>CAWJIX010000009.1:0-146981 GCA_963843125.1 uncultured Actinomycetota bacterium | reverse complement strand
GACGATGACGTGACCGGTAACCGACCTAGTTGTTTGTCGGTGGTGGTTGCGGTTGGAATGGTTCGTACCACCACCAGTCGGCGCGTTCGCCGCTGGGCCCGCGATAGGGCGCCACGGCAGGCGGGGGTCGGTTCGGCCGACGGGCAAACGATCCCGCGCTCAGTTCGCGACCCGCGCTATCGGTGACGGTGAGCCGGTCGGCCGACCCGGTGATCGTGATGACACCGCGATGATGCAACCGGTGATGATAGGGACACAACAACACGAGGTTGTCCAACTCGGTTGGGCCGCCGTCTTCCCAGTGCCGGATGTGGTGGGCGTGCAGACCGCGGGTAGCGCCGCAACCCGGCACCGCACACGTGGGGTGGCGGTGTTCGAGGGCACGGCGCAACCGGCGGTTGATCACCCGGGTGGTCCGACCCGAGCCGATGGGTTGGCCGGCGCGTTCGAACCACACTTCGCAGGTGGCGTCACAGGTCAGGTATCGGCGGTCGGCGTCGGTCAGCAGCGGGCCCAGATGCAGCGCAGCAGCGCGCTGCTCAACGTCGACGTGGACCACCACGGTGGTGTGCTGCCCGTGCGGTCGGCGGGCGGCCTCGGCGTCCCACCCGGTTTCGACCAGCCGCATGAACGCCTCGCCTGCGCCGGGCAGCGGGGGCCGCTGCGGTGCGGGCCGGTCGTCGTCGTGGTCGCGCTTCCACTCGGCGACCAGCGCATCCTGGTGCGACTGCAACGCCGCGTCGAACTTCGCCGCGTCCAGATGCGGCAGCTTGATCCGCCAGCAGGTGAACTGCTCGTCGGTGGTTTTGGTGATCGACCGCTGCGGTTCGGGCCGGGGATCGGGTTGGGGTCGCGGTTCGAGTTTGATCGCGGTGCGCAGCTGGCTGACCGAGGCGACCTCGGCCAGCGCCGCATAGTGCGCATCGGAACCCTCACCCGCGCGCTCGGCGATCACGCCGACCTGATCCAGCGACAGCCGGCCCTCCTGCAACGCCTGGACGCAGCGGGGAAACTCGGTCCACCGGCCTGCGACGGCAGCGATCGTGGCGGCGTTCGCCGGTGAGCAGCCGGTCTTCCACGCCAACAATGCCGCCACCGACCGCGCGCCTGTAGCACCGCACAGCTCGTCGCGATCAATCTCCGCAGCGATCTCCGCAATGCGCCCATCAATCGCGTTGCGCTGACCGGTCAACTCCGACAACTCGTCGAACAACACCTCAAGGCGCTGGCCAGGACCCACCGTCGCGGTGCCGAGGGATGCGGTCGCGGACATAACGTCATCATCACAGACGAGTACGACAACTTCGGGCTGCCGGAGCAGAACTTTCTGCTCGCTGCGCGCGATCAGGGTTTGGTGCGTGCCTGCGTAGCTGGACGTCATGCGGGGAACAGGCACTCATGCGAAGCAGTCGGGGGTGCCCGGCGATCACATGCTCGCCCGGCACATCGATCGTTGGGTCGATTAGCCGCCGTTGGTGACGGGGTTCGACGACAGCGTGATGATCTGTCCGTTCTTCCAGATGCACCACCGACCGCCCCATCCGGTGGTCCACACCACGGGCTCACCCAGCCAGAACTCGGCGGGTTTGGGCGGCGCCCAGTTCGGCACGGGATCTCCGACGGCAGCCCACGGCGGATTGGGCGGTGGTGGCGGGTCGGCACTCGCCACGCCCATGCCCAGAACACCCGAGACCAGTCCGCCTGCGACCGCGACGCTGACCAGGACCCTGCTGACCATCATCTCCAGTCCCACACCGTGGGGTCGTTCGGCGGGTAGTTCATGCAGACGTCGGTGGCGTGCGCGGCGACTCCCTTGTTGTTGAAGAACAGCTTGGCCCAGTTGCCCCAGTGGGTCGCCATCTGCTCGTAGTAGACGTTGGTCGCGGTGTCTTCCGAGTACTGCCGCCTGCCCGCGTAGTCGAGCGAGAAGAACCAGTAGATCCGGTCACGGGCGGCGTCCTGAACGTCGATCGGCCTGTTGTGGTAGTCGATCATGTAGCGCTCGTAATAGATCGGGTCGGTGTCGCGCGTGGCGGCCATGTACTGGTCGACCGTGCAGGTGGTTTTGAGTATCCGGTTCGGGATCGGATAGTCGTCGGTCGCGTCGGCCGACGCGACAGCCGGGATCGTCATCGCGACCACGCTCACCGCGGCCGCCACGATGCTCGCCTTACCCAACATCACATTCCCTTCCTATTGCTCTGCTGCCAACGCCGGCCCGGCCGGTGCAGGCGGCGTTTGCGCCCCGGGGACCGGTTGCGCGTTCTGCGTGAGAATCGGCAGCTTTTCGGGACAGTAAGTCCGATAAGCGGCACCGAGGAACTGATATGTCTGCTCGGTGGTGGTGTCCTTGGCCAGCTGATTCTTGACGAATTGAGCGGACGCATTGGCGTCGTGATCGAGGTTATTCCACAGCCGCTTGCATGCGAGCTTGCCGATCCACGCGTTGTAGTCCTTCTCACCGTAGATGCCGTAAATGTGCAGCTCGTTGTAGAAGTCGGTGTCGGGGTCGGAATGTGCAGGCGCCGCCAGAGCCAGCGCAGGCACCGATAATGCGACGGCCGTCAAAACGGCCGAACTAAACTGTTTCCCCCTCATGACCACCTACCTTATCCGATTGCTTTTCACATTAACCCCGTGGAGTTTTTCTTTTTGTTTTATCGAATTGGCCCTGTAGGGCTTTCATCGTCCGCACGACGGCGCGACGTTACGCCGACGTGATCCTTCTCTGTGTTCGGCGCCGGCCACCGCTCCGGGAGCGGACGCTGGCGTACCCGCTGAGGCCACCAGAACCACGGTCCGAGCAGTGCCGCGATCGACGGCGTCATGAACGATCGGATGATCAGCGTGTCGAACAGCAGGCCCAGACCGATGGTGGTGCCCACCTGACCGACCACGCGCAGATCGCTGACTACCATCGACATCATGGTGAAGGCGAACACCAGACCCGCTGAGGTCACCACCGAACCGCTGCCGCCCATCGATCTGATGATGCCGGTGTTGATGCCCGCGTGGATCTCTTCCTTAAACCGCGACACCAACAACAGGTTGTAATCCGAGCCGACCGCCAACAGCACGATGACCGACATCGCGATGATCATCCAGTGCAGGTGCAGGCCGAGGATGTACTGCCAGATCAGCACCGATAGTCCGAACGACGTCCCGAGCGACAGCAGCACCGTGCCGACGATGACGGCCGCGGCGACCACCGAGCGGGTCAACAGCAGCATGATGATGAAAATCAGGCACAGCGACGAGATGCCTGCGATCAGCAGGTCGAAGTTCGACCCGTGCTGCATGTCCTTGTACGTGGAAGCCGTGCCGGCCAGATAGATCTTGGAGCCTTCCAGCGGCGTGCCCTTGATGGCTTCGAACGCCGCGTTCTTGATCTTGTCGATGTGCGAAATGCCTTCTGGCGTGGCGGGATCGCCCTCGTGAGAAATGATGAAGCGGATCGCCTTGCCGTCCGGCGAGACGAACATCTTCAAGCCGCGCTGGAAGTCGGGATTGCTGAACACCTCGGGCGGCAGGTAAAACGAGTCATCGTTCTTCGATGCGTCGAACGCCTGTCCCATCGCGGTCGAGTTCTCCTGCAGCGCCGCCATCTGGTCCTGCATGCCCTTCTGACTCTGATACATCGTCAGCATCATCGTCTTCATGGTGCGCATCGTGGAGATCATCTCGGGCATCAGCGCCGTCAGTTGCGGCAGCAGGGTATCGAGGTGCTCGAGGTCGGGCACGAGCTGCTGGACGTCGTCGGTCAGGACGTCGATGCCGTCCAGCGTGTCGAAGATGGCCCGCAACGAATGGCAGACGGGAATGTCGTAGCAGTGCGGTTCCCAGTAGAAGAAGTTGCGGATAGGACGCAGGAAGTCATCGAAATCGGCGATGTTGTCCCGTACTTCGCCGATGTCGATGGACATGTTCTTGGTCTTCTCGACCATGGAGTGCGTCGTATCCGACATCTCCTTGGTGAGCGCCTGCATCTTCTCCATCGTCGCGATGGTCTTGTCCATCTCAGCGGCCTGGGTCAGCATGTCGGCCATCCGAGCCTGCATGTAGTCCTGGTTCATCTGCTGAGTGGTGCCCTGCATGCTGATCTGGAACGGAATCGACGTGTGCTCGATCGGCGTGCCAAGCGGCCGGGTGATGGTCTGCACGCGGCCGATGCCGGGAATGTGGAAGACGTTCTTGGCGATTCGGTCCACGACGAGCATGTCGGCCGAGTTGCGCACGTCGTGGTTCGTCTCCACGAGCAACATTTCCGGATTCATCCGCGCCTGCGGAAAGTGCCGGTCGGCGGCCGCATAGCCGAGGTTGGCCGGGATGTCCTTCGGAAGGAACTCGCGGTCGTTGTAGCTCGGCACGTATCCGGGTAGCGCCAGCAACCCGACCAAGGAAAGCGCGATGGTGGACACCAGGATCGGACCCGGCCACCGGACGACGGCGGCGCCGATTTTGCGCCAGCCCCGGGTTCGCAGTGCCCGTTTGGGATCGAGCAGGCCGAAGCGGGTGAGGATCGTCATCGCCGCCGGGGCCATCGTCAGCGCAGCGATGGTCGCCACCAGAATACCGATGGCCAGCGGAATGCCCAATGTCTCGAAATACGGCAGCCGGGTGAAGTGCAGGCAGAACGTCGCGCCCGCGATGGTCAGCCCGGAACCCAGAATGACGTGCGCGGTGCCGTGATACATGGTGTAGAAGGCGGTTTCGCGGTCCTCACCGTTCGCACGCGCCTCTTGGTAGCGGCCGATCAGGAAGATCCCGTAGTCGGTGGCTGCGGCAATCGCCAGCGTCGTGAGCAGATTTACGGCGAACGTCGAGAGCCCGATGACGTTGTAATAGCCCAGGGTCGCCACGATTCCGCGGGCCGCCGCGAGCTCGATGAACATCGTGACGAGCACGATCAGCACCGTCATGATCGAGCGGTAGACAAACAGCAGCATCAGGAAGATCACGCAGATGGTGATCATCGTGATCAGCTTGACGCTCTTGTCGCCCGCGTGGTGCTGGTCGTTGGTGAGCGCGGCGGGGCCGGTGACATACGCCTTCAGGCCCGGCGGCGGCGTTGCGCTGGCGACGATGTCGCGCACGGCCGCGACGGACTCGTTCGCGATGGTCTCACCCTGGTTGCCTCGCAGGTACAGCTGAACGTAGGCCGACTTTCCGTCGGCGCTCTGCGAGCCCGCCGCCGTCAGCGGGTCACCCCAGAAGTCCTGAACGTGCTCGACGTGCTTGTTGTCGGCCTCGAGCTTGTCGATCAAGCCGTCGTAGAACTTGTGGGCGTCCTCGCCCAGCGGCTGGTCGCCCTCCAGGACCACCATCACCGAGCTGTTGGAGTCGAACTCCTGGAAGTCCTTGCCGACGCGCTGCATCGCCTGCATCGACGGGGCGTCATTGGGGGCCAGCGACACCGCGTGCGCCTCGCCGACCACTTCCAGCTGCGGAGCGATGACATTGACGAGGACCGTGAGGGCCAGCCAGCCGAGCACAATCGGCACGCAGAACAGGCGGATGAACCGCGGGATCATCGGATGCGCGCCGATGTGGGTGTTGCTCATGCGGACTTCACCAGGCAGAAGGTCTGGGCATTGAGACCGGTGGTCGTCTTCTCGTCCTTCACCACACCGTCGACCGTGATCCGGCAGGTGATGCTGTCACCGTCGCCCTGCGCGACGATGTTGGCGCTGGCGGCCGGTGCCGTCGTCGTCAACGTGAGCGACCAGGGCAGCGTCACGTCGACCGCGTGCTGTGGCTGAGCATCCAGGTTCAGGTAGTTGATGGTCGCCGTCGCCCCGGGGTCCCCGAAGACTTCGTATTTCACCTCTTTGGGGTTGAACGGCTCGGGATCGTTGACCAACCCAGCGCCGGGCCTGGTGAGTTCGGTTTTGCCGAAGACACCCCGGAGCCGGTCGACCATGAAGATGGCGAGGATGACGACCAGCAGGACCAGGAGCGGGATCCAGACGCGTTTGAGCAGCTTCAACACTGCAAGCCTCGCCACATCGCCCGACCCATCCACAATCTCCTATTGATGTTGGCCCGTGCTTAACTTAGCCCATATAACTTCTAATGGTGCAACATGCTGGCGCAAATGTTTGCGGCCACCGGTCGCCGACCTGGTGAATCCGGCCAAATCTCCCGCAACGGGTCGTAATCTCCGGCTAGGGCCGGGGGTCGGCCACGGGGAGGCAACGATGGCCTTCGTCGAGAATAGGACGCGCGGCGTGCTCCGCCGGTTAGGGGTCGCGGCCCTCATCGCGGCGCTGTCACCAGCCCTCTACGGCATGCCCACCGCGGCCGCCTTTTCGAAGGTGCCGGTCGAGCAGCTCACCGTGCCGTCGCCGTCGATGGAAAGGAACATTCGCGTCGAGTTCCGCGACGGCGGTCAGGGCGCGCACGCACTCTATCTGTTGGACAGCATGGAGGCGGGCGACGACTTCAACGGCTGGGACATCAACACCGCGGCATTCGACTGGTACAAGGACTCGGGGATCTCGGTTGTGATGCCGGTCGGCGGGAAGTCGAGCTTCTACAGCGATTGGTACGGCCCGGCGACAGGCAACGACGGCACCCATACCTATAAGTGGGAGACGTTTCTGACCCAGGAACTGCCCGCGTACCTGGCCGCCAACAGGAGCGTGCCGCAAACCGGCAACGCCGTCGTGGGGTTCTCGATGGGTGGTTCGTCAGCCCTGGTGCTGGCCGCCTACCATCCGCAGCAGTTCATCTACGCCGGATCCCTGTCTGGGTTCCTCAATCTCTCGGCGCCAAGCCAGCAAGGCCAGGTCGGTATCGCCATGATGTGGAACGGCGGCTTCAACCCGGACGCCATGTGGGGTTCACCGGGCGACCCGGCTTGGGCCCGCAACGATCCCACCGTGCAGGCCGGCAGGCTAGCCGCCAACGGCACCCGCCTCTGGATCTACTGCGGCAACGGCACACCTACCGACCCGGCTCTGGCAAGCCGGAACGCCCCCATCGCCGGACTCGGGTTCCTGGAGGGCTTCGCTGTCGATTCCAATCACGCCTTCGCCGACGCATACGTCGCGGCGGGTGGCGACAACGCGACGTTCAACTTCCCCGCCGGCATCCACAGTTGGGGGTATTCGGGTCAGCAGCTGCAGCAGATGAAGCCCGACATGCAGCGGGTGCTGGGTGCCACTCCCACTGGCTGATTACGTCAACCGTTCGCGCAGTTCACGTTTCAGCACCTTGCCGTAGCTGTTCTTGGGCAGCTCGTCGATGAACTCGTAGCGCTTGGGTCGCTTGAAGCGAGCGATGCGGTCGAGCAGGTGAGCGTCCAGGTCGGCGGGCTCGACATCGCCCACGACGAAGGCGACCACCACCTCGCCCCACTCGTCGTCCCTGGCGCCGACCACCCCGGCCTCCGTCACTCTCGGGTGTTCCAGAAGCGCCTCTTCGACTTCGCGCGGATAGATGTTGCTGCCCCCGCTGATCACGACGTCCTTCGACCGGTCACGAAGCGTGAGGTAACCGCGTTCGTCGAAGGACCCCATGTCGCCGGTGTGCAGCCAGCCATCCTGCAGGGTCGCCGCAGTCGCTTCGGGGTTCCGCCAGTAGCCGGACATCACGACGTCGCCGCGACAGACGATCTCGCCGATCTCGCCGATCTCGGCCGGCGTGCCGTCATCACGCAGCACCGCGACATCCACGCCGGACCGGGCGTAACCGACTGAGCCGAGAATCGCGTCGTCGGCATCGACGTGGTCGGCGCGGCGCAGACCGGTGATGGTCATGGGCGCCTCGCCCTGCCCGTAGAGCTGGGTGAAGATCGGGCCGAAGGCGGTCATCGCCGTCTTCAGGCTGTCCACGTACATCGGGCCGCCGCCGTAGACCACGGTGCGCAGATTGCGCGGACAAGGCCGACCCGTCTGCACCAGGCGGGCAACCATCGTCGGGGCAAGGAAGGCACTGCAGCCCGGATGGTGTTCGCAGAGATCGAGGAACTCGCCGGGTTCGAAGGCACCCGAGGCGGGAATCACCTGCCGGGCGCCGCGCAACACGTACGGCGGGACGTAAAGACCCGATCCGTGCGACATCGGCGCGCCGTGTACCAGGCTGCTGTGCTCATCGGGTGCGTCGAAATCCGCGAGGTGCGCGACCGTCATCGCCATCAAGTTGCGGTGCGACAGCATCGCGCCCTTGGACCGCCCGGTGGTGCCGCTGGTGTAGAACAGCCACGCCAGTTCGGCCGGGTCGGTGCACGGCACGGGTGCAGGCTCGGCGCGCAGCCTCGAACGGTAGGCGCCGTCATCGATGACCTCGAGGGCCACCGTGGTGACCGGCGACAGCTCTGCGGCGATCTTCGGTGAGGCGAAAACGTGTGCTGCGTCGGCGTCTTCGAGGATCTGCTGCATTTCACGCGGATGCAGCTTGTAGTTGATCGGCAGGTAGACGCACTCGGCGGCCCAGACCCCGAACATGAGCTCGACGATCTCGGGCCGGTTCTCGCTGGCGACCGCGACGCGCGCCCCCGGACCCAGGCCGCGCAGGGAACCCGCGAGTCGCAGCGCCCGGTCCCGCAGCTGGGACCACGTCAGCAGTTGGTCTTCGCCGCGATACACCGCACCGCGGTCGCCGAAGCGCGAGCCGGCCTGCTCGAGCAGCGCGAACAGGTTCACCATGTTCTGTCCCCCTGCCCTTCGGGCGGGAGGTGCCCCCACTTCGCGCTAGCGCTCATCGGCGGGCTACCCATTCGGAATTCAGCGCGAAATCGGACAGGTACTTCGTCGAGCTCCAGCCGCCGTCGACGACGATTGTCTGGCCGTTGATGAATTCGGCGCCCTCCGAGCACAGGAATGCAACGGTGGCGGCGATGTCGTCGACCGTGCCGAGCCGCTGGTGCGGTGTCATCTCGGTGTTGATCTTGCGGAACCGCTCGTCTTCGAGCCGCGCAGCGACCATCGGCGTCAGCGTCACCCCCGGAGCCACTGCGTTGCAGCGGATTCCCTGCGGGCCGTACTGGCAGGCGATGTGCATGGTCAGTGCGGTCAGGCCACCTTTCGCCGCCGAGTACGCGCCACCGCGCAGCCCGCCGACGACCGCGAAGGTCGACGTGATGTTGATGATCGCCGAGCCCGGCCGCATATGTGGGATCACGTCACGCGCCAACCGGAACGGTGCGCGCAACATCAGGCCGAGGAAATAATCCAGGGACTCGTCGTCGGTCTCGTGCAACGGCTTGGGGCTGCCGACGCCGGCGTTGTTGACCAGGAAATCGATGTGCCCCCAACGCTGTACGGCGAGATCGACGATGCGAGCCGGCGCGTCGTCGGCGGTCAGATCGAGACCGATCGTCGCCACCCGATCGTCGTCGCCGATGGCCGTCGCCAGCTCGGCGAGCCTGTCCTCGTCACGCCCCACACCGACGACGGCCATGCCCATCTCGGCGAGCCTGGTCGCGCAGCCGAACCCGATGCCGCTGCTCGCGCCGGTCACGATCGCCACCTTCGGTTCAGCCACGCGCTCACCACCTGTCATCTCAGCTGCCCGCCTTCGTCAGTTCTGCCCGGATCTGATGCTTGAGGACCTTGCCCGCATCGTTCTTGGGCAAGCTGTCCCACATCTCCACTTGCTCAGGCACTTTGAACTTCGCGACGCCGTAGTCGGCCAGGAAGTCGGCAAGGCTCTGCACATCGGGCCCGGGGGAGGCCTTGGGCACGATCACGGCACACGCCCGTTCTCCCGTCCTGGTGTCGGGTAGCCCCACGATGGCGATCTCGACGATGTCGGGATGTCCGGAGAGGATGTCCTCGATCTCCTTGGGCGCGATGTTCTCTCCGCTGCGAATGATGATGTCCTTCGCGCGGCCGGTCACGACGAGGTAGCCGTCGCCCACCCACCGTGCAAGGTCGCCGGTGCGGAAGTACCCCTCCTCGTCGAAGGCGTCGCGGTCGTCCTCGGGATTGCGGTAGCCGACCAGCATCTGGGGACCGCGGGCGTGAATCTCGCCCGATCCCAACGGTGCGGTGTCGTGGGCGACGAGCTTGACGGTCGCAATTCCCGGCCGCCCGTCGGTGTCCGCCGCGCGGTCGGGATCTGCCGGCGAGCCGACGGTCGTGACCGGCACCTCAGTCGATCCGTAGACGCGGGTGACCACCGCACGATCGAAATATGTTGCCGCGCGTCGAATCAAGGACGGCGGCACCGACGCGCCACCGCAGATGAACACCTTCAAGTCGGGTAGCCGGGTGTCCGCACGCTCGGCGGCGGCGAGCAGTCCCTCGAGGAACGGTGTGGCCCCCGCCATGTGGGTGCAGTGCTGCAACGTCATGATCGCCACCGCTTCGTCCGGATCCCAGCGATCCATCAGCACAGCGGTGGTGCCGAGCAAAAGCGGACACTCGAACGCGTAGATGGAGCCGCCGATGTGGGCGATCGGTGACGGCACCAGGAACGTGTCGCCGGGGTCGATCAACCAGTGGTCACGAAGTTGAATGATCAAGGCGTGAATCGAGTCATGGCTGTGCAGAACACCTTTCGGGCGGCCGGTGGTGCCCGAGGTGTACAGGATCATCCGCACTTCGGCGGAATCGACCGTCGGGCATTCCGCCGCGGGCGGTGCCGGCTCGAGCAGGGCGGCGTAGCCGGTGTGAACGCCGTGGTCACCGCGGACGACGACGACCTCGGGCGGCGATTCCATCGTGCTCGTCACCCGGTCCACCATCGCGGGATAGTCGTGCCGCCGGAATTCGCCCGGCACGAAGATCATTCGGCTCCCGACGTCGTCGAGGATGAACGCCAGCTCACGATCGCGCAGCGACGGCAGGATGGGGTTGACAGCGATACCGGCCATGGTCGCCGCGAGGTAGACGACGGCCGCTTCGTGCCAGTTCGGCAGCATGAACGACACCACGCTGCCCGTCGGCATTCGGTGGAGCATCGCCTGTGCCAGCGTCTTCGCCTGTGCGTGTAGCGATGCACAGTCGAGCCGGACGTCACCGTCGACCAGCACCACCCGATGGGGGGTGAGCCGTGCGGCTTCGGTCAGCGAATCGGCCAGGGTGGGCATGTCACTAGCCTCTGACCCGCCGCATGGTCATCGAGTGGCGGAAGCGCGACGCCGGGTGGGTGTTGACCGTGACCTGCGCCACCTCACCGTCCGACGTCGTGTAGGTGCGCTGCACTTCCAGCGCAGGCGAACCGGGTTCGGTCTTGAGTCCGTCGGCGAGCGCGGGCGCGATCAGGACCGCAGCGATTTCCTGGTGAACCTCCACGACGCTCACGCCGAACAGGTCTTCGAGCAGAGGGAAGATCGGCCCCGTGTGGCGCTGCAGCAGCCTACCGACCGCCGCGAACGCCCGGTTGATGTAATACTCCGTTCGACACAGTGGGAAATCGGCGCCGTCGGACTGCCGGTAGCCGCGGACGGTTAGCCACTCCTCGCCGCTGCCGAGACCGGTGCGCGCGGCCACGTCGTCGTCGAGGGTCACCATCGCGATGGATTCGATCGCGAATCGGGCTCCGGTGGCGAAGGCGACCAGGTCGTTGATCGACATGACGTCGTAGGCATCCGACGTCGACCGGGGCACGACGAGCGTGCCTGTCCGCGGTCGCGAGGACACCAGATTGTCCTCGCGCAGCCTGCGCAGCGCCTCCCGCACGGTGTAGCGGCTGACCGAAAACCGTTCGCACAATTCGTGTTCGGTCGGCAACTGTGATCCGACCGGATACACGCCGTCCACGATGTCCTTGCGCAGCGCCCGCGCCACCTGGATATAGCGGTGATCAACGGAGGAAGTCTCGGTCATTCGTTCACCCCCGTCAGGCGCCACGTCGCAACGTCAGCACGCTGCCGTCCGCATCTGCCGAAACAAACAGCGCGCCGTCCGGGCCTGCCGTGATGCCGGCGAACGGGCCCTGCGGTCCCGAGAACGGGGGCATCCCCTTGAGCGGCTTGGGCTCGACGCCCGGCGGCGCCCCGACCGGTAGCCCGGACGCGATGGTGGTGCGCGCCTTGCTGGTGAGATCGAATGCGATGACCTCCTTGGCGCCGACGTCGACGAGGTAGATCTGACCGTCCCGCACGGTGATGCCCTGCGGGTTCTGCAGACCATCCACCACGACGTCGGGGCCTGAACCGGTCAGTTTGACGACACGTCCCGCGGCGGCCTCGGTGACGAGGGCGGCGCCGTCCTGGTCGAACGCGATGCCGACCGGATCGTGCAGCCCGGACGCCAGCGTCTCGACGACACCCGAGCGCAGGGCGTGCACCCTGCCGGTGCCGAGTTCGGCGAACACGATCACCCCGCCCGGTCCGACCGCCACGCCGTAAAGCTGGTCGAAGTCGGCGGCGAGATAGTCGGTTTCGTTCACCGCGGGGCGATACCGGGCGAGCTGACCGCCCGAGGTGGTCACCACGAACTCGCCGTCGCCCGCGGGCGCCAGCCCGCGCAGGAAGCCCGGATAGCCCGGCGAGAACAGCATTCCCACCGTGTGCAGTGAGCCGTCGGGTGCCACCGCGTAGAAGTAGGTCCCGTCGGCGACATACAGCCGTCCGTCGCCGCCGACCGCGAGATCCAGCGGCCAGTTCAGCCCGCCGGGCAGCACAGCCCTCGTCTCGCCACCGCCGAGGACCTCGGTGATCTCGCCGGTGAAGTTCGACACGAACAACCGGCCGTCGGCGAGGGCCAGGTTGTCGAGACCGGGACTGAGCGCAGCCAGCACGGTCCGTTCCCCGCTGCGCGGGTCGATGCGAAGCACCTGTCCGCTGGCGACCTGGGTGGAGACGAGGTAGCCGTCGGAGTCGAACTTCACCGCGTCCGGCACACCGAGATCCGCGGCAACGCGTTGCGGCTCACCGCCGTTGGGATCGATTCGCCAGATCTCGTTGGTCGTCATCAGCGGGTAATAGAGCAGTCCGTCGGGGCCGACCTCCATGGCGTTGGGGGAGGGCAGGTTCTCCAGCAGGATCCGCTGCGATCCACTGGCGCGGTCGAGTTCCATCAGGCGTCCACCCTCGCGGCATTCGTTGATGAACAACCGCCCCTGGTGCACGGTGATGCCGTTCGCGCACGGCAGGTCGTCGCGGAGGACCCGACTGCGGCCGTCCGCGCCGAGCGCGCTGACCCGACCGTCCATCACCTCCGTGGCGAAAAGCGTGCCGTCGGGATCGAAGGCCACGTCGTCAGGCGCGATGATGTCGCCGCCCTTGGCGCTGATGGTCTCGAGTCGCCCGCTGTCCACGTCCAGCGCGCTGATCTGGCTGCCGGTCACCTGGGCGATGTAGACGCGGCCGTCCGGACCGGTGCGCAGCCCGTTGGCGCCGAAGAGCCGGCTGGGGGCGGTGAGGCGGTCCAGTCGCCACCCGTCGGCGACATTCGGGGTAGGCGCTGAGTAGCGGGCGTCGGTGCGCGACGAGCTCATGACCCCGGACGGTATCAAGCCCCAATAGTCCAGACAATAGTCGCGACACTAGCGCCAGCGGGCCTTGACGTCCGGATTACAGCTGCGGAATAGTGTTCTGCAATATGCAGAGCACCATATGTTGTCCGGACAAATAAGCCAATGACCGATCTACTGAGGCTTGACGGCCGCATCGTGGTGGTCTCCGGCGCGGGAGGCGGCGGGATCGGCACGACGGTCACCCGGATGGCCGCGGAGGCCGGCGCCACCGTCGTCGCGGTCAGCCGGTCGAAGGAGAACCTCGACGAACATGTCGCCCCGCTGGGGGCGCGGGGACTCTCGGTGGTTCCGGTCGCGGCCGACGCGTGCACCGACGAGGGCATCGCCGCCGTCCTCGACCGCGTGCGCGGCACCGACGGCGATCTCTACGGCCTGGTGAACGTCGCGGGCGGCGCCGAGCCGTCGACCTGGATGCCGTCGACACGGGTCACGCGCGACGATTGGCGCGCCCTGTTCACTGCGAACCTCGAGACCGCCTTCTTCATGAGCCAGGCGATGGCCGCCGAAATCCGAGGCAACGGGAACCCGGGTTCGATCGTCTCGATCTCATCGATCAGCGGCATGAACACCGCGCCCTTCCACATCGCCTATGGAACCGCCAAGGCGGCGGTCGTGGCGATGACCAGGACCATGGCGGTGGAACTGGCACAGGACAACATCCGCGTCAACGCGGTCGCACCGGGCGTGACCGAGACCGCCGCCTCGCGCACCTACACCGACGACGATCCCGACCGCGACCGCCAGGCCATCGCGATGGGACGGCGCGGCAGACCCGAGGAGCAGGCAGGTGCCATCTTGTTCCTGCTCTCGGACCTGTCGAGCTATATCACCGGTCAGACGTTGCTGGTCGACGGTGGGCTGAACCTGAAATGGACCCACCTCGGCCCGGACAACACCTCGCTGTTCCTCAAGGACGAATCCTTCCGAGCGGCCATAAGGAGGATCTAGTGACAGACATCGAAACCAATGCGGCTGCTGCCGAGGAACTTTCGGAGCCGGTGACGATCAGCGTCGAGGCGTACGTCTCGCAGGACTATGCCCGCGCCGAGCGGGACAAGCTGTGGCGCAAGGTATGGCAGCAGGTGGGCCGGGCAGAGGAGATCCCGGAGGTCGGCAGCTATCTCACCTACGACATCCTCGACGATTCGATCATCATCGTGCGCACCGGACCGCACGAGTTCGCGGCGCATCACAACGTGTGCATGCACCGCGGCAGGCGGCTGGTCGACACACCCGACGTCGAGAAGAATGCGCGCGGCCGCGCGCGCAAGTCGTTTGTGTGCGGATTCCACGGCTGGACATACGGTCTCGACGGTGCCTGCACCCACATCCGCGAGCAGGACGACTGGAAGGGCGCGCTGACAGCCCGCAACACCCACCTGGCTCCGGTGCAGGTCGACACCTGGGGCGGCTGGCTGTTCGTCAACATGGATCCCGACTGCGAACCGCTGGCCGACTACCTGTTCCCCGCCGCGAAGATCCTCGATCCGTTCGGGCTGGAGAACATGCGCTACAAGTGGCGCAAGTGGCTGGAATTCGACTGTAACTGGAAGGTCGCGATGGAGGCCTTCAACGAGACCTACCACGTGTTCACCACCCATCCCGAGTTCAACAGGTTCGGCGAGTTCAAGGGCTGGGCCAAGGCGCAGGGCAGACACAGCAACATCGGTTACGACGCGCCGAAGGACCTGGAGGAGACCAAGTCCAAGATCCGTCTCGGCACCGGTGACCCGCGGATCTCCACCGCGGAGATGCAGGTCTACACCATGGAGGAGACCAACGCCACCACCACGCAGACGTTGGTGAACGCCGCGAAGCGACTGGTCGACGAGCTGCCCGAGGGCACGCCCGCCGACAAGGTGCTCGAGCACTGGCTGTCGTCCGCCCGCCGCGATGACGAGGCCCGCGGGGTCATCTGGCCGACCATTCCGGCCGACATCCTCGGCCAGAGCGGCACCGCATGGCAGCTCTTCCCGAACTTCCAGATCGGCCAGGGTCTGACCAGCGCGCTGTGTTACTGCGCACGGCCGCACCCCAGCTACGACCCGAACAAGTGCATCTTCGAGGTCGCCGTTTTCGAGTTGTTCCCGAAAGGTCAAGAGCCGCAGACGGAATGGGAATACACACCGAAGGAGAGCCCCAACTGGCGGTCGGTGTTGCCGCAGGACTTCTCGAACATGGCCGCGGTCCAGCAGGGCATGAAATCCCTCGGCTTCCCGGGCACCATGCCGAACCCGTATCGCGAGCGCAGCACCGTCAACCTGCACTATCAGCTGTCCAAATACATGGGCACTGGCGAACCGAAAGAGATTCAATGACGATCTTCGACACCTGTGGGCCCACCGACACCCCGCAGGACATCGACATCGACGCTCTGCGAGAGAAGTACGCCCACGAGCGCGCCAAACGGTTGCGACCGGAAGGGTCGACGCAATACCTGGAACTCGCAGGCGATTTCGCGGAGTTCGCGGAGGTCGACCCGCACACTCCGGTAACACCGCGCACGCCGATCAACGAGGACATCGAGGTGGCGGTCCTCGGTGGCGGCATCGCCGGACTGCTCGCGGGCGCGTACCTGAAGAAGGCGGGCGTCGACGACGTCCACGTCATCGAAATGGGCGGCGACTTCGGCGGGGTCTGGTACTGGAACCGCTTCCCCGGGATTCAGTGCGACAATGACGCGTACTGCTACATCCCGATGCTCGAAGAGCTCGACTTCATGCCGAGCAAGAAGTACGCCGACGGCGCCGAGATCTTCGAACACTGCCGCAACATCGGGAAACACTTCGGGTTGTACGACGGTGCCCTCTTCTCCACCCAGGTGCGCACGGTCCGCTGGGACGACTCGATCAATCGCTGGCGCCTACAGACGAACCGCGGCGACGACATCCGCGCACGCTTCGTGGTCATGACACAGGGGTCCTACAACCGACCCAAGATGCCCGGCATCCCAGGACTCAAAGACTTCAGGGGTCACATCTTTCACTCGGCGCGCTGGGACTACGACTACACCGGCGGCGACTCCAGCGGCGGTCTGCACAAGCTGCACGACAAGCGCGTCGCACTGGTCGGTACCGGCGCAACCGGCGTGCAGCTGGTTCCCCATCTCGGTCGAGATGCCGCGCATCTGTATGTCTTTCAGCGGACGCCGTCGTCGGTGGACATGCGTGGCAACGAGCCGACGGATCCGCAGTGGGTGGCGTCATTGCGGCCCGGCTGGCAGGAGGAGCGCAAGCGCAACTTCCATCGCTGGTCGCCCTTCGAAGGGGTGGTGTTCGACGAGGCCGACCAGGTCTGCGACTTCTGGACCGAGTTGGGCCGCAACACGACGGCGCGGATCGCCGCCAGTCCGGATCCGGCATCGCTGACGATCGAACAGGTGATGGCCATCCGGGAGGAGGAAGACTACAAGGTCATGGAGCGGCTTCGCCGCCGGGTCGCGGCCCTCGTGGAGGATCCGGACACTGCTGAAGCGCTCAAGCCGTACTACCGGTTCATGTGCAAGCGGCCGTGCAGCAATGACGAGTACCTGCCGACGTTCAACCGCCCGAACGTCACGCTTGTCGACGTGGCGGAGTGCAAAGGGGTGGAGAGGCTCACGGAGAACGGCATCGTCGCCAACGGGATCGAGTACGAGGTCGACTGCGTGATCTTCGCGAGCGGCTTCGAGATCTCGACCGAGATCAGTCGCCGGTACGCGATCGACACCATCGAAGGCCGCGACGGGCGCTCGCTGTTCGACCACTGGCGGGAGGGCTACAAGACACTGCACGGGATGACCAGCCGCGGATTCCCGAACCAGTTCCACACGGGATTCATTCAAGGCGGCGTCTCGGCCAACACCACGGCGATGTTCGAGCAGCAGGCCGAGCACATCGCCTACGTCATCGCCGAGGCGCTGAAGCGGAATGCGACGACCGTCGAGCCGAGCCAGCAGGCCCAGGACGCCTGGGTGAACACCATCCGGGAGTACGCGATGGACACCTCGGCATTCGATCTGTCCTGCACGCCAGGCTATTACAACAACGAAGGCCGTGGTTTCGGCGACGGTGTCCGGTCGTTCCTCGGCGACTACTTCATGGCGGGTTTCTACGTTTTCGGCGACCTGTTGCGCGAGTGGCGCGACAAGGGCGACCTGGACGGCCTCGAGTTGAAGAACGTGAATGCCTGAGCTGAGATTCGACGAACGGGTAGCCGTCGTCACCGGAGCCGGACGCGGGCTGGGCCGCTCGTATGCCCTTCTGCTGGCGTCGCGCGGGGCCAAGGTTGTGGTCAACGATTCCGGCGGCGGACTGACCGGGGACGGCACCGACGCCGATCCCGCACGGGACGTCGTCGACGAGATCACCGCCGCCGGCGGTGACGCGGTGGCGTGCACGGAGTCGGTGGCGACCGCGCAGGGCGGCAAGGCCATCGTCGACGCGGCGCTGGATCGCTATGGGCGCCTTGATGTCCTGGTTCACAACGCGGGAATCGTGCGGCGGGCGCCGCTGGGCGAAATGGGTCACGACGACTTCGACGCCGTCCTCGACGTTCACCTGCGCGGCGCTTTCCACGTCGTTCGGCCGGCGTTCCCGGTGATGTGCGGGGCGGGATACGGCCGGATCGTTCTGACCTCGTCCATCGGTGGGCTGTACGGCAATCGTGACGTCGCCAACTACGCCGCCGCCAAGGCGGGCGTCATCGGCCTGGCCAATGTCGCTGCGCTCGAGGGCGAACCGAACGGCGTCAAGTGCAACGTGATCGTCCCCGGTGCGGTGACAAGAATGGCTGCGGGACTGGATATCTCGGCCTATCCGCCGATGGAGCCCGAGTTGGTGGCGCCCGCCGTGGGATGGCTCACCCACGAATCCTGTTCGATCACCGGTGAGATTCTTGCGGCCATCGCGGGCCGGATCGCCAGGATCGTCGTCGCGGAAACCCCCGGCGTCTACCGGCCGTCGTGGACGATCGAGCAGGTGGGCGAGAACATCGACGCCATCCGCGATGCGACCGCACCGCTGATCTTCCCGGTGGTGCCCGACGCCCATGCCCAGCACATCGGCTACAGCTTCGGGATGGCGAGTGCGGTGGGACATGGATAGCCGGGGACCGCTGGCAGGGATCCGCGTCGTCGATCTCACCGCGATGGTGATGGGGCCCTACTGCACCCAGATCATGGCGGACATGGGCGCCGACGTCATCAAGGTCGAACCGCCTGCGGGCGACAACACCCGCTACATCTCGGTCGGTCCCGCGCCGGGCATGAGCGGGGTCTACATGAACGTAAACCGCGGCAAACGCGCGGTCGTGCTCGACCTGCGAACCGAAGAGGGCAAGACGGCGCTGCAGACGCTGATCGGGACGGCGGACGTCTTCATCCACTCGATGCGGTCCAAAGCGATCACCAAACTCGGCTTCGGTTACGGCGACGTCGCGACGATCAACCCCTCGATCGTGTACACGAACTGCTACGGCTACGGCAGGCGCGGGCCGTACCGGGATCGGCCCGCCTACGACGACACCATCCAGGCCGAGTGCGGGATACCTGCCGTGCAGGAACAACTGACCGGCGAGGCGAACTACGTCGGCACCATCATGGCCGACAAGGTCGCAGGCCTGACCGCCCTCTACGCCACGATGATGGCGCTGTTCCACCGCGAGCGCACCGGCGAGGGCCAGGAGGTGGAAGTGAGCATGTTCGAGACGATGGCGTCGTTCATGCTCGTCGAACACGCCAACGGAGCCATGTTCGACCCTCCGCTCGGTCCCGCGGTGTATCCGCGCACCGTGGCGCCGAACCGGCGCCCGTACCCCACCAAGGACGGCCATATCGCTGCCCTGATCTACAACGACAAGCACTGGAACGCGTTCGTCGACGCGGTCCGGCCACCGTGGGCGACCGAGACGTACGCGACCCTGGAGCGGCGCGCCAACGAGATCGACACCGTCTACGGTCTGATCGCGCAGACCATGCTCGAGCGTACGACCGACGAGTGGATGACCCTGTTCGGCGAGCTCGAGATCCCGGCGGCACCGATCAACACACCCGGCGCGCTGTTCGACCATCCACACCTCAACGCCGTGGGACTGTTCGAAACCGTCGAAACGGCGTACGGACCGGTGAGAATGCCTGGTGTGCCGACGTGGTTCTCGCGGACACCGGGACAGATCGCCGGCCCGACCCGTGAACTCGGCGCGGACACCGCCGAGGTGCTGCGCGAACTGGGACTCGCCGACGTCGAGCCCGCAGTGGGCTCGGGATAGGGGCGCCGCGTGGACTTCGAGATGGGACCAGAAGCAGCGGCCCTGCGACGCGACCTGCGTGATCTGGTGAAAGACAATGTGCCGGAAGGCTATCTGGGGGCCTTTACCGACAACCCGGCGGACCTCGAGACTGCCCAGCGGTTCTGCCGGACGTTGGCCGAACGCAACCTTCTGTGCCTGTCGTGGCCGCAGGAATTCGGCGGCGGCGGGGCGTCGGTCTGGGAGCAGACAGTGGTCCGCGAGGAGATGTGGGCCCATCACGAGCCACGCGGTGCCCAGTACATGGGGGTGAACTGGGTCGGCCCGATCATCATGCGGCACGGCACCGAGGAGCAGCAGCGCACGCACCTGCCGCCAATCGCTCGCGGCGACGTCATCTGGTGTCAGGGGTTCTCCGAGCCGGAGGCGGGCTCCGACCTCGCGTCGCTGCGCACCACGGCACGGCCGGACGGAGACGGTTGGTTGGTCAGCGGGCAGAAGATCTGGACGTCCTACGCCACGATGGCCCAGTGGTGCTTCCTGCTCGCGCGCACCAACCGGGGGGAGAAGAAGCAGCAGGGCCTGACGATTTTCCTTGTCCCGATGAATGATCCGGCGATCCAGGTCCGCCCGATCCGCGCCATGTTGGGTCCCCATCATCTCAATGAAGTGTTCCTCGACGATCTGCGGGTGACCCGCGCCGACGTCCTCGGCGAGGTCGACAAGGGGTGGTCGATCGTGCAGGACGTGATGTCCTTCGAGCGTGTCGGCATCGCTCGCTATGCGCGCTGCGAACGCCTGCTGGCGGCGGCACCCGCGGTTCTCGGCGACCGCTGGGACGATCTGCCCGCGGAATTGAGGGGCCGGTGGATACGGATGCTGACCCACTGTCGACGTGCCCGCCTGCTCGCGTATCGCGTGGTGTCGCTGCAGGACAGCGGTCGAATCCAACCGGGTGACGCCGCCGCCTACCGTATCGCGGTGACAAAGCTCGATCAGGACAGCGCCGAGGTCCTGATGGACATCGCCGCCGAGGTGTCCCGCGACGACCCGGGCGGCCCATGGTTCCTGGGTGAGACCGAGGACCACTGGCGCTACTCACAGGCGTCGACGGTCTCCTCCGGCAGCATTGAAATGCAGCGCATCCTGCTGTCGCGGTCCCTGTTGGCGAGCTCAAAATGATCCTCGATCTCGGCGAGGACGCCAAAGAGTACGGGCGACAGGCGCTACGGGCGTTCGAGGCGGTCGGCGGCGACCAGCTCGTCCAACAGGCGGAAGCCAAGCCTGACACCCGTGAGTCGCTCGTGGGAGCGGTTCTCGGCGAGCTCGGCGCGTGGGAGCTGGAAGCCCGCAGCGACGCCGACGGGCTTGAGGCCGCCGCCGCGCTGTGCCGCAGCGCCGGTTACTGGGCGGTGCCGTATCCCGTCGCCGAACGCCTCGCGCGCCCCGTGGATCTCGACACCGACGGCCTCGTCGTGGTCGCATCGGACCGCCCTGCGGCCGCTGTCGGGGGAGTCGAGACACGCTGGACCGCAGTGACATTGGACGGTGTACGCAGTGCAGTCGTCGGCCACGGCGGCACAGGCTCCGGGTTCGTCACGTCGCTCGAGCTCACGGAGATCGACCGGAACGGGACAGCCGACGTCGCACTCGGTCTGGTACTGCCGTGCTGGACGCTGCTCGGCATGCTCGACCGTGCCCTCGAACTGACCATCGCACACATCAGCCTGCGCAAGCAGTTCGGCCAGACACTCTCAGCGTTCCAGGGCGTCCAGTTCCAGCTCACCGACGCCGAAGTGGAACGCAGCGGACTGGAAATCCTCGCCAAGTACGCGCTCTGGAGCGTCGGCTCCGGCAAGCCTGAGGCTGTCGTCGACGCTCTCTCGCTGCGCACGTCGGCCATCGAAGCCGCAGAGGTGGTCTTCCGGGTCTGTCATCAACTGCACGGTGCGGTCGGATTCTGTGACGAGACGACGCTGTCGTGGCTGTCGCGCTACAGCCAGCCGCTGCGGCGGCTGCCCCTCGGGTTGTCCGCCACCCGCGACGAACTGACCCGTCGCGCCGGCAGAAGCGGTCTCACGGGGTTGTACGCGTGACGGCCCCTCTCGAGGAGTTCCGTGCCGCGGTGCGCGCCTGGTGCGACGAGCACATCCCACCCGACTGGCGCGCGGCGCAAACCGGCGTCGGCGACGACGAGTTCGCGCGGTTTCAGAAGTCGTGGTTCGCGAAGCTGCACGCCGCGGGTTACGCCGTGCCGCACTGGCCCCGCGAGTGGGGTGGTGGCCTTCCGGTACCGGAGCAGATCGTGCTGTACTCCGAGCTCGCCGCACACGACGCGCCGCGGCTGGTGCTCGCGTTCGTCGGCATCCACCACGCCGCATCGACCCTGCTCGCGGCAGGCACCGACGAGCAGCGCCGCAGACATCTGCCCGCCATCCTGGACGGTGAGATCTGGGTTCAAGGCTTCTCCGAACCGGAGGCGGGATCCGACCTGGCGAGCCTGCGGACATCGGCACGCAAGGACGGCGACAACTATGTCGTCAACGGCCAGAAGCTGTGGGCCAGCGGCGGGATGCACGCGGACTGGTGTCTGCTGTTGGCCCGCACCGACTCGGCTGCGCCCAAGCGCAAAGGCATTTCGTACTTCCTGCTGGACATGACCACGCCGGGTGTCGAGGTGCGGCCCATCCGCAACGCCGTCGGCGACTCGCACTTCTGCGAGATCTTCCTCAACGACGTGACGATTCCCGCGGCGAACCTGGTCGGGGCGGAGAACGCCGGATGGCAGGTGGCCCAGGCGACGCTGGGCGCCGAGCGGGGGATGACGATGCTCGAACTCGCGGAACGCCTCGGTAATGCGGGCTTCCGCTGGCTGGTGCGGTCGTGCCCCGTCGCCGACCCGATCGTCGCCGACCGGCTCGCGCAGTTCGAAACGGAGATCACGGGATTGCGCGGACTGTGCAGGCAACTCGTGGAGAACTCCGAGGCCGGCACGGCCGGCCCCGCCGACGCATCCATCGTCAAGCTGTACTACAGCGAACTCCTGCAGCGCATGACGAACTTCGGCGCGGAGATCGGCGGTCTGGCCGCGCACACCGACCTGGTGAAGTCGGCGTCCAGCGGGTGGGAATCGGGTTCGTGGATGCTGGATTTCATCGGATCCTGGGAGTGGACGATCCCCGGCGGATCGAGTGAGATCCAGCGGACAATCATCGCCGAGCGCGGGCTCGGTTTGCCGCGAGAGCCGAGTGTGGCCTGATGGCACACGAGTTCGAGGAGTTCCACACCGAGCTGCGATCCGTCGCCGCCGACCTGCTCGCCAAGGACCGAGCGGTCGGCTGGTCGACGCTCGTGGACGCGGGCTGGGTCGGACTGGAAGTGCCCGAACAGTTCGGGGGAGCGGGAGCCACCTTCTCCGAGGTTGCGGTCGTCTGCGAAGAGATGGGTCGTGCGGCCAGCGCGAACAGCTACCTCGGTAGCGCAGTACTGAGCGTCGGCACGTTGAAAGCTCTGCAGCCCAGTGCTACTCGCGACCGGCTGCTGACCGAGGCGGCGTCCGGCGCCGTTCGACTCGCTGTCGTGCTCGACTCGCCGGAGTTCGTCCCCGACGCCGAGGGCGCCGACGCGGTCCTGGTCATCACCGACGGCGGGGCCGCGCTGGCAACCCCGACCGTGACGCCTCAACCGGTGCTCGACGAAACCCGCAGCCTGGCAGCCGTATCGGCGGACCGCCTCGAGACGGCCGAGATACTCCCTTTCGTGGGCGACCCCCGGTCCGCGCTCCGTGACCTGCTGAACCGCGCAGCCGTCGCGGTGGCGTGCGACAGCATCGGGGTGTCGGAGGCGATGCTGTCCGCGACGGCGAGCTATGCGAAGGTGCGCCACCAGTTCGGCCGCCCCATCGGGTCGTTCCAGGCCGTCAAGCACGCCTGCGCCGACATGTCCGTGGCGATCGCCGTGTCCCGCCAGCTCGTCGCGGCGGCGGTCGACGCCGTCGCGGACGGCCATCCCGATGCCGGTGTAGCGGTTGCGATGGCGAAGTCGCACGCGTGCGGCACCGCCGTCGACATCGTCGGAAAGGCCATGCAACTGCACGGCGGCATCGGCTACACGTGGGAAAGCGGCATCCACGTCTACCTCAAGCGCGCCGCGCTCAACCGATCGTTGTTCGGTTCACCAGCAGCTCACCGCAAAGAGCTCGCAAAACGCTACGTATAGAAGGAGTTCCGCAATGAGTGTGCCCGTCTACAAACGCATTCTCGACCTGTTCGAGGCCGAGGGTGTCAATACGCTGTTCGGTATCCCGGACCCCAACTTCGTGCACATGTTTGCCGAGGCGGACGCGCGCGGCTGGTCGGTGGTGGCGCCGCATCACGAGCTGAGCGCCGGGTTCATGGCGGAGGCCGCCTCTCGGATGACGGGCAAGCCGGGCCTGTGCATCGGCACGCTCGGCCCCGGCGTCGCCAACATCTCCGGTGCGATGATGTGTGCGCTGGTGGAGAATTCGCCGGTGATCTTCCTCGGCGGCCAGCGCGCACGCATCACCGAGCGCCGGGTTCGCCGCGGACGGATCCAATTCGTTCAGCAGGAAGGGCTTTTCACACCGTCGGTGAAGTACAGTAGCTCGATCGAGTACGCCGATCAGACCGATGAGATCATCCATGAGGCGATCCGTCGCTCGATGTCCGGCACGCCCGGCCCCAGCTACGTCGAATACCCGTCACACGTCATCCTCTCCGAGCTTGACGTTGCCGAGCCGCTGCCTCCGCACCAGTACCGGCTGGTGAACCAGGGCGCGGGCGCACGCGAAGTTGCAGAGGCGGCGAAGCTGATCCGCGAGGCCGAGAGCCCGATTCTGTTGGTGGGCCACGGCGTTCACACGTCCCGTACCGGGGCCGCGGTCAAACAGCTCGCCGACCTCATGCATTGCCCGGTGATCCAGACCTCGGGGGGCACCTCGTTCATCGACGGTCTCGAGGACCGCACCTTCGCGTACGGCTTCTCGCCGGCCGCCGTCGAAGCGGTGGTCAAGTCCGACCTGTGTGTCGCGTTGGGCACCGAGCTCGGCGAGCCGAGCCACTATGGCAGGACCCGGCACTGGGCCGAGAACGATGCCAAGCGCAAATGGATTCTGGTGGAACAGGATCCGGTGGCGATCGGCGTAAACCGCCCGATCGACGTGCCGCTGGTCGGTGACCTCCGCGGCGTCGTGCCGCAACTCGTGGAAGCCCTCCAAGACAGTCCACGAAAGGCATCGGCGGACCTGGATCGGTGGATCAAGGACGACGCTGCGGAGCTCGCGCAACTCGCGGAGAACGCCCCGACCGCCCGTACACCGGTGCACCCGGCCCGCTACGTGGTCGAGGCGACCAAGGCCTTCCCGAAAGACGGCATCCTCGTCCGCGACGGCGGCGCGACGGTGATCTTCCAATGGACCTACTCGCAGGCCAAGCCGCATGACGTGATCTGGAACCAGAACTTCGGCCACCTCGGCACCGGCCTGCCCTATGCGGTCGGCGCGTCGGTCGCCGAGGGCCGCAAGCGGCCGGTGATGCTGCTGACCAGCGACTCGGCGTTCCTGTTCCACATCGCCGAACTGGAGACGGCCGCGCGCGAGAACCTGCCGCTGGTCTGCGTCGTCGGCGTCGACCACCAGTGGGGCCTCGAGGTCGGCGTCTACAAGCGCACGTTCACCCAGCCGTCACCGCAGCCGGGCGTGCACTGGAGCAAGGACGTCCGGTTCGACAAGATCGGTGAGGGCTTCGGCTGCCACGGCGAATACGTCGAGAAAGAGGACGAGATCGCGCCTGCGATCGAGCGGGCCTTCGCCAGCGGCAAGACCGCCGTCGTGCACGTCTGCATCGACCCGAAAGCCAACTCGGAGGAGATGCCCAAGTACGACGAATTCCGAACCTGGTATGCAGAAGGGACCCAGTGAGTAAGGATGACTTCCATGCGTGAATATCTGAAGTTCTACATCGACGGGCAGTGGGTGGACCCGACCGAGCCGAAGACCCTCGATGTCGACAACCCGACCACCGAGCAGGTGTCGGGAAAGATCGCCATCGGCAGCGCCGCCGACGTCGACAAGGCGGTCAAGGCGGCCCGCAAGGCGTTCGCGACTTGGTCGGCGAGCACCCGCGAGCAGCGGCTGGACCTACTGGGTGCGATCGCCGCGGAGTACCAGAAGCGGTCGGGCGATCTGGCGGATGCGGTCCACGAGGAGATGGGCGCACCGCCGTCGCTGGCCGCCGGTCCTCAGGTGATGATGGGGCTGGGCCACCTTATGGGCGCCATCGACGCGCTGAAGAACTTCTCCTTCGAGGAGCAGCGGGGCTCGTCGCTGATCGCCAAGGAGCCGATCGGTGTCTGCGGTCTGATCACGCCGTGGAACTGGCCGATCAACCAGATCGCCTGCAAGGTGTTCCCCGCACTGGCCACCGGCTGCACGATGGTGCTGAAGCCGTCTGAGGTGGCGCCGTATTCGGGGCAGATCTTCACCGAGGTGATGGACGCCGCCGGGGTACCGGCCGGCGTCTACAACATGGTGTTCGGCGACGGCCCCGGTGTCGGCGCGGCGATCTCCAGCCATCCCGACATCGACTTGGTGTCGTTCACCGGCTCGACGCGCGCCGGCGTCGACGTCGCGAAGAACGCGGCTGCCACGGTCAAGCGGGTGACCCAGGAACTCGGCGGCAAGAGCCCCAACATCGTCATCGACGACGAGAAGTTCGCCGACAGCGTCGTTGCGGGCGTGACCGCCATGATGCTCAACACCGGCCAGAGCTGTAATGCGCCGTCCCGCATGCTCGTTCCCCGTAGTCGCATCGCCGAAGCGGCCGAGATCGCGCGCGGCGTGGCCGAAGCCGTGGCAGTGGGTGACCCCGACGACAAGAGGGCGATCGGCCCGGTGGCGTCCAAGGCCCAGTTCGACAAGGTGCAGGGCCTGATTCAGAAGGGCATCGACGAGGGCGCCACGGTCGCTGCGGGCGGACCGGGACGGCCCGACGGACTCGACACCGGTTACTACATCAAGCCGACCGTGTTCTCGGATGTCACCAACGACATGACGATCGCGCGCGAGGAGATCTTCGGTCCGGTGCTGTGCATCATGGCCTACGACGATCTCGATCAGGCGGTCGACATCGCCAACGACACGGATTACGGTCTCGCCGGCTATGTTTCGGCAGCAGACCTCGACGCCGCCCGTACGGTGGCACGCCGGATCCGGGCCGGGCAGATCGCGATCAACCACGCGTTCGACCTGAACACGCCCTTCGGCGGCTACAAGCGCAGCGGAAACGGCCGCGAGTGGAGCGAGTTCGGTTTCGACGAATACCTGGAGATCAAGGGGACGCTGGGCTACGCACCCGCGTAGCCCCTCACTTCGTCTGCGCGGCGCGGTGCACGGCGTTGATGATGCCCTGATAACCGGTGCAGCGGCAGAAGTTGCCGGACAGGCCCTCGCGGATCTCCTCGTCGGTGGGCTGCGGGTTGTCGCGCAGCAGCGCGGTGATCGAGGTGACGAAGCCCGGTGTGCAGAAACCACATTGCAGGCCGTGGCACTCGCGCAGCGCGGACTGCACCGGGGACAGCTCACCGTCCTCACCGGCGATGCCCTCGACGGTGGTGACCTCCTGGCCGTCCACCTGCACGGCGAAGATCAGGCACGCGCGAACGGCCTGGCCGTCCAGCAGCACCGTGCAGGCACCGCAGGCACCGTGCTCGCAGCCGAGGTGGGTGCCGGTCAGGCCGCACTTCTCGCGCAGGTAGTCGGCCAGCGTCAGGCGGGGTTCCACCACATGCCTGTGCGTGCGGCCGTTGACGGTCAGTTCGACCGGCAGCTCATGCATGGATCGCCTCCGTTTCGGACATCTCTGCCTCGCGCACCGCTGCGGCCCACGCCCGCGCCACCATCGCGGCTCCGACCCGGGATCGGTAGTCGGCCGAACCCTGGAGGTCGGCGGGAATCTCGGTGAGCCCGCTCATCGCGAGCCTGCCGACCTCCTCGGCGGTGACGGTGTCGGCGGGCCGGTCGACTACGGCGTCCTCGGCCGCCGACGCGCGCAACGGGGTCGATCCGAGGCCGAGCAGCCCGATGGCGCACCGCGCCACCCGGTCATCGTCATCGAGCTGAACCGCGACGGTCGCACCCGCAATAGCGAAATCGCCATGGCGCCTGGCGAATTCCTCGACCGCGAAGCCGGAGCGGCCGCCCCACACCGGGAAGCGCACGGCGGTGAGGACCTCGTCGGGCGCCAGCGACGTCTCCCACAGACCGGTGAAGAACTCGGCCGCGGCGATGTCCCGGCGCCCCCGCGCCGACGTCGCTTCCACCGTCGCGTCGAGCGCCAGCGCGACCGCTGCGTACTCGGCGGCGGGATCGGCATGCGCGATCGCGCCGCCCAGCGTGCCTCTGCTCCGGATCTGGAAGTGGCCGATATAGGGCGTCGACAACGTCAGCAGCGGCACCGAATCGGCCACCTCGTCGTCCATGCCGACTAGAGCGTGCGGCGTTCCGGCGGCCACCCACAATTCGTCGTCGCGGAGCTCGATGTTCTTCAGTTCGTCGATGCGCGATATGTCGATCAAATTCTCGAAGTACGTCAGCCGCATCGACAGCATCGGCACCAGGCTCTGCCCGCCGGCGAGGATCTTGGCGTCGTCACCGAATTCGGCGAGCATCTGCACCGCCTCGGCGACCGTCGCGGGGCGGTGGTAGGCGAACGAAGCGGCTTTCATGGCCGGAGCCGCTCGGCCGGCGACATTGAACCGAGCAACCGGGCCAGTGCGGCCTGCAGTTCGTCGGCCAGGTCTGCGGCGGGATGCGCGCGCTTGCGCCTGCCCAGCAGGAAGCCGACCGCCACGCCGGCGGCGATCGCGGCGATGGCCGGTGCATAGCGCTTGACCATCGGCACTGCAACAACTTTCAGCAGGTCGACCGAGTCACCTGCGTCGGATGCTGCTGCTGCAGACGCCGCGGCGACGGCCGACGGAGATGCCGTACCCGACGGCGCGGTGGCGCCGCCGAGCAGATCGGCCTCGAGGTTCCTGGCGAACTGGCCGATCAGATTCGTCGAGACGTCGGCCAGTACGCCGCGGCCGAACTGTGCGGCCTTGCCCGAGATGGTGAGGTCGGTGGTGATGACCACGTGTGTGGCGTCGCCCTCGTCCTTCAGTTGAGCGGTGACGAGGGCCGCCGCGTTGCCGCTGCCCCTGGTCTCTTTTCCACTGGCCTTGATGACCACGCGCCGGGCGGCCTCGTCTTTCTCCTGAAAGGAGGCGTCGCCCCTGTAGGACACCGTGATCGGGCCGACCTTGACCTTCACCGCCCCGGTGAAATCGTCACCGTCGACCGAGAGAAGCTGGGCGCCGGGGATGCACGGCGCCACCCGCTCGACGTCGGTGAGCACCTGCCAGGTCTTGGCCGCGGGCACCGCGACACGGAATTCGTTGTTCAGCTCCACTATTGACGGTCCTTCCCAGGTGCGCCGGCGTCGGCCTTGGCTTTCTCGATGAGCTCCACGATCGCGGCGGGGCTGGCCGGCAGCCGGGTGAGCGTGACGCCCAGCGGCGCCAGCGCGTCGTTGATCGCGTTGATGACGGCGGGCGTCGATCCGATCGCACCCCCTTCACCGCAGCCCTTGTATCCGCCCACTCCTGGGCCGGGGATCTCGACGTGGCCGTATTCGATCGCAGGCACCTCGGTGGCGGTCGGCAACAGATAGTCGACGAACGTCGACGAGAGCGGGTTGCCGCTGTCGTCGTAGACCATGTTCTCCAGCAGCGCACCGCCGATACCCTGCACGGTGCCGCCGGCGATCTGGCCTTCCACCACGTTGGGGTTGATCATCGGGCCGACATCCTCACTGACGATGTAGCGGGTCAGCGTGACGTGGCCGGTGTCGGTGTCCACTTCGCAGGTACACGCGTGAGTTGCGTTGGCCCAGTGGATCATTGTCTGCGAGGTGAACCGCGCGGTGGCCTCAAGCGTCGCCGCCATACCCGGCGGCAGCTGCGATGGCTCGTAGTACGAGCGGTAGGCGAGGTCGGCGAAGCTGACGCTGCTGTCGGGATCGCCGCGCACCCCGGCCCGCGAGTTCGCCAGCTCGATGGCGGATTCGTCGACCCCGAGGCGGTGGGCCGCCATCGCGACGATCTGCTTGCGCAGAATCGCGCCCGCCTCGTTGACGGCGCCCGCGGTCATCGGCCCGCTGCGGCTGCCCTGCGTGCCCGCCCCGTAGGGCGTCACCGCGGTGTCACCCTGGATGGTCGAGACGTCGTCGATGTCGGCGCCCAGCGCGTCGGCGGTCAGCTGGACCACCGTCGTCTCGATGCTGTTGCCGGTTGACCCGCCGTTGACGTAGACGTTGATCTTGCCGGTCGGCTCCATGCGGATCGTCGCGCCCTCGGTGGCCAGGTGCCCGGTCGCAGCGCCGGTGGGTTCGATGTACGCCGAGAAACCGAGCCCGATGTAGCGGCCCTGCTCGAGTGCGTCCTTCTGCTCCTTGCGGAAGCCCTCGTGGTCGAGGATCTTCACGGCCTGCTCGAAGGTGTCCGCGGGGGCGACGTGCTCATAGGGCATGCCGTTGGGATTGAAGTACGGCATCTCGTCGCCGCGCAGGATGTTGCGCCGCCGCAGTTCGACGGGATCCATGTCCATCTTGCGCGCGGCGATGTCGAGAAGTATTTCGCGAGTGAGGGTTTCGTATTGCCACGGGCCGCGATAGGCCGCCAGCCCGGCGGTGTTCGAGAACACCGTCCTGTAGTTGAAGCTGGCCTTGGGAACCCGGTACGGGCCGGGGAAGAACATGCCGATCGCCGCGGTGGTCAGCACCGGATACGGCGTCGGATACGCGCCGATGTCCTGCATGAAGTCGATGTCGGCGGCGAGGATGTTGCCGTCGTCGTCGAATGCGATCCGCGCGTCGCCGTCGACGTGCCGGGCCTGCCCGGCCGCCATCAGGTTCTCGCGCCGGTCCTCGATCCACTTCAGGGCGCCGGGCACCTTGCGCGCGGCCAGCATGATGCACATGTCCTCGCGCATCGGCACGACCTTCTGGCCGAACCCGCCGCCGGTGTCGCGCATGATGACGCGCACGTTCTGCGCCGGGATGCCGAGCAGCCGCGCGGCGAACGCGCGCAGCTCGTGCGGCGTCTGCGTCGACGCCCACATCGTCAGTTCGCGGGAGGACGCCTCCCATTCGGCGACGAGCCCGCGTGTCTCGATCGGAACCGGCGCGTAGATCTGCTGATACACGTGGGCCGACGCGACGTGCGCGGCCGACGAGAAAGTCTCCTCGTCGGGCGGCGCACCGCCCATCCCGCCTGCGACGTTGTCGGGGTAGGCCTCGTGGACGACCGGAATGCCGGCCGCGGAGCCGCCGACTGCCTTGGTGAAGTCGGCCACCGCCGGCATCGGCTCGTAGTCGACGTCGACAAGCTCGACGGCGTCCTCGGCGACGTAGCGCGACTCGGCGACGACCAGTGCGACCGGATCGCCGACGAACTTCACCTCGCCTTCGGCCAGCGGCGGGCGCGGCGTGTCGGGAACATCCTTACCCGCGACGGCGTGCCAGGCCTCTTTCACGTCCGGGTTCAGATCGTGGGCCAGCAGCACCGCCTGCACGCCGGGCAGCGCCAGCGCCGCCGAGGTGTCGATGCTGCTGATGCGCGCCCTGGCGAACGGGCTGCGAACGAAACAGGCGTGCAGCATGCCTGCCCGCGAGACATCGTCGACGAAGGTGCCATGGCCGGTGAGCAGCCGGGTGTCTTCGACTCGAGGGACGCGCGCGCCCGCGTAGCGGGTGGCGACGGCTTCGGATGTGGAAGACATGGCAAAAGCTCCAAATCGTCGTCGATGTGGCCGCTACAACTGGCTGCTGAGCACCTGCTCAGCGAGCCTACCGGATACGAGATTCTCCCGATTGAGCATATGCGATTCTCACGGACCGACCGGGCCGGATCAAGCGTCGTCAGGGCTTAAATTGTGCACCGTGAATAGGTGGATGATCCGTACCGAGGCAACGGTGTCCGAAGATGTCGCCGCCACGCCTGACCGGGTTCGCGCCTTCTACACCGACCTGGACAGCATCAGGCTGGTGCATCCTCTGGTGGTCTCTGTGCGCAGTATCGATCGCGCCGAGACAGCCGACGGTTACATACAGACCTACCTGGTGAGCGACCGGATACCGCTCTGGGACCGATCCGGCTGCGCACCAGTTATGTTGCCACGCTTGTTGTCCCGCTAACCGGTGACGTCGTGTCGGAGGCGCGCCAATTTCCCCGGGTGCGGCTACGCGGCACCGTGGCGTTCGAGCCGATCGCCATGGGCACACGCCTCACCGAGCGGATCCAGATCGCGGCGCCGTGGCCGCTGGCCTCGGTGACCACCCGAAAGGCCGTCGAGGCGCATACCGAGATGCTCGCCGGCATCCGGCGACGATTCGAGGAGGCGGTGGGCTAGCGGGTGGTCAGGTCGGCCAGAAGCCGGTGCCGGTGAAGAACCCGGGCTGCCAGCCCTGCTCGCCGAGGCACAGCAGCGGCCGCCCGTCGGGAGCCTGCGCGGCAGCCTGATCGCTCGGACACGCAGCGCCGATTTCCTGCACGCCGTGGATCTCCGGGGAGATGACCCAGAAGCCGGTGTAGACCGGCGGCCACTGATTGGGGATCCAGTGGCATTGCAGCGGCTCACCGCCCGGGCCGCGGCCGAAAGTGAAGGTCTCGTAGTTGTCGCAGGGTGCGGACAGCCGGGCCTCGTAATTCATCCCCGGCACATCTGAGTCGTAGCGGCCCGGCTTGTCGAAATACAGGTTGTCGTTCGGGTCGGCCATGGCGACCGGTGCGCTAGCCGCTGCGGCGCACGCCAGCGCAGCGATGATGACTGCTTCGCGAATCATTGTCCCCACCTTTCTCGCCAAAGCCTATCGGTCGCGCGCTGGTCAGGTAAGCGTTTGGGTCCCGCGGGTAAGGGTAGACACCGCGTCATGGCCCCAGGCGACGACGACAAGAGCGAAGAAGACGTCCAAAAAGACGACAAGGTCGCGAGTTCGCGAGCGGGCAAGGACGGCGACGACGGCAGCTATGTCGGTGAGACGTCGTCCGACGACGCCATCGACGCGGGGGAGACCGGAGCAGAGGCACGCAGCGAACAAAACCGCTGAGCCGTGCGGCGTTCGGCCGGCCGGCACCGGCGATGGCCATGCCGTCGCGCTCCTGCGCGGACTTCCCGGCTGTCGCCGACAGCGCACGCCGGAAGCGCAACCGCTGCAAGGGCGCATATTGGCAAGTAATCGCCGGGGACGTGAGACGGTAGAGGCCTATGGATGGCTACGAGTACTTGTCGTACGAAGATTTCGGCCGCAGGTTCTATGAAGTCGCGGTCACGGAAGAGCGTGTCGGCGACGCCATCGCCGCCATCGCAGGCGACGAATTCGAAATGGGGCCGATGGGTCAAGGGCCCGGCAAAATCGCCAAGGTCACCGCCAAGGTCCGGATCCAGGAGCCCCGAGTCAGCCGGGCCGTCGGCGAGTTGATCACGTTCGCCATCCGCATCCCGCTTGAGATCGACATGGTCATCGACCTAAAGATCGACAAGCCGAAGTTCGTGGTGTTCGGCGAGATCTCGCTCAGCGCCGTCGCGCGAGCAGCCGAACCGCTCCTGCTCATCCTCGATGTGCAGAAGCCGCGTCCGTCGGATATCGCCATCCACGTCACGTCCAAATCCCTGCGGGCGGAGCTGCTGCGGATCGTCGCGGGCGTCGACGCCGAGATCCGGCGGTTCACCGCCGCGCACGTGGCCGGGGAGATCGACAGCCCCGCGTCGGTCAAGGCCAAGGTCATCGACGTGGCCGAGCGGCTCGACGCGGCGTGGGACGGCGTCTAACGCGCCGCGCATTTGCCTTGCCGGTTAGCCGATGGTCAGTCGGTCCTCTACGATGCAGCAGGTGCGCAGACCTTCCCCGATTGCCCGACTGATCACCGTGTTCGCTGGGCTGGGCGCAGCGGCCGCGCTGCTGGCTTCTCCTGCTCAGGCCGACCCGACCACCGACGCGTTCCTGAACGCGGTGACAAGTGCAGGTCTGGGAGGTAGCACGGATCCGTCCAATCTGGTCGCAATGGGACAGTCCGTCTGCCCGATGTTGTCAGACCCGGGCCAGAACGCCGCCGACGTCGCGGCGAAGGTCGCGGACACCACAGGCATGTCGCTCGGCGGCGCGAACATGTTCACCGGGCTCGCGATCTCGTTCCTGTGCCCACGGGTGATCGATTCCGTCGCCGGCGGTCAATCGCCGATTCCGCTGGGGCTGCTCGGCTTCTGACCGGCCAGGCTCTCCAGTGCGGGGCGTTTGGGCTCGCGGCCGTCTCCGCTGGATATGCCGCGGGCGTGGTGCCACAGCCACGGAGCGAGCATGTTCCTGGTCCACAACACCTGCGAGTAGGCGCGCGAGCGCAGCGTCGGCCCTGCGGCGGCAGAACCGGCCTCGGCCCAATCATGATTGCTGCCAGGCAATTCCAGCGCCTCGGCGGCCGCAGCGGCGAACAAGATGTGCCCTTTCGTCGAGCCGTGCACCCGGTCGTCGCTCCAGACGCCGGGCTGGGTCATCGACGGCGCGTTGTAAAGGTCGACGAGCTTGAACCCGTAGTTGGCCGCGGCCGTCGCGATGGCCTCGTTCGTGCGCAGCATGCGCGACGTCAGGATCCTGCCGATCGGCACGATGCGCGCGATGTCGGGGAACGTCGTCGTCACGACGGTCGCGCCGGACCGTGCGAGCCGTTCGTAGAGCAGATCGAGATCTGCCAGCGCGCGATCGAAATTCATTCCCGGCCTGGTGATGTCGTTCATGCCGACACACAGGCTGATCAGATCGGGCTGCATCGCCAGGGCATTGGGAAGCTGGTCGTCGAGGACGTCACGGATCCGTCGGCCGCGGATCGCCAGATTGGCATACCGCAGGCCGGGCCGGAGTTCGTCGAGCATCGCGGCCAGCCGGTCGGCGAAGCCGACGATCCCGTCGGAATCGTCACCGTCCCATAGTCCCTCGGTCTGGCTGTCACCCAGGGCGACGTAGCGGGTGTAGACACCGTGCGCCATGAGCGTGACTCTAGCGGCTAACCGCGGCCGAATCGCGTCAGGTTCAAGGGCCGGCCGACCACGCTGAGCTGATTGATGACGTCCTCCAGGCGCGTGCGCGGGACGTCGACCCGCCATTCCTGCAGTGTGCCGGACAGACACAGCGTGTCGGGCTGGAAAGTGATGTCCGTCAACTGAAGTCCGTGCGGGAGTTCGGGAAGGTGCACGGGATACGCCGGCGTGCGAGCCGGCAGGCGCAGGCGTTTGCGGCGCAGCACGAGACCGCTCGGCTTCAGCCACAGGGTCGAGCCGTCGAGGCACGCGTCCACCTCGAGATGGCCGAGTCCCGGTCGGCGGGCGAGCCGCAGCCGGGCGATGCCGTCGGCACCGATCTCACCGGCCAGCCGTGGCGCCGCCAACCGGAACAGGTCTTCGATCGCGTCGGCGGGAAGTTCGACCGTCAGATCCACAGGTGCGGCCACCAGAACCGGCGGCGCCGCGGGGCGCAGATGCACGTTGTGCAGGACGGCGGTGGCGCGATCCAGTCTGTTGGTGTCCCAACGGATATCGCGTGCCGCGAGCCGCACGTCGCTGAGTTGGCCGACGGCCAGACCCCTGACATCGAGCCGCGAGTCGAACTCGGTGACGGTCAGCGTGATGTCACCCTCGTCGAGCCGGACCGACAGCTCGCGTCCCACCACCAGCCGCCGAAGGGTCATGAACAGTGTCCGGTACGCGGCGGCCGCACCGGTGCTCACGGGAGCGACGGCCGCCGTCGACCACAACGACGCCAACATGTCGAGCGGCCGGAAGGGGTCCCATCGGCGCAGCGGTCGCGGACTCGTCATGACACCCAGCATCCTCGCACCTTCGAGTCGCTGAGCGCGAGGTCGACTCAGGGGGTGAAGCTGTTCAACAGCGCGCGCATCGACTTGGCCACCGCATGTCGCGTCTTCACCGGATCGGCGGAGTTCGCGATCAGCATCGCGCCGCGCGTCAGCGCGCCCAGCAGCAGCCTGGTCGCGGTCTCGGGGTCGTCGATCTGGATCGTGCCGGCTTTCGCTGCTTCCTCGAGCGAGTGCACGATCACCGCATGGGCGTACTGTTCGTCGAGTTCGGTGTAGCGGGCCAGGCCCAGCACCGCAGGCCCGTCCAGCACCAGTATCCGCTGTACGTCCGGCTGCAGCACTCCGTCCAGAAATGCGTCAAAGCCCAGGGCCAGCTCGTCGAGACCATCCTTGGCAGCCATCGCGGCCTCGGTCGACGCCGTCATCAGCTCCGTATGCGCCTGTACGAATACCGCTTCGAAAAGCGCTGTCTTGGTGGGGAAGTGGTGATAGAGCGCGCCGGTGGTCACCCGCGCCTCGCGGGCCAGATCCTCCACGGAGGTACCGCGGAAGCCGTTCTCACCGAACATTCTGCGGCCGGCGGCCACCAGCGCGGCGCGCGTCTGCGCGACCTGTTCGGCGCGCAGCGAGGATGGCTCCGGTGACGCTGGCATAATTCTCACATTCCGTCGGAAAGGACCGGCTCAGCCTATTGACATAGTAACAATATGTGAAATAGTTGCGCTATGACCCTTGCTCCCATCCATGCCACCGGCCCGATCGACGACACCCGCCGCGCGCACGACCAGACGAAAGCCGCCCTTCGGGCCGCGGCCGGCAGAGCCGCTGACCTGCTGCGGCGCGTCGAAACACCCGACGCACGCGTGCCCGGTCTCGATTGGAGCGCCGCGGAGACCGCCGCGCACATGGTCGGCGAGCTGCGCGACTACGGCCAGGCGCTGACCCGGCACACCAACGGCTATCTGACGCATGCCAACCCGACGCAGGAATCGCCGTCGCGAATGGGCGCGATCGTCAACGCCCGCCAGTTGACCGAGGTGACCGAGCGGAATGTGGGACGGCTCGCAGACATGCTGGACGACGCAGCGGCGGCCTACCTGACCGCAGCGGCGGCCGCCGACGAGTACGCGACTATCCCGACCGCGAACGGACTGATGCTCGCCCCCTCGACGATGACCAGCCTGCTGCTGGGCGAACAGGTCATCCATGGCTTGGACATCTCGCGCGCGACCGGCGTCCGCTGGGACGTCGACCCGCGCGATGCCCTGCTGGTCATTCCGGGAGCATTGACCGTCGCGCCGCGGTATCTCCGCCCGGCGGCGGCCGCTGCACAGGTGAGTTTCGAATTGCGGATCCGCGGAGCCACCGCGTACCGCATGGCGGTCGACCGCGGAGCCGCCGTGGTCACCGGCGCAGGGGAGAGGTCGGACTGCGTGATCACCGCCGACCCCGTCGCGTTCATGCTCCTCGGCTTCGGTCGCATCTCACAGTGGGCTCCCATCCTGCGGGGCAAGCTGCGTGCGGGCGGCAGGAAGCCGTGGTTGGCAATGAAATTCGCCACGCTGATTTCCAGCCCATAGTGGGTAGCCCCCTACAGTGGGCTCAATGACATCAGTGGTCATCGTCGGCAGCGGATTCACCGGATTCGAATGCGCACGCCGATTATCGCGACAGCTACGCAAGCAGAACGCATCGGTTGACATCTCGATCGTCTCGCCGGTCGACTACATGTTGTACACACCGCTGCTGCCCGACGTCGCGGGCGGTCTCGTCGACGCCCGGTTCGTCACCGTCCCGTTGGCGAACACGCTGCGGGGTGTGCGCGCGGTGCGCGGCCGCGTGGACGGCGTCGACTTCGACGGCCACACGGTGACCTACATCGATCCCGAGCGGCGGTCGCGCGAGCTGACCTGGGACCGCCTGGTGCTGACGCCGGGATCGGTCACCCGGCTCTTCGACATCCCGGGGCTGGCCGATTACGCCCGCGGACTGAAGTCGACCGCCGAAGCGGTCTACCTCCGCGACCATCTGCTCGAACAGCTCGAGTTGGCCAACATCGACGACGACGAGGGCCGCATCCAGGCGCGGCGCACGGTCGTCGTCGTGGGCGCCTCGTACTCCGGCACCGAGCTGGTCGTACAGCTTCAGGCGCTGGCCGACACGGCCGGTAAGCAGATGGGGTTCGATCCTGCCGATGTGAAATTCGTCCTGCTCGATATGGCCGAGCAGGTGATGCCGGAGGTCGGCGACAGGCTGGGCGAGAGCGTTCAGCGGGTCCTGCATCAGCGGGGCATCGACGTGCGCCTCGGCATGACGCTCAAGGAAGTTCACCCGGATCACGTTGTACTCAGCGATGGTTCCACGATCAACACCCACACCGTCGCATGGGTGACCGGCGTGACCGGCGCTCCGCTGATCGAGAAGCTCGGCCTACCGACCGAGCGGGGCCGGCTGAAGGTTCAGGCCGATCTGCAGGTGCCGGGCCATCCCGATGTGTTCGCCGCCGGTGACGCCGCCGCCGTACCCGACCTGACCCAGCCCGGCAAGATCACGCCGCCGACCGCGCAGCACGCTATGCGACAGGGAAAAGTGCTGGCGCGCAACGTCGCCGCCAGCCTCGGCTATGGCAAGGCGAAGGACTACCGGCACAAGAACATGGGCCTGGTCGTCGATCTCGGGCCGCATTATGCCGTGGCCAACCCGCTCAATGTGCATCTGTCGGGATATCCCGCGAAGTTCGTCACCCGGATGTACCACCTGTACGCCATGCCCCGGTTCGTCAACCGCTGGGCGGTGTCGATGGCGTACCTGACCGACGTGTTCTTCGACCGCTCGGTCGTCTCTGTCGGCCTGTCCAGCCAGGACGATGCGCGGTTCTCCACCAGTGAGGGGATTCCGCTGCCCAAGGCCGACTGACGTGTGAAAAACCGCGGATCGGGAACACCCCACCCATGGCTACCTACCGCGTGTTGAACCCGAAGGGCGACGTCGTCGATACCAAGGACATCGAAAGCGCGGACGACGCGCATGCCTGGTTCGTCGATTCCAAGGCCGACAATTCCGAACTCGGCTGGCGGATGGAAGTCAAGGCCGACGACGGCCATTGGGCGTTTTTCGACGACTCGGAAGGCGACCGGAAGTAGTCAGTCCTCGCCCGTGACGTACCACTTGCCGATCGGCGGTGCGTGGCTGCTGCGCACACGAAGATACCGCTGGTCTTCGACGGCGAACGACGGGTAGTCGCCGAGGCAACAGCTCTCGCCCGTGCTGAGCTTGGTGATGGTCACCGTGCTCCGGTCGAATGCGACGGTACCGTCGTCGTCGAGATTGAGACGCCAACGAGGTTCGAAGTGGTTGTCGGTCAATTCATCCCGCGATCGTGAGAGTGACGTTGTTCAACGAAACGGCGGCATCGGTCGGCATGATGTCGACGAAGGTCGGCTGGTCCCGGATGGCTTCGCCGCTGGCGATGATGTTACCGGGGAAGTTGCCTGCACAGGGAAAGTTGTTGCAGCGCAGCCAGAAGCCCGGCGGGCTCAGGTACGGATACATGCTCGGCGACTGATCGACGCGATACCTGCCCGGCGGGATGCTGGCCGTCGCCCAGCCTTCCGGCGGCTTCGCGCCGACACCGAACACGCCGTTGCTGCCATAGGCGACGGGTTCGGCGTGCGCCGGTGCGGCGACGAGGCCGGCCAGCAATGCGCCCGCCGTCAGTCCCATGGCCGCACCCTTCACCGGACTACCAGACCCGCACGTAGTCGATCAGCATCTCCGGCGACGCGGCGCCGAAGTTCGGGTCGCCGCCGCCGGGGCCGCCGACGGCGAGGTTCAGCATGGTGAACAGGAGGTAGCCGGGGTCGTTGAAGGGCCATGCGCCCTCGATCGGAGCCGCGGGCACCGAGAAGTACGGCGGTCCGGCGAAGTTGTCCATCCAGAACGTGAAGCCCGTGTCGTCCCACCGGCACCGGTAGGTGTGCCAGGCGTCGTCGACCGGCCACCGGTGCTCCCTCCACGTCTTGCCGTCAGATCGGGCGTGCACCGCGGTACCCGGAGCCCATTCTCCGTTGCCGTACCACTCGACGATGTCGACCTCGCCGTCCGGCAAGGGGCCCCGCCCGTCTGTGGTGTCCTCGATGTTCACCAGCCAGTACGCCGGCCAGAGGCCGGGAGCGAAGGGGAGCTTGATGCGGGCCTCCCAGGTGTGGTTGATGCCGATCTTCGCCTTGCTCTGGACGCGGCCGGTGAAGTAGGTGTCGCCCTCCTTCGTGGCGCGCAGGACGAGGTTGCCGTTGCCGTCCAGCGAGACGTTGCGGCGATCGTCGCGGTAAAGCCCCAGGACCGGCGGTGTTACGGGCTCGTTCCAGTTGACCACCGTCCACTTCGACAGGTCGGGTGCCGAGCCGGCCGGGCCATCGAACTCGTCAGCGAAGACGACGTCCGCCGGGGCGGCGTCCGGTCCCGGATTGACGGGTTGACCTGGCGGTTCCGGTTGGGCGGACGCGCACGGCAGCGGCATTGCCGCCGCCATCGCGGCCACTCCTGTCATCAACATCATGTTGCGGCGATTCATCTCTGGCACACCAAAAATTTTAGCGCTGGGTTACGGCGAGCTTAACTAGGCTCGGCGTCGATGCCGAAGTTGAGCGCTGCGTTGCTGCTCTACCGGGTCGAGCACGGGTCCGTCGAGGTGTTGATCGGACACCCCGGCGGCCCGTTCTGGGCGAAAAAGGACGACGGGGCGTGGTCGATTCCCAAGGGCGAGTACGTGGAGGGCGAAGAACCCTGGTGCGTTGCGCGCCGCGAGTTCGAGGAGGAACTGGGCAAGCCGCCGCCCGACGGTCCGCGGATCGACTTCCCGCCGTTGAAGCAGCCCAGCGGCAAGATCATCACAGCGTTCGCGGTGCGCGGAGACCTCGACCTGGCCGGAACGGTCAGCAACACCTTCAGCCTGGAGTGGCCGAAGGGGTCGGGAAACGTCAGGGAGTACCCGGAGATCGATCGGGTGAGCTGGTTCTCGGTGGCTGAGGCGCGGTCGAAGCTGCTGAAGGGCCAGCGCCCGCTTCTCGACCGGCTGATAAATGCGATCGGAGACGCCGAATCGGCTGCGTCTCAATAGCATTGATGGTCAGCGCACGGCCGTGTATGCGCCAGCCGGACCGCGTGCGCAGGTATTCGTCGTCGTAGCGCAGGTGCCAGATCAGGTCGGTCGCCTGCTCGTCGCTGATGCTGAAGTGGTGTGCGATGCAGGTGATCCGGCCCAGCGCATAGTCAGCTTCCGTGCCGGGCGCGTACACCTCGCCGACGATCGCATGTTGGGTGCGCGCTAAGCCGGACAGCGCCGCCATCGCCGCGCGGACCCCGTCACGGCCCTGGTGGCGACGGACGGGGTCGAGCGACCGCGGCGGGTCCGGCAACCGCAATTCGGCTGTCTCGGTGAATAATTCGACGACATCGCCGAAGCGGCGGTCGTCGACGGCCGCGGCGTAGAGGTGAACCAGGTCGGCCAGGGCCAACCGGTCCGCGACGGCGAGAGGCATGCCGCTCAGTCGCCGTTGCTGGCGCGGATTGCTTCGCGGCACTCCCGGCGCGTCTTGCCGGTCTCCTGCATGCACACCCGCACCGGCGTTTCCTGTTCGAGGGGCAACGGTTCGTCGGTCGCCTGCGTCGTGACCGTGATGGTCGGGGCCGGCACGACACCCTGGTTCACCGACCAAATGGACGCTCCGGTGCCTTCCAACGTGGAGCAGTACACGGTGTTTCCGTTGGCGGTGGTGGCGGTGGAGCCCACCGGCGAGCAATCGGCGCCGACCACCGCGGCCGACGGCGCTGCCGACGCCGTGACGGTCGTCGTCGGCGATGCAGACGGTGGCGGCGGCGGAGCAGGCGGCGGTTCGGCCCGCGGTGCGGTCGCAGAGGGCGACGGCGGAGGGGTATAGGTGTCGTTCAGCAGCCTCTCGATCTCGCGGAACTGGATCAGCACCATGGCGATCGCGACCAGCAGCAGCGCCGCTAGGATCGCGGGCACGATGTAGGCCGGGCGCAGATATTTCCGCCGCGGCGCTTGTTGCGCCTCGTGTTTACCGCCGCGCGGTCGGGCGGCGAGCGGAATCGACGCCGCCGTCCGCTCATCGTCGCCGTCCGGGTCGACGTCCAGCCGGTGGGCCAGCGCCCGCGCGAAGTCCACGCAGCTGTTGAACCGGTCCTTCGGGTCCTTCGACAGCGCTTTTCCCAGGACCGGGTCGAGCGCCGACAACTCCGGTCGCCGATCCGCGATGGCGGGTGGTGACGCCGTGAGGTGCTGGCTGATGACCACCGTCGGGTTGGAGTGGTGAAACGGCGGCGATCCGCTCAGAAGGTGGAAGGCGGTCGCCGCCAGCGCGTACTGGTCGGCGCGTCCGTCGAGTTCCTCACCCATCAGCTGCTCGGGCGCGGCGTAGAAGACCGTACCGACCGTCATGTTGGTCTCGGTGAGGTTGCTGGAGTCGTCAACGCGTCGGGCAATACCGAAGTCGCCCAACATGATTCGTTGCTCACCTGCCGCGGGATCGGTGAGCATGATGTTGGCGGGCTTGACATCGCGGTGCAGCAGCCCCTGCGCGTGGGCGTAGTCGAGCGCCTCGGCGACGGCGGTGATGATCTTCAGGACTTCTTCCTCGGGCATGCCCTTGCGGTAGCGGTCCCGTAGCAGCTCCGCGGCGTCCGTCCCTTCGACGTAGTCCATGGAGATCCAGATCTGACCGTCCACGTCGCCACGGTCGTGCACGCCGACGATGTTGGGGTGCCACAGCGTCGCGGCGATGTCGGCTTCACGGTTGAACCGCTGCCGGTACTCGTTGTCCACACAGAGGTCGGCGGGAAGCACCTTGAGTGCATCGCGACGCGGCAACCGCGGGTGGTCGGTGAGGTACACCTCGCCCATGCCTCCAGAGCCGAGAAGCCGCACGATGGTGTAGCCCGCGAAGGTCTGACCTGCGGCCAATGGCATGGCCGCATAGTACAGACGGATCACAGATCCAAAACGAGTCGCTCCCCGCCGGCAGCACGCGAGATGCAGACCAGCATCATGCCGCCTGCGCGCTCCGGCTCGGTCAGCAACGCGTCGCGGTGGTCGACGGCACCGGCGAGGACCCGTGTCCGGCACGTTCCACAGAAGCCCTGCTGACAGGAGTAGGAGGCCGCCACCTTTGCGCGCCGCAATGCCGTCAGCAGCGTCTCATCGGCGCCAACCGCGATCTCCTGCCCGGTCGAGGCGATGGCCGCCGTGAAAACGCGGCCGTCGACGACCGGCGGCGCGGCGAATCGCTCGAAGTGCAGTTCGACGTTGTCGCGTCCGGCCAGCGCGGCGCGGATCGCTGTCAGCATCGGTGCGGGTCCGCACGCGTAGACGGTCGTTCCGTCGGGGCAGGCGCCGAGCAGGTCAGCCGCCGTGGGAACGCCGCCGACGTCGTCGGTGCGGACATCGACGCGATCGCCGAAGCGAGTCACTTCCTCGATGAACGGCAGGCTGTCGCGGCTGCGGCCGGCGTACACCATCGACCAGTCCACGCCGAGACGCTCCGCGAGTGCCAGCATCGGCAGGATCGGCGTGATGCCGATGCCGCCCGCGATGAACCGGACCCGCTGTGCGGGGGAGCCGTAGCCGGGCACGGTCAGCGGGAACGCGTTGCGGGGACCGTGGGTGGTGACGGTTGCGCCGACCGGCAAGTCGTCGTGCACCTCGATCGATCCGCCGCCGCCGCCGACGATGCGGCGCACCGCGATCCGGTAGGTGTCGGTGTCGTCGGGCCGACCGCACAGCGAGTACTGGCGCAACCTGCCGCTCGGCAGATGAACATCGAGGTGTGCGCCGGGATGCCACCGCGGCAACGGCCGGCCGTCGTTGGCCGCCATCGTCAGCGCCACCACGTCCTGGTCATGGGCGACCACCCGCCGGTCGACCACCGTCAGCCCGATGACGCGGTCGGTCTCCGGTGGCGTCTTGATCTTCCTGAGGGCGCCCGACACCGCCCACATCGCGGACACCGAGGCGTCGGCGATGCCCAGCACGACATCGTGGCGCCGACGGCCCGAAATGCTCGGCGGCGCTTGGCGATAGCGGTCCAGCAGCCCCATCAAATGTGCGCCGCGCGCGCCGCGGGAGAGCTGGCGAGGTAGGCGACGGCCTGCGCCGTCGAGCCCATTTCCGCGGGCGTGAAGCCAGGCCGGAAGTACATCGCGGTGTTCGACCCGAACAGCCTCCGGTACCTGGGCAGCAGTCCCAGCTTCGAGTCCCGCATCCGCAGCAGGTTGAACCGCCACCAGCCGATGTCGGTGTTCGGGTCGGACTTGACCAGGAACCAGGCCGTGCGCTGGAAGAACACGAAGATCGCCACCACCGCCATCGACATGGCGCGGATGCGGTCGATGTAGCTGTCGTGGAAGTAGACGGCGACGTCATGGGCGACGTTGCGATGCTCGACTTCCTCGCTGCCATGCCAGCGGAACAGGTCGACCATGGTGGGGTCGGCGCCGTGGTCGTCCCACGCGCAGTTCAGGGCGAAGTCGCCCAACACCGCGGTGTAGTGCTCGATGGCGGCGATGAACCACAGCCGGTCGCACAGATCGTTGAGCCGCCGCTTCGGGTCGGTGGCGGTCGTCGGCGCGAGGGTCTTGGAGAAGAGGAACTCGATCTGGTCGAGCATCGGCTTGGGGTCGATGCCATTGATGGTCATGTACTGCTGCAGCATCTGCTCGTGCACGTCGGCATGGGTCGCTTCCTGGCCGATGAAGCCGCGCATGTCGTCGGCCAGTTGCGGATCCTTCACCAGCGGCAGGGCCTCGTTGAAGGTGTCGACGAACCAGCGCTCGGCGGCGGGCAGCACGACGTTGAGCAGGCTGACGACGTTGGAGGCGACCGGATGTCCCGGTATCCAGTGCAGCGGGATGTCGGTCGCGTCGAAATGCACCCTGCGGGCCTGGATCGCAACCGGGCCCGGGTCGAACTCTTGATCGAAACGGCGCGGACGCAACATCGCGGCTCCCTCCCCGAAGTGTGCTTTGGCGAGTCTAGTGCCAGTAGGTGGGAACGCAGGTTTCGGATACTTTGGCTTGGTCAATATGACCGATATGGCGGGGTTCAGCGACGTTCTGGAGTGGGCGAAAAGCCAGGTCGGTTCTCGGGTTCCCAAGGCCGACCTTGATCAGCGCGATCCGGACTACATCCGCGAGCAACTGCCGGGGTTGTGGCTGTTGGCGTCGCTGTACTTCCGGGCCGACGTCCGCGGCCTCGACCGCATACCGGCCGACGGGCCGGTGCTGTTGGTCGGCAATCACAGTGGCGGCAATCTTCCGCCCGATACCTTCGTGTTCACACTCGCATTCAGCTCGTACTTCGGTGTCGAGCGGCCGTTCTATCAACTCGCGCACAACCTCGTGGTCTCGATGCCCGGCCTGGGAGCGCTGCGGAAATTCGGCACCGTCGCCGCCAACCACGACAACGCCACGCTGGCGCTGCAGTCCGGTGGCGCGTTGTTGGTCTACCCGGGCGGCGACTACGAGGTGTTCCGGCCGTCGTGGAAGCGCCACGAGGTCGACTTCGGCGGCCGCAAGGGTTATGTGAAGCTGGCTCGGGATGCGGGGGTGCCGATAGTGCCGATCGCCAGCGTCGGCGGCCAGGAAGCCGCGCTCTTCCTCGACCGCGGGCAGTGGCTGGCCAAGCTGCTGATGGTCGACAGGACGGCGCGCCTGAAGAGCGTGCCGATTCTGTTGGCGCCGCCGTGGGGGCTGGCCGTCAGCGACTTCGTGCCGCGGCTGCCGCTGCCGACGAAGATCGCGATCGAGGTGCAGGATCCGATCGACGCCGCCGACATCGCCGCCAGCGATGACGACGTCATCAACGACAAGGTGCTCAGCAGCCTTCAGGGCGGGGTGGACCGGCTGGCGGCGGAACGACGGTTCCCGGTGATCGGCTGATGAGCGCTTGCGCGAAGAAGAGACAGACCTGATGAGCGCTTGCGCGAAGAAGAGACAGACCTGATGAGCGCTTGCGCGAAGAAGAGACAGACCTGATGAGCGCTTGCGCGAAGAAGAGACAGACCTGATGAGACTGCAACGCCGAATAGAGATCGACGCCGACCGCGAAGCGGTGTGGAAGCGGGTCAGCGACCCGGCGTGCTACCCGGAGTTCATGGCCAACCTCGAGCGCTGGGACCAGGTCACCGAGGGCCCGGTCGGCGTCGGCTCCCGCTACACCGGGCACTGGAAGATCGGCTCGGTGCCGGTCGGTGGCGTGATCGAGGTGGTGGAGTTCGACCAGGCGCGCGACCTGGCCTGGATCGGCATCACGGGAGTGACGCAGCGGGGTCGGTTCCGCCTGCGCGACTGCCCCGACGGGCGGACCAGGGTGAGCTTCCGGATGTCCTATGAGGCGCCGGGCGGACTTCTCGGCGTGCTCGCCGACTGGGTGGCGGCGCGTCAGGTCGGCAGGACCATGACGCAGACGCTGGAGAACCTGCGAAGTCTGGCGGAGGCCTAACCGGCCGGCATCGGCATGCCGGGCTGCGGGCCGACCGGCGTCGCCTGGACCGTGGTTACCCCGTTCGAGCCGACCTGCCGCCCACCGGCCGCGCCACCCGAGGAGCCGGAACTGCCCTGTTCAGCCATCTCCTGCGCGGCCTTCTCGGTGCAGTCGAGGTTCAACAGCACCTTGCCCTGGCCCGCCAGCTTCTGGCTGGACACCATGCACTGCGCCTGGGGTAGATCACTGCCGACCGAACCGCCGAAACCGGTGCTCAAGCCCATGCCATGCAGGATCTTCACGGCCTTGTAATACGGCTCACCGATCACGTTCGCCTGGTTGGGGTCTGCCGGTTGGGAACTGGCGAATCCCGCGCTGAGCAGGCCGATCGTGCTCGCGGCAATTGCGCTGGCGCCCACAACGACGAGCTTTTTCACGACATCTCTCCCTCAGTCGGTGCGCTGCGAACATATCGCAGCCGTGACAAATGTGAAACCGGTGACGAGCCCCGCAGTGTTACACCTGCGGATTCACCGCGGCCGTCAAGGCCTGGCAGAGCGCGGCCGCACGGGGGTCGCTGAACACGTCTTCGAGCAGCAGCCTGCGCCCGTCGGGACTGCTCAGCGGCACCCTCCAGTTGGGATATTCGTCGGTGGTGCCCGGCTGGTTCTGCGTGCGCAGGTCGCCGACCGCGTCGGCCAATGCGAGGCCCAGCAGCCGCGACGGGGTGCGGCCGAGGTAGCGGTAGAGAGCCACGACGATGTCGTCGACGCCGGGGTCCTCGCCGAGCAGGCCGACGCGCCGCAGCTCGTCGAGCCAGGCCGCCTGCTCGGCCCGGTCATCGGCGAGCTCCTCGTCGACCGGACGGGTCAACAGGCCGAGTTGCTGTCGGAGCCGCACGTGCTCGCCGGCCAGGTAGCCCGCGGTGGGCGGCAGGTCGTGGGTGGTGACCGAGGACAGGCAGTATTCGCGCCACCGCTGGGCCTGCAGCGGACCGCCGTTGCCGTCGCGGTCGAGCTCGAACCACAGAATCGATGTGCCCAGCAGGCCTCGGTCCGACAGGTAGTCCCGCACCCAGGGTTCGACCGTGCCGAGATCCTCTCCGACGACGACGGCCTCGGCGCGGTGGGCCTCGAGCGCGAGGATGCCGATCATCGCCTCATGGTCGTACCGCACGTACGTGCCCTCGGTGGGCGGCGACCCCTTCGGAATCCACCACAGCCGGAAGAGCCCGATGATGTGATCGATACGGACGCCGCCGCCGTGCCTGAGCAGGGCATTGACCACGGCGCGAAATGGTTGGTAGCCGTTCTCGACGAGCTGGTCGGGCCGCCATGGCGGCTGCGACCAATCCTGGCCGAGCTGGTTGAACTCATCCGGCGGCGCGCCCGCGGAGACCCCGAGCGCGAGGACGTCCTGCAGCGCCCACGCGTCGGCACCGTTGGGATCCACCCCGACCGCGAGGTCGTGCATGATGCCGAGTTCCATGCCGGAGCGCACGGCCGTCGACTGCGCCGCGGCCAATTGGTCGTCGAGCTGCCACTGCAACCACCGGTGGAAATCGACGGCATCGGCTCGCTTGACGGCGAATTCCGCGACTTCGGAGTTGGCCGGATGGCTCATCGCCGCCGGCCACTTGTGCCAGTCCGGACCGTACTTCTCGGCCAGTGCACACCAGACCGCGAAGTCGTCGAGGCTTCGCCCTTCCCGTTCGCGGTACGCCGCATAGGCCAGTTGGCGTCCCGCGGAGCGCTCGACGCGGTAGATGCTCTCGAGGACGTCGCGCTTGGCCCTCCAGGCGGTGTCGCGGTCGATGAGCTCAGTGCGTCGGAGGCGGGCGCGTAGCTCGGCCCGCGCCTTGCGGACGCGCCCGCGATGACGCATTTCGGCGTACTCCGGGATCGCCTCGGGGCGCAGATAGAGCGGGTTGACGTAGCGCCGCGACGTGGGCAGGTACGGCGACGGCTCCATCGGCGCGACCGGGGCGGCGGCGTGTAACGGGTTGACCAGGATGTAGCCGGCGCCGTGGCTGGCGCCCGACCACACCGCGATGTCGGTCAGATCAGTCAAATCGCCAACACCCCAGGATCTTTCGGACTGCACGCTGTAGAGCTGGGTGGCCAGTCCCCAGGTTCGCTTGGCGCCCAGCCGCGGCGGCAGCTCGATCTTGGCGGGGACGACGATGAGCGGCGCGCTCGCTTCGAGCGAGCCGGCCCGGACGTACAGCCGGTGATAGCCCAGCGGCAGGTCGGCGGGCAGCTCGAAGGTGGCCTCACCGACCAGATGACCGTCGAGATCGAAAGGGGGAGTGTGGTTTTCCAGCTGGCGCAGGCCCGCGCGCACACTGCCATCCTCCAGCCGGATCCATAAACCCACCTGGTCGCCGTGGCTGACGTGCACCCAGAACGACGATTCGATGTCGGCGCGCGCCACGATGGTCGGCGGCAGTACGCGGCTCCAGTTGGCGCGGTCGTGGGCGTCGAGCGCGGCCGCCCGCTCGTCCTCGGTCGTCGCGGGCACGCCGAGCGCGGCCAGCACGGCGGTCAAGGTGCTCTCCGGCACACCGACGCGGCGGCCCGTCCAATCTTCGTATTCCGTGGCAACGCCGTAGCGGCGGGCCAGTTCGCCGAGCGACGGCGGGGTGTCGACCATGCGGAGTATCTTGCCCGCTTCAGGCCCGCTCTAACCGATGTCGCGGCTCAACAGGTCCTCCCACGTGTCGCGCCGGACCACCAGGCGGGCCTCGCCGTCGCTGGCGAACACCACGGGCACCCGGCGAGCACCGTTGTACTGATTGGACATCGTGTAGCAGTACGCGCCGGTGACCGGCAGCGCGAGCAGATCGCCGACCGCCGGCGCACGCAACGTGACCCCGTCGACGAGTTGGTCCCCGGATTCGCAGTGCCGACCGACCACCGTGACCGTCTCGCCGTCGCCGCCGACCCGGTCGACCATCGTCGCCTCGAACCGCTGCCCGGTCAGCGAGACCTCGAGGTTGTCACCCATTCCGCCATCCACCGCGACGTGGGTGACGAGCCCGCGTTTGATCGTGGTGACACGGTAGACCGTGCAGGCGTTCATCGCGACCATGCTGCGGCCGGGCTCGACGATGATCCGGCTGCCCTCGGGTAGCAGGGCGCGGGCCTGTGCCACCATCGCTTCGGCGTAGTCGTCGACGGTCGGCGGGTGCTCGTCGTAGGTGTAGCGCGCACCGAGACCGCCGCCGAGGTCGTAGGTGTCGAAGGTGCCGAGCCTGGCGATCGGTTCGACGGCAGCCGCCAGCTGCTCGACGTTGAGCAGCTGAGATCCGACGTGGGTGTGGACACCGTCGAGCTGCAACACCGCACTGCGCCCGACCCGCGCGACCGCGTCCGCGGCGTCACCGGGCATCAGCCCGAACTTGGCCCCGGCGTGTCCGGTTGCCTGCGAGGCATGGGTGGCGGCCTCGACGCCGGGGATCACCCGGACCAGGCAGCGCTGGCGCCGCCCGCGGGGGACGATCCGCTCCAGCCGATCGATGTCGTCGAAGTTGTCGATGACGACGAGACCGACGCCGTGCTCGAGGGCAAGCTCGAGCTCTTCGTCGGTTTTGGCGTTGCCGTGCAGGACCAGCCGGTCGGGGTCGGCACCCGCCTTGATCGCGGAGAGGATCTCGCCGCCGCCCGCAACGTCGAGATGAAGTCCTTCCTCGGCCATCACCCGTTGAATGGCCGTGCACGGAAACGCCTTCGATGCAAACGCCACATCGCTTCTGGGCCACCGGCGGCGAAAGGCCGCAAGGTACTCGCGCGCCCGGTTCCGCACCGCGTCCTCGGCAACGACGATGACGGGGGTGCCGAATTCGGCGGCGATCTCGTCGAGCCGGCATCCGCCGACCACGAGGCCGGCGTCGTCGTCGGTTCGGGTGCCCGGCGGGAACAGGCTCAGCAGGTCGTCGGCGGTCGGGGCGGCGCGCATGGCCCCAGCGTCTCACTCCGTCACGCCGGCGGTGGGCGACTCGTCGGTACGGTCGGTGTCCATGGCGCTTGGACGGCCCGACGACGTCGGCCTCGCAGCGCGCGACCGGCGGGCCAGGGTGGCGGTCGCGGCGTTGTTCCTGACCAACGGGGCCCTGTTCGCCAATCTGCTGCCGCGCTATCCGGAAATCAAGGCCGACCTCGCGCTGTCCAATGCGCAGTACGGCATCGCCATCGCGGCGTTCTCCGGCGGCGCTCTGGTCGCCGGGTTGGCGGCGGGGGCACTCATCCGCCGCTTCCGTTCGGCGCGGGTGGCGGTCGCGGGCAGCATCGGCATCGCGGTGTTCGTGTTCGTCGCCTCATTCGCGTCGTCTGCGGTCCTCCTCGCCGCGTCGCTCTTCATCGCGGGCGCCTCCGACGCGATCACCGATGTCGGCCAGAACGCCCACGCTCTGCGCCTGCAACGCAACTACGGGCGCTCGATCATCAACTCACTGCACGCGGTGTGGTCGGCCGGTGCGGTACTGGGCGGCGCCATGGGTGCGGCGGCCATCGCGTTGCATGTTCCGCGCACCGCACATCTGGCCGTGTCGGCGGTGCTGTTCTCCGCGGTGGTTCTGGCGGCGTATCCGTTCCTGCTCCGCGGGCCGGACGCGGACGATCATCCGAGCGCACGGATCGAGAAAGTGGCACGGCCCGCCGTCGGCGTCCACGCGCTGCTGGTTGCGCTGGTGTTCATCGCGATTTCCGGAGCGGTGGTCGAGGACGCTGCAAGCTCTTGGGCCACAGTCTATTTGCGGGACAGCATGGGTGCGCCGGGTGCGATCGCGGCGTCGGGATACATCGCGATGGTCGGCTTCCAGTTCATCGGGCGGATGATCGGTGACGGGCTGGTCGACCGGTTCGGCGAACGTGCGGTCGCCAGAGCCGGCGGGTTCATCACCGCCGCTGGAATGGGCGCGGCGCTGGCGTTTCCGAGCGTGCCCGGCACCATCGCCGGCTTTGCCGCCGCCGGGTTCGGTGTCGCCACCCTGGTCCCCGCGGCCATGCACGGCGCCGACCAACTGCCGGGACTACGCGCGGGCACCGGCCTGACGGTGGTGACGTGGCTGATGCGGATCGGTTTCGTGTCCTCGCCGCCGGTTGTCGGGCTCATTGCCGACGCGACCAGCCTGCGGGTTGGGCTGCTGGTGGTGCCCGTCGCCGGTGTGGCGGTGATGCTGCTGGCGGCGGCACTCAGCCCGCGGCGCCCACCGTCTCGATGATCAGCACGCCAACCACGATCAACGCGATGCCCGCCACCATCAGCCAGGTCAGCGGCTCACGGAAGAGCACCCGTGCGGCGACCGCGACGAGGGCCACCCCGCACGCGGTCCAAACCCCGTACGCGACGCCGACGTGCATGCCCAGCCGCAGCGTCAGCCACAACAGGTAGAACGACGCCAGATATCCGATCGTCACGGGGACGAACCAGATCCGCTTGCGGAAACCTTCCGACGCCCGCAGCGCGAGTGTCGCGATCACCTCGAAGAGGATGGCGCCGGCCAGCGCGGCCCACATCACGGCGCCACCTCGTCACCGTGCTTGGATCCGATCTCGACGAGCAGGACCCCCACGATGATCAGCCCGATGCCCACCGCGATCGGCCACGTGAACGGGTCCCCGAAGATCGCTGCGGCCAGCACCGCCGTGCCCACGGTGCCCAGCGCACCCCAGATGCCGTATGCCACGCCGATGGACAAACCCGCGCGAAGCACGAGCGTGAGCAATACGAAGGCGCCTGCGTATCCGGCCACGACCACGATCAGCCATGCCGAATGATCCTGCGAGGCACGCAAAGACAGGGTGGCCGCGACCTCGACGACGATCGCCGCGCCGAGCAACACCCATTTCCGCACGGGTTACAAGCTAGCCGACCGCGCGCTTCACCATGGGAGTCAGGACTTCGCGGGCGAACCGGCGCAGTTCGGTGTCATCGGCGAAGTCCGGGTCGGTGGGCGGCATAAGGAGATAGGTGAAGAACAGCCGCGCGAACACATCGGCGACCCAGCGCACCCGCTGGGCCGGCTCACCGGGCTCATCGCCGTGGATGTAGTTCGCGATGAACGCCGAGCCCATTTTGAGCAACTCGACGGAGTCGGCGCTCGGCGCGGGTTCGTTGTGCGCCGCCCGGCGCAGGATCGGATGCGCTCGCGCGAACGACACCGCGGCGATGAAGGCCTCCGCCACTCCCTCGTCGGGCTCGGCGACGCTGTCGATCGCATCGGCGACCGCGCCGAGGAAACGCTGTGTCTCCCGACGCGCGAGGGCCTCGACCAGATCGTCGCGCCGCGGGTAGCGGCGATACGCCGTCATCCTGGACACCCCGGCCCGCCGGACCACCTCTTCGACCGTGATGCGTTGCAGTCCAACGGCGGCGGCCTCGGTCAGCGCGGCGTCGAGGATGCGCTGGCTGGTACGGTCGGCCGCCTCGTCCACCCGGCCCACCGCGGCCGCGCCGCCGACCACCTCGATCAGCTGGGCATCGATCACGATGCGGTGACCTCGGCGAGGGGCACGCCCGCCGCGCGCTGCTGGGCCATCCGCAGATAGCGCGGTGCGCCGAAAGCCCACCGCAGTCGTTGGGCATCCAGGCGCAGCATCGGACCCATCAGGGTACGCACCGCCGCGGGCGGTCGGTCGTAGCCGACGAGCTCCTGCGCCCACCGGGGTGCTCGGCTCATGCCCGCGTAGATCGTGAACCGGTGCAACGGGCGATCGATCCGCTCGGGCAGCTCGGGAAAGATCGGCGAGGTCATCAGGAAATCGACGAACTCCCGCGTCTGCGCGTTCACCGAGAGCCGCGGCCGCATGGACTCGACATAGTCGTTGAGTTCGGCCGCCGTCTCGGGTACCCAGTCGGCGCCGCCCATCCGGCCGATCACCGCCTGCTCTGTCAGGTAACGGTCCTTCTCCTGTTGCGACAGCGGCCTTTTGGTCTCCTCGTAGACCCGCAGGATCATCCACGGGATGCAGGTGTGCACCCACGCGATGAGTTCCGGATTCAATGCGCGGTAGGGCACGCCGTCGGGCCGGGTGCCGTTGACGAACGAGTGGATGCGCCTGACGCGGGCGATGACCGCGGTGGCCGCGTCGGTGTTTCCGAAGGTGGTCGCCAGCACGTATCCGAGGGTGGCGCGGGCACGCTGGAAGGGGTCCTCGCGGTAGTTCGACAGATCCTGTACACCGGCGATGACCGACGGATGGAGGATCTCCAGCACGATCGCGGGCAGCCCCGCCTGCGACACCGAGGCCAGGTCCGCGTTGATCTCCCACGACATGCTGCCCGGCCCGATCAGTCCAGGGTCGCCCGGCGGACCGCCGTAGATCGCCGGATCGTCGTGCCGACCGGCACCTCTCTCGAAGTCGTCGACCATCCGGCGGCGCAGCGCATCCATGGGCTCACCCTCCTGGTATGAGTGTGACAAAATCCATCTCAGATATACCATTCCGTGTCGGATTTCACTCTGTCAACCGCTACCCGCCGGTAATCTGGAAGTGATGGCACACGACTACACGCTGGTAGAGACGGCCGCCGGCCCGATCCGCGGCAGCGACGACGGTCGGGTGACGGCGTGGAAGGGAGTGCGTTACGCCGCGCCACCGGTCGGCGAGCTGAGATGGCGTGCCCCTCAGCCGGTCCAGCCGTGGACCGGCGTCGCCGATGCCAGCCGTTACGGCTTCGTCTGCCCGCAGCCCGTGGACCCGCGCATCCCGATCGATCTGGGCGCGCCGCAGGACGAGGACTGTCTGACCGTCAACGTCTGGGCGTCGTCGGATACCGCAGCGGGTGACCGCAAGCCGGTGATGGTGTGGGTTCACGGCGGCGCCTACATTCTCGGCTCGGCGAGCCAGCCGCTCTACGACGGCCGCGTGTTGGCCGGCGGCGGCGACGTGGTAGTCGTCACCCTGAACTACCGGCTGGGTGCCCTGGGATTCCTCGACCTGTCCGAGTTCGACAGCCCTCGCCGCCGGTTCGACTCCAACCTCGGCCTCCGCGACGTCATCTCGGCGTTGCAGTGGGTGCACGAGAACATCGCCGCGTTCGGCGGCGATCCGGACCGCGTCACGCTGTTCGGCGAGTCGGCCGGTGCAGGAATCATCACCACTCTGCTGACCATCCCGGCCGCCGAAGGGCTGTTCGCGGGCGCCATCTCCCAGAGCTCGCCGGCCACCTCGGTGTACGACATCAGCCGTGCGCGCGGCATCACACGCCGGGTGCTGGACCGGCTGGGGCTCTCGGCATCCGACGTGGACCGGCTGCCCGCCGTTCCGGTCGACGCGATCGTCGCGGCTTCCACCGACGTGTTCTACGAGACCCCGCGCAGCAACCCCGGCACGCTGGCGTTCGCCCCGAACGTCGACGGGGACCTGGTGCCCGACTATCCCGTGAAGCTCACTCGGGAAGGCCGGTCACATCCGATTCCGCTGATCATCGGCACGAACAAGCACGAGGCCGCGCTGTTCAAGTGGATGAAGTCACCGCTGATGCCGATCACGCCCGAAGCGATCACCGCGATGTTCACCCAGATCGCGGCCGAGCAGCCGAGCCTGCAGCTGCCGACCGACGACCAGATCGGCACCGCGTACGCCGGACTGCGCGGCAAGGCTCGCGGGATGGGTGTCGCGCGCGACATCGGCTTCCGGATGCCGTCGGTGTGGCTGGCCGAAGGACACAGCGCCGTGGCGCCGGTGTATCTGTACCGCTTCGACTTCGCCACACCAATGCTGCGCCTGCTGCGCATCGCCGCGGCCCACGCCACCGAATTGCCGTTCGTATGGGGCAATCTCGTCACCGGGCCCAAGGACCCGACGTTCAAGCTCGGTGGGCTGAAGACCGGACGCGTGGTGTCGGAGCGGATGCGGGCCCGCTGGGTGAATTTCGCCAGCCGGGCCACGCCCGCGGGGCTGCCCGGCGAGCCGGAGTGGCTGCCCTATCAGGAGCCCGAACGGCCGTGTCTGCTCATCGACAGGCAGGACACCGTCGTCAACGACATCGACACCCACATTCGCGCCACCTGGGGCACCGAAGTGCTCAACTTCAGGTAGCCGGTACCACCCTCGCTAGACTTTCCCCGGAGGTGTCGCTGTGGACTGGGCAAACGCATGGGAGCACGTGCTGCCGCCGCTGATGCACGACCCCGTCACATTCGCCGTTCCGTTCTTCCTGGTCCTGCTCATCATCGAGTGGGCGGCAGCGCGCAAGCTCGCCCATATCGAAGACGACCGCGCCCCGTCCGGCGCCTACCTGAAGCCGGACGCCTGGGCCAGCATCTGGATGGGCGTGGTGTCCGTCGGGACCAGCGCCGTCATGAACGGGATCGCGCTCTTCGGTTACGCGGCGCTCTACGTGTACGTCGCGCCGTGGCAGCTGCCCTCCAACGCCTGGTACACGTGGGTGATCGCCATCGTCGGCGTCGACTTCACGTACTACTGGTATCACCGCATGGCTCACCGCGTTCGCCTGTTCTGGGCGACGCACCAGGCACACCACTCCAGCCAGTACTTCAACCTCGCCACCGCGCTGCGGCAGAAGTGGAACATCAGCGGCGATGTGTTCCTGCGCGCACTGCTGCCGCTGTTCGGCGTGCCGCCCTGGATGGTGTTCGCCAGCTTCTCGATCAACCTGATCTACCAGTACTGGATCCACACCGAACGCATCGACAAGCTCTGGCGGCCGATCGAATTCATCTTCAATACGCCGTCACACCACCGCGTGCACCACGGGATGGACGAGCTGTACCTCGACAAGAACTACGGCGGCATCCTGATCATCTGGGACCGGCTGTTCCGCAGCTTCCAGCCCGAGGACTTCCGGCCGCACTACGGCCTGACCAAGCAGGTGGACACCTACAACATCTGGAAGCTGCAGACCCACGAATACGTGGCGATCGCGCGGGACGTGCGCGGCGCACGCCGGTGGCGGGACCGGCTCGGCTTCGTCTTCGGCCCGCCCGGCTGGGCGCCGCCGCAGGTGGTGCAGCCGGACATCCCCGCGCCGGTCACCGTCGCGAAATAGATTTCGTCAGCCATATTGGACCCATGGATGTCACTGAGGTAGAGCTGCCCGGCGTCGGCCTGCGGTACGAGTTCGACCTAGCGCAGGGCGGCCGACTCGGAGTTGTCGCCCGTCGCAGCGGTGGCTTCGAGGTAGTGCAGTACAGCCGGGACGACCCCGACGAAGCGCGGCCGGTCTTTCGGCTGGTCGAAGCCGAGGCCGAGGCTCTCGCCCAGATCCTCGGCGCCCCCCGTATCGCGGAGCGGTTCGCCGACCTGACTCGCGAGGTGCCGGGCTTGCACGCAGGCCAAGTCGAAGTCACTGCCGACAGCCCGTATGCCGGGCGGCCACTCGGAGAAACTCGGGCTCGCACACGCACCGGTGCCTCGATCGTTGCGGTGGTGCGAGAAGATCGAGTGTTGGCCTCGCCGGCGCCCGACGAAGTTCTTCACGGCGCGGACGTGCTGGTGGTGATCGGCACCGACGACGGTATCGCAGGAGTTCACGACATCGTCACCGGAGGTTGAGGCGTGGAGATCTCGGCGGCCCTGCTGCTCGAGCTCGGCGTCATCTTCACAGTTCTCACCGTCTTGGGCACGGCCGCGCGCAGGTTCGGGTTGTCGCCCATACCGCTTTACCTGCTCACCGGTTTGGCGCTCGGCAATGGCGGCGTCGCGCCTATCCCCGCCGCGAACGAATTCCTCGAAGCGGGCGCGACGATCGGGGTGGTTCTGCTCCTGCTGACGCTGGGCCTGGAGTTCTCGATTTCGGAGTTCACCAGCAGCCTGCGAAGGCATCTGCCCTCAGCCGTGGTGGACCTGCTGCTCAACGCGACGCCGGGTGCGATCGCGGGTTGGTTACTCGGACTGAACGGCATTGGAGTATTTGCACTTGCCGGCGTGACTTACATTTCGTCCTCCGGCGTCATCGCGCGCCTGCTCGGTGACCTCGGCCGGTTGGGCAACCGGGAAAGCTCTGCCGTGCTGTCCGTCCTCGTTCTCGAGGACTTCGCCATGGCCGCCTACCTACCGTTGCTGGCCGTCCTGGCGGCCGGAGGATCGCTTCTCAATGCCGTGCTCGGTGCGGCGATTGCGATCACCGCGCTGGCCGCGGCGTTTGTCGTCTCGTTCCGATGGGGCCACCATCTGGGGCGACTGATCGCGCATCCCGACGACGAGCAGGTGATGTTGCGAATCCTCGGGCTGACCCTGATAGTGGCCGCGCTGGCCGAGTTGATCCACACGTCGGCGGCCGTCGGCGCCTTTCTGGTCGGCCTGACACTGACAGGGGAAACGGCCGATCGCGCCCGCCAGGTTCTGACTCCGTTGCGGGATCTCTTCGCCGCGGTTTTCTTTGTGGCGATAGGGGTTTCCGTCGATCCTCGCGATCTCGGGCCGATGCTGCCCGCCGCGCTGGCCCTGGCGTTGGCTACGGCCGCGACGAAGGTGTGGACGGGACGATTCGCCGCCCGCCGTGACGGGGTGGGTCCACGAGGTCAATGGCGGGCCGGGACGGCCCTGATCGCGCGCGGCGAATTCTCACTCGTCATCATCGGCCTGGCCGGCTTGTCGAGCGCCGCTGTCGGCGCCGTCGCAATGCCGTACGTTTTCATTCTCGCGGTTCTCGGTCCGTTGTCCGCCCGCTTCGCGGGCGAGCGCTCACGGCCGAAACCTCGGACTGCTTGAACACCTGCGCCCGGCCGTCGAGGGCATCGGTAACCCATTGCAATGCAGCGCTTTTCATCTCGACCCTGCTCATGTTCGAGCCGTCGATGACGCCGATCCGCCACTGGTCGGCCGGCATGCTCACCGCATCCACTCCGCGAATGCCGAATGGCGGGGGAGCAGCTCGTCGGGGTCGCCGCGGCGCCGCAGACGGTCACACTGAGTGTGCTCGTCGATGTCGAGCACGCAGATCGCGATGTCGACCATCGGCGCCGAGGGGGCCGCCAGCACTCCACCGGGGGCCACGGGATCACCGGCGAGCAGGAGGTGTCGGCCGCGATCGGCGAGCCGCACTGCGCGACGCACCGCCTCCTCGGCCATGCGCTGACGCCATTCGAACGTCGGGGGATCCGGGACCGGCCCGAGGTGACGCAGTTCCAAGCACGACGTCCATCATTGCCCTGCCGGCAACCGAATCAACGCCGCCAGCCGGGCGCACCCAGTAGGGTCGCGGTGTGCAGACGGTGTTCGATGCGCCTGTCGACCCAGACCTCGTCGAACGGTCGCTCGCGGCAAGTTCCTTCGGCTCGATGTGGCTCGACATGGCGAGGCCCTCTTATGACGCGCTGACCGGTTCGGTCACCGCCGACCTGGTGGTGGTCGGCGCGGGCTACACGGGGCTGTGGACGGCACTGCATGCCGCACAGCGCAATCCGGACCAGACGGTCGTGCTCGTCGACGCCGAGCGGATCGGCTGGGCGGCGTCGGGCCGCAACGGCGGTTTCGTCGACGCGAGCCTGACCCACGGCCTCGCGAATGGAAAAGCGCGCTGGCCCAACGACATCGACAGTCTCGAGGCCATGGGGCGGAAGAATCTCGACGGCATGCAGGCCGACATCGAACGCCTCGGGCTCGACGTCGACTGGGAGCGCACCGGGATGCTGACGGTGGCGACCGAACCGCACCAGGTGGACTGGCTGCGCGAAGCTGCCGGCGACGGCGAGGGGCGATTCGTCGGCGAGGACGAGGTGCGCGCCGAGGTGGCATCGCCGACGTATCTGGCCGGCCTGTTCAGCCCCGACACGACGGCGATCGTCCATCCCGCCAAGCTCGCTTTCGAGCTCGCGCGCGCCTGCACGGAGGCCGGCGTTCGCATCTTCGAGCACACCAACATCACCTCGATGGAGTCCTCCGGCGGGGCGTTGCGCTTCACGGCGGGCAGCGGGACGGTCACCACTGCCCGGGCCGTGCTCGCCACCAACGTTTTCCGCAGCCTGATCGTGGGCAACCGGCTGCGGACCGTGCCGGTATATGACTACGTGCTGGCTACCGAGCCGCTCACCGCCGCTCAACTCGACCGCATCGGCTGGGCGAACCGGCAGGGAATCGGCGACTGCGCCAACCAATTTCACTACTACCGGCTCAGCGCCGACAACCGCATCGTGTGGGGCGGCTACGACGCGATCTACCACCCCGGCCGCAAGGTCAAGCCGGCCTACGAGGACCGGCCCGCCAGCTACCGCAGGCTCGCGCAGCATTTCTTCATCACTTTCCCGCAACTCGACGACGTCAGGTTCAGCCATCGATGGGCCGGAGCCATCGACACCAGCACACGGTTCTGCGCGCACTGGGGGCTGGCCCGCGGCGGCAGGGTCGCGTACGTCAACGGCTTCACGGGGCTCGGGGTCGGCGCCGCACGGTTCGCCGCTGACGTCTGCCTCGATCTGCTCGACGGTCGGCCGACCGAGCGCACGGAGCTGGAGATGGTGCGCAAACGGCCGCTGCCGTTCCCGCCTGAGCCATTCGCCAGCATCGGAATCCAGGCCACGAGATGGTCACTCGACCGCGCCGACCACTCGGCGGGACGACGCAACGTGTTGCTGCGCACGCTCGACGCGCTGGGTCTCGGATTCGACTCCTGACCGTCTACGTGATGTTTGCACAACGTTTCGGTCGCGGCGATCCGAACCGCCCACACGCACAACCAAGATCAGTAAGCTCAGCCGCGTCGGGGGCACCGGGGACATGAGGAAGGCACAGTGACGTGACAGACAGGCTCGCCATCGGCGAGAAGCTCGGGCGTGGTGAATCGCTGACATCGAGGAACGGGGCCTACACGCTGACCCTGCAGGACGACGGCAATCTCGTGCTCGCGGCGCGCGGTGAGGCGGTGTGGGCGACGGGCACCAACGGCCAGGACGCCGAGCGCCTCGAGGTACAGAAGGACGGCAACGTCGTGCTCTACACGCCGGACAAGCCGATCTGGCACACCGACACCAAGGGCGCCAAGGACATCCGGCTGATCATCCAGGACGACCGAAACCTGGTGGTGTACGGCTTCGACGGGGTCGCATGGGCGTCGGGCACGAACACCGACGAGGCACCACCACCACCACCTCCCGTGGAAGAGGCCGCCGCTGCCGAGGTTGCGCCCGCTGCAGCCGAAGAGCCGCTGCCGCCGCCTGCCGAGGCCCCGGCCCCGCCGCCTCCGCCGCCTCCGCCGCCCCCTCCCGCGCCCCGCACCTACACGGTGGTGTCCGGTGACACACTGTGGGCCATCTCGGAGCGCTTCTACGGCGACGGCAGCAAGTATCAGCAGATCGCCGATGCCAGCGGCATCAGTAATCCCGATCTGATCCACCCGGGACAGGTGCTGACGATTCCCTAGCTGATGTGATGACGGGGCAGCCCGGGCCGAATGGTCCGGGCTGCCTTGCTGTCCGCCCCCGCGCCGGTAGGGTAGAAGCCCACTGACCCCTACGAATCGGAGACGACAGTGCGCCGACAATGGTTGCGCTCGCTGGCCGCCGCGGCGGCCGCGCCGATCCTTGCGCTGAGCATCCCCGCGTTGCCGGCACATGCCACTCCCGGCGTGTTGGTGTTCCCGGGGATGGAGATCCACCAAGGCACGAACGTGTGCACACTCGGGTTCGTCGATCCGGGAGCGCGCACCGCGTTCACCGCTGGTCACTGCCGCGGCGACGGGCCGGTGGTGGATCGAGACGGCAACCCCATCGGCAGCCTGACGGTGTTCCGCGACAACACCCCCGACGGGGCGACGGTGGCCACCGACCACATGATCGCCGACTGGGAGGCCATCAACCTGGCGCCCGATGTCGCGGTCAACGACATTCTGCCCGGCGGCCGCGTGCTGGTCTCCGATCCGGCCATCGTGCCGACCGCGGGTCTGCCGGTCTGCCACTTCGGGGTGATCACCGCGGAGAGTTGCGGCAACATCGAATCGGTGAACAACGGCTGGTTCACCATGGCCCACGGGGTGGTCAGCCAGAAGGGTGACTCCGGCGGCCCGGTGTACGTCATCACTCCCGACGGCCGGGCGGCGATCGTCGGAATGTTCAACAGCACCTGGGGCAACTATCCGGCCGCGGTCTCCTGGCAGACCGCGAGCCAGCAGGCGCGCGAAGACGTCGTGCAATCCGCCTCCGCGAACCTCGCGCCCCGGTAAAGCGGCCATATTTCAGGCTTGACTTATATAAGCGTTGCCTTTTACGTTTGACCGGTGCACGCATTCGACGTCCTGGGCGACCCGGTTCGTCGGCGAATTCTGGAACTGCTGGCCGAGGGTGAACTGACCGCGGGCGCCATCGGGGCGACGATTCAGGCCGAGTTCGGGATCAGCCAACCAGCCGTGTCGCAGCACTTGAAGGTGTTGCGGGACAACGGTTTCACCTCGGTGCGTCCGGACGGCCAACGACGGTTGTATGCGGTCAGCGGCGAGTCGCTGCGCGATGCCGACGAGTGGCTGGCCGGGTTCCGCCGCTTCTGGACACCACATCTCGATGCACTGGCAACCGAGATCGCCCGCGGGAAGCGACAACGACGAAGGAGCGCACCATGATTGACGTCGACGAACAGCTCAACGCCGTGCGGCGCACCGTCGGTGACCGGGTGCTCGAGCAGGGCGAGGCCCGGGTTGTCACGATCAGTCAGTCCTACGACACCGATGCCGCCGGCCTCTGGGACGCATGCACCAACATCAAACGCATTCCGCGATGGTTCCTGCCGATCACCGGGGACCTTCGGGTGGGCGGCCAGTACCAGCTCGACGGCAACGCCCACGGCACGATCCTCACGTGCGATCCGCCGCGCGCGTTCACCGCGACGTGGGAATGTTTCGGTGCCGTCAGTTGGATCGAAGTGCGCGTCGTCGGCGAGGGCGCGCACCGCTCGCGCCTCGAACTGCAGCACATCTCGCCCGTCGACGAGCACTGGGAGCAGTTCGGTCCCGGTGCCGTCGGCATGGGCTACGACGGCGCTCTGGTCGGCCTCACGATTCATCTGTCGACCGGCCGGGCCGTCGACCCGGTAGCGGGCCAGGAGTGGATGGCCTCCGAGGAGGGCCGGCGCTTGATGAAGCTCTCGGGCGAAGCATGGCACGAGGCCAACGTGGCCGCAGGCGCCGATCCGGCCTGGGCGCGAGCCGCCGCGGATCGATGCGTCGCCGCCTACATGGGAGAAAACTAGAACACGTTCTAGCCAGCCACCCGGGCCGGAGATATCCTCGATGCGATGCGTAACCAGACACCTGTCCAGATCGCATGGGTGACCGACGACCTCGACGCCACGGAAAACGCCCTGACCAACCTGTTGGGGGCCAAGAAGTGGATTCGCGTGCCGGATGTCCACTTCGGTCCTGAGACGTGCACGTACCGCGGGCGGCCGGCGGATTTCGTCGCCCACATCTCGTTCAGTTATGCCGGAGACACCCAGCTCGAAGTGATCTCCCCGGTGACGGGCGACAGCGTCTACCGCGAGTTCCTGGATCGCGCGGGTGCGGGTCTGCACCACGTCTGCATGGCGGTCGACGACGTCACCGAGTCGGTCGCCGGGGCAGAGGTGGTCCAGGGCGGGGTCATGCCCGGTGGCATGGAATTCGTCTACGTCAGCGCCGAGGCCGCAGGCGTGCCGTACATCGAGATCGCACACATCTCGCCCGACATCCAAGCCTTCTTCGATTACGTCAAACAGGAGCAGCAGTGAGTACTACTGAGATCCCGCAGCCCATCGACGCCGCCGACGTGTCGGGGTGGTCCGACGAATTCGACGTCGTGGTGATCGGCTTCGGCATCGCGGGCGGTTGCGCGGCGGTGAGCGCGGCGGCCGCGGGCGCCAAAGTGCTGGTGCTGGAAAAGGCCGCCGCCGCGGGCGGAACGAGTGCGATGGCGGGTGGACACTTCTATCTCGGCGGCGGGACGGCGGTGCAGCGGGCGACGGGCCACGACGACACCCCCGACGAGATGTACAAATACTTGGTCGCGGTGTCGCCCGAGCCGGATCACGAGAAGATCCGCGCCTACTGCGACGGCAGCGTCGAGCACTTCGACTGGTTGGAGGACTTGGGCTTTCAGTTCGAGCGCAGCTTCTACCCCGGCAAGATCGTTGTTCCGCCCGGTACCGAAGGTCTGTCCTACACCGGTAACGAGAAGGTGTGGCCGTTCATCGAGAAGGCGAAACCCGCTCCGCGCGGACACTCCGTTCCGGTGCCCGGCGAATTGGGCGGCGCGGCAATGGTCATCGAACTCTTGGTGAAGCGCGCCGACGAACTCGGCGTGCAGGTTCGCTACGAGACGGGGGTGACCAACCTCGTCGTCGACGACGCGGGCCGCAACGTCGTCGGGGTGCGCTGGAAGCACTTCGCCGACACCGGCGCGATCAAGGCGAAGGCGGTCATCATCGCCGCCGGCGGTTTCGCGATGAACCAGGAGATGGTCGCCCGATACACACCGGCGCTCGGCCACAAGCGGCGCACCAAGCATCACGGCGAGGTGGAGCCCTACATCCTGGGCAACCCGAATGACGACGGCCTCGGTATCCGCTTGGGCGAGTCAGCGGGCGGCGTCGCCAAGAACCTGGACCAGCTGTTCATCACCGCCGCCGCCTACCCGCCGGAGATCCTGCTCACCGGGATCATCGTCAACAAGAACGGCAAGCGGTTCGTCGCCGAAGACTCCTACCACTCCCGCACCTCCGCCTTCGTGCTCGAGCAACCCGACCAGATCGCCTACCTCGTCGTCGACGAGCAACACATGCAGATGCCCGAGATGCCGCTGATCCGGTTCATCGACGGCTGGGAGACCGTCGAGGAGATGGAAGCGGCGCTCGAGATTCCGGAAGGCAATCTGGTGGAGACCCTCGACCGGTACAACGAGTACGCGGCGCGAGGTGAGGATCCCGACTTCCACAAACAGCCGGATTATGTTGCGCCGCAGACGAAGGGGCCGTGGGCGGCATTCGACTTGTCGCTGGGCCGCGCGATGTACTCGGGCTTCACCATGGGCGGGCTTGCGGTGACTGCCGACGGGCAGGTGCTGCGGGCGGACGGCAGTGTGGTCTCCGGGCTGTACGCCGCGGGTGCCTGTGCCGCCAACATCGCCCATGACGGCAAGGGGTACTCGAGCGGCACCCAGTTGGGTGAGGGCTCGTTCTTCGGTCGCCGCGCGGGAAGCCACGCGGCCGGCTCCTAAAGCGTGTCGAGCCGCCACGCGCCGTCGCCGAGCAGTTCCAGCCGGCGGTCGTGATGCTGATCGAGCGTCGGTCGATGGCTGACGCTGACCACGATGCAGTCGGGCAGCTGCGCCCGCAGCGCCCGGTACAGCGCGAATTCCTGCCCCTCGTCGAGCGCCGATGTCGCTTCGTCGAGGAAGACCGCTTTCGGTTTCCTCAACAGCACCCGGGCGAACGCTATCCGCTGTTGTTCGCCCGGCGACAGCACTTTCGACCAGTCAGCCACTTCGTCGAGACGGTTGCCGAGGTGCCCGAGGGCGACGGCGTCGAGCGCCGATCGGATCTGTTCGTCGGAATAGCCCTCTGGCGCAACAGGATAGGACACCGCCTTCCGCAGCTCGCCCAATGGCATATAGGGGAGTTGGGACAGGAACATGGTGTCGTCCTCCGGACGGCGCAGCGTCCCGGACGTGAACGGCCACAGCTGGGCGAGGCTGCGCAGCAGGGTGGTCTTACCGCTACCCGAGGTCCCGCTGATCACCAACGATTCGCCGGGGTCGAGCCGTACGTCGAGCGGGGCGATGAGCTGGATCCCCGCCGGCGTGCGGACCTCGACGTTGTCGAGTTGCAGTGAGCCGTCGGCGCTCGGCAGGGCCGTCAAAAACGGTAACTCCCTTGCGGATTCGTTGGCATCGACGAGCCCGTCGAGACGGATGATGGCCGCGCGGTAGCCGGCGAAGGCGTCGTACACGGCGCGGAAGAACGACAGCGAGCCTTGAAGTTGGTTGAATGCGCTCGACGACTGGGTGACATCGCCGAATTGAATCTGGCCCGCGAACAGCCGAGGCGCCTGGACGATCGTCGGCAGCGGATCGACGATCTCGTTCATCGACCTGTTCCAACCGAGGAACGCGATGCCTCGGCGAACGAATGCCCGGTAGTTGGCGATGACGGCCGAGAACCGGGACATCAGTTCGCCTCGTTCGGTCCGTTCGCCGCGATACAGGCCGATGGCCTCACCCGCCTCGCGGACCCGCACGAGCGCGTACCGAAAGGCGGCATTGGTGAGCTCGTTGCGGAAGGACAGCCGGATCAGCGGACGACCGATCCAGAACGCGACCACGGTCGTGAAGAACACGTACGCGAGCGCAATCCAGAACAAGGCCCTGGGGATCGTCAAGCCGAAGAGCGGCAGCGGTCCGGACAGGTTCCACAGGATCGGCGTGAACTCGACCACCGACACGATCGCGAAAACCGTTCCGAAAACCAATGTCTGGGCCGTGCCGACGGTCGGCGTGTTCGTCTCGGGCCCGGTACCGGTGGTGAAGATGTCGATGTCCTGCTGGATGCGCTGGTCCGCGTTGTCGATCGGCTGGTCGATGAATCGCCCTCGATAGAAGGCATCGCCGTCCAGCCAGTCTCCGGTCAGCCGGTGGGTGAGCCAGACGCGCCATCTGATGATGAAGCGCTGCATCACGTATGTGTCGAGCAGGGTACGGGTGACCTTCGCGACGACCAACGCGGCAAGGATCGCGATGGCGACCCAAAAGCCATGTATCGCGGCCTCTTTCGCGGCGCCGTCACCCGCGAAGGCGGCCTGCATCGCCGAGAACTGATCGTTGGACTGGTAGGTGAACAGCACCACCAGGCGAACGTCGATCATCACCAAGGCGAGCAGGACGCCCAACAGTCCCCACACCGGAATGCTCTGGCGGCCGGTGAAGTAGTCGCCGGTGATCCGCCAGAACTGCCCGCCCCATGTGGTGGAGCGCGCGAGCAATGCGCAGACGGCGATCATGCCGATCGCGGCGAACACCCAAGCCTTGGCCACCCAGAACGCGGACGCGAGGAGCTCGTCGCCCCAGTCCAGGGACGGCGTGAACGTTTCCATGCCGGGAAATTACCCCGGCACCGTCACACCCGAGCGGGTTCGGTTTCCTCGCCTTGGACCCGGCCGAAGCGCCACTCTCCGTCGCCCAGCAGCTCGAGTTCGTGCGTGTGATGCTGCTCGACGGTCCTGCGGTGACTGACGCTGACGAGGATGGTGTCCGGCAGCTCCGTGCGGACCAGGTTGTACACCAGGAACTCCAGGCCTTCGTCGAGTGCGGACGTGGACTCGTCGAGGAAGACCGCCTTCGGTTTCGTCAACAGCACGCGCGCGAACGCGATTCGCTGTTGCTCGCCTGGGGAGAGCACCTTCGCCCAGTCCTGGACCTCGTCGAGGCGGTCGACCAGATGAGGCAGTGCGACCGCGTACAACGTCCGCCTCAGCGTGTGATCGTCGATGGCACCCACCTCGTTGGGGTAGCTGACAACCGCACGCAGATCACCCAGCGGAACGTAGGGCATCTGCGAGAGGAACATCGTCTCGTTCGGCCCGCACGGCCGCGTCAACGTCCCGGTCGTGAACGGCCACAGCTCGGCGAGGCTGCGCAGCAACGTCGTCTTGCCGACGCCCGACGGACCGGTGACCACGCAGGTGTCGCCGACCTCGAGGCGCAGGTCGAGTGGGCTGATGAGTTGCTTGCCGTCGGGAGTGCGAACCTCGATGTCGGTGAGTTGCACAGTGCCGTCGACACATGGTGTGGTGGTGATTTCCGGCAGATCACGGCCCTCCTCATTGGCGGTGACCAGGCCGTGGAGACGGATGATCGCGGCCCGGTAGCCGGCGAACATGTCGTAGGCGTTTCGGAACCACGACAGCCCGTCCTGGATCTGGCCGAAGGCCGACGCGGACTGGTTGAGGGCACCGAGGGTGATCTCACCGCTGAAGAAGCGGGGAAACTGAAGAAGGTAGGGAAGCGGCACGATCAACTGCCCCATCGACCAGTTCCACCCGTTGAAGCCGAGCGACCTGGCGACGTACCGCCGGTAGTTGCTGACGACAGGGGCGAACAGCTTGCGCAAGGCGCTGCGCTCCGCCGCTTCGCCGCGATAGAACGCGACGGCTTCGGAGGCGTCCCGCAGCCGCACCAGCGCGTACCGGAACGCCGCATTGAACTTCTCGTTGCGGAACGACAGCCAGATGATCGGCCTGCCGATCCAGAACGCGATGACGGACGCGAAGAGTACGAATGCGATGCCGATCCAGAACATCGCCCGCGGCAGTTGGTAGTCGATGATCGGCAGCATCAGGGGACCGGACAGGTTCCACAGGATCGCGGTGAAGGACACCATCGATATGACCGCGTTGACCGCGCCGAACAGCAGCGTGTTCTGCGAGCCGTAGTACGGCACGTTGGGCAGCGGTCCGTTGCCGGCGGTGAAGATGTCGATGTCGGACTGAATTCGCTGATCGGGGTTGTCGATCTTGTCGTCGATGAAGCGGGCCCGGTAATAGGCCATTCCGTCGAGCCAGTCTCCGGTGAGCTGGTCGGTCAGCCACGCGCGCCAGGCCAGGCAGAACCGCTGCATCAGAAACATGTCGAGAAGCAGGCGCGCGATGTAGAGCGTCGCCAGGATGCAGAAGATGCCGATGGACAACCAGAAGCCGTCCGCGCCCGACTGCCGCACCGCCTCGTTGTTCGAACCCAGGCCGGCGGCGACCGCTTGGAATGCGGTCAGCATGTCGTTGCTCTGGTAGCTCAGCAGCACTTCGAGCCGCACTCCGCCGACCACCAGGAGCAGAATCACGCCCAGCCACACCCAGACCCGCACGCTTTCCGGGCCGCTGAAGTACCCACTGGTGATCCGCCAGAACTGTCGGCCCCAGGTGGTGTAGCGGCCGAGCAGAACACAGATCAGCAGCGTGACTACCGCGGCGATCACCCAGCCTTTTGCGATCCAGACCAGCGATGCCCCGATCTCATTGCCCCAGTCCAGCGTGGGGGTGAACGTCTCAAGGTCCATTCGGGCAAGGTACCCCGACAACCTCCGGCCAGCGCTCCAGACACCTCATCTGTGGGTGGTCAGTGGCTCGAGCCGCCACTCACCCCCACCGATGAGTTCCAGCTGCCGGGCGTGGAACTGCTCGACGGTCGCCCGATGACTCACGCTGACCAGAATCATCTCGGGAAGCTCCGCCCGGATCAGCTCGTAGAGCGTCAGTTCGAGGCCTTCATCCAGTGCCGAGGTCGACTCGTCGAGGAACACCGCGCGCGGCTTCGTCAGCAGGATGCGGGCGAACGCGATCCGCTGCTGCTCGCCGACGGAGAGCACCTTGCCCCAATCGCCGACATCGTTGAGCCGGATGGCCAGGTGCGGCAGCGCGACCTTGATCAGGGCCTGCTGGATCTGTCGGTCGTCGACCGCGCCCTCCTCGTTCGGGTAGGACGCGACGGCGCGCAGGTCGCCGAGCGGGAGATACGGCAGCTGTGGCACGAACATCGCCGCCTGCCGACCCGATGGCAACCGAACGCTGCCGGAGACGAACGGCCACAGCCCCGCGAGGCTCTGCAGCAGCACAGTCTTGCCGATGCCGGACGGTCCGCTGACGAGCAGCGTGTCACCGCGATCGAGATCAACGTCAAGCGCCCGAATGAGATTCGCGCCGTCCGGGGTTCGCACCTCGACGTCTCGAACCGCAAGACCGCCGTCGGCCGAACTCGTCGTCGTCACCTGGCTGAACCTGCGGGCGCGGGCGTTCTCCTCGACAAGCCCGTCGAGGCGGATCACCGCCGCCCGGTAGCTGGCGAATTCGTCGTAGGCCTCGCGGAAGAAGGACAGCGCGTTATGAATGGTGACGAACGCGGTGGCCGACTGAATGACATCGCCGAACGAGATCTCCTGGGCGAACAGACGGGGCGCCTGGACGACGTAGGGCAGCGGGTTGATCGCCTGGCTCACGGTCAGATTCCAGCCGGTGAACCGCACCATGCGGTTGAGCCAGTCGCCGTAGTTCGTCATCACCTCGGAGAGCCGCCCGCTGAGCAGTCGGCGTTCGACCTTCTCGCCGCGGTACAGGCCGATGGCGGCGCCGGCATCCCGCACCCGCACCAGCGCGTACCGGAAGCCGGCGTTGCGAAGTTCGTTGAGATAGCTCAGCTTGATCAGCGGTCTGCCGATGATGAACGCGATGACGGTTGCCGCCGATACGTAGGCGATGACGATCCAGAACAGCGCCCGGGGGAGGGTGAAGCCGCCCAGTGTCAGGGCACCCGACAGCTGCCAGAGGATCGCACCGAAGGCGATCACCGACAGCACGGCGGTGACAGCGCCGAACAGCAGGGAGTTGCCCGAGCCGTACGCAGGGTTGTTCGTCTGGCCGCCGACGCCTGTCGTGAAGATGTCGATGTCCTGCTGGATGCGTTGGTCGGGATTGTCGTTGGGCCGGCGGAAGAACTGACGACGGTAGTAGGCGAAGTCACCGAGCCAGTCGTCGATCAGCCTGCCGCTCAACCAGATTCGCCATCGCATGATGAAGCGCTGCATCAAGTACATGTCGAGAAGGTTGAGCACGACATGCACCACCGCGAGGATCAGGAAGATGCCGATGGTGACCCAGAATCCGTGAATGCCCGAATCGGTGACCTCGGTACGGCCCGTGGCGATGCCCTGAAGTGCGACCTGCAGCGAGGTGAAGACGTCGTTGGTGTAGTAGCTGATCAAGACGGTGATGCGGACGGTGATGATCGTCGACAGCAGCAGCAGCGCCAACATGATCCACACCACCAGGCTCTTCCTGCCCACGAAGTACGGTCCGGTGATGCGCCAGAATTGGCGGCCCCACTCGGTCAGCCGTCCGAGCAGGAGGAGCACCATGATCACGCACGGCGCGGTGATGGCGAACGCCACCAGTACCCAGACGACGGAGTTGACGAGTTCATGGCTCCAGTCGATCGAGGACCTGAATGCGCCGGTGTTCACTGCGCGACACCTCCCTCCCGGCGGAGCCGACCTGCGGCGAAGCTACCGCAGGTCGGGGTCCTGGGTGGTCGACACGCTCGCGGCGAACGTCGATGACAGATGGGCGACCAGTTCGTCGGGCTCGATCTGCGACGAGGCGAACGACAGATAGCCGTCCGGACGCACCACGTACAGGGCAGATCCCTGGGCGTACATCCGCTCGAAGTGCCTGGCGCCGTCGCGGATGAGCGGCAACACCGTGGTGTCGACGTCGGCGTCGGGTGCCGCGATCAAGCACACATCGATGCGGCCGTGCGCCGCTTCCCGGGCCGCCTCAGCAACCGCCTCGAACGACGGAACGTCGGCTGCTGTCGCGTCGGCACCGGCGTGCAACAACAGCGTGTGGTCGCGGCCGTTGCGCAGCGAGAAAAGACGAATCGAGCCGGTCACGGCGTCGCGGGTGAGCCCGGTCGCGTCGGGCGCGCGGCCACCGGCCCCCGGCGCGACGATCGGGCTGTCGTCGTAGCGGATCAACAGCTGCGCCTCCCGGCGGACGACGAAATCGGGATCGGTCGAGTCGGCGCCGATGCCGTCGCGCGCGCTGCGCACCGTCCGCCCCACGACCTCCTCGCCGACCGGCCGCCGCTCGGCGTCGTAACTGTTCAGCAACCCCGGCGCGGCATCACCCGACAACGCCAGCGCCATCTTCCAGGCGAGGTTGTGGGCGTCCTGGATACCGGTGTTCATGCCCTGCGCGCCAGTCGGTGGGTGGATGTGGGCGGCGTCGCCCGCGACGAACACCCGGCCCCGGCCGTACGCGTCAACAATGCGGTGGCTGATCCGAAACACCGAGGACCACCGCAAGTTTCGTGCCGCGACGGGTTCGGGCGACAGCCGGTCCAGCACCGCCTGGATGTGGTGCAATTCCGGCTTGCGGGTGCCCTCGAAGCCGTGCGAAACGCCGTCGGCGGCCGTTGATCCGGTCGCGAGGTCGCCGGGCACCAGCATCGACATGCGGTACCGCCGCCGGCCGGGCAGCGGAATGGCGACCAGCAGGTCGTCCATTTTGCCGTCGGCCCGGTGCATGGACCGGATCGCCCAGCCGCGCGGTGTCGACCAGTCGACCTCGACGTCGCCGAGCATGTACTCCTCGTCGAACGCCGCACCGTCGAACGTCAGCCCGAGTGTTTTGCGCACGGTGCTGTGCGCACCGTCGGCGCCGATGAGATATCTCGCCCGTACCGTGTGCGGTCCGCGGTGCCCGTCGAGCGTCGCGCTGACCCCGTCGGCGTCCTGCTCGAAGCCAGCGACACGCAGCCCACGTTCGACCCGGACGCCGTGGGTGGCGAGTTCCTCGCGAAGGATTCGCTCGCTGGCGTATTGCGGGATCGCGACGAATCCGAACGGGACATCGGCCGGCGTGCCGAACTCGACCCGCCCGGCCTCCTCGCCGTTGACGTAGACGATCTGGCCGAACATCTGGGTCGCCGCGTCGAGGATGCGGTTCAGCACCCCCATGCTTTCGAACACCTCAAGTGTACGCGGTTGCACCCCAACGGCTTTCGCATATTGGGGTGGATCGGTGAGGGGATCGATGATCCGGAGGTCGACGCCGCGGCGGGCCAACTCGATCGCCGCGGTCAACCCGATGGGACCAGCGCCTGCTATCAGCACGTCAGTGTCGACCATGACGGTGATTATGCTGCGGCCATGAGCAACGACGCTTCCACGGGGAGCAAGATCGGCGCCGGACACCTGATCGCCCGCAGGCTCCGCGCCAGCGGCATCGACACGATATTCACCCTCTCCGGTGGACATCTGTTCTCCATCTACGACGGCTGCCGCGCCGAAGGCGTCCGGCTGATCGACACCCGACACGAACAGACGGCGGCCTTCGCGGCCGAGGGCTGGTCGAAGGTCACCCGGGTGCCGGGGGTCGCGGCGCTGACCGCGGGCCCGGGCGTCACCAACGGGATGAGCGCCATGGCCGCCGCGCAGCAGAACCAGTCACCGCTGGTCGTGCTCGGTGGGAGGGCGCCCGCGCTGCGCTGGGGGCAGGGCTCGCTGCAGGAAATCGACCATGTGCCGTTCGTCGCGCCCCTGACCCGGTTCGCGGCCACGGCGCCGTCGGCCGGCGCGGTCGGCGGCCTCGTCGACGACGCGTTGCGGGCGGCCGCCGGCGCCGGCGGCACGCCGACGGGCGTCGCGTTCGTCGACTTCCCGATGGACCACGTCTTCGGTCAGGCCGACGATTCGCACGAACCGGGCGCACTGGCCGTGCCGCAGGAACAGCCGACGGCCGACGGCACGGCACTCGAGGTGGCGGCGGCTCTGCTGGCCGATGCGCAGCGGCCGGTCATCATGGCGGGCACCAACGTGTGGTGGGGGCGCGCCGAGGCCGCGCTGCTGTCATTGGCCCAGACACTGCGCGTTCCGGTGCTGATGAACGGCATGGCGCGGGGAACCGTACCGGCCGATCACGAACTCGCGTTCTCGCGGGCGCGGTCTAAGGCGTTGACGGAGGCCGACGTTGCGTTGGTGGTCGGCGTGCCGATGGACTTCCGTCTCGGGTTCGGCGGGGTGTTCGGTGAGCAGACCACGCTGATCGTCGCCGACCGGGTGAGGCCGGACCGCCCGCACCCCCGCGAGGTCGCCGCTGAACTCTACGGCGATCTGACGACGACGCTGTCGGCCCTGGCGGGCGGTCGGACGTCGGACCATGACGCCTGGATCGGCGATCTGCGGGCGGTGGAGTCGGCGGGGCGCGCGGCCGAGGAGGCCGAGTTGACCGATGACCGCACCCCGCTGCACCCGATGCGCGTCTACGCCGAACTCAAGCCGCTGCTGGACCGCGACGCGATCGTGGTCATCGATGCCGGCGATTTCGGCTCTTACGCCGGACGGGTCATCGACAGCTATGTACCGGGCGCCTGGTTGGACAGCGGACCGTTCGGCTGCCTGGGTTCGGGTCCCGGCTACGCGCTGGCGGCCAAGCTGGCCCACCCCGACCGCCAGGTGGTCCTGCTGCAGGGTGACGGCGCGTTCGGTTTTAGCGGCATGGAATGGGATACGTTGGTGCGCCACGGCGTTCACGTCGTGTCGGTGATCGGCAACAACGGGATCTGGGCGCTCGAGAAGCATCCGATGGAGATGCTGTACGGCTATTCGGTGGTGGCCGAGCTGCGGCCGGGCACCCGCTACGACGAGGTGGTCACCGCGCTCGGTGGGCACGGTGAGCTGGTATCGACGCCGAGTGAGCTCCGGCCGGCGCTGCAGCGGGCGTTCGCGGCCGGTGTGCCCGCGGTGGTGAACACGTTGACCGACCCGCAGGTGGCCTACCCGCGCCGGTCGAACCTGGCCTGACCCCTGTCCCGCGAGCGTGCGCGTCTGCCGCCGACACGCCGCCGGATTTTCGGCAGAACGCGCACGCTCGCCGCATGTAATTCGATGGACCGCTGAGGCTTTCGGCGTCATGCTGTGAGCGTGCAGGTTCGAACACACTCATCGGTTGACGAGTTTCGCCAGAGCGCCGAGCCGCTGTATCGCCGTGACCCCGTCGGGAACACCATCGAGCTCACATTGCTGCGCGCCAACGTGTTCGGCGATGACGCGCTTCTGATGACGGTGCGGGAAGCCGGGGTGGTCGTCGGCGCCGCGCTGCAGACACCGCCGTATCCGTTGGCCTGCAACGGGCTACCGGAGCGCGTTCATCGTTCGGTGGCGACGCAGCTGGCACGGATCAACCCGGAACTGACTGGCGTGCGCGGTAGACGCGACCGGGCGCTGGCGTTCGCCGATGCCTGGCACGCGGTGACCGGGCGCCGCGGCATGGTGACCACCGAGGAGCGGCTCTACCGGCTGGGCAGCCTGCAACCGCCGGCCGACGTAGCGGGCGAGCGCAGCGCTGCCACCCCTGCCGATATCGCGCTGATCGTCGACTGGGTGGAGCAGTTCTTCGCGGAGACCTTCAGCCACCAACGCGACGACGCGGCAGGTCGGCGCTTCGTCCACAACGCGAACACCGTCGGCGACCGGTTCATTCTCTGGGTCGACGACGGGGTACCGGTAAGCATGGCGATGCTGCGCGCCCCGTCTGCCGGTGTGTCGCGCATCGGTCCCGTCTTCACGCCGCCGCGGTCGCGCGGGTGCGGTTACGGCTCCGCGGTGACGGCCGCCGCAGCCGAGCTCGCACGCGGTGCCGGTGTTGATGAGGTGGTGCTGTTCGCCGATCTGGCCAATGCCACATCCAACGGCATCTATCAGCGCATCGGGTTCGTGGCGGTGGCCGACTCGCTACGGGTCGAATTCGACGCGGTGCCTGCCGGCTGAGCCTGGCGGGCGCGGCGGCGGCGCTGGACCTGCCAGCGGTACAGCCAGGTACTCACGCCGGTGACCATCAGCATTAGGGGAGCCGCACATTCTGCGCGTCGTGAGCGTCCACGCCGACCGACCGGTTGCTTTCGCACACCGCGTTGTGGGCCCAGGGCCCACCGTCGAGCACGTCGATCGAGTAGAAGCCGGAGTCCTCGGACGGCATACCGACCCAGGTCACCCGGGAACCGGGGAATTGCCCTGTTGCCACATTCATCGCCTCAGCCAAAGTGATTGCGGGGCCGGGGTTCTCGGATGTCTCCATGGAGTAGTTGTCCTCGGGTGGTGGCTGGCCGCCGGTGGCCGAATCCCACACTCCGCGGAACCCGGGGACTTCGAAGTTCAACCCCGTCAGGCCCCAGATGAGCAGCGGCAACAGAGCGACGATCCCGATCGCGTTGTGCAGGTCGAAGTCGCGTGCGAACCGGCTTCTGCGCCACCGAACGCGGAAGGCGCCCGGCAACTTGCGCAACCCGGGCCACCAGATGACCGGGGCGCTGACAACGAGCAACACCGCCGCCAGACCGGTAAGCGCGAGAAGGGTTGTACCCCAGGTCATTTCCGCAAAAGACCCTAATCCAGCCAATGGCGACGGCGTGGCCAGCCATGGCGTGTAGCCGGCGAACTCCTCACAGGTCAGACCGCAGTCGTGCAGGTTTTCCAGGAACCCGACCGTGCCGCCGTAGAGGTTGCCGCTGCCGTTGAGCTCCCCGGTTCCCGCGTCGACGAAATACGTGTGGTCGCCGTCGCCCGTGAGCATCAAAACGCCGTCCTTGAGTGATATTTCGGCGGGCTCGAAGGCGGGTTCCGCCGCTTGGACGGCATCGACGGCGGCGGCGAAGTCGATCGGGTGTCCCGTCGGCGTGCTGTGGAACAACTCGGCGTTGGTCGCACGAAGCAGCTCGGGCGCGTAGACGACAAGGGCGCCGCTGGTGCTGACGACGACGAGCAGCAGACCCAGCACGAGCGCCGTCCAGCGATGAAACCCCACCAGCAGCCGCCTCAATCGGACTCGGCGGTGCGGGGCGGGCAACATTCGGGCACGACGATGGACATTTGCATTGCCTACCCTTATCAGCGGAGCCTGCGACGCCGGCGTCTGAGCGATCGGCGCGGCGCGAGCGTGCGCAAAGTGCACCCGCGTACCGGCGTGTCTAGCTGCAGACACGCTCTCTCGCGGTGATTTGGTGGGGCGGTCAGACGGCCGCGTACCGTAGCTTGCGTGGCGAAGACGAAGACCCGCACCTCAGTCGGCAACCGGTTCTGGAAGATGCTCGGCGCCAGCACCGACAGGGATCAGGCCCGCTCGCTGGCGCAGGTGACCGCCTCCGAGGAGTTCGACGAGAAGGCACGCGACCTCGACGAAGAGCAGCTGCGCAAGGCGACCCAGCTGCTGCATCTGAAGGATCTCGCGGAGTCGGACGACATCCCGCAGTTTCTGGCGATCGCCCGCGAAGCCTCCGAACGCACAACTGATCTGCGTCCGTTCGACGTTCAGCTGCTCGGCGCACTGCGGATGCTGGCGGGCGATGTCATCGAGATGGCCACCGGCGAGGGCAAGACGCTGTCCGGCGCGATCGCCGCCGCGGGCTACGCGCTCGCGGGCAGGCACGTCCACGTCGTCACCATCAACGACTATCTGGCCAAGCGCGACGCCGAGTGGATGGCGCCGCTGCTGGAAGCAATGGGGCTGACAGTCGGCTGGGTCACAGCGGACTCGACCGCCGACCACCGTCGCACCGCCTACCAGTGCGACATCACCTACGCGTCGGTCAACGAGATCGGCTTCGACGTCCTGCGCGACCAGCTCGTCACCGACGTCGACGACCTCGTGTCGCCGAATCCCGACGTGGCGCTGATCGACGAGGCCGACTCGGTGCTCGTCGACGAGGCGCTGGTGCCGCTGGTGCTCGCCGGCACCTCGCACCGGGAGACGCCGAAGCTCGAAATCATCCGGCTGGTAGGCGAATTGATCGCCGGGGAGGACTTCGACACCGACGCGGACAGCCGCAACGTTCACCTCACCGAGACCGGCGCACAGAAGATGGAAGCCAAACTCGGCGGCATCGATCTTTATTCGGAAGAGCACGTCGGCACCACGCTGACCGAGGTGAACGTGGCTTTGCACGCCCATGTGCTGTTGCACCGCGACGTGCATTACATCGTGCGCGACGACGCAGTCCACCTGATCAACGCCAGCCGCGGCCGCATCGCCCAACTGCAGCGGTGGCCCGACGGCCTGCAGGCAGCGGTCGAGGCGAAAGAGGGCATCGAGACCACCGAGACCGGCGAGGTGCTCGACACCATCACGGTGCAGGCGCTGATCAGCCGGTACCCCACGGTGTGCGGCATGACCGGCACCGCACTGGCCGCGGGCGAACAGTTGCGCCAGTTCTACAAGCTCGGCGTTTCGCCGATTCCGCCCAATGCCCCCAACATCCGGGAGGACGAGCCCGACCGGGTCTACATCACCGCCGCCGCCAAGACCGACGGCATCATCGAGCACATCGCCGAGGTGCACAAGACCAAGCAGCCGATCCTGGTGGGCACCCGTGATGTCGCCGAATCCGAGGAACTGCACGAGCGGCTCGTGAAGGCCGGCGTGCCTGCGGTCGTTCTGAACGCCAAGAACGACGAAGAGGAAGCCCGCGTCATCGCCGAGGCCGGCAAGCTGGGCTCGGTCACCGTGAGCACGCAGATGGCAGGCCGCGGGACCGACATCCGATTGGGCGGTTCGGACGTCGGCGATCAGTCCGCCGAGAAAGAACAGGTCGCCGACCTCGGCGGTCTCCACGTCATCGGCACCGGACGGCACAGCACCGAGCGGCTGGACAATCAGCTGCGCGGCCGCGCCGGGCGCCAGGGTGACCCGGGCTCGTCGGTGTTCTTCTCCAGCTGGCAAGACGACGTGGTGGTTGCGCATCTCGAGCCGGAGAAACTCAACAAGTTGCCGACCGAGACCGACGAGGACGGCCGCATCGTCAACAACAAGGCCGCCGGCCTGCTCGACCACGCACAGCGGGTCGCCGAGGGCCGGCTGCTGGCGGTGCATGCGAACACCTGGCAGTTCAACGAATTGATCGCCCAGCAGCGAGCCATTCTGGTCGAGCGCCGAAACACGTTGCTGCGCACGCCGACTGCGCGCGAAGAGCTGGAGAAGAGAAGCCCCAAGCGCTACGAGGAGCTGGCAGGGAAGCTCAGCGAGGAACAGCTGGAGCGGATCTGCAGGCAGATCATGCTGTACCACCTCGACCGTGGGTGGGCTGACCATCTGGCCTACCTCGCCGACATCCGCGAAAGCATTCACCTGCGTGCGCTCGGGCACCAGACGCCGATCGACGAGTTCCACCGGATGGCCGTCGACGCGTTCGCGTCGCTGGCCGCCGACGCGATCGAAGCAGCGCAGCAGACCTTCGAGACCGCCAACGTGCTCGAAGAGGAGCAGGGACTGGACTTGTCCAAGCTGGCCCGGCCCACGTCGACGTGGACGTACATGGTGCACGACAATCCGCTGGCAGAAGACTCGATGTCGGCGCTGAGTCTGCCGGGGATATTCCGCTAGGTTTATTTCCATGAACCGCGCGCCGGGGGCAGTGCGTGATCGCGTGGTCACGGTGCCCAACGCGCTCTCGGTGCTGCGACTTGTACTCCTTCCGGTCTTTCTCTATCTGCTGCTCGTCGTGCACGCCAACGCATGGGCCGTGGCGATCCTGATGTTCAGCGGCGCCTCCGACTGGGCCGACGGCAAGATCGCGCGCCTGATGGCCAACCAGTCGTCGCGGCTCGGTGAACTGCTCGATCCGGCTGTCGACCGGATCTACATGTTGACCGTTCCGCTCGCGTTCGGCTTCGCAGGCATCGTGCCGTGGTGGATCGTCATCACCCTGATCGGTCGCGACGCGGTGCTCGCCGCGACCCTCCCCTTGCTGCGCCGACGCGGGCTGACGGCTCTGCCGGTGACCTACATCGGCAAGGGGGCGACATTCGCGCTGATGTCGGCTTTCCCGCTGATCCTGCTCGGGCAGTGGGACGCCCTGTGGAGCCGCGTCATCTTCGCGTGTGGATGGGCGTTCCTGATCTGGGGTCTGGCGCTCTATCTGTGGTCTGCGGTGCTGTACCTGCTGCAGGTGGGGATGGTGATGCGTCGGTTGCCGAAGGCGCACTCGGGTGGCTGACGACACCGGAGCCGCTCGGCCGGCGACAGACCGGCCCGGAGCCGCTCGGCCGGCGACAGACCAGCCCGGAGCCGCTCGGCCGGCGACAGACGACGACCGCAGGGCGCTCGGCGGCTATGACCCCGATGCCGGCCGCAATGTGCACCAAGCGGGCGCGCCGACGCTGATCCCGGTGCCGTCGCTGCTGCGATCGCTGCTGTCCGACCACCTCGACCCCGGCTATGCGGCGGCGACCGCTGAGCGCCGCGCCGGCACCCGCCCACGGAGCCGGCTGGCCGACGTGAGCTGGGAGGTGCTCGCGGCCCTCGCGGTCACGACCGTGTTCGCCTTCGCGGTGGCGCAGGCGCAGGCCACCGCGCCGGGCGTGCGGGAGACCCAGCAGGTGCTGTCCGCCAGCGTGCGGTCCGCCGAGGAGGCGGCGAACGCTGCGACCGCGCGCCGCGATCGGCTGGCCGCCGATGTCGACAGCGAACGCCGGAGCCGCCTCGAGGGCGACGAGCGCGGCAGGCAGTTGCTCGGCGGCCTCGACAGCGCCAACTTCTCGGCCGCCGCCACCGCGGTCACCGGCCCGGGGCTGACGGTCACGGTGACCGATCCGGGCGTCTCGAAGGACCTCAGCGACGTGTCGAAGGAGCGCGTCGAGGGCAGTCGCCAGGTCATCCTGGACCGGGATCTGCAACTGGCGGTGAATTCGCTGTGGGCCAGCGGGGCCGAGGCGATCTCGGTGGGCGGCGTGCGGATCGGACCCAATGTGACGATCCGCCAGGCCGGTGGCGGCATCCTGGTCGACAACCGACCGATCGGCAGCCCCTACGAGATTCTTGCGGTCGGACCACCGCACGCCATGCAGGACGTGTTCGATCGCAGCCCCGGTCTGCAGCGCCTGCGACTACTTGAGGCGAGCTACGGCGTCGTGGTGACCGTGAGTGCCTCCGACACCCTGACCGTTCCCGCCGGCTCGGTGCGAGATATCAACTACGCCAAGGGAATCGGAGACAAATGATCGGAATCGCCGCACTGGTCCTCGGTATCGTGCTCGGCCTGGTATTCCACCCCAGCGTGCCCGATTTCGTCGAGCCGTATCTTCCGATCGCGGTGGTCGCCGCGCTCGACGCGGTATTCGGCGGCCTTCGGGCATATCTCGAGCGGATCTTCGATCCGAAGGTCTTCGTGGTGTCGTTCGTCTTCAACGTCCTCGTCGCCGCGCTCATCGTCTACGTCGGCGATCAACTCGGCGTCGGCACGCAGCTGTCCACCGCGATCATCGTCGTGCTCGGCATCCGGATCTTCGGCAATGCCGCGGCCCTGCGACGCAGACTGTTCGGCGCCTGACCGATGACCGCCCGAAGGCGAGCGCGACTGAGGATCCCAGCGCAGCGAGGACCGGAGCGAGTGGGAGCCGAGGCATGAGCGCCGACACGCCTCAGTCCGACGGCGCACACGAAGCCGAACACGTCGGCCGGCACGAACTGCCGCCCGACGAACGCGGGCACCGGATCGGCGCCCTTCAGTCGGCGGGTGTGCGGGGGGTGCTGCGGCGGGGGCGGTCGCAGCTTGCGTTCGGCGCGCTGGGCGCCCTGCTCTGCGTGCTGCTGGGCATCGCGATCGTCACCCAGGTGCGGCAGAACGATTCGGGCGATTCGCTGGAGACCGCCCGGCCTGCCGACCTGCTTGTTCTGCTCGACTCCCTGCAGCAGCGTGAAGCCGCGCTTAACACCGAGGTCGCCGACCTGCAGCGGACCCTGGCCTCGCTGCAGGCGTCGGGCAGCAGCGATCAGGCCGCGATCGAGAACGCTCAGTCCCGGCTGGCCGCCCTGTCGATCCTGATCGGCACCGTGGCCGCCACCGGTCCGGGGGTGACCCTGACCATCGAGGACGCCGCCCCGGGCGTGGCGCCCGAAACCATGCTCGACGTCATCAACGAGTTGCGCAACGCCGGGGCCGAGGCGATGGAGATCCGCGGCGGGTCGGCCGCCGTCCGGGTCGGGGTGGACACCTGGGTGGTCGGCGGGCCGGGTGCGCTAGAGATCGACGGTCAGACCGTCAACCCACCGTATACCGTTGTGGCAATTGGCGATCCGGCGACGTTGGCCGCTGCGATGAACATTCCCGGTGGCGCCATGGACAGTGTCGAACGCGTCGGCGGCACGATGGTGGTACAACAATCCGACCGGGTCGACGTCACCGCCTTGCGGCAACCGAAACCCCGCCAATACGCTCAGCGCGTGAAGTGAGTCCGACCTGCAAAGAGGAGCGCCGTGAGCGAAATCCCGCCCGACCTGACCTACACCTCGGAACACGAGTGGGTGCAGCGCATCGGTGACGACACCGTAAGGGTCGGCATCACCGATTTCGCCCAGTCGTCCCTCGGGGACGTGGTGTTCGTTCAACTGCCCGACGTCGGCACCGACGTCAGCGCGGGGGAGTCGTTCGGCGAGGTGGAGTCGACGAAGTCGGTGTCCGACCTGTATTCGCCCGTCACGGCGAAAGTTGTTGCCGTCAACGGTGATCTGGAGGGCAGCCCTCAGCTGGTCAACTCCGACCCCTATGGGGAGGGATGGCTGATCGAGCTGCAGGTCGACGCGACGGCACTGGCCGGGGAGCTCGACGGCCTGCTGGACGCGGACGGCTACCAGGCGCTGGTGACCGAATGAGATGTTGTTAGGGTGCCAGCGATCGGTTCCATCGTCTGACCGAGAGAGGTCTTCACGTCGATCCGGCGGGGGTGGACCCAACGGAGACCGCAGCGCGGTACGGTCGACGAGAGACGCATGACGGCTGGAGAGGGGCCCACAACGGGCCCGGCCAGATATCGCCACAGCAGCCAGTGAGGAGCAGCGGGTGACGGACAAGGATCAGAATTCTGGGGCTGACCAGACGTCTGACGAGCTCACCGTGGAGACGACATCGGTGTTTCGCGCCGACTTCCTCAACGAATTGGACGCGCCGGCCTCGGCGGGGACCGAGGGGGCGGTTTCGGGCGTCGAGGGCCTGCCGGTGGGCTCGGCGTTGCTTGTCGTCAAACGGGGCCCCAACGCGGGGTCGCGTTTCCTGTTGGACCAGCCGACGACATCCGCCGGACGGCATCCCGACAGTGACATCTTCCTCGACGACGTGACGGTGAGCCGTCGCCACGCGGAGTTTCGGCTGGAAAACGGGGAGTTCCAGGTTGTCGACGTCGGCAGCCTCAACGGCACCTACGTCAACCGCGAGCCGGTCGATTCGGCGGCGCTGGCCAACGGCGACGAAGTGCAGATCGGCAAGTTTCGACTGGTGTTCCTCACCGGTCCCAAGACGGACGACGACAGCGGCCCGGGCACGTAGGTTGACTCCGATGAGCGCTCGCGCGAAGAGCAGATGACACAGCCCGACACGCCCGCGCTGCCCGGGATGTCGATCGGAGCGGTGCTCGACTCGCTGCGACCGGACTTCCCGGACGTGACCATCTCCAAGATCCGCTTCCTGGAGGCCGAGGGACTGGTCACGCCGCAGCGGTCGGCGTCGGGTTACCGGCGGTTCGCCGCGTACGACTGTGCGCGACTGCGTTTCATCCTGACCGCGCAGCGCGACCAGTACCTGCCGTTGAAGGTGATCAAGGCACAGCTGGACGCGCAACCCGACGGTGAATTACCACAGACCGGATCCCCATACGGCGTACCGCGTTTGGTGTCGGTGTCCTCCGAGGCGGCAGACATCGATGCGGCCGTCGCGCCCACCCAGGCGCGGCTCAGCCGCGAAGATCTGCTGTCGCGTTCCAGCGTGGACGACAAGCTGCTCACCGCCTTGATCAAGGAGGGTGTGATCACCGCCGGGCCCGCCGGGTTCTTCGACGAGCACTCCGTGGTGATCGCCCAGTGCGCGCGTGCGCTCGCCGAGTACGGGGTGGAGCCCCGCCATCTGCGCGCGTTCCGGTCGGCGGCCGATCGGCAGTCCGATCTGATCGCTCAGATCGCCGGACCGGTGGTCAAGGCCGGCAAGGCCGGCGCCAGGGATCGCGCCGACGACCTGGCCCGCGAGGTGGCCGCGCTGGCGATCACGTTGCACACGTCGTTGATCAAGTCGGCCGTGCGCGACGTTCTGGACAGGTGAGGATTAGACTCGTCGTAGTGGCTTCAGCGGTGCGGAGGGCAGACACATATGGGTGAGGTTCGTGTGGTCGGCATACGCGTGGAGCAGCCTCAGAACCAGCCGGTGTTGCTCCTGCGCGAGTCGAACGGTGATCGGTATCTGCCGATCTGGATCGGCCAGTCAGAGGCCGCGGCGATCGCCCTCGAGCAGCAGGGCGTCGAACCTGCCCGCCCGCTGACCCATGATCTGATCCGAGATCTCATTGCGGCGCTTGGTCATTCGCTCAAAGAGGTGCGCATCGTCGATCTGCAGGAGGGCACCTTCTACGCCGATCTGATCTTCGATCGCGACATCAAGGTGTCGGCACGGCCATCGGACTCGGTGGCGATCGCATTGCGTGTCGGCGTGCCGATCTACGTCGAAGAGGCGGTGCTGGCCGAAGCCGGACTGCTGATCCCCGACGAGAACGATGACGAGGCGACGGGCGCGGTGCGCGAGGACGAGGTCGAGAAGTTCAAGGAATTCCTCGACAGCGTGTCGCCCGACGATTTCAAGGCCACCTGACTGTCGCGCTGAACATCACGGATGCGTCTCAACTGACGCTTTCGGGCTCGACACGCGGCGCGGGTTTCCGACAACCGCGATTCGGGCAGCCATACTTTGATGGTCACGACGGGCAGTCAGGGTCCGTCGGGAAGCGTATGCTCGACACATTCGAGCTTTGGCAAACGTGCCGCGGTGCAGGTCACAGACGCGAGTTCGATCGGCGAGAGGATCGAGAGTGGAAGACACGCCACGTCAAGAGCAGCTAGATCTGTCGTCGACCGATGGTGCACCCGAGCCCTCAGCACCTGCCCCCAGCGAACCCGTTCAGGCCGGGCTCTTCCCCGATGATTCGGTACCCGACGAGCTCGTCGGGTACCGCGGTCCCAGCGCCTGCCAGATCGCCGGCATCACCTACCGCCAGCTGGATTACTGGGCCAGGACCTCGCTGGTCGTGCCGTCGATCCGGAGCGCCGCCGGCTCCGGCAGCCAACGGCTGTATTCGTTCAAGGACATCCTGGTCCTCAAGATCGTCAAACGACTGCTGGACACCGGCATCTCGCTGCACAACATCCGCGTCGCCGTCGATCACCTGCGTCAGCGCGGCGTCCGCGATCTGGCCAACATCACGTTGTTCTCGGATGGCACCACCGTGTACGAATGCACGTCCGCCGAGGAAGTGGTGGACCTGCTGCAGGGCGGTCAGGGCGTCTTCGGCATCGCCGTCTCCGGCGCAATGCGGGAGCTGACCGGCGCCATCGCCGATTTCCCCGGCGAGCGCGCCGATGGCGGCGAGTCGATCAGCGCGCCGGAGGACGAGCTGGCGAGCAGGCGCAAACACCGCGACCGCAAGATCGGCTGACCCGGGCAACGCTCGCTCCGCTACCGATTGTCGGTAGAATCGGCACCGCATCGCCCTTGCGCGGGAGAGTTCCGTGACCGCCAGTCACGGACGCCGAAGGAGCAACACCTCTCCGTCAAACTCTCAGGCACCAGGACCGCGCAGGGCCCCGATGCCTCTGGAGTGCCCACGCGGGTGACGACTGAGGGAGAGGAAACCCAGTGGGTTTCCTGCCCCGAACGTCAGGAGATGGATGTTCTACTCCGACCAATCCAACCGCGGCGAACAACCGAGCTTCGCGGACCGCCACATCGGCCCGGACGCCGATGCCGTCGCCACCATGCTCAAGACCATCGGCGTCGGCTCACTAGACGAACTCGCCGACAAGGCGCTTCCCGCAGGCATTCTCGATGCATTGTCCGCCGAGGGCGTGGCACCGGGCCTCGATCGACTGCCCCAGGCCGCGACGGAGGAGCAGGCGCTGGCCGAGCTGCGTGCTCTCGCCGACGCCAACACGGTCGCCGTCTCGATGATCGGTCAGGGCTACTACGACACGCTCACCCCGGCGGTGCTGCGCCGCAACATCCTCGAGAACCCGGCCTGGTACACGGCCTACACGCCGTATCAACCGGAGATCAGCCAGGGCCGGCTGGAGGCGTTGCTGAACTTTCAGACCATGGTCGCCGACCTCACCGGCCTCGAAGTGGCCAACGCGTCGATGCTCGACGAGGGCACCGCGGCCGCGGAGGCGATGACGCTGATGCATCGGGCCGGCGCGCACGTGAGGAGCAAAGAAGGAGGAGCCAGCACGTCGAATCGGCTGGCGGTCGACAGCGATCTGTTCGCGCAGACCGCCGCGGTGCTGGCGACCAGGGCCGAGCCGCTCGGCATCGAGATCGTCACCGCCGACCTGCGCCAGGGCCTGCCCGACGGTGATTTCTTCGGGGTGATCACCCAACTGCCCGGCGCCGGTGGCGAAGTGGTCGACTGGACGCGACTGGTCGGCGAGGCGCACGAGCGCGGCGCGTTGGTGGCGATCGGCGCCGACCTGCTGGCGCTGACGCTGATCACACCGCCGGGTGAGATCGACGCCGACGTGGCGTTCGGCACCACCCAACGTTTCGGTGTGCCAATGGGTTTCGGCGGTCCGCACGCCGGTTATCTGGCCGTGCACGCCAAGCACGCGAGGCAGCTGCCGGGCCGGCTGGTCGGCGTTTCGGTGGATGCCGACGAATCACCGGCCTACCGGCTGTCCCTGCAGACCCGCGAGCAGCACATCCGCCGGGACAAGGCGACCAGCAACATCTGCACCGCGCAGGTGCTGCTGGCGGTCATTGCCGCGATGTACGCCAGCTATCACGGCGCCGATGGACTGACCGGCATCGCGCGCCGGGTGCACGACCGCGCCCGCTCGCTGGCGGCCGGGCTGTCGGCCGCTGGCGTGGAGGTGGTGCACGACCGGTTCTTCGACACCGTGCTGGCGCGGGTGCCCGGCCGGGCCGCCGATGTTCGTGATCAGGCCAAGTCGCGGGGCATCAATGTCTGGCTCGTCGACGGCGACCACCTCTCGGTGTCCTGCGACGAGGCGACCACACCGGAGCACGTCGAAGCCGTGCTGGCGACATTCGGGGCGTCGCTCAGTGGCGACTGGGCCGGACCGGATATCGCCGGACGGACGACGGAGTTCCTGACCCATCCCGCGTTCACCCGGTATCGCACCGAGACCGAGATGATGCGTTACCTGCGGTCTCTTGCGGACAAAGATATCGCGTTGGACCGCAGCATGATTCCGCTGGGCTCGTGCACCATGAAGCTCAATGCCGCCGCTGAGATGGAGCCCATCACCTGGCCCGAATTCGCCCGCCAACATCCGTTCGCGCCGCACTCCGACGCACCGGGTCTGCGCAAGCTGATCGCCGACCTGGAGTCCTGGCTGACCCAACTGACGGGATACGACGCGGTGTCGCTGCAGCCGAACGCGGGCTCGCAGGGCGAATACGCCGGGCTATTGGCGATCCAGGCGTACCACCACGAGCGTGGTGAGACCGACCGCGACGTGTGCCTGATCCCGTCGAGCGCGCACGGCACCAACGCGGCGTCCGCGGCGTTGGTCGGCATGCGCGTCGTCGTGGTGGCCTGCCGAGCCAACGGCGACGTCGACCTCGACGATCTGCGGGCGAAGGTCACCGAGCACGCGGATCGGTTGTCCGCGTTGATGATCACCTATCCGTCGACACACGGGGTATTCGAGCACGACATCGCGGAGATCTGCGCGGCGGTGCACGACGTCGGCGGCCAGGTGTACGTCGACGGCGCGAACCTCAACGCCTTGGTCGGACTGGCCCGGCCGGGGAAGTTCGGCGGCGACGTCAGCCACCTGAACCTGCACAAGACGTTCTGCATCCCCCACGGGGGAGGCGGACCCGGTGTCGGGCCGGTCGCCGTCCGGGCACACCTGCAGCCGTATCTGCCCGGCCATCCGCTCGCCGACGAATTGCAAGACAGGCACACGGTGTCGTCGGCGCCCTATGGGTCGGCGTCGATCCTGCCGATCACCTGGGCCTACATCCGGATGATGGGTGCCGGCGGTCTACGGGCGGCGTCGCTGACGGCAATTGCATCGGCGAATTACATCGCGCGTCGCCTCGACGAGTACTACCCGGTGCTCTACACCGGCGAGAACGGCATGGTCGCCCACGAGTGCATCCTCGATCTGCGCGGGATCACCAAGTCCACCGGCGTAACGGTCGACGATGTCGCGAAACGCTTGGCAGACTACGGATTTCATGCACCGACGATGAGCTTTCCGGTTGCAGGCACGCTGATGGTCGAGCCGACGGAAAGCGAGAGCCTCGCCGAAGTCGATGCGTTCTGCGAAGCCATGATCGCCATTCGCGCCGAGATCGACCAGGTCGGCTCCGGCGCCTGGCCTGCGGAGGACAACCCGTTGCGCGGGGCGCCGCACACCGCGGAGTGCCTGCTCGTCGACGAATGGTCACACCCCTACAGCCGTGAACAGGCCGCCTACCCCCTGGGCAAGGGCTTCCGGCCCAAGGTCTGGCCGCCGGTCCGGCGTATCGACGGCGCGTATGGTGATAGGAACCTGATGTGTTCATGTCCACCGGTGGAGGCCTTTGCCCGATGACTCGAATCGCTACCGCGGCCGTGGCGATCGTCATCGGCTGGTCCCTGATGGCCCCTGCCGCACAAGCCGATCCGCAGCCGTCACCGCCGCCGGCCCCGCACGGGGAGGGACCGCCGCCGGGACCCGTCGCGCCGGGGCCTGCTGGGCCGCTCCCGGGACCCGCGGCACCCGCACCTGCAGCGCTGGGACCTGCGGCGTCGGGTCCCACGACACCCGCACCAGCAGCGCCTGCACCTGCGGGGGAGCCGCCGAGCCCCGAGGGTGAAGGGCCGCCGCCGGGTCCATTGAGCAGCTTCGGCGACGGCACGTACACCGTCGGCACGGACATCGTGCCCGGTGTGTACCAATCCGCCGGTCCCGTCGAGGGCGGTGTTTGCTACTGGAAGCGGGCGAATGGCGACGGCATCGTCGCCAATGCGATGAGCAAGAAGCCGCAGACGGTGCAGATCGAGGCCGGCGACACGACCTTCAAGAGCAGCGAGTGCCAGGAGTGGCAGAAGACCGACGCCCCGCCGCCGCCGCCGCCGAATCCCGCTGACTTGTTGAGCCAGCTGGGCTCTCTCATCGGTCAGAGCGCAATCGGGCCGAGCGCCGGCGCTTCCGGCGGCGGCACATCGAGCGGCGGCTAGGGATCGAAACGACCTCGTCACCCCGGGGTGGCGGGAAGTTTCAGGATGCGTTGTTCGACGTCAGCAACGAGTTCATCCACTGCCTTCGTGACGTAGAAGTGGTCGCCGGCCACTGTGCGCACCGCAAACTCCGAAGTGGTGAACCCCGACCATGCCGCTACGCTCTGGTAGCTAACTGCGTTGTCGTCAGCTGCGGCGTAGGCGTAGATGGGGCAGGCAACGGTGGTGCCCGGAGGGCAGCTATAGCTGGTGATGGCCCCATAGTTCCGCATCGTGCGCAGCACCGTCTCCCCGAACCGACCATCGACGAACTGGCTGCTGGCGCCCGTCATTTCGTTGACCATCTTCAATAATTCCTCGTCGGAGCCCTTGAGTTCCTCGTATCCGCCGTGCCCCGGAGCGGGGGACGCGGACACGAACAGCGCAGCGATCGGGGAGCCACTTTCCTGGAATTTCCGCGCGACTTCGAACGCGATGAGACCGCCCATGCTGTGGCCGAAGAATGCCACCGGCGGGTCGGCGATGTTGGCCGACAGCATGGCGTGGACGTCCGCTGCAAGAGCCGAAATGCTCTCGATATCGGGCACATCGTGCCTGTCGGTGCGACCGGGATACTGGACCGCGATCCGCTTGATATCCAGCGAGAACGCTCGGGCGAAGGGGGCGTAGGAACTCGCCGAACCACCCGCGTGCGGAAAGATGTACAACCCACGCACAGCCACCGGTGACACATGGGACGAGGCCGCCGCGCCTGCTGGCGTGATGCCGCGGTTCGAAGGATCGTTCACGCGGCCAATCATGCTTGATCACCCGGTGGCCGGCCACCGCATTCCCGAAAAGCCATGTCGATCTTGATGTCACACATTCGTAGCTTTTGTCGACGGCCCCGGAAGCCGGCGACATCGGCGCGGGCAGTTCCGTCGCGTACGTCCGCGCACGGTTCAGGCTCAATGCCAATCGGAGAAAGATTGCAGCACAGCCTGTTTGGCGCTTCGGCGGTGGCATCTGCTGCCGATCGCGGCGGATCGCAGTTCGGACGCGGCACGTCAACCGCCGCCATACGGGATGCAACGCCAACTGGCGGACACTGACAAATCACAGTTTTTCTGTTGGCAAGTAGCTGAACCGGTGCTTCTCTGCAACGCCTATACGGCAATCCGCGAAACCTCCCGTGCTGCAGAACCATTCGAGCTCGCTCGGGGGGGGTGTAACCTGGTGGGTGCGGCCAGTCCACAGGCCGGTTTCCGATTCGGCGAGTCCCCGCGAATCGCCACGTCTTGTAGGCTCAGATCTCGAACGAACTCCGGGCAAGGCAACGGAGCCGGAAACCTAAGAAATAGGCGCCCACACCGGGGCATGGTACGTGGCGGACCGCTACACCGAGCCAACCTCCAGAAGGACCTTGAGCATTGCTTTTAGTCCGTTACGCGCATGTGCAGCTACCTTCTTGCCATGAGAAAGGCAACCCTTGAAGTTAAAAACGGGCTAACTGCCTGACAGAGCATCAACGCAGGAGTAAATTTTCGCTCACGCAAACAGATGGGGGCGATTTAGGCATGTCATTGTTCAGTTTGGTACCCAAACGAACTAGCTGCTGCCGCTATGGGGCGTATGCAGCGGATATGCCGGTCAGTCGCCAGAAATTGCAGCGTGAGCACATGCGCAAGCGTTCAGCAAAGAAGTAGAACGTTCTTCTTGCAAACCCGCGCATCCAGGACACAGCTGACTTTGACGCCACGGAAGGAGCCATCATGGCCGACACCTCTCTGACCTCACTGCTGCAAGAAAGAGCACTCCGAAACGCCGACGCGACGGCGTTCACCTTCATCGATTACGACGTCGACCCCGAGGGCTTTACTGAGAGCCTCACCTGGTCTCAGCTGTTCCGCGCCACGAGCAGCGTGGCCGATGAACTCACGGCTTGCGGTTCGCCCGGCGATCGGGCCGCCGTCGTCGCACCGCAGGGACTGGGATACATCGTGTCCTTCCTCGGTGCGGTGCAAGCCGGCTTCATCGCAGTGCCGCTCTCGATGCCTGCATACGGCGTCCACGACGAACGGATCTCGTCGGTGCTGGGCGACTGCGCACCGACGGTCATTCTCACGACGACGGCTTCGGTCGACGCCGTCTCGCCCTATGCCCGAAGCCAGGGAAACCACGCCGCACCGGTGGTCATCGCCGTCGACGCACTGGACCTCGACTCACCAAGACCGGAATCGTCAGAGGCGGCGGTAACCAGCACCGCGTATCTGCAGTACACCTCCGGATCGACCCGCGTTCCCGCCGGGGTCGTGATCTCCCATCAGAACGTCATCGAGAACGTGCGTCAGGCGCTTCACGACTATTTCGGCGGCCCCGTTCCGCAGCAGGCGACCTTCGTCTCGTGGCTGCCCTTCTATCACGACATGGGTCTGGTGAAAGGCGTCGTCGCACCGCTGGTCTGCGATCGGCCGGCCGTGTTGATGAGCCCGCTGGCGTTCCTGCAGCGGCCCGCCCGATGGGTCCAGTTGCTCGCCAGACACCGTGGGTCCCTCTCTGCGGCACCCAACTTCGCATTCGAATTGGCCGCGCGCAGAACCACCGACGACGACATGGCGGGTCTTCATCTCCGTGATGTCGAGGGGATCCTGAGCGGTGCGGAGCGTGTGCATGCGGCGACAGTCAAGCGCTTCACCGACCGGTTCGCTGCGTTTGGGCTCGACGAGTCCGTCATCCGCCCGTCCTACGGGCTCGCCGAAGCCACCGTCTACGTCGCGTGTTCCAACCGCGGAACGGCTCCTTCGGTCGTCCGGTTCGACTACGAGAAATTGTCGAGCGGACACGCCAGGCGGTGCGCCGAAGAGTTCGGCAGCACCGAGTTGATCGGCCACGGCACGACGCGTTCCACCGCGCTGCGGGTCGTCGATCCCGAGACCGGCACCGAGAATCCGGCCGATCAAGTCGGCGAAATCTGGGTGCACGGCAAGAACGTGGCCAAGGGATACTGGAAGAAGCCGCAGGAAAGTCAGCGCGTGTTCGGCGGCCGACTGGTCAATGCGTCGCCGGGTACCCCGGAGGGGCCGTGGCTGCGGACCGGCGATCTCGGCGTCATCTCCGACGGCGAATTGTTCATCATCGGCAGGATCAAAGATCTGCTGATCGTCGACGGATCCAACCACTATCCCGACGACATCGAGGCGACTATCCAGGAGATCAGCAAGGGCCGCTGTGCTGCCATTTCGGTTGAGACCGATCAGACAGAGCGGCTCGTCACGATCGTCGAGGTGAAACGGCGCAGCGATTCCGACGCGGAGCACAGCGAGCGGCTGCGCCTGCTCAAGCGCGACATCGTGTCGGCGGTTTCGAACATCCACCGCCTACGAATCGCCGATCTCGTCTTCGTGTCCCCTGGTGCGCTCCCCATCACCACCAGCGGCAAGGTCCGGCGGTCGTCGTGCGCAGCGTATTACCGCCTCAATCAGTTCGATCGTATGGACAACAAATCATGACTGAAATAACTCCCGAGGCCGTCGAACTACGCGACTGGCTGCTCGCCAATTTGTGCTCGCGGCTCGGCTGCGATGCCACTGACATCGACCTGGACGCGTCCCTCAACGACGTGGGCGTCGGTTCCCGTGACGCTCTTGAGCTGTCCGGTGAACTGGGCGAGCGGCTGGGCAGACCGGTTTCGCCGGTTGACTTCTGGCAGAACCCCACCATCAACGCTCTCGTGGCGTTTCTGACCGCGCCGGCAGACCAGCCGGTGCCGGACCCGACGGAAAGCTCAACCGATCGCGGCTCGCTCGACGAGCCGATCGCCGTTGTGGGTATGGGCTGCCGCTTTCCGGGAGGGATCACCGGACCTGATGCGCTGTGGCAATTCCTCTGGGACGGACAGTGTGCGGTCGGCGAAGTGCCCGCCGAACGTTGGCTGCCCTTCGACGACGGCTCGCCCGGCGTCACTGCAGCACTCGCCCGCACCACTCGATGGGGCGCATTCCTCGACGACGTCGATGCCTTCGACGCGGACTTCTTCGAGATTTCCGGCCGTGAAGCCGTCAAGATGGATCCGCAACAGCGGCTGCTGCTCGAAGTGGCCTGGGAAGCGATCGAACACGCGGGGATTCCGGCCAACTCCTTGCGCCGCTCGCAGACCGGCGTCTTCGTCGGCGCATGCACCAGCGAGTACGGCTACTTGGCCGCTAATGACTTGCCGAAGGTCGACGCGTGGAGCAACACCGGTGGCGCGCTGAGCATCATCGCGAACCGTCTCTCGTACTTCCTCGACCTGCGCGGCCCGTCGCTCACCGTCGACACCGCCTGCTCGTCGTCCCTGGTGGCGATTCATCTGGCGTGCCAGAGTCTGCGGTTGCGCGACTCGGAGGTCGCGATTGCCGGGGGAGTGAACCTGCTGCTGTCGCCTTCTGTCTTCCACGGCTTCGACCAAGCGGGCGCTCTGTCGCCGACGGGCCTCTGCCATACGTTCGACGCCGATGCCGACGGCTTTGTCCGCGGCGAAGGGTGCGGAGTCGTGATACTCAAGCGTCTCAGCGACGCGATACGCGACGGGGACCGCGTGCTGGCGGTCGTGAAGGGTTCGGCGGTCAACCAGGACGGTCACTCGAACGGGCTGATGGCACCGAACCCGGCCGCGCAGATGGCGGTGCTGCGGGCGGCGTACACCCAGGCCGGCGTGCACCCGCATCACGTGGACTACGTCGAGGCCCATGGCACCGGTACGTTCCTGGGCGATCCCATCGAGGCACGCGCGCTCGGCACTGTGCTCGGCCGCGGACGACCGACCAGTGCACCGCTGATGGTAGGCGCCGTGAAGTCGAACCTCGGCCACTTGGAGGCCGCGGCCGGCGTTGCCGGCTTCATCAAGGCTGTGCTCGCCGTGAGCAAAGGCCGGATTCCGGCAAACCTGCGCTATCGGAATCCCAACCCGCACATCCCGTTCGACCAATTGCGGCTCGAAGTGGTTGCCGAGGGCCGGGATTGGCCGTCCTTAGAGCGCCCGCGACGGGCAGGCGTCTCGTCGTTCGGTTTCGGCGGGACCAACGCCCATGTGGTCATCGAGCAGGCGCCTGAGACGACATCGGTTGCACCACAACCGGATTTACCGGTGACAACGATGGTGGTGTCGGGCAAGTCCGCACAACGTATCCGGGCGGCGGCCGGTTCTCTCGCTGAGTGGATGGCGGTCGACGGTGCCGGAGCGGCGCTGTCGGACGTTGCCCACACGCTCAATCACCACCGCGCGCGCCACCCCCAGTTCGCCACGGTCTGCGCGCGCAACGCCGCACAGGCAATGGCCGGGCTGGCAGCCCTCGCCGCGGGCAAGCAGGACGACGGCGTGAACGAGCCGCACGAAGGCGCCTGCCGGCCGGGCACGGTGTTCGTCTACTCGGGCCAAGGCGCGCACTGGGCGGGGATGGGCAGGCAGCTGTTGGCCGACGAACCAGTGTTCGCGGAGGCCGTCGCCGAACTGGAGCCGTTGTTCGTCGAGCATGTCGGCTTCTCGCTGAAAGAGATCCTCACCAAGGGAACGCCGATCGGCGGCGACGCCGAAGTGCAACCGGTGACGATGGGGCTGCAGCTCGCACTGACCGAGTTGTGGCGCTCCTACGGAGTCGTCCCGGATGCGGTCATCGGCCACTCGATGGGCGAGGTCACCGCCGCGGTGGTGGCCGGAGCGCTATCGGTGACCGACGGATTGCGGGTGATCGCCATCCGGTCACAACTGATGTCACGACTGGCCGGCCAGGGCGCCGTGGCGCTGCTGACGTTGGACGCCGAGGCGACCGAGGCGTTGATCGCCGACTATCCCGGAGTCAGCCTCGCGGTCTACTCCTCGCCTCGACAGACGGTCGTTGCGGGGCCGCCCGCTCAGGTAGACACCGTGATCGCCGCGGTGCTGGAACAGGGCCGCTTTGCACGACGGGTGAACATGGAGGTCGCCTCCCATAACGCGCTGATGGAGCCGATTCTGCCCGAATTACGTTCGGCGCTGGCCGATCTCACACCATCGACGCCGATGATTCCGTTCCTGTCGACCGTCACCGCGGATGCGCCGACGTTTGACGCGGACTACTGGGTCGCCAACGTGCGCCAACCCGTGCGGTTCCGCCAGGCGATCACCGCAGCAGGTGTCGAGCACGCAATGTTCGTCGAAGTCAGTGCGCATCCGATGCTGACACAGGCGATCACCGAGAACCTTGCCGACATCCATCACCACAGCGTGGGAACGCTGCGGCGGGACGGCGACGACACGCTGAGTTTCCACACCAGCCTGAATGCCACCCACACGACCCGCCCTCCGCACACAGCACATCCGCCCGAACCGCACGTACAGTTGCCGGCCACGCCGTGGGAGCACACCCGGCACTGGATCGACTTCACGGCGGCGGCCCGGCGCGTCGAACCTGTGGCGATCACCGGTCGTTCGAGAGCCGGCGGTCATACGACCGGCGTCATCCCTGCCGAGTGGTACTGCGAGATGGCGTGGCCGGCTCAACCGGTGTCCGCCGACCGCGACCGTTCGGAGGCGTCATGGCTGGTGATCGGCGATGCCGAGCTGGCAACGCAGATCGGCCGTCTCGAAGGTGAAGGCGCCGACGTCGTGGTGCTGGCCGAGGACGCCGACGAGGCAGAGCTGACGAGTGCCCTCAACGATGCCGAGTTCGTGCTCTACGCACCCGGAACCGCCGGTGCGCTCGAAGCGGCGGGAGGGTATCGGGTCTTCAACACCGCGAGGAAGGTCAGCGTGGCGCTCGCGCGCATGGCAACGCCGCCCAAGCTGCTCATGCTGACGCGCAATGCGCAGCCGGTCGGTGAGGGCGACCGGGCCAACCCGACGCATGCGGTGTTGTGGGGACTGGGTCGCACGCTGGCCCTGGAACACCCCGAGATCTGGGGCGCCGTGATCGATGTCGACGACTCGGTACCCGCACCGCTGGCGGCGCGGTACGTGGTCGACGAAACACACAGCGACGCAGGCGAAGACCAGATCGTTTACCGGGCTGGAATCCGGCGCGTGGCCAGGCTGCAACCGCACGCCGTCCCGCCCGCGGTGTCGGCTGCGGGACTGGACAAGGACAGCAGCCATCTGGTTGTCGGCGCGACCGGGAACATCGGTCCGCACCTGATCCAACAACTCGCGGACATGGGCGCAGGCACTGTTGTGGCGGTATCCCGCAATCCAGGCACGAGACTGCAAGCGCTGGCCGACTCCCTTGCCGCGAAGGGCACGACGTTGGTGACGGTCGCGGCCGATGCGGCCGACGAAACGTCGATGGCGGCGGTGTTCGACCGTTTCGGCGCGGACCTTCCCCCATTGAGCGGCATCTATCTGGCCGCCTTCGGCGGAGGGCCGATCATGCTCGCCGATATGACCGATGACGACGTTGCCTCGATGTTCGCGCCGAAACTGGACGCCGTTGCCGTACTGCACAAGCTGTCGCTGACGACCTCGGTGCGCCAGTTCGTGTTGTTCGCCTCGATCTCAGGGCTGCTCGGTTCGCGGTGGCTGTCACACTATGCGGCCACGACAACCTTCCTCGACACGTTCGCCTACGCGCGGCGTGCCGCGGGACTGCCGGCCACCACCGTCAACTGGGGGCTATGGAAGTCACTGGCGGACAATCAGGTCGAGCACGAGCGGCAGATCACCCTCGACTCTGGGCTCGAGCCGATGCCCGACGAGGTGGCGATCCAGGCGCTGTGGTCGGTGCTGGGCGAGGGGGCCCCGGTCCGCTCCACCGTCGTGGCAGCGGATTGGATCCGGTTGGCGACCGCCTACCGGACGCGGGCGCGACTGCACATCGTCGACGATCTGCTGCCGAACGAGCACACGGACGAGGCCGGCGATGCCCCGTCGGCACCGGTGACCGAGTTCCGTGAGGCACTTCGCAACGCAGCGCCTTCCGAGCGTCACGATCTGCTGGTCGAGCACGTTCGGGCGCAGGTCGCCGATGCCATGAGCCTGGCGTCGCCGCAGTTCGTCGACCCGGCGGCGGGTTTCTTCCAGTTCGGCATGGATTCGCTGATGAGCGTGACGCTTCAGCGGTCGCTGTCCGAGACCCTCGGTCAGATCATGCCCGCCTCCGTGGTCTTCGACTATCCCACGGTCGCGGCGCTCGCCGGTTACCTCGCCACTATCCTCCCCGAACTCATCGAAGCAGCCGAGCAAGAGGACGTCGATGAATACGACGACTTCACCGAAGATGAGCTGCTGCAACAACTTTCCGAAAGGCTGAATTGAGCGCGATGGCTGGTGTGTCGTCGGATCGCCGGGCGATCATCACGGAGGCTCTTCACAAGATCGATGAGCTCAGTGCACGTCTGGAGATCGCCGAGAAGGGTGATACCGAACCGATTGCCGTGGTGGGCATGGGCTGCCGGCTGCCCGGCGGGGTCAATTCGTCTGACGAGTTCTGGCGGTTGTTGCAGGACGGGCGCAGCGGCATCGTGCGGGTGCCCGCCGAGCGCTGGGACGCCGATGCGTTCTATTCCGAGGACTACACCGAGCCGGGCACGATCTGCACCACCCAGGGCGGCTTCATCACCTCGTGGCAGCCCGACCAGTTCGACGCGGAGTTCTTCGGGATCAGCCCGCGCGAGGCCGCCGCGATGGACCCCCAACAGCGGCTGGTACTCGAAGTCGCCTGGGAGGCGCTGGAAAACGCCGGCATCCCACCCCACACCATCCACGGCACCCAAACGTCCGCGTTCATCGGCCTGACGACCAACGACTATTCGTTGACCTTCGCCGGGAAAATAGAGCCCGAGGATATCGACGCGTATGTGCCGTTCGGGAACGCGGCGAACTTCGCGGCGGGACGGTTGTCCTACTTCCTTGGAGTGCGGGGCCCGGCGGTCGTGATCGACACCGCATGCTCCTCGTCGCTGGTGTCGATACACCTGGCGTGTCAGAGCCTGCGCCGCCGCGAAAGCGACACCGCCCTCGCTGCGGGGGTCAACCTCATGCTCAGCCCCGAGAACACCATCGCGTGCTCGCGGTTCGGGATGTTGTCGCCGGATGGTCAGTGCAAGTCCTTCGATGCCGGCGCCGATGGTTATGTGCGCAGTGAGGGTTGCGGGGTCGTGGTGCTCAAGCGACTCAGCGACGCCCTCGCCGATGGGGACCGCGTGCTCGCGGTGGTGCGCGGTTCGGCGGTCAACCAGGACGGCGCCAGCAGCGGGCAGACGGTGCCCAACGGCCCGGCCCAACAAGCGCTGATCCGTCAGGCGCTGGCGGTCTCCCGGCTGGAACCCGCCGATATCGACTACATCGAGGCCCACGGCACCGGCACCGCGCTGGGCGACCCCATCGAACTCGACGCGCTCAGCGCAGTCTTCGGCGACCGCAACGGCTCCGCCCCGCTGGTGCTGGGCTCGGTCAAAACCAACCTCGGCCACCTCGAATCAGCCGCCGGCATCACCGGGTTCATCAAAACCGTGCTCTCGGTGCGCCACGGCCACATCCCCAAACACCTCAACTTCGACACCCTCACCCCACGCGCAGGCGAAGCCGCCTCCCACTTCACCATCGCGTCCGAGGCCATCGAATGGCCGACGGTGGCGCGCGCCCGGCGCGCCGGGGTGTCGTCGTTCGGTGTCAGCGGAACCAACGCCCACATCATCGTCGAGCAGGCGCCTGCGCCCAAACGGGCGATGTGGGAGCCGGATCCGCCGGTGACGACCTTGGTGGTGTCGGCCAAGACGCCCGGGCGCATCGCCTCGGCGGCCGGCGCACTGGCGGACTGGATGACCAATGCCGGCGCGGGTGTCGGACTGGCCGACGTCGCCCACACGCTCAACCACCACCGTGCCCGCCACCCCAAATTCGCCACCGTCTGCGCCCGCACCCGCACCGACGCCATTACCGCGTTGCGCGCGTTGGCATCCGGCGAGGCAGCGGTCGGTGTGGTGCCTGCTCATGAGGGGCCATGTCGACCGGGGACGGTCTTCGTGTATCCGGGTCAGGGACAGCAGTGGGCCGGCATGGGCCGTCAACTGCTGGCCGACGAGCCGGTCTTCGCCGAGGCGGTCGCCGAGCTCGAGCCGCTGTTCGACAAGCATGTCGGATTCTCATTGCAGCAGGTGCTCGCCGAGGGCCTGCCGATCAGCGGCGACGCCCAGGTGCAGCCGGTGCTCATGGGACTGCAGTTGGCACTGACCACGTTGTGGCGCTCCTACGGCGTCAGTCCCGATGCGGTGATCGGCCATTCCATGGGCGAGGTAACCGCAGCAGTGGTGGCCGGCGCGTTGACCGTCGAAGAGGGGCTGCGCCTGATCGCGATCCGCTCACGGTTGATGTCGCAACTGGCCGGTCAGGGCGCGGTGGCCCTTCTCGAACTGGACGCCGACGCCACCGCGTCGCTGATCGCCGACTACCCACAGGTCAGCCTGGCGGTGTATTCCTCACCGCGCCAAACCGTCATCGCCGGACCACCGACAGACGTCGACACCCTGATCGCCGCGGTCACCGCCCAGGACCGCTTCGCCCGTCGGGTCAACATGGAAGTCGCCTCCCACAACGCGCTGATGGACCCGATCCTCGGCGAACTGCGTTCGGCGCTCACCGATCTGGCGCCCAAGCCGCCGACCGTTCCGTTCATCTCCACCGTCATCGAGGGAACAAGCGTCCTCGACGCCGACTACTGGGTGGCCAACGTGCGCCGGGCCGTACGGTTCAGCCAAGCCATCAGCACCGCCGGCCAACACCACGGCACCTTCATCGAAATCAGCGCGCACCCGACCATGGCACACGCCATCACCGAAACCCTCGGCGAGGCCCACCACCACAGCATCGGAACACTCACCCGCGACGCCGACGACACCGTCAGCTTCCACACCAACCTCAACACCACCCACACCACCCAACCCCCCACAACCCCACACCCACCCGAACCCGCACCCGCCCTACCCACCACCCCCTGGCACCACACCAGCCACTGGATCACCGTCCCGCAAGAGCGACGGGACCGGGCCAGGCCGACGGGTGACTGGAACTACGAGTTCGCTTGGCCCGTCCAGCCGTTGAGCACGGCGGCGCACGCTGAGGCAGTTTCCTGGCTGGTGTTCGCGGACCCCGCCCTGGGATCGGACATCGGTCGCGTACTGGGCGACGATGTCTCGGTCACCGTGATGTCGCAGGCGGTCCTGGCCGACGACTCCGCCGGGGCCGCGCTGTTGGATTCCCTGGGGAGCGCATCCAATGTGCTTTATGCACCGGATGTTTCGTCGGAGCGTTTCGACGCCGAGGCGGGTTACCAGCTGTTCAACGCGGCACGAAGGCTGACCGCCACGCTGGCCACGATGGCCACGCCGCCACGGCTGTTCATGCTGACCCGGCAGGCCGCCTCGGACGATGATGTGGCCAATCCCGCGCACGCGATTCTGTGGGGCCTGGGTCGCACCCTCGCGCTGGAGCGCCCCGAAATCTGGGGCGGCGTAATCGATCTCGGTGACTCGGAACCCGCCGAGCACACCGACGTGGACGCTGGAACCGACGAGGTTGCCCCGGCGCCGGCCGGCCCGATCAAGGACATCTGGCGGGTCTGCGAACCCGATGTCCGCCGTAGCCTGCTTCGGGATCACGTGGCCGTGCTGGTGGCTGCCGTCATGGGGCTGCCGTCGCCGCAAGCACTGAATCCATCGGCCGACTTCTTCGAGCTCGGCATGGATTCGCTGATGAGCGTGGTGCTTCAGCGTGCACTCGCCGACACCCTCGGTGAGGTCATCGAGCAGTCCGTGGTGTTCGACTACCCGACCGCTGAGGAGCTCGCCGGCTACCTGGCGACGATCGGAGACGCCGACCACGAACTGGCAGAGGCGAACGTTTCCGAGAGGGTGAATTGATCGTAATGGCTGGTGTGTCGTCGGATCGCCGGGCGATCATCACGGAGGCTCTTCACAAGATCGATGAGCTCAGTGCGCGTCTGGAGATCGCCGAGAAGGGTGATACCGAACCGATCGCCGTGGTGGGCATGGGCTGCCGGCTGCCCGGCGGGGTCAATTCGTCTGACGAGTTCTGGCGGTTGTTGCAGGACGGGCGCAGCGGCATCGTGCGGGTGCCCGCCGAGCGCTGGGACGCCGATGCGTTCTATTCCGAGGACTACACCGAGCCGGGCACCATCTGCACCACCCAGGGCGGCTTCATCACCTCGTGGCAGCCCGACCAGTTCGACGCGGAGTTCTTCGGGATCAGCCCGCGCGAGGCCGCCGCGATGGACCCCCAACAGCGGCTGGTACTCGAAGTCGCCTGGGAGGCACTGGAAAACGCCGGCATCCCACCCCACACCATCCACGGCACCCAGACGTCGATCTTCGTCGGCCTGACGGCGTACGACTACATGCTCACCCTCTCGGCCGCCCTGCGTCCGGAGGACTACGACGCGTATGTGCCGTTCGGGAACGCGGCGAACTTCGCGGCGGGACGGTTGTCCTACTTCCTCGGAGTGCGGGGCCCGGCGGTCGTGATCGACACCGCATGCTCCTCGTCGCTGGTGTCGATACACCTGGCGTGTCAGAGCCTGCGCCGCCGCGAAAGCGACACCGCCCTCGCCGCGGGCGTCAACCTCATGTTGCGACCTGAGGCGAATATGGCACTCACCCGGTTCGGGATGTTGTCGCCGGATGGTCAATGCAAGACCTTCGATGCCGGTGCCGATGGGTATGTGCGCAGTGAGGGTTGCGGGGTCGTGGTGCTCAAGCGGCTCAGTGATGCTGTGGCCGCCGGGGATCGGGTGTTGGCGGTGGTGCGCGGTTCGGCGGTCAACCAGGACGGCGCCAGCAGTGGGCAGACGGTGCCCAACGGCCCGGCCCAGCAGGCGCTGATGCGTCAGGCGCTGGCGGCATCCCGGTTGGAGCCCAGCGATATCGACTACATCGAGGCCCACGGCACCGGTACCGCGCTGGGCGATCCGATCGAGTTGGACGCGCTCAGCGCAGTCTTCGGCGACCGTGACGGCTCGGCGCCGTTGGTGTTGGCGTCGGTCAAGACCAACCTCGGTCACCTCGAATCAGCCGCCGGAATCGCCGGGTTCATCAAAACCGTGCTCTCGGTGCGCCACGGCCACATCCCCAAACACCTCAACTTCGACACCCTGACCCCGCACGCCGGCGAGGGCGCCTCCCGCTTCACCATCGCCACCGAGGCCATCGAGTGGCCCGCGGGTACAGGCCCGCGCCGGGCAGGCGTATCGTCGTTCGGCGCAAGCGGAACCAACGCCCACATCATCGTCGAGCAAGCCCCTGAACCGGAACCTGTTCAGCCACAGCAGGATTGGCCCATGACAAACCTGGTGGTGTCGGCCAAGACGCCCGGGCGCATCGCCTCGGCGGCCGGCGCACTGGCGGACTGGATGACCGGTGCCGGCGCGGGTGTCGGACTGGCCGACGTCGCCCACACGCTCAACCACCACCGTGCCCGCCACCCCAAATTTGCCACCGTCTGCGCCCGCACCCGCACCGACGCCGTCGACGGACTGCGCGCACTGTCCGATGGGCGCCCCGCCCACGGCGTGGTTCGTGCACATGAAGGGCCATGTCGACCGGGAATTGTCTTCGTGTATCCGGGTCAGGGTCAGCAGTGGGCCGGCATGGGCCGACAACTGCTGGCCGACGAGCCGGTCTTCGCCGAGGCGGTCGCCGAGCTGGAGCCGCTGTTCGACAAGCATGTCGGATTCTCATTGCAGCAGGTGCTCGCCGAGGGCCTGCCGATCAGCGGCGACGCCCAGGTGCAGCCGGTGCTCATGGGACTGCAGTTGGCACTGACCACGCTGTGGCGCTCCTACGGCGTCAGTCCCGATGCGGTGATCGGCCATTCCATGGGCGAGGTAACCGCAGCAGTGGTGGCAGGCGCGTTGACCGTCGAAGAGGGGCTGCGCCTGATCGCGATCCGCTCACGGTTGATGTCGCAACTGGCCGGTCAGGGCGCGGTGGCCCTTCTCGAACTGGACGCCGACGCCACCGCGTCGCTGATCGCCGACTACCCACAGGTGAGCCTGGCGGTGTATTCCTCACCGCGCCAAACCGTCATCGCCGGACCACCGACAGACGTCGACACCCTGATCGCCGCGGTCACCGCCCAGGACCGCTTCGCCCGTCGGGTCAACATGGAAGTCGCCTCCCACAACGCGCTGATGGACCCGATCCTCGGCGAACTGCGTTCGGCGCTCACCGATCTGGCGCCCAAGCCGCCGACCGTTCCGTTCATCTCCACCGTCATCGAGGGAACAAGCGTCCTCGACGCCGACTACTGGGTGGCCAACGTGCGCCGGGCCGTACGGTTCAGCCAAGCCATCAGCACCGCCGGGCAACACCACGGCACCTTCATCGAGATCAGCGCGCACCCGACCATGGCACACGCCATCACCGAAACCCTCGGCGAGGCCCACCACCACAGCATCGGAACACTCACCCGCGACGCCGACGACACCGTCAGCTTCCACACCAACCTCAACACCACCCACACCACCCAACCCCCCACAACCCCACACCCACCCGAACCCGCACCCGCCCTACCCAACACCCCCTGGCACCACACCAGCCACTGGATCTCACCGCAGAGCAAGCCGGAACCGGCTGTGCGCACGGCCGCTTCGGCTCATGCTAGGGACGGAGCGATACCGGCGAATTGGAACTTCGAACTGACGTGGCCGGTCGGCCCGCTGTCGCCCACCGACACCCCGACGCAGGGTTCGTGGCTGGTGGTCGCGGACGCCGACCTCGGCACGGAAGTCCGGCGCGCCATCGGCGGCGACTCCCGCGTGACGGTATTGGCGCCGGGTGACGACGCGGCGCTCATGGCCGCGATCGCCGATGTCGACAACGTCATGTACGCACCCGACGTTCCGCCCAACCCCTTGGACGCGGGGGAGGGCTACCGGCTGTTCAACGCAGCGCGACGGCTGGCCACGGCGATGGCGGCGACCCCCAGCCCGCCCACTCTGTTCATGCTCACCCGCAACGCCCAACCGCTCTCCGAGGGCGACCGGGCCAATCCCGGCTCACGCGGTGTTGTGGGGCCTTGGTCGCACGCTGGCGCTGGAGCATCCCGAAGTCTGGGGTGCCGTCGTCGACGTCGACGAGTCGGTGCCTGCCGACCGGGCAGCGCGCTACATGCTCGCCGAGGCTGCCGCGCGCGACGGCGAAGACCAGGTCGTCTACCGCGCGGGCGTGCGCCACGTGCCGCGACTTGCGAAGCGCAGCAGCCCGACGGCCGATCCGGCTGAGCTCGACAAGGAGTGCTGCCATCTCGTGATAGGTGCGACCGGCAACATCGGGCCGCACCTGCTCAACCAGCTCGCCGACATGGGCGCCGCGACCATCGTCGCCGTGTCGCGGCAACCGGGCTCACGGCTGGATGCCGTGGCACAGTCCTTGTCGGCGAAGGGAACAAGCCTGATCACCGTCGCCGCCGACGCAGCCGACGAACGCTCGATGGCACCGCTGTTCGCGCGGTTCGGCACGGACCTCCCGCCGCTGGGTGGTGTCTACCTGGCCGCGTTCGGCGGCGGCCCGGTGACCCTGGCCGACATGACCGACGACGACGTCAACGTGATGTTCCGGCCGAAGCTCGACGCGCTGTCGGTGCTGCACCGGCTGTCGGCGAAACAACCCGTGCGGCAGTTCGTCCTGTTCTCGTCGATCTCGGGTCTGCTCGGGTCGCGCTGGCTTGCGCACTACGCCGCGACGACGACCTTCCTGGACGCCTTCGCCTACGCGCGTCGCGCGGCAGGGCTGGCCGCGTCGACGGTCAACTGGGGCTTCTGGAAGTCATTGGCGGACAACCAGTCCGAAGAGTACCGGCAAACCACCATCGACTCAGGGCTCGACCCGATGCCCGACGAAGTCGCCATCGGTGCGTTGTCAGAAGTGATGGCACACGACGCCCCGATCCGCTTCACCGTGGTGGCGGCGGACTGGTCCCGGCTGGCGACCGCGTATCGCACGCGGGCCTCGCTGCGGATGATCGACGAGTTGGCCGTGGACGACGACGGCGAGGATGCCGCCGCAGACGGCGACGACTGGACGGGTCTTAACGGGATCGGCGAGCTCGATCCGAACGAAGCCGAGCCCGTCATCGCCGATCGACTTCACACGCGGCTCGCGGCGATCATGGGCTACACCGACCCGTCCGCATTGAACCCCGCGCAGGCATTGATCGAGCTGGGGATGGACTCGCTGATGGCGGTGCGGATCAGGAACGCGACGCAACAGGACTTCGGCATCGAGCCACCAGTCGCCTTGTTGCTGCAGGGCGCTTCGCTTGACCGACATCACGGCCAATGTCATGAGCCAGCTCGGCCTGCACGCAGCAGGACAGCACAGTCGAGGCCGTTCGCGACCCGAGCCAACCGGCGCGCCGCCGCACGTCAAGGCGCTGCAATGCGGCGACAGAGAGGACAACGCACGTGAACCAGAGCAGCACACAGAATTCCTTGCCGCCGAACGCCATTGCCGTGATCGGCATGGCCGCCAGACTGCCCGGCGCCAACTCGCCGTCGCAGTTCTGGGACAACCTGCGGCGCGGTGAGGAATCGATCGTCACCCTTTCGGAGAGCCAGCTCGCATCGGCGGGAGTTACCGAACAATCCCTCGCGAACCCGTTGTATGTCCGGCGCGCGGCGATGGTCGATGGCGATCGACGAATTCGACGCGGAGTTCTTCGGGATGCCGCCGCAGACGGCGCGGCCATGATGGATCCGCAGCACCGGCTATTCCTCCAGACCGCGTGGCACGCGTTCGAGGATGCGGGTTACGACCCCACCGAACTCGACGGCGCTGTCGGGGTTTATGCGACAAGCGGTTCCAGCATGTACCTGGTGCACAATCTGCTTTCGCATCACGATCCGAACGAGATCCTCGCTCAGGGTGCGACGTTCGATCTGATCAACATGTCCCTGTACAACGACAAGGACTACCTCGCCACCCGCGTCTCGTATCTCCTCAACCTGCGGGGGCCCAGCATGACGGTGCAGACGGCCTGCTCGTCGGGTCTGGTCGCGGTCCACTCGGCGTGCCAGAGCCTGCTCAGCGGTGAGTGCGACATGGTCCTCGCCGGCGGTGTGTCACTCCGCATTCCGCATCAGGTCGGGTATTTGCACGAACCGGGCTCGATGGTCTCGCCGATGGGACGGTGCCGGCCGTTCGACGCGGGCGCCGACGGCACCGTGTTCGGCAGCGGAGTCGCCGCCCTGATTCTCAAGCCGCTGCAGGCCGCCGTCGAGGACGGCGACCGGATCCACGCCGTCATCCGGGGATCGGCGATCAACAACGACGGCTCGAAGAAGATGACGTACGCCGCACCCAACGGTGCCGCCCAGGCCGACGTCATCGCCGAAGCGCATGCCGTTGCCGACGTCGACTCGTCGACGATCAGCTACGTCGAAACCCACGGAACCGGAACGCCGCTGGGTGATCCGATCGAAATCGAAGGTTTGCGCCGGGCATTCGGCGTCTCCGACACACCGCGACCGGGCCCGTGTGCGGTGGGTTCGGTCAAGTCCAACATCGGTCACCTTGCGGAGGTGTCCGGTATCGCGGGACTGATCAAGACGATTCTCTGCCTGCAGAACCGGGCGATACCCGCGTCGCTGCACTACACCACGCCGAACCCCGCGCTGAACCTGGAGCAGGGGCCCTTCGTGGTGCAGAGCGAGTACTCCCCGTGGGAGTGGGACGGCCTACTGCGCGCCGGGGTCAGCTCTTTCGGCGTCGGCGGCACCAACGTGCACATGGTCGTCGAGGAAGCGCCCGCGGTCTCCGCATCCGAACCCGCACCCGGTCCCGCAGGTCATCAGGCTCTCGGCGCGAACAGCCGAGTCGCTGGCCGACTACCGCGCCACAGTGGGCGCTGAGTTGGCCCGTGCCGAGGATCGCGATCTGGCCGACGTGACCTTCACCCTCGACAACCGCCGCGCTGAGAAAATTCGGCTGGCGGCAGTCGTCCACGACCAGCAAGACGCCGCCGCGGTGCTGCAGGCGGCCGAGAGTGACAACGTGTTCGTCGCGGAATCGGTCGAGGGCGGCGAATCAGCCACCGACAGAGTCGTCTTCCTGTTCCCCGGACAAGGGGCCCAGCATGTCGAGATGGCACGCGGCCTGTACGAATCCGAGCCGGTGTTCACCGAGGCTTTCAACGCGTGTGCGGACGGATTCGTCCAAGAGCTGGGGTTCGACCTGCGCACGGAGCTCTTCGACGCGACCGGTACCGACCTGGAGCGCACCGACCGCACCCAGCCGGCTCTTTTCGCCGTGGAGTACGCGCTGGGCCAACTGATCCGGTCGTACGGGATCGATCCCGCAGCCTACGCCGGGCACAGCATCGGCGAGTACGTGGCGGCCACCATGGCGGGTGTCTTCGACCTGCCGACGGCGATCAAGGTCGTGGCGATGCGTGCCCGCCTCATGCATGGCTCGGCCCCCGGTGCGATGGTGGCTGTGCCGATCGGCCCCGGGGCCGTCGTCGAGCACCTGTCGCCGGGACTCGACATCGCCACGGTGAACGACCCGGGCAGTTGCGTGATCGCAGGAACTGCGGAGGACATCCTGAAGTTCCAGAATCGCCTGCGTCAGAACGGAATCACTGCGCGGCGCGTCCGTACGTCTCACGCATTCCACTCGTACCTGATGGAACCCGTGGTCGGACAGTTCGCCGACTTCCTGGCCCGCGTTCAGTTGCACAAACCGAACACGCCGCTCCTGTCGAACGTCACCGGAGCATGGATGACCGACGACGAGGCAACAGACCCTGCGATGTGGGCGCGCCAGATCAGGGCGACCGTCAAGTTCGCCGACGAACTCGACCTGATGCTCGACAACCCGTTCCGGGTCCTGGTCGAGGTGGGGCCCGGCGGCACTCTCACCGGTTCCGCCTCGCGCCATCCGAAGTGGTCGACAACACACCGCGCCGTCCGCCTCATGCGTCACCAGATGCAGAACCGAAGCGACAGAGACACTTTCCTACTGGGGCTCGGCCAACTGTGGGCAGCCGGGATCGACGTCGACTGGTCGGCGCTGTCGTCTCGTCGTCCGCGACGGGTATCGCTTCCTGGCTATCCCTTCGCACGGCAGAAGCACTGGGTCGAGCCCAGGAGGACAGGCTGGACGGACGAACCCGCAGCAGCCGATCCCTCTTCCAACGGGGTTGCGGCCCATGGCAGCGGTCCACAAAGCGGGCAGTCGGAGATCGAGACGACGCTGCAGCGCATCTGCGCGGAATGCCTCGGGGTGCCCTCAGTTGGGCGCAATGGACAACTTCTTCGACATCGGCGGCGATTCTCTTCTGGCCATCGGCGTGGCCATGAGCGCGACGAACCAGGGCATCGAGCTCACACCGCAGGACCTCTACGACCACCCGAGCGTGTCGGGCCTTGCTGCTGCCCTTGCCGCTCGATATGCCGAAGGCAGCCTGGCTACGGTGCCCACCGGTGACGACGTCGGCCACGCTGTGCCACCGAGCATGGTTCGGTTCTTCTCCGACGGGCTACGCGAGCCCGACCGCTGGCGCGTGCCCCTGCTGTTGAACATCGGCGCCGACGTCGGTATCGACGACGTTTCGAATGTGCTGACCGCCGTGAGGAATCACCATGACTCACTGCGGCTGAGCATCGTCGAGCGCGCGGGTACGTGGGAGCAACGCGTCGGCCCACAAGAAGAGTCGGTCGAGGTGACCCGCCGCAGCCTGGCGGCGGGACTGGTGCATGCAAGTCCCCAGGAACGCGAAGCGGTGCTCGACATGATCGCCGAAGACACCCGCGAAGGGGATCTGTCACCAGCCGCTGAGGGCGACGTACATCTCGGATGCTCAGGGCATTCCACGCTTCGTCGCGATCACCGTGTCCGAGCTGGTCGCCGACAGCGCGTCGCGGGAGATCTTGCTCACCGATCTGCTGACCGCATTCACGCAGCAGCTCGCCGGCCAGGACATCGTGCTGACTCCGGCAGGCGCCACATGGCAGGAGTGGTCGCAACGTCTTACGGCGTTGGTCACGCATCCCGCGGTGCTCGAGAGCCGTGAGTACTGGCTGGAGAAAGCGATGAGCCCGACGCTGCAGATCGCCGACCACCAGGCCGCCGACCCGCCCGGCGCGGTCGATCTGGTCCGGCTGTCCTCGACGCTGCGCGCCGAGGACGCCGATGAGATCGACCGGGTGCGACGCATGTTCCAGTTCACGCTCGATGAAGTATTACTCGGCGCCTTGGCGAGAACAGTCGCGACAGGTTGTCGGCGATGGTGTCGTCGCCGTAGACGTCGTAGGCGACGGCCGCTCGGTTCTCAAGCCCGACGTCGACCCGCGCCGTACCGTCGGCGGATTCGCGGCGCTGTACCCATTGGCGCTCAACTGCGCGAGTCGGGAACGCGTCAACGCAATCCAGGTACTGGACGAGATCCATGATGCGCTGGCGTCGGTCCCGCATCACGGAATCGGGTACGGCCTACTGCGGTATCTCCATGCACCGACGTCCCAGCTGCTCGGTGCGGTCGCGTCGCCCGACATCTATCTGTCCAACGAAGGCGTGATTCCCGACTTGCCGTCGGCGGGAGGACCTGTCGAGGTCGACGTCGACACCGCAATGCCGGTGCGCGACAAGCTGCCGGGGCTGGGCCATCCCGTGGAAGTGCGGGTGTATCGCTCGACTGGCGGACTGAATGTTGACTGGTGGTATGACTCCCGTCGGATACAGCGGGCGAAGGTGGAATCGCTCGCCGAGCGATTCGCGGCTGCGCTGACCGAACTGGTCCGCGAAGCGATGCTCATCAGGACGCGCGGATGACGAATCCGCCTCGGTGTCCGTGGGACTCGGGCTCGTCGACCTGACCGCGGAGTGAACGCGTGACGACTGTGGCGCCGCGACAGCAGGAGAAAACAGATACAGAGGTGACGAAATTGACGAGCTCAGAGAAGAGCGTCGTCGTCAAGGGACTGGGGAAGTCGTTCGGCGACGTGAAGGCCGTGCGCGGCATCAGCTTCGAGGTCGGCCGCGGCGAGGTGGTCGCGCTGCTGGGACCCAACGGCGCGGGCAAGACGACAACGGTGGACATGCTGGCCACACTCACCAAGCCGGATCAAGGCACGGCCCGCATCGCGGGCCACGACGTGGCGTCCGATCCGGCGGCCGTGCGCCGATCGATCATGCTCACCGGACAACAGGTGGCGCTCGATGACGTCCTGACGGGACGAGAGAATCTGGTCCTGTTCGCACGGTTACAGGGCCTCGGCAAGTCGGCCGCGCGCGAACGGGCCGAGGAGTTGCTCACCGAGTTCGATCTCCAGCACGCGGCGGAGCGTCGGGTGGGAACCTACTCAGGCGGAATGCGACGACGGGTCGACATCGCCTGCGGTCTCGTGGTTCGTCCCGAGGTCGTGTTCCTCGACGAGCCCACCACCGGTCTGGATCCGCGCAGCAGGCAAGTCATCTGGGATCTGGTGGCAGGGTTCAAGACCCTCGGCATATCGACGTTGTTGACCACGCAGTACCTGGAGGAAGCCGACGCACTCAGCGACCGGATCATCGTCATCGACCACGGCGAGATCGTCGCCGAGGGAACCGCCGATGAGCTCAAGGAGCGCACCGGCGGCAGCTACTGCGAGATCGTCCCAAGAGATCTCAAGGATCTTCCCGCGGTGGTGGCGGCGCTCGGTCCACTGCTGCCGGAGAAGAACAGGGCAGCCGCCCTGGCATCGGAATCCGACCGTATCGCGATGCCCGCGCCTCGCGGTCCGAACACTCTCGTCGAAGCGTTGGCCCTGCTCAACGCCGCGAACATCGAACTGCAGGACATCGCATTGCGTCGCCCCTCGCTCGACGATGTGTTCCTGGCACTGACATCTGACAGCACCGGCAACGCGCCGACCAACAGAGCCGCATCGCAGGCGACGCAACACGACGAGGCAACCCTCGAGGGCGCGACGCCCGAAGCAGAAGGCCACCTGCTGGATATTCCGGCCGACGCCGACGCCGACGACGACCCCGCTGCGCCGCGCGCCCGCCGGTCGTGGGTGGCTTCCAACGCGAAGATACTGGCGGTCGTCGCCGTGGCCGCGGTCGCGGTGACCGCGGCGAGTCTCTTCGTGGTGAAGAGAGACTCCGCGCCGGCCAGGACCGACCCGGAGGTCCCGGCAGCCGTTCCGGCTCCGCAACCGGCGTCCGCGCCGGCCGCCCCGGCGGTCAGCGTGCCTGCTGCACCGCCTCCGTCGGATCCGCCGGTGGCCGCGCCGGCTCCGGCGCAGGCGCCGGTCGTTGCACCAAGCGCGCCGCGCGCCCAGAGTCCTGCGAGCGGTGCTGGCCAGAGTGTGCTTCCTCCGAGACAGGCGCCCGTAGCGGCGGCGGGTCCGGCGCCGGCGGCCGCGGTCACCTCGCCCGCGGTTGCGGTGTCACCGAACCATATTCCGGCCGCCTCGCCCTCTGGAGTTGCGTCGGGAACGCTGACACGGGTTGAGGTTCCCCACATGCCGCTGGGTGTGCCACCGGGACCGGTCGCCCCACCACCGCCGGCAGAGGTGCCGCCGCCACCGCCGCCGGATCCGCTCCAAGCGGTAATGAGCCCCCTTCTGGCGGGCTTGCCATGAGCGCGGACGTCCTGACCGCTGAGCTCGATTCCGCTCGGCCGAAACTCGGCTTGTCAGCCGATCGGCCGAGTGCCTCGACGTTCGGTCAGTGGTGGGTGCTCACCGCTCGACTCGTCACACCGAGTCTGCGCAACGGAGAAGTGTTCACCACAGTCGTGGCAGTGGTGGTGTTCGCGGCCGGTTGGTACATCCCACTGAACAACATGCTGGGGAAGACATCCGGCATGAGCAGCTACGCGCAGTTCCTGATGCCGCTGATCGCACTCCAAGGAATCTCGTTCGCGGCGATCACCGGAGCCCTTCGCGCAGCGACCGACTCGGTGAAGGGCATCAACCGGCGGTTCGACTCGATGCCAATCGGCAATTTGACCCCGTTAGTCGCCCGGATGTCCGCAGGCGTGTACCGGTGCGCGGTCGGGATAGCCGTTGCACTGGCGACCGGTCATGTTCTCGGATTCCGGTTCTACGCCGGGTGGCTCAACGCGATCGGTTTCTGCGTGCTGCTGCTTCTGATCGGCATGGTGCTGTCCTTCATGTCCGACCTGCTGGGCAGCTCGTCCAAGAATCCCGAGGCTACGTCGCAGGTGCTGATGTTGCCGCAGCTGATCTTCGGGTTGCTCTCCGTCGGTATCCAGCCTGTCGAGATGTTCCCGGACTGGATCGAGCCGGTCGTTCGCAATCAGCCGATCTCACAATTCATCTACGCCATGCGCGCTTTGAGCGGTGACTCGAAGCCGACCGCCGGTGTGACATGGTCGGTGCTCGGCCCGTCGGCGGCGTGGCTGATCGGCGTGACGCTTGTCATGGTGCCGCTGTCGTTGATCCTTCTGAGGAGGAAGCGGTCATGACGCTCATCGATCAGGACACCCAGGCCTATTCCGCGGTTCTACGCCACGACGCGTTCCCGACTCCCGACCGCCGGTCCGGTGAGAATTCGCCGCGGGTGCTGTTCCGGCACACTTGGATTCACACGAAGCGTCTGCTCATACGACTGATACGCGATCCGATGACATTCGTCTTCGGAATCGTCCTTCCGATTTGCTTCCTGATGGTGACGAACCTCGTTCTCGGCGACGCGATCAAGATGGTCACCGGTGCCAGCGCCCTCTACGGAAGCGTTCCTCTGGTGACGCTGATCGGCGCCATGAACGGCGCGTCGGTCGGTGTCCTCGGCGTCGTCACCGAACGCACCAACGGCCTGCTCGCTCGCCTCTGGGTGGTGCCGGTACATCGCGCGTCGGGGCTGCTCGCACGCATCGTCTCCGACGCAGTGCGCGTCGTGCTGAATTCCGCTGTCCTGCTGTGTGTCGGGGTGATACTGGGAATGCGCCTCGAGCAGGGCTGGCTGGCCGGCCTGGCCTGGCTGTGCATTCCGGCGCTGTTCGGCATGGCATTCGCGACCCTTGCCCTCACCGTTGCCGTCTACTGGCCCAACCCCATTCTCGTCGAGGCGATAACGCTGGTGTCCGCGCTGCTGCTGTTCTTCTGCACAGGTTTTGTGCCCTTGGACCAGTATCCGAAGTGGATTCAGCCGGTCGTCGAACATCAGCCCCTGTCCTATGCGACGGAGGTGATGCGCGGCTTGACGCTCGGCGGTCCGGTACTACATCCGCTGACCGGGATCCTGCTCTGGTCCGGGGCCATCTTCATCGCGTGCGCGATTCCGCTGGTGATCGGCTACCGACGGGCCAGCATGCGGGGCTGAGGACGCACGGCCGAAACGCACACCACCACAAGGAGACGTGATCGTGTTTTCCACCTCAGTCATCCGCAGGTTGGCTGCCAGCGAGGAGTTCTTCGCCGAGACTCATACATTCACCTCGGTCACTCTGGACCTGCAGGGGCCGTTCGATGTCGACGCTCATGTCGAGGGCGTTCGACATTCTGCTGGAGGTCTATCCGGTATACGCCGGACATATCGAACAGGGAGCCGACGGCCGCTTTCAGATCGTCGCCGCAGACGACCTGATGCATCCGGGCATCTGGCTGGTCGAGGAGGGCGAGGAGCTCTCGTCCGTCGGCTATCAGCTCGACCAGACCGAGGCGCTGATCAACCTCTTGGTCAAGCCCGTTGGCGACCTCACTGAACTCACTCTGTATGTGCATCACAGTCTTTCGGACGGCACACATATCGCCGGCTTGGCTTTGGAGCTGTTTACCAGGTACACAGCCCTGGTCACCGCGGGTGATCCGGGTCCGGTCGTCGCGCAGTCGGCGCCCGAATCGATCGAGGCGCTGCTCGAGGCACGGGGAATTCACAAGGGACAACGGTCCGGGCTCGACCGTTTCATCCCCGCCATGTTCGCCCATGAGCTCCCGCCGCGACGCGCGACATCTCAAGCGGCCGACTATGACCATCCGGTCCCGGTGCCCACCGCGCGGGCACGATTGGGCAAAGAGGAGACCACCGCGCTGACGCGGTTCGGCAGGAAGAACCGGCTCTTCGTCAACAATCTCGTCTCAGCGGCGATCCTGATCGCCGAGTGGCGTATCCGCGAGACGCCGCACATCCCGATTCCGTACGTGTACAACGTGAACCTGCGCCCCCTGCTGGAGCCTCCGGTATCGCCGACGGGGTGCACACTCGCGCTGGGTGTCGCGACGTACCTCGCGCAGATCACCGCGCAGACCGACATCGTCGAGCTTGCCCGTGACATCGCCGACACGCTGCAGGCCGACCTGTCGGAAGGCGTTGTGCAACAATCGCTGCTGCACTTCAACCTGCAGTACGAGGGCAATGTGCCCGGTCTGGCCGACGTCGTGCTGTCCACCAACATCGGCAACATCGCATCGGCCATGCCCATGCCGCCCGGCTTGGAGATCGTCGACCTGCGTTCGCAGTTCCATCGCGCTTCTTCCGCAGTCATCGACGTGTACGGATTCGGAGTGGTCGGCGGGGAACTGATCCTCGAACATCACGTCGATGCCGCCGACCCGCAGAAAGCACTGGAGTTGGTGCTCGACCTACTCCGTGCCGCGGCGCTCGAATACCAACACTGAGGGGGACCGCAATGACATCCACGGGATCGGACAGGGTGCACGTCGACCTGACGGGACCGCCTCAAACGATGCTCGACATGGTGTACGCCAGGCTGTTGGACGCGGATTCGCCGCAGCCGGTGCTGGGGGATCCATGGGCGAAGACGCTGATGGACCGAGTCGATTACGACGTCACCAAGAGCCCCATCGTCAAACAGAGGCGACGACAGACCATGTCGATCGCGGTTCGGGGCGCCCAGCTTGATATCTGGACGCGACAGTTCCTGGCCAATCACGATCGTGCGGTGGTGTTGCAGATCGGCGCAGGGCTGGACAGCCGGGTGTTCCGGGTCGATCCCGGCCCGAATGTCGACTGGTATGACATCGACTATCCCGATGTGATCGCGCTGCGCGAGCGGTTCTATCCCACACGGCCCAATTACCGTCTGGTTGCGTCCTCGGCGACCGACCCGTCGTGGCTCGATGCGATTCCGGCGGATAGGCCCGCGCTGTTCATCGCAGAAGGCGTCAGCATGTACTTGACCGAGAGCGACGGAGTCGGACTTCTTCGCCGTGTCGTCGAGCGCTTCCCGTCGGGCGAACTGCAACTCGACTTCTGGAGCCGGTTCGGATCGAAGGCCATGCGCAAGAACAACACTGTGGTGCGGTGGTCGAACTCGGAGTTGGGTTGGACTGTCGACGAACCGGACGACATCCTCAGCGCTGTTCCGGGAACGCGATTGATCAGGGCCATACCAATTTTCGAAGCCGACACGACGCAACGTCTCACCAGGGGCTACCGCCGCTTCACCAAAGTGGCGGCGCGCACACCGGTGCTGCGGAAGATCGTCCAACTGCATCGCTACGCGTTTTGATCGCATAGCGGTGCCGGCCGCTATCCGGCGCTGTCCGTCGCCGGCTTCGGCTTCAGGACGCTGTCCACGGCGGTCTTCACGGCGTCGCCCAACTGCTTGAGGGGAGAGCCGGCTCCGGCCGGACCGCTCACCGCACCGGGCGCGCCGCCCCCGCCGGGCAGACCCTGGAGGAGCACCGAGCTTCCATTCGGAATCGCAAGGGGGTTCTGGCGGACTTCGCCCTGAGCCTGCACCCGGGTGGCGGCGTTGTTCAGCGCGGTCAAAATGGGCCGCTTCGTCGTTTCGGGTTGCGTGGGGCCCGGTTCTTGAGTGTCCTGCGTGTTCGCGGTCGCGATGGGATTGCCCGTGTCCAGCGATGTTGTCTGCGGATTCGACGTCATTGGTGAGGGCTGGTCGGGGAGTTGGACCGGGGGACCGCCGACGCCATAGGGGCCGGGCCTATCCGTCCCGAGCGGGCGATTGTTCTGGTCGTTCGTGAGGTCCGAGATCCCGTTGTCCAGGCCCGTGGGGATCGCCTCGCCCAGGTTGTGCACCAGATCAACCGGGTTCGGGAAGTACAGCAGGTTGAAGGTGGTCGGTGTCCCCGGGCTGATCGTTCGGTCGTATCCGGCCTCGACGAGCACCCGGAAGAACGGGTCCAGGGTGTCGGCCAACGCGGTCCCGACGACCGGCACGCTCTCCAGCGGCATCAGCATCGGCAGGATCGGCGTGGGGATGAGGTAGTAGGTGGTGTCGCCGACCGTTTGCTGCTTCACGGCATTGGCCATACTGACCTGGTCGTAGTTCACGTGCAGGTAGAGCTGGCCGAATAACGAGTTCACTTCGGCGAACGGGTTGAGCGGGTTGAGGGGTTGATCGGCCCAGCCGTCGTACTGGCGAACGACGTCGATCGTTTGGTACTGGGTGTTGGTGGGTGTCGGATTACCGAACGTCAGCCCGATGATCGGGATGGTCAGACCAGCCGGGCCACGGGTGAGGATGCCGCCGTTGGGGCGATTGCCGTTGGCGGTGAGGACGAAGGAGACGTCCGGACCGCCCCCATTCGGATACTCCTGCTTGAGGCGGATCTTCTCCATCGTGGCGATGCTGGAGCTCTGCGAATACCCATAGACGACGAACGAGTCGGTGGCTGACGGTGCCACCGTCGACGCCCCTGCGTTGTAGGGGCAATCGCTGGCGGCATGGATGCACGCGTCCAAGTTGTCGGTGCCCGTCGCTACGGCCTTGTCGAAAGGCCCATCGAAGATGCCGCGGAATGTGAAGGAGGGGTCGAAGCCGAAGCCGAGAATGCGCGCCTCAGGCGTGATCACCACGAGAGTCCGGGTTGTCGGTGTGCCCGGCAAACCCGACTGGTTGACGTAGTTCGTCATCCGATTGTCCCTGTAATCAAGGACCCATGGCAAAGAATCCGGCGGAGTGCTCAGCGGGTGCCCCGCACCACCCATGATGATGGCCGTCGTGGCCAGCAGTGCGATTTGCGGTGCCACCCCGGGCACGGCGGCGATCACCACGGTGGCCGCGAGGGCCAGCACCGCGAGAAGCAGCGAGCGAAGTTTTGCACTCATGTATGTGGCCCCCAAATTGTCTGCGGCATGCGCTCTTCGAGGCCACCCCACCGGACCCTCGGAACACGGTCCTGGGCACCATATGCCAATATCTGCAGCAAGTTTGCCGAATGCGCGCTTTCTTAAAAGAGCCTAGCCCATATCCAGGTAGAGCAGGGAGTCGGCGGCGGTAACCTCCTTGCTGTGGCGCGCTCGTTTCACGTGAAAATCGATTCATCCGCCGACGTCGACCACGTCTTTGCGGCGTTCGGCGACAAGGCCTATTGGCGAGCGAGGCTGGCGACATTCAGCAACGGCACAGCTTCGCTGGACGCGCTGGACGTCGACGCCGACAACACCGTGACGGTCGCCATCACGCTCCGCCTACTCCGGGATCGGCTGCCCAGAGTCGTCACGCAACTACGGTCGGGTGATCTCGTCATGAAGCGAACCGAACGATGGCAAGCCGGCACGGACGGCCCGATGCACGGCGACCTGACGGCGAGAATGCAGGGGGCGCCGTTCTCGATGACGGGCCAGGCTGTGATCGCTCCGACAGACCCAGGGTCACGGTTGGACTACACCGCGAACGTCGAGGTCCGGATTCCCTTGGTCGGCGGCAGGATCGAGAATTACATCGCCGGTCAGGCAGGTAGCGAGGTCGGTGCGATACACCGCTTCACCGGTGAATGGATCGCTGAAAACTGTTGACGCGTCAACGCGCCACTACCGGTAAGGCGATCCGCGAGGCGTGTAGTCGGCTGCGGTGCATGTACAGGGTCGACAGTGCGTCGGGTATCACCGCGAAGTGACTTGCATCCGCACCGGAGACGGCGAGGCGAATTCGGTGTCCGACGTCGAAGACATACGAAGTCGGAAGCAGATCGAACGTCAACTCGGCGATCTCACCCGGCGGAAGCGGTCGCGCCTCGGCGCGGGTGTACGTCCGGTACGGAACGACCGACTGGTACGCGGGGGATTCTGCGCTGAGCCGACGATGACAGATGCGCAACTGTCCTTCGGTGACATAGGCAACGCGACTACGGGCATCGACGTCCTCCAGGTAAACGAACACCGAACCGTCATCCGTCGTCGAGCTGATGTACAGAGTGACGACGGGGTGCCCGGTCACTTCGATGGCGCGCTCCAGTGGTGGTGAGGTGTAGGTGAGCAGCCGAGCGTCCTGTTGGCCGCGGTCCGGATAGCGCACCGCGGCGCCGACTGCGACCTGGGTGCGCCACCGCGAGTGCGCCCCTGTTCCTGCCGTGCGGTCGACGAGGTACTCGTCAACGGCGGTGGTGTCCGAAGCCGCCGGGTCAAGGCTCAGTCTCCGCTCCGCGGACAGGTAGTACGTCCGAGCGGCCGCAGGCGGAGGCCAGACATCGCTGGTCTTCCAGCGGTTTTCGCCCATTGTGAAGTAGTGGACACGCTGCTCGGAGCCGAAATCTCCTCGATCGGCTTTCAGGTGATGGTCGAAGAAACGAAGCAGTTCGCCGTCGTGGTCGAACTTCGACTTACTTGGACCGCGAACAGGATCGATATGCCAGCGGCCGCCATGGTTCCAGGGACCGAGAATCAGTCGGCTGCCTTCGGTCGAGACGGTGAGAAAACGTTTGACAGCGGAATGCGCGTACGCACCATCGAACCATCCGCCGTAGTTGTAGATGGCCGCACCCGACCCCTCCGTATCGTGCCAGTAATTGTGCGGGCTGAACAGATTGATGCTGCCTGATTCGTCGATCGGGGTGCCGACCGGCCGAAAGTCGTTACCGCCCTTGTGATGGTACGGATCGGACGGAGCGACATCGTCGCGGAAGGTCAGCGACTGTGCCTGCTCGTGAACGTCGTAGTTGTCTTCGATGTGCCGCGATGGCCTGCGCGCGCAGCGCGCGGTCCCGATCGGCATCAACGGGCTGAACACCGGTCACCAATAACTTGACCCACCATCCGGCGACCTCGTGGGGAGCATTGCGGTCGAGGGCGTTGTTGTAGCGTCCCCAGGACTCGGTGAACCATGCGGCATGAATTCCGCCCGGAAACGCGATGTCGGTGTAGGCGTCGAACAGCGCGAAGCGCGGCGCGACTGCACGTACGGCGGGATGTCGGTTGACCAACAGTAACTCCGCGCACGCACCGTCATACGACGTACCAAGCGCACCGACCACCCCATTCGACCATGGCTGCCGAATGATCCAGTCGACAATCTCTGCGCCGTCGCGGATTTCGTCTGGAGACCATTCGCATGCCCGGCTGCCGTACGACGCTCCCGAGCCACGCACATCCACATCGACCCATGCGTAACCGTTGGCTACGAACCGCTTTCGGCTCTTGGCGGTGGGTGGAATGTGCTCGAAAGTATGACCAGGGCTCAATGCTCGCAGAAGAAGGCGAAGTTCCATCGAGCGGTAGTAGCGAGTCTGATGCAGGATCGTAGGCAGTCGAGCTCCGCTCGGTGAAGTCTCAGGCACATAGACGTTCACCGCTATCCGTACTCCGTCGCGCATCGTCAGATAGCTCGACGCGAACGTCACTCTGGCGTGCGACCGCAGCGGGTGGTTCGAGTGATACCACGCGCTGTCGGAGTCACGGCTCATGGCTGTGACGGGGTACTCCCGCGGGAGAGGAGGCCTGTGGCGCGCGCCGACAATGTAGGAGCCAGGCGCGACAGCCGCCAGGTCACCTTGGCGTCCAGCTGAGGTATGCAATACAGGCCGCCGCGGTCATAGGTGTTCAGACCTTTTCGAGCGACACGCTCTGGGGAGATGCCGGTCCATTTCATCAGTTTGCGTCCCTGCTCGGCGGACTCGGCGGTGAGACGACCCCTGTCCATGATGTCGGTCTTGACGAAGGACGGACACACGGCCGTCACCCGGACACCGGTACCGCTGAGTTCGGCGGCCAACGTCGTCGAGAGCGCCAGCACGGCAGCTTTGCTCACGCTGTAGACGGGAAGATTCGGCGTGGCGCCGAACGCCGACGCCGATGCGACATTGATGATGCCGCCGAAGCCTGCCTCCCGCAGAATCGGGACGAACACGTGGCAGCCATGAATGACTCCCCACAGATTGATCCCAAGCGTCCACGACCAGTCATCGAGAGGCGCTTCGCCGATTGGATGACCACCAGCCACGACACCCGCGTTGTTGATGACAAGTGTCGGAGCCGCGCCGAGCCACGACTGCGCCTGCGCCGCAAGATCGCGGACATCGTCGACACGGGAGACGTCACAGCTGACAGCAATCGCCTTCCCCCCATGGCGATTGATCTCCTCGGCCGTCACCTCCGCAGCGCTCAGGCTGATGTCACTACACACCACTCGTGCTTCGCGGGCGGCAAGCTCGCGGGCGAACGCCGCGCCGATCCCGCTTCCGGCTCCTGTGATCACCGCGGCAGCGCCGTGGCTTCGTTTTGCCGAGGATCCGAACATGCGGGCCTTTCCGTTCGTGGCCTAGCCGAGGAATCTGGTGACCGCCGACGCGAGGTCGGGCGACGCCGACGTCGACAGGTTCTGGTAGCCGCCGCCGCTGGTCTGCGCGACCGCCTCCCACGTTGCGCGATCCGGGTCGCCGCCGAAATCGATCACGTTGATCGCGACGGGCCGCGCGGGGTCGAAGGTCCGGCGCACGTAGTCCTGTAGACCGTTGCCGTCGAGACTCTGGTCGGTGTGCGGACCGGAGGTGATGACGAGGACGGAATTCGTCTGGCCCTGGCGGAACTTCGCGAGCGCCTCGTCGTAGATCATCCTCAGGGTGGTGAACGACACCGCACCGCCGCCCGACGCCGTCTGATCGTCCAGGGTCGCAGTCAAGGCCGCCGAGCGCGGCTTGCCGTCAACGGGATCGGACAGCGGGCCCGTTGTCACCTCGGATCGGCCCTCGACGCCGTCGAACGTCCACAGCCCGACCGCCGAGGTCGGGGGCATCGTCTGCAGTTGCGCATCGAGGGCGGCCACCACGTTCGCGAGCCGGCTCTTGCCACCTTCCTGGGTGTTCATCGACTGGTCCAGCATGATCGTGACGGCCGGGTTCCCCGCCGCTGCGGTGAGCGCATTGGCCAGGGTGGCCCGCACGGCCGAGTCGCCGACCGACAGCGGCGCCGAAACCGGCGCGAAGTTCGTGACGTCGCTCTTGGGGGTCTCGCCGCCGTCGGTGCGGAATCCCAGCTTGGCCAGTTCGCCGAGTTGTTCGGGTTTGCGAAGGAAGCGGGAGAACTCACTGGCCGCGGTGATCTGTTCCTGCGACAGCCAGGTGCCGTTGAGCAGAACCGTCGGATAGTCGGCCATCGCGGTGGGGCCCGGCGGAAGCCAGGACGCCACAACGTTCTTCGCGTCCGGCAGAGAGGCTCCGCGTTGATACAGCTGCTGTTCGGTGGTGACGACCGCGTGTACGGGCGCGGCGGCCGGGTCGTTGGCGTTGACAAGCGCATCCATCGCCGTTGTCGCCTTGTTGTCTGCGAGCTTCGGCTGGCCCGACATCAGCGTGTTCACCGCGCCGGTGCCCGCGGTCGCCGGAGCTCCCGCGGGAGCCGCTGCGGCCGCGACAGCCTCGGCCGCGAGGTAGGACGCGTCGCTGTCGCCGCTGAGCGGAAGCGCGAGCCGCAGCGATCCCCAGCCGGGAAGATTCAGCCCGTTCAACGAGTTGGGGTTGGTCTGCAGCGTTGGCAGCGTGCCCCAGTTTTGTTGGGCGAGAGCGGCTTTGAGCTGGGGACGGATGGCCAGCACGACGGGCGAGCTGACTAGCGAGCGGCTGTCGCTGACGGTCTCATCGCCGGCGACCGCGTCCAGGCGGGCCTGGGAGATCGAACTCCCGGGAATCCACAGCGCCGGGCGATCGCCGAGGTCGGCCGGCCAGGTGCCGACGAAGCCGTTGACGACCTGATCGGAGTCGGCCGGTTTGACATTCAGCGCGACGCAGCTGTCGCCGATGGGATTCGCGGTTTCGTTGAATTTCTTGGCCAGTGTGCCGATCTCGTCGGCGATGGAGGGATCGGCGATCACGGCGACGGCCTTCTGGCCGTCGACGCATCGCGCGGAGGCCTGGCTGGACCTGTTCGACAGCGCGTCACCGAAGAACCGCCACAGGATGAACGCGGCCACCACGACGACGACCGCGACCAGTGCGCCGATGACGCCCCAGCTGACCCCGCGGCGGCCGGTCTGGATGGCGCGGTGGCTGCCGGTCCACTCGCCGCCTTCCCACTCGCCCGAGTGCTGCGCCCTGGGCGGCGTCCTCGGCGGTGACGTGGGCTCGGTATACGTCGGCTCACCGGTCGCCCCACGCCGGTACTCGGGCTCGTCGGCGTCCGCCTCGCGGTAAGGAGTCTGCAGGTATTCCGGTATGTCGGGGTACTCCGACTCGGGCTGATCGGACTCCGGATAGTCGGACTCGTAGTCGTCGTCGTAGTCCGACTCGTACCCCGATTCGAACCGGGGCTCCTGGTACTGCGGTTCGCCGTAGCGGGGCCGTCCGTAGGCCGGTCCGTCGTATTCGGCGTCGTATTCGCCCTCGCCGTAGCGCGGGTAGTCGGGCTCCGGCGGACGCTGCTGGTAGTCCGGGTAGTCGTCGCGCGGGACCAGAGGCTGCTCGAACGACTCGGTCGCATCGCCTGCGCCTTCGCCGGGACCTGAGGATTCCTCGGGGTCGGGAATGCTGTGCCTACCCACTCCTGCGCCTGCGTCCTCTCCGTATTCCGATCATTGCTGGCACGTCACCTGACCGCCGAAGTCTATCCAAAACGTGAAACCGTCCCGGTCAGCCGGCGTTGCTGGGGTTCGCGGCTTTGAACTCACGCCTGCGCCGGTGCAGGATCGGCTCGGTGTAGCCGTTGGGCTGCTGGGTCCCGGCCAGGATCAACTCCTGCGCCGCCTGGAAGGCGATGCTGGCGTCGGGGTCCGGCGCCATCGGCCGAAACTCCGGATCGGCCGCGTTCTGCTCGTCGACCTTCGCGGCCATTCGGCGCAGGCTTGCCTTGACGTCTTCCTCGGTGATCACCCCGTGTCGCAGCCAGTTCGCGAGCAGCTGGCTGGAGATGCGCAGCGTTGCGCGGTCCTCCATCAGCGCGACGTCGTGGATGTCGGGCACCTTGGAACAGCCGACACCGGCGTCGATCCAGCGCACCACGTAGCCGAGGATCGACTGGCAGTTGTTGTCGACCTCTTCACGGATCTCCTCCGGCGCCCACGCCAATTCCTTGGCCAGTGGAATGGCGAGCAGTTCGTCGACCGTGGTGCGGGTCTTGCCCGCCAGCTCCTTCTGCACCTCGAACACATCCACCTGGTGGTAGTGCATGGCGTGCAGGGTGGCCGCGGTAGGCGACGGGACCCACGCGGTGGTGGCACCCGCCTTCGGCTGTCCGATTTTCTGCTCGACCATGTCGGCCATCAACTCGGTCATCGCCCACATGCCCTTGCCGATCTGGGCCTTACCCGAGAAGCCGGTTGCCAGACCCGTATCGACGTTCGCGTCCTCGTAGGCCTTGATCCACGTGGTGCCCTTCATGGCGCCCTTGCGGATCATCGGGCCCGCCTCCATCGACGTGTGTATCTCGTCGCCGGTGCGGTCGAGGAAGCCGGTGTTGATGAACACCACACGATCAGCCGCAGCCTTGATGCACGCCTTCAGGTTGAGGGTGGTGCGGCGCTCCTCGTCCATGATGCCGACCTTGATCGTGGTGGGCGGCAGCCCGAGCACGTCCTCGACACGGCTGAACAGTTCGACGGTGAACGCCACCTCGTCGGGTCCGTGCATCTTCGGCTTGACGATGTAGATCGAACCCGCCCGGCTTGCCAGGAGCGGACCGTTGCCGTCACCGGCCTTCAGTCCGTGGATCGCGATCAGGCTGGTGAACAACGCGTCCTGGATGCCTTCCGGCACTTCGTTGCCGTCCGCGTCGACGATCGCGTCGTTGGTCATCAGGTGGCCCACGTTGCGGACGAACAGCAGGCTGCGGCCCGGCACCGTGAGTTCCCCGCCGTCCGGCGTCTTGTACGTGCGGTCCTCGTTGAGCGTGCGGGTGAAGGTCTTGCCGCCCTTGGTGACCTCTTCGGAGAGGTCACCCTTGTTCAGCCCGAGCCAGTTGCGGTACCCGAGCACCTTGTCGTCGGCGTCGACCGCGGCCACCGAGTCCTCGAAGTCGAAAATCGTGGTCACGGCCGACTCGAGCACCACATCCTTGATACCGGCCTTGTCGGTCGAGCCGACGGGGGACTGCGGGTCGATCAGGATCTCGATGTGCAGGCCGTTGTTCACCAGCAGCACCGACCACTCGGGTGAGCCCAGCTCACCGGTGTAGCCGAGGAACTTGTCCGGATCGGCCAGGCCGACCGCCCCGTCACCGGTGTCCACCTGAAGGCGGCCGTCGTCGACGCTCAGGCCGGTGACGTCGGCCCATGATCCCGACTCCAGCGGCACCGCCTCGTCCAGGAAGCCGCGGGCGTAGGCGATCACCTTGTCGCCGCGCACCTTGTTGTATTCCGACGTCTTCTCCGCGCCGTCGTCCTCCGGGATGACGTCGGTGCCGTACAGGGCGTCATACAGCGAGCCCCACCGGGCGTTGGCGGCGTTGAGGGCGAACCGGGCGTTGAGCACGGGCACCACCAGTTGCGGACCCGCCGTGGTGGTGATCTCGTCGTCGACACCCGAGGTGGTGATGGTGAAGTCGCCGGGGTCCGGCTGCAGGTAGCCGATCTCGGTGAGGAACTGCTTGTAGGCCTCGGGGTCGAGCGGTTCGATGACCCGGTGCCGGTGCCACTTGTCGATCTGGGCCTGCAGTTCGTCGCGGCGGGCGAGCAGATCCTGGTTCTTCGGGGTCAGGTCGGCGACGACCTTGTCGACACCCGACCAGAAGGTGTCGGGATCGATGTCGGTACCGGGTAGCGCCTCGTTGTTGACGAAGTCGTACAACGTCTGGGCGACGCGCAGGTTACCCACCGTCACACGCTCGGTCATAGTGTTCCTCCCTCGGCTACGTGGCGCTCTGCCGCTGGTCCAGCTTACCCGCGGGTAGCAGGGCTAATCGCGGGCGGCGGCCAGCGCTGTGGTCAGCAATTGGTCACACCGACCGGCGATGGCGGCCCGCAGCGGCGCCGCCCGCGTGGCGATGTCGTGTTGCGCGCGGACGTAGGCGGCGCGGCCGGCCGGTGTTTCGACGGCGATCGGCTCGAAGCCGTATGCGGCGAGGTCGTAGGGGCTCGCGCGCATATCGAGCTCGCGGGCGTCGGCGGCCAGCTCCAGAGCCTCGATCAACAACTCCGACTCGATCAGGGGACCCAGCTTGTAGCACCACTTGTACAGATCCATGTTGGCGTGCACGCAGCCCGGCTGCTCCCACCGTGACTGGTCACCACGCGACGGTGTGCCCGTGTTCCGGGCAACGGCGGGCTCGGTGAAGAACCGGAACGCGTCGAAGTGCGTACACCGCAACGGCATTGACTCGACCACCGCATCGGTCCCAGCCGATCCCAAACGCAGGGGAACCCGTTCGTGTCGCACCGTCGGCGCACGGTACACCATCGCCCATTCGTGCATGCCGAAGCACCTCATGCTGGGGGAGCGGGCCGCCGTCGCGCTCAGCAGTTCCCCGATGAAGCGCACGGTGTCCACGCGGGACCGCAGGTGCGCGAACGTCACCGTCACACCGGCGGGATGAGGTCCGTAGCCGGTGCGGTTGCGGTAGCGCCGCGCCGCGCCGTCCGGTCCGCCGAGCACCATGCCGTAGCCGGGATGCCAGACGCGGAGCTGGCGCGGTCGCAGACTGTAGTAGCGAAACAGGAAGTCCCACACCGGATGTGCTTCACCGGCCTGCGCGCGCCGCAGGTGCGGTGTGAGGAATCTCTCCACCCGGCGCCGGTGAGCCCGCGCACGGACCGTCCAGTCCGCCTCGGCGAGCAGCGAGTCAGCCACCGTGGGTCCGGTGACGCATCGTGCCGACGAGGTCCTCGACCAGGTCCTCGAGGGCAACCATCGCGGTCACGTCGCCGTTGGCGGCGGTGACCAGCGCGAGGTGACTGTTGCTGCGGCGCAGCCGCGACAATGCATCGGGCAGCGGCAGAGAGGCCGGCACCTGCGGCAGCGGCCGGACCATCGACAGGTCGATGACCGCGTCGGCGTCGTTGACCAACCGCAGCACGTCCTTGATGTGGATGTAGCCGATGAACCGCCCGCCTGCGCCGGTGATCGGGAACCGCGAGTAGCCGCTTTCCTCGAGCGCCTGCTGGATCGCGCGCAGGGTGGGGCCGGAGTCGTCGGCCGCGGGCACGGCGTGCACCTCGCTGAGCGGGGTGGCCACGTCGGCGACGACCCGGGTGCGGATCTGCAGGGCGCGCGACAACCGGTTGTGCTCCTCGGGGTCGAGTAGTCCTTCCGACAACGACTCCGCGATCATCTCGGACAGCTCGACCGTCGAAACCGTGTTCTCCAGTTCGGGTCTGGCCTTGATGCCGACGGCGCGCAGCGTCATGTGCGCGCACCAGTCATAGACCGCGATGACGGGCCGGGCCAGCCGGACCCAGGCCAGGTATGGCGGAACGAGCAGCATGGCCGCCGATTCGGGGCCGGCGATCGCGATGTTCTTCGGCACCATCTCGCCGAGCAGAACGTGGAGCACCACGACGATCGTGATCGCGATGACGAACGACACCGTGTGCAGCACCGCGTCCGGCACGCCGAGCAGGTCGAACGGCGTCTCGAGCAGGTGAGCCACCGCGGGTTCGCCGACGCGGCCGAGCAGGATCGAGCAGATCGTGATGCCCAACTGCGCGCCCGCCAGCATCACCGACAAGTTCTGGCCGGCCCGGATCACCGTCACGGCGCGGCGCTTGCCCTGTTCGGCGAGGGCTTCCAGCCGGTCGCGGCGCGCCGAGATCAGCGCGAACTCCGCCCCGACGAAGAAGGCGTTCGCCGCGAGCAGCAGAACGGTCAGCAGCACCCCGAAGATGTCGCCCATCAGCGCTCGTCCTCCCGATCGGGGGACTCGCCGGCCCGGCCCAGCCTGGTCAGCTCGAGCAGGTCGATGCGCCTGCCGTCCATCCGAACCACCGATGCCAGCCAGCGCACCGGATCGTCGATCGGGCCGTCGGGATCGAACGCCGTGAGCTCTACCGCCTCACCCGGCTTGGGAATGTGACCCAGCTCCTGCATGACCAGGCCGCCGATGGTTTCGTATTCGCCTTCGGGAGCCCGAAATCCGGCGTTCTGGGCCACTTCGTCGATGCGCAACAGGCCGGACACGCGCCAGCGGTCGCGGCTCATCCGCAGCACGTCGGGCGTGACGTCGTCGTGTTCGTCGCGCACGTCGCCGACGATCTCCTCGATCAGGTCTTCCATCGTCACCATGCCGGCAGTGCCGCCGTACTCGTCGGCCACCAGCACGGTCTGCAGCCCGCTGGCGCGCACTTGAGCCATCACGTCGTCCCCGTCGAGCGTCGAGGGCACCACCGGCACCCGGGTGGCCAGACCGGCCAGCGCGGTGTTCGGCCGGTCGTCGGGCGGCACCTCGAAGACCTGCTTGACGTGCACAAAGCCGATCGTCTCGTCCAGGTCGCCGGCCACTATCGGGAACCTGGAGTAGCCGGTCTCCATCGCCATCACGACCAAGTCGGCGACGTTCTCGTCGGCCTGCAACGCCTCGATCTTGGACCGCGGTGTCATCAGCTCTTCCGCGGTTCGCGACCCGAACTGCAGCGACCGGTCCACCAGTGCCGCGGTGGTCGCGTCGAGGGCGCCGCGGCGTGCGGAGTTGCGCACCAACGACCCGAGCTCCTGCGGCGAACGCGCCGAGCGCAGTTCCTCGGCCGGCTCGATCCCGAGCCGGCGCAGGATCCAGTTGGCGGTGCCATTGGTCAGCTTGATCAGCGGGGTGAACAGCATCGAGAACAGCACCTGTGGCCCGGCCACGATGCGGGCCGTCTCCAGCGGCTTGGCCACCGCGAGATACTGCGCGACCAGCTCGCCGAAGACCATCGAGACCGAGGTGGCGATCAACAGAGACAGGCCCAGGGCCAGGCCGCCCGCGATGCTCTCGGTCAGTGCGAGCGCCGCGAAGGCCGGCTCCAGCAGCCGGGCGATCAGCGGCTCGGCGAGATAGCCGGTGATCAGCGTGGTCACCGAAATGCCGACCTGCGCACCGGACAGCTGGAAGGACAACGTCTTGTGGGCACGCTGCACCATGTGGTCGCGCTTGCCGCCGGTGCGGGCGTTGGCGTCGACGGTGCTGCGCTCCAGCGCCGTCAGCGAGAACTCGGCGGCAACGAAGACCGCCGTCCCGATCGTGAGGACGACGAAGGCCAGCAGGGCCAACAGCGTGTAGGTGACGCTCATCGCGTCCCGGTCGAATTTCCCGGCATCGGGGCCGGCCGCTCGGCCCGGAAGCTCACGGCCTCAACGGGTGCCTGCGGCACGAGTTGCCTTTCTGTTCAGCGGTGATGAAAGCATTATGTTAGCCGGTCGGCGGCGATCGCCTGATTCACCAGCCCGTCGGTAGCGGATGACCTTCAGCGAAACCCGCCGCCGATTGAACACCCAGCACGACCTTGTCGTGGAGTTCCGCGAGGTTGTCGGCCCCGACATAGGTGCACGTGCTGCGGACCCCGGAGGTGATGTGGTCAAGGAGGTCCTCCACGCCGCCGCGCGACGGGTCCAGGCCCATCCGCGACGTGGAGATCCCTTCCTCGAACAGGGCCTTGCGGGCCCGGTCGAAGGAACCGTCGCCCGCGGTCCTCGCGGCGACCGCCCGCTTGGACGCCATGCCGTAGCTCTCTTTGTACGGCTGGTCCTCGCGGTCGCGCATGAGGTCACCGGGCGACTCGTAGGTGCCCGCGAACCAGGATCCGATCATCACATTGGACGCACCGGCCGCCAGGGCCAGCGCGACGTCGCGCGGATGGCGCACGCCGCCGTCGGCCCAGACGTGGGCACCGAGTTGTCTTGCCGCCGCGGCACACTCGACCACCGCGGAGAATTGCGGACGGCCGACACCGGTCATCATCCTGGTGGTGCACATCGCGCCGGGTCCCACGCCGACCTTGACGATGGACGCTCCGGCGCTGATCAGGTCGCGGGTGCCCCCGGCGGACACCACGTTGCCCGCCACCAGCGGCAGGCCCAACTCGAGCGAGGCGACCGACGCGATCGTGTCCAGCATCTTGACCTGGTGGCCGTGCGCAGTGTCGACCACCAGCACGTCGACGCCCGCCTCGGCCAGTGCGCGGGCCTTGGCGCCGACGTCGCCGTTGATTCCGATCGCCGCGGCGATCCGCAACCGGCCGCGGGCGTCGACGGCGGGTGTGTAGATCCCGGCGCGGATCGCCCCGGTGCGGGTCAGCACACCGGCCAGGGTGCCGTCCGCCCCGGTCATCACCGCAACGTCGACCGCGGCGTGTTCGAGCAGGTCGAAGACCTTGCGCGGGTCCGTGCCCACGGACGCGGTGACGAAATCGGTGACCGCGATGTCGCGGACGCGAGTGAAGCGGTCCACGCCCACGCAGTTGGCCTCGGTGACCAGGCCGATGGGTCGGCCCTCGAAGACCACCACCGCGGCACCGTGCGCGCGTTTGTGGATCAGGGCGGTCGCGTCGGAAACGGAGTCGTCGGGCACCAGCGTCACCGGCGTGTCGACGACAAGGTCGCGGCTCTTGACGAAGTCGACGGTCTCCTTGACGGCTGAGATTGGAAGGTCTTGCGGCACAACCACTATGCCGCCGCGACGCGCGATCGTCTCGGCCATCCGACGTCCGGCGACCGCCGTCATGTTGGCCACTACGACGGGAATCGTGGTGCCCGAACCGTCCGACGTCGAGAGGTCGACGTCGAAGCGCGACGCCACGTCCGACCGACCGGGGACGATGAAGACGTCGTTGTAGGTCAGGTCGTACGGTGGCCTGTGGCCGTCCAGGAATCTCATCGCCGACCAGTCTAGTTTTGCGCCGATCCTGCTGAGAGATCGCTCATCGGGGGGCGGCTTCACGATCTGCCCGCAGAATTGACGCTACGCAGGTACTTCGCTGCGATCGCCGCTCCACAGCGTGTGGAACTTCTTGCCCGGGTCTTCGTCGATGCGGCCGTAGGTGTGCGCCCCGAAGAAGTCACGAAGACCCTGCGTGAGTGCGGCGGGCAGCCGTTCGGTGCGCAACGCGTCGTAGTACGACAGGGCCGAGCTGAAGCCGGGAATGGGCACGCCGAGCTGGGTCGCCGCCACCACCACGCGACGCCAGCTGTCGATCGCGGACTCGATGGCGCTGCGGAAGTAGGGCGCCACGATCAACGTCGGCAGGTCGGGGTCTTCGTCGAACGCGTCCTTGATCCGGTTGAGGAACTTGGCCCGGATGATGCACCCGCCGCGCCAGATGGTGGCGAGGTCGCCGGGGGTGATGCCCCAGTCGTATTCGGCACTGCCGGCCTGGATCTGGTTGAAGCCCTGGGCATAGGCGACGATCTTGGAGGCATACAGCGCCTGCCGGACGTCCTCGGTGAATTTCTCGACGTCGCCGGGCTTATCGCCGAGCTCACCCGACGCCAGGCCGGTGGTGGCCTTCCGCTGGGCAACGGATCCGGACAGCGCGCGAGCGAAGACGGCCTCGGCGATGCCTGTGACCGGGACACCGAGATCGAGCGCGGACTTCACCGTCCAGCGGCCGGTGCCCTTCTGCTCGGCCTCGTCGAGGATCACATCGACGAGCGGCTTGCCGGTCCTGGCGTCGGTCTGGCGCAGCACCTTCGCGGTGATCTCGACAAGGAAGCTGTCGAGGTCACCCTTGTTCCACTCGTCGAAGACGTCGGCGATCTCGCCCGCCGATTTGCCGAGGCCGTCGCGCAACAGCTGATAGGCCTCGCCGATGAGCTGCATGTCGGAATACTCGATGCCGTTGTGCACCATCTTCACGAAGTGTCCGGCGCCGTCCGGACCGATATGGGTGCAGCACGGCACACCGTCGACGTGGGCGGAGATTTCCTCCAGCAACGGGCCCAGCGACTCATAGGATTCCGCGGGTCCGCCCGGCATGATCGACGGGCCGTTGAGCGCACCTTCCTCGCCGCCGGAGATGCCTGCACCGACGAAGTGCAGGCCGCGCTCCCGCATGGCCTTCTCGCGGCGAATCGTGTCGGTGTACAACGCGTTTCCGCCGTCGATGATGATGTCGCCCTCTTCGAAGACGTCGGCGAGCTCGTTGATGACGGCATCGGTCGGGTCGCCCGCCTTGACCATGATCAGGGCGCGCCGCGGCTTCTGCAGCGCCGCGGCGAATTCGGCCATCGTCTCGGTGCGCACGAACGTGCCCTCGGACCCGTGCTCGTCGAGCAACGCGTCCGTCTTGGCCACGGAGCGGTTGTGCAGCGCGACGGTGTAACCGTGGTGGGCGAAGTTGCGCGCGATGTTGGATCCCATCACGGCCAGGCCGGTGACGCCGATCTGCGCGGTGCCGTTGGTCGATTCAGACGAGCTCACAGACAGCCCTTTCGTTGTTTTGTTGTCAGGCGAAAACTTCGGCGGAACTGCCGCCTACGCGATGAAGAGTCGATGGAGCTCGGTCAGCCACGGAACGGCCAGCGCGACCGTCGGCACGACGAGCACGGCCGCGGCGGCCAGATACGCCCCGATCGCCAGGACGATGCTGTTGCCGCGGCCGCCGAGGCGGCGTACCCGCAATACCGTGGTCGGGCCGCCTGCGGCCAGTGCGCCGGCCGGGGTACGGCCCGTCGCAACCGCCACCAGGGCACGGGCCAGGGGAGTCGGGCCTGCGGCGCGCACCGCGGCGTCGTCGGCGAGCATTTCGATGAGCAGTCGCACCGCATCGAGCGCGTTGGCGCTGCGGACGAACCGGGGGAACGCGGCGTGCACGGCGGTGAACATCTCGAGCACCAGATCGTGCCGGGCCCGGAGATGGGCCCGTTCGTGGGACAGGATCGCGGTGATCTCCTTGTCCGCCAACGTGGTCAGGGTGCCCTCGCTGACCACGACGCGGCTGCGTACGCCGGGCAGGCAATACGCCAGGGGCTCCGCCACATCCAGGACGCGCAGCCCGCTTTTCTGCGACTTGCCCACCAGGTCGACGACCATTCGATGATGTGCCCTGCGGCGCCGCGTCGCGATGGCCACCGCGATGACGGCAAGGGTGAGCCTGGCGCCGATCAGCAGGGTGAGCGCGAAGACCAGGACGTAGGCGACCCACAGCGGCCAGCCGAGCGCCTCGATTTCGCTCGTGATGGTCGCCGTCGGCCTGCCGTCGGGACCCGGCACGAAGAGTCTGCTGGCGATGGCGATACCAGCACTGAACGCCGACAGCACCGCCGCCAGAGCGATCGACTGCCACAACACGATTGCGGCCCGTGGTGCCCGCATCGGCCATGTCGCGCGGGCCAGCACAGCCGGAACGGGCCCGACCAGCAACAGCGCGACGAGAGTGAAGGCCAGGGCGGGCACGCTGTCAGTGTCCCTCAGGGAGAGCCCGGACCGCCACTGGATGGGGGCATTTGGTGCTTGGTTTCCAACTCGGCGAGCGCGCGCCGAAGCGCGGCGGCCTCATCCGCGCCCACCCGCTCGACGAAATGGACGAGCGCGGCTTCCCGGCTACCGGAATCGGCGGCTTGGTCGAGCGCGTCGACCATCAGCCCCGCGACCAGTTCGTCACGGCCGTGCGTCGGCGCATACCGGTGCGCGCGGTCGTCGCGATGCTGAACCACCAGGTTCTTCTTGGCCAACCGCTGGAGCACGGTCATGATCGTGGTGTACGCCAGGTCGCGTTCGGCCGAGAGCGCCTCGTGGACCTGGCGCACGGTTTGGGGATCGCGCGATGCCCACAGGTGGTCCATCACCGCGCGTTCGAGATCCCCTAAACGCGTTAACTTGGCCATATTCCGCTCATCTCCAAAAGAGTGATTGTTCCAGCGTACTACGCCGTTACTACCGTGCGTCGTATGCAAATCGAAGTCTCCGCTCCACGGGCACTACGCGCGGCGTTCACACCGCTCATCGCCCGTTCAGATACCTGGTTGTGAGTCCGATCACAAGGGTGGCGGCCCACATGATCGTGATTATAGTAAGGCTAACCTAACTCGCACTTCGGGAGGTGTCGTGACAGTTGTAGTCGACGATCCGCTGATCGCGGGCATGGCCATCGCGCGGACGCTGCCGTTGCACGAGTCCAGCAGGCGGTTGCGCGAGCTCTATCCCGAGTGCCCGCGCGTGTACGGCGTCGCGGTGATGTCGGACCTCTCCCGCCGGCGATGGTGGCCGCTGCACGAGGCGCTCACCACGGCGCGGCTGCGCGAGATGTTCGAGGTCAGCGCGCACGAGATGGACAGCCCGGTGGCCGCCGCCCAACAGCTTGCCGCGACGATGGCTCATGTCGTGATCGGGCGGGTGATTCCACTTCTCGTGCTGGAGGGGCGGGCTTGGGACACGGGTCTGGAGAACCTGTGGGTGCACGTCGACTCCGAGGGCGCGATCGACTGGGTCGGCGTCGCCGATCCGACGCTGCGGGCACTGCCCGACGACCCCTTCTTCGCCGAGTGCGCTGACGCGGGTGCCGCGCACTTCGCCCGCCACGGAATGGTCCGCCTGCCCAGCGAGGCGGCCCTGACCACGTGGGTCGCCCACCGCAGCCACCGGGCGCTCGCGCCGCTGTTCGCCGGCATCTGCGAGGTCACCGACGAGGCCATCTCGCCGACGTCGATGTGGCACATCGTCGGCGCTGCGGTCGTCGGTGCCGCGACGCACATTCCGCTGCTGGCCCGATCCAGCGAGCTGACCGGCATGCGCCGAGGGCAGGCTGTGCTCGACGCGCTCGTCGGCTTCGGGATGCCGGTTCGCGGCGCGACCCGGCTGCGCGAAGGGAAGGGCTTGCTTAATTAGGAAAGCCTTGCCTATTCTGGCTGTCAGATCCACCGGACCGAACCGGAGTCCTGAGGGCTGCAGAGACTCCCGGTCCACTCGAGGCGGGTCCCGCGTCACCGGCGCGGGGCCCGCCCACCAATTTCCCGGCCATGCCGCGAGGGCCGCTGCGGGCGTTGGGACTTCACCGTGTAGACACATGTGCGTGTCATCTGTGCCTCTAGGCGATCTCGGCAAGGGTTTCGACAGCGAACTCGGCCTCCAGTACGTCGACCTCACCACCGATGGCGGTCGCGCCGAACTCGAGATCACCGACAAGCTGCTGCAGCCGTGGGGCATCGTGCACGGCGGGGTGTACTGCTCGATCGTCGAAAGTCTGGCGAGTGTGTCGGGAGCGGTCTGGTTGGCCGAGAACGGCGGCGGCATCGTCGTCGGCGTCAACAACAACACCGACTTCCTGCGGGCGATCAGATCGGGCCGGGTGACGGCGGTGTCGACGCCGATACACCGGGGCAGACGTCAACAGCTGTGGCTGATCACAATCACCGACGACCAGGACCGTGTGGTGGCACGCGGACAGGTGCGACTGCAGAACCTCCCGCAGGAGTAGCGCAAGGCCTGTGCGCTGCGGACTCGCGTGACCCGTGGCAGCATCCCCCACTATGCGTCTGAGCCCGCACGAACAGGATCGGCTGCTGATCTCGTACGCGGCCGATCTTGCCCGGCGCCGTCGAGAACGCGGCCTGCGTCTCAATCATCCAGAAGCCGTCGCTGTTCTCACCGACCATCTGCTCGAGGGTGCGCGCGACGGGCGCACCGTCGCCGAGTTGATGGTCAGCGGTCGCGAGGTGCTCGCCCGCGACGACGTCATGGAGGGTGTCCCCGAGATGCTGCACGACGTGCAGGTGGAGGCGACGTTTCCGGACGGCACCAAACTCGTCACCGTCCATCACCCAATCCCATGACCAGCGAGAAGCCGCAGGCGGATCGCGGACTGCGCACGCGAGGAGCAGAACAGCCTGAGTGGGCGCCGGGCGAAACCGTATACGGCGATGGGGATATCGTCATCAATCCGGGTGCGCCGCGACTCAGCATGGACGTCGTCAACACCGGTGACCGCGCAGTTCAGGTCGGCAGCCATGTGCACCTGCCGCAGGCCAACGCGGCGCTCGACTTCGATCGTGCCGCGGCCCACGGCCATCGGCTCGACATCCCGGCCGGTACCGCCGTGCGCTTCGAACCCGGTGTCGCCCAGCATGTTTCGCTGGTTCCCCTGAGCGGCACACGTGAGGTGCACGGGCTGAGCCTGAACCCGCCCGGTCGTCTGGACGTGTCATGACCGAGCTTTCCAGAGCCCGCTACGCGGCGTTGTTCGGGCCCACGACCGGCGACCGGATCCGGCTGGCCGATACCGATCTGTTCGTCGAGATCACCGAAGACCGCTGCGGCGGCCCCGGCCTGGCGGGCGAGGAGGCGGTGTTCGGCGGTGGCAAGGTGTTGCGTGAGTCGATGGGGCAGGGGCGCGCCACCCGGGCCGACGGCGCACCCGACACCGTTATCACCGGGGCGGTGATCATCGACTACTGGGGGATCATCAAGGCCGACATCGGGATTCGCGACGGTCGAATCGTCGCGATCGGTAAGGCCGGCAACCCCGACACCATGACCGGCGTGCACCCCGACCTGGTGGTCGGGCCGTCGACGGAGGTGATTGCCGGTAACGGCCGGATCGTGACGGCAGGCGCCATCGACTGTCACGTCCACCTGATCTGCCCGCAGATCATGGAAGAGGCGCTCGGCGGCGGCATCACCACCATCGTCGCGGGCGGAACCGGTCCTGCGGAGGGCAGCAAGGCGACCACGGTCACGCCCGGCGCATGGCACCTCGCCCGGATCCTCGAGTCGCTCGACCACTGGCCGCTGAACGTCGCGCTGCTCGGCAAGGGCAACACCGTCAGCAGCGAGGCGATGTGGGAGCAATTGCGCGGCGGCGCGGCCGGATTCAAGCTCCACGAGGACTGGGGAACCACGCCCGCCGCGATCGACGCTTGCCTCAACGTCGCCGAGGCCGCCGGGGTGCAGGTGAACATTCACACCGACACCCTCAACGAGTTGGGTTTCGTGGAGAACACCCTCGGCGCCATCGACGGTCGGTCCATCCACGCCTACCACACCGAGGGCGCAGGCGGCGGCCACGCACCCGACATCATCACCGTTGCCGGCGAACCTCATGTGCTGCCGAGTTCGACGAACCCGACGCGGCCGCACACCGTCAACACCCTCGACGAGCACCTCGACATGCTGATGGTGTGCCATCACCTGAACCCAAGCGTCCCTGAGGATCTCGCGTTCGCCGAAAGTCGCATCCGGCCGTCGACCATCGCCGCCGAGGACCTGTTGCACGATATCGGCGCGATCTCGATGATCGGCAGCGACGCCCAAGCCATGGGCCGCATCGGCGAGGTCGTGCTGCGCACCTGGCAGACCGCCCACGTCATGAAGCGCCGCCGCGGCGCACTCGATGGTGATGGTGCCGCGGACAACACCCGCGCCCGCCGCTACATCGCGAAATACACCATCTGCCCGGCGATCGCGCACGGGCTGGACGGCGAGATCGGTTCGGTCGAGGTCGGCAAGCTCGCCGACCTGGTGCTGTGGGAGCCCGCCTTCTTCGGGGTCCGCCCACACGCCGTGCTCAAGGGCGGCATGATCGCCTGGGCGGCGATGGGTGATGCGAACGCGTCGATCCCGACGCCGCAGCCGGTGCTGCCGCGGCCCATGTTCGGGGCGGCGCCCGCCGCGGCCGCCGCCACGTCGGTGCATTTCGTGTCGCCGCAGGCGATCGAGGACAAGCTCGCCGACCGGCTGGCTGTCAACCGCCGGCTGCTGCCCGTGCGCGATGTCCGCAGGATCGGGAAGGCAGACATGCCGCTCAACGACGCGCTGCCGCGGATCGACGTGGAGCCGGACACGTTCACCGTGCGCATCGACGGCGAGGTGTGGCAAGAGCAGCCGGCCGCCGAACTGCCGATGGCCCAACGGTATTTCCTGTTCTGATGGCGGGTTTGGCGACGCTGCTGGCCTTGGCCGACTCCCGGCTGCCGACCGGCGGCCATGTGCATTCCGGTGGAGTCGAGGAAGCAGTGACCAGTGGCTTGGTCGTCGACCTCCCGACGCTGCGGGCTTTCCTGCGCCGCCGCATCGCCACCCAGGGACTGGTGACCGCGTCGCTGGCCGCCGCGGTGCACACCCGGTCGCTGTCGTTCACCACGGCCGACCGCGAAACCGACGCTCGCACACCGGCTCCCGCCGCCCGGCAGGCATCACGCGCGCAGGGGCGCGGGCTGGCCAGGCTGGCGCGCCGAGTGTGGCCCGACGATGACTGGGATGCGCTCGGCGTCACCCCCCACCTCGCGGTCGCCGCCGGCGCCGTCGGCACAGCCAGCGGGATGACCCCACACCACACCGCGTTGTCTGTCGTCTACACCACCATGACCGGCTCGGCGACCGCCGCGCAACGCCTGCTGGCACTGGACCCCGGCGACGTCGCGACGGCGACATTCGAGTTGTCGGCGATGTGCGACCAGATCGCCGAGATGGCATGCAAAGAGCTCGCCGATCTTTCCGACCCCTTGCTCGACGTGCTTGCCCAGCGGCACAGCGAACGCGAGCGTCCGCTGTTCGCCTCCTGAAAGGATGACCATGGCACCGCATTTCGTCGACGGCGAGCCACACCATCCGCACCGGCCGAAGCGCAAGCGGACGGTGGGGGAGCCGTTGCGCGTGGGCGTCGGCGGTCCGGTCGGATCGGGCAAGACCGCACTGGTCGCGGCGCTGTGCCGCGAACTGCGCGACGATCTGTCGCTGGCGGTGCTGACCAACGACATCTACACCACCGAGGACGCCGACTTCCTGCGCAGGCATGCGGTGCTGCCCGATGACCGGATCGCCGCGGTGCAGACCGGCGGCTGCCCGCACACCGCGATCCGCGACGACATCACCGCCAACCTGGACGCCATCGAGGATCTGATCGCCGTGCACGACGTGCTCGACCTGATCCTGGTGGAATCCGGCGGGGACAACCTCACCGCCACCTTCTCGTCGGGCCTGGTCGACGTGCAGATCTTCGTCGTCGACGTTGCGGGCGGCGACAAGGTGCCGCGCAAAGGCGGCCCGGGGGTTACCTACTCCGATCTGCTCGTGGTGAACAAGACCGACCTGGCCCCGCTGGTCGGCGCCGACCTCGGCGTGATGCGGCGCGATGCCGCCGCGGCGCGCGGTGACCGCCCGACGGTGTTGATCTCACTGACCGACGACCCGTCCGCCGCGCCGGTGAAGTCGTGGGTGCGCGCCCAGCTACGGGTCGCCCAGGCCGTCTAGTGCACTCCGATGTTCTGATCGTCGCGCGACCCGGCAGGCAACCGCGGATCGAATGCGCGGGCGGGGTCGCCGTGCGCAACACCGAACCGGACACCGTGCATCTGGTGTCGACGGCCGCAACGCCGCTCGGCGGTGACACCATCGCGCTGCGGGTGATCGTCGAACCGGGTGCCCGGCTGCGCGTGCGCAGCGCCGCGGCCACCGTCACCCTGCCCGGGCGTGCCACCGCGGAGTCGACCGCGCACTGGCACCTCGAGGTGGCGGGTGATCTCGACATCGACCCGGAACCCACAGTGGTCGCGGGGGCATCGCGACATACGACGTCGACGCGGATGTCGGTCACCGCAGCAGGCCGCGTCCGACTACGCGAACGCGTTCAGATCGGCAGATCCGATGAGCGACAAGGCTTTTGGTCGGGTTCACTGCACGCCGACGTGGACGGCCAAGCGCTGTTGCGACACCGGATCGAGCTCGGCGGGGATGCGTTGACCCACGACCTGATCGCCGCACCGCTGGCGTCGGTGAGCGAACTGCGCTATCCCGACGTCGCCGCCGATGCGCTGGGCACGGTACTGCAACTCGCCGGTGGCGGCAGCCTGGCCACCTGGCAGGGTCAGCGATTGAAACCCGTCTAGATCAGATCGCCGGACTTTCCCCCTACGCTTCGCGTGGGAGGTACCCCCACAACGCGGCGCGCGCCTCGCCGCTTGATCGTCGTCCGGCTAAAAGGGATCGCCGGACTCCTCAACGCGGCGCGCGCCTCGCCGCTTGATCGTCGTCCGGCTAACTCGCCGCCTTCTCGCCTTCGACGGCCGCGGCGATCTCCTCGAGTTCCTCGATTCGGGTGCGCGCATAAGCCTGCTGCTCGGTGATGTACAGATTCCCGCGAGCGCGGCCGAGGAACGTCACCGTCCACGACAGCAGCGTGGTGATCTTCCGCCGGAATCCAACGAGATAGATGAGGTGCAGCATCAGCCACGCGAGCCAGGCGATGAAACCACCGAACTCGAGCGGGCCGATCTGCGCCACCGCAGAGAATCGCGACACGGTCGCCATCGAGCCTTTGTCGAAGTAGTCGAACGGCTCCCGCTCGAAGGGATCGGCACCCTGCAGTTCGGCCTTGATCGTGTTCGCGACGTACTTTCCACCCTGAATCGCGCCCTGGGCCATCCCGGGCACGCCCTCCACGGCGGCCATGTCGCCGATCACGAAGACGTTCGGATAGCCGGGAACCGACAGATCGGGCCCTACCTTGAGGCGTCCGGCGCGGTCTACCTCCGCGGTGGACTGATCAGCCATCTGCTTGCCCAGAGGACTGGCCGACACACCCGCCGACCAGACCTTCGTCGCGCATTCGATGCGCCGAGTGGTGCCGTCCGGATCCTTGACCGTGATGCCGTTGCGGTCGACGTCGGTGACCATCGCATTGAGCTGAATCTCGACACCCATCTTCTCGAGCCGCGCCTGCGCCTTCTTGCCGAGCTTCTCGCCCATCGGCGGCAGCACCGCGGGCGCAGCGTCGAGCAGGATCACCCTGGCCTTGGACGAGTCGATGTGCCGGAACGCGCCCTTGAGGGTGTAGTCGGAGAGCTCGGCGATCTGACCTGCCATTTCCACGCCGGTCGGACCCGCGCCGACCACGACGAACGTCAGCAGCTTTTCTTGTCGTGCCGGATCGCTGGACCGCTCGGCCTGTTCGAAAGCACCGAGGATACGGCCGCGCAGCTCCAGCGCATCGTCGATGGACTTCATGCCCGGCGCGAACTCGGCGAAATGGTCGTTGCCGAAGTACGACTGGCCGGCACCTGCGGCCACGATCAATGTGTCGTAAGGCGTCACATAGGTGTGGCCGAGCAGTTTCGACCTGACGGACTTCTTGGCCAAGTCGATGTGGGTGGCTTCACCCAGTAGCACCTGGGCGTTCTTCTGCTTACGAAGGATCATCCGGGTGGGCGGCGCAATCTCGCCTGAGGAGATGATTCCGGTCGCCACCTGATACAACAGCGGCTGGAACAGGTGGTGCGTCGTCTTGGCGATGATCTTGATGTCGACATCGGCTCGTTTGAGGGCCTTGGCGGCAGTCAACCCACCGAACCCCGACCCAATGATGACTACCTTGTGCCGGTCAGACGGGGTAGCTCCGGGGTGGCTCATCAGCTGTCGCTCCTCGAACGGCTTCACGTTCTAATACAGCGTCTACCGTAGTCGCCCGCATCCCGTGGGGAGCGGGCAACTAGGTGAGATTTGCCACGCTAGAGCGTGTTTAACCGTCCAGAAGCGGCTTCAGCTTTTCCGCGACCGCAGTGATGGCCCCCGGGTGATATCCCGAAAAGCTGGTGACGGGGCTGAGAATGACGCCGTCGACGCCCGCGTCGAGCACCTTGGTCTTGATCTGCTCCGCAACCTGTTCGGGGCCGCCGAACACCGCCTGCTGCTTGAAATCGTCGGGGATCGCCTCGGCGGTGACGTTCTCGTCGATGAGCGCGATGACGAGCGTGCTGGTCTCGAGCGTGGCAGGGTCGCGATCGATCTTCTCGCAGCTCTCCTTGACGACCCGCACCTTCCGTGTGAGCTCGTCGAAGCCGGCGATGATGTTCAGATGGTCGAAGTGCTTGGCCGCCAAGGGAATGGTCTTCTTTTCGCCGCTGCCCCCGATCATCAGCGGGATGTGGTCCCGGTAGCGGGGCTCGGCCATCGCCTCCTGGGTGCGGTAGTACTTGCCGGTGAATGTCGGACGCTCACCTGCGAGCATCGGCAGGATGATTTCGAGCGACTCGTACAACCGGTTGAAACGGTCGGTGAAGGTGCCGAAGTTGTAGCCGAGTGAGTCGTGCTCGAGCTCGAACCAGCCGGTGCCGATGCCGAGGATGGCACGGCCCTGACTGATGACGTCCAGCGTGGTGATCGCCTTGGCCAGCAGCGTTGGATTGCGGTAGGTGTTGCCGGTGACCAGCGTGCCCAGTTGCACGCGCTCGGTTGCGGTGGCCAGCGCACCCAGCGCCGTGTACGCCTCGAGCATCGGTTGGTCGGGCGTGCCCAGGCCGGGCAGTTGATAGAAGTGGTCCATCACGAAGACCGAGTCGAAGCCGGCGGTTTCAGCCTCGCGGGCCTGCGCGATGACGGTGGGGAAAAGCTCAGCGACGCCGGTGCCGTAGGAGAAGTTGGGTATCTGAAGTCCGAGTTTGATGGTCACGCTCTCACGTAACCACAACTAAGCGGGGCGGTCACCCCGCTTTAGCTTCCGGCGAACGGGGGAATATCCGCTAGACGTGAGCGAGCGCGCCGTTGCTGACGTGCATGGTCTGGCCGGTGATGTGGCGAGCCGCCGGGGTGCTCAAGAAGAGCGCCAACCGGGCGATCTCGGCAGCCACCGGCGCCGCGCTGCCGAGACCGGCATAGCCCTCCTGCGCGCTGCGACCGGACGCCACCGCGTTGACGGTGATGCCCCTGGTGCCGAAATGCGTGGCCTGCCCCTCGGTCCAATTCGACACGGCCGCCTTGATCGCGGCGTCTGCGCTGCCCTCACGCGGGTTTTCCGGGACCACGCTGATGATCGAGCCGCCGGAGCGCAGATGGTCGCCGACGACCTGCATGGTCAGCACTGTCGAGAGCAGGCTGGAGTCCAGTGCGTGGCGCCAGGCTGCCGCGTGATCGGCCAGCGTGTAGGTGCGCGGGTCGCCGACGCGCCAGCGCGGGGCGGGCACGTTGACGATGGTGTCGAGGTGGTGCGGAAAGAGCGTGCGGGCCTCTTCGAGACTGGCCGGATCGGTGTTGTCGCACACGATCGCGTCGACGTCGAGTTCCTTGGCCGCCACTTCGAGGTCTTCGCGACGGGCGCCGGTGATCACCACTCGGTGTCCCGCGTCGCGGAAGCTCTCTGCAATTGTGCGGCCCAGATCCGTATCACCGCCGGTGACCAGCACCTCCATCGTCATAACCTCCTGTTGGCGCGGGATCCCTGCCGTCGTGGCAGCGATCCGCCGACGATGTTACTGGACGGTAGCAATTCGACGAAACCCGACGCGCGAATCGGTTGCCAGGTGATTTCGACCTGCGACGCTTCGGTGACCTAGGGTTTGGGCCGTGACCAGATTCGCACCGCTTACCGTGGTCTTTTCCCTTCTGCTGGCGATGGGGCTGGTCGGCTGCGGCTCGTCGAAAGACACCGCCGGCGAGCAGTCGATCGCCGTGTTCGCAGCGGAGTCGCTGAAGGCGCCGTTCACCGACCTCGCGGGGCGGTTCAAGACGGACAACCCGGGGGCGTCGGTCGAATTCACCTACGGGAGTTCCGCTGACCTGGTGCTGCAACTGGTCAAGGGGACGCGGGCCGACGTCTTCGCGTCGGACGACCACAACGAGATGGTCAAGGCCGAGCAGGCCGAACTGGTCGACGGGAAGCCGGTTGCTATCGCCGGCGAGTCCCGCTCCATCGCAGTCCTAAAGGATTCCGCGAATCCGGACCTTGCGAAGAAGTTCGTCGCCCTGGTCACCGGGGAGTACGGCCAGAAGGTGCTGTCCGAGGCGGGTTGAGTCAGACCTTGAGGACCCGTTTCCCTGCTCCTCGCGTGCGCGGCGCCGCGCTGCCGCGCTGGATCTACCTCCCCGCGGCCGTCGGGGCGCTGTTCGTGGTTCTGCCGCTGGTCGCTGTGATCGCGAAGGTGGACTGGCCGCAGTTCTGGACGCTGATCACCAGCGAATCATCCCGTGCCGCACTCATTCTGAGCCTTAAGACGGCGACCGCCAGCACGCTGCTGTGCGTGGTGTTCGGCGTGCCGATGGCGCTCGTGCTGGCCCGCAACGACGGCCGGGTGGTGCAGTGGATGCGTCCTCTGCTTCTGTTGCCGCTCGTACTGCCGCCGGTCGTGGGCGGTATCGCGCTGTTGTACGCCTTCGGCCGGCTCGGCTTGGTCGGCCAGTACCTCGACGCCGCGGGCATCCGGATCGCGTTCACGACGACGGCCGTGGTGTTGGCGCAGACCTTCGTCTCCCTTCCGTTCCTGGTCATCGCGCTCGAGGGGGCGGCGCGCACATCCGGGCGCGACTACGACGTGGTGGCGGCCACGCTCGGCGCGAGACCGACGACGGTGTGGTGGCGGGTGTCGCTGCCCCTGCTGGCGCCGGGCCTGGTGTCGGGTGCGGTGCTGGCGTTCGCGCGGTCGCTGGGGGAGTTCGGGGCCACGCTGACGTTCGCCGGCTCGCGCGAGGGCGTCACCCGGACCCTGCCGCTGGAGATCTACCTGCAACGGGAGACCGACGCCGATGCCGCCGTGGCGCTGTCGGTGCTGCTGGTCGTGGTCGCCGCCGTGGTCGTGCTCGCGCTGGGCACCCGGCGGCTGCGCTCGGGATCGGCGATGGCGGGAACCGCGCCATGACCGGCATGCACGTGCGCGCCGTCGTCGCCGGCCGCGATCTCGACATCGAATTCGGCACCGCGGCAGGCGAAGTGGTGGCCATCCTCGGACCGAACGGCGCCGGCAAGTCGACGACGCTGCACGTGATCGCGGGGTTGGTGCGACCCGACGAAGGAATCGTGCGGCTCGGTGACCGCGTACTCACCGACACCGCGTCGGACGTGTTCGTGCCGACCCACGCGCGCCGCGTCGGGCTGCTGCTGCAGGACGCGCTGCTGTTTCCGCATTTGAGTGTCGCGGGAAATGTGGCGTTCGCGCCTCGCAGTGGCCATCGCAAACGACCGCGCCGAGCGGCCCGCACAACCGCTGCGCAGTGGTTGGATCAGGTCGACGCCGCCGGCCTCGCCGACCGCATGCCGCGTCAGTTGTCCGGCGGGCAGGCCCAGCGCGTGGCACTTGCCCGTGCCTTGGCGGCAGAGCCAGACGTGTTATTGCTCGACGAACCCCTCGCCGGAATGGACGTCTCCACCGCCGCCGCGATGCGCAAACTGTTGCGTGACACATTGAGCCGCGACGGCCGATCCGCCGTGATGATCACCCACGACATCCTCGACGTGCTGACGCTCGCCGACCGGGTCCTGGTGCTGGAGTCCGGCCGCATCGCGGAAAGCGGTTCGGCCGCATCGATTCTGGCTGCACCGCGCAGTCAGTTCGGCGCCCGGTTCGCCGGCGTCAACCTTGTCAACGGCGTCGCGGAGGCGGGCGGCGCGCTCCGCACCGGCTGGGGCGCCGCCTGGCACGGCAATCCCGCCCCCGACCTGGTGGTGGGGCAGCCCGCCGTCGCGGTGTTCGCCCCGGCCGCCGTCGCGGTCTACCGCGACAAGCCGCACGGCAGCCCACGAAACACCGTCGAGGTGGTGGTGGCCGAGTTGGACATTCGGGGACCGGCGCTTCGGGTGCGCGCCGACGAGCAACCGGACGGCGCGCCCGGCCTCGCCGCCGACATCACCGCCGAATCCGCCGCCGAGTTGCGGGTGACACCGGGCGAACGTGTTTACTTCTCGGTCAAGACGCAGGAGATCATCGTTCACCCCGTTGTGTAACGGGAGGTGGACGCGCGTCGATCACATGGACGAAGCTCGCGTGACCCGCGCGGGCGGCTTGTCGTGCCAGCAATTTTCGCCGACGGCCCTAGCTCACCGTATCGGCCTTCCAGCTACCTCACAGATAAACACTTTGGGACCGCCCCACACTTGCGTCACGGCAGCAACACTGTAGTTTCGTCTCCATGCACGAGCCGGATGCGATCCCTGAACACCGCAAGCGCCGCGCGAAGGTGGCGATGGCCGCGATGGCCGGTGCCACGGTGGTGGCGCTCACGCTGCCGTCCGTGGCAGGCGCCGAACCGGAGCCCTCGCCCTCGCCGGCTCCGCCGCCGCCCTCGGGTAACACTTTCCTGCAGGGCCCGCCGCCCGATCCGAACGCGCCCCCGCCGCCGCCCGCCGATCCGAACGCGCCCCCGCCGCCGCCCGCCGATCCGAACGCGCCCCCACCGCCGCCCGCCGATCCGAACGCGCCTCCGCCACCGCCCGCACCGGAGCCCGGCCGGGTCGACAACGCCGCAGGCGGCTTCAGCTATGTGGTGCCCGCAGGCTGGAAGGTCGCCGACGCCACCCAGTTGTCGTACGGCCAGGCGCTGCTGACCAAGGCCGAGCCGGAGGGCACGCCGCCGACGCCCGCCGATCAACAGGGCGCACAAGGAGCGCAGACAGTGAACGACACCAGCGTGCTGCTCGGCAGGCTGGACATGAAGCTGTTCGCCGGCGCCGAAGCCGACAACGCCAAGGCGGCCACTCGGCTGGCCTCCGATATGGGTGAGTTCTTCATGCCGTTCCCCGGTACTCGGATCAATCAGGAGAACGGGCCGCTGTCCGCGGGCGATATGCCGGGCGCCTTCTCCGCGTACGACGTGAAGTTCACCGACACGAACAAGCCGAACGGGCAGATCTGGGCGGGTGTGGTCGGCAACGCAACACCGACCGTGGCGCCAGGTCAGCCGTTGGCACCGCGTGGCCAGCGCAACGAGCGGTGGTTCGTGGTCTGGCTGGGCTCTGCGAACCATCCGATCGACAAGGGTGCGGCCGCGGCGCTGGCCAGCTCCATCCGGCCGTGGAGCCCGCCCCCACCACCGCCGCCCGACCCGAATGCACCCGCGCCCGCACCCGCCGATCCCAATGCGGCACCCGCGGACCCGAATGCGCCGCCCCCGCCGGAGAATGCGCCGGGGCGTCCGCCCGTCGGTGTCGGTGTGCCGGTCGATCCGGCCAACGCGCCGGGAATGATGCCTGCGGGCTGACAACGAACAACAACAGCGAAACGGCCGACCAACATACGGGTCGGCCGTTTCGTTTTGATCTTGTTCGTGCCCGATTCGACGCCCGGATCGTTACGCTTCGGGCGTATACCGAAGGTTGACCCAGCGGCGGTGCTGGGCGCCGACAGGCAGGAGAGCACGCAGATGGATGCCATTGCAGCGACCGAATTGCTGGCCCGGTCAACGACACTGACCAGCGTCGGCTGGATCGGATACATCATCATCGGGGCGATCGCCGGATGGATCGCAGGCAAGATCGTCAAGGGCGGCGGCTCGGGCATTTTGATGAACATCGTCATCGGCATCATCGGCGCACTGATCGGCGGCTTCCTGCTCAGCTTCTTCCTCGACACCGCCGGAGGCGGATGGTGGTTCACCCTGTTCACCGCGATCCTGGGATCGGTGATCCTGCTGTGGATCGTCGGGATGGTGCAACGCAAGAACTGACGCGCTTATGGCGCCGAACGTTCCTTACCGATCGATAATCGAGCAAGAACTCGACCGGTAAGGAACGTTCGCGCAGATGATGAGCAATCAGTCGATGACCGCGTGGCGGGTGCGCAGCCCCGGTCCGATCGAAACGCGTCCGCTGGAGCGCGTCACCGTTCCCGTTCCCGTGCCCGCACCGGGCGAACTCCTCGTTGCGGTACGGGCGTGCGGCGTGTGTCGCACCGATCTACACGTCGCCGAGGGCGATCTGCCGGTGCATCGGCCGCACGTCATACCCGGACACGAAGTCGTCGCCGAAGTCGTCGCGCTGGGACCTGACACCGGCGACGAGTTCGGCGTCGGTGACCGCGTCGGCGTCGCATGGCTGCGACACACCTGCGGGCAGTGCACGTTCTGCAAGCGCGGCCAGGAGAACCTGTGCCCGCAATCGCGCTACACCGGCTGGGACGCCGACGGGGGATACGCCGAATTCACCACGGTCCCAGCGGCTTTCGCCCATCCGTTACCGGCCGGGTACTCAGACGACGAGCTGGCCCCGCTGCTGTGTGCCGGCATCATCGGCTACCGCTCGTTGAAGCGCGCCGACGTGCCTGCCGGCGGACGCCTCGGCATCTACGGCTTTGGCGGCAGCGCGCACATCACCGCCCAGGTGGCACTGGCGCAGGGCGCCGAGGTGCACGTCATGACCCGCGGTGCGGCCGCGCGCGAGTTGGCGCTGGCACTGGGCGCGGCCTCCGCGCAAGGTGCCGACGCCCCGCCGCCGGTGAAGCTGGACGCCGCGATCCTGTTCGCGCCCGTCGGCGAGTTGGTGTTGCCCGCCCTCGAGGCGCTCGACCGCGGTGGCACCCTGGCGATTGCAGGCATCTACCTCAGCGATATTCCGGTGCTGAACTACGAACGACATCTGTTCTACGAACGGCAGGTGCGGTCGGTGACGTCCAACACCCGTGACGACGCCCGAGAGTTCCTGGCCTTCGCGGGCCGCCATCGCATCGCCGTGACGACGCCTGCCTACCCGCTCGACCGTGCCGACGAGGCCCTCACCGATCTCGCCGACGGACGGGTGTCGGGGGCTGCGGTGCTGCGGATGTAGCAGCGAGCGGTCAGAGCGCCGCGAGCGCCGCTCCGAGACGGCCCTCGAGGTCGCCGCGGCCGTAGCGGTACATCGGCCCTGTTCCGTCGGAGAGCAACACGCGCAGCCGCGCGATCCCGCGCGCGGTCACCGGTCGCGGCGAGTGCAGCCGCAACGTGACCTGATCGATGCGCTCTCTGGCGGCGGTGATGTTGGGGATGTTCAACGGCACCCGGGACGACAGCCGCGCGTCGCGGTTGCATGCGTCGTCAACCGAGCGGCGCAGCGAGTGGGCGATGGCCTCGCGCTCGTCGACCGTCGTCAACCGCGCGGCGTGCACGGCGAGCGCGCTGCCTGCGGGCGCGGGAACTCCCACCGCGAGCATCCGGTCGAACCTGGCGGCGAACAGCCGGGCCGACAGTCGCGCGAACACCGGCGCACGAGGCGTCTCGTCACGCCGCATCGCGCCCTGGATCTGGGCGGCCGTGAGAAAGCCGATCGAAATCCTGTTTTCGCTCATGGTCGGTAGTCCTCGTTCCGTTCCGAACCGATTCAAACTTGTGACTATCAAAAACGTTATACCGGTCACTCATGACCAGTCAAATTGATTTACCGGTCACGTCGTCCTATACTCCACACATGTCGTCGCCACCTCCACATTGGCTCGGCGACGCCGAGACCAAGCCGGCACCCGATCCGCTGAGCCGCATCCAGTCGCTGGTCAACACCATCGAGTTACCCGAAGGCCGGGACCGGCTCGCCGATCCGGTCGAGGCGCGCGCGTGGCTGGTCGCGAACGGATTGCTGGAATCGGGCT
>CAWJIX010000008.1:0-11213 GCA_963843125.1 uncultured Actinomycetota bacterium | reverse complement strand
TTCGCAAATTTTGCTTCTGCAAACAGTTGCGGCGCCGACATGTCCGTAAACAGAGCAAACATTAGGTTTGGATACCCTTGGTTGCCGCTTGCGTCGCTACGCCTTTAATACTTCTATGGACGTCGACCGCCTACGCGGCATGCCGACCGGACCGTGGCGGCGCATCGACACCGTCACCGAAACCGGGTCCACCAACGCCGACCTACTGGCCCGTGCTGCAGCCGGCGAGGACATCGACGGCGTGGTGCTGATCGCCGAATCGCAGACCGCGGGCCGCGGCAGGCACGGCAGGACCTGGTCGACGCCGCCTGGCTCGCAGATCGCGCTGTCGGCGGGTGTGGGCGTCGGCGACGTGCCCAGCGACGCATGGGGCTGGCTGCCGCTGCTCACCGGTGTCGCGGTGGTCGACGCGGTCGCCGAGATCGCCGGCGTCACGGCCGGCCTCAAGTGGCCCAACGACGTGCTCGTCGGCTCCAAGAAGCTCGCAGGCATCCTCGCCGAGGTGGCCGCGCCGAAGCCGGTCGTGGTCGTCGGCCTCGGCCTGAACGTCACCGAGGCGCCCGATCCCGCCGCCACGTCGCTGTCCATGCTCGGCGCCACCGTTGATCGCCAGACCCTCGCCGACGCGATCCTGAGCCACCTGGGCACCCGCATCGCCGCTTGGAAGGCCGCCGGGGCGCCGACGCCGACGCTGGCCGCCGACTACCGCGCACGCAGCGTCACGATCGGCAACCGGGTCCGTGCCATGCTGCCGGGCGATCGCACGATCGAAGGCGTCGCCTCAGACATCGACGACGCTGGGCCGGTTGCGCATCGACACCGGCGACGAGGTGGTGACGGTGTCCGCCGGCGATATCACGCATTTGCGCCCTGCCACGCCATAGAGTTTCCGGTCGTGGGTTACCCGGACAACGTGCTGGCCGCCGACGAACAGGTGGTGCTGCACCGCCACCCGCACTGGAAGCGGCTCATCGGGCCGGTGCTGCTGTTGATCATCAGCACGGCGGTCGCGGCATTCCTCGCCGCGGTCGTCGACAAGCAGAACTGGGGCACCGCCAAGACGGTCGTGCTGGTGGTGATTCTCGCCGTGTGGCTGCTGATCGTCGGGTGGCTGACCCTCTGGCCGTTCCTCACCTGGCTGACCACGCACTTCGTCATCACCGACCGGCGGGTGATGTTCCGCCACGGGTTGCTCACCCGGCAGGGCATCGACATACCGCTGGCCCGGATCAACAGCGTGGAGTTCCGGCACGGGCTGATCGACCGGATGGTGCGCACCGGCACGTTGATCATCGAGTCGGCGTCACAGGACCCGCTGGAGTTCGACGACATTCCGCAAGTGGAGCGCGTCCACTCGCTGCTGTATCACGAAGTCTTCGACACGCTCGGCGGTGAGGAGTCCGACAGCCGGTCTTCCGGCAGACGCTGACGTCGTCGCGCCCGCCGCAGCGGTGTGACGTTCGAGGCTTCGACCTCGTGGTGTTCGTGCACTTCCTCCATCGCCTCGGCGATGCCGCCCGCGGTGAGGGTGGACTCGAAGGCCTTTTCGGGCTCGCGGCCGAACTCGTCGGGGAACACCCAGCGCCGGAACGCCCAGAACCGGAATGCCATCTGCAACAGGTTGCCGAAGATGTAGGCGGAGATGAAGTCGGCGATGTTCTCCGTCGTCAACGACACTTCGGGCACGCGCAGGTGCAGCACATAGCTGGAGAAGTACAGCGGAAGCATCGACAGCAGCACGCCGACGCCGCTGAACGCGAAGAACAGGAACGCCTCGTGGTGACGCTCGCGGCCGCCCCGGTTCTGGAAACTCCACTCCCGATTCAGGATGTAGGACGCGATCACCGCGACGATGCCGGCGATGATTTTCGCGGTCACCGGCTTCGGCTCGAGCACCGTCAACTTCAGTGTGTAGAAGACCGCTGAGTCGATGATGAAGGTCGTCGCGCCGACGATCGCAAACTTGATGAGTTCGTGGTGCCGTTCGAAGTACGGCCGGATCGGGCGCGGCAAGCGCGCGATCGTGGCATCGGTGAAGGACACGACAAAGCAGTCTACGGAAGCAATGACCCGCACGCGCACCCGTGCAGGTCAGACCATGCAGGCCATGACACCATGAACGGTGTGCCGAAGCCTGATGTCGCCGCCGGAGCGGCTCCGCCACCCAAGGTGACCATGATCGGCGGCGGACAGCTGGCCCGGATGACGCATCAGTCCGCTATCGCCCTCGGCCAGACGCTGCGTGTGCTCGCCGTCACACCCGACGATCCCGCCGCACAGGTCACACCCGACGTGGTGATCGGGTCGCACACCGATCTCGACGCGCTTCGCCGCGCGGCCGAGGGCTCGCAGGCGTTCACCTTCGACCACGAACACGTGCCGACCGAACTGCTCGAGAAGCTGGTCGCCGAGGGCGTCAACGTGGCCCCGCCGCCGGAGGCGCTGGTCCATGCGCAGGACAAGCTGGTCATGCGCAGGAAGCTGGAGGCCCTTGGGGCACCGATCCCGCGCTACGCCGAGGTGACCGACGTCGCGCAGCTCGACACCTTCGCCCCCGGTGAGCCGATCGTGCTCAAGACCGCCCGCGGCGGTTACGACGGCCGCGGCGTGCTGCTGGCCCGCGATCTCGACGAGGCCCGCGACTTCGCGAGCCACAACCTCGACGCGGGTATCCCGGTTCTGGTCGAGGAACGCGTGGCGATGCGGCGGGAGCTGGCCGCGTTGGTGGCGCGCTCGCCGTTCGGCCAGGGCGCCGCGTGGCCCATCGTGGAGACCGTTCAGCGCGACGGCATCTGCGTCGAGGTGATCGCGCCCGCCCAGGATCTGGACGCCGAGACCGCCAGCGCGGCGGGGCAACTGGCGCTGCGGCTGGCCGCCGAATTGGGCGTGGTGGGCCTGCTCGCGGTCGAGTTGTTCGAGACGGTCGACGGCGCGCTGATGGTCAACGAGTTGGCGATGCGGCCGCACAACTCCGGGCATTGGACGATGGACGGCGCGAAGACCAGTCAGTTCGAGCAGCACCTGCGCGCGGTGCTGGACTATCCGCTCGGCGACACCGGCCTCATCGCTCCGGTGACCGTGATGGCCAATGTGCTTGGCGCGGAAGAGGAACCGGCCATGGCCATGGACGAACGGCTGCACCATCTGTTCGGCCGGATACCCGACGCGAAGGTCCACCTGTACGGCAAGGCGGCGCGTCCCGGCCGCAAGATCGGCCACGTCAACATCGTCGGCGAAGACGTGACGAAATTGCGTGAACGGGCCACCCGCGCGGCACACTGGTTGTCGCACGCGGAGTGGACCGACGGATGGGACGACGACATGAGTGACGGGGCCCGCGTCGGGCTGATCATGGGCAGCGACAGCGACTGGCCCGTCATGGAAGCCGCCGCGCACGCGCTGGCGGAGTTCGACATCCCGTTCGAGGTCGGCGTGGTGTCCGCCCATCGCACCCCCGACCGCATGCTGGACTACGCGCGCACGGCGGCCGACCGGGGGATCGAGGTGATCATCGCCGGCGCGGGCGGTGCCGCCCACCTGCCGGGGATGGTCGCGTCGGCGACGCCGCTGCCGGTGATCGGCGTCCCGGTACCGCTGGCCAAGCTCGACGGCCTCGATTCGCTGCTGTCGATCGTGCAGATGCCTGCGGGCGTTCCGGTGGCGACGGTGTCGATCGGCGGGGCCCGCAACGCGGGGTTGCTCGCGGTACGCATCCTCGGCGCATCCGATGCCCAGCTGCGCAAGCGGGTGCAGGCGTTCCAGGAGCAGCTCGGGGCGTCCGTGCTCGAGAAGGATGCCGCCCTGCGGGACCGGGTGCTCGGATCCGACGGTAAAGTTACTGGCGAGTAGCAAGGAGTTCTCATGGCTGGTAATCCTGATTTCGACGTGTTCAAGCTGCCCGAGGAGCATGACGAGATACGCGCTGTGCTGCGCGATCTGTGTGAGAAGGAGATCGCCCCGCACGCCGGCGACGTCGACGAGAATTCGCGCTTCCCCGACGAGGCGCTCAAGGCGCTCAACGAGTCCGGGTTCTCCGCGGTCCACGTGCCCGAGGAGTTCGGCGGCCAGGGCGCGGATTCGGTCGCCACGTGCATCGTGATCGAAGAGGTGGCCCGGGTCGACGCGTCGGCGTCGTTGATTCCCGCGGTCAACAAGCTGGGCACGATGGGCCTCATCCTGTCGGGCTCCGACGACCTCAAAAAGCAGGTGCTGCCCTCGATCGCGTCCGGTGAGGCGATGGCGTCGTATGCGCTGTCCGAGCGGGAATCCGGCAGTGACGCCGCGGCGATGCGCACGCGTGCGCGTCAGGACGGCGACGGGTGGATCCTCAACGGCACCAAGGCCTGGATCACCAACGGCGGCAAGTCGGCGTGGTACACGGTGATGGCGTCGAGCGATCCGGACAAGGGCGCCAACGGCATCTCGGCGTTCATGGTGCACAAGGACGACGAAGGTTTCACGGTCGGGCCGAAGGAGCGCAAGCTCGGTATCAAGGGCTCGCCGACGACCGAGCTGTACTTCGAGAACTGCCGGATTCCAGGCGACCGCATCATCGGTGAGCCCGGCACCGGGTTCAAGACCGCGCTGAAGACGCTCGACCACACCCGCCCGACGATCGGCGCGCAGGCCGTCGGCATCGCGCAGGGCGCGCTGGACGCGGCGATCGCATATACCAAGGAGCGCAAGCAGTTCGGCAAGTCGATCAGCGACTTCCAGGGCGTGCAGTTCATGATCGCCGACATGGCGATGAAGGTGGAGGCGGCGCGGCTGATGGTCTACACCGCCGCGGCGCGCGCCGAGCGGGGCGAGCCGAATCTCGGGTTCATCTCCTCGGCGTCGAAGTGCTTCGCCTCCGACGTCGCCATGGAGGTCACCACCGACGCCGTGCAGTTGTTCGGCGGCGCCGGCTACACCCACGACTTCCCGGTCGAGCGGATGATGCGCGACGCCAAGATCACCCAGATCTACGAGGGCACCAACCAGATTCAGCGTGTGGTGATGTCGCGCGCGCTGTTGAAGTAGCCGTCAGCTCTCGTAGAAGATCCACCCGGCCATGCCGGCTTCCAGGTGGTAGGTGTTGTGGCAGTGGGTGATCCACTTGCCGGGGTTGTCGGTGTCGAAGTCGACCTCGACGGTCTGCTTCGGCGGCACCAACACGGTGTCCTTGCGGGCGCGCGCCGCATCCCTGCCGACGACCTGGAACGTGTGGCCGTGCAGGTGGATCGGGTGGATACATCATGGACTCGTTGATCATTCGCATCCGCACCCGCTGATCGCGCTTCACGGGGATGCCGTCCTTGGTCGGGTCGTACAGCTTGCCGGCGAACGGCCAGGTATAGCCGGCGTTCGGTCCGCTGAGCGCCGCGTCGATCACCTGATCGGGTGTGCGCGCGGGCAGCGTGACTTCGGGTGTCGGTGACAGCGTCGCGGTATCGAGCGTGACTTCTGTTGCGCACCGACAGCGACGAAGTCGTCCACATTCACGGCGCTGGGCTTGCCAGCGACGCGGATGTTCAGCTGCGCATGGCCCTTCTTGCCCTCTGGCACGGCGACGACCGGCACTGACCCGTTGACCGTGAAGGTGGCGTCGAAGCGTTCGCCCATTCCGAGGATGACCGAGTTCGCCTGGGCGGGCATGACGGGGTAGCCGTCGGTCGCGATGACGTTCAGCGTGGTGCCGGGGATGGCGACCCGGAACGCCGTGTCGGAGCCGGCGTTGATGACCCGCAGCCGGATGCGTTGTCCGTCACGGTAATCGCGCATGTCGGGGTCGGCGGGGACACGGCCGTTGATGAGGAAGTACGGGTAGGTGACGTCTCCGCCGTCCTTGCCGAGCGGGGTCGTCGGGCTCACTCCCGGCCCGCCCGGCGCCATCGGCTTCATCCCGTTCTTGCGCAGGTTCTCCAGCACCTGGTCGGGGTTGGTGCCGGTGCCGTCGATCCAATCGTCGAGCACCAGCACCAACTCGTCGTCGTAGTCGGCCTTCTCGCTGGGATCCTCGACGATCAGTGCGCCGTAGAGCCCGCGGTCCAGTTGCGTGCCGACGTGCGAGTGATACCAGTAGGTTCCGGCATCGGGAATGACGAAGTCGTAGGTGAAGCTGCCGGCGGCCGGGATCGCGGCCTGGGTGAGGGGCGGCACGCCGTCCATGTCGTTGACGATCGCGATGCCGTGCCAGTGGATGCTGGTCTCGGCGGGCAGCTTGTTCGATACTGCGGCCCGCAGTCGTTGGCCCTTGCGGATCCGTATCTCGTTGCCCGGCAGCCGGTCGGTGTACGCCCACGTGCGGACGACCGGGCCGCCGAGGTCGACATCAACCTCGGCGGGTGCGAACTTCATCTCCAGGGCGGGCGGCGGCGCCGGCGACGCGGCGGGCTTGGTCGCCGCTTTCGATGTGCAGGCCGCCGTCATCCCCGCGGCAGCGGACAGCACCAAGAACCCTCGCCGGTTGATCATGAAGCCAGCGTGGCACTTCGGTGCGAGTCACGTCCTCGAGTCTGCGAACAGATCGCGAAAATCGACCAAACCGCGATCGGTCAGCAGAATCGGTGCTGACGGCAAAGGTTTAGCCGCCGGAGCCTCCGAATGGCTTCGCCTTGTCGGCCGGAACCGCCACCGATGTCTGGACCGACGTCTCGGTGTAATCGGCTGTCGCGGTGTTTCCCATCGTCATCTCGCCGACCGACAGGACCGATGGGGCCGCAGGGCCGCTGCCGGCGCTGGCGGCGCCTACGACGCCCAATGCGACCATGGCGCCGCCGCCGACGACGGCCGCGACCGTCTTGACCTTCATGTTGAGTCGCCGATATCCGGCCATCTCACAGCTCCAATCCTTAGCCAATTCCAGGCGCGGCCGACTACGCCGCTCCGTTAAAAGCCATGGAACTCTCTCCGGAAGCCGTGTGAATGACCTCCCAAGCGCATTTTCAGGAAGCCCAACTCCCGCTCACAGCCTTGGTCCGTCAACCCATCAGGGGCTTGGTTACCTTCTCGACCTCTCGACGGCGGTCCATCAGGGCATCGTCCGGGTTCGCCACCTGCACCAGCGATGCGCCCGCTGCGAGCACCGCCAGGTAATTGGCAACCAGTTCGTCGGCGGTATTCCACGGCGCTGTCGACAACACCCGGTCTTCGGCGGTCAGACCCTGTCCGCCGGCGGATTCAGTAGCCGCGGCCAGCACCTCGGCCACCGATCGGCCGTCCAGTGCCTGGCCCGGCTGACGTTCGGGCACGATCTGGTCGCCGTGGACGCGCACCGACGTCGCGTAGTCGGTCATCCCGATCGGCAGGTCGGCGACCGGCTTGCCGAACGGATCCAACGACAGCACCGCGATCTCGCCGGGCCCGACCGCGGCCTCGGCGTCGTCGGTCCGGTCCGCGGTGCACAGGGCGACGTCCGCTGTCGTGTTTTCGGAGCCCGGCCCGAGGACGACCTGCGCGCCGATGTACCAGATGCCGAGCAGGACCGCGGCGGTCTGCCAGTGCGCGGGCAGCAGAACCGCGATGCGGCTGTGTGGCCCTGCGCCGAGTTCGTCGCGAAGCAGGTTGGCGGTCTTGGCCGCCCAGTTGGCGAGCGTGACGGTGGACAGCTCGATGCGCTCGCCGGTCGCGTCGTCGTAGTAGGTGATGCGTGGCCCGACGGGGTCGCGGTCCAGCAGCGGGTCGAGCAGCGCGGCGCTGAGCGTCGACGAGCGCTGGTCGCGAGAACTATCCGGTGAGATCAATTGACGCAGTCGGGGTTGTCCGAGCCCGCCGTGATGATCGGCGACGGCGTCGGAGGAGCGTCCCCACCCGTCGGCTCGGTGGCGGCAGCGTCGGCCGTCGGAACTGTCGGGTCGGCGCCGCCCAGGCCGGAGCCGGGGCCGGTGTAGTCGCCACCGAGTACCACTCGCACCGCGCCCGGCTGCACGGACGGGTCGGCAGCGATCGGCAGGCCACCGAGATCTTTCGAAACCGCCTGTGCGCCAAGGTCATCGGCGGAGTTGGCCAGCACCTGGCTGGTATCAAGGACGCCGGCCTCGTGATTGCCGACCGGCCCCTGCGAGAAGCCCTTTTCGGTCAGCACGGCGGAGACCGACGCGGCCAGGCCGTTGATGTCGGTGGCGTTCACCACCTCGACGGCCGTCTTGCTCGGCGAGTACGCGAGCTCTTCGGTCTTGCCCGCGTCCTGGTTCTGCAGCAGGCCATTAACCCACTCGCGCACCTGGCTGGGGTCCACGCGCACGACGCTCTGCATCCCGTCGTCGCTCCAGCCGTTCTCGTCCAGCACGGGGATGGTGGCGAACGCCACGTTGCCCGCCGCCAGCTTCTGCAGCTGTTCGGCGAACTGCATGACGTCCCACCCGTCGGACAGCACGACGGATCGCTGCACGGCTTCCTGCAGCCGGTTCAGCGTCGCGGGGCTCGACAGCGTCTTACCCGAAATCACTTGGTGGGCAAGCGAAGCCATGACGGCTTGCTGGCGAACCACCCGATCGAGGTCGCCACGCGGCAGGTCGTGACGTTGCCGCACGAAACTCAACGCCTGCGGGCCGTCCAGCTTCTGCCAGCCGGCGGGGAAGTCGGCACCCGAAAGAGGTTCGTAGACAGCGTTTTTCAGGCAGACGTCGACACCGCCGAGCGCATCGGTGATCAGCGCGAAGCCGAGCAGGCCGATCTCGGCGTAGTGGTCGACGGTGACGCCGGTCAGGTTCGCGACGGTCTTGATCAGTGCCTCGCGGCCCGCCGCCGTGGCTTCGCGCTCGGCCACCGACGGGTCGACGCCCTGGTCCTCGACCAGCTGCTTCATCTTCTCCAGGTGCACCGACCCGTAGACCCCGTTGATCTTCATCTTCCCGATGCCCGGCGCATCGACGTAGGAGTCGCGGGGGATCGAGATGGCGGTGGCGGACTTCCCGTTGTTGGGGATGCGCACCAGGATGATCGTGTCGGTATTGGTCGACTCGTCGTCGCCGGCGCGCAGCGTCGCCAGCTCCTCCTGGGACAGCGGGTTGCCGTGCGCGTCGGTGCGGCTGTCCAGGCCCACCAGCAGGATGTCGATCGCGCCGTCCTCACCGCCGCCGCCAAGGGCCGCCGACGAGATGTGGTTGATGCCGGACTCGAAGGAGCGGATCTTGCTCCAGGCGACGCCGGTGCCGACGACGATCGTCGCCGCGAGCACGACAGCGAGGGTCCGGACCAGGCGGGGCGGCATCAGCCCAGGTTACTTGCGCTCGGGGTGCACAGCCGGTAGCCGCAGCCCGGCGTGCCAGACTCGCCTGGTGGTTAATCGGATCGTGATCACCGGCGCGGGCGGGCAGGTCGGGCGCTTCCTGACGGCCGAAACGGGCCGACGCGGCCTGGATGTGCTGGCGCTGACCTCGGCGGAGTGGGACATCACCGACGCCGACGCGGCGGAGCGCATCGTCGCGCCGGGGGACGTCGTGATCAACTGTGCGGCTTTCACGGCCGTCGACGCCGCGGAGAGCGAACCGGACCGCGCGCACGCCGTCAACGCCGTCGGCCCGGGCCTCATCGCGCGCGCGTGCGCGGCCGCCGGAGGGCGGATGATCCACATCTCGACCGACTATGTATTCAGTGGCTTGTTCGCCGGCGCGCCCCGCCCCTACGAGGTCGACGACGCCACCGGCCCGCTGAGCGTCTATGGCAAGACCAAGCTGGCGGGCGAGCAGGCGGTGCACGAGGCGCTGCCGAGCGCCCACGTGGTGCGGACGTCGTGGGTGTACACCGGCGTCGGGTCCGACTTCGTCGGCGTGATGCGGCGCCTGGCGGCCGGCGACGGGCCGGTGACCGTGGTCGCCGACCAGGTCGGCTCGCCGACCTACGTCGTGGACCTGGGCCTGGCACTGCTGGAACTCGCCGAGCTACCGGCGGCGCCGCCGCTGCTGCACGTCGCCAACGACGGCGCGGCCAGCCGCTACGACCAGGCGCGGGCGGTGTTCGACGGCGTGGGCGCCGATCCCGACCGGGTGGTGCCCGCGGCCACCAAGGACGTGCCGCGCCCCGCGCCGCGGCCGCCGTATACCGCGCTGTCGAGCAGTGCGGCGACCGCGGCGGGGCTGACGCCGCTGCGGCCGTGGCGCGACGCCCTGGCCGCCGCGTTGGCCGAAGCGACGGGTAATTGACCGTCCCGCTACCCTCGACGCCGTGAGTGACGAGTTAGCGGTGGTGACGGTGACGTACTCACCCGGTCCTCACCTGGCTCGCTTCCTGTCGACGCTGTCGCATGCCACCGAACGGCCGGTGACGGTGCTCATGGCCGACAACGGCTCGACCGACGGCAGCCCCGAGGAAGCTCTCGAGCGGTTTCCCAACACCCGCCTGCTGCGCACCGGCGGCAACCTGGGCTACGGCAGCGCGGTGAACCGGGCCGTCGCGGAGCTCCGCAAGGACGGCGAAGAGCTCGACCTCTTCATCGTCGCCAACCCCGACATCCAGTGGGGACCGGGCAGCATCGACGCGCTGCTCGAAGCGGCGGCCCGGTGGCCGAGGGCCGCCGCGCTCGGCCCGTTGATCCATGACCCGGACGGCTCTGTCTACCCCTCGGCGCGCCACCAGCCGAGCATCATCCGCGGCGGCATGCACGCGGTGATCGGTCCGCTGTGGCGCTCGAATCCATGGACGGCCGCCTACCGGCAGGACCGGCTCGAACCCAGCGAACGCCCCGTCGGCTGGTTGTCGGGATCCTGTCTGTTGCTGCGTGGCAGCGCCTTTGACGAGGTGCGCGGCTTCGACGAGCGGTACTTCATGTACATGGAAGACGTCGACCTGGGAGATCGGCTCGCCCACGCCGGCTGGCAGAACGTGTACGTCCCGTCGGCCGAGGTTTTGCACGACAAGGGCCACTCCACCGGGCGTGACCCCGCGCGCAACTTGGCTGCGCATCACACCAGCACCTACACTTTCCTGGCTGATCGGCACAACAAGCCGTGGCAGGCGCCGCTGAGGTGGACGATGAGAGGCGCTCTCGAAGTGCGCTCACGGCTGGCGGTCAGAGGCAGTCGGCGGAAGGCGAAAGGACGGCACTAGCTTGGCGGATCGCGTCAACCCCGCAAGTGTGGACGCCGTCATCCTGGTAGGTGGTGCGGGCACCCGACTCCGGCCGCTGACGCTGTCGACGCCGAAGCCGATGCTGCCCACCGCCGGGCTGCCGTTTCTGACCCACCTGCTGTCGCGGATCGCCGCGGCCGGAATCGAGCACGTGGTGCTCGGCA
>CAWJIX010000007.1:0-1057788 GCA_963843125.1 uncultured Actinomycetota bacterium | reverse complement strand
CACGCCGTAAACGGTGGGTACTAGGTGTGGGTTTCCTTCCTTGGGATCCGTGCCGTAGCTAACGCATTAAGTACCCCGCCTGGGGAGTACGGCCGCAAGGCTAAAACTCAAAGGAATTGACGGGGGCCCGCACAAGCGGCGGAGCATGTGGATTAATTCGATGCAACGCGAAGAACCTTACCTGGGTTTGACATGCACAGGACGCCGGCAGAGATGTCGGTTCCCTTGTGGCCTGTGTGCAGGTGGTGCATGGCTGTCGTCAGCTCGTGTCGTGAGATGTTGGGTTAAGTCCCGCAACGAGCGCAACCCTTGTCTCATGTTGCCAGCACGTAATGGTGGGGACTCGTGAGAGACTGCCGGGGTCAACTCGGAGGAAGGTGGGGATGACGTCAAGTCATCATGCCCCTTATGTCCAGGGCTTCACACATGCTACAATGGCCGGTACAAAGGGCTGCGATGCCGTGAGGTGGAGCGAATCCTTGTAAAAGCCGGTCTCAGTTCGGATCGGGGTCTGCAACTCGACCCCGTGAAGTCGGAGTCGCTAGTAATCGCAGATCAGCAACGCTGCGGTGAATACGTTCCCGGGCCTTGTACACACCGCCCGTCACGTCATGAAAGTCGGTAACACCCGAAGCCGGTGGCCTAACCCCTTGTGGGAGGGAGCCGTCGAAGGTGGGATCGGCGATTGGGACGAAGTCGTAACAAGGTAGCCGTACCGGAAGGTGCGGCTGGATCACCTCCTTTCTAAGGAGCACCACGAGACGGCCCGCCCACATCGGTGGGGTTCGGTGATCTGAGCGGTCGTGAGATGGGCCTGGTCGCCTGTAGTGGGTGCCGGTTCGGGTGCAACAACAAACGTTGAGCCGCCCCGGGGAGTTTTCGATGCGGTGAGGGAATCATCAGGCACACTATTGGGCTTTGAGGCAACAGGCCCGCTATCTCTTCGTCCCGAGGGTGGGAAACCGGGGATAGAGGGAGTTGGTTGTCGCCCCGATCTTTGGTGGTGGGGTGTGGTGTTTGATTTGTGGATAGTGGTTGCGAGCATCTAACGGCGAGCTTTGTTGGTCTTTGTCGTTGATGTGCAATTTCATGAGTTTCTTTTGATAGAACTCAAGACTCATTTTGGTTTTTTGTGTTGTAAGTGTATAAGGGCGCATGGTGGATGCCTTGGCACTGAGAGCCGATGAAGGACGTGGGAGGCTGCGATATGCCTCGGGGAGTTGTCAACCGAGCGTGGATCCGAGGATGTCCGAATGGGGAAACCCGGCGCGAGTGATGTCGCGTCACCTGGCGCTGAATGTATAGGTGTCAGGGGGTAACGCGGGGAAGTGAAACATCTCAGTACCCGTAGGAAGAGAAAACAATTGTGATTCCGTGAGTAGTGGCGAGCGAAAGCGGAGGATGGCTAAACCGGATGCATGTGATACCCGGCGGGGGTTGTGTGTTCGGTGTTGTGGGGCGTTTCTTCTCTCCTCCGCCGAGGGGAGCGAAAGTGATAAACCGTGGTGTTAGGTGAAGTGGCCTGGGATGGTCTGCCGTAGTGGGTGAGAGCCCCGTAACCGAAAACATCATGGCTTTCGTGGGACTGTCCCCGAGTAGCAGCGGGCCCGTGGAATCTGCTGTGAATCTGCCGGGACCACCCGGTAAGCCTGAATACTTCTCAGTGACCGATAGCGGATCAGTACCGTGAGGGAATGGTGAAAAGTACCCCGGGAGGGGAGTGAAAGAGTACCTGAAACCGTGTGCCTACAATCCGTCAGAGCCCTCCCTTGTGGTGGGGTGATGGCGTGCCTTTTGAAGAATGAGCCTGCGAGTCAGGGACATGTCGCGAGGTTAACCCGGGTGGGGTAGCCGCAGCGAAAGCGAGTCTGAATAGGGCGTATCCCCGGTGACGGGGTGTAGTGGTGTGTTCTGGACCCGAAGCGGAGTGATCTACCCATGGCCAGGGTGAAGCGACGGTAAGACGTCGTGGAGGCCCGAACCCACTTAGGTTGAAGACTGAGGGGATGAGCTGTGGGTAGGGGTGAAAGGCCAATCAAACTCCGTGATAGCTGGTTCTCCCCGAAATGCATTTAGGTGCAGCGTTGCGTGTTTCTTGCCGGAGGTAGAGCTACTGGATGGCCGATGGGCCCTACTAGGTTACTGACGTCAGCCAAACTCCGAATGCCGGCAAGGTGAAAGCGTGGCAGTGAGACGGCGGGGGATAAGCTCCGTGCGTCGAGAGGGAAACAGCCCAGATCGCCGGCTAAGGCCCCTAAGCGTGTGCTAAGTGGAAAAGGATGTGCAGTCGCGAAGACAACCAGGAGGTTGGCTTAGAAGCAGCCACCCTTGAAAGAGTGCGTAATAGCTCACTGGTCAAGTGATTGTGCGCCGATAATGTAGCGGGGCTCAAGCACACCGCCGAAGCCGCGGCATCCAGTAATGGATGGGTAGGGGAGCGTCCTGCATCCGGTGAAGCCACCGAGTGATCGAGTGGTGGAGGGTGCGGGAGTGAGAATGCAGGCATGAGTAGCGATAAGGCAAGTGAGAACCTTGCCCGCCGAAAGACCAAGGGTTCCTGGGCCAGGCCAGTCCGCCCAGGGTGAGTCGGGACCTAAGGCGAGGCCGACAGGCGTAGTCGATGGACAACGGGTTGATATTCCCGTACCCGTGTGTGCGCGCCCGTGACGAATCACCGGTACTAACCGCCCAAACGGCAACGGATCTGATCCTTCGGGTGAGGACGGTTGTCTGCTGCGCGGGACCTTCGGTGGTAGTAGTCAAGCGATGGGGTGACGCAGGAAGGTAGCCGTACCAGTCAGTGGTAACACTGGGGCAAACCGGTAGGACGACATCTAGGCAAATCCGGATGTCTTATGTCTGAGAGGTGATGCATAGCCGAGTGAGGCGAATTCGGTGATCCTATGCTGCCAAGAAAAGCCTCTAGTCAGTACACACACGGCCCGTACCCCAAACCGACACAGGTGGTCAGGTAGAGAATACCGAGGCGTACGAGTGAACTATGGTTAAGGAACTCGGCAAAATGCCCCCGTAACTTCGGGAGAAGGGGGACCCACACACCGTCAACCGGCTTGCCCGGGGCAGCGGCAGTGGGTGGCAGAAACCAGTGAGAAGCGACTGTTTACTAAAAACACAGGTCCGTGCGAAGTCGCAAGACGATGTATACGGACTGACGCCTGCCCGGTGCTGGAAGGTTAAGAGGACCCGTTAACCCCTCTCGAGGGGTGAAGCGGAGAATTTAAGCCCCAGTAAACGGCGGTGGTAACTATAACCATCCTAAGGTAGCGAAATTCCTTGTCGGGTAAGTTCCGACCTGCACGAATGGCGTAACGACTTCTCAGCTGTCTCAACCATAGACTCGGCGAAATTGCACTACGAGTAAAGATGCTCGTTACGCGCGGCAGGACGAAAAGACCCCGGGACCTTCACTACAACTTGGTATTGGTGCTCGATACGGTTTGTGTAGGATAGGTGGGAGACTGTGAAACATTCACGCCAGTGAATGCGGAGTCGTTGTTGAAATACCACTCTGACCGTATTGGGCCTCTAACCTCGAACCGTCTATCCGGTTCAGGAACAGTGCCTGGTGGGTAGTTTAACTGGGGCGGTTGCCTCCCAAAATGTAACGGAGGCGCCCAAAGGTTCCCTCAACCTGGACGGCAATCAGGTGTTGAGTGTAAGTGCACAAGGGAGCTTGACTGCGAGACTGACACGTCAAGCAGGGACGAAAGTCGGGACTAGTGATCCGGCACCCCCGAGTGGAAGGGGTGTCGCTCAACGGATAAAAGGTACCCCGGGGATAACAGGCTGATCTTCCCCAAGAGTCCATATCGACGGGATGGTTTGGCACCTCGATGTCGGCTCGTCGCATCCTGGGGCTGGAGCAGGTCCCAAGGGTTGGGCTGTTCGCCCATTAAAGCGGCACGCGAGCTGGGTTTAGAACGTCGTGAGACAGTTCGGTCTCTATCCGCCGCGCGCGTCAGAAGCTTGAGGAAACCTGTCCCTAGTACGAGAGGACCGGGACGGACGAACCTCTGGTCTACCAGTTGTCCCACCAGGGGCACCGCTGGATCGCCACGTTCGGACAGGATAACCGCTGAAAGCATCTAAGCGGGAAACCCCCTCCAAGACCAGGCTTCTCACCCATCAAGTGGGATAAGGCCCCCCGCAGACCACGGGATCAATAGACCAGACCTGCACACCCAGCAATGGGCGATAGGGAACTGGCACTAACCGGCCGAAAACTTACACACAACCAAAACCGCAACCACACCCAATCCACACCAATCAAACAACCGCACCCCACCACCAAACACAACTCACCACAAAACAAATAAATAAAGTTACGGCGGACATAGCGGCAGGGAAACGCCCGGACCCATCCCGAACCCGGAAGCTAAGCCTGCCAGCGCCGATGATACTACCCAACCCGGGTGGAAAAGTAGGACACCGCCGAACACACATTAGGATCGCCCCCCACGATTACGTGGGGGGCGATTCCTTTTGTTCAGTCGAAAAGCGTTGGTGTTGCCGGGTTTCGGCTCTTTTCCAGCGCTAACAGCGCACGCTTGCGGTCTAAGCCGCCACCGTATCCGGTGAGGCTGCCGTTCGCGCCGATGACCCGATGACACGGAACGATGATGCCAATCGGGTTGTGGCCGTTGGCCAATCCGACCGCGCGGAACGCTCCCGCCGAGCCTATTTGGGCCGCAATCTCTCCGTACGAGCGAGTCTGGCCGTACGGGATTGTCATCAGTGCGGCCCACACGCGCCGCTGAAACGCCGTGCCGACCAGATCGAGGTCGAGCGTGAAATCGAAAAGCTCACCGGCGAAGTAGGATTCGAGTTGTTCGACGGCATCGGGAAACGCCGTGTCGTCGGGTTCCCAGCCGTCGTGGCTCGGCTCGTGGGTCTGATCGACCATGCGTAGATGCATGAGGCGACCGTCGTGGCCGGCCAGGGTGAGCAACCCGACCGGGCTGTCGACGGATCGGAACTGCACGGCTGACATCACTTCTCCTTTGGCGGCCAGTGGTTCACCTCGTGATCAAGGGCGGCCCAGAGATGTTGCGCGGCATACGATCTCCACGGCCGCCAGCGAGCGCTGTGCTCGGTGAGGGCTCGAGCGTTGTCCGAAAGGCCGACCTGCTTGGCGGCCAGCAGAACGCCGAGATCTGTGGCGGGGAAGGCATCGGGGTCACCGAGGCCGCGCATGGCGATCACTTCGGCCGTCCACGGTCCGATTCCTGGCAGCGCCAGCAGTTGTCGGCGCGCGCGGTTCCAGTCGCATCCGGGGTCCAGGACGACGTCGCCGTTCGCCAGCGCCGCTACGAGCGACACCAGGGACCGTTGCCGCGATCTCGGGAAGGCCAAGTAAATAGGGTCGATCTCGGCGAGATGCTCGACCGCGGGAAATACATGGGTCAGCCCGCCGGCCGCATCCGCCACGGGCTGTCCATACGCGGCGACGATGCGGGCGGCGTGGGTACCGGCCGCCTTGACCGACACCTGTTGACCCAAAACCACGCGCAGCGCCAGTTCGGCTTCGTCGACGGTGCGGGGGATGCGTTGTCCGGGGGCCTTGGCGACCAAGGCACTCAGATCCGGATCGGCACTGAGCGCGTCGACGACGGCTTCGGGGTCGGCGTCGAGATCCAGCAGGCGCCGGCAACGGGCGATCGCAGTGGCGAGGTCTCGGAAGTCGTCCAGTAGGAGCGTGCACCGCACATGATCAGGTTCCGGTGCGAGACTGACGATTCCGCTGCCCGCGGGTAACCGCAGTGTGCGCCGGTAAGCGCCGTCGCGGACTTCCTCGACGCCCGGCACCGCGCAGGCAGCCAGGTGGCCGAACAGCCCCTCGTAAGCGAACGGGGTGCGCACGGGTAGCCGCAAGGACAGCGTGCCTGCAGCGACTGCCGTGCCGCGGCCGAACCTGCTTTGCGCCCGACGTCGCAAGCCCGTCGGGGTGAGGTCGCACACCGTGCGAATGGTGTCGTTGAACTGTCGGATGGACGAGAATCCCGCCGCAAAGGCAACGTCGCTGAATGCAAGCTCGGTCGTCTCGATGAGCACGCGCGCAGTCTGGGTCCGCTGCGCACGGGCCAGCGCGATTGGGTTCGCACCCACCTCCGCCTGGAGCATCCGCTCGAGTTGTCGCGTCGTATAGCCGACGCGGGCTGCCAGACCGGTGACGCCCTCGCGATCGACGATGCCATCGGCGATCAGCCGCATCGACCGGGCCACGACGTCACCGCGCACATTCCACTCAGGCGACCCCGGCGACGCGTCGGGGCGGCACCGCTTACATGCCCGGAATCCGGCGTGCTGAGCGGCGGCCGCAGTGGGGTAGAAACGCACGTTGCGCGCAAACGGGGGCCGCACCGGACAACTCGGCCTGCAATAGATCCTCGTGGTCAGCACGGCGGTGACGAACCAGCCGTCGAACCGCGCATCCTTGGACTGAACGGCCCGGTAGCAGCGGTCGAAATCCTCGTGCACGTCTATGACAATTACACGCCGCCACCGACATCACTGGCGGAAAAACGACATCGTAGCCCGCCCAGACAGTGCGCCGTAGGGAGCAGCGAACTCTGCTGCCCAATAACCGTTGGAGTGTCGGATTCCGTTTTTGAAGCGTCCAGCAGCTTGCGCCGGTCATGGCGAACAGGACTTCGGCCATCGTTGCCCCAGTCTTGCGGAGGCCGTGAGCCGGTGACATCACAGCAAACGCGAGCGTTTCCGGGGACCCGAGGCGGCGCTGGGTTGTCGTCCTTGGCAGACTGTCTGCGTGGCTCAGATAACCCTGCGTGGAAATGCGATCAATACGGTGGGCGAATTGCCTGCCGTCGGTTCACCGGCGCCCGGCTTCTCGCTCACCGGCACCGATCTCGGCACGGTCAGTGATGATCAGTTCCGTGGAAAGCCCCTTCTGCTCAACATCTTTCCGTCCGTCGACACCCCGGTGTGTGCGGCCAGCGTCAGGACGTTCAACGAGCGCGCGGTCGCAAGCGGGCTCACCGTTGTCTGTGTGTCGAAGGATCTGCCGTTTGCGCTGAAGCGATTCTGCGGCGCCGAGGGTATCGAGAACGTCACGACCGCCTCGGCATTCCGCGATGGCTTCGGCGAGCACTACGGAGTCACCATCGCCGATGGTCCGATGGCCGGTCTGCTCGCGCGGGCCGTTGTCGTTGTCGGCGGTAACGGCGACGTCGTCTACACGGAACTCGTACCCGAGATCGGCCAGGAGCCTGACTACGACGCAGCGGTCGTCGCGTCGAAAGCCTGATCATTTGGATCACCGTTCAGAGCGGCGCCTGCTCGCAGTCGTCGGCCAGCAAGCCGCCGGCGCGAGTGAGTCTCAGACAGGCACCGCGAGTTGGGTCGGCTCGTCGAGTCCGCGCAATGTCACCGTGTCGCCCAAAGACCAATGGGCGCTTTCCTTGTCCGTCGCACCCTGCAGGGTGTCAGACGACGCCAGCAGGCGTCCGGGCTTGGACTTCGCCAGATCACACAGCCGCGCCGCCTCGTTGACGGGCTCGCCGATCACCGTGTATTCGAACCGCTCGTTGGCTCCGACATTGCCGGCCACCGCTTCGCCTGCCGCCACGCCGACGCCCGCCTCGCATTCGGGCACCTCGTTGCGGATGCGGTCGGCGATGCTGCGTGCAGCCGAGAGCGCTGCGTCCTCCGGATGGGGCAGGCGGTTCGGTGCGCCGAAAACGGCGAGTGCGCCGTCGCCTTCGAATTTGTTCACGAACCCGTGGTGACGGTCGACCTCCTCGACGATCACCTTGAAGAAGCGGTTCAGGAGCTCGACGACCTCGGTCGCGGGTCGGCCCGCCACCAGTTCCGTTGAGCCGATGATGTCGACAAAGATGACCGCGACGTGGCGCTCTTCACCGCCGAGCTTCGGCCGCTCCTTCTCGGCCGCCGCCGCGACCTCCCGACCGACGTGTCTGCCGAACAGGTCGCGGACACGCTCGCGCTCCTTGAGGCCCTCCACCATCGAGTTGAACCCCCGCTGCAGCTGACCCAACTCCGTCCCGTCGAACACGACGAGGTTCGTGGCGAGGTCGCCCTGCTCCACCCGGTTGAGGGCGGCCCGCACGACGCGGACGGGCGTCACGGTCAGCCACGACAGGATCCACATCAGGATCGCGCCGAAGAGCAACGCGAACAGCGCGAGGATCATCACTGCCACCGTGAACTGAGTCGGCGTCACGTTCTGCAGCATCAAGGTGATCGCCGCCGCCAGGAAGATCCCGAGCACCGGCACCCCGGAGCCCAGCGCCCAGACCAGCATGGTGCGGCCCATGAGGCCCTCACCGAACCGGCGCGGCGGCCTACCCGCCTCGAGGGCCTGCGCGGCCACCGGTCGCAGTGCGAACTCCGTGAACAGGTAGCAGCTGGCCGAAACGACGATGCCGGGAAAGCTGACACCGAGCAACCACTTCGGGATGAAGCTGGTGTCGACCATCCCGTACAAGGTGGTCAGGATGATGGTGCCGATACCCCAGAGGATCAACAGCACGCGGGTCAGCCGCCACGGCGCGAAGAACGTATTGCGCTGGTCTTCGCGTGACGGCGATCTTTCCTCGATGGCCCAGCGCACGTTGTTCATCACCCGGCGGGTCGCCCAGAACACCCCCACGATGAGCGCGATGGCCACATAGACCGGCACCGCGATGAACGTGATCCACCACACCTGCGACTCAAACACGCTCGGGGTCGGGAACGCGACCATCACCACGAGTGACGCCACGCCGATGCCGATGAGGTTCGCGACGACCACGAACGTCGTCAGGATGATCTGAATCCGCACCCGCCGCCGGCGCTGGCTTTCCGACACCCGGCCCAGCACCCAGGAGCCGTACTCGGGTGTCGCCGGCACGCGGCTGCTCTGGCTTGTCACCCGCTCGAGCACGCGGCCGAGCCGCTTCGCCACGGTCCTACTAGCCGTCATGGTGCCCTCAGCCTATTTGGCCCTAGCCGTGCCTAAGGTGTTCGGGTGCGTCTCGTCATCGCCCAGTGCACCGTCGACTATGTCGGTCGGCTGACCGCCCACCTGCCCTCTGCCCGCCGTCTGCTGCTGATCAAGGCCGACGGATCGGTCAGCGTGCACGCCGACGACCGGGCCTACAAGCCGCTGAACTGGATGTCGCCGCCCTGCTGGATGACCGAGGAGCCCGGTGAGGCCTGGCCGGTGTGGGTGGTGGAGAACAAGGCGGGGGAGCAGTTGCGGATCACCGTCGAAGACATCGAGCATGACTCCAGCCACGCGCTCGGCGTGGACCCGGGACTGGTCAAGGACGGCGTCGAGGCGCACCTGCAGGCCCTGTTGGCCGAGCACGTCGAACTGCTCGGGCTGGGATACACGCTGGTGCGCCGGGAGTACATGACGCCGATCGGGCCGGTGGACCTGCTGTGTCGCGACGAGCAGGGCCGGTCGGTCGCGGTGGAGATCAAGCGGCGTGGCGAGATCGACGGCGTCGAGCAACTCACCCGCTATCTCGAGCTGCTCAACCGGGACAGCCTGCTGGCTCCGGTCAGCGGGGTCTTCGCCGCCCAGCAGATCAAGCCGCAGGCCCGAACATTGGCGAGCGACCGTGGGATCCGTTGCGTGACTTTGGACTACGACGAGATGCGCGGGATGGACAGCTCAGAGTTCCGGTTGTTCTGATGGCCAGGCGTCGAGCCGCCGGCCGCAGGCAGCCGCCACCAGCGCTGCCGGCGCCGCGTCGTGTGGAGGTCGGGCCCGACGGCTACGACTACGAGGTACGGCCGATCGCGGGCTCACGGGCTGCAAAGACGTACCGCTGTCCGGGGTGTGATCATGAAATCCGGCCTGGCACAGCTCATCTGGTGGTATGGCAGGCCGATCTCGGCGAGTACGCAGTCGAGGACCGACGACATTGGCACACGCCCTGCTGGCAGCATCGCGCAACACGCGGTCCGACGCGCAAGTGGTCGTGAGAATCAGTGATCGGTGTGCTCGCTCGCGAGGAGCAGGAAAGCCTATGCGGGTTCGACGAGCTCGATCAGCACGCCGCCGGCATCCTTGGGATGGATGAAGTTGATCCGCGAATCCGCGGTTCCGCGCCGCGGCGCGTCGTACAGCAGCCGCACGCCGTCTGCCCGCAGCCGCTCGCTGAGCGTGTCGAGGTCGCTGGTCCGGTAGGCCAACTGCTGCAGGCCGGGGCCGCGCTTGTCGAGGAACTTGGCGATCGTCGAGGTCTCGTCGAGCGGCGACATCAACTGGATCTGTGCGCTGCCGACCGGCGCGCCGCGCACCGACAGCATGGCCTCGCGGACACCTTGTTCCTCGTTGACCTCCTCGTGCAGCACGATCATGCCGAGGTGGTCGTGATACCACTTGATGGCGACGTCCAGATCGGGCACCGCAATCCCCACGTGGTCGATCGCCGTCACGAGGGCGCTCGCGAGCGCGGGACGTGCGTCTACGTGTTCGGTGGTCATAACGTAACGGTAACCTTGAGACAGATATTTGCGGAATGTGTCATGGGCCACATGTATGTGTACCCAGTCCCGGGAGGAAGTAAATGACGACGTCGGTGATTGTTGCTGGAGCCCGCACCCCCGTTGGCAAACTGATGGGTTCGCTGAAGGACTTCTCGGGAAGCGACCTGGGGGCCATCGCGATCAAGGGTGCGCTCGAGAAGGCCAAGGTCCCGGCATCGGCCGTCGAATACGTGATCATGGGCCAGGTCCTCACCGCTGGCGCCGGGCAAATGCCCGCGCGGCAGGCGGCGGTCGCGGCCGGAATCGGCTGGGACGTGCCCGCGCTGACGATCAACAAGATGTGCCTGTCCGGAATCGACGCGATCGCGCTCGCCGATCAGCTGATCCGGGCCGGCGAATTCGATGTCGTCGTCGCCGGAGGGCAGGAGTCGATGACGCAGGCACCGCATCTGCTGATGAACAGCAGGTCGGGCTACAAGTATGGCGACGTCACGGTGCTCGACCACATGGCCTACGACGGTTTGCACGACGTGTTCACCGACCAGCCCATGGGCGCGCTGACCGAGCAGCGCAACGAGCAGGACCAGTTCACCCGCCTCCAGCAGGACGAATTCGCGGCGGGTTCACACCAAAGAGCCGCTGCGGCATGGAAAGACGGCGTCTACGCCGATGAGGTCGTGCCGGTGAAGATCCCGCAGCGCAAGGGCGATCCGCTGGAGTTCAACGAGGACGAGGGCATCCGCGCCAACACCACCGCGGAGTCGCTCGCCGGCCTGAAGCCCGCGTTCGGTAAGGACGGCACGATCACCGCGGGATCGGCGTCGCAGATCTCCGACGGTGCGGCCGCTGTGGTCGTCATGAACAAGGACAAGGCCACCGAGCTCGGGTTGACGTGGCTGGTGGAGATCGGCGCCCACGGGGTGGTCGCAGGTCCGGACTCCACGTTGCAGTCGCAGCCGGCCAACGCCATCAAGAAAGCCGTCGCCCGTGAAGGGATCACGGTCGATCAGCTCGACGTCATCGAGATCAACGAGGCGTTCGCCGCGGTCGCACTGGCCTCGATGAAGGAACTCGGCGTCGACCCCGAGAAGGTGAATGTCAACGGCGGTGCGATCGCCATCGGGCACCCGATCGGGATGTCAGGTGCACGTATCGCGCTCCATACGGCCCTCGAGCTGGCGCGACGGGGGTCGGGCTACGGCGTCGCGGCGCTCTGCGGCGCCGGCGGTCAGGGAGATGCGCTGATCCTGCGGGCCGGCTAGATCAACTACTACGGTTTGTAGTAATCGGCGCTGGGTTCGGGCACAATGGCGCCCATGGAGAGCGCCTTTGACCTTCGGACGCGAGCCGGGCGGTTCCGCGTGATCGCACTGGCCGAGGCCGTCAGCTGGGTCGGCCTGCTGATCGGGATGTATTTCAAGTATCTGGGCAGCCCGCGCACCGAGGTCGGAGTACAGGTCTTCGGCATGGCCCACGGCCTGATCTTCATCGCCTTCGTCGTGGCCGGCATTCTGGTCGGTACCGCCGTCAGGTGGACTGTCGGCACTTGGTTGCTGGTGTTGCTCGCGAGCGTCGTGCCGTTGTGCAGTGTGATCTTCGTCATATGGGCAGACCGCACCGGCCGAATGGGCACAGCGAGCGCCTCCGGCGGACCCCCGACACCAGGCCGGTCGATACCGGAAACGACGTGACAGACTTGATGGCGTGACTCGTCCCCGTCCTGCCGCCGGGCCTGGGCCCTCCATCGCCGGCGCGATCGACCTCTCGGCTCTCAAGCAACGCGCCACCCCGGCGGGCGAACCCGGGCAGCAGAGTTCAGGCGGGCCAGGAGGCGTGGAGATCACCGAGGCCAACTTCGAAGCCGAGGTGCTGCAACGGTCCAACGAGGTGCCCGTTGTCGTGGTGCTGTGGTCACCGCGCAGCGACGCGAGCGTGCAACTGGGCGATACGCTGGCGAGCCTGGCCGCCGACGACGGCGGCAGATGGTCGCTTGCCACCGTCAACGTCGACACGACGCCCCGGGTCGCGCAGATCTTCGGTATCCAGGCCGTGCCGACGGTTGTGGCTCTCGCAGCGGGACAGCCGTTGTCGAGCTTCCAGGGTCCACAGCCGCCCGACCAGCTGCGCGGTTGGATCGACTCGCTGTTGAACGCCACCGCCGGAAAGCTCGGTGGTGCAAGCGAAGACGACGAGCCGGAGCAGGTCGATCCCGAAGTGGCGCAAGCGCGCGCGCATCTGGATGCCGGGGACTTCGACGCTGCGCTGAGTGCCTATCAGAAGATTCTCGACGCGCAGCCGAATCACGACGAGGCCAAAGGCGCTGTCCGTCAGATCGCCTTCCTGGCACGCGCGACTGCACGCACACCGGAAGCGGTGGCCGCGGCCGACGCTGTGCCCGACGACATCGAGGCCGCCTTCGCCGCCGCGGATGTCGAGGTTCTGCAGCAGAATGTCGCGGGGGCGTTCGACCGGCTGATCGCGTTGGTGCGGCGCACCGCAGGCGATGAACGCTCGTCGGTGCGCACGCGGTTGATCGAATTGTTCGACCTCTTCGACCCGGCCGATCCGGAGGTCATCGCGGGTCGGCGCAAGCTCGCCAACGCGCTGTACTGACTTCTCGGACCTTTACGTCCTGCTCGCGCGGATAAATTCAGTCCCGCACGGGTTCGAACCACAGCGCAGCCAACGGCGGCAACACCATCACTGCCGAAGCCGGCCTGCCATGCCACGGCTCGTCGGTCGCCTCGACGGCGCCGAAGTTGCCAATGCCCGAACCGTTATAGATGTCGGCGTCGGTGTTGAGCACTTCGCGCCAGGTGCCCCCATGCGGTAGGCCGAGGCGGTAGCGGCTGTGCTCGGAGCCGGAGAAGTTGAACACGCACGCCATCATCGAGCCGTCGTCGCCGAAGCGCAGGAAGCTCAATACGTTGTTGGCGGAGTCGTTCGCATCGATCCACGAATAGCCGTCCGGCCGGGTGTCCTGCGACCACAATGACCGCCGCGACTGATAGATGCCGTTGGCGTCGCGCATCATTCGCTGGATGCCGTTGGAGAAGCTGTTTTCGTCGAGTTGATACCAATCGAGCCCGCGTTCCTCGGACCACTCCGCCCGCTGGCCGAACTCCTGGCCCATGAACAGCAATTGCTTACCGGGATGGGCCCACTGATAGGCCAGCAGACTGCGTAGTCCGGCGGCCTTCATGTGGTCGTCGCCGGGCATCCTGCCCCATAATGTGCCCTTGCCGTGCACCACTTCGTCGTGGCTGATCGGCAGCACGTAGTTCTCGCTGTAGGCATACAGCATCGAGAACGTGATCTCGTGATGGTGGTAGCTGCGGTGGATCGGGTCACGCTTGATGAACTCCAGCGTGTCGTTCATCCACCCCATGTTCCACTTCATCGAGAAGCCGAGGCCGCCAAGGCTCGTCGGCCGGGTGACACCGGGCCACGACGTCGACTCCTCGGCGATCGTGACGATGCCCGGCGCCACCTTGTGCACGGTGGCGTTCATCTCCTGCAGAAACTGCACCGCCTCGAGGTTTTCGCGACCACCGTAGATGTTCGGGGTCCAGCCGCCCTCGGGGCGCGAGTAATCCAAGTACAGCATCGACGCGACCGCGTCGACACGCAGGCCGTCGATGTGGAACTCCTGCAACCAGTAGAGCGCATTAGCCACCAGAAAGTTGCGCACCTCGGCACGCCCGAAGTCGAAAACGTAGGTGCCCCAGTCCAGTTGCTCACCGCGGCGAGGATCGGAGTGTTCGTAAAGCGGCGTGCCGTCGAAGCGGCCCAACGCCCACGAATCCTTCGGGAAGTGCGCGGGCACCCAGTCCATGATCACGCCGATGCCGGCCTGATGCAGTGTGTCGACCAGGTGGCGGAACTCGTCCGGGGTGCCCAGCCGCGAGGTCGGCGCGTAATAAGAGGTGACCTGGTAGCCCCATGACCCGCCGAACGGATGCTCGGCGACCGGCATCAGCTCGACATGCGTAAAGCCCTGCGACACCACATATTCGGTGAGTTCATCGGCGAGCTGACGATAGTCGAGGCCGGGCCGCCACGACATCAGGTGCACTTCGTAGGTGCTCATCGGCCCGAACACCGGGTTCTGCTGCGCGCGACGAGTCATCCACGCCTCGTCGCTCCAGGTGTAGTCGCTCTTGGTCACCCGCGAGGCCGTCTGCGGCGGTACTTCGGTGGCGAACGCCATCGGGTCGGCACGCTCGGTGACCGAGCCGTCGGCGCCGTGCACCCGGAACTTGTAGTTGCCGCCGACCGGGAATTCGGGCCAGAACAGTTCCCACACGCCGGTGGAGCCGAGGACTCGCAACGGCGCCTCGTCGCCGTCCCAGTGGTTGAAGTCGCCGATCAGGCTGACGCCCTTGGCATTCGGGGCCCACACCGCGAAGGACACGCCCTCGACCACCCCGTCGGCGGTGCGGTAGCTGCGCGGATGTGCTCCGACGATGTCCCACAGCCGCTCGTGGCGGCCCTCGGAGAACAGGTGAAGGTCCAATTCGCCCAGAGTGGGCAGGAACCGATAGGCGTCGGCAACCGTGTGTGCCGCCCCGCCGTCGTAACTAACTTGCAGTCGGTAGTCGACCAGGTTGGTGAAGGGCAGCGCCACTGCGAACAGGCCGGCGTCGAGGTGCTGGAACGGATACCGTTGGTCGCCGACCAGGGCCGCCACCTCGACGGCGTGCGGTCGGTAGGCCCGGATCACCGTGTGGTCGCCGTACTCGTGGGCGCCCAAGATCGAGTGCGGGTTGTGGTGTTCGCCAGCGAGCAGCCGATTCAGATCCGCCGGATCCGGCCGCAGGTGCGGACTGGTGAGTTCATTGGTCCGAGTCATCGTCACTTCCCTCATTTCCTGCGAAGCAGGTTCGCTAGTTGGTTGGCTGGAATCCGCGGCATGTTCAGCACGTGGGCCACCGCCCTGGCGGGATCAAGACGGACGTAATTCGACTGCCCCCATTGGTATTCCTCGCCGGTGATCTCGTCGCGCACCCAGAAGCGGTCGTACGGCTGCATCGCCAGCGCACCCATGTCCAGCCACAGCGTCGCCTCCTCGGTGCCGAACGGGTTCAGCGTCACCACCACGAGCACCGCGTCACCGGTGGCCGGGTCGAACTTGCTGTAGGCCAGCAGCGCATCGTTGTCGATGTGGTGGAACTTCAGCGTGCGAAGCTCGCGCAGCGCGGGATGCAACCGACGAATCTCGTTGAGCCGGGCCAGGAACGGCTCCAACGACTCGCCACGGGCCACGGCCGCCTCGAAGTCGCGAGGCCGCAACTCGTACTTCTCCGAGTCCAGGTACTCCTCGCTGCCTTCGCGCACCGCGCGATGCTCGAAGAGTTCGTAACCGGAGTACACGCCCCACGCCGGACTGAATGTCGAGGCCAGCACCGCGCGGATGGCGAACATGCCCGGTCCGCCCTGCTGCAGGCTCTCGTGCAGGATGTCGGGCGTATTGACGAACAGATTCGGGCGCGCATAGTCGGCGTGTTCGACGATCTGCTCGCCGAACTCGATCAGCTCCCATTTCGCCGTGCGCCATGTGAAGTAGCTGTAGGACTGGGTGAAACCCAGCTTGGCCAGTCCGTACAGTCGGGCCGGCCGGGTGAACGCCTCCGAGAGGAACAGCACATCGGGGTCGGTCGCTTTGATCTGGCCGATCAGCCACGCCCAGAAGTTGGGCGGTTTGGTGTGCGGGTTGTCGACGCGGAAGATCTTGACGCCGTGGCTGATCCAGTACCGAGCCACCCGCAGCACTTCGTTGTAGATGCCCGCAGGGTCGTTGTCGAAGTTGATCGGGTAGATGTCCTGGTACTTCTTCGGTGGATTTTCTGCGTAGGCGATCGTCCCGTCGGGCAGCACTGTGAACCACTCGGGATGGGCCTTGGCCCAGGGGTGGTCGGGCGCGGCCTGCAGCGCCAGATCCAGCGCCACCTCCATGCCCTGCTCGCGCGTCGCGGCGACGAAGTCGTCGAAGTCCTCGATCGTGCCCAGCTCAGGATGGACCGCGTCGTGGCCACCGTCTTCGCTGCCGATGGCCCACGGCGAGCCGACGTCCTTCGGTCCCGCGGTGACCGAGTTGTTGCGGCCCTTTCGGTGCACTTTGCCGATCGGGTGGATCGGCGGCAGGTACACCACGTCGAACCCCATCTTGGCGATGCGGGTCAGCGCCTTGGTAGCGGTTGCGAACGTGCCGTGCACCGGCTTGCCGTTGTTGTCCCAGCCACCGGTGGATCGCGGGAATATCTCGTACCAGGCGCTGAAGCGGGCCTCTGGCCGGTCCACCCAGACGCCGTACTGTTCGCCGCGGGTGATCAGGTCACGCAGCGGGTACTGCGCGAGAAGTTCGGTGACCTCGTCGGACAATGCAGCTCCCGCGCGGGCGAACGGGTCGCCCGGCGTGCGAAGCGTTTCGGCGGCCTCGATGAGCGGATCCCTCAGCGCGCGCGGCAGGCCGGTGGCGGCCCGTTCCAGCAACCGGGCACCCACGATCAAGTCATTGGACAACTCGGTCTCGCTTTGTCCTGCGTCGAGTTTCACGGTGACGTTGTGCCGCCAGGTCGCGATCGGATCGGCCCAGCCGTCCACCCGGAATGTCCACAGCCCGACCCGGTCGGGGCAGAACTCGCCGTGATACACGTCCGGGGTGGGGCCCATCGTCATGGGGTTGGCCTGCGGTTTCACCCTGGCCGCCGGCGTCACGAGCGCCTCGATCGGCACCGGCTGCGCCGGTGGTTCCTGTCCCGGCCCCTCGGCGAGCTGCGGATAGCTCGTCCCGTGGTAGCGGACGACCAGCGTGGCGGCCACGGCGTCGTGGCCCTCGCGCCACACCGTGGCCTGAACCGGTACCACCTCGCCGACGACGGCTTTGGCCGGATATCGTCCCCCGGACACCACGGGGGCGACGTCATCGATCCCGATACGACCGGCCACCTACCCAACTCCTTCATGGCGCGGCCCGCTGGAGGGCCGCTGTCGTCTGGATTTCGTTTACAGCCTCGTCGCGCCCTATACCCACCGTAGTGCGCGAACCAACCACATGCTGGTGAACGTTAACCCCGACGGGGCTGCGCGCGCGCCGATCATCAGTAAGGTTGTGTCGCGTGAAAGCCCTCCGTCGGTTCACGGTCCGCGCGCACCTTCCCGAGCGACTGGTCGCGTTGGGGCCGCTGTCGATCAACCTGCGCTGGTCGTGGGACAAGCCGACGCAGGATCTGTTCGCGTCCATCGATCCGACGCTGTGGCCGCAGGTCGGTTGCGATCCCGTGGCGCTTCTCGGCCAGGTCAGCCCGCAACGGCTGGACGAGCTTGCCGCCGACGACTCGTTCGTCGGACGATTGGGCGACATCGCGGGCCAACTCGACGACTATCTGAGCCGGCCGCTGTGGTACCAGGAGCAAGCCGCCGACGGCGCCGAGATGCCGAACGGCATCGCTTACTTTTCCATGGAATTCGGCGTCGCTGAGGTGCTGCCGAACTACTCCGGAGGCCTGGGAATCCTCGCCGGCGACCATCTGAAGTCGGCGTCGGATCTGGGGTTGCCGCTGATCGCGGTCGGTTTGTACTACCGGTCGGGCTACTTCCGTCAGTCGCTGACCGCCGACGGCTGGCAGAAGGAGAACTATCCGTCGCTGGATCCGCAGGGTCTGCCGCTGCGATTGCTCATCGACCGCGACGGCGACCCGGTGCTCGTGGAGCTGGCCATGCCCGATTCCGCGCAGCTGAGGGCCCGGGTATGGGTCGCCCAGGTCGGTCGAATCCCGTTGTTGCTGCTGGATTCCGACATCCCGGAGAACGAGCACGAGCTGCGCGGTGTGACCGACCGGTTGTATGGCGGCGATCAGGAGCACCGGATCAAACAGGAGATCCTGGCCGGGATCGGCGGCGTGCGGGCGATCCGGGCGTTCACCGAGATCGAAGGTCTGCACACGCCCGAGGTGTTCCACATGAACGAGGGCCACGCCGGCTTTCTCGGCGTCGAGCGGATTCGCGAGCTGATCGACTCCGGCCTCGATTTCGACACCGCGCTGACCGTGGTGCGCTCGTCCACCGTGTTCACCACGCACACCCCGGTCGCCGCCGGTATCGACCGGTTCGCGGTGGAGATGGTGAAGCGGTACTTCGGCAGCGGCGAGACCGCGGTGGCGGGGGCCACCTCACGGCTGTTGCCCGGAGTTCCGCTGGACCGCATCATCGCGTTCGGGGCCGAGGACGACCCGGCGAAGTTCAACATGGCCCACATGGGTCTGCGGCTCGCGCAGCGCGCCAACGGGGTGTCGCTTCTGCACGGCCGGGTCAGCCGGGCGATGTTCAACGAGCTCTGGCCCGGGTTCGACAGCGCCGAGGTGCCGATCGGGTCGATCACCAACGGTGTACACGCGCCGACGTGGGCGGCGCCACAGTGGCTCGAGCTCGGCCGCGAGCTCTCCGGTGGTGACCTGCCGAGCGCACCGGCGGTGTGGGAGCCCGCCCTGTGGCAACGGCTCCAGCAGGTGGAGCCGGCCCACCTGTGGTGGATCCGGTCGCAGTTGCGCGAGGCGTTGGTCAACGATGTGCGGGCACGACTGCGCCGTTCTTGGCTCGAGCGTGGTGCGTCCGACGCCGAATTGGGTTGGATCGCAACGGCCTTCGATCCGAACGTGCTGACGGTCGGGTTCGCGCGGCGGGTGCCCACCTACAAGCGGTTGACGTTGATGCTGCGCGATCCGGACCGGCTGGAGAAACTGCTGCTCGATGAGAAGCGGCCGGTCCAGCTGATCGTTGCGGGCAAGTCGCATCCCGCCGATGAGGGCGGCAAGGCGCTCATTCAGCAGGTGGTGCGGTTCGCCGACCGACCCGAGGTGCGACACCGCATCGCGTTCCTGCCCGACTACGACATGTCGATGGCCCGCCAGCTGTACTACGGGTGCGACGTCTGGTTGAACAACCCCCTGCGGCCGCTTGAAGCGTGCGGCACGTCGGGAATGAAGAGTGCGCTCAACGGCGGGCTCAACCTGTCCATCCGCGACGGCTGGTGGGACGAGTGGTACGACGGCGAAAACGGTTGGGAGATACCGACCGCCGACGGACTCGCCGACGAGAGCCGACGCGACGACCTGGAGGCCGCAGCGCTGTACAGCTTGATCGAGCGGTCGGTCGCCGCCAAGTTCTACGACCGTGACGACCGCGGCGTCCCGGTGCGCTGGGTCGAGATGGTCCGCCACACGCTCGAGGTGCTCGGCCCGAAGGTGTTGGCATCGCGGATGGTGCGCGATTACACCGAGAAGTACTACGCGCCCGCCGCGCAGTCGCTGCGTAGAACCGTCCAACCCAGCGACGAGGGTGGTGTACCTTTCGGCGCGGCTTGGGATCTCGCCGCCTATCGTCAGCGCGCGCACGATGCGTGGCCAAAAATCCAAATCACCGATGTCGACAGCACCGGATTGCCCGACACCCCGGTGCTCGGCTCCGAGCTGACGCTGTCGGCGACCGTGCACCTCGCCGGCCTGCGCCCCGAAGAGGTGTCCGTGCAGGCGGTTCTCGGTCGGGTCGACGCCGCCGACGCGCTGATCAACCCGGTGACCGTGCCCATGACGTACGCCGGCGCCGCTGAGGGCGGGAACGAGATTTTCTCGGCGACCACGCCGCTGCCTGTGGCCGGTCCCGTCGGCTACACCGTGCGCGTCCTGCCCCATCACCCGCTGTTGGCGTCCGACTCCGAACTCGGCCTCGTCACCCTCGCCTGACAACGCGGACGAATTCGCCAGACTTGGCATCGGCGGGTTTGTCGCGCCGCCGGACGCTGCTCCGCCGGGCGAGGAAGGACCCGTCGACCTCGTCGAATCGTCACCGCCCGCCACCACGAAGTCTCGCGATGGATGGACGCTGACCGTGTCGGCCAAGGACGAGACGCAACGCGTGATTCAGCCGCTGACCACGGCCGTGTCGACTCGTGAGTACGAAGTCGGCGGGGTGTTCAACGCCACCATGAAGGGGCCGGAGGAAGCCGAACCACCGGAGGGGACCCTCGAGGTCGGCTGTCAGATCGGCTGCGGCATCGCCATGAGCACATCGAACGGCATGGTGATGAGTGGCAGCCTAGGACCGACACCCGGCCTGGGGCTCGCCGGACTGGGTACGGGCGCGCCGGTGGCCATCCCGACGCTCCTTACGCCCATCAGCGGGTGACCAAGAAGGTCTAGCGATTTCGGCGTGCGAAGTTGCGCTCAGCGCAACAAAACACGCCGAAATCGCGAGGGGGATGCCGCTACGGGAATCGCTTGATGCAGCGGTCCTCGTCGCCGAGCACGCCGGTGCGAAAGGCGTCCATCCGGGCGAAGCCGGACGGCACCGTCTCGCCGTTGACGTCGCTGGCCGCCAGTCCGTTAATGAGCAGGCCCGAGACGGCCTCGTCGAGATCGCCGGCGGTCAGCGCCACCGTGCTGCCGTCCGATGTGGTGACCGCGTCGGTCATCTTGGTCGTCGCGACCCCGGTCAGGCAGGCGGTGCGCAGGGCGGCTTCGGCGTTGTCCAGGGCAAGGCCACCGCGTTCGTGCTGCAGGGCCAGCATGTAGCGGGAGACGAGCACCGAGTAGGCGGTGTTGTCGCCGGACACTTCACCGCTGTTACCGACCTGGCCCGACGGGGTGCCCATCGCTTCGAGGGCGGACATGTCAACGGCGATCGTGTTGGTGGCCGGGCAGAAGGAGACCGGCGGGCTGGGCCGCGCGTCCGGACACTCCTGCGACGAACCCGCATCGAGGCTGAGCTTCGGTGGGTCGGCCAGTGAGAACAGCGTGCCGAGCGCATCGACGACGGCCTGAACGGACTGCTCGCTGACCGGCCATTCTCCGGTCTGATCCCCCTGTAGTTCGACCGGTAGATCGCCCCGCCGTTGCGCGATCTCCTTCTCGTCGATCGCCGCACACGATGCCGCCCCGTCCGTGAACCCGAATTGGAACGCGGTGATCCGTTCGAACGCCGAGCCGTGCTCGTTGGCTCCGGGCGCGAACTCGTCCTCGCTCAGCAGCGGGTCTCGGAACGAAAGCACCGCTGCCAGTAAGCTGTTGAGCCCGTCTGCGGTGCTGAGCGTGAAGCGGGGCGAATTGCCCTCGGCGACCCAGCGCATGTATGCGCCTGCGAAGCAGTCGGCCTGCTGCTCGGCGACGAGCGTCGGGGTGTTCTTCTTGTTGAGCTTGGCCTGGCGCTGAATCGCATGCCCGTATTCGTGGGCCAGCACGTTGGCGACCGCGATGTCGCCGAAATCGTCGCGCAGAGAGGGCAGCAGCTCGCCCCGGTCCCAGCCGATGGTGTCATCGAGAAAGCAGAAGCCCGCGTTCACCAAACCGTAGGTGTCTTCGCCGCAGAACGCCTGACTCGCGTATCCGCCCGCGTCCCAGGAGATCAGCGCCTCGATAGGGGAGAAGTCCTTGTCGAACGTCTCGGGGTAGGCGGTCGCCCAGAAGTCCTCGATATCGCTGATCGACGACGCGGCGAGCTCGTCGATCTCACCGCCGTCACCGTTCTCGACATCACGCGACGGCTTCTTCGCATCGGGACGCAGCCCCGTCGGACCGTCAACGGCGGGCATCCCGGCGACCTTGAACGGATCGTCGAAGACGGAAACCGCGGTGCCGTTCACGGTTGTCGAACAGGACGCAACGAGCACCGCGGCGGCGACGGCGAGCACAGTCACGGTGAGGTGTCGTGCGCGCATTGCCGCCTTCCCGCATCATCAGGTCGCCGTGATCGGCGCCCAGAAGCGTCAGGATAGTGCGGCGTTGGCGGTGCGGAGGCGTTCCAGCGCTTGTCGTACCCGGACCGGATCCGTGGTCACCCAGAAGGGAGGCAGCGACGCTCGCAGATAGCCGCCGTAGCGCGCGGTGGCCATCCGCGAGTCCAGCACCGCGACCACCCCGCGGTCTTCGGAGCGCCGCAGCAACCGGCCTGCACCCTGGGCGAGCAGCAGCGCGGCATGGCTGGCCGCAACGGCCATGAAACCGTTGCCCCCGCGCGCGGCGACCGCCCGCTGGCGCGCCGAGAGCAGTGGATCGTCCGGGCGCGGAAACGGAATTCGGTCGATCAGTACCAGTGACAGCGACGGGCCGGGCACGTCGACGCCCTGCCACAGCGACAACGTGCCGAACAGCGACGTCGGCGGATCGTCGGCGAACTGCTTCACCAACGCCGACGTGGTGTCATCCCCCTGGCACAGCACCGGAGTGGACAGCCGCTCGCGCATCACGTCGGCGGCGGCCCGCGCGGCCCGCATCGACGAGAACAACCCCAGCGTCCGGCCGCCTGCGGCGCCGATCAGCGATTCGATCTCGTCGAGCTGCTCGGCGGATCCGGTGCCGTCGCGGCCCGGTGGCGGCAAATGGGCAGCGACGTAAAGGATCCCGGACTTCGCGTGTTCGAACGGCGAACCGACGTCGATACCGCGCCACCGGAGCCGCTCGGTCGGCGACATCGAACCCTGCGGTTGCTGCTCTCCGCCGGTCAATCCCCACGCCGCGGCCATCGCGTCGAACGAGCCGCCGACGGTCAGCGTGGCCGACGTCAGCACCGCGGTGGATTGCTCGAACAGCCTTCCGCGCAACAGACCTGCCACCGACAGCGGTGCCACCCGCATCACGGCGCGGATGGATCCGCCTCCGCCTTCGGTGCTCCTTGCGTGCGCTCTTTCCTCATGGTCCAGCCACACCACGTCGTCCCGATTCGGAATGTCGGGGACGAAGGCCGCCACGATGCGCGTCGCGGTGTCGCTGACGTCCGACAGCGCAGTCACCGCCTCGGTGCGTGCCGACGCGGCCGCCGGGTCGGTGGGGGACATGTCGATCGCCGACCGCACTCGGCTTGCCGCGTCACGCAACGCGGTCAGATACGTCGTCATCTCATCGTCGAGGCGGTCGATACGCCCCGGCGTCGCGTCGTGGATCGCGGAGGTGAACGTCGCCGTCGCCGCCTCGAGTCGCTGCGCGAGTTCGGGTTCGACGAGCCGCGCCACGCGCCGGGTCGCCGCGCTCAGAACCGCGTTGGACAATTCGGCGGTCGCCACTCCGGTGACCCGGTCGGCTAATTCGTGGGCCTCGTCGACGACGAGAAACTGGTGTTCGGGGAGCACTGCGGCGTCGGAGATGGCGTCGATGGCCAACAGGGCGTGGTTGGTCACCACGATGTCGGAATGTCCGGCCGTGTCGCGGGCCTTCTCCGCGAAGCAGTCGGTGCCGAAGGGGCAGCGCGCCGCGCCGAGACACTCCCTGGCCGAGACGCTGACCTGCGCCCATGATCTGTCCGGTACGCCGGGTGTCAACTCGTCGCGGTCGCCGGTGTCGGTACTCGAGGACCAGGCGATCAAGCGCTGCACGTCGCGCCCGAGCGCTGTCGATGCCGCTGGGTCGAACAGTTCCTCCTGTGGGAGGTCGTCCGGCTCCGCGGCTGGGCCATTCTGACTGCCGTTGTGAATCTTGTTCAGGCACAGATAATTTCCGCGCCCCTTGAGCAACGCGAACGTCGGCCGTCGAGGTAGCGCGTCGTCGAGCGAATCCGCCAGCGCCGGCAGATCCCGATCGACGAGCTGGCGCTGCAGCGCGATGGTGGCCGTCGAGACGACGACGGGCTCGTCGGTCGCGACGGCCCGGGCGATCGCCGGCACCAGATAGGCAAGGGATTTCCCGGTGCCGGTACCCGCCTGCACTGCGAGGTGCTCGCCCGCGTCGAATGCATGCGTGACGGCCTCGGCCATCTGGACCTGGCCGCTGCGCTCGCTGCCACCCAGTGCGGCGACCGCGGTGGCGAGCAGTTCGGTGACCGGAGCTGTGTCGGGCGTGGCTCCTCCTAGGCGCATCGGCCGGCGGATGACACCATCCGGGTGGGAATCGCGGGCTCGCCGCGAGACAGCTTGAGGCCGTCCCACGGCAGGCTGTGCAACCCGGCCGCCACGCGGTCGCGGGCCGCGGCCAGACCGAGGTCCGAAACGGGCTCACCGCTCACGACAAGCGGGACGGTCAAATCCCTTGCGGCGAGGTCGAACTCGGGAGCGGTATCAGCCGCGGGGTAGACGATCTCTTCGAGGATCGTTCCCGACGCCTTGGCCAGTCGCGTCGCCTTCTTGCGTCCGCCGTGCGACTCCTTGTGCAGGCTGCGCTTCTCGACCGGCAGGCCGTCCACCTCGACCAGCTTGTAGACCATGCCCGCGGTCGGGGCCCCCGAGCCGGTCACGACCGAGGTGCCCACGCCGTAGATGTCGACGGGTTCGGCGCGCAGCCCGGCAATCGCGAACTCGTCGAGGTCGCCGGAGACCACGATGCGGGTCTTCGTCGCCCCGAGTCCGTCGAGCTGGGCGCGGACCTGCCGGGCAAGCACCCCGAGGTCGCCGGAGTCGATGCGGACCGCGCCGAGCTCGGGGCCCGCCACTTCGACGGCGTTGGCGACGCCCTGGGTGATGTCGTAGGTATCGACGAGCAGGGTGGTGCCGACGCCGAGCGCGTCGACTTGGGCGCGGAATGCCGCGACCTCGTCGGGGCCGTCGGGGGTGGTGTGCAGCAGCGTGAACGCGTGCGCGCTGGTGCCCAGCGCCGGCACGCCGTAGCGGCGCTGGGCCTCGAGATTTGAGGAGCCGGCGAAACCGGCCAGGTAGGCGGCCCGCGCCGCGGCGACGGCGGCCTGCTCGTGTGTGCGCCGCGACCCCATCTCGATCAGGGTGCGGCCTTCGGCCGCGCCGGCCATCCGGGCCGCGGCCGATGCGATCGCGGTGTCGTGGTTGAGGATCGACAGCGCCAGCGTCTCGAGCACCACGCATTCCCCGAACGTGCCGTGCACGGCCAGCACCGGTGAACCGGGAAAGTACAACTCGCCCTCGGCATAACCGTCGACATCGCCGCGAAACCGGTAATCGGCGAGATAGGCCATCGTGTCGGCGTCGAGGAAGTCCGACAGCACTGCCAATGCGGCGTCGTCGAAGATGAACTCCGCCAACGCTTCCACGAACCGGGCCGTTCCGCCGATCACGCCGTACCGTCGGCCGTCGGGCAGTCGGCGGGCGAATACCTCGAACGTGGTGCGCCGATGCGCGGTCCCGTCGCGCAGCGCCGCCGCGAGCATGGTGAGCTCGTATTTGTCGGTCAGCAGCGCGGCTGTCATCGGACAACCGTAACCGTTCTCATGCCCGGATAGGCCCCGGCTATTCTGGGCACATGGTCACCCCAGCGAAGACCCGCCCGGGAACTCGCGAGGAGAAGCATGCGGACACCGCCGAGGACACCGAGTCCCCGTGGGTGACGATCGTCTGGGATGACCCCGTCAACCTCATGACCTACGTGACCTACGTCTTCCAGAAGCTCTTCGGCTACAGCGAGCCGCATGCGACCAAGCTGATGCTGCAGGTGCACAACGAAGGCAAGGCCGTGGTGACTGCGGGCAGCCGCGAGTCGATGGAAGTCGACGTATCCAAGCTGCATGCCGCAGGCTTGTGGGCGACGATGCAACAGGACCGTTAGACCATCGGAGCCGGGACGCAATAGTGCGCAAGTGGAAGCGGGTCGACACCGCGGACGGCCCGCGGTTTCGGTCGGCCTTGGCAGCGCATGAGGCGGCGCTGCTAGAGAGCCTCGTGACGTCGATGGCGGCGATGCTCGAGGAGCGCGAATCGTCCTCGCCGGCAGACGAACTCGAGGAAATCACCGGCCTGAAGACCGGGAATTCGCGTCCCCCGGAGGACGAAACGATGAAGAGGCTGCTGCCGGACTTCTTTCGCCCGCAGAATGAGCACCCCGCCGGGTCGGGCACGGCGGAGAGCCTGAACAGCGCGCTGCGCAGCCTGCACGAGCCAGAGATCATCGCGGCCAAACGCGATGCGGCGCAACGGGTGTTGGACACCGTGCCGAACGGTGGCGGCCGCTTCGAGCTGACCGAGGATGAGGCGCAGGCATGGGCGGCTGCGGTCAATGACGTTCGGCTCGCCCTGGGCACGATGCTCGACATCGGTCCCGAAGGGCCCGACCGGCTGCCTGCCGAGCATCCGATGGCGGGCCATTTCGACGTCTACCAGTGGCTCACCGTGCTGCAGGAATATCTCGTCCTGGGATTGATGGGCAAGAAATGAGTGCCATCACCGACGTCGGCGGCATCCGCGTCGGCCACCACGAACGCATGGACGCCGACGCGACGCTGGGCGCCGGCTGGGCCAGCGGCACGACCGTCGTGCTGACCCCGCCGGGCACCGTCGGCGCCGTCGACTGCCGTGGCGGCGCGCCGGGCACGCGGGAAACCGACCTGCTCGACCCGAGCAACTCCGTGCGCCACGTCGACGCGGTGGTGCTCAGCGGCGGCAGCGCCTACGGGCTCGCCGCGGCCGACGGCGTGATGCGGTGGCTCGAGGAGCAGGGCCGCGGGGTGGCGATGGACGGGGGAGTCGTACCGATCGTGCCCGCGGCCGTCGTCTTCGACCTGCCCGTCGGCGGCTGGGGCTGCCGACCCGACGCGGCCTTCGGATATGCCGCCGCCGCAAGCGCCTCGACACAGGTGGCGGTCGGCACGGTCGGCGCCGGGACCGGGGCGCGCGTCGGCGTGCTGAAGGGCGGCGTCGGCACCGCGTCGGTCACGCTCACCGATATCGGTGTGACGGTCGGGGCGATCGTCGTGGTCAACGCCGCAGGCGACGCCGTCGACCCCGCCACCGGCTTGCCCTGGCAGGCCGATCAGATCCGCGAGTTCGGCCTCGTTGCGCCGCCAGCCGACCAGATCGCCGCCTACGGCGACCGGCGTACCGCGCTCAGCCCGCTCAACACGACGATCGCGGTGATCGCCACCGACGCCGTGATGAGCGCGGCCGGCTGCCGACGCGTCGCGGTCGCCGCGCACGACGGCCTGGCTCGCACCATCCGCCCGTGTCACACCCCGCTCGACGGCGATACGGTGTTCACGCTGGCCAGCGGCGCCGTCGAGGTGCCGCCGGATCCGGAAACACCGGCCTCGATGACGCCGGAGGTGCCGCTGATCACCGCCGTCGGGGCCGCCGCGGCCGATGTGCTGGCGCGCGCGGTGCTCGTCGGCGTACTTGCGGCAGAGTCGATAGCCGGAATACCGACCTACCGGGACATGTTGCCCGGAGCGTTCGCCGGACAGGATTGACGGAGAAAGGGGAGCGTCCGTGCTGGTGATTCGCGCCGACCTGGTCGACGCCATGGTTGCGCACGCCCGCGCCGACCATCCCGACGAGGCGTGCGGTGTACTGGCCGGAGCCGAGGGCTCCGACCGGCCCGAGCGGCACATCGCGATGCTCAATGCCGAGCGGTCGCCGACCTTCTACCGGTTCGACTCGATGGAGCAGCTGAAGGTGTGGCGGGCCTTGGAAGAATCAGGCGATGCTCCTCTGGTCATCTACCACTCGCACACCGCCACCGAGGCCTATCCGAGCCGGACCGACATCTCCTACGCGTCCGAACCCGACTCGCACTACGTGCTGGTGTCCACCCGCGACCCTGACGAGCACGAGCTACGCAGCTACCGCATCGTCGACGGCGTCGTCACCGAGGAACCCGTCGAGATCGTCGAGCAGTACTAGAAAGGCCTACGTCGATGACCGTTACCGTTTCCGTGCCCACCATCCTGCGCACCCACACCGGCGGCGAAAAACGTGTTTCCGCAACCGGTGCCACCTTGCAGGCCGTGATCAGTGACCTGGAGTCGAACTACTCGGGCATCTCCGAGCGCCTGGTCGACCCGGCCAATCCGGGCAAGCTGCACCGCTTCGTCAACATCTACGTCAACGACGAGGACGTGCGTTTCTCCGGCGGCCTCGACACCGAGATCTCCGACGGCGACTCCGTCACGATCCTGCCCGCGGTGGCTGGCGGGTGAGATACGACTCGCCCCTGGCAGCGCTCGGCAACACGCCACTCGTCGGGCTGCCGCGGTTATCCCCGCGATGGGATGACTCCGACGGTGAGCCGCACGTTCGGTTGTGGGCCAAGCTCGAAGACCGCAATCCCACCGGCTCGATCAAGGATCGTCCCGCGCTCCGGATGATCGAGCAGGCCGAACGCGACGGGTTGCTGCAACCCGGCGCGACGATCCTCGAGCCGACCAGTGGTAACACCGGCATCTCGCTGGCGATGGCGGCGCTGCTCAAGGGCTACCGGCTGATCTGTGTGATGCCGGAGAACACCAGCATCGAGCGCCGCCAATTGCTCGAGCTTTACGGCGCGCGGATCATCTTCTCGCCCGCGGAGGGCGGCTCGAACACCGCCGTCGCGCACGCCAAGGACCTGGCCGCGCAGAATCCCGACTGGGTGATGCTCTACCAGTACGGCAATCCGGCCAACGCCGCCGCGCACTACGAGGGCACCGGTCCGGAGCTGCTGGCCGACCTCCCCGAGATCACTCACTTCGTGGCGGGTCTGGGCACCACCGGCACATTGATGGGCACCGGGCGCTTCCTGCGCGAGCACGTGCCCGGGGTGGCGATCGTGGCCGCCGAACCGCGCTACGGCGAGGGCGTCTACGCGCTGCGCAACATCGACGAGGGCTTCATCCCCGAGCTCTACGACCCCAACGTGCTGACCACCCGGTTCTCGGTGGGCTCGTTCGATGCGCTCCGGCGGACCCGGGAACTGGTCCAGGTCGAAGGCATCTTCGCCGGCCCCTCGACCGGGGCGATCCTGCACGCCGCCCTGGGCGTGGCCGCCAAGGCGATGAAAGCGGGGGAACGGGCCGACATCGCGTTCGTCGTGTGCGACGCCGGCTGGAAGTATCTGTCGACCGGCGCATACGCCGGTAGCCTTGACGAAGCGGAGGACGCTTTGGAAGGGCAGCTATGGGCGTGACCGGATCGGGTTATGCGTCTGCGCCGGCAGCCGGTAAGAAGCGGCCGGCCTGGGTGGTCGGCGGGGTTACGGTTCTCAGCTTCGTGGCGTTGATGTGGGTCGTCGAGTTGTGGGACAACCTGACCAACCACCGGCTGGACCAGAACGGCATCCGGCCGCTGGAGACCGACGGCCTGTGGGGCATCGTCTTCGCGCCGCTGCTGCACGCAAATTGGGACCACCTGATCGCCAATACGGTGCCGGCGCTGATCCTGGGCTTCCTGATGACGCTGGCCGGGCTGTCCCGGTTCATCTTCGCGACGGTGATCATCTGGATCCTCGGTGGCTTCGGCACCTGGCTGATCGGCAATATCGGCATGCACTGCCCCTACGTCGGCGTGCGCTGCGAGGCCAACCACATCGGCGCGTCCGGACTCATCTTCGGATGGTTGGCATTCCTCATCGTGTTCGGCTTCTTCACCCGCAAGGCGTGGGAGATCGTGGTCGGGGTCGTCGTTTTGTTCATCTACGGCGGGGTCTTGTTCGGCATGCTGCCCGGCACCCCGGGGGTGTCGTGGCAGGGGCATCTGTGCGGCGCCGTCGCGGGCGTGATCGCCGCGTATCTGTTGTCCGGGCCGGAGCGCAGCGCCCGCGAGGCCCGCAAGCGCCGTCCCCAGCTGCCGTCCTACGGCACGTGAGTAGCGCGCTGGCGCCGGTCGGGATCTTCGATTCCGGCGTGGGCGGGCTCACCGTCGCGCGCGCGATCATCGACCAGTTGCCCGACGAGGACATCGTGTATGTCGGCGACACCGGAAACGGTCCGTACGGTCCGCTCACGATCCCCGAGATTCGCGCACATGCGCTGGCCATCGGCGACGACCTTGTGCAGCGGGGTGTCAAGGCGCTGGTGATCGCCTGCAACACCGCGTCGTCGGCGTGCCTGCGGGACGCGCGCGAACGGTATGCGCCGGTGCCCGTCATCGAGGTGATCCTGCCCGCGGTGCGCCGCGCGGTGGCGGCGACGCGCAACGGCCGTATCGGGGTGATCGGGACCCAGGCCACCATCACGTCGGGCGCATACCAAGATGCGTTCGCCGCCGCCCGCGACATCGAGATCACCGCTGTGGCGTGCCCCCGGTTCGTCGACTTCGTCGAGCGCGGCGTGACCAGCGGCAGACAGGTGCTCGGCCTGGCCGAGGGCTATCTGGAACCGCTGCAGCGCGCCGACGTCGACACGCTGGTCTTGGGGTGTACCCACTACCCGATGCTGTCCGGCCTGATTCAGCTGGCTACGGGCGAGCACGTCACGCTGGTGTCCAGCGCCGAGGAGACGGCCAAGGACTTGCTGCGCGTGCTCACCGAACTCGATCTACTTCGCCCGCATGACGCCCCGCCCGCACGGCGACAGTTCGAGGCGACCGGAGATCCTGAGGCGTTCACCACACTTGCGGCTCGATTCCTCGGCCCGACTCTCGACGGTGTTCGGCCTGTCCAGCGTCACGTCGGCGCCTAATGATGACGTTCGTCAAACAATGCGCTGATGTTTTCGTCATCGGGATAGTGGGCATGGCAAGCTAATGGGCGTGCGAATCACCGTACTCGGTTGCTCCGGCAGTGTTGTCGGACCCGATTCGCCAGCATCCGGGTATCTTCTGACCGCGCCGGACGCCCCTCCACTGGTGATCGACTTCGGCGGCGGAGTGCTGGGGGCGCTTCAGCGCCACGCGGATCCCAACTCGGTGCATGTTTTGCTGTCGCACCTGCATGCCGACCACTGTCTTGACCTTCCCGGCCTCTTCGTCTGGCGGCGCTACCACCCGTCACCCGCACCGGAAAAGGGTCTGATGTACGGCCCGCAGAAGACGTGGGCCCGCCTCGGCGCGGCGTCGTCGCCGGAGGGTGCGGAGATCGACGACTTCAGCGACATCTTCGACATTCGGCACTGGGAGGACAGACGTCCCGTGGAGATCGGGTCGCTGACAGTCGAGCCGCGGCTGGTGTGCCATCCGACCGAGTCCTACGGGATGCGGATCACCGATCCGTCCGGGGCGACCTTCGTCTACAGCGGCGACACCGGGGCCTGCGACTCGCTCGTCGATCTGGCACGCGGCGCGGATGTGTTCCTCTGCGAAGCGTCGTGGACGCACGATGACACCCGCCCGCCGAATCTTCATCTGTCGGGCACCGAGGCGGGCCAAGCCGCGGCACGAGCGGGAGTCGCCGAACTGTTGCTCACCCACATCCCGCCGTGGACTTCGCGCGAAGACGTGATCAGCGAGGCGAAGGCCGAATTCGACGGGCCCGTGCACGCGGTGGTGTGCGGCGAGTCGTTCCCCGTCGCCCGGCATTGATGACGGAGGCACCGGTTAGGGTTGGCTGGTGTCCAGACGAGAAGACGGCCGACTCGACGACGAACTGCGTCCGGTGGTCATCACCCGTGGTTTCACCACTCATCCGGCGGGATCGGTACTCGTTGAGTTCGGTCAGACGCGCGTCATGTGCACGGCGAGCGTTACCGAGGGCGTGCCGCGCTGGCGTAAGGGTTCGGGACAGGGCTGGCTGACCGCGGAGTACGCGATGCTGCCCGCCGCGACCCATGACCGATCGGATCGTGAGTCGGTTCGCGGCAAGCTCGGCGGGCGCACCCAGGAGATCAGCCGGTTGATCGGGCGGTCGCTGCGGGCCTGCATCGACCTGGCGGCGCTGGGCGAGAACACCATCGCGATCGACTGCGACGTGTTGCAGGCCGACGGCGGGACCCGCACCGCGGCGATCACCGGGGCGTATGTGGCGCTCGCCGACGCGGTGACATGGTTGGCGGCGGCCGGAAAGCTGGCGGACCCGCGGCCGCTGTCGTGCGCGATCGCGGCGGTGAGCGTCGGCGTCGTGGACGGGCGAGTCCGCACCGATCTGCCGTACACGGAGGACTCGAGGGCCGAGGTCGACATGAATGTGGTCGCCACGGACACGGGCACGCTCGTGGAGATCCAGGGGACGGGTGAAGGCGCGACGTTCCCGCGATCGACGCTGGACAAGCTTCTGGACGCCGCGCTGGCGGCGTGCGAGCAGTTGTTCGTGATCCAGCGCGAAGCGCTGGAGAAGCCGTATCCGGGACAGCTGCCCGAATCGGCCGCACCGACGAAGAAGGCGTTCGGATCTGACTGAGCTGCTGGTGGCCAGCCGCAACCGCAAGAAGCTGGCCGAGCTGCGCCGGGTTCTCGACGCCGCGGGGATCTCGGGATTGACCCTGTTGTCGCTCGACGATGTCGCGCCGTTCGACGAGGCCCCGGAGACGGGTGCGACGTTCGAGGAGAACGCGGTCGCCAAGGCGCGCGACGCCTTCCGGGCGACAGGGCTTGCGAGCGTGGCCGACGACTCCGGGCTGGAGGTCGACGCGCTCAACGGCATGCCGGGTGTGCTGTCGGCGCGCTGGGCTGGCGAGCACGGCAAGGACGCCGCCAACACCGCCCTTGTCCTGGCGCACCTTCGTGACGTGCCGGACTCGCGGCGCGGTGCCGCGTTCGTGTCGGCGTGCGCACTGGTGTCGGCATCGGGCGAAATGGTGGTGCGGGGTCGGTGGCCTGGCAGCATCGCGCGAGAACCGCGGGGCGACGGCGGGTTTGGTTACGATCCCGTCTTCGTCCCCGAGGGATCGTCGCGAACCGCGGCCGAACTCACGCCCGACGAGAAGGACGCCGCCTCGCATCGAGGTCGGGCGTTGGCGTTGTTGGTGCCGGCACTGCGGGCGCTCGCCTGAGTCTGCTGTCCGCCATGCTGGTGTACCGGTGCAATGCCCATGCCAGCGGAATCGTGATCGCCAGCGTCGTGAGATACAGCCCGGCGAATGAGCCGGTGAACAGAGGCCACTGCAGCACGAGATCCATTGCGACCGCCATGACGACCACGTGCAGCAGGAAGATCTCGTAGGAGATCTCGCCGAGCCATACGACCACTCGGCTGCTGAGGATCTGCATGAACCGGTTGGCGGTTCCGAGCACGAGCGTGCCCACCACGAGGGTTGCGATGGTCGCGTAGAGACACGCCTTGGTGATCGGAGCCCACCCAGGATCGGTCCCGAGGATGACGCCTCCGAGAGGTGTCGCAGCGGCCAGATACAGCGCGGCGGCCATCGGCAGTGTCGCGCCGGCGCGCCAGCGCATGCCGAGATCTTCGAGGACGGCGACAGCCATGCCGCCGGTGAAACAGGCGAGGTGGGCGGGGAGCCACATGCCGGCCGAGTTGGGAAGCAGGTCAGTGGTGTTGGCGATGAGCAGCCACACCGGGGTGACTGCGGCCAACACCCCCAGCCGAGTCAGGAGCACACCGGGCCGCCGCTCGGCGTGACGCCGCATCAGCAGACACGCGAGCGCGGGCAGCGCCGCATAGAACGACACCTCGACCGCCAGGCTCCACATCTGAGACAGCCCGGGATGCAGATAGGTCAGCAGGAAGTCATCGGTGTAGATCTGGGTCAGGGTGAGATATCGGAGCAGGCCATGCCACGTCTGTGCCGGGTTGGGGCCGGGGTCGAAGACGGTATAGATCGCATAGGTGCTCAGCACCGCGATCAGATAGGCGGGCATGATCCGCCGCAACCGGTGTCGGGCATAACGTCCCAACGGTGGTGGCGCGGACCCCGATGCCGCGGCACGCACCCACGGGCGGAACAACAGGAATCCGGACAGCGCGAAGAAGATCGAAACACCGATCTCGAGGCGCGCATAGAGGGCGCCGAGGTAGCCGTGGGTGATCTGCCCGGTCGCGAACGCCGCGTGAGTGCCGACGACAAGCAGCGCCGCGACGGCACGCATGCCGGTGAGCGCGGGCACATGGGAGGGGGAGACGCGGCCCGGATGGACGCGGTTGCCGCGCGCCTCCGTGCTGGCTAACACCGCGCCGAGTGTAACCAAGAAAGCTTTCAGCGCTGCCGAGCAATGGGCTCGCTGAGATACCCGTCGATGAAGTCATGCAGCGCCGGCGCAAGTGCGGTGACGCCGGAGTCGTTGAGCTTGGCGAGCAGAATGATGCCTTGATACTGCGCCAGCAGGGCATGCGCGAGCCGGTCCGGGTCGGTGCCCGCGCGCAAGACCCCTGCGTCAGCCGCTTCGCGGCACACCGACGCCAGATGACCCTCCATGCGGCCGAGGGTTTCGGCGAGGTGCACGCGTAGATCATCGTCGGTCGTCGACAACTCGGCGGCGAAGTTACCGAACGGGCATCCGACTGCGCGCCCGAATTGCGCGGCGAGCGCTGACTGAATGGCGCCGATGGCGTCGGGGATTGCGTGCAGCTTCTGGGCGGGCGTCGCGTCCGTGGTGTCGGACAGGCGCTTGGCGAAGGCGGCCGAGTGAAGGTCGACGACCGCTTTGGCCAGTTCGGATTTCGACGCGAAGTAGTGATAGAAGCTGCCCTTGCGGACGTCGGCCGCTTGGCACAACTCGTCGACGCCGACGGCCTGGTAGCTGCGCTCGAGGAACAGCCGCGCGGCCGTGGCGACGATCCGCTCGCGGGTGTCTGACGTACGCGGCACCCGTCGACCGTAGCCGATAGTTGACCGGTCGGTCAACTATCGGCTACGTTGTGGCGATGACTGCCGAAGTTTTCCGCACGCCGGACGAACGCTTCCAGAATCTGCCGGGCTACGGCTTCGCCCCGAACTACGTCGAGATCGATGGTCTGCGATTGCATTATCTCGACGAGGGGCCGAAGACCGGTGTCCCGATCGTCTGCTTCCACGGAGAACCGAGTTGGGCGTATCTGTACCGCAAGATGGTCGTACCGTTCGTCGAGGCCGGGCACCGGGTGATCGTTCCCGACTACGCAGGCTTCGGCAGGTCGGACAAACCGACCGACCGTGGCTGGTACACCTACGACCGGCATAGCGCGTTGGTGACCCGCCTGCTGGGCGGCCTGGACTTACGCGACGCGATCGTCGTCGTCCAGGACTGGGGCGGCGCGATCGGCCTGCGCTGGGCCGTGGAGAACGCCGATCGCGTAGCGGCGCTGTCGATCTCCAACACCGGTCTGTTCACCGGCCGGGTGTCGAAGGGATTTTTGGCCTGGCGGGCGTTCGCCGAGAAGAACCCGGACCTGCCGGTGGGTTTCGTCATCCAAAGCGCGACGGCGACAGAGCTTTCCGACGACGTGATCGCGGCGTACGACGCGCCGTTCCCCAACGCCGAATCGAAAGCCGGTGCCGCACAGTTTCCCTTGCTGGTGCCGACGTCGGAGGACGCGGCCGGTGCGGATGTCATGCGCGCGATCGCCGACCAGCTGTCGCGATGGGAGAAGCCGGCATTGGTGGCGTTCTCCGACCAGGACCAGATCTTTCCGTATCCGAAGGCCGGACAGGTGTTCTGTGACCTGATCCCGACTGCGGAGGAGCAGGTGAGGATCGACGGTGCGTCGCACTTCCTGCAGGAGGACCGCGGCGAGCGACTCGCAGAAGAAGTGCTCAAGCACCTGACCTGAGGCGGGACCCCTAGAGGCCGAACTTCGCCTTGATGTCCCGCGTCTGGAAGTGCTCGACGATGATGCCGACCAGCGGGATCGTGCCGGCCAGCAGCACGCCGATGGTCTTGGCGATCGGCCAACGGACCTTCACCGCGAGGTTGGCGGTGGCGAGCAGGTAGACGAAGTACACCCACCCGTGCACGACGCCGATCCAGGTCGGTGGGTTGTCCACTTTGACCACGTACCGGAGCACGATTTCATAGCACAACGCGATCAGCCAGATGCCTGTCGTCCATGCCATCACGCGATAGGCGAGAAGCGCCTTGCGGAGGGTCTCGACGGGAACTGTCGGGGTGGCTTCGGTCACGATTCCTTGTCCTTCTTGGCCAGATCGGCGAGGTAGGCGTTGTACTCGCGCAACGCGGGATCCTCGTCGGATTGTGTTGCGGGCTGGGGTCTTTCCGGCAGCAGGCCGGCCGGGATCTCGGTGACGGAGTCGCGGCGGTTCGGCTCAGGCGGAGCGTCCTCGTAACGGACGAACTTGTAGTAGCCGTACACGCAGAACCCGGCGAACATCGGCCACTGCAGGGCATAGCCGAGATTCTGGAAAGTGCCCGACGTCGACTCGAAGCGGGTCCACTGCCACCAGGCCAGGGCCAGGCACCCAGCGGCGGCGACGACCACCAGCGCGATGAGCGCCGGTCTCCTACGTCGCGTAGTGGACACCAAACAACGGTACCGCGCTACCCTTGGTGAGCTGAGCGGGCGTGGCGGAACGGCAGACGCGGTGGCTTTAGGTGCCATTGTCCTATGGACGTGGGGGTTCAAATCCCTCCGCCCGCACTCTCCAGAACCATCGAATTGTGCAACAGGGTTGTCGACCGGCCCTCGATCACCACCCTCCCGCAGAGACCGGCGCGCCTCTCCTTTTACGAGGCGTGAACACACGTTTGAAAGGTGTGCCGTCGGGCTAGATCAAGTCCATGCGAAACATCGTTCGTCGTATCGCGACCGTCGCCGCGGCAGGCCTGGCTCCGCTGGCGTTCGTCACCGTCATCTCGCCCGCCGTCAGCCACGCGGACTGTGCCCCCGGCGCTGAGTGGTGGGACCCTGTCGCCAACGTGTGCCGTCCGACCGGTGCGCCGATGAAGAATTGCCTGCCCTCCGGTTGGTGGGACCCGACAATCAACGACTGCCGGCCCTTCTAGCCTCGCCACGCCCGCCGGAAAGCTGACGTTCTGACGCCGGGCCGATTTCACGGATATCGACTCCGCACGGCGGTACATTCGCGCAATGACGCCCCAAGGCGATAAACCCGCGCCGACACCATGTTCGGCGATCAAACTCCTGGCGCATGGCAGGCCGGTGCAGGCGGCGATCACCGCAGCCGAATCCCTCACCGCAGTGCCGGTGGTCGGCAGTCGACTCGAACCACTCGTCACCATGACCGCACTGGCGGCGTGGGGATCCCGCATGGTGCCGCGCATGATGAGCGAACTCCGGAAGAACCGGCCATCCCCACCTTCGGATAACTCCGAGACGGCGGTCGACGAGACGCCGGCGCCGGTTCCCGTCCTCGCCGAGGTATGTAGTGCCGCGCTACAGGGCATCATCGGCGACTTCGACGGCGTCGATTGGCCGCTGCCAGGGCGCATCGCGCCTGCGCTTCGCATGCTCGAGCAGCGGCGCCGATATGTGCACCGAACCGCTGTCCGCTATGGTCCCCACGAAAGCCAGTTGCTCGACGTCTGGCGCCTCCCAGAACTTCCGGCGAAACCTGCGCCTGTTCTGATCTTCGTTCCCGGCGGGGCCTGGTTACACGGCAGCCGCACCTTTCAGGGCTCGGCGCTGATGTCGCGTCTCGCCGCGGCGGGCTGGGTATGTCTGGCGATCGACTACCGGGTGTCGCCGCGCCACCGCTGGCCTCGCCACGTGATGGACGTCAAGGCCGCGATCTCCTGGGCGCGCGCCAACGCCGATCAGGTCGGCGGCGATCGCGACTTCGTCGCCATCGCGGGATGTTCGGCGGGCGGCCACCTCGCATCGTTGGCCGCGCTCACCCCGGGCGACGATCGGTTCGAGAGCGATCTGGACGCCGGCTCGAACACCTCCGTCGACGCCGCCGTATCCATCTACGGACGCTATGACTGGCACGACCGGTCCACACCCGAGCGGGACGGGTTCGTCGATTTCCTGGAAAGCATTGTGGTGCAACGCCGATATGATCGCCATGAAGACATCTACCGTGACGCGTCCCCGATGGCTCGGGTGACCGACGGCGCCCCACCATTTTTCGTCGTTCACGGCAGTTCCGACTTCGTCATTCCGGTTGCCCAGGCGCGAACATTCGTCGATGAACTTCGTGCCACTTCTCGGCAGACGGTCGGCTACCTCGAGCTGCCCGGCGCTCAACACGGATTCGATCTCATCGACGCGAACTGCACCGGTTCCGCGTGTACCGCAATCGGACTGTTCCTCAACGAGATTCATCGACGTCACAGGCTCGCGGCTGTCTCGTGAGCTGATCGCGCAGGGGTGGGCAGTCGGAAGGGGATAAGCGGGTGAAGCGCCTGAACGGCTACGACGCGATGCTGCTCTACAGCGAGACCCCGGCCGTCCACACCCACACGATGAAGATCGCCGTCGTCGACGGCGGCCCCTCGGGCCTGGCCTTCGATGCCTTTCGTGAGCTTGTGCGGCAACGTCTTCCGGCGATGGCACCGCTTCGCTACCGGATTGTCGACATCCCGGGCAAACTTCACCATCCGATGTGGCTGGAGAACTGCCCAGTCGATCTCGACTACCACCTTCGACGGGCGCGAGCGCCTGGAGATGGTGGCAGGCGCAGCCTCGATGAGGCGATCGGCGAGATCGCGAGCACCCCGCTGGACCGCGACCGCCCGCTGTGGGAGTTCCATTTCGTCGAAGGTCTCACGTCCGGCCGAGTGGCGGTCGTGGGAAAGGTGCATCATTCCCTCGCCGACGGTGTCGCGTCAGCGAACCTGATGGCTCAGGCGATGGCTTACGTTCCTCGCGGCGCCGAGCGGGCTCTCCCGCCCGATCCGGTGCCGACATCTCGCGAGTTGATCGCCGCAGCGGCGCGCGATCATGTCCGCCAGATCGGCCGGTTGCCCGGCCTGGTCGGCTACACCGCCACAGGTTTGACGAAGGTGATTCGAAAGTCCCTGCAGCGCAGGCCACATCCATCGATCGCCGGTCGGTTGGCCGCACCGGACACCTTCATGAACCACGTCGTATCCCCTCGCCGGAGGTACGCCAGCGCGACCCTGTCGCTGGCCGACGTCAAAGAGGTCGGCAAGGCGCTCGGCATCACGATCAATACTCTCGTCCTTGCGACTGCGGCCGGTGCACTCCGAGAGCTGCTAGGCCGCTACGACGGTCATGCGACCGAGCCCATCGTCGCCTCGGTGCCCTCGAGCCTCGACCTGTCGCCGGATCGCGTCGCGGGTAACGCGCTCGGAGGCATGGTGGTGACGCTGCCGGTGCAGGTGGACGACCCGCTGAAACGGACGCGCCTGACGGACCTCGCGGCCGACGTGGCCAAGGAAAACTATCGCCTGTTGGGCCCGGAGTTCTCGGCGCGGTGGATGGAATTCCTGCCGCCGGCGTTGGCGCCCGCGCTGTTCGCGTGGTCGGCGCGGCGAGAAGCGAAGCTGAGGGTCTTCAACGTGCCGGTGTCCAATGTCCCCGGACCGCGCCAACGCGGCCGGTTCGGCGACATCACGCTCAACGAACTGTATTCGGTCGGTCCACTGACCGCCGGCTGTGGACTGAACATCACGGTCTGGAGCTACGCCGACCAGTTCAACATCTCCGTTCTCACCGACGACAGAACCGTGCGCGATCCCCACGAAGTGACCGAGGCACTGATTCGGTCTTTCGGCGAGATCCGTCGAGCCGCCGGCCTTTCGCCGGCGCTCACAACTGTGCCTTCCGCGATGGAAGTCGCGGCGCCTGGCCCGGGCTAATCGACCTTGATCTCGCCCATCTCGCCCCAGCCGGTCGCGTCGATCTCGTGACTGATGATCAGCGGCGTCGACGACAGTAGCGCAGGCGCTCCAGCAACGAACTTCTTGAAATGCTCGCTGGTGACATGCTGCTTGCCGGCGTCGCCATCGCGGAAGCCCTCCACCAGAACGTATTCCGATGGGTCTGCCACGCTGCGCGACCATTCGAAGAACAGGTTGCCGGGCTCGTTGCGGGTGGCCTCAGTGAATTCGGCGACCTCGTCGGTGAAGGTGTCGACGTATTCCGCCTTCGGCTTCCACTTGACTACGATGAAGATCATCGACAGTGCTCCTTAAGGGGTGAGGATGGCTCGGCCTCGGACGTTGCCGTTGTCGAGATCGGTTATCGCGGACTGGAAGTCGTCGAGCGCATACTTCTGCGTGTGCAGGTTTACCGCACCGTTCGCGGCGAGTGCCATCAGGTCGCACAAATCGTTATAGGACCCGACCAGGTTGCCGATGAAGTTGATCTCGGTGGAGACGATGTCGATCGTCGGCACGTTGATGTTCTCGCCGTAGCCAACGACGTGGTAGTCGCCCGCACGCCGCAGCATCGCCACACCTTCGGATGTCGCGCCGCCTTCGCCGACGAAGTCGACGACGACCTCGGCGCCGTTGCCACCCGTCAGCGACAGGACCTGATCGACCTGGCTGCCGTCGGCCACCACGCCGTGATCGGCGCCGATCGCCTCGGCGAGCTTGAGCGCCTCTGGATTGCGGTCCACCACAATCAACTCCGCGGGGCAGAGCGCCTTGAGCACCTGAATTCCGATGTGGCCGAGGCCACCTGCACCAATGACGACGCATTTGTCGCGCGGGGTGAGCCGCCGCGCCGCCTTGGCCGCCGCGTGGTAGGCCGTCAGACCCGCATCCGCCAAGGCCGCGACATCCGACGGCTCCAGCGAGTCGTCGATCTTCACCACGCTGCGCGCCGACGTCTTCAAGTAGTCGGCGTAGCCGCCGTTGGTGTCGATCCCGGGAAACGCGTTGGCCTCGCAGTGCACGTCGTCGCCCGATCGGCATGCGCGGCACAGCCCGCAGGTGATCAGTGGGTGCACGATCACCTTGTCGCCCTCGCGCACGTTGGTCACCGCGGATCCGACGGCATCGACCCAGCCGGCGTTCTCGTGGCCGATCGTGTACGGAAGCGCAACCTGCGACTTCTCCGCCCACTGGCCCTCGAGGATGTGCAGGTCGGTGCGGCACACGCCGGCGCCGCCGATCTTGACGACGACGTCGAACGGTCCCGTCGGCGTCGGGACGGGCACCTCCTTCATCTCGAGGTTCTGGTGATAGCCGACCACCTGGACGGCTCGCATGGTGTTCATCGCAGTGCTCCTTCCTTCGTCATGAGTGTGTTCAGCGGGATGAAGGTGTTGGCCTCGTCCCCGTAGCGCGTCCGCAACAAACCTCGGCAGAAGTGCGCGTTGCCGTCGATGGAGATCCGCGTCGACCGAGCCCTGCGCAATGCCAACGGCACGTCGTCGGGTGCATAGCCGTGACCCAGGTGATCGACCATCACCAAAGCGTCGGGCTCCGTGGGCAACCCGATGGCGCGGCGTCGTCGCAGCAGCGCCTCGGTCACCGCGCCATCGGGCAGGTCGTCCAGTCGGACGCCGCTGAGCGACGATTCGGATCGTTGCGGGTCGGCGCGGAGCAACTGTGTCAGGCAGCGCTCCATCGCCGCCGTGTGAGCCTTGCGCCGGAACGTCGCCCGCAGCGCCTCGAGGTTCTCCTCGGCTTCATGGCCGAACGTGCCGCGATAGCCGGCGTCGGCGGCCAGGCCTGCGTTGATGATGTCCGAATCGTGGTGGTCGTCCAATTCGACGACCACCTGTCGCGTCCAATCGAGCTCCGTCAGAACGTCTTTCGCATCCGAGGCCATCAGGTAGGCGAAGTTCGGCGAGCAGAACGACGTCGGCAGCCGCAGGTGCACCTTGACGTTGCCGCCGGGTGACACCACAAGCGAGCGGACGAACCCGAGCGTGGTGATCGGCTCGTCGAGCTCGGGATCGACCACCGCGCCCAGTGCGGTGTATGCGATTTCGTGCCGGCTCACCTCATGCCCCCACGAGATCGTCGGCGCCGCGGGGGCCGACGGCGGTCTCGTCGGCCGCAGGCAACTGCAGCTCGGCGGGTACCGGGATGTCGTACATCTTGGCGGCGTTGAGCCCGAGGATCTTCTTCTTCTGTTCGGTGGTGATCGGCGCGTATTCGCCGAGATCCTCGGGAATCTGGAAGTCGACGAACGCCTCGATCAGCCACCGCGGCGTCCAGATCGCGTAGTCGGATGCGAACTGGATGCGGTCCTCGCCGATCCAGTACAGCAATTCGCCGACGATCTGCGCGAAATACCGCGGCCTGGTGTGAATGAACGGCATCGCCACCGCCAGGCCCGCATGCACGTTCGGCTCCTGCGTGGCGATCCAGCAGAAGTCCTCGAGCCTCGGCAGCCCGCAGTGCTCCACGATGAAGTTCAGGTCGGTGAAGTCGGAGGCGACGTGGTCGACGTCGGCGACGTCGAAGGCATCGCGGTCCAGCGGCCGGATGGTGGGGCCCTTGTGCACGTGAATGTTGCGGATGCCGAGCTCGCGGCACAGTTCGAAGTACCGGTACGCCCACGGGTCGTCGAGCCGCCAGCCACGGGAGTCGCCGTGCCATTCCGCGGTGTAGAGCTTGACCCCCGTCAGACCGAACCGTTCGGCGTCCACCCGCAGCTGGTGCATGCCCTCCTCGCCGTTGCGCGGGTCCCAGTTGTGGTTGTAGGTCAGCTTGTCCGGGTGCTTGGCGGCCAGCTCGGACGCCTCGTCGGTCTGGCCGAAACCCTTGTAGTAGAACTCGCCGAGGGCAGCGGGCTGGAAGATCGCATGGTCGACGTAGCCGTCGGTGAAGAGATCCTTCATCAGGCGCTCACCGCCCTGATAGAGGTACTCGTCATAGCCCCACACTTCGGACTCCGGCGAGAGATTGCGGTGGTAGTCGTAGAAGCAGTCGATGAACTGCTTGCCGTGAATGTTGCGCTGGTTTTCCGGCCTGGCGTCCCACAGGGCCACGTGGGCGTCGACGATGAAGTAGCGGTTGTCGTCCTTCTGGTACATACGGGCGTCCCTCTCTCGTGTGACGGCTGTCACAGCCTGCAGGCGAGCCTAGGAGCAGCTGCGCCGGCAGCCGAGAGGCGTGATGTCTCAATCTGAGACACCGGCAGGGCTGTTTTGACCTGCGGGTCTTGCCAGGGTTTGTAGCGTGGATCACATGCCCGACGGGCTGCCCGATCGCGCCGGTTTACCGCATCGTCCGCACGACTCCGTGCCGGATCGCCTGCTCGCGTCGTGGCAGCGCAGCGAGGACTACGGGATCCCGATGGAAGCCGTCGAGCCGGTCTTCACCGGCACCGACGATTTGAGTTCGCTGTTCTTCCAGTGCGGGAACGAGGTGTTGGCCGATCTTCATCGAACGCTGGCCCATGAGCCCGTGAGCCTGATGCTCACCGACGCCGAGGGCGTCGTGCTGTCGCGACTGTCCGGTGACCGCACCCTGCTCGAAGCCCTCGACGACGTCCACCTCGCGCCGGGATTCGCCTATTCCGAACGCGAGGTCGGTACGAACGGACTGGGGCTTGCGCTTGCGGATCGGGTGCCCACGCTGGTGCGGGCCGACCAGCATTACGCGTTGAGCCTGTGCACGTTCACCTGCGCGGCCGTTCCGGTGTTCGACCCGGCATCGGGTCGACTGGAGGGCAGCGTCAACCTCACCACCTGGTCACGATCGTCCAGCGATCTTCTTCTCGCCCTGGCCCGGTCTGCGGCCAGCAACACCACCGCGCTGATGGTCGCCCGGTCAACCGGCCGAACACCGCGTTCGGCGACGCGAGGTCAGGTGTTTCGCGTCGAGATGCCGAGGCTCGAGCCGGGCTCCGGCACCCTGCACGACCTCTCAGAAGCGTGGAACACCGCGGTCGCTCGCGCCGAGCGCGCGATGGCGGCGGGTTCCATCGTCGCTGCGGTCGGCGAGGCCGGCTCGGGTAGGGCGACTCTGCTCGCGCAGGCGGCCCGTCACACGTACCCACGGGATCGGATTCTGTCGGCCAGTGCGCCCGCGCCCACCGATGTTCAGACGTGGCTGGGGCTGTGGGCGCCGGAGCTTGGCAAGGACCACACCGCGGTGATCGTTCGCGACGTCGACATGTTGCCCGCCTGGGTCGCCGAGCGGCTTCGTGATCTGATCCGACGCAGCGCCGATTCGGGAACAGTTCCTTTCGCGGTGACGGCCGAACGGTTCGACGACATCCCGGCTGCACTGGCCGGACTGGTCGACGCCGTGGTGCCGGTGCCGTCGCTTCGCGACCGATCCGACGACGTGCTGCCGCTGGCGAACCACATTGCGATGCGCACCCGTGGCCGGGAGATAGGTTTCAGCACGACCGCGGAGCGCGCGCTGAGAAGCTACGATTGGCCGGGCAACGTCGACGAGCTGTCGCGGGTGGTATCGGCCGCCGCCGGTCGGGCAGACGTGATCGATATCGCGCTGCTGCCGCCGGAAGTGTTGGCGGGCAACACCCGTCGCCTCTCCCGCATCGAAGCGTTCGAACGCGGCGAGATGGTTCGCGTCCTGAACTCAGATGGGCTGACGATGGCCGAGGCTGCTCGCGACCTCGGCATGAGCCGCGCGACTCTCTACCGCAAGATCGCTCAATACAACATTCAGGTGCCGCGGGAGCGGGGCTGAGGAGGTCGCCGGTCAGGCGATCTGCGGAGCTTCCTGGTCCTGCGCCTGCTTGCCGAAGCAGACGAGGCTGCCGACGAACGTGAGTATCGCGGCGATACCGGCGGCCATGGCGAGCGCGGCGTTGGAGGCGCCCCAGCTGGCGAGGCACAGCGCGAGTGCGATCACCGACGTGACGTTCAGGAAGAGCCCCGTGGTAGCGAGGGCCTCGGACGTGGGGGTGTCAGCGGAAGCGGGGCGCTCGCCCATGACGGTCTCCTTGTTGCTAACCGAGCGTGATGGACGTAATTTGCCCGCTTCCGGCGGCTGTGAAACGTCATAACTCGTCGACTGGCCGAGGCGTAGGTCACTTCGTCTGGACAGGGAACCCGTTCTGTTCGGCGAGTTCGCGCAATTGCCTGAGCGCGTGGCGGCGGCCACGGCCGGCCTCGGGAATCACAATGCCGGCCCATAGCCCTTCGGCTCCCTGCGTTCGGCACGCCTCCTGGGCGCACGCCCAGCGTCGAGGGCACGCGCGGCATAGCGCCCTGGCGCCGTCATCGGCCCTCGTCGTCCATCGTTCGGGGTCGCGCGTGCACGCGAAGGTCGACGGCTCGTCCAACACCATCAGGTTCACGGCGTGTTGACCTCCCCACATCCAGCTAGCCGACAATACGTTTGTATCGTAGACACGATACAGCTGTATTGTCTAACCTACCGGGTGTGACCACCGATAACGTTGAACGATGACCGTGCTTTCGGGGCCGGGCCGGGCGGCCGCCGAAGACCTCTCCGCCGTCGACCGCATCCGCAACGCGGCGTTGAAGATCCTGGCTGCTCATGGCGCCTCGGGAACCTCGTTGCGCGCAGTCGCCGCCGCCGCCGGAGTGTCCCTCGGATTGGTGCAGCACCATTTCGCGACGAAGGCCGGTCTGATCAAGGCGGTGGACGACTACGCTCTGGCGGTCGTGGTCACCGCGATCACGAAACCGGTGCCCGACACCACTCCTGACTCGGTCGCCGAGATCGGCGGCAGGGTCACGCAGATGATCGCCGAGAATCCTGACATCGCCGACTATGTCGGCCGGGCGCTGACCGACGGCAGGCCGGTCGCGGACATGATCTTCGATTCTCTGCTGAACTCGGGTACGGCGCGCTGGCACCGGCGCGGTGAACGCGGCGAAACCCGTCCCGGCCTTGACCTGACGTGGGCTGCAATCAACGCACTGGTGTTGGCTCTCGGGACGTTGATCCTGCGCAGGCACATCGACCGGCACCTACCGGAGCCTGTGTTCACGCCCGGTCAACTCGAGCGCTGGCAGGAGTCGGTCAACACCTTGCTGCGCGAAGGCTATCTCCGGCCTACCGACTAGGTGTCAAACGCGTTCGGCGACAACTCTTTTGCGGTAAGTGGATGGCGTTTCACCGCTGAACTGCGTGAAGGCGCGGGTGAACGAACTCAGGCTGTCGAAGCCGACCGCTGTCGAGGTCTCCCGCACCGACTGCCCGGGCGATGCCAGCAGCGCCATCGCCCGCAGCATCCGGGCGTGCAGCAGATAGGTGCGCCATGAGAGGCCGAGTTCGTCGTGGAAGAGGCGACGTAGCGTGCGTTCGGACACCGCGACGGCGCGGCTCACCTCGTCGGCGCTCACCGATTGCAGATTCTCTTTGGTGTAGGCCATCGCGGCGGCGACGATCGAGTGTTCGGATGTCGGAAGGCTCAGCGGCGCTTCGTGATCCAAGGCCTCGATGACCAGATCGGCCAGCGTGCGGAAGAACGCATCGGAGACTCTCTCATCCTGCGCGGAGCCTGGGCCTCGGTCGATCGGCCACCGCAGTGCGTAGATCATCATCTCGCGAATCAGCGGTGACACCGCGAGTATTCGCGCGCGGTCGCCGCCGGTCGGGATCATCTGGGCGTCGAACATCACCGCGGCCGTGCGCACATCGGGCGCCATCGTCGCCTGGTGCTCGAGCCCGGCCGGAATCCACGCCGCCTGCTGGGGCGGCAGCAGATAGTGCGCCGATGCTGTCTCGACCTCGACGACGCCGCCGATCGCGTACTCGATCTGGTGCACCTCGTGGGAATGCCAGCCGGTGATCAGGCCTTCGCCCTCGTAGAGGTAGCTGCCGCCGAGCGCCTGCCCGCCCCGGCGCAACTCGATCACCCGGTGGGCGTTGTTGGCCGGTTGAGCTAAACCTCTGTCCGAAAGCGCAGAGACGGTCACATCGGTAGACGGTACTACTGAACTATGCAGCTGCGGACGCGAGGAGCAATGTGAATACCGACGATTTGATCCTGGTGAGCATCGACGACCACGTCGTGGAGCCGCCGGACATGTTCCTCAACCATGTCCCGGCCAAGTACAAGGACGAGGCGCCGATCGTGGTCACCGACGACAAGGGCATCGACCAATGGATGTATCAGGGCAGGCCGCAGGGCGTCAGCGGGTTGAACGCCGTGGTGTCATGGCCCGCCGAGGAATGGGGCCGCGACCCCGCCGGCTTCGCCGAGATGCGTCCCGGCGTGTACGACGTACACGAACGGGTTCGGGACATGAACCGCAACGGCATCCTCGCCTCGATGTGCTTCCCGACGTTCACCGGATTCTCAGCCCGGCACCTCAACATGCACCGCGAAGAGGTGACGTTGGTGATGGTGTCGGCCTACAACGACTGGCACATCGACGAATGGGCGGGCAGCTACCCCGACCGCTTCATCCCGATCGCGGTGCTACCGACCTGGAACCCTCAGGCGATGTGCGAGGAGATCCGCCGCGTCGCGGCCAAGGGCTGTCGCGCTGTGACGATGCCGGAACTGCCTCATCTGGAAGGGCTTCCGAGCTATCACGACGACGAGTACTGGGGCCCGGTGTTTCGCACGCTGTCCGACGAGAACGTGGTGATGTGCCTGCACATCGGCACCGGTTTCGGTGCGATCAGCATGGCGCCGAACGCGCCGATCGACAACCTGATCATCCTCGCGACCCAGGTGTCGGCGATGTGCGCACAGGATCTGTTGTGGGGTCCGGCGATGCGCCAATACCCGGACCTGAAGTTCGCATTCTCTGAGGGCGGCATCGGCTGGATCCCGTTCTACCTCGACCGCAGCGACCGGCACTACACCAACCAGAAGTGGCTGCGCCGCGACTTCGGCGACAAGCTGCCCAGCGACGTGTTTCGCGAACACTCGTTGGCCTGCTACGTCACCGACAAGACGTCGCTGAAGCTGCGTCACGAGATCGGCATCGACATCATCGCCTGGGAGTGCGACTACCCGCACTCCGACTGCTTCTGGCCGGACGCGCCCGAGCAGGTGCTGGCCGAATTGAATGCCGCGGGCGCCGACGATTCCGACATCAACAAGATCACCTGGCAGAACTCCTGCCGGTTCTTCGGCTGGGATCCGTTCGCGCGCACGCCTCGCGAGCAGGCGAGCGTCGCTGCGTTGCGTGCCAAGGCCACCGACGTCGACGTCTCGATCCGCCCGCGCAAGGAGTGGGCGCGGCTGTACGAGCAGAAGCAGCTCGCCAAGACGTGAGATCGGCGCGCTGGGTCGCGCTCAGCGCGACCAGCCGCGCCGAAACCGCTCAGGCGTCGACGACGATGGTCAGCTCGTTGCCCGCGCGCTCGACCCGCATGCCCGCCTTCCGCGCGACGGCGGCCACCTTGGCCGCGCTGTCGGGGTCAGCCCTGCTGCTGACGAGCGCCCGTGCCAGCCTGCCTTTGTGCGCCTTGTTGAAGTGGCTGACCACCGAACGGTGGCCGTCGGCGCGTTCGGAGACGACGTCGACGCGCACCGCACCGGGCAGTCGACCAAGCCCCGCATAGGAGCCGGAGCGCAGATCGACCACCAGCTCGTCGGCCGCGACCTCGTTCAGCACCGGTTCCAATGCCGGCCGCCAGCGCGATGCCAGCGTCGGCTGGCCGGGCAGCTTCGACGACGCCGACAACCGGTAGGCGGGTATGGGGTCGTCGGCGCGCACGAGCCCGAACAACGCCGAACCGACAGCAAGCCGGGCGCGCGCCCGCGAAAGCGCCGTGGCGGGAAGGGATTCGGTGTCGAGCGCGTCGTAGAGGACGCCGGTGTACCGGAGAATCGCGGGCAGGGTCGGCGACTCCCACAGCGCGAGGTTCCGGCCGATTTCGCCGTCCTGGCCCGCCGACAATCCCAGCGCGCGCCGACAGCGCGGAGCGTCGGCGGCGAGCGCGACCAGCTCGTCCACCAGCGCGCCGCGCAGCGCGTTGAGCGCGGGGAAGCTCAGCGCGTCGAGTCGAAGCGGCGCACCGTCGCCTCCGCCCCGCTTGGTCTCCGACGGCGGTAGCAACACGATCACGAGCGAAAAGGCTATCGCCCGACCGTATAGCCGTATCTTTATAAAGATGCGGATCATCGACGCCGACGGACACGTCGCTGAAGGGGCATCACTGGCGATTGAAGCGATGCGGCGCTGGCCCGAGTTCATCGTGCCGCGCACCGATTCGCCGGGCCTGGTCATCGAGGGCCGCAACTATCCCGAATCCAGCGGTCCGGGCGCAGGCTGCCCGACCGAGCATGGCATCTCCGCTGCGGACGGGATCAACTGCCGGTCAGCAGAGGGTGTGCTCGGCGACGCCGATCGCGATCAGATCGACACGATGGTGCTGTACCCGAGCCTGGGGCTCTGCACGCCGACGCTCGAAGACCCCGAGTTCGCCGCGGGCTTCGCGCGTCTCTACAACGAGTGGATCGCGGACTACTGCGCGTCGTCCAACGGCCGGCTGCACGGCATCGCCGTCACGCCGATCGAGCACGGCGACATCGCGATCGAGATCATGCGTGAGGCAAAGGATCTCGGCTTGGTCGCGACCCACATCCCGCCCGCGCTGAAGACCCGCAACCTCGACCACCCCAACCTGGACCCGTTCTATGCGGCCGCCGTCGAACTGGGAATGCCGCTCGGCATTCACGGCGCGCCCGGCGTGCACCTGCCGAAGATCGGCGTCGACCGCTTCACCAACTACATCCAGGTGCACTGCATCAGCTTCCCGTTCGACCAGATGACGGCGATGACGGCACTCGTCTCGGGCGGCGTCTTCGACCGGCACCCGGACCTGCGCGTGGCATTCCTCGAGGCCGGCGTCGGCTGGGTGCCGTTCTTCATCGACCGGCTCCACGAGCACTTCGAGAAACGCGGCGACTGGATCGACGGCGGGTGGCGCCGCGATCCGCCGGAGTATCTTGCGGCGGGCAACATCTGGGCCACGTGCGAACCGGAAGAGCCGATTCTGCCCGGCGTCATCGACGTCCTCGGTGACGACTTCATCATGTTCGCCAGCGACTACCCGCACTGGGACGGCGAATGGCCGGAGAGCACAAAGCATTTGCGCACCCGGCCCGACATCAGCGAGCAGACCCGGGAGAAGATCGGCGGCCTGAACGCGCAGCGGTTCTACGCGCTCAACTGATCACCAAGTGACGGGCAACTCGTGGATGGTGTAGATCTCCTGCTCACCCGCGAAGCTGAGCTGTTCGGCCGGCACCGCCAGAGCCAGCTCGGGTAGCCGCCGGAACAGCGTCGTCAGCGCGATCTGCAACTCGACGCGCGCGAGGTTCTGCCCGATGCACTGGTGCACACCGAAGCCGAAGCCGAGATGCCCGCGGGCATTGCGCTCGACGTCCAACGTCCCGGGATCGTCGACGAACGCGGTGTCCCAATTTCCCGCGGGCAGGTTCATCAGCACACGGTCACCCGCCCGGATCAGCTGGCCGTTGATCGTGAGATCTTCCACGGCCACCCGGTCGACCTGACTGTGCACGATGCTCAAGTAGCGCATCAGCTCTTCGACGACGTTGGCTATCAGGGCCGGGTCATCGGTTTCGCGCAGCCGGGCCAGTTGGTCGGGATGCCGCAGCAGCGCGATGGCACCCAACGACATCATCCCGGCCGTGGTCTCGTGACCGGCCTGCAGCAGGATCACGCCGTTCATCACCGCGGTATCACGGCTGAGCTCGCCCTTGGCGACATAGTCGATCATCAGCCGGCTCATCAGGTCGTCGCCGGGCTCGCGCTCCTTGAGCTCCGCCAGCTTCCACATGTAATCGAACATCGCACCGATCGCGATGAGTTTCTCTTCGTCGGTCGACCGCGAATCCAGCCCGTTGGTGCTGTGTTGCTGGAAGAACTCGTGGTCTTCGTACGGGACGCCGAGCAGCAGCGAGATCACCAGCGACGGCACCGGAAGCGCGAAGTCGCGAACCAGATCGGCAGGCGGCCCCTTGCGGATCATGTCGTCGAGAAAGCCGTCGACCAACGCCTGAATCTGTGGCCGCATCGACTCCGCACGCCGGAAGGTGAAGTCGCGGGTCATCATCCGCCGCAACCGATTGTGTTCGGGGTCGTCGATGCGGGCGAAGACCACCACATCGTTGTCGTCTTCGCCCTTCGCTCGCATGTCCCCCAGGGTGTTTGCGGACAGGCGGGGATCCGTCAGGGCCGCCCGGATGTCGTCGTAGCGGCTGATCATCCATGTGGGCTCGTGCCGCCACAACGCCAACTTCAGGCCGTCGGCCGCCCGCCAATCAGCGAACTCGGCCGGCGGCGCCAAGGGGCAGCGGACGTCCCGCGGTACCGGGACCGAAGGCAGTGCAGCGCCGCCGGGAGTCGAGCTCGCCGTCATCGCCGCTCCTCTAATCGACAGTCGACTGCCATTTCGACACGAGCGTAAGGGTGGCTTTAATGGCAGTCAACTGTCAGTTACAGTCGACCCGTGACAGCGGTAGCGGACCGTCCCCTGCGCGCCGATGCCGCGCGCAACGCCGACCGCATCCTGCGCGCGGCCCGGGATCTTTACGCCGAACTCGGGCCCGACGCCCCGATGGATGCCATCGCTCGTCGGGCCGGCCTGGGGGAGAGGACGCTGTACCGGCGCTTCCCAACCAAGGGCGAGTTGGCCAGGGCGGTCATCGACCAGAGCATCGCCGAGAACCTGTCGCCGGTGATCGAACGCGCGCTCCGCAGCCGAAATCCGATGCGCGGCCTCGCCGACTTGATCGAAGCGGCAGTCGCCCTCGGCGCCCGCGAGCACCACGCCCTGGCTGCGGCATTGAAGGCGGGTACCCTGACCGACGTCTCGGCGCAACTCGATGCCGCGCTCGAAGAACTCACCCGACGTGCCCAGCAGGCCGGGCTCGTGCGCGCCGATCTGGTGCCCCAGGATCTGCCGCGGATCGTCGCAATGCTGAACGGTGTGCTGCCGACGATGGATCCGGCGTCTGACGGATGGCGGCGCTACGTCCTGTTGATGCTCGACGCGATGTCGACGTCCACACCATGCAAGTTGCCGCGCGCGGTGGCGATTCAATATCAACCGCGGCCCGACGATTGGCCGCGATAGATGAGCGAATTGCGATTCGACGATCGGGTCGCCGTCGTCACCGGCGCGGGCCGCGGGCTCGGCAGACAGTACGCGCTTCTCCTGGCCGAACGCGGGGCGCGCGTCGTCGTCAACGACCTCGGCGGTTCGGTCACCGGGGACGGGGCAGGCGGAAGTCCCGCCAATGACACCGCGCAGGAGATCAGGGACAAGGGCGGCGAAGCCGTAGCAGACACCAACAGCGTCGCGACGCCGGCGGGCGGTCAGGCGATCATCGACACCGCGCTCAACGCCTGGGGCCGCGTCGACATCCTCGTCAACAACGCGGGCACCGTGAACGACGCCGATTTCGACGACATGACCGACGAGCGGCTGACTCCGCTGATCGAGGTCCATCTCAAAGGACCATTCTTCGTCACCCGCCCGGCATGGAAAGTGATGCGGCAGAAGAACTTCGGCCGCATCGTCAACACCTGCTCGGCGGCGGGCATCCTCGGGGCGCCGCGGATGACAAACTACGGCGCGGCCAAGACCGGGCTCATCGGGCTGACCCGCGTTCTCGCGGCGGAAGCGGCCGGCCTCGACATCAAGATCAACGCGATCGCGCCCGTCGCCGCGACCCGGATGATGGATTACTCGATGGGCAGCGCGGCAGACGTTGCCAATCCCGCGCGCACGCGAGGAGCACAAACAACGGAGGCCGAGGCGCTGATGCGGCCGTTCCTCGACCGGCTCGACCCCGCTCTCGTCGCGCCGGCGGTGGCATACCTCGCCCACGCGGACTGTCCGGTCTCCGGAGAGATCTACACGGTCGGCGGCGGTCAGGTGTCTCGGTTCTTCATCGGCCGGACCAAGGGTTACTTCAACCCGTCGCTGACCTTGGAGGACGTCGGCACGCACTTCGAGGAGATCCGCGATCTGTCGGAGCACACCGTTCCCGCGGGTCCCGCAGACGAGATGGCCGAGCTCTACCGGGCAATCGTCGCTGGTTAGCCGGACCTTCGCCCGTCTCGCTATTTTTGCTATTTTAGAGGCCTGGTGGGCCGATAAGGGGTGAGCAGAGTGACGAAAGTGGACTGGACGCCACTTCCGGTGCCGTGGGCGGTTCAGTCCGTCGACAGGATCCCCAAGCAGCGGTACTACGACCCCGAGTTCTTCGCGCTGGAGACAGAGTTGTTTTGGCCGCGGGTCTGGCAGATGGCGTGCCGGCTGGAAGAGATACCCAAACCGGGCGACTTCGCCGAATACGAGATCCTCGACCAGTCCGTCATCGTCGTTCGAGTCGACGCCGCCACCGTCCGCGCTTACTACAACTCCTGTCGCCACCGGGGCATGAAGCTGGTCGAGGGCAGCGGGTCCCGTCGGAGCTTCGTCTGCCCGTTCCACGGATGGTGCTGGGGTCTCGACGGCAAGAACACCTTCGTGCTGCGCTCCGACGAGTTCGACGAAAACAATCTCTGCGCAGACGATCTCGCCTTGGCCTCCGTTCGCTGCGAGCTCTGGGGCGGCTGCGCCTGGATCAACCTCGACGATGACGCGCCCCCGTTGCGCGACTGTATCGAGCCGTTCGCCTCCAAGCACGACGAATGGAAGGTCTCGGCGCTGCGAGTGGAGTGGTGGAAATCCTGTCTGCTGCCGGTGAATTGGAAGCTGGCGACCGCGGCGTTCATGGAGGGCTATCACGTCCCGCAGACGCATCCCCAATTGCTGCCCTCATCGCACACCCCCGACACGCCGGGGGTGCATCCGCTGATCGAGACCAGCCTCTACTTCATGCGGACGCTCGGCTCAGGGATGGGCGGCATGACCCACGACAACGACGTGCGCATCGCCGAAGGGCTGCAGAGCATGTCGCTGCCGAACGATCCGGTCGAAGCGATGGCGGCCTGGCGCGGCGCGGTCAACGATGCGGTCACGACGTGGCACCGCGCCCGCGGCTGCGACTTCCCCGACCTGAACGACCTTGAGCGCCGCGGAGTGCTCGAGCCCATCGGGTTCTGCTTCCCGCACTATTTCCTTCTGCCGCAGTACAGCAGCGCATCGTCATACCGGATCCGCCCGCTCGGACCCGAGCAGACGCTGTTCGAGGTCTGGTCGCTGACCCGCTATCCGAACGACCGCTCGCCGGGGAAACCCACCAAACCCGAACCGCTGACACCCGAGGACCCGAGTTGGCCGACGATTCCCGCGCAGGACTTCTCCAACCTGCCGAGGCAACAAAAAGGCCTGCACGCCAGGGGCTTCGAATACATGCGGCTGTCTGATCGGATCGAGGGGCTGATCTCGAATTACGAGCGGGTCGTCGACGGCTTCCTCGCCGGGCTGCCGTACGAGCGGCTGGTGCCGGCGATTCAACGCACCAACACCACCATCGACGTTCCCGTCGCCGATCTCGGGCTGACCGAAACCGTGCCCGCTTCATGAAGTGGGACACCTCGGTAGATCTGCTCATCGCCGGCAGCGGCGGTGGTGGAATGGTCGCTGCGCTGGCCGCCGTCGACGCCGGAATCGAGCCGCTGGTCGTCGAAAAGCAGGAGCTGATCGGCGGGTCCACGGGGATGTCCGGCGGCATGGTGTGGCTGCCCGACAACCCGCTGATGCGCGCCGAAGGCGTACCCGATTCGCACGAGGACGGGTTGGCCTATTTCGACGACGTGATCGGCGACATCGGCGCGGCGTCCTCTCGGGCCCGTCGCGAGACGTTCCTCACCGCGGGCTTCGAGATGATCGAGTTCCTGCTGCGCAAGGGCGTCCGGATGGTGCGGTGCCCCGGCTGGAGCGACTACTACCCGAACCACAAGGGCGGTAACTCGGCGGGCCGATCCGTGGAAGGCGTCCCGTTCGACTCGGCCGCACTGGGCGAGTGGAGCGACAGGGTCCAGCCGTCGATGGCCAAGAACTACGGGTTCGTCGTGCTGACCAACGAGCTGCGGGCCGTGCAGTACTTCAACCGGTCGCCGCGCGCGTTCGCTGTCGCGATGCGGGTCTTTATGCGCACCAACATGGCCAAGCTCAGGCGCCGCTATCTGATGACCAACGGCGCGTCCATGATCGGGCAGATCCTCAAGGTCCTGATCGACTCGACCGGTGGTGAGCCGCCGGTGTGGACGAACGCCGCCATCGAGGACCTCATCGTCGAGAACGGCCGCGTCGTCGGCGCGCGTATCAGCCGCAACGGCTCGTCGGTGAACATCGAGGCGCGCAAGGGGGTGCTGCTGGCCGCCGGCGGGTTCAGCCGTAACGCTGACATGCGCAGGCGCTACAGTGGCGACCAGCCCAATGACGGATCGTGGTCGATCGCCAACGCTGGCGACACCGGCGAGGTCCTGCAGACGGCGATGGACCTCGGCGCGCAGACCGATCTTTTGGACGAGGCCTGGTGGCTGCCAATGGTTTTCATCCAGGATCCTGGGGCCGCGTCGCTCGGGTCCGGGCGCCAGCGACCCGGCGCGATCTATGTCGACGGGTCCGGTAAGCGGTTCTGCAACGAGTCGAACTCCTACGTCGAGGTCGGCAAGGCGATGTACGCCGCCAAGGCCGTGCCGTGCTGGCAGGTCTTCGATGAGGGCTACGTCTGTCGGTACGCGTCGGGCGCCAACCCGGTCAAGAAGCGCACCCTCTCCGAAGGATTGATCGAGCAGGGCGCCGTCAAGCGGGCCGACACAATCGCCGACCTGGCGCGCCAGATCGACGTTCCACCGGACGCGCTCGAGGAAACAGTCAGGCGCTTCAATGAGTTTGCGGCCCAAGGCTCGGACCCCGACTTCGGTCGCGGCCAGTCGGCCTACAACGACTGCCTGGGTGATCCCGGGTACAAGCCGAACGCCGCACTCGGCCCACTCGACAAAGCCCCCTACTACGCCACCAAGGTGTTCCCGGCCGACGTCGGCACGTGCGGGGGACTGATCACCAACGAGCATGCACAGGTGCTCAACGAGCGCGACGAGGTGATCGACGGCCTGTACGCGACCGGCAACATCACCGCGACGGTCATGGGGCGGACCTATCTCGGTGCTGGCGGCAGCATCGCCAACACGATGGTCTTCGGCTACGTCGCAGCACGGCATGCCGCAGGCCGCTAGGGGTATGCAAGGGCCGTTGCCACCCTTTCACGATGATCGCCGTCGGGCCGGGTCTTTCGGCTCCGCAGCAGAGCAGTACGACCGGTACCGCCCGCGATATCCGCGGTCGCTGATCGCGGACCTGGCCACCGTCAACGGGCTTCGGGTGCTCGATGTCGGGGCGGGGACCGGCATCGCGTCCACCCAATTGGCGGAGGTTGGCGCGAGCGTCGTTGCGGTGGAGCCGGATTCGCGGATGGCCGAGGTGGCGGTCGGCAAGGGCCTCCACGTCGAGCAGGCGACTTTCGAGCAGTGGCAGCCAGCGGGCAGGACCTTTGACCTGGTCGTGTTCGCGCAGTCGTTCCACTGGGTCGAGCCGCGGAGTGCATTGCGGAAAACTGTGCCGCTTCTCAATCCGGGCGGCCGGCTGGCGGTGCTCGCCAACCGCATCCGGCCCGTGTCACCGCCGCAGCGGCAACTGGACGACGCCTATGCCGGCATTCTTGACCTACCGCAGCGCCCGTCAACCGACGCCGCTCTCGAAACGGAACTGACGTCGTTGATCGAAGACTGCGGGTTTCGCGTCGAGCGGTGGCGCGTCGTCGAGCAATTGCACTATGCCACCGATGAGTGGCTGGGCATGGTGACGACGCATTCGAACGTGCTGACGCTTGACCCGTCGCAGCGGAACGAACTGCGGTCCCGTCTCGAGCAGCACATCGGCCTGGACGGCGTCGACGCCGAAAACGACGCCGTCGCGCTCATCTGCACACCTGTGACGCGCTACTGCAGACTCCGTCAGGCCTGAAAGCCGTTCCACTTCGGGTCGTAACCCAGTCCGCTCCACTTCGGATTGCTGGAGTGGCCGCCAGCGGACAGACCATGCGGCGCCGTGTACACCTGTACATCACCCGGGGTTTGGCAGTAGGTCGATCCCCCAGTGGAAACGCAGGACGAGGAATCTGCAGCCGAGGACACAGGTGCGCCGATGACGGCCGCAGCCGCGACAGCGCCCAGAAAGCTCACGGCGCGCATCAATCTTTGTTTCATGGCAATCACCTCATTTGCTTCTGGACGCCAGTATACCCCCATGGGTATATGCAGAGTTGAGATTTCCGTCACGGTCGGACGGGGCGGGCAGCGTCGTGGAGTACCGCCGCGGATTGTTCAGGCTTGGTCGGAGCCTTCTTGCTCGATGAACTCCTTTGGCTTGAGCCCCGATTGGATGAGCTCGGCCCGGCGCGCCTGCACATCGGATGCCGCGCCGACCATGTTCGTCATCACGTGGCTCATCTGCAGGTGCACCCGCATGCCCATCAACTCCCACGCCCGCTTCACGTTGTTCTTCACCGCCATCAACGTGGTCAGCGGAATCTGCGAGATCTTGCGCGCCATCTCCTCGACGGTGTCCTCGAGCTCATCGCGCGGCACCACTTTGTTGAGCAGACCCCACTCGAGGGCCTCCGTCGCGGAGAGCGTGGGTGCCAGCAGCAGCCAGTCCATTGTGCGGTGCCAGTTCATCATCAGCCACGGCTCGATCATGGTGTGACCGCCGGGCTCGCCGAGGCTTTGCGCCAGCGGCATCTGGAAGTACGCATCTTCGGAGGCGACGCAGAAGTCGGTCAACAGCCCGAGATAGATTCCGCCGCCCATGCAGTAGCCGTGAATCTGGGAGATCGTCGGTTTCGGGAACTCCCACAGATACAGCGTCGGCCACAGGAACAGGTCGGCCGTGCCCTTGTACAGGTCCTCGAACGTGTCGCCGAAATCCGGATAGGGGTTCTCGTCGGGCCCCCATCTGGCCACGTGGCCGCCGCAGAAGCCCTTGCCGTTGGCCTTCAGGATCACGACCTTGATCTCCTTGTCACGGTCGGCCTCGTGAAGGCAGGCGTCGACTTCCTGCACCAGGCTGGCGTCCTTGGTGTTGGCCCTGTCGGGCCGGTTGAGAATGATCCGAGCGATCGGCGGTTCACGCTCGTAGATGACGGATTCGAGCTCGCGCCGCTCCTTCATTACGCCTCTCCCTCTTAGAGAATCGCGCCGCTGTCCTTGGCCGCCGAGATGTCGTCCCAGTCGAGGTCGAGCTCCAACAGAATCTCCTCGGTGTGCTGTCCATGTTCGGGAGCTCTTGCTGCCTGCGGGGGTGTTTCGTCGAATTGCACTGGTGCGGCGACGATCTGATACTCGACGCCCTGGTCGTCGACGTTGGGGATGACGTAACCGTTCGGCACCACCTGCGGGTCGTTGAGCGTCTCTTTCGGGGTGGCCAGCGCCGCCCATACCCCGGGTTCGTCGGCGAGCGCCTCGCGCCAGTAGGAGAGATCCTCACTGGCGAGCCTCTCGCCGACGAGCTTGCACGCCTCTTCGGCGTTGGCGATCAGATTGCTCGACGGGACGAAACGTTCGTCGGTGGCCAGTTCGGGTAGCCCGATCCGCTCGCAAAAGCCCGGCCAGAACCGGTCGGGCTGCAGGAACACCATCTGCAGCCACCTGCCGTCGCGCGTCTTGTACCGGTTGACCAGGGGGTTGATCGCGAGTCCCGGTGGCGCACCGGGAATTCCGTCGATGCCGAAGAGGTCGGCGACCGAGATCGAAGGGGCGATGGTCCACATCGCCTGTGCCAGCAGCGACGAGTCGACGACGGACGGTTCGCCGGTGCGCTCCCGATGGAAGAGCGCCGCGCACACACCGCCCGCGAGGGTGATTCCACCCTGCAGGTCGCCGAAGCCCGGGCCCTGCACGGCCGGCGTCTCGGTGCCGAACGGTGTCATGGTGTAGGACACGCCGCCACGCGACAGATAGGTCGCCGCATCGAAGCCGCCCTTCTCTCGGTCCGGCCCGCGGACGCCCGCGCCGGTGCCGCGAGCGATGATGATGTTCGGGTTGAACGAGCGGATGTCGGAGACCGTCAGCCGCGCCCGTTCCAATGCGCCGGGACGCCAGTTGGTCAGGAAGACGTCGGCGGTGGCCAGCAGGCGGCCGAAATACTCGCGGCCGGTGTCGGTCTTGATGTCGATAGCGACGCTGCGCTTTCCGCGGTTGCCGATCTCGAGGATGAAGTCGACGTCGGCCCTTGCGTTCTGCCGGGTGAAGCCGCCGATGACCAGCGCCCGTCCCGGATCGCCCGCCTTCACGTCCTCCACCTTGATGACGTCGGCGCCCCAGTCCGCAAGCGCCGCGCCCGCAGAGGGCACGTACGTCCAGGAGGCAAGCTCGATGACCCGCACGCCGCTCAGGACTTGGCTCATTGCAACACCTTCCGCTTGTGTTCGCTGACGAGTTGTGCACCGACCTGTTCGAGGTAGCGGTCGGGCGCGCCGAGGAATGTGCTCCAGCCCAGCAGGCGTTTGAGATACAGATGGGCGTCGTGCTCCCAGGTGAAGCCGATGCCCCCGAACACCTGGATCGCGGTGTCGCCGACGGAGGTCAGCCGACCCGCGAATGCCTTGGCGCGCAACGCGGCGCGGTGCCTCTCGGCGGGATCGGCCGCATCGGCCGCCCACAACGCGTGGATGACCCCGCTGCGGGCGAGCTCGACCGTCTCGAACATGTCGACGCACAGATGCTGGACCGCCTGGAAGCTGCCGATCGGCCGGTCGAACTGCCTGCGCACCTTCGCGTATTCGACCGCGAGGTTCAGCACAGCCGTCGCGGCGCCGAGGGCATCGGCGGCGCGCGCGATCGTGACGTCGTCGACGAGCGCATCGACCGCATCGGCGGTCGCGTCGGCAAGTCGACGACCGGTCGCGCCGTCGAGTTCGACGTCGAACAGTTTCCGCGTCGGATCGACGTGGGACCGAGGCGTCACGGTGACGCCGTCGGATGTGGGGCCGACCGCGTACAGGCCCGCGCCGGTCGGTTCCTCGGCGAGCACCAACAGCACGGTCGCCGCCGCGGCGTCGGGCACCGCGATCAGCCCGCCGCGTAGCGAGGCGCCGGCGGCGGTGGGTCGCGGGCCAGCCAGCGGACCGACCGTGGCGACCGCTGTCCCGCCTGCGATGTCAGCCAGCAACCCGTCATCCGCGCCGGTCCGCGTCAGCGCGCGCGTCGCGGCGACCGCGCTTGACAACCACGGTCCGGGATTGAGCGCAGCGCCGAGTTCCTCAGCGACGACGCCCGCCTCGACCATCGTCATGCCGGCGCCGTCGTGCTCCTGGGGGACGAGCACGCCCGTCGCGCCGAGATCGGCGAGGCCACGCCACACGACGTCGGTGGTCCCGGTCGGGTCGTCGAGCATCGGCCGCACATGTGCTGCCACGCTGGCCTTCTCGGCAAGGAATCGCCGTATGGTGTCGCGCAGCGCGACCTGCTCCTCGGTGAGTTCCAGGTTCATTTGCGCGGCAACCCCAGGACACGAGTGGCGGTAATTCCCTTGTTGATCTGCGTCGTTCCGCCCGCGATGGTCAGCGAGCGCGACGACAGCCTGCGGTCCACCCACCGTTGCCTGGAGTGATCCTCGCCGAGCACGTCGAAGGCCAACGACGCGAGATCCTGGCCGAGTTCCGCCCATACACTCTTGGCCAGGCTGGCCGACGCCAGCGCGTCGCCGCCGTGCAGCGTCGCCGAGATCGATCGCTTGCACAGCAGTTCGAGGTAGGAGATCCGCACGGCGACCTCGCCGAGCCGTCGCAGGGTCGCGCCGTCCTCGAGCACAGGTTTGCCGTCGATCGTGTTCCCGGCCAGGTCCGCGACGAGGTCGGCCAACTGGACCTCCATCTGCGCGTACAGCCGCGCCGCGCCCGCGCGCTCATGGCTCAGCGTCGTGGTGGCGACCTGCCATCCCGCGTCGAGTGGGCCGAGTAGCGCATCGGCGGGCACCCGGACATCGTTGAAGAACACCTCCGCGAAGTCGGCCGCGCCGTTGAGCGTGACCAGCGGGCGGGCTTCGATCCCCGGCAGCCTCATGTCGACGATGAGGCAGGAGATGCCCTTGTGCTTGGGCGCCTCCGGATCGGTACGGACATACAGCTGACACCAGTCTGCACGATGTCCCAGCGATGTCCAGATCTTCTGGCCGTTCACCACGAAGTCATCGCCATCGCGGACGGCCCGGGTGCGCAGCGACGCCAGGTCGGAGCCAGCCTCGGGCTCGGACATACCCTGGCACCACATGTCGTCGGCACGCGCCATCCGGGGCAGCAGTGTCCGCTTCTGCGCATCAGTACCGTAGTGCATGATCGCCGGAGCGATGTTGTTCATCCCAATCACGTTGAGCGGCACGGGCGCCCGGGCCCGCGTCGTCTCCTCGGCGTAAACCAACTGCTCCAGCACCGTCGCGCCGCGGCCGCCGTACTCCTGCGGCCAGGACACCGCGCCCCAGCCCGCATCGGCCACCGCGGCATCCCACGCGCGCAGCGTCTCAAAGGCGTCCGGATCGCGACCGCGGGCCCGATCGGCGTCGGTGACGTCGTCGGTCAGGTTCGCCGTGAGCCACGTCCGCAGCTCCTTGCGGAACTGCTCCACCTCCGCCGGATATGAGAAGTCCACGGTGTCCTGTTCGAGATCGGGCCGATTGGCATCTTTATAATTTTAGGTAGTATAGCTACCTCTGCGGGTTGACTCGAAGGTTCCCAATCCGGCTCGGTGGACAGTCGAAGGAGGGCGGCGATGGGCAGGGTCGAGGGCAAGGTCGCGCTGATCAGCGGAGCCGCACGAGGCCAGGGGCGATCGCATGCGCAGCTGCTCGCCGCCGAGGGTGCCGACATCATCGCCGTCGACATCTGCGCGGACATCGAAACCAACGAGTATCCGCTCGCCCGGCCCGAGGACCTCGACGAAACGGCGCGGCTGGTGGAGAAGGAAGGCAAACGCGCGCACGCAGAGATCGCCGACGTCCGTGACCGTACCGCGCTGTCGGCAGCCATCGACCGCGGCGTCGCCGAGTTCGGCAAGCTCGACATCATCGTCGCCAACGCGGGCATCTGCCCGCTCACCGCGGGCCAGCCGCCGCAGGCGTTCGCCGACGCGGTCGACGTCGATCTACTCGGGGTGCTCAACCTGGTGCATGCGAGCCTGAAACACCTGCAGGCCGGCGCATCGATCATCGTCACGGGATCCAACGCCGCGTTCATGTCGTCGATGAACACCACCGGAATTGACGGCGGGCCCGGTGGAGCGGGCTACGCCTTCGCGAAACTGGCCGGCGCGCACTATGTCAACGACTTCGCGCTGGCGCTTGCCCCGTTCTCGATTCGGATGAACGCGATCCATCCGACCAACGTCAACACGGACATGCTGCACAGTCCACCGATGTACCGGGCGTTCCGGCCCGACCTGAAAGAGCCGACCCGCGAAGAGGCCGAGCTGGTTTTCCCTGTCGTGCAGGCGATGCCGGTTCCCTATGTCGAGCCGATCGACATCAGCGAGGCAGTGCTGTTCCTCGCCAGCGATGCCGCCCGATACATCACCGGCCAGCAGCTGCGGGTCGACGCGGGCGGGTTCCTCAAGGTGAAACCGTGGTCAGCGTAAGGGAAGGGTGAGCATGGCCAGAGGCATCATCTACCTGGAGACGATGCCCGTCTCGGCAGACAAAGAGGCGGAATACCACAAGTGGTACAACGACACCCATCTCGCCGAGATCTGCTCTGTCGACGGAATCGTCTCTGCGCGCCGCTTCGCGCCGACGGACGGGGAGGGCCCCTTCGTTGCGATCTACGAGCTCGAGTGCGACGACCTCGACGCAGTGGTGACACGGCTGGGGGAGTTGGGTAGCAGCGGCAAGATGTCCTCGCTGCAGTTTCTGAGCATGGATTCGCCGCCACCGATCCCGAAGGTCTACCGGGAGATCGGATCGTACGAGAAGTGACTCATTCGGTAGACCTGAAGCGGCGCATCTACGCGTTGATGGTGTTGATGAAGGCCGCCGACGATCGGCTGTCCAAGGGCATCGGCACCGGCGAGTTCATGTGCGTGTACTGGCCGTCGCGGGGGCAGGAGGCCATCGCCGCGGCCATGGGTGTGACGCTGCGCGAGGACGACCAGCTGGTGACCACCTACCGCGGGCTGCACGATTTGATCGGCAAAGGCGTTCCGCTGGAAGAGATCTACGGCGAGATGATGGGCCGCATCGTCGGCGCGAGCCGCGGCAAGGGCGGCACCATGCACATCGCCAAACCTGAGCGAGGCGTGATGCTCTCGACGGGAATCGTCGGAGCGGGACCCCCGGTCGCTGTCGGGCTCGCGATGGCCGCCAAACGCAAGGGCATCGATCGTGTCACGTTGGTCAGCTTCGGCGACGGGGCGACGAACACCGGCTCGTTTCACGAAGCGGCGAACATGGCCGCGCTGTGGGATCTGCCGATGGTGTTCGTCTGCCAGAACAACAAGTACGCCGAGATGACCCCGACTACGGACACCATGAAGCTCGAGCAGGTGGCCCACCGCGCGGCCGGCTACGGCATGCCGGGTATTCGGGTCGACGGCAACGACCCGCTGGCGGTGGTCGACGCGCTCGCCGAGGCGATCGGCAAGGCCCGCGACGGCCAAGGCCCCACCTTCATCGAGTGTGTGACGTTTCGCTTCCGCGGACACTACTTCGGCGATCGGATGCCCTATATCCCCAAGGAGCAGCTCGAAGCCGCGATGGCCGCCGACCCGGTGCCGGCGTTCCGGCGTCGGCTCATCGACGACGGCGTCTGCTCCGACGACGAGCTTGCCCGTATCGACGAAGGTGCTTTGACAGCGGTCGAGGAGGCCTTGAAGGCGGTGCTTGCCGCACCGCCCCCGTCGATCGACGAACTCGATCAAGACGTGTACGCGACCCCGATCAAGTATCCGGTCTGAGGACGGCATGGAAGAAAAAGAGATGTCGATGCGGGAGGCGCTGAACCTCGCGCTCGATCAGGCGATGGCCGCCGATGACCGCGTCTTTCTGCTCGGCGAGGACATCGCCGACCCCGGCGCATCCGGGCCGACGGCGGGGCTGTCGACGAAGTATGGGCACGAGCGCGTGCTGGATACACCCATTTCGGAGGCGGCGATAGTCGGTGCGGCCATCGGTGCCGCGATCGACGGGCTGCTGCCGGTAGCCGAGATCATGATCATGGATTTCATCGGTCTCGCTGCGGACCAGCTCATCAACAACGCCGCCAAACTGCGGTTCATGACCGCCGGCCGCACGACCGCGCCGATCACGGTGCGCACCCAGGTGTACGGGGGCCTCGCCACCGGCGCGACACACTCGCAGACGCTGGAAGCATGGTTCATGCACATCCCCGGGATGAAGGTGATCGTGCCCTCGACCCCGCGGGACGGTAAGGGCCTGCTCGCGTCCGCGATCTTCGACGACGATCCGTGCCTGTTCGTCGAGACGATCCGGCTGCAGGCCCAAAAGGGGTTGGTGCCAACCGATCCCGCCTTCCGGATTCCGCTCGGTCGGGCCGACGTCAAGCGGCCGGGCTCGGACGTCACGCTGATCAGCTACGGCCGCAGTGTGCTCGAATCACTCGTCGCGGCAGAGACGTTGGCGGAGCAGGGCGTCAGCGCCGAGGTCATCGACCTGCGCACGCTCGTGCCCCTGGACGTCGACACCATGGTCGAGTCGGTGCGACGCACGGGGCGTGCCGTGGTCGTGCACGACGCGGTGCAATTCGCCGGCCCCGGGGCGGAGGTGGTCGCCGTCCTGCAGGCCGAGTGCTTCGGCGAGCTCGCCGCCCCGATCGAACGGGTGGGGGCACGGTTCATCCCGACACCCGCCGCACCGACGCTGGAGGCCCAGATCTATCCGTCCGCGGCGCGCATCGTCGAGTCGGCACATCGAACCTTCGAGAAAGCGGATGCGGGTGGCTGACTTCATCATTCGTATTCCACGCGTCTCGGTGGCGGTAGCGGAGGCCGAGCTCACCGAGTTTCTCGTCGAAGCGGGTCAGCACGTGGAGGAAGGAACACCCATCTACACGATTGCCACCGAAAAGGTGGAACAAGAGATCGAAGCGGGTGCGTCGGGCACCGTGCGATGGACGGGCACGGTCGGTACCACCTACGACATCGGCGCCGAAATCGGCGTCATCGCGTCATAACGAAAGGTTGGTCATATGGATCTCAACGAGACCCGCGAGAGAATCATCTACGAAAAGGCAGGGGCGATCGCCAAGATCACCCTGAACTGGCCCGAGAAGGCCAACGCGCAGGACCAGAAGCTCGCCGAGGAGGTCGACGCGGCGCTGCTCGACGCCGACCGCGACTACGACATCAAGGTGCTGGTGCTGAAGGCCAATGGCAAGGGTTTCTGCTCGGGACACGCCATCGGCAACAACGCCGTCGACTATCCGGCGTTCGTCGAGGGTGCCATGAAGATGGGTCACCCGTGGAAGCCGCAGTCAGATCTCTTCGTGAAGCCGACCCTGAACCTGTGGGAGTTCTCGAAGCCGACGATCGCGCAGGTGCACGGGTACTGCGTGGGCGGCGGCACCCACATGGGCCTGACCACCGACATCGTGATCGCGTCGGAGGACGCCTACTTCTCCTATCCGCCGTTGCAGGGCTTCGGCATGCCGTCCGGCGAATGTTCGATCGAGCCATGGGTTTTCATGAATTGGCGCCGCGCGGCCTACTACCTGTACACCGCCGAGGTGGTGGATGCCAACAAGGCGCTCGAGTACGGGCTGGTCAATGAGGTGGTCAAGCGCGAGGATCTCGATGCGCGGGTCGACGCAATTGCGCGCCAGATCGCGCAGGCGCCGATGACAACGCTGCTGGCGACCAAGGCCAATATCAAGCGAGCGTGGGAAATGATGGGCATGCGGGTGCACTGGCAGAGCTCCAACGACCTCGTCGCGCTCGCATCGATCAGCAAAGACGTCCAGGAACTGATTCAGCAAGTGTTCAAGGACAAGATCCTGCCGTCCGAGATGGCCAAGCGGCAGGCCGCGGCATCCGACAACGGCGCGGCGGCAACCTAGGTTTCAGCCGTGGCGAATATCGCCGACCACGCCGAGGGCGCCCCGCACTCACCCGCGTTGATCGTGGCGGATGGCGCCACGGTCACCTACGGCGAGCTGTTCGAGCGGAGTCAACGCATCGCTGCGCTGCTGCACGCGGCCGGGCTGCGGCGCGGCGACGGGATTGCGCTGGTGTTGCCGAACCGCCCCGAGTTCTTCGAGATCACGTGGGGCTGTCAGCTTTCCGGGCTGTACTACAGCGCGGTCAACACGCACTTCACCCCCGACGAAGTGGCGTACGTCATCGACGACTCCGACGCCAGGGCCGTCTTCATCGATGCGTCGATGACGGACCTCGCGCAGCGAATTCTCGAGGTCAACGACGATGTCGGCGTCCACGTCTCGGTAGGCGGAGCACTGCCCGGCTGGCGGTCATACGACGATGTCTTGGGCGAGACGGCCTGCGTCCCAGCGCATTCGGACGGCTCGGAGATGCTCTACTCGTCCGGCACCACCGGGCGGCCCAAGGCCGTGCGCAGGCCGCTTCCGGAGGACGGTCGGGGATCGTGGGCGCAGAAGGTGCTGGAGTATTCGCTGGTCCAGCGCTACGACATGACCCCGTCGAGCGTGTACCTCTCACCGGCGCCGCTGTATCACGCCGCCGGGATCAACTACACGATGGCGGTGCATCGGGTCGGCGCGGCCTCGATCCTGATGCCGAGGTTCGACGCCGAGGCCGTGCTGCGCCTGATCGAGCAACACCGCGTCACCCATGCCCAGTTCGTGCCGACCATGTTCGTCCGGATGCTGAAGCTGCCCGACGAGGTTCGCGCTGCCTACGACGTATCCAGTTTGCAGTGCGTCATTCACGCCGCGGCACCGTGCCCGGTGGCCGTCAAACATCAGATGATGGAGTGGTTCGGCCCGATCATTCACGAGTATTACGGGGGCACAGAGGGTTTCGCCGGCACCATTATCGGGCCCGACGAATGGCTAGCGCATCCCGGTTCGGTTGGCAAGCCGCTGCGCCCCGTCCACGTCGTCGGTGCGGACGGCGCCGAACTGCCCGCGGGTGAGTCGGGGGAGCTGTACTTCGAGGGTGGCCCGGAGTTCGAGTACTTCAAGGATCCCGGCAAGACGGCGTCGGTGTCCAACGATCGTGGGTGGCGGTCGCCGGGCGACATGGGCTATGTCGACGAGGACGGCTACCTGTACCTCACCGACCGTTCGACGTTCATGATCGTGTCGGGCGGGGTGAACATCTATCCGCAGGAGGCCGAGAACGTGTTGGTGATGCATCCGAAGCTCGTCGACGCGGCGGTGTTCGGCGTGCCGAACGACGAATACGGCGAAGAGGTCAAGGCCGTGGTGCAGCCCGTCGAGGGCGTGGAGGCAGGCCCTGCGCTGGCGGCCGAGCTCATCGAGTATTGCCGGGCGAACCTGGCGACCTACAAGTGCCCCCGCTCAATCGAATTCGACGCCGAGTTGCCGCGCGACCCCAACGGCAAGCTCTACAAGCGGCGAATCCGCGAGCGGTACTGGCAGGACCGCACGTCGCGGATCCTGTGACGCGCGACTAGTCGAGGCTGAAATCGATGACGCCGCGGACGATCTCGCCGTTGAGTTGATCGCGGTAGCCGTCGTTGATGTCGTCGAGCCGGTAACGCCGGGTGATCATCTCGTCGAGTTGCAGCAGCCCGGCCTCGTAAAGCCGGGCGAAACGCGCGACGTCCACCCGCGGATTGCACGATCCCAGCACGGTGCCCACCAGGCTCTTGTTCCACAGGATGAATTCCTGCAGATTGATGGCGATGGAGTTCGTCGTGGTGGCGGTCATGCCCGTCAGCACACAGGTTCCGCCCTTGCGTGTCAGGCTCAACGCCGCCTGCACGTCGTCTCGGCAGATGAGCGACGGCGACACGACGACACTGTCCGCCATCACCCCGTGCGTCAGATCGCGGACCAGGTCGGCGGCCTCCTCGGTGCTCGAGACACTGTGTGTGGCACCGAATCTCAGAGCTGACTTCTGCTTGAACTCAACGGGGTCGACGGCGATGATCTGCGCGGCACCATTGATCCGCGCACCCTGGACCGCTCCGGTGCCGATACCGCCGACACCGATGACGACGACCGTGTCGCCGGTTCGCACCTTCGCGCGGTTCTCCGCGGAGCCGTACCCGGTCGGAATCCCGCACGACAACAGCGCCATCGGCAGCAGCGGGAGGTGAGGGTCGATCTTGACGATCGAATCCGCGGATACCACAGTGTGTTTCGAGAACGCACCGACCTTGGACAGGTGGCCGAGATTTCGGCCGTCGGCGGTGTGATGCCGAAAGGTGCCGTCCGTGGGCATGCCCGGCACCATCACCTGTGCACCCATGTCGCAGATGTACTCCATCCCGGAGTTGCACCAGCGGCATTGACCGCAGACCGCGACGAACGACGTCACGACGTGATCGCCCGGCGCGAACTCCGTCACGCCCTCACCCACGTCGAGCACCACACCCGAACCCTCGTGTCCGCCGATCATCGGGAACATCGAGGGCAGGCCGAACGACTCCATCACCTCGTTCGGCGCCGACATGTCGCCGTTGCGGATGTGCTCATCGGAGTGGCACAGGCCGGCAGCGGCCATCTCGATGAGCACCTCGCCCGCCCGAGGGGGATCAAGCTCGAATTCCTCGACCGACCACTGCTGACCCATGTCATGCAGGATCGCCGCGCGACTTCTCATGACGCTGGGCGGAATGTGACCGGCAGGTGCTTCGGCGAGCGGAACGGCATGCCCGTGATCTTGCAGTCGTCGTCGGCCACCAGGCGGATATCGGTCACGCGGTCGAAGAGGCTGTTCAACATGGCTTTGGTCTCCACTCGTGCGAGGTGCATGCCGAGGCAACTGTGGATGCCGCCCGCGAAGGAGATGTGTGCGCGCCTCGGCCGGTGGATGTCGAAGGCATGCGCGTCGGCCCACCGCTTTTCGTCACGGTTGGCCGAGCCGATGCACAGATTGACCTGCGAGCCCTTCGGAATGGGCACACCGTGTATTTCGACGTCCTGGTTGGTGTTGCGCGGGACCGCTACCAGCGGTGTCTCGTAGCGCAGTCCCTCTTCCATCGCCGCGGGGATGAGGTCGCGGTTCTGCTGCAACGCCTCGAGTTGGTCGGGATGGGTGAGCAACAAGTACAGCAGGTTGCTCGACGACCGGTACGTGGTTTCGAGTCCGGCCGGCAGCAGCAGCCGCAGAAACGAGATGATGGCCTCGTCGGTCAGCTTCTCGCCGTCGATCTCCGCCCCGACAAGGTCGCCGATGATGTCGTCGGTCATCGTGCTGCGGCGCTGATCCACCTGATTCTGGAAGTAGGTGCCGAGCTCCACCGACGCGTTCAGACCGGCCTCGATGTCCTCGGTGATCGAGATGAGGTCCAACGAGAGTCGGCGGAACAGTTCCAGATCCTCCTGCGGCAAGCCCAGCAGGGCCGCCGTGACGCGGGTCGGGAATTCGAACGTGATGGCCTTGATCAGGTCGGCTTCGCCGTGATCCTTGATCTCGTCGACGAGCTGGTCGCAGATGGGGTCGATGACCTCGGGCTCCCACTGGTTGAGGGCGCTCTGCCGGAACGCCTTGGCGACCAGGCTGCGGTGGTCGTGGTGCTGCTTGCCGTGCATGCCGAGGATCGTCGGGCCGAAGACGAGTCCAATTGTGTTGTTGTACATCTCCGAGCCGTACACGTCGTCGTCGCGGAATGCGGCGAAGACGCTCTCGAAGTCGAACAGCGTCCATTCGTCGCCTGACGACATCTCCGGCGGAACCAGGTCGCTCTGCATGATCGTGCCGCGCCACACCGGTTCGGTCTTGCGCATGTAGGAGAAGAAGCCGTAGGGGTCGGCGGCCACGTCGGGGGCATTGGGCTGGTCGTGCGATTCCGTGCTGAGCGTCACAGTGCCTCCCGGACAGCAGCGTCTAGCGAGTCGGTCGCTCTATCTTTACTATTTTAGTATTCTAGGTCAAGGATTCCGAAGGGACGTAGATGCAACGCCGTCCGGTGTGTGCGATCGAGGACCTGCCGCCGGGAAGCATGAAACTGGTGCAGGCGGGGAAGTTCGGCGTGGGCGTCTACAACATCGACGGGTCGCTGTACGCGATCGCCAACTACTGCTCCCATGAGGGCGCGCCGCTGTGCGAAGGCTATGTCGGCGGCACCACCGAGTTCGCACCCGACGTCCCCGGCCAGGTCCGGTACGTGCGTGCGGGCCAGATCGCGCGGTGCCCGTGGCACAACTGGGAGTTCGACATCACCACCGGGGTGAACCTCGCGGACCCCGGCAAGCGGGTGCGCACCTACGAGGTCGACGTCGCCGACGGGCAGGTGTATCTGACCGCATGAGCGAAGCTTGCGAGCGAATAGACAGCACAGAATGCGCCGGCAGAGCCTGCGAGGTGGGCGCATGATCATCGATGCGAACGTGCAGCCGCACTTTCGGTACAACGCCGAGATTCGGCGCTACCTCCCGCCCGCGCACAAGTTGCGCGCGATTCCGGACGTGGAGCAGCAGTGGTATCAAGCGCCGGGCGGCGACTATCGCCAGGACCTGTACGGCGATGGATATCCGGGCTCGGACCCCGATACCGTGGCCCGCCATCTGTTCGACGAGGGCGGCGTCGATCACGCGATCCTCAACCCGTCGACGCGCGGCAACATCGCCGACTACCTGCTCAACAGCCGGATCTGTGCGGCCGTCAACGACTGGCTGCTGGACCGGTGGCTCGAACCGGACGCCACCAATCGCTTCCTCGGCACGATCCGGGTCAATCCCGAAGACGTCAAGGGTGCGGTCGCCGAGATCGAGCGGCTGGCCGACCACCCGAAGATGGTGCAGGTCGGTGTCCCGCTGCAGTCGCGAGAGCCCTACGGCAAGCCGGTGTTCGAGCCGATCTGGGAGGCGGCCGCCGCGCACGGGCTGCCGGTCGCCGTGCACATCAACGGCGGCAACGGTGTCGACTACGCGCCCACGTTCGCCGGCCATGCCGCCACCTATCCCGGGTACGCGGCGTTCATGCCGTTGAATTCGTTCGTCCATCTCGCGACGCTGATAATCGAGGGCGTCTTCGGCAGGCATCCGGATCTGCGGTTCGTCTTCGCCGACGGCGGTTACGACCTGCTCACGCCGTTGATGTGGCGGCTGGACACGTTCTGGATGTCGATGCGCGACCAAACCCCGTGGGTCGACCGGTATCCGAGCGAGTACCTGCCCGATCATGTGCGCTACTGCACGTCTGCCTTCGACGGGCCGACCGACGACGACCGGGCCGAGCGCTGGCTGGACTTCACCGACAAGGCCGACCTGCTCGTGTACGGATCAAGTTATCCGCACTGGTCGACCTCGGTACCGGATGAGGCCGTGGCCGGGCTGTCCGGCAGACAGCGCGAGAATGTGTTGTGGCGCAACGCAAGCGACCTCTACGGGGTCGCGGCAGCGGAAGGAAGTTTGACATGACGACGATTCAACGCACCGAAGAAGCCGTCGCCGAAGACATCGCCGTGACGATCGTCGACACCGACGTGCACCCGTTGCCGGTGTCGGGCGAGGTGCTCAAGGCGTATGCGCCGGCGGAGTGGAAGGACACGCTCTGGCCGACCGGTAACGCCGTCTCGCCCATGTCGTACTTCTACGACACCCCCGACGCCTACAAGACGAGTTCGCTGCGCATGGACGCGGCACCGCCGAGTGGCGGCGCGGCCGGCAGCGATCCGGATTTCGCGGCCAAGCAACTGCTGATCGATGCCGGGGTGAGCATCGCGATGCTCGAGCCGATGTGCGATGCGCAGCTGCCGCAGGCCGAACACGTCCTCAAGGCCACCTACAACGACTGGCTGGCCGATGTATGGCTCGGTGACAACAACTGGCACGGGCGGTGGCGTGGCGCGATCAGCGTGACGGCGCAGGACCCCGGGCAGGCGGCGCGCGAGATCGAGCGGTGGGCGGGACACCCGTACATGGCTGAGGTGTTGATGACGCCGCAGACCCGCGGAATACCGTTCGGCAGCCCGCATTTCGACCCGCTGTACGAGGCCGCGGCGCGCAACGGCCTGCCGGTCGCCACCCACCTGATGGGGCAGACGCCTTACGAGCTGATCCCGATCTATCCCGTCGGCAATCCCGCGCACTGGCACGACTTCTTCGCGTCCTGGCCGCTGCTCTATGTGTCGCATCTGATGAGCCTGGTGTTCGACGGCGCCTTCGACCGCCATCCCGATCTGCGGGTGGTGTTCGTCGAGGGCGGTTTCACGTGGGCGATGCCGGTGATGTCGCGGATGGACCGCATGTGGGAGCGGCGCAAGGCCGACCTGCCGCAGGTGCGCCGCAAGCCGTCCGACTATGTCCGCGAGCATGTGCGGTTCACCACCCAGCCGCTCGAGGAGGTCGACGTCGCCGAGTATCGCGAGTACATCGACATGATGGACCTCGGCGACAACATCATGTTCTCGACCGACTATCCGCATTGGAGCTACGACGCACCGGACTGGGCGATCAGGCGGTTCCCGCCCGATCAACGCGAGCGGATCCAGCGCGGCAATGCCACGGCGCTGTACGGGCTGCCGTCGACGGTCAAGGCCCTCCCCGGCGAGCGGTAGCGATTTCGGCGCGCTGGGTCACCCTGAGGGTGACCGCGCGCGCCGAAATCACTTGGTGCGGGAGGCGCGACGCTCCGCGCCCGCCGGCACGATCGGAGCCCGCGCCGACGGGCCACGCGTGATCGCGTGCAGCCTGATCTCCGGCAGGTCGACCGACGGGTCGAGGGTGTCCAGCCACGCGACAGCGTCGGCCACGTCGGAGGCCCGGATCGCCCACATCTCGAACGGAACGTCTTGCAGCATCTCGGTTTCGACGGGTCCGGGGGTCACGATGTGGACGTTGATGCCGTCGCGGTCGACCTCCTGCGCCAGTGCGCCCGCGAACGCGTTCATGCCCGCCTTGGACGCGGAGTACGCGGTCCTCGCCATCATCGGTTCGTGCGCGGCCGACGACGAGATGAACACGAACCGAGAGCCCGGCCGCATCCGTGGCAGCGCAGCCGACGTGACGACGAAACACGAGTCGAGATTGGCTGAGATCGTCTCGCGCCACTGCTCGAAACTCTGCTTGCGGGCATACGTCCCGCCCAGAACACCGGACGCGTGCACCAGCAGGTCGATGTTTCCTGCCGCCTCCACCGCGGGGGCGAACTTCTCCGGATCGCTGGCGTCGGCGACGACGTACCGCGCGCCCATCTGTTCGGCTGCCGCGCGCAGCGGTTCCTCACGGCGTGCGGCGAGCACGACGTCGTAGCCGAGATCAGCGAGCTTGCGTCCGCATTCCTTGCCGATGCCGCCACTGCCACCGGTGATCAACGCTGTACGCACGCAGCACCTTTCAGCGCTGGCGTCGCGCCAGCGCCTGCGGCGAGAGGGCGACGATGCGCTGCTCGGGATCGCCCGCGCTGAAATACGTCTGGGTGTCGGCGATGTGGCGGGCGGCGAGCTTACGGGCGCGTTCCGCGTCACCGGCATCGATGGCGTCGGTCAGCTTGGTGTGCACGGACAGTGCGATGCGCCGCTTGCTCATCGACGGGTACTCGCCCCGCGCGGCCGTCTCTTTGGCCCAGATGTTCAAGTGGCCGGTCCACAGCGTCTCCAGGCTGCCGACCACCGCGATCATCGTATGGTTACCGCAGCCCCGCACCAGCTCGTCGTGGAATTGACCACCGATCTCGGTGAATTTGGCGCCGTCCTCGATGTGCTCGGCCATCGCGTCGTTGATCTCTTTGAGCTTGGGGATCAACGTCTCCCCGCGGTCGGGTCGGCGCGCCGCGAGCGCGGCGCACATCGGCTCGAGTTCTTGCAGCGCCGTCCCCAGGTCCGTCAGCGGCACGGTGTCGCTCTGCAGCAGCAACCCCAGCATGTAGGCCGCACTCGCCTTGGCGGGCGCGTGCACCACGGCGCCGCCGCGATTGCCGCGGCGGACCGACACCAAGCCCTCGGTCTCGAGGATTCGCAAGGCTTCCCGCAGTGACACCAGGCTGACGTTGAACTGCTCGACCAGGATTTCCTGACGCGGCAACAAGTCGCCGTCGGTCAGCTCGCCCTCGATGATCTGCCGCCGGAGCTCATCGGCGACGATTTCGGCGGTCCTGCGCGCCCCGAGTCGGCGGCGGGCCTCGGGCCCGATCCCCAGTGTTGTCATTACATGGCAATGTTAACAGCGATAGGCGTGCTACCTGGGGCCTACTGGATCGCTATCCGACAAAAGTTACTAAGATGGCAAGGAAACCGCCCCGGGAGGTCGTACCGCGTGAGCGACGGAGCATCCACTCCGCTCCATGATCTGCGAATCGTGGAGGTCAGCGACCGTATCGCGGGCGGCTACTGCGGCAAACTGCTGGTCGACGCGGGTGCCGACGTGGTGAAGGTCGAACCGGCCGCCGGCGACCCGTTGCGCCGCTTCACCGCGACCGGTGCGGTACCCGCCGCTGGCACGGATTCGCCGCTGTTCAGCTACCTGTCTGCCGGAAAGCGCAGCGTCACAACCGTTTCCGATGATTTGCTGGCCGGGGCGGACATCGTGATCGTGACGGGGGATCGGCGCGCGGCCGCCGACCGTGGCGTCGATCCGAACCGGTTGCTCGAGACGAGGCCGGACTGCGTGGTGGTGACGATCTCCGACTTCGGCTGGACCGGGCCCTGGTCGGAGCGGCCCGCGACAGAGTTCACCCTGCAGGCCGACTCCGGACTCACCGGCTTCCGCGGCGACCCGGCCGGCCCACCCATCTCGATCGGCGGCGACCTGGGCGAGTACATGGGCGGTGCGTGGGCCGCATACGGGGTCCTGGCGATGCGTCATCGCGTCGCGCGCGGTGGCCACGGCGGGCACCTCGACATGTCCATGCTCGAGGCGATCACGCTGATGCAGAGCAGCGAATGGCTGCACTCGCAGTTGCTGCGGCGGCCACCCGTCACACGCTCGGTCGAGGTGCCGTCGATCGAGCCGGCCAAGGACGGCTACGTCGGCATCAGCATGGTGACCGGGCAGCAGTGGCTGGACTTCGCGGCGATGGTGGACTGCCCCGAGTTCACCGAGATTCCACAGCTGCGGTTCCAGATCGGGCGCTGGGATTACCGCGACTGGATCCGCGAACGGATCGATCCGTGGATGCGCGAGCGCACCGTCTCCGAGATCGTCGAACTCGGCCAGCTGTTCCGCCTGCCGCTGGCGCCCCTGGGCAACGGTTCGACGATCCCGGACATGGACCACCTGCAGACGCGGGGTGTGTACATCGACAACCCGGCGGGTTTCCGGCAACCGCGTGCACCGTGGTTGATGTCGGCTGCCCGGCAAGCGCCGGTGCGCGATGCCCCCGCGCCCGGTGACACGGACGGGGTAAAGGTCTGGGAGCCAAGGCAGCCGGCGAATCGCACGCGTTCTGCCGAGGCGCCACTGGCCGGCGTGCGAATCGTGGACTTCACGGCGTTTTGGGCCGGTCCCTCCGCGTCGCACGCATTGGCTGCGTTCGGCGCCGACGTCATCAAGATCGAGTCGATCCAGCGACCGGACGGCATCCGCTACTCCGGCGGCATGCGCACCGACGTCGACGACTGGTGGGAGTACGGCTGGGTGTTTCATGCGATGAACACCAACAAGCGGTCGGTCACCCTTGACCTGCAATCCGAGGACGGTCTCCGGCTCGTCAAGGAGCTGATAAGGCAGGCCGACGTCGTCGTCGAGAACTTCTCGCCGCGGGTGATGGAGCAGTTCGGGCTCGATGCCGACACCCTGCTCGACCTCAACCCCGAGGTCGTGGCGGTGCGGATGCCCGCGTTCGGCTTGACCGGGCCGTGGCGGGATCGCGTCGGTTTCGCGCCGACGATGGAGCAGATCGCCGGTCTGGCCTGGGTGACCGGTATGCCCGACGGACTTCCCGTCGCGCCGCGCGGCGCGTGCGATCCTCTTGCCGGTGCACATGCGGCATTCGCCACCGTCGCGGCGCTCGAGTTCACGGCTCGTACGGGCCGAGGTCAGCTCGTCGAGGTTCCGATGATCGAGACCGTACTCAACGTGACCGCCGTGCAGACAATGGAATTCGAGGCTTTCGGAGCGGTATTGGAACGCCGGGGCAACCGCGGCCACCCCGCCGCAGACCAGGACATCTACCGATGCGCCGGCGAGGACAACTGGGTCGCGGTGAGCGTTCGCACCGCTGACGACCGCGCCGCGCTGACCGAACTGATCGGTGACCCCGACACGGGCATCGAGGAATGGTTGGCCGCCCACGACGCCGAGGCCGCCGCGGAAAGCCTTGCCAAAGCCGGTATTCCGGCGGCGGTGGTGATCTCGCCGTCGCTGGTGACCGAGAATCCGCAGCTGATTCACCGCGGCTTCTTCGAGCGACTCGAGCACCCGCGGACCGGCGAAGGCCTTTATCCATGCCCGCCGTTCACCCGCCCGGACGGCGCCGACAGGTGGCTGCATCGCACTCCGCCGACGCTGGGTCAGCACAACGAGGAGGTGCTGACGCAGTTGTGCGGTCTCACCGAGGCTGACCTGAACCGGCTTGCCGACGACGGCGTGATCGGAACCCGGCCCAAGGGCCTCTGACCGGCCTCAGCGCCGTCTGAGTGATATCGGCAGCCCGTCGAAGATCGTCATGTTGTTCGTGAGGTTGGGATGGGCGACCTGCGGCGCTCCGAGGCTGATGTGGTCTGCGCGACAGAGCAATTCGTCGAGCACCGCGCGAATTTCGGCGCGGGCCAGCATCGCGCCGAGGCAGTGGTGTGGTCCACCGCCGCCGAACGTCACGTGGGGGTTGTCGGCGCGGCCGATGTCGAATGCGAAGGGGTCGTCGAAGACCTCCTCGTCGCGGTTGGCCGACCGCAGCATCGCCACCACCCGCTCACCCTTCGGAATCGTGATGCCGTCCATCTCGACGTCGACCTTCGTGCTCCGGGTCCAAAACGTCACCGGCGACGCCCAGCGCAGCACTTCCTCGACGGCGCTGGAACGGACGGCCTCGTCGTCGCGGTACCGCTCGATCTGCTCGGGGTTGGCGACGAACGCTTCGAGACCAGCGGCCAGCGCGTTCTTGGTGGTGTCGCTGCCAGCGAAGGCGATGACGAAGAAGAAGATCTCCAATTCGTTGGTCGAGATCGACAGCTTCTCGCCGGTCTCGTCGGTGACGACCGCGGTCGTCAGTGTGCTCCAGATGTCGTCGGTGGGATTGCGCCGCTTCTCCGCGGTCAGCTCGAGCGCATAGGTGAAGATCTTCCCGAACAGCTCCATGGCGTTCTGCTGGGCGATCGGGTCCTCCGAGGATGCGACCTTGAGGATGCCGTCGAGCGTCTCGAAGATCTCCGGCCGGTCCTCGTCGGGTATGCCGATGATGTCGCCAATGACCGACATCGGCAGTACGTCGGCGACGTCGGAGATCCAGTCGCCGCCGCCCGCCGCGAGGAGACCGTCGACCATCGCCGCCGCGCGCCTGCGAATGCCCTCCTCGAGCTTGCCGATGGCCCTGGGGGTGAATGCGTGCGACAGCACCCGTCGCCGCTTCAGTAGTTCAGGCGGGTCCATGTTGATGATGGTCGGCGCCGAGCCGACGACACCCACGCCCTGGATGAGCGGGCCGTCCGCCGCCGTGAACGATTCGGTGTCGCGGTGGATGCGCAGGGCGTGGCGGTGCTTGGTGGCCATCCAGAAATCTCGTTTGACGGTCTTGGCCACCCCGTCGGTCAGCTCGTGGTGGAAGAGGGGGCGCTCACGGCGCAGCTCGGCGAACAGCTCGTCGGGAAAACCGTTCCGCCACAAAGCGGAATCCGACAGGTCGACTGGCGTGGTCGTGGGCCCCATCGATTTCCTGCTCCTCTCGTCCGCCAGGACTCCTGGTTTGAGCTGTCCTTGACCTAGAATGCTTAAAATAGTAACAATAGACCACGGATAGGCCCTGACCTGCCCAAATATCGCGCGGACGGAGACGACATGACGGACACGATCGACGATCCCACCATCGATCCGTCAGAGCGCGAGTTCGGCCCGAGCGGCATCAGCCTGTCGAAGTACCGGTTCCCGACCGGCTGGTTCATCGTGGGCTTCGCTTCCGACCTTGGTCCCGGCCAGGTCAAGCGCGCCCATTACTTCGGCGAGGAGTTGGTGATCTTCCGCACCGAGTCCGGAACGATCAACGTGCTCGATGCGTACTGCCTGCACCTCGGCGCGAACATGGCCGTCGGCGGGACTGTCGAGGGCGAACGAATCGTCTGTCCCTGGCACGGGTGGCGGTGGAACGGCGACGGCACCAACGCCGAGATCCCCTACAGCAAAATCGGATGTAAGCAGAACGTCCGCATCAAGACGTATCCGGCGACCGAGTGGTACGGGTTCATCCTGGTCTGGCATGAACGGCACGGTCGCGCGCCCTACTGGCAGCCGCCGGTGCTTCCCGAACTCGAGACCGATGAGTACTACCCGCTGCACCCGCACACCCGAATGGTCAACCGGGTCAAGGTGCATGCGCAGATGATCATCGAAAACGCCGCCGACCCCTATCACGTGCAGTACGTGCACAAGGCGGCCAACCCGGCGACCACCGCATCGTTCGAGGTGTCCGGATACCACCTGCATGCCACGGTGAACGCCAACTTCGGTGGGGGCCGGGCCAAGACGTGGCTCACCCCGAACGGTCCGGTGGACGCCAAGATCATCTATGACAACTACTCGCTCGGCCTGGGCGTGGTGCGCTTTCCCTCGGACCTCGTGGCGACGGTTCAGGTCACCGGTCAAACACCCGTCGACGAGGACTACACCGACTACTTCTACACCCAGGCGTCGATCCGCGAATCGGGCGACACCGGTGACGCGCCAACCGGACGGGCGTCGAAATTCCTTCAATTGCAACAGGAAGTCATCAAGCAGGACTTCTTCACGTGGGAGAACATGAAGTACCTCGAGAAGCCCAATCTGGCACCCGAGGAGGCCCGCGACTACGCCACGCTCCGGCGCTGGGCACATCGCTTCTATCCCGGCGAGCAGCCCGCAGCAGACGATTTCGGCTACACCGTCAGCGGTGAACCGGATCCGGCGGCGGCGGGTGCCTGAACTCGGCCGACCTGATGGGCCGATCGGTCCATCACAGTTCGGTGTCGAGCGATTCACGGTTCCGGCCGTGCTCGACCGGCGCGCCGGGCAGTTCGGCGATCGGGTGTTGATGTCGATCGCCGGGACCCCGGTGACATTCGAGCAGATGCGAGATCGTTCCTGCGCTGCGGCGAATGCCCTGACCGACATGGGTGTCGGCAGGGGAGACACCGTCGCGCTGTTCACGGCGACGTGCCCCGAATGGGTGTACATGTGGCTGGGCGCCGCGCGCATCGGCGCCGTGGCCGCTGCGGTGAACGTCGCCAACAAAGGCGAGTTCCTCAGCCACGCGCTGCGGTTGTCACGTGCCAGGGTCGTCATCACAGACGCCGAAAGACTACCCCGCCTTCAGGAGATAGCGCACCGCGTGGAAACCCTGAATCAGGTCCACGTGGTTGGGGATTCGTTACGGGAAGTGCTCGCTCACGCCTGCGCCGACCCACCGCAGGTGCGCCCGAGTGAGCCCGACGAGGTGGGCGCGCTGTTCTTCACGTCAGGGACGACTGGGCCGTCGAAGGCCGTCGCGACGACATGGCACTACCTGTTTTCGGTGGCCGCCGCAGTGGCGGCGGCCTGGCAGCTGGAGGCGGGCGATGTCGTGTGGAGTGCCATGCCGCTGTTCCATCTGAGCGCGGCACCGTCGGTGTTGGCGCCGCTGCTCGTCGGGGCCACGACAGTGTTGTCGGCGGCCTTCCGGCCGAGCGAGGTATGGGATGAGGTATACGCCTGTAACGCAACCGGTTTCGCGGGTGCGGGCGCTATGGTATCGATGCTGTGGAATCAGCCGCCCGATCGGCGCGACTCGCACCTGCCGCTGCGATTCCTCTCGGCTGCGCCCATCTCGGCCGACATGTATCGGCGGATCGAGCAGCGATACGGCGTGAGAGTCGTCACGATGTACGGCATGACCGAAGCCTTCCCGATCGCGTTCAAGAGCGTCTCCGAAGAAGGTGTTCCCGGAACGTCCGGCCGGGTGAACGCGGCGTTCGAGGTGCACATCGTCGACAGCGACGGGAGGCCGCTTCCAGCGGGCTCGGTTGGTGAGATCTGCTGTCGACCGCGGTCGGGCCACGTGATGAGCGAGGGCTACGTCGATGCCTCGGCAGTCGATTCCGCACTCAAGGTCGAGCCGCACGAAGAATGGTTCCGCACGGGGGATCTCGGTGCAATCGACGATGACGGCAACCTGACCTACATCGACCGGCTGAAGGACGCATTGCGGCGCCGCGGTGAGAACGTCTCGTCGGTCGAGGTGGAAGCCACGGTGATGCGCCACCCTTCGGTGCTCGAGGCGGCGGCCGTCGCCGTCCCCAGCGATCTGGGCGAGGACGACATCTTGGTGGTTGTCACCCTGTGTGCCGGCGCCACGCTCGACCACGCCGAACTGCTGGACTTCTGCTCGGCCCGGATGCCGTACTTCTGCGTGCCCCGGTATCTGGAAGTGCTCGACGACATACCCAAGAACGTGATCGGACGGGTCCGCAAGGACCTGCTTCGGCAACGAGGTCTCGGCACCGACGCGTGGGACCGGGAAGCCCACGGCTACATCCTGACTCGCTAGGACGGGAGACAAACATGACGATGACCTACCAGCAGGAGTACGTGCTGAACGGCGTGGCTGCGCGTGCGGCCGTTCTCAACCTCAACGCGCGGCACAACCGGCTGTTCTCCGCGGGCGACCTCGCGGGCTGGATCGCCACCTTCCGCCATGCGGGCGCGGTGGTCGTGCGGGCAGGGCAGACGTACACCGATTTGAGCGCTGCCTTCGACGGAGGACACGGGCAGCGTCTCGTCACGGTCGATCACGAGATCACCGTCGACGGCGTCGACGCCACCCAGAACTGTGTCGCGTTGTTGTTCGTCGGAGCCGGCCTGCGCGCGACCGGCGTGTACCGGGACCGGCTGATCTACGAGCGGGGTGGGTGGTACTTCACCTCGCGTGAGCTCGAATGGGACGTCGTGCCAAGCGAAGACGCGCTACCGGTATGAGCCGGTGACCCGACGGTGACAAGGGCCATCCGCTACGAGTTCGCGTTCGGCACCTATGAGGACGCCCTGCGCATGGTCGGCGCGCGCAGCGAGCCGAGGTTCGCGGGTACGGCGGTGAGCGCGGCACGCATCCAGCACTTCGCGTCGATGGTGCAGGACGGCAACCCGGCGTACTGGGATGTCGAGTTCGCGACCGAGGTGTGGGGCGGGCTGGTCGCGCCGCCGGCGTTGCTGATGGGCTGGCTCATTCCGCCGCCGTGGCTGCCGGACGGGCAGCGCCCGGTTCCGTCGATCGCGATTCGCGTGCCGCTTCCGGGTACGACGTTCATCAACGCGTCCAACGACGTCGAACTCGTGACGCCGATCCTCGAGGGCGATCGCCTCAGTGTCGTCGAGGAGGTGGTTTCGGTGTCTCCGCAGAAGCGGACCAAGGTCGGCGTCGGTCACTTCGTCGAGACGTGTGACAGCTTTCATCGGGCAGACGGCTCACTGGTCGCCACCAACAGAAACACGTTGTTCCGTTTCACCCCGGCGGAGTCACCGTGAGTTCGTATCGCAGGCTGGCGTGGAGCGATGTCGTGGTGCCTACCGAGCTCGCAGAGGTTGTCGATGAGATCAGCTATCAGCGCGTGGTGATGAACCCGGGCGCGACATGGGATTATTTCCCTGGTCACTTCGACCCTGCCTATGCCCAAAGGCACGGGCATCCAACGATCTTCGTCAACACCATGCATCTCGCCGGGTTCGTCGACCGGATCGCGACCGACTGGGCGGGTCCCTACAGCCGCGTGGTGCGGCGCAAGGTGTCGATTGTGGGTTCGGTCTACGCGGGCGACTCGATGGTGGGGCGCGGCCGCGTGACCGGCAAGCGCCGCGAGAAGGCCGGCGACACCATGCGACACCTCGTCGACCTGGAGATCGCGATCTTCAACCAGCGCGACGAGCTGTGCTGTCCGGCTGAGGTGACCTTGGAGCTGACGCGGTGAAACGTCGAGGCTTTCCCGGCTCAGTCGTCGATGTGCGTCGGTGGGTCGGCGATGGTGAGATCGCCGGGGTGCTGGTCGGGACCCATCACCTCGCAGTGTTTTTCGGGCACCAGGTGCGAACTGAAGCCGCTGGGAACCAGCCGGGCAACTGCTACGCACCGTTGCCAGCTGCCGTCAGGCTGGACGGGTCCGTCACACTTGCTGATAACGGGTCCGCCGTACTGGCAGCCGGCACTGGCCGACGGCGCTGTGGCGATCAGCCCTGCCGCCATCAGCAATGCCACCGATGCTCCGACGATGCCGCGCTTCATGGCTCCCCCCGTTCCATCGCCGCTAGCATTGACGCTACCGCTCATCCGGCCGGTATCGGCGGCCTTTGCGGTCGTTGATCCCAGGCGGCAGCTCACCCGCCGTCACCGTCGACTGCACCTCGGTGTATTGCGCGAGACCCTCCGGGCCGAACTCGCGGCCGATGCCGGACTGCTTGAAACCACCGAAGGGTGCGCTGGTGTCGAGTTGGTACATGTTGATTCCGTAGGTGCCGGTGCGGATTTCCGCCGCGATCTGCAATCCGTGGGCGACATCCGCTGTCCAGACCGAGCCGGCCAGTCCGTAATCGCTGTCATTGGCGATCCGGATCGCATCGGCTTCGTCGGTGTACGTCAACACCGTCAGGACCGGACCGAAGATCTCCTCGCGGGCGATCTTCATCTCGTTGTGAGCTTTCGTGAACAGCGTGGGCCGGACATACCAGCCGCGGTCGCGCGGCTTGTCGGGGCCGCCCACAACGACCTTGGCGCCCTCGGCGATGCCGGACTGGATGTAGCCCTGGACCCGCTGCTGCTGACGCTCGGCGACAAGGGGACCGATGTCGGTCGACTCATCCGCGGGGTCGCCGACCACAAGCCCGGACATCATGTCGGCGAGCGCTTCGACCACCTCCTCATGCCTGCGCTCGCTGACCAGGATCCGGGTCTGCGCCACGCACGCCTGCCCGTTGTTCATCAAGCTTGCGGTCTTGAGGTGTCTGATCGTGTGGTCGATGTCGGCGTCGTCGAGGATGATCGCCGCCGATTTGCCGCCGAGCTCGAGACTGACTCGCTTGAGCTGTGCACCGCACGCCGCGGCGATATGTCTGCCGGTCGCCGAGGATCCGGTGAACGCGATCTTGTCCACGCCTGGATGGCGAACGAGGCTCTCGCCGGTTTCCCGGCCGCCGGGAACGATCGACACCACACCCTCCGGCAGGTCGAGACCCTCCAGCATCTCTGCCAGCCACATGGCGTCCAGCGGGGTCTCGGGGGCGGGCTTGACGATCACGGTGCAGCCGGCGATCAGCGCCGGGATCAGCTTCGGCATGATCAGCACCTGGGGGACGTTCCACGGCACGATCGCGCCGACGACTCCGACGGGGGCGCGCCGCACCTGCACCTGCCCGAACAGGCCCTGCCTGCGCTCGACCCAGCCGAAGTCCTTGGCCGTGGCCAGGGTCAGGTACATCTGCGACAGGGCGCCGTTGGCCTGACCCAGCCTGCTGAAGCTGCGCGGGGACCCCATCTCGGCGGTGATGAGGTCGGCCATCTCCTCGGCATGGGCGGTGTAGACGGCGGCGAGCTTCTCGACCGTCTCCATGCGCTCCGATACCGGTAGTCGCGGCCACGGTCCCTCGTCGAATGCCGTGCGCGCCGCCAGTACCGCGCGGTCGACATCCTGCGCTGCGGCTTCCGGCGTCTGGCCGATCGGTTCCTCGGTGTGCGGGGAAATCACCTCGATGCGGTTCGACGTGGCCGGCGCCCGCCAGCGACCGCCGATGAGGAGCCTGTCGTAGGCGAGGGATCTCACGCGGTGGCCTCCTCATAGGATTGCCGTGCCCAGCAACGGAATTCGGTGATCGCTCCTTCGCCGCGGGCCAGTTGGGGGCGCTCGCGGTAGATCTTGCTCTCCCAGATCGGGATGTCCTGTTCGATCTGCTTGCAGAAGTCGCGGGCGAAGCCGAGGCCCATGCGGGTCATGTCACCGGTTTCGGCGTCGGTCTGGACGAAGAACGTGTAGCGCGCGTCGACGAATTCTCCGTCGATCGGCGTCACGGTCAGCAGCGTGCACGAGCGGCCGAGGCCACGGTGGCGCACCACATCGATGCCCATGCCGAAAAGTTCGGAATCGACGGCACCCGTCACCGGCCCGCGCGGCGTCTGGAATGTCACCTCCGCAACGGCTTTGAGCCAGTGGCCGTCGGTTTCCAGGTCGAGGTCGCCGAAGCCGGAGACGCCGTGCACAGTGGCGAAATGGGCGATGTCAACCGTGTTTTCGAACACTTCCTGCGGGTGCGATCGAAACCGCCAGCGCGCGTCGTCCGGGGCGTGGAAGGTGAACTCCGCGTCCTCGCTCTCGGGGATCTTCGGCAACTCCCACTCGGGCTCGGTCCCGTCAGCGGAATACCACACGAAGATGATGCCGGCCCGCTCGGCGGTCGGCCATGCGCGCAGCCGTGCGGTCCGGTTCACAGTCTTGGCGTAGGGGATGTCGACGTTGTTGCCTGCCCCGTCGAACCGCCAGCCGTGAAAGGGGCACACGACGCAGTCCTGGTCGACGGCTCCGCCGACGGCGATGTCGGCGCCGAGGTGCGGGCAGTATGCGTCGAGCACATACGGCGTGCCGGTGCCGCCGCGGTAGCAGATCAGCCGCCTGCCGAAGTACTGCAGACCGACGATCTGCCCGGTGTCGATGTCTCGGCTGTAGGCGACCTGAAACCAGCCTTTGGGAAAGGGCACGAACGGGAATCGCTTGTCGACCGCATCCAGCACGGCGCCACCGCCCGTCGAGCTAAAGTTGCTATTACTGCTAACATAGCAAAAAAGAAAACGTGGGAGTGCCCGTGGGTGATGACTGGCGTCGATATCCGTTCGAACTGGTGCCCGACGACCCGCATTTCGTGTTTCCCGCCGCGGAGGCGAACCACCCGACGTGCGAGTCGGATACCTGGTTTCTCGCAGGCGAACTGGCCGGCGAATCCGATCACACGTTCGCGTTTCTGGCGATCTTCAACAAGAACCGGCCCGGTCAGGCCGTCGTCGCGGACTTCTACACGCTGGCGCTGTTCGATCTCGACAACGGCACATACGGCACCTTCACCGACTACGACATGCCGTCGACGAACAAGAAGGCCGACGTTGCCCCGAAGCTGACGGTCGCCGACGACCACCTGGACATGACGTACGACAGCGGCGCGGGCACGGCGGTGTGGCGTACCTGCCGGGACGAGGCAGGCGACCTGCTGCCCTACACGTACGACGTGAGCTTCTGTGGCACCGACCAGGACGGCACCGACATGCGGCTGGACCTGCACGTGGAGCCGTCGCGGGCGCCGGTGCCGCTGGGCGCCGCGGCGTACAACGGCATCATCGAGTGCTTCGGGCAGGCGAACACGTACTCCTACTTCCAGACCGGCATGATGATGACCGGGACGCTGTCCTGGGGTTCTGCGCAGGAAGCTGTCGCTGGAACCGCCGGGCACGTCGACCGGCAGTGGTTTCCGTTGATGGCCAACGGCGGTGGCGGCGACATCCGCTCCCGCGCCCACGAGTGGCGCACGATCAGCCTCGACAACGACGTCGACCTGAGCATATGGCGGCAGTTCGACCGCACCAACCGCAATGCGCTCCAGCCGTTTTCGGGCGCCACGACGAGCTCGCCGGACGCCGACCCCGAGTATGCCGACGACATCGAGGTCACCGTCACGAGCTACGTGCGCTGGCCTGAGACGATCCGCACGCTGGTCCCGCCACCTGCCGCGGCGCGGTACATGCCCGATCGTCATCGTCTGACGTCGAAGAAGCTCGACCTGGACCTGACCGGCGAACCGCTGGTGCCTGCCCCCGCGCACGGCCTCCCGCTGGAATACATGGAAGGTCCCTACCGATACCACGGCACCTACCGCGGTGAGCCGGTCAGTGGATTCGCGTTCTACGAACGGTCACTGGCGCTGTATCGCGATTGGGAACTGGCCGACGTGCTGGAAGCGGCCGCGCCGGGGGAGCGCGACGAGGTTGCGCGGGTCATCGACGAGCAGCGCTGACCGCGTTCGTCCACATCTGGTGGCGATGCTGTAGTCCCGGCTCGTTGCGACCGAACACCAGGTGTTCCCTCACCCCGGACGCGAGGTTGGCCTGCACCTTCTCGACCAAGGCGTAGTCCTCGTCGCGGACGGTGCCGTGCGCGTAGTCGAACACCGCCTGGGCACCGGCTGCGGTCGATTCGTCCGACAGGTCCAGCGGGGTCGAGTTCTGGTGCACGGTGATCGACCGGCCCGCAACGTCACTCGGGTAGACCCGGAACAGCTCGCCGTTGGCGATCGTCGCCGACAGCACGATGTTGGGGAACAGGGCGTAGATGACGACCATGTTCTGCAGCGGCTCCCACTGCTCTTCGGGAACGTCGTCGAGTTCGAGGATGCCGTTGAGCGGGAACACCAGCCGGTGGTGCGGCCCGAACGAGTCGAACACGGTGCAGTTGCTGCGGGCGATGGTCGCGAACGTGGTCTTGTGCACGGTCGCGAAGTGGTAGTTCTCGGCGAAGGTGTCGATCGCGAGCTTCCAGTTGATCGCCGAGTCCAGCACCTTCTCGCCCAGCGGCGCCCAGTGTCCGATGCCCCACGCGTCCAACTCGTCGGCGAGGGGTCCCAGGAACTCGCGGATGTCGAGGGTGGCGTCGGGGTCGAGCGCGATCCAGAGGAAGCCCGCGCATTCGGTGGCCGGAAGTTCGGCCAATCTCTGATTGCCCGTTGAGCTTTCGGGAAAGCCTTCTCTTCCCGGTACGCCGACGAGGTTGCCGTCGAGGTCGTAGTTCCACGCGTGGTACGGACAAACGAGACGACGCGCCGACCCGCATCCTTCGGTGATCTGTGACTGCCGGTGCAGGCAGACGTTCTCGAACGCCTTCACCGACCCGTCCGATGTGCGGGTGAGCAGGATGGACCGACCCGTCACGATCTTGGTGCAATAAGAGCCGGGTTTCGGCAGTTCGGAGACATAGCCCACCAGTTGCGGGCTGGCGAGCACCATGTCGATGTCACGCGCATGCCGGTCGGCCGACGTGTAGGTGTCGGCACGCACCGTGTACTCGGCAGGGGCCAGGTCGGTCGTCTTGTCCCGCGCCAGCTTGAGCGCGCGGCGGGTCAGGTCGACGAGCTGATCGCGATCCATGGCCGCTATCTTATTATCTTTATAAAGATGGAGACAAGGCGCGTCATGCGCGATCTCCCGTGTGGTAGCTGCCCTGCTCCTTGTAGGTTCGGTTGCTCGCATAAGCCATCAGGCGCACTGCGGTACGGCGTCCCATCAAATGGCGAAATGCAAAGTGCGTGAGACGTAGCACGCGGGCGGGGAACAACGTCGGTTTCTTTCCCAGGGCGTTGAGCGTCTCGGCGGCGACCTGCTCGGGCTCCTGGACCGGCACGTTGGCGTCCTCCGGTTCAGAAGCCACGTAGTTCGGGGTTCGTGTCGCTCCCGCACAGCTGACGAGGACGTCGACCCCGTCGTCGCATAATTCGGCCCACAGCCCTTCGGCCAGCACCAGGTTGTACGCCTTGGTCGCGGAGTAGTTGGCGACCCTCACCATTCCTTGCAGCGCGCCCATCGACGACATCAGGATGATCCCGCCGCGGCCGCGGGCTCGGAACCGTTCGCCGAAGCCGTGACTGAGCACCAGCGGTCCGCGCACATTGACGTCGATCTCCTTGAGGTGCGTGTCGATGTCGAAGTTCCAGAACGGCCCGACGACGGAGAACGCCGCGTTGTAGATGAGGAGGCCGACGTCGACGTCGGCGAGATCGGCAAGGACGCGGTCGAGGTCCTCGCGGTCGGCGAGGTCTGCTTGCAGCGCGCGCGCCTGCACGCCCGCCGCGGCGGCGATATCGTCGGCGATCTGCTGTGCGAGCTCGACGCGCCGAGCGATGAGGATGACGTTGAGCCCCCGGCTCGCGCAGCCCCGTGCGAGTGCTTCACCGAGCCCTTCGGACGCCCCGGCGACGACGGCCCACGGACCGTAGCGTTCTGCGAACGTTGCCATGGCTAGCTCTCTTTCGTTGTGACCGGCCGCGTGAACGGGTGCTCCCGCCACATCCGGATGAGCACCCACACAGGGACGATCAGCCATCCGGCGTTCGTTGCCAGCACGAGCGCCAGATGATCGCTCGCGAACGGCCCGGCGATCTCCTCACCGAGAATCACGGTGACGGTGGCCAGCATTACCGACGCCCAGATGATCGACCAGTTGCGGATCCAGTCCTTGCCCTTCCAGAACGCGTAGAGCGCAGCGATGTAGAAGGGGCCGTAGACGACCTGGTCGATGCAGACGATCGTGGTGTACCAGACGGGCCGCTCGTAGAGCAACGGGTCGTAGTTCGCGAAGTACCAGTGCAGGAAGTCGATCATGTAGGCGGGAGGCCAGATCGGGTAGGTGAAGTTGTCCGGGTCGCGGATGACGAGCTGCTCGATGTCCGCCTGGTAGGTCACGAAGACGACGTTGACCAGAAAGAAGATCCACAAGGCGATGTCGCCCTTGCGCTCGCGGAACGGGATGACCTCGCGTGCCGCTGCGGCGGGCGGCGCCTCGGATGCGTAGGACATCAGTCGAACTCCATCGTCAGACTCGTCGGCCCACTCAGGCCGAGCAGTGGTTTCCACGGCACCGTTCCCACGCGACGCGGGTTCGGGAATCGCTGGGAAAGTATCTTCAGCGCTTCGGCAAGCTCCCGCCGCGCCAGGTTGGCACCGAGGCAGTAGTGCACTCCTCCACCGAAGGTCAGAATGGGCGGCGGCTCGTCGCGGGTGATGTCGAAGCGCGTCGGTTCGTCGTAGATGGCGCTGTCACGGTTGGCCGCATACGTGTTGACGATGATGAATGTGCCTGCAGGGAAGGTGTATTCGGCGATCATGGCGTCGTCGATGGCACTGCGCACGGTGCTGCACATCGTTGGTGAGTGACGCATGGTCTCCTCGACGGCACGCATCGCCAGATCGGGCTGGTCGCGAAGCAGTGCCCACTGCTCCGGGTGATCGCACAGCACCTGCATCGACGCGGCCAACTGGCTCCGCGTGGTATCGGTTCCGGCCACCAGAATGCTGAACGCCAGCATCCGCAGCTCGCCGACGTCGAGTCGACCACCGCCGTCTTCGATACGGATGAGCTCGGAGAGCAGATCGTCGGTCAAGCGCTGCCGACGCTGGGCGATCATGTCGTCGATGTAGTCGTCGAACTCGCCCCAAGCCTTCAGCACGACGGGCTCTTCCTCGGCGAGGTTGCAGTCGAAGCTGACGATCTTGAAGATGTCCTCTGCCCATCGCGAGAATTGTTGCCAGTCTTGGCGAGGCGCACCCAGCAGCGCGCAGATGACCGGTATCGGGTAGGGGCGAGCGATGTCGGCGACGAACTCGCAGCGACCGGAGTCGATGACGCTGTCGATGAGCTCGTTGATGACCGCGTGAATGGTGTCGTGCATGCGCGCCGTCGCCCGCGGCGTGAACGCCCGCGCTACCAGGCTGCGCAGTCGACGGTGTTCTTCTCCCTCCATGTTCAAAATACTGCGGGTCACCCTGTCCCACAACGGACCCGACGTGATGACGTGCGCGGACAGATGGATGCCGGTCGGGACCACGAACTGCGGGTCGCGAAGTACGGTCCTGGCGAGGTTATACGAGAGCACCTCTGGCCCAATGGGTCCCAGCGCGATCGGTGCGACCTTCTGTGCCGCGACGAACTGTGGATATATCTCCTGCGGGGTGTCAGTGACATCATAGGTGAGCGTTGGAAGTCCGGCGTCGAAGACACTCGGCTTGGCGGTGTTGACGGTCATCAGCACTCACGTGCGGTCGAACGGCTGAGAATCCGCACCGGTAGTTCCGGCAACGTGCACGTGGCGGACGGCCATGTGATCTCCGGCCGATATCCGGGCGCAAGTTCGAACTCCGCTATCTGATGCAGCCATTCAGTGACCACCATCTTCAACTCCATGCGGGCGAGGTGCGAACCCAGGCAGCGGTGAGGACCACCACCGAAGCCCCAATGCTTGTGAAGCTTCCCGTCCATCACCAGGTCGTTGCCGGAGACCGCATCGCTGCCGTCACGGTTGATCGCGCCGAGGCACAGTCGGACCTCCGCGCCCTCGGGCAGGGTCACGCCCGCGACCGTCACCTCACGAGTGGTGACACGCCCCACCACCGGCGCCGCTGGATCCAGTCGGATCATCTCCTCGACGAATACGGCTACCAGGTCGGGATTTTCGCGTAGGTCTTTGGATAGGTCGCGGCGGCGGCTCAACTCGAGCATTGTGGTCCCGATCGCCGACGTGACGGTGTCCAGGCCGGCGAGGATGAACACGAAGGACAGCCCCAACGCCTCGGCGTCGGTGAGCGTGTCTTCGCCGTGAAGGAGTTGTGACAGGATACCGTCGCGGGGCTGTCGCCGTTGTGCGTCAACAGCTTCGGCGAGGTAGCCGAACAGCTGTGCAGCCGGAACCAGGTCGATCTTGTCGGGATCGCGCTCCAGACCGAGATCGATGATGGCGTCCTTCCACGCGATCAGCCGGTCCCGATCCTCCAGCGGCAGCCCGAACAACGTCAGGAACACCTGCGACGGGTATGGGGCGGCGAGGTCGGCCATCACCTCGCACTCGTCACGCTGCGCTATACCGGCGATCATCTCCGCCGCTTGGGCCTCCAACGACGGGAGTACTTCGCCGAGCGCCTGCGGACTGAAATACGGATGCAGGAGCCTGCGATACCGGGTGTGCTCGGGTGGATCGAACGCCAGCGGAACCAGCGGTACCTCGCTGACCATTGCATCGAAGGCGCGCGTGGACGAGAAGACCTCCGGATTACGCAGTGCGGCAAGCACATCGTCGCGGTCGGTGAGGTAGTACCAGCCGTCGCCCTGCAGGACCGGACCCAGGTCGCGCAGCTTGGCCCAGCCGGCTCCGCGGTCGGCCGCCATGGGCAGGTCCTCGTACAGAATGTGGGGAACGGTCTGAGAGTTGATCATCATCGCATCACGGAATGTTGGTATCCAGCAACGTCAGTGGCAGATCGAACACCGACAGGTCGATCTCCTCGAGGTGAGTGCCGTCGCCCTCGAGCTTCTGCCGGAACCGGATGGTGGCGCCATAGCGGTCGGTGACGGCTTCGGCCGTCGAGAATTCGGGCACACGGAGTACCACGGTGTAGATGCCGTCGCCCTTGGAGTCGAGGAACGCACTGACCGATGCCGCGACCGGCGCCGTCGATCCCGGGATGGGGCTGATCAGCTCGATTCCGTGATCCCAGTCCAGGTTGATGCGGAGGCCGAGTTCGGTCAGCTCGGCGGGCGCGAGGGTGAAACCGAGCTCGGCGAACATCTGCGCGACGGCGTCGTGACGCTCGGGTGCGATGGCGAACACGACGTGATGAAGCGACGAGGCCGAGTCAGCAGTCGTCATTTGCGCGCCAGCCCCAGGGCCGTTGCGGGTTTCACGCGGTGGCCCGCTCGCCCGGCGTGAACACCACGGGAAGTCGACGGAATCCGCGCGTCACCGAATTCCCGTGGAACACGGTGTCGGCGCCTGCCGCGACCGCGAAGTCGGGCATTCGCGACAGCACCTGTTCGATGCCGATGCGGAACTCCAGGCGAGCCAGATTGGAACCGACGCAACGGTGCACGCCCGCCCCGAACCCGAGGTGTCTGTTGGCCTGGCGGTCGAGGATGCAGCGATCCGGATCGGGAAATTCGTCCGCGTCACGGTTCGCCGAGGCGTAGTTGACCACCACGGATTCGCCGGGGCAGAACGTATGACCGTTCAGGTCGACCTCCTTGGCGACGGTTCGTGGGATGCCGTGGATGGACCCGCCGAAGCGAATCAGCTCTTCGACGGCGCGTGGCATGATGTCGGGCTCGCGGATCAAGCGGTCGCGCTCCTCGGGATGTGTCCCGAGGTAGTGGAACGCGAACGACATCGCGCTCGCGGTCGTCTCGAGCCCGGCCTGAACCAGAAGCATCGCGTTGGAGACGACGTCGGCGAACGAGAGCTTTTCGCCGTCGATCTCAGCGCCCAGCAGGACGTCGATCATGTCGTCCTGCGGCGGCGAGTCGGTGCGCGCCGACACTGCATCACCGATGTGCTGATACAGCCCGCCCCACGCGGCCATGCGGCTGTCTTCGGTGTCTCCGTTCAGCGCCGCATCGGTCAGTTCGATGCACAGCGGTACGTCGTCGACCGGCATTCCCAGCAGATACTTGAAGAAGACGATGCCGGGCTGCCGCCACGCGACCTGGGCCAGATCACCCGCGCCGGACTCGATGAACACATCGATCAAATGGTCTGTCTCGGCGCGGATCTGAGGTGCCAGGGCTTTCATCCGAGCCGGTGAGAAGTACGGGTTGAGGACCTTGCGGAATTTCTGTTGACGCGGCGGATCGAGGGTGATGACGAGGTCGCCCGCGAGTTGTTCGGACGCCTCCGGGGTGGGACTGCTGGAGAAGTGCTCCCAGTCCTGCAGGATCCGGTAGCAGTCCGCATACCGCGCCGCCACCCAGGCGCCGCCGGGTGTGGCGGCCAGGAATGGTACGTCGGTGTGGGCGAACGACTCTCGTTCCCGCATGACCGAGTACACCTTGTAGAGGAACTCGTTGTCGTTGAAGTCCTGATGGCGGAGATCCCAGTTCTCCGCGTGCTCCTCCGGTGGCTTGGGCACTAGCCGCCCTGCTGTCCGGCGGCCTGGCGGGCCAGCCGTTCTTCGTGGATCTTGACGAGTTCGCGGAAGCCGAGGCGGTGGTACTTGGGCGTCGGCTGAATCCCCCACTGGTCCTGGGCGGTATCCTTGCCCTCCGCGCCTTCGGGCGGCCCGAGCGGCGGGTAGGGGTACTTGCACTCGAGCGTGTCGTCGGAGTATCGGATCTTGAGCAGTTCGCTGCAGATCTGAGTGAGGCTCAAGGTCGGGTAGCCGTAGTAGACCGCCATGAAAGGCAGTGTGAAGGCGCCCTCGATGACGAGGGCGACCAGGCACACCAGCACCGCTCGTTTGATCCATTTGTGCATGTTTGCGTAGTAGGGAGTAGTGCCCGGCGGTAGGTCCTCGGCGGGCTTCTGTTCGTCGGTGGCAGCAGATGTGGTCATCGGTGGGCTCCTTGAACCTGTTCAGTCGGAGAAGATTTCGCGGTTGACGGTGTGCAGGTAGGGGATGGCGAGGAAAGGGGTGATGTAGAAGATGTCATAGAGCCACCAGCCGATCACCGGGAAGACGACACCGGCGTAGCGCACGTCGGCGAACATGGTCATGTTGAAGACGTAGGCACACCAGATCACCACGCCCATCCAGCAGGTGACGATCATCCACTGGTGGCCCCAGCGCTTCATCTGCAGGAAACCGATTGCCGCGGCGACCCGCATTGAGAAGACGGTGAAGATCAGCCCGGCCACGTAGGCCTTCTCGCCCGGCCCGGCGGCGCCGCCAACCCACAGCTCGTTGTAGTGCCAGAAGTAGCCTGCGTCGAACATGTTGCCCCAGCCGACCATCAGCACCCGGTTGATCAGGGTGTGGTTGGCGACGAGGTCCAGCGCCCAGCCGAGGCTGTTGAGCATGCCGTCGATCAGCACCAGGTAGCCGATCAGGGTGACGATCATGGGTCGCACCGAGAGGCCGGCGCGCAGCGCCTGGCGTTGCAGCCACACCCCGCGCATGAAGATCGGGAAGCCGATCAGGCCGGGTGCCCACATCCCCATCAGGGCGGCACCGACGATCATCCACTTGTCCGCCCGCCGCTGGGCCTGCCGCGACTCGTCGTCGTGAGCGTCGAGTGTGACCGGACCGTCCGCGGTCGCCAGTGTCTTACCACTCGAAAGACGGTTCAGCAGTGGCAGGTTCACAAGTCCCACCAGCCCCGGGCGAACGACATGTACAGCTGGATGCCGAACATGATCAGCAGATACCCGTAGATGACGACCTGCAGGACGATGAGCGCCCGCTTGCGCTTCTGTTCCTTCTGGTCCATTCGATGACTCCCTTCTAGAGCAGGCTGGCTGCGGCGATCTCCCGCAGTCCGTCGGTGATGGCGCCGTCCGTGCTCAGCGGCGCGAGGATGCAGGCCTCGGCGGCGTCGAATTCGCTTGCGCCTGCGGCGATCAGTTGCGCGGCCGTGACGAGCACCCTGGTCGAGGGCGGTTCGAAGTGGAAGGCGTCGTCGGCCGTTCGGATGGCGACCGCACACGCCACCAGACGCTGGGCGGCTGTCAGCGGGATACCGGCTTCGGCGACGATCACCTCGGCCTCGCGGTCGGGCGGCAGATAGCGCATCGGCAGCGTGACGAACCGCTGCCGGAAGGACGGCTTGAGCTCCTTGAGCGAGCTGCGGTAGGCGGGGTTGTAGGAGCACACCAGCATGAATTCCTCTGGCGCTCGGACGACTTCGTCGGCGCGGTCCAGGTAGAGCGCTCTGCGGTGATCGGTCAGCGAGTGCAGGATCGCCAACGAGTCGTGGCGGGCCTCCACCACCTCGTCGAGATAGCAGATCGCGCCGGCCTTCACGGCTCGGGTGAGCGGCCCGTCGGTCCACACCACATCGCCGCCGGTCACCATGAAGCGGCCGACGAGATCGGAACTGGTGAGGTCGTCATGGCAACTGATCGTCACGACCGGCCGCTGCAGGAGCACACCCATGTGCTCGACGAACCGGGTCTTGCCGCAGCCGGTCGGGCCGGTGAGCATCACCGGGATCTGCTGCTGGAAGGCTTGTTCGAACAGCTGCACTTCGTTGCCGTTGGCGAAGTAGGTATCGGTGGTCATTTCTTTCTTGCTCCTCAGGCGGCGACCAGTTGGCGGTGGACGTGGGCGAGCACCCGCGGCAGCTCTTCGATGCGCCGGATGCGTTGGGAGCGGCGCGGTCCGAACACCTCGGGCAGCGGGTCGACCCGGGTCGGTCCGACGCCGACGTAGTACACCGAGACACCGGCGTCGTTGGCCTCCTCGACGGCATGTGCGGCGTCGGCCCAGGCGTAGCGGCCCTCGTAGCCCTCGTCGGAGATCAGCCCGTCGCCGATGACGATCAACAGCCGCCGTTCGGAGGGCTGCGCGAGGAGCCTGCTGGTCAAGTGTCGAAGAGGCGCGCCGAGCCTGGTGTATCCGCCGGTGGCCAGGCCGAGCTTGCTCGGTGGAACGAACCGACGGTCCGCGAAATCCTTCAGGCATCGGACTTCGACGCGGTGGCGGGTGTTGCCGGTGAACACGAACACGCCGTGCCGTTCGCGGGCCAGGGTCATCGCCCGGGAAAGCGCGTCGGCGCAGGACAACTCGAGCCGGAAGATCCGTCCGCCGTGCACGCCGAGCGACGAACTGCCGTCGAGAAGCAGTGCGGTGCTGACGTCTCGCCTGCTGGGCAACAGCTCACGGAAGATGCGTGGTTCGGTCGCCTCGCCGGTGGTCAGGTCGATGTAGTGGCTGACGTACTGCTCGACGTCCAGGTCGGAACCGTCCTCGAGGCGGCCGGTCATCGCTCGGTGGGTGTGTTCTTCGAACCACTTCCGCAGGTCTGCCGCCACCGGCGCCGGTTGCCGTGTCCTACGTGGGTCGACGCGTTCCAGCACCGCGACGTGATCCGGCATGAAGCATTTGGTCCACGTGTTCCACTCGGGATAGGGAATCCCCGGCCGGTGGTCGGGAGTGATGTCAAGGTCGTTGTCGCCCGGTCGATTCGGCGGCGGCAGGTTCGGGTTGCGGACGCCGCCGTCGCCGCCAACCGGCACGGAATACGGTCGGGGCAGACGCTTCTGCGTGGTGGTCCACGGCATCCGGCCGAAGCTGCGCCGCAGCTTGCCGGCCAGCCCCTGCGGCATGGTGTACGCCAACGGTAGGGTGCCCAGCAACGGATGCACAACCAGGGGCCTAGCCGTGCGGGCCAGCGTGATCGCTTCGGTCAGCATCGCATGCGCATCGGTGTCGGCGGCGGCCCCGTGGATGTCGGTCAGCATTCTGTTGAGCTCCGCCAGCAGCCCGGGCCAGCGCGACGCGAGCCATCCGACGGCGACGGCGGCCTCCACGAGTACTAGCGCACGCAGTTCACGGGCCGACAGCTCGCTCAACCGATAGTCGGTCAGGCGATCTTTCGACGGCGAACACTGAAGCGCAACACCGCATGTCAGTGTCCGTCGGGTCCATCCGGGCGCGGCCGGATACGGCACGTGTACGTGGGTGAGCGCGGCGTTGAGGCCAAACGCCCGGTGCGAACCCGTGACGAGCCGAACGCCCTCGCGGCGCTGCTCGCTCAACGCAACGGCCGTCACGGCACAGCTGCGCTCCAGCGCCATCGCGTGGGCGTCCGACAGATCGGTCATCGCGAACTCAGAAAGTCCCGATGTTGGAGAACATCCAGTACCAGAACCAGATGATCAGGATGGTGCCGCCCCACGCGCCGACGTAGCGCAGGATCTCCCACAGATATGCCATGTTCAGGCCTCCTTGGACTTGGCTGACGACGAGGTCATCAGACCTCCAGGCTTCGGACGGCGGTGGCGACCAGTTCGCGGAGCATGGTGTCGCGCACCGCCTCGCTCGACGTCGTGCTGAGCACGCCGTACACGCCCAGCAGGAAGAAGACCGCGCTGCAAAACGGATCCACCTCCGGATGTGTCTCGCCCCGCTTGCGGGCACGATCGATCTCCTCGACCAACAGCACGATCACCGGGTGGTCGGTCCACACCTCGTCCTGACGCGGGCGGGCGGGCGAGAAGTGCATCGCGAGAACGTCTTTGAACAACAGGCTGCCGAGTCGGTCCTCGACGGAGATCACCAACTCCACCGCTTTCGACAACGTCGTGGCCACATCGCGGGACTCTGTGAGGAATCGGCCGAGCTCGGCGGCGATCCGTCTTTCCTCGCGGGACTCCAACTCCAGCACCACGTGTTCCTTGGTCGGGAAGTGGAAGAAGAAGGTGCCGTGGGCGACGCCCGCCGATGTGACGATGGCGCCGACGTCGGCGCCGGCCATACCCGTCTGCTTGAACTCGGCGATGGCGGCGCCGAGGATCCGCTGGCGCGTCTGCAGCCTGCGCGATTCGCGCGCGGTGGGTTTGACCGATGTTGTCACGGCGCACCGCTCTCAGTCCGAAAAGATTTCACGATTGACCGAGTGGAGATAGGGGATCGCGAGGAATGGCGTGATGTAGAAGATGTCGTAGAGCCACCACCCGATGACCGGCAGCACGACCCCCGCAAAGCGCACGTCGGCGAACATGGTCATGTTGAAGACGTAGCCACACCAGATCACCACGCCCATCCAGCAGGTGATGATCATCCATTGGTGGCCCCAGCGCTTCATCTGCAGGAAACCGATCGCGGCGGCGATCCGCATGGTGAAGACGGTGAAGATCAGCCCGATCTCCCAGCCCTTCTCCCCGGGCCCGGCCGCGCCGCCGATCCACAGCTCGTTGAAATGCCAGAAGTAGCCGGCGTCGAACATGTTGCCCCACCCGGTCAGCAACACGCGCGCCAGAAGCGTGTGGTTGGCGACCATGTCGAGCGCCCATCCGACTGTGTTGATGGCGGCGTCGATGATGACCAGATACCCGAGCAGGGTGACGAGCATCGGGCGCACCGACAGCCCGTCTCGCTGCGCGCGCCGCAACAACCACACCCCGCGCAGGAAGAGCGGTAGGCCGAAGATTCCGACCGCCGCCGTGCCGATCAGAATGCTGCCCGAGATCAACCACTTATCGGCCTGACGCTGCGCGAGCCGTGACTGCTCCTCGTGGTCGTCGAGTGACAACCCCGCACCCACGGAAGATTTGGTCTCACCACGGCCGCGCGGGTTCAACGTAGGCAGATTCATGCACCCTCCCGCTGCTCGACGCCCCCTTGTTGTAGTCCATCGACTGACTGAAGTCAATGACTCAAGTAAGCGAAAACGTCGCGGGGCGGGCGCGGCCTACACCTGAAGACTGCGAAGTGTCCTGGTCACGTAGTCCTCGACCATGGCGCCACGGGTCGGCCACGTCGAGGTGGTGGTCAGCAACCCGTAGAGACCTAGCAGGAAGAAGACCGCGCTGTTGAGCGGGTTGACGTCGGCTGCCGCCAGGTCGCCGGCCTGGGCCTTCTCGATCACCTCGGCCAGGCCGACGATGAGGGTGTGGTCCCGTGCGTCCTCGATAGGAGGGCGTGTCTGCGAGAAATGCAACGCCAGGAAGTCCTTGAAGAGCAGGTCGCCGAGCCGGCGTTCCAAGTCCATCACTAGTCGCACAGCCTCCTCGAGGGCGGCCTTGAGGTCATGGTGTGACTTCAGGAATCGGTTGAACTGGTTGGTGATTCGCTGCTCTTCGCGCCGTTCCAGCTCGAGCAGCACGTGTTCCTTGGTGGAGAAGTGGAAGAAGAACGTCCCATGCGCGACCCCGGCCGCCGCGACGATTGCGCCGACATCGGCCGCGGCCATCCCGGAACGTTTGAACTCAGCGATCGCAGCGCCGAGAAGGCGTTCTCGCGTCTGCAGGCGCTTCGCCTCTCGCGCCGACAACTTGTCCGCCGTCGCCATCGTCTTCTTTCTGGTCTCTACTGACCTGACTCAGGGAACTCCACTCGAACTGTTTCCCTCCAGACTATCGTTTGGTCGGCCCGGTCAGCGTGCACGTTGCGGTCTCCGAGAGTTGGCTGACTCCGCGCGGATGCGGGATGAAGGACCGCACGACAGGCCAGTGTCCTTATTGACCTAGGTCAGTCTCCGACGTTAGATGAGCACGGCACGCCCCGAGCGGGCAGAGGAGGAGCGGCATGCGCAGAGTCATTCAGTTCTCCACCGGCAACGTGGGGCGGCATTCGTTGCGGGCGATCATCGGACGACCGGATCTCGAACTGGTCGGAGTGCATGCCTCCAGCCCGGACAAGATCGGCCGGGATGCAGCCGAACTGTGCGGACTGGATACACCGACCGGCGTCATCGCCACCGATGACGTCGATGTCCTTGTTGGCCTGGGTGCCGACTGCGTCGTCTACACATCCCGAGGGGAAACCCGGCCCATGGAGGCCATCGATCAGATGGCGAAGTTCCTGTCGGCAGGCACGAATGTGGTTGCCACCTCGATGGTCTGGCTGGTCGCGCCCCGATATGCCGACGACTGGTTGCGGGGACCGCTGGAGAAGGCCTGCGACGCAGGCAACTCGTCGCTCTACGTCAACGGGATCGATCCGGGCTTCTCGGGGGACACGTTGGTTCACACCGCGGTCAGCCTGACCACTCGCGTCGATTCGATATTCGTCCAGGAAATCTTCGACTACGGCAACTACGACGACGCCGAGTTCACCGGCGTCTCAATGGGCTTCGGGTTCAAGGAGGACGACGATCTGCCGTTGGCGTTCCTGCCCGGGGTCATCATGTCGATGTGGGGCGGGCAGGTGCGCAGCCTGGCCGACAATCTCGGGATCGAGCTCGACGACGTGCGCGAGCGGTCCGAGCGCTGGTTCACCCCGCAGCGCATCGACTGCACGATGATGACGGTGGAGCCAGGCGGGATGGCGGCGGTCCGCTTCGCGACCGAGGGCGTTCGCAGTGGCGTGCCGGTGATCACGCTCGAGCACGTCACCCGGCTGACCGATGCCGCTGCGCCCGATTGGGAGTATCCGCCGGACGGGCACACCGGCGTGCACCGCGTCATCGTCGAGGGCGAACCGCGCGTCGAGATCAACACGCACGTCTCGCATCCGGTGCTCGACTCAACGGACGCCGGCTGCATCTCCACTGCAGGTCGGGTCGTGAACGCGATCGACTGGGTCTGCGACGCGCCCGCGGGGCTGATCGCGGCCGAAGACGTTCCCCAGTCGGCGACCATGCGCGGCCTGATGTGGACTAGGACGTAACCAGTTTGCGCAATGGGCGTGCCGATGTCTCACGCATCGTCAGAACTGTTGCCAGCGAGACGATTGCCGCAATGATCACGTAATACGCCGGCGACAACGGGTTGCCCGTGCGATCGGTGAGCCAGGTTGCCACATACGGTGCGGTGCCACCGAAGATCGCCACCGAGATGTTGTAGCCGATGGAGTAGGCGCCTGAGCGCACCCGAGTGGCGAACAACTCCGCCCCCGCGGCCAGTGCCGTCGACGCGAACACGGCCTCAACGGCGGCCAATGCGGCGTGACCGACGATTGCGCCCATTGCAGAGCCCGTATTGAGAAGCAGGAAAAGCGGATACGTGAGCACGACGAATCCGACCGCGCCCCCGATCAACAGCGGTTTGCGTCCGACCCGGTCGGAAAGGGCGGCGAGCGGCGGGATGAGGATCAGCGCCACCAGGCTGGCGACGGTGATCGAGACGAACGCGTCCATCTTGGTCAGCCCGAGGGTCTTGGTGAAGTAGCTCGGCAAGAACGTGAACACGGTGTAGAAGCCGACGTTGTGGATCACCACCAGGCCCGCGATTTGCAGAATGGGTCGCCACGACGTGGTCAGCGCTTCCTTGAGGGGCGACGACGAAACCTCGCCTTCGTCTCTGAGCTCTTCGAAGACGGGGGTGTCGCGCAACCGCAGCCGAATGTAGAGGCCGACCGCTCCCAGCACGCCGGTCAGCAGGAACGGGATTCGCCAGCCGTACGAGCTCATGGCCACCTCGGGCAGCACCGCCTGCAGCACGGTGACGGTGATGGATCCCAACAGGAATCCGACGACGACGGACCACACCAGGAACGAGACGACGAAGCCGCGGTGCTTGTCCGATGCGTACTCGGCAAGAAAGCATGCGCCGCTGCCGTACTCGCCGCCTGCCGAGAACCCCTGCAGGCAACGGAGAAACAGCAGCATCAGCGGAGCGCCCACGCCGATGGAGTCGTAGCTGGGAACCAGTCCGATCGCGAACGTCGACCCCGACATCAGCAAAATCACGATGGCCAGCACGCGTTGCCGGCCGATTCGGTCCGCCAGCGGTCCGAAGAACAACCCGCCGAGCGGTCGCATGAAGAAGGCGGCCGCGAAGATCGCAAAGGTGTTGAGCAGCGCGACGGTGTCATTGCCGGACGGGAAGAACTTGTCGGCGATGTAGGTGGCGAGCACGCTGTACACCGCGAAGTCGAACCACTCGACGGTGTTGCCGATCGCCGCTCCGCGCACCGCCTTTCGGGTGTCCGACGTTACGTGCTCCCGAGGTGAGACCTGCTTGTCGGGCATGGTCATGGCGCCTCTCCCTGACAGTCGAATTCGGCGTGCGGCCGGTCGGTGATGAACATGTGGCCCGGAGCATGGAAGATCGCCAGCGCTGGCTCGGCCCCGACGACCACCGCCTGCGGCGTCACTCCGCACGCCCAGAACACCGGCACGTCCCCCGGTTCGAACGCGACCGGGTCGCCGAAATCGGGGGTGCTCAAATCGGCGATGCCCAGTGCGGCGGGATCGCCGATGTGGACGGGGCCACCGTGCATGGCGGGGAAGCGGGCGGAGATAGCGGCGGCCCGCGCGATGTCGTCGGGCGGAAAAGGTCTCATCGACACGACCAGAGGGCCGTCGAAGGGGCCCGCGGCGGCGCAGCGGTGGTCGGTGATGTACATCGGCACGTTGACTCGCTGACGCTGATGCGCCAGCGGAAGACCGGCAGCGGCAAGGGCCCATTCGAACGTGAAGGAGCAGCCGAGCAGAAAGCTCACCAGATCGTCGCGCCAGTACGGACTCGCGTCGGTCGGCTCATCGATCAGCGAGCCGTCCTCGAAGACGCGATATCGCGGCAGATCGCTTCGAAGATCGGCGTCGGGCGAGAGCACACGGGGGTGCGGCGAGCCCGTGTCGGTGATCTCGAGCAGCGGGCAGGGCTTGGGGTTTCTGATACAGAAGCGCGCGAAGTCGAGTGCGTGGCTTGAGGGCAGAATTACCAGGTTGGCCTGGGCGAATCCCGGCGCCAGTCCGCTGGTCGGGCCAGTGTGCCGGCCGACGCGGATGCGCGAACGGGCGTCGGCCAGATCGGATTCGGCGACGCCCGTGGTCGTCGCGACGTGCCCGCGCATAGGGCGGGGATTCCCGATTTGATCCTGTCTTGAACGTCCTGGCCTGCGCTGAGGCCGCAGGTTAGTCGCTGGCCGGCAGTGGCTTGGCTTCCTTGATGGTCAGCGGCGTCGTGCCGACGGACAGTGTGCCCTTCCCCGCCTTCGTGACGAGCACCTCGGCACCGTTCTCGTCGACGTAACGCTTGCCCATCAGGTTCCCGCCCGACAGTTCCTCGTCGAGCGTGAGGTCCGAGGAACTCTGTTCACCCATCGGCACCATCGGCGCGCCGCCTGCGCGCAGGTCGTCGAGGCTGTCGGCGGACCGCACGACGATCACCTGGGTGTCGCACACCTGGCTCTGCAGGCGCGTGCCGTTCTTGATCATGCTGGCTCCTTACTGGCGTTCAGCTCGCTGACGAGTTCGCGGCGCAGCACCTTGCCCGTCGCGTTGGTGGGCAGTTCGGTACGGAACACCACCTTGTCCGGAGTGCGGGATCCGCGCAGTTGGCCGCGGACGAACGAGCGTAGATCCTCGACGTCGGGAGACGCTCCCGGGGCGGGCACCACGACGGCCACGATGATCTGACCCCACTGCGGGTCCTCGGCGCCGACGACGGCGCACTCGTGGACGTGCGGATGTTCGACGAGAACATCTTCGATTTCGGCGGGCGCGATGTTCTCGCCGCCGCGGATGATGGTGTCGTCGGACCGGCCGCCGATGAACAGGTAGCCCTCCTCGTCGAGGTAGGCGACGTCCTTGGTCGGGAACCAGCCGTCGGCGTCGAGAACGGATCCGATGCCGGTGTACTTACCAGACACCTGCTCGCCGCGGACGAACAGTTCGCCGGATTCGCCTGGGCCGAGGACGGTTCCGTCCTCGGCGCGGATCTGCACCTCGACGGTGGGCACCGGTTGACCGACCGAACCGAGCCGGCGCGCGACGCCGTCGTCCGAGGCCGCCAGGGCGACGCGGTGGTCGTCGGGGGTGAGTACGGCGATGGTCGAACTGGTCTCGGTCAGTCCGTAGGCGTTGACGAAGCCGACGTCGGGCAGCAGAGACAACGCCTTGCGCACCAACGGGAGTGCGACCTTGGAGCCGCCGTAGGCCAGCGTGCGAAGCGTCGGGAGCGCGGCCGACTCGGCTTCCAGCGCCGCGACGATGCGATCGAGCATGGTGGGCACCACGGTGGCCGAGGTGACCCCTTCGTCGCCGACGAGACGGACCCACTCGAGGGCGTCGAAGCTCGTCAGGTACACCATTTTCCGGCTCGCGTACAGATTGGACAAGGCGGCGCTCACGCCCGCGATGTGGTACGGCGGTACACAGATCAGTGCGGCGTCTTCGGCTGCCGCCGAGCCGAATTCCACGGTGCCGGTGATGTAGCTCGTCAGGTTGTTGTGCGTCAGCTCGACGGCCTTCGGGCGCGAGGTGGTGCCGGATGTGAACAGCACGACGGCGACGCTGTCGGGGTCGGCGAACTCGGCGGCCGGTTCGGCGGTGCGGGCCGACTCGAGGAAATCCTCCGACGAGATCACCTGCGTGCCTGCGCCCGCGACCAGGTCGACGTACTCGGCGTCGGCGACGACCAGCGGCGTGGGCAGCCGGTCGATCAGTTCTCGCAGCCCGTCGGCGCTCAACCGGTAGTTCAGCGGTGTGACGGGCACGCCGGCCCTGGCCGCGGCGAACAGGAGCAGCGGCAGCATCGCCCCGCCGGTGCCGACGTAGGCGACATGCTGCGCTCCGGACGCCGCGATGACGCCGGCGCCACCGTCGGCGAGCGCACTGAGTTCGTCTGTGGTCAAGCGCATGTCGCCGGACACTACGGCCGTCCGGTCCGGTTCGCTCGAGGCCGCCATCTCGAGCAGCAGAGAGATGCTCATGAGTTGTCGACGAAGATATCAAGGATGGGGTCGTCGCCGCCCCCGTAGCGGGACAGATCGGTTTCGCCGGCCTCGGTCAGCACCTGCGAATCGATGTAGCACCTGCCGTTCACGTCGGCGGCGGCCCTGGAGAAGATCTCGACGGCGGCATCACCCATGATATGCGGATCGCGTGAGCGGGCGGCCAGCTTGTCCCCGTCGGCGAGGTTGGCGACCGCGGCGGTGGCGATGTAGGTCTCCGGCCACAGGCAGGCGAAGCCGATGTCGGTGTCGGCGTATTCCGCCGCCCAGCCCAGCGACAGCAGCGTCATGCCGTATTTCGACAGCGTGTAGGAAGGGTGCGCGCCCAGCCAGTGCGGGTTCATGTTCAACGGCGGCGCGAGTGTCAGCACGTGTGCCGAGGCTGATGCCCTGAGGTGCGGCAGAGCCGCCCTGGTCAACAGGAAAGTGCCGCGGATGTTGATGTCCATCATCAGGTCGAACTTCTTGGCCGAGAGCCGCTCGGTCGGTTCGGTGGCGATGGCGCTGGCGTTGTTGACGCAGATGTCGACGCCGCCGAAGTGCTCGACCGCGGTGTCGATCGTGCGTTGCACATCCTCTTCGTTGCGCACGTCGCCGACCACGGCCACGCCCTTGCCGCCCGCGGCCTCGATCTCAGCCACCGCGGTGTGCACGGTGCCGGGGAGCCTCGGATGAGGTTCGGCGGTCTTGGCCAGCAGTACGACGTTCGCGCCGCGCCTGGCCGCGCCGAGGGCGATCGCCAGCCCGATGCCCCGGCTGGCGCCGGAGATGACGAGGGTGCGGTCGGTAAACGTCTGGGACATTGCGCTCCTGTCGACGAAGCCTCACCCTAACAAATCGGTAGTGGCGTTCTCATTTTACGCAAGTGCCATAATCACTGTGTACCGGGTGTTCGCTGATCTTCCGGCCGCCTCGGCACGCCCTGCTCGGTGCGCGTTTCCGCCGTGCGGTATTGGCATTCTCATTTTTTGCAAGTACGTTATCCATTGATGACCGACCCAGTTCAGACCCCCTCCGGCATCCCGCTGCAGCCGGTCTACGGGCCCGGCGACCGGGCCGGTGAGCCGCCCGAGCCGGGCGCCTACCCCTTCACCCGCGGCAACTTCGCGAGCGGGTACCGCGGCAAGCTGTGGACGTTCCGCCAGTACTCGGGCTTCGGCACGGCCGAGGAATCGAACCGTCGCTACCGGTACCTGCTCGATCAGGGTGGCACGGGGTTGTCGGTCGCGCTGGACCTGCCGACGCAGTGTGGCTTCGACTCCGACGATCCCGAGGTGAGCGAGGAGGTCGGCCGGGTCGGAGTCGCCGTCGACACTCTGGCCGACGCCGAGATCCTGTTCGACGGCATCCCGCTGGACAAGATCAGCACCAGCTTCACGATCAACGGCACGGCCGCCATCCTTCTCGCGTTCTACGTCGCGGCCGCCGAGAAGAAGGGCGTGCCGCGCGAGAAGCTCACCGGCACCATCCAGAACGACATCCTCAAGGAGTACGCCTCCCGCGGCACCTGGATCTGGCCGCCGGAGCCCTCACTGCGGCTGATCGCCGACACCATCGAGTTCTGTGCGGCCGAAGTGCCGAGATTCAACGCGATCTCGGTAGCGGGTGCGCACTTCCGCGATGCCGGGGCCAACGCCGTCCAGGAGATGGCGTTCACGCTGGCCGACGGCGTCACCTACTGCGACACCGTCGTCGAGCGCGGCCGGATGACGATCGACAAGTTCGCGCCGCAGATCTCCTTCTTCTTCTACACACACGGCGACTTCTTCGAGGAGATCGCCAAGTACCGGGCCGGCAGGCGGCGCTGGGCCACCATCGTGCGCGAACGCTACGGCGCCACCAACGACAAGGCGTCGATGTTCCGGTTCGGCTGCGTGTCCGGCGGCGCCTCGCTGTACGGGCCGCAGGCGCAGAACAACATCGTGCGCGTCGCCTACGAGGCGATGGCGTCGGTGCTCGGCGGCGTCCAGTCGATGTTCACCGCCGCGTGGGATGAGCCGTTCGCGCTGCCTACCGAGGAGTCCGCGACGCTGGCGCTGCGCACCCAGCAGATCCTCGCGTACGAGACTGGGGTGGCAGCGGTGGCCGACCCGCTCGGCGGCTCGTATTTCGTCGAGGCGCTGACCGACGCGACCGAGGAGAAGATCATCGAGATCATGGGTGACCTCGAGAACCACGGCGGTATGGTGCGCGCCATCGAGGACGGCTACCTGCAGGGCTTGATCGCCGACGAGGCGTTCAAGATTCACCGGGAAGTCGAATCGGGTGTCCGGCCCGTCGTGGGCGTGAACAAGTTCGTCACCGACGAGGCCGCACCGGACGTGTCGATGTACGAACTCGACGCCGAGGGTCGCGACACTCAACTCAAGCGGCTGTCGAAGGTCAAGGCCGACCGCGATTCGGCCGCGGTGGCGGCCGCCCTCGCGGAGTTGAGCCGCGCGGCCGAGGGCGATGACAACCTGATGCACAAGCTGATCGATTGCGCGAAGGCGTATTGCACGGCGGGAGAGATGGTGAGTGCCCTGAAAGCCGTGTGGGGCGAGTTTCAGCAGCCGGTGGTGTTCTGATGGCCACACGGGTTTTGGTAGCCAAGCCGGGTCTTGACGGCCATGACCGTGGCGCGAAGATCGTCGCGCGCACCCTGCGCGACGCCGGGTTCGAGGTCATTTACACCGGCATCCGGCAGCGTATCGAGGACATCGTGTCGATCGCGCTGCAGGAGGACGTCGCGCTCGTCGGGTTGAGCATTCTGTCCGGCGCGCACGTCGCGCTCACCACGCGGACCGTCGAGGCGTTGCGTGCTGCCGACGCGGGTGATATCGCCGTCGTCGTCGGCGGCACCATCCCGGAGGCCGATGTGCCGAAGCTGCTGTCGGCCGGAGCAGCAGCGGTGTTTCCGACCGGCACGTCGCTGGATGTGCTCGTCCGAGATGTGCGTGCGCTCACCGAGAAGGCGGGGAAGTCGGTATGAGGCTCGGTGTGTACGCCATTCATTCGCCGAACGTGAGTCCACTGCGGTTTTTCGGCCGATTCTTCGCCGTGGATACACGCTCGGCGCGGTGTTTCGAACCAGGGGAGTCCGTATGAGGCTCGGTGTGATGATCGGCGCCGAGCGCGGCGACATGGCGCGCAAGGTGTCCAAGCTGGTCTCCGACATTCAGTGGGCCGAAGAAGCGGGCCTCGACACGGCGTGGATGCCGCAGGTGCCCGACGACTTCGATGCGCTGACGATGGTCGCGCTGATGGCCGCGCACACCTCGCGCATCGAGCTCGGCACAGCGGTGGTGCCACTGCAGGCGCAGCATCCCATCGCCCTTGCCCGGCAGGCGCTTTCGGTGCACGCGATGGCGTCGGGACGGTTGGCTCTCGGGGTCGGTCCGTCGCACCACTGGATCGTGCGCGACATGCTCGGCATCCCCTACAAGAAGCCGGCCGCCTACACCCGCGACTATCTCGAGGTGCTCAACACCGCGATCGCCGGGCCAGGCCCGGTCGACGTCGACAACGATTCGTTCAGCGTGCACAATCCGACCGTGCTCGCCGCCGAGACGCCGATGCCGGTGCTGGTGGCCGCGCTTGGACCGGTGATGCTGCAGATCGCGGGCGAGCACGCCGACGGCACGGTGCTGTGGATGGCCGACGAGAAGGCCATCGGCGATCACATCGCGCCGAAGATCACCAAGGCCGCCGCTGACGCGGGCCGGCCCGCGCCGCGCATCATCGCGGGCATCCCGGTGTGCCTGTGCGCCAACTCCGAGATCGACGCGGCCAAGGATCGCGCCAATCGCATTCTTGCCGAGGCGGAGACGTCGCCGAACTATCAGCGGTTGCTCGATCGCGGTGATGCGCGCGATGTGGGTGATCTGTGCGCGGCCGGCGACGAGGAGGCGATCCTGGCGCGTTTCCGGCAGTTCGCCGATGCCGGTGTGACCGACCTGTCGGTGCGGTTGCTGCCGATCGGTGACAACCGCGATGAGCTGGTCGCATCGAAATATCGGACCCGCGAGGTGATTTCGCAGCTGGCAGCTGAGATCCGATGAGCGCCGGGCCGCTCGCGGGCATCCGCATTCTCGAGGTCGGCGTGATGCTGGCCGGACCGTATGCCACCATGCTGCTCGCCGACCTCGGCGCCGAGGTGATCAAGATCGAGCCGCCCGACGGGGAGATCTCGCGTCAGGTCAGCGACAGCTACTTCGCCAGCCTGAACCGCAACAAGCAGAGCGTCTGCATCGACCTGCGATCAGAAGCCGGCCAGCGGCAGCTTGGTGAGCTTGCCGCGAAATCGCATGCGCTGCTGGTCAATATGAAACCGTCGGCCATACGCCGGCTCGGGCTCACCTATGAGGCGCTGCGCAAGTACAACGACAAGATCGTCTGCGTCGCATTGACCGGCTTCGGAATGGACGGCGGCGACGATCCGGCGTTCGACTACGTGATCCAGGCGGGCACCGGCGTTGCGGCGATGACGGGTGATCCCGATGGTCCGCCAACACTGCCGGGTTACTCGGCGGCCGACAACTCCACCGGGCTGACGGCGGCGCTGGGCCTGGTGGCCCAAATCGTGTCGGGCCGCGGCGGGCAGGTCGAGGTGTCGCTGCGCGACGTGGTCATGTCACAGCTGAACTATCGGGCTTCCGCCTATCTCAACGACGGTGTCGAACCGCAGCGGTATCCGAACGGGGCGCATTCGTACTACGTTCCCGCACAGCTGTTTCCGACGGCCGACGGTTATCTCGCGCTGTTCATCACCCACGACGCGTTCTGGCGGCTGTTCTCGGCCGAGGCCGGTATATCGGGCTTTCCGACGATGGCCGAGCGCGCAGCGCAGCGCGACGAGGTGCTCGCTGTCGTCACCGCCGCGCTGGCCACCGACAGCGCGAAAAGCTGGGCGGCCCGGCTGCGTCCGCTCGGCATTCCGGCCGCGGCGGTGCGTACTCTGCCCGACGCGCTGGAGGCGACACCGGAGGTCGTCGTGACGGCGGGCGAGTTCCGGTTGGTGGGCAGCCCGATCCACATCTCCGGTTTCGAGCCCGAATACCGACCGGCGCCGCGGTTGGACGAGCACGGGGCGACTCACTCGTATTCGACGGTGACCGACTCCGTGTCCGGAACGCCCTGACAGGTGAGGATGTATCCCTCGGCCACCTCATCCTCGTCCAGCGCGTCGTTGACGCGCATGGTCGCCTTGCCCTCGACCAGTTTGGCCATACAGGTGCCGCAGTTGCCCGCTTCGCAGCTGAACGGCGGGGACAGGCCTGCGCGCCTCGCACTCTCCAGCAGGGTCTCGTTCTCGACACGCGCCACCGAGGCCTTCTGCCGGTCGAGCAGGATCGTCACGGTCCCCTCGACAGGCATCTGACCACCCCTTGCGCCGTTGAGATTCTGCTTCTACGAGAATACAATTCTCACTTTAGGATAGTGTGTTCTCGCGGCTCTCGGCAAGGCAGCCGCAACGCTGAGGGAAGGGCGGGTGAGTCGACGTGAGCGAGCCGGCCGTCCTCGCCTTCGACGAGCGCGAGTACACCCTGGGCGAACTCGACGCCCTCGCCAATGGCATGGCGACGACGCTCGAGCAGCGTGGGGTCCGGGCGGGCGACCGCGTGGCGCTGATGTCGTCGAACCGGCCCGAGTTCGTCATCGTCCTGCGGGCCATCTGGCGACTCGGCGCGGCGGCGGTCCTGCTCAGCCCGGCGTGGCGGGAGGCCGAAGTCGAGCATGCACTCGCCTTGACCAAGCCGTCGCACGCCGTCGGCGATCACCCGGTGCTCGCGAGCATGATGACGATGCTGTCGCTGGACGAGCCCATCACCCCCGGTCTGCGCCCGTTCGAGCCCCCGGCCGCCGATGCCGACGCGCTCTTCGTGTTCAGTTCCGGCACCACCGGCATGCCGAAGGCGGTCCGGCACACGCACGGGGCGTTCGCCGTGGCGGTCCGGCACTGGCGCGCCGCCCTAGGCCTGACAGCGGCGGATCGCATGCAGATCGTGACGCCGCCGTCGCACATCCTGGGTCTGCTCAACATCGTCATGGCGCTCGACACCGGCGCGTGGATCCGGCTGCATCGCCGCTTCGACATCGACCAGATGCTGCACCACATCGAGGCGGACCGGATCACCATCGAGATGGCCGTGGCGCCGATCGCGCTGGCGCTGGCCGCGCATCCGAAACTGGATTCGTACGACCTGACCTCGCTGCGCTACATCATGTGGTGCGCGACGCCGGTCACCGAGAGCGTGGCCGAGGCTGTGAGCACGAGGGCAGGGGTGAACTGGGTGACCGCCTACGGAACCAGCGAGTTGCCGGTGCTGACCTGCAATTCGCTCGAGGGGGCACGGTTGGACACCGTCGGCCGTGCGGTGCCCGGCGTCGAGCTGCGCATCGCGTCGCTCGAGGGCGGCGAGCCGGTCGGGGCGGGTGAGATCGGCGAGATCCAGGCGCGGTCGGCGTCGGTGATGGCGGGGTACCTGCCCGATGAGGCGACGGCGCAAGCGTTTTTCGGCGGCTGGTACCGGACCGGCGACGTCGGCTATCTCGACGCCGACGGCTGGTTGCACATCACCGACCGGGCCAAGGAGATGATCAAGGTCCGCGGATTTCAGGTGGCGCCCGCCGAGATCGAGGCGGTGCTGCACGGCCACCCCGCGGTCGACGACTGTGCGGTGTTCGGCGTCGACGACGCGGCAGACGGCGAAGCGATTGTCGCTGCGGTCGCAACGCACGGATCGGTGAATCCCGACGAACTCGTCACCCTTGTCGCCGACCGGCTGGCGTCGTACAAACAACTGAGCCGGGTGGTGATCGTTTCGGAGATTCCGCGGTTGCCTTCCGGAAAGGTATTGCGCCGAGTGCTGAAGGAGCACCATGGACGTCCGTCTGACAGCTGAGCAGCGGCAGCTGCGAGAGGCTGCGGCCGAAGTGGCCGACGACCTCGGGCCGGGGTCGGTCGCCGACCTCGACGACGCGAATCGCATCGCGCGGCTGGAGAAAGCCATCGACGGCACGGGATTTCGCACCCTGCGCTCCGACGGCGCGTCGGGTGTCGAGGTGGCCGTCGTCGCGGAGGAGTTTGCGAGGGGCCTGGTGGACGTACCGTTCATCGGGCCGGTGCTGGCCGACGACCTTGCGCGGCGGATCGGACAACCGCTGTCGCCGGCTGCCGATATTTCGTCCGTTGATCTCACGGGAAGCCTTGCGGGGGTTGCCGAGTCACCAACCGAGCTCGATATGGTGTCCGACGAGGACGCCGGTCGTTGGCACGCACTTGCGCTCACGGCGACGACGGCCGACATCGTCGGCGCTGCCCGCGGTACCGTGACGTTGGCCACCGAGTACGCGAAGGTTCGCGAGCAGTACGGCGCCACAATCGGTTCGTATCAGGCGGTCCGCCACCTCCTCGCCGAGAGCGTGGCGCTGATCGAGGGCTGTGTCAGCGTGTTGCGGCATGCCGCGTGGGCTGTCGACGAATTGCCCGTTGACGAAGCGGTGGAAGCAGGCCGGGTGGCCAAGATCTATTGCGCCCGTTCGGCGTTGACGATCTGTGAGACATCCATTCAGGTACACGGCGGAATTGGCAACACCTGGGAGTGCCTCGCGCACGTATACCTGCGCCGGGTGCTTGGCGCCACCGAGGCGTGGCCGGCGAAGCTGGAGGAGTTGACCATTGGACTTTCGTGATTCGCCGGAGGAGGCCGCATTCCGGGAGCGGTTGCGCGGCTGGCTGACCGAACAGAAGGGGAGGTTTCCCACCACGGGCGACGAGTACTGGGCTAAAGCCGGCGAATGGCATGTCGCGTTGTACGTGGCCGGCTTCTTCGGAACGTCATGGCCCAAAGAGTATGGCGGCCAGGACCTGCCCCCGGTGTACGACGTGATCGTCGACGAGGAGATCGCGAAGGCCGGAGCACCGGCACGGCCCAGCTTGGGATATCTCGTCGTCGGACTCAGTCATCACGGGAATGAGGAACTCCGGCAACGGTTCCTGCCCGGGATGATCAACGGAACCGAACGGTGGTGTCAGGGCTTCAGTGAGCCGGGCGCCGGTTCGGATCTGGCTTCGTTGACGACGACAGCGGTCCGCGATGGTGACGAGTACGTCATCACCGGCCACAAGATCTGGACCAGCTACTCCGATGTGGCCGACTGGTGTCTGGTGCTGGCCCGCACAGACAAGGACGTGCCCAAACACAAGGGCATCTCGGCGTTCATCGTATCGATGCATCAGCCGGGAATCGTGCAGCGCCCGTTGAAGATGATCAGCGGCGTCACCAGAGAATTCGGCCAGGTCGAGTTCGACGGCGCGCGGGTGCCGGTCGGCAACATGATCGGCGAGCCCGGTGATGGGTGGAAACTGGCGATGACGGTGGTCAGCCATGAGCGTGAGCCATCGACATTGGGCTTCTCCGCGCGTTATGGAAAGACCGTGCGCCAGTTGGCGTCCCGCATCGACGGACCTGCGCCGCAGGAGTTGTCCTGGGCGTGGGTGCAGACCGAGATGCTGCGGTTGCATGTGCGGCGTCGGCTGTCAGAGCAGTTGGATGGCCTCACCCACGGCCCGCAGGGGTCGCTGGACAAGCTGTTGATGACGTGGGTCGAGCAGTCGGTCGGCCACGCCGCCCTGGCGACGGTCGGGTCGGACGACGAAGAGATGTTCGGGGCCTACATGTACAGCCGCGCGCAAAGCGTGATGGGCGGTACCAGCCAGATTCAGAAGAACATCATTGCGCAGCGGATACTGGGTTTGGGCGTGTGATGAGCGCTTGCGCGAAGGATCAAAGGAGCTGAAATGTATGGAATGCCAGACGAGATCGACGTCACGGCCGATGGAGCCCTGCGCATCATCACGCTGAACCGGCCGGACGCGCTCAACGCGGTCAACGACAACCTCCACGTCGGCCTGGCAAAGATCTGGGAGGCGCTCAACGAAGATGCTTCCGCGCGTGCGGCCGTCATCACCGGCGCGGGACGTGCTTTCTCGGCGGGCGGCGACTTCAACTATCTCGACGAGCTGCGCAACGACGAGGCCCTGCGACAGAAGACGATCAAGCATGGCCGCGACCTGGTCATCGGGATGGTCCGCTGCCGGATCCCGGTGATCGCCGCGGTCAACGGCCCGGCAGTGGGTCTGGGCTGCAGCCTGGCGGCGTTGTCCGACATCGTCTACATCGCCGAGACCGCGCATTTCGCGGACCCGCACGTGCAGATCGGCTTGGTCGCGGCCGACGGCGGTCCGCTGGTGTGGGGTTCACAGATCAGCCTGCTGCAGGCGAAGGAGTTCGCGTTGACCGGCGTGCGGATCAAGGCGCAGCGCGCAGTCGAGTTGGGGCTGGCCAACCACGTCGTGGAAGACCCGCTCGCCGAGGCTATCGCGTGTGCGAAAAAGCTGCTGGAGCTGCCGCAGCAGGCGGTGGAGGCGACGAAGCGGTTGATGAACATCCAACTCGAGCAGGCCGTGATGGCGTCACTCGACTACGCGAACCTCGCGGAGTATGTGTCGTTCGGCACCGCCGACTTCAACAAGATCGTCGACGGCCTCATCGCCAAGGACAAGTAGCTTCACACCTCGAGTCACCCCTCCCCGCGAGAGTGCGTGTCTGCTACGCGGCACGCGCTGGTGCCGCGGCATTTTGCGGTCGCTCGCGGCTGCTGAAGGCAGTAGTCGTGCTGGTGCGTCGTCAAAAATGCAGTGGTTCACTACTGAATGCGGCTCCCCGGCCGGCCGCAAGCATCGGTGCTGCGAGCAGTTGCGCTCGCAGGCATCGAGAGGGAATGTCATGTTCAAAAAGCTAATCTTCACCGCCGTCGCGGCGGCAGTCGTCTCTGTTCCACTCGCCGGAACGGCCTGGGCGGACAAGCCATCCGATCCGGGTTCGACCGATACCGGAATAGGCCAAGGCGGTATGCCAGAGAAGCTCGGCAATTTCGTTACCACCGGTGTCAAAGACCCCGCGGGCGATGGCAGCCCGATCCCTCCCGGCCAGGAATTCAACTTGGCGAAAGACCTGTTCAAGACAGACCCAGTCACTGGCAAAAACATCCCGGGCGTAAGTACTCCCGATGCCATTAGGGATTTCGAATCCGCACTTTGGTCAAGCCACCAGCTCGTGCTGCCGGACGGAACGCTCGAGACGATTCCGAGCGATCCGGCGGATTGGACAAACATCACGCCCGGCTTGGCCATCAAGCCGTTGACACCTGGGTGTAATCACGGGAAGTCCGCAGTACCCGGCTCGACGCAGTGCGTCGGTTAAAAGGCTGATCCGTGCCGCCCGCACTTCGTCGTTGGGGTGGGGGCGGGAAGCCGCATCGGCGAGATAGCACTCAAGGTTGTCAATCGGCGGCCGGAAGCCACAGCGCGTGAACGTGCCATTTCGCCGAAAATTTGCGGCGTGTCGCGCAGCAGACATGCCCGCTCCGACTAGAAGGTGAGGGATTCGGAGCGCTGGATGGTGCCGGTGACGCCGGTCGCATCCTGGTGCGCGAGGCGGACGGCGGCATTGGCCATCGCCTCCGGTGGTTCGACCATCTCCGGCGGAATCTCCATGCCGGCTCCGCCCGCCTGCCAGCCCTCGGTCAGCACGACGCGCGACGGGCTCAGGCAGTTGACCGCGATGTTGTCGCCCCTCAGATCGGCTGCAAGCCCCAGGTATAAGCGCTCGACGCCTGCCTTCGACACCCAGTAGGCGTTGGAGCCGTGGTCGGTCATCGCGACGCCTGTGGTCGTGATGGCGATCAACGAACCGCCGCCGCGCGCCCGGACATGCGGGGTGACCGCCTTGGTGACCAGGAAGACGCCGGTCAGGTTGACGTCCAGGCACAGCTGCCACCGTTTCAGCGGCGTGGACTCGATCGGGCCCAGCCACAGCACACCGGCATTGGCGACCAGGATGTCGATACCGCCGAATTCGGCAACCGTCGCGGCCACCGCGGCCTCGACCGATTCCTCACTTGTGACGTCGCAGGGCACAGCCAACGCGCGGCCGCCGGATGACGAAATGTTCTCGGCGACACTGTGAATGGTGCCCGGGAGCTTGCCCTGGTTCTCGGAGCGTGCGGCGACGGCGACCGCCGCACCCGCGCGGGCCAGGGCCATCGCGACCGTCGCGCCGATGCCGCGACTGGCCCCGGCGACGAAGGCCGTCTTACCCTCGAGCGTCACTTCGGCGGGAAGCGCAGTGCTCCGTCGAGGCGAATGATCTCGCCGTTGAGGTAGTCGTTCTCGATGATGCTCTGCGCCAATTGCGCATATTCGGTCGAACGCCCCATCCGCTTCGGGAACGGCACCTGCGGACCCCAGTACTGCTCGAGCTGATCGGCAGCCTTGCCGTACGCGGGGGTGTTGATTGTGCCCGGAGCAATGGTGTTGACCCGGATGCCCAGCGGCGACAGGTCGCGCGCGGCGACGAGCGTCATGCCGAGCACGCCGCCCTTGGCCGCCGAATAGGGGAGCTGACCGATCTGCCCTTCGTAACCGGCGATGGACGCGGTGTTGACGATCGCGCCACGGGCGCCTTCTTCCAACGGCTCGGACTTGGCGATCGCCGCCGCCGCCAGCCGCATCACATTGAACACCGCGGTCAGGTAGAACTCGATCGTCTTCTTGAAGCCGTCGAGGTCCAGCGGCGAACCGTCCTTGCCGATGAGCCGACCGCCGCTGGCAGGACCGCCGTGGGTGTCGACCGAAATCCGCAGCGGCGCTAGTGACGCCGCCTCGGCGATCGCCGCCTTGACGGATTCCTCGGAGGTGGCATCGGTGCGCACGTACCGCACGCCGAGCTCGCTTTCGAGCTCCTTGCCCTTGTCATCGGCGAGGTCGGCGACGACCACTTTGGCTCCGGCGCCGTGCAGTCGGCGGACGGTTGCCTCGCCCAGGCCGCCTGCGCCACCGACCACAATCGCGGAGCTACCGGCGATTTGCATATGGTTCCCCTTCTTGCAACTGGCACTCTCGATCAGAGAGAATAACATTCTCACGCCTGACCGAACGGAGTCGCCTCATGCCAGAAGCCGTGATCGTGTCCGCCCTGCGCACCCCGATCGGCACCGCGATGAAGGGCACTCTGCGCGACACCGATGCCTACGAACTTGCCGATCACGTGGTGAGGGGCGCCGTCGCCGACCTCGACGGCGGATCGATCGACGACGTCATCCTCGGCGAAGGCCTCTACGGCGGTGGCGTCGTGGCACGTCATGCCGCGATCACGGCCGGGCTGACGTCGGTGCCTGGGCTGGCACTGAATCGTCACTGCGCCGCAGGTCAGGCTGCCGTGCAGAGTGCCGCGGCCAGTATCCGCGCGGGCATGGACCAGTTGGTGCTCGCCGGCGGGGTCAACTCGGCGTCGACGTCGCCGCGATTAAAGCGGAAATCGGGCGAAGAGATAGTCGACTGGTTTCCGCCGACGCATCCCGACCGGCCGGACGCGCCCAACATGGACATGTCGATCACGGTCGGCTGGAACGCGGCGGTCAAGGCCGGTGTGAGCCGCGAGCAAATGGACGAGTGGGCGTTGGGGTCGCACCGCAAGGCGATCCAGGCCATCGACGAGGGCCGATTCAAAGAAGAGATCGTGCCGATCAAGACGCCGCACGGTCTGTTCGAGGTCGACGAGCATCCGCGCCGCGACACCAGCATCGAGAGACTGGCCGCGCTCAAGCCGTTGCATCCCGAGATCGAGGGTTTCTCGATTACCGCCGGCAATGCGTGCGGTGCGAACGACGGCGCCGCCGTGCTGGCCCTCGCCAGCGACCGGCTTGGGTTGCCCGCGCTGGCGACCGTCAAGGCGTGGGCGTCCGTCGGCGTCGATCCCGCTTCGACCGGATTGGCGCCGGTCGAAGCGATCCCGAAAGCGCTTGGCCGCGCCCGACTTTCGCTGTCCGACATCGATCTGTTCGAGATCAACGAGGCTTTTGCTTCGATGTGTGTGGCGACGATCAAGCTCCTCGACATCGATCCCGATATCGTCAACGTCAGCGGTAGTGGCTGCTCCCTCGGTCACCCGGTCGCCGCGACCGGCGCTCGCATGTTGGTCACGCTGGTACACGAACTGCGCAGGCGTGGCGGCGGCATCGGGGTGGCCGCGATGTGCGCCGGTGGCGGCATGGGATCGGCGACCGTCATCGAGGTTCCGACACCGTAGGCTCTGCCCAAGATGACCATCGACGAGCTCATCACGGCGGCGCGCGGCGGGTCCACCCGAGCGGCGGGACGGCTGTTGAGCCTGGTCGAGAGTTCCCGTCGCGACGAGGTTCTGGAGGCGCTCGGTGCGACGACGCTTCCGCGAATCGTGGGCCTGACCGGACCGCCCGGTGCGGGGAAGTCGACGACCGTCGCTGCCCTGGTCGGCGCATACCGAGCGCGCGGTATGCGGGTCGCCGTACTCGCCGTCGACCCCTCGTCGCCGTACAGCGGCGGCGCGCTGCTCGGCGACCGTATCCGGATGGCCGCCCACATCAACGATCCCGACGTGCTGATCCGCTCGGTCGCGACCCGTGGGCATCTGGGCGGTCTCGCCGCTGCCGTCCCCGCGGCCACGCGGCTGCTGGCCGCGCTGTCCTATGACCTGATCGTGTTGGAGACGGTCGGCGTCGGGCAGTCCGAGATCGAGATCGCCGCGGTTGCTGACCCGGCGGTCGTCGTCCTCAATCCCGGTGCAGGCGATGCGGTTCAGGCCGCGAAGGCGGGGTTGCTGGAGGTCGCCGACATCGTCGTGGTGAACAAGGCCGATCGCGAGGGCGCCGACCAGACCGTGCGCGATCTGCGCGCCGAGACAAAGGCGCCGATCCTGAAACTGATCGCCGCACAGGGCGAGGGTATTCCCGAACTGGTCGAGGCCATCGAGGCCCATGCCCGTGCCGACTCCCCGGAACGCCGCAAGGTGCGTGCGCGTGCGCAGATTCTGTCGCTGGCGCAGACCCGCTTGCGCGGCCACGACGACCTGGACCGTTTGGCGGAGGCGGTCGCTGACGGCCGATCCGATCCCTATACCGCCGCGGAACAGCTATTCGGCATCCCGGTAGAGCCCTGATCTGGTACAAATCTGCGACAACGGAACGGAGTGCAGCGGTGAGCGTATCGAGTCCAGCAGTTTCGGGCGGCCCTGTCGTCTTCGATCCGTACTCCGACGACTACTTCGGCTCACCCTTCGAGACCTATCGCCGGATGCGCGACGAAGCTCCGGTGTACTACAGCGAGAAATACGATTTCTGGGCGCTGACCCGCTACGACGATGTCTCCGCGGCGATAAGGGACCACGAGACCTTCTCGTCGGCGAAGGGCGTAACGCTCGATATCGTCAAAGCGGCGGCGGCTGCCAAGGATCCGGGCAGTGTCACCGGAAAGATCATCATCAGTCTTGATCCGCCCGAACACGACCGGATGCGCAAGCTGGTGAACCGCGTCTTCACGCCGCGCGCGGTCGCGTCGTTGGAGTCGCTGGTGCGCGACACGATCAATCACTATGTGAGCCAACTAGATCGGTCGGCGTTTGACGCGGTCGCCGACTTCGCGGCGCTGTTCCCGGTGGAGATCATCACCACGATGCTTGGAGTGCCGGCCGCGGACAGACAACAGCTGAGGCTGTGGCTTGACAAGGGCCTCGAACGCGACGCCGGTATCGGCATGTCGGCCGAAAGCATGGATGCGGTGATGAAATCGGCCGCGTACTACTACGACTTGATCCAGCAACGACGCGCCCAGCCGAAGGACGACATGATCAGCCGGCTCATCGAGGCGGAGGTCACAGAGGACGGAGAGATCAGGCGCCTCGATGATGTCGAGATCACCGGATTCTGCACGCTGCTCGGAGGTGCGGGCGCCGAGACGGTCACCAAGCTCGTCGGAAACGCCGTCGTCGTTTTTGCCGACAGCCCCGACCAATGGCAGAAGCTGCAGGACGACCGCAGCAAGATACCGGCGGCGTTCGAGGAGTTGCTGCGCTACGAAGGCCCGTCGCAATACCAAATCCGGACCACCACGCGCGATGTCACGTTGCACGGCAGGACGATTCCCGACGGTGATCCGGTCCTGCTCATCAACGGCTCGGCCAGCCGCGACGAACGGTTCTTCCCCGACGCCGACCGCTTCGACATCGATCGCGAACGAAAGGTCGGCTACAACTTGAACTTCGGGTACGGCATTCACAGCTGCCTCGGCGCCGCACTGGCCAGGATGGAAGGCCGAATGGCGCTGGAGACGCTGCTCGACCTGATCCCACGGTACGAGATCGACCGCTCGGGCCTTCAGCGGGTGCACATGACAAATGTGTTGGGCTGGTGCAACGTTCCGGTACGCACGCTGTAGGCGTGTGGCGCATCACCCAGACGGGCGGATGCTCGAAATGATGAGCTCCATGAACGGCCCGTAGAGGTCTTCGCCATCGACGTGGCTGTGCAACGTGACCCCTTCGTTGGTCGCGAGGATGACGCGGGCCAAGGTCATCGCGGGAATCGTCAACGCACCGCCGAGCCGTTTGGATCCCTCGGTGATGTAGTCGGCGAGCCAGCGGACCGTCTCCAGGCGTTGGGCCGCGACGCGCTCGCGAGCCTCGGGATTGCGCACCAGGAACAGGGTGAATTCGTGACCGAGGGCGGCTGTGTGTTCCGCATCGCCACTCATCAGCTCGCGCCACCGCACGGACAGTTCGTCGAGGTTCAGATCGCTGAGTTGGTGGAATGACGAGATCACGTCGGCGAAGCCGTCGAGAAAACGTTGACGCTGACGTTCGATGACGGCGAGGAAGAGCTCCTCCTTACTGCCGAAGTGCGCATAGATGGCACCCCGCGTGTAGCCGGCGGCGTCGGCGATGTCTTCCAGCGAGGCGCTCCCCAAACCCCGCTCAGCGAAGAGCTTTTCGGCCGCATCGAGCAGCAGGTTGCGAGTGTGCTCGACGCGTCGCTCTCTCGTCCACCGCTCAGGCACGCGCCGATTCTCCCACACCTGCTGTTTGGTCGGTTGCCGCATGTTACTCATGACGGCGACACCGCGATAAACGCTTGCAATCCAACGACTTCCGCAGCAGCTGTGTTGGATGGCGAGCCCGTAACCAGCGTCTCGCGCTCTCCGGCAATCGGCGCCAACCGCGCGGCGATCATGGCTTGCGCCTTGAAGAGACGAGCCGCGGCGCTCAACCTATGCTCGATGACCTCGCCTCCCGTTGTCATATCCAAGAACATCTGCGGCGCACAGTGTTCGTAATCGGGCGGCGCGTTGACGCTGGCTTCGAGGATCTCAATCGGCCGAGTATCGCCGGGATGGGAATGACGACATTCACGACCCGGCCCTGCATGGACCGGTCGAAGATCCAGCCGCCGGCGCGGCGGACGGCGTCGGCGACGCTGCTGGCCACCACATCGACCCGGTACGACATCGTCTCTCCTCCGCGCGAACCAGATTAATATTCATTCTTGTATCTAATATACAAGATTGTATATTAGTGCTGTCGACCAAGGAGACTTCTCATGACAGCAGCGACACGACCCGGTGAGTGGGTGGCCAGCGCGACGCGCTTGGAGGACATCGGCCCGGGCACCTTCAACATGCGCATCCCGACGGACCGCTACACCTCCTCCGACTACCAGGAGCGCGAACGGCAGGCGATCTGGATGCGGGTCTGGCAGATCGCAGGACGTGTCGACGAGCTGCCCAAGGTCGGCGACTGGAAGGAATACCGGATCTTCGACCAGTCCTTCGTGATCGTGCGCGGAAAGGACGACAAGCTGCGCGGCTTCGTCAATGCGTGCAGGCACCGCGGCAACGTGCTGTGCACGGGCAGAACCGGAAACGTCAAGCGCGGCTTTCTCTGCCACTACCACCTCTGGTCCTACGACCTCGAAGGGCGACTGCGCGGTGTCCTGCGCGAGGATCTGGCGGGCCAGATCGACAAAGACGAGAATTCGCTGCACCAGATTCCGGTGGACACCTTCGCCGGATTCATCTTCATCAACCCTGACCAGGACGCCGCGCCGTTGTCGGAGTGGATCGGCGAGGAGATCGCCGAGATGCTCGCGCCCTACCACCTCGACGAGATGGTCACGGTGATGAATGTCCGTGAGCCCTTGGACTGCAACTGGAAAGTCGTCATGGACGCGTTCGAAGAGGGTTACCACATCAACGGCATTCATCCCCAGCTTCTCAGCGTCATCGCGATCGATCCTGCGACGAGCCGGTACAAGTTCTTCGGGAACCACAGCGTCGCGATGGCCCCCTTCGAGGTGCAGGGTGCCAGCGCGGAGAAGCAGGTCGAGGGAATCATGGCGCTGCCAGAGACCTTCCCCTCGACCGTCGCGGTACTGCCCCGATTCGAAGAACTTGTCAAGGGATACCGAGCCGAGGATGGTTCTCTGGACTTTCCGGAGGGCATCAGCGCACGCACGCTACTCCAGCAGGCGACGCGCGACACTCTGACCGGGATGGGTCTCGACGTCAGCGAATTGACCGATGCCCAGATGAGCGACAACCACGGGTGGGTGCTCTTCCCGAACTACTTCATGACCATTCGCGCCGGCGAATGCCACGTGATCATGTCCGCGCCCCATCCGGATGGTGATCCGAACCGGTGCATCTGGCATGTCGCCAGCTACATGTACCTGCCCCCAGAGATGCGAGATGCCTTCAAGGTCGATCTGATCGACGTCGAGGAGCCGGGCAGCTACAAGTACTTCGAGGCGCTGCACCAGGACTACATTCAGATGCCGCGCCAGCAGCTGGGGCTGCGCAACAGCCGCCTGGATCACATGACGTTGGTCAAGGAGGAAGTGGTGATTGGGCATTACCACTCGGTCATCGACCGCTTCATGAACGGGCGAGGTTGATCGGATGGCGCTGCCATGCGTCGCCGACGTTGCCGAGGACTACTCGGGTATCTCCCGCACCGTGCTGCAGTACTGCATGACGACCAAACGACTAGTGGATGCGGCCAAACAACCGGGGTTCAGCCAGGACAGCTGGACGGCATTGGCCGACCTGGTCGAGACGGAGGCGTTCGTCCGCGTGGGCAACTTCAAAGAAGTCATGAACTGGCAGGAGTACGTCGATTTCCTGACCAATTGGGCCACGTCATCGCACTGGGAGTGCTCGTTCAAGCGGATCACCGGGGTCGGCAACGTGGTGTTCCTCGAGCTCGAAGAGCGAAGCCGGATAGGTGATTTCAGCAACGCCGTGAATTCGGTATCGGTGTACGAATTCACCGACCGGGGCAAGATCGCACGTATCGATGTGTACCTGCAGATGGCAATGCCCGACCCGAAGATTCTCGCCACCTACGACGGGGTGGAGATTTCGGAGTAAATCTCAGGAAACAGACTTTCGGGTCGCCGCTGTGTACCCGGCGCGGTAGCCGAAAACCATTGCGGGGCCAATGGTTCCGCCCGCGCCGCCGTACGCCTTACCCGTCGCGCCTGCCATCGCGTTGCCCACGGCGTACAGGCCGGGAATCGGCTCACCACTGACGTGCAGGACGCGGCCGTCGCGGTCGGTGCGCGGTCCGCCCTTGGTGCCCATCGCGCCGACGGTGACCGGAACCGCGTAATACGGCGGAGTGTCGACCGGACCGAGCGTCTTGCCCGCGGTCGTTGCGGCGTCGTTGTCGCCCCAGTAGCCGTCGTACGCGCTCGACCCGCGGCCGAAGTCGGGGTCGGACTCATGGGAGACGTTCTCGTTCCACGCATCCAGCGTGCGCGCCAGGCCCTCCGGGTCGATGCCCGTCTTCTCACCCAGCTCGGTCAGGTCCCTCGACTGGCAGAACCACGCGGGAACCGGGCCGTCAGGCTCGACGCCGAGGAAGCCGTACCGCTTGAGATGCTGGTCGTCGAACACGATCCACGCCGGGTCGTTGATGTAGCCGTGGCGCGGATCGAGATGGTGGAACGGGCCCGCCATCGAGTTGTATTCGCCGGCCTCGTTGAGGAATCGCCTACCCGCCCGGTTGACGATGATGCTCCTCGGCCTGGTGCGCTCGAGCCGCACAGATCGACTGCGCGGCTTGCCCTCGAAGGTGTCGCCGGGGATCTGGATGATCGGCACCCACCACGCCTCACCCATGTTCGCGAGGTCGGCGCCGTGCGCCATCGCCATTCGCAGACCGTCACCGGTGTTGTTCGGTGGCGACACCGGCCCGTGCATCGGCCCGCGCAGGAACGCCTCGACCAGCGCATCATCCCATTCGAATCCGCCGGTACCGAGCACCACACCGCTACGGGCTCGAACCCGAATATCGTTGCCGCCATGGTCGATTCGCACTCCGACGATGGCACCGTCATCGGCGATCAGTTCGAGCGCTCGTGCCTGCGTGTGGGGTGTCACGCCCAGGTCGAGCAGACCCTTGAGCAGCCCGGCGATCAGCGCGGTGCCCGCCACACAGTAGTCGCCGGTCTCGTTGTCCACGGCTGCGTGGATGCGGGCACGGGTTTCGGCGTCGATCCCGACGTTGCTGAAGTCGGCCGGAAACGTAGTGATTCTGTCTTTCCATTCGCCGAGGCGGGCCAGATCGAAGGGTTTGGCGTTCAGCGAGCGCCCGCCCGTCGGTCGTCCGCCGGGCAGCTCGGGCTTGTAGTCCGGGAAACCTTCGGCGACCTCGAACTCCAGCTCGCTGTGCTGCTCGACGAAGTCGAGCATCTCCGGGCCGGTGTGCACGAAGGTCTCGACGAGTTCGCGATCCATCACGCCGAGCGACTGCGCCTCGAGGTAGCGCAGCGCATCGGCCTCCGTCAGCTCGCCATCCGGCGAGCGTCGATGGGCCGGTATCCACACGATGCCGCCGGAGACTGCAGTCGTACCCCCGACGGTCGCAGCCTTCTCGTAGACCGCGACCGACGCCCCATTGGCCGCAGCTGCCAGTGCACCGGTCAGGCCGGCACCCCCGCTGCCCAGCACGACGACGTCGACTTCGTTGTCCCATTCGGTCACCGCTGCTCACCCTTTCGGCTGACGGATCCTCAGGCGAGGATCGCAGATAATTCGTTGGCCGCCTTGACAACCGAATCTCTGCCTCCCATGACGACGTCCTCGCGATGGGAGATGAGGTTGATGCATGTCGGCGGCGACGGCGGACTCCGTTTCACGGGCACCGCAAGACCGAACGTGTTCGGCTCGATCTCGCCATGGGTGATGACCCAACCCTGCTTGCGGGTCTGCGGAACGAGCTTCCGTTCACCCGGCCGCGGCGGCATGCTGGCCAACAGCGCGATTCCGGCCGCTCCTCGCTCGAGCGGGTAGCGGCTGCCCTCGTGAAACGACAATTGGTAGAACACGTTCGTCGGCACCAGCACCGCGATCGCAACCTGCTGATCGCCCTCGGCGACGAGCAGCGAGACCGTGGTACCGAGTTCGTCGGCCAACGCGCGCAGTGTCGGCACGCTCAGTTGCCGGACGTTGTTGTCGAACGATGCGCCGAGCACCGCGAGGGCCGAGGCCGAGCGGTAGCGACCGTCTTCGCCTTTCGCCACGAACCGGTATTGCGCAAGCGTGGTGAGCAGTCGGTACGCGATCGTTCGGTGCACTCCGATGTCGTCGGCGACCTGCTGTGCGGTCAGGCCGTTCGAAGCGGCGGCGACCAGCTGCAGCGCAGCGAGACCCCGCGCCAGGGTCTGCGAGCCCGGCGCTCCGTTAGCTCCGGTGCCAGGGCCGGCCTTCGGCATGGCGCCCCTCCTTGACAGACGGATTCCAGAGAGTGATGCTCTGACTATAGTGCACGCTGATGTGCGATAAATGAGCAGAGTGCTTACAAAATACGAGAATTCAGTTCTCGTCGTCAAGAGAGGTGACGGGTTGTCGGAGCACGAAAGCGTCTGGAGCGACCTCCAGGGCGTCGCGTTCTCGCAGGGCTACCTCGACGCCGGCGGTGTTCGCACTCGCTATCTGCATGCGGGCGACACCACAAAGCCTGCCCTGGTCCTGTTGCACGGGTCGGGCGGCCACGCCGAGGCCTACGTCCGCAACCTGGAAGCGCATGCGGAGCACTTCTCCACGTGGTCGATCGACATGCTCGGCCACGGCTACACCGACAAGCCCGGCCATCTCCTGGAGGTCTCTCACTACGTCTCGCATCTCATGGCGTTCTTCGACGCCATCGGTGCCGAGCGGGCACACCTGAGCGGGGAGTCGCTCGGCGGATGGGTGGCATCGCGCGCGGCCATCGACCATCCCGACCGCATCGATCGATTGGTGCTCAACACCGCAGGCGGTTCGCAGGCCGATCCGGAGGTGATGAAGCGGATCATCACGCTGTCGATGGCTGCGGTCGAAGCACCCACGTGGGAGACCGTGCAGGCCCGGATCAAATGGCTGATGGCCGACAAGACCAAGGATTACGACGACATCGTCGCCAGCAGGCAGCGGATCTACCGTCAGCCGGGCTTCGTCAATGCCATGCGCGACATCATGGCGCTGCAGGATCCTGAGATCAGGGCGCGAAATCTGCTGGGGCCCGACGAGTATGGCGCGATCACCGCACCCACGCTCGTCGTTTGGACCAGCGACGACCCCACCGCCGACGTCACCGAGGGCAGGCGGATCGCATCGATGATCCCCGGCGCCCGGTTCGAGGTGATGCCCGGCTGTGGCCACTGGCCGCAATACGAGGACCCGAAGACCTTCAACCGGCTCCATCTGGACTTTCTGCTGGGGCGCTAGAATATGGCGGACCGCGAAAACACAGACATCGTCACCGGGGCGAGCCCCGACATCGTGATCGTGGGTGCGGGTCCCGTCGGGCTCACCTTGGCCAATATCCTTGGGCTACAGGGCGTCCGAACGTTGGTCGTCGACGAGCGGGACAGCCTGATCGACTACCCGCGCGGCGTGGGTCTCGACGACGAGGCGCTGCGAACATTCCAGTCGATCGGGCTGGTGGATCAGGTCCTGCCCCACACCGTGCCCAACCAGATCCTGCGGTTCTTCGACTCGAAGCGAAAGCTGCTCGCGGAGATGGCGCCGCCCGACGCCCGCTTCGGATGGCCCAAACGTAACGGTTTCGTCCAGCCGATGGTCGACGCCGAACTCCTCAAGGGCCTCGACCGTTTCGACCACGTCGAGGTGCGGTGGGGCCACCGGATGGAGAACTGCGCCGAATCGCCCGACGGCGTCACGGTCGAGTTCGCCGATGGGCGCGAATCGGTCAGCGCCCGCTATGTCGTCGGCAGCGACGGCGGCCGGAGCGCCACGCGGCGGCTGATGGGCGTTTCCTTCGACGGCACCACGTCGCCGACGCGGTGGCTGGTCGTCGACTGCGCGAACGACCCTCTGGGGCATCCGAACAGCGAAGTCGGTGCCGACCCGGCGCGCCCCTACGTATCGATCTCAATCGCGCACGGCATCCGGCGCTTCGAGTTCATGATTCACGGCGATGAGTCCGACGAAGAGGCCGACAGCCCCGCATTCGTGCGGCGCATGCTCGCTCAGATGGTTCCCGACCCGGAGCGGGTCGACATCATCCGACACCGGCTCTACACCCACCACTCGCGGATCGCGGGAGCGTTCCGGCAGGGCCGGTTGATGATTGCCGGAGATGCCGCCCACCTCATGCCGGTGTGGCAGGGCCAGGGGTACAACAGCGGCATCCGCGACGCCGCCAACCTCGGCTGGAAGCTCGCGGCAGTGGTCAATGGCCACGCCGAGGATGCGCTGCTCGACACCTACGACGTCGAACGGCGCAAGCACGCGAGGGCGATGATCGAGCTGTCCACGATGGTCGGACGCGTCATCTCGCCGACGAATCGACGGTTGGCTGCGTTGCGCGACAGAGCTATTCACGCGGCATCGTTGGTGCCGACGCTCAAGCGCTACGTGCTCGAGATGCGGTTCAAGCCGATGCCGCGCTACGAGCAGGGTGCGATCTACCATGCGGAGCCCCGCGCGGAGACCTCGCCGACGGGAACACTGTTCATCCAGCCCCGTGTCGATACCCGCGACCGGCAGAACGTCCTGCTCGACGAGGTGCTCGGCACCGGCTTCGCCGTGTTGTGCTGGAGCAACAACCCGCGCGCGCTGCTCGGCGACGAGGCATTTCAGCGCTGGAAGGCGTTGGGAGCCAGGTTCGTCGCGGTGCGCCCGATGACGCAGCTGCGCTGGGAAGGACACGACGACCCCGACGTCGTCATCGTCGGCGACCGCACCGGGGCACTGAAAGCCTGGTTCGACGCCCACACGGACTCCGTGCTGTTCCTGCGGCCCGACCGATGCATCGCCGGCGCCTGCATCGCCCAGCGCGCACCCGAATTGAGCACCTCACTGTTCAAAGTTCTCTACCTCACCCAGGGAGGAGGCGACGATGCTGACCCTCTGCTGTATGTCCCACAGCCCACTACTGAATCTTCCGGGACCGTCGCGGGATCTTCTTGACGAGATCAACGCCGCGCTCGCAGCGGCCCGGGAGTTCGTGCATGCCTACGACCCCGAGTTGGTCGTTATCTTCTCCCCGGACCACTACAACGGCGTCTTCTACCGGATGATGCCGCCGTTCTGCATCAGCACGAAGGCGACCGGCGTTGGTGACTACGGCACTCAGGCAGGTCCGCTGAATGTGCCCGAAGACCTCGCCACCGGTCTGGCGGAAGCCGTGCTCGCCGGCGACGTCGACGTCGCGATCTCGGCCAGCATGGATGTGGACCACGGCACGGTGCAGCCATTGCAGACGTTGTTCGGCGACGCGGCCGCGGTGCCGGTCATCCCGATCTTCATCAATTCGGTCGCCACACCGCTTGGGCCGCTGCGCCGTTCGCGTGCGCTGGGGACGGCTGTTGGAAAGTATCTGGCGACGTTGGACAAGAGGGTGCTCGTCATCGGTTCGGGTGGCCTCAGCCACGACCCGCCCGTTCCGACGCTCGCGACGGCGCCGCCCGCCGCGCTCGGCCGCATCGTGCTCGGGGAGCCGATGTCACAGGAGCAGCGCCAGGCACGTCAGGTCGCGGTGATGGAGGCGGCACACACGTTCGCCCACGGCGAGAGCAAGCTGGCGCCCCTCAACCCCGAATGGGATCACCGTTTTTTGGAAATCGTTGACAGCAACCATCTCGCCGACGTCGACGGGTGGTCCACGTCGTGGATGGCACACGAGGCGGGCAACTCGGCCCACGAGGTCCGCACCTGGGTCGCCGCGTTCGCCGCACTCGCAGCCCAGGGCGCGTACCGGACCGAGAACCGCTTCTACCGCGCGGCTCCGGAGTTGATCGCGGGCTTCGCCGTACGGACGGCGGTCCCGGCCTCATGACCTCGACCGGATTCGATACGACGGTCGACGTTCTCGTCGTCGGCTCGGGCGGCGGTGGCATGACCGCCGCGCTCACCGCTGATGCGGCCGGACTCGACGCGCTCGTCGTCGAGAAGTCGGCGCACTTCGGCGGATCCACGGCGCTGTCCGGCGGAGGCATCTGGGTGCCTGGCGCTCCCTCGCAACGCAAAGAGGGTTACGTTCCCGAACCCGACGAGGTCTTCCAGTATCTGAAGACGATCACCGAGGGCCTCGTCAGCGACGAACGGCTGCGTCAGTATGTCGACGAAGCACCGAAGATGATGGAGTTCCTCGAGGGTCGCAGCCGGTGGTGCGAGTTCGTCTGGAAGCCCGGCTACGCCGACTACTATCCCGAGTTGCCCGGTGGCTCGGCGCTCGGCAGCACCATCAACGTGCCCGCGCTGGATCTGCGCAGGCTCGGCGAGGAAGAGAAGAACCTGCTGCAGCCGCTCGCGTTGGCGCCGAAGGGAATCTGGTTCGCTCCGAAGGATCTCCGGCTGTTTTACCAGGTGCGGCAGAACTGGCGCGGCAAAGCGGTTCTGGTGAAGCTGATCTGGCGGATGTTCCGGGCACGGGTGTTCGGTGACCGGATGGCCGCGATCGGGCAGTCGCTGGCCGCGCGGCTGCGCATGGCGATGAAGGAACACGGCATCCCGCTATGGCTCAACTCGCCGATGACGGAGTTGATCACCGACGTCGACGGCAATGTGGTCGGCGCAGTGGTGGAACGCGACGGCAGGCAGCACCGCATCGGCGCACGCGGCGGGGTCATCCTCGCGGCGGGTGGATCCGACCATGACATGGATTGGCGTCGACAGCACCTGCCCGTGCTCGAGAAAGACTGGAGCTTCGGCAATCCCGCCTCCATGGGGGATGGCATCCGCGCGGGGGAGAAGGTCGGTGGTTCCACCGATCTGCTCGACGAGGCGTGGTGGTTCCCCGCCATCTGCTGGCCCGACGGCCGCCTGCAATTCATGCTCAACGAGCGGATGATGCCCGCGCAGTTCGTGGTCAACGGCGACGGCGAGCGGTTCATCAACGAGGCGGCGCCCTACATGGATTTCGCGCACGCGATGATCGAGGGCCAAAACTCCGGTGTCGCCCATATTCCGTGCTGGCTGATCACCGACATCCGGTCGTTCCACCGGTACGTGGTGGCGGGCCATCTGCCGATTCCGAAGGTGCCTTTCGCTCCGGTGCCCACCGGCTGGAAGGTGCCGAAGGCGTGGCTCGAGTCGGGCATCGTCAAGGAGGCCAACAGCTTCACCGAACTCGCCACCGAGATCGGCGTGCCGCCCGCGCGGCTTCGCCAGACGGCGGAGCGCTTCAACGAGCTGGCGCACAAGGGTCACGACGACGACTTCAACCGAGGCGATTCGAAGTACGACAACTACTACGGCGACCCCACGCTGCCGAATCCCAACCTGCACCCACTCGGTAAGCCGCCGTACTACGCGTTCCAGATCATCCTCGGCGACCTCGGCACCTCGGGCGGGTTGCGCACCGATGAATTCGCCCGCGTCCTGCGCGCGGACGACAGCACAGTGAAAGGCCTTTATGCGGTGGGCAATACCTCGGCTGCGGTCATGGGTCGCAGCTACGCCGGCGCGGGCGCGACCATCGGCCCCGCCATGACCTTCGGCTACGTCGCCGCCAAGCACATCGAAGACCAGCTGCCGCAAGCCGGTGGCAATAAATCCGATTCGACACTCGATTCGCATCGAAAGGTAACCAAATGAAGATCTCGCTGTTCTACGAATTCCCGCTGCCGCGGCCGTGGAGTGACGATGACGAACACAAGCTTTTCCAGGACGGGCTCGATGAGGTCGAGCTCGCCGACAAGGCCGGCTTCTCCACGGTGTGGCTGACCGAGCACCACTTCCTCGAGGAGTACTGCCACTCCACCGCGCCGGAGATCTTCCTGGCCGCAGCCAGCCAGCGCACCAAGGACATTCGGCTGGGCTTCGGGATCATGCATCTGCCGCCGGCAGTCAACCACCCCGCGCGTGTCGCCGAGCGTGTGTCGACGCTCGACCTCGTCTCCAACGGCCGCGTCGAGTTCGGTACCGGCGAGTCGTCGTCGGTCGGTGAGCTCGGCGGGTTCGGCATCGACCCCGCCGACAAGCGCAAGATGTGGGAAGAGGCGCTCGAGGTCTCGATCCGCGCCATGATCGAGGAGCCGTTCACCGGGTTCAAGGGCGAGCACATCGAGATGCCGCCCCGCAACGTCGTACCCAAGCCGCTGCAGAAGCCGCACCCGCCGGTGTGGGTCGCGTGCACCAGGCCGGCATCGGTGTCGATGGCCGCTCAAAAGGGCCTCGGCGCACTGAGTTTCGCCTACACCGGCCCCGGCCCGCTGACTGAGCGGGTCAACGGCTACTACAAGGAGTTCGAGGAAACCGCGGTGCCTGTCGTGCCGCAGATGAACCCGAACATCCTGGCGATCGGCGGCGATCTTTCGATGATGGTGGCGCCGACCGACGAGCAGGCCATCGAGCGGCTCGGCAAGGGCGGTGGTTTCTTCGCGTTCGGCATCATGCACTACTACATGACCGGTATGCACATACCGGGCCGCACCGGAGTCTGGAAGCGCCATCTCGAGGAGATCGAGAAGGACCCCAGCATCGTCTACGGCCCCGGTCGCGGGCCCATCGGCAGCCCCGCCACCGTGCGCGAATTCCTGCGCGGCTACGAGGAAACCGGGGTCGACGAACTGATCCTGCTGCTGACCCCGCGTCGTCACGAAGAGACGATGGAGTCCATCGAGCTGATGGGCAAGGAGGTCCTGCCGGAGTTCATCGAGCGTCATGAGAAGTCGGCGGCCGAGAAGGCCAAGCGCATGGAGCCGATCCTCGAGCAGGCCGAGGCCCGAAGGCCGGCCTCGAACGCGCCGACGTTCGACGAGACGTATGCGTTCGGCGGATTGCCCACCGGCCGCGAGAATTACACCGCCAACGAGGTGTCGCTGGCAATGGACGAGATGAACGCGGGTATCGAGGCGGCGGCGGCGAAGCTGAAGTCGGGGCAGGGGTGGGACAGCAGGAATCCTTCTGCGGACGCGAGGAGCACCGAATGACAACTGCGGACGCGAGGAGCACCGAATGACAACTGCGGACGCGAGGAGCACCGAATGACAACTGCGGACGCGAAATAGGACATGGGACGGATCGACGACCTCTGGCGTTACGAGGGTCGGCGGGTGGTCGTCACCGGCTGCGCGTCGGGAATCGGTGAGCACGTTGCCCGGCAGCTGACCGAGCTGGGCGCCGAGGTCGTCGGACTGGACCTGCGGCGTCCAACCCTGGCGCTCAATGAGTTCCACGAGATCGACCTGTCCGACCCGGCGTCGATCGACCGGGTCGTCGCGGCTATCGATGGCCGGGTCGATGCGCTGTTCAACATCGCGGGTGTGTCGTCGGGGATCGGTGATCCGCTGCGCGTGGTGACGATCGACTTCCTCGGCACCCGGCATTTGATGGAGGCGATGATTCCGTCGATGCCGCCAGGTTCGGCGATCGCCACGGTGTCGTCTCTCGCCGCCGCGGAGTACCGGGCCAACGCAACGGTGACCGCGGGGCTGCTCGATACCACCACGATGGCGGAAGGCGTCGAATGGTGTGAGCGCAACCCTCAAGTCGTCGATGACGGCGGCGGCTATCGGTTGGCGAAAGAGGCGCTCATTCTCTACGGCATGGCCAACGTCGCCGCGCTCGGCGCCAAGGGCATCCGGATCAACTGCACCGCACCGGGAGTCACGGACACGCCCATCCTCGACCAGCTGCGCTCGGCGTATGGGCAGGATTTCATCGATTCGTTTCAACACGCCGCTCGGCCGTGTTGCGGGCCCGGAGGAGCAGGCGAGTGTGCTGGTATTCCTCAACAGCGGTGCTGCTTCCTACATCACTGGTGAGGTGATCTGGGTCGACGGTGGTTCGGTCGCTGAGAGAGTGTTCGGCGATATCTCGGATGAACGGAGGGTCGGAACATGGCCGCCTGGACTGATTTTCGTCGCGTCGCCGACGACGTCCGTAACTGGGGGCGGTGGGGAGACGAGGACGAACTCGGCACACTCAACCTCATCACCGACGAAAAGGTCGCAGCAGGCCGCGAGCCTCGTCAAGCATGGCAAAGTCTTTCCGTTGGACGTCGACTTTGGCTCGTCTGGTCCGCAGGGCGCCTTTCACTTTCGGCAGAACCCTTTACACGTGATGACCATCGATGGCGGTGACGCGAGCACCCTGCCGAGTTCGGCCCCCGTGGCTGAAGAATCCGGCGGCAACTCAGTTCAGCGGCTACTGGACGAACGGCCCGATGCGCTTCAACGACGACATGATCATCATGCCGCTGCAGGCGGCCACCCAGTGGGACGCCCTGTCACACGTCTACTACGAGGACAAGCTCTACAACGGGTTCCCGGCAAACTCGGTGACGAGCCTCGGCGCGTATCACTGCGGTATCGACAAGGTAGACGGTAAGGGCATCACGTCGCGCGGCGTGCTGCTCGACATCGTACGGCTGCGCGGTGTGGAGACATTCTGCGAACTCGGCGACCCGATCACCCCGGCAGAGCTCGACGAGGCGGCGCGCACCCAGGGCGTGACTGTGCAGCCCGGCGACATCGTGCTGGTCCAAACCGGTTGGTGGGCGAGGTTTCTCCAGACCGGCGACGGCGCGGAGCCCGGCGCGGGGCTGGACTGGACGTGCGCGTCGTGGCTACACGACAACGAGGTCGCCGCAGTCGCCGCCGACAACCTGATGGTCGAGAACCCCGTGTCTGCCGTCGAAGGCGCGATCCTGCCCATGCACATGCTGTGCCTGCGCGACATGGGCCTGATGCTCGGCGAGTACTGGGACCTGGGCGCCCTCGCCGCCGACTGCGCCGCCGACGGCGTCTACGAATTCCAGCTCATCGCACCGCCGCTGCGCGTCACGGGCGCTGTCGGCTCACCGGTGAATCCCATTGCAATCAAGTAGGTGTGAACGATGACCGCAACCACAACAGCGGGCGGTGCCCCGCTCGTGGTCGGCCTCGGCGGGACGCTGCGGGCGAACTCGTCGACCGAACGGGCGCTGCGCCACTGCCTGGCGTCTGTCGAACGGCAGGGTGGGCGCACCCGGTTCTTCAGCGGCCCCGAGCTCAATCTGCCGATGTACGCGCCACACGAACTGGAGCGCACACCGGCGGCGCGGGAGTTCGTGGCTGCCCTGCGCGAGGCGGACGCCGTGGTGGTCGGTTCGCCGGGCTACCACGGCGCCATCTCCGGGCTGGTGAAGAATGCCCTCGACTACATCGAGGATCTGCGTGAGGACCCGCGGGTCTATCTGGACAACACGCCGTGGGGCTGCATCAGCTGCGCATACGGCTGGCAGGCGGCGGTCGGCACGCTGGGCCAACTGCGGTCGATCGGTCATGCCTTGCGCGCCTGGCCGACACCGCTTGGCGTGGCCATCAACTCGGCGGACAAGATCTGGGACGAGTCGGGCGATCTGATCGACGACGTGGTCCGTGGACAGCTGGACATGTTGGCGAACCAGCTTCTCGCGCATGCCCGCGCCGCGTGGGGAACGTCGTGACCGCATTCGAACGGAAGTCGATTCTCGTCGAGGGTCTCCAGACGGGTTACCTCGAAGCGGGGCACGGCGATCCGGTGGTCCTACTGCACGGCGGCGAGTTCGGTGCCAGCGCTGATCTGGGCTGGGAGAACAACATCGCCGCGCTGGCCGAGCATTACCGGGTGCTGGCTCTCGACATGCTCGGTTTCGGGCAGTCGGCGAAGGTCATCGACTTCAATGACGGTCGTGGCATGCGGATCCGGCATATGGCGCGATTCTGCGACGCGCTCGGCGTGTCGTCCGCACACTTCGTCGGCAATTCGATGGGGGCGGTCAACATGTTCGTCGACGCCACGTCGGAAGCCCCGGTGCTGCCGGCGTGCAGCCTGGTGATGATCTGCGGGGGCGGCGAAATCCAGCGCAATGAGCACTCGGCCGCGCTCTATGACTACGACGCCACGCTGCTTGCCATGCGGCGCATCGTCGAAGCCCTCTTCTTCGATTCCGCCTACCCGGACGACGAGGCGTACGTCCAGCGCCGCTACGAGTCCAGTATCGCGCCCGGTGCGTGGGAAGCGCTGGCGGCGGCGAGATTTCGCCGTCCGGGGCTGGAACCACCGCCACTACCGTCCAGCAAGCGCGCCTACGACCGGATCGCTGTGCCGACGCTGGTGGTCGAGGGCGCGGGCGACAAATTGCTGCCCGGCGGATGGGCGGCCGAGATCGCCAAGCAGATCCCGGGCGCCCGTTCAGCGGTGATCGAACGGGCCGGTCACTGCCCGCAGATAGAACAGCCCGACGCCGTGAACGAATTGCTGGTGGAGTTCCTCGGCGATGTGACTCGAGAAGGGACAGCGAACTAGGTGAGCAACGAACTCGAGGGCAAGGTCGCCGTCGTCACGGGCGGTGCATCGGGTCTGGGCGAAGGTCTGTCGCGGCGCTTCGCCGCCGAAGGCGCCAAGGTGCTCATTGGCGACATTGACCGCGGCGCGGGCGTGGCGCTGGCCAAGGACATCGGGGCCAACGCGCACTTCGTGGACGCCGATGTCGCCGACGTCGACCAGGTCAGCGGCTTGGTGTCGACCGCTGTCGAGCAGTTCGGCGGACTTCACGTGATGGTCAACAACGCCGGCGTGTCGGGCACCATGCACCGGAGTCTCTTCGATGACGATCTCGCCGACTTCGACACGGTGATGCGGGTCAACCTGCGGGCGGTGATGGCGGGCACGCGCGACGCCGCGCGGCATATGCGCGACGCCGGTGGCGGCGGATCGATCATCAACATCACCTCGATCGGCGGCATCCTGGCGGGCGGCGGCGTGATGACCTACCGGGCGTCGAAGGCGGCGGTCATCCAGTTCACGAAATCGGCCGCGATCGAATTGGCACACTGGGAGATTCGTGTCAACGCCATCGCGCCCGGCAACATCCGGACCGCCATTGTGCGCAAGTCGGCGGCGGGGGAGGACCTCGAGAAGCTCGAGGAGTTCGAGGCGAAGATTCGCGAAACGATGCGCAACGACCGTCCGCTGAAGCGCGAGGGCACGGCCGATGACGTCGCCGAGGCGGCGCTCTACTTCGCCACCGACCGGTCGCGGTACGTCACCGGAACGGTGCTGCCGGTCGACGGCGGCACCGTCGCGGGCAAGGTGATGCGCACGCGGGGAGCGAAACCAGACGAAGCCCGCAAGCCGAAGCCGTGACCGTCTTGCTCTGCCGCGAGCGTGCGCAGAATGCCGAATTCGCACGGCGCGTCGGGTGCAGACACGCACCCTCGCGGGGAGCGGGAGGTGTCCCCATGTCGCGCAGCACGGGAACTGTTTTAAAGCAGTCGCTTGACTTAATCGGGCTTCACGGGTTGACTGAGACCGTGACCACTGCCAGAGCTGTGCGCGCCGACCGGGCGAGCACCACCCAAGAGGCGATCCTGAAGGCGGCCGAGCGGCTCTACGCGGAGCATGGCGTCTTCGCGGTATCGAACCGGCAGGTCAGCGAGGCCGCAGGCCAGGGCAACAACGCCGCCGTGGGCTATCACTTCGGCACGAAGACCGACCTCGTTCGCGCGATCGAACAAAAGCACCGCGCCTCGATCGAACGGCTGCTCGAGCGGATGGTGGCGGGCATCGGCGACTCGGCCGAGCTTCGGGACTGGATCACCTGCATGGTGTGCTCGCTGACCGAGCACCTGGCTCAGCTCGGCAACCCGACGTGGTACGCGCGGTTCGCCGCGCAGGCGCTCGCCGACCCCGCGTATCAGAAGATCGTGGTCCGCGACGCGCTCGCATCGCCGTCGCTGGTTCAGGTCGTCGACGGCATCACCCGCTGCCTGCCCGAACTGCCGATGGCCGTCGTGACCGAGCGCAACATCATGGTGCGCAACCTGATGATGCACACCTGCGCCGACTTCGAACGGGCCTTCGCCGAGGGCGACGGGGTGCCCCGAACGAGTTGGGCCGCGGTCGCCTCCGGGTTGATCGACGCAATCGTGGGCCTCTGGCAGGCGCCGGTATCGGAGCAGCCCTGACATGAAAGTCACTGTCGACCAGGACAAGTGCGTGTCCTCCGGACAATGCGTACTCAACGCCGGTGAGGTGTTCGACCAGCGTGACGACGACGGCGTGGTCTTCCTGCTCAACGACAGCCCGCCCCCTGACCAAGCAGACAACATCCGAAAAGCCGCAGCAGCCTGCCCGGCCCTGGCCATCGACATCGAGGAATGAACACAAGACCTATGTCCGAGACCCTGACCGCCAACGCCACCGGTGTAACCGCCGACATCCCCGAATATCCGATGGAGCGCGACGCGCGCTGCCCGTTCGCACCGCCCCTGAAGATGCTGAAGATGAACGAGTCCAAACCCCTTTCCCGCGTGCGAATCTGGGACGGCAGCACGCCGTGGCTGATCACCGGGCACGCGGTGGCGCGGGAGTTGTTCGCCGACTCGCGGGTCAGCGTCGACGACCGCCTCGACGGCTTCCCGCACTGGAACGAGCACATGCTCTCCACCGTCAACAAGCGGCCGAGATCGGTTTTCACCTCCGACGCCGAGGAGCACACCCGCTTTCGCCGGATGCTGTCCAAGCCGTTCACCTTCAAACGCGTCGAGGGCCTGCGCCCCGCCATCCAGGAGGTGACCGACGAGTGCATCGACGCGATCCTGGCCGGACCGCAACCCGCCGACCTGGTCGCGAAGCTGGCAATGCCGGTGCCGACCAGGGTGATCAGCGAGATGCTCGGTGTCCCCTACGAAGACCACGAGTTCTTCCAGCACCACGCCAACGTCGGGCTGGCCCGCTACGCGACTGCTGAGGCCGGACAAAAGGGGGCCATGAGCCTCCACCAGTACCTGATCGACCTCGTCAAGAAGAAGATGGAAGACCCGTCCGAGGACGCCGTCTCCGATCTTGCCGAACGTGTCAACGCGGGTGAGATCAGCATCAAGGAAGCCGCGCAGCTGGGCACTGGCCTATTGATCGCCGGCCACGAGACCACCGCCAATATGATCGGCATCGGCATCCTCGCCCTGCTCGAGAACCCCGACCAGGCGGCGCTGCTTCGTGATTCCGACGACCCCACGTTCATCGCCAACGCCGTCGAAGAGCTGATGCGCTTCTTGTCGATCATCCAGACCGGCCAGCGCCGGATTGCGATCGAGGACATCGAGATCGGCGGTGAGACCATCCGTGCCGGTGAGGGCATCATCCTCGATCTCGCGCCCGCCAACTGGGACGCCGCCGCCTATCCCGAGCCGGACCAGCTGGACCTTTCGCGCGACGCGGGTCAGCAGCTGGGCTTCGGCTACGGCCGCCACCAGTGCGTCGGCCAGCAGTTGGCCCGTGCCGAGATGCAGATCGTCTTCCCGACACTGCTGAAACGGATTCCGACGATGAAACTGGCGATCCCGTTCGACCAGGTGCCCTTCAAACATGACCGCCTCGCGTACGGCGTTTACGAACTTCCGGTGGCCTGGTAGTCACCGACAGCCCTGATCCCACAGCCCGATTGGAGTACCAACGATGTCTACCCCGACAGCATCAGCAACGCTTTATCCGCCGGAAGGCTTCGGCGCTCCCAAGTACCGCAAGGGCCACGCCATGGAGGAAGGCCTGACCGGACTCCCTAAGGGCACCGAGATCTTCTCCGCCGACAACCACATCTCGGTGGCCGACGACATCTTCTACGAACGCTTCCCCGAGGAACTGAAGGGTGCGGCGCCGCGCATCTGGTACGAGGATGGCGCGTACATGGTCGGCATGAAGGGCAAGGCCTGGACCGGCGGCGATTTCGGGCGCGTGCTCATGCAGTACGACGACCTGGCCGGCGCCGCGTCGAACAACATCGAGGCCCGCATTCGGGAACTCGCCGAGGACGGCATCGACAAGGAACTCGCGTTCCCCAACGCGGTCCTGGCCCTGTTCCACTATCCCGACAAATCCTTGCGCGAGCGCGTCTTCCGCATCTACAACGAGCACATCGCCGATCTGCAGGAGCGCAGCAAGGGCCACTTCTACGGCGTCGGTCTCATCAACTGGTGGGATCCGAAGGGCACCCGCAGCACGCTGGAGGAACTGAAGTCCCTGGGCTTGAAGACCTTCCTGCTGCCACTGAACCCCGGCAAGGACGACGACGGCAACATCTACGACTACGGCAGCACCGACATGGATGCGGTGTGGGACGAGATCGAGGCGGCCGGCGTTCCGGTCAGCCACCATATCGGCGAGACGCCGCCCAAGACGCCATGCCAGAACAACAGCGTCGTCGTCGGCATGATGGTGAACGTCGACTCCTTCCGCGAGCAGTTCGCCAAGTATGTGTTCTCCGGCATCCTGGACCGGCATCCGTCACTGAAGATCGGCTGGTTCGAGGGCGGAATAGCTTGGGTGCCAACTGCTCTGCAGGACGCAGAACACATGCTGGCCTCCTATCGGCACATGTTCAACCACCAACTGGAACACGGCGTGCGCGATTACTGGGACAACCACATGAGCGCGTCGTTCATGATCGATCCGCTCGGGCTGGAGCTCGTCGACAAGATCGGTGTCGACAACGTGATGTGGTCGTCGGACTACCCGCACAATGAATCGACCTTCGGTTACTCGGAGAAGTCGCTCAAGACCGTGGTCGACGCCGTCGGACCCGAGGCCGCGACGAAGATCGTCAGCACCAACATCAAGAATTTCCTGGGCGTGGAATGACCACATTTGCGACGGCGGGCAGCACCGCCATCGAGATTCCGGACCTGCCGGACATGGCGCGCATGTATCGCGAATGCTGTTCCAGGCTGCGCAATGCGATGAGGGACAAGGGCGTTGACGCGCTCATCCTGCTCGGCAACGGCAACGTGGTGTATGCCACCGGCGCCAGCTGGCGGTTGTTGGACGCCGGGCTGTCGCACGTCGAGCGCCCCGTCGCAATCGTGCTGGCCGATGATGAACATCCTCACCTGTTCATGCCGTTGCGTGAAGGTTCGGTGCCCGAGTGCCAGGTACCCGCGGATCACATGCACGGTCCGCTGTACCTCGAATTCGACGAAGGTGTCGAGCATTTCGGAAAGGTGCTGGCGGACCTGGTGCCCGCCGGAGCCAGCATCGCCGTCGACGAGCTGACCGGCGCCATGCGCCGCGCGCAGGGCCGACTGTTCCCGTCGGGCCCGCCCTCGGACGCCGCACAGGTCATCGGCCCGGCGAAGCTGGTCAAGACCGTCGATCAGATCTCGTGCATCCGCAAGGCATGCCGCATCACCGAAGAGGCCGCAGCCGACGTGCAGAAGTCGCTCGCTCCCGGCGTGCGGCAGATCGACCTGTCGGCGGGCTTCGTCCGGCGGGCGTTCGAGCTCGGCGCGACGGCCAACATGCTGGAGGCGATCTGGCAGGTGATGCCGAACACGAAGGCCGACGGCACCTGGACCACGACCGGCGACCTGGCCCTGCCACTGTTGACGACCGAGCGTGAACTGCAGCGCGGCGACGTGCTATGGACCGACGTCAGCATCACCTACAACGGCTACTGCTCGGACTTCGGCCGGACCTGGCTCGTCGGTGACGAACCGTCGGACCGTCAGCAGGCACAGTTCGAGAAGTGGCGCGAGATCATCGACGCCGTTCTGGCGGTCACGAAGGCCGGCGCGACGTCGGGTGACCTGGCCCGCGCCGCCATCGCCGCCAACGGCGGCACGAAGCCATGGCTGCCGCACTTCTACCTCGGCCACGGCATCGGGACCAATGCCGCGGAAATGCCGATGATCGGCACCGATCTCGGCGACGAGTTCGACGACAACTTTGTGTTTCCCGCGGGCATGGCCCTGGTCCTGGAGCCGGTCATCTGGGAGGACGGCACCGGGGGCTATCGAAGCGAGGAGATCGTGATCATCACCGAAGACGGCACCACCCGCATCACGGACTATCCCTATGCACCGTACGGGAGGGCATGATGGGCACCGAGATCCTGCCTGACGCAAAGGCTTTGCGGAGCGGCCGTCGTGAACGGGTGCTGGCTCAGATGGCCGCCAACGACATCGACGTCCTGGTCCTCGGACGCCAGGCCAACGTCCGGTACGTCACCGGGGCGCCGCAGTTGTGGGTCGCAGGCACCAGGCCGTTCGGCCCGATCTGCGAGGTGATCCGCTCGACCGGCGAGATCCACCTGAACAGCACATGGGACGAGGGCATCCCCGACGAGATCGATCACGACCACCTGTACGGTCTGGCGTGGAACCCGATGACGCTGATCGACGTCCTCAAGAAACTGCCCGGCGCGGCCGGCTTCCACCGGGTCGGAACCGACTCGCTGACACCGACATTCGCCCAACTGCTGCCGATGGCCTTCCCCAACGCCGAGCTCATCGACGCCGAGCCCGCACTGCGCGCGGCCAGGCGGATCAAGACACCGGCCGAGATCGCGGTGCTGCGCGGTGCCCTCGGCGTCGCCGAACACGCGCTGGAGGCGGCCCGCGCCGAGTTGGCGCCCGGTGTCACCGAGCAGTCACTGACCGGGGCGATGCTCGAAGCGATGGCGGCGGGCGGGGTCACCACGCCCGCGACTCAAGACGGCGCGTGGATCACGCCGAAGGACCACTCATGGCGTCGTGGACCGAGCGACGGCCGGGTGCGAGAAGGTGACCTGGTCGCGCTGTCCGCGGGCGCGTTGGCCGACGGCTACGTCGGCGAGGTCGGACGGACCTGGCCAGTGGGCGACGTCCCCGGCGCCGACGATCTGTTCGGACGCTCGAATCAGCTGTGGGACCGCCTCCTTTCTGCCTGCAAACCGGGCGGCGTCGCGGCCGATCTGCTGATGGCATACGAGGCGGCGGGGGAGTCACTGCCCGCGACACCCGTCGCGCACGGACTCGGTCTCGGATTCGACCCGCCGGTGGTCTCCGCCGACCTTCCGGTCACCTGCGGCGAGGAACGCCTCGAGCCGGGGATGGTGCTGGCGGTCACCGGCTACGTGTGGCAGGCCGGTGTCGGAGCGGTGTTCTCCAGGGACGCGGTGCTGATCGGAGACGACGGCGCCGAGGTGCTCACGTCCAGCCCGTCCTACGGCGCCGTCGCGACGGCCTGAGTCGACGATGGCGTCGTCCGTCGAACGTCCGTCGCCCGAGGAGATCGTCCTCTACGACAAGGACCCCGAGACGAAGATCGCGACGATCACGTTCAACCGTCCGGACCATCTGAACGCGCCGACGTCGGCCGCGCGACTGCGTTATGCCGACCTGTTGCGCGGCGCGACGGTGGACGACGACGTCAAGGTCGTGGTGATCCGCGGTGTGGGCGAGGATTTCGGCAGTGGCGCCGACCTGCCCGACTTCATGGCGGGTACGGAGCAGGACCGCCTCGACGAGCTCCGGGTGGACGATCCGAACGTGACGTATCCGCCCGAGGGGTCTTTCCGCCACGGCGCGACGATGGGTCAGTGGTACGCGAATGCGGCGGCGGGCAACCGGGCGCTGCAGGAGCTCAAGAAGATCAGCATCGTGGAGGCCAAGGGCTACTGCTACGGCTGGCATTTCTATCAGTGCGCCGACGCCGATCTCGTGATCTCCTCCGACGACGCGCTTTTCGGTCATCCGTCGTTCCGCTACTTCGGCTGGGGACCGCGGATGTGGACGTGGGTACTGACGATGGGCCTGCGCCCGTTTCAGGAGATGGTGTTCACCGGACGGCCGTTCACGGCCACCGAGATGAAGGAGTGCAACTTCCTCAACAAGGTGGTGGCACGTGACCAGCTCGAGGCCGAGGTGGAGAAGTACGCGCTGGCGTGCGCACGTAACCGCCCGGTGGACAGCATCTTTCAGCAGAAGGTGTTCTTCGAGGTCGTCAAACAGTTCCAGGGTGAGTACATGGGCAGCCTGCTGTCGGCCGCCTTCGAGTCGATGGGCGGCTCGGTCCGACCCGATGCCGGCGACTTCATGCTCGGCGACGCGATCGATGCCGGCCTGGCTGACTCGGTCAACGAGAACGACGCGAAGTTCCCGCCCGAGTTCCGGCTGAGCAAATCGAATCGCAAGAAGAAGGACTGACCCCTTGCTGCCCCTCGACGGGTACACCGTCATCGATCTCTCCGTCGGCATCGCGGGCGGGTACTGCACCAAGCTGCTCGCCGACGGGGGCGCCGCTGTGGTCAAAGTCGAATCGCCAGAGGGCGATCCGCTACGGCGGTGGTCGGCGTCCGGCGCGACGATCGCGCCCGGCGACGACGGGGCGCTATTCAGTTTCCTCGCGGGTTCGAAGAACAGCGTCGTCGTCGACCCGGAGACGCCGGACGACGTGGAGCTGCTCCGAAGCCTCCTGGACACGGCGGACGCAGTGGTGTGGTCGCGCGGGTCCGCCGTCGTCGCGCTGGACGAGTTCACACCTGCAACGCTCGCCGATGCGTATCCCCATGTGACGGTCACGGCGATCACCCCGTTCGGTCTCGAGGGACCGTGGTCCGACAAACCGGCAACGGAGTTCACCACGCAGGCATGGTCGGGAGGCGCGATCGGACTCGGCCGCGGTGCGCAGGACCGCGCACCGCTGTTCGTCGCGGGGCAGATCGGCGAGTGGCTGGCGGGAGCGTATGCCGCTGCGGGCACGATGGCCACGCACTCGGGCCTGGTCGATGTCTCGATGCTCGAAGCGCAAGTCCTTGGCCTCACCTACTATTCGGTGTCCTTCATCGACGCGCTGGACCGGCCGTTCCGCGATCGCCGTCGGCTCTCGATTCCCGGCGTAGCGACGGCGGCCGACGGGCTGGTGGCGCTCGGCTGCGGCACCGCACAGCAGTGGTTCGACCTGTGCGCCATGGTCGATCATGACGAGTGGATCGACGAGCAGTCGGACCTGTCCATCACCGAACAGGCCAACATTCATGCAGACGAGATCTACGAGTGGGTGCGCGAGAACAAGGTCGACGACATCCTGGACTTGGCTTCTGCCTTCCGCATTCCGAATGCGCCGGTCGGAAACGGCGCCACTGTCACGTCGTTCGATCAGTTCGTCGAACGGGGAACGTTCGTCAGCAACCCGCGCGACGGTTTCACGCAGCCGGGCGCACCCTACCGCATGAGCCCGCCGCTGCTGCGCGCACCGAATCCGGCGCCGCGGCTCGGCGAGCACACCGACCGCTACCGCTCGCGAGCGAGAAGCCAGGGTCGGGAATTCGCGCCCCCAACGGCCCGGAACGCGATTTCCCGGGCAATGCCGTTCGAGGGTGTGCGCGTTCTCGACATGACGAGCTTCTGGGCAGGACCGTCGTGCACGCATGTGCTGGCGCAGCTTGGGGCCGAGGTGATTCACGTGGAGTCGACGGCACGCCCCGACGGCACGCGGTTGATCGCCGGCGTACCGATGAGCGAGGAGCAGTGGTGGGAGCGGTCCCCGATCTTCTCGGGCCTGAACACCAACAAGAAGAGCGTGACGCTGGACATCCGGAACACCCGAGGCGTCGAGCTGCTCCATCAGCTCGTCACGACATGCGATGTCATCGTCGAGAACTACACACCGCGAGTGCTCGACCAGATCGGGCTGGACTTCGATGCGGTCCACCGGCTGCGACCCGACGCCATCATGATGCGCATGCCCGGTTTCGGGCTCGACGGTCCGTGGCGGGACAAGCCGGCGTTCGCCTACGTCATCGAGGACGCATCCGGAATTACCTGGCTGACGGGTCATCCCGACCAGAACCCCGTGGAACCGTATGCGATCGGTGACCCGAACGCAGGCGTGCACGGCCTCAACGCGCTGATACTGGCGTTGGCGCACCGGCGTCGGACAGGGGAGGGCGTCCGGATCGAGGCCGCGATGGTCGACGCCGCGCTCAACGTCGCCGCCGAACAGGTCATCGAATACTCGGCTTACGGCAACCTGCTGCAGCGCGAGGGTAACCGCGGACCCGCTGCCGCACCGCAGAACCTCTACCGCACAGGTGAACTCGACGAGTTCGGCCGACCCGACGACTGGGTGGCGATCGCGGTAGCCACCGACGAACAGTGGACGCATCTGGTCGCTGCCCTCGGCCACCCGGCGTGGGCGACCGACGAGTTCGCGACCGTCGATGGACGCAGACGACGCCACGACGAGATCGACGAGCGCCTGAGCGAGTGGTGCGAGACACGCACGGGCGACGAGATCGTCCAAACCCTCTGGGACGCAGGCGTGCCGGTGGCCAAGGTCATGCAGCCGCATCGCGTCGGCGACTTGGCGCAACTGGTGCATCGCGGCTTCTACGAACGGGTCGAGCACCCCGTAAACCCGACCGCTCGACACAGCACACTCCCGATGCGGATCTCGACAGGGCCGCAGCGATTCCACAGGGCGCCCGCGCCGCTTCTCGGACAGCACAATTACGAGGTGCTGTCCGGCCTGGGCCTCGGCGACGACGAGATCGCCGAACTCGAGGAGCAGGGCATCATCGGTACCGTCCCGGCAGGCCTTGGCATCCGCACCACCAAGACTGGTTAACTCACTGACGTGACCATCGATCCGTCGACCATCCTGCTGACCGGCCGCGTCGCGGTCGTCACCGGCGGCGGCGAGGGCATCGGACGGGGCATAGCCGAGGGTCTTGCCGCGTTCGGCGCGAAGGTCGCCATCTGGGAACGCAACCCCGAAACCTGCACAGCCACCGCCGAAGGGATGGGGGCGCTTGGCATCGTCGCCGACGTCCGCGACAGCCAGCAGGTCGATGCGGCGCTGGAGCGCACCGCCAACGAACTCGGCACCGTGCGCATCCTCGTCAACAACGCCGGCGGGATGTTCGCCTCACCGCTGCTCGAGACCACCGAGAACGGCTGGGACGCGTTGTACAAGTCGAATCTGCGCCACGTCCTTCTCTGCACGCAGCGGGTGGCCCGGCGGCTGGTGGCGGAGGGCCTGCCGGGCAGCGTTATCAATGTGACGTCGATCGAGGGTGTGCGGGCGGCGCCGGGCTACGCCGCCTATGCCGCCGCCAAGGCGGGCGTCATCAACTACACCAAGACGGCGGCACTCGAATTGGCCACCAACGGGATCCGGGTCAACGCACTCGCGCCGGACCTTACCGTCACCGAAGGGCTACAGCGCGTCTCACCGGACGGACTGCCCGACGGCGCGCGCCACATGATTCCGATGGCACGCCCGGGACACGTCGACGAAATGGCCGGCGCGGCGGTGTTTCTCGCGTCCGACATGTCCGGATACATCACCGGTCAGACGATCCACGTCGACGGCGGAACCCAGGCTGCCGGCGGGTGGCACCACAACCCGCAGACCGGCGAATACCAGCTGGGGCCCGGCTAGCTTTCGGTCCGCTGCCTGTCCAGGCAGGGATCGCCCAGTCTGGCTGCAATGGCACCCCACAGATCGGCGTAGGTACCCGGCGCATTGCGGTATGCGGCCCGGCGAGCCAGAAAGACCCGTGCCAGAGGTGCGACGAGCCGCAGCAGATAGCGCTTCCAGCCCATCCGCGCGCTCATCTCCGCCAGCATGTCGGGCCACGAATGATGTTGGAACGCTAGCGCTTCCTGTGCCCGTGCGGTGTCCATCCAGTCGGTGAGGAACCAGCCGTCGTCATCGTTCGGGTCACCGGGGCGCCCCTCAGGCAGCACGCCGGGCAGGCCGAGGGCGGCGGCCAGCGCCGCACCGACATCCTTCTGCAGCAGCTTGTGCGAGTCGTCGCCCGCGATCAGCAGGATCTCACCCACGACATCTGCCGTCGTGGCGGCCGCGAAGGCGGCGCCGACATCGCGCACGTCGACCGTGTGGATCCGCCCGTCGGTGGGCAGCGCGCTCTCGATGAAGATGCCGTCACCGGTCAGCGGCAGTGCGCTGAAGTTCGGGCTCAGCACACCGCCGAGGCGCAGCACCACCCATTCGAGGCTCGAGGCGCGGACGAACTCTTCGGCCTCGAACTTGGTGTTGCTGTACAACTCGAACGGCCGGGGAGGGGTATCGGCGCGGACCACATCGGTGACCCGGTGAGGGTTGCGCGACCCGTAGACCGCATTACTGGAGGCCTGCACGAAGCGCGGCGGATTCGGTTGTGCCTCGGCCGCGCGGACCAACGCCTTCGTGGCGTCGACGTTGACCTTGCGGGCCAGGCCGGGGTTTCGGTACAGCGGCGGCGGGATGACGGCGGCGAGATGGACGATGACCGACGGTGACACCTCCGAAACGAGGCGATCGACCTCCCCGGCATCCGTCAGGTCCGCCCATCGCGTTCCGACACCGTCGGCCAGTGCCTTGGCCTTCGTGCGGTTGGCGGGGGTGTCGAGGTCGGCCACCACCACCCGGCGGCCGGCGGCGACCAGTTGCTTGACAGTCTCCGACCCCACCAGACCGAACCCGCCCGTGACGAGCACCGCGCCAGTCATTCGTCCCCCTCGTTGTGGAAATGACATTCTCAGTAAAAGAGAGTACCATATCCGCTGGTAGGCCCATTGACGGATACTTCGAGTCCGCCCTGGGTATGCGGTTCACAATAGGACGCAGGGGAGGCTATGGGCGACAAGGACGTTGACTCCATCGGCACGGACGAGGCCACGAAGTGGGATCCCACCTTCACGGAGCAAATCAAGAATTGGGTCGGGCCCCTCGTCAAGCGCTACTTCCGCGCAGAAGTGCGTGGCCTCGACGCCGTTCCGATGGCGGGCGGCGCCCTGATGGTGTCGAACCACTCCGGCGGCATGCTCACCCCCGACGTGCTCGTGTTCGCGCCGGCGTTCTACGACAAGTTCGGCTTTGACCGCCCCGTCTTCACCCTCGCGCATTCCGCACTCTTCGTGGGTCCGATGGGCGATTGGCTGCATCGCGCCGGAGTCATCGAGGCAACCCGGGAGAACGCCGAGAAGGCATTGCATGCCGGCGCGCTCGTGCTGGTCTTTCCCGGTGGCGACTACGACGCCTACCGGCCGACCTTCGAGAACACCGTCGACTTCGCCGGCAGAACCGGATACGTGCGAACTGCCGTAGAAAGCGGAGTACCGATCGTCCCGATAGTGTCCATCGGTGCGCAGGAAATGCAACTGTTCCTCACTCGCGGCAACTGGTTGGCGAAGCGTTTGGGGCTGCAACGCCTTCGGGCGGAGATCCTGCCGATCACCTTCGGCTTCCCGTTCGGATTGAGCGTGTTCTTCCCGCCCAACCTGCCGCTGCCGACCAAGATCGTCACGCAGGTGTTGGACCCCATCGACGTGGTCGAGACGTTCGGCGATGACCCCGACGTCGACGAGGTCGACGCCCATGTCCGTCAGGTGATGCAGACCGCGCTCGACGAGTTGGCGAAGAAGCGCCGCTTCCCGATACTGGGCTAACCGGCAGCCCTCGCCGGCGGCATCGCCGTATCGACGGTGCTGAGCTCGGCGGGAAGGCCTGCGGCGCGCCTTATTTCGGCCAGACCGTGGACCATTGCGTCGGTGGCTTCGTGGATGTCGTCGAACGTGCGGTCGTCGGACAAAATCGAGATGTCCACCTGATCGACGTAACTCCAGACGGTCATGTTGAATGCACTTCCGGCAGACAATATTCCGATCGAATAGATCTCCGTCACCGGAGCGCCACCGATGTGGCCGCGTTCGCGCGGGCCGGGCACATTGGAGACGGCGACGTTCATGATGGGGCTGTGCGCGGTGCGTTTTGACTGCCAGCGAAACAACGTTGGCGCGAATGCCGGCGGCAGATATTCCATCAACCGCCCATGCAGTTTCGGGCCGAGAAGTTCGTTGTCCTCCTTGGCGCGCGCCGCGGCCAGGGCGCTCAATCGCACCCGCTCCAGCGGGTCGTCGATGTGCACCGGCAACGACACCGGCAGCCCGCTGATCTCGTTCCCGGTGATCCGGTCCGGCGACTTGTCGGTGGCGACAGGAACCGACGCCATGATCGGCTGATCCGCCCGACCGTCGTAGCGCAGCAACAGTTCTCGCATTCCGCCCGCGGCCATCGCCAGCACAATGTCGTTGAACGTCACGCCCAGGTGTTTGGCCGTCTGCTTGACCTCTTCGAGCGCCAGCGATGCCGTCGCAAACGTCCGGACGGGGGAGACGATGTGGTTCACGAACGTCGGTGGGAACTTGAACATCTTGGCCATGTCCGCAATGTCGCCGCGGCCTTTTGACTGGTGCCGCACTCGCGCGAACCCCCGCACAGCGTCGCGGACCAGGCCCGGCAGCGCCGCGATGTTCTGCACATGGTCGCGCCCTGCAGCCCGCAGCAGCTCACTCCGCGACGGCGCGGCACAGGTGGTGTAGTCGTCGCGCTCGTCGCGCGCGGAGCCGGCCAGATCCATCAGCCGGGCCAGGAGATTGGCCGACGCGACACCGTCGGCCAGGGTGTGGTGCACCTTGCCGATCAACGCGAAGCGGTCGTCGGCCATCCCTTCGGCGAAGTGGAACTCCCACAGCGGCCGGTTTCGCTCCAACGGCGTGCTGGCGATCTCGCCGATGACCTGATCGAGTTCGCGACGGCCGCCCGGGCTCGGCACCTGCACCCGGCGTAAGTGGTAGTCGAGGTCGACGTCACAGTTCTCCATCCACATCGGATGGTGCAACTTGTACGGGATGTCGACGAGCCGGTAGCGCAGCGGGTCGAGCAGATGCAGGCGCCGCTGGATCGTCTCGCGGAACACCTCGAAAGTGAAGTCACCGTCGAAATCTGAACCTTCTTGTCCTCCTCGCGTGCGGGGAGCGTGGATGACCGCCACCTTCAACGTGTGCGTGTGCAGGTTGGGGGTCTCGCTGTACAGCAACATGGCGTCCATGCCGTTGAGTCGCTTCACGCCCCACCCCGTTTCCCCGTCGAACGGTTCCATGCAACCACCCGTGCGGTCGCCCGTTGGCCGGATTGGGTGACTCAGTGAGGCCAGCCCTCGGCGGCCTGCTCGTCGAAGGTGCGGTCGATGCGCTCGAACCGCCGCCGGATGGAGTCGCGCGAGGCGCGGTGCGGCAGGATGTACAGCCGGTTCGCGAGAACGGCTTCGGCCGTCAAGCGGGCAACGTCGGCGCTGCGCACGCTCTCATCGGTCGGCGTCATGACTGACCCCAGGCCCTCCACAGTGTCTTCGGCTTGCTCACTGCGCGCGCCGTAGTCACCGCTTCTGCTGCGTTCGGAGTTGGTGATCAGATTGGTCTCGACGATCATCGGGCAGAGCACCGAAACTCCGATGCCTTGGCTCTTCAGCTCTCGTGCCAGGCTCTCGGCAAGCGCGACGACGCCGAACTTAGCGACGCAGTAAGGGCCAAGCCCTGCGTTGCCCACCATGCCTGCGAACGACGACGTGAACATGATGTGGCGATCCCCGCCCTGGTCAATCAGGCGGGGCAGGAACGCCTCGACGCCGTGGATCGGGCCCCACAGGTCGACGTCGATCACCCAGCGCCAATCGCCATGGGTGACGTCGGCGATCGGGCCCGCGTGCCCGATGCCCGCGTTGTTGAAGACGAGGTTCACCTCGCCAAGCAGCCGAAACGCTTCGTCGGCCAAGTGCTCGGCGGCGTCCAGCTTCGTGACATCACATACGACGCCGTGGGCTTCGGCACCGTCGGCGCGCAGCTGCTCGACGGCCGAGTCGAGCGCGGCCTGGTCGATGTCGGCCAGCACGACGCGCGCGCCGCGACGGGTGAACTCCTGCGCACAGGCGAACCCGATGCCACTCGCACCGCCGGTGATTACCGCTCCGCGTCCCTCGAATGTCTCCACGGCGCGAACACTAGCTGCTCAGGCAATGGCGTCGATCGCCGCACGGCTGTCGAGATCGATGAAGGCTGCGGCATACCGCTGCACCAATGCGAGGCAGACGCCGGGGCTCTGCCAGGCGTCGCCTCCAGACAAGGTGGCCATCCAGATCGCCAAGCCGTGCGCGACAGAGGCGCGGTAACGCAGCAGCACCTCTTCCGCACTGGGCATCTCGGCGGCCGGCAACGTCAGTGCGGCGCGGTACTCGTCGAGCAGTTCTCGCTCGCTGCGGCGCCGTTCGTCAATGGTCAGTGCGCCCTGCAGGAAGTAACCGAGGTCGAGCGACCAGTTGCCGCGGCGCACCATCTGCCAGTCGAGGAAACCCACGTCGTCATCCGGCAGCACATAGGTGTTGCCGATGTGCGGATCGCCGTGCAGCAGGGTCTGCGGTGATGTCGTCAGGGTGCCGATAAAGCGCGCCCAGATGTCGATGAACAGCTGATCACCCGTCAACTCCAGGATCTCCGCGTCGACGGTGTCTCCGAGCCGTTCGCGCGCGATGTGCAAGGGGGCGTACTGCATTCCTTCGAACGCGACAAACGGCTCGACCCAGTCGAGCGCCGGGTTTGCCGTCAGCCGCTCGCCCCAGTAGGCGCTGTGCAGCCGGGCGAGCCCTCGCACTCCGTTGGCCACCTGCTCGACGGTCATCGGTCTCGTGGAGTCGCGCGGGTCGGCGCCGCGCGCCACGACATCCTCCATGATCATCAAGAAGTCGGAGCGCTCCTCGTCGATGAGCGCCGCGAACACCAACGGATGGTCAAGCGGCAGAACAAGTCCGGAGGAGAACAAGCGTGGCTCATGGAACAGGCCGCTGGTGAGCGCGACGAGGTCCGCGTGCGCCGGATCGACGGCCTTGGCGAACACGGTGGCGGGCCCCGAGCCGGCCGCATAGCTCAGCTCGAGGCGGGCCCTCCGGTTGGTGCCGTCGTCGCGAAGCGCCACCCGAACGCGGTCCACAACAGCACCGGGATGGTGACCGGCAAGCGCAGTCGTCATCCAGCCGGGGGTGATTGCGTCCCATCCCGCGGGGATGGACGACTCCGCAAGCGTCACGTGTGCATTACTTCAGGCAGCTGCCGCCATCGACCGGCAGCGTGACGCCGGTGATGTAGCGGGCCTCATCGGACGCCAGGAACAGCACGGCGTTGGCGATGTCCTCGGGTTCGACCCAGCCGATCGGCAGCGTGTGCATCATCTGGCCGACGACCTTCATATCGTCCGGCCCTGGGTTCTCCAGATCGGGACGGAACAGCTTCATCGTGCCCTCGTTCATGAAGAGCGGGGTGTTCACGTTGGTGGGGTGCACGGAGTTGACGCGGATGTTCTGCGCGCCGAGTTCGACGGCGAATGTGCGCATCAAGCCCACCACACCGTGTTTCGCGGCGACGTAGTGGCCCGTGTGCGGGTAGGCCTTCAGGCCGCCGACCGAACTGGTCAGGATGATCGAGCCGCCGCGACCGCCGGCCAGGATGTGGGGGACACCGGCCTTGACGGTCTTCCACACGCCGCCAAGGTTGACGTCGATCATGTCGGTCCAGTCGCCCTCGCTGGTCTTGTCCAGCGTCGCGCCGCCATTGCCGATGCCTGCGTTGGCGACGATGATGTCGAGCCTTCCCATCTGCTCGACGCCCGCGTCCACCGCTGCCTTGAGCGCATCGAAGTCGCGGGTGTCGACCTCGGCGGTGTAGATGCGGCGGTTGCGCCCCTTCACCAGATCCGCGGTTTCGGCCAGGTCCTCCGGCGTGGAGAGCGGGATCGCAACGCTGTCGATCTGCCTACAGATGTCGACGGCGATGATGTCGGCGCCCTCTTCGGCCAGTCGCACCGCGTGCGCACGACCCTGTCCACGAGCCGCGCCGGTGATGAAAGCGACCTTGCCCTCTACACGTCCAGTCATTTGTAACCTCAATTCGTCGTTAGCGGAAAGGATTTCACTTGAGAACAGCCGGCATGGACTCCCAGCCGCGGACAGTCGATGTGGGGGAGAGCGTCGCGCTGGTCATGTCGACATCCCAATCGGGGAAGCGCTTCAGAATCTCCTCCAGGGCGACGCGCCCCTCGAGGCGGGCCAACGCCGAGCCAAGGCAGTAATGCGTGCCGACGCTGAAGGCGAGGTGCTGGCGCGCTTCCCGATGGATGTCGAAAACGTCGCCGTCGGGCGGGAACTGGCGATGGTCGCGCACCGCGGCACCGATCAGCATCATCATCGCGCTGCCCTGGGGCACGGTTCGGCCATAGAACTCGACGTCGCGGGTCACGTACCGGGCGACGTGCGGTGCGGGCGGCTCGTAGCGCAACAGCTCTTCGATCGCCTGCGGAATGAGTGTCGGGTTCTCGGCGAGTTCGCGACGCTGGTCGGGATGTTCGGCCAAAACCTTGCCCGCCCAGCCGATCAACCGCGTGGTGGTCTCATTACCCGCGCCCGCCACGACGTTGAGGTAGGTCAGCAGTTCCTGACGTGTCAAGTTGCGGGTGGTGCCCGTCTCGTCAACGAACTCGGCGTTGAGCAGTTCGGTCATGATGTCGTCGGAGGGATGCTCGGCGCGCCAGTCGATGTAGGTTTCGAACATCTCGCCGAGCACCATGCCGTCTTCGTGCTTCATCGGCTTGCCGACCTCGGTGCGCAACTGCGCGTTGGCGTGGTCGCGGATCATCTCCTGGTCGTCGTCGGGGATGCCCAGCAGCGCGCTGATCACCTTCATCGGCATCTGCGCCCCGAGGTCGGCGACGAAGTCGAAGCGGTCCGCGCCGATCAACGGGTCGAGGCTCTGCGCGCAGTACTCCCGGATCACCGGCTCGAGCGCATTGACCTTGCGCGGGGTGAACATCCTCGCCAGCAGCTTCCGGTGGATGTCGTGGATCGGCGGATCCTCGAAAATGACCGTCCCCGGCGGGATCTCGATGTTGGCTTTGATCAGCTCGATGATCGCGCCGCGTGCCGAGCTGAACGTCTCGTGATCCACCAGCGCCTTGTTGACGTCCGCGAAGCGGCTCACTGCAAAGAAGTCGTGCTGCTCGTTGTAGTAGAGCGGGGCTTCCTCCCGGAGTCGGCGGAACGTCGGATACGGGTCAGCGTTGATGCCCACGTCGTACGGGTCGAAATAGACGTCGCTGGTGGCGGGTTCGGTGGTGCTGACGGTCACGGTGTCGCCTTTCGCAGAGGCCGGGGCGGCATAAGACAGATGGATCGCAACTGTCTCACAAACTCTGTCACCAGCGTCGCTCGGGTGTCAATGGGCCGATACTTTTTCGCAATTTATACTCTCCGCTTAGTAGAATGACCTTCTCATGTGGTGATTCTCAGCAGCGCCTCCTGACCGAAGGAGGCGGCCAAGGCGCCGCTCTCGGTCAGCACGTCGCCTCGGCCGAAGCAGCGGCCGTGCGCGAGCAGGGGGCTGTGCTGGCGCAACAGCAACCATTCGTCGGTGCGGAACGGCCGGTGGAACCACAGTGTGTGCGAGGTGACGGCCGAGGTGAACTGGGTTCCGTTGCCGCGTTGGCCCAGACCGTCCATCGGCCTCAACGCGGTGCCGATAAGGGTCAGGTCGGTGGCGTATGCCGTAAGCGCCGGCGCCAGGACGGAGTCGACATCCGGTGTGCGCATCCAGAATTCGAACTCCGGTGGACCAGTGCTGGTGGCGTTGAGGTCGTCGACAGCACGGGTTTCCCAGGGGATGAGGTCGAGCGCCAGCCGATGCTCGGGGCCGAGCACCGCCGGGACGTCGGCGACGTCCTGGTGCTCGGGTCCGTCCTCGACGACGTGCATGCAGATCGAGCTGGTGGCCAGCACGCCGCGGTCCTGGCGGCCGGTGACCGTCAACGTCGCGAACGACCGACCCTCGTGATGGCGTATCGCCTCGAAGATGACCGGCTCGTCGGCGCGGCCCTCCCGGGCGAACACAGCATGCAATGACTTGACGGCCTTGTCCGGGCAGACGAGGCGGGCGACCTGTATCAGCTGGCCGAGCAGCTGGCCGCCGAAAACCCGGTGGTACTCGAGATGCTGGTTGCGGCCTTCAAACGCCGCGGCCCCGATGGCGACGGCGGTCCCGTCAGCGGGTGCCGGCGCGAGGTCCAGGCACGCGAGCAGGTCGCTGAACTGAGCGGACACAGCACTAAGTGTAAGCCCAGTTCTTCGGTGGAGAGAATGCAGTTCTCAGCTACGCGGCGAATCCCTGAGAGCAGAAATCCCACACCTCGTCGGCGCTGATGGGGTGGCCCGCCTCGTCATCAATGTCGCCGCTGGACTGCGCGGCGTTGAACATGACGGTCTGCATCGTCATCGCCGCCATCCGCTTCGGATTGATTTCGGGCCTCAGCTTGCCGGCCGCTGCGGCGTGTTCCATCAGCTCGGTGAGCAGGGCAAGCAGTGGTGCGTGCGCGATTTTGACCTCAGACGGATGCGAAACCAGCAGCCGCGGGGCGAAGTCGGTGAACAGCGGGCGCTTCGCTGTCGGATCGGGACGCGAGGATTCGAACAACAGCTGAATAGCGACCTTCAGTCGTTCCATCGGGTCGTCGTGGCTCGCGGTGGCGGCGCGGATCTGGTCGGCGGATCGGCTCAGCGCGTCTTCGAACAGGGCGAGCAGCAGTTCATGCTTACCGTCGAACTGCAGGTAGAAGCTTCGCAGCGACTGCCGGGAGCGGTCGACAACCTCCTGCACTGTGAAATCGGTGCTGCCCTTTTCGATGATGATCGCCTGAGCGGCGTCGAGAAATCGTTGGACCCGTTGCGCGGCTCGGAGCTTTGCTGTCTTGATCGACCGTTCGACCGCGCGCTGCTTCCAGGCGGGCTCTTCGCTGGGGCTTGTCACCGGCGGCTCGGACGCTTGCCGATTGGTGAGAGCATGAACAGACTGTACCGGAGAACGCCTTGCCATTGCGGTCCTCGACCCCCTCGCGGCCAACGTGTCGGAGATTGTAACTTTCTCAGCATGAGAATACTATTCTCATCGAGTTCATGATGGAAGTCCTACGAAAATCGGGGGACCGGCGGGGAGTGCCGTGCAGCTGACATTTGACGCCGACGTCGAAAGCTTCGCCGCCGAGTTCGCCGCGTTCCTCGACGAGCATTTGCCCTCCGAGGCCGAGGCCCACGATCGCTCGTGGTCCAGCAGTCATGTCCCGGAGTGGGCCCGTCGCTGGCAGCGGCTGATGTTCGACAACGGCTGGCTGGTGCCGGGTAACTCGCCGGAGTTCGGCGGTCGTAACGCGACGATCGTGCAGCAGTACGCGTATCAACTGGAACTCTCTCGCCGGCGGGTCTACCAGACCTACAACCCGCAAGGTGTCGGCATTATTGCCGCTTCGCTGATTTCGTACGGCACCGGTGAGCAACAGCAGAAGTGGGCCGTGCCGATCCTGCGGGCCGAGATCACCGCGTCGCTCGGCATGAGCGAGCCGGGAGCGGGCTCCGATCTGGCGTCGGTGCGGACGCGGGCCGTCCTCGACGGCGGCGAGTTCGTCGTCAGCGGGCAGAAGGTGTGGACGTCCGGCGCGCACGACGCGGACGTGTTGCTGGCCTTCGTGCGGACCGACCCTGATGCACCGAGGCACAAGGGCATCAGCGCGCTGATGATCCCGACCGACTTACCGGGCGTCGTCCGCAGGCCGTTCGCCTCGGCGTGCGACAGCAACGATCTCGATTTCAACGAGGTGTTCTTCAACGATGCGCGGGTGCCCGCGGAGAACCTCGTCGGCCCGCTCAACGAGGGCTGGGGCGTCGCGAACGGATCGCTGGGCCACGAGCGAAACATGTTGTGGCTCAGCTACGCCGACCGACTACAGGAGCTGGTCGAGGACTACCCCGTCCGGACGCGGCTGGACCGTGACAACTTCGCCCGGTTGGTGATGGACAACCAGGCACTAAGGCTGCTCGGCTCGATCGCGCTGTCGCGGGCCGCGCGCGGTGACGAGGACTCCGGTGCGCTGTCGGTGCTGAAGCTGTTCGGTTCCGAGGCGTCGCAGATGGCGTCCGAGTATTTGCTGTCGGCCGCCGGGTCCGACGGGCTCGCCCATCCTGCGGTGTCCGGTCCGTACTCGCCGTTTCACCTCGACCTGTACCGATCCGGCTGGTTCGAGCGCTACATCCGGTCGTTCGGCGGCACCATCGCGGGCGGCACCTCGGAAATCCAGCGCAACATCATCGCCCAGCGAATGCTGGGCCTGCCTCGCAAATAGCCCGCAAACAGAAGGACTCACGGTGTACATCGATTACGAGGTCAGCGACCGCATCGCGACCATCACGCTCAACCGGCCGGAGGCCGCCAACGCCCAGAACCCCGAACTGCTCGACGAACTCGACGCGGCATGGACCCGCGCCGCCGAGGACAACGACGTGGGCGTCATCGTGTTGCGGGCCAACGGGAAACACTTCTCGGCCGGACATGATCTGCGGGGCGGCGGGCCGGTACCCGACAAGATCACGCTCGAATTCATCATTCAGCACGAGGCCAAGCGGTATCTGGAGTACACCCTGCGATGGCGCAACGTCCCGAAGCCGTCCATCGCGGCGGTGCAGGGCCGGTGCATCTCAGGGGGCCTGCTGCTGTGCTGGCCGTGCGACCTGATCGTCGCCGCCGACGATGCACAGTTCTCCGATCCGGTTGTGCTGATGGGCATCGGCGGCGTGGAATACCACGGGCACACCTGGGAATTGGGCCCGCGCAAGGCCAAGGAGATCCTGTTCACGGGACGGGCGATGACCGCCGACGAGGTCGCTGCCACCGGTATGGTCAACAAGGTTGTGCCGCGCGACCAGCTCGATGCCGAGACCAGGGCGCTGGCCGAGCAGATCGCCAAGATGCCGCCGTTCGCGCTGCGGCAGGCCAAGCGCGCGGTCAACCAGACGCTCGACGTGCAGGGCTTCTACGCCGCCATCCAGTCGGTGTTCGACATCCACCAGACCGGACACGGCAATGCGCTGAGCGTCGGCGGCTGGCCGGTGCTGGTCAACCTCGACGAGATGAAGGCCAACATCCAATAGGGGTCGCCTCATACCGCGAGCGTGCGTGTCTGCACCAAGGCACGCCGCAAATCCGCGTCATTCAGTGCACACTCACGCCGCGTGAGCGCGACGCAAGTGTTGGTCAATCCGTGCAACGAACTCCCACGCTCGGTGTCGCACATCGTCGAAGACGATCGCCATCACCGTCCAGCCGATGTCGTGAAGGGCCGCCTGACGGCGGCGATCCCTCCGCATGGCCTCCGGGTCTCCGTGCCAGTCGAGCCCGTCGTATTCGACCGCCAGCCGATGGTCAGGCCAGGCGAAGTCAAGCCGTCGCAATTCCCGGTTACCGTCAAGGATCTCGTATTGCAGTTCAGGAACGGGTAATCCGCCGTCGATCATGGCTAGTCGTGCCTCGCTCTCCATCGGCGACTCCGCCCGGGCGTCGGCATGCACCAGCAGTTCTCGCACAGCCACTATGCCGCGGCGACCGGCTTGCTCCGTGGCGGCGCGCCAGATGTCTTCTCTGCTGCAGGTTTCGCTGCGCAATGCGGCGTCCAGCGTCGCCAACGCGCGCGGACGGCGGAGGCTGCGCGCCATCTCGACCGCGGTCCACGCCGGCGATGTTGCTCGCCGCTCGCCGATTCTGACGAGCGGTGCACCGTCTCGACGATGCACGACGAGCCCGTCGACCGGTCGCAACTGATGACCAGGCGGATTGAGCACATGCAGGTCTGCCGGATTCTCGGTGTCGAAACCGAACACCGCCGCTGCGGTCGCGAGGCACACCGGGACCGCGGTGCCGCACGACAGGTCAAGGCCGCGCAGGCGTAGCTCATCTGTTGGCTTCCCAAGGCAGTAGATACCCTGCCAAATCCGCTCCAGCGATTGCCTTTTCAGTACCGACTCGAAGTGATATCTCGATACGACGTCGAGGATTTGGCCGCTGGTCGCGACTCCGCGCTGATGGTCGAATAGCTGCTGCAGTCTGGTGTCCATTCGGGAATGGTGAAACGGGGCCGGTTGCAGCAGGGAAGGATAACGCCGAGCTGTGGATGAACATCGTTCTGTGCACGGACACTCCCGCGCGAGCGTGCGCTGAGCACTGATGAATTGCGGCGTGTCGCGGAGCGGACACGCACGCTCGCGGAGGAAGGTGAGGCTAGAGGTTGGCGAGGCGGGGGGCTGAGCCGCGGGCCCGCAGACCCGCTCCGGCCCTGCGGGTGAGTTCCCTTGAGCTACCGAGTAATCCGTCGAGTACCAGCACTCGCTTCACGTGGTGGTGCAGGTCGTGTTCCTCGGTGAAGCCGATGCCTCCCAGCACCTGCTGGCAGTGTCTGGCCGCGGTCAGTGCGGCCTTGCCCGCGGCGGCCTTGGCCAGCAACGCGGTCAGATCAGGGTTGTCCGCACTAGGCAGGCTCAGCGTCGCTTCGGCTCCCTCGATCGCCACGAGCGTCTCGGCGAGCCTGTGCCGGACCGCCTGGAACGACGCGATGGGCTTGCCGAACTGCACCCGGTCCAGCGCATGCTGACGGGCGAGGCGCAGCATTGCCCGTGCCGCACCGATGAGCCACCAGCCCACGGCCAGCCGGGCCTCGGCCACCCGAATCGGGTAGCCCTCGTCGTCGCGGAACAGTGGCAAGCCGCCGAGCGTTGAGCCGGTTCGGCCGGTGCGGTCCCACACCACCCAGGCGTTGCCGGCGTACGGCAGCGGGAGTTCGACGTCGGCACCGATCTCATTGCCGGTCGCGTGCAGCACCACGTCGACGAGAACCGAGGCGTGCGAACCTGTTTCACCCAGCAGCCGGAACACCAGCGGGACCGCCACGTCGGGCATGTCGGAGAGCATCTCGGCCCAGCCCAGCTCCATGAGCGCCGCGTCCAGTTCGGGCCCGGACTTCGAGAGCATCGTCTTGCGCAGCCCGTCTTCGAGCAACTCGAGTTCAGATGTGCCGGCCACGATCACTCCTTCCCGAGGTCGAGCAGGCGACGGGCGATGATGTTGCGCTGCACTTCGGCGGTGCCCCCGTAGATGGTGGCCGCGCGCGAGTACAGGTACTCGGTGCGCCACGGGGTGTCATCGAGTTCGACGGCGCCCGGCAGCAGATCGTGGGCGGTGTCGTACAGACGCTGTTCGGCGCCGGCGAGCAACACCTTGTCGATCGAGGTGTCCGGACCGAGCTTCTGGCCGTCCCCGAGGCGGTGCTGGGTGGCCCTGGACCGGCAGCGCAGTGTGTGCAGGGCCAGATACGCCTCGCCCATATCGGTATCGATGGCTTGGCCTTGCCCCTTCACCTCGCTGATCAGCGCGTCGAAGCGCGAGTACAGATACGCGATGCGCTGCCAGAAGCACGTCGAACGCTCATAGGGCAGCAGATCCATCGCCAGTCGCCAGCCGTCGCCGACGTCGCCGAGCATCCTGTCGGCCGGCACCTCGACATCATCGAAGTACACCTCGCAGAACTCGTCGACATCGTGCATGGTGCGCAGTGGGCGCACGGTGACCCCCGGCGAGTCCAAGTCGACGAAAAACGCCGTGATGGCTTCATGATTCGGGGTTCCCGGCGCGCCGGTCCGAGTGAGCAGAACGCAGCGAGAAGCGTACTGCGCGAAGCTGGTCCACACCTTCTGGCCGTTGACCACCCAGCTGTCGCCGCGCCGCTCGGCGCGGGTTGTCAACGACGCGAGATCACTTCCCGAGCCGGGTTCCGAGAAGCCCTGACACCAGGATTCCTGGCCCGACAGCAGTCTCGGCACCATCTCGGCGGCGAGTTCGGGTCGTGCGTAGTCGATCATGGTCGGGGTCAGCACGTCGAGCATCGAATAGGGACCGGGATGGTCGATCCCGCGGCCGACGATTTCCTCGCCGACGATCGCGCGCAGGATGTCCGGACCGCCCAGGCCGCCTGCCGACTCCGGCCAGCCGTAGCGCATCCAGCCCGCGTCGTAGAGCGCCTTCAGCACACGCAGGTGTTGCGCCTGGTGCGCATCGAGGGAGTCGTCTCCCGGCGGAGGCGTCAGATCGTTGTCGTCGAGCCACGCCTGCAGTGCCGTGCGAAAGGCGGCGGGTTCGAACAGCTCAGTCATCCAGCCTCGGGCCTCCCGATCGCGTGCGGACGGCCGGAGTCGTGGTCGCCACTGCGTCGAATGAACGTCATGGCTCGGGTTTTCAACCGCCAGCCGTCGTCGGTGCGGACGTAGGTGTCGTTGTAGTAGCCGATGCGCATGTCGTGCTTCGAGTGCTCGATGAAGCACAGCGGTTGTGTGCCGGTGGCCTTGTCAGGGTCGTTCTCGTCGAGGTGCACCAGCGACGTGCCCGTCATGAACAGCCCCTTGGGCGCGGCGTCGACGAGTTCGGGGAAGCGCGCCAGCGTATAGGTCGACCCGAACGCGCTGTAGGTGCCGTCTGGCGTGAACACCGAGGTCAGCCCGTCGATGTCGCCCTGGGTGATGGTGACGGCGTACTTGGCGAGCAGCTGCTGGATTTCGACGAGGTCTTCAGTCCTTGTTGACTGTGTCATTCTTGAAAACCTTTCCGCCCTTCATGACGAAGTTCACGTTACGGGTGACGGTGATGTCTGCCAACGGGTCTCCTGGCACCGCGATGATGTCCGCCAGGTATCCCTCGGCGACACGGCCGAGGTCTGGCTTGTTGATCAGGTCCGCTGCGACGACGGTCGCCGCGCGCAGCACCGCGTCGGCGGGCATGCCCCAATCGACCAGCGTTACGAGCTCGTCGGCATTCTTGCCGTGGGGGATGGCGGGCGCATCGGTGCCGACGGCGATTTTCACCCCGGCCTCGTAGGCGGCCTTGATCGACGTGCGGGCCTTCGGGAACATCTCGGCGGCCTTGTCCTGCAACTCCTTCGGCGCGCGTGACACATCCATCGCCTCGGCGAGCCGCCTGGTGGTGACGAGGAACCGGTCGTTGTCGACGAGCATCTTGATCGCTTCGTCGTCCATCAGGAAGCCGTGCTCGATGCAGTCGATTCCGCACGCCACAGCATGCTTGACCGCCTCCGCGCCGTGCGTGTGCGCGGCCACCCGCAGCCCGCGGCGGTGTGCCTCGTCGACGATGACCCGCAGTTCCTCGTCCGAATAGTGCTGCGCGCCAGCTTCTCCGGTCAGCGACATGACGCCGCCCGAACAGCACACCTTGATCAGCTGAGCGCCGTGCTTGATCTGGTACCGCACCGCCTTGCGGATCTCGTCGTTGCCGTTGGCGATGCCCTCTTCGATCGTCAGTTCGAGCACACCCGGCATGAACGCCGCGAACATCGTCGGGTCGAGATGCCCGCCCGTCGGCGTGATGGCGTGTCCCGCGGGTATCACCCGAGGACCTTCGATCAAGCCGGCTTCGATGGCCTTGGCCAGCGCCACGTCGAGCAGGTAACCGCCTGTCTTGACGAACAATCCGAGGTTGCGCACGGTGGTGAAGCCCGCGCGCAGCGTCCGCCTGGCGTTGCCGACCGCGCGCAGCGTCCGGGTCGGGGGATCGTCCTGAACCTGCGACAGCCCCGGGTTTTCGCCGCGGCCGCCCATCAGGAGGTTGACCTCCATGTCCATCAGACCGGGCAGCAGGATCGCGTCGCCGAGGTCGATGACGTCCCCTTCAACCTCACCCCCGACACCCACGATCCGGTCGTCGGAGATGCGCACGATGCCGGGCCGCACGATCTCGCCGGCGTCGACGTCGAGGAGACCCGCCGCCTTGAGGGTCGTCACCGCCACGGTCAGACCACCGGCTCCTTGACGCATTCGATGTAAGCGGCCCCGCTGTCGAGGACGCGTGGCTGCTTCCAGACCTCAACCGGGAACGACACGTTGACCAGCGACTGCATCATGTGGATGAGAGCCTTTGCGTCGTCGGGCATTCCGTCCAAGGGAAACCTGGCGTCGCAGTAGGCCATCACGTCCTCGAGGCGGGGCATCGCAGCGTCGTAGAAGTCCTGCATCTCCGCCATAGTCGAGGACAGCCGCTTCTGGTAGCGGTCCGCCTCGTCGGGTAGACACCAGTCGGTGAACCGCTCGAGGTCGGCGAATTCCTCCGGCAGCTTAGACATTGATCGAGTCCTTCTCGCTCGTCGTCGCGGCGGCGTGGCCGTTGGCCAGACCCTTTTCCTTCTTGTACGCGTTCACGTAATCCCATGCCGTCTTGTGCAGATGGCGCAGCAGGATCTCCTGATCGCACAACGGGAACTCCTTGACGACCTTCGTCCCGATCATCGTCTGCGTGGCCTCCAAGGTGTTGGCGTCCTGGAACGCATACTCCTTGAACGTCACCGCCGCAAGCTCGTGGGCGAGACGCTCGCGGGTGTTGGTGGCAGGCACGAAGTACAGCGTGCACTCGAAGATGTGCTTGTCCACATCGGTGGGCCAGTAGTGGTAGGTGAGGTACCAGCCCGGTGCCCAGAGCAGCAGCGTGAAGTTCGGGAAGAACTCGAACGAGTCCTGGCCCCAGGCGTGATGGCGCGCAGGGTTGACCGCAGGCGGCAGCTCGTCGGGCAGGATGCCCTTGATCTTGGGGCGGTCCCACGGTCCGAACAGCCCGCTGTGCAGCACGCGTTCGATCGGTTTGACCATGTTCTCGTCCTTCGGCGGGCTCATTCCGCCCCATGACGAGATCATCGAGTGCCTGCCCTTGATGTCGTAGTGCAGCGCCTCGAAGCCGAAGCCGGCCAGTTTGTCGGCTTCCTCCTTGACCGCCTGCTTCATGTGCAGGACCGGTGCATGGTAGAACTCGACGAACGCGTCGATGAACAGCTTCCAGTTCGAGTTGACTTCGGCGCGATAGGAATACGTCTCCGTCATCTCCTGGAACGGATAGCCCTCGAGGCCCTTTGCGAAGTCGCCGAGGTAGTCGACGAGCGGTTCGGCGTCGTTGTCGAAGTTGATGAAGATGAACCCTTCCCACACCTCGCAGCGCACCGGGACCAAGCCGAAGTCCGCCTTGTCGAGGTCGAAGAACTCGCCCTCCTGCTGCACGAACGTCAGGTCACCCTTGAGGCTGTACCGCCATGCGTGGTACTTGCAGGTGAACTGGCGGCAGGTGCCCGAGACCTCTTCGCTGGGGAAGTCGTTCCACACCAGCTTGTTCCCGCGATGCCGGCACATGTTGTAGAACGCGCGCACCTCAGGCTCACCATCACTGCCGGTGTCCTTGACGATGATCACCGATGTGCCGGGGCCTGCCGACGGCATCTCCCGGGTGAAGTAGCTGCCCTTGCGCGGAAGCCGTTCGACCCGCCCGACGTTCAGCCAGCACTTCTTGAAGATCGCCTGCTGCTCGAGCTTCCACTGCTCGGGATCGATTGAGTCGGTGTAGTCGACCGGTGCAGTGCCCAACTCGGGCCAGTTCTCGGTCCAACTGCCCGCCGCGGGCTTCGGGAAGAACGCCATTATCGTTACTACCTCTCCTGTTCGAGCTCGACGCCGAAGGTTTTCAGAGCCATGGACACGGTGACGTAGCAGCCGACCGTGAAGACGAAGTCCATCCGCTGTCGTGTGTCGAAGTGCTCGCCCAACGCCGACCACGTCGCATCCGACACGTTGTACTTCTCGAGCAGCTCGTCCACCGCGGCGATGACCGTGCGGTCGAACGCGTCTGCAGCCTGGCCTCGCTGGACGGCTGCGATGTCGTCGTCGGTGAGGCCAAGGCGGCGCCCCATCTTGACGTGCTGCACCCATTCGTATTCCGAGTCGGTCCAGTGGGCCACCCGCAGGATCGCCAGCTCCCGCAACCGGGGCGGCAGCGTCGAGTTGAACAACAGATGCACGTTGAACTTCAAGAATTCCTTCGTCAGGGCGGGATGGTTGACGAAGGTGCCGAGGATGTTGCTCGCGTTCTCCGGGTTGCGCCGGTCCTGGGGAAGCATGACGGCGAGCGCGCGGTCGACGTCGTCGTCCCACTGATCCGCGGGTAGCGGCGGCACTCGCACGGCCTTCTCCTCTCGGCTGTGAGAATCATGTTCTCATTTCCGACTAATACATTTCCATCTTTTGTCCCGATGGTCAATGCCCAGTCGCCAGAACAGCGCCTGCACCAAACATTTGTCCCGCGTTACGATGGGAAAACACGACACGGAGATTGATTCTCTCACCATGAGAAGCTAGTTTCCCTAGATAGAGAACTACGGCGGGACTACGGTGAGGATGAGAGGGAAGGGAGCCCCATGAACAAAGAAGACATGATCCTGGTCAGCGTTGATGACCACATCGTCGAACCGCCCGACATGTTCGCCAACCATCTGCAGAAGAAGTACCTCGACGATGCGCCGCGGTTGGTGCACAACCCCGACGGCTCTGACACCTGGCAATTCCGCGATGTGGTGATCCCCAACGTCGCGCTCAACGCCGTGGCCGGTCGGCCGAAAGAGGAATACGGCCTGGAGCCGCAGGGTCTCGACGAGATCCGGCCCGGCTGCTACAACGTCGACGAGCGGGTGAAGGACATGAACGCCGGCGGCATCCTGGGCTCGATGTGCTTCCCGTCGTTCCCGGGGTTCGCCGGCCGGCTGTTCGCTACCGAGGATCCTGAGTTCTCGTTGGCGCTGGTGCAGGCTTACAACGACTGGCATGTCGAAGAGTGGTGCGGGGAGTATCCGGCCCGCTTCATCCCGATGACGCTGCCGGTGATCTGGGACGCCGAGGCGTGTGCCGGCGAGATCCGCCGCAATGCCAAGCGCGGTGTGCACTCGCTGACCTTCACCGAGAACCCGGCCGCGATGGGTTATCCGAGCTTCCACGACTTCGACTACTGGAAGCCGATGTGGGACGCGCTCGTCGACACCGACACCGTGCTCAACGTGCACATCGGCTCGTCGGGCCGGCTGGCGATCACCGCGCCGGATGCACCGATGGATGTGATGATCACCCTGCAGCCGATGAACATCGTGCAGGCCGCGGCGGATCTGTTGTGGTCGCGGCCGATCAAGGAGTATCCCGATCTCAAGATCGCGCTGTCGGAAGGCGGCACCGGCTGGATCCCGTACTTCCTCGAGCGCGCCGACCGCACCTATGAGATGCACTCGACGTGGACGGGCCAGGACTTCAAGGGCAAGAAGCCCTCGGAGGTGTTCCGCGAGCACTTCCTGACCTGTTTCATCTCCGACCACGTCGGCGTACAGCTGCGCAACGACGTCGGTATCGACAACATCTGCTGGGAAGCCGACTACCCGCACAGCGACTCGATGTGGCCCGGCGCGCCCGAGCAGCTCGACGAAGTGCTCAAGCGGCACAACGTGCCCGACGACGAGGTCAACAAAATGACCTACGAGAACGCAATGCGCTGGTACCACTGGGACCCGTTCACCCACATCACCCGCGACCAAGCCACCGTCGGCGCACTCCGCAAGGCGGCGGGCGACCACGACGTGTCGATTCAGGCACTGTCAAAGAAGGAGAAGACCGGCGCCAACTTCGCCGACTTCGCGGCGAACGCCAAAGAGCTGACCGGCAATACGGACTAGTCGCTGCGGCGGCCAGCGAAGTAGTGCGCCGGTGCGGAAGGAAAACGTCATATGCACCGGCGCACTGATGTGCGCGATCGACAAGGAGAACCAGCTGTGTCGGGGATGAGTTTCGAGCTGAGCGAGGATCAGGAACTGATCCGCAAGTCCGTCGCCGAATTGGCGGGCAAGTTCGACGACCACTACTGGATGGAGAAGGACCAGGCGCACGAATTCCCGCAGGAGTTCTACGACGCGATCGCCAAGGGCGGCTGGCTCGGCATGACCATCCCGGAAGAGTATGGCGGCCACGGTCTCGGCATCACCGAGGCGACGCTGCTTTTGGAGGAGGTCGCGCGCTCAGGAGCGGCGATGAACGGCGCGAGCGCCATCCACCTCTCCATCTTCGGCATGCAGCCAGTGGTCAAGCACGGCTCCGAAGAACTCAAGAAGGCGACCCTGCCCCGCATCGTCGACGGCGATCTGCACGTGTGTTTCGGCGTCACCGAACCCGGTGCGGGCCTTGACACCTCGCGCATCACCACCTTCGCCAAGCGGGAGGGCGACCACTACCGCGTCAACGGCCGCAAGGTCTGGATCTCCAAGGCGCTCGAGTCGGAGAAGATCCTGCTGCTGACGCGCACCACGCCCTACGACGAGGTGACCAAGAAGACCGACGGCATGACGCTGTTTTTGACCGACCTCGACCGCGACCACGTCGACATCCGGCCGATCAACAAGATGGGCCGGAACGCGGTGAGCTCAAACGAGGTGTTCATCGACGACCTGATGGTGCCGGTGGGGGACCGGGTCGGGGAGGAAGGCAAGGGCTTCTCCTACATCCTCGACGGCCTCAACCCCGAGCGGATGCTGATCGCCGCCGAGGCTCTCGGCATCGGCAGGGTCGCTTTGGAGAAGGCTGTCAAGTACGGCAACGAGCGCGTCGTCTTCAATCGGCCCATCGGCATGAACCAGGGTCTGCAATTCCCGCTCGCCGATTCGCTGGCCCGGCTGGACGCCGCCGAGCTGGTGCTGCGCAAGGCGACGTGGCTCTATGACAACGGCAAGCCGTGCGGACGCGAGGCAAACACGGCCAAATACCTGTGCGCGGACGCGGGATTCGGTGCCGCCGACCGCGCCCTGCAGTTGCACGGCGGCATGGGTTACTCCGAGGAGTACAACGTGTCGCGGTATTTCCGCGAGTCCCGCTTGATGAAGATTGCACCCGTCAGCCAGGAGATGATCCTCAACTTCCTGGGCGAGCATGTGCTGGGAATGCCGAGGAGCTACTGAAATGGGCTACTTCGATTTGACCGGTCGCGCGGCGCTGGTCACCGGTGCGGGTGCGGGCGGCGGTATTGGTGCGGCCGTCGCGGCCGCTCTGGCCGAAGCGGGCGCCGCGGTGCTCGTCACCGACATCGATGCGGACGCGGCTTCTGCAGTTGCCGAACGGATTCGCGCCGCCGGCGGCAAGACCGACTCTTGCGGGTTGGATGTGGGTGACCGTACCGCCGCCGACGCCGCAGCCGAACAGGCCGCTGGTCTGGGCGGTGGAGCGCTGCACATACTGGTCAACAACGCAGGCGTCACGTCGCCCGCGATGTTTCCGAAGTTGACGGATGTGACGTTCCGGCTGACCTTCGACGTGCACGTGATGGGCACGTTCCATTGCACGCAGGCCGCGCTACCGTTCATTCCGACCGACGGCACCGGCCGCGTCATCAACGTGACGTCGGCGGCCGGATTGACGGGTACGCTCGGCCAGGTCAATTACTCTGCGGCCAAGGCGGGCCTGATCGGCTTCACCAAGTCGCTCGCGCGCGAACTCGCGTCCAAGAACATCATGGTCAATGCCCTTGCGCCGCTTGCCGCCACACCGATGACCGAGACCATCCGCACCAACGAGAAATTCGCGGCCAACATGATGGCGCGCATCCCGCTGAAGCGCTGGGCCGGACCCGAAGAGGTGGCGGGGGCGTTCGTGTTCATGGCGTCGGATGCCGCGTCCTACATCACCGGACAGGTGCTGCCGGTCGACGGCGGCATGGTCATGTGACGCAGCACGACAACGCACCGCTGGCCGGCATCACGGTCGTCGCGTTGGAGCAGGCGGTGGCCGCGCCGATGTGCACGCGCGTACTCGCCGACTTCGGTGCGCGCATTATCAAGGTCGAAAACCCCAACGGCGGCGACTTCGCCCGTGACTACGACGACGTCGTCAACGGACCCGGTGGTCTGGCGGCGCACTTCGTCTGGTGCAACCGCGGCAAGGAATCGGTCACGCTGAACCTGAAGTCGCCCGCGGGGATGGACATCCTGCATCGGCTGCTCGACAGCGCCGATGCGTTGGTATCCAATCTGGCGCCGGGGTCGACGGCGCGCCTTGGCCTTTCACCCGCCGACCTTGCCGAGCGGCACCCCAACGTCATTCCGGTCGAGATCGACGGCTACGGACCAGGCGGCCCGATCTCCCACAAGCGTGCCTACGACCTGTTGATTCAGGCCGAAGGCGGGTCGTGCGCCGTCACCGGATACCCCGGCATGCCCGCCAAACCCGGACCCGCGATGGCCGACTTCACCACGGGGCTCTACGCCGCGCTGTCCATCCTCGCGCTGCTCTTCTCCCGCGACCGTCGCGAAGGACCCGCGCCCGCAGTGGGATTGAGCCTGTTCGACGTGCTGACCGACGTCATGGGCTACCAGCTGACCTACACCCAGCACTCTGGCATCGACCAGCAGCCGCTCGGCGTCGGCTCACCCGCGGTCGCGCCCTACGGCGCGTTCCCGACCCGCGACGGGCAGACCGTCGTGCTCGGCACCACCAACGACCGGGAGTGGCAGCGGGTGGCCAGGGAGATCATCGACCGCCCGGACCTCGCCGACGATCCGCGCTTCGCCACCAATCCGGGCCGGTGCGCACACCGCGAGATCCTCGACGAAGCGATCGGATCCTGGTGTGCACAGCACGATCTGGCGGAGATCCAGAAGGTTGCGGACCAGGCCGGCATCGGAAACTCGCGCTACAACCTGCCCAGCGAGGTCGTCGTTCACCCGCAACTGACCGCCCGTAGCCGATGGCGAGAGGTGGAGACCACGAAGGGGCCGATCCAGGCACTGCTGCCCCCGCCGGTCATCGATGGATACGATCCGGCGATGGGCGCCGTTCCCGGGCTGGGCCAGCACACCGACACGGTTCTGTCCGAACTCGGCTTCGGGCGGGACGACATTGCGGAGCTTCGTGAACTAGGGGCCATCGGCCCGGCGTATCGCTCGTGACGAAGGGAGACGAACAGATGCGTGAAACGGTGATCGTCGAAGCGGTGCGCACGCCGGTCGGCAAGCGCAACGGCGGGCTGTCGGAGATGCACGCCGCCGACCTGTCCGCACTCGTCCTCACCGCGCTGGCGGAGCGGGCGGGAATCGACCCCGAGATCGTCGACGACGTCGTCTGGGGTTGCGTCTCGCAGGTCGGCGACCAGTCGAGCAACATCGGCAGATATTCGGTGCTGGCCGCCGGGTGGCCGGAGTCCATCCCCGGCACCACGATCAATCGCGCCTGCGGGTCGAGCCAGCAGGCCCTCGACTTCGCGGTGCAGGCCGTGATGTCGGGGCAACAGGACGTCGTGGTTGCCGGCGGTGTCGAGGTGATGAGTCGCGTCCCACTCGGTGCCGCCCGTGCCACCGGCATGCCGTACGGGCCGAAAGTGCTTGCGCGCTACGGCAATTTTTCGTTCAACCAAGGGATCTCCGCCGAGATGATCGCGGAGAAGTGGGGATTCTCGCGTAGCAGGCTCGACGAGTACTCGGCGCAGTCACACGAGCGGGCGGCCGCCGCACAGGACAGCGGAGCATTCGAAAGCCAGATGATCCCCGTATTCACCGGCGGTGAACCCGTTGTCGCCGACGAGGGCGTACGGCGCGGCACCAGCGTCGAGAAGCTCGCCAGTTTGAAACCCGCGTTCAAGGACGACGGTGTCATCCACGCGGGCAACTCATCTCAGATCTCCGATGGTGCGGCCGCATTACTCGTGACCACGGCCGAGAACGCGGTCTCGATGGGACTCAACCCCATTGCGCGCTACCGGGCAGGCGCGGTGACCGGCGCCGATCCTGTGCTCATGCTCACCGGCCCGATTCCGGCCACCGAGAAGGTGCTGCACAAGGCGGGTGTCGGCATCGACGAGGTCGGCGTGTTCGAGGTGAACGAGGCGTTCGCGCCGGTGCCCCTGGCGTGGCTGGAGGAGACCGGTGCCGACGAGAAGCGCTTGAACCCGCTCGGCGGCGCGATAGCGCTGGGTCATCCCCTCGGTGCGTCCGGCGCGGTGTTGATGACGCGGATGCTCAACCACATGCGGGACAACGGGATTCGCTACGGGCTGCAGACGATGTGCGAGGGCGGCGGTACGGCCAACGCGACTTTAGTAGAACTCATCGCTTAGCGATGGCGGCAGAACTCATCGCCTAACGGACAGGGGGACGCCTCGTGCGTCGAGACCTATTCACCGAAGACCACGAGGCGTTCCGCGAGCTGTGCCGCGACTTCGTGGAGAAGGAAGTGGCCCCGCACTATCATCTTGTCCAGCTCGCGGCCGCGGGCGAACCCGGGCATGCTACGGCTACATGATGGAGTATCCGATCGCGCGGCTGTATACGGACGCGAGGGTGGCCCGGATCTATGCCGGCACCAGCGAGGTGATGAAGGTGATCATCGCCAAGTCCCTCGGACTATAGGTGCTGTTGGCCGGACAAATGCGCTGACCTGCGGTGTGATGGCGGTCCAAACCTATTTACGCTGAGACGCTTGTCACAGCCGGCAAACCTACCTAATGTGTGTTCACTAGGTTGGTTTGAACGAAGGAGTTCGGTGTCGCGGCCTTACGAAACGCTTCTCGCCAAAGGCGAGGACCGTCGCCAGCGCATTCTCGGCGTGGCTGAACGCCTCCTCGCCCGAAACGGCTGGCGAGGCACCTCCCTGGCCCAGATCGCGAAGGAAGCCGGTGTTTCACCCGCGGGGCTGCTGCATCACTTCGCGTCCAAGGAGCAACTGCTGAACGCGGTGCTCGACGCCCGCGACGAAGACGACGCGGTGCACGCGGACTACCAGTCCGGCGACCTGATCACCGAGATCAAGCGCGTGCCGCAGCGGTTCGACCGCGCACCGGAACTGGTCGGCACGTTCACCGTGCTGCTCGTCGAGAACATCGCCCCCGATGCACCGCTACACGACCGGCTGCACAAGCGCTACCGCGCGGCCATCGACATCCTCACCGGAAACATCGAAACCGGTCAGCGGCTCGGGAAGTACCGCCCGGATTGTGACGCGGCCACCAAGGCCGTCGAGATACTCGCCTTCATCAACGGAATGGAGACCCTATGGTTGCTCGACCCGTCAATACCGCTCACCGACGCATTCAAGGGATACGCGGAGTCGCTGGCCGCCGACTTGGCGCCACGGAGCTCGACATGAGGTACCGGCTGGATGTGGTGGCAGCCAACGCGGTCGACGCCGTCCGGTTCGCGGGCGGTTGGATGTACGACCGGGTGATGGCCGGGTGGGACGTCACGGTGCTGCTCGCCGACCGCACGAACGAGCGACCGCTGCAGATCCTCGGTGTCGCAACGACAGACCTCGAATCCGCGCTGGAGTCGTGGGCCGAGCGTCCGCACCCGCAGACGGTTGCGGTCGCCGCTGACCTGTTCGCCAGTGATGAGCGGGTACGTCGCGGTGTCCTCGGCGCTCTCGAACAGGGGCTCACCGAGGTGACGCTGTGGGGCGACAGCTGGCCGGCCGATCTCGACGACAGCGTCGGACCTGTCGCGCATCACCTCAGCGCCGCTGCTCGCGCGTTCAAGACTCAGGCGCTGACCGCTGCCGCCGACACCGGATCAGTCGGCGCGACAGAGACCTTCCGCTGCGGCGTGATGACGACGCCGTCGGTTGCCGCGGATCTCGTTCCGGCCAGCTGAAGCCGTCGCGAAACGGAATTCCAGCAGAAGAAGTCCGAGAAGGGGCCTGCTGGAATTCCGTTTCGCGGTTAGCGGCAGTCGATCAGCACCTTGCCGACGGCTTTCCCGTCGGCCACATGCCTCAGCGCGCCAGCGGTTTCGGTGAGCGGGTAGACGGCGCCGATATGCGGTGTCACCGTGCCGGTGGCCAGCAGATTCCGCAGTTCCTCCTCATTGCGGGTGAATTCGTCGGCTGGCACGTCCTGGAACTGGAAGCCCAGCACGTGCACGCCCTTGACGAGGACGAGGTTGAGCGGGATGCGCGGGATCACGCCGGAGGCATAGCCGACGGTGACGAACCGGCCGCCGCGGCGCAGTGATCGCAATGCGGGTTCGGACAGATCACCGCCGACGGGATCGATGACGGCGTGCGCGCCGTCGGGCAGGACGTCGCGCAACGCCGCGCGCAGGTCACCGCAGCGGTGATCGACGAGGTGCGCTGCGCCGTATGATGCTGCAACGCCGAGCTTTTCCGCTGACGACGCGACGGCGGTGACCTCGGCACCGATCTGAGCGGCGAGTTGGACGGCGGCGAGGCCGACGCCGCCCCCGGCGCCCAACACGATGACGGTCTCGCCGGCACGCAGGCACGCGACCGAGCGCAGCGCGTGATACGCCGTCCGGTACGCCACGCCGAACGCGGCCGCCGTCCGCTCGTCGACCCCGTCCGGGATCCGCGCCAACCCCGCAGCGGCCACCACGACCTCGTCGGCGAATGCGCCGTACATCCCTGTCCCCGTCACCCGGTCACCGACGGCGAGATCGCCTGCCCCGGTCGCGACCTCGATGACGACACCCGCGAACTCGCTGCCGACTACGAACGGCGGCGGCACGCTGATCTGGTACTGATTGGCGACGAGCAAGACATCGGGATAGTTGACGGCGGCGGCGCCGACCCGCACCCTCACCTGCCCGTCCTCGAGCACCCGCGGCGGCCGCTCCTCGACCCGCACGACTTCCGGCGGCCCGTACTCGGGACACACCGCGGCGCGGATCACGAGTAGTCGCTGGATTCGGCGAGGTCGGCGGCCGAACGCATGAGATCGACGATGACGGGCCCGAAGGCCAGCAGCTTCTCGTTGTCGCCCGCACGTTGGAAGCCCTGCTCGAGAACGATCGCAAGCTTCCATTTAGCCAACACCAGGTAGTAGTCGAGATCGTCGACCTGGCGGCCGGACACCGTAGCGTAGTGGTCGACCACCTCTGTGCGGGAGGGCATTCCGCGCATGTCGACGTAGCTCATTTCGTCCGAAGAGTCGGCTCCTTCCCCTTGTGCTCCTCGCGTGCGCGACGGCCAGCTCTGCACCATCCAGCCGAGGTCGAGCTTCGGGTCACCGACCGTGCCCATCTCCCAGTCGACGATCGCGGCCAGCCGCGCGGGCCCGCCGTGTCGGTACATCACATTGGCGAACTGGTAGTCGCCGTGCATCAAGCCGGGGATGAAGTCCAGCGGCCGGTGGGTGCGCAGCCATGCGGTTGCCTCGTCGAGCCCGTCGATCTCGCGGCCCTTGATCCTCTCGAAGAAGCCGGTCCACCGGTCCACTTGGCGCTCGTGAAACCCAACCGGCCTGCCAAGATCCTGTAGGCCCTTGGCCTTCCAGTCGACCTTCGACAACAGGGCGATGCCCTCGGCGAGTTGATACGCCAGCTCCGCGCGCGCGTCGAGGTCGCTGTCGAACGGCTCCGGCCACTTGCGGTCCGCGAGGTCCATCGGCGACCAGCCGTCGACGAAACCCATCAGATAGAACGGGCGGCCGAGAACCGAGGCGTCGGGGCAGACACCGACCGCGGCGGTGTGCGGCACCTCGGTGCCGTCGAGCGCTTCGATGATGCGCCACTCCCGCAGGATTCCCTTGTCGCGGTCAAGTGGAGCATCCTCTGGAGGCATGCGCAGCACGCAATCATGCTCGCCGCGTGTGAGCTTGTAAATGACGTTCTGCGTGCCGCCGGAGAGGAAGTCGGCCTTCAGCGGCTCACCCTTGCCCGGCAAGCCGGTGCCGTCCATCCAATCGGCAAGGCGCGTCGTGTCGATCTGTGGTTCTTCAGTCACAGGTTTCCCACCTCGTGTTCGAGATACTCGGCGAACTTCTCCTGTGCCGCTTCGCGCTTGCGCGGTATCCACTCCGTCGGCCAGATGTCATCGCTCGGCTGGTAATCCCGCAGCACCTGCTTGGCCACCGTGGCCTTGTGCACCTCGGTCGGTCCGTCGGCCAGCCCCATCACCGCGGCTCCGGTCACCATCGACATGAACGGCACGTCATCGGTGACACCCAGCGCGCCGTGCACTTGCATTGCCCGCCAAGCGATATCGTGCAGCACCGTTGGCATGATCACCTTCACGGCGGCGATGTCCTTGCGAACCTTTTTGTAGTCGTTGTACTTATCGATCTCCCATGCGGTGTAAAGCACCATCAGCCGGAACTGGAGCAGCTGGGCGTATGAGTCGGCGATGTAGCCCTGTACGAACTGTTTATCGGACAACCGGCTGCCCTGCGTCTCACGGCTCAGCGCGCGTTCGCACATCATGTCCAGCGCGGTACGGGCCAGCCCGATGGTGCGCATGGCGTGGTGGATCCGCCCGCCGCCGAGACGGGTCTGCGCGATGACAAATGCCTGGCCTTCGCCGCCCAGCAGAGCTTCGGACGGCACGCGCACATTGTCGTAGTGAATCAGCGCGTGGGAGCCGTCGCCTTCGCGCTCGCCGTGCAGGCCGAAGTTGCGGACGATCTTGACGCCGGGCGTGTCGGTCGGCACGAGGAACATCGACATGCCTTGGTAGGCACTGACGTCCGGATTCGTCACTACCATCACGATGAGGAACGAGGCGGTCCTGGCGTTGGAGGAGAAGAACTTCCAGCCGTTGATCACCCAGTCGTCGCCGTCGCGCACCGCCCGTGTGGTGAACAGTGTCGGGTCGGCACCCGCGTGCGGTTCGGTCATCGAGTAGCAGGAGAACAACTCACCGTCGAGCAACGGGCGGAGATAGCGTTCTTTCTGCTCGTCGGTGCCGTAATGGGCGATGATCTCGGCATTGCCGGTGTCGGGTGCCTGGCAGCCGAAGATGATCGGCGCCCACTGTGACCGGCCCAGGATCTCGTTCAGCAGTGCGAGCTTGAGCTGTCCGTAGCCCTGCCCACCCAATTCGGGGCCGAGATGCGTGGCCCACAGACCGCGTCGCCTGACCTCCTCCTTGAGCGGGTCGATGACCTTGCGGCGGTTGTCGTCCGGCGGTGTGAACTGCAGGTGAGGGAAGGCGAGGTCGAGCGGTTCGATCTCGTCACGGACAAACTGATCGACCCAGTCGAGCTCCTTCTGATACTCGGGGTCGGTTTCGAAATCCCACGCCATTGTGCGTCTCCTTCGATCTGTCAGGGGTCTTGGTTGAATCCGGCGATCAGGGCGGCGATGTCGCGTGCTACCACCTCGGCGAAGGAACGTTCGCCGAAACTGCCGAGGGCCCAGTGTCGTACGCCCTCGCTGACGTGCATCTGAGCAAGCCTCGAGAGGTGGGGCACGTCGATGTGCCGGGCCAGCTTGCCGTCGGCCTGCGCCCTGATGAACAGTTCGCCGAACATGTCGGCGTCGGCATCGTCGGACCGCTCACCGGTGAGGATGAGTTGCTCCTGGCGGTAGCCCTCCAGGATTGTTTCGACGATCAGCTCGCGCGGGTTGCGGGACATCGAGCGCTCGAGGCTGCGCAGCGCCTGGGCGATGACCGCAGGTACGTCGTAGTCACCCGCCAGGTGCTGGTGCACCGTCTTCTGCGCGGCGCGGGTGGACAACAGTCCGACCTCGAAGAGCACGTCTTCCTTGGCCGGGAAGTAGAAGTAGAACAGCGCGCGGGATACGCCCGCGGCCCGGCAGATGTCGGCGACCGTCGTCTTGGCGTACCCGTTCGTGCGCCACAGTGCCATCGCCGCCTGCACCAACGACCGCTTGGTCTCGGTGGAGCGGGCCCGCTGGAAGGAGGCCCGACGTTGACCACCGTCAGCGACGGCGGCCGTGCTGCTCTTTGGCACAAGCGCACAGTAACAGCCAGATTGGCCCTTGCAAATAGTTAACGCATGTCTAACTATTTAAAGATGGCAAAGCACCTGCATCACGTCATCATGCGAAGCCACTCGGCTGGGACCTTCATCAAGTTCCTGACCGACGTCGTCGGGATGGAGGTGCAGTTCTCGCTGCGGGTGCCTGGTGACGTTCTGGAGAACACACTGGGTTGGCCGCCATCCGACGGTGCGGATGTGACGATGGTCGGCAGCGGTGACGCGGGCCTCATCGAGGTGCTCGACGTGCCGGAGCACCTCAGGCAGGTCGCGCCGGAGGGCTTGGCCGCATTGTCGTTTCTGACCGATGAGTTCCGCGGAACCTATGATGCGGCGAAGACATTCGCCGGCGACGTCACGGTGTTCGACACCGGTACGCCGGGAATCGAATTGTTCTTCTGCACCATGGGCGGGGTGCCCATTGAATTCATGGGGAACTATGTCCCCGAGGCGAACTCGGCGACCAGCGACGCCACGAACGCTTGAGTGCGCCTGCGCGACATACTGCGTTGGCTCGCGTCATCGCCGAGAGGCACCACTCGGACCGCGAGATCTGTGACACCGGCGTCGCGGTACTGGCGCAGACGTGCGAGCACGGCCGACTCGTCGCCCGCGGCCATGGTGTCACCGACGTCGGCGGCGTCGCCGTGCTCGAGCAACCGAACGTAGTTCGGGGAGAAGTCGGCGTGTCCGAGCACCTCGCTGGCGTACGCGCGGGCGTCGTTCACCTCGTTCCTGGCGCACAGCGCGACGGGAACGCCTGCGACGACTCGGACTTCGGATCGCCCTTCGGACTTCGCCGCTTCGGTGATGCGCGGTACCACGTAGTCACCGATCGCGCGCTCGTCCGCCATCCACAGGATGGTTCCGGCCGTGCGCTGGCCGGCGATTCGCAGCATGGTCGGTCCGAGAGCCGCTACGAGCACCGGCACCTCGTACGCGTCGGTGACATCGATTGGGCTGTGCACCGAAAAGCTCTCGTTGTCGACGGCGACCGCCCCGGGACCGGCGAACGCCGCGTCCAGCACGTCCAGGTAGTCGCGAACCAGCCGTGCCGGCTTGTCGTAGGGCAGTCCGAGTTGATCGCTGATGATCCAGTGGTGGGAGGGGCCGACACCGAGGGCGAACCGGCCCGCGCACGCGACCTGTGTGGTCAATGCCTGCTGCGCGAGGATGAGCGGGTGCCGGGTCTGTAGTGGGACCACGGCCGTCCCGATCTCGATGCGCTCGGTGACGTGGCCGAGAAGCGCGACGGCCGTCATCGCGTCGAGATAGCCGGGCACCTGGGGGATCCAGAACGAAGCGAAACCCTGGTCCTCGGCGGCTTGACCGTCGGCGAGCAGACCGTCGAGCCGGTCCGCCCGTGAACGCTCCTTGTCGGAGCCGACCATCAAGCCGACGCGCATGCAAAACTCCTAGGGCACATAGCGATCCCACTCGTAAGGCACTACCGGGTAGAACGGCGCGGCAAGCAGCGGTTCAATGCCGGCTTGCTTCCATCGTGCGGTGAGCACTGGCTGCAGGCGTTCTGCTACCGCGACAGGATTATCGTCGAGAAAACAGTAAGTGAGTAGCTGGCCCGCGGGCGCACTCGCAAGACGCGCATCGACATCTTGCGACGCCACCGTCCACACGCCACCGACTCCGTCGACGTCGACGAGATCGGTCGGGTCGGCCGTGCCGGACTCCAGCAGGAGGTACACACTCTGTGCGGGCCACCACGGCAGCACGTCGGCACCGATCTTGATCCGCGGCGCTGCCGCTTTGTGTTCGATCGCGTAGACACCGCGCTGGACCGGTGGAAGCAGAGGCAGTTTCCGATCGGCGCCGCCCAGCGCCGAGGACAGGTGCAGGAATGCCGTCAGCCCGCCCTGATCGGTGAAGAAGTAGGTCATGACGTGGTCGATCTCGTCGAATCGCTCGTCGCTGTGGGCACGCGCGGCCCGGCACGCGGGTGTCGACACCAGCCGCAGTGACGCGCGCACACCGCCGAGTCGATGCTGCTCGGGCCGATGGTCGAGGGTGTGCCAGCGCAGGTACTCGGCGTCGAGACCGTCCGGATGGCGCCGCGCCATCGAGACGAACAGCGTTCCGATGTCGCCGCGCCCCGTGGCAAGCACACCATCGACCTGGTCGGAGGGAGTTCCTGGAAGTGTCATTGCGGGCCTTCCGGCAGCTCGATCTCGGGATGGCGGGCGGCGATCATGCGCCGAAAGCCCTCGCGCCACGGCGTTTTCGTCTGGCCGAGGATCTCGTGCATCCGGGTCACGTCGGGCCACAGCGGCGTATGCGCATCGGGCGTGTATTCGAAGACAGGCTCGACGCCGACGAGTTCTCCCATGTACGCGCAGTAGTCCTCGACGCTGACGGTCTCGCTGCCCGCCCAGTTGACGACGACCGGGGGAGTGGCGGCGACCTCCATCGCCCGGATTCCCAGCTCGACGTAGTCGTCCTCGTAGATGGGGTTGTAGTTGTTCGGCTTATCGGGGTGCAGCCGAATCGGCTTCCCCGCCAACATCGCATCGAGGCGATCGGCCGGGGCGCCTCCCTCGGGCCCGTAGGTCGAGCAGATCCGGATGATGGTCAACGGAATGTTGTATCGGTCCGCGACCCACGTACACACCGCCTCGGCGGCGATCTTCGAGAAGCTGTAGTTGGGCCGCAGCGGCACACCCGGCGGGTCGGTTTCCCGTAGCGGGCGGTGGCCCTGGTAGCCGTAGATCGATCCCGTCGAGCAGAACACGAAGCCCTTGGCGGTTCGGCAATGGTGCAGCAGCTCGCCGGAGTTGTGGGCGTTCGTCGTCACGCACCTCGTCCAGTCGTCGGCACCGGGGTCCACGGCCGCATGGAAGACGTAGCCGAAATCGCTTGGCAATCGGCTGAAGTCGGGTTCGGCGATGTCGAGCGCGAACGGCGTGATGCCTGCTGCCGCCAGCTTGTCGCGGTCTGCCGGGTTCCTCAAGCGCGCGGCGCCCCACACCTCGTTGCGCTCCGCGAGAGCGCGTGCGATCGGAAAGGCGATCTTGCCGGTCGCGCCGGTGATCAGGATCTTCTCGCCGTCTAGCACCCATCAGTCATAGCGCATCGCCACCCAAATGTTAAGTACTTGATATGTTGACCTTGTGCAACTGCGGTTCGATGACGACGTCGAGGCCTTCCGCGCGGAGTTCATCGCCTTCCTCGATGAATATCTGCCTGCCGAGGCCGACGCGGCCGCGGAACGCTCCCGCTCGACGTCGCATGTGCCGGAGTGGTCGAAGCGCTGGCAGCGACTGCAGTTCGACCACGGCTGGCTGCTGCCTGGGAACGCGCCGGAGTTCGGCGGTCGCAACGCAGACGTTCTGCAGCAGTTCGTGCACCGCGAGGAACTGTCGCGGCGACGCATCTACCACGCATTCAACCCGCAGGGCGTCGGCATCATCGCGGCCTCGCTGCTGTCGTTCGGCACCGACGAGCAGAAGCGGCGATGGGCGGTGCCGATCCTGCGCGCCGAGATGACGGCGTCGCTGGGCATGAGCGAACCCGGCGCGGGATCGGACCTTGCGGGCCTGGCGACGCGCGCGGTGCTGGCCGGCGACCACTTTGTCGTCAACGGTCAGAAGGTCTGGACCTCGGGTGCGCACGACGCCGACGTCATCCTCGCGTTCGTCCGCACCGACCCTGACGCGCCCAAACACAAGGGAATCAGCGCGCTTCTGATTCCGACCGATATAGCCGGGGTGACATGTCGGCCCTTCGCGTGCGTGTACGACCGCAACGACATCGACTTCAACGAGGTTTTCCTGACCGATGTCGTGGTGCCGGCCGAAAATCTGGTCGGCCCGCGGGGCGGTGGGTGGATGGTGGCCAACGGCTCACTCGGTCACGAACGCACGATGATGTGGCTGCAGTTCGCCAACCGGTTGGGTCAAACGCTCGAGAGTTTCCGGCCGGCCGGCGCCTTGGAGCGAGACCAGTTCGCGAGCATCGCGATGGACTATCAGGCGCTGCGCCTGCTCGGGTCGGCCGCGCTGGCCAAGGCTGCGCGCGGTGAGGGGGATACCGCCGGATTGTCGGTGCTCAAGGTGCTGGGGTCGGAAGCGGAGCAGAACGCCTACCGTCACGTTCTGGAGGCGACTGGGGTCGACGGCCTTGGCGACCCCGCGATGACCGCGCCGTACAACCCCTACAGCCCAGGCCAATTCACCGCGGGCTGGTTCACACGCTACATCGGCAGCTTCGCGGGAACGATCGCGGGCGGCACCTCGGAGATTCAGCGCAACATCATCGCCCAGCGCGTCCTCGGGTTGCCGACGCGTTGAGACTGCGCTGATCGGCGAGTGTGAAGCCATTGCGAACTTTTGCAGAGATTTTCGCAGTGGGTTCACGCTGGCGGCACCCGGCCTGGACGACGGCAATATCAACTACTTGCGATTATGGCCGGAAGCATATACCGTCGGCCCGGCAGCCATCCGGAGAATGGAGTAGGCAATGGCGCGATTCCCCAAACCGGCAGAAGGCAGTTGGACGCAGCACTATCCGCAACTGGGAACCGAGCCGGTGTCCTACGAGGACTCGATCAGCCCCGAGTTCTATGAGGCCGAGCGCAAGGCTGTGTTCAAGCGGGCGTGGCTGAACGTCGGTCGCGTCGAACAACTTCCGCGCAAGGGCAGCTACTTCACCAAAGAACTCAAGGTCGTCAACACGTCGATCATCATGGTGCGTAACAACGCGGGCGAGGTGAAGGCGTTCCACAACATCTGCCGGCACCGCGGCAACAAGCTGGTGTGGAACGACATGCCGCTCGAGGAGACCAGCGGCTTCTGCAAGCAATTCACGTGCAAGTACCACGCCTGGCGCTACGACCTGGACGGCAACCTCACCTTCGTCCAGCAGGAAGGCGAGTTCTTCGACTTGGACAAGGCCCGCTACGGGCTGGTGCCGGTGCACTGCGACGTGTGGGAAGGTTTCATCTTCGTCAACTTCGCGAACGAGCCCGAACAGAGCCTGCGCGACTTCCTCGGCCCGATGATCACCGGACTGGAGGGCTACCCGTTCGATCGGCTGACGTCGCGGTTCTACTACCGCTCAGAGGTCAAGGCGAATTGGAAGCTCTACATGGACGCGTTCCAGGAGTTCTATCACGCACCTGTGCTGCACGCGAACCAGTCGCCCGCGAAGTATTCGAAGGCCGCCGCCGAAGCGGGCTTCGAGGCGCCGCACTACCGCATCGACGGACCGCACCGGTTGGTCAGCACATCGGGTATCCGTGCCTGGGAGATGGACTCCGAGATGCGCAAGCCGATGGACGAGATCTGCCAGAGCGGGTTGTTCGGACCGTGGGATGCACCCGATCTGGGTGAGATGCCCGCAGGTCTCAACCCGGCCAAATGCGATCCGTGGGGGCTGGATTCGTTCCAGCTGTTTCCGAACTTCGTGATCCTGGTCTGGGGCCAGGGCTGGTACCTCACCTACCACTACTGGCCGACGTCGTACAACTCGCACATCTTCGAAGGCACGCTGTACTTCCCCCAGCCGCGCACACCCAGGGAACGGATCGCGCAGGAATTGGCGGCGGTGTCGTTCAAGGAGTACGGGCTGCAGGACGCCAACACGCTGGAGGCCACCCAGTCGATGGTCGAATCACAGGTCGTGGACAAATTCCTGCTGTGCGATCAGGAGGTGCTCATCCGCCACCTGCACCAGGAGACCGCCGCATGGGTGGACGAGTACCAGCGCAAGACTGTGGAGGTGGCGCCGCGATGACCGCGAAGCTGCCGACCGAATTCGCCGACCTGGAACGGTTTTCCGAGTGGTGTCTGCCATCGGAGCCGGAGCGGTACGCGAAGCGGCTGTCCACGTCGATGGCCGATATGCAGGCGTTCTATGACGCCGTGACGCCGCGCGCGGAGGAAGCGATCTCCTACTGTGACAAGTTTCCGCTCGACGACCTGCCCGACGACGTGCTGAACCTGATGCATCTGTTGTATTCGATGATCATGGTGTCGTTCCCCGTCGAGTGCTGGAAGCAGCCGCGCGTCCCCGATTCCGGCGCCGCGTCGCTGGACTGCCTCTCCGAACCCGTGCCATGACAGCCCCGATCGTCCTGCGCGCCGAGCGGTGGGCCGACGTCGAAGCGGGGCAGGTGCACTCGCCGGCCGTCGTCGTCGTCGACGGCGAGCGGATTCAGTCGGTGAATCCTCCAGAGCTGCCCGCGGATTCGACCGATATCGACCTCGGCGACGTCACGCTGCTGCCTGGCCTGATGGACATGGAGCTCAACCTGCTCATCGGGGGTCCCGGCGGACCGGACGGCCTGCCCAATCCGATGCATGGTGTGCAAGACGATCCGGTCTACCGCACACTGCGCGCAGCCGTGAATGCCCGCACCACGCTGGAAGCCGGCTTCACCACCGTGCGCAACCTCGGTCTGATGGTCAAGACGGGTGGCTACCTGCTCGACGTTGCCCTGCAGCGCGCGATCGAACAGGGCTGGCATGTCGGCCCGCGCATCTATCCCGCCGGCCACGCCGTCACACCGTACGGCGGACACCTCGACCCGACGGTGTTCCAGCGCCTCGCGCCGGGCATCATGCCGCTGTCCGTCGCGGAGGGCATCGCCAACGGCGTCGACGATGTGCGCGCCTGCGTGCGGTATCAGATCCGGCACGGCGCCAAGCTGATCAAGGTATCCGCATCCGGCGGTGTGATGTCGCACAGCACCGCGCCGGGCGCACAGCAGTACTCCGACGAGGAGTTCGCCGCGATCGCCGACGAGGCTCACCGCGCGGGCGTGCGCGTTGCCGCACATGCCGTGGGGGACAGTGCCATTCGAGCCTGTATCCGGGCGGGGATCGACTGCATCGAACACGGCTTCCTGGCCACCGACGAAACCATCCAGATGATGGTCGACCACGGCACCTTCCTCGTCTCGACCACCTACCTCACCGAGGCGATGGCCGTCGACCGGATCGCACCGGAACTGCGCAAGAAGGCCAGGGAGGTCTTCCCGCGGGCGCAGGCGATGTTGCCGAAGGCGATCGCGGCGGGGGTCAAGATCGCCTGCGGCACCGACGCGCCGGCAATCCCACACGGGCAGAACGCAAAAGAGCTCTGCGCTCTGGTGGATCGCGGAATGACCCCGATGGAGGCGCTGCGGGCCGCGACGATCACCAGCGCAGAGCTGATCGAGGCCGACGCCGAACTCGGCCGCATCGCGCCCGGCTTCCTCGCCGACATCATCGCCGTGCCCGGTGATCCGTCCCGCGACATCGGCACCACGCTCGACGTGGGATTCGTGATGAAAAACGGCGTGGTCTACAAGCGCGAGCTGTAAGGAGGCGAGCGTGGAACAAACAGACAACATCCTCTGGCTGCTCAAGCAGGCGTGGTACTTCTCGCTGACGACGGTGAACGATGCGGTCAGCGAGCACGGGGTCAGCACGGCACAGATCGGCATGCTGCGACAGCTGGCCACCGAGCCCGGACTGTCCGGTGCCGATCTGGCGCGCCGGCTGCTGATCAGTCCGCAGGGGGTGCAGCTCGCCCTCAAGGAGCTGGAGCGGCGCGGGCTGGTCGAGCGAAAGCAGGATCCGCAACACGGCCGGATACTGCAGGCTTTCCTGACCGACCAGGGTCGCAAGGTCGCCGAAGCCGTTGTCAGCGACGCGATCGACGCGCACGCCAAGGTGTTCGACGTGCTCAGCTCCGAGGAGCAGGAAACACTGCGGGAACTGCTCGGACGGGTGATCGAGCAAGGCACGGGTCACAAACTGCACACCGACCATATCGGCCCCGACTAGCAACCAGTTGATAACAATGACAAGTACTTGATAATGTCGACATTGATGAGCGAGGACAGCGGAACCCACGTCGCCGTCGCTGCGACCGAAGAGGTCGTCATCGAACTCGACGGCCGGACCACGACGGCGAAATACCGCAACGGCGACACGCTGCTGCAGACCGCGCGCTCCCACGCGCTGCAGGCACCGTATTCGTGCGAAACCGGTTCCTGCGGAACTTGTATGGCGCGCCTCACGGAGGGCAGCGCCCGGATGGTGAACAACGACGCGCTCGAGGACGACGAGGTTGCCGAGGGATACGTGCTCACCTGCCAGGCGCTGCCGACCAGCCCGTCGGTGCGGTTCACCTATGACTACTAGGGAAGCGGAAGTCGCGGCGATGACCGAAGGCGACCGCGAGTGAGGATCGCAGCGCAGCGAGGACCGGAGCGAACGGAAGCCGAGAAATGAGCAGAGTAGCGGTGGTCACCGGAGGCGCTTCCGGCATGGGGGCGTCGACCTGTCACGAGCTCGGCAGGCGCGGGCACAAGGTCGCCGTGATGGACATCGACGCCCAAGCTGCACAACGGGTTTGCGAGGACCTGCGCGCGCACGGGGTGACGGCGCTGGCCGTCGCCGCCGATGTCAGTGACCGCTCAGCCGTCGAAGAGGCGTTCGCCAAAGTCCGTTCCGAGCTCGGCCCGGTGCACATCCTGGTCACCAGCGCCGGTGCGGTGGATTTCGCGCCGTTCACCGAGATCACCATCGATAACTGGGAGCGCCTGATCGCGGTGAACCTGACCGGGACGTTCCACTGCTGTCAGGTCGCGGTGCCCGACATGCTCGACGCCGGCTGGGGCCGCATCGTGATGATCTCGTCGTCGAGCGCCCAACGCGGCTCACCGAAGATGGCGCACTACGCCGCCAGCAAGGGTGCGTTGCTGTCGTTGACGAAATCGCTTGCCCGCGAATATGGCCCGATGGGCATCACGGTCAACAACGTGCCGCCGTCGGGTATCGAGACGCCGATGCAGCACCAGGGGCAGGCTGCGGGCCACCTGCCGTCGAACGAGCAGATGGCGGCGGCCATTCCGGTCGGCCATCTCGGCACCGGTGAGGATATCGCCGCGGCGGTCGGGTTCTTGTGTTCCGAGCGGGCCGGCTTCATCACCGGTCAGGTCCTGGGCGTCAACGGCGGTCAGGTGCTGTGACAGGAGGTTCGCATGGGTACGTGGCCAAAGCCACCTGAGGGAAGCTGGACCGAGCACTATCCCGAACTCGGGACCGGTCCCGTCTCGTTTCGCGACTCGACGTCACCGGAGTTCTACGAACTCGAGTGCGAGGCGATCTTCAAACGCGCATGGCTGAATGTCGGCCGGGTGGAGGAACTTCCGCGCGTCGGTAGCTATTTCACCAAGGAGATCGACGCCGCCAGGACATCGGTGATCGTGGTGAAGGGTAAGGACGCACAGATCCGCGCCTTCTACAACGTCTGCCGCCATCGCGGGAACAAGCTGGTGTGGAACGACTTTCCCAACGAGGAGGTGGCCGGCGCCTGTCGGCAGTTCACCTGCAAGTATCACGGCTGGCGCTACGATCTCGAAGGCGCCCTCACGTTTGTGCAGCAGCCCGGTGAGTTTTTCGACCTCGACACCACCCAGTACGGACTGCGGCCGGTCAACTGCGACATCTGGAACGGCTTCATCTTCATCAACCTCGATCCCGAACCACGCCAGACCCTGCGTGAGTTCCTGGGGCCGATGATCACCGCCCTGGACGACTATCCGTTCGACATGATGACCGAGCGTTACGATTTCGTCGCTCATAACAACAGCAACTGGAAGATCTTCGCCGATGCCTTCCAGGAGTACTACCACGTGCCGTCGCTGCACTCGCAGCAGGTGCCGACGGCCGTTCGGCAGCCCAACGCCGCATTCGAATGCGGCCACTTCCAGATCGACGGTCCGCACCGGTTGGTGTCCACGGCCGGTACCCGCCGGTGGCTGCTCGATCCGGAATACATGTACCCGGTCGAACGGGTCACGCGCAGTGGGCTGGTGGGGCCGTGGCGCACGCCGGAGACGCATCAGTCGGCAGGGCTCAATCCGGGCGGAATCGAGCCGTGGGGCATCACCAACTTCCAGATCTTCCCGAACCTCGAGATCCTGATCTACCACGGCTGGTACTTGCTGTACCGGTACTGGCCGACATCCCACAACACGCATAAGTTCGAGGCCTACAACGCATTTCATCCGGCCCGCACCGTCCGTGAGCGCATCGAACACGAGGTCGCCTCGGTGGTGCTCAAGGAGTTCGCGCTGCAGGACGCAGGCATGTTGGGCGGCACGCAGGCCGCGCTCGAGTACGGCGTCGTCGACGACTTTCCGCTCAACGACCAGGAGATCCTGGTGCGCCATCTGCACAAGGTGGCCGTCGACTGGGTCGAGGACTATCAGCGCGAACGCAGTCCGGTGGAGGTGTGACCATGTCCGACAAGCGCCTTCCCAGTGCCTTTGCCGAACTCGACCGGTTCGCCGACAAGTGGTGCTTGCCAACCGAACCCGAGCGGTGGGAAGCGCGGCTGGCCACGCCGATGCCCGAACTGCGCGAGTTCTACGACACGTTCACCCCTTGCTTCGAGGAGGCGATCGACTACTGCGACAAGTTCCCGCTCGACGACCTGCCCGATGATGCGCTCAATCTCCTGCACCTCATCTATTCGATGATCATGGTGTCGATGGCCATCGAGGTCTTCGGTACGCAGAAGCCCACCGACTCCGCGGACGCCGTGATCGATCGGATAGGAGCGCCGGTGCCATGAGCGTGCTGACGATCAACAAGCTCACCGACTCCGTTGGCGCCGAGGTTCTCGGTGTGGACTCCAACCGCTTGGCCGGCGACGACGCACTCGGCGCGGGGGTGCGCAATGCGCTCGAAGACAACGGAGTGCTGGTCTTCCCGGGGCTTGGCCTGACACCCGCAGCGCAGGTGACGTTCTGCCGGAGGCTCGGCGAAATCGACCACTCCTCCGACGGCCACCATCCCGTCGCCGGCATCTACCCGGTGACGCTGGACAAGTCGAAGAACTCATCGGCGGATTACCTGCTCGCCACCTTCGATTGGCATATCGACGGCTGCACACCGATCGAGGACACCTTTCCGCAGATGGCCACCGTGCTCTCGGCAAAGCAGGTCGCCGAGGTCGGCGGCGAGACCGAGTTCGCGAGTTCGTACGCGGCCTACGACTCGTTGAGTGGCTCAGAAAAAGAGCGGTACGGGTCACTGCGGGTCGTGCACTCGCTGGAAGCCTCCCAGCGCCGCGTCACGCCCGACCCGTCACCGGAGGTGCTGGCGAAATGGCGCTCGCGGCGCACCCACACCCATCCACTGGTCTGGACGCACCGCAGCGGCCGCAAATCCCTAGTACTCGGCGCGTCGGCCGACTACATCGTCGGAATGGACCGCAATGAGGGGACGGCGCTGCTGGCCGACCTGCTCGACCGCGCCACCGCGCCCGACCAGGTGTACAGCCACACCTGGTCGGTCGGCGACACCGTGATCTGGGACAACCGCGGCGTGCTGCACCGCGCGGCGCCCTATGACCCCGACTCGCCGCGGGAGATGCTCCGCACGACCGTCCTGGGCGACGAGCCGATTCAGTAGCAGACCCCCTCGTTGACGGCGGCCGGCCGCTGTGGAAATCTAATACCCGCAGATGAGAATCACGTTCTCTTCATCCGAGATCATGGAGTAGCAATGGCGGAGGACCTCACCTCAGTCGACTTTTTCCGGGACCGCCGTCTCACCGACGACCCGTACCCGTTCTACGAGGCACTTCGCAACAAGTGCCCGGTCAGCCGCGAGGACCACTACGGCGTCACCATGGTGACGGGCTGGCAGGAGGCTGTCGACGTCTACAACGACGCGGACACATTCTCGTCCTGCGTCTCGGTGACCGGACCGTTCCCCGGCTTCCCGGTGCCGCTCGAAGGCGACGACGTCACCGAGACCATCATCGAGCATCGCGATGAGATTCCGTTCAGCGACCAGCTGCCGACGCTGGACCCGCCGACGCACACGAACCACCGCGCCCTGCTGATGCGGCTGATCACGCCGAAGCGCCTCAAGGAGAACGAGGACGCGATGTGGCAGCTCGCCGACGACATCCTCGACGACTTCCTCGCGCCCGGCGAGGGCGAGTTCATCAAGGGCTTCGCGGGACCGTTCACGCTGCGCGTCATCGCCGACCTGCTCGGCGTGCCCGACGAAGACCGCGCCGAGCTCCTCGAGCGGCTGGCGCGCGGCACGCATGGCAGCGCGGTGGGCAATGCCGACAAGACGATGAACAAGACACCGCTGGAGTACCTCTACGAGGTGTTCGCGACCTATGTCGAAGACCGCCGCCGCGAGCCCCGCGACGACGTGCTGACCGGGCTGGCGACGGCGACCTTCCCCGACGGCACCATGCCCGAGGTCGGCGACGTCGTGCGGGTGGCTACGAACGTCTTCTCTGCCGGGCAGGAGACCACGGTGCGACTGCTGTCCACCGCGTTGAAGGTGATGGGCGATCAACCCGACATCCAGCAGAGGCTGCGCAGCGACCGCAGCCTGCTGTCGAACTTCATCGAGGAGTGCCTGCGTATCGAGAGCCCGGTCAAGGGTGACTTCCGGCTGTCCCGGGTGCCGACCACCGTCGGCGACGAAGCCCTCGGTGCCGGCTGCACGGTGATGGTGGTCAACGGTGCGGCCAACCGTGACCCGCGCCGGTTCGACGACCCGGACACCTTCGATCCCGAGCGTAAGAACGCACGCCAGCATCTGGCTTTCGGCCGCGGCATCCACAGCTGCCCCGGCGCACCGCTGGCGCGCGCGGAGACCCGGGTCGGGTTGGAACGGCTGCTGGATCGCACCATCGACATCCGCATCAGCGAGGCGCACCACGGGCCGGCCGGAAGCCGCCGTTATCAATACATTCCGACGTACATCCTGCGCGGACTCACCGAACTGCATCTGGAGTTCGACGTCGTGGACGGCGCCTCGTGAAAGTCACCGTCGACGCGGACCGCTGTCGCGGCCACGGCATGTGCCTGACGCTGTGCCCCGACGTGTTCAGCATGACCGACGACGGCTACGCCGTCGCCGACCCCGAAGAGGTGCCCGCCGGCCTCGAAGACGCGGCCAAAGAAGCCATCGTCAACTGTCCCGAACAAGCGATCGTCGAAACCGACTGAGAATCACGTCGGCGGTGCCGACCAACATTCAAGGAGATTCGAGTGCCAAAGGCATACATCGTCATCACCGAGGACGTGAAGGATCCGGCCGGGATGGCCGAATACGGCAAGTTGGCGAGCCAGGCGATGGCCGGCGCGACGCTGCTGTCGTTCGACACCAAGGCCGAGGTGATCGAAGGCAGCTGGCACGGCACCCAGACCGTTCTCCTGGAATTCGAGTCCGAGGACGCGGCTCGCGAGTGGTACTACTCGGACGCCTACCAGGAGGCGGTGAAGCTTCGGCAGGCCGCCGCCGACTGCAACGGCGTCATCCTGCACGGCCTGGGCTGAGCCGTCAGTTCGGGATCAGCGGGCCCGTCGGCTCGGTGGTCGTCGCGTGCACGAGTAACTCGGCCAGCTCCCGCGGCCGGCTGAGGAACGGCGAATGCGACGTGTCGATCGTCAGCTGCTCGACTCCCAGCCTGCGGGTGACCGTGTCGGCCAGCCAGCGCGGCATCGAGCGGTCCTGCAGACACCGGATGAAGCTGCGCGGCAGGTCGGCGCTCCAGAAGTTCGGTACCGACACCGGTGTGACCGTGGTGTCGCCGAACCGTTCCGGGCCGAGCCGGTCGAACGCCCAGCGGGCGGTGGCCTCGTCGCAGTCGTGGTAGAAGTACTTCCACGCGCCATCGAAGTCCGCGAAAGTCATGGCGCCGTCGTCATCGAACTTCAGATAGGACAACATCTCTCCGACGTCGGCGTCGAAATCGTCGCCTAGCTCGTCATCTGAGTCCCGCATCGCCATCGCCTCGGGATAGGTGCGTCCCTCCCGCGGGAGCGCGGCGGCGAGGTAGATGATGTGGCTGACACGATCGGGGACGGCGTCGGCGGCCAGCGTGGCATCGAATCCGCCGCCGGAATGTCCGACGAGGACGTCGCCAGGTTCTACGGCGGCGACGATCGCAGCCCTGCGGTTGGCCAGCGTCGACTCCTCGTCGACCAGGGCGCCGTGGCCGGGCAGGTCGACGGCGACGCCGTCGTGGCCGAGGCGCTGCAGCTCGGCGATCGTGTGGTCCCAGCACCAGGCGGCGTGAAAACCGCCGTGTACGAACACGAATCGCATCGCTACGCGCGCATCATTCTTCGCGGATGGAGATGGCCTGCCGTGGGCACTGCCGGACCGCTTCGCGGATCCGGTCCTCGTTCTCCGGCGTCACCTCGTCCTGCAAGACGTGCAGATAGTCCTGATCGTCGAGGTCGAACACCTCGGGGATGATGCCCATGCATATCCCGTTGCTCTCGCACAGGCCGAAGTCGACTTCGATCTTCTGTGTCATCGGTGCCCTCCGCTCTTCGCGCGAGCGCTCATCGCACGACCTTCACGGGAACGTTCTTCCAGCCGATCACATTCTGCATCTGGACGCGGGTGCAGTTGTCGAAATCGACTTCGAAGCTCGGCATGAAGTCGAGCAGTTTCTCCAGCGCGATCGAGCTTTCCAGGCGGGCCAGCGCGGCGCCGAGGCAGCTGTGGATTCCGTAGCCGAGGCCGAGGTTCTGCGCTTCGGTGCGGTCGCGGTCGATGTCGAACTTGTCCGCGTCGGTCCACGCTCGCTCATCGCGGTTGGCCGAGCCACCGATCAGGAACACGGGGCTGCCCTCGGGGATCGTCGTGCCGTGCAGGTGCACATCGCGCATGTTGCGGCGGACGTTGTACTGCGAGGGCGCCTCGTAGCGCAGCAGTTCCTCGACGGCGGCCGGGATCTTGCTGCGGTCCTCCTGGAGCTTCTGCCACTGGTCGGGGTTCTTGCCGAACATGTAGACGGCGTTGCCGACCAGCTTGGTCACCGTTTCGGCGCCCGCCGCACCCAACAGCGTTGCGAAGGCGGCGATCTCGAGATCGTCGAGCTTATCCAGGTTGCCGTCCTCACGCTCGATCTCGGCTTCGATGAGCTTCGTGAACAGGTCGTCCTGCGGTTCGGCCCGCCGCTTCTGCACCAGGTCGTAGTAGAACATCGCGGTGTTGACGTTGGCCTCCATCGCGCCCTCGCCGGCTTCGACCTGGCCGATCTCGCGATGGAGCGACTCGTCGATCCAGTGGCGGACCTGCTGAGCTTCGTCTTCGGGTACCCCGAGCATGGCGGTGATCACCTCGACGGGGAACGGCGCGGTGAATTCCTGGACCGCATCGAAGCCGTTGGGGTCGAGCCGGCTGAGGTACTTCTCCACCTTGTGAATCACGTTGTCGCGCTGCGCCAGAATCGCGCGGGGGGTGAACACCTTGTTGAGCAGGCTCCGCATGTTCCGATGCTCGGGCGGGTCCATGAAGATGATCATGCGAGCGCCGTTGTCGGTCGGCAGCCCGTTTCTGATCGAGGCGAGGTCGACGCCGTACTTCGAGGAGTAGGTGTCGAAGTCCTTGAATGCCGGTGCGACGTCCTCATGCCGGGTCAGCGCGTAGAAGTCGTGCTCCTCGCTGTAATAGACCGGCGCCTCGTCGCGCATGCGGCGGTAGGTCTCGTAGGCCCCGTTGAAAAAGTCCTGAGAAAAGGGGTCGAAAACGAGCTTCGCCTGAGTCATTAAACGCTCCTGAGCAGTGCTAATGGCACGAGGTCCATTACGAATGGCTGTTGGCTTGTAACCCTAGCGGTAATGGCGTTTTCACAAAAGAGAATGAGACATTCGGGAAATGTGTCTCATCACCTAAGGCCGGCGTTGACAATTCCGTCCAGTGCGCCGAGGTCGCCGCCCAATTCGGCGACAGTCTTGCGGACCACCGCGACGTCCTTGCCGATGAAGTCGCCGACGGCGTCGATGAAGGCCGCGGCGGATCCCGCCCTCGCGATGTTGCCCAGCGCCCGGCTGCCCGCACTGCCGTGCGTCAGCGCTTCGAGCAGCGCCTGCTCGTCGATACCGAGCAGGCCGCCGAGTCGCACCCCCTCGGCAACCAGCCCGATCTGGGCGGCGAAGAGCGCGTTGTTGACCAGCTTCACCAACTGGCCGGTACCGGTCCGACCGACGTGCAGGATCGGATCGCCGTAGGTGCTCAGCAGCGGGCGGACGCGCGCCACCGCGTCGTCGTCGCCACCGACGAACAGCGTTACCCGGCCGGCGGCGATGTCATGCGGACCTCCGCTGACCGGAGCGTCGACAACGGTGATGCCGCGAGCGGCGACCGTCTTGGCGGTGCGTGGGCTTCCCGTGGTGTGTAGCACGAGCACGGCGTCGGGGGACATCGCAGCGACGAGGCCTTCGTCGAGACACACCTGCTGTACCTGCTCGTCGGTGAAGACGCAGATGACGACGGCTTCGGCTCCCTCAGCGGCGGCGGCAGGCTCGGCGACCGCATATGCCCCCAAATCCGCAACCGCATCGCGCTTCTCGGGTGTTCTGCCGAGCGCGCGGACGTCGTGTCCGGCCTCGACGAGCCTTCGCACCATGGGTGCGCCCATTCGCCCGGTGCCGATGAAGCCGACACGGGTCACCGCGGATGGTCCATCGCGTTGAGGGCCGCGTCGGCGGCGTCGAAGACCGCTCCCTGCGATGCGGGTGCGGCGTCGGCGAGGCTGGCGGCGTGCCGGACGTCCTTCTGCAGCAGCGCGCCGGCGATTGGCGCGAGCCCGTCCAGCGTGCCGCCGAAGGCGGAGATGCTGCCGAGCGCCTTGCTGGCGGCCGAACCGCTGGCAAGCACCTCGCACAGCCGATTGCGGTCGATGCCAAGGGCTTCGCCTAGTTCGAGAGTGCTGATCGCGCCGCCGAGGTTCGCGGTGAACAGCAGGTTGTTCAAGATCTTGGTGACCTGGCCGCTGCCGAGCGCACCGAGGTGGACGATCGGGTCGGCGTAGGTCGCAAAGACAGGGCGGCAGCGCTCGACGACGTCGTTGTCGCCGCCGGCCATGACGAGCAGCTTGCCCTCCTCGGCGGCGGGGGCGCCGCCGCTCACCGGCGCGTCGATCACCGAAACGCCCTGCTGCTCAGCCGACTTGGCCACCTCTCGGCAGGTTTCGGGATGCACGGTGCTGTGAATGGCCACGATTCCCCCCGGCGCCAGCCCGGCCAGCACGCCGTTGTCGCCGCCGAGGACGTCCCTGACGTCGTCGTCGCCCACGACACATAGGCAGACCAGATCGCTGGCTGCCGCCAGCTCGGCCGGTGACTGCGCGGTCTTCGCCGCGGTGTCGGCGAACGGTTGGACGGTGGCGGGCCTGCGCGCCCATAGCGTCAGGTCGTATCCGCCGTCGACGATCCGGCGCGCCATCGGGGCGCCCTGGCTGCCGAGTCCGATGAAGCCGACGCGCATCAACCCGCCTCCAATTCCTCGCGTGTGGCGCATGCGTCGACGAACGCCAGCACTCTGCGGTGGTATTCGCATGCGCTCCAGCCGACGCTGAGATTGTGGCCGCTGTCCGGCATTTCGTTGACGACGACCCGGGGCGATGACGTGAACAATGCGGCGATGGCTCGGGTCGCCTCCGGCGTCGTCTCCCACACGCGCTCGTGATCGGCGACGCTGAACTCGACCGGAACCGTTACCCGGCCCGCGATGTCCGGGAAGTCGCGACGAGGCCAGTTCGCGGTGACGTCGGCTTCGTAGGGCGCACCCGGCGCCGACAGTCCGCTGGTCAAAACCTCTTGGGGATAGAGATCGGTGGGCTGCCACAGCAGGTCCCGCAGACCGGCGGGCCGCGACGTCGCGGTCGCCTTGCTGATGACGGCCTTCGCCTCCTCGCCATACCGAAGCCCGGTCCCCGAGAGTTCCACGCCCAGCACGTCGGCGGCTCGCTCGTCGACCGCCATGCGAAGCCCGAGCTCGCATCCCGCAGAGTGCGCGAGGAGGAAAAGCCCTGCGCCGCGGGGAGTCTCGCCGAGGATCTTGTCTACTGCTCCGAGCGCGAACCCGACGCGCCTGGTCGGCTCGGTCATGTCGTCGTGGTAGAAAGCCGACGCGCCGTAGCCCGGGCGGTCCAGCGCGATCGCGGTGTAGCCGTCGGCCGCGGCCGCGCGCAGCAGGGACAGCTCGGGCCGTCCGGGACAGTCGAAGTACGCCGCCGACGTGGCGCCGCCGTGGACCGCGACGATGACCGCCTTCGGTTCCGGTACAGAAGCGACCAACGCCGACATCGGCACGCCGTCCACCAGGACGACGCGGGGGCGTGGCGTCCCTTTGCTCCTCACGTGCGCGGGGGTGCTACTCATCCGTCCGCAGCAGGATGGCCCCACTCGGCGTCAGGCCGCCGCTGCTGACCACCCCGACGCGCGCGTCTTTCACCTGGCGCTCGCCGGCCTCGCCGCGCAGCTGGACAACGGCCTCGTGGATCAGCCCCATGCCGTGCGTGCGTCCGTGCGAGAGCTGGCCACCGTGGGTGTTGAGCGGAATCACGCCGTCGCGGGCGATGGCCTTGCCGCCGTCGATGAAGTCTTTCGCCTCACCGATCCCGCAGAACCCGAGCCCCTCCAACCATGACAGGCAGTTGAACGTGAAGCCGTCGTAGAGTTCGGCCACGTCGACATCGCTGGGGCGCAACGATGTTCGCGTCCACATGTGCGCCGATTGGCCCAGTACCTGCGGCTCGTGGGTCATCGTGGTCTGGTCCCAGTCGGTCCGTTCGATGATCTGGGTGCCGACTGCTTCGAACAACACGGGCTTCTTCGGCATGTCTTTTGCGACGTCGACGGCCGAGACGACCACCGCGATCGCACCGTCGCACGGCACGTCGCAGTCGTAGAGCCCGAACGGAGTGGTGATCATCCGGGCGTTCAGGTAGTCGTCCATGGTCATCGGGTCGCGATAGATCGCCGTCGGGTTCAGCGACGCGTTGGCCCTCTGGTTCAACGCGATCCAGCCGAGGGTCTCCCGCGTGGTGCCGTACCGGTCGAAGTGGCGCTGTGCGTTCAACGCGAGCGTGTGCGCCGCCGACGTCGCCCCGAACGGCATCTGCCAGCTCGAGGTGCGGGCACCGCCCGGCGGCGACATCTTGCCTTCCTTCATCAACTGCTGGAAGGTCGCCTCCCACAGCGTGCGGAAGCACAACACATGGCGGGCAATGCCGGTGGCGATGGCCATCACGGCGGCGATCAACGAGCCGCCGGGGCCGAAGGTGTCCATCCCGCCGTTCATCCAGGCCGGGCGCAGACCCAAGGCACCCTCAAGTGCGGTGACTCCGCCCTCACCCATGCCCGCGATGTCGAGTCCGGGATAGGTTGACAGCCCGTCGATGTCGTCGAACGTCAGACCCGCGTCGGCAACCGCCTGTTCGCAGGCGTCGATGGTCAGCGACAGCGGCGGCACCATCTGGCGCCTGCCGATCTTCGACATGCCGATCCCGGTGATCGCCGCCGAGTCCTCGAACTTCTCCGTGGTCAGCATCGGCGAGACGTGCTTGCCGAAGTCCTGCGGTGCGATCTCGTCGACGGGCTGCGGCCCGGTCTTCTTCTCGGCGGTCGGCGTGAACACCGGCAGCCAGACGGTGCCGATCACGTCCTCGAGCTTTTCGAACCGGACCTCAACGGTCTGGCCCAGCTCGAGCTCGTCGGACTCGCAGTCAACGATGTTGGTGGTCAACCGGACTCGCGGGTCCTCGACGACAGCCACCTGTGCGACCACATAGGGCGGTGGAAGATCCGGAAAGCCGAAGCGGTGGTTGACGGTGAAGGCCGACAGGGTGGCTTCGCCGGAAACGTCGCGCACGCCCATGTTGCGGCTGCGGCAGTAGCGGCACACCGGCTGCGGCGGATGGATCAGCGCATCGCAGTCCTTGCACTCCTGGATACGCAGCACACCGTCGGCGCCTGCGGTCCAGAAGAACTCGTTCTGCGCAGTGACTTCCGGCAGCGGGCGGGTCAACGGACGAAACCCCAGATCGCCTCGGTGTCTTCGGACTTCGGCGCGGGCTCGGGGGATTCCTCGGCAGCGGGGTGGGTTGCCGAGTCGTCGGAGGGCCGGTGCTCACCCATGTAGATGATCGCGTGCACCGGGCAGTCCATCAACGCTCGCATCACGTCGTCGCGGTCCTTCTCGGGCACCGTTCCGTCACCGACCAGCGACGCGTAACCCCAGTCATCGAGTGAGAAGTAGTCCGGCGCGTGCTTGGCGCAGATGCCGAACCCGTCACATACGGTCCGGTCGAGGCGGATCCTCAAACCCTCGCTCGCGCTCGCCTTCGGGCTCTTCATTTCGCCACCGCCTCCACCTCGTAGGGACGTTCGGCCTTGAACGCTGCGTCGTGGCACGTCTCGCAGTCGTTCCTGAGATGGCGCGCAACGGTTTGGGGGAACTGGCGCAGCAGCGTGGCGGCGACGAAGGTCGCGCCGTCGAGCGTGGCGCACGCACCACGGCCGCGCAGCACCACCGACCATCGCTCGAGCCGTGCGAGGTCCTCCTCGGTGGCTGCCCCGTCGCGGAGCGCGCCTGCCGCGGCGGCCATCGCGGCGGTGCCGTTGAAGCACGATCCGCACTGGCCGGCGTTCTCACGGTCGAAGTACTCCAGTACCGACGCGGCCACGGCGACCGGGCAATCCTGTGTCAGAAGCGATATCGCGCCGCATCCCAGGCCGCTGCCGAGTCGCCGGATCGACTCGTGGTCAAGGGTGGCGTCGAGGATTTCGCTGTTGATCAGGCCTGCGAAGTAGCCGCCCATCAGCACGCCCTTCACAGTGTCGGCGGCCAGCCCGTGCAGCTTCAGCAGCTCGGAAAAGGCTGCCCCATGCGGGAGTTCGTACAACGCCGCGGGCCGTCCCGCGCCGGTGACCGTCGCCAGGAACGTGCCCGACGACATCGGGGTGCCCACGGAGCGGAACGCCTGCGAACCGTGACGGTGGATGAACGGCAGATTCGCGAGCGTCTCCACATTGCTCACCAGCGTCGGAACTCCGCCTACCCCTTCTTCGAATGGACGCGGCGGTTTGTCCGTCGGCTTGGCCTGCCCGCCGTTGATGAACCGCACGGCGGCGGTTTCCTCGCCTGCGACGTAACCGGGTTCGACGGTCACCACGGTCACCGCCGTGTCGCCGAATGTGTCGGAAGCGGCCTCGGCGAGCGCCGCGTTCACCGCGGTGGCGGCGGCCTGATCCGATACGTACACATACGCGCGACGCGCTCCGGCGATGCGTGCCGCCAGCCGCAGTCCGTCGAGGACGAGGTGCGGCCGGTTGCGCAACAGCCAGCGGTCCTTCACCGAGGCCGGCTCGCCCTCTTCGCCGTTGGCGATGACGACCGTCTCGGTGCCGCGGCGACTGGCGGTGCGGATCGTGTGCAGCTTCGTTCCCATCGGAAACGCCGCACCGCCCCGGCCGAGCAGGCCGGAAAGATCGACTTCGGTGAGCAGGTGATCGGGGTCGTGGAGCGTTTGGTAGCCGCCCGCTTTGCGGTACCCCTCGTAGTCCTCTGCGCCCTGACGCAGCAGCCGCGGCTCGATGCCGGGCCACACTGCGACGGCGAGATCGGTCGCGACCGTCATGTCGTCCTCCTGCCCCCGGATAGGCTTGCCGATGTGAGAACCGCGGTGGTACGTGTCCATGTGGATCCCGGCGGGCGGCTCACCCCGAACCAGTTAGCGGACGGCATGACGGCCCTCCGCGCACTTGTCGATGCGGCCGGCATCGACGTGTTGGAGAACAACCTCGCGGCGATGCCCCTGCATCGGCGCGAGATCGAGCTGTTGATCGACGGCGATAACGCTGATGACCTGAAGCGGCTCGCGGTCGATCTGTGTGCCAAGGCCTTTGGTGCCGAACCGGTGCCCGGTGTGCTCACCTACATCAGCCGCGGCACCGATGACGACGCTCACGGCGTGCTCGCCGGTTTCGGTCTGGTCGGTGAGATCACCCGCACGCCGGGGGACGACGGCCTGGACATCGTCCATGTGACGCTGTGCAAGGACGCGCTGGAGCGCATCCCGGAAAGCCGGATCCACACCGCGCTCGAGGCGTCCCTCAACTGCGAAGTGCACATCCGAACGACGTAGCGTCATCACTTGTCCAGGAACTTCAGGATCGCGGGTGCGGCCTGCACCCACGTATCGAACAGGCAGAACTTCTTTCCCCCGCTGGCGGCGAACTTCTCGCCGGCACGCTCCCAGGCGTCTTCCGGCCACGGTGGGTCGATCAGCTTGGAGCCCTTGATCAGACAGCTCACCTCAAGAGACGTGCGCTTCGGGTGGTCCCAGTCGTTCTCGCCACCACGGATGATCAACGTCGGCACCTTGATGTTGTCGAACATCTCGTCTTCGACACCAGGGATCGTTTGGCCCGGCTTGGAGACGAACGCGTTGAGCCAGCGCAACATCACCTTCAGGAACTCGTCGACGTCGAGCGCGCGGAACCGCTCCTCGTTGGCCGGATTCTCGGCGATGCGTTCCTTCCACTCGCCGACGTGCAGCAGACCGTTGATCCCCGCGCCCTTGGCCGCGAGGATGCTCGGCACCACGTAGTGGCCGCCGAGCACGAACGAGCCATAAACCCCGCCGACGATGTTCCACACCACCAGCTTTCGCACGATCTCCGGGTAGAGCATCGTAGTCAGCATCGAGTCGCGGGCTCCGCCCGAACCGCCCGCGATGATGCACGGCCCGATGTCGAGACCGGTGATCAGCGCGTGCAGCGTCTCCGCCCGCATGTGGGATTCGCTCTTGCCGTAGAACTGCACGTCGGACTTGCCGCAGTTGGGTCGGTCCCACAGCAGCACGCGGTAGCCGCCCTTGACCAACGCCTGCGCCAACGGTCGCAGACCCGGGATGTCCTTGCTGAAGCGGCCTCCTGGCGTCAGTGCGATGAAATCGCCTTCCTTGCCCAGGATTTCGTAGACGACGTTGCCGCGGTTGATCTCGAATCTCTTCTCGCCCCGCTTGAGCTTGGGGCCCGCGTTCTCAGTCGTGGTCACGCCTGCACCAGCACATCGTTACCGACGACCCGAACCGGATAGGTGCGGATACTCCACTCCGGTTTGACCGCCGTCGTACCCGTGGCGAGCTCGAATCCCCACTGGTGCCACGGGCAATAGATGAACTCGAGGTCGCGGACCATGACCGCGTCCCCGGGAACGTTCTCGTCCACCGCGGTGCGGCCGCGCGCCCGGCCCGAGCACAGCGGACCGCCCTCGTGCGGGCAGTAGTTCGCGATCGCGTAGAACGTGCCGTTCACGTTGTACACGCCGACGCCGTGGCGGCCGATCGGCACCAATTTGTGCTTGCCAGGCGGGATTTCGTCGACGGTCGCGACGACGTGCTCACGCCCCTGGGCCAGCCGGGGCGGTTTGGTCTCCTCTGCCACCTGTCAGAACACCCGGACTTGGCCCTCGAGGGCCGGAACCGTATCGGGAAGGTGGTAGGTCGCGATGCCATTGCGGAACATCACGGCCTCACGGGCATGCTCGGGCAGATGCTTGACCAGCCAGCGCGGGTCGTCGAACGTCCAGTGCGGGTAGTCCGAGCTGAACAGCAGGATCTTCTCGCATTCCATCCACTCGAACGCCCGGGTCAGCTCCGTCTTGTCCTTCGGGTAGTCCAGCGGCTGGGTGGTGAACTTGATGTGGTCCTTCACGTATTTCGACGGTTTGCGCTTGATGTCGACCCACGACTTGCGGGCCTCGTAGATGGCGTCCATCCGCCACATCAGCGGCAGGATCCAGGTGAATGCGTGCTCCACCAACACGATTCGCAGGGTGGGGAAGCGGTCGAAGACGCCGTCGAAGATCAGGCTCATCACCTGGTTGGCCGCCAGCAGCGAATAGGTGACCATGAAGTCGTGGTTGTAGCTGGGGAAGCCCACCGGCGGCTGCGGCAGTTCCTCGTGGTGGCTGCGGGACAGGTGACAGCTGACGGTGATGTCGTGCTTGGTGGCCGCCGCCCAGATCGGGTCGTACTTCGGGTCGCCCCATGACGGCCTCGGCTCCGCCTTGATCAGGATCTGACCCATATAGGGGTGGCCCGCCCACTTTTCGATCTCACGTGCGGCGGGCTCGGGCTCCTCGATCGCGACGCAGATCGAGCCGCGCCACCGCTCGTGCCAGTTGTTGTGGCTGTCGAGCCAGTGGTTGGCCTGCCAGTCGTTCAATGCGCAACTCATCGCGTGGTTGGCCTCGCGGAAGCGGGCCGGGTAGGCGGCGGGCTCGAGGATTGCGATATCCGCGCCCGCCTCCATGATCAGCTGCTTGAACGCCAGATCGGGATCGCTGCCGGGGAACTGGCCGTCGGCGGGGAAGGTGTCGACCCGCATGGCATAGGCGTGTGCGTAATCCGGCGCGTCGTAGTAGATCTGGTCGCCGATCTTGCGCGGAAGGAAGTACTTGCTGCGCCACGGCTCGGGGATGTACTGGGTGAGCTCACCGGACTTCGGCACCGGGTGGACGTCGGAGTCGACGCACCGAACTGCGATACGCTCGGCCGCCGGTTTCCGTTCTGTGGTCGTCACCGTCATCGTCGTCTCCCTTGTTCGAAGCCTCTGCCTATCACTGTGCGCCGACGCCGGCCCCGACGTCTATCCCGTACAACTCCGCTGCGTTGCGCCAGCACAGCTTGTCGCGCTGTTCCGGCGTGTACGCGCTGGGCACAGTGAGCGCGTTGCCCTGCCAGTGCGGATAGCTGGACCCGTACATCAGCATGTCGTCCTTGCCGGTGAAGCTCAGCCATTCACCGGCGAAGTCGACGTCACCCGGGCCGTCCATCGCGCCTTGGATGAAGAAGACGTGGCCGGGCAGGTAGTCGCTCGGCATCTTCGGCGCCCACGGCGTCTGTTCGAGGTGCGGGCGGCCGAAGCAGTCCATCCGCCAGATGAACGGCGTCAGCAGGTCGGCGGCACCGTCCGCCCAGACGAACTTCAGGTCGGGCATCCTCTCGAATACCCCCTCGGCGATCATGTTCATCAGGTGATACAGGTAGTTCAGCGCCATGAAGCCGACGTACTGCTCATAGGTTCGGGTGGTGCCTGACGGCGTCGGCGAGAACTGGGTGCCCGCACCCACCTCAATGTGCACGGCGACCGGCAGTCCGGCATCGACCGCCGCCTCCCACAGCGGCCAGAACTGCGGTTTTCCATACACCTCGTGCGATTGCAGCGGCACGCCGATTTGCACCACCCCTGGGTGGTCCTTGTACTTCTCGATCTCACGCAGGGCGCCCGCGATGTCGTCCGGGTTCACCCGGATCGTGCCGCGAAACCGGTTGCGGTAAGGACCGTCGTCGAGCCAGCGCGTCACCAGCATCTCGTTGTGGGCCGCGGCGATCGCGGTCCCGAGATGGCGATCCGGCATCATCCCACGCGTCATCGGGTGCAGGATCGCGACGTCGACACCGCGCTCGTCGAACAGGTGCCGCCCGACGACCTCGGGATCGGAACCGGGGTACTGGCCGTCAGGGCCCTCGGTGCCCTTCGCGTACTCACCGCCGGGTGCGCCGTACCAGTCCATTTCGTAGTCGGGGAACCCGCGGCTGCGGTACGGCTCCTGCATGAAGTTCTTGCGGAGATCCTTGTTCGACCGGGCGAAGACGTGCACGCTGGCGTCGATGACGGGCGTCTTATCCGACGCAGCTCCGTCAAGATGTTGGATCACTGATGGCCTCCGATGTCAGCCGGTCGACGCCGGACCTAGAGCCAGTGTAAAGCCAAGTTCTTCATTGGCAAGAATTGGGTTCTCAAGCGGTACGCTTACTTCTCTGCAGGTCAGGGCTTGCGCTGGTCATATCCAGAGTAGCTGCTGGACGAAACGAGGTAGTCCCGTTTGGAGAACAGTTACGACATCTAAGGAGAATGTTATTCTCATGCGCGACGGGCAATCGCACCAGGAGGCGCCGGATGCTACTCGAGTTCGATGCGGATCAGCGGCTGTGGCAGGACACCGTGCGCGACGCGGTGGGCAAGCAATGCCCGCCGTCGTTGGTGCGTGAGGTCGCCGAGAACGGGGTCGACCCCGCGCCGCTGTGGCAGTCCTATGTCGACGCGGGCTGGACCGAGCTGACCGACCCGGAGAACGCGGTCGAGCTGGCGATCGTACTCGAAGAACTCGGCCGCGCCACCGACCCGACGCCGTTTTTCGCGACCTTGTCGCAGTTCGCGCCCCTCGTCGGTGACCGCTTCGACCCGCAGCGGGCCGGGGCGGCGGTCTACGAGGGCATCACCGCCTACCGCGACGTCGAGGGCTGGGTGCTCAACGGGACGGCGCGCCATGTGCTCGACGCCGACCGCGCCGAGCAACTCGCCGTCGTCACCGAGGGCGGTGTTTTCCTCGTCGACGCCGACAAGGCCACGACCCGTCGCAGCCAGGTGTTCGACCCGGTGCTGCACATCGCCGACGTGTCCTTCGCCGACGTGCGACTGCCCGACACCGAACGGCTGCACACCGACGCCGAGAAAGCCCGTCACCTGGCGCTCACGGGGATCGCGATCACCATGGTCGGCGCGTGCCAGCGCATCATCGACCTCGTGCTCGAACACGTGAAGCAGCGCCAGCAGTTCGGCGTCGCGATCGGCTCCTTCCAGGCCGTGCAGCACAAGGCGGTCGACATGCACGTCGCCACCGAGCGGGCCCGCGCCCTGTCGTACTTCGCGGCGCTGACCATTTCCGCCGACGATCCGCGGCGTCGTCTCGCGGCCTCGATGGCCAAGGCTTCAGCAGGGGAAGCGCAGGCGTTGGTGTTCCGGCACGGCCTGCAGCTGTTCGGAGCCATGGGATTCACCTGGGAGAACGATCTTCAGTTCGCGCTGAAGCGGGCGAAAGCCGGCGAGCTGCTGCTCGGTGGTGCGGCTGAACATCGCGCGATGATCGCGGAGGAATTTGATGCAGCTGACTTTTGATTCCGATGTCGAGCAGTTCCGCGCCGAGTTCTCGGCGTTCCTCGACGAGCACCTTCCGTCGGAGGCGGAGACCCTGGAGCGGCCGAAGTCGGTGTCGCACATGCCGCAGTGGGCGCGCGAGTGGCAGCGGCTGCTGTTCGACAACGGGTGGCTGCTGCCCGCCCAGCCGCCGGAGTTCGGCGGCCGCAACGCAACCGTGCTTCAGCAGTTCGTCCACCTCGACGAGCTCTGCAGGCGCCGCATCTATCACAGCTTCAACCCGCAAGGCGTCAACATCGTTGCCGCATCGCTGATCTCGTTCGGCTCCGACGAGCAGAAGCACCGCTGGGCGGTGCCGGTGCTCAAGGGCGAGCTCACCGCGTCACTGGGAATGAGCGAGCCCAGCGCCGGCTCCGACCTGGCGTCGCTGCGCACCCGCGCCGTCCTGGACGGTGACCACTTCGTCGTCAACGGCCAGAAGGTGTGGACCTCCGGCGCGCACGACGCCGACTACCTGCTGGCGTTCGTGCGAACCGACCCCGATGCGCCCAAGCACAAGGGAATCAGCGCGCTGATCATCCCCACCGATACTCCGGGTGTGGTGTGCCGGCCGTTCGCCGACATGACCGGTCAGGAGAACCTGGACTTCAACGAGGTGTTCTTCATCGACGCGCGGGTCCCCGCGGAAAACCTCGTCGGTCCCCTCAACGGTGGGTGGGGGGTGGCCAACGGATCGCTCGGGCACGAGCGCACCATGATGTGGCTGGGTTTCGCCGACCGGATCGACAACATGATCGCCGACTTCCGGCCGCGCACCGATCTGGAACGCGACCAGTACGCCACCACCATCATGGACTATCAGGCGTTGCGCGCCATGGGTTCTGCGGCGCTGGCAAAGGCCGCCCGCGGCGAGATGGACACCGCGTCGGTCTCTGTGCTCAAACTCTTCGGTTCCGAGGCCGAGCGGCAGGCGATGGAGAACGCGCTGACCGCCGCGGGAGCCGATGGACTGGTGCATCCCTCGACCTCCGGGCCGTATGAACACATGAACCTCGACCATTACTTCGCGAGCTGGTTCGAGCGTTATGCCCGTAGCTTCGGCGGCACCATCGCGGGCGGCACGTCGGAGATCCAGCGCAACATCATCGCCCAGCAGGTGCTGGGCTTGCCGCGGCGCTGAGTCGGTGACGGAGACGCTGCTCGCCGAAAAGCCGCACGCCGGCGTCCTTCTCGTGACGCTGAATCGGCCGCAGCGGCTCAATGCGATCAACGACGCGATGCGGCGTGAGCTGACCGACACGCTGGCGTCGGTGGACGACGATGTCAACGCCGTCGTCCTGACCGGTGCCGGGCGGGGCTTCTGCTCCGGCATCGACATGCGCGATTTCGGGCCGGGGGTCCCTGCCGCCGACGATCCGGCGATCGACCGGCTGCGGTTCCAGGAGTCGATGGCCGCGCTGCCCCAGGTGATCCGCGATCTGCCGCAACCCGTCGTCGCCGCCGTCAACGGTCCGTGCGTCGGCGGCGGCCTGGCATTATGCCTGGCCGCCGACATCCGAATCTGCTCCAGCGCAGCAGTATTCGGCAACGCCGCGATACTGCTCGGGCTGTCCGGCGCCGAGATGGGAATGAGCTATCACCTTCCCAGAATCGTCGGCACCAGCGTCGCCGCGGACTGGATGCTGACAGGACGCACCGTGACCGCGGAGGAGGCCGATCGCCGCGGATTGGTCAGCGAGCTGGTCGAGCCCGACCGCCTCGTCGACCGCGCCGTCGAGCTGGCGTCCGCGATCGCCGAATTGTCCCCGCTCGGAGTTCAACTGACGAAGCGTGCGCTGCAGGTCAACACCGACGCCGCCGGGCTCGAGGCCGCGCTGGAGTTGGAGAACCGCAACCAGGTGCTCAGCCACGCCTCGGACGACGCCGCCGCGCGACGGCAGAAATGGCAGACGTGACCGGACCGCTGTTGTTGCGATTGTTGCGGACAAGCGCGAGTAGACGCCGCGACAATCAACACAGTTGGTGATCGAGGGAAGGACAGACCGATGGCGTGGGATTTCTCGGCCGACCCGGAATGGGCGGAGCAGCTGGCCTGGGTCGAGGCGTTCGTGCGCTCGGAATGCGAGCCGATCGATCTGCTCATCAAGGAGTCCCACGACCTCAACGACCCGGTGCGCCAGGCGCTCATCCCGCCGCTGCAGCAAATCGTCAAGGACCGGGGGCTGTGGGCCACCCACCTCGGACCGCATCTCGGCGGCCCGGGCTACGGGCAGGTCAAGCTGGCGCTGCTCAACGAGATCCTCGGACGGTCCGAATGCGCACCGATCGTATTCGGTTCGCAGGCACCCGATTCCGGCAACAGTGAGATCCTCGCGCACTACGGGACGCCCGAACTCAAACAGCGCTACCTCGAGCCGCTGCTCGACAACCGCATCGTGTCCTGCTTCTCGATGACCGAGCCGCAGGGCGGCGCCGACCCGAAGGTGTTCACCACCACCGCCGTCCAAGACGGCGACCACTGGGTGATCAACGGGGAGAAGTGGTTCTCGTCGTTCGCGTCGATGGCGTCGTTCATCATCGTGATGGCGATGACGGACCCGGACGCTGCGCCGTATGACCGCTATTCGATGTTCGTCGTCCCGGGCGGCACGCCCGGCATCAACGTGCTGCGCGACGTCGGCCTCGGTTATCAGCCGCTCGGAGGCGGCGGTCGCGAGGGCTACGTCCGGTACGAGAACGTGCGCGTGCCGAACGATCACATGCTCGGCCCTCGGGGTGGGGCGTTCGTCGTCGCGCAGACCCGCCTCGGGGGCGGACGCATCCACCACGCCATGCGCACCGTGGGGTTGGTCCGGCGCATCTTCGACATGATCTGCGAGCGCGCGGTATCGCGGTACACGCAGGGTGAGGTGCTGTCCAACAAGCAGCTCGTCCAGGAGATGGTCGCGGACTCGTGGATGGAGATCGAGGCGTTCCGGCTGCTCACCCTGCAGACCGCGTGGAAGATCGACCAGCACAACAACTACAAGGCGGTACGGGCCGACATCTCGGCGGTCAAGGCGATGATGCAGAAGGTGCTGCACGACGTTTCGGCCCGGGCACTGCAGCTACACGGGTCGCTGGGCACCACCCACGAGATGCCGTTCGTGCAATACCTGGTCGAGTCGTTCGTGCTCGGGCTCGCCGACGGTCCCACCGAGGTGCACAAGGTCACGCTGGCCCGGCTCCTGCTCAAGGACTACAAACCCGCGCCCGACGTCTTCCCGTCCGAACATCTGCTGAGGCTGCGGGAAGCCGCCGAGGCGAAGTTCGCCGACAAGCTGGCGGGTATCAAACGCACCTGATCGGAGAGGGGTGTCCAATGTTCTGTGAGGGCAAGGTCGCGCTGGTGACCGGCACCAGCCGGGGCCTCGGCAAGGCGATTGCACAGCGCCTGGCCGCCGAGGGCGCTACGGTGGCGCTCACCGCCCGCACCATGGAGCCCGACCCGAAATATCAAGGCTCGCTTCGTCAGACGCTCGAGGAGATCGAGGTCGCGGGCGGGGCGGCGGTCGCGTTTCAGGCCGACCTGTCGAAGCCAGAGGACCGTGAGCGGCTGTTCGGCGATGTCGTCGACCGCGTCGGGGCGCCCGACATTCTCGTCAACAACGCCGCCGTCACCTTCCTGCGGCCGCTCGACGGGTTTCCCGACCGTCGGGCGCGGCTGATGATGGAGATGCACGTGCTGGCGCCGTTGCACCTGACGCAGTTGGCGATCCCGGCCATGCGCGACCGCGGGCGCGGCTGGGTGCTCAACGTGACGTCGGTGGGCGGCGACCTGCCCGACGGGCCGCCGTTCTCGGAATTCGACCGGACGGCCGGCTTCGGCATCTACGGCACGGTCAAGGCGGCGATCAACCGGCTGACGAAAAGCCTCGCCGCCGAATTGTACGACGACGGAATCGCCGTCAACGCGGCGGCGCCGACGAAACCCGTCGCCACCGAGGGGGCGGGCGCGCTGGATCTGGCGAAAACCGACACCGAGGGCATCGAACTCATCACCGAGACCGCATTCCGGTTGTGCACCGGGGACCCGGCGGCGCTGACCGGTCGCATCGCGCACACCCAGGACTTCCTGCGCGAAGTCGGCTGGTTGACCACCTAAATAAACTGCTTGATTTAACCGCTGGAGCGGTGTCTACTGAGGCGGTGACGGCAGCCAGAGTCCTCAGCAGCGACCGATCGTCTGCCACCAGGGAGGCGCTGCTGCTCGCCGCGGAGCGGCTGTTCGCCGAGCGCGGGATGTACGCCGTGTCGAACCGGCAGATCAGCGAGGCCGCCAACCAGGGCAACAACGCCGCCGCGTGCTACCACTTCGGCACCCGAACGGACCTGCTTCGGGCCATCGAAAGCAAGCACCGCGCGCCCATCGAGGAGCTGCGGGCCACGATGCTCGCCAAGATTCACGGATCGGCCGACTTGCGCGACTGGGTAGGCACGCTCGTGCTCCCGCTGACCGACCACCTCGCGGCGCTCGGCACGCCGAGTTGGTATGCACGCTTCGCCGCGCAGGCGATGGCCGACCCGTCCTACCGCCAAGTCGTCACCAGGGACGCGCTGACGTCACCCGAACTCGTCGCGGCGATCAATGGGATCAACGACTGCCTGCCCGACCTTCCCGGGCGGGTGCGCTTCGAGCGAATCGTGATGGCGCGCAACCTGTTGATGCACACCTGCGCCGAGCACGAGGGAGAGCTCGCCGAGCACGGGCCCGAAGCCAGGTCGCCGTGGCCCGTTGCGGCGGAAGGGCTCATCGACGCGATCGTCGGGCTCTGGCAGGCGCCAGTGCGTCGGGTCGGCTCGGCCGACGGGCCGGGCAATGTCTGAGATCCTCGATTTCCCGATGTCGCGTGCGGCGGGCTGCCCGTTCGCGCCGCCGCCGCAGGTGCTCGAACGCAGCGCCACCGAACAGCTGTTCCGCGTGCGCATCTGGGACGGCAGCACGCCGTGGCTCATCACGGGCTACGAAGCGATCCGGTCGATGTTCGCCGACGGTCGCGCCAGCGTCGACGACCGCAAGCCCGGATATCCGCACTGGAACGAGGGAATGCTGGCGACGGTGCACAGGCGTCCGCGGTCGGTGTTCACCTCGGATGCCGAGGAGCACACCCGGTTCCGCCGGATGCTGTCGCGACCGTTCACCTACAAGCGCGTCGAAGCGCTGCGTCCCGCGGTGCAGCGGATCGCCGACGAGCACATCGACGCCATCCTCGCCGGACCGAAGCCGGCCGACCTGGTGGAGAAGCTGGCACTGGCCGTCCCGTCGCTGGTGATCAGCGAAATGCTCGGTGTGCCTTACCAAGACGCCGAGTTCTTCCAGGAGCAGGCCAACAAGGGCATGAGCCGCTACGCCACCGCTGAAGAGTCCGCGCAGGGCGCCGGCGCGCTCGCCAAGTACCTGGCCAACCTGGTGCGCACCAAGATGGACGATCCGGGCGAAGACCTGGTGTCCGACCTGGCCGAGCGCGTGCGCAACGAGGAGATCAGTGTGCGCGAGGCGGCGCAGTTGGCGACCGGTGTACTCATCGCCGGACACGAGACGACCGCGGGCCAGATCGGCGTCAGCATCGTCGCGCTGCTCGAGAACCCCGACCAGCTGGCTCTGTTGCGCGACGCCGACGACCCGGCGGTGATCGCCGCCGCCGTCGAAGAACTGATGCGCTATTGCAGCATCATCCAGACCGGTCAGCGGCGCATCGCCGACGAGGACATCGAAGTCGGCGGTCAGGTGATCCGGGCCGGCGACGGCATCATTCTCGATGTAGCGCCGGCGAATTGGGACGCCCACCAGTTCCCCTCACCCGACAAGCTCGATCTGCGCCGCGACGACGGCCCACACGTCGGCTTCGGGTACGGCCGCCACCAGTGTGTCGGTCAACAGCTGGCCAGGATGGAGCTTCAGATCGTGCTGCCGACGCTGTTCCGGCGCATCCCGACGCTGCGGCTGGCCGTACCCATCGAGGAGCTTCCGTTCAAGGACGACGCGCTGGCGTACGGCCTCTACGAGCTTCCGGTCACCTGGTAGTGAATTCGGTGAATACAATCCCCGAAGGGCCCGACCGCGGGCGCATGTATCGCGAGATCGGTGTCCGGCTTCGCACGGCGATGGCCGAGCAGGGCGTCGATGCGCTCATGCTGCTGCTCAACGGACACGTGACCTACGCGACGGGCGCGAGCTGGCCGATGCTCGACGCGGGCCTGGGGCACGTGGAGCGCCCCGTTGCGATCGTTCTGGCCGACGACGAGCATCCACACCTGTTCATGCCGCTGCGCGAGGGCGCTTCGGCCGAGTTCGGAGTGCCCGCCGATCATCTGCACGGTCCGCTGTATCTCGAATTCGACGAAGGCGTCCGGCAATTCGCGCGAATCGCCGCCGGGCTGATACCGGCGGGTGCCCGCGTGGCCGTCGACGAGATGTCCGGTGCGATGCGACGTGCCGCGGACCGGCTGTTCCCCGGCGGTCCACCCTCGGACGCGACCCTCGTCGTCGCGGCGGCTCAGCTGGTCAAGACGCGGGACGAGGTGTCCTGCATCCGCCGGGCATGCCGCATCACCGAAGAGGCCATGGTCGACATCCAGAAGCAGCTCGTACCGGGCGTGCGGCAGATCGACCTGTCCGCGACATTCGTGCGCCGGGCCTTCGAACTCGGCGCGACGGCCAACATGCTCGAGGCGATCTGGCAGGTGATGCCGAGTTCACGGGCCGCGGGCGTGTGGACGACGCACGGCGACCTTGCGCTGCCGTTGCTGACGACCGAGCGGGAACTCAACGCGGGCGACGTGCTGTGGACCGACGTGAGCATCTCCTATGCCGGCTACTGCTCGGACTTCGGCCGGACGTGGCTGGTCGGTCAGGAGCCCTCGCCGCAACAGCAGGACCAGTTCGCGCAGTGGCGCACGATTCTGGACGCGGTGCTCGCGGTGACGAAGGCGGGCGCGACATCCGGCGATCTGGCCCGCGTCGCGATCGCCGCCAACGGTGGCACGAAGCCGTGGCTGCCGCACTTCTACCTGGGCCACGGCATCGGCACCTATCCGGCGGAGGCTCCGCTGATCGGAACCGATCTGGGCGAGGAGTTCGACGACAGCTTCGTTTTTCCGGCCGGCATGGCGCTGGTGCTCGAGCCGGTGATCTGGCAGGACGGAACCGGGGGATACCGCAGCGAGGAGATCGTGGTGACCACCGACGACGGGTGGTATCGCATCACCGACTATCCGTACTCGCCCTATGGCGAGTGAACTCGGCGCCGCCGACGAGGTCTTCCACAAGGCGGGCGACGACGTCGGCTCTGCGCGTTGGCCCGCGAAACGGAATTCCAGCAGCGAAAGTTCGAGTGAAGGGCTGCTGGAATTCCGTTTCGCGAAGGGTGCACGCTCGGGCGTTTCACAGCTGAGCCAGGGCACCGCTCAGATCCGTCGACGACCAGAGGTTCAGCACATTGGTCAGCATCTGCAGGGGCGCCCGCACACCCTCGTCGTCCCTGATCGGTGGATCGGTTCGGCGGGTCGCATCCGGTGCCTTGGCGCGGATCAATGCGGGCACGTCCAACAGCCACCTGATGCCCATCAGTACCGCGTAGAGCAGCACCTGCCGCTGCAGTTCGGCGGGCTCGAGCCGCGGCCCGCCCGAGGCGTGCACCTCATCGCAGACGAGCTGTGCGAACTCGTCGAAATGGCGGTCCCATAGCTGGTTTTCAGCACCGGACATGGCGCCCCAGATCGCCATCGCCAGGTTCAGCTGGCTGACGCAACCCCAGTCCATCAGGCCACACTGCAGGGTGCCGTCGCTGCCGTTCCAGAACCACGCATTGTCGACGTTCGCGTTCCAGTGGGACAGGGCGATGTAGTCCTTCGCGTCGGTGAGATACCGCCAGATCGCGGGCTCGCGCTGTAGCACCCGAGGCGCCTCGGCGGCCAGCCGGGCGAGGAATTCGGGCGATCGCACGGTGTCCGGCAGCAGCCCGGGGTGCGATCGGGTGAACTCGGCGAGCCGTAGGAGGCGCCGCTGCAGCTTCTCGGGGGAGAGCGGCGGGGGCTCGCCCACCGCCGCGGCCCGCAGGTCGACGGGGAACTGGTCGGTGAGACGGGCGGGCAGCCGGCCCGACCGGTGGGTGCCCGCCAGGCGGGCGATGGCAGTCAGCAGCGCGCGGTAGTGGTCGGCCTGCCGGCACATCTCGTAGTCGACGCACTTGTGATGCTGAACCTCGATTCCGTTGGTGCCGAACCGGATCCGTTCGCTGATAAGGATGCCGGTGCCCGAACCGCGGTGATAATCGCCGAACTGTGTGCGGGGTACGCGCATCGCCACCAGCCGCCTTTCGTGGCGATGTATGACGCGGCGAGGTTCCAGGCAGGGAACTTCTTCATCGAACGCGCCTACGACCGGCCCCACATCCGCTACCACGATCGGAAAGTCGGGCGTCGACGACAGCGAGGCGAACCTCACCTCGGATTCCATCTGTGTCCGGCCGTGATCGCGCACCGGATCGTCGAAGTCGCGGGAAAATTTCACGAACAGTTCGGTATGGCAATCGGGCTGCGGCGTCAGGTAGGTGACGTCCAGCAACAGCTTGCGGCCGGTACTTCCGCCGGATACTTCCTCGCACCGCGTGATTTCTTTGACCGGTGTCTGAAAGGCCTTGGTGAGAAGAGCGACTCCGCCGTCACGAAGAGAGGCCGGGTCGGCGGGAATCGACAGCCCGGTCCGCTCGCCGACGATCCATCGTCCGCTTACCACGTCTGCTCGGCGGCACGCACCAGCATCTCGTTGACCGCCACCCTGCGGTCGCGGGTCACCATGTAGACGACCGCGTCCGCGACGTCCTCCGGCTGCAGCTTGACCATGCCCGCGGTGCGCCGGCTCTGAGCCTCCTGCGCCTGCGCATCCAGGTGATCCATGATCTCGGTCTCGACCGTGCCCGGCTCGACGAGCCCGACGCGCACGCTCTTCCCGAGCAGTTCCTGCCGGATGCCCTCGCTGAACGCGTTGACCCCGAATTTCGTCAGCGAGTAGACAGCCGTACCCGGCCTGGCCACCCGGCCACCCGTCGAGCTGATCGTGACGAGATCGGCGACGCCGCGGGGGCCCGCAGCCGCGGCCTCGATGAGGTGGGGGATCGCGGCGTGCGTCGCATGCAGCACACCCGACACGTTGACCGAGACCAGCGCCTCCCAGTCCGACAGCGGTGCATCGGCGGCGTCGCCCATCCGCAGCAGTCCCGCGTTGTTCACCAGGATGTCGAGCCTTCCCAACCCGTCGACGGTCGCGCCGACGGCGGCGGCCACCGCATCGGCGTCGGTCACGTCGGCCTGCGCGACCAGGGCGGTGCCACCGGCCGACTCGATCTGCGTCCTCAGCTCGTCGAGCCGGTCTGCCCGGCGGGCGAGCAGCGCGACCGCCGCACCCTCCGCGGCCAGCGCACGTGCCGTCGCGGCGCCGATGCCACTGCTCGCTCCCGTCACCAACGCCACGGTGCCCGCCAGTGTCTGTGTCATCGGGTCTCCTGAATCTGATGTCGCGGGCCGTCCGGCCCTGCGGCCAGGCCGGAGAACACGTAGTCATTGTGCTCACCGAGATCGGGCGCGCCGTGTTCGATCAGCGCCGGGTTGCGGAACATCCGCCATGACGGCCCGAGTATCGGTCGCTGCCCCTCGGCCCGGTCGGAGACGAAGCGGTATGCACCACGCTCCCAGAGCATTTCGTCGGCGATGACGTCCAGCGACGTCGCACTCTTTGCGGCGGCCACACCCGCGGCGCGCAGTCGTCGGGCAAGCTCGGCGGCGTCGTGCGACCGGGTGAGGGCGGCGAGTTCGCCGGGACCGAGCACCTCGAACAGCGCGCGGCGTTCGGCGTCGTCGGCGATCGCGATGCTGATCCAGTCGCCGCCCGCGCAGGGAAAGCAGCCGTGCGGCGACATGTCGGGATGGTGGTTGCCGTCCGGCCCGATTCGCTTGCCGGACAAGGCCTGCTCCACGACGCGGTCGCCGATCATCGACGTCAGCACCTCGACCGCGGACACGTCGACGAACTGTCCGACCCCGGTGAGTTCCCGGTGCATGAGCGCCGCGACGGCCGCGAACGCCGCCGCGGCGCCGACGGTGGAGTCGCCATAGCGCATGCTGGCACCGAGGGGCGGGCCGTCGTCGTAGCCGACGAGCGAAGCGAGGCCCGCCAGCGCGGCGAAGCACGGCGCATAACCCGTCTGGTAGCCCAGCGGCCCGTCGTTGCCCCACATCTTGATCGACACCGAGATGATGTCGGATTTGATGGCCGCCAACGCGTCGTATCCCAGCCCCTGGCGTTCCATCGCGCCCGGTCGCAGGTTGTTGATCACGATGTCGCTGTTGCTGATCAGGTCGCGCAGCCGGTCGAAGCCCGCGGCGGTTTTGATATCCACATCGACGGACAGGATTTCGGGGTTGATGCTGAGGAAGAACGGGGCGTGGTTGATGTCGGTGCCGCCGTACGCGCGCATCTCTTCGGGTCGGTTTGCGGTTTCGACCTTGATCACCTCGGCGCCGAGGAAGGCCAGCAGCTTGCCCGCGTACGGGCCGGCCCACACCTTGGTGAGCTCGACGACGCGCACGCCTTCCAGCGGGCCGCCCCGCGGCGTCATCGCCTGCTTGAGTTGGGGCGTTCTGACCGTCAACCGGCTTCGCGGGCCGGGGTTTACCAGGACGTCGGCGGTATGCCGGCCGAGATCCGGAGCGCAACCGGTGATTTCGGCGGGAGACGCGCTCAGCAGGTAGGGGACGGTCGGGTAGGCCGCTGCGCCGAGTACCGGATGCGCGACTTCGCGGAAGAAGCCGCGATGTCGGTACTGCGGAAGGGACGCCAGCTCGTCGACGGCGTTGACGGGAACCAGTGGTACGCCGAGACGCTGGGCGTTCTCGGCGACCGCGTTCTTCTCCTGATCGCGGATCCACGGGGCGAAGCCGCGATGAAACGTCGCGACCTTTTCGGGTGTCACCGAAAACTCGAGCCAATCGTCGTCGAACTCATCGAGCCAGGGTGGACGGCCCATGAGTTCCTTGAGCTGTGCCCAGTGGTGGCCGTTGGTCAGGTAGAGGTAGACGTAGCCGTCGCGGCAGGCGAAGAACGACGCCGGGCCCTGCTGGTCGTAGTCGTCGCGGGTGCCCAGCGGCGCGATCTCACCGGTGATGAACCGGCCCAGAATGCAGTCGCTGCGCGACACCAGCACCGCATGCGCCGAGACGTCGATGAACTCGCCGTGCCCGTGATGTAGCTGTGCGAACAGGCTTGACGCGACGCACAGCGCTGCGTCGAGGCCTGCCTCGTAGTCGGCGAGGAAGCGGCCAGGGCCCTTGAGCGGAGGCTTGGCAGGGTCGGCGTGGCTGGGCGTGTGGTATCCCCAGCCGCTGGCGTGGAACACGTTGATGCTCTTCGCGTTTCGCATATCGACTGGCGCGTCATGGCCGAATGGGGTGATCGAGCAGACGACGACGTCGGGATGACGGGCCGCGGTGTCGGCCGCCGAGGCATGGTCATCGATAACAGCGTGGGCGGACCCGATGAGGTCGTCCAGCTTGTCGCGGTCGCGTGCGACATCGAGTGCGGCGGAGCGCTTGTTCGTGTTCAGGTACGCGAACAAGCTGCCCGGGGTCATCGCCCGGGTGGGGCTACCGCGCCCGGGCGTCTCGACTTTGATGACGTCGGCGCCGAAGTCGGCGAGCAGCTTGCCGCAATACTCGCCGGCTACCGACTCGGCCAGCTCGACAACCCGAATGCCGTTCAGAGCCGACATAGCCGCCGGCTCAGGGCTTGTTGCGACCCGAGCGGCTCAGTCGCCATTCGGGCGGGAAGTTCATGTCGTTGTCTTTCACCACGTTGTTGAGGCCCTTCTCGAACGTGCCCGCGGTGAGGTCGACCTCGTTCTGCTGATCGTTCTGGATCATCGGCAGCATGCCCTCGATCATGCCGGTGAGCAGGCTGCCGAAGTACTCGCCCTTGTGCTGCTTGTAGAGCTCGAGGAAGGTCTTCTGCACCGCGACGGTGTCGGTGGGACGGGACTTCGAACACGCCAGCGCGTACTTCTCGGTTTCCTTCTCGAGCTGATCGCGCGCCACCACGCTGTTGACGAATCCGCATTCGTACATCTCCTTGGCGCTGAACGGTCGTCCGGTGAACAGCATTTCGGAGAACTTGCGCAGGCCCATGGTCTCGGCCCACCACCACAGCCGCGGTCCCCAGCCGACGTAGCGAAAAGCCGGATGACCGAACAGCGCGTCGTCGGAGGAGATGACGAGATCGGCGTCGCCCGCCTGATAGAAGTGCCAGCCGTAGCAATAGCCCTTCGCCTCGATGATGCTGATCTTGCGCAGCTCCTGCAGCGGCCGGTTGCCCGCGCGCGCCTTGGCGTAGAAGTCGGTGACCGTCGACAGGTAGCGGTACGAGCCGCCCGGCGGGTACATCACGTCGTCGTCGTTGATCGCCAGCTCGTGCAGCAGCGGCATACCGGGGTTCTCCAGCATGCCGCGCTGTTCCGGGAGGTCGCCGCCGCTACCGAAATCCTCTCCCTCGCCACGGATCACGACCACCTTGACGTTGTCGTCCACGTTGCACTTGTGGATCAGGTCGGCGTAGAGCTGTCGCATCCCCAGCGTCGTGGAATTCTGCGCGTCCGGCCGGTCGAACGTGATGTAGGCGATGCGGTTCTTCTTGTCCTTCTCGAACTTGATGTACTGCTCGGCTTCCTTCTTCATCTCTTCGTAGTCGTAATCAGGCATGCGCGTCTCCCTCTTGTTGTCTATTGCTATTCATTCGAGTAGGCAGCCCGCATCGACGGGCAGCTGAACGGCTGTGACATAACGTGATTCGTCTGAAGCGACCGGTCATGTCAGCACGGCCGGCATCGACTCCCAGCCGCGCACCGTCGACGTCGGACTGAGTTCGGCATTCGTCAGGTCGACCTTCCACTCGGGAAAGCGGTCGAGTATTTCGTCGAGCGCGATCCGCCCCTCGAGACGCGCCAACGCGTTTCCCAGACAGAAGTGGGTGCCGACACCGAAGGAGAGGTGCTGGTGGGGTGCGCGGTGGATGTTGAAGGCTTCGCTGTCCTCACCGAAGCGGCGGGGATCCCGGTTGGCCGCGCCGATGATCAGCATCATCGCGCTGCCAGCGGGCACCGTCTCGCCGTAGTACTCCACATCGCGGGTGACGTAGCGGCTCGCATGGGGAGCGGGCGGCTCGAAACGCAGCAGTTCCTCGATCGCGGCGGGCAGCAGCGTCCTGTTGGCGGCGAGTTCGCGACGCTGGTCCGGATGCTCGGCGAGCACCTTGCCCGCCCAGCCGATAAGCCGCGTCGTCGTCTCGCTGCCCGCGGTCGCGATCACCTGGAGGTACAGCAGCAACTCGTCGCGGCGCAGCCGCCGGATGGCGCCGGTCTCGTCGGCGAACTCGGCGGTCAGCAGTTCGGTCATGATGTCGTCGGACGGGTGCTCGGCACGCCAGTCGATGTACGACGAGAACACCTCGCCGGTGGCGATGACGCCGTCGGGGTTCTCGGTCATCTTGCCGCCGCGCTCGGTGCGCAGCGTCGAGTCACCGTGGTCGACGACGTGCTGCTGGTCGGACTCGGGGATGCCGAGCAGCATCCCGATGACCTTCATCGGCATCTGCGCGCCGAGGTCGCGGACGAAGTCGAACCGGCCGGTGCCGATCAGCGGATCGAGGCACCGCGCGGTGAATTCGCGGATCTGCGGTTCCAGCGCAGCGACCTTGCGCGGCGTGAAGATCCGCGACAGCAGCTTGCGATGGATGTTGTGAATCGGCGGGTCCTCGAAGATCAAGGTGCCCGGGGGGATCTCCATGCCCGACTGGATGATCTCCAGCACCGCCCCCCTGGCCGAGCTGAACGTCTCGTGGTCGTGATACGCGGCGTCGACGTCGTCGTAACGGCTCAGCGCATAGAAGTCGTGCCGATCGTTGTGGTACAGCGGTGTTTCCTCGCGGATCCGCCGGAACATCGGATACGGATCCGCGTTGAGGTCGACGTCATACGGGTCGTAGTAGACGTCCTTCACACCTGAGCCGGCACGCACGTATGCCAGTCTTTCAGTGACGAAACATGTTCGGGCTGTTTGTACTCTTTGCTTAAAAGAAAGGGCGTTTCGCGTGTCTGACATCGCATTACGGCCTGCACATGTGTTGGCCGACGCCATCCGGCGCCGCGAGGTCTCCAGCCGGGAGTTGCTGGAGCACTACCTCACTCGCGTCTGCGAACTCAACCCCCCGCTGAACGCCGTCGTCACCCTCGATCCCGACGGTGCGCGCGCCGCCGCGGATGCCGCCGACGCGATACTGGCCCGCGGCGATCACCTCGGACCGTTGCACGGCGTCCCGATGACCGTCAAGGACACCTACCTGACCGCGGGGATGCGAACCACGTGTGGGCTGCCTGCCTGGGACCACGTGCCCGCGCAGGACGCGGAGGCGGTCCGGCGGCTGCGCGGCGCGGGTGCGGTCATCTTCGGCAAGACCAACACCCCGGCCCTGGCCGGGGATTGGCAGACCTACAACACGATCTTCGGCACGAGCAACAACCCGTGGGACACCTCGCGCTCGACCGGAGGATCATCCGGTGGTGCCGCCGCGGCCGTCGCCACCGGCATGACCGCCCTCGAATTGGGCAGCGACATCGGCGGCTCGATCCGTTTCCCGTCGAACTGGTGCGGCGTGTGCGGCCACAAAACGACCTGGGGCATTGTGTCGCAGGCCGGCCATCTGCCGCCGGCCCCGGGCACCCTCTCCAGTACCGATCTGTCCGTCGTCGGCCCGCTCGCGCGTGACGTCGCCGATCTCGAGCTTGCGCTGGGGGTGCTCGCGGGTGCGGCGGGTCATGCGGCCGTCGGGTGGCGGCTGGAGCTGCCGCCGCCGCGCGCTGAGCGGCTCGGCGATCTTCGGCTGGCGGTCTGGCTCGACGATCCGGCCTACCCGGTCGACACGGAAGTGGGAGACGTGCTGCAGGCCGCCGCGGCTGCGCTGGGGGCGGGCGGAGCGCGGCTGGTCGAGGACCGGCCCGCGGTCGTGCTGCCCGACGTGGTTCGGCTGTATCAGCAGTTCCTGTATCCGATCATGCTGTCCACCATGGGCAAGCGGTCCTTCGACAACATGGTCGCGTTGGCGGATTCGCTGGCCGAGGACGACGACAGGCCGTTGGCCCGCACCGCACGCTTTGCCACGCAGCGCTATCGAGACTGGGTGTTCGCCAACGAAAAACGCGAGCAGTTGCGCGCGTTGATGGCCGAGTTCTTCTCGGATGTCGACGCCCTGCTGATGCCGGTGGCGATGGTGCCCGCCATTCCGCACGACCACAGTGAACCGTTTCCGAACCGGGTGATCCGCGTCGACGGCGGCGTCCGGCCGTACACGGACCTGATGGCCTGGATGGCGTTGCCGACGCTGACGCACCTGCCCGCCACCGTGGTCCCCGTTGGATTCACGGCGTCGGGCCTGCCGGTCGGCGTCCAGATCGTCGGGCCCTATCTGGAGGACCGCACCACACTCGCCGTCGGGCGTCTGATCGAAAAGGTGCTCGGCGGGTTCACGCCACCGCCCGGCTGCTAGCGAGCGTGCACAAACTCAGGTTTTTGCGCGGCGCGTCGCCAGCAGACACGCACCGTCGCGGGGAAGCTCGCGCACCGTCGCGGGGAAGCTAGAGCCGCTACAGCCGCTGCAGGGCGAAGGTCCAGAACTGGGTGCCCGGCGGGCCATTGAAGCAGCCGGCGTCGTAGCTGGAGTTGATCTCGCCGGCGAGCGTGACAGGGTCCCAGGTGTAGGTGTCGCGGGTGGGCATGCTGTAACCAGGCAGGCAGCGCAAGCCATCGTTGACGTCGACGGTCAACGTGTAGCGGCCGTCGACGAGGTGCGCATCGCCGGCATAGTAGGCGTAGAACTTCAAGCGCGGTATCGCGCTGACGTACAAGCAGTCTGGCGAAGGGGTCTGACAAGGCGACACGAACCATACCCACGAAGCCTGGGTGTACCTGTTCGTCAGCACATCGTAATTCCCGGGCTGCATCATCGCTTGGGCAGGCGGCGCGGCCACCGTCGCGGCTGCGGTCAGCGCGGCCGCCGCGGTCACTGCCTTCAAGGGAGTCACGGGCGTCCCTCCGTTCCCGGTAGTCACTGGCTGCTTATCAAACCATCCGGCCTTGAAGCCGGTTGGCGTTTCAATCGATGACGGCGGCTTCCTTGCGCTCGGTGATCGGCCGGGCGAGTTCCTGCTCGGTGCAGATCCGCTGCAGCTTCTCGAGCGTCTCGTCGAGTCCGGGACCCAGTCGCTGTCCGGGGGTGAAGGTGGCGGGCAGATGCTTCATGCCCTGAATGACCCCGATCGTCTCGTAGTGCACGGTGCCCTCGGGGTCGCACACGTAGTCGGGCATCCGGTCGAGGACCGCGGTCAGCATCGACTTGAACACCGTCCTGGCCACATTCGAGCCGACGCAGCGGTGCACGCCGATGCCGAAGCTGAAGTGCCGGTTGCCCTTTCGGTCCATGATGAGCTCGTTGGGATCGTGGAAAACCGAGGGGTCGCGGTTGGCCATCGCCCAGGAGATCCACAGCCGCTCTCCCTCCTTGAACCGGGTGCCCTCGAACTCGGTGTCCTCGGAGAAGGTGCGGCCGTCGCCGGGCGCGGGTGTGAAGAAGCGCAGGAACTCCTCGGTGGCCGGGTCCAGCAACGTGTCGCGTTCGCGACTGAGCAACTCGCGCTGGTCCGGATTCTCCGACAGCCATTCCAGCGAATGCGCGGTCAGCGCGGTCGTAGTGTCGAACCCCCCGCCGATGATCAGGCCCAGGTTGCCCAGGATCTCCAGGTCGGGCGCCGGTTCGCCATCGATCCGCAGCTGTAGCAGGGCGTTCACCAGACCGGGCCGTGGGTTCTCCCGGACCTCCATCATGGTGTTGATCATGTCGATGCCCATCTGCCGGTTCATCTCCGCGACGCGCGCGGCGTCGGGTGAATGCTCCGGGGTGGACACCGAGAGATGCGCGGGCTCGCTGTAGACCGGCCACTTCTTGAGCTCGATGCCCATCATCGCCAGCGTGAGCACCGCGGGCACGATGTTGGCGAGGTCGTCGACGAAGTCGATGCGGCCGGACTCGATCTTCTCGTCCAGTGCCGCACGCACGATTTCGTCGACGAACGGCCGCCACCGCTTGACCGCGGCCGGGGAGAGGTACGGGTTCAGCGCGCCGCGGTAGAGGCTGTGCTCGGGTTCGTCCATCTCCAGGATGCCGCCGCGCACGACCGTGGCCCGTTGCGCCTTCGGGATCGTGATGCCCTGATAGCCGTTGCGCTCACCGTTGATGTCGTGGTCGTTGGAGACCGCGGGGCAGCGGGCCAGCTCGAAGACCTCCTTGCTGCCCGCGGCGACCCAGTGCCCGTCGTAGGTGTCCGACCAGGCCATCGGGCACTTGGCCTGCATCTCCTCGGTGATCTTCTCGAACTGCAGCCGGTACTCCGGGGTGTGCCGGTCGAAGTGGTACCGATTCTTCTCGCGGCCGCTGTCGGCGGAACTGATGTCGTCGACGGTCAAGGCGCTGTCCTCATTCCTCGATCGAGATGGCCTGTTCCGGGCACGACTGCGCGGCCTCGCGCACCGCGTCTTCCTGGTCCGGTGGCACCACCTCGTGCACCGGCGACGAGGTGCCGTCGATGTCGCTGAGCTGAAACGAATCCGGCGCGATCATCGCGCACAGCGTGTGACCCTGGCAGCGTTCCGAATCAACAGAAACCTTCACTACTGACCTCCGTTAGACGTGGTAGTCGTACCACTTCAAGTAGCCGCCCGCGTCGACGCGCTGCTGCGTGCCGGTGATGTAGCGGGCCTCGTCCGACGCGAGGAAGAGGACCATGTTGCTGATGTCCTCGGGCTCGACCCACGGCACCTTGATGGCCTGTTGCACGTAGAACACCGGCTCGGCGTCGGCCCGGGTGGGGTTCTCCAGATCCGGCCGGAACGACTTGTACATCGGTGCGCTCTGCAGCATCGGCGTGTTGGTGTTCGTCGGATGGACGACGTTGGCGCGGATGCCGCGGGGTGCGAGCTCGGCGGCGAGGTTGTGCACATACTGCGACAGCAACCTCTTCGAATGCAGGTAGGCGGCGCCGCCCGGGTCGGTGCCGGGGTTGTCGTTCTTTGAGACGTCCATCAACGCCGCGGTCGACCCGGTGGCGATGATCGAGGCGCCTTCGCTCAGGTGCGGCAGCGCGACCTGGATGGCGTTGATGGTGCCGATCAGGTTGGTGTTCATCACGTCGATCCAGGCCTGCAGATTCGCCGAGCCCTTCATGCCCGCGATGCCGGCGGCCGTCACCACGATGTCGAGCCTGCCCAGTTCGGCGACGCCGTCGTCGAGTGCTTTCCTCAGCGACACGACATCGCTCACGTCGACCTTCGCCGTGACGATGCGCTGCCCCGTCTTCTCGACGAATCGCGCGGTCTCCGCCAGGTCTTCCGGGGTCGCCATGGGGTAGCCGACGGTCGCGAAGTCCTCGCACCGGTCCACGGCGATGATGTCGGCGCCCTCCTCGGCCAGCCGGATCGCATGGCTGCGGCCCTGTCCCCGCCCGGCCCCGGTGACGAAGGCGACCTTTCCTTGAACGCGTCCCATGTAAACGATGTCCTCTCGGTTCGTGTCAGGTGTTCCGGCCGCCGTTGACCCCGAGGATCTGACCGGTGATGTAACCGGCCTCCTCCGAGATCAGGAAGGCACACGCGGCGGCGATGTCTTCGGGCTTGCCGACCCGGCGCACCGGCGTGCGGGCGATGTGGTCTTCGACGGTGCCGCCGAGCCGGCCGCGCTCCTCGGACTTGCGCAGCATCGGCGTGTCGATGAAGCCGGGCGGCACCGCGTTGACGGTGATGCCCATCGGTCCGTACTCCAGGGCCAGCGATTTGGTCAGGCCGTTCACGCCGGCCTTCGCCGCCACATAGGCCGACATGTAGGGCTGGCCGGATTGCGCGCTGGACGAGGAGATGTTGACGATCCGCCCCCAGCCCGCCTCGACCATGTCCGGCAGCACCGCCTGCACGCAATGGAAGACGCCGTTGAGGTTGACGTCGATGACGTGGTGGAAGTCGGAGAACGTGAGGTCGGCGAACCGCTTGAAGCGTTCCATGCCCGCGGCGTTGACCAGGATGGTGATGGGCCCGAGTTGCTCGCGGACGGCGGCCAGCGCCGCGTCGACGGCCGAGCGGTCGGTGACATCAGCGGTGTGGGCGAACTTCTCGTCGGACGCGACGAGGTCGACGGTGGCCACGTGGTACCCGTCGGACCGCAGCCGATTCGCGACGGCCCGGCCGATGCCCGAGCCGCCTCCGGTGACGACGGCGGTCTTCACGACAGTGCGCCCGTCTCAGCCATCAAGAATCAACCTTTCCGAATATGAGAACCGTACTCTCGCATTGTGCGGTATCGCAAGACAACTCAGAGCAGATTGTCGCATCCGATTTATCGCCAACGCCGTCATCAGGCCACATGACTAGGCCATCTTCCTTTTCTTGAGTTCTCATCGCACGAATGTATGATTCCCCGCGGATGAGAATGAAGTTTCCATCACACTGGAACTTTGCTGAGGGAGGCTGGATGACGGAGGCGTCAACGATCTCGGGTGGCGGGCCGGCCGCGGACACCTCCCAGCGGGGCGCCGACCGGCGGATGCTGATCGACGGTCGGCTGGTCGAGACCCCGAAGACGTTTCCTTCCATCAACCCCGCGACCGAAGAGGTGGTCGGCTACGCGCCCGATGCGACCGTCGCCGACGCCGAGGCCGCTGTCGCGGCTGCCCGTAAGGCGTTCGACACCACCGATTGGTCGACCAACACCGAACTGCGGATCCGCTGCCTCGATCAGTTGCACCGGGTTCTGGTCGATCATCGCGACGAGCTCGCCGAGCTGACCATCGCCGAGGTCGGTGCGACACCTGCGATGTGCGCGGGCGCCCAACTCGACGCGCCGATCGCGATCGTGCGCTATTACGCCGATCTGCTGACGACGTACCCGCTGACCGAGGATCTCGGCAACAGCGAGAGCCACGGCATGCAGCACCACCGCTGGGTGGAGAAAGAGGCCGCCGGCGTGGTGGCGGCGATCATCGCGTACAACTACCCGACCCAGCTCGCGCTGGCCAAGCTCGCGCCCGCACTGGCGGCCGGATGCACGGTCATCTTGAAGGGCGCCCCGGATACCCCCCTGATCACGCTCGCGCTCGGGGAACTGATCGCCGAGCACACCGACATTCCGGCCGGTGTGGTCAACGTGCTGTCCGGTACCGACCCCGAAGTGGGTGTCGCGCTGACGACGAGTCCCGACGTCGACATGATCACCTTCACCGGCTCGACCCCGACCGGCCGAGCGATCATGGCCGCCGCCAGCGAGACGTGCAAGCGCGTCTTCCTCGAACTCGGCGGGAAGTCGGCGGCGATCGTGCTCGACGACGGCGACTTCGACACGGCTGCGCTCTTCACCGCCTTCGCCACCGCCAGCCACTCCGGTCAGGGCTGCGCGATCACGACACGCATCCTCGTACCGGACAAGCACCACGACGAGATCGTCGAGAAGTTGAAGAACAACTTCGGCGTGGTGCGGTACGGAAACCCCGTCGAGGAAGGCATCTACACAGGTCCCCTGATCAGCGAGAGGCAGCGCGACAAGGTCGATGGAATGGTCAAGCGCGCCGTCGAGGCCGGCGCGACGCTGGTCACCGGCGGCGAGAAGGTCAACCCCGGCTTCTTCTATACGCCGACATTGCTGACCGACGTCGATCCCGACAGCGAGATCGCCCAGCACGAGGTGTTCGGGCCGGTGCTTGTCGTGATCCGCTACCAGGACGACGACGACGCCGTCCGGATCGCGAACAACTCTATCTACGGACTGTCCGGCGCGGTGTTCGGCAGCGAGGACCGTGCGATCGCCGTGGCGCGCCGTATCCGCACCGGCACCCTGTCGATCAACGGCGGTATGTTCTTCGGTCCGGACAGCCCCTTCGGCGGCTACAAGCAGTCGGGCATCGGCAGGGAGATGGGCGCCGCCGGGCTCGAGGAGTTCCTGGAGCGCAAGACGATCGCGACGGTGGTGTCGTGAGTTCCCGACGACAAGGGGGAGTCGAGACATATGAGTAGGCCACTGGAAGGGATTCGCGTCCTCGAGGTCGCCATGTACGGCTTCGTCCCGTCGGCGGGTGCGGTGCTGACCGAATGGGGCGCCGACGTCATCAAGGTCGAACACGCCGTGACCGGTGACCCGCAGCGCGGGCTGCGCCAGACCGGCCTGCTCCGCGTCGAGGGCGACCCCAACCCCAATATCGAGCACGCCAACCGCAACAAGCGCAGCATCGGGCTGGACATGTCGGTGCCGGAGGGCAAAGAGGTGCTGCTCGAGCTCGCCAAGCGCAGTGACGTGTTCCTGACCAGCTTCCTGCCTGGTCACCGCGCGAAGTTCGGCATCGACGTCGACGACATCCGGGCGGTCAACCCGACGATCGTCTACGCCAGGGGCAGTGCGCTCGGACCCCGCGGCGAGGAGGCGGTGAAGGGCGGTTACGACATGACCGCGTTCTGGTGCCGTGCGGGCACCGCCGCCACCATCACGCCGCCGGGCATGCCGGGAATGATCGGGCCGCCCGGCCCCGCCTACGGCGACACCATCAGCGGCACGAACCTGGCGGGCGGCATCGCCGCCGCCCTGCTGAAGCGCGAGCGCACCGGGGAGCCGTCGATCGTCGACGTCTCGCTGCTGGGCAGCGGGTTCTGGTCGCTGGGCCACACTGTGGCACTGACCAAGCACCTCGGCGAGCGGATGGAGGCGTTCCCGCCGGGCGTACACGGGTCGCCGATCAACCCGCTGGTGGGGCTTTACCCGACCGCCGACGACCGCTACATCTCATTCGTCATGATGCAGCCGACCAAGTTCTGGGCCGACGTGTGCAAGCACATGGACCTCGACGAACTCGCCGACGATCCGCGCTTCGCCACCGTCGAGTCGATCGCCGAGAACACGGCGGCCGCGACGGAAATCCTGACCGAAGCGATGAAGAAGCGGCCGCTGGCGGAGTGGAGTGAGCGGTTCGCGACGCTGCTCGGGCCGTGGGCCCCGGTGCAGGACACCCTGCAAGCCGTCGAGGACGCGCAGATCCGCGCCAACGAATATCTGGTGCAGGCGGGTGAACTCGAATTGGTGGCGAATCCGGTGCAGTTTGATGTCACCGCACCCCAATCCGGACCCGCGCCTGCCTTTGCAGAGCAAACTGACGAAATCTTGCTGGAACTCGGCTTGGATTGGGACCGCATCATCGAGCTCAAGACGGCCGGCGCCGTCACCTAGATCACAAAGGATCCCATGCCCTACGTCGCTTCGACCGGCGCCCATCTGCCGGGTTGGGGGAGTGCCCAACACCGGGTTGCCGGCGATGACGAGGACGCCATCACGCTCGCCGTCGAGGCGGGCCGTGCCACGCTGAGTCCCGGTGATTCGGTAGACCGCGTCGTCCTGGTCAACCGCGACCTGCCGCTTCCGGAGAGCAGTAACGCCACCGTGCCGCTTGCGGGTCTCGGCCTCGATCCCGATCTCGAGGCGGACGAGGGGCTCGGCGGCACACCCGCGACCGTCGACGCTGTCAGCTCGGCGCGGCCGAGGACGATGTTCACCGAACGACCTGGGGTGGCCGGAATGACACCCGCCGATATGGATGTGGCAGAAGTTCACGATTTCTTCACCGGGATCGATTTAATCAGCTATGAAGATCTAGGCTGCACCGAGCGGTTCGGGGGATACAAGCTTCTCGAAGCGGAGGAAACGACCATCGGTGGCGGATTGCCTGCGAACACCAGCGGTGGGTTGAAGGCCAAGGCCCATCCACCGGGGGCGACTCGTGTCGCGCAATGTGTTGAGCTGTTCGAGCAGCTGCGCGGCGAAGCCGTCAACCAGGTCAACGGCGCTCGCACCGGACTTGCGCACAATCTCGGCGGCCCGACTGCGGTTTCTGCGGTCACGATTCTGGAAGGTCCGGTTGCCTGTGGCAGATAGATGGTCTCCCGGTATCGCAATCGGTAAGAACCTGTCTGGGCCGATGCAGGCCGTCGGCGGACTGTTCGCGATGTCAAGGGACGCGTTGCGGTTCACCTTCCGGCGCCCGTTTCAGTGGCGCGAATTCCTCGAACAGTGCTGGTTCATCACCCGCGTTTCGTTGGCGCCGACCCTGCTGGTGGCGATTCCGTTCACGGTGCTGGTGAGCTTCACGCTCAACATCCTGCTGCGCGAGCTCGGTGCCGCCGACTTGAGCGGCGCGGGTGCCGCTTTCGGCGCAGTCACCCAGATCGGTCCACTGGTCACGGTGCTGATCGTGGCCGGCGCGGGCTCCACGGCGATGTGCGCCGACCTCGGCTCACGCACCATTCGCGAAGAGATCGACGCCATGGAAGTGCTCGGCATCAACCCGGTACAGCGCTTGGTGACCCCTCGTTTCCTCGCGGCCGGCTTGGTAGCGTTGCTGCTGAACAGCCTCGTGGTCATCATCGGCATCCTCGGCGGCTACAGCTTCTCGGTCTTCATCCAGAACGTCAATCCCGGTGCGTTCGCCGCGGGCATCACGCTGTTGACCGGCGTTCCGGAAGTGATCATTTCCTGCGTCAAGGCCTTGCTCTTCGGGCTGATCGCGGGGTTGGTGGCGTGCTACCGGGGCCTGACCATCACCGGCGGCGGCGCCAAGGCCGTCGGCAACGCCGTCAATGAGACTGTGGTGTATGCCTTTATGGCGCTGTTCGTCATCAACGTGATTGTGACTGCGATCGGCATCAAGATGACGACGGGGAGATAGCGCCATGACATTGCGGGCGACGTATCCACGGGTATTCCGGCAGGCACGACGACCGGTCGACTTCTTCGGCCGCATCGGCGATCAAGTCATTTTCTACGGCAAGGCGGTTGGCGGGATACCGCATGCGACCGTGCATTTCCGCAAGGAGATCATTCGGCTCATCGCCGAAATCAGCATGGGCGCGGGCACACTCGCGATGATCGGCGGCACCGTCGTGATCGTCGGCTTCCTCACCCTGGCCGCCGGCGGCACCCTGGCGGTGCAGGGTTACAGCTCGCTGGGCAACATCGGCATCGAGGCGCTGACCGGGTTTTTGGCCGCGTTCATCAACGTGCGCATCTCCGCACCGGTGGTCGCGGGCATCGGCTTGGCGGCTACGTTCGGTGCCGGTGTGACGGCGCAGTTGGGCGCGATGCGGATCAACGAGGAGATCGACGCGCTGGAGTCGATGGCGATCCGGCCGGTGGAATATCTCGTCAGTACCCGGATCACGGCTGGCATGATCGCGATCACGCCGCTGTATTCGATCGCGGTGATCCTGTCGTTCGTGGCCAGTCAATTCACGACAGTTGTGTTGTTCGGCCAGTCCAGCGGGCTGTACAAGCACTACTTCAATACGTTTTTGAACCCGATCGACCTGCTGTGGTCGTTCCTGCAAGCCGTGTTGATGGCGATCACCATTCTATTGATCCACACCTATTACGGCTATTTCGCGACAGGCGGCCCATCGGGAGTCGGTGTCGCTGTAGGCAACGCGGTGCGCACCTCCCTCATCGTCGTGGTGTCGGTGACATTGCTTGTCTCGCTGTCCATCTACGGTTCCAACGGCAACTTCAACCTGTCGGGATAGGAGGAACGGTAGGTGAAAAGCAGCGCGGGCCGGCCGCTAGCGGGGTTGGGTCTCTTCGTCGCGATCGCCTTGATCGTCTTTCTTGCCGTGGGCTTGTTCCGCGGCAGCTTCACCCCCACCGTTCCGGTGACTGTCATCTCGGATCGCGCTGGACTGGTGATGGATAAAGACGCCAAGGTCAAGATGCGCGACGTGCAGGTGGGGAAGGTAGCCGACATCGAGTCGCGGCCCGACGGGACGGCCTCTCTTCGCCTGGCGATGGACCCGGAAGCACTGCGTCTTATTCCCTCCAACGTCAACGTCGACATCACTTCGAACACCGTGTTTGGCGCGAAGTTCGTGCAGCTGACGCCGCCTGACAATCCCTCCCCGCAGAAAATGCATGCCGGCCAAGTGATTCAGAGCCAGCACGTGACCGTCGAGATCAACACCGTGTTCCAGCAACTCGTCAATGTGCTGGACAAGATCGACCCAGCGAAACTGAACGAGACGCTCGGCGCAATCGCCACGGCCTTCAACGGCCGCGGTGAGAAATTCGGTAAAACGTTGACGGACTTCAACGCGCTGCTGGCCAAGATCGAGCCGAGCCTGCCGAATCTGGCGCACGACATCGAGGCCTCCGCGCCGACGTTCAACGCCTACGCCGACGCCGCGCCGGACCTCGTCTCGACGCTGCAGAATACGACTACAGTCAGCAACACCCTCGTCGATCAGCAACAGCAACTCGACGAATTCCTAGTCAATACAATAGGTTTGGCCGATGTCGGGAACGACGTGATCGGTGGGAACCGCCAACCGCTCACCGATGTGCTGCATCTACTCGTGCCCACCACTGACGTGCTCAACCGCTACAACCAGTCGCTGTGGTGCAGCATCGCCGGCCTCGTTGTGATGGGAAATTCGCCCCCGCTTCCGGGCAACAACAACGCCGTGGTGGTGTCTGCCGGCCTCACATTGGGCACCGAGCGCTATCGCTATCCCGGAGATCTGCCAAAGGTCGCCGCAAAGGGGCGCCCATACTGCAAGGAACTGGGTCTGCCAAACGTACCGCCTGACTTCCGGCCACCAGCCATCGTCGCTGATGTCGGCGCCAACCCCTTCAAGTACGGGAATCAGGGCATCCTCCTGAACTCCGACGCGCTCAAGAACTGGTTGTTCGGACCGCTCGATGGGCCGCCGCGTAACACCGCACAGATTGGACAGCCTGGATGACGCGCGCAACAGGCACACTTCTCAAATTCGGTGCTTTCGGCGTCGTGATGGTGATTCTGACTGCCTTCCTTTTCTTCATCTTCGCGCAGACGAGAACCGGTTCGACGAACGGATATTCCGCTGTCTTCACGGATGCGTCGCGGCTGAAATCAGGAGATACCGTGCGTATCGCCGGTATCCGCGTCGGCACGGTGGGGGACGTGACACTACAGCCCGACAGGAAGGTTCTCGTCAAGTTCGACACGGACCGCAACATCAAGTTGACGACCGGCACAAGGGCTGCGATCCGTTATCTCAACCTCGTCGGGGATCGGTACCTGGAACTAGTCGACACTCCCGATTCAACGAAAATCCTTCCGATAGGCGCTCGGATACCGATCGACCGCACCGCGCCGGCCCTTGATCTCGATCTGCTGCTCGGGGGACTGAAACCCGTTATCCGAGGCCTGAATCCGCAGGACGTCAACGCCCTCACCACCTCACTGATCCAGATATTTCAGGGCCAGGGAGGAACTCTTGAATCGCTGTTCTCGAAGACGTCATCGTTCACCAACTCACTGGCAGACAACAACCAGGTGATCGAGCAGCTGATCGAAGATCTCAAGTCGTCGCTCGACACGCTGTCGAAGGATGGTGATGAATTCTCCGGTGCGATCGACCGGTTGGAGCGACTGGTCAGCGGGTTGTCGTCGGACCGAGATCCGATCGGTGAGGCAATCACGTCACTCGACAACGGAACCGCCTCGCTGGCCGACCTTCTCGGCAGGGCGCGTCCGCCGTTGGCCGGTACCGTCGACCAGTTGAACAGGCTCGCGCCGAATATTGACGTGCCGCACCTCGACGCCACACTCCAGCGCCTTCCCGAGCTCTACCGCAAACTCGCGCGGGTCGGCTCCTACGGCGGCTTCTTCCCTTACTACATCTGCGGGATCACGTTCCGGGCTAGCGACCTTGAAGGCCGAACCGTGGTTTTCCCCTGGATCAAGCAAGAGACAGGGAGGTGTGCAGAGCGCTGATGGAGGCATACCGCGGATCAAAACTCATCAGGGCCGGCATCATCGGCGTCGTTCTGATGATCCTTGTCATCGTCGTCGGGCTACAGCCGGAGAGTCTTAAGCAATTGGCTACAGGTCTGCGATATCAGGCGGTGTTTTCCGACGCCGGCGGCCTCGCCGAAGGCAACGACGTGACGGTATCGGGCATCAAGGTCGGCTCCGTTTCATCGATCAAACTCGACAATGGTGACGCACTGGTCGGCTTCACCATCGACGGCAAGTACGCGCTCGGCTCGGATACCTCCGCCCATATCCGCACCGGTACCCTGCTCGGCGAGCGTGTGCTGGCGCTCGAGTCGGCCGGCAGTGGCACCTTGAAGCCCAACACCGTCATTCCGATCACGCGGACGTCGTCGCCGTACTCTCTGACCGACGCAATCAGTGATCTCACCGCGAATACCGCGGGAACCAATACCGACACGCTGAACCAGTCGCTGGACACGCTTTCCGCCACACTTGACCAAATCGCTCCACAGTTGGGGCCAACGTTCGATGGGCTATCGCGACTGTCACGGTCGCTGAACAACCGCAACGACAGCTTGGCCGAGCTGCTGAAGACGGCTGGTGACGTCACCGGCATTCTTTCCAAACGCAGCGACCAGGTGAACACGCTGATCCTCAATGGCAACGACCTGCTCGCGGTGCTCAACGAGCGTCGACAGGCGATCGTCAGCCTGCTCGCCGGCACCTCGGCGGTGTCGCGGCAACTGACCGGCTTGGTGGCCGACAACGAGGCCAAACTGGCGCCGACGCTGGAGAGGCTGAACCGCGTAAACCAGATGCTGGAGAAAAACCGCGACAACATCGCCAAGGCGCTGCCCGGTCTGGCCAAATATGAGCTCACGCAGGGCGAGATCGTGGCGAACGGCGCCTACTACAACGCGTTTATACCCAACATCTCACCGGCGCAGATACTGCAGCCGTTCCTGGATTACGCCTTCGGGTTCCGGCGCGGCGTCAACGCCGGCCAGCCGCCAGACAATGCCGGACCGCGAGCAGAACTTCCCTTCCCCGTCAACGGCATTCCGCAACCGGGAGATCTTGCTAACAATGGGTTACCCAGGTGAACCGCAGCAACCGTAAGGTTCTCGTCACGGCCACGGCGATCGCCCTCGCCGTGGCGCTGATCCTGGGGACGGTCGTGTTGATCCGCCAGGTTGTCACCAAGCCCAACACGATCACGGCGTACTTTCCGACAACCACGGCCATCTATCCGGGGGACGAGGTACGGGTTTCGGGTGTGAAGGTCGGCAAGATCGACTCGCTGACGCCGGAGGGCACTCAGACGAAGATGGTCATGAAGGTCGACCGTGGTGTCCCCATACCTGCCGATGCCAAGGCCGTCATCGTGCAGCAGAACCTCGTGGCTGCCCGCTATGTTCAGCTCACGCCGGCCTATCGCGCCGGCGGTGGCCCGACGATGCGGGACGGCGGGGTGATTCCCAGCGACCGAACCGCCGTACCCATCGAATGGGATGAAGTGAAGACGCAGTTGATGCGCCTGGCAACCGACCTCGGCCCGAAGTCCGGCGAGACGGGCACATCGGTGTCCCGGTTCATCGACAGCTCCGCGAACGCGTTGGGCGGCAATGGCGACAAGCTACGCCAGACTTTGGCTCAATTATCCGGCGCTGCACGCGTTTTCGCCGAAGGCAGCGGAAACATCGTTGACATCATCAAGAACCTGCAGATCTTCGTGACCGCGCTTCGTGACAGCAAGGAACAGATCGTCATGTTCGAGAACCGGCTGGCCAGCCTGACCAGCGTGCTGGACGACAGCCGGTCCGACCTCGACGCGGCGCTGTCCGATCTCTCGGTTGCGCTCGGCGAGGTACAGCGCTTCGTTGCGGGCACCCGGAACCAGGTCTCCGAGCAGGTTCGCAGTCTTGCCAGCGTCACCCAGAACCTCGTCGACAACCACATGGCTCTCGAGAATGTCCTTCATGTCACACCGAACGCAGTCGCCAACTACCAGAACATCTACTACCCGAGCAGCGGCGGGGTGAGCGGAGCGTTTTCGCTCGTCAACTTCGCAAACCCCGTTTACTTCTTCTGCGGGCTGATCGGCGCCGTCGAGAACACGACCGCCCCTGAAACAGCGAAACTATGCTCGCAATATCTCGGTCCGGCATTGCGACTGCTCAACGTCAACAACATCCCTTTGCCGATCAACGCCTACCTGCGGCCGTCGCCGAAGCCGGAAAAAATCATTTACGCCGACCCGAAGCTGGCACCCGGCGGCGCAGGCCCGGGCGATGCGCCCGAGCCGCCGCCGACGGTATCCGCCTACACCGGCGCCGGCGACATACCGCCGCCGCCCGGCTGGAATGGGCCGCCGAACACCTGGCAGGGACTCTATGCGCCCCCGCTGGGCAGCGAGGCGCCATCGGCCCCGTCCCCTGCTCTGTATCCGGGCGCGCCGATCCCGGGGCCCCCCACCGTGCTGCCGGGGCCGCCGCCCACCGTCGACGGCATGCTGCTTCCCCAGACACAGGCCCCGGCGCCTCCGGCCGATCAGGCGCCACCTCCCGTCCCACCTGGTACGCCAATGTTGCCTGCGGAAGGGGGGCCACAATCGTGATCGGCGGACCGAATCTCAAGCGGTTGACCGTCGCCGGGTCATGTCTGGCGCTGACGCTGACTGGCTGCGCCTTCCAGGGCCTGAACTCCCTGCCGCTGCCGGGAGCGGTGGGACGTGGACCGAACTCAGTCACATACCACGTCGAGATCCCCAACGTCTCCACGCTGGAGTCGAATTCGCCGGTCCTGCTCAACGACGTCGTCGTCGGCAGCGTGGGGAAGATGAAGGTCGACAACTGGCATGCGGATGTGGAGATTTCGGTCAAGCCGGACGTGGCATTACCCGAGAATGCCGTGGCCACGGTCGGGCAGACCAGCCTTTTGGGTTCCATGCATCTGGCGCTCAACCCGCCGCTCGGCGAGCAGCCGGTCGGTCGACTGCAACCTGGTGCCACGATCGGCTTGAACCGGTCGTCGACCTATCCGACCACCGAGAAGACTCTTGCGGCGCTGTCGGCTGTCGTCAACGGAGGCGGACTCGGACAATTCGGTGACATCATCCACAACGTCAACACCGCACTGGGCGGGCGCGAACCCGAGATACGCGAGCTGCTCACCCGACTGGACAACGTCGTCGGAGTACTTGATCAGCAACGTGACAACATCATCACCTCCATCCAGCAACTGCGGCGACTTGCCGGCACCTTCGCCGGCAATCGTGAAGTGCTCGACCGTGCGCTCAAGAACATTCCCCCGGCACTGGACGTGCTGGTCAAGGAACGGCCGCTACTGACGGAAGCGCTCGAGAAGCTCGGCACTTTCGCCGACACGAGCGCCAGGCTCGTCAATGACGCGGGTGACGACCTGGTGACCAACCTCAGGAACCTGGAGCCGACGATCAAGGCGCTCGCCGACGTCGGACCTGAACTGACCCGCGGGCTGGTTTTCGGCACCGCCTTCCCGTACGGCCCAGCCTTCGCCGACCGAGTCACCCAGGGCGACTACATCAACCTGTTCGCCGTCTTTGACATCACCTATCCGCGACTGAAGCGCACCCTCTTCCTCGGCACCAGGTGGGGCGACGAAGACGCCAAGTTGATCCCGGCTCCTGGCGACCCGTTCTACCTCAACTACTCATACGATCCGCTCGGCGCCGGAATCGCGCCGCCGCCGCCACCCCCGGATGAGGCGTCGAACGTGGAGGCGCTTCCTCCGCCGCCGCAGCCGGCACCGGGCGAGCCGATGCCGCCCGTGACAGAGCCGCTGGTGCCAGTGTCGCCGCCGGAAACACTGGCGAATCTGGCGAACCCTGGGCCACCGGCAGCCATCACGAAGTCACAGATCTTCGCCGGGCCCTACGGCGCGGCGCCGGTGCCGCCGGCCCCCGCCCCACCGCCTGAAGCAGTGCCATCGCCACCGGGAGGAGGCGGCTGATGCTGTCCCGCTTCGTTCGAAACCAGCTGATCATCTTCACTATTGCCTCGATCATCGGTGTGACGGTGATGGTGTTCACCTACATGCAAGTGCCCACACTGCTCAATATCGGCCGACTGACCGTGAAGCTGGAGTTGCCCGCCGCCGGGGGTCTCTACCGCTTCAGCAACGTCACCTATCGGGGTGTGCAGATCGGCAAGGTGACCGGTGTGAAGCTCACCGAAAACGGTGCAGAGGCCACGATGTCGCTCGACACGTCGCCCAAAATTCCGGCGGACCTAGAAGCCGACGTGCGCAGTGTGTCGGCCGTCGGCGAACAGTATGTGGACCTACGCCCGCGCACAAACTCCGGGCCCTACCTGCGGGACGGTTCGGTGATCACGGCCGAGAACACCTCGATCCCACAGCCGGTCGGTCCGATGCTGGATAAGGTCAGCGCGCTGGTCGACAGCATCCCCGAAGGCAGGATCAGTGACTTGCTCGATGAGTCGTTCAAGGCCTTCAACGGCGCCGGATACGATTTCCAATCCTTGCTGGACTCGGCGTCCAAAGTGACCGACCAAGTCAACGGCGTCTCCGACCAGACGCAAGCTTTGATCGACAACAGCGGGCCGCTGTTGGATTCGCAAGCCGAGAGCGCGGATGCGATCCGGACGTGGGCTCGCAGCGTCTCCGGGATTACTCAACAGGTCGCACAGGACGACCCACAAGTGCGTGCCATCCTGCAACGGGGCCCAGGGTTCGCGCAGGAAGTCTCCGCACTACTGAATCAAGTGAAACCGACGTTGCCGATATTGCTCGCCAACCTCACCACCCTGGGCCAAATCCTCGTCACCTACAATCCGTCGCTGGAACAACTTCTGGTACTCCTGCCCGGAGTGATTGCGGCACAACAGTCATTCGGGCTTCCGAAGAACAATGCCACAGGTCTGCCGCTCAGCGATTTCACACTGACCATCACCGATCCGCCGGCGTGCACGGTCGGGTTCCTGCCACCCTCGCAATGGCGTAACCCGGCCGACACGACCACGATCGACACCCCGGACGGGTTGTACTGCAAACTGCCGCAGGACTCACCGATCGACGTACGTGGTGCCCGCAACTATCCGTGTATGGGCCATCCCGGAAAGCGCGCACCCACCGTCGAACTCTGCAACGACCCCAAGGGTTATCAGCCGTCGGCGATCCGCCAGCACTCGCTCGGACCGGGTCAGTTTGATCCGAACCTGATCGCGCAGGGCGTCCCACCGGACGATCGCGTCGACTTCAACGAGCGAATCTATGCGCCGGTGGAGGGCACGCCGCCGCCGCCCGGCGCGCCACCACTTGGCACTGCGCCAGGCCCAGCGCCGGCACCGGTGCAAGCTTCGATTGCGCCGCCGCCGCCTCCGGCCGGCAACTCGCTGAACGGGACACCGATTCCGCCCGTTCCGGCCGAGTCGGCGCCGATTGAGCCGGCGGCCGGCGGCCCAGCGCCGGAGCCTCACGGCGGCGACGCCGTCCCGGCTGCTCCAAGTGCGTTCAGCGGCAACGCTGCTGGGGCTGGTGGACCGTCTGTCGCGATCTCACACTATGACCCACACACGGGTCGCTACCTCACCGCAGACGGTCAATTGCAGACGGTGACGAATCCCGCAGGAGCGGAACCCAAATCGTGGAAGGATCTGCTGCCGATCTGACGCCGGCTAGTCGGCTACGACAACTTATCCAGTCGCACAGGCAATTCTATGTATAGCGGCTTGCTCACTCCGCATGCGCCACTCGGGCCGAGTGTCTTTTCGAAGCCCACCACCAGGTCCCGGAACTTCGGACTGCGAAGACTCGTCGAAGGTTCGTATCCCCACAGCCCGTAGGTCTGGTGACCAGTGGCTGCGGTGCCGTCGGGGCACGGCTCCCAGTTCGGAATGTCGCGGTCGACAAACCACTCGTCGCCGTTGAATTTCAACGCTGCCGTCCAGCCTGCGTCGCTTCTGACCTCGCCGGCGCATTCGATCGGGCTAACGCAATCCGAACTCACAGTCCAGGTCTCAACTTTGGTGGCCTGGTCTCTGTAGACCCTGGCTCCACCGGCGCCGTACGGACCCTCGCTGCTCTGTGCCCAGTCGCCGTTCGACACAGCCCGATAGGTTCCGTTGAGCGCAATTCCATAGTCTTCGGCCGGCGCCGAGGGTGCGGTGACTAGACTTTGGAGTAGAACGATTGTTGTCGCCGCCACACCGCTGAAGACACCCGTTGCGCGCATGATCTCAGCCTATTCCTTGACGAAGCAATGCTCTTCAAAAGGGAGAATTTCATTACCGGCGTATGTGAGAATAGCCGGGTGCGATCCGCCGCCGGAATGTTCGCTGCCCTGACGGCTGCAGCCATGGTGTCCGTCGCGTCACCGGCGGCCGCGGAACCGCCGCCTTCATCGGAATGCAACTATCCTGATTGCACGCCAGGTATCCAGTCGCACATAGTGCTCGGGTCATACTGCGACAACCCCACTTACTACGCCTTTGGCGTCACCGACTGGGGCAGGCTGGTGTTCTGCGGGTCGCCGCGCCGATACGAACCGCGCTGGTTCCGCGCACCCGAAATGCACGGCATCAAGAACGAGGGCGACGCCTGCCCCGCAAACGACGGCGAGGTCGCTCAGGCGCCCGACGGCCTATTCCTCACGTGCGTCTCCCGAGACGGTGGCGCGCGCTGGGAGCGCGGCGACCTCTAGCTCTCACGACACCGGCGTGAACGTGATGTTGATCTCGGTCAGCCCGCGCAGGATGAACGTCGGCTCGTAGTTGTAGGCCCGCGAGTCGATGGGGCCGTGCTTGTCCTCGTCGATGCTGATGTCGCTCAACCGGTCGAGGATCCGCTCGATGCTGACCCGACCCTCGACGCGGGCGAGGGGCGCACCGGGGCACGAGTGGATGCCGCGGCTGAAAGCGATGTGCTCGCGCACGTTCTTGCGGTCGAGTTGGAACTCGTGCGGGTTGTCGAACCGGCTCGGATCACGGTTGGCGGCACCCGGACTCACCATCACCGTCGTGCCCGCGGGTACGGCGGTGTCGCCGAGCGTCGTGGACTTGCGCGCCATCCGAAACACGCTCTTGACCGGGCTGTCCATGCGCAGGCACTCCTCGATGAACACCGGGATGAGGCTGCGGTCTTCACGCAGCTGCTGCTGGATCTCCGGGCGGTCGCCGAGTACGCGCATCGCGGCACTGAGCAGTTTGGCGGTGGTTTCCTGGCCGGCCCCGAACAGGAACGTGGCGGTGCGGACGACGTCGGTCACCTCGGGGGTCGAACCGTCGGGGTAAAGCGCGGTGGCCAGCCCGGTGAGCACGTCGTCGCGCGGGTTCGCGCGGCGGTCCTCGATGTAGTGGATGAACTTCTCGTCCGCCCACTCAAGGGGGTTGGCCGCGATCGGCTCATGGTCGAGGCCGCCGATGTTTGTGCCGGGCCGCTGGGCGCCGAATGCCTCGCGGAACTCCTCGTGGTCCTCCTCGGGCACGCCGAGCAGGTCGGCCACCACCAGCAGAGAGAACGGCCTGGCGTAGGCGGCCAGAAACTCGCATTTGCCGTCGTCGATGAACTCGTCGAGATGGCGGTCGGCCAGCCGCCACATGAAGTCCTCGTTCTCGTTCAACCGCTTGGGGGTCAGCAGCCGGCTCAGCAGCGACCGCGCGTCGGTGTGATACGGCGGGTCCATCGTCACCATGTGCTCGTACATCGGGATCTCCGCGCGGTGCTCCTCGAGCTGCGCGCAGATGTCGTCACCCTCGGGCGTGAACGGGATCGGCGTGAACGGCCCCGCAACCGCAACACAGGACGAGTAATTCTCGGTGTCCTTGTAGACGGCGTTGGCGGCCTCCCAGCCCGTGACGGCAAGCACCCCGTTGTTGATCGGGCAGCAGTTCGCGTCCTTGGTCCGCAGGTGGTCGAAGTAGGGATGCGGGTCGGGCACCAGAGACGGGTCGGTGAAGTAATCGACCGAGTCGAATTCTGTGGTCATTGGTTAGTGCCTCCCGGGCGGCGAACGGTGAAGTGTTGCCGATCGACGAAATATGCTGAGCACCTGCTTAGCATGGGGTTAAGGTCAGGGTCAAGGCGACGAGCCCGTCGCGGCTACCATCGGCGTTTCGGGCGGTCACGCTGCGGCGAGCAGCAAAGAAAGGCGAAGAAGAGCGATGGCATCGGAGCGCAGAATCGGGGCGCCGGACGCGAAGAATCGCACGGTGCTGCTGGATGCCGCCGAGCGGTTGATGCTCGAGGAAGGCTATGCCGCGGTGACGTCGCGGCGGGTTGCCGAGAAGGCGGGGCTGAAGCCGCAGTTGGTGCACTACTACTTCCGCACGATGGGGGATCTTTACCTGGCCGTCTTCCGCCGGCGAGCCGAGCAGGGGCTCGAGGCTCAGGCTCAGGCGCTGCAGTCGCCGCAGCCGCTGTGGGCGCTGTGGCGGTACAGCTCGGATCCGAGGATCACCGCATTCACCGTCGAGTTCATGGCGCTGGCGAGCCACCGCGACGAGTTGAGGGCCGAGTTCGCGCGCTACGGCGAGCTGTTCCGGGAACGGGAGCGGCAAGCGTTGACCGAGGCGCTGCAGCGCTACGGCATCGATGCGTCGCAGGTGCCGCCCGTCGTGTGGGCGGTGTTCGCGACGAGCCTGTCCCGCGTGCTCGTCATGGAGACGGCGCTGGGCATGTCGACCGGGCATGCCGAAACCCTGGAGTTCGTGGAAGCCTGGTTGCGGCAGCTCGAGGGAGAGCCCGTCGAGGCTGCGACGGCCGTGACAACTGGACGGGGGTAGCCGCCTCACCAAGCGCGGATCGAGCAGAGCGCACCCTTGGGACCTTGCGACGTCTTGACAACCACGTCGTCGACAGCGAGCACGCAGTGGAAGTTCGGTGAGGCAGGCGAGTCGCTCTGGATACTTGCGACCACCATCGCCCAGGCATCGGGGTTGGCGAGCCAGGCGTCGAGGTTCCACTGTTTGTCGGGACCGACCTCGATTTCGACGTTGGGGCTGTACAGGTACGGGTTGTGGCTGTATTCGGCCCAGTTGGGCGGATCAGTGTCGCGATAGTAGATCTCGGCGGTATATGGCTGCTCCGTGAAGATTGTGTAGTGCACATGACGTAGCGGCGGGGGAGGCGGCTCCACCGGCTCCGCCCGTACGACGGTGGTTGGCTCGACGATAATGGCCGCCATCAGCAGCGTCAGGGTCGCCAGTGCGCAGAGCAGCCGGGCGCGCAGCACTGCGCAAGCTGCCGGAAACATCATTTCCGAATTTTAGAACAAGATTTCCACGCGGTATAGCGAATCGCTCATACAGCTGGAAGGTTCCGGAGTGGCTCACCAAAAGCTTGCAAAGGTGTTCAGTGGCGGCCCAATCCCCGGCCGGAAGACCGGCTAGGACCACTCCGTTTCGCCATTCCTGTCAGGGGTACTGGCTTACCCTAAAGGGGCCGGCTGCGTTTTGTGCGGATTAGGAGTGATCATGATGTTCGCCAGCCATGACGTCGCAAGACTCGTCGGCGTGGCGACAACCGTTGCCGCCCTGTGCCTCGCCACACCCGGCACCGCCGCCGCGGACGCGACCGACGACGCGTTCATGCACAAGCTCTTCGCCGACGGTGTGAATTTCGCAGTACCGGAGAAGGCTGTTCCAAGGGCTCGGGAGGTATGCGACCTTTTTGGAAAAGGCATGTCACCGGCGAGCGTTCACGCCAAAATACTGGCCGACTCCGCATTTTCTTCGCGCCAAACCGCGATCTTCATGGCCGATGCGGTTCAATCGTATTGCCCCGGATACGCCGGTCAATTCATCAGTTCGAGCGGGACGGCGGACGGCCAAGCTGACATGTAGTGACGCCGCTGCGCGGCACATCAATGAACTACGTGGCCAAACACACTGGCGCAGTGGGCATGTCCGAACTGGGTCCAATGTGGAACACCGGATGAGTTCCATGCCTTCAGGTGCCAGAGGTAAACAAGTCGGACAATTCTCTATGAGAGGCGGTGCGCGGGCTACTCGGCTCACCTAAGCTCTTGACACCCGGGGAAACCGACCTGACCCCGAAGGGGGCGGACGTGAGAAGACTCATCGTCGTACCGCTACTCGCATGCGGAATCGTCGCAGCGTTGATCCCGATCGCCGGAAAGGCGTCGGCATATTGCGACGCGGCGGACTGTGTCCCGAACGTGACGCGGAACGTCGTGCAAGGCGCGCCCTGCGTTCCTCAGCCGGCGTACGACTTTGGCCTGGATTCCAACTCCGGGACGTTCGTGTGTGCCACGACAGGCGCTTGGCTACCGGCGGGACCTCTAGTTGGCCTCCGCGAAGTCGCGCTGCCATGCAACGCGGTGAACGATTCAGCGCAGGACCCTAACGGGATCCCGTTGATCTGTGCACGGCTGAATCCGGTTACCTTGCGGTGGAACAACCGCGCCGATACACCGGGGCCGACGCGGTGCTTCAGCGCGGCACTCGGGTGTCCTTTCCGGGTGCCTTGAGTCAGCTCGGCTGGCGGTTACGCGCCAGCGCCAGTTGTGTCGCGGGCCGCGCTCGTTACAGCGGATCCGAGGCGGTCACTGCATCTCCGGTCCGCACAGACGTCGACGAGGCGGTGCACTTCGTCCTCTGTGAGCCTCTATGTGACCTTCTTGTCGAACTTGAGCGCGCCTTCATGCCGATGAGCGGGGCGGCTTCAAGTTCACCTTCTTCGGTGAGCCATGCGGAGAAGCCGCAGCTCAATACAGGTAGATCGCCAGGATCGCCGCCCACAGCACGATGAGCCAGGCGTCGGTGGTGACCTTCAGCCACCGCGGCGCGGTGCGCACCTCCATGAAGTACCGGATGATCAGCCGGCCCTTGACGAAGCCGAGCAGCACCACGGCGACGGTGATCGGCACGCTGGCCACCGCATGTCCGCCGGAATGGCCGGGGGCGAGCCACCAGGTGATCGCCGTGATGGCCGACAGCGTGAGCCATGCGTAGGTCGTCGTTCTGGTGGATCGGCTTTGTGCAGCCGCAGTCGCGGTCACTGGTTCACCTCATCACGTAGAGCAGTCCGAAGATGACGATCCACAGCAGGTCGACCATGTGCCAGTAGGTGGCCCCGGACTCGACCATCGACATCCGCCGTCTGCGCGGGTTGCGCAGTTCGCGCACGACGATGCCCAGGATCAGCAGCCCGAGCCCGACGTGGAACAGGTGCACGCCCGTGAGCATGTAATAGAACAGGAAGAACTCGTTGCTTCCCATCGTGTATCCCGCCGCGACCTTCGATCCCCACTCGTAGGCCTTGATCAGGATGAACACCACGCCGCACGCGCCGCCCAGATAGGTCAGCCGCAGTGCACCGTCATGGTCTCCGGCGCGTGCCGCCTGCGCACCGCGCGCGATGAACCACGAACTGGTCAGCAGCACAAGGGTATTCACCACCCCGATGGTGAGGTTGAGGTGCTGCTGCGACTGCAGGAACATCTCCGGAGCCAATGCGCGCTGGATCATGAAGATGATGAAGTAGGCGCCGAAGAACACGAAGTCGCCGAGCACCATCACCCACATGGCGGCGTCGCCTGGGAGGTGGGCCGTGCGACCGGTCGGTGTGACGGGTGCCGCGGTGTCCAGTTCGGTCATGGCAGCGGCGCCTCGTCGGTCGGCTGCAGTTCGTTCGCCTTCTTCAACAAGACGATCAGACACGAGATCCAGATGCCGAAGATCACCGTGCCCTCCCAGAAGGCGATCGATCCGTTCCATGCGAACGGGCCGGCCTTGGAGATGAACACCGGGATCGCCATCACCTCGGTGACGATCTGCCAGACGGTCACGTAGGCAAACCATTTGGGGAAGATCCGGTTGCGGTCGTAGAGGATCGCGATCGCGAACGCGATCCACGCGGTGGTGAAGCAGCCGAGCGATCCGACGTAGGACAGCAGACCCAGGTCATAGAGGAGGGCCACCAATTGCGGATCGCGATCGGGACGATACACCGCGACCAGGAAGCAGAACGCCACCAGCAGGCAGCCCGGAAGTGCCCCGATGGCAAGGGAACCCATGTAGGCGTAGCCCAGCACCGAACCGACGGTCATCCGCTTGATGTGATACATCACGATCCCGTTGGCCACGCCCGCGCCACCGACGATGAGAACGAGGATGCCGAAGCCGATCTTGATGGTCGTCGAATGCTGGTGGAAGAAGTCGACCATCTGATCGGCGGTGACGTCCGGTCGCGGCGGAGGCATCACGCGCGCCAGCGCGAAGAAGATGACGCCGAACGCGGTGTAGAACGCGGGCACGATCCAGAACACGAGCCAGACGTCGCGCTTGCCTGCGCGGGCAGGCGGTTCGGTGTCGACGGGTACGGTGGTCGGAATTGCGCTGCTCACCGCGCGATTCCTTCCTCGACGGCCTGGCGATGCAGAATCCCGCGCAGCACGAAGAACATCACGAGCACGAAGAGCGCGAACGCGCCGTTGCGCAGCCAGAACGACACCGCGCCGTCCCATGCCAGCGGCCCGGACCTGAACACGGCGGCGCCGACGGCGGGAGCCATGGCCAGTGCGGTGGCCAGCGAGTAGTAGCCGACCCATCGCGGAAACACCGGGTTCGGTGCGTCGTCGAAGTGGATGGCGGCCGCAAGGATGAGGTTCATGGCGACAAGTGCCCCGACGGGTGCGATGAAGATGATCCAGGCCATGTCGTTGAGCAGCATCACCAGTTCGGGATTGCGGCCGGGTCGGAACGCGGCGACGAGGAAGAAGATGTCGGCGAGCGCGAACAAGGTCGCGCCGCTGACGGCGGCGGTCAGATAGCAGTACGCGAAGACATGGCTCTGGGTCGCCATCCGTTTCATCTGGACGACGATCACCATGAACAGCGGCAGCAGCATGATGCCGCAGATGTTGAAGGTGATCATGGAGAACCAGACCATGCCCCTGTTCTGCGCATAGAACGCGGCGACCTGATCGGCGCTCAGATCCGGCGACATCGGCGGGAAGAAGCCGGGGAATGCCACGAAGGCGATGAGCAGCACGAGCCCGAAGGTCGGCACGGCCCACAGGCTGATCAACTGTGTCCTGATGTTCGCCGTCGTCGGCAGGTCCTCGGCTTCGGCAAGAATCTGCATCGCGTCTCCTTCGCTGGAGGACTGGGCTGGCTAGCCGATCGGCTACCCGCGAGAGTAGCCGATCGGCAAGCGCCGATCAACGATCAGTTCGGCGCCGACCAGAACGCCCGCATCGACGTGATGCGGCCATCGTCGTCGAACGTCATGACGTCTATCCCGTCGATCCGCGTCTCGGTCTCGCCGGTGAAGAGGGTCAGCCGCGCCAGGAACGCGGCCTCGGTGCCGTTGATGTGAACCGACAGCAGTTCGACTGTGCGCGTCTGCTTTTCGACGCGGCCATACAGCTCGCGGATCTCGTCGTGGCCGTGCCGCACCCCGCTGCCGACCGGGTCCTCCACGGAGGCGTCCGGTGTGTACAGCGCGGCGAGCTCGTCGGCGCTGCCCGAACCGAGCAGCTCCGCGTAGCGGTTGACGGTCTCGGCGATTGTCGGCACGACGGGCCGACTACACCGACAGGATCGTCGCCGACGCCGTACCCGGCGCGCCGTAAACCTGAGCCAGGCCCACCTTGGGTTCACCGGGCACCTGGCGCTCGCCCGCCTCGCCGCGCAGCTGGCGCACCAGTTCGTGCACCTGCCGCAGACCGGAGGCGCCGATCGGCTCGCCGTTGGCGATCAGCCCGCCGTCGGTGTTGACGGGCATCGAGCCGTGGATCTCGGTGGCGCCGTCGGCCAGCAGCTTCTCCTGCTCGCCGTCGGCGCACAGGCCCGTCTCGGCCATGTGGATCACTTCCGCGCCCGCGTCGGTGTCCTGCAGTTGCGCGACGTCGACGTCCTCCGGGCCGATGCCCGCCGCCTCGTACGCGGCCTTCGCGGCGTACACGGTGGGCGAGACGTCCTCGTCGAGCGGGGCGAAGGTCGCATGCACCTCGTAGGCGCCGAACGTGCGGGTGCGGATCTCGGTGGCCTTCACATACACCGGCTTCTTGGTGAATCGGTGCGCGATGTCGGCGCGGCACATCACCACCGCGGCCGCACCCTCGTCGGGCGCGCAGAACATGTACTGCGTCAGCGGGTAGTTCAGCACCGTCGAGTTGAGGATCTCCTCCTCGGGAATCGGCTTGCGGCGGAACGCGTTCGGGTTCAGTGCGCCGTTGCGGAAATTCTTGGCGGCGACCTTGGCCAGCGTTTCCTGCGAGATGCCGTGCTTGTGGAGGTAGTGGTTGGCCTTGATCCCGAAGAACTTGGTGGTGACGAATTGGCCGTTCTCGGCATACCACTGGGGCAGGGCCAGCTTGGCCGGGTCGTCGGTGAACGCGCCGCGCGGGTGCTTGTCCAAGCCGATGGCGATGCCGATGTCGTACTTGCCGAGCCGGATCGTGTCGGCCGTCTGCTGAATGGCCGACGCCGCGGTCGCGCAGGCGTTGAAGACGTTGGTGAACGTGATGCCGGTGAGGCCGACCAGCCGGGTGACCGCGTCCGGGTTCGACACTTCGTGGCTGCCGCCGAAGCCGAACTGGATGTCCTTCCACTCGACACCGGCGTCGGTGAGTGCGGCCTGAATCGCGTCGGCGCCCATTTCCATCGCGGTCTTGTCGAAACGGCCGAAGGGGTGCAGGCCCACGCCGATGATGGCGACTGAGTTTTCTGCGGTGCTCACGGGACTTTCCTCTCTAGACCGGTTGAAAGGCGAAGGTCACGAGTTCGTTGCCCTCGTCATCGGTGGCGAACGGGATCATGGTCAGCTCGACGTCCATACCGAACTGCAGCCTCGTCGGATCGTTCTCCGTGAGCCGGCCTTCGACGCGAATCACATCGTCGAGTTGGACGAGACCGACGCCGAACGGGACGAAGTCCTTGCCCGTCGGACCCTTGTACGGCGCTCCCGGCGGAAAGCCCTGCGTCGTCCAGGCGACGAGCGTGCCGCGACGGGGCAGCTTCACCTCGGACATGTCGCCGCGGCTGCACTTCGGACAGCGCTGCTGAACGGGGAACGTGGTGGCGCCGCACGCCCCGCAACGGCTACCGATCAGCTGCGGGTTCTCGTCGGGCCAGGTAGAGATCTCGGGCGCGAGCGCCTTCTGCGGTGTCGACACCCGATTGACATTAATCGGAAATGGCATTCTCGTCTAGAGAGAACACACGGTCCGTCAGCCGCCGAGTGCGCTGTAGCCGGCGACCAGCGCCGCGATGTCGCGGCCCACCACCTCGGCGAACGGCCGGCCTTCGTAGCGGCCGGCGGCCCACTGCCGGGCGCCCTCGCTGACGAGCGACTGAGCGACGGTCGCGACGTGATCGATGTCGAAGTCGGCGGGCAGCTTGCCGTCCTGCACGGCCCGCTCGAACACCTCGGTGAAGACGACGGAGGTTCGCTCGAGGTGGTCATGTCCGGCCAGCGCCTGGCGGTAGCCCTCGAGAATCGCCTCGGTGAGCAGTTCGGGGGTGCTGCCGCGCATGGTCTGCTCGAGCGTCTCGAGCACGCCGGTGATGACGGCCGGCACGTCGTACGGCTTGCGCAGCATCTGGGTCGCCCTGCGGTGGGCGGCATCCGTCGACATGATGCCGACCTCGAACAGCACGTCCTCTTTGCGCGGGAAATAGAAGTAGAACAACGCCTTCGACACACCCGCCGCCCGGCAGATGTCGGCGACGGTGGTGCGGGCGTAGCCGTTCGCCCGCCACAGCGCGGTCGCCGCCTGGACCAGCGATTGTTTGGTCGCATGCGAACGAGCCTGCTGAAATGATGCCCGGCGCTGACCTCGGTCAGCAATCACACTTCGGCCAGATTGCGCCATTCCGCACCGCTTTTCTCCGTAGAGGCGTTGTTGACCCGAGTCTAATCGGTTAGCCTTCCCGCGTGGATGCCGACAAGGCGCAGATCACCGACGTGCTCACCCGCTACGCCACCGGGATCGACTCGAAGAACTGGTCGCTGTTCCGCACATGCTGGACCGACGACGTCGACCTCGACTACGGCGAGGTCGGGCACTTCACCGACCCGGACGCGTTCACCGACCTGTTCGCGCAGATCCATGACCCGATGGGGCCTACCTATCACCGGCTGTCGAATTTTGTGATCGAGGTCGACGGGGACACCGCAACAGCGCGAACCTACGTGCACGCGGTGATCATGGTGACGCCCGAGGACAACGGACCCTGGGTGGACGCCGTCGGCCACTACGACGACGAACTGGTCCGCGGCGCGCACGGATGGCGCATCCGCCGCAGGGTGACCAAGACTCCACGGATCCTGACCGGTGGGGGATCACCGTCATGACAGCCGACTTCGCACAGCGCTACGGGCGATGGGCGGTCATCGCGGGCGCATCCGAGGGAGTCGGCGCCAGCCTGGCCGATCAATTGGCCGGCCGCGGACTCGATCTCGTCCTGATCGCCCGCAACTCCGCCCTCCTGGAGGAGGTCGCGAGCGGTATCCGTGAGCGTCACGGCGTCGAGGTGCGGCCCGTCACGCTGGATTTGACGGCTCCGGACATCTCGGAACGCATCGCCGATGCGACCGACGGACTGGAAGTCGGGCTCGTGGTCTACAACGCCGGCGCCGCGAACCGGACGGCGGAGTTCCTGGAGGACTCGCTCGATGACTCGGTGCGGCAGATCAGGTTGGCGTGCATCGGCCCGGTTGCGCTGGCCCGGCACTTCGCCCCCGCCATGCGGGAGCGTGGTCGCGGCGGGATCGTGTTGGTGGGATCGCTCGCCTGTCTGGCCGGAGCGTCTCTGCTCGCGGTGTACTCCGCGGTGAAGGCGTTCAACGTCAATTTCGCCGAAGGGCTGTGGGCCGAACTGCGTCCGTACGGAGTCGACGTGTGCTGCACTCCTTTGGGCATGACATGGACCGAGGCCTATCAGCGGATGGGGTTCCCATACGACGCCGAGTCGGTCATGATGCCCGACGATGTGGCACGAGAAATCATCGAGAACATCGGCAACGGCCCGACTTATCCTGTGGGAGAGAAGAATCGCACGATGGCATCGATGGTATGGACTGCCGACCGGCGCACGCTCGTCGAGCTCATGACCGCCGCCTCGCTCGATTCGGCGAGCAGGCAGGGGACGGCCGGCTGATGCGCGCGGTGGTGCTGCGCGACGGCAGGCTCGAGGTGCGCGAGACGGCCGATCCGGTGCCTGGTCCCGGCGAACTGCTGATCAAGCCGCTGAGCGCGGCGATCTGCGCCTCGGACGTGCACTACATGGATCATCCGAACTCCGCCGATCGGTTCGTGTGGGATTCCGGCCGCGACACGGTCATGGGCCACGAGTTCATCGGAGAAGTGGTCGGCCACGGGCCCGGCTGTTCGGGCGACATCCCCGTCGGCGCTCGCGTGACCAGCCTGCCGATCATGATCCGCCACGGCCAGGAGCCCCTGGTGATCGGGCACAACCCCGACGCGCCCGGCGCATTCGGTGAGCTGATGCTGGTCTCGGAGGTGATGGCACGCACGGTGCCCGACGGCGTGCCGAACGACTCGGTCGCGCTGGTGGATGCATTCGCGGTGGGAGAGTTCTACGTTCGCTGCTCGGGCATCAAACCCGGTGAGCTGCCGCTGATCATCGGTGCGGGCGCCATCGGCCTGTCGACGGTGGCCGCGCTGGCCGCACGTGGCGTCGGACCGATCGTGGTGGCCGACTACAGCGATGAACGGCTCACCTACGCAGAGACGTTCGGCGCCGACGTCCGGGTCAACCCGTCGTCGCGCGACCCGTACGAGGTGTGGCGAGAGACGTTTCGGGCGAACAATTTCCAAACGACTCAGGTCATTTTCGAATGCGTCGGCCGCAGCGGGCTACTGCAGGAGATCGTCGATGCGTGCGAGTTCATGGCGCGCGTGTACGTCGCGGGCGGCTGGTACGACGCGGGCACCATCGACTGCACCGCCGCCACGCACAAAGGCATGACGATCCAGTTCGGTGGCGGACCTCTGCCGCAGGACTGGTACGGCACGCTGGATGCCGTCGCCGCTGGGCGGCTGGATCCCGCACCCAGCATCGGCAGGATCATCGGACTCGACGAGGTGCCCGACGCCATCGACCAAGTGCGCAAAGGGCAGGGCCCGCCGCGTGTCGTCGTTCACCCGACCGACTCATGACTGGACCTGGTTATGCTCCTCGCGTGCGCGTCCTACCCGGCCCGGTGCGCCAGATCGGTTACGTGGTCGCCGATCTCGACCAGGCAATGGCCGGTTGGCTGGAACTCGGTGTCGGACCGTGGTTCGTCATACGCAGCCTGCCCATGCAGGCGCGCTACCGCGGCGAAGCGTGTTCGACCACGCTGTCGGTCGCGTGGTCGAACAGCGGCGAGATGCAGATCGAGTTGATTCATCAGCAGGACGACAGGCCGAGCATCTTCACCGAGTTCCTCGATGCCCACGGTCCCGGTCTTCACCAGTTGGCTTACTGGACAAGCGATTTCGCAGACACCATGCGCGCGGTGGAGAAGGCGGGCTGGCCGGTGGTGTGGTCAGGCGGTGAGGGGTACGGCGTCCGGTTCGCCTACGTCGAGCCGCCGAATGCGCCCTCAGCCGTCATCGAGATCTCCGAACTCACCGATGCCGCCGCGGCCAACGCCATGTTCATGCACGACGCCGCGGCGGAGTGGGATGGCAGCGATCCGATCCGGGTTCTCGGCGCGTAGGTCAGCACGGCGAGCGTGCGCAAATGCATAGCATTTCGCGGCGTGTCGGCGTACAAACGCGCACGCTCGCGGGGTGGGCTACTTGTCGCGCTTCATCACCGTGTCCGCGGCCGCCCAGTGCTCATCCGACACCCACAGGCGTGCGAAGGCGGCGACGGCCTCAGTGGTCGTGGCGCCGCGCATCACGCGCTTGATCTCGCCTGCGGGCCGACTCGCGAGCGCCGTGGCGATCCTTCGCCATTCCGCGTCGAAGGACTCCCGCGCAATGACGTGGTCGACGAGGCCGTTGCTGTGGGCCTCCTGCGCGGTGAGAATCATGCCCGTGCCCGCGAGGAGCAGGGCCTTGCTGAAGCCGACCAGTTCGACGAGCCGCTCGGCACCGCCCCATGCGGGCATGATCTCGAGCGCGACCTGGTTGAACCCGATCTTGATGTCGTCGGCGGCGAGCCGGATGTCGGCCGCGACGGCCACCTCGGCGCCGCCGCCGAGCGCGTGCCCGTTGAGCGCGGCGATGGTCGGGCCGGCAAAGCCGGCGATCCGATCGCAGATCGACCGCATGCGCCACGCCATCGCACCGGCCTCGCGTTCTGTCCGCAACGCGCTGAGCTCCTTGAGATCGCCGCCCGACACGAACGCGCGGTCGCCCGCCCCGGTGATGACGAGGGCGGCCGCGCCGTCGGCGCCGTCGAGCGCCTTGTCGAACTGGTCCATCGTCTCCAGCGAGATGGCGTTGCGGGCGTGCGGGCGGTCGATGGTGATGACCGCCAAACCGTCCTCCAACTCGAGGTCGACCATCGGGCGTTCTCCGTCTGCGGTATTGGCATTCTCTCTGGCGGAGAATAGCATCACGACCGAACGGAGGTGCCGCGGCGCGCGATGCGAGAAATCCCGCTAGAGCTGACGAAACGCTACGAGGACGAAGGGTGGTGGCGCCCGGAAACCCTCGGCGATCTCATCGCCGAGGGACTGCAGGCAAATCCGGATACCGGGTTCTGGGTGCACTCCGCAGTCCGGCCCTACGCGGGCACCTTCGCCGACGTGGAGTCCCGGGCCCGCCGACTGGCCGCGGGCCTGCGCGCGCGGGGCGTCGGGCCCGGCGACGCGGTGGCCATCCAACTGCCCAACTGGATGGAAGCGGCCGTGTCTTTCTGGGCGTCGGCCTTTCTCGGTGCTGTGGTGGTGCCGATCGTGCACTTCTACGGCCGCAAGGAACTGAGCCACATCATCGCCACCGCGCGGCCCAAGGTGTTCATCACCGCCGAGGAGTTCGGCCGGATGCGGTATCAACCGGACCTGTGCGCGGACGTGCCGATCGTCGGGCTCGTCGGACAAGACTTCGACGACCTGCTGGCCGACGAGCCGCTGGTGGGCACCATCGCCGCCGAGCCGTCCAGCCCGGCGCTGATCGCCTTCACCTCCGGAACGACAAGCAACCCCAAAGGCGTCATACACAGCCATCAGACGCTCGGCTTCGAGACCCGCCAACTGCTGGCGAACTACCCGCCCGACCGCGGCAGGCAGCTGACGGCCACGCCGGTCGGGCACTTCATCGGGATGCTCGGCGCGTTCCTGATTCCCGTTCTGGAGGGTGCGTCGATCGACCTGTGCGACGTGTGGGATCCGGGCATGGTGCTCAAGCTGATCGAAAGCGAAGGCTTGTCGGTCGGCGGTGGGCCGCCGTATTTCGTCACCAGCCTGCTCGACCATCCCGAGTGCACGCCCGAGCACATGGCACACTTCAAAACCGTAGGCCTCGGCGGATCCACGGTGCCCGCGGCGGTCACCCGCCGGCTCGCCGACATGGGCATGTTCGTGTTCCGCTCCTACGGCAGCTCCGAGCACCCGTCGATCACGGGGTCGAGTCGTGATGCGCCCGAGGACAAGCGGCTCTACACCGACGGCAATGCTCGGCCGGGCGTGGAGATCCGGCTCGGGCCGGACGGCGAAATCTACAGTCGCGGACCGGATCTGTGCCTCGGCTACACCGACGACGCGTTGACCGAGCAAGCCTTCGATGACGAGGGTTGGTATCGCACAGGCGATGTCGGTGTGCTCGACGACGACGGCTACCTCACCATCACCGATCGCAAGGCCGACGTCATCATCCGCGGGGGCGAGAACATCTCCGCGTTGGAGGTGGAGGAGGTGCTGCTGGCCATGCCTGCGGTGGCCGAGGCCGTCGTGGTCGCCACGCCCGACGAGCGGCTCGGCGAACGGGCCGCCGCGGTGTTGCGGATCCGCGAGGGCCACGACACGCCGACCCTCGACGAGGTGCGCGAGCACTTCAAGGCGACGGGTATCGCGATCCAGAAGTGGCCCGAGGAACTGCACCGGGTCCCAGAAGGGCAGGACTACCCACGCACCGCCAGCGGCAAGGTGCAGAAGTTTCTCGTTCGCCAGAACATTTCGACCTGAGTTCGCCAGACCCTTTCGGCGTGCGGCAGGGGCACATTGCATCGTGCAGCTAGTGAGAATAGGATTCTCCCAAGAGGATAAGGAGTTTTCCATGGGCCAACTTTCGCATCGGGTCGACATCCCGTTTCCGCTGTTCGACGCTGACAACCACCTCTACGAGCCGCCGGAGGCGATGACCAAGTACCTGCCCAAGGAGTACAAGGACGTCGTCCAGTACGTCGAGGTCAACGGCCGCACCAAGATCGCGCTGCGGGGTGTGATCAGCAACTACATCCCGAACCCGACGTTCTCGGTGGTCGCCAAGCCGGGCGCCTGGGAGGAGTACTTCAAGTTCGGCAACCCCGACGGCAAGAGCAAGCGCGAACTGTTCGGAGAGCCGATGCGGGCCATTCCGGCGTTCTTTGAGCCCGGACCGCGCCTGGAAAAGATGAACGAGCTGGGAATCGAACGCTCGCTGATGTTCCCGACGCTGGCGAGCCTGATCGAGGAGCGCCTCTCCGACGACCCGGTCGCCATCCATGTCCTGATCCACTCGCTGAACCAGTGGCTCGACGAGGTGTGGGGCTTCAATTACCAGAACCGCATCTTCACCACGCCGGTGATCACGCTGCCCATCGTCGAGAAGGCGATCGAGGAACTGGAGTGGTGCGTCAAGCGCGGTGCCCGCGCGATCCTGATCCGCCCGGCGCCGGTGCCCGGTTTCCGCGGCCCGCGCTCGTTCGCGCTGCCGGAGTTCGACCCGTTCTGGGAGCGGGTCGTCCACCACGACGTCTTCGTCGGCATGCACTCGTCGGACAGCGGATACTCCCGCTACACCTCCGAGTGGGACGGCGCCGCGCAGGAGATGCTGCCGTTCCAGACGAACGCGATGTCGATCCTCAACGAATGGCGCCCGATCCAGGATGCGGTCGCCTCGTGGGTGATTCACGGCGCGCTGTTCCGGCACCCGAAGCTCAAGGTCGGCATCGTCGAGGCCGGGTCGAAGTGGATGTTCCCGCTGCTGGACTCCATGGCCGAGGTCTGGAAGAAGGCACCCGAGGCGTTCCTCGGCAACCCGATCGAGGAGATCAAGAACCGCATCTACGTCAGCCCGTTCTACGAAGAGGGCATCGACGACCTGATCAACCTGATCGGCGTGGAGCAGGTGCTGTACGGGTCCGACTGGCCGCACCCGGAGGGGCTGGCCGAGCCGACGCACTACGTCACCGCGCTCGAACATCTCTCCGTCGAGGATCAGGCCAAGATCATGGGTGGCAACCTGGGTCGTCTCGTCACGACGTGACCCACGCGCGACGATCAGGTGCGGCACGCCCGTTGAGGAGCAGGGCCCGATGACCTCGTGGCGGACCATCCCCGAGATGGTCTTGAGCGCAGCGGAGCGCTTCGGCGACGCGGAAGCGGTGGTCGACGGTCCGCTGCGGTTGTCCTTCACCGAGGTTGTTCATCGGATTCGCTGCGCTGCAGGGGCTTTCGCGGATCTTGGCATCAAGAAGGGTGAGCGGGTCGCCGTGTGGGCACCCAACTCCGCGGAGTGGATAATCGCGGCCTTCGGGTTGCTCACCGCGGGCGGTGTGCTCGTCACCGTCAACACCCGCTTCAAATCTGACGAGGCCGGCGACATCATCGAACGCAGCGGCGCGAAAGCCGTTTTGGTTCAGAAGGGCTTCCTGGGTCAGGACTACACAGCACCCGCCGGCGTGCCGGTCATCGACCTGAAGTCCGACTTCCTGTGTGGCGGTTCACCATCGGCACGCGATGGAAGCGACATCAGGGGTACGGACACTTCCGAGATCATCTTCACGTCGGGTACCACCGGCAGGCCGAAGGGCGTGCTGATGAACCACGACCAGAATCTGCGCCATTACACCGAATACAGCGGCCTCATCGATCTGCGCGAGGGCGACCGTTATCTGATGATCAACCCCTACTTCCATACGTTCGGGTTGAAGGCGGGCCTACTGTCATCGTTCATCCGAGGCGCGACCATGTTCCCGATGGCGGTCTTCGACATCGATCGCGTCGTGGACATGGTTGCCGCCGAGGGCATCACGGTGCTGCCCGGGCCGCCGACGTTGTATCACTCGTTGCTGGGCGTCGCCGACAAGAGCAAGCTGGCGACGTTGCGGGTGGGTGTCACCGGTGCAGCGGACATTCCCGTCGAACTGATCAGGCGCGCGTTCGACGAACTGCCGTTCCAGACGCTGGCGACCGGTTACGGACTCACCGAGGGTGGCACGGCCACGCTTTCGCGACGGGGCGACTCAGCGGAGGACATCGCGACGACCGCGGGCCTGCCGATGGGTGGTGTGGAACTGCGTATCGCCGAGGACGGTGAGGTGCTGATGCGCGGCTTCACCGTCATGCAGGGCTACCTCGACGATCCAGCGGCAACCGCTGAGGCGATCGACGCCGACGGCTGGCTGCACACCGGCGACCTCGGCACAATCGATGACACCGGCCGTCTTCGGATCGTCGGCCGCAAGAAGGACATGTTCATCGTCGGCGGGTTCAACGCCTACCCCGCCGAGATCGAGGGGTTCCTGCTCGAGCATCCCGCCGTCGCCCAGGCCGCGGTGATCGGGGTGCCCGATGACCGCCTCGGGCAGGTCGGCAAGGCGTTCGTCGTGCTCAAGAGCGGGCAGGCGAATGCGCTGAGCGCCGATGACATCACTGCGTGGAGCCGGGACCGAATGGCTGGTTTCAAGGTGCCGCGATACGTAGAGTTTCTGGACGAGCTGCCGCTGAACGCGACAGGCAAAGTGATGAAGGACCAGCTGATCAACGGATAGCGCTAAGCGCCCGCACAGCGCGTAAATAGCATTTCCGCAGGACATGCTTGAATTCAGTCGGTCTGTGCATCCTGTATCGTCGCGGCGATACCAAAAATAGAAAATGCCATTCTCATTGAGCACAGTGCTTACCGGACAGGAGGTTGCATGCGGTCCCGGAAGCAGACTCCGCCGGAACTGAACGGCGACCACGTCGACGAGGCCGCCGAGGCGACAGATGTGGCCGGCGTCGACGCGCTCGCGCTGGCGGAGGAGGCAGAAGCCGAGGCCGCTGAGGCCGAAGCGGCGGCCGCCGCCGCGAGGGCCCGAGCGCGTGCCCTCCGCCTGCGCCGGGAAGCCGAGGAGGCCAAGGCCGCCGAGGAGGCGAAGGCCGCCGAGGAGGCCAAGGCGGCCGAGACGGTAGCCGAGCCTGACACGCAGGACGACCCGGTCGAAGAGGACACCCGGGACGAGAAAAAGGAAGAGTCGGCCGAGGCCGACGCGGTCGATCGGGCCGAAAGTAGCCCCGCCGACGCCTCCGACGACGAGCCGACCCGAGAGCGGCCGGGTGTCCGGATCCGGGTCCCATTGCCGACGTGGAAGGGCATCGCGGCCACTGTCGCGGTGCTCCTCATCGCCGCACTGCTGACCGGCTGTGGCTTCATGTTCTGGAACCACCGCAAGTCGCAGGCCGAACTCGATCGCAGGGCCGAGTTCGAGGCCGCTGCCCGTCAGGGCGTCGTGACGCTGATGTCGCTGGACTACAACAAGGCCAAGGAAGACGTCCAGCACATCATCGACAGCTCGACCGGAGAGTTCAAGACCGACTTCCAGAACACCGCGGACGATTTCGTCAAGGTGGCGACCGAATCGAAGGCGGTCACCGTGACGAACGTGACCGCGACGGCCGTCGAGTCGATGAACGGTGACGACACCGCAACCGTCCTCGTCGCCGCGACATCGCGCGTCACCAACTCCGCAGGCGCCAAGCAGGAGCCCCGTTCGTGGCGGCTCAGCGTCAACCTGGAGCGCGACGGCGGACAGTTGAAGCTGGCGAAAGTGGAGTTCGTACCGTGACCTCTGAGCAGGACGCTCGCGATGTCGATGATGTCGATGTGACCGAGGGCGACGAGCCGGCCTCGACCGCTGTCGAGAGCGACGCCATCGAGGAGCAGGCCCCGCCGAAGCCCAAGCGCAGACCCTTTGCCCGGGTTGGTCAGGGCGCCAAGAAGCATTGGGTCGCCGTGGCGCTGGCCGTGACGCTCGTCGTGGCCGCGGGCCTGGCGTCGTGGATGTTCTTTTTCGTCTACCAGCCGGATCGGCAGACCAACGACGAAGCCATGCAGGGCGCGGTCAAGGCTGCCTCCGACGGCACGGTTGCCCTGCTGTCGTATTCGCCGGAGAGCCTCGACAAGGACTTCGCGGCGGCCAAGAGCAAGCTCACCGGCAGCTTCCTCTCCTACTACACGCAGTTCACCGAACAGATCGTCACGCCGGCAGCCAAGCAGAAGGCCGTCAAGACCCAGGCGGCGGTCGTGCGGGCCGCCGTGTCGGAGATGCACCCGACCACCGCGGTGGTGCTCGTGTTCATCAATCAGACCACCCAAAGCAAGGACCGGCCCGACGCCAGCTTCATCAACAGCGCCGTGCGGGTGACCCTGCAGAAGGTCAACGGCGGCTGGCTCATCTCCTCCTTCGACCCGGTGTAGCTCCGTGCGGAGCCGTGCGCGTCGTTGACCTCGGTTGCCCGCCGACCGATTCGCCCGCCCCGACCGGGGTGGTCGTGGCGGTCGGATCCGCCGCCGACATCGCGTCACCTCCTGCGCAACCGTGGCTGAACCGGGCCACCTTCACTCTCAGCGAGGATGCCGTCACCGACACCCGCGTGGTCACGGTCGAGTCGAGCGCGGCGGCGCTCACCGAGCTGATCGAGCGCTATGCCGCGTGGCCGCAGGCGTCGACGGTGTGCGACGACGTACTGCGCGCGGCCGATCCGGCGGCTCCCGCGCTGGCGGGGGTGATCACCGAGTCGCTGGCGTACTCGACCCTGCAGTCCGGCGGCGAGTTCGCCGCCTGGTTGCGGCAGCGGGGGCCGGCGAGCGCACCGGTCCTGCCCGATCCCGTGCTGGCCGCCCGTGACGGCGACACGTTGTACGTCCGGTTCAACCGGGCCGCCCGGCACAACGCGTTCTCCAACGATGCCCGCGCCGCGCTTCTGGAAGCCCTCGATGTCGCCCGCCACGACCCGTCGGTCGACGAGGTGATCCTGACCGGCAACGGCCCCTCTTTCTGTAGCGGCGGCGACCTCGCCGAATTCGGATCGTTCGCCGACCCGGCGAGCGCCCACATCGCACGCGTACGGCACAGCCCCGCGCTGGTCCTCGACGAGCTCACCACCCGCCTGGGCGGCCGCTGCCGCGCGCAGGTGCACGGTCAGGTGTTGGGCAGCGGGTTGGAGATGGCGGCATTCTGCGGATGGGTTGCCGCCCACAGTGATTCGGTGCTCGGCCTGCCGGAATTGAGCCTCGGTCTGATCCCGGGCGCCGGCGGGACGGTGAGCGTGACGCGACGCGTCGGCCGATGGCGCACGGCGTATCTGGTGCTGTCCGGGCGCACCATCGATGCGGCCACCGCGCTCGGCTGGGGACTGGTCGACGCGGTTGAGGCGGCGTAGCGCCATGCACAATGTCCTGGTGGGTTCGACGCGCATCCCCGATGCTGTGCTCGCCCGCGCCCGGCGGACAGCGCGCGACATCGGACGCGGCGTGGCCGACCTCGGCGGCGCCGTCACCGTCGACGCCGACGAGATCCTCACCGGCCGGGCCGGACTGCTCGGGCTGGCGCCGGCCGGGCGGATCTCGGCGGGCGGTTCGACGCGGCTGCTGTCGACCAGGGACGGCTGGTGTGCGCTGACGCTGTCGCGCGCCGAGGATGTCGAGACGGTCCCGGCGCTGCTCGAGATGGCCGAACAACCCGATGACCCGTGGGCGGCGCTGGCCACCGCGGCCGGGGAGCGCGCTGCGGACGACTTCGTCGCGCGGGCCCGGCTGCTCGACCTGCCCGCCGCGGTGCTCGGCGAAGTCGCTCCTGCGCCACCGCGGATCGTGACCGCAGGGCAGCGGGTGCCGCGCAGCTTGTCTGGGTTGTTGGTCGCTGATCTGTCGTCGATGTGGGCGGGCCCGCTGTGCGGACATCTGCTCGCCACGGCGGGTGCCACAGTCGTGAAGGTCGAAAGCGGCAGCAGGCCCGACGGCACCCGCCGCGGCGATCCGCGGTTCTTCGACTGGATGAACGCCTCGAAGCTGTCGTACTCCGTCGACTTCGGGGACGACGAACTTCGCGCACTCCTCGAGGCCGCAGACGTGGTGATCGAAGGTTCACGGCCTGCCGCACTGAACCGCCGCGGCCTCGGCGCCCACCATGTTCGGGGACGACCGGGCCGGATTTGGTTGCGCGTCACGGGATATGGCACAGAGGGGCGGTGCGCCGACCGTGTCGCGTTCGGCGACGACGCCGCGGTGGCGGGCGGCCTCGTCGGCGCGGGCGTGGTATTCGTCGGAGACGCGATCGCCGACCCGCTGACCGGCCTGGCCGCGACGCAGGCCGTGCTCGACTCGCTCGGGCGAGGCGGCGGTGAGATCGTCGACATCGCGCTCGCCGAGGTGGCCGCCGACTATGCCGCGCTGCCGCTCACCGTCGGCGCGAACGGCACTGCACCGCCCAGGGTTCCCGTGCTGCCGTCGACGCCGGCGGCCGAGCTGGGAGCCGACAACCAGCGCGTGCGCGAAATGGTCGAAAGCCGGCTCGCCACATGCTGATTCGTCACGCCAAGTTGCCCGACGGCCGGGTGGCCGATATTCGGGTGGAGGAGCGAATCACCGACATCGCCGACAGCATCGTCGCGGTGGACTCCGAACAGGTGGTCGACGCGGACGGCGGGGCGGTGCTACCCGGACTGCACGATCATCACCTGCACCTGCATGCGATGGCCGCCGCCGTCGACTCCCTTGCCGTCGGACCGCCGCAGGTCCGGACGAAAGAGCAACTGGCGCAGGCCCTGCGGACGGCCGAGCCGGGACCCGACGGCTGGATCCGTGGCATCGGCTATCACGCGTCGGTCGCCGGTGAGCTCGACCGAGTGCAACTCGACGCGCTCGTCGCAGTAACACCGGTACGGATCCAGCACCGCAGCGGAGCGATGTGGATCCTCAACTCGGCGGCACTGTCGCGCGTCGGCCTCGCCGACCATCCGGACGGCCGGCTGCACAGCGCCGACGAATGGGCCGCCGCGTTGCCGCGCCGGGTGACCGTGCTCGCCGACATCACCGCTCACCTCGCGCGCTACGGTGTCACCGGAATCACCGACGCCACACCGGATCTCAGCGCCGACGATGTGGCGAGGTTGTCGGTGGCCCATCGGCGGGGTGAGATTCCGCAGCGGCTGCACTTCCTCGCACCCGGCAAGCGGATCCTGCACGACGACCGGCTCGATGTCGACGAACTCACCGGCTGGGTGGGTAACCATCACGACAACGACACCCCGGTCGCGTTGCACTGTGTCACCCACCCGCAACTCGTCGTTGCGCTTGCAGCCCTGCGGGCCGCGGGCGGCCACCCGCGCGACCGCATCGAGCACGCCGCCGTCGTGCCCGAGGACATGGTCGCCGACCTCGTCGATGCCGGGGTCACCGTCGTCACCCAGCCCAATTTCGTGGCCGAACGCGGTGAGCACTACCTGCGTGACGTGCCGGCCGACGAGCACCGACAGCTGTGGCGGGTGGCGTCGCTGCTGCGCGCCGGTATCCCGATGGCCGCGAGCACCGATGCGCCCTTCGGCGGCATGGACCCGTGGGCGGCGATGCGCGCAGCGGTTCACCGAACCACCGGAGGGAACGAGGTTCTCGGCCCCGACGAGTGCGTCTCCGCCGAACAGGCGCTGCGGATGTTTCTCGGGCACGCAGACCGCCCGTCGGTGCCCCGCACCGTCGACGTCGGTCAACCCGGCGACCTGATGGTGCTCACTCCGACCGCTGTCGTGGAGACGCTGGCGTCTGACATGGTCGCCACCACGATCGTGGGCGGACGGATCAGTTAGCCTCGGCCGGTTGCGGCGGACGATAGAACAACACCAACTGGCCGATGCCGCCCAGGAGGCCGAGCCCGGCCGCGATCAGCAATCCCCACCAGCCGTGCAAGAAGTCGTAGAAACCGGTGCCCGAGAACAGGACGTGGTCGAGGCTGAACCGGCCTGCGCCGAGACCGGCGATCGCCACAGCGGCGACCGCGAGCACCAAGTTGTACTCCCAGCCCTCTTTGACGATGAAGAAACCGTTCGGGCGGTGCACGGTCCACGCCGCCACCAGCATCAGGGCGACGAAGCCGGCCGCAGGAACCGGGGTGAGCAGACCAACGGCCAACCCGAGGCCCGCCGCCATCTCGGTAGTGGCGGCGATGCGGGCGTGCAGCATGCCGGGTTTCATCCCGATGCTCTCGAACCAGCCCGCGGTGCCGGGTATCCGGCCGCCGCCGAAGAATTTGTTGTAGCCGTGTGCCGCCATGGTGAGGCCGAGGCACACGCGCAGTATCAGCAGCGCGGTGTCGTAGGCGTAGCCGTCCATAACTGACAAACCTAGTTCATTGTGTAAACCATGGCGCCAGCCACCGTCGTGATTCCGGACTATTCGGCCACATCGAAAACCTTGAGGACCTTCGTCGGTCGCAGCCGAACAACGAGCTCGCCGGGAACGCCGTTGCGGCGGCCGAATTCCTCCGCACGGTCGGCACCCATGTACCGCGCTCCCGTCCTGGTGGCGATGTCGAGCAGATCCTGCGCGTCCTCGCTGATCGATACGGTGCCCTGCACCTGCACGAACGAATAGGGCGGCCGCTGATCGTCGACACAAATCACTGCCCGCGAGTCGCGCGCCAACGCACGGCCTTTGGCGGTTTCTTTGCCGGTGTTGAACGCCAGCGTGCCGTTGTCCACGACGAACCAGATGGGTGCAACCAAGGGGCGGCCGTCGGATGCGGTGTATCCGAGTTTTCCGGTCCGCGTGCCCTCGGAGAGAAAAGCGATGACGTCGCCGGTGAGTTCGTCCACTCGACCGACGGTAGTCGGGTGACGATCAAGCGGCGAGGTACGAGCCGCGATGAGGAGCCCGGCCATTGCATCTAGTCTTCGGCGTGCCGTTCGTAGTCCCAGCGCTCGAGCCGCGCCTGCAATTCGTGCACGCCGAGTGCGGCGAGTGTCACCGCCAGGCTCAGGCAGGTCACGAATAGGGCGCTCATAGCTCTGGTCCAATCTCTGTGTACCTATTTGACGATGAAATCGTAGGAATCGTTCACAGCGACACGCACGCGTAGCGCACTACCCGTTCTGTGCACATGCGCCCATGAGCCTGTCGAGCGCGTCGAGCCTGAGTTCCCGATAGGTGTCCCTGGCGTATGCCGTCCAGTCGTCGGCCCACCCGTCGAGCAGTGCGCCCGCTTGCAACAGCGGAAGCAATTCGCCCGCGACGTCTCGATCCGGCCCGGCCGGTTCGCGATGACCCAGCAGTTGACCGATCAGATCCACCGAGTCGTACCAGTCCACCGACACGTCGGGCGCGATAGCGATCGACTGCGGGGTGACCGTCAGCATGGTGTCGGCCCCCATCGGGCGCAGCCGCCACAGCGTCGTGCGCAAGCGCGCCGTCGCCCGATCGGGCCGCGTCGTCGGCCACAGCGTGCGGCATACCCAGCTGCGGGGCACTGTCCGGCGTTTCAGCGCGGCGAGCGCTATCAACCGCTGGCATGAAGGCGGCACGTCGAGCAACTGACCGTCGCGGTAGACCTCAAACCCACCCAGCATGGTGATCGTGAACTGTTCCGACATCACGCCTGCCTCCATCTCGTCCGGCCTCTGCGGTCGATCATGCGAAGCACGCGGCGCGACGGCATGCGTAGTCGACTACTTCTTTCCGCGTCGGCTCGTTGGACAGTGTCGCGGCGGCTGGGCAAACTCTGCAGATCATGAGTGAGGTCGAGCATCCAGCCAAGCGCGTCGAGGTGCATCGCATCCGCAAGATGTCCGGGCGCGACCCTGATGAGGCACATCGGGCGGCTACGCCGTTGGAGCTGCTGTTCGACCTCACCTTCGTCATCGGCTTCGGCATCGCCGCCTCGGAGTTCGCCCATCAACTCGCCGATGACCACATCGCCGCGGGACTGGGCGCGTTCGTCTTCGCGACGTTCTCCATCTGCTGGGCATGGATCAACTTCAGCTGGTTCGCGTCGGCCTACGACACCGACGATTGGATCTACCGCGTGACGACGATGGTGCAGATGGTCGGCGTCATCATCTTGTCGCTCGGCCTGCCCGCGATGTACTCGTCCATCGCCGAAGGGCGCCACGTCGACAACCGGGTGATGGTGGCCGGCTATGTGGTGATGCGAATCGCCTTGATGGCGCAGTGGTTACGGGCCGCCAAGCAGGATCCGCAGCGACGGGCGGCGTGCCTGACTTACGCCACCGTGGTCACCGTCGCGCAAATCGGCTGGATCGTCATGATCGTGGTCAGCACGTCCGTCCTGACGACGTTTGCGTGGGCCGCCGCCTTGGTGGCTTTCGAGATGTTCGGCCCATGGCTGGCCGAGCGGCGCATGGGCGGCACCCCGTGGCACGCACATCACATCGCCGAACGCTATTCGCTGCTCACCATCATCGCGCTCGGTGAAGGGGTTGTCGGCACTGTCGCCTCGCTGTCGGCCGTCGTCTCCGCGCAGGGGTGGAGCGTGTCAGCCGTTCTGGTCGCCGTGGCCGGCACCGGCCTGACATTCGGTATGTGGTGGGTGTATTTCATCGTGCCCCAGTCGCAACTGCTGCACGCCCGTCGAGATTTGTCGTTTCGGTTCGGCTATCTGCACCTGGTGGTGTTCGGGGCGATCGTGGGCACCGGCGCCGGTCTGCACGCCGCCGCCTACTACGTCGAGCACCATTCGAAACTGGACGCGGTGGGCACCGTGCTGTCGGTGGCGATACCGGTGGCGATCTTCATCGGTGCGGTCTACCTGCTCTATATGTGGCTGCTCCGGACGCGGGACCCGTTCCACTTGCTCCTCGTCGTTCTCACCGTCGCAGTGCTGATCGTGGCGGTGGTCTTCGTCGGGCGGGGCATGTCGATGGCCAATGCCCTGCTGATCGTCATGCTGGCTCCCGCGGTGACCGTTGTCGGCTACGAGTTGCTCGGCTACCGGCACGCCGAGGAGGCCATCGCGCAGCGTTTAGCTGACCGCGGCACGGGTTAACCCCTTTGACAGCCGTCGAAGTTGCGCGGTGATTGTGAGCGGCACCACAGTCTCGCGATGGCGAGCAGCCGAGGGGTCTGGTCAAGCAGCGGCCGCCGTTTCATTAGGGGTCGGTCCACATCCACCGTCGCGACTTCGGCGGCTTCCAGCCGCAACAGGTAGCTCGGTCAGCGCGCGGGCGCGGGCTCGGGCGGATGGGGTTCGAAGCCCTCCAACAGGTTGGGCTGCTCGCGCATCTGCCTGCGGGCCTTTTTGCGGGTGATCAGGATGCCGACGGTCGCCAGTGCCCAGATCGCGTACTGGACCGTCCACGCCAGCCGGAACGAATCGAACGAGTAACCGCCCACCGCACCGATGATCAGACCCATCGTCTGCATCACCAGCAGTGAGGCCACGAAGCCGCCCATATTGACCATGCCCTGCGCGGTGCCCAGCGTGGCGCTCGGGTTGAAGGTGCGGGCGAAGTCGAAGCCGACCATCGAGCCGGGACCGCCGACCGAGATGACGATGACGAGCACGGTCAGCAGCCAGAGCGGGGCGGCCGACGGCAGTGCCAGCACGACCGTCCAGATCGTGGCATTGCTCGCGATGATCGCGAGCACCAGGCGTGACCGTCGATGGGGGCGGCGTCCGGTGAAGACGCCGATCATGATGCCCGCGACGATGGCCGCGATCACCGACAGGCTCAGCAGCGTGCCCGCGACGTGGATCGACAACCCTTGGCCGACGGTCAGGTAGGGCAGGCCCCACATGAGCGCGAAAACGGTCACCGAGAACTGGGTGCCCATATGGGTGAAGAAGCCGAGCCGGGTCCCGGGCCGCAACCAGACGGTCTTGATGCCGGCCCACACCTCGCTCACTGAACTGGACGGCGGGTCGGCGACCGTTCCGTTGGGTGTGTTCTTGACCGCGGCCACGGTCAGCGCGATCGACACCACGCCGAGCGCGACCACCGACAGGTAGGCCGTCGTCCAGCCTTTACCCGCGAGCAGCGCGAGGAACGGCACCGCCGAGAGCACCTGGCCGAGCTGGCCGCAGATGCCGGTCAACTGGGTCACCAGCGGTATCTGTTTCGGTGCAAACCAGTGCGGCACCAGACGCAGCACCGAGATGAAGGTCACCGCATCGCCGAGCCCGACCACCGCGCGCGCCGCGATCGCCGCGGGCAGCGACTCGGTGAACGCCAGCGTCAGCTGGCCCGTGGCCATCAGGGTCGCGCCGGCCAGGATCAGCGCCTTGGAGCCGAACCGGTCCAGCAGCAGGCCCGCGGGCACCTGAGCACCGGCATACACGACGATCTGCAAGACGACGAACGACGACAGCACGCCGGGGCTGGCCGCGAACCGGTCGCCGGCCTCCAGCCCCGAAACCCCGAGCGTGGTGCGGTCGAGGACTGCCACGATGTACGCCAGGAGTCCGGTGGCCCAAACGATCCAGGGACGCACGCGACTACCTCTCGTAGCTGATTTTGTCTTAATGACCGGCCTCTACATGGTCGCGTAGCGGAATGCCCGCACGCCAATCCGGCGCCGGTGAGATCACTCACCCGCACACAGGGAATAGCTCGCGACCTCGGTCGGAAGTTGGCTGAAATTGCAGATCGATGTGGTGATAGATGTCACATGCGGGACATATGTGAAGATCGGATGCCATAGCTTAGGCAAGGCTCGGCTTGTGACAGCTCCCGTCACGACTTTGCTCAAAGTGGTCGCGCGGGTATTAGAGTGTCGGCATGAGAGGTGGCCGCCCCCGTCGACGGAGGGTGCGCAGGTTTGGCTGAATACCGACTGGACGACCTCGCGCGAATCTCGGGGGTGAGCTCCCGCAACATCCGCGCCTACCGAGAACGCGGTCTGCTCGACCCGCCGCGTCGGCAGGGGCGCTCGGCGTTCTACGACGACTATCACTTGTCCCAGCTGAACACCATCAACCAGCTGCTGCGCAAGGGCTACAACTCCGCGCACATCGCCGAGTTCTTCGCCCGCATGCGGGAGGGCCATGATCTCGCGGCGATCCTTGGCGTCCAGCAGGCGGTGCTCGGAACAAGAACCGACGAGCCCCCGTCGGCGCCCGTCGCCCTCGACCTCGATCCCGGCAGTGATGAGGCCCACCGGCTGGTGTCGCACGGGCTCGCCGAGCATGTCGGGGATTCGATCGCCCTGCTTCACCCGGGGATGGCGGCGATCGTCACGCGTTCGAGCGACCAACTGTCTTACGTGCAGATGATTCTGCGGGTCGTCGAGTCCACGGGTGGCACCATCGACGACCTGGCAGCCACGCTGGTTGCCGCGCTCGAGGAGTCCGTCGCCGCCCGGTACGGAGCCGACTATGTGCCGACGGCCGACGAGATGGATGACGTGGCCGCGCTCATTCGGGACTACCGGGATCTCGGTGTCGCGGTCGTGACCCACCTGCTCGACAAGGCACTGCAACGCGACATGGTGGCGGCTGCCTCCGACTACATCACGGAAATCGTGGCCCGCGGAGACTGGAAGCAGGCCGGTACGTCGTTCACACGCGGGTTGTCGCCGGGTCGCCGCCGAACCGCTGGGCCAGCCATACCGGAATGATCGCGACGAGCGTGAGCGCCGCCGCGACGACGTTGATGACCGGTGCCTGGTTCGGCCGGAACAGGTTGCCGAAAATCCAGATGGGCAGCGTCTGTACCGTCGGTCCCGCGGTGAACGTGGTCACCACGATCTCGTCGAAGCTGAGCGCGAACGCCAGTATCGCGCCCGCGACGAGTGCGCCGCGCATCATCGGGAAGGTGACGTAGCGGAACGTCTGCCACGGTGAGGCGCCGAGGTCGGCCGACGCGTCCTCCAGGCTGGCGCCGAGCCTCCGCAGCCGCGCCTGGGTGTTGTTGAAGACGATGACGATGCAGAACGTGGCATGCCCGATGATTACCGTGGCCAATCCCAGTGTCACGCCGAGCGCTGAGATGAAGGTGGCGTTGAGCGCGATGCCGGTCACGATGCCTGGCAACGTGATCGGCAGCACCACAAGGAAACTCACCGCTTCCCGGCCGAAGAACCGGTACCGCTGCACGGCGAATGCGGCCATGGTGCCGAGCATCAGCGCGATTGCCGTCGCGCCGATGCCGACCACTACCGAGTTGCCGAGCGACTTCCACATTCCTTCGCTGTGCCACGCGGTCGCCCACCACCGCGTCGTGAACCCGCTCGGCGGAAACGCGAACGTCCGGGACGAGTTGAAAGCGTTGACAAGCACCAGAGCCAGGGGGATGTAGAGGAACAGCAGGATCAACACCGTCCACGCCCGCACTGCGCGCCGCGCGCCGACCGAGAGCATCAGACGTTCTCCAGGGCGCCGGTGCGGCGCATCGCCAACAGGTACAGGATGATCGCCGCCAGCGGAATGATCGACAGCGCGGCGGCCAGCGGCTGATTGTTTGCGGTCACCAGCTGGCCGTAGATGACGTTGCCGAGCAGCTGTGTCTTGCCGCCGACGATGGTCACCGCGATGTAGTCACCGAGTGACAGCGAGAAGGTGAAGATCGATCCCGCGGCGATGCCCGGAAACACCAAGGGCGCCATCACCATCCGTAGAGTTGAGACATCGGAGGCGCCGAGATCCGAGCTGGCGTCGATCAACGAATCGGGCACCCGGTCGAATGCGGCGAACACCGGAATGATCATGTACGGCAGCCACAGATAGGTCAGGGTGATCACGGTGGCCGCAAGGCCGTACCCCGGTGTGTAGCCGCCCACCCACGCCAACGGGCCTTCCGGCGACAGAAGCATCCGCCACGCGTATGCCTTGACCAGATAACTCGCCCACAGCGGTGTGGTCACCGCGATCACCAGCAGCAACCGCACATGCGGCGAGGCCACCTTGGCCATGTACAGCGCCAACGGTACGGCCAGCACGATGCAGATCACGGTGACCAGCACCGCCACGCCGACGGTACGCAGGGTGGTGACCCGGAACACCGTGCTGGTGAACGCCTCGACGATGTTGTGGGTGGTGAACTTGTGGACGACCTTGCCGGTGAAGCTGTTGGTGCTCCAGAACGCCGAAACCAATAGCACCGCAAGCGATCCCAGGTAGGCCAACACCAACCAGGCCATCGGCGGGACAAGGAGGAAGGTCAGCGCGATCCGGCGTCCCATGGACGCCGAGATCGGCTGGCCGGCTACCCCTTGATCTGCTGCCACTTGGTGACCCACTCGTCGTAGGTCGTGCAGTTGTCACCGCTGCCGTCGACACACTGCTTCTGTGGCGTCGTCCAATAGTGAATCTGGCCGGCGTAGTCGGCGTCGGTCGCGTGGAAGATGTCGCAGAAGTCCTTCTCGCTGGTGTGCTCACACGCTTTCGTCTGCGCCGGCGCCTCGCCGAAGTATTCGGCCACCTGCGCGTTGACTTCCGGCGACGTGATCCAGTCCATCCACTTGTACATGCAGTTGGGATGCGCGGCCTTCGACGAGATCATCCACGTGTCGGACCACCCCGTGGCGCCCTCCTTCGGCAGCACCGTATTGACCTGAACCTTGTTGTCGGTGCCGATCAGGTTCGCGATGACCTGCCAGGTGGTGCCGATCACCGACGTGCCCGATTCGAAGGCCTGTACCTCTTTGGTGTAGTCCGACCAGTACTCGCTAACGTTTTCGCGCTGCTTCTTCAGCAGATCGGCTGCCGCATCGAGTTGTTCGGAGGTCAGCGAATACGGATCCTTGATACCCAACTCCGGCTTCGATTTCATCAGATACAGCGCCGCGTCGGCGATGTAGATGGGGGAGTCGTAGGCGGTCACCTTGCCCTTGTACTTGTCGGCGCCGTCGAACACTGCGCTCCAGGAGTTGGGGGCATCGCGCACGACGTCGAGGTTGTACATGAGCAGGTTGGCACCCCAACCGTGCGGGATGCCGTACATCTGGCCGTCGACGGAGTTCCACGATTTGTCCTTGAGGAAGTCGGAGATCGTGGCGTAGCTCGGCACCAGATCGGTGTTCACGGGTGCGACGTCACCGGCATAGATGAGTCGCAGCGTCGCGTCGCCGGAGGCCGACACCCCGTCGTACTGTCCGGAGCGCATCAGCTGGACCATCTCGTCAGATGTGTTGCCCAGCTTGACGTTCACCTGGCAGCCGGTCTTCTTCTCGAACGGCGTCACCCAGTCGACGCTCTTGTCGTTGGAGCCGTCTTCGGCGTAACCGGCCCATGCGATGAGGTTGAGCTGACCCTCGCCGTCACCCACCGCGCTGAGCGGCTCCATCTTCGGCGGCGACTCGCCCGTGCCACCGGATTGCTCCGAACCCGAGCACGCGACGATAAGGGCGGCGCAGGCGCCGAGGACGAGACCCATCCGGACTGTGGACTTTGCGCGGCTCGCCGCGGTTGCTTTCATGGCTACTCCTCGATTGACAGTTGGTGAAGGGCTTTCTCCGGCCACGCCAACGTGATTGGCGTGCCGTGTCGCAGGTCTGGCGGTAGCCAGGTGCTGGCGGTGAGCACTGTGGCGGTCAGGGTGACCCCCTGCTCCGTGGCGGCGGCGATCTTCGTGGTCGCTCCCGCGTAGATGACCTCGAGCACCGTCGCGTCCACCGTCCGAACGCCCGACACGGGATCGGTTCCCGGTGCGAACACCGCGATGCGTTCCGGGCGCACCACATATGTGCCCGGCTTGCCGACCAGCCTTTCGGCGGCCGCTCCGTCGAGCACGTTGGAGGTGCCGACGAAGTCGGCGACGAACCGGTTCGCCGGGCTCTCGTAGACGTCGCGGGCCTTGCCGATCTGTTCGATGCGGCCGTCGTTGAACACCGCAAGCCGGTCGCACAGGGTCAGGGCCTCGTCCTGGTCGTGGGTGACGATGACGAACGTGATCCCGACTTCGCGCTGAATCTCCTTGAGCTCGATCTGCATCTGCTCGCGGAGTTTGAGATCCAGTGCGCCGAGCGGTTCGTCGAGCAGCAGTACCCGTGGCCGTCCGACGAGCGCGCGCGCCAACGCAACTCGCTGGCGCTGGCCGCCCGACAATTGTGCGGGTTTACGGGCCGCCTCGCCGCTCAGCCGGACCATGTCGAGCGCATCGGAGGTGCGCTTGCGGCGATCGCCGCGCGGCACGCCCTTGACCTTGAGCCCGTATTCGACGTTCTGGGCGACGGTCATGTGGGGAAAGAGGGCGTATTCCTGAAAGACGGTGTTGACGTCGCGATGCCGCGCGGGCAGCGCGGTCACGTCGACGCCCCCGAGGCGGATCGTGCCCGCCGTCGGCTGCTCGAACCCGGCGATCATGCGCAGCACCGTGGTCTTGCCCGATCCGGACGGGCCGAGGATCGCGAACAGTTCGCCGTCGGCGACGGCCAGGTCGGCGCCCTCGACGGCAACCACCCGTTGCGCCCGGCTCTCGCCGAACTCCTTGCGGACGCCGATCAGCTCGATCTGTGGATCGTCGACGGTGGCAGCGGGGTCTGCGCGCTGCTGGGCGCTGGCCGTCCCCGAGGGCATTCGCAGATAGTACGAATTCCGTGGTCTACTCGCAGCCTCATCAGCGATTTCGGCGTGATTGGCAGCGCTGAGCGCGCGTTTCCACGCCCAAATCGCAATTCACGTCACCGTCGCGAAGAAGGTCCGGATGTCCTCGACGAGCAACTGCGGCGTCTCCATCGCAGCGAAGTGGCCGCCGGTGTCGAAGTCGCTCCAGTGGGTGACGTTGTGCCACTTCTCGCCGACACTTCGGATTCCCAGATCCTCGGCGAACACCGCGACGCCGGTGGGTACGCCCGACGGCTCCGGCAGTGTCCGGTTGTGGGTGGTCTCGTAGTAGAGGTTGGCCGACGGGCCCGCGGTGCCGGTGAACCAGTAAACCGACACGTTGGCGAGCAGACGATCGCGCGGGACCGAGTCCTCGGGCAACTCCTTGGCGGCGTCCGTCCACTCCTTGAACTTCTCCACGATCCACGCCAGCTGTCCTGCGGGCGAGTCGGTCAGGCCGTAGCTGAGAGTCTGCGGCCGGGTGCCCTGGAGTTTGAAGTAGCCGGCCTTCTCGGCGGCCCACTCCTGTGCTCGTGCCACCCGGTCGCGTTCGAGCTCGGTCATCGAAGCGAGGTCCTCGGCGGTCACGCCCTTGCCGGGCATGAAGCCGAAGGCGACCGCGTTGACGTGCACACCGATCACGCGGTCCGGGGCGAGGCCGCCCATCACCGGGCCGATGAACGAGCCGTAGTCGCCGCCCTGCACGCAATAACGGTCGTAGCCGAGCGCAGCCATCAGGTCGGTGAATGCCGCCGCGATGCGAGTTGCGGTCCAGCCGGCGCCGGACAGCGGGGTCGAGAAGCCGAATCCGACGAGGGACGGGATGACGAGGTGATACGCCTGCGCGGGGTCCAGCCCATGGGCGCGCGGATTGCTCAGCGGGCCGATCACGTCGAGGAACTCCACCACCGATCCCGGCCAGCCGTGCAGAAGGATCAGCGGCCGCGCGCCCCGTTCCGGTGACTCGATGTGCAAGAAATGCACCGTCTGCCCGTCGATCCGGGTGCGGAACTGCGGGTATGAGTTCAACTCGGCCTCCTGCGTGCGCCAGTCGAACCCGTCGGCCCAGTAGTCGGCCAGTTGCCGCAGGTAGTCGACGGGTACGCCGCGCTGCCAGGGAGGGCCCGGCAACTGCTCGGGCCAGCGCGTCGCGGCCAGCCGGGCCTTCAGGTCAGCCAGGTCGGTGTGGGGGATGTCGATGCGGAATGGCTCGAAGTTCAGCTGCGCGGTCACCCCGCGATCATCCGTCACCTTCGCGCGAACGTTCCTTACCCGTCGACAATCAGCCCGAGCGTCGACCGGTACGGAACGTTCGCGGGTGCTGGCGATGGCGGCTGGGAATCTTGATGTAAGTGTGACCAGTGGCGTTGGAGTGAAAATCGAGGTTTCTGTCGTACCCTGTGGCACGTGTCCATGTCGCGACGGGCCCTGCTGAAGTGCGCGGCGGCGGCCCCGGCGGCATTGGCCGCGGCCTCGCTGGTGCCCGCACCCCAGGCGAAGGCTGCCCCGCTCGGGATCCTGCTCGACTATGCGGCGGGCGTCATCCCCGCCGCTGACATCCGCTCGGCAGGGGCGCACGGAGCTATCCGCTATGTGTCCGACCGCAGGCCGGGAGGGGACTGGATGCTCGGCAAGCCGATCCAGCTTCCCGAAGCCCGCGACCTGTACCAGAACGGCCTCAAGATCGTCTCTTGCTACCAGTACGGCAAGCAGGACACCGCCGACTGGCTCGGCGGCCAGGACGCCGGCATTCGGCACGCCAAGCGGGGCTGGCAGTTACATGTCGCCGCGGGCGGCTCGTACGGGGCGCCGATCTATGCCTCGATCGACGACGATCCCTCGTTTGACCAGTACAAGCGGCAAGTGGCGCCGTACCTGCGCAGCTGGGAGACGGTGCTGGGCCACCAGAGGGTGGGCGTTTACGCCAACTCCAAGACCATCGACTGGGCGCTGCAGGACGGGCTGGGCTCGTACTTTTGGCAGCACAACTGGGGTTCGCCGAAGGGGTTCGTCCATCCCGCCGCGCACCTGCATCAGGTGGAAATCGACAAGCGAAGCGTCGGCGGCGTCGGCGTCGACATCAACGAGGTTTTGAAGCCGCGATTCGGCCAGTGGGACTAAACCTTACCGATCAGTAAGTATGCCCCAGCAAACTTTTTTGGTTCGTTGGCGCTACCGACAAGACACAATCGGTCGAATTGTCGCGTTTCGACCCGTCGGCGCGGCGCCGGAGCCGAGGCGAAATTTTTACATAACGATTTGATAACAGTCATGCCTTGATCAGCGCTGTTGCGCCTACTCGACCGTAACCACTTCCATGCAGGACGTTTGTCTTGGAAGACTTCCGCCGGTTCTCGGGTCGGTGTTACCGAACGCGTGGTTACCCGAGCGTAGAACTCGCCAGTAACCATTTCAGGCGGAAAAATCCTCTGTGCTCTTATGACACTCTTAGTACGGCTGGAGTGTCCGCTGGACGGCCCGAACGGGGCCGAGAACCAGCCCGGATTCGACGCCGAATCGTAGGAGGTCTCGCAGGGGAGCGAGGTCACCGTCCAAAGACGACAGCCCAGATGCCACGAAGCGACGCGAGACGTGCGAGAAGCAGGACCGAGGAGATTACGAGACGTGACGATCAATGAGAAGCACGACTGGGGTACCCCGGCGGAGCCAGAGGAAGTGTCCACCGGACGCGATGACGAATCGGGAGCGCCTCAGCCCAGCCACGCCCTCGTCGATCGTCTGAGTGCCGGCGAGCCGTATGCCGTCGCGTTCGGCGGCCAGGGCAGCGCCTGGCTGGAGACGCTGGAGGAACTGGTGTCCTCGGCGGGTATCGAGGCCGAATTGGCGACGCTGGTCGGAGAGGCCGAGCTACGGCTGGGGCCGGTCGCGCGCGAGCTGATCGTGGTGCGTCCGATCGGCTTCCAGCCGATGCACTGGGTGCGCGCACTCGCCGCCGAAGAGGCCGTGCCGAGCGCCAAGCATCTGACGTCGGCGGCCGTGTCGGTGCCGGGCGTGTTGCTGACCCAGATCGCCGCCGTGCGTGCGATGAGCCGCCAGGGCATGGACCTCGCCGCGACACCACCCGTCGCCGTTGCAGGGCACTCCCAGGGCGTGCTGGGCGTCAAGGCGCTGGAGGCCAAGGGCGCCAAGGACGTCGAGCTGCTGGCGATGGCGCAGCTGATCGGAACCGCGGGCACGCTGGTGGCCCGTCGTCGCGGCATCTCGGTGCTCGGCGACCGCCCGCCGATGGTCTCGGTCACCAACGCCGACCCCGAGCGCATCGCCGAGCTCCTCGAGGAGTTCGCGCAGGACGTCCGCACCGTGCTGCCACCGGTGCTGTCCATCCGCAACGGCAGGCGCTCCGTCGTCATCACCGGCACGCCCGAGCAGCTGTCGCGCTTCGAGCTCTACTGCGAGCAGATCGCCGAAAAGGAAGAAGCCGAGCGCAAGAACAAGATTCGCGGCGGCGCGGTATTCAGCCCCGTATTCGATCCGGTTCAGGTCGAGGTCGGCTTCCACACGCCACGGCTGTCGGACGCCGTCGACATGGTCGGCGGCTGGGCCGCGGCCGTCGGCTTGGATGTCGACCTGGCCCGCGAGATGGCCGAGGCCATTCTGGTGCGCCCGGTGGACTGGGTCGGCGAGATCAACAACCTGCACGAGGCGGGTGCCCGCTGGATCCTCGACCTCGGTCCCGGCGACATCCTCACCCGGCTGACAGCGCCGGTCATCCGCGGCCTCGGCGTCGGAATTGTGCCCGCCGCCACCCGTGGCGGACAACGCAACCTGTTCACGGTCGGCGCGGTGCCCGAGGTGGCCAAGCCGTGGTCGAGCTACGCCCCGACCCTCGTCACCCTTCCCGACGGCTCGGTGAAGCTGTCGACGAAGTTCACCAGGCTGACCGGCCGGTCGCCGATCCTGCTCGCGGGCATGACCCCGACGACGGTCGACGCCAAGATCGTGGCGGCCGCGGCGAACGCGGGCCACTGGTCCGAGCTCGCCGGCGGCGGACAGGTCACCGAGGAGATCTTCGACAACCGCATCGCCGAGCTGACGCGGCTGCTCGAGCCGGGCCGCGCCGTGCAGTTCAACTCGCTGTTCCTCGACCCGTATCTGTGGAAGCTCCAGGTCGGTGGCAAGCGGCTGGTGCAGAAGGCGCGCCAGTCCGGCGCCCCGATCGACGGCGTCGTCGTCAGCGCGGGCATCCCCGAGCTCGAAGAGGCTGTCACGCTGATCGAGGAGCTCAACGAGGTCGGCATCAGCCACGTCGTGTTCAAACCGGGCACCGTCGAGCAGATCCGCTCGGTGATCCGGATCGCCGCCGAGGTGCCGACCAAGCCGGTCATCATGCACATCGAGGGCGGCCGCGCCGGTGGCCACCACTCGTGGGAGGACCTCGACGACCTTCTGCTGGCCACCTACTCCGAACTGCGCTCGCGATCGAACATCACCGTGTGCGTCGGCGGCGGTATCGGCACACCCGAGCGGTCGGCCGAATACCTCTCCGGCCGCTGGGCCCGGGAATACGGCTTCCCGCTGATGCCGGTCGACGGCATCCTGGTCGGCACCGCCGCGATGGCCACTCTCGAGGCCACGACGTCGCCCTCGGTGAAGCGGATGCTCGTTGAGACCGGTGGCACCGACCACTGGATCAGCGCCGGAAAAGCTCAGGGCGGCATGGCTTCCAGCCGCAGCCAGCTCGGCGCCGACATCCACGAGATCGACAACACGGCGTCGCGTTGCGGCCGGCTGCTCGACGAGGTGGCCGGTGACGCCGAGGCCGTCGCCGCCCGCCGCGACGAGATCATCGCCGCGATGGCCAACACCTGCAAGCCGTACTTCGGCGACATCGGTGAGATGACGTACCTGGGATGGCTGCGGCGCTATGTCGAGCTCGCGATCGGCGACGGCGACAGCACCGCCGACACCGCGGCGCCCGGCAGCCCGTGGCTGGCCGACACCTGGCGTGACCGGTTCGCCGAGATGCTCAAGCGCGCCGAGGCCCGCTTGCACCCGAAGGACTTCGGGCCGATCGACACGCTGTTCGACGACCAAGCGCTGTTGGAGAAGCCCGAGCAGGCCATCACCGCGCTGCTGGGCCGCTACCCGGACGCGGGCACCATCAAGCTGCACCCGGCCGATGTGCCGTTCTTCGTCCAGCTGTGCAAGACGCTGGGCAAGCCGGTCAACTTCGTGCCCGTCATCGACAAGGACGTGCGCCGCTGGTGGCGCAGCGACTCGCTGTGGCAGGCGCACGACGCCCGCTACGACGCCGACCAGGTGTGCATCATCCCCGGCACCCAGGCCGTCGCAGGCATCACGATCATGGACGAGCCTGTCGGCAACCTGCTCGACCGGTTCGAGAAGGCGTCGATCGACGACGTGCTCGCATCGGAATCCGCCGAGCCCGTCTCCGTGGTCAGCCGCCGTCAGGCGCGCGGCGACGTGACCGGCCCCTTGGCCGTCGTGCTCGATGCGCCCGATGTGCTGTGGGCGGGCCGCGCCGCCATCAACCCGGTGCACCGCATCGGCGAGCCGGCCAAGTGGCAGGTCAACCAAAACCGTTCCGCCACACACCCGTCCACGGGTGCACGGCTCGAGCTGTCCGACGATGACACCGTCACGCTGAGCGTTCCGCTTTCCGGCACCTGGATCACGATCCGCTTCACGTTGCCGGCCTGCACCGTCGACGGCGGCATGCCCGTCGTCACCGTCGAGGACGCGTCGAGCGCGATGCGTTCGGTGCTGGCGATCGCCGCGGGCGCCGACGGCCCCGATGCGTTGCCGGCGGTCGTGAACAACACCGCTGAGCTCACCGTCGATTGGGATCCGGAGAAGGTTGCCGACCACACCGGGGTGACTGCGACGTTCGGCGCGCCGCTGGCGCCCGGTCTCACGGTGGTGCCCGACGCGCTGGTCGGCCTCTGCTGGCCCGCGGTGTTCTCGGTCATCGGCTCGGCCCTTACCGATGAGGGCTTCCCGGTCGTGGAGGGTCTGCTGAGCCTGGTCCACCTCGATCACGCTGCGCATCTGCTGGCCGCGTTGCCGAAGCAACGGACCGAATTAACCGTCGCTGCAACGGCTTCCGCCGCCATCGACACCGAGGTCGGGCGCGTGGTGACGGTGTCCGTCGTCATCAACGACGCCCAGGGTGCGGAGCTGGCCAAGCTCGAGGAGCGGTTCGCGATCCGCGGCCGCACAGGCGCCGTCGAACTCACCGATCCGATGCGTGCCGGCGGCGCGATGACCGACAACGCGACCGACACGCCCAGGCGTCGTCGCCGCGATGTCACCGTCAACGCGCCGGCCGATATGAGCGCGTTCGCGGTGGTCTCCGGGGACCACAACCCGATCCACACCGACCGCGCCGCCGCGCTGCTGGCGGGCCTGGAATCACCCATCGTGCACGGCATGTGGCTGTCCGCCGCCGCCCAGCAGGTGGTCACCGCCACCGATGGCAAGGCCATTCCGCCTGCCAGGCTGGTCGGCTGGACCGCCCGCTTCCTGGGCATGGTGTTGCCCGGCGACGAGGTCGACATCCGCGTCGACCGTGTCGGGATCGACCGTGGCGCAGAGATTCTCGAGATCGCCGCGCGCGTCGGCTCCAACCTGGTGATGTCGGCGACGGCACAGCTGGCCGCGCCGAAGACCGTGTATGCATTCCCGGGCCAGGGCATCCAGCACAAGGGCATGGGCATGGAGGTGCGGGCCCGCTCCAAGGCCGCCCGCAAGGTGTGGGACTCCGCCGACAAGTTCACCCGCGAGACGCTGGGCTTCTCGGTCCTGCACGTGGTGCGCGACAACCCGACGAGCCTGATCGCCAGCGGTGTGCACTATCAGCACCCCGAGGGCGTGCTGTACCTGACGCAGTTCACCCAGGTCGCGATGGCCACGGTGGCGGCCGCACAGGTCGCCGAGATGCGCGAGCAGGGTGCGTTCGTCGAGGGCGCCATCGCCTGCGGTCACTCCGTCGGCGAGTACACCGCGCTGGCCTGCGTCAGCGGCGTGTACGAGCTCGAGGCGCTGCTCGAGGTGGTGTTCCACCGCGGTTCGAAGATGCACGACATCGTGCCGCGCGACGAGTTCGGCCGGTCCAATTACCGGCTCGCCGCGATCCGTCCGTCGCAAATCGACCTCGATGACTCCGAGGTCGTCGACTTCGTCGCGAATATCGCGGCGAATACAGGCGAATTCCTGCAGATCGTGAACTTCAACCTGCGCGGCTCGCAGTACGCCATCGCGGGCACGGTGCGCGGGCTCGAGGTGCTGGAGGAAGAGGTCGAGAAGCGCCGCGAGATCAGCGGCGGCAAACGGTCCTTCATCCTGGTGCCGGGTATCGACGTGCCGTTCCACTCCTCGGTGCTGCGGGTCGGCGTCGCCGACTTCCGCCGCTCGCTGGAGCGCGTCATGCCGCGCGACGCGGACCCGGATCTGCTGATCGGCAAGTACATCCCGAACCTGGTGCCGCGGCCGTTCACACTCGACCGCGACTTCATTCAGGAGATCCGCGATCTGGTGCCCGCCGAGCCGCTCGACGAGATCCTCGCCGATTACGACACTTGGCGCAACGAGAAGCCGGCCGAACTGTGCCGCAAGATCGTCATCGAGTTGCTGGCATGGCAGTTCGCCAGCCCGGTGCGCTGGATCGAGACGCAGGACCTGCTCTTCATCGAGGAGGCGGCGGGCGGCCTCGGTGTCGAACGGTTCGTCGAGATCGGGGTGAAGTCCGCACCGACCGTCGCCGGGCTGGCCACCAACACGCTGAAGCTGCCCGAGTATTCGCACAACACAACGGAAGTGCTCAACTCCGAGCGCGACGCCGCGGTGTTGTTCGCGACGGACACCGATCCCGAGCCCGACGACATTGCCGACGAGCCGACACCCGCGCAGGAGGCAGCGGCCGAGCCCGCCGCCGAGACGGCCGCACCGGCACCCGCTCCGGCTACCGCGCCTGCGGGTACGCCGCAGCCCGACGACATTCCGTTCGACGCCGCCGACGCCACCATGGCGCTGATCGCGCTGTCGGCGAAGATGCGCATCGACCAGATCGAACCGCTGGACTCCATCGAGTCGATCACCGACGGTGCGTCGTCTCGGCGCAATCAGTTGCTGGTCGACCTCGGCTCGGAGTTGGACCTCGGCGCCATCGACGGTGCCGCTGAGGCCGATCTGGCCGGGCTGAAGGGTCAGGTGACGAAGCTCGCGCGGACGTACAAGCCTTTCGGCTCAGTGCTTTCCGACGCGATCAACGACCAGCTGCGCACGGTGCTCGGCCCGTCCGGCAGGAGGCCGGCCGCGATCGCCGAACGGGTCAAGAAGACCTGGATGCTCGGCGACGGCTGGGTCAAGCACGTGACGGCCGAGGTGGCTCTGGGCACCCGTGAAGGCTCCAGCGTCCGCGGCGGCAGCCTCGGTGGCCTGCACGACGGTGCGCTGGCCGACGCCGCGACGGTGGACAAGGTCGTAGACAGCGCGGTCGCCGCCGTCGCTGCCCGGCGCGGTGTCGCCGTCGCCCTGCCGTCGGCAGGCGGCGGTGCCGGTGGCGGCGTGGTGGACTCCGCGGCGCTCACTGAGTTCGCCGAGAAGGTCACCGGTCGCGACGGCGTGCTCGCGTCGGCCGCGCGCACGATCCTGAACCAGCTGGGGCTGGACGGCGCGGTTTCGACACCGGAGGCAGCGACCGACGCCGAGCTGATCGACCTCGTCACCGCCGAACTCGGTTCGGACTGGCCACGTTTGGTGGCTCCGGTGTTCGACGGTCGTAAGGCGGTGCTGTTCGACGACCGCTGGGCCAGCGCGCGCGAGGACCTCGTCAAGCTCTGGCTGATGGACGAAGGCGAGGTCGACGCCAATTGGCAGCAGCTTTCGCAGCGCTTCGAGGGCGCGGGTCACGTCGTCGGCAAGCAGGCGTCCTGGTGGCAGGGCAAGGCGCTGGCCGCCGGCCGCACCGTCCACGCGTCCTTGTTCGGCCGCGCCGCTGCCGGTGCGGAGAACCCGGGCAAGGGTCGGTACAGCGATGAAATCGCCGTGGTGACAGGCGCATCGAAGGGATCGATCGCGGCGTCGGTGGCCGCCGGTCTGCTCGACGGCGGCGCGACCGTCATCGCCACCACGTCCAAGCTCGACGACAACCGACTCGAGTTCTACCGCGACCTGTACCGCGACAACGCCCGCTTCGGCGCGGCGCTGTGGGTGGTGCCCGCCAACATGGCGTCCTACTCCGACATCGACGCGCTGGTGGCCTGGGTCGGCAATGAGCAGAGCGAAAGCCTTGGGCCGCAGTCCATTCACCTCAAGGATGCGCAGACGCCGACGCTGCTGTTCCCGTTCGCGGCACCGCGGGTGGCCGGTGACCTCTCGGAGGCCGGCTCGCGCTCGGAGATGGAGATGAAGGTGCTGCTGTGGGCCGTGCAGCGGCTGATCGGCGGCCTGTCGCACATCGGCGCCGAGCGCGATATCGCGTCGCGGCTGCACGTGGTGCTGCCCGGCTCTCCGAACCGCGGCATGTTCGGCGGTGATGGCGCCTACGGCGAATCCAAGTCCGCGCTCGATGCGGTGGTGACGCGGTGGAACGCCGAATCGTCGTGGGCGCAGCGCGTCAGCCTGGCGCACGCGCTGATCGGCTGGACCCGCGGCACCGGCCTGATGGGTGCCAACGACGCGATCGTCAGCGCTGTCGAGGAGGCGGGCGTCACCACTTACTCGACCGAGCAGATGGCCGCGATGCTGCTCGACCTGTGCAGCATCGAGTCGAAGGTGGCCGCCGCGCAGCAACCGCTGAAGGTCGACCTGACCGGCGGGCTGGGCGATATCGACATCGACATGTCCGAACTGGCCGCCAAGGCCCGCGAGGAGATGGCCGCCGAAAGTGCCGAGGACAGCGAGGAGCAGGGCGGCACGATCGCCGCGCTGCCGTCGCCGCCGCGTGGCTTCACCGCTGCGCCGGCGCCGCAGTGGGCGGACCTCGACATCGACCCCGCCGACATGGTGGTGATCGTCGGCGGCGCCGAGCTCGGCCCGTACGGCTCGTCGCGCACCCGCTTCGAGATGGAGGTCGACAACGAGCTGTCGGCCGCCGGTGTGCTCGAGCTGGCGTGGACGACCGGCCTGATCAAGTGGGAGGACGATCCGAAGCCGGGCTGGTATGACACCGAATCCGGCGATCTGGTCGACGAATCGGAGTTGGTGGAGCGCTACCACGACGCCGTCGTGGAGCGGACCGGCATCCGCGAGTTTGTCGACGACGGCGCGATCGACCCCGACCACGCGTCGCCGCTTCTGGTGTCGGTGTTCCTCGACAAGGACTTCACGTTCGTGGTGTCGTCGGAGGCCGACGCGCGGGCGTTCGTGCAGTTCGACCCGGAGCACACCGTCGCGACGCCGGTACCCGACAGCAGCGACTGGCAGGTGACCCGCAAGGCGGGCACCGAGATTCGGGTTCCGCGCAAGACGAAGCTGTCGCGGACCGTCGGCGGTCAGATCCCGACCGGGTTCGACCCGACGGTGTACGGCATCAGCGCGGACATGAACACGTCGCTGGACCGGGTGGCGGTGTGGAACATCGTCGCGACCGTCGATGCGTTCCTCGGCGCGGGATTTACCCCGAACGAGCTGATGCGCTGGGTGCACCCCACCATGGTGGCCAGCACACAGGGCACCGGCATGGGCGGCATGACGTCGATGCAGACCATGTACCACGGAAACCTGCTGGGCCGGAACAAGCCGAACGACATTCTGCAGGAGGTCCTGCCGAACGTCGTTGCGGCGCATGTGATCCAGTCCTATGTCGGCAGCTACGGCTCAATGATCCACCCGGTCGGCGCATGCGCGACGGCGGCGGTGTCGGTCGAAGAGGGCGTCGACAAGATCCGGCTCGGCAAGGCCGAACTCGTGGTGACGGGCGGCTTCGACGACCTGACGCTGGAGGCGATCATCGGATTCGGTGACATGGCGGCCACCGCCGACACCGAGATGATGCGTGCACGGGGCATCAGCGATTCGAAGTTCTCCCGGGCCAATGACCGGCGTCGGCTCGGGTTCGTCGAATCGCAGGGCGGCGGCACGATCCTGCTGGCCCGCGGCGACCTCGCGCTGAAGATGGGTCTGCCGGTGCTGGCCGTGGTCGGGTACGCGCAGTCGTTCGCCGACGGCGTGCACACCTCGATCCCGGCGCCGGGGCTCGGCGCGCTGGGCGCAGGCCGCGGCGGCAAGGACTCGCTGCTGGCACGGTCGCTGGCTAAGCTCGGTGTCGGCGCCGACGACATCGCGGTCATCTCCAAGCACGACACGTCGACGCTCGCCAACGACCCGAACGAGACGGAGTTGCATGAGCGGCTCGCCGACTCGCTGGGCCGGTCGGACGGCGCGCCGTTGTTCATCGTGTCGCAGAAGAGCCTGACCGGTCACGCCAAGGGCGGCGCGGCGGTGTTCCAGATGATGGGCATGTGCCAGATGCTGCGCGACGGCGTCATCCCGCCGAACCGCAGCCTGGACTGTGTCGACGACGAGTTGGCCGGCTCGGAGCACTTCGTGTGGGTGCGCGAGACGCTGCGGCTGGGCGAGAAGTACCCCCTGAAGGCGGGCCTGGTCACCAGCCTCGGCTTCGGTCACGTCTCGGGCGTCATCGCGCTGGTGCATCCGCAGGCGTTCGTCGCCGCGCTCGATGCGCAGCAGCGGTCGGACTACCAGCAGAGGGCTCACGCCCGGGTGTTCGCCGGTCAGCGCAGGCTGGCGTCGGCGATCGCGGGCGGCAAGTCCTTATACGAGCGGCCCGCAAGCAACCGTCGCCTTGATGACGAGGCGCCGGAGAACCGCGCGGAGGCCGAGATGCTGCTCGATCCGACGTCGAGGCTGGGCGAAGACGGCGTGTACACGCGATGAGCGCTTGCGCGCAGAGCAGATAGCGGGAGCTAGTGTTCCTCGAATGAGCATCGTCGGCGTCGGCATTGACCTGGTCTCGATTCCCGACTTCGCAGAGCAGGTCGACCGGCCGGGAACGGTGTTCGCCGAGACGTTCACACCGGGTGAGCGCCGCGACGCCGCGGACAAGAGTTCGTCGGCGGCGCGGCACTTGGCGGCCCGTTGGGCGGCCAAGGAGGCGGTCATCAAGGCGTGGTCGGGGTCGCGGTTCTCCAAACGGCCGGTGCTGCCCGAGGGTATCCATCGCGATATCGAGGTGATCACCGATATGTGGGGCCGGCCGCGGGTGCGGCTGACCGGTGCGATCGCCGAGCACCTGAAGGATGTGACGATCCACCTGTCGCTGACCCATGAGGCAGACACCGCCGCGGCCGTCGCCGTCCTCGAGGAGCGCTGAGCTTCCCACCGCGAGCGTGCGTGCCTGCACACGACACGCCGCGCGAAAAGCAGCTCCTGCGCACGCTCACGCGCAGTCGAGGGTGCGCTGAAGGCTAACCTCGACACCATGAGCGATCTCGTTGAGCGGGTGCGTGACGTGCTGCCGTCGGTGCGGCGCGATCTGGAAGACCTGGTGCGCATTCAGTCGGTCGGAGCGGACCCAGCGCGGCGCGGCGAGGTCCAGCGCAGCGCCGACGCGGTGGCAGAGGTGTTGCGGCAAGCCGGTTTCGGTGATGTACAGATCGTCAGCGAGGGCGGCGCGCCTGCCGTCATCGCCCGACACCCGGCGCCTGCGGGCGCGCCGACGGTTCTGCTGTACGCGCACCATGATGTCCAGCCCGAGGGCGATCCCGACCAGTGGGTGTCGGCGCCGTTCGAGCCGACCGAGCGCGACGGGCGCCTATACGGCCGCGGAAGCGCCGACGACAAGGCGGGCATCGCAACGCATCTCGCCGCGTTCCGGGCGCACGACGGTCAGCCTCCCGTCGGTGTGACGGTGTTCGTCGAAGGCGAAGAGGAGATCGGGTCGCCGTCGCTGCGCCGACTGCTGGCCGCGCACAAGGACACGTTGGCCGCCGATGTCATCGTCATCGCCGACTCCGACAACTGGAGCACCGAGACCCCGGCGCTGACGGTGTCGCTGCGCGGACTGGCGGACTGTGTGGTGGAGGTGGCCACGCTTGACCACGGCTTGCACTCGGGCCTGTGGGGCGGCGTGGTCCCCGACGCGCTGAGCGTGCTGGTGCGGCTGTTGGCATCACTGCATGACGACGACGGCAATGTCGCCGTCGAGGGCCTGCACGAGGCGACCGCCGCCGATGTGGACTATCCGAAGGACCGGGTCCGCGAAGAGTCGGGCATGCTCGACGGTGTCACCGAGATCGGCTCCGGCTCAGTGCCGCAACGTCTTTGGGCCAAGCCGGCGATCACGGTCATCGGGATCGACACCACGCCGATCGCGTCGTCGTCGAACACGCTGATCCCGAGGGCGCGGGCGAAGGTCAGCATGCGGGTGGCGCCGGGCGGCAAGGCGCGGGCTCACCTCGACGCGCTGACGCGCCACCTGGAGAAGCACGTGCCGTGGGGCGCACGCCTCACGGTCACGCCCGGCGATATCGGCCAGCCGTACGCGATCGACGCGAGCGGACCCGTCTACGACGCGGCCCGCGCCGCGTTCCGGCAGGCGTGGGGGACCGAACCGGTCGACATGGGCATGGGTGGCTCGATCCCGTTCATCGCCGAGTTCGCAGACGCCTTCCCGTCAGCGAAGATCTTGGTCACTGGCGTGGAAGACCCTGGGACACAGGCCCATAGCATCAACGAGAGCCTGCACCTCGGGGTGCTGGAACGCGCCGCGACCGCGGAGGCGCTGCTGTTGGCGAATTTGGCTTCGCGGACGTGAGGGGCAGCGCGCAATCAGACAGATAGGTCGCGACGCAGCTTGGCCACGTGCCCGGTGGCCTTGATGTTGTATTGCGCGCCTGAGTGTGGCCGACCACCACCGGATGGGGTGGGCCCCCTAGTGCGAGTTCCAGGCCGCGTGGTAGCGGTGAGCCGGTTTCCGGATCAGCGGTCGAGTCGATCGTCGGTGACGCGCCCACCCGACTGCCTCGGTGTGATCCACTTTCCGAGATCGAACCCCTGCCCGGTCGCTTCGGCGAGGTAGGCCGCTTCCGTGGCGTGGTCGATGCGAGGATCCCGGGCCAGAAGCCACAGGTTTTTGTGGTCGGGTGTACCGACAAGGGCAACCGAGTAGGCGTCGTCGATCTTCAGAACCCAGTAGTCACCTTTCGTGAAAGGGACCCACTGCAGGAACTGCGGAAGGAACGACACCTGCAACCGTCCCGCCTGGCCGTTCACAGGGGTCGCGCGACCGATCGACTGCGACGGTGTGCCGTCCTCGTCGATACACCGGTTGTCGACACGCACGCTTCCGTCGTCCTCGAGCGTGTATTCGGCGGTGATGTCCGATGCATCGGCGTGCTCCCATTTGAGCGGGAGCCTTCCCAGCTCATACCAAAGGCCGCTGTAGCGGTTGAGGTCGAGAGATTCGACGGAGGTGACAGCGGACTGTTGGCTCATTGTGGTTTTGTCCTCCGGTGACCTGGGCTAGCGCGCTGTAAGAAACCGGTGTAGCCACCTCGTTGAACCGATCGGAGACTCTCCACAGAGCCGGGCGTCGGACCACCCAGCGAGGACCCTTAGGGGCCAAGCAGCGCGACTTACTCAGTAGTTGGCTTCTCGTCGCCCTGCTTTTTCAGCGTCTCGCTCGCACTGCCGACGACGCTCCGTATGAACTCGTACTGCGTCTTGACTAGCTTGTCCGCCATATCGAGGGCGGCGTCGACGATGGTATTGCGTCTCGACGAATGGTCGTCGGCATTCCCCGGCATAGACTCATCGACAGCGCCAACGAACTTGCGCACGGCATCAATGGCGGTCCGTTGTCCGGATTCGACCGACTTGAGCACTTCGTCGGACAGGCCTGCTACTCGTTCTGTTAGGTCTGACGCTCGTTCCGGCGCCATCTTCTTCTCGGTGCCTTCTGCCATGATCGCTCCCAAGGAATGGCTGAAAGGAAATCAGTCTCGAATGTCTCGCACAAAGAATGCGCTCACATCTCGGAGTTCTATAGAGTCGATGGTCCTTTTCCGCCTGCTGTGGAGGTCAGCTCAGGGGAAGCACGGCTCAAGCTGACTACGTCCTGGTAATTAAGTGAGCGGGCGCGGGCGTCGTGTTGTAACCGACAGCCGAACATGTGATCGGCCGAGAATCAATCCGTGACAACGATTCCCGCCGTACCTGACACACCGTCCACATGATTACGAGGCACCGAGCAGCTTTTTGATGAATGTTGTCGTATGTGCAGCCTTGATGTTGTATTGCGCGACGTCGATCTTGCCCTTCTCGTCGACGACGAACGTCGAGCGGATGACGCCCTGCACGGTCTTGCCGTACATCGTCTTATCGCCGTAGGCGCCCCACGCCGTCAACACCTTGCGGTCGGGATCGGACAGCAGCGGAAAGGTGAGCTTCTCGTTGTCGCGGAACTTGGCGAGTTTCTCCGGCTTGTCCGGCGAGATGCCGACGACATCGAGGCCGGCGTCGCTGAGCTCACCCAAATTGTCGCGGAAGTCGCACGCCTCCTTTGTGCATCCGGGCGTCGATGCCGCCGGATAGAAGTAGACGATGACTTTGCGGCCGCGATAGTCGGCGAGTGACACCGTGTCGCCGTCGGCGTCGGGCAGGCTGAACGCGGGAGCTTTGTCGCCCACCTCCAGGCGGAGGGTCTGTGCCACCGGTGATCCCTTTCTTCTCCACCGGCGCGTCGGGGTTATCGCCGGCTGATCTAGGGTAGTTCGGCAAGGCAGCGCGAACGCGAAGGGCACAGTTGTGCGTGCGGACGCGTAATGCACAGCAGGTTGAGCCCATGCGGACGACGGAGGACGACAGTGGCGGATCGCGATCCCGACACCATCCGGCAGGAGATCGATCAGGCCCGCGACCAGTTGGCCGTCACCGTCGATACCCTCGCCGAGCGCGCCAATCCGCGCCGAATCGCCGACGACCTGAAAGCGGGAGTGGTTCGTTTCGTCAAGAAACCGGCGGTGGCGATGTCGCTGGCCGGAGTGGGCGCGGTGCTGATTGTGGTCGTCGTCCGCAGGGCAAGACGCTGATCACGCCGCTCTCAGCGACAACGCCAATCGCGTAGCCAATCGGAGAAGGAAAACCCCGGTGGATTGGCGCTGCGGCCGAGCCGGCTGCAGCTGCGAATGACGGTGGGCTCGTGCGCATCTGGAATCTTGACAGCAACCTGGGCCGGAGCAGGTTGGGTTGACGAATCTGACGAACGCGTCGCGTCGAACGCTAGCATCAGCTAAGCCTCCCTTCCATCCGTCGAGCCAAAAATTGTTACCCTCGCAACGATCTCCAGCTAACACGAGACTAACACAGCGCGCCGCTTTTGTGCTGCTTGATAGGTTGGATAGTCGGCTGCCGATATCCGCCCGTTACCTAACCCTGGTTCGCGATCTGGATAGCTTAGCTTGGCAACGGTGAAGCGCAGCACATATTGACGGTAATGCGCAATTTTCTTGCCAGGTCGGCACGGCCCGAAAACGTGGCAACCATTGGTCAATGGCATCGTCAGAGCGCCTCGTGGACCCGGGGATGACGAATCTCCTGCCCACCGCTCGCAGATGACACCAACGGAATCATGAATTCAAGGTTTGCCAGCCTGTTCCCAGGCGCCGTCCGCGCTTGTTCGTTGCCGACCCCGCGGGACGAAGCGCCGGCGCGCCGAGCCTGACCGCTGTGCGGAACAGTATTCGCGACGGCATCCACGGAATCCGCGACCGTGTCCGGGACGCGGTCAAGGCCATGACTGGACCTGACGACGACAGGGACACGGGCGCCGAGGGCGATACGAACGAATCGCCGTGAGAAACAGCTAAGGCATAGACCGGTCGGTTGCCACCTGTCAGCATCAATTCATGCCAGCGCAGGTGGTCAGCCGTGAGCCGCAGGCCTCGGCGATTGCCGAGTTCTTGGCCTCCATAGTCGCTGCGCCGTCCGGCCTGGTGATGGAGGGAGAGCCGGGAATCGGCAAGACCACCTTGTGGTTGCAGGCGGTACACCAAGCCGAAGCCGACGGCTTCCGCGTGCTGACCGCTCGGGCCGTCGCAGCAGAGTCGGTGCCCGCGTACGCATCCCTGGCCGACATGCTGAGCGGCATCGACCGATCCGTACTCGCGGAATTGCCCACGCCGCAACGGGTTGCGCTCGATCGCGTCCTTCATCGAGCCGACGCGGACCGTCTTCCGGTAGATCAGCGTGCCGTGTCGGCGGGATTGTTGTCCGTCGTCGGCATCCTCGCGGACACGGCGAAGGTGCTTGTCGCAGTAGATGATCTGCAGTGGCTGGACTCCTCGACCCGGCTTGTGATCACGTTCCTGGCGCGTCGGCTCGTGGGACCCGTCGGCGTGCTCGCCACCGTCCGCATCGGAGACAGCGAGAGCGCCGGCTCGTGGTTGCAGCTGCCGAGGCCCGACACAATGCGGCGGATGACCGTGCCCGCCATGAGTGTCGGCGCACTGCATGTCGTGCTCTCGAATCGCCTGGGACGCACGTTCTCACGGCCCGAAATGATGCGCATCGAGGAGGCTTCTCGCGGCAATCCGTTCTATGCCCTGGAACTCGCCAAGGCGATGGTGGGGCGTCAGCCGGGCGCCGATATCGCCCTTCCGGACAGCTTGACGGAGTTGATCCGGTCACGGATCCATGGCCGGGACGCCGGAGTCGACGACGCATTGCTCGCCGTGGCCTGTCTGGCGACACCGACCATGGGCGTCGTTGCCCGCGCGCTCCGATCCGACCCGGACACCGTCGCCGCGCAGCTCGAGGACGCCGAGGGCCGCGGGGTCGTCGAGATCAGCGGCGAACAGCTGCGGTTCAGCCATCCGATATTCGCTCGCGGCGTCTACAACGAGGCCGCACCCGAGCGGCGGCGCGCGATGCACAGACGGCTGGCCACCGTCGTCGACGAACCCGAAGTGCGGGCGCGCCACCTGGCGTTGGGATCGCTGCGCGCCGATTCTGCGACGTTGGAGGCTCTCGACGCGGCGGCCGATTCGGCACGCAGCCGGGGCGCACCGGCCGCGGCGGCCGAACTGATCGATCTGGCGATCGGACTCGGCGGCGATACACCGCTGCGTCGCATCCGCTCGGCCGGTCACCATTTCAATGCCGGTGACTCCGCTCGGGCGCGCATCCTTCTCGAGGAGGCGATCGCGCAACTCGAACCCGGCCGGTTGCGCGCGGAAGCGGCCGGCCTGCTCGGTTACGTGCGGCTGCTCGACGACAGTTTTCCCGAAGCGGTGGCTCTACTGGAGGGTGCGCTGGACGAGGCCGTCGACGATCCCGCCGTGTTGGTGCCGACATTGGTCACGTTGTCGTTCGCGTTGTTCAATGCCGGTCGCCTCGACGCTTCGGCGCAGCGGGTCGACGAGGCCGTCGCGCGGGCGCGGGGGGCCGGACGATCGGACCTACTGAGCCAGGCGCTGGGGATGCGGGCCATGGTGCGACTCCTGCAGGGCAGCGGTCTCGACGAAGCGGGGATCAGGCGGGCGCTGGAGCTGGAGCACCAGCAGGCGAATATCCCGTTCGCGCTTCGCCCCAGCGTTCACAACGCGATCCTTCGGTCCTGCACCGGTGAGCTCGACTGGGCTCATGACGAGTTGACGGCTCTTCGGAAGCGCTGCATCGATCACGGCCAGGAAGGCGAGCTGATGCTCGTCGCGTTCCACGGCGTCCTGGTCGACATCTGGCGGGGACAATTCGCCGAAGCCGCCCTCATCGCCGAGGACACCATGCAGCTCGCCCAGCAACTCGGTGGCGATCTGCCGCTCTCGGCGGCGCTGACCGGCCGCGCGCTGCTGGCGGCCTATCAGGGTCGCGTCGAGGACGCGCGGTCCGACATCGCCGAAGCGCGCGCGGCCAATCTGCGCTGCGGCTCCGACAGGCTGGGGGAATGGCCGTCGACCGCCCTGGGCTTCCTCGAGGTCTCTCTGGGTGAATACCGTGCCGCGCTCGATGCGGTCGGGCCGCTGCTGCGCAAGGTGGGGATGGAGCCGAAGGTGACGGAGATCATCGCGGCGTCGTTCATCCCTGACGCAGTGGAGGCGATGGTCGCGCTCGATCAGCTGGAGCCCGCCGAGCAGCTGGTGTCCGCTTTCGAGCGCAACGGCGCCCGGCTGCGGCGCGACTGGATGCTGGCCATGGGTGGTCGGGGCCGCGGCATGATCCTGGCCGCCCGCGGCGATGTCGCGGCGGCAGTCGATGCGGTCGAACGAGCGATGACGGCGCACGAACACATGCCGATGCCGTTCGAACGGGCCCGCACCCAGCTGCTGCTGGGCCAGCTCCAGCGTCGTCAGCGCCTGAAGGACGCATCGGCGGAGAGCCTGCACGCTGCGCTGGAGACGTTCGAGCGGTTGGGCACACCGTTGTGGGCCGACCGCGCCCGCACCGAGGTGGGCCGGGTCCGCCGCGGCGGCGGCTGCAAGGGGGCCCTCAGTCCGTCGGAACGCCGGGTGGCCGAACTCGCCGCGTCGGGCATGACCAACCGCAACATCGCCGCCGCCATGTACATCAGCCCGAAGACGGTTGAATCCAACCTCGCCCGGATCTACGCCAAGCTCGGCATCCATTCGCGCGCGGAACTCGGCCGACACGTCGGCCAGCTCAAGGCATAGGGAAACACCCGATTTTTCGGCGTTCCTATCGGGGTTAGCGTTCAGGCGATGACTGTTCCGGTGCCCTGCTATCTCGTCGAGTGGTATCACTCCGCCGTCATGGATGAACCCCTCGACGACACGGTGACGCGCCTGACGGACTCGGCGGTGCTGATGTCGGCACAGGGATCTCCGGTCAAGCTGCTCAACCTGCTCGCCGTGCCGACCGACGAGGTGCTCTTCGCTGTCTTCACCGCCGACTCGGCTAGCGCCGTCGTGCAAACGTGCGACCGCGCCGGCTTCCCGGCTCAACGGGTCACGACGGCCACCGAGGTCGATCTGCTGCGGAAGCAGTGATACGCGAGCGTCGCGCGCGCCGGGGAAGCGGCTTGGCGTAGCGCACTACGCAGGCCGCCTCTTCGGCAACAGGTCATAGTCAGCGATACAGAGACAACCTGGAGCGGACGCGTGGCGCCGTACGCGTGGACTCGGATCAATCTGAGTCGACGGTTGCGCACGGTCGTGCTCAGAGGGGGTGGGTGAGTATGGCGTCAGCGCTTCATCTTTGGCGGCGGCACGGATCGTCCGGCGGCGCGCGGTTCGGCGCAGGGCTGGGTGAACACGTTCGCATTCGATGGTTTCGTTGGTATCTGCTCTATCCGCGGATGTGCACCGCGGCAGCCGGTTACGCAGTCATGGCGATCTTCGCCCTCGGCTGTTGCCTGGCGTGGGCGATAGGGATGCCGATCGCGCACGCAGTAGTCGTCGGCGTAGTGGCGGTCGCGCCGGTCGTCGTCGCCGTGATCGGGGAGCGGGTAACCGGCATCAAGGCTTTCGGCGTTGAACTCAACTTGTCAGAAGTGGCTGCGCCCATGGCGGGTGACAGCAAAGCCGTGGCCGGCGACCTGTCGGATGCCATGGGCCAGGGCCAACCGTCCATCGATACTTCAGTTGTCGGCTCATCTGCATCCGGGCTGTCGGGTCCGATGGAGGAGGTGGTGCAGAGAAGGTCGAAACTTCTTCAAATCAATCTCCGAAACGACGACTATTGGTGGTCGACCAGGCTCTTCCTTGTCGCTGCCCTGGCGCAGGACTACACGGACGTCGAGGCTTTGGTGTTCGTCCGGTCGCGCGATGAACAGATCTTCGTAGGAATCGCGTCGCCTCGCGACGTACGCAAGCGACTCGCGCGGGCCTTCTCCTCGGACGACTATGAGTCGGCTTATCGACGGGCCCGCCGTGACACCGCAGCGGACACCGATGATGCCGCCGCCACGATCGCGACAATCATCGACAGGTGGCCCGCCGTGGTCGGTGAGTACGGCGAGCAATCCATGGCAGACCTCGTCAGCAGCAGCGCTCTCCGACGGTGGATGCAGGAAGACCTCGACATCCAATCGGTACCCAGCGGCCCAGTGACCCCACATCAGCGGTTTCGCATTGTTTCGCAACCCCGGCGATATGTCGCGCTCACCATCGGCGACCGGCTTGACCGGGTGCTAGACCGTGACGAAGTAGTCACGGTCGCGCAAATGGAGCGACGCTTCGGCACTACGACCACAGAGGCCGGACAACACGAGGACCCACGCCGAGCGGCCGATCGCGAAAGGGATCATCCAACGTCGCCGTGAAGACGGACGCTGTCAGGGCAGCTCCTCGGCCCTACGTCGTCAGCGGGTCGACAAGGCGGTGTCGGTGATCGATGGGTCGACGCGTACGTCACCTCCACCGTGTCGTCGGCAAGAGCCCCGGCCGGATGGCGGTGGACCCGAGCACACACACACCGTCTAGGTAACCAATCGGGACGACGGAACGGTGTCGGTGATCGAACACCGATAGAAGGTTGCGGCCGGTGTACACATCGTCGGCAAACGCGCACCGGCACCGGCTTGCATGTTGCGGAGCGTGAAGGTGTGACATCGTGGTGCCCTGCAGCTCGCGGTGATGGCGAATGCGCTCGCCGCCAACCCGAGTCAGCCGCGTGACCCGCGATCATCCCGGATCGCCGTTGCCCTCCTAACGCGCTTGGGCGGTCACGCTCCGATCAGCCCACGTGTCGAGCTTGCCGTCTGAGAATGCATTGAACGTGGAGATGTTTGTTGCAACTTTTCTTCCACGACAAGGACGGAACGCGAAAAAGGACTGCAGTACTCAGCGCGGCGATCTTCCAAAACTGAAGTACCGCACTACGCATCGTCTCAGCTGACCGGGGTTTTAAGTTTGGCGGCGAGGTTCACAAACCGTTAGGAGGAAACCCCGATGGCAAGAAAGACATCAGCCGCGAAGAAGGCTACGGCCACGAAGAGGGTGGCGGTACCAAAGAAGACGTCGGTCGCGAAGAAGACGTCGGTACCAAAGAAGACGTCCGTGGCACAGAACACACCTTTGCCAAAGGGCAAATTCGAGCGCAATCCTGAGCGCGACGACGACGTGGGTGAAGGCGCCTCGATCCCCGAGGAGATCCTGGAGCGTCAGTCCGCGGAGCGGCTCGAGGAGATCCGACAATACCTCGCTGACAGGTACGCGCGCCGCGATGTGATCATGCGAACGCGGACTCCCGGAGGCATCGAGATCGACTGGGTCCCTGTCGAATCGCAACGTGGTTGGCGTCCGGCCGATCCGCCGGACGAGGACAGTCCGCCGAGGCTCCAGCAGGGCGAGCGGCGGGCCGAGTTGGTGACGTTCGAACTCGAGACAAAGAGCGTAGAACGAGGGCCGCGCGGAACAGTGCCATTGCTGCACACCCCAATCGACCGAATCACGTCGACGGCCAGCCTCAACGATTGGCTAGCGAAGGGTATCCGGGCAAACCGCGTGCCACCCGCCGGCAAGGCATTTGGCTACGAGGTGCCAGGTACCGACGTTCACAAGCACGTCTACGCAACCCAGAGCGTTACCTGCTATGGGACTGAGGGCAACATCAACGCTTGGGACCCCTATACGAATTGGTCCGATGAATTCTCACTCGGCCAACTGTGGCTAGTTCGAGGGAGTGGCACGAATCTGCAAACACTCGAGGTTGGATGCCAGGAATACCGCGACAAATATGGCGACTGGGTACCGCACCTCTTCACGTTCTTCACGACCAACGGGTACACCAAGTTTGGCAAGGACAAGGACACTGGCAAGGAACTTGGTGGATACAACACAGAGGTGGGCGGGTGGCAACAGTACGCGAGCACCATCCACCCCGGCAGCCTGTGTACGCCGCTAAGTCAGTCGGGCGGCACGCAATACATCATGGCTCTGAAAATCCAGCTGTGGCAGGGCAACTGGTGGGTGAAGGTCAACGGCACCTGGATCGGGTTCTACCCTGCAAGCTTGTATGACACCACTGGTCTTCGGGACTACGCTGATCAACTCCTTTGGGGGGGTGAAGTCGTCGATTCCGACGGCCACGCGGGTACGACCTCCACGGATATGGGAAACGGCCATTGGCCTTATGAAGGGTGGCAGCATTGCGCCTACATGAGCAACCTGCGCTACCAATCAACAACGGAAGGCGCAATGTCTGACTTCAATGGCACCGCGCTGTCGGAATTTCCTGCCTGCTACGGAATCGAGTCGCACATGTTGAGCGGCTCTAGTTGGGGCTCGTACTTCTGGTGGGGCGGCAGCGGGAAAAACGCTAACTGCCCGTAGACGAGGACGTCGGAAACCTTAAATCCAGGGACGGCGGCCCCGGCGCGTCCGTGGGGATGCGTTCGGGTCCACTAAGGGGCCGACTCGCAAAACACGAACCGGAAGGTCGAGTACCCAGGAAGCAGGTCCCAAAGGTCTTCTGGGACACCCGCGGCGTCCTGACCGAGCTGATTCACCGCGGCAAGCCGTGGCGGTGCATCGACGACATCGAACTGTCGACCGCAGTATGGGTGGCCTGGTACAACCAGGAACGCCTGCACGAAGCCCTCGGCTACGTTCCACCAGCCGAGTACGAGGCCGCCCTCACCGGCGCTTGCTGGCGATCTGCCACATCGACGCCGCCGGCCAATTGGTGCAAACACAGAGCACTACCATCACTGCGGGCTGGAGTCAGGTTGTCGCCGTGGCGTAGCGTTGATAAGGGCCGTTCTTTCGTACTGGCTGTTGAAAGAGTTGGCAGCCGAACGCAATTCGTCCAATTTCGGATCGGTGATGGCCGCGGGACTGGCGCAGAGTGCGCGAGCCAGCTGGGTCTTCCCGTGGTCACAACTCACAGCTTCCGCAAGAGCGTGGCCACCCTGATCGACGACCGGGGCCTCTCGGCCCGCATAGGCGCTGATCAGCTGGGTCACGCCAGGCCGTCGATGACTCAAGACGTCTACATGACGCGCGGCAAACTGCACGCGCAGGTCGCAGACGCCCTCGACGACGCCATAAACGTCCAATAAACGTCCAGTCGGGCGGATACAGCAGCCTAAAATAGCCTTTGAAGTGCGCCGTCAGGGTTTCGAACCCCGGACCCGCTGATTAAGAGTCAGCTGCTCTACCAACTGAGCTAACGGCGCGCGTAGGCGACAATAACAGGCCCAGCACTGCTGGGTGAAATCCCTTTCCCGGCCCCCGCCTGGGGAGGCTCTCAGCGAAGTCGCGCTCATTCCCAGGTTGCCCTTAGACTATTGCCAAGAATCCCTACGAGCGTGTCCCGTTAAGAGTTGGAGCAATTATGTGGCAGGTCCACGAGGTGGCCCGTCCGCGTCGTTTTCGCGCCCTGATGATGGCATTCGCCCTGGTGCCGGCCCTGATCTTCGCCCTGAGCGCCTGTGGCGGCAACTCTGCTCCTGCGCAACCTCAGGTCATCACAGACAAAGGGACGCCTTTCGGTGACCTGCTGGTGCCGAAGCTCACGGCTTCGGTGAAGGACGGTGCCGTCGGCGTGACCGTGGATCAGCCCGTCACGGTTGCTGCCGAGGACGGCGTGCTTGGCGCGGTCACGATGATCAACGACGACGAGGGCACCCCGGTCGCCGGTGAGCTCAGTCCCGATGGTCTGACCTGGCACACCACCGAACCGCTCGGTTACAACGCCCGCTACACGCTCAACGCGCAGTCGTTGGGGCTGGGCGGTGCAACCAGTCAGCAGATGACGTTCCAGACGCATTCGCCCGAGAACCTGACCATGCCCTATGTGTTGCCGAACGACGGCGAGGTCGTCGGCATCGGTCAGCCCGTCGCGGTCCGCTTCGACGAGAACATCCCGAACCGATTGGCGGCGCAGCGGGCGATTACCGTCAGCACCAATCCGCCGGTCGAGGGTGCGTTCTACTGGCTCAGCAACCGCGAAGTGCGTTGGCGCCCAGCGGAGTACTGGAAGCCGGGTACGACGGTGGACGTGGCGGTGAATACCTATGGCGTCGATCTCGGCGACGGCCTGTTCGGCCAGGAGGACGTCACCACGCACTTCACCATCGGCGACGAGGTGATCGCGACCGCGGACGACAACACCAAGACACTCACGATCCGCCGCAACGGCGAAGTCATCAAGACGATGCCGATCTCGATGGGCAAGAGCAGCACTCCCACCAACAACGGCACCTACATCGTGGGCGACCGATTCGGCCACTTGGTCATGGACTCGTCGACGTACGGCGTGCCGTCGAACTCGCCCAACGGATATCGCACCGAGGTGGACTACGCCACGCAGATCTCCTACAGCGGGATTTATGTTCATGCCGCGCCGTGGTCGGTCGGCAGCCAGGGCTACAGCAACGTCAGCCACGGCTGCCTGAACGTCAGTACAAGTAACGCGCAATGGTTCTTCAACAACACCAAGCGCGGCGACATCGTGCAGATTTCGAACACGGTGGGGTCGATCCTGCCGGGCACCGACGGCCTCGGCGACTGGAACATCCCGTGGGATCAGTGGCGCGCCGGTAACGCCAACATCTGACCGTTTATCGCGTGGTGGTCGGCGTCGACGCCAGCGACAGGCCGCTGTAGATCTCGTCGAGGACGGTCGACAGCAGTGCCTGCGCGGTGGTCTGGTCGTCGAGCGAAAGAGTCAAGTTGGTCCAAATGACCAGCGACACATCGCTATCGGGGTCGTAGCCCATGAACGAGTTGAAGCCCGGCATCTCGCCGCCGTGGTAGTACATCGCCGCGGTCGGGCCGAATCGCTGATACGAGATGCCGTAGCCGTACTTCTGCCAGTCGGGCTTATCGGGATCCTCGGCTTGCGGGCTGCCCAGCCACTGCCGTTGGTAGTCGGCGTCGAACACCTTGCCCGACACCAGCGCTCGCATCCAGGTCGCCATGTCATCGGCGGTGGAGATGACGCCACCGGCGGCGTGGGCGTAGGAGGGATTCTGGTGGGTGTAGTCGACGGGCTTCAGCGTTCCGGCTTTGCCGGCTGCCTTGAGGTCAGCTGGGTAGGGATCGTCGACCATCGCGTGCACCGAGCCGCCGTACATGTAGCCGTGCGAGTACGGACTCGGAATCGAGGTGTCGTCGACGGCCGGTAGCGAGGTCTGCGCCAGCCCCAGCGGTCCGAAGAGCCTGTTCTGCAGCTGCTCTGCCAGCGGCCGGCCACCTGCCTTTTCGGCGATCAGGCCGAGCAGCGCGTAGTTGGTGTTGTTGTATTCGTATTTGGTGTTCGGTGCGGCGTTGGGTGGGTGTGCGAACGCGATGGCCAGGACCTCCTGCGGTGTCCAGACTTTCGCGGGGTCGGCGTCGAGCTGCGCGGCTAATTCCGGTGCGCTGGTGTAGTTGTACAGCCCGCTGCGCATCGTCAGCAGATCGGCGACTGTTATGTGGTCGCCGTTGGGTACGTCGAGGACGTAGTCAGAGACCGGGTCGGTGAACTTGAGCTTGCCGTCCTGCGCGAGCAGCACGACCAACGCCGCGGTCATCGTCTTGGAGTTCGAGGCGATGCGAAAGTGCGTGTTCGGGGCCGGCGGCGTCTTCTTGTCCAGTTCCGTGGTGCCGACCGCCACGGTGTAGCTGCCCTGCGGTGTGCGGATCGCGACCACCGCGCCCGGGACCTGCATGTCCTTGACGGCCTTCTCGACAACGCTTTGCAGGGCGGCCTGATCTATCGGCTTGAGGGCGCTCGACGGTGACGTCGTGCCGGCCGTGGTCGTGGTGCCCGACGCCGTCGTCGTCGAGGGCGTCGACGTGCAACCAGCCATCACGACAGCAGCGCTGGCCGTGGCGGAGGCGATGATGGCGATCGTCGAGACACGGCGTCGACTGTGGACCTCCATGGCGTACTCCTCGCACCGAAGGCGATCTTGATCGAAGCCTAGGCCGATGGCCCACCGGGCGAGGCCGAACCGCAAATCGCTGCGAGAGCGAAGGCGTCCAGCTGACCTCCTTGGGGTGAGCGAAACATATGCAAGGAGCTCCACGTAGAGCACTTAGCCTGAATCCGTGGATGGGTGATTTCGTGTTGCTGTCGGCGGGTTGCGCTGGTCTGCGGTCGGTTATGGCGCGGTGTGGGCATGGGTGATCTGCTGGCCTGCACCAGCTTTTCCTTGTTGCGGGGGTCCTTGGGTCGGGCCTGGGTGGCCGGGGGTGGACAGGGGCTTGGCGGTGGGGTCAGGCGGCGCGGGGTTGGGCGCTCGGGTAGTGGTAGCCGATGACGTTGTCCCACAGCGTTTTCCATCCGGTTTGCCAGGGCCAGTGAGCGGGCAGGTGCAGCATGGGTTTGCGGGCCGGGGCGGCGAAGCGGGCGGGCACGTTGACCAGGGCGCGGCGCAGGGTGGCGCCACGGGCCACGGCGTGGCGACCGCCGGCGAGGGTGCCCGCGGCGCGCAGCAGGTTATGGGCGATCACCGCACATGCCAGCCAGGCGCAGTTGGCGGCGAACAGCCCGGAGGGGATATGAGCCAGCGGTCCGTCGATCAAGTCAGCGAAGGTGGTTTCGATGATGGCGTGGCGACGGTGGGTGATATCGGCCTCGGCGACCGGCAGTGCGGAGTTGGTGACAAACGGGTGATAGCGCCACACCGGAAACAACGCATCGGGGTAGCGGGCGTCTTTGACCCGGCGCACCACCAGGCGGGCGGTCAGCGTGCGACCGCGGCCCAGCCGCAGGGGGTAGGGCGTTTCGGCGACCTGGGCATCAGAGATCAACTGCCCGGTGTCAGGGTCTTCGACCGCGCCCGGGTAATGCACCGGGGTGTAGGCGGCCTCGTCGATGGCGGCGATCGCGGCGCTGATGCGCTTGTTGCGGCTCACCGACAGGGAGAAGTGCACGCCGTCGGCCACGCAGGTGGTGATCACCTTTTTCGTGCCGAACATCGAGTCGCCGCGCACCATGATCGTCGCGTCGGGGTTGATCGCTTTCGCGGTGGTAATGGCCTGCTTGACTTGGCGGGCGCCACCGCGCCCGGAAGCAGCCCGCCCGCTGCGCAGCTGCGCCTCAGCGATCACCGGCGGCGCGGTGGCCGTGGAGATGGTGGTGATCTGCGGGGACAGGCCCAGGCGCAGCAGCGCACGGCTGGCGATCTTGGTGTGCCCGAACGAGGCGCCCTGCTTGTGGTGGCCGTAGACCGGGCGCAGCAGCGAGTCGATGTCCAAGAACAACCGCTCTTCTGCCCCGGCCAGCAGCGGGGTGCGCGCCGCAAGCGCCACCAGATGCGCCCGGGCTACCGCGGCGAGTTGTTTACTGTGCCCGAAGGTGAACTCGCGCAAGAAGATCCCCAACGTCGACGGCGCATACACCTCATCGAACACCCGTGGCGTGCCGCCGGCGCGCAGCACGTTCGCGTCATCGATGCTGTCCGCGCCGCACATCATTCCGGCGATGATCGAGGTCAGCTTGCCGGCCGGGTTGACCGCACCGGACTTCACCCGCGTCGAGGGCAGCTGCACGTGCTCGCCGATCAGGCGCGAAAGACCGGTCTGCTCAGCAAGTTCCAGCACTGGCACCAACCCGGCCGCCGACACCAAATTCTGCTCGTCAAACACCGCCGAGTCGGCGGTCAACGTATACGATGAGTGCATCGAAAGTGCCTTCTCGGACTGTGGACAAATGCGACGTCAGCACTCGTATTATCCCAGGCCAGAGGGCATTTTCGCTGTTCACACGCCGATCAAATCGCCGGCCCATCCACGGATTCAGGCTTAGGCTCAGAGATTATGGCTGCAATCGAGGTCGACGCAGTAGGGCTGTCAAGGCTGGCCCACCTCTGCGAGACGCAAGCTGGGCGTCTAGGGGAACTGGTCGGGCCGTCCATGCGGGACGGCGGGTTTCAGCCCTCAGAGGCGGCAGTTAGCGCGGCGCATGCCGAGATCGCCGCAGCGGCTGCGCGTTTGACTGCCCGAATGAAAGCCACTGCATTTGCCGCTTCGGCCGCTGCTGTTGATTACGCGGGCACAGAGAGTTCATCGGCAAGCGCAGTCTCCGCCTTGGGTGGCATAAGGGCCGTGTAGATGACGGCTGCGACAGCTACGGTGCCCTCGCTGACACAGATTCAGGCGTGGAGCACTCATCACCTTGAGCAGGCTGCGATGGAGTGGACGCAGATTGCCGATACGTGGGAACACGCTTTCGCAACTGTCCATCGTGAAGCCCTCGCTCCCGGTGGTACGACGTGGCTGGGTGCAGCGGCAGACGCGGCCGCTCTACGTGCGAGGTGGTGGTGTACCGGGTCGTGTCTTCGGTGGCGGTGTCCTACCCGATAACACGTTGCCGCATTTCATCGAGCCACCGCAAACTAAGGAGTCACCCGTGATCGGTGATGGGATACCTGATGCCGAACGCTGACCGTGAGGGAACAACATGACACGAGGACCCGGTGCCGACGACAGCGACTCCGTAGATCTGGTTGCCGCACATCTGCGCGAAGAATTGCTCCTCGACGCGATGGAAGGTTGTTTGCCGCTGGCTCACTTCGACAGCGTGGTCGGACACGTCGAGAAAGAATCGTTATCGGCTCGTCAGGGGCTCTTATTGCGAACCGTCCGGTCGCTGCTCGAAGACGGGTTGATGGTCGTAGGCCGCATCGGTGGCGAGACAGTGGAACGCGTCGACCCCTGGGATATGTCCTTGGATGACGCGATGTCGCAGATCCATGACGAGTACGTCGCCCACCATGACGATAAGGATTGGGTGTTTGGTATCTGGTTCGCGCTGACCGAGCGCGGCGAGAAAGCGGCCGCAACCCTAGACGGCAAGAAATCAGAGGGCTGACCGAATGATCTCGACGGGCCAGCGCGATCAGTTGCTCTACGACACGGTCGGCGACGTCTTGCCATTGGCCCATTTCGACAGCGTGGCCGGCCAATATTCGCCTGTCGGGTCGGCGTCCGTTCGGCAGAGAATTCTCATGAGCACCGTCCGCTCGCTCGTCGACGACGGGCTGATAGTGGTGGGCGGAGTCGTCGGTGGATCCGAGCGGCGCGAGCGCTGGAAACCAAAAAGTCGGAGGGCTGAGAGGCCCTCCGACTTGTCCGGGGTGGCTGACGGGACTCGAACCCGCGACAGCCAGGATCACAACCTGGTGCTCTACCAACTGAACTACAGCCACCATCGCCGCCGAGCCGAAAGGCGCAAGCGGCCCGTCGATACTAGCCGCTCGGACGCTCGGCAGCCGAATCCATTCCCTCGTCCTCGGACGACGGAGGGCCCAGCTCGGCGGAGATCGCGGCGATATCGCTGGTCGAGGGCCCCGGCGGAGCCACGAACGCGGTGCGACGGTAGTACTGCAGCTCGCGGATCGACTCGTGAATGTCGGCCAGCGCGCGATGTGCCAGGCCCTTCTCCGGCTGACCGAAGTAGATCCGGGGATACCACCGTCGGCACAGTTCCTTGATGGAACTGACGTCGATCATCCGGTAGTGCAGGTAGTCGTCGAGAGCGGGCATGTCGCGTGCGATGAACCCGCGGTCGGTGGCGATCGAGTTGCCGGCCAGGGGAGCGGTCTTGGCCTGTTTGACGTGGCTGCGGATGTAGTCGAGCACCATCTGCTCGGCCGCGGGCACGTCGATGGTCGACGCACGCACCTCGTCGGTGAGGCCCGATCGGTCGTGCATCTGGGCGACGACCTCGATCATGCCGGTCAGGGCATCGTCGGGAGCGTGGATGACGACGTCGATGCCCTCGCCGAGGATGTTGAGGTCGGCGTCGGTCACCAGGACCGCGATCTCGATGAGGAGGTCCGACTTGAGGTCCAGCCCGGTCATCTCACAGTCGATCCACACCAGTTCGTCACGCACAGCGATTAACAGTAGGCCCACGCCTGGCAACCAGCCCACGACACCCACTGCGGCGGGGCCGGCGCAGTAATGTTCGACTCATGACGACCGAGTCGACAGCCACCCCCGCCCAGGAGATCGCCGCCGGATACGCCGTCGACGGTCAAGCGCTCGAGCTGGGCACCGTCGTCGTTGACGGCGCCGTAGATTCGACTGCGCAGGTGCGCATCCCGTTGGCGACGGTCAACCGGCACGGCCTCGTCGCCGGCGCCACCGGAACCGGAAAGACCAAGTCGCTGCAGGTGATCGCCGAGCAACTGTCGGCCGCCGGCGTCCCGGTGATGATGGCCGACGTCAAGGGCGATCTCTCCGGTCTGTCGCGTCCCGGCGAATCCAACGACAAGGTCCAGCAGCGCGCCAAGGACACCGGGGACAACTGGACGCCGACGGCCTTCCCCGTGGAGTTCCTGTCGCTGGGCACCTCTGGCGTCGGCGTGCCCGTGCGGGCCTCCATCTCCAGCTTCGGACCCATCCTGTTGTCAAAGGTGTTGGGGCTGAACGCCACTCAGGAATCCACTCTCGGCCTAATCTTCCACTGGGCCGATCAGAAGGGCCTGTCGCTGCTCGATTTGAAAGATCTGCGTGCGGTGATTCAGTTCCTCACCAGCGACGAGGGCAAGCCCGAGCTGAAGAACCTCGGTGCCGTGTCGCCGACGACCGCCGGCGTCATCCTTCGCGCGCTGGTCAACCTGGAGGCCGAAGGCGCCGACACCTTCTTCGGTGAGCCGGAACTGGAGCCGAAGGACCTGATGCGCACGGACCCGCAGGGCCGCGGCATCATCACCCTCCTCGAACTGGGCGACCAGGCCGCCAGACCGGTGATGTTCTCGACGTTCCTGATGTGGGTGCTGGCCGATCTGTTCACCACGCTGCCCGAGGTCGGCGACGTCGACAAGCCGAAGCTGGTGTTCTTCTTCGACGAGGCGCATCTACTGTTCACCGACGCGTCCAAGGCGTTCCTCGAGCAGGTCGAGCAGACCGTGAAACTGATCCGCTCCAAAGGTGTTGGCGTCTTCTTCTGCACGCAGCTACCCACTGACGTGCCCAACAACGTGCTCAGCCAGCTCGGCGCCCGCATCCAGCATGCGCTGCGCGCGTTCACTCCCGATGACCAGAAGGCGCTCTCGAAAACCGTCCGCACCTATCCGAAAACCAGCGTCTACGACCTGGAGTCGGCGCTGACGTCGCTCGGCATCGGCGAGGCGATCGTCACGGTGCTGTCGGAGAAGGGCGCGCCTACGCCGGTCGCGTGGACCCGGATGCGCGCCCCGCGCTCGCTGATGGACACCGTCGGGCCGGACGCGATCAAGGCCGCCGCGCAGGCCAGTCCGTTGCAGGCCGAGTACGGCCAGACCGTCGACCGCGAGTCGGCCTACGAGCGGCTCAACGCCCGGCTCGCGCCGCCGGAACAGCGGCCGGCCGACGATCCGTCGCTGCCGCCGCCGGTGTACGTGCCGCCGCAGGGCGAGGCGAGCGCCGAGGGCACCGCCACGGCCAAGCGTGCGGTTGAGCCCGGCATGTTCGAGAAGATGATGAGCAGCCCGGCTTTCAAGAGCGCGATGCGTTCGGCGGGCACGGTCATCGGCCGCGAAATCACCCGCAGCATCTTCGGCACCGGCCGTCGCCGCTAACTACTTCCGCCGAAACGGAATTCCAGCAGCGTAAGTGCGAGTGAAGGCCTGCTGGAATTCCGTTTCGCGAGAAGTCAGTCGCCGCTGAGCTTCTTGTAGACCGCCCCGACGATCGGGCTGACGATCGCGCGCGGCGCGTACCCGCTGGCCACCGACATCGCCTTCGACGTCACGCCGGGCACGACGCGCATCTTGTTGCGCTCCAACGCATCCAGCGACAGCTTCGCGGTGTATTCGGTCGAAATCCACAGAAAATCGGGTATCAGCTTTTCCACCAGCGACTGCTCGTGCTCGGTGGGCAACGTCTCGCGCACGGGACCCGGTGCCAGCACCGTCACATTGACGCCTGCGCGCTTGAGCTCGCCGCGCAGCGACTCGCTGAACGTGTTGACGAACGCCTTGGTCGCGGCATAGGTGGCGTTGTTCGGAATCGGCGAATTACCCGCCGCTGAACCGGATATCAGGATTCCGCCGGCTCCGCGCCTGACCATTCCGGGCAGCACGGCGAGGACGAGGTCATGCACGCCAAGGACGTTCAGCTGCACCTGGGCCTTCTCGTCGGCCGGGTCGAGCTTGGCCACCGGCCCGAACGTTGCCGTCCCTGCGTTCGCGCACAGGATAGAGATGTTGCGGCCGGCGAGCTCGTCGGCCAGCTTCGTGCGCTCGGTCGGGTCGGCGAGGTCGACCGGTCGCACCTCGACGACGACGCCGTAGGTTTCGGTCAGCCGGTCGGCCAGCGTCCTCAGCACGTCCTCGCGCCGGGCGGTGATGATCAGGCTGTGTCCCCGCGCGGCGAGCTCGGTGGCCAGCGCCTCGCCGATGTTCTGCGAAGCACCCGTGACGACCGCGCGGGCATCGGGGCTGGGAGCGGGTACTGGCATGCGCCGGACTATATCGTGGGCGACGATGGACGATCCGTGGCCGCCCGGGACCGCTCGGCGGTCGCAGGTGCTGTCCTGGGCGCTGTGGGACGTCGGCTCGACCGGGGTGAACGCGATCGTCGTGACGTTCGTGTTCTCGGTCTATCTGACCCGCGCAGTGGGCGACGACCTGCCGAGCGCGACCACGCCGCAGAGCTGGCTGTTCCGGGCGCTGGCGATGTCGGGCTTCGCGGTAGCCCTGCTCGCGCCGGTGACCGGCATCTGGGTCGACGCGCCATGGCGGCGGCGGCGGGTGCTCGCCATGCTCACCGGGCTGGTGGTGGTGCTGACGTCGGCGATGAGCCTGATCCGCGACGACTACCACTATCTATGGCCCGGGCTGGCGCTACTCGCGTGCGCGGCCGCCTGCAGCGAGCTGGCGACCGTGCCCTACAACGCCATGCTGCGGCAGCTGTCCACCCCGCAGACGTCCGGCCGTATCTCCGGATTCGGCTGGGGGATGGGCTATTTCGGCAGCGTTGCGCTGCTGCTCATCGTCTATTTGCTGTTCGTCTCCGGCGACGGTGACACCCGCGGGCTGCTGGGCCTGTCGGTTGCCGGCGGCCACAACGTGCGCGCCGCGATGCTGATGACGGCAGCCTGGTTCGTGCTGTTTGCGCTGCCGGTGTTCATCGTGGTGCCGCATCCGAAGCCTGGGCCCGAGGACTTACGGCAGTCAATCGGCTTCTTCGGCGCGTACCGCAAGCTGTGGGCGGAGGTCGTCGGCGAGTGGCGCCGCGATCGCAACATCGTCTACTACCTGATGGCCAGTGCGGTGTTTCGCGACGGCCTTGCGGGCGTCTTCGCGTTCGGCGCGGTGCTCGGTGTCAGCGCGTACGGCATCTCGGACGCTGACGTTCTGCTCTTCGGTGTCAGCGCGAGCGTGATCGCCGCCGTCGGCGCGTTGGTCGGCGGACTCGTCGACGACCGGCTGGGATCCAAGCCGGTGATCGTCGGTTCGCTGATCTCGATGATCATCGCCGGGCTGGTCCTGGCCATGCTGTCCGGGCCGGTCGCCTTCTGGGTCTGTGGGTTGCTGCTGTGTCTGTTCATCGGGCCGACGCAGTCCTCGGCGCGCACGTTGATGCTGCGAATGTCGGCCGACGGCAAGGAGGGGGTCGCGTTCGGGCTCTACACCACCACCGGTCGCGCGGTGTCCTTCCTCGCGCCGTCACTCATCTCGCTGTTCATCGACTGGTTCGGCGCGGTCCGTGCCGGCATCGGGGGCTTGTTGGTCGTGCTCGCCGCCGGCCTTGCCGCCATGGTGGCGGTCCACGCACCTCACCGGATGACGGCGCGTTAGCGCGACGCGGTGCAGATCGTCAGGCCGTTGCCGGTGTTTGACTGCACCTGAACGCCGTTGACCGTCACTGTGCACGACACCTGCCTCCCCACATTGATGATCGTGACGCTGGCCGAATCCTCGGCCGGGCTGGGCAATTCGACCTCTTTGCGCCACGGCAGCGCGACGTTGAACTCCGTCTGCAGCAGGCTGCCGGTGTCGACGTAGGTGATGTTGATCGCTCTGCCGGATCCGGTCACCGCGTACACCACCGACTCGGTCGTCCCCGGCGCAGCCGACTCGCTGGGCGCCGTGGTGGTGCTCGGTGTGGGCACCGGAACGATCGGCGGCAGCGGCCGCTGCGACGTCGTCGACGGCGTCGTGCGCGTGGTGGTCATCGACGGTTCGGGCATCGGCGGCGGGGCGACGACGGTGTCCTGCTTTCCGCTGTTGACGACGACCAAGGCGACCACCAGGCCGACCACCAGCAGCACCGCCAGCGCCGCCACCACCCACAGCCAGCGCGGTGACTTGGGCGTCGGCGGACCTTCGGGTGGCTCGCCGGGCGCGTACGGCGGACCGTATTGCCCGGTTCCGTACTGGGCGGTGCCGTACGGGTCATAGCCGTAGGGCGAATACGGCGGTAGTTGCCGAGTGGCATCGGTGGGCGGGGGTTGTTGGTACGGGGGTCCGTAAGGGGACTGACCCGCATACGCCGGATCGTGGTACCCGGGATAGCTGGGACCCGACGGCTGCGTCGGATCGGGCCCGTCGCCGCGTGGCGTATTGGTCATACCCACCTCATGGCTGCAGGGTACCTGCGTCGCGACCGGCGACCCGCTGCGAGCGGGTAAGCAGATCGCTTAGCCCGGCGGTCATGGCAAGCTGATGTTGATGACGCGATCGGTGCGTACGAACTACGGCGCCTCGCTGTCGCCGGACGCGACGGCGTTCGCGCACCTCGTCGACGACGGCGGATACCCCCGGGCGGTTCAGCGGTTCCTGCGCGGCTGGCGTGCGAGTTCGTCACGCGACGTCGAGTTGCCGGTCGAAGGCCCCGTCACCCGGGTGATGCACTCCGCCGACGGCCACTGGTTGGCGTGCGAGGTCGCCCCCGAGGGCGGTAGCCGCAGCCAGATCTGGGTGGTCACCACCGATCCCGACGACCGCGCCGCGCGCCGAATCGATATGTGGCCCGCGGGTACGCCGGAAGGCACGGCCGAGCTGATCGGTTGGGACGGCACACAAGTCGCTGCGATCCTCACCGGCGACGACGGCGTCGGCAGTTCATGCCTCATCGACCCCGCTGACGGCACCACGACCATCCTCGATCGACGCTCGGGCGGCCGGCTGGTCGACGCATGGGCGGGCGCAGCGCTCGTGCGCGTCGGACCCCGCGGCTACCGCGATCTGATCATGCTGCGCGGCCTCACCGAAATCGCTCTGCTGCCATACGATCCGGGCTCGACCACCGACACCGGCACCATCCTCGACGATCAGCATCCGCGTCGCCTGCGGTCCGGTCTGGACGGCGAGACGTTCGAGCTGTACCAACCCGCCAAGGTGTACGGCCCCAACAGCACCTACGGTTACGTCCGCGCGCTGATCCGCAGCGAGAACGGTGCGAACCACGCCCGCCTTCTCGAGGTGACCAGCACCGCTGACGGCGTGTCCTACCAGGTAATCGCCGAACGGCCCGGCCACGAGCTCGGCGAGTTCGTCGTCAGCGACGACTTGTCGACGGTGGCGATGTTGTGGAACATCAACGGCGCCAGCGAGTTACAGATCCTCGAGTACGCCGACAACACGTTGTACGATCCGATTCCGCTGCCCGGCCTGGTGGCCACCGAACTCACCATCAGCGCGGGCGGATCAATGGTGGCGATGACGGTCGAGGGCCCGGACAAGCCGCGCACCGTGGAGCTTGTCGACCCGCGCACCAGGGAATGGGAGCGCATCGACCGCGAGCCCAGCAGCGGGCCGCTGTCTGCGGCGCCGACGCTGGAGACCATCACGGCCCGCGACGGGTTGGAGATCAGCGGGTGGCTGTTCCGCCCACCGGAGGGCGTCGACTCGATCGGTGCGATGATGTTTCTACACGGCGGCCCCGAAGGTCAGGGCAGGCCCGGCTACAACGAGTTCTTCCCGCCGCTGCTCGAGGCGGGCATCACGGTCTTCCTGCCAAATGTTCGCGGCTCCGGCGGATTCGGGCGGTTCTTCATGCATGCCGACGACCGCGAGAAGCGCTTCGCGGCCATCGACGACGTGGCCGACGCGGCGCTGTTTCTCGTCGATCGCGGCCTGGCGCCCGCTGACCGCATCGCCTGCTGCGGATGGTCCTACGGCGGCTATCTGACCCAGGCGGCGCTGGCGTTTCACCCGCAACTGTTCGCCGCGGGGATCAGCATCTGCGGCATGAGCGACCTGAACACCTGGTACCGCAACACCGAGCCGTGGATTGCGGCGGCGGCCTACCCGAAATACGGGCACCCGGTCAGCGACCGGGAACTGCTCGATCAGCTGTCGCCGTTGCTTCGTGCGCACGCCCTGACGGCACCCCTGCTGTTGGTTCACGGCCTCAACGACACCAACGTCCCACCCAGTGAATCCCACCAGATGTACGACGCTTTGCGGGCACTGGGCCGCACCGTCGAACAACTGCTCTTCACCGACGACGGCCACGAGATCGACAAGCGCGAGAACAGATCTGTCCTGGTCAAGGCGATGTGCGACTGGCTCACCACGGCGTTCGCAAACAATGCCCACTCCTGAACCATTCAAGATCAGTTACAAGCGTTTACTCAAATTATCCGCGGGGTAAAACCCTCCTGCGCCAAGTAGGCGCTCAACAGGAGGAGGCCAGCATGCGTGGTGGCGGAATTCTCGGCGTAATTGTGTTGATTTGGTTGCTGATCGGTGTGGTGGCGGCTTATCAGCGCGACTACTTCAAGACCGACGCAAACAACTGCGCCACAGCGGGCACCATCGCGTTGACGGTCGTAGCCGGGCCGTTGAACTACGCGGGGGTCAACCCGAAGGTGGCGGACTGCAACGTGAAACTGCCCCAGCCCAGCCAGTAATCGTCGGGCCCTATCAATTCATTGATTGAACGGAGTGAGCAATGATCGTCCTTGGAGTGATCCTCCTCATCCTCGGGATACTTTTCGGTATCTCGATTCTGACCTACATCGGCGTCGTGCTGATCGTCATCGGCGCGGTGTTTTGGATCCTCGGTGCAACCGGCCGCGCGGTCGGCGGCCGAAAATACTGGTACTAGTACCAACGCCCTAGGCGCCGCTTCGGCCGGCCAAGGACAGGGCCGCGATCGTCATCTCTCGCAAGATCGCGCGCGACCCAGGAACCGTCCCTTGGCCGGCCGATTTGGCTGCGCCGGGCCGGACGCTGTGCGGCGTCGAGTTCAGCAGGCCGAACACCGCGTGCGCCATGAGCCGCGCCTCGGCTTCGTCCTCCGCGCGATCGAGCCGGCGAAGGACGTCGACCCAGATTTCGACGTACTGCCGTTGCGCCTTACGGACTTGGCGTTTCGCGGGCTCGGGCAGATATCCGAGATCACGATCCTGGATGCGGATCAGGTCGGACTCGTGGAGCGCGAAGTCGAGGTGGAAGTCGATCAGCCCGTCCAGCGCGGACGTGGCGTCGGTTGCCTGTGCAACGACCGCCTTTGCCCCGGCGAGCAACCGGGTGCTGATCCCGACGAGCAACTCGACCAGCAGCGCTTCCTTGTTCGGGAAGTGGCGGTAGATCGCGGGCCCGCTGACACCGGCCGCCGCGCCGATGTCCTCCAGTCGGACGGCGAGAAAGCCGCGCTCGGCGACCAGTCGTTCGGCCGCGGCGATCAGCTTGTCGCGACGGTCGGATTTGGCCTTGCTGCGGCTGGTCGCGGTGGCCTCGGAGGTCGGCAGGGACATCGCGCTACCTCCATCCGGGTGATGGACATTTCGGTTAATCGTGACTAACATACCACGAGTTAGTCGTCATTAACTTAATGGAAACGGGCAGTGCCGATGACAGCAACGCTGCAGTCCAGCCGCGAGCAGCATCTCGCGCTCGTCGCGCAGTTGCGGGAGAAGATGGCGGCCGCAGCGCTGGGCGGATCGGCCAAATCGCGAGAGCGTCATGTCAGCCGCGGCAAGCTGCTGCCGAGGGACCGCGTCGACGGGCTGCTCGACCCGGGAAGCCCGCTGCTCGAGGTGGCTCCGCTGGCGGCCGACGGCATGTACGACGACGAGTGTCCCGGCGCGGGAATGATCGCCGGCATCGGACGCGTGTCGGGGCGCGAATGCATGATCGTGGCCAACGACGCGACCGTCAAAGGCGGTACGTACTACCCGATCACGGTCAAGAAGCATCTGCGCGCTCAGGAGATCGCGCTGCAGAACATGCTGCCGTGCATCTACCTCGTCGACTCCGGTGGCGCCTTCCTGCCGCGCCAGGACGAGGTCTTCCCTGATCGCGAGCACTTCGGCCGCATCTTCTACAACCAGGCCACCATGAGCGCCAAGGGGATTGCGCAGATCGCCGCCGTGCTCGGCTCGTGCACCGCGGGCGGCGCGTACGTACCCGCGATGAGCGACGAAGCGGTCATCGTCCGCAACCAGGGCACGATCTTCCTGGGTGGTCCGCCGCTGGTGAAGGCCGCGACCGGCGAAGTGGTCACCGCCGAAGATCTGGGCGGGGGAGACCTGCATTCGAAGACCTCCGGCGTTACCGATCACCTGGCTCACGACGACCGCGACGCGCTGCGGATCGTGCGACGCATCGTCTCCACACTCGGCCCGCGGCTGCAACCACCGTGGGAGGTCGGGGCGACCGCCGACGCGGTGGCCGACCAGACCGAGCTCTATGACGTCGTCCCCGTCGACGCGCGCGTGCCCTACGACGTCCACGAGGTCATCACCCGAATCGTCGACGGCGGCGAATTCGCGGAGTTCAAAGCCGAATACGGCTCGACGCTGGTCACCGGCTTCGCCCGCATCCACGGTCATCCGGTCGGCATCATCGCCAACAACGGCGTGCTGTTCTCCGAATCGGCTTTGAAGGGTGCCCATTTCATCGAGCTGTGCGACAAACGAATGATCCCGCTGCTGTTCCTGCAGAACATCTCCGGGTTCATGGTCGGGCGCGACTACGAGGCCGGCGGCATCGCCAAGCACGGCGCGAAGATGGTGACCGCCGTCGCGTGCGCCCGTGTGCCGAAGCTGACGGTCGTGATCGGCGGCTCCTACGGTGCGGGCAACTACTCGATGTGCGGGCGCGCGTATTCGCCTCGCTTCCTGTGGATGTGGCCCAACGCCAGGATCTCGGTGATGGGCGGCGAGCAGGCGGCATCGGTGTTGGCCACTGTGCGTGGCGACATGACGCCCGATCAAGAGGAGGAGTTCAAGGCGCCGATCCGCGCCCAATACGAGAGCCAGGGCAATCCGTACTATTCCACGGCGCGGCTGTGGGACGATGGCGTCATCGATCCCGCGGACACCAGAACTGTTCTCGGCCTGGCGCTTTCGGTCGTCGGCCAAGCGCCGGTCGAACCGGTCTCCTACGGCGTGTTCCGGATGTGATGACGTGAATCTCCACACCGTCCTGGTTGCCAACCGCGGCGAGATCGCCGTTCGCGTCATCCGCACACTGCGCGAGATGGGCATCCGCTCGGTCGCCGTGTTCAGCGACGCCGACGCCAACGCCCGCCACGTCGCCGAGGCCGACGTCGCCGTGGGCATCGGGCCCGCTCCGGCGCGGCAGAGTTACCTCAACATCGACGCGGTCGTCGGTGCCGCACGCCGCACCGGTGCGCAGGCGATTCATCCCGGCTACGGGTTCCTCTCGGAGAACGCCGAATTCGCGGCCGCATTGGAGGCGGCGGGCATCGTGTTCATCGGGCCGCCGGTCAAGGCGATCCAGACCATGGGCGACAAAATCGCCGCCAAGACGACGGTGTCGGCGTTCGGGGTTCCGGTGGTCCCGGGCATCGCGCGGCCGGCCCTGACCGACGACGACCTGGTCGCGGCGGCGGGCGACATCGGATATCCAGTGCTGGTGAAGCCGTCGGCCGGCGGTGGCGGCAAGGGCATGCGGGTCGTCAGCGAGCCATCCGAACTGCAGGCGGCGCTGACCAGTGCGCGGCGTGAGGCGGGCGCGGCATTCGGTGACGACACCCTGTTCCTCGAGCGATTTGTGCGCAACCCGCGCCACATCGAGGTGCAGGTGCTCGCTGACGGCTACGGCAATGTGATCCATCTCGGCGAACGCGAATGCAGCCTGCAGCGGCGTCACCAGAAGGTGATCGAAGAGGCGCCGTCCCCGCTGCTGGACGAGCCGACGCGGGCCCGCATCGGCACCGCCGCCTGCGACACCGCCCGCAGCGTCGACTACACCGGCGCGGGCACCGTCGAGTTCATCGTCTCCGCGGACCGGCCCGACGAGTTCTTCTTCATGGAGATGAACACCCGGCTTCAGGTCGAGCATCCGGTCACCGAAATGGTCACCGGCATCGATCTGGTCGAGCAGCAGGTGCGCATCGCCGCCGGCGAGAAACTGCCCATTGCGCAGGACGACATCGTCATGACCGGGCACGCCGTCGAAGCACGTGTCTACGCCGAGGATCCCGCGGTCGGATTCCTGCCGACCGGCGGCGACGTGCTCGGCCTCGTCGAGCCGCACGGACCCGGTGTCCGCGTGGACTCCGGGCTCGCGGTCGGCACCGTCGTCGGCAGCGATTACGACCCGATGCTGGCCAAGGTCATCGCGCACGCCGCCGACCGGCCCGCGGCGCTGCGTGCGCTCGACCGGGCACTCGCCGACACCGCCGTGCTGGGGGTGACGACCAACATCGAGTTCCTGCGCTTTCTGCTGGCCGATCCCGACGTGGTCGCGGGCCGGCTCGACACCGGGCTGTTGGACCGCCGGACAACGGATTTCGCGGCTACCCGACCCGGGGACGGCGAGCTGATCGCCGCTGCAGCCTACAAGTGGTTGGGCAGCTGGCCGGTTCCGGCAGGAAATCTGTGGGAGGTGCCCTCGGGTTGGCGCATCGGTCAGCACGCGCCCACCACCGTCCGCCTGCACGCAGGCGAGCGCACCGACCACGTCTACCTCACCGGGACACCGCGCGCCGCGACGGCCGTTGTCGAGAATGGTGAACCACACAGGCTTACCGTCGGTTTCGATGACGGTCGACTGGTTATCACGCTCGACGGGTTGCGAACCGAGTACCGCGTCGCCGCAGCGGGCGGCCGGATCTGGTTGGCCGGCGCCGGCCGCACCGCGGTCGTCGACGAGGTGCGCGAGGCGCCCGTCCGTCCCGACGACGAACACAGCGGCGACGCCGAACTGGTCAGCCCGATGCCGGGATCGGTGGTGGCCGTCGGTACTGACGATGGCGCGACGGTGACGGCCGGATCGGTCGTCGTCGCTGTCGAGGCCATGAAGATGGAGCACGCGCTGACCGCGCCCGTCGACGGCGTGGTCGAACTACTCGTCGCGGTCGGCGATCAGGTCAAGGTGGGCCAGCCGCTGGCCCGCATCACCGCCGGCGGGGCCGGCAATTCAACGGAAGCTAGTCAGGAAGCAGAGCAGTCATGAGTGATTTTCTAGCGACCGGCACGCTGCCGGATCACTACGAGCAGCTTGCCAAGACGGTGCGCGACTTCGCGCAGAGCGTCGTCGCACCCGTCGCCGCCAAACACGACCAAGAGCACTCGTTCCCCTACGAGGTCGTCTCCGGCATGGCCGACATGGGTCTGTTCGGGCTGCCGTTCCCCGAGGAGTACGGCGGCATGGGCGGCGACTACTTCGCGTTGTGCCTCGCGCTCGAAGAACTCGGCAAGGTCGACCAGAGCGTGGCCATCACGCTGGAGGCAGGTGTGTCGCTGGGCGCGATGCCCGTGTATCGCTTCGGCAACGAAGACCAGAAGCAGGAGTGGTTGCCGCTGTTGGCAAGTGGCAAGGCGCTCGGCGCGTTCGGGTTGACCGAGGCCGGCGGTGGTACCGATGCGGGCGCCACCAAAACCACGGCGAAGCTCGACGGTGATCACTGGGTTATCAACGGGTCAAAGCAATTCATCACCAACTCGGGCACCGACATCACCAAGTTGGTGACGGTCACCGCGGTCACCGGTGAAGCCGGCGGCGGCAAGGAGATCTCGTCGATCCTGGTGCCGGTGCCCACCGAGGGCTTCACCGCCGAACCCGCGTACAACAAGGTCGGCTGGAACGCCTCTGACACCCACCCGCTGAGCTTCGACGACGTGCGGGTGCCCGCGGAGAACCTGCTCGGCGAACGCGGCCGCGGGTATGCGAATTTCCTGCGGATCCTCGACGAGGGCCGCATCGCGATCGCCGCGTTGTCGGTCGGCGCCGCACAGGGTTGCGTTGACGAATGCGTTCGCTACGCCAAAGAGCGTGAGGCGTTCGGCGCGGCCATCGGCACCTATCAGGCCATCGCCTTCAAGATCGCCCGCATGGAGGCGCGAGCGCACGCCGCCCGCACCGCCTACTACGATGCGGCCGCTCTTCTGTTGTCGGGCAAGCCCTTCAAGAAGGCCGCCGCGATCGCCAAACTGGTCGCCAGCGAGGCCGCGATGGACAACGCGCGCGACGCCACGCAGGTGTTCGGCGGGTACGGCTTCATGAACGAATACCCCGTCGCACGGCACTACCGCGACAGCAAGATCCTCGAGATCGGAGAAGGGACAACAGAAGTGCAGCTGATGCTCATCGCGCGGGAAGCCGGCCTGTGAGCGACAAGAAAATCGTGGTGCAGCGCGGGCTCTGGTTCGAGGAGTTCGAGCCGGGTGTGCTCTACCAGCACCGGCCCGGCCGCACCATCACCGAGGCCGACAACGTGCTGTTCACCACGCTGACGATGAACACCCAGGCGCTGCATCTCGATGCGGCCTTCTCCGATGCGCTGCCGCCGTTCCATCAGCGGCTGGTCAACTCCATGTTCACGCTGTCGACCCTCGTCGGGCTGTCGGTAGCGCAGCTGACCCAGGGCACGATCGTCGGCAACCTGGGCTTCAGCGAGGTCGCCTTCCCGAAGCCGCTGTTCCACGGTGACACCCTCTACGCCGAGACCGAGGTGACCGACAAGCGCGAGTCCAAGAGCCGGCCCGGGGAGGGCATCGTCACCTTCGCTCACACCGGCCGCAATCAGCGCGGCGACATCGTAGCGACGGCGTCGCGAAAGACGATGGTGCGCAAGCGGCCCGAGGGAGACGCATAGTGGCGATCACCGGAGCCGGACCCGGCTGGCTGTTCTGTCCCGCCGACCGCCCGGAACGGTTCGAGAAGGCCGCCGCGGCTGCCGATGTGGTGATCCTCGATCTGGAAGACGGTGTCGCGGCCAAAGATCGGGAAGGGGCGCGCACTGCGCTCGTCGACAGGCCGTTGGATCCGGACCGCACTGTCGTCCGAGTCAACCCGGCGACCACGGACGACCATCAAGCCGATCTCGAGGCGCTCGCCAAAACGAAGTACACCACCGTGATGCTGGCCAAAACCGAGGATCCGCAGCAGATTCGCGACCTGGCACCGCTGGACGTCGTGGTGCTGATCGAAACACCGCTCGGCGCGGTGATGGTCAACGAGTTGGCCCGCATCGACAACGCCTATGCCCTCATGTGGGGCGCCGAAGACCTGTTCGCCGTGACGGGCGGCACCGCCAACCGGTGGCCCGACGGCAGCTACCGCGACGTCGCCAAGCACGTCCGGTCCCAGACGTTGCTGGCGGCCAAGGCGTACGGACGGATGGCCCTGGACTCTGTGTACCTCGACATCAGAAACCTCGACGGTCTGCGCGCCGAGGCCGATGACGCCGTCGCGGTCGGGTTCGATGCCAAGGTCGCGATCCATCCGACGCAGGTCGCCGTCGTGCGCGGCGCGTACGCCCCGACCGACGATCAGGTGGATTGGGCTCGGCGGGTGCTCGACACGGCCCGCGCAGAACGCGGCGTCTTCCAATTCGAGGGCATAATGGTGGATGCCCCAGTGCTGCGGCGAGCAGAGCGCATCGTCCAGCTAGCGCCTCACCCTGGCACCTAGCCGGCGGCCTCTTACCAGGGGTTTTGCTCTGACCGCCTCCGTGCTGAGCACCTCAGTCGCCTGACGGCGCGATCCGCCGTCAGTGACCCTAGGAGGCGGTATGGCAGGGTCCGTCCAGGCACCCCTGACGTCGATAGGCGACGTCGAGCTGGAGCCGATTCAACTGGTCGCTCCGGATGGGACGCCGACCGCCGAGACCCGCTACCGAAGAGACCTCCCGCCCGAAACGCTGGCCTGGCTTTACGAGTCGATGGCCGTCACCCGCGCGCTCGACGCCGAGTTCGTCAACCTGCAGCGCCAAGGCGAGCTCGCGCTGTTCGCGCCGTGCCGCGGTCAGGAGGCCGCACAGATCGGGTCGGCTGCCTGCCTGCGCAAGACCGACTGGCTGTTCCCGCAGTACCGCGAGATCGGCGCGTTCCTGCTGCGCGGCATCACACCGGCGCAGATGGGCGCGGTCTGGCGGGGTCGGTGGCACGGCGGGCTCGGATTCACCGAGAAGTGCGTCGCGCCGATCGCGATCCCGATCGGCACGCACGGATTGCACGCAGTAGGGGCGGCGATGGCAGCGCAACGCCTCGGTGAAGACTCGGTGACGGTCGCATACCTCGGCGACGGTGCGATGAGCGAGGGCGATGCGCACGAAGCGCTCAACCTCGCCGCGGTGTACAAGGCGCCGTGCGTGTTTTTCGTCCAGAACAACCAGTGGGCGATCTCGGTTCCGGTGAGCCGTCAGCACGCCGGCCCGTCGATCGCGCACCGGGCGATCGGGTACGGCATGCCCGGCATCCGTGTCGACGGCAACGACGTGCTCGCGTGCTACGCGGTGATGGCCGAAGCCGCTCAACGCGCCCGCGACGGCGCCGGCCCGACGTTGATCGAGGCGGTCACCTACCGGCTGGGGCCGCACACCACTTCCGACGATCCGACCCGCTACCGCGCGCAGGAGGAAGTTGACAGGTGGACCGCATTGGACCCGATTCCGCGGTACCGCAGCTATTTACAGAATGTCGGCGCGTGGACCGAACGACTGGATCACCGTGTGGACACACGTGCGGCGCGGCTGTGCGCGGAACTGCGCGACGCGATCATCAACACGCCCGACATGGACGTCGGCGACCTGTTCGACACGGTCTTTGCGGAGATGACTCCGACGTTGCGGGCGCAGCGCGACCAGCTGATGGCCGAGCTGGCGAAGGAGGCCTGACATGACGCAAATTATTGAGCGGCCTGCGGGCTACGGGGACGACGCCCACGAGCCACCGCTGTTCACCCCGGTATCGGTCGCCACCAACCTGACCATGGTGCAGGCGATCAACAGGGCCCTGCACGACGCAATGGCCGCAGACGACCGGGTCCTGGTGTTCGGGGAGGACGTGGCCAGGCTCGGCGGTGTGTTCCGGGTCACCGAGGGCCTCACCGAAACCTTCGGCGATGGAAGATGTTTCGACACCCCGCTGGCCGAATCGGCGATCATCGGCATCGCGGTCGGGTTCGCCATTCGCGGCTTCGTCCCGGTTCCCGAGATCCAATTCGACGGCTTCTCGTATCCGGCGTTCGACCAGATGGTCAGCCACCTGGCGAAGTACCGCGTGCGCACCCACGGCGACGTCAACATGCCGGTGACGATCCGCATCCCGTCGTTCGGCGGAATCGGTGCGGTCGAACACCATTCGGAGTCCACCGAGACCTACTGGGCGCACACCGCAGGTCTGAAGGTGGTGATCCCGTCGACACCGTCGGACGCCTACTGGCTTCTGCGGCATTCCATCGCCAGCCGGGATCCGGTCGTCTACCTGGAGCCGAAGCGGCGCTACTGGTCGCGTGAGGATGTCGATACCAGCACGCCCGGACTGCCCATCGGCCGCGCAGCAGTGCGCCGCACGGGCGGCGACGTGACAGTGCTCACCTACGGTGGGCTTGTGCAGACTGCCTTGGCGGCAGCGGATCTGGCGGCCGACCAGTACGGCTGGCACCTGGAAGTCATCGATCTGCGCTCGCTCAACCCGCTGGACTTCGACACCATCGCGGAGTCGGTGCGCAAGACCGGGCGGGTCGTGGTCATCCACGAGGGTGCGCGCACCCTCGGCTTCGGTGCGGAGTTGGCCGCCCGGATCCAGGAGGAGTTGTTCTACGACCTGGAGGCACCGGTGTTGCGCGCCACCGGTTTCGACACTCCGTACCCGCCGGCCCGCCTCGAGAAGCTGTGGCTACCCGGCGTCGACCGCCTGATCGATTGTGTCGACAAGGCGATGAACTCATGAGCCCCCACGATGTGCGCGACTTCCTGGTTCCCGATCTCGGCGAGGGCCTTGAGGACGCGACGATCACCAGCTGGTGTGTGGCGGTGGGCGATGACGTCGCCTTGAATCAGACGCTGTGCACGGTCGAGACCAACAAGGCCGAGGTCGAAATCCCGAGTCCGTTTGCAGGCCAGGTCGTCGAACTCGGTGGTGAAGAAGGGGAGACGCTCGCCGTCGGTGCGGTGTTGGTGCGCATCGGCGCCGATACGTCCGCACCTGCCGCTCAGAACGGCAAGGGGTCGCGCAAGCCTGTGCTGGTCGGCTACGGCGCCGATGACGACATGGATACCAGCCGACGGGCACCGGCCGCCGACGGAACGCGACCGCGCGCCAAGCCCCCGGTGCGCAAGCTGGCCGCCGACCTGCACGTCGACCTGGCGGCGTTGGCGCCGGGTTCGGGACCGGACGGCGTCGTCACCCGCGAGGATGTCCTCGGTGCCGCGGGCGCGACGGACCAGGGCCCCGACAGCATCGGTGTGCACGGCGTACAGGCCACCATGGCGGAGCGAATGACGTTGTCGCGGAGCATGATTCCGGATGCGCACGCTAGTGTCCAGGTCGATTGCTCGGCCCTGCTGCGGGTTCGGGACCGGCTGCGGGATGCGGTCGGTGACGAAGGGCCGCCGATCACGCCATTCGTGTTGACGCTTCGATTGCTGACGATTGCGCTGACACATCACCCGGTGTTCAACTCGACGTGGGTGGACACCGCTGGCGGACCGCATATCCACGTCCACTCCGCTGTGCACCTGGGATTCGGGGTGGCGGCACCGCGCGGACTGCTGGTGCCCGTGGTCAAAGACGCGCAAGACAAGACGACGCGGGAACTGGCCGGGACGGTGTCGCGGCTCGTCGAGGAGGCGCGCGCTGGTACCGTCAAACCCGTTGAGCTGCAGGGCTCTACGTTCACGGTGTCGAACTTCGGGGCCCTCGGCCTGGACGAGGGTGTGCCCGTCATCAACTATCCCGAGGCCGCGATCCTCGGCATGGGGTCGTTGAAGCCGCGCGCGGTCGTGGTCGACGATGCCGTCGTGGCGCGGCCGACGATGACGTTGACGTGCGCATTCGACCATCGCATCGCCGACGGCGCGCAGCTCGCCGAGTTCCTCGGTGAACTCAGACGACTCATCGAGGCGCCGGAACTGGCACTGCTCGAAAGCTAGGGGGCCGCCGGGTCAACTTCGTTGAGACTGCGCTGATGGCGGAGCCTACTCGCACTTCTTCGCCACCAGTGCAGTCTCAATGCGCTATTTACGCTTGGCGGCGGCCAGCCGTTGCCCGAATTCCGGCGAAAGAATCGACGCCGCTTGCGGTTTCAGCTCGGTGTCGACGGCGATGCGGTGCTGGTCGGAGTCGATCGTGCCGGGGTTGGCGGTGGCCCGCATGGACGCCTTGGTGGCGAGCACGACGTCGCGCGGTGCGGCGGCGGGCCCGGCGGCCAGCTTCTTGGCCGCGGCGACAGGGTCGTCGGCGATCTCGAGCGCCAGCCCGTATCGCACTGCCGCCTCGGCGTCGAAGCGCATCCCGAACAGCAGCGATGCCCTGGCCGCCTGCACGCCGACGGCGCGCTGCAGCATCCATGTCGCACCGCCGCCGGGATGGATGCCGAGTTTCTGGAAGCGCGGGTCGAACATTGCCGCGGGGCCCGCGATGCGGACATCGGCGGCCAGCGCGAGATTGAGCCCGGCACCGACCGCCGCGCCGTTGACGGCCGCGATCGTGGGCAGCGTGCAGTTGGCCACCGCGAGGAAGCCGTCGTAGATCGTCCGCAGGCCGTCTTCGGTCGCCTCGCCGAGAGCGGTCAGGTCGGCGCCTGCGCAGAACGCCTTGCCTGCCCCGGTGACGATGAGGGCGTGCACGTCGGTGTTCGCCTCGGCCTCGTCGACCGCCGCGCGCAGCCCGGCCGAGATCTCGGCGGTGACGGCGTTACGGCGCTCGGGGTCGTTGACGGTGATCAGCGCGACGTGGTCGTCAACCTGCGAAAGGACGCGATCGGACATCGCTTTAGGCTAGTGATCGCCTACAGGGTGGCGGTGAGAGGGCCGAGGATCTGGCAGTTGTCCGCAGGCAGGGTGGGAACAATGATGCCGCAGCCTCGGCCGCGCGAGATGTACGTCGCGCCGGGCTGGTAGGGCTGGGAGAAGAACGCCTGCGCGGTGTCGGTGCCCTGCATGCAGGTTCCGCCCGGCTGCCCTTGGAGTTCGACGCACGCCACACTCTGGTACGGGCTGGCCGCGATGCCGCACACCGTCGAGGTGACCGTGGCCGTCACCTTGCTGACGCCGTCGACCTGCACCACCTGCGGGGGCGTGATCGAGAAACCGCACGGCGACGGGGGCCAGGGTTCGGCCTGTGCGGCGCTCGCGCCCGCGACGCCCGCCAGCGCCAAGGTCAACGTCGCGATAACGGCCATGGCACGGCGACTCATGTCTGGATCGTAGATCAGCCCTGACGTCGTTGCGCCGCGTTCGGCGTCAGCTCGCCAGCGACGACGGGTCGACGGGGAAGTCGAAATATGCGTCCGGGTAGGCCTCGGGTTTGAAGGTGTAGTGCCACCACTCGTTTTCGTAGTTCACCAGACCGTGCTTCTCCAGACCGTCCTTGAGGAACAGCCGGTTCTTCAGCTGGTCACCCTGGATCCGCGGATCGAGGGTATGGGCCAGGGTGTCGAAGCAGTCGTAGCCGGTGCCCATGTCGATCGTGTTGTCCGGAAACCGCAGGGGCTGTGGGGCGGTGCAGTCGACCAGCGGCTGGCCCGGCACGTACGGCGGCGTCCCCTGCACCGGCAGCGGCACCACGGTGAGGTCCATGGTGCTGCCGCGAGTATGGCCGGACTGGTCGGCGATGTAGCCGTCGGCGAAGAGCTGCGCCTTGTCGACCCGCGGGTAGAACTCCGCCTTCATGCGCTGGTCGGCGAGGTTTTTCGCCCAGGCCACGAAGTCGTTGACCGCTCGCTGCGGCCGGTAGCAGTCGTAGACCTTGAGGGTGAAGCCCTGCTCGAGGAACTCCTGCTGCGCGCGGCGCAGTGCCTCGGCCGCCGGCCGGGCGAGGATGCACATCGGCGCGAGGTAGCCGTCGACGGGGTCGCCGGTGAAGTTGTGCGGGGTGACGTAGCGGATGTCGCGCAGGATCGTCGGGTCGACATCGGCGAGGGAGACGAAGTCCGGCGGGGCCGTCGGTTGCGCCTCGGCGGAGGGGGCCACGACGGCGGCGATCGCGACGGCGAGCGCCGCACAGCCGAGCAACCGTAGAGCGACCATCATCGTTTCCACCGTAGGGCTTCGTTCACCATCGAGTGGACAGCTCCTTCGGTGTCCAGTCGGGCCATGCGGCAAGCCCCACGGCGAACCCGCCGCTGAACTGCGCCACGATGCGCGGTCCCTTCGATGCGCTGTTGTCGTAGACGGTCGCGGAGTCGGACCGCATGATTGCCGCGACGACCAGTGACCACAGCCGTGTGTAACGTTCGCGGATCTTGGCTTCGGGCACATCGTGGCCGCCCGCGCTGACGCGACGCCTGACCCGCTCGACGGCCAGTTCCTGCGGGACGAGCAACACGTGCAGCACGACGGTGTAGTCGGCCGCGTGGGCGAGGTCGATCAGCTCGAGCTTCGACGGATGGGAGAACACGGTCTCGGCGATGAACGACCGGCGAAGCTCGATGAGCCTGGCTCTGGTGTCTGCGGCCACCTGCGCGGCCTCATAGGCATGGGCGGCGGCCCCGTCCGGCCAGCGCTGCCTGGCGATTTCGTCGGCGTTGACAAACACGCTCCGCGGCAGCAACGGCGCCAGCGTCAGCTCCACGAACGTCGACTTGCCTGCGCCATTGGGGCCGGCGACGAGATCGAGCCGGTTCATCGAGCGCGCGTGGTCACTTCCTGCGCCGGGTGGTTCGCCGGCCGGTGCTCAGTACGGCCGAGCTGCCGTCGGGCCGGTGTTCGACCATCCGTCCGGCATCGTCGAGCGCGACGGTGGTGACGCCCCGGTTGGCCAGCACCTCGCCGTAGTCCGACTCCGCGAGGTTCTCCTGGATCGCCGCGGCGACTTCGGCATTGAACACCACGCCCTCTTCGACGCTGAGCTCGCGCAGCTCCAGGTCGCCGGCCAGCGCGGCCTCCACCCGCCTGCGCGCCGCGGTGTGCTGACTGGACACCTCGCGGCCCACCCGCGCCCAATGGTCGAGTTGCTGCTTGGCCGAACGGCTCTGTCGCGCACCCTCGGCGGCCGCGCTGTCCAGCAGGTCGGCGGCGAACCGGGTCACCCGGTCGGTGGTGCCAGCCATCAGGTCCTCCTGCCTTCGTAGCAATATGTAACAACTGTAGCAGCCTGCTACATGGCCGGGTCGGCGGTGCGCGCGGTCATGCAGCGGCTTCGAGCAGGAACAGCGCCAAAAAGCCCAGGAAGAACATCGCCGCCATCCACGGCCGTTCGGGTGTCTCGTGCGCCTCGACCAGCAGCTCCTCCACCACCAGCCACAACAGTGCGGCTGCCGCGAACGCCAGCACCACGCCGAGGACGGCGTCGCCGGCGTCGGCGAGCAGCAGCGCGCCGAGCACTGCACCCACGCCGAGAAGCAGGCTCAGCCCGGCGGTCACCGCTGCGGCCGTCACCTTGGAGACGGCGGTGGCCAATTCCACGGCAACCGCGAGGCCCAGAAACAAGACCTCCACCGTCAGCGCAATCACGATGACCACGGCGATGTCCGTCGACACCGCCGCGCCGGTGCCGACCAACACACCGTCGACGAACAGGTCCACCCCGACCGCAACCAACAGCCCGACCGGCAGCGCTGCGGATCCCTTCGACTCGCCGCCCTCGAAACGGCGCAGGGCCAGCGGCACCGCGACGCCCGCCGAGAAGCCGACGACGATCAGCCACAACGAAGCGCGATCCCGTACCTCCGGCAGCACCTCGCCGGCGACTGCCGCCATCACCACACCCGCCGCGAAATGCTGTACCCCACTCACCATCGCCGGCGAGGGAGTGCGGATTACCGCGACGACGCCGCCGATGCCGGCTGCCGCGATGGGAAACACCACCAGCGTCGCGGCCGTTGCAAGAACGCTGATGAGATCCTCCCGAATCGATGGGTCGCCGTTGATGATTGCCCGTTCTTGTCGGCATGTCGATGTGTGCCACGATCAACAGCGATGAGGCCGGTCGACAACCATGTCCACACTCGGTGGTCCTGGGACACCGCAACGGCATCGTCGATGCAGCTCGCCTGCGCCCGCGCCGTCGAGATCGGCGTTCCCGGCGTGGCGTTCACCGAGCACGTCGATTTCACCGAGTTCAGCCACGACGACTCGGCCTGCGCCGCGGGCCAACCGGAGCCCAGGCCGACGCGGGTGGGGGAGCGGCCACGGGTGGCGCCACTCGACGTCGAAGGCTACTTGGCCGACGTGGCGCGCTGCCGTGAAGAGTTTCCCGATCTGCGGATCCTGTCCGGCATCGAGGCCGGCGAACCGCACCTGTTTCCAGCCAGCGTCGCCGCCGTGCTGTCCGCCGGAAACTTCCAACGGGTGCTCGGCAGCCTGCACGGCATCATCGTCGAGGGCACCCTCACCGGCATCAACAGGGCGTTGTTCAGGGACCTCGATGCACACGACGTGATGCGCCGCTATTTCACCGAACTCGTCGTCCTCGTCGGCGGGTCCTCGGTGTTCAACGTGCTGGCGCACTGCGATTACCCTCGGCGCTACTGGCCGACCGAACGCGCCGGCCCGTACACCGACTCGGATTTCGAGGAGGAGTACCGGACGGTGTTCCGCGCACTGGCAGCCTCCGGGCGCGCGCTGGAGATCAATACCCGCAGCCCGATGGCCTCCGTCTCGCGGCTGCGGTGGTGGCGGGAGGAGGGCGGCGACGCGGTGTCGTTCGGCAGCGATGCGCACCAACCTTTTCGGGTCGGCGACGACTTCGATGTCGCGGTTGATGTGGTGGAGGCGGCGGGCTTCAAGCCGGGCCGCGACCGCTTCGACTTCTGGCGACGGTGAGAACGGCCGCCATCACTGCGGATGGGTGGCGAGGTAGTCGCTGACCGGAACCGGCGCGTCCGACGCATAGCCGATGGGCAGCAGGACATCGCCGGCCGGCGTTTTCAGGTAGACATCCCAGCGGTAGTAGCCGGTGAACGCCGCCGGGTCGGCCCCGAGCACCGCCGCATAATCGTTGACCGCCCGAACATACTGCGCCGCATGGTTATAGCGATAAATCGCGGCGTCGCGATTTGTGGCGAAGCCGTTGGCCGCAAGGTAACGGCCCGCCGCCACGATGCTGTCGCGGGGAGAGTAGATGTCGCCGCCCTCGCTGTAGGTGGCGAACGTCGACGGTAGGAACTGCATGGGCCCCTGCGCGCCGGCGCTGCTCGGGCCGACAACGCTGCCGAGCCGAGTCTCGATCAGGTTGATCGCGGCCAGATAGTTCCAGCCGACGCCGGAGGACGCCTCCGCCTCGCGGTAGTGCGCAAGCAACTCGTCGGCCGGCGCCGGGGCCACGATGCGCCAGGCGGGCACCGCGTCTCTGACCTCCGCCATCGCGGTGAGTTGGCGGCGGGCGTCGACATTGAGGTCGTAGACCTGCAGCAGCCAGGCCGGGATTCGGGGACGGGTGATCGCGTCCCAGTCGCTGTGGTACCCGATGGCGCGGTAGGCCGCCTGCTGTCGGCGTGCCGCTGCCAGCAGCGCCGACTCCGGAGTCGACGGGTCGCGAAGCGCCTGCTCGTCGGCGACGAGATCGTCAGCCACCTGCGCCGGATCCGAGGACAGCCGCGGTTGTGCGCCTGTGGGTTCGGTGGTCTCGTCCAGCAAGGTGACCGGCGGTGGTGGCGGGCCGGCCGCGCGCGTCGCGGCCGGTGGCGCCGACGGCGCGTCCGGTGCGCAGCCGGCGAGTACAACGGCGATGGCGGCGACGGCGAGCGGCGCGCCGAGATGTCCTCGGAGGCTCCCTGCGCGCCGTTCGGTCACCGTGCCCAGCGTAATCGGCTAGCCGCGATATCGGTCGACGGCGGCCGCGTAGTCGTCGAGCAGCCGCAGCGATTCGTCCTTGGGCAGCGTGGGTAGCAACAGCGCAACCTGGCCGTAGCCGAGGTCGTCCAGGGCTTTCCAGTAGTCCGGTTTCACCGGCGTGCCGAACGTGGCCAGCGGCACGTCGTGACCGGCCCCTTCACGCATCTGGTCGATGCGCTTCTTCAACGACTCGACTGGGGTCGGGTTGGAGATCCAGCCCGCGCCGTGCCGGACCACCCGCTTGACCGTGGCATCCGAACGACCGCCGATGTAGATGGGCGGATGCGGCTGCTGAACGGGCTTGGGTCGCAGATACGATGCGTCGAAATCGACGTACGTGCCGTGGTATTGGGCGGGTTCTTCGGTCCACAGCGTCTTGATCGCCTCGATGCGCTCGTCGAGCAGTGCGCCCCTGGTCTTCGGGTCGGTGCCGTGGTGGCGCAGCTCTTCGATGTTCCAGCCCGCGCCCACCCCGAAAACGAAGCGGCCGCCCGAGATCAGATCGATGCTCGCGGCTTCCTTCGCTGTGATGATGGGGTCGCGTTGGATCAGCAGAGCAATCCCGGTGACCAATTCGATCCTCGACGTCACCGCTGCTGCGGCGGCCAGCGTCACGAAGGGGTCCAGGGTTCGGTAGTACTGCTGCGGCAACTCACCACCCGCCGGGTACGGGGACTCGCGACTCGCCGGAATGTGCGTGTGTTCGGCGATGACCAGCGAGTCGAAACCGCGTTCCTCGATCGCGCGCGCCAACGCGACGGTATCGATGGTGTCGTCGTTGACGAATGTTGAGATTCCGAACTTCATCGCCGCCTCCTCCAGTGTGTTCCGACGTTTCGACGCGTGTGACGCGATGAGTATTCCCGTCACCGCAAGAGCATCAGCGCCGCGGCGGCCCTGGCGCGGGCCGTCGTGGGACCGGGGCGGGTCCAGGGAACGGACGGGTCGGCGCCGACGCCCACGCCGGCGCCGCCGCCGGCGCGCGGAATCGCGTAGTGGGCGCGGTCTGCAGAGTGGTCGCCGCACCCAGCTTCACGGGCGGGGTCCCGTCGCTGGTCGCATTCCGTTCGAGGAGCACGCCGCGAGCGACGCGCTCGAGGGCACCCTGAACCTGCATCCGGTCCGGCCGCGTCTGGAATTCCGGTTGTTCGGCGAGTGTGTCGGCGATCCAGTTCGAGATGACGTCCCGTGTGTAGCTGATCTCGGATGCGCCGCGCGGCGTGAGCGAGAACGTGTTCCCGACCCGGGTGGCGTACCCGCTGGCGGCCAACCGGTCGAACGTCGGCTCGAGGATTTGACGGGGTACCGAGCGCAGTTCGGCGATGGCGTCGAGGCTCGCCGAGCCCGTCACCGAAGCCTGCCGGTAGATCTGCATCAACGCCCAGAGTCCCGCGGGGTCGAGGTGGCTGCGCGGCGACTGTGCCAGGGCGTCGAAATCGATGCCGTGCGTGCGTTGAAGCAGCCGGCCGACCGCCACTTCGAGCAACTTCTCCGGTGATTGCGTGGTGGGCATGCCGAAGCCCTCGCCCAGATCGGTGCTGCCACTGGCGGCCGCGTCGCGCAGCGGAACCTGCTTGAGGAACAGCGCGAGGACGAACCCGACGACGGCGAACGGAGCCGCGCAGAGGAACACCTTGCTCAGTGAGTCGGCGTAGGCGGCGATCACCGGTGCGGCGACATCGGCCGCCAGGTGATGAAGTGCCTGCGGTGACGTGGCCGCTTCCGCCGGCGCCCTGCTGGTCGCCATGGCGGCAGGCAAGCGGTCGTCGAGGAAATTGGCGAACAGCGACCCGAAGATCGCGGCGCCGAACGAGCTGCCGATGGTGCGGAAGAACGTCACACCGGAGGTGGCCACCCCGAGATCGGCGAAGTCGACGGTGTTCTGCACGACCAGCACCAGAACCTGCATGCTCAGCCCGATGCCGGCGCCGAGCACCAACAGGTACAGCGACTGCAGCACAACCGACGTGTGCGGGCCCATCGTCGACAGGAGCAGGAAGCCCAGCGCCATCACCGCGGTGCCGACGATCGGGAAGATCTTGTATCGACCAGTGCGGCCGACGATCACGCCACTGCTCAAAGAAGTGGTCAGCAGGCCGACGACCATCGGCAACGTCCGCAACCCGGAGGCGGTGGCCGACACGCCGTCGACGAACTGCATGAACGTCGGCAGGAAGGTCAGCGCACCGAGCATTGCGAAACCGACGACGAACGACAGCACCGAGCACACGGTGAAGACGGGGTTGGCGAACAGCCGGATCGGCAGGATGGGTTCGGTGGCACGCCGTTCCGCCACGACAAAACCGGCCAACGCGGCCACCGATGCGACGAACAGCCCGATGATGGTCGGCGAGCCCCACGGATACGTGGTTCCACCCCAGCTGGTCGCCAGTGTCAGCCCCGCTGCGCCGGCCCCGACCAGGACGATCCCGGCGTAATCCAGCACCGGTCGTGCGGTGCGTCCGAGTTCGGGAATCGCGGCGGCGGCGATCACGAGGACCACCACGGCCACCGGGACATTGATCCAGAAGGCCCACCGCCAGCTCAGGTGATCGGTAAACAGCCCGCCGAGAAGGGGGCCGACCACCGTGGTCACCCCGAACACCGCTCCGAGCGCGCCCTGGTACCGGCCGCGTTCGCGAAGCGGGATCACCTGCCCGATCACGGCGACGGCGGTCACCGTGATGGCGCCACCGCCCAGGCCCTGCAAAGCCCGCGACGCGACCAGCATCCCCATCGACTGGGCAAGGCCGCAGAGCACCGATCCGGCCAGGAACAGCAGGATGGCGACCTGAAAGACCCTCTTGCGGCCGAAGATGTCGCCGAGCTTGCCGACGACGGCAGTCACGATCGTCGACGCCAGCAGGTAGCTGGTGACGACCCACGCCTGGTGGCCCGCGCCACCGAGATCGGCCACGACGGTCGGCAGCGCGGTCGCCACGATCGTCTGGTCGAGCGCCGCCAGCAGCATGCCCAGCACCACCGCGACAAAGATGATGTTGCGCCGCTGCGGATCCAGGTCCGGCGGCTCTGCGGCCGGCTGAGTCGGCGCAACCGCCACACCGGGTGGCCGTGTCACGGATCCCCCTCTGTTGTCCTTCGGGCGGACAAGATTCGATGACGGGCGTACCCACACCGGCGCATCTCGACACCGCAAGCCGCCTGCTCGGCCCGTTTCGGTGATGGCGGTCTGGGTATGGCGGAGAGGCGGGTGGTAACCGGCTGCCCCGATCGCTGGAGGTTGTTCGTGAGTTCGTTGCCGTCGCTTGTGCTTCTGGCGATCTTCGTCGGATGTGCGGCCGTGATCTGGGTCGCCGGCGTCAAGCTCTCCGACACCACCGATGTGCTGGCTGAACGCTGGCATCTGGGCTCGGCGCTGGGCGGTGTCATCTTGCTCGCCATCGCCACGAACCTGCCCGAGATCGCGATCACGGCCAGCGCGGCGCTGGCCCATCAACTCGACGTGGCCGTCGGAAACATTCTCGGCGGCATCGCAATTCAAACCGTGGTGCTCGTTGCCCTGGACGCCGCCGGTGTGCGGCCCCGCAAGCCGTTGACCTACCTCGCGGCGTCGTTGACACTCGTTCTCGAAGGTGCCCTCGTGGTCGCGCTGTTGGTCGTCGTGGTGATGTCCACTCAGCTACCGACCACGTTGATCGCGTGGCGTCTCACCCCCGGTGCGGTGCTCATCGCCGTTCTGTGGGCGGCGGGCCTGCTGTTGTTGCGCCGCGCCGACCGCGGCCTGCCCTGGCATGAAGGCGGCCACGCCCCGGACAGCCAGCACCGACCGCGAGGCCATTCGAAGACCGCGAAGGAACAACATGCCACCAAGCAAGGGGTCGGCACCGGCCGCGTGACCGCCGTGTTCGCTGTGTCCGCGGTGGCGACCCTGGTCGCTGGTGTGTTCATCGAGCGCAGCGGCGAGGAGGTTTTCGGTCGGTGGGGCATGTCCGGTGTGCTGTTCGGCGCAACGGTGCTCGCCGCGGCAACCTCCCTGCCCGAGTTGTCGACCGGGTTGGCGTCTACCCGCATGGGCGACTACAAACTCGCCGTCAGCGACATCTTCGGCGGGAATGCCTTCCTTCCGGTGCTCTTCCTGCTGGCGACCGTGCTGTCGGGTTCGGCGGTGCTGCCGTTGGCGCACCACAGCGACATCTACCTCACCGCTCTGGCCGGGTTGTTGACCGTCGTCTACATGGTGGGCCTGGTGTTCCGCCCGCAGCGCCAGTGGCTCCGCATGGGGCCGGATTCCATCGTTGTGCTCGTGCTCTACATCCTCGGAATCACCGGGTTGGCCTTCATCAGCGGCTAGCGACGGCGTGGAGTGTGCGCGTCTTCGGAGTCGGCCACGGCGGCAGTGCTTTTCGGGCTACGTCCCGGGCTTGGAGAGGTCGTAGACGGTGGCGGAACCGGCCTTGACGGAGGGGAAGGTCGTTTCCACCCAACGCGTGATGTCGAGGTGTTGGCGACCGCGGCCGAAGCCGTGGGTGGGATCGGGCGCAATGTAGTAACCGATCCGGTGCTTGGCCACGTCGGCCTGGAAATCGCTGAGTGACGGAGCGGGATCGGAGCCGGTGAACCCGCCGACGGCCATCACCGCCGTCTTGGTCGACAGCTCGAGGCCGGCTGCCGCCGACGACCCGTTGATCGCCGCCGACCATTGCGTGTTGCTCGCCCTCAGTAGCGCGTCAAGTTGCGCGTTGTCGGAGTCATCGACCCAGCCGCCGTGGCCATTTCCGTCGGCCGCAGGCGGCCCGACCCGCGCGCCGCCACCCTCGTGAGACTGGCCGACGGTGGCGAATGCGTACGCCGCCGATCCCGCACCGGCGACGACGAGAGCGAGGGCGAGTGAGGCGGCGGCCGACCGCCGGCGGCTCGCTGAGCCCAGCGTCAGCAGTAGGGCGACGGTGGCCGCGACCGTCAGCGCGAGGATCACCCATCGCAACGCGGGTATCCAATCCGCATTGCGTCCGAGGAGCCACCAGCTCCACGCACCGGTGGCGAGAACCGTTGTCGCCAAGGCGATTCGGCCGATACGCGATCGGCGGTTGCGCCACATCTCGGTGCCGCCGATCGCGACCACCGCTGCCAACGCGGGTGCCACGGACAGGCAGTAGTACGGATGCGCCATGCCCTTCATGTAGCTGAGCACCAACCCGTCGATCAGCAGCCAGCCGCCGAAGAGGATCGCGCCGCCGCGGACGAGATCGGTGCGCGGCACGCGCCGGTGCGTGACGGCGACCACGACGAGCGCGATCAGGGCGGCGGGAAGCAGCCAGCCGATCTCGAAGCCGAACTCACCGGAGAACAGGCGCGTGATGCCGGGGTCGGCACCGCCGAACGGGCTGAACCCGCCGCGGTGCGCGAACGACGGACGCACGGTGGTTCCCAGCCCGGAGCCGATCGACGGGCCGAACGTGACGCCGCCGTGGTCGCGGCCGAGTATGCGCGCGAGACCGTTGTAGCCAAGAACGAGGTTCATGAAGTTGTTGTCGGTCGAACCGGCGAGATACGGCCGCGATGAGGCCGGCCACAACAGCGTCAGCACCACGAACCACCCGGCAGAGAGCAGGCACGCCAGCGTGGCCGCCGCCAGGTGCGCGAGCCGTCCCCGCACCGTTGTCGGCGCGACGATCATGTAGGCCATCCCGATGGCGGGGGCCACCATGAGGCCCTCGAGCATCTTGGCCAGAAACGCAAACCCGACCGCCGCGCCCGCGAGAGCGAGCCACTTGGCGTTGGCCCGCTCCAGGGCCCGCACCGTGCAGTAGGCCCCGGCCGTCATCAGCAGCACCATGACGGCGTCGGGATTGTTGTACCTGAACATCAGGGCCACGACCGGCGTCAGCGCGAAGGCCGCCCCCGCGAGCAGGCCGGCGCGCGGGCCTGAAACGCGGCGAACCGCGCCGTACAACAGCGCCACGGACGCGACCGCCATCAGGGCTTCCGGTACGAGCATGCTGGCGCTGCTGAAGCCGAAGATCTGTCCCGACAAGCCCATGACCCACTGCGACACCGGCGGCTTGTCCACGGTGATGAAGTTGTTCGGATCCACCGAGCCGAACAGCAGCGCCTCCCAGTTCTTCGATCCGGCCCACGCGGCGCCCGCATAGAACTGGTTGCCCATACCGTTGACGGTGATGTTCCACAGGTAGGTGATGGCGGTGAGAATCAGCAGAACACCGAGGGCGGCGTGATCGCGGGTCAGGCCGCCGAGACCCCGACGGTCGACAGCGGATGGGCCCACCGGGTCGGCGGCGGCGGGCGCGTCGAGGGTCGAGGTCATGACAACATTGGGCCATCGCATCTGATGTGGCGGCTATGCCCACGTTGGAATGATCCTGTGAATCCCGATCAGCGGCAGGTCATCCGGCGGCGTTGGGCCGCAACGGCGGACACACACCGCCGTAGTCGGAGGCGAGCTCGAAATGCCAGATTTCGTTGGCGTAGATCTGGCACAGCCCGTACGTCGCGCCGTTGCGGATGAGCCAGTCGTCGGCGCCCTCGGGACCGACGTCGACGGCCTTGCCGATCACGTGCTTCGACACCACAGGGGAGGCGACGTACTGACTGGCGATGTCGACGCTGCCGTACTGGGTGACGGCGTCGTCGAACAGGCGTTGCTGAAATTCGGGTGACCGCCAACCCGACGTGAGGCCGATGGTGATGCCGCCTTCGGCGGCGCTGTCGGCGGCCCGCTGGACGGCGTCGAGTAGCGCGGGATCGAGTCGATACACCGCGGGGGCGGACAGGTCGTACGGACTGAGGCGCTGATCGTTGGGCAGACCGCCTTCGGCGGCGTTGTCCGCGAACGCCACGGCGGGGGCGGCGGCACCGTAGCCGACCAGCGCCAGCACCGTCGCCGTCAGGAGGGAGATCGCAACCTTTCGCATCCGGCCATTATCGGGGGCCGCCAAGTCGTCTACCGGATCGGCAGACCGGTGAGGGCGCGCGCGATCACCAGCCGCTGGATCTCGCTGGTGCCTTCGAAGATGGTGAAGATCTTCGCGTCGCGGTGCATGCGCTCGACCGGATAGTCGCGGGTGTATCCGTTGCCGCCGAGGATCTGGATGGCCTCGTCGGTGACATACACCGCCGCTTCGCTGGCGACGAGTTTGGCCATCGAGCCTTCGGCCGCGTCGAAGTTCTGGTTGTTCCGCGCCATCCAGCCTGCCCGCCATACGAGCATTCGAGCCGCATCGATGCGGCTCTTCATGTCGGCGAGTTTGAAGGCGACCGCCTGAAACTCTCCGATCCTGCGGCCGAATTGCTCACGCTGGCAGGCATAGTCGAGGGCGTACTCGTAGGCGGCGCGGGCCACGCCCACCGCCATCGCGCCGACGGTAGGCCGGGTCCGCTCGAACGTTTTCATGGCCGCCTGCCCGCGTGAGGAGACTCCGGACTTGACGCGGGCGATGCGTTCCTCGAACTTCTCCCGTCCGCCGAGGATCATGTCCTCGGGCAGCCGGACGTTGTCGAGCACGACTTCGGCGGTGTGCGATGCGCGGATGCCGTGCTTCTTGAACTTCTGTCCCTGCGACAGGCCCGCGGTGTCGGGCGGGACGATGAACGTCGCCTGGCCTCGTGAGCCGAGGTCAGGGTGCACGGATGCGACGACGACGTGCACGTTGGCGATGCCGCCGTTGGTCGCCCACGTCTTCGTCCCGTTGAGAACCCATTCGCGGGACGCCTCGTCGTATCGCGCCCGCGTGCGGATTGCGCCGACGTCGGATCCGGCGTCGGGCTCCGACGAGCAGAACGCGCCGAGCTTCGGGTCCCCGGCAGTGCCGAACATTTCCGGCAGCCATCGGCCGACTTGTTCGGGAGTTCCGTTGCCGGCCAATGCCGCAGCGGCAAGGCCGGTTCCCAGGATCGACAGCGCGATGCCCGCGTCGCCCCAGAACAGCTCTTCGAACACCGTGAGCATGCCGAGCCCGCTCGGTTCGGCGGCTTGCTGGGCGAACAGTTCGGGGGAGTAGAGGCCGACCTTGGCGGCTTCCTGGATGACGGGCCACGGTGTTTCCTCGCGCTCGTCCCATTCGGCGGCGGCGGGGCGGACGACCTCGGCGGCGAACTGATGAACCCAGTCGCGAACCTCGATGACGTCGTCGCTGGGTTGGAGTGAGAAGGTCACGCAATAGCTCCTTTATGACGTGCGGTGGTACGGGTTCGCGGCTTCTGGTTTCGGGTCAGTGTGCTGACGGTTTGATGGACCCACGCTTCGAAGAACCGGTCGTCGTCGACGTTGCCAGGGTTGTGACCGGTCAGCGCGCGCAGTGTCGCGGCATAGGTCAGCGACGAGATCGCGACCGCGGCGGTCGCTGCGGGGTCGTCGACGTTCGTGCGGCCGGCGCGGTTGGATGCGACGAGTTCGTCGGTGAATCGTTGATAGGCGTTGTCGGTGATGACTTTCCACGTCTTTTCGTTCAGGTCGGCGAGCTCATCGGATTCGCGCAGCATCACGCGCAGCAGGTCTTCGCTCTGGGCGAGGTTGTTGCGGATCAGTTGACCGGCCCGGCGGACGGCTTGCTCGACGCCTGAGGGTGACGCGGCGTCGTATTCTTCGCGCGCGGCGACGATGCTCTCGATGCGGTGTGCGACCGCGGCTTCCAGCAGTGCGCGTTTCGAGGAGAAGTGTTTGTAGAGCGCGCCCGAGCCGGGCGCCAGTCCGGCCGCCTGCTGAATATCGGCGACCGACGTTGCGGCGTATCCCCGCGCGGCGAAGAGTTTGAGCGCTTCACCGAGAAGACGGTCGCGCCCGGTCGCTGCCATGGTGAGAGAGTACTCACTCACCTCGAGTGGGGTCTACGGGGGTCCGACCAGGTTGCCCTTCCGGACGTCGTCGCGGCACTTCGAGCGACTCTGCCGGGTCTGCTCCACACATACCCGGACCTGCTCCTCGATCCCCGGCGCATACACCTGGTCGCCTGGTCCCGGTTTATCGCTCGGCGACGGCACAGGACCGGAGTAGATCGACCACATCATGTCGCCGGTGCTGGGCAGGCGTGCGCAGTAGGCCGTCTGTCCGGTTTCGCTGACCCCGGCCGACCCGAGGGTGGCGCAGTCGGCGCCGATCAAGACGACCGGGACAGTCGGGGTGGTCGGCGATGCCTGCGGCGAGGTTTTGCCGCGGTGCTGGTCGCCGACCATCAGGCCGACGGCCACGGCCGCCCCGATGAGCCCGATCAGCACGACGACCAGGAGGGCCCAGCGCGCGCGACGCCACTCGGTGATCGGCACGGCGCGCCGGAATCTCGGTGCGGCCAAGGTCGCATCGGAGGCGCCGACGTCAAGCGATGCGGAGTCGAGGTTCCGCGCCAGCGCGTCGGCGAACTCGTTGCACGACCCGTATCGATCCTGCGGCTTCTTCGCCAGCGCCTTCGAAAACACCGGGCCGAGACCGGAGAGTTCGGGGACGCGATCGGCGATCGCGGGCGGGGGTGCGGTGAGGTGCTGGCTGATGACCACTGCCGGGTTGGTATGCGCGAACAGTTGCTGACCAGTGAGGAGGTGAAACGCCGTCGCGGCCAACGCGTATTGATCGGCCCGACCATCGAGTGCCTCGCCGAGAAGCTGTTCCGGTGCCGCGTAGGCGACGGTACCGACAGTCATGTCGGTCGCGGTCAAACCGTCGGAGTCGTCGACCGCCCGGGCGATTCCGAAATCGGCGAGCATGATCCGTTGCCGTCCCGTATCACTCTGCGACAGTAGGATATTCGACGGTTTGACATCGCGGTGCAGCAGCCGGCGCTCATGCGCGTAGTCCAGCGCGTCGGCCACCGCGGACACCAGGCGTACCACGTCGCCGGGCGGTAGCCCGCGGCCGCCACGGTCTTGCAGAAGGCGTGCGGCATCGGTGCCCTCCACGTAGTCCATCGATAGCCAGAGCTGGCCTCCGAACTCGCCGCGGTCGTGGACGGCCACGATGTGCGGGTGCCAGAGATTCGCGACGATGTCGGCTTCGCGGTTGAACCGCTCGTGGTACTCGCGATCGGCGGTGAGCTCGACCGGCAGAACCTTCAGTGCGTCTCGGCGCGGCAGCCGCGGATGCTCGACCAGGTAGACCTCGCCCATGCCGCCCGCCCCGAGTAGGCGCACGACGGTGTATCCGGCGAACACTTCGCCGGGGGCTAGTGGCATTGGCCGGCCTGAGCGCTTCGCGACATGTCGCCGTTATCGCCTATTTCTCCTCGTTCGAAACATCGTACGGACCGCGTGACCGTAGCCGTCGACCCTGAGAAGGTGCTGTTCACGGTCGGCGGAGTGAGGAGGTCGGAACGCGGTCGCCGCCGAGCGCCCCATCGGCGGCCGCCAGTGATTGGCGTTGACGGCCTCGCAACACTAGTTTTCTCCGGGTGATCTCCTCAGCTGCTGGTGCAGTCGCGCGATGGATCGGCCCATTCCTGGCGGTGGCGGCCGTCGTCGGCCTTGGTGTCTCGGCCACCGCATTGGGCGGCCCCGCCCCGGCGGTGCGCCTGGCCGCCGATGAGGCGAACCCGTTGGCCGGCCAGGCCCTCTACGTCGATCCTGATTCCGCGGCAATGAAAGCCGCGCACAGCGCCAGCCCGCCGAATCCTCAGCTGGACGCCATTGCCAATACACCGCAGGCGTACTGGATCGACAACGCGGTCCCGTCGGCCGCGGTCGCCAGGTACATCGGCGGGGCGCAGGCCGCCGGCGCCATGCCGATGCTGGCGATCTATGCGCTTCCCCACCGCGACTGCGGGAGCTTTGCCGCGGGCGGGTTCTCCTCGGGCGCGGCCTATCGAGGGTGGATCGACGGTGTCGCGGCCGCGCTCGGTTCCGCCCCGGCGACGATAATCCTCGAACCCGATGCGCTCGCCATGGCGGACTGTCTGTCGGCAGACCAACGCCAGGAACGCTTCGACCTGATTCGCTACGCCGTCGACACGCTGACCCGCGACCCGGCCGCCGCGGTCTACATCGACGGTGGGCATTCGCGCTGGCTGAGCGCCGACGAAATGGCCGCACGCCTCAACCAGGTCGGTATCGAGCATGCGCGCGGTTTCAGCCTCAACACCTCGAACTTCTTCACCACCGATGAGGAAATCGGTTACGGCGAGGCGATTTCCGGGCTCACGAACGGCGCGCATTACGTGATCGACACCTCGCGCAACGGCGCCGGACCAGCCGACGGCGACTTGTATTGGTGTAATCCGAGTGGGCGCGCGCTTGGTGCCGCGCCGACGACGGACACCGCCGGTCCGCATGCCGACGCCTACCTGTGGGTCAAGCGCCCCGGTGATTCCGACGGATCATGCGGGCGCGGCGATCCCGGCCCGGGCAACTTCATGAACCAGTATGCGATCGAACTGGCCCGCAACGCGGGGCACTAGGGTTCGGCAATCCGTCGATTCGATCGTTGAAGCCGGGTGCGCACATCGAAACTGCGTTGACGGCGAGGCCTACTCGGTCTTTTTCGCCGCCATCGCAGTCTGAAGTGATGCGCCGCACCCGACGGCCCCAAACACGTCACAAGTGCCCCCGGCAGGACTCGAACCTGCGACCGACCGCTTAGAAGGCGGTTGCTCTATCCACTGAGCTACGGGGGCAGCGCACTCACCCTAGCCGAGCTCACAGACCGGTAGACGTGTCGTCTATTGCTATCGAATTGGCCTCCAGGTGAAGTACTGATCGGCGCGGGCCGGTGCCGTTGAAGATTCAACCCGCAGGGGCTGACTCCATCGCCGGACCATCCGGGCACGATCAATGGAGTCGGGTCTGTGGATCATGCGGCTACCGCATCGCGACGGCCGCCAATCACAGCCACTACAGCCACTAAAGGCACGTCGCGGCGAGTTGCGGCGGACTAGCGTGGGTACAGACTGTGCGAGCCGGCGGGAGGAGCAGCAACGATGGCAGGGTGGCCGCAGGGTGAGCGACGTGCCTGAACTGGACGCGGCCGGATTGCCGGAGGAGCTCAGCCCCGTCGATCAGATCCTGCACCGCGGCGAAGCCAACCCCCGCACCCGCTCGGGCATCATGACCGTCGAGATCCTCGACACCACCCCGGACTGGCAGCGGCTGAGGACCCGCTTCGAACACGCCTCACGCAAGGTTCTGCGGCTGCGGCAGAAGGTCGTGATGCCGACGCTGCCGACGGTGCCGCCGCGCTGGGTCATCGACCCCGACTTCAACCTCGACTTCCACGTGCGCCGCGTGCGCGTGGCCGAGCCTGGAACCCTGCGCGAGGTCCTCGACCTCGCCGAGGTCGCCCTGCAGTCGCCGCTCGACATCTCGAGGCCGTTGTGGACCGCCACCCTCGTCGAGGGCCTCGCGGGCGGCCGCGCCGCGATGATGGTGCATCTGAGCCACGCCGTCACCGACGGCGTGGGCGGTGTCGAGATGTTCGCCAACCTCTACGATCTCGAGCGCGACCCACCAGCCGAAGCCGATCCGCCGATGCCCATCCCGCAGGACCTGTCGCCGAACGACCTGATGCGGGAAGGGTTCAATCGGTTGCCCGGCGCCATCGCCGGCGGTATCGGCAAGGCGCTGTTCGGGGCCGCGCACGCGGTCGGCAACGTGATCCGCGATCCGGTCGCCTCGCTCGGCGGCGTCGTCGAGTACGCGATGTCGGGTGCCCGGGTGGTCGGGTCGGCGGCCGAACCGTCGCCGGTGCTGCGACGCCGCAGCCTCTCGTCGCGCAGCGATGCCATCGACATCGAGTTCGGCGACCTGCACAAGGCGGCCAAGGCCGCCGGCGGGTCGATCAACGACGCGTACCTGGCCGGGCTGTGCGGGGCGCTGAGGCGCTACCACGAACACATGGGTGTGCCCATCGACACTCTGCCGATGGCGATACCGGTGAACATGCGGTCCGACAATGACCCGGCCGGCGGAAACCGTTTCGCCGGAGTCAATCTCGCCGCCCCGGTCGGCGTCGTCGATCCTGAGAAGCGCATCAAGAGCATCCGCTCGCAGATGACCCGCAAGCGCGACGAGCGCGCGGTGAACATGGTCGGGGTGATCGCGCCGCTGGTCAGCCTGCTGCCCGACACCGTGCTCGAGGGCATGGCCGGCTCCATCGTGAACTCCGATGTGCAGGCCAGCAATGTCCCGGTGTACATGGGCGACACGTTCATCGCAGGCGCGAAGATCCTGCGTCAGTACGGACTTGGCCCGCTGCCCGGGGTGGCGATGATGGTCGTGCTGGTGTCACGGGCGGGGTACATCACTGTCACCGCGCGCTACGACCGCGCCGCCGTCACCGACGGCGATTTCTTCGCGAGGTGCCTGCGGGCCGGATTCGACGAAGTGCTCGCCCTCGGCGGCGACGGGCGTTGTGCACCAGCATCATTCACCGCAGAAGCCGACGAATCCAGATCGCCCTCACTGAACGGGAGTAGTGCCCTATGACCGCCGCAGACGGCCAGACGACACGACGCGCCAACCCGCGGACCATGCGACTGCCGGGCTCGGTCGCCGAGATCCAGGCGAGCCCCGAGGGCCCCCAGGTCGGCGCGTTCTTCGACCTCGACGGCACGCTGGTCGCCGGTTTCACCGGCGTCATCATGACCCAGGATCGCTTGCGCCGCGGGCAGATGGGCGTCGGCGAGTTCATCGGGATGGTGCAGGCGGGCCTCAATCATCAGCTCGGCCGCTCGGAGTTCGAGGACCTCATCGGCAAGGGCGCCCGCATGTTGCGCGGCAGCTCTCTCGGCGACATCGACGAGCTCGCCGAGCGGCTCTTCGTACAGAAGATCATCGGCCGCATCTATCCGGAGATGCGTGACCTGGTGCGCGCCCACATGGAGCGCGGCCATACCGTCGTGCTCAGCTCGTCGGCGTTGACAGTCCAGGTCGAGCCGGTGGCCCGGTTCCTCGGCATCGGCAACGTGCTGAGCAACAAGTTCGAGACCGACGACAACGGGCTGATCACCGGCGAGGTGAAGACCCCGATCATCTGGGGTCCTGGCAAGGCCAGGGCGGTGCAGGCGTTCGCCGCGGAGAACGGCGTCGATCTGTCCAAGAGCTACTTCTACGCCGACGGCGACGAGGACGTCGCGCTGATGTATCTGGTCGGCAATCCGCGTCCCACGAATCCGGCGGGCAAGCTCGCCGCCGTTGCGGCCAAACGGGGTTGGCCCGTGCTGCGATTCACCAGCCGCAGCGGCAGCAACCCGGTCTCGCAGCTGCGCACGGCCGCGGGCGTGGCGTCGATGGTGCCGATCGCCGCGGGCGCCGTCGGGCTCGGTCTGTTGACCCGCAACAGGCGCACCGGTGTCAACTTCTTCACCTCGGCGTTCGGGCGTGCTCTGCTGACCGCGACCGGTGTGAACATCAACCTGCTGGGCAAGGAGAACCTGACCAAGCAGCGGCCCGCCGTCTTCATCTTCAACCACCGCAACCAGGTCGACCCCGTCATCGCGGGCAGGCTGGTCGACAACAACTTCACCTCGGTCGGCAAGAAGGAATTGGAGAACGACCCGATCGTCGGCACCCTGGGCAAGGTGATGGACGCAGCGTTCATTGACCGGGACAATCCCAAGGCCGCGGTGGAAGGTCTCAAGAAGGTGGAAGGGCTTGCCAAGAAAGGCCTTTCCATTCTCATTGCGCCCGAGGGCACCCGGCTCGACACCACCGAGGTCGGGCCGTTCAAGAAGGGCCCGTTCCGCATTGCGATGTCGGCGGGAATTCCGATCGTGCCCATCGTCATCCGCAACGCTGAGGTCATCTCGTCCCGCGACTCGACAACCTTCAACCCCGGCACCGTCGACGTCGTCGTGTATCCGCCGATCCCGGTCGACGACTGGACGGTGGACAACCTGTCGGACAAGATCGCCGAGGTGCGTCAGCTTTATCTCGACACGCTGAAAAGCTGGCCGTACGAATCGATCCCGAAGATCGGGCCATATGCGCGCACCAAGGCGGTCAGGAAGGCGCCGACCAAGAAGGCCGAAAAAGCCGCACCGCCGAAGAAGACGCCGGCCAAGAAGGCCGCCGCGAAGAAAACGACCGAGGCGCCGGCCAAGAGGGCTGCCGCAAAGAAAGTGACGAAAGCGCCGGCCAAGAAGGCGCCGGCGAAGAAGGCCGCCGCCAAGAAGGGTCGGTCGTGACCGCCGACCCGATGGCCCCCTTCAGCGCCACCGACGACGCGCTGGTGTTGGCCTCGGTGTCCTCGCCCGCGGAGCGAGAGTTGTTGAGCGACTGGCTACAACAGCAACGGCGCGAGCACCCCGAGTCAAATGTCGCCGTGCTCGAACTACCCGACGGGGATCCGCCGCCGAGTGTGCTGGCGCGGCTTGTGCAGGAACTCGAGGCGGACGAGGATCGCACGGTCGTCCCGGTGCGAGTCTTCTGGGTGCCCGGCGGCCTGCCGACACGGTCGAAGGTGGTCGCGCTGATCTCCGGCCGTGACACCTACCGGCCGCCGGAGATCCTGCAGCGTCGCATCCTCAAGCGCGACCCGTCCCGCGCGCGCGTCGTGGCGGGTGAACCCGCGAAGGTGTCCGAACTGCGCCAGCAGTGGAACGACAACACCGTCGGCGAAAACCCGCGCGATCTCGCGCATTTCGTTCTCCGGCGTGCCAGCCTCGCCATCGAACGGGTCGAATTGCGGCTGCTCGGCCCCGAATACAAATCACCCCAACTGATCGCGCCGGAGATCATGGCGTCGTCGCGCTTCCGCGAGGGGCTCGAGAAGATTCCGGACGCCACCCCCGAAGCTGCGGGAAAGATGCTCGACGAGCTTTCCACCGGGTGGAGCCGGTTCTCCGTTGACCTCATCCCGTCGCTGGGCCGCGCCATCTTCAGCCGCGGTTTCGATCCGAACATCGACTACGACCGCGCCGAAATCGAAAACATGCGGCACGCGTTGGAGGCTCATCCCGCGGTGCTGCTGTTCTCGCACCGGTCGTACCTGGACGGCGTGATCGTGCCCGTGGCGATGCAGGAGAACCGGCTGCCGCCCGTGCACACGTTCGCCGGCATCAACCTGTCGTTCGGGTTCATGGGGCCGTTGATGCGTCGCTCCGGCGTCATCTTCATCCGACGCAAGCTCGACGACCCGCTGTACAAGTACGTGCTGCGACAGTTCGTCGGCTACATCGTCGAAAAGCGGTTCAACCTCAGCTGGTCGATCGAAGGCACCCGGTCGCGAACCGGAAAGATGTTGCCGCCCAAGCTCGGTCTGATGAGCTACGTCGCCGACGCCTATCTGGAGGGCCGCAGCGAGGACATCCTCCTGCAGCCGGTGTCGATCAGCTTCGACCAGCTGCACGAGACCGCCGAATACGCGGCGTACGCCCGCGGCGGCGAGAAGACCCCCGAGGGCCTGTCCTGGTTGTACAAGTACATCAAGGCCCAAGGTGAACGCAGCTACGGCAAGATCTACGTCCGGTTTCCGCAAGCCGTCTCGATGCGCGAGTACCTGGGTGAGCCGGGCGGCCCGATAACGAAGGACGACGCCGCGAAGCGGCTGGCGATGCAGAAGATGGCGATCGAAGTGTCCTGGCGCATCCTTCGCGCCACGCCAGTCAACGCCACGGGCTTGGTGTCGGCGCTGCTGCTCACCACCCGCGGGACCGCATTGACGCTGGACCAACTGCACCACACGCTGCAGGATTCGCTGGATTACCTGGAGCGCAAGCAGACTCCCGTCACCAACAGCGTGCTGCGCTTGCGGACGGCCGACGGCGTGCGCGCCGCGCTGGATGCGTTGTCCAACGGTCATCCGGTCACCTGCGTTGACACCGGGCGCGAACCCGTGTGGCGCATCGCGCCCGAGCAGGAGCACGAAGCGGCGTTCTACCGCAACACGGTGATCGACGCGTTCATGGAGACCGCGATCGTCGAGATGGCACTCGTGCACGCCGCGCGCGCCGACGACCGGTTGGAGGCGTTCTGGACGCAGGCGATGCGGCTGCGCGACCTGTTGAAGTTCGACTTCTACTTTGCGGACTCGACGGCGTTCCGCGAGCACCTTGCCGAGGAGATGGCGTGGAACGACCGCACGCAAGAAGGACAAAAGATCTCGAGCTGGGAGGCCCACGTCGCCGCCGGAGCCGAGGAGATCTACGCGATGCTGCGGGCCAAACGGCCACTGATCGCGCAGGCGGTGCTGCGTCCCTACTTCGAGGCCTACGAGATCGTGGCCGACGTCCTGCGCGATTCGCCGGCCGAGATCGGCGAGAAGGAACTGACGAAGCGGGCGCTGGGTGTCGGCAACCAGTACGTCGCGCAGAACCGGCTGCGCAGTACGGAGTCGGTCTCGGCGCTGCTGTTCGCGACGGCCCGTCAGGTCGTCGCCAACCAGTACCTGCTCGAACCCGCCGCCGATCTGCTCGAGCGGCGCACCGCCTTCCGCGATGAACTGCGCGATGTGCTGCGTGACATGGACAAGGTGGAGCAGATCGCCAGAGAGCAGTTCTATGTCCGCGAGATGGAGCGCCGCGCCCTGCGCGATGCGGCCGAATAGCCCGCGCGGCGCAGCCCATACGCTGGAGCCATGACGACGCTTTCGCCGAGCGTGCGCACCAGCGCGGTGTGGCCCGTCCTGTTCGGGGTCGCCCTGCTGGCCGGCGTGACCGCAGCGGGCCTGGCCGGGCTGACGCTGGCCGACGCGCTCACCGCGACGGGGTTGCCCGATCCGGGGCCGGTCACCAACTACGGGCTGCCGTTCGTGCGGGCCGCGGGTGAGATCGCCGCCGTCGTCGCAACCGGGTCGTTCATGTTCGCCGCGTTCATGGTGCCGCCGCAGCAGAACGGCGTGCTCGACGCCGACGGATACCGCATCTCGCGCCTCGGCACGGTGGCGTCGGCGATCTGGACGGTGTGCGCGGCGCTGCTGGTGCCGCTGACCGTCTCCGATGTCACCGGCCAGCCGCTGACGTCGCGGCTCAGCCCGTCGGCCATCTGGTCGGTGGCCAGCCTGATCGAGACGGCGGGCGCCTGGCGGTGGACGGCGCTGCTGGCGGCGATCGTCACGGTCGCGAGCATCCCGGTGCTGCGCTGGTCATCGACGCCGCTACTGTTCGCCGGTTCACTGATCACGCTGCTGCCGCTGGCGCTGACCGGCCATTCGTCGGCGGGCGGCTCGCATGACCTGGCGACCAACAGCTTGATCATCCACCTGACTGCCGCCGCGGTGTGGGCCGGCGGCCTGCTGGTGCTTCTGGTGCATGCACTGCGCCGCGGCGGCCACGCCGATCTGGCGGCCCGACGGTTTTCGGCGGTCGCGATGTGGTGCTTCGTGGCGATGGCGATCAGCGGCGTCGTCAACGCCCTGGTTCGGATCCGGCTGACTGACTTGTTCGACGGCGCCTACGGCCTGCTGATCATCGCCAAGGTGGTGGCGCTGTGCACACTCGGCGTCATCGGCTGGCGTCAGCGGCGCAGTGGCGTGGCCGCACTGCAGTCCGACCCGCAGGCCCGTGGCCCGCTGCTCAGGCTGGCGATGACCGAGGCGGTGGTCTTCGGCCTCACCTTCGGCGTGGCGGTCGCACTTGGCAGAACCCCGCCACCGGCGCCGCCCATCTTCAACCCGTCGATTCCCGCCATCGAGATCGGCTACGACTTCGCCGGTCCGCCGACGGTGGCCCGCGTGCTGTTCGACTGGCGCTTCGATCTGATCCTCGGGTCTGCGGCGATCGTGCTGGCCGCGGTGTATCTGGCCGGCGTGTGGCGGCTGCGCCGGCGCGGCGATGCGTGGCCGACGGGGCGGATCGTGGCGTGGCTGCTCGGCTGCCTGGTGCTGTTGTTCGCGACGTCGTCGGGTGTCGGTCGGTACATGCCTGCGATGTTCAGCATGCATATGGCCGCACACATGCTGCTGTCGATGCTGGTGCCGATCCTTCTGGTGCTCGGTGCGCCCGTGACGCTGGCGCTGCGCGCGCTGCCCGCCGCAGGCAAGGGTGAACCACCGGGCCCTCGCGAATGGCTGCTGGCAGCGCTGCACTCACGCCTGTCGCGGTTCTTGACCAACCCGATCGTGGCAACGGTGCTGTTCGTCGCCGGCTTCTACGGGCTGTATTTCGGCGGAATCTTCGACTCGGCCGTGAGCAGCCACGCGGCGCATCTCGCGATGAACGTGCACTTCCTGCTCAGCGGATACCTGTTCTACTGGGTCGTCATCGGCGTCGATCCCACCCCTCGCCCGCTGCCACCGCTCGGGAAGCTGGCCGTGGTGTTCGCATCGTTGCCGCTGCACGCCTTCTTCGGCGTGGTGCTGATGGGCAGTCAGCACATCCTGGGCGAGAGCTGGTACAAGTCCCTGCAGCTGTACTGGCACACCGACCTGCTCGGGGATCAGAAGCTGGGCGGTTCGATCGCCTGGGCGACAGGGGAAATCCCGCTTGTCATCGTGATGATCGCTCTGTTGGTGCAGTGGACCCGCAGTGACCAGCGCACCGCAAAGAGGCTCGACCGGGCCGCCGACCGCGACGACGACGCCGACCTGACCGCCTACAACGCGATGCTCGCCGAGCTGGCCAAGCGGGACGCCCGTCAACCGTGACCGACGACGGGTACTTCGGCGAGGACATCGCCGCTCGTTACGACGCCGACACGTCGGGAATGCACGACCAGAGCGTCATCGCCGACGTCGTCGACGTGCTCGCCGGGCTGGTCGGTGACGGCAGAGCGCTCGAATTCGGCATCGGCACCGGCCGGATCGCCCTGCCGCTTGCGCAGCGCGAGGTCGAGGTGCACGGCATCGACGTGTCGAAGGCGATGGTCGCGCGCATGCGGGAAAAACCGGGTGGGGCGGCGATCGACGTGACGATCGGAGACTTCGCCGATACGCGTGTGCCCGGCGAGTTCTCGCTGGCCTACCTGGTCTTCAACACGATCAACAACCTGACGACGCAGGACGAGCAGGTGGCCTGCTTCGTCAACGCCGCCGCGCATCTGGGTGCGGGCGGTTTCTTCGTCATCGAGGTCGGTGTGCCCGCCCTGCGGCTGCTGCCGCCGGGCCAGCGCGCCGTCCCGTTCGACGTGGGGGACCGGTTCTGGGCCTACGACCTGTACGACTGCGCGACGCAGTCGATGAGCTCCCACTATGTCGATGGCGACGACGGCGTTGCGCGACTCCGGTCGATTCCGTTTCGCTACGTATGGCCCGCCGAGCTCGACCTGATGGCCCGCATCGCCGGTCTGGTGCTCGTCGAGCGATGGCAGGACTGGGACGGCACACCGTTCGGCCATGAAAGCACTCGCCACGTTTCCGTGTGGCAGAAGGCTTAGCGCCCTAGCTTTTGCCGCCGCGAAACGGAATTCCAGCAGAAGAAGTACGAGTGAGCGCCTGCGGGGATTCCGTTTCGCGTGCGCGGGGTCGCGCGGTGAACGAGCGGGCCACCATCCCCAGTCCGCGATTCATCCACAGCCCGCGCCGGCCGGCAGGTGGCGCGACCGCGATGCGTCGGCCCCGTCCGGGTCAATGGCGGTACGGCACGAGCCGGACGAATCGAAAGGACGAGAAATGTTCGAGACACCCATCGCCGTAGTCGGCACGATCATCACCGACCCCATTCGGCGCCGCGTCGGCGACCAGGACGTGTACAAGTTCCGGGTGGCCAGCAATTCGCGGCGGCGCACCGCCGACGGCACCTGGGAACCCGGCAACACGCTGTACGTGTCGGTCAACTGCTGGGGAAAAGGGCTGGTGAAGGGCGTCGGCGGCTCGCTGGGGAAGGGCGACCCCGTCATCGTTGTTGGAGACATACACACCAGCGAGTACGACGACCGCGACGGCAACCGTCGTACGTCGCTGGAAGTGCGGGCCACGGCGGTGGGACCGGATCTGGCACGAAGCATCGCGAGCGTCGACCGGTTCAAGAGCACCGCCGCGAACAGCGACGATGCCGCCGAAGCCAAGGACGACGACGCTGCCGAGGACGGGGCCGAGGCGGGCGACACTGTCGGCGGAAAGGTGCTGCCGGTGTCGGCGTGAGTCACGGAACCGCTGACGCTGCGGTCGGGACGGCCGGTGTCTACGCCTACGATGGTCCGCGAGCAATACCGAGACCAGAGAGGCATGACAACACCCATGGCCGATTTCATCTACACGATGCGGAAGGTCCGCAAGGCACACGGCGACAAGGTCATCCTTGACGACGTCACCTTGAACTTCCTTCCCGGCGCGAAGATCGGCGTGGTCGGTCCGAACGGCGCGGGTAAGTCGAGCGTCCTGAAGATCATGGCCGGCCTGGACCAGCCGAACAACGGCGACGCGTTCCTTCAGCCCGGCGCCACTGTGGGGATCCTGCAGCAGGAGCCGCCGCTGAACGAGGAGAAGACGGTCCGCGGCAACGTCGAGGAGGGCCTCGGCGAGATCAAGGTCAAGCTCGACCGGTTCAACGAGGTGGCCGAGCTGATGGCCACCGACTACACCGACGAGCTGATGGATGAGATGGGCAAGCTCCAGGAGGAGCTGGATCACGCCGACGCGTGGGACCTCGACTCGCAGATCGAGCAGGCGATGGACGCGCTGCGCTGCCCGCCGCCCGACGAGCCGGTCACCAACCTGTCCGGCGGCGAACGACGCCGGGTGGCGCTGTGCAAGCTGCTGCTGAGCAAGCCCGACCTGTTGCTGCTCGACGAGCCGACGAACCATCTGGACGCCGAAAGCGTGCAATGGCTCGAGCAGCACCTCGCCGAATACAAGGGCGCGATCCTCGCCGTCACCCACGACAGGTACTTCCTGGACAACGTCGCCGAGTGGATTCTCGAGCTCGACCGCGGGCGGGCCTACCCGTACGAGGGCAACTACTCCACGTATCTGGAAAAGAAGGCCGAGCGCGTCGCCGTTCAGGGCCGCAAGGACGCCAAGCTGCAAAAGCGTCTGCAGGACGAGCTGGCGTGGGTGCGGTCGGGCGCCAAGGCCCGCCAAGCCAAGAGCAAGGCGCGCCTGCAGCGCTACGACGAGATGGCCGCGGAGGCAGAAAAGACCCGCAAGCTCGACTTCGAGGAGATCCAGATTCCGACCGGCCCGCGGCTGGGCAGTGTCGTCGTCGAGGTCTCGCACATGGACAAGGGTTTCGACGGCAGGCCGCTGATCAAGGACCTGTCGTTCACGTTGCCGCGCAACGGCATCGTCGGCGTCATCGGCCCCAACGGCGTCGGCAAGACCACCCTGTTCAAGACCATCGTCGGCCTCGAGCAGCCCGACAGCGGCACGGTCAAGATCGGCGAGACGGTCAAGCTCAGCTACGTCGACCAGTCCCGTGCGGGCATCGACCCGAAGAAGACGGTGTGGGAGGTCGTGTCCGACGGACTGGACTACATCGAGGTCGGCCAGAACGAGATCCCGTCGCGCGCGTACGTGTCGGCATTCGGCTTCAAGGGCCCTGACCAGCAGAAGCCCGCCGGTGTGCTGTCCGGCGGCGAGCGCAACCGGCTGAACCTGGCGCTCACGCTTGAAAGTCGGTGGCAACCTGATCCTGCTCGACGAGCCGACCAACGACCTTGACGTCGAAACGCTGAGTTCGCTGGAGAACGCGCTGGAGAAGTTCCCCGGCTGCGCGGTGGTGATCTCCCACGACCGCTGGTTCCTCGACCGCACCTGCACGCACATCCTGGCGTGGGAGGGCGACAGCGACAACGAGGCCAAATGGTTCTGGTTCGAGGGCAACTTCGCGGCCTACGAAGAGAACAAGGTGGAACGACTCGGTATCGATGCGGCCCGTCCGCACAGGGTGACCCACCGCAAGCTCACACGCGACTGATCCGGCGGGGTAGGAGCGAAGCGACTGGGGGATGACTAATGTCGCCATTGCGTACCACGGAGCCGCATCGGCGGCGACATCCAACGACGGCCGGTGCGCAGCGGTGAGTCAGGAGCAGGCGGCATGACGGTCGATCCGGGGGCGGGAGCTATCGAGGGGCCGACCGAACTGATCATCGCCCCCGCCGCGCTGGACAAACTCGCCAGGGCTTACATCGCCACCTATCACGGGCCACACGGCGGCGCACCCGTCGCCGACGCGGTCACGACCGGCCCCGTCGACATGTCGGCTGCGGGCAAGCTGATGTCCCCGGACCTGCTGGCCGCGCACTACCGGCTGGGCAGGCGGCGGCGGGTCGGCGAGACGCTCGTCGAGGTCTACCCGGCCGACGACCCCGGCAAGTTCGGGCCCGCCATCCAGATCGTCACCGAGCACGCGACGATGCTGATGGATTCGGTCACGGTGTTGCTGCACCGGCTGGGCGTGGCCTACAAGGCGATCATGAACCCGATCCTGCGGGTACGGCGCAGCCCGGCCGGCGAGCTGCTCGACATCCGCCCCGCGTCGGACGCCGACAACGCCAAAGACGCCGTCGACGAGGCGTGGATTCACGTGCAACTGTCCAGCTCCGTCGATCCGAAGCTGGTCGCGGAGGTCGAGCAGCTGCTGCCCGGCGTGCTCGCGGACACCCGCCAGGTCGCGCTCGACTCGCGGGCGATGAGCGGAACGCTGCTCGGGCTGGCCAACGAGCTCGACACCGATCCCGAGGGACGGTTCCCTAGCGCCGACCGCAAGGACGTCGCGGCGCTGTTGCGCTGGCTGGCCGACGGCCATTTCGTGCTGCTCGGCTACCAGCGGTGCCCAGTGCACGACGGGGGGGCGTCGGTCGACATGTCCAGCCGCCTGGGCATCCTCCGCTTCCGCGACGACGTCTTGCCGCAGCTCACCGACAGCGACGATCTGCTGGTGCTGGCCCAGGCCACGATCCCCAGCTTCCTGCGCTACGGCGCGTACCCCTACATCGTCGTCGTACGCGAGCATCCTGGACACCACGCGATCGAGCACCGCTTCGTGGGCCTGTTCACCGTGGCCGCGATGAACGCCAATGTGATGGACATACCGTTGATTTCGCGGCGGGTCAGCGAGGCGATCGCGATGGCGCAGCGCGATCCCAGCCATCCGGCGCAACTGCTGCTCGACATCATCCAGACCATCCCGCGCTCCGAGCTTTTCGCGTTGAGCGCACGCGAACTGCTCGACATGGCGATGGCCGTCGTCGACCTGGGCTCGCGCCGACGGACGCTGTTGTTCCTGCGCGCGGACCAACTCGCCCACTTCGTGTCCTGCCTGGTGTACCTGCCGCGTGACCGGTACACCACGGCGGTGCGGCTCGAGATGCAGGCCATCCTGGTTCGTGAGCTCGGCGGTGAGAGCATCGAATACACCGCCAGGGTCAGCGAATCACCCTGGGCGGTCGTGCATTTCACCGTGCGGCTACCCGAAGGGTCGCGGCCGCAAGATGTCGACGTCTCGCTGCAGAACGAGTCGCGAATCCAAGACCTGCTGACCGAGGCCGCGCGCACCTGGGGTGACCGGTTGCTCGGCGCGGTCAGGACCGGATCGATCGGGCAGGCGGAGGCCGAGCATTACTCGGCGGCGTTCTCGGAGGTCTACAAGCAGGCCCTTTCGCCCGATGACGCCATCAACGACATCGCCATCATCGAAGAGCTGCAGAACAATTCGGTGAAGCTGGTGTTCGCCGAGGCCCCGCGCGCCAGCAGCGCAGAAGAGGACGGCCGCGGCGGCAGCGCGCAGCTCACGTGGTACCTGGGCGGGCGCTCGGCGTCGCTGAGCGAGCTGCTTCCGATGCTGCAATCGATGGGCGTGATCGTGCTCGAGGAGCGGCCGTTCACCGTCACCCGCCCCGACGGCCTCGAGGTGTGGATCTATCAGTTCAAGATCGCGGTGCTCAGCGACATCCCGGAGGAGCCCGAGGGGCCCGAGCGGGACGCGACCGCGGTGCGGTTCGCCGACGCGGTCACTGCGATCTGGCACGGCCGGGGCGAGATCGATCGGTTCAACGAGCTGGTGCTGCGCGCAGGCCTGTCCTGGCAGCAGGTCGTCATTCTGCGGACCTACGCGAAATACCTGCGGCAGGCTGGCTTTCCCTACAGCCAGGCCCATATCGAGAACGTCCTCAACGGGAACCCCCACACGTCGCGATCGCTCGTCGAGCTCTTCGAGGCGATGTTCGACCCCGGTGCCGACCCCGAGCGGAAGGCCGCCCAGACCGCCGCCGCTGCGGTGGCTGCCGACATCGACGAGCTGACCAGTTTGGACACCGACCGCGTGCTGCGCGGCTTCGCGTCGATGATCCAGGCCACGCTGCGCACCAACTACTTCGTCCGCCGGGAGGATTCGGCCCGAGCGCAGAACGTGCTGTCGGTCAAGCTGAACTCACAGATGATCGACGAATTACCGCTGCCCCGACCGATGTTCGAGATCTTCGTCTACTCGCCGCGCGTCGAGGGCGTGCATCTGCGGTTCGGCTTCGTCGCCCGCGGGGGGCTGCGGTGGTCGGATCGCAAAGAGGACTTCCGCACCGAGATTCTCGGCTTGGTCAAGGCGCAGGCCGTGAAGAACGCCGTGATTGTCCCGGTCGGCGCCAAGGGCGGTTTCGTCGTCAAGCAACCCCCTCGATCGACGGGTGATGCGGCCGCCGACCGGGACGGGCAGCGCGCCGAGGGCATCGCCTGCTACAAGCTGTTCATCTCGGGCTTGCTCGATGTCACCGACAACGTCGACCAGCCAACGGGGAACATCGTCACCCCGACCGATGTGGTGCGTCGTGACGGCGACGACGCGTACCTGGTGGTGGCCGCCGACAAGGGCACGGCGACGTTCTCCGACATCGCCAACGAGCTCGCGAAGTCCTACGGCTTCTGGCTCGGCGACGCGTTCGCCTCGGGCGGATCGGTCGGCTACGACCACAAGGAAATGGGTATCACCGCCAAGGGCGCATGGGAGAGCGTCAAACGGCACTTCCGTGAAATGGGGGTTGACACCCAGTCGGAGGACTTCACGGTCGTCGGCGTCGGCGACATGAGCGGCGACGTGTTCGGCAACGGAATGCTTCTGTCCCAACACATCCGGCTGATCGCCGCGTTCGATCACCGGCACGTGTTCCTCGACCCCAACCCCGACGCAGCGACGTCGTGGGACGAACGCAAGCGGATGTTCGAGCTCCCGCGCTCCACCTGGGATGACTACAACAAGTCGCTCATCAGCGAGGGCGGCGGGGTGTACAGCCGTGAACACAAGTCGATCCCGATCAGCCCGCAGGTCCGCCGCGTCCTCGGCATCGAGGACGGAGTCGACGAACTGCCGCCGCCGGACCTGTTGCGCCGCATCCTGAAAGCACCCGTGGATCTGCTGTTCAACGGGGGCATCGGCACGTACATCAAAGCCGAGTCGGAATCCGACGCCGACGTCGGCGATCGCGCCAACGACATGATCCGCGTCAATGGAAATCAGTTGCGCGCCAAGGTGATCGGCGAGGGCGGTAACCTGGGTGTCACGCCGCTGGGCCGGGTTGAGTTCGACCTGACCGGCGGCCGCATCAATACCGACGCGTTGGACAACTCCGCCGGCGTCGACTGCTCCGACCACGAAGTCAACATCAAGATCCTGATCGACGCGCTGGTCAGCACTGGCAAGGTGCGTTCCGAGGACCGGACGGACCTGCTGCTGTCGATGACCGACGAGGTGGGCGAGCTGGTACTCGTCGACAACAAGGACCAGAACGACCTGCTGGGCACCAGCCGCGCCAACGGGGCCAGCATGCTGCCGGTGCACGCCCGCCAGATCAAGGAGCTGGAGTCCGAGCGCGGACTGAATCGCGAACTCGAGGCGCTGCCGTCCGAGAAGGAGATCCGGCGACGGTCCGAGGTCGGAATCGGGCTGACGTCACCGGAACTCGCCACGCTGATGGCGCACGTCAAGCTCAACCTGAAAGCTCAAGTGCTGGCCAGCGACCTGCCTGACCAGGAGGTCTTCGCATCCCGGCTGCCGCGCTACTTTCCGACGCGGCTACGCGATCAGTTCGGCACCGAGATCCGGTCGCACCAGCTGCGCCGGGAGATCATCGCCACGATGCTGGTCAACGATGTCGTTGATACCGCGGGCATTTCGTATGTGTACCGGGTGATGGAGGACGTGGGCGTCGGGCCGGTGGACGCGGTGCGGACATTCGTCGCGACCGACGCAATTTTCCGTATCGAGGAGGTGTGGCGCGGGATTCGCGCCGCGGGAGTGCCGGTCAATGTGTCGGATCGGTTGACGCTGGATCTGCGTCGTCAGATCGACCGAGCCGGTCGCTGGCTGCTCAACTACCGGCCGCAGCCACTGGCGGTCGGCGCCGAGATCAACCGGTTCGCCAAGAAGGTGGCCGAACTGACGCCGCGGATGCGGGAATGGTTGCGCGGCGACGACCGCGCGATCGTCGAGAAAGAGGTGGCGCAGTTCGCCACGCACGGCGTGCCCGAAGACCTCGCATACAAGGTGGCTTCGGGCCTCTACCAGTACAGCCTGCTCGACATCATCGACATCGCTGACATCGTCGATCGTGAACCGGCGGAAGTGGCCGACACCTACTTCGCGTTGATGGATTATCTCGGCACCGACGGGCTGCTGACATCGGTGTCGGGCCTGCCCCGCGACGATCGATGGCACTCGTTGGCCCGGTTGGCGATCCGCGATGACATCTACGGGTCACTACGCTCGCTGTGCTTCGATGTGCTCGCCGTCGGCGAGCCGGAGGAGCGTGGTGAGGAGAAGATCCAGGAGTGGGAGCTGACCAATGGCTCGCGCGTGCAGCGGGCGCGGCGCACGCTCAATGAGATCTACGACTCCGACGAGCGTGATCTCGCGACGCTGTCGGTGGCGGCACGTCAGATCCGCAGCATGACACGAACGAGTGGAACGGGGAGTTCTGGGTGACGGGGTTCACCGCGCCGGTGCATGTGCGCTGGTCGGACATCGACATGTACCAGCACATCAACCACGCCACCATGGTCACCATTCTCGAAGAGGCGCGAATCCCTTTTCTGCGTGAGCCGTTCGAAGACGTCATCGACGAGATCGGACTGCTCATTCACGAGGTGAAGATCCTTTACAAGGGCCAGTTGCAGCTGAGGGATTCGCCGCTGCAGGTGACGATGTGGTCGAAGCGGGTGCGGGCGGTGGACTTCACGATCGGCTACGAGGTGCGGTCGGTGAACAAGCCGGCCGATTCCAGGCCGGCCGTCATCGCCGAAACGCAGCTGGCCACCGTGCACATCAAAGAGCGGCGGCTGCAACGGCTTTCACCAGTACAGCAAGAATATCTGCGGCGCTGGATTCGATGAGCAGTCCCGAGCGGGGCATCTGGCTGGACGATGCCACCCACCGCGAGGATCTCGCCACCTTCGTCGAGCGGGCGGCACGGCTCGACGACGCCGCCGTGATCCGGCTGCGGGAGCGGGCAGGTGGAATGGTCGTGGCCTGGGTCGCAACGGGTTTCGACGTGCTGGCGAGCAGGGTCGTTGCGGGCCGGGTACGGCCGGCCGACTTGAGCGCGGGCGCCGACGCGCTCGCAGAGGGTCTGAGCGCGATGGATCGCAGCGGCCACGTCGACCCCGGCTTTCCGATGGATTCGGCATGGCGTGGCGCCTTACCGCCCGAATCCGGTTTCGCCCACATCGACGACGTACCAGCGCGGGTGGTGCTGGACCTGGCGCAGCGTGGCGTCGCGCTGGCGAAGGAGCACGGCAGTTCGCACGGGCCGCCGGTCTCGCTGCTCGACCAGGAGGTGCTCGCTGTCAACTCTGAACAGGGCGATGTCGACATCCCGATGCGCTGTGTCTTCGCCTTGACCGCAATGGGTTTCCTGCCGCAATCGTCGGCTGCCGATCGGGACGAGAGCCTGGACCCCGAGACAGTGGCCGTCGATGAGATCGTGCGGGTGCGCGCCCTGCCCGCATGGCTGCGGATCGACGCCCGCTTCGGATCGGTGTACCGCCGCCGCGGCGACCCCGCATTGGTCCTACGCTGACTCTTGCTGCGCGAGCAGACGCAAAAACCCCTTTTTCCGCGGCGTGTCGGGGACTTTCGCGTCTGCTCGCCAAGGGAACTAGACCAGCCAGGCGGCGGCGTTCGGCGGCAGCTTGCCGTCGGCCACCTCGGCGCTGGCCAGCAGCACCTCACCGGGAGGCAGGGCGACCGGCTCGTCGCCGGCGTTCAGCACGCACACGAGGCCGCCGCCGACGACCCGATACACCAGCGCATCGTCCGCCGAGTCCAGCCACTCGATCGCGGTACCGTCGAATTCGCTTCGCGCGCAACGTAATAGCAGCGCCTCGCGATAGAACGACAGCGTCGACTCCGAATCCAAGAGCTGTTTCTGCACTGTCAGCGAGGACCAGTCCCGCGGCAGCGGCAGCCAGGTGTCCGGGTTCGTCGAAAAGCCGAACGGGGGAGCGTCGCCCTCCCACGGCATCGGGACGCGCGATCCGTCGCGGCCGCGGCGGGTATGGCCGGAGCGCTCCCACACGGGATCACGCAGCGCCTCGTCGGGCAGCTCGACGTTGGCGAGCCCGAGCTCCTCGCCGTTGTAGATGAACACCGCGCCCGGCAGCGCGAGCATCACCAGCGCCATCGCCCACGCGCGGGCCAGGCCGACGTCGCCGCCGCCGTAGCGGGTGACATCGCGGTCGACGTCGTGGTTGGACAGCGTCCACGTCGGCGTGGCGTTCTCGATCGCGGCGGCCGCCAGGGAGTTCTCGATGGCATGACGGATGTCGGCCGCGTCGAACTTCGCGCGCAGCAACCGGAAGTTGAAGCCGAGATGCAGTTCGTCGGCGCGCAGATACCGGGCGAACTGCTCGTTGTCGTACACCCACACCTCGCCGATCGCGACCGCGTGCGGGTAGTCGTTGAGCACCGTGCGGATGTGGCGGTGGATCTGGTGCACGCCGTCGTGGTTGAAGCGTGGGTCGTCGTCCATGTCGGCCAGCAGCACCTCGGCCTTGACGACCTCCATGTCAGGCAGGCCGGGCGGCTTGGCCATGCCGTGTGCCACGTCGATGCGGAAGCCGTCGACGCCACGTTCGAGCCAGAACCGCAGCGTCTTCTCCAGATCGTCGTAGACCTCGCGATTTTCCCAGTTGAGGTCGGGCTGCTCGGCGTCGAACAGGTGCAGATACCACTGCCCGGGATTGCCGTCGGGCTCGGCGATGCGGGTCCATGCGGGTCCGCCGAAGATCGACACCCAGTTGTTGGGCGGGTGCAGACCGCCTGGGCCGGTGCCGTCGCGGAAGATGTAGCGCTCGCGCGCCTCGGTGCCGGGACCCGCGGCCAGCGCGGCCTGGAACCACGGGTGGGCCGAGCTGGTGTGGTTGGGCACCAGGTCCATGGTCACCTTGATGCCTCGGGCGTGGGCGGCCTCGATCAGCCGATCGAGCGCGGCCATCCCGCCGAACAACGGGTCGACGTCACGCGGGTCGGAAACGTCGTAACCGTGGTCGGCCATCGGCGACACCATGACCGGGTTGAGCCAGATGGCGTCGACGCCGAGCGTCTCGAGGTAGTCCAGGCGCGACGCCACGCCGTCGAGGTCGCCGACGCCGTCGCCGTTCGCGTCGGCGAACGAGCGCGGGTACACCTGGTAGAACACCGCGTGCGACCACCACGGCCGGGCTTTGGGATCAGGCACGCCCGCAACCTACACCCGTCAGGCGTCTACTTCACTTGGTGGGGAACGCCGGTGAGTAACAGCTCGGCGGCACGCCGCGGGATTTCGGCGACCATCGGGAAGGCCGCGTTCCGCTTCGGCACCCGGACATGCTTCCGACCCTTCTGCACCGCTTCGACGACCTTGCGCGCCACCGTCTCTCGCGGCACATCGACCGTCAGATGAGTCCTATAGAAGCGGCGGAACGACTCATCTGTCGGAACGTAGTTCTTCACTTTGGCGAGTATCTCGGTGGGCACGGGACCGAGTTCGACCAGCGTGGTGCCGATCGGCAGTCCGCGAAGGTCGGCCCGAAGACCCGCCGTGAAATGAGACAGGGCCGCCTTGGAGGCGGCGTAGGTCACAAGCCCGGGGAAGACGACGGAACCGGCGACCGACGAGACGTTGACGATGTGTCCGCCGCCTCGGCCGAGCATGAGCGGAATCGCTTGACGGCACAGCTCGGCCGGGCTCAGGTAGTTCACCTGCGTGACGCTCTGGAGTTCATCGTCGGGCGCGCTCCACAGACTTCCAGTGTTTTCTCTGCCGGCGTTGTTGACCAGTACGTCGATCGGCCCGCCCTCGGCCTCGATCCTTTCGACGAGGCCGGTAACCTGGGTGGCGTCCGAGAGGTCGGCATACTGCGCGCTGCCGCCGAGTTCGTCGGCGAGGCGCTCGATCGCGTCCTTGCTGCGGGCGACCAGTGCCACCGAGGCGCCGGCGTCGGCGAAGGCGCGCGCCGTGGACTCGCCGATGCCGCGCGACGCTCCGGTGATCAGCACCCGTTTCCCGCGAATATCCATCGCCGAAGAGTATCGACGAAGACGTCAATAATGGTCAGAACGGCGAATTGACCATGGAGTTTGCGGCCATCTCCAGGTAGTCCAGCAGTGCCTTGCGATGCTCGTCGTCGAGGGTCTCCGAGTCGATCGACGCCACCGCGGTGTGCATGCAGCGCAGCCAGGCGTCGCGTTCGAGGAACCCGATCGGGAACGGGCTGTGCCGCATCCGCAGTCGGGGGTGGCCCCGCTGGTCGGAGTAGGTGCGCGGGCCGCCCCAGTACTGCTCGAGGAACATTCGCAGGCGCACCTCCGCGGCGTCGAGGTCGCCCTCGGGGTACAGCCGAAGCAGGATCTCGTCCTCGCGGACCAGTTGATAAAACCGCGACACGATCGCATGGAACGTGTCGTGGCCGCCCACTTCGTCGTAGAAGGACCGCTGCGGCTGCGTCACGTCACCCATTGTCCCCAACTCCTCGGCGCCGGTATACCAGCCGGTGATGTCACGCGAAGTTCATCCTGGTGACCTGCAGACACGAACGAATTTGTTATGCGATTGAGCCCAATCCATGGTGGACTGTCGGGCGGAGGACGAATGGCGCATCGCAAGAAAAGCCAGTCTCGGTTGGCTGGCCACCGGCAATCCGGGGTAGCGGCGGGCCGATCCGCGGCAGCGCCCGCCCCGACGCTGCTGCACAGCGTTGAAACTCGTCCGGCCATCCGCGAAGGCTCGCTCTGGGGCCGACGCCGCGTACTGCTCCTGAACTCGACATATGAGCCGCTGACCGCGCTGCCGATGCGGCGGGCGGTGGTCATGCTGATGTGCGGCAAGGCCGACGTCGTGCACGCCGACCCGTCGGGTCCGGTGATCCACTCGGCCACCCGGACGGTGGCGGTGCCGTCGGTGATCCGGCTGAAGGCCTATGTGCGCGTGCCGTACCGGGCGCGCATCCCGATGACGCGGGCCGCGCTCATGCACCGCGACCGGTTCCGGTGCGCGTACTGCGGCAGCAAGGCCGACACCGTCGACCATGTGGTGCCCCGCAGCCGCGGCGGCGACCACACCTGGGAGAACTGTGTGGCCGCCTGCTCGCCGTGCAACCACCGCAAGGCCGATCGGCTGCTGGCCGAACTGGGCTGGAAGCTGCGCTCGACGCCGGCCCGGCCCAAGGGCCAGCACTGGCGGCTGTTGTCGTCGGTCAAGGAACTCGATCCGGCATGGGTGAGATATCTGGGTGAGGGCGCGGCCTAGCCGGTCGCCGCGATAGGGTTTGCGGGTGAGCACCGCACTGACACACTCGCTATTGGGCGGGGTGCCGCTGGCAATCCTGTTGGTCTTGATCGTGCTGATCTGGGGCGTCGGCAAGAACCGCAAGGGCCCGCACCCGGCGACCTACAAGATGTCCGACACCGAGTGGACGCATGACCCGATCCTGTGGGCGGCAGACGAACCCGAATCGCACGGGCACGCCCATCCGTTGACGATTGGAGGCGGCGCAAGTGGCAAGTGGTGAAATCGCAACGCGCGAGCCCGCCGATCTGCCCCGCGGCTTCGTCGTCACGACCAGCGGTCGAGTCTCCGGCGTCACCCAGCCGGGCGAGCTGTCGCTCACCTATCCGTTCCCGGTCAAGGACCTGGTGCGGCTGGACGACGCGCTGAAGTTCGGGTCGCGCAAGGCCAAGGCCCGCTTCGCGGTGTACATCGGCGATCTCGGCGCCGACACTGCCGCGACCGCGCGGGAGGTGCTGGCCAAGGTGCCGACGCCGAACAACGCGGTGCTGCTGGCGGTGTCGCCGAACCAGAAGGCCATCGAGGTGGTCTACGGCTCGGAGGTGCAGGGCCGCGGCATCGAGGAGTCCGCTCCGCTGGGTGTGAAGGCCGCCGCGGCGTCCTTCAACTACGGCAACCTGATGGCCGGGCTCATCAGCGCGATCAAGGTCATGAGCGCCGGCGTCTCGCCGGCCTAGCCTGCTGCTTTCCCGCAGGCCTAGCCCTGCTTTCTCCCCGTTCGCGCGTCCGTGCCTAGGTGATGTCGAAGGCTCGGGCGCGTAGCGCGCGTTCGACGCCTGCGCGGCCTTCGATCACCAATCGCCGCAGCGACGGCTGCATGTCGCCGGCCAGGAACCGGTCGGCGGCCGCCAGTGCGTCGTCGCTGATGTCCCACGTCGGGTATAGGCCGATGACGACCGTCTGCGCCACTTCACTGGACCGGCGCTGCCACACGCCGAGGATGGCCTCGAAGTACTTGGCGGTGAACGGCTGCAGCAGCGCCTGCTGACCCGGCTGCACGAACCCGTCGATGACCGCGCGCCCGACGATGTTGGGCAGGGTGTCGTCCTCGATGACGAGCTCCCACGCGGTGTTCTTCACCGCGGCCTGTGGACGTGCGGCCGCAGCGCGGGCGGCGTTGCGCTTGCCCGCAGCCGTCGGATCGCGATCGGCCTCGCCGTCGATGAAAGGGGTTGCCTCGCCGTCGTTGTCGATGTCACCCGCCGCGGCCAGCGCGGTGACGATGCGCCACCGCAGGTCGGTGTCGATGATCAGCCCGGGCAGACCGTGTTCGGCGGGATCGGTGTCGAGCAGCGCAGCCAGCACCGCGACATGACGCAGGGCGAGCACCGATGTGCACAGCGCGTTGATGTAGGCGAGCTGGTGGTCCGACCCGGGTTCGGCGGCGCGCGCGAGTTCGAGCAGGCGGTCGGCGAACGGCGGCCAGCCGTCCGAGCACGCCCAGTCGGGATCGGCGTAGGAGCGCAGCGCGGTCTGAGCCTGCAGCAAGAGCCGTTGCGCGACACCGACTTCGGTCTCGGCGTGAATGCCGGCCATGACGAGCGCGACGAAGTCGCGGGCCTTGAGTTCCGCATCGCGGGTCATCTCCCACGCCGCCGACCAGGCCAGCGTGCGGGGGAGCGGCTCGGCGATGTCGGCGATGCGGGTGAGCACGGTCTGCAGCGAGTCCGGGTCGAGCCGCAGGGAGCAGTACGTCAGGTCGTCGTCGTTGACGAGCACCAGCTTGCCGCGCGAAACACCTTGCAGCGCGGGGACATCGGTGGCATCGCCCTCGATGTCGAGCTCCTCGCGGTGGACGCGCATGAGCTTCCCGGACCCGTCGTCGTCATAGACGCCGACGGCCAGCCGGTGCACGCGGGTCTCGCCTGCGCCGGGCTCCGCACCGCTCTGGGTGATGGCGAAGCGGCTGAACGTGCCGTCGACGTCGACGTCGAAGTCGGCGCGCAGCGTGTTGAGCCCGGTGGTCTTCAGCCACTGACGACCCCAGTGCGACAGGTCGCGACCAGACGACTTCTCCAGCGCGCCAAGCAGATCGCCGAAGGTGGCGTTGTCGAAGGCGTGGTCACGAAAGTAGTCGCGCAGTCCGGCCAGGAACGCATCGAGGCCGACGTAGGCGACCAGCTGCTTGAGGACGCTGGCGCCCTTGGCGTAGGTGATGCCGTCGAAGTTCACCTCGACGGCGGCGAGGTCGGGGATGTCGGCGGCCACCGGGTGCGTCGAGGGCAGCTGGTCCTGGCGGTAGGCCCACGACTTCTCGGCGTTGGCGAACGTCGTCCAGGCCTCTGTGTATTCGGTGGCTTCGGCCTGGCACAGCACCGACGCGAACGTCGCGAATGACTCGTTGAGCCAGAGGTCGTCCCACCACTGCATCGTCACCAGGTCGCCGAACCACATGTGCGCCATCTCGTGCAGTACGGTCTCGGCGCGACGCTCGTAGGAGGCGCGAGTCACCTTGCTGCGGAAGACGTAGTCCTCCAAAAACGTTACCGCGCCGGCATTCTCCATCGCACCGGCGTTGAACTCCGGCACAAACAACTGGTCGTACTTGCCGAACGCGTAGGGCTCGCCGAAGTTGCGGTGGTAGAAGTCGAAGCCCTGCTTGGTTTCGGCGAAGAGGCGGTCGGCGTCCATGAACTCGGCCAATGACTTACGGCAGAACAATCCCAGCGGGATCTCGCCGTGCTCGTCGGTATAGGTGTCGCGCCAGAACGCATACGGGCCAGCGATCAACGCAACGAGATAGGTGCTGATTTTCGGCGTCGTCGCGAATGTCAGCGCCTTCGCGTTGCCGGCGACCTCCACCTCGGCGACGGCACCGTTGGACACCACCTCCCAGTGCGCGGGCGCGGTGACCGTGATGTCGAAGGTGGCCTTGAGGTCGGGCTGGTCGAAACAGGCGAACATCCGCTTGGCGTCGGCGGTTTCGAACTGTGAGTAGAGGTAAACCTCATTGTCGACGGGGTCGACGAAGCGGTGCAGGCCCTCGCCGGTGTTGGAGTAGAGGCAGGTGGCGTCGACGACCACGGTGTTGCGCTGCTGAAGACCGGGCAGAGCGATGCCGGTCTCTTCGTCGTAGCCGGAGACATCGAGGTCGATGCCGTTGAGGGTGGCGCGCTGCACGCTGTGGGCGGCGATATCGATGTAGGTGTCGGCGCCGGGGAGCGCACTGAATTTGACGGTCGTGAGGGACCGGAATGTCTTTTCACCGGGCGCGCCTGCGCCGTCGGTCAGGTCGAGATCGACGAGGTAGCGCTCGACGGTGACGAGCGCCGCCCGTTCGATGGCCTGGTCGCGTGTCAGATTGGGAAGAACCACACGTCTAACTTAGTGGCCCGGCTCGCGAGCGGCTTGCTGACTACTGCCCGGGAATGCCCGGCAGACCCGGCAACCCGGCCATTCCGGCCAGGCCCTGGTTCTGCTGCAAGAAGTTCAGGAAAGTCCCATTGCCGATGGATCCCATCATCTGCGGGCAGTACATCGATATCGCGATGCCGGTGAAGAACGAGGCCAGGCCGGGATTGATGCCGTTGTCGGCAACGGTTGTGGCGACCTGGGCGAAGTTCTTCCCGGGCTCGACGAGCATGGGGCACACCTGTTGGCCGAGCTGCGCAGTGAGGTCGGGATTGTTCTCGGCGTAGGGGATGTTGGCGCGGTTCAACGCGTCCAGGAAGGCGCTGTTGTCGTCGGCGGAGGCGGGTGCGGCGAGTACGACGCCTGCCGCGGATAGGCAGGCAGCGGCAGTCGCCGCGGTGGCTCGATGTAATCGTTTCACTTGTGTAACAGTGGTCGTCTTGGGTCACATTGACAACACGCTTGGGTAAAGGTTTGGAACAGTTGCGCGTGGTGCATGGTTGCCACGGGAGAGCGCCGTTTCAGATCCGATCGAGAGGACCCTGCTATGCCCGAGAAGTCCGTCGCCGATTTCTGGTTCGACCCGCTGTGCCCGTGGTGCTGGATTACGTCGCGGTGGATCCTCGAGATCGAGAAGGTCCGCGACATCGAGGTGAACTTTCATGTGATGAGCCTCGCGGTGCTCAATGAGGGTCGCGACCTGCCCGAGGAATACCTCGAGATGATGAAGAAAGCGTGGGGCCCGGTGCGGGTGGCCATGGCCGCGGAGCAGAACAAGGGCCCCGAGGTGCTGGCGCCGCTCTACACCGCGATGGGCACGCGCATTCACAACCAGGACAACAAGGACTTCGACGTCGTGATCCGCGAGTCGCTGGACGAGGTCGGACTGCCCGCCGAGTTGGCGGAGGCCGCCGACACCGACAAGTACGACGAGGCATTGCGCAAGAGCCACCACGAGGGCATGGACCCCGTCGGTGATGATGTCGGCACCCCGACGATTCATGTCAACGGTGTCGCGTTCTTCGGCCCGGTGCTGTCGAAGATCCCACGCGGCGAGGAGGCCGGCAAGCTCTGGGACGCGTCGGTGACGTTCGCGTCGTATCCGCACTTCTGGGAGCTCAAGCGGACTCGCACCGAGGCGCCGACGTTCGACTGAGCGTCAGTCGTAGCGCCGAGATCTGCGTGACGGCAATTCGACGGCGCCCGCCCGGATCCGGCGTACTCGTCGATGGCAAGGACCATCAACTTGCGCTCGCCTCGTCTAGTCGATGGCGATGCGGTCACCGTCGCCGTTTTCCTTCTGGCCTACAGGATGGTTTCTTCATCGCGGAACCACGGATAAGTGGCGTGCTCGCGGAAGAGCAAGCGCCGGTCTCGATTGCCTGTGTTGAATTGCAGTACGCGTAGGACGGCGAAGGCGTGCTCATCGACAACTTTGAATTGAGGTCCGAATCCCACGACGACACTTATGAATCCGATTTCGGTGAGAAACAGGGCGCGAGCCCAGTCGAGGTCAGGTAAGTCTTCGTTGCCAACGATGGCTCTGTGCAACTGCGCTACGTAGGTCACCCATTTTTCGAACGTGGGTTGGCCAACGATGGGCCCGAGGACGTCGAAGCCGTGTCTCGGCGACTTCGTGTACGAGCCGATAGTTGTTGACATGAGCGTGCGCTCGTCGTCGTCGAGCTCGACGGGATTGACGGCGAGCGGCAGGGTGTGGGTTCGGTCGTCGTCACTCGCGTTAGTCGGTGCTGGAAAGGTGACGTTCTCTCGCAGCAGTCGCGAGCGCTCGTCGGTGCTGACTGACTTTGCCTTGAAGCGAGCGCAAAGCCAGAATCTGCTTGTCGCCCGACTGTCCAATTTCCCATTCCGAGCCAGTGCCGACTAGTTGGCTGCCGAAGCTGGCTTCGCAAAGGAACAGAGCACGCGCCCATTCCAGATCAGTAAGAGGCCCCCCGATATCGATTGTGTCGCGCAACCGCATGAAATATGTGAAAAAGTCGCTGACGTTAGAGGTACCCACTATCGGGGGGAGCAAGTCCGAGCCGTGTTTTGCGAGTCCGGAATACTCGTTGAGGGCGAGGACCATCAGGCGACGCTCGTCCTCGTCGAGGTCGATATAGACATCGTCCTCGTGTTCGTCACCGGTAACGGCGAAGTCGCGTCCCGCGCTCGACACCGTGTCCCCGGTCGAGCGCAGACGACTGGCGATCCGCCGTGCGGCCCCGTCGACGTCGCAGTGGAGCGTTTGGACCCCCGCCGATGTCGCACCGAAGCCCCCGCTGACAGTAGGGGCCGTCGAAACGACCGTTCCGGCCAGGCGCTCGCACTCGGTGCCCAGCCACGCCAAATTCCCGCTGTCGACGCTGATGACCGCCACTGATCAACTGTAAGGCCGCTCAGAAGTCGGCTATGCAGAAGTTTCCGGCGCCGAATTCACAACCCCGATGCAGAACTCGGCGGCGGGAGTTCAGCCCGCTCTGCCAGAATGGCCGCCATGCGCGTCTACCTGGGCTCCGACCACGCGGGCTTCGAACTCAAGAACGAGATCATCGAGCACCTCAAGAAGAACGGGCACGAGCCCATCGACTGCGGCGCCTACACCTATGACGCCGAGGACGACTATCCGGCGTTCTGCATCGCCGCCGCGTTGAAGGCCGTCGGCGACAACGAGAGCCTCGGCATCGTCATCGGCGGCTCCGGAAACGGCGAGCAGATCGCCGCGAACAAGGTGCCCGGCGCGCGTTGTGCGCTGGCGTGGAGCGTCGAGACGGCCACGCTCGCCCGTGAGCACAACAACGCCCAGCTGATGGGCATCGGCGGCCGCATGCACACCGTGCCTGAGGCCCTGGAGATCGTGGACGCCTTTCTTAACGCGGAGTGGTCGAAAGCCGAGCGGCACCAGCGCCGCATCAACATCTTGAAGAAGTACGAAGAGACGCACGTCCCGCCCGCCGTGCCCGACGCGCCGGCATAACGGATGCCCGAAGGCCACACGCTTCACCGGCTGGCACGGCTTCACCAGCGCAAGTTCGGGCGCGCGCCCGTGGTCGTCTCCAGCCCGCAGGGTCGTTTCGCCGACGGCGCCGCCGCCGTCAACGGCCGCGTGCTGAAGAAGGCGAGCGCGTGGGGCAAGCACCTGTTCCACCACTATGAAGGCGGCCGCGTCGTGCACGTGCACCTCGGGCTGTACGGCAAATTCAGCGAGTCCGCCGTGCCGATGGCGTTGCCGGTCGGGCAGGTGCGGATGCGCATGGTCGGCTCCGAATTCGGCACCGACCTGCGCGGGCCGACGGTGTGCGAGGTGATTGACGAAGCAGAGGTCGACGATGTCATCGCGCGGCTCGGCCCGGACCCGTTGCGCCGCGACGCCGACGGCTCGCTGGCGTGGGCGCGAATCTCCAAGTCGCGCAGGCCGATCGGGGCGCTGCTGATGGACCAGACGGTGATGGCCGGCGTCGGCAACGTGTACCGCAATGAGCTGCTGTTCCGTCATCGCATCGACCCGTACCGGCCTGGCCTGAAGGTCGGCGGGGACGAGTTCGAGGCGATGTGGACGGACCTTGTCGCGTTGATGGCGGTCGGGCTGCGCCGCGGCAAGATCATCACGATCGATCGCGAAGACGACCGGGGTCTGCCGTCGTATGCGCCCGGGCGTCCGCGGACGTGGGTCTATCGCCGCGCCGGCGAGCCGTGCCGGGTGTGCGGGACCGAGATCCGCACCGCGGTGCTCGAAGGCCGCAACCTGTTCTGGTGCCCGACCGACCAGACGTAAGGGGTCTGCATGCTGCGTTGAGTCTGCGCGTAGCGCGACGAAATGCGAGAGCGGGCCGCCATGACCGCAGAGTCAAGGAGGCCGGTGTGTCAGCGCATTGGAGAGCCGCTCCTGACGTCGGCTGTTACGGACTAGAAGCCGCCGAAGTCACCGCCGAAATCGCCACCGCCCCAACCGCCGTCGCCTCCGCCGCCGTCCCACCAGCCACCGCCGTCGCCGCCACCCATATCGGCGCCGCCGTCATAGCCCCCGTCCTGTCCGGCCGCGAAGCCGTCGGAATAGCCTTCGCCGTAACCACTTTCGAAACCCTGGGCGCCGTAGTCCACCCCGTGCATGCCGGAGAAAAGCGAATCAAACAGCAGCACCGAGCCCAGACCCCAGGCGCCTGCGACGAGCGCCGGCTTCCACCACGGCTCCGAGTACCAGCCCGCGGGTACGGGACGGCCGGCGACGCGACCGCCGGGGTAGTAGTTCGGGGTGCGCTCCGTCGGGTTCGGCGAGGCCTCGATCTGCCGACCTTCGAAGTCAATGCGCCGATCCTCGGTTACCACGCCTGCCGACTTCTGCCCGGAAATCGTCTCTAACTCCGGTCCGGGATCCATGCCCATGGCCGCGCGGGCGGCGCGCACATAGTAAAGGCCTTCGAGGGCGCTTTCCTTGGCGAGCAGCGCCTGCTTGGCGGTGGTGGCCTGATCGATCTGGGCGCCCGCGGCGGTGAAGCGTTCGGACGCGTCGGTGAGGGCCTGCTTGGACGCGTCGTCGGTGCCGCTCAGGTTGAGCACCTGGCCACCGAGACGATCGATGACTCTGCGGGCATCGGCCTTGGCGTCACCCAGGGACGCTGCGTTGCGGCTGGCTGAATTGCGGGATGCACTCCAGATGGCGAGGCCAATGGCAGCGACGACCAGAAGAATGAGGACCAGCAAGACGCCGTTCATGGCGTCCAGCGTACCCACAGGAAATGGCCGTTTCGGGGCCTGAACTAATCGCGGGTTACGCCCAGAGCGGAGTAGACCTCGTCGGAGAGGGCGACGCTGCGGGGGTCGGCGTTGCACTTGGTGGCGTCGAAGTTGTTCATGACATAGGCGTAGCCGATGCGGCGTTCGACGTCGACGAATCCGAAGCTCCCGCCGGAGCCGCCGTGGCCGAAGGTGCGCTTGTTGGGGCCGTTCACGCCGCGCTGGTTGAGCATGTAGCCGAGCCCCCATCCGTGGTCGGCGACGCGAGGGCCGAGGACGAGGTCGGTGTCGAAGCCGCCCTGCGAGATTCGGCATCGTTCCATGTGTTCGTAGCTGAGGAGCTTGCCTTGGGCGAGCGCGTTGTAGAAGGTCGCGAGGCCGAGCGCGGTGACGTGAGCGTTGGTGGCGGGGAATTCTGCTGTGCGCCAGGCGGTGATGTCGTTGGAGCCGAGTTCGTCATCGGGGATGAAACCCATCGCGATGGAGATCGCCGCCATCGGATGTTCGGTCAGTGTGGCCGGATAACCCGGAGCGCCGCACTGGTTGAGCACGTCGCGGATGTGGGGCTTGTTGACCATGTCTGCGCAGCGATGGTGTTGGTGTTCAGGCAGTCCGATGTGGACGTCGATGCCGAGTGGCTCGGCGATTTCGGTGCGCAGATACTGGCCGAGACTGCGACCGGTGACGCGGCGGACGATCTCGCCGACGATGAAGCCGAAGGAGACCATGTGATAGCCCTGCGCGGTGCCGGGTTCCCACCAGGGTTCGGCTTGCGCAATGTGTGTGCAGACGGCGTCCCAGTCGAGGGTCTGCTCGGGTGTGAGTCGGGTGCGGGGGCCGATGACGCCGGAGCGATGGCCCATTACGGCGGCAACGGTGATGTCTTGCTTTCCGGCTTGGGCGAATTCGGGCCAGCAGTCGGCGACGGGGGAGTGCAGGTCGAGTTCGCCGCGATCGGCGAGAAGGTGAATGCAGGTGCTGGTCAATGCTTTTGACCCGGAGAAGATGCTGGCCAGGGTGTCGTGTAGCCAGGGCTTGGTCCGTGCGGAGTCAGTGGTGCCGCCGCAAAGGTCGACGACGAGTTGACCGTCAACCCAGACGGCGACGGCAGCGCCAATCTCGTTGCGCTCGAAGAAGTTCGCCTCGAAAGCGGCGCGGACGCGGTCGAAGCCAGGAGCCCATGAGCCGTTGATGGAGACACCCGAATAGTCGTTCACGAGCCTCCTGACGATGGTGAGCCCGCCAAGTGTGGCACCGTCTCCCCGTGGCGCGGCCACGAGAAGACTGTGATTCGGTTGCAGTTTGATTGCGTTGTTGCTTCGGCCCGTTGAACGCCTGATTGCGCTCTTTCGACTTATAAGACGTCAGCGTGATTCTTTCGACCGCAAAGAGTTTTCATGAGGGTTTGCTAAGAAAATTGTCGCGCGCGTCAATCGGTTTGCTGCATACCGCTCGACCTCTTGTGAATTTCGCGAAATCCTGAGCGTTTGCTGTAAACGCGCGCGAACGCGGCCTCGGCGCGGCACTGCGGACTCTAGGCTCGGTATGCCGCGGGAGAAAGCTTGAAATGCGACTTCAGACGGCCTGTCAGACGTCGTTGTCAATACGCGGCGGTATATTTGCCGTCGACGGCCTTCGCGACACTGATCCGCAAACGCCAGTCGCCGTGTGCCACTTTTGGCGCGGCGCGAGGTGGCATTGCCATTTGCTGAATAACTCTAGTAACCAGCCTGACGCGGTGCCAAGCTCCTGATTGTCCGAGACGCGAATCGTGGGAGCCATTGAGTCGGGAGGCGCCATGTCATCAGCCAATCCATTCTCACCGTCATTGAATCCAAAGTCGGGATTGCGCTACGCCGGCTGTGTCGGACGTGTCGGTGCCCTTGCTGTTGCGCTGGGCGTGGGATTCGCCGTGGCCAGCACGACGGGAGTGGCGCACGCCGACGGGTCGACGACCCCGTCGCAGTCATCGGACGGGACGACCACGGGGTCGACAGATTCCACGAATGCGACGAAGGTCGGCTCGAGGAATGATCGACGTCAAAGCCGTGTGTCGGAACGACGGCAAATCCTTCGGGCTTTCAGCGTCGGCGCGAACAAGTCAGGTCGACCGGCGAGGCCCGATCGGACGACGGTGTCGGGTCGCGACCACAGTCAGCAGGCGAACGATGATCGCGATCGGACCGTCGGCGATGGCGTCGATGGGTCGATGAACGGCAGCACCACGGTCGATTCGGGCAACAACGCCGGCGCGGTGGCCGGCTCTGGGACCTCGATGGCCGGCGCGGGGGAGACCGCGATCAGGGGGTCGTCCAAAGATTCGCGGAGACAGTCTATTTCAATTCGGTCTACGCCGACGGCCCGTCTCTCTGAGCGGGCCCTTCCGGTATCGACTGCCCCGCCGACCGCGGGAACATCCGTCGATCCGAAGGCTCTGAGCGCCAAGTCGATTCAGCGATCGATCACGATGAGGTCGCCGGTCGTCGCGAACCAGACAACTGCAGGCGGGCTGACGACGTCTCTCGCGGGCATGGAGTCGCCGACACCAACCAACACCGCAGCCGTGACTCGCACTGCCGCGGCCCCGGTGCCGGTGGTGTCGGGATTCCTTGCGGCCGTCGGTCTGGCGCCCTCCCTTACTTCGCCCACCGCTCCGCCGCGTGCACCGGCCGCATTCGTCTGGGCGGTTCTGGGTTTCGTCCGCCGCGAACTGGAGCAGGTTTCCCGTACGTACTTCAACCGAACCCCAGATGCCCGCGACGACGTGATATCAACAGGCGAAGACGCCACTCTCACCTTCGATCCGCGGACCAACGACAGGGACGACGACACGCTGGCCGTGACCGCGGTCACCAACGGCACGTACGGCAACGTGACCACCGACGGAACGACCGTCACGTACACGCCAACCGATGCCGCAGACGCTTTGGCCGCCGGCGAACAAGCCACCGATACCTTCACCTACACCGTCAGCGACGCCAACAGCCCGTGGCATCTACACGGCCTGTTCGGTCTATTCAGCCACGGCCACACCGATACTGCCACCGTCACGGTGACTCTCACTGGTGTCAACGATGCGCCGAACGCCGTCGCCGACACGGTGACCGGCCAGATCGGCGAGGATGCCGCTGGAACGGTGATCGACGTGCTCTCCAATGACGTCGACCCCGATCACGGCGACACCAAGACCATCACCACATTCACCCAAGGCGCCTACGGCACAGTGACCGACAACGGCGACGGCACCTTGTCGTATACGCCGAATGACAGCGCAGACGCCCTGGCCGCGGGTGAAACACAAACCGACAGCTTCACTTACACCATCAAGGACGGCGGCGGCGCGACAAGCACGGCAATCGTATCGCTCGTCCTTAACGGCGCCAATGATCAGCCGGTTGCGGTGAACGACACTGTCGCGGATCCGATCGGTGAACTGGACGGCTCCAAGACGATCGACGTACTTGCCAATGACACCGACCCCGACCGCGGTGACTCCAAAACCATTACGGCAGTGACTAATGGCCAGTACGGCGACGTTGCCATCAATGGTGGCATGGTCACCTATACCCCCAACGCCGCAGCCCAAGCTCTGGTTGCGGGGGACATCAAGGCCGACTCGTTCACCTACACCATCAAAGACGCCAGCGGCGCGGTTAGCACGGCCACCGTGTCCCTGGAGGTCGTCGGCGTCAATGACGCCACCGTCATCAGGACCGACGGAACCCCGGTCGATGTGGCGTGGGGCATTACTGGCGACATCGGATGGATCCGCAACGACGACGGCACCCTGACGGAGGTCACACGGACCGAAGACGGCTGGTCGGTGGGTGCCCGCGTCGGCGTCGCCATCGATGCGGGTGACATCGCTTTGGGCGTTCGATACGGATACGCGTATGACCGACAAGACGACAGCATTGCCATGGTTGATCTTGAGACGGGGGCGGAGGTCGGCCGGGCTGTCGACGCGACAACAGGCCTGAAATACAGCTTCGACGATGTAACCGATGTGGCCGTTTACAGCGACGCGTCCGGAACGGCTGACGTCGTTTACGCCGTCAATACGGATGGAACAGTGTGGGCGATCGACGCCCAGTCGAAGGAAGTGGTCGGTCGCGTGGAAACCGCGCCGGTGGTAACGGATTCCGCCGACATGCTCGTCGTAAACGCAGCCGTCGCCCGCAGCGCACCCACGCTTGCGGTTTCCCCCGACGGCAGCAAGCTTTACGTCGCAAACGGCAGCAGGGTGTCGGTCATCAGCACCCGGCGCACAGCCGCTGCGCAACTGACAGCCGCCAGTTCTGACGCCGCAATTGCCGCCGATACGGGCACACTCGAGGTGTACAGCGAGGTACTGCAACTCAGCGGCGAGGTGACCGGGCTTGCGGTCGCTTCCACTTCCACCGACAGTGACATGCTCTATGCGACTGTCAAGGACAGCGCCGACCAAGCAGCCGAGAGCGCGCTCATTGCTGCGAGGGTCGATATCGCAGCGGGAGCCGTCAGTTGGGTGCCGACCGGTTCAATCAGCGTCGGCCGCGGTGCCCGTTCGGTAGACCTCAGCGCCAGCGGGGCCCGCGGCTACGTCATCAACGAAACCGATCGGACGATGTCGGTACTGGACCTCCGCAGGCTCGAGGTCGTCGAAACAGTGAAGACGGGAGTCGCGGCAGGTGTTGCGGTTGTCGGTGACACCGTTCTGGTCGCCAACCCGGATGCAAAGGCCGTGTCGGTGCTCAGTGGCGCCGCCGTCAACCCGACCGTGATCAACTCCGACACCGCCACAACCGGCGAGGACAACTCGGTCGTGATTCATGTCTTGGGCAACGACACCATCGCCGAAGGCGCCGAGGTGACACCGACAGTGGTCAGCGGTCCGGCGCACGGAAGTGCGACGGTCGTGGACGGCACGATCCGTTACACGCCCAACGCCGACTTCGACGGAACGGACACCTTCAGCTATGCCGTCAACGATGGCACTGCAAACAGTGCGTCGGCGACCGTCACGGTCACCGTCACGCCGGCGATCACCGCGCAGCTCACCTGGGACGACAATCCAGCTGACCTGGATGCGCACCTGATCGGGCCGTCAGCCACGGGCGGCGGGGCGGACTTCCACGTCTACTACGCGAGCAAGACATACAACGTGGACGGGACGACGGAGGGAACAGCGGATCGAGCGGTATTCCTCGTCGCCGACGACACGGACGGGTACGGTCCGGAAGTCATCGAGATCAACACGAGGACGCCTGGCGAGTATCTGTATTACGTTCACAAGTACAGCGGTGTCGAACCTCTGGCGCAGTCGAACGCGAAAGTGACTGTCGTTGATCCGAATACAGGGCTACCCATGACATTCACCGTCGACCCTAATAGTGCAGGAACGTACTGGGCCGTCTTCAAGCTGACGATATCTGGAGCCGGCGTGGTAACGCTCACGCCGGTCGATGCGTACAGCGATGCACCTCCGACACTCGAGGCCGACAACACCCCGATAGTAACGCTCTGACCGTCGATACCCTTGGTGCACAGGGCAGCTGAACCCGCCAGCAACTTGTGAATACAGCGAAAGCCTGTGGCATCGCCGAACGAGAGATGGCCGGAATCGCAGAGCAGCTGTACGCCATTTCTGAGGACGCGCGAACGTGGCCGCAGTGGGTGCCGGGAATGCGCGAGGCCAGCTGGACGAGCCCGAAGCCGTTCGGCAAAGGCGCGACCCGCACCGTCAAGATGTCGGCGGCATCCGGATCGACGAGCTGTTCCGGCCCCGAGAGCCTTATCGCACAGGTTTCAGTTTCGCTGCGACGAGCATGGGGTGGGTTAACGGGTTTGCGGAGGTCTACGAGATCACGCCGCTGTCGCCTGAGCGCCGCGAGCTGCGTTGGACTGTAGCGGTGTCTTTGCCGCGACTCCGTAGCCAAGATCGAGCCTCTACTAGGTCGCGTCATGACAATCCATCAGAACCATCTGCTGAAGGCACTTGAGCGCGTTTCCCGTGAGCACAAACGTCCGCGTGAAGGGACCGAGGCCCTCCGCGCGCGGTACAGGCGCGGTACAAGGAAAAAGGCGAACGCCTGTTCGATCGGGCGAAACAGCCCCTGCTATTGCCGATATTTGGAGCGGGCGACGGGAATCGAACCCGCGTAGCTAGTTTGGAAGACTAGGGCTCTACCATTGAGCTACGCCCGCGAGTACAGCGGACAACACTGTACCGGCGGCTATCCAACCAAATCCAATTAAAGGTTCGGCGTGCCTGGGCCGTAGTATCTGCGGTGGTCCGCGGGGTGTAGCGCAGCTTGGTAGCGCATCCGCTTTGGGAGCGGAAGGCCGCAGGTTCAAATCCTGTCACCCCGACCAGCAGCACCACCCGAGCCGTCGACGAGACATATAAGAGGAGCACCAGACGTGAAGAGCACCGTCGAGCAGTTGAGCCCCACCCGGGTTCGCATCAATGTGGAGGTGCCCTTCACCGAGCTGGAGCCCGACTTCGACCGGGCCTTCGCCCAGCTCGCCCAGCAGGTCCGCCTGCCCGGCTTCCGGCCCGGCAAGGCGCCCCGCAAGCTGCTCGAGGCCCGCATCGGCCGGGGCGCCGTCCTCCAGCAGGTCGTCAACGACGCCCTGCCCAGCCGCTACAGCGAGGCCGTCACCACGTCCGAGGTGAAACCGCTCGGCCAGCCCGACATCGAGATCACCAAGCTCGAAGACAACGACGAACTCGTCTTCACCGCCGAGGTCGACATCCGCCCCGAGATCACCATCCCCGATCTGGAAGCGCTCAAGATCGAGGTCGATCCCATCGAGGTCAGCGACGAGGACGTCGACACCGAGCTGCAAAACCTGCGCGCCCGCTTCGGCACCCTCACCGGTGTCGAGCGCGCCGTCGAGAACGGCGACTTCGTCTCCATCGACCTCTCCGCGTCGGTCGACGGCAAGGACGTGCCCGACGCCAAGACCGAAGGCCTGTCCCACGAGGTTGGCTCGGGCCAGCTCATCGACGGCCTCGACGAGGCGATCGTCGGCCTGAAGGCGGGGGAGACCAAGGTCTTCACCACCACGCTGGCCGCCGGCGAGCACGCCGGTGAAGAAGCTCAGGTGACCGTCACCGTCAACTCCGTCAAGGAACGCGAGCTGCCCGAGCCGGACGACGATTTCGCGCAATTGGCAAGCGAATTCGACACCATCGACGAACTCAAGGCCAGTCTCAAGGATCAGGTCGAGCGGGTGAAGCGCGTCCAGCAGGCCGAGCAGATCCGCGACAAGGCCCTCGAGACCCTCCTCGACCAGATCGAAGTGCCCTTGCCCGAGAAGATCGTGCAGGCCCAGATCGACGACACCGTCCACAACGCGATCCACCAGCTCGACCACAACGAAGACGCCTTCGCCGAGGCCCTGGAGGCCCAGGGCAGCAGCCGCGAAGAGTTCGACAAGGACAACAAGGAAAACGCCGAGCGCGCCGTCAAGACCCAGCTCGTCATGGACGCCATCGCCGACCAGCTCAACGTGCAGGTCGGCCAGAACGACCTGACCGAACGCCTCGTGCTGATGTCGCGGCAGTACGGCCTCGAGCCGCAGCAGCTCCTGCAGTACCTCCAGGAGAACAACCAACTGCCGGTCATGTTCGCCGACGTGCGCCGCGGCCTGGCCGTCGCCGCCGTCGTGCACGGCGCCACCGTCACCGACGCCGACGGCAACGTGATCGACACCACCGAATTCTTCGGCCCACCCACCACAACGGACCCCGCCGAAGCCGCGTCTCAAATCGCCGCGCAGGTAGAACAAACTGCCAACGCCGGCGAAGAGACGACGGACGCCGAACCTGAGCACACCAACGACGACGCATCCGCCGACGCGAAGTGATGCTCTGAGCGAACGCGCGCCTGTCAGGGAGTGCGCCGTCGCGCAGGTTGGTTAGTGTTCGGTGAGGGCAATCAAGAAAGCAGGTATCCAGTCGTGACTGACATGCGTTCGAACGGGTCAGGGTTCAACCTCGTCGACTCCGTCTATGAGCGCTTGCTCGCCGAGCGCATCATCTTCCTGGGGTCACAGGTGGATGACGACATCGCGAACAAGCTGTGCGCGCAGATCCTTCTGCTGTCCGCCGAGGACCCCACCAAGGACATCCATCTCTACATCAACTCGCCCGGTGGCTCGATCAGCGCCGGCATGGCCGTCTACGACACCATGGTGCTCGCACCGTGCGACGTCGCCACCTACGCCATGGGCATGGCCGCCTCAATGGGTGAGTTTCTGCTCGCCGCGGGCACCAAGGGCAAGCGCTACGCGCTGCCGCACGCCCGCATCCTGATGCACCAGCCGCTCGGCGGCATCACCGGCGGCGCCGCCGACATCGCCATCCAGGCCGAGCAGTTCGCGGTCATCAAGAAGGAAATGTTCCGGCTCAATGCGGAATTCACCGGACAGAGCCTGGAGCGCATCGAGGCAGACTCCGACCGCGACCGCTGGTTCACCGCGCAGGAAGCCCTCGAATACGGCTTCGTCGACCACATCATCACCAGCGCCTCCGTCAACGGCTCAGGACCAGGAGCAGGACTAGACAAATGACCGACCACACGGACCCCCGTCTGCACCCCCAGGCTCGCTACATCCTGCCGTCGTTCATCGAGCACTCGAGCTTCGGCGTCAAGGAGTCCAACCCGTATAACAAGCTGTTCGAGGAGCGCATCATCTTCCTCGGCGTACAGGTGGACGACGCGTCGGCCAACGACATCATGGCCCAGCTGCTGGTGCTGGAGTCGCTCGACCCCGATCGCGACATCACCATGTACATCAACTCGCCCGGCGGCTCGTTCACGTCGCTGATGGCGATCTACGACACCATGCAGTACGTCCGCGCCGACATCCAGACCGTGTGCCTCGGTCAGGCTGCGTCGGCCGCCGCGGTGCTGCTCGCCGCGGGCTCGCCCGGTAAGCGCCTCGCGCTGCCGAACGCCCGCGTCCTGATTCACCAGCCCGCGCTCGGCGGCGTCATCCAGGGCCAGTTCTCCGACCTGGAGATTCAGGCCGCGGAGATCGAGCGCATGCGCACGCTGATGGAGACGACGCTGGCGCACCACACCGGCAAGGATCCCGAGACGATCCGCAAGGACACCGATCGCGACAAGATCCTGACGGCCCAGGAGGCCAAGGAGTACGGAATCATCGACACCGTGCTGGAGTACCGCAAGCTCTCCGCGCAGACGGCGTAGTTCTCTTCCTCCGCCCCACGCCGCGATGTACGGCCCGACCGACGCCGCGACGCCGACCACAGTTCGTCGGACTAAGCGTGACCGCGCGATTCGAGTTCGGTAGCCAGGCCACCATCGCTGATCAAAACGGTATTGTTGGAGGCTGCGAACGCCACTTCGCAACTCTAGGATCCCCTGGGACAGCAGCTCAGTACGGTAACGGCGGCGACACGCCAAAGACACGGCGGTGCGTCATGGGGGTCGTGGGGCGTATGAGGCGATATGTTCTGCAAACACAGCTGAATACCACCGACGCGATTCGCCTTTATCGGTCGCACCGCGCCGGAATGAGCGGGTAGCGTCGGGAACTACGCACGAAGCGGCCCGGGACTTGACAGAGAACGACAGCGACAGGAAGTAGGGACTCCGGCACCATGGCGCGCATTGGAGATGGCGGTGACCTGCTGAAGTGCTCGTTCTGCGGGAAGAGTCAGAAGCAGGTCAAAAAGCTCATTGCGGGCCCCGGCGTTTATATCTGTGACGAGTGCATAGACCTCTGCAACGAAATCATCGAAGAGGAACTCGCCGACGCCGACGACGTAAAACTCGACGAGCTGCCGAAGCCCGCGGAAATCCGCGACTTCCTCGAGGGCTACGTCATCGGGCAGGACACCGCCAAGCGAACACTCGCCGTGGCCGTCTACAACCATTACAAGCGCATCCAGGCCGGCGAGAAGACGCGCGACTCGCGCTCCGAGCCCGTCGAGCTGGCCAAGTCCAACATCCTGATGCTCGGGCCGACCGGCTGCGGCAAGACCTACCTCGCGCAGACGCTGGCCAAGATGCTGAACGTCCCGTTCGCGATCGCCGACGCCACCGCGCTGACGGAGGCCGGCTATGTCGGTGAAGACGTCGAGAACATTCTGCTCAAACTGATCCAGGCCGCCGACTACGACGTCAAGCGCGCCGAGACCGGCATCATCTACATCGACGAGGTCGACAAGATCGCCCGCAAGAGCGAGAACCCGTCGATCACTCGCGACGTGTCCGGTGAGGGCGTGCAGCAGGCGTTGCTGAAGATCCTCGAGGGCACGCAGGCATCGGTGCCGCCCCAGGGCGGTCGCAAGCATCCGCACCAGGAGTTCATCCAGATCGACACCACCAACGTGTTGTTCATCGTCGCGGGTGCCTTCTCGGGTCTGGAGAAGATCGTGTCCGACCGTGTCGGCAAGCGCGGGTTGGGGTTCGGCGCCGAGGTGCACTCCAAGGCCGAGATCGACACCCAGGACCACTTCGCCGAGGTCATGCCCGAGGACCTGATCAAGTTCGGGCTGATTCCGGAGTTCATCGGCCGTCTGCCCGTCGTGGCGTCAGTGACAAACCTCGACAAGGAATCGCTCGTCAAGATCCTGTCCGAGCCCAAGAACGCGTTGGTTAAGCAGTACACCCGCCTGTTCGAGATGGACGGCGTCGAGTTGGAGTTCACCGATGAGGCGCTGGAGGCGATCGCCGACCAGGCCATCCATCGCGGTACCGGCGCCCGCGGCCTGCGCGCGATCATGGAGGAAGTCCTGCTGCCGGTGATGTACGACATTCCCAGCCGCGACGACGTCGCCAAGGTCGTGGTCACGCAGGAGACCGTCGAGGACAATGTGCTGCCGACGATCGTGCCGCGCAAGCCTGCTCGCCCCGAGCGCCGCGACAAGAGCGCCTAACCTCTTTCGCCGACCAGACGCGTAGGCACGCAAAGTCCCAGGAAAGAGCGGACGTTGCGTCTGCTCGCGCTCAGACCGCAGCGGGCACGGCGGCGTTCGCCGGGAACTCCGTCGCGACCTTGGCGATCAACGCCAGGCACTCGACGAAGAAGTAGATGCCCTTGAAGAACTCCAGGAGATCGCCCTCGTCGAGCAGCAGCTTGCGGTACATCACGGTCCGTAGCGCGTCGTACCCCTCGAACAACGCTTTCCAGTCGTGATAGTCGGCCGCAAGCACGTAAGTCGCTTCGACGGGTTCGGTCTCGTCGAGCACGCGGCACTCGTTGATGTGTCCTTCGTTCCATTCGACAGCGAGATACCTTGTGCCGCCGCCTAATTCGGCTGGCAGCTCACGCGCTCCGAGTGCCCACGACGACGAATACGTGTAGCGGATCAGGTTGTAGAAATCCCAGTACTCCTGCAACTTGCCCGCCAACGCCTCGGCATCCGGGCCGGCTTCCAGCGACGCCCGAACCTCCTCTGCCCACTGCTGGCTGAAGAACTTCGCCATGATCAGCCTCCCGCCAGCACCGGCTCGATCTGCACCAGCAGATCCTCGAGTTCCTGCGACAACCTGAGGCCGACGTCGTTGCACTTACGCCGCAACTGCTGAATCAGCAGCACCCGAACCTCGTCCTCGGTCCAGCCCAGCGGCTCGTAGTAGAGCTTGCGGCTGGAGACCCCACTGATCGTCAGGATCGTGCGCAACGTGTCGTGAATCTCGGCGAGCATTGTCGGGTCACGCCGCACCGCGTCCTGCAGGAAGCGCATCCCGCCCTGAACATGACGCGACTCGTCTCGGCACGTCGCGGTGAATCCGGTGTAGTACGCCGGCAGGAATCCTCGCCAACGGGCATACGACAACGTCACTTTCATCACCGACAACGCCAGCACGCCCTCGATCCAGAGGAAGTACGTCGTCCCGTACCGCACCCTGGCCCGTTGGTCGTGGGGATTCCTGCGCAACTCGTCGGCCTGGTAGGCCAGCAGTCCGAACGGTCCGACGAACGTCTCCTGCACCCACGGGAACGACTTGTCGAGCACCTCCATGATGTCGGCGCCCTCGATACCGACGACCTCGCGGTAGAAGCGATCGAAGAAGACGGTGTGCCGCGCCTCGTCCTCGATCTGCGCGGCGATGTGGAGCTTCTCTTCTTCGGTCGCGCCGATCATGAAGACCGGCAGCTCGATCTCCACCTGCCGCTCGCCGTGGTGGAATCCGGACGCGATCCCCACGAAGGACTCCCGCTCGTCGTCGGTCATCTTCTCGGTCCAGTCGATGCGGTCCTGAGTGAAGTCCAGTTCGTAGACGTCCCAGCGTTGTTTCAGGTATTTGCGATACAGGGTGACGAAGTCCGGCAGCTTCCGCAGGCCGTGGTGGACGTGCTCGATCACGTCGTCGATATCGACCTGCCGGATCTCCTGGAGATCTCGCCGCTCGATGTCGGCGATCTCGTGCTCGGAGAGGCTTCGCGGTCCTTCATGCAGCACTGCCGTCGGCGTCTTGAGTTCAGTCATCGGACTCCTTTCGGCCCCCGTGGCCCCATGGTGCGGCATACTGCTGCCCAACTTTTGCGTTTTTGTCGCTTTCGTAAATATCTGTGCGGTGGTCCTCAGGGACTTCGAACCTGTCACTCAGCGAGGCACACAAACACCACAGCAGGTAGGCCACGACGGCGACGAGTTGCAGGTTGTCGACCACGTATCCACCTTTTCGGGGCATTGCTCGGCCGGCACGCGTAGTCGACTACCCGAGTCGGGTGGGCGGTTGAACGGGTCGGCGCACGTCATGAGATCACCACGCGTTCGCCGGCCACCTCGTGGATCAGCGGTGCGATCTCCGCCATCATTCGTGCTCCCTTCGATCGTTGATTGCGATGGGAGTCGATCGTCGGCGATCACCGGGTGCGCGGGCTTGGAGGTCCTATGGAGATCGGGTGGAGATTGCGAGTAGGGGCCGCGATTTGGGCGTGGTTGGTTGCGGTGAGCGCAACCAACCACGCCGAAATCGCTAGCGCCTGATGCGGTCCGGCCGGGTGTAGACGTTCATCGACGCGCCGCGCAGGAAGGCCACCAGCGTCACGCCGGACTGGCTGGCCAGATCGACCGACAGCGACGACGGCGCCGACACCGCCGCGAGCACCGGAATGCCCGCCATCACCGCCTTCTGCGTCAATTCGAATGACGCGCGGCCGCTGACCAGCAAAACCGTGCCGGTCAGCGGGATTTTGTTTCGCTCCACGGCCCAGCCGATGACCTTGTCGACGGCGTTGTGCCTGCCGATGTCCTCACGCACGGCGAGCACGGTGCCGCCGGAGTCGAACAGCGCGGCGCCATGCAAGCCGCCGGTGCTGGCGAACACCTTCTGCTCGGCGCGCAGTAGATCAGGCATCGCAGACAGCGTCTCGGCCTTGACCTGCGAGGCGTCATCGCCGGGCGCGTAGCGGCTGATCGTGCGCACCGCGTCCAGTGACGCCTTGCCGCACACGCCGCACGACGACGTCGTATAGAAGTTGCGGCTGATGTCCACCTGCGGCAACTCGACGCCGGGGGACAGGGTCGCGTCGAGCACGTTGTAGGTGTTCAGGTTGTCGGGCCCAGTGCCCCTGCAGTAGCGCACGGTGACAAGGTCGTCGCGGTGCCCGATGACCCCCTCGGTCAGCAGAAAGCCTTGCGCCAGTTCAACATCCGAGCCCGGCGTCCGCATCGTCACGGTGATCGGTTTGCCGTTGACGCGGATCTCCAGAGGCTCTTCGACGACCAGCGTCTCCGGCCGCGTCACCGCGTCGTCGGAAGTGACGTGGCTGGCGCGTCGACGCGCAGTCACTCGTCCCATGACTCCAGCCTACGGATCGATCACCTGCACCACTCCGCCTGTCACACCGGCGATGAACAGCCTGCCGGTGTTGGCGTCGACGCCCAACGTGTAGGGGTTCTGCACAGTCGGCAGGCGTCGCACTTCGCGCGGCGTCGGCTGGCTCATGTCGTAGCCGACCACCTCGTTGGTGCCCGACGAGGCGACCCACAGCTGGTCGCGGGTCGGGTCGTAGGCGATGCCGTACGGTCCGCCCGGCTGGGCGACCTCGCCGACCTGATGCGGCGTCGGCAGCGGCTCGAAGACGCGCACCGCGTTGCCCCGGGTGTCGGCCGCGATGAGCCGGCCATGCTTGTCGGCCACCAGATGGGTGGGCCCGTCGCCGGCCGGGGCGGACCCGACGATGGACAGGTTCTCGGTGTCGTAGATGGTCAGGTCATTCTTGCGGACGTCGATGAGCCCCATGGATCGACCGACCGACGCCAGCCCGGCGGGTTGCACCGTGTCGGCGAAGACCTTCACGACCTCCTCGCCGCGCAGCACCGCGACGGTTCCCCCGTGCTCGTTGGCGACGAACACGGTGCCGTTCGCGGCTTGCGACGCGTCGTGCGGAACGATGCCGGTGACGACCTGCGGCAGTGCGCGTCCGCTCGGCAACTCGACGCGGACGAGCGCGTTGGCGCTTTCGACGGGCACGAGCACGGGTCCACCGGGGTCGGCCAGTTGCAGATGCCGGACAAAGCCGGGCAGGGGCACGCGGTTGGCGACCTCGCCGGTGTCGGCGTTGAGCAGGACGAGTTCGTTCGGGTTTCGCTTGGCGACGGCGACCATGCGGGTGGCCGCGTCGACGACGACACCTTCGGGTGCCTGACCGACGGGCACGGTGCGCCCGGGGATCGGAGCCGTCTGGGGTGGCGCCGACTGCGGCTCGGCGGCCCGCGGCAGATTGTCGGCGGGCGGCCGCGTGCCCTCGGTCGGCACCTCGCTGGGCATAACGGGCGCCGGTGCCGACGCCGCGGGCGGCGCGGGGCTATCGGTCAGTGGTTGTTGGCCGCAACCTCCGGCGATCAGAATCAAGGCTGCTGCCGCAGCGAGCCGCCGCATCCCTACACGCTACGTGGCGGGCCGCAGACGGGCGTCGGCTCCATTTGCTCGTGAAGGCGCCCCGCTCGCATAGGGGTCCGCATTCTGACGTTGATGCGCGCGTAACAAGTTTGCCATCGAAGGTTCCTAGTGTTGGCCGGTCAACCGTCCGTTGAATCGAAGCGGACGCACCATGGATAGGAACTCAATTGAGCGGAAATGCCGTCCGGCTGCAGGCGATCAACAACGTCGAGGCGTACGTGCCGCCGGCGATCAGTTTCGTCATGGGAGAGGAACCGGGGTCGATATTCGGCGCCAACGTCTTCACCAAGGCCGAGATGCAGGCGCGGTTGCCGAAATCGGTGTACAAGTCCGTCGTTGCGACGATCGAGAAGGGCGCGAAGCTCGACCCGTCGGTCGCCGACTCCGTCGCCGCGGCGATGAAGGACTGGGCCCTCGAGAAGGGCGCCACCCACTACGCGCACGTGTTCTATCCGATGACCGGTCTGACGGCCGAAAAGCACGACAGCTTCCTCGAGCCGGTCTCCGACGGCCAAACCCTTGCCGAGTTCGCGGGCAAGACCTTGATCCAGGGTGAGCCCGACGCGTCCAGCTTCCCGTCCGGTGGGCTGCGCAGCACGTTCGAGGCTCGCGGCTACACGGGCTGGGACGTCACCAGCCCGGCTTACATCCTGGAAAATCCGAACGGCAATACACTCTGCATCCCAACGGTTTTCGTCTCGATGACCGGCGAGGCGCTGGACTACAAGACGCCGCTGCTGCGAAGTCAGCAAGCCATGGGGATGCACGCCGAACGCATCTTGAAGCTGTTCGGGCACACCGATCTCGAGAAGGTGGTGTCGTTCTGCGGGCCCGAGCAGGAGTACTTCCTGGTTGACCGGCATTTCTTCCTCGCCCGTCCGGACCTGATCAATGCGGGCCGCACACTGTTCGGAGCGAAGCCGCCGAAGGGCCAGGAATTCGACGATCATTACTTCGGCGCCGTGCCCGAGCGTGTTCTGGGTTTCATGATGGACACCGAGCGAGAACTGTTCAAGCTCGGTATTCCGGCCAAGACGCGACACAACGAGGTGGCACCGGGCCAGTTCGAGGTGGCGCCGATGTTCGAGCGGGCCAATCTCGCCTCCGATCATCAGCAGTTGTTGATGACGGTCTTCAAGACGCTGGCCAAGAAACACGGGATGGAGTGCTTGTTCCACGAGAAGCCGTTCGCGGGCGTCAACGGTTCCGGCAAGCACGTCAACTTCTCGATGGGTAATGCTGATCTCGGCAGCCTGCTCGTGCCCGGCGACACGCCCCACGAGAACGCCCAGTTCTTGGTGTTCTGCGCGGCGGTCATTCGCGCGGTGCACAAATACGCGGGGCTGCTTCGGGTTTCGGTGGCATCGGCGACCAACGACCATCGGCTTGGCGCGAACGAAGCACCGCCGGCGATCATCTCGATCTTCCTCGGCGATCAACTGGCCGACGTGTTCGACCAGATCGCCAAGGGTGCGGCAACGTCGTCGAAGGAGAAGGGCTCGATGATCATCGGCGTCGACACCCTGCCGGTGTTGCCGACCGATCCCGGCGACCGCAACCGCACCAGCCCGTTCGCCTTCACCGGCAACAGGTTTGAGTTCCGCGCCCCCGGCTCGGGGCAGACCGTCGCGGTGCCGATGACGATCCTCAACACGATCATGGCGGAGTCGTTCGACTACCTCGCCACGATGCTCGAGGAGGCGGTCGACGCAGGCCAAGACTTCGACAAGGCCGTGCAGCAAGTGCTGACCGATATCATCACCGAGCACGGCGCGGTGGTGTTCAACGGCGACGGCTATTCGGAGAATTGGCAGGTCGAAGCGGCGGCGCGGGGTTTGCCGAACCTCAAGACCACTCTCGACGCGCTGCCCGAGCTGGTCAAGCCGGAAACGCTCGAGCTGTTCGAGAAGTACAGCGTGTTCAACGAGCGTGAGCTGTACAGCCGTTACGAGGTCAGGCTCGAGCAGTACGCGTTGACCATCGGCGTCGAGGCCAAGCTCGCGCTGGAGATCGGCACCACCGTCATCCTGCCCGCTGCCGTTCGCTACCAGACCGAGTTGGCGCAGAACGTCGCGACGCTCAAGGCGGCGGGTTTGGACGCGGACACCACACTGCTGGTGCGCGTGTCGACGCCGATCACCGAATTGTCCGGTGCTTTAGCCGGTTTGACGGCGGCGCTGTCGGACCACTCGGCCGAGTCGGCCTTCGACGAAGCCACGCACGCACAGCAGGCCCTACTTCCCGCGATGGACGAGGTGCGCGCTGCCGCCGACACGCTGGAGGGCGTTGTGGCCGACGACTTGTGGCCGCTGCCCACCTACCAGGAGATGCTCTACATCCTGTGACGGACTATCCGACGACGCCGTCGAGTGTGGGGGCCGTGTCCGCGCCATCGCGGTCACCTGTTAACCCGCAGCCCCCGCACTCGGCGGCTAGGTCAGAGCACCGTCAGCGCCGACTCGGCGGCCAGCTTGACGGCCTGGCCCACCGGAAGCTGGCGGTGGGACGTCGACAGGATCTCCACACCCCACGGCCCGTCAAAACCCTTGTCGCGCAGCAGCGCGATCAGGCCTTGCAGGTCGAAGCATCCCGCGCCACAGAGAAGCCGCCGATCGACGGTGTCCTCGAACAGCGTGCCGACGACGTCGGGCGCTGCGTCGTTGAGTTCGACGCCGCAGACGTGGTGCGGCTTCACAACGGCCGTCAGTTCGGTCAGCGATGTCTGCGCGCGAAAGACGTGCCACGCGTCGATGACCAGACCCGCGGCGGGGTGATTCGCCGCCTCGATGATCTCGACGCCCATGGGGACCGTCGTGATCGCGGAGAACGGCATCGTCTCGATGGCCACCCGCGTGCCATGTGCCGCCGCTTCGTCGGCCAGCTCGATCAGTGGCGCCACGAGTTGGCGCGGATCGTCGAACGTCGGCCCGTTCTGCGAACCGATCTTGATGAAGGCCGGTGCCAGCGTGTCGGCGGCATCCATGAGCAGGTCACGGATCTCGTACGTGTGGCCCGGTGCGCCTCGCGGTATCCACCAGCGCTCGAGCAGCTCGATCTCGATGTGGGTCAGCCCGTGGTCGGCCATCAGCGCTCGCAACGCCGCGTACCCGATGGTGTCGCGCACGACGGCGAGGTCGTCGGCGATCAGACCGAAGCCGCAGTAACCCGCATCGGCCACCGCCGCAACACGTTCCGCGATCGGCACCGGACTGGTAGCAGGGGTATTCATCGGGGACGTGGTGCCCGCACTGGTCCACGCGGTGGCGACGAGATCAGGCATGCCGATATCGGCGCCTTGACCGCCGCCCACCGTGCCTGCGGCCATTGGTGCGCGACTTGTCTCGCTCACGTCGAGGCCCAGGTCGCTCGCGGTGCTGGGTGACTGGTCCTGAGCTACTTGTTCTGCGGGAAGCCGAGTTCCAGACCGCCGTGGCTCGGGTCGAGCCAGCGGCTGGTGATGGCCTTGCCGCGGGTGAAGAAGTGCACACCGTCGGCGCCGTGGGCGTGGGCATCTCCGAACAGCGAGGCCTTCCAGCCGCCGAAGCTGTAGTAGGCCATCGGCACCGGGATCGGCACGTTGATGCCGATCATGCCGACCTCCACCTCGTTCTGGAACCGCCGCGCGGCACCGCCGTCGTTGGTGAAGATCGCCGTGCCGTTGCCATAGGGGTTGGAGTTGATCAGATCCATGGCCTCGTCGTAGGACTCGACGCGCACGACCGACAGCACGGGTCCGAAGATCTCGTCGGTGTAGACGCTCATCTCGGGGGTGACGTGGTCGATCAGGGTCGGGCCCAGCCAGAAGCCGTCCTGCCCGCCGTCGGCGGTCACGGTGCGGCCGTCGACGACGATCTTGGCGCCGTCGGCCTCGCCCGCGTCGATGTAGGAGGCGACCTTGTCGCGATGCACCTTGGTGACCAGCGGGCCCATATCGGAATCCTTGGTGCCGTCACCGGTTTTGATGGTCCTGGCCCGCTCGGCGATCTTGGCGACCAGATCGTCGGCGATCGGGCCGACCGCAACCGCGGCCGAGATCGCCATGCAGCGTTCGCCCGCCGAGCCAAAGCCGGCGTTGACCATCGCGTCGGCCGCCAGGTCCAAATCGGCGTCGGGCAGGATCACCGCATGGTTCTTCGCGCCGCCGAGGGCCTGCACGCGCTTACCGTGCGCGGTACCGGTCTGGTAGACGTACTGCGCGATCGGGGTGGAGCCGACGAAGCTCACCGACTTGATGGCCTTGTTGGTCAGCAGTTCGTCGACGGCGGTCTTGTCGCCCTGCAGCACGTTGAAAACCCCTGGCGGCAGCCCGGCTTCGGCCCACAGCTCGGCCAGCCACAGCGACGCCGACGGGTCCTTCTCGGACGGCTTGAGCACCACGGTGTTGCCGCATGCGATCGCGATGGGGAAAAACCACATCGGCACCATGGCCGGGAAGTTGAACGGGCTGATGATGCCGACCGGTCCGAGCGGCTGGCGGATCGAGTACACGTCGACCTTGGTCGAGGCGTTCTCGGTGAACCCGCCCTTGAGCAGATGCGGTATGCCGCAGGTGAATTCGACGACCTCCTGGCCGCGCGACACCTCGCCGAGTGCATCGGAGACGACCTTGCCGTGCTCGCTGGTGATGATCTCGGCCAGCTCGCCCTTGCGCTCGTTGAGCAACTCCCTGAACTTGAAGAGCACCTGGACCCTTTTGGCCAGCGAGGTGTCCCGCCACGCCGGGAACGCCGCAGCCGCCGCGTCGATCACGGCGCGGGCATCCTCGACGCTGGCCAGCGCAACCTGCCCGGTCACCGCACCGGTCGCGGGATTGGTCACCGGCGCGGTCGCGCTGCTGTCGCCGACGAAGGGCTTGTTGTCGATCCAATGCGAAATGGTCTTGCTCATGGTCACTTCCCGTGCTCCTCGATGTAGTCGTTCATGGTGTTCAGTTGGTAGCGGGACACCTCGTGGGCGTTCTCGTCCTCGGCGAAGACCGACGACACCATGACGGTGTCGGGCCGCTGATAGAAATCGATGTCGGCCAGGGCCCCGAAGAACTCGCCCCAGTCGACGTCGCCGTCACCGATCTTGAGGTGCTGATGCACCCGCGCCGGGTTACCCGGCGGGTTGGTGATGTAGCGCAGGCCGTGACTGCGGCGGTGGTCCATGGTGTCGGCAACATGCACCAGCCGTAGCTTGTCGCCCGCGGCGCGGATGATCTCGCCCATCTTGCCGCCCATGTGGTAGCTGTGGCAGGCGACATAGACCATCCCGATGTTGGGGGAGTTCACGCCGCGGATGATTCGCAGCGCCTCCATCCCGTCCTCGACGAAATCGTCGGGGTGCGGGTCGATTCGGACGTCGATGCCTTCACGCTCGAAGATCGGCACCAGCTCTTCCATGGATCGGAAGAACGCCCGTTCGGATTCCTCGGCGCGCTCGGGGCGACCGGAGAACTCGGTGTTGATGACGTTGACGCCGAGGTCGACGGTGATCTGCACGACGCGCTTCCAGTTGCGCACCGCGGCCTCGCGGGCGTCTTCGTCGGGACCGGACCAGCGCAGCACCGGTAGCACCGATGCAATCCCCACATCCGCATCGGCGCACGCCTTGCGGAACTGTGCGACCAGATCGTCGTCGGCGCGCGGGTGGTTGAAGAACGGGATGAAGTCCCGATGCGGCGTCAGCTGCAGATGCTCGTAGCCCAATTCCGCCACCAGCCGGGGGAATTCGAGCAGCTCGTAGTCATGGTGAAACGGCGTGGGATCCAGTGCGATCTTCATCTCACGTCCCCTTGATCGACACGGGGTCGACGATCTGCACCTGGACGGGCCTGCCGCTGTGCAATGATTCGACGCCGGCCTCGCAGACCGCGGCCGCCGCGTAGCCGTCCCACGCGTCCGGCCCGTCGACATTGACGCCAGCGTGCACCGCGTCGACCCACCGCTGGAACTCGGTGTCGTAGGCCTGTCCGAAGCGTTCCCGGAAGCCGGGAGTGATTCGGCCACCCCAGTTGCCCGGTGCGCCCTTGCGTACCAGGCCGACGTCCAGCCCGATCATGGCGCTACCCTTCTCGGCCACGAGCTCGGTGCGCACCTCGTAGCCGACACCGGTCGTGACGAACAGCTCGACGTCGACAAACTTGCCGGACTCGGTGCGCATGATCGCAATCTGCGGATCGGCAAGCCCCTGCGGTGCAACTGGATTCGGTGCGGGCTGGATTATCTGGATTGAGGCGATCTCCTCGTCGAAGAGGAAACGCGTGACATCGACCTCATGCACCAGCGAATCCCGCACCACCATGGCGCTGTCGAACGTCGGCGGAACGGCGGGGTTGCGATGCACGCAGTGCAGCACCAGAGGCTGACCGAATTCGCCGCCGTCGATCAACGCCTTGAGCTGGTCGTACTCGTGGTCGAACCGGCGCATGAACCCAACCTGGATCAGCTTCTTGCCGAGTTCTGCCTCCCGCTTGACCACCGCGAGCGAGGTTTCCACGTCAGTGGTCAGCGGCTTCTCGCACAACACCGGCTTGCCGTGTTCGAGACAGGCCAGCAGTTGTTTATCGTGCGTCGGTCCAGGGGTGGCGAGCACGACGGCGTCGACGTCGGGGTCGGCGATGGCGTCCAGTGGGTCACCCACCGCACGGGCACCCGGCACCGACGCGGCGACCTGCTCGGCCTTCTCCGCGAGGTAGTCGTTGACGACGGCGACATGGGCGTTGCTGATACGGCCGGTGATTCGGGCGACGTGATCAGCACCCATCACGCCGACGCCGAGCACGGCGATGCGGAGATCGGACATCATTCTTCCTCAGCGTTGTGTCTAGACGAATTTCACGGACGGGACACCGCACGAGCCCAGGTACTGACGCGTGCGTTTGGCGATCGGCAGCGGCGCGTCGACCTCACAGGGATACATGTCCTGTTCGACGATCGCGAACACGTCGATGCCGAGCTTCTCGATGGCGTTCAGCAGCGGCGGCATCTCCGGAATCCCGCGTGGCGGTTCGGTCATCGCACCGAGCTTCACCGCCTCACCGAACGGCAGGTCCTCGGCGATCACCTTCGCCTGGACCTCGGGATCGACCTGCTTGAGGTGCAGATAGCCGATCCGCTCCGGGGCGCGCTCGATGATCGCGATGTTGTCGCCGCCGCAGTAGCTGATGTGGCCGGTGTCCAGGCACAGGTTGACGAACTCGCGTTCGGTGCCGTCGAGGAAGCGGTAGACGTTCTCCTCGGTGTCGACGTGGCTGTCGGCGTGCGGATGGTATTGCGCACGCACGCCGTAGCTTTCGAACATCGCCTTGCCGAGCTCGTTCATGCCGGTGGTCTTCTTCCGCCACTGCTCGGCGGTCAGATTGCGGTCCTCGAGCACGGCGCCGGTGGACGGGTCGCGCCACATCTCGGGGATGACGACGACGTGGTTGCCGCCGACGGCGGCCGTCAGCCTGGCGACGTCCTCGATCTGCTTCCACACTGAGTTCCATGCCGAATCGCCACGGGATTCGGACTGATGCAGATGCTCGAAAACCGTGCCCGCCGAGAGCTTCAGGTCGCGTGCGGCGAGCTCGTCGGAGAGCTGCTTGGGGTCGGTGGGCAGGTATCCGAACGGGCCCAACTCGATCCACTTGTAGCCCGACGCCGCGACCTCGTCGAGGAAGCGCGTATACGGAGTCTGGCCCGGATCGTCGGGGAACCAGACGCCCCAGGAATCCGGTGCCGAGCCGACAAGAATGGTGCTCATGCGCCGATTAATCCTTCGAGTCGTAGGGCTTGGTGTAGGGGCGCTGGACCTTCTTCCACTCCGCGTAGGTCTGATACGCCTGCTGGGTCGAATCCAGCGTGGAGGTCTCGCTGACCGGTACGTCCCACCAGGATTGGCTGTCCGGCGCGTAGATCAACGGATCGGTTTCGACGTGGATCACCGTGGTGCGCTCGTTGGCCTTGGCCACCTTGACCGCGTCGGTGAACTCCGCTGCCGTCGTCACCTTGATCACCTCGGCGCCGAGGCTGGCGGCGTTGGCCGCCAGATCGACGGGAAGCTTGTCGCCCGCCAGCCGGCCCGAGTCGTCGCGGAAGCGGTAGGACGTGCCGAATCGCTGCGAGCCCAACGACTCCGACAGCGAGCCGATGGAGGCGAAGCCATGGTTCTGCACCAGCACGAGGATGACCTTGACACCTTCTTGCACCGCGGTCACCAACTCGGTGGCCATCATCAGGTAGGAACCATCGCCCACCATGACGAACACGTCGCGGTCGGGGGCGGCCATCCGCACACCGATGCCGCCCGCCACCTCATAGCCCATGCACGAGTAGCCGTACTCCACGTGATAGCCCTTGCGGTCGCGGGTGCGCCACAGCTTGTGCAGGTCGCCTGGCATCGAGCCGGCCGCACACACCACCACGTCACGCGGATCGGACAAGCTGTTGGCCAGCCCGATGACCTGGCTCTGATTCAGCGCACTGCCGTCGTCCTCGACGCGGTAGGCCGCGGTGACGGTGTCGTCCCACTCCGAAGCGAGTTCGCGTATCCGCGTGCGGTAGTCGTCGCCGACCGAATAGTCGCTCAGCGCATCGGCCAATGCTTCGACGGCTTCGCGGGCGTCCGCCACCACCGACAGGCCGCCCTGTTTCACCGCGTCGAACGAGGCGACGTTGATGTTGACGAACCGGACGTCCGCGTTGTTGAACGCTGTCCGCGACGCGCTGGTGAAATCGCTGTAGCGGGTACCGATTCCGATGACGACGTCGGCCTCGGCGGCCAGTGCGTTCGCGGCGGTGGTGCCCGTCGAGCCGACGGCGCCGACGGACTGCGGATGGTCGTAAGGGAGTGAGCCCTTGCCCGCCTGCGTCTCGGCGACCGGAATGCCGGTCTGCTGGACGAATGCCGTCAGTGCATCGCTTGCACCGGAGTAGATGACACCACCGCCCGCCACGATGAGCGGGTTTTTGGCCGACCGGATGATCTCGGCGGCCGTGGCGACCATCGAGCGCTCGGGCAGCGGGCGCGCCACGTGCCACGTGCGTTCGGCGAACAGCGATTCGGGACAGTCGAACGCCTCGGCCTGCACGTCCTGGGGCAGCGCGATGGTGGCCGCACCCGTCTCGACCGGATCGGTGAGCACCCGCATCGCGCCGATCAGCGCGGAGGGCAGTTGCTCCGGCCGCCACACCCGGTCGAAGAACCGCGACAGCGGCTTGAACGCGTCGTTGACGGTCATCTCGTTGTCGTGCGGCTGTTCGAGATCCTGGAGCACCGGTGCGCTGACGCGCGTCGCGAACGTGTCGGACGGCAGCAGCAGAACCGGTAAGCGGTTGATGGTGGCCAGCGCCGCACCGGTGAGCATGTTCGTCGAGCCCGGTCCGATGCTCGCGGTCACCGCCCATGCCTGCAGGCGGTCCATCTGGCGGGCGTATGCGGCAGCGGTGTGCACCATCGCTTGCTCGTTGCGGCCCAACACATATCGCAGTGCGGGTTCGGTGCCGCTTTCGGCCGCCCCGACCTCAGCCTGCAACAGCGCCTGGCCCATGCCGGCGACATTGCCGTGACCGAAGATGCCGAAGCAGCCGGCGAAGAACTTGCTCCGTTCACCGTCGCGCTCGACGTACTGGTTGGCCAGGAAACGAACGACGGCCTGCGACACGGTGAGCCGCACGGTCGGCTCGTTGTGCGGCGCTTTGAACGCGGATGCCTTGGAAACCACGTCAGACTCCTTGTGGTGCACGAAGGGGCAGCCGAGGGTCGACGGCCTGGTCCTCCCAGGTGCCGCGCAACCAGGCGTGCTCGGGGTCGTCGACGATCTTCCACGCCCGTTCTTCGCCGGGTCCGGCCATCACGTTCAGGTAATACATGTGATAGCCGGGCGCTGCGACCGACGGGCCGTGGTAGCCGTGCGGGACCAGGACGACGTCGCCGGTGCGCACCTCTTCGAGGACTTCGATCGGCCTGCTCGGGGTGCCGTACACGCGGTGATAACCGAAGCCGCGCGAATCGTCTGGGCCGGAGGCGATCTCGAAGTAATAGATCTCTTCGAGCGCGGACTCGACCGGTGACTCTTCGTCGTGCTTGTGAGCGGGGTAGCTCGACCAGTTGCCACCGGGTGTGATCACCTCACAGGCGATCAGCGAGTCGGCTTCGAAAACGCCTGCGGTGCCGAAGTTGTGCACCTGCCTGCTGCAGTTTCCGGTGCCGCGCAACTCGACGGGGACTTCGGCGGCGGCTACCCTGCGGTTGGGTAGCTGGGTCTTGGCGCGGGCGCCGCAGATCGCAATCCGGCCCTCGCCGCGCAGCGTGTAGCTCTGGCCGATACCGATGTAGGCCATGTCGGCAGGGCCGTCGAAAACCGATGCGCGCGGTGACAGTTCGAACACCTCGCCGCTGCACTCCACGCTGCCTCCACCGGCCAGCGGCAGGACCATCACCTCGATGCCGGTGGTGTCCAACGAGAGTTCTTGCGTCGGTTGCAGTTCCACCACCTGCAGGCTGGCCTCCGACCAGCCAGCGGATTCGGGCGTGACGTCGACGGTGTAGGGCAGCGCGGCGCTTTTTGCGGGGATGTAGTACTTGCTATGCATGTCACCTCACCATTGAGACTGCAGTGGACACGGCCGAGCTGACGTCGTCATCCGCGGGGTACAACAGGGTGCGGCCCACGATGAGACCGCGCACCGACGGCAACGCCAACGCCTTCTCCCAGCTGGCGAACGCCTCGTCCGGGTCGGTCGGGTCGCCGCCGAGCAAGAGGGTCGGCAATGTGGTCGACTCCATGACGCGGTCCATTTCGTCGACGACCGGAAGTTTCATCCAGGTGTATGCGGACGTGGCGCCGAGGCCCTGGCCGATGTGCACGGACTTGATCACGGCGTCGGGGCTGAGGTCGTTGCGCACCTTGCCGTTCACCCGCGACGACATGAACGGCTCGACCATCGCGATCAGCCCGTGCGAGGCCAGCGCGTCGATGGCCTGCGCACATGACTCCAGGGTCGCAACCGTGCCCGGATCGTCGAGGTCGATGCGGCACAACATCTTTCCGCCGTTCATCCGCGCGGCGGCGGTGGCCGCTGCGGTGGCGGCCGTCATGCGGTCGTCGAGTTCGAATTGCGCGCCGGCCAGGCCACCGCGGTTCATCGAGGAGAACACGACCTTGTCTTCGAGTGCGCCGAGCAGCAGCAGGTCGTCGAGGATGTCGGAGGTGGCCAGCACGCCGTCCACGCCGGGGTCGGCGAGCGCAGCCCGCAACCGGTCCAGCAGGTCGGTGCGGCTGTTCATGGCGGTCGGCCGCGAGCCGACGGCGAGTGCGCCACGCGCGGGGTGGTCGGCGGCGACGATCATCAGCCGGCCATTGCCGCGCACGGCGGGCCGAACGGCGCGGGTCTGCCATGCGCGTTCGATCGCGTGTGGATCCGAAGCGCGCACCTCGGTGATGCCCGCGTAGTCCGTGCAGACGGCGTTAGACATTGACGGCCTCCACCGCGGTCTGGTCGGCGAGTTCGGCGACCTCGGCGGCCGTCGGCATCGCGGTCGAGCACTCGAGCCGCGACGCGACGATCGCGCCGGCGGCGTTCGCGTACCGCAGGGTCTTCTCCAGCGGCCAGCCGTGCAGCAAACCGTGACACAGGCTGCCGCCGAACGCGTCTCCGGCACCGAGTCCATTGACGACGTCGACTTCATTGGGGAGCACGGTCACCGACGAGTGTCGAGTCTTGCCCAGCACCCCGCGGGGGCCCTGCTTCACGATGGCCAGCTCGACACCCAGGTCCAGCAGCGCATCGGCCGCGCGCTGCGGATTGCTCTCGCCGACGGCGACTTCGCACTCCTCGCGGTTGCCGACCGCGACGGTCACATGCGGCAGCGCCTTCTGCACCTGTTCGGTCGCGGCGGCGGGCGACGCCCAGAACATCGGCCGGTAGTCCAAATCGAGGACGGTCAGCGGAATGCGTTGGCGCGCCTCCCATGCGGCGAAATGCGCGCTGCGGCTTGGCTCTTCGGACAGGCCGGTGACCGTCGACCAATACAGTCTGGCCGACCGCACAGCGTCGAGATCGAGCTCGTCGGGGATGATCTGCAGGTCTGGTGCGCTCGGGCGGCGGTAGAAGTACAGCGGGAAGTTGTCCGGCGGGAAGATCTCGCAGAACGTGACCGGCGTCGGGTACTCGTCGTGGGTCGACACGTAGCGGTTGTCGACGCCGAGTCCTGCGAGCTCGTTGCGGACGAACCCGCCGAACGGGTCATCGCCGACGCCGGAGATCAGCGCGGCGCGATTGCCCAGCCGGGCGGCGGCCACCGTGACGTTGGCGGCGCTGCCCCCGAGGAACTTGCCGAACGATTCGACGTGCTCGAGGCCGACGCCGACCTGAAGGGGATAGATGTCGACGCCGCTGCGCCCGATGGCGAGTACGTCGAACGGCTGCGTGCTAGTCAAGATCGCTCTCCGGCGGGTCGTTGGTGGCGCTTTCGTACGACTGTGCCCTGCGACACTCGGGCCTGTCAATAGTTTGTCCTGACATTCTAACGTTTGCTCGTGCGGTGTTACTATGCAGCTACCGTTAGCTGGTCGGACCCGAGATCGGAGACACCGTGCCTTTGGCAGTGGAGCTCGACAGGTCAAGCCCTGTCCCCCTCTACTATCAGCTCGCCCAGGCGATCGAGGCAGCCATTCGCGACGGCGAACTCGCACCCGGGGACCGCTTCGAAAACGAACTGGCGCTGGCGAAAAGGCTCACCTTGTCGCGGCCGACGACCCGCCGCGCCATCCAGGAACTCGTCGACAAGGGCCTGCTGGTCCGCAAGCGCGGGGTCGGCACCCAGGTCGTGCAGAGCCCGGTACACCGCCGCGTCGAGTTGACGAGCCTCTACGACGACCTGACGCGGGCAGGCCAGGAACCGACCACTCAACTGCTCGAGTACCACGTCGGCCCACCCGATGACGAGGTCACGCGCGAGCTGAGCCTGAAGGACGACACCGAGGTGGTGTCGATCCACCGGCTGCGCTGCGCCAACGGCGAGCCCCTTGCGGTGATGACGAACCACCTTCCCGTCGACATCGCGCCGGACGCCGAGGAGCTGGAGAGCAACGGCCTATATCAGTCGCTGCGCGCCCGCGGTGTGCACATCCGCCTCGCCCGGCAGCGCATCGGCGCCCGGGGTGCGACGCGGGCCGAGGCCAAGCTGCTCGACGAGAAGCCCGGCGCGCCGCTGCTGACCATGGCGCGAACGGCGTTCGACGATTCGGGTTCGGCCGTCGAGTTCGGCACACACGTCTACCGCGCGTCGCGCTACTACTTCGACACCACCCTCGTCGACCGCTAGATCTCCCCGCGGCTAGGTCTTCCGCGAAACGGAATTCCAGCAGCGGAATTGCGAGTGATGCCCTGCTGGAATTCCGTTTCGCGGGGGACGGGAGCGGAGGTGGGTGTGCCGGCGTCTATATCTGGATGTGGGGGAGATACTTGTCGGCACCGAGGCGGTGGCGAACGGCATCGTCACCCGACACGAGCTTGCGCGCTGGTATCGCCCATTCCTGCCCAACGTCCACGCGCCGCGGGGACGGGAACTGACGCTGAGCGACCGCGCTGTTGGGGCGTGGCTGTGGTCGAAGCGACGGGCAATCGTCACCGGCGTCGCGGCATCGGCGATTCACGGCGCCGAGTGGGTCGACGCTCTGACGCCGATCGAGCTGATCTACGAGTGCACCCATCCGCCGGCAGGCATCGTGGCTCGCAACGAACGGATCGCCGACGACGAGATCACCCGCGTCGACGGCTTGCCTGTCACGACCGTCGCGCGCACCGCCTTCGACCTCGGTCGGTATCAGCCCCGGCCCCGAGCCGTCGCGCGCATGGACGCCTTGATGCGGGCCGCACCCTTCTCGATCGAAGAGGTGTTGGTGCTTGCCAAGCGGTATCGCGGCGCGCGCGGCGTCAAACGGCTGAAAGACGCGTTGCCTCTGGTCGACGGTGGAGCGGCCTCACCGCGCGAAACCTGGCTGCGGCTGGTCTACATCGACGGTGGGCTACCCAAGCCGACGACGCAGATACCGATATACGACATCGACGGCACGCTGCTGCGAACCGTCGACATGGGGTGGGAAGAATTCAAGGTGCTATCGGAGTACGACGGCGATCAGCACCGCACGGATCGTTCGCAATACGTCAAGGACATGCGAGTGATACCGAAGATCGAGCGCCTTGGCTACATCGTCGAGCGCGTCATCAAAGAGGATCGGCCCGCCGCGACCGTGCGCCGCGCATGGGACGCCATGACCTCGCGCGGCTGGCGCCCGTAACCCCTTGCGAAACGGAATTCCAGCAGGCCTCTACTCGCTGCTTTCGCTGCTGGAATTCCGTTTCGCGGAACGTGGGGGCTACGCGAACGCCGCCCTGAACGCCGCCAGGGCGGCTTCGCTGCCGGCGCGGCCGTCGCGCGACGCCCACGCTTCCAGGCCGACGGTGCCGGTGTACCCGATGTCGCGCAGCGCCGCGGCGATCGCGGGGTAGTTGATCTCGCCCGTGCCGGGCTCGCAGCGGCCCGGCACGTCGGCGACCTGGATTTCGCCGATGGCGTCGCCGCAGCGGCGCACCAGCTCGATGAGATTGCCCTCGCCGATCTGGGCGTGATACAGGTCGAGCATCATCTTGACGTTCGGGTGTCCGACGCCTTCCACGAGCGCCAGCGTGTCCTTCGCCCTGGCCAGCGGCACGCCGGGATGGTCGACGATCGTGTTCAGGTTCTCCACGCAGAACGTGACGCCTGCCGTTGCGCCGAGTTCACCGATACGCTCGAGCGCGCGTCGCGCGGTCAACCACATCTCGCCGGTGGCGCGGTGCCGCGGACGCGCGGCCTTGCCGTCGACGAGCTCTGCGGTGTGCAGATTGAGCCGTGGAACACCAAGCGTTCGCAGCGGCTTTGATGCTCAACTCGGCGGTGCGGACCACCTCGTCGGCACTCGTGGGGTCGACGAGGTCACCGTGCAGATAACCGGTCATCGACGAGAACCGCGCACCGGTGGCGGCGAGGGCGTCGAGGTCCTTGTCGTGCCAGCTCCAGATCTCGACGGAAAAGCCGAGCTCGTCGATGCGCCGAACCCGGTCGATCAGCGGCAGCCCGGTGAAGACCATCTCCGAACAGACCGCCAAGTCGAGGTCAGTCATCGCTTTCACCCATCTCCTCGGGGCCATGACCGACGCACTCTAACATTTGATATGCAGTCCTAATGTCAGGACAAAGTCTTGACATTCCGCTGTGAGCCGTATTACATCAACCCCGGAGGCGTGTTGCGCCGCACTCGATGCAAGGAGAAACAATGAGGTTCAGTCGGCTCGCGGCGGTCGCCGGGGCAAGCATGCTCGTGCTCGCGATCGCGTCGTGTTCTTCCACCGGAGGCAAGCCCCGCGACACCGGGGGCGGCATGGGGGCCGGACAGGCGAACACGCCGCGCGCCACGGTCGCGATGATCACCCACGAGGTGCCCGGCGACTCGTTCTGGGACCTGATCCGCAAGGGCGCCCAGACGGCAGCCGACAAAGACAACATCGAGCTGCGCTACTCCAACGACCCCGAGGCGCCGAACCAGGCGAACCTGGTGCAGACCGCCATCGACAGCGGTGTCGACGGAATCGCGCTCACGCTGGCCAAGCCGGACGCGATGGCACCAGCGGTCAAGGCTGCCATCGACAAGAACATTCCCGTTGTCGCGTTCAACTCGGGCTTCGACGACTGGAAGGCGATGGGCGTTCAGGAGTACTTCGGCCAGGACGAAAAGCTCGCAGGCGTCGCCGCGGGCGAACGGCTGAACAAGGACGGCGCCAAGAAGGTCATCTGCGTCATCCAGGAGCAGGGCCAGGTCGCACTCGAATCACGCTGCGCCGGTGTGAAGGAGGGCTTCAAGGGTCAGTCCGAGATCCTGAACGTCAACAGCAAGGACATGCCGTCGGTGGAGTCGACCATCACCGCCAAGCTTCAACAGGACAAGTCCGTCGACCACGTCGTCGCGCTGGGCGCGCCCATCGCCTTGGCCGCGGTCCAGTCCGTCGGTAACGCAGGCAGCTCCGCGCAGGTGGTCACCTTCGACACGAACGCGGCGCTCGTCGACGCGATCAAGAAGGGCGACGTGAAGTGGGCCGTCGACCAGCAGCCCTTCCTGCAGGGCTACCTCGCCGTCGACTCGCTGTGGCTGTATCTCAACAACAAGAACCTGATCGGTGGCGGGCAAGCCACTCTGACGGGCCCGTCGTTCATCGACCAGACGAACATCGACGCGGTTGCCGAGTTGGCCAAGTCCGGAACCCGTTAGCCACCGCGCAGGAGAGAGCGAATCATGACTACACAAACCGATCTGGACGTCGCCAGTCACAAAATTGTCCGCGATGAACGAGTCAAAGAACGAAACCGGCTACAGCGCCTGCTTATTCGCCCCGAGATGGGTGCGGCGATCGGCGCTGTCGCAATCTTCATCTTCTTCTTGATCGTCGCCCCGCCTTTCCGGTCACCTGAAGCGCTGGCGACTGTGCTCTACGCCAGCTCGACCATCGGGATCATGGCCTGCGCGGTCGCGCTGCTGATGATCGGCGGCGAATTCGACCTGTCGTCGGGCGTGGCCGTGACCACGAGTTCGCTGGCCGCCTCGATGCTGGCCTACAACCTGCATTTGAACCTCTGGGCGGGCGCTGGACTGGCGCTGATAGTCGCCCTGGCCGTGGGCTTCTTCAACGGGTACCTGGTGATGAAGACCAAGATCCCCAGCTTCTTGATCACGCTGGGCACACTGCTGATGCTGACCGGCATCAATCTGGCGGCGACGAAACTCATTTCGGGTCAGGTGGCAACGCCGAGTGTCAACGACATGCAGGGCTGGGCCTCGGCGCAGAAGGTGTTCTCGTCGTCGTTCACCATCGCCGGTGTCAGCGTCCGTATCACGGTGCTCTGGTGGTTGTTGTTCACCGCCGTGGCGACGTATGTGCTCTTCAAGACCCGGGTCGGCAACTGGATCTTCGCCGTCGGTGGCGACCAGGAGAGCGCGCGAGCGGTCGGCGTCCCGGTGACCGCGGTGAAGATCGGGCTGTTCATGTTGGTCGGGTTCGCGGCTTGGTTCGCCGGCATGCATCTGCTGTTCGCGTTCAACACCGTGCAGTCCGGTCAAGGTGTCGGCAACGAGTTCATCTACATCATTGCCGCGGTGATCGGCGGCTGCCTGCTCACTGGCGGTTACGGCACGGCGATCGGCGCCGCGATCGGTGCGTTCATCTTCGGCATGGTGCAGCAGGGCATCGTATACGCGGGTTGGAATCCCGACTGGTTCAAGTTCTTCATGGGCGTGATGCTGCTGTTCGCGGTGATCGCCAACAACGCATTCCGCAACTACGCCGCGAAGAGGTGACCCATGACCGCAACTGTTGACAAGCCTGTGGAAGAGGCTCCATCCGGAGGGAAGGTGCCACTGGTCGAGTTGAAGAATGTCGGCAAGTCCTACGGCAATATAACTGCGCTCAAGGACATCTCGCTGCGCGTTCATGCTGGCGAAGTGACGGGCATCCTCGGTGACAATGGCGCGGGCAAGTCCACGCTGATCAAGATCATCGCCGGCTATCACCCGCAGACCGACGGTGAGCTACTGGTCGACGGTGAGTCGATGAGGTTCACCTCCCCGAAGGACGCGTTGGGCAAGGGCATCGCGACGGTGTACCAGAACCTGGCCGTCGTGCCGTTGATGCCGGTGTGGCGAAACTTCTTCCTCGGCCAGGAGATTCGGAAGAAGTCGTTCCCGTGGTCGCTGGATGCCAACGCGATGCGGGCCACCACGCTTTCCGAGCTGTCGAAGATGGGCATCGATCTGCCCGACGTCGACGTGCCGATCGGTTCGCTGTCGGGCGGTCAGCGGCAGTGCGTCGCGATCGCGCGGGCCGTGTTCTTCGGTGCGCGGGTGCTGATCCTCGACGAGCCGACCGCGGCGCTGGGCGTCAAGCAGTCCGGCGTGGTGCTGAAATACATCACCGCCGCCAAGGAAGCCGGATTCGGCGTCGTGTTCATCACGCACAACCCGCATCACGCGCACATGGTCGGCGACCACTTCGTGCTGCTGAACCGCGGCCAGCAGAAACTGGACTGCACCTACGACGACATCACGCTGGAGCACCTCACCCAAGAGATGGCCGGCGGCGACGAGCTCGAGGCGCTGTCACACGAACTGCGCGGGGGAAAGGGCTAGCACCAGAGGCAGAATCGCCCCGCGCGCACCGGCGTCGGGGCGATTCTGCCGGTGCCCTTCGCGTCAGTTGATCTTCAAGAAGTTGTCGCCGTTGTCGACGCCCGAGTAGACATACCCTTGGCCTGGCGGCAGGTCCCCGTGCTTGCCGCCGGGAAGATCGGGAATGGCGAGCAGGCACCAGTTGTCGGCGCATGGCTGCACGGTGGTGAGCGTGCGACCGACATCGAGGGAGAAGCCCGGAATCTCCGTGCCGCCGATCTCGGGGTACGCACTCGACTCCTTGAGCACCCTATGATTTCGACGGAATCTGACAGGAGATACGCGGCTAGCTAGTTCACAGGTGAGCCGCTCAACGCGGCGTCATTCCGGCAGCTCGGTATGCGGCGTCGACATACGCCATGTTCTCCACCGAATCGGCGGTGTCGATCGGCAACGGCGCGCCGTACAGCACATGCGCGGCGAACGCCTCCAGTTGATAGCTGTACGAGGTCCTGGTGCCGTGGTGTTCGACCCGCGTGCCCGCCTCGGTCCTGATGGTCAGCCGGTCATCCTCGTTCGGTTTGATGAAGTTGTGCACCAGAAGATCTCCCTTGGTGCCGACGATGCGCAGGGTGAACGAATAGTCCGGGGCGCTCATGGTGTTGGCGGTGAGGCCCGTCGCGCCGCCGGGGAAGCCGAGTTCGACGTCGCACCATTCGTCGATACCTGGGGTACGTTCCTTGGCGTGTGCGCGGATGACCGACGGATGGCCGAGCCTGCGCATGATGTGCAACCCGTAACACCCGAGATCCATCAACGCCCCGCCGGCCATCTCGAATGACCAACGCGGGTCAGAGGCGTCGGGCGCGGGCATCGCCATCCGCACCTCGACATGGTGCATCACACCGATGGTGCCGTCGCCGGTCAGCTCGAACGCCCGGCGTGTCACCGGATGAAAGAAGTAGTGGAACCCCTCCATGACCGTGACGCCCGCGGCCTGTGCGGCCTCGGCCACCTGCTGCGCCTCAGACGGTTGCGCGCGAACGGTTTCTCGCTGAGCACCGGCTTTCCCGCCGCGATCGACGCCAGGTTCCACGGAGCATGAAGTGAATTCGCCAACGGGTTGTAGATCGCGTTGACTTCCGGGTCGGCGATGACCTCAGCGTAGGAATCCAAAACGCGTTCGACGCCGTGCTTTTCGGCGAACAGCTGAGCGCGGCCCCTGATCGCGCGCCGCGACGGCGACCAGTCGGTGGCCCAGCTGCCGGGCAGGGCCGACGATGGCGAGATCGGCGATTCGGGATGCACCGAGCACCCCGATCCGCAAGGTCATACCGTCACGCCGCGGCATACGTTCTGCATGAATTCCACACTGGCCCGCACATCACGCAGAGGACCCTCGTCGGTCGGCTCGTCGTCGAGGATGGTGTCCTGCTCCATGACGAACCAACCGTCGAATCCATTGGCCCGCAACGCGGTCACAATGCCTGCGATGTCCACGTCGCCCGCACCGAGTGGCGTGTACATGCCGCGCCGGACCGCCTCTGTGTAGGTGATGCTGCCGGCCCTGACCTCGGCCGCCAGCTTCGCGTCGACGTCCTTCAGGTGGGCGTGGGCGACGCGGTCGGGTACCTCCCGTGCCAGCTGCAGAGGATCCGTGCCCCCGATCAGCAGGTGGCCGGTGTCCAGGCACAGCCGAATCGCCGAGCCGCCCAACACTCGCGAGACCTCGTCGCGGGTCTCCACCATGGTGCCGACGTGCGGATGCAGGACAGCCAGCGCGCCGCGGTCCGCCGCGGCGTCGGCGAGCCGGTCGAGATTCGTCAGCAACGTCTCCCACTGCCGGTCCTCGAGCACCGGTCGTGCGTCGTAGCCGTCGGCGCCGGTCGCGGCGGCCAGCACGAGCACGTCGGCGTGGCACGCCACCAGCGCGTCCAGAGGTGCGGCGATGTCGGGTAGCGGATCGTGGCCCTCGTCGTGCAGCACCACCGGGGCGAATTGGCCGACGCAACGTAGGCCGAACGAATCCAGCAGCGCGGTCAGCTGTGCCGGGTCGGAGGGCAGAAAGCCCTCGGGCCCAAGCTCGGTCGCCGACATTCCGACGTCGCGCATCTCGGCGAGCACGCGTTCGGGCGTGAGTTGATAGCCCCATCCGGGTACTTCGCACACGCCCCAGGAGATGGGGGCACCGGCGATCTTCATCGTGACCTCACTTCCTCCAGTCGTACCGGGACACCACGCTGCAGCGACTCGGTCGCCGCCTCGGCGAGCCAGGCCACCTCGACCGCGTCCGCGACGGTGCAGGCCGGGTCGGCCGTGCCGTTAGCCACGTCGACGAACGCGGCCAGCTCGGCGCGGAATGCGTCGGTGAACCGGTCCATGAAGAAGTGGTGCGACGGGACCTTCGGCGGAAATCGTTGGCGGGATCGACGTTTCGCACGGGCACGCCCTGATCCCAGCCGGCGACCACGGTGTCGTGAAAGCCGTGCACCTCGAGTCGGCAGTCATAGCCGCGGCCGTTGTAGCGGGCCGCCGAGATCACGCCGAGGGTGCCGGATTCGAAGCGCACCACCACGGCGGCGGTGTCGACGTCGTTCAACTCCGCGAACTGCGGGTCACCCTGCACGCTGCCGGTGGCGTACACCTCGACGGCCTGCTGAGAAGTGATCCACCTCAAGATGTCGAAGTCGTGCACCGCGCAGTCGCGGAAGATGCCCCCGGAGCCGGCGATGTAGTCCATCGGTGGCGGTGCGGGGTCCATCGTCGTGCTGCGGACGGTGTGCAGGAGGCCGAGCGAACCGTCGTCGACGGCACGCTTGGCGGCGGCGAACGCGGCATCGAACCGACGCTGATATCCCACCTGCACGGGCACCCCGGAGCGGGCGACGATGTCGGCAACCCTGGCGCTCTCGGACGCGGTGGCGGCGATCGGCTTCTCGCAGAACGTCGGAATCCCGCGTTCGACGGCGGCCAAGGTCAGCTCCGCGTGCGCGGGGGTGGCCGCGGCGATCACCACTCCGTCGATTCCCGACGACAGCAGCTTGTCGACCGAATCCGCCGAGGTCACATTGTGTTTCGAAGCGACGGCGGCGACCAACTCGGGTCGCTCGTCGGTGACGACGAGGCCGTCGACGCTGGCCAGCGCGGTGAGGGTGTCGGTGTGGAAGGCGCCGATGCGGCCCAACCCGATCACGCCGAGTGTGGTCATGGAATTCTCCGATCGTTCTGGTCGCGCAGCGCGACATCGAGTTGGTGCGGGGTGCGGTCATCGGCCAGCGCGGCCAGTACGACGTCGACCTGCGACGGTGGAGCGAGGCTGCCGATCGGCTGGTCGGAGTCGAGGTTGGTGGGGAACGGGTAGCCCTCGGCCGTCGCGACGACGACGTTGGTGAGTTCGCGTCGGGAACACCCCGCGGCCTTCATCGCAAGCAGCGCCGGGTAGATCGCGCGCACCATCGCGGTGCGGTCCAACGCCTCCATCGCGCGACCGAACGGCGACGAGATCTGCAGCAGGTTGGCCATCCGGCTGGATGTCGGTCGACATATTCGAACCGGCGCCGTGGTACAGCGCTGGATTGAAGAACATCGCGTCGCCCTTGCGCAGCGGCACCTGAACGTGGTGTTCGGCGAAGAACTCGATGAATTCGGGCCGGTTGAACGCGATGTAGCCGCCGAGAAATCGCTGCGAGTACGGCAGCAGCATCGTCGGGCCGCTTTCCATCGGCATGTCGCAGTGGGCCACCGCGCCCTGCAGGGTGAGCGCCGGCGTCGTGCGGTGCACGTGTGCCGGATAGTCCGCCAGGTCGTCGGGTGCGACGAAGCCCAGGTGATAGTCGCGATGCGGAACCTGTTGTTGCCCACCTGGATTGACGACGTTGACCTGCGAGGTGACCTGGTAGCGCGGACCGAGCCAGGCCTGCGAGACGACGGCCAGCGTGTCGTTGGCGTAGTACTCCGCGAACACGTCCGGGGCGTGCAGCGCGAGCTTCTGCGCGGCGTTCCAGATGCGGTCATTGGCCCCGGGCTTGCCGAAATGATCGCCGGCCGCCGAGCCCGCGATGCGCTGCGCCTCGATGATCGCGGAGAAGGCGTCGCTGGCGCGGTCGACGACAGCGGGGCAGAACGCACCCTCGAACACCACGACGCCCGGTCCGTCGGTCAGCGCCCGGATCAACTCGGCCTGCAGGGCGCGCCGGTCCGCCGGCGGGACGGAGGGATAAACGAGGACGTTCTCGCGAACGTCGATGGCGTGCGGGTAGTCGGCCAGATCAGTGTTGCGCGCAACCTCAGCGCGGAAGTCGTCGAGCCGGCAATCGGACTCGTCCACCCATGCCTGGTAAGCGGTGGTCAGCGGCGATGCCATGACAGTTAGTCTGGTAGTCGATCCGCACCGCAATCAACAGCAAAAATCCATCAAAAACGCCTCAGGAGTCGCCGGTGGCGCACCGCTTAAGGTCTGGGAAATCGCCCAGCAGTCCGGGCTGAGCGAGGCCACCGTCGACCGCGTCCTCAACGATCGGGCGGGCGTGCGGGAGAACACCCGCGCCGAGGTGATGCAGGCGATCACCGACCTGGACAAGCAACGCAGCCAGCTACGGCTGAATGGCAGGCGGTACCTCATCGACGTGGTGATGCAGACACCGCAGCGGTTCTCGGACGCGTTCCGTGCGGCGGTGGAGGCCGAGCTGCCCGCCTTCGCGCCGGCCATGCTGCGAGCCCGCTTCCACCTGTGGGAGACCGGCTCGACCGCGCAGATGGTCGACGCGCTCGCCCGGCTTCGCGGGAGTCACGGCGTGATCCTCAAGGCACAGGACGAGCCCGAGGTCGCCGAGGCCATCGACGGGCTGGTCGACGGCGGTGTCCCCGTGGTGACCTATGCCACCGATGTGCCTGCCAGCGCCCGCTGCTGCTATGTGGGCATCGACAACCACGGCGCGGGCGTGACTGCCGCCTACCTGATGGAACAGTGGCTGGGCCCGTCCGGGTCGGATGTGTTGATCACGCTCAGCCGCAACGCGTTTCGGGGCGAGGGCGAGCGTGAAGTCGGCTTCCGGGCCGCATTGCGGGGATCGGGCCGCCAAATTGTCGAGGTGAGCGACAGCGACGGCATCGACGCGACGAACGAACGGCTGGTGCTCGACGCGCTGGAGCGCAACCCGTCGGTGGAGGCCGTCTACTCCGTCGGCGGCGGGAACGCCGCGACCGTCGCCGCGTTCGAACGGCTCGGCCGCAACTGCAAGGTGTTCATCGCCCACGATCTCGATGCGGACAACCGCAGACTGCTCCGCGACGGCCGGATCTCGGTTGTCCTGCACAACGACCTGCGCGCCGACGCACGCCTGGCGATGCGGCTGATCCTGCAGGAACGCGGCGCACTGCCCGCCGAACCCGCGCGGCCGGTGCCGATCCAAGTGATCACGCCCTTCAACCTGCCCTCCTGACTGCACGAGTCGCTGCGTGAAGAGTCCGCCGACTACTATGTCGCCGCACAGCGAACAGCAGCCGCGGTGTCGAACCCAAAGATCGTGGAGCGTGGAAATGCACGGCCATCTCGTCGCTGGGGTGACCGTCATGGGGAACCTCGCAATCGACGTCATCGACGGAGCCCCGCCGAGCCCTGGCGGCTGCGCCTCATTCGCAGGCGTCGCGCTGGCCGCGGTCGATGTGCCCGGTCGCTTGGTGGCGATGGGTGCGGAGTGCGACCACGCGCTGTTCGATGACCTTGTCGAGCGGCTCAAGCCGGTGCTGCACATCTTGCCGTCGGACCGCACGAGTTCGTTCCGGCTGGACTACACCGACGTCGACCACCGCCGGATGTTCGTCGACGCCGTCGGGCCGGTGTGGGGCGCCGCCGAGATCGAAGCCGCCGACCCCGACACGACGTGGCTGCATCTGGCCCCGCTGTTGCGCACGGATTTCCCGGCGCAGACGCTCGCCCTGCTCGATGCCCGCGGACATCGCATCGTCTATGACGGTCAGGGGCTCGTACGCGCCGACCGGGTGGGCCCGCTGGTGGTCGACAGGGACTTCTCGCCTGAGCTGCTCCGCCATATCAGCGTGCTCAAGCTCGCCGAGGACGAGGCGGTCATCGTCGCCGACGGCCCGTTCAACGAGTCGACGGCGGCGCGACTGCGGGTGCCGGAGATTCTGGTGACGTTCGGGTCAGAGGGTTGCGACATCTACACAGACGGCACGGTCGTTCGCGTCCCGGCGGCGTGGCGGGTCGAGGGCGTGCAGACCACCGGGGCGGGCGACATGTTCACCGCGTGCTACACGGCGCACCGCGCGGCCGGTGCCGATACCCGCCGCGCGGTCGAACTCGCCAGCGAGCTCGTCGCCCGCGAACTCGAGCACCGCCTGCGGAGCGGGTCGATCCGCCCGGTCTGACCCTGTCGCCTCAGTGCTAGCGGAGAGCTACCGGCCGGTAACAAATTTCTTAGAGATTGAGTGTCGCAGGAACGTGACGAACGACACACTTTTGTCTCATCGTGTCCTCGCACACCTCGCTGACCACGGCGTTCCGCCGACGCCCCGCCGCGAAACGTCCGCGCGTCCGGTAAAGGTCCGCCTAAGAGAAGTGGTTTAATCGGTACTGAGAGTGACAGCAAGTTTGATGGATGTTGAACCCGATGGCGCGATCCACCCGCGACCGAGGAGTGCGTCCGAAGAGCAGCACGAGAGGCAGGGGTTGTGAGCCCGAACGGCAACGGGGACAGCACGGCACGCCAGAAGCTCGAAAAGGTTGTCATTCGGTTCGCCGGCGATTCCGGCGACGGCATGCAGCTCACCGGTGACCGATTCACCTCCGAAGCTGCGCTGTTCGGCAATGACCTTGCCACGCAACCGAATTACCCGGCCGAGATCCGCGCACCAGCGGGCACACTGCCCGGTGTGTCGTCGTTCCAGATTCAGATCGCCGACTACGACATCCTGACCGCGGGCGACCGTCCTGACGTTCTCGTCGCGATGAACCCCGCGGCGTTGAAGGCCAACATCTCCGACCTGCCGCGCGGCGGCCTGGTGATCGCCAACTCCGACGAGTTCAGCAAGCGCAACCTCGCCAAGGTCGGCTATGAGGCCAATCCGCTGGAGACCGACGAGCTCTCCGACTATGTCGTGCAGCCGGTCGCGATGACCACCCTGACGCTCGGTGCTGTGGAGTCGATCGGCGCCTCCAAGAAGGACGGCCAGCGCGCCAAGAACATGTTCGCCCTCGGCCTGCTGTCGTGGATGTACGGCCGCGAGCTCGAACACAGCGAGGCGTTCATCCGCGAGAAGTTCGCCCGTAAGCCCGACATCGCCGAAGCCAACGTGCTGGCGCTGAAGGCCGGCTGGAATTACGGCGAGACCACCGAGGCCTTCGCCAGCACCTACGAAGTGTCGCCCGCGAAGCTGAAGTCCGGTGAGTACCGCCAGATCTCGGGCAACACGGCCCTGGCCTACGGCCTGGTCACCGCCGGCCAGCTCGCCGACATCCAGCTCGTGCTGGGCAGCTACCCGATCACCCCCGCGTCGGACATCCTGCACGAGCTCTCCAAGCACAAGAACTTCAACGTGCTGACCTTCCAGGCCGAGGACGAGATCGCAGGCATCGGCGCGGCCATCGGCGCGTCCTATGGCGGCGCGCTGGGCGTCACCAGCACATCAGGCCCGGGCATTTCGCTGAAGTCGGAGGCCATCGGTCTGGCCGTGATGACCGAACTGCCGCTGATCGTCATCGACGTGCAGCGTGGCGGCCCGTCGACCGGGCTGCCCACCAAGACCGAGCAGGCCGACCTGCTGCAGGCGATGTTCGGCCGCAACGGCGAGTCGCCGGTGGCGATCCTCGCGCCCCGCTCGCCGTCCGACTGCTTCGACGTCGCTGTCGAGGCGGCCCGCATCGCGATCACCTACCACACGCCGGTGATGATCCTGTCCGACGGTGCGATCGCGAACGGCTCTGAGCCGTGGCAGATTCCGGATGTCAGCACCTACCCGGCGATCGCGCACACGTTCGCCAAGACCGGCGAGCCGTTCCAGCCCTACGCTCGCGACCCCGAGACCCTGGCCCGCCAGTTCGCCGTCCCGGGTACGCCGGGCCTCGAGCACCGCATCGGCGGTCTGGAAGCCGCGAACGGCTCGGGCAACATCTCCTATGAGCCGAAGAACCACGACCTGATGGTTCGGCTGCGGCAGGCCAAGATCGACGGCATCGCGGTGCCCGACCTCGAGGTCGACGACCCGACGGGCGATGCCGATCTGCTGATGCTCGGCTGGGGCAGCTCCTACGGTCCCATCGGGGAGGCCTGCCGGCGGGCCCGGCGCAAGGGCATCAAGGTGGCCCATGCACAGCTGCGCAACCTCAATCCGTTGCCGGCCAACCTCGGCGAGGTGCTCGAGCGCTATCCCACGGTGGTCTTGCCGGAGATGAACCTCGGTCAGTTGGCCCTGCTGCTGCGCGGCAAGTTCCTGGTCGATGTGCAGTCGGTGACCAAGGTGGAAGGCATGGCGTTCCTGGCCGACGAGGTCGAAGGCATCATCGATGCCACGCTGGAGGGAACGCTGAGCGAAAAGGAAAGCGACAAGGCCCAGTTCGCGCGGTTGGCGGCGGCCACTGTGGAACCCGGCGTGGGAGCTAACGCATGACAACAGCGAGAAGCGAAGCGGATCGCGCATCGACCCAGTTGATCGGAAGTGACCTCGGTCTGACTCCGGGCACCGGTGGTGTGCCGACTACCGACGAGCCGCAGAAGGCCAAGGACTTCACCAGCGACCAAGAGGTGCGCTGGTGCCCGGGCTGCGGTGACTACGTCATCCTCAACACCATCCGCAACTTCTTGCCCGAACTGGGGTTGCGCCGCGAGAACATCGCGTTTGTCAGCGGTATCGGATGCTCGAGCCGGTTCCCCTACTACCTGGAGAGCTACGGTTTCCACTCGATTCATGGCCGCGCCCCGACGATCGCCACCGGTCTCGCGCTCGCCCGCCCGGACCTGTCGGTCTGGGTCGTCACCGGTGACGGCGACGCGCTGTCCATCGGCGGCAACCACCTGATCCATGCGCTGCGCCGCAATGTGAACATCACGATTCTGCTGTTCAACAACCGGATCTACGGCCTGACCAAGGGGCAGTACTCGCCGACGTCCGAGGTCGGCAAGGTCACCAAGTCGACGCCGATGGGGTCGCTGGACTACCCGTTCAATCCGGTGTCGCTGGCGCTCGGCGCCGACGCCACCTTCGTCGGTCGTGCGCTGGATTCCGACCGCAAGGGACTGTCGGAGGTACTGCGTGCCGCCGCCGCCCACCGCGGCGCTGCGCTGGTCGAGATCCTGCAGGATTGCCCGATCTTCAACGACGGGTCCTTCGACGCGCTCCGCAAGGAGGGCGCCGACGAGCGGCTGATCAACGTCCGCCACGGCGAGCCGATCACCTTTGGCGCCGACGGCGCGTACTGCGTGGTCAAGTCCGGCTACGGCCTCGAGGTCGCCAAGACCGCCGACGTCTCCGCCGAAGAGATCGTGGTGCACAACTCGCACCTCGAGGACCCGGCGTATGCGTTCGCGCTGTCGCGCTTGTCGGCGCAGAACCTCGAGCACATGGTGATGGGCATCGTCCGCCAGGTGAGCAAGCCGACGTACGACGACGCTGCACGCCAGCAGGTCGCCTCGGCCCGCGACGCCAGGCCGCACGACACGGCGGCGCTGCAGTCGCTGCTGCGTGGCAAAGACACGTGGACCGTCGACTAATCTCTGTGACGTGACATCGCCTGTGCCACTTGCTGCAGTCGTTCTTGCGGGCGGTGCGTCTCGCCGCATGGGTCGCGACAAGGCCACCATGCCGTTTGACGGATCGACGATGGTCGAGCTAGTCGTATCGGCGTTGAGTGCCCGATGCGCCCCCGTGTTCGTGATTGCGGCCCCCGGCCAACCCCTGCCCGAGCTGCAGGCCGACGTGCTGCGCGACGAAGTCCGCGGAGTGGGTCCGCTGCTGGCGACCGGACGGGGGCTGCGCGCGGCGGCCGATGCCGGCTGCGAGCTGGCTTTCGTGTGCGCGGTGGACATGCCGCACATGACCACGGAGCTGGTCGACGAACTGGCCGACCACGCCGCCCGGCTCGGCGTCGACGTGGTACTGCCCTGGGACGGCCGCGACCACTACCTGGCCGGCGTGTACCGCACAGACCTGGCCGACCGGGTCGACGCGCTGGTGGCGGCGGGGGGGCGAAGCATGCGCGCGCTGGTGGACACCGTCGACACGCAACGCATCGTGATGCCGACGCAACTGGCCCTGACGAATGTCAACAGCGCGGCCGACGTGTCCTGAGTCGCGGTAGTTACCTCAGGTAATGGATGTAGCAAACTACTGCACCGCCATTTACATTTCGCCGTAAGCCACCTCGGTGCCATTTCGAAGTTACCTCAGCGCAATCAGCTGGCGATGTGTTTGCGATCGGTTCCCGCGAGATCTGTGATCGCGGCGATGGAGATCGACTCTGCCCGAGCTTATTTCGGGATTCCACCGCCGTAACACCCTGCAGGACATGACGTGGATCGCGAGAAGCCAAGCGCGACCGGCACGGGTGTGAGCCGGCGACGCGGATCGCGATGTCAAACCTTCGCCAAGCGCAGTGAGTTGACGGCGCATGAGGGCCGTCTCAGCAGGGTGCACGATCATGCCAATGCGAAAAGTCAACCCGCCGTGAATGTCTCGTGGTATCGGGGACGACGTAGACGGCAACGGCCGTACGTCGCCGTTGATCAAGCTAAGAACGTACATATCACGTAAAAAGCCGTGGCAGAAGATCTTTGGCGTCACTACGAGTGAAAACGCCCCACAGCGAACCGCTTAGCCCTGCTCGACGCGAAAACCGGTGCTGAGAAGCAAATCTGGGCGAAACCTGCGAGATTTCTCGGTGTATCAACCCGTTTCGGGGTGGTCCAGGTCACAAAATGCCCGTGATTTGGCTCACGCTCTTCACGCGCCAGTGCCGGGGTGGCGTTACGGCCGACACGCCACGGTGACCTGCAAAGATATCCGCCGCTGCGGCCCGTGATCCAAACGTGATCTTGTCGCGATACGCGCTCTACCCGATATGACTTTGCGCCAAACGATTTGTACGTTCCTGACGGCTCGAAAACGAGCAAATAATTTCAAACCACGAACCTGCGTGTGAGTGGGGCTGCTGAAGGCGGGATCGCCGCCAGCGGCCGCCGGGCGTGACGTCGCCCGGTGGGGTGATGTGTCGCTCCCCCTGCCGTGCCTGACCGAGAGGGCACGGCCCCAATCTCCTGCCTCAACGGCATCCGCGCCCGCGTCAGCGGGCGTTATCGGCGCGCGCTTGGCGAAAGGAAAGACGTGAAGAACATCCGCACTACGTTCGGGCTGGCCACCATTGCCGGGGCGCTTGCCCTGGCACCGATGGCGTTGGCGACCGGCACCGCGAATGCGGACAGCGGTGTGAACTGGGACGCCGTTGCGGCCTGCGAGTCCGGCGGCAACTGGCATACCAACACCGGCAACGGCTACTACGGCGGCCTGCAGTTCACCATGGGTACCTGGCGTGCCAATGGCGGCAGCGGATCGCCGCATAACGCCAGCCGCGCTGAGCAGATCCGGGTGGCCAACAACGTGCTGAACAGCCAGGGCATCGGCGCCTGGCCGGTGTGCGGCCGGCGGGGCTAGTCAACCGCCGCTGCACCACGCCATAAAAGTGCCGGGTCCCCATCGAGGGGACCCGGCACTTTTGTATTTATTCGAGTCACAGGTTTCACATCTGGCTCGTCTTTAACAATTATCGCTTTTTGCACATCAAGCCCTTTTTACTCATTTGCCACATCACTAGCTGCTTCCTATCCCGTCTCGATAACGTGCATATACCTCCCTTGTAACGCCAGGCACTCCCAACCCGAAAGTCCCATCAGTTGCAAGGTCGGGGAAGGACCACAGCGATGAAGAAACGCCACTCGTTCATCCGGACGGCGAAAACTGCCGGTTGGCTCGCCGCAATTGCCGGGGCGCTGTTTTTCGCCCCGCTGACGCTCTCAGCGGCCGCCGCGAATGCCGACACCGTCGACTGGGACGCCATTGCACAGTGCGAATCCGGCGGTGACTGGTCGACCAACACCGGAAACGGTCAATACGGCGGCTTGCAGTTCAAGCCGGCTACCTGGGCCGCCAACGGCGGCGTTGGCTCGCCGGCGACCGCGTCCCGGGAGGAGCAGATCCGGGTCGCCGAGAACGTGCTGAGGACCCAGGGCCTGCGTGCCTGGCCGAAATGTGGGTCGGCGGCAGGAGGACCCGCTCTGTTCAGTGCGCCGACCTCGTCGGGCTCGTCGGGCTGCCAGGCCGTGCGCGGCGGCGCCATTCTCGGCATCGTCGACGTCCGTGCTCTGTGCTCGACGTTCCTGCGCCCGTTCGGCCTAGGCTGACGCCGTCGTCGGCGTTACAAACGCCGAGCGCGCCGCCACCGTCGCCATATGCCGGGTCAGTAGCGCCTCGGGCACCAAGGCCGTCGCGCGAGTGGCCGCCGCGCTCAGAAACGCAGGCCGCAGGTTGACGATCCTGCCGATCGTCGACGATTCACGAACCAGCGCCCGGACTCGCGGCTTACGAAACGTCGCGAACCGGGCGAACGCGCCGGCGAGATCGCCGCTGCGGTCCACGAAACCTGCCAGGATCGCGGCGTCTTCCAGCCCTTGGCAGCCGCCCTGGCCCAAGTGCGGGCGCATGGGGTGGGCGGCGTCACCGACAAGGACGATCGGCCCCTTTGACCACACACGGGCTTCTTCCCGGTCATACAGGTCGTTGCGCAGCACGGCACCCGGGCTGGTCGCCGCCAGCAGCTCTGGCAGCGGGTGGGCCCACGACCCGAACCTGGTCTTCAAGTACGCCAACTCGCCCTCGGCGGCCACCCGGCCCTCTGGTGCGCGCTCGGTCGCGAACCAGTACGTGTGCCCGGCCCCGAGCGGTACGTGTCCGCATTCGCGCCCGGCGCCGAAGGTCTCCCCGGAGAGCTCGGGGTCGATCGCGACATCGGCGACGCCGCGCCACGCGGTATATCCGGCGTACCGGTTGCCCAGCGGTCCGTTGAGGTAGCGGGCCACCACGGAGTGCGTTCCGTCGGCGCCGATCACCGCGGCCGCTTGTCGCGTCGTCGAATCCGAAAGCGTAACGCGCACGCCGTCCGATGTGCGGTCGATGCGTTCGGCGGTCACTCCCGTTTTCACGGTTCCGGTCGTCAACGCGTCGGCCAGCACACCGGTCAGCGCGGACCGCCGGAGTACCACCAGCGGCTCACCCAGTGCTTTGACGATCCGCTCTGGTGACGGACGGCGTAACCACGTGCCGTCGCGCCAGCGCAGCGCGCCGGCGGTCACCCGGCCGCCGGCGTCCCGGACCGCGTCGCCGAGACCGAGGTGGTCAAGGGCCGCAAGGGCGTTGGGCCAGATGCTGATTCCGGCGCCGCTCGTGGTATCGGACCGGGCTTCGATCACCGCGACGTCGTGACCCCCGCGCTGCAGCGCGACGGCGGTCGCGAGACCGGCAATGCCCGCACCTATGACAAGGAACTGCTGCTGCTGCTGCGCCACTTGTCGAACGTAGCGCCTCCGTCTCGACCGCTTACAGGTCGAACACCAGCAGGGTGCTGGTGGCCGTCGCAACCACCGCGCCGCTCGCGTCGGTGACGACGCCTTCGGCGAACCCGACCCGGGACCCGGCCTTCACCACGGTTCCCGTCGCGGTCAGCACTCCGCTGGTCAACCGCACCGCCTTCAGGTAGTTGACCTTGATCTCGACCGAGGTGTAGCCCTTGCCCTGCGGCAACATGCTGTGGATGGCGCAGCCGGTGACCGAGTCGAGCAGCGTGCACACCAGACCGCCGTGCACGGCCCCGATCGGGCTGTATGCCGATTCGTCCGGCTCGCAGGTGAAGACCACGCGGCCGGGATCGGCCGAGGCGATTTCGAAGCGCAGCAGGCCTGCGATCGGGGGCTGCGGCAATTCGCCGCCGGCCATCGCACGCAGATAGTCGACGCCGGCCATCGTCAGGCCCTTGGCTGTGCTGGGGCCGGGTTCGTACCAGGCGACGGTGCGAGAACGCTGCGGCCCCCACCCGTCGCGTGCCGTCGTCTCGGCCAGTTCTGCGGTCATCGGGATTCCTCCACTCTCAATTCGCTCATCGGTCGGTAGCCGCGTTGTCGGTCGGGGTCGTCGTCGGCGACGGCGTGGTTCCTGCCCCACTCCAGGAGCGCGTCGAGGACCGGCATGAGTGCCTGTCCGGACGGCGTGAGGCGGTATTCGTAGCGCACCGGGCCGTCGTGGTACGGCCTCTGGGTGACGATGCCTGCGCTTTTCAGCGCCTTGAGCCGGGCCGCGATGCGGTCCCGTGGCGCTCCCGTGCCCGCCACGATGTCGCCGAAGCGGGTCGCGCCGAGCGCGATCTCGCGGATGACGAGCAGTGCCCAGCGCTCTCCGACGAGCTCCAACGCCGCAGCGATCGGGCACGGCCTGCCGGGCAACTCGGCCAGCGGCGCAATGGTCATGCGCCGAGTCTGCCAGCGGTGAGTTTGAAAATCAAACTTACTGTCGTTGTGCTACCAACGTGACCATGACCGAAACCCCGTTCGGCGATCTCGACCGCTACCTCGCTCTGCCTCGGGTGTCCGGCCTGGCGGTGTCGCCGGACGGTGCGCGTGTCGTCACCACCATCAGCGGGCTCAACGACAAGCGGACCGAATACGTCACCGCGATCTGGCAACTCGACCCCGAAGGCCGGGCGCCCGCGCGACGGTTGACGAGGGGTACCAAGGGCGAGTCCGCGCCGACATTCACCTCCGGCGGCGACCTGCTGTTCGCGGCGGCGAGGCCGTCCGAGGATGACGACAAACCGCCCGCCACATTGTGGAGTCTGCCCGCCGCGGGCGGTGAGGCGGTCGAGATCTTCTCTCCGCCGGGAGGCGTCGAGCTCGTCAAGACCGCTCGCGACGCCATGACGGCGGTGGTGCGCACACCTCTGTTGCCGTCAGCGCGCGGCATCGACGACGACCGTCGGCTGCGGAATCTACGCAAGGACAACGAGATCAGCGCGATCCTGCACAGCGGTTATCCAATCAGGCACTGGGACAAGGACCTCGGCCCCGGCGCCCCCCATCTGATCGCGCTGAAGATCGACGATGGGAGTTGTGCGCCCGTCGATCTCACTCCAGAGCCCGCTGGAGCGTTGCGAGACGCCGACTTCGACGTCAGCCCGGACGGCCGCTTTCTGGTGACGTCATCGCAGCAACCGTCGGCGGGTGCTTCGCAGCACTCGGTGCTCATCCGCATCGACCTCGGCAGCGACGCTGCCACCGTGATCGCCGACGAACCGGACGCCGACCTGTGGGGTCCGCGGATCTCGCCCGACGGATCAACGGTGGCGTTCATCCGCGAGTCGCACTCCACCCCGGCGCAAGCGCCGCGAATCAGCCTGAGCTGCTTGCGTTTCGGCGAGGATCCGACCGCGCTCGCCCCGGACTGGGACCGCTGGCCGGCGTCGGTGCGGTGGTCGCCAGACGGCGAGGCGTTGATCGTCACGGCTGACGAGGGCGGCCGATGTCCGGTGTTCCGCATCGGGGTTGCCGACGGCGTCGTGCGGGCACTGACCACCGATGACTACTCCTACACCGATGTATCCGTCGCACCGAGCGGTGCTGTCTTCGCGCTGCGCAGCTCATATGCGGCTCCTCCGCACCCGGTGCGCATCGATCCCGACGGCACTGTCACGGCGCTGCCGTGTGTCGAGACACCCACGCTGCCGGGGACACTCACCGAGGTCACGGCGAAAACCGCCGACGGCACCGCGGTGCGCTCGTGGCTGGTGCTGCCCGAAGGCGCAAAGGAAAGCGCGCCTGCGCCCCTTCTGCTCTGGGTGCACGGTGGCCCGCTGGCCAGCTGGAATTCCTGGCACTGGCGGTGGAACGCGTGGGTGTTCGCGGCATGCGGCTACGCTGTGCTGCTGCCGGACCCGGCGTTGTCGACCGGCTACGGCCAGGACTTCATCCAACGCGGCTGGGGCAACTGGGGAGCCGCGCCGTTCGACGATCTGATGGCCGCAACCGACGCCGCGTGCGCCCACCCGTGCGTCGACGCAACACGCTCCGCGGTGATGGGCGGTTCATTCGGCGGGTACATGGCGAACTGGATCGCCGGGCACACCGATCGGTTCGACGCGATCGTCACTCACGCCAGCCTGTGGGCGCTCGACCAGTTCAACTCCACCACCGACGCCGCCTACTACTGGCTGCGCGAAATGACCCGCGAGATGGCGGCGGCGAACTCACCCCACCGGTTCGTCGAGGCGATCCGAACGCCGATGCTCGTCATCCACGGCGACAAGGACTACCGCGTGCCGATCGGGGAGGCGCTGCGGCTGTGGTACGAGTTGCTCGCCGAGTCGAGCCTGCCCGCCGCCGCGGACGGCACGAGCCCGCATCGGTTCCTGTACTTTCCGTCGGAGAACCACTGGGTGCTCTCACCGCAGCACGCGAAGATCTGGTACCAGGTGGTCATCGCGTTCCTTGCCCGGCACGTGCTCGGTGAGGTGGGCGAGCTGCCCGAGACGCTCGGGTAGCGTCGGGATTCATGACCTCCAAAGGCGACCGTGAGTTCGACATCGTCCTGTACGGCGCGACCGGCTTCGTCGGGAAGCTGACGGCGGAATACCTCGCCAAAGCGGGCGGCGACGCACGCATCGCGCTCGCGGGCCGCACCCCAGACAAGTTGCTGAAGGTCCGCGAGACGCTGGGGGAGACGGCGCAGTCCTGGCCGCTGATCACCGCGGACGCCTCGCAGCCGTCGACGCTCAACGCGATGGCCGCGCGGACACAGGTCGTCGTAACGACCGTCGGCCCGTATGCCAAGTACGGGCTACCGCTGGTGGCCGCGTGCGCGGCGGCGGGCACAGATTACGCGGACCTCACCGGCGAACCGAACTTCATGCGCGAGAGCATCGATCTCTATCACAAGCAGGCGATCGATACCGGCGCGCGCATCGTGCATTCGTGCGGATTCGACTCCATCCCTTCCGATCTGAGTGTGTATGCACTGTTTCGGCGCGCGACCGAGGAGGGTTCCGGTGAGTTGATCGACACCACCTTTGTGGTGCGCAAGCTTGCGGGCGGATTCTCCGGCGGCACATACGCGTCGATCGCGGGGGTGATTCGCGCGATGGCCAGCGACGCCGAAGTACGGCGTTCGATGGAGGATCCCTACACCCTTACCCCGGACCGCCGCGCCGAACCTGAGCTCGGCCCGCAGTCGGACTTGCCATGGCGGCGCGGTGGGGAGATCGCGCCGGAACTGAGCGGGATCTGGACGACTGGATTCCTCATGGGCCCGGTCAACACGCGGGTCGTCAGGCGCAGCAACGCTTTACAGGATTGGGCCTACGGCAGGCGATTCAGGTACGCGGAGTGTCAAAGCCTCGGATCGTCGGTCGTGGCACCCGTGGCATCGGCCGTGGCGACCGGCGTCGGTGCGGCGGTGACCGGATTGGGTAGCCGTTTTCTCGACAAGGTGCCGGAGAAAGTAGTCGAACGGGTCCTCCCGAAGCCGGGTACCGGTCCGAGCGAGCGTGCCCGCGAAAGCGGTCACTACACGGTGGAGACGTACACCACGACGACGACCGGCGCGCGTTACCGCGCGACCATGTCGCAGAAGGGCGACCCCGGCTACAAGGCCACCTCCGTGCTGCTGGGAGAGAGCGGGTTGGCGCTGGCGCTGGACCGCGACAAGCTCACCGACCTGCGAGGCGTGCTCACGCCGGCGGCCGCGATGGGTGACGCTCTGCTGGCCAGATTCCCCGGTGCGGGTGTGTCTTTGGAGACTGCCCGGCTGACCTGATCGGCAAGCGCCGAACCCCTGTCATCCAAGATCAACTGGACTAGTGTCGTGCTCGACATGCGGTAACCAGCAATGAAGGCGGACACGACAATGGCAGGCCTCGACGAACTCTTCGCGCAGATTCCCGTAGCGGACATCGCGAGCAAAATTGGCGCAGACCAGGGCGAGGTGGACAAGGCCATCAAGACGCTGGTCCCGGCACTCGTCGGTGGGCTCGCCGAGAACGTCCAGTCGAATGAGATCGATTCGAGCAAGCTCGAGTCGGCGGTGGCCGAGCAGGGCGCCAGCGGATTACTCGACGGCGGAGTCAACGTCGAACAGGTCGACGAGAAGCAGGGCGACCACCTCGTCGCGACACTCTTCGGAGGCAACGACAGCAACGCCGTCGCCTCTGCGCTCGCCGGTACCGGCGCCGGCGGCGGGGATCTGATCAAGAAGCTGCTGCCGATCCTCGCACCGATCGTGCTGGCCTACATCGGCAAGCAGCTCACCAAGGGCTCCGCGCCGGCCCAACAGCAGCCGCAGGCGCAGTCGGCAGGCGGTGGCGGCCTCGGCGACATCCTGGGCAGCATCCTCGCCGGCGCCGGCGCCGGCGGTGGGGGCGGCGGCGGCAACAACCCGCTGGGCAGCATCCTGGGCAGCGTGATCGGCGGCGGCCAGGGCAACGCGATCGGCGAGATCCTCGGCGGCCTGCTCGGCGGCAAGAAGTAGGCCCGCCGGCTCAGCCGGCAGAACCCTGAAGCCGGAGCCGGCACAGCGCACTCCATAGAATGGCGCGGTGACCGCGAGCTCCAAGCCATCAACCGACGCCCTCCCCAAGTCGTGGGACCCGGGCGCGGTCGAGAGCGAGCTCTACCAGGGCTGGGTGGACGCCGGCTACTTCACGGCCGATCCGGCAAGCGACAAGCCGCCGTATTCGATTGTGCTGCCGCCGCCGAACGTCACGGGCAGCCTGCACATGGGTCACGCGCTCGACCACACGCTGATGGATGCGCTGACCCGGCGCAAGCGGATGCAGGGCTACGAGGTGCTGTGGCTGCCCGGCATGGATCACGCCGGCATCGCCACCCAGTCGGTGGTGGAGAAGCAGCTGGCCGTCGACGGCAAGTCGAAGGAAGACTTCGGTCGCGAGCTGTTCGTCCAAAAAGTGTGGGATTGGAAGCATGACTCGGGTGGCACGATCGGCGCCCAGATGCGGCGGCTCGGAGACGGCGTCGACTGGAGCCGCGACCGTTTCACCATGGACGAAACCCTGTCTCGTGCGGTCCGGACCATCTTCAAGCGGCTGTACGACGCCGGGCTGATCTATCAGGCCGAGCGCCTGGTGAACTGGTCGCCGGTGCTGCAGACCGCCATCTCCGACCTCGAGGTCTCCTATTCCGACGTCGAGGGCGAGCTGGTGTCGTTCCGGTACGGGTCGCTCGACGATGCCGAGCCGCACATCGTGGTGGCCACCACCCGGGTGGAGACGATGCTCGGCGACACCGCGATCGCGGTGCATCCCGACGACGACCGTTACCGCCATCTGGTCGGCACGACGCTGCCGCACCCCTTCGTCGACCGCGACATGATCATCGTCGCCGACGAGCACGTCGACCCGGAATTCGGCACCGGCGCAGTCAAAGTCACTCCCGCTCACGATCCGAACGACTTCGAGATCGGGCTGCGGCACAAGCTGCCGATGCCGTCGATCATGGACACCAAGGGCCGAATCGCCGACACCGGAACCGCATTCGACGGGATGGATCGCTTCGAGGCGCGTGTCGCGGTCCGCGAAGCGCTTGCGGCCCAGGGCAGGATCGTCGAGGAGAAGCGCCCATATCTGCACAGCGTCGGACACTCTGAGCGCAGCGGGGAACCCATCGAGCCGCGCCTCTCGCTGCAGTGGTGGGTCAAGGTCGACTCCCTGGCGAAAGCAGCCGGCGACGCGGTTCGCAACGGGCACACGGCGATTCATCCCCCTAGCCTGGAACCGCGGTGGTTCGGTTGGGTCGACCACATGCACGACTGGTGTATATCCCGGCAGCTCTGGTGGGGCCACCGCATCCCGATCTGGCATGGCCCCAACGGCGAAACCGTCTGCGTCGGACCCGACGAGACACCACCCGACGGCTGGGAACAAGATCCCGACGTGCTGGACACCTGGTTCTCCTCGGCGCTGTGGCCGTTCTCCACGATGGGCTGGCCCGACCACACTCCGGAACTGGCCAAGTTCTACCCGACCACCGTGCTGGTCACCGGCTACGACATCCTGTTCTTCTGGGTGGCCAGGATGATGATGTTCGGCCAATTCGTCGCCGACGACCCGGCGATCACGCTGGACGGCAGGCGCGGGCCTCAGGTTCCGTTCGAAAATGTGTTCCTGCACGGCCTGATTCGCGACGAGTTCGGCCGCAAGATGAGCAAGTCACGCGGCAACGGCATCGATCCGCTGGACTGGGTGGAGATGTTCGGCGCCGACGCGCTGCGGTTCACGCTTGCCCGGGGGGCCAGCCCCGGCGGTGACCTCTCCATCGGCGAGGACCACGCGCGAGCGTCCCGCAACTTCGCCACCAAGCTGTTCAACGCCACCCGTTTCGCCTTGATGAACGGGGCGGCTCCTGCACCGCTGCCGGAGCTGGCAGACCTTACCGACGCCGACCGCTGGATCCTGGGCCGCGCGGAAGAGGTTCGCGCCGAAGTGGATTCGGCGTTCGACGGCTACGAGTTCAGCCGCGCCTGCGAGTCGCTCTACCATTTCGCCTGGGACGAGTTCTGCGACTGGTATGTCGAGCTGGCGAAGGTGCAGCTGGCCGACGGGGTCACGCATACGACGGCGGTGCTGGCCGCCGTGCTGGACACGCTTCTGAAGCTGTTACACCCGGTGATGCCGTTCGTCACCGAGACACTGTGGAAGACGCTCACCGCCGGCGAGTCACTCGTCATCGCCGCCTGGCCGACGGCATCGGGTTACGCCGCGGATCAGCTTGCCACCCAACGCATCACCGATATGCAGAGGTTGGTGACCGAGGTGCGGCGATTCCGCAGCGATCAGGGGCTGGCCGACCGGCAGAAGGTGCCCGCGCGGTTGACCGATATCGCGAAGGCCGACCTCGATTCACAGATTGCGGCCGTTACATCCTTGGCGTGGCTGACACCGGCAACGGAGGGCTTCTCGCCGACCGCCTCGGTGGAGGTGCGGTTGACGCAGGGCACCGTGGTGGTCGAGTTGGACACCTCGGGCACCGTCGACGTCGCCGCCGAGCGGCGCCGGCTGGAGAAGGATCTGGCCGCGGCGGAGAAGGAGCTCACGGGTACCACCGCCAAGCTCGACAACGACGCCTTCCTGGCGAAGGCGCCTGCCGGCGTCGTCGACAAAATCCGCGGCAGGCAAGCGCTCGCCCGGGAAGAAGTCCAGCGCATCACGACGAGGCTGGCGTCTCTGCGATGACCGAGACCGTCCCCACGCCGGACGAAATCGCCTCGCTGCTGCAGGTCGAGCACCTCCTCGACCAGCGGTGGCCGGAGACCAAGCTCGAGCCCAGTACGGCGCGCATCTCTGCATTGCTGGAACTGCTCGGCTCGCCTCAGCGCGGGTATCCGTCCATCCACATCGCGGGTACCAACGGCAAGACCTCGGTCGCCCGCATGGTCGATGCGCTGTTGACCGCCCTGCATCGGCGCACCGGCCGCACGACGAGCCCGCACCTGCAGTCGGCCGTCGAACGGATCGCGATCGACAACAAGCCGATCACGCCGGCCCGGTATGTGGCGACCTACGAGGAGATCGAACCGTTCGTCGAGCTGGTCGACAAGCAGTCCGAGGCGGCCGGTGGCCCCGCGATGAGCAAGTTCGAGGTTGTCACCGCGATGGCGTTCGCCGCCTTCGCCGACGCGCCGATCGACGTCGCCGTCGTCGAGGTCGGCATGGGTGGGCGCTGGGACGCCACCAACGTCGTCGACGCGCCCGTCGCCGTCATCACCCCGATCGGCGTCGACCACACCGAGTATCTGGGCACCGAGATCGCCGACATCGCCGCGGAGAAGGCGGGAATCATCACCAGACAGAAGGACGATCTGGTGCCGGTCGACACGGTCGCGGTGATCGGCAGGCAAGTACCGGAGGCAATGGAGGTGGTGTTGGCGCAAGCAGTGAAGGCCGACGCCGCGGTCGCCCGCGAGGACTCCGAGTTCGCGGTGTTGGGTCGCCAGGTGGCGATCGGCGGCCAGCAACTCGAACTGCAGGGCCTGGGAGGGGTGTATTCCGAGATCTTTCTCCCCCTGCACGGCGAACACCAGGCGCACAACGCAGTGATCGCGCTGGCCGCCGTCGAGGCGTTCTTCGGGGCGGGGGCGGACCGGCAACTCGACATCGACGCGGTGCGCGCCGGATTCGCGGCCGCCGTCAGTCCGGGGCGGTTGGAGCGGATGCGCAGCGCACCAACCGTTTTCATCGACGCCGCGCACAACCCGGCCGGCGCTGCTGCGCTGGCGCAGACCCTGGCGGAGGAGTTCGACTTCCGAATGCTGATCGGCATCGTCTCGGTGATGGCCGACAAGGACGTCGACGGCATCCTCGCTGCGCTCGAGCCGGCGTTCGATCAGATCGTCGTGACCAACAACGGCTCGCCGCGCGCACTCGACGTGGAAAGCCTCGCGATGCGCGCCGAGGAGCGGTTCGGACCCGAGCGGGTGCTCGCGTCCCCGACCCTGCCCGACGCCATCGAGACCGCGACCGCGCTCGTGGAGGAGGCCGGCCACGACGGCGAGGGTTTCTCCGGCAGCGGCATCGTGATCACCGGCTCGGTCGTCACCGCGGGTGCGGCCCGCACGCTGTTCGGGCGGGACCCGCAATGAGCGATCACGCCGACAAGCCCGCCGCACCCGACCCGTGGAAGAGCTTCCGCGGGGTGATGGCCGGCACGCTCATCCTCGAGGCGATCGTGGTGCTTCTCGCCCTGCCGGTGGTGTCAAAGTCCCAAGGTGGGTTGACCGCCGTCAGCGGCACGTACCTCATCGGCCTGGCGGTGGTATTGATACTGCTCGCCGGACTGCAGGGCCGACCGTGGGCCATCTGGGTGAACCTGGCGGTCCAAGTGGTGCTGATCGCCGGGTGGGCGTTGTCGGGAGCAGTCGGCTTCATCGGTCTGATCTTCGCGGGTGTCTGGCTGCTGATCGTCTACCTCCGCAACGAAGTGAAGCGCCGCGAGGAGCGCGGCCTGCTGCCAGGGCAGCAGCCGCCGCCCGATTAGCCGGCCTGGGCGAGTCGACACCGCGGTGTCGCGGGGTGGAAAGACTCCGCAGGTACGCTGTCGGCCGTGACTGAGCGGACCCTGGTGTTGATCAAGCCCGATGGCGTCGAGCGGCGGCTGATCGGCGAGGTACTCGGCCGGATCGAGCGCAAAGGCCTGGCGATCGCGGCCCTGGAGTTGCGGGACGTCGGCGACGACCTGGCCCGGAAGCATTACGCCGAGCACGACGGCAAGCCGTTCTTCGAGTCGCTGCTGGAGTTCATCACGTCGGGGCCCGTTGTGGCGGCGATCGTCGAGGGTCCGCGGGCCATTTCGGCCTTCCGTCAACTCGCCGGCGGCACCGACCCGGTGGAGAAGGCGGCCACCGGCTCAATCCGCGGTGACCTGGCACTTGTCACCCAGGAGAACATCGTTCACGGGTCTGATTCGCCCGAGTCGGCCGCCCGCGAAATCGAGCTCTGGTTCCCCGGGCACTAGCGCAGTCGTCCAGCCTGGTCCGTCAGCGACCACCGGTATGGGATACTGGCTGCGGGTAGACGGCTGTACACCAGGGCCGGATGCCCGAATGAAGACTTAGGCGAGCGCGACCACCGCGCACCTGTGGTGTGGCGCCGACCGTCCCAGCCGTCATTCAGCCAGGCACCGGGAGGGTTCCCAGCGAACCGCTCGGAGCGAGACCATAACAAGCTCGGGAGGAACCAGCCCGAGCCAACAGCGGAAGCCCTCGCGTGGCCGCGTCGACAAGACGCGCCCGGGGGCTTGAGGAGAATACGTGGCCGACGATGCATCCACTGAAGACATATCGGAACACACTCAGCGGGCCGAGGCCCAGCCCGACGGGCTGACGGCGGTCGCCGAGGATGCGAACGGATCCGCTGAGGCCGCCGAGGAGCAGTCGACCGGGGGCATCGACGGCGCCGAACCGGAAGCCCGGCTGATCATCGAGACGACCGAAACGGTCGTCGAGCGTGCCGAGTACATGCCGCTCTTCGTGGCGCCGCAGCCGGTCGAATTCGAACCGGAGCCCGACGAGGACGACGACGACGACTCCGAGGACGGCCCTGACTCCGACGAGGATCAGAGCGAGCGGCCCAGCCGTCGCCGCCGCCGTGGCCGCCGCGGGCGTGGCCGCGGCCGGGGCGAACAGAGCGGTGACGATTCGGGCGACGACTCCGACGACGGGCAGTCCGACGACTCCGCCGAGGATGCCGACGACGACGGCGGCGACGACGATTCCAACGGAGCAGAGGCGGGTAACCGCCGCCGGCGGCGGCGTCGCCGCCGCAAATCCGGCTCCGGCGAGGACAACGACGTCTCGCCCGACGATCCGCCCAACACCGTCGTCCATGAACGCTCCGGCCGTCGGCCGGATAAGGCCGACACCGGCTCAGACAAAGACAGCGGCGAGATCCAGGGCATCACGGGATCGACGCGACTGGAGGCCAAACGTCAGCGCCGCCGCGACGGCCGCGATGCCGGGCGACGTAGACCGCCGATTCTGAGCGAGGCCGAATTCCTGGCCCGCCGCGAAGCTGTCGAGCGGGTGATGGTGGTGCGCGACAAGGTCCGCGCCGAACCACCGCACGAGGGAGCCCGCTATACCCAGATCGCGGTCCTCGAGGACGGTGTGGTCGTCGAGCACTTCGTGACTTCGGCCGCGTCGGCGTCGTTGGTGGGCAACATCTATCTCGGCATCGTGCAGAACGTGCTGCCGTCGATGGAGGCCGCGTTCGTCGACATCGGCCGCGGCCGCAACGGCGTGCTCTACGCCGGCGAAGTGAACTGGGAGGCAGCGGGTCTCGGCGGCGCGAACCGCAAGATCGAGCAGGCCCTCAAGCCGGGCGACTATGTCGTCGTGCAGGTCAGCAAGGATCCCGTTGGGCACAAGGGCGCCCGACTGACCACCCAGGTTTCCCTCGCCGGGCGCTATCTGGTGTACGTACCGGGTGCGTCGTCCACGGGCATCAGTCGCAAGCTGCCCGACACCGAGCGGCAGCGACTCAAAGAGATTCTGCGCGAGGTGGTTCCTTCGGATGCCGGCGTGATCATCCGCACCGCCTCGGAGGGTGTGAAGGAAGACGACATCCGCTCCGACGTCAGCCGGCTGCAGGAACGCTGGTCGCAGATCGAGACGAAGGCGATGCAGACCAAGGAGAAGGCCGCCGGCGCTGCGGTCGCGCTCTACGAAGAGCCCGATGTGCTCGTCAAAGTCATTCGCGATCTGTTCAACGAGGACTTCTCCGGTCTGATCGTGTCCGGCGACGAGGCCTGGAGCACCATCAATGATTACGTCAATTCGGTCGCGCCGGATCTTGTTCCGCGGCTGACCAAGTATCAGCCGGCCAACAGCGATGGTCCCGACGTCTTCGCGGTGCACCGCATCGACGAACAGCTCGCCAAGGCGATGGATCGCAAGGTGTGGCTGCCGTCGGGCGGCACGCTGGTCATCGATCGCACCGAGGCGATGACCGTCGTCGACGTCAACACCGGCAAGTTCACCGGGTCAGGCGGCAACCTCGAGCAGACGGTCACCCGCAACAACCTGGAAGCCGCTGAAGAGATCGTGCGCCAACTGCGGCTGCGCGACATCGGCGGCATCATCGTCGTCGACTTCATCGACATGGTGCTCGAGTCCAACCGCGACCTGGTGCTGCGCAGGCTCACCGAGGCCCTCGCCCGCGACCGCACCCGCCACCAGGTGTCCGAGGTGACGTCGCTGGGTCTGGTGCAGCTGACGCGAAAACGGCTGGGCACCGGGTTGATCGAGGCGTTCTCGACACCGTGCCCGAACTGCGCGGGCCGAGGCATTCTGTTGCATGCCGATCCGGTGGACTCGGCGCCGTCCTCCGGCCGCAAGTCGGACTCCGGGCGGCGCGGCAAGCGAGGCAAGAAGGGCGGTCGCGCCGAGGAGGTAGCCGTCGCGAAGGTGCCCGCCCATCACGCGGGTGAGCACCCGATGTTCAAGGCGATGGCCGCGGCGAACGGCAAGCATGAGGACGGGTCCGAGTCCGAAGAGGAGACCAATGGCGCGGACACGGCCGCGGAGGAAGTCGCCGAGGCCGACACCGACACGATCAAGAAGGCCGTCGTCGGCTCTGCCGACGAAGAACTCGAAGACGACGATCTCGACGAGGACTACGACGAGTCGGATGACGACTCCGACGAGGACGACGAGGATTCCGACGAGGACGACGAGGATTCCGACGACGAGATCGACCTGGATGAGGACGACGAGGAGGACGACCTCGACGACGACATCGAGGTGATCGACTCCGACGATGACGATTCCGACGACGACGATTCGGACGACGACGAGGATGACGATTCGGACGACGAGGACGACGATTCGGACGACGAGGACGACGAGGCGCCGGTGGCCCCGGCGGGTGGCCGTCATCGCCGCCGCGCCGCCGCACGCCCCGCGGGACCGCCGATTCACGAGAACTGACCGTTGTGACCTGCGGTGATTTGACCCTCAAGGCGCCACTCACGTACCCTTGACCAGTTGTCTTTCGGCCGATGCCGAGGACAGCGGGCCCACTGCGGCTCCGCACCCCAGACCCGCTCGCGCACCAACGGGTAGCGCGACGCCCAGAGAAGCATCAGGAGCACACAACGATGGCGACGTACGCAATCGTCAAGACCGGTGGCAAGCAGTACAAGGTCGCCGTCGGTGACGTGGTCAAGGTCGAGAAACTCGACGGTGAGCCCGGTGCCACGGTGTCGCTGCCCGTCGCCCTCGTCGTCGACGGCGCGAACGTCACCAGCGCCGCCAAGGACCTGGAGAAGGTCGCCGTCACCGGCGAGGTGCTCGAGCACACCAAGGGCCCCAAGATCCGCATTCACAAGTTCAAGAACAAAACCGGCTATCACAAGCGTCAGGGCCACCGTCAGCAGCTGACGGTGCTCAAGGTCACCGGCATCAAATGATGAGCCGTCAGGCGAAGAACCAAGAATCCAGCGGGAGTCAATAAATGGCACACAAGAAGGGCGCTTCCAGCTCACGCAACGGTCGTGATTCAGCCGCCCAGCGGCTCGGCGTCAAGCGGTTCGGCGGCCAGGTTGTCAAGGCCGGCGAGATCATCGTCCGTCAGCGCGGCACCCACTTCCACCCCGGCGTCAACGTCGGCCGTGGCGGCGACGACACCCTGTTCGCCAAGGCGGCAGGCGCCGTCGAGTTCGGCCTCAAGCGCGGCCGCAAGACGGTCAGCATCGTGGAGCCGTCCGCTTCGGAGGCCTAGTTCCGCGTCGAGATCGACGTTTTGCTCTGGGCTCTCGCACATGCTCTGCAAAACGTAGATTTCGCCATGGAAAGGAAGTCCGATGCCCCGCTTTGTCGACCGCGTCGTGATTCACGCGCGGGCGGGAAACGGCGGTAACGGCTGCGCCTCGGTCCATCGCGAGAAATTCAAGCCCCTCGGCGGACCCGACGGCGGCAACGGTGGACGCGGCGGCAGCGTGGTGCTCGTCGTCGACCCGCAGGTGCACACACTTCTCGACTTCCACTTCCACCCGCACGTCGTCGCGCCGTCAGGCAAACAGGGTGCGGGCAGCAACCGCGACGGTGCCGCGGGCGCCGACCTGGAGGTGAAGGTGCCCGACGGCACCGTCGTGCTCGACGACAACGGCAAGTTGCTCGCCGACCTGGTCGGCCCGGGCACCCGGTTCGAGGCCGCCGCCGGGGGCCGGGGCGGTCTCGGGAACGCCGCGCTGGCGTCGCGGGCACGAAAGGCGCCGGGTTTCGCCCTGCTCGGCGAGAAGGGGCAGGCTCGCGACCTCACGCTGGAGCTCAAGACCGTCGCCGACGTCGGCCTGATCGGATTCCCCTCGGCGGGCAAGTCGTCACTGGTGTCGACCATCTCGGCGGCCAAACCGAAGATCGCCGACTATCCGTTCACCACGCTGGCCCCCAATCTCGGCGTCGTCTCGGCGGGGGAGCACACCTTCACCGTCGCCGACGTACCCGGACTGATTCCCGGCGCCTCCGAGGGCCGCGGCCTGGGCCTGGATTTCCTGCGGCATATCGAGCGGTGCGCGGTACTCGTGCACGTGGTCGACTGCGCAACCCTCGAGCCGGGCCGCGACCCCGTCTCTGACATCGACGCGCTGGAAGCCGAGCTCGCCGCGTATACGCCGACGCTGCAGGGCGATACGACCCTGGGTGATCTGGCCGAGCGGCCGCGGGCCGTCGTGCTCAACAAGATCGACGTGCCCGAAGCCCGTGAACTCGCTGACTTCGTCCGCGAGGAGGTCGAGCGACGCTACGGCTGGCCGGTGTTCGAGGTCTCCACTGTCAGCCGGGAAGGGTTGCGGCCGTTGACCTTCGCCCTGTGGGAGCTGGTGTCGAGCTACCGGGCCGCACAGCCCGAGATCGTGCAGCGGCGTCCGGTGATCCGGCCGATACCGGTCGACGAGAGCGGCTTCACGGTCGAATCCGACGGCGAGGGCGGTTTCATCGTGCGCGGCGTCCGGCCCGAACGGTGGGTTGCACAAACGGATTTCAACAACGACGAGGCCGTCGGCTATCTCGGCGACCGGCTGGCCCGGCTGGGCGTCGAGGACGAGTTGCTCAAGCTCGGCGCTCGACCAGGTTGCGCGGTGACCATCGGTGACATGACCTTCGACTGGGAGCCGCAGACACCCGCGGGCGTCGATGTGCCGATGTCGGGCCGCGGCACCGATACCCGACTCGAGCAGACCGACCGCGTCGGTGCAGCCGAGCGCAAGGCGGCGCGCAAGGAGCGCCGCACGCACAGCGGTGACGACTCGTGAGCGTCCACCGCGAAGCCGTCCGGACCGCGCGCAGCGTCGTCGTCAAGATCGGTACCACCGCGCTGACGACGCCGTCCGGAGTCTTCGATGCGGGGCGGCTGGCCATCCTCGCCGACGCCATCGAGGCGCGGATGAAGGCGGGCTCGGATGTCGTCATCGTGTCGTCGGGCGCCATCGCGGCGGGCATGGAGCCGCTGCGCCTGACCAAGCGGCCTGGTGACCTGGCCACCAAGCAGGCCGCGGCCAGCGTCGGCCAGGTGGCGCTGATCAACTCGTGGAACACGGCGTTCGCCCGCTACCAGCGCACCGTCGGGCAGGTGCTGCTGACCGCGCACGACATCTCGATGCGGGTCCAGCACACCAATGCGCAGCGCACGCTCGACCGGTTGCGTGCTTTGCACGCGGTCGCGATCGTCAACGAGAACGACACCGTCGCCACCAACGAGATCCGGTTCGGCGACAACGACCGGCTCTCCGCGCTGGTGGCCCACCTCGTCGGCGCCGACGCCCTGGTACTGCTGTCGGATGTCGACGGCCTGTACGACTCCGATCCGCGAAAGGGCAACGCGCGCTTCATCTCCGAGGTCGGCAGCCCGGCCGATCTCGACGGCGTGACAGCAGGGCGGGGCAGCCATCTGGGCACCGGCGGGATGGCGTCGAAGCTGTCCGCGGCGCTGCTGGCTTCCGATGCGGGTGTGCCGGTTCTGCTGGCCGCCGCCTCCGACGCCGCGACCGCGCTCGTCGACGCGTCTATCGGCACCGTGTTCGCGCCTCGGCCCGAACGAATGTCGGCGCGCCGCTTCTGGGTGCGCTATGCGGCGGAGTCCGCGGGCGCCCTGACCCTCGACGACGGCGCGGTCCGCGCGGTGGTCAAGCAGCGCCGCTCGTTGCTGGCGGCGGGCATCACGGCGGTATCCGGCCGGTTCCACGGCGGCGACGTCGTCGAACTGCGCTCGCCCGACGAGACCATGGTGGCCCGCGGCGTGGTCGCCTACGACGCCGCGGAGCTTGCGACGATGCTCGGCCGGTCGACCTCGGACCTGCCCGCCGAGATGCGCCGTCCCGCGGTACACGCCGACGACCTCGTCCCCGTCTAGTTGCGATTTCGGCGCGCGCGGTCACGCTGAGCGTGACCAGCCGCGCCGAAATCACGAGGTGAGCTTGGCGATCGCCGACTTGATGCGGTCCGCGCGGCGGGCTGCCGCGTCGACGGGATCGTCGTCGGACGGCTGCACGTCGACGCCGTGGGCGCGGGCCGTCTCCTGCAGGCACTGGCGCACCGCGGGATCGGTCAACACGAGCGCGGCGAGCACGCCGGGGGAGAGTTCTTTGCCGCGCAGCACCCCGCGGTAGTGCACCTCCGCGGGGATGCGGACGTCCAGCGGGCCCTCCTGGAGTTGCTGTCCTGCCACCGCGGCCAGTGCTGTGAGCACCGCGGCGCCGATGGCATCGAGCACCAGGCCGCGTCCCGGGAACCGCGGTAGCGGCAGCTTGCCCACCTGCTTGTCGATCGCATCGGACAGCAGATAGCCCACCAGGTTACGGGTGCGGATGTCGGTCACGTCAGACCAGTCCACGTCGTCACCGTCGAACTCGACGGCCTGCGCACTCAACGCGATACCGCCGAAGTGGTTGAGCAGCCGGACGACGCGACGAAGCGGCTCCGGAGCGCTGAGCGCATCGGCGACGGCGTCGCCGATGCTCAGCGACCACCGCCCCTCGGCGGGACAGGATGTGGGCCGCAGCCGGCTCAACAGCGCGGCCGGCGTCGGCGCGTTCATGCCGACATCGCGATCGGAAGTTCGTCGGCCAGCAGCGCGAGCATGGGGGAGCAGCCGGCGCCGATCTTCACTGTCGCCAGGTCGTCTCCGCGGGTGTGGCCGCGGTTGATGATCGCGACGGGGATTCCCACCGCAGCGGCGTGGCGCACGAACCGGAATCCGCTGAACACCGTCAGCGATGACCCCGCCACCAACAGGACTTCGGCATCGTCGACGATCGCAAATGCTTGCGCCACAAGGTCTTTCGGCACGCTTTCGCCGAAGTAGACGATGTTGGGCTTGATCATGCCGCCGCAATCGGTGCAGTCGACGATCGCGAACGACGACGTGTCGGCGACGACGGCGTCGGCGTCGGGAGCCACCGCGATGCCGCCGACCGCTTCGGCGCGCTCCACGAAGCCGGGATTGGCCGCTTCGAGCAGCTGGGCGAGTGCGGGCCGGCTCATGGTGTGGCCACAGTCCAGGCAGATCACCTCGGCGTAGGTGCCGTGCAGGTTGACGACGTTGCGGCTGCCGGCCTTGGTGTGCAGCAGGTCGACGTTCTGGGTGATGACGCCCGACACCACGCCGGCGTGCTCGAGCGCGGCCAGCGCCCGGTGACCGGCGTTGGGCAGCGTGCCGTCCATATGTCGCCAGCCCAGGTGGTTACGGGCCCAGTACCGCTGCCGGAATCCGAGGTCGGACGTGAACTGCCGGATCGTCATGGGATTGCTCGGCGGCGAGTCCGGGCCGCGGTAGTCGGGGATCCCCGAGTCGGTGGACATCCCCGCTCCGGTGAGTACCGCTACCCGGCGTCCCTGCAGGAGCGCGACGAGTTCGGGGGCTTCCACCCAATTCAGGGTAGGTGATCAGGCGCCGTGGTCGTGTTGCGGCTGCTCCTCGCCATGGGGCCGGTCGTCGTCGAAAGCGTGGACGTCGTCGTCGGAAGCGTCGTCATCGTCGTCGTCATCGTCGTCGAGGGGGGCGATCTCGTACACCTCGACGTGCTTCTCGGCGGGCTCGGCGTCGGCCAGCGACACCGAAACGGTCAGGATGCCCCTGTCGTAGGTGGCGCTTATGTCGTCCTCGTCGGCGCCGGCGGGAAGCGGAACCGTTCGGCTGAACGATCCGTAGGTGAACTCCGCGAGCCCGTTCGACTCGGCGGTCCGCTTGCGCAGCGCCTTGATCGTCAACCGGCCGTCGCGGACGGTGACCTCGATGTCCTCGATCGGATCGACGCCCGGCAGCTCAGCGCGCACCTCGTAGACCCCGTCGGTGGTGTCGTCTTCGAGGCGCACCAGATGATTGTCGAAGAACGGACGGAGACCGGCGAATGCCGGCAGGCCAGAGACGAAGTGCGAGAGCTCGGGTAGCAAAGGTCGTGACTGACGTTGAACAGCAAGCTTATTCACGCGATTCCTCCAAGGGGCGGCGGGTGTCACTTCACCCTGGGTGACGGAGGGAAAATTCGCGAAGCGGGCACGATGCCTGCGGGCGAACTGCGGGCCAACAGACGTCGGCGAGCAGTCCTCCCTTCGCGCCGGCGCCGTGCCTATCAGTCCAGGATCTTCTCGGCGGGAATGATCTCGGCGCCCATGTTGCGCTCCATCATGGTCAGCGCCGCATCGCACAACTCCGAGTCGATATGTGCGACGGCGTTGGGTGGGACGATGACCGGGAAGTGCCGGACGTATGCATCCAACGCGGTGTAGAGGATGCACTGCTCGGTCACCTGCCCCGTGAGAATGACGCGTTGCGGCTGAAGTTGATTGAGCAGATATGCCAGGGGGGTCGCGTAGAACGCGCTGTGGCGGACCTTGGTCAGCGTGCGGCAGCCCTCGGGTGGCACGATCGGTTCGACGAGGTCGGGTCGTTCGCCGTCCAGCGCCGAACGCACGATATCGGCGAAGTCCGCGGTGAAGTCCCCGTAGTTGTCGTTGACGTAGATCAGGTCGACATCGTCGCGGCGACAGGCCTTGGCGACCAGCCCTGCCAGCGGTTCAACGATCTCTTCGACATGCGGCGACAGCTTTTCGGCGTCGGGATGGGTATAGGAGTTGAGCATGTCGATGACGAGTACGGCGGTATCACTCACGAATCGTTGATACCCCGTCACCGGTTCTTGACACTCGACGGACGACAATGGGGAGCGATGGACTTCTACTCCGCCTATGGCCAGGGCTTTGTCCGCGTCGCCGCGTGCACCCTGCACACTGCTATCGGCGAGCCCAGGACCAATGCCGAGTCGGTGCTGGCGCTCGCGCGTGACTGCGATGACGAGGGCGTCGGCCTCGCGGTGTTCCCCGAGTTGACGTTGTCGGGCTACTCGATCGAGGACATCCTGCTGCAGGACGCGTTGCTCGACGCGGTCGAGGACGCCCTGCTCGACATCGTGGCGGCCTCGGCCGATCTGCTTCCGGTGTTGGTCGTCGGCGCGCCGCTGCGCCATCAGCACCGCATCTACAACACCGCTGTCGTCATCCATCGCGGGCAGGTGCTCGGCGTCGCCCCGAAGTCGTATCTGCCGAACTATCGCGAGTTCTATGAGCGGCGTCAGATGGCGGCGGGCGACGATGTGTACGGCGTGATCCGGATCGGCAGGGGCAGCGCCGTCGCGGAGGTGCCCTTCGGCCCCGATCTGCTCTTCGCCGCCACCGATCTACCCGGCTTCGTTCTGTACGTCGAGATCTGCGAGGACATGTTCGTGCCGATCCCGCCGAGTGCGGAGGCCGCGTTGGCCGGGGCGACGGTGCTCGCGAACCTCTCGGGCAGCCCGATCACCATCGGTCGCGCGGAGGACCGGTGCCTGCTGGCCCGCTCGGCGTCCTCACGCTGCCTTGCGGCATATGTGTATGCGGCGGCAGGAGAAGGGGAGTCGACCACCGATCTGGCGTGGGACGGTCAGACGATGATCTACGAGAACGGCGTGCAGTTGACCATGTCGGAGCGGTTTCCGAAGGGGCCGCGGCGGTCGGTCGCCGACGTCGATCTCGAGTTGCTGCGCTCCGAGCGGATCCGGATGGGCACGTTCGACGACAACCGTGCACACCATGGCATCGACGCGGATTCGTTCCGTCGCATCGAGTTCGAGCTTGATCCGCCCGCCGGTGATATCGGGCTGCGCCGCGAGGTGGAACGCTTCCCGTTCGTTCCGTCGGATCCCGCACGCCTGGAACAGGATTGCTACGAGGCCTACAACATCCAGGTGGCGGGGCTCGAGCAGCGGCTGCGTGCGCTGGACTACCCAAAGGTGGTGATCGGTGTCTCGGGCGGCCTTGACTCGACGCACGCGCTGATCGTCGCCGCCCGCGCGATGGATCGAGAAGAGCGGCCGCGCAGCGACATTCTCGCGTTCACACTGCCCGGGTTCGCCACCGGTGACCGCACCAAGAACAACGCCATCCGGCTCGCCGAGGCACTGGGTGTGACGTTCGAGGAGCTCGACATCAAGGCGACCGCCGAGTTGATGCTGCGTGAGATGGGTCATCCCTTCGGTCAGGGGGAGAAGGTCTACGACGTCACCTTCGAAAACGTGCAGGCCGGTCTGCGCACCGACTACCTCTTCCGGATCGCCAATCAGCGCGGCGGCATCGTGCTCGGCACCGGCGATCTCTCCGAGCTCGCGCTCGGATGGTCGACGTACGGTGTCGGCGACCAGATGTCGCACTACAACGTGAACGGCGGCGTGCCGAAGACGCTGATCCAGCATCTGATCCGCTGGGTGGTGTCGTCGAAGCAGTTCGACGACCGGGTCAACGAGGTGCTGACCTCGGTGCTGGACACCGAGATCAGCCCCGAGTTGGTGCCGCAGGGCGAGGACGAGGAGATCCAGAGCAGCGAGGCGAAGATCGGGCCGTATGTGCTGCAAGATTTCTCGCTGTTTCTGATGCTCCGGTTCGGCTTCCGGCCGTCAAAGGTGGCCTTCCTGGCATGGCATGCCTGGCGCGACCCCGAGCATGGCGACTGGCCGACCGGATACCCGGACGACAAGCGGCCGTCGTTCTCCCTGAAGGAGATCCGGCATTGGCTGCAGGTCTTCGTACAGCGGTACTACTCGTTCGCCCAGTTCAAAAGGTCAGCGGTACCGAACGGCCCCAAAGTGTCGCACGGCGGGTCGTTGTCGCCGCGCGGTGACTGGCGGGCGCCGTCGGACATGTCGGCCAAGACCTGGCTGGATGAGATCGAACGCGAGATTCCCGAGGATTAGCCGTTCAGCGGCGCGCCCGGCCCAGTTTGCCGGCGGCGATCGCGCCGAATGCTGCCCCGAGAAGCACTCCGACCGTGGTCCACCACCACTGGTCGGTCGTCGCCGCCACGGCCCCGCCGATGATCAGACCGATGATCAGCGGTATCCACAGCCATCCGCTCGATTGTTGGTTCGTCTGCTTACGTGCCATCGATCCCACGCTAGCCCTTCTCAGCGTTGCGCCACGCCGCGGAACCCCGTCGAGCCGGTACGGCGGTGCTGAAGCCAACTGCGCCAACCGAAACCGAGCAGGACGAAGACGATGTATAGCACGATCGCGACAATGGGCATGTTCGCTTCCTGCCTAACAGCACGGATCTCCGCGCCAGGCGTCGACGCCTTCACGAACCGCCAGCGCGGCGATGACCAAGGCGGCGACGGAGTCCGCCCACCACCATCCGGCGACGGCGTTGATCAGCAGGCCGGTCAGCAACGCCGCCGACAGATATGTGCACAGCAGCGTCTGCTTCGAATCGGCGACCGCCGAAACGGATCCCAATTCACGGCCGGCGCGGCGTTGCACCAACGACAGCACCGGCATCACGATCAGGCTTGCCGTCGCGAGCCCGATGCCGACCACCGACGGCCGCGGCTCGCCGAAGCCCAGCAGCGACAGCGCCGCATCGATCGCGACGTATACGGCGAGTGCGAAGAACGAGAACGCGATAAACCGCAGCGCGGCCTTCTCGCGATTCTCCGGATCCTTGGCCGAGAACTGCCATGCGATCGCCGCCGCCGACGACACCTCGATCACCGAGTCGAGGCCGAACCCGATCAACGCCGACGACGACACCCGGGTGCCCTCGGCCAGTGCAACGACCGCCTCGACGACGTTGTAGGTGATCGTCGCGGCGACAAGGAGCTTGATGCGTCGCGCCAGCACATCGCGCCGCGACCGGACGGACGCCCTCATCAGCAGCAGGCATCCGCTTCGGCGGCGGGGCAGCAGGCCGGGTCGACGGTGAGCACGAGGCCCAGGAGATCGCCGAGTGCGTGTCCGATCCGCTCGTCGGCCAGCCGGTACCGGCTGCGCCTGCCCTCGGGTTCGGCGACCACCAGCCCGCAGCCGCGCAGGCAGGCCAGGTGGTTGGACAGGATCTGTCTGCTGACGCCGATCGTGTCGGCGAGTTCGGACGGGTAGCCCGGCGCGTCGCGCAGGATCAACAGGATCTCGGCGCGGGTCGGATCGGACAACGCGCAACCGAACCGCGACAGCGCATCGCTGTGGGTGACTGTCTGCATGGACAGAACGGTACAGCGAAACGTGTATTCAGCAAAGGCTGAACAATCTCAGCATGTGCGCGAACGTTCCTTACCAGTCGAAATTCCGGCGGCGGTTTCAAGGGTTCTATGCAACAGCTGTTGGTTTGAACGGGTTGCAGAGTAGTTCATCGAGGGCCTCGGCCGGGGTTTTCCAGCCGAGGGTTTCGCGGGGTCGGGTGTTGAGCTTGGCCGCGACGTAGTCGAGGTAGTCAGCCGGGAACACCGACAGGTCAGTGCCTTTGGCAAAGTACTGACGTAGCAGTCCGTTGGTGTTCTCGTTGGTGCCGCGCTGCCACGGCGAGTGCGGATCGCAGAAGTAGATGGCCAGATCGGTGGCCTTGGCGATCTGGGCGTGGTTGGCCATCTCCTTGCCCTGGTCCCAGGTCAGTGTCTTCCGCAGGATCGCGGGCAGGGCGGCCATCTTGGCCACGATCGCCTCCTGGACCGCCTCGGCGGTGTGATCGTCGGGCAGATGCAGCAGCATGACAAACCGGGTGGCCCGCTCCACCAGGGTGCCGATCGCTGAGCCCGAGGCCGTGCTGCCCAGGATCAGATCACCCTCCCAGTGCCCGGGCACGGCACGGTCAGCGACGGTGGCCGGGCGCTGGCTGATGTTGACCATGTCCTTGATCCGGCCGCGACGTTCATCAGCACGGCGATGCGGTTTACGCACGGCTCGTCCGGTGCGCAGGCACCGGTGCAGTTCACGGCGCAGATTCCCTTTGCCCTGAACATAAATCGCCAGATAGATGGTCTCATGAGACACCCGCATCTCCGCATCATCGGGGAAGTCGATCGGCAGCCGCGCGGCGATCTGCCGGGGGCTGTGCTGTTCATTTTCCAATCGGGCCTGCACCTCGTCGTGCAGACGCCTATTGGTGGCCAGCTTGCCCGGCCGGCTGCGGCGGGCATTGCGCCACGCCTGGGTATGGGCCTGGCTGGCCCGATACCGTGGGGTGGGATCCCAGCCGCCACGCCACCGGGCGCCGAAGCGATACCGCGACCGATAGCGTCCCGGTCCCCGATATGACCCGTTGCGGTTGATTTCGCGCATCACCGTCGATGGGGGGCGGTCCAGCCGGCGCGCCATCGAACGGATCGATTCACCCCGGGCGATCCCGTTTTGGATCTCTTCACGTTCGGCCAGGCTCAGACGGGGTCGCGAACGTGGGGCAGTTTCATCTACAAAGGTCGGTTTCACCCCACCAGCTTCAGCAAACCAACGCCGTCCGCTCAGCCGCGACACGCCCACGGCCACACCGGCGTCCTCCGCTGACATCCCGATACCGACCAGATCCCAGAACTGCCTACCCACAAACGGATACCGCGACGACCCCATCACAACCCCTCAACTAGAGGCTGTTGCAATCAACCCTGGAAACCGCCGGCGAATGTTCGACTGGTAAGGAACGTTCGCGCGGTCAGATCCGGCCATTCAGATGCGGCCGTCGACCCTCAGGTCGGGGTGCACCCAGTCGGGCGACCGCCGTTCCTTGAAGGCGCGAAAGCCCTCCACGGCCTCGTCGCCGCTGTAGCTGGCTTGCATGCCGATGCGGTCGAACAACCCCATGTAGTTGTCCAGGCTGGACTTCACCACCCGCCTGGCGGCCGGGGCCGTCCGGCAGCACTGGGTGAGCACGTCGCGGGCGGCATCCATCAAACCGTCGTGCGGCACCACCCGCGAGACCATGCCCCACTCCTCGGCCTCGGTCGCCGTCAGCGTGCGGCCGGTGAACATCAGGTCACGCGTGCGGACCGGGCCGATCAGGCGCGCCAGCATCTGGCTGTAGTACGTGTCGGCGATCCCGCGGAACAGCTCGGGGACCCGGAATGTCGCGCGATCGCTGACCACCGCCATGTCGCTGCAGAGCGCGATCTGCAGGCCGCCACCCTGACACAGCCCGTTGACCGCCGACACCACCGGCTTGGTCGCCTGGCGCAGCTTCTCGAACGGCGTGACGTCCATGCCCAGCGCGGCGCCGAAGGTCAACCAGTTGTCGTCGCCGCCGCCACCCAGGTCACCGCCCGGGGCGAAGACGTCGCCGGTGCCGGTGATCAGCAGCCCGGCCAGGTCGGGATCGGCCTCGACGTGGCCGATTGCGTACTTGATGCCGAAGTACATCGCCGGCGTCATCGCGTTGCGCGCCTCGGGACGGTCCAGCGTGCAGATCGCGAACGGCCCCTCGCGGCGGAAGCTCAGAAAGCGCGTTCCCAGCCAATCGCCATCGGGTGGACGCGGCGTCGCGGGCATTGTCATATTTGCCTTTCTCCAGCCTTGGCGTTGATCACAGCGTCCTCGATCGCCTCGGCGTACGGAGCACAGTCGCCGGCGCCCGGCACGAGCGTCGACAGTGCGCCCGCCGCACACGCGCGGCGCAATGCGTCCTCGTGGCCGGCCGGCCAGCCGGCGGCCAGCACACCAGCGAAGACGTCGCCTGCGCCGGTGGTGTCGACTGCGTCGACCGCCGGGGCGGGCACGTCGAACCGCTCGTCGTCGCCGAGGTAGCTGGCTCCTCGCGGACCGCGGGTGATCACCAGATTCGGTACCGGCCAATGCCATTCGCGCGCCTCGGCCTCGTTCACGACGATGACGTCGGCGAATTCGGACAGCGCGAGCAGGTCGTGCGGTTTCGCGCCGGCCGGCGAAGCGTTGACCACGACGACCGCGTCGGCGGCACGGGCGATTCCGGCGGCTGCGACGGCGGTGGCAATCGGGATCTCCAGCTGCATCAGCACGACGTCGCTGTCGGCAATGATGGCCCGCACGTCGGCGCGCTCCACGGTCAGATGCGCGTTGGCGCCGGGGGCGACCACGATGGTGTTTTCGGCCGCCGAGTCGACGATTATCGCGGCCGATCCGCTCGGCCCCGGCAGCGCGACGATTCCGTCCAGCCCAACCTCGTTGTCGCGCAAATGAGCACGCAACTCCTCGGCGGCAGAGTCGCTTCCGAGTGCCGCGACAAGCTGCACCGATGCGCCGGCGCGGGCGGCCGCCACGGCCTGGTTGCCGCCCTTGCCTCCCGGGGCTGAAGCCAGCGAAGAGGCCAGCACGGTCTGGCCCGGCCGAGGCAGGGCGTCGACCTTGAACGTGAGATCGGCATTGACACTGCCCACTACGCAGATGCGCGCCGCCATAGCTGTTCACGCTAGCCCACCGTGAGCTGCCTGACACCCGTCGACCCGCCCAAAGATGTCCCATACGCTGCGGTGATGAGTCCGCGCGCACGGTCGCTGCCGTGCCGCTATGCGCCGTCAGGAATACACATGAGCGTCAACGCAAATCGTGCATCCGTGCCTCATCACGTACGGCGGAAGGTGGCGCTACCACCGGCCGCATCAGCTTGTCATCACCGCATTGATCTGGTCCTCAAACCCCGGCGGGCCGAACCAGTGCACAGCCATCTGGACGAAGAAAACCACCTGCTCAGCCGATAAGTCGGGGTTTCCCTGTCGCTGACGATGCGCCTGAACTGCTTCTTGTTGGGGTGCTTGAGTAGCAGGTTAACGGCCTCGAACCCCAGGTTGACGGCGACATCATGCTTTTCGACGGGGAAAGCGGAGTGGATGCTTTCGAGAAACTTGTCGCTGCAGAACTCCGGTGTCTGACCGGAGATGACACAGGCGCTTTCGGCGTGGGCGGCGGGGGCGGCAAAGATCGCCGCGCCCGCAACCAACACCGCGACACACAATGAGCGGATCGTTCTCACGAACAGTAGCCGTCCTCGTCGCAGACAACGTCCGGCACGTCGGACGAGGATCCGGAGTCGCTGTAGTCAGATTCCGAGTCGCCGTACGTGGAGTCCGAGTCGCCGTAAGTGGAGTCGGGCACGTCGTAGGTGGTGGAGTCGGGCACGTCGTAGGTGGAGGAAGGCTGATCAGGGACCCAGTAGATCTCCCCGCCGTCGGGCTGCTGGTTGCTGGGAGGGATAGGGACAGAAGGGTTTTCATAGATGGAGGGCACATCGTAGTCGGGCTGCGCCGGCGGCGGCTCCGGCAGCGGCAGTAACGGAATCTGCGATTCCTCGACAGCCGGCGGCGAGGTCTGAGGCTGCTGGCCCGAAGCTGGTGGTGGCCCCTGGTTGTTCGGGTCCACATACTGCTCGTCAGGATTGAACACCGGTGGGGAGGAATCGTCGGAACGACGTACGCGTTCTCCGGTAGCTGAACCACTGGGGGTGGGTTTCCCGGCGGCAGGACCTCCGACACGTCCGGCATAACGGGCGCAGGCACCGGGGGCATGTTCGGATCGTCGCCGTGCGGGGTGCCCTCGAGGATGAGTTCAGGGTTGCTCGCCTCAGGTATCGCCGGCATTGCTCCCGCCAGGCCGCCGGGCACGTCGCAGTTGCCGTCCCCGTCGAAGTCAGGGCAGAAGTCGTCGCAGATGCCGTTGTCGTTGTCACGGCAGGGCGGATCGGCCTAGGCGGTGGGCAGCATGGGCGGAGAAACGCCGATCGCTGCCGAAATGGCTAAAACAGACAGGAAACGAATACTCATCTCGACCTTCTTATTTGTTGGAAATAGGCATTTCTGCATTGCTGTTTGAACTCTCTTGAGACAGGTCAGGTCGTCGCCCGCTGTTTGGGATCACGCGGTCGGTTCCTGGGCCCACCGGCTTGATCCGCCCTTCTCCAGGTATGCGAACGGCGTTCGTGGCTGGGTGCCGGGGCAGTATCTATATCGGCGGCTGCGATGCCTGCGCGACGAGAACTGGACGGATCATCGACTCCCGGTGGGGGTTGGTTTCTGCGAATTGTTCGCAGTTGCTTTCGAGACATTCGCCGAGAATGTTCAGGGGAACTAGGGACTAATGTCCTTGGAGCCGGGAGCCGAAAGGTGATTTGGTAACTTTTTTCCCGGTTCGATTTATCTCGACTGAAGAGGCGGACAAACCGCAGGCACCCGCGGTGCCTGTCACCGCCCACAACGCATTCCGGTGGCACCCGCCCAGGCTCGAACCCGACCCGCGCATTCCGTAGCACACCCGATACGCTGGGGTAATGAGTTTGCAAGCACCGTCCGTGCCTGACTTGCGTCAGCATGTGCACGATGCGGCCCGACGGGCCCGGGTGGCGGCCCGTGAACTGGCGACCTTGAGTACGGCGGCCAAGAACTCCGCGTTGCATGCCGCGGCCGACAACGTCCTTCGCGAGGCCGGCGCCGTGCTCGAGGCGAACACGGAAGACCTTGCCGCAGCCAAGGCCGCGGGCACACCCGATGCGATGCTCGACCGCCTGGCGCTCAACCCGCAGCGGATCGACGGCATCGCCGCCGGCCTGCGGCAGGTCGCAGGGCTGCCCGACCCGATCGGCGAGGTGCTGCGGGGACAGACGCTGCCCAACGGCCTGCAGCTGCGGCAGCAGCGGGTCCCGATGGGCGTGATCGGCATGGTCTACGAGGGCAGGCCGAACGTGACCGTCGACGCCTTCGGCCTCACGCTGAAGGCGGGCAGCGCGGTACTGCTGCGGGGCAGCTCATCGGCGGCGCGCTCGAACCAGGCGCTCGTCACCGCGTTGCGCGACGCATTGCAGATCGAGAACCGCAATCCCGATGCCGTGCAGCTGCTGCCCAGCGAAGACCGCGCCAGCGTCACCCATCTGATCCAGGCCCGCGGCCTCGTCGACCTCGTGATCCCGCGCGGGGGAGCGGGACTCATCGACGCGGTCGTCCGCGACGCGCAGGTGCCGACCATCGAAACCGGTGTGGGCAATTGCCATGTCTACGTTCATGAATCGGCCGATCTCGCGATGGCGGAACGCATTCTGCTCAACGCCAAGACGCGGCGGCCCAGCGTCTGCAACGCCGCTGAATCGGTGTTGATCGACGCCGCCATCGCCGACCGTGCGGTGCCGCGACTGACGCAGGCGCTCAAGGACGCCGGAGTGACGGTGCACAGCGACCCCTCCGAGGACGAGCTTCGCGCCGAATTCCTGTCCATGGACATCGCGCTGGCGGTAGTGGACGACCTCGACGCCGCGATCGCCCATATCAACGAATACGGCAGCGGACACACCGAGGCCATCGTCACGACGGAACTCGCTGCCGCGCAACGGTTCACCGATCGCGTCGATGCCGCGGCCGTCATGGTGAACGCGTCGACCGCGTTCACCGACGGCGAACAGTTCGGCTTCGGTGCCGAGATCGGCATCTCGACCCAGAAGCTGCACGCCCGCGGGCCAATGGGCCTGCCCGAATTGACCTCGACCAAGTGGATTGTGTGGGGAGACGGCCACACACGCCCGGCCTGACTAGGAGAAATACGTGAGCGTCCCCGCACGCCCGGCGCCGCTGTTCGCCGATATCGACGACGTCGCGCGGCGGCTGGCCGAGACCGGCTACCTGCCCGACACCGCAACGGCCACCGCGGTGTTCCTCGCCGACCGGCTCGGCAAGCCGTTGCTGGTCGAGGGACCGGCCGGGGTCGGCAAGACGGAACTCGCTAAGGCGGTCGCGCAGGCGACGGGATCCGGCCTGGTGCGGCTGCAGTGCTACGAGGGTGTCGACGAGGCGCGGGCACTGTATGAGTGGAACCACGCCAAGCAGATACTGCGCATCCAGGCCGGCAGCGGCGACTGGGATCAGACGAAAACCGACGTGTTCTCCGAGGAGTTCCTGCTCACCCGCCCGCTGCTGACGGCGATCCGCCGGACGGAGCCCACCGTGCTGCTCATCGACGAGACGGACAAGGCCGACATCGAGATCGAGGGCCTGTTGCTCGAAGTGCTGTCCGACTTCGCCGTCACCGTCCCCGAACTGGGCACGATCACGGCCGAACGCGCACCGTTCGTCCTGCTGACCTCGAACGCCACCCGCGAGCTGTCCGAAGCGCTCAAGCGCCGGTGCCTGTTCCTGCACATCGACTTTCCCGATCCCGACCTCGAGCGCCGGATCCTGTTGTCGCGGGTGCCCGACCTGCCGGAGCACCTGGCCGAGGAACTGGTTCGCATCATCGGCGTGCTGCGCGGCATGCAGCTCAAGAAATTGCCGTCGGTGGCCGAGACGATCGACTGGGGACGCACGATCCTCGCGCTCGGTCTGGACACCATCGACGACGAGCTGATCGCCGCGACGATGGGCGTCGTGCTCAAGCACCAGTCCGATCAGATCAAGGCAAGCGGCGAACTCCGCCTCAATTAGGAGCGCACAGATGGCCGTCCGTCGCACCCGTCCGCCACAGCCGCTGGCCAAGCACGGCATTCCGGGCCACCTCGTGGAGTTCGTCGAAGCCCTGCGCGGACAAGGCATTGCGGTGGGACCGTCCGAGACGGTCGATGCCGGACGCGTGATGGGCGTGCTCGGCCTCGGCGACCGCGAGGCGCTTCGCGAGGGCATCGCGTGCGCGGTTCTGCGCCGACCGGACCACCGCGATACCTACGACGCGATGTTCGACCTGTACTTCCCGGCGGCCTTGGGCGCGCGCACCGTTCTGGACGACGAGGATTCCGACGCCGATGGACTGCCGCCAGAAGACGTCGAGGCGATGCGGCAGATGCTGCTCGACCTGCTGACCGACAACGACGAGTTGGCCAACATGGACGAGCGGCTTGCGGCGATGATCGCGCAAATCGTCGAGGCCTACGGCCGCTACAACTCGAGCCGGGGCCCGTCGTACTCGTCGTATCAGGCGCTCAAGGCGATGAACCTGGACGACCTCGAAGGGCGGCTGCTGGCCGGACTGCTCGCACCGTACGGCGACGAGCCGTCGCCGACACAGGAGCAGATCGCCAAGGCTCTTGCAGCGCAACGCATCGCGCAGCTACGCAAGATGGTCGAGGGCGAGACGAAGCGGCGCACCGCCGAGCAGCTGGGCCGCGACCACGTGCAGATGTACGGCGTTCCGCAGCTGTCCGAGAACGTCGAGTTCCTGCGCGCGTCCGGCGAGCAGCTGCGCCAGATGCAGCGGGTGGTGGCCCCGCTGGCGCGCATGCTGGCGACCAGGCTCGCGGCTCGGCGACGCAGATCCCGCGCGGGCGAGATCGACCTGCGCAAGACGCTGCGCAAGTCGATGTCCACCGGCGGTGTGCCCATCGACGTGGTGCTCAAGAAGCCGCATCCGGCCCGCCCAGAGCTGGTGGTGCTGTGTGACGTGTCGGGTTCGGTCGCGGGCTTCAGCCACTTCACCTTGATGCTGGTGCACGCACTGCGTCAGCAGTTCTCGCGGGTGCGGGTTTTCGCGTTCATCGACACCACCGACGAGGTCACCGAGTTGTTCGGGCCCGACGCCGATCTGGCCGTCGCCGTACAGCGCATCACCCGGGAGGCGGGGGTGTACACCCGCGACGGGCACTCCGATTACGGGCACGCGTTCGTGTCGTTTCTCGACAAGTGGCCGAACGTGCTGTCGCCGCGCAGTTCGCTGCTCGTCCTTGGCGACGGCCGCAACAACTACCGCAACCCCGAACTGGATCTGCTGTCGCACATGGTCGACGCCAGCAGGCACGCACACTGGCTGAATCCCGAACCCCGGCACCTGTGGGGCAGCGGCGATTCGGCGGTGCCTCGCTACGAGGAAGTCATCACCATGCACGAATGCCGGTCGGCCAAACAGCTGGCCAGCGTTATCGACGCCCTGCTGCCGGTCTAGTTCTCCGCGAAACGGAATTCCAGCAGCAAAAGTTCGAGTAAGCCCCTGCTGGAATTCCGTTTCGCGCGACGTCAGGCGAAGGAGACGGTGACGTCGCCGCCCGCCGGGTCGGCGCCGGCCACCAGCGACCACGGCGCGCGGTACACCCGCCCCGGCGCGGCGGGCCACGGCGTGCGTTTCGTCGCCAGCGTCCGACCGTCCTGCACCGCGCGCAGCTTCGGCAACCTGCGGTAGTCGTCGACCCAGAACAGCAGGTCGCCGCGAGCCGCGGCGCCGCCTTCGGGCGAGACCAGCTGCGGGGCAACCCATCGCAGCGGTCCGTCGGTGCGGATGCGGACGGCCTTGGGCGGCTCGTCGCGGTGGTTCAGCCAACCGCTCACCGCGGCGGCGACGTGGCGTCCGTCGAGGGCCGCCCCGTCGGCGGTGTCGACCGGATGCAACAGGTTGCCGATCGCGAACACGCCCGGACCGGTCGTCCGCAAACCCGCGTCGACCACCGGCCCGCGCGTCGCAGGATCCATCGTCAGCCCGCCGGTGCGGGCGAGTTCATGATCGGGGATCCAGTCGCCCGTGAACACCACCGCGTCGCAGTCGACAGTCGCCCTGGAACGGGTGTCGATGTTCTCCACGACGGCGGCCCGGACACGACCCTTGCCCTCGACGCCGACGACCCGGCTGCGGGTGAACACCGGCCCGTCCATCAGCAATCGGCCGGGCATCCGGAACATCGCGTACGCCTCCGGGCGGGAGTAGACGCTGACCATTCCCACTGTGGCGCAACCGGCTTCGCGCAGCGTCAACACCGCCGACCAGCTGACGAGTTCGGCGCCGACGATCAGCGCACGGCTGCCGACATTCGCGTGGTGCACGTGCACGAGGTTCTGCAACTGTCCGGTCGTGTAGACGCCGTCGGGCCTGTCTCCCGGGACCAGGCGCGCGGGCCGGGGCCGCTCCCGAGCGCCGGTCGCCAGCACCACCGCGTCGGCGGTGACGACCCGTACGCCGTGCGGCGACGTGATCTGCAGTCGCCGCTCACCGGCCCAGCCGGTCACCATCGCCTCGGTTTCCAGGGTGGCGCCGGCATCCTGCGCCATCGCGGTGAGCCGCCTGGCGTAGGCCGGGCCGGAGATGAACCGCTTGAGGTCGCGCATGCCGTAGCCGAGATGGTCGCTGTGGCGGGGGATTCCGCCCGTCTCCGCTTCCCGTTCGATGACGAGCACCTCGCCGTCGACCCGGCGGGCCAGCGCGGCGGCGGCCGTCAGTCCCGACGGGCCGCCGCCGACGATCGCAACGGCGACCTGCTGGTCGGTCATCGGGCACCGCCACTCGCGTCGAGCAGTGTCCTGGTGTGTGCCCCGCAGTAGAAGCCCTGGCACCGGCCGTTCATCACCCGGGTGCGACGCCGTAGCCCGTCGAGATCGGTGGGCGGGATGGGGGATTGGAACGCGTCGCGGATCTCGCCCGCGGTGACCCGTTCGCAGAAGCAGACGATGCGGCCGTATTCGGGATCGGCGGCGATGCGCTCGGCATCCTGAAAGGGCCGCAGAAACGCCTCGCCGAGGTTCGGCATCGTCGGCGGCGCGGGAAGGTCCGGTCGTTCTGTGACGTCGACGCCGGCAACATCGAGCAGGCCCGTCACGTACTCGGCGATCGCCATACCCGATGTCAGCCCGGTCGAACGGATCCCGCCGACCACCAGATAGCGCGCCTGCATGTCCACGTCGATCAGGTAGTCGTCGCGGTCGATCGCGGCGCGCAGCCCGGCGTAGGTGGCCGTGATCTCCTCGTCGAACAGTGACGGCATCAGCGCGCGGCCCTTCGACACCAGGAACTCGAAGCCTTCCTCGGAAGTGCCTGTGGCGGTTCGGTCTTCGAGGTTCTCCGATGTCGGGCCCACCATCACGTTGCCGTAGATGGTCGGACTGACCAGCACCCCCTTGCCGCGCGAGGACGGCACCGCCAACACGATGCACGGCACCATCGGCCGGGTCAGCTTGTCGAACACCAGCAGCTCGCCGCGCCGCGGCGTGACGGTGAATCGGCGGTGTCCGAACTCCGCGTCGATGTGGTCGGCTCCCAGACCCGCCGCGTTGATGACCCAGCGCCCGCGTACGTCACCCCGGGTGGTGTGCAGCGTGGTGTGCCCGTCGCCGACGTCGGCCCCGACCACACGCGTGCCACGCATCAGCCGCGCCCCCCGCGCCACGGCGTCCGTCGCGAGGGCGAGGTTCGTCGTCCACGTGCAGATGATCGACTCGCCGGGCACCGTCAATCCGCCGAGCACGCCGGGGCCGAGATCGGGCACCCGCCGATACACCTCGTCGGCGCCGACGATTTCGCACCGGTGGTAGAAGTTCGCTTCCGCCTTGGCCTTCAGGCCGGGTAGCGCCCCGAGTTCTTCGTCGGTCCACGCCACCAGCAACGCACCGGTGCGCTCGACCGGGATACCGGTCTGCTCGGCGTACTCACCGAGCAACTCGTAACCGCGCGCCACCAGTCGCGACTCGAGCGTTCCGGGAGTGGCGTCGTATCCGGTGTGCAGCAGCGCGGTGTTGGCCTTGCTGGTGCCGTCACCGACGTCATCGCGCGCCTCGAGCAGGGTCACCGAGAGGCTCGTGCCTGCGATGGCGCGCGTGATCGCACAGCCGACGAGTCCGCCGCCGACGACGACGACGTCACTGATATCGGCGGTGTCACTCATGTCGTCGTCTCTTCCTGCGCCAGCACCGATTCCGCTGCATGCATCCATCGGGCCATGAATTCCTGCGCCCGATCTGCGGACCACATCGGTTCGTAGGTATGGTCGGGCGTCCACCTGCCGACCGCTCCCGCCACATCGAGGGCAGGGTCCAGCGCCAGTCGCGCGCAGGCGGCGGCACCGAGTGCGGTCGCGTGCAACGACGGGTAGACGTCGACGGGAATCCGCGCCAGGTCGGCCTGCACCTGCATGAGTACCGCGGACTGGGTCAGCCCGCCGTCGACCCGCAACCGCGTCAACGGTTGAGCCAGGTCGGTGGCCACCAGATCGGCCAGCGCCGCCACCTGAGCGGCGATACCCTCCAGCAGCGCACGCACCAGGTGCCCCCGCCCGCTGCTGAGCGTCATCCCGCCGAACGACGCCGACGCCGCGGAGTCCCACCACGGCGCCCCCAGTCCGGCCAGGGCCGGCACACACAGCACCCCTTCGCTGGAATCGGCTGCGACACTATCGATCTGGTCGACGGCCGGTACCAGCCCAAGGTCGACGGCCCACCGCACGGCGGACGCCGCGGTGTACACCTGACCGTCGACGCAATAGGACGTGCGCTCACGCAGCCGCCATGCCACCGAGGTGGTCAGGCCCGACTGCGATCGCGCGGGATTGTCGCCGAGTTGAGCCAGCAGGAACGCGCCCGTCCCGTAGGTGCACTTCGCGTCGCCGGGCGCCAGACAGCTTTCGGCCAGCAGGGCGGCCTGCTGGTCGACGATCAACCCCGCTACGGGCACCGTCGGACCGAAAACATCTGTGCTGCCGACGATCTCGTCGCAGCCGACGATTTCGGGCAGTGCTTCGCCGGTCAACCCGAACAGCCCGGTCAGGTCGTCGTCCCAGCCGACGGAGTCCAGCGAGAGCAGCAGCGACCGGCTGGCCGTCGAGGCGTCGGTGACGAACGCCCCGCACAACCGGTGTATCAGCCAGGTGTCGGTCGTGGTGACCACACCGGCCGTCGTCATGTTCGCCCGGATCCATGCCATCTTCGGCGCCGAGAAGTACGGGTCGAGTACCAGGCCGGTGCGCTGCGCAATGAACTCTGCTGCTCCTCGCGTGCGCGACGGATCGGTCGACGCCGACAGCGCGGCGCAGATCGACTCGGCCCGCCGGTCCTGCCACACCACCGCCGGCGTCAACGGCCGGCCGGTATCGCGGTCCCAGGCCAGCACCGTCTCGCCCTGATTGGCCAGCGCCACCGCGGCCACCGGAACACCTGCCTGCGCCAAGGCTTTCCGGCCCGCGCTGACGACCGAATCCCACAGCGCCTCAGGGTCCTGTTCGACGCCGCCTCCGGACAGGTACTCCGGCCGCACCGCGACCTCGGCAATCGAGGCGATCCGCCCGGTCTCGTCGACCACGGCGGCCTTCGTGCCCGAGGTGCCCTGGTCGATCGCCAGGAAGTGTTGCATCGTCAATCCTTTGCGGCCTCGGCCTCCAGCTCGGCATCGATCGACTGCATACCCGGCATCGTCAACCCGTGTCTGCCGCGGGTCGCCAGCAGGTAGCCGAGATAGCACGCGCCGATGATCACCATCACGATGACGTATGCCCACGCCTCCTTGAAACTCGAGTCCCGGAACAGCGCGAGCTCGAACGCCAGCCACACGACGGCGACCACCAGTATCGGTATCTCCCACGCGCCGAGGTTGAACTTGTCGCTGGTCGGCAGGGACTTGCGCTTGATGAGATAGAGCACCACCGTCGAGGCGTACATCACCGCCGGCAGCAGTGTCGCGGCACCGAACAAGGTGAACAACGCCGTCTCCGAATGGGAGAAGATCGCCAAAATCAGTTCGGCGAGAACGACATACAGGATCGTGGCTTTCAGCGGCGTGTGGAATCTCGGCGAGATCTGGCTCCACTGCTGCCAGCCGGGGAAGCGCTCATCGCGCGACATCGCCCAGGTCAGCCGGACGCCGGTGATCATGATGACCAGCCCGCAGGCGAAGATCGCCAACACGACCATCACCAGCAGAAGCGTGGCGACGGCCGAACCCAGCGTCTTGTCGATCACGTCGGCGATCGGCGTTCCCGACTCGGCGAGCGCGACCGGGTCGCCCGCGGCCAGCGTCACGGCGACGATGAACAGGAATCCGAGCACGCCGGAGGCGAGGACGGCCTGCCACATGGCGCGGGGCACCACGCGTTCGGGGTCGTTGGTTTCCTCCGCGAGGTTGGCTGCGGACTCGAAGCCGACGATGGTGAAGGCGCCCAGCAGGAACCCGAGCATCCACGGGCCCGCTGTGGTCAGGTCACCGAAGCTCCAATAGCCCTCCGCGGGAATCGCGCCCTTGCTGAACAGGTTTGAGAAGTCCGTCTCCCCGCGCACGGCGGCGACGATGAGCAGCAGCACGGTCAGCGCCACCATGCCGATGAGTTCGAGTGAGACGAAGGTGTTGTTCACCCGCTCGGCCCACGGCGTCGAGAAGCCGACCAGCAGCGCCTGGAGCAGCAGCACCAGGCCGGTCACCAGCCACGCGATCGTCGCAGTGCCTTCGTAGTTCAGCAGCGCTGGGAAGATCGTCGACGCGATCGTGTAGTCCACGGCGACCACGACGATGGCCAGAAACGTGAACGAGATCCAGCCGAGAATCCACCCGAGGACGGGGTTGGCCAGCCGCGACATCCACTGGTAGTGGTAGCCGGTCACCGGGATCCGCGCGGCCAGCGCACCGAGGACGAACGCCACGGCCAGTTGGCCGATGGTGGCGATCGGCCATGTCCAGATGCCCATCGGGCCCGACGAGTTCAGCACCGACCCGTAGGTGGTGAAGATGCCGGTGGCGATGGAGACGAAGGCGAACGCCACCGCGAACGAGGCAAATCGTCCGGTCCGGCGCTCGAGAGACTCCTTGTAGCCAAATTTCGCCAGGTCGGCGGCGTCGCCGGTGACCGAGGGCTCCGAACCCGTCATGATTCCTCCCAGTGGTATAGACCATATGGTTGAACCGTAGTATGGGTGTGACCCAAGCCACCGTCAAGCACAAATGCACGCGATTACGAAGTGTTTACAAATCCATGGCCTAGACCAGCTGGTTGACGATCGCGGCTACTCTGCAGAAATGTCCCCCGCTGCGCGGAACAGGCCGCCGGCCTCCCGGGCCCGTCTGCCGCCCACCACGCCCCGCTACATCGCGATCGCGGCTTTGGTCCGCGACCGGATCGGCACCGAACAGTTGGGCCCCCACACCTTGCTGCCGTCCGAGCGGGAGTTGGCCGAACAGCACGGGGTCAGCCGGATGACCGCGCGACAGGCCCTCTCGCTGCTGGAAAGCGAAGGTGTGGTCTATCGCAAACCGCCGCGCGGCACCTTCGTCGCCGAGCCGCGGGTGCGTTTCCACATCGGCAGCTTCTCCGAGGAAGTGTCGCGAATGGGCCGCCGGCCGGCGGCCCGGCTGCTGTGGGCCGAGCATCAACATCCGACGCCCGCCGTGCGGATGGCACTCGGTCTCGACGATGCCGCAATGGTCAACGTGTTTCACCGGCTGAGGACTGTCGACGACGTGCCGTTCGCGCTGGAGACGACGTTTTTGCCCGCCGATCTGACGCCGGGCATCCTCGACGAGCCGGACGACGGATCGTTATGGGCGATCCTGCGTGGCCGCTACGGCGTCGACCTGGCTCGGTCGACAGCGGTGCTGGAGTCGATCGTGCTCGACGATGCGTCGAGTGCCCAGCTTGGCGTGCGCGCGGGATCGGCGGGCACGCTGCTCACCCGACGCACCGTGGACAGCACCGGACGATGCGTGGAGTACGCCCGCGACGTGTACCGGGCCGACCGCGCCTCCTTTGAGGTGTCCGAACTGCTGGGCGCCCATCGACTCTCGGCCGTCTAGCGGCGTCGGTGCTGCCGTAAGCTGCTTAAACGTGGCATCTCGACGCAGGCTGGGCGTGATGGGCGGGACGTTTGATCCCGTTCACAACGGGCACCTGGTCGCCGCCAGCGAGGTTGCCGATCTGTTCGATCTCAACGAGGTGGTGTTCGTGCCGACGGGCCAGCCGTGGCAGAAGAACCGCTACGTGACCCCCGCCGAGGACCGCTATTTGATGACCGTGATCGCGACCGCGTCCAACCCGCGCTTCTCGGTGAGCCGGGTGGACATCGACCGCAACGGACCGACCTACACCCGCGACACCCTGCGTGATCTGCGGGCGCTCAACCCGGACGCCGACCTGTACTTCATCACCGGGGCCGACGCGCTCGCCTCGATTCTGACGTGGCAGGACTGGGAGGAGATGTTCGCCCTCGCCAAGTTCGTCGGAGTGAGCAGGCCGGGCTATGAGCTCGACGGCAAGCACATCGAAAAGGCGCTTCGCGAGATGCCCGAGGATGCTTTGCGACTGGTCGAGGTTCCCGCGCTGGCGATCTCGTCGACCGATTGCCGCAAGCGCGCAGAGCAGAACCGGCCGATCTGGTACCTGGTGCCCGACGGGGTGGTGCAGTACGTGTCCAAGCGCGACCTCTACCGTTCGCACGCCCTCGTCGCACAGGAGCAGCCGCAATGACGGCGTCCGACGAAGCCATCAAGATGGCCACGACCGCCGCACGGGCGGCCGCGTCCAAACTCGCCGACGACGTGGTCGTCATCGACGTGTCCGGTCAGCTTGTGATCACCGACTGCTTCGTGATCGCGTCGGCGTCCAACGAGCGCCAGGTGAACGCGATCGTCGATGAGGTCGAGGAGAAGATGCGTCTGGCCGGGTACAAGCCGGCGCGCCGCGAGGGTGCCCGCGAAGGGCGCTGGACGCTGCTGGATTTCGTCGACATCGTGGTGCACATCCAGCATCAGGATGAGCGCAATTTCTATGCCCTCGACCGACTTTGGCGCGACTGCCCGATCATCCCGGTGGATCTGGAGGCGGGGTCGTGACGATCCGCCGCCTGGTGATGTTGCGGCACGGCCAGACCGAGTTCAACGCGGGCAGCCGCATGCAGGGCCAGCTCGACACCGAGTTGAGCGACCTCGGCCGCGACCAGGCCGTCGCCGCTGCCGAGGTGCTGGCCAAACGGCAGCCCTTGTTGATCGTCTCCTCGGATCTGCGGCGGGCCCTGGACACCGCGGTCAGGCTCGGCGAGCGCTCGGGCACACCCGTGGAGGTGGACGCCCGGCTGCGCGAAACGCACCTCGGCGACTGGCAGGGCATGACGCACATCGAGGTTGATGCGGCGTCGCCCGGAGCGCGGATCGCGTGGCGCAACGATGCGAGGTGGGCACCACACGGCGGCGAAAGCCGGGTCGATGTGGCAGCGCGCGGCATGCCGTTGATGCAAGAGCTGGTGTCTGGTCAAAGCGAGTGGGGGGCAGACGATCCCGAACGACCCGTGGTGCTGGTAGCGCACGGCGGACTCATCGCGGCGCTGACGGCGGCGCTGCTCAGGCTGCCGGTGGACAACTGGCCGGTGCTGGGCGGCATGGGTAATGCCAGCTGGGTGCAGCTTTCCGGTCACTCCCACTACGACGCGGGATTCGATGAGATCCGGTGGCGACTGGATGTCTGGAACGCCTCGGCAGAGGTCGCCAGCGATGTCCTCTGACGCCGGTCAACCCCCGACTCGCTCCGCTTCGGCCCCGCGCCGGACGCTGCTCGTCTTCTGCGACTCACTCGCGTACTACGGGCCGACCGGTGGGCTGCCGTCCGATGACCCGCGGATCTGGCCCAATATTGTTGCCACGCATCTGGACTGGGATGTGGAACTGATCGGCCGGATCGGCTGGACCTGCCGCGACGTGTGGTGGGCGGCGACGCAGGATCCGCGCGCATGGGCGGCGCTGCCGCGGGCCGGCGCGGTTGTCTTCGCGACCGGGGGAATGGACTCACTGCCCTCGCCGCTGCCCACGGCGCTGCGCGAGCTCATCCGCTATGTGCGCCCGGCGTGGTTGCGTCGCTGGGTTCGTGACGGCTATGGCTGGGCGCAGCCTCGACTCTCCCCGGTCGCACGGGCCGCGCTACCGCCGCATGTCTCCGTCGAGTATCTCGAACTCACCCGCGGGGCAATCGATTTCAACCGCCCGGGTATACCGATCGTCGCGTCGCTGCCCTCGGTGCACATCGCCCAGACGTACGGCAAGGCCCACCACGGCCGGCCTGGCACGGTCAGGGCAATCACCGAATGGGCCGACCAACACGACGTCGCACTGGTCGATCTCAAAGCCGCTGTCGCCGAGCACATCATGAGCGGCAGAGGCAATCCGGACGGCATTCATTGGAACTTCGAAGCACATCAAGCGGTTGCCGAACTGATGCTCAAGGGTCTCCAGGAAGCCGGCGTGGCTCAAGAGGACATGCCCTAGCCGTGGCCGTCGTGGTGGTGACCGACTCGTCCTCGCGCCTTCAGCCAGAGGAATTGGAGCGGTACGGTATTCGTCAGGTGCCGCTGCATATCCTGCTGAACGACAAGGACTTTCGCGACGGCATTGACGACGTTCCCGCCGACGTCCATCAGCACCACGCCACCACGGCAGGCGCGACACCCGCTGAACTCGCAGACGCCTACCGGGAAGCGTTGACGCTGAGCGGGGGCGACGGGGTGGTGGCCGTTCACATATCGGCGGCACTGTCGAGCACCTACAGTTCCGCGGTGTCGGCGGCGCGGGAGTTCGGCCCGGCGGTGCGCGTCGTGAATGCGAGGTCGGCGGCGATGGGCGTCGGCTTCGTCGCGCTGGCTGCCGCGGAACAGGCGGCGTCCGGCGCGGGCCTGGATGCCGTTGAGGCCGCGGCGCGTTCGGCGGTTCCCCGCGGCCATGCGTTCATCGTCGTGCACCGGCTGGACAATCTGCGGCGCAGCGGACGGATCCGCCGGGGAGCGTCGCTGTTGGGCTCGGCGCTGTCGCTGAAGCCGCTGCTGTGCCTCGACGTCGACGGCAGGCTGGTGTTGGGTCAGCGGATCCGCACCGCGACCAAGGCGCATGCGGCGATGATCGACCAGGTCGCCGAGGTGGTCGGCGACCGCAATGCGACGATCGCCGTCCACCACGTCGACAACCCCGAGGCGGCCGACGACATCGCCAAGATGCTGACCGTCCGCCTGCCGCAGATCGCGCCACCGACGGTCACCGCTATGGGCCCCGTGCTTGCGGTACATGTCGGTGCGGGCGCGGTCGGCGTGTGCATCGCGGTCGACGCTTAGCTACCCGCGCAGCGCGGCCAGGCCCGCCAAAAACCGCGTTGAACTGCGCCGATGAGTCGACAAAAAATTTCCGAAAAATGTTCGGAAAAAGTGTGCGACTGATTCGGGGTGATCGCTCCTACCTGTGAAAGCGGCCGCAACGGCCACTTCAGACCAAAGGAGAAATCATGTACACCACCTACCCCCAGAACAACAGCTACGCCCCCCAGTACAACGGCTACCAGGGCTACGCCCAGATGCAGCCGATGGCGGTGGCCGCGCCTGCCGCGCAGTCCTCCCCGGCCAATATGGGCCTGATGATGATCGCCGGCCTGGCCGTCGTCGGTGCGGCCGCCTTCGGCGGTGTCTACCTGATGAACTCGTCGCACGACACCCAGCCCGCGGCCACCACCGCTGCGGCGCCCTCGACTGTCGTCAACCTCCCCTCTGAGATCAACATCCCAGGTGTGACCACCCAGAACGATCCGGCCTCTCCGGTCATCGTCAACAACCCCGGCCCGGTCCGCGTGTTCACGCCGTCGGCGCCCCGTTCGGTGAGTGCACCTGCAGTCGCTCCTGCGCCAGCCGCCGCGCCCGCCCCGGCTGCGGCGCCCGCTCCCGCGCCCGCCAAGACTGATCCGGCCAAGACGGATCCGGCCAAGACTGATCCGGCCAAGACTGATCCGGCCAAGACTGATCCGGCCAAGACGATCCGGCCAAGACTGATCCGGCGAAGACGGATCCGGCGAAGACTGATCCGGCCAAGACTGATCCGGCCAAGACTGATCCGGCCAAGACTGATCCGGCCAAGACTGATCCGGCCAAGGCTGATCCGCCTGCTGGGACGAACACGCCGTCCGACGGCACCGCCGAGCTCAACAAACAGATCCAAGACCAGCTTGGTTCCGCCTCGGATGCTTTCTCGCACCTGCCCTTCTGACAGTCCCTATGACTCAGCCCAGGCCACACGGCCTGGGCTGAGCTCGTTTCGCGGAACTAGACCGCAGCGCGGCCGGTGATCGGCGGCAGATCCTTGAGCGTCACGATGCCGGGTGGGGCCGCGACGACCGCGGGCACGGCATTGGTCACCGGCAGCGCGGTGTAGATCATGCCGAGGCCCATGAAGCCGGGTTCGGTCCAATCCTTCGGCGGCAGGCAGTGCAGCACCGTGCGCATGTTGGGCAGCCCGAAAACCTGGATCACGTGCCCGTGCTCGAGCGGTTTGGGTGGCGTCACGTGATCGCCCATGATCCAGTTGAACCCGACGCTGACGACGTTCTTGTCGCCGACCCAGCCGCGGTGATACCCCATCACCCCGCCGACAGTGCCTTTGGGAATCTGCATGAAGCCGAGATCGGTATCGCCAGTGGCCGCGGTGAACGTGACGTCAAACGTCATCCGGTCGAGTTCGGCCCCGATCGCATCGGCCATCATCGCCGCGGACTCGGCGAAGACTTCGCTCTCCCGCCGCACGCTGTCGGCTAGGCCAGGCGTGTCGGGGTCCTGGGAGAACCCCATTGCGGTCTGAGTGCCGGCCGACTCATACGTGGAGCAGTCGACCGACTCGGTGATCCTGATCTCGTCGACCCGCTCGCACGATCCGCTGAGCACCATGCCGACCATATTGGTCATGCCTGGATGCGCGCCGCTGCCGAAGATCGTCGAATCGCCCTTCTCGCAAGCTTTTCGGATGCGATCCAGATCCTCGGGAGTCTGCTTCCCGCCAGTGATCCAGGCCGCGCTCGTGCAAACATTGACGCCGGATTCCAGCAGCCGAGCCAGCTCATCGATGTTGGGCCACAGCGGGTTGTAACAGCAGGCGTCGGGCTTCAGCGCGATCAACGCCTCGATGTCGTTGGTGGCGGTAATCCCGGTGGGCTCGGGCCAGCCCGCCAGCTCGGCGGCGTCCACGCCGACCTTGTCGTTGCCGTGCGCGTAGACGCCCACCAGTTCCATGTCGGGCCTGCCGATGATGGCGTGCAGCGACCGCTGCCCGATGTTTCCGGTCGTCCACTGGATCACCCGCAGGGGCCGGTTAGGTGTGCTCATGCAGCAAGACCCTAATCGGATGCCATGATCAGCCGATGAGCCCCGGCGGTATCCACGCATTCACGTTCACCCCGGATGACGGCGTCCCGCCTGCCGTCGCGCCCTTCGCTCATGCCACTGCCGCGGGCCCGACTCTGTATGTCACGGGGCAGATGCCGACGGACGTGACCGGCACCGTCGTCGGCGACGACGTCGCGACTCAGACCGATCAAGTGTTGGGAAATCTGCTGCGTGTCACCCAACTCTGCGGCGGGGGGCTGGCCGACGTGGTCGCGGTGCGTGCCTTCCTTCTCAACTGGGACGACTACGACGCCTTCAACGCCGCGTACGCGCCGTGGTTCACCGACCGACTGCCGTCGCGCACATGCGTCGGCGTCACCGGGCTCGCGGTTGGTGCCCTCGTCGAGATCGATTGGGTGTGCTGGCGAAGCGACGGTTGGGGGGCCACAATCGGGTCATAAGGCCTGCGAGGCCGAAGGACCGCGCGGGTGGGTCCATCGAGGAGGACACCATGACCATCCTCTACACAGCCGCAGCGGCCGGCGCCGCCGGCATCGGCATGCTGTGGGTAGCAGTGCAGAACATCCGGGTGATCAAGCAGTTCGAACGGGGCGTCGTCTACCGCTTCGGCCGGGTGCAGGATCGCGTTCGCCCGCCGGGATTGACGTGGCTGATCCCGGTCGTTGACCGGCTGCAGAAGGTGAACATGCAGATCATCACGTTGCCGGTGCCCGCGCAGGACGGGATCACCTGCGACAACGTGACCGTGCGCGTCGACGCCGTCATCTACTTCAAGGTCGAGGATCCGGTGCGCGCAGCGGTCGACGTGCAGGACTACATGTCCGCGATCGGCCAGGTGGCGCAGACCTCGCTGCGGTCGATCATCGGCAAGAGCAACCTCGACGATCTGCTGTCCAACCGGGAACGGCTCAACCAGGGCCTCGAGTTGCTGATTGACAGTCCCGCGCTCGGCTGGGGCATCCATATCGACCGGGTGGAGATCAAGGACGTCCTGCTGCCTGACTCGATGAAGCGGTCGATCGCCCGACAGGCCGAGGCTGAGCGCGAACGACGGGCCCGCGTCATCACCGCCGACGGCGAATTGCAGGCCTCCGAAAAGCTCTGCCAGGCCGCCGAGGTGATGGCAGTCGAGCCGGCGGCGCTTCAGCTGCGGCTGCTGCAGACCGTAGTGGAGGTAGCGGCCGAGAAGAACTCCACACTCATCCTCCCCTTCCCGGTCGAGCTGCTGCGATTCCTGGAACGCTCGACACCGGATGAACGCCCCATACCGGAGACTGGCCCCAGCGATGGCGGCATGCCGGAGCTGGCCGGGACGAAAGTGCCCGATGATGCTCGCGGCGTCGCGCTCGAGGAACCGCTGACAAGTCGGCGATCCGGGCCCAACGCTTAGCCCACGCCAAACATTGAGCATCATCGCGACCATGGATGCCACTGTTAAGCAACAGCTTTCGTAGCAAGCACGGTGGAACTCTTCGGCGGCTGGTCATCAGCCGCTGGCTTCGCACTGGTACGCAGTCTCGTCCCCCGATTGGGGGACATCCGGTTCATCCGGTATGACGGCCGGTTGGTCGACATACCAGCCCCTTCTGCTGAGGCACAGTTATCTCATCGCCGGAAACAACCGGTCGAAGAACTGAAAACCCCACCAGCACAGGGAGTTACAAAATGAACGCCAACGCCACCCGCAGCTTCGCCCGTCTCATCGCCATCCCGGCCATCTCGGCAGGCATTCTCGGCGGTGCCGCCCTGGGCCTGTCCGGCATGGCCAGCGCCGCGACTACCGTCACCGACCACAGCACCGGTGCAGCGATCGTGGCCACACCGGATACCCACGCACGGCCTGCCCCGAGCGCACTGCCGGGCTGGCGTCATCACCACGGTGTTCACCGCTTCGACATGTTCAACCAGTAGGCCCACAACTGAATAGCTCCCTCGAATAGAGGCCCTCCCCGGCGCGGTCAAACTCCGGGGAGGGCCTCCCTCGCGTGGTCGACCTCGTTCTCCGACCGTCGCGTCGAGAGTGCGATGCCCAGCGCCAGGAAAAACACCACAAACAGCGGACCTCCGACATAGAAGTTCATCGCACCACCTGGCGCCAGGAACGATCCCGGCACGCCGACGATCGTGATCATCTCGATGAGCTGCTCGACCGCGAATATCGCCGCGATTATGCCGAGCCGGCCAGGCAAGCGACCGTCCTTGGCCGCCAATGCGATAGGCACGGCAACCATGACATCGGCCGCGGTGAGAACCGGTCCCCACATGGACGCGACATCGGCGACGATCCGCGCTGTCGCCGGTTCCAGTTCCCGAACGTTCAAAGCTAGTCCGGTGGTGAACCACATCGCGATGGCGATTTCACTCAACATGAGCGCGCAGCCGATCGTGAACACGTATCCGGCTGTACCCCGCAACCGGTCTCTGGCATATCCCAGCACGACGACGAGGGCCAGACATCCCAGTATCGTCAGCAGCCCTTGCAGCCGAATCGCGCTGGCGTGAAAGCTGATATGCGACACGACCTCAGAACCAGGCCGGTCGATCGCCGGAAACGTCGGAAGCATGAGTAACGCGCCTGAGAACAACACCGCGAACACGATCGCGCAGGCGACTGGAAGACGTCGAGACATAGCTGATCCCTCCCACACCGGCACCCGCCGTTCGGTCATCGTATGCATGGCTTTTGTCCACAGTGTCGACTTCATCCACAACCCGTAGCGATTGCCGTGGTGCCCGACCCGATGTGGCAGATGCCGCACCTACCGTCGGGCCCATGGGAACCGAACTGGCAGCCGAGCGACTTCAGCGCAGGCTCGGCGCAGAGGCCGACGCCGATGTCGACCCGGACGGCGGCGACGCCGCATCCGATGCCACCCTGTCGCGTTGGCTGCCCGACGCCAATACCGGTGGCGCGATGGGGATGTGGTCAGCTGTGCGGGCCGACCCCGGTCGAGCCGGAGCGGTCGCGCTGGGAATCGTCGGTGTGGTGGCCGTGCTCGTCACCGTGTTCTCACTTCTTCGGGACAAGACCCCACCGGTGGTGTCGGCGAAACTGCCGCCGGTGGAAATGATTTCCACAGCTCGGTCCACGCCCGCCACGCCGGCACCCGAGGGTCCGGTCATCGTGAGCGTCGTCGGGCTTGTGCACAAGCCCGGCCTGGTGACGCTGTCGTCGGGCGCGCGTGTCGCCGATGCTCTCAGCGCGGCGGGCGGCACGCTCGACGGGGCTGATCTGATCGGGCTGAACATGGCGCGGCGCGTCGCCGACGGCGAGCAGATCATCGTCGGCATCGCAGCGCCGCCCGGCGAGGCGACGACGATGGGTAGCTCGGTGGCAGCCGAACCAAGCGCATCCGCCTCATCCGACCGGCCGAAGACTCCCGGTACTGCGCCGACGCCGGACGGTTCGCTCGACTTGAACACGGCGACCGTTGAGCAGCTCGATGACCTGCCCGGTGTCGGTCCGGTGACCGCGGCGGCCATCATCGCGTGGCGCGACGCCAACGGGTCGTTCACCAACGTCGACCAGCTGGCCGACGTCGACGGCATTGGTCCGGCCCGCTTGGAAAAGCTGCGGGCCCAGGTTCATGTGTGAGCGCGGTCGACGGCCGCGAGGCCCACCTGGATCTGCGCCTGGTTCCTGCCGCGCTGACGAGTTGGGCGGTGACGGCCGCGGGGATCCTGTGGTCCGTCTGCGGTGTCGTCGTGGCGCTGTCGGTGACGATCGGCGGCGCAGGCGCCGCGGCTTGGTGGGGGAGCAGGTCGCGACGGTTGCGAGACGCTGTACGTCCGGCGGCAGCGGGGGTCGCCGCGATTGCGTTGGCAGGGCTGGGTTTCGCCGTCGCGGTGCAGCTGCGCGTCGAGCACGTGCGCCACCATCCGCTCGTCGAGCGCCACGGCGCCGTCAGCACCGTCATCGTCACGCCGAGCGAGACGCCGCGCGCGCTCGGCGGCGGCAGGATGATGTTTCGCGGGTCGTTGCAGGCCGCCGACGCCGACGAAATGTCGGGCCGGGTCGTGGTTTTCGCGTCCACCGCCGGCTTCGCCGATCTGATGGCCGGCCAGCCCGCCAGATTCAAGGCGCGGATCTCCAGGCCGACCCGCCGAGACCTGACAGTCGCCGTCCTTTCGGCCGTCGGAAAGCCGACGCTCGGCGAAGCCGCGCCAATCCAGCGGGCCGGTCAGCGCGTGCGCACAGCGTTCGCGGCCACAGCGCGCGCCGTGTTGCCTGCCGACCAGGCCGCGATGCTTCCCGCGCTCGTGCTCGGTGACACCTCTGCGCTGTCGAACGACACAACAGCGCAGTTCCGGGCTTCGGGGTTGACGCATCTCACGGCGGTTTCGGGAGCCAACGTGACGATCGTCTGCGGTGCGGTGCTGCTCGCCGCGTCGTTGGTCGGTCCCCGGATCGCCGTCGCGATGGCCGCGTTCGCGCTGATCTCGTTCGTCATCGTCGTCCAACCGTCGGCGAGCGTGCTGCGGGCTGCGGTGATGGCGGCCATCACACTGCTTGCTTTGGTCACACACCGCCGCAGGCAGGCGATCCCGGCGCTGTCGGCGGCGGTGCTCGCGTTGATGATCGCGGCGCCCGAGTTGGCCGTCGATGTCGGCTTCGCGTTGTCGGCGTCGGCGACGGCCGCGCTTGTGGTCATCGCGCCGACCTGGTCGCGGCGGCTGGCCGCCCGCGGTTGGCCCAAGCCGCTCGCCGACGCGGTGAGCGTCGCCGTCGCCGCCCAACTCGTCACCGCGCCGCTGGTGGCGGCCATTTCCGGAACGTTCAGCGTCGTCGCCGTGGCAGCCAACCTCGCGGCGGCCGTCGTAATAGCCCCCATCACCGTCATCGGCACCGCGGCGGCTGCACTGTGCCCGCTGTGGCCCACCGGTGCCGGCCTGCTGATCCGCTTCACCGGACCCGAACTGTGGTGGCTGCTGAACGTGGCCCGATGGACCGCAGGCGTTCCCGGTGCGACGGTGCCGGTGCCCACGGGCGCTTTCGGCGCGCTGACGGTCGCCGCGGCCGCGGTGTCGGGCATCGTGCTGTCGCGGTGGTGCCGAAAGTGGCTGTCGGCGCGGCATGACACGATCGGAGGATGACCGAATCGGTTCCCGGCTTGCATCTGGTTCTCGGGGACGAGGAACTTCTTGTCGAGCGGGCGGTGGCCGAGGTCCTGCGCGCGGCGCGCAAGCAGGCGGGCACCGACGACGTTCCGGTCAATCGCATGCGTGCCGGTGAGGTCAGCACATCGGAACTCGCTGAGCTGCTGAGCCCGTCACTGTTCGCCGATCAGCGCGTCGTTGTGCTGGAGTCGGCCGCCGAAGCGGGCAAGGAGGCGGCGGCGCTCATCGAGACTGCGGCCGCCGACCTGCCCGGCGGCACGCTGCTCGTCGTCGTGCACTCCGGCGCGGGTCGCGCGAAGGCGCTCGCCGTTCAACTGAAGGATCTCGGCGCGAAGGTCCATCCGTGCGCCCGGATCGCCAAGGCCTCCGAACGCGCCGATTTCGTACGCGGCGAATTCCGTGCGTTGAAGGTCAAAGTCTCCGAGGACACGGTCACCGCCGTGCTGGACGCCGTCGGGTCAGACGTCCGCGAGCTTGCGTCGGTGTGTTCCCAGTTGGTGGCCGACACCGACGGGACGGTGGACGCGGTCGCCGTGCGCCGCTACTACAGCGGCAAGGCGGAGGTGAAGGGGTTTGAGATCGCCGACAAAGCGGTGGTCGGGGATGTCGCCGGCGCCGCCGAAGCGCTGCGCTGGGCGATGATGAGCGGGGAGCCGCACGTCGTGCTGGCCGATGCGCTCGCCGAGGCGGTGCACACCATCGCTCGGGTTGGGCCGTTGTCAGGGGACCCCTACCGGCTGGCGTCCGAACTGGGTATGCCGCCGTGGCGGGTGCAGAAGGCGCAGAAGCAGGCGCGGCGTTGGTCGCGGGATTCGGTCGCGACGGCCATGCAGTTGGTTGCGACGCTGAATGCGGACGTGAAGGGCGCAGCGGCTGATGCCGACTATGCGCTGGAAACGGCGGTGCGGAAAGTGGCGGAGCTCGTCAGCGAGTGAGCGGACTGAGCTCAGAGCCGATTGAAGGTGCGCGCGAGGGCGGACTTCTTGTTCGCCGCCTGGTTCTTGTGGATCACGCCCTTGCTGGCGGCCTTGTCCAGCTTGCGGCTGGTCGACTCCAGCAACTCGCCGGCCTTGGCCTTGTCGCCGGACTCGGCGGCCTCACGGAACGAGCGGACGGCCGTGCGAAGCGATGACCTCACCGCCTGGTTGCGCAGTCGGGCGCGCTCGTTGGTCTTGATGCGCTTTTCCTGCGACTTGATGTTGGCCACGCGCTGATTCCTTCGTAAATCTGTCGTTGGGGTTGCAAAGCTCTTGGCGCCCGACGTGCGGGCAGCGAGGGTTCAGATTACCAGCGCAGCGGGTAAATGCCCAAAGTGGCCAACACGCGGAAGCCGCTGGCCTGCGTAAACGAGGCGGGTGGGGCAGCATGTCAGTGGTGAGCCTTCGCACCCCGCGCACGCAAGGAGCAGATTTGCCTCCTCCTACCGAGACCGCCAAGTCCTCGCGCACCAACGGTCGCCGGACCGCGCGCTACGAGGGGATCTTCGACGGCTACAACAACCTCGGCAGTTACTCCGAAGCCTTTGACGAGATGTTCGACGCGCAGGGCAACGTCCGCGGGCCGTACAAGGGCATCTTCGCCGAACTCGCCCCCTCTGACGCCTCTGAACTGGAAGCACGTAACGACGCGCTCGGCCGCGCCTTCATCGATCAGGGCATCACGTTCTCGCTGTCCGGACAGGAGCGACCCTTCCCGCTTGACCTGGTGCCGCGGGTGATCTCCGCCGCCGAATGGTCGCGCCTGGAAAAGGGCATCCGGCAGCGCGTCAAGGCGCTGGAGATGTACCTCGATGACATCTACGGCGAGCAGGAGATCCTGCGCGACGGCGTCATCCCGCGCCGGCTGGTCACCTCGTGCGAGCATTTCCACCGCGAGGCGGCGGGCATCATCCCGCCCAACGGCGTGCGCATCCATGTGGCGGGCATCGATCTGGTGCGCGATGCCCAGGGCAACTTCCGGGTGCTGGAGGACAACCTGCGCTCGCCGTCGGGCGTCTCCTACGTGATGGAGAACCGCCGCACGATGGCGCGGGTCTTCCCGAACCTGTTCGCCACCCACCGGGTGCGCGCGGTCGGCGACTACTCCTCTCACCTGCTTCGCGCGCTGCGCAACGCCGCCGCATCCAACGAAGCCGACCCGACCGTGGTGGTGCTAACACCCGGCGTCTACAACTCCGCCTACTTCGAACATTCCCTCCTTGCCCGGCAGATGGGCGTCGAACTGGTCGAGGGACGCGATCTGTTCTGTCGCGACAACACGGTCTACATGCGGACCACCGAGGGCGAGCGCCAGGTCGACGTCATCTACCGGCGCATCGACGACGCCTTCCTTGACCCGATGCAGTTCAACCCCGACTCCGTTCTCGGCGTCGCCGGCGTGCTGAACGCGGCGCGCGCGGGCAACGTCGTCATCTCGAGCGCGGTCGGCAACGGCGTGGGCGACGACAAGCTCGTCTACACCTACGTGCCCACGATCATCGAGTACTACCTCGGCGAGAAGCCGCTGGTCGCCAATGTCGACACCTACCGATGCTGGCTCGACGACGAACGCGAGGAAGTGCTGGATCGCGTCGAAGAACTGGTCGTCAAACCGGTCGAAGGCTCCGGCGGGTACGGCATCGTCTTCGGGCCCGACGCCTCGGAGAAGGAGCTCGCCACGATCAGCAAGAAGATCCGCAACGACCCGCGCGGGTGGATCGCCCAGCCGGTCGTGCAACTGTCCACGGTGCCGACCCAGATCGACGACAAACTCGCGCCGCGCCACGTCGACCTGCGGCCGTTCGCGGTCAACGACGGCGACGACGTATGGGTGCTGCCTGGCGGCCTGACGCGCGTCGCGCTGCCGGAGGGCTCGCTGGTGGTCAACTCGAGCCAGGGTGGCGGCTCGAAGGACACCTGGGTGCTGGCGTCGCGTGCCTCGGTGGCCGACCGCGAGCTGGCCGCCGCCGAGGTGGTGCGCAAGCTGCCCACCACGGCCACGGGCGCACGGGCCGACAAGAACGGCGACTCCGCGTCCCAGTCGCAACAACAGCAGCAGGCGCCCGGCCCGGGCCAGAGCCAGCAACAGCAACAGCAACAGGCGGTGATGCGGTAATGCTCGCCCGCAACGCCGAATCGCTCTACTGGATCGGCCGCTACGTCGAACGCGCCGACGACACCGCCCGCATCCTCGACGTCACCGTCCACCAGCTGTTGGAAGACTCCAGCGTCGATCCGGACCTGGCATCGCGCACGCTGCTACGCGTACTCGGCATCGAAGCGCCCAAGGAGCAGCTCGACGTGTGGTCGCTGACCGACATCGTCGCATTCAGTCGCGACACCCACGGCACCTCCATCGTGGACTCGATCTCAGCCGCCCGCGAGAATGCCAGGGGCGCACGCGAAGTCACGTCGACCGAGATCTGGGAGTGCCTCAACACCACATACAACGCGCTGGCCGATCGCGAGCGCGCCGCCAAGCGACTCGGCCCCGGGGAGTTCCTGTCGTATGTCGAGCGCCGTGCCGCGATGTTCGCCGGGCTGGCCGATTCCACCCTGTCCCGTGACGACGGTTACCGGTTCATGGTGCTCGGCCGCGCCGTCGAGCGGGTCGACATGACGGTGCGCCTGCTGTTGTCCCGGGTCGGCGACAGCGCGTCCTCGCCGGCCTGGGTCACGGTGCTGCGGTCAGCGGGTGCCCACGACACCTACCTGCGCACCTATCGTGGCGTGCTCGACGCTGCCCGCGTCGTCGAGTTCATGCTGCTGGACCGGCTGTTTCCGCGCTCGGTGTTCTACTCCCTTCGGCTCGCCGAGCACAGCCTCGACGAACTGCACCACCGCGCGCTCAACAGGGTCGGCGCCACCGCCGAGGCGCAGCGCCTGCTCGGCAGGGCCCGCAGCGAGCTGGAGTTCCTCCGCCCCGGCGTGCTGCTGGAATCGCTCGAGCAACGCCTCGGCAGCCTGCAGAAGACCTGTAGTGACGTCGGAGAAGCGTTGGCGCTGGAGTACTTCCACTCAGCGCCGTGGGTGGCATGGACCGATGCCGGCCGTAACGGCTCACTGGTCATCGAGGAAGGTGAGATCTAGATGTGGCGCATGCGGGTGGTGCACTCGACCGGCTATGCGTACAAGTCGCCAGTTACCGCTTCCTTCAACGAGGCACGGTTGACGCCGCGGTCGGACTCCCGACAGAACGTCATCCTCAACCGTGTCGAGACCGTGCCCGCGACGCGTTCCTACCGCTACGTCGATTACTGGGGCACCGCGGTGACGGCGTTCGATTTGCACGCTCCGCACACCGAACTGGAGGTCACGTCGTCGTCGGTCGTCGAAACCGACAGGCAGGAAGTGCCCGACGAGAAGGTCACGTGGGACGACCTGCAAACCGAGGCGGTGATCGACCGCTTCGACGAGGTGCTCAGCCCGACGCACTTCACGCCGGCCAGTAAGCGCCTCGCCAGGGTCGGGCGGAAGATCGTGAAGGACCACGATCCCTTCGAAGCCGTTGTCGCCGCTGCCAATTGGGTGCACAGCGAGCTCGACTACGTGCCGGGCACCACGGGCGTGCACTCCTCGGGGCTCGACGCGCATCGGGAAGGCAAGGGTGTCTGTCAGGACTTCGCGCACCTGACACTGATACTTCTGCGCAGCATGGGGATTCCGGCCCGGTATGTGTCGGGATATCTGCATCCCAATCCTAAGGCGCCTGTCGGTGACACCATCGACGGCCAGAGCCACGCCTGGATCCAGGCCTGGGCGGGCGGCTGGTGGAACTACGACCCGACCAACGACGCCGACATCAACGAGCAGTATGTGAGTGTCGGTGTGGGCCGCGACTATTCGGATGTCTCCCCGCTGAAGGGCGTCTACTCGGGTGAGGGGTCAACCGACCTCGACGTGGTCGTCGAGATCACCCGGTTGGCGTAGCGCGAATGCAGATCTGACGTCGATGGCGGAGGAATTCGATCTCGATCTGGCGTCGGGACGACTGCACGCGCAGCGATTCGGCGACCCCGAGGCTCCGCTGGTGGTAGCGGTACACGGGCTGTCGGCGAACATGCACGGCTTCGATTACCTCGCGCCCCGTCTCGTCGCCGACAGCGAGCGCCAGGTGGTCGCCGTCGACCTGCGCGGCCGCGGGTCCAGCGACATCACCGCGCCGGGAACGTACGGCCTCGCGTCACATGCCCGCGACATCTTGGCGGCGGCGACGCTTCTCGGGCATGACGGGTTCGATTGGGTCGGCTGGTCGCTGGGTGCGTTGATCGGGATCCTCGCGGCTCAACTCGCCCCCGGCCGCATCCGTCGCCTCGGCTTGATCGACCACGCCGGCCGCTCCGACGATCGCGCCGTCGCGGCGGTGATCGCCGGACTCGACCGGCTCGATCTGGATCTGTCGAGCGCCGATGCCTACGTCGCGCAGGTGGAAGCCGTCAGCCCCATCCGGCCGTTCACCGATTTCTGGCGTCGCTTCTACACCTACGAATTCGGGCGCACCACCAAGGCGGCCTGCCTTGAAGATGTTCGCGATGCCGCCGAGCGTGATTGGCCGCAGCTGTGGCGCCATCTGACCATGCCCGTCGCGCTGCTGCGGTGCCGACAACCGCTCAACGGCGGACTCGTCGTTCCGGACGACGTCACCGTCGACATCACCTCGGCGGTCCCGATGCTGTCCGTCACCGATGTCGACGCCGATCACTTCGCCGTCATGACGCACGAGCCAGCCGCCGAAGCGCTGAGCGCGCTGCTCGTTTAGCCCTCGCTTCGCCCGCCGCACACGCCGGGGTGTACCTCGATCCGGTGCAGGTCGTCGCCGAGTTCGATCTGCCTGCTGAACTCCGTGGCCGCCAGCGCGCGCCAGTCGTCCTCCTGTCCCGGCCCGATGCCCGGCACGTAGTGGGTCAGCACAAGGATTCCCACCCCGGCGCGCGCCGCGGTGGCGGCGGCCTCCTCGACGGAGGAGTGGTAGTCGCAGATGTCGCGGATCCGCTGCTGTGGCATCTGCGCGACCAATTCCTTCCGAATCACCGTGTGCACCAGGGCGCCCGCACCCGCGGCCAGTTCGTCGAGGCTGGCGCAGGGCACGGTGTCGCCGGCCAGAACCACTGATGCGCCCGCGTGCTCGATCCGGAACCCGATGGTTGGCGTGACCGGCCGATGGTCGGTCGGCGCCACCCGGATCTGCACGCCGTCGCGACCCCACACCACACCGTCGGTGACTTCCTCCACCTCGACGCGCGGTGGGCCGGTGAGGTCGGGGTGGTGTGCGGTCCGGTACCCGATGTCGTGCCCGAATGCCTTCAGCGTGGCGTCGACGACCTCCGCCGTGCCGGGCGGTCCGATGATCGGCAGTGCAGGCGGATCCGGATCGAACGTCGTCATCCAGCGCGTGATGATCAGGTCGCCGAGGTCGGCGATGTGGTCACTGTGAAGATGGGTCAGCAGCAGCGCCGTCAATGCGCCGGCACCCGAACCGACCGCCGCCAACCGCTGTTGGACACCGCGTCCGCAGTCGATCAGAAACGTCTGCCCTCCGGCCCGCACCAGCGTCGACGGACCGGCGCGGTTCGGGTCGGGTATCGGACTGCCCGTGCCGAGCAGGGTCACCTCGATCATCAGACATGCCTACCCCGATAACCGGCTCGGGTCACTCGATATCGGCAGAAATTGCCCGACAGGACATCCGGTGGACGCCGGAGGCGGGTTACTCCCGACCTGCCGACACCCAGCTCATATCGCGGAACCTGTTGCCGGACACCGTGTCTGCGACCGCATCGAGCGTACCCAGCTGGTCGTCTGCGAGTGTCACCGACAGCGAGCCGAGGTTCTCCTCGACCCGGGCGGCCCGCCGCGTGCCGGGGATGGGCACCGACACAACGCCGAGGGCTTGCGCGCGATAGCGCAGCCACGCCAGCGCGACCTGCGCGGCCGTCGCGCCCACCGCGTCGGCGATCGAGGTCACCACGTCGACCACCGCCAGGTTCGCGTCCAGCGCGCCGTCGGCGAACCGCGGCATGGTCTTGCGGAAGTCGTTCGCCGACGCGAGGTCGGCGGCCGACCGGACGGTACCGGTCAAGAAGCCGCGGCCCAACGGTGAATACGGGACGAAGCCGACGCCCAGCTCGGCGGCCGCAGGCACGACATTGCGCTCGACGTCGCGGCTCCAGATCGACCACTCGCTCTGAACAGCCGCGATGGGGTGCACCGCGACCGCGGCGCGCAATTCGTCGGCGGTCACCTCCGACAACCCGAGGTGGCGCACCTTGCCCGCGGTCACCAGCTCGCCCATCGCGCCGACGGTCTCCTCGATCGGCACCGAGGGGTCGCGGCGATGCATGTAGTACAGGTCGACGACGTCGGTGTTCAACCGGGACAGGCTCTCGTCGATGGATTTGTGTACGTAGGCGGCGTCGCCGTGGGCGACGAGATTTCCCGCCGCCCGGTCGGCCGGATTGCTCGCGATGCCGAACTTCGTCGCAAGCGTGACTTCATCGCGACGGTCGGCGAGCAGCGTGGAGATCAGCCGCTCGTTGTTGCCGCCGCCGTAGACATTGGCCGTGTCGATGAACGTGACGCCGAGGTCGAGGCACCGATGCAGGGTGGCCAACGACTCGGTGTCGTCGACTTCGCCGTACACCGGCGTCAGCGCCATCGCGCCGAAACCGATTGCACTGACCGATAATTCGTTGCCAAGGGTCACGGTGGGCACGTCGGCGGGTTTGTTAGCCATGCTTTCATTCCTCATGTCGTCGGTGATCCACACGGTGCTGCAACCGAGTCCGCGGCGTACGTGTTCCGGCGAAGGTGCTTTCCCCTCGACCGACTTCCACCTAACCTGATGTGACACCGGTCACGATGGAGGCGACGATGCGAATCGCGGACGTGTTACGGACCAAGGGCGCCGCGGTGGCGACGATCACCCCCGAGACATCCGTATCGGGGCTGCTCAACGAGATGGCCCTGCACAACATCGGCGCCATGGTCGTGGTGTCGCCCGACGGGGTGGTCGGCATCGTCTCCGAGCGAGACGTCGTGCGCAAACTGCACGAACGCGGCGGCGACCTGCTGCGGCTGCCGGTGTCGGAGATCATGACGACGATGGTCGCGACCTGTACGCCCGCGGACACGGTCGACCACCTCAGTGCGCTCATGACCAACAAGCGCGTTCGGCACATCCCGGTGATGGAGAACGACCGCCTCGTCGGGATCGTCAGCATCGGCGACATCGTGAAACAGCGGATGGAAGAGCTGGAGAACGAGCAGCGGGCGCTGCAGGACTACATCACCCGTGGCTGAGATCGAACTGCGGCCCCCGGCGCGGGCCGATGTTCGTTCGCTGTCGAATGTGCTGGCCCGGGCGTTCTACGACGACCCCGTGATGACGTACATGCTGCCCGACGACAAGGCCAGGGCCAAGGCGTTGCCCCCGATGTTCGCCACGCTGACCAGAAACCATTTCCTCTCCCGCGGCGGTTCAGAGGTGGCCAGCAGAGGCGGCGAGATCGGCGCGGCGACGCTGTGGGATCCGCCCGGGCAGCGCAAATCGACCCGCTGGGAAGAGCTGCGGATGATGCCGACGCTGGCGTGGTACTTCCGTTCGCGGTCCGAGCAGACCAAGACCCTCGGCAGGCTCATGGAGGAAGCCCACCCCGAGGAACCGCACTGGTATCTGATGGTGATCGGCAGCGATCCCTCGGTCCGCGGCGCCGGCTTCGGGCAGGCGCTGATGCATTCGCGTCTCGACCGCTGCGATGGTGAGCGTGCACCGGCGTACCTGGAGGCCAGCGAGGCATCGCTCATTCCGTACTACCACCGCTTCGGGTTCGACCAGATCGGCGAGATCGATATCCCCGGCGGACCGACGATGATTCCGATGTGGCGGGCGCCGCAGTAGGTCAGCTCCAGGAGTAGTCGCGGCGCAGGCGGGCGGCGACGATCTCGAACGTTTCCCGCTGCAGGATCGCGCCCTCGCGGCGGATGCCCTCCTCGGGCACGTCCAGCACCCGGTCCAGGCGCACCCAGCTGCGGCGCGCTTCGTAATCCCACGGGCCCGAGCCGATACCGACCCAGTCCGGGTCGTTCTCGTGGCGCTCCTGGCTGGACAGCATCAGGCCGAGGAGGGTGCGACGGTCGCGGCCCACCACCAGCACCGGCCGGTCCTTGCCCTGCGACGGATCGTCCTCGTAGACGACCCACGTCCACACCACTTCGCCGGGATCGGCACGGCCGTCGAGGTCGGGCGCGTACACCAGCTTGCGGGCCCGGTGTGCGGTGGGAACGCTGTCCCTGGTGATGGGGCGCCCCGCCGTGATGGCCGGTTTGGCGTCGACGGTGACGCCGGTGAGGGCGTCGATCCCCGCCTTGATGCCCTGCTGGATGCCCTTCGGCAGGGTCTCGGGTCGCTGGAGCTGGCGGATGAATTTAGGCGCCTCGTTGAATACGAGGTTCTCAGCGATTCGCTGGAACGTCTTCCACTGCGAGGCCATGTTCGCAGCATAGGTGAAGCGGAAAGTGCGCGATTGTGTCGCGACGCCGGTGTCTCGATACGCTGGACAGCAGATAGCACACCCGCTATCGGACCCTGACCAGGAGATTCCCATCAGCAGTTTGGCCGACCAGACCTTCACCGCGCCGGCGCAGATTCGGAACTTCTGCATCATCGCCCACATCGACCACGGCAAGTCGACGCTGGCCGACCGGATGCTGCAGCTCACCGGCGTGGTCGACGACCGCTCGATGCGTGCCCAGTACCTCGACCGGATGGACATCGAGCGCGAGCGCGGCATCACGATCAAGGCCCAGAACGTCCGCCTGCCCTGGAATGTCGGTGGCACCGATCACGTCCTTCACCTGATCGACACGCCGGGCCACGTCGACTTCACCTACGAGGTCTCGCGCGCGCTGGAGGCCTGCGAAGGTGCGGTGCTGCTGGTCGACGCCGCCCAGGGCATCGAGGCGCAGACGCTGGCGAACCTGTACCTGGCGCTCGACCGCGACCTGCACATCATTCCCGTGCTGAACAAGATCGACCTGCCCGCGGCCGACCCCGACCGCTACGCCGCCGAACTCGCCCACATCATCGGCTGCGAACCCTCCGACGTGCTGCGGGTGTCGGGCAAGACGGGGGAGGGCGTCGCCGACCTGCTCGACCATGTGGTGCGCGAGGTGCCACCGCCTCAGGGCGACGCCGACGCACCGACCCGCGCGATGATCTTCGATTCGGTCTACGACATCTACCGCGGTGTGGTGACCTACGTCCGCGTCGTCGACGGCAAGATTTTGCCGCGCGAACGCATCAAGATGATGTCCACCGGCGCCACCCACGAACTGCTGGAAGTCGGCATCGTGTCGCCCGAACCGAAGGCGGCCGCGGGCCTCGGCGTCGGCGAGGTGGGCTATCTCATCACCGGTGTGAAGGACGTCCGCCAGTCGAAGGTCGGCGACACCGTGACGACCGCGCGCCACGGCGCCACCGAGGCGCTCACCGGCTACCGCGAGCCCAGGCCGATGGTCTATTCGGGCCTGTATCCCGTTGATGGATCGGACTATCCGGACCTGCGAGACGCACTCGACAGGCTGCAACTCAACGACGCGGCGCTGGTGTGGGAGCCGGAGACGTCGGTGGCGTTGGGGTTCGGCTTCCGGTGCGGCTTCCTCGGGCTGCTGCACATGGAGATCACCCGCGAGAGGCTGGAACGGGAATTCGACCTCGACCTGATCTCCACCTCACCCAACGTCGTCTACCGCGTCGTCAAGGATGACGCCTCCGAGATCACCGTCACCAACCCGTCGGACTGGCCGGAAGGCAAGGTGCGCACGGTGTTCGAGCCGGTGGTCAAGACCACGATCATCGCGCCGAGCGAGTTCATCGGCACCATCATGGAGCTGTGCCAGTCGCGTCGCGGCGAGCTGGGCGGGATGGACTACCTGTCGCCGGAACGCGTCGAATTGCGCTACACGATGCCGTTGGGCGAGATCATCTTCGACTTCTTCGACTCGCTGAAATCGCGCACCCGCGGGTACGCCAGCCTCGACTACGAGGAAGCGGGCGAACAGGAAGCCGACCTGGTCAAGGTCGACATCCTGCTGCAGGGGGAGGCCGTCGACGCGTTCAGCGCGATCGTGCACAAAGACTCGGCAGCCGCTTACGGCAACAAGATGACGACCAAGCTCAAGGAACTCATCCCGCGCCAACAGTTCGAGGTACCCGTGCAGGCGGCCATCGGCTCGAAAATCATTGCCCGCGAGAATATCCGCGCGATCCGCAAGGACGTGCTGTCGAAGTGCTACGGCGGCGACATCACGCGCAAGCGCAAGCTGCTGGAGAAGCAGAAGGAAGGCAAGAAGCGGATGAAGACCATCGGGCGCGTCGATGTTCCGCAGGAGGCCTTCGTCGCGGCGCTGTCGACCGACGCCGCGAGCGACAAGCCGAAGAAGTGACGGTACGGCTGCTGTTCGTCGGCATCGCCGTCGTGGTCGCGATGGCGTTATCCGGTTGTGTGAGCACCGTTTCCGGAACCGCGGTTCGTAACACGAAGACGGTGCCGACGGACGTGCCGCGGCTCGACGACTCGGTGCTGGACACGGTTATGCTGCCGATCGGCGAGATCAACGACATTCTGGGCACCACCGACCTCGAGATCACCAGCGATATCAAAGACATGACCGACTCGTCGGACAAGGTGTCCGACCCGGACTGTCTCGGCGCGATGTTCGGCGCCGAGGAACCCGTCTACGAGGGCAGCGGCTGGACGGCGGTGCGTGACGTCGTCGCGCGCGAACCTGTGGACGACAACGACCACTGGGTCGAACAGACCGGGGTGATCTACCCGGAAGCGGGCAACGCCAACAGGTTCCTGCAGGAGTCTCGGTCGGCCTGGCAGAAGTGCGCGGCGTCCTCGCTGGCGGTCAATACCGAGGACACCAGCACGCTGTGGGAATTCGGCGACGTCTTGGCCGGTGACGGTCTGATCTCGCAGATGACGACGCAGGAGGACGCCGACGGTTGGGGATGTCAGCATGCTCTCGCGGCGGCATCCAATATGACCGCCGAAACCTGGGTGTGCGCCTACAACCTCGCCGACGAGGCGGTGTCGATGGCTATCGACATCCTCAACAACGCCGCGCAGAAGTAGCGGCTGGGCGTTCGCTAGTCCGGCTGCTTGGGCGGGAACTCTGTCCGGTTCATGATCGCGTCCCGGTAGGCGTGCACCCGGCCGGGAATCGTGGACAGTACCGCGACGGTGCGGCCCTTCCGCCCATAGGCCGCGACGAACTGCCAATCGCGAGGCTCGCCTTCGACGAGGGTGAAGGCGTCGTAATCGGTTGTCACACCGAGCGTTTGCAACTTGACGTCGTATTGGTCCGACCAGAAGTAGGGCACTTCGCTGTACTGTTCGGCCCCGTCCGGCCCGGCCAGCAGCGTGCGGGCGGCCGCCGCACCCTGACGCGCGGCATGGTCCCAGTGTTCGATTCGCAGGTGTTGCTCGTAGAGCGGGTGCCACCAGCGAGCCACGTCGCCGGCGGCCACCACGGCGGTGCCACCCTCGACGGCGCCGGTGGCATCGCAGACCACGCCGTTGTCGATGTGCAATCCCGAGTCACTCAGCCACTCGGTGGCGGGCGTGACGCCGAGGCCGACGACGACCAGCTCAGCCGGAACCTGCGATCCGTCGGTGAGCCGAACCGCTTCCACCCGCCCGTTGCCGACGAAAGAGTCGACACCGACATCCACCCGCAGATCCACGCCGTGCGCGCGGTGCAACTCGGCCCAGCATCGGGCCATTTCGCCGCCGAGAGCGGAAAGCAGCGGACCGGACGACTTTTCGATCAGCGTCACGTCGAGGCCCAGCGACCGGCAACTCGCGGCGACCTCGGCGCCGATGAACCCGCCGCCGACCACGGCCACTCGAGGTCGTGACGCGAGGCGTTGCCTGATGGCCAGGCAGTCGTCGACCGTGCGAAGCAGCGACACCCCCTCAGGCACCCGATCACCGGGCCACGCGCGCGGAAAAGCGCCGCTGGCGATGACGAGCCCGTCGAACTGCACGGACAGATTCTCGTCACCGTCGCGCAGGTGAAGGGTTCGCGCCGACATGTCCAGTCGACGGGCGGATGTCCCCCGAAGCACCCGTGCGTCGACGTCGAGGCGCGGCGCGAGGTCCACACCCGCCCGGTGCACCTCGCCGGTGAGCAGCTTCTTTGACAGCGGCGGACGGTGGTACGGCGAATGCCGTTCGTCGCCGATGATTGTCAGCGCACCGTCGTAGCCCTGCTCGCGCAGCGTTTCGGCAGCGGATGTGCCCGCCACGCCGGCGCCGACCACCACCACCTGCTTCAGTTGGACGTCGGATGGCATGCGGTCAGTCCTCCACCGTGATCGCCCGGGTGGGGCAGGACACTTCGGCGCCCTTGAGCTTGGTGCGCAGCTCCTCACTCGGATTCTCCTGGCGCAGGTGAAGCAGGCCCTGGTCGTCCAGTTCGAAGACCTCGTGACAGATGCTCATGCAGACGGCATTGCCGTCGCAGGTATCGAAATCGACGGAAACCTTCATTGTGAAACCCCTGTCGGCTGACGATGTGCCCGCGCTCGTTCCTTGGCGGCATGCACCGCCGGCGAATGCGCGAGGTAGTCGATGGCCATCTGCGTGTTCGCCTCGGTGCTGGGATGGTGGCTGGGCCGCATATAGCGAAGCGGCACGGTCACTAGGAAGTTCCACGGACCCGGAAGTCGGTATTCACGCGCCGCGCGCCGCCACTCGCTCCACCGCCACGTGGCGTCGGTGGTCGGGTCCTTGGCCATCAGGAACTTCGCCCCGGCGATCCACCACCCGACGAACAGCGGCGCCGTCATCAACATCGAGAACGCGCGGATGAAGTAGTTCCCGCAGACGTTCTGATAAACGTCGTAGACCAGCGAGCGGTGTTCCACCTCCTCGGCGCCGTGCCAGCGCAGCAAATCGAGCATGACGGGGTTGGTGCCCGCATAGTCCAGACCGCGATTCTGCAGCACCCACTGGCCCAACACCGCGGTGAAATGCTCCAGGGCGGCGACGTCGGCGAGGCGGCGATACAGCCACCACCGCTTCAAGGGTGCCGGAAAGAATCTCGGTGGATCACCCAGCGTGATCGACAGCGTCCTGCCGAGCCGATCGGTGTAGGGCGCGGTATCGATGCCTTCCTCGGCCAGATGGTCGAGCACCACCTGGTGCGCCCATGCGTGCCACGACTCCTGCTGGATGAACGGCTTGATCGCCGCCTCCAGGTCAGGGTCGTCGACCAGTGACGAGGCTTCCAGGACAGCCTTGATGAAGTGGCGTTCACCTTCCGGCAGTAGCAGGTGAAGGACATTCATCATGTGCGTGCTGAACGGGTCGTCGGGGACCCAGTGCAGCGGCAGATTCGACCAGTCGAACCGCACCTGGCGGCGGAACGCCGGGTGCCCGTCGTGACGCACTTCAACTTCAGGCATCGGTCATCTGCCTCCTTTGCAGTGTGGGGTGGAACACACTCATGGAGGTAGACAGACCTGCCTGTCTTCAAACCTCACTTGATCGCCGGAAAGACGGCAGCGACCATATGACGATCGTGGAAACGCCGAGCGCGTGACCAGCGCAAGACCTCGTAGCCCGGGGTGCTGCGACCCTTCCGCTACATCGGGGCGTTGGCGGGCTGGAAACCGCCGGAGCTGTCGGACTCTTCCTCCGCGCGGATGACGTGCACCACCGCGTTGATGAGCGCCAGGTGGGTGAACGCCTGAGGGAAGTTGCCCAGATGCCGTCCGGTGCGGGGCTCGATTTCCTCGGCGTACAAATGCAGGGGGCTGGCGAATGACAGCAGTCGCTCACAGAGATGCTTGGCGCGGTGGATCTCGCCGATCTCGACCAGCGCCGACACCAACCAGAACGAGCAGATCGTGAACGTGCCCTCCTCGCCGGAGAGCCCGTCGTCGGTCTCCTCGACGCGGTAGCGCAGCACCAGGCCGTCCTCGGTGAGCTCGTCGGCGATGGCCAGCACGGTCGCGCGGATCCGCGGGTCGTCGGGCGGCAGGAACCGGGTGAGGACGGCCAGCAGCAGCGAGGCATCCAGGGCGTCGTCGCCGTAGCGCTGGGTCAGCACACCGCGAGAGTCGACGCCCTTGGCCAGGATGTCGGCCTTGATCTCCTCGGCGAGCGCGCGCCACTGCTGCGCGTAGGACCGCTCGCCCTCGATATCCGCGAGCTTGGAGCCTCGATCGAGTGCCACCCAGCACATGATTTTGCTCGACGTGAAGTGCTGCGGCTCCCCGCGCACCTCCCAGATGCCTCGGTCGGGCTCCTTCCAGTGCTTGATCGCTTCTTCCACCTGTTGCTTGAGCACGGGCCACAGCGTCTCGGGTATCTGCTCCCGCGATTTGGTATGCAGATACACCGAATCCAACATCGTGCCCCAGATGTCGTGCTGCATCTGGTTGTAGGCGCCGTTGCCGATGCGCACCGGGCGGGCGTTGTCGTAGCCCGAGAGATGATTCAGCTCTTCCTCGACCAAACTGCGTTCGCCGCCGACGGCGTACATCACCTGAAGCGGGTGGCGTTCACCGTTATTGGCGCCGGACACGTCGGCGATGAACGCGAAGAAGTCGTCGGCCTCGCGGTCCAGGCCCAGGGTGTACAGACCCCACAGCGCGAAGGTCGAGTCGCGCACCCACGCGTAGCGGTAGTCCCAGTTGCGTTCGCCCTGAGGCGTTTCCGGCAGCGACGTCGTCGGCGCCGCCAACAATGCACCGGTCGGCGAATACGTGAGGCCCTTGAGGGTGAGCGCACTGCGCTGAAGATACGACCGCCACGGATGGTCGGGGAAGTCGCCGACGTTGATCCATTGCCGCCAGCACTCGCTGGTCTGCCACATCTTGTCGGCGGCCTCGTCGTACGTCTGTGGCGAAGGGTGTTTCGACCAGCTCAGCGCGACGAAGACGTTGTCGCCTTCCTTCATGCGCGTGCGGGCGCGTGCTTCGCGGCCCTCCAGGCCGATGCGGAGATTGGTGGTGATGCGCAGGGTCGGATGCGAGTCGGGATTCTTGACCGCCCGGGCGATCGCCTCACCGTAGGCCTGCGCCGAATACTCCCACGCGGCATTGGTGCGGTGGTAGTCGAACGACGGCTCGCAGTTCAGCATCAGCTCGACGGTGCCGCTCACGCAGCGCACGGTGCGAAGCAGGATGTGTTCGGCATCCCAGTCCATCGGCGTGCGCCGATGGGTGCGCGACCGCGACTCGATGTCATGCCACGGCCCCATCACCAGCGCGTCGCGGACGATGATCCAGCCGGTGTGGGTCTGCCACGTCGTCTCCAGGATGAGGCTGCCCGGCAGGTAGCGGCGCGCGGCCGGCACGGACACCCCGTACGGACCGAGCCGGAAATGTCCGGCGCCACGATCCAAAATCGCGCCGAACACGCTCGGCGAGTCCGGCCTCGGTACGCACAGCCACTCGACGGCGCCGGCCGACGAGATCAGGCAAGTGTTCTCGCAGTCGGAGAGGAAGGCGTAGTCGGCGATCGGGGGGAAAGGGTTCCGCAAGGATCCGTTCGGCGCGTAGGGCACCGGGGCCGTCACGGTCAGCGGTGGGGGACCCGGCGCCTCGCTGGCCTGTTCAGATTTCTCGCTGTGGTGCAGGACCATGCGGACATCATCAACTCCCAACCTGCTTGGCGTCCACTCGTTCGAGGGTGTGTTCACCTTTGCTGGCTCAGCAGCACCGTAGGCTGGCCGGGTGGGCGGCTTCCTCAACTGGTGGGATGGCGTTGAGCTGTGGCTTTCCGGGCTCGGCTTCGTGGCCCAAACCGCCGTCGTCATGCCGGTTGTGCTCGCGCTGGCGTATGGCACGGCAATCCTGCTGGACGGCGCGCTGGGCAATGGCCAACGGCTCCTGCGCCGGGCCCGTCATGAAGACGAGGATTCATCATGACGCGGATGCCACGGTCCAGAGTGACGTTGGTCCTGATCATCCTCGTGGCGCTGGTGATCGTGACATGGCTGTTGACCCGTTGAGACGGTAAAGGCGAACTGAGCGCCGTTCCCGGACTCTGTTATTCTTCGCGCCATGCAAACGGCGACCGGCAACAAGGGCGGCCATGTCTTGGCCCTCATTGCCGTGGAATTGAGCGCTGTCGCAGATGTCTGTTGTTGTCGCTAGAACCACACCCGTTCGCGGTTTGGTGTCGGTAGCGGCTTTCGCTGTGTCCAGGTACTGATCCTTCGCCTTGCCGTCGTGGCGGGACCCGCCCGCTCGTCTCGTCCAAGCAAGGAAAGGTCATCGATGAAAATCCGCAAACAATGGCTGACCGCCGCCGCGATCGCCACCGCGGCGAGTGTGCTCGCGGCGTGCGGCGGGGGAGCCAGCGACGTCGCGGGCGGCAGCAGCCAGGGCGGTGGTGCTGACACCACGCTGACCCTGGTCGCCTACGCAGTTCCCGAACCGGGCTGGAGCAAGATCATCCCCGCCTTCGCGGCCACCAAAGAGGGCAAGGGCGTTGGCGTCACCGCGTCCTACGGCGCGTCGGGTGACCAGTCGCGTGCCGTCGTCGATGGCAAGCCCGCCGACATCGTCAACTTCTCCGTCGAGCCCGACGTCACCCGACTGGTGAAGGCCGGCAAGGTGGCCAAGGACTGGAACGCCGACGCCACCAAGGGGATCCCGTTCGGTTCGGTGGTGGCGCTCGTCGTTCGCAAGGGCAACCCGAAGAACATCAAGAACTGGAATGACCTGTTGCAGCCCGGGCTCGAAGTGGTCACCCCGAGCCCCCTGAGTTCGGGCTCGGCGAAGTGGAACCTGTTGGCGCCGTATGCCGCCAGCAGCGACGGCGGGAAAAACCAGCAGGCTGGAATCGACTATGTCACCAAGCTGGTCACCGAGCATGTCAAGACGCGACCGGGGTCGGGCCGCGAAGCCACCGACGTGTTCCTTCAGGGCACCGGTGACGTGCTGATCAGCTACGAGAACGAGGCTATCAACGTCGAACGGCAGGGCAAGCCTGTCGAACACGTCATCCCGCCGCAGACCTTCAAGATTGAGAACCCCGTCGCCGTGGTCACTTCGAGCACTCATCTCGACAAGGCGACCGCGCTGAAGAACTTCCTGTACACCCCCGAGGGGCAGAAGATCTGGGCGCAGGCCGGATTCCGGCCGGTCGACCCATCGGTGGCCGAGGATTTCGCGAACGACTTTCCGACGCCGCAGAAGCTGTGGACCATCGACGACCTCGGCGGATGGAGCACAGTCGATCCCGCGTTGTTCGACAAGGACAACGGCACCATCACCAAGATCTACAAACAGGCCACTGGATGACAGCAGCGCTGAACCCGGAGACGGCCCGGCTTGCCCCCAACGGGGAGGCCGGGCCGCCTCGCGGCTTCTTCACGAGCCGATACGGCAGCACGTCGCTGCGGGTCGGGGTGGCGATCACGTGGCTTTCGGTCATCGTGCTGCTTCCGCTGGCCGCAATCGTGTGGCAGTCCGCCGGCGGGGGGTGGCAGGCGTTCTGGGACGCCGTGACGTCGGATGCGGCGATCGGGTCTTTCCGCGTGACGTTGACGATCTCGTTCTCCGTCGCGGTGATCAACTTGTTCTTCGGGTTATTGATCGCCTGGGTGCTCACGCGCGACCAGTTTCCCGGCAAGCGCCTCGTGGACGCGATCATCGACCTGCCGTTCGCGCTGCCCACGATCGTTGCGAGCCTGGTGATGTTGGCGCTCTACGGACCGGGCAGCCTTGTCGGAATCCACATCCAGCACACCGGATGGGGAGTAGGTGTCGCGCTGTTGTTCGTCACCTTGCCCTTCGTGGTGCGCTCGGTGCAGCCGGTGCTGCTTGAACTGGACCGGGAGGTCGAGGAAGCAGCGGCCTCGCTGGGCGCCAACAACTGGACAATCTTCACGCTCGTCATCCTCCCGGCGCTGCTGCCCTCGCTTCTTTCCGGTGCGGGTCTGGCCTTTTCGCGCGCGATCGGCGAGTACGGCTCGGTGGTCCTGATCGGCGGCGCGATTCCCGGCGAGACCGAGGTGTCGTCGCAGTGGATCCGTACCTTGATCGAGAACGACGACCGCACCGGCGCGGCGGCGATCTCGATTGTGCTGCTGCTCATTTCGTTCATCGCGCTGTTTGTTTTGCGCACTCTTGGTTCGCGTGCCGCGAAACGCGAGGAGTTGGCCGAGTGAATCCCTCGCCGCCGGTGCGTTACCTGCTGCGCTACCTCGCGCTGGGGTATCTGCTTCTGCTGCTGATCGTTCCGGTCGGACTGATTCTGTGGCGCACCTTCTCACCGGGAATCGGCGCATTCATCGAGAACGTGACGACCCCGGCCGCGATCTCGGCGCTGCAGCTGTCACTGCTGGTGGTCGCGATCGTGGTGCCGCTCAACGTGCTGTTTGGCGTGCCGACAGCGCTTGTCCTGGCGCGCAACAAGTTTCGCGGTAAGAGTCTGCTGCAGGCGGTGATCGACCTGCCGTTCGCGGTCTCGCCGGTGATCGTCGGCGTCGCGCTGATCCTGTTGTGGGGGGCCGACGGCCTGTTCGGCTTCTTCGAAGAAGATTTCGGGTTCAAGATCATCTTCAGCTTCCCCGGCATCGTTTTGGCCAGCATTTTCGTCACCGTGCCGTTTGTGATCCGCGAGGTCGAGCCGGTGCTGCACGAACTCGGCACCGACCAGGAGGAAGCCGCGGCGACGCTCGGCTCCAGTTGGTGGCAAACGTTCTGGCGGATCACCCTGCCGTCGATCCGGTGGGGCCTCATGTACGGCGTCGTGCTGACCGTCGCGCGCACCCTCGGCGAGTTCGGCGCCGTAATCATGGTGTCCTCGAACCTGCCGGGGCGGTCGCAGACCCTCACCCTGCTGGTGGCCGACCGCCACAACCGCGGCGCGGAGTACGGCGCGTACGCCATTTCGACGTTGTTGATGACCGTGGCGGTGATCGTGTTGATCGCGCAGGTGATCCTGGACGCCCGTCGCGCGAAATCGGACAATTAGCCCCTCAGGAGACGCTGACATGACCAATGCGATCACGGTGCGCGGCGCCAACAAGCGCTACGGGACCTTCGCGGCGCTGGACAACGTCGACTTCGACGTGCCGTCCGGCTCGTTGACCGCATTGCTCGGCCCGAGCGGGTCGGGCAAGTCCACGCTGCTGCGGGCCATCGCCGGCCTCGACCAGCCCGACACTGGCACGATCACGATCAACGGCCGCGACGTGACGAGGATCCCGCCGCAGAAGCGGGGGATCGGCTTCGTATTCCAGCATTATGCGGCGTTCAAGCACCTGACCGTGCGCGACAATGTCGGTTTCGGTCTGCGCATCCGCAAGCGGCCGAAGGCGGAGATCAAAGAAAAGGTCGACAACCTTCTCGATGTGGTCGGCCTCAGCGGGTTTCAGACTCGCTTTCCCAACCAGCTGTCCGGCGGCCAGCGCCAGCGCATGGCGCTGGCGCGTGCTCTTGCCGTCGACCCGCAGGTGCTGTTGCTCGACGAGCCGTTCGGCGCGCTCGACGCGAAGGTGCGCGAGGATTTGCGGGCCTGGCTGCGCAGGCTGCACGACGAGGTGCACGTCACCACCGTGCTGGTGACCCATGACCAGTCCGAGGCGCTCGACGTGGCCGACCGCATCGCCGTGCTCAACAACGGCCGCATCGAGCAGGTCGGTTCGCCGACCGACGTGTACGACACGCCCGCCAACGCATTCGTCATGTCGTTCCTCGGCGCGGTGTCCTCACTCAACGGCACCTTGGTGCGGCCACACGACATTCGCGTCGGCCGCAACCCCGATATGGCGATCGCGACCAGCGACAACTCGGTGCAGGCGACGGGTGTGCTCAAGGCCACGATCGACCGAATCGTCATGCTGGGCTTCGAGGTTCGCGTCGAGTTGACCGCGGCGTCGAATTACTTGCCGTTCACCGCGCAGATCACCCGCGGCGACGCCGAAGCACTGGGCCTCAAAGAGGGCGACACCGTTTATGTACGGGCCACCCGGGTCCCGACTCTGCCGGGCGGCGGCGATCTCCCCGACGCCGATGGGGCCGACGAGGAGCAAGCGTTGTCAAAGGCCTGACTTCCCCGCGCCTTTCTTCGCGCGGGGGCCCGGGCGGCGCGGGCGCGCCTCGCGCGGTCAGAGGGAGTCGATGGCGGCCTGCAGCTTCGTCGTCACCTCATCGGCGATCGGTTTCATCTGCGCTTCGCCCGTGACGTCAACCAACACCTGCGGGTTCATCGCCTCGACGAGGACAACATGCGGGTCGGAGGGATCCGCGCGCACGACCACGTTGCACGGCAGAAGCAAGCCGATCTGACGGTCGACGTTGACGGCACGGTGCGCCAGCGGCGGGTTGCACGCGCCGAGGATGAGGTAGTTCTCCATTTCCTCGTCGAGCTTCTTCTTCAGCGTGGCCTTCATGTCGATCTCGGTCAACACGCCGAATCCCTGCTTGGCGAGGGCTTCCCGGGTGCGAGCGACGGCGTCGTCGAACGTGGCCCGCACCTTGGTGCTCAATGCAATAGTCATCTGCACTCCTTCAGGCGAATACCGAATTCAGGCGAGCGCCAAGAACAATTTCTCCAGTTCGTCGACGCTCATCTCGCGCGTCTCCGCGCTGCCGTCGTCGGCGACGCACTCTCGAAGGCCGGTCGCGACAATCTTGAAGCCGGCCCGGTCGAGAGCCTTCGATACGGCCGCCAGTTGCGTGACGACGTCCTTGCAGTCGCGGCCCTGCTCGATCATCGAGATCACGCCGGCCAGCTGCCCCTGTGCACGGCGCAGCCGATTGAGGACCGCGGCAATGCTTTCTTGATCGCCTACCATGGCCATTCCTTTCCCTAGGTCTGACTCCATAGTACCCGCGGGGGTATCTGATGTCGTCAAGCCGCGGCCGATCGGCTGCGCGCCAGGTCGATGCAACCCGCGACCGCGGTCAGGGTCGTCGCCGCCACGCCGGACCATCCCGATCATGGCCGTCACCTCACCTGCGTGGACTTGGTCGCGGGGTCGACGAGCTGGGCGGCGATCGTCTGTGCGTCACAGGATGCGCCCCGGTTGTAGGGCAAACGTGCCAGCAACATGCCCATCGCGCACGTGTTCGTCAGTGCGGCGACGGTCAAACCCGCTCCAATCGCGAAGGCGAGCCACTGCACACCGGGGATGAAGGCGCCGACCAGAATGCTGACGGCGACGATCAGCCCGGCGACCAAGCGCACCTGGCGTTCGAGATCCCACTGTTCGGTGCCCCGGTTGACGGCGAAACCCGTGGTTTCCCATGCGGTCATGCCGCCGTCGAGCACGTGCACATTGGTCAGCCCCGCGCGCCGCAGCGTTTCGTCGGCCTGGGCGGCGCGCTGGCCGGACTTGCAGATCAAGACCACGTCCTGGTCCAGATGCTTGACGATTTGGTCGCGGTGTTCGCGAAGCAGGTCGAGCGGGACGTTGTACGCCCCCGGAATGTGTACGGTCTCGAACTCGCCGTGGGTCCGAACGTCGATGAGCCGCGGCGCCTGGCCGGAGTTCAGCCGTTCGCGCAGCTCGCCTGGGTCCACAGTGGCTGACTGGGACATGTCGATCTTCTCCTTCATGGCGGCTGATCCCGTTCGAATCGTACGGTTAGATACCCATGGGGGTATTATGCTCCTTCGTAGAGTATATACCCCTATAGGTATCTGCAAGCATGGAATAAATACCCCTGGGGGTATAGTTTACGAGTCAGAAGGGCATGTGCCCGACTACGACCAAGGAGTTACACGATGATCCTCGAGCAGTACTACATCGAATGCCTGTCGCACGCGTCGTATCTGATCGGTGACGAAACCACCGGTCGCGCAGTCGTCGTGGACCCGCGCCGCGACATCGGCGAGTATCTCGACGACGCAGCGAAACACGGCCTGACCATCGACGGTGTCATCAATACGCACTTCCACGCCGACTTCGTCTCGGGCCATCTGGAACTGGTCGACGCTACCGGCGCCTGGATCGGTTTCGGGGAGGCTGCGGACACCGACTATCCGATCCGGCGGCTGACTGACGGCGAGCACATCTCGCTGGGCGAAGTCGACTTGGAGATCCTGTCGACACCGGGGCACACCTGGGAGTCGATCAGTGTCGTGGTGCGCGAACACCCCGGCGCGCAACCGGTCGCGGTGCTCACCGGAGATTCGCTGTTCATCGGCGACGTGGGTCGGCCCGACCTGGTCAACATCGGCGACAGCTCGACAAGCGACCTGGCGCGCGCGATGTATCACACCATCCACGACAAGCTGATGCAGCTGCCCGACTCGGTGACGGTGATGCCCGCCCACGGCGCAGGGTCGTCGTGCGGCAAGAATCTGTCGACGGAATTGACCTCGACCATAGGGGAGCAGCGGCGTACGAACGCGTCGGTGCAGCCGATGCCAGAGGAAGTGTTCGTCGAACTGATCACCTCCGGTCAGCCCGCGGCGCCGTCGTACTTCAGCGTCGACGCCGCGATGAACAAGCGCGTTCACCCGCTGCTCGACCAGTCACGGCGCATTGCCGCGATGACGGCCGGCCAACTGCGTGCCGCTTTGGATACCGGTGTCCGGGTGGTTGATGCGCGGTCCGTGGACGACTTCGCCGCCGGACACCTGCGCGGATCGGTCAACGTCGGCTTCGACGGCCGATTCGCCGAAACCGGCGGCATGGTCGCCGACGTGGGGGCGACGATCGCGTTGGTCACCTATCCCGGCGAGGAGCAGGACGCCGCAGTGCGGTTGGCCCGTATCGGGTCCGACAACGCGATCGGCTATTTCACGGTCGACCACGGCGGTGCGATGCCCGCCGAGCTGGCCGATCTGGTGCAGCAGGCGCCGCGCGTCAGCGTCCAGGAACTGGATCGGCTGCTGGCCGAGAATGCCGTGACGCTGATCGACATCCGCAACCCCGGTGAACGAGAGGCCGGCGCCATTCCCGGCTCGATCCATGTCCCGTTGGCTCAGATGAGGACGCGGCTGGCCGAGATTCCCACGGTTAATCCCATCGTGGTGCATTGCGCCGGTGGCTGGCGCTCCAGTGTGGCGGCGTCGCTGCTGCGGGCGCAGGGATTCGAGAACGTGGCAGATCTCGCCGGTGGCTACAACGCGTGGGCCGACGCCCAGATGACTGTGTAACACACACGTAGACAACAAGATTGAGAGGAAACCGCGATGAGTACGCTCAACCTGACCCTGGATGACTTCGAGTCGACGATTCGCGACAACTCGGTGGTGCTTGTCGATTTCTGGGCGTCGTGGTGCGGCCCGTGCCGCGCCTTCGCACCTGTCTTCGACCGCTCGTCGCAGGCGCATGCCGATGTCGTGCACGCCAAGGTTGACACCCAGGCCGAGCCCGAACTTTCGGCGATCGTCGGCATCCAGTCGATCCCGACGGTGATGGCCTTCAGGGACGGTGTGCTCGTCTACAGTCAGCCGGGTGCCATGCCGCCTGCCGTTCTGGAGGACTTGATCCACAAGGTGAAAGCCCTCGACATGGCCGACGTTCGGGCCAAGATCGCCGAACGTAAAGCCGCGTCGACAGGCTGATCTCATCGTCTGGTCGACCGCATCCTGTGGCGGCTAACGTTGTGCTGTCGAACAAGCCCATCCCGCGGCTCGGCCGATCACAGAGGTGCCCCTTGCCAGCTGAAGACGACGATGCAGAACCCGAGCTCGACTATCGGTTCACGCTCGCCAATGAGCGGACGTTCCTCGCCTGGGAGCGGACAGCGCTTGGGCTCTTGGCTGCTGCGGTGGCGGTGATCCAGTTCCTGCCCGAACTCGGCGTCCATGGGGCGCGCCACGTGTTTGGTGTGATGTTGGCAGTTCTGGCGACACTCACCGCAGGTATGGGCTTGTTGCGGTGGGGGCAAGTCGACCGTGCCATGCGCGACGGCCGGCCGCTGCCTCGTCACCCGACACCCGCGTATCTTGCGGTAGGCCTGATCATCATCGGAGTGCTCGCAGTCGGGTTGGTGTTGACCAAGGCGGTCTCCGCGTGATGCAAACCGGTCCGAGCGGTTTGAGTGAGGGAGGGCTGCAGGCCGAACGGACCGCATTGGCTTGGACGCGTACATCTTTCGCCCTACTGGGAAATGGTGCGCTCCTGATGCTGCGGGACCTTCGTAGCCTCCCGGGACGACTCGGGCTGGTAGCCGTCGCGTTCGCCGTCACGATTGCACTGGTGACGTACATGATCGGCCTCCGTCGGCAACGAGTCCTTACCAGTCGTCCCCTGCCACGACAGCTGACGCCGCGGCTCGAGGTTTATCTGCTGGGTGTCTCGGTGGTCGTCCTGATACTTGTCTCGCTGCTCACGGTCTCAAGTTGAGCGTGCCTGCACGAGTCACGTGACGAGGTGGAGCTCCGCGGCATTGGCGAACTCGTCGTCGACGAGAACGACTGTGCGGTCGGCGCTTTCGATGATCGAGGCCGCGATCGCCGCCCGGTAGCCGGATCCGCAGTGCACCCAGACTTCGCCGGCCGGCACTTCCTCCCGTCGAGCCAGCAACTCGTGAAGCGGGATATTGAGCGCCTTGGAGAGGTGGCCGTCGCGGTATTCGTTGGTTTGGCGGACGTCGAGCACTGTGCGGTCATCGTCGCCGCCGAGCACCTCGGCGAGGGCCGAGAAGTCCGCGACCCGGTAGCTGTCGAGCGATCTTCCGTCAGCGAGGGTTTTGATGTCGCCGACGGCCGAGCCGGTCAGGTTGTCCACGCCGATGCGCGACAATTCGCGGCGCGCCTCGAGTATCTGATCGGCGTCGTCGCCGATCAGGGTGATGGGAGCGCCCCACGCGTACAGCCAACCGAGATAGGTCACGAACTGGTCGGACAGTTCGAAACCCAAAGTCCCTGCGAGGTGTCCGGCGGCGAACGCTGTGCGGTTGCGCAGATCGACCGCCCACTCGCCGGCGTCGATGCGACGACGCAGTTCTGCCGGGTCGACGGGTTTGGGCATCGACAGGTCGACAGGGGCCGGGCCCGCCGCGTTGATGACACCCATATGTGCGTAGTAGGCCGGGTAGGCGGCCAGGCCCGCGACGAGATCGTCGACATAGGCGTGTTCGTCGTTGATCAGCGCAGAAAAATGGTGTCGATGAGAACAAAGCCCGCGACGGCCAGCACCAGGACGGCGAACCAACGCTGGAGCCGTTCGTGGTTGACGCGGGCGCCGACATGTCCGGCGATCAGTGAAAAGGCAGTGGCGGTGCCGACGAACGCGGCGGTGACCGCCCAGTTGATGTGCGGGCCCTGCAGGTGCGAGATCACGCCGGCCGTCGAGTTGGCGACGATGATCAGCAGCGACGTCCCGACGGCGATCGGCATCGCGACACCGAGCGCGATCACCAGCGCCGGAATGATCAAGAACCCGCCGCCGACTCCGAACAGGCCGGTCAGTAGCCCGACGCCGACCCCGGCCGGGATGGAGCGGGGTGCGCATCGACGCCAGTTGATGCCGTCGTCGCCGACGTCGCAGGCAGTGCCCATACTCGCGGTGTCGATGAGCATCCGGACGCCGGCTGCAACCATGACAATCGCGAAGCCGATGAGCAGGGCGGATTGCGGCAGGCGCGAACCGATCGCCGTGCCCACGAAGGTTGCGGGTATGCCTGCACCGGCGAATATGGCCGCCAACCGCCATTGGACCTGACCGGCCCGAATACGGGGAATTGCCCCGACGGCGGAGGCAACCCCGGTGACGATGAGCGAGACCGGGATGGCCTGCCGCATGTCGAGGCCGACGGCGTAGACGAGTGCCGGCACCGCCAGGATCGACCCGCCGCCGCCGAGTAGACCGAGCAGCACGCCGATAAGCGCGCCGAAGGCCAGCGACATTGTGATCGTCATCGGGAGCCGATCTCAGTCGCGGGATCGTGCCGCGTAATCGCGGGTGAGGTTCCGGTCATGGGCGCGGTGTCTGACCTCCTTCGATGAGGGCGATGTCGCGTTCGCTTGGCGATCTCGAGCGGATGACTTGCCCGGTCGTACGGATGTACGTACATTTATGTCAGGATATCGAAGTTGACTCGAATGTGCACCCCCGGGGGTATTACCCGCCGGGCGATCATCAAACAGAGAGAGACGGCGCACGTGGCCGGTGCTCTCAGTCACCGGCTCGATCGTTCGAGTCCCATGCGCTGTGGGCTCAGCTGCATGCAGATCTCGTCGACCGCATCGACGCGGGCGAATTCAGCGAGGGCTCTCCAGGTGAGAACGCGTTGACGGTCACCTGGGGCGTCAGCCGGCACACCGTCCGCGAAGCGCTTCGTCAGCTGCGCTCCGGCCGTCGACCCGGCTGGCCGAAGTGCCGGTCATCCGGCAACCGCTGGGTGCCCTCTACAGCCTGTTCGCCGCCGTGGAAGCTACCGGGCTGTCGTAGCGCAGCGCGGTGAAAGCGCTGGAAGTCCGTCGTGATGCCGCGGTCGCGGCCACGCTCCAACTCGCCCCGGATGCGTCGCTCGGCATCACCTGCGACTTCCTCAGCCACCGCGACGGCGGGCAGGCCCCGGCTGGACCGCTCACGGTAACCGGGTATGCCCTCGCGGGCGACGACCGCGAAATCGCTCGGGTGGATGTCTCGCTCGATGGCGGTCACCTGGCACCAAGCCGATCTCGCGTCCGCAGCCGGCCGATGGTCGTGGCGACACTGGACCTTCAGCTTCTGTGCACAACGCGGACCGCTGGACCTCGACGTCGCCTGACCGCATCTGAGCACCCACTGTGCGATTTCGGACGCAATCGGGCTCAGAAGCGACAAAATGTGCACACTCGAAGCGAAACAACTACGCCACCGCGCGGGCGGCGACCTCGTCGTCGAAGCGGTCGAGCACCGTCTCGGCGACCAGTCGGTGCGGACCGAGCGGCTCGGCCATCAGAATGCTCTGCGACCGTGCGTATTCGGCGACCCGATCGGTGATCCGCCCGTGTGCGAGAAACCACGGCGCGATGGCGAGTCGGGTCGCGCCGCGGTCGCGCAGAATCGCAGCGGCCTCAGCAAGAGTGGGGTTCGGCCCGGTGGCGAAGGCGACGGTGGCCGTCCAATTCGTGTGCTGCACCAGATAATCGGCGACCGACGCGGTGCGCGCATTGGCCTGCGGACGCGACGAACCCACAGCGGTGACGAGTACGCCGACGCCGGGGTCTAGCCGGGATATCCCCGCAAGCGTGAGCCGCTGCCGCAGCACCGCAACGAGTCGGTCGTCCTCGCCGAGCACCGGCGCCTGCCGGGCAGCCGTTGCCGAATCGCGGATCATCGCCGGAATGTCGACGCGGGCATGGTAGGCGTCGGCCAGCAGCAAGGGCACGACGACCGCTTCGGGTCCCGAATCGGCCAGTATGTCGCGGAGATTGGGCGCATTCTGCTCGCAGAACGCCACCCGCACATCGATGCCGCGGCGCACCCGGCGAATCGTGCGCGCAAGCTCATGCACCGTCGCCGCGGACCGCGGGTCCGCGCTACCATGCGCCGTCAGAACCAGGGTCACGAAGCGTGCAGCCCGCATTCCGTCTTCGTAGAGCCGGCCCAGCGGCCGCTGCGCGGGTCGGCGCCCTCGACGGGCTTCGAGGTGCACGGTGCGCATCCGATCGACGGATACCCCTCGAAGACAAGGGGATTGACCAGTATGTCGTTGACGTCGATGTAGGCCTGCATGTCCTCATCGGTCCACGCTGCGATCGGATTGATCTTCACCAGGTTGAAGGCCTTGTCCCAGCTGATCAACGGCGCGTTGGCCCGCGTCGGCGACTCGACCCGGCGAATGCCGGTCACCCACGCCGAATAGTTCGTCAAGGCCTTGCCCAACGGCTCGACCTTGCGCATGCGGCAGCACTCGTTGGGTTCGCGGGCGAACAGGTCCTTGCCGAACAGCTGGTCCTGCTTGGCGACGCTGTTCTCCGCCGTCACGTTGACGATGTTGACGTCATAGACCGCCTCGACGGCGTCGCGGGTACCGATCGTCTCCACGAAGTGGTAGCCGGTGTCCAGGAACAGGACGTCGACGCCGGGTCGAACTTTCGCGGCCATCGAGACGAGTGCTGCGTCCTGCATATTGGACGCCACCACATACCCTTTTGTCGCCGGATCGTCGGCTCCGGCGGCGATGCCGAAGTTCTCGTCCGTCCAGCGCAACAGGTCATCCGCGCTCGCGCCCTGGAGTTCGATCGCACCCCGTTCGGCCAGCTGCTGCAGGTCCATCTCGGTCACATGTCCTCCGCTCTTCGCGCGAGCGCTCATCGCCGTCACCTCGGGGGTCACCTCAAATCCGCTTCGTCTGCTCGTATCGCCCAGGTAGCGAAACGCTCGCCGTGCTCGCGTTGTTTCACGAAATTGCGAACAACTCGGTCGATGTAGTCGCCCAGCTCGCTGGAGAGCACCTTGTGATGACGCAGCTTGCGGCCGAAACCGCTGTCCAGGCCGAGGCTGCCGCCCAGGTGGACCTGGAAACCCTCGACAGGACTGCCGTCGCCGTCGTCGATCATCTGGCCCTTGAACCCGATGTCGGCGACCTGGATGCGCGCGCACGAGTTCGGGCAGCCGTTGATGTTGACGGTGATCGGCACGTCGAGTTGGGCGTTGATGTCCTCCAGCCGCTGCTCCAGCTCCGGCACTAGCACCTGTGCGCGGTTGCGGGTTTCGGCGAACGACAGCTTGCAGTACTCGATACCCGTGCAGGCCATTAGGTTCTTCCGCCACGCCGACGGTTGCGCCGGCAGTCCCAGCGCATCGAGGCCAGCGACAAGCGCGTCAAGCTTGTCATCGGGGACGTCGAGGATCACCAGTTTCTGGTAGGGCGTGAGACGAATGCGATCCGAGCCCGCCGCCTCGGCGAGGTCGGCGACCTTGGTCAGGATCGTGCCCGACACCCGGCCCGCGATCGGTGCGACGCCCACGGCGTTCGTGCCGTTCTTGAGCTTCTGGATGCCGACGTGATCGATCGGGTGCTTGACCGGCTCGGGGGCGGGTCCGTCGATCAGCTTGCGGCCGAGGTACTCCGTTTCGAGAACGTCTCTGAATTTCTCGATGCCCCAGTCCTTGATGAGGAACTTCAGCCGCGCCTTCGACCGCAGTCGGCGGTAGCCGTAGTCGCGGAACACCGACGTCACGGCCTCCCAGACCTCGGGCACTTCATCCAGCGGCACCCACACGCCGAGCCGCTGGGCCAGCATCGGATTGGTGGACAGTCCGCCGCCGACCCAGACGTCCAGGCCGGCTCCGTGCTCGGGATGGTTGACGCCGATGAACGCGATGTCGTTGACCTCGTGAGCAACGTCCTGCAGGCCCGACACGGCGGTCTTGTACTTGCGCGGCAGGTTGGAGAACGACGGGTTGCCGACGAACCGGCGCACGATCTCGTCGACCGCCCACGTCGGGTCGAGGACCTCGTCGAGCGACTCGCCCGCCAGCGGCGATCCGAGCACCACGCGCGGGCAGTCGCCGCATGCCTCGGTGGTCTGCAACCCGACGGCCGCGAGGCGCTCCCAGATCTGGGGTACGTCTTCGATCCGGATCCAGTGGTACTGCACGTTCTCGCGATCGGTGATGTCGGCGGTGTTGCGGGCGAACTCGGTGGAGATCTCGCCGATGGTCCGCAGTGCGGCGTTGGTCAGCGCCCCGCCGTCGCAGCGCACCCGCATCATGAAGTAATTCGCCTCGAGCAAATCGGCGTTCTCGTCGCCGGTCCAGGTGCCGTCGTAGCCCTGCTCACGCTGGGTGTAGAGGCCCATCCAGCGCATCCGGCCACGCAGATCCTGCTTGTCGATGCTGTCGAAGCCCTGCTTCGAGTAAATGTCGACGATGCGCGCGCGGACATTCAGCGCGTCGTCGTCCTTCTTGAACTGTTCGTTGGGGTTGAGGGGCTCGCGATAGCCGAGCGCCCACTGGCCCTCGCCGCGCGGGCGCTTGACGGGCTTCGCCGTGGTCATGGATTGGCTCCTATCAGGAGCCGGCCTTCGGGCGCGCAGTCACCGGTCGCTGTCCGGGCGGCGCAGATCCGGCGGCCAGCTGAGTACAGGTGGGCAGGTCTACGACGTCAAGGCAGACAGCAGCAGCTACAAACGCGCTTGAAGTCGACATGCCGCCGTGCCACCAGCGAGACGCGGTGGGGGAAGATCCGGGCGGCGGTCACGCGCCCAATTGTGCCACGGACATCAACATCTGCCCTAACTGGGGGAGATTTGCGCCCAGGCTGAGCAAAATTCGTCTGCGAAACTGGGCTGGTGACCACCCGAACGCAGCACCGCGAGCTGCCCGGCCTTGCGCCGACGCGGGACAGGCCGTTCGGAATCTATGTCCACGTCCCGTTCTGCGCCACTCGCTGCGGATACTGCGACTTCAACACCTATACCCCCGCCGAGCTGGGCGGGGCGAACCCGGACAGCTGGCTGACCGCGCTGCGCGCGGAGCTGGCCCTGGCCGCCGACCTGCTGGGCTCTGTTCGCGAGGTGCAGACGGTGTTCGTCGGCGGGGGCACGCCGTCGCTGCTCGGTGGTGCGGGCCTGACCCGGGTGCTCGACGCGATTCGCGACCACTTCGTCCTCTCCCGCGGCGCGGAGGTGACGACCGAGGCGAATCCGGAGTCGACGTCGGCAGAGCTGTTCGCCCAGCTGCGTGCCGCCGGCTATACGCGGGTGTCGCTGGGCATGCAGTCGGTCGCCCGGCACGTGCTGGCCACCCTGGACCGCGTGCATTCGCCGGGCCGGGCGCCCGCCGCCGCCCGCGAAGCACTCGCCGCCGGGTTCGAACACGTCAACATCGACCTCATCTACGGCACGCCGGGAGAGTCCGACGACGACCTTCTGCGGTCCATCGACGCCGCCATGGAAGGAGGTGTTGATCACATCTCGGCCTACGCGCTGACCATCGAGGAGGGCACGGCGATGGGCCGCCGGATGCGTCGGGGCGAGATGTCGCCGACCGACGACCACGTGCTGGCGCACCGCTACCAGCTTGCCGACGGACGGCTACGCGCGGCTGGCTTCGACTGGTACGAGGTGTCCAACTGGAGCAGGCCCGGCGCTGAGTGCAGGCACAACATGGGCTACTGGGACGGCGGCGAGTGGTGGGGTGCCGGCCCGGGGGCGCACGGCTTCATCGGATCGATCCGGTGGTGGAATGTCAAGCATCCCAACACATATGCGCAAACACTGGCCGAGAGGCGGCTGCCCGTAGCCGATTTCGAACAGCTCGACGCCACCGCGACCCATATGGAAGACGTGATGCTGCGGCTACGCCTCCGACGCGGATTGCGCGCCGACATTATCAGCGGCCGCGAGCGCGATCGCGCACAGATCGCGATCGGTGACGGATTGCTGAAGATTGAATCCGATCGGCTGGTGCTCACCGATGAGGGTCGACTTCTGGCCGACGCCGTCGTGCGCACCGTGCTCGACTGACGTTCGGTCACAAGGCAACCCACAGTAACTCCGAAGCGTGCGCGCGGAGCATGATCTTGTGGCTGATCCCGATCAAGCTGCGCTGCATGCGATACAGGCGCTGAAGTCGTTGCCCGCCGAACAGCGGCGGGTCGTGGTCCGTGCCTACTATCTCGGTCAAACCGTCGCCGACATCGCGGCATACGAGCGCGTCGGCGAATGCGTGGTCAAGTTCCGGTTGCACGACGCGCTGCATAGTCTCTGCTGGGCCCTGCAACGCGAAGTTTCCTAGCGCGGTCCTAACGCGGTGTCTGATGGACTGCCAGCCATGACGATTTCGCGAGTTGGAAACGTTGTGACCGCGTTGCGATTTCGCGTCATCCGTCGCACTCCGTCCCACATGGCACGTGCTCGACCTCGATCCCGGAGGCTATTGATACCTAGCTGGTGGCGCCCATCGCCCTGTTTGGACGTCGCGAAGGAAGGACCCACGACGCCTACCGCTGACGCTAAACCCGCTGGGCGACCGGCATATCCATGTCGAACACCCGAGCGTGCAGCACCGTTCGATTGCGCAGCGCGGCCCGCACCGCGCGGTGCAACCCGTCCTCGAGGTAGACCACCCCTCGCCATCTCACGGCATGGGGAAACAGATCGCCGTAGAACGTCGAGTCCTCCGACAACAGGCGGTCGAGCTGCAGGACGGTCGTCGTGGTCACCAGCTCGTCGAGGCGGATCTGCCGTGGCGGAATCTGGGACCACTGCCGATACGTCAGCCCGTGGTTGGGATACGGCTTGCCATCGAGAACGCCCTTGAAGATCACCTGCCCGACATCCTTCGACTCGTCCCGCGTGGCGATGGCTCCACCATGATCGCCAGGCTAGCTTCCCAGGGGCGCTGCGCTGCTCCGTGGATGGGGAAAATGTGTCCTGTGCGCGCGGGCCTGGTGCGTGGTGGGGCTGGTTGTGCGATCCGATGGCCGGGGTGATGCTGGTCAGGTGTTTCGGTCGACCCCGGTACGACTATGTTGCCGATGAGCCCGCAGGCTAGCTTGGGGTGGAGGGCACATCTTGTCCACGGGAACCGTGGAATGTTGCCGTCGAGCACGAGTGTCAGATTCCTGTTTCACCCCGCCCTCCCCGAAACACCTTCTAGCACAACAATACGTCGCAGGAAGTGATGGGGATGGGGATACACCCGCGGTGCGCGGGAATCGATTGTTCGAAGAAGGACGCCAAGGTCTGCATCCGGATTCAGGGTCAAGGCCCACGCGTGAAGACCTCGACGGTGAGCACCTGGGGTGCCACGACGGGCCAGATCCTGGCGCTACGCGAGCACCTGGTAGCGGCGAACGTCACGTGTGTGGTCATCGAGTCCACCAGCGACTACTGGAAACCGTTCTATTACCTGCTCGACGACGACCTGGACGTGATACTGGTCAACGCCGCTGCGGTGCGCAATCTGCCTGGCCGCAAGACCGACGTCTCAGATGCGGCGTGGCTGGCCGATCTGGGCCCACGGTCTGGTCAAGGCGTCGTTCGTGCCGCCGGCCCCGGTACGGGCGTTACGGGATCTGACCCGCACCCGCACCGTGATCACCCGGGAACGCACTCGGGAGGTGCAGCGGCTGGAGAAACTGCTCGAAGACGCCGGCATCAAACTGTCGGCCGTGGCCACCGATATCACCGGGGTATCCGGGCGGGCCATGCTCGAGGCGCTTATCAATGGACAACGCGACCCCGCCGTGCTCGCCGAGCTGGCCCAGCGCAGACTGCGGTCGAAGATCCCGGCCCTGACCGAGGCACTGCGGGGACGATTCAACGACCATCACGCGTTCATGACACGGCTGTTCCTGGACCGCATCGATGCCCACACCGCCGACATCGGTCGACTCGATGAGCGGATCGAGGAGGCGATGGAACCTTTTCGCCCAACCCGGGATCTGCTGATCAGCATCCCGGGATTCTCCCGAATCGTGGCTGAAGTATTCATCGCCGAAACCGGCGGCGACATGAGCGTCTTCCCCACCGCCGGGCATCTGGCATCCTGGGCGGGAGTCTCGCCCGGTTCCAACGAGTCCGCCGGACGGGTCAAGTCCACCAAGACCCGGCCCGGCAACCGCTACCTCAAGGGCGTCCTCGGAATCGCCGCGCTCTCCGCAGCCCGCTCCAAAAACACCTACTTCGCCGCCAAGTACAAGCGCATCGCCACCCGTCGCGGCCCGATGCGCGCCATCGTCGCCATCGAACACGCCATGATCATCGCCGCCCACAACATGCTCAAAAACGGCGACTTCTACCGCGACCCCGGCGCTAACTACTACACCGCCCACCAGCCCGCCCGAACCAAATCCCGGGCAATCAACCAACTCGAATCCCTCGGCTACCGCGTCACTCTGGAACCACTCACCCAATCCGCCTAACCCACCACCCAGCCAGATCACCCGTTGTGGTCACCCAATTTTCGTGTCAGCAATTCAGGGGCGCTTCGCTGGCCCCTCCGTGGGGACAGAAAATGTGGACGGTGATGTCACCTTTGCCGGTGGTTGACCACGCTGGTGTGTCAGCCGGGTGGGGCGCAGGATCGTGGTGTGTTGCGGTCGAACCCCGATCCGTCTGTGGTGCCGGTGAGCCTGCGTGTCAGCATGGTGGTGGAGGGCATGATCGTCATCCGCGGGAACCGTGGAATGTTGCCTTCGAGCACGAGTGAGAGATTTCTGTTCCAACCCGCCCTCCCCGCAACACGCACCAGGACAAGGGAATACGAGACAGTGGTTGGGGTGATGGGTGATGGATGTGGTGCACCCGCGGTGCGCGGGTATCGATATCTCGAAGCGGGACGCGAAGGTCTGCGTACGGATCCAGGGCCGCGGTAACACAGCCACGACATCGACAGTGACGACGTGGGGGGCGATGTCGAATCAGATCCTGGCGTTGCGGGAGCACCTGCTCACCGAAAGGGTCAGCTGTGTGGTGATGGAAGCGACCGGCGATTACTGGAAGCCGTACTTCTACCTGCTCGAAGACACGCTGACGGTGATGCTGGTCAACGCCCACGACGCCCGCAACATGCCGGGCCGCAAAACCGATGTCTCCGACGCCGCCTGGCTGGCCGACCTGGGCGCACACGGGTTGCTGCGCGGGTCGCTGGTGCCGCCGGCGCCGATCCGGGAACTGCGCGACCTCACCCGCGCCCGCACCGCGTTGACCCGCGACCGCTCCCGGCAGGTGCAGCGGATCGAGAAAGTCCTCGAAGACGCCGGCATCAAACTGTCCTCGGTGGCCACCGACATCATGGGTGTCTCGGGCCGGACGATGCTGGCGGCCCTGATCGCGGGCACGGCAACCCCGGCAGCGATGGCCGATCTGGCCCAGCGCCGGATGCGGTCGAAGATCCCGGCCCTCACCGAAGCCCTGACCGGCCGGTTCACCCCCCATCACGGATACCTGATCCAGATGCACCTGGATCTGATCGACCAGTACGGGCAGGCGTTGGCCGATCTCGATGTCCGCATCGGCGAGGCGATCACACCTTTAGCGGCGGCCCGGGAGCTGCTGATCAGTATCCCGGGCGTCTCCAGGATCGTCGCTGAAGTCCTGCTCGCCGAAACCGGCGGCGACATGAGCGTGTTCCCGACCGCGGCGCATCTGGCGTCGTGGGCGGGCACCGCGCCCGGGTGCAACGAGTCCGCGGGCAGGGTGAAGTCGACGAAAACCCGCCGCGGAAACCGGTATGCGAAAACCGCCCTCGGGACCGCGGCGCTGGCCGCGTCCCGTACGAAGGGAACCTATCTGTCGGCCAAGTACAAGCGGATCGCCGCCCGCCGAGGCCCGATGAAAGCGCTTGTTGCTCTGGAGCATTCCATACTCGTGGCGACCTGGAACATGCTCACCAACGGCGAGTTCTACCGCGATCCCGGCGCTGACTACTTCACCCTGCGTATCCCCGCCAAGACCAAGGCACGCGCGATCGGCCAGCTCGAAGCCCTCGGCTACACCGTCACCCTGCAACCACTCGCCGACACCGCATAACCACACAGCGCCAACCCGCGCCCCGCCACAGCACGCCTCGCGGGGCACCAACTGCTGTGCTCACCCGCCGTGGTCACCTAATTTTCGTGAGAGTCGTAACCGGCCGATCCGCCACGCGAACCGTCCGCGGCGGCGCGAGGCGGCGGCGAGGAGGCATCGCCCCTGCTGATCACCGTAAAATGGATTCGATCCCCTGGGAGGTGAACAAATGGGTAGTGCCGACGACCGTCGTTTCGAGGTGTTGCGCGCCATCGTGGCCGACTTCGTGTCGACCAAGGAGCCGATCGGCTCGAAGAGCCTCGTCGAACGGCACAATCTGGGGGTGTCCAGCGCCACCGTGCGCAACGACATGGCCGTGCTGGAAGCCGAGGGCTACATCACCCAGCCGCACACCAGCTCGGGCAGGGTGCCGACGGAGAAGGGCTACCGCGAATTCGTCGACCGGATCGAGGAAATCAAGCCGCTGTCGACGTCCGAGCGGTCGGCCATCCTGAAATTCCTCGAGACGGGCGTCGACCTCGACGACGTGCTGCGCCGCGCGGTGCGGCTGTTGGCGCAGCTGACCCGCCAGGTCGCCATCGTGCAGTATCCGACGCTGTCCACGTCCACCGTCCGACACCTCGAGGTCGTCGCGCTGACGCCGGCGCGCCTCCTGCTCGTGGTGATCACCGATTCCGGTCGGGTCGACCAGCGCATGGTCGAGCTCGGCGACACCATCGACGAGCACCAGGTCAGCCAGCTGCGTGAACTGCTCGGCCAGGCGCTGGAGGGAAAGCGGCTGTCGGCCGCCTCGGTGGCGGTGTCGGACCTGGCCGCCCACATGGACGGTTCCGGCGGTCTCGGCGACGCGATCGGTCGGTCGGCGACGGTGCTGCTGGAGTCGCTCGTCGAACACACCGAGGAGCGACTGCTGCTGGGGGGCACGGCCAATCTGACCCGCAACACCGCCGACTTCGGCGGTTCGCTGCGCTCGGTGCTCGAGGCGCTCGAGGAGCAGGTCGTGGTGCTGCGGCTGCTGGCCGCGCAGCAGGAAGCGGGCAAGGTCACCGTGCGGATCGGTCACGAGACCGAAGCCGAGGAAATGGCAGGCACGTCGGTGGTGACCACGGCTTACGGCAGTATGGGGAAGGTCTACGGCGGCATGGGTGTGCTCGGGCCCACACGAATGGACTATCCGGGAACTATCGCTAATGTCGCTGCGGTTGCTCTCTACATAGGCGAAGTCTTGGGCAACCGGTAATGAAGCCGCATCGGCGGTAGGGAAGGTCAGGGGAGTGGCACGCGACTATTACGGCCTGCTCGGGGTGAGCAAGGGCGCCAGTGATTCGGAGATCAAGCGCGCCTATCGCAAGCTGGCCCGCGAACTGCATCCCGACGTCAATCCCGATCAGGCAGCACAGGCACGCTTCCAGGAGATCAGCGCCGCCTACGAGGTGCTCAGCGATCCGGAGAAGCGCCGGATCGTCGACCTCGGCGGCGATCCGCTGGAGTCCGCGGGCGCGACGGGCAACGGCTTCGGCGGCTTCGGCGGCCTCGGAGATGTGTTCGAGGCGTTCTTCGGCGGCGGCGCCACCTCCCGCGGACCGATCGGTCGGGTCCGACCCGGCGCCGACTCGCTGCTGCGGATGCGCCTCGACCTCGAGGAGTGCGCCACCGGCGTCACCAAGCAGGTCACCGTCGACACCGCGGTGCTCTGCGACCTGTGTCAGGGCAAGGGCACGCACGGCAACTCCACACCGACCACCTGCGACACCTGCGGCGGCCAGGGCGAGATCCAGACGGTGCAGCGCTCGCTGCTCGGCCAGGTCATGACGTCGCGGCCGTGCCCGGTCTGCGGCGGGATCGGCGAAGTCATCCTCGACCCCTGCAGCCGCTGCGGCGGCGACGGCAGGGTCCGCGCCCGTCGTGAGATCAGCGTCAAGATCCCGGCCGGCGTCGGCGACGGCATGCGCGTGCGGCTGGCCGCACAGGGCGAAGTCGGTCCCGGCGGCGGACCGGCGGGCGACCTGTATGTCGAGGTCCACGAACGACAGCACGACACCTTCGTCCGCGACGGCGACGACCTGCACTGCACCATCTCCGTGCCAATGGTCGACGCCGCGCTCGGCACCACCGTCGCCGTCGACGCGATCCTCGACGGGCCCACCGAGATCACCATCGCCGCCGGCACCCAGCCCGGATCGGTGACGACGGTGCGTGGTCATGGCATGCCTCATCTGAGGTCGGGAGTGCGCGGGGATCTGCACGCACACATCGAGGTCGTCGTGCCGTCGCGGCTCGACCATGAGGACGTCGAGTTGCTGCGCAAGCTCAAGGAACATCGCACGCGAGACGCCGTCGAGGTGAGGTCCACCCAGACCGCCAGCTCCGGCGGCGGGCTGTTCAGCAGGCTGCGCGAGACCTTCACCGGGCGCTAGCCGCCGCATGTCTGCGGCCCTCTTCTACGTCGACGCCGTTCCGGAGGTCGGCCAACTCGCCGTCGTCGACGGCGACGAGGGATTCCACGCCGCCAGCGTCCGCCGCATCAGGGTCGGCGAAGAGCTCGACCTGTCCGACGGCGCGGGCGCGATGGCGCACTGCGTGATCGAGGAGGTGGCCAAGGCGCGGCTGTCGGCTCGAGTTCTGCAGCGATGGGCCGTCGAACCGCTGAAACCGACTGTCACGGTCGTGCAGGCGCTGCCCAAATCCGACCGCTCCGAGCTGGCCGTCGAGTTGGCGACAGAAGCCGGCGCCGACGCGGTCGTGGCCTGGCAGGCGGCGCGCTGCGTCGCGCGCTGGGACGGCCTCAAGGCCGACAAGGGCCTGCGCCGCTGGCGCGCGGTGGCCCGCGCGGCGTCGCGTCAGTCCCGCAGGCCGCACATCCCGTCCGTCACCGGCGTCATGACCACGGCTGAGCTGGTCGCCGATGTGCGCGAGGCGGTCGCATCGGGCGGGACGGTGTTGGCGTTGCACGAGTCTGCCACCGAGCCCTTAGCGAAACATCATGTGGCACAGTCGGATTCCCTGATGTTGGTGATCGGACCGGAAGGCGGTATCAGCGACGAGGAACTCGCAGCGCTGTCCGACGCGGGCGCGAAGGTCATCCGCCTCGGCCCGGCGGTGCTGAGAACCTCGACGGCGGCGGCCGTCGCCCTGGGTGCGCTCGGGGCATTGACAGCGCGCTGGGGCTGACGCGTCGAGGTCCCGTCGCCGCAGGTTAAACATTGGGACGCGTCGGTACACGGCGGTAAACTGGGTATTCAGCAGCAACCAACCAGGCAAAACCCCAGAAAGCAGGCAGAAAGCCCCACGTGACGCCCAGCGAGACGAACGCTGACTCGGACGCCTCCGTCCGCAGCAGCATCAATGTTCCGCCCGACCTCGTCGTGGGCCTGCTCGGTTCCGCCGACGAGAATCTGCGCGCGCTCGAGCGCCTCCTTGCCGCCGACATCCATGCGCGTGGCAACGTCCTCACCCTGTCCGGCGAGCCGGCCGATGTGGCGCTGGCCGAGCGGGTGGCCTCCGAGTTGATCGCGATCGTGGCCAACGGCCAGCCGTTGACGCCCGAGGTGGTGCGGCATAGCGTCGCGATGCTCACCGGCACCGAGGGGGAGTCGCCTGCGGAGGTGCTGACGCTCGACATCCTCTCGCGGCGCGGCAAGACGATCCGGCCGAAGACCCTCAATCAGAAGCGGTACGTCGACGCGATCGACGCGCACACGATCGTGTTCGGCATCGGACCCGCCGGTACCGGCAAGACGTATCTGGCGATGGCCAAGGCGGTGCGCGCGCTGCAAACCAAGCAGGTGTCGCGGATCATCCTGACCCGCCCGGCAGTGGAAGCCGGTGAGCGCCTTGGCTTTCTGCCCGGCACGCTGAGCGAGAAGATCGACCCCTATCTGCGGCCGCTCTACGACGCGCTGCACGACATGATGGATCCCGAGCTGATCCCGAAGCTGATGAACGCCGGGGTGATCGAGGTGGCACCGCTGGCGTACATGCGGGGCCGCTCGCTTAACGATGCGTTCATCATTCTCGACGAGGCGCAGAACACCACCGGCGAACAGATGAAGATGTTCCTCACCCGGCTGGGCTTCGGCTCCAAAATGGTTGTCACCGGCGATATTACGCAGGTCGACCTGGCCGGTGGAGCCGCATCGGGCCTCAACGCCGCGATGCGCATCCTCGACGACATCGACGACATCCACTTCGCTGAACTCACCAGCGCCGACGTCGTGCGACATCGGCTGGTGTCCGAAATCGTGGACGCCTACGCCAAGTTCGAAGAGCCCTCGCTGATGAACAGGGCTCAACGCCGTGCGACCGGCAATCGGCCGCGGCGATAACCGGGACCACACATGAGTATTGAGGTGTCCAACGAGTCAGGCCTCGACGTCTCCGAGGAGGAACTGGTCAGCGTCGCGCGGTTTGTCATCAAGAAGATGAAAGTGCACCCGGCGGCCGAGCTTTCGATGGTGCTGCTCGATACGGCCGCGATGGCCGACCTGCACATGCGATGGATGGACCTGCCGGGTCCGACCGACGTGATGAGCTTCCCGATGGACGAACTCGAGCCGGGCGGCAGGCCGGACGCGCCCGAACCCGGACCCGCGATGCTGGGCGACATCGTGCTGTGTCCGCAATTCGCCGCCGAACAAGCCAAATCCGGTGGGCACACGCTCGGCCAGGAACTCGCGCTGTTGACGGTGCACGGTGTGCTGCATCTGCTCGGCTATGACCACGCCGAACCGGACGAAGAGAAGGAGATGTTCGCGCTGCAACGCCAACTGCTCGAGGAGTGGGTCGCCGATCAGGTCGAGGCTTACCACCAGGACCGCCAGACCGAGAAGGATCGGCGGCTGTTGGACAAGTCTCAGTACTTCGACGAACCGTGACCGGCATAGGTTCGCTGGTCGGCGCGATTGTGCTGATCTTCTTCGGTGGCTTGTTCGCGGCCATCGACGCGGCGATCGGCACGGTCTCGATCGCCCGTGTCGAGGAGCTGGTGCGCGACGAACGGCCAGGCGCAGTCCGGCTGGCCCGGGTGATCAACGAACGGCCGCGCTACGTCAACCTCGTTGTGCTGCTTCGCATCGCGTGCGAGATCACCGCGACGGCGCTGCTGGTCGACTACCTCTACGAGCATCTCGGCCTGGACTGGGGGCTGATCGCCGCGGCCGCGATCATGGTCGTCGTCAGCTTCGTGGTGATCGGCGTCGGACCGCGCACCATCGGCAGGCAGAACGCTTACACGATTGCTCTCGGCGCAGCCGTTCCGCTGCAGGCGATTTCGGTCCTGCTTACTCCGATCAGCCGGCTGCTCGTGCTGATCGGTAACGCGCTGACGCCGGGTCGCGGATTCCGCAACGGGCCGTTCGCGTCGGAGATCGAGCTGCGCGAGGTCGTCGACCTCGCCCAGCAGCGCGGTGTGGTGGCCGACGACGAGCGGCGGATGATCCAGTCGGTGTTCGAGCTCGGCGATACGCCCGCCCGCGAAGTCATGGTGCCGCGCACCGAGATGGTGTGGATCGAGAGCGACAAGACCGCGGGGCAGGCGACCTCGCTCGCGGTGCGCAGCGGCCATTCCCGCATCCCGGTGATCGGCGAGAACGTCGACGACGTCGTCGGAGTCGTATACCTCAAGGATCTCGTTGAGCGCACGTATTACTCGAACAACGGCGGCCGGGACACCAAGGTGTCGGCGGTCATGCGCTCCGCGGTGTTCGTGCCCGACTCCAAACCGCTGGACGCGCTGCTGCGCGAAATGCAGCGCGACCGCAACCACATGGCCCTGCTCGTCGACGAGTACGGCGCGATCGCCGGCCTGGTCACCATCGAGGACGTGCTCGAGGAGATCGTCGGCGAGATCGCCGACGAATACGACACCGACGAGGTCGCGCCGGTCGAAGAGCTGGGGGACAAGCGTTTCCGGGTGTCGGCCCGGCTGCCGATCGAGGATCTCGGCGAGTTGTACGACATGGAGTTCGACGAGGACCTCGACGTCGACACCGTCGGCGGCCTGCTGGCCCTCGAACTCGGCCGTGTTCCGCTGCCCGGCGCCGAGGTGGCGTGGGACGGCCTGCAGTTGCGCGCCGAGGGCGGGCGTGACCATCGCGGGCGGGTGCGGATCGGCACGGTGTTGGTCAGCCAGAGGGCGCCCGAGCAGGAAGGTGAGGATGACTGAGCTCGACGCGGAGGACGCCAAGCTGGTGACGCTGGCCCGTGGCGCGATGGGCCGGGCCGAGGCCGGCAGTGGCGCGGCGGTGCGCGACCAGGACGGCCGCACGTACGCGGGGGCGCCGGTGTCCCTGGACGCCCTGGCGCTGACCGCGCTGCAGGCCGCGGTGGCCGCGGCCGTGTCGAGCGGCGCGACGGGGCTCGAGGCGGCCGTGCTGGTCGGCGGGTCGGCCGACGACGCGGGGGTGGCCGCGGTGCGAGAGATCTCCGGTGATGCGACGGTCATCGTCACCGATCGCGCGGGCACGCCGCAGTGACAGAATTCCGTTCCGGCTTCGTCTGTTTCGTCGGCAGGCCGAACACGGGCAAGTCGACGTTGATGAACACGCTCGTCGGCACCAAGGTGGCGATCACGTCGAATCGCCCGCAGACGACACGGCACACCATTCGTGGGATCGTGCACCGCGACGAGTTCCAGATCGTCCTCGTCGACACCCCTGGTTTGCACCGGCCGAGGACGCTTCTGGGCCAGCGGCTCAACGACCTCGTGCGCGACACCTATTCCGAGGTCGACGTCATCGGGCTGTGCATTCCGGCCGACGAGCCGATCGGTCCGGGTGATCGGTGGATCTGCGACCAGATCCGCACCGTCGCGCCGAGGACCACGCTCGTCGCGATCGTCACCAAGATCGACAAGGTGGCCAAGGAGCGGGTGGCGGCGCAGCTTCTGGCGGTCAGCGAACTGGTCGGCGAGCAGACCGAGATCGTGCCGGTTTCGGCGACGACGGGCGAGCAGATCGACGTGCTGACCCGCGTGCTCGCCGATCAGATGCCGCCCGGACCGGCGTTCTATCCCGAGGGCGAGCTGACCGACGAGCCCGAGGAAGTGCTGATGGCCGAGCTGATCCGCGAGGCCGCCCTCGAAGGCGTGCGCGACGAGCTACCGCACTCGCTGGCGGTGGTGATCGAAGAGGTCAGCCAGCGGGAGGGCCGCGACGACCTGATCGACGTGCACGCCAACCTCTACGTCGAACGCGACAGCCAGAAGGGCATCGTGATCGGCAAGGGCGGCGCGCGGCTGCGCGAGGTCGGTACCGCCGCGCGCACGCAGATCGAGAAGCTGCTCGGCACCAAGGTGTATCTGGACCTGCGCGTCAAGATCGCCAAGAATTGGCAGCGGGACCCCAAACAGCTCGGGCGCCTCGGCTTCTGAGTGATTTCGGCGCGCGCGGTCACGCTGAGCGGGACCCAGCGCGCCGAAACCGCTACGCAGGCTTGCCGTAGACCGCGACGACGACCGTCCGGTCCAGGCTGTTCTCCGACCACACGCCGATCTGGGTGTTGCCGCAGTCCGACATGATCGCCATGTAGTCGGGCCGGTAGTACCACTGGTTCATGATCTCGACGCCGCTGATGGCCAGCGCCGGGTTGATCGCGACGGTCTCGGCGACGACGCCGGTGAAGCCCGCGGCATCGGCGCGGTTCTGGGGCGTCGACCCGTCGCTGCCGGTGTCGCCGTCGAGCGAGCGGTTGTTCAGCACATCGTCGGTGTGCCACTGCGCGGCCAGCTGCAGCTGCGGGTTGATCTTCACGTCGTTGGTGCAGCCGTGCTGGTGCTGGATCGTGTAGACGTTGGCGACCACGCCGTCGTTGAGGCGCTTGTTGTCGGCCGCCGCGGCGGGCGTGCCCGTCACCGCGCCACCCAGCACGGCCGCCGTGAGCAGGCCCGCGCAACGCCACACGTTCACGCCGGGCACCTTACGCGCGCGGACCGCCCGCTACACCGTTATTGACATCTGTCCACCACGGTTCTGGCTGCTTGGTCACCCAGCCGCTGACCGCCTCCAGCTCGGCGGCAAGCGAAATCAGCAAGGGCTCGCTGTCGGCGGGACCCATCAACTGCACGCCGATCGGTAATCCCCCGGACGTGAAGCCGGCGGGCACGTTGATCGACGGCCAGCCCAGAAGGTTCCACGGCCATGTTGCGGGGCAGGCGCGGATCATCGCCCGATCGGTGGAGAAGCCGCCGCGATTGTCGAAATGGTGCACGGTCGGCGGCGGCAGCGCGGTGGTCGGCGCCAGAATCACGTCGACGAGGTTGAAGATGTAGCCGACGCGCCGCTGCGCCGCGGCCTCCTTCGCGCGTGCCTTGCGCAGCACGTTCTCCGACAGCAGCCGTCCCATCCGGAGGTTTTCGACGGTGCGCCGATCCAGTTCGACATCGTGGCCGAGGCGGTCGGCCCAATCGATCAGCCCAGACGTCGACCTCGCCAGGAAGTTCCATGACATCCCGACCGTGTAGTCCGGATCCACGCCAACGATGGTGTGGCCGAGCTCGGTGAGCTGCTCAGCGACCGCATGAAGCGCGGTGCGGATCTCATGGTTCAGCATGGGTCGGAAGAGGTTGAACGGGAACTTGGTCGTCAGCGCGATCTTCAGTGGGCCCGGCGCGCGGCCGACGGCCTCAGCGGCCTGGATCGGCGCCGGCTTGTGCCGGTCTCCGTCGACATTGCCCGACGCCACGTCGAGCAGAAGCGCCGCATCGGTGACCGTGCGGGCCAGCACGCCGTTGACAGTGATCCCGTTGAACGCCTCCGGCAGCGGCCACGTCGAGATCCGTCCGCGCTGCGGCTTGATGCCGACCAGATGCGTCCACGCCGCCGGGATCCGCACGCTGCCCGCGCCGTCGGACCCGATCGCCGCGGTGACCAGTCCCGCTGCCACCGCCGCCGCGCTTCCGCCGGACGAGCCGCCCGGAGTGTGGTTGCGCGACCATGGGTTTCGTGTGTGCCCGAAGGCGGGCCCGCTGGTGAACGGCCATTGGCCCAATTCGCAGGTGTTGGTCTTGCCGACGATGACCGCCCCGGCAGTGCGCAGCCTGCGCACGACTTCGGCGTCGGCCACCGCAGGCCGCACGTGGCCCGCCGCGCCGAACATCGTCGACGTGCCCGCGACGTCGACGTCGTCCTTGACCGCGATCGGCACCCCCAGCAGCGGGGCGGTCTGTCCCGCGGCGCGTCTGCGGTCGGCGCGTGCGGCGTCGGCGAGCGCCTGCTTGCGCAGCACCACACGGAACGCGTTGAGCGTCGGCTGGCTGGCTTCGATGGCCTCCAGCGACTGCCGCACCAGCTCAACCGACGTCACACCGCCGCTGGCCAGCCGATACAGCAGGCCGGTCATGGTGGGCAGAGGGGGTTGTCGTGCAGACGATGCGGGAGGCATGGGAGGCACGGCCATCAATGTCGAGAATATCCGGCGCTGCTAACCGCCCTTGTCGGGACACGATGAGAAACTGGGCTGATGCGCCTGTACCGGGATCGGGCGGTGGTGCTTCGCCAGCACAAGCTCGGCGAGGCGGACCGGATCGTCACCCTCCTCACCCGCGACCACGGGTTGGTCCGCGCGGTGGCCAAGGGAGTCCGGCGCACCCGCAGCAAGTTCGGTTCCCGGCTGGAGCCGTTTGCGTACATCGACGTTCAACTGCACCCCGGCCGTAATCTCGACATCGTCACCCAGGTGCAGGCCATCGAGGCGTTCGCCGCCGACATCGTCAGCGACTACGGTCGCTACACCTGCGCGTGCGCGGTATTGGAGACCGCGGAACGGCTGGCGGGCGAGGAGCGCGCTCCGGCGCCCGCGCTGCACCGGCTGACGGTCGGCGCGTTGCGTGCAGTGGCCGACGGCAGCCGTCCGTGGGAACTCGTGCTGGATGCTTACCTGCTGCGTGCCATGGGAATCGCCGGATGGGCGCCCGCGCTCACCGAGTGCGCCCGGTGCGCCGCTCCCGGTCCACACAGGGCATTCCACATCGCCGCAGGCGGCAGCGTGTGCGTGCACTGCAGGCCGTCTGGTTCGACGACACCGCCGCAGGCCGTGCTCGACCTGATGTCGGCGCTCTACGACGGCGACTGGGACGCCGCGCAGACGTCGCAACAATCGCACCGCAACCAGGCCAGCGGGCTGGTGGCCGCACACCTGCAGTGGCACCTCGAGCGTCAGCTCCGCACGTTGCCGCTGGTCGAACGCGTGTACCGGGTTGATCGCGCGGTCGCCGAGCACCGCATCTCGCTGTTCGGGCAGGATGTCACCCGTGGCAGTGAAACGGATGGGGCACAAGGCGTCGACAGCTACCCACCCACAGCTGCCTCCGGCACCTGACGACTATCCGACCTTCCCCGACAAGTCCAGCTGGCCGGTCGTCTTTCCGGAGTTGCCGCCGCACACCAACGGCAGATTCGCCCGCCCGCCCCAGCACACGTCGAAGGCCGCCGCGCCGAAGATCCCGGCCGATCAGGTGCCCCAGCACGTCGCAGTCGTCATGGACGGCAACGGACGGTGGGCCACCCAGCGTGGGCTGCACCGCACCGAGGGGCACAAAATGGGCGAGGCGGTGCTCATCGACATCACTTGCGGCGCCATCGAAATCGGCATCAAGCACCTGACGGTCTACGCCTTCTCGACCGAAAACTGGAAGCGCAGCACCGAGGAGGTGCGTTTTCTGATGGGGTTCAACCGCGAGGTGGTCCGGCGCAGGCGGGAGAACCTCAACGACATGGGCGTGCGGATGCGGTGGGTGGGCTCGCGGCCGCGGATGTGGCGCAGCGTCATCAAGGAATTCGACATCGCCGAGCAGATGACGGTGGGCAATGACGTCATCACCATCAACTACTGCGTCAACTACGGCGGGCGTACCGAAATCGTCGAGGCCGCACGTGAACTCGCGCAGGAAGCGGTCGACCGGAAGATCAACCCGAATCGCATCACCGAGGCGGCGTTCGCCAAACACCTGCACCGCGCCGACATCCCCGACGTCGATCTGTTCATCAGAACGTCGGGGGAGCAGCGCGCAAGCAACTTCATGCTGTGGCAGGCGGCTTACGCCGAATACGTCTTTCAGGACAAGCTGTGGCCGGACTACGACCGTCGCGATCTGTGGGCGGCGTGCGAGGAGTATGTGAACCGCAACCGCCGATTCGGCCGCGCCTGATGGAGCTGGCCGACCGGTTGCGGACCGTTCTCGACGGCGTGCTGCCGTACGAAGAGGAAGACGACGGCGCGCTCACCGTGCACCACGGTCATACGTTCGCATCGCTGCGGGCGGTGTCGATTGCCGATGATCTCGAGATGGTGTCGCTGACTCAGATATTGGCGTGGGATCTGCTGTTGGACAACGATATTCGCGACAAGGTCGCCCGGCTTGCGCACGACACCGTACTCGGAACGGTATCGCTGGCCGAGCAGGTCGCCGGTGCCGGTGTCGCGGACGTCACGCTGCGCTACAACTTTCCGGCCGCAGGCCTGACCGACGACGCGCTGCAGACGCTGATCATGATGGTGCTCAGCGCGGGCGCCGATGTGCGCGAGGCCTTGATCGGTGAGGTCGACGCTTAATCGCCCGACGCGCAGGTGCCGCAGAGGCCGAAGATCTCGATCGTGTGGCTGACATCGGAGAAGCCGTGCGCCCGTGCCACGTCGGCTGCCCACGTCTCCACCTGGCCGCCCTGCACCTCGACCGTGCAACCGCAGGCGCGGCACACCAGATGGTGGTGGTGGTGCTCGGAGCATCGCCGGTAGACCGACTCGCCGGTGTCGGTGCGCAGCGTGTCGACCAGCCCGGCGGCCGCCATCGACTGCAGGGTGCGGTAAACGGTCGTCAGACCGATCCCCTCGCCGCGGCGGCGTAGTTCGTCGTGCATATCTTGGGCGGAACGGAAGTCGTCGAGGTTTTCCAGCAGCGCTGAGATCGCCGCCCGTTGCCGGGTGGCCCGGACGCCGGGCGCGGTTCCTGAATCGCTCCTCGCGTCCGCGGTTCCTGAATCGCTCCTCGCGTCCGCGGTTCCTGAATCGCTCCTCGCGTCCGCGGTGCTCACTCGCTGCCCTCCGCCGCGTGCGTCACCGCGGCGACAACGATGTGCGCGAGGTGATGGTCGACGAGGCGATAGAGCACTTCACGGCCTGACCGCTCGCCGGCCACGACGCCCGCGGCTTTGAGGATGCGCAGGTGTTGACTCACCAGCGGCTGCGGCACGCCGAGGGCGTCGACGAGTTCGTGAACGCAGCGCGACGACTCCCGCAGTTGCAAGACGATCGCGATCCGCACCGGCGCGGCCAGCGCTCGCAGCAGGTCGCCCGCGGTGTCGAGGAGCACCCGAGACGGCAGATCGGGCAGCGGGGCATCGCTGTGCTGGTGGCGGTCGTCGGCCTGCGCGCCGGCCAAGGTGGAAACCGTTTTCATTATGTCCGCCACGATACATGCATGATCACGCATGTCAACGGCGTCGCGAGGCCTTGGCGGGCCATCGTTACGCTGTTCACCCGTGGCGTCCATCATCGACACCGTTGCGAATCTGGCCAAGCGCCGTGGCCTGGTGTACCAGTCCGGCGAAATCTACGGCGGCACCAAGTCCGCTTGGGACTACGGCCCTTTGGGCGTCGAGCTGAAAGAGAACATCAAGCGGCAGTGGTGGCGGTCGGTAGTCACCAGCCGCGACGACGTCGTCGGCCTGGACAGCGCGATCATCCTGCCGCGCGAGGTCTGGGTGGCCTCGGGACACGTCGAGGTGTTCCACGACCCGCTGGTGGAGTGCCTGAACTGCCACAAGCGGCACCGGCAGGACCATTTGCAGGAGGCCTACGCGGAGAAGAAGGCGGCCAAAGGGGGCGCCCCAGTCGACCCCGAATCCGTTTCGATGTCGGAGATCGCGTGTCCGGACTGCGGCACCAAGGGCCAGTGGACCGAGCCCCGCGCCTTCAACATGATGCTCAAGACCTACCTCGGCCCGATCGAGACGGAGGAGGGCCTGCACTATCTGCGGCCCGAGACCGCGCAGGGCATCTTCGTCAACTTCGCCAACGTGGTCACCACGTCGCGCAAGAAACCGCCGTTCGGCATCGGCCAGATCGGCAAGAGCTTCCGCAACGAGATCACGCCCGGCAACTTCATCTTCCGCACTCGCGAGTTCGAGCAGATGGAGATGGAGTTCTTCGTCGAACCGGACAGCGCCCGGGAGTGGCACCAGTACTGGATCGACACCCGGCTGCAGTGGTACGTCGACCTGGGCATCCAACGCGACAATCTGCGCCTGTACGAGCATCCCAAGGACAAGCTGTCGCATTACTCGGACCGCACGGTCGACATCGAGTACAAGTTCGGCTTCCAGGGCAACCCGTGGGGCGAGCTGGAAGGCGTCGCGAACCGCACTGACTTCGACTTGTCAACGCATGCAAAGCATTCCGGTGTCGACCTGTCGTTCTACGACCAGGCCAGCGACACCCGCTACGTGCCGTATGTGATCGAGCCCGCCGCGGGCCTGACGCGGTCGTTCATGGCGTTCCTCGTCGATGCCTACGCCGAGGACGAGGCGCCCAACGCCAAGGGCGGCGTCGACAAGCGCACCGTGCTGCGGCTCGACCCGCGACTGGCACCGGTCAAGGCGGCGGTGCTGCCGCTCTCGCGCAACGAGGACCTCTCGCCCAAGGCGCGCGACCTCGCCGCCGAGCTGCGCAAGTCATGGAACGTCGAATTCGACGACGCCGGCGCGATCGGACGGCGATATCGCCGCCAGGACGAGATCGGCACGCCGTTCTGCGTGACCGTCGACTTCGACACGCTCGACGATCAGGCCGTCACGATCCGCGAGCGCGACGCGATGTCGCAGGAGCGCATCGCGCTGGACGCCGTATCCGACTACCTGGCCGTCCGCCTCAAGGGCGCCTAACCCGCCGCTCGCCGGAAAAGGCAAGCCCGTTAGAAGCGGCCGCCGCCGCCGCCCAGGCCGCCGCCGCCGCCGAAACCGCCGCCGCCAAAACCGCCGCCCCAGCCGGATCCGCCGTAGGACGTCGAACTCCAGCCACCGCCCATGCTGCCGCCGAGGCCACCGCGCATCGAGCCGGACAGGATGTTGCCGAGGATGATCCCGCCGAGCACCGCGCCCATGTTGGATCCGCTGGTGCTGCCGTAGCGGCCGGCGTACGACCGCTGAGCGGCCTGCGCGTCGGCGGTCGCCATCGACTGGGCCTGCGACGCCAGCATCGCGGCACCGTTCGCGTGCGCGATCGCCTCGTTGAGGTTGGTCTCCCGCTTGTCCTGCGCGGCCTGCAGTTGACGGACGGCCTCGGCCAGCCGGGTGCGCGCCTCGGGGCCGATACTGCCGCGACGCACGTCGATGAAGTCCGACACGGCCCGCACCCGCGACTGTGCGGTGAACAAAGCCTGGTCGAATGCGCGGCTGCGCCGCTCGGCCGCCTCGCGTTCTTCGGCGACGCTGGCCAGCAGCCGGTCCAACTCGGCGTCGGCCTGCGTCAACTGCGTGAACGCGCCCAACGGGTCGGCATTGCCACTGCTTTGCGCGTCTGCCACGGCCTTGACCGCTTTGTCGCGGGCGGCGCCGAGTTCGTCGTCATGCGCGGTATCTCCCTGCGCCAGCTGGTCTCCCGCGGCCTTGATGCCGTTCTGGATGTCGGCGATCGCATCGGGCAGGGTCGCGATTGCCCGGTTGATGTCGGTCGCTGCGCTGTCCACCGCATCGAGCAGCGTGCGCGCCTGACCCAGGGCCGATTCCGCGGCGCGGATCGCGTCGACGAGCCCGGTCTGGCGATCCGCCGGACGGGCGAGCAGGGTACGGGCGTTGGTGATGTTCTGGTCGGCGAACCCGAGGCGCTGCTTGGCCGTCTCGACGTTGCCCGCGATGGAAGCCAGTGCGGTGTCGGCGAATTGTTTGTGAAGCGCGGCCAGCGCCTGCTGTGACGGCTCGAGGCGTGCCGTCAGGTCGACCACCTGCTGGGTCATCGAATCCAGCCGCGTCGGCGCGTTGATGAGAAGGTCGCGCAATCGGGCGAAGGCCTCCCGCTGTGCGTCGAGTTCGCGGTCGGCCTTGGCAGCCGCCACCACGACCCGGGTCAGCAGGTCACGCCGTTGCGCAGGTGTCTCCGGTACTGTGTCGTCGAGGATCTGGCGCACGTTGAACGCCTGTGCCAGCGTCGTTTTGGCCTCGGCAACGGCTTTGCTGAACGGCGCCGTGTCCTTCGTGCCGAATTCGTCGACGGCCAACACCAGCTCGTTCTCGCTGGTGCGCACGGCGTTGTCGACGTCCACCACCATGGACTTCGACAGGTCCTCGAGCGCATCGATGGGGACCGACGCGAGTGCATCGGGGTCGGACGGATCGACCCGGCGCGCCGCGGCGAACTCGGCCTCTCGACGCTTGCGCCGCCGACGGCGCGTCCACAGCCACAGCAGCAGCACGAGGACGGCGAGGATGCCCAGGGCGACAGCGAGGCCGAACCCGGAGAATCCGGGTCCGGGTGCGCTGGCCGTGTTCAGTCCTTCGGCCGCCGCGACCCCGGCGCCGGCCCAGTCATTGGCGCGCAGTTTGGGTTCGATCGCATTGCGGCGAATGTCATTGGAGGCGGAGTTGCTGACGATTTCCGTCGGCACCAGAAACGCATAGGAGCGGTCCTGGATGGCGACCGCCAGGATGGCATCGCGCGTATCCAAGTCGCTTGTCCGCCTGGTTCGTTCGGCCCACGCGACGGCGCCGAGACCGTCGAAGCTGTCGACGTAGACCACCCACAGCCTCGCTTGGCGGTCGTGGTACAGCTTGTCGACGGCCCGTTCGACGTCGCTGACTTGCGAGCCGCTCAGCACCTGGGCCTGGTCGGTGACGTAGCCGGGCAAGCGGAACGGCGGCGTGCTGCCCGCAGCCGGTGCCAGTAGAACCCCGGCCGTCAGCATCGCGAGGATCACGCTGAGCAAGCGGGCAATGCGCATGACCGCCAATGTAGTGCGCTGGCACACCGAGACAGCCGGTACCGGCGAAGAGTCCTGGCAGACTGTCCGTCGGTGGCGATGAACAACGATGCATACGACGAGTTCGACCGGCAGCGTCTGGTGGTCGAACCGCACAAGGGCGCCGCGCTGCCGGGCACCGATTCCGAACACCGGACCGACTTCGCCCGCGACCGGGCGCGCGTACTGCACTGCGCTGCCCTGCGTCGACTGGCCGACAAGACGCAGGTGGTGGGGCCGCGTCAGGGCGATACCCCCCGCACCCGGCTGACACACTCGTTGGAGGTGGCGCAGATCGGCCGCGGAATGGCGATCGGGCTGGGCTGCGACCCCGATCTCGTCGACATGGCCGGCCTGGCCCACGACATCGGGCACCCGCCGTACGGACACAACGGCGAGCGGGCGCTGAACGAGATATCCGACCCGTACGGCGGCTTCGAGGGCAACGCGCAGAATTTTCGCATCCTGACCCGGTTGGAGCCGAAAGTGCTTGACCCGCAGGGCCATAGCGCAGGGTTGAACCTGACCCGCGCGGCGCTCGACGCCGTCACGAAGTACCCGTGGCAGCGGATCCCACAGCGCACCAAGTTCGGTTTCTACCGCGACGACGCGGCGGCCGCCGACTGGATGCGGGAGGCGGCCCCGGAGTCCCGGCCTTGTCTGGAGGCCCAGGTGATGGACTGGGCGGACGACGTGGCCTACTCCGTGCACGACGTCGAGGACGGTGTGGTGTCCGGCCGGATCGACATGCGCGTGCTCGCCGACGACGACGCCGCCGCCGAGTTGGGCCGACTGGGGGAGTCGAGCGGGATGGGCGGCGGCCTGTCCTGCGACGACCTGCTGTCGGCCGCGGAGCGCCTCTCCGGCCTGCCGGTGGTCGCGGCTGTCGGCAAGTACGACGCCACGCTCGCCGCCTCGGTCGCGTTGAAAACCCTGACCAGCGAGCTCGTCGGGCGGTTCGCGTCGGCCGCGATCGCCGCCACCAGGTCTGAGGCCGGGCCAGGGCCCCTGGTCCGGTACGCCGCCGAGCTGCGGGTACCCGCGCTGGTGCGTGCCGAGGTGGCCCTGCTGAAGGTGCTGGCCCTGCAGTTCATCATGTCCGACCCGCGGCATCTGGACCTGCAGGCCCGACAGCGCGACCGCATCCACCGCGTGGCGGACTGGCTGGTGGCGGGCGCGCCCGCCACGCTCGACCCGATCTTCGTGCCCGCATACAACGCGGCCGCCGACGACGGCGAGCGGCTGCGCGTGGTCGTCGACCAGATCGCGTCGTTCACCGAAGGCCGGCTGGAGCGCCTCGAGCCGGCGTGATCTCAGCCGCCGGACCCGGGCGGTGGCGACGGTCGGTCATCCCGGCCGAAAAGCACCGGCGTAGTGCGGTAAACGATCGCGGCGGTCGGCACCGCCACCAGCGCTCCGAAGATCCCGCCGAGCAGCGTGCCCGCGGTGACCGCCAGCCCGATCGCCAGCGGATGCAGCTGCACGTTGTGGCCCATGATCAATGGCTGCAACACATGAGCTTCGAGCTGATTTTCGATGATCAGCACGCCGAACAAGATGAGCGCGGGTATCCAGCCCTCGGTGCTGAAGGTCGCCAGTACGGCCAGCCCGCCCGCCACGAACGCACCGATGAGCGGCACGAAGCTGCCGAAGAACACCAGCACGGCCAGCGGTACGGCCAGCGGCGTGCCGAGCACCACCAGCACGAGGCCGATGACCGTGCCGTGGATGGCCGCGATCGCGACGGTGCCGCGGACGTACCCGGTGATGACGCGCCAGGCCACGTGGCCGGCGCGGTCGACGCGGGTCCGCGCCGCACCGGGAAACATCTCCAGTAGCCAACTCCAGATGCGGCGGGCGTCGTAGAGCAAGAAGAACGTGATGAACAGAGTGAGCAGAAGCGTCGTGACCGCTTCCACGGTGTATCCGGCGCTGGTCGTGAGCAGGTCGACTGCTTGGGACCGGTTTCGCTGCAGCCAGTCGGTGGTGCTTTGGGCCAACCGGTCGAGTTGCGGCACGTCTTGGATCAATCCCTCGAGCTTTTGACGCACGTCCTGCACGGTCCCGACGAATTGGTCGAGCAGGCGGGGAAACCCGCGCATGGCGCGAAGCACGATGAAGGAGCCGATGCCGCCGAGGGCAGCCAGCGCGACCAGCAGCGTGATCAGTGCCGCCAGCGGGGCGGGCATGACTCGCCGGATCTGCGCTGCGACGGGGCGCAGTAGCGTCGCCAGCAGCAGCGCCAAGATGAACGGCAGGACGAGCAGGCCCAGCTTTTTGAGTACGTGGATGGCGATGTAGACGGCGGCAGCGATGAACACCACGCGCCACGCCCACGCCCCGGCCACCGTGAGGGCGGGTGGCAGGCGCGGAGAGGTGGGACGCCCGTCGTCGCCCCGTCGATCCAACTGCATACGACGGGCTGTATATCCAGCTGTCGCGCTCTGAACCCGCCAGAACCCGCTCTAGACTGATTCGGTGGCCGGCCGTATCCCTGATCGCGATATCGCGGCCATCCGTGAACGCGTGCGGATCGAAGAGGTGGTCGGCGACTACGTCCAGCTGCGCCGCGCAGGAGCCGACTCGCTCAAGGGCCTGTGCCCGTTCCACGACGAGAAGTCGCCCTCGTTTCACGTGCGGCCCAACCACGGCCATTTCCACTGCTTCGGCTGTGGCGAGGGCGGTGACGTCTACGCGTTCCTGCAGAAGATCGAGCACGTCAGCTTCGTCGAAGCGGTCGAACTGCTCGCTGACCGCGTCGGTTACACCGTCACCTATACGGGCGCAGCGACAAGCGTCCAGCGCGACCGGGGGAGTCGCAGCCGACTGCTCGCCGCCAACGCGGCCGCACAGGAGTTCTATGCCGAGGCGCTGAAATCCGACGAGGCCGCTCCCGCGCGTCAGTACCTGCTCGACCGCGATTTCGATGTCGAGACCGCGACACGCTTCGGTTGCGGCTTCGCCCCGTCGGGCTGGGACTCGTTGACAAAGCATCTGCTGCGCAAGGGATTCGAGTTCAAGGAGCTCGAGGCGGCCGGGCTCTCGCGGGAAGGTAGACGCGGCCCGATGGACCGCTTCCACCGCCGGCTGCTCTGGCCGATCAAGGTGTCCAGCGGCGAGGTCATCGGGTTCGGCGCCCGCAGGTTGTTCGACGACGACCAGAACCAGGCGAAGTACGTCAACACCCCCGAAACCGTGCTGTACAAGAAATCGTCGGTGCTCTTCGGCCTCGATCACGCCAAACGCGACATCGCGAAGGCGCACCAGGCGGTCGTGGTCGAGGGCTACACCGACGTGATGGCGATGCACGCGGCCGGGGTCACCACCGCGGTGGCGTCCTGCGGGACCGCCTTCGGTGACGAGCACCTGGCGATGCTGCGCCGACTCATGATGGACGACAACTTCTTTCGCGGTGAGCTGATCTACGTGTTCGACGGCGACGCCGCCGGTCGGGCAGCGGCGGTCAAAGCATTGGACGGCGAGCAGAACCTGGCCGGGCAGTCTTTCGTCGCGGTCGCCGCCGACGGGATGGATCCGTGCGACCTGCGGCTGAAGTCGGGCGATGGCGCGCTGCGCGATCTGGTGGCCCGCCGAACCCCGTTGTTCGAGTTCGCAATTCGCACCGCGCTCGCCGACCATGACCTGGACAACGCCGAAGGCCGGGTCGCTGCGCTGCGCCGGTGTGTGCCGATGGTCGCGCGGATCAAGGACCCGACGTTGCGCGACGAGTATGCCCGCCAGCTGGCCGGCTGGGTGGGCTGGGACGACGTAGCCCAGGTGGTCGCCAGGGTGCGGGACCAGTCCAAGGGCGGAAGGCAGGCGCCGGCACAGAATCGGCCCGGTCGGCCCGCCAAGACGGCCTCGACGGTCGCGCGGCCCGATCCGCGGGATCCGACATTGTGGCCGCAGCGCGAAGCGCTGAAATCGGCGTTGCAGTACGCAGCGCTTGCGGGTCCGGTGTTCGACGCGCTGACGGCGGAGAGCTTCACCCATCCGGGATATACGGCGGTGCGGGCCGCCATCGCGGCCGCGGGCGGCACTTCGGCGGGCGCCACGGGTGCGGAGTGGATCGAGGCGGTCCGCAACCGGACGGGTTCGGAGGCGGCCGCGAGCCTGGTCAACGAGCTCGGCGTGGAATCGATCCGCGTCGAGGACGACGAGAAGCTGCCGCGCTACATCGGCGGAGTCCTCGCCCGTCTGCAGGAAGTGGCCGTCGGACGACAGATCGCCGAAGTGAAATCCAAGCTGCAGCGCATGTCGCCGGTCGAGCAGGGCGACGAATATCACGCGTTGTTCGGCGACCTCGTGGCCATGGAGGCGTATCGCCGCAGCCTGCTGGAACAGGCCAGCGGCGACGACCTTACTGCGTAATCTGCCGCCGCAGGTTAAGGTATAGACGCCCTCGGCCCTCCGGTGAAAGGCAACTCGGTGGCTTCGACGAAGACGCGTCGGTTGATCGCTATCAGCGCATTTGCGGCTGCCGCAGCAGCGGGACCGGTTATCGCCGCGACCACGATGTCCTCCGCTGAGCCCCAGCACCAGGCCGCCCCCGGCCAGTGCCTGGCGTGGTTCGGCAACCAAGAGGACGGCCATTGCCTCGGATATTCGAACGGCCAGCCGATCGGCGGCGGCACGCCGTGGGGCCTCTACGGACCGAGCAACTACCAAAACGGCGTGATGTTGCCCGGCGCCACGATCAACCGGGGCGTCGGCTAGCGCTGTTTTTCGGCCGCCGCCTGCGGCCTGAGCACGTCCGTTTCGGCGTCGATCGGCGTCAGCGTCACCATCTCCGGGTCCGGTGACACTCGATTGGCAATTTTGCGGCGCCCCGCCGTGATCACAGCCTTGGCCGCCGGACTCTCCGTGACGGCGCGATAAGTGCCCGCGATCTGCTCGTATCGGCGCCGCCCCGCCTTGGTACCCAACACATAGCCGACCGCCAATACGGCGACATACCCGAACACAGGGCCCCTCCCAGACGATGGTGCGACGGTGTCCATCCTGCCTCACGGGAGGGGTGCGCGCGGGGTCGGGAGAGCATTGGCGAGCCGACCCGCAGGTAAGCTAAAGTCAACCCTCGGCCCGCGGCGGAAGCGCGCGGGCAGGGCAATCCCCTGTAGCTCAATTGGCAGAGCATTCGGCTGTTAACCGAAGGGTTGCTGGTTCGAGTCCAGCCGGGGGAGCAAGGTTTTACGGGCGCGCCGCGGTTCGCAGTGCTCCGAATGATTCACAATGCCACTGTCGACACCCCGATCTCTCGGGCGATTTGTACGGTGCGATCCGTGCAGTTGTCCGCGACGACGATGATTCAGTCTGGTATTTCCAGTTGGCTGCGCAGCGCGCTCAAGGTGGCGGGCTGCGACACGTCCTCGTTGTGCGCGGGTATCAGAAGAGGAGTCGACCGTCACTCGATAACCGCAAGAGTCCGGTGCCGGCGTACCCGAAAAGAATTGACTGTTCTCCGCACCGCGATGGCGTCTTCAACACTGCGGATACAGGGCAAGACACACAACGCAGAACCCGATGAGCGTGACGGGCGCGACGGGCGGTCGTCGTAGAATTTCTTGCATGTGCAATCTCCGCTGAAGTGATAGTGCTAATCGCGCTGAATTGCGCGAAATGCGGACGAAAATATGGTCGGCTGCGAACGGTCTGACTGGGCGCACTGCACTTCCTGGACCGGCCGCACGCTCGCGACCGCAATATCGGATGCGGACGAAGGGGGTCTCACAGCGTCCGAGTAAGCATCTTGTGTGCAATCAGACCATTTGCTTGCTTCCTCAGCCAAGCTGATCGGGTTGCTGCTCCGCACCAAGCTAGTTACCGACTAGTTTGGTGGTGGTTACTGCCGTGAAGCAGGCAAACCTTTGCTGTCGCCGGGCGGCCCCCGGCAACGGCTGAACCGGCGCCGCACTCCCCAGCTAGAGCCAATAAAAAGCGTGTCCCCCGCACGGGCGCGGACGCCGATACCGCAAACGTCAATCAAGTTGCTGAATCAGCGCAGAACGCGGACGAAGCTTGCTACGGTCGTTGCTGGAAGCATGGCCGCCCCGCCGAGTGGGCTAATACAGAAAGGCGGACGTAAATGGTTCAGATGACGAAAGTTGTTGTGGTGCTGGGGGGTATGGGGTTGTCGATGGCCACTGGGGCCGGGGTTGCCTCCGCAGCACCTGACCTGGGCCCACTTGTCAACACGACGTGCAGCTATCCGCAGATCGTAGCGGCGATTAATGCGCAATCGCCCGAAGCCGCCAACGAGTTGAATGCACAACCCGTGGCGCAGTCCATGTTGAGCAGTTTTGTTGCCTCGCCGGCGGATCAGCGCCAGCAGATTGCCCAGCAGGTGCTCGCTACACCAATGGGGCAGCAATACCCTGTGGATGTTCAGCAGGTTGCCAACAGTTGCAGCAACTACTGAGCCGACCGTCGTCAGATGACTTCCATTCGGAAGTCTTCAGTCTCGCCGTCTTGGTTCCTAGTGATTTCTCGAGTAGCTTTCGCTCCAACCGGGCCGCCCGCTAACGCCGCACTCATTACGTGGCTCGAATGACGAACCAGCCCAAGCCATCCCGCGGCGTGCCCGCGTGCGGAACGACCAGCGTTGAGCCGAGAATTCTTGGAGCCAGTGGGTCCGCGGCTGGGATCCTCTAGGCAGGGTGTACCCCTTAACCGAGCGGATATTTTGCTGAAGCAATCATGACGACGATATCACCGTCACGTCTCGACTTGTGTGCCAAGCTGTCCTGGACGGGGGCGACGGGGCGGTTTAAGGACCGCCCTGATGACAGGTGCGTGTAGCCGAGTCTTGGGGGTGGGCGTGAACACTCAAGTCGAACAGGTAGCCCTGAGACCGGGCAGCCACCACCGCTCGCCCCGGTATGTCCCGATGTGGCGGGCGGCCGTCCGGATATTTGTGGCTGCTTTGATCTGTGTGCTTGCTATGGCTTTGGCTTCGGTGGCGAGCGCGGATCCGCCCGACCCGCCAGGGCTTCAGTATCAAGCGTTCTACACTCCGCCCGACCCGCTGCCGCCCGGCAAGCCCGGCGATCTGATTCGCTCGGAACCGTCGCATCTCGTGTTGGAGCCGTCGGGTGAACTGGGCGCGTTTGTCGCAGATGGTACGCGAATCATGTACCGCAGCACAGGTCCGCTTGGGCAGCCTACGGCGGTGACCGGCACGTACTTCGAACCCCACAACCCGTGGCCCGGCCAGGGCCCCCGTCCGCTAATCTCTTATGCCGTCGGGATTTACGGGCTTGGCGACCAGTGCGCGCCGTCGCGGCTCTTCAATCAGGGCATCCACTTCTCCAGCGGTCTGGACATCATGCCCGGATACGAGGAGACGTTCATAGCAACGATGGTTGCCCGCGGATTCGCCGTCGTCGTCACCGACTATGAAGGCATGGGCACGCCGGCCCTGCCACCTTTCGGGAATCGTGTCTCGCAGGCTCACGTCGTGATCGACGCCGCGCGGGCGGCCATGCGGCTTCCGAATACTTCTCTGGAACCAAATGGGCCGGTGGCATTCTGGGGCTGGTCACAAGGCGGCGCGGCGTCGGCGGCAGCCGCCGAGATGGCGCCCTCTTACGCCCCGGAACTGAACCTGGTGGGAGCCTGGGCAGGTGCACCGCCGGCCGATCCGAGCCTGTTGGCGCCGTTCGCCGATGGCAGCGTCATGATGGGAGTGCTCGGTTACATACTCAATGGCATTATCGCCGCCTACCCGCCGGCCGAGGCGCAGATCATGCCGATACTGTCCATCTACGGAGAGGACCTGGTGAGACGGACCCGGGACCAGTGCATCGTCGAGACCGGGTTGACCTTCGGCTTCCATCACCTGAACGAATACTTCAAGCCGCCGCCTGATGAGGTGTTCAATAATCCGCAATTCAAACTGGTTCAAGGTCTTCAGCGGGTCGGCACCTTGAAACCGGAAGCGCCGGTATTCATCGAATCCAACCGGTGGGATCCGGTGATGCCGTGGCACGGGGCACGCCAGTTGGCGGTGGATTGGTGCGCCAAGGGTGCCGACGTCGAATTTTGGACCGACTATCTACACCCGTTCCAGAATAAGTTGGGCATGCTCCACATACTTTCCTACTTCGTAGATGGCGAGCGAAGCATGCAATGGGTGGCCGACCGGTTCAACGGGGTACCGACCACGCCGAACTGCGATTCGATACCACCGCCCGACTAGTACGAGGCCCGACTCGGGTCTGAGACTGTCGGTGTCGTGTGCGCTGGTCGAAGTCGTGCTGAGGATAGTGACGGCGAGGGCGGCACGAGTGAGCCCCCACGGGTTCGATCCCTCAGGCAGTTATCAATCAGTGGAGATTGGAGGCGCAGGGGAGCAAGGTTCGCCTACGACCTTCTTGCGTCCGCAAGAGCGGCCGAAATATTCATGCGAATCTTCTAGAGCGCGGCCAATCCAGTTCGACAATGTATGCGGCGGCGAACGGTCTGATTGATCTGGGAGCTGCGCCGAGCGATATGCACTCCCCAGACCGGCCACTCCCTCGCGGCCGCGATATCGGATGCGCAAGAAGGGGGTCTCCACAGTGTCCGAGCAAGATAACAAGGAACTCATCAAGAAGGGCTATGAGGCTTTTTCGGCGGGTGATGTCGAAACGGTGATGAGTCTGTTCGACGACGATGTCGAGTGGGTGCAGCCGGGCGAAAGCGCGGTCAGCGGCACCTTCCACGGCAAGGCCGAAGTCATGGAGTACATGGGGCGGCTCGCCGAGAAGTCGTTGACGGTGAAACTGAAGAGAATGGTCGCCGACGGCGACACGGTCGTCGCCATCACGGACGTGACCGTTGACGGCCAAACCGGTGAGGACGCCGACGTCTTCACCATCCGGGACGGCAAGACCGTCCGCGCCGAGATGCACGGTGACACCGCACTGATGGAACGGGTCTACGGCAAGAAGCAGCTCGCCGCTGGGTGATTCACAGCTCAACCGCAAGCAGGCGTCATCGCTTCGATGGCGCCTGCTTGTCGTTTGCCAAACATGCGTTGCCTCATTCGCTTTCGACTGTGAGGTTGCTGTGTGACGCGCGTCTGGTTGCCGTAGGGAAATGCATAGCGTAACGATGTAGTTACATCCCCGAAACATGGAGGAGGCGGCATGTGCGGAATCACCGGCTGGGTGGGCTACTCGCGAGACCTACGTCAAGAGCGACGCACGATCGACGCGATGACCGAAACGATGGCCTGCCGTGGTCCGGACGCGTCGGGCGTGTGGAGCGACCAGAACGCCGCGCTGGGCCATCGCCGGCTGGCGGTGATCGACCTGCCCGGCGGCGCGCAGCCGATGTCGCTGTCAACACCCAACGGCGACGTGGCCATGGTGTACAGCGGTGAGGCCTACAACTTCGCCGAACTGCGCACCGAGTTGGAGCAAGCCGGACACCGCTTCGCCACCTCGAGCGACACAGAAGTGGTGCTGCGCGGCTACCTGCAGTGGGGTGACGCGGTGGCCGACCGGCTCAACGGCATGTACGCCTTCGCGATCTGGGATGCGCGCGACCGCAAGCTGGTGATGATCCGCGACCGCATGGGAATCAAGCCGTTTTACTTCTACCCGACATCCGACGGTGTTCTCTTCGGCTCGGAGCCCAAGGCAATCATGGCCAACCCGCTCGCCAAGCGGGTCGTGGACGTCGACGGTCTTCGTGAGCTGTTGGTGCCCGTCAAGACGCCCAAGCAAGCGGTATGGAAGGGGATGGCGGAAGTCGAGCCGGGCACCATCGTCACCGTCGACGAGAACGGCGTCCGCGCGCGCACCTACTGGCGGCTCGAGTCCCAGCTGCACACCGACGACCGGGACACCACCGTCGCCCGCGTACGCGAACTACTCGACGACATCGTCCGGCGCCAGCTCGTCGCCGACGTCCCCGAATGCGTGTTGTTGTCCGGCGGGCTGGATTCCAGTGTGATCACTGCACTCTCGGCCAAAGAGCTGAAAGCCCCCGTGCGCACATTCGCCGTCGACTTCGTGGGCCAGGCGGAGAATTTCACGCCCAACGCGATGCGTCAGACCATGGACACGCCGTACGTGCACGACGTGGCCAAGCACGTGGGCTCCGACCACACCGACATCGTGCTCGACCACAACCAACTGGCCGACCTCGAACTTCGGCGCAAGGTCGTGGGCGCGCGCGACATGCCGCTGGGCCTGGGCGACATGGACGCCTCGCTGTATCTGTTGTTCAAGGCGATCCGCCGGGAGTCGACGGTGGCGCTCTCCGGCGAGTCGGCCGACGAGATCTTCGGTGGCTACCGGCAGTTCCACGACCCCGCGGTGCAGCAGGCGGATGCGTTCCCGTGGATCGCGATCGGCGACGGACCCATCGACACCACCGGCCAGATCCTTACGCCGGCTGTACGTTCCGCAGTCGACCTGGATACCTATATGCGGGACCGCTACACCGAGGCCGTCGCCGAAGTCGCACGGCTCGACGGCGAGGACGACTTCACCCACCGAATGCGGGTGATGAGTTATCTGCATCTGACCCGGTTTGTCCGAATCCTGTTGGACCGCAAAGACAGAATGAGCATGGCGGTCGGTCTCGAGGTGCGTGTACCCTTCTGCGACCATCGTCTCGTCGAATACGTGTACAACACTCCATGGTCGATGAAGACCTACGACGGCCGGGAGAAGAGCCTGCTGCGCGGCGCGGCGCGCGATGTCCTGCCCGAGTCAGTGGTGAATCGGGTGAAGAGCCCGTATCCCTCCACGTCGGATCCCCAGTACGGCGCGGCGATTCAGGCGCACGCGAAGGATCTGTTCGGCTCCGGCGACGACGCTTTCTTCAGCATCGTCGACTCCGCGGCGCTCGAGCACCTCGTCGGATTGGATCCGCACAATCTCGCGCCGGTCGAACGCACGCGTATCGAACGTGTGCTGGACCTCGCGGTGTGGATGGAGATGTACCGGCCGACGATCGTCTTCTGACCATCGGACACTGAATCCCCGCTCATGGCGCTCAGGGAAACTGACTATGGTTGAGTCGCCAAGCCAAGTGCAGGAACCGGCCTGGGTCTGAGGGGCAACAAAATGGGGAACAAAAGCGGTGACGGACGTCGTCCCGCCGTCGTCGTAACCGCAGTCGAGTCGACTACATCCCTCGCGCCCAACGCCGAGGACACCTGGCGGGGGCTGCTAAATGGCCAAAGTGGGATAAGGGCACTCGATAAGCCCTTCGTTGAACAGTTCGATTCCGAGGTGTGGATCGGTGGTGAACTGCGCGAGGACCTCGACCAGTACCTGACACGTGTCGAGGTGCGCCGAATGTCGTTCATGCAGAAGATGTCGGCCGTGTTGGGCCGGCGGCTGTGGGACAACGCGGGCTCGCCGACCGTGGACCCCCAGAGGCTCGCAGTCTCGGTCGGGCAAGCGTTGACCTCGACTGAGGCGCTCGTCAGGCTCTACGACGGGTTGAATGCGGAGGGTATGAGGGCGGTGAGGAGGATGCCGCTCGTCGTTCAGATGCACATGCCTAATGCTCCGGCCGCCGCGATTGGGCTCGACCGGCAGGCCCGCGCGGGAATCATGTCACCGGTACTTTCCGACGCCTCCGGCGCCGCGGCCGTCCTGCAGGCGTGGCAACACATCGTGTTCGGCGACGCCGACGTAGCGATCTGCGGCGGCGTGGAGGCTCAGATCGAAGCGGTGCCCGTGGCATCGTTCGGCAGACTAGACATGTTGTCGACCAACCACGACAACCCCGCGGGCGCCAGCCGTCCGTTCGACAAGGACCGCGACGGCATGGTGCTCGCCGAGGGTGGCGCGCTGATGCTCCTCGAGACCGAGGAACATGCCACAGCGCGCGGCGCCGACATTCTCGCCCATCTCCTGGGGGCCGCGGTCACCTTCGACGATTATCACTTCGTCGCTCCGGACCCCGCCGGCGAGATGGCCAGCGATGCCATCACCCACGCGATCGAGCTCGCCGGTCTTCGACCGGCCGACATCGACCACGTCAACGCGCATGCCGCCGGAACCGTTTACGGAGATCTGGCCGAGGCCCGGGCCCTCCGGAGCGCCTTCGGCGATCACATGCCCGCGGTTTACGCCCCCAAGGCGGCGTTAGGTCACTCATTGGGTTCGGCCGGCGCCGTCGAAGCGGTCCTGACGGTGCAGGCGCTGCGTGACGGCGTCTCTCCACCCACCCTCAACGTGATCGAACTCGACGACGAGATCGAACTCGACGTGGTGTCTGGCGAGGCCCGCCGCGGCGACTACCGCTACGCCGTGACTAATTCCTTCGGGCTGGGCGGCCACAATGTGGCTCTGGTGTTCGGAGCGTATTGAGCCGACTACTTCACCAGCGTGAACTGTCCGACTTTGCTGATGTTGCGACTGAAGAAGTCGGAGCATCCGACGAGGTACCGCACGTACCGCTCGTAGACCTCTTCCGACGTTGCCTCGATCGCTTGGTCGCGGGCAGCCCTCAATTGCTCAGTCCAGACGTCGAGGGTTCGCACGTAGTGCGGGGTCAAATACTGCAGTTCCTCGAGCGCGAAGCCGGCGGCGGCCGAATACTCGACGACGTCGTCGTCGGACGGTACTGAGCCACCGGGGAAAATCTCTGTGGCGAGGAACCGCATGAACTTCACATCGCTGAAAGTGACCTTGAGGCCGATTTCAGACCAGCGCTTCATGGGTTGCCCCATGATGGTCTGCAAGAGCATGCGTCCGCCTTCCGGCAAGATGCGGTGACACAGTTCGAAGAACGGCGCGTACCGCTCCTTCGGGAAGGCTTCGAACGCTTCTATGCTGACGATCCGATCGACGGGCTGCTCGAATTCCTCCCAGCCACGCAGCATCACCTGGCGCGAACGGTGGGTGTCGATACTGTCGAGGATCGTCTGGCCAAGGGAGTGCTGGTTCTTGCTCAGCGTCAGGCCGATGACGTTGACGTCGTACTTCTGGACGGCCCTTTTCATGGCCGAGGCCCATCCGCATCCGACGTCGAGAAGCGTCATCCCAGGCCGCAGATCCAACTTGTCGAGCGCGAGATCGATCTTCGCGAGCTGCGCCTCTTCGAGCGACATGTCCTCCCGCTCGAAGTAGGCGCAGCTGTATGTCCGCGTCGGATCCTGAAACAGCCCGAAAAAGTCGTTTGAGAGGTCGTAATGCGCTCGGACGTCGTCATACGCGACCTTCATCTTCGTCGAGCCTTCCGGCTGACTATCCGACATTCGTTTGACCCCCTTGAGGTTCAACACCACCTGACCGCCGTTTTCCATATCGCAGCTTCCTGACTTCTGCTAAGCGGGAGATTTGACCAGGGTGAATTGGGCGACATCGGTGTAGCCCTCCCGGAACAGGTCGGCGCAGCCCGTCAAGTACTTCAAGAACCGCTCGTAGATCTCCTCGGAGGTGATCTCGATAGCCTCGTCCTTCTTGGACTCCAGATTCGCTGCCCATGTGTCGAGCGTCTTGACGTAGTTCGGCTGCAGGTGCTGCACGCGGGTCACTGTGAAGCCGGCCTTGGTGGCGTGCTCCTCGATGTGGGCGGCCAAGGGGAGACGGCCGCCGGGATAGATCTCATCCATGATGAATTTGATGAACCTGATTCGCGACATCGTGATCTTGAGCTGTTTTCGCTGTACCTCTTCGTCGCTCGGAACGATGATCGTGTGCAGCAACTGCACACCGTCGTCTGGCAGAATGTTGAACGTCTTCTTGAAGTAGTGGTCGTACTTGCTGAAGCCGAAGTGTTCGAAGGCGCCGATCGACACCACTCGATCGACCGGCTCGTCAAATTCCTCCCACGGCTGCAGCCGGACCTCCATGCGACGGTTGCTCTTCGAGTTCGCGAACCAGTGCTTCTCGATGTGCTTCTTCTGGTTCTCCGAGAGCGTCAAACCGATAACATTGACGTCGTATTTGTCGACGGCGCGCATGATGGTTGAGCCCCAGCCGCAACCGATGTCAACGAGCGTCATCCCAGGCTGCAATCCCAACTTGCCCAGTGCGAGGTCGACTTTGGCCATCTGCGCCTCTTCCAGCGTCATGTCGTCGCGCTCGAAGTAGGCACAGCTGTAGGTCTGGGTCGGGTCCTGCCACAGTTTGAAGAACTCGTTCGAGATGTCGTAGTGGGATTGAACCTGCTCCTTGTCCGAGCCCTTGGTCTTCGCCGCCGACTTCGACAACCACTTGGACCGAATTTCGGCTGCGTTCGATGTATCTGCCACGTTTCCGTCCTGTTTATGCTCGGCAAGTAACTCGTTCGACGTGCCGGCTCGGTTTCTAGGCTGACGATACGCGCTCTTCTGACCAGATACTGGCAGCCGTAGAGAAGCAAGGCGAGTCCGCGTCACGATGCGGCGTTGCAACCGCCGTAAGCTCGCGGCCAATGCGACACGGTCGCTTCCTCGCGACTCTGTCGGCCGTTGGAATCTCGCCATCGGCTGCGACTGGAGCCCGCCAGGCCCGTCTCAGATCAGTACGCAGGCGTGCGGGCCGGCGGATGCACCGAAGCCCGACACCGCGAAGCAGCCGGACCACCCCCGAGCCGAGGACCCACCTCAACGTCGTATCGACGGGCAAACACCACCGCGACCGTGCAGTACCAGTGGCGCCAGGGCCAGGACAGGGCGTGCCGCCCCGCCGGCATCGTTACGGTGCGCTTTCAGGTCGGCGGCGACGGCAAGCTCATGCCGCTCGACCCGGTCCCGAACCTCCAGTGAGTCAATAAAACTGACGAAACTACTTCGGCTCTATCGTGCCGGAGGAGGTCGCGTCCCTTTCCTGTTGGTCGTCGGCGTCGGGAATGTTCTCCGGATGCAGCATCTCGGCGTAGCGCAGCTGTTCGGGGATCCCGAACCCGTCGACCAATAGTTCGGCATACGGCCGCAGATTGCGGCAGCGTTCGTTGATGCCACGGGTCACGGCCTTGGCGCGCTCGGTCGACAGGAACCGGTGTTCCATGAACCAGCCCCGGTCCTCCTCCATGACGGTCAGCACGTACAGGTCGCAGACCATGTTGAGGATCGTGCGGGCCTCGTCGTCCTCGCAGGAGTCAATGCCGGCGACGAACGCCTCCAAGATGATGCGGTCGATGTGGGCTTGCGCCGTGTGCAGCACGTGATCCTGGACGGAGTTGAACGCGTCGAACGCGCTCATTTCCTTGGACTTGCTCTGCAGCCGGCGGGCCACGGTGGCGAGCATGTACTCCTCGCGGTCCTCGAACATCTTGACCTGGGTGCCGCGGTTGAACAGGCTGCCCTCTTCCTCGTTGTCCTGCCGGGTGTCGAGGATGGTCTGCATGATCGTCTCGGCCGCAGTGCGTTTCAGCACCCGCTCACCGGCGAAGTTCGCGGCGAACCGGACCCACTCCACGGGGCTCATGCCCTTGATGTCGTCGGCGTAGGCGGTGAGCAGTTCCTTGGCCACCAACTGCGTCAGCACGTGGTTGTCGCCCTCGAAGGTGGTGAAGACGTCGGTGTCCGCCTTCAGGGCGATCAGCCGGTTCTCCGCGAGATAGCCTGCACCGCCGCATGCTTCGCGTGCTTCCTGGATGGCGCGCGTGGCATGCCAGGTGTTCGCAGCTTTCAAACCTGCAGCGCGCGATTCCAGTTCGCGTTGCTCCTCAGGGTCGGGGTCGTCAGAGGTCTGCAGTTCATGGCACTTGGCGACGAGCTCGTTCTGGGCGAACTGCAGCGCATAGGACTTCGCGATCAGCGGGAACAACCGGCGCTGGTGCACCAGGTAGTCCATGATCAAGACCTCGTCCTCGTCGTCAGGCGCGGAGAACTGCCTGCGTTCCAGCGCATACCGGGTCGCGATGTCCAGCGCCACCCGCGCCGCCGCTCCGGCGCTGCCGCCCACCGTGACGCGGCCGCGGATGAGCGTGCCGAGCATGGTGAAAAACCTGCGGCCGACGTTCTCGATGGGTGAGGAGTACGAGCCGTCCTCGGCGACGTCGGCGTACTTGTTGAGCAGGTTCTCGCGCGGGACCCGGACGTGATCGAACTGGATGCGGCCGTTGTCGACGCCGGGCAGGCCGCCCTTGTAGTGGCAGTCCGATGTCGTCACGCCGGGCAGATCGTTGCCGTCGTCGTCGCGGATCGGCACGACGAAGCAGTGCACGCCGTGGCCCTCCCCGTCGGGCGTGATCAGCTGTGCGAAAACGGCCGCCACGCGGGCGGTTTCGGCGGCGCCGCCGATGTAGTCCTTGCGCGAGGTTCGGGTGGGGGAGTCGATGACGAATTCTTGTGTCGAAGGATCGTAGGTGGCCGTCGTCTCGATGGCCTGCACGTCGCTGCCATGGCCCGTCTCGGTCATCGCGAAACAGCCCAGCAGGTCGAGATCGATGATCTTCTGGACGTAACGCTCGTGATGACGCTCCGTGCCGAGGTTCTCGACGGCCCCGCCGAAAAGGCCCCACTGCACGCCGGCCTTGACCATCAGCGACAGATCCGACATGGCCAGCATCTCGATTTGGGTGACGGCCGCGCCGACGTCGCCGTTACCGCCGTGCTCCTTCTTGAAGCCGTCCTCCGCGGCGCCCCGCTCGGCCATGATCTTCAACTGCTCCGCCACCTTGGTGCGGGCGATCACGGTGTTCGGCGTGTAGTGCGGGCGGAAGATCTTGCTGGAGAGCTCGTTGCGCATCTTGTTCTTCACATCGCGCCAACGGCCGTCCAACGTGTTACGCAGATGCTCCGCAGTGGTGGTCATACCCCAGACGGTAGCCCGTTGCGGCCCCGGAGAAACTGTGATGTGGCAAACGTAGGCAAACCTGGCTAGACCTGCCGAAATCCATGGCGTTGAATCGGAGTCCATGGCCGACTCCGAGAAGGCGCCGGTATCACCGACCGGTATGCCTCACATTCCGCATCACCGGCACAGTGACGTGTCCGGTGGCTGGCTACGCGCCGCGACATTCGGAGCGATGGACGGTCTGGTCAGCAACACGGCCCTGATCGCGGGCGTCGCGGCGAGCGCCAGCGCGGCCGCCGTCGTGGTGAGTGGTGTGGCCGGACTCTTGGCGGGCGCGTTTTCGATGGCGCTGGGGGAATACACCTCGGTCACCACGGCCAACGAACAGATCGACGCCGAGGTTCGACTCGAGCGGCGCGCGCTGAGCAACCACCCGGAGGCCGAAGAGACCGAACTGGTCTGGATGTTCGTCGAGATGGGTATGACGGCCGAGACCGCAGAGAAGGCCTCGGCGGAGATCCATCGCGACGAGGAACGCGCGCTGAACCTGCATGTGGCACAGGAGCTTGGAGTCAACCCGAGCGAGAAGCCGTCTCCCTGGGTGGCCGCAGGCTCCTCGTTCGTGATGTTCGCGATCGGTGCCATCGTGCCGCTCGTCCCATATCTGCTGGGATTCGAATCCCTGTGGATCGGCCTCACCTTCGGTGGTGTCGGCCTGCTGATCGCGGGCGGGGTTGCAGCGCGGTTCACCGGAAAGCCGGTGTGGTGGGCGTCGCTACGCCAGTTGGGCTTCGGCGCGATCGCGATCGCCGCCACCTACCTCGTCGGCTCGCTCATCGGCACTGTCGCCGCGTGAGCCGCTAGCTCTCGCTGCCGACGGTGAGCGACTCGGCCTGGTCGGCGATCTCGTCGAGTTCGGTTTCCTCGACGTCGATTCCGGCGAGATGTCGACGAGTGGCGGTCAACACGCCCGCGCCGAGTAGCACGCCCGCGGCACCCACCCAGAACGGCAGGTGCACGCTGACCCGCTCGCCCAGCACGCCGGGCGAGCCACGGTGCGACCGCGGCGCCACCGAAGCGCATGAAGCTGTAGGCGGCCGACGCCACACCGCGTTCCACCGGCGCCGCCTTCATGACGGTCTCGGTGATCAACGTGTTGTTGATGCCGATGAACAACCCGGCCACCACGACGCAGGCGGCGAGCACCGCCTTGGAGTCGGTGAAAACCGCCATCACGACGAGGGTGGCCGACATCGCCAGCAGGTTGACGACCAACACGTTGACGGTGCCGAACCGGTGCTGAAGGCGCGGCGCCACCACCACCGAGGTGAACGCCAGCGCGAGACCCCAGCCGAAGAAGATCAGCCCGATCTGATGTGCGCTCATGTCGAGCGGGAAGGGCGTGAAAGCCAGCAGGGTGAAGAACCCGAAGTTGTACAGCAGCGCGGTGATTGCGACCCCGAGCAAGCCGCGGTGGCGCAGGGCGCGGAAGGGGTCGGCCAGCGTGGTCGCGCGTGCGGCGCGCGGCGTCGGCGGCAGCAGGAACGCAGTGACCACGAGCGCGATCGCCATCAACGCCGATACGCCGAAGAACGGGCCGCGCCAGGAGATCGATCCGAGCACACCGCCGACCAGAGGCCCGACGGCGATCCCGAGTCCCAACGCCGCCTCGTAGAGGATGATCGCCTGCGCGACCGATCCGCGCGCCGAACCGACGATGGTGGCCAGTGCGGTCGCGATGAACAGGGCGTTGCCCAGCCCCCACAGGGCGCGCCAGCCGACGATGCCCGTCACGGTGTCGGACATGCCTGCCAAACCGGCGCCTGCGATGATCACCACGAGGCCGAGCAGCAGCGTTCGCTTCGGCCCGATGCGGCTGGCGACCACGCCGGTGATGAGCATCGCCACGCCCATCACCGCCATGTAGCTGGTGAACAACAGCGAGACCTGAGACGGTGAGGCGTCGAGGCTGTCGGCGATCGGCTTGAGGATGGGATCGACCAGGCCGATTCCCATGAAAGCGACGACAGAGGCGAACATGGGCGACGCCGCGTTCTACCTAGGTTGCATCGGGATGCCGTGCTGATCGTGTCGGTACTGCTGACGCAGAGGGTGATAGACGCAACGCCTTGACAGGCTAGCCGCCGCGCTGCTGCGCCGATGCCACGTACTTCACCAATTCGCAGAGGTTTACAACAGCTGCGCTCAACTTGTAGATGGTGTCGTCCCGATCTTTCACGCACGACTGCCAGTCCGGGAACTCTTGCGGGAGTTTCTGGTTGTCTGCGCGGAGGTGGATTTTCTGCTCGATTTGGTCGCACACATCTGCGATGGTCAGCTCTCCCGGCGCACCGATGTCGGAAAACCATTTATCGGTCATGTCAGAACGTCTCCCGTCCGAAAGAGCGAAGCTCCCGAATCTCGCAGGATAGCGTGGTCGCTGTCACGAGATTTCTGCGGGCCCGCTACTAACCAACTGAAGCGTGCTCGAACTGCTTGGAGCGCGACTCGTTCAAGAACAGTCAGTTCACCGGGCAGTTGGAGCGTGTCATACCCGCTAGGTTGCGAAGCGACGGCCTACGCGCTCAGCGTGTATGGCTCGGCGCAGGAGTGGACTGCTTGAGCCCGGACGACATCACGAGCACCGACAGGACGACGGCCACCAAAAACAGCGCCGCGACATCTCCCCACAGGTGTCCAATGTGGTCGTCACCGAAGGACTGCACCGCCATGATTGCGCCGTGTACGACACTGGACCACACGGCGAACCAGATCAAACTGAGATTGGCTGCCGGGTTCCGCGCCGCGTTGATCAGAAAGACGCCTAGTGTCGCGTAGACGCCCACGATCATCATGAAGTACTCCGACTGGTACGGCGCGCCAGAATGCCATGCCCACCCCGACGGCCAGACCAGCGCCAGGGGATAGATAAGGAGAGCGACCACGCCAAAGACGGCGAGCGCGAGTTGAAGAAGTTTGTAAGCGGATGGCATAGGGCCCTCCAAGGCGAGTCCCGTTACGACATTTCTTAAAATACGTCCGCAGTCGTCCAAATGGTCGTGAATGCCACGTAGCTGGAGCTTTGCCTCAGACACACAGGGGCGTCAAGCCAGAATCCCCCGCTGATGCCGGGCGGTCGCCGACTCCGAGGGTGCGCGAATCGGAGCGATCCCGGGATTGGCCAGGAGCGAAGGGTGTACTACCTAATCGGTTGTTAACGCGACGGCCCAGACGGCCTTGGGTTGGCGCCACATAGGGTGCGGCTGCTCCTAACTATTCAGCTATTTGACGGTTGGTTTGGGGGCTGCCGCATCCTCGAGAAGCTTGCGCATCACCCGGACGGCATCGTCGAGCGTCTGACGGTCGGCATCGCTGAGCCGTTCCAGATACGGATCGATGGCGGCGCCGCGGTCGACGCGGACCTGTCGCAGCATGTCGACGCCTTTGGGGGTGATGCGAATGAGCACAGCCCGGGCATCGTCGGGATCGACGGTGCGTGACACCAGCCCCGCGTCCTCCAACCGGCGCACCTGCATGGTCATCGTCGGTTGCGAGCAGTGGTCGAGTGCGGCGAGATCAGAGATGCGGGCAGCGCCCTGGTCCTCGATCGTGGACAGCAGGCGGCCCTGCGCAAAGGGCAGCGGTATGCGGGCCCGCTGCGACGCCATGCGGTTGAGTCGCGCCACGACGGCGAGCAGGTCGGCGCCAAGAGTTCGGGTCACGACACCATAATTACATAGTTTTGCTATGCGTATCAAACGATGTGATGCGTGTCGGTGCTCACAGCACTGGCACAGGTCTTTCGCGTGTCGACTGGCAGAATCGTGAAATGACCGCGACCCGCCGTGCGAGCGAGACTCGTCGAGCGGGTTCGCTACAACCCGTCGAGCTGGCGCAGGCCTCGGTGATGGCGGCACTCTGCGCGGCCACCGCGATCATCGCGGTCGTGGTGCCCTTCGCTGCAGGTGTCTCACTGCTGGGCAACGTGCCGATGGGCCTGCTCGTCTACCGGTTCCGGCTGCGGGTGTTGGTCGCCGCGACCGTGGCCGGCGCGACCATCGCCTTCCTGATCGCCGGTACGGGCGGCTTCATGACGGTGGTCAACTGCGCCTACATCGGCCTGCTCATCGGCCTCATCCTCCGGCGCGGACGCGGATGGCCCACCGTCTTCATCGTCGGGCTCATCGCGGGAGCCGTCTTCGGTGCGGCCGTCGTCGCAGCGCTGTCGGTGCTGGTGCGCCTGCGTCACCTGATCTTCGGATCGATGACCGCCAACGTCGACGGCGTCGCCGCGTTCCTCGCGCGCATCCCCCGCTGGTGGTGGCTGCCCAACATGGACCACGTCGCCGAGGGTCTCAGAACCGGCTTCGCCACCGCGCTGCATTATTGGCCGTACCTGCTCGGCGGGTCATCGGTGCTCAGCATCACCATCGTCATGCTGATCGGCTGGTGGGCGCTGACCCAGGTCATCAGCAGGCTGGTCGTGATTCCCGACGTGCACAAGCTGGATCCGCCCGCTGATATGGGTCCCATCGAGCCCGTGCCCGTGCGCCTGACCGATGTCCGATTCCGCTATCCGAACAGCGACCACGACGCGCTCGGCCGGGTGACGTTGAGCGTCGAACCCGGCGAACACGTCGCGGTCACCGGGCCCAACGGCTCCGGCAAGACCACGCTGATGCTGGTGCTGGCCGGTCGCGAACCGTCCAGCGGCACCGTCGAGCGGCCCGGCGCCGTCGGTCTCGGCCGGATCGGCGGCACCGCGGTCGTTCTCCAGCATCCGGAAAGCCAGGTGCTGGGCACCCGGGTTTCCGATGATGTGGTGTGGGGCCTGCCGCCCGGCACCACCACCGACGTGCACCAACTGCTCACCGAGGTCGGCCTCGACGGCCTGGCCGAGCGCGACACCGGCGGCCTGTCCGGCGGCGAACTGCAACGCCTCGCCGTGGCGGCGGCGCTCGCCAGGGAGCCGTCGCTGCTGATCGCCGACGAGGTGACCAGCATGGTCGACCAGGAGGGGCGCGACGGGCTGATGGCCGTGCTGTCCGGACTGACCGAGCATCACCGCATGTCGCTGGTGCACATCACGCACTACAACGACGAGGCCGACTCCGCCGACCGTGCGATCGACCTCACCGGGTCCCGCGGTGCCACCGATAACACCGAGATGGTGGAGACGGCGGCAGCCCCGGCCGCGACGGACCCACAGCGACCGCGCAGTGACGCCGCGGTCCTGGAGCTCATCGACGTGAATCATGAGTACGGCAGCGGAACGCCCTGGGCGACAACGGCATTGCGCGACATCAACTTCGCGGTGCACGAGGGCGACGGCGTGCTGATCCACGGCCTCAACGGATCGGGCAAGTCCACGCTGGCGTGGATCATGGCCGGCCTGACCACCCCCACCAGTGGCAGTTGCCTGCTCGACGGCGCGCCGGTGGCCGACCAGGTGGGCGCTGTGGCGATCTCGTTTCAGGCAGCCCGGCTGCAACTGCTGCGCAGTCGCGTCGACCTGGAAGTCGCCTCGGCTGCCGGGTTTTCGACGCGCGACCGCGCGCGGGTGATCGAGGCGCTGGCCACCGTCGGCCTCGATGCGGCGCTGGCGACACGGCGGATCGATCAGCTCAGCGGAGGGCAGATGCGTCGCGTGGTGCTGGCCGGGTTGCTGGCGCGCTCGCCTCGGGCGCTGATCCTCGACGAGCCGTTGGCCGGACTCGACGCGGCGAGCGCGCGCGGACTGCTCCGGCTGCTCGAGGATCTCCGGCGAAACGCGGGCCTGACCGTCATCGTCATCTCGCACGACTTCGCCGGGCTCGAAGACCTCTGCCCGCGCATCCTGCACATGCAGAACGGCGTGCTGGCGACCGCGCCCACGGCGGCCGGAGGCGTCTCATGACCGCGCCGGCGCGCAAGCAGACACGCAGACCGGTCGTGCTGCTGCGGCCGGTGCCCGGGCGCACCGTCATCCACGACCTGTGGGCGGGCACGAAACTCATCGTCGTCGCGGCGATCGGCGTGCTGCTGACGTACTATCCCGGCTGGGTGCCGATCGGCGCGGTGGCCGCGCTCGTGCTCTTCACGGCGCGGGTCGCGCGGATACCCCGCGGTGCCCTGCCGTCGATACCGCGCTGGCTCTGGTTCCTGCTTCTGCTCGGCGGAGTCACCGCCGCGATGGCAGGCGGCACGCCCTTCGTCCACCTCTTCGGACTGAACCTCGGGTTGGGGGGACTGCTCAAGTTTCTGCGCATCACGGCGCTGTCCATCGTTCTGCTCGCGCTTGGCGGAATGGTGTCATGGACCACCAACGTCGCCGAGATCGCGCCTGCTGTGGCGAAACTCGGCAGGCCGTTGCGCCTGCTTCGGGTACCGGTCGACGACTGGTCTGTCGCGCTGGCGTTGGCGCTGCGGGCCTTCCCGATGCTGATCGACGAATTCCGGATCCTTTATGCGGCGCGGAGTCTGCGCCCCAAACCCGTGCTCACCACCCGGCGGGCGCGCAGGCGTCGTTGGGCACTCGAGGTGGTCGACCTGATCGCTGCGGCGGTCATCGTCGCGCTGCGACGTGCCGACGAGATGGGCGACGCGATCACTGCGCGCGGCGGCGCCGGCCAGATCTCCGCCGCGCCGACCGGACCCAAACGCCGCGACTGGGTGGCGCTTCTGGTGGTGCTGGCGGTGTGCGGCGCGGCGCTGGCGCTGGAACTGACGCTGCTGGGTACCACTTAGCGCTCGGCTGCGGCGTTCGCGGTGGCCTGCGCATCGCCCAGCGTGGCCGCCACCTCCGCTCGTCCGAGGAACATCTCGTCGAAATACGGCTGCAGTGCCTGATAACCGGCGGGAAAGCCGGGTCCGCCCGGCGCCGGGATGCGCGGGCCGTCGAGCACCGTGAAGAACGGCCTGACGTCGACTCCCCGCCGCGCCCAGTAGTCGAAGTAGACCCGCTGTGCTGCGAGCACCGCGGGGATGGCCGCACCACGCGCGCCGAGATATCGGTTGCCCGCAACGCTACCCATCCAGGCCAGCACCTGCCGCACCGCACCGGGGTGCTTGCTCGCCGAATTGCCCGCAGCGGCAATGCCGTTCGTGACGCTCACCCGGCCAACGGGCCCAACCGGCATCGGGACAACACTCCACCGGAACCGGCTCTGCTCGGCGATCGCCGCGAGGTTGTAGGTGCCGGACTGGAACAGCGCCATCCGGCCTTGTAAGAACTGGTTGCGGGAGAAGTCGCCGTTGCCGTTGGTGTCCGATGCGGGCGGTGCGACGTGGTCGTCGTTGATCAGACCCACCAGGTAGTCGAACGCCGCGGCGGCCGCCGGATTGTTGAAAGCGAAGCGGTCGCCGTCGGAGAAGATGCCACCCGCCGAACCGATGTAGTTGAGGTAGATGCCCTGAAGGTCGTTGGCGGCGTTGTATCCCCACTGCCGGATCCGGCCGGCGTCGAAGCCGGGTTCGTCGGCCCGGCGTCCGTCGGCGTCGACGGTCAGCCGAGCCAACAACGGTCGCAAGGTGTCGACATCGCCGGGAGACCAACGCATCGTCATGAGTTGACGCAGATCGACGCCCGCGGCCTCAATCAGGTCGGCGTTGAAGTAGACCGCGATACCCGCGTCGGTCAGCTGCGGCACGCCCCACAGCACGCCGTCGCGGGTGAACTGGTCGGCCACCGACGGCTCCCAGCCTGTCACCGCCTGCAGCCCAAGGGTTTTCGTCACATTTACCAGCCGGCCGCTGTCGGCGTACTGGGCGAAGTAGGCGTTCGAGAGCCAGAAGATGTCGTCGGCGCTGCCGCCCGCGGCGTCGGTGCGCAGCGTGTCGAAGTAGGTGGCGTACGGCACCACGTTGACCCGCACCTCGATGCCGGGATGCATGCGGGTGAACTCCGCGAACGATTCGCGATAGGCGGCGGCGACCTGCTCGTCCCACAGGCGCACGGTGACCACCGTCCTGCCCGTCGGCTCCGCCGACCGGCCCAGCAGCACCGCGGCGGCGAGCAGCACAGCCATGGTGAGGGCCATCCCCGCCAACGCCATTGTGGAAACCTTGGGCCGCCGGGTCATTTGAGTCCTGTCACGACGATGGAGCCGACGATGTGCCTGCCGAGCGCGACGAACAGCACAATGAGCGGAACGATCGCGACCGTCGTCGCGGCCGTCACCAGCGTCCACTGCGCGTTGTAGCGGGACTGCAGACCCGCGGTCGCGACCGTCAGCACCTGCCACTTGCCGCCGCTGGTGATCACCAGCGGCCACATGAAGCTGTTCCATTGGCTGACAACGGTGATCAGCGACAGCGTCACGAGGATCGGCTTACTCGAGGGCACCACGACGTGGACGAGAACGTCGAGGGTGGTGGCGCCGTCGATGCGGGCGGCCTTGATGAGGTCGGCGGGGATACCGCGGAAGTACTCGCGCAACAGGAAGATTGCGTACGGCGAGCCGAACATAAACGGCAGCACCAGCGCCCAGAACGTGTTGCGCAGACCGGCTTCCGCCATCATCAGGTACAGAGGCACCACCGTCACCGTCGCGGGCACCATCAACGTCGCCAGGTAGATCCAGAACAACGCGTCGCGGCCGGGGAATTCCAGTCGCGCGAACGCGTACGCCGCGAACACCGAGAATGTCAGTTGGCCGACCAGGATGACGGCGGTCATCAGCGCAGTCACCACCAGCGCGCGGCCGAAGCCCGCGTCAGCCAACCCGCTGTAGTTCTCCAGCGTCGGCGGTTTCGGCAAGGACAGCGGCGTTCCGGTGTTGAACTGCTCGGCCGACGTGATCGACGTCAGCAATCCGAGGGCGAACGGCGCCAGCGTGATCAGCGCGCCGGCAGCGAGGGCGGCGTAGATCACCGGCGCCGACACCGCCCGGCTAAACGACGTCATAGGTGATCCGCCTGCGGAAGTAGAGATGCTGCACGATCGTCACACCGACCAGCAGGACGAAGAGCACGGCGGCCATCACGGCCGCGCGCCCGACCGCAGCGGCGCCGAACGCCTCGGAGTAGACGCGATGGGCGATCAGGTCGGTGCGCCCCTGCGGTCCGCCCGCGGTGAGCGCATAGACGGTGTCGAACACCTGAGCCGCGCTGATGACCCCGGTGACGAGGACGAAGAACAGCGTCGGCCGCAGCATCGGCAAGGTGATGCGGCGGAACCGTTGCCACGCGTCGGCGCCGTCGGTGCGTGCCGCGTCCGGGATGTCGGACGGGATGGCCAGGATGCCTGCGAGGAAGAACAGCGTGACGTAGCCGACGTTGGTCCAGATCGTCACCGCCGACACCACGGGCAGCGCCAGATCCGGGTCGGTCAGCCACTCGATCCGCCGGCCGAGCAGCGTGCTGACCGCGCCGTCGGTTGGGGCGAGGATCCATCGCCAGAGCACGGCGATCGCCAGTGGCGCGCAGATCCACGGCAGCACGTACAGGGTGCGAAAGAAGCCGCTGCCCGGCAATCCGCGGGCGAGCATGGCTGCGGCGATGAGGCCGAGCACCGACTGGGTGGGCACGACGATCAGAATGAACAGCGCCGTCACCACCAGGGACGTGGCGAACGACGAATCGGTCAGCACCGAACGCCAATTGTCCAGTCCGACATACCGTATAGGCCCCAGCAGGTCCCAGCGGTGCACACTGAGCCACGCGACGACCAGCATCGGCAACAGCAGGAACGTGACGACACCGAACAGGCTGGGGGCCAGCAGCGCGTACCCCGCTGCCGTCGATCGCAGTCTGCCCCACCTATTCCCGGGTCGCTTCGCTCCTGCCCTCCGGATGCCCACCGAGCCATTAAAGCGGGCGCGGCGCGGTCGAACTACGGTGTTAGCCGTGACAGCACCCCGTCAGGTCGATCCCGACTTCCTCGAGCTGCCGCGCCATCAGCTCGCCGACGCCGCGCTCTCAGCCGCGATGGCGGCCGGCGCGAGCCACGCCGACCTGCGCATCCACCGCATCGTCACCGAGGTCGTGGCGCTGCGCGACGGGGAGCTGGAGACCTCCGTCGTCGACCGCGAGATCGGCCTCGCGGTGCGCGTCATCGTCGACGGCACGTGGGGCTTTGCCTCGCACGCCGAGTTGGACGCCGGCGTCGCGGCCGAGACGGCCCGCCGCGCGGTCGGAGTGGCGCGCACGTTGGCTGCGCTCAACGCCGAGACGATCGAGCTGGCTTCCGAACCGGTGTACCCCGACGTCCACTGGGTGTCCGACTACCGGATCGACCCGTTCTCGATCCCTGCGGCCGACAAGATCACGCTGCTGGCCGAATACTCCGGACGGCTGATGGCCGCCGACGGCGTCAACCACGTCTCGGCCGGCCTGCACGCGGTGAAGGAGCAGACGTTCTACGCCGACACCGCGGGCTCGTCCATCACCCAGCAACGGGTCCGGGTGCAGCCGAGCCTGGAGGCGATCGCCGTCGACGCCGCGGCCGGTTTCTTCGAGACGATGCGCACGCTGGCGCCGCCGACCGGGCGGGGTTGGGAAGCCGTCGAGGGTGACGACGTGTGGGACTGGTCGGGGGAGCTCGCCGAACTGCCGACGCTGCTCGCGGAGAAGGTGAAAGCCCCGAGCGTGACGCCGAGACCGACCGATCTGGTGATCGATCCCTCCAATCTGTGGCTCACCATTCACGAATCCATCGGACACGCCACCGAATACGACCGCGCGATCGGATACGAGGCGGCCTATGCGGGCACATCGTTCGCCACGCCGGACAAACTGGGCACGATGCAGTACGGCTCGCCGGTGATGAACGTGACCGCCGACCGCACCGAGGAGTACGGGCTGGCAACCGTCGGCTGGGACGACGAGGGTGTGCAGGCTCAGCGCTGGGATCTGGTGCGCGACGGCATCTTCGTGGGCTACCAGCTTGATCGCGTATTTGCGCCGCGGCTGGGGATGACCAGGTCCAACGGCTGCTCGTACGCCGACTCGCCGCACCACGTGCCGATCCAGCGAATGGCCAACGTGTCGCTGCGGCCGGGCGCCGAGGACCTGAGCACCGACGACCTGATCGCGCGTGTCGAGGACGGCATTTACATCGTCGGAGACAAAAGCTGGTCAATCGACATGCAGCGCTACAACTTTCAGTTCACCGGTCAGCGGTTCTTCCGCATCACCGACGGCAAGCTGAACGGACAGCTGCGCGATGTCGCGTATCAGGCGACCACCACTGACTTCTGGGGTGCGATGGAAGCCGTTGGCGGCCGGTCGACGTGGCGACTCGGCGGCGCGTTCAACTGTGGCAAGGCCCAACCAGGACAGGTCGCCCCCGTCAGCCATGGCTGCCCGGCCGCCCTGTTCCGCGGCGTCAACGTGCTCAACACCCGAACCGAAGGGGGACGCTGACGGTGATCGGCGCACAGCAGGTGGTCGACACGGCGTTGGCGGAAGCGGCGCGGCTGGGCAAGGCCGACGAGACGATCGTGATCGTCACCGACCGCAGCGACGCCGCCCTGCGGTGGGCGAACAATTCGATGACCACCAACGGTGTTTCGGTGCAGCGCCGGACCACTGTCATCTCGATGGTGCGCCGGGGTGATCGGGGCCACGTGGCCTCGTTGACGTCCAGCGAGGTCGACCCGGCGGTCATCTCCGGGCTCGTCGCGGCCTCGCAGGAGGCGGCGCTCGCGGCGCCGGAAGCCCGCGACAGTGCGCCACCGCTGCCGGCTGGAGATGCGGTAAGCAATTGGGACGCAGCGGTTCCCCGAACCGGGGTTGAGGCGTTCGGCGGCGTCGCCGAAGCGCTCACGCGGGGCTTTCCCCGCGCCGATCGGCTGTTCGGATACGCCCGGCACATCCTGGAGACGACCTTCGTCGCGACCTCATCCGGTTTGCGGCGGCGTTATACCCAGCCCACCGGGTCGGTCGAGATCAACGCAAAGCGCAACGGCGCCAGTGCGTGGGCAGGCACGAGCACACCCGACTTCGTGGGCGTGCCAACCGATTCCATGCTCGACGAGCTGTCGACCCGACTCGGCTGGGCGCAGCGCACAGTCGAACTGCCGGCCGGGCGCTACGAGACGATCCTGCCGCCGTCGGCCGTCGCCGACCTGATGATCTACCTGTCGTGGTCCATGGACGGTCGTGGAGCGCAGGAGGGCCGCACCGCCTTCTCCGCGCCGGGCGGCGGCACCCGGGTGGGGGAGAAGCTCAGCGAGCTACCCCTGACTCTGTACTCCGATCCGACCGCCACTGGTTTGGAATGTCTGCCGTTCGTGGTGGCGGCCAGTTCGTCGCAGCGAGCCTCGGTGTTCGACAATGGCATGGACATCGACCGGGTGGACTGGATTCGTGACGGTGCGATCAACGCGCTGGCGTATTCACGGGCGGCGGCTGCCGAATTCGGTGCACCGGTTGGGGCGGCGGCGGACAACCTGCTGATGACCGGCGGCACGGACAGTCTGGCCGACATGATCGCGGGCACCGAGCACGGGCTGCTGCTGACAACCTTGTGGTACATCCGCGTCGTCGATCCCGCGGTGTTGCTGTTGACCGGGCTCACCCGCGACGGCGTCTACCTGATCGAGAACGGGCAGGTCGCGGGCGCGGTCAACAACTTCCGGTTCAACGAAAGCCCGCTGGACCTGCTGCGCCGCGTCAGCCAGGCCGGCGTCAGCGAGGTCACGCTGCCGCGCGAGTGGGGCGACTGGGCGACGCGGGCGGCGATGCCGTCGTTGCGGATCCCCGACTTCCACATGTCGTCGGTGAGCCAGGCGCAATAATGCGACGATGCACGATCCGCTGAACGGCCTCCTGGAACGGCTGGTGGCGCTCGCCCCAGCGGACTACGGCCGAATCAATGCGCTGGTGCGCCAGACGTGCGCCAAGACGCTGTCGCTGCCACCGCTGCCGGTAGACGTGGTGGTCGACGGTCCGGCCGACGAGACCGAGTCCGTCGCGGTCGAGTTCGCCGAACAGTTCAGCGTCGACGTGTCATCGGTCAGCGACGAGCTACGGGGCCGGTTCACGGCGACGCTCGGCGGTGCGGCCTTCCCGGCGGTGATCTTGACCTACTTCGCCGACTTCCTGCCCAGGGTGCGCGCCGGCTTCGAAGCGCTCGGCTTGCCGGTGCCGTGGGACGACGCGATCGCCTGGGAGCACGACTGCGACCTGGGCGGCGTGTTGTTCAACCAGTTCCTACCCGGCGTGGCTGTGCTGCGCGAACTCGACCCAGTGACAACGGAAGTCGTGCGACTGCGCGGCGCCGCACAGCACAACTGCCGGATGTGCAAGGCGCGGCGGGAGGTCGACGCGCTTGATGCGGGCGGCTCCGAGTCAATGTACGAGCAGATCGAGCGGTACGACGTGGCCGATCGGTTGACCGACCCGCAGAAGGCTGCGCTCCGCTACGTCGACGCGCTGATCTGGACGCCGGCCGCAATCGGTTCGGACGTCGCAGCAGGAGTGCGCAAGCACTTCAGCGAGGCAGAGGCCTTCGAGTTGACGGTCGACGTGATGCACAACGCCGCGAACAAGATCGCGGTGTCGCTCGCCGCCGATGCTCCCAGCTGACCGGCCGCGGCATAGCACACGGCCCCCAACCCCCGCCGCGTAGCGCGGTCCCCAACCCCCGCGACGTAGTGTGCCCCGCCAACCGCCGCGAGCGTGCATGTCTGCGCACGACACACTGCCGAACCACATGCAGGAGCGCACCTTCGCCATTGCGTGACCGTGCGGAGATTCACATCGCGTGCGGCGCGTCGGTGTACAGACACGCACCCTCGCGGGAAGGGTTTGACATCGATGCGCGAGCCCAAGGCGGCGAGCACGATGGCCGGCCGGATGGAATCGGCGCCGCCGGTCGCGCGAGGCGACAACGCGCCTTCGGTCTTCGCTTGTGACGACATGGCCGTTCGATGGTAAGTCGACATAGGTCGTCAGGTCGGCAACTATCAACGACACCCGGACTGGAAGAATCGACCATCGTGGACATTGCAGCGGTCGATGAGGTCTTGACGACGACGAGGGCGGTCCGGCGTCGGCTCGACCTCAACCGTCCTGTCGAGCGAGAAGTCATCCTCGAATGCCTGCGCCTGGCGGTCCAGGCGCCGACGGCGAGCAATCAGCAGAACTGGCGATGGGTGGTGGTGACCGATGCGGACAAACGGGCTGCCATCGCCGACATCTACCGAAAGTGCGGCGAAGAGTATCTGGCGCAGGCCGCGCGTACGACCGAGGATCCGCAGACCAGAAGGGTTTATGAGAGCGCGCACGCGCTCAGCGCGACCCTCGCACAGGTTCCCGTGCACGTGATCCCGTGCGTCGAGGGCCGCTTGGACGGCGCTCCGCTGGTGATGGCCGCGTCGGCGTGGGCGTCGATCATCCCGGCCGCGTGGAGCTTCATGCTCGCTCTGCGGGCGCGCGGCCTGGGGTCGGTATGGACCACTCTGCACCTGGTCAAGGCCGCCGAGGTCGCCGAAATACTCGGCATACCGGACGGCGTGACGCAGGCCGCACTGCTGCCGGTCGCGTACACCATCGGCACCGACTTCAAACCCGCTGCGCGCCCGCCCGTCGAGGACATCACGTCGTGGAATACCTGGGGAGCGCACTGATGAGGTCCTTCACGGCGACCTACGCGGTCGATGCGCCGCCGCGCAAGGTGTGGCGGGTGCTGCACCCACCGCCGCCGCCCGGCGCGACGCTCCCGCGCGTCATCGAGTATCCGGCGGGTAAGATCCAAATCCTCAACGAAGGCGACGAAGCCGGTCAGGGGCTGGTTCGCACCTGTGTTTTCGACGTGCCCCGGTACCTGCTGTCCGGCGGGAAGGCCAGGTCGTGGGAGACGGTAACCGAGGCCCGTATGAACGAACTGTCGCGGTACGTGGCGATCGCCAAGCCGCTGTGGTCTCGCGCCGAGGGATACCACCGGCTCGACGAACAGCCCGACGGCACAACGCTTCTGACGTTCCACGAGACGTACCACGCCTACAATCCGGTGCTTCGTCTTCTGTTTGAACGCCGCGTCCACGACAAGATCTCCACCGACAACATGTCCACGTACGAGCACGCGCTGAGCTTCGCCGGCCCAACGAAGAGAGTGTCATGGTCGACGGGCTGAAAATGCCGATCCCAGCGGGCGCTAGTGTCTAAGGCCGTGCACCGGGGGCGGTAGCTCAGTTGGTTAGAGCCGCGGACTCATAATCCGTTGGTCGCGGGTTCGAGCCCCGCCCGCCCCACGTCAGAAGCCATTTTTGATGTTCGATCTTGATTAGTCACCGTTTATTCACCGCTTTTGGCGACGGTTCGGTCGAGGAGATCGGCGACCTGAGTGTGAACTCTGCCACGAGTCGTGTAGCGGTCTTGCGGCATCGACACCTTCGAGTGGCCAAGATGATCGGCGCCGATTCGCGCCGACAGGCCTTCGTCGTCGATTAGTGTCGCGACCGTCTTGCGGAAGCTGTGCGTGGTGACCTCGGGGCGCCAGCTCCTCGCGGGCGTTGCGCCACTCCTTGCCGAAGTTGTTCGGGTCTCGGAGGGTGCCCGCTGTCGCGGGAAGATCATCACCTGCTCTCCGAGGTAGGGCAGCGCACGACGGTCCCGCAGCATGGCCGCGGCGAATTGAGGAAGCGGCACCGTGCGGCGGCCGGCTGCCGACTTCGTCTCGTCGACGCGCTGGAGGCCTTCGCCGAACACTCTGATGATTTTACCGGTCACTGCGAGCGAGCAGGCTTCTTCGAAGTCCTTCAACGCAGGCCGAGAAGTTCTGACCGGCGGAGGACTTTGGCGATCAACAGCGTGATCGGATCGACGAGATCGTGATCTTGGCAGAACTTCGATGCCTGAAGCATTTGCAATAGGTCGCGGAGCTGGTCTGCTGTGAGGCCGACAGCGCCCTTAGGTTGAGCCTTCGATCTCAGCGGTTGGACGTCTCGAACCGGATTGGATCCAAGGACGTTGGACATCACGGCGAGCTGAAGTGCGCCCCGCAAGATTGTTTTGGCTTGACGCGCCATCGTTGCGCCGTGCGCATCGAACGAAGAGCGGCGTCGATTCGGGAGGGCGACGCTTCGCCTATTGGACAGCGCGCAGTCGGTCCCGCCGGTACGAACCGGGAACCGTTGGCGAGTCACCGCAATTGACGCGAATACGAATCGCGTTGCCGCCGAACGCCTCGATGATCGCGCCCGCGTTACTTCGACGGCGACTACCTGCGTGAGCACATCAGCCAGCGAAGCCGCCGACTTGATCCGCGCAATCATCGCCACCGACGACCAACCGTCGGTCACCGCCCACGCCGCCACTACCCGGAGCCAGGCGCTGCCCGACCGTGCGCGCGCCTGCTCGACGGCCGAACGACGGCCCTGAACCGTCGACAGGCTCGGGTGGTGGCGGTGAGCCGGATTTGAAGCGCGACCCGCAAGTGATACGTCAGCGTGCCGCCACGGTGACGACTTCCCCGTTGGGGCGCTGCCGCTGTCCGCTGTGGCGGTTCATCGGCAACGGCAACGGCTCCAGGGGATGACGGCGGATGTGGAGAGCTTGGTAACTCACCAGTACGACTAGCCCGGCGATGAGCACCGCGGATGCGGCGGCGTTACCCCAGTCCAGTCCGCCATGATCGCGGCTCTTGCTCAGGATGTTGCCCACCACAGCGCCCCAGGGGCGGGTCAGGATAAAGGCGATCCAGAACAGCAGGATGCCGTTGATATTGGTGAAGTAGTGCGCGGCCAGCAGCACTAGCATCGCCGCCGTCAGCACCAGCGCGGCGGGTCGCAGTCCCAGGCCCAGCCCGCCGGACAGGTAGTCCCCGGTGGACGTGCCAAGGCTGTTGGAGAAGACGACGGCGATCCAGAACAGCACCTCGCCGGTGAGGGTGGCGACGTTCTCGACGTTGAGGGTTTGGCCGCTGCGCCACCAGACCAGCAGCACCACAGCCAGGCCACTGCCGAGGATCAGCGCGCCGGTGGCCTGCCCCAGGTGGGACGTGTAGTTGATGAAATCCGAGATTGTGGTGCCGGCGGTGCTGGTGAGGACCACCACGGTCCAAAACAGAGCCGGGTGAAAACGGCTGGCGCGCAACTGGATTGTCACGGCGACGAGGAAGATGGCGAGTAGCAGCACCGCGGCGCGCAGGGTGCCCAGCCCCAGTGTCTGGGAGAAGTAGTCACCGGCCGTCTCACCGAGTGTGGTGGCCAGGATTTTGATCGCCCAGAACAGCGCGGTGATGTGCGGCAGTTTGCGCAACACGTACTGGCCAGGCGTTAGGGACATGTCCTCGTAGACGTCAAACTTGCTCGCCACGTCTACTTCCCTTCGACCCGTTGCGCTGTTACGAAGTGTCTCAGGCGCGCGCGGCGCGGCGCTCCTGTCACAGCGAATTCCCAGTAGGTCAGGAGCCCCGCCCTTATGTTCGGGTCTCAACGCGTGGGCCTACTTTCAGCGCCGCGAAAAAGCTATCGGACGCCGTCTGGAACCTGCCGACTTCAAGCCTGGACTCTCGGCTAACAACTGCAGGTATTACGGCCCGGAGCTACGCCAACGTATGGATACACCTAGTGCGGATGCGGGTCGGGATGGAACGCCTGACCGGCTCGATGCGAACGAGACGAACTGGACGCCCGCACTGCTCGCCGCTGTAGCGTTCTTCAAGGGTCACGGCGCGAACGTCAGAGCCTATGCGAGACGTGAGGGCGGTAACAAAAGTTTCGGGTGTTGTGCCTGAGGCTAAGGGTATGTCGCGGTTTCAGTTGTTGTCGGACGCTCAGTGGTAGATGGTCACTGGTCTGTTGACTGTTCGGACGGGCAAGCAGGGCAGGCCTTTTCGTGATGCCCTTCGGTAGTCGAGGGGATCATCTACCGGTACCGGTGCGGTATCGCCTGGCGGGATGTGCCCGACGTGTTCGCGGGCCGTGGCAGACGATCTGGACCTGGCATCGGCGCATGATTGCCGACCGCACCTGGATTGCGGTGTTGGCGCAGCTGCTGTCGGCCGTCGAGGAGGTTGGGATCATTACTGGGCGGTGGCGGCGGATTCCACGATCGCCCGCGCTCATCAGCACGCCACCAACATCACCTGCCACACAGGGGGCTGGGTCGAATTCGAATCCACGCATTGAACCGCCTGACCGCGGTATTGGCCGCTCTCGCGGCGGTTTGACCAGCAAGATCCACCACCTGGTCGACGGGGGCGGGCGGCCGTTGGTGGTCCTGGTCTCCGCGGGGCCAAGCCAGCGACGCCCCGATGTTCGACCATCTGCTGGCACACCTTCGAGTGGACCGCCTCGTGGTGGCAGGGCACGCACTCGACCCGAGCGGGTGCGCGCCCACTACAAGGGCCGCAACGTCATCGAGCGTGGCTTCAACGGCGTCAAAACAGTGGCGAGGGCTGGCCACCCGTTACGACAAGCTCGCCATCGTCTATCGCACCGCCGCCATCCTCAGAGCGATCAGCCCTCTGGCTGCGCCATTTGTCAGACACGCCTTAGGTGCGGAATTAGGCCGTTGGCAGAGGACAGCGAGAGACCGACGCACCGCCGAGTGCCCGAACGGTTACCGCTTATTCACCGTCAATGACTGGGAATCGGCCGGATCTTGCAGGTTGCTGCCCGACGAGTCACACAACCAAATCTGTTGTTACACAAGGCAAGAGAAGCAACGATCGGTATCGCCGCGTCTGGCCGATCAGTAATCCATTGGTCGCGGGTTCGAGCCCCGCCCGCCCCACGTCAGACGGATTGTCGATATCGCATGTCGCCGGGATGTCGGCGTATCGCGTCAGGCGCTGCTCTCGTGATTGGCCCATCACGATGCTGAGGGACGCGTCAGGCCGCAAAACCGTCAGATCCTGGCTCCCTCTATGTGACGCAGTTTGCGGGTGACGGCGCAGATGGAACGGTCGCGAGCGGGGTGGCGCGCGCTCAGGGCAATGGAGTCTCTGAGGGATTCGATTGCTGGTTACAGCGGTTCAGGAAGTCGTCTGCGGGTTGCTTGATGCCCTGGAGGTCGGTCCGAACCTGCGGGTTGGCGTCCAAATATGCCTGAACCTGAGGTTGCATTTGGTCCCTGGATTGGCCTTTGAGGGTCGCGAAGAAGTCGTTCACGGGAGGGTGGGTGAACAGGTAGGTCGACAACGCTGCGGCAACGCCCGCCCTGACGCCCGCCCAATCCGCGGGCGAGCAATTCGGCGGCGCGGGTGGCGGCGGCGCGGGCGGCTCAGCACTTGCCGCCGCGGCGCTCCCGAGAAACGTTGCGCCAGCCAATGCGACAGCGCCAAGGGCTTCCACTACTGTCCGGCGTCGCGCCAGACGTTGTGACCGCAACATCATTGCTGCTTTCCCTTCATCGACTGCGACTACCGCGGCGATTCAAGTGGTAGGCACCGTATGAGGGCATACGATAGGTCGGCTGGCCAGAGTGCGTGGCATATTCGCCATTGTCATGATGTGCATCATGTGGTCGCCATCGTCTGCGCTGAAGCGAGCCCCTCGATAGGGCACGAATCGTAGGATCGCTACGCAGAAGGCAACTGAGAGAAGATGTCCAATGAAGCCTTGGCTACAACGCAGTGCCGTGTCTGCCGTCGTGTTGGCAATTCTGCCTCTGATCGAACTCGCCTCACCAGCGATCGGCGGCGCCCAACCACCGCCCCCACCACCTTGTCCGCCGGGCATGTACTGGAACTTCGATACGGTTGTCTGCGAATTCCCGCCGCCTCCGGTTGTGTACGTCGATCCGTGGTTGCCTGTCTATGTTCCGGATATCGTCGACGTCAACCTCGACCTCGACATCCCGATTCCTGGCCCTCCGGGTATCGGTGCTCCGGGTATCGGACGTCCGGGGCCAGGTGTGGGAGGTCCTGGACCTCGTCCCGGCGGCGGACGGGGCGGTGGACGTGGCGGTGGGCGACGCTAAGTCAGAGCGCTGAAGCGGCTCTGTCTGGAACCGGAGTTTCAAAAGCCAACTGTCGCAATTGATCTCGAGCGGATCAAGGCCGGTTCGACCCGCGGGGACGACACCCGGCATCGGTGACCTCTCACCGGTGGCCTGCGAATACCACACCGCAGGCGACGCTGAATCGAGGCTTAGCCTCGCGCCTGCGGTCCCCACTCCGGCTGCAGTGGTGGCAGATCGGTCAAACCCGGATTCGGTGGCTCCGCGCTCTCCCGGTCGTCGCTGTCCCAGCGTCGCCCGTACTGGTCGGGAATCGCACCCCACCCCCAATACGGAAGCGGACCGCTAGGCACGATCCCCAGCTCGGTCTCCGGGTCGATCCGTGCCGGCCCGACCGTGCACAGATGGGTCCAGCTGTCGCCGAAATCGAACTCGTAGACGAACTGCTCACCCAACGACAACGTCGACAACGTCGTCGCAGCACCGTCGATGACGCCCAGGTCAAAGTCGTCGAATTCGGCCTGGCCGATCAACCGACCATCGCCCAACTCGAACTTGTACAAATGCGAGCGATCCCACCGGGCGAACGCGGTATCGATCGCGTCGGCGAGCTGACTGAATCTGTGTGAACGGGCCGCGGCGAAGATCCGGCCCGGGCGAGGCCAGTAATCCTGACCATGACCGCTAATCAAATCCACCCGAATCGACAACCACGTCGCCGCCACGACTAGCCATTCTGCCAGGCATGACGCGATATTGAACTGCAACACAACAAGCGTCCGCAGAACGGGTCAGGTCAGGCTCCGAAGCTCAGAAGAAGATCCTCAAAAGCTGGTTAAACAGTTCGCCCAGGGGCACAGGAGGATGTCCCGAGTTCCGTGGAACTTTGGTGGCGGTCCGGTGAGCATCAGGCTGCGCTCACCTGATCATTGTGCACGACGGGTACGACAGTTTCGGCGACCTCGCGTTCGAGTGCGGTCCGCAGTGACGGCAGGTGCAGGTGACCGTTGACGCGGCGGAACTGCTTTCCGGCCTCGACCATCCCGGCCGCGCACCAGCGCAGCGCCATCTGCCCGTCGCGCCAGCGTTTGACGTTGGCGGCGTGCTCACGACACACCGAGATCATCGACTCGACGCAGTTGGTCGAGCGCAGCGTCCGGGCCAGGGTGGGCGGCACCCCGAGGCGCAGCACCGTGAGCGTTTCGTCCAGCCCCTCGCGCAGGCTGGCCGCCGCCCCTGGGTGGGTGCGGTCGAGTTCTTTGGCCAAGGCCAGCAGCGCGGCCTCGGCCTCCAGCGCCGACCCGGCGTGGTAGGCATCGGTCATCCTGCGCCCCACGGTGGTGCGAAGGCGTTGCGGCAGATGATCTTTCACGTTCCGAATCTTGTGCAGTTGGCAGCGTTGGATCACTGGGTGATCGAGCACGTCGAGCACGGCCTTGCGCAGCGCCTTGGACCCGTCGAGGCCGACCAGCATCGGACGGGTCACGTCCAGGCCCCGCTCCCGCAGACCGACGATTAGGCCGGTGACCAAGGTCGCGTTCTCCGTGGAGCCCTCCACCAACGCCAGCGGGTGCTTGGTGCCCTCGATGTCGATGCCCAGCGCCACGATGCAGCACGTCTCGGCGAAGTGCACGCCGTCGATCATCAGCGCGACCAGATCCAGCCCGGACAGATCCTGCGACAACAACTCGGCCAGAGCGGTTTCGGTCATCGCCACGAACCGGCGGGAGACCGCCGACTTGCTTGTCGCCAAGGACCTTTTCGGCGACCTGCTCGCCGACCGGCTCCAGCCCGACCGGATACCGGCGCGTCGAGAGCCCGGCCAGCATCTTCTCCATCGCCATCTTGCCCAGGATCTCCGTCGAGGTGAACAACTCATAGGACGCAACCGCCAACTCCCCGGAGCCGTCGGCGGCCCGTACCCGCGGGCGGGTCACCGACACCCGCCGTCCACCCAGGGTCACCGACCCGCGTTCATGGCCGTGACGCACCGCCGTACGCGCCTCATCGTGGCGGCCCTTCGGGCCGGCCAGCTCGGTCACGTCGGCCTCCATCAACGCCGCCATCACCTGCAGGCCGGCGCCCACCGCCAACGCCAGCAGACCCTCCTGCATGTTCTCGGCGATCTCGGCCATGGCCACACTGACCCGCTCTGGAACCGCGGTCACGCTCGCGTCCACGGACTGAATCTGGCTACTCTTCTTCATGGTGGTCCCCTTGCTGTAGGAGTTCTTGGCGGAACGCCCGACACCTACCACACGGCAGGTCTCGAGCGGGGGACCGCCACCTCAACTTCTACGAAACCCGGGACAACCTCGGGGCACAGGCACGTGCGGGATTATGGCCAATCGCAGCAGTGTGTGCGTGCTTGCCGAACGGCACCACCCTCATGCCTCACACGATTTCAAAGCTGTTGCCAGCTATCCACACTTGCTATTTCGAGCATTTGGTCACCGTCACCACGGCTTTCGACCTCGCATCGGCGCTAGCGCTCGTTTGCCGACCCATGTTCTTCTGTGGCCGACGTCGGCCAAGAACCCCGGTGGGCTCGTCGGCGTCTCCAGGCTGCACCCCGATACCGAGCAGAGCGAGACTCCATCTAACTGACCGCGACGCACGGATTCCGGTCGCCGTTTCGTCACCGGCAATACCGAGACCTGGCCGGAACCTGTCCGCCAAGACCGCCAATTAGCATGGTGAAACGGATTGTCCTACAGGCGAAGACGAGCATTCTCGTGCTTTGCTGCGAACCGGATATCGGTAATCGGCCGGTCGCGGGCTTTATTCCTCCCGCGCCTGAAAAGTACCTCGCTCAGAGGGTAGATGCGCCAGCCCGTTCAGCTCGCGATGGTGATCCGGCGCGCTGTCACGGGTTCGGCCTTGCCCTTCAGGTCGAGCGTGACCACCTCACCCCCGTCGACCGATGCGATGCGCGCTACGGCGTCGGACATGACGATCTCTCCGCCCATTGCAACGCCTTGCAGCCGCGACGCGGTGTTCACGACGTCGCCAATCGCGGTGAAGTCGCGGATCTCGCCTTCGCCGACGATCCCGACGTACGCCAGGCCGACATCAAGACCGATACCCACCTCCAACAGGGGACCTCCGGGGGTTCCGTAACCCTGTGCGCGCAGTATCGCGTGAGCGTCGCTGACCATGGAATCGACATAGCGCCCGTCGGGCGCGAGCGGCGCAAAGTAGAGGCCCATGACCGCGTCGCCGATGAGTTTGTCGACGATTCCGTGCTGGACGATCACCTGAGTCAGCTTCGAGTAGAAGCGATTGAGGGCCGCGACCATTTCCTTCGGTGGCAGCTTCTCCGCCAGCGCGGTCGAGTCGCGGACGTCGGCGAAGAGGACCCCGACCGACAGCGTGACGCCGCCCATGGGCGCCTTCTCGAAACAGGCCTGGCACCAGCGCGGGTTCTTTCGCGAGGGGCTTTTGCCCGCGCGTCGCATCAGCCAGCCGCCAAATCCAGTGAACGGGCCGCCACAGGCTTCACACCGCGGGGCGGACGGGAGCTTGGAGAGGACTCGTATGCCACGACGCACCGTGGCGTGCCCGAAGTAATCGAAGAAGCGCGCCCATTCCGCTGCATCGGCCTGCGCATCTTCGGGGCGGGGTGGCGTGCGCCCGTGCGGCATCCCTCATTTTCGCACTAACTGCCATGCTGCTGCCCATTTCCGTGGAGTCGGGGCGGCCCAGGGCGAGGGCTGGATCAAGCTACAGCCCCCGGGTTAGTGGCAGTGCGGCCCGGTTGGGTGAGTCGGGAAATGGCGGAAAGAAGGGTCAGTCAAATTCGAGCAACGTGTAGGCGCCGCGGAACTGCTTTATCAGCGGCAGCCGCCAGAACGCGGGAAAGAGTGTGTGGAAGAACAGGCCCCGCCCCTTCGGCATCGGCAGGTCATGCACCGCCCGGATACCAGGCACGGTGTTGACTAGGGCCGCCAATTGAGACACCGACAGGCTGAACGGCATCGGCGGAACGCGATACCGACGGGTTGCTCGCATGCCCTTCGGCGCGAGCTTCTTGACAACGACTGGAGGCAGATCGAAGATCATCTGTCCCCCCGGAAACCGCTTGGCGCACTCGGTGATCAGTCCCATCGCGTCTTCTGGTTGCAGGTACATCAGTAGGCCCTCGGCGGTAATGAACACACCATTGCTGGCGTCCACCTCGTCCGTCCAGCTGTAGTCCAGCGCGGACTGCGCGAGGTTGGTGATTCGGGGGGATGACGGCAGTAGTCGCTGGCGCAGTTCGATGATGGGCGCAAAATCGATGGTTATCCAACGGAATTGAGCATCGGGCAGCGCACTGCTCAGCCGCCAGAAGCTGGTCTGCAGACCTTCGGCCAGCGCGACTACGGTGGCTTCTGGATGCTTGGTCAGGTACTCGATCGCCCACCGGTCGAAGGCCATTGAGCGCAATGCCATCTCCTGGCCCTTGCGACCGAACTTGTCGAAATCGTAGTCGATGGCGGCGGCGAGCCGGATCGCCATCGGGTCATTGATGATCGCGTCCGGTCGGCGTGCCTGGTGTGCCCGGCCATTCAGCGTCATCAGTGCCGTTTCTGAGACGCCGGTCAGGGAGCTGGCATCGCTCTTGCCGTTGGATGCGTGGTTCATCGCGGCAAACCCTACCTACGCGCCACCGCTCCGGTGCCGCCTGCCGCCGTCGGCAGTTCTACCCGCACTTCACGGGTTTGCGGCATCACCGAGAATCCCGTCCACGATTTTCAGCGTGCGATCGGCATAGTGGGTCATCCTCAGGTCGTGAGTGACGATGACCGCGGCGGTGTCGCGGGCGCGGACCTCGGTCACGATGAGCTCCATGACTTGTTCTCCCAGTTTGGTGTCGAGGGCCGACGTCGGCTCGTCGATCAGCACCAGGTCGGGTTCGTTCATGAACGCCCGGCCCACCGCCACCCGCTGACGCTCCCCTCCGGAGAGTTGGGCGGGAAGGTTGGCCGCGCGTTTTTCGAGTCCCAACTCGCCGAGCAACTGATCGGCGCGAGCTCCCGATTTCTTCTTGTCACGCCGGCTGAAGTCGGCGACCACCAGCAGGTTCTCGCGCGCGGTGAGGAAGGGGACGAGGTTCACGCTCTGGAACACGAAACCGACGTTCTCGCGCCGGAACTTGGTGAGCCGCTTCGGGTCGTACGCGCTGATGTCGTCTCCGGCTACCGCCACCCGGCCGTCCGAGGGCGAGAGCAGGCCCCCTGAGATCGACAGCAGGGTCGTCTTGCCAGAGCCTGAGGGTCCGACGAGCGCCACGATCTCAGCCTGACCAACCTCGAAGGAGGCATGGTCCACGGCGACGATCTCGGAGTCGCCCGATCGGTAGACCTTACGGACGTTCTCGAGCTTCAGTGCGGCTGCGCGATGATGTCCCATGACCCACCTGCCTCAGCTGATGGCGGTTGCGGGATCGATACGAACGACGCGGCGCAGCGAGACTGCAGAGCCGGCGGTCGACATGATGGCCAGGCCCACGGCGACCTCGATCGCCCGGCCCGTGCTGAATTGCAACGGCACCTGCGGCGGCATCACGCTGCCGACTGCCCAGGCCAGCATGGCGCCCAGCACGAAGGACACGAGAGCGATCACGACTGCCTGAAGAACGACCTGTCCGAAGATCTGGCCGCTCGATGCGCCTATGGCCTTGAATACCGCGTACATCCCGACGCGTTCGATGGTGAGCAGGATGAAAAAGAGCGCCACCACAAGGCCCGCCACGAACAACGTGGCGTCGATGATGGCGTTGAACGTCGACCGCTGTTGCTTGATTCCGGGCAGCGAATCGACGGCGAAGGAGCGCGTCACCGTCTGGGTCTTACCGCCGGTGGCGGCGTCGATGGCAGCCGCGACCCGGGCAGGGTCGGCGCCGGTGGCGGTCGAGACCGTCAGCACCTGGTAGGTACCGGGCGCCAGCACCTGGTCAGGGCGGGCCGAGCCGAGCACCTCGCGCCACGTGTCGATGGTGCCCCACAAGCTGCCCTGGAGCAGGAAGTCGGTGTCGGACACCCAACCCACCACCGACACCGGATACCGCTTGGGCCCGAGCAGTAAGGTGTCGCCCGCCTTGACGCCGGAGGCCTTCAGGCTGGAGTCCGCGTAGACCTGCCCGGTCTTCTCCGGTGGTGCGGGGACGCCGTGCGGCGCTCGCTGATAGCCGAACAGGGCCACGCTGGCCTCGGTGGTCCGGCCGGCGACCTTGGCCCCGAGCAGGGCTGCCCCGAGGCCACCAAGCTGCTCGACACCCGGCACGCGCTCGACCTGAGCTGTCGTCGCTGCGTCGATCCGCGAGCGGACCAGCGACAGCTTGGCGTCGGCGGCGTAGGTCAGCAGCGCACCGGGCTGGGCCCGGAGCGCCCCGGTGAATCCGTTGTAGAGGCCGTCCAGCAAGCCGCCCAAGGTCAGCAGCAGTGCGGTCAGGAGCGCCAAGGCGATGACGACAGGCGCAAACCGCCAGGGCCGGCGTCGTAGCTCCTGCAGCGCTACCTTCATTCGATGCCCCCGAGCGCGGGGCGGCCAACGGCTTGAAACGGATCGATGCGAAGCACCCGCCATACCGAGAAGGCCACTCCCAGCAGCGAAAGGCTCATCACCGTAACGGTGCTGACGACGAGCGCCGGCGGGTCGATGATCAGCGGGAGGCCAGTGTTGGCCACCGCGATAGCCAACACGAGCAACCCCACGGCGATCAGCAGCGCCACGCCGAGCACCAGGGCGACCTGCTGGAGGAGACCACGCACCAGATAGCCCGCCGGCGCTCCGACCGCTCGCAGCAGCGTCAGGGCTGCAGTCTTCTGAACCGTCAGGATGAGGAAGAAGAATGCGGTGACGAGAGCGACCACCACGACAGCAAGCGCCAGCAGGATTGCGAATGACCCCTTCGTCGACGAAACGCCCGGCGCTTTGGCCAATGCGTCGCTGCGCGTCAGCGCGGTCACCTGCGGCACCGTGGCGTTGATGGAGGCCGCGAGCGCCTTCGGGCTGACGCCCGACGACGGGATCACCGCCACCGCCGAGGGCAGCACCATGGTTGCGTCGGGGTTCGCCGCCTTGCGCAGAGTGGTGAACGTCTCGAAGCTGACGAACAGGGTCGGCGCCACATTGAACTGGCTCTGCCCGGTCAGCCCGACGATGGTGACCGGCGACCCTCCGGCGGAGGTGGTGACCGTGTCGCCGATGGTGAAGCTCGTGGCCTCGGAGCTCGCTACCCCCTCACCGGGTGCGGTGGCCGGCCGGCCACTGATCAGCTTCGTGGGCTGGCCTGGTTTGCCCGCTTCAGATCCGATTACTGCCACGTCGATCTGCTGGCCTTTGGCCAGCACGGTCATCGTCGCCTCGCCCAGCGGTCCGACCTGGCCCACGCCCGGGACGGCGGCCACCTCGGCAGCGACCCCAGGGCTCAACACGCTCGCTTCTAGGTTGTTGCGAGCTTCGGAGCTATAAACCAAGACGGTGCCGGACTGGTTCTGCAGCGCACCAGTGAAGCTGTTGAGCAGCGAGGACAGCAGCGTCTGCTGGAAGAACACCAGGAAGATGAGCAGGCCGATGGCCCCGGCGAGCAGACCGAAGCGCACGGGCGCGCGCCGAATGTCACGGCTGGCCAAGAACACGACTCGAACCCCAGGGCGTACAGTTCCGGTTTACCCCACCACGATCGCCGGTTGTCGCCGTACGCATGTCCGTAGAACTTGATCGCGCAGTGACGAAGCCGCGACAGGGCACGGCATGGTTTACACCGGAAGGGCCAAGACTCGGACTTGTCATTGCCGTGGCCTTCCTGTCGCCACTGATTCCTGGAGCCAAGCTAGGGCGCGAACGGTATGCACAGGTAGTGTCGAAAGTCCCTGACCCGCAGCGAATGGTCCGCTCAAAAGCCGCAGCCATCAAGGACTCGGAAACTCTAGCCACTCCAGCACCTGCGTTCGCCATCGCGTCGGCGTACTGCACCAAGCTTGCAAGCTGCAGCGATCGTCCGCATGCCAGAGCGGCTCGCCTGCTGAACCAAAGAGGTTGAAGGACATGGGTTTAGAGGCAAGCTGTGGTCCCCTGGCGGGATCACCAGCTGTAACGGTGCTGGCGTTTCTAGCGCATCACGGTCTTACTCGCGGCCACTCCCGGCTCTGAACCGTTTGAAGTACGAAAACAGGCGATACGCCGGCACGGGCTTCGGCCAGTCGTAGGCGCGGAAGTACGCGTCCGTTCCACCATCGACGAATATGATGCTCCCGCAGAGGAAGTCCGCAGCATCCGACAGCATGAAGACCACCCAGTCGGCCATCTGCTCGGCATCCCCGAAACCGCCGATCGGGATAGGGAAGGAACGAACGAGTCTCGCCCGCTTCGTCGTTGACAGCTGCTCCTCCAGAAGCGGCGTCATAATCGCGCCCGGAGCCAGAGCATTCAGGCGTATTCCTGCGCCCGCCCACTCGCTTTTCACCGCCTCGAGGCGAACCCAACGGCTGACGGCGATCTTGGATGCGGCGTACAGCATCACCGAAGCATTCTTGCCGAACAATCGGGTGGTGCGAACCGCCTTCTCGGGATCGCGCGCAATGAATGCCCGCACGGTGCGCGCGGGAACCACGGGGGTTGTCGTAGTGGAGTTACTGGAGAAAACAACAACTTTCGCGCGTCCGGCGGCAGCCAGTGCAGGGCGCCATGCGTCAAGGAGGTCAACGACGCCGAGGTAGTTGACCTGGGCGATCAACCGCTGACGGTCAGGCCCTTGGCCCGGCCCAAGACCGGCTGCAAGAACGGCGCCGTCCAGCCTGGCCCCGGACGCTGTCAGCACGCCGTCGGCGGCGGCGCGTCGTCCCTCGACACTCGACAGATCGGCAATGATGTCCGCCTGCTTGATATCCACGCCGATGACGGTGTGGCCGGCATTGCGTAGCTTCTCCGCGGCCTTGCGACCCATGCCGGAGCCCGATCCGGTGACCGCGTAAATACCCATGAGCGCAACTCCTCACCTCTGATGTGTGGCGACTTCACGTCGCTACTGCGACCGCGGTCTCCAAATCAACGAGGGCGCGCTCGGTCAGCGGTATCAGCGACGCGATGTCGGGCATCACCTTGCGGCCGGAAACATAACCGAACGTCACGCGGTCGGCATAGGAGCACATCGTCACGTTCAGTGCCTGACCGTTGATGGCCGTCGACACGGGATAGATTTCGTCGAGATGCGCCCCGTTCCAATACATCTCGTCCTGCGGCCCGGGCACGTTGGAGATCGACACGTTGTAGCCGCGGCGGAACCGCGGCACGAACGGCATGATCGGCGGCAGGACCGTGGACGCGATACTCGGCGCGAGAAGCAGCATCGTCGCGTGCGACCCGCGGCTCGCCACCTGGTGCTTTGCCCACGACATCGCACGATGGATGTGGGCCAGCCGCTCGGCAGGGTCGGCTATCTCGGTGCCCAACGGGACCAGCTCCAAACCGAACAGGTTTCCGTGGCTGTCCTCATCGGTCGCGTGCTCGCGTCCGCGCACTGTCACCGGGCAGATTGCCACCAGCGACTTGTCCGGCAATTCACCCTGCGCGGTCAGCCACTCCCGCAGCACTCCGGCTACGACGGTGGTCAGCACGTCGTTGCCGGTCACCCCGGCCGCCTGCTGAATGGCGCGGATGCGCAACTTCGACCAACTGGCCCCCGCGAAGGTGCGCTCGCGGCCGAGTCGGCCGTTGAATCTGGTGTAGGGGGCGCCGACCGGCAGAACGGCAGGCCCTGAACCGAGACTCGCGACCACTGTGGATATTTCGCCGAGAGCTACGTGCCGGATGACCTCCAGGCCCGAGGTGACGCCGTTCAGCGCCGCGCGCACGAGTGACAGCGGGTTCGGGATCCGCCCGTGCGAAGTGGCTCCGTGCTCGGCTGGTTGCTTCGGGGCGGTGGCATAGATCGGCGGCATCGACCGGCGTTCGGGGTCGGCGGTTAGGGCATCAGCAATTATTTTCAATCCGGCGACGCCGTCGACCACGGTGTGGTGCACCTTGATATAGAACGCGAATCGATCTCCCGGCAGACCGTCGATCACATACGCCACCCACATCGGTCGTGACCGGTCGAGCGGCTCGCTGTGCAGCTCACTGATCAGCTCCCACAGCACTTCACGATCTGCGCCTGCGGGCAGTGTGCGGCGCTGCAAATGCTCGCGCATGTCGATGGTGTCGTCGGCACGCCACGACCACAAGCCTGCGGTGTCGATGCCCACGTGAGGGTGCCGGCGAAGTCGCGGATCCAGTTCTGCGGTGTTCGTCAGCGCCTCTTGATAGAGCTCGTCGACAAACTCGGACCCGGCGTCCGCGGGCGGAGACAGGATCAGCAACGCGGCGGTGTGCAGCGGGTCGGAGAGCAGTTCCGCTGTGATCATCGCCGCATCCAACGGCTCCATCGGGTCCATTGGCCAGACCCCAATTCCCTTGAAAATGATCGGTATCGCCTACCGTCGCCTGTAAATCGGCACATTCCAAGTGGCGAGCGGCCGCATCGAGCGGGACCTAAGTCCCTATGCCGGCCGGCAGGCGTGAAATTAGCGTTCGCCGACATGGCTGCACCCGACAGCGGTGAACCGCCGGTGGTTGCATCTCAACCGCCCGCTGCCAATCCGCTGGACTACGTGATCAGGCCGTTTCGCCGGACCGGCCGCTACTACGCGCGATCATGGCGCGACTACTTCGACCGCCAGACTGATGAACTCCCCGTAGCGCGCCCCACCCTCGCGCTCGCGGCGCAAGCGTTCCGTGACGAGATCGTCCTCACCGCCTTCCGGATGTTCCGGCCGCTGGGCGACACGCACGTGTTCGAACGAATCAACCGCGAAGTGCACGCAGCGCAGGACTTCTACGGCCAGCTCGGGTATCTGGACAAACCCGGAGAGTTCTTCGCGGCCCCGCCACCGCTGACCGATGTGACGGTCCGGCCGGTCACGACGCCCGGACGCTCCTACGAACGCCTCGTCTTCGACAGCGGTTACGAACCGCAAGAAGGGGAACCGGGCCGTGACCGATGGCTGGGATATACCGCCAACAACCGCGAGTACGCATTGCTGCTGCGGCACCGGGAGCCACGACCCTGGCTGGTGTGCGTGCACGGTGCCGTGATGGGCCGGGGCCTGCTCGACCTCACGTTGTTTCGGGCCTGGCATCGGCACGAGGATCTCGGCCTGAATGTGGTCCTCCCAGTCCTTCCGATGCACGGCCCGCGTGCGCTCGGCCTGCCGAAGGGCGCGGCGTTCCCCGGCGAGGACGTGCTCGACGACGTCCACGCCGCAGCCCAGGCGGTGTGGGATGTGCGCCGTCTGTTGTCCTGGATACGCATGCAGCAGCCGGACTCGCCAATCGGCCTTAACAGCATCTCCCTCGGTGGCTACATCACAGCACTGGTCGCCAGTCTCGAGGAGGGTCTGACCTGCGCGATCCTCGGCGTCCCGGTCGCCGATCTGACCGGACTGCTCAGCCGCCACGCCGGGATGAGCCGCACTGACCCGCGCCGTGAGACCGTCACGTTGGCGGAACCGCTGGGCAGGATGGTGTCGCCATTGTCGCTGACTCCCCGGGTTCCGATGCGGGGCCGCTTCATCTATGCGGGGATCGCTGACCAACTCGTGCATCCGCGCGAGCAAGTCGTCCGCCTCTGGGAACACTGGGGAAGACCTGAAATCGTCTGGTACAAGGGCGGTCACACCGGTTTCTTCCAGTCTCGTCCGGTTCAGCGGTTTGTGGACGCCGCGCTCATCCAGTCAGGGCTCATCGATTCGTGAGCGAAGAAGCCGCGAGTCGATGACCGGCAAACTTGACGGCAGCAAGCGCAGCGACATGCACGCTTGCGCGGCGGTCAACTACTGGGTCGTGTCTTGGGTCATGCAGAACTTCGCAGGGCCCATCTGTCGGCCCCGATTTGAGACGACAGGCGCTCCGTGTTTAGTTCTCGCCAAATCTGGATTGGCCCAGCGTGATGTCAAATGGCCCTAGCTGGCATGGCCGTGACACCGGAATGTGTTCTACACCCGAGGCAACGCTCGGGGGCATTGAACGAAAGGCGCGGCTGATGGCTGGCAAGCCCGACATCCTGATCCTGCGGGGCGGCGATGCCGGCCAGAGCAACCTGAGCTGTTATGGGCGCCTACCGCGTTTCGGCACCGGTGCATTGGCCGGCTCGCATCGCGCCTGGGAAGGTGCTCACCGGGATCGTCGACCAAGTAGTGGCAACAGCTGAACCGCGCCTGTGCCGTTCGGCTGGAATCAGAATCGACGGGAGTCATCGTGGTCATCCACGAATACCAGAGTGGCACCGCCTTCGCCGGCGTCATCGGGCGCACTCCCGCCGAGTCTGCGCCGGCTTGGCCTGCGCCGACACGCGCCAAGCCGGACGCGCCCAACGTCGTGTTCGTCGTCATCGACGACATGGGCTTCGGACATCTCGGCTGCTACGGAAGCCCGATCGCGACGCCGAACATCGACGCGTTGGCCGCTGAGGGCCTGCTGTACGCGAACATGCACACCACCGCGCTGTGCTCGCCATCGCGTTCGTGCATCATCAACGGCCGCAACCATCATTCGAATCACCTGGCGTGTCTGACCAACGGGTCCACCGGATTTCCCGGCTCGGATGGCTACATCCCCTTCGAGAACGGATTCCTCTCCGAGATTCTGAAGGCGCAGGGCTACAACACTTACTGCGTCGGCAAGTGGCACCTCGCGCCGGAGGAAACGATGACCGCCGCCGGGCCGTACGACCGGTGGCCATTGGGCAGAGGCTTCGAGCGGTACTACGGGTTCCTGGGCGGCGACACCCATCAGTACTACCCAGAACTGGTGCGCGACAACTCGCAGACGGAACCCGAAACCACACCCGACCAGGGATATCACCTGACCCCCGATCTCGTCGAGAAGGCGAAGGGCATGATCGCCGACGCCAAGCAGGTCGCGCCCGACAAACCGTTCTTCCTCTACTTCGCCCCTGGCGCGATGCACTCGCCTCACCACGTGCCAAAGGAATGGGCCGACAAGTACCGGGGTGCCTTCGACGAAGGCTGGGATGTCTACCGCGAGCGGGTGTTCGAGCGGCAGAAGACGCTCGGGCTGTTGCCGAACGGCACGGTGCTGTCCCGCCATGATCCCGATGTGCAGGAATGGAACTCACTCTCGGCAGATGAGCGGCGACTCTACGCCCGCATGATGGAGGTCTTCGCCGGGTTCCTCGAACACACCGACCACTACCTGGGCGAACTCTTCGACTTTCTCAAGGAACTCGGCGAGTACGACAACACCCTGATCATGCTCGTCTCCGACAACGGCTCGAGTGCCGAAGGAGGACCAACGGGTTCGGTCAACGAGTGCCGCTTCTTCAACAACGTGCCCGACACCGTCGAGGACGGTTTGGCGCACATCGACGACATCGGGGGCCCGCTGGTCTTCAATCACTTTCCGTGGGGCTGGACGCACGCCGGCAATACGCCGTTCCGGCGATGGAAGCGCGAAACCTACCGCGGTGGCGTTACCGACCCGTTCATCGTGTGTTGGCCGCGGGGCATCGCCACCCGCGGCGAGACGAGAACGCAGTACACGCACATCATCGACATGGTGCCCACGGTGCTCGATGCCCTCGGCATCGAACCGCCGCGGACCATCGCCGGGGTGACACAGTCACCGATCGAAGGCGTGAGCTTTCGTCACACGTTCGCCGACGCCGCGGCACCGACCCGGCGCACCACCCAGTACTTCGAGATGCTGGGCCACCGCTCCCTCTACCACGACGGGTGGCGGGCGGTATGCCCTTGGCCTGGAACATCGTTCGTCGAATCTGAACACAAGTTCGGCGACGTGATCACCGCCGACATGCTCACCGAACTCGATGCGTCGGGATGGGAGCTGTACCACGTCGACGAGGACTATGCCGAGACGACCAACCTAGCCGACCGGGAACGTCCACGCCTGATCGCCATGATCGGGATGTGGTACACCGAGGCGGGCCGCTACAACGTCCTCCCCATCGACAGCCGCGCCACCGCCCGGATCGCCGACGAGCGCCCGCAAATCGCCCAGAGTCGCGATCGCTACGTGCTCTATCCAGACACGCAATCGATTCCGGCGGCGGCGGCGCCGAAGATCCTGAATCGGCCGTACTCGGTCAATGCCGAAGTCGACGCCCCCGAGGGTGCCGAGGGCGTGTTGCTGAGCATGGGCGGCAACGACGGGGGAATCGCGTTCTACGTTCAAGACGGACTGCTGTGCTTCGCCCACAACTACGTCGCCAAGGAGATTTTTCATGTGAAGTCGGAGACTGCGGTGCCCGCCGGCCGCCACTTCCTCAGCATGGAGTTCGAGCCGACCGGCAGGCCAGATATCAAGAACGGCAAAGGAACTCCGGGTCGGGTTCGGCTTTTCGTCGACGGTGTCGACGTCGGTCGCGGCGACCTGCCGGTGACGACACCGCTGCGGTTGGCCCAGGGCGGCGCGATGCTCGTCGGCGCGGACACCGGATCGACCGTCACTCCCCAATACCACGCGCCATTCCGCTTCAGCCATCGGATTCATCGGGTGATCGTAGATGTTAGTGGCGAGCACGTCGGAGACTACGAAGCCCAGATGAAGATCGCGCTCGTGAAGCAGTAGAAGAGGCGGGTTGTGGATCTCAAGTACCTCGTCGTCGTCGCGTTCCAGTTCAGCCTGTTAGTCATCGTGTTCGGCTACGGACTCAGGGCGGAGTTCGCCGACCTGCTGTATCTGTTCCGCCGTCCGGCGTTGCTGGTGCGCTCGTTGTTCGCCGTGCTGGTGTTGATGCCTGCGGTGGCCGTGCTGCTGGCCCGGTGGTTTGATTTCACGCCTACGGTGGAGATCGCGCTGGTGGCATTGGCCATCTCGCCGTTGCCGCCACTGCTACCGACCCGGGAGGCGAAGGCCGGCGGGGGCCAGAATTACGGGCTCGGTTTGATGGTCGTGCTGGCGGTGCTGTCCATCGCACTGGTCCCGCTGGCCGTCCGAATGCTCGGCTCGGTATTCGGCCGAACGTATGTCACTACGCCCGCAGCCATAGCGGTTGTCACATCCACATCCATCCTGCTACCGATGCTGGTCGGCATGGTGACGCGGGCTTTCGCGCCTCGCTTCGCCGACACCGTCGCCAAGCATGTGAACCGGGCAGGCAAGGTGTTCATGCCCCTTGCGGTGGTCGTGTTGATCGCCGCCGCGGCACCGGACGTCTGGCGCCTTGTCGGCAACGGCACGCTCCTCGCCATCACCGTGTTCGTCGTGGCGGGCTTCGCCGTCGGGCATCTGTTGGGCGGCCCGGAGCCCGAACACTCAGCGGTGCTGGCCTTCTCTGCCGCATGCCGCCATCCCGGCACGGCCCTCGCGGTCGCGGCGGCGAACTATCCGGATCACAACCTGAGGGCCGCAGTCCTGATCTACCTGGCTGTCAATGTCGTTGTGGGACTTCTGTATGCCTACTGGCATCGGAACCGTTTGCGGCGTCGCAGCGGCGCCCGAGTGGAAGTGGGATGCGATGACGGACGCCACGGTAGCTGACGGATCGGTGCTTCCCTTCCCGCCGACCCCGTCGGCCAGCACGGCGGGCTTCACCCTCGCCGAGTCGACCCATCACCGTCGAGAGCGCTCCCGGCGCCTGCCTTCTGATGCGCCGAACATCTTGATCGTTTTGCTCGACGACGTCGGGTTCGGACTGTCTGACGTCGTCGGGGGGGAGGTCACCACCCCGGCCTTCCGACGCATTGCACGAGATGGTCTTTCGTACAACACTTTCCATACGACCTCGATCTGCTCGCCGACTCGTGCCGCCTTGTTGACCGGCCGAAATCATCACCGGGTCCATTCTGGAACCATCGCCGAGCGCGCGGTCGACTGGGACGGCTACACGGGAGTGATCGGCAAGGACACCGCGACGGTGGCCGAAGTCCTCCAACATTACGGGTATGCCACGGCTGCATTCGGCAAGTGGCACAATTCGCCGGCGACCGAGACCACGGCGATGGGGCCCTTCGACCGTTGGCCGACCGGCCACGGCTTCGACTATTTCTACGGCTTCATCGCCGGGGAGACCTCGCAGTGGGAACCACGGCTCTACGAGAATCTCAACCCGATCGAGCCGCCGCACGACGAGACATACCACCTGTCAGAGGATCTCGCGGACCGCGCCATTTCTTGGCTGGGCAAGCACGAGGCCTTCGCGCCCGATCGACCGTTTCTGATGTATTGGGCACCCGGCGCAGCGCACGGTCCACATCATGTCTTCAGCGAATGGGCGGACAGATACGTGGGCAAGTTCGATGACGGCTGGGACGCCTACCGCGAGCGCGTGTTCGCTCGACAGAAGGAGTGCGGCTGGATCCCCGACGACGCCGAACTCACGCCACGGGCCGACACGATGCAGGGCTGGGATGACATCCCCGACGCGCAGCGGCCCTTCCAACGGCGGTTGATGGAGGTCTTCGCGGGCTTCGTGGAGCACGTCGACGTTCAGGTCGGTCGGATCCTGGACGAGTTGGACCGACTGGCCAAGACCGAGAACACGATCGTGTTCTACATCTTCGGCGACAACGGCTCGAGTGCCGAGGGTCAGAAGGGCAGTATCAGTGAACTTCTGGCGCAGAACAACATTCCCGTCACCGTCGACGAACAGCTGGCAGCCCTTGACGGGCTGGGTGGGCTGGCCGCTCTCGGCACACCGAAGACCGACAACATGTATCACGCGGGTTGGGCGTGGGCGGGCAACACCCCGTTTCACCACACCAAGCTGGTGGCCAGCCACTTCGGCGGCACCCGCAACCCGATGGCCGTGTCGTGGCCGCGACGTATCGTCCCCGACGGCGCGATGCGCAATCAGTTCCACCACGTCAACGACATTGTTCCCACCATCTACGAGGTCCTCGGCATCCCGCATCCCAGCGTGGTCGACGGCCACCAACAGAAACCCATGGACGGTGTCAGCTTGGCCTACACCTTCGACTCTCCAAACGAGATCACTCGCAAGAAGGTGCAGTACTTCGAGAACAGTGCGAGCCGCGGCATCTACTCCGACGGCTGGTTCGCCTGCGCCTTTGGACCTTTCGTGCCGTGGGACACCCCGGGCACAGCACAACGGCTGGCCACCTGGGACGCCAATAGCGAACCGTGGGAGCTCTACCGCCTCGACGTCGACTTCTCCCAGGCCGACGACCTCGCCGCCGTCCACCCGGAAAAGCTGGGGGAGTTGAAGGCCCTTTTCAAGGAAGTATCGAGGGAAAATCTGGTGTGGCCGATCGGAGCCGGATTGTGGCTACGGATCCATCCCGAGGATCGGGCGGCGTCCCCGTACGCAAGATGGCGATTCGACGGAACCTGCACCCGGATGCCCGAATTCACGGCCCCGGGATTGGGACGACAGGACAGCCACGTCCGCATCGCGCTCACGGTGCCCGAGGCGGCCAGCGGCGTGCTCTACGCACTGGGCGGATTCTCCGGAGGTCTGACGCTGTTCATGGTCGCTGGCGTTCTGGTCTACGAGTACAACATGCTCATCATCGACCGCTTTCAAGCGCGCAGCTCGACGCCGGTTGTCCCCGGTGAGCACGTCATCACCGTCGATACGAGATTCTCCTCGCCGCAGCCGATGGCGCCGGCGGTGGTGACCCTCGCCGTCGATGACATCGAGGTCGGCAAGGTCGTCGTGGCCAGGACTGTGCCAGCCGCCTTTACAGCCAGTGAAACGTTCGGGGTGGGTGTGGACCTCGGCTCACCCGTTTCGCCCGACTACTTCGACCGACGTCCGTTCCGTTTTAATGGAGCGATCGCGAAACTCGACGTCGAGGTATTCGCACCTGGTTCGCGAACAGAGAACTCCGCATCGGATTGATTGCGCGTGACTCGGCCGGTCTTCTCGAGGACGCGGGTCTGGCCGATCGGTGCTGCGATCGTAGGGGCATGGACGGCACGGCGAACCGCGCGATGAGTTCCCCATGCGCACAGGCTGATTGGCCATGGCACGAGGATTCCGGATCATGCGCGATCCGGTCCTGCGGCGTCACGCTCGCGCATTCTGCCCTGCGAACAGCTGGGCTAAGGCGTAGCTCCGTCCGGGACGATGGAGATGACGGTGACGGTGTTGTCGGAGTCGTAAGGGTTGTCGTTGGCGACATAGATGAGGTTTCCATCGTTGACGGGGGTGACAGCCACCACGAGCGGGGAGTCGCCCACCTTCAGGGTGGTGAGGAACTCGGGAGTGGGTGCGGCGATGTCCATGACAGACATGCTGCTGTCGTTGTAGTGGGTGATGTAGGCCAAGGTGCCTTCGGGGTTGAGCGCCAACCCAACTGCGAATTCGTTGACCTCAGTGGCGCTGGTGACGGTGTCGTAGATGTCGGGGTTGGGGTCGGCCGTGTCGATGACCGACATGGTCCAGTGTCCGATGCCGTCGGCGTCGAGGAAACCGCCCGTGACGTAGACGCGGTCGCTGTTGGGGCTGACCGCCACCGCGAATGAGCCGTCGCCGACCTTGATGGTTTTGATGACGGTGTCGGTGGTGGTGTCGATGACCGACACTCGGCCGCCGGGGGTGGCGCTGGTGACGTAGACGTGGGTGCCGTCGGGACTGGCCGCTATCCCCTGCGGGCCGGAGTCCACCGGGATGGGGACGGGGTCCACGGCGTAGGTGTCGGCGTGGATCACCGACACGCTGCCGTCGTTGAGGTTGGCGACGTAGATGGTGCCGGCCGCCGGGCCGTTGGGAATCACCGCCAGCGCAATCGGGCCGGTGCTGTTGCCAGGGATGGTGGCGTTGATCGGGATGGTGGCGATGACTTTGTTGTAGTCGGGGTTGTCGGGAGTGGTGTCGGTGTTGATCACCGACACGGTGTCGCTGCCTTCATTGGTGACGTAGGCGCGGGTGCCGTCAGGGCTGAACGCCACCCGAGTGGGTTGGGCGCCTACGGGGATGGGGTCGCCGATCACGTTGTTGTTGTCGGTATAGATCACCGACACGACGTTGGCGCCTACGACGTAGGCGCGGGTGCCGTCCGGGCTGACCGCCAGCCCGTACGGGTTGATCACCGGGATCGGCGCACCGGCCTCAAAATGGGCCGGGGCGATTGGGATTTCGGTAACGATGACCTCGGTGGAGAATCCGTCCTGGGCGAGCGCTGCGGGCGCCGCTGCGGCGGTCATCGCTCGGGCGGCGGGGACGGGTTGGGCGCCGATGACCGACACCGTGTTGCTGTTGGTGTTGACGACGTAGATCTGGGCGCCTTGGGTCGTGCTGCCAGGTTGGGTGATGTTGACAGTGAAGCCGTCTTCGTTGCCAAGGCCGAGTCCGGCGCGGATGCGCCCGGCCTGGTTGGGGACGTAGGTGTATGCGCCCGTGGTTTCGTCGAAGGTTACCGTGCCATAAGCGGGGGGGCTGGTGACCGTGATGGTGAGCGGATCGCCGTCGGGGTCCACTACACCTAGGTAGCCGGTCCCCGCGCCGGTGGTCGGGTCTGTCGTGCTCGGCGTGGTGGGCTGGGTGACGACGGGCCCGGTGCCGCCAGGCACGATCGCCAGCGCAATCGGGCCGTTGCCGACGTTGACGGTATTCACGACGGTGTTGGTGGCGGTGTCGATCACCGACACCGACTTGCTGCCGGTGTTGGTCACGTAGACCAGGGCCCCGTCGGGGCTCAGCGCCACCTGGGTGGGTGCCCTGCCGACGCCGATGGTATCGATGACAGTTTTGTTAGCCGTGTCGATCACCGATACCGACTTGCTGCCGGTGTTGGTGACATAGGCGAGCGTGCCGTCGCGGCTGACCGCGATCTGGGTGGGCGCTCGGCCGACGCGGATGGTGGCGACGACGGTGTTGTAGGTGTTGCTGACAGGGTTGGTATTGATCACCGACACCGTGTTGCTTGCGGTGTTTGTGACGTACGCGGAGGTGCCGTCGGGGCTGACCACGATCTGGGTGGGTGTCCAGCCGACGCGAATGGTTCTGATGACGGTGTTGGTGCTGGTGTTGATCACCGACACTGATTTGCTGGTCGCATTGGTGACGTAGGCGGTGCCGTCGGGGGTGACGGCGATCTGGGTGGGTGTCCAGCCGACGCGGATGGTCGCGACGACGGTGTTGTAGGTGGCGCTGACAGGGTCGGTGTCGATCACTGACACGGTGTTGCTGGTGGTGTTGGTGACGTAGGCGCGGCTGCTGTTTGGGCTGACTGCGACTTGGGTGGGTGTTCGGCCGACGCGGATGGTCGCGATGACGGTGTTGTAGGTGGCGCTGACAGGGTCGGTGTCGATCACTGACACGGTGTTGCTGGTGGTGTTGGTGACGTAGGCGCGGGTGCCGTTCGGGCTGACTGCGACTTGGGTGGGTGTTCGGCCAACGGGGATCGTGGTGATGACCTCGTTGGTGGCGGTGTCGATCACCGATACTGATTTGCCGGTGGTGTTGATGATGTAGGCGCGGCCGCCGTCGGGGCTGACCGCGATATGGGTCGGTGTACCGCCGACGCCGATGGTGTCGACGACAGCTTCGTCCGCCTGCGCGATCGCAGCGGTTCCCGCGATGGTGGTGGAGGCGTCGTAGGTCAGCGGGGTGGTGGCGTAGGACGGGTTGTGCACCACCAAGTGACCGAGCTGATCGGTGCCAGGGTCGGTCGGGGCGACAGAGATATGAACCGCGTCATTGCCGCCAGGGTCGCTGACTCGCAGGCTCATGGTGGGTGCGGTGGTGGCCGGCTCGGTGGCGAGGGTGACCGGCACAGTGCTGCTGTTGCCGTCGGCGTCGCTGACCGTCACCGTGAAGCTGTCCTGCAGCCCGAACTCGTCGTCGTCACCGGGTGTGCTGGGGGTGTAGGTGAATGTGCCGTCGGGGTGGATAGCGACAGTGCCGTGTGCGGGGCCGCCGGCCACATGGTAGGTGAGGGCTTCGGCGGGATTGGCCAACGGCAGTGCGCCGCTGATCGCCCCGTCGGGCCCGGCGGCACCCTCCACGAGGCTGGTGGGGGCCGGGCCGGCAGCGCCGGTGGTGCCGTGGTCGTCGGCCCGGGTTTTTTGGCGGCGCGCCACGTCCAGCACCGCCCACGTGGTGGGCGGTCCCACCGGAGCCGGCGCATTGGTGGTGTTGCCCAGCGGGGCGAGCCCCAGCGTGCCGAGCAGGTCTGTGACCACATTGATTGGCGCAGCTGAAGGCATGGTGGACGCGGTCGGGCCGGGCTGGGTGCTCACCGGCTGCGGGCTGTGGGCCAGGGTGACCGTTGAGGCGGGCGTCGACGCCGAGGCGGTGGTGGCGGGCCGCACCGGCAAGCCGGCTTGGTTGGCTTCGGCACGTTCATGGTCGGCCGAACCCGTGGTACCGGCAGAGGTGCCGGTGTGGGCTGCCGGTGGGGCGCCGCGGCTGGGAAGCTGCACGGGTCCGGCCGTCGTCTCCGAGCCGTGGTGCTCCCAGGTTTTGGGCGTGGGAATAGCCGGGACGGCGCTGTGCTCGGGTTGCTGGTCGCGCTGTTGAGCTTCTGTATTGGGTGCGGCAGGCGCAGTCGGCTCGTGGCCGGCGGTCTGGCTGGTGGCGGCGGGCTCTTCGTCGGCCGGTGCGGCTGGTTGCTGCGCCGGAGCCTCGCGCACGGGCTTGGGGCCACGCCGGGTGGTAGAGGTCAGCGCGCCGCCGGAGCTGCGCACCACCGCCGGCGGGCTGGCGTCCCCCGGCGCCGACACCGCGGTCGATGTCTCCGGCGAGGCGGTGGACGTCCCAGAGGGCGTGGAGGTTTGCGGGCTGCTGAGGGTGGAGGATGTCTGCGCGCCGCCGGAGCTACTTACCGTCGTCGTGGGGCTGCTTGGCGAGGTCGGCGATTCGCCACCCTTCGTCGATGACGTGTCGGACTCGGTTGTCGTCGACTCCGACGTGGCCGCGGTTGACGTTGACGAGGTGGTGGAGCCCGAGTCGGTGGGCTCTGCCCAGGCGATGCCCGGCACGTTGGCCACCGCGGCCCCCACGCCCAGGGCGGCCGCCAACAGCCCGACGCGGCCGATGTATTCGGCGTACTGCAACACCGGGTGCTCGCTCGGCTCGGCATGCGTGGCGGGCGTTCCGGACGGCACCCACTCGCTACCGGTTCGGCCGGTCACGCGACGCACGAGCGACTGCGCAGGCGGATTGACCCCGGGCACCGAATAAACCAGCGCTCCCGGCTCGGTGTGCACCAGCTTCCAGCTCAGCTCACCAGGAGAGGTCTCGACGGGTGCTGTGGTCGTGCTTGTCATTGCATTCCCAATCGTCTGGATTAGCTGGTCGGACTTGACCGCCTTCGCCGAGTGCACACCGATACCCCTGGGGGTTGAAGGGACTTAGGTCCCAGGTTGTTGTTGCCATGGTCGTCGTTGTCGACCTCCATCGGTCGTTCACGAGCGCACGCATCGCTGGCAGGCTGTTGACGTGATCGAGAATCCGCAGGTCCGCCGAGCCTGAGGACGGATTACTGTGCTGTCGAAGTTGCTGCGCTTTGGCGAGGGTCGTATGGTCAAGCGCCTCAGGGGGATTGCGGATTATGTCGGCAGCCTCTCCGACGGCATCGAGAAGCTCACAGACACCGAACTCCGCGCCAAGACCGACGAGTTCAAAAAGCGCCACGCCGCCGGCGAAAGCCTCGATGGCCTGCTGCCGGAGGCGTTTGCCGTAGCCCGTGAGGCCGCGTGGAGAATCCTCGGCCAGCGGCCCTTCGACGTCCAGGTAATGGGCGGCGCGACACTACATTTCGGCAACATCGCTGAGATGATGACCGGTGAGGGCAAGACCCTCGCATGCGTGATGCCGGCCTACCTGAACGCGCTGGGCGGCCGGGGCGTGCACGTCGTCACCGTCAACGATTATCTGGCCAAGCGCGACGCCGAGTGGATGGGCCGTGTGCACCGCTTCCTCGGCATCGACGTCGGGGTGATTCTTGCGGAAATGAAGCCCGGCGAGCGGCGCGCCGCCTACAACGCCGACATCACCTACGGCACGAACATCGAGTTCGGCTTCGATTATCTGCGCGACAACATGGTGCACACTCTGGCCGACGTGGTGCAGCGCGGGCACAACTTCGCAATCGTCGACGAAGTGGACTCGATCCTCATCGACGAGGCGCGCACGCCGTTGATCATCTCGGGTCCCGCCGATAACGCGTCGAACTGGTATGCCGAGTTCGCCCGGATCGCCGACTTGATGGATATAGATCTCCACTACGAAGTGGATATGCGCAAGCGCGCGGTCGGCTTGCTAGAGCGAGGCGTGGCGTTGGCCGAAGACCAGCTTGGCGTCGAGAACCTCTACGAGGTGGCGAATTCGACTCTGGTGGGCTACCTCAACAATTCATTGAAGGCCAAGGAGTTGTTCCATTGCGACAACGACTACGTCGTCACCGATGACGGCGAGGTCCTGATTGTCGATGAATTCACCGGTCGAATCCTCATCGGGCGGCGCTACAACGAGGGCTTGCATCAGGCCATCGAGGCCAAGGAGGGCGTCGAGATCAAGCCCGAAAACCAGACGCTGGCCACGATCACACTGCAGAACTATTTTCGCCTCTACCACAAGCTCGCAGGTATGACCGGTACCGCGCAGACCGAGGCGTCGGAGTTCCACGAGATCTACAAACTCGGAGTAGTCACCATTCCCCCTAACAAGCCGGTAATCCGCGAGGACAAGCCGGACGTGATCTACAAGAGCGAGCTACTCAAGTTCGACGCGGCGGTCGAAGACATTGTCGAGCGCCACGCCAAGGCACAGCCGGTGCTGATCGGCACGACGAGCGTGGAGAAGTCGGAGTACCTGTCGCGGCAGTTGACCAAGCGAGACATCTTCCACAATGTGCTCAACGCCAAACACCTCGACCAAGAGGCTGGAATCGTCGCCGGGGCCGGCCGACGCGGCGCGATCACGGTGGCCACCGAGATGGCCGGCCGCGGCACCGACATCGTGCTCGGAGGAAACGTCGACTTCCTGACCGACAAGCGGCTCCGTGCCCGGGGGCTGGATCCCGTGGCGACTCCCGATGATTACGAGCAGGCCTGGCGAGAGGAGCGGCCGAAGGTCAAGGCGGAGGCCGACGCGGAAGCGCGGCAAGTCACAGCCCTCGGCGGGCTGTACGTGTTGGGCACCGAGCGTCACGAGGCGCGGCGCATCGACAACCAGCTGCGCGGGCGGTGCGGCCGCCAAGGCGATCCCGGTGAGTCGCGGTTCTATCTGTCGCTGAGAGACGAGCTGATGCGACGGTTCAGCGACGTGAACCTGGAGAAAATGCTGACCCGGCTGAAGATGCCCGACGACGTGCCCATCGAGGCGAATGTGGTCGCCCGCGCGATCAAGAGCGCGCAGACGCGGGTGGAGCAGCAGAACTTCGAGCTCCGCCGCAACGTCCTGAAGTACGACGAGGTGATCAACCAGCAGCGCAAGTCGATCTACGCCGCGCGCCGTCGCATCCTCGAGGGCGAGAACCTGCAGAAACAGATGCACGACATGGTGGTCGACGTCCTCACCGCCTACGTCAACGGCGCCACCGCGGAGGGCCACCCGAAGGACTGGGACCTTGAGCGGCTGTGGACAGCGCTGAAGGCGCTGTATCCCATTGGCATCGAACAACACTCGCTGAGGCTCTTTGCGTCGAAGTCTGGCGGGCTGGCCCGCAAGACGTTGCTCGACGCGCTGATCGAAGACGCCGAGCGCGCCTTCGGCCGCAGGGAGGCCGAGGTCGAAAAGCTTGCGGGTGTGGGCGCGATGCGTCAGCTGGAACGCGACGTCATCCTCGAGGTGCTCGACCGCAAGTGGCGGGATCACCTCTACGAGATGGACTACCTCAAGGAGGGCATCGGTCTACGCGCGCTGGCTCAATGCGACCCGCTGGTCGAATACCAGCACGAGGGCTTTGACATGTTCGTCGCCATGCTCGAGGCGGTCAAAGAACAATGTGTCTCATCGCTGTTCGGCGCCGCTGTCAATGCTGGCCCTGAGCCGCAGTCCAAGCCCATGCCGGCGCCACTGCGGCTCGCCGAATTCAGAGCCGCCGTAGCCCCCCGTATGGCATCGGCTGATTCTTGACACTGGTTTCGGTTGATCTCTGACACACCCGAAGCGGGAATTCGAGGCAGCTGAGCCGTTGTTGATTCGGCAGTCGGGTGCAGAGACCTCTTCCTCGATTGAATCGGTCCGGCCGTAGAATGAACCAGCCGTACCGCTCGGCCGTCATGCAGTACAGAGGAGGCCTGCTGTGCCGATATTCATGGTCGAACGAAACTTCGCCGAAGAGCTCGAACCGAGCCTGGAAGCCGCCGACGGCATCAATCGGATCAACGCCGAAGAAGGCGTCCGTTGGTTGTATTCATTCCTGTCGGCGGACAAGCGGAAGACCTACTGCCTCTACGAGGCGCCGTCTCCAGAGGCCATCAAGACTGCGGCGGCGCGGGCCGGCCTTCCCGCCGACGTCCTGGTCGAGGTCACCGACCGGCTCACCCCGGACGGGGCCGTCGCGGCGATCTGATCCTCAGGCGAGCAACTCGTGCTCGGCGGCATACATCGCTGCCTGCGTCCGATTGGCGGCGCCGGTTTTGAGCAGGATGCTGCGAACGTGGTTGGCCGCGGTGTTCGTGCTGATGAAGAGGCGCTCGCCGATCGCGCGATTGCTCAACCCGGCCGCCAGCAACCGCAGCACCTCGACCTCGCGCTCCGTCAGGCCGTCCGGACCACTCGTCTGCGCAGACGCCAGCAGGTCGAGCACGCGGGTCTGGCCGATCGGTGCGGCGACCGCGCGAGCCTCGTCGATCAGCCGCCGGTAGTCTTCGGAGCGCCCCCGCTGGTTCGCGTACAACGCCTGGCGCGCAAGAGTTTCCGCGACATGCACCACGGAGCCCATCCGCCTGTCCATCTCGAGTGCGGCGGTGAAATAAGCCTCAGCCGAGTCATCGTCGCCCGCGAGTGCGGCGATCCGTGCGAGGTAGCGATCCGCGCTGCCGAATATCGCGACGAATTGACCCGACATGATGTTTTTGCCCTCATAGCGGGCAAGGAAGGGGCGCAACGCATGGATCGCTTCCCGATCGCCGAGTGCTAACGCCGCCTCCACCATGAAGACCAGCTCCATCGGCCATTGCGCAGCCGCGGTGCGCTCGGTGAGATTGCGGCTCAGCAGATGGTTGAGCGCTCGGGTCATGCCGTGTTCGCAGTCGACCTCGGTGTAGAGGGCAAGCAGACCGGGCACCCAGCGGTCGGCGAAAGTCTCGCTGCCATCGAGGAATCGGCTGAAGCGCTTGAGGTCACCGGTTTCCCGGTGGATCATGAACATCTGGGTTCCGTACGAGCCCTCTGTGGTGTCTGCGCCCAATAGACTGCCTGTGCGCAGGGCGATTTCGGCCCAGCGCTCGGCAGCGGCGAAGTCACCGCGAAGATATGCCAGCCCTCCCTGCGCACAAGCGCCGACGAAGCCGAAGAAGGGTTGTCCTGACGCCTGGCCGGCTCGTTGCATGTCGGCCGTCGACGCAGCGAGGTCCTCCGGTCGACCCGCCTGATAGCTGGCCAGGGCGCGGAAGTGGGACGCCGAACCGAGCGCCTCGTAGTCGCGCCGGAACAACGCCATTCGCGATAGCTCGGTCGACCGCTCCAACTGGTTTTCACACATGTCCGGCGTCAAACCGTGCCAAAGGCTCGTCTCCAGGGCATGCGAAACCACCTGCGGATCGCCCGTTTTGCGGGCGTGGTCGATGGCGAGATCACTGATGTCGCGAGCACGCCCGGTCTCGCCGGCGAAGGCCAGTGCGCGTCCGAAGCTGCCCAGCGCGCGCACATAGCGCGGATCGTCGGCAGTGAGGCCGCATGTCTCCAGCGCCGATGCGAGCAGATCGGCCGCCTTTGAATCGGCAAGTCCGGGACGCCAATTCGCGTCTTCGTAGCCGACGGCCGCCTCCAACCGGATGAGCGGGTCGTCGATTGCGCTGATGCCTTCGTACATACCGCGCGCGCGGGCGAAATCGCCTGCGCGGACATTATTGGCGGCGGCGCTGAGGTTGAGCCTCGCGCGATTCGCCAGATCGAGTTCGGCCAGTGACGCGGCCCGCTCATACCATCTCGCCGCATCCTCGTATGCCAGACTGCGTTCGGCCATCCGGGCCGCCTCGCGGGCGTAACGCAGGGCCTGCTCGTGATAGCCGAGCACGTGGGCGAGCAGGAAGTGGTTGGCCACTCGGGGAACCACCGACGGGTCAGCGCGGCCTTCGAGCGCTTCGGCTGCGCGCGCGTGCATGATGCGCAGGCGTGAGGCCGCCATTCTGGCCATTACGGCTTCCCGGGTCAGCGCATGCACGAAGGTGAACTCACCGTCGGAGCCGGGCACTGCGCGGATCAGGCCGACGGCCTCGGCGGCGTCGACCGCTGCCAGCGTCGCGGCGGCATCGGTTTCGCTGCTGGCAATCAGAGCGGGCAGGTCGAACGATTCGCCCAGAACTGCGGCCTGCTCGATGATTTCGCGGACCCCGGTGCCGAGGCCGACGAGGCGGCGGGCGATGGCATCGCCGATCGACGCCGGAACGGTCTGGTGTGAACTCAGCGCACCGATCCCGCCGTGACCCTCGAGGTCGTTGCAGAGCTCGGTGAGAAAGAAGGGGTTGCCGCCGGTCTTGTCGCGCAGCAGGGCAGCAGCCGTGCGCGCCGTCGGAGGCGGCAGTTGCTCGGTGCGATTGACGAATTCGGCGATCGCCTCGGTATCCAGCCCGTCGAGATCCAGCCGTCGCACACCGTCGAATCTGTGCATTTCGGCGACCCGGCTGACCAGTTCGTCGGAGCGATCCGGTGCGGTGGTGCGGAAGGTGGCCACCACCAGCAGCCGTGCATCGGCGCATCCGGCCAGCAAGTGTTCGAGCATCGCCAGCGTCGGAAGTTGCGCCCAATGGAGGTCTTCGAGGATCAACGCCATCGGGCGATCGGTCGTCAGGCGCCGCAGGAAGCCGGTCAGCGCGTCGAAAAGCACTCGCCGCGCGGTGGCCGCGTCCTCTGTCGTGTCCATGTCGGCGGCATGTCGCTGCACGTGGGACGACAGCCGCCCGAGTTCGGGTCCGGCATCGGCGAGCGGTTCTGCGAGGCACCCCGCCGCACCGGCCGACAGCAGGCGATCGAGCGCTTCAGCGAACGGTTCGTATGGCACACCCGCGTCGGCTGTTGAGGCGCCCACCAGCACGGCAACGCCGTGGTCGGCCAATTTTCCGGCGACCTCGGCAACCAGGCGAGACTTCCCTGCGCCTGGTTCACCGCCGATGAAGACCATCTGGCGCCGGCCGTCCTCGACCCGCTTCCAGGCCTGTTCGAACGCGGCTAGTTCGGCCGCTCGCCCGACGAACGGTCCGCGCCGACGTACGACGAGGTCGGCCGGAAGCGGTGGCGGCACCCACTGCGCCATGTGCTCAAGGTAGCCGCGCTGGTGCAGTGGGGTCGATAGTCAGATTTGACCATCCACCGATTCTGCGGAAATGCCTCGTTGTGGTCATGACGTGGGACATTGGTGAGACATAGCGTCGTGACATCGAAATCAGAACCTTGATCAGGAGATGGCGACATGAGCATCACAGATGCCACCAGCGGGATCGGCAGTCGGTTGGGCGGGGAGGTAATCCTGCCCGACAGCCCGGATTACGACGACGCCCGCGCCGTGCACAACGGGATGATCGACAAGCGGCCTGCGATCATCGCCCGCTGCGAATCCGTCGAGGACGTCGCGGCCGCCATTGCTTACGCGCAGGAGTCCGGCCTCGCGGTCGCTGTCCGAGGCGGCGGTCACAACGGCCCCGGTTTCGGCACGGTCGACGGTGGCATCGTCATCGATCTTCTGCGGATGAACCGCGTCGACGTCGACGCCGAGGCGCGCACGGTTCGGGTGCAAGGCGGTGCGACATGGGGCCAGGTGGACAGCGCGACACACGAACACGGCTTGGCTGTACCGTCGGGCATCATCTCCACGACCGGCGTCGGTGGGCTCACCCTCGGCGGCGGCCACGGCTACCTGTCTCGTAAGTACGGCCTGACAATCGACAACCTGGTCGAAGCCGAGGTCGTGCTCGCCGACGGTCGCGTGGTGACCGCGTCGGAATCGGACCACCCGGATCTGTTCTGGGCGCTGCGCGGAGGCGGCGGAAACTTCGGCGTCGCCACCTCTTTCACGTTCCACGCACACCCGGTCCACACCGTGATCTGCGGCCCGACGGTGTGGCCGGCATCCGCCGCCGCCGACATCCTGAGCTGGTTCCGCGATTTTCTTCCCGCTCAGGACGAAGACCTCTACGGGTTCTTCGCATCGATGACAGTTCCGCCGGGGCCGCCGTTCCCGGAGAGCCTCCACCTGCAGAAGGCATGCGCGGTTGTGTGGTGCTACACGGGCGATCCCGCCAGGGCCGACGAAGTGTTCGCCCCGGTCCGGCATATGCAGCCGGCGTTCGACGGCATCGGCGAAGCCCCCTACCCGGCCCTGCAGGCCACCTTCGACCCGCTATATCCGAAAGGGCTGCAGTGGTATTGGCGAGGCGACTTCTTCAGAACCGTCAGTGACGGCGCCGTCGAGGCCCACGCCCGCTTCGTTCAGGAGTTACCCACCATGCATTCGACGATGCATCTCTATCCGATCGACGGTGCGGTGCATCGCGTCGGTCAGACCGAAACCGCCTGGGCGTACCGCGATGTCAACTTCTCACAGGTCATCGCCGGAGTGGATCCCGACCCCGCCAACGCCGAGAAATTGAAGCGGTGGACGGCGGACTACTGGAACGCCACCCACCCGCATTCGGCGGGCGGCGCATACGTCAACTTCATGATGGATGAGGGTCAGGACCGGGTGCGCGCCACCTACGGCCCGAACTATCAGCGACTCACCGAGGTCAAGGCACAATACGACCCCCACAACGTCTTCCGCATCAACCAGAACATCCGGCCGGCCCGCTAGCCACTGCTGTCGCGAGCGCTCAACCTGGTACGGAATTTCGCAGGCGAAACCGTACACAGGTGAGCGCTCGCGTGGCCACCGGCTGACGCATCAATGAGAAAGAGACTCTCCGATGACTACAACACCCCAACCCCATGCGTCCACGCCAAATAGCGGCGGATGCCCCGTCCACTTCCATGGCGCAGCGGCCGCAACCGTCGACAACAAGGCACTGCGCATCGTCACCGTGCTCTACGGCTTGCTCAGCTACGTCCTCTTTGTCGCGGTTTTTCTGTATCTGGTCGGATTCGTGACCGATGTGGCGGTGCCCCGCAGCATCGATCGAGCCGGAGACGCGCCCGTGGCCGTAGCCGTTGCCGTCGACATCGGCTTGCTGACGCTGTTCGCGGTGCAACACACCGTGATGGCTCGGCCCGGCTTCAAGAAGTGGTGGACCCGATTCGTGCCCGCTCCGATCGAGCGCAGCACGTACATGCTTCTCACCAGCGCGGTCCTGGCATTGACGTTCTGGCAGTGGCGCGCAATTGACACAGTCATCTGGGACGTGGAGTCCGCGCCTGCGCGGGCGGCTGTGACCACGCTAGGCGGTGTCGGGTGGGTCACGGTGCTCGCATCGACGTTCATGATCGACCACTTCGATCTGTTCGGTATCCGGCAGGTCGTGGACAATTTGCGGTCAAAGTCCGCGCCGGAGGCGAGCTTTCGTGAGGTGCTGCTCTATCGAGTGGTTCGACATCCGCTGTTGTTGGGGTTCCTGATCGCCTTCTGGACAGCCCCCACCATGACGGCGGGCCATCTCCTGTTCACCGTCACCATGACCGTCTACATCTTCATCGCAGTCCGGTTCGAGGAGCGAGACCTCGTCGATGCGTTGGGTGAGCCCTACCGTCGTTACCGAGACCGCGTGCCCATGTTGTTGCCACGCCTGTGGCGCTGACGCGATCCTTGCCGGCCTAGGTGTTTTCCTGTACCACCCAGGCGCGTGCGCGCTCGGCCTCCGTTGTTGGAAATGCACGCAGCTCGCCGGGCATCAGGAAGCCGACAAATTTCATTGTCTGCTGTATCCATTCGACGTCGGTGACCACTGCGAATCGCTCCCATCGGAGGAAGTGGGTGAAGCCGACCTTGGTGTCCTCCCATACGGCGCCCGGGTCGAAACCAGCGAAGTCTGGCGCGATCTCGTAGTAGACGCGCACCTTGTCGTGGTCCAGCAGCCTTTTCTCGATGTCGGGGATGACCACCGTTTCATAGTCGGCCTTGGTGACATGTCCGTGGCATACGAATGCCGCGATGTTGTCAGGAAAACCTGCTAATGCCTCGATCATGCTGGCTCCTCTCGATCCTCGACGTGCCCCGGAAGCATCGCTGACTCAGACGACGACGCCTATGCGGGGTTCGATGGCTTCAACGGTAGTTCGGGCGGCGCAGCCCCATCAGGAGGAAATAGTCCCCTGATGCGGAGGTCCTCGGTCCGTCGACGCGACCGTACCGACCGTATGAGCCGCTGACTGGTGTCGTTGGGCCCTTTTACGACTTTCGAAGCCGGTGCGACTCTGGAATTGAGGATTACGCGGTTGATGACCGCTCACGTGTCGGTCGATTTTCGACAGAGGAGGTGCGAGATTGACAGGGGAGACCGACGTACCGACGGATCTGCCAGTAGAGCAGGCGCTGGCGGAGTTGAACAACTCGGCAGAGGGTTTGACGACGGCCGAGGCGCACCGGCGATTGCAGCAGTACGGCGCCAACGAGATCGCCGAGCGGCATCGAAATCCGGTGCTGGTGTTCTTGGGATACTTCTGGGCGCCGATTCCGTGGATGATCGAGGCCGCGCTGGTGTTGTCGCTGGCTGTCCGGCATTGGGCCGACGCAGCGATCATCGCGGTGCTCCTGATGATGAACGGGATCGTGGCGTTCATCGAGGAACACCAGGCCTCCAATGCGGTCGCCGCACTCAGGCAGCGGCTGTCCTCGTCGGCTCGAGTGTTGCGCGACGGCGCGTGGGCGGCGATAGCGGTTCGAGATCTGGTGCCTGGTGATGTGGTCCGGGTCCGCCTCGGTGACGTGGTTCCTGCCGATCTTCGAATACTCGACGACGTCACGCTCAAGGTGGACCAGTCGGCGCTGACGGGTGAGTCGCTGGCTGTTCCGCGCGGGCAGGGGGAGGTGTTGTATTCCGGGTCGGTGGTGGTCCGCGGCGAAGCCGATGCGCTGGTGTACGCCACCGGCGCGGCGTCATTCATGGGTAAGACCTCCGCACTGGTTGAGGCCGCGGGCACGGTCAGTCATTTTCAACGGGCGGTGCTGCGCATCGGCAACTACCTGATCGTGTTGGCGGCTGCACTGGTGACGCTCACAGTGGTGGTGTCGCTGATTCGCGGCAATGCAGTCCTGCAGACGTTGGAGTTCGCACTGGTGGTCACGATCGCGTCGGTTCCGGTGGCGCTGCCGGCGGTGCTGTCGGTCACCATGGCGGTCGGGGCCCGGAAGCTGGCGCGCCACGACGCGGTCGTCAGCCATCTGCCCGCCGTCGAGGAGCTCGGCGGTGTCGACCTGCTGTGCTCAGACAAAACCGGCACCCTCACGCAGAATCGATTGGCGCTGGCAGCTGTGTGGACCGCGCCGGGGGTCGAGCGATCCGATCTTCTTCTGACCGCCGCGCTGGCGTCACGCGCCGAGGATAACGACGTCGTGGATGTGGCGGTGTTGACTGCGCTTGGTGAACCCCCGACGGGGCGCGTCGAGCGGTTCATCCCGTTCGACCCGGTGAGCAAGCGCACAGAGGCCACCGTTCAGGCGATCGACGGGCACCGGTTTCGGGTCTCCAAGGGAGCGCCGCAGATCGTGACCGCCCTGTGCGCGCGAGACGACGCCGCCAGTCAGGTCGGCGATGTGGTCGACCGGTTCGCCGGCCGCGGTTACCGATCCCTTGGCGTAGCCCGGGCAGACGACGACGACGCCTGGCGCTTGCAGGGGGTGCTGGCCTTGGCCGACCCACCACGGGAAGATTCCGCGGAAACCATAGCTGCTGCAATGGAACTCGGTGTCGAGGTCAAGATGGTCACCGGCGATCAGCTCGCCATCGGCCGCGAGGTCGCCCGTCAGGTGGGCCTGGGTGAGGGCATCCTTGATGCCTCTACGCTCGACACCGCTGCCGGCGACGACGAACTGGGTGCTCGAGTGGAAGCCGCTGATGGGTTCGCCCAGGTGTTTCCCGAACACAAATACCGCATCGTCCGCATACTGCAGGCCCGCGGGCACATCGTCGGGATGACCGGTGATGGTGTGAACGATGCGCCCGCGCTCAAACAGGCTGACGCCGGCATCGCCGTCGCCGGAGCCACCGACGCCGCCCGCGCAGCGGCCGACGTCGTGCTGCTCGCGCCGGGGTTGTCCGTCATCGTGCGGGCGATTCGGCAGGCCCGCGAGATTTTCGCTCGGATGACCAGCTACGCCACGTATCGCATCGCCGAAACCCTTCGTGTGTTGCTGTTGATCACGCTGGCGATCGTGTTGATGAACTTCTTCCCGGTGACCGCTGTGATGATCGTCTTTCTGGCGCTGCTCAACGACGGCGCCATTCTGGCGATCGCCTACGACCACGTCCGCGGTTCGATGAAGCCCGCGGCGTGGGACATGCGCAATGTGCTCACCGTTGCCACCGTCCTCGGCGTGATGGGCGTCGCCGAGACCTTCCTGCTGTTCGTGCTCGCCGACAAGATGTTCGGGCTGGATCGTGACCTGATCCGCACCCTGATCTATCTCAAACTCTCGGTCTCGGGGCACCTGACCGTTTTCGTCACCCGCACCCGTGGGCCGTTCTGGTCGCGGCCCGCGCCGGCGCCTATTCTGCTGGGCGCGGTCATCGGCACCCAGGCCATCGCAACGCTGATCGCGGTCTATGGAGCCCTGATGACACCGCTGGGCTGGGCTTGGGCCGGGCTTGTGTGGGCCTACGCGCTGTTCTGGTTCCTCATCGAAGACCGGGCCAAGCTCGCCGCCCACAGTTGGCTCGACCACCACACCACGCCGACGCCGACTCTGGCCGCGGCCGCGCCGCGACCGGCAACCGGTGGCAATTCCCCTTGAGCGTGGACAGGACCAAATGATCAACCGGGCACGACCGGACGGCTTTGGGGTCAGCGCCTTGGTGTCGATCGGCATCGGCGGCATGGTGGGCGGCGGCATATTTTCCGTGCTGGGTCTGACCGTGCAGATCGCCGGCGCCGGTGCCTACCTCGCCTTCGTCGTCGGCGGTGTGATCGCAGCCCTGACCGGAAGATCGTATGCGCTGCTGTCGGTGCGGATCCGCAGCCGTGGGGGCACCGCGTTCTTTCTTGACAAGTGCTTCGGAACCAAGATCGCCGGGCCGCTGAATGTGCTGCTGTGGCTGAGCTACTTCGTGATGCTCGGGCTCTATGCCGTCGCCTTCGGCAGCTATGGCGCTGCGCTGTTGGGCGTCGATCCCGACGGTCCGTGGCGCCGGGTGCTGGCCAGTGGTGTGGTGCTGGCCTTTGCCGTGTTGAACCTGGCCGGCGCGCGCATCGTCGGTCGCGCCGAAGCAGTGCTCGTCTACGGCAAGCTGGCCATATTGTTGGTCTTCTGCGCAGCGGGCCTCTTTTTCGTGGACGGCGAGCGTGTCGCGCCGTCGCATTACCCCTCGATCGGAGTCATCGTCTACGCCGGAGCGCTGATCTTCCTGGGGTACGAAGGTTTTGAGCTCATCGCCAACGCCGCCGAGGATGCCCGCGATCCCCGGCGCAGCATTCCGCTGGCCTACCTGATTTCGATCGCGGCGGTGATCGCCCTGTACGTTGTCGTTGCGTTCGTCGCCGTCGGCAATCTCGATGTCACACAAATCGACCGCGACCGCGACTATGCGTTGGCCGCTGCTGCTCGTCCGTTCCTGGGCTCGGCCGGCTTCATTCTCATTGCAATCGCCGCAGTTATCTCCACCGCGAGCGCTATCAACGCAACGCTCTACGGCACAGGCAAATTCACCTACCTGATGGCCCGCGACGGCGAGCTGCCCCCTGCGCTGGCACGGCCGGTGTGGGATCGGCCGATCGGCGGCCTGCTTGCGACGACCGCGGGCACGCTGGTTGTGGTCAACGGCGTTGACATCGAGGGCATCAGCCTGATGGGATCGTCCGGATTCCTGATCATCTTTGCGGCCGTGAATCTCGCGGTTCTGCGGCTACGTGCGACGCGCATGACCAAGGTGCTGGCGATCGCCGGCGCGGTGGCCTGCCTGGGATCATTTGGCGCGTTGACGGCATACACCGCTATCACATCGCCCAGTCACCTGTGGGTGCTCGGCGGAGTTCTTTTGGGCGCGGCCGCTGTTGAAGGCCTCGTCCAATTGCGCGGACGCAAGGCGAGCCATGCTCCGCTGCGCCTACAGGACAGTTGACGGCCGTTGGCTCGCTAGCCGCGTTCGATCCATTCTTTGGCTTCTTCGGTCTGCCCCGCAGGGAAGTGCTTGATCACTGCGGACACGAAATGTGACATGAGGTGCTCGGCGACATCGCCCAACGGTGAATCGGTGACGACCGCGACTTTCTTCACGTGTTTCTGATGATCACGGACGAACCGGATATGGCTGACCATCGCGCCGAAGTCCTCCCACCCGGGAAACGCTGCGGCATCGATGATGACGCCGGCAAGATCGCCGGAGGCTTCGATTTGGGGGTCGACTGCCTTGGCAAGTTCGACAAAGTCGTCCTTCTCGAGCCGGGCCTGCGGCCGGACGATCACGATCGAGCGCGCGGTGTCGAGTTCGTACTGAAGCATGTTTCCCTCTTCGGCTAATCGGCTTTTACGCCACTGTGCGCCTAGCCCACCACCGCGCGGTAGGGGAGAAAGTAATCGCCGACCCGGAGATCAGCGAGCGGGAGCGGTCGACCCCTCTCGGTCTCGCGGTGAAATTCGCTGCGAACGGAATCTGGCCGCCGTAGTCACATCGACACGTCTGAGCGTGCGCGAATCTCCTCGGTCAGCCGCTGAACGTCGGCGCGCAACTCGTTGATCTGCGCCGTCGTGGCGGCCTGGTGCTCGGTGTCTTCTTCGGAAACTCGCTGCACGATCCACGAGGCGAGCGTGCCGGTCACCACACCGAGCAGGCTGATGCCGCCGATCATCAACAACACCGCGATCGCCCGACCGGTGCCGGTGACCGGGGCGAAATCGCCGTAGCCGACCGTGGTGACGGTGGTGATCGACCACCACAACGCCTCACCGAAGGAATGTATGTCGGATTCGGGACTGCCACGCTCGGCTTCCAGCACCGCCAATGACGCAACGTAGATCAGCAGGACCGCGCTACAGGCGGTGTAAACGACGACTCGCCCGCGGATTGCCACCCCGACGGCGTGTTGCATGACCTTGACCAGAACGACCAGCCGTAACAACCGCAGCGGGCGCAGAAACGGCAACGCGACGATCGCCAGATCGAGCAGATGGGTGAAAAACCACCGCACACGACGCTGCGCCAGGCTCAGCCGCGCGATGTAGTCGCAAACAAACGCCAGGTAGAGGACGCTGTTGACGACTTCGAGCGTCTGGCGCAGGTGCTCTGGCGGTGAGAGCAGCACCTCCACCGAGTAGATCACCAAGAAAGCCACTGCGATGCCGGCCAACGGCCACTCAGTTCGGCGCTCCCAACGGCGCAGCCTCGACTCGTCCATGACCAACGTCTGCTGGGTAGCCATCAGGGACCGACCATAGTCTTTCTGTCAGCGCAGTGGCCCCTAGCGGGCCCTTCAGTGCGCATACCCCCAACAACGGCTCGCTAACTTCAATTCTGCGTGTTCAGTTCGTCGAACCGCGCGAGCGCAGCGTCGACGTCAGCTTCGTCAAAGAGCTCGCAGCGGTGCCTGTCGTCCACCCCGTAAGCCATTACCGAAACCATCCGCCATTCTGCGTCGAAGCCCTCGTCTGATGTGCCGCACGCCGCGTGGGTGAGGACCGCTCCGACATGGCTTAGCCGGTGCACGGCCTCGACGTACATCATGACACCAGGGATGACGTCCCATCCGGAACGGATATATGCCGTCAAATTTTCCGCCTCGAATGTCTCACGCACTCGGTGGTCGATAGTCACCCACTTTCCTGTCGACGAGGGTATTTCGCGCCGGTTCAGGGTGGCATAGCTGTTCGTGATCTCGGACCACATATTGGCGTAAGGCGCCGCTTCCCCGGCGATGTAGCGGGCGTCGAGTTCCGCCATGGCCGCGTCGATGTCGTCAGAGTCAATCCACACGAGTGCGACTATCCTTTCGGCGGCATCGATTTCGACGATGTTGAGGACATCGCTGTGGAACGCCTCGGGTCGCTGGTCGGTACCCGTGATTCGCGTACGTCGCAAGGCGAGGCGGTCACCGCGGGTCGCGACGACGACCGACTCTTCTTTCATTGCTCCGAATGCAGCTGCGGCCGAACGCATATCGTCGATCATTGCGTCCCGACCATTACGGATCCCGGCTCCTACAACGCGCCGACGATCGTCGCTGCAATGATCGGATGCCAGCATCTCGGCGGCCGCCTCCCAGTCGCGGGCCGCGAAGCTATCCCAGAAACGCTCGTACACCTGATTCGCCGCGTTGTCCAACCGTAGCGGCGTCGGCCCCGTCAGCTCATCGAACTTGGCGAGAGCGGCGTCTAGATCGACCTCGTCGAAGATCTCGGCACGGCTGATGAGCTCGCCGTTGACCGTCATCAGTTCGACGAGGCGCCACTCCGCGTCGAAGCCGTCTGTGGAGGATCCTGTGAGCACCTGAACGAACACCGCTCCGATGTCGTTCAGCCTATGTACCGCCTCGATGCGCGCGCGGAGCGCACCGACGTCGCGCTCGTTGTCCCACAAGGCTCGCACGTACGCGGTCATGTCACCGGGTGCGAAACCGATTCCGCGCCGATGATCGATATTCACCGAGTCCGGTGTTGTTGCAGGCAATTCCAGCCGGCAATCGAGCGCCACTTGAGCCGCCAAGACGACCGACCACGTGCGCGAGTGCGCGGCGGCCTCGCCCGCGTGGTATCGCGCGTCGAGCTCGGCGAAGGCAGCGTCGACGTCGTCGGAATCGAACACGACGCGCGCGATGATTCGCCCTTCGACGTCGATCTCGATGATCTCCAGCACTCTGGTGTCGAACTCAAGGGGCCGCTGATTCTCACCCAGGATTTCAGAGCGATTCAGAATGAGGCGAGTCCCGCGGGTCGCGATGACATCGGAAGTTATCGCGTAGGAACCGAATTCGACGAAGGACAAAACCTCACTCAATACCGCGTCACGGCCAACTCTAACGCCGGCATTCACCACTCGTCGGCGGTCATCGGTAGCGATGCCGTCGGCCAAGATCTCGACGACGGCTTCCCAGTTGCGCGCCGCGAAGCAAACCTTGAACCGTTCGTACACCTGGCTTGCCGCGTTCTCCAGGCGCCGCGTCGGTCGGTTGAGCTCGTCGAACCGGGCCAGCGCCGTGTCGAGGTCGGTCTCGTCGAACAGCTCTCCAAGAGTGACGCTTTCGCCCCTGACCGTCACGACTTCGACGACTCGCCACTCAGCCTCGAAGCCCGCTCGTGACGTGCCATGTGAAGCCTGCGTGAAGACTGCGCCGCGATCGCTCAGGCGATGAACAGCCTCAACGTAGAGCTCAAGATCAGGTGTGAATTCCCACATTTCGTGGATCCTCGCGGTCGGATCACCCGTCTCGACTGTAACGAGGGGTCGATGGTCGAGGAAGTCCGGTGTGATCGTGGGAAGCTCGCGACGGTTGAATGCGGCGTGTGCCTCGGCGATCACCGACCATGCGTGCGCGTGCGCGGCTGCCCCACCGGCGAGGTAGCGCGCATCGAGCTCTTCGATTGCGGCCTCGAAGTCGTCGGGATCGAACACGAGGTGCGCCAATGCCTGGCCGGCGGCGGTGACCTCGAGGACTTCGAGCACTTCGTGATTGAGCTCTTCCGGCCAGTCTGGAATGAAGAAGCGCACGCGGTGAAGCAGGAGGCGCTCTCCGCGCGTCGCGACGGCGGTCGACGTGACGTTTTCCGTGCCAGCCTCGGCGATGGCGCGAACACTGGCCATCTCGATATCCCGGCCATGCACAACGCCCGCGTTGACGACCCGACGCCGATCGTCGGTACAAATGTCGTCAGCGAGCATTTCCGCCATGGTGTCCCAGTCGCGCGTCGCGAAGTGCGGAAGATAACGCGCGACCCATCGCGTCGCCGCGTTCTGGAGTCTTCGTTCCTGCGAATGAAGTTGGTCGAATCGCGCGAGAGCCTTGTCGAGGTCTTCCTCGTCGAATATCTCCGCGTGGCTTACCCGGTCATTCTCGACCGTCTGGAGTTCGATGACTCGCCACTCAGCCTCGAAGCCCGTTCGCGTTGCGCCATGTGCAGCCTGCGTGACGACTGCGCCGAAATCGCTCAGGTGATGAACGGCCTCTATGTAGATCCTCAGGTCCGGCATGGACTCCCACGTGGTACGGATCTTCGTGACTGGATCACCCAGGTCCAGCTTTTCCAGTGATCGGTGATCGACATAGTTCGGTGTGATCGCGTGGAGCTCGTGCCGATTGAAAGCGGCATGAAGCTCTGTGATCAAGGACCACGTGTGCGCGTGTACCGCGGCCTCCCCGGCAAGATACCGCGCATCAAGCTCTTCGATCGCGGCCTCGAAGTCGTCAGCGTCGAGTCCGACGACCGCCAAGATTGTGTCGTCGCCGTCGATCTCGACGATATTGAGCACTTCAGTCTGAAATGCCGAGCTGCCAACGCGACAAAGCAGGAGGCGCTCTCCGCGGATCGCGAGGGCGTCGGCCGTCATGTCGTCGACCCCGAGTTTTGCAAGGGCACGCATGTCCGAGATTTCGACGTCCCGACCGCCTCGTATCCCGGCATTCACGACGCGACGCCGATCATCCGTGGACGAGTCATCGGCCAACAGCTCTGCCATTGAATCCCAATCGTGGACCGCAAAGTGCGCTAAGAACTGTTTGTACTTTCGGCTTGCCGTGTTCACGAGTCGCCGTTCCTCCGAATGGAGTTCGTCGAAGCGCGCGATCGCCTGGTCGAGATCGGCCTCGTCGAATAGCTCGCACCTGCTGCCCAGCCTGCCTTCGACTGTGAGCAATTGGACGATCCGCCATTGGGCATCGAAGCCCTCTTCCGATGTCCCGTAGGCCGCTTGGGTGATGACCGCGCCGACATCGTCCAGCCGGTGCACCGCCTCGATATAGATGTCTATGTCCGGAGTGAGATCCCATGTCACTCCGAACAATGCATTCAGGTCTTCCGTATCGATTTTCGCTCCAAGCCGATGGTCAACGATGTGATAGTCGGCCGTCACGGATGGGAGACCACCGAGATCGCGCCTGCGGATCGCAGAGAAGGTCTGTGCGATGAGCGACCACGCGCCCGCGTGGGCTGCGGCCTCGCCTGCCAAGAAGCGGGCATCGAGTTCCTCGAAGGCGGCGTCGATGTCGTCAGGGTCGAAGATCACATGGAAAGCGATCTGATTGTCGTCGTTGATCTCGACAACATCGATCATTTCGTTGTGGATCGGCGCAAGCTGATCTTCAACTGTGAAGGTGTGACGAGAGAGTACGAGGTGTTCTCCGCGCGTCGCGATGGGAGTATTACTGATGTTGACGCAGCCCAGCTCTGCGATGACCTGCACGTTCTTGATCTCGTCAGCCCTACCGCCTCGGACGCCTGTATTGACAACGTGGCGGCGATCGTCGGCCCACAAATCAACAGCCAGCGCTTCCGCCATGATGTCCCAGTCACGGGTCGCGAAGTGCGATAGGTAGTGCTCGACCACCCGGCTAGCTGCGTTCGCCAGCGCTCGGGCCTTCGGCTGCTCTTGTTCGAGACGGGCGTAAGTCTCCTCCAGCTCGGCCATCGCGGCGTCGATGTCGTCGATGTCGAACGAGATCTGCAGCGCGATTCGACCGTCCCTATCGATGCCGAACAGATGCAGCAATTCGTCGCGCGGTGCCCCTGGGCTCACGTCGGCCGTCCCCAGCTGCAGTCGGGTGAGGGCCAAGCGCTCACCTCGTACAGCGACAACCGCGATTCGGACACGCATCCCCTCGTTCTCAAAAAGACTTCGAGATTCGCGTGCATACCGGCCAGACGGCACATCGTGCAGGGTGAATCCAGTTATTTTGCGTCGACTCTCGATGACGATATCGGTTGAGAACAGCTTCTCGACTTCGTCCCATTCCTCGCGTTGGACAGCGCCCTCCCCGCGCCGGATCGCACGCACACACTCGTTGTCCACTTCGACGCTCGGTGCCTCCGGAGGAGCCGGTGCGCGTGAAGCAGGACGCCCACCGAGAACGGCCCGCGCCTTCTCGACAAGTGCCGCAGCACCTTTCTGGTCATACAAGGCGACGGCACGCTCTGCCGCGGCTCGCGCACCCGCGGCATCACCCGCCGCATACAACACCGTGGCCAGCGCCAGGCAGGCATCACCGTGGTCCACCAACCCGTCGGTGCGCGCCGCGAGGCTGACCGCCGCCGCCGCCACCCGCCGAGCCTCGTCGTGATTGTCGTTCCGCGACAGCAGTTGCGCCCGAAGCGTGCGCCATGCAATCGCCGCCTTGAGCGCGTGACCGGCACGTCGCTGACTCTCCACGCATAGTTCGTCGGCCTCGGCGTCGCGGTCGAGTTCGAGACATGCACGGCCCAACAGCGCGGCAGTCTCGGCCGTGTCGGCATCGAGCCCCATGCGCCGGAAGCCGTTGTACGCCTTACGCAGAGACACTTCGGCTGCAGGAGCGTCGCCAATGACCATTTCGACGATGCCCGCGAACTGCTCGACCTCCAGCAGCGCATGTCTCAAGCCGAGCTCGGTGACGGTACGGCGCGCGGACTCGATCATTCGCCTGGCCGCGGCAGCGCGGCCCCGAAACGCCTCCAACACGGCCTGGCATCGCGTCGACGTCGCCTCGACCGCCGGTGAGTCGGTCGTGATGCGAAGCAGCCGAACCACATCGAGACATCGCCCGCCCGCGCGGGGTACCGGGCTGGGGCCCCACAGCGCGGCAAGTGGTGCACCCGCCAGCACGGCGTTGACTCGGCGGTGTTCGTGCGCCCGTCGCGCCGCGGTCAGTGCGTGATCCAACGCGATCTCGCAGTCGCCGACTCGCCCCAGGCGGGCGAGGCATTCGGCGCGCACGGTGTGCGCCTTTGCTTCGCCGCCAGCGTCGTCCAGTTCGGCGAGCTTGTCGGCAGCCGCTCCCACCGCGGCCTCGATCTCGTCCAGCCGTTCCGGCTGGGTCAGAATCGACAACTGGCCGTCGAAGCACGTCGCCCACGCCGCGAGGCGAGCCGAATGCCTTGTCGCGTCCTGCAATCGCGCGACCGCTCCGGTCGCCGAGGCCATGTCGCCCGCCGCCAGCAGCGCCTCGCAGCGCGCAACCAGCAGTTCGGCGGTCTGGTCGTCGCGGTCGGGCAGCTCCTCGTCGAGTTCCTCCAGGGCGTGCAGGGCATGGTCGTAAAGGTCGGCCGCGCCCTCGTAGGCGAGGCGGGCCATCGCTTGATCCGCCGCACGCCTGCAGTACTCGACGGCCTTGGCTGCGTTTCCGGCCCATGCGCATTCGAAGTAGTGATGCGCGAGATCGGCGAGAAGCTCATCGTCGGCGCCGGGCTCACTCTCCAGCGTCGCAGCGATACGTTGATGCAGCCGCATGCGCCGTACCGACGGCAACTCGGCAAGCAGCGACTGCCGGATGAGGGCGTGATTGAACCGGTAGTGACCGCCAGGCTCTTCGATGACTATTCCGGCCTTGCATGCTTCGTCGAACGCGTCGACGAGGTCCTGATCGACGATCCGTTCAACGAGTTCGACGGCGAATCGGCTTCCGACCACGGCCGCAGCGGCGAGCGCCTTGTTCGTTTCCACCGGCAGCCGCGAGAGGCGACGGCTGACGGCTTCGCGTACGCCCTGCGGCAGGGTGCTCTGGTCCCAGACACCGCCGCTCTCGTCGACATGCCGCAGTGCCTCGATGAGGAAGAAGGGGTTGCCGCCGGTGACCGAAGCCAACGCCCGCGCGAGCTCCTCGTCGTCGTAGCCGGCTTCGGCGACATAGGCGCTCACGTCGTCGATGTCCAGACCACTGAGCGACAAGCGATCTGCGGTGCCGTCGCGGTGGAGATCGGCCAGCATCGCCGCAAGCGGATGAGAGCGGTCGAGGTCGGTGCTCCGATAGGTGCCGATGATCTGTACGCGGCCGCGCTCGCCGAAGCGCAGCAGATGGCGCAGGAGAAGCAGTGTCGGCTTCGCAGCCCAGTGCAGGTCGTCGAGTACCAGGACGACCGGCGCGCTCGACGAAGCGACCTCTAACACAGCAACGACCGCATCGAAGAGCGCATAGCGCTCGGTATCGGGGTCCGCGCGCGTCGGCGCCGAGATATCGGGCACGACATCTGTCAATCCGGGGACGAGGGGGAGTAGGGCTTCAACGCCGCGCAGTCCCCGCAGCCGCTCCGCGCCGAGACTCGGCACAAGTGACCGCAGGGCTTCGGCGAACGGTTGATGCGGTGCGCCGAGGTCCTCGTCGCAACGGCCGTAGAGAACGACGGCACCTTGTTCGTACGCTTGCTGAGACCATTCGCCGGCGAGCCGGGTCTTGCCCACCCCCGGTTCGCCCGCGATCAGCACAGCGCCGGTGCCTCCGGTCAGCGCGGCCTGCCATCCGGACAGGAGCCGTGCGAGCTCGCGGCCGCGACCGACGAACGGCCCCTTACCGGTGAGCACCGCGGGAAGCTCGGGTCGCTGCAGCGGCGCGTCGAGCGTGACGTCCTGAGGACGATCGTCGACGGACTCCAGCCGAAGCTCGAACACGTGCTCCGGGCGGGGCAGGTTGCGCAGTTGTCGCATGCCGAGGTCGGCGAGCAGCACGTCGTCGGAGAGGGAATCGATGACCAGTTCGGCCGTCGCACCCGAGCACAGGATCTGACCCCCCGCGGCCAGCGACCGGAGCCGGGCAGCACGGTTGACCGCGCGCCCAAAGTAGTCGCCGTCGCGAAGCTCGACCTCTCCGGTGTGCAGTGCCACCCGAATGCGCATCGGCTCACGCAGCGCCCACGGTTCGTGGGTGATCGCGTCCTGCAGCTCGATGGCCGCCGCTGCCGCCGCCGACGGCCGCTCGAAGACCGAGAACGTCGCGTCGCCTTCACCGCGCGTCTTGACCAGCCGCCCCCCGCGCGACGTCACCACCTGCTCGACGAGCTCGTCGTGGCGCGCGAGTCCGGCAGCCATCGCATCGGCTTGGGCCTCCCAGGCGGCCGTCGACCCCTCGATGTCGGTGAGAAGGAACGTCACCGCGCGGGTGATACTCGAAACCTGTTGTGCCACAGGCGTATCCAGCGCAGCATCCTGGGCGACGATGGCAGCCTCGAGCCGCCGAAGTCCCGGTCCCGGGTCCACCCCCAATTGGTCGGCCAGCAGCGACCGTGCCCGTTGGTACGCGGCGAGCGCTTCACCCTGTCGGCCCGCGCGGTAGAGCGCCAGCATCAACTGGCCCCATCGCCTCTCGCGAAGCGGTGCGTCGGCCACCGCGGCTTCGAGCTCACCAATGATCTCTGCGGCACGTCCGGTGGCGAGCAGCGCGTCCGCCCGGTCCTCCACCAGGGCGGCGTGGGCCTCGAGCCAGCGGGTCTTCTCCGACGAGCCCCTCTGGCCCGCCGGTAGTTCCGGGGTTCCCCGCCACAGTGCGAGCGCCTGGTGGAAGCGGGTCACCGCTTGGCTGGTGTCGCCGGCGGCAACCGCGTCGCGCCCGAGCCTCGCGGCTGCCTTGTACCGCGACGCATCGATCTCCGCCCCGGCCAGCGTCCAGCCCGAGCCCTCGGTCAATACGACGCCTTCACCGAGGGTGCGGCGCAAAGACGAGATGTGGGTTTGAAGCGCCCTGGCCGCAGTCCGGGGCGGGTCTTCGCCCCACAGCAGTTCGACGAACGCGTCTGCTGACACCACAGAACCTGCGTGCAGCCCCAGCATCGTGAGGATGGCGCGCGGCTTGGCGCCCGGGATGGCCACCGGTGCGCCGTTTTGCCGAACCTGGAGAGGCCCTAAAACCCCCAGCTCCACGGCCTGAAGCGTAGTCACTCGGTCATCGTCGGTGGGCCGAATCAACAGCCGGTCAAGACCGAGTAAAGGCGCCCGATGAAGACACGTGCGCCCGTCTGACCTGCTATCTCGACGAACTTGCGACGTGCCGGGCCACTTGGTCGCAGAATGTGCGCATCGCGTAGGGCCGAGCAAGGGGAGTCCATGAGGGTCGTCCGGACAGTTGCAATGGCCTCGGCCCTGGGCGCATTGGCCGTCGGATTCGCCAGCCCCGCCTGGTCCGACGACTTCAGCGACGGCTTCCGCCGATCACCGGAGGACCAGAGATCTTTTTCATGGCCGGCGCTTGAGGCTGCCGCAATTTTCGAGTAGTCGACTACTTACGTAAGTTGCGTTCGGCAATTCCACGATGTCCGCATGACGATGACGCTGTTAGACATGTGGCGCGGTGAGCGCCGTCTCGCATGGATCTCCAAAGCCCTGTGCCGCACCGCCGATCCCGACGAGCTTTTCGTCACCGGCGCGGCCCAGAAACGAGCCGCTCTGTTCTGTCGACAGTGCACCGTCGTATCCGAGTGCCTTGCCGACGCGCTCGACAACCGGGTGGAGTTCGGGGTTTGGGGCGGCATGACCGAGCGCCAACGCCGGAAGCTCATCAGGCAACATCCCGAGGTCACGTCCTGGTCGGAGTACTTCGCCAGGCATACGATTCGGAGATGACGGAGGTCAAGACCCGTTCCAGGCTGTCTTCCTGGGCATACGCGCTGCGCACCACGAATCCGCCGCCGGACGCGCCGGTCGACACGGTCACTCGCTGGCTCGTCGTGACCCGGGCCGCTGTCCTGCCCATGACCCTGGTGTCCGGGCTGGTGGCCGCCTTGCTGGCGATCGGCGAGCCCGGCCTGGACTGGCGCTGGATGGTGCTGGCGCTCGTCGGGATCACCCTCGCCCACATCGCCAACAATCTGATGAACGATCTGTTCGACACCCAGGTGGGCACGGACAGCACCACTTACCCGCGGGCGCTCTACGCACCGCATCCCGTGTTGGCCGGTCTGGTCAGTCGCAGGACGCTGCTCGTGTCGATCCTGCTCGTCAACATCGCCGACCTCGCGATCCTCGTGGTGCTGACGCTGGCTCGCGGTTGGCCGGTGCTGGCGTTCGCTCTTGCGGGATTCGTGCTCAGCGTCGCCTACACGGCACCGCCGCTGCGATTGAAGAAGCACGGTCTCGGTGAGCCCGATGTCTTTATCGTCTGGGGCCCGCTGATGGTGTGCGGCACGTACTACTCCGCCGTCGGCGCGGTCGGCTGGGAGATCGTGCTGGCGTCGCTGCCGTACGGGTTGTTGTGCACGACGGTGCTGATGGGCAAGCACGTCGACAAGATTCCGTTCGACGCACCGCTCGAAATCCGTACGCTGCCGGTCATTCTCGGCGAGCGGCGCGCCCGGGTGGCGACGCTGGCGATGATGGTCGGCTTCTACGTGCTTGTCGCGGTGGCCGTCGCGTTCGGTGCGATGCCGTGGCCCGCGCTTCTCGTCGTCCTCGCGCTGCCGCGGCTGTGGAAGGTCTGGCCGCGGTTCCTGCGGCCGCCGCCTGATGAGCCGCCGCCGAACTACCCGGTCTGGCCGCTGTGGTACGCGGCGTTGGCCTTTCTACACGTGCGGCAGGCCGGTGCGCTGCTGGTGCTCGGCCTGGCGATCGGTGCCGTCTTGAAGGTCATGTGAGGCCGCCGCGGTCAGCACCGACCGTCGACGAACTCGATCGTGTACGCCACCGGATGCACCGTCGTCATGCAGTCCGGCGGAGCCGACGCGGACACAGCGGCGGCGGTGAGGGTGTCGACGAGCATGGCCACCAAGATCGCTGCGGTGATCGTGATCGACACCACGAGTAGGGCGATCGCCCTGATGCCCGAGGCGACTCGGCGGTGACTGATGTCCATGGTGAGCCTTCCGGTTCGGCCCGAGGCCTCGTTGCCGTCGGTTCACCAGCTATGACCGGACCGCCTGGCTTCTCGTGACGCTTCGCGATGAGATCTACGTCACGGTCGCGTCGGCGGGCTCGTTATCCGGCCCAGCTTGTCCGAGGCCAGCACCCACATCAGCCGGTCGATTCCCGTGTCGGAAGCACTGACCGCCAGCAGCGCGACGACGGCGCCGTCGCGCGAGATCACCACCGACGGCCGGCCGTTGGCTTCGACGTAGGCGGTGGACGTGTCCGCCCAGAAATGCGGTGCGAACGCCCGCAGGAACTTGGCCACTGTGTGTCTGCCGCGCACCGGAATTCGCGCCGCGCCGCGCATGCCGTTGCCGTCGGTGTAGCTGACCACATCCTCGGCGAGCAACTTCTCCAGTCGCTGCAGATCACCCTGCTGAGCCGCCGCCACCAGCGCTTCCAGCAGACGCTTCTGCTCGGCCGAATCGACCGGCGCACGACGCTCGGCCGCGATGTGTTTGCGGGCGCGGGCGACGACCTGGCGCGCGTTGTCCTTCTTGATCTGCAGCACGTCGGCGATCTGCGGGTAGGGATAGTCGAACGCCTCGCGCAGTACATAGGCGGCCCGCTCGGTGGGAGTGAGCCTTTCGAGGAGCATCAGCGTCGCCAGCTCCAGCGCCTCGCCGCGTTCGGCACCGAGGAGCGGGTCGGCGGTGGTGTCGACGGGCTCGGGAAGCCAAGGGCCGATGTAGGTTTCGCGCCGCACCCGGGCCGACTGCAGCGCATTGATACACAGCCGCGTCGTCGTGGTCGCCAAGAAGGCCGGGGGATCGGTGACCGTACTGCGGTCGTAGGACTGCCACCGGAGCCAGACGTCCTGCACGATGTCCTCGGCTTCGGTGCGGCTGCCCAGCATCCGGTAGGCGATGCCGAACAGGCGTCCCCGGACCGCGAGGAACTCCGCCGTTGCGTGGTCCAGATCAGCTGACGAGACGTCCTCGGCGGCCACGCGGCCATCCAAACACATGCTGGCGGGTCTGTACCGTCAACGGTATGAGCCTGTTGAGTGAACTCGGCGGCATGCGCACCGGCTTAGGCCGTGCGCTGTTCGGCTTGGTCGCGGGACCCGACGGCCCCGACAACCGGGCCCGCATCCACGGCACCCCCGGCCCGCGCTGGTTCGACGAGGACCGACCGATCCGTCTCGTGCACGCCGATGCGTCGATGTTCGTCGGTGGCCTGCGCGCGCTGCTGTTCCAGTCGCTGCACCCGCTCGCCATGGCGGGCGTCGCCGAGCATTCCGACTACCGCGGCGATCCGTGGGGCAGGCTGCAGCGCACGAGCACCTTCCTTGCGGTCACCACGTTCGGCGCGGCAGACGACGCGCAGCGCGCGGTCGACAAGGTCCGCGGGATCCATCGCCGGGTCCACGGCGTCGCCCCCGACGGGACTCCCTACGCTGCGTCCGACCCCCACCTGCTGGAGTGGGTGCACATTGCGGAAGTCGACAGCTTCCTGCTCGCTTACCAACGCTACGGAGCCGCTCCGCTCGACCAGGACGGGCGTGACGGCTATGTGGCGGATACCGCGCGTGTCGCCGAGGCGCTCGGCGTATCGAACCCGCCGCGATCCGAACACGAGCTCCGCCAACGCATCTCTGCCTACCGGCCGGAGTTGCGCAGCACAGCGGCCGCCAAAGAGGCTGCCCGGTTCCTGCTGCTGACGCCGCCGCTGCCGTTGGTGGCCCGGGCGCCCTACGGCGTCCTTGCCGCGACCTCGGTGTCGATGCTGCCGGCGTGGGCGCGCGCGCCGCTGTGGCTGCCCTACGTGCCCCCGGTGGAGGCCACCGTGATCAAGATGGCGGGCAACATCGTCGTGCGAGCCATCCGATGGGCGATGACGCCAGAACGGACACGAGATGACGCGGTGGCCTGAACCCGAAAAGCCCGGCTCCGGGCAGGAATCCGTGTGGGATTACCCCCGGCCGCCGCGGCTGGAAGACTTCACCGGCGCGATCACCGTCGAGCTCGGCGGTGCCACCATCGCGTCCACCAACCGTGGCTGGCGCGTGCTCGAGACCAGCCACCCGCCCACCTATTACCTGCCGCGCGACTGCTTCTCCAGCGGTGTATTACAACCCGTATCCGGATCGTCCTGGTGTGAATGGAAGGGTCAGGCTAGCTATTTCGATCTGGTGACCGCGACCAGACGGGCCGAGGCCGCCGCGTGGACCTATCGGCATCCCACCGCCGGTTTCGAACCGATCGCCGGTGCGATCGCCGTGATGGCCGCTGCCGTCGACCGCTGCACCGTCAACGGTGAGGTCGTCGTCCCGCAGCCCGGCGGGTTCTACGGCGGATGGGTGACCAGCTGGATCACCGGGCCCTTCAAAGGCATACCGGGATCCATGGGTTGGTAATGCGCGACCGGCCGGCCCTGTGCGGCACAGGAGTACGGTGCGGTCGTCCCATGACGACTACTTGGGCACCGCGGCGCGCGGCCGTGCCGGCGGAACAGCCGCCAGCAGCGCGCGGGTGTACTCCTGGTCTGGGCTGTTGAACAGTTCCGTCGCGGGTCGATATTCGACCGCGGCGCCCTGCCGCATCACCAGTACGTCGTGGCTCATCTGCTGGATGACGGCGAGGTCGTGGCCAATGAACAGGTAGGTCAGCTGGAGGTCGCGCTGCAGATCGGCGAGCAGATCGAGCACCCGCGACTGCACCGAAACATCCAGGGACGCGGTTGATTCATCCAGAATCAGCAGATCAGGTTCCGTGGCGAGCGCGCGGGCGATGCTGACCCGTTGGCGTTGTCCGCCGGACAACTCGTGCGGGTAGCGCGACGCGAACGACGCTGACAGACCGACGAGTTCGAGCAGTTCGTCCACCCGGTTGCGGCGCGCCTGCCGGCCCTTGGCAAGACGGTGCACCCGCAGCGGCTCCGCGATCGCCGCTCCGACGCGCGTGCGGGGGTTGAGCGACGAGAACGGATCCTGGAAGACGAGGCTGATTCGCCTGCGCAGCGCCTTCTCCCCGCTGCCGTGCACACCGAGCACATCGATGCCGTCGAGCGAGACGCTGCCCGCATCGGGTTCGACCAGGCCCGTCAGCGCGGCGGCGACCGTCGACTTGCCGGAACCCGACTCACCGACCAGCCCCAGCGTCGTTCCACGCCGCACGTCGAAACTCAGATCCCGCACCGCATGAACGGTCGACTTGCCGACCGGCGTGCTCACCGGGAACCGCACATCGAGGCCCTCGACGTGAAGAAGTACCGGGGCGTCTGCGTTGGCAGGCGGCGGCGCGGACTCGCCGATCAGCGGGCGGGCGTTGAGAAGCTCCTGCGTGTAGGGCTGCTGCGGCTCGTCGAACACATCGAGGATCGGCGCCTGCTCCACGACCTCGCCGTCCTGCAGGACGGTCACGTCGTCGGCCACCTGACCGATGACCCCCAGGTCGTGGCTGATCCACACCACCGCGGTGCCGAAGTCCCGCTGCAGATCACGCACCAGATCGATGATCTGCGACTGCGTCGTGACATCCAGCGATGTGGTCGGCTCATCGGCGATGAGCAACTCGGGGTCACACGCCAGCGCGATCGCGATCATCACCCGCTGTCGCTGTCCGCCCGAGAGCTGATGCGGGTAGGAGTTCAGTCGCGTCTGCGGCTCCGGCAGGCCGACGGCCTCGACCAGTTCGAGCGCCCGGGCGCCGGCCTGCCGGCGAGTCATCTTGCGATGAGCCTCAAGCGATTCCGTGATCTGGCGCTCGACGGTCAGCAGGGGATTGAGGGAGGTGCCGGGATCCTGAAAGACGAAACCGATTCGGCCGCCGTGCACGCCTCGCAACACGCGGGCCGTCGCACCGACGAGCTGTGTCGGTGCCGACCCGTCGGCGCCCGCCAACGTACTCGCGCCGGTGACGACAGCGCCGGGAGCATCGAGTAGACCCGTCGCGGCCAGCACCGTCATCGACTTGCCCGAGCCGGATTCGCCCACGATGCCCAGGGTCGACTCGCGCTCGACGTCGAAGGAGACGCCTCGGACGATCTCGCGCCTGCCGATGCGGACACGCAAGTCGCTGACGCTCAAAACGGGTTCAGCCACTGCGCCTCCGAGCCTCGATCATCGTGCGCTGCTTCGGATCGAGCACATCGCGCAGACCGTCGCCGAGCAGGTTGAAGGCCAGCACGGTGACGACGATGGCGGCACCGGGGAAAACCGCCATCCACCACGCGAGCGTCACGAAGCCTTGCGAGTCGAAGATCATGCGGCCCAACGACGGTTGCGGCGGCTGGATGCCCAGACCGAGGAACGACAGCGCCGCCTCGGACAGGATCGCGAACGCGAGCGACAGCGATATCTGCACGATCAGCGGTCCCGCGATGTTCGGCAGGATGTGCCGCCCGAGCATGTACAGGTGGCCGGTGCCCATGGTGCGTGACACCTGGACGAAGGGCTCGACCCGCACGCTCAGCGTGCTGGCGCGCGCGACGCGCGCGAAGATCGGCGTGTACACGATTCCGATCGCAAGAATCGTCGTCGTCACACCCGGACCCAGGATCGCCACCACCGCCAACGCGAGCAGCAACACCGGGAAGGCGAACATCACGTCGACGATTCGCATCACGATCGTGTCCAGCCAGCCGCCGCGGTAGCCCGCGACCACACCGACCGTCACGCCGACGACGACGGCGAAGGCGACACTCACGACGGCGACCCGCATGGACGCCTGCACCGCCACCAGGACCCGAGACAGGACGTCACGGCCGAGTTCGTCGGTACCGAACCAGTGTTCGCCGCTGGGCGGCCGCAATGCGTTCGGGACGTCGACATCGTTGATGCCGAACGGGGCGATCCACGCCGCGGTGATCGCCACGAACACCACTACCGCGAGCACGATCGCGCTGCCCACGGTGACGGGATTACTCGCCAGCAGTCGCACCGCCGAGACCCGGGATCGCTCCTCGGGCGGTGCGGCGTCGGTGGGTGGGGCCATTGTCATGACAGTCGAATCCTCGGATCCACCAGCGCGTAGAGCAAGTCCACGATGAGGTTGATGAGCAGGAACAGCGCCGCGATCAGCAGCACCGCGCCCTGAATGACCGGATAGTCCCGCGCGGCAACGGCGTTGTACACGAGTCGGCCGAGGCCCGGCCAGGCGAAGACGACCTCGACGACGATCACCCCGCCGAGGATGGTGGCCAGTTGGATCCCGGTGATGGTCAATATCGGAATCGCGGCGTTTCGGACGGTGTGCCGCATCGTGACCACCCGTGGCGGTAAACCCTTCGATCGCGCCGTGCGCACGTATCCCATTGCGGCGACTTCGAGTACGGCGGACCGGATGTAGCGGGTCATGATCGCTGCGGCGACGAGGCCCACGGTGAGACCGGGCAGGATGACGTGTCGCAGCCAGCCGCCCGGGTCGTAGAGCAGCGGACGGTACCCGGAGGTTGGCAGCCAGTGCAGGGTGGACGCGAACAGCGCGATCAGCAGGATGCCCATCCAGAAGTCGGGGATCGACACGCCGAATTGGCTTGTGACGCGCACGATCGCGTCGCTGATGCGGCCCTCGTGAAGCGCCGACCAGATGCCGGCCGGTAGCGCGATCAGCAAGGCGATGATGATCCCGACGACGGCGAGCGACACCGTGGCGGGCAGTCGTTCGAGCAGGGTGAACGTGACGGGATCGCCGTTGCGGAAGCTGACTCCGAGGTCGCCGGTCAACGCCGAGCCGATATAGCCGAAGAACTGCTCGATGATGGGACGGTCCAATCCGCTTGCAGAGCGCAGCGCGTCATAGGCCTGGGGTGTGTAGCGGGTGCCGAGCGCGATGCGGACGGGATCGCCGGGCACCAGATGCACGAGCATGAAGACCACGATGAGCACGCCGACCATCACGATCATCGAGTAGAGCAATCTGCGCGCCACGAAGCGCAGCACGGGGTTCGACAGCGTCCCGGTAGCGCGCGCGCGAGGAGCAGAAGATGAGGTCATTGCGTCCCGTCCCCGGTGAGGCTGGCCGTTCGGAATCGAATGGCCTTGTCGCGCCGCGCTTCATACCCCGACATGTCCTTGCTCCAGGCTTGGATCACCGACGGGTTGTAGAGGTAGATGTAGCTGCAGTCGTCGGCGATGATCGTGGCGGCCTTGCGGTAGATCTCGGCGCGGGCGTCTCGGTTCGTCTCGACCCTGCCCGCATCGAGCAGTCGGTCGACCTCGGGGTTGGAGTATTTCTGCGCATTGCTGGTGCCGTCGGTGTGGTGCTGGGCGTAATAGAAGTCGTCGGGATCGATGTTGCCGAGCCAGCCCATCATCAGCATGTCGAAGTGTCCGCTGTTCTGCTCGTCCAGCCAGGTCGCGAAGTCGACCGTGCGGATGTTCACGGTGATACCGAGCGGGGCCAGGTTATCGGCGATGATCTGTGCTGCGGTCACCGTCTCGGGATACTCGTTGGTCACCAGCATGTCGAGGTTCTGCGGTGCGGCGTTCGCCTCGCTGAGAAGGCGTTTGGCCTGGTCGATGTCGTAACGGTATCTGTCGTAGGCCGTGTACCAGGGGTTCCCCTTCGGGATCGCGAGCTCATTCTTGTCGGCAGTGCCGTAGCTGGTGGCGGCGACAATCGCGTCGCGGTCGATCGCGTACGCGATCGCCTGCCGAACCCGGACGTCGTTCCACGGCTGGCGGGCTTCGTTGAGCGCGAGGTACCAGTAGTCGTTGCTCGGAGTGACCGCGAGGTTGATCGAGTCGTCGTCCTTGAGCTGACTGACCCGTTGGGTGGGAATCGAGTCGGTCCAATCGATCTCGCCCGCCTGCAGCGCCGACAGTGCCGTGGATTGTTCGGGTATGAAGCGGAAGATCACACCAGAGACCTTGGGGGCGCCGCCCCAGTAGCGGGGGTTGGCCTTCAGCGAGATCGAGTCGCCGCTTTTGCGGGATTCGAAGGCGAACGGGCCCGTGCCGATCGGGTGGGTGGCGATCTGACCGCTTTCGACGTTCTTGCGTTGCACGATCGCCATGCCCTTGAATCCGCCCAGATTGGTGAGGAGGTTGGGTGTCGGGTGCTTGAGGCGGATGACAACCGTGGCAGGATCGGTGGCCCGGACATCGTCGACGGCGCTGAGCTTGTCGACGTTCGACAGCTCCTCGTCGATGATGCGGTGATAGGTGAAGACCACGTCGTCGGCGGTCAGCGGACTGCCGTCGTGAAATGTGACGCCGGGGCGCAGGTGGAAGGTCCAGGTGAGCTGGTCGGCGCTGACATTCCAGGACTCCGCCAACGCCGGCTGCATCTGGAGGTCCGCGTCGGGTTCGACGAGGGTGTCGTAGACGTTCTCGAGGACCTCGAAGGAGAAGTAGGCGCTGGTCTTGTTGGGGTCGAGCTGATCGGGTTCGCCGGCGATGGCGGCCACCAGGCGCCCGGAGGTGTCACCGCCGAGATCGACCCGTCGGCCGGTCGAACAAGCCACAACGGAGACGATCAGCGAGACGATCAGGGCGGCGGCCGACCACCTCGCCGCTCTCGCCATCGTCATCACCCCGAATCGTCGGCCCTTCGCTAACTACCCCACCTGCACCGTGATCGAAACGCGCAACGCTCCCGCGAAACGGAATTCCGGCAGGCGTCCACGCGCACTTTTGCTGCTGGAATTCCGTTTCGGCACAAGGGCGCGGGGGTTCCGGGCATTACATTGAATGCTCTATCATTTCGTCTATGGCCAAGCCGCCGCTGTCGATGAGACCAACCGGATGGTTTCAAGTCGCCTGGTCAGACGAGATCAAAGCCGGTGACGTGCATCGGATGAAGTACTTCGACCGCGAGATGATCGCCTGGCGTGCCGAGTCGGGTCGGTTGACCGTGATGGACGCCTATTGCGAACACCTCGGCGCCCATCTCGGCCACGGCGGTCATGTCGAGGGCGAAGTCATTCAGTGCCCGTTCCACGGTTGGCAGTGGAACCACGAGGGCCGCAACGTCTGCATCCCCTACGAGTCCCGGCCCAATCGGGGCAGGCGCATCCGGACCTTCCCGGTGACCGAGCGCAACGAGTCCGTCTACATCTGGCATGACGTCGACGGTCGAGAGCCGTATTTCGATGTGCCCGATGTGTTCTCGAGTTTCGACGACACCACCGACTCGGCCGACTACTACCCCCAGCAGCGGTTGTTCCGTGCCGGTCTCGAGATGCATCCGCAGTATGTGCTGGAAAACGGGGTCGACTTCGCGCATTTCAAGTTCGTGCATGCCACCCCGATCGTGCCGGTGTTCACCCGGCACGACTTCGATGAGCCGGTGTCATACGTCGACTTCACCATCACGTTCGAGGGCGACGATCGGCAGAAGATCGAAGACGTCAAAAGCGGTGTCGAGGCGATCAACGGCGGGCTGGGCATCGCGGTGACCAAAAGCTGGGGGATGGTGGACAACCGGACGATCTCGGCCATCACGCCCGTCGACGAGTGCACCTCCGACGTGCGGTTCATGGTCTACATCGGCCGCACCCCCGGTAAGGACACCGAGCGGGCCGCGCTGAAAGCAGCCGAGTTCGGTGACGAGGTCATCCGGCAGTTCAGCCAGGACATCCACATCTGGCAACACCAGCGCTACTCGGATCCGCCCGCGCTGTCCAGCGGCGAATTCGAGGGCTTCACCGCCATCCGTAGCTGGGCCCGACAGTTTTATCCCGACGTGTATGCACAGAAAGGTCGAACCGAATGAGCCTCACCGACAAGCCGATTCGTGTTTTCCAGGTGGCGACGGGCAATGTCGGTTCGGAGATGATCAAACGCATTGCCACGCAGCCCGATCTGGAGCTGATCGGCGTGCACTGCTACTCGCCGGAGAAGGTCGGCAAGGACGCGGGTGAGCTGGCCGGGCTGGCGGCCAACGGCGTGCGGGCCACCGGCACGGTCGAGGAGATCATCGCGGCCCGGCCCGACGTGCTGACCTTCCACGGCGTCTTCCCCGACGAGGATCTGTATGTGAAGGTCCTCGAGGCGGGTATCGACATCGTCACCACCGCCGACTGGATCACCGGCTGGCACCGCGACACCAACCACCCGCACCCATCCGGGAAGCGGGTCTCGCAGCTGCTGGCGGAGGCGTGCGCGAAGGGCGGATCCACCTTCTACGGCACCGGCATGAACCCCGGCTTGAACCAGATCCTCGGGGTCGTCTGCTCGGCCGACGTCGCCGACATCGAGAACGTCACCACCATCGAGTCCGTCGACGTGTCCTGCCACCACAGCAAGGACACCTGGATCGAGGTGGGATACGGCCTACCCGTCGACGATCCGAGCATTCCGGCCAAGCTGGAGAAGTACACCCGGGTCTTCGCCGACAGCGTCCTGATGATGGCCGACTGCTTCGATCTGGAACTCGACGAGGTCAAGTTCAGCTACGAACTCGGCGCCTGCACCAAGGACGTCGATCTGGGCTGGTACACGCTGCCCAGGGGATCGTTGGGCGGCAACTACATCCGCTACCAGGGCATGGTCGACGGGGTGCCCAGGGTGGAGACGCACCTCGAGTGGCAGATGACCCCGCACACCGATCCGAGCTGGGACATCAAGGGCTGCTACATCACCCAGATCAAGGGCGACCCGTGCATTTACAACAAGCACATGATCTTCCCGAAGCCCGGCGTCGACCTGTCCAACCCGGATAACTTCGCCTCGATCGGCATGACCGTGACCGGTATGCCCGCGCTCGCGGCGATCAGGTCGGTGGTCGCCGCGCCCCCGGGAATCGTGACGAGCGCGGATCTGCCGCTGCGTGGCTTCGCCGGGCGCTTCAAACTCTGAGACGGCTCAGGCGACGCTCAGTCCCAAGCGCTCGAGTCGTCGCACGAGCAGGCTGGGCAGCCAGCGCCCGGTGTCGGTGGCCTCGATCCGCGAGGTCCGCTTCAACAGCTGACCGATCACGATCCTGGCTTCGAGGCGAGCTAGGGCGGCGCCCACGCAGAAGTGTGCGCCCTTGCCAAAAGTGATGTGTCCCTTGGTGGTCTGACGATCCAGCCGAAATGCATTCGGAGCGTCGAAATGTGACGGATCGCGGTTGGCCGCGCCCCACAACAAAACCAGCCGTGACCCCGCTGGCACGTCCACGCCGCAGAGCGTGGCGTCATTGACGACGTGGCGGTAGTGGCCCCGGAAGGGGGGTTCGTAGCGCAGCACCTCCTCCAGGAACGGACCCAACAGCTCTGGGCGCTCCCGCAACTGCTGCTGAATGTCAGGCCGGCTCGCCAGAATATGAGCCGCCGATCCGAGCAACGATGCGGTCGACTCCCCGCCGGCGCTGAACAAGGTGATCATCATGTTGAGTGCCGTCAGTTCGGCCAATTCACCTGACGCACAAGCCGTTGCGAGAACGCTCAGCAGGTCGTCCCGGGGATCGGCGGCCGCGCGCTGAAAATGCTCGTTGATATAGCCGGCGAGTTCCATGACTGCAACGCCTGCAGCAGCGAGCTGCTCGTGGCCAACCAGGCCCTCGACCACTTGGGTGCTCGCATAGCCCCACCGCATGAGCTGTTCGCTGTCGACGTCCGGGACACCAATCAGTCGCGTCACGACCATCATCGGCAGCCTGTTGGCCATCGTCGACATCCATTCGATGCTGTCGCCCTGCAGGCCGTCGTCCCACAACCGCTCGGCGGTCTCGTCGATGAAGGGTGTCAGAGCGTTGATCCGTCGGGCCACCAACCGCGGCACGAGCATCTTGCGGTGTGCGGCGTGGGCCGGATCGTCAGCCGTCGCTAACGCTTGCATCTCGCCGCCGAGTTCGCCCATGGCAAACTCACCGACCTTGCCGTCCTGATAGGTCATGGTCGCGGTGAGGTTCGACGAGAAGTCGTCCGGCCGTGCGATGGCGTCATTGACCGCGTCCCAACCGCACACCGCGAAGAACCCGGAGTCTCCGATCGGATGAACCGGACCGCTCGCCAGCATGCGTTCGTACAACGGGGAGGGGTCCTGAACAAATCGGTCCTCGAACAATCCGAGACCGAGGCGTCCGTCCATCGCATGCATCCGTCAAGGCTGATCGAGGGTGATGCACAGCGTCAACATCGCCCAGACAAGTTGAAAAGCGCTGTTCGGCCGTTATCCGACCCGCCGTCTCATGTCGACACCCGGACCAGCGTCTCAGCTGAGAATTCTGGTCAGATCCGTCTCAAGCTGAGAAAATTGGCCCCATGGCTCGCAGTGACTGGCTCGTCGGCGGTGACCGACGGACGGCGGCCGCCGAGCGCATCTACGCCGCCGCGACAGACCTCATCGCACGCGACGGCATGGACGCCTTCGACATCGACACGCTGGCGTCGCGGGTGCACTGTTCCCGCGCAACCATCTACCGGTGCGCCGGTGGGAAGCGCCAGATCCGCGACGCCGTCATGGAACGCGCTGCCGCACGAATCGTGGACGCCGTGCGGCGAGCCGTCGACGGCACGAGTGGCGCGCGGCGGGTCGTCACCGCGATCACGGTGGCGCTCGACGAAATCCGATCGGACCCGTTGGGTCAGTTGATGTTCAACAGCATTCGTGGGACAGAGGAAAGGGCTTGGCTGACCGAATCGCCGATCGTCGCCCGGTTCGCGACCGACCTCAACGGCTTGACCGACGACGACACCGAGGCCGCACAGTGGATCGTCCGCGTCGTGTTGTCCCTGCTGTACTGGCCCGTCGGAGATGCGAAGGTCGAGCAGCAGATGGTCAAGCGGTTCATCTCGCCGGCGTTCGGGTCGTGAATAGAATCGATATCCGATCATGGCCACCAATATTTCGCCGCGTCGACCCGTAAACGGAAAGCAACTCCGTGCGGACCGCACGCGGGCGATGGTCATCGACGAGACGGTGCGGTGTGTCATCGAGGAGGGCTTCGGCGCTGCCAGCGCCAAGCACATCACCGAACGGGCGGGCGTCACGTGGGGCGTGATCCAGTACCACTTCGGTGACCGCGACGGCCTGCTGATGGCGGTCGTGGACAAAGGGTTCGGCCACCTGCTGGAAACTCTGCGCGGCATGGAGCCGGGACTGGACTCGACGGCCGGGCACGCCAGGGCAAAGGTCGTCGTCGACGCGGTGGCGGATGCGTTCTTGAGCCCGACATCGATTGCCGCGCTGGAGATTCTGATTGCGACGCGATCCGGCCGCGCCGACGTCGACCAGCGTCATCTTCTCGAATTGTTCTCGACGCTAACGCGTCTGGGCCGCTATGTCGCCGACGGGTTGGAGCCTGAGCGCGCCGACGCGGTCGGCGATCTGATCTGGACCGCATTGATGGGCGCGATGGTCGCCAAGATGGCCGTGCCCGATCCGGTCGACGTCAGCCGGGAGTTGCGCGCCCTGACCGACGTCATCGCCGCCTACGTCGACCAGCACCGCACGACCTAGGCGCGCGCGGACTTCGTCAATGGCTCACCGTTCGCCGCCTGCAGGAAACAGATGGCGGTGCTCGGGGTGGGATTGTTCGAGGTCCGGTCCTGGTTCGAGTCGATCAGGTACGACACCCGCAGAGCGCTGCCGTTGACCGGCTGTCCGGTGTAGCTCACGAATCCCTCTGCACATTTGTCGCCGGCGATTCGGTCGATCGCCGTGTCGACTCTCAACGGCGCGAGCAGATAGACCTCGGCCTGGTGCGGCGTCGCGCAGTCGACGACGGTCGTGGTCACGGCACCGACCTCGATGGCGGGGATCTCGCTCAGGCAGTCGCCGACCGCCAGGTCGAACCAGTTCTTCGTTTGCGGAGCGGGCGGCGCCGCGACGGCGGCCGTGGTGGTCGACGTCGTCGTGGTGGACGTCGATCCGGTCGCTTGGCCGGAGTCACCGGAAGCGCAGGACGGCAGCAATGCAAGCGCCGTCAGCGCCGCGCAGAGGGACGAGGTCCTACCGCTGGGCCGCATCGTCGAGAATCTGCGAGGCGACGTTCCGGGCGTCGTCACGGTCGTCGACGTCACACGAGAAGCTTTCGACGATCAAGTTCGAGACGACGCCCATCGCGTGCTGACATGTTCCCTCCAGGCTGCCGCTGACCTGCGCGCTCAGCGAGATCGTCCGCTCGTCGATGTCTTCCACCGCGTCGGGGACCCAGGCCCCGTCCTCCACTTCGATGTCCTTGACCTGCGCGCATTCGTTCCAGGTGGCCTTGGAGGCCTCGAAGAATTCGACGGCGTCGTCGCGGGTGTCGAAGAGCACGAGGGTCTGTTCGAGCAGGCGCGCATCGTCTTCGCCACCGGACTCGAGCAGCAGCTCGTCTCGAATCGCGGTCCACCCCGTTCCGTCGTAGACCGCGTTCTCGCCCGGATAGACGGCGCCAAGGCAATCGCCGTCGGAGACCAGGTCGGCGTTGTCGTTCATCTCGTCGGCCGAATAAAACGATTCCATCTCGACACCGGCGATCTTGTTCAGCTCGCTGTTGCTGAGCATCAGCCCATCGAGTGCGGACTTCTCGATCGGCGGCACATCGTCCGCGGGCACCGAGGCACTGGGCTTGACGGCGGCGCCCTGCACGGTGTTGGCGCAGCCCGTCGTCAGCACGCCGAACGTGACGGCCACACTGAGCGCGAACGCCGGCAACGGCCTGATCATGGCCGGAGTCTAGAAGACGGACGGTCCTCTCGCGGTCGTGATCGCCAGAGGTGACCGATCCTTGATGCCCGTGGGGCGGCACTGTGATACTCCTTGCAATGGTCTGAGGAGGGACATGGGGACGATCGCTCGTGTGCTGGGCGCGGTTGCCGTTGCGGTGGCGGGTTGCCTGGGGACAGCGGGCCCCGCGTCAGCCGACCAGGTGATGGAGGGCCTCTACACATACAACGCGCCGGGCATGCCGTCGGCGACCTGGACCATCTACCCGATCTGTGTGCCAACCGTGGGAGATCTGCGAGTCCCGCTGGAGTTGCCCGTCGCATGCACGCTGAAGGTCGTCAGCGCCACCTCGAGCAAGACGACCTTCGACCTGAACAATCAGAACTGGGGCGGTGACGCCAGACTCACCGGCGGTATGTGGACCCTCACCACCAACAAGGCCGACGGCTTCCAGTGCGCCGACGGCAGCACGATGCCCACTGTCGACACCTATAAGTTCGACGACGCGACGCTTAGCGGCATCCACACGTCGCTGCACACCGCTGTCTGCGGCGCGCCTGCGGGCATGACCAAGACGCCGTTCACGCTCGCGTTCGCCAAGCCGCTGCCGATCCCCGTCGACCGCTATCCGTTGGACTGCGAGCCTGCCGGTCTTCGGCTGTGCCGGTGACGGCGCCTATACGGTGAATCCGCCGTCCACGTTCCAGTTGGCCCCGGTGATGTATCCCGTGTCCGGGCCTGCCAGGTAACTCACCACCCCCGCGATGTCACTCGGGTGACCGTACCGACCGATCGCCATGAGTTGCTTTGCGCCCTCGGCGAATTCGCCGGAATCTGGATTCATGTCCGTCGCGATCGGTCCCGGTTGGACGTTGTTGACGGTGATCCCGCGCGGCCCCAGCTCGCGCGCCAATCCACGCGTGAGGCTGGCGACGGCCCCTTTCGTCATCGCATAGACGGACAGGTTCGGCACGGGTACCCGGTCGGCATTGACGCTGCCGATGTTGATGATGCGCCCACCCCGGCCCAGGTGTGGCACCGCTCGCTGGGTTGCGACGAAGACGGCACGGACGTTGATGGCGACCAACCGGTCGAACTCGGCCAGCGCGAAGTTCTCGATGTCGCCGAAGGACGCCACCCCGGCGTTGTTGACCAGGATGTCCAGCCCGCCAAGCCGGGCCGCCGCATCGTCGACCGACCTCGCGACCTGCCCGGCGTCGGCGCTGTCGGCCTGGATCGCGACGATGGTCCCGCCGTTGCCGGTGACCTCGGCGACCAGTTTCTCGGCCTCCTCGGCCGACTTGCCGTAGGTGAACGCCACGGCTGCACCGTCAGCGGCGAGTCGCCGCACAATCTCCGCCCCGATGCCGCGCGAAGCGCCGGTGACCAGAGCACGTCGTCCTTGCAGATTCGTCATGCCGGGGTCAAGTCGGTCGGCACGGCGAATATTCCCCTGGGTTAAGGTCAGCGGTTGATGAGCCTGCAGGAAGGCGCTGCACAGCAGATCACCGCCCCGGTTCGGATCGACGAGTTGCACGTCGAGGTCCGGCGCCTGCCGACTCCGTGCGCGACCGTGAAGGTGTGACCGGGAAACGAGTGGAAGGCAACCGATGACCAAGCGAATCGTGGTGTGGGGCACGGGCTTCGTCGGCAAGATGGTGATCAGTGAAGTCGTGAAACACCCCCTCTTCGAGCTGGTCGGCGTCGGAGTGAGCAATCCCGACAAGGTCGGCCGGGACGTCGCGGAGATCTGCGGCCTGCCCGAGCCCCTCGGCATCGCAGCGACCGACGACATCGACGCGCTGATCGCCCTCAAGCCTGACGCGCTCGTGCACTACGGTCCGACGGCCGCCCATGCCGACGACAACATCGCCCTGATCGCCCGATTCCTGCGGGCTGGCATCGACGTCTGTTCGACCGCGATGACGCCGTGGGTGTGGCCGACCATGCACCTGAACCCACCGAATTGGATCCAGCCCATCACCGAGGCCTGCGAACTGGGCGAATCATCGTGCTTCACCACCGGCATCGATCCGGGCTTCGCGAACGATCTGTTCCCCATGACGTTGATGGGCCTGTGCTCGGAAGTTCGCAAGGTGCGGGCCTCCGAACTGCTCGACTACACCAACTACACCGGGGACTACGAGCGCGAGATGGGCATCGGTAGGCCGCCCGAGAAGAAGGCGATGCTCGAAACTCCCGACATTCTTGTGTTTGCCTGGGGCGGAACGGTTCCCATGATCGCGCACGCGGCGGGCATCATGCTTGACGAAATCACCACCACCTATGACAAGTGGGTGACCCCGACCGAGCGCACGTCGGCCAAGGGCGTCATCGCCGCCGGCAGCGTCGCCGCCGTGCGGTTCACCATCAACGGCGTCTACCAGGGCGAGACGCGCATTCAGCTGGAGCACGTCAATCGCATCGGTGACGATGCGGCCCCCGACTGGCCGACCGGCACGCAGAACGACGTGTACCGCGTCGATATCGAGGGCACGCCAAGTATCGTCCAGGAGACGGCATTTCGGTTCACCGACGGCTCAGGCCGTGACGCGGCGGCCGCGGGGTGCCTGGCAACCGGGATGCGTGCGCTGAACGCGGTGCCCGCTGTCAACGACCTGTCGCCGGGCTGGGTGACACCGCTGGAGCTGCCCCTGATCGCAGGGTTCGGCACCATTCGCTGAGTAACGTCGGCGACTCCGTCCGAGATGGACGATAGGGTTGGCGTGAGATTGGATTGAGATGGCTGAAGGGGTAGGGCTGTCGGTTGGTGCGACCAACCTGACGGCGGTTGCGGTGGCCCGGGCTGCGGTGACGCGGTCCGCGGTGGTGACCCTGTTTCCCAACCGCCCGCTCGAGGTCGGTCTGCCCGGCGAGAATCCCAGGCTTTCCGCCGACGAACGAGGAGTGGTGATCACCGACTTCGTCGATCGCGTCGGCGATCCGGTGGGCATCGTCGCTCCCGACGGCACCACCCACCGCGGCGAGGCCCTGCTCGCCGAGGCGCTTCGCGCGCTGCTCTATGAGGTGACCAACGGCCGGGCCGCCGCCGACCCCGTCGTGGTCACGCACCCGGCGCACTGGGGCCCGGCCGCCGTCGACGCGCTGCGCAACGCGCTTTCCCAGATGCGGGAATTCGCCGGGACGGCATTGATCTCCGACGCCGAGGCGGCCGTCACGGCGCTGCGCGACGACCCCGGCCTGCCGACCAGCGGCCTCATCGCGCTGTGCGACTTCGGCGGCAGCGGGACGAGTATCACCCTGGTGAACGCGGTCGACGGTGCACAGGTCGGCCAAACCGTCCGCGACAGCGACTTGTCCGGTGACCTGATCGATCAGGCCGTCTTGACGCAGGTCCTGGCGGGGCTTTCGGACGCCGGATCCGTGGACGTGACGGGCACGTCCGCGATCGGTCCGTTGAGCAGGCTGCGCGCCCAGTGCAGGGCGGCCAAGGAGCGGCTGTCGACGAGCGCGGCGACCTCGCTGGTCGCCGAGTTGCCCGGCCATCGCGGTGAGGTGCGGCTGACCCGCACCGAACTCGACGACGCGATGCGCCGGCCGCTCGCCGATTTCGCGGGCACGCTTGCCGAGACGCTCGACCGCAGCGGGGCTCGGGGGTTGGCCGCCGTCGCCACCGCAGGCGGCGGTGCACGGGTGCCACTCGTCACCACGACACTGTCCGAGCACTTCGGCGTTCCGGTGGTCACCACCCCGCACCCCGAACTCACCTCCGCGATCGGCGGCGGGCTGAGCGCCGCCCGCGGCATGGGCGAGGAGGGCGCCACGGCCATGGCCGAAGCCATGGGCCCGCCGACCGCGGCGGCGGCCGCGGCGGCGGCGGCCACCCAGATGGCGCCCGAGGCGCATCCAGACGGGTACGGACCAGGCCCGTCGTCCGGGCTAGCCTGGTCCGAAGCCGACGACGTTCCCGATGTCGTGGCCTCGACCGATCCCTACGACTACTCCGGCGGGGCCACCCCCGGCGCGGTGGGTGGCCCGCGCCCCCCGATGCAGTTCGAACCGGAAACCGACCAGTACGAGGACCGAAGGCGACGTCCGATCGCCTTGCTGATCGCCGGCCTGGCCCTGGTGCTTGTCGCGATCGCGCTGGCGGTGTGGTTCGTGCTGCGCAACAACGAGAGCACCCCGTCGCCGTCGTCGACGACCACGACCACCACGACGACAGCGGCCGTTCCGCCGCCGACATCCGAGGCCCCGTCACCGACCAGTGAGGCGCCTGCGCCACCACCTCCGGCCACCCAGACGATCACCCAGGCGCCTGAGACCCCCACACAGGAGGCTCCGCCGCCCCCACCTCCGACGAGCGAGGCGCCGCCACCGCCGCCGCCGACATCAGAAGCCCCGCCCCCGCCGACGTCGGAGGCGCCCCCGTCGCCGTCCACGCCCCCGCGAATCATCCCGACGCTGCCCTACGAGACCATCCCGGGTCTGCCGTTCGTTCCGAGACCGATACAACCGCCGGCCCCCTAGGCTCTCGTCCATGACCCAGACGGACGGCCTGCTGTTCAACCCGAACACCTACGATCCGCAACAGTTCGACGCCGAGACGCGACGGCTGTTACGCGCGACCATCGACTTCTTCGAGGGGCAGGGCAAGAAGCGCCTGCTCGACGACGATCTGAGGGCGGTGTGGCCCGCCGACTTCGTTGACTTCGTCAAGCGCGAAAAGCTGTTCGCGACGTTTCTGACGCCGTCGGAATTCGCCGATGGTGATGCGAACAAGCGCTGGGATGCGGCGCGCAACGCGGCGCTGTCGGAGATCCTCGGGTTCTACGGGCTGACCTATTGGTACACCGAGCAGGTCACAATCCTCGGGCTCGGCCCGATCTGGCAGAGCGAGAACAAGGACGCCAAACTCCGGGCGGCCGACGACCTCGAGGCAGGCGAGGTGATGGCGTTCGGCCTGTCGGAACGCGAGCACGGCGCCGACGTCTACAACACTGACATGGTGCTCACCCCGGCCGGCGAGGAGGACCGCGCCAACGGAATCCTGTACCGGGCGACGGGGGAGAAGTACTACATCGGCAACGGCAATGTCGCCAGCATGGTGTCGGTGTTCGGCCGTCGCGGCGATGTCAGAGAGGCGGAGGCCGGGGAAGGGTACGTCTTTTTCGCCGCCGACAGCCGTCACGAGAACTACCGCCTCGTCGACAACGTCGTGCACATGCAGATCTACGTCAGCACGTTCCGGCTGGAGAACTATCCGGTGCGCGCCGAAGACATCCTGCATACGGGCGTGGAAGCCTTTGCGGCCGCGCTGAATACCGTCAACATCGGCAAGTTCAACCTGTGCACGTGCTCCATCGGCATGGTCGAGCACGCCTTCTACGAGGCGATCACCCATGCGCAGAACCGGATCCTGTACGGCGGCCCGGTGACCGACTTCGCGCATGTGCGGGCCAACTTCGTCGACTCGTATGCGCGCATTGTGGCGATGAAACTGTTCAGCCAGCGCGCCGTCGACTACCTGCGCAGCGCCAGCCTGGAGGATCGCCGCTACCTCCTGTTCAATCCCGTGACCAAGGCCAAAGTCACGATGGAGGGCGAGACCATCATGCGGGCACTGCACGATGTGGTCGCCGCCAAGGGATACGAGAAGAACACTATGTTTCGCGAGGTGGCCCAGCTCATCGGTGCGCTGCCGCGGCTCGAGGGCACGGTGCACGTCAACGTCGGCCTGGTGCTCAAGTTCATGCCGAACTACATGCTCAATCCCGCCGAGTATCCCGACGTGCCCACCCGAAACGATGCCGCCGACGACGTCTTCTTCTGGAACCAGGGGCCGACGCGTGGTGCGGGCAAGGTGCAATTCGCCGACTGGACGCCCGCATACGAGAAGCATCTGGAGATTCCCAACGTGGCGCGGTTCTACGAGCAGGCGCAGGCGTTTCGGGAGTTTCTCGTCACAGCCGCTCCGGACGCCGACCAGCAGAAGGATCTGGACTTTCTGCTCAACGTCGGTCATCTGTTCTCACTGATCGTCTACGGCCAGCTGATCCTCGAGCAGGCGGTGTTGACGGGCGTCGACGACGACATCGTCGACCAGATCTTCGATTTCCAGATCCGCGACTTCAGCACGTATGCCGTTGCGCTGCACGGTAAGCCGAGTTCGACGCAGGCTCAGCAGGACTGGGCGCTGAACACGATTCGCAAACCGGTGTCCGATGCCGATCGCTTCGCTCGGGTGTGGGACCGGGTCAAGGCGTACGACGGCGCCTACGAGATGCGGCCGTAAACCAGGCGGCGCATATCGATGGGCACGTACCGCTGCCGCGCGTCATGTGGTCCGTCGCTGCTTGGTCAGCACCAGCTTGGCCAACGGGATCTGCATCTGTTCAGGCGCGGCGGCGAGCCGCTCGGCGATGCCCTTCTCCAGCCGGTCGCACAATTGGGGCCACCGTGAATCGTTGCGGCCGTCGGCGAGCGCTGTCGCCAGCGTGGGAAAGACCGCCGCCCTGACGAATGCGGCCCACAGTGCGCCGAAAGCCGTTGCGTCATGGTCGGCCTGATACTGCATCCAGAACCGGTCCTCGGCGTTGAACACCTCGATGTGTTCGATGGACAACCGCTCGAACCGACCCGACGGCGCGAACGGGGCCATGAAGTCGACCTCTCGCCTGCCGACGGTTGGCAGACACATGCGAGGCGGCTCGTCCTCGGTGAGCAGGCCGTCGGCAACCAGTTCGGACAACGTGGCCATCAGGGCGTCGAGCAGAGGCCGGTAACCGAACTCGCCGTGCTCATCAAGAGCCATGGTCAACACCACAAGTCGGCCACCGGGGCAGAGCTCGCGACCCCGGAAAGCGACGAACTCGTGCCAGTCGTGGGCGGCCTGCCTGGCGTACGCCTTCCGGCAAGCGTCGTCGGCGCTGTAGGCCACCTGGACGTGGTCAGGGATCGGCATCGGGACCCGGCTCAGCCACTGGACCGCCCAGGATGACCAACCCAGGTGCACGCTGTTGGACGGGATGATCTGGCTGTAGAACGACCGCCCGACCGCCGAGGCGAACGTCGCGGCATCCTTGCGCAGGTAGGTGTCCGGGTCTTCGGCCAGCGTCTGGAACATCACGGTGAAATCGTTGTCGGGCACATCGGTGTGCACGACGAGAATCGAATGTTCGGGGCGAGTCCGGCTGCGTAGCACGGGCAGGGCGGCCGAGATCGGCAGCAGCGAGTTGTGCCCGGTCGACGCGCCGTAGTCGGCGATGACGATGGGTTGCGGTGCCCGGGGGATCGGAACCGCTCCTGCGGCCTGCTCGAAAAGCGCTATCGCCGGGCGTAATCCGGCGGCCTGCAGCCGCGAGCTGACCGTGTAGGTCTCGCTGTCGATCGGCTCGGGCCGAACCACCACGCTCGACTCGGGGACGGCCGACGGCTTCTCGGGCATGGCCACAACGGTAGCGGTCGCCGCGGCCACAGGCCGGTCACTTCAGCGTCGGGTTCCCTGGCTGGCCGGCAGGCTGGCTGGCTGGCTGGCCTCGAATAGCCACTTGCCTCGCGAGCGTGCGGGTCTGCCGCGCGACACCCCGGCCGCGGCCATCATTTCGCGCACGGTCGCATTGCGCCGACGGTGCGCAGCTTGCCGGCAATTGATGGCGTGTCGTAGGCAGACGCGCACGCTCGGCGGAAGGTGAGCGCCCGCATTTGCCGGTGGAATGACGGGGTGTCGCGCGGCAGACCCGCACGCTCGCGGGAGGTGAAGGACCTAGTGGCCGCGGGCCACCCATTCGTCGTAGTGCACGATCTCGTCGCCGATGGTGGTCGAGTCGCCGTGGCCGGTGTAGACGACCGTGTCGCCGGGCAGCTTGCCGAGCCTGCCCGCGATCGAGTCGAGGATCGTCGGGAAGTCGGAGTAGGACCTGCCCGTCGCGCCGGGTCCGCCCTCGAACAGCGTGTCGCCGCTGAAGACGGCATTCAGCTCCGGCGCGTACCAGCACACCGAGCCCGGCGAGTGCCCCGGCGTGTGCAGTGCGCGTATTTCGGTGCCGGCGACGCGCAGCGTCTCGTTGTCTGCAACTGAACGGAAGTCCTTGTCCGGGTGGGTCATCCGCCACAGCACATCGTCGGCCGGATGCAGCAGCACCGGCGCGTCCAGCGCGTCGCCCAGTTCCGGTGCGACGGTCACGTGGTCATTGTGGCCGTGGGTGCAGACCACCGCGATCACGTTACGGCCGCCGACGGCTTTGACGATGGGGTCCGCGTCATGTGCGGCGTCGAACACCACGACGTCGTTATCATCGCCGACGATCCAGATGTTGTTGTCGACTTCCCAACTGCCACCGTCGAGTTCGAAGGTGCCGTGGGTAACCACACGGGTGATGGCGCGCTGTCGTTCGTCACTCATTTCCACACCACCACCGACCGCAGCACCTCACCGGCGTGCATCTTGTGAAATGCGTCCTCGATGTCGTCGAGACCGATGCGCTCGGAGACGAACTTCTCCAGAGGCAGCCGGCCCTGCAGATAGAGGCTGATCAGGGTGGGGAAGTCGCGCTCGGGCAGACAGTCGCCGTACCACGACGACTTCAGCGAACCGCCACGGGAGAAGAAGTCGACCAGAGGCATCTCCAATGTCATGTCCGGAGTGGGAACCCCAACCAGCACAACGGTTCCCGCAAGGTCGCGGGCGTAGAACGCCTGCTTCCATGTCTCGGGGCGACCGACCGCGTCGATCACCACATCGGCGCCGTTGCCGTCGGTGAGATCCTGAATCGTCTGGACCGGATCGAGCTCACCCGCGTTGATAGTGTGCGTGGCGCCGAAATCCCTTGCCCAGTCCAGCTTCTTGTTGTCGGTGTCGACCGCGATGATCCGCTTGGCTCCGACCAGATTGGCGGCGGCAATGGCCGCATCGCCCACGCCGCCGCAGCCGATCACCGCGACGGTGTCGTCGCGGTTGACCGCCCCGGTGTTGATCGCCGCACCGATGCCCGCCATGACGCCGCACCCCAGCAGCCCGGCGACGGCCGGGTCGGCCGCGGAATCGACCTTCGTGCACTGCCCCTCGTGCACCAGCGTCTTGTCCACGAACGCCCCGATGCCCAGCGCCGGAGTCAGTTCGGTGCCGTCGGTCAGCGTCATCTTCTGGGCGGCGTTGTGGGTGTCGAAGCATAGATGTGGACGACCCCGCTTGCACGCTCGGCATTCGCCGCAGACCGCGCGCCAGTTCAGGATCACGAAGTCGCCGGGTTCGACGTGCGTGACGCCGTCGCCGACCGATTCGACGACGCCCGCGGCCTCGTGGCCGAGCAGGAACGGGTACTCGTCGTTGATGCCACCCTCTCGGTAGGTCAGGTCGGTGTGGCAGACGCCGCAGGCCTGGATGTCGACGACCACCTCTCCCGGTCCCGGGTCGGGGACGACGACATCCACTACCTCAACGGGCTCACCCTTCTTCCGAGATATCACTCCGCGCACTGTTTGACCCATGAGTCAAACCTTAGCGGGACACGTCGGCGGGCCGATAGTGGCGTACAGCCGCCGGTCGATAGTGGGACGCTGGAAGGATGACGATGCCGGTGCTCTACCTGAGTCACGGCGCGCCGCCGCTCGTCGACGACGGGCTGTGGGTGTCGCAGCTTGCCGCATGGGCTGCGGATCTGCCTGCACCGAACGCGATCCTGGTCATCTCCGCTCACTGGGAGGCGGCTCCGCTGACGATCGGCTCGACCACGGTCGAAACACCGTTGACCTACGACTTCTGGGGCTTCCCCGAGCACTACTACGACGTCACCTACGACGCGCCCGGCGCGCCCGCACTCGCGGCGACGGTCGAGGCGTTGATGCCCGACGGCGAACCCGTCGCCCACGATCCCGACCGCAGGCTCGACCACGGCGCGTACGTCCGCTGACAGTGATGTATCCCGCCGCGGACATCCCCGTGTTGCAGATGTCCCTGCCGACGCTGGAGCCGCAACGGCTGCTGCGCCTCGGCGAACGGCTTCGGCCGCTGCGCGACGACGGGGTGCTGTTGGTCGGCTCGGGTTTCACCACGCACGGCCTGCCGTTCCTGGACGACCACTCGCCGGGCGCCACCCCGCCGGGCTGGTCCGTCGAGTTCGACCACTGGGCCGCCGACCGGTTCACGGCGGGCGATGTCGACGCGCTCGTCGACTTTCGCACCAGGGCGCCCGGCATGCCCTACGCGCATCCGACGATCGAGCACTTCGCGCCGCTGTTCGTGGCGCTCGGCGCGTCGGGCGACCCGGAGCAGGCGCCGCAACAGACCATCGACGGATTTTGGATGGGTCTGGCAAAAAGATCGATCCAGCTGGTGTGATGGAGGCGTAATGGACACCGTGACCGACTTTCTCGCCGAGGCCCGTGACGCGCACCGCCGCAAAGACTGGCGGGCCAGCTACGCGGCGTTCGTGCGCGCCGACGGCCTCGGGCCGATGCCGACCGACGACCTCGACGCCTACAGCGTCGCCGCCTGGCGCCTCGGGCACCGAGGAGAGGCGGTCCGGCTGGCCGAACGCACCTACGACAGGCTGGTGCGCACCGACCCCGCCGCCGCGGCGATGAAGGCCACTGTTCTCGCGCTGCAATGGCACGCTCGCGGCCACCAGGCCGTGTCGCGGTTCTGGGGGGATCGCGCGCGAGCGCTGCTCGCAGGCGGCCCCGCGAACACGCACGGATATCTGGCCTACCTCGACGCCGCGGCCGCGCTCGCGGCCCGGGATGCCGCCGCGCTGACCCGGGCCGCGACCGCGTTGCGCCAGGCGGCAGCCAGCGCCGGCGACGCGACGCTCGCCGCGCTCGGCCAGGTGGTCGACGGATTCGCCGCGCTCTCGGAGTCGCGAGCCGCCGAGGGTTACCGGCTGCTCGACGACGCGCTGATGCCGGTGCTCGACGAACGCGTAGCGCCTGAATGGGGCGGCGACGTCTATCGGCTTGTGCTGCGCTCGGAACGTGACGTGGACGCCGAGCACCGCCAGGTGTGGATGGAATCGATGCGTCGCTGGGTTGTGATCACCGGCGTCGTGGTCGTTTACGACGAGGATTCGTCTCGATAACCCATATCGGTTGCGATCGCCGCGGCCTACCGTTTCGTCATGACGAATACTCAGCAGTTCGCCGAACGCATCGTCGGCGCGGTGGACAGCGCCAGCCTCGCCATTCTGCTGTCCATCGGTCATCAGACCCGGTTGCTCGACGCGATGGCCGGCCTGCCGCCGGCCTCCAGCGCCGAGATCGCCGACGCCGCAGGCCTCAATGAACGTTACGTGCGCGAGTGGTTGGGCGGCATGGTGGCCGGGGAGGTCATCGACTACGACCCGACCGACGCGACGTACGTGCTGCCGCCCGACCACGCCGCGGTGCTGACGCGCACTGCGGGCCCCGACAATCTGGCGTGCGTCGCGCAGTTCGTCGCAATGCTCGGCGAGGTGGAGCAGAAGATCATCGACCGCTTCCGCTACGGCGGTGGCCTGCCCTACACCGACTATCCGCGCTTCCACACGCTGATGGCCGAACAGAGCGGTCAGCGATTCGACGCCGAGCTGGTCGATATCGTCCTGCCGCTTGTCGAGGGCCTGCCGGAGCGGCTGCGCGCGGGTGCCGATGTCGCCGACATCGGTTGCGGCAGTGGCCATGCCATCAATGTGATGGCGCAGGCGTTTCCGGCGAGCACGTTCACCGGCATAGACTTCTCCGACGAGGGCCTGGCGGCCGGCAGGGCAGAGGCGCAACGGCTCGGCCTGACGAACGCGACGTTTATCTCGCGCGACGTGGCCGCCCTCGAAGCCGCCGATACCTACGACGTCGTCACCGCGTTCGACGCGATCCACGACCAGGCTCAGCCGGCGCGCGTACTCGAGGCCATCCACCGCGCACTGCGCCCCGGCGGTGTGTTGCTGATGGTCGATATCAAGGCGTCCAGCAATCTCGAGGACAACAAGGGCGCCCCGCTGGCCACCTACAAGTACACCGTATCGACGATGCACTGCATGAGCGTGTCGCTGGCGCTCGGCGGTGCGGGGCTGGGCACGGTATGGGGCAGACAGCTCGCCGAGTCGATGCTCGCTGACGCCGGCTTCGGCGACCTCACCGTCATCGAGCGAGAATCGGACCCGGTAAATAACTACTACGTCGCCCGAAAAGCATGACGGCACAACCGTTGCCGCAACTCTGCAGCGATCGCCTCTTTGTCACCGATGGCGGCCTGGAGACCGAGCTCGTCTTTCACGACGGCCGCGATCTGCCGTGCTTCGCGGCATTCCCGTCGCTCGGTCAGCCGGAAACCCGCGCACGGCTGCGTCGCTATTACGGCGGATACCTGGAGATCGCGCGCGAGCATGGTGCCGGTTTCGTGGTGGAGACGCCCACCTGGCGCGCGAACCCCGACTGGGCGGGTGAACTGAGTTACTCGGCAGGACGGCTCGACGAGGCCAACCGCGCGGCGGTCGAACTCGCCGAGGAGGTTCGCGCCGCGGCGGCCGCAGACGGCGTCACCGCCATGGTGAGCGGTTGTGTCGGACCGCGCGGCGACGGCTACGACCCGCGAACCGCAATGACACCGGACGAAGCAGCGCGATACCACTCGGTGCAGATCGGAACATTCGCCGACACCTCGGCCGACCAGATCACCGCGATGACGATCACCAACGCCGCCGAGGCCACAGGCGTCGTGCGGGCCGCGGCCGCGGCGGGAATTCCGGCCGCCGTGTCCTTCACCGTGGAGACCGACGGCAGGCTCCCGACGGAGCAGCCGCTGGATGAGGCGATCGAACAGGTGGATGCCGAAACGGATGGGGCGGCAGCGTATTTCATGATCAACTGCGCTCATCCGACGCATTTCTCGGCCGCGCTCGAGCGCGACGGATCGTGGCGGCGCCGCCTCGCCGCGTTGCGCGCGAACTCGTCGCGCCGGAGCCACGCGGAACTCGACGAGGCGACAGGGCTCGACGAGGGCGATCCGACCGAGCTCGGCGCGCAGCATGCCGCGCTGCGGGATCGGCTGCTCGCGGTGCGGTTGCTGGGCGGGTGCTGCGGCACGGACGCACGGCACGTGGCTGCGATCGTCTCGGCCTGGATGGGCGACTAGGCTGCTGCCCGATGTCCGCCCTCGATGCGATCGCCGACTGGCCGGTGCCAACGGCTGCGGCCGCGGTGATAGGGCCGTCCGGCGTGGTCGCCGACCACGGTGACACCGCGCACCGGTTCGCGCTGGCGTCGGTGACCAAGCCGTTGGTCGCGCGGGCCGTGCAGATCGCGATCGAAGAGGGTGTGGTCGAACTCGACACGCCGGCAGGTCCGCCCACGTCGACGGTGCGCCATCTCTTGGCGCACACCTCCGGCTACTCCATGCACACCGACCAGGTGATGTCGGAGCCGGGAAAACGGCGGATCTACTCCAACTACGGATTCGGCGTGGTGGCGCAGACGGTGGCGCGGGAAGCCGACATCGAGTTCGGTCGCTACCTCGGCGAGGCCGTCTTCGAGCCGCTCGGCATGGCGTCCAGCGAACTCGAGGGTGGCGCCGAGGCCGCGGGCTACGGCGCCACGTCCACCGTCGCCGATCTCGCCGTATTCGCCGCTGACCTGCTGACACCCGCGCTGGTCTCGGTCGACATGCACGCCGAGGCGACCGCGGTTCAGTTCCCGGGCCTCGACGGTGTGCTGCCCGGATTCGGAGTACAGCGACCAAACGACTGGGGCTTGGGGTTCGAAATCCGCGACCGCAAGTCACCGCACTGGACGGGTTCGGCGAACTCCGCCCGCACTTTCGGGCATTTCGGCCAGTCAGGGACGTTTCTGTGGGTCGATCCCGACCGTGACCTGGCACTTGTCGCGCTGACCGATCGCGATTTCGGCGACTGGGCCTACGACCTTTGGCCCGCGCTCTCCGACGCCGTGGTCGCCGAATTCGGCAGCAAATGAATCGGGGACTAGCGCAACAGGGGCCTCACAAGGCACAATAGACACGCACGACACAAATGCAGCTCATTTCACTCACCAGGTCGTTGGGGAAGACGTCCCTCGTGGAGCCGAAGGAGCAGCAGATGCGTGCGTCGAACCAGTTCGCCGACTCGACGACGGGCGTGGTCTATATCCACGCCTCACCCGCGGCCGTGTGCCCGCATGTCGAGTGGGCGTTGTCGTCGACCCTGAAGTCGAGGGCGAATCTGACGTGGACTCCTCAGCCGGCGATGCCGGGACAGTTGCGTGCGGTCACCAATTGGGTGGGGCCCGTCGGCGCAGGCGCACAGCTCGCGAACGCGCTGCGCTCGTGGTCGGTGCTGCGCTTCGAGGTGACCGAGGATCCCAGCCCGGGAGTCGACGGCCAGCGCTTCTGTCACACCCCGCAACTCGGCTTGTGGAGCGGGGCGATGAGCGCGAACGGCGACGTGATGGTCGGCGAGATGCGGTTGCGCTCGCTGATGTCCTCGGGCGCCGACATGCTCGCCGCCGAACTCGACTCGGTGCTCGGCACCGCATGGGATGACGCGCTGGAGCCCTACCGCAGCGGCGGTGACACCGGCGAGGTGGCCTGGCTGAACCGCGGAGTCGGATAGCCGACGACATTCGGCCGCGGAGTCGGATAGCCGACGACATTGAACCGCGGAGTCGGATAGCCGACGAGCCTGTCAGTGCGCGAGTGTGCGGTTTCGTACGCGGACGCCGGCGTGTCGCGTACGAATCTGCACAGTCGGACTACGAATTGGCCGGCCGCAGGATCTTCAGCGCACCCGGTACGGCCGACACCTCCACTGGAAGTGGGCAGACGTACTCGCCGTCGGCGTATGCATTGATGCCGGGGGAGTAGACGGTGATCGTGCGTGCCCGCGCGGTACGCACCTCCTCCAGGTTGACATGGGTGCCCTTGAACACCGTGGGGAACAAGCGAATCAGCTTGGTGCGCGAGGCCGACGCCACCATGGTCGCGTCGAGGAGGCCGTCGGTGGGGTCGGCGTCGGGACAGATGAGCATGCCGCCGCCGTAGCTCTTGGTGTTGCCGAACGCGGCAAGGGTGAGTTCTGTGTCGAGTTCCTCTCCATCGAACGACAGGCGAAACGGCAACAGTCGCAGCTTGGACAACTCGGCGACCATCGCGACGTTGTAGCGCATTCGTCCGTGGGGCCACCGCATCCGGTTGGTGCGATCGGTGACCAGCGAGTCGAAGCCGGCCGCCATCACCGTGCCGAACCATCGGTCGGTGCCGTCGGCCCCCTTGATGTGGCCGAGGTCGACAGTTTCGACCATGCCATCGACCACGACGTCCGCCGCGGCCTCGGGATCCCTTGTCGGGATGCGGAATTCGCGAGCGTGGTCGTTGCCGGTACCCGCAGGGATGATGGCGAGCGGCAGGTCGGTCTGCGCGAGCACCTGCAGCGCAAGCGAGATGATGCCGTCACCGCCGACGACGACGAGCGCATCCATCCCGCGTTCGAGTGCGCCGTCGACGAGACGTCGGGCATGCTCGGCGTCGCTGCCCGCGATAGCCACGACGTCGACGCCCCGTCGATGCAATTGGGCGACCGCGCGTTCGGCCGCATGCGGGGCGCTGCCGTGCCCCGATGCGGGGTTTGTCAGCATCGTGACGCGGCCGACACCGGTCATATCGCTCCTTGCGTGCGCGTCACGGAATCAGCTTGCCCGGGTTGAGGATTCTGGCCGGGTCGAGCGTCGCTTTCACCGCCCGCAACACCTGGACGCCGAGATCGCCGACCTCGTCGCGCATCCACGGCCGGTGATCGGCACCGACGGCGTGGTGATGGGTGATCGTCGCGCCGGTCCGCACCATGGCGTCCGACGCGGCGGTCTTCGCCTTGCGCCATTGCTCGATCGGATTGCCGCGCTGCCCGGCGACGACGGTGAAGTACAGCGACGCCCCCGTGGGATACACATGCGAAATGTGGCACAGCACAAGCGCCGGTGTGCCGGTTTCGGCCAGCGCAGTCGTCAGCGCCTCGGTCACCGCCGACTTCAGCACGAACACGTTGGACCAATTGGTGGCCGTCTCGAGCGTTTCGCACAACGCGCCCGCCGACAACAACGAGTCGCGCAGATACGGCGCATTGAACCGGCCGTGTTCCCATGCGCGCGCCGGTGCTTCGCCCAGCGACGTGCCGCCCTTGGCTGCCATCACCGCCCGCGTTTCGGCGTGCCTGCTCGCCACATGCTCCTCTGATCCCTCGAACACGGTGATCGCGAGGCAGCCGCCGGTGACGGTGTCTTCGCCGATGCTGTCGGTGGTGGCCAGATTGACGCCGGTCTCCGCCTCGTCGGAGAGTCGCAGAACGGTAGGCCCCGTACCGGTTTGGGTGACTGCGCGCAGCGCGTCGGCGCCGGTGGCGAAGTCGGGAAAGGACCACGCCTCGTAGCGGGTAGCAGCGGGGGTGGGGTGGACGCGGACCCTGACGCGGGTGATGACGCCGAACATGCCTTCGGAGCCGATCAGCAGCTGGCGCAGATCGGGGCCGGCGGCGGACTCCGGCGCTCGGCCGAGGTCGAGCGTGCCCGCCGGGGTGACTGCGCGCAGGCCGCGAACCATGTCGTTGAACCGCCCGTAGCCCGCCGAGTCCTGGCCGGAGGACCGGGTCGCGGCGAAACCGCCGATAGTGGCGAACTGGAAGCTCTGCGGAAAGTGCCCGAGCGAGAAGCCGTGTTCGCCGAGCAGCCGTTCGGCGTCCGGTCCTGTGATGCCCGCACCCAGGTCGGCCTCGCCGGACACCTCGTCGAGGGAGTGCAATCGGTTCAGTCGGCGCAGGTCGAGCGAAATCACCGCCTTGAACTGGCCGCGCAGCGGGTCGAGGCCGCCGACAACGCTGGTGCCGCCGCCGAACGGGACGACGGCGATGCTGCGCTCGCCGCACACGCGCAGGACCTCGGCGATCTCCTCTTCGTCGGCGGGCAGCAGCACGGCATCGGGTGCGTCCTGAACTCCGGCATCACGGCGACGCAGCAGGTCGAGCGTGGATTTGCCGCCTGCCCGCAGCAGCCGCGAAGCATCATCGGTTCCGCAGTTCGCTTCGCCGACGACGTCGGCCAACGCGTCACGGTCGGCAGGGGACAGCGTCGACGGCCGCAGTTTGACCTGGTCGGCTCCGAGTTCGGGAAGTGGCGAATCGCCGACACCGAGCGCCTGGCTGAGCAGAGTCCGAATACCGTCGGAAAGCGGCCTGGCTTGCTCCGGGTCGCCCCAGGCATCCCACTTCATCATGCGTTACAGTATTACATATGCTGTCAATCAGTAACGACACCTTGCCTGAGCTCGGGGACCGGATCCTCGATGCGGCAGCGAGTTGTGTGGTCGCCTACGGCGTCGATCGGGTCACGCTCGCCGAGATCGCCCGCCGTGCCGGAGTTAGCAGGCCGACCATCTACCGCCGCTGGCCGGACACCCGCGCTCTCCTGGCCGCCCTGTTGACGTCGCGCATCGTCGGGGTGCTGCGCGATGTGCCGTCGCGCGGGGGCGGGCGCGAAGCGCTTGTGGAGCGGATCGTCGGTGTCGCCGAACGGCTCCGACACGACGACGTGGTGATGTCGGTGTTTCACTCCGCCCCCGAGCTGGCCATGGTCTACATCGCCGAACGCCTCGGCACCAGCCAGCAGATTCTCATCACAGCCGTGGCGGCCGAACTCGAGAACGCCCAGCGCGACGGCAGTGTGCGGGCGGGCGACCCGCGTCAGCTCGCCGCGATGTGCCTGCTGATCACGCAGTCGACCATCCAGTCCGCGCAGATCGTCGAGCCGATCCTCGACGCCGACACCCTAGCCGTCGAACTCGCCCACTCGTTGAACGGATATCTGAAGCCATGACGAACTCCGCTGCGCTCAACACGTCTCGTCGGGACCGCGAACTGGCGGCGCTGACCGACGGCCGCCGGCTCGACCTCGTCGTCATCGGCGGCGGCATCACCGGCACCGGGATCGCTGTGGACGCGGCGTCCCGCGGTTTGTCGGTGGCGCTGGTCGAGAAGCACGATCTGGCGTTCGGGACCAGCCGGTGGAGTTCCAAACTCGTGCACGGCGGACTGCGCTACCTGGCGACCGGCAATGTCGGGATCGCGCGGCGCAGCGCGATCGAACGCGGAATCCTGATGACGCGCAACGCCCCTCACCTCGTCAGTGCGATGCCCCAACTGGTCCCGCTGCTGCCGTCGATGGGCACTCCGGAACGAGCTCTGGTGCGCGCCGGCTTCCTCGCCGGCGACGCGTTGCGGTGCATGGCAGGTACGCGATCCTCGACGCTGCCACGGTCGCGACGTATCTCCGCGGCCCGCGCGATCGACATGGCTCCCGCCGTGCTGCGCGACGGGCTGTCCGGCGGATTGCTCGCCTACGATGGGCAGTTGATCGACGACGCCCGACTCGTCACCGCCGTCGCCAGGACCGCCGCGCAGCATGGCGCAATCATCCTGACCAGGGTGGCTGCCTCGGACGCCACCGGCACCTCGGTGCGGCTGACCGACCAGCTGACCGGCGAGTCGTTCGACCTCAACGCGCGCGCCGTCATCAACGCCGGCGGAGTGTGGGCGGGGGAGATCGACACCTCGATAGCGCTGCGACCCAGCCGCGGCACGCACCTCGTGTTCGACGCCAAGGCGTTCGGCAATCCGACTGCAGCACTCACCATTCCGATTCCCGGCGAACTCAACCGCTTCGTTTTCGCGATGCCCGAGCAGCTCGGCCGGGTGTACCTCGGCCTGACCGATGAGGACGCGCCGGGCCCGATTCCCGACGTGCCCGAGCCGACTTCGGAGGAAATCGGCTTCCTACTGGACACCGTCAACACGGCGCTGGACGTCAAGCTCGGCCGTGAGGACGTCATCGGCGCCTACGCCGGACTGCGACCGCTGATCGATTTAGCTGCGGACGAGAGGAACATCGACAAGAAGCACAGTCGCACCGCGGACGTGTCCCGCGACCATGCTGTCGTCGAGTCGCCGTCTGGCGTGATCAGCGTGATCGGCGGCAAGCTGACCGAGTACCGGTATATGGCCGAAGACGTCCTCGACAAGGCGGTGGAGCGGCGGCGGCTGTCGGCGGGCCGCTGCCGGACCCGTAATCTGCCTCTCGTCGGTGCGCCTTCGAATCCGGTTGCGACACTTCGCGTTCCCACTGCTCTGCCGTCGTCGTTGGTGGCCCGCTACGGCGCAGAGGCGCCGAACGTGATCGCCACGGCCACCTGCGACCGGCCGACGGATCCGGTCGCCGACGGTATCGACGTGATCCGCGCGGAGTTCGAATACGCGATCACACACGAAGGCGCGCTGACCGTCGACGACGTCGTCGACCGGCGCACCCGCATCGGTCTGGTCGACTCCGACCGCGACGCGGTGTTGACTGTGGCAGAGGAAATGCTCGCAGGAGGTGCACGATGAGTCTCGCCCACGGGCGCGTCGAGACACGGCCACCGGCCAAGGACCTGGCCCGCGCCAGCCGCCACCGCATACCCGGGCCCGCGATGTCGAACGATATCGTCGACATCCCCGACGACTACCCGAGCACGGGTCGCGGCGAGCGCGGCGCCTGGTTCCGCGACAGCGAGGGCACCATGCTCGGCATCGGCCAGGCCATCACGTGAAGGCCGCGATGGCGATGGTTGTCGCCGCGGCCGCCGTCGCGATCTCGCCCGCCCCGCACGCCAGGGCCGAATCGGGCGTTTCGAACGGCAAGACGTACTCGGTCACGACCAACTCGATCGACGGGGCCACCATCGACCGGCTGGGCACCTGGGACGCGAAGATCGGCGAACTGTCCGGCGGGGACCCTGCCGTAGTCGAGGCGTTCAACCACGCCAGCGGCGTCGCGGCACAGGAACAGGTCGACAGGGCGATGAGCGAAAGCCGCGAGGGTGAACAGTGGACGTTTGAGTCGAACGGTCAGGTGACGTTTCGCAGCATCGCGGTGGCCGAATTGATCCTCGGCACCCACTACTACGGTGTGCATCCCACCTCGTACATCGACACCGTGGTGGTCGACAGCCGAAGCGCTGACCCGATCCTGCTCACCGACCTCTTCGCCGACGGGCAGGACGGGCTGAACCGGCTATCCGAGTTGACGGGCGCCGAGCCGCGGGCCGAGAACTTCGTGAACTGGATTCCCACCGCCGAGGGTCTGGAGATCCATTTCGCCCCTTACCAGTTCGGCATCGCGCTGCCGGTGACCAAGACCGTGTCCTGGGCAGCGCTCGCCGACCTGATCGCGCCCGCCATGGTCGGGATCACCCAAGCCTGACGCGATACCGCCTGATGCGAGGCTATGACGCCATCGCGTCGTAGAGCCGTGCGATGTCGGCAGGCGCGACATTCGACCCGCATTGCTGCCGCAGGGTCCGCAGCGGCTGCGCGATCCGCTGCAGTTCCGCCCATTCAGTCGGATGCGCGATGAAGTAGTTGCGGATCGCGGCCTCGGCCCCACCGCCCTGGCCGCCGGCGTCGGTGACGGCACTGTTCGCGTCGGGATGAGCAGCGAACCACTGTCCGGCCTGCGCGCCGACCGTGCCGATCGCATTGCTCAAGCCGGACACAGTGCAATCGGCATCGGCAGATGCCGTCGGCACTGCGACGGCGCCGGTCAGGCCCGCAAGTGCGCCGGCCGCGATAGCTCCGGCGATGCCGCGGCGCACAGTGATTGCAGGAACGCGCATACCTCAACTCCTCTGTCGGGGCCCGGGTCGTCCCCCGACTTGATGGGCCGCAATCCACATTACGGAAGTGAGGATTTACCGAGGTCTGCGAAAGCTAAACCTACAGCGGGATGTTCTTGTGACGTCCGCGGCGGGCCGGCGCCTCGGCGAGTACCTGGGTCAGCTTGCTGCGCGTGTGCGCGGGATCGATCTTCTCGTCCACCACGCCGATCTCGATCGCGGAATCCACACCGCCCGCGATCCGCTCGTGTTCGGCAGCCAGTTCCTCGTGCAGTGCCTCTCGCTCGTCGTCGGGCGTGGCGGCCAGCTTCTTCTTGTGCAGGATGCCGACGGCTGCCTTGGCGCCCATCACGGCTACCTCGGCGTCCGGCCACGCGAACACCTTCGTCGCGTTGAGCGAGCGCGAGTTCATCGCGATGTAAGCGCCGCCGTAGATCTTCCGGGTGACCAGCGTGACGCGGGGGACCGTGGCCTCACCGAACGCGTGCAGCAGCTTGGCGCCGCGGCGGACCACACCGCCCCACTCCTGGTCGACGCCGGGCAGGTAGCCGGGAACGTCGACCACGACGACCAGCGGAATGCCGAACGCATCGCACAGCCGCACGAAACGTGCTGCCTTCTCGGCGCTTTCGGAGTTCAAGCAGCCGCCCAACCGCAGCGGGTTGTTCGCGAGCACACCGACGGTGCGCCCGGACAGGCGGCCGAGGCCGATCACCATCGACGGCGCCCACTTGGCCTGGAACTCCTCGAAGGGGACGTCGGCGTCGAGCAGCGCTTCCACGAGCGGGTGCACGTCGTAGGCGCGGCGGGCCGACTCGGGCAGCAGCGCGTGCAGATCGGTGTCGCCCGCCTCGGCCTTGCTGCGGTCGAAATGGCCCTGCTGGCAGAACAATCCGACCAACCGGCGACCGCGCGCGTAGGCGTCGAGCTCGTCGTCGGCGACGATGTGGCAGACGCCGGACTTCTTGTGGTGGGTGTCCGGTCCGCCGAGCGACGCCATGTCGACGTCCTCGCCGGTGACGCTGCGCACGATATCGGGACCGGTGACGAACACCCGGCTCTCGGGCGCCATCACGATGACATCGGTCAGAGCGGGCCCGTATGCGGCGCCTCCCGCGGCGAAGCCGACGACCACCGAGATCTGCGGGATGTAACCCGATGCACGGATCATCGCCTCGAAGACGAGGCCGACCGCATGCAGCGCCTTGACGCCCTCGGCGAGCCGGGCGCCGCCGGAGTGCCAGATGCCGACGATCGGGCTCTGCTCCTCGATGGCGGTGTCGTAGGCGTTGACGATGTGGGCGCAACCCTCCACGCCCATTGCGCCGCCCATCACGGTCCCGTCGGTGCAGAACGCGACGGTGCGGACGCCGTTGACCGTGCCTGCGGCGGCGAGCACGCCCGAGCGGTCCCGCTCATGCAGAAACTCGAGGGTGCAGTCGTCGTCGAAGAACGTCTTCAGGCGCAGCAGGGGATCACGAGGATCCAATGATTCGCCAACTGCCTCGGGGGCCGTGATAGTCATCGAAACCTCCTCATAAGGCCGGAATTCGGGCGCTCTAGTACTTCCCGAAGGCGAGCGCCACGTTGTGCCCACCGAATCCGAACGAGTTGTTGATTGCGTACTGGTAGTTGCCGGGTCGCGGCGAACCGGCGACGACGTCGAGGTCGATCTCCGGATCCAGGTTCTTCAGGTTGAGCGTCGGCGGGATGACACCATTCTTCAGCGCCATCACGGTCAGGATCGACTCGACGGCCCCGACCGCGCCGACCGAGTGGCCGAGCGCGGACTTGGGCGCATACACCGCAGGCTTGTGTCCGCCCATCGCGTTGTTGATCGCCTGACCTTCCGCCACGTCGCCGACGCTTGTGCCGGTGGCGTGCGCGTTGACGTGGTCGATGTCGGTCGGCTTGAGGCCCGCGAGTTGGATCGCCCGGGTCATCGCGTGCCCGGCCTGCTCGCCGTTGGGGTCGGGCGCCACGATGTGGTAACCGTCCGAGGTGATGCTGGCGCCCATGATCCGAGCCAGCGGCTGAGCGCCGCGCGCCTTGGCGTGCTCCTCGGTCTCGATGACCAAGAGCGCGCCGGCCTCGCCGAACACAAACCCGTTGCGGTCCTTGTCGAACGGACGGCAGGCGCCGGCCGGATCATCGTTGGTGGTGGACAACACGATTCGCATCTGTGCGAATCCGGCGATCGGCACCGCCTCGATCTTCGTCTCGACGCCGCCGCAGATCGCCATGTCGGCCTCGCCGAGCACGATGTTGCGCCACGCGTGCGCGATGCCCTCGGAGCCGGAGGCGCAGGCCGAGACGGGGGTGATGACCCCGGCCCTGGCCTTGCGCTCCAGACCGACCGCGGCGGCCGCCGCGTTGGGCATGTACATCTGGACCGCCAGCGGTGAAACCGCACGCAGGCCCTTCTGCCGCATCCCTTCATAGGCGAAAAGGAGCTCCTCGCTGGAGCCCATTCCCGTGCCGATCGACACCATCAGCCGCTTGGGATCGACCTCCGGATCACCGGCGTCTTTCCACACCCGCCGGCTCAGGACCGTCGACATCCTCTGCAGATACGACAGCCGGCGCAGCTCGATACGCGTCAGCTCGTTCTCGAAGTTCTCCAGAAGGTGGCCGCCGATGCGAACCGGGAGGTCGTACTCCTCGACGAACGGATCCTCGAGTTTGCGAATACCGCTGAGCCCGTCCAGGAGCTTCTGCCACGTGCTGTTCGCATCGGTAGCCAGGGCAGTCGTCATGGCCATGCCAGTGACGACGACGTTAGGGAGTCCGTTACCCGTAGCTAACCCTGTCATGTGGTTGCGATGATTCCTTTCCCCCCGAACACGTCAGTACTTGCCGAAGGCAAGCGCCACGTTGTGTCCGCCGAATCCGAACGAGTTGTTGATCGCGTACTTGAAGTCGCCATACCGGGGCTCGCCCGCGACAACGTCCAGATCGATCTCCGGATCCGGTGTTTCGTAGTTCAGGGTCGGCGGGATGACACCGTCCCGCAGCGACAGCACCGTCAGCACAGACTCGAGTGCGCCCACTGCACCGATGGAGTGGCCGAGCGCCGACTTCGGCGCATACACCGCGGCGTGTTCCACACCGGCGACGCGGATGGCGTTGGCCTCCGCAACGTCACCGATCGACGTGGCCGTGGCGTGGGCGTTGACGTGTTCGATGTCCTTGGGGGCCAGGCCCGCAAGCTCCATCGAACGCTTCATCGCCTGTCCGGCGCGCAAACCGTCGGCGGCCGGCGCCACCATGTGGAAGGCGTCCGACGTGATACCGGCGCCCATGAGCCGAGCCAACGGCTGAGCGCCGCGAGCCTTGGCGTGCTCCTCGGTCTCGATGACCATGAGCGCGCCGGCCTCACCGAACACGAAACCGTCGCGGTCCTTGTCGAACGGACGGGATGCACCCTCGGGGTCGTCGTTGCGGGTCGACATGGCGCGCATCATCGAGAACGCCGCAATGGGCAGTGCCTCGATGCCGCCCTCGACGCCACCACAGACGGCGATGTCGGCGTCGCCCATGACGATCTGCCGCCACGCGTGCGCGATGGCCTCCGAGCCCGACGAACAGGCCGAGACCGGGGTCATGACGCCGGCGCGGGCGCCGAGCTGCAGACCGACGACCGCTGCGGCGCCGTTCGGCATGATCATCTGAACGGCCAGCGGCGAGACCTTGCGGGGGCCGCCTTCGTTCATGAGGTCATAGGTCTCGACGATCTTCTCGCCGCCGCCGAGGCCGGTGCCGACAACCACGGTGAAGCGGTCGGGGTCGACCTCGGGCGTACCCGCGACGTCCCACAGCTGGCCGGAGAGCAGCTTGGCCATCCGCTGGACATACGACATGCGCCGCAAGTCCAGCCGTGTCATGTGGTCGTCGACGGAGTCCACGAGGTGGCCGCCGATCCGCACGGGAAGGTCCCACTTGGTGACGAACTCGTCTTCGAGGACGCGGATGCCGCTTTCGCCTGCCAACAAGCCCTTCCACGTGCTCTCGATGTCCGGCGCGAGCGATGTCGTCGCCGTGACGGCGGTTACCACAACACTGGGGTAACCGCCGTTAGCAGTGGAAGGCCTGGTCACGCGCGATCCGCTTCGATCTTCTCGCGCAGCGCGGCGGCAGCCTCGGGGTTCTCTTCCTCGAGCTTCTGGATGTAGGAAACGACGTCACCGACGGTGCGCAGGCCGGCGAGGTCCTCGTCGGGGATCTTCACGCCGTACTTGTCCTCGGTCTGCACGGCGATCTCCACCATCGACAGCGAGTCGATGTCGAGGTCGTCGACGAAGGACTTCTCCGGGGTGACCTCCGACGGCTCGATGCCGGTTACCTCTTCGATGATCTCGGCGAGACCGGAGATGATTTCTTCTTGCGTGGCGGCCACAGTGGCTCCTTCTAATTGGTTGTGTACTGCGAATTACGTTGTTATGCGGTTGTACTGACCCCGGCGGACGCCGAAAGTCAGACCTCTAGAGCTCGGATAGCCCGTCCAGGTCGGCGGGGGCTTTGACGGCGTGCGTCGGAACCCCTTTGAGCTCGCGCTTGGCGATTCCGGCGAGGGTCCCGGCGGGCGGGAACTCGACGATCGCGGTCACGTTCGATTGCCGGAGCGTCTCCGTGCACAGGTCCCAGCGCACCGGCCGGGTCAGCTGGGCGACCAGCTTGGTCATCGCGTCGGACGCCGAGGTGACCGGTTGGCCGTCGGCGTTCGACAACAGAGTAGCGGTCGGCTCGCCGGTGGCGACGCCCTCGGCGGCGGCGGCATAGCCGTCGGTGGCCGATGCCATGAAGTGGGTGTGGAATGCGCCTGCGGTGGCGAGGGGCCGGACGCGCGCCTTGGCGGGCGGGTCCTCGGCCAGCTTGCTCAGTGCGGCGAGGCTGCCCGCCGCCACGATCTGGCCGGCCGCGTTGCGGTTGGCGGGCACCAGGTCGAGGTCCTCGAGCCGGCTCAGCACCTCGGCCTCGTCGCCGCCGAGCACCGCGGACATGCCGGTGGGCTCGGTCGCGCACGCCTTGGCCATCTCGGCGCCGCGGGTGGCGGCCAGGGCAACGGCGTCGTCACTGGAGATCACGCCCGCGATCGCGTAGGCGGCGATCTCACCGACGGAGTGGCCGGCGGCGATGAAGTCGCGGCCGGCAAGCAGGCCGCGCTTGGTCAGCTCTTCCCACGCCAGCAGCGTCGCCGCGACGACCAGCGGCTGCGTCACCGCGGTATCGGTGATCTCCTCAGCCGTCGCGGTGGTGCCGAGACGCGCCAGGTCGAGACCGCTGGACTGGGACCAGGTCGCGAGACGGTCCGCCGCACCCGGCAGCTCCAGCCACGAGGCGAGCATGCCGGGAGTCTGCGATCCCTGTCCGGGAGCAAGCAATGCGAGCACGTGTTTAAGAAAACACTGTGGGAACGGTTCCGCGCGGTGTAAGAGATTATGAACCTCGTCTTATGTTTTTGTAGATATCCCACAAAACAGCATGTGATGCGACTCCATCGAGATAGACCCGAAATCTGTTACCCTGCCCGGTCCTGGTTCGCCGCGGTCTCCGGCGGCTTGGTTATCTGTCCACCCGACACGTTCGACGTGCTCGAATGCTGTGCCTGCCTCGTCAGGCGTCCGACGGTGGATGCCACCCGTAGGACGTAGGCGTCGCGGGGGGTGGTCGGATCGCGTCCCGTGAAATCGGCGATGCGCTTGAGGCGGTACCGCACGGTGTTTGGATGAACGAACAGTCGGCGTGCGCACGCCTCGATCGCGCCGCCCGAGTCGAGGTAGGCGTCCAATGTCTCGGTCAACGCCGGGCCGGCGTCACTGAGCGGCCGCATCACCTCGGTCTCCAGCGCTGCGATCGCCGATGCGTCACCGAGCAGCGCCCGTTCGGGCAAAAGCTCACGGGCGGCGACGGGTCGGGGCGCACCGGTCCAGCCCGCGACGGCGTTCATCCCGGCGATCGCCTCGGTGGCGCTCCAATGCGCCGCGGACAGGGTCGGTGCGGTCGGGCCGATGACCACGGGCGCATCGGCGAAGGCGTGCAACAGCTCGGCGAGGAACCGGTCGGTCAGGCTCAGCGGGCCCGAGACGATGGCCACCAGCCAGGTGCCGTGCACGTCGGACAGCGCCGCGCGGCCGTGCCTGTCGACCACATCGTGGACGTCATCGCTGGCCAGGTCGCTGCGATCCGGCTGCGGCATACCCACGATGACGGTTGCGGGCGCGGTCGCGTCCCAGTTCAGCGCCGCGGCCTGCGACTGCAGTTCCGGCCCGGTGTCGCCACGCACCACCGCGTCGACGATGTTGGCCTCCATCCGGGTGTCCCATGCGCCCCGCGCCTCGGCCTGGTCGGCGTAGGCGGTGGCGGCGGCGAAAGCCAGATCACGGCTGTAGCGCAGGATTCCGGCCGTCAATGCCGTCAACTGCTCCTCGGAGCGGGCAAGCAGCGGCACGACCTCCTCGAAGAATTCCATGGTGACCCGGACCATCTCGACTGACTGCCGCAGCGCGATACGCCTGCGTAGATCCTGCGGCACCACCTCGAACGCCTGGGCCGTGTAGCCGACGTCGCCGTCGGGATTGCGCATCCACTCAACGAAGTTGACCACCGCGGTCTGCACCACGAGCTGGACGCTGGCCCGCTGCGACGCCTCGAGATCGGCGAAGAACGGCAGCCGCTCCTCCAAGACGTGCACCGCCTGGGTGGCCAGCCGTCCCGAGTACTGGCTCAACCGGCGCAGCACCGAATCCGGCACAGTTTCCAGCACCTCCAGAGTGGAGGCGGGCGGAACAAACCGATTGTCGGGCATCCCTAAAAGCTACGCCATATTTCTGGCAGAATCCTCCAAGAAGCGCCGCAATCAGGCCACGCCGGGATCAGACGTCTGTTCCGGCGCGGCGAGCACGTCGTCGATTTCGTACTTGTTGGCGGCGTCGATGGCGACCGACTGGTCGATTTCGCCGTCGGCGGCCAGCGCCTCCAGCACCGCCACCGCCACCGACTCGGCGTCGGTGTTGTAGTAGCGCCGCGCGGCGGGCCGGGTGTCGGAGAAGCCGAAACCGTCGGTGCCCAAGGTGACGTAGGTGTTGGGGACCCAGGGCCGGATCTGCTCGGGCACCGCCCGCATCCAGTCCGAGACGGCGACGGCGGGCCCTCGGGTGTCGGCGAGAGCCCGGGTGATGTAGGCCTCGCGGGCCGGACGGTCGGGATAGCGCAGTTTCTCCTTCTCGATCTCCACCCCGTCGCGGTTGAGCTCGCCCCAGCTGGTCACCGACCACACATCGGCCGCCACATCCCACTCCTCGGCCAGCATCTCCGCCGCGCGAAGCGCCTCGGGCATCGCCACACCCGACACCAGGATCTGCGCCTGCTTCGACTTCTGCTCGGGGGCGGGCCGGTAGCGGTAGATGCCGCGCAGCAGACCCTCGACGTCGACGCCTTCCGGCTCGGCGGGTTGCCGGTAGGGCTCGTTGTAGATGGTGATGTAGAAGTAGACGTTCTCGGGGTCCTCGCCGTACATGCGCGCCAGGCCGCTTTCGACGATGTGGGCGATCTCGAAGGCGAACGCCGGGTCGTAGGCCACCACCGCGGGGTTGGTGGCCGCCAGCAGCAGCGAATGGCCGTCGGCGTGCTGCAGTCCCTCGCCGACCAGGGTGGTGCGACCGGCCGTGGCGCCCAACGCGAAGCCGCGGGCCATCTGGTCGGCGGCCGCCCACAGCCCGTCGCCGGTGCGCTGGAACCCGAACATCGAGTAGAAGATGTAGAGCGGGATCATCGGCTCGTTGTGGGTGGCATACGAAGTGCCCGCCGCGGTGAACGACGCGGTCGATCCGGCCTCGTTGATGCCTTCGTGCAGGATCTGGCCGATTTCGCTTTCCTTGTACGCCAGCATCAACTCCGCGTCCACGGCCGTGTACAGCTGCCCGTTGCGGTTGTAGATCTTCAGACTCGGGAACCAGGAATCCATGCCGAAGGTGCGCGCCTCGTCAGGGATGATGGGCACGATGCGCGGGCCGATCTCTTTGTCCCGCAACAATTCCTTGAAGGTCCGCACCATTGCCATGGTGGTCGCGACCTCTTGGTTACCCGAACCCTTCTTGAGCGCCTTGTAGGTGTCGCGGCCGGGCAAGGTGAGCACCTTGCTCTTCGTCCGCCGCTCGGGCACGAAGCCGCCCAGAGTCCGTCGCCGGTCGAGCATGTAACGGATCTCGGGGGCGTCCGGGCCGGGGTGGTAGTACGGCGGCAGGTAAGGGTTCTTCTCGATGTCGGCGTCGCTGATCGGAATGCGAATGGCGTCGCGGAATCCCTTGAGGTCTTCCAGCGCAAGCTTTTTCATCTGGTGGGTCGCATTACGGCCCTGGAAGTGGGCGCCCAGCGAATAGCCCTTGATGGTCTTGGCCAGGATCACGGTCGGCTGGCCCTTGTGCTCGGTGGCGGCCCGATAGGCCGCGTAGACCTTGCGGTAGTCGTGGCCGCCGCGTTTGAGGTTCCAGATCTCGGTGTCGCTCATCTTGTCGACCAGGGCCTTGGTGCGCGGGTCGCGGCCGAAGAAATGGTCCCGCACGTAGGCGCCGTCGTTGGCCTTGTAGGTCTGGTAATCGCCGTCGGGCGTGGTGTTCATCAGATTGACCAGCGCGCCGTCGCGGTCGGCGTGCAGCAGCGCGTCCCACTCGCGACCCCACACCACCTTGATGACGTTCCAGCCCGCACCGCGGAAGAACGACTCCAGCTCCTGGATGATCTTGCCGTTGCCGCGCACCGGGCCGTCCAGACGCTGCAGGTTGCAGTTGATCACGAAGGTCAGGTTGTCGAGCGCCTCGTTGGCGGCCACCTGGATCAACCCGCGGCTCTCCGGCTCGTCCATCTCACCGTCGCCGAGAAAAGCCCATACCTGCTGGTTGGAGGTGTCCTTGAGGCCCCGGTCGTGCAGATAGTGGTTGAACCGGGCCTGGAAGATCGCGTTCATCGGGCCCAGGCCCATCGACACCGTCGGGAACTCCCAGAAGTCGGGCATCAGCCGCGGGTGCGGATACGACGGGATGCCGCCGCCGGGATGGCTGTGCTCCTGACGGAAGCCGTCGAGCTGGTCGGCGGTCAGCCGGCCCTCGAGGAATGCGCGCGCGTAGATGCCGGGCGACGCATGGCCCTGGATGTAGACCTGATCGCCCCCGCCTGGATGCGATTTGCCGCGGAAGAAGTGGTTGAACCCCACCTCGTAGAGCGCGGCCGACGACGCATACGTCGAGATGTGGCCGCCCACACCGACTCCCGGCCGCTGAGCGCGGTGCACCATGATCGCGGCGTTCCATCGGATCCACGCGCGGTAACGGCGCTCGATCTCCTCGTCGCCGGGGAACCACGGCTCGAGCTCGGTCGGGATCGTGTTGACGTAGTCGGTGGAGGTGAGCGACGGAATGGCGACACGCTGCTCACCGGCGCGCTCGAGCAGCCGCAGCATCAGGTACCGCGCCCGCGCCGGGCCCTGCCGGTCCAGCAACTGGTCGAAGGACTCCAGCCACTCGGTGGTCTCGTCGGGGTCGATATCGGGCAGGTAGGACGCAACGCCTTCGCGGATCACGCGTACCCGGTCGGGTTCGGCTGCGGTGCCGGAGTTTTGAGCCAGGTCCTGGCGCGCGAACTCGGTGGTCAATTCCACTCCTCGGTCTTCAGCTCTAGGTCGTTACAGCCTCTATCGTCCTCCCATCGTGCCCCACATGCACCGTCGGTGGTGCCTAGTGGAATGAACCGCCGACAAGCCCGCCAAACCGGTAACGTCTGCAGACTGTGCAGATGGGAGGGCTGACCAGGTCACCGCGGCCGCGGGTCGTCGCGCTGGGGGTGGGCAGCCTGGCGGGCTTCGCCATGATCGTCGTCGGCTGCACCTCGGTCACCGAAGGCTCGCCGACGGTCAATGCCGGCGACGCACCGCTGTACCGGGCCTCGGTATCGGCGTCGATAGAGGAATCGGCCGCGTCGTCGAGTTCCAAGGAGTCCGAGCGCCAGCAGGCGTCCTCCACCGAGGCGGTCCACACCGCGTGCGAGGCGCTGAGCTCCAGCAGCGTGGACTCGATCACCGCGGTGAACGACTACGTCAAGGCGTTCAATCAGAACGCACCGGATGCGGCCGCCAAGGCCGGCCCAGCGGTCGACTCGCTCAATCACAGCGCCGACCTTGTGGCCCAGAGCATCAGCGATCCGCTGTCGCCCGAGCTGCGCGACGCGCTCAACGCGTGGGTCGACGCTGCGCGGGGGGTGGCCACCGCCATCGCGGGCAATTACGGCCCCGACGAGTTCAACTCCGCGGTGGCCAAGTTGAATGACGTCAAGACGAAGGCTTTGGACCTGTGCGACCAGGCGTACCGATGAACCTTGACCGCCGAGCATGGGTGAATTTCCGGGTCATGCGACGATAGGACGATCGCACGAGCAGTTGAAGGAGGACCGACGGTGGTCGCGGCGGCGGACGCCCCGAACTACGCCCAACGGCTGGGCATCCAAAAAGATCAGGTTGTGCAGGAACTGGGCTGGGACGACGACGTCGACGACGACATCCGGGCCGACATAGAAGACGCGTGCGGCGGCGAGCTGCTCGACGAGGACGCCGACGACGTCGTCGACGTGGTGATGCTGTGGTGGCGTGACGACGACGGCGACCTGGTGGACCGTTTGATGGATGCCATCACGCCGCTGGCGGACGAGGGTGTGATCTGGGTGCTCACCCCGAAGACGGGCAAACCGGGCCACGTCATGCCCGCCGAGATCGCCGGGTCGGCGCCGACGGCCGGGCTGATGCAGACGTCATCGGCCAATCTCGGCGACTGGAGCGCCAGCCGGTTGGTGCAGCCGAAGTCCAAGGCCGCGGGAAGGCGCTGAGTGAGCGCTTGCGCGAACGACCGGGGGCGGTAGTGCTGGACGTCGGCACCGAGGCGCCCGACTTCACGCTCAAGGACCAGAACGGGCAACCGGTGAGCCTGCGTGACTTCCGGGGCGCGAAAAACGTTCTGCTGGTGTTCTTTCCGCTCGCCTTTACCGGCATCTGTCAGGGCGAACTGGACGAGATCCGGGATAATCTGCCGAGATACGAGAGCGACGACACCGCCACGCTGGCGATCTCGGTGGGACCGCCGCCGACGCACAAGGTGTGGGCGACGCAAAGCGGTTTCACGTTTCCGGTGCTGGCCGACTTCTGGCCGCACGGCGCCGTCGCTCAGGCCTACGGGGTGTTCAACGACGGGGCCGGCATCGCCAACCGGGGCACCTTCGTCGTGGACCGTGCAGGGATCATCCGGTTCGCCGAGATGAAGCAGCCCGGCGAGGCGCGCGATCAGGCGGTATGGACCGATGCGTTGCAGGCCCTCCGCTCGTAGCGCGAGCGTGCGCGTCTGCACGCGACACGCCGACAATTGGCAGCACTTTGTGCACGCTCGCGGCGGGACCAATGGATTTTCAAGTTCAGTGCGTGACCGGTAGCCTCCCAGCGACGGGCGCGTAGCTCAGTGGTAGAGCTCTGGTTTTACACACCAGCGGTCGGCGGTTCGATACCGTCCGCGCCCACCAGATACGTCATGAGCCTTTGTGGCCAAGAATGCCGCTACCGCGCCGCTACCGAAGCGCGTGCAAACGCCGGAGCGCATGCAGATGTGTCACGGACTTGGCCCTCTTGTTCGTGAACATCCGGGGTCACGGGTAGGGTTTACGCGCTCCGCTGCCGCTGTCGGACCATTGCGCCGAGACCGAAACCTGCGATGACGGCAAGCCCGCCGACGGCCGCCAAGGTGATTGTCCACACTCGTCGGTCGGTGAGCTGCTGGCGACACAGTTGCTCGTAATTGGTGTCCGTTAGGACGCCGCCTGGCACGGGAACGTTGGCCGCGCTGCCGTCGTCGCGGGCGCGGGCGTCTGAGAGGTCGGCCGCGACGGGGCTGCCGCACCGCACAGACACCCTTCCGGGCGAAACCGAGACGGGCGCAAGCAGGCCGACGACGCCGACGATGACCGCCACGACGCCGAGGAACGCGAGTATTCCTCGTATGAGCTTGTACATAACGAGGGCAATACCCCGCCGGCACGCGTTGATCCGTCGCGGAGCTATCGGCTCCCAGCCCCGGCCGTTACTCGGCGAGCCCAGCGAGCGCGGACCGATCACCCGCCTTGTCCGCCGTGATGACACTCATCGATCCATCGGTCTCCAGTATCACGGCGGCAATCTTCGTCAGGTCGCCGGAGCCGCTGGCCCTTACCACTTGCCGTATCTCCTCCTTGCCTATCCGCTGACGAGCCATCGCTTCATCGCGGAACTGTCCATCGACGAAGACCAAGGTCGGGTTCGCTGTGATCGCCGCACGAACGATCGATATGCGCGAAGACAGGAAAGCGACAAGAAATTGCAGCGCCGCCAACAGGGCAAGCGCGACGAATCCTTCGAGGAAGGAAACATCGCTGCTGAGAAGGATGGTGGCCAGGGTCGAGCCGAGAGCAACGGTGACCACCAAGTCGAATGCGTTGAGCTTGGCGAGCGTGCGCTTACCGGAGAGCCGCAGCACCACGATGACACCTACGTACGCCGCGGCGCCAACTGCCAAAACCCGGAACACGGCGCTGACGGAATCGACCCACATGCCTCCCGGTTACCCGCGAGATTCGGGACTAGACACTCCAGTTGAAACACATCAACTCGGTCACCCGGGTGGCGCGAAGAACTCCAGCGCGATGCCGTCGGGGTCGCGGAAACTCAGACCCGAGCCGTAGTGGGCATCCACGATGCCGCCGTGCTCGATGCCGAGTCCGTTGAGCTTGTCCACCCATGCCTCGAGCTCTGCGCGGTCCGCACAGCCGAAGCTGACGTGGTCGAGACCGAGCTGGAACTCGGTGAATCGCCGGTCCTCCAGCGGCCGGTCATGCTGGTGGATACCGAACAGGGTGCCGTTGTCGAGCGCCCACACCACGTGCCGATAGCCAGCATCGGTGTGCTCGTCGAGCACCGGATCGGTACCGATCAACGCCCGATACCACGGTGCGCTTGCGTCGACGTCACGCACCGTGACCGCGACATGATTCAGTGCCGTCATACCACCCGCCTTCCTCTGCGTGCGCGTGAACGCATGTCCCACAGATACATCCGGTAGCCGAGGATCCACACCTCGCGTGGGATCACGCGATCGGCGACCCGCAGCGCGGCCAGGAGCCATTCGAACCGTCGCTGCTGCGCCGCCGACCACGACATCTGCATATGCGCCCGAAACTCGGGCGGCAGGAAACCCTTCGTGGCAAAGAGATTGAACCGGCCCGCCAACAGCCGCAGCGGTGCGGGCAGGAACGCCATCGCGGCCACTCCGTGCAGATGTTCACGCACCGGCGGATCGATCTTCAGCTCGTCGAGCGTCCGCTTCCAGAACTCGTCGAACTCGACACGGTCGGCGGGCCACATGTCCTCACGGACCTGCAGTGTGGTGCCGAGCTTCCTGGCGTCCTGATAGATCGCCTCGGCGGCCTCGTCATCGAGTGGGCCGTACAGGACTTCATGCTGATCGATGTAGTACCGGTACAGGCAGGCCGCCACCCACATCTGCAGTCGTGGATCGAATGCGTTGTAGGACACCGGACTTGACTTCGTAGACCGCACCAGCGCGTGCACCCGGTCGACCTCGTCGCGGATCAGGGCGCGATCGGCGTCCGTGCCCAGGGTGGCCGCCGCGAGGTAGGTGCCGGTGGTGCGGGCCCGCTTGAACGGGTGCTTGTAGACATTGCCGCTGTCCACCGGGCTCTCGAGGACGCCGTAACCGACTCCGGGCAACGACAACTGCATGATGACGTTGGCCGCCGGCGCCAGCACCGCCGCAGGATTGATCAGATCGACCACGCGGGTCGGCCGTCGCGGCGGGCCCAGCCTCATCGTTCGAGTACATCACTTTGTGAGACGCTCGCATGGTGTTTGCGTCGACGTGTCTGGCCCGCGCGGCGGGGATCGCCGCCGGCTATGTGGCCGACCGGGCACTCGGCGACCCCCGCCGGGGGCACCCGGTTGCGCTGTTCGGTCGGGCCGCCGCGCGCCTCGAACGGTTCACCTACGGCGACGACCGGTTGGCCGGTGTCTGCCACACGGCGGGGTTGCTCGGTGCCCTCGCCGCAGCGGGCCTCGCGGGGGAGCGCGCCGCCGCCCGGCGGGGACCGGGGTGGGTCGTCGGCCTCACGGCGGCAACGACCTTCGTCGCGCTGGGCGGCACGTCGCTGGCGCGCACCGGTGAACATATGGCCATGCTGCTGACGCGAAACGACATCGACGCGGCCCGACGCCTGTTGCCGTCGCTGTGCGGACGCGACCCGGCCGCGCTCGACGCCGACGGGTTGACGCGGGCGGCCGTCGAGTCCGTCGCCGAGAACACCTCCGACGCGCAGGTGGCGCCGCTGCTGTGGGCCGCGGTCGGCGGCGTGCCCGCGCTGCTCGTCTACCGCGGCGCCAACACGCTCGACGCGATGATCGGGCACCGCTGCCCGCGGTATCAGCGATTCGGTCGGGCTGCAGCGCGTTTCGATGATCTCCTGAACTTCGTCGCTGCCCGCGTCACCGGTGCTCTGGTAGTGCTGTGTGCGCCCACCGTCGGCGGATCACCTCTGGCGGCGGCGCGGGCGTGGCGGCGCGACGCATCCCGGCACCCCAGCCCCAACGCGGGTGTGGTCGAAGCATCGTTCGCGGGAGCGTTGGGTGTCCGGCTCGGCGGGCCGACGCAATATGCGCGCCAGCTGGAGATCCGGCCCAGCCTCGGCGACGGGCCTGCGCCGCGGGTCACCGATCTGAGTCGGGCGGTGCGGCTGTCGCGGGCCGTTCAGCTGGCCGGCGCCGTGCTGGCGACGGCCGTCGTCAGCGTCGCTTGCCGTACCGGTCGGCGAGTTTCTCTTCGGTCGTGAGTGGCGCGGTCGGCTGAGCCCGGTCGGCGGCCGCCTTGTCACGTCGACGGGCCCGCACCTCCGAAACGATGAAGTAGCCCAACCCGATCGGCGCGATGATGCCGAACGCGATCCACTGGATGCCGTAGGACAGAAACGGTCCGGCGTCCAGATGCGGCAGGCTGATGACGCCGAGGCCTCCCGGCTGATCGGCGACCAACTGCAGATATGACCCGGTCAGCGGAACGTTCAGCAGCGTGGAGATCTGCGCGGTGTCGATCGCATAGACCTGCTGCACGCCGTCCTGCCGGAACGGCGCCTTTCCCTCCGGCGCCACCTCGGTGTCGCGCAGCCGCGCGGTGATCGTCACGGTCCCGCTGGGCGCCGGCGCGAAGGGGGGTACCCGTGAGCCGTGCTCGGGTTTCACGTAACCGCGGTCCACCAGCACCGTCGGGCCGCCGTCGACGGCGAAGGGCACCAGCACCTCGAAGGCGGGATCGCCCTCGATGACGCGTAGCCGCGCCAGCACCTGTCTGTCAGCGAGATAGTGTCCGGTCGCCGTCACGCGCCGCCATTGCTCGTCGGGGGCTGACGAAGTCTGCTGTGGCAGAACGCTTGTGATCGGCACCGGCTCGGCGGTCAGGGACCGCGAGATCTGCGCGTTTTCCCGGGATGTTCTGGTGTTCTTGCCGAGCTGCCACGGCGCCAGCACGGTGAAGCACAGGTAGGCGAACGCGATCACCACGACGAACAATGCGAGCCAGCCCGGCCGCAACAGAAAGCTCCAGCGTTTCATCAGCGCGCGATTCCCCGGCCGGCGAGCTGCTCGTCCACCCACTGGTGCAGACCCGGCAGCGACGCTTCGAGGACGACGAACACGTCCTCGAAGTCCTCGTGCGTGCCGTAGTACGGGTCGTCGACGTCGAGCGCGTGCGCAGCGGACCTCGGGTCGAACGACCGCAACATCCGTAACCGGGTGGGCGGCACACCCATGTCGCGCAGCATCCGCTCGTGGTTTCGGCCCAGCGCCACCACCAGGTCGGCCGACAGATGGTCCTCGTTGATCCGGCGCGCGCGGTGCTCGGTCGGGTAGCCGTGCTCGCGCAGCACGCGGTTCGCCCGGTGGTCGGCCCCCTCGCCTGCGTGCCAGTCGCCCGTGCCGGCGCTGGTGACACGCACCTCGTCGGTCAAGCCGCGTTCGCTGATCTGGTGGGCGAACATCTTCTCCGCCATCGGCGAGCGGCAGATGTTGCCCGAGCAGATGAACGTGATGTGCAGCGGTTCAGACACCCAGCACCTCGCGCAGCTCGTCGATGGTGGCCACGTGCGCTGCCGCGCGAACCGCGATCGGTTCGGCGAAGTCGCCCCGGCCGTATCCCCAGTCGACCACCACGGTGGCGATGCCGTGTGCGGCCGCGCCCTGCACGTCGTGGGCGCGGTCGCCGACCATCAGGACGCGCTCCGGCAGCGGCTCGAGCTGGGCGAGCGCATGCGCCATCACCTCGGTTTTGGTGGCACGTATCCCGTCCAGGCTGGCGCCCGCGATCACCTCGAATCGGCCGTCCAGGCCGAAATGCTCGAGGATCCTGTGCGCCGTCGGCTCGGCCTTGGAGGTGGCCACCGCCAGCCGCACCCCCGCCGCGTGCAGGTCGGCGAGCAGCTGCGGGATGCCGTCGAACAGGCGGTTCATCGCCCAGCCGCGGGTCGAGTAGTCGGCGCGGTACGCGGCGATCGCGGCGTCGGCGTCCGCGAGCCCCATCGCCTCAAGTGTGTGGTGCATCGGCGGACCGACGACGCGGCCGGCCAGGTCGCCGTCGGGCACCTCGACGCCAACCTGGCCGAGGGCGTGACGGAAGCTGGACACGATGCCCTGCGCCGAGTCGGTCAGGGTGCCGTCGAGGTCGAAGATCACCAGCTGCGGCCGGAGCTCGTCCTGCTCCTCACGTGCGCTGGTCGCCGCGGCCGTGTCATCCAGGGTCGTCACGCGTCCATTGTCTCCGACGGCGCACTAGTGTCGTGATGTGGCAAGTCGAACCCGCGTGGCCGTGCTCCGATGAGCGTCCCGAGGCGACCGCGAGTGAGGATCGCAGCGAGGCACGAGCGAGGACCGGAGCGACCGGGAGCCGAGGCATGAGCACGAGCCTGTCCGACGTCATCGCCGTCCTGGAGGCGGCCTACCCACCGGCACTTGCGCAGGACTGGGACTCCGTCGGCCTGGTCTGCGGGGACCCGGCTGACGGGGTCGAATCGGTGACAATCGCGGTGGACGCCACCGCGGCCGTGGTCGACGAGGTGCCCGATCGCGGGCTGCTGCTCGCCCACCACCCGCTCCTGCTCCGCGGCGTCGACACCGTCGCAGCGGACACGGCGAAGGGCGCACTCCTGCACCGCATGATCCGCAGCGGTCGGGCGTTGTTCACCGCTCATACCAACGCGGACTCCGCCTCGCCCGGGGTTTCCGATGCGCTCGCCGAAGCGCTGGGTGTGACGGTCGAGGAGGTGCTGGCGCCGGCCGCCGGCGGACCCGACATCGACAAGTGGGTCGTCTACGTGCCCGCCGAGAACGCCGACGTGGTTCGGGAGGCCATGTTCGCAGCGGGGGCCGGGCACATCGGCGACTACTCGCACTGCAGCTGGGCCGTGACCGGCACCGGCCAGTTCCTTCCCCATCAGGGTGCGTCCCCGACGATCGGCAGCGTCGGCTCCGTCGAACGGGTGGTGGAAGACCGGGTCGAGATGGTCGCTCCGGCGCGATTGCGCGGCCACGTACTTGCGGCCGTGCGGACCGCGCACCCGTACGAAGAGCCCGCCTTCGACGTCTTCGCGATGGCACCCATCCCCGCGGATGTCGGTTTGGGTCGCATCGGAAGGCTGCCGACGCCGCAGACGTTGGCAGCGTTCGTCTCTCGCGTGCACGATGCACTGCCCGGCACGTCATGGGGTATCAGGGCGTCGGGCGAGGACGACGCCGAGGTGTCGCGGGTCGCGGTCTGCGGCGGCGCGGGTGATTCCCTGCTGGACATCGTCGCGGGAGCAGGCGTCGACGCGTACGTAACAGCGGACCTGCGGCACCATCCCGCCGACGAACACCGCAGGCGTTCCGACGTCGCACTGGTCGACGTCGCACACTGGGCGAGCGAATATCCGTGGTGCAATCAAGCGGCCGGGCTGTTGCGCGACCACTTCGGCGACGTGCTGCCCGTGCGGGTCTGCGCCATCCGCACCGATCCGTGGAACATCGAGAGAAACGAGCTATGAAAGCTGAAGTCGTTCAACAACGGTCGTTGCTCGAGTTGGCAGACCTCGATGCCGAGCTGAGCCGGATCGAACACCGGGCCGGCCATCTGCCCGAGCAGCGGCGCCTCGAGGAGATTCAGGCCCGGCACCGCGAAGCCAACGACAGGCTGGCGTCGCTGCGGCTCGCGCTCGAGGATCTGGATGCACAGGTCGCGAAGTTCGAGTCGGAGATCGAGGCGGTGCGCGGCCGCGAGGACCGGGACCGCAAAATGCTCGAGGGCGGAGCCGTCAACGCCAAGCAGCTCGCCGACCTTCAGCACGAACTCGACACGCTGGAACGTCGTCAAGCGAGCCTGGAGGACTCCCTGCTCGAGGTGATGGAGCGCCGGGAGGAGTTGCAGACGGAGCAGGCCGGCGAGCTCGGCCAAATCGATGCGCTGGAAAGCGAACTGGCCGAAGCGCAGCGCGCTCGTGATGACGCGCTCGCCGAGATCGAGCAGAACCGGCACCAATGCGCCTCGCGGCGCGACGAACTGACGTCCGGACTTGACCCTGATCTGGTGGCACTGTACGAGCGCCAGCGCACGCGCGGCGGCGCCGGAGCGGGACGGCTGCAGGGCCGTCGCTGCGGCGCATGTCGGATCGAGATCGACCGCGGGGAGATGGCCCGGATCACCGCAGCCGCCGACGACGAGGTGCTGCGCTGCCCGGAATGCGGCGCAATCCTGTTGCGGGTCAAGGACGGCGGCCAGTGAAGGTCATCGTCGAGGCCGACGGCGGGTCCCGCGGCAATCCGGGCCCGGCGGGTTACGGATCGGTGGTGTGGACGGCCGACCGGCAAACGGTGCTGGCCGAGAGCAGGCAGGCGATCGGGCGCGCCACCAACAATGTCGCCGAGTACCGCGGACTGATCGCCGGGCTGGAGGAGGCGACCAAGCTGGGCGCCACCGAGGTCGATGTGCGGATGGACTCCCAGCTCGTGGTCGAGCAGATGTCCGGCCGCTGGAAGGTCAAACATCCCGACCTGAAGGCACTGATCGAGCAGGCGATGTCGCTGGCGACGACGTTCGAGCGGATCACCTACGCGTGGATTCCGCGGGCCGAGAACTCGCACGCCGACCGACTGGCCAACGAGGCGATGGACGCGGCGGCCGAATTGGAGAAGGTCGAGACCGAACCCGCAGAGCCCGGCAAGCCCGAGACAGCGATCACGCCCCCTGGGTGGACCGGCGCCCGCGGTGCCCCGACACGATTCCTGTTGCTGCGGCACGGACAAACCGAATTGTCAACGCAGCGGCGCTATTCCGGCCGGGGCAACCCGGCCCTGACCGATCTCGGTCAGGGCCAGGCGGAGGCGGCCGCCAGGTATCTCGGGCAGCGCGGTGGCATCGCGGCGGTCATCACGTCTCCGCTACAGCGCGCCTACGACACCGCGGCGAAGGCCGCCAAGGCGCTCGGCCTCGACGTCACCGTCGACGACGATCTGATCGAAACGGATTTCGGCGCGTGGGAGGGTCTGACCTTCATGGAGGCGGCCGAACGTGACCCGCAGTTGCACCGAAGCTGGTTGCGCGACACCAGCATCAGGCCGCCGGACGGCGAGAGTTTCGACAGCGTCGCCGACCGGGTGCAGCGCGTGAGGGCGCGGATCATCTCCGAACATGCCGGCGAGACGGTGCTGGTGGTGTCGCACGTGACACCGATCAAGACGTTACTGCGGTTGGCGCTCGACGCGGGCCCGGGCATTCTGTACCGGTTGCACCTCGACCTGGCGTCGCTGTCGATCGCCGAGTTCTACCCCGACGGGGCATCGTCGGTGCGGTTGGTCAACGAAACCTCGTATCTGTAGTCACTCGTACAGGTGTAGTCGTTCGCCGTGCACGCCGAAGATCATGATCGCCTCCACGGGTCCGTCCGCGGCGCCGAACCAGTGCGGCGTCCAGGTGCTGAATTCGACGGCTTCGCCCGGCTCGATGGTGAAATCCCGCTCCCCGAGAATGAGCCGCATTCGGCCGGAGAGCACGTAAGTCCAATCCTGGCCTTCGTGAACGGGTAACTCCGCGGGCGGTTTTCGGCGTTTGGCGGCAATATGGATCTTGAACGCGTGCAGACCGCCTGCCGCCGATTGGCGGGTGAGCGGCCAGTATGTGATGTCGTTGTGAGTGTGGGAGCTACCCCGAACCCGCGGATCGGGCGCGTCGGGTGCGCGCAGCAGTTCGTCGGTGCTGACCGACAGCGCTTCGGCGAGCCGGGGGAGATGATCGAGGGCGAGTCGCCGCTTACCCGATTCGAGCCGGCTGAGGGTGGACACGTCGATGCGGGCACTGCGGGCCACCTCCTCCAGCGTCAGCCCGCGTTCGGTGCGGAGTTCCCGTAGCCGCTGTCGGACCCGCAGGTCGACATTGTCGTTGGAGTCTTCCTTTGCCTGCATGGCAAATCAGATTGGCAGATCGCACACCCGGCGGCAAGCTGGCGATATGCGCCAGAATGGAGACCACATGTCAACGCATGAGACGAAACAGCACTGGGAGCAGCACTACGGGGAACGCGACCAGGTGTGGAGTGGACGGGTCAACGTCCAATTCGCCGACGTGGTTGGCGATCTGCCGCCGGGCCGGGCACTGGACCTCGGCTGCGGGGAGGGTGCCGACGCCGTCTGGCTGGCCGAGCGGCGGTGGAACGTTGTCGCCGTGGACATCTCCGATACCGCGCTGGGCCGGGCCGCGGAGGCGGCCAACTCCCGCGGGGTCGCCGACCGAATCGACTTCGTCCAGCTCGATCTCTCGGCCGGATTCCCCGACGGGACATTCGACCTGATCTCGTCGCAGTTTCTGCACTCCACGCTCGAATTCGATCGGCAGAAGATCCTCGTCAAGGCCGCCGCTGCGCTGCGACCGGGCGGACATCTGGTGATCGTCGACCACGGCTCGGCACCGCCGTGGCCGTCGAAGCTCGACCACCACCATCACGAATTCCCCAGCGCCGACGAGGTGGTCGCCGGGTTGGACTTGAGCCCTGAGGAGTTCGAGCGAGTCCGAGTCGACGCCGTCGAAAGGCAGTCCGTCGGCCCGGAGGGTCAGCAGCGTCCGTGGATGGACAATGTCATCGTTCTGCGTCGACGGGCGTCGCCCTAGAATACGGTGCATTGGCCTTCCACTCGCGGTATTTTTCGGGCAGGCATCGTGCGCATGGTCGATAACCCGCCGCGACAGCGGCGTGCTCGTCGGCGAAGAACACCCGGTGTGTGACGTAGCCGCCGTTGGCGATTGCACGCAGTGCCGAAGGGCAGTCCAGCCGACCGTAGATCCGTGTACCTCGATGTCCACCAAGGGTGCCGCGGGCAGTCATGCGGCGTCGTGGAAGACGAGCCCGAGTGTGAAGCGCTCGCCGGAGCGGACCACAGAAACACCGTGTCGGACAGGGGCTGCCGACCAGCCGCGGGTCGACTCGACCGGTCGCTCGCGAGTGGTGAAGACGAAGCCGTGACCGTGGGGGAGCAGAGTGGCGGTACCTCGCGACTGCGCACGCGGGCGTTGCTCGAGTAGCAGGAATTCGCCGCCGGTGTGGTCGACGCCTGGCTCGGACAGGTTGATGACGACCTGCAGCGGGAACACCAAGTCTCCGTACAGGTCTCGGTGCAATGCGTTCCAGTCGCCTTCTTCGTATTTGAGCAGGATCGCGGTGGACCTGGATTGTCCGGCGGCGTGGCACATGTCGAGCCAGTCGTCGAGATCGTCCGGCCACGGCGTATCGCGGCCCAGCTTTTGCCACCAGTCGCGGGCAATCGGCAACAGCCGCGGGTACAGGGCGCGCTTGAGGTCATCGATCGGCTGTGGATAGGGCCGCTCGAAGTATCGGTATTCGCCGTCGCCGAACCGATACCGACTCATCTCGATCGTCGCACGGAACACGTGGTCATCCGAGTACAGCCCGCGCAGTGTCGCCGCTTCCGCCCTGCTGACCAGCTTGGGCAGCAGGGCACCGCCGACGTCGTTGAGCTCGGTGGTGACAGCCACCCAGTCGGCGGAGTCGACCCGCGTCTGCCATGTCGTCGCCTCCATCAGAACAACCGTGCCGCCCGGACCTCGGCCGGCTCCTCGAGGTCGAGCAGGAACTGCTTGCGCTCGAGCCCGCCGGCGTAGCCGGTCAGCTTGCCGTTCTTCCCGACTACCCGGTGACACGGCACGACGATCGAGATCGGGTTGCGCCCGACGGCTGCGCCGACCTGCTGAGCCGTCGTCCCGTCTGCCAGCTCGTCGGCGAGCTCGCCGTAAGTGACCGTTGCGCCGTAGGGGATGGCGGTCAGCCGGTCCCAGAGCCCGCGATGACGATGGTCGCCACGCAGCCGAACGGGTAGGTCGAAGTGCGACCGGTGGCCGGCCAGGAATTCGTCGACCTGTATCTCGGTCTCACGCAGAACTGCGTTGTCCTTCGCGTCGACGCGCGGCCCGAAGGTATCGATCGACGGTCGGTACCAGTGATGGTGGAAGTACAGGCCGACCAGTGCACCGCCCTCGGCGACCGGGGTCAGCTCGCCCAGTGGGCTCTCGATAACCGTGTGTCGAGTGTTCATACCTTGTAGACGACGCGGTTCGGGGATCCGTGAGATTGGTCGGGAAGTCACAGTGATCGACGTTTTGCAGCCATATTGCAAGAAGACCTCTGCGAAACGTGGATCGATGTGACTTAGATTGCCTTCCACGGCGTGAGCCGTGGAGTCCACGCCGGCACGTTGCGCCGGTAATCCTCGTACTGCTCGCCGTAGGTGCGCACGAGTGTGGGTTCCTCGTACCACCGGACGAATGATGCCGTGGCGATCCATCCGATTGCGGCATACAGCACGAGCCAGATGCTGTCGAAAAGCAGCGCCTGACCGAGAATTGCGGTCAGCAGCCCCACATACATCGGGTTGCGGACGAATCGATTGAAGCCGGTGACGACCAGACGCTCGGTCGGCGCGACCGGCATCGGGGTTCCTCCTGCCCTGGCGAACTGGACGAAGGCGTGCACCGGCGGGATGAGGCCGAGCACGATCAGCACGACACCCAACGCCACCCGAAGCGGCGGGCTGGACCCCGGGATCTCCCAACGGGTGATCAGCCAGGGGCCCAGCCCGACGAATGTTCCTGGCGCGGCGACGAAGAAGGCTGCTGACCCGACTGCGGCGGTGGAGGTGCGCACCGCTTAAGTATTGGGCCAACCCTGCGCCAGTTGGGTCAGACGGACGCTGTTGCCCGACGGATCGCGAAAACCCGAGTCGATGCCGTAGGGCATCTGATTCGGAGGCTCGTTGAACTCGACGCCGCGCTCGGTCATTTCCTTATAGGACTTGTCGATGTCGTCGGTGATCAGAAAGACCGTGCCCGCGAAGCCTTTCGCGGTCAAATCGAGTACCTGCTTGCGGGTGGCCTCGTCCATCACCGGCTCCCCTGGAACGGCCATCAGCACCAGGTTGACGTCATCCTGGCCGGGCGGTCCGACGGTCAGCCAGCGGAAGTCGCCCATCTCCTCGGGAAACGACACATCCTCGCGGACCTCCATACCGACCTTCTCGGTCCAGAATTTCACTGCGGTTTCTTGGTCATGGACCCACAAGTGGGCGCTGCCGATTCTCATCATGGCTGCGACGCTACGGCCGGCTGTTGCGACCCGTCTTCTCCCCGTGTGCTGTCTTCACCCGGCTGTCCGGCAGGGGGCGGGTATCGCGAGAGAGGACGCAGCTCGGGATCCGCGCGTGGATCACTGCGGGCGGCATGCTGGCCCGATATGCGGCAGGCGTGAGGCCGTAGACCCGGGCGAAGCTGGTCGTGAACGATCCAACGCTCTGCAGGCCGACCATCACGCAGATGTCGGCCACCGACCGGTCGGTATATCGCAGCAGGGCGGCGGCCCTCTCCAATCGGCGAGTCTGCAGGTAGGACCGCGGCGATTCGCCGAAAGTGCGGGTGAACATCCGGCTGAAATGCGCCCGTGACAGGCCCGCGGCGGCCGCGAGATCATCCACCGTGATCGGTTCGGCGTAGCGCGAATCGACCAGATCCTTCGCCCGTTGCAGGTAACGGGCGGGAACAACCTGCGCCATCGGAATATTATGTATGGGCGAACGAGTTGGCCGGGCGGCCGCGGAGCGCTGAAAGGCGTTCCGAGGAAAGTCCGGACTTCACAGAGCGGGGTGATTGCTAACGGCAATCCGAGGTGACTCGCGGGAAAGTGCCACAGAAAACAGACCGCCACCATCGGTGGTAAGGGTGAAACGGTGCGGTAAGAGCGCACCAGCATCCCGGGTGACCGGGATGGCTAGGCAAACCCCACCCGAAGCAAGGCCAAGAGGCCGCACCTGGTGCGGCTGCGCAGGCGCTCGAGGGTTGCTCGCCCGAGCCTGCGGGTAGGCCGCTCGAGGCACCCGGTGACGGAGTGCCCAGATGGATGGTCGCCGCCTCGTCGCCGTGGTAAGTCGCGGTGGCGAGGGACAGAATCCGGCTTACAGGCCAACTCGTTCGCCCTAGCGGGACTTGCGTACTGACTTGTCCAGTTTCTTCAGCGCACTGTCGAGCTGCTGGCGTGCATCGCGCGCGACGGTGTCCTCGTGGGCGTACAGCAGCCCGTAGGTGAAGGTGTCCTCGCCGGCCGCATGAGCGGCGTCGGCCTGCTGGCCCAGATGGGTGCGGCTGACCACGCTGTCCTGATGGTCACCGAGCAGGGTTTGGATGATCTTCGCGCGGTCGGAAACCTTCCCGGCACCCGTCGCGGCGGCGGTATAGCGAAGCCGCTTGGCGCCCTTGCGAATCCGATGCAGCGCTTCATTGCGGTCCTCGTCGCCGGCGCTGGCGGCGTTCTTGGCCGCCTTGCGCACCCGCTTGTAGGCCGAGTCGATGGTGGCCGTCGCCGGCTCATCGCCGGAAGGCGTCGTCGTCGGCTCGGCGGCGACCAGCCCGTCGAGCGCGTCCAGCAGACGGAAATAACGCTGCGAACGCATCGCGATCAAGGACCGCCGCAGCCCCGATCGGTACCGGCGCTTCGCGCCCTCCACCAACCGCTTCCGGATGGGGCCGCGGACCAGTTCGTCGGGCAGCTCCTCCAGGGCGCGTTCGTACCGCTCCGCCAGCACCTCCGCGTCGCGCGCCACGCCCAGCACGCTGGCGAGCTGGCGCAACTCGTCGAGAACCCAGGCGTCATCCGAGATGCCGAAAGCGCTCTCCGACGCCTGGAGCAGGCTGCGGATCTTGCGGGTTGTCACCCGCATCTGGTGTACCGAGTCGTAGACGTCGGCCCGCACGGCCCGGTCCCACTCGACGAGGAGGTCGACCTGTTCGGCGACCGCGCGGTGGATGGGGTCGGCGGCCCTCTGCGGCTCCTCGTCGCCACCTTCGGAGTCGGCCAGCACCCGCGCCAGCTTCGACGCGTGTCCGGCCGGGGCCGCGCCGGCGTCGAGCAGGCGGTTTGCCAGCCGGTCCAACACGTCATCAGACACGCACCCGCCCTCGACCAGCTCCAGCTCCCACTCCCGCCACTGCTGCTGATCGCCGTCAGCGGCCGACGCCGTCACCTGGTCGTCGCTGAATTCGGCGATCGGCGTGTCGTCGGGGCCGTACAGCACATCGACGGTGCGCTCGGTCGAGATCTGCGCGACGGGCCCCAGCGGCCGATCCCGCACGATCGCGAGCACCAGGTCCTTCAGTTCCTCGGGCACCGCGCCGTCGACACCGTCGTCCAGCGGAGCCCGCACCTCGGTCCGGGTGTCCGGGCCCGCCGGCAGCTTGAGGTGCCAGCCGGCGTCGGATCCACCGGTGCGCCTGCGCAGGGTCACGCGGTGCGCCGCAAGGTCGTGGCCCGGTGTGTCGAAGTAGACGGCCTCCAGGTGCTGTGTCGACGCCCTTTCCACTCGCGTCACCGCCGACAGCCCCTCGAACGACGGCGAAACCGTCGCCTCGGACACGTCGAACTTCCGCTCGACCTCGATGTGCCGGGACGTCTTCGACTTGCTTGCCGCCATCTCCACCTTCGTCGTCAGTGCGTGGACAGCTCAGAGTGCCATACCCAGGTGAACAGCCGGGCGGGTCGGCGCAGATAAAGTCCAGGGGTGACCGAATACCAGACCATCACGTTCGGGCAGTCCGGCCCGATCGCGCGAATCACACTGAACCGGCCCGACGCGGCAAACGGCATGAATGACACCATGACTCGTGAGTTGGCCGACGCCGCCGCCGTCTGCGACGCCGCTGGGGCGAAGGTCGTGGTGCTGACCGGATCCGGTCGATTCTTCTGTGCGGGCGGTGATCTGAAGTCCTTCGCGACCGCCCCGAACCGGGGACGGCACATCAAGGGCGTCGCCGACGATTTGCACCGCGCCATCTCGACGTTCGCGCGCATGGACGCGGTTGTGATCACCGCGGTCAACGGCACGGCCGCCGGCGCGGGCTTCTCGCTGGCGGTGACCGGCGACCTCGTCCTGGCCGCCGAGTCCGCATCGTTCACCATGGCCTACACCAAAGTCGGGCTCAGCCCCGATGGCAGCGCGTCGTACTTCCTGCCCCGGTTGATCGGCATTGCCAAGACGAAGGAGCTGATGATGACCAACCGGGTCTTGTCCGCGGCGGAGGCATCACAGTGGGGATTGGTCACCGAGGTGGTGCCCGACGACGCGCTGACCGACAGGGCGGAAGAGTTGGCGCAGCAAATGGCAACCACCGCAAGCGGATCCAACGGCGCGATCAAAGCCCTGATGCTGTCGACGTTCTCCAGCGGCCTGGAGGAGCAGATGGAGTTCGAGAGCCGCTTCATCGCCCAGCGCGCCGAATCGGCCGACGGCCGCGAAGGTGTCGACGCCTTTATGGCCAAGCGCAAACCGGAGTTCGCGCCCTAGAAGCTAGAAGCTGTGCTCCTCGGCGGGAAACGCCCCGCTGGCCACCTCATCGGCGTATTGCGTTGCGGCGTCGCGTAATTCCGCACCGACGTCGCCGAAGCGCTTGACGAATTTGGCGGTCTTGCCGTTGGTCAAGCCTGCCATGTCCTGCCACACCAGCACCTGGGCGTCGCAGTTGGGGCCCGCGCCGATGCCGACGGTCGGGATGGTCAGCTTGCCGGTGATCTGGGTGGCGAGCTCGGCGGGCACCATCTCCAGCACCACGGCGATCGCGCCGGCTTCTTGGACGGCGATGGCATCGTGAATCGTCTGCTCGGCGCCGTCCCCGCGACCTTGAACCCGAAAGCCACCGAGGCCGTTGACGCTCTGCGGCGTGAAACCGATATGGGCGATCACCGGGATGCCCGCCTGCGTCAGGGTCGCGATCTGGTCGGCCACCCGCTCGCCGCCTTCGAGCTTGACGGCATGCGCGCCGGTTTCCTTGAGGAAGCGGGTCGCGGTCTCCAACGCCTGCTGCGGACCGGCCTCGTAGCTGCCGAACGGCAGGTCGGCGACCACCAGCGCGTGCGGCGCACCGCGAACCACGCCGCGAACCAGCGGGATCAGTTCGTCGATCGTCACCGGCACGGTGGTGTCGTAGCCGTACACCACATTGGCGGCGGAGTCGCCGACCAGAAGCACCGGAATGCACGCGTCATCGAAGACGCGGGCGGTCGAATAGTCGTAGGCGGTCAGCATGGCCCACTTGTGGCCCTCTGACTTCCACTTGTGCAGATGATGGGTGCGGACTTTGGTCCGCGGCTTCGTTGTTTCGGCAGCACCGTAAACAGTCTGCTCAGACATCATTGTCCTTCGTGTCTGTTCGGTCGATCCTCGTGGCCCGTTGCGGGTCCCCGGGTTCGTCTGACCACCTCAGTGTGCCACCACCTGGCAAGAAGATGAACTCGCGGTTAAGTGGATTTCCTCACATTACGATCGGCCACATGCAACGGCTCAGTGGACTCGACGCCAGCTTTTTATATCTCGAAACCGCCGCACAGCCGCTGCATGTGTGTTCGATCCTCGAACTCGACACGTCCACGATGCCTGGCGGCTACACGTTCGACCGGTTGCGTGACGAACTCGCACTGCGCATCAAGGCGATGCCGCAATTCCGCGAGAAGCTCGCCGACAGCCGGTTCAACCCCGATCACCCGGTCTGGGTCGATGATCCCGACTTCGACGTCGACCGACATCTGCATCGCATCGGCCTTCCGTCACCGGGCGGCCATCAGGAGCTCTCAGAGATCTGCGGCCACATCGCGTCGCTGCCACTGGACCGCAGCCGACCGCTGTGGGAGATGTGGGTCATCGAGAACATCGCCGGCACCGATGCGCACGCGGGCGGCCGGCTGGCGGTCATGACCAAGGTGCATCACGCGGGCGTGGACGGCGTGACCGGTGCGAACCTGATGTCGCAGTTGTGCAGCACCGAACCCGACGCTCCCGCCCCCGATCCGGTCGACGGCGTCGGCGGCGGAAGCGAGTTGGAGATCGCGGTCAGCGGGGCGATCAAGTTCGCGACGCGGCCGTTGAAGCTCGTCAACGTCGTGCCGACGACGATCACGTCGGTACTGGACACCGTCAAGCGCGCCCGCGGTGGGCTGGCGATGAAGCCGCCGTTCGCCGCACCGAAGACGGCGTTCAACGCGAATGTGACCGGTCATCGGAACATCGCGTTCGCGCAGTTGGATCTCGAAGACATCAAGAAGGTCAAGAACCACTTCGGCGTCAAGGTCAACGATGTGGTGATGGCACTGGTGTCCAGCACACTGCGGAAGTTCCTGGACGACCGCGGTGAGCTGCCGGATTCGCCGCTGGTGGCGATGGTTCCGGTATCGGTGCACGACAAGTCCGACCGGCCGGGTCGCAATCAGGTGTCGGGGATGTTCGCCAGCCTGGAGACGCAGATCGATTCACCCGCCGAGCGACTCAAGGCGATCGCTGAGGCCAATTCGGTTGCCAAACAACACAGCTCGGCGATCGGCGCGACACTGTTGCAGGACTGGACCCAGTTCGCTGCGCCTGCGGTGTTCGGTGTCGCGATGCGCCTCTACGCCAGCACGAAATTGGCCGGGGCGCGTCCCGTGCACAACCTCGTCGTCTCCAACGTGCCGGGGCCGCAGGTCCCGTTGTATTTCCTGGGCTCCGAGGTCAAGGCGATGTATCCACTCGGGCCGATCTTCCATGGCTCCGGCCTCAACATCACTGTGATGTCGCTGAATGGAAAGCTCGACGTCGGCATCGTGTCCTGTCCGGAACTTCTGCCCGACATCTGGGACCTCGCCGACGACTTCGAGGTCGCGCTCGACGAACTGCTGGCCAGCGCGGTCTAGACCCGCCGGAGGAGCGGTCTGCCAGCACCGATGCGACCACATGGCAGCATGTGGTGCCATGACCACCCGAAGGCGAGCGCGAGTGCGGATCGCAGCCCAGCGAGGACCGGAGCGAACGTGAGCCTGAAGAAGGGGATCCTTGCGACGGCACTCGCCGTGTTGCTGGTGGCGGGTTGCAGCAAGGTCGTCGACGGTCGCGCCGTCCTTGCGGTGCCTCCGCCCGGGTCGCCGATTCAGTGGACCCCGTGCAGGTCGTCGGACCCTTCGGTGCCCATTCCGCCCGGCGCCGAATGCGGCAAACTCTCCGTGCCGGTGGACTACGACAAGCCCGACGGCGACGTGGCCCAGCTGGCGATGATCCGGTTCAAAGCGACAGGCGACAAGATCGGCTCGCTGGTGATCAACCCGGGCGGGCCCGGCGAGTCTGGCGTCGAGTCGGCGGTCAACCTCGTCAGCACGATGCCGCCATCGGTGCGCGAACGCTTTGACCTGGTCGGGTTCGACCCGCGCGGGGTCGGGGCCTCGACGCCGGCGGTGTGGTGCAACTCCGACGCGGACAACGACCGGCTGCGGGCCGACCCTCAGGTCGACTATTCGCCGGAAGGTATTCAGCACATCAACAACGAGACCAAGGCTTTCGTTCAGCGCTGTGTCGAGAAGACGGGCAAGGAATTCCTGGAGAACGTCGGAACGGCCAATGTCGTGAAGGATCTCGACGCGATCCGGGCCGCCGTCGGCGACGACAAGCTGACGTTTCTCGGCTACTCGTACGGCACCCGCATCGGCGGCGCCTACGCCGAGGAGTTCCCGCAGAACGTGCGGGCGATGGTGCTCGACGGCGCGATCGATCCCAACGCCGATCCGATCGAGGAGGACCTACGGCAGACGGCGGCTTTTCAGAAGGCGTTCGACGACTACGCCGCAGACTGCGCCAAGGATCCGAGCTGTCCGCTCGGCACCGACCCCGCCAAGTCGACCGATGTGTACAAGAGCCTGGTCGAGCCGCTCGTGGACCACCCCGCCAAGACAAGGGATCCGCGCGGACTCGGCTACAGCGACGCGCTCGTCGGCACCATCCTGCCGCTGTACTCGCCGAGCATTTGGCCCCGCCTGACCGATGGCCTCAACGAGCTCAAGGAGGGCCGCGGCGACATGCTGCTGCGGCTGTCCGACCTGTACATGCAGCGCGACGCCGACGGGCACTACACCAATGCGACCGACGTGCGGGTCGCGGTCAACTGCGTCGACCAGCCGCCGGAGAAGGACGTAGCCAAGCTCGTCGAAAAGGACCGTCGGGCACGCGAATTGGCGCCGTTCATGAACTACGGGGAGTTCACCGGCTATGCGCCGATGGACACCTGTGCGTACTGGCCGGTTCCGCCGACGACACAGCCGCACGAGATCTCCGTCAAGGGACTGCCGCCCACCCTGGTGATCTCGACGACGAACGATCCGGCCACGCCCTACCAGGCCGGCGTCGACCTGGCCAAGCAACTGGGCGGCACGCTGGTCACCTTCGACGGCACCCAGCACACCGTGGCCTTCCAGGGCAACCAGTGCATCGACGACATCGTCGCCACCTACCTCATCGACGTGAAGGTCCCGCCGCCGAACACCCGTTGCTGAGCAAGGAAACTCGCTCTCGAGCACGCGAAGGTCTCCGAACGGTCACCGTCCGGTAGCGGCTTCGCGGTTGTCGTGACGGGCATGCGACGATGATCGCCATGTGGCGGGCGGGCAGGGGTGGCGCGACGCTGCTGGCATGCATGGTGGTGGCGGGCCTCACGTGTCCGTCCGCCTCGGCGACGCCCGAGGGACAGTCCACCGACACGTATGGGCAGCCACCGGTGTGGAGCGGTTGCGAGCAGTTCGTCGGCGACACCAGCGCCATCCCGACGGCGCAGTGCGGCACCGTATCGGTGCCGATCGACTACGCCAGTCCCGTTGGCGCGCAAGCACAATTGGCAGTGATCCGGATACCCGCCAGCGGGGACCGCCTCGGCGTGCTGATGGTCAACCCCGGCGGTCCGGGCGCCTCGGCCGTCGACACCGTCGCGGGCATGGGCGCCGCCCTCGCCGACACCGAGATCGGTCGGCGGTTCGATCTGGTCGGCTTCGACCCTCGCGGCGTCGGGCACTCGACGCCCGAGGTGCGGTGCCGCACCGACGCCGAATTCGACGCCTACCGACGCGAACCGAACGCCGACTACAGCCCCGCGGGTGTCGCGCACATCGAGGATCTCTACCGCCAGTTGGCGCAGAGTTGCGCCGAGCGCGTGGGTACGGCGTTCCTGGCCAGTCTGGGCACCGCGACGACCGCGCGGGACATGGACGTGGTGCGAGATGCCCTGGGTGAGTCGCAGATCAACTATCTGGGATTCTCGTACGGCACCGAGATCGGCGCGGCCTACGCCGAGGCGTACCCGGATCGGATTCGGGCGATGGTCCTCGACGGCGCGGTCGACCCGAGCCTGGATCCCATCGATGCCAACCTGCGGCAGTTGGCCGGATTCCAAACGGCGTTCGAGGACTACGCCGCCGACTGTGCACAGTTGGCCGGCTGTCCGCTCGGCAACGACCCGACGCAGGCCGTCAACCGCTACCACCAGTTGATCGACCCCCTCGCCGCGCAGCCCGCCAGGACGTCGGACCCGCGAGGGCTGAGCTATCAGGACGCGATCACCGGCACCGTCGACGCGCTCTATTCACGCCAGTACTGGAAGTTCCTCACCAGCGGGCTGCTGGGGCTGCAGCGCGGCACCGACCCGGGAGACCTGCTGTTGCTCGCCGACGACTACCTGAAGCGCAGCCCCTCCGGTCACTATCAGAACTCGCAGGATGCCTTCTACGCGATCCGCTGCGTCAACGCGCCGTTCCCGACCGACCCGGCAGTGTGGGCCGCGGCCGATCAGCGCGCTCGCCAGGCCGCACCGTTTCTCAGCTACGGCTCCTTCACCGGTTTTGCGCCCCGCGATGTGTGCGCGATGTGGCCGACGCCGGCGGTGTCGACGCCGCACCCCGCCGTCTCACCCGGGCCGGGCAAGGTCGTCGTCGTGTCCACCACCCATGATCCGGCCACGCCGTATCAGGCGGGTGTCGATCTGGCCAAGCAGATGGATGCCAGCCTGATCACCTTCGACGGCACCCAGCACACCGTGGTGTTCAACGGCGATGCCTGCGTGGACAGCGCCGTCGTAGCGTTCCTCGTCGACGGCGCGCAACCGCCCGCCGGTTTGCGTTGCTGACCGCTATCCAGGGATGCACGGGATCGGGGCGTGTGGGCCCCCAACCCAGTGTCCCGGCGGAGGACAGCCTGGGATCAGGTTCATAGCCTGGCCGGGAGGAAGCCCCACGTCGGGAACCCAATCGTCAACCCAGTGTCCCGGACCCCAGGGGATTCCCGGAATGTCGGGCACCCAGTGCGGATCGGCCTGCGCCGAACCTGCGCCCAGCCCGAGCCCGGCAACGCCGAGAGCTCCCGCTATTGCGGCTCCGCCTGCGATTTTCTTGATCCTCATCTGTGGCCTCCACATCTGTTCGATTCCGCTGCGCGTTCGAGCGGAGTCCAAGTTCGAACCGATTTCTACAAGACCCCCAACTGGGCCAGAGGGTACCCGCCAACTGTGAGGCCATAAACGGGATCGAGGTGCGAGGTCGCATCGGTCCTGTAACACAGAATTTAACGGCCGGTGCACACTTCACAGCCAGATATCCCGTAGTCAGAAGCATTTTCAGCGCTAAGAGGTCGCCCACATGAAAACAAGAACGCCCGAATCAGCCGGGAAATCGGACAGTGGTGCCGGGTGTCAGTTGAACGACGCGGCCTCGGCATTCCACTTCGACTCCGGCAGCATCGCGTGGATCCGCACTGATGATCACACCCTTGCCGCTGACCCGCAGGTGCAGGTGCAGACCGCGGTAGTGGATCGGTAATGCCAGCACGCCAAGTGTTTCCGGCCAGTGCGGGGAGAGGATGATGCGGTCGGACCGGGTCTCCAGCCCGGTGAAGCATCGCTGCATGAGGTCGACGCTGCCCGCCATGGCCGCCAGGTGAATACCCTCGGATGTGGTGCCGCCCTGGATGTCGGAGACGTCGGACTTGAGCGCCTGTTGGAAGAACTCCATTGCACGATCGCGGTTGGCCCGGGCGAGCACCCAGGTATGCACCACACCACTGAGCGTCGACCCGTGCGATGTGCGGGCCAGGTAGTAGTCAACCATTTTCCGGACCTGGTCGGGCACTAAGCGGTAGCCGAGCCGGTCGAGTAGCTCACCTAACTCCGTTGCCGACATCAGGTAGAGCAGCATGAGGGCGTCGGCCTGTTTGGAAGCCTTGTAGCGGTTCACGTCGTCGTTCTCCGCCTCGAGGATGCGGTCGAGGCGTTGGATGTTGCCGTACTGCCGGCGGTAGCCGTCCCAGTCCAGTTCCTTCAACTCGCCGTATCCCTCGAACTGGCTGATTACGCCGTCGTGGAAGGGGACGTACATCCGTCGACTGACCGCATCCCAGTGCGCCAGTTCGGCACTGTGCAGTCCGAGCGTTTCCCGTAGGTCGAGTCGGTTCGGCAGCGGTAGCAGGTTAAGTGCGTCGAAGGCCCGCATGATCACCCAGACCGCCATTACGTTGGTGTAGGCGTTGTTGTCGATGCCCTCATAGGGCGCGTCAGGGTAGCCCGAGTGGAATTCATCGGGCCCGATGACGCCGCGGATGCTGTAGCGATCACGGTCTTCGTCGTAGGTGGCTCTACTTACGAAGAACCGCGCGATCTCGGCCAGCATCTCAGCGCCGTAGTCGATCAGGTAGGCGAGATCCGCTGTGACCTGGTAGAACTTCCACACGCTATAGGCGACGGCGATGCCGATGTGGTTCGCACGAGCACTCGAGTCGGGGTTCCAGCGGCCGCTGCGCGGATTGAGGTGCAGGCGTTGGCTTTCCTCGCGTCCATCGCTGCCGGATTGCCACGGGAACATCGCACCGGAGTAGCCGGCCGCCCTGGCGGCGTGACGTGCCTCGGGCAGGCGCCGGTAGCGGTATCCAAGCAGCGACCGGGTGATCATAGGCAGCCGTAAGTTGAGTACCGGGTAGATGAACAGCTCGTCCCAGAAGATGTGCCCGCGATATGCCTCACCGTGAAGTCCGCGAGCCGGCACCCCGACATCGAGGTCGGAACTGTTGGGTGAAACGGTCTGTAGCAGATGCAGAAGATGGAGTCGCAGGATGCGCAATTCGCCTGTGAAGTCTTCAAATTCGATGGACAGGCGCTCCCACAGATGTACCCACTCATTCAGGTGCCCGTCGCGCAACTCGGCGAACCGGCCGAGTCGGCTCAGCCAGCGCTCGGCATCGACAGCGGGTTCGGACGTCGCGACATCGCGGCCGGTGAATAGGGTCACGATCTTCTCCACCGTCAACGCCTCACCGACTGACAGCCGGACTGCGATATCGTGACCGATTTCTGCTGCCTCGTCGACCAGGCGATAGGTAGCCGGGACGGGGGCCCCGTCGCGCCACACGGTGTTTCGCGCCGCCAGGGCAATGGGCACGCGCGATTGAGTCGTCTGAACTGTCAGCAGCACAGAGTTGTCAGAGATCTCCCGCTTTTCCACCAACCCAAGATGATTGTTGGCCAAGTCCCGGTAGCGCTCGACCAACGAGTTCGTGACATTGCCGTCCAGCGTCGAGCGAATCTCGATTGTCCCTGACCAGTCCTCGGCGACGATCGTCGTCTGAAGGGCACCGACGTGGGGCATGTGCATCGCGGCGAATCGTTGCTGTGACAGCGAACTGGTGCGTCCGGCGTCATCACGGAAGCGCACGTCCCTCGTCAGTACCGCGCCGCGAAGATCGAGGGTCTGTCGGTAGGACAGTACCGTGACCGCATCGATGTCGAACCAGCTGCCGCCGTCGACCCGGAACGTCAGGGCAAGCCAGTTGGGCAGGTTCACCAAGCTCTCGTTGTCGATAGCGGTACCCGATAGGTCGTCGACCAGACGGTTGTAGACCCCGGCGGCATAGGTGCCCGGGTAGTGCACCTGGCCGGCCTTCGATTCCGGCGCAGCGCCCCGGGTGGCGAAGTAGCCATTTCCGACCGTGCACAACGACTCACGAAGCTTCTCGTTCTGTGGGTCGTACCCCTCAAAGGTGAAATCCCAAGCCTCGGAAGCCACCTGGTGCTTGTAGGCAAGCCACCCTGACCCTCGCTGGAGGAACTGCCGCACCTGATCGGGACTCTGCAGAGTGAAACGGGCGGCCGTCTTGCGGTCGCCATCCTCGTCGTGCCGCACAACAATCCCGATGCCGTCGAATTGGACTGCGTCGAAAGCGTCTTCGTCAGTGAGGTCGTCGCCGATGTAGATCGGCAGCAGGGAACCCGCAGCGTCGATGCGATCACGAATCCAGGCCAGGGTGGTCCCTTTGTCCCAGTCGATGTCAGGCCGCAGCTCGACGAGCATGCGCCCGTTCGTCACCCTTAGGCCATCTCGCTGTCCGAGCTTATGTGTGGTAGCGACGATCTCAGCGACGTGCTCCGGTGCAACCTCGCGATAGTGAACCGCGACGGCGAAGCGCTTGTGCTCCACTCGTACTCCCGGAACCTGCGCCAGGCTGTCGCGCAACTCGGCGGCCGCGCGCTCGAGGATAGGCACAAAGGCGGCGGCCGCTTCATTCTGGTGATAGGTGCCGTCCGGCCCGGTCAACTCAAACCCGTGGCTGCCGGCGAGCCAGAGCCCGGGTGTGCTTACCCGGCTGCGGATGTCAGCAAGGTCGCGACCGCTCAGGACCGCCACGGGACACGCCGCCGTTACGAGTTCCAGCGCCTCGGCCGCTCCGTCGATGAGGGTGGCCGCGCTCGGATCGGAGACGATGGGGGACAACGTTCCGTCGTAGTCGAGGAACAACACCGACTCTCGGGCGCTTGTGATGCCGATCAACTGACCATAGGACTCCAGCGCATTCGGGATTTCCGATATGCGCTTGTCACCCGTGCGAACCGCGATGTCGGCCAAGTCGGCGACCACGATGTCGGCACCGGACTGTAATAGTTCGTCGGTGCGTCCGGTCCGGTCGACACCGATGACGAGTGCGAAACCGCCGTCGCGACCCGCGGTCACACCCGCATCGGTGTGCTCGACGAGGACGGAGCGTTGCGGACGCACACCGAGTCGGCGCGTCGCCTCTAGAAGAACTGAGGGGTCGCCGTCACCCGCAAGCCCGAGCCCGCCGGCGACGGTGCCGTCGATGCAGACATCGAACAGATCATCAACCCCGACCGCTTTCAAGATCTGTTGACAGTGACTGTTCGATGAGCAGGTCGCCGTTGCGAGGCCGGCGCCCTGGAACTTTCGCGCCAGCGCCACCGTCGGCTCCAACAACGGTGCACACGCCGCGGCGTCACTGCAGGCCGTGTCGGTAAGCACACCGTCGAGGTTGAAGATCACCGCGTCGTGATAGCGCGGGTCGATGGTAACCGGCAGCTTCACGGCAAGGCTCCCTGGCCGAACCGAATGACGGCTGCGGGGCAATGGAACGTGGTGGTTTTCATTGAACGGGTGCGAAATGTTGCTCCACCTGCAGGATCTGGCGGGTGGTCTTCACCACAGTGTCGGGATTGAGGCTCATCGACTCGATGCCGACCCGGACCAAGAACTCGGCCATGTCCGGGTAATCCGAAGGCGCTTGCCCGCACAGCCCCGAGTGGATTCCGTTGCGGCGGCAGCCCTCCACTGCCAGGCGAATCATCTCCTTGACACCCTCGTCGCGTTCGTCGTAGTCGAACGCCACGATCTCGCTGTCACGATCGACCCCCAGAGTGAGCTGCGTCAGGTCGTTCGATCCGATGGAGAAGCCGTCGAAGCGCTTGGCGAACTCGTCGATCAGGATCACATTGTTCGGAATCTCGCACATCGCGTACACCTTGAGCCCGTTCTCGCCCCGCCGCAGACCGAGGTCGGCCATCGTCTGGAGAACAAGGTCCGCCTCGGCCACTCGGCGCACGAACGGGAGCATGAGCACGACGTTCGTCAGGCCCATCTGCTCGCGCACGCGTCGCATCGCGCGGCACTCCAGCGCGAAGCCCTCGGCATAGGCGGGATGCGCGTAGCGCGAGGCGCCGCGGAAGCCGATCATCGGGTTGCTCTCGTCTGGCTCGAAGGGTGCTCCGCCGATCAGGCTGGCGTATTCGTTCGTCTTGAAGTCCGACATCCGTACCACCACGGGCTTCGGCCAGAAGGCGGCGGCGATCGTGCCGATTCCTTCAGAGAGGCGCTCCACGAAGAAGGCACCTCCGTCGGGGTAACCGTGCGTCAGCCGATCGATCGTCCGCCGGGCTTCGGGGTCGTCGACCTTCTCGGGATGGAGCAGGGCGAGGGGATGGACCCTGATGTACTCGTTGATGATGAACTCCATGCGGGCGAGGCCGACGCCGTCGTTCGGGAGGAACGACGTCTTGAAGGCGAGATCGGGGTTTCCGAGATTGATCATGATCTGGGTCCGCGGCCGCGGCATGTCACCCACCTCGGTGCGATCCACGTGGAAGGCCAGCTCGCCCCGGTACACGCGTCCCGAATCGCCCTCGGCGCACGACACCGTGACGACCTCGCCGTTGGGCACGCTCGTGGTCGCGTCGCCTGCGCCTACCACCGCGGGGATGCCGAGTTCGCGGGCGATGATCGCGGCGTGGCAGGTACGCCCGCCGCGGTTCGTGACGATCGCCGCAGCGGTCTTCATGACCGGCTCCCAGTCGGGCGTGGTGGTGTCGGATACCAGCACCTCGCCGGGCTGGAAGTCGGACAGGTGGCTGAGGTGCTCGATCCGTCTCACCACGCCCGAGGCGATCTTCTCGCCGACCGACCGGCCCTCGGTGAGCACCTCGCCTCGGCCATCGAGCGCGTACCTCTCCAGCGCCGTCGCGCTGTGCTGGGAGGCCACCGTCTCCGGGCGGGCCTGGACGATGTAGAGCTTCCCGTCGAGTCCGTCCTTGGCCCACTCCATGTCCATCGGCCGCCCGTAGTGTTCCTCGATCGTGCACGCGTAGTCAGCCAGCTCCAGGACGTCCTCGTCGGTGAGGCAGAAACGAGCGCGGTCGGCCTTCGGCGTGGGGATGTTGCGAGTCGTGTACTTCGTCTCACCCTCGACGAAGACCATCTTCACCGCCTTGTCGCCGATGAGGCGGCGCAGCACTGCGCGATGCCCGGCGAGGAAGGTCGGCTTGTGAACGTAGAACTCGTCGGGGTCGACGGCGCCCTGCACCACGTTCTCGCCGAGGCCGTAGGCGCCCGTAATGAACACGGCGTCGCGAAAGCCCGACTCGGTGTCGAGGGAGAACATCACTCCCGACGAGGCGAGGTCGGAGCGGACCATCTTCATCACGCCGATCGACAGCGAGACCTTGAAGTGGTCGAAGCCCTGGTCGATGCGATAATGGATGGCGCGATCAGTGAACAAGCTGGCGAAACAACGCCGGCACGCGTCCAGCAGGCTCTCGTCACCCTTGATGTTGAGATATGTATCCTGCTGGCCGGCGAAGCTCGCCGTCGGCAGATCCTCGGCGGTCGCCGAACTCCGCACGGCGAGGCTCACATCCTCGCCATACTCCTCCTGAAGTTTGCGGTACGCGCCAAGGATGTCCGCGGCCAGGTCGTCGGGGAGCCCGGCGCCGTAGACGATTTCCCGGACGCGCTTGCCCTTGCGCGCCAGCGCGGCGACGTCGGCGGCGTCGAGCCCGTCAAGCTCGGCGTGCAGGCGGTCCCACGCGCCGGCCCTGTCCAACATGTAACGATAGGCCTCGGCCGTGGTGGCGAACCCGTCCGGGACGCGGACGCCCTGTCCGGACAGCTTCTGAAACATCTCGCCCAGCGAGGCATTCTTTCCACCCACGAGCGGCACGTCCTCGATGCCGATCGCCTCAAAAAAGCGGACGTACTTTGACGTACTCATAACCTGTCCTCACGTAGTGCGTCAAGGAGTCGGCAGCATCGAACTCGACCTACACGTCATGCAGGGGCGAAATCGCCCGGTGTCGTTACCCCACAACGCCCATGCCCGCGCCTTGTCGGTTGGCTGGCTGTAATGCCGCACACAGCGCCACAAATTCCAACCTCCCACAGCGGCAGGCACGGAGCCAGGGCCGAAGGTCACTCGAATGGGTGACAGCCCAACGGGAGTGGATTCAGCAGTCGACGGTCAGCCGAGAACTGCGCCGCAATTGCAGCTCCACAGGCTGCTACCAGCCATATCAGGCCCACCGAACCGCTGCGCTACGGCCATCGACCACGGCCCACCACACGCGCAGCTCACCCCGAACTGTTGGCTGCCGTCAAAGATCTTCTGGCACAACGTTGAAGCCCCGCCCAGATCAGCCGCAGCCTACGCCGCAGGTTCCCTGACCGACCGGACTGGCACCGTGCACCGGAGACCATCTACCGGGAGCTCTACCGGCCCCACAGCATGCTGCTGCCCCGACCGCGCCGTCGCCGCTACGCACCGGCCGTGATGGCTTTTGGGGGTCGTATGGTCACGCCAAGCTCCTCGCGGTGATGCCACGGGATACGAAGCTGTCGTCGGAGTCGAGAATATCGAGCCGCTGAACCTCTTACGCTGATGGCGTGGCCGAGACCAGTCGTCCAATCAAGCGCATCGCCGTGTCCACCGGGGGCGGTGACGCGCCTGGCCTCAACGCCGTCATCCGGGCGGTGACGCTCGCCGGGCACAACCAGGGTTGGGAGGTCGTCGGCGTCCGCGATGGCTTCAACGGATTGATGTACCCCGAGCGCTACCCCGAGGGCGGCGTGGTCCCGCTGACCCCAGGTTCCGTGCGCGGCATCCTCCACGAAGGCGGCACCATCCTCGGCACGACCAACCGTGGCAACCCCACGGCGTACCCCGTCCTGCAGCCGGACGGCACCTACGTCGAGGTCGACCGCACGGAGGAGTTGGTGCAGCTGTTCAGGGCTCGGGAAATCGACGCGCTGGTGAGCGTCGGAGGGGACGGCTCGCTGGCGATCGCCTACCGGCTGTTCCAAGCGGGTCTGCGCGTCATCGGGGTCCCCAAGACGATCGACAACGACCTCGACAAGACCCAGCAGACGTTCGGCTTCGACACCGCAGTGAGCTTCGCCTGCGAGTGCATCGACCGGTTGTTCTCCACGGCCACGTCGCACGGCCGCGTCATTGTCGTCGAGGTGATGGGCCGCTACGCCGGGTGGATCGCCCTCGAAGCGGGGGTCGCGTCGGGCGCGCACGCTATCCTCATCCCGGAGATCCCCTTCGACCTCGAGCCGGTGGCCGACATGATCGAGGAGCGCGAGCATCGCGGCGCCAAGTTCTCCATCGTCGTCGTCGCCGAGGGGGCGGCGCCCCGGGACGGGCAAACGTCGGTGCTGACCCGCAAGGTGGGCCAACCCGAGCGCCTCGGCGGCATCGGCGCGCGGGTCGCTGCGGCTCTTGAGGAGCTCACAGGCAAGGAGTCGCGCACCGTCGTCCTCGGCCACCTTCTCCGCGGCGGGTCACCAACGGCGTTCGATCGGGTGCTCGGCTTGCGCTTCGGGGCCGCCGCCGTGCGAGCCCTCGTCGAGGGTGCCGACGGCGTGATGGTGTCGCTCAACCCGCCGACCGTCGATTACGTCCCGCTCGCGGAGGCGACGCGGCGCATGAAGAAGGTCCCTCTTGATTGTGACGCGATGCTTACCGCCCGCGACATCGGTGTGAACTTCGGAGACTGAGGGGCCGGTATGGCGCGCCGCTGTTAGTGTCCTGCACGGGTCATGCTGGCATGCGGAGGAGTCGTGTCCCGCATCGAGAGAAGCCATACGCTGCCTTGCTCGACGACTTGGCCGCCCTAGACTCGATGCGGCGGCAGGCGGTGACGGCAGCACAAACCAACCCCAAAAAAACTGGATTGCTGCACCATCGAAAGAGAGACCCGTGACCGACACGCCCGACGCCATGCCGTCGCCCGACGACTTCCTTAGGAAGGTGGCCCACGTCGACCGGGAGTTCGCGGATGCACGCCGGTACCTGTCGGCGTTGTGCGCCAAAGACAATGAGGTGCTTGGTGCGCTGATGGCGGAGATCCACCGCGGCGGACGAGCCATGAAAGTCTTGGCAGCGATGGCGGTACTGGCCCTCGACTTCGCCCATCTGTCCGCGGACCGCCTCGGCGGCGATGTCCAGAAGTGGCTCGACGAGTCGGTGATGGCCCAGGACGCCGCCGAGACCGAGCGGGGCCAAACCGAGCTCGGCGGCGAGGGATAACCTTCGGCCGTACCTGACCGATAGACCGGTGTCGGTGGGCCCGCGGGTTCGTGCAGCACAAGTGCTGTTGCCATGGCTGCCGACATTCGGGCGAGGCAAAAGGGTCGCCGACCCCACGTCGCGACCGCAAGACGGATGAAAGCCGATGGGCACAAGGACGTCGCCAAATACCTCGGCATCAACCGCGCCACCCTCTACAGGTACCTGACGGACGAAGCTGCCGAGCCCCCGGCGGGGGCATCGCCACGCTGCTTCGCCCCCAGCGGGGGGCATCGACCATCCTGCTTTCCCCCTGTGGGGGCACGGACAAATTGCTTCGGCCCGACGGGGGCACTGACAATCCAGGCGGTTAGGGCTGACACCTTGCAAGACTTCAAGATTCGACAGCGTCCAGTGGTCGTGGCCACATTCTGTCCACAGTTAGACATATCTCTCGTTGGCTTACGTTGACATCTTTTGCAGTACGACGGGGGCTCAAGTCACTGAACTGGCGGGATGGATGTAACACAGAATTAACAGCCGGTGCCTACGCTGCGGTTATGGACCGCCAGAAGGAATTCGTGCTGCGCACGCTGGAAGAACGGGACATCCGCTTCGTCCGGCTGTGGTTCACCGACGTGCTCGGATTTCTCAAGTCGGTAGCGATCGCGCCGGCCGAACTCGAGGGGGCGTTCGAGGAGGGCATCGGTTTCGACGGCTCCTCGATCGAAGGGTTTGCCCGGGTTTCGGAGTCCGACACCGTCGCGAGGCCCGATCCGTCCACGTTCCAGGTGTTGCCGTGGACGACGAGCGGGGGTGAGCACCACTCCGCGCGGATGTTCTGCGACATCACCATGCCCGATGGTTCACCGTCGTGGGCCGACTCGCGCCATGTGCTGCGTCGCCAACTGGCCAAGGCCAGCGACCTCGGTTTCTCCTGCTACGTACACCCCGAGATCGAGTTCTTCTTGTTGAAGCCCGGACCCGACGACGGTTCCGCGCCGGTCCCCGCCGACAATGGCGGCTACTTCGACCAAGCCGTGCACGACTCGGCGCCGAACTTCCGCAGGCATGCCATCGATGCGCTGGAGCAGATGGGCATCTCGGTGGAGTTCAGCCATCACGAGGGCGCGCCCGGCCAGCAGGAGATCGATCTGCGCTACGCGGACGCGCTGTCCATGGCCGACAACGTGATGACGTTCCGGTACCTGGTCAAGGAGGTCGCGCTCGGTGACGGCGTGAAGGCCTCGTTCATGCCCAAGCCGTTCGCCGAGTATCCCGGCTCGGCGATGCACACGCACATGAGCCTGTTCGAGGGCGAGACCAACGCGTTCTACAGCGCCGATGATCCGTTGCAGCTGTCGAACACCGGAAAGTCCTTCATCGCAGGCATTCTGGAGCACGCAACCGAGATCAGTGCGGTGACGAACCAGTGGGTGAACTCCTACAAGCGGCTGGTCCACGGCGGCGAGGCGCCGACGGCCGCGTCGTGGGGCTTCGCCAACCGATCGGCGTTGGTGAGGGTGCCGATGTACACGCCGCGCAAGGCGTCGTCGCGCCGTATCGAGGTGCGCAGCCCCGACTCGGCGTGCAATCCGTACCTGACCTTCGCAGTGCTGCTGGCCGCGGGCCTGCGCGGGGTGGAGAAGGGTTACGTGCTCGGGCCGCAGGCCGAGGACAATGTGTGGAGCCTGACACCCGAGGAACGCCGCGCGATGGGTTACAAGGAGCTGCCGGGCAGCCTCGGAGTGGCGCTGTCGGAGATGGAGAACTCCGAGCTCGTCGCGGAAGCGTTGGGCGAGCACGTATTCGACTTCTTCCTGCGTAACAAGCGCGCCGAGTGGGAGAACTACCGCAGCCACGTCACGCCGTTCGAACTGAAGACCTATCTGTCGCTCTAGGCGGACTGCGAGGCGGCCCCCGCCACGGACTGCGATACCGTTTTTGTGTGGCCAGACCTGTGACGCAGCGACCGAAGCTGCCCAGCGTTGGCCGGCTGGGGCTGGTCGAGCCGTCGGCTCCCGCTGATCTGGAGCAGTTGGGCTGGAACACCGACTCGCATGTCGAGTTGCTGTGGTCGCTGTCCAGGGCGCCCGATGCCGATATCGCGCTGCGGACGATGGTGCGACTGGCGGAGGCGGCGGATAGAGACTGGGACGAACTCAATCAGGCGCTGATCAAGGACAAGTCCCTCCGCGGTCGCTTGTTCGGTGTGCTCGGTTCGTCGTTGGCGCTGGGCGACCATGTGGTGGCAAACCCGCAGTCGTGGCATCTGCTGGCAGGCGACGTGTCGCTTCCCTCAGTGGACGAGCTTCGGGCCGAAATGGTCGAGGCGGTCGAAAAGGCAAGTGCCACAAACGATGTGCTACTTACCATGCGGACGTTGTACAGGAACCGGCTGCTGGTGCTCGCAGGCCTGGACCTGGCGCCGCTCGTGGAGAACGAGCCGGTGCTGCCGTTCGTCGACGTCGGTCAGCATCTGTCCGATCTGGCCGACGCCGCACTGGCGGCTGCGCTGAAGGTCGCGACACGGAGGGTGTGCGGAGCTGATGGCGAGGCGCCGCGACTTGCGGTGATCGCGATGGGCAAATGCGGCGCCCGCGAGCTGAACTATGTCAGCGACGTCGACGTGATCTTCGTCGCCGAGGAGGCCGGCGCCGTCACCACGCGGCTGGCCGGCGAGATGATGCGGTTCGCGTCGGAGGCGTTCTTCGAGGTGGACGCGGCGCTGCGGCCAGAGGGCAAGCACGGCCAACTGGTGCGGACGCTGGAGTCGCACGTGGCCTACTACCAGCGCTGGGCGAAGACCTGGGAGTTTCAGGCGCTGATGAAGGCGCGGCCAGCGGCCGGTGACACGGAGTTGGGCGAGCAGTACATCGCGGCGCTCATGCCGATGGTGTGGGCCGCGTCCGAGCGCGAGGACTTCGTGCCCGAGGTGCAGGCGATGCGACGCCGCGTCGAGTCCCTGGTTCCCGCCGACGAGAGGACGCGGGAGCTCAAGCTGGGCACCGGCGGGCTGCGCGACGTCGAGTTCGCCGTTCAGCTTCTGCAGCTGGTGCACGGCCGCAACGACGAGTCGCTGCATGTGGCGTCGACGATCGACGCGCTCGCGGCGCTGGGCGCGGGCGGCTACATCGGCCGCGATGACGCGGCCAACCTCACGGCGTCCTACGAATTCTTGCGCCTGCTCGAACACCGGCTGCAGCTACAACGGCTCAAACGCACGCACATGCTGCCCGACGAGAACGATGACGAGGCGATGCGCTGGCTGGCGCGTGCGGCCCACATGAGGCCAGACGGTCAGCACGACTCGCTCGGGGTGTTGCGCGAGGAACTCAAGCGGCAGAACCACCGGGTGTCGCGGCTGCATGCCAAGTTGTTCTACCAGCCGCTGCTGGTGTCGGCGGGCCAGCCGGCGATGCTGACCCCGGCGGCCGCCGAACGCCAGCTCGCCGCACTGGGTTACGAGGGCCCGCAGAGCGCGCTCACCCATCTGTCGGCGTTGACCGGCCACAGCGGGCGGCGTGGACGGGTGCAGCAGGTGCTCTTGCCGACCCTGCTCGACTGGCTGTCGGACACCCCCGACCCGGATGCCGGGTTGCTGTCGTATCGGCGAATCAGCGACGAGCTGTCCGATCACCGCTGGTATCTGTCCACGCTGCGCGACGAGGGTGCGGTGGCCAAGCGGCTGATGCATGTGCTGGGCACATCGGCCTATGTGCCGGATCTGCTGATGCGCGCGCCCGAGGTGATTCAGCAGTACGCGGACGGGCCGAGCGGGCCCAAGTTGCTCGAGGTCGAACCGGATGGGGTGGCGCGCGCACTGGTCGCATCGGCGGGGCGGCATCCCGAACCCGTGCGCGCGATCGCGGCGGCGCGCACATTGCGTCGAAGGGAACTCGCGCGCGTCGCGTCGGCGGACCTGCTGGGCATGCTTGAGGTCACGGAGGTATGCAAGGCGCTGACGTCGGTGTGGGTGGCGGTGCTGCAGGCGGCGTTGGAGGCGGTGATCCGCGCGAACACGCCTGGCGATGGTTCGGCACCGGCGCGTATCGCGGTGATCGGTATGGGCCGGCTCGGCGGGGGAGAGCTGGGCTACGGCTCCGACGCCGACGTGATGTTCGTGTGTGAACCCGACTCTGATGTCGACGAATCCGCTGCGGTGCGATGGTCGATCACGGTGGCAGAGCAGGTACGTTCATTGTTGGGGACACCGAGCGCCGACCCGCCGCTGGAGGTTGACGCGGGTCTGCGGCCGGAGGGACGCAACGGCTCGTTGGTGCGCACGTTGTCTTCCTACGCAACGTATTACGCACAGTGGGCGCAGCCCTGGGAGATTCAGGCGCTGCTGCGGGCACACCGGGTCGCCGGCGACCAAGACCTCGGCGAACGGTTTCTGTTGATGGCCGACAAGACCCGGTACCCGTCGGGTGGCGTGTCGGCCGAAGCGGTGCGGGAAATCCGCAGGATCAAGGCGCGAGTCGACGCCGAGCGGTTGCCCCGCGGCGCAGATCCCAATACGCACACCAAACTCGGTCGCGGCGGACTGGCCGATATCGAGTGGACCGTCCAGCTGCTGCAGCTGCGCTATGCGCACAAGGTTCCGGCGTTGCACAACACGTCGACACTGCAGGCGCTCGATGCGATCGGCGCGGCGGAACTGATCGCCGAAGGCGACGTGGACCTTCTGCGCCAGGCGTGGCTGACAGCGACGAGGGCGCGCAATGCGCTGGTGTTGGTGCGCGGCAAGCCAACTGATCAACTGCCGGGTCCTGGCCGCCAACTCAACGCGGTCGCGGTGGCCGCGGGCTGGGACAGCGATGACGGTGGCGAATTCCTCGACAACTACCTGCGGGTGACCCGTCGCGCGAAGACGGTGGTACGAAAGGTCTTTGGTGGTTAAGTCAGGTGGCTGAGGCGATAGATTTTTCGTTCGACGAGATCAGCGCCGCCGAGCACGAACGGTTGCAGACCTTGTATTCGCCGCTGACATCCGCGGTACGGCGGCTGATCCAGGCGGGCATTCAGAGCGATGCCGATGAAGCGACGATCCGCGAGGCGCAGTCGTTGATCGAGGCTGCGGTCGACAAGCTCGGCGGCACGCGCGAGCCGGAGCAGGTCCGCCTCGCCGTCGGCGGGCGTCCGGTGGTGTGGGGCAATCCGGTGACGGGTTTCCGCAACGCGATCGCGCCGCCGCTCGAGATGCACGAGGAACCGGATGGGTTGTGGTGGAGCGAGTTCGAGCTGGGGGAGCAGTACCAGGGCCCGCCTGGTTGGGTGCACGGCGGAGTGTTGGCACTGGTGTTGGACCAGCTTCTGGGCGAGGCGGCAAGCGACGGGCTGACCAAGCCGTTGTTCACCGGGACGATTACGCTGCGGTACCTGCGGGGTACCCCGCTGGGTCGGTTGCGCGCCGAGGCGGCGATCGAGCGCACGGATGGCTACAAGACGTTCGTCAGCGGCCACATGAGCGACGCCGAGGGCAAGACGGTCGAGGCGGAGGGCATCTTCATCAAGCCGGCCTGGGCGCGAGACGCGGGATGAAGTTCTACATCAGCGTCGCGTTTCGCGAGACCAAGGAAGCGATCGAGATCGCCAAGGCCGCAGATGACTTGGGCTATGACGGGGTCGGGATTCCGGATCATGTGGTGAATCTGGAGACGCTGGCGACGCCGTATCCGTATACGCGCGACGGCAAACGCCGGTGGGAGGCGTTCACGCACTGGCCGGATCCGTGGGTGCTGGTCGGGGCGATGGCTCAGGTTACGACGCACCTGAAGTTTGTGACGACGGTGTACATCCCGGCGATGAGGGACCCGTACTCTGTGGCGAAAGCGGTTGGCACAGCGGCGTATCTGGCCGACGGCCGCGTGGAGCTGGGTATCGGCGTGGGCTGGTGTGAGGAAGAGTTCACGCTGATGGGCCAGCAGTTCGAGCGGCGGGGTAAGCGGACCGATGAGATGCTCGAACTGTTCCGTGCATTGTGGGAGCCGGGTTGGACGTCGTTTTCGGGTGATTTTTATGAGACGCCGCGGCTGGAGATGCAGCCGACGCCGCCGAGGATCCCGATCTACGTGGGGGGTCTGAGCGACATCGCGCTTCGGCGGGCGGCGCGTAACGACGGATGGATCGGCGATCTCATCTCGACCGATGAAGCGATCGTCAGGGTGAATCGGATCCGCGACCTGCGGGCTGAGAAGGGCCTGTCGATGGACGATTTCGCGGTCCTGACGCCGCTCACCGATGCGTTCATGCCCGAGCACTATGAGCGTGCGTCGGCTGCCGGTATCGATGGCATCGTCACGATGCCGTGGATGTTCTACGCGGGGCCCGACGCATCGCTGGCGGAGAAGATCGACGGGATGAAGCGCTTCCGGAAGGACCTGGCGCTAGACCGCTAAGCCCTACCGCCGGAAGCGGCTGAGGAGGCCGGGCCGCCGGCGGGGGGGAGCGTCAGCTACGCGGTCGTCGGCTACGCGGCCGACACGTCGCGGCGGAGCCCCCGCGGTACGCGCAAACCCGCGCCGCCGGGAGTCCAACCCGATGTGTCCCGCGCCCGCGGTCGCGATCAACAGGAACGCGAAGCAGAACATGACGGCCGGCTCGCCGCCGTTGGCGAGCGGCCAGAAGCTCGCGGTGGGGCCACCCTGCAGCGGCGGCCAGTGCTGATAGAAGTACGCGAACGCCATCTCACCGGATGCGATGAACGCAGCGATTCGGGTCATGAACCCGAGCGTGATCGCGATGCCGAGGACGAACTCGATCAGGCCCGCCCACCAGAACGGCCACGAGCCCGCCTCGACCGGCCCACCGGGCAATGTCACCGGCCAGCCGAACAGCTTCTGCGCGCCGTGGATCGTATAGAGAAGACCAAAGATGATGCGGAAAGCGCTCAAGACAGGGGAGTGATAACCCGCCAGGCGGGCGTCCAGATTGGTCATGTGCTGACCCTACGCCGAGTCCGGATAATTCCCAGTGAAAAGCCGGATGGCGCAAGCGCCACCCGGCTTTTCAACTCCGACCTTGGTTAAACGTCGTAGTACAGCGCGATCTCGTACGGATGAGGACGGATCTGCACCGGCATGATCTCGTTCTCGCGCTTGTAGGAGATCCACGTCTCGATCAGGTCCTCGGTGAAAACCCCGCCCTCGGTGAGGTATTCATGGTCCCCTTCGAGCTTGTCGATGACCGCGGACAGCGAGGTGGGCGCCTGCGGAATGCTGGCGGCCTCGTCCGGCGGCAACTCGTAGAGGTCCTTGTCGACCGGGGCCTGCGGCTCCAGCTTCTTCTTGATGCCGTCCAGGCCGGCCATCATCATCGCCGCGAACGCCAGGTACGGGTTGCCCGAGCTGTCGGGGCAGCGGAACTCGAGACGCTTGGCCTTCGGATTGTTGCCCGTGATCGGGATGCGGACACACGCCGAGCGGTTGCGCTGGCTGTACACCAGGTTGATCGGCGCCTCGTAACCCGGCACCAGGCGCTTGTAGGAGTTCACAGTCGGGTTGGTGAACGCCAGCAGCGACGGCGCGTGGTGCAGGATGCCGCCGATGTAGTGGCGAGCGATGTCCGACAGGCCCGCGTAGCCGGACTCGTCGTGGAACAGAGGGCTGCCGTCCTTCCACAGCGACTGATGGCAGTGCATGCCGGAGCCGTTGTCACCGAACAGCGGCTTCGGCATGAACGTGACGGACTTGCCGGCCTGCCACGCCGTGTTCTTGATGATGTACTTGAACAGCAACAGGTCGTCGGCCGCGTGCAGCAGCGTGTTGAACTTGTAGTTGATCTCCGCCTGGCCCGCCGTGCCCACCTCGTGGTGACCGCGCTCGAGCACGAAGCCCGCGTTCTGCAGGTTGGTGCACATCTGGTCACGCAGGTCGACGTAGTGGTCGTACGGCGCGACGGGGAAGTAGCCGCCCTTGGGGCGAACCTTGTAGCCGCGGTTCGCGCTGCCGTCGGACTCGAACGGCTCGCCGGTGTTCCACCAGCCCGACTCGGAGTCGATCTCGTAGAACGTGCCGTTCATCTGCGAGTCGAAGCTCACCGAGTCGAAGATGTAGAACTCGGCCTCCGCGCCGAAGAACGCCGTATCGGCGATCCCGGTGCTGGCCAGGTAATTCTCCGCCTTGCGGGCGACGTTGCGCGGGTCGCGCGAGTACGCCTCGCGGGTGAACGGATCGTGCACGAAGAAGTTGAGGTTCAGCGTCTTCGCCTCGCGGAACGGGTCGATGCGCGCCGTTGCCGGGTCGGGCAGCAGCATCATGTCCGACTCGTGGATGGACTGGAAGCCGCGCACCGACGAGCCGTCGAATGCCAGTCCGTCCTCGAAAACGCTCTCGTCGAAGGCCGACGCCGGGATCGAGAAGTGCTGGACGACGCCGGGCAGGTCGCAGAACCGGATGTCGACGTAGGCGACTTCCTCGTCCTTGATCTGCTTCATGACGTCGTCGGCGGTCTTTTCTGCCACTGAAGACTCTCCTTAGTTCTTGTTAACCCGCGGGATGACGCTATGGACACGATGTTGCACGGCAGTCAACCGCATGTTGCGCCGACGTTACGCAATTCGGCCAGACCTATGCTGGACCCATGCCCTCCAGCTTCGGCTCCTGGCTGTCCGGCCCGCCGCCCGTCGGCCCCGGACCGACGGACCAGAGACCTAATGATTATCCAGGTCAGCGGCTAGGTCTACCCCAGGCCGGACCGAGGTCGTCGGCCCGGATGGGCAGGCGGATCGGAGCGCTGTTCATCGACTGGCTGATCGCGTACGGGTTGGCCGCTTTGGCCATGACGTTCGGCTGGGTCAGCGCGCAGGTGCTGTCCACCGCCGTCCTGCTCATCTGGTTCGTGCTGGGGGCGGTGGCGGTCCGACTCTTCGGCTTCACGCCCGGCCAGTACGCGCTCGGGCTGATCGTCATACCCGTGGACAACCGCCAGCACGTCGGGTTCGGCCGCGCGCTGGTCCGCGGGCTGCTGATCGCCCTGGTGATCCCGCCGCTGTTCACCGACGCCGACCTGCGCGGACTGCACGACCGGCTGACGAACACCGCGGTGGTGCGGCGTTAGCTAGCGGCGGCGTACCGTCCGCTGCATACCCCGCATCTTCGCCGCATTCGGCATCGGACCCTTGGGCATCGCCGCAGGCCCGGCCTTCGAGCCCAGCGCCGCCAGCCGCGACTCCAGCGAGTCCATCTGCTTGACGGTGATGTTCGCGGGCAGCTTGGTCAGATGGCGCTCCAGCTTGGCCAGCGGAACCTCGCCCTCGCCGTTGCCGATCACGATGTCATAGATCGGGATATCCCCGACCAGCCGCGCGGTGCGCTTCTTCTCCTGCGCCAATAGCGGTTTCACCCGCGCCGCCGAACCTTCACCGACGAAGATCACGCCCGGCCTGCCGATGACCCGGTGTACCGCGTCGAGATGACCGGTGGCCGCAATGCCTGCCGTCACGCGCCATTTGCCGCGAAGATTCTCCAGCGCCCACGCCGCCGCGCCGGCCTGGCCCTCGGCCTTGCGGTAGACCGACTTCTGCGCACGGCGGGCGAAGATGATGAACGCCACCAGGGCACCGAGCACCACGCCCAGCGGGATCAGTGTGAACATCGTGAACCCACCCGCGAACACCCCAGCCACCACCGAGGCTGCCACGATCAGCACAAACGCCCCGATCATGTAGGGCAGCAGGCGCTTGTCCTCTTTGCGCTGAATCTGAAACGCCTGCCACAACTGGCTGCGGCGCTGCTTGGACGCCTCTTTCCGGGTCGCCTTCGCCTCGGCCCTGACGGCCTTGAGTTCGGCTTTGTTGCGGGTCTTCGCCATTGGTTCAGGATACGGGTGGCCGCGAGACCCTCGACCCCGCTGCCTGCGCATAGAGACGACCGGCCCGGTACGACGATCGCACCAGCGGCCCGGCCAGCACTCCGGCAAAGCCGAGGTCCTCGGCGTAGGCCGCGTACTCGACGAACTCGTCCGGGTGAACCCAGCGCTCCACTGGGTGGTGACGCGCCGACGGCCGCAGATACTGCGTGATGGTGACGATGTCGCAGCCCGCGTCGAGCAGATCCTTGAGCGCCGTGCGCACCTCGTCGGTGGTCTCACCCATGCCGAGGATCAGGTTGCTCTTGGTCACCAGACCGTAGTCGCGGGCTGCGGCGAGCACGCCGAGGCTGCGGTCATAGCGGAATGCGGGCCGGATCCGCTTGAAGATGCGTGGCACCGTCTCGACGTTGTGCGCCAACACTTCCGGCCGGGATTCGAAGACCCGCTCCAGCAATGCGGGCTCGGCGTTGAAGTCGGGAATCAGCAGCTCCACGCCGGTGTCGGGGTTGAGCTTCTTGATGTAGCGCACCGTCTCGGCGTACAGCCACGCACCGCCGTCGGGAAGGTCGTCGCGGGCCACACCGGTGACGGTGGCGTACCGCAGCCCCATGGTTGCGACGCTCTCGGCGACCCGGCGCGGCTCGTCGCGATCCAGATCGGCGGGCTTGCCGGTGTCGATCTGGCAGAAGTCGCAGCGGCGTGTGCACTGCTCACCGCCGATCAGGAACGTCGCCTCGCGGTCCTCCCAGCACTCGTAGATGTTGGGGCAGCCGGCTTCCTCACACACCGTGTGCAGGCCTTCGCGGCGAACCAGGTTCTTGAGCTGCGTGTACTCGGGGCCCGTCCGCAGCCGGGTCCGGATCCACGGTGGTTTGCGCTCGATCGGGGTCTGCGCATTGCGGACTTCCAAACGAAGCAGCTTGCGGCCTTCGGGCACGACGGTCACGACGGCAACGCTACCCGCAGCAGGCCGTCGAGCGCGTCACACACAGCGGCCGTGACACGGTCGATGACCTCGTCGACGCCGACGTGGCGACCCAGTTCGGCCGTCAGCGAAGTGACTCCGGCATCCGAGATGCCGCACGGGACGATCGCAGAGAACGCGCTCAGGTCGCAGTCACAGTTCAGCGCGAACCCGTGCAGTGTCGTCGCCCGCGACACCCGCACCCCGATCGCGCCGACCTTGCGGGCTGGGCCCTTCACGTCCGCCGGCACCCACACGCCCGACCGGCCTGCGATGCGCCCCGTCGCCAGGCCGAGTTCGGCACACACATGGATCAGCGACTCCTCAAGGCGCCGAACGAAATTCACCACATCCAGCGGTTCAGCCAGCCCGATGATCGGATACCCGACCAGCTGGCCGGGGCCGTGCCAGGTGATCTTGCCGCCGCGATCGGTGTCGATGACGGCCGTGCCGTCGACCGGGCGTTCCTCGGGCAGGGTGCGGCGGCCCGCCGTGTAGACCGACGGATGTTCGAGCAGCAGCAGCGTGTCCGGGCCGCCCGCGACGCGCGCGTCTGCCAACTCCCGCTGCAGTGCCCACGCGTCTTCGTAGCCGACGGCGCCCAGCCGCCGTACGTCGATCGGTGAGGTGGCCGACCGGATGGAACTCACGACTCGACGGTACTCGCGGCATAGGTCAGCGCCTCGCCAACCGTGTGGTGGCGGAACTCGAAGCCCGCGCGTTCGAGCGCCGCCGGAATGGCGCGCTGCCCGCCCAGCAGCCCTTCGTCGGCGAACTCGCCCAGCAGGGCCCGCAGCGCGAAACCCGGAACCATCAAGACGGTCGGCCGGTTCACCGTCTGGCCCATCGCGGTGGTGAACTCCGAATTAGTCACCGGTGCCGGTCCGGTGACGTTCACCGGACCCGACAGCTCGTCGTGGAAAATCGAATACAGCAGCGCGCGCACCTGGTCTTCGAGGCTGATCCACGGCATGTACTGGCGGCCGCTGCCGAGCCGTCCGCCGAGCCCCAGCGAAAAGAGCGGCCGCAGCCTGCTCAGCATCCCGCCGCGGGGCGACAACACCAGTCCGGTCCGCGTGAGCACGACGCGGGCTCCCGCATGCTGCGCAGGCGCCGTCGCCGCCTCCCAGTCCTGGCACAACTGAGCCAGAAAGCCATGGCCGGGCGGTGCGGTCTCATCGGCGACGCGGTTCCCGGTGTCGCCGTAGTAGCCGACGGCGCTGGCGTTGATCAGGACACCGACGCCCGCTTCTGCCACCGCTTCGGACAACACCTCCGTCGGGTCGATGCGGCTGTCCCGCAGACTCTGTTTGAACGCGCCCGACCACCGCTTGGCGCCGACGTTGACGCCGCACATGTTGACCGCGGCGTCCACGCCTCGTAACGCGTTCGCGTCGAACTCGCCGGTGTCCGGATTCCAGAACAGCTCGTCGGAGTTGGCAGGCGCCCGGCGCACGATGCGCACCACCCGGTGGTCGGTCGCTCGCAACGCATAAATCAGCGCCGAGCCGATCAGTCCCGAGGACCCCGCGATCGCAACGGTGGCCACTGGTGTCTACAGCCCCAGGTCCGCCTCGAACGCGCCCGCTTCGAGCCGCTTCTTGATGGTGGTCAGGAAGCGACCCGCGTCCGCGCCGTCGATGAGGCGGTGGTCGTAGGTCAGCGGCAGATAGCAGATCGAGCGCACGCCGATCGACTCGTTGCCGGTGTCGTCGACGACCACCCGCGGACGCTTGACGATCGCACCCGTGCCCAGCATCGCCGCTTGCGGTGGGACGAGGATCGGGGTGTCGAACAGGGCGCCCTGGCTGCCGATGTTGGTGATGGTGAACGTCCCACCGGACAGTTCGTCCGGTTTCAGATCACCCGACCGCGCCCGCGCCGCGATGTCGGCGATCGCCCGCGCGAGTCCGGCCAGCGACAGATCGCCCGCATTGTGAATCACCGGTGACAACAGTCCCTGTTCGGTGTCCACCGCGAAGCCGAGGTGTTCGGCGTCGTAATAGGTGATCTCCTTGGAGTCCTCGTTGTAGCTGGCATTGACGTTCGGGTGGGCCTTCAACGCGTCGACGGCCGCGACGGCGAAGAACGGCAGGAACGTCAGGTTCACACCCTCGCGTTCGGCGAAGCTGGACTTGGCCCGCGCGCGCAGCGCCACGATCCTGGTCATGTCGACTTCGTGCGTCTGCGTCAATTGCGCTGTTGCCTGCAGCGATTCGCGTGTCTTCTTCGCGGTGATCTGCCGGATGCGGTTGGCCTTCTGCGTGGTGCCGCGCAGATGCGCCAGTGCCGACGACGGTTCGGCCTTGGCGGCGGCCGCGGGCGCCTCCTTGGCGGCGGGCGCCTCCTTCGCCGGGGCTTTCTTGGCCTCCGCGGCGGCGAGCACGTCCTGCTTGCGGATTCGGCCGCCAACCCCGCTGCCCTTCACGGTGGCCAGGTCTATGTTGTTCTCGCTGGCCAATTTTCGTACCAGCGGGGTGACGTACGGCGCGCCGTCACCCGACGGCTCGGAATCCGCTTGCGGCTCGGCCTTGGGCTCCGGCTTGGGTTCTGGCTTCGGCTCCGGCTTGGCTTCTTGCTTGGGCTCGGGTTCGGGTTCCGGCTCTTCCTTGACCTCTTCCTTCGGTTCCTCTTTCGGTTCTTCCTTGGGTTCTTCTTTGGGCTGGGGCTTCGGTTCGGGCTTTTCGGCGGGCGCGGCGCCGGCATCACCGATCTTGGCCAATTCGCCGCCCACGGCGACGGTGTCGTCCTCCTCGGCGGTGATGCTCAGGAGCGTGCCCGCGACCGGAGACGGAATCTCGGTGTCGACCTTGTCGGTGGAGACCTCCACCAGCGGCTCGTCCACCTCGACGTTGTCGCCGACCTTCTTCAGCCAGCGCGTCACGGTGCCCTCGGTGACCGACTCACCGAGCTCGGGCATCACCACCGGCGTCGCTTCACCGCCGCCTGAGGATGCCGCCGGCTTCTCCTCGGGCTCGGGTTCCGGCCTCTCCTGCTCCTCGGCGGCCGGCTCTGGCTGCGCGGCGGGCTCCTCGGCCGGCTTCTCCTCCTCGGACTTGCGTTCCTCGGACTTGGGTTCCTCGGACTTAGGCTCCTCGGACTTGGGCTCCTCGTCACCGCCGGATTCCTCGTCCGCGTCGCCGATGACGGCGAGCTCGCCGCCGACCTCGACGGTGTCGTCCTCCTGCGCGACGATCTTCTTCAGCACGCCCGCGGCGGGGGACGGTATTTCGGTGTCGACCTTGTCGGTGGAGACCTCCAGCAGTGGTTCGTCCAGCTCCACCGTGTCACCCTCTTGCTTCAGCCAGCGGGTGACGGTTCCCTCGGTGACGCTCTCACCGAGTGCCGGCATCTGGACGGAAGTTGCCATGTCTGTTGACTCCCTCGAACGGTTGGTCGTCACGAATCGAAATGCCGGTTCCCATCCTGTCATGTCGAGCGCGGCCGTTCGCTCCAGACCTGTACAGCTGCCGCTCTGGCACTATCGAAGGAGGTGAAGGGTGGCAATCCGGGAAGGAGTTCGGCCCAGTTGGGACTGTTCGACAGGTTTCGGCGCGGCTCCGCGCGCGGAAGCGGCGACGACCCGGCCGCCGATCTCGCGTACATGCGCCGGTGGATCGCGGAGCGGACCGGGGTCGAGGCGTTCGTCGAGCCGAAGACAACCGTCACCGACCTCACGGTCGTGCTGGTGGCCGGCGACGGCGAATGGACGCGGCGGCGCGCGGGCGGCGACGCGGGCGCCAGGCGGCTGAACGAACGGTTGCAGATTCCCGTGTACGACGTGCAGAAAGTGGGCTATCCGCAGCGTATGCGCGACCACGACGCCCGCCGCCGCATCGAACGTGAACGCGCTGCTCGACGTGAGCTGGAGGACCGTTAGGGTACGGGTCGTGAGCAACGCGGTCAGGGAGCGGGTCATCGACAGCGTCGACGGTGTGCGGATCGCCGTCTACGAGGAGGGCAACCCGGACGGGCCGACCCTGGTGATGGCGCACGGCTGGCCGGACTCGCATGTCTTGTGGGACGGCGTCGTCTCCCGCCTCGCCGACCGGTTCCGGATCATCCGGTACGACAGTCGGGGAGTCGGCAAATCGTCTGTGCCGAAGCCGGTCTCGGCTTACACCATATCGAAGCTTGCGGACGATCTCGGCGCGGTGATCGCTGCGGTGAGCCCGGGTGAGCCCGTTCATATGCTGGCCCACGACTGGGGTTCGGTGGCCACGTGGGAGTACTTGACCCGGGCCGGTGCCAGCGAGCGGATCGCGTCCTTCACCTCGGCGTCCGGTCCCGGCACCGCGCACTACGGCGGCTACATCTTCGACAGCCTCAAACGGCCCCACCACCCGGTGCAGTTCGCGCGGGCGATCGACCGGCTTCTGCGGCTCACGTACTGGTATCCGTTCGCGACGCCGGTGATAGCGCCCGCGGTGTTCAAGACCCTGATGCGGAGGCGGGGTGACAAGGTGCTCACCGACCGCGTGCCGGCCGAGCAGCGCTACCGGGGCGACACCGCCGTCAGCGATCTCGTCAACTCGCTGAAAATCTATCGCGCGCTTGTTGTTTCGCCACCGACCAAAGTCATGGCCGACCGCTACGTCAGCGTTCCGGTGCAATTGGTCGTCGGCGCCAAGGATCCGGTCGTGCGACCGCACGGATTCGACGATCTGTCCCGATGGGTTCCGCGCCTGTGGCGCCGCGACATCAACGCGGGGCACTGGTCGCCGATGTCTCATCCGCAGGTGCTGGCGGCGGCCGTCGGCGAACTCGTCGACTTCCTGGAAGGCAAGCCTGCCAGCAGGGCGTTGATGCGGGCGGAGATCGGCCGCCGCCGCGGCGACTTCGGCGACACGCTGGTGTCGGTCACCGGCGCCGGTAGCGGCATCGGAAGGGAAACCGCGCTCGCCTTCGCCCGCGCGGGCGCCGAACTCGTCGTCAGCGACATCAACGAGGCGAGCGTCAAGGAGACCGCCGCCAAGATCGTCGAGCGCGGCGGTATCGCCCATCCGTATGTGCTCGACGTGTCCGACGCCGAAGCCGTCGAGCAGTTTGCCGACCAGGTGTGTGCCGAACACGGTGTGCCCGACGTCGTGGTGAACAACGCAGGTATCGGTCAGGCCGGCGAGTTCCTCAGAACCCCAGATGATCAGTGGGAGCGCGTGCTGGACATCAATCTCGGCGGTGTCGTCAACGGCTGCAGGGCTTTTGGCAAGCGACTCGTCGAGCGTGGCACGGGCGGACACATCGTCAACGTCTCGTCGATGGCGGCTTTCGCGCCGCTGAAGACGTTGAACGCCTACTGCACGTCGAAGGCCGCGGTGTACATGTTCTCCGACTGCCTGCGCGCGGAACTCGACGCCGCGGACATCGGGCTGACCACCATCTTCCCCGGCGTCATCGACACCAACATCATTCAAGCCACCAGGTTCGACACGACCGGCCACGCCGGTGGCAACGTCGAGGTCCGGCGCAGGCAGTTCGAGAAAATGTTCAAGCAGCGAAGCTACGGCCCGGACAAGGTCGCCAAAGCCATTCTGAGCGCGGTCAAGAAGAAAAAGCCGCTGCGGCCCGTCGCGCCGGAGGCCTACCTGCTGTACGGCACATCCCGGGTCGCACCGCAGGCACTTCGCAACGCGGCCCGGTTGAAGATCGTCTAGCTCGGGCGAGTCAGCCGTTCGCGGCGATGTCCTCGAGCACCGCGAACATCGTCCTGGTCGGCACGCCGGTGCCGCCCTTGCCGGTGTAACCCCAGGGGACGCCGGTGTTGTAGGCCGGTGCGGCGACGTCGATATGGGCCCACGCGACGCCGTCGGCGACGAACTCGCGTAGATACGTGCCCGCCACCAGCATTCCCGCGTAGCGCGATCCGCTGACATTGGCGAGGTCGGCCACCGTCGACTTCAGGTCGTCCTTGAGTTCCTCGGGCAGCGGCATGGGCCAGGCGTTCTCGCCGACACTCTGGGACAGTTTCGCGACGCGGTCGCGGAACTCGTCGGAACCCATCACGCCTGGGGTGCGCGCGCCGAGGGCGACGGTCTGAGCGCCGGTCAGCGTCGAGGTCTCGATGAGGTAGTCGGGCTCGTCCTCGCACGCGCGCACGATCGCGTCGGCCAGGATCAACCGCCCCTCGGCGTCGGTATTGAGCACCTCCACCGTGATCCCGCCGTACTGGGTCAGCACATCACCGGGCCGCTGTGCGGTCGCGGACGGCATGTTCTCGGCCATCGGCACGGTGGCGATCACGTCGATCGGCAGGTTCTGCTCGGCTGCGAGGACCACCGTCGCGATCACGGCCGCCGCACCGCCCATGTCGGACGTCATATGGTGCATGTTGGCCGCGGGCTTGATGGAGATGCCGCCGGTGTCGAAGGTGACGCCCTTGCCGACCAGCGCCACCTTCTTCGATTTCCTGGTCCTGGCCCCGCGGTGCGCGAGGCGGACCAGTCGCGGCGGCCGCGACGAACCCTTGCCGACGCCGACGACTCCGCCGTAGCCCGCCTTGGCCAGCGCCTTGTCGTCGAGAACCTCGACGTCGAGGCCGGCGGCCTCACCCAACGCCTTTGCGCGCTTGGCGAATTCGTCGGGGTAGAGGTGCGAAGGGGGTGTGTTGACCAGATCGCGGGCGTTCGCGACCGCGGTTGCGATCGCCGTGGCGCGCTCGGCTGCCGACTTGGCCTTCCTGTCCGTCGTCAGGGCGGTGATCTCGCGCAGGCCCTTGTCCTTCGGCGCGGTCTTGTCGCTGCGGAAGTCGCTGAACCGATACGCGCCGAGGATCAGACCCTCGATCGCCGCTTCGAGGTCGATCTCCGACAGCGTGGTGATCACCGCCTCGGTGCCGTTCAGCGACCGGGCGGCCACGCCGGCGGCGCGCCGGATCAGGTCCGGCGACCACTGTTCACGGGGCTTGCCGAGACCGATCGTGAGCACGCTACCGAACGGCAGTGACGGTGCCACCACCCGCGTCACCTGCTCGGTGCCGCCCTTGGCGCCGAGCGACTCGAGCGCGACCTCGATCTCGCCGACGGCCTCGGCGTCGAGGAACGGGTTAGCGACCACGGTCGCCGCCGCGTCGTCGTCACCGCCGCCGACGACGGGCACGATGAGCACCGCTTTGGCGGCCTTGCGTTTGGGCAGCGAGGCGCTGACGGAGACTGCGGGGGCGTGGTATCCGGGATTTGCAGGGCTCACGAGGGTCGAGCCTATCGGTCAGCGGGACAGGTGCAGGTCGTAGGCGGTGACTGGGCTATCGAAACCCTTGAGCACCAACGCATCCTGCGGGATCGCGGGCCAGTCGGTCAGCTCGTCGCGGAGTTCGGAGGACACCAGAATCTGGCCAGGGGCCGCCGCGCCCACCAGGCGGGCCGCCAGGTTGACCGCGGTGCCGAAATAGTCGCCGCCGATGGCCAGCACGCTGCCGTAGCCCAGACCGGCGCGCACCTGCAGGCCGGCATCTCGTGCGCGCGGGTGTTGGACCAGGTCGAGCGCCACTTTCGCGAGCTATTCGGGCGTCGAGCTCACCCACATCACCTCGTCGCCGATGAATTTGACCACCCGGCCGCCGTCGGCGAGCACCACCTCGCTGACCGCCGCCGCGAACTCCACGAGCAGGCTGGACAGCTCGGTCGGCGTGAGCCGGTGGGTCAGCGAGGTGAAACCCGTCAGGTCGGCGAACCCGATTCCGCAGATCACGCTGGCCGATGCGTCACGGACGACGCCCTCGAAGTAGGTGCGGGCGCTGATCGTGTGATGGCGGAAAACCGCGTCGATGAGCACCGCAAGGCGCGGAATGAACTCCCCGACGGTGCGGTACGCCTGCGCCGTGGTCAGCTCGTCCCCGCTGTGTTCCATCTGGATGTCGGGCAGTCCGAGACGGATCGCCGTCGACCCAGCCTCGGCCAGCCGGGCCATCGACGCGCCCAGCACCCGAAGGAGCGTGAGCGTGGCGTCGTCGCCGACGGCGGTCTTCATCGCCACCCAGGCCCCCAGACCGTCGATGTCGACCTGGCTGAACACGGGCTGGACAGTGTGGGCACTCAGCCCGAGCGCCGACCAGGCGTGCGCGAGTTCCTCCACCGGGACACCGAGCTCACCGGCGGCCTCCGTGAGCGTGTACGACGGCAGGCCCGACCGCTGTAGGACGTCGCCGGCCAGGCCGAACAGACGGCCGCGGCGCTCGGCCTCCACCATCTCGTCAGCGGTGAAGCCGAGACTGTCCAGGTATTCGATCAGCGCGGCGCGCGCTCGCGCGCGTTGGCGATTCCCGCTGCCTCCAGCGCGTCGAAATCGACCACCCACCGGAGTCTGCCAGCAGCCAACCCCCGATTAGGGTTGAACCCCGTGCACGAAACTGAAGTGAGTGAACTCCAGCACGGTCCCCTCGACGATCGGCACCGGCGGCTCGGCGCGAGCTTCGCCGAGTTCTCCGGCTGGCTGATGCCGGTCTCCTACGCCGGCACCGTGGGCGAGCACACCGCGACGCGTACCGCGGTGGGACTCTTCGACGTCAGCCATCTCGGCAAGGCGCGTGTTCGTGGCCCCGGCGCGGCCGAATACGTCAACTCCGCGCTCACCAACGACCTTGGCCGCATCGGGCCCGGCAAGGCGCAATATACGTTGTGCTGCACCGAATCCGGCGGCGTCATCGACGACCTCATCGCCTACTACGTCTCCGACGACGAGATGTTTCTCGTTCCCAACGCCGCCAACACCGCGGCCGTCGTCGCCGCCCTGCAGAAGAACGCGCCGAAGGGGCTGACCATCAGCGACGAGCACCGCTCGCGTGCGGTGCTGGCCGTGCAGGGACCGAAGTCGGCCGAGGTCGTCGGTTCGCTCGGGCTGCCGACCGACATGGACTACATGGAGTACGCGGATGCGGACTTCAGCGGCGTCGAAGTTCGAGTGTGCCGCACCGGTTACACCGGCGAGCACGGGTACGAGCTGCTGCCGGCCTGGGACGACGCCGCGGTGGTATTCGACGCGCTGGTCCAGGAGGTCACCGCGGCGGGCGGTCAGCTGGCCGGCCTCGGCGCCCGCGACACGCTGCGCACCGAGATGGGCTATCCGCTGCACGGACACGAGCTGTCGTTGGAGATCTCGCCGCTGCAGGCGCGCTGCGGCTGGGCAATCGGGTGGAAGAAGGACGCGTTCTGGGGCCGGGATGCGCTGCTGGCCGAGAAGCAGGCCGGTCCCAAGCGCCTGCTGCGCGGTCTGCGCGCCGTCGGCAGGGGAGTGCTGCGGCCCGCGCTGCGGGTGCTCGACGGCTCGACACCGGTCGGGGTGACGACATCGGGAACCTTCTCTCCCACTTTGAAAGTCGGCATCGCGCTCGCGCTGCTCGACACCGATCGCGACATCGCCGACGGGCAGCGTGTCTCAGTCGATGTGCGCGGCCGCCCCGTCGAGTGCGAGGTCGTGCGCCCGCCTTTCGTCAGCGCGAAAACGCGCTGAGCAGCCCCTCGCCGAGGCAAAAACCCGGTAGCGGACGGATATACAATTTGCCCATGACCGATCACCTCGAGTTCACCGTCGATCGCAATGCGAATCCGGCGAACGACGAGGTACGCGCCGAGATCCTGGCCAATCCGGGGTTCGGCCGCTTCCACACCGACCACATGGTGTCGATCGACTACGTCGACGGCAAGGGCTGGCACAACGCGCGGGTCCTGCCGTACGGCCCCATCGAACTCGACCCGTCGGCCATCGTCCTGCATTACGCGCAGGAGGTGTTCGAGGGTCTGAAGGCCTACCGCTGGGCGGACGGTTCGATCGTGTCGTTCCGGCCGGATGCCAACGCCGCGCGGCTGCGGACGTCGTCCCGCCGGCTGGCCATCCCCGAACTGCCCGACGAGGTGTTCATCGAGTCGCTGCGCCGGCTCATCGCCGCGGACGGGCAGTGGGTGCCGCCCGCCGGCGGCGAGGAGTCGCTGTACCTGCGCCCGTTCGTCTTCGCCACCGAGCCCGGTCTCGGTGTGCGGCCCGCGGCCGAATACCGCTACATGGTGATCGCCTCACCGGCGGGGGCGTACTTCCCGAGGGGGATCAAACCGGTCAGCGTGTGGCTGTCGCACGAGTATGTGCGCGCTTCACCTGGCGGCACCGGTGCCGCCAAATTCGGTGGCAACTACGCCGCCTCGTTGCTGGCGCAGGCTGAAGCCGCCGACAACGGCTGCGACCAGGTGGTGTGGCTGGACGCCATCGAACGCCGCTACGTCGAGGAGATGGGCGGCATGAACCTGTTCTTCGTCTTCGGCAGCGGCGGTTCTGCCCGCCTCGTCACGCCGGAGCTGAGCGGTTCTCTGCTGCCCGGTATCACGCGAAGTTCACTGCTGCAGTTGGCCTCTGACGCCGGCTTCACCGTCGAGGAGCGCAAGATCGACGTCGACGAGTGGCAGAAGAAGGCCGCGGCAGGCGAGATCACCGAGGTGTTCGCGTGCGGCACCGCCGCAGTGATCACCCCGGTATCGCACGTGAAGCACGGCGACGGCGAATTCACCATCGCTGACGGTGAACCCGGCGAAATCACCATGGCGCTGCGCGACACGCTGACCGGTATCCAGCGCGGCACGTTCGCCGACACCCATGGCTGGATGACGCGGCTGTCCTAGCCGGTTTCTTTGTCGTTCCCTCCGTCAAGGCGTGCCAAGGGGCGCAATCTGACAAGCGCCAGAATTGTCGAACGTGGGGAGAAAGACCATGGCGCAAGTGATCGGATTCGACCCGGCGGCCAGCGGACAACAACCCGAGGATGTCAACGGTGATCCGGTTCCCGTTGGCGTGTGGGGTGATTCCGACTCGGGGGGCGGAGTTTTCGGAAGCAGCGGCGTGCTGCCGTCGAACACCTCGATTCCCATCGACCCACCGGCCGGGGTGGAGGGGCACGGCGCCGCCGGGCCGGGCGTTGTCGGTCGCAGTCTGACCGACAGCGGAGTGGTGGGCGAAAGTCAGGAGTCGCAAGGCGTGCTGGCGCGCAGCGTCGCCTCTTCGGGACTGCTCGGGGTGACCTTCAGCCCCACGGACGATGCGCACGGGGTATTCGGCTCATCGACCGCAGGCGGCAATGGGGTGACCGGCTTCGTCGGCGAGGCCACCGGTGTGATCGGCAACAGCGTCCGAGGCGTAGGCGTACACGGCATCACCGGGGGCACCGGCAACCCCGGTGTTTACGGCCAGACATTCGGTGACACGGACGGTTTGCCTGCAGGGCCCGGTGTCTGGGGTTCGAGCGACACCGGGTACGGGGTCTTCGGCAGCAGCCAAGTCCACGACGCTGTCGCAGGCGTCGTGTTCCGGAATGGCAATGGCGTCGTCGGCGAACACGACGCGAACGATCCCGTCGGTGCCGGCGTGTTGGGCATCGGTGGCTTCACCACGGGGGTGCGCGGTGTCACCTACCGCGACGGTGCCGGCCCCGGCGTCCAGGGCGAAACACACGGCGTCGGTGCGGGTCCGGGGGTTTTCGGCAGCAGCGATCTCTCCGCCGGTGTTCGAGGAGTCGGTGTCGCGAACGACGGCACGGTCGGCCTGACCACGGGCGGCGGCAACGGCGTCACCGGAGTGCACTTCGCCACGACTCCGGGCGCCGGGGTCTCTGGTATCAGCGTGCTCGGCAACGGCGTCGACGGGCTGACATTCGCCGATATGCGCAAGAACCCCAATGTCGCGGCCGTGCGCGGACAGAGCGCCAACGGCTTCGCCGGGTTGTTCGTCGGAAAGGTGAGAGTCACCGGCCAGCTGAGCAAGGGCGGTGGTGGTTTCACCATCGACCACCCGAAAGATCCTGAGAACCAATATCTTTCGCACTCGTTCGTCGAATCGCCCGACATGCTGAACGTGTACAGCGGCAACGTGACCACCACGAAGGACGGCTCCGCGACGGTTCGGCTGCCGTCATATTTCGAGGACCTCAACACCGATTTCCGCTACCAGCTGACGGTGATCGGGGAGTTCGCCCAGGCTGTCGTGGCCAAGGAGATCAAAGGCAACGCTTTCACGATCCGGACCGACAAGGGCCGGGTCAAGGTCAGCTGGCAGGTGACCGGGGTCCGCCGGGACGCGTGGGCCGAAGCCAACCGGATCGCGCCCGAGCAGAAGAAGTCCCGAGGGGAGCGGGGTAAGTATCTGCATCCAGAACTGTTCGGCAAGAAGGCGGTCGGCATACATCCCGCTCCTGATCCCCGCTTCTCCGAGGTCGTCCCCGATGAACTGCGGGAGTGGGCAGGCGGGTTGGCCGGTGACGCGAACGAGGCAAGTGCCGGTCTGATCAAGAAACTGGCGACCGCACGGCGCCTCCTGCAGAAGAAGGCGGAATCCGACCGGTCCCATTTCGAGGGGCAGGCGCGCAAGCGCGTGGAAGCCGCCAGGCGACGGCTGCAGAACAGCGCGCCGACCGGACGCGCCCAGCTCGACGATCAATGGCGCGCCCTCGAGCGCAGGCTGGAGGCCATGCGCCCCAGGCGATAGGGACCGCGGCGCGGGGGCGTGCGCACCCGGCGGCTAGCGGATCGCCAAGCCGACAGCGGCAACCGTCGTCGTCACCTCGATCGCGGCGCCGAGCACATCGCCGGTGATCCCGCCGAAGCGGTGAACGCAGTGCGCCACCAGGGCGGCGCTGCAGGCGAGCCCGGCCAGCACCGCCACCGGCCCCTGCCACGGGCGTGTACCGGCGAGCACCGCCGCGGCGGCGACGGCGACGGCCCAGGCGGCGACCACCGCTGCGGGCTGGCTGCTTGCCACCATCGCGCCCAGCGTGCTGCCCTCGGCCGCGGGCACCGAACGTCGGCATGCGGCGACAGCCGCGACCCGGCCCGCCGTCACCGCGACGATGACCGCGACCGGGCTCAGTTCGGCGAAGGCCAAGCCCTGCACCACGACGGTCACCACGACGGCGGCCACCCCGAACGGGCCCGCCGCGCCGTCCCGCATCACCTGCAACGCCCGCTGCGGCGGCCCGTAGCAGCCGAGGCCGTCGACCGTGTCGGCCAGCCCGTCGATGTGCAGGCCCCTCGTCGCGAGCAGAAGCACCGCCACCGCCAGCACACCGGCCAGCGGGCTGCCCGCCCCAAACGCCTCCGAGCCGGCCCACACCACGGCGGCACCCAACGCGCCCAGCGCCACACCGACGACCGGCAAGGCCGTCAACACGCCACGGCCCACACCGGCTCCCACTCGCAGCGGCAGCACGGTGCCGAATGCGAATGCCCCTGTGACGGAACGGATCACGACGAGACGCTGGCCTCGTCGAATGTCGCCATGTCCCGCAGTGTCGCGATGGCGGCCCGTACCACCGGCAGCGCGACCGCCGCTCCAGTACCTTCGCCGAGGCGCATCGAAAGGTCGAGGATCGGCTCGAGTTCCAACCGCTCGAGGGCAAGCGTGTGGGCGGGCTCGGTGGACCGATGGCCCGCGCGCCACCACTGCTTTGCACCCGGCGCGAGCAGGTCGGCAACCAACGCGGCGGATGTCACCACCACGCCGTCGAGCAGCACCGGTGTGCGGCGAACCGCCGCCTGTGCGCAGAACCCCGCCATCGCGGCCATATCCGCCCCGCCGCACACCCGCAGCAGACCGACCGGATCGGCGGTGAGGCCACGGGCGCGGTAGAGCGCATCACGCACGGCGGCGACCTTGCGCGCCCAGCCGGCGTCGTTGATGCCGGTGCCTCGGCCGACCGCCGCGACGGGTTCGGCTCCGGTCAGTGCGGCGATCAATGTCGTTGCGGGCGTGGTGTTTCCGATACCCATGTCGCCTGCGATCAACAGGTCGGCGCCCGCGTCGACCTCCTCGTCGGCGATCCGGCGGCCCGCGTCAACCGCGGCCTGCGCCTCGTCGGCTGTCAACGCGTCCTCGACGGCGATGTTGCCGGTGCTCCTGCGGACCTTGTGCGTGCCGACCGACGCCGAATGCGGCTCGTCGACGTCAACCGCGATGTCGGCCACCCGCACGCTGGCACCCGCAGCTTCGGCCAGCACGTTGATCGCCGCGCCGCCCGCCTCGAAGTTGGCGACCATCTGTGCGGTGACCTCCGCGGGGAAAGCCGACACGCCGGCGGCCGTGACCCCGTGGTCGCCCGCGAACACCACCACGCGCGCGCGTTGGAGTTGGTTGGGCGGGCAGACCCCCTGGCAGGCCGCCACCCAGACCGCCAGTTCCTCGAGCCGCCCCAGCGAGCCGGGGGGTTTGGTCAGTGTGTTCTGACGGGCCCGCGCCTGTGCGGCCACGGTCTCGTCCGGCGCCGTGATCGGCGCGAAATCTGTCACGACGGCTCCTTCACCGCGACCGGCAGGCCGGCGACCACCAGCACCACCCGATCGCACAGGTCGGCCAGCCGTTGGTTGAGCACGCCGAGTTCGTCGGCGAATCGGCGGCCTGCAACGGTTTCCGGCACAACGGTCAACCCCACCTCGGGACTGACCAGGACAAGGTCCGCCTGGTAGGCGGCTACGGCGTCGATGAGGTCGTCGACGTCGGCGGCGACGGATCCGTCGGTCCAGGCCTGCGCGCGGTCCATCGTCGCGGTGAGCCAGCCGCCCAGATCGTCGACCAGGGTGGGTGTCGGATCGGCCCGCAATTGCGTTGCCACGTCCGCGGTTTCGACCGTCGACCAGTGGCGCGGCCGACGGGCTCGGTGAGCGGACACCCGTGCCGCCCACGCATCGTCGTCGGCGGCGGCACCGGTTGCGACGTAGCGCACCGCACCCTCGGCTCCGGCCGATTCTGCGATGACGGACTCGGCCAATCCGGATTTGCCCGACCTGATACCGCCGAGCACCAGTACGCGCACCCGGACTCAGGAAACCTTGTCGCCGCGGTCGACTTGCGGCCGGGGCGCGCGCATCCGGCGCAGCTGGGACGCGCGGCTGGCGGCGTAGAAGCCGAGCTTCCAGGCGCTTTCGGTGTGGTCGGGGTACTTCTCGTCGACGAGCCGATTCACCTTGCGGCCCAGGAACAGTCCGTCGACGATCATGATCGCCATCAGGATCAACATGGCGGGCGAGATGTAGTACTGCACTTGCGGAACGGCCAGCATGACGAAGATCAGGCCCAGCGCCGCGGGCATGAAGAGGCCAAGCACGCTGATCCGGCGCGAGTCGACGATGTCACGGGCATACCGGCGCACCGGGCCCTTGTCGCGGGGCAGCAGATAGGCGTCGTCGCCGGCCATCATCCGTTCGCGCCGTTCGGACATCGCGGCGCGGCGAGCGACCTTGTCCTCACGACGTTCCTCGCGCGACAGCTTCGGCGCGCGCAGTTCCTTGCGCCTACGCCGGGCCTCGGCGGTGGTCATCGGAGCGGGTGCGATAGGTCCGCGGCGGCGGGCGGCGTCGCGCTTGGGCGTCGGCCTGCCCTTGGGCGCGGTCGCACCGGTTGCCTTGATGTCGGATGCGCTGTCCGCGGTCGCCTCGGCGTCTTCGGCGGCTTCAGTGCGTTGGGAAGGCGGGTGGTCCTTCTTGCGGCCCAGCAGGTTCACGCCCGCCAGCATAATCTGCTCGAATGACCGGCTCGGACGGCCTCCGCGTGCTCATCGCCCCCGACTGTTACGGCGACAGCCTCACCGCGGTGCAGGCCGCGCAGTCCATCGCGGACGGCTGGCGCAGGTCCCGGCCGGACGACGCGCTGACGCTCGCGCCGCAGTCCGACGGCGGCCCCGGGTTCGTGGATGTGTTGGCGGCCCGCCTCGGTGAGCGGCGGACCGTGCGGGTCAGCGGCCCGCTCACCGCCGAGGTGGATGCCGACTGGGTGTTCGACGACGCCGAGCCGCGCACGGCCTACATCGAATGTGCGCAGGCGTGCGGGCTCGCCCTGCTCGGTGGCCCGCCGACCGTGGAGACCGCGCTGGCCGCGCACAGCGCAGGAGTCGGACAGCTCATCGCGGCCGCGGTGGAGGCCGGTGCGAACCGGATCGTTGTCGGGCTGGGCGGCAGCTCGTGCACCGACGGCGGCCGGGGAATGGTCGAGGCGCTTGCCGCGCACGCGAGGAGCACTGTAGATACCGCGCACGCGAGGAGCACGAAAGACGCCACGCACGCGAGGAGCGCCGTAGATACCGGCCTGGAGGCCGCCCGTGCGCTGCTGGCCGACGTCGAGCTCATCGCCGCCACCGACGTCGAGCATCCTCTGCTCGGGCCGATGGGAGCGGCGCGGGTGTTCGGCCCGCAGAAGGGCGCCGATCCCGACACTGTGCAGGCGCTGGAACAGCGGCTGACGGAATGGGCCGGTGCACTCGACGCGGCGGCGGGCCGCGCAATCAGCGAGGAGAAGGGCGCGGGCGCGGCCGGTGGCCTGGGTGCCGCGCTGTTGGCGCTGGGTGCCCGCCGTGAATCCGGTGCCACGGTCATCGCCGAGCACACCCACCTCGCCGACGATGTCGCGGCGGCCGAGCTGGTCATCACCGGTGAGGGCCGGTTCGATGAGCAGTCGCTGCACGGCAAAGTCGTCAGCGCACTGGCGGGCGCGGCGCACGGCACGCCCGTGCTGGTGCTTGCCGGCCAGGTCACGCTGGACGACGCCGCGCTGCGCGATGCGGGCATCGCAGCCGCTCACGCCATCGCTGAGCACGCGGGATCCGTCCAGCTGGCCATCGACGACGCGGCCAACCAACTCACCGGGTTGGCCCAGGTCACGGCCGATGCACTCGGGAATAGCGGCATCACAAGGTACCGTTGAACAAGTGGGTCGTTAGTCGGCCCGCAACAAGAGCTATTCACAGGAGACGCAATGACTGTTCAGGACGAGTCGGCGACCAGCACCGCCACCCACGGCGTGATCCTGACCGACGCCGCGGCCGGAAAGGCCAAGGCGCTGCTGGATCAAGAGGGCCGCGACGACCTGGCGCTGCGTATCGCCGTCCAGCCGGGCGGATGCGCCGGCCTGCGCTACAACCTGTTCTTCGATGACCGCACCCTTGACGGCGACCTGACCGCTGAATTCGGCGGCGTGTCGTTGACCGTCGACCGGATGAGTGCCCCCTACGTGCAGGGCGCCACGATCGATTTCGTCGACACCATCGAGAAGCAGGGCTTCACGATCGACAACCCCAACGCCACGGGTTCGTGTGCGTGCGGGGACTCCTTCAACTGAGCTAGTACGTACCGCCAGCGCGCAGCAGGTACGAGCACACCAGGACCTCGTTGTCCTGGGAGAGTACCTGGGCTACGGCCTGCTCCTGCACCTTCGGCGGGGGCTGGGTCCGCGCGCCCGCTGGCGTCACGCGCATGGTGAACAGCACCTGGGCTTGATACGGCGACAGGAACACCATCTTGTCGACCGACGTCACTTCCGCGGTGCTGAACTGTTTGCGGAACGCGTCGCTGCTCAGGTCGGCCAGGGCGAGGTCTGACTTCTTATCCTTGACGGCATCGAACAGCCCGCACAGCGTATGCCGGGCGATCGTCTCGACGTCGCCGCGCTGCAGCGCGTCCAGATAGTCCTGGATCGCGGTACGGGCCGAGGCCGTCGTCAGCTTCGCCGACGTCGAGTTGTCGTCGGAGCGCATTACGAAAACCGTCGCGGCAACAGCGGCGGCCACCACGGCGATCGCCGCCAGAGCCGCCAGGACGCCGCGCCACCTGCTGCGCTTCGGATACGGGATCGGGGGCGGCAGCATGCCCGGATACAGCGGCGGCGCAACGGGATTCTCCGGATACGGCTGGGGTGGCCCGGGATGAGGGGGAGGAGGGCCGACCGGTCCAGGACCGTACTGGGGCGGATACGGACCAGCCATGGTAGGCAGGTTAGCGCAAGCGGCCGGTCACTGACGGGACCGTGAGCCCCGGTAATATTTCCTAGACAGGTTAATGAATTGAAGGGTGACGCTTCGTGACCATCGCCGTAACCGGATCGATCGCAACCGACCATCTGATGCGATTTCCCGGCAAGTTCTCCGAAGGCCTGCTGCCCGAACACCTGCAGAAGATTTCGGTCAGCTTCCTGGTAGACGACCTTGTCATCCACCGCGGCGGGGTGGCGGGAAACATGGCCTACGCGATCGGCATCCTGGGTGGCGACCCGACCCTGGTCGGCGCCGTCGGCACCGACTTCGACGACTACCGGAACTGGCTGACCAGTAACGGCGTGGACTGCGACAGCGTGCTGGTGTCGGAATCCGCCTACACGGCCCGATTCGTCTGCACTACGGACGACGACATGGCTCAGATCGCCTCGTTCTATCCCGGCGCGATGTCGCAGGCGCGCGACATCAAGTTGGCCGACACCTTATCCCGAAGGGGCACACCGGATCTGGTGATCATCGGCGCCAACGATCCCGATGCGATGTTCCTGCACACCGAGGAATGCCGTGCGCTGGGGCTGGCATTCGCCGCCGACCCGTCGCAGCAACTGGCCCGGCTGACCGGCGAACAGATCCGTGCGCTGATCGATGGCGCGACGTATCTGTTCACCAACGACTACGAATGGGACCTGCTGCTGCAGAAGTCCGGTTGGTCAGAGGCCGAGGTGATGCGCCAGATCAAGATACGCGTCACCACGCTGGGGGAGAAGGGCGTCGACATCGTCGGACGTGACGGCACCTTCATCCACGTCGACGTGGTGCCCGAGACGCACAAGGCCGATCCCACCGGCATCGGCGACGCGTTCCGCGCCGGCTTCCTGACCGGCCGCGACAAGGGACTGTCCATCGAGCGGGCCGCGCAGTTGGCGTCGCTGGTCGCCACGCTGGTGCTCGAGGCCCCGGGCCCGCAGGAGTGGAGCTGGGACAAGGAGGCGGGCATCAAGCGGCTGACCGACGCCTACGGCGCAGATGCGGGCGCGGAGATCGCCTCGGCTCTTTCCTAGAGCTGCACGGGGTAGGTCGGCTCGCTGATCCGTGGCGTCACGCTGCCTTCGACGAAGATCGCATGCCACAGCATGAAGATCAGTACGGTCCACAATCGCCTGCTGTGATCGCTTGCGCCGCTGCGGTGTTCGTCGAGCATCGCGCGGACCGCGGCAGTGTCGACGAGCCCTCCCGCCCCTGACGACGCCACCATCCCATAGGCCCAGTCCAACAGCTCACCGGCGCGCAGCCAGTGCCGGATCGGCACCGGGAAACCCAGCTTCGGCCGGTTGAGCACATGCGGCGGAATCACCGGTTCCAGCGCGCGGCGCAGCGCGTACTTCGTGGTGGACCTGGTGATCTTCTGGTCCAGCGGCAATCGGGACGCCACCGCAAACACCTCGGGGTCGAGGAACGGCACGCGCAGTTCGAGCGAGTTGGCCATCGTCATCTTGTCCGCCTTGACCAGGATGTCGCCCCGCAGCCAGGTGAACAGGTCGACGTGTTGCATGCGCGCGACCGGATCCCAGCCCGCGGACTCGGCATAGACGCGCGCCGTCACATCGGTATGCGTCCAATCGGTGCGGAATCCCGGCAGCACGGCCTGCAGCTGCACATCGGAGAAGCTGCGCGCGTTGCCGTAATAGCGCTCCTCGAGCGTCTGGCTGCCCCTGTGCAGCAGGCTCTTTCCGCGCATACCCGCGGGCAGCGGTGCCGACACCTTGGCCATGGACCGGCGTACAGGGCCGGGTAGATAGTTGAATGGCTTGAGCGACAACGGCTCCCGGTAGATCGTGTAGCCGCCGAACAGCTCGTCGGCACCCTCGCCGGAGAGCACCACCTTGACATGCTTGCGGGCTTCGCGGGCGATGAAGAACAGTGGCACCAACGCCGGGTCGGCGACGGGTTCGTCGAGATACCAGACGATCTCGGGCAGCGCGGAGACGAACTCCGCCTGGCTGACCACTTTGGTGACGTGGCGGGCGCCGATCGCCTCCGCCGAGGCCACCGCCACGTCGACCTCCGAGAAGCCCTCCCGCTCGAAGCCGGTGGTGAACGTGATCAGCCGCGGGTTGTGCCGCATTGCCAGCGCGGCGATCGCGGTGGAGTCGATGCCGCCGGACAGGAAGGCGCCGACGGTGACGTCGGCGCGCATGTGCTTGGCGACCGAATCCTCGAGCACGGCGGTGATCTCGTCGTAGCGGCTCTGCTCGGCGCCCGTGCGGAACGGTGTTGCGGCGAACCGTGGCTGGAAGTAGCGGGTCACCGCGGGCCGGGCGCCGGGCCGCACCCGCGCATAACTGCCGGACTCGAGGCGACGAATGCCGCGGTGCAGTGTCTCGGGCTCGGGCACGTACTGCAGCACGGTGTAGTGCTGGAGGGCGCGTTCGTCGATGCCCATGTCGACGCCGAGCCCGGGGGCCAGGTCCAGCAGGCACTTCTTCTCACTGCCCACCGCCGTACCCGCCGACCCGGTGGCCATGAACAGCGGTTTGATACCGAAGGGGTCCCGCGCGCAGAACAACTCGCGCTCGACGGTGTCCCACAGGGCGAATGCGAACATGCCGCGCAACCGGGTCAGCGCGTCGGCGCCCCAGTAGTGGTAGGCGGCGATGATCGCCTCGCCGTCGCCGTCGGTGTGGAACGTCGCGCCGTGTTCGGTCGCCAGTTCCTCCCGCAACTCCAGGTAGTTGTAGATCTCGCCGTTGAAGACCAGCACGTAGCGGTCGGGCGATTCGGCCGGGCCCCAGCGCAGCGGTTGGTGGCTGTGCGCGATGTCGATGATGGACAGCCGGTTGAAACCGAGCACCACGTCGTCGTCATGCCAGGTGCCCGGCTCGTCGGGGCCGCGGTGACGCATGAGATGAGAGGCACCCGACACCGCCTCGACCAGGTCTGCGGAGACGTCGGCGGACGGGTTGGTCAGCAGGGCCAGAAGTCCGCACACCGCGCCAGTATGCCGAATCGACGTCGCGCACGAGAGGAGCACCTCATGTGTGCAGACGAGAGGAGCACCGCTATGTGGGAGTGTGTCGAGACCGGCGCCCACGGGTGGTCTACGCTGCGTAGTATTCGGCTTGATTTACCGACTTCTAGGAGGCTGCAACGTGACACCTCGCGGACGCTGGGTGGTGGCACGGAGAGCGGCATTGGCGGTCGTCCTTGGTGCGGCTGCGCTGCTGCTCAGCGGGTGCAGCTGGTCGGAGGTGCTCGGCCTGGGCTGGCCGGAGGGCATCACCCCGCAGGCCCATGTCAACAGGGAGCTGTGGATCGGCTCGGTGATCGCCTCGCTCGTCGTCGGCGTTATCGTGTGGGGCCTGATCTTCTGGTCCTCGGCGTTTCACCGGCAGAAGAAGGGTGACACGGAGCTCCCGCGCCAGTTCGGCTACAACATGCCGCTCGAGCTCGTGCTCACCGTGGTGCCTTTCCTGATCATCTCGGTGCTCTTCTACTTCACTGTCGTGGTGCAGGAGAAGATGCTGCACAAGGAGCCCAACCCCGACGTCACGATCGACGTCACGGCCTTCCAATGGAACTGGAAGTTCGGTTATCAGAACATCAACTTCAGGGACGGCACGTTCAAGTACGACGGCGCCGATCCCGCGCGAAAGGTAGCCGTCGCGTCCGGCCCGGAGGGCCTGGAGGGCAAGCATGGCGGCGAGTTCGGCACGATTGCGGGCAAGAACCCCGAGGACCGCTCGTACCTGAACTTCGACAAGGTCGAGACGCTGGGCACCAGCAACGAGATTCCGATCCTCGTGTTGCCGACAGGCAAGCGCATCGAGTTCCAGGTCGCGTCCGCCGACGTGGTCCACGGCTTCTGGGTGCCGGAATTCCTGTTCAAGCGCGACGTCATGCCGGACCCGGTGGCCAACAACTCCGACAACATCTTCCAGATCAGCGAAATCACGAAGACGGGCGCGTTCGTGGGCCGGTGCACGGAGATGTGCGGCACCTATCACTCGATGATGAACTTCGAGGTGCGGGTGGTGGAACCCAACGACTTCAAGGCCTATATGCAGCAGCGCATCGCCGGCAAGACCAATGCCGAGGCGCTGATGGCGATCAACCAGCCGCCCACGGCGATCACCACCCATCCGTTCGATACCCGCCGTGGCGAGCAGGCGGGTGCACCCGCCCAGGCGAGCAAGTAGGGATCTCATGCATATCGAAGCCAGGCTGTTCGAGTTCCTGACCGCGTTCTTCGTGCTGGCGGCCGTGGTCTACGGCACGCTGACGAAGCTCTTCCAGTACGGCGGCCACGTGGAGTGGGCGGGCGTCACGGCCCTGGTGATGACCGCGGGCCTGACGCTGATCACCGGCACCTTCTTCCGATTCGTTGCGCGCCGCCTCGACACCAGGCCCGAGGACTACGAAGACGCCGAGATCAGCGACGGAGCGGGCGAACTCGGCTTTTACAGCCCACACAGCTGGTGGCCCATCGTGATCGCGCTGTCCGCTTCCGTCGCGGCCGTTGGCGTCGCGCTGTGGCTGCCGTGGCTGATCGTGGCCGGCGTGGTCTTCGTGCTTGCCTCCGCCGCGGGCCTGGTCTTCGAGTATTACACCGGCGCTGAGAAGCACTGATTGGCCTGGCCCACACCGGAGGTCGGGAGGTCACATCTGGGCTTCAGTTGGTCACCTACCGCGCTGCGGAATTCGATCCGCTCATCGGTTTGGGTAGTGTTGCCGAGGCCGTATCAGTTGCTGTCAGCCGCTTGCTGTCGCCTCGATGGAGTAGTCGTGAAGGATAGGCGTAAATGAGCGGGCCGAATCCCCCAGGGCCCGAATCCGAAGGGTCGGAGCCGCTGGACAAGGAGCCTGGCGAGCCGACCGCCGGCGAAGACTCCGTCCAGGACGCCACGGGAGAAACCGAGATCCACTCCCGTGCTTATTCGGCCCCCGAGTCGGAGCAATTCACCGCGGGCCCCTACGTGGCAGCCGAACCCGACCTCTATGACTACGACGAGTACGACAGGACCGAGCTTGTCGACGCCGGCCGGCCACCCCGCTGGCCCTGGGTGGTCGGCGTGGTCGCGATCATCGCGGCCATCTCCCTGGTGGTGTCGGTTTCGCTGCTGGTGATGGGGACGGAGTCGGACAACCTCGCGGTGCCCGCAACGAGCACGACGACGTCGGCGCCGCCCGTGCAGGACGAGATCACGACGACGACACCGCCCCCGCCGCCGCCCCCGCCGCCGTCGTCCGAGGAGCCGCCGCCCCCGCCGCCGCCGGAGACCGTCACGGTGACCGAGCCGCCGCCTGCCGCTCCCGCACCTGCCCCGGAGCCGGCACCCCCGCCGGTGGAGTCCAGTGCGCCGCCTCCGCCACCGCCGCCGACGACGACCACCCGATCCGGTCCGCGCCAGGTGACGTATTCGGTGACGGGGACCAAGGCGCCGGGCGACATCATCACGGTCACCTACACCGACGCCTCCGGGCGCAGCCGCACACAGCGCAACGTCTACATCCCGTGGTCGCTCACGGTGACGCCGATCTCGCAATCCGAGGTGGGTTCCGTGCAGGCGTCGAGCCTCTTCCTGGTGAGCCGGCTCAATTGCTCGATCACGACGAGCGATGGCACCGTATTGTCCTCGAATACCGGCAACTCCGCACAGACAAGCTGCTGATGACACACAACTCTGGGGCCGTTGCCCGCTCGCGGCTCAACCCGACGGCGGACGACGCCGCCACGGTGGACCGCATCCTGCTTGCCGCGTGCGCGGTGATTTGGCTGGCCGCGCTGGGATCCGCGGTGGCCGCGACGGTGGCGCTGGTCGACCTCGGCAGCGGCCATCAGGAGTCCTCGTCCCAAGCGGGCACACCGTGGCTGCTCTACGGCGTGATCGGGGTGTCGGCGCTCATCATCATCGGCGCCATCCCCCTGCTGATCCGCGCCAGACGCGCGGCGCTCGAGGATCCGCGCGCCGGCCGCGGCGGGCCTGTCAGGCCCAATGCCGTTCGCGCACAGCCGGTTACTCGGGCCGCGGACCCGCGCACCCAGAACCTGCGTACCCTTCAGCAGACCGCAGCGCCGGGCCGGCAGCGCAGCGGCCACCCGTCGGCGCCCGGAATCAGCACCTTCGACGCGGCGCTACCGCCCGCGGTGGACCGGGTGTGGCTGCGGTGCGCCGTGGTGATCGCGTCCGCAATGGGCTTGGCGCTGTTGGCCATCGGTATCGCTACCTACCTCATGGCGGCGAGCCACGACGCGTTCGCGTGGGCTGCTTATGTCGTCGCCGGGCTCGTCACCCTGGCGATGCCCGTCATTCCCTGGATCTATCTTCGTCAGCTGCACGAGCTCGTCGATACGCACTGACCGCCCCGCCACCGCCTGACGGGAAGCTCTGCGGCGGCGGGTGACCGCGTGCGTCAGTGTCCGTTCGACGAACCGTGTCCGTTGGAGGACCCGTTGCCGTTGGACGACCCGTTGCGTTCCTGGTGCTCGCGAAGTGCGGTGAGCGCCTTGCGTTCTCCCGCATGCTCCGCCTCGACCAGCGCATCGTGCTGCTCGATGGGATCGGGCCGCAGGAAGCTGCCGGTGCCCGGCGAGCCGCCGTACCCGAGCTTGTTGAGACGCTGCGGCACGGCCGCGCCCTGGTACTGCAGCGGGATCGGATGACCGTGCTCGTCGACCGGCCCGAGCGGCTGGTGCAACTCGATGTAGGCGCCGTGCGGCAGCCGCTTGATGATGCCCGTCTCGATGCCGTGCTCGAGCACCGCGCGGTCGCTGCGCTGCAGACCGATGGCCCACCGGTAGGCGATGTAGTAGACGATCCCCGGCACCACGATCATGCCGATGCGGCCGATCCACGTCGTCGCATTCAGCGAGATGTGGAACTTGAGCGCGATGATGTCGTTCATCGCACTGAGCGTCAGCACCATGTAGAACGCAATCGCCATGGAGCCGATCGCCGTGCGCACCGGGGCATCTCGCGGCCGTTGCAAGAGGTTGTGGTGCGCCTTGTCGCCCGTGAACCGCTGCTCCAGGAACGGCCATGCGGGAAGCAGCATGAACACCACGCCCATGATCAACGCCACCCAGACCGGAGCCGGAATGGTGTAGTTGCCGAGGTAGATCTCCCACGGCGGGAAGATGCGGGCCAGGCCCTCCGTCCACATCATGTAGAAGTCGGGCTGGCTGCCTGCGGAGACGTGTGACGGCTTGTACGGGCCCAGCTGCCAGATCGGGTTGATCTGCAGCAGGCCGCCCATCAGGCCCAGAATGCCGGTGGTCATCGCGAAGAACGCGCCGGACTTGACGGCGAACACCGGCATGACCCGCACGCCGACGACGTTGGTCTCGGTGCGACCGGGCCCGGGGAACTGCGTGTGTTTCTGGAACCACACCAGCGCCAGGTGTGCGCCGATGAGCGCCAGGATGATTCCCGGAATGAGCAGAATGTGCAGCCCATACATCCTCGGCAGGATCACACCGGCGGCCGAGCAGTCGTAACCGACGCCGCCGCACGGGAAGTCGCCGCCGAACAGCGCCCAGTGCAGCCAGGTGCCGATCACCGGCATGCCCAGCGTGATCGAGGAGAGGGCGGCGCGCAGCCCGATGCCGGAGAGCAGGTCGTCGGGCAACGAGTAGCCGAAGTAGCCCTCGAACATCGCCAGGATGAGCAGCAGCGAGCCCATGATCCAGTTCGTCTCACGCGGTCGCCGGAAGGCGCCGGTGAAGAAGATGCGAGCCAGGTGAACCATGATCGCCGCGGCGAAAAGCAGCGCCGCCCAATGGTGAACCTGCCGGACGAACAGGCCGCCGCGGATCTCGAAGCTGATGTCGAGCGTCGATGCGTAGGCCTTCGACATCTCGATGCCGCGCAACGGCTGGTAGACGCCGTGGTAGGTGACCTCGGCCATCGACGGGTCGAAGAACAAGGTGAGGTAGACGCCCGTGATCAGCAGGATGATGAAGCTGTACAGCGCGATCTCGCCGAGAAGGAACGACCAATGGGTGGGGAACACCTTGTTGAGCTGCCTGCGGACCGCTGCCGACGGGTGGTAGCGGGAGTCGATCGCGTCACCTTGGTCGGCGGCGATCTGCGCGAGGCTCGGTGGTTTCGGCAGTTTCGGACTCATGTTGTCTTCCGTTCCCAGAATGCCGGTCCGACGGGCTCGATGAAGTCACCGTTGGCGACCAGATACCCGTCTTTGTCGATGGTGATGGGCAGCTGCGCGAGGGCTCTGGCAGCGGGACCGAATATGGGCTTTGCGAAGTGCAGCGCGTCGAACTGCGACTGGTGGCACGGGCAAAGGATGCGATAGGTCTGTTGTTCGTACAGCGAACAGGGACAACCCAAGTGCGAGCAGACCTTGGTGTAGGCGAAGAGGTCACCGAAGTTGAAGCTCTCCTGCCCCTGCCTCTTGACGACCTTGTTCATGTCGCCTGGCTTGATGCGGATCAGCATCACCGGGTTGCGCACACCCATCAGGATCTCGTTCAGCCGGTGGTGCGATTCGGTCGTGGTGCCGTCACCGTCGGACTCACGCCACGGGAAAACGGTCTCCATACCGCCGGCGTCGATGTCCTCGGGACGCATCTTGACCAGCGGTGCGCCGCCGCCGATATCGCCGGTCGCCCTTGCCATGTAGATGGTTTCGCCCTTGAACTGAGGCGTCCACCCCGACGTCCACAACACGGCCTTCTTGCCGTCGGCGGTCGGGACCACCGGCTTCCACGGGTTCTTGATCAGACCGCCGATGAAGGCCACCAGGGTGCCGACGCCGAAGGCGCCGAGGCCGATCCCGAGCGACAGGCCGACCAGCTTGCGCCGCTTGATCGTCGAGGATTCCAACGCGTCGGTGAGGTTCGCCGCCACGGTCTTGCGCTGGATCTCGGGGGAGCGACCGTCATGGCGGTCCTGGATCGCGATCTCTTCCGGGATGAACTTCTTCTGGTAGAGCACCGCGCCGATGCCGATGGCCAGGATCGACACGCCGAACGTCAACCCGTAGAGCGGGGTGGCCAGGTCGTACCAGATGTGGCCCGGGGTGTCGTTGCCCTTGTACTCCCACGGCCAGAACACGAAGATCAACAGCAGCGCCAGGCCCGCGAAACCGCCCAGCAGAAGCCAATTCGCCACTGACCGTTCGGCGCGTTTCTCGGCCTTGGTGCCCGCTACGGGCCAGCGGTCCTCTCTGTAGACGATCTCGACGCCGTCGAGCTTGCCGCCGAGTTCGAGCAGTTCCTCGCGTGACATCGTCGCCAGTTCGGCGTCGGTCGGCTGGCCGGGCACGCCGCCATGGCCGGGAGCGTCGCCGCCCTCGGGGGTCTTGTCGGTGTCGCTGCCGAGGCGCGATCCGCCGTCGGCTCCTCGCTCGGTCACGCTCGGGCTCCGATCCACAGGGCCACCGCGACGACGGCAACGATGCCGATGATCCAGATCGCCATGCCCTCCGACGACGGCCCGAAGCCGCCGAGTCCGTAGCCGCCGGGGTCCGGCGCCTGGGCCGCCATCCGGACGTAGGAGACGATGTCGCGCTTCTGCTCGGGGGACAGTTGGCGGTCGGAGAACTTCGGCATGTTCTGCGGGCCGGTCAGCATCGCAGTGTAGATCTGCGCCGGTTTGGCGCCGGTGAGTTCGGGTGCGTACTTGCCCGACGACAGCGCGCCGCCCTTGCCGGTGAAGTTGTGGCAGGACGAGCAGTTCAGCCGGAAGAGGTCACCGCCGCTCGCGACGTTGCCGTTGAGCAGTGACTTCTGGGCGATCTGGCCGTTCTCCTCGCGGGGAACGGTCGGGCCGCCACCGTTTGCCTGCACGTAGGCGCCGAGCGCATCGATCTGCGCCTCGTCGAACTGCGGTGGCTTCCGCGGCGCCTGGGCCTCGCCGCGCATGGCGGGCATCCGGCCGGTCGATACCTGGAAGTACACCGCGGCCTCACCGACGCCGATCAGGCTGGGGCCGCGGTCAGTCACGCCTTGCAGGTTCGCGCCGTGGCAGGTCACACAGGAGGTTTCGAACAATTCCTTGCCGGTGCGCAGCATTGCCGAGGCCGACTCGTCGGCGACGGCAACCTGCGGCGTAGGTGTCAGGGTGGCGGCGAGGCCGCCGGCCGCCCCGAGTCCGATCAGCAGCAGCACCGCCGCTGAGACTCGCCGACGTAACCGACGGCGGGACTTGGTGGTCATCGAACCCCTTCTCATCGGCGAGCTGATCCTCGGACTCATCGGACGAAGTAGATGGTGGCGAACAGCGCGATCCACACGATGTCGACGAAGTGCCAGTAATAGGACACGACGATCGCGGCCGTGGCCTGCGCCGGGGTGAACTTGCTCATCCTCGTTCGCGCGAGCAGGAAGATGAACGCGATGAGTCCGCCGATGACGTGCAGGCCGTGGAATCCGGTGGGCAGATAGAAGACCGACCCGTATGCGCTGCTGGAGATCGTGGTGCCGTGCTCGACGAGGTGGATGTACTCGTAGCCCTGGCCGAGCACGAAGAACAGGCCCATCAGGAACGTGATGACATACCAGCGGCGCAGTCCGAACACGTCGCCGCGCTCGGCCGCGAAAACACCCATCTGGCAGGTGAAGGACGACGCGATGAGCACCATCGTCACCGGCACAGCCTGATACAGGTTCAGTTCGGTCGGCGGCGGGGGCCAGTTGCCGCCGGCCTGCGACCGGGCGGTGAAGTACATCGCGAACAGTCCAGCAAAGAACATCAGCTCACTGGAAAGCCATACAATGGTGCCAACACTGACCATATTGGGCCGGTTGAGCGAATGCACGCGCGACGTGATCGCGGTTCCCGACGTCCCTACAGCGCTCGTCACAGGAGCAAGTATGACGCTTTGTAGTTGTTCATCTCCACCCGGGTCGAGCAATTCGTCATAATCTCGTCGTGACCACACCCCGCACCGAGCCGAGCTGGCCGCTGATATTGGGCAGGCTGACCACGCAACAGCCGCTCGAGACCGGTGAGGCGGCGTGGGCGATGGACCAGATCATGACCGGCGCCGCCACACCCGCGCAGATCGCGGCCTTCGGCGTGTCGATGAAGATGAAACGCCCGACATCGGCCGAGGTGGCGGAGCTCGCCAACACCATGCTGGGCTACGCCCGCCGGGTGCCCACCGACGAGATCGGGACCGATACCGTCGATGTCGTCGGCACCGGCGGCGACGGGGCCAACACGGTGAACCTCTCGACGATGGCGTCCATCGTGGTGGCGGCGGCGGGGGTACCGGTGGTCAAACACGGCAACCGCGCGGCGTCCTCGCGCAGCGGCGGCGCGGACACGCTCGAGGCGCTCGGGGTGCGCATCGACCTCGGCCCAGAGCAGGTGGCCCGCAGCGTCGCCGAAGTCGGGATCGGCTTCTGCTTTGCGCCGCAGTTCCACCCGTCCTACAAGTACGCGGGGGCGGCCCGGCGCGAGATCGGTGTCCCGACGGTGTTCAATCTGCTTGGGCCGCTGACGAATCCGGGTTCGCCGCGGGCGGGACTGATCGGCTGCGCGTGGGCCGACCTGGCCGAGGTGATGGCGGGCGTGTTCGCGACCCGGCGCTCCAGCGTGCTGGTGGTGCACGGCGACGACGGTCTCGACGAACTCACCACGACGACGACGAGCACCATCTGGCGGGTGCAGGCAGGCACGGTGGAGAAGCTGTCATTCGATCCCGCGGGGTTCGGCTTCGCCCGCGCCGAGATATCGGCACTGGTCGGCGGCGACGCCGAGAGCAATGCGGCGGAGGCACGCGAGGTGCTCGCCGGTGCCAAGGGGCCGGTCCGCGACGCGGTCGTCCTCAACGCCGCGGGCGCGATGGTTGCCCATGCGGGCCTAACCAGCGGCGCCGAATGGCTGTCGGCGTGGGAGTCGGGTTTGAGCCGAGCCGTGGAGGCGATCGACTCCGGGGCGGCCGAACAGCTGCTCGCGCGTTGGGTGCGGTTCACTCAGCAGGTCTGACGAATCGATGGTCTGCGCAGCGGCCAGTCGTGCCGAGCGGGCGCAGGCGGCCCAGGACGACCAGCGGCCGGCCGATGCCACTGGCGTGGCCCAGCCGGGTTCGGCCCGCACGATGCGCACACCGGGCTGGGCGAGCCAGCGCATGACCAGCGCCACCTCCTCGACGAGTGCGCCGCCCAACGGAGCGGAAAGCGGCAGAATCGCTTGCGCGGCAGCGCTTATCGCGTCGACCACCGGCATCGGCGGCACACCTCGTTGCGCGACGCCCGCGGCGGCCAGCTGCCCGCTCCGGATCACCGCGAGATACCAGCCGCCGGCGCCGTCGGGGCGCGCCGCGACGAGTTCGGTGACCGCGGCCAGCGCGCGCAGCCGCTGCCCACGCCACAGCACGTCGATCGCGGCGGCGGCGTGGTCGCGCAGCCGTGCGGCGGTCTCGTAACGGTTGCAGTCGGCCAGCTCGTTGATCCGAGTCAGCGCCGCCGACAGGGCATCGTCGGACAGGCCGTCGATCAGTGCCGTCGCGCGCCGCGGGGCCTCCGCGTAGTCGACGGCGGCGATGTCGCGGGGCGCCGGGCACGGCGCCAGTTCACGGTCGGGGCAGGAGGGCCCGTGACGGCCGGAGCGGCCGATGCGAGAGGTGCAGGTGCGCAGCCCGGTGAAACGGGCCAGCAGGTCGGCCGTCTCGACGGCGTCGGCCCGGCACCGGAACGGCCCGACGGCGCAGTCGCGCTTCGGGTTTCGCACAATCGAGAAGCGCGGAAACGCCTCGTCGGTCAATGCGATCCACCACCACCGCTGCGGAAACTTCGACCGGCGGTTGTAGGGCGGTGCGTGTGCGGCCAGCAGGCGCAGCTCGCGCACCCCTGCCTCCAGGTCGTGCGCGCACTCGACATGGTCGATCCCGGTGGCCAGCGCGACCATCTCCTTGATGCGCGGCCGTGCGTCGGAGCCGTTGAAGTACTGGCCGGCCCGTCGGCGCAGATCCACCGCCGTGCCGACGTAGAGGACCTCGTCGGCGGGCCCGCGAAACAGATACACGCCGGGCCGGCGCGGCAGGTTGGCGGCCAGCACCCGCTTGCGGCGCTGCTCGGGTGACACGTCGGGCAGGTAGGCGCGCAGATCGGTGTAGGTGTGCACGCCCTGGTTCCCGACCCGCTCGATGAGCCCGTGCAGCACGTCGACGGTGGCGCGTGCGTCATCGAGCGCCCGGTGTGTCGGCGTGGTGCCGGCGCCGAACAACTGCGCAAGCGCCGAGAGTCGCACGCTCGGGGCTTCGTCGCGGGTGAGCACCCGCCGGGCCAACCGGACGGTGCACAGCACCGGTGGACGCGGCCACGCGATGCCGCAGCGCTCGGCGGCCGCACGCAGGAAACCGATGTCGAAGCCCGCGTTGTGGGCGACCAGCACTGCGCCGCTGGCGAATTCGAAGAAGGTGGGCAGCACCGTGTCGATCCGCGGCGCGTCGCGGACCATCGCCGTGGTGATGCCGGTGAGTTCGACGATCTGCGGCGGGATGCTGCGCCCGGGGTCGACCAGCGTGGCGAGCTCGCCGAGCACTTCACCGCCGCGCACCTTCACCGCCCCGATCTCGGTGATGGCGTCGACGTTGTCGCCGTCTCCGGTCGCACGGCCACCGGTGGTCTCGAGGTCGACGACGACGAACGTGGTCTCCCGCAGGGACGGATCGGCCAGCGGATCGACGTCGGCGAAGCTGAGCTGGCCCATGCGCCGACGGTAGGCACCCCGACCGACAGCATTCGGTTGCCACGCTGGAATGTCGGTGGTGCCCGATACCGTGCGACCAACTGCAATCGAGAGGACGGTCAGATGGACGAGGCCGACAAGCAGGGTCCCGATACGGGTGCAGTCACCATCGATTGCGATGACTGCGCCGTACGCGGCCCCGGCTGCAAGGACTGCGTCGTCAGTGTGTTGCTCGGCGTGCCGGACACCCTGCTGGAAGACGAGCGCGTGGCGCTGGAAGTTCTCGCCGAGGCCGGGTTGGCGCCGCGGCTGCGGCTGGTTCCGATTCACCGGCAAGGCGATTCGGGCGTCGTCGCCTGACGACACGCCCAGCAACCGAGGGCACCCGAAAAACTCTGAGAGGCTGTTAAATTTGCGTCTCACGTTTGGACAACGCTGATGCCGTTTCGTAACCTGTCTGAGACCTAAGACAGATCGGGGCGGCTCGCCAACGGCAGTTTGAGGACGCAAATCTTGACGCTCGACCGTACGCAGCTGATCAAGCGCGCAGTTAAGCGACCCGTCATATGTGCGATATCGGGATTGATACTGTTCGCGGGGATCCTTGCCGCCAATGTGCAGGCCGACCCGGCCGACGACGCATTGGCAAAGCTCAATGAACTGTCCCGGCAGGCCGAGCGGACCACCGAGTCGATGCACTCGGCGCAGCTCGACCTCGACAACAAGCTGGCTGCCCAGCATGCCGCCGACGCGAAGCACGCCGCCGACCAAGCCGCATTCGACAAGGCCAATTCCGAACTGGCAACCTTCCAGTCGGCGGTCGACAAGTTTGCTGCAGCCCAGTACATGGGCGGCAGGACCAGCGGCATGGACGCGATGCTGACGGCCGACTCGCCGCAGCGGCTCATCGACCAGCTCTCGGTGCAGCGGGTGATGGCGTCGGAGATGTCGGCGCAGATGAACAGCTACCGAAGCATCAAAGAGGAAGCCGCGAAGGCGCAGGAAGCCTCGGCCAAGTCGGCGGACGAGGCGAAGACGGCGGCCGAGCAGGCCGCCGCGGTGCGCGCGGACCTGCAATCCAAGCAAAGCCGGCTGCAGGTGCAGATCGCCATCGTCAAGTCGCAGTTCCAGGCCCTGACGCCGGCCCAGCGGGACGCCCTGGCATCCGTTCCGCCCCCGCCGCCACTGCCCGAAGCCGCGCCGCCGCCGCCGCCCGAAGACCCGGCGGTGGTCGCCGCCCCACCCAACGGCATCCCCCCTGGCGATGTCGCACCGCCCGAAGGCGCCGTCGAGCCCGGCGCGCCCGGCGGCGAGAGCACGCTTGCCGTTCAGGCCGCGCTCACCCGGATCGGCTCGCCCTACGTCTGGGGCGGATCCGGACCCAACCAGTTCGACTGCTCGGGCTTGGTGATGTGGGCCTTCCAGCAGGCCGGTATCTCGCTTCCGCACTCCAGCCAGGCGTTGGCCCGCGGCGGTCAGCCCGTGGACCTGTCGCAGATGCAGCCCGGTGACCTGGTCACGTATTACTCGGACGCGTCGCATGTCGGCATCTACATCGGTGACGGGATGATGGTGCATGCGTCCACCTACGGCACGCCGGTGCAAGTCGCGCCGGTGAACAATGCCCCGATCCACAACGTCCGCCGGTACTAGACGTCCACTGCTGGGCCTGCTGCTGATCGTCGAGATCATCGTGGCGGTGACGCTTATAGGCCGGCTCGACGCATCTTCGTCCATTCCCGCGCCTGCGGCGACGCCCACCCCGTCGGCGGTGGCCACGCGCACCGTGACGGTCGCCGACGGCCGCACGGTGGAGTTGATGAGCCTGGGCGGTGCGGAAACGCAACCGCTGCTGCACCGGGTCGCCGGCGGCATGGACGACGCTGTGCGCGCCGTGACAGCGTTCTGGGGCGCCGACTGGCCCCGCGACGTCGTGATCGTCGCCACCGCCTCGGACGAGCAGTTCCGGGCACTGGCGGGCGGCGGGTCCGACATCGCCGCCGCGACCACGGGCCGGCGGATCATGTTCGCGCCCGGAGCGGCGACGATGAGCGCCGCCGACTTGCGAATCGTGCTGCGGCACGAGCTTTTTCACTATGCGGCCCGGTCCGCCACCGCGACGGACGCTCCCCGCTGGCTGACCGAAGGCGTGGCCGATTTCGTGGCCAGGCCGGACGCGCCGCGGCCGGGACCCGCACACGCGGCCGAGATGGCGAGGTTGCCGTCCGACGCCGACCTGGGCACCGAGGGGGCGACCCGCGCACTCGCCTACGACCGCGCATGGTGGTTCACCCGCTTCGTCGCCGACCGGTACGGCACCTCGAGCCTGCGGCGCCTGTACGAACGGGCCTGCGGGCCAGGCCATCCCGACATCGCGACGGCCGTCTCCGACACCCTCGGCACCGGCCTCGGCGAGGTGCTGGTCGAGTGGCGGAATTGGCTGTCGGGATAACCTGACCGCGATGACCCGGATTCTGCTGGTGAGCAATGACTTTCCGCCCCGTCGTGGTGGGATCCAGTCCTACCTGCACGAGCTCGTCGGCCAGCTGCTGCAACCCGGATACGACCACTCGCTGACGGTGTATGCGCCCACCTGGAAGGGCTGCGAGGAGTTCGACCACGAGGCCAGGGCGTCGGGCTATGAGGTGGTGCGCCATCCGACCACGCTGATGCTGCCGGGTCCCGCGGTCGACGGCATGATGCGACGGCTGATCTCCGAGCACGACATCGAAACGGTGTGGTTCGGCGCGGCGGCGCCGCTGGCGCTGCTGGCTCCGCGCGCGCGAAGCGCGGGGGCCCGCCGCGTCATCGCCAGCACGCACGGCCACGAGGTCGGCTGGTCGATGCTGCCGGTGGCGCGCAACGCGCTCCGCCGAATCGGCGACGGCACCGATGTCGTGACCTACGTCAGCCGCTACACGCGGCGGCGCTTTGCGTCGGCGTTCGGACCGCATGCCGCGCTGGAGTATGTGCCGCCGGGGGTGGACACCGACCGATTCGCACCGGATCCGGCCGCGCGCGCCGAGATGCGGTCGCGGTACGGCCTCGGCGAGCGCCCGGTGGTCGTCTGCCTGTCGCGCCTGGTGCCCCGCAAGGGGCAGGACATGCTGATCCGAGCCCTGCCCGCGGTCCGCGAGCGCGTCGACGGCGCCACGCTGGTCGTTGTCGGTGGTGGGCCATATTCGACGGCGCTGCACCGGCTCGCGCAGCAGGTGGGCGTCGGTGAGCACGTCGTCTTCACCGGCGGCGTTCCGGGCGCGGAACTGCCCGCCCACCATTCGATGGCCGATGTGTTCGCGATGCCCTGCCGGACGCGCGGCGCCGGTCTGGACGTCGAGGGCCTCGGCATCGTTTACCTGGAGGCCTCCTCGACGGGGGTTCCGGTCGTGGCGGGCAATTCGGGCGGGGCTCCGGAGACCGTGCGGGACGGGGACACCGGACGGGTCGTCAACGGCTGGGATGTCGACGAAGTCGCACGCGCCGTGGTCGATCTTCTCGTCGATCCGCAGCGAGCCGCCGCAATGGGTGCAGCGGGGCGCCGCTGGGTCGTCGACAACTGGCAGTGGCGCAACCAGGCCACGCGACTGAACCCACTGTTGAGCTGCTAGCCGGCTCAGCCCTTTTCGTAGAGCGCTTCGATGTCGCTGGCGAACTTCTCGGCCACGACTTTGCGCTTGACCTTCAGCGTCGGCGTCAGCTCTCCGGTTTCCTCGGTGAAGTCGACCGCAAGTATCCGGAACTTGCGGATCGCTTCGGCCTTCGACACCGCCTGATTGGCGTCCTTCACGGCCAGATCGACCTCGGCGACGAGGTCGGGATCCTCGGCCAGGTCGGCCACCGTCGCGTCGGCGCTCTTGCCGTTGCGTTCCTTCCAGCCGGGGAACGCCTCCGGGTCGATCGTGATGAGCGCGGCGATGAACGGCTTCGCGTCGCCGACGCACATCGCCTGGCTGATCAGCGGATGCGCCCGCAGCCGGTCCTCCAGGACTGCCGGCGCGACGTTCTTACCGCCCGCGGTGACGATGAGCTCCTTCTTGCGCCCGATGATGGTGAGGAAGCCGTCGTCGTCGATGGCGCCGAGGTCACCGGTGTGGAACCAGCCGTTGGAGAACGCCTTGCTGGTTTCCTCCTCGTTGTGCCAGTAGCCGGCGAACACCACGCCGCCGCGGACCAGTAGCTCGTCGTCGTCGTTGAGGCGCATGTTGTTGCCGGGCAGCAGCTTTCCGACCGATCCGACCTTGACTCCGTTGATCTGGTTCACCGTGATCGCCGCGCTGGTCTCGGTCAGGCCGTAACCCTCGTAGATGGTCAGCCCGACGCCGCGATAGAAGTGGCCAAGCCGAGCACCGAGCGGCGCGCCACCGGAGATAGCGGCGTGGCAGTCGCCACCGAGCGCGGCGCGCAGTTTGCCGTAGACCAGGCGGTCGAACACCGCGTGCTTGACGCGCAGCTTCAGGCCCGCGCCAGTGCCGCTCTGCTGTGCCTGGCTCCACTCGATCGCGGTGTTGACCGCGGCTGCGAAGATCTTGCCCTTGCCGTCGTTGCGGGCGTTCTGTTCGGCGGTGTTGTACACCTTCTCGAACACCCGCGGCACCGACACCACCAGCGTCGGTTTGAACACCCCGAACATCGGCACCAGATTCTTGATGTCGCTGGTGAAGCCGAGCGTCACCTTGTTCGCGAACGCCGCGATGGTGATCGCCCGCGCCAGCACATGCGCCAGCGGCAGAAACACCAGCAGCCGCTCGCCCTTGTCCAGCAGCGTCGGGAAGCACGCCTTGGCACCGCGGATCTCGTACACGAGGTTGGAGTGGGTGAGCTGGCAGCCCTTGGGCCTGCCGGTCGTGCCCGACGTGTAGATCAGGGTGGCCGGATCGGCGGCCTTGATGCCGGCCAGCCGGGCCTCGAGTGCGCCTGCGTCGACCGTCGCACCCGCCTCGGCCAGCTCGTCCAGCGCCGACGCGCCCGAGCTCTCGATGCGGAACACCTTCCGCAGATCCGGCAGTTCGTCCTTGAGATGCTCGATCTTGTCGGCGTGCGCATCGGTTTCGGCGAACACCAGCACGGCGCCCGAATCGCTCAGCACGTGGCGCACCTGCTCGACGGAGCTGGTCTCGTAGATCGGCACGGTCAGCGCACCGACGGAAAGGATGGCGAAGTCGATGATCGGCCACTCGTAGCGGGTCGCCGAGAACACCGCGACGCGGTCGCCGGCCTGCACCCCTTCGGCGATCAAACCTCGCGCCACCGACCGGATCTGGCTCGCCGCCTCGGCCGCCGTCACATCGATCCACGCGCCGTCGATGAGGCGCTGGAAGATCACGTGGTCGGGATCGTCGCGCTCGTGCGCGTAGACGGAGCTGACGATGTTGTCGTGCTCGCCGACTTCGAACGTTGCGGGAACACTGAACTCACGCACGGTCATCGCCTCCGATGCTGGTAGCGGCTCTGCCTGGGACAGCCTAGTCGGGCAGGGTCGGCCACGACGCCGGCATATGTGAAGCTGGTGGCGATGAACAGCATCCAGATCGCCGACCAGACGTTCGTGGCGGCCGACCCCATCGAGGTCGGCAAGGCCGTCGCGGACCGGGCGAGCTGGCGGCGCTGGTGGCCGGATCTCCGCCTGACGGTGATCGAGGACCGCGGCCCGCTCGGCCATCGGTGGAGCGTCAACGGCGCGTTGACCGGCACCATGGAGGTCTGGTTGGAGCCATCGCTGGACGGCGTGATCCTGCATTACTTCCTGCACGCCGAACCGGCGGGCGCGGCCGCCTGGCAGCTGGCCAAGATGAACCTCGCCAAGCTCAACCACCAGCGCCGGGTGGCGGGTAAGAAGATGTCTTTCGAGCTGAAGCAGCGGCTGGAGGCATCGCGGCCGGTGGGGATGCCCCCGCGCGCCTGATACTGGGTCAGACCCAGCGGCGGCGGGTAGATTTTCATTCATCGAGCGGATGCGGGCTCAAGGAACGAGGAAGCGGCCTAGTGGCGGACAAGACGGCACAAACCATCTACATCGATGCGGATCCTTCCACGGTGATGGATGTCATCGCCGACATCGGCTCCTATCCCGACTGGGTGGCCGAGTACAAGGAAACCGAGGTCCTCGAAGCCGACGACGAGGGCTACCCGAAGACGGCCCGGCTGGTGCTGGACGCCGCGGTCCTCAAGGACACGATGGTGCTGGCCTACGACTGGCCGCCCGATCGCGGCTCGGTCACCTGGAAGTTGGTCTCGAGTTCGCTGCTGAAGGCGCTCGATGGCGCATACCGGTTGTCGCCCAAGGGTTCTGGCACCGAAGTAACGTACGAACTGTCGGTCGACCTGATCATCCCGATGATCGGCCTGCTCAAGCGCAAGGCCGAACGCAGGCTGACCGACACCGCATTGAAGGACCTCAAGAAACGAGTCGAGGCTGAGTGAATCCCCGGCGCCTACCCACGCCCGGGTCAGCCTCTTCGTTGGCAAGGGTGGTGTAGGCAAGTCGACGTTGGCGACCGCGACCGCGGTGCGTGACGCGCAAAGCGGCCTGCGGGTCCTCGTGGTGTCCACCGATCAGGCACATTCGCTCGGCGATGTGCTCGGCACGCCCGTCGTTCCCACCGGGCTACGCGAGCCGACCCGCGTGCTCGCCGACGACGCGGACGCCGGCGGTGGGTTCCTGGACGCTCTCGCCCTCGACACGCTTGCGCTGCTGGAAGCCCGCTGGGGAGACGTCGCTGGAGTGCTGGCTGCCCGATTCGACGCATCCGAGCTGGGACACATTGCGCCGGAAGAACTTTCGGCCCTGCCCGGTGTTCAGGAGGTGCTCGGTCTGCACGAGGTCGGCGAGTTGGCGAAGTCGGGGGAGTGGGACCACGTCGTGGTCGACTGCGCGTCGACAGCCGATGCGCTGCGCATGCTGACCCTGCCGTCCACCTTCGGCCTGTACCTCGAGCGGGCGTGGCCGCGTCACCGCCGGTTGAGTTCGGCGACCGACGACGCGCGCACGGCCGCCATCGTCGAGCTGATGGAGCGCGTCGACGCCGGCACCGGTGCGCTGACGGGCCTGCTCACCGATGGGGACTGGGTCAGCGCGCACCTCGTGCTGACCGCCGAACGAGTGGTGGCCGCCGAGGCGGCGCGCACACTCGGTTCGCTGGCGTTGATGGGCGTGCGGGTCGACGAGCTGATCGTCAATCAGATTTTGGTGCAGGATGATTCGTACGAATACCGCAACCTGCCCGCGCATCCGGCATTCGACTGGTATGCCGAGCGCATCTCCGAACAGCGCGCGGTGCTCGATGAGCTCGATACCACCATCGGCGATGTGCAGCTGGTGCTGGTTCCGCACCTGGCCGGCGAGCCGATCGGACCCAAGGCGCTGGGCGAACTGCTGGAATACGCCCGCAAGCGCGACGGCTCGCCACCGCCCGGCCCGTTGCGGCCGATCGTCGACCGCGAGTCCGGATCGGGCGTGGATGCGGTCTATCGGTTGCGGCTAGAGTTGCCTCAGATCGACTCGACCGCGCTGTCCCTGGGCCGGGTCGATGACGACTTGATCATCGGCGCCGGCGGCATGAGGCGCCGGGTCCGGCTGGCGTCCGTCCTGCGGCGATGCATCGTGACGGATGCGCAGCTCAAGGGCAGCGAGCTGACCGTGCGATTTCGACCGAATCCGGAGGTGTGGCCGTCATGAGCGAGCACCCCGATCTCGGTCCCGAACTGCGCGCGCTGGCGCAGTCCATCCTCGATCGCATCGATCCCGCGGTGCGGGCCGCGGCGGCCGCAGCGGTCGGTGCGGATGGCTCCGGCAAGTGCCAGCAGGTGTGGTGTCCGGTGTGCGCGCTGGCGGCGCTGGTCAGCGGTGAGCAGCACCCGTTGCTGACGGTGATCGCCGAGCACAGCGTGGCGCTGCTGACGGTCGTGCGCGCGATGGTGGAGGGCGTCGAGTCGACGCCGCACCCGAACCAGCCGCCGCCCGACGGGCCGCCGCCGTCGGGTTCCGGCCGGTATCAGCACATCCCGGTGACCGTCGAAGAGTGACGGTAGAGTAAACCCCGAGCACTGTCCGGTGCGCCCAATGCGGGAGGGTCCATGTGGTATTGGCTGTTCAAGTACATCTTCATGGGCCCTTTGCTGACGCTGCTCGGCCGGCCCAAAGTCGAAGGGCTGGAGTATGTTCCGGACTCCGGGCCGGTCTTGCTGGCGAGTAATCATCTGGCCGTCGCGGACAGCTTCTACCTTCCCTTGGTGGTCAAGCGCAGGATCACCTTCCTGGCCAAGTCGGAGTACTTCACCGGGACCGGTCTCAAAGGCTGGTTTCAGCGCTGGTTCTACACCGTGGCCGGGCAGGTGCCGATCGACCGCACCGACGCCGACTCCGCGCAGGCGGCCCTGGAGACCGCGGCGCGGATCTTGAACGAGGGCAAGCTGCTCGGCATGTATCCGGAGGGCACCCGGTCTCCCGACGGGCGGCTGTACAAGGGCAAGACGGGGTTGGCCCGGGTCGCGCTGAACACCGGCGTGACGGTCGTCCCGGTCGCGATGGTCGGCACCGACGTCGTCAACCCGCCCGGTAGCAAGATGTGGCGGTTCGGTCGGGTCACTGTGCGGTTCGGCAAGCCGATGGACTTCAGCAGGTTCGAGGGTCTCGAGGGCAACCGGTTCATCGAGCGGGCCGTGGTCGACGAGGTGATGTACGAACTGATGCGCCTGTCGGGTCAGGAGTACGTCGACCTGTATGCCGCCGACGTCAAGGAGGGCAAACAACCCGCCGCGGAGCTCGCTGCCTAACCTCTAGCCGGTCGCGGGAACCGGCGCGGCGTCGCTTACCGTCGCGGGCCTCTTCTCGGCCGATCCCGTGGACACCGTCCCGGAGACCACGATGACGGCCAGGGCCCACCACAGGTAGGAACCGCCCGCCAGCTGGCGCCACAGCGACGCGGTCGTCTCGTGGTGTTCCGGCATCAGGGTGATCGGTGTCCACACCATCAGCGCCACCCCCGCCGCGGTGACCGCGCCGAGCAGCGCGTGCCTGCGCCGGTAGGCGACCACCGCGCAGATGAGCACGGTCGGCAGCACCCAGACCCAGTGGTGCGACCACGACACCGGCGAGACCGCCAGGCCGAACATCGCGACACAGATGAGCGCCAGCGCGGATTCGCCGGCCCGGAGCAGCCGCCGCACCGCCCAGATCGTCACGCCGAGCACGACGAAGCACAGCAGCGTCCACAGCACGAACCGCGCGCTCTCGCCGAGGCCGAGCCGGGCCAGCGTGCCCGCGATGTTTTGATTGGTGTTCAGCGTCGCGGTGCCGATCCGGTCGGTGTTTCGCACCGTGTCGGTCCAGTACTCCCAGGAGTCGCGCCAGGCGAACACGACGCCGATCAGTGTGGCCACGACCGCCGACGCTGCGGCGACGATCAGCGCGCGGGTGTCGCGGCGAAGCACGAAGTACAACAAGAACACCGCGGGGGTGAGTTTCAGCGCGATCGCGATGCCGAGCAGGATGCCGCGCGGCCACGGAGTCCTGCGCGGCACGCAGTCGGCGATGGCGAGCGTCATCAGCACGACGTTGATCTGGCCGAAGTCGAAGTTCGCCCGGATCGGCTCGAGGTAGACCACGGCGGGCGCGACGATCGCCGCAGCCAGCCAGCACCGTCGCAGCCACGCCGGCTCGCTGGTGATCGACGACTGCGGCCAGACGTCGAGCCGAGTCAGCACGATCACCGTGGACGCGATCAACAGCACGAACGTGGTCACCGTGATGGCGGCGCTGGCCACCGAAAGCGGCAGCAGAGCGAACGGCGCGAACACTATCGCCGCCAGTGGCGGATAGGTGAATGGCAGTTCCAGGCCGGCACGGGTCTCGAACATGGCGCCGTCGGCATACAGCGGTTTACCGTCCAGCCAGGCGCGGCCGCCCATGCGGTAGACGTCGATGTCGATGCGGTAGGTGACGTGGCCGAGCAGCCGCCAGCCGGCCCAGGCCACCGCCGCCAGCGTGAGCAGCTGAAACAGCCGCCACCCGACGGTTGGCCACAAACCGGCCCGGCCGGAAGGCGCCTTTTCCGCTCCTCGCGTGCGCGGGCCCCACCTACTCATATCGCGACACAGACTATCGGCCGATCGCGGCGCGTCGGACCATATCCCCGGCACGTCGAGGCTGCGGCGGCGTAGGTTTTCTGCGTGCATCTGTCGTTTGACCTCGACTTCGGGATACCGCACGGGCGGATACCACTGGTCTTCTGCCTCGTCGCGTTCATCCTGACCTTCTTCGTCACCCGCACGATCGTTCGGTACATCCGCAGCCAGGCCGACAGCGACAAGCCCCGCAAGTGGTGGCAGCCGCGCAACATCTCGGCCGGTGGCGGGCTCCACATCCACCACGTGGTGATCGGCGTGATCTTGGTCATGATCTCCGGCATCGCTATGGTGACTCTGGCTGTTGACGGGGGAGTACCCGAATTCACGGTCGCAGCAACCTTTTTCGGGATCGGCGCGGCCTTGGTGCTCGACGAGTTCGCGTTGATCCTGCATCTGCAGGACGTGTACTGGGCAGAGGACGGACGCACGTCGGTCGACGCGGTGTTCGCCGCGATCGCGGTTGCGGGGCTGTTGATCCTCGGTTTCAACCCGCTGTCGTTCTTCGATATCGGGATCTGGCGGGAAGACCATTCCCTGGCCGCGCGTGCGTCCGTCGCCGTGCTCGCCGTGCTCACCCTTGCGCTGGCGGTGATCGTGCTGCTCAAGGGCAAGGTGTGGACGGGCCTGGTCGGGATGTTCATCACGCCGCTGCTGTTCATTGGGGCGTTTCGGCTGTCCCGCCCGCACGCGCCATGGGCGCGCTGGCGTTACACCGGCAAGCCGCGCAAGATGCACCGGGCGCTGCTCCGGGAGCGCGTGCTGCGTAGGCCCGTCGTTCAGGCCAAGCTGTGGCTGCAGCACGTCATCGCCGGCGAGCCGCACTTCCCGGACGACCGGGAGGTCAACGAGCAACTCGACCGTGAGATCCACCCCGCACCCGCGCCGCCTGCGGATACCGAGACGGTCGCCGAGACGGCGGCGGTGTAGGTCGCGCGTGAGGTACTTCTACGACACCGAGTTCATCGACGACGGACGCACGATCGAGCTCATCTCGATCGGTGTCGCCGCCGAAGACGGCCGCGAATACTACGGAATATCAAGCGAATTCAACCCTGATCGGGCCGGCCGCTGGGTGCGTACACACGTGTTGCCCAAGCTACCGTCGCCCTCGTCACAGCTGTACCGGTCGCGCAAACAGATCCGGGCGGACCTGGAGAATTTCTTCGGGGTCGACGGTGACGAGCCGATCGAGCTGTGGGCCTGGGTCGGCGCCTACGACCACGTGGTGCTGTGCCAGCTGTGGGGACCGATGACGGCGCTGCCGCCGGCGATTCCGCGGTTCACCCGCGAGCTGCGCCAGTTCTGGGAGGAACGCGGGTGCCCGCGGATGCCACCGCGGCCGCGCGACGCCCACGACGCCCTCGTCGACGCGCGCCACAACCTGCGGCGGTATCAGCTGATGACCGGGGCGGTCTAGAAGAAGGTGCTGGTGTGGGTTTCGGTGCCGTTGTCGCAGGTGATGTCGATGGGGCGGTCCCGGAATTCGGGGATGGCGGGCACGATCTTCAGGTCGAAGGTTGCGTTTTTGTCCAGCCGGAACGTGCGGGTGTAGAAGTCGGAGCGGTACTCGCACTGCGAGGCGACTCCGCTGCGGTCGGTGATGTGGGCGACCAGTCCGCCGATGATCGGATCGAACGTGATCGTCGGCCCCTCCTTGACCAGTGCCTGGGCCTGTTGGGCGCAGGTCAGCGGCGACGGCGTCTCCCACGTGCCGTTGACCTTGGCGATGAAGTTGCCCCGCGCCCTGCCGTCGTCGCCGACATCGCCGATGAAGTGGACGTCCGGATCCTGCGGGTTCGACGTGCTGCGGTAGGTGAGGTCGACGTGCCCGTTCGGCGCGATGCCGCCGGTGATATTGCCTTGATCGGATCGATTGTCGGTGGCCGGCGCGTTGACTCCGGGCCCGTCTGCGCTGAACGTGACGATCGGCCCGGTGCTCAGCTTGATGTTGGTTGCTCCCGAGAAGGCGAATTGCTGGCAGTCCGCCGGAGCCAGCGGCACCGGCGGCAACGCCTGCGCGGGCATGGCGGCGACGAAGAAACCCGTTGCGGCAATGCCCGTGGTGGCCGCGAGAAGCGAGGTTGTCGTCAAGAGTCGGCTCATGGGCATGGGTGTCTCCCTGTCTCTTTAGAAGAAGGTGCTGGTGTGCGTTTCGGTGCCGTTGTCGCAGGTGATGTCGATGGGGCGGTCCCGGAATTCGGGGATGGCGGGCACGATCTTCAGGTCGAAGGTTGCGTTTTTGTCCAGCCGGAACGTGCGGGTGTAGAAGTCGGAGCGGTACTCGCACTGCGAGGTGACTCCGCTGCGGTCGGTGATGTGGGCGACCAGTCCGCCGATGATCGGATCGAACGTGATCGTCGGCCCCTCCTTGGTGCCGGCCTGGGCCGCTGGCCCGTTCTGGGCGCACGACATCGGCGCCAAGCTGTGCCACGGCACGCTGTTGTTGGGTTCCGAGAGGCCACTCGCCTGACCGTTCGGGCCGACTTCACCCGCCAACGTCACGCTGTCGCCGTTCTTGAAATTGAAGACCACGTTGATGTGGCCGTTGGGATCGATGTCTCCGACGACACTGCCTTGTTTGGTGGGGCCGTTCGAGCTGGTCCAGGTGCCCGGCGCGTCGACGTGTGGGCCGGTGCCGGTGAAGCTGGCGGTCTCGGTCGTGGACTCGCGCAGTAGCGAGGTTGGCCCGTTGAAGCCCCACTGTGCGCAGTCGCCGGGGGCGAGCGGCGCGGGCGGCAGCGCCTGAGCGGGGACGGGCACCGTCAGCAGCGCTGTTGCCGCTGCCAACGCCGCGCTTGCCAACAGCGGGGAGGTCTTCGCGATCCGGCCGTTCGGCATGCCAACGCTCCAATTCACAAGTTGTGCAGGTCAACGACCCCTTGCCGGCAAACGCTAGCTGTGCAGAAGGGACGGAAAAATAGGGTGTTTCCCTATGCTTGCCGGTTTGGGCCGTGGTGTGGACCACCGGTTTGTGCTGGTTACCATGTATGGGTGAACTGGACCGTCGACGTACCCATCGAGCAGCTGCCGTCGCTGCCGCCGCTCCCAGATGAGCTGCGGCAACGACTGGACGCCGCACTGGCCAAGCCGGCCGCGCAGCAGCCCAGCTGGGACGCCGGGCAGGCCGCGGCGATGCGCACGGTGTTGGAGAGCGTCCCGCCGGTGACCGTGCCCTCCGAGGTCGAAAAGCTCAAGGGCCTGCTCGCCGAGGTCGCGCTCGGCAAGGCCTTCCTGCTGCAGGGCGGGGACTGCGCCGAGACGTTCGTCGACAACACCGAGCCGCACATCCGCGCCAACATCCGCACGCTGCTGCAGATGGCCGTGGTGCTCACCTACGGCGCCAGCATGCCGGTGGTCAAGGTGGCCCGGATCGCGGGCCAGTACGCCAAGCCGCGGTCGGCCGACATCGATGCGCTGGGCCTGAAGTCCTACCGCGGCGACATGGTCAACGGCTTCGCCCCGGACGCGGCCGTGCGCGAGCACGATCCGTCCCGCCTGGTGCGCGCCTACGCCAATGCCAGCGCCGCGATGAACCTGGTGCGGGCGCTGACATCGTCGGGCCTCGCGTCGCTGCACCAAGTGCACGACTGGAACCGGGAGTTCGTCCGGACGTCGCCCGCCGGCGCCCGGTACGAGGCGCTGGCCGGTGAGATCGACCGCGGGCTGACGTTCATGAGCGCATGCGGTGTCGACGACCGCAACCTGCAGACCGCCGAGATCTACGCCAGCCACGAGGCTTTGGTGCTCGACTACGAGCGCGCCATGCTGCGGCTGGCGCAGGACGACGAGGGCACGCCGAAGCTGTACGATCTCTCCGCGCACTACGTCTGGGTCGGTGAGCGCACCCGCCAGCTGGACGGCGCGCACGTCGCATTCGCCGAGGTGATCGCCAACCCCATCGGGGTGAAGATCGGTCCGACGATGACGCCCGAGGTCGCCGTCGAGTACGTAGAGCGGCTGGATCCGAACAACGAGCCTGGTCGCCTCACGCTGGTCAGTCGGCTCGGCAACAACAAGGTGCGGGATCTGCTGCCGCCGATCATCGAAAAGGTGCAGGCGACCGGTCATCAGGTCATCTGGCAGTGCGACCCGATGCACGGCAACACCCACGAGTCGTCCACCGGCTACAAGACCCGCCACTTCGACCGCATCGTCGACGAGGTGCAGGGCTTCTTCGAGGTGCACCGTGCGTTGGGCACCCATCCCGGTGGCATGCACGTGGAGATCACCGGAGAGAACGTCACCGAATGTCTGGGCGGCGCGCAGGACATCTCCGATTCCGATCTGGCCGGCCGCTACGAGACCGCATGCGATCCGCGGCTCAACACCCAGCAGTCGTTGGAGTTGGCGTTCCTGGTCGCGGAGATGCTCCGCGATTAGGTGGGGCGGAGATGCTCCGCGATTAGGTGGGGCGGAGATGCTCCGCGATTAGGTGGTGCGGAGATGCTCCGCGATTAGGTGGGCTGAAACTGCGCGACTAGCGTCGCTCGGGGGTGCTCGGCGGGTCAGATCAGGCCCGACAGGTTGCTGCCGATCGTCCATGCGGCGGCGGCGATCCCACTGGTGAGTACCAGCACGGCGATCACCCAGAAAAGCAGCATGCGTTTGGCGCGCTGGCGGGCCCAGTAGAACTCGGCCATCTCGATGCCTGCGAATTGCCCTGCGAGGCGATGGGATTCGGCGTCCGGTTCATTTTGTTGCCAGTCTTCGGGACCCCTGGTGAGCTGCCGGGTATGTTTGCGCTGCGGTGCGGCGCGGACGGTGTCCGTGGCGGCATTCTCGCTGACGCGGCTGCGGTGCATCTCCGCCGACAGATGCTGAGCGGAGTTGCGCGGCGCGGGCACCCGGAAGCCCGGCAGTCCCAACTCGTCGACGATCGCCTCGAGTTCGGCTGCCATTTCCTCGGCATCGGCATAGCGGTCGGCCGGGTCACGCGCGGTCGCGCGCAGCACCAGGTCGTCGAATTGCTTTGGCACACCGCCGATCACGGTGCTCGGCGGTGCAACGTCATGGTCCATCCGCAGATAGGCCACCGCCAGCGCGGTATCGCCGGTGAAGGGCGTAATGCCAGTCAACAGTTCGTAGGTGAGGATGCCGACGGCGTAGACGTCGCTGGCCGGGCCGGCGTCGCCGGTGCTGACCTGCTCGGGTGAGAGGTAGGCCGCCGTGCCCAAAATGACACTGGTGGAGGTGATCTTGGCTTCCGCGATCGCCCGCACCAAGCCGAAGTCGGCGATCTTGACGTCGCCGCTGTCGGAGATCAACACGTTCTCCGGTTTGACGTCGCGATGCACGAGCCCTTGGTGGTGGGCCACCGCGAGGCCGCCGAGCACGGGACCGAGCACCGCGGCCACCGCGTGCGGCGGCATAGGGCCGCGCTCGGCCAGCAGCTCGCGAAGCGTGCCGCCCTCGATCAGCTCCATCACCAGGAAGGGATGGTGCCCATCGATACCCTGGTCGTACACCGCGACAAGGCCGGGGTCAGTCAACCGCGCAACGGCACGGGCCTCGCGCTGGAACCGTGTCAGGAACTGGCTGTCTCCCGCGTAGCGGGAATCCATGATCTTCAACGCCACCGGCCGATCCAGCCGGAGGTCCAATCCGCGGTAGACGCCGGACATTCCGCCGGTCGCAATCAGGGTGTCGACGCGGTAGCGGCCGTCCAGCACCGCCCCGGCGAGCGGGTCGGATTGCTGGTAGGTCTCCACCGGACACATGGTACGTAGCGAATTGTCGGCAACTGTCGTTGCAGAGCGCCTCCGAGACCGCGTCGTGCGTCCTACACTCGGGGCGGTGAGCAGTATTCCAGCCGCTGAGGACGTCCTCGACCCCGCTGAAGATGTCTACGACCTGCCCCATGTCGCCCGGTTACTCGGCGTGCCCGTGACCAAGGTCCAACAACAGTTGCGGGAGGGTCACCTGGTCGGTGTCCGCCGCGACGGGTCGGTGGTGGTGCCGAAGGTGTTCTTCGACGACACCGGTCACGTCGTCAAGAGCCTGGCCGGCTTGTTGGTCGTGCTGCACGACGGCGGATATCGGGACACCGAGATCGTCCGCTGGCTGTTCACGCCCGACCCGTCACTGACCATTCGGCGCGACGGATCGCCTGCGGGCCAGGACAACGCCAGACCGGTCGATGCGCTGCACTCGCATCAGGCCCGCGAGGTGGTGCGCCGCGCCCAGGCGATGGCGTGCTGATCCCGGTCCTTATAGAGCGAGTACCAGGCCGCCGCCGCACAGGCCGTCGCCAGCAGCACGTGGATCCACGAGTACATCCCGTGGCTGCCATCGGGTTTGAAGATCACCATGATCCAGGTGGAGAACCCGGCGATCAGCGCGATCGCCTGCCTGCTCTGTGCCAGCGCCGACAGCAGGGCCAGCGGCCAGGTGTAGTACCAGGGCAGCGCGGCCGGCACGAACAGCACCACGATCACCATCGCCAACGCGATGCCGGTCAGCACTTGGCGGTCGGTGTGGCGAAAACGCCACCACAGCACCGGAAGTGAGATCGCGATGATCGCGATCCCGATGATCCTCGCGACGTCGAGTACGGCGTAGAAATTGACCGGGAAGAACAGCCCGCCAATAGCGTTGACGAGGTTGGAGACGGCGGTCGGCACTGTCAGCCAGTTGATGATCTTGACCGATCCGGCTAGCGCGGTGAGCCAGCCGATGCCGACGCCGGCCAGCCTGGACAGCACGGCGAACACCGCGACGAAGATCGCGATCGACCCCGCCGCCGCAGCGACGAAGGCCCGCAGCGGTGACAGGCCGCGTTTGTCGCGGAGTTGCCGCGCCCAAACCCACACCATGAAGGGAAGCGCAAGGCCGGCCGTCGCTTTCACGGCCACTGCGACGACGACGAGCGCATTGCCCGTGATCGGATGACGGCCGAAGATCAACGCGATGCCCGCCGCCATCAGGCCGACCATCAGCATCTCGTTGTGCACGCCGCCCATCAGGTGAATGATCACCAACGGGTTGAGCACGCAGATCCACAGTGCGGCGGCACCATTGGCGCCGACATGCCGAGCCAGCCGTGGTGCGGCCCAGATCAGCAGCACCAGCCCGGGCAGCATGCACAGCCGCAGCACCATCGTGCCCGCGATCACGTGATTGCCGACCAGCGACGTGACTAGCTTCGCCACCAGGATGAACGCCGGGCCGTATGGGGCGGTCGTCGTTGTCCAGATCGGACTGACGTTGTCCAACAACGAATTCGGGTTGTCGACGGGTCCGACGGCATACGGGTCGAAGCCGTCGCGCAGCAGCGCGCCCTGCGCCAGATAGGAGTAGGTATCGCGGCTGAACACCGGAACCGAGAGCAGCAGCGGCGCCAGCCAGAAGCCCGTCGTCGCGACCATCGTGGACTCGCGCGCGGAGCCGTCGATCACGCTGCGGCCCAACCACAACCACGCCACGAGCATCACCGCGACGCCACCCCACAGCAGCACCGACGACAACACGAGCCCATGCCCGAACCGCAGCCAGGACAAGTGCATCGACTCCAGCAGCGGATCGTGTAGGCGCGTACTGCCCGCACCGACGCCGCCCGCCGTGATCATCGCCGCGCCGAGCATGCCGAGGAGGGCGGGCCGGGCCTCCGGCGATCTGGTGAACGCGGACAGCCGCGAGAAGGTCGTCACTGCGTTCAATTGCTCCTCACGTCCGCTGCGCTCATTTGCTCCTCACGTCCGCCGCGCTCAGGCGGTGCGGTTGGCGGCCAACCTGGCGAGCTTGGTCAGGCCCGCCTTCGCCTGGGCGTCGATCGGTGCGGCGCCGATCGCCTCCAGCGACCGCGTGGTGAGCATGTCGATGCGCTTCTCGACGGCGGCCAGGGCGCCGACCGACTCGATCACCTGGCACAGTTCGCGCACCTGCGCTTCGGAGAGCTGGGTGCCGACCGATGAGCGCAAGCGTTCGGCGGCTTGCGAATCCGACTCGTCGGCAAGCTCGATCGCCTCGGCGAGCAGCACGGTGCGCTTACCCGAGCGCAGGTCGTCGCCCGACGGCTTGCCGGTCACCGCCGGATCGCCGAACACACCCAGCACGTCGTCACGCAACTGGAAGGCCACCCCGAGGTCGCTGCCGACCTCGTGGAAGATCGCCTGCACATCGGGCCGGTCGGCGGCCGCGGCCACCCCCAGCTGCAGCGGTCGGGTGATGGTGTACGACGCGGTCTTGTAGGTATTGACGTTCATCGCCGACGCGACGGTCGTCGCACCACTGGACTCGGCGACGATGTCGAGATACTGGCCGCCGAGCACCTCGGTGCGGATGTCGGCCCAGACCCGCTGCACCCGTCGCTGCGCGTCGGCGGGCAGGTCGGCGGTCGCGACGATGTCGTCGGCCCACACCAGGGCGAGGTCGCCGAGCAGGATCGCCGCGGAGAGCCCGAACTGCTCGGCCGAGCCGCCCCACCGGCGGTCGCGGTGCTGCTGGGCGAACAGCCGGTGCACAGTCGGCAGGCCGCGGCGTGTTGCGGAGTCGTCGATCACGTCGTCGTGCACCAAGGCGCACGCGTGCAGCAGTTCCAGCGCGGCGAACAACCGGAGGGTGGACGGCCCCACGGGCTCGTTCGGGCGCGCGGCCACGGCGCGCCAGCCCCAATAGGCGAAAGCCGGCCGCAGCCGCTTGCCGCCGCGCAGGACGAACTCCTCCAGCGCTGCCGTCAAATCGGCGTAGTCGATTCCGATGTAGGAGCTCTGGTTGCGACGTTCGCCGAGATACTCCCGCAGCTCATCGGTCACCGCGCCGGCCAATTCGACAGCTGACGGTGCCGCTGTATCCACGCTCAGCGCCCCGCCCCTTTCGCTCGATGTTCTGGCCCGCGAGTGCCTTCAGAGTAGAGCGTGTGACCCGCTTTGTATCAAGTCAGACGGCATCAGTCGCGCGTTGAGCGGGTGGGGTCGGCGAAGCGGGGGGACTGGTCCCGGTTCACCCACGCCAGCGCGGCCAGGATGCCGGCCACCAGGAACGACGCGAGGCCCAACCAGATCGCCGCTCCGGTGAACGAGCGGGCGCTGGGGTCGGTGTAGCGCGCCTGCGCGGACATCGTGCTCACCACGCCGGGTTTGAGCTTCCACTCGACAACCTCCGCGGCGACCTGGTCGCCGTTGGTGGAGGTCACCTCGCCGGGAAACGACACGGACAACGACACATCGGCATCCGGATCGGTCAGCGAGGTGAGATCGGCACGGCCGTCGAGGATCACCAGATCGCCTGCGCGGCGCAGCGACAGGTCGACGCCGGCGGCGTCGCGGTTCATGTTGGCCAGCTGCGGCAGTTCGGCGAAGGTCAGGTCCGAGAACACCGCCTGGGATCCGACGTAGTCGTCCCTGTTGTAGTCCGATACGGCGACCTTGTTGCTGAAGGGCAGGTTGTTGAGCAGCTGCGGGCCCTTGTCGTCGGCCCCGCGGGCCTTGGCGGCGGCGACGATCTGTCCCGACACCCGGTCGTCGGGGGAGACGGTGATGCTGGCCCTGACCCGAACGCACCCGACGGCGGTCGGCACGATCAACACCAGCAGCACGATCGCCAGCAGGCGCATTCTGCGGCGGTTCGACACGAGGTCATCGTGCCAGACCCCAGCGCTCAGAGCGGCAGTGACCGGCCGAGAATCGCGAACGGGCGCGGGTCGCCGGCGAAGTGATAGCCGCGAATGACGTCGGTGAAGCCGAGCCTGCGGTAGAGCCGCCAGGCGCGATTCGATTCGCCGTTGATCTCCGGCGTGGACAGCAGCACATGGGATTCGGCGCGGCCGGCGAGCAGCCTGCGGGCCAGGGCCTCGCCGAGGCCGCGCCCCTGCGCGCGGGGATGAATGTGCAGCTCCGTCAGCTCGAAGTAGCTCGCCATCAGTTCGGCGATCCGGGAGCGGTCGGCGCCAACCCGGTGCAGTCCGGCGACGACCTGCTGCTGCCACCACTGGTCGGGCGCCCCGCAGTAGCCGTATGCGATACCCACGATCGCGGCCGTGGTCAGGTCCGGGGCCGCCGCCGGATCGGGTGCATCCGCCACCTCGACAGCGGCGACCGCCTTCCAGCCGGTCCTGCGCGTGTGCTCCAGCCACATCGACGCGCGCTGGTCCTCCGTGCCCCGGGGATAGCGCATCGCGTCGACGTAGACACCGAGCGCGTCGGTCAACCTTCGCTCCATGTCGGCCGGCGACAGATCGATGAGAAATGTCGCCACCGTCGCCGTCCGCCTTTCCTGCGCCTTTGCGAGCTTGTTCCGCGGGAGCCAGTGCCATTATCGGCATGGCGAGCCGGTGGGTCACGGGTGCCGGTGCACGTCATAGAATCAGGGCGCGAACTAGGTGGTACGGCTCAGATTCACCTCGTATCATGACTGTTAGTTGTCCGCGAACGCGGGCATAAGCGGCGTTGAAGACCAAATGACGGGCGGCAAGGAGGGACGCATGCCACTCTCCGATCATGAGCAGCGCATGCTCGATCAGATCGAGAGCGCGCTCTATGCCGAGGACCCCAAGTTCGCGTCGAGCGTGCGGGGTGGCGGCCTGCGGGCTCCTTCGGCGCGTCGTCGGCTGCAAGGGGCCGCGCTGTTCGTGATCGGTCTGGCGATGCTGGTGTGCGGCGTGGCCTTCAAGGCCACCATGATCGGCAGCTTCCCGATTCTCTCCGTCATCGGCTTCCTGGTGATGTTCGGCGGCGTCGTCTTCGCCGTCACCGGCCCTCGGATGACCGGCCGCCGCGACGGCTCCGGCGCCGAATCGGCCGCGCCGCGGCAGAAGCGGGCCAAGGGTTCGGGCGGGTCGTTCACCAGCCGGATGGAAGACCGGTTCCGGCGCCGCTTCGACGAATAACGCGCCCATCACAATGGGGTAGCCAAGTCGGCTGCCCCATTTTTTTGTGCCAAGTGCCCCCACTTCACCCCACTGCGGCTTGAGCTGCGCTTTTGACAGGCCCCGCCCTGGCTGTTCGGGCCGTCCGCGTGCGGCGCATCCCTAATCGTGGGGAAAGCGCGGAAACATGTGCCGGCATTTGGAGCAATGTGGGGGATCGTGGGGTAAAGTGGCGGTCGATGGAGCGACCGGGGCTCCTTCGCCGGGCGGGGAGGTAACGAGATGTTTCTCGGCACCTATACGCCCAAGCTCGACGACAAAGGGCGGCTGACGCTGCCCGCCAAGTTCCGCGACGCGCTGGCAGGGGGGTTGATGGTCACCAAAAGCCAAGATCACAGCCTCGCCGTCTATCCGCGCGCCGAGTTCGAGGCACTGGCCAAGCGGGCGTCGGGCGCGTCCCGAAGCAATCCGGAGGCCCGGGCGTTCCTGCGCAACCTCGCCGCCGCAACCGACGAACAACATCCCGACGCACAGGGCCGGATCACGTTGTCGGCCGACCACCGCCGCTACGCCAACCTCTCGAAGGACTGCGTGGTCATCGGCTCGGTCGACTACCTCGAGATCTGGGATGCCCAGGCGTGGCACGACTACCAAGAGATGCACGAAGAGAACTTCTCCGCGGCCAGCGATGAAACTCTGCGCGACATCATTTGATTCGGGCTACAGCGACCGTGTATCGCGGCCTCTGTCCGAGCCGGCCCTGGCGTACTTCCCCGACGCCAGGTCCGCACGCTCGGACAGAGACCACGGTGCAGGGCCGCCTTTCTTCGGAGGCCTTGTCATGGCTGCTGGCGGACACGGACACATCCCGGTCCTCCTCGACCGCTGCGTCGAGCTGCTCATGCCCGCACTGACGCGGCGCAGCCCCGACGGCTCCGGGGCCGTGCTGGTAGATGCGACCTTGGGGGCGGGCGGACACGCCGAGCGGTTCCTCGACGAACTGCCCGGCCTGCGGTTGATCGGGCTGGATCGCGATCCCAGTGCCCTGTGGATCGCCGGCGAGCGTCTCGCGCCGTTCGCCGACCGCGTCCTGCTGACCCGCACCCGGTTTGACGGCATCGAGCGCGTGCTCGCCGAATCCGGTGACTGGACAGCCGAATCCGGCCGCCCGACCGTCGATGCAATCCTGTTCGACCTCGGCGTCTCGTCGATGCAGTTGGACCGCACCGAGCGCGGCTTCTCCTACGCAGCCGACGCGCCGCTGGACATGCGGATGGATCCCGATGCGGAGCTGACCGCGGCCGAGATCGTCAACACCTACGACGAGAAGACGCTGGCGCGCATCCTGCGCGAGTTCGGCGAGGAACGCTTCGCACCCCGGATCGCCGCACACATCGTCCGCAGGCGTGCCCGCAGCCCGTTCGCCCGCACCGGCGACCTCGTGGCGTTGCTGTACGAAGCGATCCCGGCGCCGGCCCGCCGCACCGGCGGCCATCCGGCCAAGCGCACGTTCCAGGCGCTGCGCATCGCCGTCAACGGCGAGCTCGATGTGCTACGCGCCGCCCTGCCCGCCGCGCTCGCGTCGCTGAACGGGGGTGGGCGCATCGCGGTGATGTCCTACCAGTCGCTGGAGGACCGCATCGTCAAGAACGTGTTCGCCGCGGCGACGGCGTCGCGGACGCCTCCCGGCCTGCCCGTTGAACTTCCCGGGCACGGACCGGAATTCATCAGCCTGACCCGCGGCGCCGAGCGCGCGACCGCCGACGAAATCGAACTCAACCCGCGAAGCGCGTCGGTGCGGCTTCGAGCGCTGGAGAAGGTTGCCGCAAGGCCAGAAGGGAAGGTCTGATGAAGACGAAGCGACCCTCCGCCGCGCGCGGCGCCGATGACCGCAGGCGCACGGCGCGCCAGCCCGTTCGCGGTGCGCAGACCCGCGCACGCGAGGAGCGAAAGAAATTGCGTTCGCCGGACGCTCCTCCGCGACCGGGACGGCCCCGCACCACCGAGACCGCGCCCATCACGCGGCCGCAGATCAAGCCCGTCCGGCCGAAGAACGCCAGCCAGGCCAAGGCTCGCGCGAAGGCGCGAAAGGCCAAGGCACCCAAGGTTGTCCGGCCGCCACTGAAGGAGCGGCTGCTCGCCCGGATCGCCGAGATCGACCTCAACCCCCGCACGCTCGCGGCCCGGGTCCCGTTCGTCGTGTTGGTCATCGGGTCGCTGGGGCTGGGCCTCGGCGTCACGCTGTGGCTGTCCACCGACGCCGCGGAGCGCTCGTATCAGCTGAGCAACGCCAGGCAGACCAATCAGGCGCTGTTGCAGCAGAAGGAGGCTCTCGAGCGCGACGTGCTGGAGGCCCAGGCCGCACCGGCCCTCGCCGAGTCGGCCCGCCAACTCGGCATGATCCCGTCCCGCGACACCGCACATCTGGTGCAGGACCCGGCGGGAAACTGGATCGTCGTCGGCACTCCCAAACCGGCCGAGGGGGTTCCGCCGCCGCCTCTCAACGCGCCGCTTCCCGACGATGCCCCCCCGCCGCCACCGCAGGCCGCCACCAGCAGGCCTGCACCGCCGGTCGTCGATCCCCGCGAAATGGTCGTGCGGGTACCCGAACGGCCAACGCCCCCGGCGCCGGCGCCCATGTCGACTCCGGGAGAACCGCTGGCCGTGCCGCTGCCGGATGCACCGCACATGGTGAGCGGTCAGCCACCGGCAGTCGGACCCGCCGCACCACCGGTGGACACGCCGGCCGCCCCGTTGCCCGGGCCGCAGCCGCAGGCACCCGCCGCGGCCGCACCCGCCGAGCAGTTCGGCCCCGTCACCGGTGATGTTTCTGCTCCTCCCGTCACCGCCACCGTTCCAGGCTCCCCGGCGTGAGCCGCGGCGCCGGTCGGCGAGGCCGCAAGGCACCGCAGCCGCGTACCGGTCAGGGACGGCCCGCCCGCGCGCGTCGCACCCGCGAGCCGGTGACCGAAACCGGTTTGCGCAGTGCGTCTTTCGTGTTTCGGCATCGGGCCGGGAACGCCGTCATCTTTCTGGTGCTCATCGTCGCCGCGGCACAGTTGTTCAACCTCCAGGTGCCGCGCGCCGCCGGGTTGCGCGCCGAGGCGGCCGGCCAGCTCAAGGTCACCGATGTCGACAAGGCCGTGCGGGGCAGCATCGTCGACCGCAACAACGACAAGCTGGCGTTCACCATCGAGGCGCGCGCGCTGACCTTCCAGCCGGTCAAGGTCCGCAAGCAGTTGGCCGACGCCAGGCAGAAGACGCCGGAGGCGCCCGACCCCGAGGCGAGGCTGCGCGCGATCGCCACCGAGGTGGCGTTGCGGCTGAACAACAAGCCCGACGCCACCACGGTGCTGAAGAAGCTGAAGAGCAAGGAGTCGTTCGTATACCTGGCCCGCGCCGTCGATCCCGCGGTCGCCGAGGCGATTTCGAAGAAGTTTCCCGAGGTCGGATCCGAACGCCAGGACCTGCGCCAGTACCCGGGTGGCTCGCTGGCCGCCAACGTCGTCGGCGGCATCGACTGGGACGGCCACGGCCTGCTCGGCCTCGAGGATTCGCTGGACGCCACGCTGGCGGGCACCGACGGATCGGTGACGTACGACCGCGGCTCCGACGGTGTGGTGATCCCCGGCAGCTACCGCAACCGGCACACCGCCGTCAACGGGTCCACCGTGCAGTTGACCCTCGACGACGACATTCAGTTCTACGTCCAGCAGCAGGTTCAGCAGGCCAAGGACGCCTCCGGTGCCGGCAACCTGTCCGCCGTGGTACTCGACGCGAAAACCGGTGAAGTGCTTGCGATGTCGAACGACAACACGTTCGACCCGAGCCAGGACATCGGCCGCCAGCAGGACCGCCAGCTGGGCAACCCGGCCGTCTCGTCGCCGTTCGAGCCGGGGTCGGTGAACAAGATCATCACCGCCGCGTCGGTGATCGAGTTCGGGTTGTCCAACCCCGATGAGGTCCTGCATGTGCCCGGTTCCATCAACATGGGCGGCGTCACCGTCAACGACGCGTGGCAGCACGGCGTGATGCCCTATACCACCACCGGTGTCTTCGGTAAGTCCTCCAACGTCGGCACGCTGATGCTCGCGCAGCGGGTCGGCCCCCAGCGGTACGCCGAGATGCTGGACAAGTTCGGACTGGGTCAGCGCACCAACGTCGGCCTGCCCGGTGAGAGCGAGGGCCTGGTGCCGCCGATCGACCAGTGGTCGGGCAGCACGTTCTCCAACCTGCCTATCGGACAGGGCCTTTCGATGACGCTGTTGCAGATGACCGGCATGTACCAGGCGATCGCCAACGACGGGATGCGCATCCCGCCGCGCATCGTCAAGGCCACCATCGCACCCGACGGCGCCAGGACCGAGGAGCCCCGTCCCGACGGTGTGCGTGTGGTCTCCCCGCAGACCGCCGCGACGGTACGCAACATGCTGCGCGCCACACTGCAGCGCGACCCGATGGGCTACCAGCAGGGCACCGGTTCGACCGGGGCGGTCGAGGGCTACCAGCTCTCCGGAAAGACCGGCACCGCACAGCAGATCAACCCGGCCTGCGGCTGCTATTACAGTGACGTCTACTGGATCACCTTCGCGGGCATGGTCACCACCGACAACCCGCGCTACGTGATCGGGATCATGGCCGACAACCCGCACCGCACCGCGGACGGACAGCCGGGCACGACGATGGCGCCGCTGTTCCACAACATCGCCAGCTGGCTTCTGCAGCGCGAGAACATCCCGCTGTCGCCCGATCCCGGTCCTCCGCTGACCCTGCAAGCCACCTGACCGCAAGGCCGACCGCGCACAGGCCGGTACTGTGTCAAGGCCATGAAGCTGCGACCCTCGCATCACGCCGGCCAGGCGCTCGGGCCACTGGCCGACCGGGTGGGCGCGGTCATCTCGCCCGCCGGTGGCCGGCACACCATCGTCACCGGGGTGACCCTGCGCAGCCAGGACGTCGAGCCGGGCGATCTGTTCGCGGCATTGCCGGGCGCATCGTCGCACGGCGCACGCTATGCCGCCGATGCCGTCAGCCGCGGCGCGGTCGCCGTGCTGACCGACCCGGACGGCCTGGCCCTGATGGGTGCCGACGCGTCCGTGCCCGTGCTGATCCGTTCCGACCCGCGGTCGGTGCTGGGCGGCCTCGCGGCCACCGTGTACGGCAATCCGTCGCGACACCTGCGCATGATCGGCGTGACCGGCACCTCGGGCAAGACCACCACCACCTATCTGGTGGAAGCGGGACTGCGCGCGGCGGAAAGGGTCGCCGGGCTGATCGGCACCGTCGGCATCCGGATCGCGGGTGAGGACCTGCCGAGCACGCTGACCACCCCCGAGGCACCCGATCTGCAGGCCCTGTTGGCGCTGATGCTCGAGCAGAACGTCGACACCGTGGTGATGGAGGTATCCAGCCACGCGCTGAGCCTCGGACGCGTCGACGGAGTCGAATTCGCGGTCGGCGGCTTCACCAACTTGTCCCGCGACCACCTCGACTTCCACCCCACGATGGCGAACTACTTCGACGCCAAAGCGCGGCTTTTCGATCCCGGATCATCAACGGCCGCAAGCCTTTCGGTGGTATGCGTCGACGACGAAGCGGGCAGGGCGATGGCGGCGATCGCACCCGACCCCGTCACGGTCAGCGCGACCGGCCGCGATGCCGACTGGCGTGCCGAGTACATCCGCACCGTCGAGCGCGCCGCGCAGGAGTTCCTCGCCGTCGACCCCGCGGGCGTGCATCACGGGCTGCGGATCGGGCTGCCCGGCCGCTACAACGTCGCGAACTGTCTTCTCGCGGCTGCCCTTCTGGACGCCGTCGGGGTGTCACCCGAACAGGCAGCACCGGGACTGCGGGACGCGCGGGTGCCGGGCCGGCTGGAGCCCGTCGACCGCGGTCAGGCCTTTCTGGCCCTCGTCGACTACGCCCACAAACCGGGTGCGCTGCGCGCCGTGCTCGAGACGCTGCGCGAGCAGACGACCGGCCGCGTCGCGGTGGTGTTCGGCGCGGGCGGCAACCGCGACCCCGGCAAGCGCGAGCCGATGGGCCGGGTCGCCGCCGAACTGGCCGACCTCGTAGTCGTCACCGACGACAACCCGCGCGACGAGGACCCGGCCACCATCCGGTCGGGGATCGTCGTCGGCGCGACGGGCGGGCGCGCGCAGGTCGTCGAGATCGGCGATCGCCGCAAGGCCATCGACCACGCCGTCGCATGGGCCCGCGCCGGAGACGTCGTGCTGATCGCCGGCAAGGGCCATGAGGCCGGCCAGACCAGCCACGGGCACACCCGGCCCTTCGACGACCGCGACGAGTTGGCGGCCGCCCTCGAGGCGCTGGGATCCCCGACATGATCGACCTCACCCTCGCCCAGATCGCCGACATCGTCGGCGGTGAACTCGCCGACATCTCGGCGGCCGCCGCCGCGACCACCAGGGTGACGGGCACGGTCGAATTCGACTCGCGGGCCGTCACTGCCGGCGGGCTGTTCGTCGCGCTGCCCGGCGCGCGCTCGGACGGCCACGACTTCGCCGCGACCGCGGTGGCCGCCGGTGCGGTCGCGGTGCTGGCTGGCCGCCCCGTCGGCGTGCCCGCGATCGTCGTCCGGCCCCGCACCGACACCGCAACCGACACCGCGGCCGGCGTTCTGGAACACGACACCGACGGCTCGGGCGCGGCCGTGCTCGCCGCGCTGGCCCGGCTGGCCGCCGCGGTGGCCGCGCAGTTGGTGGCCGGTGGCCTGACCATCGTCGGGATCACCGGCTCGTCGGGTAAGACGTCCACCAAGGATCTGGTCGCCGCGGTGCTCGCGCCGCTCGGCGAGGTCGTCGCTCCGCCCGGCTCCTTCAACAACGAGCTGGGCCACCCGTGGACGGTGCTGCGGGCGACCGGGGAGACCGACTTCCTCGTCCTCGAGATGTCGGCCCGCCATCCGGGCAACATCGCGGCCCTTGCCGCGATTGCTCCGCCGTCGATCGCGGTCGTACTCAACGTCGGCACCGCGCACCTCGGCGAGTTCGGTTCCCGCGAAGCCATCGCACGAACCAAAGCCGAACTCCCGCAATCTGTTCCAGCGTCGGGTGTGGTCGTCCTCAATGCCGACGACGACGCCGTCGCGGCCATGGCGGAACAGACGGCTGCCCGGGTGGTGCGGGTCTCGCGGTCGCCGGGCGCCGACGTGTGGGCGGGTCCGGTGACGCTCGACGAGGTGGCCCGCCCGCGCTTCACGCTGCACGCTGCCGGCGCCGAGACCGACGTCGCGCTAGCGGTGCACGGCGACCACCAGGTGTCCAATGCGCTGTGCGCGGCCGCCGTCGCGCTGCAGTGCGGAGCGAGCGGCGCGCAGGTGGCCGCCGCACTGGCCGGTGCGGGCCCGGTGTCGCAGCACCGCATGCACGTCACCACCCGCGAAGACGGGGTCACCGTCATCGACGATGCCTACAACGCCAACCCGGATTCCATGACGGCCGGCCTGAAGTCGCTGGCCTGGATGGCCCGCCAGGGCCGAGAAAACCGGCGCAGCTGGGCGGTGCTCGGCGAGATGGCCGAACTCGGCGACGACGCGATATCGGAGCACGATCGCATCGGTCGGCTGGCGGTGCGATTAGATGTCAGTCGACTCATCGTCGTGGGAACCGGGAGATCTATGAGCGCCATGCACCACGGGGCGGTCATGGAGGGCTCGTGGGGAGGAGAGGCCACCATGGTTGCCGACGCTGACGCCGCGCTGGCTTTGTTGCGGGCCGAACTGCGCCGCGGGGATGTGGTGCTCGTCAAGGCGTCGAACGCCGCGGGGCTGGGCCGGCTGGCCGAGGCGTTGGTCGCCTCATGAGGCAGATCCTCATCGCCGTCGGCATCGCGCTGACGGTGTCGATCCTGCTGACCCCGGTACTGATCCAGCTCTTCACCCGGCAGGGGTTCGGCCACGAGATCCGCGAGGACGGGCCGCCGAGCCACCACAAGAAGCGCGGCACCCCGTCGATGGGCGGCGTCGCGATCCTGGCCGGCATCTGGGCCGGCTACCTCGGCACCCACCTCGTCGGAATGGCGCTCGACGGCGACGGGCCGTCGTCGTCCGGCCTGCTTGCCCTCGGGCTGGCGACCGCGCTCGGCGTCGTCGGCTTCATCGACGACCTGATCAAGATCCGTCGGTCGCGCAACCTGGGCTTGAACAAGACCGCCAAGACGATCGGCATGCTGGCAGCCGCGGTCATCTTCGGGGTGCTGGCTCTGCAGTTCCGCAATGCTGACGGGCTCACCCCGGGCAGCGCGCAACTGTCCTATGTGCGCGAGATCGCCACGGTCACCCTGGCTCCGGCGATCTTCGTGCTGTTCTGCGTGCTGATCGTCTACGCATGGTCGAACGCGGTGAACTTCACCGACGGACTCGACGGGTTGGCCGCCGGCGCGATGGCGATGGTGTGCGCGGCCTATGTGATCATCACGTTCTGGCAGTTCCGCAACGCGTGCGCCACGGCGCCCGGCGTCGGCTGCTATAACGTGCGCGACCCGTTGGACCTCGCCCTGATCGCCGCCGCGACCGCGGGGGCCTGCATCGGCTTCCTGTGGTGGAACGCCGCTCCCGCAAAGATCTTCATGGGCGACACCGGTTCGCTGGCGCTCGGTGGCATCATCGCCGGACTGTCGGTGCTCAGTCGCACCGAGATGCTCGCGGTGGTGCTCGGCGCCCTGTTCGTCGCCGAGGTGACGTCGGTGGTGGTGCAGATCCTGGCGTTCCGCACCACCGGGCGACGCGTGTTCCGGATGGCGCCCTTTCACCATCACTTCGAACTCGTGGGCTGGGCCGAAACCACGGTGATCATCCGGTTCTGGCTGTTGACCGCCATCGCATGCGGCCTCGGTGTGGCGCTCTTCTACAGCGAGTGGCTCACCACCGTCGGGGCCTGATGTGAGCCGACCTGCCGTCGCGCCGTTGACGCCGGGCGCCCGCGTGCTGGTGACCGGCGCAGGCATCACCGGCCGCTCGGTCAGCGCCGCACTGGAGCCGACGGGTGTCCGGCTGACCATCTGCGATGACGACCCGCTTGCGCTGCAGCGCCTGGTGGCGCCTGCGAGCGTCGTCACCACCACCGAGGCCGTCGACCGCATCGGCGACTACGACCTCGTCGTCACCAGCCCCGGATTCCCGCCCACTGCACCGGTTTTGGCGGCAGCGGCCGCTGCGGGCGTGCCCATTTGGGGAGACATCGAGCTGGCGTGGCGGCTGGACCGGGCCGGCTGGTTCGGCACGCCGAAGCGCTGGCTGATCGTGACGGGCACCAACGGCAAGACCACGACCACGTCGATGCTGCAAGCGATGCTGGTCGCCGGGGGCCGGCGCGCGGTGCTCTGCGGCAACATCGGCAACCCGGTGATCGACATGCTGGCCGAGCCCGCCGAACTACTCGCGGTCGAACTGTCGAGCTTTCAGCTGCATTGGGCGCCCTCGCTGCGCCCGGAGGCCGGCGCCGTGCTCAACGTCGCCGAGGATCACCTCGATTGGCACGGCTCGATGGCGGCGTACGCGGCCGACAAGGCGCGGGCGCTGAACGGCCGGGTGGCGGTCGTCGGGCTCGACGACCCGGTCTCGGCGGCCCTGCTGGGTCACGCCGATGCCCCGGTGCGGGTGGGGTTCCGGCTCGGTGAACCCGCGGCGGGCGAGTTGGGGGTCCGTGACGGCGCGCTGGTCGACAGGGCGTTCGCCGACGGGCTGGTGCTCGCCGACGCCGCGTCCGTGCCGGTGCCGGGTCCGGTCGGTGTGCTCGATGCGCTGGCCGCAGCGGCGCTGGCCCGTGCCGTCGACGTGCCCGCCGACGCGATCGCCGACGCGCTGTCGTCGTTTCATGTCGGCCCGCACCGCGCCGAGGTGGTCGCGGAGATCGACGGCGTGACCTACGTCGACGACTCCAAGGCCACCAACCCGCACGCCGCGCACGCGTCGATTGCGGCCTACCCGCGGGTGGTCTGGATCGCCGGCGGCCTGCTCAAGGGCGCCTCAGTCGACGAACTCGTCGCCGAGGTGTCGCATCGCCTGGTCGGGGCGGTGCTGATCGGCCGCGACCGGACGGTGGTGGCCAACGCGTTATCGCGACACGCCCCAGATGTCCCCGTTGTGGAGGTTGTGCCGGGGGAGGATTCTGGGGTGCCTGAGACAAATGAGCCAGATGTTACTTCTGTGACTCGCTTGATGACCGCCGTGGTCGCCGCCGCACGCAGGCTGGCCCGCCGGGGCGACACCGTGCTGCTGGCTCCCGCGGGCGCGTCCTTCGACCAGTTCAGCGGGTACGCCGAACGCGGAGACGCCTTCGCGGCCGCCGTGCGCGCAACGCGGTAGACCGGTGAGCGCCCTTCTGAGTCGGTTGCGGCTACGCCGGTCCGGCGCGGACGCCACGCCCGCCGACGCCCCCTCCGCCAAGGCCCCGCGCACCCGCTTCGGCGCATGGCTCGGAAGGCCGATGACCTCGTTCCACCTCATCATCGCCGTCGCTGCGCTGCTCACCACGCTGGGGCTGATCATGGTGCTCTCGGCGTCGGGGGTGCACTCCTACGACGAGGACGGCTCGCCGTGGGTGATCTTCGGCAAGCAGTTGATCTGGACGCTCGTCGGCCTCTTCGCCTTCTACGCCGCCATGCGCATGCGCGTGCAGACCATGCGTCGTCTCGCGTTCACCGGCTTCGCGCTGACGATCGTGATGCTCGTGCTGGTGCTGATCCCGGGAATCGGCAAGGAAGCCAACGGTTCCCGTGGCTGGTTCGTCGTCGCCGGCCTCTCCATGCAGCCCTCCGAGCTGGCCAAGATCGCGTTCGCGATCTGGGGTGCGCATCTGCTGGCCGCCCGCCGCATGGAGCAGGCGACGCTGCGCGAGATGCTCATCCCGCTGGTTCCCGCGGCGGTGATCGCGCTGGCGCTCATCGTCGCCCAGCCCGACCTCGGGCAGACGGTGTCGCTCGGCATCATCCTGCTGGCCCTGCTCTGGTATGCGGGCCTTCCGCTGCGGGTGTTCCTGTCCTCGTTGCTCGCCGTCGTGGTGTCGGCGGCGATCCTGGCGGTCTCGGAGGGTTACCGATCCGATCGGGTGATGTCCTGGCTGAACCCGACCGCCGATTCGCAGGGTTCGGGCTATCAGGCCAAGCAGGCCAGGTTTGCGCTGGCCAACGGCGGTATCTTCGGCGACGGACTCGGCCAGGGCACGGCGAAGTGGAACTACCTGCCCAACGCGCACAACGACTTCATCTTCGCAATCATCGGCGAGGAGCTGGGCTTCATCGGTGCGGCGGGCCTGCTGTGCCTGTTCGGGCTGTTCGCCTACACCGGCATGCGGATCGCGCGCCGGTCGGCCGACCCGTTCCTGCGGCTGCTCACCGCGACCGCCACCATGTGGGTGCTGGGTCAGGTGTTCATCAACGTCGGTTACGTCATCGGGTTGCTGCCCGTCACTGGACTGCAGTTGCCGCTCATTTCGGCGGGCGGAACATCCACGGCGACAACACTTCTCATCATCGGTGTGATCGCGAACGCCGCACGCCACGAACCCGAGGCGGTGGCAGCGCTGCGGGCAGGGCGCGACGATCGGGTGAACCGGCTGCTGCGGCTACGGTTACCCGAGCCGTACGTGCCCACCCGCACCGAGGTGCTGCGCGACCGACTGCGGACCCGCGACGACAAGCCGGCGGCCAAGCCGAAGCGCAAACCCGCGAAGGACAACCGGCGCAAAACCCACACGGCCGACCGGCCTGTGCGACGCTCAGTGCATCATGGAGGCGGCCAGCGGGCGTCCCGCGGACGCGAGGAGCGAAAAGGTTTGAGCGCACGCGAGGAGCGAAAAAGCCTCAGCGCACGCGAGGAGCGAAAAAGCCTCAGCGCACGCGAGGAGCGAAAAAGCCTCAGCGCACGCGAGGAGCGAAAAAGCCTCAGCGCACGCGGGGAGCGAAACGGTTCGCGCGGACGCGAGGAGCGTGTCCGGCGCAGCGCCGCTGGACAGCGCCACCAGGGTCAACGGGCTCGCACATTGGAAGGTCAACGTCACGGGTGATTTCGGTAGTTCTCGCCGGCGGAGGGACGGCAGGCCACGTCGAACCCGCCATGGCCGTCGCCGATGCGCTCAGCGCCCTTGATCCCGACGTCCGAATCACGGCGCTGGGCACCCATCGTGGCCTGGAGACCCGGCTGGTGCCCCAGCGCGGCTACCACCTCGAGCTGATCACTCCGGTGCCGCTGCCTCGCAAGCCCACCGCCGACCTCCTGCGCCTGCCGATGCGGGTGCGCCGCGCCGTCAAGGAGACCCGCGCCGTGCTCGACGCCGTCGACGCCGACGTGGTCATCGGGTTCGGCGGGTACGTCGCCGTGCCCGCTTATGTGGCCGCGCGCCGCCGCCACACGCCGGTGGTTGTCCACGAAGCCAACGCCAGTGCGGGATGGGCCAACAAGCTCGGCGCCCGCTGGGCGCGCCGTGTCCTGTCCGCCGTCCCGGAGCCCGGACTGCCGCGCGCCGAGGTCGTCGGCGTGCCGGTGCGCGCGGCCATCACGTCGCTCGACCGGATGGCGGAACGGGCGAAGGCGCGCGCGCACTTCGGTTTCGCCGACGACGCCAGGGTGCTGCTGGTATTCGGTGGCTCGCAGGGTGCGCAATCGATCAACCGGGCCGTCGCGCCGGCGGCCAAAGCCCTTGCCGCGGCGGGTATCTCCGTGCTGCACGCGCACGGCCCCAAGAACACGCTGGACCTGCCCGGGCCGGCCGAGGGCGACCCGCCCTATGTGGCGGTGCCGTACCTCGACCGGATGGACCTCGCCTACGCGGCAGCCGATCTGGCGATCTGCCGAAGCGGTGCGATGACGGTCGCCGAGGTGTCGGCCGTCGGGCTGCCCGCGGTGTATGTGCCGTTGCCCATCGGCAACGGCGAGCAGCGACTCAATGCGCTGCCCGTCGTCAATGCGGGCGGCGGGCTGCTGGTCGACGACGCCGATCTCACGCCGGAGTTCGTCGGCGACACCGTGGCCGCACTGCTCAACGACGGGCCGCGGCTGACGGCGATGACAGCGGCGGCGGCCATGGCCGGTCACCGTGATGCGGCACAGAAAGTCGCCGAGATCGCGCTCGAGGTGGCCCGCAGCGGGAGCCGACCCCGACGATGAGCGTGAATTCGCTTCCCGAAGAGCTGCGGCGGGTGCACATGGTGGGCATCGGCGGCGCGGGCATGTCGGGCATCGCGCGCATCCTGCTCGACCGGGGCGGTCTGGTGTCGGGCTCCGACGCCAAGGAGTCGCGCGGGGTCGCGGCGTTGCGGGCGCGCGGCGCGGTGGTCCGTATCGGCCACGACGAGTCGTCGCTGGACCTGCTGCCGGGCGGACCGACCGCGGTCGTCACCACGCATGCGGCGATTCCGAAAACCAACCCGGAGCTGGTCGAGGCCAGGCGCCGCGGCATCCCGGTCATTCTGCGGCCGGTGGTGCTGGCCAAGCTCATGGACGGCTACACCACACTGATGGTGACCGGCACGCACGGCAAGACCACCACGACGTCGATGCTCATCGTCGCCCTGCAGCACAGCGGGTTCGACCCGTCGTTCGCCGTCGGCGGCGATCTCGGCGAGGCGGGCACCAATGCTCACCACGGCAGCGGTCACTGCTTCGTCGCCGAGGCCGACGAGAGTGACGGCTCGCTGCTCGAATACACGCCGGATGTCGCCGTGGTCACCAACATCGAAGCCGACCATCTCGATTTCTTCGGCAGCGCAGAGGCGTACGGCGCGGTGTTCGACGACTTCGTCGAGCGGCTCGCACCTGGCGGTGCGCTCGTGGTCTGCACCGACGATCCCGGTGCAGCCGCCCTCGCCGAACGCACTGCGGCACTGGGGATTCGCGTGCTGCGGTACGGCAGCGACGAGCCTCTCGGGCGAGGAGCCGAAGGCAGCGACGAGCCTCTCGGGCGAGGAGCCGAAGGCAGCGACGATCGGCCCGACCTCGCGGGCAGACTGGTCAGCTGGGAACAGCAGAACACCGGCGCGGTGGCGCACATCCAACTGGCAGGCGAGAAGCATCAGCGGGTGATGCGGATGTCGGTGCCGGGTAGGCATATGGCGCTCAACGCATTGGCCGCGGTGTTGGCGGCGACCGAGATCGGGGCCCCGACGGAGGCGGTGATCGACGGGCTGGCCGGGTTCGAGGGTGTGCGCCGTCGCTTCGAACTCGTCGGCACCGCGCACGGCGTCCGCGTGTTCGATGACTACGCCCACCACCCGACCGAGGTGCGCGCCACGCTCGGTGCCGTGCGCACGGTGACCGAGCAGAGCGGCCGCGGCAGGTCGGTGGTGGTGTTTCAGCCGCATTTGTACTCGCGCACAGCAGCGTTCGCGGAGGAGTTCGGTGAGGCGTTGGACTGTGCCGACGAGGTTTTCGTGCTCGACGTGTACGCCGCGCGGGAGCAGCCGATGGCGGGCGTCAGCGGGGCGACGGTGGCTGAGCGCGTCAGCAAGCCCGTGCACTACGTGCCGGACTTCTCGGCCGTCGCGGAACTCGTGGCCAACGCGGTGCACACCGGCGATGTGGTCGTCACGATGGGCGCGGGTGATGTCACGATGCTCGGTCCCGAGATCGTGGCGGCGCTCACGGCGCGGGCCAATCGCTCGACGCCACAACGGAAACCGGACGTGGGCTCGCCATGACGGAGCCCGACGAACCCGGCAGGGCGGCGGTTGAGCCGGAGGAACCCCGCGAGGCGCAGGCCGAGCCCGACGAACCCGGCGACGCGCCGCAGGCCGAGCCCGAGGAGCCGCCCGCAGAGGAGTTCGAGGGTCCGCGGCGGCGGGCCAGGCGGGAACGCGAAGCCCGCCGCGCCGCGCAGGCTCGCGCCGTCGCGATCGAGCAGGCGCGACGAGACGCCAAGCGACGGGCCCAGGGGAAGTCGACCGACGCCAAACCCGTTGCGCGCGGGAAGGTTCGCGGCCTGAAGCTGATGGTGTGGACGGTCCTGCTGGTCACGCTGTTCGTCGGGCTCGGCCTGCTGCTGTACTTCACCCCGATCATGGCGGCGCGCAACATCGTCATCACTGGTATCGGCGCCGTGACCCAGGACGAGGTCCTGGCGGCCGCAGCGGTCAAGCAGGGCACGCCGCTACTGCAGGTGAACACCGACGACGTGGCCGAACGGGTGGCCACCATCCGCCGTGTCGCCAGCGCGCGTGTGCAGCGCGAATACCCGTCGACCCTGCGGATCACGATCGTCGAGCGGGTGCCCGTCGTCGTCAAGGACTTTCCGGACGGACCGCATCTGTTCGACCGCGACGGAGTGGACTTCGCCACCGCGCCGCCGCCGCCCAACCTGCCCTATCTCGAGGTCGACAACCCCGGGCCCAGCGATCCGGCGACCAAGGCGGCGCTCGAGGTGATGACCGCGCTGCCTCCGGACGTGGCCGGACAGGTCGCGCGGGTGTCGGCGCCGTCGGTCGCGGCCGTCACGCTGACTCTGGCCGACGGCAGGGAAGTGCTGTGGGGCACCACCGACCGCACCGACGAGAAGGCGCAGAAGCTCGCGGCGCTGCTGACGCAGCCCGGACACACCTATGACCTCTCCAGCCCGGATTTGCCCACGGTCAAGTAGTCAGTCCGCCGCGACATCCGCCGAAATTCCCAGCATTTCCGTCGGCGCGCCTGCATGGTTAGTGCTTGACCTCGCCCTACCGTTCTGTTTGCGCGGATCCACTTGACATAACTATAAACCTCTTGTTGAGGTTGAGAGTTTGCTCGGAGGGACCGGTGCACCGACAGGCAACCAGGGAGGAAAGGGCGACCGCGATGACCCCCCCGCACAACTACCTCGCCGTCATCAAGGTGGTCGGCATCGGCGGCGGCGGCGTCAACGCCGTCAACCGGATGATCGAGCACGGCCTCAAGGGCGTGGAGTTCATCGCGATCAACACCGACGCGCAGGCGCTGTTGATGAGCGATGCCGACGTCAAGCTCGACGTCGGCCGCGACTCCACCCGCGGGCTGGGCGCCGGCGCCGACCCCGAGGTGGGCCGCAAGGCCGCCGAGGACGCCAAGGACGACATCGAGGAGCTGCTGCGCGGCGCCGACATGGTGTTCGTGACCGCGGGCGAGGGCGGTGGTACGGGCACGGGCGGCGCGCCCGTCGTCGCCACCATCGCGCGCAAGCTCGGCGCCCTCACGGTCGGCGTCGTGACACGGCCGTTCTCGTTCGAGGGCAAGCGTCGCAGCAACCAGGCCGAGACGGGCATCTCCGCGCTGCGGGAGAGCTGCGACACGTTGATCGTCATCCCCAACGACCGGCTGCTGCAGATGGGTGACGCGGCGGTGTCGCTGATGGACGCGTTCCGCAGCGCCGACGAGGTGCTGCTCAACGGTGTGCAGGGCATCACCGATCTGATCACCACGCCCGGCCTGATCAACGTCGACTTCGCCGACGTCAAGGGCATCATGTCCGGCGCGGGCACCGCGCTGATGGGCATCGGCTCCGCCCGCGGCGACGGGCGGTCGCTGAAAGCCGCCGAGATCGCCATCAACTCGCCGCTACTCGAGGCGTCGATGGAAGGCGCGCAGGGCGTGCTGATGTCCATCGCAGGCGGCAGCGACCTGGGTCTGTTCGAGATCAACGAGGCCGCCTCGTTGGTGCAGGACGCCGCGCATCCCGAGGCCAACATCATCTTCGGCACGGTCATCGACGACTCTCTCGGCGACGAGGTGCGGGTGACGGTGATCGCGGCCGGTTTCGATGCTGCGGGGCCGAGCAGAAAGCCGGTGGTGGGCGCCGGCCAGGCGATCGCGCCAGGGAAGGCGGGCAAGGTCACCTCGTCGCTCTTCGAACCGGTCGATGCGGCGAGCGTGCCGGTGCACACCAACGGCGCAACGGTCAGCATCGGCGGCGACGACGACGACGATGTCGACGTTCCGCCGTTCATGCGGCACTAGTGAGTGCTAGACCCATAAAGTGCTCCTCTCGTCCGCCGGAATACTGGGATCGTGAGTGTTCGGGTTCGGCGCGTGACCACCACCCGCGCCGGTGGCGTCTCGGCGCCGCCGTACGACACCTTCAATCTGGGCGACCACGTCGGTGACGATCCGGCGGCCGTCGCGGCCAACCGGAAGCGACTGGCCTCGGCAATCGGATTGGCCGCCGACGCGGTGGTCTGGATGAACCAGGTGCACGGCGACCGCGTCGTGCGAGTCGACGGCCCTGGCGAGTCCGCTGTCGACAACACCGATGCATTGGTGACGACCACTCCACGATTGGCATTGGCGGTCGTAACGGCCGATTGTGTTCCGGTATTAATGGCCGATACCCGTGCCGGGGTGGTGGCGGCGGTACACGCGGGTCGAGTCGGCGCACAGAAAGGAGTCGTCGCCCGCGCCGTCGAGGCGATGTGTGACGCGGGCGCGCACCCGGAGGACATCTCGATCCTGCTCGGGCCGGCGGTCAGCGGCCGCAACTACGAAGTGCCCGCGGCAATGGCCGACGACGTCGAGGCTGCCCTCCCCGGCAGCAGGACCACGACCTCACGGGGCACCCCCGGCCTCGATCTGCGTGCCGGAATCACTAGGCAATTAAAGGATTTGGGTGTCACCGCCATCGATGCCGATCCGCGCTGCACCGTCGACGACCGCAACCTGTTCAGCCATCGGCGCGACGCCCCGACCGGACGACTCGCTTCTGTGGTGTGGATGGAATGACCGCCATGGCAACCACGCGGGAAGTCGAACTGGCCAACGCGTTGGCCGCCGTGCGCGAACGTCTGGCTCTGGCCGCGCGCGCCGCCGGACGCAATGCCGACGAAATTGAATTGCTGCCGATTACCAAATTCTTTCCAGCAACCGATGTCCTTATTTTGTCGCATTTGGGTTGCCATTCATTTGGTGAATCGCGCGAACAAGAAGCAGCCGCGAAATGGACCGAATGCAATTCCGCCGAGCCCGCTTCGCCGATTCGCTGGCACATGGTCGGCCGGATTCAACGCAACAAGGCGCGGTCGATCGCGAACTGGGCCTACGCCGCGCACTCGGTCGACAGCGCCAAGGTGATCGCCGCGCTGGACCGCGCCGCGTCGGGCGCGCTCGGCGACGGCGCCCGGTCCCAGCCGCTGCGGGTCTACCTCCAGATCAGCCTCGACGGTGACGTTGAGCGCGGGGGAGTCGACATCGCAGCGCCCGACCTCATCGACGAATTGTGCGCGCAGGCGCAGGCCGCGCAGGGACTCGAGTTCGTCGGCCTGATGGGCATCCCGCCGCTGGGCTCGGATGCCGACGGGGCCTACGCGCGTTTGCAGGCCGAGCATCACCGGGTACAAGCTTCCTACCAGCAACGTCTCGAGCTGTCGGCGGGAATGTCGGGCGACCTCGAGGCGGCGGTCAAACATGGCTCGACATGTGTGCGTGTCGGTACCGCGCTTCTGGGGCAACGTCCTCTACCGTCACCATGAATAGTCACTCCAGTCACATCTTCATCACAGACACCAGAGTCGATAGTCACCAGAAGGGTGGAGCGATGAGCACACTGCACAAGGTCAAGGCCTACTTCGGGATGGCCCCCATGGACGACTACGACGACGAGTACTACGACGACGACGACCGCCCGTCGCGCGCATACCCGCGCCGCGAGCGCTTCGCCGACGAGGGATACGGCCGCTACGAGGGCCGTTTCGAAGACCGTTACGACGACGAGGAGATGCCCGGCGTCTACCGCGGCGGCTATCCGGACGAAGGACGCTTCCACCCGCGCGAGTTCGATCGTCCCGCGCCCAGGTTCGCCCCGCTGCGCGGCTCGACCCGGGGTGCACTGGCCATGGATCCGCGCCGGATGGCGATGCTGTTCGACGAGAGCAGCCCGCTGTCGAAGATCACCACGCTGCGTCCGAAGGACTACAGCGAGGCGCGCACCATCGGCGAGCGCTTCCGTGACGGGACGCCGGTGATCATGGACCTGGTGACGATGGACAACGCCGACGCCAAGCGGCTCGTCGACTTCGCCGCAGGCCTGGCGTTCGCCTTGCGGGGATCGTTCGACAAGGTCGCCACGAAGGTGTTCCTGCTGTCTCCCGCAGACGTCGACGTCACGCCCGACGACCGCAGGCGTATCGCCGAGACGGGCTTCTACGCGTATCAGTAGACCGGCCCCTTGATCGAGGCCAGGTAGGCTGGCGGCACCACGCGCGCCGGCCCCGGCCCGCGGCCTGTATCAAACGTCACACATCGGCTGTAGTGAGGTCGGCTTAGTTGGCCCTGTTCTTTGAGATTCTGGGTTTCGCGCTGTTCGTCTTCTGGCTGCTGCTCATCGCCCGGGTGGTGGTCGAGTTCATTCGATCCTTCAGCCGCGACTGGCACCCGAGGGGGGTGACCGTAATCGTCCTCGAGGTGATCATGACGCTCACCGATCCGCCGGTTAAGCTGCTGCGCCGCCTCATTCCGCAGCTCACGATAGGGGCGATCCGGTTCGACCTGTCCATCATGGTGCTGCTGCTCGTCGCGTTCATCGGCATGCAGCTGGCGTTCAGCGCAGCGGCGTGAGTGCGCCCGCGTCGACGTTTGCCGGGTGCCGGAATTGGCTTTAAGAAGATTGAATTTCGTTCTTAATTATTGGCCTCACCCGCAACCGCCGGGTCTGGTGTGACAGGATGGACGCCAGTTACTCCACTGACGCTCTACACTTTGAGATCGATTGACGGTCCAGACCATCTAGGGGGCAGACAATGCCGCTCACTCCAGCCGACGTCCACAACGTCGCGTTCAGCAAGCCACCCATCGGCAAGCGCGGCTACAACGAGGACGAGGTCGATGCCTTCCTCGATCTGGTCGAGAACGAACTGACCCGCCTCATCGAGGAGAACGCTGATCTTCGTCAGCGAGTGACGGAGTTGGACCAGGAGCTGTCCACCGCCCGGGCGGGCGGCGGAGCCCAACCCACGCAGGCGATCCCGCTGTATCAGCCCGAGCCCGAACCCGAGCCTGCGCCACAGCCCGTATACGACGCGCCGCCGCAGCCGCCCGCCGCTCCGGTGAGTGAAGACCAGCACCTCAAGGCCGCGCGCGTGCTGAGCCTGGCCCAGGACACCGCCGACCGGTTGACGACAACTGCCAAGACGGAGTCGGAGAAGCTGCTGTCGGACGCCCGCGCCCAGGCCGACCAGATGGTCAGCGAGGCACGGGCCACCGCGGAGTCCACGGTGACCGAGGCGCGCCAGCGGGCCGACGCGATGCTCGCCGATGCCCAGACCCGGTCGGAGACCCAGCTGCGTCAGGCACAGGAGAAGGCCGACGCGCTGCAGGCGGACGCCGAGCGCAAGCATTCCGAGATCATGGGGACCATCAACCAGCAGCGCACCGTGCTGGAGGGCCGCCTCGAGCAATTGCGGACGTTCGAACGCGAGTACCGCACCAGGCTCAAGACCTACCTGGAGTCGCAGCTCGAGGAACTCGGCCAGCGCGGCTCCGCGGCACCGGTCGACTCGAGCGCCAACAACGACGGCGGCGGATTCAACCAGTTCAACCGCGGTAACAACTGAGCCCTCAGCCGCTCGGCGAAGGGAGTGACCAATGCTGATCGTTGCGCTCGTGCTCGCCGTCATCGGCCTCGCGGCGTTGGTGACCGCTGTCGTGACGAGCAATGAGCTGATCGCGTGGGTCTGTATCGCGGCGAGCGTGATCGGTGTCGTACTGCTGATCATCGACGCGCTACGGGAACGCTCGCGCGGAGGCGGCGACGCCCAGGCGCAGGACACCGACACCCCGGCGCAGGACACCGCCACCGACGAGGAGTTCGACGCGGAGTACCCGGACGAGCCGGCGGCCGACTCCGATAGCGAAACCGCCGCTGCGCCGACCGAACAGGTCGACGACGAGGTCGCCGAGGAAGAGCGCCCGCGCTAACGCGTCGGCGTCGCCAGCAGTTCGCGCACCTCGTCGTCGGACACCTGGTGGAAGTCGGCGTAGACCTGTCCGACGGCCTCGAATGCCGGCGGCGTCGTCGCGCACACCACGTCGTCGGCCTCATCACCCAGATCACTGCATGCCGACGCCGGCCCAACGGGCACCGCGACCACGACGCGCGCCGGCTGCGTCGCCCGCACCGCTCGGACAGCGGCCAGCATGCTTGCGCCGGTGGCGATCCCGTCGTCGACGATGATCGCGACCAAGCCCTTCGGATCCGCCGGCGCGCGGCCGCCCCGGTAGGCCCGTTCGCGCCGGTTGAGTTCCGCGGTCTCGCGGTCGATCGTCATGCGCAGCGCCTCCTCGCTGACGCCGAGGCTTCGCACCACATTCTCGTTGATCACCAGAGCGCCCCCACTGGCCACTGCGCCCATCGCGAGCTCTTCCCATTGCGGGACGCCGAGCTTGCGTACCAGGAAGACGTCGAGCGGCGCGCGGAGCGCGGCGGCGACCTCCCAGGCAACGGGCACGCCACCGCGCGCCAACCCGAGCACCAGGAGGTCATCTCGACCGTTGTAGGCCGTCAACGCCTCACCCAGGACTTGGCCGGCTTCGCGGCGGTCCCGGAAGATGCGCCCCGCGCTTCGTCGTGCGAGCCCACTCCATCCGGCCATGACTTCAGGATTTCCCCTTCCGAGGACTCATTTAGCCTACGACGGGCAATCCAACTGTGCACCGACTCCGAATCACTGCCGACCGACCGCTCGACCTGCCAGGGTGAACGCGAGCGAGGCAACAGCAGGAAAGGGATCATGGGCATCGAGTTCGAGAGCGTCGTCGACCATCCGCTCGGCGAGGTGTTCGCGTGGCACACCAGACCCGGTGCGATGAGCCGGCTGGTTCCGCCGTGGCAGCCGATGACGGTGGTGGCCGAGACGGAGTCGCTGGCCGACGGACAGGCCGTGCTGGGGCTGCCGGGCGGACTGCGCTGGATCGCCCAGCATCAGCGGGACGGATTCGATCCGCCGCACCGCTTCGTCGACGTGCTGTCCTCGGCAGGCCCGCGATCGCTCCCGCCCCGCGTCATCGGATGGTGGCGACATACGCATGAGTTCGCCGAGGCACCGGGCGGGGGCACCACGGTTCGCGACACGGTCGACACCACGGTTCCCGGTGCGGCGCTGCGGCCGACGTTCGTCTACCGGCACCGCCAGTTGGCCGACGACCTTGCCGCCCACCGTGACGCGGCGGCAGCGGGAGCCACGCCGATGGTCATCGCCGTGACGGGGGCATCCGGGCTGGTCGGGTCGGCTTTGACGGCGCTTCTGACCACCGGCGGCCATCAGGTCATCCGGCTGGTCCGGCGGCCTGCGCGCGGCAAGGACGAACGTCAGTGGCGGCCCGAGGCCCCCGCGCCGGACCTGTTGTCGGGCGTCGACGCCGTCGTCCACCTGGCAGGCGCTTCGATCGCCGGGCGGTTCACCGAGGGACACAAGGCCGCGATCCGCGACAGTCGCATCGAGCCGACGCGGAGGTTGGCGCAGGCGGCGGCCGACAGTGACGACGGCCCGCAGGTGTTCGTCAGCGCGTCGGCTATCGGCATCTACGGGTTCGACCGGGGCGACGCGCTGCTGTGCGAGGACAGCGTGCGCGGTGACGGCTTCCTGGCCGACGTGGTGACGGACTGGGAGGCGGCCACCGGACCGGCGGCCGACGCGGGTCTGCGGGTCGTCACCGTGCGCACCGGGATCGTGCAGGCCGCCGCCGGCGGCACGCTGCGACTGCTGAGGCCGCTGTTTCTGGCCGGCCTCGGCGGGCGGTTGGGCAGCGGCAAGCAGTGGCTCTCTTGGATCGGGCTCGACGATCTGCTCGACGTCTACTACCGGGCCCTCTACGACAGCAGGCTCGCCGGCCCGGTCAACGCCGTCGGGCCGACGCCGGTGCGCAACAGCGATTACACGAAGGCGCTGGCAGGTGTGCTGCACCGGCCCGCTTTCCTGCCCGTGCCGTCGATCGGGCCGCGCGTGTTGTTGGGCAGCCAGGGTGCCCGCGAACTCGCCGAGGCCGATCAGCGGGTCGTGCCGACGAAGCTGACCGAGCTGGGACACCGGTTCCGCCATGTGACGGTTGAGGATGCGTTAGCGCATCAACTGGGACACGGCTGACTCGCCACCCGGGACAGAAAGCCGCGCACCAGGCCGCGGATACGGCGGCCCGCAGTGTTCTCGAATTCCCTTGTGGCCGAGCGTAACTCCTCGTGGCTGAGGCCGAAGTCGGCCACCTCGCCGGTCAGGTCATCGGCCAGCCAGCCGTCCAGCAGCTCGCGGTCGAGCTCCGGATGAAACTGCAGCCCGAGCGCCCGGCCGAGCACGAAGGCCTGTGAGGCATTGGCTGTCCGCGCGATCTCGGTCGCACCCGGCGGCAGCGTGAACGCGTCGAAGTGCCACTGAAACCACGGCCCGCCGGGCAGCAGACTTTCGTCGTCGCTCGTCACGTCGTACCAGCCGATCTCCGGCGTCGGCGAGCGCGCTACGGACCCGCCGAACGCCTGCGCCAGCAGCTGGCCGCCGAAGCACACGCCCAATATCGGCACACCGGCCGCCGCGGCGTCGCGCAGCATCTGCATCTCCGCGCCGACCCAGGTGCGGCGCAGCGCCTCGTCGTAGACGGGCCAGCGCGCACCCAGCGGGACCACCACGTCGTAGTCGGTGGGATCGGGGAACGTCACGTCGCCCGCTGGCTCATGCACGCGTTCGGCCGGCACGACCTCGAATGTTGCAATGTCGTAGCCACATTCGGCGAACGCCTCGCCGAGAAGTCCCTCGGTTGCGAGGTGCTCGTTGTAGATGAACAACACATGCGGTGCCATGGACAGAGATTATTTCGGAGGTGGCGGCGGCGCGTCGTCCGGGGCGAGTTCCTTGGCGATGCGGCTGAACAGTGTGTCGGCCGAATTCGGGTAATCGCCCTGGTCGTCGAACGCCTCGGGTTGGTAGGTGACGGCGATGGCCACCGCGATCTTCTTGGCGGGAAGGTAGGCCATCACACCGGCCTCGCCGGCGAACAGCGGATTCTGCAGCAGCCAGTCACCGGAAATCACGATGCCCATGCCGTAGGTGTAGCTGTCGTTCAAGGCCATACACGTGGTGCAGCCGGCCTGGGGATGGGTCTTGCCGCGCAGATCGGTCGACGTGAACCTGGCGTAGGAGTCCTTCGACAGCAGCTTGCCGGAGCCCAACCCGGACGCGCTTGCCTCCATGTCGAAGATGTTCGTCGTCTGGATGGCGCCGTGGGTGATCGTCCAGGACGGATTCCAGTAGGTCGATTCCTCGTAGAACGGTGTGCCGCTGGGTATTTGCAGCGCCTCACGGCGTTCGCTGGTGAACGCGTGCAGAACGGGTGCCGGGATCTCGGGAGTGAACGAGTTGGTGGTGTTGGACAGCCCCAGTGGGCGCAACACCTTGTCCTCCAACAACTGCGGCATGCTCTGACCAGTCGCCTTCTCCAGCGCCCTGCCGAGCAACACGTAGTTGGTGTGCGCGTAGTTCCAGTTCGTGCCCGGCTCGTAGAGCAGCGGTTTCGACGTGGCGAAGCCGAGGAGCTGGTCGGGCTCCCACTGCCGGAACGGGTCCTGGTAGAGAGCCTTGTTGAACTCGGTATTGCCGATGACGTAATCGACGTAGCCGGAAGTCATCCGGGCCAGCTGGCCGAGTGTCACCCGGTCCGCGTGTGGCACGTCGGGCAGCCACTTCGACAGCCTGTCGTCAAGGCTCAGCTTCTTCTGATCGACGAGGATCAGCAGCAGCGTGGAGACATAGGAGATCGCGACCGCGCCGTTGCGGAAATGCGTGTTGGTCGTCGCGGGAACATTCGTCATCGAATCGCCGACGGCCCGCGTGAGGACCTCCTTGCCGTCGACGGTGACCCGGACGATGACCGCTTTGAGGTGCGCCTCGGCCATCGTGTCGCGCACGATCTTCATCACCGCGTCGGCCTTGGCGGGATCCGCCGTCGACGCGGGGGACTGCTCCGTTCGCGGTGCTGTCGGCACGCACCCGGCGAGCAGCAGAACGACGCAGACGGCGCCGAGAACGCGGCGGGCGAGGGACATGCGGCGATCTTGACAGACTGTGCGCCGGCCCGGCGCGTTTGGACCTGATCGCCATCGGCTATCCGAGTCGCGTGGCGGAGCTTGCAGCGTGGTTCCTGACCGCGAAGGAGCGAGGCAACCCGGCCACCGCCATTCCGGCCTGGTGCGCAGGTAACCGTGCCGAGCCGTTGATCCACGGCGCGACGTATTTCGACCGCCTGGTCGGCGAGGTCGAGGAGCTCGGCGACGGCGACTATCTGTTCTTCACCGACTGGCGCGGCGATCCCGACGAGAAGATGCGCGACGACGGGCCCACCATCAGGGATCTGTTCTGCCGCGCGGCGGAGCGCGGCGTCGTCGTCAAGGGACTGGTGTGGCGTTCGCATCTGGACAAATTCGCCTACAGCGAGCAGGAGAACCAGCATCTGGGCGAGGCGATCGAGGCCGCGGGCGGAGAGGTGCTGCTGGATCAGCGCGTCCGGTTCGGCGGGTCGCACCACCAGAAGCTGGTGGTGATCCGGCACCGCCACGCGTCCGAGCGCGACGTCGCGTTCGCCGGCGGCATCGACCTGTGCCACTCCCGCCGCGACGACGAGACCCATCGCGGCGACCGGCAGGCCCAGCAGATGTCCCGGCAGTACGGGGAGCACCCGCCCTGGCACGACGTCCAGCTGCGGCTGCAGGGCCCCGTCGTCGGTGCGCTGGACACCACCTTCAGGGAACGTTGGAACGATCCCGCCCCGCTCGACCAGCTCTCGCCGATCGCGTACCTGGCAGACAAGATCCGCGGTGCCGACCTGACGCCGGGCCGGTTGCCCGACCAGCCACCGGATCCGCCGCCGTGCGGGCCACACGCCGTGCAGGTGCTTCGCACCTATCCGGACGCCCATTTCGCATACGACTTCGCGCCGCACGGTGAGCGCAGCATCGCGCGCGGCTATTCGAAAGCGGTTCGGCGTGCCCGGCGACTGATCTACCTCGAGGACCAGTACCTGTGGTCGAAGCAGGTTGCCGACCTGTTCGCCCGGGCCATGGCCGACAACCCCGATCTTCATCTGATCGCGGTCGTGCCACGATATCCGGATGTCGACGGCCGACTGTCGTTGCCGCCCAACCTCGTCGGCCGGCAGCAGGCCATCGACGTCTGTCGGGGAGCGGACCCCGAACGCGTGCACGTCTTCGATGTCGAGAACCACGACGGCACGCCGGTGTATGTGCACGCAAAGGTGTGTGTGGTCGACGACGTATGGGCGACGGTCGGAAGTGACAATCTGAACCGCCGATCGTGGACCCATGACAGCGAACTGTCCTGTGCCGTGCTGGACGAGACCGAACAATTCGCCAGGGATCTGCGGCTGCGACTCATCCGTGAACACCTCGACCGCGCCGCCGATGGCAGCGAGGACGACGGACTGGTCGACCTGGACTCCGTTGTGGAGACGATCGAGGCGTCGGCCCGGGCATTGGAAGACTGGCATGTCAACGGCCGCAGGGGCAGCCGGCCGCCGGGACGGTTGCGGCCACACGACCCGGAGAAGCTGGGCCCGCTGACCCGGTTTTGGGCCGAACCGGCCTACCGGGCGTTCTACGACCCCGACGGCCGGTCATATCGCGCCCGGCTAAGAGGCGAGTTCTAGCGGTCGTCGGCCTGGATATACGCGCATGCGCTGATGTTTCGGCCCATATCACCGCCCCATGCTGGCTAACATGAGCCAACTCGAGTGGAGCGAACCCGCGGACGTGAGGAGCAATATGGCTTCCGCGGACGTGAGGAGCAATATGGTCTCAGCCGTGAGCGGGCTACCGACAGGAACGGTGACGTTGCTGCTTGCCGACGTCGAGGGGTCCACGCGGCTCTGGGAGACCACACCCGACGAGATGACCGCCGCGATCGCCCGGTTGGATGCCACGCTGACGGACTTGATCTCGGCCTACGGCGGTGTGCGCCCGGTCGAGCAGGGCGAAGGTGACAGCTTCGTCATCGCCTTCGCCCGCGCCAGCGACGCGGTGGCATGCGCGCTGGCACTGCAGCGCGCGCCGCTCGCGCCGATCCGGTTGCGCATCGGGGTGAACACCGGCGAGATCCAGCTGCGGGACGAGGGCAACTACGTCGGCCCGACGATCAACCGGACAGCGCGGTTGCGGGATCTGGGTCACGGCGGCCAGACCTTGTTGTCGGGTGCGACCGAGGCCATGGTGCTCGACAACCTGCCCGGTGAGTCCTGGCTGACCGATCTCGGGGCACATGCGCTGCGCGATCTGCCTCGGCCGGAACGCGTTGTCCAGCTGTGCCATCCCGACATCCGCAACGACTTTCCCGCTCTGCGAACGTCGGAGGCCGAGACAGTTCCGCGTCTGCCGACACAGCTGACGAGCTTTATCGGCCGCCGGGCGCAGATCGCCGAGGTGCGAAAGCTGCTGAGGGACAACCGACTGGTGACGCTCACCGGCGCGGGCGGATCAGGAAAGACACGGTTGGCGATCCAGGTCGCAGGCGAACTCGGCGACGACGTTCGATACGTCGACCTCGCGCCGATCACCGACGCCGAACTCGTGCCCGTCGCGGTGGCGCGCGCGTTGGGGCTGCCCGATCAGCCGGGCCGGTCGAGGACGGTCACCGTCGTCCGCTTCATCGGGGATCGCCAGATGCTCCTCGTGCTCGACAACTGCGAACACCTTCTCGACGCGACCGCGGATCTGATTGTCGCGCTGCTCGACAGATGCCCCCGGTTGACCGTGATGACCACCAGCCGCGAGCCCATCAGCTTGGCCGGCGAGGTGACCTGGCGGGTGCCGTCGCTGTCGGTGGCCGACGAGGCGGTCGATTTGTTCGCCGACCGCGCACGCCGGGTGAAGCCCGAGTTCACCGCATTGGAAGACGATGCGGTCACGGTTACCGAAATCTGCACGCGGCTCGATGGCATGCCGCTCGCCATCGAACTCGCGGCTGCCCGGGTGCGTTCGCTGTCGCTGACAGAGATTCTCGACAGCCTGCACGATCACTTCCGGCTGCTGACCGGGGGTTCCCGAAGGGCGGTCCGGCGTCAGCAGAGCCTCGAGGCGTCGGTGGACTGGTCGCATGCGCTGCTGACCGACCCCGAGCGAGTCCTGTTCCGGCGGTTGTCGGCTTTCATGGGCGGCTTCGATCTCGAGGCGGCACAGGAAGTCTGCAGCGGGGAAGTGCTGCCGCGGCACCAGATCCTCGACCAGCTGACACTGCTGGTCGACAAGTCTCTCGTTGTTGCCGAAACTGCAAGTGGCCGGACACGATACCGCCTGCTCGAAACGGTCCGACAGTATGCGATGGAGAAGCTCGGTGAGTCGGGCGAAGCCGACGCGGTTCGCGATGTCCACCGTGATCACTACACGTCGATGGCGGCCCTGCTCGATGCGCCCACCCCTGCCGGCTTTGACCACCTAGTCGCACAGGCGGAGATGGATATCGACAATCTTCGCGCCGCATTCGCGTGGAGCGTCGAGCGCCGCGAGGTCGAACAGGCCTTGCAGCTGGCGTGTTCGCTGTACCCGTTGTGGCTCGTCGGTGGCCGTCCGTTGGAAGGGTTGGACTGGTTCGGCGCGATTGACCTCAGCGACGAGGACATGGACGTGGCTCCGGCAGTCCGTGCGCGAGCACTTGCCGACAGCGCGGTACTCGGCGCCTTCGCCGTTCGTACGGAAGGGATCGGCCAGGCGACGGAAGCGCTCGCCATCGCACGCGCGCTCGACGACTCCGTCCTGCTCGCGCGCGCGCTCACTGCGTGCGTCGCCGCGGCCGCGTTCGACGCCGCGACCGCTCATCCGTACCTCGCGGAAGCCCTCGACGTGGCACGAGAACTCGGTGACAAATGGCGATTGAGCCAGATCCTGGCCTGGCAGTCCTACACGGCGTGCCTCGCGGGTGATCCCGTCGCTACGGCCGCCGCAGGCGAAGAAGGGTGCGTGATCGCCGACGCAGTCGGTGACCGCTTCATCTCGCGTATGTGTCGTTACTGGGGTACCGGGGTCGCCCCGTTCCAGCGCGGCGAGCTGACCGTGGCTTTCAAGGTGTTGCGAGATCTGCTTGCCGAGGCAGACGCGACCAAGGATGTGTTCCACGGGTTCGTCGCCCGTGTTGCACTTGCGCACGCATCGTTGTCACTCGGTGACATCACCGAAGCCAGGCGCCTTGCGCAGGAAGCTGTGGAGGCGGCGTCGGGGCTCGGACCCTACGTGGAGATGTGGGCGTTGGCGCCGTTGGCGCAGGCGGCTCTTGCCGCGGGTGACCTCACGGCGGCGGCCGAGGCGACCGACATCGCCTGGCAACGGGTTATGGCGCATCCGGAGTTGGCGATCGCGAACGTCACGCCGACGGTGGAGCTCGCACTTCTGGGTGGCGACTTGGAATCGGCGAGGCGTTTGGCCGACGATGCGGTCGCACCGATGATGGGGTGGCACCGCGCGAAAGCACTGACAACGCGCGCCCACGTAGCGATCGCGCAGGGCGATCTGAATCAAGCCGAGCGTGATGCTCATGACGCGCTGTCGTGTGCCGATGCAGTTCAGGCCCATCAGGTCGTTCCCGACGCGCTGGACATTCTCGCCGAGGTGGCCTCCGCGGCCGGCGATCAGCGTGACGCGACGCGCTACTGCGGTGCGGCGACGTCGATACGGGAACGCATGGGCGGAATAGTTCGGTTTGCGATCTACGAGCCGAAGTACGTCGCGTTGATCGCAATGATGCGTGAAGAACAAGGCGACGACGACTTCGAGGCCGCGTGGACCGAAGGCGCTGCGTTGTCGCTCGAGGAGGCCATCGGCTACGCCCAGCGGGGCCGCGGTGAGCGCAAGCGCCCTTCGACCGGATGGGCATCGCTGACCCCGACCGAACTCGACGTCGTACGACTGGTCAGCGAGGGGCTGGGCAACAAGGACATCGCCGCGCGGCTCTTCATCTCCCACCGCACCGTGCAGACCCACCTGACCCACGTCTACACCAAGCTCGGCATCACCTCGCGCGTCGCGCTGGCGCAGGAGGCCGCTCGGCGCGTGCCCTCTGGCGGTTGAGACTGCAATTGCGCAGGAACTTACTCGCACATCTCCTGCTTGGTCTCAGTCTCGATGGGCGGCTGGCGCCGTACTGCAGGCGAATCTCCAGCGCGCCGGTGTTCAGGTAGTGCTCCAGGTAGCGGCGCGCGCTCACCCGTGAGATGCCTACGCGCTCCGCGCATTCCGCGGCCGACACCTCGCCGGCATCATTGACGGCATCGAGCACAAGGCGTCCGGTCTCGGCGCCGAGGCCTTTGGGCAGCACCTTCTGCGGAGACGGCGCGCCTGCCCCGCCGAAGAGCGAATCGATCAGCGACTGGTCGACGCCCTCCGCCGATTCCAGCGCATCGCGCGGCTTTCACCGGCTGCGCATGATGGTGCCCAACAGCCCCGGCGGCGGCTACGACCGCACCGCCCGTACCACCGTGAAGATCGTGGAAGACGAGACATCACCGGCCGGGTCGAGGTGTTCAACGTGATCGGCGCGGGTGGGACGAACGCTTGCGTGAGGAGCAGACATGACCGACGAACGCTTGTAGGCGCAGACATGATCGTCGTGGGATACAGCGCGGACCCGTTCGGCCGAGCCTGCCCTCGAGCACGGTATCGCGGCGAACCTCCGCAACAGCTCGCTGCACGTGGTCAACTCGACCGCTGGGGACGCCCACGTCGACGCCCGGTTCGCGCAAGTCGCCGAGGTGCACGACATCGAGGACCGGCTGGCGAACTGCGGCCTGGAGTTCGAGCTCAGCCAACCCGTCGGGGTGGATGCGGCCGAAGAACTGCTGAAAATCATGGACCGGGACGATGCCGAACTGCTGGTGATCGGCGTTCGCCATCGCAACCCGGTCGGAAAGTTGTTGCTGGGCAGCGTGTCTGCGCAGTTGCTGCTGGAGTGCCCCAAGCCGGTGCTCGCGGTCAAGCCGGACGAACGCTAGAGCCCATTTAGATTCCGGCGCTCATGCCGTGCCAAACCCGGGGCCGCAAATGTTTCCGGTTGGTTTCAGGCAGAACACCGCCGTGAGTCTCGTTGCGCACCGATCGGTTTCGGCACTGCTGAGCACAACGTTCCCACCGTGTAACAGCACTCACGAACTCAGGTAACACCCGCTTCATAGCGTCAGCGTCGATTACGCCTGCTCAGAACGTGTTCATCGGGGAACTCCCATACTTCCGATCGGAGCTTGAAAATGACGCTGACCAGCACGGACTCATTCACCACGGAGGCGCCGGCGCGCGTTGGAGGCAAACGCTGGATCGACGACTGGCGGCCTGAGAATCCCGAATTCTGGAGCACCACCGGTAAACCCATCGCCAGGCGCAACCTGATCTGGTCGATCTTCGCCGAACACATCGGGTTCTCCGTCTGGATGCTGTGGAGCATTGTCGTCGTCCAGATGACTGCGGGCCCCGGCGGTACCCCCGCGGTGTCGGGCTTCGCCCTGACCGCCACCCAAGCCCTGTGGCTGGTCGCCGTGCCGAGCGGTGTCGGTGCCTTCCTTCGATTGCCCTATACCTTCGCGGTGCCGTTGTTCGGCGGCCGCAACTGGACGGTGATTTCCGCACTGCTGCTTGTCATTCCATGCCTACTGCTGGCCTGGGCGGTGACCAACCCGGACATTCCCTTCGCGGTGCTGCTCCTTGTCGCGGCCACAGCGGGTTTCGGCGGGGGTAACTTCGCCTCGTCGATGGCCAACATCTCGTTTTTCTATCCGGAGAAGGAGAAGGGTTGGGCGCTCGGTCTCAACGCCGCCGGCGGAAATATCGGTGTGGCGGTCGTGCAGAAGATCATTCCGATCGTCATCACGGCGGGCGCCGGCGTCGCATTGTCATACGCGGGGCTGTTCTACGTTCCCTTCGCGGTGGCCGCGTCCGTGTGCGCGTTCCTGTTCATGAACAACCTCTCCGAGGCCAGGGCCGATGTGAAGCCGGTGTGGCAGTCGATGAGACACCCCGACACATGGGTGATGTCGTTGCTCTACATCGGCACGTTCGGCTCGTTCATCGGCTACTCCGCGGCCTTTCCCACACTTCTGAAGACGGTGTTCGACCGCGGCGACATCGCGCTGACATGGGCGTTCCTCGGAGCGGGCATCGGCTCGGTCGCGCGGCCGTTCGGCGGCTGGCTGTCCGACCGGATCGGCGGCGCCCGCATCACCGCGGTCAGCTTTGTGATGCTCGCCGTCGGCGCCGCGGTAGGTCTGTGGTCGGTGCAAGCCAAGAACCTGCCCGTCTTCTTCATCAGCTTCATGGTGCTTTTCATCGCGACGGGCATCGGAAACGGCTCGACTTACCGAATGATCTCGAAGATCTTCCGGATCAAGGGCCAAGATGCCGGGGGCGCTCCGGAGACCATGGTCGAGATGCGCCGACAAGCCGCGGGCGCACTCGGAATCATCTCGTCGGTAGGCGCTTTCGGTGGTTTCATCGTCCCGCTCGCCTACGCGTGGTCGAAGTCACAGTTCGGCAGCATCGAGCCGGCGTTGCGGTTCTACGTCGCCTTTTTCGTCGTGCTGCTTGCCGTCACCTGGTACTTCTACCTGCGCAAGAGCACCAGAATGGGAGAGGTCGGCGTCTAGCGGCGTGGCGCCCCCCTCAGTTCACAGGGTCCAGCCCCGCAGCGTGAGGCGCCGTTTTGTCCGCCGTAACGTGTTCGGAAACAACGGGGAACAGTGCCCGGCCACGCTGAAGCCATGGTGACCCGGACAGCGTGCTCGTATTGCGGCGTCGGCTGCGGCATCGAAGTACAGACCTCGATCGACGGCGAGACCGGGCGGCCCGTCATCGCCCGCGTCTCGGGCGACCGAGTGCACCCCACCAACTCCGGTCGGTTGTGCACCAAGGGTGCCACCCACGCCGAGATGATGCGGGCCGACGACGGCCGGCTGACGTCGGCGTTGCTGCGGCCGTCGCGCCCCGACGAGCCGGTTCCCGCGCCGGTCGACGACGCGATCGCCGAAGCGGGCCGACGACTGCGCGCCATCATCGACAAGCACGGACCCGACGCCGTCGCGTTCTACGTTTCGGGCCAGATGTCACTGGAATCGCAGTACCTGGCGACGAAACTCGCGAAAGGCTTCCTGCGCACCAAGTACATGGAGTCGAACTCGCGATTGTGCATGGCCAGTGCAGGCACCGGCTACAAGCAATCGCTCGGTGCCGACGGACCGCCGGGGTCCTACAGCGACTTCGAGGTCACCAACCTGTTCTTCGTGATCGGCTCGAACATGGCCGACTGCCACCCGATCCTGTACCTGCGAACGGCGGACCGGCTGAAAGCCGGCGCCAAGCTGATCGTCGTCGACCCTCGCCGCACCGCAACCGCGGACAGAGCCGATCTGTTCCTACAGATCAATCCCGGCACCGATGTGGCGTTGCTCAACGGGCTGTTGCACTTGCTCGTCGAAAATGGCGATATCGACGCCGATTTCATCGCCGAGCACACCCAGGGGTGGGATGCCATGCCCGCCTTTTTGACCGACTACCCACCCTCTACGGTCGCCCAGATCACCGGTGTCGACGAAGCCGACCTGCGACTCGCGGCGGCCATGATCGCCGAAGCGGCTGACTGGATCACATGCTGGGCCGTCGGCCTCAACCAGAGCACTCACGGCACGTGGAGCACCAACGCGATCTGCAACCTGCACCTGGCGACCGGGGCGATCTGCAGGCCGGGCAGCGGGCCGATGTCGCTGACCGGCCAGCCCAACGCCATGGGTGGGCGCGAAATGGGCTATATGGGGCCAGGTCTGCCCGGCCAGCGCTCGGTGCTGTCCGAGCAGGACCGCGCGTTCGTCGAGGCCGCATGGGGATTGCCACCGGGAACCATTCGCCCCGACGTCGGAGGGGGCGCGGTCGACATGTTCGACCGCCTCGCCGCAGGTGAGATCAAAGCATGCTGGATCATCTGCACCAATCCTGTGGTCTCCATGCCGAACCGCAAGACCACGATCGCGGGCTTGGAGGCCGCCGAGCTCGTCATCACCCAGGACGTCTACCGCGACACGGCCACCAACCGCTACGCCGACATCGTGCTGCCGTCGACGCTGTGGGCCGAATCCGATTCGGTGATGGTCAATTCCGATCGCACGCTGACCCTGTTGCAGCAGGCGATCCCTGCTCCCGGCCAGACGCGCCCGGACTGGCTGCTGATCTGCCAGCTGGCCGCGGAACTCGGGTTCGGTGAGCACTTCAGCTACCCGTCCAGTGCCGACGTGTTCGACGAGATCCGTCAATTCTTCAATCCGGCAACCGGTTACGACCTACGCGGCGCCAGCTATTCGCGGTTGCGCGAGGCGCCGCTGCAATGGCCCGTGCCCCCCGATGACGATCGCGATCGTCATCCCATCCGCTACATCAACGATGGGGTGAGCCAACACCTGTTCGTCGATGACCGCGGCCACCGTCCGAAGCTGGCGTTCCCGACCCCGTCCCGACGGGCCGTCTTCCACCCGCGGCCGCACATGGATGCCGACGAACTGCCCGACGCCGACTATCCGTTCGTTCTCAATACCGGTCGGCTACAACACCAGTGGCACACGATGACCAAGACCGGCAGGGTCGACGCACTCAACAAGCTCAACGGCGGACCATACGTCGAAGTTCACCCCGTGGACGCCGTGTCCCTCGACATCACCGACGGTCGCCCGGTCGAGTTGACGTCGCGTCGGGGCCGCGCGGTGCTGCCGGCGGTGGTGTCCGACCGCGTGCGGCCGGGCAATTGCTTTGTGCCGTTTCACTGGAATGACGAGCACGGTGAGTACCTCGCAATCAACGCCCTGACCAACGACGCCGTCGACCCAGAGTCGCTGCAGCCCGAATTCAAGGTGTGCGCGGTCAGCCTTCGCCCGACCAAGGCGGTCGATTTCGCCGCTTCGGACCATCCGGTCGCCGCCCGTCTCGGGCTCGGCCGAACCAGCGCCCCGAAGTTGGACGAGGACGAAAGGCTCTATCTGTCAGGGTTTTTCACCGGGATCGGCGGCAACACGAATAGCGTGCCCGTGCTGCCCGCCTCGGCGCCGGTGCGGCGCGAGGTGCGGCTGTGGATCGACGGCATGCTGGCCGGACGGTTCTCACGCGGGGATACCCTCGGCGGCGCCGTCGACGGCGGCGAGAGCGCGATGGTGCTGTGGGCTTCACAGACCGGTAACGCCGAGGAATTCGCGACGCAGGTGGCGCAGATGCTCTCCGGTGCTCAGCTCGCCACCATGAACGACGTCGACCTCGCCTCGGTCGCGCGGGCGCGCGACGTCCTCGTCATCACCAGCACGTTCGGCGACGGCGGGCCACCCGACAACGGAGCGGATTTCTGGCAGCGGCTCGAGTCTGCGGATGCCCCGTCCCTCAACGGTGTTCGCTACGCGGTACTCGGTATCGGGGACCGCTCCTACTACAACTTCTGCGGACACGCGAAGTCGATCGACACCCGATTCGCCGACCTCGGAGCGACCCGGCTGCTCGACCGCATCGACTGCGAGTTCCACGACGACGGGCCGATGGTCAGGTGGGCGCGGGAGGTGACCCAGCTCGCCGGCGGAACCGCGGACGGGCCAGTGAACGGCCACGCGGGTGCGGTCGCCACCATCGTCAGACCCACCAGGGTCGCCGAACCGTTCACGCGCGCCAGACCGCTGCTCGCCCCGTTGTCGACCAATGTGCGGTTGTCCGGCCCGATGTCGGCGAAAGAAGTGCGGCAGTTCGGCTTCGACATCTCGGCGGGCGATGTTTCGTACTCGGCGGGTGACTCGCTCGGCGTGTTCGCCACCAACAGCGAATACGCGGTCGACACGTGGCTCGCGTCGACCGGGCTGGCCGGCCGGGAAACGGTCGAAATCGACGGAGAGCAGCGCACCCTGCGCGAGGCGCTCACGTCGTGCTACGACATCTGCCGGGTCACGCCTGATCTGCTGCGCTTCATCGCCGAATCCTGCCAGGATCGTGAGGCGGCGAAGGTTCTCCTCGCGCCGCGCGACAAGCTCGCCAAGTGGCTGGTCAACCGCAACGGGCTCGACGTTGTGCGGGAATTCGCCGTGCGGGCCCACCCGGCACAGTGGCAGGAGGTGCTGGTACGTCTGACCCCGCGGCAGTTCTCCATCTCGACCAGCCCGCTGGTCAGTCCGGGCGAGGTGCAGTTGACCGTGTCGGTGATCCGGTACCGCGGCGCCGACGGCGGCCCGCGTGGCGGAGTGGCGACCACGTTCCTCGCCGACCGCGCCTCGGAACTGTCCGTTCCGGTGTTCCTGCAACGCACGCCCCACTTCCGTGTGCCGGAGGACGGAGACACGCCGATGATCATGGTCGGGCCGGGCACCGGCATCGCGCCGTTCCGCGGTTTCCTGCAGGAGCGTCGCGCGCTCGGCCACCGGGGCCGCAATTGGCTGTTCTTCGGCGACCAGCATCGCAGCGACAACTTCTACTACCGCGCTGAACTCGAGTCGATGGCCGACGACGGCTTCCTCAACCGGATGGATCTGGCGTTCTCTCGCGATCAGGCCGACCGGGTCTACGTGCAGCACAAGATGCTCGACTACGGCGCCGACCTGTTTCGCTGGCTGGACGAAGGGGCACATTTCTACGTGTGCGGCGACGGAACCCGAATGGCCCGCGACGTCGATGCCGCGCTGACGTCGATCATCAAGAGACACGGGGGCATGTCCGAGGAGAAAGCGCACGACTTCAAGCGCGAATTGGTGGCCGACAAGCGCTACGTGCGCGATGTGTACTGACGCGCAGATTGGGTGTCCGAGGGGGGACTTGAACCCCCACAGAGCTACCTGGTCAGAGCCTCGAAGCTACATCTAGCTGCTAGAACACATCACTGCAATTCAGTGCAGCTTCCTTGATATTCGCGCAGTTTGTGTCCAAAGCGCGTCCACGCTGTGGGGCACAGATAGGAACCGACAGACGGTTCGGCGACTCATATGATGACGGCTCGCCGCTGCGCACCGCCCGCGCCCGCGGCAGAGCGGGCTCAGCGGGTAACTCGTCCACCGTCAGCCGTTGTTTTTCCATCTGCTCGCGCATGTTCTGTGCGAGTCGTGGCAAGTCGGGGTGGTTGTGCCAGTAGGTGGCTTCTTCGAAAAACTTCACGACGCCAACTCGTTGCCTTGGCTCACCGTCGATACGGTCGCGATGTCGGATGGCACTCGAATCGGCCCCGGCGGGTCTTTCGTCACTGTGGGTGCGGTGGCGATGTCAGACGGGATTTGAATATTGCCCGGAAGCTGCCGTGAGCCCGAGGCCGGTTCAGCGGGCGGAGCCCCACACTTGGCTCCGTTCCACACTCCGCCAGACTGGCCGCAGCAATAGCGCTCGCGCTTCCACTCGTCGTCCAGAGAGTCGATAGGCCCGCCCTTCATGCATTCGTCGTACCGTTCGATGTCCCACGTCCCGCTGTTGTTGGGTTCGGCGGTCGCAATGGCCGGATAAGCGAGCGGGGTCCCGGCAACGGCCATCACGCCGAGCAGCATCGCTGCATACTTGAAGCGGTTCAGTTTGGGGCGGGTTACCTCGATCATCGTGGATTCCTCTCGCGGTCTGGTGACGAAAATGCTCCACGGTGAGGGGGTGTGTCTGTAATCGCCCCGAAGCCAGATTTGTCTTTTTGGGAGGAAAGGTTTCGCTATCCGCCAGGCAAGCACGGCGGTTGGTCGAGCGGTCCGCCGTTCTCCCCAAAGACGGCAGGCCGATTCCTCTTGTGATCTTCTCGCAGCCGGTGGTATTGAGTTCGCGGGGGAGGAAAAGCGCGAGACGGGGTCGGCACTGTCGTTCGCGCACCCGAAAGGTCTCGCCGGCTCTGCCCCCAGTGGGCGAGGTCCGCAAGCCTGCTGTTCGAGCCGTGTATCGAGACCTTCGTGAAACCGACGTACGGGTAGCCAAGTCGCTCGGAATCGACAATCTGTCGGCCGCCGTCGCCATGGTGCGGCTGTGGGGACTGACTTTCACCGAGGAGCGTGACCGGAGGGCGGTCCGGGCGCGAATGCCCAGAAGAAGGGTCGCGTGGCGCGAGAACTCAAAGCCCAACTGAAGGCGGCGCTCGATGGCGACAATTAAGCGATACCAAACAGCGGCCGGAGAACTATGGGAAGTCCGTTACCGCCAGCCGAACGGAATCACCAGCCGCAAGCGCGGATTCACCACCAAGCGCGACGCCTCAGTGTGGGTCGAGACCTCCAAGGCCGAGGGCGCGTACGTGTCACCGGCGCGCGGCCGCGTGACGGTCGGCGATCTGTCGGCCGGATGGGTGGCCCGGCAGGAGCAGACACACTCTCCCCGTCGTACTACCGCACGATCTCCTACGCCTACGGCAAGCACGTCGAACCCAAGTGGGCCGGGGTCCCGGTGAACAAGGTGGACAGCTTGGATGTGAAGGCGTGGGCTGCGTCTATGACTCGCAGGGGTCGAGCGCGACCGCGGTCAACCGGGCGGTCGGCATCCTCGCGGGCATACTCGACGACGCCGTCGAACATCGGGCACTGGCTTTTAATCCGGCACGTCGGTTCAAGCGCGGCGAGAAGCCGAAAAAGTCTCCGAAACGCCATGTCTATCTCACCGAGGCCGATGTCTGCCGGTTGGCCGAGGAGTCCGGTCGTCACGCCGACCTGGTGCTGGTCCTCGTTTCACTGGGCTCCGGTGAGGCGATGCAATCGCATTGACCGTCGCTGACGTCGAGTTCCTGAAACGCCGTATCTCGGTGCGCCGCAACGCCGTGCAGGTCGGGCAGGACTTCGAGGTTGGTCAGACAAAGGGGAAAGAGAATCGGGTGGTGCCGGTAGCGGCGTCTGTGCTATCTCGGCTGGTGGCGCGCTGCGAGGGTCGTTCTGAGAACGATCTGCTATTTCCAGCGCGTGGCGGCGGGTACCTGAAGCGTCCGAGCTATGACTCAACAGGGTGGTTCAATCGGGCGGTCGAGCGCGCTCAGGTGCAGACGATCACGCCGCACGACCTCCGGCACACGTGCGCGAGTCTTGCTGTCAGTTCGGGCGCGAATGTCCTTGCGGTGTCGCGGATGCTCGGCCACAAGGACCCCAGCGTTACGTTGCGAATTTATGCGGATCTGTTCGACAGCGACCTTGATGCAGTGGCCGTCAGCCTGGACGCGAAGATTGCAGATAGTGTCCAAAGCGTGTCCAAAGCGCCTGCGGACCGCCGCCGCAAGCGGAGGAAAACCGTTGTTTAGCTGCCTCGATGTATCTGTGAGTTGTGTGTCCGAGGGGGGACTTGAACCCCCACGCCCGTTAATAGGGCACTAGCACCTCAAGCTAGCGCGTCTGCCATTCCGCCACTCGGACCTGCTCTGGGCAGCTAAGGCTATCGGATCGGCAGGCCGTGGCCCAAACCGAACACCAGTACGGGTGGTAGGAAAGGTGACTGTGAGCCAACCCCTCAACGCCGTCGACGAGGTGGTCGACCTCGTTCGTGCGCTGATCCGGTTCGACACCTCCAACACCGGCGACCTCGCGACCACGAAAGGCGAGGCCGAATGCGCCCGCTGGGTCGCCGAGCAGCTGGCCGAGGTCGGTTACGAGACCACCTACATCGAGGCGGGAGCGCCCGGTCGGGCGAATGTCTTCACCCGGCTGAAGGGAGCGGACAGTTCGCGGGGAGCCTTGATGCTGCACGGACACCTCGACGTGGTGCCCGCCGAGGCGTCCGACTGGAGCGTGCATCCCTTCTCGGGTGCGCTCGAGGACGGCTACGTATGGGGCCGCGGCGCCGTCGACATGAAGGACATGGTCGGCATGATGATCGCGGTCGCGCGCGGCTTCAAACGGTCGGGTACCGTGCCGCCCCGCGACCTGGTGTTCGCGTTCGTGTCCGACGAGGAGGCCGGCGGCAAGTACGGCTGCAAGTGGCTCGTCGAGAACCGGCCCGACCTGTTCGACGGCGTGACCGAGGCGGTCGGCGAGGTCGGCGGCTTCTCGCTGACCATCCCGCGCCGTGGCGGCGGCGAGCGCACCCTCTACCTGATCGAAACGGCCGAGAAGGCCATGAAGTGGATGCGGCTGACGGCGCGCGGACGGGCCGGCCACGGCTCGATGGTGCACGACAACAACGCGGTGACCGCGGTGGCCGAGGCCACGGCCAAATTGGGCCGCCACCAGTTCCCCGTGGTGCTGACCGACTCCGTCGAGCAGTTCCTGTCGGCCGTCGCGGAGGAGACGGGCTACACCTTCGACGTGGACTCGCCGGATTTGGAGGGGGCGATCGCCAAGCTCGGGCCCATCGCGAAGATCGTCGGCGCGACGCTGCGCGACACCGCCAACCCGACGATGCTCAAGGCGGGGTACAAGGCCAACGTGATTCCCGCGACCGCCGAGGCCGTCGTCGACTGCCGCGTACTGCCGGGCAGGCTGGCCGAATTCGAGCGTGAGGTCGACGAGATCATCGGGCCCGACGTCACCCGCGAGTGGATCACCGACCTACCCGCATACGAGACGACCTTCGACGGCGAACTGCTCGACGCGATGAACGGGGCAATCCTGGCCGCCGACCCCGACGCCCGCACGGTGCCGTACATGTTGTCCGGCGGCACCGACGCGAAACACTTCGCCACGCTGGGCATCCGGTGCTTCGGGTTCGCGCCGCTGAAGTTGCCGCCCGACTTGGACTTCGCCTCGCTGTTCCACGGCGTCGACGAGCGGGTACCCGTTGATGCGCTGACGTTCGGCGCCCAGGTTCTCGAGCACTTCCTGCTGCACTGCTGATCACACGAAAGGGATGACCTACTGTGGCTTTTCCATACAACCCGTACGACCACCTTCCGAAGCTGCCGACCTTCACGCTGACATCCGATTCGTTCTCCGACGGCGATGCCTGGTCCACCGACCAGGTCAGCGGCATCATGGGGGCGGGCGGGGAGGACATCTCCCCGCAGCTGAGCTGGTCGGGCTTCCCGGAGGAGACCCGCAGCTTCGCCGTCACCGTCTACGACCCCGACGCGCCGACGGCATCGGGTTTCTGGCACTGGGCCGTCGCCAACCTGCCCGCTACGGTCACCGACCTCCCCGCGGGTGTCGGCGACGGCAGCCAATTGCCCGGCAGCGCAATGACTTTGGCCAACGATGCCGGTCTGAAGCGCTTCATCGGCGCAGCGCCACCGCCTGGACACGGTGTACACCGTTACTACGTCGTCGTGCACGCCGTCGGGGTGGAGAAGCTGGACCTGCCCGAGGGGGCAACCCCGGCGTACCTCGGTTTCAACCTGTTCCAGCAGGCGATCGCGAGGGCCATCATCCACGGCACCTATGAGCAGAACTGATATGTAGGCATGGTTTGTCAATAGGCAGGTGAAGGCCGCCCCGGTTTGGTGCCGGGGCGGCTTTCGTTTGATCGGTGTCAGTCGGTGCGGCGGCGGTCGTTGGTCAACGACGGTGGTGTCAGACTGATATGCGCGGGTTGGGTACCGCAAGACGATGGTTCGGCGCGAACGGTGGCTGCTCTCTAGCGACGGGCGTCACGCGGAGATTTCGCGAATGTCGTTGTGGCCCATAGTTCTGACGCAGGTCCAGTTCGCCTACCTCGCCGTCGACCGGCTGGCTCCGATCAAGCCTGTGTGGTGGCGGTTAGTTCAGGGTGGCCAGTGACCAGCACCAGCCGGCAAGCTCGCGGGCGATCGCAACGTTGGCCACCACGTGAGGCTTCTTGCGTTCGTTGAACCGGCACCACTGCTGGTGCAGCCGCTTATTGCCGGCGTGCCCGCGATCCTTGAGCACCGGGTCGACCTTGGCCCAGCGGGCCCGCATCGTTGGGCCGGGATTGCGGTAATCGGCACGGTGATGCCAGGCCGCCTCGATCAACAGTCGGCGGACATGGGCGTTGCCGGCCTTAGTGATGGAACCCTGCACCCGTGATGTTCCCGAGGAGTACTCGGTGGGCACCAATCCGACGTAGGCGCCGATCGAGGCGCCGGTGAATCGCGTCCAGTCCCCGACCTCCACGGTCAACGCCAGCCCGGTCAGCGCCGAGATGCCGCGCAGGCAGCCCAGCCGGTCGACCGGATCAGCCCAGCGCGGTGCGGCCGCGACCGCCACGATCTGCTCATCGAGGCGATCCCTGGCCGCGGTGGCGTTCAGGACGGCATCGAAGTGGTGATCGAAGGCCGCTGTGGTGTGGGTGTCGTCGAATCGTTGTCGCCGCAGCCAGGTTTCGTGCACCCCGTTCCAGGCTTTGCCACCGGAATACACCCGGCCTTGGCGCAGGAGCAGTTTCGAGAGCCGATGTCGTACGCGCATCAGATCCGCGCGGGCATCCTCGCGGGCACGCACCAGGTCGCGTACTGCCTCTACCTCGGCCTCAGGCACGGTGACCGTGGTGATCTCACCAAGACGCAGTAGCCGGGTCAGATGCGCGGCGTCCCGGGCATCGGTCTTGACTCGATCCCCAGCCGGGCGGATCAACTTCGACGGCGCGGCCACCACACATTCGATCTGAGCAGCAGCCAACGCTCGGGCCAGCCCGAAGCCCGTCGGCCCTGCCTCATAGGCCACTCGCACCGGGCGACGTAGCCGGTGCAACCAGGCCAGGATCTCGCCGTGATCCGGACACAACCGGGCCCGCTCGACGCGACCCGTTTCCTCATCGACGGCATGCGCAACCACCGAAAGCGCATGCACATCCAACCCGACACTCGTACCGTTGAAACTCACCGGAGGCCTCCTGATCTGCAACTGTGGCTCTACCGATGCGAGTGTTCACCCGCCATCGGCAACCCACGTCCGATTGCAGCCCGAGGCCTTCGGCCTCAAGTCGCCCCCATACCGTCTAGCGGCCTACCCGCGGGCGCACACCCTTGTACGGTTTCAAGCCGCCGCTTTTCTGTACCCGGTTGTGCGCTCGCGTGGGCAGAACCAACTAGCGGGCCGCCGAGCCGACGGCGTCGGCCAGCGAGGCGAACCCGCCCTCGTACAGGCGGCGGGCAATCCCGTCGTGAATGTGTTTGGCCCACAGGCCGCCGCCGTAGATGAAGCCGGTATAGCCCTGCAACAGCGACGCCCCGGAGATGATGCGGTCCCACGCGTCGTCGGCTGTTTCGATGCCGCCGACGCTGATCAACACCAGCCGGTCGCCCACGCGGCGGTACAGCCGTGTCAGTACCTCGGCCGACCGCCTCGCCAACGGCGCCCCCGAGATGCCGCCGGGGCCGAGTTCGTCCACCCCCGGGGTCACAAGGCCGTCGCGGGACACCGTGGTATTCGTGGCGACGATCCCTGCCAAGCCCGATTCGACTGCCAGATCGGCGATTTGGTCGATATCGGAGTCGGATAGATCCGGCGCGATCTTGACCAGCACCGGCGTGGACGTCTCTTCCCGCACCGCGGCCAGGATCGGCCGCAGCGATTCGACCGCCTGCAGGTCGCGTAGACCCGGCGTGTTCGGCGAGCTGACGTTGACCACCAGATAGGCCGCAAGCGGACCCACCAGCCGCGCGCTTGCCCGGTAATCGTCCACGGCGCGCTCGGCCGGGACGGCCTTGGTCTTGCCGATGTTGACCCCGATCGGCACGTCCGGCGTGTGCCGAGCCAACCGCAGGGCGAGCTCACCCGCGCCGTTGTTGTTGAATCCCAGCCGGTTGAGCAGCGCCCGGTCCTCGGGCAGCCGGAACATCCGCGGCGGCGGATTGCCGGGTTGCGGCTGCGCTGTCACGGTGCCGACCTCGGCATATCCGAATCCCAGAGCGCCCCAGGTGTCCAGCCCGACGCCGTTCTTGTCGAACCCCGCCGCCAGCCCCATCGGCGCGGGGAATCGGACGCCGAACACGGTGCTCGCCAGCACTGGGTCGTGCGGTGCGAGCCGTTCGGTCAGCGCGCGGCGGACGAGCGGTGGTGCCGTGCCGGCGCGCAGCGCCGCGAAGACCCAGGTGTGGATGCGTTCGGCGGGAACCAGGAACAAGGCCCGCCGAACGGTGCGATAGACCACGGCCTACATCGCCGGCTGGTCGGGGTCGTCAAGGCGGTTGGCGGCGGACTTCTTGCGGCGCAGCAAAACCCGGCGACTGCCGTCGGTGTACAGCCGCACGCGGGTCAGTTCCCAGCCGCGGTACTCCGCCTCGATGGACAGCCGGGTGGACGCGCTGATCCGTGTCAGGTCCGGCGGCAGCCGCAGCGGCACCCACTCGTATTCGTCGGACAGGTCGGCGTCCCAGCCCGGCGGCATGCGGCCGCGCTGAACCGCGGTCATCGCGCGCCTCCGGCGTGGGCGATCACCTGCACGCCTGCTCCGGTACCCGACACCACGTACAGAGTGTCAGAGTTCTCGTCGAAGGCGAGGGAGTTCGGCTGCTGCACGGTTGGGTAACGCACCTTCTCGACTGGTATTCCGGTTGCCAGATCGTAACCAACAACCGTATTCGTGGTGGTCTGTGACACCCACGCCAGCCGGGACGACCCCGCCAGGCCGTACGGCGCATCGCGCACCGGGTAGCGCTGGCGGAGCATCAGCGGGTCGGCGCTGAAGACCAGCAACGCTCCTCCGCGGGTATCGGCGACCAGCACGCGGCCGGCCGGATCGGCGGCCATCGTGGTGGCGCCCTCACCGGCGCGCAACGCCTGCTGCGCTGTCGCGCCGCTGGCGTCGACGCTGGTCACCGAGGTCTGGCTGCGGTCGAGTACGACGGCCGTATTTCCTTGCGTGACAAGGGCGTCGACGCGAGCGAAAATTTTGAGCTCTGCGCCGACAGCCGTCGCGGAGCTCAACGTGAAGACGGCCCCGTCCGCACTGCCGAGCACCAGGTTGCCGTCGGCACGCCGGGCGATAGCGGTGAAGTCGGTTCCGTCCTGACCATCGACAGGCACCCGGTTGACTCGGCCCTGCGCGATGTCGACGGTGAAGTATCCGCCGCGCGTCGAGAGGTAGACGTGGCCCTTGTTGTCGCCGGCCATCGCGGACGCCGCGGCGGGCAGCGGCACCGCGCGACCCTGGCCCGCGGCCGGCATCACCGTCACCACCGCGTGACCGGCCTTGTCGGGGCACAGCGCCACCAGCGCCGCGGTCGCAGCGTCGAATACCACAGCCTGCGCGTGTCCGGCCAGCGGGCGCACGGTGCCCGCGGGCGGCCTGACCACAGGCGGAGACACCGCGGCCTCGGCGGGGGCGATGGTCGGCGGCGGCGTGTCGGCTGGATTTGATGTGCACGCCGTCACACCGCACCCCAGCATGACTAGCACACCACAACACGCCAGTTGACCTGCATGTTTGACACGTGTTAGCAACGGGTAGCTCTCGTGCGTGCGAAGTGGACGGCAATCGAACAGCAAGTGTAGGCACGTCGCGCGACGCGATATGGTGCGATCATGAGCCTTGCTCCGAGCCGGGATTCGGCCGACAAAGGTTTCTCGATCGAAGACATCTCGACAGGTCTGCACGCAAGCGGTTTCGGCGAGCTGGGCGGCGGACGGAGTTTCTCCTTTTACGTCGAACATTCCCAGCTCGTCGTCGAGGTATACCGCCCCCGTCTTGCGGGGCCGGTTCCGCAGGCCGAGGACGTGGTGGCCACCGCGACCCGTAGGGCCGCCGACATCGATTTGTTCGACGAACGAAGCCTCACTGCCGCGGTGCGCGATGCGGTCGCCAACGCGCAGCCGGTGCCGCGCACATCGCGCTGACAACGCCTCACGGTACGGTCGTCGACGTGATCCAGGCGCCGGCAATGTCGTGGCTGCAGGTTGTCGTTCTGTCGCTGGTGCAGGGCCTCACTGAGTTTCTGCCCGTGTCCTCCTCGGGGCATCTGGCGATCGTGTCGCGGCTGTTCTTCGCCGACGACGCGGGTGCATCGTTCACCGCGGTGACCCAGCTCGGCACCGAAGCAGCTGTGCTTCTGTACTTCGCACGTGACATCGTGCGTATCGTCCGGGCCTGGTTTGCCGGTCTTTTCCACGCCGATGCCCGCAATGCCGATTACCGCCTGGGTTGGTACGTCATCATCGGCACCATTCCGATCGGCGTGTTCGGCCTGCTGTTCAAGGACGAAATCCGCACCGGGGCAAGGAATCTGTGGCTGATCGCATCCGCGTTGGTGGTGTTCTCCGCGGTGATCGCGGCCGCCGAGTACTTCGGTCGGCAGACCCGCGATATGGAACAGCTCACGTGGCGCGACAGCGTGATCGTCGGGTTCGCGCAGTGCCTGGCGCTGGTGCCCGGGGTGTCTCGCTCCGGCGCCACGATCAGTGCGGGCCTGTTCCTCGGACAGGACCGCGAGCTCGCGGCGCGATTCGGCTTCCTGCTGGCCATCCCGGCGGTGTTCGCCTCGGGACTGTTCTCGCTGCCCGACGCTTTCCATCCGGTCGGGGAGGGGATGAGTGCCAGTGGTCTGCAACTCCTGGTGGCCACGTTGATCGCGTTCATCGTCGGCTTCGCGGCGGTGGCCTGGTTCTTGGCCTTCCTGGTGAGACACAGCATGTACTGGTTCGTGGCCTATCGCGTCGCACTCGGTGCCGTGGTGCTGATCCTGCTCGCCAGCGGGGTGGTGGCCGCGACATGACCGACGAGCCCTTGGGTGAGGAGACGATATGACCGTCATCCTGCTGCGACACGGGCGCTCGACCTCCAACACCGCGCAGACGCTCGCGGGGCGCAGCGACGGCGTCGACCTCGACGAGAAGGGACAGGAGCAGGCCAGGGCGCTGGTGGACCTGATCGGGTCGTTGCCCATCCGCGCCATCGTGCGCTCGCCGCTCCTGAGGTGCGAGCGCACCGTCGAACCGTTGGCCGCCGCCCTCGGCCTCGAGCCGGTCGTCGACGAGCGCATCTCCGAGGTGGACTACGGGCAGTGGACCGGCCGCAAGATCGTCGACCTGGTCAAGGAGCCGTTGTGGGCGGTCGTGCAGCAGCAGCCGAGCGCTGCGGTGTTTCCCGAGGGCGAAGGGCTGGCCCACGTGCAGGCCCGCGCGGTGGAGGCGGTCCGGGAGCACGACCGTCGCCTCGCCGAGGAGCACGGCGCCGACGCGCTGTGGCTGGCCTGCACCCACGGCGACGTGATCAAGGCAATAGTCGCCGACGCGCTGGGCACCCACCTGGACAGTTTCCAGCGGATCACCGCGGACACCGCGTCGATGAGTGTGATCCGTTACACACCGCTGCGGCCCTTCGTTGTTCACGTGAACCACACCGGAGACCGACTGGCTTCGGGATTGACGGCAAAGCCACCCGAAACCTCCGACGGCGAAGGCAAAGACGTGCCGTCGGGCGACGCGGTGGTGGGCGGCGCGACGGACTGAGCGCGGTATTTTGGAGGTGCCATGGCCCGCGCAATACACGTCTTCCGCACTCCCGACCGTTTCGTGGCCGGGACCGTCGGGCAGCCCGGCAACCGCACGTTCTACCTGCAGGCGGTGCACGACAAGCGGATCGTCTCCGTGGTTCTGGAGAAGCAGCAGGTCGCAGTGCTCGCTGAGCGGATCGCCGCGCTGCTGCTGGAGATCAACCGCCGCTTCGGCACGCCGATCCCGCCCGAGACCGAGGTGGACGATCTGAGCCCGCTGGTCACACCTGTCGACGCGGAGTTCCGGGTGGGCACGATGGGCCTCGGCTGGGATTCGGAGGCGCAGACGGTGGTGGTGGAGCTGCTGGCGGTCACAGAAACCGAGTTCGACGCGTCGGTGGTGCTCGACGACGCCGAGGACGGCCCCGACGCGGTACGCGTGTTTCTCACCCCCGAGTCCGCGCGCCAGTTCGCGACCAGGTCCAACCGGGTCATTTCCGCCGGCCGTCCGCCGTGCCCGCTGTGCGACGAGCCCCTCGACCCCGAGGGCCACATCTGCGTGCGGACGAACGGCTATCGGCGGAGCCTGCTCGAGCCCGACGATGAACCCGACGCCTAAGCCTGATCGTTCCTCGCGTCCGCAGCGCGGCTGCGAGGCGTTGCGTCGCGGCGACCTGACCGTCATCGGCCGGATCCGGTCCGCGAGCAACGCCACGTTCCTCTGCGAGGCGCAACTCGACGACCTGACGGTGCACTGCGTGTACAAGCCGGTCGCCGGCGAGGCGCCGCTGTGGGACTTCCCGGACGGCACCCTGGCGGGCCGCGAGCGCGCCGCATACCTGGTGTCGGAGGCGCTGGGCTGGGGCGTGGTGCCTTACACCATCATTCGCGATGGCCCCGCGGGCAGCGGGATGCTGCAGCTGTGGGTGGACCAGCCCGGCGACACCGCGGACGTGAGGAGCGAAGAGGACCAGGTTGGCGGCGATCCCGAGCCCGGCCCGGATCTGGTGGATCTGCTTCCCGCGCGCCACATCCCACCGGGGTTCCTGCCGGTGCTGCGCGCCTACGACTACGCGGGCGACGAGGTCACGCTGGTGCACGCCGACGATGTCCGCCTGCGCAGGATGGCTGTCTTCGATGTGCTGATCAACAACGCCGACCGGAAAGGCGGCCACATCCTCTCGGCGGTCGACGGCCACGTCTACGGCGTCGACCATGGCGTGAGCATGCACATCGAGGACAAGCTCCGCACCGTGCTGTGGGGGTGGGCGGGCAAGCCCGTCGACGACGAGACGCTGGAGAGCGTCGCGCGGTTGCGCGATGACGTCTGTGACGTTCTGGGCGATCAGTTGCGCGAGCATGTCACCGACCGCGAGGTGACCGCGCTGCGCCGTAGAGCCGCTGCGCTGCTGGACAATCCGGTGATGCCGTCGCCCGACCGGCATCGGCCCATCCCGTGGCCGGCGTTCTAGATCAATACCGGCCCGACGTGTTGTGCCGGTATTGAATTGCGCGGTAGGGCCAGTCCGAGCCATCGGCGGTGTTCCAGTGGCTGACCACCAGATGCAGGTTGCGCAGCGTCGAGCCGGGCACGACGTAGCCGCCGTACAGCTGGCTCAGCGTGCCCGCCGCACAGCCGTCGGGAGGACTGCACGGGGGCGACGGCCACGGCGTGTTGCGCAGCACGGTCGTCGTCGGCGCGGTCCTGAAGTCGTCGGTCGGGTGGTCAAGCACCTTGACCCGGATGGTGGCCGAGCTCGACTCGAAGTAGCTGAACACCCAACGGTTTTCGACGCGACGCAGGCTCATCTCACCGACCGCCGTGCCCGCAGGCAACAGCGGCATCGGATCGCTGTTGAACCAGCCGCCGGTCCACGGGTGCCACGCCGACCGGTCGAGCAGGTCGCCGGCCCGCACCCGGTACAGATACGCGTTCTGCCGACGGTTGAACGCACTCGCGATCACATACACCGTGCCGGACTCCGGATCGCGCTCCCAGGTGATCAGCTGTTGGCGGCCGCCGTGGTGGGAACCCAGTCGCCGCGCGTCGGGACCCGCATCGTGCCAAGTGTCGCCGCAGTCGTCGCTGTAGTTGATCTCGGTCCACAGGACGTTGTGCAGCCCCCGGTTGACCATGACGAACAGATAGAGCCTGCCGTCGATCGTGATGGCGTCGGCGGGCAGCACCGTGGAAAACCCGCTGCCCTTCCACGGCGGCCCGTCGTGCTGGTAGTCCCACAGCTGGCGCGCGGATGAGCCGCCCACTGCATCGTGAAATGTGATGCCGGCGTTGAGGGTTCGCGGTGAGATGTCGTTCGACCGCAGCATCACCGGGCTGCGCCAGCCGGCACCGCCCGCGCGGCACTCGTCGAATGTATCGCCGAAGACGAATCCGGTCCGACCGTCAGCCAGGGCGACGGCGATGCCCAGATCCGTGCCTCCGACACCGAATCTCTGTGCGGAAGAACCGGGTCCGGTGAGGTCTTTGACCTTGACCGTCGGCGGCTGGACCTGCGCGCGCTTGACGCCCCGATCGGTCACCCCCTCATTATTCGGCAATACTGCTTGCTGTGACCCTCACCGATGCCGCGCTGGCCGCCGAGCTGGCTCGCGAGGCCGGTGAGCTTCTCCTCGCGGTGCGCCAAGAGGAAGGGTTCTGGGACCCCTACGACCTCGGTGACGCCGGTGACCGGCGGGCGAACACGCTGATCCTCGACCGGTTGGCGCGCGAACGGCCGGCCGACGCGGTCCTGTCCGAAGAGGCGGTCGACGACCTGTCCCGGGTGCACGCCGACCGAGTGTGGATCGTCGATCCGCTCGACGGCACGTGGGAGTTCTCGATGCTGCGCAACGACTGGGCGGTACACATCGCGTTGTGGCAGCGCAGCGGGGGACTAGAGGGCGGCATCACCGACGCCGCTGTCTCGCTGCCCGCGTTCGGCGAGGTCTACCGCACCGACACCGTCACCCCGCCCGCGCCGCGCCGCGACGGGCCGATCCGGATCACCGCAAGCGCGAGCCGGCCGCCCGCGGTGCTGTGGCGGCTGGCCGATCAGATGGACGTCGAGCTGGTTCGCATCGGGTCCGCCGGCGCCAAGGCGATGGCCGTGGTGAACGGCGACGTCGACGCCTACCTGCATGCGGGCGGACAGTGGGAGTGGGATTCGGCCGCGCCGGCGGGGGTGGTCCGGGCGGCCGGCCTGCACGCGTCGCGATTGGACGGGGCGCCGCTGATCTACAACCGGCGCGATCCGTATCTGCCCGATCTGCTGATGTGCCGTCAGGAGCTGGCCGAGGTGCTGCTGACCGCGATCCGGTCGGTCATCAGAGGTGGCCCTCGTCGCACCTTCTAGAGTCGAAGGCATGCAATCGTGGCAGGCGCCGAGCGTCCCGGTGCTGCCGGGACGCGGTCCACAGCTACGGCTGTACGACACCGCCGACCGGCAGGTGCGACCGGTGTCGGCGGCCGGCCGCCCCAATTCGACCGCCACTATGTACGTCTGCGGCATCACCCCGTACGACGCCACCCACCTGGGCCATGCCGCGACCTACCTGACCTTCGACCTGGTGCACCGGATCTGGCTCGACGCCGGCCATCAGGTGAACTACGTGCAGAACATCACCGATGTCGACGAACCACTGTTCGAGCGGGCCGAGCGCGACGGCATCGACTGGCGTGTGCTCGCCGACCGGGAAACGGCGCTGTTCTCCGAGGACATGGCGGCGTTGCGGGTCCTGCCGCCGCACTCCTACGTCGCCGCCACGGAGGCGATCGGCGAAGTCATCGAACTGGTCGAGAAGATGCTCGCCTCCGGCGCGGCCTACGTCGTCGACGACCCGCAGCACCCCGACGTCTACTTCCGCGCCGACGCCACCGCACAGTTCGGCTACGAATCCGGCTATGATCGCGACACGATGCTGCGCCTGTTCGGGGAGCGCGGCGGCGATCCCGAGCGTTCGGGCAAGAGCGACGAGCTCGACGCACTGCTGTGGCGGGCAGAGCGCAGCGGCGAGCCCAGTTGGCCGTCGCCGTTCGGCCCGGGCAGGCCCGGTTGGCATATCGAATGCGCGGCGATCGCGCTCAACCGGATCGGCACCGGCCTCGACATTCAGGGCGGCGGCAGCGACCTGATCTTTCCGCACCACGAATTCTCCGCCGCACATGCCGAATGTGTCACCGGGGAGCGGCGATTCGCACGCCACTACGTGCACGCGGGCATGATCGGCTGGAACGGCCACAAGATGAGCAAGAGCCGCGGGAACCTGGTGCTGGTGTCCCGGTTGCGCGCCGAGGGCGTCGATCCGGCGGCGGTCCGGCTGGGACTGCTGGCGGGGCACTACCGCACCGACCGGTACTGGAGTGACGCCGTGCTGGCCGACGCGAACACCCGGCTGCAGCGGTGGCGCGAGGCGGCGGCGCTGCCCGCAGGGCCGGATGCAACCGATGTGATCGCCCGGGTGCGGCGCTACCTGGCCGACGATCTCGACACACCGAAAGCTCTTGCCGCACTTGATGGTTGGGTTGCTGACGCACTCACCTATGGCGGTCATGACGCCGAAGCTCCGCGCACGGTGGCCACCGCGGTCGACGCGTTGCTGGGCGTCGAGCTGTAGGCGTTCTGCCGGTGGAGTACGTTTCCGCCCATGGGTTCTGCGAACGGAAAAGTTGTGCTCATCACCGGTGGCGCCCGTGGCGTCGGCGCTGAGGTCGCGCGCCGACTGCACAGTCGCGGCGCCTCAGTGGTGCTCACCGACGTCGACGAGCACGCCCTGCTCGACATCGCTGCCGCTCTCGGGAAAGAGCGGGTGCTGACGGTGGTCGCCGACGTCCGCGAGCTGGACGCCATGCAGACCGCAGTCGCGCAGGCGGTCGCGCGGTTCGGCGGCATCGACGTGGTGCTGGCGAACGCGGGCATCTCGACCTATGGGTCGGTCCTCAAGGTCGATCCGGAGGCGTTTCGGCGTCTCATCGACATCAACGTGGTCGGCGTTTTCAACACCGTCCGGGCCGCTCTGCCGTCGGTGATCGACCGGCGCGGTTACGTGCTGATCGTGTCATCGGCGGCGGCCTTTGCGGCCTCGCCCGGCCTGGCTCCCTACGACGCCGCGAAGGCGGGCGTCGAGCATTTCGCCAATGCGCTGCGGCTCGAGGTCGCCCATCACGGCGTCGACGTCGGCTCGGCGCACATGCTGTGGATCGACACGCCGATGGTGCGGGAGGCCAAGTCGGATCTGCCGAGCTTCCGCAAGATGCTCGACGCGCTGCCGGGCCCGCTGGGCAGGACAACGTCGGTCGAGGCATGCGGCAAGGCGTTCGTCAAAGGCATCGAGGGTCGCAAGCGCCAGGTCTACAGCCCGGACTGGGTTGTTTTGATGCGATGGCTCAAGCCGCTGCTGGCGACCCGGTTCGGCGAGTCGACCAGACGGAAGGCGGTTCCCGAGCTGCTGCCGCAGATGGACGCCGAAGTCGATGCGCTCGGCCGGTCGGTGAGTGAGCGCACAGAGGCGTTGGGGGACAAGTGATTCGGCGCATCGGTGCGTTATTGGGGCTAGCGGTTGTGCTGGCCGCCTGCAGCGCCAAAGAGGCGCAGCAGACGGACACGTCGTCGCCGCCGCCGACGGCGGCCGCCGTCACCCCCGATCAGGCCCGGGCGATCGCGAAGGAGGCCTACATCTACGGCTTCCCGATGGTCGACAACTACCGGGTCATGTACTCCTACTTCGTCAACAAGCAGGATCCGGAGTACAAGGGCGGCTGGAACGAAATCCACAGCACGGCGCGGGTGTACACGCCCGACGACAAGGCGATTCAGACACCGAACTCCGATACGCCGTATTCCGCGCTCGGCGCCGACCTGCGCACCGAGCCGCTGGTGCTCACCGTGCCGCCGATCGAGCAGGACCGCTATTACTCGCTGCAGTTCGTCAACCTGTACACCAACAACTTCCACTACCTCGGCAGCCGCACGACCGGCAACGGTGGCGGCACGTATCTGCTCGCCGGGCCGAACTGGAAGGGCGACAAGCCCCAGGGCGTCAACGAGGTCATCCGGTCCGACACCGACCTCGCGCTGGTGCTGTACCGCACGCAGCTGTTCGGTCCGTCCGACATCGACCAGGTCAAGAAGATCCAGGCGGGCTACCAGGTGACGCCGCTGTCGGTGTTTGCCAATCAACCGCCCCCACCGCCTGCGCCGGCGATCGACTTCGCGCCGCCGCTGACACCGGATCAGCAGAAGACGTCACCGCAGTTCTTCGAGATCCTCGGCTTCGTGATGCGGTTCGCCCCGACGCTGCCCGACGAGAAGGAGATGCGCGACCGGTTCGCCACCATCGGCATCGGTCCCGACGGGAATTTCAACGCCGACAAACTGAGCCCGGAGATGCGCAGCGCCGTCGAGGGCGGCATGGCCGATGCGCTGGCGGAGTTCAACGCTTTCAAGAAGGACAAGATCGACACCGGCCAAGTGTCGTCCGCGCAATTGTTCGGCACCGCGGCCGACCTGAAGGGCAACTACCTGTACCGGATGGCGGGAGCCGCGCTCGGCATCTACGGCAACACGGCGGCCGAAGCGATCTACCCGAATTTCGCCAACGACGCCGCCGGCCAACCGCTGACCGGGGCCAATAACTACATCTACCGGTTCGCGAAGGACCAGCTGCCGCCGGTCAACGCATTCTGGTCGCTGACGATGTACGAGTTGCCGCAGAGCCTGCTGGTCGCCAACCCGATCAACCGGTACCTGATCAACTCGCCGATGCTGCCCAGCCTGGTGCCTGATCAAGACGGCGGCTACACGTTTTACATCCAGAACGAGTCGCCCGGCATGGACAAGGAAGCCAACTGGCTGCCCGCGCCGAAGGGACCGTTCGCGTTGGTGCTGCGGCTGTACTGGCCGAAGCCCGACGCTCTCAACGGCACGTGGACGGCGCCAAAACCCGAAAGGGCCTAACCCCCTCCACCACCCCCTCCACTCGCGAGTGTGCGCGTCTGCATGCGACACGCGCGCAGTTGAACCGACATCTGCGCACGCTCGCCGGTGATGAACGTGCGCTCAGTGCCGGACCTCATCGGCGTGTCGTGGGCCAACACGCACGCTCGCGGCAAAGTGGGTCAGCCCCGGAAGCCGGGGCCGCGGCGGCGCAGGTAGCGCTCGAACTCGGCGGCCAGCGCGTCGCCGTCGATCTTGCCGAGCGCCTCGGTCATGTCCACCTCGGCATCGCCGCGCTGTTCGAGCGAGGCGACGTATTCGGCGATCTCCTCGTCCTCGCCGGTCATCTCGCTGACCGCTTCCTCCCATTCCTCGGCCTGGGCGGGCAGGTCGCCCAGCGGCACCTCGATGTCGAGGACGTCCTCGACACGGCGCAGCAGCGCCACGGTGGCCTTCGGGTTCGGCGGCTGCGAGACGTAATGCGGCACCGCGGCCCAGAACGTCACGGCCGGAATGCCCGCCGCGACGCAGGCGTCCTGGAACACGCCCGCGATGCCGGTGGGACCCTCGTAGCGGGTCTCCTCGAGCCCGAAGAACTGCGCCGAGTCGGGGGAGTAGGCGGCGCCGGAGACCGGCACGGGCCGCGTGTGCGGTGTGTCCGCGAGCAGCGCACCCAGGATGACGACGGTGTCGACGTTGAGCTTGTCGGCGATGGCCAGCAACTCGGCGCAGAATGTGCGCCATCTCATATTCGGCTCGACCCCGTGCATCAGCACAATGTCCCGCTCCGAGCCCGGCGGCCTGCAGTGTGAGATGTGCATCGACGGCCAGACCAGTTCGCGGGTCACCCCGTCGACCTGACGGATGACCGGCCGGTTCACCTGGTAGTCGTAATAGGCCTCGTCATCGATCTCGACGATCGGCTCCGCTTCCCAGATGGCGTCCAGGTGCTCAAGCGCGTCGCTGGCCGCGTCGCCGGCGTCGTTCCACCCCTCGAACGCTGCCACCACGATCGTGTTGCGCAGTTCAGGCAGGTCGGCGGGCTTGCGGCCGGTCGCATCCGACGGGGTCACTACGCCAGCGTAAGGCTTGTCCGGGCCTGGCGATGGGCATCGACCCGCGCTCGGCTCTGCGCAGCCGATTACCCTGGCTGTGTGACACGCGCGAACGAACACCTGTACGACCCGACCCTCGACGACGTCAACAACCTCGAGGGCGCGGCCGAGACGAAATACCTTCGCCTGCAATCCGGTTAACCTCTGGGACACGACATTGCGGCTGACACTGCCGATGAGGTTCGCGGGTCGTCGCCCAAGTCCAAAGAACTGGGCGTCCAGACGTCGATCACGAGAAGACGTAGACTTTTATGGTCGAGAGGCGTTGCAACGGGTCCGGGTCATGAGCCGGTACCGCCACGCTCGGCGAAGTCAAGGACGCCTTCCTCTGTGGAAGGAACGCACGTGAACGCCCCTGACCTGAACATCCGCCCCGACTGCACCGACGAACTGACCGCAGCCCTGAGCCGGCGGATCTTGGTGATCGACGGTGCGATGGGCACGGCGATCCAGCGGGACCGGCCCGACGAGGCAGGCTACCGCGGCGAGCGGTTCTCCGACTGGCCGAGCGATCTCGTCGGCAACAACGACCTGCTCAACTTGACCCAACCGCACATCATCGAGGAGATCCACCGCGAGTACCTCGAGGCGGGCGCCGACATCGTGGAGACCAACACGTTCAACGCGAACGCGGTCTCGCTCTCCGACTACAGCATGGCCGAGCTGAGCTACGAATTGAACTACGCCGGCGCCGCGCTGGCCCGCCAAGCCTGCGACGAGTTCAGCACCCCGGAGAAACCCCGCTACGTCGCCGGCGCCCTCGGGCCGACGACGCGGACCGCGTCGATCTCGCCGGACGTCAACGACCCTGGAGCCCGCAACGTCTCATACGACCAGCTGGTCGCCGCCTACCTCGACGCGGCCACCGGCCTGGTCGACGGTGGGGCCGACCTCCTCATCGTCGAGACGATCTTCGACACGCTGAACGCCAAGGCCGCCGTGTTCGCCATCGAGACGCTCTTCGAGGATCGCGGACGCCGCTGGCCGGTGATCATCTCGGGCACCATCACCGATGCGTCCGGACGGACCTTGTCCGGTCAGGTCACCGAAGCTTTCTGGAATTCAATCCGGCACGCCAAGCCACTCGCAGTGGGCCTCAACTGCGCCCTCGGCGCGCCGGAGATGAGGCCCTACCTCGCCGAGATGTCGCGGATCGCGGACACGTTCGTCTCCTGCTACCCGAATGCCGGCCTGCCCAACGCCTTCGGCGAATACGACGAGTCCCCGAAGCGTCAGGCCGGCTACGTTGCCGATTTCGCCGAGGCCGGCCTGGTCAACCTGGTGGGCGGTTGCTGCGGAACCACACCGGCGCACATCGCCGAGATCGCCAAGGTCGTCGAAGGCAAGCCGCCCCGCGAGGTGCCGGAGATCGAGGTTGCCACCCGGCTCGCGGGTCTGGAGCCGCTCAACATCACCGACGAATCCCTGTTCGTAAACATCGGTGAGCGCACCAACATCACCGGCTCCGCCCGGTTCCGCAACCTGATCAAGGCCGAGGACTACGACACCGCCCTGTCGGTCGCTCTTCAGCAGGTCGAGGTGGGTGCGCAGGTCATCGACATCAATATGGACGAGGGCATGATCGACGGCGTTGCCGCGATGGACCGGTTCACCAAGCTGGTCGCGGCCGAGCCTGACATCAGCCGCGTCCCGGTGATGGTCGACTCCTCCAAGTGGGAGGTCATCGAGGCGGGCCTGAAGAACGTGCAGGGCAAGCCGATCGTGAACTCGATCTCCATGAAGGAGGGCGAGGAGAAGTTCGTCCGCGAGGCGCGGCTGTGCCGCAAGTATGGCGCCGCCGTCGTCGTGATGGCCTTCGACGAGCAGGGGCAGGCTGACAACCTGGAGCGCCGCAAGGAGATCTGCGGGCGCGCCTACCGGATCCTGACCGAGGAGGTCGGCTTCCCGCCCGAGGAAATCATCTTCGACCCGAACTGCTTCGCGCTGGCGACCGGTATCGAGGAGCACGCGACGTACGGGATCGACTTCATCGAGGCCTGCGCCTGGATCAAGGAGAACTTGCCAGGCGTGCACATCTCCGGCGGCATCTCGAACGTGTCTTTCTCGTTCCGCGGCAACAATCCCGTCCGCGAGGCGATCCACGCGGTGTTCCTGTACCACGCCATCAACGCCGGCCTGGACATGGGCATCGTCAACGCCGGCGCGCTGGTCCCCTACGACTCGATCGACTCCGAATTGCGGGACCGCATCACCGACGTCGTGCTGAACCGGCGCGAGGACGCCGCCGAGAGGCTGCTGGAGATCGCTGAACGGTTCAACAGCAAGGACAAGGGTGAGGATCCGCAGGCGGCCGAGTGGCGCAGCCTCCCGGTCCGCGAGCGGATAACACACGCGCTGGTCAAGGGGATCGACGCTCACGTCGACGACGACACCGAGGAATTGCGGGCCGAGATTGCCGGGGCGGGTGGTCGGCCGATCGAGGTGATCGAGGGTCCGCTGATGGACGGCATGAACGTCGTCGGCGACCTCTTCGGCTCGGGCAAGATGTTTCTTCCCCAGGTCGTGAAGTCGGCGCGGGTGATGAAGAAGGCCGTGGCCTACCTGCTGCCGTACATCGAGGCGGAAAAGGCCGAGAACACAGCGTCCGGCACGTCTTCGTCCAAGGACACCAACGGCACCATCATCATGGCGACCGTGAAGGGCGACGTCCACGACATCGGCAAGAACATCGTCGGAGTCGTCCTGCAGTGCAACAACTTCGAAGTGATCGACCTCGGCGTGATGGTGCCGGCCCAGAAGATCCTGGACGCGGCGAAGGAACACGACGCCGACATCATCGGGCTGTCCGGCCTGATCACTCCGTCGCTGGACGAGATGGTCAACTTCGCCGTCGAGATGGAACGCGAGGGGCTGGAGATCCCGCTGCTGATCGGCGGTGCGACCACCTCGCGCGCCCACACGGCCGTGAAGGTGGCGCCGCGGCGAAAGGGTCCGGTGGTCTGGGTCAAGGACGCGTCCCGCTCGGTACCGGTCGCTGCCGCGCTCCTCGACGACAAGCAGCGTCCAGCCCTCCTCGAGGCGACGGAGAATGACTACGCATCCCTGCGCGAACGGCACGCTCAGAAGAACCAGCGGCCGATGCTGACGCTGCAGAAGGCGCGCGCCAACCGGACGCCGATCGAGTGGGACGGCTACACGCCGCCGGTGCCCGCGCAAGGGACGGGAATACGCGATTTTCATGACTACGACCTGGCCGAGCTGCGCGAGTACATCGACTGGCAGCCGTTTTTCAACGCCTGGGAGATGAAGGGCAGGTTCCCCGACATCCTCAACAACCCGGCGTCGGGCGAGGCCGCCCGCAAGCTGTACGACGACGCCCAGGAGATGCTCGACACCCTGATCAAGGAGAAGTGGCTGACGGCCAACGGGGTGATCGGCTTCTTCCCCGCGAACGCGGTCGGCGACGACATCGAGGTGTACACCGACGAGACCCGTACCCAGGTGCTGACCACGTTGCACAACCTGCGTCAGCAGGGCCAGCACCGCGACGGCATCCCGAACCGGTCGCTGGGTGACTTCGTCGCTCCCAAGGACACCGGCCTGGCCGACTACGTCGGCGCCTTCGCCGTTACCTCGGGACTCGGCAGCGGCGACAAGATTTCCGAATTCAAGGCGGCGAACGACGACTACAACGCGATCCTGCTGGAGTCGATCGCCGACCGGCTGGCCGAGGCATTCGCCGAACGGATGCACCAACGCGTCCGCAGGGAGTTCTGGGGATACCAGCCCGACGAGCAGTTGGACAACGACGCGCTCATCGGTGAGAAGTACGTCGGAATCCGCCCGGCCCCCGGCTATCCCGCCTGCCCGGAGCACACTGAGAAGACGACGCTCTGGGAGTTGATGGACGTCAAGGAGCGCACCGGCATCGAGCTGACCGAGTCGATGGCGATGTGGCCCGGTGCCGCCGTCAGCGGCTGGTACTTCTCGCATCCGCAGTCGCAGTACTTCGTGGTCGGCCGGTTGGCTCAGGACCAGGTCGCCGACTATGCGAAGCGCAAGGGCTGGACGCTTGCCGAAGCCGAGCGCTGGCTTGCCCCCAACCTCGGCTACAACCCGGAGGACTGAGCTGTGACGGCGTCGTCGTGCTCACCGAGTCGAAACATGATTCGGCCGAACGCTTCCGGTTCACCTACTCGCGTAGCGGCGCGGTCGGTTGCCGTGCATCGCGGCCTCCATCCGGGGCAATCCACCGAATCCGCGGCGGTGGCCGCCGCTTCGGAGGCGGCGGAGACTGCGTCATGAAGGCTGTCCTGTGGGACATGGACGGCACCCTTGTCGACTCCGAAAAGGTCTGGGATGTCTCGCTGGCCGCGCTCTACGACAGGCTGGGCGGGACGCTGACTCCAACCGTGCGCGCCTCGATGGTGGGCAGCGTCGCCGAGAACACCATGCGGATCGTCTACACGGACCTCGGCCTCGATCTCGATCCCGATGCGATGGCCGAGTCCAGCCGCTGGCTGAACGACTACACCGCCGAACTTTTCGAGGGTGGACTGCCGTGGTGTGACGGTGCCAGGGAACTGTTGCAGGCACTTGCCGCCGAGCGCACACCGATGGCGCTGGTTACCAATACGGAGCGAGCCCTCACCGAGCGGGCACTCAATGGCATTGGTCGGCAATACTTCTCGGTCACGGTCTGCGGTGACGAAGTGCCGAGCGGCAAGCCGGCACCCGATCCGTATTTTCGAGCAGCCGCTTTGCTGGGACTCGAGCCGGAGCAGTGTTTGGCGGTCGAGGACTCGGTCACCGGAACTGCGGCGGCAGAGCGCGCAGGATGCCCGGTGTTGGTGGTGCCCAACGACGTCGAGGTGCCGCACGGGCCGAGGCGGGCGCGCGCGAGTTCGCTGGCCGGACTGGATTCGGGCGATCTGCGACGCATCCACGCCCGCCTCAACGGTGACGTCGGGGAGCGCTCGGCCTAACTCCCCCCGCCGCGTGCTTGCCGATGGTAAGACAGGGGTACTCAAGTGACCCAGGTCACGCAGCGCTGCGAAAGGGACGCCCATGGCAGGTTCCAATGCACCCGTAGGTGACGACTCGTCGTTACCGATCGCCGACGAGGACTTCGCGTCGGGGCACACCGCCGTCCGGATCGCCTCGGTGGCGGCCTTGGGCGGTCTGCTGTTCGGATACGACAGCGCCGTCATCAACGGTGCGGTCGCTTCGATCCAGGAGGACTTCGGCATCGGGAACACCGAACTCGGTTTCGCCGTCGCGTCGGCGCTGCTCGGTGCGGCGGCCGGAGCCATGACCGCGGGCCGGATCGCCGACAAGATCGGCCGCATCGCTGTCATGAAGATCGCGGCGGTGCTGTTCTTCATCAGTGCCTTCGGCACCGGCTTCGCGCACGAGGTCTGGGCCGTCGTCCTCTTCCGCATCATCGGCGGTATCGGCGTCGGAGTCGCGTCCGTCATCGCGCCGGCCTACATCGCCGAAACCTCACCGCCGAGCATCCGGGGCCGACTGGGCTCGCTGCAGCAGCTGGCCATCGTGTCCGGTATCTTTCTGTCGTTCGCGGTCAACTGGCTGCTGCAGTTCGCTGCAGGGGGACCCAACGAGCCGCTGTGGTTCGGGCTCGACGCGTGGCGCTGGATGTTCCTGGTGATGGCAGTGCCTGCGGTGCTGTACGGGGGGCTGGCGTTCACGATTCCGGAGTCGCCGCGCTACCTGGTTGCCAGCCATCGCATTCCGGAAGCTCGCAAGGTGCTGAGCACGCTGCTCGGGCAGAAGAACCTCGAAATCACCATCACCCGCATCAGGGACACGCTGGAGCGAGAGGACAAGCCGTCCTGGCGCGATCTGCGCAAGCCGTCCGGCGGAATCTACGGAATCGTCTGGGTCGGCCTCGGGCTGTCGATCTTCCAGCAGTTCGTCGGCATCAACGTCATTTTCTACTACTCCAACGTGCTCTGGCAGGCGGTCGGATTCAGCGTCGACGAGTCCGCCGTCTACACCGTGATCACGTCGGTCATCAACGTGCTGACCACGCTTATCGCGATCGCGCTGATCGACAGGATCGGACGCAAGCCGCTCCTGCTCATCGGATCGTCCGGGATGGCCGTCACGCTGATCACGATGTCGGTGATCTTCGCCAACGCCACCGTGGGCGCCGACGGCAACCCCAGCCTGCCCGGCGCCTCTGGGGTGATCGCGTTGATCGCGGCGAACCTGTTCGTGGTCGCGTTCGGCATGTCCTGGGGCCCGGTGGTGTGGGTGCTGCTGGGTGAGATGTTCCCGAACCGCATCCGTGCGGCCGCCCTCGGCCTGGCAGCGGCAGGGCAGTGGGCGGCGAACTGGTTGATCACCGTCACCTTCCCCGGGCTGCGCGATCACCTCGGTCTGGCCTACGGGTTCTACGGGCTCTGCGCGGTGCTGTCGTTCCTGTTCGTCTGGCGGTGGGTGCAGGAGACCAAGGGTGTGTCGCTGGAGGACATGCACGCCGACATCGTTCACGAGGGTCACCCCGCAGCGAAGACGTAGCCGGCCTGTCCAAACCCGCGTGACCGAGCACCGGCCCACGTGGAACAATCGCGAGCCGTGAAGACCTTCGACGCGCTGTTCGCCGAGCTCAGTGATAAGGCGCGCACCCGGCCCAACGGCAGCGGCACCGTCGCCGCGCTGGACGGCGGCGTGCACGGGCTGGGCAAGAAGATCCTCGAGGAGGCCGGCGAGGTGTGGCTGGCCGCCGAGCACGAGGGCGACGAGGCGCTGGCCGAGGAGATCAGCCAGTTGCTGTATTGGACACAGGTGCTGATGATCTCCCGCGGGCTGTCCCTCGACGACGTCTACGGAAAGCTGTGATGTCTCCTCTTCGCCCAAGTGGCTCATCGACGAGCGGCATGCTGCGGGTCGCGGTCCCCAACAAGGGCACGCTGAGCGAGCCCGCCGCCGAGATCCTCTCGGAGGCCGGTTACCGGCGCCGCGCCGACCAGAAGGACCTGACGGTCATCGACCCGGCGAACAACGTCGAGTTCTTCTTTCTGCGCCCCAAGGACATTGCGATCTACGTCGGATCGGGGCAGCTCGATTTCGGTATCACCGGTCGCGACCTCGCCGCCGAATCCGATGCGCCCGTTCGCGAGCGATTGGCCCTTGGCTTCGGCTCATCCATGTTCCGGTACGCCGCACCGAAGGGTCGCGACTGGACCGTCGCCGATCTCGCAGGCAGACGGATCGCCACCGCATTCCCGAATCTGGTTCGAAAACATCTGGCCGCGAACGAGATCGAGGCGACCGTGATCCGTCTCGACGGGGCCGTCGAGATCTCCGTCGCCCTCGGGGTGGCCGATGCCATCGCCGATGTCGTCGGCTCGGGCCGCACGCTCGGACTGCACGACCTGGTCGCGTTCGGTGAGCCGCTGTGCGATTCGGAGGCGGTGCTGATCGAACACACCGACCCCGGCATCGACAACGCTGCCGCCCGCGACCAGCTGGCTGCGCGCGTGCAGGGTGTGGTGTTCGGCCAGCAGTACCTGATGCTGGACTACGACTGCCCGCGCAGCGTCCTGGACGCGGCCACCGCCGTCACTCCGGGCCTGGAGTCGCCGACCATCGCGCCGCTGGCCGACCCCGCATGGGTGGCGGTGCGCGCGCTGGTCCCACGTCGCGACGTCAACGCGATCATGGACGAGCTCGCAGCCATCGGCGCGAAGGCAATACTGGCCTCCGACGTCAGGTTCTGCCGGTTCTGATCGCCCGGTGCCCCCGGTATCTGCGTGTTAGCGTCCGGGTGACGTTTTCACCGGTCCGGAGGTTCGTATGACGTATTTCCTGGTGCTGTTGTTCGCTCTGCTGATCGGTGTGATCGCCGGTCTGCGCGCACTGACCGCCCCAGCGGCCGTCGCCTGGGCCGGGGCTCTCGGCTGGATCAACCTCGACGCCACCTGGGCGCACTGGGTGGCGCACCCCATCACGGTCACCGTCCTGACGATCCTTGCGCTGGGCGAGCTGGTGACCGACCAGCTGCCGAGCACACCGAGCCGGCGGGTGCCGATGCAATTCGGCGCCAGGCTGTTCACCGGCGCGTTCTCGGGAGCTGTGCTCGCTACCGGCGCGGTGCTCAATCCGACGGTGTGGGTGGTCATCGGTGCCATCGGAGCGGCCTTGATCGGCGCGGTCATCGGCACTCTCGGCGGCGCGGAGGCCCGCAAGCGCCTCGTTGCCGCCAACGGTGGACGCGACCTGCCCGTCGCGCTGGTCGAGGACGCCATCGCGATTGTCGGCGGATTCGCCGTCGTCGCCCTGACCTCGGTCATCTGAATGGCAAATGCAGCACAGAAATTCGATGCGATCATCATCGGTGCCGGCCAGGCCGGCCCACCCCTGGCGGGAAGGCTGACCGAGGCCGGGCACACGGTGGCGGTGATCGAACGCAAGCTGGTCGGCGGCACCTGCGTCAACACCGGTTGCATTCCCACGAAGACGCTGGTGGCCAGCGCCCACGCGGCCCACATCGCACGTCGCGGCGCTGAATACGGCGTCGGCACAGGCGAAGTCAGCGTCGACATGACGAAGGTCAAAGTGCGCAAAGACAAGATCATGCTCGACGACCGCAGCGGCGTCGAGTCGTGGCTCGAGGGCATGGACAACTGCACGCTGATCCGCGGACACGCCCGGTTCGAGGATCCGCACACGATCCGGGTCAACGACCAGGTCCTGCACGCGGACAAGATCTTTCTCAACGTCGGTGGTCGCGCCGTGGCCCCGGAGATGCCGGGGCTGGCCGATATCGACTACATGACGAATGTCGGCATCCTCGATCTGGATGCTCTGCCAGAGCATCTCGTCGTCATCGGCGGCAGCTACATCGCGCTCGAATTCGCCCAGATGTACCGGCGCTTCGGCGCCCGCGTGACGGTCATCGAAAAGGGGCCACGCCTGACGTCCCGCGAGGATGACGACGTATCGGCGGCGATCAAGGGCATCCTGGAGAACGAGGGAATCTCCGTGGAACTCAATGCGACGGCGATTTCATTCCGCAAGCGGGACAACGGTTTCGAGGTGACGCCGCGCGATGGCGCCGACCCCATCGCCGGCACGCACCTGTTGATGGCGGTCGGGCGCAGGCCGAACACGGACGATCTCGGCCTGGAGAACGCCGGTGTGCAGACCGATGACCGCGGCCATATCGTCGTCGACGACCAGTGCCGGACCAACGTCGACCACATCTGGGCGATGGGCGACTGCAACGGCCGGGGCGCGTTCACCCACACCTCGTACAACGACTTCGAGATCGTGGCCGCCAACCTGCTCGACGACGATCCCCGCAAGATCAGCGACCGCGTGCCGACCTACGCCCTCTACATCGACCCGCCGCTCGGTCGCGCCGGGATGACCGTCGACCAGGTGCGCAAATCGGGCCGAAAAGCGTTGGTGGGCAAGCGGCCGATGACGCGGGTCGGACGCGCCGTCGAGAAAGGCGAGACGCAGGGCTTCATGAAGGTGGTCGTCGACGCCGAGACGAAGGAGATTCTCGGCGCCGCGATCCTGGGTGTCGGCGGGGATGAGGTCGTTCATTCGCTCCTCGATGTGATGTCGGCCAAGGACCCCTACACCGCAATCTCCAGGACGATGCACATCCACCCGACGGTCAGCGAGCTGGTGCCGACGATGTTGCAGGAGATGACGCCGCTCGACCAAGGTTGAGTTGTCGCGTCACCGTCGCGACGCGCTGCCCGAGATGGCGGCATGTCCGGAGATCGGAGTCATGCACCCGATCCGGGCCTGCGTCCACATCGGTCTGCCCGCCCGCACCGAGCCAGAAGCCGAGCCTGTTGAGGTCGTCCTCGCTTCCGGCCGAGCTGTTCCAGCCCGCGGCCAATCCCAAGTTGACCCAATGCATGTGGTGCTGGGCGGCGAACACCGCCAACGACGTCAACGTGTGCATCTTGTCGCCGGCCTTGGCGCCGGAGTTCGTGAAGCCCGCTGACACCTTGTCCCGCCACGTGCCGTTCATGCACCGCCGTCCGGTCTGCTCGGCGAACGCCTGGAAGGCCGCCGAGACGTTACCCATGTAGGTCGCGCTGCCGAACACGATGGCGTCGGCGCCATCGAGGATTGCCCATTCGTCGTCCGTGATGTGGTCGACGGCAATGAGCGTGACCTGGCCGCCCGCGTCCCTGGCGCCACCGGCGACCGCACCGGCTAGCTCTGCGGTGTGGCCGAACCCGGAGTGGTAGGCAACGGCGATCGCCGGTGCTGCGATGTGAGATCCATTGTGAAGCATGTTACTTCGACTCCAACTCTGCTTGGACGATCTCCTGGCGCCTGAGGCCCCAGTCGGGTAGCTCGTCGTCGGACAGGTAGGCCTCCAACCGATCGAGGAACGCGTGGGTGCCGGCCCGGAACCCCGTCGCATTGCGCGGCCCGAGTCCGCGGTGGATGAAGCGGAGCAGGGTGCCCTCACCGTCGGGGTGGAGTTCGTAGCGCACGACGCTGTCTTCGACGATGGCCTGCTTCCATTCGTGTTCGAGCACGCGCGGGGGATCCCACACGAGGATGCGGCCGGTCATTCGCTTCTTCTCCACCGGCAGTGGCGGGCCGGTGGCCACCATGTCGATCAGCCCGCCTTCGCGCGCGTCGATGGTCGTCTCGCCGAACCATTGCGCCCGCTCGTCGGGATCGGCGATCGCCGACCACACGGCTTCGACGGGATAGGGCAGTCGCCGTTCGAACGTCAGCACGGCGCGATCGCCCTGCACGGTGAGTTTTCCCTCGCGCCCGGTCATCTGGTGTCTCCGAGCTTGTCGTGAAGGTGGCGTTCCAGCGCATCGAGATGGCCGGTCCAATACCGCCGGTAGCGCTCGATCCACTCATCGATCTCGACAAGCCCGTCGGCTCGCAGCGCATAGATCCGCCGCTGGGCGTCGGGCCGCACCTCGACCAACCCGACCTCGCGAAGCACCCGCAGATGCCGCGACACCGTCGGCTGAGTCAGGCCAGGCAGCGTGGCGACGAGTTCGCCTGCTGTTCTCTCGCCGCCGGTGAGGGCGTCGAGCAAAGCGCGTCTACTGCGTTCGGCAACCGCCTCGAAGACGTCCATGCCCTTGAGTATTGCATGATGTCTATATAGATGCAATCCTATATACGCTCGGTGCGCCGCTGGATCAGCAGCGTCTGCGCACACGTTCCGATGAACCCGTTCCGGTCGAAGATCTCGGCGGTGGTGACGCCGATGCCGTCGGGCCCGACCGAACCCCGGGCACGCAGCGCGAAGTCGTTACCGCGGGGCACGCGGTGAAGATGCATCGCGGTGTCGGTGTTCATGAAGACGAACGCCGCGGGGTCGATCGCCGCGCCCGCCCCGTTGGCGCAATCGACCACCAGCGCCAGCCGCTGCATCTGTGTCATCTCCTCGGCGTCCACGAGATGGGCGAGCGGACTCATCCACACCACCGGCGAACCGTTGTCGAGCTCGACCTGCCTACGCCAGCTGATCGCCTCCAGATAGCCCGTCGCGCCTTCCCAGTTGTGTGGCACCGGATCCGCCTCGCCTTCGACGAGCGGCGGGAAGCGGTCGGTGGCGACGTCGACGGTGTCGCTGGTCGCCAACAGCCACGCCGATGCGCGCGCGACCGCACGGTCGGCACCGCCCGGACGCGCGGCCACCATCTCGGCCGCCAGCAGGGAGATGCGGCTGCCCGGACGGTCGACCCAGGCCCGCACCCGCACCGGCGCAACGGGGATCGCGCCGAGGACGTCCATCGACACGCGGCCGATGCGCAACCGCGACTCAGCTGTGTTCTCGCTGAGCTCCTCGATCAGCTTCGTCATCAGTGCCAGTGGCGGTGAACCGTGCTGAATCGCGGGATCCCAGTTGCTTCTGGTGTAGTCGGTGGATTCGAAGCTCTGAACGTCGCCGTCGACGCCGAGCCGACGGTAGTGGCAACGTGTCACGCAGCGGGCTCCGCCGAGTACAGCACCGCGTCCTCGCCGCCTTCGGCGGGGTGTTCGGGCCACCCCGGGTAGGGCGGCGGTGTCCCACCGAACACAGGGCAGTGCGCATGGTGGGCGCACCAGTCACACAAACGCGACGGATGCGGGCGGAAATCGCCTGTGGCACCGGCAGACTGAATGGCGCGCCAGATTGCAATCAGCGTCTTCTCGAAGCGCTCCAGCTCCTCGAGGTCGGGGGAGTAGTCGAGGACCTGACCATCGGCCAGATACAGCAGCCGCAGGCGGGCGGGCAGCACACCGCGCGACCGCAACAGGGCGACCGCGTAGAACTTCATCTGGAACATCGCCTTGAACTCGGCCAGTGCGCGCGCCTCCGGGGGCGCCTTGCCCGTCTTGTAGTCGACGACCCGCAACTCGCCGGTGGCGGCGACGTCGATGCGGTCGACGAACCCCCGCAGCAAGGTTCCGTCGGCCAGTTCGACTTCGACGCGCTGCTCGCAGCTCTCCGGGTCGAACCGGGTCGGGTCCTCCAGCCGGTAGTAGCCCGACAGCAGCGCCCGCGCCTCGTCGAGCAGTTCCGAGCGTGCCGTGTGGTCGAACCCGTCGGCGAGGTCGGGCTGCGCGGCGACGACCCGCTCCCAGGCGGGTTCGACCAGCGACCTCGCGGCGTCGGGGACGCGATCTGGCGCCGGCAACGCGTAGAGCTGTTCCAGTGCCGCGTGCACCACCGAACCACGCAGCTGCGCGGTCGACGGCGGTTCCGGCAACCGGTCGATGGCGCGGAACCGGTACAGCAGCGGACACTGTTTGAAGTCGCTGGCGCGCGATGGTGACAGCGCCGGTCTCCGATGCTCCGGCGGTGGCGACGGGACCTCATGCTGGTCCATGACGGGCAGCTTATGGCTCCTGTCCGACAACCCCGGGCACGTGCGTCGGCGCGTCTGCTGGCAGGCTGGTCAGCTGTGCGAAGAACCGGTCCGTTCGAAGTCGGTGATCGTGTTCAGCTCACCGACGTCAGGGGCCGGCGCTACACCGTGGTGCTGGCTGAGGGCGGCGAGTTCCACACCCACCGCGGAGTGATTCCCCACGACGCCGTGATCGGGCTGCCGGAGGGCAGTGTTGTCAAGGCCGTCAACGGCGATCCGTTCCTGGTTCTGCGGCCCCTGCTCGTCGATTACGTGATGTCGATGCCACGGGGCGCGCAGGTGATCTATCCGAAGGACGCGGCCCAGATCGTGCACGAGGGCGACATCTTCCCCGGGGCCCGCGTGCTGGAGGCGGGCGCGGGCTCGGGCGCGCTGACGTGCTCGCTGCTGCGTGCCGTCGGGCCGGCCGGGCGGGTGGTGTCCTACGAGGTGCGCGATGACCACGCCGAGCACGCGAAACGCAACGTCGCCACCTTCTTCGGTGAGCTGCCCGAGAACTGGGACCTCGTGATCGCCGACGTCACCGACTACGCCGGGCCCGAGGTGGACCGCGTCGTGCTGGACATGCTGGCGCCGTGGGAGGTGCTGGGCAAGGTCGCCGAGGCGCTGGTGGCCGGTGGCGTGTTGATGATCTATGTGGCGACCGTGACCCAGTTGTCGCGAACCGTCGAGGCGATGCGCGAGCAGCAGTGCTGGACCGAGCCGCGGGCATGGGAGACGATGCAGCGCGGCTGGCATGTGGTGGGGTTGGCCGTGCGTCCCCAGCAGAGTATGCGCGGGCACACCGCGTTTCTGATCAGCGCCCGGAAGTTGGCCCCGGGCGCCGTCGCGCCGATGCCGCTGCGCCGCAAGCGCCAGATCTAGTCGTCGTCGCTGCGCCGCAGCCCGCGCCGCGCGGACAGCAGTTCCATCTCCGGTCGCGCGGCGACCAGGCGCTCGGCGGCGTCGAGCACCTCCACCACGTGGGCGCGATCGCCCGACACCACGGCCATCCCGACACCGGCGCGGCGGTGCAGCTGCGCCGAACCCGTCTCGGCGGCGGCGACACCGAATCTCCGCTGCAGTTCGGCGATCACCGGCCGGATCGCGGAGCGCTTCTGTTTGAGCGAATGCACGTCACCGAGCAGCAGGTCGAACTCGAGCCAGCCGATCCACATCGTCAGGGCGGAGGCGAGGTCGTGGTCTGTGCCGCCCCGAAATCGAGCAGCAGGTCGGCGGTCTTACGGGTCAGCTGCCACCCGTCGCGCGCGGGTGTGAACTCCATCGGGAAGCTGAAGGTGCCGGGCGGTTTGTTGGCGGTGGTGACGTTGACCGTCGCCACCACGTTGCCCGCCTCGGTCTCCGACCACTTCAGGTCGGTGGCGTCGAACGTCAGCGGCAGCGCGCCGTTGTCGGCCAGCGCCTTGCCGAACTTGTCCAGCGCCGCGGCATCGTCGGCGGTCGCCAACTCCACCAGGCCGGTCTTCTGCGCGCCGGGCACAGCGGGGTCCGACAGCCGGTTGAGCACATCGATGAGCGCCTCCGGCGGGGGCAGGGGTTTGGAGACCGGGGCGACCGGCGCGGTGGCGGCGGCCGTTGTCGTCGACGGCTCGGCCGGCGGTGGCGCGTCGCTGCTGCACCCGGACACCGTGATGACGCCGCAAAACGCGACAGCGACCAACGGAATAACCGTTGGTCGCTGTCGCATGTTGGTCAGGGTCAGCGCAATGCGCTGAGCACCGACGACGCCGAGGCGGCGGTGACCTTCCAGTTACCCATCTCGTTGACGAACGTGATCGGCATGGTCTGGCCGGCCGCGGTGATCTGCGATGTCGCCGTGTTACCCGCGCAGGTGGGCGCCCCCACGCTGATCGGGGTCGGCAACGAGCCCTGCGCGTACAGATTCCGCAGCGTGCCGTTGGCGAGCTTGCCGGTGGTGAAGCCCAAGGGAGGGGAGATCAGTTGACCCTTGGGGCCTGCGAAGTCGCCGCCGGGAGCAATCAGGGTGTCCACCACGCCTTGCAGAGTGCCCGCGTCGACGGAGCAGTCGTCGGCGGAAGCGATCACCGGGGATGCAATGGACGTCACACCCATCACGGCGCCGCCCACTGCAGCTGCTGCTGCAACGCCGGTAACGAGGGATTTCAGGGTCACGATTGTCCTTTCGATCGAACAAGATCAGGCTTCAGGTTAACAAGTGTTGCTGGTGTGTCGAATCCCTACACCGCACACAAAGGCTGAATCGCCGGTAGCGTTGAAGTTGTTACTGCACCAACTTCCGGTGCGGGGAGGGAGCGCAACATGAGCGAGTCAGAGCGTTCTGAATCCTACGGGACACCGATGTCCGACGACGACGCGGCAGAGCTGGAACAGCTGCGTCGGGAGGCGGCGGTATTGCGCGAACAGTTGGAGAACGCGGTCGGCCCGCAGAGCGGCCTGCGTAGCGCCCGGGATGTGCATCAGTTGGAGGCGAGGATCGATTCCCTCGCGGCCAGGAACTCCAAGCTCATGGAGACCCTCAAAGAGGCCCGCCAGCAGTTGCTGGCGTTGCGCGAGGAGGTCGACCGGCTCGGTCAGCCGCCGAGCGGCTACGGCGTGCTCCTCGGCGTTCAGGAGGACGACACCGTCGACGTGTTCACCTCCGGCCGCAAGATGCGGCTGACGTGCTCGCCCAACATCGACGTGAACTCTCTGAAGCAAGGGCAGACGGTCCGTCTCAACGAGGCGCTGACCGTCGTCGAGGCCGGACACTTCGAGGCGGTCGGAGAGATCTCCACCCTGCGCGAAATTCTTTCCGACGGTAACCGGGCGCTCGTTGTCGGGCACGCCGACGAGGAGCGCATTGTCTGGCTGGCCGAGCCGTTGGTGGCATCGGAGGATCTGCCGGACGGCTACGACGACGAACTGGTCGGTGACGAGCGGCCGCGCAAGCTGCGGCCCGGTGACTCGCTGCTGGTGGACACCAAGGCCGGCTACGCGTTCGAGCGCATTCCCAAGGCCGAGGTCGAGGACCTGGTGCTGGAAGAGGTGCCCGATGTCAGCTACCACGACATCGGCGGCCTGACGCGGCAGATCGAGCAGATCCGCGATGCGGTGGAACTGCCGTTCCTGCATAAGGAGCTCTACCGGGAGTACTCGCTGCGCCCGCCGAAGGGCGTGCTGCTGTACGGCCCTCCCGGCTGCGGCAAGACGCTGATCGCCAAGGCCGTGGCCAACTCGCTGGCCAAGAAGATGGCCGAGGTGCGCGGCGACGACGCCCGCGAGGCCAAGTCGTACTTCCTCAACATCAAGGGCCCCGAGCTGCTGAACAAGTTCGTCGGCGAGACCGAACGGCACATCCGGCTGATCTTCCAGCGGGCCCGCGAGAAGGCGTCCGAGGGCACGCCGGTGATCGTGTTCTTTGACGAGATGGACTCCATCTTCCGCACCCGAGGCACGGGCGTGAGCTCCGACGTCGAGACCACCGTGGTCCCGCAGCTGCTGTCGGAGATCGACGGTGTCGAGGGGCTGGAGAACGTCATCGTGATCGGCGCGTCCAACCGCGAGGACATGATCGACCCCGCGATCCTGCGGCCCGGCCGCTTGGATGTGAAGATCAAGATCGAGCGCCCGGACGCCGAAGCGGCGCAGGACATCTTCAGCAAGTACCTCACCGAGGAACTGCCGATTCACACCGACGACCTAGCCGAGTTCGGCAGCGACCGCGCGCTGTGCATCAAGGCGATGATCGAGAAGGTCGTCGACCGGATGTACGCCGAGATCGACGACAACCGGTTCCTCGAGGTCACCTATGCCAACGGTGACAAGGAAGTCATGTATTTCAAGGACTTCAACTCCGGGGCGATGATTCAGAACGTGGTCGACCGCGCGAAGAAGAACGCGATCAAGTCGGTGCTGGAGACCGGCCAGCCGGGTCTGCGCATCCAGCATCTGCTCGACTCGATCGTCGACGAGTTCGCCGAGAACGAGGACCTGCCCAACACCACCAATCCCGATGACTGGGCGCGGATCTCGGGCAAGAAGGGCGAGCGCATCGTCTACATCCGCACGCTCGTCACCGGCAAGTCGTCGAGCGCGTCGCGGGCCATCGACACCGAGTCGAACCTCGGCCAGTACCTATAGCCCACCTCTAGCCCACCTCCGCGGGCGTGCGTGTCTGCGACACGACACGCCGTCGCGGGACGTGCAAAAGGTCCCGCTCGTGGTGCGGCGAGCGATACCTTGTGCGTCATGTCGGACGATGACGTCAGCGTGATCGGCGATGTATTCGGCAAGCGCTACGGCGAGGTACTTCTCGTCGCGGTCACTGATTCAGGTCCCGAGGCGACGGTCTACAACACGTTTCCGCTCAACTGATTGTCCAGCCGAGTTGTGGGACAAGCTGGACGCGAAAGCGATCGCCGAGGAGAACAGTGCCGTCGCCGCACTGCTGAACGGGCCGCGCTACTGGCTGATGAGCAGCATCGGCAAGGTCCGTCGAGAGTCGATGCAGCGCAAAACGTTTGGCGGGCTGGAGATGATCCGGCAGGCGACGGTCGCGCTCTCCTCGAGGAACCCGGCGCCGTACAGCGAGAACACGGTGAGCCGCAAAGCGGTGTTCACCTTCGACGCGGGCCGCACGATCTACGAACTCGTCGATCCGGACGGCAGGCGCTGGATCATGCAGACGTGCAGTCAGACCGTCGATCCGACGCTGACACTCGCCGATCTCCCCAGTCTTGCGAGCCGACTGTCGCTGCCGCGGGGATGGAGTTACGAGACGAGCACGCCGAGCTCACCCATTGTCGTCGACACCACTGGCCGCGACGCGTGCGTGACGCAAGACGATGTCGCGAACAGCTATTCGTTGCAGTTCACGCGCTGACGAGCGTGCGCAAGATGCCGGTGAATTGCGGCGTGGCGTGTCGCAGACACGCCCGCTCGTGAGCGTCAGTGTCAGCACTGGTATCGAGCAAGTCGGTTACTGGTCCGTCCGCGCAACGGCCGCGCGGTATCGGCTACGCGCGACCAAAGTCAGGCGCAGATCGTCGATCAACGGGTCGATGAAGCGGCTCCGGTACTCGGCGTCGCCGACCGCGCGCGCACTGATGTACATGAATGTCAACGCGGCCAGGAACATGCTGATCTGGATAAGCGCCTGCGGAACCGGCAGCGTCATACCGAAGAACTGCCCGTCGCTCGGGCCGTTGCGGGTCCACTGCGCCAAAAGCTCCGGGCTGAGCAGGATCAGGCCGAGTATCAGGAAGATGAGCGCGGCGACGATCGCGACCAGCCCGACCTGCAGCACCTGGGATGTCACCAGCACGAAGTTCACATTCCAGCGTTCGATACGCGACATCGGCGGGGCGACAGCCGGATCGGGCATCGACTCGAAAGGCGTACCCGCCAACTTGACGTGATCGCCCTCGGCCAAATGCGGGCGGGACCTCATCGGTCGTACCCGGTCGATGGTGGCCGACGTGATGAACGCGACGGCCAGGAAAGACAGAAACAGCAGTGCCAGCGCCAGCCGGGGCCGGGTGATGATCGACGCCATCGTCCACACATAGGTATTGAAAAAGACCAGAACGGTCAGCAGCACCACGGGAAGCGCGCGGACGAACAGCGACCCGATGAGCGAGAGGTTCTCCAGCGCGGTGCGCAAACCCCAGCCGAGTATGGAGCCGACCCCGCACGCGGTGAGGGCCAGTCCGATCACGATCACAACGGCTTCGAAGATCAGGTTCGCGCCGATGCGCGGGCTGGGGCCGCCCAGCAATCCGCCCGCGATCACCACCGCGAACGCCACAACGCCGACGACCGTGCGGCGGCGTATCGACTGCATGCGCGATACCCGCCAGCCGACAAGCGCCGCCACGGGCAGCACGAGAACCACCAGGGCCAGCACGAACCACTCGGTGCGGGTCGGATGGCCGTCGATGTCAATCGTGTGTTTGCCGGTGAACAGGACAACCAAAATGGAGTTGGCCATGAACACCGCGAAGGTCGCCATGGCCGGTGCCGACCGAGGCCACAGTCGCCGGACAAGCGCTCCCGGTCGCAGCACCGCGGGCAACCCGCGCTCGAGAAACCATCGGTCGGCGGCACGCCGCCGGGCGACCTCCGCAGAAGGCACCATCGGGCTCTCCCTCCCTTAGTCGTGCACGGGCCGCCGGTGCGGCGGACCGGCCAGCTGCGTTGCTGTCCGCCACAACAGAAGTCCTCGCGGACCCATGGTCACCGGATGGCTCGCGGCGGCCATGGTCGTGCCGAGCACGGCAACGAACCGCCTCGCGATCGTCTCGCTCAGAAGGCACGGTCGCAGGCTACTTCGGGCCGTCACCTAGGCTGGGGATATGCAACGGATTATCGGAACAGAGGTCGAGTACGGCATCTCGTCGCCGTCCGACCCCACCGCAAATCCGATCCTGACGTCGACGCAGGCGGTGCTGGCGTATGCGGCCGCCGCCGGCATCCAGCGGGCCAAGCGCACGCGGTGGGACTATGAGGTCGAGTCCCCGCTGCGAGACGCCCGGGGTTTCGACCTGAGCCGGTCGGCGGGACCGCCGCCGGTGGTCGATGCCGACGAGGTCGGCGCGGCCAACATGATCCTGACCAACGGGGCCCGGTTGTACGTCGACCACGCCCACCCGGAGTACTCGGCGCCCGAGTGCACCGACCCGCTGGACGCCGTGATCTGGGACAAGGCGGGCGAACGGGTGATGGAGGCCGCCGCGCGCCACGTCGCCAGCGTGCCGGGGGCGGCGAAACTGCAGCTCTACAAGAACAACGTGGACGGCAAGGGCGCGTCCTACGGTTCACATGAGAACTACCTGATGTCGCGCCAGACGCCATTCTCAGCGGTGATTGCGGGCCTGACGCCCTTTTTGGTGTCCCGCCAGGTCATCACCGGCTCGGGGCGGGTGGGGATCGGCCCGTCGGGCGACGAACCCGGCTTCCAGCTGTCACAGCGCTCCGACTACATCGAGGTCGAGGTCGGGCTGGAGACAACGCTCAAACGCGGCATCATCAATACCCGCGACGAGCCGCATGCCGACGCCGACAAGTACCGGCGACTACACGTCATCATCGGCGACGCGAACCTCGCCGAGACCTCGACGTACCTCAAGCTCGGGGCCACCTCTCTGGTGCTGGATCTGATCGAAGAGGGGATGGACCTCACCGACCTGGCGCTGGCCCGGCCCGTCCATGCCGTACACGTCATCAGCCGCGACCCATCGCTGCGCGCCACAGTGGCGCTGACCGATGGCCGCGAGCTGACCGGCCTTGCGCTGCAACGGATTTACCTTGACCGGGTGGCCAAGCTGGTGGACAGCCGCGATCCCGACCCGCGTGCCGCCGAGGTCGTGCAGACCTGGGCGAACGTGCTGGACCTGCTCGAGCGCGATCCGATGGAGTGCGCCGAGATCCTGGACTGGCCAGCGAAACTGCGCCTCCTCGAGGGGTTCCGTAACCGCGAGAACCTCGGCTGGTCGGCGCCGCGTCTGCACCTGGTCGACCTGCAGTACTCCGACGTGCGTCTCGACAAGGGGCTCTACAACCGGCTCGTCGCGCGGGGATCGATGAAGCGGCTGGTCACCGAACAGGCGGTGCGCGATGCTGTCGACTCGCCGCCAACCGACACCCGCGCCTACTTCCGCGGCGAGTGCCTGCGCCGCTTCGGCGCCGACATCGCGGCGGCCAGCTGGGATTCGGTGATCTTCGATCTCGGCGGCGATTCGCTCGTCCGGATCCCAACCCTGGAGCCGTTGCGGGGCAGCAAAGCGCACGTCGGGGCGTTGCTGGACTCCGTCGACAGCGCCGTCGAATTGGTAGAACAGCTCACCAACTAACCGCGCTATCCCCGGCAATTCTGCCGCGCAACGGTAGGGTGGAGTAACCGGCGGGCGGCGACACGGCCCGCCGAAGACGATGCAGGAGGCAGCGATGGCTCAGGAGCAGACCAAGCGAGGCGGTGGTGGCGGCGAGGACGACGACCTCACCGGCAGCACGGCCGCCGGGCAGGAGCGTCGCGAGAAGCTGACCGAGGAGACCGACGATCTGCTCGACGAAATCGATGACGTTCTCGAGGAGAACGCCGAGGACTTCGTCCGCGCGTACGTCCAGAAGGGTGGACAGTGAGCTGGCCGCACCGCGATCAGCTGTCCTTTCCGTCACCGCTCCCCGGAGCGACCGCCGTCCCTCAAGCTGCCTATGCTCCACACGTGCGCGATCACTCTTATGCTCCTCACGTCCGCGATCACTCTTATGCTCCTCACGTGCGCGTCGACCTATCCTCGTTCTCTGAACTTCTCCGCCGCCAGGCGCCCGAACTCCTGCCCGTGAACAAAACCGGCGCCGACTTCGGCGGCCACGGCGATGCGCTGCCGCACGGCACCACGATCGTCGCGCTGACATTTCCCGGCGGCGTGGTGATGGCGGGCGACCGCCGCGCGACCCAGGGCAACATGATCGCCAGCCGCGACGTGAAGAAGGTGTACATCACCGACGACTACACCGCGACTGGCATCGCAGGCACCGCGGCGATCGCCGTCGAATTCGCCCGCCTCTACGCCGTGGAACTCGAGCACTACGAGAAGGTCGAGGGCGTGCCGCTGACCTTTCCCGGCAAGGTGAACCGGCTGGCGACCATGGTCCGCGGCAACCTCGGCGCCGCGCTGCAGGGCTTCGTCGCGCTGCCGCTGCTCGCCGGCTACGACCTCGACGATCCTGACCCGCAGGCGGCGGGGCGCATCGTGTCGTTCGACGCCGCGGGCGGCTGGAACTTCGAGGAAGAGGGCTATCAGTCGGTGGGGTCCGGGTCGATCTTCGCCAAGTCGTCGATCAAGAAGCTGTACGCCCAGGTGACCGACGCCGAATCGGCACTGCGCGTGGCGATCGAGGGCCTCTACGACGCCGCCGACGACGACTCGGCGACCGGCGGGCCCGACCTTGTGCGCGGCATCTATCCGACTGCGGTGATCCTTGGCGCCGAGGGAGCCGAGGAAGTGCCTGAAGCGCGCATTGCGGCGCTGGCCCGCGAGGTCATCGAAAGCCGTTCTCGCGAAGACACTTTCCGCCACTCGACTGGGCCGTCGACCGATGCGCGAGGGGACTCGTGAGCTTTCCGTATTTCATCTCGCCCGAGCAAGCGATGCGCGAGCGGTCGGAGCTCGCGCGAAAGGGTATTGCCCGCGGCCGCAGCGTCGTGGTCCTCGCATACGACTCCGGTGTGCTGTTCGTCGCGGAGAATCCGTCGCGGTCGCTGCAGAAGGTCAGCGAGTTGTACGACCGGGTGGGGTTCGCCGCGGTCGGGCGTTTCAACGAATTCGACAACCTGCGCCGCGGCGGTATCCAGTACGCCGACACGCGGGGCTACGCCTACGACCGACGCGACGTCACCGGCCGCCAGCTCGCGAACGTCTACGCGCAGACGCTGGGCACCATCTTCACCGAACAGGCCAAGCCGTACGAGGTCGAGCTGTGCGTGGCCGAGGTCGCACATTTCGGCGAGACCAGGGCACCGGAGCTTTACCGCATCACCTATGACGGATCGATCGCCGACGAGCCGCACTTCGTGGTCATGGGCGGCACGACCGAGCCGATCATCGAGAAGCTCAAAGAGTCCTACACCGAGAATCTGGAGCTCTCGGACGCGGTGAAGATCGCCCTCGAGGCACTGAAAGCGGGCGGCAACGGTTCCGACACCCGGACCCTCGGGCCCGACACGCTCGAGGTGGCCATCCTCGATGCGAACCGGCCGCGCCGCGCCTTCCGGCGCATCACCGGGCCTGCCCTCGAGGCGATGCTGCCCGAGGACGCCGCCAGCCCCGCGGAGTAATCCACTCCGGAGCCCCTGCTCACAGCCTTCTCCCAGGCCGGGTTTTTTCGCGTGTCCTGTTGACGTGTCGTGCGCGCCGGAGGACGATGTGTTGCGCATTGCACAACGCGTTGCGCTATAAGCAACAGCTCAAGGATCGGCCAATCCATGCCAAAAGTTGTCGTGATCGGTGCCGGGGTCGTCGGGGCAGCCCTCGCCGACGAGCTCACCGCCAGGGGATTCACCGACCTCACGGTGCTGGACCGCGGCCCCCTGTTCACCACGGGCGGATCGTCATCACATGCGCCCGGGTTGGTGTTTCAGACCAATCCCTCGAAGACGATGAGCGCGTTCGCCGGCTACACCATCGACAAGTTCTGCTCACTGCAACACCGCGACGGCTGGGTCTTCAACCAGGTCGGCGGCCTCGAGGTGGCCACCACGCCCGAGCGCTGGGCCGACCTCCACCGCAAGGCCGGCTGGGCGCAGGCCTGGGGGATCGAGGGCCGGCTGCTCAGCGCCGCCGAGTGCGAGCAGTTGCACCCGCTGGTCGATGCCGACCGCATCCTCGGCGGCTTCCACACGCGCGCGGACGGCCTGGCCAAGGCGGTGCGCGCGGTGGAGGCCCAGGCCACCCGCGCGATCGCGCGCGGCGCCCGGTTCGTGCCGCACACCGAGGTGCTCGGAGTCGTGGACAAGGGTGGCCGGGTCGCCGGGGTGCGCGCCGCGGACGGTGTCCTCGACGCCGACATCGTGGTGTGCGCGGCCGGATTCTGGGGCGCCCAACTGGCCAAGGAGGTCGGCCTCGTCGTCCCCTTGGTGCCGATGGCGCACCAGTATGCGCGCACCGGGCAAATCCCCTCCTTGGTGGGCCGCAACACCGAGCTGTCCGAGGCGGGGCTGCCGATCCTTCGCCATCAGGACCGGGATCTGTACTTCCGCGAGCACGTCGACCGCCTTGGCATCGGCTCCTACAGCCACCGCCCGATGCCCGTCGACATCTCCACGCTGATGGCCGACACCTCGGGCGAGCCGATGCCGTCGATGCTGCCGTTCACCGAAGAGGATTTCGCACCCGCCTGGTCGGCGGCGGCCGAATTGATTCCGGCGCTGGGTGATTCGAAGGTCGAAGAGGCGTTCAACGGTATCTTCTCGTTCACTCCCGACGGCTTCTCGATCATGGGTGAGCACCGCGATCTCAGCGGGTTCTGGGTGGCCGAAGCGGTGTGGGTGACCCATTCCGCCGGCGTCGCCAAGGCGACTGCCGAATGGATCGTCGACGGCGCACCGTCGATCGATGTGCACGAGTGCGACCTCTACCGGTTCGAGGATATCGCCCGCAGTCCGGAATTCGTCATGCAGACCAGCTCGCAGGCCTTCGTCGAGGTCTACGACGTCATCCATCCCTACCAGTTCCGCAGCGCGCTCCGCGGGCTGCGCACCAGCCCGTTCTACGAGCGGCAGAAGGAACTCGGCGCGTACTTCTACGAGGGTGCGGGCTGGGAGCGCCCAGCCTGGTTCGAGGCCAACGCCGAACTGGCGCAACGGCTTCGCGCCGACGGTCTGCCGTTCCCCGAGCGGGACGACTGGTCGTCCCGATTCTGGTCGCCGATCTCGATAGCCGAAGCGCACTGGACCCGCGAGCACGTCGCCATGTACGACATGACGCCGCTGACTCGCTACGAGATCGCCGGCGCAGGTGCGGCGGCGTTCCTGCAGCGGATGACCACCAACAACGTCGACAAGAGCGTCGGATCGGTCACCTACACCATGCTGCTCGACGAAACGGGCGGCATCCGAAGCGATATCACCGTTGCCCGGCTCGCCGACGACCGGTTCCAGGTCGCCGTCAACGGCCCGATGGACTTCGACTGGCTACACCGCCACCTACCTGAGCATGCGACGCTGCGCGACATCACCGGCGGCACGTGCTGTGTCGGCGTGTGGGGCCCGCAAGCCCGCGACATGGTGCAGCCATTGTGTCCCGACGACCTGTCGCACGAGAAATTCAAATACTTCCGCGCGCTGCAGACCCATCTCGGCGCGATCCCGGTCACCATGCTGCGGGTCTCCTACGTCGGGGAACTGGGCTGGGAGATCTACGCCAGCGCCGAATACGGTGCGGCGCTGTGGGATCTGCTCTTCGAGGCCGGCGAGGTGCACGGTGTGATCGCCGCGGGTCGGATCGCTTTCAACAGCCTGCGGATCGAAAAGGGCTACCGGCTCTGGGGCACCGATATGACCGCCGAGCATCAACCGGCCGCCGCCGGGGTGGCCTTCGCGGTCCGGATGAACAAGGACGACTTCATCGGCAAGACGGCGCTGCAGCGCGCCGAAGCACCGCGAACCATGTTGCGCAGCATCGTGTTCGACGAGCCGATCGCCGTCGTGCTGGGCAAGGAACCGGTGTTCATCGATGACCGGTGTGTCGGATACGTGACCAGCGCGGGGTATTCACCGACGGTCGGGCGCACGATCGCCTACGCATGGCTGCCCGCCGCCACCGACGTCGGCGACGTCGTCACCGTCGACTACCGGGGCACGCGATTCACGGCCACCGTGCACGCCGAACCGGTCGTCGACCCCGAGATGGCGCGGATCAAGAGGTAGCGCGAGCGATGGGTTACGACGTCATCGTCATCGGTCTCGGTGGAATGGGCAGCGCCGCCGCGTATCACCTTGCGGCACGGGGCCAGCGCGTGCTCGGGCTGGAGAAGTTCACCCCAGCCCACGACAAGGGATCCAGCCACGGCGGATCGCGCATCATCCGGCAGTCTTACTTCGAGGACCCGGCGTATGTGCCGCTCCTGCTGCGGGCGTACGAACTCTGGGAACGACTCGCCGCCGACACCGGTCCGGAGGTCTACCGGCTGACCGGCGGCCTGTTCATGGGGCCGCCGGACTGTCTCACGGTCGCGGGAAGTCAACGCGCGAGCCAGGAATGGGGCCTACCGCACGAGATGCTCGACGCGGCGGAGATCCGGCGTCGTTACCCGACGCTGACGCCCTATCCCGGCGACATCGCCTTGTACGAGGCGAAGGCGGGTTTCGCGCGGCCGGAGCTGACGGTGCAGGCGCACCTGACGCTCGCCGAAAGGGCAGGCGCCGAATTGCATTTCGGTGAACCGGTCATCGCATGGACTGAGACCGGGGAGGGCGTCAGCGTCACCACCGAGCGCGACACCTACACCGCCGGACAGCTCGTCATCTGCCCCGGCGCGTGGGCGCCCCAGCTGCTCGCCCGGTTCGGCATCCCGATCACCATCGAACGTCAGGTGCTGTACTGGTTCGACCCGCTCGACGGCACAGCGCCGTTCGGCGACCATCCGATCTGGATCCATGAAGACGCCGACGCGATGCAGGCCTATGGGTTTCCGGCGATCGACGGTCCCGACGGCGGCGTGAAGGTGGCGTTTTTCCGCAAGGGCATCGCCTGCACGCCGGAGACCATCGACCGGAACGTCCACGAAAGGGAGATCGCGGAGATGCGTGAGCGGGTCCGCCGGGTGATGCCCGCGCTGGGCGGGCCGTGCCTGCACGCGGCGACGTGCATGTACTCCAACACGCCCGACCAGCATTTCGTCATCGCGCGTCACCCGCACTCCGACAACATCACCGTGGCGTGCGGCTTCTCGGGCCACGGCTTCAAATTCGTCCCCATCGTCGGGGAGATCCTCGCCGACCTCGCCACCGACGGCATGACCGGCCACCCCATCTCGTTGTTCGACCCCAAGCGACTGGTGACCCTATGACCACCGTGAATCCACCTCAGGCACTGCGTCGGACCCTGGCGGGCGACTACTACGTCAGCGACGCCGTCTTCGCCGCTGAGCAGGAGCACATCTTCGAGAACTCCTGGTTCTGCGCCGTGCGGTCGTCGGATCTAGCCACCCCGGGCAAGTTCAAGAAGGTGCAAGTCGGGCGGGAAAGCGTGCTGCTGGTGCGCGGACGCGACGGACTGTTGCGAGCCTTCCTCAACGTCTGCAGGCACCGGGGTGCCCAGTTGTGCACCGCGGCCGAGGGCGAGGTGAGGCGCAACCTGCGCTGCCCGTACCACTCCTGGACCTACGGCCTGGACGGCAAGCTGATGGCCGCACCGAATATCTCGTCGCTGACCGACGAGACCGGTGCGGCCATCGACCGCTACCGGTATGGGCTGGTCCCCGTGGCGCTCACCGAATGGCTCGGCTACGCCTGGGTGTGCCTGTCCGACACTCCGCCGCCCTTCGAGGGTGTCGTTGCCGAGGCGACGAGGACACTCGGTGATTCCGATGCCATCAACCGCTATGGGATCGGCGGACTGGACGTCGGCCATCGCGTCGTCTACGACGTGGCCGCCAACTGGAAACTGATCGTCGAGAACTTCATGGAGTGCTACCACTGCTCCTCGATCCACCCCGAACTCGTCGGTGTGCTGCCCGAGTTCGCCAAAGGCGTCGCGGCGCAGGCGAACATCGGCCTGGGCACCGAATTCGGTTCGGCGGTAGCCGGATTCACGGTGGACGGCACGGCGGGATTCGATCGGCTGCCGGGCATCACCGACGAGCAGGACCGCCGCTACTATGCGATCACCGTCAAGCCGACGGTGTTCATCAACCTGGTGCCCGACCACATCATCTTCCACCGGATGTTCCCGGTGTCGGCGTCACGGACCATCGTCGAGTGCGACTGGCTCTACACCGCCGACGTCGTCGCCTCGGGTCGCGACGTCTCACACTCGGTGGGGCTGTTCCACCGGGTCAACGAGCAAGACTTCGAGGCGTGTGAGCGAACTCAGCCCTCGATGGCATCCCGCGCCTATCGCCAAGGCGGTGTTCTCGTACCCGCCGAACACCACATCGCGGAGTTCCATGACTGGGTAGTGTCCCATCTCGGTAACGCGTAAGGGGTGCCCGATGGACGGCGAGCCCGACCTCTACATCGACGGCAAATGGCGCCACGCTTGCGACGGCGGAACGCGCGAGATCATCAACCCCGCCGACGGGAGCGTGGCCGCCGTCGTGGACGAGGCCACCCCCGACGATGCGCGTGACGCCGTCGCCGCCGCACGCAAGGCCTTCGACGACCGCCAGTGGCCGGCCACTCCCGTCACCGAACGGGCCGCGCTGCTCGACCGCGTCGTCGATCTCCTCGAGCGCGACAAGGAGTCGCTCGCCGAGCTGGAAACTCGCGACACCGGTAAGACGCTTGTCGAGAGCCGCATCGACATCGACGATGTCACATCGGTATTCCGGTACTACTCCCGCCTGGTCGCCGTCGAGTCGGATCGGCTCGTCGACGTCGGTGACCCCGCTGTCATCAGCCGCGTGGTCCGCGAACCCGTCGGCGTCTGTGTGCTGATCGCACCGTGGAACTATCCGCTGCTGCAGATGTCATGGAAGGTGGCGCCGGCGCTGGCCGCAGGCTGCACGATGGTCGCCAAGCCGAGCGAGGTAACGCCGTTGACGACGATCGCGTTCGTGCACCTGCTCGAGGAGGCGGGCGTGCCGGCTTCCGTCGTGAACCTGGTGCAGGGCAGCGGTGCGACGCTGGGCCCCGCGTTGACGGACACGCCCGACGTCGACTTCATCTCGTTCACCGGCGGGGTGGCCACCGGCCGCACCATCTCCAGGGTCGCGGCGGAACACGTCACCAAGGTGGCAGTGGAACTCGGCGGCAAGAACCCGCACATCGTGTTCGCCGACATCCAGCGGGACGACGACTGGGACAGCGCCGTCGACCACGTGCTCACCGGCGTCTTCCTGCATTCCGGTCAAGTCTGCTCGGCGGGTACCAGGCTCATCGTGGAGGAGTCCATCGCCGACGACTTCGTCGCCGCTCTCGCGCAGCGCGCGGAGAAGATCCGGATCGGCGACGGCATGGACCCGACGAGCGAAACCGGGCCGTTAGTGTCTGAACAGCACCGCGCGAAGGTCGAAGCCCACGTGCAGCAAGGCATCTCCGAGGGGGCCAAGCTCGTCACCGGTGGCACGCGACCCAGCGATCCGGCGCTTGCCAACGGCAGCTTCTACCTACCCACGATCTTCGACCGGTGTGACCGGTCGATGCGAATCGTCTCCGAGGAGACGTTCGGGCCGATCCTGACGGTGGAGCGGTTCACCACCGAGGCCGAGGCCATCGAACTCGGCAACGACACGAAGTACGGTCTCGCGGCAGGCGTCCGAACGTCGGATCAGGCGCGGGGCGAGCGTGTGGTGCGTGCACTCCGGCACGGCACGGTGTGGCTCAATGATTTCGGCTACTACACCGCGGCGGCGGAGTGGGGCGGATTCGGGCAATCCGGCAACGGTCGTGAACTCGGGCCGACCGGGCTCACGGAATACCAAGAGATGAAGCACATCTGGCACAACACCGCACCCCAACCGGCCGGCTGGTTCAAGGGCTAGAGAGGACAGTGATGGCGACCAAGGAGCCGCAGGCCGACAGCGGCATGGAGGACTTCGGTTATCGCGAGTCGCTGGACCGCAGCATCGGGAAGTTCGCGAGCTTCGCCGCAGGCGTCAGCTACATCTCCATCCTGACCGGCACGTTCCAGCTGTTCTATTTCGGCTTCGGCACCGCCGGACCCGCGTACCTGTGGTCGTGGCCGATGGTGTTCGTCGGCCAGATGGCCGTCGCGCTGTGCTTCATGGAGCTGGCCGCCAAGTATCCGGTCGCCGGATCGGTCTACAACTGGAGCAAGAAGCTGGGCAGCCGGCTGGTCGGCTGGTCATCGGGCTGGCTGATGCTCACCGCGTCGATCGTCACGATCTCCGCGGTCGTGCTCGCCTACCAGCTGAACCTGCCGAGGATCTGGAGCGGTTTCCAGATCGTCGGCGACGGCAGCGGCGCATACGATTTCGCCACCAACGCGGTGATCCTCGGCACGGTGCTGATCGTGTTCACCACGCTGGTCAACGCGCTCGGCGTGAGGCTGATGGCGCGGATCAACAGCGCGGGGGTCTTCATCGAGTTGATCGCCGCCGTCCTGATCGCCATCATCCTGGCGCTCAACATCAAGCGCGGTCCCCAGATCTTCTTCTCCACCCAGGGCTACGGCGCCGGCGAGAGCTACGGCTATCTGGGGGCATTCCTCGTCGCGTCGCTGGCCTCCCTGTATGTGATGTACGGGTTCGACACCGCCAGTTCGTTGGGAGAGGAGACGGTCGAACCTCGCCGGACGGCGCCGAAGGCCATCGCCCGCGCGATCCTGGCGTCGTTCGTGATCGGCGGAGCGATCCTGGTTTTCGCGGTGATGTCGGCGCCGAATCTGCAGGACCCGCAGATCGGCGAAAGCAGCGGCGGCCTGCAGTACATCGTCGAGCAGGTGATGTGGGGACCGTTGGGCAAGATCTTCCTGGTCTGCATCGTCGTTGCCGTGACGGTGTGCACGTTGGCCGTCCACACCGCCGCCATCCGGCTGTCGTTCGCGATGGCGCGCGACAACGCGCTGCCGTTCGGCGAGAAGCTCGCCAGGGTGAACCCGAAGACTCAGACGCCGATCATTCCGGCCGTCGTCATCGGCCTCATCTCGGCGTTCATCCTGGTGATCAACATCGGCCAGCCCAAAATCTTCACCGTGCTGACCTCGATCGCCATCATCATGATCTACCTCGCTTACCTGATGGTGACGGCGCCGATGCTGAAGAAGCGGCTCCAAGGGGAGTGGCCGCCAAAGGATCTCAAGGAAGGCGGTTACTTCACCATGAGCCGCTGGGGATTGCCGGTCAACATCTTCGCGGTGCTGTGGGGCGCGCTGATGGCGCTGAACCTGGCGTGGCCGCGCGCCGCCGTCTACGGCGAACCCTGGTACAACACATGGGGCGCGTTCGTCTACATCGGCGTGATCCTCGGCGCGGGTCTGCTCTGGTATTTCGTGAAGGGTCGCCACCACATCGGCACGCTGAAGTCGCACGCCGCAGCGACGGTGGCTGAGGCGGAGGCCGAACAGCCTTTCGAGCAGGCGTGAGAGATGGCTCAGAATGATTTTCCTCCTCACGTCCGGGCCGCCGGCACTTTCGACTATGTGATCGCCGGTGGCGGCACCGCGGGCTGCGTCTTGGCCGCGCGGCTGTCTGAGGACCCGGATGTGACGGTATGCCTGCTCGAGGCCGGTCCGTCCGATGTCGGTGACGACAACATCCTGGTGTTGTCGGAGTGGATGCACCTGCTGGATTCCGGCTACGACTGGGATTATCCGGTCGAGCCGCAGGAGCGGGGCAACTCGTTCATGCGGCACGCGCGGGGCAAGGTCCTCGGCGGCTGCTCGTCACACAATTCGTGCATCGCGTTCCTGCCGCCCGCGGAATGCCTGGACGAATGGGTGACCATGGGCGCCGCCGGGTGGGGCGCCGCGGACGTCCGGCCGCTCACCGAACGGCTCAGGCAGACCGTGCTGCTGCGCGACGTACCGCCCGACGATCCCTGCGGCACAGCCGTTCTCGAGGCCGCGGCGATGGTGGGGATGCCGACGGTCGCGTTCAACCGCGGTGAGACCGTCCGCAACGGTGCAGGCTGGTTCCAGATCAACGCGGCCGAGGACGGCACCAGGATGTCCAGCTCGCACGCGTACCTGCACCCGATCCTGGGATCGCGGCCCAACCTCGAGGTGCGCACCGGTTGCTGGGTGGCCGAGATCGTCTTCGACGACGCCGTCGCCGCGACCGGCGTCCGCTACCAGCGGCCCGACCTGACGGGATACGACACCGTCTCGGCACGCCGCGAGGTCGTCGTCACGGCCGGGGCGATCGACACGCCGAAGTTGTTGATGCTCTCCGGAATCGGCCCGAGCGTGCACCTGCGCGAGATCGGCATCGACGTGCGGGTCGACTCCCCGGGTGTCGGTGCGAACCTCGACGACCATGTCGAGGGACTGGTGTTCTGGGAGGCGTCCCGGCCGATGATGACGACGTCGACGCAGTGGTGGGAGATCGGGTTGTTCACCACCGTCGATTCCGTGCCCGAGGGGGCGCGTGGCCAGCCCGACCTGATGATGCACTACGGCAGCGTGCCGTTCGACATGAACACGCTTCGGCGCGGTTACCCGACCACGGACAACGGATTCTGCCTGACTCCCAACGTGACTCAGGGGCGGTCCAGGGGCACGGTGCGGCTGCGCAGCCGGGATTTCCGCGATCGGCCGCGCGTCGACCCGCGGTACTTCACCGATCCAGAAGGATACGACGACCGGATCATGCTGACCGGTGTCCGGTTGGCACGCACGATCGCCGAGCAGGCACCGCTGGCGGCGTGGGTGAGCCGCGAGCTGGCGCCGGGGCCGGACGCGACGACCGACGAAGAATTGCTCGACTACATTCATCAGTGCCACAACACCGTGTATCACCCGGCGGCGACGGCGCGGATGGGGTCGGTCGGCGATCCGATGGCGGTTCTCGACCCGCAGCTGCGGGTGAAGGGCACCGACCGGCTGCGGGTGGTCGACGCGTCCGCAATGCCGAAACTGCCTGCGGTCAACCCCAACATCACCGTGATGACGATGGCGGAGAAGTGTGCCGACCTCATCCGCCGGACCTGAATTCGAGGCTCGCCTCGGGCCTGAATTCACCGCTTTCCTGGGCGAGCACACGCCGTTCCAGGCGATGACCGACGCCGAGCTCGCCGATCTGGCGGCCGGCTCGGTGCTGGTCGAATTCCCCGCGGGCACTGTCGTCGCCGACTACGCGAAGAGCGTGCCCGACGAGGTCTGGATGGTCCGCAGCGGGCAGGTGACACTGCAGGCGAGCGCCGACGCCACCACGATCGACACCGTCGAGCAGGGCGGGATCTTCGGCTATACCGCGCTTCTCACCGGGGGCGGCATGGAGTTCGTGGCGCGGACGACGAAACCCAGCAGCCTGATTCGGCTTCCGGGCGTGCTGGTTCGGGCGCAATTCGCGAAGCCGGCCGGATTGGCCTTTCTGGCGTCGACGGCGTGGAACGTCAGCCGCGCCGACCGCCCGATGATCGCGCCGGCGACCGACAGCAGGCCTGTCGGCGAACTCGTCCACGGTGACGTGCTGCTGATCGAACCCGCCGTCTCGATCCGGGATGCCGTGTGCCGCATGACCGAACGTCATGTGTCCTATGCGCTGATCCGGCTGCCGGACGGGGGGTTGGGCATCTTCACCGACCGTGATCTGCGGACCCGGGTGGTCGCCGCCGACGTGTCGATCGACGCGCCGATCAGTCGGGTGATGAGTGCGCCCGCACGTCGCGTGACAGCGGATCTGACCGCCGAGACCGTGCTGATGGAGATGCTGGAGTCGGGCATGAAACACATGCCCGTCGTGTCCGCGCGCGGCGAGGTCATCGGCGTGCTCGAGGATGCCGACCTCCTGGCGGCATCGGCCAGGCAGAGCTTCACGCTGCGCCGCTCCATCGGATTAGCAAGGGACGCAAGCGAACTGCAGCAGGTCGGGCAGCGGATCACGGGCGTCGTCGCCGACCTGTTCCGCAACGGCACCAAGGCGTCGGCCACCAGCGCGATCTTGTCGGTTGTCATCGACAGCCTGGTGCGCCGAGCGCTCGAACTCGCACTTGCGGAAGACGGCTGGGATGGGAACGCCGACGCGGCCGGCGGTGAGATCGACGGCTTCGCCTGGCTGACGCTCGGCAGCGTCGCCCGGCGCGAGGCGATGCTGTCATCCGACGTGGACAGCGCGCTCTCCTGGCGTGACGACATGTCCTCTGCCAGTGACCGGTTGCGTGCGATCGCCGTGCGCACGCACCAGATCCTGGACCGCTGCGGGCTGCCGTCGGACCGCAACGGCGCGGTCGCATACGAGCAACTGTTCTCGCGCTCGCAGTCGGAATGGTTCGCCGCCGCCAAGGGCTGGCTCGACGATCCGCTGCGCGGCCAGGGCCTGATGATGTCGTCGTTGCTCATCGACGGCCGCGTCGTCTGGGGTGACGCGTCGCTGCACACCGTGCCCGCTGCGTACCGGTCGATGCGCGAAGAGCATCCCGACGCGTTGCGCCTGCAGCGCCTCGACGCGCTGGCGGCGCGGGTCAGAACCCGGTCGCTGCGTGATGTGCTGTCGCGTCGCGGCGGCACATTCGATCTCAAGCAGCATGCGATAACGCCGATCGTGAACCTCGCGCGATGGGGTGGGCTGAGTGCCGATGTCGGCTCCGCCTCGACGCCTGCCCGGCTCGGCGCCGCGGCACAGGCCGGCGCCATCAGCGATCGCGACGCCCAGACGCTGTGCGACGTCTTCTTGATGGTGCAGCGCTTACGGATGGCCCATCAGGTCGCCCAGATCGCCGCCAGTCATACGCCCGGCGACGTGATCACGATGTCCGAGCTCTCGCCCCTTAACCGCAGCCTGCTCAACGAGGGCCTTCGCGAGATCGTCGGCGTGCAACGACGGCTCCGCAACGTCGGAATTCCACCCGGATAGGCTGGTCGATCATGGGGGAGCAGAGGGCTGTCCACAAATCGGAGGCCGCGGTTCAGTCGGTCGACCGCGCATTGCTGGTGCTCGAGATCCTGGCGACGCTGGGGCAGGCCGGCGCCACCGAGATCGCCGCCGAACTCGGTGTGCACAAGTCGACGGTGTCGCGGCTGATTGCCGTGTTGGAGTCGCGCGGCTACGTCGAGCAAGCGTCGGAACGCGGGAAGTACCGTCTCGGTTTCGCGGTCGCGCGGCTGGCGAGGGCCGGCAGCGGTCACCTCGACCTGGTGAAGCTCAGCCAGGACGTGTGCGACGCCCTCGCATCCGACGTGGGGGAGACCACGAACCTCGCGATTCTCGACGAAGACCGCATCGTCAACATCGTCGAGACGATCGGCCCGGAGCAGATCACCCTCCGTACCTGGGTCGGTCAGAGTTGTCCGGCGCACGCGACTTCCAGCGGCAAGGTGCTGCTTGCCGCGCTCCAGCCGGCTGACCTGCACGCCCGGCTGCCCGCCACGCTGGAGTCGTTCACCGCCAACACCGTCGTGAAGCTGCCGGATCTCGAGCGTGAGCTCGAAGGGGTACGTGACCGCGGATGGGCCGGTGTCGTGGAGGAGCTCGAAATCGGCCTGAACGCCGTGTCCGCACCCGTCCACGATGCCGACTCGAATATCATTGCAGCGCTGAGTGTTTCGGGGCCGGCCTACCGACTGCGCTCGGACCGGTTCGCCGAGATAGCCAAACAGACGGCGGCCGCCGCCGATGTGATCAGCCGGCGTCTTGGCTGGGTCGAACGCGACCGAGGATGAGATCGGCGAATTCTTGTGGGCATTCCAGCGGAGTGAAGTGCCCGGCACCGTCGGCGCGGTGCGATGTGGCGTCGGCGAAGTAGTCATCCAGCCGGTCGGCCCACTCCCGCGGAAACAACGGATCATGCTGTGGTAGAAGCACATCCGTTGGCGCCTGCACCTTGATCGCGCGATCGGGCGGCGGTTCGGTGAGCGACTGCGCGACCAGCCCCGCACCCGCCCGGTACCAGGCGATCGACGCGGTGAACGCGCCGGGCAGCGCGTAGTCGGAGGCAAGACGCTCCAGATCGTCCTCCGGAAGAACGAAATTCGGACCGGACCAGTGACTCCAGAAATGGCGCAGATACTCGCGCACGCTGTCGAGGTTGCCGTCGACGAGGCGGTCGGCAAGCGGCAGTTGGTGAAAGGACTGGTACCAGAATTCCTGCTGAGCTTGCGGGGACAGCACGCGGTTGCCGACGCCGGGCAGCGGCGGTGACAGCACCAGCGCCCTGGCGAGGTCGGGATACATTCGCGCCACGCTCTGCGCGACCCGACTGCCGACGTCATAACCGGCGAGCACGACATCGGTCAGGCCGAGTTCGTTGATGAGCCCCACCACGCTGGCGGCCTGCGCGCTGGCGCTGTAGAAGTGCCGCACATCGACCGCGTGCTTGTCCGAGTTGCCGAAGCCGCGCAGATCGGGCACGACCACGTCGGCGGCGCCGGCCAGCAGCGGAACGACACGGCGATAGTCATGACGATTGCCCGGCCAGCCGTGCAGCAGTACGACCGCCGACGCTCCCACCCCACCGTGCCGGTCGAACGCGAGTCGGAATCCGTCGACCGGACTGCTGCGTGACGCCATCGGTCGAATTTTGCCAACGCTCAGCCCGCTTTGTGCAGAGTTGGCGAATCGCCGGTGATCACCGCCAGGATGTTGCGCCAGGAATCCGACGGCGCATTGATGATGTCGGTGTGGGCCCGCGGCCCGGCCATCGGTCGACCGTTGTCGTAATCGCCTGCTGCCAAATGGATTACACCTGGCATCTCGTCCGGATCAGCGCCGTGCGGGCTGGTCGGAAAGCCCTGCACCGCCTGAATCGGGTCGCCGGGAGCGGTCATGGAGAACCTGAGCACGTCGGGGTTGCGGTTGTGCCAGTCGGTCGGATCGTCGACGCCGACACCTGCTCCCGCCGCCGCCAGATACAGCGTGCGGTCGGCGGTCAGCCCGAAAACCTCTGCGGTGCCGAGGATGGAACCGCCGTACGAGTGGCCGACGTAGGTGACCGGGATGTCACGGCCGGTCGCATCGACCGTGCGGTCGACGTCCTCGCTGAACGCCACCAGGCGCGGAGCCATGTCCAAGGCGTACCGCGGGTCCGCCGCGTCGACGACGCCGTCGGCGATGAAGTGACCTGTCGGGAATGGTCCGCCGAGGTAGGTGATCGCCGCGACCTCGCCGCGGGTAGCGGACACGAACCGCCTGGCCGTCGTCGTGTTGGCCGCCGAGCCGACGATGGCAGTGTTCATGCCGGGCACCATGACGGCGACGCTCTTGGCGGTGGCAAGGTCGCCGTTGAGCTCGATCAGCGACGCCCGGCCGGGGTCGAACGCGAGAATCTGGCGATCGACCCGTCGCCCGCTGCGGGCCGGGTCGTCGACTTCCGCCAGCAAGCCCTGGTAGAACGCGATGCGGCCTTGCGCGCCCGGCCCGTTTTCTCGGCGTTCGTCGGCGATCGCCTGCGCGATGTTCACGCGGTTGGCCGCGATTCTCATGTCCCACGGCACCCCGTCGGTGTTGCCGACCTGTTTGGGGAACTCGTCGATCAGGCGTTGGCGCTGGTCGGGTGGCATCGCGGCGATCTGATGGGCGATGCGGTCCTGGCCGATGGCCGACCAGCCCGCGACGGCGTCGGCCAGCGGAACGGGTCCCGCGCCCGCCGGGGCGGTTGCGATGCCCGGGGCGTGCGACGGATTCAACGCTTCGGTGATGTCGCGCGCGGCATCGGCCTCGGCGGCGCCCAGCCGGTCGAGTGCGGCCAGCAGGCGTGCGGTCAGCACATCGGCGGTCACCGCAGGGCTGCCGCCGGCCAACGACACCAGCAGCCGCGACGGGTCCCCTCCGCTGACGCCGCCGTCGTCGGCCACCGCGAACCCCTCGGCGCGTGCGGCGGCCACCAGCGCAAGCACGTCGCCTCGCGCCGTGCCCATCTGAGCGGCGCCGTCCCGCGCGGCGACGGCTGCGGCGATCAGGCACCGAATCGCGAAAGCGCCCCCCGCAGCGATCGTCCCGCCGCGGGCGCGGGCCGCCTCGGCAGCCGATCCGGTCCAGAAATCGCGGCTGCCGTTGATCCCCTGCGCGACGGCGTCGACACGCGCCTGCAGGTCCGTCGAGGCCGCGTCCCACTCGTCGGCCGTCTCGCGCAGCGCGTCGGGGTTCCACCTTTCGGCCTGGCCGACGGTCGGCCGCGTCACCGGCGGGGGAAGCGCTCGGCGCTGCGGCTGTCGGCGCCCTCGAAGGCATCGGCCGCCATGCGCGCCGCGACGGCCCATCCGCGCATGTTCGCGAGGACATCGGTGAGTTTCGCCGCGATGAGGGCGGGCGCAGGCACTCTGCCGACTGCAGAGCCCGTCAATTCGTCGGCCGAAATTGTGGGCCAATGCATTTCGGCGATCGAGTCGGCCGCTTCGGTGACGTGGTCGGCGATTGCGCGCAGCGCGCCCAGATCGACTTCGGTGTTTCCCCCCATGCCTCATGCTGGCAGATCAACGCGACGCGGCGCTGACGTTATCCACAGGCCTCGCCAGTCCGAACGGCGCGGCTGCGCGCCGCGATTGGAAACCAACCCGTAAGCTCGATGAGGTGCAGCGACGGATCATGGGGATCGAGACCGAATTCGGTGTGACCTGCACTTTTCATGGGCATCGACGGCTGAGCCCTGACGAGGTCGCACGCTATCTGTTTCGCCGCGTGGTGTCGTGGGGGCGAAGCTCCAACGTCTTCCTGCGTAACGGCGCCCGGTTGTACCTCGATGTCGGCAGCCACCCGGAGTACGCGACGGCCGAGTGTGACAGCCTCACGCAGCTGGTCACCCACGACCGCGCCGGTGAGCGGGTGCTCGAGGACCTGCTGATCGACGCGGAGCAGCGGCTGGCCGACGAGGGCATTGGCGGCGACATCTACCTGTTCAAGAACAACACCGACTCGGCAGGGAACTCGTACGGCTGCCACGAGAACTATCTGATCGTGCGGGCGGGGGAATTCTCCCGGATCTCCGATGTGCTGCTGCCGTTCCTGGTCACCCGCCAACTCATCTGCGGCGCGGGCAAGGTGCTGCAGACGCCCAAGGCCGCCACCTTCTGTCTGAGCCAACGCGCCGAACACATCTGGGAGGGTGTGTCGTCGGCGACGACGCGAAGCCGGCCGATCATCAACACCCGCGACGAGCCGCACGCCGACGCCGAGAAGTACCGCCGCCTGCACGTCATCGTCGGCGACTCGAACATGAGCGAGACCACCACGATGCTGAAGGTGGGTACGGCCGCGCTGGTGCTGGAGATGATCGAGTCCGGTGTGGCGTTCCGCGACTTCTCACTGGACAACCCCATTCGGGCGATCCGCGAGGTCAGCCACGACCTGACCGGCCGCCGACCCGTGCGGTTGGCGGGTGGGCGGCAGGCGAGCGCGCTCGACATCCAGCGCGAATACCACTCCCGTGCGGTCGAACACCTGCAGACGCGCGAACCCAACCCGCAGATCGAGCAGGTCGTCGACCTATGGGGACGCCAACTCGACGCGGTCGAGAGCCAGGACTTCGCGAAGGTCGACACCGAGATCGACTGGGTGATCAAGCGCAAGCTCTTCCAGCGCTATCAGGATCGCTACAACATGGAGCTGTCCGACCCGAAGATCAGCCAGCTCGATCTGGCCTACCACGACATCAAACGGGGCAGGGGCGTGTTCGACCTGCTGCAGCGCAAGGGGCTGGCCACGCGGGTCACCACCGACGAGGAGATCGAGGACGCGGTCAACACCCCGCCGCAGACCACGCGGGCGAAGCTGCGCGGCGAGTTCATCAGCGCCGCACAGGAAGCCGGCCGCGACTTCACCGTCGACTGGGTCCACCTCAAGCTCAACGATCAGGCCCAGCGCACCGTGCTGTGCAAAGACCCGTTCCGGTCGGTCGACGAACGGGTCAAGCGGTTGATCGCCAGCATGTAGGGGCGTCCTTCACGAGCGCTCATCCTTGTACGGTTTTGCCCGAGCTCAGCGCCGTCTTCGCCGCCAACTCATGCGGACCGTGGCAGCGTGAGCGCTCACCTGTGTACGGTTTCGGCGCGAATATCGGTATCAGGCTGAGCGCTCGTGACGATCGATGACTCTAAGCTGTGAACCCGTGGGGATCTCCAAAGTCGAGCGGTTGATGAACCTCGTCATCGCGCTGCTGTCCACCCGCACCTTCATCAGTGCAGAGCGAATCCGGGAGACCGTCTACGGCTACAAGGACAGTGCCAGCGACGAGGCGTTCTCCCGGATGTTCGAGCGGGACAAGAACGAACTGCGCGATCTGGGCATCCCCCTGGAAACCGGCCGCGTCTCGCAGTTCGACCCGACCGAGGGGTACCGCATCAACCGCGACGCGTATGCCTTGCCCGCCGTCGAACTGACCGCCGACGAAGCGGCCGCCGTTGCGGTGGCCACCCAACTGTGGGAGTCGCCCGAGCTGATCACCGCCACTCAGGGGGCGCTGCTCAAGCTGCGGGCGGCAGGCGTCGACGTCGACGCGGGAGACGCGGGCGTCGCCATCACCTCGACCGCAGGGATGCCCGGCATCCGCGGGTCGGAGGAAGTACTGGGAATGCTGTTGTCCGCCATCAACTCCGGGCGGGCCGTTCAGTTCCCGCACCGGCCCGCCCGCAGCGAGCCGTACACGACGCGCACGGTTGAACCTTGGGGCGTGGTCACCGATCGCGGGCGCTGGTACCTCGTCGGCCACGACCGCGACCGAAACGCCACCCGCACCTTCCGGCTGTCCCGCATCGGCGCCGACGTGAAGGCCATCGGTCCGACCGGCGCCGTCGCGCCGCCCGACGGAGTCAACCTGCGCGACATCGTGCACAAGGTCATCGGCGAGACGCCGACCGGAACGCAGGCCAAGGTGTGGGTCGCCGACGGCCGCGCCACCGCACTGCGCCGAGCCGCGCTCGTGCTGGGCCCGAGGGCGCTCGGCGGGCGCGCCGGCGAGGAGATCAGCATCGACATCGGAATGTCCGACCGACTAGCCCGCGAGATCGCCAGCTACGGCGCCGACGCTGTGGTGCTCGAACCGCAGGCCCTTCGCGACGAGGTGCTCGAGCGGCTGCGCGCGCAGGCGGGAGTCGAGGCATGAGCCCCGTATCGGAACGCCTGGTCCGGCTGCTGAACATGGTGCCGTACTTCCAGGCCAACCCCAGGATCACCTACACCGAGGCCGCATCGGACCTGGGTGTGACCGAGAAACAACTGCGCGACGACCTCAACCAGCTGTGGATGTGCGGCCTGCCGGGATACGGCCCCGGCGACCTGATCGACTTCGAGTTCTCCGGCGACACCATCGAGGTCACCTTCTCCGCCGGCATCGACCATCCGCTGCGGCTGACCTCCCCGGAAGCCACGGGTGTCCTGGTGGCGCTGCGAGCGCTCGTCGACGTGCCGGGGATGGTCGACCCGGAAGCCGCACGCAGCGCGATCGCGAAGATCGAGTCCGCCGCGGGCACCGTCGTGCACGGTGCCGAGTCCACGGCGGTCGACGAACCCGCACCGGTGGAAAGCCAGGCGGCGGCCGCGGTGCGCGACGCGGTGCGCAACGGCCGGGCGCTGTCGATTGAGTACTACTCCGCCTCGCACGACATGCTGACCAGCAGGATCGTCGATCCGATCCGCGTGGTGCTGGTAGCCGAGCACAGCTATCTGGAGGCTTGGTGCCGCACCGCGGAAGGCGTGCGGCTGTTCCGGTTCGACCGCATCGTCGACGCATCCGTGCTCGACGAACCCTCGGCGCCACCCCAGCGCGCGGGTCAGGCGCCGCCCGACACGTCGCTCTTCGACGCTGATCCCTCGCTGCCGTCGGCCACGCTGCTCATCGCCCGCGCGGCGTCCTGGATGTTCGACTACTACCCGCTGCGCGTTGTCCGCGAGCTGCCGGATGGCGCCTGTGAGGCCGACATGACCTACGCGTCCGACGAGTGGATGGCCCGCTTCGTGATGGGTTTCGGCTCCGGGGTTCGCGTACTGGCGCCGGATTCGCTGGCCCAGCGGGTGCGCGAAACGGCTGCGGCCGCACTGCGTGCGTATGGGGTCGGCGTCGAGGCGGGCGGGTAGACTCGCCCCAGACCTCTGGAGGTGACCAAATTGGGCGGTTTACAACCCTGGCACTGGGTTATCGTCATCGCTGTCTTCGTCCTGCTGTTCGGCGCAAAGAAGCTTCCGGATGCGGCCCGTTCGCTGGGCCAGTCGATGCGGATCTTCAAGTCGGAGGTCAAGGAGATGAAGTCCGATTCCAAGCCGGAGACGACGGCACCGGGATCGGAAGTCGCCGGCCAAGCGGCTCCGAAGGCCACTCCGATCGCATCGGAGCGCGTCGAGCCCCAGCAACCGCAATCCGAGCCGACCGACAAGCGCCCGGCCTGAGCCCACGTCGACTGAGCGCGGCAAGGCGCCGCGTCGATAGGGCGTGTTCCTAGACGATCTCGTGCAGACCCCCGGATTCCTCAAAAGGCTGGATCCGCGCCGTCGTCGCGCGAAGGTGAATCCGGACGGCACGATGTCGCTCGTCGACCACCTGAGCGAACTGCGCAACAGGCTGCTGATGGCGGTGGCCGCCGTCGTGCTGACGACGATCATCGGCTTCTTCTGGTACTCGCACAGCTTCTTGGGATTTCACAGCCTCGGCGAATGGCTTCGCGGGCCGTACTGCTCGCTGCCCGCCTCCGCCCGCGCCAGCATCACGCCCAACGGCGACTGCCGGCTGCTGGCCACGGCGCCGTTCGACCAGTTCATGCTCCGGCTCAAGGTGGCGCTGACGGCGGGAATCATCCTCGCCTGCCCGGCGTGGCTGTATCAGATCTGGGCGTTCATCACCCCGGGGCTGTACCGCAAGGAACGTCGCTTCGCGATGGCGTTCGTCGGCGTCGGCGCCGTGCTGTTCGTGACCGGCGCGGTGCTGGCCTACGTGGTGCTGGCCAAGGCGCTGCACTTCCTGCTGACCGTCGGCAGTGACGTTCAGGTCACCGCGCTGTCCGGTGAACAGTACTTCGGGTTTCTGCTCAACCTGCTGCTGGTGTTCGGTATCAGCTTCGAGTTCCCCCTGCTGATCATCATGCTGAACCTGGTAGGCGTGCTGACCTATCAGCGCCTTAAATCGTGGCGGCGCGGGTTGATCTTCGGTCTGTTCGTGTTCGCGGCGTTCGCGACGCCGGGGTCGGATCCGTTCTCGATGCTCGCGCTCGCGCTGGCACTGGCGCTGTTGTTGGAGATCGCGATCCAGATCGCCCGCGTCCACGACAAGCGCAAGGCGCGCCGCGACGCCGAACGCCGTGCCGAGCAGGCCGCCGCGATCGACCACGCCGAACCGATCCAGCCGCCGACCGCAGTGTCCACCGCGTCGCGGTTCGTAGTCGATGACGATGCCACTTAGCGGCGAACTCGCCGTCTTCACCGAGTTGCTGTCGTTCGCACTGGACGACTTCCAGCAGCGCGCCTGCCAGGCACTCGAGGACGGACACGGCGTGCTGGTCTGCGCGCCGACAGGCGCGGGCAAGACGGTGGTGGGGGAGTTCGCCGTTCACCTGGCTCTGGCGGCCGGCCGGAAGTGCTTCTACACCACTCCGATCAAGGCGCTGAGCAATCAGAAGCACACCGACCTGGTCCGCCGATACGGCCAGGACCGCATCGGCTTGCTGACCGGTGACCAGTCGATCAACGGCGATGCGCCGGTGGTGGTGATGACCACCGAAGTGCTGCGCAACATGCTGTACGCCAATTCGGAGACGCTGCACGGCCTTTCGCATGTCGTGATGGACGAGGTGCACTTTCTCGCCGACCGGATGCGCGGTGCGGTGTGGGAAGAGGTGATCCTGCACCTGTCCGAAGAGGTGCGATTGGTCAGCCTTTCCGCGACGGTCAGCAATGCCGAGGAGTTCGGCGGCTGGATACAGACCGTGCGCGGCGACACCACCGTGGTCGTCGACGAGCACCGTCCCGTGCCGCTGTGGCAGCACGTCATGGTCGGCAAGCGCCTGTTCGACCTGTTCGACTACCGCGCCGGCGGCACCAAAAAGAACGGCCGCGAGCTTCTGGTGGATCCACAGCTGTTGCGGCACATCGCCCATCGACGCGAAGCCGACCGGTTGGCAGATTGGCAGCCGCGTGGCCGCGGCGGCCACCGCGGCCGGCCCAGCATCTTCCGCGGGCCGTCGCGGCCCGACGTCGTCGAGCTATTGGACAGCGAAGCGCTGCTGCCCGCTATCACGTTCATCTTCTCGCGTGCCGGCTGCGACGCGGCGGTCAAACAGTGCTTGCGTTCGTCGCTGCGACTGACGACCGACGACGAACGCGCGCGGATCGCCGAGGTCGTCGACCGCAGGTGCGCGGACCTGTCCGACTCCGACCTCGTCGTGCTCGGCTACCACGAATGGCGTGACGCGCTGCTGCGCGGTCTGGCCGCACACCACGCCGGGATGCTTCCCGCGTTCCGGCATACCGTCGAAGAGCTATTCACCAAGGGCTTGGTCAAGGCCGTATTCGCAACCGAGACATTGGCTTTGGGCATCAACATGCCTGCACGCACGGTCGTCCTCGAGCGGCTGGTGAAGTTCGACGGTGAACAGCACGTCCAGTTGACGCCGGGGGAGTACACGCAGCTGACCGGCCGCGCCGGTCGCCGCGGCATCGACGTCGAAGGCCACGCGGTGGTGCTGTGGACCCCGGACGTCGACCCAGCCGAAGTGGCCGGGCTGGCGTCCACCCGCACGTTCCCGCTGCGCAGCTCGTTCGCCCCGTCCTACAACATGACGATCAACCTGGTGAACCAGATGGGTCCGGCGCAGGCGCACAAGCTGCTGGAGAGATCTTTCGCGCAGTATCAGGCCGACCGCTCGGTGGTCGGGTTGGTGCGCGCCATCGAACGCGGCGAACGGCTGCTCGACGAGATCGCCGTCGAACTCGGCGGACGTGACGCGCCGATTCTGGAGTACGCACGGCTGCGCGCGGCGATCTCGCAGCGGGAGAGGGCACAGTCGCGGGCGTCGCGGCTGCAGCGCAGGAGGGCCGTCAACGATGCGCTGTCCGCGCTGCGGCGGGGCGACATCATCAACATCGCCAACGGCCGGCGCGCCGGGCTGGCGGTCGTCCTGGAACCGGCCCGCGACGACGACGACCCTCGCCCGCTGGTGCTGACCGAAAACCGCTGGGCGGGCCGCATTTCGTCGACCGACTACTCCGGCGAGTCGGCCAAGGTGGGCTCGATGACGTTGCCCAAACGCGTCGAACACCGGCAGCCCCGCGTGCGTCGCGATGTGGCGTCGGCGCTGAGGACGGCGACAGCGGGGTTGGCGGTCCCCAGAGGAAGGCGCAGCGGCCCGCCGCGCGACCACGACGTCGATCCGGAACTGGCGGGTCTTCGCGATCAGCTGCAGCGCCATCCCGCCCACCGCCTCTCGGACCGCGAGGAGAAGGTCCGGCTCGCCGAGCGCTACCTTCGCATCGAGCGCGACAACGAGCAGATCCAGCAGAAGGTGGCCGCGGCGACCAACTCGCTGGCCCGAACCTTCGACCGCATCGTCGTGCTGCTCACCGAGCGCGGCTTCATTCGCGATACCGACGGCGACCTCGAGGTCACCGACGACGGCAAGCTGCTGGCCCGCATCTACAACGAGCGCGATCTGCTGGTGGCCGAGTGCCTGCGGGGCGGGGTATGGGAGGGCTTGTCGCCCGCCGAGTTGGCCGCCGTTCTTTCGGCAGTCCTGTACGAGTCGCGCGGCGACTCGGCGACCCCGCAGGCTCCCGACGTCCCGACCGGCAAGCTGCGCCGCGCGCTGGCCGACACAAGACGGTTCGCCGCCGCGCTGCGAGCCGACGAGCAGCGGCACCGGATCGCACCGAGTCGCGAACCCGACGAAGGCTTCGTCTCCGCCGTATACCGATGGGCCACCACCGGCGATCTTGCCGCCGCGCTCGACGCGTCAGACATCGCCGGCATCGGCTCGCCGCTGTCGGCGGGTGACTTCGTCCGCTGGTGTCGACAGGTCCTCGACCTGGCCGACCAGGTCCGCAATGCGGCGCCGACGCCGGAGCTCCGCACCGCCGCGAAACGCGCCATCGCCGACGTCCGGCGCGGCGTCGTGGCTGTTGATGCAGGGTAAGGTGGGGCAATCGCGACCACTAGGGACTAGGGAGAGAGATGAGCGGACCGCAGGGACCTGACCAGACGCAGCCGTGGCAGGGTCAGGACCAGCCGTCGAGCGACCCGTCCAACCAGCCCGCGTGGCAACAGCCGGCGCCCGGTCAGGAACAGCCGGCATGGCAGCAGCAGCCGCCCGCCTATTCGCCGCAGCAGTACCCGTCGTATCAGCAGCCCGGCCAGCCGCCGTACGCGCAGCCGCAGCAGTACCCGGGAACCGAGCAGCAGTTCGGCCAGCAGCCGACCCAGGATTACACCCAGCAGACCTATCCGCAGTACGGTCAGCAGCCCGGCCAGTATGGACAACAGCCGCAGTACGGCCAGCCGCCGGGGCCGTACGGCCAGTACCCCCAGTACGGCTCGACCGAAACCGCCGAGGGTTCGAAGCGCTCGCTGGCCGTCGTCGGCGGCGTGATCGGCCTGCTCGCTGCGCTCGTCGTCGCGGTGGTGGCGGTGCTCGGCTTCTGGAAGCCCGGCTTCTTCGTCACCACCAAGCTGGACGTCAGCGCCGCGCAGTCCGGTGTCCAGCAGATCCTCACCGACGAGTCCAACGGCTACGGCGCCAAGAACGTCAAGGACGTCAAGTGCAACAACGGTGAGAGCCCGACCGTGAAGAAGGGCGAGACGTTCAACTGCGAGGTGAGCATCGACGGCACCAAGCGTCAGGTGACCGTGACGTTCCAGGACAACAACGGCACCTACGAGGTCGGCCGCCCGAAGTAGTCGCCGACTTTAATCTTGGTCTATCTGTCAGGCAGCGCGTCAAGTGCCTTCTGCAGTCGGCCAATTGACGACGTGACGCCGTACTGCTCGGCGAGCTTGGCCACCTTGCGCGGGTGTTCGGCGGCCAGCGGAAGTGTGTCCGAAGGCGTCGAGAAATTCACCTCCGCGTCGACGGCGACCTTGACCACGGGTCCCGCAGCTTCGATGTAGTCCGTGGCGGCGAGCAGCTTCGTCCGATAGGCCTTGGACATCTTCGACTTCGGATCGTGCACGGCAGCCAGAATCGCTTCCAGCGAGCCGTGCTGCGCCAGCAGGGTGGCCGCGGTCTTCTCGCCGACACCCGGCACGCCGGGCAGCCCGTCGGAGGGGTCGCCCCTGAGCAGGGCCAGCTCGGCGTACGCGGGCCCGGCCCGAGCGACCGGAACGTGATAGGTGTCAGCGACCTCTTTCGGGCCCCACTTCGTCGCCTTGGCCAGCCCGCGGCCGAGGTAGAGCACCCGGACCTGCACCGGATCGTCGCGAACCAGCTGCAGCAGGTCGCGGTCGCCGCTGACGACCACGACAGGATCTTTACGCTCGCGGTCGGCCAGCGTGCCGAGCACGTCGTCGGCCTCACAGTCGGGTGCGCCCGCGGTCGGAATCCCGAATGCGTCCAGGATTTCCATGATCATGTCGACCTGAGGCGTCAGGTCGTCGGGAACCTCTTCGATGTCCGGTTCGCCCGCGGGTTCCTCCTCCGCGACGCGGTGCGCCTTGTACGACGGAATCAGGTCGACCCGCCACTGCGGTCGCCAGTCGTCGTCGCGGCACACGACCAGCCGGGTGGGGCGTTCGCGGGTGATGACGGTGGCGACGGCGTCGAGAAAGCCGCGCACGGCGTTGACGGGCCGGCCGTCGGGCGCGGTGATCGACGAGGGCACCCCGAAATAGGAGCGAAACCACATGCTGGCGCCGTCGAGCAGTAACACGGGAGCTGCCACGGTCACCGACAGTAGCGTGAGGTATGGCCTTCAGCGTGAACCGAATCGACCATGTGGTGCTCAACTGCCGCGAGGTGGATGTCACCAGTGACTGGTATGTCCGTGTGCTGGGCATGCAGCGCGAGGTGTTCGGCGAAGGCCGGGTGGCGCTTCGGTTCGGAAACCAGAAGATCAACGTGCGGCCGACGGGCGCGCCGAATTGGGAGACCGGTGCCGTCGACGTCCCCGGATCGCTCGACCTCTGCTTCATCGCCGACATGAGCCCCGACCACATCGGCGCACACCTGCGGTCCTGTGGTGTGCCGATCACCGAGGGACCCGTCCGCAAGACGGGCGCACTCGGCCCGATGACGTCGCACTATTGCCGCGACCCCGATGGCAACTTGATCGAGGTCGCCAGCTATTCGGCGCCGGATTCGACACCGGATTAGCCTGACGTTCATGACAGCGGGCCGATTCAGCACAGACGTGTACGCGCAACGACTCCAAGCCGCCGCGGCGGCCGCGGCCGAGGCCGGTCTGGCCGGACTGGTGATCACGCCCGGTTATGACCTGAGGTATCTGATCGGCTCGCGCGCACAGACGTTCGAGCGGCTTACTGCGTTGGTTCTGCCGGCGGCCGGCGAGCCGACGATCGTCGTACCCCGGCTGGAGCTGGCGTCGTTGAAGGAGTCCGCGGCCACTGAACTCGGTATCACCGTGCGGGATTGGGTGGATGGCGACGATCCCTATCGGGTGGTCTCCGATGCGCTAGGCGGTGGTTCAGTCGCGGTCGCCGTCACCGACTCGATGCCCGCACTGCACCTGTTGCCGCTGGCGGACGTGCTGGGTGTGGTGCCGGTGCTCGCCACCGACGTGCTGCGGCGGCTGCGGATGGTCAAGGACGGCGCGGAGATCGACGCACTGCGCAAGGCCGGTGCTGCGATCGACAGGGTGCACGCCCGGGTGCCGGAGTTCCTCGTGCCTGGCCGAACGGAAGCCGATGTCGCCGCCGACATCGCTGAAGCCATTGTCGCCGAGGGGCATTCGGAGGTGGCGTTCATCATCGTCGGCTCCGGGCCGCACGGAGCCGACCCGCACCATGAGTGTTCCGACCGCGAGCTCAAGTCAGGCGACATCGTCGTCGTCGACATCGGCGGCCCGTACGAACCCGGCTACAACTCCGACTCGACCAGGACGTACAGCATCGGGGAGCCGAGCCCCGAAGTGGCTCAGCAGTATTCGGTGCTGCAACGAGCGCAGCGGGCGGCCGTCGAGGCGGTGCGGCCTGGCGTCACCGCGGAACAGGTGGACGCCGTCGCCCGCGACGTGCTGGCCGAGGCCGGTCTCGCTGATGCGTTCGTGCACCGCACTGGCCACGGCATCGGGCTGTCGGTGCACGAGGAGCCCTACATCGTCGCCGGCAACGACCTTCCGTTGGCTGAAGGCATGGCGTTCTCCGTCGAGCCGGGCATCTATTTTCCGGGGCAGTGGGGTGCCCGCATCGAAGACATCGTCATCGTCACCGCCGACGGCGCCGAGTCGGTGAACAGCCGCCCGCACGAGCTGATCGTGGTGCGGAGCTAGCCACAGGGTCGGCGATGGCGTGCCCGTTCTGCGGTTCCGACGTCGGAAGAACCGATGTCTGCCCCAACTGCGGCGCGCTCAAGAAGGGCGTTGCCAACACGGGGTGGCGACCGGACCCGACCGCCCGCCACGAAGGCCGGTACTACGTCGCGGGCCGTCCGACCAGCCGGGTCCGCAACGGGAAAGCCGAAATGACCGATGCTGAGGGCGGCAAGCTGCTTCCGGCATACCTCGATCTTCAGCTGAAGAGCAGGACGAGCATCCGGTCGACCTGGCTCGGGACGGGTGTCGCGACCGCGGTTCTGGTCATGATTGGAGCTGTCGCGTGGGGACTACTACTGCCGCGACACAACGCGACGTCGCCTGACGCCGAGTACCTGTCGGCACTGAAGGACTCCGGCTTTGCCAACGGCTTCAACTCCGACGCCAACGCGGTGGCCCATGGCAGGCAGGTGTGCAAGCAACTCGATGACGGCGGACCCCAGCAGGGGCTCGCAGCGGACAAGCTCGCGGTCGACGCCTTCTGCCCTCAGTTCTCGGAGGGCTTCCGCATTCTCGAGACAGCGACGGCGTCCGGAACCTTCGTCCTCATCGACGCCTCGAAGTCTTACCTCAGCTCGATCGAATCGGACGGGACGAAATGCCATGGGGTGCACGGCTACTCCGACATCGGCAGCGGCACCCAGGTCATGGTGAAGAACGGAAAGGGCGAGATCCTCGCGTCCACGCTACTCGGGGATGGTCACGGCGATGACGTCAATTGCCGGTTCGCCTTCAGCTTCCCGATCACCGAGGGGCAGGACCGTTACGTGGTGTCCGTCGGCCATCGGGGCGAGTTCAGCTACAGCTTCGACCAGTTGAGGCGGGGTGGCGTCGAAATCCACCTCGGTGAGTAGCGCGGACTAGCACGCCGAAAGATACTGCAGTCGCGCATGATTACGGTCCCAGTGGGCCGTCGCCACCCGTGCTCGAACCAGATTGTGTGGCGTGCAAATTGGGCCTCGCCATCGGCCGAGCGAAGCTAGGGTGCTGCTATGGCCGCCCACCCGCCCGCGTTCGCCGCCGAAGCTCACTTCCAGATGCCGGCGGCGCCGGTGTACCTGAACTCATGGTGCCGAGTGCCTGTGGTGTTGACGGCGGCAGATCCACCGCTCGACGATCTCGTCTTCACGGTGGAGCCCGCCGAATCGGGGTGCAGTGTGTCGCATTCGCGCGACGACAGTTTCGACCCGAATCAGCCCGACATCGTGTTGATCGCCGGGGGGCTGGTGGGTGACTTCGAACTGGTCGGTCAAGACGGCACAACCGGAAGCGAAGCGTTGCGGGGCAGGTTCTCGGTGACCGACACCTTCTCGGGCACCGACGGTCCGCCGGTGTGTGTCGTCGGCGCGACCTCACCTGACGGCGTGACGCTCACCGCTCACACCGGGGAGCGCAAGGTTGCCGTCGTCGTCACACAGACCGCCGACGCGACGACGTTGTCCGACGCCGATGCCGCTGCGCTTCGCGCCACACTCGAGCGTGAGGTCTTCGGCGGATTCGACCCGATCTCCGGCCTGATCTTCGAATCGACGAATGCGTACTTCGCGGAAGTCTCAGACGGCTCGTTCTCACTCGAGAACGCCGGCGTAGTGGGTCCGATCGATCTGCCGAAGACATGGGCGGACTACAACCCCGTCGTCTTCGACGCGACGAAGAACCAGTGGAACGGAATCACCGAGTTCTCCAAGGCCGGCGTCGCGCGTCTCCGCCAGTTGAACAAGGACCGCGCTGACGCAGGCGACCCCCCGCTGGTAGACCTGCTGACCGTCGAATCGATCATCTTCGTCATGCGAAGCCTTGCCCCCGACGCTGCGGGCAACCCCGGTGCCACGCAGTGGCCATGGGCTACAGGCGATCCCAACAGCCCGTCGTTTCAGGTCGACACCGACAGCTCCGGGGTGTCGGTCACGCGCACGATCGAGTGCGTTGCCATGCCGGACGATTGGGAGGCGGTCGACGCTGGGAACCTCAACCGGCGCTTTCGCCACACCGCTGCCCACGAGCTCTGCCACAACCTGGGCCTGCCGGACGAATATGTGCCGGCGTCCTTCGGCTCCGATCTCCAGAAGCGGGACCTCAAGCGATTCACCTTGATGTCGGTCGAGCACAACTTCCCGCAGTTGACCACTCCCGAGCGGCTGACTCTCGGTTGGGTCGATCCGGCGACAATCAAGACCGTGGGGCCGGCTTCCGCGGACGAGTCGGTGACGCTGCGCGCCACCTCGTTGGGGCCGCCCCAAGGGGACGAGTTCGCCGCAATCGAACTGAACCGTGGTGGGAACACCTCGTACTACTTCGAGTACCGGACCAAGCGCGGCGGCCGGATATCCGATCAGGACTTGCAGGCGCGGTCGGCGGTGATCGGTATCGACTGGCTCGGTGGCGCGAATTATCCGCCGGGCCGCCGGCAACTTCAGCTCATGCGTAATGACGCCGACAGCGATGGCGGCGTCTACCCGACGGGTACCGATTACGTCGAGGAGGACACCGACAAGCCCGAGTTCCCCGTCGATCTGCTGGTCGATGTCACCAATGCCGACGGCAACACCGCCAAGCTGCGCCTGCACTTCGGCGATCGCAAACCCGACCCCATGCTGACTCCGTTCTCGGCCGAAAGCGGCTGGAAGAGCCCGGACCTGGAAGTCCGAAACGCCAAGTCCGACGCGGACCCGCGATTCAAGGACACCCCGTGGGAGGACCACATCAACTGGCTCGTCGCGCACGTTCACAATGTCGGCGAGTTCGACGCGGACAAGGTCGACGTCTCGTTCTACGTCAAGGACTTCACGTTGAGCGCAAACGCGCCCGCAGTTTTCATCGGCAATGGAGTGGACGACGTCCCTGCCGGCGCAACGGTCGACTTCACCTGCCCCTTTCCGTGGACGCCGCCTGCGGGTGGGAACAAGCACTACTGCGTGAGCGCCCGCGTCGAAAAGTACACGGTGCCAGACCATCCGGAGATACCCGAAGTGACCGAGGCCAACAACCAGGCGCAGAGCAACTACTTCCGGTTCATCTCCAGGACCGGTTCGCCGGCAAGCCGCGAAGCCTGTGACATCACCCTGCACGGCATCGACAAGCGCGCACGGCAGTATATCGCCGTAGCTCAAAGCAGCCCGATCGCAAGAACTTTCCTCGATCACGCCTGGGTGAATCTCCGCCCCGCGCAGACCCGCACGGTTCGTGCGATGACCGAGTCGATGGTAGGCGACCCGGCGCAAGAGTCGTACGTCGACGCCCATGGCGGCTTCAAGGGAGCGATCGAAAATCCCAATTATGTGCGCTTCACCGGAATCGCCGATGACGGCTGCGGCGGCGCGATCGTCGGTGGAGCAAGCATCAGCGTGCATACTGCTATCAAGACCGAATTCACCGACTTCGCCGTGAAGCCCGGCGGCACATTCGTTTTCGGCCGGGTCGTCGAGTCTGCGACCGGTAACGGCGTGTTCGGAACGATCCTGGTCACCGTTCGCTACAGAGGCGACCCGACGAAGGAGTTCGCGGCAACTGGAGACGTTGACAATGGTGATTTCGGATTGTCGGTCGAGCACGGGTTTCAGGGTGACCTCGAAGTGCGCGGCCACTTCCTGCACAGCGGCGCGATGGCCGACTGCGACAGTCATGTTGTCGACGTAACCGTCTGAGGCTCGCGAAGAGCCAGCTAGGGCCCTCCGTCCTCGCTGTCGTCGTCGCCTCCGTCGGGGATTAGGTAGCGGTGGGGGTGGTGGTAGTTGTTGATGCGGGCTTGGCCGGTTTCGAGGTTGGGTGGGGGGAGCCATTCGGTGCGGCCGTCAGTGCGTTTGCGGGTGCGCCAGCCGGTGGTTTCGATGAGTTTGTTGTCGGCGGGGCAGGCCAATGACAGGTCGGTGATGTCGGTGGGGGCCTGACCGGCGGCCCAGCCTTGGTCGTGGTGGGCTTCGCACCAGTAGGCCGGGGCGGTGCAGCCGGGTCGGGTGCAGCCGCGGTCGCGGGCGTAGAGCACGATGCGCTGGGCGGTGGAGGCCAGCCGTTTGGCTCGGCCCAGGTAGAGGGGTTCTTCGGTGTGGTCGTTGAACACCACCAGGTAGTGGTGCGCGGCGGCGGCTTGGCGGATGACCTCGGTCATCGGTAGCAGGCTGCCGCCGCCGGTGACGGCGTGACCGCCGCCGGATTCGAGTTCGGCCAGGGTGGTTGAGACGATCACGGTGACGGGTAGGCCGTTGTGGCTGCCCAGTTGGCCGGAGGCGAGCATGGCGCGCAGCACCGCTTTGAGGGCGTCGTGGCGGCGTTGGCCGGGGGTGCGCAGATCGGCGGTCCGGCCCTGCGGCGTGGGTTCGCCGTCGATACAGGGGGTGTTGTCGTCGGGGTTGCACATGCCGGGGGCGGCCCATTTGCCGAGCGCCGCGTCGAGTAGCGCGCGTAGTTCGGGGTCGGCGTTGCCGTGGAATGCCGTCGTGCCGTCGGGTTGCTGTTTGCCGATGGTGAAGTATCGGCGGCGGGCGCGGTCGGCGTCGGTCAGGTCACCGTCCTGGTCGAGCAGGGTGGCCAGCTGGGTGGCCGCGGCGTGTAGTTCTTCGGGTGGCAGCCCGCACGCCAGCCCGGCCAGTTGTTGCTCGGCGGCTTCGCGGGTGGCGTGGTCGACGAAGCCGGGCAGCCGGTTGAAGAACCTGCGGATGATCGTGACGTGTCCGGCGCCGATCAGCCCGCGCCGCTGCGCGGCGGCGGTGTGGGGCATCACCGGCGCCAACGGTTGACCGGTCATCGCCGACCGGGGGCCGAGATCCTTGGCTTCCTTGATCCGCCGGTTGGCGTCGCCTTTGGAGATCCGCAACAACGTCGATAACGCCGCCGACAACGACCGCTCACCCAACTCCTCAACCGGCACTTCGGCCAACCCATTGACCAGCCGATGCCGGACTGCCGACAATCGGCGCTCCAGGCACTCGAAGGCGTAGGTCGCGGCGGTTCGTTCCGCCGCAGTCCCGTCGACCGGCTCAGCCAGCAGCTGATCGATCTCCGCATGGATAGCGGAGACCCGCTCCGAGATGGCGACCGAACTCATGATTCGAACACTAGTTCGAATCACCGACAAGTCGACGCGAATGTGACGGCCGAAACTGAAGTGGCAGAAGTGAATTGAGAGCGGTGTGACGAAAAGCTCAGTCGCCGCCGCGGTCGAGGAGCTCCGACGAACCAAGCACCCGCTCGACGCGGACCTCGATCACGACCCGTCGCGGGTTGACCCGTGGGGTGCGGTAGCGCTGCGCGTAGCGAAGCTCGGCGTCCCGGACGGCCTCGGCGTCGGTGTTCACCGTCGATCGGCCCTCCAGCGACAGCCAACGCGCCCCGTCGACCTGGCTGAGCACGGCTACGCCGCGCTGCTCGGCGTTCACCGCCTTCTGCGAGCCTCCACTGGTGATCACCCTGGCGATGTGGGTCTTGGGGTCGAACGTGAATCCGACCGCGACGACATGCGGCGAGTTGTCCGACCGCAACGTGGTCAACATCGCGAGATGGCGCTCGGTCAGGAACGCCAGCGCGTCGTTGGTGAGCCGGGTCGTTGAGCTTGCCATCGGCTCCCAAACTAGCGCAGGTGATAATCGCAGCCGTGGATGACACGAGCCGCGGACCCGTGGTGATTTTCGGCGGCCGCAGCGAGATCGGTGTCGAGCTCGCGCGACTGCTCGCACCCGGTAAGACCGTGGTGCTGGCCGCCCGCGGTATCGACCGGCTGTCGGAGCAGGTCGCCCTGCTGGAGAAGGCCGGTGCGGCGAAGGTCGATCTGCGCGAGTTCGATGCGGACCAGCTCGCCTCACACGGGCCGCTTGTCGACTCCATCGTCGCCGACCACGGTCCGATCGGCACCGCGGTGCTGGCGTTCGGGGTGCTCGGTGACCAGGACCGCGCCGAGAAGGACCCCGCGCACACCGCAGCGGTGCTGCACACCGACTTCGTCGCCCAGGCGAACCTGCTGACCTCGCTGGCCGACAGGATGCGGATCGCGGGGCGCGGGGTGATCGTGGTGTTCTCGTCGGTGGCGGGAGTGCGGGTGCGGCGCGCCAACTACGTCTACGGCTCGGCGAAGGCGGGTCTGGACGGGTTTTGCAGCGGCCTGGCCGACGCGCTGCACGGATCGGGCGTTCGACTGCTTCTCGTGCGGCCCGGGTTCGTCATCGGGCGGATGACGGAGGGTATGAAGCCCGCGCCGATGTCGAGCACGCCACCGCAGGTTGCCGCCGCCACCGCCCGCGCACTGGCCCGAGGCCGTCGCACCGTGTGGATTCCGTGGATGCTGCGGCCGGTCTTCGTCGGAATGCGGCTTCTGCCGCAGTGGATGTGGCGGAGGATGCCCCGATGAGCGCTCGCGCGAACAGGAGAGGCTACAGATGATCGTCGTCGTCGGGATCGGCGCCGACGGGATGGCGGGCCTGCCCTTGGCTTCCCGGGACGAATTGCGCCGCGCAACAGTGATATTCGGGTCGCAGCGACAGCTGGACCTGCTCGATGACAGTGTCTCCGCGGTCAGGCGGGCATGGCCGTCGCCGATGCTGCCCGCGCTGCGCACCCTGCTCGATGGCGTCGAGGGAGACGTTCATGTGGTGGCCAGCGGAGACCCGCTGTTGCACGGCGTCGGCGGGACGCTCATCCGACTCTATGGCCAGGACAGCGTCGCGGTGCTACCCCATGTGTCGTCGGTGACGCTGGCGTGTTCGCGGGTCGGGTGGGTGGTGCAGGATACCGAGATCATCAGCCTCGTGACCGCTCAGCCGCATACGGCCGTGCGTCGCGGCGGGCAGGCGGTCGTCATGTCCCGAGACCGTACGACCCCCACCGATCTGGCGCGGTTGCTGACCGAAACCGGGCGCGGCGACTCGCAGATCACGGTGCTCGAGCAACTGGGCGGGCCTGCCGAGCGGCGGCGGTCGTCGACGGCCCGCGAATGGGCGGCGCGACCGCCGCACGACGTCGACGACCTCAACGTCATCGCGGTGCGCTACCTACCCGATGAACGCCGGTTCTCGGTGTTGCCCGACGACTCGTTCGCGCACGACGGGCAGATCACCAAGCAGTCGATGCGTGCGGTGACGATGGCCGCCCTCGCACCGCGTCCCGGCGAACTGCTGTGGGATGTGGGGGCGGGGTCGGGCAGCATCGCGATCGAGTGGTGCCGCAGCGGCGCGGGCTGCCGGGCGGTGGCCTTCGAGCGTAATGAACAACGCCGCAAGCGGATCGCCGACAATGCCACGGCGTTCGGGGTCACGGTGGACGTGCATTTCGACGCTCCGGAGGCCTTCGACGCCGTGCCTGCGCCCGCGGCCATCTTCGTCGGCGGCGGCCTCACGCAGCCAGGCCTCCTCGACGCCTGCTACCAGCGACTGCGCGAAGGCGGCAGGCTGGTCGCCAACGCGGTCACTGTCGAATCGGAAGCCCTTGTCGCGCATTGGTATCAGCGCCACGGCGGTGAGCTGCGCCGCTATCAGCATTACCAGGGGGAGCCGCTGGGCGCGTTCACGGGCTGGCGGCCGGCGATGCCCGTCACGCAATGGGTGGTCACCAAGGAATGACCGTCTACTTCATCGGTGCCGGACCCGGCGCCGCCGACCTGATCACCGTGCGCGGACAGCGCTTGCTGGAAAGCTGCCCGGTGTGCTTGTACGCGGGCTCGATCATGCCCGACGACCTGCTGGCGTCGTGTCCGCCGGATGCCAGGGTGGTCGACACCGGGCCGTTGACCCTCGATCAGATCATCACCGAGATCGCCGATGCGGATGCGGCCGGAAAGCACGTGGCACGACTGCATTCTGGTGACCCGTCGCTGTACAGCGCGGTGGCCGAGCAGTGCCGGCGTCTCGACGAACTCGGAATCGACTACGAGATCGTGCCGGGCGTACCGGCGTTCGCGGCAGCCGCGGCTGTGCTCGGACGCGAGCTGACCGTTCCCGGCGTCGCGCAGAGCGTGACGCTGACACGGGTCGCGACGCTGTCCACTGCGATGCCGCCGGGAGAGGACCTCGCGGCGTTGTCGGCGCCCGGCGCGACGCTGGTGCTTCACCTCGCCGCCGCTCAGGTCGATGCGATCGTGCCGCAGTTGCTAGCGGGCGGCTATAACACTGAAACACCCTGTGCGGTAGTGGCCTTCGCGAGCTGGCCGCAACAGAAGGTGCTGCGGTGCACGCTCGCCGAACTCGCCGACGAGATGCACGCGGCGGGCATCACGAGGACCGCGGTGATCGTCGTGGGCGATGTGCTCGCCGCGGAGGGCTTCGCGGACAGCTACCTGTACTCGTCCGGCCGGGCGCGGGGAGACCGGCATTGACCCGCGTACTTCTCCTCGGCGGCACCTCGGAGGCTCGAACGCTCGCCGCACGGCTGCATCCCGGCGTCGAAGTGATCAGCTCACTTGCCGGACGGGTGCCCGATCCCGCGCTGCCGGTCGGCAAGGTCCGTATCGGCGGCTTCGGCGGTGTCGAGGGGATGCGACGGTGGCTGACCGAATCGAAAGTCGATGCTGTCCTCGACGCGACGCATCCGTACGCGGCCACCATCACCGCCCACGCGGCCGAGGCGTGCGACGACTTGACGATCCCGCATCTCATACTCGCGCGGCCAGCTTGGCCGCCCGGTGACGCCATCGTGGTCGAGTCCGATCGCGAAGCCGCCGAAACCGTTCAGGGCAAGGGCTTTTCGCGGGTGTTCCTGACCACCGGCCGCACAGGTGGCGAGGCGTTCCGCGAGGTCGACGCGTGGTTTCTGATCCGCGCCGTCACCGCTCCGGAGCCGCACACCCTGCCCCGTCGCCATGAAGTCGTGCTGTCGCGCGGCCCGTACCGCTACGACGCTGAGCACGCGCTGATCGCCGCGCACCGTATCGATTGTCTGGTGACCAAGAACAGCGGCGGAGACATGACCAGGCCAAAGCTGGATGCCGCTGCCGCGCTTGGTGTCTCGGTGGTGATGGTGGACCGTCCACCGCTGCCCGATGCGGCGACGACGGTGCCGACGGTGGATGATGCGGTGGCTTGGGTCAGCTCGCTTGATACGACCTGATCAGCTCGAGCGTGTCCAACTCGCGGATCGCGCGGCAGCCTCGGTGCAGCATGGTCAGCATCATCTCGTCGCCGCGCTCGGTGGACGCCGCGAACGCGAAGCCCAGGCCCGTCAGAAGGGGAGCCTGCACCACGCCGAGCCGGTAATCCCGCCAGCAGGTGTCGAAGTCGTAATCCGTTATCCCGTAACTGAGTAACGCACGATGATACTGCTCGACGAGATCCTTCTCGATCTCCGATCGCTCGTCGGGGTCGAGGCTCGTCGCGGTGAAATATGCGAGGTCCCTGCCGGGCAGACCGATGCCGACGGTCTGCCAGTCGACCACCGTTATCCGGGTGCGGTCCGGGTCGAACAGCATGTTGTCCAGCCGGTAGTCGCCGTGCATCAGCGCGTACCGCTGCGGTTCGGCCATCAACCAGGGGGTGACCAACGCCATTGCGGCAGTGAGGGTTTCCTTGTCCTCATCGCTGATGTCGCCGCCAAGCTTGTCGATGAGGATCCCCGCCGCCATCTTCGAAATCTCACCGAGCCCGCCTGCCGCGGCGTCGTCGCCGGGCTTGGGCATCGCGATCCCGGCCAGCGCCATCCACTCGGGGTCGCACCAACTGGGCCCGTGCAGCCCTGCCAGCGCCTCGATCGCAAGGGAAGCCTCCTTCGCGCTGCAGCCCGCGATCTGATCGCCCTGCACCGCAGGAGCCATGTCGGCGAGAATGAGGACGAAGTCGGCGCCGTCGTCGGAGATCTCGGAGTAGAAGCACCGCGGTACCGGGATGCTCATGCGATCGGCCACCCGCGCGTAGTACTCGACTTCGGAGCGGTACCCGAGCGCCACCCGCTCGCGGACCGCGTCGTCCTGCGCCGACAGCTTGACCGCGAAAGTGGCGGGCAGATCGGTGGCTGTCGCATACGTCGCGTTCACCCGGTACGTGGCGCCGGTCTGGCCGGTGCCGATCGGCGTGACATCGACGGTGCTGACGTCGGCTCCCAGCACTGAGCCCAGCCACGTCGGCGTTACATCTTGGGGTCCGCGTGGAATGCTCATGGCTGCCGGACAGTATCAGAGCGTGGGGTATCGGCGCGGGGTGAACACCCGATCGTCGTACCACTGGGTCTGCGACGATCCGATGATCAGCAGACACCGCATGTCCACCTCGGCGGGGTCGAGGTCGGCGAGCCGCACCACCGTCACCTGCTCGAGCGGGCCGGACACGTCGCGCCCGATCACCACCGGGGTGCCCGGATCGCGGTGCTCGAGCAGCAGTTTCCGCATCGCTCCGACCTGCCAGGTCCGGGTCTTCGAGGCCGGGTTGTAGATCGCGAGCACCAGGTCGGCCTTGGCCGCCGCGGTCAGCCGCTCGGCGATGACCTCCCACGGCTTGAGCCGGTCGGACAGCGATATCACCGCGTAGTCGTGGCCGAGCGGTGCGCCGACCCGGCTTGCGACCGCCTGCGCCGCGGTCATCGCGGGGATCACCCGGACCGCGACGCCCGGCCACTGTTTGGCCTCCTCGAGCACGGCCGTGGCCATCGCGAAGACGCCCGGGTCGCCGGACGACACCACGGCGACCGCGCGCCCCGCCTCGGCGAGCGTGCACGCCAGCCGGGCGCGTGCCTGCTCGTCGGTGTTGTCGCTGGGGTGCAGGCGTTGTCCGTCGCGCGGACGGATGCGCTCCAGGTACGGCCCGTATCCGATGAGGTCGGTGGCCGCGGAGAGTTCGTTCCGGCTCTGCGGGGTCATCCAGTCGGTGTCGCCCGGGCCGAGGCCGACGACGGCGACGGTGCCCGCGGGCGCCTGCCTGGCTGCGCTGCCCGGCAGCATCGCGAGCGAGAAGTACGGCACCGTGTCGTCATCGACGTCGGCCGCGGGCAGTACGCGTTGCTGCGGCGTGCTGGCACGCTCGACGTAGTAGGCCTCGTCGATGCGCCCGATCGATGAAAGCGCTTCTCGCACAGCCGGATACGACCGTCCCAATTTCAGCACCACGGCGGCGTCGGTGTCGGCCAGTCTGCGCTTGAGTTCGTCGACGGGCAACGTCCCCGGGATGACCGACAGCACCTCGTCGCCCTCCACGAGCGGAGTGCCGGTGGCGGCGGACGCCGCGCTCACCGATGTCACCCCGGGCACGATCACCGCGTCGAAGCGTTCGGTCAGCCGAGTATGCATGTGCATGTAGGAGCTGTAGAACAGCGGATCGCCCTCGGCGAGCAGCGCGACGTCACGGCCCGCTTCGAGGTGCACGGCGATGCGTTCGGCGGCCTCGCGGTAGAAGTCCTCCATCGCGCCGGCGTAGCCACCGGGATGGTCGGTGGTCTCGGTCGTGACAGGGTAGACGAGATGCTCCTCGATCTGGCCCGCGCGCAGATAGGGCTCGGCGATGCCGCGGGCGATGCTGCGACCGTGCCTGGCGCTGTGATAGGCGACGACGTCCGCGTGCGCGATCACCCGCGCGGCCTTCACCGTCACCAGTTCGGGGTCGCCTGGTCCCAACCCGACGCCCCACAGCGTGCCCCGGTCGGTCATTCGGCGCTACTGGCGATCGCGTTGACGGCGGCCGCGGCCATCGCGCTGCCGCCGCGCCTGCCGGTGACCACGAGATAGGACATCCCGCGCGGCCGGTCGATGAGCTCCCGCTTGGACTGAGCGGACCCGACGAACCCGACCGGTCCGCCGAGCACGGCCGCGGGGCTGGGCGTGCCGTCGTCGACGAGCTCCAGCAGCCGGAACAGGGCGGTCGGCGCGTTGCCGATCGCCAGCACCGCGCCGCCGAGCCGATCGGCCCACAGTTCCACCGCGGCGGCCGAGCGGGTGGTCCCGAGGCGCGCGGCCAGCTGGGCAGCCCTGTCGTCGGCCACCATGGACACCACCTCGTTGTCGGCGGGCAGCCTGGACCGGGTGATCCCGGCCGCCACCATCGACGAATCGCACAGCACCGGTGCGCCGGCGGCCAGGGCGGCATGTGTCTTGGCGACCACATCGTCGCTGTAGGAGACGTGCTCGGCGACGTCGACCTGCCCGCACGTGTGAATCAGCCGCACGACCACGCGGGCAACGTCATCCGGAAACCTCGACAGATCGGCTTCCGCGCGAATCGTCGCGAATGACTGCCGGTAGATCTCGGCGGCGTCGCGAATGTAGTCGAGCACCCGCTCACCCTACGGGGACGCCCCGCGCAGCACGTATCCCTCTCCGGTCGCGATCAGCACCTCACCGACAGGCGGGCTGCCGCAGGCCCGTTCACACCCGACGAAGTGCCGGTGCGTCGGGCTGGGCTCGTCGACCGCCACAGCCGCGTCCGCGCGCACGTCGGCGGCGGAGTGTTCGCAGCCGGGACTGCCCGTGCACGCGCTCACGTCGAGCCATGGTGAGCCGGAATCGAAGACCAACCCCATCGGCGCCAGCACCCGCAAGGCGGCGTCGGCGACCCCGTCGTCGAGGTCGCACACCAGCGCCGAGCGCCAGGGGGTGATGACGATCGGGGCTTCGATCGCGGCCAGGAATTCGGCGACCCGCGCCTCGAGGACACCCAGCGGGACGGCCGCACCGAGTGCGACGCGGCGGTCGTCCTGACTGATCCAGCCCACCGGTGGTCGGCTGAGGGGCGGCCAGGTCGCTCCGGGGGCGGCGGGGCGAGGAAGGCCGTCGATCAATGCCGAGGTGTCCGCGAGTTCCGCGATCCGCCAGGCATTGTCGCGGCTCTCGGCGAACCGCTTCGCGATCGATACCAGCGTCGCCACGGCGTCGTGCGGCGCGATTCGGACACCGGTGTCACGGCCGGCCAGCAACACCGCGACGGATTCGCCGACGAGATGCGCACCGACATCGGCAGCCAGGCCGGACACGTCGCCGCGACCGTCGTCGATGCTGAACCAGAACCGGCCGGGCAGGGCGGCGAGGGTGGGCTCGGCACAGAGCGCCGCGTCGAGGCGGTGCACCCACTCGCGCACGTTGGCGGTTCCGCCGAGCCTGCCCGACAGCGGGGACGCGACGATGTTGCGCACCCGCTCGTGCGTGGGCGACGGTAGCAGGCCCGCGGCCGCGACGGCGTCGGCCAGGCCGGCCGGGTCGGTGACACCGCGAATCTGGATGTTGCCGCGCGACGTCAGCTCCATCGCCGGGGAGCCGAATCGGGTTGCGGCGTGGGCCAGCGCCTCGAGCTGGCGCGGCGCGACCATCCCGCCCGGCAGCCGGATGCGGGCCAGCGCCCCGTCGGCGGCCCGGTGCATCTGAAGCGCGCCGGGGCAGGCGTCCTGGTCACGGGTTCTGGCCATCACGCTCACGGTACCCGTGGCCTTTGAAGCGGATGGAAGCGAATGAAAGCGAATGGAAGCGAATGGAGTAGTGAACTACGCGTGCGCCGATACGTCCGGAAATTTAGTTTCCCAAACATAAGGAGCCCGTAGCAGTGGAGCACGGGACACCTGGGCGGTTTGGAGTGACAAGAAATGAGCACGCTGGATACGAAGCCTGATACCACCGAGCAGACACCGAAGGCCGGAATCGAGCCGGCGCAAACTGTCGAACAGCCGACCGAGACCGCTGCGTTGATCACCGAACAGCAGGTGCTGTTCGCCTCGGCTGCAGTGCTGGCGCCGGCGCGGCGGGATGTCGGTCACGGCCTCGCCTCGGCGGTGCGCGCGATGTTCGCGCGGCCCGAGACGCGGCAGATCCCCAAGCACTACCCGCAGCGGTTCGCCTACCTGGAGAACTCCGCGATGTCGCGGGAGATGGACAGGCTGTAGCGGCCTGTCCGCAGGGATGTGACGGTCGTCACAGCCCTGGCCTGCGAGTTCCGTGCGGCACATGTTGATCACTACTGCCGGGTAAAGCCGTACGGTGCACCTAGTTGCACGCGTGTGCAACAACGTGTGGAAGGACCAACGATGTTCTCCTTGATCGTTTTCGGCGCAGTGCTCGTACTTCTCATCGCGGCGACCGGGCTGCCGTACCCGCAGACCTGGCACGGCCGCTTCGGCGACTGACCGTCTGCTGCGATAGGAATGGTGGGTGCCCGAACCCACCGTTCTGTTGCTGTCGACGTCCGACACCGACCTGATCACCGCCCGGTCGAGCGGCGCGCAGTACCGGTGGGCAAACCCGGCCCGGCTCGTCGACGGTGAGCTCACCGAACACCTTGACGGCGCGGATCTCGTGGTGGTGCGGATCCTCGGCGGCTACCGGTCGTGGCAGGAGGGCGTCGACGCCGTGGTCGGCAGCGGCGTGCCAACGGTGGTGGTCAGCGGAGAGCAGGCGCCCGACGCCGACCTGATGAGCCATTCCACGGTCCCGGCCGGCGTCGCACTGCAGGCGCACGTCTACCTCGCCCAGGGCGGCATCGACAATCTCCGGCAACTGCACGCATTCCTGTGCGACACGGTGCTGATGACCGGGTTCGGGTTCGCGCCGCCCGCGGCGATCCCGAACTGGGGCATCCTCGACCGGGCGTCCACAGGTGACGGGGGCCCGACGATCGCGGTGCTGTTCTACCGGGCACAGCAGCTGGCCGGCAACACGGGCTACGTCGAGGCGCTTTGCGACGCAATCGAAAACGCCGGCGGACGAGCACTGCCGGTGTACTGCGCGTCGCTGCGCACCGCCGAGCCCGACATGCTCGACCTGCTGAAGTCGGCCGACGCCATGGTGACCACCGTGCTCGCCGCAGGCGGTGCGGTACCAGCGGCCGTGTCGGCGGGCGGCAGCGACGACACCTGGAACGTGGCCCACCTTGCCGCGCTCGACGTCCCGATCCTGCAGGGCCTGTGCCTGACCAGTTCGCGGTCACAGTGGCACGACAACGACGACGGGCTCAGCCCGCTCGACGTCGCGACGCAGGTGGCCGTGCCGGAGTTCGACGGACGGATCATCACAGTCCCGTTCTCGTTCAAGGAGATCGACGACGAAGGTCTGATCTCGTACGTCGCCGACCCGGAACGCTGTGCGCGCGTGGCCGGTCTCGCCGTGCGGCACGCCCGGCTGCGCGCCGTCGCGCCGCAGGACAAGCGGGTTGCGATCGTGTTCTCGGCGTATCCGACCAAACACGCCCGCATCGGCAACGCGGTCGGCCTCGACACCCCGGCGAGCGCGGTCGCGCTGTTGCGGGCGATGCGCGATGCCGGCTACGACATCGGCGACATCCCCGGTGTCGAAGCGCAGGACGGCGACGCACTGATCCACGCGCTGATCGAGCGCGGCGGACAGGACCGGGACTGGCTCACCGACGGCCAGCTGGCTGGCAATCCGATTCGATTGTCCGCCAAGGACTATCGCGAGTGGTTCGCCACCTTGCCGAATGAGCTCACCGCGGCCATCGAAGAGCATTGGGGTCCCGCGCCGGGTGACCTGTTCGTCGACCGCACACATGATCGGGACGGCGATATCGTCATCGCCGCCCTGCAGGCGGGCAACGTCGTGCTGATGGTGCAGCCGCCGCGCGGCTTCGGCGAGAATCCGGTCGCCATCTACCACGATCCGGACCTGCCGCCGAGCCACCATTATCTGGCCGCCTATCACTGGCTGAACCGGGGCTTCGGCGCCGACGCGATCGTGCACCTCGGCAAGCACGGCAACCTGGAGTGGCTGCCTGGCAAGACGCTCGGCATGTCCGCGGCATGCGGCTCCGATGCGGCGCTGGGGGACCTGCCGTTGATCTATCCATTCCTCGTCAACGACCCGGGGGAGGGCACCCAGGCCAAACGGCGCGCCCACGCCACCCTGGTCGACCACCTGATTCCGCCGATGGCCCGCGCCGAAAGCTACGGTGACATCGCGCGTTTGGAGCAGCTGCTCGACGAACACGCCAACATCGCCGCACTCGATCCCGGCAAGCTTCCCGCGATCCGTCAGCAGATCTGGACGCTGATGCGCGCCGCCGAGATGGATCGGGACCTGGGACTGGCCGAGCGGCCGGAGGACGACTCCTTCGACGACATGCTGCTGCACGTCGACGGCTGGCTGTGCGAGATCAAGGACGTGCAGATCCGCGACGGCCTGCACGTGCTCGGCCAGGCGCCCTCCGAGGAGTCGCTGCTGGACCTCGTGCTGGCCATCCTGCGGGCGCGGCAGCTGTTCGGCGGCGATCAGACGGTGCCGGGGCTGCGACAGGCGCTCGGGCTGGCCGAGGACGGCAGCGACGATCGCGCCGCCGTCGATGCTGCCGAAACCCAAGCCCGCGCACTGCTTGCCGAACTCCAGCAGGCGGGCTGGGATCCTGCTGTCGCCGACAGCCTCTCCGACAACCGCGACGTCACATCGATCCTGCGGTTCGCGGCAACGGAAGTGGTACCGCGGCTCGCGGGCACCGCGGGTGAGATCGAGCAGATCCTGCGCGCCCTCGACGGCCGGTTCATCGCCGCCGGGCCGTCGGGGTCGCCGCTGCGGGGCCTGGTCAACGTGTTGCCCACCGGACGCAACTTCTACTCCGTGGACCCCAAGGCGGTGCCGTCGCGGCTTGCATGGGAAACCGGCGCCGCGATGGCCGATTCGCTGCTCGAGCGGTACCGCCAGGACCACGGCAGTTGGCCGCAGTCGGTCGGTCTGTCGGTATGGGGCACATCGGCGATGCGCACCTCTGGCGATGACATCGCCGAAGTCCTTGCGCTCCTTGGTGTTCGGCCCGTGTGGGACGAGGCATCCCGGCGCGTCGTGCACCTCGAGCCGATCTCGCTCGCCGAGCTCGGACGGCCGCGCATCGACGTCACCGTGCGGATCTCCGGTTTCTTCCGGGACGCCTTCCCGCACGTGGTCACCATGCTCGACGACGCCGTCGCGCTCGTCGCGAACCTCGACGAGGCTGCCGACCAGAACTATGTCCGCGCCCACGCCGACGCCGACCTCGCCGATCACGGCGACCGGCGCCGCGCCACCACACGGGTTTTCGGCTCGAAGCCGGGCACATACGGCGCGGGGCTGCTGCAGTTGATCGACAGCCGCAACTGGCGCGACGACGCCGACCTCGCGCAGGTGTACACGGCCTGGGGCGGTTTCGCGTATGGCCGCGGCCTCGACGGGGCGCCGGCCGCCGACGACATGAACCGGCAGTATCGCCGGATCGCGGTGGCCGCCAAGAACACCGACACCCGAGAGCACGACATCGCCGACTCCGACGACTACTTCCAGTACCACGGCGGGATGGTGGCCACGGTGCGGGCGCTGACCGGCAAGGCGCCCGCCGCCTACATCGGCGACAACACCCGGCCCGACGCCGTCCGCACGCGCACGCTGTCGGAGGAGACGACGCGGGTGTTCCGCGCGCGGGTGGTCAACCCGCGCTGGATGACGGCGATGCGCCGGCACGGCTACAAGGGCGCGTTCGAGATGGCCGCCACCGTCGACTATCTGTTCGGTTACGACGCCACCGCGGGCGTGATGGCCGACTGGATGTACGAACGGCTCACCGAGGCATACGTCCTCGACGACGAGAACCGCAAGTTCATGGCCGAGTCCAATCCGTGGGCGCTGCACGGCATGGCGGAGCGCCTGCTGGAAGCCGCCGACCGCGGCATGTGGGAGCAGCCGGAGGCCGAGACGCTCGACGGGCTGCGGCGGGTGCTGCTGGAGACCGAAGGCGACCTGGAAGGCTGATCCCGACTACGTTGGGTGGGTGCCTGTCACCTTTGCCGACGTCGCCAAGAGCGAATACATCCTGCTGACCACGTTCACCAAGGACGGCCGCCCCAAGCCGACGGCGATCTGGGCGGCGCCCAGCGGCGACGGCCTGGTGGCCATCACCCAGGAGAAGTCGTGGAAGGTCAAGCGGATTCGCAACACCTCGCGGGTGACGATCGCCGAGTGCGACCGGAGCGGAAATCCGAAGGGGGAGGCGGTCGAGGCCGTCGCGGAGATCCTGGACAAGTCCGCCAACGGCGCCACCTATGACGCCATCGGCAAGAGATACGGCCTGCTCGGCAAGACCTTCAATATCTTCTCCAAGCTGCGCGGCGGCATGAAGAACAACGTTTCGATACGGATGAAAGCGGTGAATTGATCTTCATGGCTCCCACGTTCACCGACGTCTACGACGAGAAGTACCTCCTGCTCACCACCTTCACCAAGGACGGCAGGCCCAAGCCGACCACGGTGTGGGGCGTGCCCGAGGGCGACAAGCTTCTCATCATCACCGACGACGGGTCATGGAAGACCAAGCGGATCAACAACACCCCGAGGGTCACGATCCAGAAGGCGGGCGCGCTCGGCAAGGTGAAGAGCGAGCCCGTCGAGGCGGTGGCGCGGAATCTACCCCAATCGGAGACCCGACGGGTGTTCGAAAAGGTGACCAGGCGCTACTGGTGGCACGCGTGGTGGTGGTTGCCGCAGGCGATCGTCCGCGGTGGCATCGACAAGGTGCACAGCGCGATCGAAGTGACCGCGCCCGCGCCCGGGTAGGAACCCGACGGCGCTGCCAACCGTTGGAACACCATGGCGATGCGGCTGTTCCTGATCTACCTGGTCGTCGAATTGGCGGTCGTCGTGGCGCTCGTCTCGACGATCGGATTCGGCTGGACCGTGCTGGCCCTGCTCGCGACCTCTGTGCTCGGCTTCTTGCTCGCCGGCTCGCAGGTGAAGCGGCACCTGCAGCGGCTGCGCTCCGGGCTGACCACACCGCAGGGCGCGGTCACCGACAGCGCCCTGGTCGCGTTGGGCACGGTGCTGGTCTTCGTGCCCGGCCTGGTGACGACCGCTGCGGGCCTGCTGCTCCTGACGCCGCCGACCCGCGCCGTCGCGCGCCCGGTCTTGACGGCCATGGCCGCGCGCCGGATGCCGCTGATCACGGTCGCTTCCCGCACGCAAGGAGGGCAGAACCAGTGGGCCGCAGGCCGAACCGGACGCGGCGACTACATCGACGGTGAAGTCGTCGACGTCGTCGACGTCGAGCCGCAGGCGTTGCCGCGCAAGCCCGACTGAGTTGACGACGCTGCTGCGAAACGGCCGGATCCACAGTCCGGCCATGCCGGAGGCCACCGCGATGGCCGTCCGCGACGGCACGGTCGTCTGGCTGGGCAGCGACGACGTCGGCCTCGCCCAGTTCGCCGACGCCGACATCGTCGACCTCGACGGCGGCTTCGTCGCGCCGGCTTTCGTGGACAGCCATGTCCACCTCTCCGCGACCGGCCTGGTGCTGGCCGGCCTCGACCTACGGGCCGCCACGTCGGCGCGGCACTGTCTTCGGCTCGTCGCCGAATACGCCGGTGCCCATTCCGACGAGGCCATCTGGGGGCACGGCTGGGACGAGTCGGGCTGGCCGGAGGCGAGCCCGCCGAGCACCGATGAGTTGGACGACGTCGTCGGCGACCGGCCGGTCTATCTCGCCCGGGTGGACGTCCACTCGGCCGCCGCGTCCACCGCGTTGCGTCGGCTCACGCCGGGCCTCGCGGCCGCGCCGGGCTTTGACCCGCAGCGCCCACTGACGGCTGACGCGCACCATCTGATCCGGGCCGCTGCCCGCGACCGGCTCACCGCCGACCAGCGTGACCGTGCCCGCATCGCCGCGCTCGACCTGGCGGCCGCCCATGGCATCGTCGCCGTCCACGAATGCGCAGGCCCGGACATCGGTGGGCTCGACGACTGGCGCGAACTGCGCGACACACGCCACGGCGTCGAGGTCGTCGGATACTGGGGCCAGGCGGTCAGCGATCGCCGCCAGGCAGTGGCCCTCGTGGAGCAGACCGGCGCCCGCGGTCTGGCCGGCGACCTGTTCGTCGACGGTGCGCTCGGATCGCGCACGGCGTGGCTGCGCGACCCGTATGCCGACGCGCCGGACCGCTGCGGCAACACCTACCTCGATGCCGAGGCCATCACCGCGCACCTTCACGCGTGCACCGAGGCCGGCATCCCGGCCGGCTTCCACGTGATCGGCGACGCCGCGGTCGGCGCGGTCGTCGACGCATTGCAGCGCGTGGTCGACCGGCTCGGCCAGCAGGCCGTCGCCCGCTGCGGCCACCGCCTCGAGCACCTGGAGATGGTGACACCCGAGCAGTCGGCCCGGCTCGGCGCCTGGGGCGTCATCGCCAGCATGCAACCCAATTTCGATGCGCTGTGGGGCGGCGACGACGGCATGTATGCGCGCCGCCTCGGCCGCGACCGAGCCCTGAGGCTCAATCCGTTCGCGCTGTTAGCATCGCAAGGCGTGCCACTTGCCTTCGGCTCCGATTCGCCGGTCACCAGCATGAATCCGTGGGAGGCCGTCCGCGCGGCGACCCGGCATCGGACGCAGGCCAGCGCGATATCGACCAGGGCGGCGTTCGCTGCGGCCACCCGCGGTGGCTGGCGCGCCGGCGGGGTGCGCGACGGTGTGACCGGGACACTCGTGCCCGGGGCCACCGCGTCCTACGCGGTGTGGGAGGTCGACGAACTGGACGTCAGCGCCCCCAGCAACGCCGTGCAGCGATGGTCGACCGATCCTCGCTCGCGGGTGCCCGCGCTGCCCCGGCTCGACGCAGAGGACCGGCTGCCCCGTTGCCTGGCGACCGTGCACCGAGGTGTCGTCATCCATGGCTAGGCGGACGCCGCGCCGGGACTGGGGCCGCGCCAGCGACGACACCGACACCTTCCCCGTCGTCACCGGCGAGTCCGCCGACGGGGACAGCGCCGACGACGGGGACAGCGCCGACGACGAGGCCACCGCCGACGACGCGGGCTCCACGAAGCGGGAAATGCCCGCGTGGGTCACCCGGTTCGGCGACGCCCTGGTGGCCCGGCTGTCGCGGCTGTCCGCCGCGATCGCCGGCGGATTGCTGCTCTGCCTGAGCTTTCCGCCGTTCGGCTGGTGGTACACCGGGATCGCCGCGTTCGCGGTGCTGGCATGGGTGCTCACCAGGCGGAGCACCACGCTCGTCGGCGGGCTCGGATACGGCATCTTGTTCGGGGCTGCGTTCTACATCCCGCTGCTGCCATGGACCGGCGTCATGGTCGGCCTCCTGCCGTGGCTGGCGTTGGCGCTGGTGCAGGCCGTCTTTCCCGGCGTGTTCGGCCTCGCCGCGGTCGCGGCCCGCGGGTTGACCGGTTGGCCCGTCTGGTTCGCCGGCCTGTGGGCGCTCACCGAGTGGTTGAAGTCGACGATCCCGTTCGGTGGCTTTCCCTGGGGTGTCGTCGGTTTCGGCCAGACCGACGGCCCGCTGCTGCCGCTGGCGCAGATCGGGGGAGCGCCGTTGGTGTCGTTCGCGGTCACCCTGCTCGGATTCGCGGTGGCTGCGCTGGCGTTCGAGATCTTCGACTGGTGGCGCCGCGGCGGCGACGCGGCCGCCTCGGCACCGCCCGCGGTCGTGCTGCCCGGTGTCTGCATCTGTCTGGTGTTGATCGCCACCGCCGCGATCTCTCCGGCGGTACGACATTCCGGGGCAGGCGCCGCCGACGAGCCCTCGGTCAACGTCGCGGCGGTGCAGGGCAACGTGCCGCAGCTGGGGCTGGACTTCAACGCCCAGCGCCGGGCCGTGCTCGACAACCATGTGCGGGAAACGGTCCGGCTGGCCGAGGATGTCCGGGCCGGCCGGGCGCCGCAGCCGTTGTTCGTCATCTGGCCGGAGAACTCGTCGGATATCGACCCGCTGGCCAACCCGGACGCCGCCGACCAGATCGCGGTCGCTGTGGACGCCATCAAGGCGCCGATCCTGGTGGGCGGGGTGGTCAAGGGCCCGGGCTACACCCCCGACAACCCGGTGTCGACCAACTCGGTCATCGTGTGGAATCCCGGCACCGGCCCGGGCGACCGGCACGACAAGCAGATCGTGCAGCCGTTCGGCGAGTACCTGCCGTGGCGCGACTTTTTCAAGCATTTCTCGCCGTACGCCGACCGGGCGGGCTATTTCGTGCCAGGAAGCGGTTCCGGTGTCGTGACGGCGGCAGGCGTGCCGATCGGGGTCTCGACCTGCTGGGAAGTGATCTTCGACCGGGCGCCGCGGGAATCGGTGCTCAACGGCGCCCAGCTGCTCACCGTCCCGTCCAACAACGCCACGTTCAACGAGTCGATGAGCGCCCAACAGCTCGCGTTCGGCAGGCTGCGGGCGGTCGAGCACAACCGCTACGTCATCGTGGCGGGCACCACGGGGTTCAGCGCAGTCATCGCGCCCGACGGCCGTGTGCTGGCCCGCACCGACTGGTTCCAGCCCGCCTACCTCGACATGGCCATTCGGCTGAAAACGCAACTCACCGTCGCGACGCAGTGGGGTCCGTGGGTGCAGGGCCTGCTGGTCTTCGTGGGGATCGGAGCCTTGGTCGCGGCGATACTGCACAATGGATGGTTCGTGCGTGGTCGCCGCCGGGCGACCGACGCCGGCGATCAGAAGACGCCACCCGACGAGGGCGGCACGGAAAAAGGAACCACATGAGCGGCCCTGGGCCAGCGGAACGCCCGAGTCAGCGCACTCTGGTCATCATCCCCACCTACAACGAGCGGGAGAACCTGCCGTCGATCGTCGGCCGTGTGCACGCCGCGCTGCCCGACGTGCACGTCCTCGTGGTCGACGACGGCAGCCCCGACGGTACCGGCGAGCTCGCCGACGAACTCGCGCTGGCCGACCCGGACCGGGTGCACGTCATGCACCGCAAGACCAAGGACGGCCTCGGTGCGGCATACCTGGCCGGCTTTGCGTGGGGGCTGAGTCGCGAATACTCCGTTCTGGTTGAAATGGACGCCGACGGCAGCCACGCGCCCGAGGAGTTGCACCGCCTGCTCGACGCCATCGACGGCGGAGCCGACCTGGCGATCGGCTCGCGGTATGTGCCTGGCGGCGCCATCCGCAATTGGCCTCGACGCCGGTTCGCGCTGTCCAAGACCGCCAACACGTACGCCAGAGTGCTGCTCGGCGTCGAGGTGCGCGACATCACCGCGGGTTACCGGGCGTATCGGCGCGAGGTGCTGGAGAAAATCGATCTCGCCGCCGTCGATTCGAAGGGCTACTGCTTCCAGATCGATCTGACCTGGCGCGCCATCAACAACGGTTTCGTGGTCGTCGAGGTCCCCATCACCTTCACCGAGCGTGAACTGGGTCAGTCGAAGATGAGCGGATCCAATATCCGCGAGGCGATGCTCAAAGTCGCCGAGTGGGGTGTCCGCGGGCGGCTGGATCGCGCCCGCGGCGTGGTGCGCTAGTAGTCGCTCAGCTTCCGCGACGGCGGGTCTTGATGATGTCGAGGCGCTCCTTGAGCAGCTCTTCGAGTTCCTCGACGGAACGCCGCTCCAACAGCATGTCCCAGTGGGTACGCGGCGGCTTGACCTTCTTGGGCTCTGGCACGTCACCCTCGATGAGGGTGCCCTCCATGCCGTTGCGGCACAGCCAGGTGCCGGGGATTTCGGCGTCGTCGGCGAACGGGACGTCGAACTCCTCGCCGTTATCGGTGCGGTAGCGGGCGACCTGACGCGGCGCCAGGTCGTGGTTGCGGTCGGTCTCGTAGCTCACGGCTCCGAGGCGACTGCCTCTCAACACCCGATCAGCCATTCGTCAACACTCCTCGAGAAGTCATATTGTCCGGGTAAACAACGCAGCTCACTTACTACGAGTTCCCGACTCAACCGTCGATGATACCGGGATCTGTGTCTCACCCGGTCTACAGTCGGGATCCGTGGAGACCTTGACCAGAACCCGCCGACGTCCGCAATCGTGCCGGTGGTGCGGTCGTGAGGTGGTCGAGGCCGGACTGGGCAGGCGCCGTCAGTACTGCCGACAGTCATGCCGCCAGCGGGCCTACGAGCAGCGCGCACAGGTGAAGGGGACGTCGCTGGCCCCGGATTCGGTGGTGCTGACCGCCGAGGAGGCCGCCGAGCTGTCGGACCGTGTCTATCAGGTGCGATGCGCGGCGGAGGACGTCTCCACCGCGATCGACGAGGGCGCGCACCCGACCGAGCTGCGGGAACTGTGCGACGCGCTGATGCGCGCGGCCAGGGCGGCCGACGGCTGGCGATAGAGGCGTGACCCGCCGTGTGGCGCTTCGACGGTTTCGTGCTCGACACCCAGCGCTACGAACTGCGTCGCGATGACGAGGTGATCCCCGTCGAGCCACAGGTGTTCGACGTCCTGACCCAGCTGGTCAGCCACGGCGAGCGGTGCGTCACCAAGGAGGAGTTGTTCGACGCGGTCTGGGGCGGACGGTTCGTCGGGGAGGCGGCGTTGACGAGCCGGATCAAGGCGGCCAGGAAGGCACTCGGCGACGACGGCGAATCGCAGCGCTACATCAGGACGGTGCGTGGGCGCGGGTACAGGTTCGTCGGCACCGTGCTGGCCGATACTCCCGCGCCGCAGGAACCCGCACCGCAGCAGGAGCCGGCGCCGCGCCAACACATCGCGTTCTGTCGCGCGGCCGACGGGGTGCGGCTGGCCTATGCCGTTGCGGGCGAGGGCCCGCCGCTGGTACGCGCCGCCAACTGGATGACCCACCTCGGCTACGACATCGAGAGCCCGGTGTGGCGGCACTGGGTTCGCGACTTGGCGCTTCGGCACACCTTCATCCGCTATGACGAGCGCGGTTGCGGCCTATCAGACTGGAGCGCAACGGATTTCGGCTTCAACGACTGGGTCAGCGATCTGGAATCGGTGGTTGAGGCGCTCGACTTGGAACGCTTCCCGCTGCTGGGTGTGTCCCAGGGCGGCGCGGTGGCCGTGGCCTACGCGGCCCGACACCCCGACCGCGTCAGCAAGCTGGTGCTCTGTAGCGCCTATGCGAGAGGCCGTGGCGCCCGAGCGCTCAACGAGGACGAGATCCAGGCGGCGGCACTGGATCTCGACCTCGCGCGGGTGGGTTGGGGCCGCGACGACCCGGCATTCCGGCAGGTGTTCGCGGCGCAGTTCCTGCCTGACGGCACCCGAGCGGACTGGGCCGCCTTCGACCAGTTGCAGCGACGCACCACCTCACCGGAGAACGCGGTGCGCTTCCTGGAGGAGTTCGGGCGCATCGATGTGCGCGATGAGGCGGCCTCGGTGAGCTGCCCGACGCTGATCCTGCACTCGCGCGACGATCACCGGCAGCCGCTGCGCGCCGCCGAGGAACTCGCCGCGCTCATCCCGGATTCCCGCCTGGTCGCGCTCAACAGCAACAACCACCTGCTGACCGCGACCGAACCGGCATGGCAGGTGTTCCTCGACGAAGTGCACGGCTTCCTCGCGGCATGAATTCATTGCGGATCCCCCGTCCCAGGATCTCCACGGAATCTCCACAGATTCTTCATGTGCGCCAGCTGTGAGCCCTCCATGCTTGATCACATGAAAAAGCACATCCGCATCCTGTTACTGGGTGTCATCGCGCTGCTGGCCCTTGGCACTCTGCCCGCGTGCTCGAGCGGCACGAAGGAGGCGACGGAGTCCACGCAGGACGCCGGGACCTCCGCAGCCCCCGCGCCCGCCACCGCAGCACCGTTTCCGCAATCGGCGAAGTACATCGCCGACACCACGTCGTCCGACGGCAAGCCGATGGTCATCGGCATCGCCGTCGACGGCAGCCAGATCGCCGCGTACGCCTGCAACGGCACCGACGACGAGGCCTGGTTCTTCGGCAACCAGAAGGACGGGAAGATCGACATCACGTCCCGCTTCAAGGACACGCTCAAGGCCGAGTTCAACGGCAGGGACGTGGTCGGCGATCTGACCATGGACGGCGTCGCGTTCACGTTCAGCGCACCCGCCGTTCCCGCGCCTGCGGGCATGTACACCGCCGAGTTGGACGGCGCCCGCGCCTCCTGGGTGGTACGCCCAGACGGCAGCGCGACCGGCGTGCAGTTCAACGGCGGCGTCAGCGGCCGCGACTTCGAGCAGGCGGAGCTACAGCAGTTGAACGAGCAGCAGTTCCGCAACAGTGTGCGCAACAAGCGGAAGCTGCAGCAGGCCCAGCAGATCCAGCTGCTGGCCAACCGCTCGGCCCGCTCGACCATCAACGGCCACGAGGTGACCCCGGTCATCGTCGACGGCAACTTCCGGTTGTGAGCACGACCGGGTAACCCAGCAGCGCAACGGCCCTGCCGGACGGAGTGTTTCGACGCTCACCCGGCGGGGCCGTTTTCGCCACGCAGAATTCAAAGGTTCACCGCCGCCAGGCGGCCGCCGCCAAGATCGACGGTGTCCGCCAACTGGCCGAGGGGCACGGCCGCACGGTGCGATTCGGGATCCGGCTGCACACCATCAGCCGCGACACCTCCGCCGCGGCGTGGGCGGTCGCCGACGAACTGCTCGCCGAACTGTCCCCTGAGCAGATCGCGAAACAGGCTGAACTGCATGCCAAATCGCAGTCGGTAGGACAACGGCGCTGCACGGCGGCCGGATCGACCAGTTGGAGCCACGAGGAGGTCGCCAACCTGATCTACGAATACCACTCGGCGGGTTTCGACGAGTTCATCCTGTCGGGCTATCCGCACCTCGAGGAGGCCTACTGGTTTGCCGAAGGAGTGTTGCCGCTGCTTCGGCAGAAGTGGTGGCGTGAAACCGGCTCAGCAGCTGTACTTCTCGCCGATGCCCGCAGGCGGTGTCACCTTCTTCAAACACCCGTACGGGACGATGCCTTCATCGCTGAACCGGACTGCCGACTGGTGGGCGTAGTTGACGCAGTACAGCCCCACTTCGTCTGACCGGCAACGGTAGTCGCCGAACGCGAGCGAATTGCCGTACGGCAGCTGCGGCCCGGTGCCGTAGCTGAACCGGCCCGGATCGCCGTGTGCCGACCCGATTTCGATGCTGGCACCTTCGTAGTCGACCCACCCGCCTTTCCATTGGCCGTACACGTCGGGCGGTTGAAGGGGCGGAATCGTGAGATCGACCAGGCAGGCCAGCGCGCCGCCGAAGTGCTTCGAGTCGGTCATGCATCTCGTCTTGCCCGACGGCGTAGTGAATGCGACGTCGGTGCCGAGCTGCGTCGTGGACCCCTCCCGGGTCGCGGTGTGGAACTGCCCGACGTCGGCGGGCCGGCCCGCTTCGACGAACGTGATGACATCGGCGATATCCGCACCGGCTTCCGGCGGCTTCGCCGGGGTCGCCTGCGTCGGCGCGGTCGTGCTCGGGCTTGAAGTCGTGGTCCCCGTCGGGGCCGACAGGGAGGGCCCCGTCTGCCCGGCGTCTCGGCCAACCCCTTGTGAACAGCCCCCCACCAGCACAGACGCCGCGATCAGCACAGCAATCCGCATATCGGTCAGGCTAGCGGCCCCGCCACCGAATACCGGCAAGGCGCGGCGCGCGAGTCGGTTCGATACGGTCGGTTGATGCACGAACACACTGTCCGCGCAATGATCGAGTCGGGAACGGTCGAGGGTTTCTCCCGTGATGGTGTGCACCGGTGGCGCTCGATTCCCTACGCACAGCCGCCGGTGGGGTCCTTGCGGTTCACGGCGCCGCGCCCGGTCCAGCCGTGGCCGGGGGTGCGCTACTGCCACGGGTTCGGAAACTGCGCGCCGCAGCAGCGCATGTACACCGCTTTGGGTGTCGGCAAGTACCAGTCGATGGGTGAGGACTGCCTGACGCTGAACGTCACGACGCCGAAGCGGCGACGCGACGAACCGATGCCGGTGATGGTGTTCATCCACGGCGGCGGCTACATCCTGGGCAGCTCGGCAACGCCGATCTACGACGGCGCGGCGCTTGCGCGCAAGGGGTGTGTGTACGTCTCGGTGAATTACCGGGTCGGAGCCCTCGGCTGCCTCGACCTGTCGTCGCTGTCCACCCGAGAGGTGACGATCGAGGACAATCTGTTCCTGCGGGACCTCGTGATGGCGCTGCGCTGGGTGCGCGACAACATCGCGGCTTTCGGGGGCGACCCGGACAACGTGACGATCTTCGGCGAGAGCGCGGGCGCCCAGGCCGTCGCTACGTTGCTTGCGGTGCCTGCAGCGAAAGGACTGTTCACGCAAGCGATCTCGGAGAGCCCGGCCAGCGGCATGGTGGGCACACCGGACGTGAGGGCCGAATACGCCGAACAATTCGCTGAGCTGCTGAGCGCGAATTACCGGCACACGGCCGAGGCGCTGATGGCCGCCAGGCCCGCCGACCTGGTCAACACGCTGGACAAGCTGATCAAACGCGCGCAGAAGGGAATGCTGGGCGCTTTCGCGGTCGGGCCGACCAGCGGCACCGATTACCTTCCACTCGACCCCGTGCACGCCATGCGGACGGGAGCGGCTCACCCCGTGCCACTGATCATCGGCAACAACGCCCACGAGGGCAGGCTGTTCACCCGCTGGCTCAAGCTGCTGCCGACCAACGAAGCGATGATCGAAGGCCTGTTGGGCGGCCTCGAACCCGAACACCGCGAACGGATCACGTCGGCCTATCCCGGCTATCCCGACGAGGCGGCGTGCATCCGTCTCGGCGGCGACTTCGCCTTCGGGACCGCGGCATGGCAGATCGCCGAGGCGCACAGCGCCCACGCGCCGACCTACCGGTACCGCTTCGACTACGCACCACGCACGCTGCACTGGTCGGGGCTCGGCGCCACCCACGCCACGGAGCTGTTCGCCGTCTTCGACGTCTACCGCACCAAGTTCGGGTCGCTGCTCACCGCTGCCGCCGACAGACGGTCGGCGCGGCGGGTCAGCGACGACGTACAAACGCGCTGGCGGGAATTCAGCCGCACCGGCGTGCCCGGCGACGGCTGGCCGGCCTACACCCATCGCGACCGTGCGGTGATGGTGTTCGACCGGCGGCCTCGGATCGACCACGACCCGCATGGCCACCGCCGAGTGGCCTGGGAAGGCTTCTCCTTGGCGTCGTCCGGCTAGGCGAACTTCCTGCGCGAGATCGGCCGATGTGATTGCGTGATCGCGTGCACCACCCATTGGATCCGTTGTCGGCCGACGAGTTCACGGCGGTGGCGGCAACCCTGCGGCGGGAGTGCGGGGTGGGCACGGGAACACCGTCGACATCGGATCCGGGCTGGCGCATCGCTTCGATCGAGCTGGTCGAACCGAGCAAGACCGAGCTCGCGGATTTCGATGCCCGGGTTTCGACGCCGGCCCGCCACGCCGAGGTGATCTGTCTGCACCGCGCCGGCAACGCCACCTACAAGGGTGTGGTGTCGCTGGACGACGACCGGATCGAATCGTTCGACCGCATCCCCGGGGTGCAGGCCAACTTCACCGTCGACGAGTTCCTCGAATGCGACGAGCTGGTGCGCGAGCATCCCGACTTCGTCGCGGCACTGGCCAAGCGCGGCATCACCGATATGGACCTGGTGTTCGTCGACACCTGGACCTACGGCGACGCGGTCGCGCCGCCCGAATACCGCGATCGCCGCCTCGGCTGGACGGACACCTGGCACAAGGAAGCGCCGGGCGCCAACCCCTACGCGCATCCGGTGAGCGGTCTGCACTGCGTCATCGACGTCAACTCGATGGAGGTGCTGCGCGTCGAGGACAACGGTGGTGTCGACGAGCCGACGGTGATGGGCGAGTATGTGCCGACCCACATCCCGGACCGGATCCGCGCAGTCCTCGCGCCGTGATCCGCTCAAGCCCTTGCATCTCACCCAGCCCGAGGGCGTGTCGTTCACTCTCGACGGCAACCTGCTGCAGTGGCAGAACTGGTCGCTGCGGGTCGGGTTCAACCACCGCGAGGGGATGACCCTGCACACCATCCGCTACCGCGATGGCGACCGCAATCGCTCTGTGGCCCATCGGATCTCGTTGGCCGAGATGATCGTGCCGTACCGCGATCCGTGCGAGGACCACTACCGCCGCACCGCATTCGACATCGGCGAGTGGGGCCTGGGGTTCATGACCACATCGCTGGAATTGGGCTGCGACTGTCTGGGCGAGATCCGCTATCTGGACGCGGTGCTGCACAACAGCAAGGGCGAGCCCTACACCATCGCCAACGCGATCTGCATCCACGAGGAGGACAACGCCGTGCTCTGGAAGCACGTCGACCACGACGCGGGCGCCGAGGTACGGCGCATGCGCAGGCTGACCATCTCGTTCCACGTCACCGTCGCCAACTACGAATACCTGGTCTACTGGCGGCTGTATCAGGACGGCAACATCGAGTGCGAGATCCGTGCCACCGGCATCATGGTCACCACGCCGGTGGCGGCGGGACAGCCCCACCCGAACGGCACGTTGGTCGACGAACGCACGTATGCCCCGTTCCACCAACACTTTCTGGTGGCCAGGCTGGACATGGATGTCGACGGTGGCGACAACACCGTCTACATGTCGGAGTCCCACGCCGAGCCGATGGGCCCGGACAACCCGTACGGGCTCTCCCTGGTGCAGCGCAACGTGGCACTGCGAACAGAGAGCGAGGGGATGCAGGACGTCAACTTCGCGACGCAGCGATCGTGGAAGGTGGCCAACGACAACGTGGTCAACGGCCTCGGCACGCACCCGTCGTACAAGCTGGTGCCGACGGGTGCGATACCGTCGATGCTCGACCCAGCCTCGCCGGTCCTGCAGCGCGCCACCGTGATAGGTCACACGCTGTGGGTGACGCCGAACAGCCCCGACGAGCGCTGGCCCGCAGGTGAATTCGTCAACCAGTCGGCCAAGGACACCGGGCTCGCAGAATGGACCAAAGCCGATCGCAACATCGAGAACACCGACGTCGTGCTGTGGTACGTGTTCGGTATCCACCACATCACCCGACCCGAGGATTGGCCGGTGATGCCCGTCGACGTGGTCTCGTTCTGGCTCAAACCGTACGGCTTCTTCGACCGGAATCCCGCGCTTGACGTCGTGGGAACTCCACCCGACACCTGCCACACGGACAGCACAAGTGCCGGCCATTAGGATCGAGCGGCCGGCCGACCTGACCGCCGACTGGCTGACCGCGGTCGTCGGCGCGGGCACCGTGGAAGAGTTCCGCACCGAGCGCATCGGCACCGGCCAGATGAGCGAGTGCTACCGGGTGTCGATGACGTATGCCCACGGCGGACACGGCCCGGAGTCGTTGGTGCTCAAGGTCGCCGCAAGCGATCCGGCAAGCAGGCAGACCGGTCTCGCGCTGGGCCTGTATGAGCGCGAGGTGCGGTTCTACACCGACCTGGCGCCGCGTATCGGTGGACCGGTCGCGCCGCTTTACAGCTCGGGGTTCGATCCGGAGACCGGGGTCTTCCATCTGCTTCTCGGGGATGCGGCCCCCGCGGTGGTCGGCGACGAGATCCGCGGCGCCACCGTCGAACAGGCCATGCTTGCGATGGCGGAGTTGGGCCGGCTGCATTCCCCGCTGCTCGGCCTGACGGCCATGGCCGATGTCGAATGGCTGAACCGCGAGTCACCGATGAACCAGGCACTGATCGCACAGCTGTACGCCGGGTTCGCCGAGCGCTACCGCGACGACATTGCCCCGGCACACCTCGAGGTGTGTGAGCGGTTGGTCGACAGTTTCGACGCCTACCTCGCACAAGAGTCGACGACGGGCATGCAAGGGCTGGTGCATGGCGACTACCGGCTGGACAACATGCTGTTCGGCCAGGCCGGGGCGGACCGGCCGCTCACTGTCGTCGACTGGCAGACCGTCACCTGGGGTCCGGCGATGACCGACGTCGCGTATTTCCTCGGCTGCGCGCTGGCCGACGACATGCGGCGCGATCACTACGACGCGCTGCTGCGCGCCTACCACGATGCGTTGGGCGAAAAGGCGCCGCTGAGCCTCGAGGACGTTCGCGAAGGGGTGCGTCAGGCAAGCTTTTTCGGCGTGATGATGGCGATCGTGTCGCCGATGCTCGTGGCGCGAACCGAGCGCGGCGACGCGATGTTCATGACCATGTTGGCGCGCCACAGCCAGCATGTGCTCGACACCGACGCCTTGGCGACGCTGCCGGAGCCGAGCTCTCCGGAGGCTTTGAGACCGGCAGGGGAGGACGAAGGCGCACACGAGGCCGGCGACGAACCGCTCTGGAGCGAGAGCTGGTACGCCGACTTCGTCGATGAGCGCCAGGCCGTCGGGGGCTGGTTCCGGCTGGGCCTCATTCCCAATCAGGGCATCGCATGGGTCAACGCGTTGGTGTGCGGGCCCGGTATGCCCACCATCGCGGTCAACGACTTCAAGGTGCCGCTGCCCGACGACGCCGCCGTCGTTCGCACCGACGACATCGAGCTGACCCACTCGGCTGCGGAGCCGTTGGGAAGCTACCGCGTCAGGCTGCGCGGCAACGGCCGGGCCTACGACGATCCGTCCGGATTGCTGCGGGGCGAACAGGGACGCCCGGTCGAGCTGACCATGGACCTCACCTGGACGACCGCGGGCACGCCTTACCAGTACCGCATCACTCCGCGCTACGAGATCCCGTGCACGGTGTCGGGCACCGTCGACATCGACGGTCAGACGTTGACGATCGCCGCTGTGCCGGGTCAGCGTGACCACTCCTGGGGGGTGCGCGACTGGTGGGGAATGGATTGGGTGTGGAGCGCCTTGCATCTGCATGACGGCACCCATCTGCACGGCGTCGACATCCGCATCCCGGGAGCACCGCCGATCGGCATCGGTTATGTTCAGCCGCCGGACGGCCCGCTGGTGGAACTTCAGTCGGTTTCGGCGCGGGAAACCTTCGCCGACAACGACCTACCGCTGACAACCGAACTCGACCTCAACCCCGGGGGCGTCGCACTCACCGTGGATATCAACGGCCACGCGCCGGTGCTGCTCACCGCGACGGACGGCCGGGTGAGCCAGTTCCCCCGCGCCTGGGCGACGGTCACGACCGCAGACGGCCGAACTGGCGTCGGCTGGCTGGAGTGGAACCGCAACCAACACTGAGCCCCTTGCCCCGCTAGCGACCGTGTCTGCGCGGCGACACCCGGCAAAAAGGTGACGTTTTGCCGTCGCTCGCGGGCGCGGCGCATGTTCTCGGGGACAGCTTGTAGCCCGGTCGCATGAGCAAGGACGTCACGAAGGGCGACAAGCTGACCTGGCAGAGCCACGGCAGCACGGCCGAGGGCACCGTCGAGGAGAAGATCACCTCCGACACGACGGAGGCGGGTCGGACGGTGCGGGCGTCCAAGGACGAGCCGCAGTACCGGGTGCGCAGCGAGAGGAGCGGCAACGACGCCGTGCACAAGCCCGACGCCCTGAAGAAGAAGTGACCTACGGTGTCCGACGAACACGAACGACACCAGGAAAGAGTTCGACGACGTGGTCAACCAAGATGTCGGACCTGTCGGAAGAGGACTACGCGCACATACGCAAGGTCGTCGGCTACACGAAACATCATCTCGCACAACGCCCCTCGGGCGACGTCAAGGACACGCCGTGGCGCTACTCGCTGATGAACTGGGGCCACGACCCCGCCAAGAAACAGGGCTAGAGGCCCGCGCTGTCGTCGTCGAGATCGTCGCGCCGTAGGCCCATCGGGGTGGCCGCGGGAACGTCGCCGCCGGCGACGACCGTCCTGGTGATCGGCGTGAGAGCGCGGAACAACTCGTCGACCTCGCCGTCGTCGAGCGCCGCGAGGGCGCTCAGCGCGAGCGCATCGGTGGTGTCCTCGATGTGCTGCTTCAACTCGCGACCGGCGCCGGTGAGCTCGCTGCCGGCGTTCAGCAACCCGCGCTCGGTCAACCGGTCCTGGTGGCGGCGCCACTGCTCGTCGTCGTAGTCGCGGCTGCGCATGATCATCTCGGCGGGCACTCGACCGGCCGCGGCGTGCAGCACGTTGCAGTCGCGACCCGACAGGCCCGACGACACCAGCACGGCCACATGCGCGTCGCCGCGTTGTTCGCGCAGCAGCGTGGTCGCATGCCACAACATTGCGAGCGGTTCGGTCGGCCATGGCAGTGCGGAGTTGGCCGCGAAGAGCGGTCTGCCGTCGAGCGGTGCGCTGCGAGCGGCCTTGGCGGCCAACTCGGCGGCTATCCGGACGCTGTCGTCGGTCAACCCGTACCGCCGCAGCGCGACGACCGCGGAGTCCTCGCGGGCCCGCAACGCCGCGCCGGGCGACGCGATGTCCCATGCCGCCGGTAGCGCCTTGGCCACCCGACCGGCCGCGAAGTTGTAGAAGATCGCGGTGACGACCTCGTTCGGCACGACACCCAGCGGCGCGGACCGACCGGCGAAGTACCCCATCCAGAAGCCGCGGTAGCCGAGGCCGTCGAACGCCGCCCGGCTCTCCGGGGAGAAGTAGGTGACGGCGTGCACCGGTTCGAACCGTTCGAAGAAACGACGCGCCAGTCGCGGTTCCCTGCCCATTGTCACCCGTCTCACCTCGGTTCCGTTTGCGTGCTGGCGGTCAATGTACCGACGGGCTACGGACCGACATCGACGCCTGTAGCGAATTCCTCGGCCACGGCGGTGGCCGCCTCGTCGATGATTGCGCGCATCGCACCCTCGGCGGCGGCTTCATCGCGAAGCCGGATCGCGCGCGCCACCTCGTCGTGCAACTCGATGGCCTTCGGGTTGGGATTGGCCGGCATCATGTGGTGATGGGTGCGGCCGGACAGGATCTCGGCCACCACATCGTTGAGCGCCCGGAACATCTCGTTACCGCTGGCCTCCAAGAGAGTGCGATGAAATACCTTGTCCGCCAACAGATAGGACTCGAGGTCGCCCGAGCGGCCGTGCATCACCATGTCGGACACCGCTGCCGCCATGATCCGGCACTGATGCGGATCGGCGCGGCGCGCGGCCAACCGCGCGGCGGCGGGCTCGAACCCCCGCCGTAGTTCGGACAGCGACACCAAAACAGCTGCGCGGTCGTCGGATTCGAGGCGCCAGCGGATCACCACCGGATCGAAGACGTTCCATTTGTCCGACGGCTGGATCGTGATGCCGACGCGCCGACGGGAGGCAACCATGCCCATCGACTCGAGCACGCGGATCGCTTCGCGGGCGACGCTGCGGGAGACGCCGTGCTCGGCGCTGACGCCGTCGAGCGTGAGCACCTGGCCGGCCGGGTATTTCCCCGATGCGATACCGGTGCCGAGTGCGGTCAGCAGATTGCGATGCAAGGCGCTGACGTTTGACGGCGAAACCACTCATACATCTTGTCATAGGTTTGCTGTGACCAACTAAGAACAGATCTTTCCGTGATGAGGTTGCAATAGTATGACGATTAATGCATGCTGTGTGACGTCAGGCACAAAAGGGTAGGGGACATGAATGAGGTCACCGGTCGTCGTGATGGGCGTTTCCGGCTCCGGTAAGTCGACGGTGGGCGCGGCGCTGGCGCAGCGAACGCGGGTGCGGTTCGCCGACGCCGATGACTTCCATCCGCCCGCGAACATCGAGAAGATGACGTCCGGCCAGCCGCTGAACGACGACGACCGCTACCCGTGGCTCGAGGCGATCGGGGCGTGGCTCGGCGAGCGTTGCGCTGAGGGCGGCGTGATGAGCTGCTCGGCGCTGAAGCGCAAGTACCGCGACCAACTGCGGCGGCACTGCCCGGATCTGATCTTTCTTCACCTCGCGGGGTCGCCGGAGGTGATCGGCAGGCGACAGGCCAGCCGGCCGGGGCACTTCATGCCCGCGTCGCTTCTGGCGTCTCAGTTCGACACGCTCGAGCCGCTGCAGGCCGACGAGCGCGGCGTCACCATCGACGTCGACCAGGACATCGACGCGATCGTCGAAAACTATCTCGAGGTATCCGCTTCGCCCGCAACCGAACAGGAGAACACATGACACTCACCGTCTTGGCGGCCGATACCGAGCTCGCCCAGCCGATCGCGAGCGGGTGGCATCTCGTGCTTGCCGCGCTCACGGGCATCGCGCTAATCGTCGTGTTGATCACCGTGGCCAAGCTGCACCCGTTCCTGTCGCTGATCTTCGGCGCCCTGACGGTGGGCTTTGTCGCGGGGATGAATCCCGGCGACCTGCTGGATTCCTTCGGTAGCGGGTTCGGCAGCACGGCCGCCAGTGTCGGCATCCTGATCGCGCTCGGTGCGATGTTCGCCAAACTCCTCGCCGACTCCGGCGGCGCCGACGAGATCGTCGACACCATCGTCGGCCATGCGTCACCCAGAGCTCTGCCGTGGGCCATGGCGCTCGTGGGCGCGATCATCGGCCTGCCCATGTTCTTCGAGATCGGTCTGGTGTTGCTGATGCCGGTCATCTACCTGGTGGCGAAGCGTTCACAGCTGTCGCTGATCACTGTCGGTATTCCCGCAATGGCAGGACTTTCCGCCATGCATGGGCTGGTGCCGCCACACCCGGGACCGCTCACCGCGATCAACCTGCTGGGCGCGGACCTCGGTGTCACGCTGGCGCTTGGTGTCGCGGTAGCGATTCCGACGGTGATCGTGGCCGGACCGCTGTTCGGTCGGCTCGCCGGGCGCTGGGTTGTGTTGGAGGTGCCGGACCGGTTCGCCCCCGATGACTTCTCCGGCAACGGAGGAATGGGGGCCGCCGCGGGCGAGGTGGAAGCCGACGGCGCCCGTGGCGCAACGCAAACGGCCACTCGTACGCAACGCCAGCGTCCGTCCTTCGGCATCACGATGCTTTCGGTCTTGCTTCCCGTCGCACTGATGATGGGCAAGGCGCTGGTCGACATCTTCATCGATGACGAGAACAACGGCCTGCGGCAGACTTTCGACATCCTGGGCCGACCCTTGATTGCGTTGTTGATCGCGGTCGTGGTCGGCATCTTCACCCTCGGTCGTGGCGCCGCCATGACCCGCGACCACATCACCAAATGCCTGGAAACTTCGCTGCCGCCGGTCGCGGGCATCATTCTGATCGTCGCCGCGGGCGGCGGATTCAAGCAGGTGCTCGTCGATACCGGTATCGGCACGAAGCTCGCGGAGTGGGCCACCGCGGCCCACATCTCGGTCATCCTGCTGGCCTGGGTGCTGGCCGTATTGATCCGGCTCGCAACGGGTTCCGCGACCGTCGCCACCATCACCGCGTCCTCGCTGATGCTCGGCCTTGTCGAGGGGATGAGCACAGGTCAGGTTTCGTTGATCGTGCTCGCCGTCGGAAGCGGTTCGTTGTTCTTCTCCCACGTCAACGACGCAGGCTTCTGGTTGGTGAAGGAGTACTTCGGGATGAGCGTGGGTCAGACCATCAAGTCGTGGTCGCTGATGGAAACGGTACTGTCGGTCACCGGCCTGATCCTGGTGCTGCTGCTGGGGCTTGTGATCTGACGATGGCCGCGGAGCGGTAAACCGACCCGGTCAAGCCTTGACGACCTGCGTACCGCCCGCCAACTCGTCGTGCTTGCCCTGCTTGGTGGGGCTGCTGCTGATGGTCACCGCGATCACCACCATCGCGATGAATGCGAGCAGCCCGCCGACGATCGGGATGACGGGAAACACGGTCCACACGTTGCGGACCGCGGACTGCTGGGCCGTCGGTTTGGGTGCACCGCCCGGGCCGTGGACGCGCAACCCGAGCACCTTCTTGCCCGGCGTCCACCCCTTGGCGGTCTCGAACGCGAGGAAGTAGACGAACATCAGCAGGCCGGTGAAAAGGCCCGTCACCCAGATGCTCGACAGCGTGTCGGTGAACAGGCTCAACAGGAAGCTGACGATACCGACGATGATGCCGTCGATCAGCCGGGCGAAGAACCGGACGACGAGCCCACCCGCCTTGAGGTTCGCGGGAAACGGGGGCGGATAGCCGCGTGGGTCGCTACCGTACTGCCCAGACGCCGGATCGGTGGTCATGGACGGTCAATCTACCCGTCCGACATGTCGGACCGGCGTGGCTCAACTCCAGCGACGACCTTGTTTCTTCGCCTGCTTGGCTTGCTTCTTGGTCTCTTTCCTGGCCGTGAAGGCCAGATCGCTCGCGCGACCGCGGGCGGCCTCGGCGCGTTCCCGGGTGGCTCCGGCGAGCTCGGGTGCGCGGTCCCGCGCTGCCTCGGCCAGACCGGCCGCGCGGACGCGGGCGACCTCTGCGAACTCGGGTGCGCGGTCGCGGGCCACGTCGGCCAGCTCCGCGGCGCGTCCACGGGCCGCCTCAGCAATCTCCGGCCCACGCTCGCGGGCGATCTCGGCAAGACCCGCGGCGCGTTCACGAGCGGCTTCGGCGAGTTCCGGGGCGCGGTCACGGGCGACGTCGGCCAGTTCTGCGCCGCGCTCGCGGGCGGCGTGCAGGCCGTGGCCCAGCTTCTCGGCGAAAGCGCTGTCGGCGAGTGCTCCACCCGACGCCGCGCCGACGGGAAGCGCGGCGGTCAGCTTGCGAGCGGCGCGACGGCCGCGCCAGCCCAGGGACGGCTTGCCCTCGGTGTCGACGGCGGCGATGATCAGGCCGCCGAGCAGGCTGAGATCGGTCATGAAGCCGCGTCGTTCGTCGGCTTTGCGCTGCGGATCAGATTCATTCCAGAACATGTGTCCGCCGAGGCTGCCCGGTATCACGGTGAACGCCAGTGCAGCAGAGGCCAATCGCGGCATCTTGCCGGTCGCCAGCAGCAGTCCGCCGCCGATCTGCACAGCGGCATTGATCCGCGCGAACGTTTCAGCGTCCGACGGGACATTCGTACCGATCGGGTCGGGCAGCTGGCGCATGCCCTCCATGGCGGGACGCGCCGCGTCGGCGGCGGGTTTGGGGTTGCGAATGGCATCCACCCCCTGTCCGATGAAGGCCACTGACAGAAGAGGACGCGCGATTCGTCGGATCAACATGGACCAGGTGTTCCCCCGGCCCGCGCGCCACAAACGTCAATAAGATCTGTCGCTTCGGCGACGCATCGGCAGCGGGATGAGGAACCAGAAGGTGACGAATGCGACCAGTGTGCACGCGCCCGCGATCCAGGCGCCGGTCCGCCCGACGACCGTGTCGAAGATGACGACGGCGACGCCCGCCAGGGCCACGCCGAGCAGGTTGAGGCCTGCGATGGCGCAGGAGTGGGCGGCGGACACGATCGCATCCAGCCGGTGCCTGCGGAAGAGCATCCGGTGCATGCCTACCGGCGTGACCAGCAGCAGCGTCGAGCCGAGCGAACACCCGACGGTGATGAGATACACGGCGCGCATGGTCCCGTCGAGCTGGGTGAAACGTTGCTGGAACGGCAGGGTGAGCAGAAAACCGGTCAGCAGCTGTACGCCCGTTTGGGTCACCCTGAGCTCTTGCAGGATGCTCGACCAATTGCGGTCCAGCCGTTGGGCTTCCGTCTCATTGCGATCCTCGTCCCACCGCTCCGCCTCCGGATGCTCCGTGTTCACGACCCCAATTCTGTCAGGGGCGCCGCGTGGGCGTGGCCGCGATCTCCGGTTTAGTGCGCGGCGTAGCGCAGCAGGGTGACGCCCGTCGAGAAGGACGTCGGCGGTTCGACCAAGGTCAGTGCAGGCACCGACACACCCTCCGGGAACAAGCGACGTCCGCGACCCTGAACGACGGGATGGACGAACAGCCGGTATTCGTCCACGAGCCCGGCCGAAATCAGGGTATGGGCGAGGCGGACACTCCCGGTGATAACGATGTCCTTGCCCGGCTCCGCTCTCAGCTGCTGTGTGCGCTGCACGGGGTCGTCGGTGATGACCGTCGAGTTTTCCCAGCCCGGGTCGGTCATCGTCGTCGAAACCACGTACTTGGCCACCCGGTCGAGGTAAGCGGCGACGCCCGTTCGATCGTCGAGTCGCTTCGGCCAGTAGCCGCGGAAGTCCTCGAAGGTCCGGCGTCCCAGCAGCAACGCGTCCGATTCGGCGTCCTGTCGATGTGACTCCGCGAGCAGTTCGTCGTCCTGCACCTGCGGGTCGAACCAGTCGCCGAGCATCTCGATCGAACCGTCCACCGTGATGTTCTGGGTGATCACAAGTCTTCGCATACCCGTACCGACTCACCACTGTTGTAGATCTCATCGCCGGCTCACGGAGTAGCTTCGCAGGGGTGACCTTCGTCGCCGGCGTCGACTCGTCAACCCAATCGTGCAAGGTGCTGGTGTGTGACGCCGACAGCGGCGAGATCGTGCGGTCCGGCACCGCGCCGCATCCCGACGGCACCGAGGTGGACCCGCAACTGTGGTGGGCGGCGTTGCAGACCGCAGTACGCAACGCCGGAGGTCTCGATGACGTGGCGGCCGTCTCGGTGGGCGCCCAGCAGCACGGCATGGTGTGTCTGGACGAGGCGGGAAAGGTCATTCGAGATGCCTTGCTGTGGAACGACACTCGTTCGGGTGTTGCGGCTGCCGAGCTCGTCGACGAACTGGGCGGCGCTGCAGAGTGGGCGAAGCGCATCGGTGTCGTTCCGGTCGCGGCGATCACCGCGAGCAAACTGCGATGGCTGGCCGACCGGGAGCCAGAACACGCCGCCGCGACCGCCGCGGTGTGCCTGCCCCACGATTGGCTCACGTGGCGGCTGAGCGGCTCGACCGATATCGGTGACCTCCGCACCGACCGCTCGGATGCCAGCGGCACCGGATACTTCTCCGCCGAAACCGGTACCTACCAGGACGACCTTCTCGAGTTGGCGATGCGGGGGCGCCGCCCCGGGGTGCCGACGGTGCTTGGCCCGCACGACGTCGCCGGACATACGGCAGGCGGTGCCGCGCTCGGCCCGGGAGCCGGTGACAACGCGGCGGCCGCGCTGGGCCTTGGCGCCCGACCCGGGGACTGCATCGTCTCGCTCGGCACCTCCGGAGTGGTGAGCGCGGTCGGGCACGCCGCACCGCACGACGCCGAGGGAATCGTGGCGGGCTTCGCCGATGCGACAGGACGTCAGCTGCCCCTGGTCTGCACTCTCAACGGCGCGCCGGTGCTGGCCGCGGTGGCCTCGATGCTCGGCGTCGACTACGACGAACTTGATCGGCTGGCGCTGTCCGCGGCTGCGGGCGCGGGTGGACTGACATTGGTGCCGTATCTGGAGGGTGAACGGTCGCCGAACCTGCCGAACGCCGCCGGAGCCCTACAGGGCATGACCGCGCGCAATCTCACCGCGGCCAACATCGCCCGTGCCGGCGTCGAGGGATTGCTCTGCTCGCTGGCGTACTGCCTCGACAAGATCTCGGCGCAGGGGGTCGATGCCGAGCGGATCTTCTTGGTGGGCGGCGGAGCCCTCTCCGAGGCGGTACGAATGATCGCGCCCGCGATATTCGGCAAGCCGGTGCTGGTGCCGACGCCCGCGGAGTACGTGGCGCTCGGGGCCGCCCGCCAGGCGGCATGGACGCTGTCGCAGTCGGATTCGCCACCCGGTTGGTCGTTCGGGAACACCTCGATGTTCACCACCGACTCCACGCCGGAGGTGCTCGACCAGTATCGGCGCGCCCAGCCGCTGACGCTGGGCCACGACTGAGTGAACTTCGCCTGGGAAGCCCTGGGCGACGGCGTACATCGCTGCCGTCTGCCGTTCCTGGACGTCACCGTGGGCCTGGTGTGCGGGCGGACGGGCACGCTGTTGATCGATAGCGGGACCACGTTGGTCGAGGCGAACGCCGTGAGGTCCGACGTCGAGCAGATCGCAGGGCGATCCGTCAGCCATATCCTCTTGACGCACAACCATTTCGACCACATCCTCGGCTCGTCGGCGTTCACGGGGGCGGCGGTGTACGCCGCACCCGAAGTCTCGGTGACGATTGCGCACCAGACCGAGCATCTGCGCGCCGATGCGGTCCGCCACGGTGCCGACCCCGACGAGGTCGCACACGCCATCGCCGCATTCCGAATGCCGGAGCATCGGATCAGCCGGGCCGACCTCGACCTCGGCGGCAAGACGGTCGCGATCACCCACCCCGGCCGTGGGCACACCGGCCACGACCTGATTGCGGTCGTAGCGGAACCGGCCGTGGTCTTCTGCGGTGACCTCGTTGAGGAATCGGGCGATCCCGTCGTCGACACGGATTCCGATCCCACTGCCTGGCCCGCGACGTTGGACCGGGTACTCGCCGCCGGCGGACCCGATGCGGCCTACGTGCCCGGCCACGGCGCTGTCGTCGATGCCGCGTTCGTCGAGCGTCAGCGTCGGTGGTTGGAGCATCGAGTGTGACGAATTTCGCAGCATCGGCGTGACGTAATTCATTGCCGGTCGCGCGACAGGTGGGGAATTCTCACTGCGCAATCCGCGTGACAGAACGATGGGAGGGGCCGGTGGCCGACCTCGACTTCGCTTACGACCTGACGCTCGACGAGGCCCGCAGGCGCGCCGCGGTGCTCGAGGCGATCGGCGACGCCTGGGATCCGATCGCTGTCCTCGCCGAGGAGACCAAGGCCTACGACATGCTCTACTCGGACCTCGACGACGAGCAGCAGCGCATCTACGACGAACTCTTCAGCGCAGGAGTGCTGCCCGAGCGGGACGGCGACCGTGTTGCCGATTGATCCGACCGCAGAGCGCTCCCGGCGCGCCTGGCTGGATTGTCCGCAGTGCGACCACGGCCGCACCTGCCGCGACTGCCGAAGCAGCGCCAATTGCGCCAGGCACTGGCAATACCTGCTGAGCAGTCACGGGTCGTTGGTCCACATGCAGTGCCCGACGTGCGCCCACCTGTGGTCGACCGATACCCGCCCCCGCAAGGCACGTGCGGGAGCACGTCGCGCTGCCAGCTGGTGAAGAAGCCATCCATGTCGCAGTGACGACGCCATTAAGCGCTCGCTTGACGATCATGGGCCCGGCCGCGGCCACTCGGGTCGCGGCAATGGCTGGCCCTGCTGCGGACGCAGCCGGTCGAGCACCACGCGCAACGGTGGCCACGTCGATCGGCCCCGGCGGGTGGCGGCGTATGCGGTGAGGACCACCTTCGGCTCCGATAACGGCAGCACCGTCACGCCGGAGCGGGTCGGCCTGTCGAGCGGCAGCAGCCCGACGCCGTAGCCGGCAAGGATCAGGTCTTCGACGAGGTCGAGGCTGTCGATCTGGTGGGCGATGCGCGGGGTGAATCCCGCGAGCGATGCCAGCGTGCGCACCGCGTCTTCGTCGGCGGTGTTGCGGGAGTTGACGATCCACGTCAAATCCGCATACGTGGCGATGTCGACGGGCTTGTCGGCGACGTCGGCGGGCACCGCCAGTCCCCACTCGACCGACCACAGCGGCAGGGTCTCCAGGACGGGACCGGGGGAGGCGGGCGCGAGGTTGTAGTCGTAGGTCAGCGCCAGGTCGAGGTCGTCGTTGGCCAGCAGCGCGAACACCTCGATGGGCTCGTACTCGCTGATCAGGAATTCGATCTTCGGATAGCGCTGCGCGAGATCGGCGACGACAGGCAGCAGAGACACCCGGATGCCGGTGGCGAACCCGCCGACCCTGACCGTGCCCGCCGGTTCTGCATCGGGGTCGAGGTCGAGGCGGGCGCTGTCGACGGCAGCCAAGATAGTGACGGCATGGTCGGCCAGACGTTGTCCGGCGGGCGTCAGGCGGACGCGCCTGCCCTCGGGTTCGATCAGTTGTGCGCCGGTTTCCCTTGCGAGCGCTGCGATCTGCTGAGAAACGGTGGACGTCGTGAGGTGATGGACGTCGGCGACCGCGCGCATGGAACCCAGCCGCGAGAGGGACAGCAGCAACTGCAGGCGTCGGGTGTCCACGGCTACCGCATCAGACTGTCGGCGGAGAACCCGTCGGCGAGCGCCTCGCGCGAAGCGAACAGCCAGCGATCGGACACGGGGACGAGGACGTCCCGGTAGCGCCCCCAGTGGTCGACCCCGATGTTGGTGAGGGCGAGGAAGTAGCTGCTCACCTCGACGCGGTCACGCGTTACGGCGCTGAATCGCACGCTGGAAACATGGTGGCGGACATGGGTCAACGGCACCGGGTGCTCGGCGAAGCGAGTCACTTGTGCACGCAGCCCGGCTGCGATCGCCGCGGGACCGACCATCGGTTCGCCGCCGGTGAACGCCAGCGATCCGTCGGGTGCGAAGCATGCGGCGACGTCCTCGATGCGGTTGCGGTCGGTGCCCGCGGTGTAGTCGGCCAGCGTCTGGCGCACGGATTCGCGGATCGTCAACTCCCAAGACTCCATGCCCCTACTGTTCATGATCTTCGAACGGTATGTCCAGAAAAATCACGTGGACGTGAACGGTTCGGGTGCCGTTCAATGCAGACATGACCCGCGACGCAGCCCGCACCGGCGCCTTCATGGCGGTGGGATCGATGCTCTGCGTGCAGGTCGGTCTGGCGATCGCGGTGACCCTGATCGATCGGGTCGGAGTCGAGGGCGCCGCCTGGCTGCGGCTCGCGTGGGCTGGCGTCTTGATGCTCGTCATCGTCCGGCCGCGCCGGGCGGCGTTCACCCGATCGACCTTCTTGGCGTGTGTGGTGCTGGGCGTCGTGACGGCTGCCGTCACGATGTTGTTCATGGCCGCGGTGGACCGCATTCCGTTGGGCACCGCCAGTGCGCTGGAGTTTCTCGGGCCGTTGGGTGTCGCCGTTGCCCACGGCAAGGGTGGGGCACGCCTGTGGTGGCCAGGGTTGGCAGGGATCGGTGTCGTCCTGCTCACCCAGCCGTGGCAGGGAGCGGTCGATCTGGTGGGAGTGCTATATGCACTCGGCGCGGCTGCCTGCTGGGCGGGCTACATTCTTCTCACTCAACGCGTTGGGGACGAGGTCGTCGGCATCAACGGCCTGGCCGTGTCGATGCCGGTGGCGGGCCTGGTAGCGACGATCGTGGTCGGTCCGAGCGTGTTCGACCGGATGACACCCGAGGTGTTGCTCATTGGGGTCGGCCTGGCGATCCTGCTACCCGTCGTCCCGTTCGCGCTGGAGATGCTCGCCCTGCGCCGACTCACCACCGCCGCATTCGGAACGTTGATGGCGTTGGAACCGGCCTTCGCGATGGTCGTCGGCCTGGTGATCCTGCACCAGGTGCCCGGCCCCGGCGGGGTAGTCGGCATCTGCCTGGTGGTCGCCGCCGGCGTCGGCGCCGCGCGCACGGGAGCACGCTCGGCGCCGCCCGTGCCGGTCGAAGTCGGCTGACGCTACCGGGAGTCGCAACAGTACCGACCAATGTTGCGCCGAAGGCACCGAAGGCGGGACTGGTGTAGGTGCTCGAGAAGGCCGACAACGGAATCACACCTCATTGGTAGCTTGGACGACATGGCACGCGGCATCTTCGATTCGCCGGTGGTCGGCATCGCCAACAAGGCTTTCGTCGGGCTGATGAACGCTCCCGGCGTCGGGCCCCTCCTCCGTCGCGGACTGGTCGTCATCCGCTACACCGGCCGTCGCTCGGGTAAGACGTTCGAAACCCCGGTGGGCTACCGACGCTCGGGCAACACGGTGACCATCAACGTCGTCGCGCCCGACTCGAAGACCTGGTGGCGCAACTTCCTCGGCGGGGGCGGGCCGATCACGTTAGTCGACCTCGACGGCACCGACCGCACTGGTCACGCCGTGACCGCGCGCGACGCGAAGGGTCGCGTCACGGTCACCGTCGAACTCGATTAGGCCTTGACCTGCTTGCGCCGCACCAGCGTTCCCAGCGCCAGCAGCAGCAGGCTGATCATCAGAATCGCGGTCGCCAGCACGTTGATCTGCGGAGGCACCGAGGCCTTGACGGCGGCGTTCACATACAGCGGATAGGTCACCGTCGACCCGCTGACGAAGTAGGTGATGATGAAGTCGTCGAGGGACAACGCGAAGGACAGCATCGCGGCGGCGATGATTCCGGGGACGATCAGCGGCAGCGTGACTCTGAGGAACGTGCGGGCGGGGCCGGCGCCCAGGTCCATCGAGGCATCTTCGAGGGTCCAGTCAAATCCCCGCACCCGTGCGCGCACGGTCATCGCGATGAAGCTGATCTCGAATGCGACGTGGGCGATGAGGATGGTGGCGTAACCCGCCGCCCAGCCGAAGTCGAGGAACAACGTCAGCAGCGCCGCGCCGATCACGACCTCCGGGGCGGTCAGCGGGAGCACCAGGAACGTGTCCACTGCCGTCTGTCCGCGGAACCGTTGCCGGACAAGTGCTATCGCCACCAGCGTGCCGAACACCAGAGCGATCAAGGTGGACACCGCAGCCACGTTCAGACTGAGCTTCAGCGCATCCGTCAGCGCCGGGTACTTGAAGGGATCGGCCCAGTTCTTGAGCGTGAAACCCTGCCACGAATAGTTGAACTTGCCCTTCGGGTCGTTGAACGAGAACAACACGATCACGAAGATCGGCAGGAATAGATACAGCAGCACCAGTCCGGCGACGATCCGCAGGATCCAGTCGCCCCACTTGGGGCTGCCCTTGATGGTCTTCGGAGGCTGGTCGATCTGATCTGCGGCGGTGGCGACTGCCGCGCCTGCCTGAGTGGTCATACCAGATCCTCCGTGCCCAGTGCCCGGGTGTAGAGCAGCACACCGACCAGAATGATCACCATCAGCACCATGGAGAGCGCGGCGGCGGCCGGGTAGTCCTTGACCACGAGGAACTGTTTCTGGATGACGTTGCCGATCATCGTGGTCTGGGTACTGCCGAGGTAGTCGGCGTTGATGAAGTCGCCGACCGCGGGGATGAACACCAGCATGCTGCCCGCGAGCACACCGGGCATCGACAGCGGCAGAATGACCTTGCTGAACGCGCGGCGGTTGGACGCGTACAGGTCCTTTGACGCCTCGATGAGCCGTGGGTCAATTTTCTCGAGGCTGACGTACAGCGGCAGGATCATGAAGATGATCCAGTTGTAAGTCAGCCCGCCGATCACCGCCCAACTCGTGGACAACAGCCTGCCCTCGCTTGGCAGCAGGCCGATGCTGCCCAAAGTGCTGACCACCCAACCGTCATCGGCGAGAATGGTTTTCCACGCGATGGTGCGAATCAGGAACGTGACGAAGAACGGCAGGATGACCAGGCCCAGAATCAGGTTCTTGTATCGACCCGCCTTGAACGCGATCACATACGCCAACGGGAAAGCCAGCAACAGGCACAGCACGGCCGCCACCCCCGCGTACAGAAACGACCGCAGGATCTGATCGCGGTACGTGCCGAACGCATCGGCATAGTTGCCGAAATCCCAGTTGAACGTCAGCGTGGGCAGATAGATCGAGCCGGCTTTCGACGACAGCGACGTGCGCGCCAACGAGACGAACGGCACGACGAAGAAGATCCCGAGGTAGACGAGGGCAGGCAGGATCATCAGGTACGGAGCGATCTTGCTCCGCTGCCGACTGCTGCTGGCGACACCGGCCATCGGTCAGCCGCCGGTCACCGCGGCGTACAGGGTGTTGAATTCCTGGGTCTGCTCGTCGGTCAGGGTCGCCCACGACTTCAGTTTCTTGGTGATCTCGTCGGGCGGGTTGATCAACGGGTTCTTCGACAGAGACGGATCGACCTTGTCCAGCGCCTCGGTCATATCCGACAGCACCGGGACGTACTGAACGAAGGCCACCAGCTTGGCGTAGTTCGGCCTGTCGTAGACGTAGTTGATCCACTCCTCGGCCGCCGCCTGATTCTTTGTGGTGTAGGGGATGACCATGGTGTCGATGAACCAGTCGCCGCCGGTCTCCGGCACGATGAACTTCAGGTCGGGGTTGTCTGCCTGCAGCTGCACTACGTCGCCGGAATAGGCTTGCGCCACAGCGATATTGCCTGCGGCAAGGTCGTCAGCGTAGTCGTTGCCGGTGAACCTGCGAATCTGGCCTTTGTCCTTCTGTTCCCGGACCAGGTCGACGGCCTTCTTCACCGCATCGCTGGTGGGCTCCTCGATCGAATTGCCCTGAGACTGCATGATCATGCCCAGGCCGTCCTGGGTGTCGGACAGCAAGCTGACCCGCCCCTTGAACGCCGGATCCCACATGTCATCGATCGTGCTGATGTCGCGTCCCGTGGCGGCCTTGTTGTATGCCAGGCCGACCATGCCGGTCATGTACGGTGCGGTGACCTTGCGGCCGGGATCGGCCTTTGAGTTCAGCAGATCATCGCGGAGGTTCTTCTTGTTGGGCACCCGCGACTCCCGGATCTCGTTGAGCCAACCGAGTCCAGCGATGCGCGCAGCCATGAACTGGGTCGGCACCACCAGGTCGGCGCCGATGTCCTGCTTGCGTGACAACGGCTCCTTGACCTTGGCGAACCACTGCTCGTTGTCGTTGAAGTCTTCCTTGTAGTCGACGGTGAGGCCCGTCGCCTTCTGGAAGGCGGCCACGAAACCGTCGGCCATGTACAGCGGCCAGTTCGAAACCCGCAACTCGCCCGAGGCGGGAGCACCGTCGTCAGGCGGGGCCGACGCCGCCGGCGAACTCGAGCCGCCGCCGCCGCCGTTGTTGCTGCCGCACGCCGCCAGGAATGACGGCCCGAGAATGGCCGCCGCCGCAGCGGCCGCACCACCGCCGATGAAGCGACGCCGCGATGTGCGGTTGGCGGTGAGGCGGGCGAGCAGCCGGGGATCGATTTCATTTGGCATTGCGGGACGGTGCCTTTCGTGGATTCCGGGGAGGGGGAGGGGTTAACGGCCGACCGTCAGGAGTCGTCGAGCATCTCCTCGAGGTCCTCGGTGGTGGGGATGTCGGCGGCGGGCAGCACAAGCGAGGCCTCAGGGGCCCAGCTGGCGTGAACCTGATCGCCGGGACGGAGCAGCGGCAAGTCCTGCTCTGCTCCGACGTGGGCGACGATCGTCGAGCCGTCGGGCGCGGCGAGCAGTACGCGCACCACCGGACCCTGGAACGTGAGATCGGTGACAGTGGCGGGCACCGTCGCGACATCCCCGGTCGGCGCATCCATCGACAGCCGGACGCGTTCTGGTCGGATCATCAGCGTTGCCTGGCCACCGGGTTCGATGGTGGTGTCGCCCGGCCTGGCCTTCAGCGAGCTACCCAGCACCTCGACCTGCACGAAGTCGCGGTTGGCCCGGCCGGTCTGCTTACCCGCCCACAGGTTGGCCTGACCGATGAAGCTCGCGACGAACACGGTCGCGGGCCGGTCGTATATCTGGGTCGGGGTGCCGATCTGGTCGACGTTGCCCGCGTTCATGACCGCGATGCGGTCGCTCATCGTGAGCGCTTCCTCTTGGTCGTGGGTCACGTAGACGAACGTGATGCCGACCTCGCGTTGGATGCGCTTGAGCTCGAACTGCATGACCTGCCGCAGCTTGAGGTCGAGGGCGCCGAGGGGCTCGTCGAGCAGCAGCGCGCTGGGATAGTTGACCAGCGCGCGGGCCAATGCGACGCGCTGCTGCTGTCCACCGGAGAGCTGCGCCGGCTTGCGCTTGGCGAAGTCGGCGAGCCGGACGATTTCGAGCAGGTCGTCCACACGCCGCTTGACCTCGGCTTTGTCCTTCTTCGCACTGCGCGGCCCATAGGCAACGTTGTCCCACACGGTCATGTGAGGGAACAGCGCGTAATGCTGGAACACCGTGTTGACATGGCGCTTGTGCGGCGGCACCCGCGACACATCCTGGCCCTCCAAGCGGATGGCGCCCTCGGTCGGCGTTTCGAACCCGGCGATCATCCGCAGCGTGGTCGTCTTGCCGCAGCCCGACGGACCCAGCATCGAGAAGAACTCGCCGGACCCGATGGAGAAGTCAGCCTCGTTGACGGCCACGTAGTCGGCGAAGCGCTTCGTGACGTTGTCAATCTCGACGACCGGGCTGCCCTTGGGGCGTGCGGTCCCGTCTTGTCCCGCCTTCTGATCTGCGGCGGTGGTGTGTGTGCCGGTCAGGACGAGTCCTCCCTAAAGCCCCCGTAGCTTTCGGGTAAACAATCGCGGATTCCGTCGGCCTTCGCAAGCGATTCCGCAACGAATTTACATATTGACAATGGAATCGCTCGTCGCGACGGCCGTGATGGCGCAGATTTCGCGGATCCGGCCGCCATCGAACCACGGCTGTCCTGACAGCCGGCTGGGCGCGGGGCTCGGCGCGAGAGCTGACAGTTTAGTTTTGTCGCCCCCGTCTTGGGGGTAGGAGAACGTTATGGCGACAATTGACGTGGCGGTATCGACCGATCTGGCTCCGGAGCAGGCCTGGAAGCTCGCGTCGGACCTTCACCGCTTCGACGAATGGTTGACGATCTTCGGCGGTTGGCGCAGCGAGGTGCCCGACGCGATCGAGGTCGGTACCTGCGTCTCGTCATGCATCAAGGTCAAAGGGTTCCGCAACATCATCCACTGGCGGGTGACCCGATACGACGAACCGCGGGTGATCGCACTGAACGGAGCGGGGCGCGGCGGCGTGCGCATCTCGCTGAGCATCGAGGTGCAGGACGCTCCGCCCGGCTCGAAGTTCCACGTACAGGCCGAGTTGACCGGCGGATTGCTCAGCACGAAGATCGGTCAACTGGTCGCCAAGGTGCTGCAGTCGGAGGTCCGCAAGTCGGTGACCAAACTCGCCGCGCTGCGCTAACCCCATTCGTGGTTCATGGCGCGGGATTCATCGCGTGCCTCGACGGTGACCTCACTGACGACGAGCGCGGGTAAGGCGCCGTAACCCAGGCTGATGTAGGCGTTGGCAGGATGCTGGCCGCGATCACCTGCCACGGGGCCGAGTGCACGACGGCGATGAACAGGAAGCCGGTGGAGCCGGACACGTCGTCAGCCGATTGCTCGCTCGTGGTCGAATGGACGCATGAACCACGGGGGCCAACCTGGTAGCGCGCTGACCGCGCCGACGTTCAGCGGCCGGACGCCGTCCGGTGCGGGGGATTTGTCGGTCGAAACGCACGGCATCGCACCGATCAGGGAAGATCAGCGCTACGGCAGTGCGCGGCGGTTGTTCAGTGTGTGGTTCGCACCCCAGGTCAACATGACCGGTGTCTTCACCGGGGCGTTGGCGATCGCGTTGGGGCTCGGGTTCTGGCTCGGCATGCTCGCCATGGTCATCGGAACGGTGCTCGGCTCGCTGGTGGTGGGCTACCTGTCGACGTGGGGGCCGCGCACCGGTGCGGCTCAACTGCCGAACTCGCGGATGGCCTTCGGCGGTGGTGTCGTGCTTCCCGGTGCGTTGCAATGGCTTTCATCGATCGCCTGGGATGCGCTTGTCGGTCTGTTCGGCGGCGAGGCGCTGGCCGTGCTGCTGGGCATCCCGTTCTGGAGCGCGGTCCTCATCGTGCTCGGTGTACAGGGCGCGGTCGGCTTCTTCGGCTACGAGATGATCCATCGGATCCAGGCCGTGCTGACGGTCGTGCTGTTCGTCACCTTCGTCGTGTTCGCCGTCAAGCTGGCCGCGGGGCATCAGATCGTGACGCCCGCGACCGTGCAGGGAGCAGACCTGGTCGGCGCGTTCATCCTCGAGGTCACCATCGCACTGAGCCTGTCGATCTCGTGGGCCAGCTACGCGGCGGACTTCAGTCGCTACCTGCCGGCGCAGTCATCGCGAATCCGGGTGTTCGGGTTCACCTTCGCCGGAATCGTGCTGGCGTACATCTTCGTTCAAGGTATCGGCATCGCGGCAGGCGACCTGGTGTCCGAGCAGACCGCGGAGGGCGTCCGGTCGGTGATGGGCGGCGGCATCCTCGGGGCCATCGCGCTGCTCATCATCGCGTTGGCGTCGATCGGTTCCGGTGTGATGAACGACTACAGCGGATCGTTGGCCTTGCAGACGATCGGTGTGCGGGTGCGCAGGCCGGTCTCCGCGATCGTCGTCACCGTGATCGCCTTCGCGCTGATCCTGTGGCTGCACGGAGGCGACACGGCGTCGCGGTTCGAGAACATGCTGCTGCTGGTGAGTTACTGGATTCCGGCGTTCGTCGCCGTGGTCGTCATCGACTGGGCGCTGCGGGTGTGTGGACGAGCGACGATCAATCCCGCCGAAGAACACACGGAGCGGGGCGACGCAGTCGCCGCGGTGATCGCATTCGTGCTGGCCTATGCCGCGGCGGTGCCGTTCATGAACACCTCGCTGTTCACCGGTCCGGTCGCGCAGTCCTGGCACGGCGCGGACATCGCGTATTTCGTCAATTTCCTTGCGGCCGCGCTTCTTTACGGCGGTTATCGGTTCTCGCGCTCCCGTCCTGCGAATTTGGACAGATAGAGCCACGTGGGTCGGTAGCCGCGCCGCTGGTACAGCCGGATCGCGTCGGCGTTGCCGGCCAGCGCACCGAGGATGAGGTCCTCGACGCCGAGGTCCCGCAGATGCGATTCGAGGCGCTCGAGAAGTTCGGAGCCCAGCCCACTTCCGCGATACGCGGGCAGCACACTCAGCGATTCGATCTCCCCGATGCGATCGCCGGTCGTCCAGGTGTCCTCGATCCATGAGTCCGCCACCGGCATCACATGGGCAAGGCCGGACCCGATCAGTTGGTCGTCAACCGAGGCGAGCAGCAGCAGCGTCTCCGGTGTGGCCAGCAATCCCTCGTAGAGCAGCCTGCGGGCCCGCCATGTTTCGGTGTCATCCACATAGGGGGCAAGCTCCGGCATGCTCTCGACGTGCCGGTGATGAACAGCGACCCACAGTGGTTCGACGAGATCCAGATCTTCAGCGCTGCCCACTCGCACCCGCCACGCAGTTGCCATCAGGTCACGCTAATACCGCAGCCCGGCACAGGCCTCACCTGTCGATTTCGTTGGTCAGCATTCCGTCATCGCGAACGGTGTTTCCGGTGCGGCACGGCGGGGTTAACTAGGGCCATGCGCCCGAGCACACTCGCCAAAACCGCAGCAGCAGTTACCGTCACCGCAGTGGCAGGCGGCCTGGCCAGCAGACCGGCCCAGTCGGTGTGGTACGCCAAGCTCCGTAAGCCGTCATTTCAGCCGCCGCGGCAGGCGTTTCCGATCGTCTGGCCGATCCTCTACGCGGACATCGCCGCCGTTTCCGCCTCGACGATCGACCAACTGGAGGATCAAAGACAACCCGGGAAGGCGAACGCGTACCGCATCGCGCTGGCGGTCAACCTGCTGCTGAACGGCGGCTGGTCGTGGCTGTTCTTCAACCGCCGCAAGCTCGGCACATCCGCGATCGCGGCCGCGGTGCTGACCGCAAGCAGCGTCGACCTGACCCGGCGTGCGGTCGAAGTGCAATCCGGCCGCGCTGCGCCATTGGCGCTGTATCCGCTGTGGACTGCGTTCGCGACGGCGCTGTCCACCCGGATCTGGATGCTGAACCGCTGAGCGTTCATCGGCATCGACCTTGGTCGCCTCACCATGGGACGTTGGCCTCTAAGCGTTGACAAGCCGCGCGGCGCAGCCTCAACCGGTGAGGAATGCCGCGGTGCAGACGAGCGGGCTCACCCGTCGCTTCGGGGACCTCGTCGCGGTCGATCATTTGACTCTGTCGGTGCCGCGGGGCACCACGTTCGGTCTACTCGGCCGCAACGGCGCGGGCAAGACCACGGTGATCAAGATGCTGATCACTTTGCTGCCGCCTAGTGACGGCACCGCATGGGTGGCCGGTTATGACGTGCGTAGCCAAGCTCAGGCGGTACGAAGTCGTATCGGGTATGTACCGCAACTGGTCTCGGCGGACGGTTCGCTGACTGCATGGGAGAACTTGCTGGTGTTCGCACGGCTGTATCACATCCCGCGAGCCGACAGGCGCCTGCGGATGGAACAGGCGTTGGAGTTCATGGGATTGACCGACTCGGCGCACAAGTTGGTGCGCGAGTTCTCGGGCGGAATGATCCGGCGGCTGGAAATCATTCAGTCCATGCTTCATCGGCCCGACGTGCTGTTCCTTGACGAGCCCACGATCGGACTAGACCCGGCGGCGCGGCGCGAGATCTGGCAAGGCTTGCAGGATCTGAACCGCCAGACGGGGACGGCGCTGTTCATCACCACTCATGACATGGAAGAGGCCGAGACCCTGTGCGACCGAGTCGCGATCATGCTTCACGGCAGTGTGATTCGCGAGGGCGCGCCCCTTCAACTGCGCGCGGATGTCGGCCCGCACGCCACGCTCGAGGATGTGTTCATCACCGCCAGCGGGTCATCTGAGCTTGACGAAGGGGGATTCGGTGACACAACTCGCATTCGCGACCTCGCACGCCGACTCGGTTGAGCGCGTTCGGAATTCTGTGCTTCGGTTCGCTCAGGACACCGCGACCATCGCGGATATGGAGGTGCGAAAGCTCCGCCATGACCCTCTCGAGTTGCTTACGCGAGCTGTCCAGCCGGTGCTGTGGCTGCTGATCTTCGGCCAGGTGATGGCGCACACTCATGCGATTCCCACCGGGGGGATCCCATACCTGGACTTCCTCGCACCCGGAATCCTCGCTCAGAGCGTACTTTTCGTGTCGATCTTCTACGGCATTGCGGTGATCTGGGAACGTGACCTCGGCGTGCTGCACAAGTTTCTGGTAAGCCCCGCCGCGCGCACTGCATTGGTGTCGGGCAAGGCGCTCTCGGCCGGGGTGCGTGCTCTCTCGCAAGCGCTGATCGTCTACGCATTGGCAGCCGCGATGGGTGTCGGACTCCGATGGGGCGTAATGCCGCTTGCGGGTATGGTTCTCGCCGTCATTCTGGGCGCCGCTGTGTTCGCTACCTTCTCGTTGATCGTGGCCTGTTTAGTCAAGACCCGCGAACGATTCATGGGTATAGGACAGATACTGACGATGCCGCTGTTCTTCGCATCCAACGCGATCTATCCGACCGCCGTCATGCCGACGGCCGTCCGATGGTTCGCCCGCATCAACCCGTTGTCGTATCAGACCGACATCCTGCGCACGCTGATGCTACGTGGTGCCACAGCCTCATTCGGTCTCACGATTGACTTCGCCGTCCTGACCGGCTCGCTGATAGTTCTCGTCGCGATCGCCGCGCGCCTGTATCCGCGGGTTGTGCTGTAGCTGTCCGGCCGACGTGACCCGGCTGCCCTGACCTTCGGTGCGCGCGGCTTCAGCACGCAGCTTCACGGCGAACGCGGCTGCCTGGTCGAGATCGTCGGCGTCGGGTCGACCCTTGTTGACACCGCCGACGAAGCGCAGCGGACCGACCGTGTCGAGTCCGCGGCAAGAGAACGAGCCCAGGTCGCGGAAGCCCTTGGCGGCGAGTTCTCGGCGGATCTGCTTGCTGTACCCGAACACCGGTAGTTCGCGAGCTCCACTGGTGAAGAACGTGAATGCTGCGGTGCCGCCGCTGAGCTGAGGCAACTCCCGGATGAGCCGGAGGAGGCTCGGATGGACCCCCATGAAGTAGACGCCCGACCCCCAACCGACGATGTCGTATTCGGCGATCTTCGTTGCGTCGACAACTTCCGGTGCGACGACATCTGCCTGCAGCACCTCGGCCATCCGGTCGGCAACGCGGCGCGTGTTGCCGTGCGACATCGAGGTACAAACGATCAACGACTTCATACTTACCTCCTCATGGAGCGGATTGCTCCCAGCTTCCTCATCGGCCGGCAGCCGGCGCTACCAGCCGACGCACGTTGATTTCGCGCGTGATGTCGTACGCCGTCACGATGCCGACGACCTCATCCCCGTCGACGACGAACGCACGGCCTCCGGCAGTGGGTGTCAGCCGCTCCAGCAGCGCAACAAGCGGTTCACGCGGAGCAGCCGACGGAATGTCGTCGCGAGGTATCGCTGCGTCTGAGATCAGGGTGGTGGCCCGCTTCGGGGGAGCGACGGCGCGCAGGCGATCCAACGTGATCAGCCCCGTGATCACCCCCTCGGAGTTCTCGACCGGGTAGGACGAATGCCGATCACCGAGCAGATATCGATGAATGAACTCCTCGACAGAGATCAGGGCGGGAGCAGTGTGCGGGTGTGCGGTCATGACGTCGGCGACGGTGACGCCGGCCAGCGACTGGCGCGTGAGCACCGACGTCTCTTCTTCGCGCGCGGCCATGAGCAGGAACCAGCCGATGAAGGCCATCCACACTCCGCCGACAAGAGAACCCGCCAAGAATTCGAGCAGTCCCAACCCGATCAGGATGAGGGCGAGGATACGGCCGGCGCGAGCCGCACCGATTTCGGCGCGGACGGCGTCACCGTGCCTGCGCCACAGGTAAGCGCGCAGAATTCGACCCCCGTCCAACGGTGCGCCGGGCAGCAGATTGAACACACCGAGCACACAGTTGATGGCTGCCAGCCAGGAAGCGACGGAGACCACGATGTCCGGCGCACCGACGGCACGCAAACCCACCGTGAGGCAAGCGAACAGCGCTGCCAACCCGAGACTCGTCGCTGGTCCGGACGCAGCGATCCAGAAGGCGGTTCTCGGTGTTTTCGCCTCACCGCCAAGACGGGCGATACCACCGAACAACCACAGCTTCACGCCGACGACCTCGACGCCTGCCCGGCGGGCGACAATCGCGTGCGTCAGTTCGTGCGCCAAGAGCGAGGCGAGTAGCACCGCTCCACCCACCGCTCCTGCGAGCCAATAGGCAGCTCGTGAATACCCCGGAGCTACGTCGGGCAGCGACGCGGCCAGACTCCACGTGAACAACCACAAGATGACCAGCACACTCCAATGCACTGTCAGCGGGAACCCGGCCACCCTCCCGAGCGGAATGCCGTCGTCCATCAATTGCCTCTCACGACACGTCGCGCAGCACAAACGCGCACGCTGGTGGTTGCGTCGAAATAACGCTAGGAGTCGGGCGCCTACTCACACTGGAGGCTTTGGTCCCCACTCGGGGGAGACGTGGTCCGGACGGCGTTTGGGCGTTGTGCGCGGGCAGCCGCAAAAATGCGTCCGTAGCCAGACGAGTGTTATGTATGCCATCATATATAGCGTGGTCAGCAACCCACGGGACCGAATGGTCGTCTCGGCCGCGTTATTGATTCGCGAACGCGGAGCCCAGGCGACCGCCATTTCGGATGTGCTCAAGCACAGCCGTGCCCCGCGCGGATCGGCATATCACTATTTCCCGGGCGGCCGGATGCAGCTGCTCGAAGAGGCGACCGACTACGCGAGCACCTACATCGCCGACAAGATCTCGGCGGCCGAGACCGCCACCGAATTGCTGGACGACCTCACCGAGATGTACCGCCAGCAGTTGATCCGCAGTGACTACCGGGCGGGCTGCCCGATCGTCGCCGTGACGGTCGAGGCCGGCGATCCCGACAATCCCGACCGCACGACGAAGGTCATCGAGCGAGCAGCTGCGGCGTTCGCGCTGTGGACCGATCTGATCGGTCGACGCTTGATTGCCGAGAACGTGAGCCCGGAACGCGCGGAGGAACTGGCGATGCTGGTGACGACGTCGATCGAGGGCGCGATCATCGTCGCGCGCGCATCGCGCGATGTGAAACCACTCGACCTCGTCCAGCGCCGACTCCATGCGCTGCTGACGGCCGAGACAGCCGGAAGGAAAATCGATGACCGGTGACTGGCAGCCGACCGCATGCATCCTGTGCGAGTGCAACTGCGGCATCGTCGTGCAACTCGAGGGCCGCACACTGGCCAAGATCCGCGGCGACAAGGAGCATCCCGCGTCGCAGGGCTACACCTGCAACAAGGCTCTGCGGCTCGACCACTACCAGAACAACCGCACCAGGCTGACATCCCCGATGCGCCGTCGCTCCGACGGCAGCTATGAGGAAATCGATTGGGACACCGCGATCTCCGAAATCGCGGAGGGCTTCAAACACATCCGCGACACGTATGGCGGCGACAAGGTCTTCTATTACGGAGGCGGAGGCCAGGGCAACCATCTGGGCGGGGCGTATTCCGGCGCATTCCTCAAGGCGATCGGTGCCCGCTACCGGTCGAATGCGTTGGCCCAGGAGAAAACGGGAGAGGCCTGGGTCGACGCGCACCTGTATGGCGGACACACACGCGGCGAGTTCGAGCACGCCGAGGTCTCGGTCTTCGTCGGGAAGAACCCGTGGATGTCGCAGAGCTTCCCGCGCGCCCGCACGGTGCTCAACGAAATCGCCAAGGATCCCGCGCGCGCGATGATCGTCATCGATCCGGTCATCACCGATACGGCCAAGATGGCCGACATCCATCTGCGGGTCCGTCCCGGCGCCGATGCCTGGTGCCTGGCGGCGATGGCCGCGGTACTGGTGCAGGAAAACCTCTGCAACGAATCGTTTCTGGCCGAGCACGTCAACGGCGCTGACGTCGTTCAAGACGTGTTGCGACAGGTGCCGGTGGCCGAGTATGCGCAGCGCTGCGGCGTCGACGAAGAGTTGATCCGCACGGCAGTGCGACGCATCGCGCCCGCCGGCAGCGTGGCGGTCTTCGAGGACCTCGGCATTCAGCAGGCACCGAACAGCACGCTCTGCTCCTACCTGAACAAGCTGTTGTGGATTCTCACCGGAAATTTCGCCAAACCGGGCGGACAGCATCTGCATTCGGCGTTCGCGCCGCTCTTCACCTTCGGCGGCGTGGGCCGGACACCCGTGACGGGAGCTCCCGTCATCTCCGGTTTGGTGCCGTCCAACGTGGTGCCGCAGGAGATCCTGACCGATCATCCCGACCGGTTCCGGGCGATGATCGTAGAGAGCAGCAACCCGGCCCACTCGGTCGCCGACTCCGCGGCATGCCGGGCGGCGTTCGAGTCCTTGGAGCTCATGGTGGTCATCGACGTCGCGATGACGGAGACCGCGCGGCTGGCTCATTACGTACTGCCCGCGGCGAGTCAGTTCGAAAAGCCCGAAGCGACGTTTTTCAATCTGGAGTTCCCACACAACACATTTCACCTGCGGCATCCGCTCATGGAGCCGCTGCCGGGCACCTTGCCCGAGCCGGAGATCTGGGCGCGTCTGGTGCGGGCACTCGGCGTCGTCGACGATGCCGACCTGCAGCCGTTGCGTGAGGCCGCCGAACAAGGTCTGGACGCCTACGCTCAGGCCTTCCTCGGCGCGGTCGGCGCCAACCCCGCCATGTCGCGGGTGCTGCCGTACGTTCTGTACGAAACGCTGGGCCCGACACTGCCCGAGCACCTCAAGGGCGCCGCGGCGCTGTGGGGGCTGGCGCAGAAGACGGCGATGGCGTATCCCGACGCGGTGCGGCGCGCCGGCCATGCCGACGGCACTGCGCTCTTCGAGGCGATCCTGCGGGGCCGCTCCGGGGTGACGTTCACCGTGCACGACTACGCGGACGACTTCGAGCTGATCGGCCACGCCGACCACAAGATTGCGTTGGAGATGCCCGAAATGCTCGACGAGATAAGGGCATTGCGTGACGCTCAGTCAGCGTTGACGACTCCGGAGTACCCGGTGGTGCTGTCGGCGGGTGAGCGCCGCGCCTTCACGGCCAACGACATCTTCCGCGACCCGAGCTGGCGCAAACGCGATGCCGATGGGGCGTTGCGGGTCAGCGTGGAGGACGCGCAGGCACTCGGGCTCGTCGCGGGCGGACGCGCGCGCATCACCACCGCGGCGGGCAGTGCCGAAGCGAGCGTCGAGATCAGCGAGGCGATGCTGCCCGGTCATGCGTCGTTGCCCAACGGCCTCGGCCTCGATTTCGTCGACGCCGAAGGGCAGACACACGTTCCCGGTGTCGCCCCGAACGCGCTGACGTCGACGGAATGGCGCGACCCCTACGCGGGCACGCCGTGGCACAAGCACGTGCCGGCCCGCATCGAAGCCGTGGACGTCGCTGCCACAGTGTGATCGTCCCGGATCAGCCGATGCCCGGCCGCTTCTGCGGAGCGCCGTGCACACCCTCGGTGTAGGCGGTCTCGGCGTGCTGCGCGAGGTCGATTCCGGAGATCTCATCCTCGCGCTGGATCCGAAACCCGAACGTAGCGTCGATGATCTTGCCGATGAGGTAGGACACGACGAAGGCGTATAGCGCGACCACCGGGATGGCCAGAGTCTGTTTGCCCAGCAAGGACATTCCGCCGCCGTAGAACAGACCTTTGACGCCGCCGGAGACCACCTGGGCGGCCAGCAAGCCGATGAGGAAGGTGCCGACGACGCCGCCGACGAAGTGGACACCGACCACGTCGAGCGAGTCGTCGTAGCCGGCCTTGAACTTCCAGCCGACTGCGTAGGAACACACCACACCGGCCGCGAGACCTACCACAAATGCGCCGAGGGGGGCGACGAATCCGCACGAAGGTGTGATCGCGACCAGGCCCGCGATCACGCCCGAGGCGGCGCCGAACGTGGTGGGCCGACCGTCCCGGACGCGTTCGACGAAGATCCAGCCAAGCATTCCGAGGCAGCCGGCGATCAGCGTGTTGAGGAACACGACCGCCGCTTTCCCGTCCGCGGTGAGTGCCGAACCCGCGTTGAAGCCGAACCACCCGAACCACAGCAGTCCCACACCGAGCAGAACGAACGGCAGGTTGTGCGGGCGCATCGCCTCGGATTTGAAACCGATTCGGGGTCCGAGCACCAGCGCCAACGCGAGAGCCGATGCGCCGGAGACGATTTCGACGACCAGGCCGCCGGCATAGTCGACGGTCCCCAGTGACGCGAGCCAGCCGTTGGGGCCCCAAACCCAGTGCGCGACAGGGGCATAAACGGCGAGCGTCCAGACGGCGATGTAGATCATCCACGCCGAGAACCTCGCCCGGTCGGCGATCGCGCCGCAGACGAGGGCGGCCGTGACGATCGCGAAGCCGAGCTGGAACGTCAGGAACAGCAGCTCGGGAACGTTGGATCGGACGGTGGTCGGGTCGATGCCCAGCAGCCCGACATGGCCGAGGTTGCCGATGAGGCCGCCACCGGCGTCCTGGCCGAACGCGAGCGAATAGCCGGCGAGCAACCACACGATCGTGACGACGGGGATGGAGATGAAGCACATCATGATCATGTTGAGCACGCCCGTGGACCGGACCATGCCGCCGTAGAAGATGGCCAGTCCGGGTGTCATCAACAGGACGAGCGCTGTACAGGCAAGCAGCCAGGCGGTCGCGGCAGGGTCGATCACCATCGGTGACTCCTTTGTCTCGGGCAAACGCTCGCAGAATTATTACCTGCTACGCGTGATAGCGGACCGGGACCCCTCGATGTGGCAGCAACACGATTCCGCGTCGGACCTGCCGGTCCTGAGTCGGGTGCACGGCCTCGAAATGGCCGGCGCGCAGCAGCGTCTGCAGGACGACGGTGAGCTCGAGAACGCTGAAGCCGGCGCCGAGGCAACGCTTGATTCCGCCGCCGAACGGGATCCACGCATATGTCGGCGGGCTCGTGCCCAGGAACCGCTCCGGCCGGAATTCGTGCGGACGCTCGTAGGTGTCGGCGTCGAGATTCACCTCGCCGATGTGCGGCACGATCCGCGTCCGGGCCGGCACCGTGTACCCGCCGAGCGGATAGTCGCGTGCGGTGTAGCGCCCGGTGAAGGGGGAGGGGGGCCGGATGCGAAGCGTTTCGTTGATCACCGCCTGCACGTACGCCGTCGATTCGGCCGCGTCCGCCTCGTCCTGCACTCGGGCGAGCACGTGGGGGTGGTGCAACAACAGGTCGACCATCCACGCCAGCGTCGTCGCGGTCGTCTCGTGGCCGGCCAATACCAGCGTGACGAGATCGTCCCGGATCTCCTTGTCGGTGAGGTACTCGCCGTCCTCGCTGCGGGTGCTGAGCAGCAGCGACATGATGTCGGTGCGGTGATGAAGATCCGGGGCCCGGCGCCGTGCGGCGATCATCGGCGTCAGCAGATCATCGATTGCCTGGTTCGCGCGGTCGAGCGTGTGCCAGCGCTTCAGACCGCCCACCGAGTGCAGGGCGACGCGCAGAATCAGTTGTTGCGACGACCCGAGTTCCAGCAGCGTCTCGAAGGGGCGGCCGAGGCGGTCGCGCTCGCTGCGGTCCTCGACGCCGAACATGACCCGGACGATGACGTCCAGCGCCAGATCCCGCGCGGCGCGAAGCATGGGGAACGGCCGATCCCGTGGCCACGAAGCCAGCGCGCGACGGGTGCTGTCCTCGATGATCGGGCGGTAGTTCTCGAGGGCCTTGCCGTGCAGCGGTGGCGTCAGCAGTTTTCGTCGGCGAAGGTGTTCGGGTTCGTCCTGAACGAACATCGAGCCCGTGCCATAGATGAGCGCCGACGGGCGAACGCCCTTCCCGCCCAACAGGATGTGGGGTTTCTCGGTGAACACCTGCTTGACCAACTCCGGGTCCTTGATGAGAACCACGGGAATGCCCGGTAGCGGAATCGAGACGATCGGTCCGTACCGCGCGAACAGGCGTCGTATCAACCATTCTCCGGCGACGAGGTAGCCGGCGCCGCACGCGGCCGCAACGAACGGGCGCAGCGGCGCGATTGCTCGCGGACCGGGCGGTCGGGCTACCGCCGAGCCGGCGGTGACTCTGTCGGAAGCGGTCATTCCGAAATCCTCGCAACCCAGCTGATTTATTGACCCTACGGCACGGCGCGCAGTGAGCGAGTAGATGAAACGTCAGAGCGACGAATTAGGTTCTGCACCCGCCCCCTCATGGCGGCAGCTCGTCGATGACCTGGCGACTATGCCGGCGTCGCGCAGAAATTCCCCACCGGGGTGCGGCGACCAGGCTGCTCACGTCCAGCTCGGCGGTCTGATCGAATTCGCCAGATCGACCAGGGTGTAGCGATGGCGGCGACGCGGCGAATGCCGTGCCAGTTCCCGGAGTGCCTCCTCGATACCCTCGCGCAAACCCCGATGGTTGAACGAGTGTTCGCAGATCGGATCGGGGGCATCGGGTAACCCGCCGGACCGCAGCCAGTCCAGCGCGATACCGAGTACGAGCGCACGCATCTGGAGTGCTCGCGGCTCGATTTCGGCCAGCTGCTCGACACGCCGTGCGGCGTCGCGCAGGTCGGCCTCGGTGATCTCATGCGCTGGGCGTCCGTCCACCAGGAGCAGCGCCGACGTGAGCCTGGCCTCGCCGTAGTGGCGGGAGGTCAACGGGACTTGGTCGAGCACGGTTATCGCACCGATCCGATCGCCACGGGCGACGAGCCTGCGGGCAAGGCCGAAAGCCGCGCTCACAATGGAGCGGTCCGTGCGCCACAGCGTCTGGTAGTACCGCTCGGCCGTTCGGCACAGTTGCTCAACGTCGGTCGTCTGGTTGCCCTCGAGCTCCAGTTCGGCCGTGCCGGCCGCCGCCAGCTTTGGTGCGGCTTCACCGGGGAGTGCGGCAAGGACCCGCTCAAAGCATGCCAGCGCGGCCTTCGCTTTACCGGCATCCAGCGCGGTTACCGCGTCCTCCCAGTCCATTCTCCAGTCGCGGTCGCGATCCTCGGTCGGCGCCGGGGCCGGCAGCGCGCGGGCCACATCGGCTGCTTTCAGTCGAACGGTGTGTCGGCGACCATCGATGAACACATCGGTACGCTGCAGCGCGAGATCGGCACCGTAAGTAGATCGTGGCGCGCTGAACAGTGACGACTTCCGCGGGTTCGGTAGGCCCGTCTGCTCGGCGAGGATCTCGTGCAGCACACCCTTGCATTGATTGGCCATCTCTTCGGCGGATGAGAAGCGTTGCGCTGGAAGGGGGTTGGTCGCACGGATGAGCAGACGGTAGAAGGATTCGAACCGTTGGAACAGCGGAACCTCGTCGCGGCCGGGCAAAGTCTCGACATAGCGGTCCTCGGACAGCTCGACGGTGAGCTTGGCCAGTGTCCGACCGACGGTGTATATGTCCGTAGCGATCGTCGGACCGGTTCGCACAATCTCAGGTGCCTGAAATCCTTTGGTGCCGTATATGTATCCGTAGTCCCCGATGCCGGACACCGCTCCCATGTCGATCAATTCGACGTTGTCCTCGGTGAGCATGATGTTGTCCGGCTTCAGATCGTTGTACACCAGGCCGAGGGAATGCAGGTAGGACAGCGCCGGAATGATGTCGAGCACATAACCGAGCGCTTGCTCCACCGGCATCATCGACTTGGGTTCGCCTTCCGGCGCTTCGGCTTGCTGCTTCTCCAGGATGGCCTGAAGCGTGGTGCCGCCGATGTACTCCATCACGATGTATCCGACCGGGCGGCCATCGAACCCCGGGTGTTCGACGAAGTTATGAATCTTGACGATGCCGGGATGGTTCACCATGGCGAGGAATTGACGTTCGGCGACGGCGATCGCCTGCGCCTGCTCACCGCCGGGCTGAAGCAGACCCTTGAGCACCACCCACCGGTCGCTCACGTTGCGGTCGATCGCCAGATAGATCCAGCCGACACCGCCGTGCGCGATACAACCCTGGACTTCGTACTGGCCCGCCACTAGCTCACCGGTCTCCAGGTGTGGCGAAAACGAGAACACCGTGCCGCAATGCGGACACACACCTTCGCTGGGCCCGGGCCGGCCGGCGGCCCCCCGTCCGACCGGCCGCCCACAGCTGCTGCACTCTCGTTTCGACTCGGCAAGAACAGGGTTGGTGAGGATCGCACTGGCAGGCTCGATGTCCTCGGTAATCGGAACCGTGACCAGGCCATCGCCAATGCGACGCCGGCCGGTACGCAGCCGCGGGCGGGAGAGTTCGACCTTGGCCGGTCCCGATTCGGTCACCAGGACCGCGCGCGTTCCCTCGTCTCCAGCCATGTCAATCCCGATACGTCGGGGCTGGTGGACTCGGCGCCGGGCCGAGCACGGTGAGCCACTTCCGGTAAAGCGACAGCCAGGTCCCGTCGCGACGGATCCGTTCCAGGCTGGCATTGACCGCGCGGACCAGATCGTCCTGTGCCTGATTGACTCCGATACCGTACGGCTCGCGCTCCAGACTCGGTCCGACGATGTGCAGATTGGGATCCTGTACGGCCATTCCGGCCAAGATTGAATCATCGGTGCTGGCAGCGTCTGCTTGTCCTTGCTGCAGCGCGATCAGGCAGTCATCCGAATTTTGGACGGCGAGCAGAGTTGCCGCCGGCGCGACCCGGGCGATGGTGGCCAGCGATGTGGTGTCCACCTGCGCGCACACTCTCCTGCCCGCCAGGTCGCCGGGCCCCTGCACCGGCGAATCCTTGGGCACCAGTAGCCGTTGGGCCGCTTCGAAGTACACGGTGGAAAACGCGATCTCCTCGGCACGTGCGCAGGTGATGGTCATGCTGTTAACGACGATGTCAACCTTCTGATGCTGCAACGCACTGATGCGCTCCGGCGATGTCACCAGCCGGAAGTCCACTTTCTCCGGGTCGCCGACCAGGTCTCGCGCTACCTCCCGGGCCACGTCCACGTCGAAGCCCTGCAATTCCGCGGATACGGGATCGCGAAAACTGAACAGGTTGGTGCCCTGGTCCAGCCCGACGATCAGCCGCCCGCGGTCTCGGATCGCTTGCACGGCCGGGCCCGGTTCAGGGGACGGGCGCAAACTCGCAGTGGCATCGCAGCTCTCGACGGCCGCACCGGACGCCGATGGCGCCAGAGTGGCGCCGCTGGGCATCGGCAGCGTGGTGAGCGAGGCGGATACCTCGACGAGCGGTTGCACACTGGAACAGCCCGCCAAGAGGGTCGCTGCGAGCACAAGCTCTGCCGTGACACCGCGCATCAGTGGTACTCGCTGAGTCGTGGCATGATCCCGACGGCAACGGCGAGTGCCGCCAGCACACCGATGGCCGCGGCGCCGGCCGGAAGCAGGTTCAGTGCCGTGTACGCATGTGTGATCCCGTCGCGTTGCCGATCGCGCAGTCTCGCGATGTCGTCCCCTAGTACACGGTCCAACTGGGCGAACTCGAATGACGACTGACGCGGACTGTCATCTCGCGCGATCGCCACGGCGCCGGGGTAGTCGCCACTGCTCAACTTGCGTCGGATCTCATCATGGGAGCGCATCCAGCCCCCCAGCGCATCCGCCGCCCCGGCGACCGGGTGCTTGTCGAGCAGCCAACCGATCTGTGCGGTCCGCTCTTCGAATCTGATGTCGGAGAGGGGGTCGGAGCCCCGCTTGATCAGCCCGAGGATTTCGTCGGCACGGGCTTGTTGGACGAGGATCCGGGCGGTCACCGCCGCGTCGAGCGGCTCACCGCCTGTCGTCCGCGCATTGCTTGTGGCGTGCGCCGACACCAGCCCGGCCACGCTCAGCCACACCGCGAGCACCGCCATCAACACGGAAGCCAGCGCCAAACCCGGGTTGAACCGACGATGACTGCGCCGAGCCAGCGACGTCTGTGTCAGCAACAGTAGGCAAAATACGAGCACGGCTGCCGCCATCACCATGTGCGACGAACCGGCATAGCCTCCCGGTGCGATGACGGCATCGGATTGCGTCCGATACAGCCGTTCGGCGGCCGGCAGCATGGAGTGCTGCATCATTGCCGACGATTCGCTGAGGTAGGAGACGCCGATCGGGCGACCCGCGCGGAGGTTGGCACGAGCGGTGGCCATCGTCCCGGTGTACACCGCAAGCTGGTTGGAGAGGTCGGTGAGCAACGTGAGCGACTGAATGTCGTTGGGCGACACACCGTTCGACGCGGTGATGAGACCGGCCGACGCCTGTCCGATGAAGGTGTCGTAGCGATCGCGAACATCATTGGGTTCGACTCCGCCGGACAGAAACGCGGTGGCAGCGGTCGTGTTGGCAAACGAAAGAGCTCCATAGATGCGTTGCGCCGCATCGGCCAGCGGTTCGGTGTGCGATCGCAGGGTCTCCAACCGGCGCTGCTGATGTGACACGGTGGTCGACGCGGTCACACCGACGGCAAGCAGCGCCGTTACCAGAACGACGGCCGCCAATGCCATCCGGCCCGGAGTGGATCCGAGGAAGTCGACGAGCGGCCGGCCTGATTCCTCGGGATCGATGAGCAAAGACTCGTCGAGTGTCTGCGTCGGCTGGCGCTCTAGTTCACCGCTGTGCACTCGACATCACCTCGTCACAAGTTGGGCCCGGACCGATACCGGACTCGACCAACGCGGACTGATCGCACGGTAACCCATTGGAAACGCACTGCGCGGGGGGTTGCCCCACGCAGTAGCCGCTTGCGATGGCTGCGCGACCGCAGGGTGCGGCGCGGGACGAATGCACGGCGACGTATGTGGGCAATCGGGGAGCAGTGCCGTGGAGATCGGCGCCGGCCGGGTGTCGTTCGGGCTCGGATGTACACGCGGCAGGGTGACGGAGGATAGGACAGCCGCTGCGATCGATCGTCGCTGAACCGTAATCCGAGTTCGAGTGTAAATCCGTAACGCGCGAGGGCCAAAGGGCCTACGCTTCCGGAATCTAAGCCTAACGACAGCACTCCAAACGGGTGGCAGTCCGGTGACGGGACGGTTACGCATGGCAAAGGAGTTCCAGGCCAACGCGAGCGCCTTGTGGCGTCCAAGGGATAGCCGACTGCGTGTCGAAGTCGGCGCAAGGACAGTGACCTGAACCAGTCGCTCCATTAGGAGCGAGCACGTAGCCGCGCGCGGTATCGGAGGATGCAATGAGTGCTACACCAACTTTGCAGAGGGCACTGAGTCAGCGACAGCTGACGATGATCGCCATTGGCGGTGTGATCGGGGCGGGTCTTTTCGTCGGCTCCGGCGTTGTCATCGGAGGAACGGGGCCTGGGGCGTTCATCACCTATGGCCTTGCTGGCGTGCTGATCATCATGGTGATGCGGATGCTGGCGGAGATGGCCGTGGCCAACCCGTCGACCGGATCTTTCGCCGACTATTCGCGTAACGCAATGGGCAACTGGGCCGGCTTCTCGGTCGGCTGGTTGTACTGGTACTTCTGGGTGATCGTCGTCGGGTTCGAGGCGATCGCGGGCGCCAAGATCATCCAGTACTGGATCGACGTCCCGCTGTGGTTGAGTGCGCTGATCCTGATGATCCTGATGACGGCGACCAACTTGTTCTCCGTCTCGTCCTTCGGCGAGTTCGAGTTCTGGTTCGCCGGCATCAAAGTGGCCGCGATCGCGGTGTTCATCGCGCTGGGTTCGCTTTTCGTCTTGGGCCTGTGGCCGAACAAATCGTTGGACTTCTCCAACCTATGGAGCCATGGCGGGTTCTTTCCGCTCGGTGTCACTGCGGTATCCGTTGGCGTGGTCACGGTGATCTTCTCCATGGTCGGCGCAGAGATCGCGACGATCGCCGCCGCGGAATCGTCGAACCCGGAGCGGGCAGTGGCGAAAGCGGCGAATTCGGTGATCGTGCGGATCGCGGTGTTCTTCGTCGGCTCCACGTTCCTGCTGGCGACGATCCTGCCGTGGAACAACGAAGAAGCCGGTGCGTCCCCCTTCGTCTCGGCATTCACGGAGATGGGAATTCCCTACGCCGACCACATCATGAATGCCGTGGTGTTGACGGCGGTGCTGAGCTGTCTCAATTCGGGGATGTACACCGCGTCGCGGATGTTGTTCGTGCTCGCGGCACGGCGTGAGGCGCCGGCTCAGCTGGTGGCGGTGACCCGTCGAGGGGTGCCCGCCAACGCTATTCTGGCCTCCTCAGTGGTCGGCTTCCTCTGTGTGATCGCCGCGGCGGTTTCGCCGGACACCATCTTCGCGTTCTTGCTGAACTCCAGCGGCGCGATCATCCTGTTCGTCTATCTGCTCATCGCGATCTCGCAGATCGTGCTGCGCTACCGCACCCCGGACTCCGACCTCCGGGTCAAGATGTGGCTGTTCCCAGTGCTCTCGATCATCACTGCGGTCGCGATTGTGGCCATCCTGGTGCAGATGGGGCTGCAGTCCGATGTGCGATCGCAGCTGGTGCTGAGTCTGCTGTCGTGGGCGGTCGTCATCCTGGTGTACTTCGCGAACAAGTGGTTTATCAATCGGCGTCCCGAACTCGAGGGCGCCCCCACGACGACGCGAGCTCACCGCGTGCTGGTACTCGCCAACCAGACAGTGAATTCCCAGGAGCTGCTCGAAGAGTTGCATCGCATCGACGAGGACCGCGCTGCGACCTATTTCGTGGTCGTCCCAGCCAGCCCGATCGAGGCTGGAACGGCGGCCAGGCACGGTCCCCTCGACCTCCTGGAAGAGACGCACAAGGTGGCGCAGCAGCGGCTTGACAGCACGCTGGCCACACTTCATTCGGAGAACCTCGATGCGAACGGAGAAATCGGTGACTATCGACCGCTGAGGGCCTTGGCCAGCGCCGTCGACTCGTTCCATCCAGATCAGATCGTCATCGCGACGCTACCGCCCGAAGATTCCGTGTGGCACCGTTTCGACGTCGTAGACCGCGCCCGCGCCGAGCACGGCGTGCCGGTGACACATGTCGTGGCCGCCGCCCCACTAGTGGTCTGAGGAATCAGTCCGATGGCTATCATCGCGGGATTCAGCTCAAGCCGGCAGGGTCCTGCGCCCCTCAACCTGGCAGCCCAGGTCGCCCGGGTTACGGGTGACAACATCATCGCCGCGGCCATCATAGAACGGCCGTGGCCACCCAAGAACGACCCCGTCGAGAAGGAATATCTGAGTTATGTCTCGTCGCAGGCTGCGCAATCGATCGACAGAGTAGTCAGCGATCTGCAGGGTGATCTCGATGTTTCGATCGTTATTCACCAATCCACTTCTATTCCAAGCGGTTTGATAGAGCTCGTCGCTATTCACAGTGCGAACCTCGTCGTGGTCGGGTCGTCGTCGTCTGGACTGCTTGGCAGGGTCGGTCTGGGTAGCGTCACCGAGCGACTTGTCCACAGCGCGTCGGTGCCGGTTGCGATCGCTCCGCGTGGCTACGCACCGGGCTCCGTCCCGATGGGCCGAGTGACCGCTGCGTACGGAGGCGAGGCCGACGTCAATGGACTCATCGCCGCAGCCGCCGAGCTCGCCAAGTCTTGGTCAGTGCCGTTGCGGATCGTATCGTTCACCGTACGGCCGGTCCGGATGTTCGCCGGCTCGATCGAGTCCTCCGCCGAAGACCTTGTCGTCGAACAGTGGTCGCGCAGGACTTTCGACGATGTCGGCAGGCAGCTCGACGCAGTTCGCGCGCGTATACCGCTTCCTGTTGTGGAGGTCGTCGTCGGGGCCGGCCACGATTGGCGAGAGGCTGTGGAGTCGGTTTGCTGGAGCCCTGGTGACGTGCTCGTGCTGGGATCGGGGGCAGCCGGACCTGCAGCTCACGTCTTCCTTGGTTCGGCCGCGTCGAAGATCCTGCGTCACTCTCCGGTACCCGTAATGATTGTTCCCAGATACCAATCGGCGGAATAACTTTCGGTGTCTAAGCGCCCCCTCGTAAAAATGTCACCGTGACGAAATTGCAGAGGGGTGAGAGGGGATGGGTGTCCTCACCGTTTGATTGCGATGTAGAGATGGATGCTGTCGAAGCCGCCGATCGGCTGCTTGTTGATAAGGCAGCGCCTCGACGTTGCTGCTCGAGGTGTCGTTCGGCACCGGCTGGTTGCCCACCCAGTACGCCGCCGACTTCGACACCCAATGGCGTGGACCTCAACGAGCGGATGCTGGAAATTGCGCGGAACAACATGCGGCGTGCGGGCGTCACCGCCGAGTTGCGGAAGGCCCGCGTCTACCGCCCACACTGAAGTGTCAATAGCCCTGCGCCACAGTATAATTCGTCACGGTGACGTATTGCCGGTAATGGACGGGGAGGGTGGGTGGGTGGTCGATCGCCGGCATAAGGGCCTGCCGACTAGGGGCATGCGCAGGGTTTCCACCCAACACCCGAATCATTCACCCCCGAATCATTCATTTAAGTGGTTGGACTGTCACGGCAACCTCGGCGAATGCGCAATCGATGCAAGGAGACCGAAATCAGCGCCGTGAGGTGCTCAGATAGGACAACAGTCGAAGGGTGCCGGCACTTCATCTAAAGCAACTCGTACCCTAAATGCCGATAAGCCACATTATGTCAAGTAAGCCACTGGGTATTGCACTGTGCACCAAAGGGTTTCAATTCAAGCTCCTCCTCCTTATCTTAAGGTGCCCCGTTCCAAGTCCCATTGATGCTGGAACCGCAGCACTTCGGCAGCGATCTCGAAATTGGCGTCATACGTTCGAAGACTGTGATCGCAATAAGTCGTGGTCGTGTCCCTGCAGCGGTGTAAAAGGATTCGGACGTAGGTTCCCTCGAAGACCGACCAAAGTCTAAGGAAGGAGCCTACGTCCGTGTCGAAGAGGATATCGCCCGCCGAGGGTCTGCGCGCGCAGATTGATGAGGTGTTCGCCGATGGGCAGGACGTGTCGCGCGCAATCGAACGGGTCGCCCAGCTCGGCGCGCAACTGTTGTTGCAGTCGGCGTTGGAGGCCGAGGTGGCCGCATTTTTGGGCAGGCAGCGCTACGAGCGCGCGGCGGGGAATGAGGATGCTCGTGCCGGGATGCGCAACGGCTATTGCCCGACCACGGTCAAGACCACCGCAGGTCCGGTGACGCTGGCGCGGCCGAAGCTGCGCGGCACCACTGAGCGGTTCGCCAGCCAGTTGTTCGGCAAGGGGGTAAGCAAGACCAACGCGCTGGAGTCGCTCGTGATCGCCGGGTTCGTGCGCGGTTTGTCGACCCGCGATGTGGAGGCAGCGCTGTCGGAGGCTCTCGGCGAATCCGCGACGGTGTCGAAGTCGACGGTGTCGCGGATCTGCACGGAGATCAAAACCCGGTTCGAGGCGTGGACTCAGCGCCGCCTCGATGACATCGAGCTGGACTACCTGTTTTTGGACGGCACCCATTTCAAGTACCACGCCAACGCCTCAGCGGAGCCGGTGCTGGCCGCCTGGGGCATCGACACCGACGGCAAACCGGTCTTTGTCGGGCTGGATGCCGCGGCGGGCGAGTCCGGCGACGCGTGGGCGGGCTTTCTGACCGATCTGGGTGAACGCGGCCTACGCACCCCGCTGTTGGTGATCTCCGATGGGGCGGCGGGACTGATCGGCGCTGTGGAGCGCACCATGGGCACCGCGCTGCAGCACCGCCGTTTGATCCATGTCGCCAGAAACATCTTGGCCAAGTTGCCCAAGAACGCGACTGCCGAGGTGAAGGCCGACTACTGGGAGATCTTCGACCTACCCGAGGAGGTCGAGCCCGGGCTCGGCAGCGTTCGCCACGATGGCTCGCTCATAGTTGTTGAGACCCACCGGCTTTGGTGTGATCGGCATGGTGTCCTCCCTGTGGGCGTGATGTCAGCCTGCTGGCGCCCGCGGGGCGTCGGGCACTAGGTGCGGGACACATTGCGCGGAGATCGACGCGACGGTTCGCCGGTCGTTCGCGGGCGCTGTCCGGGTGCCGGTCGAGCCATCGGTTGGTGGCGACTTTGACGCGGTCGTTGACCAGGAACCACAGCAGCGCCTAGGCCCATACCGCTGTAATCGCGATTGCGCCTGCGCCGAAGTCAACCCCTGCGCCGAACTGTCCAGTTCCGTCAACGCCCGAGACAGCGGCACCGCCGTCAAATCGACTGCGCCCACCAACACTCCGCCCTCTCTCGCCTGTCTTGTCGCACCCTCGCGTCAGCGTGTGTAGCCCGAGCAGGGTAGGCACACCGGCTTGCCCTGCTTCATGCGGATCTTGTTCTCGGCTACGAGTTCGCCGCACTGGCTGCAGGTCTCGGTCTCGAAGCACGCTGGCGGCCGGGTACCGAGGGAGTAGCTGAAGGTGCCCGACACCGTGAAGAGATCGTCGTCGGTGCTGGCCATCAGGCCCTGCACCAGTGGGCGGCTAACCTCCAGCGGGACTTCGCTGGGCGGCACCCCCTGAAGCCGCTCGTGGACGAACGGTGATTGCAGGGCGGCCTGCATCACCTCGGGCCGCACCGACACCCGCACCGCAGCGCTGGTCGCTGGGTCGACGAGATTCATGGCCCACTTGCCGTATTCGGTTCGCTCGATCAGACCCTTGCCGAAGGTGCAGCCGGTGGCCATTTGCGCGCCGTCCGCGAAACAGCCCGCGGCGTGCCCAATCCCGGTCTCGACGAACACCAGGTGGGCCATGTTGGTCTCCCGCTCGACTCCCAACGCTGTAAGGGCTGCCACGCCGGCGCGAAAGCCGAGGGGCATCCCGCCGCAGACGTGGCCGTGGATGAGAAACGATGCCTCCAACGTCTCGACCCAGGACGACCCAAGGCGCTTTCCGGTTTCCGCCAGTTGCCGTGCGGCTTCACGTTGTTCTTGCTTCATATCGGATTCCCTTTCTCCCTACGCCTATCGCAGGGCCTGAAACACCATCGCGGCGGCGACGACGAGGAGGAACCAGCCGAACCCGACCTTCAGCTTCCTTTTGTCCAGCTTCAGGGTGATACGGCTGCCGATCTGGCCGCCGATAAACACCGCCACCGCGAGGATCAACGACAGCTTCCAGTTCCAGTGGCCATGCAGCAGATGGCCCGCAAAACCGCCGCTGGCGGTCAAGCCGACCATCAGCGAACTGGAGCCGACCGCGATGTCCATCGGCACACCCAGCACGAGCACCATCAGCGGGACCTTGATCAGGCCGCCGCCCACACCCACCATGCCGCTCAACGCTCCCGCGAGGAACGAGAACGGCAGCGCGAGCGCCATGTTCACGCAGTAGTGCTGTTCGCCCAGCGTCCGGCTCCAGGACAGGAAGCCGCCATGCCGCTGGGCGCACGGCTGGCGCTCCTTCATGGGCCGAATCATGAAGACCGCGCCGCTGCTGATCGTCGCGGCGAAGATCAGCGACAGCGTCATGGCGGAGAGTCGGCCCGATCCCAGGCCACCGGCAAACCCGCCGGCCGTGGTCACCGTCTCCAACACCAGGGCCAGTGGCCAATCGATCCGTTTCGCCTTGTAGAAGACCAGGGACGCGGCCGTCGAGGTCACCATGATCAGGAACAGGCTGGTGGTGGCCGCCTCGTGGAATTCGATCCCCGTCCCCACCTGCAGTGGGGTGTAGATCGCCCCGCCGCCCTGGCCGAGCATGGAAAACACCACGGCCACCGCCAACATCGCAAGAGCCAGAATCACCCACACGGCTGCCCCGCTCCCCGGTATGCGTGTAGCCGACGCCCGCACCGCTGGGCGCCGACTTGGCCATGCCTCATCGTCAGCCGGTCACCTGTCGCTCCTGTAGGGGCGTTCGTCGACCGCGGCCGTGACTTTCGGCCCAAGCGTGCCGGCACAGCGGCAACTACCGCCGGCGTCCAGAGCGGAAGCGAACCTGGCGATTCGCCTTGTGCATCGGCCCGCTCTCCGGTCGGGCTGCGGCTGGCTGATCTGCGCCGCGCTCTGCACGACCCGCCAACCCAACTGCCGCCAGGAATTCGACAAACCACGTCGAAAGCGGCGTGTCACCAACCGATTCCGCTCCCATCGCATAACATCATGAACGCAAACGAGCGGAACCTACGTCCGAATCCTTTTACACCGCTCATGGGACGCCACCTAAGTCGTTGCGTGTGGCCGGAATCCCGCTATGGCCGCTTGCATCGCATTTGGCTGCCAGGATCTGGTTGACTCCAAGCCGGTTGGCGGTGAACGCCAGCGCCGAACCAGCCATGTACAGCCGCCAAATCCGTGCCCGGCCGGCACTGCTGAACCCGACCGCCTGCGCCCAGCTGTCTTCGAGATTGGCCACCCAGGCCCGCAGAGTCAGCGCGTAATGTTCGCGCAGCGACTCGACATCACGCACCTCGAAGCCAGCTCGCTCGAGCGCGTCGATCATGGGCGCCATCGGTTCGATTTCCCCGTCGGGAAACACGTAGCGATCGATGAACGACGTCTTGGAGAACTCCATCGACTCGCCTGGCCTGCGTGAGATTGCGTGGTTGAGCAACCGGCCTTGATCACGTAAGAGCCCATACAGCTGGGCGGCATAGACGGGCAGCATCGCCGCGCCGACATGTTCTGCCATACCGATGCTCGAGATCGCGTCGTATGGTCCGTCGGTGACGTCGCGGTAATCCTGGACACGAATGTCGACCAACTCGGCCACGCCCTGGTCGACCATCCACTTACGCGCGTAGTCCGCCTGCTCGCGCGACAGGGTGACGCCGACGACGTGCGCTCCATACGTGCGGGCAGCGTGCAGTGCGAAGGTCCCCCACCCGCAGCCGACGTCGAGGACCCGCATGCCGCGGGCCAGACCGAGCTTGCGGGCCACCAGATCGCACTTGGCGTACTGCGCCGCGGCGAGTCCCTTGTCTGGCTGTTCCCAGTACCCACACGAGTACGCCATGGACTCACCGAGGACAAGGCGGTAAAAGTCGTTGCCGACGTCATAGTGGTGGCTAACTGCTGCCGCGTCGCGGTGCTTGTCGTGCCGATGCCCGCGAGCCAGTCCGGCTTCTTCGCTCGGCGGCTTCGGTGGCGGGCCAATGACCCCAAGCCGCAGCGCCGCCTTCGCCAGGGCCTTCTTTGTCTCGGTGTCGATCCGTATGCCCGGACCGCGGGTCCGATCCGAAATCTGTTCCAGGACTTCCATGCCTGCGAGCAGGTCTCCTTCAATGTCGATGTCGCCGGACACGTAGGCGCGGGCGAAACCGAGTTCGTTCGGAGCCCACAGCAGCCGCCGAAGACCTCTCCGATTGTTGAAGTTGAGCGCCCACTGCGTGTCCGACGGCCCGGTCCTACTGCCGTCCCAGGCCTTGATCTCGACCGGAGCCTCTGGGCCTACCGCCGCGCGCACCAACGGCGCCAGGGTGTCAGCAACGGTCATCAGGAGAACCTCCGTTCAAGACGGACGTTTGTCGGCCGAGTAACCGTGTCGGTCTACCGGCAAACCTGCGCCTCCATCTTCTCGCGCGGCAACGGATAGCGCGAGTTCTTAAGCGTTGGTGCCGCCAACGACGGTGAGGCGCTGGTGGCCAGCCACCTGCCGTTCCCGTCCGTATGCCGCGTGGCAGCCGCCGGCGACGTCTTCCGGTGTTTACCGGCGGTCTGGGACTACTGACCGCTTGCCGCCTGAAATCCTCCGGCCGCTCCTGCGAGAATGCTCGCATGGTCGAGCAGAGCATCTGGATGCAGAAGGTGAAGGCTAATCCCGGGCATTCTCGCTGGTATGTCGAGCGCTTCCGTTCGATGGCACGCGCTGGGGACGATCTGGCCGGCGAGGCTCGGCTCGTCGATGCGGTGGCACCCCGTGGCGCCCGCATACTCGATGCCGGTTGCGGCCCCGGCCGGTTGGGCGGACATCTGGCGGCGGCGGGTCATCAGGTGGTCGGTGTCGACGTCGACCCGGTGCTGATCGAGGCTGCCGAGCAAGATCATCCGGGGCCGCGCTGGCTCGTCGGTGACCTCGCCGAACTCGACCTGCCGGCGCGAGGCATCACCGAGCCGTTCGACGTGATCGTGTCGGCCGGCAATGTCATGACGTTCCTTGCCCCGAGTACCCGCACCGAGGTGCTGGCCCGACTGCGGGCCCACCTCGTCGACGGCGGTCGAGTCGTCATCGGCTTCGGCGCGGGTCGCGATTACGCGTTCGACGAATTTCTCGACGACGCAGCAAGTGCCGGTTTGGCGGCCGACCTGCTGCTGTCCACGTGGGATCTGCGATCGTTCACTGAGGACTCCGACTTCCTCATCGCTCTCCTGCGGCCGGCATAGGGCCGTTCCTCTTCTTCTCGTCCTGTCGTTGGCTGACCAGATGGACCTTGTCGGCAGGAGGAACTCATCGGTCGGAGACCGTCGGCTGTAGCGTGACGGTCGTGAACTTCTCCCCCGTGTCCTCCTCCTTCGCGCTCACTGCCTGTGCCGCGTCGCTCGTCCTGATGGTCTCCGCCTGCGGCTCCGACAGCGGCACCTCATCGGCAAGCGCGTCCTCGACAACCGCGGTGAGCACCGCCTCGGCCACCACAGAAGCCAGCCTGTCCCCCACGACCGAACCCGCGACGGCGCCGGACACCTGCCCTACGGCGGCACCGGCGAACGGCGGCAAACCCGAGTGGACCCTGTCCGGAGCAACCGGCAGCGTCGCGGTCACCGGATCCACGGATACGACGGCGCCAAGCGTCACAGTTGACGGACCATTCAGCGTGACCGAAACCCAGGTGCACACCTTGCAGGCAGGTGACGGCCCGGTCGTCGCTCCCACCGCCACGGTTTCGGTCTGCTACATGGGCGTCAACGGGCGCGACGGAACCGTGTTCGACAGCGCATACGAACGCGGTGAGCCCGCCGAATTCCCGCTCGACGGTGTCGTGCCGGGCTTCCAGAAAGCCATCGCCGGACAGAAGGTCGGATCGACGGTCGCCGTCGCAATGTCGCCGGCCGACGGCTACCCCGAGGGTCAGCCCAGCGCCGGAATCCAGAAGGGTGATTCGCTCGTCTTCGCGATCAAGATCCTCAGCGCCTCGAGCTGAGCCGCGACATCCGTTGCGTACCGAGCCGGCGACAAATCGACGCCGATCTCGTCGCAGATCGGCGGCAAACGCGCCGCGGCCGTGAGACTGCGATGGCGGCGGGAAATTACGAGTAAGCCCCGCCGTCGGCGCAGTCTCGACGCTTAGGGCTTGAGCAGCGGGCGTAGATCATCCAGGCGATCGAACAGCTGCCAGATGTACGACGAGGATCCGTTCTCGCGGTGAGCGTGCAGGTCAGCCAGATCCGGGTCGTTGCAGTAGCCGTCGAACGCATCCCTGGATTCCCACTCGACGAGGATCAGCACCTTTCGGGGTTCGAAATCCCCGGTGACGGATTCACGAAATTGTCCGAGCGCGACCACCCGGCCGCCATGCTTGGCCACTTCTTCCGGCGAGCGCTTCGAGTACGCCAGGTATTCGTCGCGGTTGGCAATGTCGAACAGGTTCAGCGCATACACGGTCACCGGCGTGACGCTACCCGGCCCGCACGTGCGTGGAAGGTATCAGTGCAGGAACCACGCGTCCTCGCGCGGATAATTGAGTGATGTCGGTCGTGCAGGAATGCGCACTCGTCGAGCAGGCGATCCGGCGGGCCAGGTATGTGGTGGCTCCGCATGCCTGTCCGCCAGAAGTCGTCGCGTTCGGCGACATGGACGGGGCCGCACGGGCGACGAGTGAGACCACCCGTATGACGGCCAGTTCGTCGGGCGCCGTCATCGCCGTGCACAGGCGGTTTGCGGTCGACAACGCGGCCATGTTGACCGCGGCCGGACACACCGACGAGTCGTTGCATGCCCAGATGGCAACCGCGGCAAGCGTTGCCCGCGCCGGCGCCGACCGCCTGGAGGCCATCGCGACTCGCGCACAGGCGACCATTGGCGCAGACGCGGGTGCCACTTCGCCGGCAGCGCAGCGTGCCGTCCTGGCCGCGCTGCGATCGCAGCTTGCCCAGGCCGCCGATGTCGTCGACTCGGTCAGACAACAAGGCGCCGACCTCGCCGCGCGTGTCAGGGCTCTCCAGTACGGGCCACCCTCCGCTCCCACCACACGCGAGCCGACATTGCCGAGCGGACCGATTGTGTGGTGTCTCAGGCCCGAGGGGACATTTGGGCGTTATCGGTGTTCGATTCTCTACCCCGATCTCAGGGTCGGAACATATTGGAGCCCGAGCGACGACACCGGCGGATCGACGCCGTGAAGCGCAGGCTGAAGGTCTGGGGGCAGCAGTGAATATGGCCGACGAACCCACGGACACTGACGAATTGCGTCGGTACGCCTTTCACATGGAGCCGCAGCTAGAGGCGGACGGCGACGGGTGGACAGCGTCGTATCCGGGTGCAGACTGGTCCGTATCGGGCGGCAATCGAGAAGAAGCATTGCAACGACTCGGCGATGAGTTCGTACGCCGGCAGAATGCCAACGAAAATCCGCTCGCCTATGCCGACGACGTCTACCGCCGGCATCTGCGCGAGCCGATCAATGGGATCTACGCTGTCGACAACGAGTTGTACCGAGAGCTCGTGCACGCACCCGCGGACGAACGCGATCGAGCGGTCAGGGAAGCTGAACGCAGACGGCGATTGGGTCAGACCTACACGCTCGCAGAGTATTTGCGGGACCGAGCTTAGGACGACGCGCGATCCCGAGCCTTCTCGAGCTCGGCGACGAGCGCGTCAACGTCAGCGCGCCGCTCAGCCGGCACATTCAACGAACAGAACGTGCCGACGTTCACGATGACCTGAAGGAGTTGCTCCTTTTCAGCACCGAACAACTTCTTGCGCCGGCTGAACTCCTTGACCTGGGTGCCGGCGTACTGATCCGCTGGGTTGCGTCCACGCGAGGTGTTCGTCCGCAGCTTCTCGACCCAATTGCCGTCCACAACAATGCTTTCGCCGTCTATCCCATCGATCCGGAACACCCGGTGATCGTAGCGGGCGGAACGCGGCCAGGTCCTGGCTTACGCGTCAGCCATTCGGGCAGCTAGTCGTCGGGAGGAAGAGGGACCAGCACCACCCCGGCGGGAGGGGCGGAGTCAGGTTCGGAGGTGGTGGAGGCGGCGGCGGTGGCGCCTCCCCCTCGGAGATGTTCGAGGCGACGTTGCCCTGGCCGTGGTACACGTACCAGTAGGTGTGGCAGACGTTTTCATCCCACACCACGGGATTGACGCGGAGGTTTCCCGTCTGCACCGGCGGATCGCCCGGACACCACCGGCATGGGCCTTCCGGGCTGTCCTCCGGACATCCCGGCCAGGAGCTGAGCGGCAGTGGACCGCCCGGAAGCGCCTGCGCGGTACCGTCGGTCAGTCCCACACCGGCAAGGGCTACGCCGGCTGACAACAAGGCTGCGGCGGCGATCTGCTTTCTCTTGTTCATGACCTGTCCTTCTGCTCATGCGCCACCATGTGGCGTCGATGAGGCAAGTACACAAAAACAGGATGACTACCGATCCCAAAAAATTATGGGGAATCGGCGTCACCGGGTTCTGCCACGTCGGCCTGCCATCGTGCGCGGCGCTCGGCGTTGGTCTGTTCCCACCACGGCGGCGTACCCCGCTCACCCAGCGCGACCTTGGCCGCCTGTACCCTCGCACGGGCCGCCGCCTCCCCCGCAGTGCCCTTCGCGCGGCGCACCTCCCTGCGCCACGCCATGAGAATTCGGGTCAGCTCGATCCGCCGCGGCTCGGGAATGGCCGGGTCGGTCGCGCGCCATCGGCGACCGTCGATGACGACATAGTGCCCGTCGTCGGTCCTTGCGGGCCCGGTCATGCGCCGCTCGCAACGGCGTCGATCGCCCGGTAGATGCGCTGCTCGCTGACCGGACGCGGAGTTCCGAGTTGCTGGGCCCACAGGCTCACCCGCAGCTCCTCGATCTGCCATCCGATGTCAAGCACATCGGCGGCGTTGCGCCGAGCCGACGGCAACGCATGGACGACTTCGGCGTAGGCCTGCTCGACGGCGTGCACCTGCCGCATGCGCAGGCGGTCGGCCTCGATCCCGTGAGGCAGTCGGTCCAGCCGTCTGCGGATCGCGCTCAGGTAGCGGATGAGATCGGCAAGGCGAGCGCGCCCGGTGGCGCTGACGAACCCCGGCGGCATCAGCCGGTTCATCTGCGCGCGGACGTCGTCGACCGCATCGGCCTGTGCGGCCGACGGCTGCCCGGGCAGCAGCAGTTGCACTTCGCGCGCGGCGGCCAGCACCTTCTCGACGCGGACCACGATGTCGTTTGTCGTCGACACGAGAGCCCCGGCCACCCGCGCACGCAGTGCCGCGAAGTCCGCGGCCGTCCAGACCGGCGCTGGCACCAGCACGTCGACCGCAGCATCGGCGCAGTCCTCGAGCAGCGCTGTCAGCGACCCGCTCGGATTTGCGCCCAGCGTCAGGCGCGTCCGCGGATCAAGCTGCCGCTCCACTCCTTTCACCGGTGACGCCACGCTGAGCCGCACCAAGCGGCGTGTACCCGGCCCCATCGCGCGCTCCTGCTCGGCGGAGGTCGCGAACACCCGTAAGTCGACAGCCGTGTGCGCGTCGGCGAATGCGGGAAAGCCGCGAACCGCGCGCCCGCCGACGGTGCGTTCGACGACGCGGGGAACCTCGGCGAGATCGTCGGGCCATCCCCGCAGACCCGTCCGTTCCAGCGCACCGCCGACGGCCTCGGCGACGGCGCCTTGAGTCGACGCCGCCAGCCGCTCCTGCAGCGATGTCAGGTCCTTGCCGCGCGCGACTTCCGCGCCGTCGGCGGACTCGATGGCGAACGTCACCCGTAGATGCGGCGGCAGCTTGGTCAGGTCGAAGGCGTCGATGGGGACCAGAATGCCTGTGCGGCGGCGCAATTCGCGCTGCAGTGCGTCGAGCAGCGGTTCTCCGGCCGGATCGATAGTGGCCATCACCGCGCGTGCGGTGTCGGGAGCGGGAACGAAGTTGCGGCGCAGGTTCTTCGGCAGTGAGCGGATCAGTTCGGTGATCAGCTCCTCCCTCAGTGCGGGCACCTGCCAGGCGAACTCGTCGCCACCCAGGCGTGCGAGCACGTCGATCGGGACGTGCACGGTGACGCCGTCGTCGGCGGCGCCGGGCTCGAAGCGGTAGGTCAGCGGCAGCGTGGCATCACCCGTCTGCCAGGTATCGGGCCGGTCGGCGCCTGCGGTGTCGTCGGAGCGCAGCAAGTCATCGCGGGTGAAGGTCAGCAGGTCCGGCGTCTTGTGCCGCTGCTTCTTCCACCACGCGTCGAAATGCGGCGCAGAGACCACATCTGCGGGCACCCGGGCGTCGTAGAGCGCGAAGACGTCGTCGTCGCCCACCAGCAGATCGCGTCGGCGCGCACGTTCCTCTAGTTCCTCGAGTTCCGCGCGGAGGCGCGCATTGTCGCGGAAGAAGTGGTGGCGGGTCTGCCACTCCCCCTCGACGAGCGCGTGCCGGATGAACAGCTCGCGGGACAGCTGCGGATCGATCGTCGTGTAGTTGACCCGGCGCCGCGTCACCAGCGGCAGACCGTACAGTGTCACCCGCTCATAGGCCATCACCGCGCCGCGCTGGGCGTCCCAGTGCGGCTCGCTGTAGGTGCGCGCCACAAGGTGGGTCGCGACGCGCTCGACTTCTTCCGGCTGGATGCGGGCGGCGGTACGCCCGTACAGCCTGCTGGTCTCGACCAGATCGGCCACGACAATCCAGAGCGGCGGACGCTTGGTGAGAACGGAGCCCGGCGCGAGCACGAACCGTGAGTTGCGAGCGCCCTGGTACTCCGCCCGATTCGCTCCTCGCGTGCGCGGCCGGGAGTCGCCCTCTCTGAGACCGATGTGCGACAGGAATCCGGCGGTCACCGCGGCATGCACCTGGGCGGCGTCCGCCGGCTCGTCCTGTTCACGGATGCCCATGTCACGGGCGATGCTGCGCAGCTGCCCGGCCAGGTCCTGCCACTCCCGGATTCGCAGGTAGTGCAGGAATTCCTCGCGGCACATCCGCCGAAACGAATTGCCGGAGCGCTCCTTTCGCTGTTCTCTGAGGTAACGCCACAGGTTCAGGTAGGACATGAAATCGGAGTGTTCGTCGGCGAATCGGGCGTGCTTCTGCCGGGCGGCATCCTCTTTGTCCGCAGGTCGCTCGCGCGGATCCGGGATCGCCAGCGCCGCCGCGAGCACGAGCACCTCCCGTACGCAGCCCTCGGATTCGGCCTGCAGGATCATCCGGCCCAGGCGCGGATCGATGGGCAGCTGCGCGAGACGGCGGCCCACGGCCGTGATGGAGCCGGCGGAGTCAAAGGCGCCGAGCTCCTGCAACAGCTGCACACCGTCGCGAATGCTGCGCCTTTCCGGCGGGTCGAGGAAGGGGAAGCTCTCCATCTCGCCGAGTTGAAGCGCCGCCATCTGCAGGATCACCGCCGCGAGGTTGGTCCGCAGGATCTCCGGATCGGTGTAGCGCGGCCGAGATTCGAAATCCTCTTCGGAATAGAGCCGAATGCACACGCCGGGCGCCACGCGTCCCGACCGTCCCGCCCGCTGCGCCGCAGAGGCCTGCGAGATCGGCTCGATCGGCAGCCGCTGCACCTTCGTTCTGCGGCTGTAGCGCGAGATGCGCGCGGTGCCGGGGTCGACGACGTAGCGAATACCCGGCACGGTCAGCGAGGTTTCGGCGACATTGGTGGCCAGGATCACTCGGCGGCCCGTGTGCGGCGCGAACACGCGCTGCTGTTCGGCGGTCGGCAGCCGCGCGTACAGCGGCAGGACCTCGGTGTTCTTCAGGTGACGCAATGCCTCTGCGGTGTCCCGGATTTCGCGCTCACCCGATAGGAAGACCAGGACGTCGCCGGGGGGCTCGTGCCCGAGCTCGTCGATGGCGTCGACGATCGCCTCCGTCGGGTCGCGCATCTCGGTGCGCACGACTTCGTGGTCCGGGTCGTCGGGATCGTCGTCGTCGGATGCGAGGACCGGGACTTCCAGTGGGCGGTAACGGATTTCGACGGGATAGGTGCGCCCGGACACTTCGACGATGGGCGCACCGCCGCTGGGCCCACTTTCGGCTCCACTGAAGTGCGCGGCGAAGCGCGCCGGCTCGATCGTCGCCGACGTGACGATCACCTTGAGGTCGGGTCGGCGCGGCAGCAGTTCGCGAAGATAACCGAGAAGGAAGTCGATGTTGAGGCTGCGCTCGTGAGCCTCGTCGAGGATGAGGGTGTCGTAGCGCAGCAGGCTCCGGTCACGCTGAATCTCGGCGAGCAGGATGCCGTCGGTCATCAGCTTGATCAGCGTGCGGTCGCTGACCTGGTCGGTGAACCGGACGGTGTAGCCGACGGTGTCGCCGAGCGGTGTACCCAGTTCGTCGGCGATGCGCTGGCCGACGGTGCGCGCGGCCAGCCGCCGGGGCTGGGTGTGCCCTATGGTGCCGCGGATTCCGCGTCCGATGTCGAGGCAGATCTTCGGCAGCTGAGTCGTCTTACCCGAGCCTGTCTCGCCCGCGATGACGACTACCTGGTTGGCGCGTATCGCCTCGGCGATCTCCTGCCGTCGCTCGCTGACCGGCAGATCGGGGTAGGTGATGCCCGGAACGGCGGTCTGCCGGGTCGCGACGAGGGCTTCGGCCTGCGCGATCTGTTCGGCGAGCCGTTGCAGCTTCTCGGGTTCGGTACCGCGAATGTTCTTCAGGCGTCTGCCGAGGCGTGCGGCGTCGCGGATGGTCAGGCCGTCGAGGCGGTTGCGCAACTCCGCGGCGGACGGTTCGGACACTCCGGCCAGGATAGGCGCTACCCGGAACCGGCCGCCCACTCCTTGGCCCGTTCGAGGTCGCCGAGGCCGAACACAGCGAGTTCGCCGGGGACCATCCAGGCGAAGGCGTGCATGGCATGGGCCACCCAATCCTTGTCGGACACGACGGCGATCCGCTTGAACGCTGAATGGTGCTTGATCAACAGGCCGAGGCCCAGCTTGAGATCCTCGGCGAGTCCGCCGGGGCCGAAACCCTCGTAGTCCGATGCAATGACCTCGACTATCCTGATCTCGCCGGTGTCCATCAGCTTGTCCATTGCCGGTTTCAGGTCACGCAGGTCAGCTCCGCCGATGCGGCCCGATACGCGGATACCGGCAACTCCTTGTGGCATGTCGGGTAGGAACTCGATCATCGATCGCTCCTTCTCGTCGAGGTCTCGGTCTGCTCGATCTCATTCTGCGCCTGACGATGATGTTGACGTCGATCGACTATTTCCCCACTGGCTTTCGCAGGAGATCAGTTCTGCCGCGGGTGCAGTTCCTTGACGAACGTCTCGATGAAGTCAGTGATGTCGACGTCGCCCGTGGGCCTGATCACGAACTTGGTCAGGCCGGCAGCAATGTAGTCGTCCAGACGGCGATGCAGCGTCGGCCAGTCCGCCGCCACCAGTTCTGTGGGATCGAGATCGGGCCTGCGTTTGCGGATGCCCGCCAGCACTGAAGCGTGAAGGTCGCCGTCTCCGACGGCTAGGTTGATGCCGTAATGATCGGGTTCGATCGCGCGGCCCGCGGCATCGGCGGCGTCGCTGATCGCTTGACGTGCTTGGCCCGCCTCGGCGGGCGTCAGGAAGCTGCCCAACCAGCCGTCGCCGAGCGCACCGATGCGGCGAAAGGCCGCCGGTGTCGCACCGCCGATCCAGATATCAAGCGGCGGTGACGGTTTCGGCAGCACTTGCGCATCGCGGACAGTGAAGTAGTCGCCGGTGAACGTGACGTCGTCGTCGGTCAGCGCAACCCGAAGCAGCCGCAGGGATTCGTCGAACACGGCTGCCCGCTTCCCTTCCGGCACGACGAACAGATCGCGTTCGGTGGGCAAGGCGGAGCGCAGGCCGAATACGGGCAGCACCCGCTTGGGCGCAAGCGCGGAGAGCGACGCTAGCTGCTTGGCGACCAGCACGGGGTGGCGGCCGGGCAGCACGGACACCGAGGTGCCGACCTTCAGCCGCGACGTGCGTGAAAGGGCGAAGGCCATGCCGACGAACGGGTCGACGAGGTGCGAATAGACCAGTTCGGAAAACCACAACGAGTCGATGGACGCGTCTTCGAGATGGTCGACCACATCGGCCAACTGGCCCGGACCTGCGTCGGTTCCAAGCCCGACCCCGAAGCGAATCTTCACCCACACCTCTTCTCGTCTACGGCTCCCCACATCGCAACACGGGGCGATGGCCAATACCCTGAGTCGGTGGCATCTGTGTTGTCAGTCAACCTCGCGCGTGTCCGCGATAATCCCGACGCGCCGTCGCGGTCGACAGGTATCGACAAGAGGGCGGTCGACGACGCCGTTCTGGTGCGGCCGCCCGGGCCGATGCGCACCGGTCTGGGCAGCGGACTCGTCGGCGACACCATCGGCAACCAGAAGCTGCACGGCGGTGACGACCAGGCCGTCTACGTCTACGCGCGCGAGGACCTCGACGACTGGGAAGCCGATCTCGACCGCCCACTCGCCAACGGGATGTTCGGCGAGAACCTCACCGTCTCGGGGGTGGATGTCACCTGGGCGCTGATCGGTGAACGCTGGCGGATCGGCGGTGACGGCCCTGTGCTCGAGGTGTCCGCTCCCCGCACCCCGTGCCGGACCTTCTCGGCCTTTCTGAACCTAAGCAGCTGGATCAAGACCTTCACCGAGGCGGCGAAGCCTGGTGCCTATCTGCGGGTGATCGAACCGGGAACGGTGCGCGCAGGCGACACCATATCCATCGACTACCGCCCCGATCACGAGGTGACGATCGGCCTCGTCTTCCGCGCAAGGATGTCCGATCCCGATCTGCTCCCGCGCCTGTTCGAGGCCGACGCGCTGTCGTCGGAGCTCAAGGCCTACGCGCATCGCAGAGTGGGCTGATCACACGCGCCCGGCCGGGGCGGGAGCCAACCGGGCGCCCTGCGAATATCCATCATGATCTTCTCCGTTCTGTCGACTGACGGCAGGGCAGATTGTTCGGTTGCTCGTAATGCCTTGTCGCGGTTGAAGGTACGGAGATCTCGTGGATGCTGCGAGGTTGCGCTGACAAGACCGGACGGACGACTTCTCCCGCGATCGGGCCGCGATCCTGCGCCACTACCTGGAACCCGCTCCGGGCGCACGGCCGTTCTTTTCGCCCGACCGACATGCGGCCTTGGCCGACTTCGAACGAATTATGAACGACTATCCCGTCTTTCGGGTCGCCTGAGGCTCACCGTGTAGGTCGGCGAGTGAATTCCGCAAACCGCCGTCAAGCCGGATCTGTATCACGGCGACCGTAATCATGACGCCGGCGGTGATCAGGTGCACGATCGCGTCGGTGGTGTTGTTGGGAAAGGTGAACACAAAGGCGACCTGGTGCGAGAAGAACGCCCAGATGCCCGGCAGCCCTCCCGCCACCGCGGCGATGAGCAGGTACAGCACCGACCACGATTTGCGCAACACGAATACCAGGCCCGGCGCGAACAGTGCGAGGCCTGCGACCGCGTGCCAGCCGTTGTAATCCATCCCCAGCACCTGGGCGGTCGGCGCGTCAGGACCGGTCGCAAAGCTCGGCTCGACGATGAATCCGATCACCGCTTGGACGACGTGAAACGCGGCGATTATCAGCAGGCCGATCTGCGCGAAACTCCACTTCACGGTTGCACCTCCGGTTGCGATGCGGTAGGGCTCCCGGTGAATACTACGCTTGGTAGTAGAGAACGCCAATGCCTTTCGGTCAGCCGTAGACAGGTTGCTGTGAGCGATGTCTGTGGAAGTGAGACGATGAGCGCCGAGGCCGCCGTGACGTCCGTACCGCGAACCCTGATTCTGACCGCTTTCCCCGCCGAGGCGGACGCGGTTCTCGCCCGCGCCACGCTCGACGAGGACCCGGTCGTCGTCGTCGACGGTCGGCATTACTACCTCGGCGTGCTCGGCGGCACGAACGTCCTCGTCGCGATGACAGGCATCGGGATGGCGAACGCCACCGACACCACCGAAGCGGCGCTCACCGGCGCACTCTCTGCCACCATCACCGCAGTCGTATTCACCGGCGTCTCCGGCGGTTTCGGGCGCACCAGGATCGGCGATGTGGCCGTGCCCCGGCGGTGGACGCCCGACCGCGGAGATACCTGGTACGCCGTCGATCTCGACATGCTCGAAGCCGCACGCGAACTCGACGTGCAACTGAAGAGCACGGGCCGCCTCACACTGATCGACCTGCACCGCGAGCCGGAACTACACGTCGGCGGCGACGGTTTCAGCGACGACAACAACAACGGCGCGGCGTTTCCGTCGATCCCCTTCGGCGGTGCCGTGTTCGGTCCCCAACCGTTGCGCGCGCCAGACTTCTCACCGCTGTTCACCGGGAACTTCTTTCGCGCCGTAGGGCCGTTTGTGGTCCGTGGGATCATCGGCAACATCACCGGACTTTTCACTGCCGCGAACCCGCCGGTGGATGCCGTCGATCAGGAAACGGCGGCGGCGCATCGGGTCGCCGACGCGCACGGCGTCCCCTTCCTCGGCATTCGCGGCATGTCCGACGGACCGGGCGACCCCCTGAGACTGCCGGGCTTCCCGTTCACGTTCTTTGTCTACAAGCGGATCGCGGCGGACAACGCCGCGATCGTCACCGAGGCCTTCCTGCGGAACTGGGACGGCTGCCGAGGCTAAGTACCCGTGCGGCTGTAGATCGCGGTGTCCTCGATGTCCACCTTGGATCGGTCGGCCAACGCCAGGCAACAGACGACCGTGATGACCGCGGCGATGACGATGTAGATCGAAATCGAATACGGCGTTCCGGTCACGTGGAGCAGCCAGGTGGCCACCAGCGGGGCCGGTCCCCCGGCGAACACCGACGCGAGTTGATAACCGAGTCCCGCACCGCCGTAGCGCAGGTGCGTCGGGAAGCTTTCGCCGATCAAGGCGGCCTGCGGTCCGTACATCATGGCGTGGATGATCATCGACAACACGACCACGATGAAGATCGGGACGGCGCCCCCCTGCATCAGCACGAAGAAATACGGGAACGCGAACAGCCCGGCGGTCACGGCGCCGGCGGTGTACACCTTTCTCCTACCCAGTGAGTCCGACAGGTGCGAGAAGAACGGAATCGCCGCCAGCTCGACGGCCGCGCCGACCAGGACCGCAGCCAGTACGAAAGTCTTGCTGTAGTGGTGCCGCTGGACGACATAGGTCAGCACGAACGTGGTGAACAGATAGAACGGCATCTGCTCGGCGAACCGGACACCGGCCGACAGCAGGATTTCCCGCCAGTGTCGGCGGATCGCTTCTGCGACAGGGGCGCTCGCCGTCTTGCCTTCGTCGAGCACCTTCTTGAACATCGGCGTCTCGAGGATCCGCAGCCGGATCGCCAGGCCCACCGCGACCAGGATCAGGCTGGCCAGGAACGGCACTCGCCATCCCCACGAGTCGAAGGCCTCCTCCGACATCGTTGCCGAGAGCAGCGTCATCCCACCGGTGCCCAGCACCAACCCGACCGGCACACCAACCTGCGCGAAACTGCCGAGCAACCCGCGCCTTTTCTGGTCACCCCATTCCATCGTCAGCAGAACAGAACCGCTCCACTCACCGCCTACGGCGATGCCCTGCAGCACGCGCAGGACGACGAGCAGCAGTGGTGCTGCGACGCCGATGCTTGCGGTCCCGGGCATGATGCCGATCGCGGCCGACGCGATGCCCATCACCAGCAGGGTGATGATCAGGGTGGTCTTGCGGCCGATCCGGTCGCCCCAGTGCCCGAAGATGGCCGCACCGATCGGGCGGGCGGCGAATCCGACGAAATACGTCGCGAATGATTGCATCGCGCCCGCGTACGCGGTGGATTCGGGGAAGAACAGGTGAGGAAAGACCAGCGCGGCGGCGGTGTTGTAGAGAAAGAAGTCGTACCACTCGATCGTGGTCCCGATCGTGCTCGCCATCGCCGCGCGCCGAACCTGCACTCGCTGCGACTCCGGTTCGGCTTTCACCGGTTGTGCGACATCGTTGTCGTCGATATCCATCGGGCCTCCCCCAGCGACCGAGCATCACATGGACAGTCGACTGACAGTCTGTACCGCGCCGGCCGGTTTCGGAAGCAGGTTTCGTCGACGCCACATTTGGGAAAAACACGATCGGTTGTCCGACAAACGCCGAACGAACAAACCCATACCGATCTGGGAGCTTGCTGCCTCATGGGCTTCGTGGAGTTCGTGCAGGACCGCTGGCCGGTCCTGTCGTTTCTCGCGTATCAGCACATGAGCCTGGTGGTGCAGACGCTGGTGTTGGCAACCCTGATCGCGCTCGTGGTCGGCGTGTTGATCTACCGGTCACCGGTCGGCGTGGCCGTCGGTAACAGCGTCACCGCGATCGGCCTGACCATCCCGTCCTATGCCCTTCTCGGCGTGCTCGTCGGCATCGTCGGCCTCGGAGTTGTTCCGTCGGTGATCCTGCTGGCCTTTTTCGGCATCTTCCCGATACTGCGCAACGTCGTCGTCGGGCTCAACGGCGTCGACAAGGCCCTCGTCGAATCGGCGCGCGGCATGGGAATGAGCAGGTTCGCCACCCTGATCAAGCTGGAACTGCCGCTGGCCTGGCCGGTCATCATGACCGGCGTGCGCATCTCGGCGCAGATGCTGATGGGCATCGCCGCCATCGCCGCGTACGCCCTCGGCCCCGGCCTCGGCGGATACATCTTCTCGGGGATCTCCCGCATGGGCGGTGCCAACGCGACGAACTCCATCGTCGCCGCGACGGTCGGCATTCTGCTCCTCGCGGTCATCTTGGACACCGTGCTCAACGTCGTCACCCGTCTCACCGTCCCGAGGGGGATCCGTGTCTGAACCGGCAACCACTGGCGGCGCCAGGATCGTGCTCGACGGCGTCACCAAGCGATACGACGCGCAGTCGCAACCCGCTGTCGACAACATCACCATGGAGATCCCCGCCGGTGAGATCGTCATGCTCGTCGGGCCGTCGGGATGCGGCAAGACCACCACGATGAAGATGATCAACCGCCTGATCGAGCCGACGAGCGGGCGAATCCTCATCGGCGACGACGACGTCACCGAGCGCAATCCGGACCAACTGCGGCGCCATATCGGCTATGTCATCCAGGGCGCCGGGCTGTTCCCGCATCTCACCGTCGGCGACAACATCGCGATCGTGCCGCGGCTGCTCAAATGGGACAAGAAGCGCGTCGCTGCGCGCGTCGACGAACTTCTCGAACTCGTCAGCCTCGAGCCTGCGCAGTACCGCAATCGGTACCCGCGCGAGCTCTCCGGCGGTCAGCAGCAGAGGGTCGGCGTCGCACGGGCGCTGGCCGCCGACCCGCCGGTGCTGCTGATGGACGAGCCGTTCGGTGCGGTCGACCCCATCACGCGGCAGCGCCTGCAGGACGAACTCCTGCGGCTGCAGGACGAATTGCACAAGACCATCGTCTTCGTGACACACGACTTCGACGAGGCGGTGAAGCTGGGCGACCGGATCGCGATTCTGCAGGCCGGCTCGAAGATCGTGCAGTACGACTCCCCCGAACGCATCCTCGCCGAACCCGCTGACGACTTCGTGCGCGGCTTCGTGGGTGCCGGCGCCGCGCTCAAGCAGCTCACGCTGACCCGGGTGCGCGACGTCGATCTGCACGAGGCCGCGGTCACCCGCGTCGGCGGCGACCCTGCCGAAGCCGTGCGGGCGGTCCGGGCGCTCGACCGTGAGCACGTGATCGTTCTCGACGACCAGGACCGGCCGCAGCGGTGGCTGTCGCTGAGTGAGCTCGAGAAGCCCAGTGCACTCGACCGCGTCGCACGCGATGAGGAGCTCGAAGTCGTCAACGTGGCATCGACGCTCAACGATGCTCTGGACGTGATGCTCACCTCCTCACACGGCGTCGTCGTGGTGACGGGCCGGCGAAACGCCTATCAGGGCGTGATCCGGGTGGAAACCATCATGGACGCGATGGGTGACCTACGACGGAACGAGCAACCGACGGGGACGCCTTCGTGACCGTGGCCGGCGCCGTGGCCGACGTCGACGCCGGCGCCGAGCCGCGCCGCGCGACCCGCCGGTCGGGTCTCGGTCGGTGGGTGCTTCAGCCGTCGCTCTGCATCCTCGTGGTCGCCGGAGCCCTGTGGTACGTCAATACCGCACAGGTGTCGGAATCCGAGCGTCGCTCGCTTGCGGTGCCGCAACTGCTGACGTTGTTGCGCCAGCACATGACCGTGAGCCTCGCTGCCACGCTGCTCACCTGTGCGGTGGCGATACCCCTCGGCGTCGCCTTGACCCGCGGGCGACTTCGTCGTTACTCGAAACCGATCATCACCGTGGCGGGGTTCGGTCAGGCCGCTCCGGCGATCGGTTTGATCGCGCTCGGCGCCGTCCTGTTCGGAATCGGCGCACTCGGTGCGGTCGTCGCCCTGACCGTCTACGGTGCGCTGCCCATCGTCGCCAACACCGTCACCGGGCTCGACGGTGTAGATCCGCGCCTGGTCGAGGCGTCGCGCGGGATGGGCATGTCGACGTGGTCGACGCTGTTCCGCATCGAACTGCCGCTGGCGCTACCGGTGATCGTCGCCGGGGTCCGCACCGCGCTCGTCCTCATCGTCGGGACCGCCGCACTCGCATCGTTCACGGGTGCGGGCGGGTTGGGCCAGCTGATCACCACCGGCATCAAGCTGCAACAAACCGTCACGCTCGTCGTCGGCGCGGTGCTCGTGGCTGCGCTCGCACTGTTCATCGACTGGTTGGCGCGGGTGGCAGAGATCGTCGCCGCGCCGAAGGGAATGTGAGGTGATGGCGATTTCGCGGAGCAGGCGAGTGCTCGCGATGCTGAGCGTGCCGGTCGCCGTTGTCGCCGCCGGTTGCGGGTTGCAGTCCGCCAGTGGGGCGGTGCTCGAGGCGCGGCCCGGAATCATCGGTCACTACGACTCGCTGGAGGGCGTCAAGCTGACAGTTGCGGCCAAGGACTTCACCGAGCAGTTGATCCTCGGAAACATGTTCTCGACCGTGCTGTCCACGGCGGGCGCCGATGTCACCAACCTGACCAACATTCCGGGCAGCTTCGGCGCGCGCCATGCGATGACCAGCGGAAAGGCCGACGTGTCTCCGGAGTACACCGGGACCGGCTGGATCAACTACCTCGGCCACGAAGACCCCGTGAAAGGCGAAGCGGCGCAATATCAGGCGGTCAAGGAAGCCGACGCCAAAAACGGCCTGTCCTGGCTACCGCCTGCGCCGATGGACGACACGTACGCGTTCGCGATCCGGGAGTCCGAAGCGCAACGCCTCGGGGTCACGAAGCTGTCCGACCTCACCAAGCTGAACAAGAACGACCTCACCTTCTGTGTCGAAAGCGAATTCGCCAATCGCAACGACGGCTTCATACCGATGCTGAAGGCCTACGGGCTGACACAGTCGCAACTCGGGCGCGTCACGAACCTCGACACCGGTGTCATCTACACGGCGACCGCCAACGGGCAGTGCAATTTCGGTGAGGTGTTCACCACCGATGGGCGGATACCCGGTCTGAACCTGCGAGTACTCGAGGACGACACGGCGTTCTTCCCGCATTACAACCTGTCCGCTGTGGTCAACTCCAAGACGCTCGACGCGCATCCCGAATTGGCCGACATCTTCGCGCGGCTCAGCCCGAAGCTGACAAACGAAGTCATGTTGGACCTCAACGCCAAGGTCGACACCGACGGAGAGGATCCGGCCATCGTCGCTCGCGACTGGCTGATCAAGGAGGGCCTGTTGACCTGACGGTCGGCGCTTAGTACCTGGTCTCGTCTCTCCCCCGTCCACCAGGTAAAAACGCCAGGTCGCGGGTCGGGCTGCGAAAGAGAAGCGAGCTACGGCCGCAAGCTGGCAATTGTCAGGTTAGGCTGGACCGGGTCGGTCGACAGGTTCGGAGAGCAGATGGTGACAGTGAAGCGCGGCGTACTGGTTTTCGGATGGGCTGTAGCCCTGGCCGCGACTCCTTTGGTGGTTGCATCGCCCGCTGCGGCCAAGGAATGCCCGTGGGGCACAAAGCTCACCCACTGGGATACCTGTGTCAGTGGCGTCGGGACGGCATCGGCACCGGTCTTGAACGTTCCGCCTTCGTCAGGTGGCGGGCCCAACATCGTCAACAATCCCAACGGGTTCGACTCGGTCAACGGCATTCCCTGTACTCCGCAGAACTACGGCACCTGCTACGCCTTGGCGCAGCAAGGCGGCTAGGCGTCCGATCGCCACGGCGTGCCATCCGCGTTCGGTATCGAACGCCGGCTTACCTGGCAAACAGCGTGCAACGCGCCCCATCGCCATCGATCACAAATCAAGACCCATCCGCACCGGACGGTGTCGAGTTCACTGTCTTCCATCAAGGCATCGACGAGTGACGGCGACCCGCTGACTCGTGTCGCGCAGAGGTCGTCAAGGCGAGAAGGGCTCGCTCCGTCGAGTGAACCCTCCGTGGGTGGCGGCACGGTCATCGCCGTCGGGCTCCCTTAACACGCCGCCTTTCTACACTGCGGTCAGCGAGGCGGTTCTATGAGGTTGCGAAACGCCGATGCCGGATGCACCGATGCCCCGGAGCTCCGGACCCGCTCTGCCAGGGCGCTGTCCGACGTCACCACGGTGAGGTGCCGCGGATCATCGTCGGCCTCGACCAGCCGAACGATTTCGTCATCGGCCGAGTTGGGCGCCGGCCTCGGCGCATGCGCTATCTCGACGACGGAGGACACGATCGGCGGCGAGATCGGCCGCTCGAAGACCACTGTCACTCGGGCGTCCTGCGTTGCAGCCCACCGCTCGACCAGTTCGACCAGTCGTGCCATGGCGCTCCTGCGATCCTTCCACCAGCCGTCCGGCCTGCTGCCGATCACGTTCATCGCGTCGACGATCCAGCGCCGGGTCATCCGACGCGCAGCGCAGCGGCAAGCTGGTCGACGGTGAGTGTCCACCCGCTGTCGAAGCTCGCGAATTCCTCGGGTGGGAGCAGTGAATGCTCTATCGACATCAACGTCTCGGCGTCGCCGACCGGTTCGAATGCCACGTTGACCAAGCTTTCCCGCGTCGGGTCGGGCCAGTTCGAGTTGGTCCAGGTGAAGCGGAGCAGCCGCGGCCGGTCGATGGTCAGGAACTGGCCGGTGATCAGGACACGGGTGCCCGAATCGTCGACGTCGAACCGCACGGTGCCGCCGACGTGCGGTTCAACTGCGACGTCGAGAACACGAACAGGCCGGGGACACATCCACTCCTGCAACGACTCCCGGTCGAGCCACTCGTTGAAGACCTCGTCCGGCGTAGCCGGCATGACGCGTTGTACGCGGACCGTTGCCGTCTCGGTCATCGCTGGGTCTTCTTCCGGCGCAGCCGGGCCGAGAGCGCGTCGGCACGGGTCGACCAGAACTCCGTCTGCTCGTTGATCCACTGCTGTGCGGTTGTCAATCCGTCCGGTTGCAGGGACAGCCAGTGCTCGCGGCCGCGCACCTCGCGCCTCACCAGGCCGGCCGACTCCAACACGCCGATGTGGCGTGAGACGCCGGCGAACGTCATCGGAAGCGGCGCGGCCAGGTCGGATATGCGGGCATCACCCTGACGCAGCGTCTCCAACAGCCGTCGCCGGGTCGGGTCGGCGAGCGCGCCGTACGCGCGGTCCAGCACCTGATCTTCAACCATTCTGTTGACTATAACGACTGTGCGTGTTGTGCTGGAGAAAGTTGTTCAACCGAAATGTTGAATGATCTGCTGGTCGTTCCGGCGGAAGGAGATCGCATGAAGACGCCCCCGATTGTGTCGGCGCAGGAGTGGGAAACGGCCCGCCGAGAGATGCTCGTCACGGAGAAGGAACATACGCGGGCGCGCGACGCGCTGGCCGCGATGCGCAGGCGAATGCCGTGGATGCCGGTGGAGAAGAACTACGAGTTCGACGGCCCCGATGGAAAAGTCGGCCTGTTGGACCTGTTCCACGGCCGGCGTCAGTTGATCGTCTACCGCGCATTCCTGGACCCGGGTGTGCACGGCTGGCCCGACCACGGTTGCGTTGGTTGCTCGTTGATGGCCGACCACGTCGGCAACCTGGGCCATCTGAATGCCCGCGACACCACACTCGTCTACGTGTCCCGCGGCTCGCAGCACGACCTCGCGCGGATCAAGGACCGGATGGGCTGGACGCACCCGTGGTACACCATCGTGCCCGGACCGGACGGCGCCTTCGACACGGACTTCGGTGTGCGGGAATGGCACGGTACCAACGCTTTCATCCGCGACGGCGACCAGATCTTCCGCACCTACTTCATCGACAGCCGCGGCGACGAGGTATTCGACAACACCTTCCACTTCCTGGACATGACGGCGCTGGGCCGACAGGAGACCTGGGAGGACTCCCCCGATGGCTATCCGCAGACCAAGCCGTATGAATGGTGGCGCTGGCACGACGAATACGGCGACAGCGACTCCTCGCCGAAGGAGTGAGCCGAGTGAAAAACGAGTCACCACATCGAGATTCCGTCATCAGTGCGCCAACGCCGACAGCCGTCGACCGCGCCACCTTCGAGGCCGAGGTCGACCGCCTGCGATCCCGCGAGAAGGCGCATATCCGACAGGGCGACGACATCGCGGCGGCCCGCCGGCGACTGCCGATGGTGAAGGTCGACGCCAACCTCGAGCTGATCGGACCCGACGGACCGGTCACGCTGCTCGACGCCTTCGACGGGCGCCGACAGCTGCTGGCCTACTACTTCATGTGGCACACCGGAGGATCCGCACCCGAACAGTGCGAGGGGTGCACGTGGGTCACCACGCAGGTGCAGGAGCTGTCCTACCTGCATTCCCGCGACATCACCTACGCCGTCTTCTGCCAGGGGCCGTATGAGGAAAGCGCTCGCTACCGCGACTTCATGGGCTGGCGGATGCCGTGGTACTCGGCGCTCCCCTCCCTAGGCACACTTCTGGTCGGCCGCATCGCGGGGATGATGCACATCTTCAGCTATGTGCGCGACGGCGATGACGTCTTCGAGACCTACTGGACGACGCGTCGCGGTGTCGAGGCGATGGACTACAGCCTCGCCCTGATGGACCTCACTGTGTACGGGCGGCAGGAGCCATGGGAGCAGTCGCCACCGGGCTGGCCGCAGCACTGGCACGTCGACGGCTCCAACACCAGAATCGAGGGACGGCCCATTCCGCAGTGGTCGCGATTCGACGCGGGGCGGTCAGACGACCTCAGGGGATGACGCGGATGATCGTCTTGCCGTGCGCCCGCTGACCCCGGTCGAAGGCCGAAGCCGCGTCGGCGAGTGAGAACACCGCGCCGACGCTCGGATGCAGCCGCCCGTCGTGAAGCCTGTGTTCGAGCTCCGCCAGGCGCGTGCGGTCGGGTTCGACGATGAAGAAGATGGCCCGTGAATCAACCGGATGCACCCGGGGCGGTTCGGCGATCGTCACCAGCGCGCCGCCAGGCCGGACGAGTTGCGCCGAGCGGTCGAGGATTTCACCGCCGAGAACGTCGAACACGACGTCGACTTCACCGACATCCTCCAACCGGTCCCGTTCGAGGTCCAGGAAGGCGTCGGCACCCGCGCTGAGCACCGCCTCTGCGTGCGAGGTGCGTCCGCTGCCGATCACCCTGGCCCCCGCGTCGACTGCGAGCGCAACCGCGAGCGAAGCGACCCCGCCCGCGGCGCCGTGGATCAGAACGGTCTGGCCTGCGGTCAGTCGAGCGTGGTCGAACAGCGCCTGCCACGCGGTCAAACCCGGCATCGGCAGCGCTGCGGCAACGACGTGGTCGATTCCTCCCGATAGCGGCGCGAGGTTACGAGCTTCTACCGCAACGTATTCCGCCAGCGTGCCGTTGCGGCACCAGTCCGTGAGCCCCAAGACGGCCTGACCGACTTCCAGTCCGGTTGTGCCGTAACCCAATTCGGCGACCACGCCGGACACCTCGTGCCCGGGAATGCTCGGTATCCTGTCCCGTCCCGCCCGATCGGTCCACGTGCTCGGCCAGCTGAGTTCGTCAGGAGTGAAGGAAGCCGCGTGTACTCGGACGATGACATCGCCTTCGGCCATGTGCGGATAGGGCATGTCTCCCACCGACAAGCCGGAAATACCCGCTTGGCGGTCATGAGCGACGATCGCTTGCACGGCGCACCCGAACTACGGTCAGCGCGCTCCGCGGACCAGCCGGCCCGGCCGTGCGCCGGTGTCGACGCCGTCGCGTCGCGTGACGACCCCGTTGACGATCGTGGTGGTGTAGCCGGATGCCCCCTGAACGAGACGCTGGCCGCCCGCAGGCAGGTCGTAGGCCATCCGCGCGGGATGTAGCGTCAGCGCCTCCATGTCGATGACGTTGACGTCGGCCTTCTTGCCCACCTCGATGACCCCGCGATCGGAGAGCCCGAACAACTGTGCGGTGTCGTGGGATTGCTTGCGCACCACATATTCCAGCGGCAATTTCTCGCCGCGGCGGCGATCGCGCGCCCAGTGCGTGAGCAGGAACGTCGGGTATGAGGCGTCACAGATCATGCCGCAATGCGCGCCGCCGTCGGAGAGCCCCACCACGCCAGCGGGATGCATCAACATCTCGCGGATGGCGTCATGGTTGCCGTAGAAGTAGTTGTAGAACGGCAACATCAGCATCGACGTCGCGTCGTCCTCGAGCATGAGGTCATACAGCGTCGACAGCGGCTCGTCACCGCGCTCGCTGGCGATCTTCTCCACGGTGCGTTCGTCGGTCGGCTCGTAGTCCGGCGGATCGCCCAACGCGTAGATCCGGCCCAGCGAGTATTGGACGAGCGCGAACATGTTGTCGAACAACAGGTTCGGGTTGGGTGGCAGATCGTCCTCGGCAAGGATCGCCGCCTTGACCGCAGGTTCGGCGAGACGGCGCGCCAACTCCTCACGGCTGCATTCGGCCTTGAGGCGGCGGAAGGTCGGACGATGCGTGAACGCGTGATGGCCCGGAAAACCGAACAACATGCCGAACGGTCGCGCAGCGATCTGGGGATACAGTTCACTGCCCGCCGCGTGCGCCGCCGCCGAGATGTCCAGTTGCTCGCGCCACAGGTCGGGTGCCGCGTCGACCTGGATCATGCCGAACGAGATCGGCCGGTCGATCTCGGCACCGAGCCGCCGCATCCACTCGAGTTCCTTCTTCGGCGCGATGATGTCCTCGCCCGCGACACCTTGCGGGGCCAGCTCGAAGACGGCGCGCCCGCCGGCGGCCATCGCCCGCCCCAGCCCGAACAGTTCGTCCTCTGCGGCGAAGGTGCCGGGCACCGGCTCACCGTCGATGGCCCGGTGGCCGAGCGTGCGCGACGTCGAGAAGCCGAGCGCACCCGCTTCGATGCCCTCCTGAACGATGCGGGCCATCGCGGCGATGTCGTCCGGTGTGGCGGGCTCGTTGCGGGCTCCTCGCTCACCCATCGCATACGCGCGTACGGCGCCGTGAGCGATCTGGCTGCCGACGTCGATGGCGAGGTCCTGCTTCTCGATGACATCGAGGTACTGCGGGTAGCTCTCCCAACCCCACGAGATGCCCTCGGTGAGCGCGGTCCCCGGAATGTCCTCGACGCCCTCCATGAGCCCGATCAGCCAGTCCTCCCGGCCCGGCCGCACCGGCGCGAAGCCGACACCGCAGTTGCCGGTGACCACGGTGGTCACCCCGTGTCCGCTGGACGGCTCCAACAGGCTGTCCCAGCTGACCTGCCCGTCGTAGTGCGTGTGAATGTCGACGAAGCCGGGTGCGACGATCTTCCCTGTCGCATCGATCGTCTCGGCGGCATCGCCTTCCAGCGGCGGGTCGCCGGGGCCGCGCCTGCGGATCTCGACGATCTTGCCGTCCCTGACCGCGACATCAGCGGTGAACCGGTCCGTCCCCGTCCCGTCCACGACGGTTCCGCCTGTGATCTTGAGATCGAACACGATTACTCCCTCGAACGCCGTGCGAGCGGATACTTCTGTCCCGGGTAGCCGGCCGAGCCGCTACGGTGGCCAATGTAACACCGTTACAGGACACCGGGGAGGGCGATCGTGACGCACACGGCGCGCGCGGGCGTGAACGTCGGAAACGTTGCCGGCGCGCGGCGGGCAGACGCGATCGGCACACCGCCGAAAAGCCCGACGCTGGTACGGGCCGAGCGCTACTACGCCCCCGCGTTCGCGCAGCTCGAGGTCGAGCGCATGTGGCCGAGAGTGTGGCAGCTCGCCTGCACGGTCGACCATGTGGCCGAACCCGGCGACTACTTCGAATACCGGTGCGGGCCTTACTCCGTCGTCATCGTTCGCGGCGACGACGGTGAGCTTCGCGGCTTCCAGAATGTGTGCCGACACCGCGGAAACTCGCTGTGCTCCGGCGCCGGATCCGACCTGCACGAGTTGCGGTGCGGGTACCACGGCTGGACATGGGACCTTGCCGGCACGCTCAAGCGGGTCCCCAATCGCAAGGGGTTCGGCTCACTGCGGATGTCCGAGTTCGGTTTGATCGCCGCCAAGGTCGACACCTGGGACCGGCTCGTCTTCGTCACTCTCGACGTCGACGCGGTCCCGTTGAGCGATTTCCTGGAGCAGGTGCCGCAGGACATCGCGTGGTGCGCACTCGACGAGTTCCGTTGCTACGCCACCATCACCGTGGAGGTCGACGCCAACTGGAAGACGATCGCGGACGGCTTCAGCGAGACCTACCACATCCAGACATTGCATCCCGAACTGCACCGGTGCATGGACGATGTCTTTGCACCGCAGGTCATCTGGGGGCACACCGGCAAGTCGGAGCAGACCTACGGGGTACCGAGCCCGCAGATCAAGGAACCGCTCACCGACGCCGACGTCTGGGATGCGTATGTGACCACCCAGGGTGCGCTGATGGGGGTCGCCGATGGCACCCCGTTCCCCGCCGATTCGCAGCGGCCGGGACAGTCGGTTTCCGACGTGATCGCCGAGCGCACAAAGGCTTTCGCCGCCGAACGAGGCGTGGACCTGAGCTGGGCGTCCACCGACCAGGTCATGCGACTGCACCAATACAACGTGTTCCCGAACATGTCGCTGCTGACCAATGCCGACCACTTGACCGTGCTGGTGTCCCGCCCCGGACCCGACCCCGACCACGGCGAACTCGTGATGATCCTCTGGACGCGGATGCCGCCCGGGTCGCCGCGGATCAAGCCCGCCGACATGCGCATGACGGCCGACGAAGCACACCCCGGTCTGGTGCTGTCGCAGGACATCGCCGTGCTCGCGGGTCTGCAGCGCGGTCTGCATCAGCCCAGCCTCACCCACCTCACGCTGTCCAACGAGGAACGACGGGTGATCAACATGCACCGCAACCTCGAGCGCTATCTGCACCTACCCGAGTCGGAGCGGATGACCGGAGGTGAGACGCCCTGAAGGAAGCAATCGACGCCGAGGCCATCCTCGACACCGCCGCTCGACTGATCGAGTTCGACGGCGTGAACGCCTTCACCATGCGCGGCCTCGCCGAGGATCTCGGCGTCGCGGTGACGTCGATCTACTGGCATGTCGGTGGACGGGACAAGCTGTTCGACAGCCTGGTCGATCGATTGGTCAGCCAGATGGCCCATCTGCCTGCCGACGGCGACGACCCGGTCGAACGCATAGCGTCACTCGCCCGGTCCCAGCGCACGGTACTCATCGAGCGACAACACCTGCTCGCCATCGCCCATGAGCGCGACCGAACACCCCTGCTGTTCCTGCCGATTCAGCAGACGCTGGCCGCCCAGCTCGCCGAGCTGGGCGTCACCGGACCCGATGCGGCGCTGATTCTGCGGGCGATTCAGGTGCACGTGATCTCGTCGGCCGTCATGCAGTTCTCGGCCGTCCGTGGCGCGAAGCACGTCGAAGAGGATCCCTCGCTGTGGACCGACGACTGGCCGGACCGGTCGCTCGTCGAGGCTCTTCAGTCCCCGACCGACTATGACGCCGTCTTCGACTACGGGCTCAACGCTCTTCTGGCGCCGCTGCGGAGCCGCCTCGCCGACGGGTAGCGCCCCACAGCCCGACGCCGATTCCGACAACGGCGCCGCCGAGCCCGATCACCTGCTGCGAGGGCTTCATCTCGCGGTGCACGCTCATGCCGCCCAGCAGATCCGCCGCATCGGCTCCGCCCGAGGCGAGAAACCAGCCGCGGGTGTTCTTGCCGCGCAATGCCGCCGACATCAGCAATCCGCCGATGAGCGCGTCACGATAACCCATCGAACGCAGAAGGAGCTGTGCCGTCGCGGCCGGCTTTTCGGGATCGCCCCACAGGCGGTTGGCGCGGAGCGGATCGACGAGGAACGAGATGCCAGAAGCCAGGCGGATACCACCGACGGCGAACGCGGCGCGGTCTACGGACATGGCATGCAGCTTAGGGCCCGTTGGTCGAGCTACGTGCTCGTCACCGCGATGGAGGGACGCGGACACCGACGCGGCATGGTCGGCGGACTAGGTTGGATGGGTGGAGCGGTCGATTCTGCTGTGGCAGTCGGCCGGCATCGTGGCCATCGTCGTCAGCGGCGCACTGCTCCACTTCGCATACGAATGGTCGGGCCGATGGCTTCCACTGGCGTCGCTGGCTCCCGTCAACGAAAGTGTCTGGGAGCACCTGAAAATGGCTTATTGGCCTCTGCTGGTGCTGACCCTTGTCGAACTCGTCGTGTTCGACCCGGTCCCGCCGGGGTTGCTGAGCGCCGCTGCGCTTGCGTTTTGCGTCATGGCCGCAGTCATGCTCGGCTTCTACTATTTGAGCGCTGCGGTGCTCCGCGAACCGCCGCTGAGGGTCCGGTTGGCTATGGATGGCGCCATCTTCATCACCGCTGTCGCGATCGGTCAACTCGTCGGCTATTACCTCGTCCGCGATGTGGGCGATCATCTCGGGAGTGGATCTCTCGGCCTGATTCTGGTCTTGTCGCCGGCACTGGTCTTGAGCGTGACGACCTTCCGTCCGCCGCGATCGGCGATCTTCAAGGATCAGTTCGACGCCGCTTCGGAATAACCCGACGATCCGGGCCGTCGGAATGAGCTGCCGCCCCAATCAGCGTGCTGATCCGAGCGGCATTATCTGACCGCTGGTGGAACTGACCGAAGCCATCAAGCGTGTGGCTCTGCTGATGGCTGAGGCGGATATTCCGGTGGCACCTGCTGTCGTGGGTCTCATCCTGGGCCCGCTGGCCGAGCAACAGCTCCGCCGAGCGCTCACCTTGTCCGAGGGTGACCCGTCGATCCTGGTGTCGAGCCCGATCACCTATGTGCTGTGGGGAGTTGTGGTTCTCGCGTTGCTCGGAGCGCTCGCTGCGCCGCTGCTGCGACGCCGCCGAGAGGCGCAATCGACGGCTACGGCGACGAAGTAGCTTGCGCAGCAGCCGCAATGGCGTCGGCTGACCGATCTACGTCTTCGTCGGTCGTCGACCAGTTGCAAATCGACACCCGCAGGACGTAGCGCCCGTTCCAGGTGGTGCCGCCCAGCCAGCATGTCCCGTCGCGCTGAACGGCGGCCACTGCGGCGCGGTTCGCATCGTCGCCGCCGGGAAGTTCCAGGAGCACCTGATTGAGCACGACGTCGTTGACGACCCGCGCGCCGGGGATCTCCGTCAACCGCTCGGCGATGCGGCGCGCCTGAGAGCAGTTGCGGTCCACTAATTCTGCGACGCCGGCCCGCCCCAGCGACCTCAACGCCGCATAGATCGGTACGACGCGCGCACGCCGCGAACTCTCGGGCACATAGTTCGTGCCGTCGCGCTGGCCGGGATCGGTGACGAGGTAGGGACCCGCAAGGCTCATCGCGCCGCAGTGTGCGTCGCCGTCGGCGACGATCGCCATCGCACTGTCGTAAGGCACGTTCAGCCACTTGTGGGCGTCGACGGCCCAGGAACCGGCCCGCTCAACACCCCGGGTGAGATGCCGCAACGCTGGAGTCGCGGCGGCCCACAGACCGAACGCGCCGTCGACGTGCAGCCAGGCTTCGTGCTCGTCGCATGCGTCGGCGATCGGCTCGAACGCGTCGAAGGCGCCGGTGGCCACGTTGCCCGCCTGTGCGCAGACGATCGTCGGACACGGCGACCGAGCCAGCGTGTCGCACAGTGCGTCTGGGAGCATCCGCCCCTGAGCGTCGGCGGCCAGCCGGATCGGCGTCTTCGCGCCGAGCCCGAGCAGCCGCAGCGCGGTGCCGATGGTGGCGTGCGCCTGCTCGCCGCAGATGACGCGCACCGGCGGAGCACCGACGAGGCCGTCGTCTTCGACGTTCCAGCCCACCTTGGCCAGTACGGCGTGGCGGGCCGCGGCCAGGCATGTGGTGTTGGCGCCCTGTCCTCCCGTGACGAAGCCGACGCTCGCGATGCTGGGCAAGCCGAACAGGTCGAGTGCCCAGGAGGCGGTGATCTCCTCGATCGCGGCAGCGACGGGCGACAGCGAGTGGAATGCCGCGTTCTGGTCCCAGGCCGAGACCAACCAATCCGCGGCCAGCGCGGCGGGCAGCGTGCCGCCGATCACGAAGCCGAAATGGCGGGGGCCCGCAGTGGCGACCAGGCCACGCTCGACGCCGGCCACCAGTGCGTCGATGACCGCCGTTGGGTCCTCGCCCTGCTCGGGCAGGGCGGTACCGAGCGCGTCGCGCACACCGGTGGCGTCGGTGCGGGCCGCCACCGGACGGTTGTCGAGACCGTCGAGGAATTCCTGGGCATGCTGCGCGGCGGCGGACAGGCCGGTGGTGCGATCGCGCATGCGAAAACCCTATCGGCGGGCTCGGGTTACAGGCCGAACTGGTCGGGAATGATGCCGAGCCAGATCTGCGCCGCGTCGATCGCCACCTTTTCACTGATGAAGGCGTGTTGGGTGCCCGTGTAGATGTCGCGGAACGCCCGCTCGAGCCGGCTGCCCTCGCGGATCGAGCTGGTGCCCGCGACCAGATGCGACCATTCGGCGCACTGCCGCGCCACGTCGGTGGCATAGACAGCGGACGTTCGCATATCCGCGCGCAGCATGGGGGTCAGGTCCCCGCCCGCGGCGACCGCCGCCTCGGCGGTGGTGAACGCGTCGAGCACCAGTAGCCTCGCTGCGCGCCACGCCGAAACATGGTGCGCCAGCCCCTTTTGAAACGTCGGGCGGCTGGCCAGCGACGCCATATCGCTCATCCGGTACTTGGTGGCGGCCAGCTCCCGGACGTCGTCGAGCATGCTCTTGGCCACGCCGAGTGCCCACGACGCATGGCCGGCGGCCGTGACCGGCATCAGACCCATGCGGGTGGCCGGTGACGCTCCCCGCAACGGCTCGCGCGAGAACAGGGCGAACGTCCGATGCTCGGGTACGAAGACATCTTCGGCACTGTAGTCATAGGAGCCGGTTCCCTTGAGGCCCTGCACAAACCACCCGTCGTTGAACGAGATCTCCTCGCGTGGCACCACCGCCACCTGCATGTCTGGCACGCCCTCGCTGAGCCAGCGCATCTCTCCGTCGTCCATCGGGAAGAAGCCCGCGGCGACGTAGTGCGAGTGCCCGGTTCCCGAGCCGAAGCTCCACGAGCCGGTCAGCCGATAGCCGCCGTCGACGACCTTTCCCTGCCCGTTCGGAAAGAACTGGCCGCCCATCGTGACACGATTGTCATGCGCGGTGAACACCTCGGCGAAGCCGTCGTCGGGCAGGTAGGCCGCGGCGGCGAACGACGACGGCAGGTTCGCGATACCGATCCAGCCGAACGAGCCGTCCTGCCAGGCCATTTCGATCCAGGTCTCGATCATCTCGCGAAACGACGGCTCGATGCCGCCGGCCGGAACCGGATTGAACGCGGACATCAGCCCCGAGGCCCACATCTCGTCGACGATGGCAGGGCTGAGCGTGCGGAGGCGTTCGGATTCGGCGGCCTGCGCCCGCACGAGCTCGCGCATACCGCGCGCCAGCGCGACAACCTGGTCCGCCGCTTCGGCAATCGACGTCATTCGCATGACACTAACCGCGCGACGCGTCGGATAGGACGGATCTCCGTAGACTTCGATCGTGTTGGTCGTCGCCATCCATGTCGCCCCCGCACCGGCTGGTCATCGGAGACGTGAGCTCGAGGTGGTCCGTTCGCCCCGTGCCGGCTCGCTCCGCTCACCTCCGGCACGATTCGCGTCGGTGACTCCGTCGAGCTACGCCCCGAACTCGCCGGCTAGGTAGGCGGCGCGGCAGGCCCGTCGCGCCAACTTGCCACTCGTGGTGCGGGGAATGGTGCCTGCGGGGACGAGCCGGACATCGGCAACCGAAAGGCCGTGGCGGCGTGCGAGTTCCGCTCGAATGGCGTCGATGGCGGGAGCCGGGTCGACACGTCGTGTGCCCGACGCCCGTTCGGCGACGATCACCAGCTGCTGGCCACGGTCGGAGGGCACCGTGAACGCCGCAGCGTATCCGCGGCGCACGAGCGGAGACGCCGCGGCGGTGCTCACCTCGACGTCCTCCGGGGCGATCCGGCGGTCGTCGACGGTGATCACATCCGCGATGCGGCCGGTGACGTAGAGCTCCCCGTCGAGGTAGAAACCCAGATCCCCGGTCCGTAACCAGGTCGCGTCGGCCGGGACGCCGTGCGCGTGGCTGGTCTCTGTCGCATCCGAGGAGAGAATCGCTCCGAAGGTCTGCCGGGTCTCCTCGGGACGCTCCCAGTATCTGCGCGCGACATTGTTGCCATGCACCCAGATCTCGCCGAGCCGGCCGTCGGGAAGCTCGGTGCCGGTGTCGGAGTCGACGATGACGCACCACTGGCTGCGGGCAATCTGGCCGCAGGCCACATGTTCAGCTGCGTTGGGATCGTCGGCGGCGACCCGCACGGCCTCACCGCGCTCCAACCTGTCGCGGTCGAGTTGGGCGACGGTCGCAGTGGCGGAGGGCGCGATCGTCGACACGAACAGGGTGGCCTCGGCGATGCCGTAGGACGGCTTGATCGCCGTCGGCGGCAATCCGTAGGGCGCGAATGCGATGTTGAATGCGTCGATGGCCCTGGGGCTCACAGGTTCCGAACCCAGGATCAGCACCACATTGCGCAGGTCGACGCCGCTACCCGGTGCGGGCACGCCGCGCTGCGCGGCATATTCACAGGCGAAGTTGGGTGCGGCGGTGACGACGCGACCCTCCCGCGACCCGGCCGCCAGCGCATGGATCCAGCGTTCCGGCCGCCGGATGAACGCGGCCGGTGACATCAGCGTCGAGTGGCCGCCGTAAACGGTCGGAAAGCCGATCATCGAGAGCCCCATATCGTGATAGAGCGGTAACCAACTGCAGCCGTGCGTGTTTCGGTCCAGTAGGTCGATCGCCAGGATCATCTGCGTCAGGTTGGTGCCAACCGCGCGGTGCGTGATCTCGATGCCGACCGGATCCCGCGTCGACCCCGATGTGTATTGCAGATGCGAGACGTCCTCCGCTTGGAGCTCAATCGGAACCAGCGTGTCACCTGGGGAGTCCGGTATGTCGTCGACGGTGAGGAGGTGGGGCCTCGATGTCAGGCGGATCTCGCTCAACGCCTTCTCGACAGTGGCCCGTGCCGCCGAAGTGGTCAGCACGACGGTCGGCCGGGAATCGTGCAGCGCGATCGCGAGGCGCTCGGTGTGGCCGTGCAACTCGGGCGCGAACAGCGGCACCGCGACGGTGCCGGCCTTGATGGCGGCGAAGAAACCGGCGACGTAGTCGAGACCCTGCGGAGCCAGGATTGCGACCCGGTCTCCGCGCGACGCGAAGCGTTGCACCTGTGCGCCGATGGCCCGCATCCGGTCGCCGAGCTGCGTCCAGGTCATCTCGTAGGCGTATCCCTGCTCTGAACGGGTGTGGTCCAGATAGCGGTAGGCCACGGCCTCCCCGACGTTGGCGATGTTGCGCTCGATGAGCGAAATCAGCGTGATCCCCGGCGGCAGCGCGATGTTGCCCTCGGCATCGAGAACGTCCTCGATCTGCCATAGCCCCTCGGGAGCGCCGGTGTTGAGCCGCGAATCGACCGCCATGCCTCCAGGGTAGATTACTGTTACGACTAGTTGCAGTAACCCTTGATGTGGTCGTGCTCACGCTGATGAGAAGATCGGCAGCGTGACCGAACTGCGGCCGACAGTGCCGGCCCTTCTTCACCGCAGCGTGCGGGAGTTCGGCCAACAGCCGTATGTGGTCACGCCCACCGGGCGACTCACCTACGCAGAGGCCGAGAAGCGGTCGGCGCGGGTCGCGCGCCGGCTGCTGGCCGAGGGGGTCGGCAAAGGCAGCCGAGTGGGCCTCTTCTTCCCCAACGGTGTCGAATGGGTCGTCTGGTGGCTCGCGCTGTCGCGGATCGGCGCGCTGGCCGTGCCGCTGAGCACGATATACATGCCTGTCGAGCTCGCGAAGGTGTTGCGGCTGGCCGACATCGGGCTCCTGATTACCCCTGGCCGCGTTGTCAGCATCGATGTCGCCGAGCGACTTGAAGCCGCGCTGCCCGAACTGATCAGCCAGTCGAGCAGTCCGCTTGCCATGCGCGCGGCGCCGTTTCTGCGCCGTATCGTGCTGGCTGCCGACACGGACCGGCAGTGGGCGACCCGATGGAGCGATGATGCGGAATCGTTGGCGCCGTCGGACGTTCTGGCCGCCGCCGAGGAGGAGGTCTGTCCCGCCGACCTGGCCGTCATGGTGCACACGTCTGGATCCACCGCGGACCCGAAAGGCGTCGTGCACACGCATGGCACGTTGGTTCGGCAGACATCGACATGGCCCGGTGCCATCCGATCGGTCACCGGGTCGGGGCCGTCGGCCCGCATCCTCTGTGCCATGCCGTTCTTCTGGGTCGGTGGGTTGCTCGCCGTGACCGGCGCACTGCACGAGCCCGTCACCCTGCTGGTACTTCCCCGGCTCGAGCCATCGGCCGCGCTGGATCTGATCGAACGTGAACGCGCGACGGGGATCGTCGGATGGCCGGCCTTCACCCAGCGCCTGCGTGAGCACCCGTCCTTCGCCAGTCGTGACCTCTCCAGCGCGCCCATGCTGCGTGACGGCCCGCTGGACATCGCCATGACGGACGTGCCCGATGGCTTTCCGGTGCACCGCACCATGTCTGAGACAGCGGGCGGTTTCGCGTTCACCGAGATGCGCATCGTGGACGAGGCCGGCGAACCGGTTGACGATGGAACCGTCGGTGAACTGCTGATCCGGGGCGTCGGGGTGATGTCGGGATACAACAAGCGCGAACGCTGGGAGACGTTCGACAGCGACGGCTGGTACCACACCGGCGACCGGGTCTACCGCAAGGACGGCGATCCGCGGGTGTTCTACCTCGGCCGCACAAGCGAACTCATCAAGGCTTCGGGTGCGAACGTGTCTCCGCTCGAGGTCGAGAGCGTGATCGAGCAGTTCGGCGACGTCGCGCAGTGCGTGGTGGTCGGGATCGACGACGAGGTGCGGGGTGAGCAGGTCTGTGCCGTCCTAGTGCCCGCGGGTGACGATCTCGACCTCGAATCGGTGGCGTGCCGGACCCGCGATCAGTTGTCGGCGTACAAGGTGCCGACGCGGTGGGTGCTGGCCGCGAGCGATCAGCTGCCCACTCTGCCAAGCGGAAAACTGAACCGAAAAGGCTTGCGGGCCATGGTCGTCGACGGAACGTTGGGCGCTAGGGGCGCCGACGGTCAGTAGGCCCGCGCGACATAGGCGATTGCGTCCGGATCGTCGTCGGTGTCCGGCAGCGCGCCGTCTTCCCGCTGCAGACACCGCACCGTAACGCCGTCGGCGGCGAGGCGCTGTTCACCGGAGATGCCGACCGACGCCCACCGCACGCGCGCGACGCCGTCCCGGGCAGCGTCGCGGGCCTGGTCCAGCGTCGCGCAATCGGAGATGAATGCGTCGCGTCGTGCCGTCGCCGCGGCCAGCATGTCGGTCTGGATGTCGCGGATCAGCCGCTGGACCGCCTCGACGACGGCGCCCAACGCCGCGCTGGTCTTGTCGCGGGTATCGCGCCGGTAGACGACGGCGGCGTTGTCGGCGAGGTCGCGCGGTCCGATCTCCACACGTACCGGTACACCCTGCAAATCCCACTCGGTGGCGCGCCACCCGAACCCCTGGTCGATCCTGTCGTCAAGCCGTGCCCGAACGCCTTGGCCGGCGAGTTCGTCGGCGAGTCTCGAGGCGCCGCGGGTCACCTCACCGTCGGTGTCCTTGACCACCACGACTACGACTTGTACCGGCGCCAAGGCCGGCGGGAGGACCAGGCCGACGTCGTCGCCGTGACACATGATCAACCCGCCGACCATGCGGGTCGACGAACCCCACGACGTCGTCCAGCAGAATTCCGTAACACCCTCGGCGCTGAGGTAGCAGATGTCGAAGGCGCGGCTGAACCGCTGGCCGAGTTCGTGCGATGTGCCCATCTGCAGTGCCTTGCCGTCGCGCATGATCGCTTCGCACGTCATGGTGTTCGCGGCTCCGGCGAAGCGCTCCGCGGCGGTCTTGCGGCCGACGATGACCGGCATGGCAAGCACGGTGCGCATGAAGTCCTCGTAGACGTCGTGCAGGATGCTGCGGGCGTAGCGCCGGGCATCGGATTCGGTCGCGTGCGCGGTGTGGCCCTCTTGCCAGAGGAATTCCGTGGTGCGCAGGAAGATTCGCGGCCGCATCTCCCATCGCACGACATTCGCCCACTGGTTGAGAAGCAGCGGAAGATCGCGGTAGCTGTCGATCCATTTGGCCATGTACTCACCGATGACCGTCTCGCTCGTCGGGCGGATCGCGAGCGGCTCGGAAAGTTCTTTACCGCCGCCGTGGGTGACAACGGCCAACTCGGGACTGAACCCCTCGACGTGTTCGGCCTCGCGCTCGAGGAAGCTCAATGGCATCAGCAACGGGAAGTACGCGTTACGCGCGCCTGCGTCCTTGATTCGCTCGTCGATCTCGGCCTGCATCCGTTCCCAGATCGCGTATCCGTTCGGACGGATGACCATGGTTCCGCGGGCCGGGCCGTTCTCGGCGAGCTTCGCCTTGGTGAGCACATCCTGGTACCACCGGGGAAAGTCCTGTCGCTGCGCAGTCAGCACCGCCATGCGCGAGACGTTACTGACCGGGCACCACGAAAGTCGCGCGCTTTTACGGCGCGCGTGGCGCCACTGTCACACAGTCACGACCGTGGCAGGGTCGCCTCGACAAAAAAGCCGCGCGGTGCATCGGAGCTACTCGACGGCGCCGGCGGTGCGAACCACCTGTTCCAGTCATTTCCCGGTTTCGCGATGTCGGTAACCTGCGCCGACCAGCCGTGACGCTCGGCCAGCTCCCTCGGATCGTCGGTGCCGAACAACCACGGCGAGCCCTGCTCGGCCATGGACGTCAGCAGAGGTGCCATCATCGGCGACTCGAGCAGCGCCTTGCCGACGACGTCGTACAGCAGCGTCGATCCCGGCGCAGAAAGGGTGTGCACGCGGGCGAACAACGTCCTTACGGCGGCTTCGTCGAGGTATTGCAGCAAGCCCTCGATCAGCCACACCGTAGGTGTCGTCGGGTCGAAGCCCGCGGCCGTCAGTTCGGCCGGCCAGTCGTCTGCCAGGTCGACACCGATAGCCACCCGACGGCACCGGGGCCGATCGTCGGCGAGAATGCCCGCCTTGGCGGCGATCACCGAAGGCTGATCCAGCTCGTACACGTTTGTGCCGGCCGGCCAGGCGAGCCGGTAAGCCCGCGCATCCATCCCTGCCGCGAGAATGACCACCTGGTTCGCTGCGGTCACCGCCCGGAGCAGCGCCTCGTCCCAGAAGCGGGTCCGCACGACGATCTGAACCGTGGACCGCTCTCCCGTCTTGGCGATCGCCGCGGCCAGCAGGGCTCGGCCGGTGTCCCCCGCCAGCTTGTCGGCATACGGGTCGGTGAAAAGCCGATCGGCACGCAGGGATTCCGCGGCGCGGATGGCCGCCACCAGAAGCCCGGTGCTCGCCACCGCGTCTCGATTTCGCGCCATGCCTCCATAATCGGACGTGGGGCGTCGATTCGGCTTGGATATTTTTGCCGTTTCAGGCTTCGGCGGCAGCCATTTCGACGTGGCCGGGCATCCGCGAGCGGCGCTGCACGTACTGCGTCGGCGTCAGCGAGGTGAACTCGCGAAATTCGCGGACGAAGTGGGCCTGGTCGAAGTAGCCGAGGTCGGCCGCTATCGTGGCCCCCCGCGCCGGCCCGGCAGCCAACAGGCTGAGGGCTGTCTGTAGCCGGCGTACGCGCTGAAGGCCTTGGGGGCGAGGCCTACCTCGGCGCGGAATGCGGTCGTCAGCCTTCTGGGGGAGAGGCCGGTCATTCGATGTGCCTGTGAGACGCGCATCGACGGGTCGTGCTCGATGGCATTCAGCACGGCCGTGACCACGCGATGCGGTTCGCGCGCGCCAATCTGCAGGCGCTGCAGGAGGAATGACTCGACAAGCGCGATCCGAGAAGCCGCCGACGTGGCTGCGATCAGCCGTTCGCGCAATGCGGCGCTGTCCATGCCCGGGAGATCCTCGAGGCCGACGCACGAATTCTCCAGCTCCCCCAGGGGGACACCCAAGAACGGGAGGGCACCCGCAGGTCGAAAATGAATTGTCACGACTGCCTGTGCCGGGTCGATGCGGGTGACATAGGAGGTGGTGCCCGCTCCGGTGACGAACGCAGCAGGTACGGGGAGCAGGGTTCGGCCGTCCCCGGTGTAGAGGTCCACGTGTTCTCGGCCGGAGATGTCGATGACGACGGTTGCGGCGCCGCGCGGGAGGGCTCGGCTCCGGTGCGGTTCGCCCGATGCACGCTGCCAGTAGCCGAAGTATTCGATGTAGTCCCTCAGCGGTGGCCGGGGCAGCCACAGCCGCGGCTCGTCGCCCGGGGTTGCGCTCACCCCAACATGGTGATGCGTGGGCGGATTCGCGTTGTCACGGGGTCAGGTCGCGCAGCGCTCTGCCCGTCTCGACATCGATGGGAACCGAGACATGGTCGTGCGCGATGAGCCATTCGCCGTCGATTCTGCGCAAGCCGGTGGTGGTGCGTACCCACATCGCGGTGGTGGCCCCGTTGGTCAACGTGCCGCTGATCCGGTTCAGGCTGTGGGTGAACCCCACCTCATCACCGATGACGATCGAGAGGTCATGCACCTCGTAACCGAGTGGACGCCGGTAGGCCGCGAATACCGCAGCCCAGTTCCTTCGTTTCGCCTCGACCCCGACGTGACGCAGCGGCGGCTCGAGGTCGAAGGACACGACGTCCGGCGCGTACAGCGACATCGCGGTCTCGATGTCGTGAGCGCGGATCGCCGTGGTCAGCGTGTCCATACGCGCGCGGATGTCGGCCTCGCCCGGATCGGTCCGGCCCTCGGCCATCAGCCGATGACCCGGACCAGGTACGGAGCCATGTTGGCGGTTCGGACCGGCGATACCCGCACGGCCGGATCGCCCGCCTCCAGCATCTGCCCGTTGCCGAGGAACATCGCCACGCTCTGGTTTCCGTTGGGGCCGTAGAAGATCAGGTCACCGGGGACCGCCTGTTGCGGCAGCACCTTGTGACCGGCGTTGTACTGGGCCCCGGAGGACCGCGGCAGCTTGATGCCGACGCCGGCATAGGAGTACAGCATCAGGCCGGACGCGTCGAAGCCGACCGTGCTCGCCACCGGGTCCAATCCGACGACATGGCCCTGCCGGTCCAGGCCGATGGCATTGTCCGTCGGGCCGCTGCCGCGGGTGGGGCCGTTCGAGTCGCCCCCGCCAAACGAGAAGGGCACACCGCGTTGGGAGAGGCCGCGCGCGATCACGTACTGGATGGCTTGCTGGCTGCTGAGCGGCCGGGCGACGTCAGCGTTCGCCAAACCCGGCGTCGCCAGTAACACGGCAAGACCGACCACCACGGCGTACATACGTTTCATGTCGAGCGTTCTCTTTCTTGTTTTCACCGAGACCACAATGCGTGATTCGTCAGCGAACGGAAGTCACCACAGCTACTTCTACAACCCCGCGTCGCCTGGGGCCATTCACAAAGCGGCACACGGTCAATGAGAGGCCATACCGTGACGGAACGGTGACCGTTGAGCTTTCGGTACACCCTCTGACACCCTGATGAGGCATTCGAGTCAGGAGACACCGTGAGCGAATTCTTCCCCTACCGTTTCGACCGGCGGTTCGTTCCCATGTGGCTCGGTGCCGGCGCACTGCCGTGGCGAGACGGCGTGACCATCACCGACGACGGCCGGTTGGTCGCCACGTTCGGTCTGCTGCGGGTCGACACGCCGCTCGAAAACATCGCGGATGCTCACGTCGCCGGTCCCTACCGCTGGTGGACCGCGGTCGGTCCCAGGCTCTCCTTCGCCGACGACGGACTGACGTTCGGGACGAACCCGCGCGCGGGTTTGTGCATCCACTTCCGCGACAAGGTGAAGCGCGTCCTCGGATTCCGCGATCACTCTGCGCTCACCGTCACAGTCGCCGACCCCGAGGCGCTCGAGGCCGCATTGCGCCGAGGTCGGGAATAGCCGCGCTCCCCCGTTGTTGACCGGTTGGTACAGAACGCCGATTCAGCAGTGGAGGGCACCGACATGACCACCATCCCCCCGGCCGACAGGATCACCGCGCTCGTCACGGGTGCGAACCGCGGGCTGGGTAAGCGGTTCGCCGCCGACCTGGTGGCGCGGGGAGCGAAAGTCTATGCCGCCGCGCGGCGACCGGAAACCGTCGACGTTCCCGGAGTGATACCCGTCCAACTCGACATCACCGACCCGGAGTCGGTTCGTCTCGCCGCAGAGGCCGCCTCCGACGTGAACGTGGTGGTGAACAACGCAGGCGTGTCGACACAGTCGGACCTGCTGTCGGGTGCGATGGGCGACATCCGATTGGAAATGGAGACCCATTACTTCGGTACCCTGCAGGTGACCCGCGCCTTCGCCCCGATTATCGAGGAAAACGGCGGCGGCGCGATCCTCAATGTGTTGTCGGTGCTCGCCTGGTTCCATGCCCCGAAGTTCGGCGCCTACGCCGCGGCCAAGGCGGCGGGATGGGCGATGACCGACGCCCTTCGCGAGGAACTCGCACCGCACGGAATCCACGTCGCTGCACTGCATGTCGGCTTCATGGACACCGACATGGCCGAGTTCGTGCCCGCCGACCAGAAGCTCGATCCGGCGGTAGTCGCCAGCCAGGCGCTCGACGGCCTGTTGGCGGGCGAACCGGAAATCCTTGCCGACGAATTGACGCGCACCGTGCGGGCGCAGTTGTCTCAGCCTCCCCGCGCCGCGACACTTTGACGGTGACCGAGCTGAGCGGGCAGACCGTTGTCTTGATCGGCGGAAGCGCCGGTATCGGGTTGGAGACCGCTCGACGAGCCCGGAAAGAGGGTGCCGACGTGATTCTCACCGGGCGCGACCGAGCCCGGCTCGAACAAGCCGCCGCCGACGTCGGAGCGTCGAGCATCTCGGCATTCGATGCGACGGATGCGGCTGCCTTGATGAGTTTCTTCGGCGATCTCCCGGCCCCCATCGACCACGTGATGGTCACCGCTGGTGGTCCCCGCTACGTGCCGCTGTTGGACATGACCGCGGCGCAGGTGCGCGATGCGCTGAGCGACCATGTGGTACTCGACCTCGAGGTGGCGCGCGCTGCCTCGGGCAGGATGCGGCCCGGCGGCAGCCTGGTTTTCATGGGCGGCACCGGCGGGCGGCGCATCGACCACCGGATCGGCATCGTCTCGGCGGCAACCGCGGCGCTGCCGCCGTTCACGGCCGCGCTCTCGCTCGAGTTGGCCCCGATCCGGGTCAACCTCATCGCCGCCGGGTTCGTCGACACCCCGCTGTCGGCCACGCTGCTCGGTGACCGCCTCGAGGAGAGGCGCGACGAGCTTCGGGCCAGCCTGCCGATCCGCCGCGTGGTGACGGCCGCCGACGTCGCTGCGCTGGCCGTCCACCTGATGGCGAACACCGCCCTGACCGGCGCGACCTATGACATCGACGGCGGTCAGCAGTTCGTGCCGTGACCGCAGCACAGGCCGTGCGGAATCCGCACTATCGGCGAAAACCGCGCCGTAGTGTTGACCCATGGCCATCGTCGAAGCTGATGCACAGCCCGTAACCCCGTTCGAGCAGGATGTCGCCGCCATGCAGCGGTACTTCGACAGCCCGCGCTTCGAGGGAATCATCCGCCTCTATTCGGCGCGCCAGGTCGTCGAGCAGCGCGGCACGATCCCCACCGACTATCCGGTCGCCCGGCAGGCGGCCGCGGCGTTCTACGACCGCTTGCGCCAACTGTTCGCCCAACACAAGAGCATCACCACCTTCGGCCCGTACTCGCCCGGCCAGGCGGTGACGATGAAGCGGATGGGCATCGAGGGGATCTACCTCGGCGGCTGGGCGACCTCCGCCAAGGGGTCGACGAGCGAGGATCCCGGACCCGACCTCGCGAGCTATCCGCTGAGCCAGGTGCCCGACGAGGCCGCCGGCCTGGTCCGCGCGCTTCTCACGGCCGACCGCAACCAGCAGTACCTGCGGCTGCGGATGACCGACGACCAGCGTGCGACGACCCCTGCCGTCGACTACCGTCCGTTCATCATCGCCGACGCCGACACCGGTCACGGTGGAGATCCGCACGTGCGCAACCTGATTCGCCGTTTTGTCGAGGCGGGCGTGCCGGGCTATCACATCGAGGATCAGCGGCCCGGCACCAAGAAGTGCGGCCATCAGGGCGGCAAAGTTCTTGTCCCGTCGGACGAACAGATCAAACGCCTCAACACCGCACGCTTCCAACTCGACATCATGGGAGTGCCGGGGATCATCGTCGCGCGTACCGACGCGGAAGCCGCCAACCTGATCGACAGCCGCGCCGACGAGCGCGACCAGCCGTTCCTGCTTGGTGCCACCAACTTGAGGATCCCGTCGTACAAGTCATGCTTCCTGGCGATGGTCCGTAGCTTCTATGAAGCGGGTATGACGCACATCAACGGCCATCTGCTCTATGCGCTGCCTGAGGCTGAATACGCCACCGCGACGACTTGGCTTGAGCGTCAGGGCATCTCGGCGCTGATCGCCGAGGCTGTGTCGACCTGGCAGCAGGAGGGTGACGAAGCCGTCGACTCCCTCTTCGACAAGGTCGAGTCACGCTTCGTCGAAGCCTGGCAGAACGATGCGGGCTTGGAGACCTACGGCGAGGCGGTGGCCGATCTGCTCGAGTTCCGTGAGCGGGAAGGCGAGCCGTTGGAGATGAGCGCCGCGGACTGGCGGCAATTCGCGGCAACGGCGTCTCTCTACGAAGCCCGGGAGAAGGCCAAGGAGTTGGGCGCCGACGCCGGCTGGGACTGCGAGCGGGTGAAAACCCCTGAGGGCTACTACCAGCTGCGCGGCGGCATTCCGTATGCCATTGCGAAATCGCTTGCCGCGGCGCCCTTCGCCGACATCCTGTGGATGGAGACCAAGACCGCGGACCTCGCCGACGCCAAGCAGTTCGCCGAAGCAATCCATGCGGTGTACCCGGACAAGATGCTGGCCTACAACCTCTCCCCGTCGTTCAACTGGGACACCACGGGCATGAGTGACGACGAGATGCGCCGCTTCCCCGAGGAAATCGGCAAGATGGGCTTCGTCTTCAACTTCATGACCTACGGCGGACACCAGATCGATGGCGTTGCCGCAGAAGAGTTCGCAGGTGCCCTCAAGCAGGACGGAATGCTGTCGCTGGCCCGGCTGCAGCGCAAGATGCGGCTGGTGGAGTCGCCCTACCGGACGCCGCAGACCCTGGTCGGCGGCCCGCGCAGCGACGCGGCGCTGGCGGCCTCCTCGGGCCGGACGGCGACCACCAAGTCGATGGGGGAAGGGTCGACCCAGCACCAGCACCTCGTGCAGACCGAGGTGCCCAAGAAGCTGCTCGAGGAGTGGCTGGGGATGTGGAGCGAGCACTATCAGCTCGGTGAGAAGCTGCGCGTGCAGTTCCGTCCGCTGCGCCCGGGTGGCGAAGTGCTCGAGCTCGGGATCTACGGCGAACGAAACGGCGAGGAAGAGAAGCTCGCCAATGTGCTCGTCGACCCCATCAAGGACCGAAACGGCCGCAGCATCCTGACGGTGCGTGACCAGAACACATTCGCCGGGCATCTACGTCAGAAGCGGCTGATGACGTTGATCCATCTGTGGCTGATCCACCGCTTCAAGGCCGAGGCGGTGTATTACATCAAGCCGACGGAGGACAACATCTACCAGACCGAGAAGATGAAGTCGCACGGCATCTTCCGCGACGTCAACAAAGACGTCGGAGAGGTCATCGTCGCCGATGTGAACCATCCCCGAATCGAAGAACTGCTGGCACCCGATCACGAGGCGCTGATGCGAATGATCCGCAAGGAGGACTGAGGGCTCGTCTGTGTGGCAGCAATAAGCCGGTCAGTCAAAATTCCGCCAGGTGGCTGCCGGCAAACGACGATATCGGCGTACACAGCACCTCCTGCGCCCCGTTAGGCTTGTCTGTGTGGGGCGTGTCAATCGGCTGATGGAGCGTCGCGCCCTTCGCCGGGCCGCTGACCAAGCTCTTTTGACGTCGTTGGGCACTGCGACACCAGCGCGGGCCGGTGGCGCCCCCGACCAAGACTTCGATTACTCACGGCACCTGCCCGCCGAGGTCCTGGCGCCCGTTGACCATGAGCCGGCGACCGAGCCCATTCCCGTTGCCGGCGTGGAGGACCTGCCTTACGACTGGTCCGTTGCCGAGATGCTCGCCGAGCACGTCGGCGTCTACGACCTCGTTGCCGATCCCGACGAGCGCGGCGTCGACGAATTCATCGCAGAACCGGCCGATCCCGATCGATGGGACGAGCGCGACGAGATACCGCCCCCGGCTCCGCCCCGGCGCGCACGGCCGAACCCCGACGTCGGTTACGTGCGCGGTGCCCTCGACTTCGGGGTGTCGACATACCGTGGGCAACCGTGGTACCGCTCCAAGCCGGCGGCGGCCGTGCTCGTTGCCGCGGTCATCGTCGCTCTGGCGAGTGGCGGGTGGCTGCTTGCGCGGACCCCGGCCACGGCGGTCGAACAGTCGAGCACCGAGGCGTCGACGAGCGCCGAACCCACACCGAGTAAGGCTCCGCCCACGGCGGTGAGCACTGCGAAACGGCCGCCCTCTCCCCCGCCGCCACCGCCGCCCCCGCCACCGCCGCCGGCTCAGCGCACCTATTCACCGCCGCAGCGGCAGTACTCGCCGCGGTACAGCGACCCGAGCCCGGCGCAGAAGCCGAGGGTCGACGTCACCCGAGCGCCGATGAGCGTCGCGCCGGTGCCGAAACCCGTTCCCGGCAGCGACTCCAACACCCCCGGCGACGCTCCGAACCGCGACAGCGGCGGCCGCCGCCGCGGCTGCTTCGGGTTCTGCTGACACCGGGAACCGCCATGCCGAAAGACTGTGACCACGCGCCGTTTCTGATGCTCTCGATCCGCGGCGAGGACGCAGCGGCCGACGACGAGTACCAGGCGATGATGCGGTTCGCCGGGCTCGACGAGACCGGGATGCACCGAATCCGCCTGACCCACCGGCCCCTGGGATCCGTCGACTTCGACGACTGGTCCGGCGTCATCCTCGGCGGCGGGCCGTACAACGTCAGCGATCCGCAAGATGCGAAGAGCCCGACCCAACGACGCGTCGAGTCCGAGCTGCTGTCGCTGGTCGATCAGATCGTGGATCGCGACTTCCCCTTCCTCGGCTGTTGCTACGGCGTCGGCGTGCTCGGTTCCGTCATCGGAGCCACGGTCGACCGCAGCTACCCGGAACCCGTCGCCGCCGTCACCGTCACGCTGACCGATGCCGGCCGTGACGAGCCGCTGTTCGCCGAGCTGCCCGACGAGTTCGACGCATTCGGCGGTCACAAAGAGGCGGCCAGCTCGCTTCCTGTGCAAGCGGTATGCCTCGCATCGTCACCCGCCTGCCCCATTCAGGCCTTCCGGGTCGGCGCCAACACCTACGCGACCCAGTTCCATCCCGAACTGGATCTGCAGGGGATCCTGACCAGGATCGACGTCTACAAGAACCACGGCTACTTCGCGCCCGAGTCTGCCGAACCGCTGAAAGCCGCAGCGCGGCAACACCATATCGAGTATCCGCCGACCATCCTGAGGCGCTTCGTGGAACACTACCGCCGCACCTAGAGGCCGGGGTCGCTACATCCGGTATTCGGGTGTCCAGTGCACCTCGGTGATGCGCTGCGCCAATTCGTCGCCGCTGCGGGGCGGCGCGACTCCCTCGGCGACGGCCTGGGCCGCCACGGCATGGGCGATACGCAGCGCGACATCGGGAACGTCGGACCACGCAGGCAGCAGCGGCGCCAGCGGATCCGACAGGGCAGGCGACGCGTCACCGAGCGTGGCGGCCGCGACCCTCATCATGTCGTCGGTGACCCGAGTGGCCTGGGCCGCCGTCACGGCGAGTCCCATGGCGGGAAAAATGTAGACGTTGTTGCACTGGGCGATCGGCCGCTCCACACCGTCGTGCTGTAACGGCGCGAACGGTGACCCGGTGGCAATCAGCGCCCGTCCACCCGTCCATGCGTCCAGCTCAGCGGGGTGCGCCTCGGCGTGGCTGGTCGGGTTCGACAACGGAAAGATGATGGGACGCTGGGCCTTTGCTGCGAGCTCGCGCACCATGTCTTCGGTGAACGCGCCCGCCGCGGTGGACAGCCCCATCAATATCCCGACATCCACGTGATGGACGACATCGGCAAGCTGAGGCGGACCCGAGAGCGCCCAGTTCGTGATGCGGTTCGCCGGCTGGGCGAACTTCCGCTGTCCCGTCGACAAATCGTTGCGCTCGTCGGTGAGCAGGCCCTGAATGTCGACAACCCAGATCCGCGCCGCCGCCTCCGCCGCGGAAAGGCCCTGCGCCATCATCTCGCGCTGCACCATGTCGAGGACGCCGATGCCCGCCGACCCCGCGCCGAGCATCACCACCTGCTGCTGCGACAGCGGACGACCGGCGACCTTGGATGCGCCGTGCAGCGCGCCCAGCGTCACCGCTGCGGTGCCTTGGATGTCATCGTTGAACGTCAGCAGCGTGTCTCGGTACCGCTCGAGGATCGGCTGGGCATGCGCGGTGGCGAAGTCTTCCCACTGCAGCAGCACGTTGGGCAGTTGTTCGTGCACGGTGGCCACGAAGTCGTCGATGAAGGCGTAGTACTCGTCGTCGTCGATCCGCCGGTGGCGCCAGCCGAGGTACTGCGGATCTTCCAGGAGTTCGACGTTGTCGGTGCCCACATCGAGGACGATCGGCAGCGTGCGCGCCGGATCGATGCCGCCGATGAGGGTGTAGAGGGACAGCTTGCCGATCGGGATACCCATGCCGCCGATTCCCTGATCGCCCAGGCCGAGAATGCGCTGCCCGTCGGTCACGACGATCACGGCGGGGTCGCGGTGAGGACGGTTGTCGATGACCTCCGCGAGCCGGTCGCGGTCGGGATAGGACACGAAGAGTCCCCGCGGTCGCCGATAGACCTCGCTGAAGCGCTGACAGGCCACCCCGACCGTCGGGGTGTACACGATCGGCATGGTCTCGGTGATGTGGTCCCGCAGAACGCGATAGAACAGCGTTTCGTTTCGATCCTGCAACGCACGCAGATAGATGTGCTTATCGAGATCGTCGCGGCGCGTTGAGAACTCGTGCCAGCAGTGCTCGGTTTGTTGGTCGAGCGTCTTCTCCGCGGTGGGCAGCAGGCCCAGCAGACGGTACTTCAGGCGCTCATCGCGGGTGAACGCGGTGCCCTTGGTCGTCAGAGCGTCGAACAGCTTCGCTTGCCCCGTCAATTCCTCGGGCATGAATTGATCCTCTCCCTCCGGTTCCGTGCGATGGATTCCACGCTAGCGGGATGAACACGAAGGAAACGTTCGGTTCCGACGATTGCCCGCCCCGACGCGTGTACGACACGATCGGTGCGTGCCGAACGCCGACTTCTCGCTTCTTGACGTGCCTCGTCGGGCAGCGGTCGACGACGCGGAGGCTTATCTACGGGCCGCGATGGCATGGCACTTCGGGCACGACACGGGATCCGCGTTCTGGCTGCGGGCGGCAAAGGACCTCGAATTCGACCCGCTCACCGACATCAACACCTTCGATGATCTTCGGCTGTTTCCCAACCTGGTCAACGTGTTGCGCGAGGTGCCCGTGGAAGATCTGATCCCCCGGGGATACGGATCGCCTCCGCCGGTGCCGCAGGTCTTCGAATCCGGAGGCACGACGGGCGCGCCCAAACGCACTGCCCAGCTGCCGGACTGGGTCGAGCAAGTCGTCGAGTGGCAGACCGAGGACTTCACCGTCGGCGGGTTCGTGCCCGGCGGCGGGTTCCTGTGCCTCATGCCGAGTGGACCGCACGGCGTCAGCTTCTTCTCGCGACGCATCTGCGAGCGTCTCGGCTCCGTTTTCCATGCCATCGACCTCGACCCGCGGTGGGTGAAGCGACTGGCCGCCCGCAACGCGACCCGCGAGGTGGCGGCCTACCTCGACCACGTGCTCGAACAGGCCAGATGGATTCTGCAGACCCAGAGTGTGGTCAATATGCACGCCACCCCGCCGCTGCTCGAGGCCATCGCCCGTAACGATTCCGATGTGAACCTGGTCAACCACAAGATCCGATGGCTGCTGCTCAGCGGCGCACACGTCGATGTGGACACGCTCGACATCCTGCGCGGCATCTTCCCCGGTACGGCGATCACGATGGCGTTCGGCAGCACCATGATCCTGTCGCAGGCGACCACCCGAGAAATCGGTTCCGGCGGTTTCGTTTTCGATCCGCGGACACCTTATGTGACGTTCCGCGTCGTCGATCCCGACACCGGCGAGACGGTGCCCTACGGTGAGCGCGGCCAGATCGTCATGAACCACATCAGCAAGGGCATGTTCATCCCGAACAATCTCGAACGCGACAGCGCCGTGCGGACGGCGGGTCGCGAAGGGCAGATCGGTGACTCGGTCAGTGACGTCAGGCCGGTGCAGACGTTCGACGGCGAGGCCGTCATCGAGGGCGTGTATTGATCGCCGTCGACGCGCTCGGCCCGGCGGGTGAGTACCGGTCGCGCAATCGCGAACTGATCACCGACACGACGGGGGCTGCGGTCGGCGAGTTGACTATTGCGCCGAAGCTGTATGTGGCGCGCGCCCTCACTGCGCAACGCAGGACGCGGCCGTTGCCGGTTGCGCAGCGCAGAGCGGGGTTGACGCAAGCTGCGGAGGCGTTCCGGAACGCAGTCATCGGCGGGTTGGACTTCGAGGCGTATGTCCGACTCGCCAGCCGGGTATCGGGCGTGCCGATCGCCGCGGCACGGCACGGGGCCCGCGCGGTCGCCCAGGGACTGGCCACGGCGTTCGAGGCGGTTCGACCCGCCTGTCCGTCCGGCGCGACGAGCGACTGGCGCGGTGTGCATGGCAGCGGCGCCGTGTGGAGCCGTCGCGGAGAGGTGTTCGCCGTGCTTGCCTCGGGGAATGCCCCGGGCGTGCACGCGTTGTGGCCGCAGGCCTTGGCGTTGGGCTATCGCGTCGCCGTCCGCCCGTCGCGGCGCGAGCCGTTCACCGGGCATCGCGTGGTTCACGCGCTGCGGGAGAGCGGTTTTCGAGATCTCGATGTGGTGTTCATGCCGACCGATTACGGCGGTGCGGACGAGCTCGTCGATGGTGCCGACCTCGCGATGGTCTACGGCGGTCAGGACGTCGTGGAGGCCTACGCCGAGGACCCGAACGTGTTCGTGAACGGCCCCGGCCGGACCAAAATTCTGATCACCGCTGACCGAGACTGGCGCGACTATCTCGAGGTGATCGTCGATTCCATTACCCACCTGGGCGGAAAGGCGTGCGTCAACACGACGGCGGTGCTGTGCGAGACGGATGCGCCGGAAGTGGCACGGCAGATCGCCGAACGACTGTCATCGATCGTGCCGCTGCCCGTCACCGACGAACGTGCGGTCCTGCCGGTTCAACCGTTGGCGAAGGCCATGGCGTTGGCCGAATACGTCACCGCCAAGGCTGCCACCACCAGACCGGTGCTCGGCGCGGACCAGGTGGTCGCCGACCTCGGTGACGGGCACGCGGCATTGCGCCCAGCCGTACACCTGCTCGCCGCGGCGGATCCCGATGTGCTCGACACCGAGTTGCCGTTCCCGTGCGTATGGGTATCCCCGTGGTCGCGGGACGACGGAGTGACCCCCTTGCGCCGTTCGCTTGTGGTCAACGCCATCACCGGCGACGATGCGTTGATCGACGACCTGATCGCCGAGCCTGGCATCGCCAACGTCTACAGCGGCCACTACCCCACCTACCACACGGCACCCGGTATGCCGCACGACGGATACCTCGCCGATTTCCTCATGCGCGGCAAAGGTTTCGCGCGCGACTAAGGAAGCGGGACGAAGCGCTTCAGCTTCCCGGTCGACGCGTGGCGTTGCAGTCTGTCCACGACGCGGACGGCGATCACCGGGTCGGACAGGCCGTGCCTGCGCAGCGCATCGTCCAATGCGGAGGCCAACGCATCGGCGTCGGGCTTACCGACGGCGAGAACGTCAGCGCCACGGGCGGTTTGGTGTACCTGGTATTCGGAGACGCGCGGATCGGTGCCGAGCACATACCGGAACACGCTTGCCGGTATCGAGACGGTGCCGTAGCGAAAGTCGTCGTCGCGGCGGCCGCCGATGTCGGCGACCCTCGCGAAGGCGCTTCCGCAGGCACACTGTCCCGGCAGCCAGGTCACCTGGTCGCCGAGGTCATAGCGAATGAACGGAAACGTGCGGTTGGCGAGCCCGGTGGCCAGTGTTCTGGCAGCCGGTTCGTCCGGCCCGACGGGTGCGCCGTGTTCGTCGACGCGTTCGAGTACGACCTCGTCCTCACATACGTGCAGGCCCTCGCCTCGTCCGCAACCGACCGCCTGTACGCCGATTTCCGTTGAGCCCCAGAGGTTGTGTACCGGTGCATCCCAGGCCTCGCGAATTGCCCGCCGGTCCTCGTCGAGAAGCGGCTCGGAATTGGTGCTCACCCGGACCGGGCGGATATCGAGCCGGCCGGCCAGGGATGCGCGGGCGAGCTGTCCGACCACGGTTGCGTACCCCACCAGATGGGTAGGTCGGGCCGCCGCAACCGCCGCGGCGATCTCGTCGATGGGGGCGCCGGCGGGTATGACCACGGTCCGCATCGCCGACGCGGTCGGCACATCGAACAGCGGCGTGCTGGCATGCGGCGGCGTGCCGGCTGCCAGCACGGCGAGCCTGGTGGGCGAGTCCGGTGCAGCCAGCTCCTCCCGGGCCTGGAGGCGCCATGCCAGAGCCGCAATGGACACAAAGAAGTGCCAATCCCACACATAGACCCCGCGCACGCCGCTCGACCCACCGGAACTGAAGATCTGTTGGTCGCTCGGCGTATACGAAAACCAAAGCTGCTCAGCCAGAATCCGTTCGGCGCGCGCCCGGCTCAGGTCGGAAACGGTGACGATGTCATCCCACTCGTCCTGCGCCTCCGCCTTGGTCATCACCGGTATGCGCGCCAGGTCGGCGGCTGTCGCCATCGACGGATCGATGCCACTCAGCCGGCGAGCGTGAAACGCCGACCGCTCCCGGGCGTAGGCCAGCAGGGAGCGCAGACGCGCGGTCTGGTAGCGCTCGATCTGCCGGCGCGACCACGTGAGCCGGCCGATGTGATCTCCGAGAGCACACTGCACGGCGGCCAGGTGTGCGACGCGCAGGCGCTCGTAGGATCCCCGCGCATCGATCACAACAACCCCCCGAGAAGGCCGCCGCCCTGTCCACCGCTGCCCCGCGGCGCCTGATTGGGGAACGGCGGACGCGTTTCGGGGGCAACGCTGATCGGCGCCCGGGTGGCCGGCGAGATCGCCGGGCCGCCTTGGGATTGACGGGGCGAGGACGTCTGCGTCGGCTCCGGTTGAGGGGCGGACAGGCGGGGCGGATCCGGATCGATGGTTGGTGGCGCCTCGGTCGGAACCGCGACCGTGGCGGCAGGTGGAACCGGCGCGGCCGGGACGGGGATCTCGGCGACCGTTGACATCGGAGTCGGTTCGAGCGGCACGTCGATCGGATCGGTGGGCTCGCCCGGCCGCTGCATCAGCAGCACGGCGATGACCGCGACGGCCCCGAGCGTGGCGGGGAGGAACGCCGCGAATGCCATCCGGACGGGTGCGTCGGCGCCTCGCGAGGGCGTGCTGGCATGGGATGACCTGGTCGGCGCGGCCTTGACCTCGGTGGCGGCATCCGTCGGCTCCCCGACGCCGAGGGGCTCGAACAAGTAGTCGAAGCGACTGGAGAGGCTGTCCTCTCTCGGCATGGAGAGATGGTACAGGCGGTGGTACAAGCGACTTCGTCGCATCGACCCGGCGGCTACGTAGCCTCGACGGTATGGACACCGTCGAATACGCACCCGGTCGATTGGTCGACCTTTTCGGCGACCCCGGGCAGCCGACCGTGCTGATCTGGCACGGCATGCAGAGCAACGCGCGCACGTCAATTCGGCTGCTTGCCGAGCAGGTAGCCGGTCATGGCCTGGCGGTGGTGGTGCCCGACTGGGATCCGCATTCCGCCGATGGGGGGCGCAGCGATCTCCTGCAGTCGGTGCGCTTCGCGCAGCAGCGCGGGACGGCCGGCGGCGGATTGACGCTGGTGGGCTGGTCGATGGGCGGCCTGGCGGCGGCCGGACTGACCGTGAACGCCGCCCGGCACGACGTCCGGCTGCGCCAATCGGTTTGTCTGGCAGGCGCGTTCGCCGCATCCGACCCGATATCCGGCAACCGGCCGGCTGCCGACCTGGCGAACGGCGGCCCGCCGTCGCCGTTCACCTTGCTGCACGGAACCGCCGACGACGTCGTCGGTGTGTCGGCCAGCCGCGAGTTCGCCGCGGATCTCGAAAACCACGGCTGGCCGGTCGAGCTTGTCGAACTCGACGCCGACCACGGGTCGATTGCGGGCGCGGACTACGACCCGGTCGCGGACCGATACAGCGCTTCGGACGATCCCGGAACCCGCGCCGTGGTGGTCGACGTCGCGGCCCGCATCGCGACCGGCGCCGCGTGAGGTCACCCGGCCGCGTTCGGCCTCAACGGCGGACAGCGACCGTTCTCATCGGCCGCGAGCTCGAAATGCCATATCTCGTTGGCATAGATCTGGCACAGGCCGTACCGAGAACCGTTGCGAATCATCCACTTATCGGCTTCGACCGGCCCCACGTCGACGGCCTTGCCGACGACGTGCTGGGAGGTCTCGGGTGAGTCGACGAACTGCTGTGCGGCCTCGACGCTTCCATATGTTCTGACACCGTCGTCGAACAGTCGCTGCTGGAACCCCTTGGTCCGCCAGCCGGACGTGATCTGCACGTCGACGCCGCCGCCCTTGGCATCGCGGGCTGCCTTCTGAACGGCTGCCAGCAACGCCGGATCCAGCCATCCGATCACCGGGTTGGTCACATCGAACGGGGACAGCATCTGACCGTCAGGGAGGTAACCGCCGATCGTGTCGGTGGCGGCGGAGCCGATCGAGAAGGTGTCATCGGCAGGGGTCGGCTCGTCCGTCCTCTGGGCGGCGGCCGAGGCCGGGGACGTGGGACCCGCGGCCTGCGTGGGCGCCGGGGTCGGGTTCGGCGCGGCGCACGCACCGAGCAGCATGGCCAGCCCGATGCCTGCGACGGTCGTCATCGGCAGCGGCATAGTGCAAAGACTATGGCAGGCTCGCGGTGTGGACCTGCCGCAGCCGGACCCGCACACCCCTCACCTGGCCGACGTGGTGCCGTCCATGCTGGCGGCGATGGGGGTTGCCGGGTTCGACCGCCGGATCGATCTGGCGGCGGAGGTGCGTGGTGCATGCGTGCTGCTGATCGACGGACTCGGCGCCGAACTCCTCGACGCGTACGCCGCGGACGCCCCGGTGATGGCGGCGCTGCGCGGCCGGACCCTGCAAGCGGGGTTCCCGTCGACCACTGTCGCCGGGTTGGCCGCTCTCGGCACCGGATGCCGTTCCGGCGAGCACGGATTGGTGGGGCTGTCGTTCCGGCTGCCGGGCGTCGGCATGCTCAACCCGTTGCGCTGGCGCCCGCACCCGTGGGGTGACGACCTTCGCGCTACGATCCCGCCGGAGCGGGTGCAACCCATGCCGACGACCTTCGAACGGGCGGCCTCGGCCGGTGTCGCGGTGAGCGTCGTGTCCGGTGCGGAGTTCTCCGGTTCCGGTCTGACTCGGGCGGTGCTGCGCGGCGGCCGCTATGTCGGCGTGCAGGCGCTCGGGGACCTGGCCGCGGGAGTTCGCGCCGCCGTCGTAGCAGGCGGATTCTGCTACGGCTACCACGGCGAGGTGGATCTCCTCGGGCATCTCTACGGTCCCGGTTCGCCCGCATGGCGACTGCAACTCCGGGAGGTCGATCGGCTCGTCGAGTCTCTGGTCGAGGGCCTGCCGCCGGGCGGTCTGCTCGCGATCGTCGCCGACCACGGGATGGTGACCGCCACCGAGGACGCTGTCGTCGACATCGACGACAGCGCTCCCCTGCTCGACGGCGTGCAGGCCGTCGGCGGTGAGCCCCGAGCGCGGCACGTCTACGTCGATGACGGCGCAGCCGAATCTGTGCTCGCGGCGTGGCGGGAGACGCTCGCCGACCGCGCGTGGGTGGCATCGCGCGACGAGGCGATCGCCGCGGGCTGGTTCGGCGCTCCGGTCCGCGACGAGGTCCGCGTGCGCATCGGCGATGTCGTTGCGGCCGCACGTGGATCGGCGACGATCGTTCGGCGGAGCGTGGAGCCGATGGAGTCGTCGCTGGTCGGTCACCACGGCTCGCTGACGAGCGCCGAACAGCGCATACCTCTATTGCTCGCCTACGGGTGAGCCAGCTCGTCGGGCCAGTTGGTCCACTGCCGGAACGGCTGCCCCGGCGCGTGCTCGTACTGCTTGATCCAGCGGTCGGCGACCGCGCGGATCGGGTCGGCGTTGAGGAAATGGAGCTTCTCCCGCCCGCGTCGCTCGGTAAGGACGAGATGGGCGGCCTCGAGCACCGCCAGGTGCTTGCTCACCGACTGGCGGGCCAGGGACAGGCCGGCGCACAACTCGCGAAGGCTCTGACCGTTTCGCTCATTCAGGCTGTCCAGCAGCCGGCGCCGGGTCGGATCGGCCAACGCCTTGAACACGTCGTCCATCGTCGCCATTGTCGCACTACAAGCAGCCGGGAGGCTGCGCGTCGGCAATATGCAGCTAATCGGCTGCGCGCAGGTGGTCAGAGCGATTTCTTTGCTGGATTTGCAGCAGCCGTGCGATGGCCAACAGATGTGCGGAGTTGAACGGCGCGGCGCCCGGGGTAAAATCCGCGCTGAACGGCTGGAGTACACCGAAAATGCTTGATTGCCAATGCTTTACGTGGCCTCAGAACCCCCAGCTAGACATGCGCGCCATAGACATCACTAACGATTCTGGTTGCACGACAAGTTAGTTCGAATACCGTACAAAGTGAAGCAGCGCACTGCGGAAATGAATAGTGAAGGGCATCACAGATTTTGAGACTGTAATTGCACTTCTGTTACTGTCCGTCGCCATGTTTGCTGTCGCTACCGCATCACTGCTGACACTTGTCCAGCAGCTGTCCGGCACGCCATACATCTCGGGTGGAGATTCGGCCGCCGGCACGGACTGCTCGGGCCTGGTGTCCTTCGTTACGAACGCCGCAACCGGACGTCCCGTCTATGGCGACCGGTTCAACACCGGCAACATCGAAAGCGCTCTGAAGGCGCGTGGCTTCCAGTACGGCACCAAGCCCGGTGCCCTCAACGTGGGCTGGAACCGCGGCCACACGGCCGCCACCCTGCCCGACGGGACGCCGGTCTCGTCCGGAGAGGGCGGCCGCGGCGTGCGGGTTGGTGGCGGCGGCGCCTACCAGAAGCAGTTCTCCAGGCACATGTACCTCGAGATGGCCCCGGAGGCGCCTGCGCCCGACGAGCCGCTGCCCCCGGGCGTGCTCCCCCCGCCGCCGGGCGAGCCGCTTCCGCCGGAGGGCGTCGTCGTCCCTGTGGCCATGGATGCGCCGATGCCCCCGCCGCCGGGCGAACTGCCGCCGCCTCCTGGTGAGCTGCCTCCGCCGCCTCCCGGTGCGCTGCCTCCGCCTCCCGGGCGAGCCGCTGCCGCCGCCGCCCGGCGCACCTGTCCCCCCGCCCCTCGTCGCGTAAGCGACTCCCCGACAAAAGGATTGCGGCCACGATCCGCGGCGAACCCGCGCGAGTTGGCCGAAGGCGAAAGTTGCACGACATAGCGCGGATGTCACTGGTTGCTCATTGAGCGGCCAGTGCATTCGCGTTTTGTAGCCGTCGTCAGCGCTTTCGAGGGGACGTCTTTCGCGCCGTCGCGTCGTGCAGAATGGTCACCGCGCCGTAAGGGCTGTCGGATTGTGACGATGCTGTATGACGGGAGCGATGTTGGCCACTCGGGGTCGCGTTACCGGGGCTGCTTCCAAGCCAGGCCGATCGCATTCCGGGGGCAGACACCGAAAGCCACCCGCGCCTCGTAAAACTTCTGCGGCTCAAGGGTTTTCCGGCGACGCGGTGCTTCACGTCGTGATCGTCGCCGTCCTGGTCGTCGCGCTGGCGTTCGTCGGGATGATCACCAACCGGTCCACCGGCGAGCCCATTGCGGGCGCTGATCATCCGCCAGCACCATCGCAAGGGGCACCGCTGCACACGCCGGACGCGCAACCACCACGCCAGCCATCTCCGGCACGCTTCCTCTCCGACGACCAAGGCTATGTCGAATCGTCTGCGCGCTGCGGTGGAACGCAACCGGCGTTCGCGATCGGCCGCACCGCGGGCTCACTTGTCGTCATCTGCGCCGAACGAGCCGGACAATACGAGTATCTCGGCGTTCGGCTGAGCGATCAAGCGGTGCTGCGGACAAGCGCCGAAACAGATTCAGCGCGTGGCTTTCTCGCGCAGCGGGGAGGGGTCGTCTATGCCCTGTCCCCCACCGAGTTGAAAGTCACGGCAGGCAGCACAGTCATCAAGCGGGAACCGATGATCGAGTATCGCCTGGTGTCTCGGTCGAGGAAGGCGGAGTCAGCTGGGCCGTGACTGGACGTAGAACTCGACGTTGTTGCCGTCGACCTTCGTCACCTTCATGTGGGCGGTGTATTCCTTGCCCCCGGGCCCGGTGAATGTGCAGTCGAATTCCGTCCCGACCGCCGCGTCCACCCCTTCCGGGCAGCTGACATCCTTCGGCTTGAACTTCGTCTGTCGCGACACCACGTCGACCACAGACTTCGCCGCGCCATCCGGATTGATCTTCGAGCCGCATCCGCTGACGAAGACGGCCAGCACGGCGGCGATGACCAACAAAGCGCGTGGCATGGTCGCAGTATTGCAGATCCGAACTACCGTGCACGCCTGGATCGCTTCAGCCGCGACTTCGCCTTCTCGACCGCTGCGCTGGCATCACGGCTGGCCTGCTTGGCTTCGCCGTAGGCATTTTCGGCGACGTCGAGCTTGCGCTCGGCATCCTCGAGGCGCTGCCGCATCTCATCGACACGCAACCGGGCCACCGCGAGATCCGTTTGCCGGTCTGATAATTCGTTGTCGGCGTCGTCCTTGGCGCTCTCGGCGGCGGCCAACGCCGCCTTCGCCTGCTCTGCCTCGCGCGCCGACTGACGCTCGTCGTCACGCGGCTCCGGTTCGCCGGTCTCCTCCGGCTCCGGTTTCATCTCCGGCGATCTTCTAGCGCTGCGCTCGGCAGTGAAAACCGCTGTCGTCGTTCCGAAATCGCCGAAGCCGGACCACTGCTCTGCCTTGGCCAGATGACCAAGCCGGTCGGCCACGTCGGGGTCCGCGATGGCCGCCTGCAGTGTTCCGGTGACATCCTCTCGCAGCGTTGCCGACGGGTTCGCCACATCGGCGCCATCGAGAGCGGCGCGCGACAACTCGTCGACAAGCCGCCGTTGCTCGGTGGTCAGCTCCCGGATGGCGGCGCCGTCCATGGTGGCGTGCGCCGCCCTCAGCCGCTCCCGCAGTTCGGTCAGCGAATGTCTGACGTCCTCATTGCTCAGCGCGAGCAGGTTGACCACCCACGCCGCCGTGGTCGGCTTGCGCGCTGCCGAGATCCGCTTCGCCGCGTCGGCGTCACCGCGTTTCTTGGCGGCGGCAGCGAGCTCGGCGCGGCGGGCGGTGAATTCTTCCGGCTTGACTCCGTAGAGTTCGTCGAGTTCGTCACCGGCCATAGCGTCATGATGCGCCATGATGTCCCCGGAGCCCGACAGGCCTCCGCAGCCGACATGCGACACTCTGGGCATGGTTGTCGCAATCGATCGCCCGAAGCTCGAGGGAAACATCGCCGTCGGCGAGGGCCGCCAGGTCGGGTTCGCCGAGTTCGGCGCTCCCCAGGGGCGAGCCATTTTCTGGCTGCACGGCACTCCGGGCGCCCGCAGGCAGATCCCCACCGAGGCGCGGGCCTACGCCGAGAAGGCGAATGTCCGCCTTATCGGTATCGACCGGCCGGGGATCGGGTCCTCAACGCCCTACCAGTACCAGAACGTCCTCGAGTTCACCGAGGACCTGCGCACCATCGCGGACACGCTGGGTATCGACAAGATGGCGGTCGTCGGCCTGTCCGGCGGCGGTCCCTACACCCTCGCGTGCGCCGCGGCGATGCCTGAACGCGTGATAGCCGCCGGCGTGGTGGGAGGCGTTGCTCCGGCGATCGGACCCGACAGCATCGGCGGCGGACTGATGGGCAACCTGGGAACGCGGGTCGCGCCGCTGCTCCGGGTCGCGGGCTGGCCGATCCGGCTGACTGCGCTATCGCTCGTTCAGCTGATCCGGCCGTTCGCGGGACCGGCGGCCGATCTGTATGGGCTGGTATCACCGCCCGCCGACCGGCAGCTGCTGGCGCGCCCCGAGATCAAGGCCATGTTTCTCGACGACCTGCTGAACGGCAGTCGCAAGCAACTTGCCGCGCCGTTCTACGACATCATCGCGTTCGCCCGGGACTGGGGATTTCGGCTGGACGAGGTGAAGGTGCACGTGCGGTGGTGGCACGGCGACGCCGACCACATCGTCCCCTACGCGCACGGTCAACATGTGGTGTCGAGGCTGCCTGACGCGGAGCTGTTCCCCATGCCGGGCGAAAGCCACCTCGGCGGGCTGGGCCGCGCCGAGGAAATCCTGCGCTCGATGCTCGAAGTGTGGGACCGCGCAGGCGCCGATTGATTCATGAGAGCGATCGTGCTGCTCGCCCAGAGCGCTGCGCTGGATCAGGCGGGCACCGTGCACGCGCTCGGCCTCGGCTGGACGGTGAGCCCGACGCCGGTCCCCCAACACGCGCTGGTCATCTTCGTCGAGGTCGAGTGGGCGGAACTGAACACGTCGTTCCCGATCCGCGCCGAACTGGTCGACAGCGACGGGGTGCGCGTCGCCCACACCGAACACGGAGTCATCAAGGCCCGCCACAAACCCGTGCATCCCGAGGGCACCCCGGTTACCATCCCGTTCACCGCCACCATCCCTTCGCTCAAGCTGACCGCGGGTCAGCGTTACCAGTGGCGGGTGTCCATCGACGACGAGATGCATGAGGACTGGTTGGCCGGTTTCACCGTGACCGACGACGAGTGAGGAACCGGCAATGATCGAAGTGGAAGTGCTGCAGGCCGACGTGACGAAGCTGGACGTCGACGCCATCAGCAATGCCGCCAACACACAGCTGCGACACGGCGGTGGGGTGGCGGCGGCGATCTCGCGCGCCGGGGGACCCGATGTGCAGCGAGAATCCGATTCGAAGGCGCCGATCGGTCTCGGCGAGGCCGTCGCGACCACCGCCGGCGACATGCCCGCCGGTCATGTCATTCACGCCGCGACGATGGAGCCGGGTGGGCCGACATCGGCCGAGATCATCGAACGCGCCACCCGCTCAACACTGTCCGTCGCCGACGAATTAGGTTGTCGCTCAATCGCATTGGTGGCGTTCGGGACCGGCGTCGGCGGCTTCCCGCTCCAGCGCGCCGCCGAGCTGATGGTCGGTGCGGTTCGCCGGCACCAGCCTCGGACCGTGACGCGGGTGGTCTTCGCCGTGCACGGTGACGACGCCGAGCGGGCGTTCCGCGCAGCGGTCGAGGCCTGACCTCAGTCCCGAAGCAGCGCAGGGTCTTTCGCGCCGAGCAGGGCGCGTCGCAGCAGGTGCATCGCGACGGTCGTCGAGCGCTCCCGCACATCGGACCGGTTACCGGGCAGCAGAAGAGTTCTCGTCAATGTCGGGCCGTCGGCGAGCATCACCGAGAAGCACACCGTGCCCACCGGCTTGTCCTTCGTGCCTCCGCCGGGCCCGGCGATGCCGGTGGTCGCGACCGCGGTGTCGGCGTCGAAGCGGTCCAGCGCACCGCGGGCCATCGCCTCCGCCACTGGCTCGGACACCGCCCCGTGTGTCTCGATGAGCGTCGCGTCGACGCCCAGCAGGTCGGTTTTCGCCTCATTGCTGTAGGACACCACCCCACCGGTGACGTATGCGGACGAACCGGGTATGTCGGTCAGGCGCGCCGAGACGAGGCCCGCCGTGCAGGACTCCGCCGTTGCGATGCGCCGATTCGCCAGCAGCGCCGCGACCTGGTCGTCGACCAGCGTGCCGTCCTCCGAAAAGATCTGGCGTGCATGGTGTTCCCGCAGAACATTCAGCAGTTCGGCGTAAACCGGTGCCGCATCCGGCTCGTAGCGAGTGACGATCTCGAGCTCACCGCGTCGCAGGCAGGTGGTGATCTCCAGCCGATCGAACCCGTCGACGCGGTCCTGCGCCTCGCGCAGCGTCTCGGCCAGACCGGATTCCGGCAGCCCGAACATCCGTACCATCTCCTGGCGGTACTCCGTCCGGCCCGCAATCGCCTCTTGCAGGGCGGCGGTCTGCACCGCGGTGTGCCACATCGGCTGCAGCTCGCGCGGTGGGCCCGGCAGCACAAGGACCGCAGGCTTGCCCGGCACCACGACGCCGGGCGCGGTGCCCACCGGATCGAGGATCGTCGCACCGGCGGGAACCATCGCCTGCTTGCGGTTGGCCGCCCGCACCGCGTCGAAATCCGCATCGGTGAACCGTGCCCGCAACCGCTTGAGTATCGCCGCGATCTTTTCCTCGAGCGCGTCGTCGAGCACCAGTTCGCGCCCGCAGAACTCGGATACAACTGCGACCGTCATGTCGTCGGCGGTCGGCCCGAGCCCGCCGCTGGTGACGATCAGGTCGACACCCTCGTCGGCGAGGAAGCGCAGTTGGGCCGCGATGTCATCCGGGCGGTCCCCGCAGATCGTGATGTGCGCCAGCTCGACACCGAGTTCGAGGAGCCGGTCGGCGAGCCACGGCCCGTTGCGGTCCTGGACGCGTCCCGTCAGAACCTCTGTGCCCGTGACGACGATGCCGGCGCGTGCGCTCACGAACTATGCATACACGACGGCGCGTCGGCCGCCGCCGGAGCCGCCGCTGGAACGTCTTTCGTCGCCCGCACGCGGATGCGCGCACCGCGGTGCGGCACCAGGATTACGTGTTTGACCTTCTGGCGTTCGCCTGCCGCCGTGGTGGTGACAAGCTCGACCCGCCGAAGTATCTCCCGCAGCACCACCCGCATCTCGACCATCGCGAACGTCGCGCCGAGGCAGCGGCGGTTACCGCCGCCGAACGGCAGCCATGTGGTGGGCCCCGGGGTGGCGCCCACCATCCGGCCGGGGTCGAATTGGTCGGGTCGCGGGTATTGCCGAGAGTTGCTGTGCACCAGACCGATTCCCGGCGCGACCATGACGCCCGCAGGCAGCCGGTAGCCGGCCAGTTCGACCGGCTCTTTCAGGATGCGGCCGACATCGAAGACTACTGGGCGCAGTCGCAGCGTCTCCTTCGCCACCGCGTCGAGGAATTCATCACCGGTCACGTCGCCCGCGGCGCTGGCGTCGGCGGCCTGCACCGCCTTGTCGAGGATCGCCGGATGCCTGGTCAGCCGCTCCAACGCCCACGACAGCCCGGTGGCCGTCGTGTCGTGCCCCGCGACGAGCAGGGTCATCAGCTGGTCCCGCAGCTCGCGGTCGGTCATCGAAGACCCGTCGGCTTCGCCGGCGCGCACCAGCATCGCCAGCGCGTCGGTGCGCGTCGCGAGGCCGGGATCGGCGCGACGGTCCGCGATTTCGGCATACAGCAGCCGGTCGGCTTCGGCCGTGTTGCGGCGCAGCGACCGCCACAGCCCGAGCCGCTGCAGGTTCGGGCTCGCGATCGCCAGAGAGGCCCACGGGGTGATGTTGAGCAGTTCGGGCATCACTGCGCGCAGCGCCGCGAGGCGAGCGGAATCGGAGGCGCCAATGACGGTCCGCAGGATCACCTCCAGGGTGATCTCCGACATCTTCGGCGCGACGGGGAAGTCGGTGTTCAACGGCCACGTCGCGATGTTGGCCGCCGCGATTTCGGCCATTACCGAGGTCTGCCGCGCAACCGCATCGCGGTGGAAGGCGGGCATCATCTGCCGCCGGCGCTCCCGGTGCACGTCGCCGTCGATCACCAGCACCGAGCTGTCGCCCAGTAGACCCGCGAGCATGGAATTCGCCTCACCGGCGTGATAGACACTGGGACTTCCGGCGAACACCTTCTTGATCTCGGCCGGATCGTCCAGATACACCAGCGTTCCCATGGTGGCGATCCGCATCGTGAACACGCTGCCGTACCGCCGCCGGCATGCGGAGATGAACCGCGGCCAGTAGCGGGCCATCAAAGCGGCCTGCACTGCGGCGGGCAGTCGGGGCCCTGGCGGCAGTTCGACGCCCGCGGTGTCACCCATACATCAAGCATAGGGGCCGATCTCTGATCACACCGGCACGCGGCGGCTCCGGTCTGACGACGGCCGCGGATGGGGCAGATTGTCGGGTACGTCAGGAAAGAAGCGGCGGTAGTACTCGGGATCCTTGCGCGCCAGTGCTGCTCGGTGGCTGCGGCCACCCAACGAGCTATTGCGGGCGGCGTACAGGCGGGCGGCCCGAGACGGCTGGGCGGGCTGCGGTGTAGACGCGATGGGCGGGCAGATTTTTCCGACGCCCATCCAGGCCGCCCGGCTTTTCGACTCCATCAAGCCGGCGCTGGTGCAGAGCGGCGACGTCGACATCGTCACCGCATTTCTGCGGCGTCTCGATGCCCGAGGCGCGGGCGCGGATCGTCAGCGCGCCTCCGCCGCGCGATGCGGCTCGCTCACCGGGGTGGTGGACGATCTGATCGCCGAAGCGGCCCAAACGTGATGACGAGAACGTCGCGGCACGCGGGCCGAGCCGGATCGATCGCTCGAATAGGTGAGACGTCGTGCAAGGTGCATCGGTCGTCGCTGACCAGCATCGTGCCGGGTTCGATCAGCGTGGCCTTCATAAGCGGCGTCTGGTGGCGGTCATAGACAGCGCTCTCCCCGCCGACAGCGTTGTCTCTGCCGATCAGCGTTGAGGACACAAGGGTGACACCGTCGCGATGCGGCCCCTCGGGCGATGGGTCGCCTGCGTTGTCGCCCACTGCCAGCACGCGAAACGGGGTCACTTTCACCGTCCAGCCGGCGACATCATCCAGTGCGGTCGCGATCGTGCCGAGCAGCCGCACCAGGGCCGGCAGGACAGGGTCCGCGGCGAACGCCGCGGTCAAGGGTTCGAAGTGCCGATCAACCTCGACGTAAAGCGGATTGGAATCCTCCGGTTGGGCGAACACGTCATGGGGCAGCAGCCACATCGAGCCGTCGGTGGGCGTGAATTCGAAGCGTCCGTACCGCCGAAACCGAGTCGTGCCCAGCTCCAACGCATATTCGTCGAGCACCAGTTGGTCCCAGTGCGAGGAGAACCGATCCCACTCGGCGGTGTCGGCGCCGAGGTAAGCCAGCAGTTCTGCGCCGGGAAGCACGCACGCCGGCGCCGTCGCGAGAAGAACCTCCGGTGCCATCGGGACCGGATACCCCGCTGCCTTAGAGTCATTCTCGTGACGGCGCCGAAATCCCTGCGGGAGCTGTTCGATCAGATCGGATTGCAGGAGGTGTCGTCCACCGACGACACCGTCGTCATGGAGATGCCGGTCGACGAGCGGGTGACGAACACCGCCGGCGGGCTGCAAGGCGGCCTGATCGCCACGATGGCCGATGTGACGGCCGGTCAGCTCGCCGCCAGGAGCACGCCGTTCGGCAACGCCATCGCCACCACCGATCTGTTCATCCGCTACCTGCGGCCGATCAAGGTCCGCAACGGTCCGGCGCGCGCCGTCGCCCGAATTCTGCGCACCGGCAAGCGGTCCGTTGTCATCCAGGTCGACATCTACCGCGGCGACGACGGCGAACTCGGTGCCACGGCGACCGTCAACTTCGCCGCGGTGGGATAGGAATAGGCACGGATCTTTCCGGCGTGGGTGTGTGGAGTCATCAGCTGCGCTATGGCGAGAAGGCGCAATCAGCCGATGCCCCAGCGGAGTTGGAAGAGCGCGGCTACACAGCGCTGTGGATACCCGACGTCGGGCAGACCCCGGCAGACGGTGATCCTCGCCGAGGACGCCGCCGAGGCCTGTGAAATCGGACCGGTTGGCTCAGAAGGTATCTGGCGATGCCGAACCACGCGAACAACATGTTGCGGCTCGGCTTCTCGCCGATGACGTGGCATCGGTGAGTGACCGGCTGCTGGACGCGATCATCGCGTGGGGTGAAGAGGCCGCAGCGATCGCACGGGTGAACGAGCACCCGGCGGCGGGCGCCGACCACGTATGCGTTCAGGTGTTGACGGCCAACCCCAACGAGTACCCGCGCGAGGAGTGGCGGCGGATCGCCGCAGCCTTGCGCCAGCGGTAACAGCGATTTCGGCGTGATTTGGTGCGCTGAGCGCTATGCGCTGACCGCAACTGATCACGCCGAAATCGCAGTCAGGCGATCGGCACGACCACCGATGGTGAGTTGTAGCCTGCGACGCGGACCCAGTTGGCCTTGGTGCGGTCGGTGGGCACGACGCCGTGCAACTCGACGGTTTCGCCCGGGAACACCGTCACGTAGTTGTCGCTGTACTCGATCGGCAGGATCTCGTCGCCGTCGGGCGCATTCAGGATCTCCGCCCGCTCGAAGAACGCCACCCGCCGGGTGGGGTTGGTCAGGCGGATGGTGACACCGTTGTCCCCCGCCGCATCGGAGCGTTGTGCGCTCACCTTGAGCGGCACCTTCGGCATCCAGTTCAGCGCGGTCATGTCGGCCCAGCTCACCTGCTTCAGCTGAAACGCCCAATCGTTGGTCGGATCGCCGAGGTCGTCGCGCTGCTGCGACTGCCAATAGACGTTCTCGGCGACCACGTCACCGCCGTCGTCGACGACTTCGGCGCGGACGAAGAAGACACCGGAGTCGCGGGCCACCCTCGGAAGTGTCATGGCCTCGACGCTGCCGCCCGAGGTGACCGTCAGGTCGCCGGTGGTCCGGTCCTCGCGCAGCTTGCCCTGCAGGTCGTACACCCGGACCCGCACCCGTAGATCCGACCGGTCGTCGGGTGACTGATTGACCAGCGTCACGTGCGCCTGCGAGTGATCGCCGGTTGCGTACGAGTCGAACACCGCCGACAACGGTTGCAGGCCCTTCTTCGCGCCGTAATACGCGCCGCCGGGACGCAGGTAGTAGTCGAAGATGTTGCCGAAGAACGACGGCCAGTGATTGTTCAGCATCCAGTAGATGGTCATCTTGTGGCTGGCCCAGCCGTTCGCGGCGAACACCTCGAATTGCGCTCGAGTCGACTCATAGTGGGCCAGTTGGGCCTTGCGGGTGAACTCCTCGGCATCGTCGGACGGGCCGTATCGCCGGTCCACCGCGCGCTTGATGCTCTGCAGGGTGGCGTTTTCGGGGTTGGAGCCCGCGTGGAAGTACCAGGTGTCGTTGATCGGCCACAGCTTGTCGGGCGGGATGAACTTCTTCAGGCTCTCGAAGGGCGGGATGTGCTCGTTGTCGCCCTGTTCGGCGGTGGATCCGCGGGTGGCCCCGTAGCGCCCGCTGAACCAGTAGCCCGGCGGTCGCCAACTGTACGGCCCGGCCATGTGGATGCCGTCCCAGTCGCGTTCTCCCGTCGCGTCCCTGGCCAGTGAGGAGACGGTGTCGACGGTGGCATTCTGCCAATGCGAATCGTCCAGAATCGCATGATATTTCGCGAGCACGCCGGCTGGCGGCTTGCCGTCGCTGCCGTTGGCCCAGATGAACACCGACGGGTGCGACCGAAGCATCAGGATCTGCGACCGCAGGCTGTCGGCGGCCACCCGATAGTCCTCGTCGTCCCACTGCGACCACTTTTCCCACTGGTTGCAGCACATCCAGCCGAACATCAGCGGGATACCGAGCTCGTCGGCCTTCTCGACGATGTGCTCGCCGGGGAACTTGCCCTCCAACCTCAGCATGTTGAGGCCGAGGTCCTTGACGTAGCGCAGGATCGCGTCCTCGCGGTCCGGATCGTAGGCGAACAGAAGGTCGGGCGTGTAGGCCGCGCCCCGCACCAGGAAATCCCGCCCGTTGACGGTCAGATAGAAGTTGCCGCCCTTACCCAGATCGGGGAAGTCGCCGTCGTCATCGCGATGTTGGGTGACGGTTTTGATGCCGAATCGCAGATCAGCCGAATCCGATACCTGCCCGAGCTGATCGAACTCCAGCCGTAGGTCGTAGAGATTCGGCTTACCGAGGGTGTATGGCCACCACAGGTCCGGATTCGCCACCGTCAGCTGGTCGAATGTGTCGGGGCTGAAGGTGACTTCGCGCTGTTCGCCGGGCAGCAGCGTGACGGGCTGCTCGACGTCGATGGTGGGCTTGCCTGCCCGCGTGATGGAACCCTTCAGCACGCCGCGCACCTGCTGGGTGGAGTAGTTGTGGACGGGCGCGTGGATCGTCAGCCGTGCGGAATCCGTTCGCGGCAGCGGCAGTTCGGTGTTCACGACGGCAGAGCCCAGTGCGACGTCACCCGCGACCTTCAGGTAGACCGGCTTGAAGATGCCCGCATTCCGGTCGGCGACAAACGAATTGCCGCGGTCGGGATTCTTTCCCGGACCCTGGTATCCGAGATAATTCCAGTTGATCCAGTCCCACCAACTGTCGGCGAGTTCGACCCCGTTGATGTCCTGCAGGGCCCGCTCCGGGGTGACCTTGACGGCGAGCACGTTCGCCTCGCCGGGGCGGATCCAGCGCGCCACGTCGAGTTCATGGGCGGCGTACATGCCCACGATCTGCTTGCTGTCCGCGACCAGGCGGCCGTTGAGCCAGATTTCGGCACGGTAGTTGATGCCGGGCAGCTCGAGAAGGTAGGCGGTGTGACCGGCGGGCGCCGTAAACGACGTGCGGTACCACCAGTCCTGCTTGTACAGGTCCTGCGGCACCTCGTCGAGAAGGTTCTTGCCGTAGTAGAGATCGGGATAGGTGCCGTCGTCCTGCAGCGCCTGGAGAACGGTCGCCGGCATGCGGCGGACGTTGTGCCAGCCCGACGGGGTGTAGTCGATCCGGGACACCGATGCACCATCGGCACCCAGTTGGGTGGCGGAGGTGAGCTGCCAGCCGTCGGCGAGCTCGATCCGGTCGGGCGGTTGCTGGGGTCGGGCGAAGGTCGGCAGCGATCCCGCGCAGAACAGCAGCAGCAAAATGATCAGGACGAAGGAGAGTGTCCTACGACGCCTGGGCGATATGGCACCTCTCCTTTCGGCGCTGTTCTGTTCTTGCTCGTGCGCGGCATCTCGACATTACGGTTGCTGACGCGATCCGGCTGATTGTGATCAGAAACCGTAGTCTCGGGGCATGATCGTCGAGCCGTCGGGTCGGGTCGCCGAGATCGCCGCCAGCCCGCCGGGTCCGCAGGTAGGTGCATTCTTCGACCTGGACGGCACGCTGGTGTCGGGATTCACCGCGACGGCGCACGCCGGCGATCGCATCCGACGCAGGCAGGCGCGGATCGGAGAGGTCCTGGGGGTCTTGGAGGCGTCCATCAGATACCGGCTGGGCCGCATGCAGTTCGAACGGCTCATTGTGCGGGCCGCGGGTTATTTGAAGGGTGAGTCGCTGCGTGAACTCGACGAACTCGGCGAGCGGCTGTTCGTTCGACACATCGCGTCCCGCGTCTACCCGCACATGCGCGAGGTCGTCGCGGCTCACCAGCAACGCGGCCACACCGTCGCGCTGTGCTCGTCGGCGCTGACCATCCACGCCGAGCCAGTGGCCCGCGCACTCGGGATCGATCGGTTGCTCTGCAATCAGTTCCAGGTCGATGACAGCGGTCTGCTGACCGGCGATATCGAGCGGCCCATCATCTGGGGCGCCAGAAAAGCCGATGCGGCGCAACGATTCTGCCTGGACAACGATGTCGACCTGCAGCGCAGTTACTTCTACGCCGACGGGGACGAAGACGTGGCTCTGATGTCGGTGGTCGGCCATCCCCGGCCGGTGAACCCGCGGTCGGGCCTTGCGGCCGCGGCCGCCGCCAACGGCTGGCCGGTGATGCGCGTCGCCGTCGGGAATCGCAGGGGCTGAGCGTGCGATGAGCGGTGCCGACGGCCTCCTTCTGGCCTGCAGCGGTTTCCTGCTCGCCGTGCTCTGGATGGATCTCATCTTCGACAGCCAGGTTCGAGGTTCACGGGACGACGAGTTGCCCGAGCGCGTGCTGGTGTCGGTCGCGGACTACTACCGTCGGGCGACTACGACATCACGTCCGATGAGCCGGTTGATCGCCGCGGTGATGCTCGTGCTCCTGGGCACGCTGACACTTCGCGCCGTGCGCGGGGACGATCCAGTGTGGCTCATCGTCGTCTCGGCCGCTCTCGCCGCGATACCGATAGTGCTGGCGGCGACGCGGACGGTCCCTGCGGCTGTCCGGCTCGGCAGCCGAGCAGACGGTCTTGCCGAACAGTCGCGGCTCGCGCGTGCGGTCTACCGGGACCACGTGCTCTGCTTCGCGTGTATGGGTGCCTTCCTCGGGCTCCGGCTGATCGCGGTTTGGTGAGCGCTTCGGCGGGCAATCCCCCACCGGGCCCGGGCCGCCGGGCCGCATCCATCACTGCCGTGGCCGAGAGACGAGGATTTCGAAATGAATGCGCGACGCCTGGTATTAATCGCGGGTGCGATCGTTTTGGTCGCCGGTATGATCGCCCTACTCGTGCCGGTGTCGATCACCGGTAACGGCAAGTCGATCGGTTGCGGTAATGCCGTGGCAGCCGATACTTCGCAGGCCGAGGCCGCCAACGGTCAAACCGTCGCGGACGTGCCGATTCTGAACCAAATCGTGCCGCACACCGACTACGTCGCAGAGTGCCAGCACGCAGTGTCGAGCCGGCGGTCATGGTCCATCCCGCTGGCTGTGATCGGCGTCCTTGTCGTGGCCGGATCCTTTGTGGCGCCTAGATCCCGAACTGTTTCGTAGATCACTCTTTCGGGCAGTCCGTAGAGCACGTCGGGAAAATCCCAACTCCCATCAGCGGAAGGGCGCGCAATGTCGAGCGATCAGCCACAAACGCAAGAGCAGGATCAGGACCGGGACCAGGATCAGCTACAAGACGACCGGCCGAGGACCGAGAAGCCCGAGGTCGAAGAGGCCCACCAAGAGAAGGCCAAGGAGATGCGGAAGGAGTACGTGGAAGAACGTCCCACGGTGATCATGCCGGGCAGCGGTGGCACCGTAGCGGGCACGGCCGTCAACGAGTGGCTCGACGACGACGGGAACCCGAAGTTTGCGGACGCATCAGAGTCAGAGGGCGGCAAGTCGGCCGGCGAAGACTCAGGCCGCGGCGAGTCAGATGACGACAAGTCACTTGGCGACGCGGTGGAGGAGGACAAGGCAAGAAACGAGAAGATCGTCAAGGCACACAACGAGGCACAGAACGAGAAGGCACAGAACGACAAGGCACAGAACGACAAGGCAGAGGACAACTCCGACGCCAAGGACGACTCCGGGACCAAGGACGACGAGCAGGCGCAGACGACGTAGTGCGACCCGTCTGACGGCGGCCGGCCTGCGGCGTACTAAACTAGAACACGTTTCAGTTCGCCCCTCGCGCCCAAGGAGTCGTTATGCACACGGCCATCTGCGACGACCTCGACATCGAGTTCCCGATCTTCGCGTTCACCCACTGCCGTGACGTCGTGGTCGCGGTGAGCAAGGCCGGCGGTTTCGGCGTGCTCGGGGCCGTCGGCTTCACCCCCGAGCAACTCGAGATCGAGCTCAAGTGGATCGACGACAACATCGGCGACCACCCCTACGGCGTCGACATCGTCATCCCGAACAAGTACGAGGGCATGGACTCCGCCGACCTGTCGCCCGAGGTGCTGAAGAAGCAACTCAACGCGCTGGTGCCGGAGGAACATCTGGAGTTCGCCCGCAGAATCCTCGCCGACCACGGCGTGCCCGTCGAGCACAGCGACGACGACGCTCTGCAGCTTCTCGGCTGGACGGAAGCCACCGCGACGCCCCAGGTCGAGGTGGCGCTGCAGCATCCGAAGTGCACGCTGATCGCGAACGCCCTCGGTACGCCGCCGGCCGACATGATCAAACACATCCACGACGAAGGCCGCAGGGTGGCCGCGTTGTGTGGTTCGCCGTCACAGGCGCGCAAGCACGCCGATGCAGGCGTCGACATCATCATCGCCCAGGGCGGGGAGGCCGGCGGCCACTGCGGGGAGATCGGTTCGATCGTGTTGTGGCCGCAGGTCGTCAAGGAGGTCGCGCCGATTCCGGTGTTGGCCGCAGGCGGCATCGGTAGCGGCCAACAGATCGCGGCGGCGCTGGCACTGGGCGCGCAGGGCGCCTGGACCGGCTCCCAGTGGGTGATGGTCGAGGAGTCGGAGCACACACCGGTGCAGCACGCCGCATACGCCAAGGCGTCCAGCCGCGATACCGTGCGCAGCCGGTCGTTCACCGGCAAGCCGGCACGGATGCTTCGCAACGACTGGACCGAGGCTTGGGAGGACCCGGAGAACCCGAAGCCGCTCGGTATGCCATTGCAGTACATGGTGTCCGGGATGGCCGTCGCCGCGACGCACAAATATCCGAACGAGAGCGTGGACGTGGCGTTCAACCCGATCGGTCAGGTCGTCGGCCAGTTCACCAAGGTGGAGAAGACGTCGGCCGTCATCGAGCGCTGGGTGCAGGAGTACCTCGAGGCCACGAGCCGGCTCGACGAGCTCAACGAGGCCGCCTCCGTCTGAGTCAGGGCGTCGGCGCGCCCGGCGCCGGAGCGAGTCCCGGCAGCACCGGACCGGGTGGCGGTGCGTCGGCGGGCGGCGGCGCGGCCGGTGCGGGCGCATCGAGTGGCGGCGGGGTACCCGGAGGCGCCTGCGGCCCGGTTGGAAGCCCGTTGGTCGGCATCGCATTGGCGTTCATCGGGCGCTGCGTCAGGAAAAGGATGGCGGCATCCTTACCGCTGATGTCCTGGGACTGAACCGCGTGCCACAGGTCGCGCAGGTATGACCCCCTCCCGCTTTGGCCCTGATCGAGTGGGGCGTCCGTGGTGCCCGGCGGCAGGTTCTGCGGACTGGACAGGTGCTGGACCTCCGTCGGTGGCGCCGGCTGGGCAGGCGGTGCGGCGGGGTCACCCGCGGCAGCCTGGGTGGTGAGCAACTGTTCGGTTGGGGCAGGTCCGGGGCCGGGCAAGGGCGGCGACGGTATGTCTGGGTCGGCGAGCGCCGACGGCGCCCCAAGGGTCAGTGCCGCCCACGCGGCGAGCGCGCCGCCGGCCACAAATGACCACTTCTTCTCGGACTTCCTCACCGATGCCCCCTCGCTTGTGTCAGACGATGCTGTTGGGTGCTTCAGCATTGATACTCCGATTGTTACACCTGTGCACCCTGTGACCAAGACGTTCGTCAGACAGAGACCGCCGGAACACGTTCCACTTCGGACTTTGTGGGACTTTTCTCCAACCCTCTTCACCCGGTCCTATCTGTGGTGTAGCAATGCCTTACGGAAACTAGACAACGTTGTATGAGGAGTCCATCAATGCCAACGCCGAACCTTCCCCCCGGGTTCGATTTCACCGACCCCGATATCTACGCCGAGCGGTTGCCGATCGATGAACTGGCCGAGATGCGCAAGGTCGCGCCGATCTGGTGGAACGAGCAGACGAAGGGCAATCTGGCGTTCGGCGACAGCGGGTACTGGGTGGTGACAAAGCACAAGGACGTCAAGGAGGTGTCCCGCCGCAGCGATGTCTTCTCCAGTAACAAGAAGACCGCGCTGCCGCGCTACCGCGACGAAGCCGATCCTGCGTCGCTGGAGGGGGGCAAGGTCGTCCTGCTCAACCAGGACGCCCCGCACCACACCCACCTGCGCAAGATCATCTCGCGCGCGTTCACTCCGCGCGCCATCGAGTCTCTTCGTGAGGAACTCCGCGAACGCGCCCACAACATCGTCAAGGAGGCCGCCGCAGAAGGCTCCGGCGATTTCGTGGAGCAGGTGTCCTGCGAGCTGCCACTGCAGGCCATCGCCGGCCTGATGGGCGTGCCTCAGGAGGACCGCAAGAAGCTGTTCGACTGGTCGAACCAGATGGTCGGCGACCAGGACCCGGAGTACTCCAGAAACGATCCGACGGCCGCATCGGTCGAGCTCATCATGTACGGCATGCAGATGGCCGCCGAGCGCGGCAACAGCCCGGGCGACGATCTCGTCACCAAGCTCGTCCAAGCCGACGTCGAGGGCCACAAGCTCACCGACGATGAGTTCGGTTTCTTCGTGATCCTGCTCGCGGTGGCGGGCAACGAGACCACCCGCAACTCGATCACCCAGGGCATGATGGCGTTCACCGAATTCCCGGACCAGTGGGAGCTTTTCAAAGCCCAACGGCCCGCCACCGCGGCCGACGAGATCGTCCGTTGGGCGACGCCGGTGACGTCCTTTCAACGCACCGCGCTCGAGGACACCGAGCTCGGCGGCGTGCAGATCAAGAAGGACCAGCGGGTGGTGATGTTCTACCGGTCGGCCAACTTCGACGAAGAAGTCTTTGATGACCCGTACTCGTTCAACATCTTGCGAGATCCCAACCCGCACGTGGGTTTTGGTGGCACCGGCGCGCACTACTGCATCGGCGCGAACCTGGCGCGGATGACCATCGACCTGATCTTCAATGCGATCGCCGACGAAATGCCGAACCTGACACCGATTTCCGAACCGGAGCGGCTTCGGTCGGGCTGGCTGAACGGCATCAAGCACTGGCAGGTCGACTACACGGGTAAATCCGCTATCGCTTAGAAGCCGGGTAGTCGATGATCGACCGCCAGTAGTCCTCGGGAATCTCCTCGCCTGACCGCAGCACAACGGCGAGACCGGTCGCCATCGCGATGCCGAGCAGGCCCAGGCCACAGCCCTGCGATGGCGATGGCGGCCCACAGGACCGACGTCACCGTCGGCCAGGGCGATAGCACGGCGAGGGCCGGCGCGAAGAAGAAACCGGTGCCGATATACCAGGACGAGCCGGTGCGGTCGGACTTGAGCACGAAGCGCACCCACCGCGGAATCGACGAGTGGTGGCGCTGATCGCCGGTCATCTTCGGTCTCCCTTCGGCTGACGTCCACGGTGCCCCCTGCAGGTAGCGGGCACAATTACTTCTGAGGTAGCGGGCGAGACCCATATTGGTCTGACCACTTGACCTCTGGCCATCAATCGACCATGGTGGACGGATGGCCCTGCAACCGGTGAACCGGCGTTCGGTGCCCGAGGATGTCTTCGAGCAGATCCTCACCGAGGTGCTCAGCGGCGAGATGCAGCCCGGCCAGGCGCTGCCCAGCGAGCGCCGCCTCGCCGAGGTGCTTGGGGTGTCGCGGCCCGCCGTGCGCGAGGCACTCAAGCGGGTGTCGGCGGCCGGGCTGGTCGAGGTGCGCCAGGGCGATGCGACGACCGTGCTGGATTTCCGCAGGCACGCCGGTCTCGACCTGCTCCCCCGGCTGTTGCTGCGCGCGGGCGAGCTCGACCTCTCGGTGGTGCGCAGCATCCTCGAGGCGCGCTTGCACAACGGGCCGAAGGCCGCCGAACTCGCCGCGATGCGCCGCACAGCGGGGCTGGGCGCACTGCTCGAGGAGACCGTCCGCCGCCTGGAGTCGGAGACCGACCCGGTGGAACGGCAACGTCACGCGCTGACGTTCTGGGACCACGTCGTCGATGGAGCCGACTCGATCGTGTTCCGGCTGATGTACAACACGCTGCGGGCCACCTACGAACCCGCGCTGCCTGCCCTGGCAGCGGTGATGGCCGCCGAGGTCGGCCGCCCCGCGGCCTATCGCGAACTCGCCGACACGATCGCCGCCGGTGATCCGGATGCCGCCAAGAAAGCAGCGATCGATCTTCTCGAACCCGCCACCTCGGCGATGCTCGCCGTGCTCAACAACCTGGAGGAAAAGCCATGACGGTTTCGACAGAGCGTCCCGCACGCAAGGGGTTCGCCCTGCGCGACGCCCGGCGCGAATTCGTCAAGCACCCGTCCCCGCGGGTTATCGGCGCGACGCTGACGGCAGCGGTTGTGGCCCGCATCATGGTCGGCGACTGGCGTCCCGCCGACGCTGTTACGCCCGTGCTGATGCTCGCACTGTTCCCGTTCCTGGAATGGGTCGTCCACGTCTTCGTCCTGCACTGGCGGCCGAAGCGCGTCGGCGGCCTGACCATAGATCCGATCCTTGCGCGTGAACACCGGCGCCACCACGCGGATCCGCGCAACGTTCCGCTGATCTTCATTCCGTGGCAGGCTCTGCTCTGGGTGGTGCCGCTCGTGGTGGGTGTTGCAGTGCTGGCGTTTCCGCGGCTGAGCCTCGGTCTGACCTTTCTGGTGCTCATCACGATGCTCGGCCTCGGGTACGAGTGGTGCCACTACCTCATCCACAGCGATTACAAGCCGAAAAGCGCCCTCTATCGTGCGATTTGGCGCAACCACCGGCAGCACCACTACAAGAACGAGCACTACTGGTTCACGGTCACCAGCTCCGGCACCGCCGACCGGGTGCTCGGCACCTACCCCGATATCGGCACGGTCGAGACTTCGCCGACCGCCAAGAACCTGCATGCGATCGAGGCTTAGTCAGCCGCGGCCGTGCGCGCCCGCGGGGGCCGGCCGACCGCTGAAATACCGTATCCCACAACAAGAATAAATGCGGCGAGCAGGCCGACGTTGGCCGTCACCACCGTCGTGCCGACCGACGCGGGGTCCAGGAAGTAGTAGGGCGCTCGCCGCCCCGCGCTATTGAGTACCAGCAACGCGAGTACGGCGTAGGCCGCCGGATAGACCAGCCACACCAACGGTTGCCACCAGCGGACGCTGCGCTGACCTCGCCCCACCACGAGCCAGTCCATGACCACGAGGACGGGCACGACGACGTGCAGCAAGATATTGGCCGGCGTGTAACCCATGCTGTAGTCGGTCAGCAGCACGTTCCAGATGGTGCCGGCCACCACGACATACAGCACCACCGCCCCGCGCACGCCGGCGCGGTGGTCAGCGCGCGCGGACAACAAGCTCCACGAATAATAGGCCGCCGCAAGCACATTCGCCTGATAGGTGAAGGTGATCAACCGCCATAGCGCACCGGAGCGCGACGTTGTCTCGACGGTGATCAGCGCGCTCAGCACCGCCGCGACGATCAAGACGCGCAGCAGCACCCGCACCGGGTCGTTATCCCGGCGGTGGCGGTGGGGGCGCATCCGCCGGCGGCGGATCCTGCGGTGGCACCGCATCGACGGGTGCCTGCGCCGGGTCGGGTTGCCCGATGCTCGAGAGCCTATCTCTGATCCGACGCAGGAATCCCCCGCTCTGCTCTGGCACCGGCGTCACAGGCGCGGGCACGAGCCCCGGCGCCGGGTCGGTGACCCCGGGTGGAAGGGGTACGCCGTTGGCCGCGAGCACACCCTCCGGGGCGGTTCCGTCGGCCGGTGCGCCGCCGTCGGGCGTCGGCGCCTCCGTCGAGGCCGGCTCACTGATCGGCACCGGTTCGACGTCGTATACGGGCGGCGGCGGAGGCTCCGCGGGCGGCGCGGGCGGCAGCGCAGCCTCGATGGTCGGCGCCGGGGCGGGCTGAACAGCCTTCACCGCGGCCGGTGTATCGAAATTCTCGGCCGCCGACGGCTTCCCGGCCGGCTTCGCGCTGACATTGGAGGTCAGTTGCAGGCCGAGTGCCAGCGAGCCCGACACCACGAACGTGACGACGCCGACCGCCAGCATGGCACCGGCGGCGCCGATGCGCGGCAACGCCGACGGCCGCCGAGGCGCGGTCGGGACACGGCCCGAGTCGTGGCCCGATTCGTCGAGGAAGAACTCGGGTCCGTGCGCAGAGGCGATCGCCGCGCCGCGGGCCAGTGCCAGCTGAGCCTCTGCGGGCACGAACACCGGCACTGCGAGCACATCTTCGAGGTGCGGCGTGATCGCTTCCAGGTCGCTGCCCGAACCGACGAGCACCAGCGCTTCCGGCTGCCAGTCCGCCTGCGCGAAGATCGCGCTCAACCACCGGGCCAGGTCCTCGTCGGTGGTGACGGCGTGGTTGACCGCCGTCTGCACCGCGCCGTCCGCGGTATCCACTACCAGCACGATGACGGCGTCCGGTTCGATGACGCAGACGGCCGTGATCTCGTAGCCGATGACACTCGCGATCCCCCGTGCCAACGCTTCGGTGGCTTCCGGCAGTCGCACGGCCACGACGTTGTCAAAACCCGACTCCGACAACGACTCCAGCAGCAACGAGGCTTCCGTGTCGGCGTCCTCGCTCCACGTGACACCGATGGAATGAAGTCGGTGTCCGCGTGCCGCGGCGATCGCCTCGGTGCGCATCACGGCCGCCGCCGCCTTCTCGGAGGTGTTCACGGCGCTCACCAGGCCGCGGTCGTGCACCGCGAACTCGTCCTTGTCCATGGTGGCGCCGTCAGCATCGTGGCCTTCGACGAGAACGAGCCCGACGGTGGTCGGCGTCATTGACAGTCCGAGCACCGCGTCCATCCGCACCCCCTCGGGATATCTCTGTTCGGGCGTGGTCTCCGTCACCTATCGGGGGTGAGACTACCGGCAAGTCGTGATCGGGACCTCCTCGGGCCGTCGACGTCGGATCCGAGACGATGCCGAGCAAATCACCCCTGCCGCAGACGGCCGCCGCACCGCGGAGCCGTATTCACTCAGCAAATACAAAAATGTTGCTGGGTAATCTCACTGCCCAAGAATGTCTGCCAGGGTGGACGGTTCGACATTGCCGCCGGACAGCACCACCACTGTCGGTCCCGGTGGTGTCCCGCCCTGGCGGTACGCCGCCAAACCGACCGCGCCGCTCGGCTCGCTGACCAGGTGGGCGGTGAGGGCGAGTTCTCGCACGGCGGCTCGAATTTCGCTCTCGGACACAGTGATCAGCCCGTCGAGGACGTTCTGCAGGTGTGCGAAGGTCAGCGCGGAAGGCTGCGAGCGCAGGCCGTCGGCGATGGTGCGGTTCCGGTCCTCGATGGGCCAGTCCACCCGCTCGCCCCGGCGCAGCCCTTCGGCCGCGTCGGCCGCCAGTTCCGGCTCGACGCCGAACACGCTGGCGGCGGGGCACAGCGCTTTGATCGCGGTGCCCACGCCGGAGGCCAGCCCGCCGCCGCTGACCGGTATCAACACGTTCTGCACCTCTGGGAGGTCGTCGGCGATCTCCAGGCCGATCGTGCCCTGCCCCGCGATGACGTCAGGATGATCGAAGGGCGGTATCAGCACGCCGCCGGTCTGCTCCAGCAGTTCCGCGGCCACCTTCTCACGCTCGCCCGGCCCGCACAGCACCACATGCGCCCCGTGGTCGCGGGTGGCCTGCACCTTCACCCGCGGAGTCTCGCGCGGCATCACTATGTGCGCCTGGATCCGGAATGCCGCCGCGGCAAAGGCGACCGCCTGGGCGTGGTTTCCGCTCGAGTAGGCGACCACGCCCCGGGCACGGTCTGCGTCCGTCAAGATGGCGACGGCGTTGAAGGCGCCGCGAATCTTGAAGGCGCCGATCGGCTGCAGGTTCTCCGGCTTGAGCCAGAGCGGCCGGTCCGCATCGGCCCATCGCGCCGGGATCAACGGAGTTCGGACGACGGCGTCTGCGATCCGGCCTGCGGCCGCCTGGATGTCGGCGAGGGTGATCAGCTGCACGGTTCGAGTGTGCCAAGCAGTCCGTGAACCATCCGCTCGGCCATCACCTCGTCGTGCGGAGTCCCGGCCAGGTGAATGGCCAGGCCCTCGACGGCGGCGGTGACTGCCGCGCCGAGCGTTTTCGCCGGCGGCCCGGGCGGTATGGAACCGTCGCGCCTGCCCGCGGCGATCACGGCGCCGAACCGCTTCGCGAGATCTCGCCCGATCTCAGTGACCCTGTCGCCGACGGGATGGTCCCGACCGTCGAACTCGACGCGCAGGGCCATCATCACCCGCGCAATGTCTCTGCGGCAGAACACGATATGACCCCGCGCGAGCGCCACCACGATGTCGACGGGCGCCTCGACGCCCTGCGCCGGCTCCCACACCTCCCGTTCCCAGGTTTCGGCGACCCAGTCGACGACGGCGACGGCCAAATCCTCCTTGCCGCTGAAGAGGTGGTACAGCGCGCCGCGCGTGTAGCCCGCATCCGCCGCGACCCTCTCGAGCACGAGGTTGCCATAGCCGTAGCGCGAAAAGCCCCTGGCGCCCGCTTCGAGAAGCGCGGCCCTGGTGCGCGCGCGGCGCTCGGCCTGTGTCCGTCTCCTCGCACCCGGATCAGAGTTAGATACGTTCATGTATGTATGTTAGTGTAGCGCTCGAGGAGGCCCGCGATGAAACTCCGCAACGACGCCCACTTTTCGCAGCCATGGCGCATACATGACCTCACCCCGGATTTCCGGCTCGAAGACGTCTGGGCGCTGCCGACCCCCGGTGGACCGCGCGACCTGCCCCGGCTGATCCAGATGGTGGCCTCGTTCGACGATGCCCGGCACCGGCCGTCGGTCGTCGGACTGCTCTTCGCGGTCCGGCAGGCGCTCGGTCGGGTGCTCGGCTGGGACGAGCCCGCAGACGATCCGGCGCGCCCGAGCCTTCGGCAACGACTGCCCGCGGACTTACGCGCCGCCCCCTCTGCGGTTCGCCCGGCAATGGGCTTCACCCCCCTCTACCAACTGAACGACGAGTGGGCGGCGGAGCTCATCAATAAGACCGTTCACGGCCTCATCCACCTCGGCTGGGTCACCGACGGCAACGGCGGCTACCGCGGCCAGATGGCGATCCTGGTGAAGCCCAACGGTGTGCTGGGGCGGGCGTACATGGCCGCCATCACGCCGTTTCGCTACCTGATCGTCTACCCGCGCATGCTCAAACAGATTGGCCGGAGATGGCTTTCGTACAGCGGGACGACGTCGTAGGCCGCCTCGAACGGTTGATCGCTTGACCAAACATCGGTAAGCTGATATAAACGGTAAGTGCATACTTACGGAGTAGTCCTGGACTCCCTGGCCGACTCGACTCGGCGGGACGTCCTCGATCTCGTGCGTCGTAGGCCGTCGTCGGTGCAAGAGATCGCAGACCAATTGCCGATCAGTCGGCCCGCGGTATCGCAGCACCTGAAAATCCTCAAGGACGCCGGCCTCGTCACATCCCATCCCGTCGGCACTCGCCGCGTGTACACCGTGACCATCGATGGCTTCGAGGTGCTTCGGCAGTGGCTCGATGTCATGTGGCGCGACGCACTCGCGTCCTTCGCGTCGTTTGTCGAACGCGAGGACCCCGCTAATCAGCCCATCGATCCAGGAGACGAACCATGACCACGACCACAGACGTCCGCCGCGAAGTCACCGTTGCCGGAACACCGCAGCGCGTGTTCGACCTCTTCACCGGTCGTATCGGCGAATGGTGGCCTGCCGACCACCATCTGGCGAGTTCTCCGGTCGTCGCGATGACAGTCGAACCGCGTGTCGGCGGTCGGCTGTACGACACCTGCGCGGACGGCAGCGAGTCGGCATGGGGCGAGGTCACCGCATGGGATCCGCCCGCCGGATTCACCTTCGCCTGGATGATCACCGGCGCCTGGCAGCTGGAAACCGACGTCGAGAAGGCGTCGCGGGTCTCGGTGTCGTTCATCGCAGAGGGCGACAGGACGCGAGTCGTTCTGGTACACAAAGACTTCTGGCGCATGGCCGAAGGCGGGCAGGGTATGGCGGATGCGGTCGGCGCGGCCGACGGCTGGGGGTCTGGGCTGTCGAAGTTCGCCGAGTTCGCGGCGAAGTGAACGCGGTGCCGGTATCGCCGTGATCGCTGCGCGCCGGGCGGTACTGTCACGCTCATGGGCGATCAGCACGATCACGGGCCGCAGCGGAACTTGCCACCGGGAATGGCCGAGCAGCTCGATCTGCCCCACTCCGGTCTCGCGTCATTTGGACACCGGCCGTTCCTGACCGAGTTTGAGCAGCTCGAGTCCTGGCGACCCGACGTCGCCATCGTCGGCGCGCCGTTCGATGTCGCCACGACGAACCGGCCGGGAGCACGGTTCGGCCCACGGGCGATCAGGGCGACTGCCTATGAGCCCGGTACCTACCACATGGATTACGGCCTAGAGATCTTCGACTGGCTGGAGGTCGTCGACTTCGGTGACGCGTTCTGCCCGCACGGGCTGACCGAGGTGTCGCACAGGAACATCCGCGAACGGGTGCATGCCGTGGCGTCGCGCGGCATCGTGCCGGTGATCCTCGGCGGCGACCACTCGATCACCTGGCCCGCCGCGACCGCCGTCGCCGATGTACACGGCTACGGCAATGTCGGCATCGTGCACTTCGACGCGCACGCCGACACCGCTGACATCATCGACGGGAACCTGGCCAGCCACGGCACCCCGATGCGTCGGCTGATCGAATCCGGCGCGGTGCCCGGCACCCACTTCGTCCAGGTGGGCCTGCGCGGTTACTGGCCGCCGCAGGAGACCTTCGAGTGGATGCTCGAGCAGGGCATGACGTGGCACACGATGCAGGAAATCTGGGAACGTGGTTTCAAGGACGTCATGCGAGACGCCGTGAGCGAAGCGCTGGCGAAAGCCGACAAGCTCTACGTGTCGGTCGATATCGACGTGCTCGACCCGGCCCACGCTCCCGGTACCGGTACACCGGAGCCGGGCGGTATCACCAGCGCAGACCTGCTGCGGATGGTTCGTCAGCTCTGCTACGAGCACGATGTGGCCGGTGTCGATGTCGTCGAGGTCGCGCCCGCCTACGACCATGCCGAGCTCACGGTGAACGCCGCGCACCGCGTGGTCTTCGAGGCGCTCGCGGGCATGGCAGCCCGCCGCCGCGACTCCGCGGAGAACCCACCGCCGCCAGGTCCCCCGGCTCGTGGACCTGCTTGACCGGCTGAGCCTCGACGTTCCGGTGGGCCAGGCCGGAATGGCCGGCGGCCTGGCCGGTCCCGAGCTCGCGGCCGCGGTGGCCGCTGCGGGAGGCTTGGGCACCCTGGGTCTTGCTCCGTGCGGCGAATTACGGAGGTCGATCGCCCGGGTTCGCGAGAGCGCGCCGGGCCGCGCGGTCGCCGTCAACCTGCTGACCCCGTTCCTGCGCCGCAGCCAGGTGTCCGCATGCGTCCGCGCAGGCGTCGACGTGGCCGTGGTGGCGTTCGGCGGCGACCGCGGACTGGTCGACGAACTCAGGGAGGCAGGCGTTTTCGTCTTCGTGATGGTGGGTACCGACGAGCAGGCGCGACGCGCGATCTTCTGGGGCGCCGACGGTCTGATCGCCCAGGGCGACGAGGCGGGCGGTCACCTGTGCGGCACGATCGCGGCGTTGAAGTTCCTGCCTCGCGCGATCTCGGTCGCCGATGGCAGGCCCGTATTGCTCGCCGGCGGAATCGCGACGGCATCGGACACCCGGGCGGCGTTGGCGGCCGGTGCCGGCGGAGTGATCGCGGGAACACGCTTCCTGCTCACCCACGAGGCGCGAGCGCACCGTGACTACCAACGCCGGATCCTGGCCGCGGACAGGACGATTCGGACCACACTGTTCGGCTTGGGCTGGCCCGCGCCGCACCGGGTGATCCCGAACGCGGCCACCGAGCGGTGGTGTAACGAGGACGGAACGGCCAAGGCGACGGCCCGAATAATCAACGGAGGCAGCGCATTTCTGGCCAAACTCCCGCCGACGACTGCGGTCGTGCGGCTGCAACGCGTCGGACTGCCGCTATTCTCGCCCATCGCCCCTGTGATGGGCATGCCAGCCTCGGCCGTGGACCGCACCGCGTGCTACGCGGGCGAGTCCGCGCTGCGGATGAGTTCGGTCACATCTGCCAGGGCGGCGGTAGCCGAGCTCTCACCAGGTGGAGAATGAAGGCATGAGCGGCACCTTGTTCTTCGACGGCGCATGCGGGATGTGCACCCGTTCCAGAAACTTCCTGCTCACGCTGAACCGCACAGGCGATCTGCACACCGAGCCGCTGCAGCTCCCCGGATTGGCCGAGCGCCTCGACGTTGCACCGGACCGCCTGATGGAGAGGGTCTGGTGGCTGGACTCCTCCGGTGCGGTGTACGGCGGTGCCGAGGCAGCCAACGCCGCCGTCTCGGCGGCGCTGGGCACCAGGCTGCCGCTGCTGGTGTATCGGATCCCCGGGATGAGGTCGGTCCAAGAGGCCATCTACCGGTGGGTCGCCGACCACCGCTACCGCTTCCCCGGCACGACGCCGTATTGCGAGTCGCATCCGGTCGCCTGCTGACGGCGGTGGAGGCACCGAACCGACGCTTCCCTTGCGCTGCACCGCAATCGAGGCTTCGCCGACGCGGGCCGGCTTAGCTCGGCTTGGTTCACCCATGGTCGCCCGGCGACCTCAACTGAGTTGTCGCGTGATGTCGGTGAACGCGGGGTTGTCGTTGCGGTGATCCGACATGTTGCGACATTCCCCGTAGATGCGCATGGCCCCGAACTTGGGGTCGTCGGGGTTCTCGTGGAACGTTGACGTGACGCCGTTCTTGGACAACTTGAGGCCGAAATGCTCGCCCAACGAGGGCGCCTCCTGCCATCCGTGCGCCAGCATCGCGGCCCCTATCTCGCGGATGCGCTTGACCGAATTCGCTTCTGGCAGATGGAAGTTGAGGTAAACCGCGGCCTGATAGGGCGGGTCGTGCAGGCTGGTGCACGACAAGAAGATCGTGCTACCGCTGACGTCGTGCAGTTGGGCGGCGCCGACGATCTGTTTAGCGGAATCCACCACCTGGTCGATGGACTGCTCGTCGGTCATCGGTTCGGCAGTCCCTAACCGGGCGTCATGCGACGTGTTGATGACGACGAACGCCGAACCCAACACGAGCGACAGCATGAGCGCAGCGAGTAGCAGCGCTCTGGCGGCCGAGGACCGGAGCCATTCGCCGTTTCCGCCGCCCATAGGTGTCAACGTACGCCGCCGACCGGTCCCGCCCACAGGTTGGACTGAACGCCGGACCGCTGGTACTCCCCCGCAAACCGAAGCCGGAAGCCTGTGGTTGTTCATGGTGGTGTTGGCGATCTGTTTCTTCCTCGCGTCCGCCGGAGCGAGCGCCGCATACCTCACCGTCAAGGAAACCCTTCCGATGGAGACGCGGGCTCTGGCGATCGCCTTTTTCTATGCGGTCGCAACCGCGGATTGGACGCGGGAGCGAAAAACTATGCACTGCCGAGGACGCGCGGCGCTACGCCTCGGCCGTCAACCGCCGCGACACCGACGCCATGGGCAAGCGGGCACCGCTGATCGGCCTGCTGCCCCTGCGGCTGTGGCGCAGATTCAGTAAGCGCTAATTCTTGACCAGGGTGAACTGGCAGACGTCGGTGTAGCCGTCGCGGAAGAGGTCCGCGCAACCGGTCAGGTACTTCATGTACCGGTCGTAGACCTCTTGGGACTGGATCGCGATCGCCTCGTCCTTGTGGGCTTCCAGAGCTGCCGACCAGTTGTCCAGGGTGCGGGCGTAGTGCAAGCGCAGCGGCTGCACGAGCGTGACTTCAAAGCCGGCCTTGGCGGCATGCTCCTTCACCAGCTCGACCGACGGCAACCGGCCGCCCGGGAAGATCTCGTCCAGGATGAACTTGAAGAACTTCAGGTGGCGCATGGTGATCGGCAGCCCGCGCTTCTCGACCTCTTCCTTGCTGGCCTGGACGATGGTGTGCAGCATCATCACGCCGTCGGCGGGCAGCGCGTCGTAGGCCATCGTGAAGAAGTCGTCGTAGCGGTCGAAGCCGAAGTGCTCGAACGCGCCGATCGACACGATCCGGTCCACCGGTTCGTGGAACTGCTCCCAACCCTGCAGCAGCGCTACCCGTGACCGCGTGGTGTCCAGCTCGTCGAAAGTCTTCTGGACGTGCGCCTGCTGGTTCTTGCTCAGGGTGAGCCCGATGGCGTTCACGTCGTACTTCTCGATGGCGCGACGCAGGGTGGCGCCCCAGCCGCATCCGACGTCGAGCAGGGTCATCCCCGGCTGCAGATCGAGCTTGCCCAACGAAAGGTCGATCTTGGCGCGCTGCGCTTCCTCGAGCGTCATGTCGTCGCGCTCGAAGTAGGCACAGCTGTAGGTCTGCGTCGGGTCCAGGAACAACCGGTAGAAGTCGTCGGACAGGTCGTAATGCGCCTGGACGTCGTCGAAGTGCGGCTCCAGGTTCGGAGTGTCCGTCGGTGTCTTTGGCAAGGTACAGCCTTTCGGCGCTGAATGATTGTCCACGCATGGTCGGCTCGTGGTTTCGGCCGACGCTGGCTGCGTCGAGGATAGCGGGTCCAGCTGGCAGCCCTTTCGTCGGGCATTCGTTGACAACGTCAACAATATGCTTGACCCTGTCAACTATGTCGATGTCGACGGTCAGCGAAGTTCGCGGCTTCAACCGCTTCTACACGCGCGTTCTCGGTCTCTTGCGGCCCAGGCTGGTGGGCTCCGCCTTCACGCTGACCGAAGCGCGTGTGCTGTTCGAGGTGGCCCATGCGGACCAGGTGGCGGTGACGGATCTGCGGCGCGCACTCGATCTCGATGCCGGGTACCTCAGCCGGATCCTTTCCCGATTCATCGCCGACGGGCTCGTCGAGCGTCGGCCCGCGGCATCCGATGCGCGCCGACATCTCGTGCGCCTGACCGAGCCGGGCAGGGCGGCGTTCGCCGATCTCGATGCACTGCAGACGGAGGCGATCGACCGCATGGTCGCGCCGCTCGACGACGATCAACGCTCCCAACTGGTCACCGCGATGGGCCGGATCCGTCGGGTGCTCGACGATCATCGCCCATCCCCGGGTCTGGTCCTGCGCGCGCCCGAACCCGGCGACCTCGGCTGGGTGGTGGAACGGCACGGAGCGCGTTACGCCGCCGAGTACGGTTGGAACGCCGACTTCGAGGTGCTGGTCGCACGGATCGTCGCCGACTTCGGTGAGCGCCGGGACGCAGGGGCGGAAGCCGCGTGGATCGCCGAGCTCGACGGCGAACGCGTCGGCTGCGTGTTCTGCACCGCCTCGGACACCCCGGGCGCCGCGCAACTACGCCTGCTGCTCGTCGAACCGCAAGCGCGCGGTGCGGGCGTCGGAACCCGCCTGGTCGACGAGTGCCTCCGGTTCGCCCGACGGTCGGGTTATCAGCGAATCATGTTGTGGACCAACGATGTTCTGGTTGCCGCGCGGCGCGTCTACCAGCGGGCCGGATTCCGGCTCGACCGACGCGAGCCGCACACCAGTTTCGGCCGCGATCTGGTCGGCGAATACTGGTCACGCGACCTGTAGCTCAGACGCCGGGTGTGGCGCCGAGCACGCGCTGGATGTCAGGCTTCATCGCCTGCAACTGGCCGCCCCAATACCCCCAGCTGTGCGTGCCGTTGGGCGGAAAGTTGAACACCCCGTTCGTGCCGCCCGCGCGTTCGTAGCGGGCCTGGAACTCCTTGTTGGTGTTTATGGTCAGGCCTTCGAGGAACTGAGCCGGAATCTGGGCGTTGCCCAGGCCCGCATCGAGGTCCGTCGGATTGCCGTTGCCGCTGTAGACCCAGATGCGGGTCCCGTTGGCGACGAGCCGACCGATCTGCAGCATGGGGTCGTTGCGCTGCCAAGCCGGACCGCCATAGGGCCCCCACATGTCGAGAGCGTTGAAGCCGCCCGCATCCGCCATGGCGATGCCGATGAGCACCGGCCACAACCTGTTCGACGTGTTCAAGAAGCCGGACAGCGATCCCGCGTAGACGAATTGGCCGGGGTGGTAGGCGGCCAGAACCAGCGCGGCTCCCCCGGACATCGACAGCCCGACCACGGCGTTGCCCGTAGCGCTGACGCCCTTGTTGGCCGCGAGCCAACCCGGCAGCTCCGAGGTCAGGAACGTCTCCCACTTGTAGCTCTGAGTGGTGCCGTTGCCGACCGCCGGCCGATACCAGTCGGTGTAGAAGCTCGACATGCCGCCGACCGGCATCACCACCGACAGCCCCGACCCGTCGAACCAGCTGAACGCTCCGGTCTCGATGTCCCACCCGTTACGGTCGTCGCGGGCCCGCAGCCCGTCGAGCAGATAGACCGCGTGGGCGCCGCCGCCCTGGAATTGCACCTGAATGTCGCGACCCATCGACGGCGACGGCACACTGAGCACCTCGGGTGCGGCCGCCGCCGTTGGTGCGCCGCCGAGCACGCCGAGCAGGCAGGCCAGCAAGGTCGCCGCAAGGGCGGCGGAGAAGAATCGGCGAAGGATCGTCATGGTATTACTTCCTGTCGTGCAGTCACGCCCCGACAGGATGACTATCGCGGACCGCCGATCAGCAGTTACAGACGCCGGAACAGGCGGATACTGAAACCAGGAGGGAGGCCGATCATGACGTACCCCGATGATGACATGCCCGTTGTCAGTGACGACGAGCAGGCGACACTGGACGCGGACGAGGTCAGCGCGGCAGGGTCCGATGCGAACGAGGCCGACGTGATCGAGCAGTCGATCGCCGTCCCCCTCGGAGATGACGAGTTCGATCGCTGAGGAGACGCCAGATCAGGGCAGGCAGCTCGAGTTGGCGCGCTTGTAGTCGGTTTCCTTCACCAAAGGCCCGTAGCCGTTCTCCAGGAAGCTGATTCGCAGCGGTCGGCGCGGCTCGTGAATCATCAGCCAGGTTCCCAGGGCGGTCCTCTGTTTTTCGACACACGCGTGCGCCATGCCGAGGTCGCGGAGCAGCGTGCACACCGTGGCGGGCTGTGTCGTCTCTCCTGCGTCGAAAGCGCGGGGTGGAATTGAGACGGTCATGGCTGTCTCCGTTGTCTCGTTTCGGGCGCCTCGGTGGCATTTTGGACGCCTGTGTCAAATAGAGTAGGACGCTTTTGCTGTCTGGAAGCGGCATTGGCGTGGATTGCTGGTTGCCAATTCTTTGTTACTGCCGAGTATGTTGCTGACCAGCTACGTCAAGCGGCGTTCAGCCGAGATCTCGAACTCCGACACCGACGCCGACACGATCATATCGGCCTGCTCGACGACGACCTCGCACCCCGCGAGGTAGGGGTCGCGCTGCTCGCGACCGACAATGAGGTGTCCCGCCACTATCACCATGATCTGCTCCTCCGTTCGACTGATCGCTCAACTGAAGACCACGGCCGATCGCGGAAGTCATCGACCGATAACCGAAAGGACCGCACCATGAAGCTGCGAGACGCCCTGGATTCGATCGTGCCGGACACCGCCGCCGCGCAGGTCTATGGGCAGCCCTACGAAACCGCAGACGGAGTGACGATCGTGCCCGTCGCGAAGGTCCGCGGCCGGACCGGGCCTGGCGGCGGCGACGCCGACCTACGGCTGTCTTCGAAGCCGGTGGGTGTATTCGTCATCAAGGACGGCGAGGCGACCTGGGTACCTGCGGTCGACTCGACCCGGATAGCGCTGATGGGCGAGCTGATCGGGTTGGTCGCCGCCACTTTCGCCACCCTCGCGATGGTTCGTCGCCCGCCGTGGCCCGACCTTCACGGGACGGTCGACGTCGCGAAGTAGCGCCGCTGCTCGCGTACGGCGCCAGCAGGACCGCAGTCAATGCGAGTGCCGCGAGAAGCGCGAGCCACGGCCACGCACCGTGACGGTGCACCCATCCCGCGAGTGAGCCTTGCAACCGGGCCGCCGCCGCGATAACCGGATCGGCGGGATTGCCGCCCGCGGTGAACAAACGAGCCTCGTAGTAGCCGTAGTAGCCGACATACAGGCCGACCAGAATCAGCACTGCCCCGCCGGTTCGATTGACATAGGGCAGTATTCGCCGCATTCGCTCGACGAACGCCGAGCCGGCCAGCGCGACTGCGACCGCCAATGCGCCGACCACGAGCGCGAAGCCGGCCGCATACGCGACGTAAACCGATGCCCTGCCGAGCGCCGATGTGCCGCCGACACCCGCGCCCGTGACGGCGAGGAAGGGCCCGACAGTGCACGACAGCGAAGCGACCGCGTAGCCGACGCCGTAACCGAACATCGAGCCGAGCCTGCGCGTCGGTGCGCGTGAAGTGCAGTGGGCCAGGCGATTCGGCAGGAAGAACGACAGCTCGTGCCCGGTCAGCAGGACGACTCCGGCCACCACGAGGGCGGTGCCGATCGCGACCGTGGCGTAGGGGACCCACTGCTGGACGGTCGACGCCAGCGACAACGTCAACAGCCCGAAGGTGCCGAACACCGTGAAGAACCCGAGCGCCATCGCGACTGTCGCGGCGAGTGCGCGACCGACGGCGACCGCTGCACCGCCTGCCGCGAGCTCGGCGTCGCCGCGCACCACCAGGGTGAGGTACGCGGGAAGCATCGCAAAACCGCACGGGTTGAGCGCGGCGACGAGGCCGGCGGAGAACGCCAGCGCTACCAGATCCTGCTGCACTCGACGGCTACGCGTTGAGCGCCGCGACGCGCTCCTGCAACTCCTGCTGGGGCATCGCCGACGTCGGATTGTTCACGAAGGTCGATGTGCCGTCGGGGCGATAGAAAACGTACGCCGGCTGCCACGGCACGTTGTAGCGCGCCCAGATGGTGCCGTCGGCGTCGTTGAGGTTGGTGAAGTTCAGGTGGTACTTCGACACGAAGTCCTGCATGGCGCCGACATCCGAGCGCGCGGCCACTCCGACGAAGGTCACCGCGGGGTTGGCGGCCGCCGCACTGCTCACCGACGGCGCCTCGGCATTGCAGAACGGGCACCACGGCGTCCAGAACCACAGCACCGCCGGCTTGCCCTGCAGCGACGCGCCGGTGAACGGGGCGCCGCTCAATGTGGTGTCGGTGAAGGCGAGGCGATCATCTGCAACAGCCGACGGTGGGCTGAGCAGCGGAACCGCCACCACAGCGGCCACGGTGAAGGCCAGAATCCTGCTCGACCGTAGAAGACGTCGGATCATGACGGGTCCTCCCTGCGCTTGATGGACACCGGACGTAGCTGCGGGGTCACACCAGTTAGCACGGTTCCGCTCGCTGTCCGGTTCACCGGCGCGCCGTCCGGGTTCGGCGAGGAAAGGACCGCTCAGCGCCGGAGTTCGGCGCGCATCTGCGTGTACCGGAACAATCCGGGTGTCGTCACGACTTCCTCGTAAGCAGCAACCAGTTCGTCGACGAAGCGGGCCCGGTCCTCCGGCGCCAACCGGTCGGTCCATGCCGTCGTCCCGACCGCGCACCATTGCCGAAACGCATTGCGGGAGCCGTAATCCCACTGTCGGTCTGTCACAGTGACATCGGTGAGCGTCAATCCCGCTGACGCCGCCAAATCGCCGTATTCGTCGGGTTCGACATGGATGTACGGGGCGGCGAACTGCCGGAACCGGTCCGCCCAGCGCGGCGTCCGGCAGATCTCCATCGCGATCGCCTCCAGGCTCTTCCGCTCCCCTGCACAGACCACTTGGACAAGCGCCCGTCCGCCTGGCCTCAGGGCGGCCGCGATCTGGCTGAGAGCCAGCCGCTGCTCGGGCACCCAGTGCAGGGCGTTGAATGACACCACGACGTCGAAGTGCTCGCCGAACGGCAAGGCGCGCGCGTCCGCGACAACAAACCAGGGCCCGGAACGCGTCGGTCGGCCGGCGGCGTGTGCGGTGGCGATCATCCGTCGTGACGCGTCCGCGCCCGCCGCGAATCCGGTGGGCACCAGATGCGCGATCGCGTGGGTCAGGTAGCCGTCGCCGCACCCCACGTCGAGGACCCGGTCCGATTCGGCCAGGACGAGGCCCGTCCTGGCCTCCTCGATCATCGCGCGCTGAAGCGCGCTGATCTTCACGTAGTCCTCGCCGCTCCAATCGGTCACGCACACAGTTAACGTGAGTTCCTCACGTCAGGGAGGTAGTAATGCAGGCATCGGTGACGGTTTCGATGGCGGCACCGGCGGACGAGATCTGGAACCTCGTCGCCGACGTCCGCAACACCGGCAAATTCTCACCGGAAGTGATGGAGGCCGAATGGTTGGACGGAGCCTCCGGACCCGCGCTGGGCGCACGCTTCCGTGGACATGTGCGCCGCAACGAGATCGGACCGGTCTACTGGACCACCTGCCGGGTCACCGCGTGCGAGCCCCGCCCGGGAGTTCGGATTCGAGGTGCTCGTCGGCGACCGGCCGGTGAACAACTGGCATTACCTCTTCACCCCGACCGACGCCGGCACCGACGTCACCGAGTCGTTCCGGATGAACGACAGCGCCTTCACCAAGATCTTCGCGGTGCTCGGCGGTCAACTCCGTACCCGGCGCAACAAGCGCGACATGCGCAAGACACTGGAGCGGATCAAGGGCGCGGTGGAGGCAACGCCGCGATGAAAACTGCCGCCCTGCCCGATCGGCAAGGCGGCAGTCGTCGCGGCGGCGTGCGGTCTCAGGTGACGCCGATCCCGAAGATCGGGATCCACAGGCCGAACAGCCAGATGCCCCACTGGTGGAAGCCGTCGTTCCACACGGGGTTCACGTCGTAGCCCCAGTAGTTGAACGGCCGGGGCGGACCACCCGCCCACTGGTATGCCGGCGGTGGACCCCAGCCCCACGGCGGCGGTCCTTGACGGTCGTCCCACCAGTCGTGCCGGTTGTTCGCCCACCAGGGACCCTTGTCGAAGTCGGCGCGGTGGCCTCGGTCGCCGTTGTTCCAGCCGTTGCCGTTCCAGTCGTTGCCGTTGTTCCGGTTCTCGCAGAACGGAAAACACGGCCTGTCGATGTCGTGCCCCGGTTTGGCGGACGCCACGCCGGTGCCCAGCCCGGCGGCCCCGACGCCGAGCGCAGCGACGACCATCGCGTTGACCAGTGTCTTGGCCAGTCTCATCCTCAGCTCCTCGTTGGGGTGACGCGGACGCCGAATCATTCCCAACTCTTCGACGTCGGATGCGCCACATTTCATTCCCGTGGCTTGCGCGACGTGGCATCGAGCGCAAGCCATGACCCCTTTCCCGCTATCGACAAGATCTGTGTGATCGTTACCGATCACAACGACCGGAGGCGGCGGATACGGTCGCTCATCGCACGTATCGACACATCCGCCCCAGGGGCCACACTTTCGAAGATGTGCGGACAGCCGGGGTGCATATGAAACTCGGTGGACACGCCCGCGCGGGACAGCCGCTGTGCATAGGCCACATTCTCGTCGCGGAAGAGATCCAGGTCGCCGACGTCGATGTAGGTGTCGGGCAGACCGGTCAGATCGGTCGCGCGGGCCGGCGCCGCGTACGGCGACACGTCGTCACCACCGGCTTTCTCGCCGAGCAGCGCCCCCCAGCCGGTGAGGTTGTCGTCGTAGGTCCAGGTGAGAAACCGCGCCAACGCGGGGTCGGGGGTCGACGGCCGATCGTCGAGCATCGGGTAGATCAGCACCTGTTGGGCGACGGCGGGAGCACCGCGGTCGCGGGCCATCAAACACGCGCCGGCCGCCAGCCCGCCGCCCGCGCTGTCGCCCATCACGGCCAGCCGGGCGGGATCGAAGCCGAGCATCGGCGCCCGCTCCGCCAACCATGTCAACGCCGCATAGCAGTCCTCGACGGGTGTGGGGTGCGGATGCTCGGGTGCCGTCCGGTAATCGACGACGAGCATCGGCACCCCGGAAGCGGCGACGTAGTGACGCACGGTGATGTCGCACATCGCACCGACATGCTCGAGCCCGAAGATCATTCCGCCGCCGTGGATGTACAACGCCGCGCTGCCGGGTGGCTCGCCCGTCGAGCGCCGATACCACGTGGCGGCCAGTGTTGTGCCGTCGCCGGTGGTGAGGCTGACTTCCTCGGTGTCGACGCCGTCGGCCGGTGTGCTGTTGGCGGCGACGTAGTCCAGCATGCGGTGACCGCCTCGTCGCCTGGCCTCGACGTCGCCGACCGGCGATTCCTCCGTCTCTCCGAGCGCTTCGACCATCGCGGTCAGCGCCGTGCGTACCTGAGCGTCGAGACGCAGCGCCATGGTCCGACAGTAACGTGGCGGGACGTGACCTCCGCCGCAGGCGACACTCCGACCGATCGGCCCGTCGCCCCCTCCGCCGTCGTCGCGGTGGGTGCGCTGGCGATGCTTGTCGCCGTACTGCGCTGTCTCGCAGCTACATTGAGTAGCGGATACTGGTTCGACGAGGTCTACATGCTGGCCATCGGCCGCTATCACGGTGTTCGCGGCGGCCGCCGTCGGACCGCGTGGCCTGCTGCGTCGGCCGATGCTGTGGGCGGGTGCGGTCATCGCGGTTGCGATCGGGTCGCCGGCGCTGGTGTGGCAGCACGCCCACGGATGGCCCCAGCTGCAGATGACCCACGTCGTCGCGGGCGAGGCCGATGCGCTGTACGGCGGCCGTCCGGGCATCGCGGTGCAATTGCTGCTGTTCGCGGGTGTGCTTGGCCTCGCCCTCGGCGGGTACGGACTGTGGCGGCTGTTCCGCGCGGGTGAGGTACGCCAATACCGTTTCATCGCAGTCGCTTTCGTGACGCTATATGTGGTGTTCGTCGCCACTGAAGGCCGACCGTATTATTTGGCGGGGCTCTACGCGCCGTTGGCGGCGGCCGGCGCGGTGGGACTGCAGCGGCGCCACGAGGCGCGCGGCGGGTGGCGATGGCCGGTGTGGACGGCGGCTGCGGTCAGCACCGCGCTCGCGGCCGCCGTCGTGGTGCTGTCGGTCTCGCTGACCCGCTCCGAGGTCGGCGAGCAGATCGCCCGGCGCACCACCGACGTCCTGCACGCTTTGCCTGCCGAGCAGCAGGGGCGCACCGCGGTCGTCGGCGAGTCCTACATCGTCGCCGCATACCTCGACGGCTACTCCGACCGCTACCGGCTGCCCCAGGCCCACAGCCTCAGCCGCAGCTACGGATATTTCGCCCCGCCACGACCCGAGCTCGACACCGTGCTCTACGTCGGACGCGACCCAGGTCCACTGCGACCGTACTTCGACAGTTCGCGGTTGATGGCCGACATCGGCGACGACATGCACGCGTATCTGCTGACCGGACAACGGCAGTCGTGGACGGCCATCTGGCCGCGCGAACGCACGCTCACCGTGTCCTGATTCGGGCCCGCGCTACCCGCGCGTTTGGTAGAACGATTCCGAGCGGCGAGCCGAAGGAGAGTCTGGCGATGGGTCAATGGTCACGCGCAGAGCTCGAGGAGGCGTTCCACAACTACGAGCAGGCCGTCGTCGAGATCGGCAAGACGTGGGACTGGGCCAGCTATGCCGATCACTTCACCGAGGACGCGGCATACGTGGAGCACGGCATGGGCAACCGCAGCGGGCGCGAGGAGATCCGCGAGTGGATCTCGGAGACGATGAACATGTTCCCCGGCAGCGAAATGCCGTTCTTTCCGTGCGAGTGGTACGCCATCGACGAGCACAAGGGCTGGGTCATCGCCAGGATCCCGAACCGGATGAAGGATCCGGGCGATGGCAGCATCCACGAGTCTCCGGTGATCACCGTCCTCAAGTACGCGGGTGACGGGAAATGGAGCTACGAAGAAGACGCCTACAACCCGATGAACTTCCTGGTGATGGTGCAGGAGTATGTCAAGCGATGCCACCAGCTGGGCACCCTGTCCGACGACGGTCGCGCCTTCGCCCAGAACATGGGGTGGGAACTCGCTTAACTCCCGCGCGCCCCGGTGCCCCGGCGCCCCCGGCGCCCCGGCCCGGCTCCCGCGCCCGGACCCCCGCGCGAACGTTCCGTACCAGTCGAAGAATCGGCGAAATTTCGACTGGTAAGGAACGTTCGCGCGTAGTTGGTCAGGTGATGACGAAATCGTCGGCGTTCGGCGTGCGCGTCCAATTCCAGTAGTCGACCAGCCGCCACGGGCTCAGCGTGTGCACCTCGCCGAAGCTGTTCTTGAAATACGAGTGTTTGATCGTGGGCTGGGACCACACCATGGTGCGCATCTCGGCCTGGCTCCTTTGGTGCCAGTCCGTCGTTTTCTCGACGGTCGGTTCGATCGTTGTGTGTCCGCCGGCAATGAGCAGTTCCAGACATTGAGTGATGTAACGCATCTGGCATTCGGAGTGGAAGATCAGGCTGCCGCCGCTGGCCAGCCAGGTGCCGGGGCCGTTCATGCAGAAGAAGTTCGGGTAGCCGGGAATCGTGATGCCCAGATAGGCCGCCGGCCGTTCCCCCCAGCGCTCGCTGAGAACTTCTCCCTTTCGCCCGCGAATGGTCATGGGCCACAACAGCTTCGTGTGCTCGAATCCGGTGGCGTACACGATGACATCGGCGGGATACCGGCTGCCGTCCTCGGCGACGACTGCGTCCGGTTCGATGTGGTCGATCCCGGTGCGGACAAGCTCGACGTTGTCACGCGTCAGGGTCTTCAGCCAGCTGCCGTTGTCCTGCAGCGTGCGCTTGCCGGTCGCCGGATAGTCCGGCACCACCTTGGCCTGCAGCTCCGGGTCATCGCCGACCTGGCTGATGATCCAGTCGGTGAACATGATCCGGGTGACCTCGCTGACGTCGTTGATCGCCCTCTGCTGATCCGGATAATCCGGGTCGACGCGCGCCACGTCGAGGCCTTTGTCGCACCATGGCCAGAAGAGGAGAAAGCGGTACCAGCGGCCGTAGAACGGCAGATGGCGCAGTGCCCACTGCACACCAGGGCCGACTTTGTCGTGGTAACTCGGATTGGGGAACATCCACTGCGCGGTGCGTTGAAACACGTTGAGCTGCTCCACATCCGCTGCGATCGTCGGTGCGATCTGAAATCCGCTCGCCCCTGCGCCGATCATGGCGACCCGCTTGCCGTGCAGGTCGACCGAATGATCCCACGCGCTGGAGTGAAAGGCCGGTCCGGCGAAGTCCTGCTGTCCCTCGATCGCTGGGATATGGGCTCGGTCGAGCTGGCCCACCGCCGTGATCACCGCACGCGCCGCCAGTTCTGTCGTCGTTCCGCTGCGGTCGCTGGCGCGGACGGTCCACGTCGCGGTGTCGTCGTCCCAAATCGCCTCGGTGACCTCGGTTTCCCACAGCACGTGACGGCGGATGTCGTGTTTGTCCATCACGCGCTCGAAATACGCTTGCAACTCGGGTTGCTCGGCGAAGAAGTGCGTCCACTGATCGGTCGGCTCGAAGCTGTAGCAGTAGAAGTGGTTGGGTACGTCGACCCGCGCGCCCGGGTAGGTGTTCTGATACCAGGTTCCGCCGACGCCTGCGTTCTTTTCGACGATGGTGAACGGGATGCCGGCCTCCTTCAGCCGGATGCCGGCCAGCAATCCCGACTCGCCGCATCCGATGACGACGACGGGAAAGTGATCGGCCTTTCCCGCCGGCGGCACCAGACGGGCGTCGCGGCCATCGAGCTCCATCTCCTCGAGCAGCATCGGCACGTACTCGTCGGGCACCGGCTCGCACACCAGCCACTGCATCATCTCGTGCAGCAATTCGGCGCTGATCGGCTCGGGTTCGGGGCAGCCACGGTCGCGGTAGTCGGCGATCACCTCCAGCGCGATCTTGCGCACGGCGGCCTTGTCCTCTTCGGACATGTACCCCTGCACCTCGTTGAGGAACAGCCCGGCCGGCTTGAGGTGACCGCGGATCAGCTCGGCGTCGCCGGACATGTGCACCAGCGTCAGCATCAGCGTCGGGATGCTGACGTCGAGCAGAGCCTCGGCGATCTGCTCATCCGGCGTCGTAAAGGGTTGCCCGGCGTGTGGGTTGCGCACGACAGAAGTGCTACCACGGCGGGCTTGGCGGGCGCAGGAGATTGCGGTGAGGCGAAGAGGGGTATCTCGAGGCGGTGAGCCGAACAGAGCAGCCGGATCCGAACTTCGGGCGCCGTCCGGACGGCGTCAGTGACGAGACGGTCGAGGCGGCCGGTTCGGTGTCCGAGGCGCTGGAATACGTCGAGCGGGCCAGGGGCCACCTCTACTCGTTTCATCAGCTGATGGGGCACGCCGACCTGGTGCTGGGTGAGGCGTGCGACAAGCTTCGCGCCGCCGGCCACGACGCCATCGCCGACCGGCTGGAACAGGACATGGTCGGCCGCAATGTGCTCCAGGGGCGCTGGACGTTCCAGATCGTGGAGGAGTTCGACGACGACTACTGGTCGCTCTTGCGCGACCACGAGCGCCGCGTGCGCGACGAACTGCTGCAAGGGGCGAGGCACGTGTTCGAGGCCGAGATGAAGGAGAAGAGGCGGACGAAGGGTCGGCCCGGCCACGAGGCGCGGCCGTAGACTCCGGGTGTGGGCATTGCGACCAGGGTGAACGGCGCCACTCCACCGGATGTGCCGCTTTCCGACATCGACCTCGGCTCGTGGGACTTCTGGAGTCTCGACGACGACATCCGTGACGGCGCCTTCGCCACCCTGCGCCGAGAGGCGCCGGTGACGTTCTACGAGCCGTTCATGGCCGGGGAATTCGGTCCCGGTGCCGGTCACTGGGCGCTTACCCGCTACGACGACGTGTTCTACGCCAGCAGGCACCCGGAGATCTTCAGCTCGGCAGGTGGTATCACTATCGGCGACCAGACCCCCGAACTCGCCGAGTACTTCGGGTCGATGATTGCGATGGACGATCCGCGACACACCCGGTTGCGCAACATCGTCCGAAGCGCATTCACCCCCCGGGTGCTGGCCCTTCTGGAGGACTCGGTACGCGACCGGGCCCGCCGCCTCGTCGGCGCAATGGTGCACAACAGTGCCGACGGCAAGGGTGAGATCGTCGCCGATCTGGCCGGTCCTCTGCCGTTGCAGATCATCTGCGACCTGATGGGCATCCCCGAGCAGGACCATGAGCAGGTCTTCCACTGGACCAACGTCATCCTGGGATTCGGTGATCCCGACATCGCCTCGGACTTCGACGAGTTTTTCCAGGTCGCGGTGGACATCGGCGCGTACGCCACGGCGCTGGCCGACGATCGGCGCGGCACCCCCCGCGAGGACCTGACCACCAGCCTGGTGCAGGCCGAACTCGACGGCGAACGGCTCACGTCCGCCGAAGTCGCGTCGTTCTTCATCCTGCTCGTCGTCGCGGGCAACGAGACGACCCGCAACGCGATCAGTCACGGTGTGCTGGCGCTGAGCCGCTATCCGGAACAGCGCGATCTCTGGTGGAGCAACTACGCCGAGGTGGCGCCGACGGCGGTCGAGGAGATCGTGCGCTGGGCCTCACCGGTGGCGTATATGCGCCGCACCACCACCCGCGAGGTCGAGCTGGGCGGCGTGACGATCGCCGCAGGCGACAAGGTCACGATGTGGTACGGATCGGCCAACCGCGACGAGTCGAAGTTCGCCAATCCGTGGACCTTCGACGTGCGCCGGCACCCCAATCCGCACGTGGGTTTCGGCGGCGGGGGCGCACACTTCTGTCTGGGGGCCAACCTCGCCCGCCGCGAGATCACCGTCGCGTTCGAAGAGCTGCATCGGCAGCTGCCCGACCTCACGGCGACCGAGGAGCCCGACCGGCTGCACTCCGCCTTCATCCACGGCATCAAGCGGCTCCCGGTGGCTTGGACCCCCCGATAGCCGGTTGCCGCCGCGAACTATTCGCCGGTCAACGCCGAGATGCTGGTCTCGCCTAGGTGATCGACCAGATCCTGCGGGTTCTCAAAAACCGCTTCGGCACCGGCCTTTTCGAGTTCCTCGCGGGACACCCCCCCGCTGAGCAGTCCGATGGCGCGCACGCCGGCGCGACAGCACGCGACGATGTCCCAGACGGCGTCACCGACATAGGCGGCGCGGTCGGCGTCCACCCCCGCCCGGTCGAGTGCGACCTCGATGATGGTCGGTTCCGGCTTGGCGACGTCGACATCCTTCGAGGAGGTCGCGGCAGTGACCAGATCCTCGCAGTCGAGGACGGGGCGGGACAGCTTCAGTTCGTCCTCGCTGGACGAGCTGGCCAGCACGATTTGCAGGCCCAGCGACCGGACCCGCTCGAGAAGCTCACGCGCACCCGGAAGGCGTTGCAGCAGCGGTGCGGCCTCCCGGAAATAGCGCAGGTGCAGATCCTTGAGCCGGCCCTGCACATCGTCATCGGCATCTCCGGACAACGACTGCAGCAGACGCTTTCCGTCCATGCCGATCGAGCGGTGAATCCGCCACGACTCGACCGCGATGCCCACCTCGTCGAATGCCCTGGCCCATGCGTGCACATGGAGGTAGTTGGAATCGACGAGGGTGCCGTCGATGTCGAACAGGACCGCGGGCGCATCAGCCATCGCCCGGGAATGCCCGCGGTGGGCCGCTGTTAAACGCCGCTACTTGACGGTCAGCGTGCCCTTCATAAACGGGTGGTACTTGCAGTGGTACGGGTAGTCGCCCGGCTGGTTCGGTGCGGTGAGCGTCTTGTGCCCCCCGCCGTCGACCTCGACATCGAACACACCCGCCGTGTCCGACGTCACGGAATGCTCGACGGAATCGTTGTTGACGACGGTGATCTGGGTGCCGGGCGCCACCGTCAGTGGCTGGCCGAACGTCATGTTCGCGATCGTGATCGTCGGGCCCGCGACTGCGGTCGAGCTGGTGCTCGACGCGACGGTCGCGGTCGCGGTGGTCCCGGTTCCGCCGCTCGACCCACACGCTGTGGTGAGAGCGCCGACGAGAGACAGTGCTGCCAAGAACAAGCAGGCCTTCTTCATTGTGACCCCTAACTGTGTCGACCCCATTGACGACACGATCATCCGGTCGAATCGGTTCAGCCGAGTCGGGTTTCGCCTACCGCAGCCACTGGCGCTCTTCGACCACGAACAGGCACAGCGTGAGTGCGAGGAAGCCCGCGGGCAGCCAGATCGCGTGCACGCCGAAGGCCTCGGTGCTGATTGCGCCGGTGAGCGCGCCGCAGGCGAACGCGACGATCAACGTGCCGTACACCACCATGGCGCGCTGGGCTTCCGCTCTCTTCTCGATCACTCTGTCGTAGGCCGACTCCATGAACCGCATCAGGTTGCCGGTGGTGGCCACGGGCAGGTACGCGAGGTCGCCGACGTTGCGGAAGAGTCCGATTTGCACAGCGGCGAGGAATGAGATCGGCACGGTGACGAAGCTGTGGTTCACCGAGGCGGGCACGAAGCCGATGATCCCGAGCACGACGGCCTGGACCCCGATGGCCCAGCGCAGTGAGTGCGGCACGATCTGTTCCATGCGCCCCGACTTGATGTGCGACGCCATCAGCATGCCCGCGATGAACGCCAGCAGCGGCCACAGGTGCGCCAGCGCGGCGGAGAACTGGCGCTCTGACACGTGAATCGCGAAGAAGATGACGTTCGCGGTCTGCACGTTGGCGAACACGTGGCCGCGGGCGATGTAGGTGTGTGCGTCGAGAAACCCGTTGGTCAGGGTGAGCAGCACCGCGAACCACAGCGTCCTCGCCCGCTCGGTGTCCACCGGTCCCTCCGCCGCACCCGCCATGGCGCAAACGTAGCGTGTCGATCGAGCAGGCGGCTATCCCGCGCCCAGAGCCTCAAGCATGCCTGCGGCCGCACGGGGCCAGGTGAACTGCTCGGCACGACGGCGTGCATTGCTGCGCCGCAACGCTTCCGGCCTGCTGATGATCGACGACACCGCATGGGCGATGGCGCGCGGGTCGTTATCGGCGGTGGCGCCGCTGTCGATCGTGAGGATTTCGGCGAGTGCAGAGGTCTTCGACACGACAGCCGGCGTGCCGCAGGCCAGCGCCTCCAACGCGGCCAGTCCGAACGTCTCATGCGGACCGGGCGCCAGCGCCACGTCGGCGGAAGCGAGAATGGTCGCCACCGTGTCGCGGCAACCGATGTAGCCGGTGAAGTGGACCGGTAGCCGGGCGGCCTGGCGTTCCAACCGCGCGCGCATCGGTCCTTCGCCGACGACGACCAGGCGCGCGTCCACCCCCGAATATCGAAGCGCGCCAACGGTGTCGATACTGCGATGGGCGTGTTTCTCGACGGATAGCCGGCCGCAGTGCACGAGGAGCACTTGTTCGCGACCCGCCCATCGCTGCCGCATCTCGTGCGAATGTCTGCGCGGATGGAACTGGTCGAGATCCACCCCCAGCGGCACTGTCACGACGTTCGGTGCGTGGATCCGGTCGAACTCGGCGCGGGCGAAGGCCGTCGTGCACACGACGGCGTCGTAGTTGGCGGCCGTTCTGCGGTTGGCGAAGTCGGCGATCGTGCGGGCGACACGGCGTGGAAGTACCTGTCCGACGAGGCGGTCCAAGCGCTCGTGCGAGATCATCACCGTGGCGACATCGTGGCTGCGTCCCCACTTGCCGAGCGACCGCAGCGTCAGCCGGTCGGACACCTCGATGGCGTCCGGGTCCAAGTCTTCGAGCAGTACCCTTACCGGTTTCGGAAGCGCAGCGCGATAGCCTCCGGTGAACGGTATGAGCCTGGCGGGCAACGATATCCGCGTCACGCCGGTGTGCAATTCAACTGTTTCCTGCTGCTGGCCCGGCACGATGAGGAACACCTGGTGGCCTGCGGCGGAGTACTCCGCGCCGAGGCGGTCCACGGCCGTCCGCAGGCCACCTGAGCGGGGACCGTAGAAGTTGGCCACCTGAACTACGCGCATGACTCGAATGAGAACCGGCACGTCTGTGCCATCAGCGACGCCTCGTCAACTGGTGTCTTAACGACCCGTGAACAACGGCGACCGCGCTGTCGCTCGCGACCGCTCAGCCGACCGGTGGCGGGGCCGGGAGCGGCGGCACGCCGGGTGCCGGTGGCGCCGCGGGGTCCGGCATGTCAGGGGCCAGGCCCACCGGAATGTTGGTACCCGGTGGCGGTGCCGTCCCCGGCAGCGGCTGGCCCAGCTGACTCGGGTCCAGCTTGCCCATCTGGTAGTTCCACAGACCGTGCGATCCCCTGGCGTTCTCGAGGAAGCCGCCGGGCGGCGCGTCGGGCGCGGCCGGGGTGTAGCTGTATATCGAATTCTGCCCCTGCCCCGCCAACGCGAAATTCGTCGGGCGCAGCGCCTGGATCGCCTGCGGGTCCAGAATCGTTCCCGGCGCAGGAGCCTGGCCGGCCTGCCCGCTCGTCACCGAGGGAACGGGCGCCTGGCCCAACAGGAAGTCATAGCCCGAGTCGGGTGCCAAGCCGCCGTCGGGAATGAAGTTCTGCACGGTGCCCGCCGGTGGCAGGAAACCCGTGGGTGCGGGTGGCGCGGGATTGGCCGGGGCGGGTGGCACCGGTTCGGGTGGTGGTGGTGGCTCGGCGGCGGCGGTCGCGGAGAAGGCGATCGCCGCGCCGACGGCCGCAACGGCGGCCGCCAGTGTGGCGACCTGGCGCTGGACCATCACATATCTCTTGGTGGCGTCGGGGCGAGTCATATTGACTCAGAACACCTTTGTGATTCCGTAGTAGGCGACGACGTCGTCGGTGTCACCGTTGGAACTCGTCAGAATCGCATACGACCGCAGCGACGATGCGCCGACGCAGTTGTCGACCTTGATGTGGATGTCCTTGGCGGTGACACGCGTCGAGTTGCCCTTGTACTCCTTCTTGTCCACCGGGACGTTGGTGACCGTGCCCGGCCGGGGATCGACCTCGATCTGGCCCTGGATCGGAAAGCTCAGCGTGGTGGGCAGACCGATCGCGCCCGTACCGCTCAGCGACGCGGCGTTGGAGCCGATCCCGATGCTGCCGATCAGCTTGACCTTGTCCATTTCGATCGCGCAGCCGATCTGATACCCGACTTCCAGCGTGCCGCCTTTGGCCGAGCCCATCCCCGACCCGGTGAAGGTGGCCCCCACCAGCCAGTCGCGCGAGGCCAGCGATGTCGTCAGCGGCGGCACCGGCAGCTGGGTCTCGTCCTTGGCGACGACGGTCAACGTCCGCCCGTCGGAGGTGTGCGCAATCCCGGGAGGACCGGACGCGACAACGCCGTTGTCCGGCGGCGGCACGGCGTCGCCGACCGGTACCGCCGGTGGCGGCGGGTCGTCTGCCAGTGCGATGGGAGCCGTCCCGAGCGGGACCATCATGCATACAGCGGCCAGCGTCGCAAAGCGATTGAACATGTTGTGGTGGCGCCTCTCTCGTCTGAAGTCCCGACAGGAACAGTCTGGTGGAATCTTTGATGGGCTCACTGTCCGAATGGTGAACGCAGAGCCAATACTCAATACCTGATTTCCTACTACTCAACGCTTTTCGGCAGCAGCCAAGCCGCGATCGTTGTCATGCAGCCGAACGATCTGGCTAAACCATCTTGGTCACACCGATGTAAGTGACGACATCGTCGGTATCATCGGTCGAGCTGGTCAACGTCGCGTAGGACCGGATGAACGACGCGCCGGCGCACTGGTCGAACTTGACGCGAAGACCGGTGATGTTGATCTTCGGGGTCGCGCCCTTGTACTTCTTCTTGTCGATCGGCACGATGCTGACCGTGCCCGGCTTCAGGTCGATCTTCATCTGGTAGGCCAGGGACGGCGAGAGGGTGACGGGAAAGATGGAGCCGTTGGTGATCGGGATCCCGATGCCCGGCGTGATCCCCGCCGAGATGATGCTTTCGATGTCGTCCTGAGCGATGCCGCAACCGATCTGGTATCCGGCCTCGAGTGATCCGCCCGCGAGTTTGGGACCCCCGGAGCCCGTCACCGATCCGTAGAATGTGCCGTCCACCAGATATTCTCGCGAGGTCGGAGCGCCCGTGAGCGGAGCTACCGGTTCCATCGACTCATTGCTTCCCCCCACCGTCAGGGTGTAGCCATCGGGAGTCTTCAGCACACCCGGAGGCGCTGACGGCACGGGTCCGGCGGGTCCCGGCCCACCCGGCGCGGGCGGCGCGGCATCGGCGGCTGGTACTGCCGGTGGCGGATCGTCTGCCAGAGCGATGGGAGCCGTCCCGAGCGGGACCAGCATGCATACAGCAGCCAGCGTCGCAAAACGATTGAACATGTTGTGTTGGCGCCTCTCAGTGTCCGAATCCCCCACGGGGTCTGTCCTGAGGAATCTTCAAGGGAGCCGGTGTCCAAACCGTGAACACCGCGCTAACGCCCGGCACCCGGTTCCCATCGACCGGACGTCTCAGGATCTCCTGGGCGGCAGGCCATTTCGGTACGCGTCGAAGACACGCAATGGATCGCTCTGGGGCACCGGCCGTTCGGGACCCGTTCACCACCGAGAAAGGTGTCGACCCGAACATCGTTCAGGAACAGTCTTTGAGAGCTGACCAGCCGTCGACGGACACGGTCGGGGGCCTTGCGGAAAGGGGCGGCCGGCATGCGTACCGGGCGCATTCGGTGCGGATGCCGGACCCACGCCGAGGACCAGTTGAGACCGACGATTGAAAGGAAATGATGAAGTCATTTCACGTAGGTGGGCAGGCGGTGGCCACTGCTCTTCTTGCATTCGGGATCGGACTGGCCGTTGTCCCTACCGCATCCGCCGACCCCGTCGGCCCTGATCAGCCGCAACCGCCCGCCCCGGGCCCGGAAGCCGCACCTGGTGCAGATGCCTTCCAGGGCACTGTGGTTGCCGGACCGGCAGCGACCCCCGCAGTGGCCGGGCTGCCCCAGGGGGCGGATCCGTCGGCGAGCGTGCAATCGTCCGGTGACCCGACGAAGGACGCCTGTGATCTGTTCAACAAAGCAGTCAATTACGCCTCGATCAACTACGAGGATTTCGCGGACTACAGCGCCGGCGGCGGCAACAGCGTGAATTACCAGGACCCGACCGTTGACAACGCCAACGTGGCCGGCAGGACGGCCCTGCGGCAGTCCGCCGCAGCGGCGCTGAACGCATCAGGGATACCGGGAGCGGCACCGGAAGTGACGACGCCGATGCGTTCGTGGTCGCTGAGCGCCGCGAAATTGGTACTCGTCATGGGAGTGCGGGGCGGTGGCAACACCCTGAACTCCACCGCGACCGAGCTGAACCAACAAGCGCACGACGCCCAGTTGGCTTGTGCCACATCCCAATCGCAGGCCTGAACTGAGGCGCGCGGCATCATTATAGGTGCGCGGTGTCGTCGATCGACGCCAAATGCTTTGATCCAAGCGTAGGAACACGGCGACCCCCGCGCCGGCGGGTGGGCCGTGATGAAAGATCCGCGAGCGGTCAGGCCGGAGGAACCGGCTTGCCGTTGTTCACAGTCCAGAATGGCAATTGGATTCCAGTGATCTGCGGGAACGGCTTGCTGCCGGGTACGGGAGGCTTCACGATCACGCCTGTTGGCGTACTGGTCACCGGGCCGATGGTGAAAGGTCCCGGGTTGTAGATGCTCGGGGCGATCGAGCTGAGAATCGAGCCGATGTCGGGACTGCTCGCCACCTTCGGCGTCGACGTCGTCGTCGCATTCACCTTTGCCGTCGGAGTCGAGTTGCCGACCGACTTATCTGCCGAGCTGCTATCCGTCTTGTTCGGGTGGAGGATCTTGTTGAGGCCATCCCCCGGCTTCGCCTGCGCCGTACCCGATCCGACGGTCAAGGCGAGCGCGGCTGCCGCAGTCGCCATTCCAGCCAAGCCGGCAACCTTGGTCAAGTTTGCCCGGCCCTCAGGCTGTGCTGAGTGTCGTCCCACTGTTGGTGTCCCTTCCTGGATTTGCTGTATGAGGAGGCGCGTCCCCTACCCCATGTCGTGGATTACCGTATTCGCAATCCAGCACGATCTCACCGCTATTCCGGTGAATTGAAAGTTGCCAGACGGTGAAAACGGCACGCGGACAAGGCAAATCGGAGGCGATCTGGTCTGTCGCCGGCGAAGAAGAGATTTTGGTGAGACACGGCGTCGCCGTCCGCCGCCGGGTTGAAAGCTGCGACGGCGACAGTTCGCGGCATCGGGCGATGTTCGCTCATGCCGCGCGTAATTTTTGCTGGCTCTGCGATCCGGTGAAACCGCGATTGCAGGAGAATGCTGCAAGTCGGTTAGAGACTGCGGAGGCGCATCACACCAGGTATTTGGCGAACCAATCCTGCAGCCGCCGCCAGGCGTCGGCCGCGGCCGCCGCGTTGTACCGCTCACCCGTGTCGTTGAAGAACGCGTGGTTGGCGTCGGGCTCCGTGACGAGCTCGTGCACCAGACCGGCCTTCTCCAGCGCCGCCCGTACCACCGGTTCGGTCTTGGTCACCCGGTCGTCGAGCGCACCGTAGAAGCCAAGCACCGCAACGTCCTTCGAGCCGGCAAAGTCAGGGTTGTCGGGGGCCGGTCCGTAGAAGGGTGCGGCGGCCGCCAGCTCGGGTGCGCCCGCGGCCAGCAGCTGCCAGACCAGTCCGCCACCCATGCAGAAGCCGATCGCGGCCACCTTCTTGTCGGGTACGCGCTTCTGGAGCTCTCCGATCCCGGACTTGAGGTTGGCGACGAACTCGTCGTTCGGGATCTTGCCGAGTGCCGCGGTGGCTTGGGCGGGGTCGGTGAATTTCGCGGTGCCGCCTTGCGCCGACAGCAGGTCGATCGCGAGCGCCGAATAACCGATTCCCGCTAACCGGCCCGCCACGGACCGGACCCAGTCGTTGAGGCCTTTGTTCTCGTGGATGACCAGCACGCCGCCGCGGGCGTTCGGGGCGGCCGCCCATGCGCCTTGAAGTTCTCCCTGCGGGCCCGCCCAGGTGACCGGTTCGGTCGGCAGCGCATTGTCGGAGCCGGGTGGTGCGCTCGCTGTGGCCGGCGCGCTCGACGTCACTGCACCCGTGGACGTGGCTGGCGGCTCCGTGGTGGACTTCTTGTTCTCGCCACACGCGGCGATCAGCGTGGTCGCCGCGGCAGTGCCCACGCCCAGGAGCGCCAACCTACGCAGTGCCTCGCGTCTCGACAGAAGGCCGTCGACGTGATCGGTGGCGATTTCCTCTGCGATGTACCGCTGTAATGGAGTCACCTTCGCGAGTATGCGCCTGATCGCCGAACTCAGGTAGGCGGTCTCGGTGGGCGCGATACTCAGACAGTGGATGCGACACCGCGCAGCAAGGCTCTTGAAGGTCGGGTGGCCGTGGTGGCCGGAGCGCCGCGATTACGGCGGCATCGAGATTCTGGTCAACGATATCTGGGGCGCCGAGGTGCTCAAGGGACCACCGCCGACGTGGAACAGGCCGATCTGGGAACACGATCTCGACGACGGCCTGCGAATCCTCCGGCTGGGCATCGACACCCACCTGATCACCTCGCACTTCCTGCACCCGCTCTTGGTCGAGCGGCCGGGCGGTCTGCTCATCGAGGTCACCGACGGCACCCGGCAGTACAACGACCGGAATTTCCGGCTGTCGGTGTTCTACGACCTCGCCAAGACCGCCGTGAACCGGCTTGCGTTCGCGCATGGCCACGAGTTGCAGCCATACGGCGCGGTAGCCGTCGCGGTGACACCGGGATGGCTGCGGTCGGAGATGATGCTCGACAACTGGGGCGTCGCCGAGGCCAACTGGCGCACAGCGCTCGAACCCAACCGCGGAGACGGACTGCCGACCGCACCACCAGGATTCGCCGGCTCGGAATCGCCGCGCTATGTCGGCAGAGGCGTCGCCGCCATCGCCGCCGACGCGGGCCGGACGCGGTGGAACCAACGCTCCGTGACGTCCGCCGATCTGGCGCGGGAGTACGGCTTCACCGACATCGACGGTCGACAACCCGACGGGTGGGCCGGCGAGTAGACAACTCCTCGAATGTGTTGACTCGGCGGCTTGACGCCTGTTGTATGGCTGAATGGCCGTTGAGGAAACCGTGCTCGGCATGTGGAAGGCGCTGTCCGACCGCAACTGGGAGTCTCTGAAGAGTTACTTGTCGGACGATTGCCTGTACGTCGACATGCCGATGCCCGCGGCCTCGGCACGCGGGCCGGAGAATATCGTCACGCGCCTGAAAATCGGGCTGGAGTCGTTGTCGTCCTACGTCAACCACGACGGACTGCTGCTGAGCAACGGCGTCGACGTGATCTACGAGCATTCCGAAACATGGGGCTGGCCGAGCGGGGAAAGCGTTCTGCTGCCGTTCGTTTCGGTGCATCGCGTCGAAGGCGACAAGATCACCCTCTGGAAGGACTACTCGGACTTCACCACGTTGATGTCTGCGGCACCGCCGTCCTACGTGGAGAGCTTGGCGTCCGTGGACACGTCGTGGGTGTTCGACGCCAGCGATCTGGTTCAGCCCAGACCGTAGACGCGGCGGGCGTTGCCGCGGGCGATCAGGTCGACGACTCTGATCGCATCCGCTTCGCTCCACTCCCCGTCCGCGACGAAGCCGTGTAGAACCTGTCGGATTCCGTTGCGCCACAGCCGCGCTCCGAGGAAGTGAAGCTCTGACGGGCCGAACCCATCCGAGGAATAGAGGATCTTGCGGAAAGGCGCCATCTCCAGCAGACGAGCGATGAACATTGCCGAACGCGCACCGAGGTAGTTGATCGACAATCCGCCGTCGAGATAGACGTTGTTGAACCCCTGGGCCAGGTAGCCCGCCTCCCTCTCGTACGGGTAGCAGTGCAGAAGCATCACCGGGGTTTCGCCGGACACCCGCAGGAAGTCCAATAGATACAGCGGGTTGGTGGTGTGCAGATCGCAGTCGCGATCGCCGAACCCGACGTGGAATTGCAGCGGCTTGCCCAACCGCAACGCCTGATGCAGGCCGAAACGGAGCAGCACGCGGTCCGTGCATCGCCTGCCGCCGACATCGCGCCACCGGTCGGCCGCCTCGGCCACGTCGCGGGCGGAGGGTTCGGACAGGTCGCCCCGAAAGCCGCCGCGGTAGGCCAGGATCGATTTGGTGCCGACGGCTGTCGCGGTCCGCTCGGCGAGAATCCGTTGGAAGGCCGCGGCGTAGTCGTCCGGTGTCGCGGCTGCTTCTTCTGCCACCGACTCCAACCGGACGATCTCGTGGGTGGTGCCGCCGGAGACATCCGCCATGTCATTGAGATCGCCCACCCCGCTACCGAACCCGGTGTCGATCAGCCAGTCGGAGACGCCGGCGGCAGACAGAAACCGACGGGCCACTTCGCCCTCCCCCAACACGCAGCGCCGAGCCCAGTACCCGTCGGCGTCGACGTGGGCGGGCAGATCCAGAACGGGCGCGCAATGGGTCCGCACCGCGAAACCGAGTTGAGTATCGAACGACGAGTCGAACTCGGCGAGCGGTCCGGTGTTGGCTTCGTTGAGCCCGTTCTCGAAACGCGTTCGGTCGCCGGGCTCTAGCCAGCACCCGTGGACGTGGTGGTCGATCAGTGCTGTGTGGTCGACGTGCTCGTCCAGCGCGGACAGCTCACACGCTCCAGGCCATGCGGAACTTCTCGGCGAGTTCCTCCTCGCTGAGACGGCCGTAGGTCTCGTGCTCGTATCGCCGCACCGCCACGACCGCGTCGACCGCCGGGTCACCAAGGATGCTGCGGATCAGGGCGGAGCCGTCGAGCAGATCGATGGCCTCGGCCTGGCTGGTCGGCAACAGCGTGACGCCCGCGTCGGCACGCTGCTGGTCGGTGAGGGTGGACGGGTCGACGGGGGTCTCTTGCGGCAGCGTCAGCTCGCGCTCGATGCCGTCGAGTGCGAGCCCGAGGACGGTCGCCGTCGCAAAGTAGGGGTTCGCTGACGGGTCGATGACCTTGACCTCAACGTTGGCGCCCAGCGGATTGCTGTTTCCGCCGACCAGGAATCGGACTGCGGCCTCTCGGTTTTCGGTACCCCAGCAGAGGAACGCGCCCGACCAGTGGCCCGGCTGCATCCGGAGCCCGGACAGAATGGAGCCGCACAGCACGCCCTCCGCTTCGCGCAGGCCGGCCACCACCCCGGCCACCGCCGACTCCCCCTCCGGAGTCATCCCACGGACGCCGGATCCGCCCGAGAACAACGGTGTGTTGCCCTTCTTGAACGAGAAATGTTGGTGCGCACCCGAACCCACGCTTGCGGCGAATGGGACCGGCGACAGGCTGACGCGCATGCCATACTGCCTGGCGACCCTGCCGACGATCATCCTCATCAACATCAGCTGGTCAGCGGCGGCGACCGGTGGCTGCGGGGTCAGCGATATCTCGAACTGGTTTTGTCCGTACTCGGGGTGGAACTGCTCGATGGAGACACCTGAGCCCGTCGCCGCGTTGGTGACATCGCGGACGAATCCCTCGTACTCGAGCACGCCTGCGAGGCCGTACTGCGCCCAGAGGTGGGCGGGTAGCCGACTGCCGTCAGGTCCGACGAGGAGGAACTCCATCTCGTGGCCGACGAGCGCGTCGATCCCGGCGTCGGCGAGCCTGTGTTCGATGCGGATCAGCGCTCCGCGACTGCAGTAAGGGTCGGGTTCACCGTTCTGGTCGAAGAAAGCGCCTGGCGCCCAAGCCAATCCGTCGCCGAGGATGCGGAGCGCGCCGAGGTCGATTCGGATCCGCTGGTCGCCGACGACGCCGATGGACTTACCGAACACGATTCCGGTCTGGTCGATGGCGAAGACATGCCACACGGGGCTGGCGCCCAGTCCGGGGTCGGCGAATGCACCCATCTTTCGGAGCGGGATGGTCTTGGCGTGGGTGAGGCCCGCGGGATTGACGACCGTGCCGATCAGGGTGGCGACCCCGTCGGACTCGAGTTGGGCGATTGCCGCTGCGGCGAGGGGTTTGGCTGCCATATCAGCCATTCTGCGCTGTGCCGCCGAGAGCTACAGCGTGATCCTGCAGCTTTGGCCGATGTCCAGCGTGCGCAGCATCCGACCCATGCCCAGCCACATGGCACAGGACAGCGCCAGGTCGGCCATCAGTTCGTCGCTGAAGTGCTCGCTCGCGCGCTCCCAGAAGTCCTCGTCGTCGCGCAGGCCGGTGTGATCGGCGGCGAAGCGTTCGGCGAACTCGGCGGCGATGCGTTCCTGCGCGCTGTAGCCGGGCCAGGAGCGCCATTCGGCGGCGTGGTCGTAGAGATCCTCGTCGACTCCTGCGGCGATGCCCTCGGCGTCGCGGGTGTTCTGGCACACAACGCATTCGTTGTCGAGCGCGACGACTATTCGGGCCAGTTCGCGAACCCGCATCGGCAGCCGGTTCTTCTTGTAGACCGCGTTGGTGAAGGCGACCAATCCGGCCCCGATGTCGGGCGATTTCACCGCCCAGCCGGCGGCGTCGTCGTCGGCGAAGTCTCCGATGCGGCTCATGGCCGGAATGGTACGCCGGGCGCCATCGACTTGGAACACGTTCTAGAAACGCTCAGCCGGCAACCGCGGGCACAGCCCTGTCGTCCAAGTCCCGCTGGACCAGCAGCCGGTGGCCGATGCGTTCCAGCGCCGCCTCGACCTGCTCCCGATCGGGCCTGCCCTCGAACGCGGCGGACGCCGCCAGTTTGTCGACTATGCGACTGGCCAGCGCCGACGACGCGCAGTCGACCTGGCGGACACCGGTCTGCGTGAGCCAGAGTTGATCACCGGTGCGCAGCGCGTATCCGCACTCGACCAGTCGGTCGAACGTCACCTCGAGCACCTCGCGCGGCGCGCGCAGCCGCTCGGCGATGTCGGTCAGCCGGGCCGAGCCGAATACCTGACTCTGCCGGTAGATCTGGAGCATCGCCCACAGCAGGGCGATATCGGATTCGCAGCCGGCCTGTCCGGCGATGCTGCGTAGCCGGATCTCCGGCGTATTGCGCATCAGCCTGCCGATCGCCACCTCGAGGATCTTGTCGGGCGACTCCGTGCCCGGCATCCCGAAACCCTCGCCGAGGTCGGTCGCCGACACCGCCTCGATCTCGCGCAGCGGGATCTCCTTGAGGAAGAGCGCCACGACGAATCCCACGACGGCGACGGGAACCGCGCACAGGAACACCGTGCCGAGCGAGTCGGCGTAGGCGTTCACGATCGGCGCCGCCATCTCCGGCGGGAGCGCGTGCAGTGCCTGCGGTGACTGCGCCGCTCGCGGGGGCGCCCCGCTTGCGATCAGCGCGGGCCCCATCCGGTCTGCGAGGAAATTGGCGAAGAGCGACCCGAAAATCGCTGCGCCGAAGGAGCTTCCGATGGTGCGAAAGAACGTGACACCCGATGTCGCCACCCCGAGATCGGCGAAATTGGCGGTGTTCTGCACGACCAGCACGAGCACCTGCATGCACAACCCGATCCCAGCGCCCAGCACGAAGAGGTAGGCCGACTGCTGCCATGTCGGTGTGGCGGCGTCCATCCGCGAGAGCAGGATGAACCCGACCGCCATGGTCGCGGTGCCCACGACCGGAAAGACCTTGTACCTACCGGTGCGCCCGACGATGTTGCCGCTGCCGACCGATGTGATGAGCATGCCCGCCACCATCGGCAGCGTGCGCAGGCCGGACGTCGTCGCGGACACGCCGTCGACGAACTGCATGAACGTCGGCAGGAACGTCAGCGCGCCGAGCATCGCGAAGCCCACGATGAAGCCGAGGATGCAGCACACGGTGAAGACCGGGCTGGCGAACAGGCGGATCGGCAGGATCGGTTCCGCCGCAAGCATTTCCACCCAGACGAAGACGGCGAGCGCTGCAGCGGAAACGACGAACAGGCCGATGATCATCGGCGAGCCCCAGGTGTACCCGCCGCCGCCCCAGCTGGTCGCGAGGGTCAGGCCCGACGCGCCGAGGCCGACGAACAGGATGCCCGCATAGTCGATTGCGGGCCTGGCCGCCTTCGCCAGGGGCGGGATCGCCGCGGCCCCCACTACAAGCACCACGATCGCGACGGGAATGTTGATCCAGAAGGCCCACCGCCAGCTGAGGTGGTCGGTGAAGAAGCCGCCGAGCAGCGGCCCGATCACGGTGGTGACGCCGAACACGGCGCCGAGCGCGCCCTGATAGCGACCGCGTTCGCGCAGCGGGATGACCTCGCCGATGACCGCCATCGCCGTCACCATGATCGCGCCGCCGCCGATCCCCTGCAGCGCGCGCGATGCGACCAACATCGCCATCGAACCGCTCAGGCCGCACAGCACGGAACCGACCAGGAAGAACACTACCGACGCCTGGAAGATCGCCTTGCGGCCGAACAGGTCGCCGAGCTTGCCGACGACCGCGGTGACGATGGTCGACGCCAGCAGATAGCTTGTGACGACCCAGGATTGGTGACCGGCGCCGCCGAGATCGGCGACAACGGTCGGCAGCGCGGTGGCCACGATCGTCTGATCGAGTGCGGCCAACAGCATGCCGAGCAGCACCGCAACGAAGATGAAGTTGCGGCGCTGGAGGCTTATTCCGGCGCTGCTGGACTCAGGGTCCGGGGCAGCGGCCGTTGCCTGACTCGTCATACCTGCCTTCCGTCGGGGACGACCGTTCCTGAAGCCATATCGTTAGATAGGCTACAAAAGTTACGGCGAGCCGCCTTCGGAAGGACTACGCGGCGTCAGGCGGAGGTGCCACCCGGCGGCCTCGACACGCATTGCGCCAGGTAGAGCTCCTCGCCGAGCTTGCCCATCAACTCCAGCTGGGTCTCGAGGTAATCGATGTGGTTCTCCTCGTCGGCGAGGATCGTCTCGAAGAGGTTGGCGGTGGTGGCGTCCTGCTTCTCGCGGCAGAGGATGATGCCGGGCTTCAACCTGGCCATCACCTCGTATTCGATGGCGAGGTCGGCCTCGAACTGTTCGCGAACGGTCTGGCCCACGCGCAGAGAGAAAAGGCGTTGGTAATTGGGCAGCCCGTCCAGCAGCAATATGCGATCGGTAATTGCCTCGGCATGCCGCATTTCATCGAACGACTCGGCACGCGTGTGTGAAGCCAATTCGGTGAATCCCCAGTTTTCCTGCATTTTGGCGTGCAGGAAATATTGGTTTATGGCCGTGAGTTCGCTCGTCAACTGCTCATTGAGCAGTTTCAAAACGTCGGGGTCACCTTGCATGCTGGCTCCTTGGCGCCGTGCGCGGTCGCGAGGTCTGGTGGGCTGACGTGCGGGCACCAATCTAGTGCACGGCGCGGCGGGATCGGGGCTAGTTATCCCGAGTGTTATCCCGAGTGCGTGGTGTGTTGCGCTCGTTGCGGCACCAAGCCCGCCGCTGAGCGGCGATGATGGTCCAAGGCAGGTGGACGGCCCGACCCGAGTAAGGTTAGACTGCACTAATACGCTTGCCGGCGCGTCGATACGAAGGAAAACGATGAGTGAGTACAATTTGCACTCACTAATTCTCGCCTGCGATTTTCGTGTCGACGATATCGACAAAATGTGGCGCTGGCTGAAACGCCGTCGCGACAATCTGGCCTCCATCGGAGCGCACCATGTCGTCCTCTACACGTCGATTTGGGAACCCGGCCGAGTGCTCGTCACGATCGGAATTCGCCACGCTCGATCAATTCGTGACGTCATTGGATCGCCCGCGGTTTTCGAGTGGTTCGACATTGCCGGGCTCGACGACATACCGCCCTTTTTCGGTGGCCAGGTCGTCGAGAAGATCGACCTGGATGCGCCCTCGTCGGAGGAGCACGTCGGACGAATCGTGGTGGGCGTCATGTCCTCGGTGGACGACGTAGAAACCCTGATGGAGAAGGTGCACGACGGGCTGGACCGCTTCAAGCGCGGAGGGGTGCGCAAGATCTGGGTGTACCGTGCGCTCGACGACGGGCAGGAAGTGATGATCCTGCAGGAGATCGACAACGAGAGCAACGCGCGGCAGTGGATCGATCACCCCGATGCCGCGGCGGAGTGGATGTCGAAGGCAGGCCTAGGTGCCTATCCGACGCAGTTCGTCGGCAAGTTCGCCCATCTCATGAGCATCGACGACACGAAGTGATGGGCCTGTAGATGTTCGTCTGCCTGTGCACCGGAGTCACCAGCCACGTGGTGAACGAATGCGTCGCCAAGGGCGCCTCGACGTCCAAGGAAGTGGCGGCCGCGTGCGGGGCAGGCTCCGACTGCGGACGGTGCAGGCGCACTGTGCGGGCGATCATCGAGGCGCACTTCGCGAATAACGGCGCGTCATCGGCCGCTAGTCGGTAGGCCGGCTACGGCCATCGCCGTTCGCACGCTTATCGCGCGATGTCGAGGATGACCACGCGCCATGAGCACGCCGCCCGCGCCGGATCGGCAGCGATGATCCGTCGCAGTTCCGCTCCGAACGCCCGCCGCACTTGTTCGTGCGATTCTGCGGTGCGATCGGAATCCAGTGCAGCCCACAGTGACTGTTCAAAAGCCGCCCGGAAGGATCCCGCGACATCGGCGACGTAGCGGTCCAGGTCGTTACTCTCGTGATACGCCGTGTACAACGGATCCGGCAGGACGACGAATTGGGATCGGCGCAACTCGAGCCTGCCGGCCATGCGGCCCGAGGTGAAGGGTTCGGTGAACTCCCCTTCGGTGCGGTTCCATGTCGGAATCGTCATCCGTCGGTATTCGGCACCGCGCACCAGCCCATTGGCAACCAGTGCCAGCAGGCTCTCGTTGGCCGCGTCCATCAGACCCTCGGCGCCGCTGCGGCCGTCACGGGTGTTCGCGCCCCCGAGCACGATCAACCGACCCGACGCACGCAGTTCGGCGGCTCTGTTGTGCAGGAATGCGTGCCAGTCGAGGGCGGACTGCCGCTGCAGGGCCCGGCGGACGTCGCCGCGGGCGAACGTCGAATAGATGTGGTCCGGGATTGCCGTGGTGAGCTTGCTTAGCCAATGCACGGCGATCGACGACCAGCCCAGCGACAGGTAGCCGTCGGGAAACAACCGGTCGTAGAAGGACCGGCCTTCGGCGAGGGCGAAGACCCCGGGTGCGCCCAGATAACTGTCGGGTGAGCTCTGCACGAGTTCGAACAGCGCGGAGAAGTCATTGCTCGCGATGTCGGTGTGCACTACGAGCGCCGGGCCGCCCGTCGGGCGGGCTGTGAGTGCCCTACGCATCGGGGCCAGGGAGTTGCCGCCGCCGGCCGCGCCGAGATCGGCGATGACGAAGGGCAGGCCCGCCGGCGGCGGCTCGACCTCCGCGGTCGCCTGTTCCAGCCAGGCCACGGCGACTTCCCCGAACGCTTGCTGGGCCTGGGAATGCTCGGTGTAGTAGCCGTGGCCCTCCATCCGGCCGCTCGCCTCCGACGGGATGTCCTTCATGGTCGTCAGGTGGTCCTGCTCCGCTTGTCCGTGAACGCGGCGAGTGCGTCGGCGTTGGCGGCGGCGCCCATCAACTCGGCGAAGTGAGCGTTCTCGCGCTCGGTCGCCGCCTCGATCTCCGGCCGGTATGACGCTGCGATCGTCTGTTTGACCGCGATCAGGCTCGGAATCGGTCTGGCGGCGAGTATTTCGGCGTGCCGTCGCGCCTCGGACAACAGCTCGGCGGGTGAACACACCCGCCACGCCAACCCCATTCGCAGCGCCTCGTCGGCATCGACCCATTCCGAGGACATCAACAACCACGCGGCGTTCTGCCTGCCGACCAATTGCGGCAGCAGGTATGACGATGCCGCCTCCGGCGCGACGCCGAGGCTGGTGAACGGACACTTCAACCGTGCCTCCGACGACATGAAAACCAGATCGGCGTAGCCGAGAATGGTTGTGCCGATGCCGACTCCGAGCCCGTTGACCGCGCAGATGAGCGGTTTCGGGAAATCGGTCAAGGCCTCGATCAACGCCGTGAAGCGGCTGCCCACCTCGGCCATCGACGGGTCGCTGATGCGCGCCTGCATCTCTTTGAGGTCGTTGCCTGCGCTGAAGGCTCTGCCGTTGCCGGTCAGCAGGACGACCGCGATACCGGGGTCCGCGGCCGCTCCCCGGATCGCGTCCGCGGTCGCCTCGTACAGCGCCTCGTTGAAGGCGTTCAACGCATCCGGCCGGTCCAGGGTGAGGGTCCGCACCCGATTGGTGTCGCTGATCTGGAGATTCACGGCAGAAGCGTAAAGCTCAGCCGTTGCTGTACACGCGGGCGGGGGCGACGAGCACGGCCGTGCGACGCTGCTCGACCATCGTGCGGTCGTAGCTGTCCCAGTCGTCGTGGGTGCCTCCCGCGGCGGTGAAAACGTCACGGAGCAGCAGCCGCAGCTGGTTGGGGTCGGCCAGCCAGGGCTGTGGATCGTCGGGTCCAGCGAGCTCGGCGGTGCCTTCGACCGTCGCCCACTGCCAGCCCTTGCGGAACGTCGCCGCCAGCTGGGGGCGGACGCGCAGGTTGGCCAGCTTCACGCGACCATAGGTGACGAACGCCAGGACGTCAGCGCCGGTTTCGGGATGTGGCAGTACACCGGCGTTGACCAGAGATGCCTGAATGGTGTTGTCGGCGCGAAGCGTCGACACAACCGTCAAGCCGTTCTCGCCGCGCGCCAGCGACACCGCGTCTTCGAGTGTGGTCATCGTAGGTGCTGCCTTCCCTCGTCGAACGGGCTGCGGTAGACGTAGCGGCTTGTGGGCACGGTGTCGACGTTCTCGTTGGCGCCGAACGCAGCGGTGCTGGCGAGCATGCGGTCAATCCGGTCGCGCAGATCGTCGTCGTCGGCCGCCCCGAAGAACGCATGCAGATCGGAGATCGCCTCGGCCGGGAACAACTCTTCGACGATCGCCGAAATGCCCGGGGCCCCAGGGGTCAAGGCGCGCACCACCGCGTTCTGGGTGTAGCCGAAGGTCGCCTGGGTCTCGATCGCCACGGGCGTGTGGTCGATGTGCCAGCGCGACAGCCAGGTCGCTTCGTCGAGGCCGGCGGGACGGCGAAGCAACGCCACGTTGGCCAGCCCGTCGGTGCGCCGACCGGGCACTGTCGCCGGCGCAGGCAGCGGCACGGATTCCGTCACGAGGTAGGCCGCCACGTCACCGCACTCCCTGGCCAGTCGATCGGTCACGGCCTGAATCTGTGCGCCGTAGGACTGCTGGGTCCACACGCTGACGAGAGCCACTACCGGCGGGTCCATGGTCGTGAGCGTCATCAGCGAATCGCGTACTTCGGCATCGCGCACATTGATCGCCAGGCCCGGCAGCCCGATGTCGAGGAGGTCCGCGGCGACATGCGCGCGCAGCCGGGCACACCAGGTGTCGTCGGCGTCGGCTCCCCGCAGAGTGAGGATGACTTTCTCCACAGAGCCGAACCTACCGCCGCCGCACCGAGGAAGGGGCTGACGCGGCGATAACCGGCTTGGCCCAGCGACCCGCTCGGCGCAGGCTCAGTGGCAGGGAAAGCCGAGTAGATGCCGTGCGTCGTGCATGAATTCGTGAATCGCGGTGTTGGCGCCGAATACCGAGGTGGCGCCCTGGTCGAGGCCGACGAAGTAGAGCAGCCCCAGCGCCAGGAAGACCGCGCCCGCCAGCCATAAAGCCGTCCGCACGCCGGAAAGGTCGATGGTGCGAGTTCGCTGTGTGACCGTCTTCGTTGTGGCCATCGTCGTCCTTCCGTGGGGAACCGGTCTCACCGCCATAGGTATCAGCGAATGATCAGTTTTTATCACGAAGACGGCAGTTGCGAAAGAGCAATCAATCGCGTGTCGCCCCGCCGCCTGTCAGCAGCGGTACGAAACATCCTGCCCTACAGGCATATTCGCGTGACGATACATTGACGTCTGAGAAAATTCACCTGTCCCGTCGCCAAAAGCCTCCCAATTCAGGTCGTGACGCGATACGTTGGAACAGCTAACCAGAATTTCCGATGGAGGTGTCGATGTCCCCACCTGCCAATTTCGATTCGCTGTCCACCCGGGTTGCAGACCTCGCACCGGTGTTTCGCGAGCCGCTGGACTCGCCGTATGAAATCTCCAACGAGCTGTATGCCGCGCTACGCCATGTCCTGCATGACGTCGGGGGCCAGATCGATCTTCCCCTTCCCTTCCAGGAGAAGGTGGAAGAGGAGTGGGAGATGAACACCTACGTGACCTGTGAGTGCCTCGGCTGGCGCGGGGCGTGGAACTCCGAAGAGCGCAGGCGCGCCGAGAACGACCTCGGCGCGACACTCTATTTCGGTCTGCCCTATTACGCGCGGTGGGCGACGGTCGCGGCCAAGGTGCTGATCAACAAAGGGCTTATCACTCCCGACGAATTGACCGCGAAGATCGACGAGGTACGCGCGCGAATGGAGACACCGGCGTGACCGATTACAAATACGCCATCGGGGACCGGGTCACCGTGCGGGACGGCACCACGCTGTTTCACACCCGCACCCAGGCGTTCACCCGCGGCAAGACCGGCGTCGTCGTGGAATACCGCCCCGAGTGGGTCATCCCCGAGGACGAAGCCTGGGGCCGCGACGACGCCGAGCGCGGCGGTCGTTACGAGCCGTTCTACGTGGTCCGCTTCCGGCAGAAGGATCTGTGGCCGAACTACACCGGGTTCGACATCGACACGCTGGAGACCGAGGTATCCGAACACTGGCTCGAGCCGGCCAGGGAGGAGCAGAAGTGAGCCACGACCACGACCACGGGGCGCACGATCCGATCCAGGCGTCCGACCAGGTCAGCGAATTCGAGATCCTGGAACGCGCGGTGCGCGAACTCGCCATCGAGAAGGGCCTGTTCTCCGAGGAGGATCACCGACGGTTCTCGGAGTGGGCGGAGTCGATCGGTCCCAGCGGCGGTTCGAGGCTGGTGGCCAAGGCGTGGGCCGACCCCGAATTCAAGGCACGGTTGCTCGCCGACGGCACGGAAGCCTGCAAGGAAGTCGGGATCGACTGGCTCGACCCGACGGGCGAGGGAACGCCCAGCGACTACACCTATTTCTACGTCCTGGAGAACACTCCCGAGGTGCACAACGTCATCGTGTGCACGCTGTGCTCCTGCTATCCCCGACCGGTCCTCGGCATGTCACCGGACTGGTATCGCACTCCCAACTATCGACGCCGCCTGGTGCGCTGGCCCCGCGAAGTACTCGCCGAATTCGGGCTGCATTTCGGTCCCGATGTCGAGGTGCGGGTGCACGACTCGAACCAGAAGTCGCGTTTCATGGTCATGCCGATGCGTCCGGACGGCACCGAAGGGTGGACCGAAGAGCAGCTCGCCGCGATCATCACCCGCGACACCATGATCGGAGTCGCACTGCCGCAAGTGGATTGGACGGCTTCCGGACCGCCCTCGGGAACCAGGGCAAGCGCCTGAATGCCCGCTGACGAACCGTACGACGTCCTGGTCGACACCCTCGGCCCGAACGGGCAGCGCGAGGCGACACTGCCCGAGCTGGAGCGCAGGCCCGATCCGTGGGAATCGGCGATGCAGGCGACATGCGAGTGCCTGTCCTGGCGAGGCGCGCTGGACAACTTGGAGCGACGCAACGCCGAGGACGCGATGGGCGAGACGACCTACCACGACTTCCCTGTGCATGCCCGATCGGCCGTGGTGACCGCCCACCAGCTGATGGACCGGGGCGCATTCACTCCCGACGAACTGCGCGACCGGATGAGGGCGGTGCGGGAACGGTTCGGCCGGGCGTAGCGCACCAGCGCGCCGGGTCAGCTTGACCCGGTTGCCGCCGCGGCGGGGAGAGAATGGTCCCGTGAGCAAGGGGCTCGGGCTGCGATTGAACCTGCCGGACAACGGCGCGGTGACCCGCAGCCTGCTCGGCGTGCTCACAGTGGCGGCCGCCGCACTGTTATGGGGCCCCGCCGGGGCCGCGACCTCGGCGGCGGCCGCGGGTGCGATCGCGGGCGCCATCGCGCTGCAAGACAATCCGCTCGGTCGGGTCCCCGTCGTGCTCGCTGTCTCCGTCGAGCTGGGGATCGCCGTGCTGGCCGGTGGACTGGCCTCCGGCTCCAGTGTCGTATTCGTGGTGGTGGTCGCGCTGTGGTGCTTTGTCGCGGGCATGCAGTGGGCGGTCGGCGCCCCCACCGGGCTGCTGGCAGGCGCATCGGGTCTGCTGCTGGTCATCCAGCATCCGCAGCCCGCGCTGGCGGCGGCGACATCCGCCGTGTTCGCGGTGGCTGCCGGTCTGACACAGGGGGCACTGATCGCCGTGTGGCCGCCCCGGCGTTGGCGCCTCGAACGGGAGGCGCTGACAAAGGTGTACCACTCGCTGAGCGCGGACGCGCGGCAGCTGGCCACCGACCCCGCGGCGGAGGTCGACACGTCGCAACTGTTGTTGTGCAGGGAAGCGTTCAGCAGCAACGACGCCCAGTCCGGCCGCCGCACCACGTCATACCGGGACTGGCACGCGCTGCCCGAACAGATCGCCAAGACAATGATGGTGTTTCGGGGCAGATCCGACGGGCACGACAAGATCCGCGACCTGCTGACGGCGTCGGCGGACGTGCTCGCGGCGATCGCTTCGGGAAGCCGGACGGCGAGGCGCGACGCGGAATACGCGCTGAAGGGCATCGACGCCGCGGCCGCCGCGGTCGCGATTTCTGACAACACTGTGGCGCAGCGTCTTTCGCGTCAACTGCATCGGGCCGACGCGCTGCGCTTCGGCAGGCGTCGCCTCTCCGACTGGACCGGCACGCTGAAAGCGGGCTTGACGGCGGCGGGCGGTCATCTCAACCCCACCTCACCAATCGCGCGGCACGCCGTGCGCCTCGCGGGGGCCGCCGCGTGCGGAACCGCGATCGCGCGCTTCGCCGACGTGCCTGCAGGCTACTGGATTCCGCTCACAGTGCTGCTCGTGATGCGACCCGAGACCGCGCATACGTACACCCGATGTGTGGGTCGGGTGGCGGGGATCTGCGCCGGGGTACTCGTTGCGTCCGCGCTCACGCTGCTCTGGGAGCCGAGGGGGTTGGCCGCAGCGGTCCTCGCGGTGCTGTTTCTCGGCATCACCTACGCCGTGTCGATGTTCGGCTACATCTCGGTGACAGCGGCTTTCGGCGCGACCATCGTGTTTCTCCTCGACATCAGCGATCCCTCGCCGTCGATCAGCGACCTGCTGCTGGCCGTCGTCATCGGCGGCGCACTGGCGGTGTTGTTCCACGTGGTGATACCCGACGACGCGCTCATCCGGCTACGCCAGCGTGCCGGCGAACTCTTGAAGACCGAAATCGACTACGCCGCAACCGTGATCAAGGCGTTCGTGCACGATCTCGACCACCCTCCCGACGCGCTGGCCGCCGCATGGCAGCGCGCGTTGCGGGCCCGCACTGCGTTCGAGGCGGCCGCGGGGGCTACCCGCGTCGAAGCGCGGGAGCTGCGACGCTGGCTGAGGTCGTTCCGTGCGGCGCTGAACGCCGTTACCGGCGCATGTACGACGCTGGAACAGAGTTTGCCTCCGCACCCGTCGGCGGAGTTGACTCGCGAGTTCGTGCTGGCCGTGGACGACTATGTCGAAGCGTTGCGCGGGGACCCGCCGACGCCGGCTACCCCGTGGGGCATGGACACCGCGGAGGTGGCTGCGGCGTATCGGCAACTGCGCGACGCCGCACCGCATATCGCAGCCGATGACGGCGCGGCGCGCGTGCTCGTCACCGAGATCGGCACGATCACCCGCAGCCTGGCGGGCATCGCCGACGATGCGCACGACGTCGCGACCTCCTGAGCCGACGCCTCAATCTTCGTCGCGTGCCCACTTGGGTGTGATGAACACGCCCTCGGCTTCCACGGTGACGCCCTCCTCGTCGGCGAGGTGGCCGACGACGTAGGTCTTCACACCCTCGGCGCGGTCGATACGCGCCTGCGCGCGCAGCCGGCCCAGCCGCGTCGTGCGCAGGTAGCGCATCGTGATGGTGCCGGTGAACCGGGGCGTCATCCCGTTGCTCGCCGCCTCGCCGAGCACGTGGTCGAGCACCAGCGCCGATATGCCGCCGTGCACGTGGCCGGGCGGCCCCTCGTACGCCGCCCCCACCACGAAGTCGGTGACGGCGCCGCCCGTTTCGTCGCGCTCGATCACCAGCGGCGGCGCAATGGGATTGCGGATTCCGACGACGGGGTTTCCCCATGCCATCCGGTCCCCGCCGGTGGTGTAGCGCACTCCGAACGCCCCGTCGATCTGCTTCGCCCGCAGCCGTGCGGTCGCCGCGTCGATCTCGGCTTTGATCGCCGCCACCTCGTCGGCGTCGACCTCGGTCCGGATGGTCGCGTCGATCAGGTCGCGAACCGAATCCGCGAGCGGCTGATACACGGTTCGCATCCGGTCGACTTCCTCGGACGTCAGGTCCCCGATGTGGGTGAACTCCAACACGCCGAAACTAGAACACGTTTCTGTTGTGAAGTCGAATTCGGGCCACCGACCCCGTCGACGCGGCGTCTGACGTGATCGCCGGTCACCGAGGGGCTCTCGGTGAGGTGAACGGCACCTGGGCATTGGACGCGAGAACGACGTACATCCGCACCCAGGGATCTGAGCCCTCCAGTCGCCACTGGTGCCCCGATCCCGCCGTGTCCTCGGCCAGCAACACGTCGCCGGGCCGCAGCGTGAACTGTTCGCCGTCCCGCGTGGAAAAGAGCAGCGTGCCGGACAGGGTCACGACCAGTTGGCGGACGGGTGCGTTGTGCCACGCCAGCGATCCCCCACCCGCGGTCTGCTCGACCGTCACGTGCCGCGCCGGGATGGCGGCCGACACCAGGTCGTTGTTGCGGCCGGGCCCGATGGCGAGACTGCCGTCGAGGATGTGGGAGTTCCCGTCCTGGCCGGTCCAGAGTCGTACACAGCGGATCATCTCGAGCTCCTTCGGCGGTGCCGCTCGATGTCGGGCCCGTCACACCCGACCCGAACGGTGTCTTAGATTACCTAAATTTTCGTAGTCATGTGTCTACGAAGTGGGCTAGGGTGCAACTATGGCAGCACGCACCAACAGCCTCGATCCCCGGGCCGAACGCGTACGAACCAAGCTTCGCGACGCTGCGTTGGCGCTCGCCCACGAGCGCCCGGTCGACCAGTTGACCGTCGCCGACATCGTCGACCGCGCCGGGGTGAGCCGCCAGGTCTTCTACCAACACTTCGGCGATCGTGACGACGCGATCGCCTACGCGTTCACGGTCGCCTTTGCCGCAGCCGCCGGGGACATCGCCGGTGATGCGCGCGCCCGGATCCTGGCCCTGTTCGACTTCGCCGCCGAACACCGCGCGATGTACCGCAATGTGGTGCCGAGCGCGGTGACCCTGCGGGTCGTTGCCGCGTTCCGGGAGGAACTCGCGCCCGCATGTGAGCAGATCGCCGCCGAGGGCATGAGGGCGGTCACCGACATCGCCGGCCTGACTCCCGAATCGGTGAGCCGGTTCCTGGTCGGCGGCTTCATCGAGGTACTGCGCTCCTGGATGGAGGACCAGGATGCCACCGACCTGCGAGGCAGGGTCGGCGCCGCACTCGACACCGTTCGCGGACTGCTCGGCCCGACCGCTGTTGCTTCCTGACCCGTTCGACTTTCATCAGAGAGGTTCTCCCATGGCACGACACGCTTCCCCCGAGGTGACGAAGACCGGCGTCCGCAACATGGCGCTGGCGATGACGGCGTTGACTCTGTTCGTTGTCGCGATGATCGCCAGCTACTCGGGTGCATTCGCCAGGCCGACCCTGCATCACCTGACGGTCGCAGTGGCTGCCCCGCCACAGGTCGTCGACGCCATGCACGGCCAGGATGCGCTGGCGGTCAAGGTAGTTGGCGACGACGCGGCCGCCCGGCGGCAGGTTCGCGACCGGCAGGCCGACTCCGCGTTCGTGGTGGCCCCGGGTGAGCTGACGATCTACGTCGCCGGCGGCGGGGGCAAGAGCGTCGCCACCGCGGCCGAGAACGTCGGCCGCGAACTCGCGGCGAAAGGCGGTCTCACCGCCGCCGTGGAAGACGTCGCACCGACGTCGCCGGCGGACCCGTCGGGCACCGTCGAGTTCTACGCGGTCATCTTCCTGTCCATCGGAGCCTCGCTGGGCGCGACCGCCTTCGGCTACATCATGGGCAAGGTGCGCAGACCCGCGACCCTCCTCCTGCGCACCCTGACGCTGACCGGATACTCCGCGCTGCTGGCCGGAGTGGTGACCGTCTACGTCGACGGCGTACTCGGCGCACTGCCAGGACACACCTGGGCCGTGTTCGGCGCGCTGTGGCTCTACGCGATGGCCGTCGGTGGCGCGGTCACCGGCGTCGCGGCGGCCTTCGGATCGACGGCCTCGATGCTGGTCACCCTCTTCCTGGTGGTGGTCGGCAACGCGGCCGCCGCGGGGCCCGTCGGCAGACCGCTGCTGTCGCCCTTCTACTCCACCTTCACGATGGTCGTCCCGCAGGGCTCCGGCGTCGCGCTGCTGCGCAGCATCTCGTACTTCGGCGGCCACGGCTCAGCGACACCGCTGCTGACACTCGCCGGCTGGGGCGCGGCGGGTTGTCTGCTCGCGGTCCTCGCCACCGCATCCCAGGTGAATTATCGTGCCCTGTATGAGCGTTTCGCCGATGGAACCGTATTACGACCTCGGCAGCTATCACCGGCGGGTCGACACTCCGTCGGCGCAGGCGCAGACCTGGGTTGACCGCGGACTCGTCTGGGCATACGCGTTCAACCACGACGAAGCGATCCGGTGCTTCGAACGCGCCCTCGACCTCGATCCCGACCTCGCCTTCGCCCGCTGGGGCATTGCGTACTCCATCGGGCCCAACTACAACAAGGCATGGGAGGCCTTCGATCCCGTTGACCTTGCGGCGTCGTTGGCGCGCGCACGAATGGAACTCGGATTGGCCGCCAACGGCCGCGCCTCGGCGGTCGAACGCGGGCTGATCGAAGCGCTGCAGGCCCGCTTCCCCACCGCCGACCCCGATGACACCGACGCGCTGCACGCGGGCCATGCGAGTTACGCCGATGCGATGACGAGGCTCGCCGAGGCCTATCCCGACGACATCGACGTGCAGGCGCTCGCCGCCGACGCGATGGTGAACGTCACGGCATGGGCGCTGTGGGACACCAGAACCGGTGAGCCGGCCCCCGGTTCACGGGTGCTCGCGGCCAAGCGCATCCTGGACGATGCGCTCGCCACCCAGGCGGGGCGCGAGCATCCCGGCGTACTGCACCTGTATCTGCACACCATGGAGATGTCGGCGACGCCGCAGGACGCCCTGCCCGCCGCCGACCTGCTGCGCGGCCTGGTGCCCGACGCAGGCCATCTACAGCACATGGCCAGCCACATCGACGTGCTGTGCGGTGACTACCGCAACTCGGTGGTGTCCAATCTGGCTGCCGTGCAGGCCGATCGGCTGTTCGTCCAACGTGAGGGCCCGCTCAACTTCTACTCCCTCTACCGCGCGCACAACATGCACTTCATCGTGTATTCGGCGATGTTCGAAGGCAATTCGGCTGTCGCGCTCCGCGCCGCCGACGATTTGGCCGGACAGCTCACACCAGAACTGCTGGCCATCGAGTCGCCCCCGATGGCGGACTGGCTTGAGGCGTTCGTACCCTTGCGCGTACACGTCCTGGTCCGGTTCGGCCGATGGGACGACCTGATCGGCTATCCGATCCCGGACGACGCCGAGCTGTACTGTACGACCGCGGCCACCATCCACTACGGACGCGGAGTCGCCCACGCATCGAAGGGCCAGATTTCGCAGGCGCACGCCGAGCGGGAAGCATTCGCCGCCGCCTACGACCGCATCCCCGGATCGCGGTACCTGTTCAACAACACCGCGCGGGATATCCTGGCCGTCGCCGCCGAGATGCTTGACGGCGAAATCGCTTACCGGAAAGGGCAATTCGACGATGGGTTCGCCCATCTACGGCGTGCGATCGAGCTCGATGACGCACTCCCCTACGACGAGCCGTGGGGATGGATGCAACCGACCCGGCACGCCTACGGCGCGCTGCTGTTGGAGCAGGGTCGGGTCGAGGAGGCGGCCGCGGTGTACGCCGCCGACCTCGGCCTCGATCCCACCCTCAGTCGGCCGTGCCAGCATCCGAACAACGTCTGGAGCCTGCACGGTTATCACGAGTGCCTGCAGCGGCTGGGCCGCACGGCGGAGGCGGGCATCATCGGACAGCAGCTGGCACTGGCGATGGCCCGCGCGGATGTCCCCATCGCCGCATCCTGTGCGTGCCGGCTCGAGGTCGGCTAGGAATGCCCGGGCCCGTCGGCACGATCACGGCCGGGGTCGCCGCTATGAACGCGTCGGTGTACCTCTCGACCACAGCCTTGAGCTGAGTCACCACATACCTCCGATGGTTGGACCGACACGGCCGCGCGGGCTCATCGCGGGCGCGCTGCGTAAACTCAGCGCCTGTGGCCCTCTCTGACGGCGACGAGCCGTCCGGCTCGCCCCCGGTCGATTCCGCCGGCCGAACGTTGTTCGAGGGCCGCAACCGGGTCAAGGGCGGCGACGCCACCCGGCCTGCCGAATTCGCGAGCGCGCAGCTGCCGATCACCACCGTCGCGCCCGGAACTGTCGTCGACGGGCCCGCGAACGGGTACGCCGACACCATGAAATTCCTCAACGAAGCGACGTTCCGGTGATGACGGATTCTTCGCACGAGCGCTCATCCGTGACAGGGTCTTCGCGCGAGCGCTCATCCGTGACAGGGTCTTCGCGCGAGCGCTCATCCGTGACCGAACCGGGCTGGCTGCAGCACGCGATCTGGTGGCAGGTCTACCCGCTCGGCTTCGTCGGCGCGTTCCCCTCCAAGCAGCCGCCGAGCGCCGACGAGCACCGGCTGCGCCGGATCGTCGACTGGCTCGACCACGCCCTCGAACTGGGCGCATCGGGCATTGCGCTGGGTCCGATCTTCGCCTCGAAGACGCACGGCTACGACACCACCGATCATCACCGCATCGACCCGAGGCTCGGCGACGACGCGGATTTCGACGAACTCATCGCCGAGGCGCACCGGCGCGGTCTGCGGGTGCTCCTCGACGGTGTGTTCAACCATGTCGGAACCGACTTCCCGCGGTACCACGAGGCGGTCGCCGGACACGACACGTCCTGGTTCCGCCCCACCGGCAGCGACTTCGAGACGTTCGAAGGGCACGGCGAACTCATCGCACTCAACCACGACAACCCGGCCGTCATCGACTACACCGTCGACGTCATGACGCACTGGCTGCGCCGCGGAGCCGACGGCTGGCGACTCGACGCCGCCTACGCCGTTCCCGACCGGTTCTGGGCGCAGGTGCTGCCGAGGGTCCGCGAGGAGTTCGGCGACGCGTGGTTCGTCAGCGAAGTCATCCACGGCGACTACGCGGCCCATGTCCACGCGTCCGGCGTCGACTCGGTCACCCAGTACGAGCTGTGGAAGGCGATCTGGAGCAGCCTCAACGACGGCAACTTCCACGAGCTGGACTGGGCCCTGCAGCGGCACAACGACTTCCTCGACGACTTCGTGCCGATGACCTTCGTCGGCAACCATGACGTCACCCGGATCGCCAGCAAGCTGTCCAACACCCGACACCTCGAGCACGCACTCGTCGTCCTGTTCACCGTCGGTGGTACGCCGAGCGTGTACGCAGGCGACGAATCGGCCTACCGCGGCGTCAAGGAGGAGCGCGTCGGCGGCGACGACGCCGTGCGCCCCGAATTCAGCTCCCCCCTCATGGGCGTGGACGACCTCGGCCACGACATCTACCGGCTGCACCAGTACCTGATCGGGCTGCGTCGACGACATCCCTGGCTGCACACCGCCACCACGTCGGCGGTCACGCTCACCAATACGCAGTACGTCTACCAGGCCCGCAGCGAGTCGGCGGCGCTACTGGTCGCCCTCAATGTCGACGACACACCGATGTCTCTGCCGCTCGCCGAGTTCGGGCTGGCGAGTGCCCGCATCGTCGCAGGATCGGGGGCGCCGCCACCGGACGTGATCTCCGCCGCCGAGATCGAGCCGCACGGCTGGCTGATCGTCGAACCGGCTTGAGCTCAGGTCAGCCGCGCCACCGTCGCCGGGTCCTCCTCGCCGCCGTAGAACTTCTCCAGCACCGCGACGAAAACCGCGTCATCGCCGGTTGCGCGCGCGAACAACGTCATCGATGACCGCAGCTTGAGATCGTCGGGACTGCCGAAGATCTGCTCGGCCGAGCGGCCGTCAACGCCTGCTACCAAGCCGGCGCACTCCCGAAGCCGTGATCCGAGCAGATCGTGTGCCAGGTAGGCGCGCGCCTCGTCGATCGACGAGATCCCGTACCGGACCGCGGTCGGGCTGCTGCCCAGACCGCGCAGCTGCGGAAACACGAACCACATCCAGTGGCTGCGCTTGCGCCCGGCGCGAAGCTCGGCGAGCACCGTTTCGTAGACGGGGCGCTGGGCGTCCACGAAGCGCGCAAGGTCGAACGGGTCGCTAGGCATCGTCATGATGCGATTTTCCCACTGCGCTGCTGACTTCAAGTTTCACCAGATACTCTTCGCGCGGCAGCGTCTACGTCGGAGAGGAGCACATGTCGCCTTTGTCCACGGACCGCGACGGTGATCAGGCGACGACCGCGACGGGTGAGGACACCGATGCTCCCAAGCCGGCCACAGCCAACAACCGACGGCGCCGCCGCCGGTTCATGTCGCGGGTGAGTATTCAATCCAAGCTGCTGGTGATGTTGCTCCTGACGAGCATTCTGTCGGCGGCGATCGTTGGCGCCATCGGCTTCCATTCAGGCCGCACCTCGCTGGAGGCGTCGGCGTTCGACCGGTTGACCGAGATCCGCGAATCCCAGGCAAGGGTGGTCGAGTCCAAATTCACCGATCTCGAGGACGCGCTTGTCACCTTCACCCGCGGGGCGACTCCTGCCGAGGCGATCGAGGCGTACACCGCGGCCTTCAATCAACTCGACACATCCACGATCAACCCTGCGCAGTGGCAGTCGATCGTCGACTATTACAGCAACCAGTTCCATAAAGCCGAAGAGGCGCAGACCGGACAAGACGTCGACGTCAACGCGCTGCTGCCGAATTCGAACGCGCAGAAGTATCTGCAGGCGTACTACACCGCACCGTTCACCGACTGGGACAAGGCGATCCGCAACGACGACGCTCGCGACGGCAGCGCGTGGTCGGCGGCCAACGCCCGATTCAACGACTTCTTCCGGACGATGGCGCAACGGTTCACGTTCGAGGACATCCTGCTGCTCGATACGGCCGGCAATGTGGTGTACACCGCCTACAAGGGCGTCGATCTGGGCACGAACATTCTCACCGGACCGTACCGCTCGAGTGCGCTGCACGATGTCTACGAACAAGCTCTGGCCTCGAACGCACTGAACTATGTGGGTGTCACCGACTTCGGCGACTACCAGCCCGCCGACGAGCCAACCGCATGGATGGTCTCGCCCGTCGGGGCGCCGGGACGCGTCGAAGGCGTTCTCGCGCTGCAGACCCCGATCTCATCGATCAACCGATTGATGACCGTGAACCAGAAATGGGACGCCGCGGGCATGGGCGCGACAGGTGAGACCTTCCTGGTGGGTCCCGACGGCCGGATGCGCTCGGATTCGCGGCTGTTCCTGCAAAACCCCGAACAGTTCAAGAAGGACGTCATCGAGGCCGGGACGCCGCCGAGCGTGGCGGAGGAGTCGATCCGCCAGCACGGGACCACCCTGGTGCAACCGGTCGAGAACGAGGCCACCCGCCGGGCCCAGCGAGGTCAGGTCGGCACCATCGTCGAGGAGGACTATCTCGGCCGAAAAACGCTGACCGCGTACGCCCCGGTCAACTTGCACGGGCTGAACTGGTCGATCATCGCGAAGATCGACGCCCGCGAGGCCTTCGCGCCGGTACTCTCCTTCACCCGCACGCTCGTGCTGTGGACCGCGGTGATCATCTTCCTCGTGTCGCTTGCGGCGATGCTGCTGGCGCGACTGTTCGTGCGCCCGATCCGCCGCCTCGAAGCCGGCGCTCAACGCATCAGCTCGGGCGACTACAAGGTGGCCCTGCCGGTGGAGTCGCGTGACGAATTCGGCGACCTCACCACGGCCTTCAACGGCATGAGCCGCAACCTGGCGATCAAGGAAGAGCTGCTCGCCGAGCAGCGCCGGGAGAACGACCGGCTGCTGCTGTCACTGATGCCGGAACCCGTCGTGCAGCGGTATCGGGAAGGCGAGGAGACGATCGCCCAGGACCACCGGGACGTCACGGTGATCTTCGCGGATCTCGTCGGCATCGACGAGTTGACGCACGAGATCAGCTCCGACGAGTTGCTGGTTATCGTCAACAAGCTGACGCGCCAGTTCGATGCGGCCGCCGAGGATCTCGGCGTCGAGCAGGTACGCACCCTTCACAACGGCTACCTGGCCAGCTGTGGACTGTCGGTGCCGCGACTGGACAATGTCCGGCGTGCCGTCGACTTCGCGGTCGAGATGCAGCGCACGGTCGACCGATTCAACGCCGAGACCGGTTACGACCTGAAGCTGCGCGCCGGCATCGACACCGGCACCGTGACCAGCGGCCTCGTCGGCCGGTCCACGCTCGCGTATGACATGTGGGGGTCGGCGGTCAACCTCGCCTATCAGGTGCAAAGTGGCTCACCGCAGCCCGGGATCTACGTCTCCTCAGCGGTATACGACGTGATGCGCGACAGCCGCAATTTCACCTCTGCGGGGGTCGTCAACGTTGACGACGAAGAGCAAGCAATCTGGCGGCTGACGGAGCAGCGACCGTGAGCAACGTGCTGGATGAGCCGTGGTTCTACTGGGCGGTGGCCGTGTCGATCGGATTCCCGGTCTGTCTGCTGCTGCTCACCGAGTTGTACGGTGCGCTGCGCCGCCGGGGCAGCTTCCTTGCCCGACCGGTGCATCTGGTGCGCAATTACCTCCTGCCGCTCGGTGCGCTACTGGTTCTGCTTATCGGTGCGATGCAGATTTCAGGACGCGCGACATCCGTCCGCGTGGTGGCGACGGTGTTCGGCTTCGTGGTGCTGGTTCTCCTCTTGTCGGGAACCAACGCCACCCTGTTTCAGGGTGCGCCCGAAGGTACTTGGCGCAAACGCATCCCGTCGATCTTCCTTGACGTTGCGCGCTTCGCCCTGATCGCGGTCGGGGTCGGCTTGATCCTCGCCTACATCTGGGGCGCGCACATCGGCGGCCTGTTCACCGCACTGGGCGTTTCCTCCATCGTCCTCGGCCTGACGCTGCAGAACTCGGTCGGCCAGATCATTTCGGGCCTGTTCGTCCTCTTCGAGCAGCCGTTCCAGCTCGGCGATTGGATCGAGACACCGACCGCCAAGGGTCGCGTGGTCGAGGTCAACTGGCGCGCAACACATATCGACACCGGAAGTGGGCTGCTGGTGATGCCCAATTCGGTGCTGGCCGCGGCGTCGTTCACGAATTTCTCCCGGCCGCCCGGCGCCCATTCGCTCAGTGTCACCACTGTGTTCTCGGTGGACGACCCGCCGGATGATGTCCGGCGCACCCTGAACCGAGTTGCGTGCGCACTACCCCAACTGCGGCAGGACGCGTCGCCGTCAACGGTCCCGATCGGCGGTCTGCAGTACATGACGGCAATACCTCTGCGCTCACCCGCCGAAGACTTCGCCGCGAAAACCACGTTCCTGCGTTGGGCGTGGTATGCATCTCGGCGCGCCGGGTTGCACCTCGACGAAGCCGAGGACGACTTCGAGACGCCGGAGCGGTTGGAAAGATCGATGCGAATCATCGCACCGACACTGCGCCTCGACCAGGACGAGCAGCGGGACATGCTCACCCACGCTCGCCTCACCAGATACGGTGCCGACGAGCAACTGCAGGTGTCGGGACAGGTTCCGAGCCGCATGACGTTCATCGTCAGCGGACGGGCCCGACTGGTCGCAGCCGGCGACGACGGCGCCGTCATTCCGCTGCGGACCCTCGAGGCCGGCGACTTTCTCGGGCAGACCACGCTCACTCGAGAGCCGGTGACAGCGGCGGCGTACGCGGTTGACGAAGTCACGGTATTGGAGTTCGAGCGCGAGCACATCGAGGAACTGGTCGGGCGAAAACCACTACTGCTGCAGGACATCGGCCGCACCATCGAGGAGCGCAGAAGCAGGCTACGGCGAGCATTGGCCGCTGGGCCTGACTAGACGGGGGAATCATGGACCGCCGGATACCGAGGCCCCGCGAGCTGGCGCCGCTGATCCAGTTCAAGAAGCCGAGGCTGAACCCGACCGCCCGCAGGCTGTCCGATGCGCTGACGATTGCCGATTTGCGGGCAATTGCCCGGCGACGCACGCCCAGAGCCGCGTTCGACTACGCCGACGGCGCCGCGGAAGAGGAACTGTCGTTGGCCCGAGCGCGAAAGGCGTTTCGCGACATCCAGTTCCACCCGACGATCCTGCGCAACGTCGCCGAGATCGACACCGGATGGGACGTGCTTGGCGGCCGGGTGGCGCAACCGTTCGGGATCGCGCCGACGGGATTCACGCGGTTGATGCAGACCGAGGGAGAGGTGGCGGGCGCGCATGCGGCGGCCAGGGCGGGCATTCCGTTCTCGTTGTCGACGCTGGGCACCAGGTCGATCGAAGAGGTCAAGGCGGCAAATCCGAACGGCCGCAACTGGTTCCAGTTGTACATGTGGAAGGACCGGGACCGCTCGATGGCGCTGGTCGAGCGCGCGGCGGCGGCCGGTTTCGACACCATGCTCGTCACGGTCGATGTGCCCGTCGCAGGTGCGCGGCTGCGCGACACGCGCAACGGAATGTCGATACCGCCCGCGCTCACCCTGCGCACCGTGCTGGATGCGGTGCCGCATCCGCGATGGTGGTTCGACCTGCTGACCACCGAACCCTTGTCGTTTGCCTCGCTGGACCGCTGGCCGGGCACGGTCGCCGAGTACCTCGACACGATGTTCGACCCGACCGTGACGTTCGACGACCTGGCCTGGATCAAGTCGAAGTGGCCGAACAAGTTGGTGGTCAAGGGAATTCAGACCCTCCACGATGCCAAGGCGGTGGCCGACCTCGGCGTCGACGGCATCGTGCTGTCCAACCACGGCGGTCGCCAGCTCGACCGGGCTCCGGTGCCTTTCCATCTGCTGCCGGTCGTCGCACGTGAGCTCGGCTCCGACATCGAGATCGTTCTGGACACCGGCATCATGTCCGGCGCCGACATCGTCGCCGCCATCGCACTCGGGGCCAGATTCACGCTGGTGGGGCGCGCCTATCTCTACGGGTTGATGGCCGGTGGTGAGGCGGGCGTCGACCGTGCCATTGCGATCCTGTCCGAGCAGGTCGCGCGGACCATGCGGCTGCTCGGGGTGACCTCTCTCGACGAGCTGACGCCGCGCCACGTCACCCAGCTGTAAGTGCTCAGCGAGTAGCGAGAAGCGCGTACTGCGCCGCCGCTTTTTCGCCGACGCTCGACGCGGTGTCGGCACGAACCACGGTGTAGACGCTGTCGTACACCATTCGGCACTCGTACCCGGGGCTGTGGGTGGCGGTCCCCGCAGACTGAAAGCACTGCGTGTCGGGCAAGTTCTGGTCGTCGTCGATTGCGTGGTTGCCGTCGGAGGAACCGGCGGGGAAGGCGGCGGCCATGTCCTCGGCCGCCTGGTGGTCGCGCAACCGGTACAGGCGCTGCTCGCCTGACACCGCGAACGCTTCGACGCCCCACGTCTCGTAGAGCTTGTCCCTGCGCATCGTCGGCGTCTGGTCGCGCAGCGCGCCGGTGGCTCCGTAGACGGCGAACGCGGGCGAGGGCGCCGGCTGGTCGACCGGATCAGTGGCGACCATGTGGGCGAGCAGGCCGCCGGGATCGCGGGGCAGCGAGGGGATTTCGGCCACGGGTGTCGGGGTGAACGATCGCAGCAGCGCGTGCTCTTCGTCGACGACCGCGTCGAGTTCGCCGACGCGCTTGTCGATCCCGTCAGGCGCCGCCTCGAGCTTCAACCGAACGACGAACGGCCCGATCGAGGTGTCGAGCAGCAGCGCGCCGGTGCCCGGGGTGTACCGCGCGGCGATCTCGCGGTGCATGGGCAGCGGGGCCGCAACGGTTTTCCCGAAGTCGGTCCAGTTGGCGGCCTCCAGCGCAGAGGCCGCCCGCCGCGCCGCGGTGTCGTCAGGAAACCGCAGCAACGCGATGGAAAGCCCGATGGCCGTGGGCGGCGCACTGCCGTTTGGCGGCCGCGGCGTGTCAGCGTAGTGCGCACGGTAGCCGGTGACCCAGCCCAACCGGTCGACAATCTGTGTCCCGGCTTCGCCGACGATCGGGGCGATGCCTGCGGTATCGGTGATCGGCCCCGCCTGCCACAGGTAGATCAGCGGCGAGCCTAACTGCGAGGTGTCGGCGACCGCGTCCGACATCCGGATGCCTTCCAGCGCAGTGCCGTTGGACAGCGACGGCTGGTTCGGGATGGTCCGGACCGCCGTCGAGTACGCGCCGACGCGGAGCGTGTCGAGGTCGACCTCGTCGCCCGTTCCGCAAGCCGCGACGAGCACGCACACCGCTGTCGTCGCCGTCATCGCCCGCCGCCGCGCCATCGCAGGAACCTTAATGGATCCGTGTTCGCGCACGTCAGCGCCTTGATCTCGGCGTTGAGTCGCAATCGTTAGCCATTCGCGATATCCGAACGCCGTGTTGGTACGCATGTGACGCATGTGGCCGGTGATTCACTAACGCACGAAAAGCAACGGCAATTGCTTGGAGAAAGTGATTGGAAAGGTGGGTTGGTTGCCGTGATGAAGTGGTTTGAGAGGTTCCGAGGAACCAGAAGCACATGGACGCGCCGGGCGGCGGCCAGTGTCCTCGTGGCGGCGGTCCTGCCGGCGCTGATCGGATTCGCCGGGGGGTCGGCGACCGCAAATGCATTCTCGCGTCCGGGGCTGCCCGTCGAGTATCTGGATGTGCACTCCGCGTCGATGAACCGCGACATCCGGGTTCAGTTCCAGGGCGGTGGACCCCACGCGGTGTACCTGCTCGACGGTCTTCGGGCGCAGGACGACTTCAACGGCTGGGACATCAACACCCCGGCGTTCGAGTGGTACTACGGCTCAGGGCTGTCCACCGTGATGCCGGTCGGCGGCATGTCGAGCTTCTACACCGACTGGTATCAGCCGTCCAAGGGCAACGGTCAGGACTACACCTACAAGTGGGAGACGTTCCTGACCCAGGAACTGCCCGCCTACCTGGAGGCCAACCAGGGGGTGTCGCAGAACGGCAACGCCGTGGTCGGCATCTCGATGGCGGGCAGCACCGCGCTGACCTATTCCATCTACTACCCGCAGAAGTTCATCTACGCCGCGTCGCTGTCGGGCTTCCTCAATCCTTCCGAGGGATGGTGGCCGATGCTGATCGGTCTGGCGATGAACGATGCGGGCGGCTACAACGCCGAGAGCATGTGGGGCCCGTCGTCCGATCCGGCCTGGAAGCGCAACGACCCGATGGTCAACATCAACCAGCTGGTCGCGAACAACACCAGGCTGTGGATCTACTGCGGCAACGGCACGCCGGCGGATCTCGACGTCCGTAGCGACGGCGGCAACCTGATGGCGGCTCAGTTCCTCGAAGGGTTCACACTGCGGACCAACGAGACCTTCCGCGACAACTACGTGGCCGCAGGCGGGCAGAACGCGGTGTTCAACTTCCCGCCCAGCGGAACACACAGCTGGGGCTACTGGGGACAGCAGCTCCAGCAGATGAAGCCCGATCTCCAACGGGTGCTTGGCGCGCAACCCACCTCCGCGTAACAGCACCACCCCCTCAGTGGGCCTGCCGCTACCCCTGGCGGCAGGCTCACTGCTATGTGGCCCGGGCTTTCAGTCCTGAACCGTTGGGCGGATGACGATGTCGCCGATTTCGACGTCGCGCGGCTGCTCGACAGCGAACGCGATGGCCCGCGCGACGGCCTCCGGCGCAAGGCCCACAGCCGCCATCCTCGAACGAGCCCACGCGCGGGCGTCCGGATCGTCAATCGAGTCGGCGAGCTCGGTGCGCACGAAGCCCGGCGAAATCGACGTGGTCCGGATGACCCCGTCGGTGGACTCCTGACGCAGGGACTCCATCACCGTGCGGACGGCATTCTTGGTGGCCGCGTAGACCGCCATGTTGGGCACGACCTTCAGGCCGGCGGTGGACACGCTCGTCACGAAATGACCATTCCCCTGGCGCCGAAAGACCGGCATCGCCGCGGCGATGCCGTTCAAGACTCCGCGCAGGTTGACGTCGATCATCGCCGACCAGCCGTCGACGTCGCCGTCGGCGAGCGGGCCGAGCGTGCTGATGCCGGCGTTGCTCACCAGCACGTCGAGCCGCCCGAAACGGTCTACGGCCGCCTGCACCATCCGCTCGAGGTCCGCGCGCCGGGTGACGTCCACCTCGAGAGCCACGGCGTCGGCGCCGGTCGCGCGCAGCTCCTTCGCGGTCGTTTCCAGCCGGTCGGTCCTGCGCGCGCCGATGACCAGGCGGGCTCCGCGTGCGGCGAGGTGGCGTGCGGTCGCCTCCCCTATGCCGCTGCTCGCGCCGGTGACGGCGACGACGTTGTCGGATGTCATGTCGGCCATGACAACTACGACCCGCGTCTTTCGGGGACTATTCCCGGGGCGGCCCGCGCCGCCAGGTCACCGGTCACAGCCGAGTGCGCAGCGCGATGTCTTCTTCGAACTCGGACAACATCGCGTCAGTCAACGTCGGACGCGTGTCGGCGATGGCGGATAGGTAGTCGTCGGTGCGAGCGGGTTCGCCACGCCGGAACTCGACCTCGCGCTCGAAGGCGCACTGGGCACCCTTCCGTGCCGCGTATTCGATGTCGGCCGGCGTGAACATCGCGCTTGCTTCGACCAGCTTGTCGACCTCTATCGCATCGGCCATCGGACCCAGGTACCGACTCCAAATCGCAGCACGGGCAACACTGTCCGGCGGACCGACAGGGATGATGTAGTCGAATCGGCCTGGCCGCAAGAACGCCGAGTCGAGCGATCGTATCGAGTTCGTCGCACACACCAGCAGGCGCTCGTCGTGCTGGCGAAACGTCGGTATCAACTTGAGTAGTTCGTTTGTCACTCCGTGGGAGGGGTCCGATGGCACCCCCGAACGACTGCCTGCAATCTCCTCCACCTCGTCTATGAAGACAACGGCGGCGTCCAATTCCGTCAACGTTGCGAAGGTCTCACGCAGCGCGCTGGCCATCGCGACGTCGGGAGTCGCAAGCCGCGACGGGAAAAGTTCGACAAACGGCCACCCCAGCCGACCTGCCACGGCCTTGGCGAAGCTTGTCTTCCCGGTACCGGGCGGACCGAACAGGATAACCGCCTTCGGCGGCGAAACTCCATATTGCGCAGCGGTATTGGGTTCGACGAGCGGCAGCACGATGCGCTTCTCGATGGAGTTCCTTCTCGCGTTCCATTCCGGCCATCGCCTGCCACAGTCCGACGGCGATCACCTGACCGCCGAGGTTGGCCAGCAGTCCCGCATCTGCGGTGCCAACATGATCGAGCTTTTCGAAATAGCTCCTTGCGGTGCGTTCGGTGTAACCGGAGTTCTGCAGGGCAGCGGTCCCGGTCGCGCCCGCGGGCAGCAGCGCACAGACCCGCCGCACCCCCATCGTGCGCAGCCGCACCTCTAATTCGCAGAGCAGCGCACTTCCGATGCACGGTTGCGCCAGAAGCTGCTCAGCGCCACCACGGAGATCCACGCCCGCTCCCCCTGCGGCTGCGCGGCGGCCATGCCGACAAGATCGTCGCCGACGACGGCGACCACCGCGGGCTGGCCGGACCTGGCCGCCGAAATCACCTCTGATACTCCGAACACCGGATGTGCCTCGTCAAGGCTTCGGCTCTGGTCCCAGACGCCTATCGCCTGGTCGAGGTCGTCCTCGTGGAAGTCGCGCAGTCGCCAAGGGGGCATCCCCGTGAATAGCTGTCGCCGACCCGGTCGGGCATCGCCCAGATGGGTGTTCTTGCGGGGGGTGGCTGCCGTGGGTGACCGCCAAACGGCTCAAACCCGCCGACCACGAAGCCCGAACCCGGCGGGCAGGAGCACCGGCGCGGGGCCGACGTCGCGGACGATGTGGTGTCGGTCATCCCCCCAGGCCACCGGGAACAAAGCAGCCACTCTCAAGGTTGAGCGGGTCAGGCTTAACTTTGGAGGATGAATGCCTGAAACAATCTCGGTGCCGGTGCTGTTCGTCAGTGAGCCGATCGTGCTGCCGACGATGGTCGTGCCGATCGAGCTGGATGACGCCGCCCGCACTGCGGTGGACGCCGCGCAGGCCAGCGAGAGCGGGAAGATGCTGATCGCCCCGCGGCTGGACGACCGCTACCCCACCTACGGCGTGCTCGCCTCGATCGTCCAGGTCGGACGCATGCCGGGCGGCGGCGGCTCGGCTGCGGTGATCCGCGGCGAGCGTCGTGCCCACATCGGCACGGGCACGACCGGGCCCGGGGCCGCGCTCTGGGTCGAGGTGACCGAGGTCGACGATGCCGAATCCACCGACGAGACCCGCGCGCTGGCCGCTGAGTACAAGAAGCTGCTGCTGGCGATGCTGCAGCGGCGCGAAGCGTGGCAGATCATCGACTTCGTCAACAAGCTGACCGACCCGTCGCAACTGGCGGACACCGCCGGTTACGCGTCGTACCTGACCGACGTGCAGAAGCGTCAGCTGCTGGAGACGCCGGACGTCGCTGAGCGGCTGACCGCGCTGATCGACTGGACCAGCGACCACCTCGCCGAGGTGGAGGTCAACGACAAGATCGCCGAGGACGTCCGCGACGGCATGGAGAAGACGCAGAAGGAGTTTCTGCTGCGCCAGCAGCTCGCCGCCATTCGCAAGGAGCTCGGCGAGGGCGAGCCGGACGGCTCCGACGACTACCGGGCCCGTGTCGAGGCCGCCGACCTGCCCGAGAAGGTTCGCGAGGCGGCGCTGCGCGAGGTCGGCAAGCTGGAACGCACGAGCGAACAGAGCCCGGAGGGCGGGTGGATCCGCACCTGGCTGGACACCGTGCTCGACCTGCCGTGGAACGTCACCACCGAGGATTCGACGGACTTGACGTTCGCCAGGGAAATCCTCGACGCCGACCACCACGGGCTGGAGGACGTCAAGGACCGGATCGTGGAATACCTGGCGGTGCGTGCCCGGCGGGCACAGCGAGGCATGGCCGTCGTCGGCGGCCGCGGCTCCGGTGCCGTGATGGTGCTGGCCGGTCCGCCCGGCGTCGGCAAGACGTCGCTCGGTGAGAGCGTCGCGCGCGCACTGGGCCGCAAGTTCGTCCGCGTCGCTCTCGGCGGCGTGCGCGACGAGGCCGAGATCCGCGGGCACCGGCGCACCTACGTCGGCGCGCTGCCCGGCCGCATCGTCCGTGCGATCGGCGAGGCGGGTTCGATGAACCCCGTCGTCCTGCTCGACGAGATCGACAAGGTCGGCTCGGACTACCGCGGGGACCCGAGCGCCGCTCTGCTCGAGGTGCTCGACCCGGCGCAGAACCACACGTTCCGCGACCACTACCTCGATCTGGACCTGGACCTGTCCGATGTGGTGTTCCTGGCGACGGCCAACGTCATCGAGAACATCCCGTCGGCGCTGCTGGACCGCATGGAGCTGGTTCAGATCGACGGCTACACCGAGGACGACAAGGTCGCCATCGCCCGCGACTTCCTGCTGCCCCGGCAGCGCGAGCGGGCGGCGCTGGCCGAGGACGAGGTCACGGTGACCGACGAAGCGCTGCGCAAGATCGCCGCCGACTACACCCGCGAACCGGGTGTGCGGCAGTTCGAGCGGCTGCTGGCCAAGGCGTTGCGCAAGGCCACGACCAAGCTGACGGAGGACTCTTCCGCGTTGACCATCGACGAGCCGGATCTCGTTGGGTACCTTGGCCGTCCGCGGTTCACCCCGGAGTCGGCCGAGCGTACGGCCGTGCCCGGGGTGGCGACCGGACTGGCCGTCACGGGTCTCGGCGGCGACGTGCTCTACATCGAAGCCGGGTCCACCGACGGCGAGGCGAGCCTGCAGCTCACCGGCCAGCTCGGTGACGTGATGAAGGAATCGGCGCAGATCGCGCTGTCCTACGTCCGCTCGCATGCCGAGCAGCTCGGCGTCGACCCGGCGGCACTGGATCGCAAGATCCACGTGCACGTGCCCGCGGGCGCCGTGCCAAAGGACGGCCCCTCCGCCGGTGTCACGATGGTCACCGCGCTGGTGTCGATGGCCACCGGACGTCAGGTCCGCTCCGACGTCGGCATGACCGGCGAGGTGACGCTGAACGGCCGGGTGCTGCCGATCGGCGGCGTCAAGCAGAAGTTGCTGGCCGCCCAACGGGCGGGCTTGTCAACGGTTTTCATCCCGCAGCGCAACGAGCCCGACCTGGACGACGTCCCGGCCGAGGTGCTCGAAGCGTTGGAGGTGCGGCCGATGACGGATGTCGCCGACATCGTCGCGCTGGCGCTGGAACCGGTCGCGGCGGACGCCACCGTCGCCGCCTGAGCTGCGCGACATCCTGTGCGAGCGTGCGCGTCTGTAGGTTTTGACACGGTGTGTCGACCGCAGACACGCGCGCTCGCGCATTTGTGGATACCGTCCACCCATGGCGTACGACGAGGACCTGGCCGACCGCATCCGCGAGTTACTGAGCGCCCGCAAAGGCGTCGAGGAGAAGCGGATGTTCGGCGGGCTGGCCTTCCTGATCAACGGCAACATGTCCGTGGCGGCCAGCGGCCGCGGCGGCCTGATGGTGCGCGTACCACCCGACGACACTGACAAGCTGCTCGCCCGTCCGCACGTCGAACCGATGGTGATGGCCGGCCGGGAGACCCGCGGTTGGCTGCGGGTCTCCGCCGACGGCGTCAAGACCAAACGTCAACTCCGGTCCTGGGTCACCTGCGGCGTCGACTACGCCAGTTCCCTGCCGCCGAAATGACGGGAACGTTTCCTCACCCCCCGCGCGGGTAAGTCAATTCACATGGCACGGTCATCGACCACGCAGCTCGTCGGGCGCCTGATGAAGGCCGCGGGTACCACCTATGCCGAGGAAGCTGGCATCACGCTGCGGGACAAACCGATGCCGCTGTTTCAGCTGCTGGTGCTGTGCATGTTGGCCAGCAAGCCGATCGACGCGACGATCGCCGTGCACGCCGCGCGCGAGTTGTTCCGGGCGCGCCTGAAAACCCCGAAGTCGGTGCTGGCCGCTGATCGCGACACCGTGATCACGGCCTTCGGCAGGGCGCACTACGTCCGTTACGACGAAAGCTCGGCCACCCGGCTGATGGACATCGCGGCCAGCGTCCGCGACGACTACGGCGGCGATCTGAGGGCGCTGGCGGCCGCGGGCGGGAACGACGTCGATGCGGTGGCGCGACTGCTGAAGCGGTTCAAGGGGATCGGCGACACCGGGGCCGACATCTTCCTGCGAGAGGTACAGGACGTGTGGACCTGGGCGCGACCGCACTTCGATGAGCGCGCCACCGGGGCCGCGCGCGAGATCGGGCTGCCCGCGGATGCCCGGGCGCTGGCTGAACTCGCGCCGCGGAACACAGCCAAACTCGCGGCGGCGCTGGTGCGCGTCTCGCTGGACGACGACATGCGCGCCGAGCTCGCCGCGTGATCCGGATCGGCACCTCGGGCTGGTCGTATGACCATTGGACCGATGTGCTGTATCCGCCGAGGATGCCCGTGGCCAAGCGACTGGCGCGTTATGTCGAGGAGTTCAACACCGTCGAGCTCAACGCCAGCTTCTACCGGTGGCCGCGCGACGAGACCTTCGCGGGCTGGCGACGACGGTTGCCCGACGGCTTCACCATGGCGGTGAAGGCGCACCGCGGACTGACCCACTTCCGTCGGCTGAAGTCCCCGGAACCGTGGATCGAGCGTTTCGAACGCTGCTGGACGGCGCTGGGTGAGCGGGCCGAGGCGCTGCTGGTCCAACTGCATCCCGCGATGGAACGCGACGACGCGCGGCTGGACCACTTCCTGAGCCTGATGCCGAAGTCGATTCCGGTGGCGATGGAGCTGCGGCATTCGTCCTGGACCGATCCGGCGGTGTTCTCGCTGCTCGAACGGCACGGCGCCGCCTATGTTGTGATGAGCGGCGCGGGGTTGGCTTGTGTGCCGCGCGCCACCAGCAACCTGGTCTACCTCCGGTTGCACGGGCCCGAACCGGCGTCGCTGTACACCGGCTCCTACTCGGACGCGGAACTGCGGGAGTGGGCCGATCGCATCCTGGCCTGGCACCAGCAGGGCAAGCGCGTCGATGTCTACTTCAACAACGATCTCGGCGGCCATGCCGTACGCAATGCGAGGCTGTTGCGGGGTTTGCTGACCCCCGGTTGACGGGCCGAATCGGCGTCGGGCAAGCTAACGTCCGAAATGCGGACCTTAATCCTGACTTCGGCAGCACTGTTGGCCGTGACGGGCTGCTCCGCCGAGCGCGTCGTCAACACCGGAGAGTGGGAAACCGTGACAGCGACGACAACGACTGTCGCGCCGTCGCTGCCGCCCACCAATCCCGCCCACCTGGCCAATGCTTACGACTTCGCGCAGAATCCGAACAGTCGAGCGGCATACTACTTTTCCACGCCGAGCGGCCGCTGGCAGTGCGCGATACTGCCTCGCGACAAGGCGGGCTGCCAGGCCACGGGCGGCGCCTTGAACATCGCCGGCGCACCGGATACCGTGCCGACCGCCACCGGCGGGCAGAGTGCGCCCGACGCGATCGTCATCGATCCGACGGGCGACGCCCACTTCGCCGCCCTCGACCCGGCGGAGTTCACGCCACCCGATCCCGCCATCGTGCTGCCGTTCAACAGGACGCTGGCAGTCGCCCGGTTCCGGTGCAACATCCAGGAAGCGACCGGGGTGTCGTGCCTCAGCGAGCAGAGCGGCGCGGGCTTCACCTTCAGCGCCGACGGCTTCCTCCCGCAGTACAGCGAAGTTCCGCTGGACGCCCCCTGACCTGCTAGCCGAGGCTGGCGGTGCCGTCGGGATGCACCGTGACCTTCGCTCCGGCGATGTCGTCGCCGACGGTCGTCTGCGCCTCGGCGGCGTCGGTTATCACGGCGAGTGTCCGGGCGTCCTCCGGTGTCCGGACCGCCAGAAACGCCTTCTCCGCGGACCCACTGCGGTTGACGGGAGTGGTCCACGCCTCGACGGTGCCGACGCCGGACCACTCCACGTCGGCCTCTCGCGTCGGTTCCGCGTCGACAGCCGATTGCACGTCTTCCCAGCGGAATTCGCGCTCGGGTGGCTCGGACCCGTAGACGCCGAAGCTGTGCTTGGTGAGGTAGCCGCCGTTGGCGGTGATCAGCCCGCGCCGAGCGCGTTTGCCTGCGAGGAGTTCGGCCATGGTGGCGATCGAATGGGTGACGTAGTTGTTCCACGGCCCGCCGGCGAACGTCAGGCCCCCGGTCACTGTCAGCGGCCTGCCCGTATCACCCAGCGGCAGAACGAGTTCCGCGGCCGCGACTTGGACCGCCGACGGAAAGCAAGAGTACACGTCGACCAGGTCGATCTCGTCGATGGCCACACCCGCCAGTTCGAGCGCGCGCCGGCCACCGATCCGGATGGCGGGCGACTCGCTGAGCTCCAGCCTCTCACCGACCGCGTAGGTATCGTGCGAATCGGTGCCCGCGTGAGGAAAAACCCAACGGTCGGAAGGGATCTGCAGGCGTGTCGCCTTCTCGACCGAGGCCAGCAGGACGACCGCACCCTGATCGACCATGTTGTTGGAGTTCATCAGCTTGGTGTAGGGCCAGCTGATCATCCGGTTGTCGTCGTTCGGCTGCCAGATCTGCTCCGCCGTCAGCGGAGTGCGGTTCCATGCGTACGGATTGTGTTGCGCCACGGCGCTGAACTGCGACCACAATTCGCCGATCCGTTTACGGTGCTCGTCGGACGACTCCCCCGACTTGATCCGCAGCGCCTGCTCGAACAACGGATAGACGTACGCGGGCCGGTCGAGGTTGATGCGAAGTTCAGCAGGGCCCACCATCGGAAGGCTTTCGTTGGCGCCCTCGGCGAACGGCACCGACTCGTCCTGGCTCGTCCAGTCCGGCTTCTGGCCGCGGTTACGCAATCGCGTTCGGGTGCGGAAGGTTTCGGCTCCGCCGATGAGTACGAGGTCGGCCCGCCCGGCTTGGATGTCCAGGCATGCCTGGTTCACCAACGTCTGGGGCACGTTGCCGCCCACTCCCGTGTAGCGGGTGGTCGCTTCGTTGGCGGCGATGTGCCGTGCGAGCAGTCGGCCGGGATCGCGGTAGCGCCAGGACAGGATGTTGACGATGCGCACGGAGTCGACGGCCTGAAGCACGCGGGGGTCGGCGGCCACCCTCGCGGCAGCAGCCATCAGGTCGATGGGTTCGACATCGGGGTTCACCTCGAGTTGGTTGACCTGTCCATAGCCAACCAACACCGGTGTTCGTGGTGCCGTCATGATCTGATCCTCGATACGTCGTCGGGGTCGGACGAGGTGAACAGCACACCCGCAGCGAGCAGGCGGTCGATCTCCTCCGCATTGAGCGAGAGCAGCTTCTGGCAGATCTCACGAGTGTGCTCGCCGGGCATCGGTGCGGGCCGCAACTCCGCCCGCGGGATATGGCCGAACCGCGCGGGGCCGGTCTCCGCGGGCATCGGGCGCTCGAACAGCGGATGCGCCATGTCGGTGAACAACTTTCGGTGCACGACGACGGGATCGGTCAGCACGTCGACGGCGCGGTTCATCGGCGCGGCGGGCACCCCGGCCCGCTGCAGCAGGTCCGCGACGGCAGTCTTGTCCATTCCCGCCGTCCACGCCGACACCGCACCGGCAAGGCCCTCGCGATCATCCGGCAGCTCCGTCACGTCCATCGCGGCGGCCAGCGCCCGGCGGTCCGCCGCGGTGCGCAGCGAGATCACGCACCATTCGTCCTCCCCCGCACACGGATACACACCGTGCACGGCGGGATCGTCGTCCACGGGCAGATTCGCGGACCTGGCAGCATCGACCACGAAACTCACCGCGAGCTGGTTGACGGCGGCCTCGGCCTGCGAGATATGAACGTGGGCACCGATTCCCGCCCGCTCCCGAGCGATCAGAGACGCCAGTGCGGCGATCGCCGTGATACGCGCGACGACGTGGTCGGGGAAGACGGTGGTGGCGTCGTAGAAGCCGGGGTCACCATCGGAAGACCACAGCCGGGTGACGCCGGTGGTCGCCCTGACCAGCGGCCCGTACCCCATGTGTGCGCTCCACGGTCCGGAGGCGCCGAAGGCGCTGCTCTCGGCGAGGACGATGCGGGGATTGAGCTCACGTAACCGCTCATACGAAAAGCCGAGCGAGGCAAGGGTTCCGGGTTTGAAGTTGGCGAACACCGCATCAGCGCCCGCGACCAGGTGGCAGAAGATATCGGCGCCTTCGGGGCTGCGCAGGTCCAGGCCGAGCGCATACTCGTTGCGGTGGGCCAAGGCCCATGATCGGCTCATCACCTGGCCAGGCGGGGTCTGACGCAGACCGTCCGGGTAGCTGGCGCTTTCCACCTTGATGACCTCGGCGCCCAGATCGGCAAACAGGCGCCCGAGTTCACCCCCCGCGACGATCACGCCAAGGTCGAGAATGCGCACGCCGCCGAACGGCCGGTTGGCCGTCGATGGTTGCGACGTCGTCGCCGGCTCGGATCGCGATGCGCGCCAGGTGGCTTCGTCCCCACCGGCCGACGGCGCGGATCTCGCGTAGCCCCTGTGCCGTCCGTCGACGACGAACGGGCCCACCGGCACCGTGACGTCTACGCCCGCCGCGATCGCCGCGGTGGTCAAGGCGTCGACCGACCGGAAGTGGTCTGAAGTCAACGTTTCGGCCGGGCTGAGCACCGCGGCGATGGGTACACCGCGAGACTGCCCGGCGGCCACCAGTTCATCCATGGTCTGCGTGGCGAACAGCTCGGCCATCAATTCGTTGAGCTCGCGAGACGCCGCGTACCTGGCGGCGATCGTGTCGAACTTCGGATCCTGGAACTGCTCGGGTTCGCCCAGCCAGGACCGCATACCGCGCCACTGACGTGGCGACAGCAGACAGATCCTGACGTGGCCGTCGCGGCACGCGAAGATGGGGTAGATCTGCTGGTTGCGCGGTCGGCCGCGCCACAACTCGTGGGACTGCTTGAGGCCGACTGCCGCCTGACCTTCCGCGCCGAACGGCGGATCGAGCGCCTGCACCACCGCCTCGAACCGGGCGAAGTCGATGTAATCGCCTGTGCCGTAACGCAACCGGTGGTAGTAGGCGACCAGGGCGGCCCACGCGGCCTGCGCCGCCGCGGTCGCCGAGGCGATGCCGGTCGGGGGCGATACCGGGCGTCCGGCGGTCGGCCCCGAGCGGGACAGCGCCGTCGACAGTGCGTAGAACACCGGGTCGGTGGCGGTCCACGACGCTCGCGGGCTGTCCACGCCGAAGTCGGTGACCGACATCGCGACCAGATGGGGGTATCGCCGCCACAACTGCGCGCAGGACGCGCCGAACGCCGCGGCGCGACCGGGATTGCCGCTGTCCACCACGATGTCGGCGTTCGCGACCAGGTCGATGAACAGGTCCCTGTCCCCCGCGTCGGCGGGGTCGAGCACACAGCTGCGCTTGTTCGCGTTGTTCAGCGCGAAGGCCACCCCGGTGCGGGCCACGCTCGGCGGTAGCGACCGGTCCGCGTTCCCGCCGGGCCGCTCGACCTTCAGAACGTCCGCGCCGAGGTCGGCCAACAGCCGCGTCACCGCGTCGGCATCGCCGTCACACAGGTCGAGCACCCGCAGTTCCGACAGCAACACGCCCGTCAGGTTAGTGCTTAGCTTGAAGCGAGCCGGGTACCACTGCCCACTCGATGTTCACCTGACACGACGACGATGGTTCCGATGAGCACTGATCCGCACGCCCCGCGCCTCTCCAACGACGAACTCGCTTCGATAGACGCCTACTGGCGGGCCGCCAACTACCTGTCCGTCGGCCAGATCTACCTGTTGGACAATCCGTTGCTGCGGGCCCCGCTGGCGCCCGAACACGTCAAGCCGCGGCTTCTCGGGCACTGGGGTACCACCCCCGGGCTCAACCTCATCTACGCCCACCTGAACCGCGTCATCCGCAATCGCGACGCGGACGTCATCTACATCACCGGACCCGGCCACGGCGGCCCGGGCCTGGTCGCCAACGCCTATCTCGAAGGCACCTATAGCGAGGTCTACTCCGCCATCGACGAGGACGTCGAAGGGCTGCGAAAGCTGTTCCGGCAGTTCTCTTTTCCGGGCGGCATCCCAAGTCACGTCGCCGCCGAGACACCGGGGTCGATACATGAAGGCGGTGAGCTGGGCTATGCGCTGGTGCATGCCTACGGCGCGGCCTTCGACAACCCCGACCTGGTAGTGGCCTGTGTGGTCGGCGACGGAGAGGCCGAGACGGGCCCACTGGCGGCGAGCTGGCACTCCAACAAGTTCCTCAACCCGGCCACCGACGGCGCGGTGCTGCCGATCCTGCACCTCAACGGCTACAAGATCGCCAACCCCACCGTGCTGGCCCGGCTCCCCCAGGAGGAGCTCGAATCGCTGCTCACCGGCTACGGCTACCGGCCCATCACGGTCGCCGGCGACGACCCGGCGAACGTGCACCAGCAGATGGCCGTCGCACTCGACGAGGCGTTCGACCAGATCGCGGCCATCCAGCGGGCGGCTCGGGTCGATGGCGTCACCCGGCGCCCGTCGTGGCCGATGATCGTGCTGCGCACGCCGAAGGGCTGGACGGGACCGCACGAGGTCGACGGCAAGCAGGTCGAGGGCACATGGCGGGCTCATCAGGTCCCCCTGTCGGAGACCAGGACCAACAAGAAGCACCTGGCGCAACTCGAGGAGTGGCTGAGCAGCTACCGGCCCGAAGAGTTGTTCGACGACGATGGCGCGCTGCGGCCGGAGCTTCGCGCGCTTGCGCCCGCAGGCACCCGCCGCATGAGCGCCAACCCGCACGCCAACGGCGGGTTGTTGCTTCGCGACCTCGATCTGCCGGACTTCCGCGACTATGCCGTCGCGGTCGACAAGCCGGCCGCCGAGACCGCCGAAGCCACCAGGGTGCTCGGCACGTTCCTGCGCGACGTCATCGCGCGCAACCCCGACCGGTTCCGTCTGATGGGTCCCGACGAGACGGCGTCGAACCGGCTCAGCGCCGTGTTCGAAGCCACCGACAAGGTGTGGCTCGCCGAGCGGGTGCCCGGCGACGAGAACCTCGCACCCGACGGGCGGGTGATGGAGGTGCTCTCGGAGCATCTGTGCCAAGGCTGGCTGGAGGGCTACCTGCTGACCGGCAGGCACGGGCTGTTCAACTGCTACGAGGCGTTCGTGCACATCGTCGACTCGATGCTCAACCAGCACGCCAAGTGGCTGTCCAGCAGCTCGCAACTGCCGTGGCGACAACCGATCGCGTCGCTCAATTACCTACTGACGTCGCATGTCTGGCGGCAGGACCACAACGGCGCATCGCATCAGGACCCCGGTTTCATCGACCACGTCGCCAACAAGCGGCCCGAGGTGGTGCGGGTCTATCTCCCGCCGGACGCCAACACGCTGCTGTCGGTGGCCGACCACTGCCTTCGCAGCAGGCAGTACGTGAACGTCGTCGTCGCCGGCAAGCAGCCCGCCTTGACCTACCTGACCATGGACGAGGCGATCGCGCACTGCACCAGGGGCCTCGGCATCTGGGAATGGGCGAGCAGCGCCGCCGGTGAGCCCGACGTGGTGCTGGCCTGTGCGGGCGACACCCCGACGCTCGAGGCGCTCGCGGCGGCCGACATCCTGCGCCGAGAACTGCCCGGGCTGGCTGTGCGGGTGGTCAATGTCGTCGACATCATGAGGCTTCAACCGGACACCGAACACCCGCACGGTCTTTCCGACCGAGAGTTCGACGCGCTGTTCACCACCGACAGGCCGGTGATCTTCGTCTATCACGGCTATCCCTGGTTGATCCACCGACTGACCTACCGACGAACCAACCACGCGCAGATGCACGTGCGGGGATTCAAGGAGCGTGGCACCACCACCACCCCGTTCGACATGGTGATGCTCAACGACCTCGATCGCTTCCACCTCGTCATCGACGTCATCGACCGCGTCGACGGCCTGGCGACACGGGCCGCGGCCCTGCGTCAGAGGATGGCCGACGCGCGGTTGGCGGCGCGCCGCTACACCCGCGAACACGGCGAGGACGATCCCGCGATCTCGAACTGGGCGTGGGCCCCGGATTATCGGGCGTCTGCCGGCGGCCGGGATCAGCCGCCGGTCAGCGAACCGGAGTGAATCGCCGCCGTAGGTAGAATGGGCGGAATGGCCGAGCACTCCGCGGTGGCCCCGCACCCCCACCCGCTGGTCGGGCAGCTTTCCGCGCTGCGCCATGTGCACGCCTACATCGATATCGCGGTGGTCGTGGTGGTGCTGGCCGTCACCAATCTCATCGCCCATTTCACGACGCCGTGGGCCAGCATCGCCACGGTGCCTGCCGCCGCCGCCGGACTGCTGATCCTGGTGCGGTCGCGCGGCCTGGGGTGGTCCGAACTGGGCCTGAGCCGCGAGCACTGGAAAGCCGGCGTCGGCTACGCGGCGGCGGCCGTCGCGGTGGTGGTGACGGTGATCGCGGTCGGGGCGGCCCTGCCGTGGACCAGGCCGATGTTCATGAACGACCATTACGCCACGTTGTCCGGCGCGCTGATCGCGTCGATGGTCATCATCCCGCTGCAGACGGTCATCCCCGAGGAGCTCGCGTTTCGTGGCGTGCTGCACGGCGCGTTGGAACGCGCGTGGGGGTGGCGCGGCGTCGCGGCGGCAGGCTCACTGCTGTTCGGCCTCTGGCACATCGCGACCTCGCTGGGCCTGACCAGCAGCAACGTCGGGTTCACCCGGATTTTCGGCGGTGGCCTGCTCGGCACGGTCGCCGGTGTGGTGATGGCCGTCGCGGCGACAGGGGTGGCCGGCTTCGTCTTCGCCTGGCTGCGCCGGCGCAGCGGCAGCCTGCTGGCCCCCATCGCGTTGCACTGGTCCCTGAACGGGCTGGGGGCACTCGCGGCCGCCCTGGTGTGGCACCTGTCAACGTGACTGCGCGCCGCGCTTGCGGGCGCGGAACTCGCGGTTCTTGAGCTTGTTGCCGCACGACGACATATCGCACCAGGTGCCGCCGTGGTTGCGGGACCTGTCGTAGAACGCCCACTGACACTCGTCGTTACCGCACGCCTTGAGACGCGTCCAGATGCCGTCGCGCTGGGCGTCCCGGATGATCAGCAACAGCTCGATGAGTCGCGCCGACACCGAGTCGCCCGCCGCCGACAGCTGAACCTCGCCGTGCTCACCGAACCGGGTCCGCGCGGTGCCGTCGGTGGCGACCTCGCGCAACGGGGCGAACGCGTCGTCCGACGGCGGGGGGCCGCCCGCATTGTGCACCAGCATCGCGCGCAGGCCCTCTCGAACTCCTCGCACGAGCGTGAGGTCGTCGGGCCGGAGGATGGA
>CAWJIX010000006.1:0-1517902 GCA_963843125.1 uncultured Actinomycetota bacterium | reverse complement strand
AACATCAGAGTAGTCCGACCTGGTAGTTTAGCTGGCTAGAAGTGTCTATGAGGAGGTGTGGTATGAGTCAGGCAACAGTGCACGAGATGTACGCTCTGCACGCTCGCCTGTGCAAAGCGATCGCCGACCCCAAGCGGCTCCTGATCCTTGACGCGTTGCGTCACGGCGAGCGTGCGGTCGGCGACATCGCTGACGAGCTGGGGCTTACTCAGCCCAACACCAGCCAGCACCTGGCCATCCTCCGCGACCGCAACGTCGTCACCACGTCCCGCTCAGGCAATACCATCTACTACTCCCTGAATAGCCGGAAGGTCATCGACGCCATCGACCTCCTTCGCGAGTTCATGGCGGAATTCATGGTCGACGGCGAAGTTCCTGAGCAGCTGACGGCGGACGATTCCGACGCCGCGGCAGCCGTCGGCTGACGTCAGCCGCGCAGCAGTCCGGTGCCGATGCCGGCGGCAATGCCAAGGGCCAGGACCAGCACCAAGAGCATCGCGCCTGGCACCATCCCGCGGGACCGCGGGTTGTGTCCGGCGCGGACGGTCTGCAATATCCGGTGGTAGCGATGCGGTACGAGCACGAGGATGGCGAGGCCGGCGACGATGGTGAGCAGGACGCCTGGCCACGCGGGCACGTGCTGTTCCACGTTCCAGCGCACCAACAGCGCGCCGACCGCCATCATCCCGATGCCGGTGCGCTGCCAGGCGAGCGCGGTGCGCTCGGCCTGCGCCCCGACGTCCATCAGTTCGGAGTGCGTCATCTGCCGGTCTCGGCGAGGAATATAAGCGCCGCAGCCCCCGCGATGATGATCGCGACGCCCGCAACGACAATCCTGGGGAGTGGGTCCACCGGCAGCGAGCGGTTCTCGCGCAGCGCGCGCTCGGCGCGATCCCACCGCACGTACGCGCCGACGGTGACGGCCAGGGCGAGAATCAGGAGGAACACCGTGATCGCGATCCGGAGCGATCGCGGGCCGAAGTCGTGCACGAGGCTGGCCAGCGCGACCGAGCCCGCCAGCAACGCCAGCCCGGTGCGCAGCCAAGCCAGGAACGTGCGCTCGTTGGCGAGAGTGAACCGGTAGTCCGGGTCGGTACCAACCGTCCGCAATGGTGGCCTACGGGGGAACATTGGCACCTCCTGCCTTCGGTTTCTTACGCGGTACCGGCGCTGTGCCGACTCGTCGTGCGGATGTGGCGGAACTAACTCTATGCGGGCGGATCCTTCGCTGACTTGAGAACCCGTTCGGCCAAGGCTTGAGACTGTGGTGGGACGCCCCGAGTCTCTGCGGCGAGTCCGGCGGTGCGGGCCTGGTCGAGCACCGAGCGCAGCGTCAGCGCCCCAGTGGTGTCAATGCGACCGAGCCGACCCAGGTCGATGGCCACGCTCAGCCCCGCTATGACGTCTCGTGGTGCCGTAGCGCGCCACGACTCGTCTCGTCCCATCGGCACGAAGCGCTCCAACCTGTTCGGAAGTCCGGACAGCCGTGGTCGCTGTTACGGTCGGGTACCAGGGCCCCCACTGCCACCGGGAGCATACCCTACGGGGTAATACGCCCCGGATCGGTTCCGGGGCCCTGCGACGGGCAGGAGACGGGGATGCGCGCGGCGTTGTGGGGCGCGAAACGGCAATCCGGCAAACCAAGAAGCCGGGCTGCACCGAGACCAAATTGACGAGATCGACAATCATGTCAAACCATATACCGATACTCGCATGTTGATTACACTGACGCCGTGATCGACGTCACACGGCCGAGTGGACCGCAATTTCGTGTGGTTTTGGGCCGCTTAGCGTGCCCTCGAGTGTTCTCGGCTCCTGGTGCAGGGGCACCATGAACGGAACGGGTCTCGCAAAGCCCATGCGGGCGACGGGCGAATTTTTCGTCCTCGCTGCCGAAACGTTTGCCGCGCTGCCGCGCCGGCCGTTCGCCTGGCGTGAGCTGCTCGAGCAAATAGCATTTATTACGCGTGTGTCATTTGCGCCCATCATCATGCTGGCGATTCCGTACACGGTGCTGATCGTGTTCGTGTTCAATATCCTGCTCGTCGACATTGGCGCCGGCGATCTGTCCGGCGTGGGCGCGGCGCTGGCGGCGGTCACCCAGGTCGGGCCAGTCACCACGGTGATGGCCGTGGCCGGTGCCGGCGCCACGGCCATGTGTGCGGATCTGGGTGCGCGCACCATCCGCGAGGAGATCGACGCGATGAAGGTGATCGGGGTCGACCCGGTCCGTGCCCTGGTCGTGCCCCGGGTCATCGCCGCCACGATCGCGGCATGCATGCTGTACTCCCTGGACGCCGTGGTGGGGCTGGTGGGCAGCTACGTGTTCGTGGTGTTCGTCCAGCACGTCACCCCGGGTGCGTTCGTCGCCGGAATGACGCTGCTCGTCGGGCTGCCTGAGGTCATCATCTCGCTGATCAAGGCCACGCTGTTCGGCTTGTCGGCTGGGTTGATCGCCTGCTACAAGGGCTTATCCGCCGGTGGGGGGCCAACCGGTGTCGGGAACGCCGTCAACGAGACGGTGGTGTTCAGCTTCATGGCGCTGTTTCTTATCAACGCCGTGATGACCGCCGTCGGCGTGAAGGTGACACTGTGAGCAGCCCGTCGTCTCTGTTTCCACGGTGGACGGTGGGCGGCCAGAGGTTGGTCGGCGCCTTGCGCGCAAGGGGAGAGCGGACCGCTTTCTACGGCAGGGCGCTGGCAGCCACCCCGGATGCGGTGCGCCGCTATCCGAGTGAGCTGTTACGGGTGATCGCGGTGATGGGGCTGGGCGTAGGCGCCCTGGCGATCATCGGCGGCACGGTGGTGGTCATGGGGTTCCTGACGATATCCACCGGTTCGCTGGTCGCCGTCCAGGGCTACGCCACGCTGTCCAACGTCGGTGTCGAGGCGATGACCGGCTTTCTGTCGGCGTTCTTCAACGTGCGCATGATCGCCCCGTCGACCGCCGGTGTCGCGATGTCGGCCACCATCGGCGCCGGAGCGACCGCCCAGCTCGGCGCGATGCGAATCAACGAGGAGATCGACGCCCTCGAAGTGATGGGTATCCGGTCGATGGCCTACCTGGCGTCGACCCGCATCGTTGCGGGCATCCTCGTGGTGATTCCGCTGTACTGCATCGCGGTCATCATGACGTTCTTCGCCGCCCGCTTCCTGACCATCTCCGTCTATGGGCAGTCCAGGGGGGTATACGACCACTACTTCTCGACCTTTTTGCAGCCCGCCGACCTGATCTGGTCCTTCATTGCCACCGTGATCATGGCGGCGACGGTGATGGTCATCCACACCTACTACGGTTTCAACGCCTCGGGAGGGCCGGCCGGTGTGGGTGAGGCGGTCGGTCGGTCGGTCCGCGCTTCGATGATCGCGACGGCCTTCGTCGTCTGCACGTTCATGCTGGCGGTATACGGCCAGTCGGGCAACTTCCACCTTTCCGGATGACGACCGGCTGATGGATAGGCGCAGCGGACGCAAGGTCGATCCGATCTGGTGGGCACCTGTGGTGCTGATCCTGGTTGGCGCCTGGTTCGCCGTCGTCGCCACGCTCTTCACCGGGCAGTTCACGTCCTTCGAACCCGTCACGCTGGTCTCGGACCGGGCCGGGCTCGTGATGGAGGACGGTGCCAAGGTTCGGCTGCGCGGCGTGGAGATCGGCCGAGTTGACTCCATCGGGACGAACGTCGACGCGGCCCGGCTCCAGCTGCACATCGACCCTGGCCCATTCAAATTGCTACCCAGCAACGTCGAGGCGGAAATCCGGTCCACCACCGCGTTCGGCTCGAAGTACGTCGACCTCATCGTGCCCCCCGATCCGAGCCCCAAACCGCTGGCCCCCGGGGCGGTGCTGCGCTCGCGCAACGTGACGGTCGAGGTCAACACGGTGTTCGAGAACCTGCAGTCGGTGTTGCGCGCCATCGACCCGGCGAAACTCAACGCGGTGCTGTCGGCGTTCGCCGACTCATTGCGCGGCAAGGGTGAGCGGCTCGGGCAGGCCATCACCGCCACGAACAAGGTGCTGCTCGCGGTCAATCCGCGGATGCCCACGGTGCAACAGGACTTCCGGCTGCTCGGTCAAACGGCACAAGCGTATTCCGATGCCGCCCCGGACATCCTGTCGGTCCTCGACTCGCTGTCGACCACCGCTGCCACCATCACGGCCAACCAGAAAGCACTGGACGCGTTGCTGCTCTCGGCGGTCGGGTTCGGGAATTCGGGTATTGCTGTCGTCGGCGGGAACCAGCCCAACCTCGTCCGGTCGCTGGACCTGCTGGAGCCAACCACCGCCCTGCTGCTGAAGTATTCACCGATCTTCCCGTGCACATTCCAAGGCGCGCAGTGGTTCCTGGAGCACGGCGGGCGCGATGCGCTGGGAGGCAACGGCAGGTCGGTGGTGATGGATGTCGCTCTGCTGTTCGGGGACGACCCCTACCGTTACCCCGACAACCTGCCCATTACAGCCGCCAAGGGTGGACCCGGTGGCCAGCCGAGTTGCGGATCGCTGCCCGACCCCAGTGCGAACTACCCGGTGAAAGCGTTGGTCACCAACACTGGATGGGGCACCGGGCTCGATATCCGGCCCAACCCGGGTATCGGCTTCCCCGGGTGGATGGACTTCTTACCGGTGACTCGCGCAGTTCCGGAGCCACCCAGCATCCGATACCTCGGTCCGCCGGCACCGGGGCCCGTGCCGTACCCGGGTGCGCCGCCGTATGGGGCACCGCTGTACGGGCCGGACGGCGCCCCGCTTTACCCGCCGCCACCGATTCAACCCCCACCGCCGACACCGGAACCGCCCGTGCCGAACCCGCCACCCGCTCCATGACCTTCTTTCAACAGCCGAGGGAAGCAATGTTGATACACGAAAAGCACGCTGCGGTCCGGCATCTGGCCATCGTCGCGGCGGCGACGTCACCGTGTCTCTTGGCGCGACTGCACTGGGAGTCGCCGGACGTCCACGGGCCGGCCTGGTGAGGCGCCGCATCCGGGGCACCGCCATACGGGTCGCGGTATACGCCATCGTGTCGCTGGCGTTCGCCTTCGCCCTTGTGGCAGTGTTCGGGCAGTTCCGTTTCGATTCGCGCACCCCTTTCCAGGCCGTGTTCACCAACATCTCGGGCCTGAAGTCGGGCAATTTCGTGCGCATCGCGGGAGTCGAGGTCGGCAAGGTCACCGCTCTGCACCTGCACCGCGACGGCACTGTCACCGTCAACTTTTCCATCGACAGAAGCCTGCCCCTAACCGAAGGCACACGTGCGGCCATCCGTTATGAGAACCTCATCGGCGACCGGTACCTGTCGTTGGAGGATGGGCCCGGCTCGGTACGTCGGTTGGCGCCGGGCGAAACCATCCCGCTCACGCGGACGTCCCCTGCGCTGGACCTCGACACACTGATCGGCGGTTTCCGGCCGTTGTTTCGGGCGCTCCAACCCGATCAGCTCAACGAGTTGACCGGCGCGCTACTGCAGGTGTTCCAGGGCCAGGGTGGCACGGTCGCTTCGGTGCTCGCGCAGACGTCGACGCTGACCGCGGTGCTGGCGGACCGCGGCGAGCTCATCGGCGAGTTGATCAAGAACCTCGACACCGTGCTGCAGACATTCGCGACACGTAACGGTGAGTTCTCCGAAACCATCGACAAGCTGTCGGAATTCGTGCAGGGCCTGAATGAGCGCAAGGCTGACATCGCAAACGGCGTCGCCCGCATCAACGCAGGCGCGGCGGAGGTCGCCGACCTGTTGACCGCGGCGCGTGCACCGCTGAAGGAGACCGTGGCGCAGACGGATCGGACGGCGCGACAGGTCATGGCCGACCGCGACTACGTCGACAACTTGCTCAAGACCCTGCCCGATGCCTATCAGGTGCTGGCCCGCCAGGGTCTCTACGGCGACTACTTCATGTTCTACATGTGCGAGGCGGTGTTGAAGCTCAACGGCAAGGGCGGGCAGCCGGTGTACGTCAGGCTCGTCGAGCAGGTCTCAGGGCGGTGCGCGCCGAAATGAGGCGAATCAGAATCAAACCGCTCAGAGAGCGCAACCCGGTGATCGTCGGCGTGGTCGGATTGGCGCTCGTCGCAGGCGTGACCCTCGCGGTCTTCCAATACGACAAGCTTCCGTTCATCACCGACACCAGGGACTACACCGCCTACTTCAAGGAGTCCGGCGGTATCAAGCCCGGCAGCCACGTGCGCACATCGGGTATGGACGTCGGCCAGGTGACGGGTGTCAGTCTCGAAGGGCCCACGGTCCGGGTGGACTTCACGGCGAAGAAGTTCGTCGAGCTGGGCGACCGGACCGAGGCCGCGATAAAGACCGAGACGGTGTTGGGCGCCAAGATGCTCGAGTTGACGACGCGTGGCGACGGCCGGCTTTCAGGCCCGATTCCAGTCGAGCGCACCCGCTCGCCCTACGATCTTCCGGAGGCTCTTGGTGACCTGACCACCACGATCAGCGGCCTCAACACCACACAGCTGTCCGATGCGCTGACCACGTTGGCAGACACGTTGCGCGAGACACCGGCCAGTCTGCGCCCCGCGTTGGAGGGCACGGCGCGTCTTTCCGAGACGCTCAACGCCCGCGATGCCCAGCTGCGCAACCTGCTGGCGAACGCCAACAACGTGACCGGGGTGCTTGGCAAGCGCAGCGAAGAGATCGCCGGCCTCATCGTCAACTCCAATTCGTTGTTGAGTGAAGTGCTGCAACAGCGAGCCGCTCTCGACGCCCTCATGGGCGACCTCACCGCCGTGTCTGCACAGATCTCCGGCCTCGTCGCCGACAATCGCGCACAACTCAAGCCCGCGCTGGACCAACTCAACGGCGTCCTGGAAATCCTGGACAACCGCAAGGCGGAACTACAGCGCTCGCTCTACCTACTCAGCAAGTACGCGATGACGTTCGGTGAGGTCCTCGGCTCCGGGCCGTTCTTCAAGGCCTACCTGGCCAACCTGCTGCCCGGTCAGTTCACCCAACCGTTCATCGACGCGGCATTTTCCGATCTGGGCCTCGATCCCAACGTGTTGCCGCCGTCGGCGCTGACCGAGCCGCCAATCGGGCAACCGGGGACGCCGGCGCTGCCGATGCCCTATCCGCGCACCGGGCAGGGTGGGGAGCCACACCTGACGTTGCCGGATGCGATCACCGGCAACCCCGGGGACCGTCCGTGCGGGCCGCCCGGCTTACCGTTGCCGGGTCCTGGCTGCTACCCCTACCGCGAGCCGCCGCCGGCGCCGCCGCCCGGCGGACCACCGCCTGGGCCACCCGCGTCGCCGCCACCGGGGCTGGAATCGGTGCCCGAACCCACGCCGTCACCTGTGTATGTGCCGGCGCCCGGCGAGGTGCCGCCGGAAGGAGGTCGGTGACCGTGCCGGACGCATCCGACGAACCCCGCGATGTCCACCGCCGAAGGATCCGTGCCGTGCGGATCGCGACAGCGATCGCCCTGGTGGCGATGATCGCGGTTGCACTGATCGTCGTGGTCTCCCCGTGGGGTGGCACCGCTATGACCACCTACGTTGGTTATTTCGCCAACACGAACGGGCTGTTCGTCGGCGACGAGGTTCGCATTGCGGGCGTCGCGGTCGGCACGGTTGACAAGATCGAACCCCGAACCACCGACAGCAAGGTGACGTTCTCGGTCGAATCCCGCTATCCCGTGCCCGCCGACGCCAAGGCGGCGATCCTTTCCCCGTCGCTGATTTCGGCCCGAGCGATCCAGCTCGTGCCGGCGTACTCCGCTGGCCCGAAGCTGCCGCCCGGATCGTCAATCCCGCTGGAGCGCACGGCCGTTCCGGTCGAGTGGGACGATTTCCGCAAGCAACTGGAGAAGCTCACCGAAACCCTGCAACCGACGGCCCCCGGCGGGGTGAACACACTCGGCGAATTCATCAACTCAACCGCGGCCAACCTGCGCGGGCAGGGTGACACGGCCCGGGACACGATAATCAAGCTCTCCCAGGCGATCTCGGCGCTCGGCGACCACAGCACAGACATCTACAGCACGATCCGCAACCTGCAGCTGCTGGTGTCGGCGCTGTCCTCCAGCAGCGAGTTGCTCGCTTCGTTCAACCAGAACTTCGCCAGCGCGACCGCGGTGCTGACCAACACCCCTGATGAGGTCGGCAACGCCATCAAGGGCCTCGACCGTGCGCTGTCCGATCTGCGTGGATTTGTCGCCGAGAACCGCGACGGGATCGGCGTGACGTTCGACCGGCTCAGCTCGATCACCACCGCGCTCAACCAGAGCCGCAACGACATCATGCAGGTGGCGCACGTGGCACCGTCGGTCTTCCAAAACTTCATGAACATATACCAGCCGGCGCAGGGAGGGTTGACGGGAATACTGGCTCTGAACAACTTCGCCGACACGGTTTCCTTCATCTGTGGCGCGGTAGAGGCCGCATCCCGCAGAGGGGCCGACGCCTCATCCAAGCTGTGCGAGCAGTACCTGGCGCCGATCGTGAAGAACCGCGCGTACAACTTCCTGCCCATCGGGGTCAACCCGTTCGTCGGCTCCCAGGCCCGACCCAACGAGGTGACCTACAGCGAGGACTGGCTCAATCCGAATCTGCCACCGCCCCCGGACGAACAGCAGAACCCCGCCCCGGAGGCAGCGGCGCCGCCCCCGGCCGACGGGCCGCTGCCTGCCGAGGCGCCCGCACCCACAGATCCCGGTCTGGGACTGCAGGGACTGATGGTGCCGGGTGGGGGAGCCAACGAACCCGGCGGAGGTACCCCGTGAAGCGCCCGATGGTCGCGGTCGCCTGTGTGGTCTCGCTGGCCGCCATTCCTGGATGCCAATGGCAGGGGCTGAACTCGTTTACGCTGCCCGGCACCTCCGGTGGCGGGCCTGGGTCATACACCATCCAGGCGCAGCTGCCCGACGTCGTGACCATCCAGCGGAATTCGGCGGTCCGGGTCAACGACGTCAACATTGGCAATGTCACCAATATCGAGGTGCAGGGCTGGCACGCATTGGTGACCATGCGCATCAACGGCGACGTGCATCTGCCCGCGAACGCCACCGCCAAGGTGGGGCAAACCAGCCTGCTGGGATCGATGCACATCGAGCTGGCGCGGCCTGTGGATACGCCGCCAGAGGGCGAGCTCAAAGACGGCTCGCTCATTCCGTTGTCGCGCGCCGGCATGTATCCGACTACAGAGCAGACGCTGGCGGCGGTTTCGATGCTGCTCAACGGCGGCGGCCTGAGCCAGCTTCAGGAAATCGTCCAGGCGTTCGCGAAAGCCCTGTCCGGACGCGAGGCGGACGCCCGCAGCCTGCTTGGCGAGCTGGACAAGTTCATCGCACAAGCCAACGGTCAGACCGACGACATCATCGCCGCCATGAAGGGTCTCAACGCGCTGGCTTCCCAGGTGGCGGCGCAGGATCCGACGGTCGACCGCGCGTTGCAGAACCTCCCCGGGGCGCTGGCGGCGCTGGCCGACCAGCGCAACCAGCTCGCGGATGCCACCGACGCGCTAGGCAAGTTCAGCGCCGTCGCGGCCGACACGGTCGCCAAGAGCAAAGAGTCGTTGGTCGCAAACCTGCGCAACCTGGCGCCCGTGCTGAAGTCCCTCGCCGACGCTGGCCCCGCTTTGACCAAGGGGCTGGACATGCTGCTCACCTACCCGTGGCCGAAGTCCACCGTCGACAAGTGGTTCCGCGGCGACTACGCCAACATCACCATGGTCATCGACCTGACGTTGAGCCGCATCGACGCCGGTCTCTTCACCGGTACTCGATGGGAGGGCAACCTGACTGAACTCGAGCTTCAGTGGGGCCGCACCATCGGGATGAAACCAAGTCCGTATACGCACGAAAACCCGCTGACCTTCCCCTATCACGAGGGAGGCTACTGATTAGCACGGTGCGCCTGCCGCGCAGAATCTGGATACGACTGGCGGTGCTGGTCGTCATCACGGCTGTCTTCGCAGGGCTGATGGTGTTCAGCTATATGAAGCTGCCCGCCACGCTGTTCGGTGTGGGCCGTTACAGCGTCACGGTTGATCTGCCCTCCTCCGGAGGGCTGTATCCGCGCTCGGTTGTCACATACCGCGGGACCCAGGTCGGTGAGGTCAAGTCGGTGGCGGCGACGCGCGACGGGGTGCGCGCGGAGTTGTCCCTCTATGCCGACCACCCCGTCCCGGCCGGCGTCGCCGCCGAGGTCCACAGCCGCTCGGCGCTGGGCGAACAGTACATCGACTTCGTCCCGCGGCCCGGCGCCGACGAGAAGATTGAACTTCGTCAGGGTGACGTCATCCCCGTCGGCAAGGTGGAGGTTCCCGTCGACATCGGACGTCTGCTCGACGCCGCCAACCGGGATCTGCAGGCCATCCCCAACGACAACCTGCGCACCGTCGTCGACGAGTCCTACAAGGCCGTCGGCGGTCTCGGACCGGAGCTGTCTCGGATCGTCGACGGATCGACCTCGTTGGCGATCGAGGCGGGAAAGTCCATCGATTCAACGACCGCTCTGATCGACCAGTCGCCGCCCGTGCTGGAGTCGCAGGTCCAGACCGCGGACTCGATAGCGACATGGGCGAAGCAGCTAGCGGCTATCACCGGCCAACTCAAAGCTCAAGACACCGCGTTCGCCGACCTGATCACTCAGGGCGGCCCCGGCCTGGAGGAAGGCCGGGCACTTTTCGACCGCCTCGCACCCGCTTTGCCGGTGCTGCTGGCCAATATGGTCAGCCTCGGCCAGATCGCGGTCACCTACCGCGACGATCTGGAGCAACTGCTGGTGCTGTTCCCGCAGGGCGTGGCCGTGATGGGAGGGGCCATCGTCCCCAACACCGCCACCAAACAGGATTACCGCGGCATCTATCTGGACTTCAACCTCAACCTCAACCTGCCGCCGCCCTGCACCACCGGATTTCTTCCCGCCAATCAGCGCCGCGCACCCTCTTTCGTAGACGCGCCCGACAGGCCCAAGGGTGACCTCTACTGCCGGGTACCCCAGGATTCGATGTTCAACGTCCGCGGTGCCCGCAACATCCCGTGTGAAACGGCGCCCGGCAAGCGCGCGGCGACAGTCGAGATGTGCGAAAGCGACCGGCAATACGTGCCCCTCAACGACGGCTTCAACTGGAAGGGCGACCCGAACGCCACCCTCAGCGGACAGGGCGTGCCCGAGTACCCACCGGGCGCCGAGCCGCCGCCCGCCCAGCCATCGGCCGGGCAGACGCCACCGTCCGGACCTGCGCCGCCACCGGCACCGATCGCGGTCGCCACGTACGATCCCGCGACCGGTGAGTACATCGGGCCCGACGGACGCCGCCACACCCAGGCAGACCTGGCCCAGAGCGCACCGAAGACTTGGCAATCGATGCTGGAACCGCCCGGCGCACCATAAGCCCGAGGGAACCTCGCCCTTGCGGTGGCCAATCTCGCGCCGGTCGGTCAGGCCCCATACGCGCACGCTGGCAACAGCGTTCTATTGCGCTACCTCAGCCACTTTGGCTGCGACGGCCCTCCTAGCTCAATTGAACGAATCTCCGCAGGCACACGACCCTGTAGCGGTCGGATTGTCGATCGTGAAGCCTTGCTTCTCGATGGTGTCGACGAAATCGATCGTGGCTCCCTGCACGTACGGGGCGCTCATCTTGTCCACCGTCAAGGTGACACCGCCGAACACCACGGTCAGGTCGCCGTCGAGCGACCGATCGTCGAAGAACAGGTTGTAGCGCAGCCCGGCGCACCCGCCGGGCTGGACGGCGATACGCAGCGCCAAGTCGGCGCGGCCCTCCTGGTCCAGCAGCGCCTTCGCTTTCGCAGCCGCGGCATCAGTCAGAACCACGCCGTGGGTTACCGTGCTGGTCGCCGAGTCGTCATGCACAGTCATTGCGTCTCCTCGGGCATAGGCGTTGTTGTGGTCATTCCTGCCGCTACAGCGTTGTCGTACTCGTCGTCGATGAGGACGACGTCGCGGCCCGCGCGGTCGAGCAGACTGGCGGCGATCGATGCGCGGTATCCGCTGGCGCAGTGCACCCACAGCTGGCCGGGTGGCAGCTCGTCAAGCCTCTGCAGCAAGTTGTGCAGCGGAACGTGTGCCGCCCCAGGGATGTAGCCGCCGGCGTATTCGTCGTCCCGGCGCACATCAAGGATGACCGCATCGGTGTCGACGGCCTGATCCGCGGCAACTATGCCTTCTGGTAACTCGGCAAAGGTGCATCGCGGATACGACGACGTCGGTGTTCCGGCACTGAGTTCCTCGGCGGATCCGGTTGCGGCGCCCTGTAGTTCGTCGACCCCGATGCGTACTAGCATCCGCTGCGCCTCGGCGACCTCGCCGGCCGAGTTGCCGATCAGCGACAGCGGTGCGCCCCACGGCATCAGCCAGCCCAGGTAGGTGGAGAATTGGTTTCCCAACGCAATTCCAACGCTTCCATGAACGTGGGAGGCAGCGTATGCGGTGCGGTCCCGCAGATCGACGACCCATTCGCCGGCCTCGATGCGGGCGCGAAGCTGGTCGGCGTCCAGAGGGGTAGGCGGTGACAGGTCCGGCGCGGTGGGACCGCCGCGGTTGAGGGCGCCCATGTGGGCGTAATACGCCGGATACGCGGTGAGATTGGCGATCAGCGTCTCAACGAACGCATCTTCGTCATCGGTGGTCAGGGCATCATTGCGCTGCTTCTCGTCGCCGATCGTGGAGCTGTCGCCGCCGGCGGCCGACCCCGAGGAACAGAAGCTGCCGAAACCGTGGGTCGGGTACACCACGGTGGCGTCGGGGAGTTCGTCGGCCAAGCGGCGGGCCGAGTGAAACTGTGCGCGGGTGAATTCCTCGGTGCGTGCCGCATCAACGAGATCGGTGCGGCCCACGCTGCCATAGAGCAACGATCCACCGGTGAACACGGCGGGCGTCTCAGCACCCATGGAGATGACGTACGAAAGGTGAGTGTCGGTGTGACCGGGCGTCGCTACCACGCGGATGATCATCGCCCCCACCGAGAGTTCGTCGCCGTCCCGCACCGCGAGACGGTCGAACGACACCTTGTCCTCAGCGCTCACCACGTAGGGGCACCCGCTGCGCTGCGCGAGTTCGTAGCCTCCGGTGACGTAATCGTTGTGGATGTGCGTCTCGAGCACCATCGCACACCGAACACCGAGTTCGGCCAGTGATTTGTCGATTCGGTCGATGTCGCGTTGGGGATCGACGACGACCGCCGACTCGCCGTCGTGGACGAGGTAGCTGCGGTCACCCAAATCCTCGGTGGCGATCACTTCCACATGCACAAAAAACCACCCCCAAACCTTCCGTACATACGGATGTACGTACATCTGCTACCGTAACCTCCCGGCCTGCTCCATGCAATAACCCGCATATTGGAGTCGCCCTGGTCGGCGAGAGAACCGATTTCACCGGCACTTAGCAACGCCGCGGGCCTGTCATGCATCCGTGGGTACCGCGCCCTGTGGCGCATCGCCAAGATGGCGAACCGACGGCAGCTTTTCGTGCGGCCGGACCGCCCGATGAGTGCGATCGGCGGCTAAGGCATGTAACAACTGACGGGATATACGGCGAAGCTCGAGCTAAACCCGCTCGACGAGAAGGTGTTTCGGATAATCTTCTGGAGACGACGCAGGCCACAGTCAACCAGCTTGCACTCAGATGCGTTCGTCCATAACCAATCCGGCGACCGCTCGGAAGGCGCTCAAGGAATAGTACCGTTGCGCTATGACCCGAGACGTCGACCCCGCAGCGATGGATCTGTTGCTCGACGGTCTTGAGGGCCAATCGCGCCAAGACCGGGCGGACCTGATCGCATGGCTATTTGAGCGCGGCTTCAATCTCGATCGCATCGGTGGGTCTCTCGCGGCTCCAATCCTATTGCCGGCAAACAGGTTGCTCGGCGACGACGGTGAATATGTTTCCGCGCGGCAGATCTGCGAATCGACAGGAGTCGGATTGGAGCTGCTGCAGCGGCTGCACGGTGCGGTCGGCCTACCCAGAATCGAGGATCCTGATGCGGTGGTGTTGCTGCGAGCCGACGCGGAGGCGGCAGCACACGCCAAGTTCTTCATCGACATGGGTATCGATGAAGACGAGACGGTTGCAGTGATGCGTGCGCTGATGCAGAGCCTCGGTCATGCCGCCACGATCATGCGGGAGGTTGCTGTCAAGACTCTGCTGCGGCCGGGCGCCACTGAGATCGAACTCGCGCAGGCCTCCGAGGAGCTGGCCCGCAAATGCCTGCCCCGGATAGGGCCGATGATCCAAGAGTTGTTCTTTGTTGAATTACGGCACTCATTCGAAACGGAGGCCGTCAGCGTGGCCGAGCGCTCCGCGAGCGGACTTCTGGGGGCGCGCCAGATAACGGTGACGTTCGCCGACATCGCCGGATTCACCCAACTCGGTGAGGTGCTTACGCCCGAGGAGCTTGAGTGCGTCGCCAGCCGGCTCACGGAATTAGCCCGCGATGTCGCGGTCACGCCTGTGCGGTTCATCAAGACGATCGGCGACGCAGTAATGCTCGTTTCCTCCGAGCCGGCGCCCCTGCTGCATTCCGTCCTCGATCTGACCGCCGCCGCTGCCGCAGATGGCCTGCCCAGCCTTCGGGTTGGTGTTGCCTGCGGCAAGGCGGTAAGCCGCGCCGGCGATTGGTTTGGCAGCCCGGTCAACGTGGCAAGCCGCATCGCCCAGTCGGCACGGCCAGGGACTGTGCTGGTCGCCGGGTCCGCCCGCGACGCCGTCGCCAGCAACCCGGTATTCGAGTGGGAGTCGGCCGGCACAAGGCGCTTCAAGGGCGTCAAGGACGATGTGACGCTATTCCGGGTACGACGATCGGGGATTCCGACCGCCGTACCCGCCACCTGAATCGAGAACTCGCTCACATACCCCCGTGTGTATGCCAAGATGCGTCACACCGGGGCGGTATCCGGACACTGAAATCGGAACTACCGAGATGAGGCTGACGCTGTCGGCTGACCGCATACTCCCGGGGTACGCAGGAAGGAACTCCGATGGTTGGTGACGAAGCCAGCACCGCTGTAGTACTGAACAGGCTGCGGCGCGCGCAGGGCCAACTCGCCGGTGTGATTTCGATGATCGAGCAGGACCGGCAGTGCAAAGACGTGGTCACGCAGCTGGCCGCGGTATCGCGCGCACTGGACCGGGCCGGCTTTAAAATCGTGGCTAGCAGTCTTCGGGAATGCGTGACCGGCTCCACTGCCGACGGATGTCAACCGATGACCGAAGCCGAACTCGAGAAGCTGTTCCTAGCGCTGGCGTGACTGGCGCGCGTCGAAGAGTCGCTGTTCCACGCCACCATCTGAAGTCCGGCCTCACCGACCCGCAAGCGACGATCTCGGATCGATCGCAATCAGCCTGGCGTAGTCCATGACTGATGCGGTGGTTCAACGCGAGGTTAGCGGCGCTGCACTGTGCGACCCGCGTTCCACCCGAGTGCCCACCCAGGAGGGGGATGGCCGGTGGCTGTCGCCCGGGACATTCTCTGAGCCATGATTGCCGATCACACGACGCTGGTGCAGTTCTTGATCGAGGAGCGTCGGCGTCATCTCGGTGCCTCCGGTGACCTCAACGGTCTGATCCTCGATGTGGCATTGGCGTGCAAGGCGATCTCGAATCGTGTCGCGCTCGGCGCGCTGGGGGGTGTGCTGGGCTCGGCCGACCACACCAACGTGCAGGGAGAGGTGCAGCAGAAGCTGGACGTGTTGGCCAACGAGTACTTCCTGCGCGCAACCGAGTGGAGCGGCCGGGTGGCTGGGATGGTGTCCGAGGAATTGGAAGAGCTCTACCGGCTGCCGAGCAGGTTCCCTAGGGGAAAGTACCTGCTGGCCTTCGACCCGCTCGACGGTTCGTCGAACATCGACGTCAACGTGTCGGTAGGAAGCATCTTTTCGATCTTGCGGTCGCCGAATCCGGGAGTTGATCCTCATCCGGAGGACTTCCTGCAACCGGGCGCAGAGCAGGTGTGCGCCGGATATGCGATTTACGGTCCGTCGACGATGCTCGTGCTCTCCGTGGGGACCGGGGTTCATGCATTCACCCTCGATCACTCACTGGGGGAGTTCATTCTTACTCGTGAATCCATCCAAATTCCCTCTACTGCAACGGAATTTGCGATCAACGCATCCAATCAACGCTTCTGGGAACCGGCCGTGCAGCGCTACGTCCAGGAGTGCCTGGCCGGACGATCGGGGCCGCGGGGCAAGGACTTCAACATGCGCTGGGTCGCCTCGCTGGTCGCAGAGACTCACCGAATCCTCACCCGTGGCGGGGTATTCCTCTACCCGCGCGACTCCAGGGAACCGGTCAAGCCCGGGCGATTGCGGTTGCTGTACGAGGCCAACCCGATGGCCTTTCTGATCGAGCAGGCCGGCGGCGCAGCGAGCACCGGCCGCGGCAGAATGCTCGACGTCGTTCCCAACCACGTGCACCAACGCATCCCGTTCGTCTTCGGCGCCCGTGAGGAAGTCGAGCGCATCGAGAGGTACCACGGTGAGACATACGAACCGCCGAATCCCTGGCCGCTCTATGGAACCCGTGGCCTGTTCCGCGTTCCGGTTGGCTGAGCGGCGATGTCACGCAGACACCCCATCATCTCGGTCACTGGGTCATCTGGCGCCGGCACCACCTCGGTCATGCACACCTTCCAGCAGATCTTCCGCCGCGAAGGAGTCAACGTCGCCTATGTTGAGGGCGACAGCTTTCACCGCTACGACCGTGCCGAAATGAAGGCTGCGATCGCCGACGCGCATGCGCGCGGCGATCACTCGTTCAGCCACTTCGGTTCTGAGGCAAACCTTTTCGAAGAACTCGAAGAGCTGTTCCGAGTCTACGGCGAGACCGGCACGGGCAAGATCCGTAGATACCTCCACGACGAACAGGAGGCCGAACCGTTCGCTCAGGAGTCGGGCACCTTCACACCGTGGGAGGACTTGCCGCAGGATTCCGAAATGCTGTTCTACGAGGGCCTGCATGGCGCGATCGTGACCGACACCGTGGACGTGGCCCGTCATGCCGACCTGCGAATCGGCGTCGTCCCAGTGATCAACCTGGAGTGGATTCAGAAACTGCACCGCGACAAAGCGGTTCGCCGATACACCTCCGAAGCTGTCACCGACACCATCCTGCGTCGAATGCCTGACTACGTGAACTACATATGCCGGCAGTTCTCCGCGACCGATGTCAACTTCCAGCGCGTCCCTGTGGTAGATACCTCAAACCCATTTGTCGCCAGAGAGATTCCCACCGCAGACGAATCGATGCTCGTCATCAGGTTCCGCGACCCGCACGGCATCGACTTCCCGTACCTGCTGTCCATGCTGCACGACTCATTCATGTCACGCCCCAACACCATTGTCTGCCCGGGGGGCAAGATGGACCTGGCGATGCAACTCATCTTCACCCCGATGATTCTGCGCCTGGTCGAACGGCGCAACCACGACCTCGCTCACCGCTGAGCAACGGAATCCCAGGCGCAGTCATCACCGCCGCCGATGCGCCGGTTCACGGCAATCGGGCGTCACCACGAATGTGAGCGCAGCACGATCTCGGCCGCCAGTTGCGCCGTGAAGTGCCGGGACTTTCGACGACCGGCCAGCTCTGTGAGCCGGAATTCGCCGTGGACATACCGCCGGCTCGCACGGGCAACGGCTTGCGCCGCGCCTGTACTGACTAGCGCGGTGGTGTCGGCGTGTACAGGCGGGCAATGCTGGTCACGGGTCACCCCGTTGGTATCGGGCACTCTCGGGTGGCCGCTGTCGATCACCACCAAGCCGGTGGAGCGCTCACGCTGGGTCGCAGCCACTTCCCATGCCACGTCAGCACCAGCCCGGTCGCCGACGAGCAGGCCTCCCGGCACTCCCAGTCGGTCGAGAACGCCGACCACCGACTTGGCAGTGAGGCCTCGATCCATTGGAATCACCACGGTGCGAAGCATTGCCGCGTGCAGCCGTTGACGCACGGCATCGAATGCGGCCGTCTCGGGTGACGGCTCGTCGAATATGACCACCACACGGCCATTGTCCGGGCCCGAAACCTTGACGGGTACCCGGAATCCCTCGATCGCATCCACGTGACGGATCGATTCGAGCGAAGCCGGCGGGGACGGGGGAATCATGGGGAGCCGTAGCGATGCCCGGGCGGTTGCTGGGTGGCGTAAGAGAACGTGGTGTAGCCGATGCGCCGGTCGCTGCCCTCAGTGCGGTCAAGCCGGAAGCCCGGCTCCTCGGCAGGTCGCTGCACGATGAATGAGAACGCCGTGGTTTGGCGACCGCGTCGGGCATCATATGCGTTGAGCCGGACGTAGGCATTGGGATATGCGCTGCGGCAGGCGTTGACTTCCAGCATCACGCCTGCGGCGTCCTTGAGGTCGAACATCGGCAGGCCCCACATTTCCCAGTACACGTTGCGGGGGTGGGGATCGTCGGTGAATTCGACTGACAGCGGCCACTCGTTGTCCAGTGCGTAGTTGATCTGGGCGGTGATCTCTTCGTCAGTGAAGTCAGGTAAGTACGAGAAGGTGCCCTGGGTGATGCGCATGGATGTCCTCTGGTGTTCAGGTGTGCGTCGGCGTGGCGACGACGTCGGGGGTGTCGGTGGATTCGTAGTTGAAAGTGATGTCGCCCCATGTGGCGAGCGCGGTGTCGAGGGCGCGGTTGCGGGATGCGGCCTTCCTGAGAATCTCCGGACCCTTGTCGAAGTAATCCACGCCCTCGTTGCGGGCCTTGATCATCGCCTCGAGCGCGACCCGGTTCGCCTCGGCGCCCGCCGCAATGCCCATCGGATGACCGATCGTGCCACCACCGAATTGCAGCACCACATCCTCGCCGAGGTAGTGCAGCAGTTGGTGCATCTGGCCCGCGTGGATGCCACCGGAGGCCACCGGCATCACACCGGGCATCGATGCCCACTGTTGGTCGAAGAACAGCCCTTTGACCGGGTCGGCTGGGATGTTGTCGAGCCGCAGAGTGTCGTAGAAGCCCGCAGTCGTGTTGGGATCGCCCTCCAGCTTGCCGACCACCGTGCCGGCGTGAATGTGATCGACACCGGCCAGCCTCATCCATTTGGCGATCACCCGGAAGCTGACACCGTGGGTCTTCTGGCGGGTGTACGTGCCGTGTCCGGCGCGGTGCAGGTGCAGGATCACACCGTTGGCGCGGGCCCACTTGGACATCGACTGGATGGCGGTATAGCCGATAGTGAGGTCGATCATCACGATCACCGAGCCGAGTTCCTTGGCGAAGTCGGCCCGCTCGTACATCTCCTCCATGGTCCCGGCCGTGACGTTCAGGTAGTGACCCTTGATCTCCCCGGTGACGGCTTGGGCCCGGTTGACTGCTTCCATGCAGAACAAGAACCGGTCACGCCAACGCATGAACGGCTGAGAGTTGATGTTCTCGTCGTCCTTGGTGAAGTCCAGCCCGCCGCGCAGAGCCTCATACACCACGCGGCCGTAATTGCGTGCAGACAACCCGAGTTTGGGTTTCGTGGTCGCGCCCAACAGCGGCCGGCCGAACTTGTTGAGGTGCTCACGCTCCATCACCACCCCGTGCGCGGGGCCCTGGAAGGTCTTCACATAGTGAGTGGGAATGCGCATGTCCTCCAGCCGCAGCGCCTTGAGCGGCTTGAAGCCGAACACGTTGCCGATGATCGAGCTGGTCAGGTTGGCGATCGAGCCCTCCTCGAACAGGTCGATGTCGTAGGCGATCCAGGCGATCCACTGTCCTGGGCTGTTCGGCACCGCCTCGACCCGGTAGCACTTGGCTTGATAGTGCTCGAAGGTGGTCAGCCGGTCAGTCCACACCACCGTCCACGTTGCCGTGCTGGATTCGCCGGCGACCGCCGCGCCCGCCTCCTCCGGCGGCACACCGGGTTGCGGGGTGATCCGGAAGGCGCACAGCACATCCGAGTCCTTCGGCACGTAATCCGGCTGCCAGTAACCCATTTCGGCGTAGGGAATCACCCCGGCGCTCCATCGATCCGTCATGCCGGGAATGCTGCCATCCGATCCTCAACATGTCTATTGAGAATCCGCCATCAATCCTTAAGTCAGAAGTTAACTGATTCACCCGATGCATCCACCGCCTGGGTGAGGCCACCACGCATGCGTCTGGATAGCTTCCTGACGGATAACCGCAACGAAGGACACCAAGTATGAGCACATGTAGGCAGACCGCGGCTCGACTGATGGCGCCGGGCAAGGGGATACTGGCCGCTGATGAAAGCATCGCGACGATGTCAAAGCGGCTGCAGGAGGCGGGAGTTGAGCCGAGCGCCGAGAGCCGACGCTTTTACCGCGAACTGCTCGCCACCGCACCCGGGCTTTCCGACAGCATCTCGGGCATCATCTTCTGCGACGAGACGCTGCGCCAGACCTTCAGCGATGGCAGGCCGTTCGCGCAGGCGGTGACCGAGCTGGGAATCCTGCCCGGCATCAAGGTCGACACCGGCGCCAAGCCGTGCCCCGGGCTGCCGGGTGAGACTGTCACCGAGGGTCTCGACGGGCTCCCGGCACGCGTGGCCGAGTATGCCGAGATCGGCGCGGCGTTCGCCAAGTGGCGGGCCGTGTTCAGAATCACCGCCGATACGCCCAGCCGGGGTGCAATAAGGGCGAATGCGAATGCGCTGGCCCGTTACGCGGCAGCCTGCCAGGAGGCGGGTCTTGTCCCGATCGTCGAGCCGGAGGTGCTCATGGACGGCGATCACAATCGCGGGCGTTGCCGAGACGTCACCAGTGAAGTACATACCGCCGTGCGAACCGAGCTCGCGCTTCTGAACGTCGATTTGGCGGGCATCGTACTGAAACCGAATATGGTCCTCGAGGGCGAGGACTACGGCCGGCAATCCACTCCTGAGGAGATCGCCGAGATCACGGTTTCGGTGCTGCGGGCGTGGCCCAATGACCTTGCGGGCATTGCGTTTTTGTCAGGTGGCCAGGATCCTGAGCGGGCGACGGCGAACCTCGAGGCGATGCAGGAACATGACACCCCGTGGCCGCTGACGTTCTCGTTCGGCCGTGCGTTGGTGTCACCCGCGCTGGCGGCGTGGCACGGCGACCCCGATCGTGTGGCCGATGGGCAGGCTGCGCTCGCCGACCGCGTCGCCGCCAACGGGGCAGCGGCGCGGCTGCGCGTCGAACTCAAGTCAGCCTGAATATCGCACGGGGGCGGCGTGTTCCCCTATGCCGCCGCTCCCGTGCTCAGGCAACGTCACTGCCGCTGTGCCGCGGCCGCCTTGGGTCGAGGGTGTGCGCTAATGCATGAACTGGCCGGCTTCGGTGGTCAAATCGAGCATGGGCTGCGGCGCGACTCCGAGTAATACCGTGACCGCCGCGCTCACGCCGACCACTCCGGCGATCAGCGCACCGGGGGCGGTGCCGCGTGGCGTGTCGATATTCGGCTCTGCAGAGAACATCACGATGATGACTCGTGCGTAGGCGAATGCCGCGATCGCGCTGCTGAGCACGCCGACGATCACGAGCACGGTTGCCCCGTCGGCCAGCGCGGCCTTGAAGACGGCGAACTTGCTGACGAACCCGCTGGTCAGCGGAATGCCTGCCAAGGCAAGCAGGAAGAGCGCGACCACCGCCGACACCAGCGGTGAGCGACGGCCCAACCCGGCCCATCGGGAGATGTCGGTGTCCTCGTCGCCATCCTGGTTGCGGATGAGGCTGACGGCCGCGAACGCGCCCAGGGTGTTGAACGCGTACGCGACAAGGTAGAACAGCGTCGACGGCAGCCCGCCGCTGTTGATGGCGGTTACGCCGGTGAGGATGAAGCCGGCATTTGCAACCGAGGAGTACGCGATGAGGCGTTTGATGTCCGTCTGCGTGACCGTTAGAACTGCGGCAATCAACATCGTGAGAATCGCGATGGCCCAGAGCACCGGGCGAATGCCCGCGATGAGACCGGGAAGCGCGACGTGCACGATGCGCAGCAGTGCGCCGAACGCCGCGATTTTCGTCGCTGCCGCCATGAATCCGGTGATCGGGGTGGGGGCGCCCTGATACACGTCGGGGATCCAGGCGTGGAAGGGCACCGCGCCCACCTTGAACAAGACGCCCACCAACAGCAATGCGACGCCGGCCAACGCAATAGGCTCATCGCCACTGCCCTTTCCGATCGCTTCGCCGATACCCGGCAGGGTCAGTGTGCCGGCGTACCCGTACAGCATTGCGATGCCGTACAGGAAGAACGCTGACGAGAATGCGCCGAGAAGAAAGTACTTCAGCGCGGCCTCCTGCGACAACAGTCGGCGACGGCGCGCCAGCCCGCACAACAGGTAAAGGGGCAGTGAAAGGACCTCCAGCGCAACGAACATCGTCAGCAGATCGTTCGATGCCGGGAACAGCAGCATCCCGCCGACGGCCAGCATGGTCAGCGGGAAGACCTCGGTCTGCACGATGCCGGCCCGGGACGCCTCGAGTTCGGCCGACCCACCGGGAACTGATGACGCGTAGGCGACGAATGCGCTTAGACGCCGTGCGGCGATGAATGCCAGCGCGACGATCCCGATCGACAGAATCGTGGCCTGCAAGAAGAGCGTTGGCCCGTCGACGGCGACGGAGCCCATGACCGCCGCGCTTTTCTGACCGGTTAGCATGCCGACGGCGACCAAAGCCGCGACGAGCCCACCGGTGTTCAACGCGAGTTGAGCAGGGTAGCGGTGACGGCGGGGCAGAAATGCCTCGACGAGCACACCCGCGACGGCGGCGCCAAACACGATGAGCATCGGCGACAACGCGCCGTATTCGACGCTGGGGACGGGCATGGTCATTTAGCCACCACTTTCGGTGCGGGGTTCTGTTGGCCGATGGTGGTGAGGGTGTGGCTGACCGCTGGGTTGATCACATCGAGCACCGGCTTTGGGAAGACGCCGAGCACGAGCAGCAGTGCAATCAGTGGTGTCACCACCACCAGTTCACGACCAACGAGGTCGCGGACTCGTTCGCCGTCCTCGTTGACCGGGCCGGTCATCATCCGTTGGTAGAGCCACAGGATGTAGATCGCCGACAGCACCAGTGCGGTGGACGCGACGACGGCGGCCACCGGGTAACGAGTGAAGGTACCGATGAGGACCAGGAATTCGCTGATGAACGGCGCGAGCCCGGGCAGTGCCAGCGTGGCGAGCCCGGCGACCAGGAAAGAGCCGGCGAGCACCGGTGCCACCTTCTGCACCCCGCCGTAGGCGTTGATCAAGCGGGTTCCCCTGCGCGACACCAGGAATCCCGCGATGAGGAATAGCGCGGCGGTGGCGATGCCGTGGTTGACCATGTACAGCGTCGAGCCGGACTGGCCCTGGCTTGTCATCACGAAGATACCCAGGATGATGAACCCGAAGTGGGAGATCGACGCGTAGGCGATCAACCGCATCACATCGGTCTGGCCGAGCGCGACGATCGCGCCGTAGACGATGCCGACGACCGCCAGGCTGATGATCAGCGGCTGGAAATACGTTGCTTGGTCGGGGAAGAGCTGCACGCCGTAGCGCAACATGCCGAAGGTGCCGACCTTGTCCACCACCGCCATCATCAGCACCGCAGTTGCGGGTTTGGCCTCCGTTGCCACGCCCGGCAGCCACGTGTGAAATGGCCACAGCGGCGCTTTGATCGCGAATGCCGTCAGAAAGCCGAGGAACACGAACCTCAACAGGTCGGGGTTGGCTGCCTGTGTACGGGCGACGAGTTCGCGGAAGTCGAATGTGCCGCCGCCGTCTGTGGCCGTCACTACGTAGAGGCCGATGACGGCGGCGAGCATGATCAGACCGCCGAAAAGGTTGTACATCAGGAACTTCACCGCTGCTTTGGACCTGTTCTCGCCGCCAAAGCCGCCGATGAGGAAGTACATCGGGATCAGCATGGCCTCGAAGAACACGTAGAACATCAACACGTCCAGCGCGACCAGCGTCATGATCACCGTCGACTCGGCGACCAGGGTCAACGCGACATAGGTGTGGGTGGCTCGGCTGCGATCGCCGCCGTCGTTCCAGCCCGCCACGATCAGCAGCGGCACCAAGACCGCCGTCAGCAGGGTCAGCACAAGGGCGATACCGTCGAGCCCGAGCGTGTAACTGGTGCCGAAAGATGGTATCCAGGAATGCGATTCGAGGAACTGGTAGGGGCCACCGCCGGGTTCGAAAAGGCATGCCACCACAACCGCAAGGGCCAACACCGCCACGGACACCACCAGGCCCACCCACGTGGCGAGTCGCCGTCGGGCCGGGGGCAACACCATCGCGGCACCTGCGCCTGCCAGCGGCACCAGCCACATCACGCTCAGCCACGGGAAGTTGATCATCAGAGCCTCACCGCCAGGATCGCCCCGACCAGCACCGCCGCGCCGGTGAGCATCGATAGCGCGTAGGAGCGGGCGAAGCCGGTCTGCAACTGTCGTAGGCGTTCGGAGGTGCGTGCGACCATGCTGGCCAGGCCGGTGGTGGCGCCGTCGACGCCCTCGTCGTCGATTTCGACCAGTCCTTTGGTGAGGAGTTGTCCCGGCTTCATGAGCATCTGCTCGTTGAACGCGTCGCCGTAGAGGTCGTGTCGGGCCGCGACGGTCAGCGCCGATCCGGCGGGGGCCTGCTCGGGTATCGCTTGGGTGCCGTACATGCGGTAGGCGATGGCGATACCGGCGGCGACGACGGCCAGGATTACCGTGGTCACCACCCATACCGGTGCAACACGGTGAATTTCATGTGTGCCGACGACGGGTTCGAGCCACTGTTCCAGGGTGCCGCCGATGGCCAGGAAGCCGCCGGAGGCCACTGAGCCGACCGCGAGCAGGATCATCGGCCAGGTCATGACCGATGGGGCCTCGTGGGCGTGAGCGTCTGGTTCCCAGCGCTTTTCACCGAAGAACGTCATCAGCATCACCCGGGTCATGTAGAAGGCGGTGATGCCGGCACCCAGTACCGCCGCGCCGCCGAGGATGATGCCTTTGGCGCCGCCGGCGCCCAGCGCGGCCTCGATGATTCCGTCCTTGGAGAAGAACCCGGCCAGCGGTGGCACTCCGATGATCGCCAGATAGCCCAGCCCGAACGTCGCAAAGGTGATCGGCATCGCGGTGCGCAGCCCGCCGTAGCGGCGCATATTCACTTCGTCGTTCATCGCGTGCATGACCGAACCCGCGCCGAGGAACAGCCCCGCCTTGAAGAAGCCGTGGGTCAGCAGGTGCATGATCGCGAACGCGTAACCCGCCGGGCCTAGGCCGGCGGCCAGCACCATGTAGCCGATCTGGCTCATGGTGGAGGCGGCGAGCGCTTTCTTGATGTCGTCCTTGGCGCAGCCGACGATGGCCCCGAACAACAGGGTGATTGCGCCGACCGTCACCACACCCAACTGGGCGGTCGGCGCGAGGTCGAACACCGGCCCGGAGCGCACGATCAGATATACCCCGGCGGTGACCATGGTGGCGGCGTGAATCAGGGCCGACACCGGGGTGGGGCCTTCCATCGCGTCGCCCAGCCAGGACTGCAACGGCACCTGCGCGGACTTTCCGCACGCCGCCAAGAGCAGCAGCAATCCGATGGCGGTCAGCGTGCCCTCGCCGAGGAGCGGCGCCGCGGAGAAGACGGCCTCGAACGAGATCGAGCCGATGTAGGCGAACATCACCATTAGCGCGATGGCCAGACCCACATCGCCGACGCGGTTGACCACGAACGCCTTCTTGGCCGCCGTGGCCGCCGAGGGCTTGTACGACCAGAACCCGATCAGCAGGTAGGACGCCAGGCCCACGCCTTCCCAGCCGACGTACAGGCCCAGGTAGTTGTCGGCCAGCACCAACAGCAGCATCGCCGCGAGAAACAGGTTCAGATAGCCGAAAAAGCGCCTGCGGTCGGGATCGTCGGCCATGTAGCCGATGGAATAGATGTGGATCAGTGAGCCCACACCGGTGATCAGCAGCACGAAACACATCGACAGCGCATCCAGCTGCAGGCCGAAGTCCACCTGCAGGCCACCGACGGGCACCCACGAGAACAGCGCCTCCTGGATGACCCGGTCTTGTGCGGGGCGCCTGAGCATGTCGACGAACAGCACGCCCCCGGCGGCGAACGATGCGAGCGCCGCCAGGCACCCCAACACATGCCCCCAGGGATCGCAGCGTCTGCCCGCCAGCAGCAGGATGGCCGCACCCGCCAGCGGGAGCGCAATCACCAGCCACACCAATGTTGTCATGGTGGCCTTAGTGTCTGAGCAGGCTGGCGTCGTCGACCGAGGCCGAGCGGCGGGTGCGGAAGATCGTCATGATGATCGCCAGACCGACCACCACCTCGCAGGCGGCGACCACCATGGTGAAGAACGCCACCACCTGGCCATCCAGATGGCCGTGCATGCGCGAGAACCCGACGAACGCCAAGTTCGCCGCGTTGAGCATGAGTTCGACGCACATGAACACGACAATGGCATTGCGGCGCAACAACACCCCCGCTGCACCGATCGTGAACAACAACGCCGATAGATAAAGGTAGTTGGCCGGATTCATGATTGGCCGTTTGTCCGATAGCTATCGACACTCCCGTTCACCCGATCGGTGACGCCATCGGGCGGGACGGTTACCAGTAGCAGACGCGACCGTGTGGTCCTGGTGCTGGGTCGCGGTGGCACGGGCCGCGGGGACAGGATCCGGGACACGGACTCCACGGAGGCGGAGCCATCTGGCAGCAGGGCCGGCATGTCGACAGCGTTGTGCCGAGCGTAGACGCCCGGACTGGGCAGCGGCGTCGCCCGGCCGCCGGCCCGGAACCGCTCCTGGGACAGTTCTCGCTGATCCTTAGGGCGGTCGAACCGCTCGCGGTGGGTGAGCACCATCGCGCCGATCGCCGCGGTGATCAGCAGCGCGCTGGTCAGTTCGAACGCCCACAGATACCGGGTGAAGATCAACTGCGCCAAACCCTCTACGTTGCCGCCGGCGTTTGCCGCGGTCAGGCCGGCGAAACCGGCGGTCGCGACGCTGCCGATGGCCGCGATCAGCAGAACGCCGAACCCAAGGGCGGCGGAGAGGGCCGCAATCCGTTGCCCGCGAAGGGTTTCCGCTAAAGATTCGGCAGTGTCCACGCCGATGAGCATCATCACGAACAAGAACAGCATCATCACCGCACCGGTGTAGACCACCACCTGCACCACGCCCAGAAACAGGGCGTCCTGGGCGATGTAGAAGATCGCGAGGATGATCATGATCATCGCGAGGAGGATCGCGGAATACACCGCCTTGGATGCCATCACCATGCGAAGCGCGCCGATGACCGCGATCGGGGCGAGGATCCAGAAGAGCACCGCCTCGCCGGTCGAGGTGGAGGTCGCGGTTTCGGCCAGCAGTGTCGTCGTCATTTGGTCGCCTCCGCGATGGTGCCTCGGTAGTAGTCCTCGTCGGTGGCACCTGGGGCCATCGGGTGCGGCGGCGCGATCATGCCGGGCTGCATTGGAGCCAGCAGCTTGTCCTTACCCCAGATCAGATCGGCTCGGTTGTCGTCGGCCATCTCGTATTCGTTGGTCATCGTCAGCGCCCGGGTCGGGCACGCTTCGATGCACAACCCACAGCCGATACAGCGCAGATAGTTGATCTGATAGACCTTGCCGTAGCGCTCGCCTGGCGAATACCGTTGCGCCTCTGTGTTATCCGCGCCCTCGACGTGGATCGCGTCGGCCGGGCATGCCCAGGCGCACAGCTCGCAACCGATGCACTTCTCCAGCCCGTCGGGATACCGATTGAGTTGGTGCCGGCCGTGATAGCGCGGGGCGATAGGCCCTGGCTTTTCCGGATAGCCTTCGGTGACCGGTTTCTTGAACATCGTCGCGAAGGTGACACCGAAACCGGCCACCGCGTCGAAGAGCCTATGCATCGATTTCCTCCTGCCCAACGACGATCAGCGGGTCGGGTCGGCGTTGACTCGGCAGGGGTGGAACGGGATGTCCACCCGCCGTCGGATCGAAATACGTTGGGAAACCTATAGAGCGGTCCGTCCGGAGCGGAGCATGACTCGACGAAGCCGCCTTGCGCATCACGGAGAGCAACACAAGCGCCACCAGGATCCCGCCGACGATGACCGCCCGGCCCGCGAGGTCATTCCCCTCGGTGCGCAGCGTGCGGGCGGCGGCAACGATCATCAGCCACACCAGCGCGACCGGGATCAGGACCTTCCAGCCCACCGCCATGAACTGGTCGTAGCGCAACCGCGGCAGCGTCGCGCGCAGCCAGATGAAGATGAACAGGAAACCCCACACCTTCGCGGTGAACCAAATCAACGGCCACCACCCGGTGTTGGCGCCGTCGATCATGTTGAACGGCCACGGCGCATGCCAGCCGCCAAGGAACAGAGTGGTGGCCAGCGCGGAAACCGTTGTCATGTTGACGTATTCGGCGAGCATGAACATTGCGAACTTCAACGACGAGTACTCGGTGTGGAAGCCGCCGACCAATTCACCCTCGGCCTCGGGCAGGTCGAACGGCGCACGATTGGTCTCGCCGACCATTGATGTGACGTAAATCAGAAACGACGGAAGCAGCAGGAAGACATACCAAACGCGGTCCTGGGCGGCCACGATGCCCGACGTCGACATCGTGCCGGCGTAGAGGAACACGGCGGCGAACGACAGCCCCATCGCGATCTCGTAGGAGATCACCTGTGCCGACGACCGCAGCCCGCCGAGCAGTGGGTAGCTGGATCCTGATGACCAGCCGGCCAGCACGATGCCGTACACGCCCACCGACGTCACGGCCAGCACATACAGCACGGCGACTGGCAGATCGGTGAGCTGCAGCGCAGTGCGCTGGCCGAAGATCGACACCGCGCCGCCCAACGGAATGACCGCGAACGCCATGAACGCGGGAATGACCGCGATGATCGGGGCCAACAGGTAGACCGGCCTATCCACCCCGGACGGGGTGAGGCCTTCCTTGAGGGCGAGTTTGATCCCGTCGGCCAGGCTCTGCAGCAGACCGCCCGGGCCGGCCCGGTTGGGGCCCAGCCGCATCTGCATCCGGGCCAGTACCTTGCGCTCGACCAGGATTGCGACCAACACCGTCAACAACAGGAACGCAAACACCGCGATCGCCTTGATCCCCACCAGCCACCACGGGTCGTAGCCGAACGCGGTCATCGGCCGGATCCGATCGTGACGACGCTGCCCAGCGCCACGCCGAGCTGCTGGTGCACCGCCGAGCCGGGCGAATTCATCGGCAGCCACACGACCCGGTCTGGCATCTCCGTGATCGCAAGCGGCAGCGTGATCGATCCCCGTCCGGTGCTCACCGTGACCAAATCGCCTTGGGCCGAGCCGATTTCGGCGGCGGTTGACGCCGACAGCCGTAGCGTCGGCGTGCCGGCGGTGCCGGCCAAGTGGGGTTCGCCGTCCTGTAAACGGCCCCCGTCCAAGAGCACTCGCCAGCCCGCAAGGATCGCCTCACCCCGACCGGGCTGCGGCATGTCGGCGGGTCCGACTTGCGGCGTTTCCGGCCGCATGCCGTCCCAGGTGCCGAGCCGTAGCAGTTCGTCGCGCGCCGCGGCGGCGTCAGGAAGGCCGAGGTCGACGCCCATGTTGGCGGCGATCGCGTCGAGCACCCGTAGGTCGTCCAGCACGCCGGAGTCGCGGAGCGCGGACGAGAATGGGCGCTGGCGGCCTTCCCAGTTCAGGAACGTGCCCGACTTTTCCGCGACCGTTGCGACGGGGAGGACCACATCGGCGCGTTCTGTGACCTCACTGCGGCGCAGTTCCAGGCTGGCGACGAACGGCGCCGCTTCCAATGCACGCCGGGCGGTGTCGGGGTCGGGCAAGTCGGCGAGTTCGACGCCGCCGATCAGCAATGCACCTATCTCTCCGCTGACGGCCGCGGCCAGGATGCCGGCCGTGTCTCGTCCGGCCTCGGATGGTGGCCCAGGGTCATTCCATGCCGACGCAACCTGCAGCCGGGCCTCGCGGTCGCCCACTGGACGGCCGCCGGGCAGCAGGTTCGGCAGTGCACCGGCCTCCAACGCGCCTCGTTCGCCCGCGCGTCGCGGTACCCACGCCATGCGCGCGCCGGTGTTGTCGGCTAGCCGAGCCGCTGCCGACAGACCGCCCGGTACCGACGCAAGTCGTTCACCGGCCATGATCACCGCGCCCGGTCGACGCAGCAGCTCTCCGACGTCGCCGCTGCGCAGACCGTCGAGAACACGCGCCTCGCCGCCGGGCGGCACCCGCAGTAACCGGCCCGACATCTTCGCCAGGCCACGGGTTTCAAAGGGCGCGATAGCGTGGACCGCTACCCGCTTCGTGCGCGCCGCTTTGCGCAGCCGCAGGAACACGATCGGCGATTCCTCTTCGGGCTCGAACCCAACCAGCAGCACCACCGGGGCGGCTTCCAGATCCGCGTAGCTGACCATCATCGGCCGCCCGGCGATTCGGGCGGCCAGGAAACACATCTCCTCGGCGGAGTGTGCACGTGCACGGAAGTCGATGTCGTTGCTGCGCAGCGCGATACGCGCGAATTTCGCATACGCGTAGGCGTCCTCGTATGTTGTTCGGCCGCCGACGAGCACACCGACGTTGGCGCGTGCCGCCCTCAGCCCGCGCGCGGCCACCGCCAGCGCCTGCGACCACGACGCCGGTATCAGGCCGCCGTGGGCGTCGCGGATGAGCGGACCGGTGAGCCGGTCCGGCTGCGTGGCGTATGTGAACGCCCAGCGGCCCTTGTCGCAGTTCCACTCCTCGTTGACCTGGGGGTCATCCCCGGCCAGCCGGCGCAGCACCTTGCCGCGGCGGTGGTCGGTGCGCTGCGCGCAACCGCTCGCGCAGTGCTCGCACACACTCGGGCTGGAGGCGAGGTCGAACGGACGCGCGCGGAATCGGTAGGCGGTGCCGGTGAGGGCACCCACAGGACATATCTGCACGGTGTTGCCCGAAAAGTACGATTCGAACGGCTCGGCGCGAACGGAGTCAGCAGAAGATCCGGTGTAGATGCCGACTTGCTGCAGCGCACCGCGTTCCATCAGTTCGATGAACGGATCGCCGGCAATCTGGTTGGAAAACCTTGTGCAGCGGGCACATAACACGCAGCGCTCCCGGTCCAGCAGCACCTGCGACGAGATGGCGATCGGTTTCGGGAAAGTGCGTTTGACGTCCTCGAACCGAGATTCGGCCTGCCCGGCGGACATGGCCTGGTTCTGCAGTGGGCATTCGCCGCCTTTGTCGCAGATCGGGCAATCAAGCGGATGGTTGATCAGCAGCAGCTCCATCACATCGTTTTGCGCCTTCTGGGCGACGGCTGAGGTGAGCTGGGTGCGCACGGCCATGTCGTCGGTTGCAGTTGTGGTGCATGAAGCCATCGGCTTGCGCTGGCCTGCCACCTCGACGAGGCATTGTCGGCACGCGCCAACGGGTTCCAGTAGCGGATGGTCGCAGAACCGCGGGATCTGGATGCCAATCAATTCCGCGGCACGGATCAGCAGGGTGCCCGTGGGCACCGTCACGATGGTGTCATCGATCGTCAGTGTCACGGAAGCGGCAGGGGAGGTGCAGGCGGCCGCGTCCGTGTTCGATATGAGCGTCATACCGGCATGTCCTTGGGCGCGAGCATCGAGTCGCGCGGGTCGAACGGGCATCCACCACCGGTAACGTGCGCGACGTATTCGTCGCGAAAGTACTTCAGCGACGAGGTGATTGGGCTGGCCGCACCGTCGCCGAGCGCGCAGAATGCCTTCCCCATGATCGCGTCGGCGATGTCGGCGAGCTTGCCCAGATCGTCGGTCGTTGCGGCTCCGATTTCGAGGCGTTCATAGATCTGGGCGAGCCAGTAGGTGCCTTCGCGGCACGGTGTGCACTTGCCGCAGGACTCGTGTTCGTAGAACTGGGTCCAGCGGCGCACCGCCCGCACCACACACGTGGTGTCGTCGAAGATCTGCAACGCTTTAGTGCCCAGCATCGACCCGGCCGCCCCGACGCCCCCGTAATCCAGTGGCACATCGAGGTGTTCGTCGGTCAACAGCGGCGTTGATGAGCCGCCCGGCGTCCAGAATTTCAGCCGACGCCCCTCGCGCACACCACCGGCGTACTCGAGCAGTTCGCGCAGCGTGATACCAAGCGGCGCCTCGTACTGGCCCGGCCGGTTCACATGCCCGGAAAGGGAGTAGAGCGTGAACCCGGGGGAGTCCTCGGTTCCTATGGAGCGGAACCACTCGACACCGTTGAGGATGATCGCGGGCACCGACGCGAGCGATTCGACGTTGTTCACCACTGTCGGACACCCATACAGTCCCGCTTCCGCGGGGAAGGGCGGGCGCAGTCGTGGCTGTCCGCGGCGGCCTTCCAGCGAGTCCAGCAGCGCGGATTCCTCGCCGCAGATGTAGGCGCCCGCGCCGGCATGGATCACGAGGTCCAGGTCGTAGTCGGAGCCGAGAATGCCTTTACCCAGGTAGCCGGAGGTGTAGGCCTCCCCGACCGCTTCCTGGAGCCGCCCCAGCGCCGGGAGGACCTCGCCGCGCAGGTAAATGAACGCGTGTTGCGCTCGAATCGCGTACGCCGCGATGATGGCACCCTCGATCAGCACGTGGGGAGTGGCCATCATCAGTGGGATGTCTTTGCACGTGCCCGGTTCGGACTCGTCGGCATTGACCACCAGGTAGTGCGGCTTGGCGTCGGCGCCCACCGAACCCTGCGGAATGAAGGACCATTTCGTGCCGGTGGAAAAGCCTGCGCCGCCGCGGCCGCGCAGCCCGGAGGACTTCACGGTCTGGATGATCTCGTCGGGGTCCATGGCCAGCGCCTTCTGCAGCGCCTGGTAGCCGTCATGGGTGTGATAGGTATCAAGCGACCACGACTTCGGATGGTCCCAATACCGGGTCAGCACGGGCATCAGCGGCATGTCAATCCTCGCCTTCCAAACCGTGTGCGGCCATGCCTCTTTCGCGTGCGACGCGCAGTCCGGCGAGCGTCGCCGCGCCGGCGGTGGTGGCTTCTCGGGACTTGGGGAAACCCGCCAGGATGCGGGCGGCTTGGCGGAACGTGCACAGCGGCGCACCACGGGTGGCGGTGAGCTGTTCACCTGAGCGCAGCTTGTCGACGAGTGCGCAGGCGGACCCGGGGGTTTGGTTGTCAAAGAATTCCCAATTGACCATCACGACGGGGGCGTAGTCGCATGCGGCGTTGCATTCGATGTGTTCGAGCGTGACCTTGCCGTCCGGGGTCGTCTGACCGTGCCGGATGCCGAGGTGCTCGGACAGCGCCGCGAGGATCGCGTCGCCGCCCATGATCGCGCACAGTGTGTTGGTGCAAACGCCGACGTGATAGTCGCCGGTGGGCCGGCGTCGGTACATCGAGTAGAAGGTGGCCACCGCGGCGACCTCGGCACCGGTCAGGTCGAGCTGGTCGGCGCAGAATTCGATCCCGGCGGGTGTTACGCAGGAATCCTCGGCCTGCACCAGATGCAGCAGCGGCAGCAGCGCCGAGCGCGGCCGCGGGTAGCGCGCGATGATCGCCTTGGCGTCCACCTCCAGCCTGGCCCGCACCTCGTTTGGATAAAGCCCGCGGCCCTCCAGCCGGCCGGGCTCCTCGGGCTTGCGCCCGAGCGCGATGAACACTGTCACCTGTCGACACCACCCATCACCGGGTCGATGCTGGCGAGGGCGGCGATGACGTCGGCGACCATGCCGCCCTCGCACATTGCGGCAACGGCCTGCAGGTTGGTGAACGACGGGTCGCGGTAGTGCACCCGGTAGGGCCGGGTGCCGCCGTCGCTGACCATGTGCACGCCCAGCTCACCGCGTGGCGACTCGACCGCGACATAGACCTGACCGGCAGGCACCCGGATGCCCTCGGTCACGAGCTTGAAATGATGGATCAGCCCCTCCATCGAGCTGGCCATGATCTTTGCGATGTGTTGACGCGAATTGCCCATCCCGTCGGGTCCCAGAGCCAGGTCGGCGGGCCAGGCAATCTTGCGGTCCGCCAACATGACTGGGCCGGGGCGTAGCCGGTCGAGGCACTGCTCGACGATCTTCAGCGACTCGCGCATCTCCTTGACGCGGATCAAATAGCGGCCATAGGAGTCGCATCCGTCATCGGTGATCACGTCGAACTCGTAATGCTCGTAGTCGCAATACGGTTGGGCGCGGCGCAGGTCGTGCGGCAGCCCGGTGGAACGCAGGATCGGGCCGGTGACGCCCAGTGCGATGCACCCGACCAGATCCAGGTAGCCGATGCCTTGAGTGCGGGCCTTCCAGATGTCGTTCTCGGACAGCAGGTTCTCCAGGTCGCGGAGTCGCTTCGGCAGGATCTCGAGCAATTCGCGGACAGCGGGGATGGCGTCGTCGGGAAGATCCTGGACCAGCCCACCGGGCCGGATGTAGGCGTGGTTCATCCGCAGGCCGGTGATCTTCTCGAACACGGACAGGATCAGTTCGCGTTCGCGGAACCCGAACAGCATCGCGGTGATGGCACCCAGCTCCATGCCACCGGTGGCCAGCGCAACCAGGTGCGAGGAAATCCGGTTGAGCTCCATCAACATCACCCGAATGACGTTCGCGCGCTCGGGAATCTGTTCGGTGATGTCGAGCAGCTTCTCGACCCCAAGACAGTAGGCGGTCTCGTTGAAGAACGGCGACAGATAGTCCATCCGCGTCACGAACGTGACGCCCTGCATCCAGGTGCGATATTCGAGGTTCTTCTCGATCCCGGTGTGCAGGTAGCCGATGCCGCAGCGGGCTTCGGTGACCGTCTCACCCTCGAGCTCCAGGATCAGCCGCAACACCCCGTGCGTGGACGGATGCTGCGGCCCCATGTTGACGACGATGCGCTCACCCTCGGGAAACGAGCCGGCGGCACCGCCAATCCGGTCCCAGTCTTGCCCGCTGACGGTAATGTTCGCGCCATCAATGGGCGCGTCGGTGTGTGCGGTCATCAGTTGTAGGCCCTCCGCTCGTCGGGCGGAAGAATCTGGGCACCCTTGTACTCGACCTGGATACCACCGAGCGGGTAGTCCTTGCGCTGCGGATGACCGACCCAGTCGTCGGGCATCTGGATGCGGGTCAGTGACGGGTGTCCGTCGAAGACGATTCCGAAGAAGTCGTAGGTCTCGCGCTCGTGCCAGTCGGTGGCCGGATACAGCGAAAACAGCGACGGGATGTGCGGATCGGCATCGGGGGCAGCCACTTCCAGTCGGATGCGGCGGTTGTGGGTGATCGACATCAACGGGTACGCCGCATGCAGTTCCCGCCCGGCGTCGTTGGGATAGTGCACACCGTTGACGCCCAGGCACAATTCGAAGCGCAACGCACCGTCGTCGCGCAGCTGGCGGGCCACCGCAACCAGATGCTCACGGCGCACATGCAGTGTCAACTCTCCGCGGAGAACCACCACCTTTTCGATCAGGTCGGCGAGTGCGGCACCGGTGCGCTCCAGCGCGGCGCCCAACGCGTCGACGACCTCGTCGAAGTAGCCGCCGTAGGGTCGCGGGGATCCGGCCGGCATCGCGACCCGGCGCACCAGCCGCCCATAGCCGGAGGTGTCGCCGGTGTCAGTCACCCCGAACATGCCGCGGCGCACACCAATCACCTCGACCGCCCCTGCATCTGGATGGTGGGAGTGGCTGTCAGCGCGGCCGTTTCGGCCTCGGCGACGGCGCGTTCCCGGTCCACGCCCAGCGGCATTTGTTGGATCTTCTCGTGCAGTTTGAGGATTGCGTGCAACAGCATTTCCGGGCGCGGCGGGCAGCCCGCCAGGTAGATGTCGACAGGCACGATGTGGTCGACACCCTGAACGATCGCGTAGTTGTTGAACATCCCACCCGACGAGGCGCACACCCCCATCGCCAGAACCCATTTCGGCTCGGCCATCTGGTCATAGACCTGCCGGAGCACCGGTGCCATCTTTTGGCTGACCCGCCCGGCGACGATCAGCAGGTCTGCCTGCCGCGGGGACGCGCGAAACGCCTCCATGCCGAACCTGGCGATGTCGAACCGCGGAGACACCGTCGACATCATCTCGATCGCACAACACGCCAACCCGAACGTGGCGGGCCACAACGAGTGCTTGCGGAAATACCCTGCCAGACCTTCGACCGTTGTCAGCAGAAACCCACTCGGCAACTTCTCCTCGAGACCCACGCGCGTCCTCAGTCCCAACTCAGGCCGCCGCGACGCCACACGTATGCGTAGGCGACGAAAACGGTGAGCATGAAGAGCAGCATCTCCACCAGTGCGAACACGCCCAGTGCGTCATAGCTGACCGCCCACGGGTACAGGAACACGATCTCGATGTCGAAGACGATGAACAACATGGCCGTGAGGTAGTACTTGATGGGGAACCGACCGGCGCCGTTGTGAGGGCTGATCGGCTCGATACCGCACTCGTAGGCATCCAGTTTCGAGCGGTTACTCCGGAACGGGCCGATCACTCTCGCTGTGACGACGGAAAAAACTGCGAACGCCGCAGCGATCCCGGCCAGCGCCAGGATCGGTAGATACGGGTTCATCGTGCGGACCTTTCGTCGAATACGTTGCGAGGTCCACGCTGACGAATCGGCAACCCCGGTCAGCACCCCGACATGGGGGACGAGCAAGGGGATTCACGCGAGTGAGCCTGATCGCTAGCATCCGTTGCGTGATCCCGCACGCAGCCCGACACCGCGTTTATGCCCCGCTTCAGGTGCTCGTCTACAGCTCTAACGCCAACACCCGGCTCCTCATCGAGCGAAGCCTGGGCAGGCTACCGGATGCCGGCGGGGCCCCCGTGGACTTCATCAACGCAGCCACACAGCCCGCGGTCCTGCAACACATGGCGTCGGGAGCAATCGAGGTCGCGATCCTGGACGGCGAGGCGTCTCCGGCGGGCGGCCTGGGCATTGCCAAGCAACTCAAAGACGAGCTGCTGCAATGTCCACCCATCGTGGTCCTCACCGGTCGTGACGACGATGCGTGGCTGGCCCGGTGGTCACGAGCAGACGCGGCCGTGCCGCACCCCATCGACCCGCTGGTCCTGACCGAGACCGTCGTGCCGCTACTGCGCGGCCGACTAATCGCATAGGACCGTCACGTCGCGATTGCGGTGCTACGCAACTGGTCGGTCCAGGCGTCGCTCGGAATGCTCAGCAAGCCAATGTGATTCGATCCGGCAGACGCGGCGATGCTCAACAGCACACCACAAACTTCCGAAGCCGAGTCCAATTACAGCCACCAGACCGGTCGGCAGCAGCCATTCGGGATGCTTGTAGGCGGCTGCTGCGACGCAGCCGGCCAATGCGATTACACCCACCGCAAGCAAGACCAGGCCGGGCCAGTGATAGCCGTCGTTCATCGACTCGCCGGCATGTGGCTGAGTGGTGCGGAAATGATCCGTCGGATCGTGATGACCAGTGCCCATGGCTCCTCCTGAATTGGGATACCTGAAGAGCTAGTCACAGGGCCGCCGCGGGCCATCACCTTTGTGGGTGGTCGTGCGGGTGGCTTATCCCGCTCTCTGCCAACCCAGTTCGCGGTGTGCCAACAGATGCTTGATCAGCAGTTCGGTGGAGCCCGTGCACACAGACTGGGTGACGACATGCCACGGGCGGTCCATCGGTGTGCCTGCCACGGCCAGTTCCACCACCGTCCCGGCATCCAACTCCCGCCGCACTGCCTGCCGCGATACCAATGTCACACCGAGCCCAGCGACCGCGGCTGCCACTACCGCTCCGTGTGAGCCAAGCACCATCTGCGGCGGTGTAATCTCCAGCTCCTCCAGTAGCGCCGCCATTGTGGCCCTGGTTCCCGATCCTGATTCACGCAGTAGCCACGTCGCCTGCGCCGGGTCGAAACGACGCTCGGTGTCCGGCGGCCCGACCACCACGAGCGTGTTGGTTGCGACTGCCTGCACCCGGACCGCGCTCAGGTCGACAGGCGGGCGGCCCGCGACGACGACGTCGACCTCATGGCGGGAGAGCATGGGCCAGATCGCATTTCGGGCAGCGACTTCCAGTTTGCAGTCGACATCGGGGTATTTGGCCGTGAAGGAGGCGAGCAGTGCGGGGATCAGCAGTTCGCCGGCGGTGGTCACCGCGCCCAATCGGATGGATCCGTGCTCTGGATCGGCTTCGCCGCAGGCCGCCAGGACGGCTTCGCGGTGCAATCCGAGAATCTGTCGCGCGTACTCGGCGTAGCGGTGGCCGGCCGGTGTCAGCCGGACGCCGCGGCCACATCGATCCATCAGCGGGACACCGATTTCGGCACTGAGGTTGCTGAGCGCGGACGAGATGGCCGACTCGGTGACGACGAGGCGCTCGGCCGCTCCGCGGACCGATCCGGTGTCGGCGAGCGCGACCAACGCCGTCAGCCGGGCGTTGGTGGTCATTGCGCTTGGGCCTCGCTGTCCGTGACATCGAAGACTCGGCTGGCGAGCAGGTCCGCGGCTTCGATTGTGGTCAGCGCGGCCAGGTTCGCGGAGGAATCCGGGTTCGTCATCAGTCGCCGTGCGTGACGTAGCCGCGCTCGCTCCATGGCATTGCGCACACTGCGTGCGTTGGCGAACCACGGCTGGCGGATTCGTCGGTGTAGGTATTCACGCAACGCCACCTGCGCGTCGGCCGATAGCGAGTAGCCGATCTGTTCGGTCATCAGCGCCGCGATCTGCTCGAGTTCGTCGACGGTGTAGTCGGGGAACGTGATGTGGTGAGCGACGCGGCTCTGCATCCCGGGATTCGCCGAGAAGAACCGGTCCATCTTGTCCGCGTATCCGGCCAGGATGACCACGAGGTCGTCGCGATTGTTCTCCATCACCTGCAACAGGATCTCAATCGCTTCGGACCCGTAGTCGCGTTCGTTCTCAGCCTTGTACAGGTAGTAGGCCTCGTCGATGAACAACACGCCGCCCATTGCCCGCTTGATTACTTCCTTGGTCTTGGGGGCGGTGTGGCCCACATACTCGCCGACCAGGTCGTCGCGAGTGACGCTGACCAGATGACCGCGGCGTAGGTAGCCCAGCCGGTGCAGCAAGTCGGCCATCCGCAGTGCGACCGTCGTCTTGCCGGTACCCGGATTGCCGGTGAAGCACATGTGCAGCGTTGGCTGCGGCGCGGTGACGCCGTAAAGCGCACGCATCCGGTCGACCAACAGCAGCGCTGCGATCTCAGCGATGCGGGTCTTCACGGGCCCCAGCCCTACCAGCTCGGTGTCGAGCTTGGCCAACACCTCGTCCACGCCGGCCTGCCTGCGGGCCGCGGCCAGGTCCACCACCGCATCCGGCGGCAGTAGAGGGGCCTCGGGCTCGGTGGGATCAGGCTGCAGCTGTGGGCCGGAAACCGAAGTTCCCCTGAAACCGAACGACCTACGTGATGTTTCGGTGGTTGGGTGGCTCATCGTCGTTCGTCGCGGTGCGTTGGGATGCCGAAGGCGAACAACAACACAAGCGCGTCGCATCGATGGGTCATGCCCGGAATGCTGCCACCTGAAGATGAACGTGTCTATTGAGAATCATCCACAAATGCTGAAGTAAATACTTAAATATTCACCCTGTTCCCCCGCCGCCTGGGTGAGGTCGTTTCACCGCGGCAGAGATAGCTTTCGTTGCGACATAGCGCACACCGCAAATCGTGGCCATCGCGCCGCACGGGAAATGAGCGTCATATGGCCACGTGGAAGCTATTGGGCGAGCTCGAACGTGCTGTGATGGACCATCTGTGGGTAGCGCCAGAGCCGCAGACGGGACGTCAAGTGCATGGGGCGATCTCGGCGCAGCGCGACCTCGCATACACCACCATCATGACGGTGCTGCGACGGTTGGCAGCTAAGGGTCTTGTCTTGCAGGATCGCGACGAGCGGGCGCACCGTTACGCACCGTTACACAGCGCCGACGAGCTGGTCGCCGGTCTGATGGTCGACGCGTTGGACCACGTCGCCGATTCGGGAAGTCGTGAGGCCGCCCTGGTTCACTTCGTCGAACGGGTCGGGTCGGCCGAAGCGCGTGCGCTTCGCTGCGCATTAGCGGAGCTGGAGGCGGAGCAGGCGGTACCCGCACAGCCAGGGCCTCCTCATGAGGAGGTCTGCAACGGTTCTTAACCTCAGGCAGCCGGCAGTGGGATGGTGGCGATCACGGCCGTGCCGGAACCGGGGCGCGATCGGATGTTCAATCGCCCCCCGACGAGTTCGGCGCGTTCGGCCATCGACAGCAGACCGTAACCACCGATCTCATCGCCGCCCAGCGGATGCTCGGAGGTGTCGAAACCCACTCCGTCGTCGATGATCTCGAGCCGCGCGGTGTGGCCGTCGAACGCAAAGCTGAGCCGCGCAATCGTGGCGTTGGCATGTTTGACGACGTTCTGCAGACACTCCTGGGCGACGCGGTACAGAGCCAACTCGATGTGCTCGGGCAGGCGGGCGTCGGACAGCTCCACCTCCAGAGCGATCTGAGGGATTGAGCGGGCCAGGCTGGCCAGCGCACCGGCGAGACCCAGGTCGTCGAGCACCGGTGGTCGCAGGCCGCTGATCGCTGCGCGCGCCTCCTGCAGTGTCAACTTGACGAGTTCGCGGGCCTCCGCGAGTTGTCCCGACGCCTCGGCTGGTTCCTCGCTAATGGCTCGCTCGGCGGCGTCCAGGCGGTACGACAGCGTGATCAACCGTTGTGAGATGCCGTCGTGGATGTCGCCGGCCAACCGCCGCCGCTCGATTTCCTGCGCCTCGATCACCTGCTCGACGAAGTTCTCGTGCGCACGTTCACGGGCTACCAGCTGACGATGCAGCCGCGCTTGATGCAGCGCACCTGCGATCAGCCGGCCGATCACCAACAACAACTCCACGTCGCGCTCGGTGAACTCTCGCCGCTGCACGGCGTGCACGTTGAGAACACCCACCAACCCGCCGGGGTCGGTCTCCATCGGCACCGAGACCAGCGACGTGAAATCCAAGCCGTGCAGTGACTCGCTCTGTAGGTATCGCGAGTCGAACTCCTTGGCATGGGTGATCACGGGCTCGCGGTGACTGGCCACCCAACCGGAGATCCCGGACCCAAGCGGCACCCGGATCTTACCGACTTGGCTGTCGAACGGCGGCGTGGCGCCGGCCAGCGTAAGTGATCGGTCGGTGTCGTCGAGCACGTGCACGACGCAGACGTCGGTGCCGGTCGCAGTGGTGATCATCCGCGCTGCCGCCGCGGCCAGCGGCTCCACCCCTGGCCCGGTGGAGGCGGCCTGTATCAGTTCCCGCAGCAGGGCCAGTTCGCGGTCGGCGTCGACCACGTCGCGCACAGCGCTGTGGCTACCAGTCTTGCTGCACGACGACACATTATGCGCAGACGATGTCGCGGAGACCGCGTTGCTCACAGGAAGATTCCTTCTCGCAGAGCGGTAGCCACCGCGCTGGTCCGGTCGCTGACCTCGAGCTTGCGGTAGATCGACCGAAGGTGGCTCTTCACCGTTTCATCGCCGATCACCAGCCTGTTGGCAATGGCACGGTTGGACAGGCCGGTCACCATGTAGGACAGAATCTCACTCTCCCTCTGCGTGAGGCCGTGACGAGCGCCGGGCCAGAACTCGTCGCGCCGCAGACGTGCCGCGGTGTCCACCGATCGGGCCGCCAGCCCCGCGTCGATCGCGGTTTCCCCGCTGCGGACGAGTTCAAGTTGGCGCACAAGGTCTTCGCTGCTGATGCTTTTGAGCAGATAGCCAGCGGCTCCGACTCGCAGGGCCTGAAACAGGTATTGCTCATCGTCGTAGACCGACAGCATCACGACCTTGCGCTCAGGGTTGCGCTGGCGCAGCGCTAGGCACAGATCCAGTCCGCTGGAACCCTGCATCCGGATGTCGCATACCACTACGTCGGGATCGAGGCTCTCGACCACGCTGGCCGCTCGTTCCACGCCGACTGCCTGTCCGACGACACGGACCCTGTTTTGGAAGCCGGCCAGCATCGCCTTGAGCCCCTCGATGACCATCTGGTGGTCATCGACGAGGACAAGTCGCACAGGTCCTGTAACCGCCGCCTCCATGTCAACACGATAGGGGCGGGTTTGGTCGTCGTCATCGGACTTTCGCGGTTATAACCCGGTCAATCCCCCGCTTCGGGGGAACTGGGCCGCGGTCGAGTCCATAGCATCGCTGGCAACCACGAGGAGGTTGGATGGCTACACGCGCGCCGACGATCGTCGCTTCGGTTCTGCCTGCGGATTTCTCAGAGCTCGGCCAACAGGTCAAGCACCTGGAGAAGGCAGGCGTCGATCGGATCCAGTGGGACGTAATGGATGGCCGGTTCGTGCCGAATTTGACGTTCGGGCCTGACGTGATCGCTGCCAACCGCGGCCATGTGACGGTCGGCTTTGAGGCGCACCTTATGGTCGAGGATCCCGATCCGATGCTGCCGCGGTGGGTCGAGGCGGGGTGTGAACTCGTCATCGTGCACGCGGAGGCAACTCGGCACCTGCACCGCACGCTGTCTGCCATCACCGACCTCGGCGCGCGTGCCGGCGTCGCGTTGAACCCGGCCACTCCACTGGAGGCGGTGACAAGTGTTCTGTACCTGGTCGACCTTCTGCTGGTGATGACGGTCAACCCAGGGTTCGGTGGCCAGCAATACTTGTCGAGTATGGAGCCCAAAATCGCCGCCGCTCGAGCCGAAATCGACAGCCGCGGTTTGGAGATCGAGCTCGAGGTGGATGGCGGAATTGGTGGGGCGACTATCGGTGATGCGGCGCGCGCCGGGGCCGACGTGTTCTGCGCCGGTTCGGCGTTGTTCAGCGGACCCGGGACTATGGCCGACCGCGTGGCGTCGCTGCGCGACGTGGCCCGAGCCGGGGCGGAGCGGCGGTGAGCGTCGCACCCACTACGACGGACGACCGCGGCGCACTGACCGATGAGGTCGATCGGCTGGCGATCCATACACTTCGGTTTCTGGCCGCCGACGCGGTTCAGGCAGCCAACAGCGGACACCCGGGGTTGCCGCTGGGCACCGCCCCCGCCGCGTGGGTACTGTGGTCGCGGCACTTGCGCCACGACCCCGCCGACCCGCGGTGGCCCGACCGGGACCGGTTCGTGCTGTCCGCCGGCCACGGCTCGGCACTTCTGTACTCGCTCCTGCACCTTTTCGGTTATGACCTGTCCCTAGACGAACTGCGTCAGTTCCGTCAGCTCGGTTCCCGTACCCCGGGCCATCCGGAATTCGGGCAGACACCCGGTGTCGAGACGACGACCGGGCCCCTGGGTCAAGGGTTGGCGAACGCGGTCGGCATGGCGCTGGCCGAACGCATGCTCGCGGCGCGTTGCAACGACAGCGACCATCGCATCGTCGACCATCGCACCTGGGTGCTCGCCGGCGACGGTGACCTGATGGAAGGGATCAGCCACGAGGCCGCCTCGCTGGCCGGGCGGCTCGGGCTGGGACGGTTGACCGTCATCTTCGACGACAACGACATCACCATCGACGGGCCGGCCACACAGAGCTGCCGCGACGACGCGATCGCGCGATTCGCCGCGTATGGGTGGCACACCTCGTCCGTCGAGGACGGCAACGACATCGCGGCCATCGACGAGGCACTGGCCGAGGCCCGCGACGTCGACTCGGCGCCCACATTCATCAGGCTGCGCACCACCATCGGGTACGGCGCGCCGGGTATCGAGGGTACGTCGAAGGCGCACGGCAGCCCGCTGGGTGCGGACGCGATCGCGGGCATGCGCGCGCGGTTCGATTGGCCCGACAGCCCGTTCTATGTGCCCGCGCAGGTTCGTTACGCCGCCGCCGAGTTCGCATCCAAAGGCGCTGCAGCACGGTCGGATTGGATACACGCCTACGCCAACTGGTGTGCTGACCACCCGAAGCAGGCCACCGATTTCGCGCTTAATCGGGTGCCGGCCCCGCGAGACCTCGGGGTATTGGCGGCGCTCGCCGACGAGCGGGGCGGCCCGATGGCGACCCGGCAGGCGTCGGGTGCCGCGCTGAACGCACTCGCTCCGGTATACCCGGCGCTCGTCGGCGGCTCCGCCGACCTTGCCGGATCCACCAACACGGCTATCCCGGGCGGGGACGTCAGCGCCGACGACTATGGCGGGCGGACCATCCATTTCGGCGTCCGCGAGCATGCCATGGCTGCCGCATTGAACGGCATCGCACTGCACGGGGGTCTGCGGCCGTTCGGCAGCACCTTCTTGGTCTTCGCCGATTATCTCCGACCCGCGTTACGACTGTCGGCGTTGATGCGTCAGCCGGTCATCTACGTCTTCACGCATGACTCGGTGTACGTCGGCGAGGATGGACCCACCCACCAGCCGATCGAGCACATCGAATCGCTGCGCGTCATACCGGGATTGACGGTGCTACGGCCTGCCGACGCTGCAGAGACCGCGGTTGCCTGGGAGATCGCCGCCGGCAACACCGACGGTCCGACGGCGCTGGTGCTGAGCCGGCAGAAGCTGCCGATGTTGGCCGGCGGCGGGATCGACGAGATGCGCGAGCATGGCTTCCGTGTCGTGCACGGCGCCGCCGGTCGGGCCGACGTTGTTCTTGCTGCCAGCGGATCGGAGGTGGCACTGGCGCTCGATGCTGCCGACTTGCTGGCCGGCCGTGGAGTGAGTGCGACGGTCATCTCCGTCATGTGGCGGGAACGGTTGGAGCAGGCGCTGTCTGCGGTCCATCTACCCGACGCCCCTGTCGTCTGGGCCGAAGCCGGCGTGCCGACCGGATGGCGCGGCATCGCCAGTGACCGCGATCAGGTCATCGGTTTGCGCCGATTCGGCGAGAGTGGGCCCGGCTCGCAGGTGGCCACACACCTGGGGCTGACGCCCGTTTCGATCGCGAACGCCGCGTTCACCGCCCTCGGTCGTGTGGCGAGCTGGGGTGTGTGAATCATTGCCCGAGAAGAGCTTTCGCATCAGCCGAGCGGCCCGTAGGGGCCATCGAAGACCGGTCATGCTGGCGATCGCCGGCGACAGCGCGGCGGGCAAGACAACTGTCACCAGGGGCCTTGTTGATGCGCTCGGGGCGCACCGGTGTGTGTCGCTGTCCGCCGACGATTACCACCGGTTCGACCGGGAAGAGCGCCGAGAGAAACGATTGACGCCGCTGCATCCTGACTGCAACTACATCGAGATCCTCGAGCAGCATCTGCAGTTGCTGGCTACCTGCCAGCCCGTTCTCAAGCCGGTTTACGACCACTGCTCTGGCCGGCTTGTCCGGCCGGAACTCGTCGAGCCCAACGACTTCATCATCGTCCACGGCCTGCTGCCGTTGCACAGCAGGCTGGCCAGAGCGTGCTTCGACGTCACCGTCTTTCTCGACCCTGCCGAGGACGTCCGGCGTCGGTGGAAGATCCAGCGCGACACTGCCGTTCGGGGATATGCCGCCGACCAGGTCACCACTGAATTGCTCACCAGCCATGCCGAATCCGAACAGTTCATCCGGCCTCAACGCGCCCATGCCGACATCGTCGTGAGGTTCGGCCCGATCGCCGCACGCAATGATCCTCCGGATACCCCGTTGTCCGCCGAGCTGCTGCTACGCCCGACGATCCGCCAGCCGGACCTTGCCGAAATCCTGCAGCCCGACATGACGCGCACGATCCACCTCCGGCTGGGCCGCGACACCGACGGCCGGCCCGTCGACAGCTTGCATATCCACGGCTACACCAGTGCTGAGGAGAACTCCGCCGCGGAGAAGATGATCTGGCATGCACTGGGGGATCCGCGCACGGCCATGCCAGACAACCTCGGTGTCATCGATTCCGATACGCGAAGCACGCCGCTGGCGATTACGCAGATGATCCTGCTACACCATCTGTTCAATGGGCTCCAATAGCGTCGCTGGGCCGCCCACAGCTGGCCCCGAGCGGGCAGGGCGTCCCATGTCGCTGCCGCGCGGGGCTCAGTCCGACGGTGTCCCCGTTCCGGTGCTTGCGGCAGTTATTTTCGACGTTGATGGCACGCTCGCCGACACCGAGCGGGACGGGCACCGGCCGGCGTTCAATGCGGCGTTTGCGGTCCACGGCGTCGACATCACCTGGGGCGTCAGCGAATACGGGCGCCTGTTGAAGATCGCCGGTGGAAAGCGCCGTATCGCCGCCGACTTGCGAGCACGCGGATTCGGCGACGCCGCAGACGAACTCGCCATCGAAATCCATCACACCAAGACCGAACTGTTCCGTGACCGGATCGTCGCCGGCGACCTGCTACCCAGGCCCGGACTGCTCCGCTTGGTCAGGAGCCTGGTCGACCAGGGCATACGGATCGCCGTGGCGACGACCGGCCGGCGAGCCTGGGTCGAGCCATTTCTGATACAGATGCTCGGCGACGGATTGGTCGAGAGCGTCGTAACCGGCGACGACGTTCGCCGACTGAAGCCTGATCCCGAGGTGTACCTGCGCGCGCTTGACCAACTTGGCGTATCACCGGAAAGCGCGCTGGCGGTCGAGGACTCGGAATTGGGCTTGCACGCCGCGGCAGCAGCGGGCCTGGCCACGGTGGTAGTCACCACCGATTACACGGCGGACCAGGACTTGGCCGGAGCGGCCATGGTGCGCCCGTCGTTCGACGGCATCGACCCGCTGCTGGCAGCCAGTTGTCGACGCGTCCATCGGGAATGGTGGACCGCCGGGAAGCCGTCGCAAACCGTTGATGTGCGACATCTTGATCCGCCGTGACGGGGAGGCCGCATCTCATCTGCGGGATTCGGTCGTGAATTCGGTGGGACGGGCGTGTGTTTCATACATCGGGCGTGTGTTTCATACATTCGGAGCGCGACAACCGCTCCGGAGGCGGCGTTGATGGCGGTGATCACCGCGACCGCGACGCGCTGCCCTGCCGGTAAACCCCAACGGCTCGGCCGCGCCAGGACGGGGTGGCCGCGTGTCTCAAACCTTTAGTGGCCGCCGAGTGGCCCGGCTGTGGGGCAGCGGATACCCGACCGGTCGTAAGGATGTACGTACATTTGGGCTACAGTGGAGCTCGGTCGGCCGCGATGGATGTGTTTGACGAGTACACGGGTGATTCCTTCGCAGCCATGAGAGGCGGAGTCAGCGGTGAGTGTGGATGACCTCAGTGCACGGATGGACCGCTCCAGCGCGCTGCCGTTGTGGGCGCAATTGCGCGCCGACCTGCTCAAACGCATCTCGGCGGGTGAGTTCGCCGACGGCTTCCCCGGCGAGCATGCGTTGACCTCCAGTTATGGGTTGAGCCGGCACACCGTGCGGGAAGCGCTGCGCCAACTGCGCCACGACGGCGTCCTGGTCGCCGAACGCGGCCGCGCGACCCGCCTGGCAAACGTGCCGGTCATTAAGCAGCCCCTCGGTGCGCTATACAGTTTGTTCGCCGCCGTCGAGGCGAAGGGACTGAACCAGCACAGCATTGTGCGCGCATTGGAAATCCGCCACGACCCGGACGTAGCGGCGACCCTGGAGCTCGACCCGGACGCACGCCTGGTCTATCTGGAACGTTTGCGGATGGCCGGCGACCTGCCGCTGGCTCTCGACTACGCCTGGCTACCCGCCGAGGTAGCCGAACCGCTGCTCTCGGCTGACTTCACCCACACCGCCCTCTATATCGAGCTGGACGTCCGCTGCGGTATCCGGCTAACCGGCGGCCGCGAGGACATCACCGCGGTGGTACCCGAAACCGCCGACGCCGCAATGCTCGAACTTCCCCCTCGCTCGGCCGTTCTAAAGATCAGACGACTTGGCTATATGCGGTCGCAGCCACTGGAGGTACGGCATACCCTCATCCGTGGTGACCGGTTCAGCGTGAGTACACGCTTCTCGCGAAGCGACGGCTACACCTTCCTTGCCGACGACTCGCTTGCGTTGACCTGATACCCACGCCGGGTTCAGGCAAGACCTTTGAGCATCAGGTTCCAGTACATGAATGGCAGCCCGTACTTTTTCAGGTACCAGTACGCGCGGTGTGGCTTTGTCGGGTCGAGCAGGGGGAAGGTGGGTTCCAGCTGCAGGTCGTAGTCGAACTCGGCGAGCAGCATCGCGTGTGACGAGGTGATGATCGGGCATGACGAGTAGCCGTCATACGATGCGCGCAGCGGTTGCTTTTTTAGGAAGGCGTCGATGTTGTCGACGACGACGGGGGCTTGTTTGCGGATCGCGGCACCCGTCTTGGAGTTCGGTGAGGAGCCTGCATCGCCGAGGCTGAACACGTTGGGGTAGCGCACGTGCTGCATGGTGTGCTTGTCGATGTCGACGTAGCCGTTTGCGTCCCCGGTGGACAGCGGGCTGGACTTGATCCAGTCCGGAGCCGACTGCCGCGGCACGGCGTGCAAGACGTTGTAGGGCAGCATGGTGTCGGTTCCACCCTCGCCGACGCTGGTGATGCCGACCTTGTGTGACGCCGCATCGACCGAGGTCACCTCGGAGTTGGTGTGCAGATGGATCCCGTAGTGGGCGATGACCTTGTCGAGGCTGTCGGCGATGGCGGGGATGCCGAAGGGCCGCGGACCCGGCATGACGAGGTGGACGTCGATGTCGTTGAGCACGCCCTGCTTTCGCCAGTAGTCGGAGGCCAGGTAGGCGATTTTCTGGGGTGCTCCGGCGCACTTGATCGCACCGGAGGGAACGGTGAACACGGCGGTGCCTGACCGCAGGGGGCGGATGAAATCCCAGGTGCGCGGCGCGAGGTCGAAGCGGTAGTTCGACGACACGCCGTCGCGGCCCAGGGCGTCCTGGAGTCCCTCGGTCTGGTTCCAGTCGAGCTGGATGCCGGGGCAGACCACGAGCACGTCGTATTCGTAGGCGGCCCCGTCGGCGCAGGTGACCGTGTTGTTGTCCGGGTCAAATGCGCTGGCGGCGTTCTTGATCCACGTCGCGCGTTTGGGCATCACCGAGGATTCGGCGCGCTCGGTCGTCGAGGCCTTCACTTGCCCGCCGCCGACGAGGGTCCACAGCGGTTGGTAGTAGTGCATGTCCGACGGCTCGATGACCGCGACGTCGGTGTAGCCCATGCGCAGCATTCGGGCGGCGACGGTGATGCCGGCCGTTCCGCCGCCGACGATCAGGACCTGGTGTTTGGCGGTGGTGGTCATAATGGTTGGTCTCCTTGGATCGCTTAGGCGTTCTGGATGGCTTCTTCCCAGGCGCCGTAGCCGCCCAGGATGTCGCTGACATCGGTGAAACCGTTTTGCCGCAACAGGCTCGCCGCGACCGACGACCGGTAACCACCGGCGCAGTACACGACCGTCGGCTTGGCAGGATCCAGCTCGCCGAGGCGGGCGGGCAGTTGGCCCACCGGGATGGGGATCGCATTCGGGATGGTTCCGGCGGCGACCTCACCGGGGTTGCGGACATCGACGATCTGGAGATTGCCGATCTGGGCGGCCCGTTCGTCGAACGCCTTGGCCGTCAACCGGGAGGCGACCTCGACGTCGTCCTGATGGGCGAACATCACCCGATAGGGCTCGGCCAGGTAGCCGATCACCCGGTCGAAACCGATCCGGGCGAGCCGGTTCTTACCCTCGAGTTCCTGGCCCGGCTCGGTCAACAGCACGATATCGACGTCGGACGGCAACACCGAACCGGCGAACTCGGCGTAGCGGCCCTCGAGCCCGATGTTGATGGCGTGACGCAGGTGGCCCTTAGCGAACTCCTCCGGGCTGCGTCCGTCGACCAGGACAGCGCCTCGCTCGACCGCCTCGTGGACTTGTTCGTAGGTCATCGCCGTCGGCACCTTGGTCTCATCGAGCAGCCCGCGGTCCTTCCGGTTGAGGATCGCGTCGTAGACGAAATAGCTCGGCGCGGGTGGCTGTCCCTCGGTGACGAGGTTCAGGAAGGTCGCCTTGTCGGGGGCACGCAGCGCGTAATTCGTCGCCTTCTGGTCCCCCATCGTCGACCACAGGTCGGTCGACAGGTTCTTGCCGCATGCCGAGCCCGCGCCGTGGGCGGGATACACCCGAGTCGCATCGGGCAGCGTCATCAGCTTGTGGTGCAGCGAGTCATACAGCTTGTCGGCCAACTCCTCGCGGGTGAAGCCGATCGAGGCCAGCAGGTCGGGTCGGCCCACGTCACCGATGAACAGCGCATCGCCGGTCAGCACGCCATAGGGGATCTCGTCGCCGGCGTGCTCGTAGACCACGATCGACATCGACTCGGGCGTATGCCCGGGGGTGTGGCGGAACTCCAGCGTCACCTCGCCCAGCGAATAGCGCTGGCCGTCGGCGACCCCCATCGACTCGAACTCGGTCTCGGCGACCGAGGAATAGACGATCTTCGCGCCGGTCGCCTTCGCCAACTCCAGGTGACCCGACAAGAAATCGGCGTGGAAGTGGGTCTCGATGACGAGTTCGATCGTGAAACCCAGCTCCTTGGCGTCGGCCACGTACTCGGCGATGTCGCGCTGCGGATCGACCACGACCGCACGCCCGGTCGTCTCGTCACCCACCAAGTAAGAAGCGTGCGACAGACAATCCAAGTAGTACTGAATGAATTTCATGGCGCTGGTCCTTTCGTTACTGATACCCCCTAGGGTATCGTCCGATGGTCCTCAATATACCCCAGGTGGTATAGGATTACGAGGGCCTGTCTGCCGCTATCCAACCCGGATGGCGGATTCGACCTCGTCCTCGGGAATTTCTTTGGTGCAGAAGTACCAGTCCTGACACTCGACGCCTTCCGCGAGGCCCTCCATGCGTTCATTGGCGGTGCCGCAGGAGCCCGGGGGGGGCACGATGACCCGCTCGCCTGGACGCCAGTCAGCGGGCGTGGCGACCTCGAAGTGGTCGGCCGTCTGCAGGGCCTTGATGACACGTAAAAGCTCGTCGAAGTTGCGGCCGAGGCTCAACGGGTAGTAGATGATCGCGCGGATGACGCCCTCGGTATCGATGACGAAGACTGCACGGACCGCTTTCGTGGAATCCTCACCTGGCATGACCATCCCGTACTGGTGAGCGATCTCCATCGAGACGTCCTCGATGAGCGGGAAGGTGACCTCGACATCCTTCATATCGCGGAACGTGATCTTGTCCTTGATCGATCGCAACCAGGCGATGTGACTGTAGAGACCGTCGATGGACAGGCCCACGAGTTCGGTGTTGTAGGAAGCGAACTGTTGCTGCATCGAGGCGAAGGTCATGAACTCGCTGGTGCAGACCGGGGTGAAGTCCGCGGGGTGGGAGAACAGGATCACCCATTTGCCCGCGTAGTCGGCCGGAAAATCGAGCTCGCCCTGCGTGGTCGTTGCGGTGAAAGCCGGTGCGGCATCACCGATGCGCGGCATGCTCGTGACACGGTCGGAAGCCTGGGCGATGGTCATGGCAAATTCAATTCCTGTCGTCTCCTGATGCTCGATGCGAAGCCCGTCTGAGCATCGTGAGGTTATTGAGCAGCTTCAACATCGCAGGAACCGAGCCCCCCGGGACGCGGTCGAAAGTCCCCGGTCGATCGCTGAAAGTCACTTTGCAGTCGGCCAAGTCGTAGGAGACGATTTCGTGCCACATGTGTCATCGGCCGCCGGCCTCACAGGGACAGGGCCGGCGGCATTGGCGCACGCCGATCTCAACCGCCATGGGTCACATCGGCTGACCCTGCAAGCGGCGATATGGCGGCGATTCCGGGGCGGACCGGCAGTGAACCCTGGGCTGCCTAACGGCGAGCCCGAGTACCGAGATCGGCTAGCCGTCTCGGGTGATTCCCCACGGTGTCGATGAGATCTGCGCGGCAGGTGCACCTTTCGGATGCCGGCACAGTTCGCATGACTTCGTCGACGTGCTGACCGCAGCCGTCCCAGCCGGTCTTGCCGCAGGAGCGGCACGAAACGGGATAACACATGTTGCCTCCTTCAGAAGCGGGAGAGTGGTTGGCTCATCATGCTGTTGCCGTCGCCGCGGCCTTGCGGGCGGCGATTTCGGCGCGCACAGTGTTCATGTCGAGGGTCTTGACTTGGTTGATCAGGTCTTCGAGCACAGCCGGTGGCATTGCTCCGGGCTGGCTGTAGACCAGCACGCCTTCACGGAAAGCCATGATCGTCGGAATCGATCGGATGCCGATAGTCGCGGCGAGTTCCTGTTCGGCTTCGGTGTCGACCTTGGCGTGCACGATGTCGGGGTGCGCCGCCGCCGAGCGGTCGAAGACCGGGGCGAAGGCGCGGCAGGGACCACACCATGATGCCCAGAAGTCGACCAGCACGATCGAGTTGTCGACGATCGTCGACTCGAAGTTGGCGCGGGTCAGGTTTGTCGTGGTCATGAAAGTCCTTTCAAATCCTCTGTGGCGTCGTGGTAAACGCCATGGACGGGCTATACCCCTATGGGTATGTAAAGTTCCCAAGGGGTACGTCGTATTCCCGCCTTGCATATACCACCAGGGGTATGTAGCATAGTCGGAAATATACCCCCGCCGGTATCTCATAACTGTCGCCGGCCGAATCCGATAGGAGCCCCATGAGCACATCGACGCCCGTCACCATCGATTCGCCGGCGCTGCGTGCGCAGCTGGACTCCGCGGCGCCGCCGCGTGTGCTCGACGTCCGCACCCCTGGCGAGTTCGAGACCGCGCACATTGCTGGTGCGTACAACGTGCCGCTCGACCTATTGCGTGAGCACCGCCAGGAGATCACCAAGCACCTCGACGAGGGCGTGGTACTGGTCTGCCAGGCCGGGCAGCGCGCCGCGCAGGCCGAAGAGACGCTGCGTAAAGCGGGTCTGGGCGACGTACACGTCCTCGACGGCGGAATCGCCGCCTGGATAGGGGAGGGGCTGCCGGTCAATCGAGGCGCCCAACGCTGGGACCTGGAGCGTCAGGTCCGGCTGGCCGCCGGATTGCTCGTCGCCCTGAGCATCCTCGTCAGCATCGTCGTTCCGGGCGCCAAGTGGCTGGCCTTCGCGATCGGTGCGGGACTGACTTTTGCGGCGCTCACCAACACCTGTGCGATGGGCATGCTAATCGCGCGGCTGCCCTACAACCGCGGCGCCAGCTGTGACGTGAGCAAGATCGTCGCCCAGCTTGTCGACGCCCCCGCCAGCCAGAAGAAAGTGAGCTGACGGAAATGGTCACGTTAACCGTGGCCCTTGCCGTTCTCGTCGGCGTCTCCTTGGGCTTACTCGGCGGCGGCGGTTCGATCCTGACCGTCCCGCTGCTGGCCTACGTGGCTGGCATGGACGCGAAACAGGCCATCGCCACCTCGTTGCTCGTAGTCGGAGTCACCAGCGCGGTCGGTGCCGTCTCCCACGCAAGGGCAGGCCGGGTCCAGTGGCGAACCGGCCTGGTGTTCGGCGCCGCCGGCATGGCCGGCGCCTATGCCGGCGGACTGCTCGCCCGTTTCATTCCGGGGACTGTGCTGCTGATCGGGTTCGCCGTGATCATGATCGCCACCGCGGTCGCAATGCTGCGCGGACGCAAGGACAGCAGCGTCGAAAACGCTTCGCATCCGTTGCCGGTCGTCAAGATTGTGCTCGAGGGGCTTGTCGTCGGACTGGTGACCGGCTTGGTCGGCGCCGGCGGCGGATTCCTGGTCGTGCCCGCCCTTGCCCTGCTCGGCGGACTCTCTATGCCGATCGCCGTCGGAACGTCACTGGTCGTCATCGCGATGAAGTCGTTCGCCGGGTTGGCCGGGTACATGGAAAGCGTCCACATCAACTGGGGTTTGGCGGTCGCGGTTACCGTCGCGGCGCTCTTCGGCGGCCTGATCGGCGCACGGTTGACCGCCGTGGTCAATCCCGATGCGCTGCGCAAGGCCTTCGGCTGGTTCGTGTTGGCGATGTCCTCGGTCATCCTTGGCCAGGAGATCCATCCTGCGGTGGGTGTCACCGCTGCCGGCTTGACGCTGATCGCCGCCGGCATCACGTTCGGGTGCAGCAGGTACACGCGTTGTCCGATGCGCCGGCCCGTCGGTCGGCAGGATGCCATCGCCGCAGTGGCCTGACCGGCCAGATATACCCCCGCCGGTACTATGTCAGCAGTTAGAGAGGAGTCAGACGATGGTTGGTGACGAAGACGCCACCGCCGCAGCGCTGAATCGACTGCGTCGCGCTCACGGGCAACTCACCGGAGTGATCGCGATGATCGAGCAGGGGCGCGACTGCAAGGACGTCGTCACCCAGCTCGCCGCGGTGTCACGTGCCCTGGACCGTGCCGGCTTCAAGATTGTCGCGACCGGTCTCCGGGAATGCGCCAGTGGCGAGGCGGCCAACGGCGAGACGATGACCGAAATCGAACTGGAAAAACTGTTCCTCGCGCTCGCCTGACGCGCGGGGGTCGACATTGACCATCGCGCTGTCCACCGAACTGCATACGTCGTTCGACGACGCGGTCGGCGCACGCGTCAGGCGGTCGCCTCGCAGGGGCTCAGGTGCTCGACCGAAATCGACGTGAGGCCACGCTGAAAGGAAAACTCGGCGAGGACATCGAGGACTACTTGATCCTCGGCGCATGTAGGCCTGCATCGGAGTGCATCGATTCAGGGCGCGGTGCGGTCGCGTGGGGTTATCAGAGTCGGTGAAGACCGCTGGCACCCGCTTTGAATGTCGCCGTGTTTCGCGGTCCCACTCGGGCGAGTGTGTGGGCAGTACCTCAGGACTACCAGTTGCAACTCCGAGGCACCATGAGGCGCAGAGCCGATCGCAAGACAGGGTTAAGTGTTGCATTCCGTGGCGCAGCTGCGCTTCACCGGCGAGGGAATCTAGCTGTCGCTCGCACAAAAGTTGTGCGGGCAGCCGCGTTCGCATATCTAGCAAAGGGTTACCCCGTTATACCTGTCGCGTTACCTGACCGAAATTGTTTAGTCTAAGGAACTATATGTCTACCAACATCGAAGAGCTGGAATTCCAGGCGGAAGCACGCCAACTGCTGGATTTGATGGTCCACTCCGTGTATTCCAATAAAGATTCTTTCCTGCGCGAGTTGATCTCGAATGCCTCCGACGCGCTCGACAAGCTACGGCTCGAGTCGCTACGGAACAAGGACTTGAACGTCGATGCCTCCGACCTCCATATCGAGATCGACGCCGACAAGGATGCGCGCACGCTGACCGTCCGCGACAACGGCATCGGGATGACGCGCGACGAGGTCGTCGACCTGATCGGCACCCTCGCCAAGTCCGGCACCGCCGACGTCCGCCGGAAGCTGCGCGAGGCGAAGAACGCCGCCGCCTCGGAGGAGTTGATCGGCCAGTTCGGCATCGGCTTCTACTCGACGTTCATGGTGGCCGACAAGGTGGAACTGCTCACCCGCAAGGCCGGCGAAAGCGATGCCACCCGCTGGGTGTCGAGCGGTGACGGCACCTACACCGTCGAAACCGTCGACGACGCACCGCAGGGAACGTCGGTCACGCTGCACCTCAAGCCGGAGGACAAAGAGGATGAGCTGCACGACTACACCGCGGAGTGGAAGATCCGCGAGCTGGTCAAGAAGTACTCCGACTTCATCGCCTGGCCCATCCGGATGCAGATCGAGCGCCGTACTCCCGCTGCCGAGGAAGGCGGCGAGGAAACCGTGACCGTCGAAACGCAGACCCTCAATTCCATGAAGGCCCTGTGGGCTCGGCCCAAGGACGAGGTGTCCGACGAGGAGTACACCGAGTTCTACAAGCACATCGCACATGCCTGGGACGACCCGCTCGAGGTCATTGCGATGAGGGCCGAAGGCACGTTCTCCTACCAGGCGCTGCTGTTCATCCCGTCGCACGCGCCGTTCGATCTGTTCACCCGGGACACCAAGATCGGGGTGCAGCTCTACGTCAAGCGCGTCTTCGTCATGGGCGACTGTGACCAGCTGATGCCCGGGTACCTGCGCTTCGTCAAGGGAGTCGTCGACGCAGAAGACATGTCGCTCAACGTTTCTCGCGAGATCCTTCAGCAGGACCGTCAGCTCAGCGCGATCCGGCGGCGCCTCACCAAGAAGGTCCTGTCGACGATCAAGAGTGTGCAATCGGACCGGCCGGATGACTACCGCACCTTGTGGACTCAGTTCGGCGCTGTCCTCAAAGAGGGCTTGATGTCCGACTTTGACAACCAGGACGCTCTCCTGCGGCTCTCATCGTTTGCGTCAACGCACAGCGATGAGGAGCTCACGACGTTGGCCGAGTACGTCGAGCGCATGAAAGACGGTCAGCAGCAGATCTTCTACGCCACCGGGCAGACGCGGGAGCAACTCCTGAAGTCACCGCATCTGGAGGCATTCAAGGCGAAGGGCTATGAGGTGCTCCTGCTCACCGACCCGGTCGATGAGGTCTGGGTGAATTCGGTGACGGAGTTTGATGGCAAGCCGCTGCAATCGGTCGCAAAAGGCGAGGTCGATCTCGATACCGAGGATGACAAGGCGGCGCACGAAGCCGAACGGCAAGAGCAGGAGAAAGACTTCGGCGATCTCTTGACGTGGTTGAAGGAGGCCCTCGAAGAACACGTCAAGGAGGTGCGGTTGTCGACGCGCCTCACCGATTCGCCTGCGTGCCTGATCACCGACACCTTCGGCATCACCCCGGCACTCGCGCGCATGTACCGGGCGTCGGGCCAGGCGGTTCCGGTGGGGAAGCGGATTCTCGAACTCAACCCGAAGCATCCGCTCGTCACGGGACTGCGGAATGCGCAGAAGGAACGCCAGGGCGACGACTCTTCACTCGCGGAGACTGCGGAGTTGCTCTACGGCACCGCGCTTCTCGCCGAAGGCGACGTGCCCGAGGATCCGGCGAAATTCGCCGGACTGCTCGCTGATCGCCTGGCTCGCACCATATAGCGCCCTACCGATATCCCCGTTTCAGCAGGTGCTTGGCGCCGGCGTCCATGGCGTCGGCTCCCGCAACCGTGAAGTCGAAGGCGTTGGCCAGCCGGCCGGTGATGTTGAACGTCAGACAGACCGCCAGCGCGTCTTCGATCTGCCGAGGCGACGCACCTGCGTCGTCGTATCAGAGGTTCGACGTGGCGGTATGCGCAGCGACGCAGAACGGGCACTCGTTCGCGTGAGACACATGCGCCGCCATCAGCTCTCGGTCACCGACCGACCATTCCGACGGCCCCCGCATCGCCTCATGAGTCAGCGGCCCGGCCCCGTAGAAATCCTTCCGATACAGCGCCAGCTTCACGGCGTCGACCACCGGCTGCCGCGTCATCACCCGAATCAGACCGAACAGCGCCTTGGCGCCGACGCCATGACCGCGCTCGAGAATCGAAAGCCTCACCGCTGACCGCCGGTCGCCTCGGTCAGCGCGGCAAGACCGTTGACGTACCGACGGTCCGCCGCTCCGATCGCCGCGCACACCACCACCTCGAACACCTGGTCCTCGCTCAGCCCTGCCGCCCGAACCGCGGCGACGTCCTCGTCGGTCACCGCGTAGGACCGGGCGGCGACCTTCGCGACCAAAGTCCGCACCGGTTCGTCCAACCCGGCATTGTCGAAAGCACTGCGCCGCAGCCCGGGCGGCGCCACCGCCGAACTCTCGAGCACACGCGCCACGAGCTCGCGATGAAACTGCGCTATGTCTGTCATCGTCAGTCGATCTCCTTTCAGTAGGCGCCCGAGATGCGCTCCTGCAGCACAGCCTGTTCGGCGGGGTTGGCGGTGAGCGACAGCGCGTGCCGATCGGCCGCCCGCGCCTCGTCAACGCGGCCGAGTTCTCGACAGAACTCCGCTCGCGTGGCGTGGTACAGGTGGTATCCGTCGAGCTCACCACCCAGCGAATCCAGTTCTGCCATCGCCGCGCCCGCCCCCGATCGATACCGCAGTGCCACGGCGCGGTGCAGGCGGGTGACGGGGCTCGGCGCCAGATGAAGAAGCATGGCGTACAGCAGCACGGTCTGCTCCCAGTCCGTGTCCTCCCACCGGCCGGCCTCGGCGTGACAGGCGACGATCGCCGCCTGCAGCTGATACGGGCCCGGCCGCTGCTGTCTGGCCGCGCGGGCCAGAAGTCGACCGGCGTCGCCGATAGCTTCCCGATCCCACAACGACCGATCCTGATGCTGAAGCAGCACCAGCCCGCCGCCGGAAGAGAAGCGGGCCGCTGCGCGGGCACGGTGCAGCCGGATCAACGCCAGCAGCCCCGCGACCTCCGGCTCCGTCGGCATCAGCCCGTCGAGCAGCGAGGCCAGCCACTCGGCGTCGTCGACGAGATCCCGCGACTGCGACCGTTCGGCACCCCTTGTATTCATCGTCCCTATAGTCAAGACGATCGGGGGCACGCGAGATGCGACACGTCGCCCAAATTTTGTCGGGGAGGGGGTGAAATCAGAAGTGTTCTGCCGGCAAGCGAAGGCACAGCGTATCGGCAGACTGTTTCTGTCGGCTTGGTCAATTGCGGGCGTATTCTGCGGTCAAGCCTCAAGCAAGGAGGGCTGCCACAATGACGAGCGAGAATGCCCGCGATAAACCCGATAAGCCACCGACACAGCGCGGCGACGAGCCGCCGAAAAGACCGCCACCGACGGGTGCGGTGAAGGAAGCGTCGGCGCTCATCCGCGAGCGATTCGGTATCGGCCGCTGAGTGCGCCGCGACGTGCCGGCCGCAATGCGCCCGACCGTCGCGGCTTGCTGGGTTACTTCTGCTCGCCCTCCGACGAGCTCAGTGCGTTGTCCACGCTGCGCACGAGATTGCGGTTGAACTGGTATTGGGCAGCGACCAGCCGGTCGGCCAATTCGATTGCTGCATCAACAATCTTCTGGCGAAGTGGCCGGATCGACTCGGGAATCGACTCGTCGAGGGTCTTGCGAAATTCAGCCAGCGCCTCGCTGGCGGCATGCTGTCCCGTTCTGGCCGACTCGCGCACATCGTCGAGCAGATCGGTGGACGGGTGGCTGACGGTCTTGGTTTCGGTCATGGTCGACTCATTCCTTGCAGATGTCGTTGATGAGTCAACGCTAGGCCAGCCGCCCGCGACGGGATCACGGCCAAAGGTCACTTGGTGCAGAGGCGATGGTCGGACAGCCAGCCGGCTGATCGAGGCGTTGCTATGCCTCACCCCAGGCGAGGGGGTGGCGGCACTTGGCGACGTGGTCGAGCCTGGCCAAGGCCGCCGACAGGTCGCCGACAACGGGTAGCTCGCCGTCGGGATCGCAGACGCGCAGGATGCGCAGCACCGTCGGGCTGCCGGCGATCATCCAGTCCACATCGCGCCGGGCACACTGCACGCTGGCGTAATACAGGGCCGTGAAACCCTGGCTTCCGAAGAAATCGACCGCGGTCAGATCAAGGATCAGTTGCTTGGAGACGCGCATGTGGTGGTGCACGAAGCGGCCGAGCGCGTGCCGGTTGGTGGCGTCGATATCGCCTCGGACCCCGATGAGCATGCGCCCGTCGGCCAGCTCCCGCGCGGTGAAGACCGCTCTGCCGGAACGCTGCACCTCATCCACCGATGGCAAATGCACATGATGCAACTGAACTGGAGTGCCAGTGGTCAAGGTGAACTCCTTCCCCAGCGCGCTGAGGGCGCTCGAGCGGACTCGGAGGGCCCTGCAGTCTGAAGGCCGGAAACGCGGCGCCGCGAATTCGCGCACCGCAACCGGCTGTAAGCTCAACCGAGATCGAGGTTACTACGAATTCCGCAGAATGGGTCAATACCTCAAAGATCTCTAATATTCATTGCGATTCTTCGCTTTTCGATCGTTGATCGTGGTGCTTTGCGGCTGAGCGGGAGTCGCGCGGCATGGGCCGCGACGGAATCCGCGGACATGCGGGGCCGCCATCGTTTGCTGCGTTTGGCCGTCGCGCGAGCGGGCAAGATGCGGTGACTCCCGATCCGACAAGGAGCAGCAAGGAGCAGTCGGCGCCCCATGAATTCGATTTATCCCGACTTCGACACGATCCCGCTCGCAGGGAAGTGGCGCGCGGGCGACGCCGGAACGTCCCACATCGACATCGATCCGTGGACCGGGGAGACGCGACGGAAACACCTCAGGCCGGCGAGGACGACGTCGAGGATGGCTACCGCGCGGCCGTCGAGGTGATGGGGCAGTGCAAGGACGAGATCACCCATCTAATGCAGCAGGAACTCCACCACGATATCGGTGATCGCCGGAATCCCGTCGCGCCGGATGACCTCATAGCCGTGAGTGTTCAAGGTGGGCAGGCAGAGCAGGCCCGCTTCTGGTGTCAGGCCACTGGCCTTCGAGTGTGAGGCGTCGGATTCGAACGCGCCCAATACCGCTGCCTGCGGCGACATCCCGAGCTTTTCGGCAATGCTGACCAACCGATCGACGATTTTCCTGTCGTAGACGCTTTCAGCGTCGCTGTAGGCGACGATCGGATCGCCGCTGACCGTCGTCGCGTACTCCGCTTCGGTGGGTCCCACTTCCAGCGCGAGTGTGAGGTCACCGGGCAACGTCTGGCTCGCGTAGGAGCCGCCGATGCCGCCCACCTCCTCTTCGGTGGTGAAGGCGATGTACACGTCGCTCGGCGGCCGACTTCCCCTCCGTCTCAGCTCCCGGGCGGCCTCGAGCAGGGCCGCTACCAGCGCGCGGTCATCCATGAAATAGCAGCCGAGATAGTCACCGAACTCGACCAACGTGCGCTTGCTTCGATCGACACACACCCGGGTGCCCACATGGACACCGGCATCGGCCAATTCCTCGGCTGTGCGGCCGGTGAACACGTAGACGTGCGTCCAATCCATCGCTTGGTCGCCGCCGTTGGGCTTGGTCTGCCAAATGCGTTGGCTCTCGTGGGTGGTGTGCTCTGAGCCGAGCGACAACACCCCCGTCAGCCTTTCGCGGTCGCCGAGTATCGCGACGGGACCGAGGCCGAAGTTGCCCGGATACATCGTGCCGAGGGGACGGATTTGCAGCGTGCCCTCGTCGTCGACGCGCTTGACGATCATGGACAACTCATCCATGTGAGCCATCACCCGGGTGGCCCCATCGCGGTCCTCGCCCCGAATCAGCCCGATGACGTTTCCCGCTTTGTCGGTCCACATCTCGTCGACGTGGTCGGCCAACTCGCGGCGGCAGATGTCACGGACGTCGTCCTCCTGGCCGACGGGCCCGCACGCCCAGAGCAGCTCCTGTAACAGATCGCGACGAAAACCTTTGTCAGACAATGAGGTTCACCACCAACATTACTCCTGTCACGACGAACAACAGAACAAATACGACGACGGCGACGATGCCGACGACTGTGGTCGGCGTGAACCGCCTGCGCACGCGCGGCTGAGCTTCCGACAGGCCGGACGTCTGCGCCGAGTCGGGCGGCAGGTCACCGGGGTGAACGCCGCCACCGGGCTCGAGACCCGGTGTTCGCGCGGGGGCGGGGTCAGGCGGTTGTGCGGTCATCGCGGTGACGGTTACCCCGCGAAGCGCATTGCATACGCCATCGCCGCAGTCCGCTCCGATCACGGAACTACGACGCCATGTAGTTGCTTTGCTGACCCTGACCGTCGCGGGCATCGCGGTGCTGTGGTGAACCACCGCACCCTACGATCCGAGGATGACCGCAGCGCCTGAGCCATTCGTGACCGAGGCGCCCGACGGCATTCGCATCGTCTCCGACAGGCTCGGCGACCCGCAGGCACCCGCCGTGGTCTTTCTGCACGGCGGCGGGCAGACCCGGCGTTCGTGGGCCCGCGCCGCTGCCGCCGTGTCCGACCGCGGGTGGCAGGCCGTCACCGTCGACTTTCGCGGCCACGGTGAATCCGACTGGTCGAGCGAGGGGGACTACCGGGTCACCACCTTCGCCGACGACGTGCGCACCGTGCTCGCGCAACTGCCGCCCAACCCCGTCTTGGTGGGGGCGTCGCTCGGCGGCTTCACGTCGATGCTGCTCGCCGGCGAACTCGCGCTCGGCATTGCCAGGGCTGTCGTCCTGGTAGACATCGTGCCCAGCATGAACCCGTCCGGCGCGGCGCGGATTCACGACTTCATGGCCGAGAAGATGGTGGAGGGTTTCGCCTCACTCGACGAGGTGGCCGACATGATCGCCGACTACAACCCGCACCGGCCCCGCCCCGCGGACCTGAATGGGTTGCGCGCCAACCTTCGTCGCCGCGGCGACCGCTGGTACTGGCACTGGGATCCGCAGTTCATCGACGGCACCGCCGCCAACCCGCCGATCGAGGTGACCGACCCGGATCGCATGCACAAGGCGATCGAGGCGATCCTCGCCGACAACGTGCCGATGCTTCTCGTGCGCGGTCAGGTGAGCGACCTCGTCAGCGAGGACCGCGCCGAGGAGTTCCTCGCCCGCTTTCCGCAGGTCGAGTTCGTCGACGTGCAGGGTGCCGGACACATGGTGGCCGGCGACCGCAACGATCTGTTCGCCGAGGCGATCGTGGACTTCCTCAACCGGCACGGTTAGCGGGCACGGCCGGAAGCCGGCATGCGGGCCTTCTCCTGGTCGCCTGCCGCCGAGTGGCTTCGGCCAGAAGGCGAGCCTAATTGCCCGCGGCGAAATGTTTCGTGCAGTAGTCCCGAAAAGCGGTGGTCCGGCGCGGCAGACGCTCGCGTAGCGTCACGGCCAGCAGTGCGACGTTGGGGACGTCGTCGACTATGTCGAGTTCGCGGTATGGGCGTCCCTCGTAGCTGAGGTTGGTGCGGGATTCCTGCAGGAGCATGGACCATCCGAATCCACGCGCGACGAGCGCGCGCACGCCTTCCACGCTCGAGGTCTCATGCACGACCCGAGGCGTCACCCCGGCGGAAGACAAGATCGCGCGATAGAAGGTCTCGCCGGGTGAGATATCGATGAGAATCATGGGCTCGTTTCCGAGGCTGCGCAGCGTGATGGTGTGAACTTCCGCGGCGACGAAACTCTCCGCCACAAGAACTTTGGGCCGGACGGTGAAAAGAGGGTATGCGCTGAGGCCGTCGCGCACACCGAGGTCGTACATCAGAACTACGTCGCATCGACCTTGAATGAGCCAGTCCTGCACCTCGCTGGTCGTGCCCTCCAAGAAGCTGAACTTCACTGCGGGGTAGCGGTTGAGGAATCCCCACATGAGTTGGGGAAGCAGCACCGGAGTGAGCACCGGGTCTAGTGCGACCTTGAGTTCGCCCGCCACCGCGCTGCCAAGATCAGCGGCGTTGCGCTCGAGCTCACGTGCTCGTGTCACAACCGACCGCAGTTCCGGGAGCAGTGCGGACCCTGCGGTGGTGAGCGTGACGCCCCGCGCCCTCACACGATGAAGCAATCGCACTCCCACGATGTTCTCGAGCTCGGAGATCGCCACCGATACCGCTGACTCAGAAATGGGCAGCTCGGCGGCGGCCGCGGCGATGGAGCCGTGTTCGGCGACGGCAACGAAGTATTCCATCTGGCGCAACGTCATTCGCATAAAACTGAGTTTAATTTAGGAAGATCTATCAAAACATGTATTTGACTCAGGTTAGCCTTCGCGAGAACAGTGGAATCGAGGGTGTGCTGACTGGTGAAAGGAATCTTGGAGATGACTGCCAATGCCCTGAATGGGGTCCCGATGTCGCGCGGCCAGGGACGAAGGTGTGAGTGATGAGTCGTGTTGCTCTAATCACCGGAGCCAGTCGCGGTATTGGTGCGGCGACCGCTAAAGTCCTCGCGGAGCAGGGGTTTCGAGTCGTCGTCAACTACCGGTCCAGTGCCGAGCAGGCAGACGAGGTGGTCCGGACGGTGGCTGCGGCGGGTAGTGAGGCCGCGGCGATCCGGGCCGATGTCACCGACGCCGACGATGTGGCGGCCATGGTGGCCGAAACCGAACAGCAGTGGGGTCGGGTCGATGTGCTCGTGCACAACGCATTGATCCCGTTCGATGTCACGTCGTTCGCCGACTTGAGCTGGGAGCAGCTCGGCGGCAAGTTGGACCGCGAGCTGCGTGCCGCATTTCTGATCACCAAAGCCGTTGTGCCGGGCATGATTTCCCGGAACTACGGTCGACTGGTTTATCTCAGCACGGGCTTGTCACGCCAGCCGCGCCAAGGGATGATCACGCTGGGCACCGCCAAGGCGGCACTCGACCAGTTTGTCCGGTACATCGCACTCGAGCTGGCGCCGCATGGGATCACCGCGAACCTCGTCGCGCCTGCCACAGTCGACGAAACAAGGGTGACCGGGCAGCTTCCGGCCGACCAGTTGAGTCGCCTTGGCGCAACCAACCCCATGGGACGACTCGTGCGCCCCGACGAGGTGGCCCGCACGGTGGCGTTCTTGACCAGTGAGGGAGCGGGTTTCACCACCGGCCACTACCTGCCGGTCAACGGTGGCCTTGCGATGGATTGAAGCCGACACTCACACGACAGAACCGGAAGGAACGTCTCCATGAACGCGAGCGGGCAAGCCGTTGTTGTCGGAGCGACAGGCGAGGTCGGCGCCGGCATCGTCGGGCGGCTGCGCGGCGCCGGGGTGCCGGTAGTCGCCGTGGCCCGCGACCGTGATCGCCTCGAGCAGTTGCGGGCATCCGACGACGGGATCACGGTATGCACCACAGACATTGGTGATGACTCGTCACGGGAGGCGATCGCCGCCGCAGTGTCGGGACCAGTCCGGATGGTGGTCCAGACTGCGGCCGTCCCGCCGGCCGGGCCGCTGGCCACGATCGAACCGGACGCGCTTGGCCGCGCGGTGTCGTTGAAGCTCGGTGGACTGCTGCGTCTCATCCGAGCCGTCGACGACCGCCTTGTCCAGGGGTCCCGGATCGTCGCCATCGGTGGTCATTTCGGTTCCGAGCCCACGCCGCAGACCTGCGGGGCCGGTGTCACCAACGCCGCCCTGGCCAATCTCATTCGCCAGCTCGCCGACGCCTACGGGCCACGGGGGGTGACGGTGCACATGATCGCTCCGGGTGCCTTGGACACCGATCGGCTCCGTCGGTTCGCCGGCGCCGCAGCCAAGGAACGTGGCGTCGACGTCGAGACCGTCCTCGACGAATACCGCTCCCACTCACCGTTGGGTCAGATGACCACGGTCGACCAGGTCGCTTGGGCCGTAGTGCAATTGCTGGCATCCGAGGCCGACGCGTTGCACGGCGCAACACTGGCGTTGGACGCCGGTGCACGCCGAGGACTTTTCTAAGGTTCGGCGATGCACACGATTGATCTGGCGTATGTCGAGCGTGGTGTCCATGAGGAACTGGTTGCCCAAATTGCCGACCAGGAGGGCTATTACGAGGACGAGGGTGTCCACGTCGCCATCCGCAACGGGGTTGGCTGGGATCCGGAGCGGCTGCGCCGCGGCGCATCGATCGGTCTGGGCCGCGCCCTGTTGCATCGGCTGACCGGCGGTATCGATTGGACAGTGCTCAGCGTCAACACCCTTCGCCCGATGTTCTGGTTCATCGGCAACGCCGATGTGACATCCATGGCTGATCTTCGCGGGCGCCGCGTGGCCGTTCACCCCGGCCAGACCGCCCCCGGATGGTTCACCCGGATCGTCTTGCGCGAGCACGGACTGGACCCCGATCGCGACCTGGAATGTCTGATGCGGTTTCCGGGTGATTATCAGATGGATCTGCGACGCCTGCGGGAAGGCTCCATCGACGCCGCCTGTGTCGGCACCACGCTCTCACCCGAACAGGTCGCCGAGGAAGAGGGGTTTCACGTGCTGGCCTGGATCGGCGATCACGTCCAGATACCCACCGTGGGTGTCGCCGTGGATCCCACCCACATCCCGCTGGACAGCCCCGCGTTGCAGGCACTGGTGCGGGCCAACGAGCACGCGCTGCACACGATCGCCGAACAGCCTGACTTGGCGGTGGACTACATCGCCTCGTTCCTCAACCGGCTCACACGTGATGAAGCGCAGCAGTACTACGAGCGCCACATCGGTCCGTACTTCATCCCCGACGGCCACGTCGACCTCGACGTCGTGCAGCACGGGATCGACGCGGTCGCCGCCGAAATCGGCGTCGCCTCCGTAGCCGCCGATCTCATCTATGCGCCATCGAAATGAACGTCAACCACGGTCGTCACGAAACAGAACTCCCTGTGCCGCTGCGGAGTTCATCAGAAGCGAAAGACGGAATCGGATATGCACACCATTGACTTGACCTATGTCGGACACGGGTACCACGAGGAACTGGTTGCCTATGTCGCCGACCAGGAGGGGTATTACGAAGATGAAGGCGTCCACGTCGCCATCCGCGACGGAGTCGGCTGGGAAACGGAGCGAGTGCGTCGCGGGGCCACGATCGGCCTGGGCCGCGCCCTGCTGTCGCGGCTGACCGACGGCATCGACTGGACGATGCTCAGCGTCAACACTCATCGTCCGCTCTTCTGGTTTCTCGGCAACGCCGATGTGAAATCGATGGAAGACCTTCGCGGGCGTCGCCTGGCCGTCCACGCCGGCCATACCGCCCCCGGTTGTTTCGCCCGTATCGTCCTGCGGAAGCACGGTCTGGACCCCGACCGCCACCTGGAATGCGTGGCGCGGGCTCCGGGTGATTATCAGATGGATCTGCGACGCCTGCGGGATGGGTCCATCGACGCCGCCTACGTCGGCAGCACTCTCTCGCCTGAACAGGTCGCCGCAGAAGAAGGGTTTCATCTGCTGGCGTGGGTCGGCGATCACTTCCAGATCCCCACCGTGGGAGTTGCGGTGGATCCTGCTCACATTCCACTGCACAGCCCAGCACTGCTGGCGCTGGTGCGGGCCAACGAGCGGGCGCTGCGAACCATCGCCGAACAACCGGACCTGGCCGTTCACTACCTCGGCTCGTTCCTCAAGCGGCTGACACAGGTTGAGGTTCAACAACATTACGAGCGCTACGTCGCCCCCTACTTCACCCCCGACGGTCGGGTCGACCTCGACATCGCGCGACATGCGATCGATGCGGTCGCCGCTGAACTCGGGGTTGCACCGGTGGCCGCCGAGAAGGTCTTTCCGCCCGCGCAGTAGGAATCGCGCCTGAGGCACCTCGTCGACTTGGTCCACCCCAGCGCCCCCTAGCAGAATCAAGACCGCCGCCTGACGGACGGCGATCTCGTGGGCTGGGGATCATTGGTGCTGAGTTGCTCTCGCTGTGCGAGATGCAGTGCAGAAATCAGTGGCTGCAGCCAGTCTGCACTGTCGTCGAGGCACATCATGTCGGGGCCCCGTTCCAGCCAGTTGCGCAGAGCGCGTCGACGCTCTGCGCAGCCGGCCATCGCCACACTCTCTCAGTACCTACCCGCGGGCACTTCAAGAAAGCCCGGCTCTCCTGCGTCTACGACAGAGTTGAACCGGTAGCGGGTTTCGAGGCCGATATTTATTTCTTCTATCGCGGTCTCGGGAATCGCAGTGACATCGACGTTCTCGTTAATGCGTGCCTGCTTGACGGATGACGTAAGCACAGCGGAGCCGCGTTGAATTCCCCACGCCAGAAGGACCTGCGCAGGCGTTTTTCCATAGCGCCGAGCCATCGAGACGATCAGAGGGTCGTCCAGCAGTCGCGGCTCCAACGCATGCCCCAGCGGTGCGAACGCCAGCAGGATGATGCCCTCGGTCTTGCACAGCTCGTGGAGGTCCCACTGCGGGTGATAGGGGTGCGACTCGACCTCGACGACCGCCGGCTTGATTCGGGCGCAGGCGAGGATACTTCGCGTTCCCTCCACGCCGATGTCGGACAGGCCTATCGCTCGACAAAGTCCCTCATCGACAAGCGTTTCCAACGCTGCCCATGTCTCCGTCAAGGTGACACCGTCGTCGTAGATGACGGCGCCATGCGCGTCGCGGGGGTCCTGGTCGTCGCCGGGCTTGAACGCGAACGGCGTGTGCATCAGATACAGGTCGACCGCGTCCAACCCGAGTCTGTTCAGGCTGGCCTGCAGCGCCGGCTTGACCCTCTCAGGGCGATGGTTGTTGTTCCAGAGCTTTGTGGTCACGAAGAGGTCCTCACGGCGGACCGTCCCGTCGGCGATCAAGTCTTTGAGCGCCAGGCCGACCTCTTCTTCGTTTCGGTACCGTTCGGCGCAGTCGAGATGGCGGAAACCAGCATCGACCGCGGCCTTGGTGGAGTTGCGTGTCTGACTGCTATCCGAAAGCAACGTGCCGAATCCGAGCGCCGGAATCTCCCCATTGCCATCGTTCAACGCAAAGGTGCGCTGTCTGAGATCCTCATGTGAAGCCATGTCCTTCAATCTCCTTCTCTGTCGGACTCTTTGAGCAGGACGACAGCTTCGGCTGTGGTCCAGACCGCGCTAGCGAGGAACCGGTAGTTCACCAGCGCCGCGAGGTAGCCGTCACCTTCGGGCAGGCGTGCGACCGCGGTGGCGTCCTTGACGACGGCCACTTCGAACCCCTGCTCGACGAGTTCACGCATGTGGCCTTCGACGTAGAGGTTGGCGGCCATTCCCGCAAGGATCACCTGGTTTACTCCGCGTTTGCGCAGTTGGAGCACGAGGTCGTTCGACTCGGGACCGACGATCTTGTGCGGGGACGCAATCACGGTTTGCCCGTCGTGAATGTGGTGATGGTAGGCGGGCAGGAAGTCGGCGCCGGAGCCGGCGAGGCCGTCTGTCGAATAGGCGCCCCGTGGGCGAACATCCCGACCCCGCTCATGAACTTCTCGAGCGGATCGCCGAACAGCCACTGGTTGTCGGTCGGGTAGAAGTAGTGCGGCGACACGGCGACGGTGATTCCCGTCAGCTTCGCGGCGTCGAACAGTTCGCCGATGTGAGTGACGGTGTCGTTCTCGCGGATGCTCTGCCCGAAAACCGGCCACGAGGCGCCGCCGGGGCTGAGGAGATCGACCTGCGGATCAGTGATTACGAGCGCGGCGTGCTCGGGATCGAGGACAAAGCCGGAACCGGGTAGCGCGGGGCTCTGCGGTTCGGCGTAGATGGCCGGGAAGGTCATAACAATAATATAGATGACCAGTCGGCTATTTATTCCACAGAAGTCGATGTGATGTTGCTGACCACGACGGATCAGTGGATGAGCGCTGGCACAGTGACCGCTTCGAACCGTGCGTACGGGATACGACTGCGGGTCACTTTCCCCCGAAGGGCCGCGCCCTCCCATGCCTCGATCAGCAGAGAGGCGAGTTCCGCAGCATCTCGGTCCGCCCGGATCTCCCCGGAGCCGCCTTGGCCGGAACGGACGCACTCTGTCAGAGCCTCGTCCCACCGATCGAGGATGCGGAGCAGCTCGGCACGAACCGGTTCACTCGAGCCGCCAAGCTCGAGCGACAGCTTGCCGACCAGGCAGCCGAGCAGGAAGTCGCCCGCCTCGTGCTCGTCAGCGAGCGCATGGAAGAAGCGTTTGATTCGCCCCCGCGCCGACCCATCCGCGTCAAGGATCGGCAGCAGCCTCATCTCGATGTCTGACCAGTAGTGCTCCAGGATCGCAGCGGCGAGCGCCTCCTTGCTGGGGAAGTACGCGTAGAACGACCCTTTCGGCACGCCGGCGGCGTCGGTGATGTCCTTGACGCCACTGGCGGCGAACCCCCGGGAGTGCACGAGTTCCAGTCCTGCGCCAACTAGGCGGCGACGTACCTCGGGGTTCGGTGGTCGTGGCATCCAATCAATATTAGTCGACCGGTCAACTACCTTCAGGCGAGCTCTGATCCACCAGGACCGCGCCATCGGGTTGGTCGCCCAGCGTCTGGAGCGCGATGTCGGAGCCTTCGGCCGTCAGCCTGATGATCTGCGCCAGCTGAGCCGGCGCATCGCATTGCACGTAGTGGTCGGCGGCCGGCACCACCCAGTAGCGGTTTCGTCCCGGCTTGTTCTTCAGATACGTCTGCCACACGTGGTTGGGGACCCGCAACGGCGCGACGCTGTCGTGCACGCCCCACACCAGGGTCAGGTTGGTATCACGGGTGGAAAGCGCCTCGAGCCACCGGGTTTCGTCAGCGGCGCGCTCGTGCAGATACTTGATGGTGTCGGGCAGCACGCGGACTCCGTCGTTGTGCGCGAAGCACTTCGCCAGTGCCGCGATCTCCTGGTCCTCCAGGTTGCGCCGCGGCATGAAGGTGGTGGCTCCCAGACCGGCCGCCAACAGCTCCGGCGTCGTCGCCGCCGCCGTGGCGCGTGCGGTCGCATCGTCGAGCAGCGCAGTCTGGAACGCGGTGAGGTTGGCCAGCGGAAGATAGATGTTGGCGTTGGTCATGACCACGTCGGCAGGCACGGCATCCGGATGTTCCGTGGCGAGGATGTCCAACGCGATCATCCCGACGCTGCTGCCACGATCGTGGGTCACCATCCGGTAGTCGGTCAGATTCCACACGTCGGTGATCGCGTGGACGAGCAGACGCGCATCGTCGTAGAGCGAGTAGACGTAGGGCGCCTGCGGCTTGTCGGAGAGTCCGTAGCCGGGGAAGTCCAGCACGAAGATGTCGAACTCTTTCTTCAGTTCCCGTGTCAGTGCGTAGTAGTCGATGCTGGACGTGGGAAAGCCGTGCACGCACACCAGCGCCGGTGCGCCGAGTGTGCCCGTGCGCCGGACGAACACGCTGACGTCGGCTCGGTGGTTGGCCTCCGTCGTCGACCGCCAGGCCAGCGTCGTCGCTCCGCTGCGCCACTCCGCAAAGATGTCCACGTTGCCGCCTTTCGCGCATGGTTTGTCGCGCCCCCGGGTGACGCCCGTCACAGCAAACACTACCCAGCCGCGACGTGTAGCCAAGATCACCCCGGAAAAGTTGATTAACTCAGAATTAACAAGGAGGATCGACGCGTTCCACTAATAGGTAATCCGCCCAAGTGGATCGCTACAGCAAACGCACCCCGAGACCCGGGGTGTTGATGAAGGAGTTGAGGAAATGTCTTTCGCGCAGTTCCGCGCAGATGTGAAGCGCGCCCGTAGTCGGCGGCGCCTCTATGCGAGGATCAACGCAATGCCGGATTCGACCGTTCGCGAAGAACTGCTGGCCATCGCCCAGCGCCACGAGTTCAGCGAGCGCTGAGCGACCTCGTCAGCGAGGACCGCGCCGAGGGATTCCTCGCCCGCTTTCCGCAGGTCGAGTTCGTCTACGTGCAGGGTGCCGGCCGTATGGTGGCCGGCCACCGCAACGACCTGTCCGCCGAGGCGGTCGTGGACTTCCTCAACCGGCACGCCGCGGGCTGAGCATTCCCTACGATCAGCCAATGCGCGGAGCCAAGATTCTGATCACCGGTCCCAATGGCCAGGTCGCCGCACCCGTCGCCAAAGCGCTGGCGACCGACAACGAGGTGTGGGGTATCGCCCGCTTCACCGATGCGGCGGCACGCGAAAGCCTGCAGAAGGTGGGGGTTCGGTGCGAGACCGTGAACCTCGCATCGGGCGACTTCAGCGGGCTGCCGACCGACTTCGACTATGTGCTCAACCTGGCGGTCGCCAAGAGTGGGCGATGGGACAAGGATCTCGCGGCGAACGCCGAATCAGCCGGCCTGCTGATGGCGCACTGCCGCACCGCGAAGGCGTTTCTGCACTGCTCGTCGGCCGCCGTCTACGACCCGCCCGACGACGAACCCCGCACCGAACGCGCCGCCCTCGGTGACAACCACAAGCCGATGTTCCCGACCTATTCCATCTCGAAGATCGCCGGGGAGGTCGTCGTCCGGACGATGTCGCGCGCCCTCGACGTGCCCGCGATCATCGCTCGCCTCAACGTGCCCTACGGCGACAACGGCGGCTGGCCGTTCTTCCACATGGAGATGATGCTCGGCGGCATCCCGATTCCCGTGCCCGAGGGCGGCCCCGCCGTGTACAACCCGATCCACGAGGACGACATCATCGCCATGATCCCCAAGCTGCTCGATGCGGCCGCAGTTCCTGCGCCCACCGTCAACTGGTGCGGCGAACAAGCCGTCAGCCTCCAGGAGTGGTGCACCTACATCGGGTCGCTGATCGGCAAGGAGCCGGTCTTCGAAAAGAGTGCGCAGGCGCTGCGCGGGAACCCGACCGACGCGACGCTGATGCGCGAGCTCGTCGGCGGCACCACGGTCGACTGGCAGGACGGCTTCCGCCGGATGGTGGCGGCGTTCCATCCCGAGCTGGTCGGTTAGGACCGTGGCCGAACGCGTCACGTTCGTCAGCACCACCGGCCCCACGCTGGCGGGGCTGATCGATCTTCCCGACGGTGAGGTCCGCGGATGGGGCGTCTTCGCGCACGGGTTCACGCTCGGCAAGGACAGCCCGGCCGCGAGCCGGATCTGCAAGCAGCTCGCCAGCGAGGGTGTCGGCATGCTCCGCTTCGACAACCTGGGTCTCGGCGATTCCGAAGGGGACTGGGGCGACGGGTCGTTCTCCCATAAGGTCGCCGACACCGCGCGTGCGGTGGAGTTCATGAACGACAGCGGCCGTGAGGTGCACCTACTCGTCGGGCACTCGTTCGGCGGATCCGCCGTGCTCGCGGCCGCGCACGACTGTCCGAGCGTCGCGGCGGTGGCGAGCATCGGAGCGCCCTACGACCCCGGCCACGTCGAGCGCAACTACGACGCACTGCTGGCGCGGATCGAGGCCGAGGGGGAGGCGCCGTTTCCGGTCGGCGGAAAGGCGCTCACGCTGAAGCGCCACTTCATCGAGGATGTGCGCAAGGCCGATCTGCGCGAGCACATCCGCACGCTGCGCAGGGCGTTGCTCGTGCTGCATTCACCGACCGACAACACTGTCGGCATCGCCAATGCGAGCGAGATCTTCCGCACGGCCCGCCACCCCCGCAGCTTCGTCTCGCTCGAGGGTGCCAGTCACCTCCTGACCGAGAAGAACCAGGCTGCCCGGGCGGCGCGCATCATCAGCGCCTGGTGCGACCCGTACCTCTGATCGCCTTCTGCGGCAACGGTTCTCGATGCGGCGTCAGTGCGGTCCCGAACCGTTGCCGTTGGACGACGTGAATCGGTGAGCTGACGTTCGCGTAATGCGGTGAGCGCCTTGTGTTCCGCGGCGTGTTCGGCCTCCACCAGGGCATCGTGCTGATCGGCGGGGTCCGCGCGAAGGAAGCTGCCGGTGCCCGGCGAGCCGCCGTACCCGAGCTTGTTCATCCGCTTGGGTAGCGCAGCGCCCTGGTATTGCAGCGGGATCGGATGGCCGTGGTCGTCGACGGGGCCGAGCGGCTGGTGCAGCTCGATGTAGGCACCGTGCGGCAGCCGTCTGATGATGCCGGTCTCGATGCCGTGCTCGAGCACCGCGCGGTCGCTGCGCTGCAGCGCAACGCACCACCGGTAGGTGACGTAGTAGACGATCGCGGGCAACACCACCATGCCGATGCGGCCGGCCCAGGTCGTGGCGTTCAGCGAGATGTGGAACTTGTAGGCGATGATGTCGTTCATCGCGCTGAACGTCAGCACGATGTAGAGCGCGATGGCCATGGCGCCAACGGCGGTGCGCACCGGGACATCTCGCGGCCGCTGCAACAGGTTGTGGTGCGCCTTGTCGCCCGTCACCTTGCGTTCGATGAACGGGTAGGCGATCAGCAGGAGGAATACGAGCCCCATCAACAGTGCCACCGCAACCGCTGCGGGCACCGTGTAATCGCCGATGTAGAGCTCCCATGCCGGCCACAGCCGGATCAGTCCATCGGTCCACATCAGGTAGAAGTCGGGCTGGCTCCCGGCCGACACGTGCGCCGGTTTGTACGGGCCGAGTTGCCAGATCGGGTTGATCTGGAGCAGGCCGCCCATCAGGCCGAGAATGCCGGTCGTCATCGCGAAGAACGCACCGGACTTCACCGCGAAGACCGGCATCACGCGGACGCCGACCACGTTGCTCTCGGTGCGGCCGGGCCCGGGGAACTGCGTGTGTTTCTGGAACCACACCATCGCCAGGTGCATACCGATGAGCGCCAGCATGATGCCGGGAAAGAGCAGGATGTGGATCGCGTACAGGCGGGGAATGAGGATGTCGCCGGGGAAGTCGCCGCCGAACAACGCCCAGTGCAGCCACGTCCCGATCACCGGCATGCCGAGCGTGATCGACGACAGCGCCGCGCGCACACCCGTCCCGGACAGCAGATCGTCGGGTAGCGAATAACCGAAGAAGCCCTCGAACATCGCCAGGATCAACAGCAGCGAGCCGATCACCCAGTTGGTCTCCCGGGGTCGGCGGAAGGCGCCGGTGAAGAAGATGCGTGCGAGGTGCACCATGATCGACGCGGCGAACAGGAGGGCGGCCCAGTGGTGAACCTGGCGGACGAACAGCCCGCCCCGCACCTCGAAGCTGATGTCGAGGGTCGATGCGTACGCCTTCGACATCTCCACGCCGCGCAGTGGCTGGTAGATACCTTGATAGGTGACCTCGGTCATCGACGGATCGAAGAACAGGGTCAGGTAGACCCCGGTGATCAGCAGCACGATGAAGCTGTAGAGGGCGACCTCACCCAGCAGGAACGACCAATGGGTGGGAAACACCTTGTTCAGCTGCCTGCGCACCGCGGCTGACGGGTGGTAACGCGAGTCGATCGCATCGCCCTGTCGTGCGGCGATGTCGGACAGTGTGAAATTCATGTGCGCTGCTCCTTCGGAGGCTTGCGCGGGGCTCCTTTCAGAGTGCACGACGCAGCGTCGTAAAACGCCCTCCAGCAGGCGTTATAGGCATGGCGTCACAGACTCGTCATGGTTGGGTGTTTCGCCGGGCTTTGCTCGGGATACACCGCTTAGCAACGACAGCCGTGTCGAGTTGTGGAGAAAGGCCCATGAGTGGAAGACATCGCGCGAGGTCATCGAGGTCGAACCTGGTAGTCGGCTCGATCGCCGCGTCGGTGGGCGTGTCCAGCGTCCTCGCTGCAGCGATCGTCGAACTCGTCGAGCCCGACGCGCCCGCGCCGTCCATTTCGCCACCGGCCGCGCAACAACAGCCGCTGAGCCAGCAGGGTCGACTGGTCGCCGTCACACCCGATTCGCTGACGACACAGAGCGCCGACGGATCGATTCAGACCTACAGCATCACGTCGAACACCACCGCCATCACCAACAACGGCCAAAATGCCAGTCCTGCCTCATCGTTCGCGGTGAACGATGAGGTGATGGTCGTCGGCACCCGGCAGGGCGGGAACGCGGTGGCCACTGCGGTCGCCGCCAAGTCCGCGGTGGGTCCGCAGGGCCGGCCTATGGATTTCGGTCTCTGAGAAGGCATTCCACCCCGAAGTGATCCGACGGGAACACCCGCGGCAACTGAGCCGAAATGGGCTCCGTCCCCAGCAACTCGATGCCGGCCGGCGCCCAGCGCCGACCCTCGAGTAAGACACGGTCGAACCGCACCTGGCGGTGCTTGTCCTTCATGTCGTAGCGCATGTGGTTGATCGACGTGTCCTCGGTGAAGCCGTCGTCAGCGGGGCGTAGTTCCGGCCAGAGGTCGCGATACGGAGCCGCGATACGCGGGTTTTCGGCGTCGCGCATGTTGAAATCGCCGAGCACAACGGCGTCGTGCGCCGACCGCAGCGTGCGGAAGATTCTGCGCAGCTGCCATCCGCGCAGGCGCGCCGACGCCTTCCCGCTGTCGAGGTGTACGCAGCACACGACGGTCCGGCTTCCGGTCAACGCCAGTTCGGCTTGCAGGAACCCGCGCGACTGACGCGAAGGCAGTCGCGTGTACGTGACCTGGGTGATGGGCAGCCGGGACAGCAGCAGCATGCCGTAGTTGCCCGCGTCGCCGCCGACGACCGCGGCGCACGAATATCCGTCGCGGATCCATGCCTGGCCGCAAAGGATGTCGTACGATACGCCCGTGATCTCCTGGAACACCATGATATCGGGCTCGCGCCGCGAAAGTAGTTGCGCGATCGCCTGATAGCGCACTTCAGCGTGCTTGCTGTCGTTCCAGACGTTGTAGGTGCTCACCGTCAACTCATCGCAGTCAACGGGAGTCGCGGCGGCTGATACCGTCCACCGACCCGCTTCCGCATCGAACGTTTCGACGGCGACGCCACGGCGCCGCGGAAGCAGCCTCACCGGAGGGTGACGACCACTTTGCCCTTGGCGGAACGGTTCTCCAGCGACGCGATCGCTTCGCCTGCCCGCTCCAGGGGATAGACTTCCGGCTCCGGCGCCGACACCTTGCCCGACGCCAGCAGCGGCTCCAGCTCGTCCCACTGCTCGCGCAGATAGTTGGGGTGGGTGAATGTCCATGCGCCCCAGCCGACGCCCACCGCGTCGACGTTGTTGAGCAGCAACCGGTTCACCTTGATGGTCGGAATGTCGCCACCGGTGAAGCCGATCACGAGCAGCCGGCCGCCGGGCGCCAGGCAGCGCAGCGAGTCGGTGAACCGGTCACCGCCGACCGGGTCGACGACGATGTCGACGCCCTTGCCGTCGGTCAAGGCCATCACGGCGTCCTTGAAACCGTCGGCCAGCACCACGTCGGAGGCGCCGGCGGCCTCGGCGACCGCGATCTTGTCCTCGCTGCCGACCACCGCGATGGTCCGTGCCGCGCCCCACGCGGGCGCCAACCGCAGAGTCGAGGTCCCGATGCCGCCGGCTGCGCCTTGCACCAGTACGGTTTCCCCCTCGGCCAGTCTGCCGCGGGTGCGCAGCGCGTGATGCATGGTGAGGTCGTTGAACAGCAGGCCCGCGCCGGCCTCGAACGACACGTTGTCGGGCAGCTTGAACACTCGTTCCGGTTGCAGCGCAACGACTTCGGCCATGCCGCCGTTGAGCATCGTCAGCCCGGCGACCCGGTCACCTGCGGAGAAACCACTGTCGGAGGGCGCGCTGCGCACCACGCCCGCGATCTCCGCGCCGGGCACGAACGGCAGCTCCGCCTTGTACTGGTACAGCCCGCGGGACTGCAGGGCGTCGGGGAACGCCACCCCGGCCGCGTGCACCTCGACGATGACCGCGTTCTCGTCGGTGGGCTCGTCGAGCTCGACAAGCTCCGCGGCCGATGGTCCGTCGAGGCGGGGTATCTGAATTGCGCGCATCGCCCCATTTAACAGCCTCGGGTTCACGGACCGGCCGGGGCCTGACGGTACTATTTGCCAGCTATGCCGAGAGGTCACCAGGTCAAGCGCAATGCGCGGCGGATCGCCGCGGTCGATGCACTGCCGCCATCGCGACCGATGAAGGTGCGCGCCGGCGACGGCACCCAGTTGCACGTCGAACAGTTCGGTCCCGAGGACGGTTATCCCGTCGTGTTGGCCCACGGCATCACCTGCGCGATCCGGGTGTGGGCGTATCAGATCGCCAACCTGGCTCGTGATTACCGGGTCATCGCCTACGACCACCGAGGCCACGGCCGCAGCGGTGTGCCGTCCCGGCGGGCGAACTACGGGCTGAACTTCCTCGCCGCCGACCTCGACGCCGTCCTGGAGGCGACGCTGCACCCCGGCGAGCGCGCGGTGATAGCGGGCCATTCGATGGGCGGCATCGCGATCAGTTCGTGGTCGGAGCGGTACCCGCGGCGGGTGACCGAGCGCGCCGACGCGGTCGCCCTGATCAACACCACCACCGGCGACCTGCTGCGTCATGTGCAGCTGGTGCCGGTTCCGCCGCCGCTCACCAACGCCAGGGTGCGCGCCGCGGAGACCCTGTTGCGGACGTTCGGCGCTGCTCCGCTGCTGCGAGCGGCGCAGCGGCCCAGCAGGCGCTTCGTCTCGATGATGGCGGTGGGCCCAGACGCGGATCCCGCGGTCGCGGAATTCGTCTACGAGCTGTTCATCCAGACGCCCGCCGTCAGCCGTGGCGGCTGGGCCCGCAAGCTGATCGATTCGCTGGGCACCCACCAGCACATCGGGTTGCACAACCTCACCGTGCCGACACTGGTGATCGGCAGCGAACGCGATCGCCTGCTGCCGATGGTCTCGGCGCGTCACATCGCGCGGACGGCGCCGAACCTGGCGGAGTTCGTGGAGCTGTCCGGTGGCCACTGCGCGATCCTCGAAAGGCCCGACGAGGTGAACCGGCACCTGCGCTGGCTGATCGAGTCGGCATACGAACAGCGGCGCGCCAACTAGCCCCTCTAGCCCGACAGCGCGCCGTGCACCTCGTCGGCCGCGCGGTGGCCCGACCGCACGGCGCCGTCGAGGAAACCTGTCCACTGGTCAGCGGTTTCGGTGCCCGCCCAGAAGATCCCCTCCACAGGTTTGCGCAGCCACGGGCCGTAGGTCGTCCACGAACCGGGCGGCACGGCGGCCGTCGGTCCGCCGGGTGCGAAATCCTCTGTCCCCCAACAATGGTCGATGTAGTCGATCGGCGTCAACGCCTCGTCGCCGAACAGTGCGGCGAAACCCGCAAGTGCGCGTTCGCGGCGCTCCGCCGGCGTCAGCGGATCGAACGTGCGCGGATCGGTGAAACCGAGCAGGACGCCGGGTCCGTCGTCGCTGGGGCTGACGTCGAACGTGATGAACACCGGCCCTTCGTCGGACAGGGCCTCGCCGCTGCAGCCGTTCGCGCGCCAGTACGGCGTCTCGTAGGCGGCGTAGGCCTTGCTCAGGTTTCCCTGCGGCCAGTGTTGCGCCAGCTTCTCGTATTCGGCAGGCAACGCGGGGGAGAAGTCGATGGCCGCACGGTGGGCCGGCGGAATGGCCACGATGACGGCCTTCGCGGTGACGTCGATGCCGTCGGCTCCGACGGTGACGGTGCCGTCCTTGCGCCGTTGGATGTGGCGGACGGCCGCACCCAGCCGGACCCGGTCACCCAGCTCGTCGGCCAGCTTCAGTGCGATCTGCTGGGTGCCGCCGGGGAATCGGTCCTGCTGGGCGCCGCCTTCGACGTCGAGCATCCGGCCGATACCGCCTGCGGCCTTGACGTAGCGCACGGCGTGCAGCATCGACACCTGGTCCGGCTCGCAGCCCCAGGTGACCCTGGACATGATCGCCATCAGATCGCGGGTCGACGCGCCGGCATGCAACGACCGCAGCCACCGGTCGAGTGTCTGGTCGTCGAGGGCCAGGGCGTGCGCGGCCGTCCACGGTTCCGCGATCGACAACCGGCGGCAGAGCCGCTCGAACCGCCACTGGATACGGGACACGTCGAACAGCTCGAGCATCGACAGCCGGGGAATGGTGCTGCGGTAGGCGCGGACCCGGCCGCGCCACTTGATGAGGTTCTTGCCGAGGCTGTGGGTGGGCACCGTCTCGCAGCCCAATTCGCGCGCCAACTCGATGACGGCGTCCTGCGTGGGGCCGACGAAGGTGCCGCCGAGGTCGACCGGTGTGCCCGCGATGGTCGTGGTCGACGATCGTCCGCCGACCCGGTCGCGGCCCTCCAGCACCACGACGTCGTATCCAAGCCGGACCAGGTCGCGCGCCGCCGTCAGGCCCGCAAACCCGGCCCCCACGACAACGACGTCAGCGTTGCTTGTCACCCGACTAGGCTCTCACGCCGTGAGGGTGATGACAGCGCTGTTCGGGCCCATCCACGCGATCGAACAGGCGCGGGCCTTCCGCGACGCCGGTGCGAGCGGGGTGTTCACCTTCGAAGGCACCAACGACGTGTTCACACCGCTCACCCTGGCGTCGACCGTCGGCGGCCTGGACCTGATGACCAACGTCGCAATCGCCTTTCCCCGCAACCCGATTCACCTCGCCCATCAGGCGATCGACCACCAACTGCTCAGCGAGGGCCGGTTCGCGCTGGGGTTGGGCACGCAGATCCGGACGCAGATCGAGAAGCGGTTCGGCGCGGATTTCGACAAGCCGGTGGCCAGGATGACCGAACTGGTCGCCGCGCTGCGGGCCATCTTTCATGCCTGGCAGACCGGTGAGCGGCTCGACTTCCGCGGCGAGTACTACCGCCACACGCTGATGACGCCGACGTTCAGCCCCGGCGAGAATCCATTCGGGCCGCCGCCGATCTATGTGGGCGCGCTGGGCCCGCGGCTGACCCGCGCGACCGCCGAGCACGCCGACGGCCTGCTGGTGATGCCCTTCGGCAACAAGCGGTTCCTGCACGAGGTGACGATGCCCGCGGTGCGGGAAGGGCTCGCGGCTGCGGGCAGGTCAGTCGAGGACTTCGCCGTCATCCCGGAGATCATCATCTCGGTGGGCGAGGACCACAGCGCCGCTCGGCGTCTGCTGGGGTTCTACGGGTCGACGCCCGCCTACCGCCCAGTGCTCGAGATCCACGGCTGGGGTGATCTGCAGCCCGAACTCAACACGTTGTCCAAGCAGGGCCGGTGGGAGGAGATGGGAAAACTCGTCGACGACGACGTGCTGCACACCATCGCCGCATGCGGGACGGCGGCCGAGGTCGCGGCCCACATACGCGACCGGGTGGCCGGAATCTCCGACCGGGTGTGCCTCTATCAGCCAGGGCCGATCGCGCCGGAGACGTTGGCGGAGGTCGTTGGCGCACTGTGAGGCCGACCACATATCGTGGTACCCAAGCGGACCAAGGGAGACGAGATGGGCCAGGCCGACGAGCGCGTGCGCGAGGAGCAGACCAGCGAGGAATTCTCCGACGTCCTGATCATCGGCGCGGGGATCTCGGGTATCGGCGCCGCGTACCGCATTCACGAGAAGAACCCGAAGCTGTCGTACACGCTGCTCGAGCGCCGGGAACAGATCGGCGGCACCTGGGATCTCTTCCGGTATCCGGGCATCCGGTCCGACAGCGACATCTTCACGCTGAGCTTCCCATGGGAGCCGTGGACGGGCGAAGAGAACGTCGCCGACGGCCCCGACATTCGCGACTACCTCACCGAGACCGCGCGCAAGCACGGCATCGACGAGCGCATCCGCTTCAACACCCGTGTGCTGTCCGCCGATTGGGATTCCACCTCCGATACCTGGGCGGTGCAGACCGAGGTCGACGGTGTACCGAAGACCTACCGGGGCAGGTTCCTGTTCTTCGGCACCGGCTACTACAACTACGACGAGCCCTACACGCCGGACTTCCCCGGAATCGAGAAGTTCACGGGCGAGGTGGTGCACCCCCAGCATTGGCCGGGGTCGCTGGACTATGCGGGCGAGCGCGTGGTCGTCATCGGCAGCGGTGCGACCGCGGTGAGCCTGATCCCGGCACTGGCGAAAGAAGCCGGCCACGTGACGATGCTGCAGCGCTCGCCCACGTACATGTTGTCGTCGCCGCGGATCAACCCGGTGGTGCAGGCCATCCGCAGGGTGTTGCCGTCGCGCGCCGCCTACTGGGGTGTGCGGTGGTACAACTCCGCGTTCATCGTGCTGACCTATGCGCTGTCCCGCACGGCGCCGCGGTTGGTTCGGTGGATCATCCGCGCTGCGGCGAAACGCAATCTGCCAGAAGGCTATCCGGTCGACGTCCACTTCAAGCCCCGCTACGACCCATGGGATCAGCGGATGTGTCTGATCCTCGACAACGACCTGTACGACGCGGTGGGTGACGGGCGCGCCGAGGTGGTGACCGACCACATCGACCATGTCGACGAGGCCGGCATCGTGCTGCGCTCCGGAAAACGGGTCGACGCCGACATCATCGTCACCGCGACAGGGCTGCAGTTGCAGGCGCTCGGTGGGGTCGCCTTGAGCGTCGACGGTTCCGAGGTGAAGCCGCAGGACCGGTTCGTCTACAAGGAGCACATGCTCGAAGACATTCCGAATGCGGCGTGGTGCGTCGGCTACATCAACGCATCGTGGACGCTGCGGGCCGACCTGACCGCGCGCTCGGTAGCGAAGCTGTTGGCGTACATGGACTCTCACGGCTATACCCACGCCTACCCGCACCTCGGCGATGTGCCGATGCCCGAGAAGCCGGCATGGAACATCAACGCCGGTTACGTGCAACGCGCGCTGCACGCGCTGCCGAAGTCCGGCACGCACCGGCCGTGGAATGTGCGGCACAACTATGTGCTGGACACGATCGACCACCGCTTCGACCGGATCGAGGAGTCGATGGTGTTCGGGCGCGTCGAGGCCAAGACTGCGCAGTCGGCGTAGGGGACTGTGGTGACTGTCGCGGTCATCTTGGTGATCGCGGCGTTCTTCCTCGCCATGGGGGTCTATGCGCTGGCCTCGCCCGCAGCGTTGATCCGGCCGTTCGGCGTCACACTGGCCTCGCCGGTGGCGCGCTCAGAGGTGCGGGCTGTCTACGGCGGGTTCGGTCTGGCGATCGCGGCGGTGCTGGGCTACGCGGCGTTCCGCACGGGCGATGTGCAGAAGGGCATCCTGATCACGGTCGGGGTGGCGCTCGTCGGAATGGCGTTGGGCCGCATCGTGTCCGCGGTTGTCGATGCCCGGACGCCGTTCTATCCGAACTGGTTCTACGGCCTTGTGGAGGTCGTCGCAGGCGGCGCGCTGCTCGCGGTGAGTTAGCCCGGGCACCTGGTGCCTTCTGCGCCCGGCGACCCCGACGCCGAACGTGCAGCTACGGCGAAAAATCGGCCAAAATCTCGCCGCCAGCGCACGTTCGGTGCGCAAACCAGTGACTGAGTCAGCCGCCGACCAGCGCCACTCCGAAGAGGCTCACGCAGGCCGAACTCGTGCAGTTGCCGGTGTTGTCACGCGGCAGGACGGCGATGCCAACTAGCGAAAACGTCTTGGTCGGCTACCGAGCTTCCTCAAACCAGATAGGACCTTGCTGAAGGGCGCTGATGCCATGAGACCCTTGCGCAGACTCGGCTGCAAAGAACTGACGTTCAACACCACCAGATATCGCAGACCACGATCACGCCACTGCGCCGCTTGATCGACAACCTCGGCGGGCGTACCGGCAAGAATTATTTCTTTCATCAACGAACTCGGCACTTGTGCGGTGTAGGACAACGCCGATTGCTCGTCGATGGTTTGCGGAATGATGTCCTGCATGCCGGAAAAGTCGGCGCCGAGCGGATGCTGTCGGCCGTGGCGCGCCCAAACCTCGCCCGGCACCGTGAGCGCCAATGAGCGCGCGATGTCAGACTGCAGCGCCGTTTCGACATCGTCGAGGTGACGACCGGTCATGACCATGAGCAGCGCCGCGGGAATCACCGATGTTGGGTCACGTCCGGCGTCGGACGCGGCGCCACGCACAATGTCCAGACGCGTCGCATAGTCATCCGGGCGATAAATGGTGGCTGGAATCCACGCGTCGGCGTAGCGGCCGGTGATCTCCAACATTCGTGGCCCGTGTGCAGCGATCCAGAGTTCGGGCCATTTCCCGCGATAGGGCGGCAGCCGAAAAGCAGCGTCCCGCAACGGAAAATACGGCGAGTCACGCGAGACAAGCTCACCTGCGGAGTTCCACAGTGTTCGAATCGTGGCCACCGCCTCTTCGAACCGTGACACCGGCTTATCCCAATTCACGCCATACGGTTCGTTGCCTTCCCGTTCGCCAACCCCCAGCCCGAGGATCGCCCGACCGTGGGTGAGCAGATTGAGCGTTGCGGCGGCCTGGGCGGTCACGGCGGGATGACGGCGGCTCGCATCCGTCACGCCGATGCCCAGCCGCAGGCGACCCAACCGGTTCCGGGCCGCAATGTGCCCAAGCATCGTCCACGGTTCCAGGTGGGCGTCGATACGAGGAACCAGTCGAGCCGCGCCGACATAACGCGGCTTGGCGATCGAATCGGGAATCAGCGCGTTGAGATGATCTGCCACCCACAACGAATCAAGCCGAGTCGCCGCCGCGCTCAGATAGCTCGCCCGCGCCAACGCGGTCGATGAGTAACGCGCATTCAGTATCTCGTCGGCCAACCCCACACGAAATCGCGGCATGTCGCACACCTCCCCAAGAATCTCTCAGTCTTCACCACATCGGTCGGCCCCGATGAACCATTGCACCCAATCGGCGGTGGCCAACGCGACTTCCTCGATGGTCCGCCAGGGCTTGCGGGGCTTGATCAGCTCGGTCTTTACAGACCGTTGATCCGTGCTGACCCGCTTCGGGCGATCATCGACGTGCAGACTGGTGCCGTGAGTGATCGCCCGCATGCGTTTCCGTTCTGGCTGCGGTCATTGCTGTGTCTGATGGCTTCGGCGTGCTCCTTCGCGTTACTGATCGCGGTGGCGTACAACATTCGTGGAGGCGGCGACGTGATCGGGATCGACGCCGCGGTCGCTCAGCATGTGCAGGATCACGTCAAGCCGCGACGGTTACAGCTGGCGCTCGATGTGACCCAGATCGGATCGCCGATCTTCATCGTTCCGGCGACGTTGGCAGCATCGCTGATCAGCGCCGTTGTCCGTCGTTCGATCTGGACCGGGGTTGTGGTGACCGCAACGGTGGGCCTCGTGGGGCTTGGCAGTATTGTCGGCAAGCAGGTGATCACCGCCGCCCACCCGCCAGTCGCGGCTCAGATTCCGGTATACCTCGAGCACACTTTCCCGTCCGGTCACGTGGCATCCGCGTTGTCGCTGATGGGGATTGTGGCGATCGCCTGCGGCGGGAAGCCGCGACATCTGGTCATCTGGCTGGGAATCGCGGCCGTCACTGCGATCGTGGCCGCGACGCGCATCTATCTGGGCGCCCACTGGTTCTCGGACACGCTCGGCGGGGTGTTCCTCGGGTGCAGCGCAGTGTTTGCCGGCGCCGCGCTGTTGCCGGACCGGAACGGGCCCCGACCGAGTCCGCCGTGACACTGCGTGTGTATGCCCGACGTTTCAGGGTGCGACGGTCAGCCAGTCCGCGAATCCCGACGGGTCGTGGCGGCCCAGCGCGCCGTGCTCGAACAGGCCCCACCCCTCGGCGGGGGTGCCGTTGCCCTCGGTGCACACCGCCCTGCCGACGTGGTCGATGACGCCGAAGCCGGCGCGCCCGACGATCGCCGGATCGGTCATGTCGTAGGTGAGCCGTTCGGTGAACTTGTCGCCCTTCCATACGCCGTGGATCCAGTCCGAGTCGCCGCCGTAGCCGCCGCCGACGTGAATCGGCACGGGCAGTTTGGATTCCACGTCAAAGCGCACCGGCGTGCCGTCGCCTGCGGTGGCTTCGATCGTGGCACCGGTCGGGATGCGGGTGCCCGACGTGTAGTGAATCTTGACCCGCGGCCAGCCGAGCTGTTCGACACGGCCGTCCTTCCAGATTCGCGTGCAGTCGTTCAGCGACCGGAACCCGCTCGGCTCCTCCTGGATGATGAGCACGATCGAGAAGTCGTCGAACGCCATCGGCACGTACAGCCACCACATGCCCTCGAACGGGGGATCGGCGGGCCGTCCCGCCGGTTCCGCCTCGCCGATCGGCCGGATGCCCCAGGACCGGTCCCGCGTGCCGATCCACACCGACGGGTCGACGCTGATGTCCTCGCCGTCGATCGCGATGGTGCCGCTCCAGGAGCCGACCTGAGCGAATCGCTGGGCGTCCAACGTGATCCGGGTGCCCGCCCGCAGGATGTGCCGCTGCTCCTGCACCACGTCGAACAATCCGTTCCACGTCAGATCGACGGCCATGCCCTCGGTCTCGTCCATGACGATGCGGAGCCGATGCAGTGGTTCGCTGACCTCGACCCGGTAGCCCATCACGTGCTGGTTGAGCCGGTCGGCGTCGATAGCGTCCGAAAGGTGCACCGCTGTCTGCACATCCCCCTGCCGAACCAGCACGAACGCATCCTTGACGCCCAGATTCGGGTAGTACCCGATGCCGGTGATCAGGAAGATGTCACCGGTGCGGTCGTGCGCGTTGAAATACGAGCGGTCATAGAAGTTGCGGTCCGACGACCCCGGCCATGCGATCGGCTGCGGGATCTGGTGGACCGGAAATTCGTCCATGGGGCCGAGCATCAGGCGTCACCTCCGATGAGGCGCCGCAGCAGGGCGCCGTGATAGAACAGCGTTTCGACGTCGTCCGGTTTCTCGATCTCGCCGAAGCGCACGCGACGGGCGCTGGTCCGCATGAACACACAGCACCAGATGACGCCCGAGTAGACGTAGAACCAGTGCAGGTCGCCCAGCTCGACGCCGGTCTTCTCGGCGTAGGTGGCCTTGACGTCGTCCTCCCGCATGAAGTCGGGCAGACCGGGCATGCCCGCCAGGCCGGCGAGTTCCTGGAAAACCATGTGCGCGAAGATCATCCACGCCGCATCCATTTCGCGTGGCCCCAGCGTGGCCATTTCCCAGTCGAGCACCGCGACCGGCGCGAAGTCCTCGTACAGCACGTTGCCCACCCGGGAATCGCCCCAGACGAGCACCGGCTGCGTCGCTGCGACGTCCTCGGGCCAGTGCGCCTCTAGCCACTCGAGGGACTGCTCGACGAGCGGTGACCTGCCGATGTCGGGAACCGCGAACCGATACCACGACTGCAGCCAGTTCAGGTTGCGCCGCAACGCGTTCGGCTCGTCGGTGTCGGCCAGGAAACCGAAGACGGTCTCGGCCTGGGGGATCGCGTGCAGCTTCGCCAGCACGTCGACGGTGTTGTCCTGCAGGGCGCGCCGGGACTCCACAGGGGAGTCGGCGAACCAGTTGTCGCCGAACGTATACGGCATGACGTCGGGCGGAACGACGCCCGAGACGTAGTCCATCAGGAAGAACGGCGTGCCGAGCACCGCACCGGTCGGTTCCAGCCAGCGCACCGTCGGCACGGGCACGTCGGTCTTCTCGCCGACCAACCGGATCACGTCGAACTGGTGGTCCATCCGGTAGGAAGAGAACACCGGCACGTCTTCCGTGGCGGGCGCGACACGTGCCACCCACTTCTCCTCGTGCTGTTCGCCGTCGGCCTCCCAGCGTCCGGTCAGGATGATCGTCTCCGAGGACATGCCGTTGGAGTCGACGCCGCTCTCCACGGTCACCTGCGGCGCGGTGCCGCCGGGCATCACGGTGGACAGCCACTGCGACATCACGGCGGGCAGCGTGCTGATGTCCCGCGCGGAGCGCTGGAGTCGGCCGACGTCCTCGACAGCCGGTTCTGTAGCCACGGTTCTTCCTCCGGCCTAATTACGATACGGTGGGTAGCGTTATGAAAGCAGACCCGAGTTCGATTGACAAGGGCCCGCGGACGGCAGGAGCGCCCTCTGCCGGCGGCGCGGGACGGCCACGGGACCCGCGTATCGACGCTGCCATACTGCGCGCGACGACGGATCTGCTTGTGGAAATCGGGTATTCGAATCTGACCATGGCCGCGGTCGCGGAGCGCGCGGGCACCACCAAGACCGCGCTGTACCGCCGCTGGTCGAGCAAGGCCGAGCTCGTCCACGAGGCCGCATTTCCCGCCGCGCCGACCGCGATCGAGACGCCGCCGGGCGATTTCCGCGCGGACATTCGCGCGATGATCGCCGCGACCGGCGCCGTGTTCACCAGCCCGGTCGTGCGCGCCGCGCTGCCCGGTCTGATCGCCGATATGACCGCCGACGCCGCGTTGAACGCCCGGGTGATGGATCGCTTCACCGACGTGTTCGCCGCCGTCGGGACGCGGTTGACCGAGGCGTTGCGCCGCGGCGACGTGCACCCCGCCGTCGACCCGCAACGGCTGATCGAGGTGATCGGCGGTGCGACCATGCTGAGACTTCTGCTGTGGCCCGACAAGGCGCTGGACGACGAGTGGGTCGATCAGACGACCGCCATCGTGGCCGACGGTGTGATTGCCTGAGGGCGTGCACCAGCCCTTCCCGACCGACTGGCGCAGCGCGCTGGTACTGGTACCTCATCCCGACGATCCCGAGTACGGCGTGGCGGCCGCCGTCGCCAAGTGGACCTCGCAGGGCAAGCACGTCCACTACGCGCTGGCGTGCCGCGGCGAGGTCGGCATACCCGGCATGTCGCCGGAGGAGGCGGCCCCGCTGCGGGAAGGCGAGCAGCGCCACTCCGCCGCCATCGTCGGCGTCGACGACGTCGAGTTCTGGGACTTCCCGGACAGCCAGATCGTCGACACGCCGGAGTTGCGCGCCAAGATCGTCGAAACGATCACCGAACTGGCACCCGACGTGGTGCTCACCCTCTACAGCGGGCCCGAGTGGGCGCCGGGCGCGCCGAACCAGCGTGACCACATCGAGTTCTCCAACGCCGTTGCAGGCGCTTATGATTCGCTGACCGACAAGCCGCGGTGGTTCTTCGAGTGCGGTCCGCACGGTACGCACGGCGAAGTCGTCGACCACTTCATTGATGCCGCGGTCGCATCGTTGGCCGCGCATGACGTGTACCTGTCGGTCTACGATCCGGACACGCCGGTCATCGAGCAGGCCCGCAGACAGGTCGACCGAACGACGCTGCCGCCGCTACCCGGACTCGAGGGTCACCGCGCGGTGGAGTTCATCCTCAAACGGCATACCGACGCCTAGCCTTGCACCGCGAGCGTGCGTGTTTGCACACGACACGCCGCGGAATGCTGGACAGCTGTGCACGCTCGCGGGGCGACGGGAGTGCGAGAAGTCAGGAGCGGCCGGCCCCTCACCGCCGTCGAACTGTCAGCGTTCGATCTGTTTCTTGTTGCGCTCGGAGACGGCGCGGAACTGGTCGCCGAGCCCAGCCAAATGGTCTGGGAAATCGCGGTGCTGCGCGAACGCGATCTTCTCCTCGGCGGCCAGCGCCGGATCGATCACCGGCGCCGCCCCGGTGGTGTAGATCTCCTTGAGCCCGAGCATCGTTGGGCCCGGCACCTCGGCAATCTGGCGCGCCAACTCCAGCGCCCGCTCCAGCAGCCCCTCGTGTGCCACGACTTCGGTCACCAGGCCGATCTTCTCGGCGCGTGCGGCGTCGACGACCTCGCCCGTCATCGACAGCCGACGGGCCATGGCGAGGCCGACGAGCTGGGGGAGCCGTGCCGTCATCCCACCGCCGGGCAGTATCCCGACGCGGGCGTGGGTGTCGGCGAAGACCGCTCGCTCCGACGCGATGAGGAAATCGCAGCCGAGCGCCATCTCGAGGCCACCCGTGAAGACCGCACCGTTGATCGCCCCGATGATCGGCGTGCGCATGTTTCCCGTGGCGGCGATACAGCTCTGCGACCGGAACTCCTCGAAGTAGCCGAGGCCGTCGCGCTGCGCCTCCTTGAGGTCGACGCCGGCGCAGAACGCGGGATCAGCGCCGGTGAGCACGACCGCACGCACGGACTCGTCGGCGTCGGCCTCCGTCAACGCCGTGTATGCGGCTTTGATCAGGTCGCGGCTCAATGCGTTTCGGGCCGCGGGCCGATTCAGCGTCAACACCCGGATGGCGCCGTGATCGGCGATCAATACGAGGGCGTCGATCGTCATGACCTTCAATCTAGCGGTCGGGGCCGCAGTGGCGTACTTTACGTTACGAGACCGTTTCGATATTGAAAGGCAACGCCATGGCGACCGCGGATGTTCTGGTCGTGGGTGCCGGGCCCGCCGGCCTCGGCCTGGCCTGCGGCCTGCTGCAGCAGGGCACCCGGGTTCGGGTGATCGACAAGGCGCCTGGCCCAGCCGTGACGTCACGGGCCAACTTTCTTCATGCGCGGGGTTCGGAAGTACTCGACCGTCTCGGCGCCCTCGGTGACCTGCCGCAGCGGTCCGTGCCGGCAATGAAAATCACCACCTATCTGGGCGACAAACCGATGATGCGGATCCGCTTCGGCGATCCGGGCCTGCACACCGCAGCGCCGCCGATGGTCATCTCCCAGGCCGAGGTGGAGGCGGCACTGCGGCACCGCTTGACTGACCTCGGCGGCGAGATCGAATGGGGCACGCCACTTCTCGATGTACGACAGAACGATGAGGGGGTGACCGCCACGCTCGGCGCGGGCGCTGAGTCCCACACTTCGTGGCTTGTTGGATGCGACGGAGCGGGCAGCGCAGTGCGCAGGCGCGCCGGCATCAGCTTCCCCGGGGTGAAGCTCACCGAGCGGTTCCTGCTGGCCGACGTGCGGCTGGACTGGGACCTCGATCGGTCCGGCACCACCGGGTGGATCCATCCCGACGGAATGCTCGGCGTGATGCCGATGCCGGGCGACTTGTGGCGGGTCATCGCCTACGATCCTGGCCGCCACCCCGAGAAATCCAGCGACGACGAAATACTCGCTCGGGTCGAACAGCTGCTGCCCGCTCGCAGCGGGCGTCCCGTTCGCGTGCTCGCCGCGGAGTGGTTGTCAATGTTCAGCGTGCACCGCAGGCTCGCTGAGGGCTACCGCCGCGGCCGCATACTCATCGCCGGCGACGCCGGTCACACCCACGCGCCGTTCGGGGGACAGGGCATGCTGACCGGGCTCGGCGACGTCGAGAACCTCGCCTGGAAGCTGGCTCTCGTGGTCGACGGACGAGCCAACGACGCACTGCTGGACACCTACGAGGCGGAACGCCGGCCGCTGGCCACCGAGGTATTGCGCGGAACGAGCGCCGTGACAAAGCTCAACGTCGCCAGCAGTCCTATCGGCCGATTCATCCGTGACCAAGTCGCGGCACGCATCTTCAACCTGGCGCCGGTGCAGCGGTGGGTCACCTATCAGACGTCGCAGCTGTGGGTGAGCTACCGCAGAGGTCCACTCGCTGAAAGAGCGCTCTTCACAGGCAAACCCAGGCCAGGTGATCGGGTGCCCGACCAACCGTGCACCCTTCCCGATGGTGCCTCCACGCGCCTTCACGCCGAGCTGCGTGGACACTGGGCGTTGCTCCATTCCGTTGCCGACCCGGCGCTCGACGACATTGCCCACCACTATCTCGGTGCCCGTCTGACTGTGCTGCGCCGCGGCGGCGCCGGACAGTCGGACGCCTTCCTGGTGCGCCCCGACGGGCATCTCGGCTGGCGCGGCGGACAGGCCGCCGAGCTCGAGGATTGGTTACATCGGGCGCTTGGCGGGTCGGTGCGATGACCGCGGCGCGCGGCCGACCACGCGATCCGGCGCTCGACGATGCGATCCTCGGTGCCGCGCTGAATTTGTTCCTTGCACATGGCATCACGGGAATGAGCATTGAGCAGGTGGCCAAGCGCGCCGGCGTCGGCAAACCCACCGTGTACCGGCGATGGGCGAACAAGGAACTTCTCGTCATCGACGCGATCGAGTCGCACGTCGCCACCGGCATCCGCTGGCCGTCGCGCGACGAGATCGATGCCGTCGAGCCGCATGAACTGATCCGCCATAACATCGACTCGGCCACCCGCACCGCCTCGGAGCCCATGTTCCGCGCGCTTGTCGCACAGATCTACGGCTCCGCCGTGACGCACCCGAAGCTGATGCAGACCTACTGGGACCACTACATCATGCCGCGCAGGGCGCTGGCCATCGCCATGCTGGAGCGGGCCCAGGCGGGGGGCACCGTGGCCGCCGACGCCGACTTGCCTGTGCTCGTCGACATGATGGTCGGAGCGGTGAACTACCGCCTGTTACAACCCAATCCGCCCACCGCCAAGGAGCTCAAGCGCTATCTCGAGTCGGTCTACCGTCAGGTCGGTCTGCTTTCTTAGCGCAGGAACTGGTTGGCGATGTTCGCCAGGTCCAGCAGTGGCTGCGGCAGCGCGCCGAGCGCAAAGGTGATCGCGGCCGTGACGGTGACCACGGCCGTGCTCAAGATGCTCGGCACCACCACGTCGGGCGCATCGTCGGGCGGGTCGGTGAAGAACATCAGAACGATGACCCGCACGTAGAAGTACGCTGCGATCGCGCTGGCGATCACACCGACGATCACCAGGGGGATCGCGCCGCCCTCGCCCGCGGCCTTGAACACCGCGAACTTGCTGACGAATCCACTCGTCAGCGGGATGCCCGCGAAGGCGAGCAAGAAGAGTGAAAAGACAATCCCGACAATGGGATAACGACGGCCAAGGCCGGCCCACCGCTCCATCGCCGTCTCCTCGTCGCCGCTCTTGTTGCGGACCAGGCCGACGACGGCGAAGGCGCCCAGCGTGCTGAATCCGTACGCGAACAGGTAGAACAGCGTGGAGGACAGGCCGGACTCGTTCAGCGCGATGACGCCGGTCAGGATGAACCCGGTGTGCGCTACCGCCGAATAGGCGAGCATCCGCTTGACGTCGGACTGGGTGACGGCGGTGACGGTGCCGACCACCATGGTCAGGATCGCAATCGCCCACAGCACCGGCCGCCACTCGGCGCGGATTTCGGGCACCGCGACATAGAAGATGCGCAGCAGCGCGCCGAACGCGGCGATCTTGGTGCCCGCCGCCATGAAGGCGGTAATCGGTGTCGGCGCGCCCTGGTAGACGTCGGGGATCCAGGAGTGGAACGGCACCGCGCCGACCTTGAACAGCACCCCGACCAGCAGCAAGCCGACGCCGATCAGCGCCAGCGACGCCTTGCCCGTGTTGGTGTGGATGGCGTCGGCGATACCGACCAGGCTCAGCGTGCCGGAATAGCCGTACAGCATCGCGGCGCCGTACAGGAAGAAGGCCGACGAAAACGCGCCCAGCAGAAAGTATTTCAGCGACGCTTCCTGCGACAGCAGCCGGCGACGACGGGCCAGTCCGCACATCAGGTACAGGGGCAGGGACAGCACCTCGAGCGCGATGAACATCGTCAGCAGGTCGTCGGCCGCGGGAAACAGCAGCATGCCGCCGACAGCGAACATCGTCAGCGGGAACACCTCGGTTTGCATGACGCCGGCCTTGACGGCCAGTTTCTCCGCGACGCTGCCGACGACCGCCGAGGCCTGCGGGGTGAACGAATCCAGCCCGCGTGCAACGCCGTCAGACTCGGAGTCCTCGGAGATGACGCGGCGTTCGGCGATGAGCAGGATCCCGAGAACTCCGACCAACAGGATGGTCGCCTGCAGGAACAGCGCGGGCGCGTCCACGGCGACCGCCCCGACCACTGCGGTGCGGCCGACCTCGCCATGCAGGCCGCGGGCCACCTGCACCACCGCGACGAAGGCGGCCGCCAGACCCGCGAGGCTGAGCACGATCTGCGCGGCATAGCGCCGCTCGCGCGACACGAACGCCTCCACCAGCACGCCCGCGATGGCGGCTCCGAACACGATCAACATCGGCGACAGCAGGCCGTACTCGACGCTGGGCGTTGGCATGTTCATCGTGGGCGGCCTTCCGCCAGTTTGGGTGCGGGGTCGGGTTGGTCGACGGTGGTCAGCGTATGGCTGACGGCCGGATTGATCACGTCCAGCGCCACTTTCGGATACACGCCGAGCACCAGCAGGAGCGCGATCAGCGGGGTCACCACCGCCAGTTCGCGGGGGATCAGGTCGCGAAGCCGGTCGTTACCATCGGTGACCGGGCCGCCCATCATCCGCTGGTACATCCACAGGATGTAGATCGCGGAGAGCACCAGCGCACTCGACGCGGCCACCGCGAAGATCGGGTAGCGCGTGAATGTGCCGATCAGCACCAAGAACTCGCTGATGAACGGCGCCAGGCCGGGCAGCGACAGCGTCGCCAACCCGGCGACCAGGAACGTGCCCGCCAGCACCGGGGCGACCTTCTGCACGCCGCCGTAGGCGCTGATCAAACGAGTTCCCCTGCGCGACACCAGGAACCCGGCGATCAGGAACAGCGCGGCGGTGGAGATCCCGTGGTTGACCATGTACAGCGTCGAACCGGACTGGCCCTGTGTCGTCATCACGAAGATGCCGAGGATGATGAAGCCGAAGTGCGAGATCGACGTGTAGGCGATCAGCCGCATGACGTCGGTCTGGCCGATCGCCAGCACCGCGCCGTAGACGATGCCGATCACGGCCAAGGTGATGATGAGCGGGCGGAAATACAGTGACGCGTCGGGGAACAACTGCAGGCAGTACCGCAGCATGCCGAACGTGCCGACCTTGTCCATGACGGCCATCATCAGCACCGCGCTGGCCGGGGTGGCCTCCACGGCGGCGTCGGGCAGCCAGCGGTGGAAGGGCCACAGCGGGGCCTTGACCGCGAAGGCGAACATGAAACCGAGGAACAGCGCGTTGAGGATCGCCGGGTTGACGTCGAGCTGGCCGCTGGACACCGCGGCGACGATCGCGCGGAAGTCGAAGGTGCCGGCTTCGAATGCGTCGCTTCCGGCCGTCACGACGTAGAGGCCGACGACCGCGGCCAGCATGATCAACCCGCCGAAGAGGTTGTACAGCAAGAACTTCACCGCCGCCTTGGACGCCGCGGAGGCGGTGTCGTTTGATCCGGCCCGCTGTCCTCCGAAGCCGCCGATGAGGAAGTACATCGGGATCAGCATGGCCTCGAAGAAGACGTAGAACAGCAGCACGTCCAGCGAGACGAGCGACATGATGACCATGCCCTCGACCGCCAGCGTCAGCGCCAGATAGGTGTGTGTCGAGCGACCTCTGAGGCCCACCTGGTCGTCGGCGTCGTTCCAGCCCGCCACGATCAGCAGCGGCACCAGCACCGCCGTGAGCACGATGAGCGCCAGGGCGATCCCGTCGATACCGAGGATGTACCCCGTGCCGAAAGACGGTATCCACGGATGGTTTTCGACGAACTGGTATTGCGGGCCGCCCGGATCGAACTGGACCGCCAGAATGACGACGAGCACCAGTACGGCCACCGAGACGAGCAGCGCGAACCACTTGGCCGCCATCCGGCCCGACGCGGGAACCAGCATCACCAGCGCGGCGCCCAGCATCGGCACCGCCCACAGGATCGTCAGCCAGGGAATCGACGTCACCACAGTTGCACCGCCAGGATCACCGCGACGACGAGGGCCGCGCCGGCCAGCATCGAAAGGGCATAGGAGCGCGCGAATCCCGTCTGCAGCTGTCGCAGACCGTCCGACACCCGGCCGACCACCGCGGCCAGCCCGCTGCCGGCGCCGTCGATGCCCTTGTCGTCGATCCAGACCAGATCCTTGGTCAGGACTTGGCCGGGTTTCATCAGCAGCTCCTCGTTGATGGCGTCGCCGTAGAGATCTCTGCGGGCCGCGACCGTCAGCGGCGACACGTCCTGCGGTGCGAGGTCGGGCACCGTCTTCTGGGCGTACATCCGGTAGGCGATCAGGATGCCGACCGCGACGACCGCGAGCACGATGACAGTGGTGACCCAGGCGGGCATCGCGTGTTCGGCCTCGTGCGCACCGACCACCGGTTCCAGCCAGTGCTGCAGCGTGCCGCCGATGGCCAGCGCCCCGCCGGATACCACCGAGCCGACGGCCAGCAGGATCATCGGCCACGTCATCACGCGCGGTGATTCGTGCGGATGGGGCTCTGCCATTTCTCCCGTCACTGCGTTCGCCGAGGCCTTCCACCGCCGCTCACCGAAGAACGTCATCAGCATGACCCGCGTCATGTAGAACGCGGTGATGCCTGCGCCGAGGATCGCCGCAAGGCCGAGGATGATGCCCTTGGCCCCGCCCGCGCCGAGCGCGGCCTCGATGATGCCGTCCTTGGAGAAGAAGCCGGCCAGCGGCGGCACGCCGATGATCGCCAGGTAGCCGAGCCCGAAGGTGGCGAAGGTGATCGGCAGCAGCGTGCGCAGGCCGCCGTAGTGGCGCATGTCGACCTCGTCGTCCATGGCATGCATGACCGAGCCCGCGCCGAGGAACAGGCCGGCCTTGAAGAAGCCGTGGGTGAGCAGGTGCATGATCGCCACGGCGTAGCCGGCGGGGCCGAGTCCCGCGGCGAGCACCATGTAGCCGATCTGGCTCATGGTCGACGCGGCGAGCGCCTTCTTGATGTCGTCCTTGGCGCAACCGATGATCGCGCCGAACAACAGCGTCACCGCGCCCACGATGACGACGCCGAGCTGCGCGCCGGGAGCCAGATCGAAGATCGGTCCGGACCGCACGATCAGGTAGACGCCCGCGGTCACCATCGTCGCCGCGTGAATCAACGCCGACACCGGGGTCGGACCCTCCATGGCGTCACCCAGCCAGGACTGCAGCGGCACCTGCGCCGACTTGCCGCACGCGGCGAGCAGCAGCAGCAGGCCGATGGTGTTGAGCGTGCCCTCACCGAGTTGCGGTGCGGCGCCGAAGACTCCGTCGAACGAGATCGAACCGATGTAGGCGAACATCACCATCAGCGCGATGGCCAGTCCGACGTCGCCGACGCGGTTGACCACGAACGCCTTCTTGGCCGCGGTGGCCGCCGACGGCTTGTGCTGCCAGAAGCCGATCAGCAGGTAGGACGCCAGACCGACGCCCTCCCAGCCCATGTAGAGGCCCAGGTAGTTGTCGGCCAGCACCAGCAGCAGCATCGCGGCCAGGAACAGGTTCAGGTAGCCGAAAAACCTGCGGCGGCCGGGGTCGTCGGCCATGTAGCCGACGGAGTAGATGTGGATCAGCGAGCCGACACCGGTGATCAGCAGCACGAAACACATCGACAGCTGATCGAGTTGCAGGCCGAAGTCGACGTGCAGTGCTCCGACCGGCACCCAGGAGAACAGCTTCTCGTGAAACAGGCGCTGCTCGCCGGAGCGACCGAGCATCTCGGTGAACAGCACCGCGCCGACGGCGAAGGACGCCAGCGACGTCGCGCAGCCGAGCAGATGGCCCCACGGGTCAGACCACTTGCCGGACAGCAGCAGTATCGCCGCGCCCGCCAGGGGCAGCGCAATCAGGAGCCAAACCGGAATCGTCATCGCGGCCTTAGTGTTTCAGCAGGCTTGCATCGTCGACCGAGGCCGAGCGGCGGGTGCGGAAGATCGTCATGATGATGGCCAGCCCGATCACGACCTCGCAGGCCGCGACCACCATCGTGAAGAAGGCCACCACCTGACCGTCGAGGTGGCCGTGCATGCGGGAGAACGCCACGAAGGCGAGATTGGCCGCATTGAGCATCAGCTCGACGCACATGAACATCACGATGGCGTTGCGGCGCAACAGAACCCCCGCTGCACCGATCGTGAACAACAACGCAGACAGATACAGATAGTTCTCAGGATTCAATGTGCTCTCCCCCTTGCCGTCGGGCGGGTGGGCGCCCAGCTTGTGCGGGGAGTGCCCCCACGCGTGCGCTGGAATCATCGATGATCCGTCGCTGCAGGATCGCGCTGACCGACAGTTCCGAGCCCGAGCCGTCGGGCAGCAGTGCCTGAATGTCAACGGCGTTGTGCCTGGCGAACACGCCGGGGCCGGGCATCGGGGTCGGATGGCCGCCGGGCCGGAACCGCTCCTCGGCCAGTTCCCGTTGGGTCTTCGCGCGCTCGAATCGTTCCCGGTGCGCGAGCACCATGGCACCGAGCGCGGCGGTGATCAGCAACGCGCTGGTCAGCTCGAACGCCCACAGGTAACGGGTGAAGATCAGCGCCGCAAGGCCTTCCACGTTGCCGCTGCTGTTGGGCTCCGGCAGTCCCTTGAATCCGGCCACCGACACGTTGCCGATGCCGGCGATCAGCAGTATGCCGAAGCCGACGCCGATGACGGCCGCCGAAATACGTTGCCCGCGGATGGTTTCCACCAGCGATTCGGAGGAGTCGACGCCGATGAGCATGAGCACGAACAGAAACAGCATCATCACCGCGCCGGTGTAGACGACCACCTGCACGATGCCGAGGAACAGGGCGTCCTGCGCGATGTACAGCACCGCGAGCGAGATCATCACCGTTGCGAGGTTGATCGCCGAATAGACGGCTTTCGGTGCGGCCACCATCGCGATCGCGCTCAGCACGGCGACAGTGCCCAGCACCCAGAAGACCACCGCCTCAGCCGTCGAGGTGTGACCCGTCGAATCGGTCGCCAGCGCAAGGATCTCGGCGTTCACCGCACATCCTCCGGAACCTTCTCGTCTCCTTGCGTGCGCTCCACGGGCTTGATGTTGCCCAGGTAGTAGTCCTCGTCGGTGCTGCCGGGCTGCATCGGGTGCGGCGGCGCCACCATCCCCGGCTGCATCGGTGCCAGCAATTTGTCCTTGCCCCAGATCAGGTCGGCACGGTTGTCGTCGGCCATCTCGTATTCGTTGGTCATGGTGAGTGCCCGGGTCGGGCACGCCTCGATGCACAAGCCGCAGCCGATGCAGCGCAGATAGTTGATCTGATACACCCGGCCGTAGCGCTCACCGGGCGAGAAACGCTCCTGCTCGGTGTTGTTGTCGCCCTCGACGTAGATGGCATCGGCGGGACAGGCCCACGCGCACAGCTCGCATCCGATGCACTTCTCCAGTCCATCGGGGTAGCGGTTCAATTGGTGGCGGCCGTGATACCGCTTGGCGACGGGTCCGGGTTTCTCCGGGTACTCCTCGGTGATGGGCTTCTTGAACATGGTCCCGAACGTGACCGCGAAGCCCGCAATGGCGTCGAGGAACTTAGGCATCGGCTTTCTCCTTGGCTGTTTCTGCTCCTCGCGTGCGCCCGGCCGGAGGCAGCGGCGGTGCCGGGAAGACGCCCGTGTCGATTGCCTGCACCGGGATTCTGCGGATCGTTCTGGCCCGCACTGTTCGCCACAGCAGCACGACGACGGCGAGCACGGCCACGGTGCCCGCGGCGACGAGTCCGGTGGCCAATGCGGCGTGTCCCTGCATGCGCAGGCTGCGGGTGGTGGCCACGATCGCGATCCACACCAGCGAGACGGGGATGAGGATCTTCCAGCCGAGCGCCATGAACTGGTCGTAGCGCAATCGCGGAAGCGTGGCGCGCAGCCAGAAGTAGCCGAACAGGAACGCCCACACCTTGGCGGTGAACCACAGCAGCGGCCACCAGCCGGTGTTCGCGCCGTCCCACATGTTGATCGGCCACGGGGCGTGCCAGCCGCCGAGGAACATCGTGGTGGCCAGTGCCGAAACGGTGGTCATGTTGACGTACTCGGCGAGCATGAACATCGCGAACTTCAGCGACGAGTACTCGGTGTGGAAACCGCCGACCAACTCGCCCTCGGCCTCGGGCAGATCGAAAGGCGCGCGGTTGGTTTCGCCGACCATCGAGGTGAGATACACCAGGAACGACGGCAACAGCAGGAACACGAACCAGGTGCCGTTCTGCGCGGCGACGATGCCGGACGTCGACATGGTGCCCGCGTAGAGGAACACCGCGGCGAACGACAGCGCCATCGCGATCTCGTAGGAGATCACCTGCGCCGACGAGCGCAGCCCGCCGAGCAGGGGATAGGTGGAACCGGACGCCCACCCGGCGAGCACGATGCCGTACACGCCGATCGACGTGACCGCGAGGATGTAGAGCACCGCCACCGCGAGGTCGGTCAACTGCAGTGGGGTGTGATGGCCGAACACCGAAACCACCGGACCCATCGGGATGACGGCGAAGGCCATGAACGCGGGCACCGTCGAGATGACCGGCGCCAACAGGTAGACCGGTTTGTCGACGCCCGCGGGGATCAGCCCTTCCTTCAGCCCGAGCTTCAGCCCGTCGACGAGTGACTGCAGCAGACCTTTCGGCCCGACGCGGTTGGGGCCGAAGCGCATCTGCATGCGGCCGAGCAACTTGCGTTCGATCAGGATCGCCGCCAGCACCGTCAGCAGCAGGAACACGAAGATGCCGACCGCCTTGATCACTACCAGCCATATCGGGTCGTGCCCGAACGCCGAGAGGTCCGTCACCGCAGAATAGTTCACCGTTCCGCCCGTCCGATCGAGACCACGGCGCCCGTGGTCACACCGAGTTGTTGATTCACAGCCGATCCCGGCGAGTTCAGCGGCAGCCACACCACCCGGTCATCCATGTCGGTGATCTCGAGCGGCAACGTGATCTCGCCCCGGTTGGTGGCGACGGTGACCGGATCGCCGTCGCCCGCCCCGATTTCGGCGGCGGTGGTCGCCGAGAGTCGTGCAACGGGTGTGCGGGCGGTCCCGGCGAGATACGGCTCCCCGTCCTGCAGCCGGCCGGAATCCAGCAGCATCCGCCAGCCCGCCAGCAGGGCCTCGCCCTTGCCCGGCTCGGCGGCGATGCCCGCCGACACGTCCGGCGGGTTCGGTCGCGCGCCGCCCCACCAGCCGAGTTTGGCCAGTTCGTGGCCCGCGGCCGCCGCGTCCGGCAGCCCCAGGTCGGTGCCGATCTCGTCGGCCAGTGTGTACAGCACCCGCAGATCCGGTGCCGCATTGCTCGGCAGCGACGGCTCGAACGGTCGAATCCGGCCCTCCCAGTTGACGAATGAGCCGCCCTTTTCAACCACGGGCGCGACGGGGAACACCACGTCGGCGAGGTCGGTGACCCCGCTCTCGCGCAACTCCAGGCTGACGACGAAGGGCACCGCGTCGATGGCCGCGAGGGCCGCGTCGGGGTCGGGCAGGTCAGCGAGTTCGACCCCGCCGATCAGCAGGGCATCCAGCTCGCCGGCCGCGGCCGCCGCGATGATCCCCGCGGTGTCGCGGCCGGCGGCGGTGGGCAGTTCGGAGACGTGCCATGCGGCGGCAGTCTGCTCACGCGCCGACGCATCGGCGATCGGTCGGCCGCCGGGCAGCAGGTTCGGCAGCGCGCCGGCCTCCAGCGCACCGCGATCACCCGCCCGGCGCGGAATCCAGCCGAGCCGGGCACCGGTCGTCGCGGCCAATCTGCTTGCCGCCGAAAGCGCTCCGGGCGACGCCGCCAGTCGCTCACCCACCAGAATGATCGCGCCCGGCTGATTGAGCAGGGTTTCTTCGGCCAGTCCGTCGAGCGCCACCGCCTCGCCACCGGGTGCGGTGCGGATGAGCGTGCCAGACATCTTGGTCAGCCCGCGGGTGGCGAACGGCGCGACGGCGAGCACCTGCACACCGTTCTTTCGCGCGGCTTTGCGCAGCCGCAGGAAGACGATCGGCGACTCCTCTTCCGGTTCGAAGCCGGCCAGCAGCACCGCGGGCGCCTTCTCCAGATCGGCGTAGGTGACGTTCATCGGCTGCCCGGCGACGTTCGACGTCAGGAAATCGGCCTCCTCCTGGCTGTGCGCGCGGATCCGGAAGTCGATGTCGTTGGTGTCCAACACCATTCGGGCGAACTTCGCGTAGGCGTAGGCGTCTTCGACGGTGCTCCTGCCGCCCACAAGCACCCCGGCACGTCCCGCCGCGGCCGCCAGCCCCGTGGCCGCCACGCGCAGGGCCTCCGCCCACGACGCGGGCCGCAGCTTGCCGTCGTCCTCCCGGATCAGCGGTGTGGTGATGCGGTCGCCGACTCCTGCGTAGGTGAACGCCCAGCGGCCCTTGTCACAATTCCATTCCTCGTTGACCTCGGGGTCGTCGCCTGCCAACCGGCGCAACACCTTTCCGCGCCGATGGTCGGTGCGCTGAGCGCAGCCCGAGGCGCAGTGTTCGCATGCGCTGGGACTGGACACCAGGTCGAACGGCCGCGCCCGGAACCGGTATGCGGTGTTGGTGAGTGCGCCGACCGGGCAGATCTGCACGGTGTTGCCGGAGAAGTACGAGGAGAACGGTTCCCCCGGCGCGATGCCGACCTGCTGCAGCGCACCGCGTTCCAGCAGCTCGATGAACGGGTCGCCGGCGATCTGCTGCGAGAACCGGGTGCATCGGGCGCACAGCACACACCGTTCGCGGTCCAGCAGCACCTCTGACGAGATCGGGATCGGTTTGGGGAAGGTGCGTTTGACGTCTTCGAAGCGGGTCTCCACCCGACCGTTCGACATGGCCTGGTTCTGCAGCGGGCACTCGCCGCCCTTGTCGCAGACCGGGCAGTCGAGCGGATGGTTGATGAGCAGTAGCTCCATCACGCCGTGCTGGGCCTTGTCCGCCGACTCCGAGGTGTACTGCGTGCGGACCACCATGTCGGGGGTGCACGTGATTGTGCAGGAGGCCATCGGCTTGCGCTGGCCCTCGACCTCGACGAGGCACTGCCTGCAGGCGCCCACCGGATCCAGCAGCGGATGGTCGCAGAACCGGGGAATCTGAATGCCCATCAGCTCGGCCGCGCGAATCACCAGCGTGCCCTTCGGCACGCTGATCGGCTGGTCGTCGATGGTCAGGTTGACCATCTCGACCGCAGGCGCATCGTGGCTCGGCTCGGTCACCGTCATCAGGCACCCACCCCCTCGGTCGCCATGAGCGTCGAAGCGTGCGGATCGAACGGGCAGCCGCCGTTCAGGTGCTCGACGTACTCGTCGCGGAAGAACTTGATCGACGACAGGATCGGGCTGGCCGCGCCGTCGCCCAAGGCGCAGAACGACTTTCCGAAGATGGTGTCGGAGATGTCCAGCAGTTTGCCGATGTCGTCTTCGGTGCCGCGCCCGGTTTCCAGACGTTCGTAGATCTGGCTCAGCCAGTATGTGCCCTCACGGCACGGCGTGCACTTGCCGCACGACTCGTGGGCGTAGAACTCCGTCCAGCGCCGTACCGCGCGCACGACGCACGTGGTCTCGTCGAAGATCTGCAAGGCCTTGGTGCCGAGCATGGACCCGACCCCGGCCATACCCTCGTAATCCAGTGGCACGTCGAGGTGTTCGGCCGTCAGCAGCGGGGTCGACGATCCGCCCGGGGTCCAGAACTTCAGTTCATGGCCGGCGCGGACGCCGCCTGCGTACTCGAGCAGTTCGCGCAGTGTGATCCCCAGCGGTGCCTCGTACTGGCCGGGATTGGTGACATGTCCCGACAGCGAGTACAGCGTGAAGCCCGGTGACTTCTCCGAGCCCATCGACCGGAACCAGTCGATCCCGTTGAGCATGATCGGCGGCACGCTGGCGATGGATTCGACGTTGTTGACCACCGTCGGGCAGGCGTACAAACCGGCCACCGCGGGAAACGGTGGCCGCAGTCGAGGCTGTCCGCGCCGGCCCTCGAGCGAGTCGAGCAGCGCGGTCTCCTCGCCGCAGATGTAGGCGCCCGCACCGGCGTGCACCACCAGCTCCAGGTCGAAGCCCGAGCCCTGGATGTCCGTGCCGAGGTAGCCCGCGTCGTAGGCCTCCGCGACGGCGGCCTGCAGCCGGCGAAGCACCGGCACCACCTCGCCGCGCACGTAGATGAACGCGTGATGCGCTCGGATCGCGTAGGCGGCGATGATCGCGCCCTCGACCAGGAAGTGCGGTGTGGTCAGGATCAACGGCATGTCTTTGCAGGTACCGGGTTCCGACTCGTCGGCGTTGATGACGAGATACTTCGGCTTGGCTCCGGCGCCGGTGTCGTCCTGCGGAATGAAGGACCACTTGGTTCCGGTGGGGAAGCCCGCGCCGCCGCGTCCGCGCAGCCCGGAATCCTTGACCATGGCGATGACCTCGTCGGGTTCCATCGCCAGTGCCTTGTCCAGTGCCCGGTATCCGTCGTGGCGGCGGTAGGTCTCCAGCGTCCAGGGTTCGGGTTCGTCCCAATACCGGCTGAAGACGGGTGTCAGGGGAGTCGCAGATGCCATGTCAGTCGCGTGAATCCGTTGTGCTCGGGTCGGTTTCTTTGGTCGCGGGCTCGGCCGGCACGGTGGCCGACGGTCCCGGCGCCGGTTCGTTCTTGGTGGTCTCGACGGCCTCGGGCTTGGTGCCGTCGGATTCCGTTGGCGGCGTGCTCGGTACCTCGTCTGGCGAGGGCGCCTCCATATCCAGTTCGCGCGCGACGCGCAGCCCGGCCAGGGTGGCGTTGCCCACCTGCCCTCCGGCGGTGACCGGGCGATCATCGGGCAGTCCCGCAAGGATGCGAGCGGTCTCGCGGAAGCCGCACAGCGGCGCGCCGCGGCTCGGTATTACCTCTTCGCCCGCCCGCAGTGAATCAACGAGATCCCGTGCGGTCGAGGGGGTTTGGTTGTCGAAGAACTCCCAGTTGACCATGACGACGGGCGCATAGTCGCAGGCCGCGTTGCACTCGATGTGGTCGAGAGTGACTCTGGGTTTTCCATCAACGGACTCGGTTGTCTCGCCGGCGTGGACGCCCAGGTGGTCCTGCAGCGCGTCGAGAATGGCGTCACCGCCCATGATCGCGCACAGCGTATTGGTGCAGACGCCGACCAGGTATTCACCGGTGGGCGTGCGCCGGTACATCGAGTAGAACGTGGCGACCGCGGTCACCTCGGCGTCCGTCAGGTCGAGTTGGTTGGCGCAGAACGCGATTCCGGCCTTGGTGAGGTAGCCGTCTTCGGCCTGCACCAGGTGCAGCAGCGGCAGCAGCGCCGACCTCGGCTGCGGATACCGGGCGATGATGTCGGCCGCGCTGGCCTCGAGGCGCGCCGTGACGTCGGCCGGATACCGCGATTCGCCGCCGATCGGTGGGCCCGCCTCGTCGGGACGCTGTCCGAGCTGGATGAACAGCGGAGAACCGTTGGGCGTCACCGTCATCTATCCACTCCGCCCATTACCGGGTCGATCGACGCCACCGCGGAGATCGCGTCGGCGACCATGCCGCCCTCGCAGGTGGCCGCAACCGCCTGCAGATTCGTGAACGAAGGGTCGCGGTAGTGCACCCGGTAGGGCCGCGTGCCGCCGTCGGAGACCATGTGCACGCCGAGCTCTCCGCGCGGTGATTCGACCGCGACGTAGACCTGCCCCGGTGGCACCCGGATGCCTTCGGTGACGAGCTTGAAGTGGTGGATCAGCCCCTCCATCGAGTGGCCCATGATCTTGGCGATGTGCTCGGGCGAATTGCCCAACCCGTCGGGACCCAGCTTCAGGTCGGCCGGCCACGCCAGCTTCTTGTCGTCGAGCATCACCCGGCCCGGCGTCTTCTCCAACCGCTCTACGCACTGCTCGATGATCTTCAGCGACTCGTGCAATTCCTTGACCCGGATCAGGTACCGGCCGTAGGCGTCGCAGCCGTCGTCGGTGATGACGTCGAAATCGTATGTGTCGTAACCGCAGTACGGCTGCGCCCGGCGCAGGTCGTGGGGCAGCCCGGTGGCGCGCAGCATCGGGCCGGTGATGCCCAGCGCCATGCACCCGGTGAGGTCGAGATAGCCGATGCCCTGGGTGCGGGCCTTCCAGATGTAGTTCTCGCTGAGCAGGTCCTCGAGATCCTTGAGCCGCTTGGGCATCAGCTTGAGCATGCCGCGGATCTGCGGCAGCGCTTCGTCGGGCAGATCGGCGGCCAACCCGCCGGGCCGGATATAGGCGTTGTTCATCCGCAGCCCGGTGATCGTCTCGAAGATCGACAGGATCTGCTCGCGCTCGCGGAACCCGTAGAACATCGCGCCCATCGACCCGAGTTCCATCCCACCGGTGGCCAGTGCGACCAGATGGCTGGAGATGCGGTTGAGTTCCATCATCATCACGCGGATGATGTTGGCGCGCTCGGGAATGTCGTCGGTGACGCCGAGCAGTTTTTCCGCCCCGAGGCAGTACACCGTTTCGTTGAAAAGCGGTGAGAGGTAATCCATTCGGGTGACGAAGGTGACGCCCTGGATCCAGGTGCGGTATTCGAGGTTTTTCTCGATTCCGGTGTGCAGGTAGCCGATTCCGCACCGGGCCGAGACGATCGTCTCGCCCTCGATTTCGAGGATCAGCCGCAGCACGCCGTGCGTCGACGGGTGCTGGGGACCCATGTTGACCACGATCCGCTCGCCGGCGGGTGCTTCTGCGGCCGCGGTGACGACCTGTTCCCAGTCCTCACCGCCGACCATGACGAACGTGCCGGTTCCCCCGCTCTCCGGCGGGGTGTTGGGGGTGCTCATCAGCTGTATGCCCTCCGCTCATCGGGCGGCGGTATCTCGGCGCCGTGGTACTCCACGGGGATGCCGCCCAACGGGTAGTCCTTGCGTTGCGGATGCCCGACCCAGTCGTCCGGCATCTCGATGCGGGTCAGCGCCGGATGGCCGTCGAAGATGATTCCGAAGAAGTCGTAGGTCTCCCGCTCATGCCAGTCGGTCGTCGGGTAGACGGTGAACAGCGAGGGGATGTGCGGGTCTGCGTCCGGCGCGGTGGTCTCCACCTGGATGCGGCGATTGTGGGTGATCGACATCAGCGGGTACACGGCGTGCAGCTCGCGGCCGCTGTCGGCCGGGTAATGCACACCGGAGACGCCGAGCGACAGCTCGAAACGCAGGCCCGGATCGTCGCGCAGCGCCTGCATGACCGCGGGCAGGTGCTCGCGACGGACCTCGAGGGTCAGCTGGTCGCGGTAGACGACGACCCGCTCGACGGCCGCCCCGAAGGCTTGTTCGCCGAGCACCTCGGCCAGCTTGTCGACGACCTCGTCGAAGTAGCCGCCGTAGGGGCGCGGCGAGCTGCCCGGCATCGCGACCTCGCGCACCAGCCGTCCGTAGCCGGAGGTGTCGCCGGAGCCCTCCGGCCCGAACATGCCGCGCCGGACGCCGATGTTCTCGCCTTTGCCGTCGCCGTTGGTGTCGGTGCCGTTGGGGAAGCTGTCGGGCGCGTCGGACGGCGTCGTCACCGCAGCAGGCCTTTCAGCTCGATCGTCGGTGGGATCGCCAGCGCCGCCTTTTCGGCCTCGCGCACGGCTTCCTCGCGGTTGACGCCCAGCGGCATCTCCTGGATCTTGTCGTGCAGTTTCAGGATCGCGTGCAGCAGCATCTCGGGCCGCGGCGGACATCCGGGCAGGTAGATGTCGACGGGAACGACGTGGTCAACGCCCTGGACGATCGCGTAGTTGTTGAACATGCCGCCCGACGACGCGCACACGCCCATCGACAGCACCCACTTCGGCTCGGCCATTTGGTCGTAGACCTGTCGCAGCACCGGGGCCATCTTCTGGCTGACCCGGCCGGCGACGATCATCAGGTCGGCCTGCCGCGGCGTCGCCGAGAACCGCTCCATGCCGAACCGCGAGATGTCGAAGCGCGGGCCCGCGGTCGCCATCATCTCGATGGCGCAGCAGGCCAGGCCGAACGTCGCGGGCCACAGCGATCCCTTGCGGACGTAGCCCGCCAGCTTCTCGACCGTCGACAGCAGAATGCCGCTCGGCAGCTTTTCCTCTAGTCCCAATTCAGGCCTCCCCGGCGCCAGACGTAGGCGTACGCCACGAACACGGTGGCCATGAACAACAGCATCTCGACCAGCGCGAACACCCCCAGGCTGTCGAAGGCGACGGCCCACGGGTAGAGGAACACGATCTCGATGTCGAACACGATGAACAACATCGCGGTGATGTAGTACTTCATCGGGAACCGCTGGCCGGCGGCCTGCGGGTTGGCCAGTTCGGGCAGCGGTTCGATGCCGCACTCGTAGGCCTCGAGCTTGGCCCGGTTGTAGCGCCGTGGTCCGCCGAGCAGCGCGGCGACGACCGAGAACACGGCAAATCCTGCCGCGATCGCGCCGAGCACCAGAATGGGTAGGTACAGGTTCATGCAGTTGTGACCGCTCCCTCGTGGGCTTTCCGATGTGAGCTGACCCACAGCCTAGCGATGTTCCAAATGCCCGTCACAACAAGGGGTTAATATCGTTTTAGGTTGCCAGCCGGCCGCTTCGCCATGCCACGAAGAGCCAACGGCGCCATGAGATTTGGCGCGGGCGGCTATTGCACGGGCGCGCGCAAAAGCGACACAACGGCCTCACCCAAACGGATGGGGTCGATCGGGTGCGGGACGGCGGCCTCGGCGCGCGACCAGTTCGCCAGCCAGGCGTCGTCCGGCCGCCCGGTGAGCACCAGGATCGGCGGGCAGTCGTCGATCTCGTCCTTGAGCTGCTTGGCAATTCCCATCCCGCCGACGGGAGAGGCCTCGCCGTCCAGAATCGCCAGGTCGAACCCGCCCTCGTCCATCTGCGAGATCACCATCGGTCCGGTGGCGACCTCCAGATAGGTCAGGTCGGGCAGATCCGGATGCACGCGCTTGCCCAGGGCCAGCTGGACCTGCTCGCGGGTCCTCGGGTTGTCGCTGTAGACGAGGATTCGCAGCGGCCGAGACGATTCGGGCATGCGCCAGATGCTAAACCACGGAGCCCGTCGGCCGGCAGAGCCGGCGTGCTAGCCGCCGGTGCGGCGGAACACGACGTCGCCCGAGATCGTCGCGTTGTCGCCGATCATCCCGATCACGTTGCCGTCGACGCCGAAGTCCTGACGGTCGAGGGTGGCCTGGGTGGTGAGCCGCACCCCGCCGTCGCCGACCGGCGTCACTGTGGTATTGAGATCGAGCGGCTTTGTGGTGCCTTTGATCGTCAGTTGCGCACGCAGATCAACGGTGTCGCCGTCGATGACATCGGCCTTGGTGACAACCACGCTGATGTCCGGATACTTCTCGGCCTCGAAGAAATCGGCGGAGTGCAGGTGCGTGTCGCGTCTGCGAATACCGGTGCGCAGCGATGCGGCCTTGATGTCGAGACGGCCGGAAACCGTTTGCGGGGCGGTGACTTGGCCTTCGCCGCTGAACTCGGTGAAGCGGCCCTTGACGGGCGCCAGCCCCCACATCGACTTGGCCTTCACCATGATGGTCGATTGAGCGACGTCGACGGTCCACTTGCCTGCCGATGCTGCATCGCTGAAAAACTCGCTGAGACTTGCCATGTCATTCTTCCCTTCTGTTGCCCGGACCGAGCAGTGGTTCCAATTCCGCGGGGTCGAAGTATTCGTCGATCTTGGTGATCAGGCCACGCTCTCCCAATGCGATGACGAGGCAGACCCGCATCGAGATCGACCCGCCGTTGCGGCCGGCGGCGTGCAGGATGTGCTGCTGGACGAACCCGCCGTCGAAGTACCGGCGGTCGAGGATCTCGTAGCGGCGCGCGGTGGTGGTGTCCATGAACCAGGAGATCACCCGCAGCGCGCGTTTCTTGGCCTGGTCCTCGGGTTCGGCGGACTTCCACACCAGGACATTGTCGTCCCAAAGAGCTTCGACCGTGGCGGTGTCGCCGTTCTCGATCGCGGCGAAAAGACGGTCGGCGACGTCGGCGACGACGTCGGCGGTGACTGTGGGCATGTTGACCCTCCTCAGTTCTCAGTTGACCTCAACATCGGTTGAGGTACAACACTGGATTTCATGGACACGACACCCGCAATCTCCCGCTTCGACGAGTTCTACCGGACCAGCACCCCGCCATGGGTGATCGGCGAACCGCAACCCGCGATCATCGAGCTCGAACGCGCCGGGCTGATCCGCGGCACGGTGCTCGACGTCGGTTGCGGAACCGGCGAGCACACCATCCTGCTGACCCGGCTCGGCTACGACGTGCTGGGCATCGACTTCGCGGCGGAGGCCGTCGAGCAGGCCCGCCGAAACGCCGCGGCCAAGGAGGTCGAGGCGCGGTTCGAGGTGGCTGACGCGATGAATCTGCCCGCCCAGCCGCGTTACGACACCATCGTCGACAGCGCGCTGTTCCACATCTTCGACGACAGCGACCGCCCGAAATACGTGGCGAGCCTGCACAACGCCTGTGCGCCGGGCGGCGTCGTGCATGTGCTGGCGCTGTCCAACGCGGGCCGCGGGTTCGGGCCGCAGGTCAGCGGCGAAATCATCAGGGACGCGTTCGCCGACGGATGGGAGCTCGAGGCGTTGGAGCCGACCACCTACCGCGGCGTCGTCACCGAGATGCACGCCGACCAGCTCGGGCTGGCGATCGGCACCCGCGTCGACGAGCCCGCATGGCTGGCTAGGGCTCGTCATATCCCGGGTGAGCAATCGTGAGCCGGTGGCGCACCAGCGTCCGTAGGCACCCCAACACGTCGGCCGCTCTGTCGTCGAGCTCGCCGGCGCGGATCGCGGCGGCGAGCGCTGCCTCGTCGGTGAACCCGAGCACGCTCAGCGCGGCGGTGACCTCGCCCGCAGTCTGATCGAGCAGTTCGCGTTCGACGATGCGAAGCACGTTCGCGGCAACGCGAGCGTGAAATGACACCTGGCCCTCGGTGGATTCGCGGACGTCGGAGTCGAGGAAGTCGGCGACGGCCGCGACGAGTTCGGCGGCGGTCGGCCTGCCGTACATCGAGCTCATCGGGGCCCCGCGCCTTCCAGCAGATCCAGCACATCCCATTCGGTCTCGCTGACGCGCCTGCCGATCGCCGCCAGCTCGACCGACGGTGTCTGCCCGGACAGATGGCGCTCGGCCTGGAAGCGGCAGATGACGCCCCAGCGCAGCGTCGCCACCGTCAGCCACCAGCGGAACGCCGCACGGTCGAGGTCCCCGCCCGCCGCTTCCTCGTAGGCGCACAGGAAGTTCTCGACGCTGCCGAGGCCGCCCGCGCCGAGCGCTTCTGGCGCACCGAACCGCCAGGCCCGGATGCAGAACCAGGCCAGGTCCTCATAGACCTCGCCGATGTGCACGAGCTCCCAGTCCAGCACGGCGGCGAGGCCGGACTCGTCGACGATCAGGTTGCCCATCCGGAAATCGCCGTGCACCAGTCGCGGCGGCGTCGGCGGCGGCCGGTTGGCGGCCAGCCATCGGAACGCCCATTCGAATGTCGCTGTGGTGTCTCCCATCTCGTCGAGCCGGTCGCGCCATTCGGTGAGCTGCTCGGACTTCTCGAGGCCGATCCCGTCCGGGTCGGCGCGGTGGATCGCCGCCAGCGCCTGCGCGCACTGGCGTAGCAGCCGGTCGCGTCCGTGATCGTCGAGGGTGCGGTGGATGCGCCTGACGATCGTCTCGCCCGGGATCGCGTTGCAGATGAGGTACGGGTTGCCCAGCGCCGCAGGCGAATTATCGGCCGCGAGAATGTGAGGAACGGGCGCGCCCGCGGCCGCGGCGCGCTCCTGGACGCGGGCCTCGAGCTCCATGCCCGCGTGTACGTCGTCCGGCGGTCCGGTACGCAGGATCAGAGCTCGGCTGCCGGCCTCGGTGACCGCGTCGAACGCCCACGTGGTGCGGCTCGCCCCGCCCGTCAAGGTGGTGAGGTTCTCGATGCTCGCTTCGCCGAGCACCGGTCGCAGGACTTCTGCCAGTTGTTGTTTCACTTGCGCCCGAAACCGAAGAGCCGCTGGGCCACCCGTCGGATCTGGATCTCCTCTGCGCCCTCGGTGATGCGATACCGGCGGTGATGGCGGTAGATGTGCTCGAACGGCTCGTGTCTGCTGTAGCCGACGCCGCCGAACACCTGCATCGCCCGGTCGGCGGCCTCGCACACCAGCCGGTTGGCGCGATAGTTGGCCATCGACACCTTGTCGGACACCTCCATGTGGTGGTTGCGATCCAACTCGGAGGCCGCGAATCGCACCAGCAGCCGCACCATCTGGGCCTCGGTCTGCAATTCGACCAACGGCCACTGCACCGCCTGGTTCACCGCGAGGGGCTTGCCGAACACGGTGCGCTCGTTCGCGTAGCCGACGGCGCGGTCGATACAGTACTGCGCGGCGCCGAGGCTGCTGGCCGCCTGCCGAATCCTGTTCTCGTGCAGGAATGTCTGGCCGACCTCGAGACCGCGGTCCACCTCGCCGAGCACCGCGTCGCCCGGTACGCGGACGTCGGAGAGTTCGACCTCGCCGTGGTCGGTCGGCATGTTGAACGTCCACCAGTAGTAGGGCACCGTGAATCCGGGCGTGTCGGTGGGCACCAGGAAGGCGGTGATGCCGCGCGCCTGCCCCGGCTCGCCCGAGGTTCTAGCGAAGATCAGGTCGTGGGTGGCGCGGTGGACGCCGGTGTTCCATCGCTTGGCGCCGTTGATGATCCAGCCATCGCCGTCGGCCTCGGCGCGGGTTTCCAGCCAGGTGGCGTCGGAGCCGTGGTTCGGTTCGGTCAGCCCGAACGCCATCGACCGCTCGCCGGTGATCAGAGCCTCGGTCCACTCCTGCTTCTGCGTGTCGGTGCCGAACCGGTCCATCATGATGACCTGCGGGAAGTTGCCGACGATCGACGACTCGTCCTGCAGGTCGTTGTGCAGACCGAGGCCCTTGTGCGCCAGATGTTCCCGGATGACGGCCATGTCGATGTTGGAGCCGTCGCGCCCACCGAACTGTGACGGCAGCCCGTAGCGCAGCCAACCTGCCGCATCGGCGCGCCTGCGCATCTCGCCGAGCAGATCCTCCCAGTCGCGCCGTGGGATCCCGCCGTTGTCCCAATCGGTGCGGGCGTTCTCGCGGCGGTGGTCGAAGTACTGGATGTTCTCGCGTTCCAGCGGCTTGATCTGCGCCTCGATGAACTCGTCGATCTCGGCCAGCAGGCCGGGAAGGTGCTCGGGGAGAGCGAAATCCACGGTGATCTCTCTTTCTTGTGAAGTCGTCAGAACCCGTACAGCGTCTTCTTCCAGATCGTCGAGAGCGTCGCGATGGCGTCGCCGTCGCTGATCTCGAGCCCAAGGCCCGAACGGCCGACGAAGACCGTGGTGAAGTTCTCGAACAGCAGCGCGATCGCCGCGGCCGTGTGCTCGGGGTTGAGTTCGGTGCCGTGGCCCTGCTCCTGCGCTCGCCGCACGGACGCGGCGACGATGTCCAAGCCGAAGCGCCGGAACTCGTTCTGCACGTCGGCGAAGCGTTGTTGGGTCGCGGCCAGTTGGGCGACCGCAATCATGATTCCGATGTTCTGCTTGAACATGTTCCAGTAGCCGGTGACCACGGAGGTGAAGAACTCGCTGTCGTCAGGGGACGCCGGCAGCCGGAGGCTCAAACCCGACGGCGTCACGATATCGCGCAGGAAGGACTCGGCCAGCGCGGCCAGCAGGTCCTCCTTGTCGGCGTAGTAGCGGTAGAACACTGCGGGCGACTTGCCGGCTGCCGATGTGATGTCGGCCAGGGTGGTGCCGTGAAAGCCGCGTTCGGCGAACAACTTCCGGGCCGCCTGTTCGATGGCGTTCCGGGTTTGACGGCCCTTCGGTGTCAGCGTCTGAGCCGGCACGGGTCACTCACCGAGAAACCGGTCGCCGGCCCGTAGTAGCGCGCCCGGCAGCTCGTGTCCGACGGCGCGCTGGGCGACCTCGGCCGCCGCGATCGCCGCTTGGAGGTCGACATCGACGTGAATGCCACTGTCCCGCAGCAGATACACCAGGTCCTCGGTGGCGATGTTGCCGCTCGCGCCCGGCGCGAACGGGCAGCCGCCGAGGCCGCCGACGGACGCGTCGAGCCGGGTGATGCCCGCGCAGACGGCGGCGTACGCGCTGGCCATGCCGGCGCCGCGGGTGTTGTGGAAGTGTGCGCCGAGCGGGATGTCGCCGCTGAGAGGACGGACCTCGGCGACCAGGTCGCTGACCCGCTTCGGCGTCGTGGTGCCGATGGTGTCGGCGATCGCCAGCCGGTCGACGCCGTTGTCGCGGGCCGCTTTCACGATGTCGAGCACCCGTTCGGGCGGGGTCGGGCCGTCGAACGGGCAGTCCCATGCGGTGGCGATGATCACCTCGACGGTCGCACCGCTGTCGTGCGCGATGGAGACGATGTCGGGGATCTGCGCAACGGCGTCCGCGGTGGGCCGGCCGACGTTGGCGCGGCTGTGCCCGTCGGCGGCCGACACCACGTACTCGATGGAGTGCAGGCCCGCGGCGATCGCGCGTTTGGCGCCGTTCGGGCTGGCCACCAGCGCGGAGAACTCGACACCAGCGAAGTTGGCCAGCTCGGCGGCGAGTTCGGCCGCGTCCGCGAGCGCCGGCACCTTGGTCGGGGAGACGAACGCGGTGGCCTCGACCTCCTTGACACCCGTCGCCACGATCGCCTCGAGCATCGGCATCTTGTCCGACAACGAAATCGGCTCTTCGATCTGCAGCCCGTCGCGCATCGCGACTTCGCGGATGTCAACGTGGGAAGGTAAGTCGCTCATATGACATCCGCCTCCTTCAGCGAGTCCAATTCGGCCTCGGTCCTGCCGAGCAGCCCGCAGTAGATCTCGTCGTTGTGCTGACCGGGACGTGCCGGGCCCGCGCTGCGGATGGTGCCCGGGCTCTCGGAAAGCACCGGAACCACCCCGGGTCCCTTGACGTTGCGCTCGATGCGTTCGTCCCAGTGGTCGGCGATCATGCCGCGGGCCCGCAGTTGCGGATCCTCGACGACTTCGGCCACGGTGTTGATCGGCCCGCTGATCACCCCGGCCTCCGACAGCGTGGACACGATGTCGTCGGGTGTGCGCTCGGACGCCCAGTCGCCGATGATCTTGTCGAGTTCATCCTGATTGCGGCCGCGCGCAACGTGATTGGCGAACCGGTCGTCGGTGGCCAGTTCGGGCCGGCCCATCGCCACGCACAACCGCCGGAACACGGTGTCCTGGTTGGCGGCGATCACCACCCAGCTCCCGTCGGCGCTGCGGTAGATGTTCGACGGTGCGATGCCCTCCAGCCGGGTGCCCGACGGGCCGCGTACCACCCCGCCGACGTCGTAGTCGGGAATGGTGGATTCCTGCACCGCCAAGCAGGATTCGGTCAGCGCGGTGTCGACGATCTGTCCCTCGCCGGTCACGGTGCGGCGGTACAGCGCGGCCATCGCACCCTGCGCGGCGAACATGCCCGCGAGGCTGTCGCCGAGCGACAGCGCCAGCCGGGGCGGCGGACCGCCGGGGAAGCCGTTCATATGCCGAAGCCCGCTGGCGGCCTCGGCGACCGAGGCGTACCCGGCCTTGTGCGCCTCGGGTCCGGTCTGGCCGTAGCCGGACACCCGGACCAGGATGATGCCCTTGTTGCGGGCGCTGAGCACGTCGTAACCCAAGCCCCACTTTTCCAGCGTGCCGGGCCGGAAATTCTCCACGATGATGTCGGAGCGCTCGACGAGGTCGAGGAACAGCTCGCGGCCGGCGGGCTCGCGCAGGTTGAGCGTGACGGCCTTCTTGTTGCGGGCGTGCACGGTCCAGAAGAAGTGGTGCCCGTCGAGTTCGGCCTGTCCCCAGGTGCGCAGGGGGTCCGGTGCGCCCGGCGGTTCGATTTTGATCACCTCCGCGCCCATATCGCCGAGCAGGCGTCCAGCGAACGGGCCCGAGATCAGCGTGCCGACTTCGATCACGCGGATGCCGTCCAGCGGGCCAGAGGTCATAGCGAAAACCCGTGCCGGTGCAGCCAGTCCGTGCAGATGCCGACGGCCTTGGCGCGCGCCTCGCGTTGGTCGGGGCCGGAGTAGTAGTGGTTGGCGCCGGGAATCTCGTACATCTCCTTGTCAGGATGCCCGATCGCGTCGAAGAGCCGGTGGGTGTGGCTGGGCGTGCAGGCGTCATCGGCGAGGTTTCCGATCACCAGGGTCGGCACCGCGATGTCGGGCCCGCACTTGACGGCGTCGCCGTTGGCGTCGTCGTAGCTCCACTGCGACAGCCAGCTGCGCAGGGTGCAGAACCGGGCCAGCCCGACGGGGCTGTTGTTCACCACCTGAGGATCGCCCAGATAGGTCATCCTCGGCGCCCGTTCGTTCGGATCGACGGTGGGATCCAGCCAGCGCGGGTCGGCCATGGTGCCGTGGACGACGAAGCCGAATTCGTCATCGGGCCTACCGGCCGCCTTCAGCTCGGCGAGTTTGTCCTTGACCCACTTGGTGATTCGGCGATTGCGGGCGATCTGCGCCTCACGGTAGCGCTTCAGGAACTCCGCGGTGTAGGGCGGCTGGTTCGGGTTGTCCGGGTTGTATAGGTCGAGTTCGGGATCGCGTTTGGACGGATCTGATTCGTCGAGGATCGACGCGTCCAGCCACTCGGTGAGGGTGCCGTGCCTGCTGACGTGGGCGGCCAGCAGCATGATGCCGTCGGCGGGGATCAGGCCCAGCTTGGTCAGGTCGGGGCCGTCGCCCGACGGGCTCGCGGTGATCGTCGGGTGCTGCGCCTGCTGCTGATAGAACACCGACAGCGATCCGCCGCCACTCCAGCCGGCCAGCACCACCTTGTCGTAGCCCAGGCGGTTCTTGGCGTCCTTGACGGCCTCGCCGAGATCCTCGACGACCTTCTCCATCAGCAGCGCGGAGTCGGTGCCGCGAAAGCGGCTGTTGCAGTAGATGACGTGATGGCCGGCGTGAGCCAGCGCGTTGATCATCGGCAGGTAGGCGCCGCCGCCGATGGGATGCATGAACACAAGAACGGTGTCGGACGGCTTGGTCTTCGGCTTGAGCAGGTAGCTTTCCATCACCACTAGTTCGGCGACACCGCCGTAGGTGTCGCGCACCGCCGAATTGTTTTGATAGGCAACCAGATACGGGATGCGGTCGTATTCGTGGCGCGGCGGTGCCGCGGCGGTAGACCCTGTCGCGGCCATCAGTTTCCTCGCTTCTTCGCGCAAGCGCTCATCAATGCTGCTCCAGGTCGTTGGCGAGAACCTCATCGGACGGGACGAGCCTGCGCCTGGTGTCGATGGCGATCACCGACCAGTCGACGCGGTCGTACTCGTCGAACTTGCGGCGCGCCCGTTCGCGCGCCTTCTCAGGTGCGCCGTGGTGAACACCTTGCGGCGCATGGGAAACAAGCCCGGGCGGCATGGGGATGCCGTAGAGCGAGCCGCCGTGAAAGAATGCGATCTCGTCATAGTCGACGTTGCGGTGATACCAGGGTGTGCGCTCGGTGCCGGGCACGGTTTCGGCGGGTTTGGGCAGGAAGTTCATCACGTAGACGCCGGTGGCCTGCATGAACAGGTGCACGGTGGGCGGCAGGTGCACGCTGTCGGAGGTCACCACGTTGTAGTCCTCGATGTTGAAGGTGAAGGCGAAGTTGTCGCCGCGCCAGCCCTCCACGTCGAGCGGATGATGGTCGTAATAAAGAGAAGTCGTGCCAACCCCATCTATCGGCGAGTGGATCAGCCGCACCTCGTAGGTGTCGCCGCCGGACGGGGAGGGCCGTCCATCGGGGCTGGATCGGGGATGACTGCCTGCGAGGGGTCGAACGGGAAATGCCGCCCCAACGTGCCCGGCGGCGGCACCCGCAACTCGTCGGTGGTCTGGATCATCAAGAGCGTGGACTCGTCATCGGGAACCTGACGGAAAGTGCACGCCTTCGGGATGTACACCCAGTCGCCCTCGCGGTAGCGCAGCGGACCGAACTCGGTCTCGAACAGGCCGGTGCCCTTGTGCACGAAGGACAGCAGGTCGCCGTCGACGTAGCGGACGAAGAACGGCATCGGCTCGGTGCGCCGCGACAGCAGTACCTGGCAGTCGGCGTTGGAGAACAACAGCATCGGGGCGCCCGCGGCATCGGTGGCGTCGCCGGGCTTGAGCTCGCTCGCCAGCACGTCGACCGGCCGCAGAGGGCCCGAGCTGCGGTAGGCCGTGGGGTCGTTGCGCCGGTACATGTTGGCCGTGCGGCCGGTGAATCCGCCGCGACCGAGTTCGTCGTCCTTCAGCCCGTTCAGATCGGCATGCAGCCGCCGCGGGGTGGTGCCTTTTCGCAGGTGAATGAACGATTCCATGGCTCGCTCCAGTGCGTGTCGACGTCGGTGTCAGCAGAAAAAGTAAATCCGACATTACTTTTATTAGCGGCGCGAAGTCAACGCCTCCCCGCGATTCGGGCGTGGTTGGTTGCGCTCAGCGCAACAAACCACGCCGAATCCGCTAGTTGGTCAGGTCGACCCGGATCGACAGCAGATTCGTGCCGAAGGTGCGCACGCCGAAGCTGTTGAACTGGGGCAGCGACCGCAGACGCTCGCGCGGGTCGTCGTCGGGCACCAGATGCGCGGTGCCGTTGTGCCAGCGGCCGCGCAACCTGACCCGCACGTTCGGGTTGGCCTTGATGTTCTTGACGTACTGCGAGTTCTCGCCGAACTCCGACACGAACCAGAACTCGTTGCCGACCCTGCTGCCTCCCAACGGGGTGCGGCGCGGTTCGCCCGACTTACGTCCGGTCGTCTCCAGCAGCGTCTGGATGGGCAGTCGTCGCATCAGCGGGTTGGCGACCCGCTTCTGGAACAGGGTGGTGATTCGGTCACGTAGGTCGTCGGCCATCTGGTCCCCTTTCTCACACCATCGCGGTTCGCGGGACATCCATTCCCAGTATCAACGCGCCCGCCAACTCGCGGCTGGTGTCGTAGTCGAACGCCACGTGACCGGCGAGCACGTCGACGTCGCGTTTGATCCGCTGCAGCGGGTTCTCCAGGAAGTGGGCGCTGGCGCCCGAGGCTCCGAGCAGGCGGGCGATCACTCCTCGCGACTCGTGCACGATGTGGGCCGCCGCCAGCCGTGCCTCACCGCGCACCGGGCGAGGCACGGGATCGCCCGCAGCGACGAGGTTTTCGAGCTGACCCACGGTATCGGCGAGCAGTGCCCGAAGCGCCCGCAGTCGCACCCGCGCCTCACTCAGGTGTGCCTGCGCGATGGGCTTGTCCTTCTGCGTGACGCCCTCATAGGCGAGCACCCGTTGCGACAGGCGCTCGGCGTAGATGTCGGCCGCGCGTTCGGCGCTGCCGAGTGCGGGCATCGCGGCCAGCAGCGCGAGCGCGGGCACCATCGGCCATCGGTAGGTGTCGGCGCGGTGCAGGGCGGCGCCCGGCGCGGTGCCCTTGTAGATGTCGGCGACGCGCACCAACCGGTGCGCGGGCACGAACGCGTCGGTGATGACGACGTCGTTGGAGCCGGTGGCGCACATGCCGTCGGTGTGCCAGACGTCCTCGACGGTGACGTCGCCCATCGGCAGCAGCGCCAGCGCCGGGTAGATGCCGGTGTCGGGTCCGCACAGCGCGCCGACGATGATCCAGTTGCCGTGCATCACGCCGGTGGCCCACGACCACCGCCCAGACAGCCGGATGCCGCCGTCCACGGCGACGCCGCGGCCGGTGGGCGCAAGCGGAGCGGGCGCGAGGAACGGGCGGGTCGCGAAGGCCTCCTCCTGCGCCTGCTCGCCGAACAGGGCCATCATCCAGTTGTGCAGGGTGTAGAAGCCCAGCGTCCAAGCGCTCGACGCGCAGCCGTGCGCCATTCGGCGGACCGGATCGAGAATCGCCGGCCACGGGGCTTCGACGCCGCCATAGCGGGCCGGTACGAGTAGTTCGGAAAAGCCGGAGGCGATGAAGTCGTCGACGGTGGCGGCGGGTAACCGGCGCAGCTGCTCGGCTTCCCGCGCCCGCTCGGCGAGGCTGGAGACGAAATCAGGGCTGATATCCGGCGCCGTGGCCGGAGCAGCGGTCATGGCGTGAACCTACCATACTTTTAGGTATGGACGCGTCGGTCAGTGCCTCAGCATGAGGTCAAGGAAGCGCTCCCGGCGGGCCGCCCCGTGAGCGTTCGGCGTCTGCCCCGACAGGTGCAGGAACCCGATCCCGGCCGCGAACGTGGCATTGGCGCGCAGGTCGGCGTCATCGCGCTCGAACCCGTCATCGACGAAGGCCTGCCGTACCGCGTCGACAATCCGTTGGTCGGCGGCCCGCACGCTGGCAGCGACGACATCGTCGGTTCGGGCCCATTCGCGCATGGCCCGCTCGAGGGTCCAGTGCCGGGCGCCCAACAACGACGACATCATTTGCGAGAGGCGTTCACGGGGCGGTATCAGCGCCAGGTCGGCGAAATGGCGGCGGTCGTCGTCGCGCAATTCACCCCACGCCTGGATAAGCGTCGCGCGATAACTGGCGATATCGGCGAAATGCCAGTAGAAGCTGCCCTTTGTGACGGCCAGACGGCCGCACAACCGGTCGATCTTCAGTGCTGTGATGCCTTCTTCGGCCAGAATCGCAAAGCCGGCCTGGACCCAGTCGTCGACAGTCAACCGACTGGTGGTAGCCCCCGCGCGTTCGATGGCCATCGATCTCACGATACGGTGGACGGGAACCGTGGGCAGGGTCGCGAGCCCGTCTTTATTGACTGTGGCGTCACGGCGGATTTCGCTTACAAATGAGCCACAGCGCGACGGTTGGGGTTTCTCCTGCACTGGCCACATGTTTTACTCAACAGCGCACAACTGAAATCACTCGGTCCGCTCTCCTGTCGACTTGGACTGGCCGGAGCGGGCGCGGCAGCGCAGTAAAAGCCATGCTGCGGTGCCGGAGCGATGTTCGCTCGCGGGGTAGAGGCGTTACGCGACAACCGAAAGATGGATGGACTGCAGACATGACGTTCGTTGACAAAATCCGAGGCCGTTGGGCGCGCAGGATCACTGTCGCCGCGATGGCGGCGCTCCTGCTCCCCGGAATCATCGGGATCGTAGGAGGGTCGGCTACGGCGGGCGCGTTCTCCCGACCCGGGCTGCCTGTCGAGTACCTCATGGTTCCGTCGCCGTCGATGGGCCACGACATCAAGATCCAGTTCCAGAAGGGCACCGGCTCGCATTCGGTGCTGCTGCTTGACGGCCTGCGTGCCCGCGACGACTACAACGGCTGGGACATCGAGACCCCGGCGTTCGAGTGGTTCTACCAGAGCCCGTTGTCGGTCATCATGCCCGTCGGCGGCCAGTCGAGCTTCTATACCGACTGGTATCAGCCGGCGTGCGGCAAGAACGGCTGCCAGACATACAAGTGGGAGACGTTTCTGACCGCCGAGCTGCCGCAGTGGCTGGCGTCCGAGCGCGGGGTGTCCACCAACGGCAATGCGGCGGTCGGCCTGTCGATGTCCGGTAACTCCGCGATGATCCTGGCCGTGTACCACCCGGAGATGTTCATCTACGCCGGTTCGCTGTCGGCCTTCCTGAACCCGTCGGAGGGCCAGTGGCCGGGGCTGATCAACCTGGCGATGGGTGACGCGGGCGGCTACTCGACCGGTCCGATGTGGGGTCCGGCGGAGACCGACCCGGCATGGAAGCGAAACGACCCGATGGTGCAGATTCCGGCGCTGGTGGCCAACAACACCCGCCTCTGGGTGTACTGCGGTAACGGCACGCCCAACGAACTGGGTGGCGCCAACCTGCCTGCCACCTTCCTCGAGGGTTTGACCCTCCGGACCAACCGGACTTTCCAGGACAACTACATCGCCGCGGGTGGCAAGAACGCCGTGTTCAACTTCCCGCCGTACGGCACGCACAGCTGGGAGTACTGGGGAGCGCAGCTGCAGCAGATGAAGCCCGATATGGAGAAGTACCTCGGGTAACCGCGGACGCGAGGAGCATTACTGCAGTTGCGGACGCGAGGAGCATTACTGCAGTTGCGGACGCGAGGAGCATTACTGCAGTTGCGGACGCGAGGAGCATTACTGCAACGTCAGCGCCTGATCGTTGGACTGTGACCAACCCCCGTCGAGGGTTTCCTCGGCGGGGGTTGGTTTTGCGCCATCGAGATGCAGGTGCCGAGATGGCCTGCGACGCAGGGCACGCCGTTCATCGTCGGCACCGAACCGCCGGAGATGACCGTCGGGACGCCGTCGCCGTAGGGCGCGTAGCCGGAGTTGTCGCCGCTGGGTTCGGCCGCCGCCAGTGGGGCGGTGGCAATCGCGGCGGCGCAAGCGCCGACGACGACCAGGCGCCGCATCAGAAGCCGCCGGCCACCCGAACGACGGCCCGGCCCGAGTAGCGGCCCTCGCGCACCTCGTCGAGCACGCTGACCACGTCCTTGATGTCGACGTCGTTGGTGATGTCCGAAAGATGCTGCGGCCGCAGTGAATTGCCGAGCTTCTCCCACAGCTCGCGGCGCGGCCCGATCGGCATCTGCACCGAGTCCATGCCCAGCAGCGACACGCCGCGCAGGATGAAGGGCATCACGGTGGTGCTCAGCGCCGGGCCGCCGGTGAGGCCGCTGGCCGCCACCGCACCGCCATAGCGCAGGGTGCTCAGTACGTCGGCGAGCGTCTTGCCGCCGACGCAGTCGACGGCGCCGGCCCATCGGGTTTTGCCCAGCGGCCGCGGCTTGGCATCCGGGTCCTCCGGAAGACGGGCGATGACGTCGGCCGCTCCGAGCGCCTTGAGCCTGTCGGCAGCATCCGCCTTGCCGGTGGACGCCACCACTTCGTAGCCCGCCGCCGCCAGCAGGTCGACGCTGACCGATCCGACGCCGCCGGTCGCGCCGGTCACGACGATGGGTCCGTCGTCCGGCTTGATGCCCCAATTGATCAGCGCCTGCACGCTCATCGCCGCGGTGAATCCGGCCGTGCCGATGGCGGCGCCGTCGCGGGGGCTCAGTGAGCCGAGCGCGACCACCCAGTCCGTGGGCAGTCGCGCGTATTCCGCATAGCCGCCGTGGCGGCCGGTGCCGATCTCGTAGCCGTGCGCCAGCACCGCGTCTCCGACGGCGAAGTCGGGTGATTGCGACTCGACCACTTCTCCGGTCAGGTCGATGCCCGGCACGATCGGATAATCGCGCACCACGCCGCCGTTCGGCGTGACCGCCAGCGCGTCTTTGAAGTTGACGCTGGAATAGGCCACCCGGATCGTCACGTCACCGGACGGCAGGTCGGACGCCTTCATGGTCTCGACCGCGCAGTCGATGCGATCGTCGTTCTTGCGGGCGACCAGAGCGGCGAAAGTTTCCATGCCCCGACATTACGTCGCGGCGGTATGACCTACTTCAGTTCGGCCGAGGACAGCCCGAGCAGCCTGCGTGCCACCACCAGTTGCTGAATCTGCTGGGTCCCCTCGAAGATGTCCAGGATCTTCGAGTCCCGCGCCCACTTCTCCAGCAGTGTCTCCTCGGAATAGCCTGTGGTGCCTGCCATTTCGACGGCCTTGAGGGTGATGTCGGTGGCAACGCGCGCCGCCTTGGCCTTGCCCATCGACGCTTCCTTCGAGTTCGGAATGTCGTTGTCGGCCTGCCATGCCGACCGGACCATCAACAGATATCCGGCCTCCCAGTCGGCCTCCATCCGGAGGAACTCCGCGGCGGCCGCGCTCTGGGCGTGGGCGGGCTTGTCGTAGTTGATCTCGACACCGGCGTTGGTCAGGATCTTGCGCAGCTCCTCGAGCGCGGCCCGGGCGATTCCCACCGCCATCGCGGCGACGACGGGCCGGGTGTTGTCGAAGGTTTCCATCACGCCCGCGAAGCCCTTCTCGACCTGGATCTCGGGGCTGCCGAGCAGGTTGTCCTTCGGGATGCGCACATTGTCGAACCGGATCGCGGCGGTGTCGGAAGCCTTGATGCCCAGCTTGTCCTCGAGGCGCTCGACGGTCACGCCGGGGTATTCCCGCGGCACGATGAACGACTTGATGGCCGCGCGGCCCAACGACTTGTCCAGCGTCGCCCACACGACGATGTGGGTGGCGCGCGATCCGGCGGTGACGTAGATCTTCTCGCCGTTGATCACGTACTCGTCGCCGTCGAGATTGGCGGTGGTCGACACCGCCGCCGAGTCGGAGCCGAAATCGGGCTCGGTGATGGCCATCGCGGCCCACACCTCTTTGCCGAGTCGTTCGAGTTGGTCGTTGGTGGCCACCCCGCTGATGGCCGCGTTGCCGAGACCCTGGCGCGGCACCGACAGCATCAACGCGACGTCGCCCCAACTGATCTCCATCACGTTGAGCACCGCCGACATGTTGCCGCCGTTGCTGTTGGCCTCCTTGGCGTCCTCGGCGTCGCGGAACGCCTCGGCGCCGGCGAACGCGATGGTGTTCGCCTCGGAGATGCCTTCGAAGAGTGTCGCCAGGGTATCCAGTTCGACCGGATATTCGTGCTCGCGCAGATCCCACTTGCGCGAGATCGGCCGCAGCATCTCGGCGGCACCCTGATGCGCCTTCTCGATCACCGCGTTGAGCTTGCGGGGAAGTTCCAGATTGATTGCCATGACAGCCTTTTCCGAATCCGTGAGGAATAACGACTTTGTTAGATGACTACGATGCCCTCGGCGACGCCGATCGCGCGCAGGTCGCGGTACCAGCGTTCGACGGGATGTTCCTTGGTGTAGCCGTGGCCCCCGAGCAACTGCACCCCGTCCAGGCCGATCTGCATGCCTTTCTCGGTGCCGAGCCGCTTGGCGAGCGCGGCCTCGCGGGCGAATGACAGACCCTGATCGGCGCGTGCCGCACCGCGCCACGTGATCAGACGCAGGCCGTCGAGTTCGATCGCGATGTTGGCGCACATGAACGCGACGGACTGGCGGTGTGCGATCGGCTCGCCGAAGGCGTGGCGCTCCTTCACGTAGGGCACCACGTGATCGAGGACCGCATGCGCGGTACCGACGGCGAGTGACGCCCAGCCGAGCCGCGACAGCGCCACCGCATCGGAGTAATCCTGGTCGGTCGCTCCATCCTCCCCGAGGCGGGCGGACAGCGGGACAGACACATTGTTCAGTTCGACCTTGCCCAGCGCCGCCGCCCGGATGCCCATGCTCGGATCGGGTGTGACGGCAAGGCCCTTGGCCGAAGACTCGACGATGAACAGAGCGGGCTTGCCGTTGAGTTGCGCGGCCACGATGAGTATTTCGGCGTCCTTGGCGGCGACCACCAACGACTTCGTGCCGTCGAGGCGGTACCCGCTGGGCGTGCGAACGGCGGTAGTCTTCAACGCCGTCGGGTCGAACAGCGGATGCGGTTCCGCGATCGCCAGACAGGCCTGCGGGACGCGCTCGCCGGCGAACTCCGTGAGATAGGTGGCCTGCTGGTCGGCGCTGCCCCAGTGGGTGAGGGCCGACGCGACACCGGCGGGCGCGAGGATCGGCAAGGCCAATCCCATGTCGCCGTAGGCGAGCGCCTCGGCGACCAACGCGTTCGTCACGGCCGCGCGGTGCTCGGCGATGCCGTCGAAGTCCTCGGGGATGTTGATCGCCGTGATGCCCAGTTCGGTGGCCCTTGCGACGAGATCGCTTGGGTAGCTCGCATTTTGATCCGCTTCGCGCGCGACGGGCCGCAGCACCTCCTCGGCGAATTCGTTGAGGGTCTCGACGATCATCTTCTGGTCGTCGTCAGGTGTCAGGTCGAAGAAATCGGCGCCGCTGGCCTTCAGGCGCTTCGGGCCGCCCTTGGCGCCGGACACCTTCTTGAACTGACGCGTGGTGGCGCCCGCGACGGAGAACGCCTGCTTAACGCCGTATTTCAGGCCGCGATTCAGCGGATCGCGCAGGTTGTAGCGGTCGAGGAACTCCTGCCCGACGATCGGCGTGATCAACGCCAGGCCGATGTCGGTCGGGGTCCTCTTGTGTTTCTGAAGTCCGACTGCGCTTTCCCGCCCGGTGCTTTTCGGGGTGCGCGCGGACTTGCGGTCGATTGTGTTGGTCATCTGTGTGCAGCCTCGCTCAGTAGAGTGCCGATGACGCTATCTTACTCCGGAGTAAGATAGAAGGGAATGTTAGGTGCTTCACATCCCGTTGAGCCTGGCCAGGACGGTTTCATGCAGTAGTCCGTTGGTAGCCACGGCGCTGACGCCGTGTGGGCCGGGCTGGCCCTGGAAGTTGGTGAAGGAACCGCCCGCCTCGCGCACCAGGATGTCGAGCGGGGCGAGGTCCCACGGCTTTGCTTCCGGCTCGGTGGCGATATCGACTGCGCCCTCGGCCACCAGGCAGTAGGACCAGAAATCGCCGTAGGCGCGGACGCGCCAGACCACATCGGTCAGGTCGATGAACCGGGCGCGACGCCCGTCCCAGCCGGTGGTGAGGTCCGAGAACGACAGGCTCGCCGATCCGAGGTCGTCGACACCGGACACCGAGATGCGTCGCGCCGCGCCGCGAAACGACGTGAACGCGCCTTCGCCGTCGGCCGCCCACCAGCGGCGGGCCAAGGCTGGGGCGCTCACGACGCCGACCACGGGAACGCCGTCGACCAGCAAGGCGATCAGCGTCGACCACACCGGCACGCCGCGGACGAAGTTCTTGGTGCCGTCGATCGGGTCGACCACCCACTGCCGGCCGGTGAAAGTCGCTGTGCCGCCGAGCTCTTCGCCGAAGATCGAATCATCGGGGCGCTGCGCCGTCAGCGACGAGCGCAGCAATTGCTCGGTCGACTCGTCGGCGTCGGTGACCGGCGTCAGGTCGGGCTTGGTGTCGATACGAAGATCGAGCGCACCGAATCGTTCCAATGTCAGCGCATCGGCGGCGTCGGCCAGTTCTAGAGCGAGGGCGAGGTCTTTTGCGACCGAGGTCATGGCAGCAGTCCTACCATGACCGTGTGTGGGAATTCGGCATCCTGATACTGCTCATCGGTGTGGTCGTGCTGATCGCTGGACCCTGGATCATGCGTCGGCGAGGCATGCGCGGCGAACTGGCGCAGGGCACCTTGCTGGTCACGGGCGTCAGCCCGCGACCGGAAGCCCCCGGTCAGCAGTTCGTGACGATCACCGGTGTCATCAAGGGGCCGACCGTCAACGAGCACATCGTCTATCAACGCCTCGAAGTCGACGTCAACGAGTGGCCGACGATGGGACAGACATTCCCGGTCGTCTACTCGCCGCAGAATCCAGACAAATGGGCCTTCGCGCCCGCAGGAGGGCCTGCCGCGGGGCCGCCGCCCGTCCCGCCGCCGAGTTAGGCGGCATCCTGTTCGGCGATGGCAATGCCGATCCTGACCTCGAACTCGGCCACGTCGACGGCTCGCATACCCAGCAGTGGCGGCGCGGTCGACCTGTACCGCTTGCCGCTGGGTGTCACGAATTCCGCTGTCTGGACACCCATTCTCGTCGCCCGCTGTCACCTGCCAGCCGGGTGACTCCTTGACGTAGTTGCAGTGTTCGCATTCCCCGAGCCCGTTCTCGGCGCTGGTGGGCCATCAGCGTCTCGTCGGTGATCACCAGATTGACCGCCACCGGTTCCGCGACGTCGGCCGGCCGGCCGGTGACACCTTCCACCAGTGTGTCGGCCATGACCAGCCCGCGCGAGCGATCGTCGAAGGTGGTGTCGGCGGCACGCTTCAAGACTGTCGAGTGGTGCAATTCAGCAGACTGAATCTTGCACCCACCGGGAGACGCTATGAATGGCGTGGGCCGGTTTGTACTTGCATGGGGCGCCCCCCAGGGACGTCAAGTAATCATCCCCTGCGGTGGCCTGGGCTATTGCCGCTCTTCGGGGTGGGTCGCCCGCCAGCCCCTCTCCGTCCGAGGCCGGCGAACCAGCCTCGCATGACGCCGACGCCGCCGAGGGCAACCGAGACTCCCACGGACAGCAGGAAACCCTGCTTCCAGCCCAAGCCCTCGTTTCCGCCGATCCCCAACGGATCGGCCAGAACAGCCACCAGCGCGGCCACCACCCCGAACGCGATGAGGGCGTAACCCACGCGCTTCGTGCTCAACTCAGCCACCGGGTTTCATCGTTGGCCGTCGCGAATCGGCTTCCATAAAGGTGAATCGTAAACAGTCCGGGTGCCCGTCGGCAGCCGGTCAGAGATACCCATCAGGCCCACCGGTCGACCGCGCCCCCGATCACCTGGGCTGACTCCTCACCGGCTCGTACCTGCGCCGGTTTCGTCGTCAGCCGTGCGCGATCCGCAGTAGCTCGGCCACGCTCGTCAGCTTCACCCGCGGCCGGCCACCCGGGCCGCCGGACGAACGCTCGTGCTCGTCGATCAGCTTCCAGTGGTCGTCGGTGACGACCTTCGGCTGCCGCTCGACGAACCATTCGGCGAGCGTTTCGGCGTGGTTGTCGGCGAAGTCCGCCAGCTCCGCACCGGCCAGGTCGCCGATCAGCGTGTCGACGGTCTCCTGGGAGTCGCTCTTGTTGCTGCCGATCACGCCCGTCGGCCCCCGCTTGATCCAGCCGACCACGTATTCGTTGCGGCTCCCTTCCACGCGACCCCCGGCGTGCGGGATGGTGCCGTTCCTCTCGTCGAACGGCAGACCCGGCGTCTCGACCCCGCGGTAGCCGACCGCGCGGACCACCAGCTGCGCAGGCACTTCCTCGCGTTCGCCGGTGTCCTTGGCCGAGACCCGGCCGGAGTCGTCGGCGACGAGTTCGTTGCGGCCCAACACGATCGACTCGACCTTGCCGTCGCCCTTGATCTCGATGGGCGAGGTGCGGAAGCGGAACACGATCCGTCGCTTCGCACCCTTCGGTGCCTCGTCGGCGTACCCGCGCAACACCTTGATGTTGTTGCGGACGGTCTTGCTCGCGGCCTCGAGGTCCTCGTCGGTGATGTCGGCGACGTCCGCGGGGTCGACCACGATGTCGACATCGCCGAGACCTTCGAGATGACCGAGCTCGCGAAGCTCCAGCGTGGTGAACGGGGCCTGCAGCGGCCCGCGCCTGCCGATGATGAGCACCTCCTCGACGCCGCGGTCATGCAGCACCTTGAGTGCGTGGTCGGCGATGTCGGTGGTGGCCAGCACGTCGGGATCGGTGACCAGGATGCGGGCCACGTCGAGCGCGACGTTGCCGTTGCCGACCACGACGGCCCGCCCGGTGGACAGGTCGGGCGCCATCTCCTCGAAGTGGGGATGGGCGTTGTACCAGCCGACGAAGTCCACGGCGGCGACGCTGCCGGCCAACTCTTCGCCGGGGATGTTCAGCGCCCGGTCGGATTGCGCGCCGACCGCGTAGATCACCGCGTCGTAGCGCTCGGCCAGCTCGGCGGCCTGCACGTGGTCGCCGACCACGATGTTGCCGAAGAACCGGAAGCGGGGATCGAGCGCCGTCTTCTCGAACTGGGCGCTGATCGACTTGATCTTCGGATGATCGGGCGCCACGCCGGAGCGCACCAGGCCCCAGGGCGTCGGCAGCATCTCGATCATGTCGATCCGCACGTCGGCGTCGTCGTCTTTGTCGGCGAATTTCAGCAATGAAGCCGCGGCGAAGTACCCGGACGGGCCGGAGCCGACGATCGCCACGTGGTACGGGCGCCTCTGAGGCATAGATGTGTGCCTTACTGTCGCTTGCCCGGCGACATGCAAAGGGGCTGTCGCGTCTGCCGCCGAGGCTGGTTTCCCCCACCTGATGCTAGAACGCGCACCGGCGCTGCTGCCGCTGGTCAGGAAGAACTGCCTGGCCGGTAACCTGAACTCCCGTGGAACCCGACCGTCAAGCCGATATCGCCGCCCTCGACTCCACCCTCACGACGGTGGAGCGGGTGCTCGATGTCGACGGGCTCCGCAGCCGCATCGAAAAGCTGGAACACGAGGCATCCGACCCCAACCTGTGGGACGACCAGACGCGCGCCCAGAAGGTCACCAGTGAGCTCTCGCACACCCAGGGTGAGCTGCGACGCGTCGAAGAACTGCGGCAGCGTCTCGACGACCTGCCCGTGCTCTATGAGCTGGCCGACGAAGAGGGCGGCAGCGACGAGCTAGCTGAAGCCGACACCGAGCGCAGGCAGTTGCGCGAGGACATCGAGGCGATGGAGGTCCGCACGCTGCTCTCGGGCGAGTACGACGAGCGCGAGGCGCTGGTCAACATCCGCTCCGGCGCGGGCGGGGTGGACGCCGCGGACTGGGCCGAGATGCTGATGCGGATGTACATCCGCTGGGCGGAGAAGCACAACTATCCGGTCGAGGTGTTCGACACCTCCTACGCCGAGGAGGCGGGCATCAAGAGCGCCACCTTCGCCGTGCACGCCCCGTTCGCCTACGGCACGCTGTCGGTCGAACAGGGCACGCACCGGCTGGTGCGCATCAGCCCGTTCGACAACCAGAGCCGGCGTCAGACGTCCTTCGCCGAAGTGGAAGTGCTTCCGGTCGTGGAGACCACCGACCACATCGACATCCCCGACACCGACGTGCGCGTCGACGTGTACCGGTCCAGCGGACCGGGCGGGCAGTCCGTCAACACCACCGACTCAGCGGTTCGACTCACCCACATCCCGACCGGTATCGTGGTCACCTGCCAGAACGAGAAATCGCAATTGCAGAACAAGGTCTCGGCAATGCGAGTGCTTCAGGCAAAGCTGTTGGAACGCAAGCGGTTAGAAGAACGCGCTGAGTTGGACGCGTTGAAAGGTGATGGCGGCAGCTCATGGGGCAACCAGATGCGCTCCTACGTTCTGCAGCCGTATCAGATGGTGAAAGATCTGCGTACCGACTTCGAAGTCGGTAATCCCGCGGCGGTACTGGACGGAGACATCGACGGGTTCCTCGAGGCCGGAATCCGTTGGCGCAACACACACGATGACGAATAGCACCGTACTTGCACTGAACATGGCCGAGAGCTGGCGGGGGTTCTGGCGCGGCGATTTCGGCGTCTGGATTCTCGATCGCGGCGTGCGGATCGCGCTGCTGCTGATCGGTGGCCTGCTCGCGGCCCGGTTCATCAACTGGGGCGCGCGCAGGATCGTCCGTCGCATCGACGCGGAGTACCAGGAGAGCGATCAGCTGGTCCGCACCGAGAGTGCCAAGCACCGCCAGGCGGTCGCGTCGGTGATCTCCTGGGTCTCGGTCGCGCTGCTGTTCGTCATAGTCGTCGTGGAGATCACCGACATCCTCTCGATTCCCGTCGGTTCGCTGGTGGCGCCCGCAGCCGTGCTCGGCGCCGCGCTGGGCTTCGGCGCGCAGAAGGTCGTTCAGGACTTGCTCAGCGGCTTCTTCATCATCACCGAGAGACAGTACGGTTTCGGTGACCTGGTGCAGCTGGGCAGCGGTGCCGCCCAGGATTCGCTTGGCACCGTGGAGGAGGTCACTCTGCGGGTGACCAAGCTGCGCACCGCCGATGGCGAGGTGTACACGATCCCCAACGGCAACATCGTTCGGTCACTGAACCTGTCGAAGGACTGGGCTCGCGCGGTCGTTGATATTCCCGTGCCCACTTCGGCCGACTTGAACATCGTCAATGACCTGCTGCACGAAGTCGCCGAAAACGCGAAGGACGATCCCGAACTTCATGATCTGCTGCTCGATGCCCCGCAGTTGATGGGCGTCGAAAGCATCGAACTCGACACCGTGAACGTCCGGATGGTGGCGCGCACGCTGCCCGGCAAGCAGTACGAGGTGGGACGGCGGCTGCGCGTGCTGGTGGTTCGTGTATTGCGGCGCGCCGGCATCGTGTCCTCAGACGGAAATGCGCCCGTCGTCGCCGGGCTTCCGCATGCGGCGGAGACTCCGGCCGCCGAGGAAGCAGAGATGCGAGCCGCGCCGGAGCAGAAGCAGTGACGAACTGGTTCAAGGCGAAGCTGGGCGGACGCTTCCGGGCGTCGACGCTGGTGCTCATCGTCGTGTTCATCGCGTTGTTCTGGGTGCAGCAGACGTTCCAGCCGCCACCCGCGCCCGAACAGCCCGCCCCGGCGGTCGTCCCGCCCGGCTTCGTACCCGATCCGAACTACACCTGGGTGCCCCGGACGCAGGTGCGCCGCCCCAGGGAGCCGGCGACGACGACCACCACGACGACGCCTACGACGACCGAGACGACGACACCGTCACCGGGCGAAACGACGACCAGCCCGACGACGACCTCGCCGAGCCCGACGACGACGGTCATCGATCCGGACGGCCCCGGAGGCCCGCTCGGCCCACAGACGCTGACGCAGACACCCACCGTCACGGCACCGACGACGGCCCCGCCGGTACCGGGCACGGTGCCCGCCACGCCCGAGGCGCCGAGATAGCTCGACGGAGCCTGCCTTGTCCCACCGCTACACTGGCGTGCCGTGTTGACGTCCTCCCAGGACTGAAGTCCGGGATTCCAACTCTTACCCCACACATCTATCTAGCCGGCAGGAGTAGCGAGTTGAGGTTCACGGTTCGCAGACCGCCCACTGGCGAGGTCTCCCCGTGCTGTCACCGCCCGTCCGGCGGCAATGTTCCGTGCAGCGTTGAGGTCCGCGTTGCACGGGCCCGCTTCGCAAGCTTGGCATTCGAAGACCGCTTGGCTCTGACGGTTCTCAGATGCGACATGTCCGCACGCAGAACATCGTTGGGATGTGTACGCGGGCGGGATTTGCTCGACCCTGCCCCTTGCTTTGTGCTGGATACGCCTAACGAGTTGACCCCAGCCGCTGCGGCTGATCGCTCGATTCAGCCCGCGCTTCTGTGCAACACCTTTGCCCGGCATCTCACCTGTTCCTCGCGGGGAACGCGTCATCGCCCGCACGTTGAGGGCTTCGATTCTGATCGTGTCGAAGCGGTGAGCAATGTCCGTTGTGACTTTCTCCACCCAGTCCTTGCGCCGGTCGGCTTCACGGGATCTCAGTTTCGCGATCGATCGTTTCGTTTTCCCGCGCCGGTTGGAGCCAGGCCCGGCTCGGGCGAGGCGCTGCTGCAGCACCTTCAGCCGTTTGGCCTCACCGTCGGTCAGGCTGGGCACGTGCAGCAGTTCGCCGGTCGACAGCGCCGCCGAGACAACGACACCACGGTCTACACCAACCACGCTTCCGTCACCGGGTCCAATAATCGGATCGGGAATGTGCGCGAAGGCGATATGCCAGCGCCCCGTCCGGTCGCGAGTAATCCGGTAGGACTTGATGCCCTCGGGCAGTGGCCGAGACAGCCGAAGCCGCACCCACCCGACCTTGGGCACCCATACCCGACCGAAAGATCGATTCAAGCGCACCACATGGTGTGGCTTAACCGCGATCTGACGGAAGCCCTCGTGCACTCCGGCTTTCCGCCACGTCGGGCGGTGGTGCGTTCCGGCGAAAAAGTTACGCATTGCCTGCGCAAAGTCCCGCAGCGCCTGCTGCTGCACCGTCTGACTCCCGGTGCGGAGCCACTCATACTCGGCGCGCGCCTGGGTCAACTGGGCGGCCTGTTCCGCATAGCCGGGAGCCTTGCGACCCGGTTGCCAATGCTTTTGCTGCTCCACCGCCAGATTCCACACGTACCGCGCATAGCGGCAGTGGGCCAACAAGGCCTCTTCCTGGTCAGGCGTTGGCTGCAAACGGAACCGCGACATGCTCGCACGTTAAACACCACCGCCGACATTCACAGCCTGGGAATCCACACAGGAGCCGCGGATCGGTTCCCGTCCTACTCTGAAGTCCGGAATTTCCAGCAAAAGGGGATTCGATGATCACGCTCGACCACGTCAGCAAGCAGTACAAGTCCTCGGCGCGACCCGCGCTGGACAATGTGTCGGTCAGAATCGACAAGGGGGAGTTCGTCTTCCTCATCGGTCCGTCCGGCTCGGGCAAGTCGACATTCATGCGGCTGTTGCTGGCCGAGGAACATCCGAGCGCGGGCGACGTCCGCGTTTCCAAGTTTCACGTCAACCAGCTCTCCGGCCGGCACGTCCCGAGCCTGCGGCAGGTGATCGGCTGTGTGTTCCAGGACTTCCGGTTGCTGCAGCAGAAGACCGTCTTCGAAAACGTGGCCTTCGCCCTCGAGGTGATCGGCAAGCGGCGCGACGTCATCAACCGCGTGGTTCCCGACGTGCTGGAGATGGTCGGGCTGTCGGGTAAGGCCAACCGGCTACCTGCAGAGCTGTCCGGCGGCGAGCAGCAGCGCGTCGCGATAGCCCGCGCGTTCGTGAACCGCCCGCTGGTGCTGCTGGCCGACGAGCCGACCGGAAACCTGGACCCCGAAACCAGCAAGGACATCATGGATCTGCTCGAGCGCATCAACCGCACCGGGACCACGGTGTTGATGGCCACCCACGACCATCACATCGTCGACTCGATGCGCCAGCGCGTCGTCGAGCTCAGCCTGGGCAGGCTCGTGCGCGACGAGCAGCGCGGCATCTACGGAATGGATCGCTAGTGCGCTTCGGCTTCCTGCTCAACGAGGTCTGGACGGGCCTTCGTCGCAACGTCACCATGACGATCGCGATGATCCTGACCACCGCCATCTCCATCGGCTTGTTCGGCGGCGGTCTGCTGGTGGTGCGGCTGGCCGACAACTCCCGCAACATCTATCTGGACCGGGTCGAAAGCCAGGTGTTCCTGACCAACGACGTCTCGGCCAACGATCCGACCTGCGACGCCGATCCGTGCAAGTCGCTGCGGAAGAAGATCGAGGACCGCGGCGACGTCCGCTCCGTGCGGTTTCTCAACCGCGACGACGCCTACAACGACGCCATCAAGAAATTCCCGCAATACAAGGACGTCGCCGGCAAGGACGCGTTCCCGGCGTCGTTCGTCGTCAAGCTCGACAACCCGGAGCAGCACAAGGACTTCGACGATTCGATGACCGGCCAGCCGGGCGTGCTGAACGTGCTGAATCAAAAGGAGCTGATCGATCGGCTCTTCGCGGTGCTCGACGGATTGTCCAACGCGGCATTCGCGGTGGCGCTGGTCCAGGCGGTCGGTGCGATCCTGTTGATCGCCAACATGGTTCAAGTGGCGGCATATACGCGTCGAACCGAGGTGGGCATCATGCGGCTGGTCGGTGCGAGCCGGTGGTACACGCAGCTACCGTTCCTTGTCGAGGCCTGTCTGGCCGCGCTGCTCGGTGTGGTCATCTCGATCGTCGGTTTGCTCATTGTCCGCGCGCTTTTCCTGGAGAACGCGCTGAATCAGTTCTATGAGGCGAATCTCATTGCCCGCGTGGACTATGCCGACATTCTCTATATCTCACCGATACTGATCTTCGTCGGTGTCGTGATGGCCGGCGTCACCGCCTACGCCACCCTGAGACTCTACGTTCGCCGCTAGCCGTGTCCAAGAAAGCCGACCCGACGAGGTCAAGCAACAATCGAGTGGTCGCGACCAACCGCAAGGCGCGATACAACTATTCGATTCTCGAGACGTTCGAGGCCGGCGTCGCACTGATGGGCACCGAGGTGAAGAGCCTGCGCGACGGCCAGGCGTCGCTGACCGATGCGTTCGCGACCGTCGACGACGGCGAGATCTGGCTACGCAACCTGCACATCCCGGAGTATCACCACGGCAGCTGGACCAATCACGCACCGCGTCGCAACCGCAAGCTGTTGTTGCACCGCAGGGAGATCGACACGCTGGTCGGCAAGATCCGCGACGGCAACCTGACGTTGGTTCCGCTGTCGCTGTACTTCTCGGACGGCAAGGTCAAGGTCGAGTTGGCGCTGGCCCGCGGCAAGCAGGCCCGTGACAAGCGACAGGACATGGCGCGCCGCGATGCCCAGCGCGAGGTCGCTCGCGAATTGGGTCGACGCGCCAAGGGCATGACCTGATCGGGATCGCCTTCGCGCTGGCCTCGGCGCTGGGCTACGGCATCAGCGATTTCGTCGGCGGGATCGCGTCGCGACGGGTGGCGGCGCTGCGTGTGGTGCTGGTGTCCTATCCGATCGCGCTGGTGCTGCTCCTGGCGATCGCGCTGGTCGACGGCGGAGACGTCAGCCGGGGTGCGGTGTTCTGGGGTGTGCTGTGCGGGGTGTCGCAGGCGTTCGGCATCTGGTGGTTCTACGCCGCGTTGGGTGCGGGCCCGATCTCGGTCGTATCGCCGCTGACGGCGATCCTCGTCGCCGCAATCCCGGTCGGTGTCGGTCTGGCGCTGGGGGAGCGGCCCGGTGCCATCGCCGCGCTCGGCGTGGTGCTCGCGCTGATCGCCGTGGTGTTGGTCAGCCGCGAAGCGACCGACGAGGACGTCACCTCGCACCGGTTCACCCGGAAAGTCGCGTGGCTGACGGTGGGCTCGGGGGTGGCGTTCGGGCTGAACTTCGTGTTGATCGCGCAGGCGCCGCCCGAAGCCCAGCTGTGGCCGTTGGTGTTCGCGCGGCTGGCGGCCAGCGTGCTGGTGATGGCGGTGGCAGCGCTGACGGGCAATCTGCGGATACCGACCGGCGCTCCGCTGCGGTTGGCGTGTCTGGCCGCCGTGCTGGACGTCGGCGCCAACGTGGCGATGCTGTTGGCGCTGCACGCGTCGCTGCTGTCGCTGGCGGGTGTGCTCATGTCGCTCTACCCGGCGGCGACTGTGTTGCTCGCCATCGTCGTGTTGCGCGAGCGCGTCACGCGCTGGCAGGTGGTCGGCATGGCGCTGGCGCTGGCATCGGTCGCAATGATCGCCGCAGGCTGACGGGCTGGCGACCTTCTTCTCGCGAGCGAAGGTGTCTGTACGCGGACACGCCGACGATTAGCGGCAGTTCGCGGTCGCTCGCGTCGTCGTGAGCGGTACCGTACGCCCGGTGAGCAGCCCCTCGCGGCCGGTGACACGGCTGGACAAATCCGATGTACTGAGTGGTCTTTTCGCCAGCTTGGATGCGATCGACGACATCGTCGGCGACCTGCCCGACGCGCAGTGGAACCACGCCACGTCGCTGCCGGGCTGGACCGTCCACGACGTCGTCGCGCATGTAGTCGGCACGGAGTCGATGCTGCAGGGTGCCGGCACAACGGAGGCGCCGACGTCGATGTGTCGACGCTCAAGCACGTGCGCAACGACATCGGGGTGCTGAACGAGCGGTGGGTGCGCAAGCTGCGCGGCCTCTCCCATGAGGAGTTGGTGGAGAAGTTCCGGCAGACGACGGCCGGCCGGCGTGCGGCGCTGACGGCGATGGGGGAGTCGCAGTGGAACGAGGTCACGATGACGCCCGCCGGGCCGGACAGCTACGGCCGGTTCATGCGGGTGCGGACCTTCGACTGTTGGATGCACGAGCAGGATGTCCGCGACGCGGTGGGTAGGGGTGCCGGTGATTGCGCGGGACCGGACTCCCGGCTGGCGGTCGATGAGATGGCGACGAGCATGGGCTTCGTCGTAGGCAAGCTCGGCGGTGCGCCCGACGGCTCGCGGGTACGGCTCGAGCTGACCGGTCCGCTGGCGCGCACGATCAACGTGGCCGTCGACGGGCGGGCCAAGGTGGTCGACGGCTTCGGCGATGCCGAGCCGACGGTGACGATCGCCCTCGACGGCCTGCTGTCCACCCGGCTGGCCGGCGGCCGCCAACCCGTCGTCCACAGCGCGATCACCTACAGGGGCGACGAGGCTGTCGGCCGCCGGATCGTGGAGCATCTGAACTATGTGATGTAGCTGGGACTATTTAATTGCTGGCCATTGTTGTTGCCGACGGTAGACTGAATTGTCCTGCCGAAGGTCGGCAGGGATGCGAGGGGCTGAACGGTTTCGACTTCGCGCATCGAATCAAGGGAAGCGTGCCGGTGCAGGCAAGAGACCACCGTAAGCGTCGTTGCAACCAATTAAGCGCCGATTCCAATCAGCGCGACTACGCACTCGCTGCCTAAGCGACTGCGTGTCTGTCAGACCGGGCTCGCCCTCGACCCGGACCCTGGCATCAGCTAGAGGGCTCAACCGATGAGTTCGGTCGCGGGACTCATCGGGAAACCAACAGCGACTGGGATCGTCATCCTGACTTGTTCGCGTGATCAGGAGATCCGAGTAGAGACATAGCGGACTGCGCACGGAGAAGCCTCGAGGACATGCCGTAGGACCCGGGTTCGATTCCCGGCAGCTCCACCGGAGAAGTAGCAGGCCAGGGCGTGTTGTAGCCCTGGCCTACTTCCTTTGTGGGCACATTTTGGGCACACCCCGAGACAAGGTCGTCCATCTTGTCGGCTACGTCGTCTAGTTGGCGATGGCACCTCCCCCTGCGGCCGCCATGGCGGGAATCGCCGCTTTGGTGCACCGAAACGTGCCTGTCGCGTTGATGTCGAACAGGTTGGGTGACGAGCGTCCGGCGCCCGTTCAGATCGGTGGGTGTGAATGATTGCAGGAGAGAGGTTTTCGTTGCCATGTTCTGTTCCTCAAAGTCGTTGTGGATCTGATGAAGACGCTACGGCCCGCCACGATGTGCGTCTTTGGTCACTGGCGCCACAGTGTCGTGTGGTTGTCGTCCCTGATTGACAACAGGTCTGTCAGTGGCGGAGGTGGGCGAGTGCCTCGGCGGCGGCGTTGGCGCCGCACATTCCGTGGGCACCAGGGCCCGGCGGAGTGGCCGCTGAGCAGATGTACATGCCGGGTATCCCGAGCCTGTACGGGTTCAGTGTGGCGCGTGGCCCGAACACCAACTGACGGATGTCCTTCGCCCCGGTGACGATGTCTCCGCCGACGTAGTTCGGGTTGTACACCGCCATCTCGGTGGTTGAGCGCACCGCGAGCCCGACGATGCGGTCCCGGAATCCCGGGGCGAACCGCTCGATCTGCGCGACGATCGCCTCCGTGGCATCCCCTGTGTAGCCGTGTGGGACATGGGCGTACGTCCACAGCGGGTGGATGGTCCCAGCCGACCGGCCGGGATCCGCGAGGTACTGCTGACCGACGAGCACGAACGGCCGGTCCGGCATCCGCCTGGCATGGATGTCGCGTTCGGTGGCCGCGACTTCGGCGAAGTCGCCGCCGAGGTGCACGGTGCCCGCCTCGTGCGCTTCGCGATTGGTCCAGGGCACGCCACCGTCGACGGCGAAGTCGACCTTGAACGCGCCGGGCCCGTGCCGAAAGCGTCGAAAGGCGCGAGCCACCCTGCCGGGCAACTGATCACCGAGGATATCGGCGATCGCACCCGGCGCCAGGTCGAACATTGTCACGTCAGCAGGCTGCAACTGCTGCGCCGACTCGATACGTACACCCGTCTCGATTTTGCCGCCGAGATCGCCGAGCAGGGCCTTAAGTGCGTTGGTGATCGACTGGGATCCGCCGGCCGCGACGGGCCAGCCGTGGCGATGGCCCGCGCTGATGATGCCCAGTCCGATCGCCGACGTCATCGGATAGTGAAGCGGCCTGAACGTATGCGCCGCAACACCACCGAACAACGCCCGCGCCGGTTCCGTGCCGAAGATCCTGGCGAAGATCGACGCAGGAAGCAACGTCGGTGCACCGAACCGTGCCAGCGTTAGTGGATGGTGGGGCACCCGAAGGAGAGGTCCCATGATGTCCTCGGTGAGCGCATCGAACTTCGAGGAGGGCTGTCCGAACGCCGCCCGCCACCGGGGACCGTCGCTGCCGAGGCCGGCGACGGTGTCCTCGAGCGAGCGTCGCAACACTCCGGCATCCCCGCTGTCGAGCGGGTGCGCGCAGTCGATGTTCGGCCACCGCCATTGCAGGCCGTAGCGATCCAGCCCGAGGCCGTTCAGGAAAGTCGACCCGACGGCCATCGGATGAAACGCCGAGCAGTGATCGTGCAGCAGACCCGGCACGACGGCCTCGCTCGATCGGGCGCCGCCACCGACCTCGTCGGCGGCCTCCAGCACCGTGACCTGCACACCCTCCTTGGCGAGGGCGATGGCGGCGGCGAGCCCGTTCGGCCCGCCACCTACCACCAGCGCGTTGCTCACGCCACCACCCCGGAGCGACCGTCAGTTGTCGGACGGGTCCATGTCACATGCAGCGGGATCGGGCCGTTGGGCAACCACGGCTGTTCGTTGACCGCGTCGGTCACCTTCCAAGTGCCGCGCTCGATCACGCCGAGAGCCGCATCGATGACCTTGTAGTGCTGGACCTTGCTTGTGGCGATGGCTTGCGACTCGACCCACACCACCACCAGCTCACCGGGTGCGAACTGAGCCTCGTCCTGGACCGCCTTGATCAGGTCCTCGTTGTGCAGGTGGCCGTCGCCGAAGTTGAAGCCGATCAGCGAGTTGCAAACGAGCTCCGCCTCACGCACAGTCCGGGTGTCGATATCCGGGAGGTTCTTCACGAGCACCGAGAACAGGCCTCGGCCCTGGCTGTGCATGGCCCGCCATCCGACCGTCTGCTGGTTGAAGATCTCCGCCCACTGGGGTTCGTAACCGAATGCGATCAGCTGATCGATCTGGTTTGGGGACGAGCGCGTGACCCGATTGAGCTTCTCCTCGGCGCCCGGCGCGAACGCCCACACCGCCGATGCCCAGTTCCCCGCGTACTGCCGCATCGCGGGCAGGAAGGACACCAGGTCGGGGCGAAGGTTGCCCAGCACCGGGAAGAATGCCAGGCCGGCGACGATGGCAACAGTCAGCCAGGGTGACGACATGTCCGCGATGCCGTATCCGTCCCAGTTCGGGAAGCCGAGGAACAGGAACATCGCACCGTAGGCGAACAGCACATTCCATTCCAGCGGGACCGCGAGCGGGAACGTCGAAATGATGAAGAGGTGAAACGCGACCATGATCGCGACCGCGATCACTGTGAGCCATGGCCAGGGTGAGAGCAACAAGGTCAACGGGGCAACGATTTCCACGACCGTGCCCGGCACGTGCGCCATGAAGGTGGCGAGGTGCGACGGACGGAGGTCGTTGGGGTAGTTGCGGTAGTGAGCCCGCTTGACCCACTTGAACGGAAGCGTCGGGCTGTTGCTCACCATCGGCGGTATCACGTTGGTGAAGTGCGGGCCGAACTTGGAGACGCCGGCACCGACCCACACGATGACGATCAGCAGCTTGAGCGCGATGATCATGTCCACGAACGGCAGCACGGTGAAGAAGAACAACGCAGGCAGGTACTGCTCTCCGCGCGCGGCCAGGAAGATGGTCTTGTCGCGCAGCCCGATCACGACCAACAACACCATCGGGGCGAACAGCAGCGCGGGGTTCACCAGACCGGACGTGTTGTCCGGCAGCGCCGCCGACAACGGGTCGCTCGGCACGCCCGGCATCACCAGCGGCACAATCACACTGACGATGAGGGCCAGGTAGACGATCACGTCGAACCACGTCCTGCGGTTGCCCGACGTGAATGGAACCCGCCGCCATGGCCGCAGCCTGATCGTGCCGGTCCGCGCCCAATAGAGGATGCCTCCCATCATCGGCTTGGTCTTGCCGGCCAGCGGCCCCCATGATCCGGCGACCCCGATGGTCTCCAACAGCACCGTCCACAGAATTACCTTCTGGTACACGATCGGCTGGTTCCACCACTCCGAAACGTGCCAGAACGCCGGCAGGTCGGAGGTGACGGTAGCCACCACGATGCCGCCCAGCGCGTAGAAGAGCACGAGCTTGACGATATAGATGGCATGCACCATCCGCGGTACGCCGTACCCGTTGTCGACCCAGTTCAGGGTGAGGGTCTTCACGCGTTCCAGGAAGGGACTGGCGAGAAAGGCTTCGGGTTCAACAGCGGGAAAGTTCGGTGTGGTGAATCCCATGATCGGCTCCTTGTCGGTGATTTGAGGCTAGGTTTTGTCGTTGTCGTTGTCGTTGTCGTTGTCGTTGTCGTTGTCGTTGTCGTTGTCTTCGTGGTGGTGGATCAGCGGTTTTCGGCGATCAACGTCCGCAGTTTGGGTTTGTCGATCTTGCCGACCGCGTTCTTGGGGAGGCCGTCGAGAATCGTGATCTCGGCAGGGCGCTTGTACTTCGACAGCAGCGTGCAGACGTGCTCGCGGATGCGCTCGGCGGAGATGGTGGCGCCGGAGTTCCGCGACACAAGAAGCACCGGTTCTTCGCCGTAGACCGGGTGGGCGCGACCGACCACGGCGGCCTCGGCGATCTCGGGAAGTTGGTGGACGACGGTCTCGATCTCCTTGGGGTAGATGTTCTCACCACCCCGAATGATCATGTCCTTGGCGCGATCCACCAACACGAGGTAACCGTCCCCGTCGAGGCGGCCGATGTCTCCGGTATGCAGCCAGCCGTCGACGAGCGTCTTGGCGGTATCTTCCGCGCGATTCAGGTACCCGCGCATCACGTTGGGTCCGGCGATCAGCACCTCACCTGTCTCACCGCGCGGAACGTCGACGTTGTCAGGGCCGAGGATTCGAATTGTCTGCCCCGGCAACGGAAGCCCGACGGTGCCGGGCTTGCGTACGCCATCGAGCGGGTTGCCGGTACTGGCGCACGTGCCTTCGGACAACCCGTACCCCTCGATCAACGGGATGTCGTAGCGCGTCTCGAATTTGGTCAGCAGCTCGGCGCTCGCCGGTGCCGCGCCGCACACGGCGAACCTGACCGCGGACGTGTCCGGGCGCACCTCGCTGGGCAGGTCCGACAGCATGGTGTAGATGGTCGGAACCGCGGAGAAGTATGTCGCACCGCACTTCTCGAGCTGGCCGAAGAATGTTTTCGGGCTGAATCGTCCCGCGATCGTCGTGCGGCCGCCCGCGACCAGTGGTGAGAGTGTGCCAGCCACGATCCCGTTGACGTGAAACAGCGGCAGGATGAGCAGGCTGTGGTCGTCAGCGGTCATCTTGAACGCGTCGATGACCATGCGGCACATGGCATTCAGGTTGGCGTGGTCGAGCATGACACCCTTCGGCCGGCCGGTGGTGCCGCTGGTGTAGATCAGAAGTGCGAGCGCATCGTCGCGGTGCTGCGCGGGTTCGAGGACCGCGGGGGCCGGTCCGGCAGTCAGCTCGTCGACGGAAACCACGTCGGCCTCCGCCTCGATCTCCAGAGGCGCGTCGACGACTACCACCTTGGCGGCGGCGTCCTCTATCTGATATGCCGCCTCGGCGGGTACCAGCGTCGGGCTGATGGGCGTGACCGCGGCACCAAGACGCCATGCGGCGAACATTGCCACCACGAACTCTGTCCGGTTGGGCAGCTTGATAGCCACCACGTCGCCTGCTGCGACACCACGCTCACACATCACCGCGGCGGCGCGCAGCACGGCGTCCGCGAACTGCGCGTTGTTCAGATCGGTGTGGTCGTCCGCTATCGCGGGTCTGGTGGGCGCCTGGGCGGCCCTGAGATCGGGGAGTGTCGAGAGTTTCATGTGTGGTCCTGGCTGACTGTTTTCCGAGGTTGACGGGATTACGGTATGAGTTCGGCCGCCTGTGCATACCGTCGCGAAGCGAGAAATTGCACGTCGTTGTTGGCGGTCGGCGACAAACGAGTCGCTGAAAGGGTCCGCCCGGGTGGAGGCGCGATCTAGGGTCGAGCCATGGGCGCCCCGGCCCGGTATGACGAAGCCGCGATCAGCGAGAACTCCGCTGTGATCGTGGCGAGGTTGAGCGAGCGGTTGGACGAGGTGTCAGCGGCGATCCAGCGCCGACTGGCGAGCGTCATCCCCGAACTGTGGGACGACGCCGGGGTCATGGAACTCCTCGGAGCAAGCACTGAAAGCAACGTCGAGACGGTGTTTCACGCCGTGCGCTACGAGATTCCAATTGAGAACATCGAACCGCCGACGGCGGCGTTGGAGTACGCGCGCCGGATGGCTCAGCGCGGCTTGCCGATGAATGCGTTGGTGCGGGCGTACCGGCTTGGTCACGAGATAGTGCTGGAGTTTGCACGCGACGAGATCGATGGCGCGGGGCTGGATCCGCGGATGAGCCTGGCCGTTTTCGAGCGGGTGACCGCGGTGACGTTCCGTTACGTCGACTGGATATCGCAAGCGGTGGTCGTCGAGTACGAGCATGCGCGAGATAGATGGCTCGAAAACCGCAACAGCGAGCGCGCGATGCGCGTCCGCGAGGTGCTCGTAGCGACCGAGGTCGATCTCGACGCGATCACCTCGGCGATCCGATATCCAATGCGCAGAATCCATCTAGGCGTCGTTCTCTGGCTGCCCGAGGAGACGGCGCCCGGCGACGAACTGGCCCGGCTCGAACGGTTTCTCCGGGAACTCACCGAATCACTGCAGGCGCAGGGGAGTCCACTGTTTGTGGCCGCGGACCGGGTAAGCGCGTGGGGATGGATACCGCTGAGTCACGCCGCCGCCGAGTCGGTGGTCGCCGACGTACGGAAATTCGTTGCCGACGACGACGATCCGCCGTTCGTTGCACTCGGGTCACCGTTGCCCGGAGTGGAAGGTTTCCGTCGGTCGCACAGACAGGCCAAGCGCGCACGGGATCTCGTGATTGCGGCCGGAGCAGATCCGGCATCGGTAATCGCCACGGATGATCCCGGATTCTCTGCCGCGGCGTTGCTCAGTGACGATCTGGCCGAGGCGCGGCAATGGGTGCACGAGGTGCTCGGCCCACTGTCCTCCGACACTGACAACGATGCGCGAATGCGGGAAACGCTGCGAGTGTTTCTTCGCGGCGGCGCCAGCTACAAAACGGCGGCCGACCAGCTCCACCTGCATTCCAATTCCATCAAGTACCGGGTCCAGCGCGCGCTAGAGCGCCGAGGCTGGCCGATCGGCGACGACAGGCTAGACGTCGAAATCGCGTTGCTCATATGCCAGTGGTTCGGTCGGGCCGTTCTAGTTCCCGCATCCGGAAAATAGCCAATGTCTGGTCGGCGTACGAAGCCGCACCGCGCCGCTCGAGGATGAGAGATCCTTGGCCGATGGAGCGGTTTCGGCGCGGTGGATTAACTTTCGACGTCTGCGATTCTGGGCCACCCGATGGCCCCGTTGTGGTGCTGCTGCACGGTTTTCCTCAGCTGAATACCGTTTGGGATGCCGTCGTTCCGCTCCTTACTGCACACGGCTACCGCTGCTTGGCTCCCAACCAGCGCGGCTACTCTTCCGGAGCCCGTCCCCGCCGTCGGCGAGACTATCGGATGTCCGAGCTGGTTGACGACGTAGACCAATTGATCGAGAGCGGATTATTTCGGGTGATGACCGGTCTAGTACGACGAGAAAGGGGTCGCGATTCTGCGGCCGGCCGAAACGCCGACGTAGTACTCACCGCGACGCTTTGTGCGCAACTTCGCGCCGACGTGCACGCCCGCATATTCACCGCCAGGACCCACGCGGCCAACACGGGCGGTCTGGCCAAGGCTTCCGCGGACATAGCGGGGACGGCGACGTCTGATCTTTCGGCCGATTCGCTTTGCGCGGGTGCTGCCGGTCGACGCGAACCGGCCCCGCCGGTCGCGCTTATAGTTGCGCCGCCTAGCCATCAGGCGCTCGCGACACGAATGCAGGCCTGGAAGCGGTCATCCGGGCCCAGTCTCTCGGCACAGGTCATAGTCATCCTCAGCACCTCGCATCGATGATTCTATTTCTGTTCGATTCTATCGTCGAGATGCGCCAAACCTGTTGAATTGCAGCCTATGTCGCTGACAAATGTTGGTTGCGGACCATCGCATGCCGCACGTGGATGGGTGCTCGAAGCAGGCGCGACTGCGAGCTGTGTGGCGGGTGATCGAATGGGCACAATTTGGGCACACTCAGAGTCCACAGACGTCAATTCAGGTGAATCACAGGCGATGTCATTTTGCAGCTCAGCGCCGGTTCGGCTCAGAAACCAGCACCCCGAAACGGGTTCGATTCCCGGCAGCTCCACCATTAAAGGCCCAGGTTAGGGACAAGATTCCGAGCCTGGGTCTGTTCTACGTCAACAGAGCCTAGGACGAGTCCTTTCGGTACGGGCGAGCGAGAAAATGAAATTCCGGTTGAAGTTGTCGTGGGTACCGCGCCACTGATTCCAACTCAGCCAGTCATTCCATGACCCGGCGAGGGCGTCGATGGGTTGATGTTCACCGTTCCAGACAGCACAGTGAAGCTTGCACGCCGCCAGGTGAGGTCGCCTATCAGGCTTCTCAATTGAATTTCGCTCACCGTCGTACGCCGACTTGAGCTATTCGCCGTTGGCGTGTACCTCTTTCGCTGATTCTGCGGCCGCTTGCAGCCGGGTGACGATGTGATCCGGATCGATCTCCTGGCCAGGCCGGTTGTTCGCGTCGGCGTCGAAGGGTAAGCGGATCGCCACGTCGGTGCCATTGGGGTCGCGGTACCACAGGCGCACTCCGCCGGCGTCGTTTGTGGCGCGGTGGTGACGGGAGCCGATCGCGACGAGTCGCCTGTGGGTGTCGAGGGCGGCGATCGCGGAAGAGGCCGACACCGTGAGTGAAATAACCCCAGCGACTTCGGGATTGGCGTTCATCGCGATCTCGGAATGCTCGATAACAACCCGTAGCCCGGCGGTCTCGACGACCGCGGTTCGGTGACCGACTATGCGTGGATCCGCGCCGAGAAGGGCGCCCCACCAGGCTCGCATCGAATCCCACTCGTGGGTCAGCACGACAATCTCGTCAAGGCGTGGGTTCATAGCTCTCCTTGCCGGTGTCCGACAGACCTAGTTGATCAAGCGCCGCACCGAGCGCATCGGCGTGCCCACCACTCGATCGGTCGAGCACTGCGGCGATGTGAGAATCCGGGCGCAGCAGTAGCGCCTGCCCTGCCGCCAGCGAACGCAGCGGCTCTTCACACGCCGCGAGGTCGACACCGATCACCCTCAGTGGATATCCGACCGCTTTCTGCGCGTCGCGCCAACTCGACTCGTGTTGGGATGTGGCCAGAACCGTCAGCGTGTCGCGCGCCGGGAGGTCGAGCGTGGAGACTCTCGCTCCGTTGTACTGGACCCACGCGTGTGGTAGCCGTCCCCCAACGCGCACGATCGGCGTATAGAACTCGATGTCCGCTACGTCCTCGGATATACCGTCGTCGTTGAGGAATCCGCGGTCGTAGTGCACACCGAGATCGAGGCCCCACGTTCGGTAATGGCTGCCCTGGCGGGCGATCACCTCCTGCACCGCGTACCGGATGCGTGCTCCGATGCGACCCCGGGAAGTCACCGGGCGAATCCGCTGCATTGCCACAGCCAGGAGGCCGGCTAGTATCCGGCGTGACGCTGGGCGCGGCAGCGCAGCCATCAGTCGGGACCCGGCCAGGGCCCGCATCGCGCGCATACCTGATCGGGGCAATCCGAGCGCGGCGAAAACGTCCATCAGACCGTCGAAGTTTTTCACCGAATGCTCGGTGTTGGCGATACCGATCGGTCGACGTTCCGCCTCGTAGGTGTCGAGCAGACTTGCCGGAGCACTCCCAGAGATTTCCCATGCCAGTTTCCAGGCCAGGTTGTGGGCATCGTGCACGCCGGTGTTGAGTCCGAGACCGCCGGTCGGCGGGAAGCGGTGCGCGGCGTCGCCGATCAGGAATGTACGTCCTTTGCGGTATCGATCGGCGACCTGCGCCGTCATCGCCCAGCTCTGCACTGAGTGGATGTCGACGGCCAAATCCCTGTGTCCCAGCGCATCTCGGATTCTGCGCCGGCAATCGTAGGCGGTGAAGTCCCCGAGACGCTGAACCGGCGGGAAGTAGGGAATCTGGAAGACGAAGTCACCGGGTGAGCTGTGCACGATCATGGTTCCCAGCCCGCGTGGAGTGAAGGTCCAGATGACGGGGGCTCGGCGTGACCACAGATAAGGACGCAGGTCGGCGCTGAAGTGAACGCTGATCACGTGTTGAAGCACGGGGCCGCGCATCTGGAGTCCGGATGTGCGCCGGACATCGCTGCCCGCCCCGTCGGCGCCGATCAGATACCGACCTGTCGCGACCCACGCGCCGTCGCCGTCTGGGCCGGTGGCTCGAACTTCAACGCCATCACAGGTTTCGCGATGATTTTGGTATACGCTCCCGCGCCGGAACTCGACGCGCTTGCACGCCTCGAGCTGATCCCACAGCAGCTGCCCAAGTACGTGTTGTGACAGGTTCGCGGCCCGAGTCGGGCTCACGGTCTGAAGCACTTGGGCTTCAGTCGATTCAGGGTCGTAGACGGTGATCCGGCCCAGTTCAGGTCCGGTCAGACTCGTGGCATAAATGATGTCACGCAGTTCGTATATCGGCGAGCTGAGGCGGCGCACGTCGTGTTCGAGGCCCAGTTCGCGGAAGATCTCCAGCGTGCGGGTGGAGAGCACATGCGCGGCCGGGTGGGTCGACGGGGCCACACATCGTTCGACGACGAGGGTGTCGATCCCGTGTTCTGCGAGCAGCAGTGCGGCTGTCGCTCCGGCCGGACCGGCACCGACGATCAAGACCCGCGAAGTGCTCATGTCACTAGCCGGTAGCGCCGAGTTCCGTGTCCGTCACGCCAGGCACCGGCTCTCGCGGGATCCATAGTCCTCGCCCCTTCCAGGCCGCGATTGCCGGAGTCGATATCTGAAGCTGAACCGTCCCCCGATTTTATGCGCACGTTGCTGTGCCCTGGGTTCTATGGAGTCGGCTTGCTTGACTTTTAATCACGACGTCCCGTCGAAGGAGCCGTGTCCGTGCCCAAGCGCCACCCCGAGGAGTTCCGCCGCAAGGTGCTTGATCTGGTGGCCGTCCAGGGACTTCGCGCGGTTACCGCTGCCGCGGTCGAGGCAAGCCGCCGCCTCTCTACGACTGGACAGTGACCGGTATGGACTCCCACGTGCCCGAACTGCGACGCCTGGCGAGGAGCGGTCGCGACCACCGAGGCGTCCTCTGTGGACCCAATGGTCGGACAACGAGTAATTGAACCGGCTGGGATCGCTACTCGTATCTCCTTATGCAGTCGCATCCCGTCTCTGCAGAAGTTAGGTCGACTAATCGTGCCGAAGGTGTCCACTGCCAGCTGCTATCGGGGGTGGGTTCGCAGACCCCGACCCGGTTTGCGGTGGACGGGACCCGGCTCAACAGAGGGTGAGCGGGAGGAAAGAGAAACCGCCATGCCGATCGAATACGAAGTCGAACGCGATATCGTCGAGTACCTGGGCGCGCACTACGGCGTCGAACCCGACGAGGTCACCGATGAATGCACGTTGGACGGCCTGGGACTCGATTCGCTCGGAGTTCTCGCTATCGCGGACATCATCGAGAGGAAGTACGGCATTTCGCTCGACGACGAGCGAATCGCGGGGGTGCGCACACTGTCCGACTTCACGGATCTCGTCCTCTTGAAGGTAGCCGAAACAGCCTGATGGCCCGCGCGGCCTCCCTGACAACTCTATCTGGAGCCACATCAGCATGGGTGCATACATCACGGCCACCGGCGTTTTTCTCCCCGGCTATCCGGTTCCCAACGACGAAATCGAGGATTACATCGGAAAGACGGGGCGCGCGTCCTCCGATCTGAAGGACTTGATTCTCGCCAACTGCGGAATCAAGACCCGCCACTACGCGATCGACAAGAATCAGCAAACCGTCACCTCGAATGCGGCGATGGCGGCCAGTGCGGTGCGCAACGCCGCCGAACGCGCCGGACTCGGACCCAACGAGGTCGAACTGCTGACGGCGGCGACGACGCTGCCCGACCTGATGGGTCCCGGGCACGCCAGCATGGTGCACGGCGAGTTGGGCTACGGCCCGCTCGAGATCGCGACCGCACACGGCATCTGCAGTTGCGGGATGATGGCGCTGAAGAACGCCTACTTGCAGGTGGCGATCGGCGAGAAGCGCAACGCGATCTGCGTCGCCAGCGAATTCGCATCACGCGGGTTCAAGAGCACCCGCTACGACGAGATGAAGGCGATCTCGGAGGACGGGTCGTTGCCGATGGAAACCGCGTTCCTGCGCTACATGCTCTCCGACGGCGCGGGCGCAGCGGTGGTCGAGAGCACGCCCGCGACGTCGGGGATCAGCCTTCGCATCGACTGGATCTCGCTGACGTCGTATGCGAACACCGAAAAGACCTGCATGTATCTCGGCAGCAACAACAACGCAATCTCGAAGACCTGGGGTGACTACCCGACTGCCGCGGCGGCCGCGGCCGACGGCGCGCTAGCTCCGCGCCAAAAGCTGTCCCTGTTGCCGCACCTGGTACGCGTCGGAATCGACGAGTACCAACGGCTACGCGCCATGGGTAAGTTCGATCCGAAGACGGTGACGTGGTTTCCCGCGCACTACTCGAGCGAACGCATGAAGACTCTGATGTTCGGCGAGTTCTCCCGGCGGGGCGTCGAAATGGGCCCTCCCGAGATGTGGTACAGCAACCTCACGAAAGTCGGAAACATCGGGAGTGCAGCCATCTTCGTCATCCTCGATGAGATGATGACGCAGGGCCTGATCAACGAGGGCGACACGCTGTTGTGCATGGTGCCGGAATCCGGCCGATTCGCGGTCTCCTTCATGCACCTCACAGCGGTGTTGGCGGCTACGGAATCGGAAACCCGGCAATGACCTGGGTGTCCGAATCCTCCCCGGCCGAGCAGCTTCCCCCTCGGGCGGTGGTGTACCTCTATTCGCAGACCGGGCAGCTGCGCGAGGTTGCCGATGCCTTGACCGCTCCGCTGGTCGCCCGCGGGTGGGACATCCGCTGGGTGGACATCCAACCGCGCATCGTGTTTCCGTTTCCGTGGCCGATTCGGCGATTCTTCGGGGTGTTCCCCGCAGCGGTGGATCCGGAGGCGCTCGTGGAGCTCGTCGAACCGGCGGGCGGCTTTGCAACGGGGCCAGAGGAATTGGCGATCCTGGCCTACCAGGTGTGGTATCTCGCACCCTCGCTTCCCATCCGGTCGCTGCTGAAAGCGCATCCCGACGCCTTCCGTGATCGTAGGGTCGTCTCGCTGATCGCGTGCCGCAACATGTGGTACTCGGCGGCGATCGAGGTGCGCGGGCTGTTGCGATCCGCGGGTGCTCGGTCCGTCGAGGTGGTCGCCGCGACCGACACACGGCCACAGTCGACAACGTTCGTGACCACCTTGCGCTGGTTGCTGACCGGCAGGCGCGAACCCTTCCTGTGGTTCGGGCGGGCCGGGGTCGGCGCCGCCGAACTGGCCCGGGTCGCCGATGTCGGGCAATGCATCGCCGAGTCGGGGCAGTGTTCGCAAGACGCGGCCCCCATCGTTCCAACCCTGGCGGCGGCGGATCTCCTTGCGGGCAAGGTGTTTCGCAGGTGGGGCTCGACGGTCAGGTCGGTACGGCGATTCGGCACGGGGGCGCAGGCCGCGAGCTTGGCCATCTTCGTGGTTGGCCTGGGAATCGGCATCGCGGTCGGTCTGCCGCTGATCGCATGCGCGGCACTCGCCGGCGGCGCGCGGTTCGACAGGGGCGTCCGTGCTTTTGTGCGTCGCCGGATCTCGTCCGACGGGACAGTGGTCGACCAGGCAGTGAACGGCCCAGCAGCCGCTGAACCGGCGACAGCGAAGCGGAAGGGAGGCTCCGATGACCGCTGAGGATTCGCCGTATCAGGAACTTACCGACTGGCTGACCATGAAGGTGGCTGGATACCTCAACGTCGCGCCGTACACGATCGACATCGACACCCCATTGGCCGATTGTGGCATCGACTCGGTCTTGGGCATGACGTTGTGCGCGGACCTGGAGTGCGAGAAGGGATTCGCCGTCGAAACCACCATCGTGTGGGACTACCCGACGATCGACGCCATCGCGGCCCATCTGGCCGCCGAGCGAGCAGCGCCGTGACGTCGATCGCCGTGGTCGGCATCGACTGCCGCTTCCCGGGCGCGCCGGACAAGGACGCGTTCTGGCGATTGCTGATGGACGGCGTCGTCACCGACACCGAAGTGCCATTGCAGCGTTGGGATATCGACGCCCACTATCACCCCGACGGTGTGGCCGGATCGATGAACACCCGACGCGCCCATTTCATCGACGACGTCGACGCGTTCGACAATGACTTTTTCGGCATTGCGCCGATCGAGGCGGCGGCGCTCGACCCGCAACAGCGACTGCTGCTGCAGGCGTCGTGGCGCGCACTGGAAGATGGTGGAATCGATCCCCGCTCGCTGGCCGGCACGCCAACCGGGGTTTTCGTCGGAATGATGTCCAGCGAGTGGACCAGCCTTCAGATGTTCGACTACGCCGAGGTCACCGCATTTCGTGGTGCGGGCAGCGGCTACTTCATGTCGGCCAACCGCATCTCATACCACCTGAACCTCACCGGACCGAGCATGGCCATCGATTCCGCCTGCTCGTCATCGTTGATGGCCGTGCACCAAGGCTGTGCCGCGCTGCGTTCCGGGGAAGCCGATACTGTCATCGCCGCCGGCGCGAATCTGCTTCTCACACCCTCGCTTTCGATCTTTTACACCCAGGCTGGGCTCTCCGCGCCGGATGGTCGCTGCAAACCGTTCGGACAGCGCGCCGACGGCATCGGCCGTGGTGAGGGCGTCGCCGCGGTGGTGCTGCGCCGACTGGACGACGCCGTTGCCGCCGGCCAGCCGATCTACGCGCTGGTGAAGAGTTCAGTCGCCAACCACGATGGCCGCAGCAACGGGATCACCGCCCCGAACCGCCAGTCGCAGGTGGAGCTGATGCGCCGTGCGCTCAGCCTCGCAGAGGTGGAGGCCGGACAGATCGCCTTCGTCGAAGCACACGGCACCGGAACGGTTCTCGGCGACATGATCGAGGCCAACGCGCTGGGCGATGTCCACAAGGCGCGCGGCGGCGAGCCATGCCTGCTGGGTTCGGTCAAGGGAAACATCGGCCACACCGAGGGCAGCGCGGGGATTGCGGCGTTCATCAAGGTGTGCCTGTCACTGCAGCACGGCGTGCTGCCGCCGACGGTGTTCGGCGACAGCGCCAATCCGGCATTGCGGCTGGACGCCCGTGGGCTGCGCCTTGCCGACAGTGCGCAGCAGTTGCCGCCGCACGGCGCGCTGGGCGGGGTGAGTTCATTCGGACTGGGTGGCAGTAACGCGCACGCGGTGCTGGAGTCTGCGCCGGCCGTAGCACAACCCGACTCGGGCGCGACCGGCGTCCTTACTCTATCGGCATCCTCCGAGAAGGCGCTGCGACGCAACGCCGGATCGATCGCCACCGCGCTGCACAACCTCGACGATCAGCAGCTGGCCTCCTGGTGCCGCGCCACCAACATCGTGAAGCGATCGCAGCGTCATCGCCTGGTGCTGGAAGGCAACCGCAGCACGCTCGTCGATGGGTTGCGGGAGTTTCTCGCAGGGGCCCGCGCCGATCTGGCGTCGTCCGCCCCGACCAGCAAGGTCCCGGCGCGAATCGGGCTCCTGTGCTCAGGGCAGGGGACGCAGTACCCGGGCATGACGCGGCCGCTCTACGACGCCAACCCCATCTACCGGGAACACCTTGATCTCGTGGCGGCCGCCCTCGACCCGCACCTGCCTTCGGACCTGTTCGCGGCGATCTTCGGTGACGAGCCGGGCCTCGATCACACCAGCCTCGCGCAGCCCGCATTGTTCGCGGTGTCTTACGCGCTGGGAAAGACACTGCTGCAGAGCGGGATTCGTCCCGCCTTCGGCATTGGCCACAGCATCGGCGAGCTCGCCGCCGCCTGTCTGGCCGGCGTGCTGTCGGTCGACGATGCGGCCAAGCTCGTCGCGGTCAGGGGACGGCTGATGGGCTCGCTGCCCCCCGGTGGGGCGATGATCGCGATCGATCTCACGACCGAGCAGGCCGAGGCCCTGATCGCCGACGAGCCCGGGTGCGCGATCGCCGCCGTCAACGGGCCACACGCGGTGGTCATCTCCGGTGCCGCCGACGAGGTGAACCAGGTGCACGAGGCGGTTCGCGCGCAAGGCGGCAGAGCGGTGCACCTGACGGTTTCCCATGCCTTTCACTCGCCGCTGATGGAACCCATCGTGGCGGACTTCCGGCGCGAGCTGTCGGGACTGACACCGGGTCCCGCGGCGTTCCCGCTCTTCTCCACCGTGCTCGGCGGAGAAGTCGACGGCCACGAAATGGACGCCGACTACTGGGCCAGCCAGATCTGCTCGCCGGTGCGGTTTTTCGACGCGGTCCAGGCCGCCGTGAGTGTGGCAGCTGCGGACTATGTCGCCGAGGCTGGTCCGCGATCCACGCTGCTCACGATGGCCCGCCAGTGCGGACTACCGTCACAGACCCGGTCGCTCACATTGAGCGGTGGACCGGATTCCCACGGAACGGAACTGATGGCCGTAGCCGCGACCATGTTGCGCGACGGGTACTCACCCGACTTGTCGCCGCTGTACGGCCGGCCGGCCGACCCGCTGCAACGGATTCCGCCCTACGTCTTCGACACCTCCAGTCGCTTCTGGTTCGATGGCCGGATCGCCCCCGCGGTGCCGACGGCCCAGCCCGCAGTGGTCACACCGGTCGCCGAGCGGCAACAGCCTGCGCAGGCGCCGAACCCATCAGAGGAAGCGGTCCTGGCGGTGATCGCCGATGTCGGCAGCTATTCGGTCGGCGAGCTGGCCCAGTCCAGCCGGCTCAGCGATGATCTAGGCTACGACTCGCTACTGCAACTTCGCCTTTTCGACCGGCTGCGCGCGGACTATCCACAGCTGGGCCATATCGCCATCGTCGAGGTGCTGCCGAAGATCCACACCGTCGGCGACGTCGTCGACTTCGTGATTGCGCGGCTCGGTCCGGCCGCCGGGGTGACCCGATGACGCCCGTCGAGTTGGTGTGCTTTCACCACGCCGGCGGCGGCTCGGCGTCGTTTCATCCGCTGCGCCGGGCTGTGGCGGCCGTGGGCGTCGAGGTGACACTCACGACGGTGACACTGCCCGGGCGGGAGTCGCGCTGCGATGAACCACGCTATGTCGACGCCGACGCGTGCATACGGGGCCTGGCCGACGAACTTGACGACCTGTTGAGCCGACCCCATGTCCTGCTCGGCCACAGCATGGGCGCTTTTCTTGCATACTCACTTGCCCAACAATGTATTTCGCGCGGTCGGCGCGCTCCCGAGGCGGTTATCGTCGCGGACTGTAGCGCGCCACACTTGCGCGGACCGATGCACCATCTGCACCTCGGCGACGATCACGAGCTGGCTATGGGGCTGGCGCGCTACGGCGGGCTGCCCGCCGAGATCCTGTCCCGTCCCGAATGGCTTGAGCTGCTGATGCCCATCGTCCGCGACGATCTGCGGATCTGCCAGTCTTACCGGCCTCCTGATGAGTCGCCGTTGCCGTGCCCGTTGCACATCTTCGGCGGCCGCAACGACCCGCTGGCGCCGCCGGACACATTGGCCGCTTGGGCGAGTCATTCGGCGCAGCCGCAACCGGTCCAGCTCTTCGACGGCGGCCACTTTCTGTTCCGCGAGCCGGACCCAGAGTTGGTAGTCGCGGTTGCACGCATTGTCGAGGAAGCGGCGCTGGAAAGGATCTGAGCCGATGAGCACCTTCACCCGCGACATGTTTGCCTCCGCGGCAACGTCGTCGCGTGGGCTGACCGTCGGCACCCTTGACGATCCCGTGCGGTTGACCTGGCGCGAAGTCCACGAACAGGCGAAGCGGATGGCCGGAAGCCTGGCCGCCAGGGGAATTGGCCGCCACGGCTCGGTTGCGGTGCTGGCCGCCGACGCGGCGGATGTCGCTCCGCTGGCGCAGGCGATCTGGATGCGCGGCGCCGCGCTGACGATGCTGCAGCAACCGACACCACGTGCCGACCCGGCGGTCTGGCTCGACGACACCGTGCGGGCGATCCGGATGATCCGTGCCGACGTGGTTGTCGTCGGAGAGCCCTTCCTGATGGCGCTGGAGCACCTGGCGGCCCACGATGTGGCCGTCTGCACCGTGGAGTCGATGCGCGGCGGCGAGCCGATCGAGCCGGAGGACGCCGATGAGACGGATATCGCCTTGCGGCAGCTCACCTCAGGGTCGACCGGCATACCCAAGGCGGTGGAGATCAGCCACGGGAATCTGGCCGCAAGCACCGTGGCGATCAGCGCAGGGGTGGCCATCGACATCGACCAGGACGTGATGTTGAGTTGGCTGCCGATGTCCCACGACATGGGCATGATCGGGTTTGTCTGTTTCCCCATGCAAGTGGGGCTCGAAGCCGTCGTGGTCACGTCCGATCAGTTCCTCCGGCGGCCGATTGTGTGGGCCGAGTTGATCAGTAGGCACCAGGCGACCATCACATCGGGTCCCAATTTCGCCTACTCCATACTGGCCCGCGTTCTGGAGCGGACCAACCCGGCCACCATTGACCTCTCGTCGCTGCGGGTAGCGTGCAACGGAGCCGAGCCCATCGATCATCGCGACCTACAGAATTTCGCGGCGGTGGGTGCCCGTTTCGGGCTGCGGCCGAGCGCACCGATGCCGAGCTACGGGCTCGCCGAAGCCACGCTGGCGGTGTCCTTCGGCGCGCACGACGACCCGCCGATCTTCGACACAGTATCCAGGCTGGCCGTCTCGAGGGCCCAGCGCGCGCAGCCGGTTCCGGATGACTCAGAGGACGCGCAGCACATCGTCTGCTTGGGAGTCCCGCTCACGGGCATGGACGTGCGCATCACCCGGGACGGAATGGTCCAGGGACCCAGAGAGATTGGCGCCATCGAACTTCGCGGCCCTGCGGTTGCTGACCGTTATCTCACGGTGGACGGCGTCGTTGCACTCGCCCGCCATGACGGCTGGTTCGACAGCTGCGACCTGGGTTACCTCGATGAGGAGGGGCGGATCCACGTGTGCGGCCGGGCGAAGGATCTCATCATTGTGGCCGGGAATAACCTGTATCCGCACGATATCGAGCGTGCCGCCGCGACCGTCGACGGTGTGCGTAGGGGCTGCGTGATCGCGCTGCGCGTCGACGCCGAGCGGGAGGGCTTCGCGGTGCTCGCCGAAGTGCAAAATGCGGATGAAGAGAACGTGCGCCTACGAATCAGCCGCGACATCACGGCCCGGGTAAATCGCCACGTTGGGCACGCCCCGCACGAGGTACGGTTGCTCCCCGCCGGAACCCTCCCGAAGACATCGTCGGGCAAGCTGCGCCGCAACAGCGCTCGAGGGCTGCTCCGTCAATGAACACGCGGCGCAGATTCGACCGAGGCGACCTCAAAGGTGACCGATACCGAGCCCGCGGCCTCGATCGAGGCCGGTAAAAACCAGGCAAACGCGCTGCATCGTCGGTGCGCAGCTGACCACGTTGTTTGACGTGTGGTTGCTGGTTGCCGGCCATCGGTGTGGTCGTGTCGGCCGGCCAGCCGGGGTGGCAGGCTCGCTGCGCGACGCGAGTTCACCGCTACGCGGGTTCGCGCAGCGTCTGATCATTGGGTGTGCCATGCCCTACTGTCTCGTTGAGGCCGAACCGATCATGCAGTCGGGCAAGCGGTTTGGGGGCCCACCAGTTCGCGCGGCCGAGCACGCGCATGAAGGCAGGCACCAGCAGCATCCGAACCAGGGTCGCGTCCATCAGCACCGCCACCGTGAGCCCGAGGCCGAGCATCCGCATCATGGACACCTGCCCAGCCATCAACGCGGCGAACGAGATTGACATCAGTAGCGCGGCGGCGGTGATCACCCGGCCGGTGTGCGCGACGCCGAGCGCGACGCTCTCGTCATTGGCGGCCGGTGTGCGGTCCGATGCGAGCCAGTATTCACGGATCCGTGAGATCAGGAAGACTTCGTAGTCCATGGATAGCCCAAATGCGATGCAGAACAACAAGACCGGCACGTCCACGTCCAGTGTTCCCGTCACCGTTGAGCCAAGCGCGTCGAGATGACCGTCCTGAAAGACCCACACCAGCGCACCGAACGCGGCAGTTAGCGACAAGATGTTGAGTATCACGGCCTTGACCGGCAACACCACGCTGCCGGTCAACAGGAACAACAGCACTACGGTGATGCCGGCGATGATCCCGAGCACTAGGGGCAGCCGACCGGTGATCGCGTGCACGCTGTCGTGATTGCCCTGTGCGGCTCCCGCCAGCTGCACGGTCTTGTGGGCCGGGGTTGCGACGGCGTGCAGCGCATCGAGCTGGCTCGCCGATGCGTCCGAGAACAGCGGCGCGGTGCTCGTCACGGTCAAGAATGCGCTGCCATCTTTCATCCCGGTTGCGGCAGAGGGAGGCCCCGCCGGCGCGCCGCCGACGAACGTGCCGCCCGGTGCGGACACCGCCGACACATCGTGTACCCGCGAGAGCTCGGTGGCGTAGCGGGTGAGCTCCTCGGGCGTCACCCCGGACGCGTCGGGAAGCACCACGGTCACATTCCTCAAGGAGTCGACCGCGAAGTCGCCGCGAAGCTGATCGCCAACCTGGCGCGCCGATGCCGACTCGGGCAGCACACGATCGTCGGGGAAACCCCATCGCACACCCAGGAACGGCGCGCCGAGGACCAGCAGCAGCGCGATGATCGCGACCCCGACCGGCAGGGCGTGGCGCATCGCGAACTTTGTCGAGCGATACCAGAATGTCTGCTCGACCGGCCTGGGCGTTGGCTCCGGGCGGCCAAACAGATGACGAAGCAAGCGGCGCACATCCAGCGAGTCCAGGCGCTCGCCAAGCACCACGATCGCCGCGGGGGTAACGACCACGGCAGCGGCCGCGGCGAATGCGACCACCGCGACGCCCGCGTAGCCAAACGACATCAGGAAGTACTGCGGGAACAGCACCATCGTCACCATCGACAACGCCACCGTCATCGCCGAGAACAACACGGTACGGCCCGCGGTTGCCATCGTGCGGATCAACGCCTCTTCGCGGCCGGCGCCCTCGGCCAGCTCGTCTCGAAACCTGCTCAGAATCAGCAGTGTGTAGTCGATCGCCAGCGCCAGTCCCATCGCGACAGCCAGATTCAACGCGTAGACCGACACATCGGTGAACAGCGAAATGGTACGAAGCACCGCCATCGACCCGAGGATCGCGAAGCCCCCGACCGCGATCGGCAGCGCGGCCGCCAGCAGACCGCCGAACACCCACACCAGCAGCAGAAAGCTCAACGGGATCGCGAGCGATTCCATGAACAGCAGGTCCTTCGTACTCTGGCTGGTGACCTGGGCCTGAATGATCGCCTCGCCGCCGGCCCGCACCGAGACGCCGTCGCGGTCATGCAGGAATTCGTCAGCCAGTGCTCTAGCGTACTTCGGTACCTCGTTGTCGCTGCCGGACATGCTGGCCACGATCAGCCCCGTCTTGCGGTCACCGCTGATCATCGAGGGTGCAGAGGGGGCGGTCCATGCTGATGTCACCTGGACGACGTGCGGTGAGGTCTGCAGCTCTCGGACGATGTCGGTGCCCACCGCGCGGGCCGCGGGGCCGTCGACACCGTCGTTTGACGTGACGCTCACGATCATCGCCATGTCGCCCTGATCGAACTTGTCCGAGAGCAGTTTTGTGGCCTGCGATGACTCCGATCTCGGATCGCGCAGCCCGCCGGCCGACAGGCTCTTGGCTACGGGGATGCCGACGATCGCGGTGCCGACCATGACGAGCAACACCAGGGCGATAACGCGCCGCGGTGCAGCAATGGCGAGTCGAGAAATTCCCTCCAGCAAACGACGCCCCGTCGGTCCGTGGTTGCGTGAGTCCAACTAGACGTTACCGCCACATGACGAGATAACGCGCCCCATCCGTCGGCCCCGCTGGAGCGTGACCCGCTCGCCGTATGGCGCCGGTGACTCCAGCACGGAGGCCCCGCGTTGCCTCAAATCAAACGACGCCTGGCCCGCGGTCGTGTTCGACCACCGCCACACCGACCATCGAAGCCGCAACAACCCTCGCGGATCCGAATCACGCCGTGCGCGCGGCACATGATTTACTGCCGACGAGCCTGGCTGCTCAACGTTAGTTCGCGTCCTCAAGCAGGTGTTGCTTCCACGACGCTGTACGGTGCGGCGGTTTGCACCACCCGGGTCATCCGAAATCCGGCTTGACTCAGCAGGTCTCGGTATTCTGCGGGGGCGCGCTCGCGACCGTTCGCTTCCAGCAGCATCTCCAGGTCCACCCACTTTCCTGCGAAGTCGCGGTCGTGCTCGGGGAGCACCGCCTCCACCAGCAGCACCGTCGCATCGGCACGGGCGGCTACGCGGACGTTACGGAGGATCGCTACGGCCTGCCCATCGGGCCAGTCATGGATGACGTTCTTGAGGACATAGGCATCGCCGCCGGACGGAACGCTGTCAAAGAACGACCCACCCTCGACGCGGACACGTTCTTCAACTCCCTGCTGCCGCAGCAGCGCGGACGCCCCCGCGACGACTTCAGGCAGGTCGTAGAGCACGCCCCGCGCGTTCGGTGTTGCCGCCAAGATGGTGGACAGCAGCCCCCCGCGCCCGCCGCCGACATCGACGATCGTGCGGTAAGGATCGAAGCTGTAACCGGCAACGACAGCAATCGCCGCCAGGCCGTCGGCGCCCGTCATGGCGTCGTTGAACAGCTTCGCAAGCTCGGGTTCATCCTTGAGATAGTCGAATGCCTCCTTCCCGCGCAGCTGTGGAACGATCGCCTTGCCGGACTTGACCGACTCAATCAGCAGACTCCAATGTTCCCGGTGTTGCGGCGAACCAATTAAGCGCGCATACCCGTGCATCGAGAATGGGGCGTCCGAGCGCAAAGTTTCAGCGAGAGCAGTCAGGTCATAGCGGCCGTCGCGGCGCTGGCGGAATATGCCACGGCTGATCAACGCCCGCATCAGTCGCCTGAGGGCATCGGGGTCCGCTCCGACGCGGTCTGCCAAATCAGCCAAGGGCAGTGGATCGTCCGTCAGGGCGTTGGCGATGCCTAGTTCAGCGGCCACCTGGATGGCCTGCGCTACCCATGCCCCGGTAACCATCTCGAACATCACCGCCGCCGCGGGGGCCGACCGTTGATGAAGTCGATAGAGATGGTGGCGAAAACGCTCGACGATACGGGCCACTTTGGCGGGTGGAATCTTGACATCCCTTGGCATCGTGTCTTCCTCACATTTACAAACGAACCACCCGGCTATAGAAGACAACGCGCTCACGTTCGGAAATGTTCAATTTCCACTCGCCATCCCCCATTACAGTCCAGCTGCCGCGAGCCGACAGCGCGTTCCGCGCGGCGCCCACATAGGCGCGGAAGGGTTCATGCTGACTTTCGGACCGTTCAGTTCGCTGTTCGACTTCCTGACGTTCGGTCGTGCTACATGGCGGCGCCACCGAATTCTGCACTGGCTGGTTCGTCGAATCGCTGGCCACCCAAACGTTGATCATTTTCGCGATCCGCGCTACGTCGCTGCGGACCTCCTTGGTGACGCTCCGCACCGGCCCTGTGGGCTTGGCGACCTTTGACGCTGACGGATTCCCGGCCGAGGTCGTGGCGAGTCGGCTGGGCGCTGTCTTGGCAGTTGGGAAGGCGGCTACCGCACTGGTCGCTGGCGTCCGGCGCGGCCGTCTGGTACCTCAGGCAGATCCGCCCGGGCCGAGCCGAGCCGGTGATCAACCCGGCGCGGACGAACGACATGCGTCCTGCGCCGCTGCACCTACCCGAACTGACCCCCAGTGACGACACCAGCGTCGTTGACGACCGAACTGAAGTTGAACCCGGGAGCACACCGCCTCGTGCCTTCTGCAGACGACAATTCCAGGTCGCCGGGAGTGTAAGGGGTATGCGATGCGGACGACACGGCTTTTCGGCGAGCACAGGCTACGCCGACTCTGCTTGCTGATCGCCTGCATGCTGACCGCCTTGGTGGCGGCGTGCGGATCATCGCAAAATATGCACCAAACGGCGACAGCGCCGAGTACCGCGTCCAGTGCCGTGGCGTCCGCGCCGGCGGCCGCGAAGATCATCATTTCCAACTTCCAGTTTACGTCGCCGCAATCGGTCGCGCCGGGGTCGACGGTCGCCGTCGTCAACTCCGATTCGGCTGAACACAGTGTCACCGCCGACCAGGGCGGCAAGTTCAACGTCGACGTTGACGGCAACGGCACAGCAACTTTCACCGCGCCGACTCAGCCCGGTACCTACGCCTATCACTGCTCCTATCACTCGATGATGCATGGTCAATTGATCGTGCGGTAGGCATAGCCGCCAAGGCCCGATCAGCGCCATCGCGTTCATCAGCTCGCATCTCGCCGCCGCTGGGCCACGATGTGTCACCGCCGCTGAACACGCGCGGTGCTGGGGATTGCTCAGGAGCTGTTGGCTGCCTTGGAGCACGCCGCCTGCGGTCTGGGTTACCGGGTGGTCCGGTTGGATACTGGCTCCCGTCAGCCGCACGCGCGGGCGTCATTCCTCTCCGCGGGGTACTTGGAGATCGGCAACCTCAACGCCAATCCGACGGCGACCTTCTTCGCGGAGAAGCGGTTAGATTAGTAACACTGGATAGCAACGCGGATAGCAATGGCACCCAATTGTCGAGTATTCGCGGCCATCCGTACGTATAGCGAATATCTCGTTGAGCTGCGAAACGGGACATCGGGGAATAGTAGTGAACACCGAAAATGGTCAAGTGGTCGCAGGTTCAATCCTGTCAGCCCGACGCAGGGCAGAGGCCGCTTTCGGCCCGCACCCGGGGCCCGTTTCGGGACCTGACCCACACGTTTGACCCAAACCAGCTTCGCCGAAGCGCGGAGATCGGTTTGCTGACCATCAGGCCGGCCTGATCACGTCGTGGGTGCGACGAATGCCTAACGGGTCCGGTCGGCCTACACCGGCCATTCCCTGACTTCGGGGATCGATCGTGCCGCCCCACACCCACCGCGGCACCTTCTACCGGCTCGCTGGCCAGCAGAGCATCCGCTTCAGCGCGTACGGCTCTCGAGGAAATCCGGGCGAGAATTGGCTGGCGAAGTACTTGAACCCGATGGCGCTCGCCATTCGTATCTAAGGTGTGGGGGCGCCGAGGGTGCGCACCTGGAACAGAGTGTGAATCATGATGCGCAAGCTTTTCGCGACAAGCTGTCTGGCTGGCATGGTCATCATCGGCGCCGCAGCGCTGGCCAACGCCGCGCCGAACCCCAGCGAATCAGGACCCTCGATGTCGAATATCCCGACACCGACGACATCGACGACAACCGCAACTAACGCCCCGACATACCCGGGTCATAGTGGCTACGGCTACTGACTGACCAGGAGCGCGGCTGATCAAGGTAGCGTCGATTGACACGGCGTGAGGGGTCGCCCGACGCCATCTGATGGCGGGATGGCAGGAGAGCTAGTCGTCTCCCCGGCTGCGCCGGGTGAGCATCCCCGGGAGTTCGCTAATCCGCGGCAGCGCGGCACGGAGGGTCGGATGCCGGCCCGGCAGCAGTCTCGCGGGGCCGATGCCGGCGGGCAGATGTCGCCACGGAGCGTATCGAAGTCGAGGGGGCCGCCTGTTTCATCGGCGATTATTACGATGTCCGCCACGTGGCCGTCGTAGTCCGATGATGGTATCGGCGGATTCCGTCTGGACTTAACTTAAGAGCAATAGGTCACCCGGGTAGCTCGGTTGACGTCGGCTTCTCCGCGTATTTCCACGGCGCTAGCGGCTGCTGCCCCCGAGTGAGCGACGGATAAAAGACTTGGGCCTGTCCCGAAAAAGAACCGAGCGAGACATGCTCGCGTATGCGGGGATGATCCGCCCGTCCAAAACGCTGTCCCCACAGCGACTCCGGTACTTCCGGCATATGCCGGGGCGGTTCATTTCTGGCCCCACTTTGGTCGGTGCGTCAGACACTGTTTCGGCGGTGGGCTCGTAAGAGGTCGGGATGATGGCTGGGGATGAGGTGTTGGGGGTCTTAAATCCGCGAAGCGGACGCGGTGTGGCGGGATTCAAGGCCACGGATGGCGCGGGTGGAGCCACACATCAGCGGTCGAGGCGACCCGAGGTTACTTTGTTGGGGTTTTGCTGCGGCTGCTCAACACGGAGCCCGCAACCAAAACGACCGTGAGCACCTCGGCGATCACGCTGACCGCCGCTTGCGGTGACGGCTGCCATCCGCGTTCGGTAAATCCGGACAGGCCAACGGTGCGGGACAGTGCGAACCCGACCAGTGCGGCGACGGACAGCAGAGCGCCGGCCCAGCGTAGCCAATCTGGTCCACCGGCCAGGATCAGGAGAGCCAGGGCACAGAAGACGATGGCCTGCAGCAGGAACGCTGGACCGATAGTGGGGATGTGGCTGTAGCCGTGGGCGTAGAGGTAGGCGTGGATGACACCGCTGACAGCGAGCGTGGCGCTGATGCCAACCCGGACCACCAGGCGCGAAATAGTGTTCACGACCGTGTCTGTTCTTTCAGCGCGGGGGCTTGTCGGCCGTGGTGCAGCTGACCTCACCGACGCCCAGGTTGCGAAGGCTCGTTGGACCAATACCCGAGACCTCAATCGTCGACACGATCGCGATCCCGGGTCGCCAGTTGCTTTACGTTCGCACCCCGACTATTCATGGTCACTTCTGCCTGATACTTCTCGTCTGATTGAGTGGACCCGGGCCTACTCTGACAACGAATTGCAGCTGTCTAAAGGTTCAACGCGGTCGCACGCGACGTTTAATCGACTTTCCTTGGGTGACGGAGTTCATCAATGCCGTTGCAATCACCTCGCTAGACTTGGCGAGGCGTCTGCGTGGAAACCGGCCACCGACCTCGAACGTCGCGAGCCGAAAGTCTGGCGAGAACGCGGCCAGCCACCGATCAAGTCGACCGCTCATCGCGACCCGATCCGAGAAGGTCGATGCCAGTTCAGGCTTAGGGTTACTCGCGAAATCGCATAGTCCTCAATTCTTAGTGGACGCTTTAGCACACGATTCGCGCACCCTGGAATTTGTATTTCCGGTCACCCGAATCATTAGTTCAGGGCGTTACTTTAATACGGTCAGCCCGAAGGCGGTTCCTACGACGGCACCCAGGATCCCGTACTGGACGAGCCGCGACCCAGTCGCTTCGGCGATCGCAGGCTTTCCACAAGATAGGCGACCTCGCGACGCCTCCTGTGAAGTACCATCCAGCGATGGTCCGGTCGATGGTGCTCACCGCCGCGATGGCGTTCGCGCTTGCGGGAGCCGTGCCGGCCAAAGCGGACCCTGCGCCTCCGACGTGCTCGTACACACTGGCCGGACCACAAGTCGTACAGCTGTCCGGCACCAATGTGGTCACCGCGACGCTGGCTCCCGCCGCCTGTGACCGTTCCGTCGCGTATCAGGCCGTCGTGTGCGTCCAAATGCAGGGCGACGACGGTCCGGGCCAATGTGCGCAGCAGAACGGAATCCTGATAGCGCAGGTGTTCTACCAGCCGTACCGACCTGGCGCGACGTACATCGCGACCGGCAGGGGATGCGCTAGCACCGGCAATCCACCGCGGGCAGTCTGTCAGCCGACGGGCCCCGTCACTGCCACGCTGTAAACGTCACGCCCAGCGCGCACCTGCAAACTCCAATCCCTCTGGGCTGCAAGATCCTATGTGCCGCGGCTTCAAAACTTCGTGTCGGAGATGGCACGGCCATATGACGGACATCGCTGACCGGCGGTGACACGATACTGACGTGGATGACAATAGTCGCGGTGCGCTGACAGCGGCGCGGCTACCGTGTGGGTCGTGCGGCACCGAACTGCCGCCGAACTCCAAGTTCTGTAACGAGTGCGGTGCACAGGTCACACAGTTCGGCCGATCGGCGGAGTACAAGCAGGTGACGGTGCTGTTCGCCGATGTGGTGCGCTCGATGGACATCGCGGCCACCCTGGATATCGAGCGGCTGCGCGAAATCATGACCGAAGTCGTGGAGCGGTCGGCGGCGGTGGCGCAGCGCTACGGCGGAACCGTGGAATACAACGGCGACGGCGTGATGGCGATCTTCGGCGCCCCAACGGCATTGGAGGACCACGCTTTTCGGGCATGTGCGGCCGCCCTGGCGATCCAGGACGAGATGAAGCAGGTGGCCACCGAGGTACAGCGCCGCGATGAAGTGGCGCTGCAAGTTCGGGTGGGCCTGAATTCGGGTCGGGTGATCGCCGGTGAGATCGGTTCGGGGTCGTTGGGCTATACCGCGATCGGCGAACCGGTCGGGTTTGCGCAGCGGATGGAATCCGTGGCGCTCCCTGGCGGGGTAATGCTTTCGGAGTCGACCGCGCGGCTCGTCGAGCACACCGTGATGCTGTCGGAACCGGAGTGGGTGCACATCAAGGGATCCGACGAGCCGGTTTCCGTGCGACGACTGGTGGCCATCCCTCCGCGGGAGGGGGTGGTGGGGCGCGCCGATGCGGGCCTGGTCGGTCGGCGATGGGAGATGGCCGCCCTTGACGCCCTTGTCGACCGCACGACCGGTGGCCGCGGTGGCGTGGTGACGGTGGTCGGACCGCCGGGCATCGGCAAGTCCCGGGTCGCGCGGGAGGTCGCCGCGCTGGCGACCGGGCGCGGGGTCGACGTGTTTTGGACCTTCTGTGAGTCACACGCCCGTGACATCCCGTTTTATGCCGTGACGCGGCTGCTGCGGACGGGCAGCGGTGTGGCTGACCTCGACGGCGAAAGCGCCCGCGCCCAGTTGCGAGCCTATGTGCTCGCCGACGCCGACCCGCAGGATCTGCGGCTGCTTGATGACCTGCTCGGCATCGCCGACCCCGGCATGGCGCTGCCCCAGATCGACCCGGATGCGCGGCGGCGCCGGTTGACTGCACTGATCAACGCCACGTCGCTGGCGCGCACCGAACCGGCCCTGTTCATCATCGAGGACGCGCACTGGATCGATGCGGTCAGCGAGTCGATGCTGGCCGACCTGATCAAAGTCATTCCGCGCACCCCGTCGATGGTGCTGATCACGTCTCGCCCCGAGTATGAGGGGGCCTTGACGCGGGTGCACGGCGCCCAGACGATAGCGCTTGCCGCCCTGAGTGATTCGGACACCGCGGCGCTGCTGGATGAGCTGCTGGGTTCGGATCCATCGGTCGGCGAGCTGGCGGCGATCATCGCCGAGCGGGCCGCCGGGAACCCGTTCTTCGCCGAGGAGATGGTGCGCGAGCTGGTGCAGCGCGGGGTGCTGACCGGTGACCGGGGTGACTACTTCTGCCGCGCGGATATTGCCGATATCGCGGTGCCAGGCACGGTGCAGGCCGCCATCGAGGCGCGCATCGACCGCCTGGACACCGCGGCCAAACAGACGTTGAACGCGGCGTCGGTGGTGGGCGCCCGGTTCGGGGCCGAGCTGCTGGCCGCGCTAGGCATCGATGCGGTATTCGACGAACTGCTGAGCGCGGAGCTGATCGATCAGGTGCGATTCACCCCCAGCACCGAATACGCCTTTCGGCACCCGCTGATTCGCGCGGTGGCCTATGAATCGCAGCTGAAATCGGATCGCGCCGAGGTGCACCGGCGTGTCGCGGCCGCAATCGAATCACGTGACCCGGCAGCGGCCGACGAGAAGGCCGCCTTGATTGCCGAACACCTGGAGGCAGCCGGTGACCTGCACGCCGCATATGAGTGGCATATGCGCGCCGCAACGTGGGCGACCTACCGCGACATCGCCGCGACACGACTGAGTTGGGAGCGCGCCGAAGCGATCGCCGACGCACTGCCCGCGAAGGACCCCGACCGGACAGCGATGCGCATCGCACCTCGGACCATGTTGTGTGGGATCGCATGGCGAGTCAAGGTGAACGTGGCGGGCGGTCGCTTCGAAGAATTGCGGGAGTTGTGCACCACCACCGGCGACCAGGCGTCACTGGCCATCGCGATGGCGGGACTGGTGATCGATCACGGGTTCCGGGGCCGGATCCGCGAGGCGTCGCGGCTGGCATCGGAAGCCTGGGCCCTCATCGAGTCGATCGGTGATCCGACGTTGACGGTGGGGTTGTCCTTCCCGGTGATCTACGCCAAGGTTCACGGCGGCGAGTGGTCTGACGTGCTGCGGTGGTCACAAAGAACGATCGACCTGGCCGGGGGTGACCCGTCGAAAGGGAACTTCATATTCGGATCTCCGTTAGCGCTCGCCTTCACGACGCGGGCTCTCGCCCGATATGGCCTGGGCCGCCCCGGATGGCCAAACGACCTGCGGCACGGCCTTGCCATGGCCCGCAGCGCCGACCCGTTGTCCTACGCCATCGTCGTCGCCTATGTCTACCTCCCGGGAATACCGTTGGGCGCCCTGGCTGCCGATGATCCGGCCGTGCACGAAATCGAGGATGCGCTACGGATTGCCGAACGATCCGGTGACGATATGGCGTTGGTCTTCGCCCGGGCGATACCGGGCCTCGCGCTTGTACACCGCCTCGCGGATGCCGAGCGTGACCGCGGACAGAAGCTCCTGCAGGAGGCCAGCGACGTCATTCTGCGCCGCGGACACAACCTGAGCGAGTTACGGCTCATCAACGCGTACGTGGCACGTGAGAGGGCTCGGCATGGAGACCGCGACGAGGCCATACCGCTCATGCACTCCGCCGTCGACCAACTGGTTCGCGAGGGACAACTCCTGTCATGGGGCATTCCTGCGACGGGTGTTCTGGTGGAGGCACTGCTGAGCCGTGGGGCCGAGGGTGACGTGCCCGAAGCTGAGGCCGCGGTTGAGCGGTTAGCCGCCGCGCGAGCCGATGACGGGCTGGCAACACGTGACATCTGGCTGCTGCGGCTGCGCGCGCTGCTGGCCCGTGCCCAGGGCGATGAGACCGGCTACCGCGACTATCGGGAGCGCTACCGCGCCATGGCGACAACGCTTGGCTTCGAAGGACACATCGCCTGGGCCGAGGCGATGCCATGACGCCGGCTGTACCAGTCCCGAGGCGGCCGCGCGTGGGTGTGAGAGGAGCAGGTGAGATGCGGGTTGTCGTTATTGGGGGCGGCCCCGCCGGTGTGTCAGCGGCCCTGCACGCCGCCGAGTTGGGAGCAGAGGTCACGCTCATCGAGCGGGGGCTGGTCGGCGGCACCGCCTTCAACAGCGGCCCCGCGCCGGTGCGAACACTGGCTCGTGCCGCGCGCCTGGTCAGGGACTGGAGCTCGTGGGAGACGTTCGGCCTGCGGGGGCCACGGCCCGAGGTCGACCTCGCCGCCACCCTGGCCAACGCCCAGCGGGTGGCCGCCTACATCCACGAACGTAAGCGCATCGCCGACCACATTCGCTCCGTCGGGGTCGACCTCGTCGAAGATGCCGGCGACGCCCGGTTCGTCGACGCCCACACTGTCTCCGCGGCCGACGGTCGCACGTGGACTGCGGATCGGATGATCATCGCCGTTGGCGGCAGGGCGGGTCGACTACCTATCCCGGGGGCCGAGCTCGGCCTGACGTACGAGGACGTGCGCAGCGTGACCGCTCTGCCCGAGCGGGTCTGCGTCATCGGGGCGGCCGACACGGGCTGCCAGCTCACGTCGATTCTGGCCGACTTTGGCTGCGACGTAACACTCGTCGAGTACGCGCCCCGGATCGTCCAGCGAGCCGATGTCGACGTCTCGGTCGCGCTTGAAGACGCTTTTCGGGCGCGCGGCATCGAGGTCATCACCAATGCCGCAGTAAAGAAACTCGAGGCGCTCCAACCCGGTGTGCGCGTCCTGTACCGGCTCGGCGACGAACCCAAAACGGTCGACGTCGATGCGGCGTTCTTCGCCGTTGGCTGGCCCGGCAACGCCGACCTTATCGACGCCGCCGCCGCCGGTGTGGTCACCGAGCGTGGCTACGTGACGGTCGATGCGTTCACAGCCACGAACGTCCCCCACATCTTCGCCGCCGGCGACGTCGACGGGAACAGCATGCTCGTCAGCAGCGCGACGCTCGAAGGCCGTATCGCCGCCGAGAACGCGGTGCTCGGCACGCGCCGTCGAGTCGTCCATGAGATCGTTCCCGCCGGCAGTTTCACCGACCCGGAGTACGGCAGCGTCGGCCTCACCGAGGAGCAGGCCCGCGCCCGCTACGACTGCGCCGTCGCCGTGGCCCGCTATGAAGACATGCTGCGGCCCGTTGCTGACGGGCAGCCGGAAGGGTTTTGCAAGCTGATAGTCGAAACCGAAGAGCGAACGATCGTCGGCGCTCACGTGTTCGGTGAGTACTCGGCCGAGGTGATCCAGATGGTCGCGGCCTGCATGGCGGCGGGGATGCGCGTCGAGGACGTTGCCGAGCTTCAGTTCGCCTTTCCCACCTTCACCGAGGGAGTTAGGCAGGCTGCCCAGATGGTAGTCAATCAGCTCGGCGTCCGCCCGATGCCCCAACTCTGGAGCAGTCTGAGCACCACGCCATCGGTCCTGGAGGATCGGCGACCCGGTAGTTGAGAATCGCTCCCTGGCGCACCACATCAGGGTCTGAGGACCCTCGGCGGAAGTCGATGCGCGAGAAAAGATGGGTAAGTGCAGCTGGTCCCGGATGGAGTAGCACGAAAGAATGGATTCGACATGCATGAATCGCGGTTGACGGGCGGTGTGCGGCGAGCCCTTGCCGTAGTCGGCGCAGTGTGCGGCGCGGCGTTGCTAGGCGCTGGTGCGGCGAGTGCCGCCGACCCAGTCCAATTGAAGAGCCGATTGGGCAATTGGTGTCTGGATGGCCCGGATGGGAACAACACCGCGACGATGGTCAACCCCTGCGCTCAGTCCAACTCGCAGCTGTGGGTTTTCAACTCTGCCGGTCAGATCGAGAGCGTGGCCTTCCCCGGGGAGTGCGTGAGCATCAGCGACGCAGCGGATACCACCCCGGTGATCCTGTCGACCTGTCACACAACTGCGAACGGCCAGCGTTGGAATCCCCAGACCAACGGCCAGATCACCAGCGCCCTCGGTCCCTGCCTCAATGTTGATGGCGGCGTGGCGAACCCTGGGACACCGGTGATCGCCTACCACTGCATAGCCGATGTAGCCGACGAGCAGTGGGATAGCGTTTCCTGAGCCCGGTTTGCCGGAGTTCCGCTCTCGAAACAGCTGCTCCAGCCACGGCTACCGCCCACCGACCTCAAGGTACGTGTAGCAAGAGTTCAGGTTGCACGCGTTCAAACCATCACTGCACCGTTCGGCAGATCTGGCTCGTGGCTCTGTTTACGATCGACCCAGTTGATCCAAGGCGACGCGCAGCGACGTGCTGGGGATCTTGACCAGCCCACCATAAGGCTGATCCATTTCGAGCATCATAAAGATCGGGCCGGCGAGTGTAAGTGCGGCAACGAGCAACGCTGCTATCACGCTGGCATTACGAGGTGCGTAGAGCCCGAAACTGGCGAAGATAACCGTCAGCCAGGCCACGACGACAACGAAGAATGCCCAAGGGAACCTGCTGTCGATCTGTTCCAGGGTGGTCCATCGCGACTCCGCTATGGTGTTGGTGATCTGCAGCGCATTTGACTGGAGCCACCGCTGTTGTTCCGTCCGGGGCGACAAGGCAAACAAATCCCGCTGAACCAAGATGATTCCGGCCCCGCTGCTGAATGCCCTCAGCGACACGGCACCGTCCTCCTCAGGCCAGATCTGACTTATTCTGTCTGCAAGCAATTGCTTGAGCAGCGCCCGGGTCTGAGCGGTCTCCGGCCCGTACTCGGCCATGGTCCGATCGAGCATGATGAATTGCACTCCCGCAGTGCGCAGTTCACCTTCCTTCTCGCTGAGCGAGCTAATGGATGAGCCGGTGAGCAGGCCGAGCACCACTGCCGATAGCGTTGCCAGCATGGCCATTACGATCCTGATAGCGTCGCGCGATTCGGTGCTCACATGCTGATCAGGAAGGATCTTCCCGAGGAACATCCCAAACATTGCGCCGCCGAATATGATCGCGAAGACTGCGACGCCGATCAAAATATCCTTCATCCGCAACTCCGCTTGCTGGCGGCCGTCCCGACATATCAATCTCTTGGGGTTAGCTCGCAGATTAAACCTCCTCGTCGGCTGAGAAAGTGGCTTTGCGGTTATTCATCGCCAGCGTCAGCAGCCGGATTAACCTCAATTGGTGACATCAAAGCCCGGACCCGAAGAGGCACTCGCGACGACTAAGACGCAGCCACATCACGGTTCGGTCACCAACAAGCTCAACTGGCTACGCGCCGCCCTCTTGGGCGCCAACGACGGGATTGTCTCGACGGCTGGCATTGTTGTCGGCGTCGCTGCGGCCACCGCCGAACGGGGGCCGGTGCTCACCGTCGGCATAGCGGGGCCGGCAGCCGGAGCGCTGTCGATGGCGGTTGGCGAATACCCGTCTGTCAGTACGCAACGCGACACCGAACGGGCACTGCTGGACACCGAATGCCAAGAACTGAAGCTGCAGCCCGATGCCGAACTCGAAGAACTCACCGCGCTTCACGGCGCAAGAGGTCTCTCCCCGCAGACCGCGCGGCAGGCCACCGTGGAACTGACCGCTTACGATCCGCTCGCCGCGCACGCGGAACCCGGGTGGGTAGCCGCTCGACTCGGCGGCGCAAAGCCCCTTCGCCCAGTCCAGCGCGTGATCGCAGGCGGCGCGCTGGCCATGGCGATCACGTTCGCCATCGGCCATCTCGTCGGCGCGTCGATCGGATAACGCCAACCGTGTCGAATTCACAACTACATTCCACATGCAAGGCGACCTCAAAGGGACCAGCGCTCGACTGGTCGTGGCGTCGCCGTGCATTCGCGGCTCTGGTGATCGTGATCGGTGCTGGTTCGCTGGGCACGTCATCGCCGGGGATCGCTAACACCGGAGCAGCTGACCCCTACGTCGATCAGCTAGCCGAATCTGCCGACACGCCCATTTTGGACTGGGTCGGCTGTAATGATGGATTCCTTTGTGCGACAGCGGAAGTCCCGTTGGACTACAACCGGCCACGCGACGAACAGATTGAGCTAGCGGTGATCAAACTGCCGGCGACCGATCCACGCAACCGAATCGGAACGTTGTTCGTCAATTTCGGGGGTCCCGGCCAGTCCGGCGTTGACCGGCTGCGCGGCCGTGCGCGGTGGCCGTGGTTGTTCTCTGAGGAACTGCGATCGCGATTCGATCTCGTTTCTTGGGATCAGCGGGGGGTGGCGCGCAGCGCGGCGGTGCGCTGTTTTCCCGACGCCGCCCAACAGTGGCAATTCCTTGTACCCAGTCCGGGGCTGCCCATGGATGCCCGCGGCGAGCAGGAACTTTTTGCATGGTCGCAGGATTTCGCCGACATCTGCGAGCGGCGGGCCGGCCCAATCATGAACCACGCCTCGTCCGCAAACGCAGCACGCGATCTCGAGTTGTTACGCCGCGCCGTCGGTGATTCGTCATTGACGTATCACGGCATCTCGTACGGCTCCCAACTGGGCGCGATCTACGCCAACCTCTTTCCGGGGCGCGTGCGTGCGATGGTGTTGGACGGATCGATCGACTTCCAGGGCAACGCCGACGGTCACGGCTCAGAAGGAACCACGGTCCCGCTCAACACCCGGCAAGATGTCGCTACCGGCACGGCCGCGGCCTTCGAGGAGTTCTTGCGGGACTGTTCGGCGGCCGGCCAGCGCTGCGCGTTCTCTGAAGGAGATCCCAGAGCCAAGTGGGCGGCGTTGGCCGAACGTTCGCGCATGTCACCTGTGCTGGTCTACGGCCACCCGTGGACCTTCCCGGAGATGGTTGTCGCGACACTGGCGAAGCCATCCACTTACCCTCAACTGGCCGAGCTGCTGCAACAGTTTTCCGACACCGGTACCGCAGCACCAGAACTCATCGACGCGATCACGGGCAGTGACCCGCCCCCGACTGATGTCGACAAGGTGTATTTGAGCAATCGTGAAGAAGCGTACGACGCGATCCAGTGCAGTGACAGCACTGTGCCGACCGACCTGGCCGCGTACAGTCGGGCCGCGCTGGCGGCGGACGAGGCGTCACCGGACTTCGGCCGCATCTCTGTCTTCGACGTGATGCCGTGCGCGTTCTGGCAGGGCCACGACGCCGACCGCTACACGGGCCCCTGGAACCGGCGCACTTCCGTGCCAATTCTGGTTCTGAACACGAGGAACGACCCGGCCACTCCGCTGGCGGGCGCATATGCGGGTGCAGCCGAGCTGTATCAGGCCCAGGTGGTGGTGACCGAGGGCGCAGGGCATACCAGTATGTATGTCGCGAGCTCGTGCGCAGAGCGCGTCAAACGCGATTACCTGTTTTCCGGCCTGCTGCCGCCCGCAGGTACCGGCTGCAACCGAGACCAATCGCCGTTCGATCGGGCGCCGGGGTCATAAAGATCGACGGCAACGAACGAAACCGCAGGTGACGAGTGGTACTGAAGGGACCGAATCGGAACGAACCGGCAGTTCAGAAGGCAGCGGCGGGTTCGATTCCCGGCAGCTCCACCAGAGGGAAACAGGTCAGGCCAAGGCCTGGCCTGCTTCTTTTGAGGGCACATTTTGGCAACACCTTGTGCATCGGGAAACCGCGAACGCGATGACTGAGCGCGGCGTTACGGTGATCGCCACCAACGGGATCGACTCCTCGACGGCAGCGGGCCGGCGCGCAGTGGGGCCGCACGGCGGTCGGGCTGGCGCAGCAAGGTCGCGACGCGATCGCCGACGATGCCGAGGCCATTCACCCCCGTACGCCCGCGCGCGGCTGGGATCCTCCTGAGAATTCTCGACTTCACGTTGACCCCGCCCAGAATCGGGTACCGCCAATACAGCCCGTGGACCGAGTATCGCCGCCCGGCCACTTGGCCATGTCTGACACTGCCGCTACGGCTGTCGGGCGGACACCCGCCGACGTGCGACGCAGTGGCAAGTGTCAGGCCAGGGCCGTCCCATCCACCCGCCAGCGACAGGAGACGCCATGACCCTCACCGCGTTCAACTCGACCCCGTTGGCAGCGCAACCGTTCGCGACCAATACGCGATCGAGATCGATCGAACTCGCCCGCGCAGGGTGGGGCCTCGCGCTGCTCGCCGCCCCGCGAGCGGTCATGGAGAACGTCCACCACGTGAAGGTGGACACCAAGAGCCTTGTGGTCGCTCGGATCCTGGGAGCCCGCCACCTCACCCAGGCCGCCTTGTCGGGCTGGCGGCCCAGCCCTGAGGTGCTTGCGATGGGAGTCTGGGTCGACACCGTTCACGCGCTGACCGCCCTCGGGCTTGCCGTTGTCGACCGCTCCCGGGCCCGTGCCGGGCTGACCGACGTCGCGGCCGCCAGCATCTGGGCCGGCGCCGGCTATCGCGATTTGTCTCAGCGAAGCGCGACGCCGCCGGCGCATCAGCGCGGCCGGGACCGGCTCGCCAGGATCGTGCTCGGCGTCGTGCCCGGCGGGCGTTTCCTGCTCGGTCAGGTCAGAGCCGACCGACACAGCTCGCGCCCTAGTCGATAACCAACAGTGGAGGCTTCGATGTCGCATCCGAAAGCGTCGTGGTGGAGCGACCGGTGACGACCATCCGACGGGCAACGACGAATTCTGAACACGATTCTGAACAAAAGGCTTGGATCGGCTCGGCGCTGAGCGCCTTCCCGTGGGTGCATCTGGCGCTCGGGATCTTCGGCAACGCTCTGTTCCTGACTGGGAGCGTGCTGTTCTTCTGGCACACCGTCAAGACGCTTGCCATCTGGCTGTTCGTGATCGGCAGCCTCGGGATGCTCCTGGGCTCTGTGGGGGAGTTGCTCGTCCGAATCGATAAACGCCGCCGCGGCGCGGACTGACCTGACCTGCATTACAACCAAGGAGTAGAGACCATGACGGAACCCGATCAGATCGTGCGTAGGCTCCAGAGCCTGCTCGACGAGGACGACAACCTGGCCCAGGTGCTGGAGAAATCGTTGCGCAGGGCCGGTGAGCGCGCGGCGAAGGACCTCAATCCCGAGGTGTACGACGCGCTGGATTGGCCGCGGGACCTGCCGCAGTACTACGACTACCTGACCAGCTTCATCCGCTGGGTGCCGCGCCAGACCGACGCGCCTGCCTGGAAGGCCTCGGCGCCACAGGAGCGCTACGCCAAGGAGGTCAGTGACCGCTTGGCCCACTTCTTCTGGCTGGTCGACCAGAAGGTGGACGCCGAAGAGACCGCGATAGCGGAGAACTCGCAGGCGTTCCGCGGCTGGCTGACCGAGTTCGCCCGGCAGTGGGGCAGCTTCCTGGACACCCCCGAGTCCTTCAACGACGACATCTTGCGGTCGTTTCTCCACGATGCCCCCGAATACACGATCGAGGAATCATTGATCGGCGGGCGCCCGAACACGCCGAGCGGATGGCTGACCTTCAACCAGTTCTTTGCCCGCGAACTCAACGCGGGTCTGCGGCCGATCAGTGAACCCACCGACAACCGGGTGGTGACGTCACCGGCCGACTGCAGCTACCGGCACTGTTACGAGATCGACGCCAAGTCCAACATTCCGGCCACCACCATCAAGGGCAGCCACCGCTACGGCAACATCACGCAGCTTCTAGAGGGCAGCCGTTATGCCGATGCATTCGAAAACGGCACGTTCGTGCACTACATGCTGCCGCCGTCGGCCTACCACCGCTTCCATGTGCCGGTCTCGGGAACGGTCGAGGAGTCCTTCGTGATCACCGGTCAGGTGTTCATGCAGGTCGATCTCGAAGGCCACGAGCTCAAGTCCAGGGACAGCAGTGAAAGCGGCTACGAGTTCTTCCAGACCCGGGGGGTGCTGACTCTGGACACGTCCGCGTCCGGGCACGGCGATCTGGGCATCGTTGCGGTGGTCCCGGTGGGCATGTCGCACGTCGCGTCGGTCAACCTCACCGCCGTCGAAGGCACCCGGGTGGCCAAGGGAGAGGAGTTCGGCTACTTCGCATTCGGTGGCTCAGACATCATCGTCTTGTTCCAGCAAGGCGTCGACCCGCAGGTCGACACCAGCGAGGGCGATCGGAAGGTCGGCTCGGTCATCGCGCGCTGCCGCCTGGCCTCGTAGCACCGGCTCACCGCGAGGAGACCAAGTGGATATCACCGAATTGATCTTGGTCCAGCCACCACGAGCAACGCCGGATCTTCGCCTGCTCGATGACATCGAGCCAGGATCCGCAGCGCTATGTCGACGAGCACGGTTGATCAACGGCTTGGGGGGCGGCTACCTGTTATCTCCCTGAGAGTTTCACTGGCGGCGGGTATCTGGTGGCAAAGAGGGCATTCAGACCCCGGATTGAATTGCGCACCAGTGATGGTCGCGGATGGCTACGCGGTCGGCGGCGGGGGACCCGCTGCTGGTGGGGATGATCGACGTTGTCTGACAACGTTGCCCAGGCTTGTGGACTGCCGACGCCCGCGCACCGCGATTGTTGTTACTGCAGGAGGGTTGAGCGATGTCGCCGGTTACCCAAGGCCCCGAGGGGCGAATGACGTCCGGGTTGCGTCTGGTCAGTCGCAACCCAGCGCACTTCCGGCAGGGGCGGTGGTTCCTGCTTGCCGAAGGCGTGTTGTTGATTGCGCTGGGTGGCGCCGGATTCATCTCCGCGGCGACGCACCCCGACGCCTCACCGGACGGCGCCCCGGTGTTGGTGCTGGCCCTGACGCCCTGGCACAGCGCAATACTGCTCGGGTTCGGAGTGCTGGCCGTCGCGGGCACCTGGCAGCGCCATGCAGCGATCATCGTCGCCGCCTCGGGCACAGTGGGGTTCTTGGTCTTGCTGTTCGTCGGCGCGGTCGCCGCAGCGCACCACGCGCCCGGGCCGCTGGGATTCGAAGCGCGCGACATCGTGCTGCACGGCTTAGTCGCGGCCGCGAACTTCGCGGTGCTGTACTGGCTCATCCCCGACGCCTTGGAAGGCCCGGACTGGGTCCCGCGGACTGGCACTCGGACCCAACCCGGCCGCAACCCCGACCACGACGGGTTCGATTCGGGCAGCTCCACAAGAAAAGCAACTGGTCAGGGTTACACACCCTGACCAGTCCTCTTCTCTCAAGATCTCATCACCCGCAGTTGCGTCTGTGGTCATGTCTGTGGCGTCCGCCGCTGCTGCCGGCTCGTCAAGAACTTCTGGCAGGCCTGAATCGGCAGATCTCCTGGGTCGCGGTAAATGAATCTCGATAGATGCCACGATGAGCGCGTGACTGAGCGTGATCGTGACGAAGCCGGTCGGCCCCGAAGCGATCGTCCTCGCGATGCCCTCGGTCGACCGCTTCCGCACGGTAGTGAAGGAATTCCGCGCATTCCGGATGACCTCGAGTTGCCGCCAGCCGAAACCCTGGCCCATGCCCAGGAGCTGCTGGACGGTGGCCTGGCGTTCAACGCGCACGAAGTGCTCGAGGCGGCGTGGAAGAACAGCCCGGACGACGAGAAGGCAGTGTGGCAAGCGCTTGCCCAGCTCGCTGTCGGCATCACCCATGTTCAGCGCAACAACGTCAAGGGCGCGATCACCGTACTTCGGCGGGCGTCGGGCCGTTTTGCCAACGATGAGACGGCGCCGTACAACATCGACGTCGTAGGTTTGGCCGACTACGCCGACGCGCTGATTAACGACCTCGCTGCGAACGCCGCGATCCCACCGGAACGCCTGACGCCGCGTCTGGTCGTCCGAACTCGCCGGCGGCGCTGAGCTTGTCAATGTTCACGTGAACCTGACGCGTGCTGTCAGGCTGAAGACGGCTAGCGGAATCGCTTTTCCTGCAAGCGAATTCCAGCCAACACTTACTCTGGATGAACTCTTGCTTCCATCTCGCGAACAAGTTTCTCCACGCTCTTCTGATGATTCGCGTACGAGCCAAGTTCCCGTCACGGTCCCAGCGGATGCTCTATTGCGTACAAAATGCTGGTTAGACGACTATTCATTCGACTACCTTGCTCTGGGCATCGCTGGTGGGCCCTGCTTACCTGGGGAGGCGTCTCGAGCCGTCTCACGGGTTGTGGAACCAGGGCGCGACGTGTCGTCGAAATGCGTGTCCGGGTCGATCTTGTCGGCACGGACGAATTCCTGGTTCACCTCGTCGCGCCCGGAAGCCGCATCGCTGCGACGTATCTGCGCCTGGTGTTCTAGGCCGGTCGCATGCGCTGCTTTCGCCTCAGCCTCGGCTTGAGCGGCGCGGGCCTTGGCCGCCGTCTCCTCGGCGAGCGCCTCCCGTTGCCCGACGGTGTGAGACTGCTCGGTGGCTCTGTCGCGGATGTCGCCGGCCTCGACGCGATGGTGTTGCGCGCGTTTGTTACGCGCAACCAACGAAATTGCGGCGATCAGCAGAATTGCGGCGACGGCGATGAGCACGACTAAAACGATGGTATTCGTAGTCATATTCACTCCTAAATTGTTGAGTTTGTATGGTCAGTGGTCAGTGGTCAGTGCTTGAAGACGTCTTTGGCTTTCGTCCCTGGGTGTTCGGTGTTGCCCCTGGCTTGCTCAGCCGCGTCCCGCTGTGTATAGCCGGGTGTTGCCGGTGGCGCGGCCGACGTACTTCTTGGTGGCGCCGTTGACCGCTTCGGCCTTATGGGCCAGCTTCTTGCCAGGGCTCGTAGGAGATTTCCTTCGGTGTCGTAGCTAACGGGGTGCGTCGCGCTGGGTGCTGACGACCGGGTGCCGAAGGCGCGACCAGAGTCCGGAAGACCGAACTCGATTCCCGCTCGTCTGGACCTGTCTCGGGGAGGTGTCCCGCTCAGGGTTTGTGGTTGAGCCTGCGTGAGTATCGGTGCCGTGCTGGTCAAGCAGGACGGCACGGTCGCGATTGACGAACGCCGTTTCGCGTTGAGACCGGGCGAGTTCGCGGCGCGCATCTTGCCCGCGGGCCGCGGTGCGTCGGGCGCCGGCCAACAGTGCGCTCATTCCCAGCATGGCCACCGCTCCGACCACGATGCCGAACAGGAATAGCGTGCCCGTCGAACCGGTGACGTGGTAGCCGAACACGCCGAAATTGTCGGTCAACGGGTGAGCGGCGCCGGCATTGCTGAGCACTCCGGCGATCCCGACGATCACGGCGACGAGCAAAACAGCTAATCCAATAATGACGATCATGGCGACGCCTCTGATTCCGGTTCTAGGTTTCCAGTCAACGCCTGATTCCAGCCCGTGTCAACAACGTAGACACACATGATGAGTCCACAGTGATGACGGCAAGTGCGGTTCGATCCCGTCAGCTTCACCGCAGAAAAGGGCCTCACAGATGCGGCCCTTTTCGTGGCTCGGTTTTCACGATGCGTTTCGGTCAGCCGAACCAGGAGTCCTGCATCTGCAGGGTCGTGTGGTCAAGCGATGCCAGAAGGTCCATTTGCGGTGCCGTTTTCGGCAGTTCGTAGCGGAAGAAATAACGCGCGGCCTGCCGCTTGCCGTCGTAGAAATCACCTTCGCGGCCGTGCGCCGCCACCACCTGCTGAAGCCATATCCAGGCGACCACGATGTGCCCGAACGCCTCGAGATACAGCACACTGTTAGCCAGTGCCGCCTCTATGTCACCTGAGTCGAACATCGCGGCGGTGACCGTGATCAGGCGCTGCCACGACCCGTCGAGCTGGGCCGCGTGTTCGGCGGGCTCGCCGTCGAGCGCGCCGGCCTCGGCGACGCTCCGGCCGATAGCTTCGCCGAGCGCCACGAGCCCGGCACCGCCTCGCATGGTCACCTTTCGGCCGAGCAGGTCGAGGCTCTGGATGCCGTGGGTGCCCTCGTGGATGGCGTTGAGCCGGTTGTCGCGGTAGTGCTGTTCGACGTCGTATTCGCGGGTGTAGCCGTATCCGCCGTGAACCTGGATCGCGAGGTTGTTGGCCTCCAGGCACCACTGCGACGGCCAGCTCTTGCCGACTGGTGTGAGCATGTCCAGCAATAGCGCGGCATGGTCGCGCTCGTCGTCGGACTCGGCGCTGTGCTGGAGGTCGATGAGTTTGGCGCAGTACAGCAGCAGCGCCATCCCGCCCTCGACATATGCCTTCTGCGCCAACAGCATTCGCTTCACATCGGCGTGCTCGATGATCGGCACTTGCGGAGTCGACGGATCTTTGGCCGTTATCGGGCGGCCCTGCGGACGCTGCCGGGCGTACTCCACGGACTTGAGGTAGCCCGTGTAGCCCAGTGATACCGCACCCATCCCGACACCGAGTCGCGCCTCGTTCATCATCGTGAACATGTAGGCGATCCCGCGGTGCTGTTCGCCGACGAGATGCCCGACAGCGCCGGGTTTCCCGCCGGGGCGGTAGGTGCCGTCGCCGAGGCTGAGCACCGTGTTCGTGATGCCTCGCTGGCCCATCTTGTGATTGAGGCCGGCCAGCACCACGTCATTGCGCTCGCCGATCGAGCCGTCGGCATTGACGAGGTACTTCGGCACGATGAACAGCGAGATGCCCTTGGTGCCGGGCGGACCCCCGGCGATCTTCGCGAGCACGAGGTTGACGATGTTGTCGGTCAGCTCGTGTTCGGCGCCGGATATCCACATCTTCGACCCGAACAGCCGGTACGTGCCGTCGTCTTGAGGTTCGGCGCGGGTGAGGATATCGGCCAGCGAGGAGCCGGCCTGTGTCTCTGACAGCGCCATCGTGCCGGAGAACCGGCCGGTCAGCATCGGCTGCAGGAATGCCTCGATCAGTTTGGGTGAGCCGAACCGGGCCAGAAGATTGGCGTTGGCCATGGTCAGCATCAGGTAGCCGGTGGTGCTCACGTTGGCCGCCGAGAACCACGCGAAGCCGGCTTGGGCCACGGTGACGGGCAACTGCGCCCCGCCCAGCCGCTGATCCATCGACATCGAAATGAGGTCGGCTTGGGCGAACGCGTCCCACGCCTCCTTCACGTCGGGAATCATCGTGACCTTCTCGCCGTCGAAGGTCGGCTCGTTGGCGTCGCTCGTCTTGTTGTGCGGCGCGAAATACCGCTCCGCGAGTTGCTCGCACAGGTCCAGTACTGCGTCGAACGTCTCGCGCGAGTGCTCAGCGAAGCGCTCACGCTTCGTCAACTCGTCAACGCGCAACCATTCGAACAGCAGAAAATCCACGTCCCGCCGCGACAGCAACACCGATTTCATCGTCGTCCTCTGCTCTCCGGTCGGGAGTGACCGCACCGTCTCCGCTCATATTGTCCCGCTCCGCCGATAATCGGTGACCTAATGGTTCTGCATCGCGCGGCTCAGCGCTTCGTCGAGTAGGTAAGACAGGGGCTGCGGGCGGTCGCTTGCCTGCGCGAACACCACAGGCTGTCTCAGATCGCACGGCTCCTTGTCCTGGTTCGTCATGTCGTAGACCGATCCATCGGGTGTCACGACCGCGGTTGCTCCGACGTCCCAGCCGACGATCTTGTGCCTGCGCGACGTGCGGTAGCTTTCCGCGCCCGGAGATCCCTTCACCACCAGGAAGGGCTGACGCTGCGGTCGGATCTGCAATCGACGCATGCCGTCGAGGAAATCGGCGAGGGCACGCGCCTGCTCGGCTACTTGCGCCCGTTGGCGGTGCAGCGACTGCACTTCTGCGTAGCGCTGTGCCGCAGCCTCCCGCAGCGCGTCCTCCCACACGCCCATCGTCGCTTCCCCTCCACGGTTTGAGCTTGGCCTGACTACGGTTTACCACCGCCGAAGCCACCTGAATCGGAGAGGAATGTGATCGAGGCGGTGGAAAGCCACGGTGCTGTCGCAAGGCGATCACAGCTGCGTACCGATGCGGTCATGGGTCTGGTCCCAACCGTTGACTGCCACAAAATGAGCTGAGCACGCTTCCGGTGCGGGTCGGGCGCTGAGCCGTAACAGCTGTGGCCGGTCGCCGCGGAGTCTTCGGCCTGTCAGGCCATCGGTGCGGTCGTCAAGACAGATGAGGAAGATATGGCAGCAGAGTGGGTTCCCTCCCAGATCTCTCCCGACCCGCAGGGCGGGCGCATGCTCGACACCGCGCTGGGAATATTGATCGGACTTCGGCGGTGTCGTTCGGAAGCGGCGTTTCAAGAGCTGCTTGTCGCCGCCCAGCGGCACCGCGTCCCCATATGCGCCATGGCGTGGGGCCTGGTCCATCTGACCTGCGGCGGCGACACATCACCGGAAACTTCTAATGCCGCGCAATCCGCCGCCCATCATGAATGGGGCCGGTTGCTCGCCCGGCCCGCGGTGGTGCCCTGCTGACAGCGGCCCGCGCGTCGAAATTCTGGTGGGTGCTGTTGAGCCTGCCGCTCGCTGTGTCCGCGGTAGCCGATCCTGCAACTGCGTCCGCCGCCCAGCCCACGCAGTGGATCGTCGTGGGCGTACCGGCCTCACACGCGACAACGGGCACCCTCACCGCCTTTCAGCGGGTCGGTCAACAGTGGAAGGTGGTACTGGGGCCCACGGCAGCAGCGGTTGGCGAGCTCGGCGTGGGCGCTCCGGCTGACGGTGTCCATCGGACTCCTGTGGGAACGTTCGCCTTCGACCAAGCTTTCGGTCGCCAGCCGAATCCGGGCACCAAGATGCCGTACTTCCAGGCCACTGACCGAGATTGGTGGGACGAGGAGGCCGGCTCACCCACGTACAACACTCACGTGCGGCGAACCGGCAGTCCCTCATCCGTCGCGGAAAACCTCTACGACTCCGGTCCCGTCTACGACTACGCCGTCAACATCGCGGTGAACCCGCAACGCATCCCGGGACGGGTCTCGGGGATCTTTCTCCACGTCGCCGACGGCAGTCCCACCTGGGGATGTGTGGCGATCGGCCGCGACGAGATGCGTTCCGTGTTGAACTGGCTCGATCCTTCCGCGTCGCCACGAATCACGATCGGGGTCGGCAACCCGTCGTTGGCCGCATCTGCCTCATGACTTGACGTCGCTCGTATCGAAACAGGTTGCACGCCATGGCTATTCGTTCTGCGCCAGCGACAGGGCCGCCGCCAAGCCCTCCGGCTGGACGACGGCCCCGATATCGCTGCTTTAGTCGCCGCGGACGGCGTCCTTGACCTTCTCGCCGGCGTCTTTGAGGCTGGACTTCGCCTGGTCGAGCTTTCCTTCGTTCTCGGTGCTCTTGTCGTCGGTCGCCTTCCCGACGCCTTCCTTGGTTTTACCTGCAAGGTCGTCGACCTTGTTGCTGATCTTGTCTCCGGCGCCCATGAGTGACCCTTCTACCCGATGAATGTCTTTCATCTGATGAGGCGGGATACCTCTGGTCGCCGATTTCGAAACCGGACGTCATACTCTGGTCGGCTTCATCGGCCGAAGGTCGCGCGCGCTGACGCGTATTTCCGCCGCCGCTCAGGTCTCCGGCTTCGATACGGCGACCCATTCGCCACCTGGGCAATCCAGCCGAGCGTGGATTGGGCATTCGTCGTACGCAGTAGGTCCGTGAAGCTGGTAGTCCGGAGGGCGGAGCGGGCAGCGCGCAGCACTCTCCCGCGGAGCAGCGCGCCTGCTGCCAGTCCACAGCAGAAGCCCAGAACGAAGTGGCCCCGTGCTCGTCGCTTATTTCTCGGGCCCGCCGTCGAGGCAACATATGCGCACACCGCCGCAGCGGCGACCACCACGAGCAGAGGGAGTAGAAGTGTCATGACGCAGGCCACCTCGCACGTTGCGGGCCGCCATGTCTGTAGTCCACTTGCCGATTCAACAGCGCGGCTGCCGTACCAACGGCCGTGATGACCATTTGTGACTGAAGCGAGCGTGAATCGTTATCGGATACCGAGTTATTCGACTCTGCCCGAATATCGCTGCAGCCTAATGAAAGTCGCGCAGCGCCGCATCGAGGGTGGGATAAAGCGCGAGGACCGCGTCAATCCCGAGCAGTTTCAAGGGTCTGGCGGTGGCGGCGCCGTCGGCCACGACACCGAACTGCGCGGATATCGCAGAAGCCCAATTCTGCGCCTCGACCAGGACGCTCATTCCGACCGAAGCCAGGAAGTCCACCTCCGTGAGGTCGACGATGAGACCGGAAGGCGCCGTCGTGAGCACGGCACAGATGGCCTCGCTCAACTGCGGCGCGCTGAGCATGTCGACCGGATCGCGAACGGACACCACGGCGATTCCGTCGATCCAGGCTTCCGTGATGCCGAACGGGGTGTGGTGCGCGGTACCGGCGGAGGACTGCTTGATCATGGCCTTGCGCCCTTCTCGAAAGATGTTTTCAAGTCAACCCCAACGGGACCGGCTCGGTTACACCCCTGAGGAGGTAATGCGAGGCGCCTGCAGACGGAATGGCGGCGGACTTACGGGCCGCCGCGCCAGTGCTCGATGCGGTGATAATCGGGCATGAAGCCGTGCTCGACACCCCACAGGACCGCTTGGGTCCGACTGGCCACGCCGATCTTCCGGTAGATCGTCCGGATGTAGGACTTCACCGTGTTCGGGCTGAGGTAGGTCAGCCTCGCGACGTCGGCGTTGCTTTTGCCCTGAGTGATCAGAGCCAGGATCTCTGCCTCGCGGTCGCTGAGCCCTTCGCCGCGGCCGGGCCAATCGAGTCCCACCGCAGGGCGCCCCCGGGCGGGGGCGGTGCTGATCACCGTCTCGCCGGCATGCACCGCCTCCAAAGCGGTGACCAACTCCCGCGCCGGCAGGGTCTTCGACAAGTAACCGTGTGCCCCTTTCTGCCGGGCGCTCTCCACTAGATCGGGATGAAAGTTCCACGTATAGACGACAACTCGTCGTGCGTGCGGGTTGGCGACGAGGACGGCGATCTCGTCGTGGTCGGATTCAGGTTGAGCGAAGGAGTCGTAGAGGACGATGTCGACGGTGTCCTGAAGCGATGTGTTGGCATCCAGCTCGGCGACCACGACACGATCGCGGTACCGGTCGAACATCTTGGCCACTCCCATGACGACGACGTCATAGTCGTCCACGAGCGCAATGGTGATCGCACCGGCTGAGGGCGTGGCCATCCGGGTAGACTACCTACCTAGGGGTGTAGTGACACCCCCTTTAGGGGTGTTTCATTACGTCAGCGTCGACAGGTCCTCGACCGTCGAGGGCCATGCGTCACCGACGCGGACGAGAAGGGACAGACCATGATCATTCTCGGAATCATCCTGTTGATCGCGGGATTGCTGCTCAAGATTTCGATCCTGTGGACGATCGGCATTGTCGTCCTGGTCATCGGTGTGGTGCTCGCACTTCTGGGTGCAACCGGGCGCGCCGTCGGTGGCCGCCGACACTACTTCTGAGTCGCAAACCGGTTCGCCGACTGCGGCGGTTGTGCACCCCCCGCGCCGGGGATGCCGAGCTGTCCCGCCAACCATGGCAGGGTGGCTGCGAAAGCGCTTGCGGCGAAAGGCCAGTCGTGGCGGCCGTCGAGCGACACGACATCGCATCTCATCTGGCGCGACCGCCCCAGGGCGCACAACTCGTCGCTGTCCGAACCGACGCTTGGCTCGGAGGCATCCGGAGTGACAAACAGACCGGACACATCGCGATAGCTGCTGTGTGCCGTCATGACCGTGGCCGGGTCGAACGCCGACCACGCTGTCCGGTCGCCGCCGAACAGTCGATCGATCGTCTGTTCTTTCGTGCCGGCGTTGGGACTTGCGTCGCCCGCGATGTCGACGAACGCGTGAAAGAGTTCGGGGTGCATGACGGCGAGATCCAGTGCACACGTTCCTCCGGACGAGAATCCCGCGACGCCCCAACGCGATTGCTCTGCGCCGACACCGAATTCCGCAGCCAGGTAGGGCACGACGTCTTCGGTGAGATGGTCGGCGGCGTTGCCCCGCGGCCCGTTCACGCACTCGGTGTCGACGGTGAAGGTGCCACCGGAATCGACGAACACCGCAACGGGGGCTGCTCCCGCGTGTTCTGCCGAGAAGGTATCCAACGCGGTGACCGCGTTACCCGCGCGCACCCAGTCGGCGGGCGTGTGAAACTCCCCGCCGATCATCATGACGGTCGGTAGCCGCGGTGGCGGATTGGTTGCGAACCACGCCGGTGGGAGATAGACGAATTCGTCGCGGTGAGTGAAATGTGAAGCGGCAGCGCTTATGGCGACCTTCACCAGCGCGCCTTTGGACGGCACAACACCTTTCGACGTCATGGCGTCCACGGCGGCCGGACTGGTTTCACCCGGTAACGGCCCAGAGGTCAACTGATTCCACGCGATCGACACCGTGGGGAAGTAGCCGATCCAGCCGTTGATGGTGAGCCCGGTACTCAGCAGGCACAGTGACGCGGCGAGCACGGTGAGGTTGCGCCGAAACCATCGGCTCCCTCGCCAGCCGGCGAGCACGATCACGGTGGAGAGAGCACACAGGGCCACCCACCACCACAGCTGCCAGGGGGCGGGCTCACCGGCGATTCCGAGATGGTTCAAGTACCAGTGAGCGGCCGAAGCCGCCAGGACGCCGGACACAATCATCGGTGCCAGCCAGACGGCGCACCAGCGCCGGGACCGAGCGGCTACCGCACCGATCACTGCGGCGCTCGCGATGACCTGGACCGTAACGGGTAGCCACCCGTGCATCATCGACACCGCCCCGGCGGCGATCGAGGTCGTCACGTCGATTCGACGTCGTCACCGCCGTGTTCCGGAGTCGACTCGGCTTCCTCGCGTTCTTCGCGAAGTCGGTCCTTGCTCCGGAGCAGGCGCAGAAGCGTGACCAGAAGAAGGCCACCGACCACGTTTCCGAGCGCGGTGTAGGCGAACCACTGAAGCCAGCTGAGGTAGCCGAACGGTGCGTCGCCGGTCGCCAGCGCGCCGAAGATCAGAAGCGAATCCAGGATCGAGTGAAACATCTTGAGCCCGGCGAGCAGAAATGCGCCCGCGACGGCCGCTGCGATCTTGCCGACCATCTCATCGGTGCCGTGCTGCATGCGGGTCATCAGGGTGATCGCCATTCCCCCGAGCAACGTCAGCGCCACGGTCTCGGCAGAGATCGGTGCCGCGATGTAGTGCAGGGCGGACTCGATCGTCTGTGCGCGCAGTTGGGGGAACGCCGTCATGATCAGCCACATCAGCACCCAGCCGCCGACGAGGTTGGCGATCAGCGTGCCGCTCCACAGTTTGAGCAGCTGCCCGACGCCGGCCCGCTTGGCTGCCACCGTGGTGACCGGCACCAGAAAGCCTTCCGTGAACAACTCGCTGCGACCGAGCAGCAGAGCCAGAAAGCCGATGGAGAACGCCAGACCCGCCAGCAATGGGTCATGCGTTGCCTGCAGCACCGACAGGTACGCGAGCACGCCCATGGCGACCTCGGTGCCGCCGAAGAAGCCTGTCGCCAGCACTTCGCGCCAAGTCCGGTGAAGGCGCTGGGTGCCCTCGTCGACCATCCGGGCAAAGGCATCCTCGAGCTCGTCCTCGATCGGACTGTCGGAGCCGCCGAGCTCGCGCTGGCTCGTCTGACTCAATTCGTTTTCCTTTGGTCGGGCGGGGTAAGTAGATCGGCTTGAGTACCCATCATGGGCGCAGTCGAAAAGAACCCATACGAGCTCGGAGTGTTGCCGGCGACTCAGTCGACCCTACGCAGCCGCCTGCAGCGTGATCTCGGAGATCTCCGTCCGGCTCTGGCCGTCGGTAGTGCCCAGTTTGGTGATCCACACCAGCACATTCGACGTCTTGGTCGAGTTGTGAACGTCGATGCGGTTGTGGCCTGGCTGTAGTTGCGTCGTTCCGACCAGTTCTGTGGTGTCGGCCAACGTGGTCGGGGACTCGGTGGGCGACGAGCGGATCTGCACCTCGGTTCCCGTGCTGGACAGGTCGATGGTGACGGCGCTCAGCGCGGTCGCCTCGGACAGATGGAGCATAAGTCCCTCTCCCTCGACGAAATTCGGGAACGGGACTGGATCTGTGTAGGTGACGGTCGGCCACGAGGTATCGGGATTGCCGTCGATCGCCAAGCCGGCTTTCTGCGGGTTGTCCGGGGCACCGCCGGGGGAGAAAACGGTTGCGCTCGCCGGCTTGATGATCGGTCCGGGGCGAGTCCACGCGCCGAAGCCGTTGGTGAACCAGAAAACCGCAGCCGCCACCACCACGATGACACCGGCGAGCGCAGCAAGCGCCGCCGTCCGGCGTCGTCTGCGCTTCGGTGCCGCCTTCGTTGGCGATTCGACGCGCGGAGGGGACAAGCGTCGTTTCGGATGAGCGTCGGCGGAGAAGGTGGCGATGGTGTCGGCGTCGAGGGTGTCGCCGTCCCAGACGCCGCTGACTTCGACCTCGTCGCCATCGGCGAGCTGCACGGCGGCGATTTGAGTTTGTATCTCGACCGGGACCGAGGCGGGCAGGTTGTCGATCGGTTCGTAGGGCACTAATTGGAACGAGAGGGTGCCGAACCCGAGGGCAGGATCTACCGCGCTTTGCTTTACTCCGTGTGCTGTCCCGCCGACGGTCATGCGCTCGAGACGCTGGGTGGCTGGGCGCCTCTGCGAACGCTTTGTCTGCGAACGTGATTGCAGCGGAGGTGGGCCGGAATCGCCGCGCCGACCCTGCTGGGCAACGGCGTTGGCGAAGTCGAGGCACGTGGGGTATCGCTCGTCAGGGTTTTTGGCCAGCGCCCTCGCAAGGACGGCGTCGAGGTGGGCGAGATCGGGCCGGCGCTCCGAGAGTCGCGGCGGCGGCGTACCCAGATGCTGGCTGATGACGACAGCGCGATTCGAGTCGTGAAATGGTGGCGCGCCGGTCAGAAGGTGAAAAGTGGTGGCCGCCAATGCATATTGGTCGGCGCGGCCGTCGAGCGGCTTGTTCAGCAGTTGCTCGGGGGCCATGTAATTGACTGTCCCCAACGCGACGTTGTCGTCGGTGAGGTTGTTGACGTCATCGATTCGGCGAGCGATGCCGAAGTCGGTCAGGAGCACCTGCCGCCGACGGCCGTCAGATGCGGTGACGAGGATGTTCTCCGGCTTGACGTCACGATGGAGCAGACGGCGCTCGTGGCCGAAGTCGAGCGCGTCGGCCACCGCCGTCACTATTTCTGAGACGTCGTGTTCTGGCATGCCGCCGGGGTAGTGCTCCCGAATCAATCGCCCGGCGTCTATGCCGTCTACGTAGTCCATCGAGATCCACAGCCGGCCGTCGAACTCGCCACGATCGAGGACGCCGACGATATGTGGGTGCCGGAGCGTGGCGGCCAATTCGGCTTCGCGAATGAATCGCGCCCGGAACTCCCCGTCCGTGGAGGTCCGGGTCAGGATCTTGAGGGCGTCGTGTCGAGGCAGACGGGGGTGCTGAGCGAGGTAGACCTCGCCCATGCCACCGGTGCCGAGCCACCTCTCGATGACGTACCCGGCGAAAATCTCACCGCTGTTCAACGGCATGGCCGCAAGCCTACAAACCGGTCTCGTTGCTTACCTGACAGATAGAAAACCCTTCCCTCGAGCCCGCGGATTCTGGCTTCGCGGCGATTACCTGGCCGTTCGCTGATCAGCAGTATTCACAGCAGCGGGAACGAACCAGCGAAGGCCGAACACCGGCAGCACAGATACCAGACCCGCACCGCAGGGCCGAACATCACCACCCGCCCCCCACCCCGGGGCAGCGATTACCTACAGGAGAGATCATGACAAGCACAAACAAGGGCCGGACCAGCTGGTCAGGCCGGGCCATCGCCGGCACCCTGCTGGCCTCGGCCGCATCCGTCGTCGGTCTGATCGGCGTCGCCGCGCCGGCCCATGCGGCCGACCAGTACGTCGCATTGGCCCTCGGCTACATCAACGAGAATCCGCCCGTCACGATGGCGGGAGGCTCCGCGATCAGTGGCGACCAGAACCAGGCCGCCCAGGGGGCGCTGACGAACTGTGTGAACAACGGTGGCAGCCACTGCGTGACGGTGGTCATCGGCACGAATGAGTGCGCGGCGGCCGCCTCGAACGACTACGGCGAAGAGGTCGGAGCCTCGGCCGCGACCCGCGGCGCAGCGGAGAGCGCTGCCCTGGCCAAGCTGCAAAACCAGACGGGTGCGAAGGTCATCGTGTCGAACTGCTCGAACGGGAACACGCCGCCGCCGCCGAATGATCCGCCGCCGAATGATCCGCCGCCCGCGCCGAAGCAGGGGCCGACGGTCTCGTTCGACACGGTCATCGGCGGCCTGGTGGCTCACATCACCGACCGAAGTGGAGTGTCTTCGCAGTGCACGTACACGGCGGACAACTTCAACCGTGCGTTCGCGTTGCCGGCCAACTCGAAGTACGACCTGAGGATCGTCCCGGCCGTTCCGCAGTTCCGGAACTGGACCGTCACGATCGCCTGTGACAACGGAACGAGCACGACGGCGACGACCTACTTCTGAGCCGACCGTTCCTTGCAGCCGAGCCGCCCGGACCGAGCCCCTATGGTCCGGGCGGTTTCGGTTGCTTAAGTTGGTTGTCGTCCACGGCGCTTGCGATGATCTGACGCAATGAGCCCTCCACGTTCGACCGTCAGCGTGGGCGCGGTCTTTCGTCCGCAGATCGCTCCCGAACGCCTGGCATCCGCGGCGGCGGCCGCCGCCGCAGCGGGTCTCGACGAGCTGTGGCTGTGGGAGGACTGCTTTCTGGCGGGCGGTATCTCCGCTGCCGCGATCGCGCTGGCGAACAGTCATCGCCTCAGAGTGGGCATCGGCGTGCTGCCCGTACCGATGCGCAACGTCGCCGCGACCGCGATGGAGATCGCCACCCTCGACCGTGCCTATCCCGGGCGCCTACGCGTCGGCGTGGGTCACGGCGTCCAAGACTGGATGGCGCAGATCGGCGAGAAGGTCACCTCGCCGATGACCTTGTTGCGTGAATACGTGACCGCGCTGTCTGCGCTGTTGCGGGGTGAGCGGGTCACCGTCGACGGTCGGTACGTGTCGCTCACCGATGTTGCCCTCGATTGGCCACCCGACCCGGACATCGAACTGCTGGTGGCGGCCGAAGGGCCGCGGACTCTGGCGCTGAGCGGGGAGCTCGGCTCGGGAACGGTGATCACCAGTGGCACCTCCCCGGACGGCCTCCGGGAGGCGCTCCGGCATGTCGCTGTCGGCCACGCGCAAAGTGCTGCCGACAAACCGCATTCCAACGTCGTCTACCTGATGTGCGCGGTCGGGACCGACGCGCAACGTCAGATGCGGGACGAGGTCGCGTACTGGCAGGTGGACGGAACGCAGGAGGTGGGCGCGTACGGCACCCCGGAGGAGATCGCTTCCGCATCCGAACGCTGGGTGGACGCCGGTGCGGACACGATCGTCTTTCAGCCCCCCGGCGACGTGGACGTCGACGCTTTCGTCGACGTCATCGGCAGGCACGTCAAGCCGTTGCTTGCTCGGCATGGCTGACCCGGGTCGCGGCGCGTGACCTGGTCTCGCGTCATGGACGCACCGCTGACGGTGGCATGCTCGAGCGCATGGCCACCGTCCTGATCCCGATCCCGGACATGGATTTCGACCCCACCGAGGTCGCGGTCAGCTGGCAGGTGCTCACGGGCGACGGCCACACCGTCGTGTTCAGCGCGGAAAGCGGCCGGCCGGGCGCCGCCGACGACATCATGGTCACCGGGCGCGGCCTCGACGTCTGGTCCAAGGTGCCGGTATTGGGCAGAGCGGTCGTCGTCGGTCGGTTCCTGCGCGCCAACCGCGATGCCCGCACCGCGTACGCGCAGATGCTGGAATCCGCGGAGTACCAGCGCCCGACCACCTGGGCCGACGCCCGGCTCGACGACGTCGACGCCGTGCTGCTGCCGGGTGGCCACCGCGCGCGCGGAATGCGCAGCTACATAGACAGCGCGATACTGCAGCGCCTGGTCGTCGAGGCGTTCCGGCGCGGCATGCTGGTCGCGGCGATCTGCCACGGGGTACTCCTCGCGGCCCGCTCCGTCGACCCGTCGACGGGACGCTCGGTGCTGTATGGCCGCAAAACCACCGCCCTCACATGGGATTTCGAGCGACGTGCCTGGCGCCTGGCGCGCGTCACGAGGTTCTGGGACCCCGGCTACTACCGCACCTATTTGGAGCGGCCGACCGACCCCGCCGGCTACATGTCGGTGGAGGCGGAGGTCACTCGCGCGCTCGAAAACCCTGACGACTTCCAGAACGTCGGCAAGGGCTCGCCGAACTGGCGCATGCAGACCTCGGGAATGGTGCGGGACAGCGCGACCGACCCGCGACCGGCGTTCGTGGTCGACGACGGCACCTACATCTCCGCCCGTTGGCCGGGTGACACCCACACCTTCGCCGCCACCGTCTCGGCCCGGCTACACGAAATAGCTTGATCCGTCAGAACTTTGCGATCGCCCCGGCATCGATCGGCAGCGCCGCCCCGGTGATGTACTGCGCCTCGTCGGAGGCGAGGAACAGCACGGCGTTACTGACCGCCCGCGCCTCGATCACCGGCTTCGGCAGCATGTGAAACTGCCCGATGATCTCGGCGGCGTCGTCGATCGTCGGGTTCTCGAGGTCCGGCCGTAGTGTGCGGCAGAACCACTCATTGTCCAGCATCGGCGTCCGGACATTGCCCGGATGAATCGAGTTGACCCTGATCCATTGCGGCGCAAGCTCATTGGCCAGTGAATTCATCAAGCCCACCACGGCATGCTTCGCAGACGCATAGTGCGCCATGTAGCCGCCGCCGCGAATCCCCAACATCGAGCTCACCAAGATGATCGATCCACTGCCGTTGGTCATGTGCGGCAACGCCACCTTGACGGTGTGCCACACCCCGGTCAGGTTGATGTCCAGCATCGTCTGCCACGCCGACTGTTCGATCATCGCTGCCGGGGCCGGGGTGCCGCTGATGCCGGCATTGGCCACCACGATGTCGACGGCCCCGAGATCGGCGACCCCTCGTCGCAGCGCGGCGGCGAGTCCCTCGAGGTCACGCACGTCTGCCTTCGCCGTGACGATGCGCCGGTCCAGCTTCTCGACCAGCGCCGCCGTCTCGTCGAGATCCGCCTCCGTCGCCCCGGGATAACTGACACCGTCGATGTCGTCGCACACGTCGACGGCGATGATGTCGGCGCCTTCCTCGGCGAGCCGCAGGGCGTGCTCGCGGCCCTGGCCGCGGGCCGCTCCGGTGATGAACGCGACCTTGCCGGCCACCCTGCCTACTGCGTTCGCCATCGTCACCTCTCTTGCAGACGGATTCGGACCCTATACCTTGCACGAATCACAGCCAGGGTGGGTACCGTCACGACGATGAAGCTGATCTCGCCGACCGATTCGATGTTCCTCATCGGCGAGTCACGCGAACACCCCATGCACGTGGCGGGCCTGCAGCTGTTTCAGCCGCCCGAAGGCAGCGGGCCCGACTTCATCCGCGAACTGCACGAGACCATCGTCCAGAACGACGACTTCCAACCAACGTTCCGGAAGCATCCCGGCAGGCTCCTCGGCGGCATCGCCAACCTTGCGTGGGCGTTCGACGACGAGGTCGACATCGACTATCACCTGCGCAGGTCGGGCCTGCCGCGTCCCGGCCGCATCCGGGAGCTGCTCGAGCTGATCTCGCGGCTGCATGGCACCCTGCTCGACCGGCACCGACCGTTGTGGGAAGCAAGCCTGGTCGAGGGCCTCGAAGACGGTCGCTTCGCGATCTACACGAAGATCCACCACTCGCTGCTCGACGGCATCTCTGCGCAGCGCCTCACGATCCGGTCGATGACGACGGACCCCAATGACCTCGAGGTGCGGGTGCCGTGGGCGCTGGGTCCGAAACGCAGGGACAAGGAACCGCGGCAGTCGCCATCAACGCTGCAATCGATCACCGGTGCGGTCGGTTCGGTGGCATCGCTGGCCCCCTCTGCGCTGTCAGTGGCCAGGGCCGCGCTGCTGGAACAGCAACTGACCTTGCCGTTTCGCGCGCCGAAGACGATGTTCAACGTGCCGATCGGGGGAGCGCGGCGGGTGGCCGCGCAATCGTGGCCGCTGGCCCGGTTCCGCGCGGTCAAGTCCGCGGCCGGTGTCACCGTCAACGACGTCGTGCTGGCCATGTGCTCGGGGGCACTGCGCGCCTACCTCATCGAGCATGACGCGTTGCCGGACACGCCTTTGGTGGCGATGGTTCCGGTCAGCCTGCGCGCGGAGAACGAGCAGGACGCAGGCGGCAACATGGTCGGCACGATCCTGTGCAATCTCGCGACCGACACCACTGATCCCGCGAAGCGGCTCGCGGCGATCAACACCTCGATGCGCGACAACAAGAAGGTGTTCGCCGAGTTACCGCGAAGCCAGGCGCTCGCGTTGTCGGCGTTCCTGATGTCCGGGATCGCCCTTGCGTTGGTGCCGGGGTTCGTATCGTCGGCGCCGCCGCCGTTCAACATCGTCATTTCCAACGTTCCCGGCGCGCGCGAACCGCTGTACTGGCGAGGCGCCCGACTCGACGGCAACTATCCGCTGTCGATCGCACTGGACGGGCAGGCGCTGAACATCACCTTGACCAACAACGCCGACAATCTCGACTTCGGGCTCGTCGGTTGCCGTCGCAGCATTCCGCATCTGCAGCGGCTACTGATTCACCTCGAGGACTCACTGGGCGACCTGGAGAAGGCTGTCGGCATCACGAATTGACGCCGCCGACACGGAACTCGCAACGTCACCGGTCGATCGATCGACCAAGGCCTAGCAGCCGAAAGTCGCTGTCAGCCCGCACCCTTGCCGTTGTCTACGCGGTACACCGCGCCATGGACGGCCGCGGCGGCGTCGCTGGCGAGGAACGCGATCACGTTGGCCACATCGAGCGGCTGCATCATGCCGCGCGGTGCGGCCGTCCGCATTATCACGTCGAAGTTGGCGCCATCGGGCGCGCTGAAGTGTTCGAGTTGAGGTGTCACCATGCCGCCGGGGCAGACGGCGTTGACGCGCAAGCGGTCGGCGCTGTACTCGACGGCGAGGGCGCGGGTGAGCCCGATCAACCCATGCTTGGCGGCGCAATACCCGGCCGAATACGCCTGCCCCTCGACGCCCGCTATCGAGGCGACGTTGACGATGTTGCCGCCCTGTGCGAGCAGATGCGGCAGGGCGGTCCTGCAGAGGTAGAACGGTCCGCTGAGATTGACGGCGAGATCGTCCGCCCAGTCGTCGTCCGTCATCGACTCGGTGCGCCGCATCCGGTGGCGTCCTGCGATGTTGACGAGCACATCGAGCCTGCCGAACCGCGCGACGCAACGCTCGACGGCATCGCGGCACGCCGACGCCGAACCCACGTCCGCGGTTGCGTATTCGCCGACTTCGACGTCCGAGAACACCTGGGCGAGTCTGTCCGAATCGCGGGCTATGCCGAAAACCGATGCGCCCTCGCGGGAGAACAGTCGTACGGTCTGTGCGCCCAAGCCGGAGGAAGCGCCGGTGACCAAGGTGACTTTTCCGCTCAGCAATGGCATGAGAACTCTCTACCCCATTCCGGGTCGATACCGGCTCGACTCACTACGGCGCCGTCCCCGCTCGAGTGCGAGGCAAGACAAGAGATGGTAGGCGCCTAAGATCCGCACCATGCCCGCCCCCCGGACCGTCACCGAACCGAGCCGAGAGATCGAGGTCATCCACGAAACCGACGTGCTCGTCGTCGGTTCCGGCCCCGGTGGCCTTGCCGCCGCGCTGGCGGCGGCGCGTGCCGGAGTCGACGTGGCGCTGGTCGAGCGGTTCGGTTGCTTCGGCGGCAACATCACCACGGTCGGCGTCGAGGGCTTCGCCTGGTATCGCCATGAGCAGACGGTGGACGCCGGTGGCATCGGGTGGGAGTTCGAGCAGCGCGCCAAGGAGATGGGTGCGGCAGTGCCCGAAAGCCAATCGTTGTCTTACGAACTCGACTCCGAAGGCTTCAAGCTGGTCGCCGACCGACTGGTCGAGGAGGCCGGCATCCACGCGATGCTGCACCGCCAATTCGTTGCGCCCCTGATGGATGGCGACACCATCATCGGCATCGTGACCGAGTCGAAGGCCGGGCGCGAAGCGATCCTGGCCCGCCGGGTCGTCGATGCCACGGGCGACGCCGACGTGGCGGCTCGGGCAGGCGCACCGGTACACAAGACGCCACCCGAGGAGATGATGGCGGCCTCGGTGATGTTTCATCTCGCGGGCGTCGACAAGGCGGCGTTCCTCACGGGGGTGGCCGACGACCCGCAGACCTATCGCGACTGGGCGGCGGGCGAATTCGCCGCCGACACCGACGAAAAGGATGCCGACCTCTACTCGCCGTACCTCGGCAAGCCGTTCGCGAAAGCGATCGCCGACGGGCTGCTGCCGAACCATTTGAACACCATCGGCGGCACCTGGGGTGCCATGCACGACACCGGCGAGCTGACCTACATGAACCTGGTCCACCTCGCCGGCTGCGACGGCACCGACCCCGACAGCCTCACCCGCTTCGAAATCGAGGGCCGCAGGCAGGCGATGCTGGCGATCGAGGCGCTGCGCCGCTACACCCCGGGCTGTCAGACCGCCCGCCTGCGCAACTTCGGGATGACGATCGGCATCCGCGACACCCGCAAGATCGACGCCGCCTACAACCTCACCGAGGACGATGTCCGCGGGCAGGGCCGGTTCTCCGACAGCATCGGCATCTACCCGGAGTTCATCGACGGGTACGGGGTGCTGGTGCTGCCGACGACCGGACGTTACCTGCAGATCCCGTACCGGTCGCTGTTGCCGCAAACGGTCCGCCGGCTGATTGTGGCCGGGCGTGCCACCGGAGGGGACCGCATCGCGCACGCGGCGACCCGCAACATGTCGTGCTGCACCGTCACCGGTCAGGGCGCGGGTGTCGCGGCGGCGCTGTCCGTCCGCGCGGACCGGCCGCTGGACGACGTGGACATCGCCGCGGTCCAGGCGGAGCTGGTCCGCCAGGACGTCCGGATCAGCTGAGTCCGCAGCTAATCAGGTACGCGAAAATGCACTGAGGGCTGTGATTCTCGCGAATCAACGACCATGAGTGCAATATCGCGGGACGAAGCCGGGCGTCACGATCAGCTGATGACCTTGGACCAGTTGGCGCCGAGGTAGTCCGCCATCTTCTTGCTCTGCGCGTCGGTCGGGACCACGGGTGTGCCGTCGACCTTGGGCAGCGCGGCGAGCAGTGTCTTGTCGACGGTGCCCGCCTTCTCCATTGCGTCGGCGCGCACCGGTCGGGCGAGGCCCTTCAGGAACAGGTTCTGGCCCTCGTCGCTGTAGAGGAATTCCTGCCACAGCCGGGCCGCGGCGGGATGGGGACCGTCCTTGTTGATCGCCTGGAAGTAGTAACCGGCCACCAGCGCGTTGTTCGGCACAAAGACCTTCCACGTGGGAATCTTCTTGGTCTCGGCCGCATTCAGATAGTCCCAGTCGACGACGACGGGCGTCTGGCCGGATTCGATGGTCGCCGGCGTCGGATCGACCGGAACGAAGTTGCCCGCGTCCTTGAGGCGCTTGAAGAAGTCGACGCCTGCCGCGATGTCGTCCACCGACCCGCCGTTGGCGATCGCCGTCATCAGCACCCCGTTTGCCGCGGCGCTGGCCGTCGTCGGGTCACCGTTGAGAGCGACCTTGCCCTTGAACTCCGGCTTGAGCAGATCGTTGACGGCGGTCAGCTCGGGGACCTTGGCCGAGTCGTATCCGACGGACATGTAGCCGCCGTAGTCGTTGACCCAGGTGCCGTTCGGATCCTTGAACTGCGCCGGGATGTCGTCGAACTTCTCGACCTTGTACGGCGCGAACAGGTTGGTGTTCGCCAACGCGATCGCCTGGCCCAGGTCGAAGACGTCGGGCGCGGTGCTCTTGCCCTTCTGCTGGTTGGCGGCGTTGATCTCGTCCTGGCTGTTGGCGTCGGGCTGGGCCGAGTTCACCTTGATGCCGTACTTGTTGGCGAAGGTGTCGATGATCTCCTTGTAGTTGGCCCAATCCGGTGGCAGCGCAATCACATTGAGCTGACCTTCGGCCTTCGCGGCCTGGACCAGGCCGTCCATGCCGCCGAAATCAGCGGCGGAGGTGGCCTCCCTGGCATTGACGCCCGACTCCGTCTGGCCGCCGGTGTCCTTCTTCTCGGGCGGAGCACACGCCACCAGACCGATGACGACGAGCGCGGATGTGGCGGACGCGAGGAGCCGGGATGTGGGCATTGCCGAACCTTCCGATGGCTGGAGGGGTTACGAAGGCGCTCGAAACCCTATCGCGCCGTCCGGGCATTGGCAGCGGGTTCACGGTGATTCCGCCAAGATCGCCGAGTGTGCACTCATGGCGATAATTCCTACGATTTGTCGCCGACGTTGCACGTTCGGCGGTATCACGTCACCCGGTTCGATTACCGGCAGGTCAGGGACCGCGGACGCATAATCTCACGACATGGATCGCATCTGGCAGTGGGCGTGGGATCGGTACGGGCCGAGGTATAGCTGGGCGGTGTCTGTGCTCGCCTTACCTATTGGGCTGCCCGTCTGGCTTCTGCTGTCGTTCATGATCGTCGCTTTCGAGAAGTCCGATCGCTACGTTGCGGTAGCGGCAGTCACCGTTGTCGCCGTCGTAGTACTGGTGAGCATGATGGGCTTTTCGATTCGCCGGGCGTTGCGCCTGGCGGAGCAATGGGCGGCCGGGCAGAAGGTCGATCGGGTTACGGCTCTTGAGGCCTCCTACGCCGACGCCAGAAAGGCGTCATTGCAAACGGTGTGGACCACTGGAGTCTGGGCGGCATCGTTGTCGATCGTTGTCGGTGCGATCGCGGAGGCCACGGTCTCGCGGCTTATTCAATACGCAATCCTCGGCGCCGTGTTCGGCGCAGGTGTTCAGTTGATCGCCATACGCAGCATCGCAGAGGCTGTGCAGCGGCCGATCAGGGTGTCCATCGCGGGTGACACCGGGATCGGCGACTCACTGCCGCGCTCCCACCCGACGTTTGCCGCGTGGTCAAACACGTCCATGATCGCCGTGGCATTCGTGTTCACCTCCACGGGAGCATTGCTGGCCGGCGGCTACGCTCCGTCGAGCAGCATCCCCATCCTCTCGGCCGTTATCGGAGCCGGTATGACCCTCTGCTTCGCTGTGCCGATCAGCGTCGGTATCGGGTTCGCGCCGTCCTTACGTCCCATTCGCGATCTTGCTGCGGGTGCTGAGCGCGTAGCGGCAGGTGATTACAGTCAGCGTCTGCCAGTGGTTCAGGACGACGACCTCGGGGCGCTGGCGGCGTCGTTCAACCGCATGCAGGCGGGTTTGGCTGAGCGGCAACGACTTCAGGGGGCGTTCGGGACGTATGTGGACCCAGCGTTGGCGGCGCGGCTGCTCGAACAGGGCGATGATGTCTTTACAGGTGAGCGCCGCGAGGTGACGGTGATGTTCGTCGATATCCGTGACTTCACCCCGTTCGCGGAAGCGAACTCCGCCGAGGACACTGTCGCTCGCCTCAACGCTCTGTTCGAGATCGTGGTGCCTGCCGTCGTCGATGCGGGCGGGCACGTGAACAAGTTCCTAGGTGACGGAGCGTTGGCCGTGTTCGGTGCGCCTAATGACCTCGCCGATCACGCCGACGCCGCGGTTAACGCCGCGGTGCTGATTCATCGCCTTGTCGCCGAACGGTTCTTTGGCGAACTTCGGATCGGCATCGGGATCAACACCGGTGTGGTGATCGCCGGCACCATCGGTGGGGGAGGCAAGCTCGAGTTCACCCTGATCGGTGACGCCGTCAACGTCGCCGCCCGTATCGAGCAGCTCACCAAGACCACCGGCGACGCAATCCTTCTCACCCAACAGGCGCTCGACGCGCTGGCCTCCCGGCCACCCGCGCTCACCGATCGCGGCTCGCATGCCCTCAAGGGAAAGTCAGCTGCCGTCAGGGTCTTCGCCGTTGATCCTCAGCATCAAGTCATCCACTGATCGACCAGATCGGCCCATCGGCGGGAGATCGTCTTCTCCAACTCGCCGCGCCTGCGCCGCGTGTTCACGTCGTCGGGCTCGATCGCGCCGATCGCGAGCCGCGCCACTTCCTCGACTTGTTCGGGTTCCAGGCCGAAGGTCACCAAGGCGTCGAGGTCACCGTCGGTGTCGATCTCGTCGGGCAGGTGCGAGCGGGACAGGAGCACCGCGGCGTTCTCCTCGCTGACCTCCAACAGCATGGCCACCAGGCCGGCCTTCTCGACCTTCACGAAGCGGCTACACCGGCCTGCGGACCGACAGCTCCAGACCGTTGTCGCGCATGACGGTGCGGCACTGTTGCGGTGTGTAGTCGAAGTTCTCCAGATCCTTGATGTAGGAAGCAGGTTCGGTCAGCCCCTCGACGTGTGGGAAGTCCGAACCCATGATGATGCGGTTCTCGCCGACCAGCTTCAGCAGGCTGGCCAGTTCGTCTTCGTAGAACGGCGACACCCAGACGTGGCGCTTGAACGTCTCCCGCGGGTCTTCCTTGTAGATGAACGGAATTTGACCGTAGGACTTCGTCAGCTTCTCGAAAAGGTGGAACACCCACGCCGAGCCGCTTTCGATGGAGGCCATTCGCAGGTTGGGGAAGCGCAGGAACAGACCGTTGTGCAGGTGGTTGGCGAACGTGTCCTGCAGCGCGTCTCCCGAGAACAGCGACCGGAAGCCGAGCAGTGCTTGGAACGACATCATGTAATCCGGCTCGCCCCAGGCCGGCATGAACTTGGAGTAGTACGTCTCACCGGAGTGGTAGCAGACGGTGACGCCCGAATCGTTGGCCAACCGCCAGAAGTCGTCGAACATCGGGTCGCCGGGGGCGCGCATGCCGACATCGGTCGAGATGGGCCCGGGGATCATGACGATGAAGCGGGCATCGCGTTCCAGTGCCCACTCGAGTTCGGCCACGGCGTAGTCGGGCTTGCACAGGGTGATGTAGGGCGCCGCGAAAATGCGCTCCTGGTAGGCGAATCCCCAGTCGTCTTCCATCCAGCGGTTGAACGCGCGGAAGGTGGCGACAACGGCGTCGAGGTCCGGCAGCAGCGCCTGCTCCATGCCCACGCCGAGGGTCGGCAGCATGATGCAGCCAGCCATGCCCTGCTCGTCCATCAACGCCAGCCGCGCATCCCGGTCCCGGTATGCGGCCGGGATCGGCTCGAGATCGCCGAACAGCGCGTTCAGATCCGCGCCGCGCGGGTTGCGACCGCGGAAGTACTCGTCGAGCGCGCCAGGCTTTCCCACCGGGTCGAACGTCGGGTTCGGGATGAACCGGTTGACCCTGCCGCCGACGATCAGGCGTTGCTTACCGTCGATGTCCGCCCATTGAATGGCGCGCTTCTTGAATTGCGGCTCGATGTGCCGGGTGAACGCGTCCAAAGCCTCGTAATAGTGGTTGTCACAGTCGAAGTAGGTGAATCCCAGCTCGGTCGTCATGGCGGCGTCCTTTCTATGGCTAGTTGCGTGGCAGGCCGAGGATCATCGACGCGATGATGGTCAGCTGTATCTCCGCCGTCCCTCCGCCGATGAGTTCCGACGGCATGTCGAAGTACGGGCGGATGACCGCAGGATCGGAATCCTCGAGCATCGCCAGCCGGCCGGTCAGGCCCAGCGTGGCCGTCGACGCGCGGCGCAGGAGCATCACCATCGCGTATTTGGCGATGCTCGACGTCGGTCCCGCGGCCTGGCCCTCCACCAGGCGCAGTGTTTCGCGCAGCACCATGGCCTTGATCGCGCCTGCGTACGCCTCGACGTCGCCGAGTGCCCGCAGCGCGGCGTCCCGGTCCGGACCGTCGCGCTGCGCGATGTGTCGCAGCGCGGCCGCGCGGTCGATGGTGACGTAGTTGCCGATCGCGGTGCGTTCGACGGCCATCGTGGCCACCGCCAGATCCCAACCGGCGCCGGGCATTCCCACCAGCATGTCGTCGGGGACGAACACGTCGGTGAGGAAGACCTCGTTGAAGTCGAAGTGGCCGCTGGCCTGCTTGATCGGTTCGACGGTGATACCCGGCGACGACATGTCGACGAGGAAGTAACTGATCCCACGGTGTTTCGAGGCGTCCGGATCGGTGCGCGCCAGCAGGGCGCCGAATTGCGCCCGGTCGGCGTGCGACGTCCAGATCTTGTGCCCGTTGATCAGCCACCCGCCGTCGACCTTGCGGGCGCGTGTGCTCAGCGACGCGAGGTCCGAACCCGCGCCGGGCTCACTGAACAGTTGGCACCAGCGCTGGGTTCCGCGCAGGATCGGCCATGCGAACCGGTCACGCTGGGAATCGGTGCCGCTGTTGAGGATGGTCGGCAGGATCCACTCCGCGATGCCGAGCGACGGCTTGATCAGGTCGCGCTTGTCGAACTCCTCGTTGATGATCACCTGTTGCACCGGCGTGGCCTCGACGCCCCACGGTGCGGGCAGGTGTGGAGCGACGAGCCCTGATTCGGCAAGCAGGTCTCGTTGGTCGCCGTAGGCGAGGCCGGGGGCCCTGGTGTCGTCCGAGGGATGGTCGTTGTGCACGGCCTGCGCCAGGTCGAGGGCGGCCGCGACCGACGCGCGAAATTCGGATTCGACGTCGCCGAGATGCACAGCGGTGGAGCGCTTGACGGTGAGGGCCAGTTCGCCGACTTCACGGCTCCACCGCGTGGTCGGCCCGAGCGACGCCGCGATGCTGATGGCGCGCCGCCAGTACAGATGCGTGTCGTGCTCCCACGTGTATCCGATGGCACCGAACATCAGCAGGGCGTCGAGTACCAGGTCGGGTCCGCACGCGACGGCCATCAACGCGGCCGACCCGGCGGCGAGCCGCTGCTGCTCAACGGATTCGGTGTGAGCGCGCACCGCGTCCCAGGCGGCACCGGCCGCCAGCTCCGAGCTCACCAGCAGTCCCGCAGCCTTGTGCTGCAGTGCCTGGAACGCGCCGACCGGTCGCCCGAACTGTTCCCGGGTGCGGATGTAGTCGGTCGCCGCATCCGCACACCGGCGCACGGTGCCCGCCGACGCGCATGCTGCCAGAGCCACCACGACGGCGCGGGCTCGCTCGGAGTCGATCCCGGACAACTCTGCGTCCGCTACGACGTTGTGGTCGACGAGACGCAGGACGCCCACGTCCGTGCTCAGGTCGGTGCCCCGCTGCTGCTCGACGGACAGGTTCCCGCTGCGGTCGTCACTCGCGTCGAGCACGAACCAGCGTTCGCCGCCGTCCTCCGTGCGCGTGGCCAGTAGAATGCGCTGTGCGGCACAGATTCCCAGGGTCGAGGCGGACGAGCCGGTGAGCCACCACCCGTCAGCGTGGGCAATGGCAGCGATATCGGACTGCTCGGGCAGCACGACTGCTGCGGTGGCGCCTGCGGCGATATCGGCGACCAACGAGGCGCCGGACTCGTCGGCCAATTCCGCCACCGCGCTGGCCGTCACGGTGCTGAGCAGAGGTCCCGGCAGCAGTGCCGCAGCGGCGGCCTCGATGACGCAGGCGAGGTCGGCGAGCGTGCCGCCCTGGCCGCCGGCCGCCTCGGCGAGGTGCACCGCATGGAAGCCGCGCGCGACGAATTCCGGCCACCAGTGCGGGATCTCGCCGGTTGCGATCGAGTCGAACGACGCCCTGGTCTTCTCGATCGGCGCATGGCGCGCCGCAAACTGACCGACGGCGTCGGCGAGATGTTCCTGCTCGGTCGTGATCGCCAGCACCATCGGCCGTCAGCTCCCCAGACCGAGGATGCGTGCGGCGTTGCCGTACAGGAACTTCGGCCACACCTCGTCCTTGAGCGGCACCTTCGGCATCTCACTGAAGATCCGCTCGAGCGACAGACCCATCGGGAAGTAGCCGGCGTAGAGCACTTTGTCCGCGCCGCGCGAGTTCGCGTAGTCGATGATGGCCTTCGGGTAATACTTGGGCGCGAACGCCGACGTCGAGTAGTACAAGTTCGGCCACTTGAGCATCAGCTTGACCGCAAGTTCCTCCCAGGGCTCGCAACCATGGCGGGTGACGAACACCAGATCCGGGAAGTCGAACATCACGATGTCGATCCGTGAAACCTCTTGCGGGGTGAACGGAACACGCGGGCCCGGCACGCCCGCGCAGACGAAGATCGGGATGCCCAGTTCGACGCAGGTGGCATAGATCGGATACATCTTCGGGTCGTCGATCGGAACCTGCGGGAAGGTGCCCGCGGGGAACACCGACGTGGCGCGGATGCCGTACTGCTCGTACTCGCGTCGGATCGCGTTCACCGATCCCATCACGTCGTTCGGGTCGGCGATGGCGCCCGACGGTATGAATCGTTCCGGGTTCGTCTTCAGCGCGAGTTCGGCGGAACCCTCGCTGACGCCGATCATCGCCTTCTCGATGCCGAACCGATCCATCTGCTGAAGCACCAGCGACACCGGGTCATCGGTCGGCAACCCCTTGGGCACGTCCTTGAACATGTACTCGACCGGGAACTCGAAACTCTCCTTCGACTCGCGGTCCTTGGTCTGCTTGCGGATGAAGTCGTATTGAGCCGAGCCCTCGTGGGGGAAGCCGATCATCGTGTCGATCACCGGCAGACCGACGGGTCCGGCCATGGCATCCTCCGATTCACAAACGCGCGACGTGATTGTCCTGTCCGGTCCATATTGAAACACGGTTCTACCTGTGTCAAGATTGCAGAACGCGACTAGCTGCGGAAATAGGCTTTCAGTTCCAACAGGAAATGCGCTAGGAAGAACGCAGTTCTCGACTCGAAGGAGGTGGCAACGTCGTCACCAAAGCCTTTGAGCCTGCCCAGCCCGACACCGTCTCGATGGGGGATATGACCAGCGGGCAGCTGGCGCGGCGCGCCAAGATCCTCGAGGCGGTGATCGGCTTGATCGGCGAGGTCGGAGCCGATGCAGTCCAGATGCGCGACGTCGCTGCGCGATCGGGGGTCGCGCTGGCCACCGTTTACCGCTACTTCAGCTCGAAAGAGCATCTGCTGGCCGCGGCGCTGGAGGACTGGCAGAAGCGCCTGACCCGGCGCATCCTGGCGCCGGGCGGACCGGCCGACGAGGGACCGCTGTCCGGAGTCCTCGACTATCTGGGGCGTGCCCAGCGCGCGTTTCACCGCAACCCCAGGATGACCGCGTTGATGCTTCAGGCGATGACGTCGACCGACCCCGAGGCGAAAACGGCGATCGACCACATGGGCCGCACGAACGTCGAGATGTTCGACCGCCTGCTCGAAGGCATTCCGCAGCAACGGGTTCCGGACGTCAGCTTCGGCCTGAACGCCGCACTGACCAGTGCGCTGACCGCTGTCCTCACCGGCGCGATGACGCTGGATGAGTCGCTTCGGCGCGTCGAATGGGTCGCGCGGACCTTGATCGGCGAGACCACTCAGCGAGCGGACTGACTCGAGAGCTCCGGTGTCGGCGTGCGCACTGACGGCCACGGGGACGGTACCGGCCGTTCGCGCACCCGCATCGGCCACCAGAACCACTTGCCCATCAACGCTGCGATCGACGGCGTCATGAACGACCTGATCACCAGGGTGTCGAACAGCAGACCGAGGCCGATCGTGGTGCCCACCTGCCCGATCACCGTCAACTCACTGACCGCCATCGAGATCATCGTGAACGCGAACACCAGGCCGGCCGACGTGACGACCGATCCGGTGCCGCCCATCGACCTGATGATGCCGGTGCACAACCCGGCGTGAATCTCTTCTTTGAAGCGCGAGACCAGCAGCAGGTTGTAGTCGGCGCCCACCGCCAACAGGATGATGACCGACATCGCCAGCACCATCCAGTGCAACTCGATACCGAGGAAGTGCTGCCAGATCAACACTGACAGGCCGAAGGATGCGCCCAGTGACAGCACCACCGTGCCGACGATGACCGCGGAGGCCACGATGGCGCGGGTGATGAGCAACATGATGATGAAGATCAACGCCAGCGCGGCGACAGCGGCGATCACGAGATCGTAGGTGTTGCCGTCGGACAGGTCCTTGAACGTCGCCGCGGTACCGCCGAGATAGATCGTCGACCCCTCCAGCGGCGTGCCCTTGATGGCCTCCTTGGCCGCCTTCTTGATCGCATCGATCCTCGCGATGCCCTCGGGGGAGAGGGGGTCGCCGTCATGGCTGATGATGAATCGAACGGCGTGGCCGTCGGGCGACAGGAATTGTTCCATGCCGCGCTTGAAGTCGGGGTTGTCAAAAACCTCCGGCGGAAGGTAGAACGAATCGTCGTTCATCGACGCGTCGAATGCCTCGCCCATGGCCGACGAGTTCTCCTGCGCAGCGGCCATCTGATCCTGCATGCCTTTCTGCGAGGCATACATCGTCAGCATCATCGACTTCATCGACTTCATCGTGTCGATCATCTCGGGCATCATCGCGACCATCTGCGGCATAAGGGAATCCAGCCGCTCCATCTCCGGAATCAGCTGCTGGATGTCGTCGGTCATGATGTCGACACCGTCCAGCGCATTGAAGATCGACCGGAGCGAATGGCAGACCGGGATGTCGTAGCAGTGCGGCTCCCAGTAGAAGTAGTTGCGGATCGGCCGGAAAAAATCGTCGAAATCGGCTATGTCGTCCCGTAATTCGGTCACATCGACGGTCATGTCCTTCATCTTCGTCACCATGTTGTGCGTGGTGTCGGCCATCTCCTTGGTGAGGTTGGACATCCGCGTCATGGTGTCGATGGTGTTCTGCATGTCGTCGGCCTGCACCAGCATGTCGGCCATCCGGTCCTGCATGTACTTCTGATTGAGCTGCTGGGTGGTGCCTTGCATGCTGATCTGGAACGGGATGGAGGTGTGCTCGATCGGCTTACCGTCCGGGCGGGTGATCGCCTGCACCCGCGAGATGCCCTCGACGCGGAAGATCGCCTTGGCGATCTTGTCGATCACCAGGAAGTCGGCGGAGTTGCGCAGATCATGGTCGCTTTCGACCATCAGCAGTTCGGGGTTCATCCGGGCCTGGGAGAAGTGCCGGTCGGCGGCGGCGTATCCCTCGTTGGCCGGCAGGTCGGCCGGCAGGTAGCTGCGGTCGTTGTAGTTGGTCCGGTACCCGGGCAATGTCAGCAGACCGATCAGCGACAGCGCGATCGTCGCCACCAGGATCGCGCCGGGCCAGCGCACGACCATGGCGCCGACCTTGCGCCAGCCGCGGGTGCGCAGTGCGCGCTTGGGCTCGAGCACCTTACCGAATCGGCTGGCCACCGAGATGACGGCCGGTCCGAGGGTCAGCGCCGCGAACACGGTGACGACCATGCCGATCGCCAGCGGTACGCCCAGGGTCTGGAAGTACGGCAATCGGGTGAAGTGCAGACAGAAGGTCGCGCCCGCGATAGTCAGACCAGAACCGAGCACCACGTGCGCAGTGCCGTGAAACATCGTGTAGTACGCCTGTTCTCGGTCCTCGCCCATTGCGCGCGCTTCCTGATAGCGGCCGATCAGGAAGATGGCGTAGTCGGTGGCGGCGGCGATCGCCAACGTCACCAACAGGTTGGTGGCAAAGGTGGAGAGGCCGATGATCTCGTGATACCCGAGGAACGCCACCACCCCGCGCGACGCGGCGAGTTCGAGAACCACCATCGCCAGCACGATCACCACCGTGACGATCGATCGGTAGACCAGCAGCATCATGATGATGATGACCGAGAAGGTCACCGCTTCGATCAATTGCATGCTGCGATCGCCTGCGATGTGCTGGTCGGCGGCCAGCGCAGCGGGACCGGTCACATAAGCCTTGACGCCCTGCGGTTTCTGCATGCTGTCGACGATGTGCTGAACGGCCTCGACCGACTCGTTGGCCAGCGCCTCGCCCTGGTTGCCGGCGAGCTTGACCTGGACGTAGGCCGCCTTGCCGTCGTTGCTCTGCGCGCCGGTCGCGGTGAGCGGATCGCCCCAGAAGTCCTGCACCGACTGCACGTGGGTGTTGTCGGCTTCCAGCCGCTTGATCATCTCGTCGTAGAAGGCGTGCGCGTCGTCGCGCAACGGCTGCTGACCTTCGAGCACGATCATGGCCGAGCTGTCCGAGTCGCCCTCCTCGAACAGCTGGCCGACCTTCTTCATCGAGATCATCGACGGCGCGTCGTTCGGGCTCATCGACACGGCGCGCATCTGGCCGACGGTTTCCAGCTGCGGGACGATCACATTGACGACGGCGATGATCGCGATCCAGCCGAGGATGATCGGCACGGCCATGGTGCGGATGACCCGCGGAATCACAGGGCGCGTGGCCGCAGCGTGTTTGGCCGGCGGGAAGGCGTCGGTGGGCGCGTCGCTGGTGGGTGCGCTCATGCGGACTTCACAAAGCAGAAGGTCTGGGCGTTCAAGCCGTCCGACGTCCTTTCGTCTTTGACTTCGTCGTCGACCGTGATCCGGCAGGTGATCGACGAGCTGTCGCCCTGGGCGACGATGTTCGGCGCGGCCGAGGGAGCCGTCGTCTGCAGCGTCAGCGACCACGGCAGCGGCGCGCTGTCCACCCGCTGCGGTTTGGCGTCCAGGTCGAGGTAGTTGATGTCGGCGTATGTCCCGGTGCCGAAGATCTCGTAACGGACCACCTTGGGGTCGAACGGTTCGGGGTCGTCGGCGAAGTTGCGGGGAGTGACCGTGATGCCGTCAGCACCGAAGAACGTCCGAGTCCGGTAGACGACCATCCCGGCGATCGCCACAACGACCACGATCAGCAGTGGTAACCAGGCCTTTTTGAGGAAGGTCAGTGGTGAACCGCTGCGCATCGACCCCGTCCTTCCGCCGTCCCCAGAGACACCGGAAACTTATCCGGTCGGCTAAGTTAGAACAAGCCGTATGGCTGGGATCACTTAGTCGATGGGTTTGTTACTTCGGCCACACGGCTGACTTCTGTCGGGGGTCGGCTGTTTCGCATGTCTACGATCAGGAGCCACAAAAGGGGGTACGGTCAGCGGCACTACGGCAAAAGGGGACGGGCGTGACGAAGTTGGCGTCGCCTCGCGGTGTGGTCCGCGAGCGGGTGCTGCAGGCGGCCCTGGAACTCTTCGCCGAGCACGGTGTCAGCGGCACCTCGCTGCAGATGATCGCCGACCGTGTCGGCGTGGCCAAGGCTTCGGTCTACTACCAGTTCCACACCAAGGAGGACATCGTCCTGACGTTGATCGGTCCGGTGTTCGACGACATCGCGCGGCTGGTCAAGATCGCTGATGCGGTCGGTTCGGCCGAGGCGCGCCGGGATGTCGCGATCAGCGGGCTGGTGGAACTCGCGGTGCGCAACCGCAATCTGACGACGGTGTTCTTCGGCGACCCGGCGATTGACCCACTGGTTCGATCGCACGACGAATTCGCCTCGGCCATAGCGGGTCTCGACACATTGCTGGTCGGAGCCGATCCCGACGACGCGACGCGCGTGGCGATGTCGCTCATCACGGCGGGCATCTACGGTACGGCGATCAATCCGGAGCTGGCCGATATCTCCGACGAGCTGCTGCACCGGTTGCTCTTGGAGACCACTCAGCGACTCTTGCCAGTGCTGAACGCGGACTAACCGCCCGATCTGGACTGCTCGAAACGGGGTACATACATCTGCAGTATGGGTGACGACCGACTACTGATTCCGGGCGAGACGTGCTGGCGGGTGGCCGGCGCCGACCAGTTCGCCTGCATCATCGATGCGGCCGACTATTTCAGGCACGTCAAGGCGGCAATGCTCCGCGCCCAGCACCGGATCATGCTGATCGGCTGGGATCTCGACGCCCGAATGGCCTTCGAGCGCGGCGAGAAGACCCTTCCCGGTCCCAACCAGCTCGGCGCCTTTCTGTACTGGATGTTGTGGAAGCGCCCCAGCCTCGAGGTCTATCTGTTGAAATCCAATCTGCGGCTGCTGCCGGCTCTCGACGGCATCTGGTACGGGCTCACTCCCGTGTCGGTCGTCAACCAGATCAGCAGCAGGCGAATGCATTTCGCGATCGACGGCGCACGTCCGACCGGTGCCGTGCATCACCAGAAGATTGCGGTCGTCGATGATGCTGTGGCGTTCTGCGGAGGCCTTGACCTCACGGTCGATCGATGGGACACCCGCGCACACGAGCACGACAGTCGCGGTCGTCGGACGGTGGGCCGCAGCTATGGGCCGCGCCATGAGGTGGCGGCTGCAGTCGACGGTCAGGCCGCGCGCGCGCTCGGTGAGCAAGCCCGCGAGCGGTGGGAAACGGCGACCGGCCGGTCGGTGCAACCCATCGACGCCAAGAACCTCCCATGGCCGATCAAGCTCGAGCCCGGCCTGCGCACCGTCGACGTCGGGATCGCGCGCACCCTGCCGGAATTGGACGATCGCGATGAAGTTCGTGAGGTGGAGGCGCTCAACCTTGCCGCCATTGCGGGCGCACGGCACACCATCTATCTGGAGAACCAATACCTGGCGGCGCGACGTCTCGTCGATGCGCTGGCCGCTCGGCTGCGAGAGGACGACGGCCCGGAGATCGTGATCGTGCTGCCCCGGCGGGGCAACAACCGCCTCGAGCGGGAAACGATGGACGGCGCACGCCACCGACTGATCCAGGTGTTGTGGGAAGCAGACGAACACCGTCGACTCGGCATCTACTACCCGGTGACCGACGGCGGCGCCCCGATCTACGTCCACTCGAAGGTGATGGTGGTCGACGACCGCCTGCTGCGCATCGGCTCGTCGAATCTCAACAACCGGTCACTGGGGTTCGACAGCGAGTGCGACGTGGCCATCGAAGCCGATCCGAGCGGCGGCTCGCACGACGACGACGTTCGGCGGCAGATCGCTTATGTGCGAGACGAATTGGTGTCGGAGCACCTCGGCGTGTCTGTCGACGTGATTGCCGGGTGCGGGTCGCTGTTGAAGACGGTCGAGGAGCTTCGGGGAGACGGTAAGACGCTGAAGCCGTTCACCGAGGACACGGTGGCCGGCGAGGCGAGCCCGCTGGCAGAGAACGACCTGATGGATCCCGACCATGTTCCGCGGTCGCTGGCCCGAACGATGCAACGGTTCATCGCGGGTCTCGGGCGGAGTCGGTGACTAGCCTCGACGACCCGTCCTCGCGACTGGCCACCGTGATTTTCAGCGATTCACCTACCTCGCTCGAACTTCCCTAGCCCGACGTGCCGGACGCGGTGGTCGCGATGCCGCCGTCGACCGGAATGATCGCGCCGGTCAGATACGAGCCCGCCCGACTCGCAAGGAAGACCGCGATGCCTGCCATGTCGTCCGGGCGCCCGATGCGGCGCAGCGGTGCCGCCGCCGCGATGGCGTCGCCCGCGGCCTCGAGCGTCGCGGCCATCATCTTGGATTCGAACGGGCCGGGCGCCACCGCGTTGACCGTGATGTGTTGCGGTCCGAGTTCCCGCGCGAGCACCCGCGTCAGCTGGTGCACCGCCGCCTTGCTGCTGGAGTAGGAGTACGTGGGCAGCGGGCTGACGTGGATTCCGTCAATGCTCCCGACGTTGATGACGCGGGCCGGGTCCTCGGCGGTGCCCGCATTGCGCAGGGCCGGCAGCAGCTCCTGAACGAGCCAGAACGGCGACTTCACGTTCAGGTCGAGAACCTTGTCCCACGCAGAGTCCGGGAAGCTCTCCAACGGCTCACCCCAGGTGGCGCCCGCATTGTTGACGAGGATGTGCAACCGGTCGGTGTCGGCGGTGACGAGTTGGGCGAGCCGACGGCATTCCTCGTGCGCAGAAAGGTCGGCCGGGAGCGCGCGCACATCGCCGAACTCGGACAGGTGCTTCTCGGCGCTGGCGCAGGCGTCGGCTTTTCGCGACGTGATCACCACGCGGGCACCCGCCTGCAGCAATCCGCGCGCCATCATCATGCCGATCCCGCGGGTCCCGCCGGTGACGAGCGCATTCTTGCCACTGAGATCGAAAAGCTCTGCGTGTGTGCTGATTTGAGCGTCGGTCATTCTACTTCCTTCAATCATCGATGGATTCAGCCGGCGTGACCGGTCAGCAACGAGAAGAACCCGTATGACGGATCGGCCGCATCAGGGGCTCCTCGAAGTGTGTCCTTGGTGATCGGGTGACTCAGATCCACCGAGGACGGGTCGCTCACTTGAGCCCAGTCGGTGACGATCGTCCGCTCGCTCAATTTCCAGACGCCATCACGCTTCTCGTATTTGTCGAGGTACCGTCCGCCGACCACGACATCGACGTCTCGGTCGGCCCTGACGAGCGTCTGAGTCGCGATGGTGTAGATCTCGCCTTCGGCCGCGTCCCCGCGGATCGCGAAGTTCACGGTGGTGATGTTGTGCTGCATCGACCGGATATAGGGACGGGCGGCAACGAGTTGATCGAGGAACTCGTCGGCAGAACCAGCCGAGAAACCGCCGTGGGCATCCACGGCGTCGTGGTGATAGAGATCGCGTAGCCGCTCGATATCACCTCGGTCGACGGCGCGGCAATAGGCGTGGACGAGCTTTCTCAGTTGGTGCTCGTCGATCATTTCCTGCAGTTCGGCATCCGTGGCCATGGCGTCTTCCGGTGTCATCAGCGCTTGCGCTGCACAGTTATAGGCTCACCTGTAGGCGATGGGGAGGCTCGATGAGCTGCTGTCATTATCAACCCACCGGTGACGGGCTCGACACCGCGTTCACCGTTGACGCGTCCAGGATCACCTTCGGCAGGGGCTGCCTCGGCGAGGTCGGAGACCGCGCCTCGGCGCACGGAATGACCCGCGTCGCGCTGTTCTCCGATCCGGTGGTGGCGGGTCTCGAGATATTCGACACGGCGCGACGCTCGCTGCGCGCGGCGGGCATCGACGTCGTTACCTACACCGACGTCCACGTCGAACCGACGGACGAATCCTTCACGCGGGCAGCGGCGTTTGCGGTCGAGGCGAAGCCCGACGGCTATGTGTCGGTCGGCGGTGGCTCGGTGATCGATACCGCCAAGGCGGCCAATCTCTATGCCACCCATCCGGCCGACTTCCTGTCCTATGTCAATGCGCCGATTGGTGGGGGGACGCCCGTGCCCGGGCCCCTGCGGCCGCACATCGCCTGTCCGACGACATCGGGCACCGGTAGTGAGGTGACCGGCATCGCGATCTTCGATCTGCTGTCGATGTCGGCCAAGACCGGCATCGCGTCGCCCGCTCTGCGTCCGACCGAAGCGCTTGTCGACGCCGACTGCACCGACAGCCTGCCCGCCCGGGTCGTCGCCTGCTCGGGCCTCGACGTGTTGTCCCACGCCCTGGAATCGTTCACCGCCCGGCCGTACGTCCGTCGCCCCGCGGCCGCTCAGCCGAGTCTTCGGCCGATGAGCCAGGGCGCCAATCCGTGGAGCGACCTCGGGAGCCGGGAAGCCATGCGACTGCTCGGTCAGTACCTGGAACGTGCGGTCAGCGACGCTTCGGACCGCGAAGCGCGCGAGCAGACCATGTGGGCCGCCACGCTCGCCGGCATCGCGTTCGGCAATGCGGGAGTGCACATACCGCACGCAATGTCCTATGCGGTCGCCGGGCAGGTGCGCGCATTTCACCCCGACGGCTATCCCGGTTCTGAGCCTCTGGTGCCGCACGGCATGTCCGTGATCCTCAGCGCGCCGGCGGTATTCCGTGCCACTGCCTCGACCGATCCGCAGCGGCATATCGAAGCGGCCCAGCATCTCGGCGCCGACGCGAACGGAGCCGCGACGGACGATGCGGGCGACGTTCTCGCCGGAATCCTCATCCGGATCATGCGGGCCGTGGGTATGCCCAACGGGCTGGCGGCGGTCGGTTACGAGGAGTCCGACTGCGCGAACCTGGCCGACGGCGCGTGGCCGCAACAGCGGCTTCTGCAGAACGCGCCGCTCGACTGCGACGCCGCATTGTTGGCCCGGCTGTTCGCGGGCGCGCTCGGCTACTGGTGAGCGTCAGTCCGCGGTCTCGACGACCAGCACCTCGGTCTTGGCGCGACGACGAACGGCCGTGGGCACGGATCCAAGCAGCCGCCCGGCGATGGACTTGACTCCGACATTGCCCACCACCAACAGGTCGGCACCGGCCTCGGAGACCAGGTCCACCAGCACGTCGACCGGGGCACCGGCGATGGCCCGCTCCTCGATGTCCTTGGCGCCCGCCTCCCTCGCCCGGCCGGCCGCCTCGCGGAGCATGCCGTAAATCGGCGCATTGCCCTGGGTCTTGTACTGCTCGCCCTTGGGTTGGTCGGGCTCGCCGGAGCGAACCCCGTCCTCTGGGAGGTACGCGGTGGCCACGATGAGCTTCGCGTCCGACTCGGCCGCGATTGCTGCGGCTCGATCGACGGCGCGGAACGACGAGTCCGATCCGTCGGTTCCGACGACCACAACCTTGTAATCGCTCATCACACCTCCAGCGTCGATGCCGAGCGAATAGTTCGCTCGGGGATGGGGTACCGCTCGACTACCCGCGTCCGATCGTTTCCATGCGTTTCGCGGACAATGGTGGGCGAGCCGACGACCGACGAGGAGGATCGATGCTTGCCGAATGGGGTCGCAGGGCAGATGCCGCCGTCACGCGTGCGACCGACGCCGCGCACGAGGCGGTGGCGGCGACGACGCTGTACGTGCGCCGCATCGCCGGGGCGGTCACCACGGCCGCCTCGCGGGTCGCGAAGGAGTCCGGGGACCTCGTGTGGAACTACAAGGATGCGGCCGCCGACCTTCGCCGACCCGGCGGGGGGGAGAAGCAGCCCTTGAGTGACAACCGGCCGGCGCAGGACGGCCCGCCGAGGCTGCGGGTGGTCGGCTCGGACGAGTGACCTCGGCGCTGGGCATCCGCCCGCGCGTTACTTGCCGGTGCGCTCGCGGTGTTTGCAGCCCGGCCAACAGCACGGCCGGCGCTTGCCTTCCTCCAGTTCCTCCTGGGTTCGGCGAATACGGCGCTCCCGCGTCTTCTCCTGCTTGGCGTCCTCGACCCAGCAGATGAACTCGTTGCGTGCCAGCGGGGTGATGTCCTGCCACGCTGCGAGCGCGGGGGAGTTGCCGATCAGCGCCTGCCGCAGGTCCCGGGGCAGCTTGTGCACCACTCCGCCGGGCACTTTCTGGCTGCTCACGGGGTGTCAGGATAGTCGCAGCCGACCCAGGCGGGCCGGACCCGAGGGGGATCGGGGCATTGGCGTCACCGTCCTGCCGCCGACCGCAACTCGGCATAGGAACGTTCGATGGCCTCGGCGAGGCGGGCGACGTGTGGCACCGCCTCCGGGTCGACGCACAGCCCGATGCCGAAGTCCTCCGAACAGGAGATCGCGGATATCCGCAGCGCGTGATGAGCGCCCGGCTCCGATGAGGAAAACAGATGCTGCACCCGACGGCCCGCCACGGTCACGGGTGTTCGCGGCCCGGGCACATTCGAGATCGACAGGCTGAACTCGCGTGCGCTGCCCGCCAGCTTGCGGGCGACCCGTTCCACGCTCTTCATCCTGCCGAGCGCATGAAAGAAGTCGTACAACTCATCGGCATCGTCGAGCTGTTTGCGCTGCCTGGTCTGGGCGCTGATGAGGTCGAGCCGCATCAGCGGATCGGTCTCTGCGAAGGGGAGGTCGATGTTGATGAACGAATCGCAATTGCCCAACGCCGTCTGGCTCTCGTCGCGGTGGTGGAGGCTCACCGGTATCTGGGCGCGTAGGTGCCGACCGAGATTGTCGTGCAGCGCAAGCCACGTTCTCAGACCGCCGGAGACGATGGCAAGGAGGACGTCGTTGATCGTCGCGGGATCAGGACGCGATGCGCCGATGCCCTTCATTTCGGCGATGTTCGCCTGGGTGAACGCCAATTCGCGGGCGATCGTGATGGGGCGATCGAACGGCGACCGGGATCCCGGGCGCCCGAGTTCGCGCAGCAGTGCGGCGGGCAGACGCAGGACGTTCTGAACGGGCGAGACCGGCTCACCGGCGGAGCGGGTGCCCGGGTGGCGGGCCGCATTCGAAGGCCCCTCATGCTCGTCGAACAGCAGCGCCTCCAGGAATCGCACCGCGGCGATTCCGTCGGCCATCGCGTGGTGCAGGCGAGCGGCGATGGCCTGACGGCCGTCGTCGAGGGGGCCGATCACGTCGAACGTCCACAGCGGATGTGACCGGTCGAGATGCTCCGACATCAACCCGCTCACGACGCGCCACAGGTCGGCCGGCGTCGCGCACCGAGATTCGGGGCGGGCCCGGATGTGATAGCCGATGTCGAAGTCGTCGGCCTCGACCCACCGCGGCGGGCTGATGGAGGTGTCGACGCGCTGTGTCGCGCGCGGCTGGCTGGGCAACCGGCTGAGCACGGCTGCCCGCACGGCCGCCAGATCCAGCGCGTCGGTTGCCGGCTCGAGGACAACCAGCTTCAGCGTCTGGCCGGTGATAGTCGTCGACTCGACGTCCAGGATTCGAACATCGTCTGACGAGAGCCGATCCGAGTCTCCACTCACCGCTGCCGAGTCTAGCCGCGCGGCCACCACGACCTAGATTGAAAGGCCGTGACGACATTGCACGACAGCACAGTTCGCGGTTTCGCCTCCGACAACTACTCCGGTGTGCACCCCGATGTGTTGGCGGCGATCGCCGCCGCCAACGGTGGTCATCAGGTCTCCTACGGCGAGGACGTCTACACGGACCGCCTGCGTGAGGTCTGTGCACGCCACTTCGGTGCGGGCGTCGACACCTTTCCGGTGTTCAACGGCACCGGCGCGAACGTCGTCGGGCTGCTGTCGATGCTGCCCCGGTGGGGAGCGGTGGTCTGCGCGAAGACGGCGCACATCCACGCCGACGAGGGCGGAGCACCGGAAAAGGCCGCGGGCATCAAGCTGCTGCCGATCGCAGCCGTCGACGGCAAGCTGACCCCGGACCTCATCGCCGAGGAGGCCTGGGGCTGGGGCGACGAACACCGGGCCCAGCCGCTCGTCGTCTACCTGACGCAATCGAGCGAGCTCGGCACCGTGTACACGCCCGACGAGGTGCGCGCGATCACCGACTATGCCCACACTTGCGGCATGCGTGTGTTCATGGACGGCGCGCGCCTGTCGAATGCCGCCGCGGCGCTGGACCTTCCGCTGCGGGCCTTCACCACCGACGCCGGTGTCGACGTGGCGACCTTCGGCGGCACGAAGAACGGCGCCCTGGGGGCGGAGGCGATCCTGGTCCTCGACGCCGACGCCTCCACCGGGCTCATCTACCTGCGTAAGCACCAGATGCAGCTCGCGTCGAAGATGCGGTTCGTCTCCGCGCAACTGCTCGCGCTCCTCGACGGCGATCTCTTCCTGCGCAATGCCCGGCATGCGAACGCGATGGCCGCCCGGTTGCGTCGGCGGATGGAGGTGGGCGTGGCCGACGGCAGCATCCGCGGCGTCCGGTTCACGCAGCCGACGCAGGCGAACGCCGTGTTCGCCTCGCTGCCGCCCGGCGTCGCCGACCGGCTGCGCGAGCGGTTCCGGTTCTACGACTGGGATGCGTCGACGGGCGAGGTGCGCTGGGTGTGCAGTTTTGACACCCAACCCGAGGACGTCGACGCAATCGTCGCGGAGGCAGCCCGGCTGACGGCGTCCCGACCATGACCACTGCGGCCGAGCGCTATATGCGCCTCAGCCGAATCCCAGGAAGACCGCCAGCGCGGCGACGCACGCCAGCACGACGACAGTGGCGAGCGCATACGCGACGGTGGCCGGGGTGCTCATCGTGAACCCGCCCATCAACGCAGGGTCGCGGGCGATGCCGATCAGGGCGAACAGCAGGGGAATCAGCAGGACGGCGTTGAGCACCTGCGTCGCGATCAGGATCGTCACCAGTGGGGCGCCGGGGATCATGACGACCACCGCGCCGAGCAGTGTCACGAGCCCGAACGTGACGTAGAACGTTTTCGCCTCGCGGTACGGGTCGTTCAGTGCGGCCTCGAAACCCGCGTACTCACACACCGAATATGCCGTGGACAACGGAAGAATCGACGCGGCGAGCACGGCGGCACCGATAAGGCCGACGGCGAACAACGTCGAGGCGGCGTCGCCCGCGAGCGGTTGCAGCGCCACGGCGGCGTCGGCGGCGTCGGTGATGGAGCGGCCGTCGCGGTGCAGTGTGGCCGCACAGGCCACGACGACGAAGAATCCGATGATCCCGGTGAGCACGGCTCCGGTCACCACGTCGATGCGCTCGAGGAACAGGTCCTCGGCGCGCAGCTTCTTGTCGACGGCATAGGACTGGATGAACGACAGCCCCCATGGCGCGAGCGTGGTGCCGACAGTGGCGGTGACGATGGCGATCGCATCGCCACTGGCCGGCAACGTCGGTACCACCAGACCGTGCACCGCAGCGGCCCAGTCCGGTTGCGCCAGCATGCCCGACGCGATGTAGGCCAGGAACACCGTCGAGAGCAGCAGCAACAGGTGCTCGATGCGATGAAAGCTGCCTCGAAGCACGAGGACCGACACGATCAGCGCCGCGAGGGGAACGGAGAAGTAGCGACCGATCCCGAACAACTCGAAACCCGCTGCGATGCCGGCGAATTCGGCACACGTGGTGCCGATGTTGGCGACCACGAGTGCGGCAAGGACAGCACCGGCGAGCCGCACGCCGTAGCGTTGGCGCACCAGACCGATCAGGCCCTGGCCGGTGACGACACCCATTTGCGCCGCCAGCGCGTGGAACATCACGAGCGCGATGGTGGACAGCAGCAGCACCCACAGCAGCTGGTAGCCGTAGTCGGCGCCGAGGACCGAGTACGTCGTGATGCCGGCCGGGTCGTCGTCGGACAGCCCGGCGAGCAGCCCTGGGCCGACGACCGCCAGCAGCGCACCGGTCGTCAGCCCGCGTCGCCTCACTCGGGTGCTTCCCGTGGTGGGTGGCGGCGGCGGGGCCACACTCGCGAGCGCAGGAAGTGCCGGCCGCGCAGAACCCGCGGCGTGGCGAGCACGTTCCGCCAGTGCGCCGCATGGTGGGCGGGCATGGCGGCGACGACACCGGCCACCTCGGTGTCGGTCATCGCGCGCAGCATCCGCTCGCCGACGACCGGATGACTGGTGCGGATGACCTCCGCAGCGGTAGCGGTTTCCTTCGCGGCGAGGACTTCGGCGGCGGACTCGGTGTCGAGGCGGCTGACAAGCATCGCCAGCCCGCGCGCGTCCAGCAGGTGGATCGCCGCGCGGGGGGTGGCCAGTTGGACGGCGTGTCCGCGTTCGGAGGTGAGGTGCAGATCGGTCCATGCGACGGCGTCGGCGCGCAGTTGTCTGGCGAGCCGATCGAGGCCCAGGCGGCGGAGCACCGCGCCGAAACCGACCTCGACGCCGACGACCTCGACCCGTCCGTCGCGGCGGTGGGCCAGGACGACGTCGGCGACGCGAGCGAGCCGTTGGTCCGCGATGTCGACGACCTGGGTGTCGAGGACATCGCGCACCAACAGGATCTCGCCGGTGGTGAGCGCATCGTCGATCGACGTGCCGACGACGTGAACCCCACCCGGAGTCAACTGGATACCGTTGTGCGCGAACGACTTCACTGCCAACCAAGGCACCAGGATGTCGTGCTGCTGCTTGCGGCGGATCAGGATCCGATCGACGAGGGTGAGCCCTCCGTTGGCGCCGAGATGTGCAGTGACATCGGCGACGTGGCCCAGCAGCTGTCCATCCGGTGTACGCACCTCTTGGCCGGTGATCCTGCTGAGCAACAGCACGTCAGCAGCATGCCCTACCGCTACCGGCGGCGTGGGCGGAACTGCCCGCGGCAGCCAGGAGCGGAGCGATCCGCCTCAGTGGTGCGGTGCGGGATTGGCGGGCATCGCCGCCACCCTCGGTGTGTCGACACCGATCCGCCCGACGGCCTCCGCGCCACCAGGGTTGCCCAGGGGCTCGTCGCGGCCAGGCAGCACGGTGGAAAAGAATGCGGCGTTGTCCCCGACGTGCCATTGCTCGTCTTCGGGTAGGTCGGTCTCGAATTCGATCGCCTCGAGCCTGCAGACCAATTTGCAGGCGCCGCAGTCCACGCACTCGTCGGGATTGATGTACAGCGAACGTGCGCCCTCGTAGATGCAGTCGGCCGGACACTCCAGCACACACGACTTGTCCATCACGTCAACGCATGCAGAACCGATCACGTAGGTCATGACCCGACGGTAGGAAACCAACGTTGTCGGCCGCCGGGGGACAACGACACCACGAAATGTGACTTTCGTCCTTGAATCGGGTCAGGGTCCAAAGGCTCTGCCGCACCGGCCGGTCCGCGACGACCATCGACACCATGGCGGAGATATCCGTCGATCGATTGCCGAGGGAGGTGCGGCTGATGAAAGCCAAAGTGGGCGACTGGCTGGTATTCAAGGGTGCCACTGTTGACCGGCCAGACCAGCGGGGTCTGATCACCGAGGTGCATTCCACCGACGGTTCGCCACCATATGTTGTCCGGTGGCTCGAGAACGATCACGTGGCAACGGTTTTTCCGGGTTCCGACGCGATCGTCGTCACCGCTGATGAGCAGGAAGCCGCAGACAAGCGGGCGCAGCAACGCTTCGGTGCCGTGCAATCGGCCATCGAACACGATGAGGGGAAGTAGTCGAGAGCATGCGTGGCGGAACGGAGTTGCCCGCGGTCGTCGACGTCACTGTGACGGCGCGCGGTGTGCCCTCGGATGCGGTCGAGTATGCGCGCGGCAAGGTCGGCGCGCTGACACGCTTCACCCACCGGCCCATGCTGACCGCCCGCGTAAAACTCACCGCACACGACGATCCGGCCGTGGAACGACCGGTGGTCGCGCAGGCCAACCTCGACGTGAACGGTCGCCTCGTTCGTGCCCAGGTGCAGGCCGGCACCGCAAAGGAAGCCGTAGATCGGCTCGAGGCGACGCTGCGGCACCGCCTCCAGCGTGAGGACGGACGTTGGCGAGCGCGCCTTCGGCCGGCGCGTCGTCCGGACTATCTGCCGCGCCCCGCGGACGAACGCCGTGTCATCCGCCGCAAGTCATTCGCCATGCAACCCTGCACGGTCGATGAGGCCGTCGCCGAGATGGAGCTGCTCGGCTACGACTTTCACCTGTTCATCGAGAAAGGCACCGAGGCCTCGGCTGTGCTGTACCGCGGCGGTCCGACGGGGTATCGGGTAGCGCTCGTTGCGCCCGCTCTGGCGAATCAACTGAGCCCGTTCGATCAACACGTCACCGTCAGTCCACAGCCGACGCCATGCCTCACCGAAAGCGAAGCGACGCATCGGCTGGGTCTGCTCGGTGTGCCCTTCCTTTTCTACATCGACGCCGACCACGGCTGCGCCAGCATCCTGTACCACCGGTACGACGGGCACTACGGAGTTATCACGCCGGCAGGCTAGGCGCCGCGCGCGGCCAATCGAGCAAGCCGGATAAATCCAGCGCCGCATCCACCGAGCGCTGGACGGGCCGCGACGAGAAGAAACCGGTGTGGCCGCCCTCGTACCAGACGATTCCGGGCTTGCCCCAGTGCTCCCACAGCCGGACCACCTGCTCGCGCGGGTGGACCAGCTGGTCGGCGAGTCCGGCGTAGATGAAGCGACCGCGTAACGGCACGCGGGGAATCAGCGACAGCGGCGACACCATCCGCCCGATCGGCTCTGCCAGCACCATCGTGTGGTGACGAGGGTCCTCGGGGCCGAGCGCGGCGTGGCGCGTCAACACCTCGATGAGGTCGGCCACCGGCACACCGAGGATGGCGCACGTCAGGTCCCGCTCGAGGCTGGCGACCAGCGACGCCACGTACCCGCCGAGCGAGAGCCCGTAGAGCCCGACCGGCGAGTCGGGCTGCTGAGACCGTATCCAGGACAACAGGCGCCTGACGTCCCAGACCGCCTGGGCGGTCGCGTGCACGTCGTCCATCACGTCCTCGCCGGGAAAGACCGCGCCCTTCGGTAGCATCCGCTTCCGCGGTCCGTGCATGGGGAGGACGGGCAGCACCACGTTCAGACCGAGCTCGTTGTGCATGTGCCACGCACGGAACACGGCGAGGTCGAGCGCTGCGCGGCCCATCTCCGTGCCGTGAATGCACACCAGCCACGGCCGAGTGTCGCTGTGACGCAGCAGCAACGCGTACTCGCGGTTGTTGGCCACATAGCCCATCCACCGCCGGCGGCCCGGTTCGCCCTCGTACGGCCGGTAGCCGCTGTCGAACACGAGGCGCTCGTAGTGGTGCCGGGCCGTGGTCACCGGCCGGACCGTGACGTCGGCCAATGCGGGAGGTGCAGCGAAGAACTTCTCCGGATTCTCCAGCCAGCCTCTTGTGCCATAGAAGTCCAGGGCCGCAATCACTTCCGCATTGATTCGTTCGAAGGCGCGCACATCGCTGACCGGCCTGCGCGCGCGCAAGCCCATCAACACGATTTCGTCGCGGAGAGCCTGCGCCGCAAGCGCGGGCGTGGGGCGCGCGAGTGGGAGGTCCCCGACATCGTGATCCAGATAGTCCCGCCACGTTCGCGCGTAGTAGCTACCTGCGTTCCTGAAAGGGCCGGTGACCGCATCCCACGCGCGTGGCATGACGGCGACACTATGCACGCCGCCGACCGCCGATAAGGGCCGTTTGGCCACCTCGGTCGGGACGAACGCCTCCGGAATCGACCACCGACCGCCGCTTACCGTCACCGAAGACGTCGAGGCCGGGAGGATGTCGGATGACGGAGCGCAAACCGCATGGCGGAGTAGTGGTCGGCACTGATGGATCCCCGTCGGCGGAGGCGGCGCTGCGGTGGGCGGCCCGTGAGGCAGTGCTGCGTCACGTGTTACTCACCGTCGTGCACGTCGTCCCCTCGCTACCGGTGGCGGCGTCGTTGGCCGTGTGGCCCGCCGGCCAGATCCCCGAGGAAGTTCTCGAGGACGAGGAGGCCAGGGCCCGTGCGGTGATCGACGACGCTCTCACAATGGTGCAGGCTCTCGGTGGCGGCGAACGGCCCGAGGTCACCAGTGAACTGCTCTTCGGTGGAGCGGTACCCGCCCTCGTCGACCTATCCAAAGAGGCCAAGCTGATCGTGGTCGGATGCCGCGGCCGAAGCGCACCGGATCGCCGCCTGCTCGGATCGGTCAGCACGGGACTGGTGCACCACGCCCACTGCCCGGTGGCCGTGATCCACGACGAAGCTCAGGTGTCGGGCCTGGACGATCGGCCGGTGCTGGTAGGCATCGACGGTTCACCCGCTTCGGAGCTGGCAACGGCCATCGCCTTCGACGAAGCATCCTGGCGCCGCGTGGATTTGGTCGCGTTACACGTGTGGAGTGATGCCGACATGTCGATCGTGCACGGCATCGAGGACTCGGCGCTGCAACTGGCAGCGCAGACGACGCTTGCCGAGAGCCTTGCCGGCTGGCAGGAGCGCTACCCCGAGGTCACCGTCCACCGATTGATCGAAATCGAGTATCCCGTCGCCCGCCTGCTCGAGCACGCGAAGCATGCTCAGCTCGTGGTGGTCGGCAGCCACGGTCGCGGGGGGTTCGCCGGGATGCTGCTCGGATCGGTCAGCATGGCGGTGGCGCAGGCCGCTTCCGTGCCGGTGATCGTCGCGCGTGCGCATTGACGACAATCAGCGTGGCAAAGGACTAAGCCCCTGCGGGTGAGGGACTTTCGACTCCATCCCGTTGTGGTGACGCACAGCTACCTTTCGGTGGACGCAACCCGTCGCAGTGCAGCGCCCGAACGTGGGAGAACACATACATGAACGTCTTGGAATTGTCGCGTTGGCAATTCGGCATCACAACGGTCTACCACTTCATCTTCGTGCCGTTGACGATCGGCCTCGCACCAATGCTGGCGATCATGCAGACCGTGTGGGTCGTCACCGACAACCCCGTCTGGTACCGGCTGACGCGCTTCTTCGGCAAACTGTTTCTCATCAACTTCGCGCTCGGCGTCGCAACGGGCATTGTGCAGGAGTTCCAGTTCGGCATGAACTGGAGTGAATACTCCCGCTTTGTCGGCGACATCTTCGGCGCTCCGCTCGCGATGGAGGGCCTCGTCGCGTTCTTCTTCGAGTCGACATTCATCGGTCTGTGGATCTTCGGGTGGGATCGGCTGCCCAAGAAGGTGCATCTTGCCTGCCTCTGGATCGTCGCCTTCGGAGTCAACGCCTCGGCCTTCTTCATCATCTCGGCGAATTCGTTCATGCAGCATCCGGTCGGCGCTCACTTCAATCCCGAGACCGGCCGCGCCGAGCTCACCAGCATCTGGGAACTGTTCGCCAACAACACCGGGCTGGCCGCGTTCGCCCATGTGATCACCGGCGCGTTGCTGACCGCGGGCACATTCGTCGCGGGCGTCAGCGCCTGGTGGATGGTCCGGGCGCGCGGTAAGGACGACGCCCGCACGATGTACCGGCCCGCCACGATCCTCGGCTGCGCGGTGGCCCTTCTCGCAACGCTGGTGCTCTTTTTCACCGGAGACACTCAGGGCAAGTTGATGTTCGTCCAGCAGCCGATGAAGATGGCGTCGGCCGAATCGTTGTGCGACACCGAAACCGATCCGAACTTCTCCATCCTGACTGTCGGCACGCACAACAACTGCGACAGCGTCACTCACGTTCTCGACGTGCCGACGGTGCTTCCGTTGCTGGCGGAGGGAAAAATGAGCGGCGTCACCCTCAAGGGTGTCAATGACCTGCAGCGGGAGTACCAGAGCCGCTTCGGTCCCGGTGATTACCGCCCGAACCTGTTCGTCAGCTACTGGGCGTTCCGCGCGATGATCGGCTTCCTGCTGATACCCGTCCTGTTCGCCTTGGCCGCGCTGTGGCTGACGCGGGGCGGGCGGACACCGTCGTCGACGTGGTTCGCACGGTTCGCCTTGTTGACGATTCCGATGCCGTTCCTCGCTAACAGCGCGGGCTGGGTGTTCACCGAGATGGGCAGGCAGCCATGGGTTGTCGCGCCAAATCCGACCGGTGACCCGATGGTGCGGATGACCGTGCAGCAAGGCGTGTCGGACCACAGCGCAGCGGTGGTGGTGATATCGCTGGTCGCCTTCACCGCGATCTACGCGGTCCTTGCGGTGATCTGGTTGTACCTGCTGAAGCGCTACATCGTCGAGGGCCCGCAGGAACATGATTCCGAGCTCGCACCCGCCGGGACACCCGGTGACACCGACGTGGCTCCGCTGTCGTTCGCTTACTGAGTTCGAAAGGGACTGCAGATCATGGGGTTACAGGAATTCTGGTTCATCCTCGTCGCGGCGCTCTTCTTGGGTTTCTTCATCCTTGAGGGCTTCGACTTCGGGGTCGGCATGCTGATGGAGCCGCTCGGTCGCGTAGCCAACGGTGATCCCGAACAGCACCGCCGGGCCGCGCTGAACACCATCGGTCCGGTGTGGGACGGCAACGAGGTCTGGCTGCTGACCGCGGGCGGGGCGATGTTCGCGGCCTATCCGGGCTGGTATGCCACGGTCTTCTCGACCCTGTACCTGCCGCTGCTGGCGATCCTGCTCGGCATGATCGTCCGGGTGGTCGCCATCGAGTGGCGCGGCAAGATCGACGACGCGCGATGGCGCCGCTGGGCGGATCTCGCCATCGCGCTGGGCTCGTGGCTGCCCGCCGTGCTGTGGGGCGTGGCGTTCGCCATCCTGGTGCGGGGGTTGCCCATCGACGCCGACAAGCATGTGCATCTGTCGATCACCGACGTGCTGAACGTCTACACACTGATGGGCGGGTTGGCCACCTGCGGGTTGTTCCTGCTGCACGGTGCTGTCTACATTGCGCTGAAAACCGAAGGCCCGGTTCGCGATGACGCATTCCGGTTCGCGGGCTGGCTTTCGTTGCCGGTGGTGGTCGTCCTCGGCGGGTTCGGGATGTGGACCCAGTTGGCGCACGGCAAGAGCTGGACATGGCTTCCGCTCGCAGTGGCGGTGATCGCGCTGCTGGCCGCGATCGCGTTGATGCGGTCGGGTCGCGGCGAGGGCTGGGCCTTCCTCGCGACCACGACGGTCGTGGCCGCCGTGGTGGTCATGTTGTTCGGCTGCCTGTATCCGAACCTGGTCCCGTCGACGATCAATCCGGCCTACAGCCTGACCATCTACAACGCGTCGTCAAGCCACTACACGCTGACGGTGATGACCTGGGCCGCGGTCGTGGTGGCGCCGGTGGTGATCGGATACCAGGCGTGGTCGTATTGGGTTTTCCGGCAGCGAATCTCGGCTCAACGCATCCCTCCCTCGGTCGGCCTCGTCGGCCGGACGTCATGAGCCGCCCGGGCGGTCCCGTCGACCCACGGCTGGTACGCAGATGCGCGCCGGTGCGCCGCTTCCTCGTGGCGACGGTCGCCTGCGGGGCCGCGATGACCGCCCTGACGATCGCGTCGGCGATCGTGCTCGCGTCCATCGTCGCCGGCGTCGTGACAGACCCGGCGCGACGAGACATGGGTGCCTGGCTGCCAGCCATCGTCGGCCTCCTCTGCCTGTGGCTGGGCCGGGCGGCGGTCAGTTGGGCCGGGGCCCGGTTGAGTCAGCGCGGGGCGACCGCAGTCATCACCGATCTGGGCGGCCAACTGTTGCGGGACGTGACGAGCCGGCCGTCCCGCGAATCCGCCTCTGCGCGCGACGAAGCCGCTGCGGTGATCACCCGTGGACTGGACGCGCTGCGGCCATACTTCACGGCCTATCTGCCGGCGCTGGCCCTGGCCGCGCTGCTCACCCCGGCGGCGGTGATCGTCATCGCGGTCTACGACCTGAGGTCCGCCCTCATCGTCGTGGTCGCGCTACCCCTGATTCCGTTGTTCATGATCCTGATCGGGCTGGCGACACGCGACCGGTCCGCCGCGGCACTGGCTGCGATGGCTGTTCTTCAGTCCCGGCTGTTGGATCTGGTGGCGGGGATACCGACCCTGCGCGCACTGGGGCGGGCAAAGGGGCCCGCGGGCCGGATCGGCGAACTCAGCGCCGCCCACCGCGCCACGACGATGTCGACGCTTCGGATCGCCTTCCTGTCGGCCTTGGTACTGGAACTGATCGCCACCCTCGGGGTGGCGTTGGTGGCGGTAGGCGTGGGGTTGCGGCTGGTGTTCGGCGACGTCAGTCTGGCGGCGGGCCTGACCGCGCTGCTGCTCGCACCCGAGGTGTTCTGGCCGTTGCGCCGCGTCGGCGTCGAGTTCCACGCCGCCGCGCAGGGCAAGGCGGCGGCAGAACGCGCCTTCGCGCTGCTTGACGAGCCTCCGAAACGGCGGATCGGCACGACCACGGTCAACGCAACCGGAGCGAGGATCGAAATCGACCGGCTGAGCGTCGGCGGCCGCGACGGGGTACACCCGCAGTCGCTGACCGCGCAGATCGAGCCGGGCAGCCTGACAGTGCTCACGGGGCCGAACGGATCCGGGAAAAGCACCGTGCTGCAAGCGATTCTGGGAATCGTCGAACCTACATCGGGCTCGGTACGGGTGGCAGGGGTGGACGTCGGCTCGCTTGATACCGCAGCCTGGTGGTCTCAGGTCGCATGGCTGGCGCAGCGACCGGCGCTCGTTGCGGGCACCGTGGCCGAGAATCTCGAGTTGTTCGGCCGGCTCGCGGATCCGCTGACCGCCTGCGCACAGGCGTGTTTCGACGAGGTCGTCGCGGCGCTGCCCGACGGCCTGCTCACCGTCCTGGGTCCCCGTGGTGTGGGCTTGTCGGCGGGGCAGCGTCAACGGCTCGGGCTCGCTCGGGCCCTGGGCTCGTCGGCGTCGGTGTTGCTCCTGGACGAGCCCACCGCGCACCTGGACTTCGAGAACGAACGGCGCGTGCTCGCGGCGTTGGTGCGCCGGGCTCGAGCGGGGGCGACGGTGGTGGTGACCGGGCATCACCGCGCCGTCCTGAATGTCGCCGACGCGGTGGTGACGGTGGGGGAGAACGTCGATGTCTGCCATTGAGACCCTGCGCACCGCGTGGGTGCTATTGCGGCCACGCATGTCGCGGCTCGGCCTGGCCATCGTATTGGGTGTCGGCTCGTTGGGCAGTGCGCTGGCGCTCGCCGGATTGTCGGCCTGGCTCATCACCCGCGCCTGGCAGATGCCACCGGTGCTCGATCTCAGCATCGCGGTGGTTGCGGTACGCGCTCTTGGTATTTCGCGGGCGGTCTTCGGATACTGCCAGCGGCTCGCCAGCCACGACACCGCGCTGCGTGCGGCGGGGTCGATGCGCGAACGGCTCTACGGCCGGCTGGCTCTGGGCTCGATCGACAGGGCGATGCGCTTCCGCAGTGGCGAATTGGTGACGCGCCTGGGCGGCGATGTCGACGAACTGTCGGATCTGCTCGTTCGTGCCGTGCTGCCGATCGCCGTGGCCGCCGTCCTCGGTGTTGCCTCGGTCGCGGCGGTCGCGCTGGTGTCGTTACCCGTCGCCGCGCTGCTGGCCGCATGCCTGGCGGTGGCCGGCATCGCCGCGCCCTGGCTGGCCGGCCGCGCCGTCGTGTCGAGTGAACGCACCGCGGCAGAGCATCGGGAGGCGCGCGACAGCGCGGCGATGACCGCACTCGACCACGCCGATCAACTGCGGGTCGGCGCGCGGTTACCGAGCGTCCTGGCCGATGTCTCGGCGCGTCAGACGGAATGGGGGTGCGTCGAGGATTCGGCTGCACATCCTGCCGCGCTCGCCGCCGCAACTCAGACGCTGTCGATCGGCGCCGCTGTGGTCGGTGCCGCGCTGGCCGGAATCACCCTGTCGGGTTCTGTCGCACCCACGACCGTGGCCGTGTTGATGTTGTTGCCGCTGTCGGCGTTCGAGGCAATCGGAGCACTTCCGGCCGCGGCCGTCACGCTGGTCCGTGCGCGCCTTGCGGCGCTGCGGCTCACGGAGCTGATTTCGGGAGCGGACCAGACAATTGCCGGCGACAGCGGACAGCCGCCTACGCCCGCAGGCTCCCGGCTCGAAACACGCTGCCTGGTAGCCGGATTCGCGCCGGAGGCGGAGATCGGACCGCTGAGCATCAACGTGCCGGCCGGGGCCCGGCTGGCGGTGGTCGGCCCGAGCGGGGCCGGCAAGACCGCGCTTCTCATGACGCTTGCCGGGCTGCTCAAGCCACGGGGCGGCGCGGTGACACTCGGAGGAGCGTGCATGACCGCGCTCGGAGAGGACGAAATGCGATCGCATGTCACCTACTTCGCCGAGGATGCGCACATTTTCGCCACCACGGTCGGCGACAATCTGCGGGTAGCGCGTGGCGATGCGACCGATGCCGAACTTCTAGACGCGCTGGGCCGCGTCGGACTCGCGGATTGGGTGTGGGCGTTGCCGAAAGGGTTGGCGACGATCCTCGTCGGGGGCGCCGAGGCGCTGTCGGCGGGTCAGCGTCGACGGCTGCTGCTGGCACGTGCGGTGATTGCGTCGAGTCCGATCGTCTTGCTGGATGAGCCGACCGAAAACCTGGACGCCGACGATTCCGACCTTTTCCTGCGGGCGCTCCTGGCCGCCGATGGCGGGCTCTTCGCCGCGTCGCGCACGGTGGTGGTGGCCACCCACCTTCTGCCCGCCGACCTGGCCTGCGGGCGCCTCGAGATCGCCGGCGACGGCCGGAAGAACTCGCAGCTGAGTACTTTCGGCCCTTCGAGGGACCGCGACCGACTACCAGTCTGATGGTATGTCAGATTGCCATCACCATGACGTACTCGCCGAATTGAGCCCGGAACACCGTGCGCTGCGGCAGATGATCCCAGACGTGTACCGCGGGTTCACCGCGATCAGTGGCGCTGCGCTCGCTGAGGGCGCCCTGAGTTCGAAGGTCAAAGAATTGATGGCGATGACCATCGGAGTCGTGCACGGTTGCGACGGCTGCATTGCGTCCCACGCGAAGGCGGCGGTTCGTGCGGGCGCGACACCGCAGGAGGCGGCGGAGGCCATCGGCGTGAGCATCTTGATGCACGGCGGTCCGGCCACCATCTATGGCGCTCGGGCGTTCTCGGCATTCAACGAGTTCGCGCGAGACCGCGTCACTCAGTGAATCGAGGAATCATGAAAACCACCGTCCAACACCGCACCCGGATGTTCGCCCGCGTGCTGGGCCCGTTCTTCACGATTGTCATGATCGCGGCGATGGCGCGTTTCGCGGACATGCGGCAGCTGTTGTCGGAGTTCACGGCGAGCGTTGTCTGGCCCTACGTCACCGGAGTTTTCATCCTGGCAGGCGGAATCGCCATCGTCGCCTTCCACCAGATCTGGCGGGGAGCCGCCGCGATCATTGTCTCGGTGCTCGGGTGGCTGCTCGTGGCGCGCGGGATCCTGCTGATCGCCTTCCCCAGCGTTTTCGCCTCCATCGCCGACCGGATGATCGGTGCGACAGCCGGGTGGATCGCCGCATTCGTTGTGATGACCCTCGTCGGCCTGTATCTGACGTACGTGGGGTGGAAGCTCGTGCCGCACCGTCCGGGCGATCAACAACACGTCGATATCGAAATCCCGCATGCCGCCTGAGCGGCCGACAGGTCCGCCGCGTGAGTTGTCGGTGGACCTGTACCGGGTCGGCGCCGTTGTCCTGATCGTCGTGGGGCACTGGCTCGCAGCTTCCGTTGCCTATCGCCACGGCGGTTTCGTCCGCGAGAACCCGTTGGTGGAACTGCCGTGGACGCAATGGCTTACCTGGATCTTCCAGACGGTGCCCCTGCTCTTCCTGGTGGCGGGCTACGCGGGCGCGGCGTCGTGGACGCGACACACCGGCATGTCCTTCAGCAACTGGATGGCCAAGCGGCTGCGAGCAATTCTCGGTCCGACGACGGCGTATGTGTTCATCGTTCTCGCGCTCGTGGCGGCCGCTGTCTTTGCGCACGCCGATGCGTCGGCCGTGGCGATGAGCGGCTGGGCGGTGGCGATGCATCTGTGGTTCATTCCGGTGTATCTCGTCGTGGTGGCGCTGACGCCGGTCGTGGTGGCGATGCATCGGCGGTGGGGACTGCTCGCCCCGTTGGCGTCGAGCATCGCCGTGGCGGTCGTCGACGCCGTCAGCGTGGGCGGTGTGCTTCCCGCACTCGGTTGGGCCAACAATCTCCTCTGCTGGCTCGCGCTGTTTCAGCTCGGTGTCGCATGGTATTTCGGTTCGGTGCGCGGCAGCCGGGCGCTTGGGCTGGCGGCGATGGGCGGCGTCGTGGCCGCGGCGGCGCTCACGATCGGTCCCTACCCAGTGAGCCTGATCGGAGTGCCGGGCCAGACGGTACAGAACAGTGCTCCGCCGAGCGTCGTGATGCTGGCGGTCGGCCTGGTGCAGGCCGGCGTGCTGATCGCGATCGCTCCGGCGGTGACCCGCTGGCTCCGCGCATCGGCGTTGCGTCGACCGCTGGCGGTGGCCAACGCTCGGGTGATGGTGCTCTACCTCTGGCACATGATCGCGGTTGTGCTCCTCGCGGTCATCGCATACCCGACCGGTCTGTTTCCCCAGCCGGATCTGGGAACGGGCGCGTGGTGGTTGTCGCGGTTGTTGTGGATTGGGGCACTCGCGATTGTCACCTCCGGAGTGTTGTGGCTGGTCGCGTCCGCGCGGTCCGTCCTCGCCGGAAGCCTGGTCTCGGTGGCCATCGGTCTGCCGGTCGGTTTCACTCCTCCGATGCTCCTCGTCGGAGCCGGTGCCGCCTGTGCTGCCCTGTGGAACTTGAGCTTGCAGGGATTCGCGCCCGCGGGCCGGTTACCGGTCGCGATGGCTGTGCTCTACGTCGTCGGCATCGTCCTCGTCGCGTTGCACCCCTCGCGCCCGAGGCGAGTCCCGCGCCGAGAAGGCGACGGTCGCCGTCGGCTCAGGGTCTTTGGTCCGTATCTTTCCGACCCGGCCCCCACCAGACTCTGACCATGACCGCCTTGACCGAACCTCTGATGCAGGACGAGCTCGAGGGCATCGCCTCGGCGCTGTGCGCCAGGTTCCCGAGGCGTTCTCGAAGCGACATCGAGGAGGTCGTCGCCGGCGTGTACGCCGATCTGCAGCGCAACGCCACGGTCACCGCCCATCTGATTCCACTGACTCTCAATCGAAGCCGACGGTTGTTGACCGACGGGGGCACCTTGCCCCGGCCATAGGGGACCGCCAGGGACCTTCGACCCTGCCGTCCCGCGATTTTGGTGATTGCGTTGGTGACCAACGCCTTTAGAGGCAAAGCGGCCGCCGGCCGTAGCGTCTGGTCAGGTCAGCAACGAAGCCGGGTCAGCCGGCGGCGGGAGGAGAGCCACATGACCCCGACATCAGGACCCACTGACTCGAAACCGCATGGCATCGTCGTCGGCGTCGACGGCTCCCCTGCGTCGCGCGTCGCGACCGACTGGGCCGCGCGCGACGCGGCGCTGCGCCACGTGCCGCTGACCGTTGTGCACGTTCAGCCGTCGGATGAGATCGGCCCATGGGTGGACCTGCCGATCTCGGATGAGTACGTGGCCGAACGCGAGCGCCGCGCGCAGAAGATCATCGACGACGCACGTGCGCTGGTCAGCGATGCCGCCGCCGACGTAGGCGAGATCGAGGTCGACCATCGGGTGGTGTCCGGCGCCACGGTACCCACCCTGGCCGACCTGTCCAAAGACGCCGCCATGGTGGTCGTCGGCTGCCGCGGTCTCGGCGGCGTCCCTGGCCTTCTGCTGGGCTCAGTCAGCTCCGGCCTCGTCCACCACGCGCACTGCCCGGTCGCCGTGATCCACGACGAGGATCCGTTGATGGACTACCCTGCCACGGCGCCAGTGGCGGTCGGCATCGACGGCTCACCCGCATCCGAGCTCGCGACGGCGCTCGCATTCGAGGAGGCGGATCGTCGCGGGGTCGAGCTCGTCGCCGTGCACACCTGGATGAACAGCGCCGACTTCGACGTCGAGGTGCCGCGGGAAGGCGCGGCGGCACAAGCCGACGAAGAGCTCGCTCAGCGGCTCGCGGGCTGGTCGGAACGCTACCCCGACGTCGTCGTCCGCCGGGTCATCGGTCAGGACAATCCCGCTCGCCGGCTGCTCGAAGAGTCGGAACGGGCCCAGCTCCTCGTCGTGGGTAGCCACGGGCGGGGCGGCTTCGCCGGGCTCCTGCTCGGCTCGGTGAGTTCGGCGGTCGTCCAGGCGGCGCGGATGCCGGTGATCGTGGCGCGGCAGGCCTGAGCAACTGGCCACCAGAGTCACTCCGGTCCGGGTCTTTAGACCCTCTTCATCCGAATCCGGTTCCGGCACTCTCAGCTTGAGAAGACGAGAACTTTTACTACCGGCACGAGGAACCCAAGCCATGAGCGCACATTTCCCCGACGTGGAGACGGTTCGGGCGGCCATGATGTTGGCCGTGCGCGCTCCGTCGGTGCACAACTCACAGCCCTGGCAGTGGCGGGTGGGCAAGGAGAGCATTCATCTCTACGCCAACCCCGACCTGCTCCTGCCGCACACCGATCCGGAGGCTCGTGACTTCATGCTGAGCTGTGGGGCGGCACTGAACCACTGCCAGCTCGCCTTCGCCGCTTTGGGCTGGCAGTCCAAAATCAATCGCTTGCCCAACCCGGACGATTCGAATCACCTGGCGGTGCTGAAACTGCACCGCTATCCGGCGACCGACGCCGACATAGCGTTGGCCGCGGCGATCCCGCGTCGCCGCACCGACCGCCGGCACTACAGCTCCTGGCCCGTACCGCAGCGCGATATCGCGATGATGGGTGCCCGGGCGGCGCGGGCCGGGGTGATGCTCCGCCGCGTCGACGCTCTTGCGAACCTGAAGCGCCTCATCACCGAAGCGGCCGCCCGCCACGCCACCGACCGTGACTACCTCAACGAATTGTCCACGTGGAGCGGACGCTACGCGTCCACCGCCGGTGTACCGGCCCACAGCGCACCCGAACCGGATTTCACCGCGTTGCTGCCGGCCAGGTCGTTCGCGGGCGGAGTGCTGGCCCAAACACAGGACGGGGCCACGGCTGACGACAGCGCGGTGGTCATCGCGCTCGGCACGCTCGAGGACGACCGGATGTCGTGGCTGCGCGCAGGCGAGGCCACCAGCCTGGTTCTGCTGACCGCGACGGCCGCGGGATTGGCGTGCTGCCCGATCACCGAGCCGCTCGAGATTCCCGACATCCGGGCTGAGGTCGCGGCAGACGTGTTCGGCGCAGAAGGCTACCCGCAGATGATGCTTCGCATCGGCTGGGCGCCGCTCAACGCCGACCCGCTGTCTGCCACGCCGCGGCGGCCGCTGAGCGAGGTGGTGACTCGGTTAGACGGTGCGGCGTTCGACTGACGGGTCGTCACCGGTGCGGTCGAGATCCAGTTCGACGCTGATCACCGCTCCGTCACAATGCTGGTTCACCGGCCATCCGGCCTCGCTGATCACGCGCCGCATCGGATGGTTTTCGGTGAGCACGTCAGCGACAAAACGATGCAAGCCGGCCTCGCGCGCGAGGTGGCCGAGCGCCTGCAGCAGCAGCGTGCCCACCCCGCGTTCGTGCTGCTCGTGTGCGACGACCACGGCGATCTCGGCGTCGCCGGCCCGCGGCAGTTCGGCGTAATTGGCCACCCCGATGAGTTCACCGGTCTCGAAAACCCCCAGCGCGACAACGCCTTCGGCCGGTTCGGTCAGGGACAGAGCCCACTCGCCGATGTACGTGGGATGAACGGTGAAGAACCGTTGGTAGCGTTCTTCGCCGGTCAGCTCGCTGGCCAACCGGACCACCGCGTCATAGTCGTCTGGTTGCAGCCGACGGATGGTGACCGTCGCGGCATCGAGAAGCGTTGCGGCGGTGACGGGCTCGTCGGGCATGGGGTCAGTGCACGACCATCACAGAGCACTGCCCGTACGGCACAAGCGGCTGGTGGTGGGGGCCGATGATCTGGGTGATCTCTCTGGCGTCGGCCGCGCAGACCACGGCAAGCTCGACGGCATGGCCCTTCTTCTCGACGAGGAGTTCCGGCAGGCCGCCACCGGTGGCCGTCGGGTGGATATGCACGTCGGGGTAGTGCTGCCGCCATGTCTCGCAGCGGTGATCGAGTTCGCTATAGGACACGCCGCTGAGCTCGCTGCTCCAGGTGGCGACCGCAAGCACGGCGGCATGCCGAAGTCGGGCCTCGTCGAGCGCATATCTCACCACCTCGTCGTTGCCTGCCCGGTCGTCGATACCGACGACGACCCAACGATCGGGCTGCGTCGGCGCTATCCGCGATGGATACCGGACGACCACCACCGGACAGCCCGCATCCCGGGACACCGCGGCCGCCGTGGAGCCGAGCACCTTCTCCGCGACCCAGCCGATTCCGACCGACGCGACACACAACAAAGCCGCGGACTGGGACTCGGCGACCAGGGCGTCGTCGATCGCACCCCATAGGATCTCGGTCTCCACCTTGACTGTCTTGCCCGTCGCCGCGACTGCGGAAGACGCAGCACGCAACGAACTCTCGCCGTATTCGACCGCCACGTCATTCACAACGGGAGCCGAAGATGGGCGCGCCTCCCCGGTGACGTACACCAGGCGTAACGGAACATCCCACTCGACGGCTTCATCGACCGCCCAGAGAGCGGCAGCGATCGCCGCGTCGGATCCATCAATGCCCACCACGACGGGGCGTGTGTCCTTCGTCATGTATCGAACGCTAGGTGTAGGCGCAGGTCAAAGGATGGGGGCGATGGGCCCTGGGCGGTGGGACTTTCGCCTCTGCGGCCCCCGCGCGGGGTCGACGATCATCGGGTCATGCAGATGTTCACCCTCAGCTTCGGGAGCTGGCTGCGGTGCCTGCGCGGACGAAATCCGCTGGTGCGAGTCAGTGACCGCATCGAGGCGACGGCGGCGCTACTTCTCATCACGGCGGCGCTGCTGGCCGCGCCGATAGCCGGTGCGATGGGCACGGCGGCCCACGACACCCTGGCTCGTCAATACGCCACCGACCGAGCCGCCAGACAGCAAGTCACCGCGACGGTGACCGAGGACAGCACGCTGGCGCCGCGGGCGTACGAGGAGCCGTTCCTCACATCGGTTCGATGGGAGTTCGCGAGCGCCGTGCACACCGCAGAGGTGCGCACCCACCACATGAGGGCCGGTGAACACGTGAGCATCTGGATCGACACCAGGGGCGACCGTACGACGAAGCCACTCACCGACGAAAACGCCGCGACAGAAGCGGTGGTCACCGGCTTCGGGCTGTGGTTCGCGGCGGTGGGTGTCGTCACCGCGATCTGGGCGGTGCTTCGCCTGCGACTCAATCGCTCGCGCTCGGCCGCCTGGGACCGCGAACTCGACGATCTGGCCGACAACGGCGGTCGCGCCAACCGCAACGCCTGACCGACGAGGATTGGAACAGGCGATGACTGAGGGCGCGGGTGCGATCGTCGTCGGCGTCGACGGCAGCGAAGGCGCCACCAGCGCCGCGCGCTGGGCAGCAGCCGTCGCATTGAAGTTCGAGACGTCGCTGCACATCGTGCACGCGATGCCGAGCATGGGCCACAACATGACAGACACCGTCGCGGCACTGCGCGCGTCGGTGATGTCCTATCAACGCGACTGCGCCGCGATCATCATGCGGGACGCCGAAGACGCGGTGCGTGCACAGGCCCCGGACCTCGACGTCACAACGCAGTCGACGGATATTCCCATCGACGACGTGCTCATCCGGGTCGGCGGGACCGCCCGCATGATCGTGATCGGCAGTCCGGCGGTGACGCCGGCCGGCGCACTGTTCCTGGGGTCGACCACACTCGCGGTCGCTACGCACGCCACCTGTCCGGTTGTCGCGTGGCGCGGGCCGAGCGTGGTGCCGACCGACGCGCCGGTCGTCGTTGGCGTGGACGAAGCACACTCGTCGTCCGCCGCCCTGGAGAACGCGTTCGAATTCGCCGAACGGTTCGACCTGAAGCTTGCCGCGGTGCGCTCATGGTCGATGCGCAGACCGGCGGCGGCCGTGACGATTCCGTTCCTGATCGACTGGGATGCCATCGAAGCCGCCGAATGGACGCAACTGACAGACGTGGTCGACGTGTGCAACCAGCATCACCCGAATGTTGACGCACAGTGCTTCGTCGAGACGACCAGACCGGCAGCTGCGCTGCTCGAGCAGGTCGACCTCGCGGGGGCGCAACTGGTCGTGGTCGGCACTCGCGGGCGTAACCCGCTCGCGAGCGCGGTCCTCGGCTCCACTGCGCTGAACCTGCTGCACCACTCACCAGTTCCGGTCATGGTATGTCGGCCGGCGCCTCGGGACCGGAGATCCCAAGCCTTGACAGAAATACCTAGGGGGGTATCCTGAAATTGTATCCGGATATACCCCGATGACGTGCAGATCGCATCGAGGTTGACTGCCAACGGCTTTGGCGAGCGCAGCCGGGAGATCGCAGGCCTGCAGATCCTCGATGTGCGAAATCCCGGAGAGGCCGCCGCGGGGATGATCCCGGGTGCCGTCAACATTCCGGTGAACCAGCTGCCCGACCGGTTGGGCGAGCTGGACCCCGCCAGGCCGACGGTCGTGTACTGCGCAGGCGGCTACCGGTCATCGGTGGCGGCCAGCCTGCTGCGCCAGCGCGGCTTCACCGACGTCAGCGACATCCTCGGCGGCTACACCGCCTGGGAGCAAACGACCCAAACCGCCTGAGCCGCAGAGGAAAAGTGACAATGACGACCGCAAAGCACCACATACTCATCATCGGCGGCGGCACCGCCGGAATCACCGTCGCAGCGCGTCTGCAGCGGAAGGGCTACGACGACGTCGCCATCATCGAGCCCAGCGGTACGCACTACTACCAACCGTTGTGGACGCTCGTGGGAGCAGGCCAGACCCAGCCGTGGACGACCGCGCGTGCCGAATCGTCGGTGATGCCCAAAACCACGACGTGGATCAAGAAGGCCGCAATGTCGGTCGACCCGGACTCCAATACCGTGACGTGTGAGGACGGAGCCTCCTACGAGTACGACGTACTCGTCGTATGCCCCGGCATCCAGCTCGACTGGAACCGCACCGAGGGGCTGGAGGACACCCTTGGCGCCAACGGCGTGTCGTCGAACTACCGATTCGACCTCGCGCCGAAGACGTGGGATCTGATCAAGTCGACGCGGTCGGGTACGGCCGTGTTCATGATGCCGTCGGGACCGATCAAGTGTGCGGGCGCTCCGCAGAAGATCGCGTACCTCGCCAGCGACCACTGGCGAAAAGAAGGCGTGCTGAACAACATCGACGTCCATCTGATCGTGCCGACACCACGCATCTTCGGCATTCCCGCGATCGCCGACGAACTCGACAAGGTCATCGCTGGCTACGGCATCCATCTGCACACGAACGCGGAGGTGACAGCCGTGGATGCGGGCGCCCAGAAGCTGGTGGTCAGCAACGTGGGCGGGGATACGGCCACCACCACCACTCTTGCCTACGACATGTTCCATGCCGTGCCACGCCAATCGGCTCCCGACTGGATCAAGGCCGGCCCGTTGTCCACCGGCGACGCCAACGGGTACGTCGACATCGACAAGCAGACGATGCAGCACGTGCGCTACCCGAACGTGTTCAGCCTCGGTGACGCGGGGTCGTCGCCGAACTCGAAGACCGGCGCGGCGATCCGCAAACAGGCACCTGTGGTCGTCGCCAACATCGATGCGTTCCTGAACAGTCGACCATTGGAAGCAAAGTACGACGGCTACGCGTCATGCCCCATCGTCACCTCGTCGCACGACATGCTGCTCGCAGAGTTCGACTACGATCTGGCGCTCGAGCCGTCCTTCCCGCTGCTCGATCCGACCAAGCCGCACCGCGTCTACTGGTACCTCAAGAAGTACGGCCTGCCGTTCATGTACTGGCACCTGATGCTCAAAGGCCTCGTCTGAATCACGACGGTCCGACTGGAGTACTGGTCTACAGCTCGCCAGGCGCAATGCCGCCCGCTGTTCTCGAAGATCTGATCGAACAGGTCAAGAACCTGGACATGGACCAAGTTCGGGCGGAGATCGCCGCCGGAAAGCAGCCGCGGCGTCGTGAGCGTCTAGTCGGCGCTGTCCAGGATAGGGGCGTGCCAGCTGACCAGTGTCCCGCCGTCGGGGGGAGTGCTGATGGCGCAGGCTCCGCTGTGTTTTCGAGCCCTTTGCGTCATGTTGGCCAGCCCGCTCTCGCGGAGGTTGTCCTCGGAGATCCCGCATCCGTCGTCACGGATATCGAGCGTCAGGTCGTCGCCGACCGTGACGGCGATCGTGATCGATGTGGCGCCGGAGTGTCGCACCGCGTTGCTGAGGGCTTCGACCACGACCGCTTCGGCGTCGTCGGCCAGGTCGCCCGTGACGACGTTGACAGGGCCTGACATGCGCGTCGACGTGACGAGGGTCCGACTCTCGGTGAGGCTCGCGATCGCCTCCTGAAGGCGCCGGGAGAACGCTCCGCGCTTGTCATGAGCGTGCGCGAGGTTGAAGATCGTCAGGCGCATCTCATCTATGACGCCCTGCAGGTCGTCGATGCAACGACTGATCCGCTGTGCAACTCCCTGGGTGTGCACCCGCCCTACTACTCCTTGCAGATCCAGACCGACGGCGAAGATGCGCTGGATGACCTGATCGTGCATGTCGCGGGCGATGCGCTCCCGGTCAGCCAGAACCGTGAGCAACTGTGTTCGGTCGCGGGCAGCCGCGATGGTCAGGGCGATCGCGGCGTGGTCGGCGAAATCGCGTACGAGATCGAGGTAAGGGGCGTCGAAGGGCGATTGTCCGGCGTTGCGGGCGACGGCGATCACACCGAGAGTTCCGCCGTCCGAGCGGAGTGGCATGAGGATGGCCGGCCGTTCACCGACGTCGGTGAAAGCCTGGATGGGTCTGCGGAATCTGTCGGTGATCAGTGGTTGTCCAGACTGGAACACGCCACCTGTGGTGGAGTCGTGGATGGGTATCAGCTGTCCCAACACTTCGTCGGCGTACTTGCCGACGGCCGCCGACACCACCAGATAGCCGACTTCCTCGTCGGCTTTGCTCGGCTCGACGGGCACGAGAACTATGCCCTGCTCGGCCTCGGTCAACTCCATTGCGCGCTGGGCGATCAGCTGCAACGGTCTGTCCTGTGGCTCTTCGGAGAGCAGCGAAGCCATGATCGTGCGGCTGGCGGTCGTCCATCGGGCAGACGCGCGCGCCTGCTCGAAGAGCCGCGCGTTGTCGATCGCGACCGAAGCGGCCGATGCGAGCGCGCAAACGGTGACTTCGTCGGCCGCCGAGAAGCCTATCTCGGCCCTGTCGTCGGTGACGTAGAGGCCGCCGTACACCGCCCCGCGGATCGTGATCGGCGTCCCGAGGAAGGCCCGCATCGAGGGGTGGTGCTCGGGGAAACCGACCGCGTCTGGATGTCGGGTCAGATCGTTCAGCCGTAGCGGCTCACTGCGGTCGCGCAGCACACCGAGGACGCCTTTCCCCACCGGTAAGTGCCCGATACGACGCGTCGTATCGCTGTCGACCCCGCCGTAGATGAATGACGACAGCGTGTCGTCGGACGCCCACACGCCGATCGCGCCGTAACGGGCTCCGGTCATTCTCATCGCGGCATCGACGATGCGATGCAGCGTCGCGTCGAGATCGAGATCCGAACCGATCTCGATCGCGACCCGCAGCAGCTGACCCATCTGATCGCGGTCGGCCACCAACTCCTCGAGCTGCTCATGCATGCGGCTCAGATACTCCGGACGACGCAGCCCGAACGGTGATGCAGGCTCTTCGCTGTTCACTATGGAACGCCCCGGCTTTTCGTCGCTCCCGGCAAAACTGACATGGACGGTCAGATTTCCAGTGTGCCACAGTGACAGGTAGTCGATATCGCCTAACGCACTGTCGTTTTGTTGGAATCGCTTCCAAACCGGCAGTGCGCTATTCGTCTGCTTCCGCCGAGTGCGGACGGTTCAGTTTCGAGACGAACACGGCGGCCTGGGTACGTCGCTCCATGCCGAGCTTGGCCAGAAGACGCGATACGTAGTTCTTGACGGTCTTCTCCGCCAGAAACATCCGCGCGGCGATCTGCTTGTTCGTCAACCCTTCGCCGAGCAGATCGAGCAGTACGCGTTCCTGTTCGCTGAGCCCCGACAACGGATCCGACTTCTCGGCGGCGCCACGCAATTTCGACATCAGAGCGGCGGCGGCCCGGTTGTCGAGCAGCGAACGTCCGGCACCCACGTCCTTGATGGCCTGGGCGAGTTCCATGCCCTTGATGTCTTTCACGACGTACCCGCTGGCGCCTGCGAGGATCGCGTCCAGCATCGCCTCGTCGGAGGTGAACGACGTCAGCATCAGGCAACGCAGGTCGGGCAGCCGGGACAACAGGTCCCGGCACAGTTCGATGCCATTGCCGTCGGGCAGCCGCACGTCCAGTACGGCGACATCCGGCTGGAGAGCCGGTATGCGTGCCATCGCCTGTGCAACCGAACCGGCCTCGCCGACCACTTCGAGATCGTCGTCGGCATTCAGCAGATCGATCAGGCCGCGCCGCACGACTTCGTGGTCGTCCACCAGAAAGACTGTCACCATGTGCAGAGCTCCGAATCGCCGTCGACCATCGGGTATCGGCTCACAATACGTTCTGGGGGTCACTGATCAAGACAGAACAGTTGCCGACGCGGAGGGCGCTGCAACCGGGCGGCCCCAGGAGTTCGGTGATGCCGTGCGATCGGTCGTGGGCGATCACGAGCAACTGGATCGACTGTGCGTTCGCCGCGACATAGTTGACAAAATTGCCGTGGACGGCCACCGCTTCGACATCGAGATCGGGGTAGCGGGTTCTCCACTGGTCCAGCCTGCGGTCCAGTCGGGCCTTGGCCAACCGGTTTCCGTCGGTAACGGCACGGTTGTCGTGAATGTCGGTGTAGCGCGACTGCCACGTCGTGAGGACCCGCAGCGGCGCCTGCCGGAGTCGGGCTTCCTCGAGTGCACGCCGAAGCGTGCCGTCGCTGGTCGGCGACTCGTTGAGCTCGGCCACCACCCAACTCGGCTTGTTGGGCGACGGCGCGTGGCCATGGACGATGGCGACCGGGCAGTGTGCGGACGTGGCCAACGCGGCGGCCGTGGACCCGATTCGGCCCTGGCTGCTGTGCTTCAGTCCGAGGGAGCCGACGCAAAGCATGGCAGCCCATCGGGAGGCCTCTTTCAGTGCCCGCACCGGCGGTTCCTGCAGGATTTCGACCTCGATCTTCACCGGCTTGTCCGTGGACTCGACGGCTGTGAATGCCTCCCGAACGGCGAGCTCAGCGGTGGCGAGGTCCCGCGCGGCGGCCTGGGTGTCCGATCCGGTCGCCGCGTCCGGGTCGATCGCGTACACCAGCCGCAACGGGATGTCGCGGCTCACCGCCTCCTCGACGGCCCAGATGGCGGCCTGCAGGGCCGTGCGCGAACCGTCGATCCCGACCACCACGGACGGCGCGGGCTGCCGATCGTTCATGCCGGCTCCTGTCTCACTTCGAAGACCTCGTCGAGCGGTCGTCGGGGGGTCGGCGGCACGACGTCGGTGATGCTCGGCACCCGGCCGACTCGAATGAGCACCTGTGGTGTCGCGGTCTGCCCGATGAGCGTGGCGAGGATCTGCCGAGTGGCGGGAAGTTCGGTGATGTGGGTCAGCGTGCATGTTGCCAACCCCGCCATCGTTGCGTCCAGCAGTGCCGCGGAGAGCATTTCGCCGCAGCGCAGCATGCTGTTGTGGGTGTCGTCGAACGTGGACAGCACGACGATCTTGGAGTGGTCCTCGGAGACTTCCGAGCGCCGTTCAGGATTGTGGGTGACGGGGAAGCTGCGTCCGATATCAACGCGATCGCTCTCGGCCGCCGAGACCAGCGAGCTGGGCGGTATCCCGTCGGAAACCTCGAAATCCGCTGTCCAGTTGACGAGTTCAGCATGATAGGACGAGTCGTAGAGCCTCAGCGACTCGGTGAGCTGGGACGCCTCGGCCAGCTCGGGTCGCATCTCGTCGGGCACCACGTCCAGTCGGACGGCGTCGGTACCGACGGTGGTTCGCATCGTCTTCTCCACGGACTCCCAATTCGGGGGCGGGGCGAACGGCAGCCGGTCGGTGCGTCGCAGCAGAATGGCGTCGGCACGCAGCCGGTGCCCGTCGGTGACGAAGTCCATCGGGCTGAAGTCGATCGACGCCAGGTGATGGAGGTTGTTCGGGTTGGGGAACCGGTCGACGTTGGCCGTCCAGCCCGCGGCGGCCATCGCCACGCGGAAGTGATCGAGTGCGGCGCCGCAGCCGAACAGCGCCTCCCGGCCGCTGGTGTCGGTGTACACGGGCGCCCGCCTGGGGTCGACGAACAGTTCCAGCACGGCACCCTCGAGCACCCATCGCCACGGCTGGCTGTTGTGCAGCGACGGCGCGCGACAGGCCAACTGCACAGCGCTCCTGATGACCTCGGTATCGACGATGGTGTCGCGCATTCCAACCTCCATATCTTTGATCACCACTTTCGCCGCACCGCGACCGCGCAAACCAGGGTCGATGGTCCCGAGGACAGGGCCTTAGGGCCCTGTTCGCGATGCCCGCTCGAGCGCGATGTTGGTGACTGTGAACAGCGCTACGGCCCCCGCGACAAGCCAGGGGGATCTCCGCGCAGAGGTACACGAGACGCACACCGGATTGGTGACGCTGGTCGGCGACTGGGCTTACAAGGCGAAAAAGCCCGTTCTCACAGACTTTCTCGACTTCAGCACCGCGGACCTCCGCGAGCACGCGTGCCGGCGCGAGGTCGAATTGAACCGCAGGCTTGCGCCGGACAGCTACCTCGGGGTCGGACGCTTCACGCCACCCGACGGCGGACCCGGCGAAGCCGTCATCGTGATGCGCCGCTATTCGGATACCGTACGGCTGGCCTCTGTGGTCAGAAGCGGCGAGCCTGTTGAGTCCGACCTCGCGGCGATCGCCGATGTGTTGGCGCGGTTTCACAAAGGTGCGCTGCGAAGCCACCAGATCGACGACCAGGCGACCGTGGAGGCGCTCTCGGCGCGGTGGCACGAGAACCTGGACGAACTACGGCGACATGTCGACGCGATCGTCGCTCGGGATTCCCTCGACGAGATCACCCGACTGGCCGATCAGTTCCTCGCCGGCCGTGGCGAGTTGTTCGCAGAGCGGATCGCCGAAGGTCGCGTCGTCGATGGACACGGCGACCTGCTGAGCGAGGACATCTTCTGCCTGCCCGACGGACCGGCTCTGTTGGACTGTCTCGAGTTCGACGACCATCTGCGGTATGTCGACGGTGTGGACGACGCCGCGTTCCTCGCGATGGATCTGGAGTTCCTCGGCCGGCGCGACCTCGCGGCGTTCTTCCTCGACGAGTACACACGGCAGGCCAACGACCCCGCGCCGCGCAGCCTGAGGGACTTCTGCGTCGCGTACCGTGCCATCGTCCGGGCGAAGGTCGACTGCATCCGCGTCGGCCAAGGACATCGCGAGGCGATAACCGATGCGCACCGCCATGTCGCCATCGCCGTGGAGCATCTCCGAGCGGCGACCGTGCAACTCATCGTCATCGGCGGCGGTCCGGGCACCGGCAAGACCACACTGGCACACGCGTTGGCAGAACACGTTGGGGCACAGGTGCTTTCCACCGATGAGGTGCGCCGCGAACTGCAGCAATCGGGTGCCATCGCGGGCCGGCCCGGCGATCTCGATGCGGGATTGTATGCTTCGGAAAACATCGCCAGGGTCTACGACGAGGTCTTGTGCCGCGCCGGCGCGCTGCTCTCGGCCGGGACGACCGTCGTTCTCGACGGCACCTGGCGAGACGCCCGCCAGCGGGAACGGGCCCACCGGCTTGGCGTGACAACTTCCTCGCCCGTCGTCGACTTCACCTGCTCGCTGCCGCTGGGGGAAGCAGCCGAACGGATCACGGCGAGGGGACCATCCGCATCGGAGGCCACCCCGGAAATCGCGGCGGCGCTCGGCGAATTCGCCGGGGCCGGCCGCTCCCACCCGATCGACACCGCTCGTCCGCTTACGGATTCGGTGGCAGAGGCACAGCGGATATGTTGCCTCGCAATCTAGCCGGCATCGGCAGGAAGTCATGACCATGGACCATCTCTCGACCCTTGATGCGGGATTCCTCGAAGCCGAGGACTCCGACCGTCACGTCAGCCTCGCGGTGGGCGCCCTGTCGATCGCCGAAGGACCGATGCCGGACTTTGACGATCTGCGGGCCGCGATCGCTCAGCGGGTCACCCGGGTGCCCCGGTTCAAGCAGGTGCTCAAGACGCACGTTCTCGACCTGAACCCGCCGGAATGGGTGGAGCACAAGGCGTTCGACATGTCGCACCACATACACCGTGCGGCGCTGCCGCAACCCGGCGACGACGAGGCGCTGTTTCGCTTCGTCGCCGACATCATGGAGCGACGGCTGGACCGCGAGCGACCGTTGTGGGAATGCTGGATCGTCGAAGGGCTCGAGGCGGGCCGATGGGCGATGTTGATGAAGATCCATCACTGCATTGCCGACGGCATCGCGACCATGCACATCTTCTCCGGACTCAGCGACGACGGCGAGGGCGACAACTATTCAACAGAGATCCGCGCCGCGCGTGCCGCACAGGGCACATCCGCGAAGATGCCGAAACTCAGCCTCAACCCGGCAGATTGGGTCGGCGGCATGTGGAACTTGACGACAAGCGCATCCAACGCGGCACGGCTGGCGTTCGAAGGTGCCCTCGAGGTCACCAACGGCCTTCTGCGGCCCGCGGCGACGTCGTCGCTGAACGGGCCGGTGTCGACCATGCGCCGGGTCAGCTCCGCCCGGGTGAGCCTGCGTGATGTGGCGAAGGTGTGTGACGCGTACGGAGTCACCATCAACGACGTGGCGCTGACCGCGATCACCGGCAGCTTCCGCGCCGCACTGGTGCGCCGTGGCGAGCAGCCCCGTCGAAATTCGCTGCGCACGCTGGTTCCGGTGTCGATCCGCTCGAATGACGCGGTTGACGTCACCGACAATCGAGTGTCGCTGATGCTGCCGTTTCTCCCGGTGGACAAGGAAGACCCGGAAGAGCAGCTGCGCGCCGTGCACCGCAGGCTGTCGAGGGCCAAGGCAAGTGGTCAACGCGAAGCGGGCAGCGTCTTCCTCGCCGCGGCCAGCGTTGTGCCGTTTCCCTTGACGGCGTGGGCGGTTCGCGCGTTGACCAGGATGCCGCAACGCGGCGTGGTGACAGTCGCGACGAACGTCCCCGGCCCGCGTCAGCGGATGCGGATCATGGGCTGCGAGGTGGTGCGGGTGGTGCCGATTCCGCCCATCGCGCTGCAACTTCGGACAGGCATAGCGATTCTCAGCTATGCCGACGAACTGGTGTTTGGCATCACGGGTGATTTCGACGCCGCGTCGGACATCGACGAACTTGCGCGCGGCATCGAAACGGGCGTGGCCCGGTTATCAGCGTTGAGCACCGCGAACGACGACGACGGGCGCGGTTGACGACTCAGCGACCGCTGTGCTCACCGAGCCCAACAGCATCCGGGCGAATCCGCCGCGGCCGCGGCTGCCGAGAACGACCAGTTGCGCCTGCGCGGACTCGTCGATCAACCACTGCGCGGGCCGGTCGCAGACAACCCGGCGCCGCACGTGCACATCCGGATACCGCTCCTGCCAACCCGAAAGGCGCTCGGCGAGTACCTCACCGCCCTCCTGTTCGTAGTCGGCCCATTCCGGGCTCCACGGGGGAACGGAGCTGACATCGCTCCACGCGTGCAGCACCACCAGATCGACACCACGCCGCGACGCCTCGTCGAAGGCGAACCCGGTGGCAGCCTCGGACGCGGGGGAGCCGTCGATCCCGAGCAGGACGGGAAGAGTGCGGTCGGCGTGGTCGTCGGACGGGCGAATGACCGCCACCGGCCCGGGGGCATAGTGCAACAGACCGCGGCTCACCGAGCCGAGAAGCCCGGCGCCGACGGCCCCGAGGCCGCGGCTGCCCGAGACGGTCATGGTGGCCTTCTTCGACGCGGCGATGAGCTCGGTCGCCACCGTTCCGCGCCGCACCTCGCATTGGATCGTCACCGTCGAATCACCGACCGCGGCGTGAACGACCTTCTGCGCCATCTCGATGGCGAGCTCGGCGTGACCTTCCTGCCATCGTCGGTAGCCGGCTTCGAGGTACCTGACCGGCCAGGTCACCACCACGGGTGCGATGACGTGCATCAACGTGACCGGCTGCTTGCGCATGGCCGCTTCCTCCGCCGCCCACGCGATTGCGGCGTCGGACGCGGCGGACCCGTCGACCGCGACCAGGATCCCGTATCGGGCCATCAGATGACCTTCAGCACATCGCCGATGGGGCGCCGTCCCGTTCGAGCGGCGGGCGAGTCAACGCCGGCCGCCTGTCCGACGCGGATGAGCACCTGCGGTTCGGCGCGGCGTCCGGTGATCCGACGGACCGCCTCGCGGCTGGCATGCACCTCGATCATGTGGGTGAGCGTGCAGGTCGCCAGCCCCGCGACGGTGCATTCCAAAAGCACGCGAGACAGCGCCTCGCCGCACCGCAGGATGTTCTCGCGACTGTCGTCGAACGTCGACAGGACAAGTATCTTCGAGTGGTCGCGTTCGACCCCCGGCCTCCGGTCACCGACTCCGTAGGCGGGGAAGTCGCGGGCCACATCCACCCGCGACGCCTCGGCGGACGAGGCCAACGCGCGCGGGGGCACTCCGTCGTCTGAGTCGGAATGGTGTGTCCACCAGAGAAGTTCATAGCGGTACGAGGCATCGTCGCGACGGTGCTCTTCGCTTCGCCGCGACGCGTCGGCCAGTGCGGGTCGTCCGCTGTCGTCGATCACGTCGACATCGACTGCGGCGCCTTTCAGGATGGCGCGCAGAGTCTGCTCCAGTTCGTTCCACGGCTCGGGCGCCGTGAACGCGAGCCGATCCGTGCGCCGCCGCGATATCGCATCGTTCAGGGCACGGTCGTGCTCGCTGACGGATTGCGCTTGGTGAAACGCAATCGAGGCGAGGTGATCGTGGTCCTTCGGATCTGGATACCTGTGGACGGTGGTCGCCCAGCCGGCTGCGGCAGCCGCGACCTGCAGGTGATCCAGCGCCGCACCGCAACTCAGGACCACTTCACTACCGGTGATGTCGGTGTGGTGACCGATCCTGCCATGGTCGGCGAACAGGTGAAGCGTGCCCCGCTCGAACACCCACCGCCATGGCTGGCTGTTGTGCAGTGAGGGTGCGCGGCAGGCTGATTCGACGATTGCAACCAGCTGTTCGGTGGTGATGGTGCGGTGCGGTGTGATCGGCGTCGTCATGTCGTGATCCTCTGCGGTGGCGCTGACTTCTTGGTCTTCCGTGGCTCATCGGGGTGCTGCAGTGCGGTTTTCGAGGCGACCCGCATCTCGACACTGAAAAACTGTAGGTCGGGCACCTGCTGGTCGATCATTTCGCGCAGCCGCGCGAAGACCTTGTCGAGTGCCTCGAGTGGATCGACATCCACCGGGATGACCGAGATGCCGACGTCCATCCAATGGCTGCCGTAGCGAGTGAGACCGTGCGCGAAGCCGGGCAGATCGGTATGGTCGGCGGGGTCCCAGGCGAGTACCTCGATGGCCTTGTCAGTCATGTCTTCTCCTTATGAGGCGAGGTTTCGTGTTGTTGCGAGGTGAGTGGTGAACCATTCGCACGCGAGGTCTGCGACGCGTTCGAGGGTTCCGGGTTCGTCGAATGTGTGTGTGGCGCCGGGGACGACCGCGATCCGGCACGGCGCCGGCATCAACGATTTGGCTTGTCGGTTCAGCCCGAGGACCATTTCGTCGCGGCCCCCGACGATCAGCAGCGTCGGCGCGTGCACTCGGGTGAGCCACCGACCTGCCAGGTCTGGCCGCCCGCCACGGGAGACGACCGCCGCCACGGTGACCCGTGGATCGGCGGCTGCTCGCAGCGCGGCGCCGGCGCCGGTGCTCGCCCCGAAGTAGCCGACCGGCAACGATGCCACATCCTGTTGGGTGGCGAGCCAGGTCGTGACGCCGATGAGTCGGCGGGCCAGCAGTTCGATGTCGAAGACGTTGCCGCGGTTGCGTTCTTCAGCGGGTGTCAGCAGGTCGAACAGCAGCGTGGCGAAGCCGGCGGCGTTGAGGCGCGCGGCCACGAATCGGTTGCGCGGGCTGTGCCTGCTGCTGCCGCTGCCGTGGGCGAAGACCACAACAGCGCGGGGCCGGTCGGGAACGGTGAACTGGCCGGCCACCAGTGAATCACCCACAGCGACAACAACTTCTTCGTCGCGCGGTCGGCCGACGTTGCGCGCTGATTTTTCTTCGGGCATCTGGTCCTCCCCGCGTGCTGTCGATTCAGGCTTCGAGTCGTGACTTGTCGACGATGTCCGTCGCGGTCCTGAGATGCTTGAGGGCCTGGTCGAGGTAGGTCGTGAACTCGACGTCGTAGTTGTTCGGCGATCCGGATATCGCCGAAAGACACACGTGCGCCGTGGTGTGGGCATCCTGGATCGCCGCATCCAATTCGGCGGTGAGATCGGGGTCAGGTGACGGCAGGTGCGCTTGCAGGTCGACGATGGAGGCGTCGTGGATCCGCTGACAGGAGCGCTCCACTCCGAGCTTGTCGAACTGCTGCAGGCTTCGCTGCGCACTTTCCAGCGCATCTTGCAGCGCGGCGACGTGTTTGTCGGCCCCCGCTTCCCACCACTGCTGGATGGCGGCCCCGTCCGTCGCCGGCGTGGCGGCGACCTCGGATCGGTTGTGCTGGACGACCAGGGCCGCCGCGATCGCCGAGATCAGCAGTGCCACCGCAGCGCCGCAGCTCGCGGCGAACCACCATCGGCGGTACCACGGGGGGGCCGGACTCGACGTCGGAACGATCAGCGCGTCGCACTCCTCGCACAGCTGTTGACCGTTGGGGTTGGGGTGACCGTTCGGACAGGTGAGCATGCGATCACCCGCGCACGACGGTCACCGGAACTGCCGCCCCTTCGGCGACAGCCGTGCTCACCGAGCCGAGCAGCATGCTGCGCATGCCACCCCGGCCGCGGCTGCCCAGCACGACCATCTGCGCCCGCCTGGCCTCTTCGATCAGCCAGCGCGCGGGTCGGTCACAGACGATCCGTCGCCGCACCGTGACGTCGGGATACTGCTCCCGCCAGCCTGCGAGGCGTTCACCGAGGACTTCATGGCCCTCGTCTTCATACTGATGCCAGTCCACGAGTATCGGGAAGGCGCCGACGTCGGTCCATGCATGCAAGGCGACGAGATCGACACCGCGACGGCTCGCTTCGTCGAACGCGAAGGCGGTTGCGGCCTCCGACGCCGGCGAGCCGTCGATGCCGAGTAGCACGGGGGATCTGCGCGCACCCGGTTGTGCCGCGTCGGCCTTGACGACGGTGATCGGACAATGGGCGTGATTGAGCAGGCTGCGGCTGACCGAGCCCAGCACCGCGCCGCCGACCGGGCCCATCCCACGGCTGCCGATGACCACCATCGCCGCATGGGCCGATGCCGCGGCCATCTCGGTGACGATGCCGTCGTGCAGGACTTCGGTGCGCACGGCGGGCAGGGTCGAATCACCGCTCGACGCGTGAAGCGTCTTCTGCGCCTGTTCGACCACGTGCTTGGCGTTCTCCGCCTGCCACTCCGAATAGCTGGATTCGAGATATCGCACCGGCCAACTGACCACTATGGGTGCGATCACGTGCATCAAGGTGACGGGAAGGTCACGCAGAACGGCCTCTTCCGCCGCCCAACGCACGGCGGCGTCCGACTGGGGAGAGCCGTCGACACCTACGAGAACTCCATATCCGGACTGGGTTTGGGACATATCGCCCTCCTTGCTGATAGGGCGAAACTATCCGCGCGCAGGCCGAACGGGGCAGGGCACTAAGTCCCTGACGGCAATGGCGGTGGTCCTCGATCGATGCCTAGTTCGAGCGTGCCGATGTGTGCTGGTCGATGTAGCGCACCAGATCGGACAGTGTCCGCAGCGATGCATAGTCGGACTCGGGGATATCGATCTGCAGGCGCTTGTGAATGCCGATCAGAAAGTTCAGCCAGTCCATCGAGTCGAGGTCGACCTGGTCTCGCAACAGCACGTCGTCGGAGATGTCCTCCGGCGCCACTTCCGGTGCGATGGTCGTCAACACGGCCAGCACTTCGCTGCGAATATCGTTCTGCGTCATCATCGGTCCGTCATTTCTCGAGAGTTTCGGGTTGTTGGAGCAGCTCGGCTATGCCGGCGAGGAAAAGCGCGCCTCGATGCCCGTCGCTGGCGCGGTGATCCGCGGCCAGGGTGGCCTGGATCGCGGTCGCTATGCGGATTCCGCCGTCGACCGCGCACACCTTCTGCGCCGGCCTGCCGAGGCCGACGAGGGCAACCTGCGGGGGGTAGATGACACCGAAGACCGTGTCGACGCCCTGGTCACCGAGATTGGTGACGGTGATCGTCGGATCGGACATCTCCGAGCTACGCAAGGAGCCTGCGCGGGCGCGCGCCACCAGATCGGTCAGATCCGACATCAGCTCGTCGAGATTCTTCTCGGCGACGTCGTGGATGGCCGGGGCGACCAATCCGCCACCCCGCAGCGAGATCGCCACGCCGACATGCGTTCCCGTCCCCGGTGAGAACTCACCTTCCCGCCAGAGCCCGTTGAACTCACCGAAGCGCTGCGTCGCGACCGCCACGGCTTTGAGGTGCAGCACCGCGGGCAACACCCGCTCGGTGACCGGCCGGTTCGCATTGCGTTCCGCCAGCCAGCCCAGCGCCCTGTCCAACAGGATCTCCTGGGCCAGGTAATAGTGCGGGATCTCTCGCTTCGATCGGCTCATCGCCGCCGCGATGGACTGGCGCATCGCGGCCGCCCGGTCCGCCATCGCAGACGCCCGATCGGCGGCGGTGGATGGTGGCTTCGCCGGCGACTCCGCCGCGTGCTCCACGTCGTGAAGCGTGACCGCTCCCTGGGGGCCGGTGCCCGTCACCGCGTCGGTGTCGACGCCCAGCTTCGATGCGAGCCGCCGCGCGGCAGGCGAGATCCAGCGGCGGTGGAGCACCTCATGTACGGGCTGCGCGTGCGCCGGCGCCGCGGCCCGCTTTCGCACGCGCTTCGGCTTCGTCACGGGCTGCTCCGTCGTCGGCTCGGCCGCCTCGCCTTCACCTCGAAGGGTGGCGAGAACCGATCCGACGCTGACGGTTTCGCCGACAGGAACGAGCAGCTCGGCTACGGTGCCGTCATGCCAGCACTCGACCTCGACCGCGGCCTTGGTGGTCTCGACGACGGCGACGACCTGTCCGCGTGTCACGCTGTCGCCCGGTTTGACGAGCCATTCTTGGAGCGTGCCCTCGTCCATGTCCGCGCCGAGCGAGGGCATCTTGAACTCGATCATGACCGTTCACCGACGATGCTCTCCACCGCGGCGATGATCTTGTCGACCTGAGGCAACGCCGCCTGCTCCAGGTGCTTGGCATAGGGGATGGGGACCTCGGCGCTGCAGACCCGGGCGATGGGGGCGTCCAGTTCGTAGAACGCACCCTCGACGATGCGCGCGGTGATCTCGGCCGCCAAACTGCCGGTGCGCCAGGCCTCGTCGATGACGACGGCCCGGTGTGTCTTGGTGACAGACTCGATGATCGTGGCGTCGTCGAGCGGCCGCAGCACACGCAGATCGATGACTTCGCAGCTGATCCCGTTCAGCGACAGTTCATTCGCCGCATCGAGCGCCTTGGGCAGACAACCGCCGTAGGTGATCAGCGTGATATCCGTTCCCGCACGCCGGACGGCCGCCTTCGAGATGTCGGTCGCGGCGAGCGTGTCGATGTCAGTCGAGATGTTGTAGAGCTGGACGTGCTCGAAGATCACCACCGGGTCTGGGTCGGCCAGCGCGGAGGCCAGCATGCCGTAGGCGTCCTCCACGGTCGCCGGCGCCACCACCTTGATCCCCGGGACGTGTGCGTACCAACCCTCCAGGCTGTGTGAATGCTGGGCGGCCAACTGCCGCCCCGCGCCGGTGGCCATCCGCACGACGATCGGTACCGAGAACTGTCCGCCGGACATATGACGCAGGGCCGCGGCGGTGTTCACGATCTGGTCGAGCGCGAGAAGGCTGAAGTTGACCGTCATGATCTCCACGATCGGGCGCATTCCGCCTAGTGCCGCACCGATTCCGACGCCGACGAATCCCAGTTCGGACAGCGGGGTATCGCGCACCCGTTGCGGGCCGAACTCCTCCAGCAGGCCCTTGGATACGGCGTAGGTCCCGCCGTAGCGGCCGACGTCTTCGCCCATCAGGAGAACGCGGTCGTCGTCGCGAAGGGCGTCGCGCATGGCGTCGTGCACCGCGCTGCGAAATGTGGTTTTCATCGGCGTTGTCCTGTCGCAGGAGTGAGCACGTCGCGCTCGAGATCGTCAATGCTTTCCCAGGTTCCGGCCTCGGCGTAGGCCACCGCGTCCTCGAGCTCGTGGGCCGCCGCTGATTCGATGGCGGCCACGTCGTCGGCGGTCAGGGTGCCGTCCGTCAGGGACTGCTCGGTGAACAACGCAATGGGGTCGCGCTTGCGCCACTCTTCGACCTCGGCCTTGTTCCGGTACAACTCGGGATCGAACATGGAATGCGCCCGGAACCGGTAGGTGCGGAACTCCAGGAAGAACGGACCGCCAGCAGTGCGAACATGGTCGGCCCCGTGCAGCGCCGCGTCGCGGCAAGCGAGCACGTCCATACCGTCGACCGCCATCGTCGGCACGTTGTAGGCGGCGGCCTTGGCGGTGAGATCGGTCTGCGACTGTGCACGCTCCAGCGCGGTGCCCATCGCGTACAGGTTGTTCTCACAGCAGAACAAGACAGGCAACTTCCACAGCGCGGCCATGTTGAGCGACTCGTGAAACGCGCCCTCGGCGACGGCGCCGTCACCGAAATAGCAGGCGGTTACCCGATTTCTGTTCTTCATGGCGTCGGCGAGCGCGAGTCCCACCGCAAGCGGCAGACCGCCGCCGACGATCGCATTGCCGCCGTAGAACCGCGTCGACGTGTCGAACAGGTGCATGGACCCGCCCCTGCCGCGGGAGCATCCCTCCTGCTTGCCGAACATCTCGGCCATGATCGACGTCATCGGTATGCCACGCAGCAATGCGTGTGCGTGCTCGCGATAGGTGGCGACGACGGCGTCGTCGGGCAGCAGCGCGCTCAGAGAGCCCGCGGCCACCGCCTCCTCACCGACATACAGGTGCAGAAAGCCTCGAATCTTGGTCTCGCCGTAGAGCTCTGCGCACTTCTCTTCCATCCGGCGCACCCGGACCATGTCCGACAACAGGCGCTTCGGAAGGTCGACGTTTGTCATGTCGTCACCTGATCTCGTTTGTCATGTCGTCACCTGATCTGTAGTACGCGATGCCGCCGCCTCGAGGGTGGAGATGTCGCCCTCGGGCAGGCCCAGTTCGCGGGCCTTGAGCAGGCGCCGCATGATCTTGCCGCTGCGGGTATGCGGCAGGGCGTCGACGAAAGCGATCTCCTTCGGCGCGACGGCCGCCCCGAGGCGCTTGCGCGCGAGCCCGAGGAGTTCCAGGCGCAGTTCCTCGTTGGCGGTGTATCCATCCTTGAGCGTGACGAACGCCTTGACGATCTCGCCGACGGTGGGGTCGGGTTTGCCGATCACGCCGGCCTCGGCGACGGCCGGATGGTCGGTCAGCGCATTCTCGACCTCGAAGGGCCCGATCAGGTGGCCTGAGGACTTGATCACGTCGTCGGCGCGGCTGACGAACCAGAAGTACCCGTCGGGGTCGCGCTTGACCAGGTCACCGGTGAGATAGAGCCCGTCGACGAACGACCGCTGATAGCGGTCCTTCTGGTGCAGGTAGCCGCGGAACATCGACGGCCAGCCGGCCTTGATCGCAAGCTCGCCCTCGACGTTCGGTTCCTCGATGACCGACACCGAACCGTCGTCGTGATGCGCCACCACACATGCGTCGATTCCCGGCAGCGGCCGTCCCATCGAACCGGGTTTGATGTCGAACGCGGGGGTGTTGGCGACCATGATGCCGCCCGTCTCGGTCTGCCACCAGTTGTCGTGAATGGGTAAGCCCAGCACCCGCTTTCCCCACCAGACCGCCTCGGCGTTGAGTGGTTCACCGACACTGGCGACGAACCGCAGTTTCGGAAAGCTGAACCGGGCGATCAGGTCCGGACCGGCCTTGATCAGCATGCGGATCGCCGTCGGCGCGGTGTACCACACCGTCACGTCTTGAGACTGCAGAATCCGGTACCAGCGTTCGGCGTCGAAGTCGGCTTCGTCCACGATCGACGTCACTCCGTGGACGAGCGGTGTGATGACGCCGTAGGCCATGCCGGTGACCCAGCCGGGATCGGCGGTGCACCAGAAGATGTCGTCGGGATGCAGGTCGAGGGCGTACAAACCGGTGAGGTAGTGCATCGTCACCGCGCCGTGCACGTGCAGCGCGCCCTTCGGCGTGCCGGTGGTGCCGCTGGTGAAGTGCAGCAGCGCCGGGTCGTCGGCGGTGGTGTGTTCCAGTGGCGCATTCTCGTCGGCGGCGTTCACCCAGTGCCAGAAGTTCAACGTTCCGGTTGGCCCGGAACTGTCCTTGTCGTCGTCGTCGACAACGAGGATGTGCCGCACGGAACTGAGCCGGTCGCGGATTTTGGCGATCTTGCGCCGGTAGATCGCCGCGGTCGTGACGAGCACATCGGCTTCACCGAGGGAGAGCCGGGTCGCGATCGGCTCCGGACCAAACGCTGAGAACAGGGGACAGACGACGCTGCCGTTGCGCAGTGCACCCATCACGGTGATGTAGAGCTCCGGGCAGTGGCCCATCAGTGTGAAGACCCGGTTGCCCCGATTGATGCCGAGGAGGCGCAGAACGCTGCTGAACTGGCGGGTCAGTCGACCGAGCTCGGCATAGGACAGATCGCGGGTGGCCACGGTGCCGTCCCAGGCGTTCGCCGCGACGAAACGCAGGGCGGTTCGGGAGGCCATGGGGCCGTCGGCGTGCCGGTCGACCGCGGCGTAGGCGATGTTGCAGCCTCCAGCGGGCATGCCGGCGCAGGGGTTCGGCACCGCCGACCAGTCGAACTCGGCACGCGTGCGTTCGTAGTCAACGAGGTTGGGCGTGACGCGCAGGTCGTCGGCCGACTTGTGAATCGCGGTCACGGCGGAAGCACTCCGTTGCGAATCGCCGGACCGATGTTGGTCATGACCTGGTCCAACAGGTCGTTGTAGGCAGACCCGTCGACCAGGAGCTCGGTCGGGCCGTGATGCAGCAGGAAGGCATCCAGACGGCGGTCGATCGGCCAGTCGGAATAGGTCTGCCCGGTGAATTCCGAACGAAGGAACTTCCATGCCAGGGTGTCAAGCTCGGCCCTGGTCAATTCGCCACTGTCGGTCGGCGTCATCGGCTTCCCCTTGTCTTCGGCAACGGCTTCCATCGTTTTCGATCGGGGAGGGGACGACTAGAGACGAAAGTCATTCGCGCGGGGTCCGGTGGACCCTGGCCCGCCTGGCCGCCGCGAACAACCATCACTGCATGACCAGCCACGTCGCGTCTCCGGTCAAGGACGCGGTCCGCACGTTCAACAAGTACGTGCTGAACCCGGCGATGTTGCTGCTCGCGGGACGCAAGTGGTGGTACGCGGGCGTGATCCGGCACACCGGTCGTCGCACCGGCACGAGCTATGCCACACCTGTGGTGGTGAGTCCGGTCGCCGGCGACCGCTTCGTCATCCCGCTTCCGTACGGCACCGAGGTGGACTGGCTGCGCAATGTGCTTGCCGCGGGCAAGGCGAGCGTCACCGTCGACGGCGAGAGCTACGAGGTGCGCGAACCTGAGGTGATCACCGCGGCGGCAGCGGCCCCGCTGTTGTCGGACCGCCGCAGACGCGAGTTCGGCCGATTCGGCATCGCCCATTACGTCAAGCTCCAGCGCGCGGACTGCCGCAAGCCGGCAACAGCGAGACGATAGGAATTCCATGGAAACGCAACGCTTTCGGATGCTCACCACGGCGAGCCCACCGTTCGTTTCGGTCTACATCGATGACTCACGTGACACGGCCGAGGCGGACAGTGAACTCGATGCGCGATGGCGTGAGCTGAGGGCAGAGCTCGAAGCCGGGTGCGCAGACGAGCCCGTCATCGCCGATGTGGCACATGTGATCCTGCACGGTGAACCCGCGGTCGGGCGGCAGGGGCGAGGAGTCATCGCAACGGGTGACGGGGTGTTGATCAACGAGCACCTTCCCCATCCGCCGGGATCCACCGTGCTTCGGATGTCGGATTACCCGTATGTCATTCCGCTGCTGGACGGTGTGTGGCGTGGCGTCTACATCTTTGCCGCGGTCGACCACAACGGCGCGGACATCACACTGCATCGCGGCGACATCGTTCACGCCGAAAAAATCGACGGCGGCGGCTACCCGGTGCACAAGCCGGTCACGTCCGGCTGGAACGGATACGGCGACCACCAGCGATCGACGGAAGAGGCCGTCCGGATGAATGTCCGGGCCACTGCGGACCGGCTCACCGAACTGGTCGACAAGACCGATGCGCAGGTGGTCTTCGTCTGCGGCGAAACACGGTCGCGCAGCGATGTGGTGTCCGCGCTGCCGCGTCGGGTGGCGCGTCGGGTGTCGCCGTGGCACGGCGGCGCGCTGGGCCACCGCATCGACGAGGACGAGGCGCGTGAGCATCTCGACGGCGAGTTCGAGAGACGCCGCGTCGACGAGGCCGCCGAGGTCGCCGACCTCTACATCGGCGAGCGCGGACGACAGTCGGGCCTGGCGGTCGAGGGACTCGTCGCGGTATGCGCGGCGCTGCGCGAGGGCTGTGTCGACACGCTGATCGTCGGCGATCTCGCGGAGGCGACGGTGATGACGGGGCAGAGCCGCACCACTGTTGCACCCGACGCCGACTCGCTTTCCGATCTCGGGCAGCCGGCCCGCCGGGTGGCAAGGGCCGACGAGGCGCTGCCGTTCGCGGCAATCGCGACCGACGCGTCACTCGTTCGGGCCAGCGCCGACTTCGCGCCCGCAGGCGGCATCGCGGCGTTGCTGCGCTACGCGCCCAGCGACATCTGAGAAGCCTCAGCTGGGGACGATCAGTGCCGAGGAATCGGCGTGACGGAAGATGGAATGGCCTGTTGGGCCGACAATTTCGGCTAACTCGTCGGCGTCGGCGCTTCCGATGACCGCGAGCTGAACCCGCTCATCGTGCTTTTTCAGGAAGTGCGCGACGTCGGCGGAGTCGGCGATCGGGTAGATGTGTACGCCGGGGTAGCGCCGCTTCCAGCTCTCCGATACGCGCTCGAGCCGGTCGGACGGTCCGTCAGCTTTGTCCCGGTCGCCGAGCAGTAGTACGGGCGCCTGGCGTAGGGCGGCTTCCCGCATCGCCTCCTCTACGACGGCGTCATAGCCGGGCTGCTGCTTGGCGGCGACGACGATCCAGCTGATGTCGCTGCGATGCGTGACGCTCTGCGGACGGATGATCGCGACCGGGCAGTGCGCCTCCTCGGCCAGTTCCGTTGCCGTGGAACCCAGGATCGACTGCGCATAGCGGCCGATACCGACTGAGCCCACGCAAACCATGGCGGCGTCCCACGACGCGGCGACGAGCGTCGTGCCGGGCCTGCCTTCGGTGATCGTCGTCTCGATCTGGACCGGCTTACCGGTTGCTTCGACGGCTCCGCGCGCCGCCTTCAGCGAGGACTCGGCGTGGTGAACGTCCTCGTAGTACTTCTCGGAGCCCAGGTGAGTCGCCTTGGTCACATAGACCAATCGCAGGGGCACACCTCTGTTGACGGCTTCGTCGACCGCCCATTCGGCGGCGTGAATCGCCGTGTCGGATCCGTCGATTCCGACGATTACCGGTGACGCTGAACTGTTGTCGGTCATCGTGTGCTCCTGTGTAGTTGGTTTCCCGATGGTGTGGGGTGATCGGGCTAAGGGGCGCGGGCGGGTAGCCGATCGGGATGGCTGAAGCGGGCGGCACGGCGATGCACCCGGTGCTCGTGCCCACGGGTGCGATGTGGTTGACCGGCCACCCGTATCGGCTCGGCGTAGAACACCATCTTGGTGACCTCGACCAACACCAGATACGCGACGGTAAAGCCGACGAGCGCGGCGAAGAACTGCCATGGCAGGGGCGTGAACCCGAGACTCGCGCTCACCGGTGACAGGGTCAGGACGATGCCGATCGCGATCACCGACAGTGTCGTCAACGTCAGCTGCCAGGCGGGCCGGCTGCGGAAGAACGGCACCCTTCTAGTTCGGATCGCGAAGATGATCAAGGTCTGGGTGGCAAGGGATTCCACGAACCAGCCGGTGCGGAACTCGACCGGTCCGGCATTCAGCACCCCGAGCATCAGGCCGAAGGTCAGGAAGTCGAACAGCGAACTGATCGGACCGAACGTCAGCATGAATCTGCGGATGAACGCGATGTTCCAGTGCGACGGCGCGTGCAACTGGTCGTCGTCGACACGGTCGGCGGGTATCGCCAGTTGCGAGCTGTCGTAGAGGAGGTTGTTGAGCAGGATCTGGCTCGGCAGCATCGGCAGGAACGGGAGCACCGCTGATGCGGCAGCAGCGCTGAACATGTTGCCGAAGTTGCTTGACGTGCCCATCAGCACGTACTTGATGGTGTTGGCGAAGATGCGCCGCCCCTCGGCTACGCCCGCGGCAAGCACTCCCAGATCCTTGTCCAGCAGCACCACGTCCGCGGCGTCCTTGGCCACATCGGTGGCGGTGTCGACCGAGATGCCGACGTCGGCCGAGTGAATCGCCAGAGCGTCGTTCACGCCGTCTCCGAGGAAACCGACCGACCGGCCTGTCCGCCGGAGGGCAGAAATCAGTCGAGCTTTCTGTTCGGGCGAGATGCGAGCGAAGATTGTGTTGTCCCTCGCAACAGCGTTGAGCTCAACGTCATCGACCTGTTCCAGCTGAGCCCCGGTCACGGTGCCCTTGGAGGGCAAACCCAGCTCAGTGCATACCTTTTCTGCGACCTGCGGGTTATCGCCGGTGGCGATCTTGACTTCGATCTCCAATGTCGCCAGCTGCGCCAGTGAGTGCCGGGCCGCCGACTTGGGGTTGTCGGCGAACACGAGGAATCCGTCGAGTTGCAGTCCTGCTTCGTCGGCGGCGGTGATGCGGCCCAGTCCGTCGGCCGGCCTGGTTGCCACCGCGACGACGCGCCTGCCGTCGGCGAACAGGCCCGACAGGGTGCGCTGAGCGGCGTCGGGAACGTCGACGCAGCGCGCCATGACCTGCTCAGGTGCGCCTTTGACGACCAGCACCCTGCCGTCGGCGGTGTCGACCAGCGCCGATATTGCCCTGCGGGTGTGGTCGAACGGCAGCGTGGCGATCACGGTGATGCCGGCGACGGGTTGCCGGTCCCGCCACAGCGCGGTGTCGAGGTCGTTCGCGCTGACTCCACCGGTCGTCGGATCGACATCGGTGGCCAGGAGGCCCAGTCGCAGTACCGAGTCCGTATGCGCGCCCGTCGGATCGACGCTGTCGATCAACTCGATCCGCCCTTCGGTCAGGGTCCCGGTCTTGTCGGTGATCAGAATGTCGATGTCGCCCAGGTCCTCGATGCACACCAATCGCTTCACCAACACCTTGAGCTTCGCCAGGCGTCTCGAGCCGGTCGCCAGGCTCGTACTGACCACGGCGGGCAGCAGCTGCGGCGTGATGCCGACGGCGATCGCAAGGCCGAACAGCGCCGAATCGATCAACGGGCGCCCGAGCAGGAGATTGGTGGCGATGATGACAACCGTGAGTGTGAGCGCCACCCACAACAGCAGGTATGAGAAGCGGCGCAAGCCGAGCTGGAAGTCTGTCTCGGGCTGGCGCTCGCCCAACCCTGCTGCGATGCGTCCGAATTCGGCGTTGGCTCCCGTCGCATACACGACCGCCGTCGCGGCACCGGCGCTGACGACAGTGCCCATGAAGGCCACATTGTCGGCCTCGGCGATGTCGTCGCCACCCGAATCGAGCGACTTCTCCTTCGCCGACGACTCGCCCGTCAGGATGCTTTCGTTGCACTCCAACCCGCTGACCTCGATCAACCGGACGTCGGCGGGAACGAGCTCGCCCATCTCCAGCCGGATCACATCGCCGGGCACCAGGCTGTTCACGTCGACCCGGCCGAAGTGGCCGTCGCGGCGGACCACCGCATTGTGGTGAATTCCGGAATGTAGTGCTGCGCTGGCACGTTCGGCGCGGTACTCGTTGACGAACCCCAGCCCGATGCTCACCAGCAGTATGATGCCGATGATGATCGCCTGGGTGCTGTCGCCGAGAAAGAACGACAGCAGGGCGGTGGCCGCGAGGAGGGCCAGCACCGCGTTGTTGAGTTGACGCCGCAGGACGGCCAGCGCGCTGACGTGATGAGTACGAACCGAATTGGGGCCGAACTCGGCGATCCGGGCCGTCGCCTCGGCGGTGGTCAGGCCGTCGACCGAGGTGTGCAGTAAGGCAAGGACGTCGGCGAGCGGCGCGCTCGCGACCTGCTCGCGGCTCGCCGCGGTCGTCGGCAGGACGGTCGTCACCCCGGACTCAGCGTGCGGCTTCGAGAAGGATTCGTCGTTCGGCCGCGGCGATCACGCGCCGGGTGGCGTCCACGGCATCGGGATTCACCGATACCGACGTGATGCCCATCCGGACCAGGTGCTCGGCGAACGCGGGCTTGGTCGACGGTGCCTGGCCGCACAGCGACGAGGTGATGCCGAACTTGCGTGCGGTGTCGATGATCTGGCCGATGGCGTCAAGGACCGCTGGGTCGGACTCGTCGAACAGCTCGGCGCAGACATCGGAATCCCGATCAACGCCCAGCACCAGTTGAGTCAGGTCGTTGCTGCCGATCGATACGCCGTCGATGCCCATGCCGATGTACTCGGGGAGCCAGTGCACGACCGACGGGACTTCGGCCATCACCCAGCGATGCAGCCCTCGTTGGCTGCCGAGCGGGCTGGCGTCGACGAGTGCGAGGCACGCCTCGAGCTCCCATTGGGTGCGGACGAAGGGAATCATCAGCCCGACGTTGGGTGACTGCTCGCGGACCCGGGCCAGCGCCTCGAGTTCGAGCGCGAACAGGTCGGGTTCCTTGACGTATCGGTAGCAGCCGCGATACCCGATCATCGGGTTGTGTTCCTCGGGCTCGTAGGCGTCTCCGCCCTTGAGGCCGCGGAACTCGTTGGTGCGGAAGTCGGTTGCCCGGTAGATGACGGGCCGCGGTGCGAAGGCCGCGCCGATTCGGCCGACCGAGGACACCATCTTTTCGACCAGGGTGCGTTGTTCCCCGTGGGCGATGAGGTCGCGGGGATGGCGACCGGCGAGAGCTTCGGTCAGCATGAACTCGGCGCGCAGCAGCCCGACCCCGTCGACAGGCTGTGCCGCAACGGATTCGGCGGACTCTGGCATGGCCAGGTTGACGTACACCTTGGTGCCGGTCGCCTCGCTCGGCACCTGAACGGGTGCGCTCGGCTGCGCCACGGATACCTTCGGCGTTGCCTCGATATGGCCGGACACCACCTCGCCGCGGGCCCCGTCGACGGTCACCATGATGCCGTCATGGAGGTCTCTGGTCGCCGTACGCGTGCCGACGACGCACGGAACGCCCAACTCGCGCGCGACGATTGCGGCGTGGCACGTCATGCCGCCGGTGTCGGTCACCAGTGCGGCCGCGCGCCGAATGGTGGGCAGCCAATCCGGGTTGGTCATCTGGGCGACGAGGATCTCGCCTTCCTGTAGCCGCTCACCCTCGTCGGGCGTGCCGAGGACACGGACCTTGCCGGATGCCTTGCCCGGCGCGGCGGCCAGGCCACGGGCCAGCACCACGTGCTTTTCCGACGGCGGTGGTGTGGTGTGGCCGAGTGTCGTGATCGGCCGGGCCTGCACCAGATATGTCTTGCCGCCCGAGATCGCCCACTCGGTGTCCTGGGGAGAGCCGTTGTGCAGTTCCGTCGCGATCGCCAGCTGGGCGATCGACCGCAGCTCCTCATCGCTGAGGACGCGGGAGTCAGCCTGCGCATCGTCGAGGTCGACGGCGGCATCGTGGCCGTCCTCGCCGCGGACGATCTTGAATGCCTTGTGCCCGAGCCGGATATGCAGCGGCTGGAGGCTTTCCTTGGAGACGATGTATGTGTCGGGCTCGACCTCGCCGGACACCACCACCTCGCCGAGGCCGAACGCGCCCTCGATGACCACTCGGTCCTGGGCACCGTTGCTCGGGTCGGCGGTGAACGCGACGCCGGCCTTCTCGGACTCCACCATCTGCTGCACGACAACGGCCATCGCGGGGTCGGCGGTGAAGCCGCGAGTGGCGCGGTAGGTGATGACCCGCGGGCTGAACAGCGACATCCAGCAGCGGGTCACCGCGTCGACGAGCCCGTCATCGCCCGTGACATTGGTGATGGTCGCGTTCATTCCGGCGAACGACGCGTCGGCGCCGTCTTCACCGGTCGCCGACGAGCGCACCGCGACCACGGCGCCGTGCCCCAGCGCGTGGTATGCGGGAAGCATCAGGCGCCGCACCGCGTCGTCGATGCCTGCCTTGTGCACCAGGCCCTGCATCCGGTCGCACCGCTCGGTGAGCCGGGCGGTGTCGGCGACGTTGTCGAGGGCCTCACGGTGAAGGGCGTTCAGCTCTGCGTCGACACCGCCGGAGCGCATCGAGTCCCGAAAGCAATCGCGCAACAGGACGAACCCCGGGGGGACGGGCAGATTGGCGGCGACGAGCTCGCCCATGTTCGCACCTTTGCCCCCGGCCTCCTCAGCGTCGCCGATGGTGAGTTGGGAGATATCGCGGACATATGTGTCGTCACTTCGAGGAGCCATATGCCCACCCTGTTCGTGTGTGCCGCGTGGGCATAACGTCCGAGGGCCACAGCCGCCCCGCCGAAGGTCCCGAACACCGGGGGCATTAGGTCCTTACTTCACCGGTCTGGGACTTCGGGCCCTTCCATCTCCGTAGCAAAACCGATGACATGGGGTTTCCGTAGCAGGGAAGGAGAGTGGGCGATGAAGCTCCCCGTCTTCGTCGACCCGCGGTATCACGACGCGGTGATCTTCGATCTCGACGGTGTCGTGACCGACACCGCCGCCATCCATGCGGCGGCGTGGAAGGCGATGTTCGATGATTTCTTGGCCCGGCGTCAGGCATCCGTCGGTGAGGACCATTCGGTGTTCACCAAAGACGATTACCGCAACTTCGTCGACGGGAAGCCGCGGTACGACGGGGTCGCCGATTTCCTCAAGTCACGCGGGATCTCGATTCCGCAGGGAAATGACGACGACTACGGTGACGTCACAGTGTGTGGACTCGGAAACCGCAAGCAGCAGCTGTTCGTCGAGTTGCTTACCGACGGTGTGCCGGTGTTCGAGTCCACGATCGAGTTCGTGCGCGAGTTGCAGGCCGCGAACATCGGTACCGCCGTGTTTTCGTCCAGCCGCAACTGCGCCCGGATTTTAGCTGGCGCAGGTCTTTCCGGGCTTTTTCCCGTGAAGGTCGACGGACAGCTCGCCCAAGAGCTGCGTCTTCCCGGCAAACCGAACCCGGCCGTCTTGCTGGAAACGGCCAGTCGCCTCGGGGTGCGACCGGATCGCTGCGTCGTCGTCGAAGACGCAATCGCCGGTGTGACGGCCGGACGGGATGGCGGCTTCGGCCTGGTCATCGGCGTCGACCGCACCGGCAACGCCGAAGAACTGCTTCGATCGGGTGCCAACGCGGTGGTGTCCGATCTCGTCGCTGTGACGGTGCGGCAAGGCTACGAGCGGATCTCGACCATGGCGGACGCGCTCGATTCCTACAGCGAGATCGCACCCCTTGTCGCTATCAGACAACCGGTGCTGCTACTGGACTTCGACGGTACGGTTTCTGAGATCGTGAACGATCCCGACGCGGCCACATTGATCCCAGAAGTCCGCGAGGTCCTCGAATCGCTTTCTGCGCGTTGCTCGGTCGCGGTGGTCAGCGGCCGCAGCCTTGACGATATCCAATCGCGGGTCGGCGTGCCCGGCCTCTGGTACGCGGGCAGCCATGGCTTCGAGCTCATGTCCCCAGAGGGCGAACATCACCAAAACGAGTCTGCCTTCGCCGCCGTCGCCGTTCTCGAGAGGGCGGCCGTCGATCTCCGCACCCGCCTGGCCGGCATCGACGGCGTCCTGGTGGAGAACAAACGTTTCTCGGTGGCGGTGCACTACCGAAACGTTTCTCCAGGTCGGATCAACGACATATCGGCGGCCGTGCGGGTGATCGCCGATCGTGATGGCCTGCGGGTCACCGGTGGGCGGATGGTGTTCGAGTTGCGACCGGACGTGGATTGGGACAAAGGAAGGACACTCGACTGGATCATCGAGAGAGTCGACAGCACAGCCCCATTGCTGCCGATCTACATCGGCGACGATCTCACCGACGAAGACGCGTTCGATTCGGTCCGGCACAAGGGTATCGGCATAGCGGTCCGCCATTCGGAAATGGGCGACCGGTGGTCGTCGGCGCGATTCTCCCTCGCCGATCCAACCGCCGTAGGCGTGTTCCTCGATCGTCTCGAACGACAACTCGCCGAGGAACAGGTCCACGGCAACAATCCGTGGACCTTGACCTTCGGCGGCTACCAGCCGGCCGCCGAAAGGTTACGAGAAGCGTTGTGCACCATGGGCAACGGCTATATGGCGGTGCGCGGCGCGGTACCGGAATGCGGCGCTGGCGAGTTCCACTATCCGGGCACCTACGTGGCGGGTGTCTACAACAGGCTCACCGACACGGTGGGCGGCACCGTCATCGACAACGAGAGCCTGGTGAACTTGCCGAACTGGTTACCCGTCACGTTCCGGATCGATGGCGGGCCGTGGTTCGACATCGACTCGGTCGACGTGTCGTCCTACCTGACAACGGTGGATCTGCGGAACGCCACGCTCACGCGTGAATTGGTCTTCCGCGACGGGCACGGCCGCACCACCTCGGTGAAACAGCGGAGATTCGTGGCGATGCACCTGCCCCATGTAGGCGCCATGCTGACGACCGTCCGCGCGGTGGATTGGTCGGGTGAGTTGGAGTTCCGATCGACGGTCGACGGTGATGTGCAGAATCAGGGTGTCGAACGCTACCGGGATCTGGCGTCTCGCCATCTACAGATCACCGAGATGACAGACCTCTCCGATGATTCTGTGGTGTTGGCGGCGGAAACCACTCAGTCGAAGATCAGGGTTGCGGTCGCCGTCCGCAACACCGTGTGCCGCGCCGACGATGAGGTGGCCGCGCAGCGCCGCCCCACCAGGGAGGGCTGCCGAATCGGCCACGAGATCGTCGTCGGCATGGCACCGGGACGATCGGCCACCGTGGAGAAGATCGCCTGCCTGTACACCAACCGCGACCACGGAACGTCCGAACCGGTAGATGCGGCGCGGCGCGAGATCGAACGCCTCGGCGGATTTGCAGAACTCGCACAAGGCCATCGCTTGGCATGGACGCACTTGTGGGAGCGGTTCAACATCGAGATGGGGCAGGATGCCGATCTCCTGCGACTTGTCCGGCTGCACCAGCTGCATCTCGTGCAGACAGTCTCACCGCATACGGCCGATTTGGATGTGGGGGTTCCGGCCCGTGGCTTACACGGAGAGGCTTACCGGGGGCACGTGTTCTGGGACGAACTGTTCGTCTTTCCGGTCACCAACATGCACCTGCCGAAGGTCACTCAGTCGTTGCTGATGTATCGCTACCGTCGGTTGGCGGAGGCCCGCCGCGCGGCGCGGGAGGCCGGCTACGCCGGAGCGATGTTCCCGTGGCAGTCGGGCAGCGATGGCCGCGAGGAAAGCCAACGGCTGCACTTGAATCCGAGATCCGGCCGGTGGAATCCGGACGCCAGCTCGCGTGCCCATCACATCGGCCTCGCCATTGCATACAACGTGTGGCAGTACTTCCAGGTCACCGGCGACGTCGGTTTCCTGATCGACTACGGCGCCGAGATGCTGGCCGAGATCGCACGGTTCTGGGTGAGCCTGGTGACGTTCGATGCCGCACGCCAGCGGTATGTCATCCGCGGTGTCATCGGCCCAGACGAGTTCCACTCCGGCTATCCCGGCCGAGAGTACGACGGCATCGACAACAACGCCTACAGCAACGTCATGGCAGTCTGGGTGATCGCACGGGCCATCGAGGCCCTCGAACGCATCCCGCTGTACTACCGGCTTGCACTCTTGGAGACGCTCGGCATCGGCGACGAGGACCTCGCGCAGTGGGAAGACGTGAGCCGGCGCATGTTCGTGCCGTTTCACGACGGTGTCATCAGCCAGTTCGAGGGCTACGAGGAACTCAAAGAGCTGGACTGGCAACACTATGGGGCAAAGTACGACAGTTTACAGCGCCTGGACCGGCTCCTCGAGGCCGAGAACGACAGCGTCAACAACTACAAGGCCTCCAAGCAGGCCGATGCGCTGATGCTGTTTTATCTACTGTCCGCCGACGAGCTCTACGAGCTTTTCGAAAGGATCGGTTACACCTTCACCCCCGAACAGATTCCCAAGACGATCGACTACTACCAAGCCCGCACCTCGCACGGTTCGACGCTCAGCGCCGTCGTGCATTCCTGGGTGATGGCCCGCGGTAACCGGCATCAGGCGATGCGGTATTTCGCCGATGCCCTTGCCTCGGACATCGTCGACATCCAGCGCGGCACGACAGCCGAAGGCATCCATCTGGCGGCGATGGTGGGCAGCATCGACCTGCTGCAGAGGTGCTTCACCGGCTTGGAGATCCGGGGCGACCGCATCGTCGTCGGGCCGTTGTGGCCGAAATCGGCCGGCAAGTTGGAGTTCTCGTTTCGATACCGGAGTCATCGGCTGCGTCTCGCCGTCAGCGGACGAGACGCAACCCTCAACGCGGAGCCGGGCGATGCGTCGCCGGTGCTGGTCGAGTGTCGGGGGAAGACGAAATCCTTGGTAGCGGGCGGCACCGTCGAATTCACCGACTGAGCCGATGGGAGGACTACGTGTGAAGCGGCTGCGACCGTTGGTGGAGCCGATACTTCTCGCGCTCACGGTCGGAGCCTTGGCCGCAGGCGGGATCGCCTGGCTGGTCGGTGCCCGCAACGTCGCTGACGGATGTTGGATCGTGGGGACGTTGATCGCGGTTTTGCCCGCGGCGGCGTGGGTCGTCATGGCCTTGCGCCGGGGCAGGCTCGGTGTCGATCTCATCGCGGTGCTGGCGCTGGGCGGAACGCTGGTCGTCGGCGAGTATCTGGCCGGTGCGCTGATCGCGGTGATGCTGGCCGGTGGACGTGCCCTGGACGCGGCGGCCACCCGGCGTGCGTCACACGATCTGAAGGCCCTGCTGGCGCGGGCGCCGAGGTTCGCGCGTCGGCGCGTCGACAGCCAGATCGCCGTGATCCCGCTGGCCGAGGTCGTTGTCGACGACATCCTGATCGTCGCGCCCGGCGACATCGTGCCCGTGGACGGCCGCGTCATGGATGCCGTGGCGGTCCTTGATGAGTCGGCGCTCACCGGCGAGCCGCTCCACGTCGAACGCAATCGCGGAGATCCGGTCCGCAGCGGCGTGGTCAACGCGGGAGGCGCCTTCGAGTTACGGGCGACGGCGACCGCCGAAGACAGTACCTATGCCGGTATCGTGCGCCTGGCACAGCAGGCAGGCGCCGAGAGCGCGCCCGTCGTGCGGCTCGCCGACAGATACGCGGCCTATTTCCTGCCGGTGGCGCTGTTGATGGCGGGTGCCGCGTGGCTGACCAGTGGCTCTGCGGTGCGGGCGGTGGCCGTGCTCGTGGTCGCCACCCCGTGCCCGCTGTTGCTCGCCGCGCCGGTGGCCATCGTTTCGGGCCTGTCCCGCGCTTCTCGCGCCGGCGTCGTCATCCGCAGCGGCGGCGCGCTGGAGAACCTCGGCCACGCAACAACATTGGTGATGGACAAGACCGGCACGCTGACTATGGGCTGTCCGGTGGTTGTCGACGTTGCCGCCGAGCCGGGTATTGATGCCACCGAAATCCTGCGCCTCGCCGCATCGGTGGATCAGATGTCGCAACACGTGCTGGCCGAGGCCATCGTCAGCGAGGCGCTGGCACGCGGACTGCGGCTTTCTGTGCCCAGTGGCGTCACCGAAGAACCCGGGCGCGGCGTCACCGCAACGCTCGAGGGGCGGACGGTGACCGTCGGCAAACTCGCCGATGGCACGTCATCCGAAGCGTGGGCGCAGGCGGCGGTCAACCGCGCGCGCCTCGACAGCGCGGCCCTGGCTTGGGTGAGCATCGACAACGAGCCGAAAGGCGCTGTGCTGCTTCGGGACCCGCTGCGCCGTCACGCCCCTCGCACCATGCGTCGGCTGCGCGAAGCCGGTTTCAACCGGCTGGTCATGCTCACCGGTGACCGGGCCGAACCAGCACGCGAGGTCGCTACCGTCCTCGGGCTCGATGAGGTCTATTCACAGCAGACGCCGGCCGACAAGGTGGCCGCGGTCCGTACCGAGGGCGACCGCGCGGTCACCGTGATGGTGGGCGACGGTATCAACGATGCTCCGGCGCTGGCCGCGGCGACGGTCGGTGTTGCGATGGGCGCGCGAGGAGCGACGGCGTCGTCGGAAGCCGCCGACATCGTGTTGACCACCGATCGTCTGGACCGGCTCGCGGATGCGATGGACACCGCGCGGTGGTCGCGACGTATCGCGGTGCAGAGTGCCGTCGTCGGCATGGGGCTGTCGCTGCTGGCGATGGTGATCGCCGCATTCGGCTGGCTGCCACCCGCGCCGGGTGCGCTGCTGCAGGAGGGAATCGACGTCGCGGTCATTCTCAACGCTTTACGTGCTCTGCGGGGAGACCCGGCGACGGAGGTGCCGCTGAGCACCGACACCGAGAACCTGCTGCATCGTTTCTCCGCTGAACATGACGAACTGCGCGACGCCGTCGGCGTGATCCGCGACAGCGCCGACCGATTGGTGGAGGGCGCGGACGCCGGGGCGCTGAATGCCATTGCCGGGGCGTATGCGTTGCTGACCGAACGGATCCAGCCTCACGAGCGCGCCGAGGAAACCGAGCTCTATCCCGCGCTGGCGACGCCGCTGCACAGCAGCGAGGCGACCGCCACCATGAGCCGCACTCACGCCGAGATCCAGCGACTCACCGACCGCATCGGCACGCATGTGCACCTGGCGCAGGCCGCAGGCGGCATTGCGCCGGAGCAGGTCGAGGATCTGCTGGCCTGTCTCTACGGTCTGTACGCGTTGCTGCGCCTGCACTTCGTACAGGAAGAGGAGAACTACTTCACGCTGGCGCTCGACGAGGACCCCCGTCGCGGGTGATGGTGACGACCAAGGGCCTGACGGGCGAAGGACTTCTTGCCTGCGCGAAACGGGACAAAGAACCGCGGGAGACCGTGCGTTCGGCCCTACGGGCAGCAGTTGCCGACTTGGTGTGATGAGTAGGCCGGCACGCACCGAGGAGGCTGTCATGAGGACACTGAACCACCTGCTCCCGACGATGGGCCGTGCTCCTCATGCTTCCCAGGTGTTGTCCTATCGAGTCACGGACCGCCTGCACGGCGGACGCACCGCGCGTGTACCGGTCGACGGAATCGCCTCCACGGTTGGCGCCTGGCTGGCGGAACTGGGTGTCAGCAGCCCCATGGTGGACCAATTGGCGTGTGCTGTGCGCTGCGGTGACTGGCCCGCCGCCCACGCCCTCGCCGAGCATCTGTCGATCGACGTGGCCGTCGCCATCTGAGCGACTTCGGCGTGGCTGGTTGCGCTCAGCGCAACTGCGCACGCCGAAATCGCAAAGTCAGACCCGCGCTGGCACCTGGACCCGGGTTCCCGCCGCGCCCTTGACGATGTCGGCGATGTCGGTGAGTGCGCCGATGACGGCCTCCCGGCCCGTGGTGCGTGCGAATCCGCAAGCGGCGGCGACCTTGGGACCCATCGAGCCGGCAGGTAGATCGAGACCGTCGAGCTCGTCGGGAGTGATCCGGCCGAGGCGGGTCTGCTCGGCAGTGCCCCAGCCGGTGTAGACGCCGTCGACGTCGGTGGCGATGACGAGCAAATCGGCGTCGAGTTGCTCGGCGAGAAGAGCCGACGCGAGATCCTTGTCGATGACGGCCTCGACGCCCTGCAGCTTGCCCTGCTCGTCGTACATCGTCGGAATTCCTCCGCCGCCGGCGCAGATGACGATCGCACCGTGTTCGACAAGGGTGCGGATCGGGCCGATCTCGAAGATGCGCCTGGGCTTCGGGCTCGCCACCACGCGGCGGAACATGTCGCCGTCGGGCGCGATCGACCAGCCACTGGACGCCTTCAGGCGCTCCGCGGTGGCCCGGTCGTAGACGGGACCGATGGGTTTGGTCGGGTGGTCGAACGCCGGGTCGTCGCGGTCGACCTCGATCATCGTCAGCACGGTGGCCAGCGACTGCTCCGCGGGTAGCAGGTTGCCCAGTTCCTGTTCGATGACGTAACCGATCATCGCCTCGGTCTGCGCACCCAGCACATCGAGCGGGTAGGGCGTCACATCCTGGTACGCGGCCGCCTGCAGCGCCAGCAGACCGACCTGCGGACCGTTGCCGTGGGCGACGACCATCTCGTTGCCGGGGGCGACGGCGGCGATCCGCTCGGCGGCCGCCCTGATGTTGGCTCGCTGGTTGTCCGCCGTCATGGGCTGACCACGCTGCAGGATGGCGTTGCCGCCCAGGGCGACCACGATTCGCATCGGCGAAGGCTAACCCAGCGCGGACACGAGGACCGCCTTGATCGTGTGCATGCGGTTCTCGGCCTGCTCGAACGCGATGTTCGCCGGGCCCTCGAAGACGTCGTCGGTGACCTCGATGCCGTTGCGCAGATGCGGATACTGCGCGGCGATCTGCGCTCCGACCTTGGTCTCGCAGTTGTGGAAGGCGGGCAGGCAGTGCATGAACTTGACCCGCGGATTGGCGGCCGCCGCCATCAGTTCCTTGTTGACCTGAAACGGCAGCAGTTCGTCGATGCGTTTACTCCAGGTCTCGACCGGCTCACCCATCGACACCCAGACATCGGTGTAGATGAAGTCGACGCCGCTGACCGCTTTGAATGCGTTGTCGGTGACAGTGATGCGCGCACCGGACGCGGCCGCGAACTCCTCACACATGGACACATGGTCCTCGTTCGGCCATAGATCCGGCGGTGCGCCGATCCGCACGTCCATGCCGAGCTTCGCGCCAACGAGCAGCAGCGAGTTGGCCACGTTGTTGCGGCCGTCGCCCACGAACGCAAAAGCGATCTCGGTCAACGGCTTCGGGCAATGCTCGGTCATCGTCATGATGTCGGCGAGCATCTGGGTCGGGTGAAACTCATCGGTGAGGCCGTTGAACACCGGTACGCCGGCGAACTCGGCCAACTCCTCGACGGTGTGCTGGCTGGACCCGCGATACTCGATCGCGTCGTACATGCGGCCCAGCACCCGCGCGGTGTCCTTCATCGACTCCTTGTGGCCGATCTGTGACGACGCCGGGTCGATGTAGGTGACGTGGGCGCCCTCGTCGTGCGCGGCCACCTCGAAGGCGCACCTGGTCCGGGTGGACGTCTTCTCGAAGATCAGCGCGATGTTCTTGCCTGCCAGGCTGGACCTGCCCAGGCCGGAGTACTTCGCGCGCTTGAGATCCCGCGACAGGTCCAACAGATAGTGCAGATCGCGGTCGGTGTGATGAACGAGGCTGAGCAGGCTGCGGTTGCGGTTGTTGAACGGCACGGTGATCAATCCTTTTTCGACGTTTCGGTTCAGGTGTAGAGCGGATCGCGCAGGATCGGGCAGGTCATGCACCGACCGCCGCCGCGCCCTCGGCCGAGCTCGCTGGCGTCGATCGTGACGACCTCGACACCGGCCTTGCGCAGCGCGGTGTTGGTGAGGATGTTGCGGTCGTAGCCGATCACCACACCCGGTTCGAGCGCGACCACGTTGTTGCCGTCGTCCCACTGCTCGCGCTGGACGCCGTAGACGTCACCCGCGGTGGTGACGACGCGGAAGTCGACACCGACGGCTTCACCGATCGTTGCGATCAAACCTTTTGGCTCACGGCGTATTTCCAGCCCGGACGGCGCCCTGTCGTCCGGCCGAAGGCTGAACGGCACGATTCCGTCGACGATCGGCGCATAGGCGGTCACCAGGTCGTAGTCGCAGAAGGTGAACACGGTGTCCAGATGCATGGCCGCGCGCGACTTGGGCAGGCTTGCCACGATCACGCGTTCGGCCGCCCCCGCCGCGAACAGATTCCGCGCGACCTCGGTGATCGCCTGGTGCGACGACCGTTCACCCATGCCGATGACGACGGTGTCCTTGCCGATCGGCATCACGTCGCCGCCCTCGAGGGTCGCCGAGCCGTGGTCTCGGGCAATGCCTTCGGTGTCACCGAGCCAGATGTCGAACTTCTCGTCGGCGAATGCGGGATGGAACTTGTAGACCGCGGTCGTCAGCAGGGTTTCCTGGCGACGGGCCGGCCAGTACATCGGGTTCAGCGTGACGCCGTTGAAGATCCACGCCGAGTTGTCGCGCATGAACTGTGTGTTCGGCAGGGGCTTCAGCACAAACCCGGCAGGATCGAGCGCCCGCAACACCGACAGGAAGTTGCCGCCGATTCCGTCGGGCACATCCTGGTAGGAAACGCCGCCGATCAGGAACTCCGCCAACTGATCGGCCGGCAGCTCCGCCATCCACGCCCGGACCTCGTTGCGCAGGCCCAGGCCGACGAGATCGTCGGTGACCTTGCGGTCCAGCACCCAGTCGCGTGCCTGCGGACCAGTTACGACCTCGGCGAGCAGGTCTTGGAGCTCGAGGACCTCGACGCCGTGGTCGGACATCTTGGCCACGAAATCGAAGTGGTCGCGGCGCGCCTGTTGGAGCCAGATCACGTCATCGAACAGCAACTCGTTGCAGTTCTCCGGCGTCAGCCGCTGGTGGGCGAGCCCTGGTGCGCAGACCAGCACTCGCCGCAGCTTGCCTGCTTCGGACCACACGCCGAGCCGAGATTCGGTGGTCATAGCACGGCCAGGTTTCCGGTGGCCACCATCGCGACCGCGACGACCGACGTCACCGCCACGACCCCGACCACCACGAGTTCACTCTTCGTGAAGGTGGGCAGTCGGCTCTCCTTGCGGGCCCAGATGTAGAGCGCAGTGCCCACTAGGTAGAACACCGCAGCGATGAGCAGGTACTGCCAGCCGCCCGCGTAGACCAGCCACACGGCGTACGCGAGGGCGATGGCCCCGATGACCAGGTCGCGCGTCCTGCCGTTGCGGGACTCGTAGGTTTCCCCGCGCACAGCGAGCAGCACCTGATACGCCGCCGACCACAGGTAGGGCAGCAGAATCAACGACGTGGCCAGGTAGACCAGCTTGGTGTACGTGCTTGAGTTGGCCAGCGTCCAAAGCAGCAGAACCTGCACGCACAGGTTGGTCAGCCACAGCGCTGTCGCAGGTGCGCCGTGCGAGTTCTCCTTGGCGAGCGCCTTGGGCATCACGTTCTCCAGCGCGGGCAGGCGAAGGATCTCGACGCACAGCAGCACCCAGGCGATCAGTGCGCCGAGCAGCGAGACCACCAGGCCGATGGAGATGAAGGCCGCGCCCCAACTGCCGACCTCGTTCTCGAGCACACCCGCCATGGACGGGTCGGCCACGCCGGCGAGGTCGGCCTGTGCCATCAGACCGTACGACAGCAGGTTGACCAGGAGCAGCAGTGCGAGCACGCCTGCGAAGCCGAGCACGGTGGCGCGGCCGACGTCCTTGCGCTTGGCGGCACGCTGCGAGTAGACCGAGGCACCCTCGATGCCGATGAACACCCACACCGTCACCAGCATCATGTTCTTGACCTGGGTCACGGTGTCGCCGAGCGGCGCACCGTCGATTTGTGTTGTCTTGCCCCAGAAGTCGGCCGTGAACAGTCCCGCCTTGAAGCCGACGGCGGCGATCGCGATGAAGACCAGGATCGGCACGACCTTGGCGACGGTCACCACGATGTTGACCAACGCGGCGGTCTGGACACCGCGCAAGATCATCGTGTGCACGATCCACAACAGCACGGACGCGCCGATGATCGCGGGCACCGTCGCGCCGCCTTCGAAGGCCGGGAAGAAGTAGCCCAGTGTCGAGAACAGCAGCACGAGGTAGGCGACGTTGCCGACCCAGGCGGACATCCAGTAGCCGAATGCCGACGTGAAGCCGATGTAGTTGCCGAAACCGGCTCGCGCGTAACCGTACACGCCGCCATCGACGTCGGGCTTGCGCGACGCCAGCGTCTGGAAGACGAAGGCCAGCATCAGCATGCCGACACCGGTGATCACCCACCCGATGAGAAGCGGGCCGGGTGCGGCGCTGGCGGCCATCTGGGAGGGCAGCGCGAAGATGCCGCTGCCGATCATCGACCCGACGACGATCGCGGTCAGCGCGGCCAGTCCGAGGCCGGCCTTGGCGCTGGCGGGGCGGCGTTCGACCGGTGGTGGTACCAGAGTGTTTGACATCGGTGTGCTCCCAACTCGGCATGCGAGGACGCAACTGCATTCCGTGCGTTCGACGCTATGGGTGCGCTGAGCGCGACTGAGGAGTCTTTAGTCCTCGATGGCAGGTAGTAAGTCCCGAGCCAGGCGGGCCCACCGCGGTATTCGATCGACTGATGAAGTTGGGTGCCAGCCGGTTTGGGGTGGGGAGCGTCAAGCACGGGTTGTGTTCGTGCTCGAACTCCCTTATCGCCTCAACTCCGTGAGCACCGCGCCCACCACATGCGGTACCGCCGCGGCGACCTGAGGACTGAGCCCGTCGCCGTAACCCACCTCGCTGACATCGATCGTGAAAACGACCAGCCTGTCGGGGATGTGACCGAGAGCCTCGCCGAGCGCGTACGTCGCGGGCAGGCCGAGTTCGTGGGAGCTCACTGCCGTCGCAGGCTCGTCGCCGGGGACCCAGCGGCGGATCCGGCCGGGGGCCGCGCCGTCGCCGACGGCGGCGTCGACGACCACCGCAAGCGCCACGCCGTCCCACGCGTCGAGGAGTTCACCCGGCTCGCCCGTCGAGGTCAGCACGCGCACTCCGGCGACTCCGATTCCCGCGATCTCGGCGGCGACTGCCGGCCCGACACCGTCGTCTCGGCGGAAACCGTTGCCGATGCCGACCATCAAGCGGCTCAACGGCGATCGACCGTCAGCGTCAGGAAGTGTGCCGAGCAGGAGATGCACGGGTCGTGGTTGCGGATCGCCTTCTCGCACAGTGACGTCAGCGCGGCCTCGTCCAGCGAGATGTTATCGGCGACCAGCAGACCCATCTCGTGCTCGATCGCGGCCTGGTTCTGTGACGTCGGCGGCACCATCGTCGCCGAGCGGATCGTGCCGTCCTCGTCGATCTCGTAGCGGTGATACAGCAGCCCGCGAGGAGCCTCGCTGACCCCATGGCCGATGCCGGCACGGGCTGGCACGTCGAGGTACGGACGCGGTGGTCGTTCGTATTCGTCGATGATTCGTAGCGCTTCCTCGACCGCATACACCACTTCGACCGCACGAACGACGATGCTGCGGAATGGGTTGCGGCACTGCGCACCCAACCCGGCTTCGACCGCGACCTCGGACGCAATGGGGGAGAGCTTGTCCGAGTTGAGCGAGTAGCGCGCGAGCGGACCCGTCAGGTAGCGGTTCCCGTCGAGCGTCGCTTGTAGCGCGGTCGAGTGTGGCACCTGAGCCTCGACGACGTGCGAGGTGTACTCGTCCACCGGGAAGGGCATGCCCGCGCTGCGTGCGATGGTTCCGTTCTCGATGGGATAGTGATGCGGGTCCGTCAACGCGAGAAACTCGTGGTCGAATTCCGAATCGGGAAAGTCGAACCGGGCCACCTGCCGCACGGTGAACAGCGCGTCATCCATTGCCCGGCGCAGCATCTCGGCCAGCGGCTCGAGATCCGCGCGCGTCGGTGTTTTGTAGAAACCGCCCAGCTTCACGTTGATCGGGTGGATGGCGCGGCCGCCGATCTGCTCCATCAACCGGTTGCCCGCCTTCTTCAGGGCAAGCCCGCGTTCCACCAGTTCAGGACGATCCTTGGCGAGGCTGATGGCGTCGGGCTTGCCGAAGAAGTCCGGCATGTGCAGCAGGTAGATGTGCAGCGTGTGGCTGTGGATCCACTCCCCGCAGTACAGCAGCCGGCGCAGCGCGACCAGTTCGGGATCGACCGTCACACCGCACGCATCCTCGATCGCGTTGCATGCGCTGACTTGATAGGCGACCGGGCAGATGCCGCAGACCCGGGCGGTGATGTCGGGCGGCTCGGTGTAAGCCCGCCCCCGCAGGAACGCCTCGAAAAACCGTGGCGCCTCGTAGATGTTCAGCTCCACGGATTCGACCGAGCCGTCTACCAGCGTGACGTTGAGTGCGCCTTCGCCCTCGACCCGGGTCAAGGCGCCGACGGCGAGCGTGCGCGTCTCGGGGTTCACCAGTCGTTCCGCTCGTCGGTGAACGGCGCGACGTTGAACGTGGAGAACACCCGCTCGACGTCGTCGGTGGACATGCCGTCGCGGCGCAGCAGCGGAATCAGCGCGGCGGTGTTGGGAGTGGCGGCGGGGCCGAAGCAGCCGTAGCAGCCGCGGTGGAAGGACGGGCACAGGGCGCCGCAGCCGGCGTGTGTCACCGGACCGAGGCAGGGGATGCCGTCGGCGACCACGACACAGGTGACGCCGCGGTTTTTGCATTCGGTACACACGGTTTTGGCGGGCAGTCGCGGTTTACGCCCGACCAGTAGGGCGGCGAGGGTGTCGAGAAGCTGCCCGCGGTCGATCGGGCAGCCCTGGAGCTGATAGTCGACGGCAACGTGGGCGGAGGCCGGGGTGGACGTCGCGAGTGTGTCGATGTATTCGGGCTTCGCATAGACGATCGAGGCGAATTCGTCGACGTCGGCGAAGTTTCGCAAGGCCTGAATGCCGCCGCCCGTTGCGCACGCGCCGATGGTCACCAGGATCCGCGACTGCTCGCGGATTTCCTTGATCCGCCGCTCGTCAGCAGCCGTTGTTATCGAGCCCTCGACGAGCGAAACGTCGTAGGGTCCCGCCACGATCGAGCTGGAGGCTTCCAGGAAGGTGGCGATCTGCACCTGTCCCGCGATGGTCAGAAGTTCGTCCTCACAATCGAGGAGCGTCAGTTGGCAACCGTCGCAGGAGGCGAACTTCCAGACGGCCAGCGTCGGCGTGGTCATTCAGAGCTCCTTCACCCGCAGCAGCGGTTCGGCGACGCCGTAATCGACGACCGGCCCGTCCCGGCACAGCAGCAGAGGTCCCAGTTGGCAGTGTCCGCACCAGCCGATCCCGCATTGCATGTTGCGCTCGAGGGAAACCCTGATATCGACCGCCGCAACGTTCTTGCGCAGCAACTCTTTTGCGCCGTTGGTCATCATCACCTCTGGACCGCACAGGAATCCGGTGGTCTGGCCCGGCCGCACCGGCAGTCGCCGCATGGGCCCGGTGACGAAGCCGACTTCGCCCGGCCAGCCCTGCACGGGCACGTCGACGGTGATGTGCACGTCGATCGCGCCGCCGCGGGCCCACTCGTCGAGTTCGCCTTGGAAAAGGAAGTCTTCGCGGGAGCGCGCACCGGCGATCAACGTGACCCGGCCGAATCGGTCCCGGTCGGCCAGCGCGGCCAGCACGACAGGGCGAAGCGGGGCCAGCCCGACGCCTCCGGCCACGATGATCAAGTCGCGACCGACGGCCGAGTCCACGCCCCAACTGGTCCCGAATGGTCCGCGCAGGCCGATCTGCGCGCCGGGTTGCGCATCGTGCAGCGCTCGGCTGACCGCGCCGACCGCGCGCACGGTATGGGTGATGGTGTCGTCCGCGGCCGTGGGAACGCCGCTGACCGAGATCGCCACCTCGCCGACGCCGAAGGCGTACATCATCATGAACTCGCCTGGCTGCGGCGCCGGGAGCGGGTGTTCGACGGGCTCGAGCACCAGCGTCGCCGAATCGCGATTCTCGGCGACGCGGCTGACCACGTGGTAGGGGACCGGCTGCATCGCCGAGTGGCTCACCTGCCGCGTCGCGGTCTCAGTCATCGCCGCCGCCCGCCAGTTCCGACAGTGTTGTCATCTCCTCGGTGATGTCGATCCCCGTCGGACACCATGCGATACACCGCCCGCAGCCGACGCAGCCCGACGTGCCGAACTGGTCGTGCCAGGTGCCCAGCTTGTGGGTGAGCCAGTGCCGATACCGCGACGGAGGGGACTGACGGACGCTGCCCTCATGGACGAACGTGAAGTCGAATTCGAAGCATGACGCCCATTCCATCCATCGTTCGGCGTGCTCACCGGTGAGGTCGGTGACGTCCTCCACGCTGGTGCAGAAACACGTCGGGCACACCATGGTGCAATTCCCACACGTCAGGCACCGGCTGGCGACTTCTTCCCAGTGCGGCGACTCGCGGGACTGGACCAACAGGTCGCGGAGGTCACCGCTGGGCATCCGGCGGCCCATATGATGTGCGGCATCGGCGACATCGCTTCTGGCCGAATCGACTTCGGAATGTTCGGCGGCCCGATGCGCGACGGCGGACAGTACTTCGGCGCCGGCGTCGCTGCCGACATCGACCACGTAACGACAGCCGTCCGGTCCGGTGCGTTCGGTCAGCGCCAGGTCGTAGCCGGGGCCGACTGCCGGTCCCGTTCCCATTGATGCGCAGAAACACAGACCGCCCGGTTCGGTGCAGTTGACCGCGACGACGAAGATCTGCCCCAGTCGTCCGGTGAAGCCCTGATCGGGGTGCGCGCCCTGACCCAGAACCCCATTCAAGGTCGCGATCGCGGCCAGATCACAACCCCGTACGCCCAGGAATGCATAGCGGGGCGGCTCCTCGGGCTCCTCGCCGTCGGAGGACCACACCTTCTGTCGCTGCGGGTGCAGGAACTGCTTCCAGGACTGGGGGCCGGCGGAATGGCCGAATGCGGCGTCGTCGTCGCGGCGCCGCAGTCGATAATGACCCGGACCGACGTCGACGCCCCATCCGCGTGGCAGTTCGTCGGCGGAGCGGATCTCCGAGAGCACGATGGCGTCATCGGACGTGGTCGGACCCACGACGCGGTAACCGCGGTCGATCAGCGTGGACACCAGCTGTCGCAGCCCGGTGACATCGATCACCGCACTGTTCATGTGAGTCATCGTGCGCCTTCTCGACGCGCTCCGCACAGTGCTTGCGGACATTCGATTGGTGACTAAAGTCCTCGCCCGTGTTCACCGGGAGGTAACCGGCGGTCGGTAGCGTGATGGCTCAACGGTGACCAATGTCGGGAGTGCGGTGTGTCGGTGTCTCGTGAGACCGGGTTGCTGACCCGCAACGAGACCGACGCCGAGTTGATCCGGTTACTCGGTCAACTGGACAGCCTGCTCGCGCGGCTCGACGAGGCGGAGTCGCAATGGTCGAGGTGGCTCGACGCTGTCGCCCCCGAGTATCGGCCAAGCGCCCGAAACGTCGCGCATTATTGGGCAATTCGGCAGCTCGACCTTCGCGAATTCCAGCACCGGCTGGCCGCCTTCGGACTGTCCTCGCTCGGCCGAAGTGAATCACATGTCGAGGCGGCGCTGCGGCTAGTCCGCTCCGCGGTGCAGGCGATGCTCGACGACGGCTGGTGCCCGCCGGCCAACGCCGCCGTCGGTGCCGATGAGGGCCGCGAGTTGTTGGCCGGCCGCACCGTCGAGCTGCTCGGCCCGGTACCCGCGGAGCGCGGAACGCGCATCATGGTGACGTTGCCGCCCGAAGCCGCCACCGATCCGGGATTGGTTCTCCGGTTGGTCGAGTGCGGTATGGACGTCGCGCGGATCAACTGTGCGCACGACGGACCAGCCGCCTGGCGGGCGATGGCGGCGCACGTGCGGGCGGCCGCACTCACGACATCCCGCAACTGCCTGGTCGCGATGGATCTCGCGGGCCCGAAGCTGCGCACCGGGCCGATCGAGCCCGGGCCTCGCGTCGTCAAGATCCGACCGAGTCGCGATGCGCTCGGCCACGTGCTGGCGCCCGCCCGGGTGTGGTTGACCGCCGCGGAGGATCCGACGGCGCCGCCCGAGCCGGGGATGGCTGCGCTGCCGGTGCCGGCAGAATGGCTGTCGCGCAGGCGAATTGCCGATGTCGTCACGTTTTTCGACAGCCGCGGCGCGAAGCGGTCGTTGACCGTGGACGAGGCGTTCGCCGGAGGGATCGTCGGCAGCACCGACAAGACCGCATATCTGCAGACCGGCACCATCATTCGCGTGAAAGGCGGTGACGACGCGACCGAGGTCGGGCTGCTGCCCGAGCACGAACAGAGTCTGCGGCTACGTCCCGGCGACGCATTGACCGTCGTGCGCGACTGCTCGCCTGTTCCGCCCGAACCCGAAGGCGCTTTGCGGATCGGATGCACGCTGCCCGAAGTGTTCGGCAGCGCGCGCGTCGGCGAGAAGATCTTTTTCGACGACGGTCGAATCGGCGGTCACATCACCGCGGTCGGCCCCGACACAGTCGAGGTTCGGATCGAGCGCGCGGCCGAGTCCGGCAGCAATCTGCGTGCAACCAAGGGGATCAACCTGCCGGACACCGCACTGCCCGTATCGGCGCTGACCGACAAGGACGTCGCGGACCTGGCCACGATCGTCGAAATCGCCGACGTCGTCGAGATGTCCTTTGTGCAGCACCCGGTGGATGTCGAGCGGCTGCACGACTCACTCGCGGAGTTGGGCGCCGACCGGGTCGGCGTCGTGCTCAAGATCGAGACACGACGCGCATTCGAGAGCCTTCCGCAACTGTTGATGACGGCGATGCGCCGACCCGGAGTCGGCGTGATGATCGCGCGCGGTGACCTCGCCGTCGAGGTCGGCTACGAGCGGCTCGCGGAGTTGCAGGAGGAGATTCTGTGGCTGTGCGAGGCGGCCCACCTGCCGGTGATCTGGGCGACGCAGGTGCTCGAACAGCTCGCCAGGAGTGGGTTGCCCTCGCGCGCCGAGATCAGCGATGCCGCAATGGGAGAGCGGGCCGAATGCGTCATGCTCAACAAGGGAGCCCATATCGAGCAAGCGGTCGTCGTACTCGACGACATCCTCACGCGGATGGCCGAACACCACTACAAGAAGAACGCGCTGCTGCCACAGCTGCATTCATGGCATCCCAACAGTCCTCGCCGCGATGAGGGCCTTGGTTCTTGAATTGAAGGACTTTGTGCCACATCGGGGCGGCCGCCGCGCCGGTTAATGTCGCCCCATGTCCGAAGACTTTCAACCCGTCTCCATCCTGTCGGAGTCGGAATGCTGGAACTTGATGAAGAGCGGAGCGCTGGGGCGACTGGTGACAAGCGTCGACGGCCAACCGGAAATCTTCCCGGTCAACTACGTGGTGCAGAACCGCACGATCCTGTTCCGCACGGCGGAGGGCACGAAGCTGGTCAGCACGGCCATCAACCACAATGTGTTGTTCGAGGTCGATGACCACACCGTGGCCGAAGGCTGGAGTGTGATCGTCAAGGGGATGGCCCGCTCGCTGCGCACCGACGAGGACATTGCCGAAGCCGAGCAGGCGCAACTCCTTCCCTGGATCGCCACGGTCAAGCCGCATTACGTGCGCATTCGACCGATGAGTATCACGGGCAGGCGATTCATGTTCGGCTCCGAGCCCGATCGCGAGTTCACCGCGGTGTGAGACGCCGGGCGGCCTCCGCCTCGTGCTTGATCTCCAACAGCATCCCGCGTGCCCGCAGCGCTGTTGCCGGACCCGCCAGCTCCGCCAGCACCACCTGGCCGGGATGTCGAAGCGCGATCCGGGTGCGCACGAGCAGACGGCAGCGGTCGTCCAACCGCGGCAGGACGTGATACGACACCACGCTCTCCCACGGGAACTGAGGCGGTGCCGCGCGCAGCACCAGCGCGCTGTTCTCGACGGTCTGCACGACGGTCATGCTGGGGTCGATCCGCTGCATCAGGTGCTGCCAGACGGCCGCGGCGGGCGCTTCGACGGACACGCCCTCCGTTGTCCGGGTGGCGGGCTGCTTGACCAACTCGTCACCGGGAAGCGTCATCTGGCACTCGTCCTTGGTGGTGCCCCAGTTGCGGTAATAGCGCCGCGCGGCGTACAGCACGCCGGCCGCGGCGGCGGCGCGCACCAATGTGGTTGACATGCACCAACCCTCAACCGGCAGCACGTCATTCCACTAGGGCCGGTGGTCCCATCGGTGTCGCCGAAAGAACTTGTGCAGCGCGTCCGCGCCGAGTACGGCGGGTATGGCCATGGCGGCAGTGATGAAGCCGCCGACTGACGGGCCGGACTGCCCGAGCAGGTGCGCGATGGGACCCACGTACAAGAGCGCTGCCAGCAATAACAGCTCGACTATCACTGCGACGATCAATGCCGGATTCGTCCGTGGGTCGAGCGACCACGCGGGCCGGATCGTGCTGCGACAGGCAAACGCATTGGCTGCCTGCCCCAGGACGATCGCGGTGAATGCCGCGCCCGAGGCGGCCAACAGCGTGGTGCCGGCCGGGAACGGCCCACCGGGGTGCCACCCTTGGGCCGCGAACGACATCACGAATGCGGTGAGGGCCACGACGGCCTCGACGGCGCCGAGCACCGCGACCGCGCGGAACAACAACTGCCGGTCGACCAGATGACGGCGCGCGGGAGGGGCGTCGAGGACACCCTCGTCCGGCGGCTCGGCGCCAAGCGCTAGTGCCGGGAACACATCGGTACCGATATCCAATGCCAGCACTTGAAGCACACCGATGGCGAGCGGGAAGCGGCCGCCGGTGAGCGCCCACACGACGAACGGCGCAAGTTCGGCGACGTTGTCGGCCAGGTGGTAGGTGAGGAATCGCCGGATGTTGGCGAAGGTTGATCGGCCCTGGGCAATGGCGGCCACGATCGTTTCGAAATTGTCGTCTAGAAGCACCAGATCCGCGGCTTCGCGGGCGACGTCGGTACCGCTTCGACCCATCGCCACACCGATAGCGGCTTCCCTGAGCGCCGGTGCGTCATTGACCCCGTCTCCGGTCATGGCGACGACATGTCCACGCGCGCGCAGCGCCCGCGCGATTCGCAATTTGTCTTCGGGGGTGACCCGCGCGACGACAATTCCGTCTCGATCCACCACATGCCCCAACTCGTTCAGATCGTCCGGCAGTTCGGCGCCGACCAGGATGGAGTCGGGGCCGACGACGAGCCCGATTTCGCGACCGATCGCCGCCGCTGTTTCCGGATGATCGCCCGTCACCATCGCCACCCGCATGCCGGCACGCCTGCACCGCCGCAGAACGCGCTCGACACCGGGTCGCGGCGGATCCTCGAGCGCGACCAGGCCGATCAATCGGAGGTTGATCTCCGCCGACTCCGCGCTGGTCGGATGAGGCTCGCCCGCCTCGAGATCGCGAGCGGCGATCGCCAGCACCCGTAGTCCGCGGCGCGCCAGTCGCCAGCACCCGTAGTCCGCGGCGCGCCAGTCGCTCCAGCGCTTCGGGAGCGCTGCCAACGTCCACGCAGAAAGGGAAGACCGCATCAGGGGCCCCTTTTACGAGGACGCGTCGGCCGACCATCACCGACATGCGGCGGCGCCTGGCGTCGAACGGAAACTTGCGAGAAACCGGATCGAGCGGGTGGTCGTTTGACCCGCCACCGACTCTCCGGGCGAACGCATCCAGCGCCGCTTCCATGGGGTCGCCGCTAGGTTTCCATACCCCGTCGACGTGGTGAACCCGCCCCGAGGAGTACCAGACCGCCGCGTCTGCCAACAGCCGAACAACACCGCCGATGTCGGGGGAGTCGTAGTCGACCTCGGCGACCGGTTGATAGCCGACGCCCCGCACTCGTGCGCTGCCGTGCGGCGTCCACGCTTCGACCACCGACATCTCGTTCTGGGTGAGTGTGCCCGTCTTGTCAGTGCAGATGAATGTCGTCGAGCCCAGCGTCTCGACCGCCTCCAGATGCCGTACCAGGGCATGTTTCTTTGCCATTCGCTGGCCGCCGATCGCCAACGACAGCGTGACAGTGGGCAACAGACCTTCGGGTACGACCGCGACGGTGACGCCGACAGCGAACAAGAACCCGTCCGACGCAGGCATTCCGACAAGGAGCGCTATACCGAAGAAACCCGCCCCGACGGCGACGGCCACGAACGCGATGACGCGTGACATGCGGGCGAGTTCCAGCCTCAGTGGTGTCGGCGAGTTGCGCTGAGCCTGAGTAAGAGAAGCTATGGCGGCGAGTCTGGTGTGCGTGCCCGTGGCAACGACATGTGCCCGCGCCTCACCTTCCGTGACGAAGCAGCCGGCGAACAGGCTGTCACCGACGCCTGGATGCTCGGGAACGCTCTCACCGGTCAGCGCGGATGTGTCGACCGCGAAGCTGGCGGCCTCGTCGATCGTCGCGTCCGCCGATATCCGATCGCCCTCCGAGCAGAGCACAACATCGCCGACGACCAGCTCTTCAGCCGGAACCTGTTGCGGCACAGCGTCTCGCAACACTGTGCTGCGTCGCGGCAGCATCTCTCGCAGCTTTTCCGCGGCATGCTGCGCCCGCTCTTCCTGGGCGAAAGCGAACAAGCCGTTCAGCACGACGACGAGAACCACTGCGACGCCGAGTTGTGGCATCCCGGCCACGAACGCCAAACCTGCCGCCACCCAGAGCAACAAGGCGAAAAAGTGGGTCGTCTCCGCTGCCAGCCGCTTCCACCACGGGGTGGTGCGCTGTGCGGGAAGGCGATTGGCGCCGAGCTCCACCAACAGTTCGCGGGCCTGGGCCGATGTCAGCCCGACATGAGTCTCCTGTGGCATCCCGCTTTTTCCGGGCATATCCACCGCCGTTCACTGCGCTTGTCAGTTACCCACGGTAGGCGGATGCCGGTGCCCGATGTCGCCGACGAACGGCCCCCCTGCGCGGGACTTCGGTCCCTACCGATGGTGGGCGTGCGGTGGTCGGATTCAGGTGAGGTTCCTATTTCGTTTTGAGGAGTGATCATGAGCAAGCTTCCCGCGCAGCAGCGGCCCCGGTCGTTCTTTCCGGAACTGTCGGAATTGTTCGAGGGCTTTCCCTCGTGGGCGGCCCTTCGTCCAGCGTTCGGCAACCACATCATCCGGGTCGAGGACGAGATGACAGACGACAGTTACGAAGTCCGGGCCGAGATACCCGGAGTCGACCCCGCGAAGGATGTCGAGATCACGGTTCGCGACGGACAGCTGACGATCAAGGCTGAGCGGACGGAGAAGAAGGAGTCCGACGGTCGTTCGGAGTTCTCTTACGGCTCGTTCACCCGATCAGTCACTCTCCCGCGCGGGGCGGACGAGGACGCGATCACGGCGACGTATGACAAGGGAATCCTGATTGTCTCGGTCCCGGTGGCCGCCGACAAGGCGGCTGAGAAGCACGTCGAGGTCAAATCCTGATGGACGACGACACCAGCCACGTCCGCAAGGGATGGGTGGCGACCATCGCGATCGACGAACACGACGGCCAGACACGGGCGAAGGCTCGGCTGCGTTGGCGTGACCAGGAGGCTGTCGGCGTGGGGCTGGCTCGGCTCGGGCCCACCGACCGCTACCACGCTCACATCGGCGACGAGCTGGCGGTCGCCAGGGCCCTGGCGGATCTGGCCCGCCGCATGATGGCCGGCACCCTGCAGCACATCGAAGCCCTGCAGCAGCCCGCATCGTCGCCACGATGATGGGGCAACGCAAACAGTGAACGGAGCGAGACGATGACTCGTGCGCGAGGAATGACCAGAAATGCTCCGCGGCGCGTCTTCCGCGACCGCCGGGAGGCCGGACGTGTGCTGGCGCAAATGCTTGGCGCGTATCGCGGCAGAAAGGGCGTCGTCGTCCTCGGGTTGCCGCGCGGCGGTATGCCCGTCGCCTGGGAGGTTGCCGCGGCGCTGGGCGCCCCGCTTGACGCGTTCATCGTGCGCAAACTCGGAGCGCCCGGACACGAAGAGTTCGCGATGGGCGCGCTGGCGAGTGGGGGCCGGGTGGTCGTCAACGATGACGTGCTGCGGGCGCTGCGCGTCACACCGCAACAGCTGCGCGATGTGGCCGAGCGCGAGGGGCGCGAACTGCTCCGTCGCGAAGCCGCGTATCGCGGTGGCCGTCCGCGTCTCGAGTTGGCCGGCAAGACCGTGATTCTCGTCGACGACGGGCTCGCCACGGGTGCCAGCATGTTCGCCGCGGTGCAGGCTCTGCAAGAGATGGAACCGGCCGAAATCGTCATCGCGGTACCAGCGGCCCCGGAGTCGACGTGCCGCGAGTTCGCAGGCCTCGTCGACGACGTCGTCTGCGCGTCGATGCCCACTCCATTCCTCGCGGTGGGCGAGTCGTTCTGGGATTTCCGCCAAACCACCGACGATGAAGTGCGCGAGCTGCTGGCCACCCCGACCACAGGCCTCGCGACCGCGAGGATCCGTGTTGCGGAAACGCCCGCTGAGGTGGTTGCCCGCAGCGCGGTCGACGCACCTTCGGGCATGCCGCCGCGAGAGGCACTGGACGAGATCATCGGCGATGCGCGCATCGTGCTCATCGGTGAGAGCTCTCACGGCACACACGAGTTCTACCGCGCCCGTGCGGAGATCACGAAGTGGCTGATCGAGGAAAAGGGGTTCTGCGCGGTGGCGGCGGAAGCCGATTGGCCAGACGCCTATCGCGTGAACCGCTATGTGCGCGGGTTGGGCGACGACGCGTCCGCCGAGAGGGCGCTCAGCGGCTTCGAACGCTTCCCGGCATGGATGTGGAGAAACACCGTGGTCCGCGACTTCGTGGACTGGCTGCATGCGCACAACGCGCGTCGGCGCTCGAGCGACGAACGGCAAACGGGCTTCTACGGATTGGATCTCTACAGCCTCCATCGGTCGATGCGCGAGGTGATCGACTACCTGGAAAACGTCGATCCCGCGGCGGCTGCGAGGGCGCGGGAGCGTTATGCGTGCTTCGATCACACCTCTGCCGACGACGGCCAGGCCTACGGTTTCGCCGCGGCGTTCGGCGCCGGTCTGTCCTGCGAACGGCTGGTGATCGAGCAACTGGTCGACATGCAGCGCAGCGCGCTCGAACATGCCCGCCGCGACGGACTGCTCGCCGAGGACGAGCAGTTCTACGCGCAGCAGAACGCGCAGACGGTGCGCAACGCCGAGAGCTACTACCGCGCGATGTTCGGTGGGCGTGTCACGTCCTGGAATCTGCGGGACAAGCACATGGCGCAGACGTTGCAGGCGCTGCTGACGCATATGGATCGCCACGACGGCGAGCCGGCGCGAATCGTGGTGTGGGCGCACAACTCTCACGTCGGCGACGCGCGGGCCACCGAAGTCGGCTCCGATGGCCAGTTGACACTCGGCCAACTGGCGCGCGAGCACTACGGCGATGCATCTCGGTTGATCGGGTTCACGACCTATACCGGAACAGTGACCGCAGCCAGTGAATGGGGCGGTGCTGCCGAACGCAAGTTCGTCAGGCCGGCACTCAATGGCAGCGTCGAGGAGTTCTTCCACGAGGTCGACAATCCGGAGTTCCTGGTGTCGTCGGCGATCAGCCGCGACGCCGCCGAACCGCTGGACGTGGTCCGCCTCGGCCGGGCGATCGGCGTCATCTATCTGCCCGCCACCGAACGGCAGAGCCACTACTACCACGTCCGGCCCGGCGAACAGTTCGACGCGATCATTCACATCGACGAGACCACCGCGCTGGAACCCCTCGAGGTGACCAGCCTATGGGTCGAGGGCGAGACACCGGAAACCTTTCCAACGGGATTATGAAGCGACATCACAGAATCGGAGCGCACACCGTATGAAATCGTCAGGCTCGATTGACAGCAGGCCATCGATCGTCACCTTGACGATGAATCCGGCATTGGACATCACCACCAACACCGATGTCGTGCGTCCAACGGACAAAGTCCGTTGCGACGCGACCCGGTATGACGCCGGAGGCGGCGGCATCAATGTCGCCCGCTTCGCGCGGGTGCTCGGCGCATCGGTGACGGCGGTGTACCCGGCGGGCGGACCGACGGGTGCAGTGGTCACCGATCTCGTCGGGGAGGCTGACGTGCCGGTGGCCCGCGTGATCACCGGCAGTCCGACCCGCGAGAGCTTCACGGTCAATGAACGCAGCACCGGGAAGCAGTACCGATTCGTGCTGCCCGGCCCACATCTCACCTTCTTCGAGCAAGCCTTGTGCCTGGACAAACTGCGCACGGCCGCGGTGTCGGCCAAGTTCGTCGTCGCGAGCGGAAGCCTTCCGCCGGGCGTGCCGCCGGACTTCTACCAGCGCGTCGCGAACGTCTGCCGAGATCTGGGCGTACCGCTGATACTCGATACCTCCGGCGGCGGGCTCAGCCACGTCAAGTCGGGTGTTTTCCTGCTGAAGCCGAGCGTCCGGGAACTGCGTGAATGCTTTGCCAGTCCGCTCGAGACCGAAGCCGAGCAGTTGGCGGCCGCTCACGACCTCATCGACCGCGGCATCGCACAGGCTATCGTGGTTTCACTGGGTGCTGACGGCGCGCTGCTGGCCACCTCCCGCGAGAGCCTGAGGTTCCGTGCGATTCCGGTGCATGCGGTCAGTGGCGTCGGTGCGGGCGATGCGATGGTCGCCGCCATCACTGTCGGATTGACCCACCAGTGGTCGCTGGCCTCGTCGGTGCGGTACGGCATCGCGGCCGCGACGGCGAAACTTCTGACACCGGGCACTTCGGCGTGCACCCGTGCCGATGTCGAGAAGTTGTTCGAGTTGGCCGATGAGCCCTCGGACGAAGGCGCCGTGCTGAGCTGATCTCTACAGCCGGTACAACGCGGCACCGGCGGTGACGCCCGCGCCCGCGGCGACCATCAGAATCTGTTCGCCGCTCGGCGTGCGCTGTGAGGCATCGGCGAAGGCGGAGGCCAGCGACACCGTATGCATGCGTTCATCGTCGGCGATCGCGATCCGCTCCGGCGATACGTTGAGTCGCGTCGCGAGCGCGGCGCGGTAACCGGGCGCCGCAGGGGCGGCGACGATCGCGTCGACATCCTCGATGCGCAACGACGAGGCGGTCAGGCAGCGCTCGGCAACTTGGGCTGCGGCTTCGGCGAATGTGTCGTCGGCTCCTGCGGATACGTCGAAGCGCAGGACGTTCCGGTGGTCTACGAGTCCGACTGTGGCGCTGTATGTTTCGCGAGTGTCCGGTAGCGTCGCCCAATACGTTCGGCCGAGTCCGCGGTCGTCGTCGGTCCAGTCGCACAGCAGCGCAGCACCCGCGGGTGAGAACGGGAAGCGTTCGCTCATCCCGTGCCCGGGATCGGCGTCGCTGGCCACCACCAACGCGCAGTCGATGGCGTGAGACCGGAGGAATCCGTCAACGACCTGCAGGGCGGTAAGCACGCCGCAGGAGCCGTTCATCACATCGAAGGAGAAGGTGCCGTGCGAACCCGCGTGCGGGTCCTCGGGATTGGCGCCGATGTCCTCCTGGATAATCGCCGCGAGAGCCGGTTCGCCGAGGTTGCGGTCGCGGTAGATTCCGGCGTTGATCAGCAGGTCGATGTCATGCGGCTGGCGTCCCGCGTCGTGGAGGCAGTCGCGAGCCGCCTTGACCGCGAGTCGCAGTGCGCTGTGCCGCTCGCGCCAGTGCCCTTCGGCCAACCGCACTTGCTCAATGACCGTGCCCATAGCGTCCTACCAGTTCCTCATCCAGCGACAGCAGCACAACACCGATTTCCAACCCCGATGCCAGAGCGATCAGGGCGATCGTCTCGCCGGGGCGGATGTGTTGTGCCTCGAGTTCTTCCACCAGGGCGACGGTGTGGGTCGTCGATGCCGTGTTGCCGTATCTGTCGACGGTGATGACCGCATCGTGACGGGGGGTGTCGCCGAATACCGACGACATCTTGGCCATACCCTTCCGGATCGCGCGGGCCGACGTCTGGTGGGTGATGACGTGGTCGATGTCATGGATCGAGATACCCACCGTCTCGAGCACCTCCTGCAGCAGCATCGGGGTGTTCGACATCGCGGCCTGGTGAATCCCCCTGGCATCGGTGAACATTCGGGCACCGGGCTCGCCGCCCTTGGGGTAGCCGAGACACAGCCTGCTGTAGTCGGCGACGGTGGTGAACCCTGCCAGCCTGATTCCTGCGCTGCCGACCGGCGCCCGCTCCAGGAGCAGGGCGGCACCCGCGTCGCCGAGGGTCAGCGACGCGAGCTCCTTACTCATGATGCTGCGAATGTGCTTGGCGGCGTTCTCGCCGAGTTGCGAGATGTACTCGCCGCTCACCACGAGCGCGCGTTCGATCGAGCCCTGACGAATCCAGTTGTTGGCGACCGTGACCCCCGAGAGCATTCCCGCGCAGGCGTTCGACAGATCGAACGTCATCGCGCTGTCGGCCCCGATGGCGTGTGCCACGGCACTGCTCATCGTCGGCTCCAGCCACTGTGTCAGGCCGCCGCGGAATTTGGTGATGCTGCAACTGATGACCGCGTCCACCGAGGAGGCATCGCGCCCCGCCTTGTCCAGGCAGGCCAGTGCGGCACCGGTGGCAAGGCTGTAGGAATCCTCGTCGCCGACGGACACGCGCCGCTCGTGGATGCCTGTGAGCCGCTCCAGATCTATGTGCGTGCGATGGCGGGTGGTCGACATCAGTGCATCTGTCGTGAGGTGTGTGGCGGGCAGATACCGGCCTGCACCCGCCAACCGGGTGCAGAACAGTGCGACCTCTCCGTCGGGAGAGGGCTCCATCACCAGCCACTTGTTGCCAGCCATCGCGTAATGGTGCTGCGGCGGCGAAACGCTGGGTAAGAATCATTCGGCGGTAGTCGCAGGGACTTTGGGCCCTTCGATGCCCGGCGCGCCACTTCTAGCGTCGGCGTATGGGTAAGCAAAGACCACTGATGAGCGCGCTGATGGCAGCCATCGGCCTCGCCGGCCTGTATCGGGCCGAACTCAAGCCGCGGATGTACTCCTGGGGAGCGGAAGCCGACGAAGTGGATGCCCCGCTGCCCGGCGACGAGGTGGTACGGGCAGATGCGCCGCGCACGACAAGGGCGGTCACGATCGATGCACCGATCGAAGCGGTATGGCCGTGGCTGGCGCAGATCGGGGAGGACCGCGGCGGGTTCTACAGCTACTCCTGGCTCGAACGTGCCGTGGGCGCGGAGATCCACAACGCCGACGACATCCATCCCGAGTGGCAGCACCCGCGCGTGGGAGACACCGTGTGGCTGGCGCGCAGATACGGAGAAAAGGCCCGGCAGATCGTGGCGGCGGTCAAGCCGAACTCCCACCTGGTGCTGATGTCGCCCGACGACTACGCGCGGGTGCGGCGCGGCGAGAAGGCGTCGGGGGCCTGGGGCTTCTACCTCCACGGCGGCGCGGGGTGGACGCGGCTGCTGATCAGGGGCAGCGGCGGGGCTGTGGGGCACGCGCTGTTCGACATCCCGCATTTCGTGATGGAACAGAAGATGATGCGGGGCCTGCGCGACCGCGCGGCCGAGGCGTATCGGCAGCAGGTCAGGCGTACATTGACCGCGGTGAGGATCCCGGCGAACGCCTAGTTCTTGATGAAAGTTCGTCTTGCGGATAGGTCGGGTGAGACGATGGGCTCGTGACCGGCGAGGTCGATTCGGGTGGTGAAAGCAGCAAGCGTCCGCTGCGGGACACCCTTTCCCAACTGCGGCTTCGGGAGTTGCTGTCGGAAGTTCAGGATCGCGTCGAGCAGATCGTGGAGGGGCGCGATCGGCTCGACGGGCTGCTCGATGCCATGCTCGTCGTCACGTCGGGGTTGGAACTCGACGAAACCCTGCGGACGATCGTGCACACCGCGATCGAATTGGTTGATGCGCAATATGGAGCGCTGGGCGTCCGCGGTCAGGACCACGAACTCGTCGAGTTCATCTACGAAGGCATCGACGAGAATATGCGCGAGAAGATCGGCCACCTGCCGGAGGGTCGCGGGGTTCTCGGGGTGCTGATCGACGATCCCAAACCGATCCGGCTCGACAACATCTCCCACCACGCGGCATCCGTTGGGTTCCCCGCCAATCATCCGCCGATGAGCACGTTCCTCGGGACCCCGGTGCGCATCCGCGACGAAGTGTTCGGCAACCTCTACCTGACCGAGAAGGCGGGCGGTCAGCCGTTCAGCGAGGACGACGAGGTGCTGGTGCAGGCGCTCGCCGCGGCGGCGGGTATCGCCATCGAGAACGCCCGGTTGTACGAGCAGTCCAAGGCCCGTCAATCGTGGATCGAGGCGACCCGGGACATCGGCACGGAGATGTTGTCGGGCACCGATCCCGATCGGGTGTTTCGGCTCGTCGCCGACGAGTCACGCCAGCTCAGCGGCGCCGACCAGACACTGGTCGCCGTCCCCGAGGACCCCGACGCACCGTCGGCTGAGTTCGATGAGCTCGTTGTTGCGGCGACCTCGGGCGACGGTACCGCCACCGCCCTGCACGCTGTGCCGGTCAGGGACAGCGCCATCGGTGAGGCGTTCTTTCAGCGCACGCCGGGTCGCTTCGACAGCGTCGACCTCGCCCCCGAACTCCGGAAAACAGGCCCGGCGCTGGTGCTTCCGCTGCGAGCAACGGACACCGTCGCCGGTGTGCTGGTGGCGCTGCGGCCGCACGGAGCGCAGCCCTTCAGCGCCGAGCAGCTCGACATGATGGCCGCCTTCGCCGATCAGGCGGCGCTCGCGTGGCAGCTGGCCACCACGCAGCGCCAGATGCGCGAGCTGGACGTGCTGACCGACCGCGACCGCATCGCCCGCGATCTGCACGATCACGTGATTCAGCGCCTGTTCGCCGTCGGGCTCAACCTGCAGGGAGCCGTCCCTCGTGCGCGCACCCCCGAGGTGCAACAGCGACTGACCGAAAGCATCGACTCCCTGCAAGAGGTCATCCAGGAAATCCGCACCGCGATATTCGATCTTCACGGAGGGCAGTCCGGCGTCACCCGGCTGCGGCAACGCCTCGACGAGGCGGTCGCGCAGTTCGCCGATCCGAAGATGCGAACCACCGTGCAGTTCTCGGGTCCTCTGTCGGTCGTGGATGCGGCTCTCGCCGATCACGCCGAAGCGGTGGTGCGGGAAGCGGTCAGCAACGCCGTCCGCCATGCGGAGGCATCGACGCTGCAGGTCAGCGTGGCCGTAGGGGACGACCTGTGCATCGAGGTCACAGACGACGGCCGTGGCATCGACGCGGACGTGACGTCGAGCGGGCTGGCGAACCTTCGACATCGCGCCGACGACGCCGGCGGCTCCTTCTCGGTGGACGCCCTGCCCAAGAGTGGCACCAAGCTCAGATGGTGCGTGCCGCTGCCGTGAAACCCAACCGCTTCTGACCCGTCACTCGATCGCGGTAGCACCGCTGGGTCGCCGCCGCGACGGCACGCCGCACATCCGCCGGACACCATCGGCCGCCAGCGCTCGGTCAGCCCGAGGGGCAGGCCGGCGACTCCCAGTAACCGAGTAAGTTCACGTCAGGCCTGACGGAGGCGATGAGGGGGGAACATGGCCAGTCCGGCGGCGGTTACCGCGGCATCGTCGGTATTGGAACGACTGCCCGTGAGTCGCTGGCACTGGCGGCTGGTCGTGCTGGTCGGCATTGGCACGTTCTTCGATTTGTACGAGGTCTTCCTCGGCGGCGTGCTGGCGCCGGTGTTGGCCAGAGAATGGGGTCTGGGCACCCTGGGCAAGTCGATGGTGATCGCCGCGGGCTTCGCCGGTATGTTCATCGGCGCGAACCTGCTGTCGATCGCCGCCGACCGGCTCGGTCGGCGGCGCGTCTTCATCCTCAATCTGCTTGTGTACTCGCTGTTTTCGTTTGCCGCCGCCTTCTCGCCGAACATCGAGGCCTTTCTGGCGCTGCGTCTCGTCGCCGGCATCGGGCTGGGCGCCGAGCTGGTCCTCGTCGACACCTATCTGGCCGAGTTCATCCCCGCCAAACACCGCGGCCGGATGACGGCATGGGCGTACACAGTCGGTTTCCTCGGCGTGCCACTGGCGGCCCTGCTCGGCGGCAAACTCGTTGCGCGGCATGAACTGTTCGGAATCGACGGGTGGCGCTGGCTGCTACTGTTCGGCGGCCTCGGGGCGGTGTTCATCATGGCCGTCCGGACCATGCTGCCGGAGTCGCCGCGCTGGCTGGAGAGCCGCGGTCGCCACGCCGAGGCCCGCGAGGTCGTCGAGTCCGTGGTGGCCAAGGTGGCGCCCGGCACGGTGGTCGCCGAACACCTGCCCGAAGAGGCATCGGGGGACGACGCCCCCAGCGTCGCCCAAGTGCTGCGAATTGCCTTCCGCGACTACCGCAAGCGCACCGTGATGCTGGTGATCTTCCAGATTCTGCAGACGGTCGCCTACTACGGGTTCGCAACCCTGGCCCCACTGGTGTTGGTGAGCAAGGGGTTCGAGGTGACCGAGTCGCTGGGCTACGCAGCGCTGGCGTTCGCCGGGTACCCCCTGGGGTCATTGCTGTCGGTGCCGTTGGTCGAGCGATTCGAACGCAAGTATCTGATCATCGCGGCTGCGCTGGGAATCGGTGTGTGCGGCATCGTGTTCGCCGCCTCGACGAATGTCGTGGTGATCGTCGTCGCGGGCTTCCTGCTAACCGCTGTGTCCAACATCTTCTCGAACGGCTTCCATATCTATCAGGCCGAGATCTTCCCGACCGCGATCCGCAGCACGGCCAGCGGCATCTGCTACTCGCTGTCCCGCGCGACCTCGACCGTGATGCCGTTCGTGGCGGTGCCGGCGCTGGCGGCCCTCGGGCCGGTCGCGGTGTTCTCCGGTTCGGCGGCCCTGATCGTGTTGTTGTGCGTGGACGTCGGCCTGCTCGGCCCCCGTAGTACCGGTCTGGCGCTCGAACAGGTTCAGCGGCAGTAGTCCGTCGACGCTACTTGCCGTACAGCGTGCGTGCCGCGGGAAGGCTTGTGGCCAGTTCGTTTTCGAACCACGACCGCAACTCGGCCAGGGTCGCCTTCGGATACACGTATTTGTCGGAGCCGTACTTGCCGAGCTTACGAGTTCGCACAGCGCGGCGATGCGCTGCGGTGTTGACCGACGGACGGGAAGAGCGCGTGGTCGTCTAGGCGGAGGCGGCCAGCGCCTTGGCGTCCTCGGCGGCGAACGTGTCCTCGAGTTGCAGCGGCGAGTAGTCGATGTCGATCTCCTCGAGCGGGCGTCCTCTGGCGCTGCTGATCGTGCCGAACCGCCGCATCCCCTTGTCGGCGGCGTACTGCTGTAACTCGTCCTTCTCGAGGTTGAACGGAACTTCCTCGTAGAGGTCGTAGGCGTCGTCGGTGTTCTGCAACGCCATCGGGATCAACTGGTTCATCCGCTCTTCGAACACCGCCCAGTTGGAGTCGTCGGCGGCGACATGTCGCCGACAGGTGAAGGTGCCCCACGCCATATGGCGGCGCTCGTCGTCGCCGATGCGCCGCACCAGCTCCTGCATGCCCGGCAGGATGTTGTTGTCGACGCAAATCCGGTGCCACGCATAGTATCCCGTCAGTGCCATCATGCCTTCGATGACGTGGTTATAGGTCACTGATGCGCGTACCTGAGCGGCCGGTGAGGGATCGGTGGCCAACGTATCGAGCGATTCCGGCAGCTCTTCGTAGAAGATCTTCCGATAGGTGGGCAGGTCGTCGAGGAAGACCTGCATGTCGTCGGTGACACCAACGGCGTCGAGCCACAACCGGAACACCTGCGTGTGCTTGGCTTCCTCGAAGGCGAACTGCGTGAGGTACATCTCGTCCCCGAGTCGCCCTTCCGCTCGCATCGCCGCCATGAACGGCTGGATGTCCTGGGTAACGGCCTCTTCGCCCGCGATGAACTGGGCACAGAGCCGGGTTGCCCATTCGCGTTCGAGCTCGGACAGCGACTCCCAATCCTCACGGTCGCGCGAGAAGTCGATGTCGGCGGGATTCCAGAACTTGGCATTGCCGCCGGCGAACAGCTTGAGCGGCAGGCTGTCCCATTTGAGGCCTCCCGCGGCGAGGGAGGCGGAGCGGGTCCGTGTCGTTGTCATTGTGTGACCTCCTTGATCATTTGGGCTGGGCTGTGGGAGGAGAAGGCGTCCGCCAGGACGGCGACGAGCCTGCGCACCGCGAGTGCGGGCTGCTCCGGTGTGGGGTCGTCGAGCCCGAGGATCGGGTCCATGCCGCGCACATACGGCGCCAGCGCCATATGCGGGAAGATCATCAGCAGCAGCGAGAGCAGCGCGTCGGTGTCGCAGTCCGGGCGCAGATCTCCGCGCATGTGGGCATCGCGGACGAGCGGCCGCAGGACTTCCAGGTAGTGGCGATGGATGACGGTCCGCACGCTGACGCGGGCATCGGTGTCGACTTCGAAACTCGACGCGGCGTGCAGGGCGCGGTCCTGCGGATGGTCGGCGAAGTACGCGACCCAGCTGTCGAGAAGGGCAGTGACGAATTCGAAGAACGGCCGGCCCGGATCGAGTTCCGTAATGCGCTGTTCCATATAGGAGCGCACCCGTTGACTGCCGATATCGGCGATGTAGGAGTAGAGATCCCGCTTGTCGGCGAAGTACTGGAACAGGCTGCCTTTGGCCACCCCCGCGCGCCGGGCGATCACGTTCAGGCTGCCTCGCGAAAAGCCGTGCGCGCTGAACTCGGCCTCCGCGGCCGCTATCACAGCGGCGCGACGGCGCGGATCGACGCGAGCCCATGTGACCGTCGGCATCGGGAGCCTCCCAGGGGTCGATGACCACTGGTCATATTACTGTGAGCCGCGTCATGGTCAAGGGTCTGTCAGGGGTTCGACTGGAGATACCGGTGCACATGGGCGATCGCGACGCCGCCCTCGCCGACCGAGGCCGCGACGCGCTTCACCGATCCGGACCGGATGTCGCCGACGGCGAATATGCCCGGGACGCTCGTCTCGAGTGGAAACGGCTCACGGTCGGCGGGCCACCCGCCGTGGCGCCGCACATCGGTGCCCGTCAGCACGAAGCCGTGGTCGTCGCGCGCGACCTCAGCGGGGAGCCAGTCGGTCGCCGCCTCCGCGCCGATGAGGACGAAGACCACCGTCGCATCCCGACGCGAGGTCGTGCCCGTCGCACGATCCCTCACCTGGATCGCCTCGAGCTGTTCGTCACCGTGCACAGCGACCACCTCCGCGTGCGTCTCCACCCGGATGTTGGCTTTCGTCGCGATCCGGTCGACGAGGTACTGCGACATGCTCTCCGCCAGCGAATCGCCCCGCGCCAGCAGCGTCACCGATCGCGCATGATTGGCGAAGAACACGGCGGCCTGGCCGGCCGAGTTGCCCGCTCCGATCAGATACACGTCGTTGCCCTGCGCCAGGCTGGCATCGCTGCGCGCCGCGCCGTAATACACGCCCGCGCCGACGAACCGCTCCACGGCATCGATGCCGAGTCGGCGCCACTCGACGCCCGTCGCCAAAACGATCGCCCTTGTCCGGACGACGTCGTGCCCGTTCAAGATGACCGTCATCTCGGCGGGGTCGATGCTCTCGACGCGACGGGTGACAACGATTTCGGCGCCGAGTCGCTTCGCCTGTTGCAGCGCGCGGCTGGCCAGTTCGTCGCCGGAGACGCCGTACGGGAACCCGGTGTAGTTCTCGATGCGGGTCGAGGTGCCGGCCTGTCCGCCCGGCGCAAACGATTCGATCAGCGCCGTCTGCAGACCTTCGGAGGCGCCGTTGACCGCGGCAGTCAGGCCCGCGGGGCCGCCGCCGACGATCACCACGTCGTACTGGGAGCGACTCGGCGCCACCGTCAGCCCGGCGACCGTGGCGACCACGCGCATCGTCGGGGCGACGAGCTGAGTGCCGTCGGGCAGCAGTACCACCGGATAGGGGCCGGACACCCCGGCGCCGCCGACGCGCGCCGCGACTGCGGGCTCGTCGGAATCGAGCCGCTCGTACGGGATCTGGTTGCGATGCAGGAAGCTGTCGCAGTTGTGGACGCCCGAATCTTGCCGCGGGCCGATGACGCACATCGTGGTCTCGGGCGTTTGCGCGGCGACGTTGGTGAGCATGTCCATGCGTTCCATCGCGGCGGCGCCGACAGCGGCGGACACCGCGGGTGCCATGGCCGCCAGCGTGTGGAAATCCTCGACCGTCAGCTTCAGCACCCGAGACGGTTCGACGGCCCGCATGCTCGCCGGCAACGGTGTGCCCAGCGTCATCGGAATCTCCCCGCCGAGCTCGCGGGGACGGCGGATGCCGATCACCTGCTCGACACCGTTCACCAGCTTCGTCAGCTCGGTCTTTCCCTCGATGACGGCCGCCAGGAACCGGCCATCGCCTTCATGCGCGGCATACTCGCCGGCTCTGAGTCGGATGTCCTCGACAGCGCCGGCGAGGAACTCCAGTTCTTTGTCGCCGAGTTCCGAGAACAGCGGGACGGTGGCCAACTCCTCGATGGTGAACATTGCTGCCTTCCGAATTTCGATGGATGACAACAGCGTTCACCGGCTTACGGTGGTGGCGCGTGGGGCATCTGCCTCAAGAATTCGGCCGGGTCTCAGCTGGTCAGCACCATGCAGGCGGCAATCGGTCCGCCGCCCGCCGCGGCTACCGCCACCTCGGGCCGCCGGGCGAGCTGACGCTCGCCGGCCTGACCGCGCAGCTGCAGACAGGCTTCGTGCAGCAGCCAATAGCCGTGCATGCGTCCGGCCGACAGCTGTCCGCCGTAGGTGTTGAGCGGCAGGGTGCCGTCCAGCGCGATCCGTGTCGCGCCGTCCACGAAGGGTCCGGCTTCGCCGTCGGCGCAGAATCCCAGCGCCTCCAGCCACGCGAACGTCAGGTACGTGAAGCCGTCGTAGAGTTCGGCGACATCCACGTCCGCGGCGGTGAGATCGGTGCGCGACCACATCTCGGCGGCGGCTTCCACCGACGCCATCTTCGGGAAGTCGTCGCGGTGAAACCATCCGCCCGACCCGTACGTGCCGCCGATGGCCTCCACCGCCACCGGCCGATTGGGACAGTCGGCCGCGTAGTCGGCGTGCGAGACGACCAACGCGATGGATCCGTCGACCGGCACATCGCAGTCGAACAGCCCCAGTGGTGAGGACACCGGGCGTGCCGCCAGGTAGTCCGCCATCGTCATCGGCTCCCGGTACGCCGCGCGCGGGTTGAGCCCCGCATTGCGCCTGCTGTTGATCGCCAGCCAGCCCAGCTGTTCCTTGGTCGTCCCGTACAGCTCCATATGCCGCCGACAATGCATGGCCAGCCAGTTTGCGGCCGAGTAGGCGTGGGCGGCCACCAGCTCGTCGATGTCCTCGAACGGCTTGAGCTTGCGGCGGGTGCCCGGAACGTGCGGTTCGACCGGTGGCGACGCGAGCGGGGTGAGCATCGGCGATGCCTCCTGATTCATCGATCCGCCCAGCATCGCGACGGTCCGGTAGACCAGGACGTGTCGCGATCGCCGCTCCGACACGGCCCGACATGCCGACATGACGGGGATGAGCACGCCGCCGGTGGCAAAACCGGTGCTCCGGTCGTCAGCGTGAATGCCCAGCGCCTCGAGGACTTTGCCGGGCGGCGTATCGCCGAAGGTCGCGACGCCGTCGATGTCCGGGGCCGTCAGGCCGGCGTCCTGGATCGCCGAGCGCACGGCCTCCAGCGTCAGCTCGGTGCTGGGGATGCCGGTGCGGCGGCCGACCCGCGAAATGCCGAGGCCGCTGATGATCGCGTCCTTCTCGAAGTGGCCCATCGCGCTCCCGAACGTCTATTTTTGTGATGACAGCCGTTCGGACTGTACTTTCCTCGGTATGGCGAACGATGCGCCACCCGAGACGCCGGCCCGGATGCTGCCCGCGCTCAACGACCACAACCGGGCGTTCTGGACCGGTGGCGCCGACGGCGAATTGCTGATCGCGTGGTGTGCCGCATGCGAGCGATGGGTGCAGCCGCCGGTCGTGGCCTGCCGCGACTGCGACGGCCCGCTGGTCGCCCGCGCCGTCTCGGGACGGGGCACGGTCTTCACGTACACGGTCAACTACCAACCGTTCATGTCGACCGTGCCGGTGCCCTATGTCATCGCGATCGTCGAGCTCGACGAGCAGTCCGATCTACGTATCGCGACGAACATCGTTGACTGCGAACCGAATTCGGTTTCCGTCGGACTTCCCGTCGAGGTTCGCTTCGAGCATCATCACGTCGACGGCGACAGCATTTACTTCCCGGTGTTCACGCCGCGCAGCGGCTAGGTCGATTCGCGAAGTTGTCCGGCCCTGCGGCCCGCCGAAGCGGCATTGCAGGCAATTGTGCTGTAGCGTGTGGGAAACGGTTGATCGCACAGCCTGCAATGTCCGAGCAGGCAGCGGACGCCGACTTCTCGTGGCGGGTACGCCACACCTTCGGCGGTCCGCTCAAACAAGGGGTTTTATGACCGTCATTGACAATGTCTTGGAACGGCTCGATTTCGGCGAGTGCCTCAACGGCAACGCCGCCTCGATTTCGGCCGAATCCATCGGAGAGACGACCATCATCTCCGTCAAAGGTGAGATCGATGCGTCAAATGCCGACTTCGCAGCGACGGTCCTCAACGGTTTCGCGACGTGGAACGGCAAGGTCGTCGCCGACCTCAGCGACCTCGACTTCATTGGCACACAGGGGCTTCGGTTACTCGTCGAGTTCCATGACCGCTGTCGGCGTAGCAATACCATGTTGGCCGTGGTGCCGTGCCGGATGCTCCGGCGGCTGCTGGAGGTGATCGACATCGGCCGACACCTGCCGGTCGCGGAGTCGATCCACGATGCGGTCCTCTCAGTCGAACGCGGCTTCGCTCCAGCGAATTCGCGCACGTTCACCCAGGTGGCCGCCGAGAACCTGCGCTGCTGAGCGCAGTCGACGGTTCAACCGTCCCGGCCCAGATACTGACACACACGTGTGTCAGACCAGCGAACTGACCATCCTCGACCCGCGTACCGGCGAAAACGTCGCCCGGGTGCCGATCACCGACTCCCATGAATGTGTACGCGCCGCCGCCGCGCGAGCGGCGAGCGGGGAGTGGGCGCGTACGGGCGGCAACCGATTTGGTGATCGCCGAACCACGCGGCGTGGTCGCGGTCCTGTCGCCCTCAAACGATCCGGTCGCCGTTGCGGCCGGAGGTGGTGCACTGGACGGCGCCGCTACGCGCGGACGGGTAGGGCCTCGGTATCGGCGTCCACGCTCCGCGGCCGTCGCCGCAGGTGGTTGTCGCCGCGGGGGCGGACCACCTGGGGCCACCAGAACCACCGGCCCAGCAACGTCGCAATCGACGGCATCAGCAGCGAGCGCACGATGAGCGTGTCCACCAGCAGGCCGATGGCGATCGTCGACCCCATTTGCGCCAGCACGGTGAGCTTGGAAAAGCACATCGCCGCCATGGTCGCCGCGAACACCAGACCCGCGGACGTCACCACGCCACCTGTTCCGGCCATGGACCGGATGATGCCCGTCTTGAGACCCGCGTGGATCTCGTCCTTGAACCGCGAGACCAGCAGCAGGTTGTAGTCCGACCCCACCGCCAACAGGATGATCACACTCATCAACATGACCAGCCAGTGCACGTGGATGCCCAACAGGTTCTGCCAGATCAGCACCGAGATGCCGAAGGACGCGGCAATGGAGCTGCCCGCCGTGGCAACGATGGTCAACGCCGCCACTGCGCTTCTGGTCAGTATCAGCATGATCATGAAGATCAGCGTCAGCGACGACACCACCGCGATCAGCAGGTCATACCTGGCACCATCGGACATGTCCTTGTAGGTCGCCGCGACTCCGCCGAGGTACACCTTGGCGTTCGACAGCGAGGACATCTTCAAGGCCTCCTGCGCGGCCTTCCGTTCCGAGTCGACGCGAGCAATACCCTCGGGCGTCGCCGGATCGCTTTCGTGAGTGATGAACATCCGAGCGGACTTACCGTCCGGTGACAGGAACATCGCCAGGCCGCGCTTGAAGTCGGGGTTGTCGAACGCTTCCGGAGGCAGATAGAACAGGTCGTCATTCTTCGCCGTGTCGAAGCTCTGTCCCATCGCCAGCGCCGTGTCGTTGGATGCCTCCATCTGGTCGATCAGGGCCTTCTGCGAGTTGTAAGAGGCCAGCGCCAGGTCCCTGCTGGTCTTCATCGACGCGATCGTCTGTGGCAGGAGTGCCGTCAGCTTCGGCGCGAGGTCAGCCAGCTTGTCGGTGTTGACTTGCACCGCTCCCGTGGCGTCGGTCACTTCGTCGATCGAGTCGAGGGAATCGAAGATCGACCGCGTCGCGGCGCACAGGGGGATGTCGAAACAGTGCGGCTCCCAGTAGAAGTAGTTGCGCACGGGCCGGAACTGGTCATCGAAGTTCGCGATGTTGTCCCGCAATTTCTCGGTGATCGCGAGGAGGTTCTGCGACTTGGCCGCCGAGTCCTGCGTGAGCCGGGTCTGCTCGAGCGAGAGCTGATACTGCTTCTCCATGATGTCGATCGAGACGTCCATCGCTTCGACCGACTTGAGTTGGTTGGCCAGTTGGTCGCGCTGAAACGGCAGGTTCAAATTGCTCGTCTGCCCCTGGACACTCGTCTGGAACGGAATCGAGCTGTGCTGGATGGGGATACCCAGCGGCCTCGTGATGTTCTGCACCATCGCGATGCCGTCGGTGTGCATGACATTGCCCGAAACTTTGTTCAGCACAAGCATGTCGGCCGGATTCCGCATATCGTGGTCAGCCTCGATCATCAGGATGTCGGGGTTCATCCTGGCCTGCGTGAAGTGCCGGTCGGCGGCGGCGAAGCCGATGTTGACCGGGGCGTCGTCGGGCAGGTAGTAGCGGTCGTTGTAAGCCGGCTTGTAGCCCGGTATCGCCACCACGCCGATCAGCACGATGAACAGGCTCGCCACGAAGATCGGTGCGGGCCAGCGCACCACCGCGACACCCACACGCCGCCAGAACCTGCTCGCGGGAGGCCGCTTCGATTCGAACAGCCCGACGCGGCTGCCGACGAAGAGGACCGCCGGTCCCAGCGTGACGGCCGATGCGACGACCACGACCATGCCGATCGCCACCGGTGCGCCCATGGTGCTGAAGTAGGGCAGCCGCGCGAAGCTCAGGCAGTAGGTGGCGCCCGCGATTGTCAGGCCGGAGCCGATGATGACGGGAGCGACGGAGCGAAAAGTGGTGTAGTAGGCATCTTCTCGATCGAGGCCGGACCCGCGCGCCTCGCGATAGCGGCCGAAAATGAAGATGCCGTAGTCGGTGGCGGCGGCGATCGCCAGCATCGTCAGGATGTTGCCCGCGAACGTCGTCAGGCCGAACACGTCGTGCATGGCGAGGACGGAGATCATGCCGCGCGATGTCAGCAGTCCGATCGCGGTCAGAAACAGCTGGATCAGCGTGGTGACGATCGACCGGTAAACGATCAGCAACATGCCCGCGATCGCGATCAGGGTGATCAGCGTGATCTGCGCCAGGCTGGCGTTGCCGATCACGTGCATGTCGTCGGTGAGCGCTGCCGGGCCTGCGACGTACGCCTGCACACCCGGCGGCGCCTTGGTGTCCTCGATGGCCTTGCGGACGGCCTGGACCCCTTCGTTGGCCAGTGTCTGGCCCTGTTCGCCCGCGAGGTTCAGCATCACGTAGGAGGCTTTGCCGTCCGGGCTCTGCGCTCCCGCCGCGGTCAGCGTGTCACCCCAGAAGTCCTGGATGTGCTGAACGTGTTCGGGGTCTTGGCGCAGCTTGCGGATGATCTCGTCGTAGTACTTGTGCGCATCGGGACCCAGCGGTTGCTGGCCTTCCACCACAACCATCACCGTGCTGTTGGAGTTGAACTCCTTGAAGTTGGCACCCATCTTCTTCATCGCGATCATCGAGGGCGCGTCTTCGGGGGCCATGGGCGCCGAATGCAGTTCACCGACCACTTCGAGTTGCGGGGCGACCACGTTGAGCACGACGGCGATGGCGATCCAGATCAGGATGATCGGGATCGCGAAGATCCGCAGGCTGTGGGCGAACAGGGGTCGTCCGTGGTGCCGGGTGGCGGTATCGGTCATGCGGACTTCACCAGGCAGAAGGTCTGGGCGTTGATGCCGTCGGCTGACTTCTCCTCGCGGACTACGCCGTTCACGGTGACCCGGCAACCGATCGCGTCACTGTCGCTCCGTGCCATCAGATTGGCGATGATCGCCGGTAGCGTTGTCGAGAGCGTGACCGACCATGGCAGCGCAGCGTTCACCAGGTGCACATTGGCGTCCGGGTCGAAATAGCTGATCTGCGCGCTCGTTCCGGGCGGCCCGTAGACGTCGTACACCAGGACCTTCGGGTTGAACTGGACGATCTCGATCCCCTTGCCGGCGTTGGCATTGAGGTCCTCCGAGGCGAACATCCTGTGCAGACGCGACACGACCAGGCCTGAGACGGCCAGAACAACGATGAGTACCAGGGGAATCCACGCGCGCTTGACCCAGCCCCCAACCCGAATGCGGCGCACCTACCTGCCTTTCACTGCTCCTGCAGATCGAGATCTGCGTTCCACGTGAGTCGTCGAAGTATCGGCAGCGCGACCTCGGCGGCCAGCGCCAATGCACGCGCTTCCTCAGCGGTGAGTGTCGTCAGCAGCTCGGCGAGACGTTCGCGCCGAACCTGCCTGCGGTCGTCGAGGATTGCCGTGCCCGTCTCCGTGATGGCGACCAGCGCGACGCGGCCGTCCTCCGGATCGGTCAGGCGGGTCACCAGATCGTGGCGCTCCATGCGCTGAATCAACTGGGTCATCGACGGCTGGCTGACGCCTTCCTTCGCCGCGAGCGCGGTGAGGCGCGAGGGTCCCTCGCGATGCAGCCTGTTCAACACGAAGCTGGCAGCCAGGCTCAGACCGGCCCGGTCACTGAGACATCGGATCGCCAGGTCTGACGCCTGGTCGAGGGCCTCGCCGATGCAGTCACGTCGTTGCTGATCGACTGAGGCCTGGCTCACACGGGATTAATATCATGTGTCGTATGTACCTGCAATCGAGAGTGACCGCTTTCACTTAGGCAGAGTAAGTAAAAGTGATGGCCAATCCCGCCATGTGCAGGGCTTCCGCAGAGGCGGCTGGCCTGCGCACCTGATGGCTGCATGCCTGCGCCGCTCCGTCGCGCGCGCCTATCGCCGCCGATGACGCGAGTGCATAGCCGCAGTGATGTACGTGGTGCACTCCGACGAGCGAGCCCGATCGAACACGATGTGGTTTTTCTTCGGCAGGTGTGGGTAAAACTGTTCTGCGCTGAAAACCGATCGGCGCCGTCCTTCCAGTTACGAGGAATGCCGATGCCGATCAGTCCTGTCCAGCTTCTCCTGTCCTCCACCAGGCTTTATTCGTCGTTACCTGTGGTTGGCAGGCATCTCGAGCCGTTGGCCGGCGTGACGGCAATGGCGCTCTACGGCGGTCATTACGCGCCAGCCGCGGTGCGTGCGGCCGTCAAGCGCCATATCGGTTCGGCTACCACCGACGAGGCTTCGGCCACGACCAACGAGGCATTGCAGGTGATCGACGCCGCGCCGGCGGCCGCTACCGGCGGCAGCCGCATGCCGCCGTTCGTGCGGGCCCGTGCTCAGCGACGGCGCTGCCTGTACCGCAGTTCCATCCAGTACGGCAGTCATCCGGCCCAACTGCTCGATGTCTGGCGTCGACCCGACCTGCCGCCGGGGGCGCCGGTGCTGCTCTTCGTGCCTGGCGGCGCCTGGGTGCAGGGTACCCGCGTGCTGCAGGGCCACACCTTGCTGTCTCATCTGGTGAAGCAGGGCTGGGTGTGTGTGACGATGGACTACCGGGTTTCACCCGTGCACCGGTGGCCGCGCCATATCGCGGACGTGAATGCGGCGATCGCGTGGGCACGCGCCAACATCGCCGAGTACGGGGGAGACCCCGGTTTCGTCGCAGTCGCAGGCTGCTCGGCCGGTGGCCACCTGGCGTCGCTCGCCGGTCTGACCGCCGGCGACGAGCGATTCCGCGGTGAGCTCGGCAGCGACGCCGACACGTCGGTGGACGCGGTTGTCAGCATCTACGGTCGCTACGACTGGGAAGACCGCTCCACGACGACGCGGAAGAACTTCCAGGGTTTTCTCGAACGGGTTGTGGTGGGACGCAAGCAATCTCGTCACCCCGAGGTGTACGCGGCCGCATCACCGCTGGCGCGCATCCACGACGATGCGCCGCCGTTCTTCCTGATCCATGGGGAGCTGGACACCATCATTCCGGTGCAGGAGGCGCGCCACTTCCGCGAGGTTCTCGAGGCGACATCGCGCAACCCCGTGGAGTACTGCGAGATTCCGCGCGCCGGGCACGCGTTCGACCTCGTCGATTCGTCGCACGCGCGCCGATGTGCGGTCGAGGTGTCGAACTTCCTGAACGAGACACATGCCCGCCACACCGAAAGCCGATCCGCTGCGGCGGTCTGACGCGCATTGTCATCAGCGGCGCGTCCGCCCCCTGCGTCGGCGGTCGATCGTCGACAGCTGCACATCTGCGCGGCGCAACCGATGCTCGGCCATCTCCGAGGACGTGGCCCGTTACCTCGAGGCGGCCAGCTGGCCGGCGGTGTCCCCGGCTTCCAGCTTGGTGCCCTCGATGTCGACGTCGGGAACATATTTCGCGAACCACTTCGAGTGCATCCATACCCTACGACCCAGGATGCTCATGACTGCCGGAATCAACGTGAGCCGGACGACGAAGGCGTCGAGGAACACCCCGGCGGCCAATGTCAGGCCGATCGACTTGATGATCGGGTCGCCGCCGGCCAGGAACGCGACGAACACGCCGAACATGATCAAGGCCGCGGCGGTGACGACCCGTGCGGACAGCCCGACCCCGCTGCGTACGGCCATTAGAGCGTCGTCGGTCCTGGTGAGCTCCTCTTTCATCCGCGACACGACAAACACCTGGTAGTCGCTTGACAATCCGAAGATGATCGCCAGCACAATGATGGGCAGGAAGCTGATCGTCTCACCCGGGGTGACGCCCAAAAGATCGGCGCCCCAGCCCCATTGGAAGATCGCGACCTGAACGCCGAGGGCGGCGAAGACCGACAGCAGGAAGCCGGCGATGGAGGTGATCGGCACCAGCGCGGCTCGGAAGGCGATGGTCAACAGCACGAAGGCCAGCCCGACCACCACGATCAGGAACACCGGTAGCGCAGACGCCAGCTTGTCGGAGGTGTCGATGTTCGAGGCGGTGGTACCGCCGATGAGAATCGTTGCGCCGGTGGTGCCCTCGATGGCGCTTCGGTCGTCCCGGAGGTGGTTGACCAGGTCGGCGGTGGCCGTATCGGTCGGCCCCGTTTTGGGAATGACCTGAATGATCGCGGCGCCGTTCCCGCTCGCGACCGGGGCGGCGGTGAGAACGTCGGGTTCCTGCTGCAGATGTGAGGTGATGGCCGCGACGGCGTCGGAGTCGCGCGCACCGGCGAGGTCCGCCACGACGAGAAGTGGGCCGGTGAAGCCGGCGCCGAGATGCTCCGCCGTCAGATCGTAGGCTCTGCGGGAAGTGTTCGACTCGGGTTGTGAAGCGCCGCTGGGCAATCCGAGGTGCATCCCGAAGGCGGGCAGACCGAGGACGATCAATACCGCGGTGCCCGCGATCAGCAGCGGCTTGCGCATGCTCACGACGAAGCGACCCCAGCGTGCACCCAGAGTCCGGTCCGGGGTGTAGGCCGCGACCTGTGCGGTTTCCTTCGCCCGGTCGAACGGGGTCGGAATGAATCGCGCGACGCGATTGCCCGCAAAGCCGAGCAGCGCAGGCAACAGGGTCACCGCGATCAACAATGCGATCAGGACCGAGACCGCCGCGGCGACGCCCATGTAGGTCAGAAAAGGTATGCCCACGATGGACAGCCCGCACAGCGCGACGATCACCGTCAACGCCGCGAAGACCACGGCGCCGCCCGCAGTGCCGACAGCCAGAGCCGCCGACTCCTCTTTCGGTCTCAGGAGGAGCAGGTTGTTGCGATACCGGTTCACGATGAACAGTGCGTAGTCGATGCCGCAGGACAGGCCGAGCATCAGCGCGAGAGACAAGGCCGCAGAGGGCATATCGACAAGTGCGGCTACCGCGAAGATGCCGAGTGCACCGATGCCCACACCGATACAGGCGGTGATAATCGGAAGCCCGGCGGCGACGACCGCGCCGAATGTGATGAGCAGGATCACGAAGGCGACCACGATGCCGATGACCTCAGGCAGCTCGGGCACGCTGACCTTATATCCGGGAAACACGCTGCCGGAGTACTCGACCTGCACCCCCGCCGCCCGGGCAGGCTGCATCGCGGTCTGCACGGCCTGCAGCGCGGAGTCGTCGACCTCGCCGGGCCGCGCCTTCCACTGCACCGTTCCCAGCCCCACCCGGTCGTCGGAGGACAGCAGCCGGGTCTGTCCGGGCCCGGCCGCCACAGCGATCTGCGGAACCGACCGGAGGTTTGCGATCGACGAGTCGATCCCCGCGGCGACGGCAGGGTCGGTCAGCCGGGCGCCGCGCTCGGCGGCGAAAGTGATCTGCGTCTGCGCGCCGCCGAACGCCGGCAGCTTCTGTTGCAGCACCTCGACGGCGCGTTGTGATTCGGTGCCCGGAATGGTGAAGTCGTCGGTCGGCTCGCCGCGCAAGCCGACACCCGCGATCGCGATGCCGATGAGCACCACCAGCCAGGCACCGAGCACCAGCCGTCGACGGCGGAAGCTGAAGCCGCCGACGGCAAAGAGATACTTCGACATCTCACCCCCAGGGGAGTACATGTGGTAAATCCACTGCAGGCACTCATTCCCGGGCGGGTGGACTCCTATGCGCCGAACCGATGCAAGCGAATGTGACGTTGCGCACCTGTCGTTCACCGCTCGGCCAGCTCGTCCGCCGAAACTGTCCCGCGTGCGTCGCCTGATGACGGTGTTTGCTCTGCTGCTGGGCTGTGCCCTGGACGCCGGTGGCACGGCCTCGGCGAGTGCGGGTGTGGACACGTCCGGCGTGCTGCCCTTCGACGGCCTCGATCGCACCTACCAGCTGCATGTCCCCGCCGCCGCCGAGCATCCGGCGGGTCTGGTGCTCAACTTGCACGGTGCCGGCATGACCGGACGTGAGCAGGAATCGGCGACGAACTACGACGCCGCGGCCGACCAGCACGGCTTCGCGGTGGTGTACCCCGACGGGATCGACCTGAGCTGGGCCGACGGACGGGGTGCCTCCGTACCGGACCGTCGGGGCGTGGACGACGTGGGTTTTCTGGTGGCGCTCGCCGATCGCCTCACCCACGACTACGGCATCGACTCGGGCCGCGTGTTCGTGACGGGACTGTCGGCGGGTGCGTTCATGGCCATGCGATTGGCATGCCAGCGCGCTGATGTCGTCGCCGCTATCGCTCCCGTCGCCGGTTCGCTGGGTTCGGCGGTTGCGTGTGCCCCGTCGCGCCCGGTGTCCGTCTTCGCGACCAATGGTGCCTCGGATCCGATCGTGCCCTACAACGGGGGCGGGATGGTCGGCCGCGGCGGTCCCAGCGACATCGTGGCGCCCCCCGCAATGGCCGCGCGGTGGCGCGATCTTGATCATTGCCCGGCGCCCGTCGAAGACGCCGTCAGCGCCGAGGTGCACCGCTTCACGGCGGCGGGTTGCGCCGACGGCACCGAAGTGGTGTTCGTCCGGGTGAACGGCGGCGGCCACGAGTGGTTCGGCGGCGCATCGGACGTCAGCGCACAGTTCTTCGCGTCGCACGCCAGGTGAGTGCACAGACGGTAGCCTCCATCGCAATGACGGAGACGCGATGAGCGCCGGGTTGTTCGGCCTCCTTGACGACGTCGCCGCGATCGCGCGGATGGCGGCCGCCTCGGTCGACGACATCGGGGCCGCGGCCGGACGTGCGACGGCCAAGGCCGCCGTGTCGTGATCGACGACACGGCGGTGACACCGCAGTACGTCCACGGCATCGCCGCGGAGCGTGAGCTACCGATCATCAAGCGGATCGCCGTCGGATCACTGCGCAACAAGCTGCTGTTCATCCTGCCCGCCTCGCTGCTGCTCAGTCAGTTCGTGCCGTGGCTTCTGACGCCGATCCTGATGCTCGGAGCGACCTACCTCTGCTACGAGGGCGCCGAGAAGGTAGTGGGGGCGCTTCTCAAGAGACAAGGCCACGAACCGCACGCCCGGCCCGTCGCGGAACGAGGCGGGGACGCCGAGAAGTACATGGTGACCGGTGCCATCCGGACGGACTTCATCCTGTCGGCGGAGATCATGGTGATCGCCCTCAACGAGGTCGCCGACCAGGCATTTCTGCCGCGACTCATCATCCTTGTCATCGTCGCCGTGGTGATCACCGCCGCCGTGTACGGCGTAGTCGCGGGCATCGTGAAGATGGACGATGTCGGCCTGCGCCTGACCCAGCGCTCGTCGGCGTTCGCGCAGCGCGTCGGCCGCGGGCTGGTCGCCGGGATGCCGAAACTGCTCGCGGCGCTCTCCACCGTCGGAACGGTCGCGATGCTCTGGGTCGGCGGCCACATCTTGCTCGTGGGCACCGACGACCTCGGCTGGCATGCGCCCTACGGTGTGGTTCACCACTGGGAAGAGGTCGTTCACCACGTCGGTGGCTTGATGGCGTGGCTGATCAACACCGCGGCGTCGGCGGTGATCGGCCTCGTCGTGGGGGCCGTCGTCGTGGCCATCATGCATCTGGTGCACCGCGTCAAAGGGCGCTCGCGGCAAACGAACTGATGGAACAATCGCACCCATGACGAAGCCCGACCCGGCCCGCCGTGCGGAGCACGAGTTGCCCGCCGCAATCCCGCACCTCAACGTGGGCAGCTTCCGGTTCTGGTTCGTCGGGCAACGCTGGGAGTGGTCCGACGAGGTGGCCCGGATGCACGGCTACGAACCGGGCTCCGTCGTGCCCACCACCGAACTGCTGCTCTCCCACAAACATCCCGACGACCGCCAGCACGTTCAGGACCTCCTCGACCATCTGCTGCACTTCGGTGGGTCGTTTTCGAGTCGGCACCGCTTCATCGACACCTCGGGCGGCGAGCACACCGTGATCGTGCTCGCCGACCGCATGCTCGACAACAACGGCGCGGTGGTGGGCAGCGAGGGCTACTACGTCGACTTGACCGACACGTTCCACCAGGCTCGTCGGCAGGTCCTCGATGACTCGCTGCCCGAACTGTTCGAGGCGCGCGCGGCCATCGAACAGGCCAAGGGCGCGCTGATGCTGGTCTATCGCATCAGCGCCGACGCGGCGTTCGAGATTTTGCTGTGGCGCTCGCAGCAGACCAACACCAAATTGCGGGCGCTGGCGGCCCAGGTGGTCGCCGAACTCGACACGCTCCGATACCAGCCGGACAGCCTCCGGCGCGAGTTCGACCATTTACTGCTGACGGTGCACAACCGCGTCGGCACTCCTCGCGACCGATAGCGACCGCCCGCATTCTTCGCTCGACCGGCACGAACCTGCAAGTTTCGGCCACACCGAAGTGGGTCATAAGGCTTAATGTGAAAGCTGAGGCGGCGACGGGGGTGCTGCATCGAGAGGAAGAAGCGGAGGTGATCGAGCTGGTGGCGGTATTGGAAGTCAGGCAGGACGTCAGCGACGCGGCGGTCATCCTCTGCGCGGGGGGCGAGATCGACTCCGGCACCGTCGAAACGCTCATCGGCCATCTCGAGGCCGCCCTCGAGTCGGCCGCTGACCATCCGAGCAGACTTCTGGTGCTCGAACTGGGCGATGTGACGTACTTCGGCAGCGCGGGGCTCAACGCCGTGCTCGGCTGTTACGAGAAGGGCCTCGCCGACGGTGTCGCCGTCCGCCTGGTCGCGAGCAACGCCGAAGTGATCATGCCGATCGAGGTCACCAAGCTCGACACCGTGCTCAAGCCCTATCCGACGGTGACGGACGCTCTCGACGGGTCTGACGGCCAGTGATGACCGGGGATGCCGAACGTGGTCTACCCGCCGCGGTTTTCGGCGCCGACCCCGACGTGGGGCGAGACCTCGCCCAGGTCGATTGGGCGGCCACCCCGTTGGGGCCACCCTCGACGTGGCCGCAGAGTCTGCAGACCGCGGTCAGCATCCTGCTGTCCTCGCGGTTTTCAATGTGGATGGCGTGGGGGCCGGAGCTCACGTTCTTCTGCAATGCGGCCTACCGCCGCGACACCCTCGGCCGGAAGTACCCGTGGGCGCTCGGGCGGCCCGCCAGCGAAGTCTGGTCGGAGATCTGGGACGACATCGGTCCGCGCATCGATCGGGTGTTGAGCACCGAGCAGGCGACGTGGGATGTGTCCCTGCTGCTGTTCCTCGAACGCTCGGGCTATCCAGAGGAGACCTACCACACGTTCTCCTACAGCCCGCTGCGCGACGACGATGGGCAGGTCGTCGGCATGCTGTGTGTCGTCAACGAAGACACGATGCAGGTGATCGGCGAGCGACGGATGGCCACGCTGCGCGACCTCGGCTCCGACCCGAGCGTGGTACGCACGGAGGAAGAAAGCCTGGCCTTCGCCCACCTCCAGCTCGACCAGAACCGGCGTGACCTCCCGTTCACCATCACCTATCTGTTCGACGACGCCGGCGACGCGCGATTGGCCGGGACCAGCGGGATCACAGCCGGGCACCCGGCCGCCCCCGCAGTGCTCCCCGCCGACGGCGCGGCGGTATGGCCGGTGCAGCAGGCCGCGCGTGGAGAGTCGGTGCTGGTGGACCTCGACGGCGCCCCCTACACCGATCTGCCGACCGGGGACTGGCTCGAGCCGCCGGTGAAGGCGCTGGTGGTGCCGTTGATCGAGCAGGGCGGCACGTCCAGCGGATTCCTGGTGGCCGCGCTGAACCGGTACCGCCCGATCGAAGAGAAGAACACCGGCTTCGTCGGACTGGTCGCGGCGCACATCGCGGCGGGAATCGGCAGCGCCAGGAGCTACCGCGCACAGCAGGCGCGGGCCGAAGAACTCGCCGAGCTCGATCGCGCCAAGACCACCTTCTTCTCCAACATCAGCCACGAGTTCCGCACCCCGTTGACCCTGATCCTCGATCCCGTCGCCGAGCTTCGCGGTCGCTCCAGTGGCTTGGACGACGAAGCGCGCAAAGATCTGGACACGATGTGGCGCAACGGTTTACGGCTCACCAAGCTGGTCAACACACTCCTCGATTTCTCCCGTATCGAAGCTGGTCGCGCGCAGGCTCGCTACGAGCCCGTCGACCTCGCGACCGTCACCGCCGAGTTGTCCAGCGTGTTCCGTTCGGCCGTTGACCGGGCCGGGCTGGAATTCACCGTCGACTGCCCCGCACTGGACGAGCTCGTCTATGTCGATCGCGACATGTGGGAGAAGGTCGTTCTCAATCTGCTGTCGAACGCGCTGAAGTTCACCTTCGACGGGTCCATTGCGGTCCGGGTGCGTCGTGAGGATGGCGAGGCCGTCGTGACGGTCGCCGACACCGGAATCGGTGTGCCCACAGAAGAGATGCCGCGGCTGTTCGAGCGTTTCCATCGCATCGGATCCGCCCATGCACGCTCCAACGAAGGCAGCGGGATCGGCCTGGCACTGGTGCAGGAGCTGGTCCACCTCCACGGCGGCACGATCACCGCGCAAAGCGCTGAGGGCGCGGGCACCACCTTCACGATCCGGCTGCCCTTCGGCGCGGCGCATCTGCCCGCCGACGCCGTCGCTTCGGCGCGGGGAACGCGGGCTGCCTCCGGGGTGGCCGAACCGTATGTGCAGGAGGCGTTGCGGTGGATTCCCGTCGATACGGACGTCGGCTCCATCGAGGCTGTGGAGTCGGCGTCGATCCCCGACAATGCCGTCGCGCAGCCCTCAGGCCGTGACACGCCCGCGCGCGTGCTCATCGCCGACGACAACACCGACATGCGTGAGTATCTGGCCCGGCTGCTCGGCGGCGCCGGTTACCAGGTCGAGGCCGTCACAGACGGTCAGGAGGCGCTGGATGCGATTCGCGCCGATCTGCCCGACCTGGTGGTCAGCGACGTGATGATGCCCCGGCTCGACGGGCTCGCCCTGGTGTCGACTCTGCGGAGCGATCCACGCACGGCGGCGGTGCCGGTGCTGTTGCTGTCCGCGCGCGCCGGGCAGGAGGCGTCCATCGAAGGCCTGCAGGCAGGGGCCGACGACTACCTCGTCAAGCCGTTCGCCGCGGCCGAGCTGCTCGCCCGCGTGCGGGCCAATATCGAGTTGGCCCGGCTGCGCAATCATCACGCACGCTGGCGAACAGCGCTCGTCGACTCCCTGCAGGAAGCCTTCTTCATCTGCGATGCGCACGGCGCGGTGATCGAGATCAACGCCGCATTCACCGACATCATGGGATACGGCCCGGAAGGCCTGCCCTATCAGCCGCCCTTCGTCTGGTGGCCGTCACCCGACACCGATTCCGACGCCTACCGACAGGCGGAGGCGGCGTTGGTCCAGATGCTGAACGAAGAGCACGGCGCATTCAAGATTCCGCTGAACCACCTTGACGGACACCGGATCTGGGTGTCGGTCTCGTTCAACCACGCCGACGACCCCGAAACCGGGCATCAGGTCATGGTCGGCACGTTCCGTGATGTGACCGCCGAGCACTACACCGTGCAACGGGAGAGTGCCCTCGCTTCGCTCAACCAGCAGCTCGCTCAGGCCGATACCCTCGACGACGCGGTGCGCGCAGCCGCAGAGGAGCTGCGGAGGTTGTGGCGGGCACACCGCGTCGTCGCCGTCACACTCTCTCCAGAGAGCGCCGAAACCGCTGCGCCGCAGTTCATGTGCGTCGGTGACCCGACCCAGTGGTCACATTTGCCGCTGCAAACGCAACAGATGATCCGGTCGCTGGGCGACGGCGATCTACTCACCCCCGACACCGCGCAGCCGGGGATGGCGGCCATTGCCCTGCAGCATCCCTACGGCGTCCTCGTGCTGCACATCGAGTTGGCCGAACGCCGGCCGTTCATTCCCGAAGATCAAATGTTGCTCACCGTGCTGGCAGGCCGCCTCGGTCAGGGCCTGCAACGGGTACATCAGCTCGACCAGCAGCGGGCGACGGCGCTGGCACTGCAGAACGCGATTCTCGGACCGGCCAATCTGCCGAGCGGGTTCGCGGTGCGCTACCAGCCGGCGACCCGTCCGCTACAGGTCGGTGGCGACTGGTATGACATCGTCGATCTCGACGACGGGCGTATCGCGCTGATCGTCGGCGACTGCGTCGGACACGGTCTGGCTGCGGCGACGGTGATGGGACAGCTCCGAAGCGCCTGTCGCGCATTGCTTCTGGAGACTCCTAGTCCTAATGCCGCGTTGGTGGCGATGGACCGGTTCGCCATGCGGCTTCCCGGCGCGAGATGTACCACCGCCTTCTGTGCGGTGCTCGACCCCGACACCGGGGAGTTGGTGTATTCCAGTGCAGGCCATCCGCCTCCGATCCTGGTGCAAAGCGACGGCACGACTCGCCTGCTCGACGGTGCGCGCGCCACTCCGCTCGGCCTGTCCTTTGACCGGTCCCGCCCCGAGCACCGAGAAACTCTGCCGCCGCGGGCGACTCTGCTGATGTACACCGACGGTCTGGTCGAGCGGCGCCGCGAACCGCTGGACACCGGCATCGCCCGCGCCGGCGATCTCGTCCAGCAGAACCGCACCAGCGCGCTCGACGACCTCGCCGTGGAAGTGATGTCGCGGCTCAAGCCAGGCGGTGGTTACCAGGATGACGTCGCCCTTCTGCTGTACCGGCAGCCCGGTCCTCTCGAGGTCGAATTTCCCCCCGACGCAGGCCATCTCGCTGCCACACGAGCTGCACTGCGCGGATGGTTGACCCAGGCGGGAATGGATGCCGACCAGACGCTGAAGGTGCTGATCGCCACCGGTGAGGCGCTCGCCAACGCGATCGAGCACGGCCACCGGATGCCGACGAAGGGCACCATCAGTCTGCGCGCGGTCGCGTTCGCCGACCGAGTGCAGGTGACCGTCGTCGACGCCGGATCCTGGAAGCCGCCTGTGGCGGCCGCCCATCGCGGCCGTGGCATCGCGCTGATGCGTGCGCTCATGCAGGACGTCACGATTCAGCCGCGAGCCACCGGAACCACCGTTCACATGCATACGAGGATCGCCTGATGGCCACCCCGCTGAGTATTACGACCGATCGCCGCGACGGGGCGTTCGTGGTGAGAGCCGCCGGCGAAATCGACCTGAGCAATCTCGACTCGTTCGCCGACGCCCTGAGCGACGGCTCGGCGGCCCTCGGCGACGGCGCAGGGACCCTGACCGTCGACCTCACCGGCGTGGATTACCTCGACAGCGGAGCGATCAATGCGTTGTTCGGCCACGCCTCGGGCATGCGCCTGATCGCCAACCGGGTCCTGATGCCGGTGCTGACGATCAGCGGCCTCACCGACGTGGCCACCGTCGAAGTCGGGTCTTCGGCCCGCAGCTCAGGCCGCGGTCACCAATGAGGCCAGCGCGGCGAGCTTGCGGTCGAGTTGGCGGGCGGCCGCGAGCAGGGGTTCATTCGGTTCGACGACCATCAGTGATGACGGCACCACGTACGTCAGAGCACTGTGGTCGTCGTCCTCTTCGGTGATCAGGAGTTCGACGGGCGCGAAAAGTCCCGCGGTCACGTCGTGACGCAGCATCGTGATGGCGATCAACGGATTGCCGATCACCACCCGCAGCACCTTTCTGTCGATGCCGGCCTTGTGCAGCCACGAACCGTGATCCAGCAGCGCGAACATCATGAAGCCGCTCGGGCCGGCATGCGACGCCACCCGGCGCTCATAGGCTGCCCAGCTGTCGAATTCCGCCGCGATGTCGTCTATCGGTACAGGTTTGTCGCCGACGTCGGCGAGAAGGGCCGCGACGAGTTCGTCGTAAGTCTTGGCGCTGTCGTATCGCAGGCGCACGCCCCGGAACGCGATTTCGCGCGGCTCATGATCGTCGCTCATGCATGGCACAAGCGCCGATGTGTCGAAGTTATTCCTGGGTCCGGTGACCTGAACTCAGGTGGTGGGTTTGATTCTCGGTGACAACTGCACGATCTCGGGCACCACGCTCGGATTTCCATGGGCCGCGATGACCAGCGAGACCAGCATGTTCGCGACATCGTTCAGCGCCGACATCTGCGCGGGAAGCTGGCCATGCTCCACCCATGACCGGAAGAGCATCGACAACAGGTCGCGGTCGGCCCCACGGAGAATCTCGGTGTCCGCGGTCGGGCCGATGCCGACGCGCACGATGGACAGGTCCGGGTGCTCGCTGCGCCACGAATGCAGGATCTCGTCGAGCGCCGCCTTGCTGGCGCTGTAGGCGGCGACGCCAGCGCGGGGGCGCCCGACATCGTGAGCCGATGCGATCAGCACAACGCCGTTCTCGGACAGGTGGGGGAGCGCGGCGCGCAGCACGTTGTTGGCGCCGACGGCGTTGACGGCGAAGGCGTGCACCCACGTCGTCACATCGGTGTCCTCGATATGCGCGAACGGCACGACAGTGCTGGTGAACACCACCGCGTCAAGACCGCCGAGCGCCTCTGCCGCCTTGCCGACGACCTCGTTGATCGCCGGCGCATCCTCGACGTCCAATTCGAACGCGGTGCCACCGACGGTGTCCGCCAGCTTGGTCAGCAGGTCCATCCGCCGCGCCGCCACCGCGACCGTGGCGCCGAGGTCGGCGGCGCTTTCCGCGACCGCGTGGCCGATGCCGGACGAGGCGCCGACCACGAGGAGTCGCAGGCCGGCGGCAGGTCGACCGTCCATGTGTTACTGCCCCTCCTTCTTCGGGGTTAGGTCACCCTTCGTTGTCTGGACAGTACCTGGTCCGCCGGGCGCCGCTCGACGACGCCCACGCCAATGCCGGTAGCCGTGGTGGGTGGCGAACGCGCCGACGATCGCGGTCACGCACCAGATGGCGATGGCCACATACGCCAGCGGCGACGATAGATCTCCGATCGACGCGCCGAGCGCGGTGTAGACGAACGCCCGCGGCACCGACCCGATGAACGCCCCGACGGCCATCTGCCACAACGGAACACCGAACGCACCGAAGGCATACGACGCGAGCGCGTCGGAGATGCCGGGGACGAACCGTTGACCGACGACCGCCCACAGCCCACGTCGCCTGATCAGCCGGTCGATCCGGTCGGCCCGCTGTTCGCCGAGCAGCGCCCGTGCGCTCCGGCTGCCCGCGCGCCTGCCGATCAGGCTGGTGATGACCGCCGTCCCGACAGTCGCGCCCAGGGTCACGAACAACCCGAGCACGGGTCCGAACAGCACCCCGCTGCCCGCCGCGAGGAGTGGGCCCGGCACGAAGATGGCGCCGAGCATCGCCGACACCACGACATAGGCCAACGGTGCGGCGGGGCCGGTGGCGGCCACCGTGCGCCGGACGTCCTCGACGTCGATCACCCGCGTGACTGCAACCAGATAGAACAACCCGAGCAGGAACGCCGCGAACACGGCGAGCCGAACGAGGTGGCGTCGTCGGGAGGTCGCGGGAGGGCCGTTGTTGTCCGTCATGTCGAACGCGATTCTCCCGTACGCCGCGTAACGTCCGTCGCTATGACCGGTGCCGGAGGCGTCCCACCCATCAACGACTGGAACCGGCTCCTCGACGGGCGGGTCGCGGTGGTCACCGGCGGAGGTGCAGGCATCGGCGCAGGCATCGCCCGGCTGTTCGCGCAACACGGCGCGCTCGTCGAAGTCGCCGAGGTCGATCGGCAACGCGCGGAGCGCATTCGCGACGAGGTCGCCGGCACGGGCGGCCGCATTCGAAGCCATGTTGTCGACGTCACCGTCGATGATGATGTCGCCCGGCTGGCCGGGGCGGTGCTGGCCGAGCACGGCCGCATCGACGTGCTGGTGAACAACGTCGGTGACTATCGCCCGCTGGTGCCGTTCGCCGAATCCACGCCCGATTCGTGGCAGCGGATGTATGAGGTCAATCTGCGCCACGTCTTCGCCGTGACAAGGGCGTTCGTGCCGTCGATGATCGCGGCGCGCCGCGGCACCATCGTCACCGTGCACTCCGTGGAGGGCATGCGCGGTTACCCGAAAGACCCCGTGTACGGCGCCATGAAGGCGGCGGCCGCGCACTTCACCACCTGCCTGGCCGTCGACCTCGGCAGGCACGGGATCCGCGTCAACGGCATCGGCACCGACCTCGCCCAGACGCCCCAGGTCGACTACCTCACCGGCTACGAGGACGTCGACGACCTGTGGTCGTCGTGGGCGCCCGTCGGGCGGGTGGGCTGGCCGGAAGACCAGGCACGCGTCGCACTGTTTCTGTCCTGCGACCAGTCGGCATTCGTCACCGGGCACAACATCCCCGCCGACGGTGGCACGAGAGCCGGTGGCGGTTGGCTCTTCTCGCCGCGCGAACACCGGTTCGTCAACCGGTCGAGGAACCTGTGAGCGCGCCCGAGGAGACGGTCGACGTCCTCGTCGCCGGCTCTGGCGGCGGCATCGCGGGCGCCTATACCGCTGCCCGGGAAGGCTTTTCAGTCGCGCTCGTCGAGGCGAGCGATCGGTTCGGCGGGACGTTCGCGTACTCCGGCGGCGGCGGCATGTGGTACCCGTGCAATCCGGTCCTCGTTCGTGCGGGCAGCGACGACACCATCGAGGAAGCCCTGCGCTACTACCGCAGTGTCGTCGGTGACCGCACGCCCGCCGACCTGCAGGAGACGTACGTTCGCGGCGGCGCCGCGTTCATCGATTACCTGGAAGCCGACCAGCACTTCGCGTTCAAGGTCCTGCCGTGGCCGGACTACTACAGCTCGGTGGCCGGCGCGCGCAACGACGGCATGAGGCACATCGTGTCGAAGGCGGTGCCCGACAACCGACTCGGCCGATTTCAGGGATTGGTCGGTGGGCCGCTCGACCACGAGCGCCTCGGTGCGCCGCGGCCCGACCTGCTCACCGGCGGCCGCGCGCTCATCGGCCGCTTCCTGTCCGCCCTGGCCGGCAACCCGGCGGTCGTCGCCCACCTGAACACCAGCCTCGTCGAGTTGATGGTCGACGACGGCCGGGTCGTCGGCGCGGTGGTGGAGACCGACGGCATGAGGCGATCGATCCGCGCGCGGCGCGGAGTGCTGCTGGCCGCGGGCGGGTTCGAACAGAACGACGCGATGCGGGCCGAACACGGCGTGCCGGGAACGGCATTCGACACCATGGGCGCGCCGCGCAACCTCGGCCTGGCCCATCGTGCGGCGATCGCAGCCGGCGCGAGCACCGACCTGATGGACCAGGCCTGGTGGTCGCCGGGGCTCGTCCATCCCGACGGTCGCGCGGCGTTCGCGCTGTGCTTCACCGGCGGGATCTTCGTCGACAAGGCCGGGCGTCGGTTCGTCAACGAGTCCGCCGCCTACGACAGGGCGGCCCGCGCGATCATTCGCGCGATGAGTGAAAGCACCGTCGGACCGCGCTACTGGATGGTCTACGACAGCCGGGCCGGCGAGCAACCGCCCGTGATGGCAACGAACGTGTCGTTCTCGCCGACGAGCGAGTACGTGTCCGCCGGGCTGTGGCGGCAGGCTGATTCGCTTGCCGAACTCGCAGCCGAAATAGGCGTGCCCGCAGACGGGCTCGAGGAGACCGTGCGTCGCTTCAACGAGTTCGTCCGGCGAGGCGACGACGAGGACTTCGGCCGCGGCCGCGAATCGTTCGACAGGGCGTTCACCGGTGGCGGCTCGCCGCTGGCGCCGATCGACACCCCGCCCTACCGTGCGGCCGCATTCGGCATCTCGGACCTCGGCACCAAGGGCGGGCTGCGGACGGACGTCGACGCGCGCGTGCTGGACGGCGAGGGTCAGCCGATCCCCGGTCTGTACGCCGCGGGCAACACCATGGCCGCCGTGTCGGGTACGACGTACCCCGGCGGCGGCAACCCGATCGGCGCTTCGCTGTTGTTCAGCCACCGCGCGTCGCTGCACATGGCGCGCTACGGCGTGCGATAAGCGTCGGCTCAGCGGTTGGCGCGGATGAGCACTTCCTGGCTGGTGCTGGCCACCAAGTTGCCGTCGAGGTCGTGGATCGCGCCGCGCACCAGCCCGCGATGGCCCGAGATCGCCACGACCTCGGCGGTGTGGCTGTGCCACCGGTCGAATCGCACCGGCCGGTGCAGCCAGAGCGAGTGATCGAGGCTGAACGCCGTGGACGACTCGACGCTGACGGGCTCGGGGTGCGAACGCAGCGCGACATCGAGGAGCAGGTAGTCGCTGGAGTAGGCGAGCAGGACGCTGTGCAGCACCGGGTCGTCGCCGACGTCGCGGGGCAACCGCAGCCAGTGCGATCGCGGCCCCGTGGCGCGCGATCCGCTGACGAAGGATGTCGGTTCAGCGATGCGGATGTCCACCGGAGGGGGTCTGCTGATCCATGTCCGCGCCCTCTCGATCAGTTCCGGCGGCGCTTCGTCCACCCAGTCCTGCAGGCGCGGCAGTTCTTCGGGGTGACGGCCTTGCGGCGCACGTTCGGCGAACTCCGGTGTAGTCGGATTGTCGTGAAACGACACCATGGCGATCAGCAACGATTCGCCGGCCTGTGAGACCGTGACACGGCGCGCCGCCATCGAGCGGCCGTCGCGTACCCGCTCGACGGCGATCTCTAGCGGATGTTCCGGATCACCCGACTTCACGAAGTAGGCATGCAGGGAATGCGGCGGTTTGTCACCGACCGTGGTGGCGGCGGCGGCCATGGCCTGGGCGATCATCTGACCGCCGAAGACGCGCCCGAATCGGTTGGCCTCGCTGCGAACGCGAAACCGATCGTCACCCAAGGGTTCGGGCTGCAGTGAGCCCAGCAAGCCGTCCAGGGCGCGCAGGATACGGCCCGGCAGATCGTCCGCGTCGGAGGTGCTCACCAGTGTCGCTCCATCTGCATCCATGTGAATGCACGCAGTGTAGCGACGCGCGCCCGGGGCACATCATGCGTCGATGACGGGTGACAGCTCGCCGTCATGCACAGTGGTTATGGTCGACGGATGAACCTCGAGGAGCTGCGCTGGTTCGTCGTGCTCGCCGAGACGGAACACGTCACCGACGCCGCCGCCGAACTCGACGTCAGCCAGCCGACGCTGTCCCGGGCGCTGGCGCGGTTCGAGCGCGACGCGGGCATACCGCTGTTCGACCGGGTCAACCGCAGGCTCCGGTTGAACGCCTACGGCCAGATCATGCTGGAGCACGCCAAACGTGGCCTCGCCGAGATGAGATCGGCAACGGAACGCATCGCCGCACTCCGCGACCCGGACACAGGTCGGGTCCGACTGGCATTTCTGCACTCGTTGGCGAACTGGTATGTGCCCGAACAATTACGGCGCTTTCGCGCGTCGGCGCCGGCCATCGGCTTCGAGTTGCTTCAAGGGCCCGCCCACGAGATCACACAGCGGGTGCTCGACGGCCAGGCCGACATCGCGATCACCGCACCGCGTCCGGAGGGAACCGGCTTCGTCTGGCGGCGTCTCTATGTCGACCAGCTGTGCCTTGCGGTTCCGCACGGACACCGGCTCGCGGGCCGTGCCAGGGTGCGGCTGTCGGCCGCGGCGGGCGAGCCGATGATCGCACTCGCTCCACTGGCGGGGTTGCGACAGCTGACCGACCAACTACTGACCGAGGACAACGTCAAGCCCGACATCGTGTTCGAGGCCACCGAGATCCCGACGGTTGAGGGACTGGTGGCGGCTGGATTCGGCGTCGCGGTCGTCCCGGTTCCTCGCGACGGCAGCAGGTCCAGGATCGTGCACGTCCCGTTGAGCAACGCGGGGGCGAAGCGGGACGTCGGGCTGGTATGGGACCGACACCGGATTTTGCCGCCGCCGGTGGCGCGGTTCGCGGACTTCATCTGTGATCATGCAAATGGCGCATAGACCTTCGTAAGACTATGCATTGGACACATTAATCCAGCTCTTCTAGCGTTTCGGGCATGACCATCGAGCAGTCGGCCCCAGCGGTGTGGACAGGACACAGCCGCGGCTCGGCGGCGTATGGCAGGCTGCTGGCCGCGCTCTTCTGCGCGGGTGTGGCGACGTTCGCTCAGCTCTACTCGCCGCAGGCCGTCCTCCCGCTCATCTCCTCCGATCTGGATATCGGCGCGGCCAGCGCGGCGCTGACCATCTCGGCGTCGACCATCGGTCTGGCCATCGGCGTGATTCCGTGGTCCACCCTCGCCGACCGCATCGGCCGCGTCAGGGCGATATCGTTCTCGGTCACCGTCGCGACCATTGTCGGCCTGCTCGTCCCGTTCGCGCCCACCTTCGGACTGCTGCTCGCCGGCCGGTTCCTCGAGGGTCTGCTCATCGGCGGTGTCCCGGCGATCGCGATCGCCTACCTGACCGAGGAGATCGACCCCGCGCACGCTGCACGAGCGGCCGGCACATTCGTCGCGGGCACCACCATCGGCGGCTTGTTGGGTCGGGTGGTGTCCAGTCCGGTCGCACAGATCGCCGGATGGCGCATCGGCGTCTTCACCGTCGCGGTGCTGTGCGGTATGGCTGCGCTGTGTTTCGTCAAGCTCGCGCCGCAGCCGCAGGGCTTCATCCCGTCACGTCGGTATGGAAGCAATCCGGAGGGCAGCCTCGCGGACCGGTTGATCGCCAACCTCCGTTCGCCGCGACAGGTCGCCCTCTTCGCGCAGGGCTTCCTGTTGATGGGCGGATTCGTCGCGCTGTACAACTTCCTGGGCTTCCGGTTGACGGCCGCGCCGTTCCACCTGCCCGCATTCGTGGTGAGCCTCGTGTTCGTGGCCTACCTCGCCGGAACCTGGGCATCACCGCGGGCGGGCGCGGAAGCCACCCGGTTCGGCCGCAAGAAGGTGCTGCTGGTCTCGATCGCGATCATGGGCGCAGGCGTTGCGATCACGATGAGCGGCAACGTCTTGGTCGTTCTCGCAGGCCTGGTGATCGCGACCGCCGGCTTCTTCGGCGCCCACTCGATCGCATCGGGCTGGACCGGCCGGTCGGCGCCGAAGGGCAAGGCGCAGGCGTCGTCTCTGTACAACCTGTTCTACTACGGCGGGTCAAGCCTCTTCGGCTGGTTCGGCGGCGTCGTTTACGAAGGGCACGGCTGGGCCGCGGTCGCGGGAACCATTGTGGCGCTGACGGTTACCGCAGCGATCGCAGCGGCGGCGCTTCTTCCCGACAACTAGATCCGCTCCACCGGGTCAGCGCGCTCGCCAGCTCGGTGCGGTCGGAAGACGCTGCAGCCCAGGCGATATAGCCGTCGGGTCGGACCAGAACGGCCGGCCCCGCGTCGCAGCGCTCGGCTTCCACGAGTCCCGGCAGGTTCACCGGTGCCGCGCCGCGTTCGCGGACCAGGACGAATCCCGCCGAGCGTTGCCGGTGCGTCAACCGGCTCCCACGGAGGGGTATCTCCGTCGCCCGGGTGCCGACGAGCCGGTCTTCTCCACGCCGATGCGAGTACCGCAACTCGGTGCCCGCGAAGCTACCCGCGACGGCGTCGCGTACCCGCGGCAAGCGAAGTAGTCTCGGTAGGAGCAGGTTTCGGATGCCTCGCGCGATTCTCGGGTGCAGCGTGGCACCGCGGGCCATCAACCCGGACTGCAAAAGAACACGCTTACCGATGGGATGACGCTCGCTCTGATAGGTGTCGAGCACGTCGTCCGGAGCGCCGCCGAGCACCGCATCGATCTTCCAGGCGAGGTTGGCGGCGTCCTGGATTCCGGTGTTCATGCCCTGCCCGCCCATCGGCGAATGCACATGTGCGGCGTCGCCGACGAGAAACACACGACCGTGTCGATATTGGGCGACCTGGCGCTCATCGCAGTGGAACCGCGACAGCCAGCCGACCTCGCGCACCCCGAGGTCGCGGCCCATCGCGCGGGTCAGCACGTCGACCACCTCGGCGGGGGAGGCGGGCTCGGGATCGGGAACCTGATGGTGCCTGTCCCACACCATCGCCCGGTACCAGGCTCCGTCCCCGTCGCTCGTGGCGTACGGCGCGAGGAAGCCGATCACGTCGCGGGTGCTGCCGAGGGTGAGCTCACCGTTCGTCAGCCCCGTGGCGAGCTTCACGTCGGCGAGCACCACGGACGACAGGATCGTGTTGCCCGGAAACTCCGCGCCGACGAGATCGCGCACGGTGCTGTGCGCGCCGTCGGCGCCGATCAAATACCGCGCCTCCCATGTCCGGCGGTGCCGCGGATCGTCATCGCCCTTGGGTCGCGCGGTGACGGTTACACCATCGGAATCCTGCTCGAGCGCAACGACTTCGATGCCGCGTCGGATCTCGGCGCCCTGCGCCGCGGCGTATCCCGCGAGCGCCGTGTCCACGGTCGTTTGCGGGGTGATCGCGACGAACTGGTGTGCCGACCGCAAGTGAGTGAGATCGATTCGCGCGCCCGCGAAGATGGACACGCCTGGTGCCCGATGCGCGCGGGCAAGCACACCGTCGGCCAGACCGCGGGCATCGAGAACCTCCAGCGTCCGGGCCATGGTTGCGAAGGCGCGGCTGGACGGGTTGATTTCGGGCCGGCGCTCGAGAACCACCACCGAGCGGCCGCACCGGGCCAGGTCACCCGCCGCGGTGAGGCCTGCGGGACCGGCGCCGACGACGATGACGTCCGCTTTGTGTGAGATGGTCACGGTCACGCCGCCGGCGTCGAATCGGCCGGGTCGGGATACCACCGGCGGATGTCGTCGGGCGTCGAGGTCGCCGAATAGTTGAACACGAACCGGCAGCCGGGGTTGGCGGCGTGCGCGGCGTTCACGATCGCCTCGAACAGCAGGGTGTTGCCGGCGACGAGGCGGACACCCGCACCGATCAGCACGGCGTCGTAGCGCTTGGCCGCGAGCCAGCTGCGCGCCTTCTCCGCACCCGCTTCGCCGGTCGCGATCAGGCAGTTGTCAACCTGGTACCCAGCGGCCCGCAGGCCGGCGACGTTGTCGCTGTTCGCCCTGGTCAGCTGCTCTTTGGTGAGCCCCTTGAACTGGGAGAAGTCGGCCGCTTCGTAGTCCACGGCGTCGGGGTGCAGCCCGATCTGGATGGCGGTGACGGGCATCGTTCCTCCTTCAGTTCAACGCTTGTTGAACTCACGTTAGGCGTGGCTTGCAGACTTGTCAACAGTTGTTGAATACACTGGTCGGATGGCTTCCCGCACGCGAGACCCGGTCGCGACCAGGGCCGCCATCCTGGCCGCCGCGAGGATGCAGTTCGGACAGAGCGGTTTCGAGAAGACGACGATCCGGTCGGTCGCTTCGGCAGCCGGAGTGGATCCGGCGCTGGTGATGCACTACTTCGGCAACAAGGACGGGCTCTTCGGTGCAGTCTCGCGCCTCGACATCTCGCCGCCGGACCTTTCCGGTAGTGCGCCGGAGGATGTCGCCGACATCATGCTGCCGCTGTTCGTCGAGGTATGGGGACCCGACGGGCCGTTCCTGCCGCTGCTGCGCGCCGCCTCGTCGAGTCGAGCGGCGGCCGATGCGCTGCTCGACGTATTCGCGCGGCAGGTCGCGCCCGCGTTGGCCGACGTGGCAATCGACCGGCCGCAGGAGCGTGCCGCCCTCATCGGTGCTCAGCTGTTGGGTATCGCGGTCGCGCGCTACATCATCGGCATCCCGCCGCTTGTCGACATGGACGACAAGGCGCTCGCCGCGTGGCTCAAACCCGTTCTCACGCACTACCTCACTGATCCGGCGCCCTAAGCCTTATCGTTGGCCCGTGGAGCTGCTGCTCGGGATCGACATGGGCACCGGGAGCACCAAGGGTTTGCTTGTCGACGCCTCTGGTGTGGTCCTGGCCTCCGAGGCGGTGTCCCACTCGATGCAGTTGCCCCGACCCGGCTGGGCCGAGGTCGACGCCGAGACCATGTGGTGGCGAGAAGTGTGCGACATCAGCAGGAAGCTGACCGCGCACATGCCGTCGGGGTCGACCGTGGCTGCGATCTGCGTCAGCGGTGTCGGCCCGTGCCTGGTGCTCTGCGACGACGCCCTGCGGCCGCTGCGACCCGCCATCCTGTACGGCATCGACACCCGCGCATCGGCCGAAATCGACTTGCTGACATCAGAACTCGGTACCGACGCGATCTTCGAGCGGGCGGGTACGGTGCTGTCGAGTCAGGCCGTCGGCCCCAAGCTGGAATGGGTGCGGCGCAACGAACCGGACGTCTTCGCCGCGGCGACGGGCTGGTACGGGTCGAACTCCTATATCTCGGCGAAACTCACCGGCGAGTACGTGATGGACCACCACACCGCCAGCCAGTGCGACCCGCTCTACGCCACGCGGGATTTCGACTGGAACACCGAATGGGCAGAGCGGATCTGTGGCCATCTGCCGATGCCGCGGCTGGTGTGGCCCAGCGAGGTCATCGGCGCCGTTCATCGGGCGGCTGCTGACGCCACCGGGGTGCCGGTGGGAACGCCGGTGGTCGCGGGCACTGTCGACGCGTATGCCGAGGCGTTCTCGGTCGGTGTTCGCAAGCCCGGCGACCGGATGCTGATGTACGGCTCCACGATGTTTCTCGTCCAGGTCATCGGCTCCTATTTCAGCGATCCCGTGCTGTGGACGACGGCGGGTGTCGAGCGCGACACGCTCGCGCTGGCCGCGGGCACATCGACCGCGGGTAGCCTCGTCGGCTGGCTGCGGTCGGTCACCGGCGGCGCCTCCTTCGAGACGCTGACCGCCGAGGCCAACGCGATCCCGGCAGGCAGCGAGGGACTGGCGGTGCTGCCGTACTTCGCCGGCGAGCGCACACCCATCTTCGATCCGGACGCGCGCGGGGTCTTCGCGGGACTGTCCCTGCGCCATGGCCGCGGGCATTTGATTCGCGCCGCTTACGAAGGTATCTCGTTCGGCGTCAGGCAGATCCTCGAACACTTCGACAAGGCGCAGGAGGCGACCCGAACCGTGGCGGTCGGCGGTGGGTTGAGCGATCTGCTGTGGCCCCAGATCCTGACCAACGTGACGGGTAGCTCTCAGCTCGTGCCGGAGCAGGCGATCGGCGCCAGCTACGGCGACGCGCTGCTGGCGGCGATCGGCGTCGGCCTGGTGCCCCCCGAAACCGAGTGGGCGAAGATCGCTTCGGAGATCAGGCCCGATCTCGCCGACCAGGCGTGTTATGGCGATCTCTACCGCACATGGTGCGAGTTGTACCCGGCCACGGCCGCTGTCGTGCACGGACTGGGGAGGACCCATGGCCGATGATCTCGCCGCAGGGTTTCAAAGTGTGGACCGCGCATCCGATTTCGAGGTATTCGCCAGCTGCCTGACGTTGATCGACTCGCTCCCGTTTTTCGCCGAGTGCAAGCGCGAGAGCTACGACCTGCTGGCCGCAATGCCGGGCACCAGCATCCTCGAGGTGGGGTGCGGGCTCGGCGACGACGCCGCAGCGCTGGCGCGTCGCGTCGCGCCGGGCGGCGAGGTGAGGGCCGTCGACGGCAGCGAAGCGATGGTGCAGGCGGCCCGCCGGCGACACGGCGACGTCGCGGGCCTGTCGTTCGACGTCGCCGACGCCACCCGATTGCCCTACAGCGAAGCGACTTTCGACGGCTGCAGAATCGACCGGGTGCTGCAGCACATCGCCGACCCCGCGGCCGCGATCCGCGAGATGACGCGTGTCCTTCGCCCCGGCGGCAGGCTGGCGGCGTTCGACAACGACTGGGAGACGCTGACGGTCGACTCGACGAATCGCCCGCTCACCCGCACGATCCTCAATACCTGGTGCGACCGCTTCCCCTCGGGGTGGATCGGTCGCCGAATGGTCGGGCTGTTCATGGACGCCGGCCTCACCGATGTCGAGGCGCATCCCAAGACGCTCATTTCCAGCGATCTCGACGTCGCGGACCGGGTCTTCAGTTTCTTCGCCACGGCGGACGGCCTGGTGACTGCGGGCACCATCGACCGCGACGACGCCGATCGCTGGCGCAACGAACTCCGAAGCGCCGACGCTGCCGGGCGGTTCTTCACCTCCTACACCGGCTTCCTGGTCGCCGGAACCCGCCCCGCGGAATCCACCGGCCCGGCATAGTGGCCGAGTGTTCAAGCAAGTGTGCTTCTTCCGGAAACGCCCGGATATGACCATGGATGAGTTCATCGACTACTACGAGAACCAGCACTCCCGGCTTTCGCAGCGCCTCAACCGGTCGCCCTCCATCCCGAACGCGGTGCGGTACGTGCGGCGCTACCTGACGCCGGAACGCAATCCGGTGACCGGCGAGATCCTCGACCCCGGCTACCACTGCATCATGGAGATCTGGTGGAACAGCCGCGAGGACTTCGAGAACTCGCAGCGGGTCATCGCCGACCCGCAGCGCCTGCCGTCCATCCTGGACGACGAGGCGAAGCTCTTCGAAACGCACAGCAACCCGATGTGCTCGGTGGCCGAATACGACTCACCGATGGGGCCCGACGGCCAGACGCCGCGCGTCGAGCTGGTCTACGAGGACTGAAGATCTGACTCGCGGAACACCTCGATCGGTTCCACCGGCTCGAGCATCACGACGGGGATGTGCCGCGTCGTCGACCTCTGGTAGCTCAGGTACGGCGGGTACACCGAGACCATGAAGTCCCAGATCCGGTGCCGCTCTTCGTCTTCGGGCTCTCGCCAGGTCGCGCGAAAGGCCTGGGTGGCGATCTGGACGTCGACGTGCTTACCGTCGACGAGGTTCAGATACCAGTCCGGGTGCGTATCGGCACCGTCCTTCGACGCGACGATCACCACCTCGCCGCCGATGTCGCCGTAGATCAGCGGAACGATGCGCGTCTTCCCTGACTTACGACCTTGCACCTTGATCAGGCAGTGCGTGGTGAATGGATGCCCACCCACCTCGGAGATGTCCATGATGTGGCCCTGCGTGCCACCTGATTGCAGGTAAACGTCGCGGTGTTGGGCCATCCAGTCGCGGCGCTCTTGTCTGATGTCTGCCGCCGAGTCATCGCTCATGGCACCATCTTGCCCGTGACCGACGGAACCGCCCCAGCGATTACTGGGATCCATCACTTCTCCGTGACCGTCCGCGACATCGAACCCAGCGTGGCGTGGTACCAGCGAGTGTTTCGCGCTGAGCGCGTGCCGATGACGTTTCCCCACTACGAAAGGGAGGACACCGGCTACGGCGTATTGCTTCTCGAACCGCGCTCGGGCCTGGCGATCGGCCTGCACACGAACACCGGGAACAACGGCGAGCGGTTCGACGAGGCGCACACCGGGTTGGACCACGTGGGCTTCAACGTCGCGGGCCGCGAGGGGCTCGAGGCGTGGGCCGCATGGCTGGACGAGCTCGGCGTCGAGCACTCCGGCATCAGGACCGGTGACGAGCCGTTCCCCTACGCGACGTTGGTTTTCCGTGACCCCGACAACATCGCGCTGGAACTCTTTTCGGTCCTCTGAGCGGGCGCTCAGGTCTCGAAATCGGTGCCGGTCGTGACCTGCTCCCACTGCGCGATCTCGCCTGCCCGCGCGTCGGCGACATGCCGGTAGGCCGCAAGCGCGTCGGGTCCCAGCAGCAGGAAACCGGGCGGCTCGGGTGCCTCGACCGCGGCGATGATCGCTGCGCCCGCCTTGGCCGGATCACCGGCCTGATTGCCGTGCATGGTGTCGTTCTCTTTGCGGCGCCGTCCTGCCGTGTCCGCATAGTCCGCGATCGGCGTGGCCGACTGCATGAGCGACCGACCCGCGAAGTCGGTGCGAAACGCGCCCGGCTCGACGACGGTGACGGAAATGCCAAGCGGCGCAAGCTCACCCCGCAGCGCACCGCTCATGCCCTCGATGGCCGCCTTCGCCGCGGCATAGTATCCGGACCCGACCGGGGTCAGTTGCGCGCCGATCGACGAGATGTTGACGATGGCGCCGGACCTGCGGGCCCGCATGCCCGGCAGGACGGCCTTGATCATCGCGACCGTGCCGAAGAAGTGCGTGTCGAACAGGGTCCGGACGTCGGCGTCATCGCCTTCCTCGACGGCGGCGCGGTAGCCGTAGCCGGCGTTGTTCACCAGCACGTCGACGCCGCCGAAGCGCTCCTCGGCCTGCCGCACCGCCGAGTCCACCTGGTCGGGGTGGGTGACATCGAGCGCGACCGCGAGCGTTCGTTCGGGCACGGCTTGGGCCAAATCGGCGACTTTCGCGACGTCGCGCGCGGAGACGACGGCGTTGTGGCCGGCGCCGATGACGGCCTCGGCGAGCGCGCGGCCGAGTCCGGTCGAGCATCCGGTGATCAGCCAGGTGGACACGGGCGTCTCCTCTACAAAACGTCGTTGATGTCGTTCTTGAGGGCTTCGGCGTCGGTGCCGAACACCGCTTGAACGCTGTTGCCGACCTCGACGACGCCTGCGGCTCCGAGGCTCTTCAGCCGGGCCTGATCGACCTTGCCCTTGTCGGCGACGTCCACCCGAAGCCGCGTGATGCAGGCGTCCATATTCACCAGGTTGTCCCGACCGCCGAACGCCGCGATCACCTGCTCAGCCTTGCTGTCGGTGGCGACCGCGGTGGCTGTCGCGCTGGATCCGCCTGCCGTGCCGGCGGCGCCCAGGCCTGTACCGTCGCCGAGGTTGGCTTCCTCCTCGGCATCGAACTCGTCCTCCGGCTCCCGGCCCGGCGTCCGCAGATTCCACCGCGTGATCGCGAACCGGAACAGCAGGTAATAGACCACGAAAAACACCACACCCATGACGATCAGCAGCGGGATGTTCTTCGCCGCGGGCGCGGTGCCGTAGAGAAGCAGGTCAATGAGGCCCGCCGAGAACGAGAAGCCGAGGTGGATGTCGAGCAGGTAGGCGATCGCCAGGGACAGACCGGTCAGCACGGCGTGGATCAGGTACAGCGGGAACGCCACGAACATGAACGCGAACTCGAGCGGCTCCGTCACCCCGGTCAGGAACGCGGTCAGGCCGGCCGCCGCCAGGATGCCGACGGCGACCTTGCGCTGCTTCTTGTTGGCGACGTGGATCATCGCCAGCGCCGCCGCGGGCAGTCCGAACATCAGGATCGGGTAGAAGCCGGACGTGAGGATGCCCGCGGTGGGATCGCCCGCGGCGAACCGGGTTAGCTCGCCGGTGACCGCCTGACCGCCCGGCGGTTGGTAGTCGCCGTAGAGGAACCAGATGTAGGAGTTCGGAATGTGATGCAAGCCCAAGGGAATCAGCATGCGATTGGCGAAGCCGTAGACGAACGCGCCGAGCGCGCCCGACCCGCCGATGAACTTGCCGAGGCCCGTCAGCCCGGCATCGAAGATGGGATAGAAGTAGCTCATCGCGAACGCGATGAACAGCGATGCCAGCGACACGATGATCGGCACGAAACGCCTGCCGCCGAAGAATCCGAGATACGACGGCAGCGCGATGGTGTGGTAGCGGTCGAAGAGCCAGGCGGTGACCAGGCCGATCACGATACCGGCGAACACGCTGTAGTTGATCTGCGCCTGATCACCCGACTTGTCGACCTCGCCGGCGAGGACGATCGGCGACATGGTCTTGAACACCGCCTGCATCACCAGGTAGCCCACGACGGCGGCCAGGGCGGTGGAGCCGTCGGCTTTTCTGGCGAAGCCGATCGCGACGCCGACGGCGAACAGCAGCGGGAGGTTGGTGAACAGCGCGTCGCCTGCGGCGCTCATTGCCTTGAAGAACGGCCCGATGACCGGCGCTTCGATCCGGCCCAGCAGGTCGGGCTGGCCGAGCCGCAACAGGATTCCGGCCGCGGGCAGCACCGCGATCGGAAGCATGAGGCTCTTGCCGAGGCGCTGCAGCTGTGCGAAGCCGGGGATTCGCATTCCCGACTTTGCCTGGACTTCTTCGGGTTTCGCCGTTTCGCTCATAGTCGTTTCAGCCTCCTCCGCCGGAAGCCTAGACCAGAACCTGCGAAGTTGAGACCGTGTTGCTGACCCACTCGTATTGTCTGGAGGGTGAGCAAGACGCAGGTGATGGCCCCTGTCGCGGGGCGCGCGGTTCGGCTGGAGGACGTACCCGACCCGGTGTTCTCCCAGGGCATGGTGGGTTACGGCGCGGCGGTTGACCCGCCGCGCGGGGTGGTCGAAGCGGTCGCGCCGGTCAGCGGAAAACTACTTAAGCTGATGCCGCATGCCTATGTCGTGGTGACGCCGGACAACGTCGGCGTTCTGGTGCACCTCGGCCTGGACACCGTGGCGCTGAAGGGCGAGGGCTTCACCACGCATGCGTCGCAGGGCGACGACGTCACCGCGGGGCAACTCATCATCACCTACGACGTGCCCGCCATCGAAGCCAAGGGGCTGAACCCGATCGTTCCCGTCGTGGTGATGGACGAACGGGAAGCCGAAAACGTGGTTCCATCGGGCGCGGTTGCCGAGGGCGCGGAGATCGTCTCCGGCGCAAACCTTTTCACTGCAACTAAGTAGATGGAAGTCGTCATCCTGGCCGACGCCACGGAGATCGGGTGCGTTGCCGCGGACGCCATCGGGGCCCTGCTCGACCGCAAGCCGGCCGCGGTGCTCGGCCTTGCGACCGGGTCCTCGCCGCTGGCGATCTATGACGAACTGGCGGCCCGCTGCGGCGCGGGGGTGATCTCCTTCGGTCAGGCCCGCGGGTTCACCCTCGACGAGTACGTCGGTCTGCCCGCCGACCACCCCCAGCGGTATCGGACCGTCATCGATGACGTATTCGTGTCCCGGGTGGATTTCGCCCCGGGAGCCGTCGACGGCCCGGACGGGCTTGCTGCCGACATCCCGGCCGGCTGCGCGGCATACGAGAACGCGATACGGGCGGCGGGTGGCGTCGACCTGCAGATCCTCGGGATCGGCACCGACGGGCACATCGCCTTCAACGAGCCGGGCTCGTCGCTGGCCTCGCGCACCCGCATCAAGACGCTGACCCGGCAGACCCGCATCGACAACGCCCGATTCTTCGGCGATGACCTCGACGCTGTGCCCACCCACTGCCTGACGCAGGGACTGGGGACGATCATGGAAGCCGGGCATGTGATCCTGGTGGCCACTGGCCGCAGCAAGGCCGAGGCCGTGCACCACCTGGTCGAGGGGGCCGTCAGCGCGATGTGGCCCGCAACCGTCCTGCAGCACCACCCGCACGTCACCGTGTTGTTGGACGACGCCGCCGCGCGCCGGCTTCAGCTCGTGGACTACTACCGCGAGACCTATCGCTCGAAGCCGGAATGGCAGGGCATCTGAGTGCTTCTGGTCGCCGATACCCTGCTGACCGGCCGAGAGTTGTTGCGGCCCGGATGGATCGACGTGTCCGACGGGCTGGTGGTCGCGGTGGGCACGGGTCCGCCGCCGCGGAGTGCGGACCGCGATCTGGGCGCGGCGACGTTGGTGCCGGGGTTCGTCGACACCCACAGCCACGGCGGGGGAGGGGCGAACTTCTCGTCCGCTGCATCCGAGGAAACAGCTACGGCGGTCGACTTTCACCGCAGGCACGGCACGACGACGTCGGTGGCGTCGCTGGTCACCGCCGGTCCGGACGACCTGCTGCGCCAGGTTGCGGCGCTGGCGTCCGACGTGCGCTCCGGTCTGCTCGACGGGATCCATCTGGAAGGCCCGTGGCTCTCGACCCTGAGGTGCGGCGCGCATCAGCCTTCGCTCATGCGCGATCCCGACCCCGCCGAGATCGACCGCGTCCTCGAAGCAGGCGGTGGAACGATACGCATGGTCACGATCGCGCCGGAACGCGAGGGCGCGATCGCCGCGATCCGGCGGATCGTCGATGCCGGGGTGGTGGCGGCCGTGGGACATACCGAGGCGACCTACGAGCAGACGCGGGCCGCGATCGACGCGGGTGCGACGGTGGCCACGCATTTGTTCAATGCGATGCGCCCGATCAACACCCGCGAACCGGGTCCCGTCATCGCGCTGCTCGAAGACCCAAGGGTGACAGTGGAAATGATCACCGATGGTGTGCACGTCGATCCGGCCCTGTATCGCCATGTCAGCCGCAGCGTCGGTCCCGATCGGATGTCGTTGGTCACCGATGCGATGGCCGCCGCGGGCATGAGCGACGGCCGCTACTGGCTGGGCCCGCTGGCCGTCGACGTCGTCGACGGGGTGGCGCGGGTCGCGGATACCGAGACCATTGCGGGCAGCACCGCGACGATGGATCACCAGTTCCGGTTCGCGGTGCAGCACAGTGGATTATCCCGCGACGAGGCGCTGGCGGCCGCGGTGCGACAATCCTCGATCAATCCGTCTCGCGCGCTTGGCTTCCCGTGCGATGGGTTGGCGCCGGGGGCCGCCGCCGACCTGGTGGTGCTCGACGCCGACCTGGCCGTGTCGGCCGTACTGCGCCGCGAAGCCTGGCTCAATTAGCGATTTCGGCGCGGCTGGTCACGCTGCGCGTGACCCAGCGCGCCGAAATCGCAGAGGGAATCAGGGCCAGCACTCGACGCACCACACCCTCCGGCTTGGCCGGCGGCCGCCTGCTGACGTATGGCCAGGGCTGATTGCGCTCCGGCACGGACGACGTCCGCGCCTGCTTGAGCTGCGCCCGCAAGTGCGCTCGGAGCTCCAGCAGGTTCGGATCGGACCAGCGGTTGACGGCCTCGACGGGATCGCCGGTCAGATCGTAGAGCTCCCACTGGTCGTCGAGCGGATCCGTTCGGTAGGCCTCCCCGCCGAGTCCGTCCGCCGCGAGGTGACGCACGCCCGGCTCGGTCCACGTCGCCGGATCGTCGAAGGTACGCACCAGCTTCCACAGGTGTCCCGCCCCGCCGGGAGCTCCGCCTTTTTCGCTGGCGTCCGGCACCCGGACCACCAGCCCTTCGAAGTTGGCTGCGACGTGAGCAGGCACCTTGATGCGCAGCGGCGCAGGCGGATTCACCGTGCGGCCGAGTTGACGGGCCAGGCCCGAGGCACCGGTGTCGCCTTCGAGCACATTGTCGCGGGTCATCAGATAGATCGGCCGGCCGTCATCGGCGCAGGCCCCGTCCACGACCGGCATCAAGTCGCGCCCGGGTAGCGGATGCACCTCCGAGAAAGACGCGGCCAGCGTCCGCGCCGTGGCTTGCACATCGACACCCGCCGCGCCGAGCAGCGTTGGCACCAGGTCGACGTGTGACGTCGGCGCCGAGACGGTGCGCGCCGCCGTCGCGCCCGCGCCGGTGCGGGCGATGACGAACGGCACCCGGGTGGCTTCGTCGTAGAGGTTGAACCACTTCTGGTGCAAACCGCCATGCGCCCCGAGCAGATCGCCGTGGTCAGAGGTGCGGACCAGCACGGCGTTGTCGGATCCGCCGTCGGTGACGGCGCGACGCACTCGGTCGACCGGGCCATCGACCTCGGCGTGCAGGCGGTAGTAGAGATCGCGGTAGCGCTGCGCATTCCGCTTGTAGCTGCGGCCGATCGCGCGTGCCGGGCCGTATCCGGAGTAGTAGGCCTCCCTGAACGCGATCTGTGCCGCAGGTTTGGTCGACAGGTCCTCGTCGGCGGTGGGCGCCTCCGGCACACTCGGAGGGTCGGCCGGCGACGGTCGAAGCGGGTTGCGACGCACCCACGCCGGAAACAGCACGATGTCGTGCGGGTTGACGAAGCTCGCGACAAGCAGGAAGGGCCGCAGCGCTGCCGGATCACCGGCGCGCCGCCGCGCGTATCGGTCGGTCAGCCATGCGACGACCCTTTCGACGACAAGCGGGTCGCGGCGAAAGCCGCTGTTGGACATGGCCGCTCCGTGCGGCTCGGGGCCGACCCAGCCGGAGAAACCGTAGGACGCCAGCGGGTCGGCGTCGAGGTAGCGCTGCACGGCGGCGGAGTCGACGACGCCGTCGTCGTCGTTGGTGGCCAGCGGTTCGGCCGTCGCCGGATCCTCGAGATCAGCGTGCGAGATGTGCCATTTGCCGTCGTAGTGGGTGTCATATCCCGCCGCGCGGAACCAGTTGCCGAGCGTGGGCACCTCGCCGGCGCGCAGCCAGCGCAGGCGCGAGTCGTCGTAACGCTTGCCGAGGCCGTCGGTCTGGGTGACACCGTGCAGGTCCGGGTACTGGCCGGTGAAGATCGTCGGGCGGCTCGGCACGCAGGCAAGCGAGCCGGTGTAATGCCGAGTGAAGCTCACCCCGTTCTCGTCGAACCAGCGCCGACCGCCTAGGGTGCGCTGCCGCCATGCCAGCACGTCGGCCGACTCGTACGGCGGAATCGCGCGTTCCTCGTCGGTCATGATGATGACAATGTCTGGACCTTCAGCCATGCGTGTTCTCCAATCGATGAGCAAGCCCGGCCAGCAATCGGTCGGACTGTTTGGCCAGCCCGCGGCACGCCACCCACTCCACAGCGCCCGAGAGCGGACCCGTGTCGACATCCAATGTGCTGGTCAACGTGACCAGCGTCGCGGATTCCTTCGGTGTGAGAGTCCAGCGGTTCACCGCCGTGCGCACCCGAGGCGGCAGGCCTTCGATGCGGTAGGCCAGCGTGACCGGCGGGTCGAAGTCGATGATGTGCTCCAGGAAGGTGTTGCGGCCCATCTGCAGGCGCCGCGTGGTGCCGAGCGGCCCGTCCGAACCGTGGCGCAGGATGCACGAGTGGTCGATGTCGTCGGCCCACGAACTCAGGGATCCGAAGTCGGCCAGTACGTCCCAGATCTCATGCAGGGGCGACGCAATGGTCCGGCTGCGGCTGATTCCTGCCACTCCGTCATCCAACATGTCGCGGTTCATCCGCGGGCGATGTTTTCGACGATGATCTCGCACGCCGCTTCGTAGAACGCGCTGATGAGTGTGGAGAAGGACAGTTCGAACGGGTAGATCATGTGTACCTGCAGCGGTTCGAGGCGCCACTCCGGCAGCACCCGCACAAGGCTGCCGTCGCGCAGCTCGTCGGTGCAGATGATCTGCGTCGGCATCGCGCCGATGCCGAGCCCCTTCAGAATGTACTGCTTGCACACCTGAAAGTTGTTGGCGCGCGCCCGGACCGGGGGTGCGAGCTCATGTCGTCGCTTGTTCCTCGAGACCGTCAACTTGCGCGGCCCGGCGAACCCGAAGTCGATGAACGGCAGGGCATCCAAGTCCTCGGGCGAGGTGATCGGCTCTGCCCGCCGAACAAAATCCGGTGACGCGCACAGGAACAGTTCCAGGTCGAACACCTTGCGCGCGATCAGCGTCGAATCCTGCAGCGGACCCGTCCCGAAGACGACGTCGAAGCCGTCCTTGATCGGGTCGACCATCGTGTCCACCAGCCGGATGTCGAGGCGCGAGTGGGGGTGGCGGTGCAGGAACATCGCGCCGACCCGCGATGCGTAGTCGATGCCGACGAACACGGGCAGCGCGACCTTCAGCTCGCCCTGCGGCTCCTCTTTGCTGCCCTCGACCAGCGCCCGCACGCCGTTGGCCTCGGCGAGAATGTTCACGGCATGCGCGTAGATCTGCTCGCCGAGATCGGTGACCGTCAGTTGGTGCGTGTTCTTCCGCATCAGCTTGATGCCCAGATCGGATTCCAGCTTCGTGAGCTTGCGGCTGACCGTCGACTTCGGCATATCGAGTAGGGCCGCCGCCTTCGACAGGCTGCCGCTTTCCACCACCTTGCCGAACACCAGCAGGGCATCGAGATCGAAGGTTGGGTTCTGCTCCACTGCTGTCTGTACCGCCTTTCGTCGATTCTGCGGGGAGATCGTCTTAACGGCCAGGCCGGCGATCTGTCAGCAGACTCGGTGAGCCTAAGTTCCAAATATGCAACAGGGTGTTGCGGCAATGCATCTGTTTTCGCCAATTCAGCAACTGTTAGTTTCGGCCGGGAGGTGGGCCTCATGAGTCACAACAGCCTGGTGACCAAACCCGCAAGCGGACATTGGACCGACGCGTACCCCGAACTCGGCCGCGGCCCCGTGTCGCTCGAAGACTGCGTCTCCGAGGAGTTTTACGAGAAGGAACGCGAGCATGTCTTCAGGAAGACCTGGCTCTACATGGGCCGGGTGGAACGCGTGCCGAAATCGGGCAGCTACTTCACCCGCGAGCTGAGGTTCCTCAACACGTCGATCATCATCGTCCGGGGTAAAGACGATGTCATCCGCGCCTTTCACAACATCTGCCCTCATCGCGGCAACAAGATGCTGTGGGAGGACGACCCGTTCCAAGAAGTGGAAGGTCGCGCGCCGCTGCTGTACTGCCGCTTCCACGGCTGGCGTTACAAGCTGGACGGCTCGCTGCACTCGGCCACCCGCAAGGATCTGCTCCTCGACTTCGACGCCGACAGCTGCCGCGTGCCCGCGATCCAGTGCGAGGTGTGGGAAGGCTTCATCTTCATCAACCTCAACCCGGACAACACCGAACCGCTGCGGTCCTTCCTCGGTGAGCTCGCGCACGGCATCGAGGGCTATCCCTTCGCAGGGCCCCACCAGGTCTACAAATTCAAAGCCGAACTGCAGTGCAACTGGAAGATCTTCCTCGACGGCTTCGCCGAGAGCTACCACGGACCGTACCTGCACGCATCCTCATTCGGTGCTCTGACCGCGGAGGCCAGAGATGCGTTCGATCAACCGAACCCGTTCACCGACGCGTTGGCGTACCAACTCGAGGGTCCGCACCGAATGTTCTCGTTCTCGGGCGAACCCTCGCGAAAGACGCCGTACTCCAAGCCGATCGAGTGCGTATTCGAGGCGAGTGCGGCCGGCCCGTGGAACAAGCGGATTGACAAGGGGCCGATGCCGTCGGGAATCAATCCCACGCGGTCGGAGAAGTATGGCTTCGACTCCTATCAGTTCTTCCCCAACTTCGTGCTGATCTTCGGGGCCTCCGGCTTCACGGTGCACACCCATTGGCCCACCGGACCGCATTCGCACATCTTCGAAACCGAGGCGTATTACCAACCGCCCACCACCCACAAGGAGCGGTTGGGCCAGGAGCTGACGATGACATTCCTCAACGACATCATCCTCGAGGACGCCAGCCCATCCGAGGGCTTACAGGCGATGCTGAACAGCGGCGTCCTCACCCATTTCACGATGAACGACGAGGAGATTCTGCTGCGCCATCTCCACAAGACGGTGGCCGACTATGTCGAGGCGGAGGAAGCAGGGCAATGACCACCAGTGCTCTGCCGCAGGAGTTTTCGCAACTCGAGCATCTTGTTCCGGACTGGGCCATCGAGGATGGCCACGAGCGCTATGTGAAGCGCGTGAACAGTTCGATGGAAGAGATCCGGGCGTTCTACGACGAGGTGTTCCCCCACGCCGAGGAAGCCGTGGCCTACATCGACAAGTTCGATTACTCCGAACCGCTGCCCGATGACGTCGCCAACCTACGCAACCTGCTGTACTCGTTGATCACCGTGTCGCTCGCGGTGGAGCTGTGGAAGCAACCGCGGGTAAAGCATTCTGCCAAGACGATTCTGACGAGAGTGAGCTGATCGACATGGGACTCACCTCCGCGCAACTCGAGGTCATCGACGTCACGCCGAGAATCGGCAGCGAGATCAGAACCGATCTCGACACGCTGCTCAGCGGGCGGGAAGCGAAGAACATCCGGGCCATCCTCGAGCAGCGCGGCGTGGTGTTCTTTCGCGGGCTGGAGGTAGACGACGAACAGCAGGTCGCGATCGCCGGAACCCTTGGCGCCATCCCGGAGAACGAGGGCCAGAGCGGCATTTACAAGATCTCGCTGGACAAAAACGTCAACCAGCGGGCCGAATATCTGAAGGGTTCGATGTTCTGGCACTTCGACGGCTCGCTACAGCCCTACCCGAACCTGGCCACGCTGTTGCGTGCCATCACGCTGTCCGATACCGGCGGTGAGACCGAGTTCTGCAACACCTACGCGGCCTATGACGACCTGCCCGAGTCCGACAAGGAGGCCATCGCCGATCTGCGTGTGGTGCACAGCGCCGAGCGGTCGCAGTACTACGTTCGCCCCGAGATGAGCTACGACGAGATCACGTTCTGGCAGAAATCGCCGACGAAGTCCTGCCCGATCGTGTGGACGCATCGATCCGGCCGCAAGTCGCTGTTGCTCGGCGCCACAGCGGATTACGTGGAGGGACTGCCCGCCGAGGAGAGCCGTGCGCTGCTCGCCCGCCTGCGTGACTGGGCGACTCAGCCGCACTACGTGTACCGGCACGAGTGGCAACTCGGTGACCTGCTGATGTGGGATAACACCGGCACCATGCACCGCGTGCTCGAGTACCCCGCCGACAGCGGCAGGCTCATGCACCGCACGATCCTGGCGGGCGAAGAGCCCCTGCAGTGAAACTCGCCATCGCCACGCCCGTCGTCACCAACGTCGCCGGAGCGCCGTTGACGTGGGAGCGCGACGCCTCGATCGAGGCGATCGGCCGCGTCGCCGAGACAGCCGATCGCCTTGGCTACCATCACCTCACGTGCAGCGAGCACATCGGGGTGCCCTCGAAAGAGGCAGGACGCCGCGGTTCGCGGTACTGGGATCCGCTCGCCACCCTGGGCTATGTGTCGGCGCGTACCACTCGGATCCGGCTGGCTACCATGACCCTGGTGCTCGGATATCATCATCCGCTGGCCATCGTAAAGCGTTACGGCACACTGGATCACGTGAGCAATGGCCGGGTGATCCTCGGCGTCGGTGTCGGCACGCTCAAGGAGGAGTTCGACCTCCTGGGTGCGCCGTTCGACGACCGGGGTGAACGCGCCGACGACGCACTACGAGCGCTGCGGGTTGCGCTGTCGAGCAACGAGCCGGTGTACGCGGGCAAGTACTACGAGTTCGGCGGCCTCACCGTCGACCCCTGCGCGCTGCAGGAGCACATGCCGATCTGGATCGGCGGCCGCACCAAACGGTCGCTGCGCCGCGCCATCACCCTCGCTGACGGCTGGTGTCCGTTCGGCATCTCGATCGACACCGCCGCGGAGTGGTTGCGCACCCGCGAGCTACCACCGGGGTTCGAGGTGGTGTTGCCCGCCGAGCGGCCACTCGATCCAGCGAACGGGCCCGAGGCGACGCGCGAGACGCTGGCCGCCATGGCCGCCGCGGGCACGACGACCGTGTCCGCGCGGTTCATCCACCACTCGTTCGAGCACTACCTCGAGCAGATCCACGCGCTCGCGGAGTTGCACAGCCCGAGCGGTTAGCGTGGGTGTATGCGTACACGCACAGCGGTGGCCCTCGTCGCCCTGGTTGTGTCGCTGAAGGCCGTGTTGATCGGAGTGGTCGCGCGCGGCCGGTGCGAGCTGATCGGTTTCTGCGGCGACGGCACCGCCTGGTATGTCGCTTGCGGTGCGGCGGCGCTGGTTCTTGCGTCACTTCTCATCATCACGATCGCCCACCCGCACGGGCTCGCGGGTACTCCGGACGACTTCGAGGAGGCCTAGATGACTGTGGTTCTCGCGCTGCGTTGCGTCGACGGAGTTGTGCTCGCTGCGGATTCGCAGATCACCGATCCCGGCCGCGGACTGAGCTATCCTGCGCAGAAGCTGCACCGCCTCGGCGATCACGCGGCATGGGGTGGAAGTGGGTCACGCGCGGTGTTGTACGACATCGAACAGCTGTTCCACGCCGAACCCGATGCCGTTGTCGAAGCGAGTGACATCGGCCGTGCTTTGCAGGCACGGGTACTGCCCATCTTCAAGCATCACTACGCCAACTTCATCTCCGACGTGCCGGAGTCCAAGCCGGGCGCGACACCCGCCACCTACGTTCTGGCGGCGGGGTACGCCGGCGATGAGCCCTTCATCGTCGACATCGACCCGCACGGCTTGATTGGCCATCACGAAGAGGTCGGTTTTCAGGCGGTAGGTAGTGGAGCTCCAATGGCCCAGCAGGCATATGCCCTGCTCGCGAATTTCCGTATGGCACAACGCCCTGTGGATTACGGCATCGTTGCCGCTCTGCGAGTCCTCGATGCCCTCGACCAGTCGTCGCCGAGCGTGGGTGGACCGATGGACATCTGTCGCATCACGCCCGAGCGTGCCCACCACCTCAGCCCGGACGAGGTCGATGAAGTCCGCTCTCACGTCGGTCGATGGCAGGAACTCGAACGGAAAGCGCTCGACGATCTCTTCTCATGATGAGTTTGCGTTCAGCGGCTGTCAGATCGGCCGCGGTTGAGGCGGTCCGGAGCGAATCCACGTACCACATGAGCCCGTATGAATTCGGCTACCACCCGCGAGTTGTTCAAGTCCAGGGCCGCTGACGGCGTACTGAACAATGAGAACAACATGCGCGCGTACCACTCGCCGGCCGCCACGACATCCAGGTCCTTGCGCACTTCGCCGGTGAGCTTCGCCGCAGCAAGGTAGGGCGAAAGGAACTCCGTACATTCGCGCAGCAGCACCGCGGCGTTCTTGGTGAGCAACAGGCTCACCTCGTCCTCGTCGAAGTAGTCCTCCGGCTCGATGACCCGCCGAGCCCTGGTCACAAACACGCCCGCGAGCACCAATTGGTCCTCCAGCGTCTCGCCTTTCCGCATCGCCTTGGCCATCTCGCGATAGAACTTCTGCGATGCGTCCTCCGCGCACGCCTCGACGATCTCGGCCTTGTCGCGGAAGTACTCGTAGACCGTGCTGCGGGAGACGTCGGCGGCCCGGGCGATGTCGACCACGGTCGTCTTGTCGAGCCCGTGCCGACGGAAGCAGTCGAACGCGGACTCGATGATGAGTTCACGGGTATCGGTCGCAGCCGGCGCGGACGTCATGGCTGAACCCTCAGTCCGTCGCGAGGATCAACGCGCTGGTCGGCACGCCGGTGCCCGAGGTGACCAGCACATGCTCGACGTCGTCGACTTGGTTGTAGGACGTGCCGCGCACTTGTCGGACCCCTTCGGTGATGCCGTTCATGCCGTGGATGTACGCCTCGCCGAGCAGACCGCCGTTCGTGTTGATGGGCAGCTCCCCGCCCAGCGACAACCTCTCGACCGTCGCGAAGGCCTTCGCCTCGCCGCGCCCGCAGAAGCCCAGCTCCTCCAGCTGGGCGAAAACAAACGGCGTGAAGTGGTCGTAGAGGAACGCCGTTTGAATGTCGGAGGGTTTGAGTCCGGAATCGCGCCAGAGCTTTTCGGCGACGACGCCCATCTCGGGCAAGCCCGTGATGTCGTCGCGGTAGTAGCTCGTCATCATCTCGCCCTCGGCGGCGGCACCCTGCACGGCGGCGGTGATCACCGCGGGAGGCTGCCGAAGGTCGCGTGCACGTTCGGCGGTGGTGACGACGACCGCGACGCCGCCGTCGCTTTCCTGACAGCAATCGAGCAGCCGCAGCACGGGTTCGATGACCCACCGCGAGTTCTGGTGGTCGTCGAGCGTGATCGGCCGCTCGTAGAACCATGCGTTGGGGTTGCGCGCCGCGTGCGCGCGGTCGACGACGGAGATCCTGCCGAAGTCCTCGTTGGTGACGCCGTAGGTCGACATGTAGCGCTGGGCGTGCAGCGCGACCCAGGCGGCCGGGGTCAGCAGGCCGAACGGCGCGTAATTCGCCATGAACAGTGGGGTTTCGCCCGTCGGCCGCGCCGTCGACCCGCCGAACCGGAATCCGGACCGCTCGTTGAAAGCCCGATAGCACACCACGGCGTTCGCAGTGCCGGTCGCCACCGCCATCGCCGCCTGCACCACGGTGCCCGCCGCGGCGCCACCGCCGTGGTGCACGCGGCTGAAGAATGTCAGGTCGCCGATGCCGACGTTTCTGGCGATCTCGATCTCGTCGCTCGTGTCCATCGTGAAGGTGACCATGCCGTCGACGTCGCTCGGCTTCAGGCCGGCGTCGTCGATCGCGGCCTTGACCGCCTCGCAGGCGAGCTGCAACTCGCTGCGACCCGACTCCTTGGAGAATTCGGTCTGCCCGATGCCCGCAATGGCCGCCGTGCCGGAAAGTGAGTTCATGCCACCCTGTTCTCGAGCAGGCTGACGGTCGCCGTCCCCGACACGTGGTTCCCGAGACTGTTGCTGCCCCTGAACTCGACCTCGATGAGGCCCTCCCCGTCGGCGCCCTCGGACGTGCCCGTCACGGTGCCCGTGAACCGCAGCGGATCGTTGGGAAAGGCGGGCACCCCCAACCGGATCGCTAACCTCTTCACCATGGCCTCCGGGCCGGCCCAGTCGGTCAGAAACTTCACGCACAGCCCGTTGGTGGTGAGGATGTTCATGAACATGTTGGGTGAGCCCTGTTTCTTGGCGAACTCCGGGTCGTGGTGTACCGGCATGAAGTCACGCGACGCGATCGCGCCTGCGACGATAACCGTTGCGGTGACCGGGATCTCGAGGGGCGTCACCTCGTCGCCGACGTTGATGTCGCGCCAGTCCAACGTGGTGGTGCGGAACGCTGTCGTCATAGCTCTCCTCCTATATAGGTGGCTCCAAGGCGTGCCAACTGCGCGGATGCCGAACCGAGCGTCAACTCGTTGTGTTTGGCCCACAGGAAGTACCGGAACAGGGGATAGGTGGTGTCGATGCCGATTCCGCCGTGCACCTGCTGGGCCGTCGCCGCCACGCGCGATCCCGCTTCGGCCGCCCAGAACTTCGCAATTCCTGCTTCGCGCCCGGGCGGGCCGCCCTGATCGAGGAGCCAGGCGGCTTGCCACATGGTCCAGCGGATGGCCTCCACATCGATGAAGGCGTCCGCCATCCGCTGCTGCACGGCCTGAAAGCTGCCGATGGGCCTGCCGAACTGTTCGCGTTCGGTCGTGTAGGACGCGGCCATCAGCAGGGCGCGCTCTGTCACGCCGAGTTGGATGGCGCACAGCCCGACGAGTGCACGGGCGTAGAGAGACTCGACGATCCCTCGGCCGTCGCCCGGCAGGCGCTCGGAGACGACGGCACCGTCGAGGGTGACGTCGGCGTGCGGCTCGCCGTTGGTCGTCACGGCCGGCCGTAGCTCGACACCGGCGGAATCCGTGTCAAGAAGGAAGACGCCGACTTCGCCGTCGACAGAGGCGGGAACGACAATCGTGCGGGCGAGCTGCGCCGCGGGTACCAGTTCCTTGATCCCGTCGAGGCGCCAGGTGTCCCCATCTCGGCGGGCGGTGGTCGCCGGTGCGGTCGGGTCGGAACGCCCCGGCTCGGCCAAACCCGCCGTGAGGAGCAGTGATCCGTCGATGACCGCGGGCAGGTACCGCCTCCGCTGTGCATCGTCGCCGTAACGGGCGATGGTGTCGGCGCCGAGCACGAGGGTGGCGTAGACCGGCGCGGGAGCGACGCTCCAACCCACCTCCGCGAGAAGCAGGGCCAGCTCGACGAATCCGTGCCCGCTACCGCCGACATTCTCGGGCAGAGAGATGCCGAGGAGGTCGGCAGCGGCCAGCTCACGCCATAGCTGGGCGTCGTAGCGCACCTCACCGCCTTCCAGCTCGGTGAGGCGTTCGGGGGTGGCGCGGTGCTCGAGGAGTTGACGCGCGACCTTGGCGATCGTCTCCTGTTCTTCGGTAAAGGTGAAGTCCATTATCGGACCGGCCGGAACTGGTGCAGTACAAGGTTTTTGCCGTCGAGAGTGTCGAACGTCTCGTAGAACACCTCGACGGGCATGCCGACTTCGACATCGGCGGGCGCGATGTCACGCAGATTCGACACCAGCCGCACGCCTTCGTCGAGTTCGACCAGCGCGACGATATAGGGGTACTCCATCAACGGCATGGGAGGATGCTGCGGCATCACGTAGCTGTACACGGTGCCTCGGCCGGTGGACTCGACGGTGTCCCAGTCGAGCGAATTGCAGGTCGGACACATGGGCCGGGCCGGCTGCCGCAGCGCGTGACACCCTACGCACCGTTGGATCAGGAGTTTGTTCTCCTGCAACCCATTCCAGAAGAACTCGCTGTCCGGGCTGATCGCCGGTGCCAACCTGGTCGCCATCAGTCCCCAGCCGTTCCGGCGGGGGCCCAGTTGGCCTTGAATCGGAATACCCGAAACCGTTGCCGTCCGAGGACTTCACCGTTCTGGTCTGTGTAGGTCGACAGCCAAGTGACGAAATAGCCGGTGCCCAGAGACGTCTTCTTCTCGTCGGAGATGTCCTCGAACTCTTGCGTCACCGAGATCACGTCGCCGAGGCGCGGGTAGCGCTCGATCTCGAATTCGGAGTTGGTGGCGACGATGCCCGTGTAACCGGCCTCCTCGATGAATGCCGCCGGGTTACTGCCCATCTCGACGGGGACCCCGCCGCGTTCCGCGATTCCCTCGATTTTGGGGGCGGGCATTGTCCACGCCTGCAACATCACCGGCGGAGACACGATGCCGCCGAATCTCGACTTCTCGGCGAACTCTGGATCGAGATAGACCGGGTTCATGTCGGACAGCGCGTGGGCCCAGTGTCGAATCATCGGCTGGTTCACCGGGTCCGGCGCGACGGTCGGCTTACCCGATCCGCCGGTCGGCGTGCCGATGAGCGCGTCGAGCTTGGCGCGGAATTCTGCCTGGTCCTCTGTCACTTGGCATCCCCGTTCTGTGTTGCCCGAAGGTCGCGTGGCGCCCGCGGCATGAAAAGGCCCGCCATGGCGATGATGTCGCGTTGAAGCTCGTTGGCGCCCCCGCCGAACGTGTTGATCACGGCTATCCGGTACGCGGATTCGAGCGCACCGCGCAGCGGGGCGTCGTCGCCTTTCCGGGTCCCCACGCGGTCCAGCACCTCGAGAAGCTCGCGGGCCACCTGCTGGGTCAGCTCGGTACCGAAGACCTTGACCGCCGACGCTTCGCCCATCCCGAGCGTGCCCTTCGTCATCGCGGCGTTCACCCGCAGGTTCATGATCTTGTAAGCGGCGACCTGCGCCTCGACGCGGGCCAGCGCCTGCTGCACCCACGGCTGGTCGATGACGCGACCGCCGTCGAGTTCGGTGGTCTGCGCCCAGCCCAGTGTCTTCTCGAACAGCGGCTCAAGCGCCCCCATGTTCCCCAGCGCGGCGCGCTCGAAGTTCAGCTGCGTGGTGATCAGCCGCCAGCCTTCGTTCAGTCCGCCGACGATGGCGATCGCGGGCACCCGCACGTCGTCGTAGAACGTGTAGAACGTTGAGACGCCCGGCATGGTGTGCAGCGGCTTCCACGAGAACCCCGGCGACGACGTCGGCACGATGAAGATCGAAATGCCCTTGTGCTTCTTGACCGTGGGATCCGTGCGTGCGGCGAGCCAGATGTAGTCGGCGTATGCCGCCCCGCTGGTGAACATCTTCTGCCCGTTGATGATGTAGTCGTCACCGTCGCGCACCGCCGTGGTGCGCAGCGACGCCAGATCGCTACCGGCGGACGGCTCGGAGTATCCGATCGCGAACTCGACGGTGCCGTCCAGGATCGAGGGCAGAAACGTCTGCTTCTGCTCGTCGGTGCCGCAGTGTGCGAGTGTCGGCCCGACGGTGTTGAGGGTGACCAGCGGGATGGGTGCGTTGACCCGTTGCGCCTCCTCGAAGAAGATGAACTGTTCGAGCGCGGTAAAACCCTGTCCGCCATACTCTTTCGGCCAACCGACGCCTAATAGGTGAGCGGCACCGAGCGCGCGCACGCACTCCTTGACCGCGGAGCCGCCCTCCGCGCGGCCCGCGACCGCGGCGATGCGTTCGGGCGTCATCACCGACTCGAGCGACGTCCGGATCTCGCAGCGCAACTGCTTCTGCTCGGGTGTGAAGTCAAGATGCACAGCTCAGCTCCCCGATCCAAGGCGGACCGGCATCCGCTTGACGCCGGGCACCATGGTGGCCCTCATCCGGTCGACATCACCGACAAGCTGGAGATCGGGATAACGCCCCAGCAGCACCTCGAAGAAGATGCGAGCCTCCAGCCGGGCGAGCTGAGCTCCGATGCAGGAATGCTCGCCGCAGCCGAAGGCGATGTGCGGGTTGGGATGTCGGTCGATCCTGAAGTCCTCGGCGTCAGACCCGAAGACCTCCTCATCGCGATTGGCGGAGCCGTAGAGCATCACCACGACGTCACCCTCGCGAATCAGGTGCCCGCGAATCTCGACGTCCACGGTCGCGACGCGCGCCATGTGCGTCACGGGAGTGGTCCAGCGCAACATCTCCTCGACCGCGGCGGGTATCAACGATGGGTCCCCGACGAGCCGCAGGCACTGAGCCGGGTGGTCGATGAGCGCCAGCGTGCCGAGGGCGATCAGGTTGCGCGTGGTTTCGTTACCCGCCACCAAAAGCAGGAACGCGAAGTTCAGCAGATCCTCATCGGTGAGCCTGGCGCCGTCGACCTCGGCGGTGGTCAGCACGGACAGCATGTCGTTTCGCGGCTCTGCCCGCCGTGCGGCGATCAGCTGTTGGAAGTACCCGAACAGCTCGCCGACGGCGACGAGCGAATCCATCTCGATCTCGGGATCGGCGTTCCCGGTGCACGCGTCGGACCACCGGCGGAACTGCTCCCAGTCGTCGGCCGGCGCACCGAGCAGTTCGGCGATCATCCTGGTCGGCAGGGGCGCGGCAAGTTCCTCGGCGAATTCGTGGGTGGATCCCGACCTGACGTCGTCGAGGATCCCGTAGACGATCTCGCGCACCTTCGGCTCGAGGACCGCCACCTGCCGTCGGGTGAACCCGGTGGTGATGAGCTTGCGGAGCTGACGGTGCCGCGGCGGATCCGTGAAGATCAGGTTGCCCTCCTGCACCGGGTTCGGCATCACCGGGTCGGGGATGGTGATGCCTTTTGTCGAGGAGAACGTGTTCGGGTTCGTCGACACGTAGCGGATGTCCTCGTACTTGAGCAGCGCCCAGAACTCGGTGACGTCGTTCCAGCACACCGGTGCGGTGGCACGCAGCACTTTGTAGGCGGGGTACGGGTCGCCGATGAAGAAGTCGGGGGAGTGCAGGGGAAACGTGGTGGGCAAGCCGGCCTCCCTCGACACCGTGGTCGGACATTTTATGGAGAGATGTCCGGTCTGTCTGTGTCTACTCGGTGTAGATATTGCTGTCAATAGCCGTGATTGACGGGATCAGTCCGACAGGTGTAGACCATGTGTTGATCCCCTGAGCTCGGTGAGGAGCCGGTATGGCCGATCCGCTTCGTCTGGTTGACGACTATTCGCTGTACATCGGCGGGGAATGGATCGAGCCACGAAGTGGGCGCTACGACGACATCTGTCCGTCTACCGAGGAAACGATCGCCCTGGCGCCCGACGCCGACCTCGACGACGTCGACGCCGCGCTCGTGGCCGCGCGAGACGCCTTCGACAACGGACCGTGGGCCACCGCCACACCCGACGATCGCGCTCGCTGCCTGACCCAGCTGGGTAATGCCCTCCTCGAACATGCCGACGACTTCTTCGCGCTGGCCCAGGCCGAATGGGGGATCTCCACCAACGAACGGCTGATACAGGTCGACGGCCCTGCCTTCATGGCGCTGCACGCGGGCGAACTGGCCGCACAGTTGGCCGACGAACCGATCGACGCGTACGGAGCGGCGGGGGCCACGCTGCTTTGCCATGAACCACTCGGCGTCGTGTCGGTGCTGACGCCGTGGAACTTCCCGCACAGCCTCAACGTGATGAAGGTGAGCAATGCACTGGCCGCGGGCAACACCGTCGTCCTCAAACCGTCACCGCTGACGCCCATGGCCGGCCTCGCGTTGGCGCGGATCATCGACGAGCACACCGACATTCCGCCCGGTGTGGTCAACGTCGTCACGCCGGGTGGCGTCGACGCCAGCAAGGTGCTCACCACCGATCCGCGAATCGACATGGTCAGCTTCACCGGGAGCTCGGCGGTCGGCAGGGAAGTGATGGCCGCGGCGGGCGGGACGATGAAGCGGATCCTGCTCGAATGCGGCGGCAAGTCGGCGGCCATTCTGCTCGGCGACATCGACGTCACAGACGAACTGGTGCAACGGATTCTGTTCGACGGTTGCTCGCTGCACGCGGGCCAGGCGTGCATCCTGCAGAGCCGGCTTCTCCTTCCGGAGCGGCTGCACGACGACGTCCTTGAACGGCTTGTCACCGCGGCACGAGCCATCGAGGTCGGCGACCCGTTCGATCCGGGCGTGCAGATGGGCCCGCTGATCAGCGGCGGGCAGCGTGATCGCGTCGAGGCTCATGTCGCGACCGCTCTCGCCGACGGCGCAGTGCTGGCCGTCGGCGGTCGGCGACCGGCCGGTTTGGAAGCTGGGTTCTACTACGAGCCAACCATTCTGACAGATGTGAGCCCTGACTCCCGGGTTGCTCAGGAGGAGGTGTTCGGACCCGTGCTTGCGGTTCTGCGCTACAGCGACGACGACGAGGCGGTCGCGATCGCGAACAACTCCGAATACGGGCTATCGGGTGCAGTCTGGGGCACCGACGTCGACCGTGCCGTGGCTGTCGCACGCCGCATCCGCACCGGACAGATCGCGGTCAACGGCTGCATTCCCGGCGATGCGCCGTTCGGTGGGTTCAAACAGAGCGGATTGGGGCGCGAGGGCGGTGGGCTTCCCGGTCTGCATCGGTACATGGAGCCGAAGGCCATCGGGATACCGGCATGACGGGCGCGCTTTCGGGGCTGCGTGTCATCGAGATCGCCGACGAGATCGCGGGACCGTACTGCACCAAGTTGCTGTGTGATCTCGGTGCCGAGGTCACCAAGATCGAGGCGCCGGCCGGGGATCCTGTCCGCGAGTGGGGACCCTTTCCCGGCGGGCAGGCCGATCCGGAGCGATCCGGCTTATTCGAATATCTCAATGCCGGAAAGAGCGGCGCAACACTGGATCTCACCACAACGCAGGGTGTCGACGATGTACGGCGGTTGATCGCAGGCGCAGACGTTCTGGTCGAAGCGCTGCCGCCCGGAATGCTCGATCGCCACGGATTGGATTGCGGTGCATTGGCCGAACTGCGGCCCGGTCTTGTCGTCGTCCGCATCGCTGACTTCGGCCAGAGCGGACCCTTGCGAGACCGCCTGGCAACGCCGTTGACCATGCAGGCGGCGTCGGGGTGGGTCAACATGCGCGACGCCGACCGACCCCCGGTGCAGGCCGGCGCGAGGATCTCCGAGTACGTCGCGGGGGGTTATGCTGCGTTGAGTGCACTCACAGCTCTGAGAACGTCGGCCGCCAACCCCGGTCAGGTCGTCGAAGTCGATGTGTCGGTGATGGAGTCATTGCTCTCGACACTTCCGTACCCGATGTTGCTGGCCGAAAAGATGCGAAGCCTCGGAATGCCTCCCAATACGAAGGCAGGCCCGGTGATGGGCATCGTGCGTGCCGCGGACGGCTGGCTTGGCATCAACTGCCTGACCGGGCAGCACTGGCTCGATGTCTGCGCAATGCTCGACCTGCCGGAATACAGCGAACATCAGATCGCGGTCATGCTCGGCGGCCCAGAGCGTGCCGGTTTCTATGCAAAGGCCCAGCAGTGGCTTTTGACGCGAACGGTCGACGAGATCGTCGAACTGAGCCAGGCGATGCGCATTCCGGCCACTCCCGTCAACGACGGTGCGACGGTCATGGAATGTCCGCAGTACCGCGATCGCGGGTACTTCGTCGAGGCGGGAAGCGATGACTGGGCGTTTCGTCGGCCCGGCGGCGCATTCCGGCTGTCGAAAACGCCCGTGCTGCCGGTTCGGCCCGCGCCTCGCTTGGGGCAGATCGCCGAAACCATCGCGACCGAACGCCGGTTGGGCGGCACGGATCGAGTCATGCCCTTCGCGGATGTGAAAGTTCTCGATCTGTCGACGTTCTGGGCAGGTGCGTATCTCACCTGCTATCTCGGCGCGTTCGGCGCCGACGTCACCAAGGTGGAGTCGATCCAACGTCCGGACGGGTTTCGCTACTCCGGGGCCTACGCCCATGAGGGTGACCTGTGGTACGAGCGCAGCGGACTGTGGCAGGCGACAAACCTGAACAAGCGCGACATCACGCTCGATCTCACCTCCGACGACGGACGTGAGATCGCTCGCAGGCTCGTCCGGGAGGCCGACGTCGTCGTCGAGAACTTTTCGCCGAGGGTGGTCGAGCAGTTCGGCCTCGACTACGAATCGCTTGTGGCACTGAACCCAGAAGTGATCCAGGTGCGCATGCCGGGGTTCGGACTACAGGGGCCCTGGCGCGACTACGTGGGCTGGGCGTTCAACTTTGAGGGGACATCGGGCATGGCGGCGGTCACCGGCTACGCCGACGGTCCGCCGTGTGTCCTGCAGGGGCCCGCCGACCCGATCGCGGGCGTGCACGCCGGGGTGGCACTGCTGGCCGCGCTCGATCACCGACGCCGGACCGGTGAAGGGCAGCTGATCGAGATCGCGCAGATCGAGGTGGCGGCAGCGGTGGCCGCCGAACCGGTGATCGAGTTCACCATGAACGGCGTCGTTCAGTCGCGGTGCGGTAACCGAAGCCGCGGGCTCCTGCAGGGGGTATACCCATGTGCCGCCGACGACGAGTGGGTGGCGATCTCGGTCCGCGACGCCGCCGAGCTGGCCCGTCTCAGCAGGGCAGCTTCTCTTCCCGAGTTGCAGTGGGGGATGGGTCACGATGAGTTCGACGAGGCTGTCGAGGGCTGGACGCGCAGCCGCAAAGCGCCGGAGATCGTGGAAATCCTCACGGCACAAGAAGTTCCGGCGGAACGCGTATTGACCGCCGAGCGGATGTATGACCTACCTCAACTCGACGCGAGGAACTTCTACCAACGGATCGAGCACGCGATCACCGGGCCCCATCGATACCCGGGATGGCCTTTCAGGATGACGCCTGGACCCCGCGAGCACCATCGACTTCCGCCGCCGACGCTCGGCCAGCACAACGGCGAGGTGCTACGAGGACTCGGCCTGACGGACGACCAAATCGACGATCTGCGTACACGCCAGGTGATCGGCGAAACCGCGCTCAACGGGTAGCCGTCGCAGCTTCCACCATCGTCCAGTACCTCAGTTCCCGATCCGTCAGTTCGTTCGACGTGATCGCGCCGAAGGCGGCCGCATCACGCACGAACCGAACCGGTGCGTCCGGCATGGCGTCCGGGCCCTGCAGCCGGAAACAACTCGGCGCCAGCGGACCGAACAGCAGGGCGCGTCGCAGATGCGGCCAGTCATCGACAGCGGGCTCGACACCCGCCGCCCTGGCGAACATCAGTGCAACCAGGTTCATTCGGCTCTTCTGGGACATTCCGCGCCGCGCGCGGTAGGCGTCGATCGCGGATCGCAGCTCGGCTCCGTCGATTTCGGGAACCTCACCGCCCCACGTGTAGGCGATCCATCGGGCTTGGAGTTCGAGCGGCACGAAGTATCCGCCGGACTGGTCCCACATACCGACGAACGCCAGACCGGGCAGATCTGGGTGGAAGGTGTAGCGGTCGGTGTCCAGATGCACGGTGTCGAGACCGATGGTCGTCCGGATCTCGTCGCTCAGAAATGGCAGGCTCAGATTGAAGCCGGTGCCGAACAGGATCCCGTCGAAATCCTCAACTGACCCGTCGGCGAAGGTCACGGTTCTTCGGTCGACGGAGCTCACCCACGGCCGCACGGCAATTCGGCCCTCTGCTACCAGCGGCAGGTACTGCTGGGCCAGGGTGACGCCCGCGGCGAACAACGACGGGTCGGGCGCTGGCGCCCCGTATTGCTCGGGGCTGCCGCCGGCCTCGAGGACGATCTCCTTCAGCTGCCGGTCGACCTCCACAGGGGGCAGGGTCTCGTTCGCCAGGGTGCCGTACCGCGTGAAGATCCGGGAGTCGGACGGAACGCCTGCCGCGAACTTTGGCAGCACGTAGCGCTGACGACGCTGGGTCACCACCACGGACGCACCGAGTTGCGTCAGTTCCGAGGCGATTTCGAGCGCGCTGATGGCGCCGCCCGCGACGAGGATGCGCTTGCCGAGGTAGGGATCCGGCTCTCGATAGTGGTACGTGGACATCGCGCCCGCCGAGCCGGTGAACGAGTCGAGTCCGGGAACGGTTGGGAGACAGGGCGACTGGAATCTACCGCTGGCCACCACGACGCGGTGGAAGGTCTGGGTGGTGCCGGAATGCTCGACGAGCCATCCGTCGCCGTCACGGCTGAGTCGATCCACCCGCGTGCCGAACCGGATGCGCGACGTCAGCGCGAACATCTCGGCGTAGCGGTGGAGGTAGGCGAGGATCTCGCGATTCGACGGGAAGACGCTGTCGCTCTCGTGCTCCAGGTCGCTGAAGGACGTGAGGATTCGACTGGTGTTGGTGTGCATGGTCGGCCACACGCCGCTGAGGCCGGGCAACCCGGTCCACTGCCCGCCGAGGCTCTGAGCCTGCTCGAAGATCGTCGGCTCGAGCCCCTGCGACAGCAGCCAACGCGCCGCCACCAGCCCACCAGGCCCGGCACCGATCACCGCTGTGTCTCTCCGGCTTCGTGTCATCTCCCGAACTGTCGCATACGCGTCAATTACGCTCAACGATGTGCCGAAAACGTCGTATGCACCATGCGGCGACCTCAGGCTGGCGTATCAGGTGTTCGGCGAGGGGCCCGTCGAGATGCGCGGTCGCCGCGATGGCCAAGCGGACGCCGTGGATACTTCGAGGAATGGCGCGTATCGCATCGACAGGCAAGGCCGACGACAGTGACGCATGAGCCTCAGATCTCGGTTCTGTTGCGCACCTACAGCGACGACCCGAACACCGACTGGAACACGATGCTTGAGATGACACGCGCCATGGACGCTGTGGGTGTCGATCGCGTCGTCGTGTCGGACCACCTGGTTTTCGGCGAGAACCTCGACGCGTACGCAGACCCGTCGCTCGGCGGCCAGGCAGGTGGCCGTCAGCCGACCGGCCCTGACGGCAATTGGCTTGAGCCGCTTGTGTTCTTGACGGCGGTCGCCGCCACCACCACCCGTATCCGGCTGGGCACCGCGGTGCTGCTCGCCGCGCTGCGACGGCCCGCTGTGCTGGCCAAACAGCTCGCGACGATGGACGTGCTCTCCGGCGGCCGCGTCGACCTCGGCGTCGGAGTCGGTTGGCAGCGCGAGGAGTACGACGCGGTCGGCCTGCCGTTCGAGGACCGGGGACGTCTGCTGGATCACACGCTGGAGGTCTGCCAGCTGCTGTGGACCGAGCGGCGCGCCGCTTACAGTTCGCCCGAACTGACCTTCGAGGCGATTCACCAGATGCCCAAACCCGTTCAGCCCGGTGGTATTCCGATCTGGATCAGCGGCACGGTGAACAAGCGGGTGGCCCGTCGGCTCAGCACCTTCGGAACCCGGTGGATTCCGTGGGGACCGGCGATCGCCAACCTCGAGGACTCGGTTCCGGCCATGAAACGGGCGATCACCGATGCCGGGGGTGACCCGAGCGAGCTGAAGGTGCAGGGCACCGCGGTGCTGAAGAAGAACGCCGACGGCCGACTCGACATCGCCGCCTCCATGGCGCCGGTGGCCAAGCAGGTGGCCGCCGGGGCCACCGATATCCGCTTCGGCGGGGCCCTTCCCAAAGATCCTCAACAGGCGGCCGAAGAGCTGTCGCAGTTGGTCGGCGCCTTCCGCGAGATAGCGCACGACGGCGTTTAGCCCTCCGGTTACGCCGGGTAGGCATTCGTGCTCGGGGGGTCATTGGTCGTTCCTGACGTCACCTCGGCAGGGCGGCAGTCCGTGACCAGCACGTTGACGCGAGCGTCGGCGTGCCGATCGAAGGAGTGCAATGAAGGTGAGAAAGACAACGACGAAGGCAATGCTTGCCGGTGCGTTCGGCGCAGCAGCCGTCGGCTTCGGTGCAGGTATCGCGCACGCCGATCCGCCGTTCCCGGCGCCGCCACCGGTGCCCACCCCCGGTATCAGCGTCGACGGACCGCACGTGAACGGACCCGGGGTCGATCTCGCCGGACCAGGTGTCAACATCGATGGTCCCGGCACGCCGCGCCTCCCGACAGGGCTGGACGCCGCCCCCGGGACACGCCGACGGTGTGCCGGAGTGGGCGCCGCCGCCACCGCCGCCGCCGTGGTGGGCGCCGTTCGAGCCCGTCCAGTGGAATGCTGAGGCGCAGGCGTGGGGCGTCTACGTGAACGGTGGCTTCCAGGCCCTGTAACCACATCTGAGGAAATGGTCGCCCCGTATCCTGCGGGGCGACCATTTCATTGATCAGTATTCCGCTCCACATCAACAGCCCGCCGGTGTTGCGGCCGCCCTCGACGCCGTTGGCGTGCACGACGATCGTGGCGCCGTACTGCTTACCGCCCTGGCCCTACGATTTCCCGCATCGACCGCGGCCTCGTCGACCTGGGATACTGCTGGGTGGCAAGGGTCTTCGGACGCTCGACCGGGGAGACGGCCGCGCCGGTTGCCGGCGCGCGAGGCAGGGAGGTAGATGATGCGGGTGCCGCGCGGGGTGGCCAGGTTCAACCGACGGATCACCAATCCGCTCGCACTGGCGTTGGGCGGATGGGCGCCCACGATCGGCTCACTAGAGCACGTCGGACGTCAGTCGGGAAAGCGCTACCGTACGCCGCTGAACATCTTCGACACGGCCGACGGCTACGTCATCCTGATCGGTTATGGACCCGAATCTCATTGGGTGCGCAACGTAGTTGGCCAGCGGGTCAGCCACCATTCACAAGCACGGCAAGACGGTGCCGGTCACCGATCCGCGAGTGGTGAGCAAGGCCGAGGCCGAACCTCTGGTGACTTCCGCCAAGATCCTCTACCGCCTGCACCCGTACGACGAGGCGGCGCTGGTGGTGACCGCCGGCTAAGTGGACTTCGTGATGGTCAGCACCTCGGCGGCCGGCAGGGCTGCCAGCACCTCGGACGCAGCGAGCAGTTTCGAGCCGCGGATGCCGCTGCCGACGATGACCCGCTGCTGATCCGCCACGTTCTGATCCACCAGAACCGGCCAGTCGTGAGGCAGCCCAAGCGGGGTGATGCCGCCATACTCCATGCCGGTGAGCGATACCGCGGTGTCCATGGACGCGAACGAGATCTTGCGCGCATCAACGTGTTTGCGCACAACACCGTTGACGTCTGCCCGGGTGGTCGCGAGCACGATGCACGCGGCGTGCCATACCCGGTCGGCGCGCTTGGCCTCCACCACGACGCAGTTCGCCGAGATGTCCAACCCGACGCCGTAGTGCTCGCAGAAGGCCGCGGTATCGGCGAGGTCTGGGTCGATCTCGCTGACCCAGAGCCCGTCGCCGCCCGCCTCGTCGATGTGGCGTCGGACGGGATCGCCGACCAGATCCGTCGCATCGGCGACGGGCACGAAGGTCAGCTTTCCCAGTTGCACACCGTCCACGCGCGCATCCCTCCTCAATCCGTGCTGTTGAACCGCTGACCGATGTAGTCGAGAAGCCGCGGGTCGTCGGAGGTGAACCGGTCCACCTCTTCGCCGGCGTCGCATCGCAACAATGCGACGGTCACCTGACCCGATCGGCGCGAGATCACCGACCAGACGGCGCCCGAGTCCTCCCATCGCTGAAGTTCTGCAACCCGATCGCGCTCCATGCTTCTACCATTTCATTCCCATGAGTGGTGATCACCGCATCACCGTCTCGCGGGTGTATGACACCAGCGCCGACGACGGCGATCGGATCCTCGTCGACCGGTTGTGGCCTCGTGGCTTCCGCAAGGGCGACGCTCGTGCCGGCCGCTGGATACGCGACGTCGCGCCGTCAACCGAGTTGCGAAAGTGGTACTCACATCAGCCCGCGCGGTTCGACGAGTTCGCTGCCCGCTACGCCGCCGAACTGGATAACCCCGAAGCCGCCGCCGCGCTGGCGGAGTTGCGGGACGCGGCCCGCAGGGGTCCGGTCACCCTGGTCACCGCGGCGCGGGACCTCGACGGCAGCCATGTCGCCGTGCTCCTGAAGCTGCTGACGTAGGCTGCGGGCCGTGAGTCCGGCATCGGCCGTCGCGGTCGCGGCGATCTTCCTGTGGTTGGGGATGGTGGTGGCGATCTCGTTCATCGAAGCTCCGCTGAAGTTCCGCGCGCCGGGCGTGACGCTGCAGATCGGCCTGGGAATCGGGCGCCTGGTCTTCCGCGCGCTCAACGGCTGTGAACTTGTCCTGACCGTCGCGCTGGTGGTCGCGTTCGTCGTCGACCCGCCGGCCATCGGCGCGGTGGTCGCTGCGGGTGTCGCGATCGTGACGCTGCTTGCGCAGGTGCTGCTGGTGCGGCCGCGGCTGACCAAGCGGTCCGACGCGGTGCTCGCCGGGGCTGACGGCCCCCGCTCCCGCGTCCACTATGTCTACATCGGCTTCGAGCTCGTCAAAATCGTCGCGCTGGTCATCGCGGGGGTCGTGATGCTCGCGGCGTGAGACGATCGCTCGATGCGACTGGGGTTGCACGCGCTGGGGATCGGTAGCGGAGCGAACCGCGCGGTGATTGACGCGGTCGCGGCCGCCGCCGAGCGGGCCGGGTTCGCGACGTTGTGGTCGGGCGAACATGTGGTGATGGTCGACGAATCGGCATCCCGCTATCCGTACGCCGCCGACGGCCACATCGCCGTGCCCGCGGTCGCCGACTGGATCGACCCGCTGATCGGGCTGAGTTTCGCCGCTGCCGCCACCTCCACCATTGGAATCGCCACGGGTGTGCTCCTGCTGCCCGAGCACAATCCGGTGCTAGTGGCCAAGCAAGCGGCGACGCTGGACACCCTGAGCGGCGGCAGGCTGACGCTCGGCATCGGCATCGGCTGGTCGCGCGAGGAGTTCGACGCGCTCGGCGTCCCATTCGAGCGTCGGGGCGCGCGCACCCGGGAGTACGTCGACGCCATGCGCACCGTGTGGCGTGACGACGTGGCCTCGTTCGATGGCGAATTCGTTCACTTCGACGCGGTTCGGGTGAACCCAAAGCCGTTGCGGGAGCGCCGGATTCCCATCGTGCTCGGGGGCAACAGTGATGCGGCGCTGCGACGGGTTGCCGCGTGGGGTGACGGCTGGTACGGGTTCTACCTCGAAAGCGCCGACGCCGTCGCTGAACGGTTGAGCTTTCTTGATGGGCTCTGTCGCGAGCGGGGCCGCGACATAGCCGAGCTTCGGCTGGCCGTGGCACTTCGCGAACTCACACCCCGCGATGTGGCGCCGCTCGCCGCACTGGGCGTCGACGAACTGGTGCTGGTCGAGAGCCCGCCCGACGATGCGCGCGCTGCCCCCGACTGGGTCGGGGCGCTTGCCGATCGGTGGATGGCGAAGCTCGTTTAGCGCACGTCGCGCCGAACGTGAAGCCTCTGCGAAAAATCGGCCAGGTTCTCACGGTGAGCGCACGTTGGCTGGTTCAGTAGTCGTAGCGCGCCAGCTTGGTGCCGCCCCGGCGCCGGTTGCCGTCGATCGACACGAGTGCCGGGACGAGTTCGCTGGTCACCAGTCCGTGTTCGCGGGTGAGCTCGTCGATGATCGCGAAGCTCGCCGCGATGCGATCGGGGGCGTCGACGACGATCGTGGTCACCGGTACCCGGCGGGCCAGCTGAATCCACTTGTCGCCGTGCGGTTCATGATCGCCGTGAAATCCCCAGATCCCGCGCAGGACCGTCGCGCCGTTGGCTGCGCGAGAGTTGAAGAGTCGCCGGACGATCGCGCGGTGGATCGGCACACCGTGGTGCAGGGCATCCTCGGACGTGTAGATCATCAGCTTCTGCCAGAGCGGATGCCCGTCGCCGTCGGTGAGGGGAAGCGGTGTCGGCTGGGCCACCAGCACTCCATCGCGCTTGCACACCTGGGCTCGTTCCACCGTGAACAGCGGCGCGGACAGAAGTGTCTCGAGCTCAGGCAGCACGTCGGCAACCGTTCGTCCCGTGCCGATCGCGATGATCATGACGGGCACTCCGGTATTGCGGCTGACGAAGCCGGCGCGCCGTCGTTGGCCGTGCGCGGTGCCGTCCACGCCGAGGAGCACTGTCGCGCCCGCGAATCCGTGGCGGTGCAACCGCTCGCAGACGGCGCGATAGGCCGGGCGCCCGTCGGCGCGATCCTGACGCCCGACGTAGATGGTGAGTTTCGCTGCGTCCGGGGTTCGCGTGGACGGCCCGGCGAGCTGGGCGCGTTCGAGCGTCACCAGACCACGCGACGTCATCGCCGCTGCCTCGTCTGCCAGACGCGCGATCTTGTCCGCCGTGTCGACTGCGGCGACGGTGATCGGAGAGTCTTCTGACAGGGTCAGCGACTGGTCGCTGCGGAATTCATGATGGGGTCCGAAGCTCGCGATGCCGCGCAGGACGACGCTGGTGTTGACCTCGGTGCGGGCATAGAGGTCCAGCAGAGCGTCGGACAGGAACCGATCGCCGTGCCGCTGCCGCTCGGCGAAGTAGGTCGTCAGCTTGAGGTAGTCGGTCACAACGAGGCTCCGATCGACTGGCCCAACCAGGCCGCAGCCACGCCGAGCACGACGCTGACCGCGATGTTGGCGAACGCCGAGACGACTTGGCGCTCCTCACCGAGGCGGTGGGTCTCGAGCATCCATGTCGAGAAGGTCGTGTACGAGCCGACGAACGCCGTGCCCGCAAGCAGCGCGACGTGCGGGCTGAGCGCCAGCCCGGCGACGAAGCCGAGCAGCAGCGCCCCGCTGAGGTTGACGACGAGGGTGCCGAGCGGAAACGGCCGCGATACCCGCCTGGACACGGCCCGGTCGACCAGAAAGCGCGACACGGCGCCGACGCCGCCGATAACCATGACGCCCACCCAGACCACAAGCGTCATCGGCGCACCCGAACGCGCCGCACCATGGCGGTCGCGACGTACACCGCGAGCAGCCCCGCGACGATGCTGGCCACCGTGTAGCCGACGGTGAGGCCGTAGTGGTGATGCTCGAGCATCTTGATCGTCTCGACCTGCATGGTGGAGAAGGTGGTCAAGCCCCCGCACAGCCCGGTGCCGAGAAGCGGACGCCGGTAGCTCGAGACCGGCAAACGTTCGAGGAGGCGGGTGACGAAGTAGCCCAACAGGAATGCGCCCACGATGTTGGCGACGAACGTCGGCCACGGCCAGCGGCCGGGATCCGGTGCGGCTAATTCCGAGAGGCCCGCCCGCGCCAACGTGCCGATCGCTCCGCCGGCGAAGACCGCAGCCAACTCGCGCCCGTCAAAGCTGAACATGAAATGAAAGTATGGTCGTCCGGCTTTCCGACCCCGGCACGGAGTCGATCGGGGAAGGGCAGAATCGGGCGTATGGCTGCCAACCCCCGTGCCGGTCAGCCGGCGCAACCCGAAGACCTCATCGATGTGGCCCACGTGGTCACCGCGTACTACACGGTGCAACCGGACCCCGACAACGTCGACCAGCAGGTGGCGTTCGGCACGTCGGGCCACCGGGGGTCGAGCCTGGACGCCGCCTTCAACGAGGCGCACATCCTGGCCACGACGCAGGCCATCGCGGAGTACCGCAAGGCGCAGGGCACCAGCGGGCCGCTGTTCATCGGCCGCGACACCCATGCGCTGTCCGAACCGGCATGGGTGTCGGCGCTGGAGGTATTGGCCGCCAACGACGTCGTCGCGATGATCGACTCGGCTGACCGCTACACGCCGACGCCCGCCGTCAGCCATGCCATCCTGTCGTTCAACCGCGGCCGCGAGGGTGACCTCGCCGACGGCATCGTCGTCACCCCGTCGCACAACCCGCCGCGCGACGGCGGTTTCAAGTACAACCCGCCCAACGGCGGCCCGGCCGATACCGACGCGACGGGCGTCATCGCCAAGCGGGCCAACGAGATTTTGCGCGACGGGCTCAAGGCGGTGAAGCGGGTGCCGTTGGCGCGCGCCCTGCAGAGCACGCAACGGCACGACTATATGGACGCCTACGTCGCGGACCTGCCGAACGTGGTCGACGTGCACGCGATCAGCGCCGAGAAGATCCGCATCGGCGCGGACCCGCTGGGCGGTGCCAGCGTGGACTACTGGGGCGCGATCGCCGAACGGCACAACCTCGACTTGACGGTGGTCAATCCGCTGGTCGACGCCACATGGCGGTTCATGACGCTGGACACCGACGGCAAGATCCGGATGGACTGCAGCTCGCCCAACGCGATGGCTTCGCTGATCGCCAACCGGGAGTCGTATCAGATCGGTACGGGCAACGACGCCGACGCCGACCGGCACGGCGTCGTGACGCCGGACGGCGGGCTGCTCAACCCGAACCACTACCTGGCGGTGGCGATCGAGTACCTGTTCACGAACCGCCCGGAGTGGCCGGCCTCGACCGCCGTCGGCAAGACCGCGGTGAGTTCGTCGATCATCGACCGGGTGGTCGCCGGGCTGGGCCGCAAGTTGCTCGAGGTGCCAGTCGGGTTCAAATGGTTTGTCGACGGATTGATCAGCGGCACCATCGGTTTCGGCGGTGAGGAGAGTGCGGGGGCGTCGTTCCTGCGCCGCGACGGCTCGACGTGGACCACGGACAAGGACGGAATCATCCTGGCGCTGCTGGCGTCGGAGATCCTCGCCGTCACCGGGTCTTCGCCATCGCAGCGCTACGAAGCACTGGCCGAAAAGTACGGTGCGCCAACCTATGCGCGTGTCGATGCACCCGCCGACCGCGAGCAGAAGGCGCGGCTGGCCAAGCTGTCAGCCGAACAGGTGACCGCCACCGAACTCGCCGGCGAGGAGATCACCGCTAAGCTGACGACCGCACCGGGCAATGGTGCGCCGCTCGGTGGGTTGAAGGTGACGACGGAGAATGCGTGGTTCGCCGCGCGGCCGTCAGGCACCGAGGACGTGTACAAGATCTACGCAGAGTCGTTCAAGGGTCCCGAGCATCTTGCCGAGGTACAGGAAGCGGCGCGTGAAGTGGTGAACAAGGTCATCTCGTGAGTTCGGCGGTCACCTGATCGCTGGGCACCGGGATAGCTCAGCAGCCAGCGTCGGGTGCTTGCTGGCGGATAGAGATCTCTTTCTCACGCCGGCGAAAGGCTGGCTACCCAGCTACTACCAAGTCGCTGCTCCGATCGCGATGCTTTCGGTCATGACCACTCACCTCGACGGGCGACGGCGCCGCCATCGCCGCCATCGCCGCCATGTTTGTCGCTTCCGCGTCGATCGGCACGGCCGTCGCAGCCACCGCCTCCGCCGAACCTGACGGCAGCGAAGTGGCATACGTGAACTGCATGCTTCAATACCGCCAATACCACCCCGGGGCCACCACAGAAGAAGTCCTGTTCGACTGCTGCATCACTGTCGGCGGAATCTGGAGTAACCCCAACGACTATAAAACCGGGCATTGCATCACCAACGATTCGCCTGATTGGCCAGGCCGCCAACGGCCGCTGCCGGGTGCCGCGGTGAACCTGCCTCCTGGGTGGAACCAACTGCAGTAGGACTGGGTCGCGCGAGGCAAGATTAAGGTCGTCGTGTGAGCTCTGACGTGGAGGGCGACTGTCCCGCCGGCGCGGGACAAAAGGAGTCGCTGCCGCGCGAAGTCTGGCTGCTGATCGCGGCCAACGTCGTCGTGGCGCTGGGTTACGGCGTGGTGGCACCCGTCTTGCCGCAGTATGCGCGCCATTTCGGTGTCAGCATCAGCGCCGCGACGTTCGTCATCACGGCGTTCGCATTGATGCGGCTTATCGCGGCGCCGCCTGCCGGCCTGCTGGTCCAGCGACTGGGGGAGCGGCGGGTCTACATCAGCGGCCTGCTGATCGTGGCGCTGTCGACAGGTGCGTGTGCCTTTGCCCAGACCTATTGGCAGTTATTGCTTTTCCGATCGCTCGGCGGCCTGGGCTCGGCGATGTTCACGGTGTCGTCGCTGGGCCTGATGATCCGGATCTCACCGCCGGACGCGCGCGGTCGCGTCGCGGGCATGTTCTCGTCGGGCTTTCTGGTGGGGTCGGTCGCTGGCCCGGTGCTGGGCAGCCTGACCGTTAGCCTCGGCTTGGCGGCGCCGTTCGTGATCTACGGCGGCACGCTGCTGGTCGCCGCGGCGGTGGTGTTCGTGAGCCTGCGCAACTCTGCGGTGGCGGCGCCGGAGGCGGACACCGGCCCCACCGTTTCGGTGCGGACAGTGTTGCGGCATCGGGCTTATCGGGCCGCGCTGTTCTCCAACTTCGCCACCGGGTGGGCGGCGTTCGGTCTGCGCATCGCGTTGGTGCCGCTGTTCGTCGTCGAAGGTCTCGGCCACAGTCCGGGCTTTGCGGGGCTGGCGTTGGCGACGTTCGCGATCGGCAACATCTCCGTCGTGATCCCGAGCGGCTATCTGTCCGACCGGGTCGGCCGGCGCAAGCTGCTGCTCGTCGGGCTGACGGTGTCGGCGGCGTCGACGGTCCTGGTCGGCTTCACGACATCATGGCCGATCTTTCTGGCGGCGGCCTACGTCACCGGCGCTGCCACCGGTGTCTTCGTCGCGCCCCAGCAGGCGGCGGTGGCCGACATCGTCGGCAATAAGGCCCGCGGCGGTACCGCGGTGGCGACTTTCCAGATGATGGCCGACTTTGGCTCCATCGTCGGATCGCTGGCCGTTGGGCAGATCGCCGAGCACGCGTCGTTCGCCTCGGCGTTCCTGGTCAGCGGCGGCGTCCTGCTGGTGGCCGCGCTCGGGTGGGTGTTCGCGCCGGAGACGCGCGGCCTGCCGCCGGTTCATCCGACACCGGTGCGGGCGATCGGTCCGGAGGCCGGTGGCGAAGTCCCGTGACCAGTGGTTTTGAAGGCTTCCCGCAGGTGGTGTAGCTTCGATGGGCACGACTTCACGGGGCTATGGCGCAGCTGGTAGCGCACCACACTGGCAGTGTGGGGGTCAGGGGTTCGAGTCCCCTTAGCTCCACGGTATACTCGCAGCTCAGGGGCGTTTTCCCCTCGGCCCATTGTTACGTAGCAGTCCGTAACCACTCATGCTTCCTGGCCTGTTGCTCACGATCGTGGCTTTGCTGCGCCGGCAGCTCGGAAGCCCGCGGCTGCAAGCCACGCTCGAGCCCGGCCGCGCTGGCGCTCATTGGAGAGCAGGTAGTAGCGCTGTAGCTCGTGGGGCCGACATGAGAGCACGTCTTTGAATCGCCGGAAGGCGCCTTTCCCGATGATCGCAGTCTGGAGACGCTCGACGAGTGCGGGATCTTCGACCCTGGCTATGAACAGTTCAATATCGCGGTAGCCCTCCCTTGAGCCTAAGCAAGCCACGTGGAGCCAGCGGTCCTCGTCATCCTCGTCTCCGTCATCCCCTCCATCGTCCACGCTGTCCTGCCAGCACGCACCGGATCGTAGGTCGATGCGACCGCCGCCGCAGAGCGGATCGCTTTCGAGTAGCGAAGCCAGCTCCTCGAGATCAACCGGCAGTGGGCGAAGCAGCGGCGTGGCGCCCCGGCCCAGGGCCGCCTGCAGCTGATCGGCCAACTCCTCGTCGCCCTCCCAGTACCGCTCGCGCAGCGCCGCCACGCATCGTGCGGCCAAGTCGACCGCTCCCTCCACATGCTGTGCGATCGCGTCCAGCAGGCCATCACCGGCTAGCTGCAGCACCTGCTCGGTTAGCCGTCCACGCAGCACCGCCACGACGGACCCGTCAGCGTTGTACACCGCAGCGCGTAGCGCGGTGACCGCCCCGGCGTCCCACTGGCCCACAAGGCAACCGTAATCAGTCCGACAGAGGTTGGTCGACTCCGAGATCGTCCGTCGTTCGTCCAGCACCGGTTGGACCCGCTACCCTGTCGAGTTCCACCGCGACCGGGCCCTGGCGTAGCCCCGAGTGCAATCTCACGGTGCGAGTCCAGTTTTCGCTGGTGTCGACGATCACCATTCACCAAAGCCCTCAAGCAGGTCGTCGACGCGCCGGGCGATCGGTTCGCGGCCGGAGTAAAGCCCACCACGGGGCCACGGTCTGGCTCGCCAACGGCCGACCCGGATCGACTCGCGGATGACCTCGGCTTCCAACACGCTGAGTAGCTGCGCGGCGCGCCCCACCGGCGCCTTGAGATCGTGCGGCAGGCAGGCCGTCGTCTTCTGCACGGAGGCATGGCACGACTGTCGGTGTCATCCCGCTGGTATCAAATACACCATCTGCCCCACCGGTCACGACCTCGCTGAACTGCCCTAACGGCTTCCGCGTGGCGCCTCGGCGTGCTGACCTTCGCTCGTTAGTCTGGCCATCCAACGAGGGAGAAACGTCAATGTTGGTCCTGCACGGGTTCTGGTCCCCTTCGAACGGGCTATGCCTGTGGGCGGAGGATTCCGCGCTCGCGGTGACGAGTTCCAGCGGAGCGTTGCGTGCGGCCCGCCCGCATCCGTTCGCCGCGGACGCCGATGCCATCGCCGCGATCCACACCGGCAAGCTAGGAACCGCGGTTCTGTTGTTGCCGTCGTTGCGGAAGTCACCACTGGACTCACCGGAGCTGTTCCGGGTCACGCCGCGCCCGGCACCAAGAATCCAACCCGTTCTGCTGCCCTGGACGGTTCCCGTGATGTCCCTGCCCGCCGCGTCGGCGCTGACCGCGCTAGACGAGCCCGCCGCCGACGTGCGGTACGGCGCATCCGTGGCGTATCTCGCCGAACTGGCGGCGTTCGCGCGAGAGCTGGTGGAGCGCGGCCGGGTCCTGCCCGCGCTCTCCTGCGACGAACACGGGCCAGTCGCGTTCTGGCGTCCGGTGGTGCAGGGTCCCGACGTCGTGGCCCTGAATGCGCTGATTGCCGCGATGCCACCGGTATGCCGGGCTGAGCCGGAGACCCAGGACGGCCACGAGCTCGCCGTCTCGGCGCTGTATGCCTTCGCGGATGCGGCGGTGCGAACGACGTTGCCGGCCGGGATCGACCTGCTCCCGTCCCGGCGTGGCCGCCGCCCGAAGCACGTTCCGGCCCAGGAAGCGTGGCTGACCGCGCTGACCGCCCCGGACGGCCGGTTCGACGCGGACCCAGGCGAACTCGACGCGCTGGCCGGGGCACTGCAGCCGTGGGATGCGATCGGTGCCGACGAGCCCGGCCCGGCAAGGGCGATGTTCCGGCTCTCCGAAACCGAGGAGCCGTACGGCCAACAGCCCGGCTGGCGGCTGGAGTTCCTGCTTCAGTCCATGGCCGACCCCAGCCTGTTGGTACCCGCGGAGCAGACCTGGGACGAGGATGGCAGCCTGCGTCGTTGGTTGGACCGGCCCCAGGAACTCCTACTCGGCGAGCTCGGTCGCGCCGTCCGGATCTGCCCCGAGCTCGCGCCTGCCGTGCGCACAGCCCGTCCGTCCGGGATTTCCCTGGACGCCGACGGCGCCTACCACTTCCTGTCCACCGCCGCGCCACTACTCGACGAGGCGGGGTTCGGCGTTCTGCTGCCGTCATGGTGGGACCGGCGCCGCAAGCTCGGGCTTGTGGTGTCGGCGTCCACACCGGTCGACGGGATGGTCGGCGGCACACGCAGATTCGGCCGCGACCAGCTGCTCGATTTCCGCTGGGAGCTCGCGGTCGGTGACGACACCCTGACCGGCAATGAGATCGCTGCGCTGGCCCAGACCAAGGCCCCGCTGATCCGGCTGCGCGGCCAGTGGGTGGCGGTGGACCCCGATCAGCTGCGCCGCGGGCTGGAGTTCCTGGCGAAGAATCCCACCGGCCAAGCGACTACAGCCGAAATCCTCGCGCTGGCCGCTAGCCATCTCGACGACACCGACACCCCGCTGGAAGTGACCGCGGTGCGCGCCGACGGCTGGCTCGGCGATCTGCTCAGCGGGGCGGCGGGCCAGTCCTTGCAGTCGCTGGCAGCCCCGCCGGAGTTCACCGCGACGCTGCGTCCCTACCAGCAGCGGGGGCTGTCCTGGCTGGCGTTCCTGTCCTCGCTCGGGCTGGGCAGCTGCCTGGCCGACGATATGGGCCTGGGCAAGACCGTGCAGTTGCTCGCCTTGGAGTCCGCGCAGCGCCACGACGAGCCCGGTGCCGGGCCGACACTGCTGCTGTGCCCGATGTCGTTGGTCGGCAACTGGCAACGGGAAGCCGCGAAATTCGCACCGACACTTCGGGTTTACGCTCACCACGGCGCGGCACGGCTGCGCGGCGACGCGCTGCGCGGGCATCTCGCCGACACCGACGTCGTGGTGACCACCTACGCCACCGCGACCCGCGATATCGACGAACTCGCCGGATTCCGGTGGAACCGGGTGGTGCTGGACGAGGCGCAGGCGGTGAAGAACAGTCTGTCCCGCGGGGCCAAGGCCGTGCGCCGACTGGAGGCGGGGCACCGGGTGGCACTCACCGGGACCCCGGTCGAAAACCGGCTCGCCGAGCTGTGGTCCATCATGGATTTCCTCAACCCGGGCCTGCTCGGTTCGTCCGAGGTGTTCCGCACCAGGTACGCGATCCCGGTCGAGAAGTACGGCCACAACGAGCCGGCCGAGCGGCTACGCACGATCACCCGCCCCTACGTCCTGCGCCGGCTCAAGACCGACCCGACGATCATCGACGACCTGCCCGAGAAGATCGAGATTAAGCAGTACTGCCAGCTCACCACCGAACAGGCATCCCTGTACCAGTCCATCGTCTACGAGATGATGGACAAGATCGAGAACACCGAGGGTATCGAGCGGCGCGGCAACGTGCTTGCCGCGATGACCAAACTCAAGCAGGTCTGCAACCATCCCGCCCAGCTGCTGCACGACCGTTCGCGGGTCGGTGCGCGGTCAGGCAAGGTCATCCGGCTTGAGGAGATCCTGGAGGAAATCCTCGCCGAGGGCGACCGGGTGCTGTGCTTCACCCAGTTCACCGAATTCGCCGAGATGCTCGCGCCGCACCTGGCCGCACGGTTCGGGCAGGACGTGGCCTACCTGCACGGCGGCACCCCGAAGAAGCGGCGCGACGAGATGGTGGCGCGGTTCCAGTCCGGGGAGGGGCCACCGATCTTCCTCCTGTCGCTGAAGGCCGGCGGCACGGGGCTCAATCTCACCGCGGCCAATCACGTTGTGCACCTTGACCGGTGGTGGAACCCGGCGGTGGAGAATCAGGCCACCGACCGCGCGTTCCGGATCGGCCAGAAGCGAAAGGTTCAGGTGCGCAAGTTCATTTGCACCGGCACGCTCGAAGAGAAGATCGACGACATGATCGAGGAGAAGAGGGCGCTGGCCGATCTCGTGGTTGGTGACGGGGAAGGCTGGCTGACGGAACTGTCCACCGGGGATCTGCGCAAGCTGTTCACCCTGGCCGAGGGGGCCGTCGGTGAGTAACTGGTTCCCGCCGCCGTCGCGGCCGCGCTCGGTCGACGGCGGACTCAAAGCCCGTAGCGCCCGCGGCGCGATCGCCCAGACCTGGTGGTCCCAGCGGTTCATCGAGGTGCTCGAAGGCATCGGGATAGGCAGCCGGCTCCAGCGCGGCCGCAGCTATGCCCGCAAGGGACAGGTGATCTCGATGGATGTGGGTCCGGGGCTGGTCACCGCACAGGTGCAGGGCAGCCGGGTGCGCCCCTACCGGGTGCGCATCGGTATCGTCGCCTTCGGTAAGAGTGAGTGGGCCCAGGTGGAGGGTGCGCTGGCCGAAAATGCCTGGTATGCGGCCGCTTTGGTTTCCGGCGAGATGCCCGACGATATCGAGGACGTCTTCGCCGGGCTGAGGCTTTCGCTGTTCCCAGCGACCGCCCGGGAGCTGTCGCTGGACTGCTCCTGCCCCGATGGTGCGGTGCCGTGCAAGCACCTCGCCGCGACGTTCTATCTGCTGGCCGAGTCGTTCGACGAAGATCCATTCGGCATCCTCGCCTGGCGTGGACGCGAGCGTGCGGATCTGCTGGCGAATCTGCAGGCTGCCCGGTCGCAGGGTCGCCCCGCTGCCGACCGTGCCGAGCCGCCGGGACGGCCACTCACCGATTGCCTTGACTCCTATTTCATTCGGCAGGTCGACGTCGTTTCGCCGAGTGCACGGGTGACGTCATCGACGGCGTTGCTCGATCAACTTCCCGATCTCGTTGTCGATGTCCGAGGTCGGTCGCTGGTCGAGATCTTGCGGCCCGCGTATGCCGCGTTGAGCCAAGGCGGAGGCGACCAGTGATCTACCCGCTGGATAGACCGCCGCCACCGTCTCGGCGCCGCCCCCGGCGCCCGGACGCGATGAGCTACCAGGTCCGGGTCGATCTGGCAGGCACCACACCGCCGACGTGGCGGCGGCTGGAGGTCGCGTCTGACGTGTTTCTGGACGACTTGCACGAGATCATCCAGATAGCCTTCGGCTGGACCGACAGCCATATGCACCGATTCGGCTGTGGCCCTGCCTATTACAGTGACGACACCGAGTACTACCTCATGGATTTCGAGGTGGACGGCGGCGAGATGGGCGTACCCGAGCAACAGGTTCGCCTGGACGAGGTGCTGGCCGACATCGGCGATCGGATGTTCTATTGCTACGACTTCGGCGACAACTGGCAGCTTGTTCTGCGGCTGGAGGCGGTGGAGCCGCAGGCGTCCTCTGCGCGCAATGTGGTATGCACCCACGGCGACCGTGACGGGCCGGCCGAGGACTGCGGTGGGGTCGGGGCATACGAGCTGATCGAGGCGTTTAAGGACCCCACCATCGGCGACCCCGAGACCGAGATCGAGTACCGTCGGGTTCTCGGCGACATCGAGCCGTATTCGTACCCGACGACGCCGTTCGACATCGCCAAAATTAACAAAGCGCTCTGCGATTTCGACAGACACGTGGACATCGGTCAGCTGCCCGGACCTCTGGCGGATCTGCTCGGCGCTGTGCGAACGACGTCGCAACGCCGGCTGCTACGCCGGATGATGGGCGTTGCGATGCAGGAGCCGGTCCTCATCGACCTGGATGCCGCCACGACCGCGGTGCGACCGTACGCGTGGCTGATCGACAGGGTGGGGGACGACGGAATCAAGCTCACGACCGCCGGCTACCTCCCGCCGGTCCACGTCGAGGCCGCGTTCACCGAACTCGACCTCGCCGACGCCTGGATCGGCATGGGCAACCGCGAGCAACTCACGATCCCAGTACTGCATCTGCGGGAATCCGCACAGCGAATGGGCCTGCTGCGAAAGCACCGTGGGCGCCTCATGGTGACCGCGCGGGGCAAGGCCGCACGCAGCGACCCGTCGGCGCTGTGGTTCCAGCTCGCCGAACGTATGCCGCTCACGTCGAAGGATCTGTGCGAAGAGCAGGCCGGGCTTCTCTTCCTCATCGCGGTCGCGGCCGGCGAGAACGACCCCGACGGGTTCGTCGCCGCCATGCTCGACGCCATCGGTTGGAAGCACCGCGACCGTACACCGATCACGACGTCGTCGGCGGCGCACATAACGAGGAACACCACAGACGTGCTGCGGCGGCTCCGGCTGCTGGCACCGGACAGTCGAGTCGCGAAGCCAGAGCGTGTCACACCGCAAGCGGTCGCGTTCGCCCGCGCCGCGGTGCGGTCGTAGCCATCCGTCGCGAAATCGACACCGCGGTCGTGATCCTCGCTGATCACAGCCATATCCGTGTTTCGCGGCGCGCCTAGCACCCCGACGCCCGCGCCGCACGATAGGAGTAGGATTCAGTCCTACTCAGCAATGGAGGTCGCTCATGCGAACGACGCGGCAATTGAGCATCACACTCCCAAACGACATGGCTGAAGCGCTCCGCGAGCGGGTGCGTTCAGGGGAATACGCCAGCGAAAGTGAGGTGATCCGCGAGGGCCTGCGGGCATTGTTCGCCCGCGATCAGGCTATTGAAGCCTGGCTTCGTGACGAGGTCGTCGCCGCGTACGACGCTGTGGTCGCCGACCCTTCGCGCGCCGTCACTGCGCAGAGGGTGCGGGCGCGACTGGCCGCCGAGCAGGCCGGGAGCGTGTGAGTCCCAGCGTCGTCTTCACGCCCGAGGCGGAAGATCAGCTCGCCGAGCTGTACCGCTATATCGCCGCCGCGGGGTCGGCCGAAGTCGCGGCGCGCTACACGGAGGCGATCGTCGCTTACTGCGAGGAGCTGGCTGCATTCCCGCATCACGGCAGCGCGCGCGACGACATCAGGGCTGGACTGCGCACAATCGGCTTCAGGCGACGGGTCGCTATTGCATTCGCTGTGTTGGACCAGACCGTGGCGATCATCGGCGTCTTCTACGGCGGGCGCGATTACGAGGCTGTCCTGAGTGATCCAGAGGGTGCTTCGGAGTAGCCGACTCGGCCACGTGTCAATTAGGGTCCAGCACTGTTGCGTCGCGTAACACGCCAGGGCATATCCGCAGCACACGGAGGGCCGGCCTAACGACGCGGGAAGACAGAACCCGCAGTTCAGAGCCTGTTTTTCCCAGGTTCGGTGCGGGGTTCGAGTCCCCTTAGCTCCACCCATTTGACTAGGTCTTTTGCGGGTCTCGTGGCTCGATCTGAGTCGTGGAATGCCGAATTGACGACAGTTTTGACGACAAATGTCGTTCGAAGGGAGACACCACACTCGAACACCCGGCGATTGACGACACTCGAGGCCATATGGGCCGCGCCAGCGCCTTTGCATTTACGGAGTCGCCGCGGATCGCAGGCGTCAGCGAACTGGTTGAGGCGGACGCCGGTTGAGGTCGGCGCTGGGGATCCCAAATAAGCCGTGGACTCGATTGCTGCAAATTACGAGGATTAGCCGGTATCGGCATCGGGGCCGAAAAGACGGCCCGGGCCACCGTGATAGCCCTGATGGCCTGCGGTGGGGTGTCGAGCCGATCTGCGCGCAGCTGACCACGCTGGGTGTGCCGATCGCCCCATCGACCTACTACGCCCAGCTCAATCGTGAGCCCAGCCACCGGCAGGCCCGCGATGAGGATCTTAAAACCGAGATCAAACGCATCCATGCGGCCAACTACGGTGTGTATGGGGCCCGCAAAGTGTGGCTGGCGCTCAACCGCGAGGGCATCGGTGTGGCCCGCTGCACCGTGGAGAGGCTGATGGCCGAGCTGGGCTTGACCGGCGCGGTCCGAGGCAAGGCCCGACGCACCACGATCGCCGACCCGGCACGGCCCGACCTGCTGACCTTGTGCAGCGGCAGTTCGGGCCGCCGCTCCGCACCGGCTGTGGGTGGCCGCTCTGACGTATGTGTCGCGGGTCGACGAATGGGCGGGCACCGTTGCAGCTGTACGGGGGCCAAAATGGGTCCAAACCGCCGATTCGGTACCGATCGCGATGGTTGCAACCTGCTTCCCAGAATGTCCGCCGATCCCCGTTGGGGCGCCGGGTGGGAGAAGGATGATCTGTACACGGGTGTTGTGTGCACAGGTCACAAGATTTGCAGAGTCTGGAGGCGCCGATGGACGCGATCGAACCTGCCCCCAACGGGGCCGAGGATGGCGGCTTGCGTGCGTCGCTGCGCGCGATGTGGACATCAGTGGCCTCTTCATGGGGTGAGCTCGCTGAGCACGTCGATACTCGGGAGCCGTCGTGGCTCAGGCGATGCTGGATTCCGCCGGCCTTCAGCGCGGGGAGCGCGTGCTCGAACTCGCGTGCGGCCCAGGCGGCGTAGGCATGGCCGCGGCCGCAATCGTGGGACCGGACGGCGCGGTGGTGCTCTCCGACGTCGCACCGGAGATGACAGCGATCGCAGCCGAGCGAGCAAAAAATGCCGGCCTTACGAACGTCACAACCCGCGAAGTGGACCTCGAGCGGATCGACTATCCGGAGGCGGCTTTTGACAAGGTGCTGTGCCGTGAAGGGCGATGCTCGTGCCGGATCCGGTGTCCGCCGTGCGGGAGGCCCGCCGGATCCTGCGGCCAGACGGCCGGGCTGTCTTCGCAGTCTGGGGACCTTGTGATCGCAATCCATGGTTGGGCGTGCTGTTCGACGCGGTTACGGCCCAGACGGGTTTGCCTGTCCCGCCGCCTGGCATCCCTGGGCCGTTCTCGCTTGAAGCGCCTGGCGCACTCGGCGAATTGTTGGCTGGGGCCGGGTTCTCTGACACCAACGTCTGCGAGATCCCGACGCCGATGAAGGCTTCTTCAGTCGACGAGTGGTGGTCGGTGGTCCCGTCGCTGGCGGGGCCCCTTGCGCTGGTGTTGGGGTCACTTCCCGCCGAAGTGAGCGCCGCCATCCGTGCCCGTGTTGACGCGGCGATGGCAGATTTCGCCACGCCTGACGGTTACGAACTGCCGGGCGTCAGCCTCCTCGGCGTCGGGCGCCGCTAGCGCCGGCGGCCTAGGTTTCCGGTCAGGCCATCGCGTTGGCCCACTTCATCTGCCCTTCAAATCCCAGCGATGTCGTCAGTGCGGGTAGCGATCCCGAAAGTCCTCGGTAACTGGTTTCGTCGCCATGAGCCTTGGCCAGCAGAGCACGGAGCCGTAGCAGACATGTTTCGTGCAGCACGAATCCTGGATCAGTCGGCACCGCCGCCAACTGGTCTATTGCTACCCGCACTTCATCGAGGTCCGCGTCCCCACGGCGTTGCAAGAGCGCTTCCACCAGCACAGCTCGTCGCAATTGCCGCCCATATCGCGGCACCCGACCCGCGGATTTCAGTCGCAACAGTCCGGGCCGACTCGATGGCGTCGTCGACGTCGCCAAGCCGGAGCTTCTCCATCGCAATATGGAGATCGACGATCGGGAGCGCAGTCTGTGCGAACCGCGCGTCTGAGGGCCCTTTCGCGCGTTGTCGTCAGCAACGCTAGGCCGTCTTCACGCTCTCGGCCGCCCTGATAGAAGAGCGTGACGCCTCGCGTGGCACGCGCCAGATCGAGCGCAAGATCATCGCCGGATTCCTCTGCGGCAGCCAGAGTCTCGGCGGTGTCGCGGAACGCGGCCGCATCGGGCAACAAACGCCGTAGGGGATGGCGAAAACGTACTTGCGCCACATCATCGCGGACAGCATCGTCGGGTAGGACGCTCTCGCCATCTCGGCGCCGCGGTCAAGGTCCTCCTGCCATCCTGCGATCCCAAAGCACCACCGGGCGACGCCCCTCAACATGATGGCGAATGTCAGCGGGGATCCGAGGATGACATTGCCCATGGCTCGGGTCATCCTCGGCTAGATCGATGATGCGCTGGGCGAGCCGCAGCACGTCGGCCATCTCGCCAGTTTCGTGTTTGGCGATGATCGCCGAAAATGACAGTGCCACAGTCAGTGTCGGATCACCGATCGACTCCAGCAGCTCGACGAGTTCGGATGCCGATCGTGACGCTTCCCGGCATCGGCCGCCGAAATTCTGTGCGAGCACGTGTCCGGCCATGCCGATCGCCAGTGACCGCTGGTCGCCCAGCTCACCGTCAGAGTGTCATCAGCTCCTCGAAGCCGCTCTCGGCGCAGGCCGCCATCGACCCGGATACGGGTCCCGCACAGAAGAGTCCGTGGCGCGATGCGCATCGGCGTGTGATTTCGGATCGTTTTCGGGAAGCTGATCAGCGACGTACCGCGCCCGCGCCAACTGGTTCGTGCCGCCGAGAATGTCGCGGTAGTTGTACCAAGCTCCGGCGCGCATGTGCCAGCCAAAAGCCATCAAAGGTCGCCGGCGGCCTCGAGATGTCCCGGCGATCAGCGATGCATTCTCGTCAGCTGACTCCGGTTCTTCCAGATGAGCGGCGAGGAGTCGGTGGGTCGGGCGCGATCGCTCTGAGCTGCGATTCGTAGGCCACCGTGTGGATCAACGGGTGACAGAACCCATAGTCCCCGCTGGACGAGGTACTTAACTTCCGTGATGAATTCCCCGGCGATAAGAGTTTCCAGTTCCGGACCATCGATCAGCTCTGCCCAGAAGTTTTGGGACAAATGCGTCCCTATGACCGCCGCCGCATTCAGCGTCTTCTTGGCGGCGCAGCGAGCCGGTCGATGCGTGCGCCGATCGTAGCTTGCAGTGTGGCGGGCACCGCAGCGTCCACGAAGCTTCCACGTAGTTGAAACGCGCCCGTACTACCTTCCAGCACCCCGCGTTCGGCCAGGTCGCGCACCATCTCCTCGACAAAGAACGGGTTCCCGCCGGCTCTTTGGGCGAGCAATGCGCGCAGGCCGCCGACCGACGGAATCGTCCACGCCGAGAAGCTTGGATGACCAACAGGCTGGTATTCGAATCATCCAATGGTGCAAGGGTTATCAATTGTGAGTTCGTCATCCGTGCCAGCCGGCCGTCAGTACTCCGGGCTGTAGGTGATGACCACTAAGCGACGGGGTCTTTGCGATCGCCGCCAGCAAGTCGACCATCATCGACTCGCTAACCTCATCAATCCAATGCGCGTCCTCGATGACGAACATCGCCGGCATTTCGCGGGCCCGCGAGGCCGCATTGATAATTGCGATCAGCCGCGCTCGCCGCGCATCGGGGGCGATCGGGGGCGTGCCATCGCAGGGTCGCCGACGCCCAGCAAGTCATCTAGTAACAGAAGGTCTTGCGCATCTGCCCCAGGAAGTCGAGCGCGTACACGGCTGCGCGCTGTGTCGCCGGCGAGATCGCCAACACCCGTGATCGCGCGCAGGAAGCGGGCCACCAGTTGAAACGGGATATTGCTGGCGTGCGACTCGCAGACCGCTGCGAACACCTCGACACCACGCGCGGCCGCGGTCGCAGAAATGTCACCCACGAGACGGGTCTTGCCAATACCTGCTTGGCCCACCACGCCGAGACCCCGCCGTGGTGGGCGATGGCGCGGTCCAATAGGCCCTCGACGGTTGACATTTCCCACCGCCGACCAACCAGACCCGACTCCGCTTGCCCGACCGCGCGAAGCTGGTCGCCCATGCCCAGCAGGCGGCGCGCGGGCACGGCTTCATCGGCACCCTTGATATGGACCATCTCTGGTTCGCCCAGGAGCGCGACGCTGTCGACCAAGCGTGCGGTAGAGCCGCTGAGCATGATCCCACCAGGCGGAGCTACCGATTCCATCCGCTGTGCCATGCCTACCTGCTCGCCGATGGTGGTGTAACCAAAAGTTCCCGAACCGATTTCGCCGGCGATCACCTCTCCCGAGTTCAAACCGACCCGCAGCCGCAGCTCGACGCCGTCGCACCGGATGACGTCTTCGGCGAGCGGCTTGACCTCGTCCTGGATTTTCAAGGCGGTAAGGCAGCGCGCGGATCGCGTGGTCCTCCAATGTTGCCGGCGCGCCGAAGACGGCCATGATGCCGTCACCGGTGAACTTGTCCGACCGTACCGCCGTAACCCGTCACCACTGCGGCGCAGCCGTTCGCCAGTTCCGCCATGATCTCACGCAGCCGCTCGGCACCCGACCGCTGCCGCGATGGCCATCGAATGAACGACATCGGCGAACAGCACCGTCACCTGTTTGTACTCCGCCGATCGGCTGACTTGGGTGACCCGAGCACCGCACTCGTTACAGAACTTGAAGTTCGGTGGCAGTTCCGTGCCGCACGACCCACACTGCAGTCCTGCAGCTGTCGGCGCACCGCGACCACTGTCATCCACGTCCGTATCGTGTCACCGCTGGTCAACCATGTCTCTCATATCGCCGCGCTATCTCCGATACGAAGTTGTGAGACCCTCATCTGTCGTTTGATCCAAGCGGGTCTGTAGCTTCCGGCGACGTCGAGTCCGTTGAAGCTGGCCGGCGCGATCGCGCCGATCATGTTGTCGCGCTCTAGGTCGGTTGATGGTCATTCTGCGGTTTGTTGTGGGCGCTGTGGTGACGTGGCCGAGTCGTTGAGGCTCCGCACTGAGACTGCACACGGGTCAGCGTCAGACACGCGCCGCGCTCCACCTATGACGGCCACTCTCGCGCGGCCCGGCCCGACCATCGGGGCCGGCCACCTGGTGGTCCTTGTGTTCGGCGATGAACCGGATCACCATCTCCCGGCCGGTCGAGCTCGGCCCCGAAGAAAATCGCCGCTGCTTTCAAGATCTCATTGGTTATCTACGGTCGCGAGGAAGCTGTTCACGACGTAGACGACACGCGCTTTGGGCTTCCGCGAAATGCGTTGTGGACTGGTTATCTTCGGTGTTCGTGACGAAGTCTGGTGTGCGGGTGCAGCCGGTGATGATGACGTTCGGCGATCGGCAGTCGTGGACGCTGCTCGGCCGGGATGCGGCGGTGGTGGAGCCGGTCGAGGGGTTCTTGGCCCATCTGCACGCGGTGGAGCGGTCACCCAACACCGTCAAGGCCTATGCGCACGATCTGCGGGACTGGTTCGAGTTCCTCGACCAGCGCGGGCTGGTTTGGTCGCGGGTGCGGTTGGAGGATGTGGGCCGGTTCGTGGCGTGGCTGCGGCTTCCGGTGATGGCGCGGGCGGGCAACGTAGCGGCGCTGCCGACGGCCGAGGCGGTGTGTTCGGAGGCGACGGTGAACCGGAAGCTGTCGGCGGTCTCGGCGTTCTATGAGTTCCATCAACGCCACGGGGTGGATCTTGGGGATCTGCTGACGACCTGGCGCCGGCGCGGGACACATGGCGGGTCATGGCGGCCGCTGCTGGCGCACTTGGGATCTCGGCCGGAACGCAGCAGGCAGATCCGGTTGAGGGCGCAGCGGCGGATCCCGGATACGCTCGACGGTGAGCAGATCGCGGCGATCGTGGCGGCATGTGATCGGCTGCGGAACCGGTTCCTGTTTCTCCTGCTGGCCGAGTCCGGACTGCGGATCGGTGAGGCGTTGGGGTTGCGGCACAGCGACATCGATCCCGCGGCTAGGTTGGTATCGGTCGTTGCGCGGGTGAACGTGAACTGGGCGCGGGAGAACGGCAGGTGCCGGTATCGGCGCGGGTGATTCGGCACTACGCCGATTATTTGCACGGCGAGTACGGCGACCTGGACAGTGACTACGTGTTCGTCAACCTGTGGTCGGGTCCGATCGGGTCCCCGTTGACCTACCCGAGTGTCTACGACCTGGTCTGCCGGATCCGGGAACACACCGGAATCAGTTTTGGGCCGCATACATTTCGGCATACATACGCAACCGAGTTGTTGCGGCGCGGGGTGGCGGTCGAGGTGGTGGCCAAACTACTTGGTCACGCATCGATCGCCACCACCAGCGACGCCTACGCGCACCTGAAGATCGAAGACGCGCGCCGCGCCTTGGTGGCTGCGGGATGGCTGGCCGACCAGGACCAGCCAGGGTGAGCGTCGAAGCGCGAGCTACGCCGCTCCGGTCGGCCCTGGCCGAGCGCTTGGACGCAGCGGTGCGACCGGAGTTCCGGGTCGATGTCCTCGTGCCCGCCGTCGGCGATCCGATCCTCGGCACACCCGCCTGCATGGTGCCCGGCTGCGTGCACTCCAGCCGCTACGGCGGGCTCTGCCTGGCCCATCTGGGCCGATGGAAACGCGCCGGTCGCCCGGATGACCAGCAGGGGTGGGCGGCCAGGGCGGATCCCGAAGTGATGGGGCACCGACCGCTGCAACCGTGCCTGGTGCCCGAATGCGGATACGGCCAGCACCGGTATCGGTTGTGCTACAAGCATTCCCACGGATGGGAGAAAGCCGGACGACCGGTGGTGGATCAGTGGAAGCCGGAGCTGGCTGGCACGCCGGCGGTGGTATGCGCAATCCCAGGCTGCGCGTTGTGGGCGGAACTGGACGCGGGTTGGTGCCGATCCCACCACACCCGGTGGCGGCAGCGTGGACGTCCGCCGACCGCGGAGTTCATCACCCACTGCGCCAGCTACGGCGAGGACCGCTTCGACTTTCGACCGCTGCCGCCGCAGCTGCGGCTGGAGATCGGCTACGCGCTGCAATGCCGGGTCGATGCGAACCGGACCCGCACCACGCCCCGATCGATCAAACCGCTGCTGGACCACCTGGCCGCCAGCGGCGCCCAGTCGCTGCTGGAGCGTCGGCTCGCCGACTGGCTGACCGGACTGTCGGCCGCGGCGTCGGTCAACACGCCGCGCGCGTTCCTCGGCTACGCCATCGAGCGCCTGCACGACCTGCACGACGGGGCAGGGTGGGACAGCGAGTACGAGCGAGACGTGTGGCTACCACGTCGGCTCGGCATCGCCGGCCACGACGGTGCCCGCCTGGATTTCACTGCGGTGCAACCGCTGTGGCTGCGGGAGCTGGTCAAACGATGGTGCCGGTGGCGGATGTCCTGCGGTGTCGGCCTGCAGCAACTGCGCAAAGACCGCATCGCGCTCGTGCGGCTGTCGCAGCTGACACCAGGGTTGGCGAGCTCGACCGGCACGAACGCTCTCGACCGGACCGCGCTGGAGGTCTACCTGGCCCGACTGGCGGTCGAGATCCCGCACCCGAAGACCCGCAGCACCGACATCGGCGCGGTGACCGGGTTTCTGCACGCCGTCCGCCAACAGCGCTGGGCATCGCTGCCTGCCGAGGCGCAGCTGTATCCCAGCGACTATCCCCGCCGCGGCGAAGCGCCGGCGCCTCGCGCGATCCCCGAGTTCGTCATGCACCAGCTCGAAAGCACCGCCAACCTCGACCGGATCAGCGACCCGCGGATCCGGTTGCTGGTGGAGATCCTCACCCGCACCGGGCTGCGCATCGGCGACGCCACCCGGCTGGCGCTGGACTGCCTGGTCCGCGACCCGCAGGGCGCGGTCTACCTGCGCTACCGCAACCACAAGATGCGCCGCGACGCGGTGGTGCCCATCGACGACGAACTCGCCGCCATGATCGAGGCGCAGCAAGCCCGCACCCAGCTTCAGTTCCCCGGCACCGGTGTGTTGCTGCCACGTGCCAGCGCCAACCCCGACGGACGGGTGCCCATCCCCACCGCGACCTTCCACCGCCAGCTCGGATCGTGGCTCGAAACTTGCGGTGTCACAGACGAACTCGGACGACCCGTACACGTCACCGCTCATCAGTTCCGGCACAGCTACGCCACCCGGCTGATCAACCACGACGTGCCGCAGGAAGTGGTGCGACGCCTACTCGACCACACCAGCCACACCATGACCGCCGTGTATGCCCGCCTGGCCGACACCACCATCCGCCAGCAGTGGGAACGCGCCCAGAAGATCAACATCCGCGGCGAGCCCGTCGACACCACCGACGGGCCGCTCGCCGATGCGGAGTGGATGAAACAGCACCTCGCCCGCGCCAAGATGGCGCTACCCAACGGCTACTGCAGCCTGCCGCTGCAGAAATCCTGCCCGCACGCCAACGCATGCTTCTCTGAACTTCGCGAAGGTGTGGTGTGATTCGTTCATGAGCCGACGGCGGTCATGTCATTGCCTCGGCTATCGCGATATGCCCTTCGAAGCCAAGCCTTTTCGCCATCGCGCGATAGCGATCCCGATAGTCGCGGTAGCCGACCGTGTCGCCGTGAGCCCGAGCCAACAGCGCGCGCAGCCGCAGCAGCCAGATCTCGTGCATAACGAATCCGGGGTCAGTCGGCACGGCCGCCAGCCGGTCGATGGCCGCCCGCGCTTCCTGCAGGTCGGTGTCCGCCCCTCGGCGCAGTAGGGCATCTACGAGAGCAGCGGACGACGGCCCAGCATTGGTCGCCCCGCCGGAGGCGAACTCCAGATCGAGAGCGGCTCGCAACAGTTCGATCGCACCGTCGAGATCGCCGGCGAGGACCTTCTCCTGGGCGAAAATGGTGTCGATGATTGCAGTCGCGATCATGGTGAAGCGCTCCTGCACGGCGGCATCACGGGCCGCGGCAAGCAGGCCGAAGCCGTCCGCGTGTTTCTCGCCATCGTGTGCCGTGAGGATGATGCCACGCACGTAGCGGGCACAGGCGAGAGTGAAGTTGTCGCCGGATCGCTCGGCGATCTCGAGCAGCTCACCCGACTCCTGCAGTGCTGCCGCGTCTGGCACCATCGCTCCGTTGGGGACGGTGATGCAGTACTTCATCAGCAGGATTATGGCGAACGTCGTCGCGTCGAACCGGCGGCCCATCGTCACGGCGACGTCGATGTCGGCTCTCCATCTGTCGTCACCGACGCAACACCGTGCGTTCGCCCGGAACACGAATGCGATGGCCAGCGGGGATCCGATGATGACGTTTTCCTTCCCGGGGTCGCCGTCGGCCAGCTCGATCATTCGCTGCGCCAACCGCAGGGCCTCGGCGATCTCATTGGCGAAGAACGTGGCAAGTAGCGGACAGTAGAGCAGTCCGAGCGTGAACGTCGGGTCGCCGATTGACTCGAGCAGGCTGGCGAGTTCGGACGCCAACCGCGCTGCTTCGTCGAAGCGGGCGTGAAGAACCAGTGCCGTTACCGGCCCGGTCATCCCCATGGCCAGCGACACCTTGTCGCCGGCGCGGCCGGCAAGTTCGCGCAGTTCGTCAAAGCCGGTGTCGCCAACACTGCCTCCGCACGAAGGGCGCGTGGCGCACAGCAGGGTGCGCGGCGCGATCCGCATCGCGGTGCGGTCCGGGTCATCTCGGGCAGTCGGTCGGCGACGTGTCGCGCGCGCTGCCAACTCGCCCGCGCCGCGGCGATGTCGCGGTGGGTCGAGCCAGGTTCCGGCGCGCATGTGCCAGTCGAACGCGGCACGCAGGTCGCCTGCGGCCTCGAGGTGTTCGGCGATCAGCGCCGCGTTCTCGTCCACCGGCACCGGCTCCGCTGTTCGATCGCGCCGGCCACCCGCCGGTGCAGCTGGCGCGGTCGGACTTTAGCTGCGATTCGTAGGCCACCGCGCGGATCACGGGATGGCGGAACGCGTACTCGGCCCGCGGGGTGAACCCGACCTGGTCGACCAGTTCAGCCCTCGATCAGCTCGTCCAGCGCGGTCGATGCCCAGCGCGCTGAGCAGCTCAGGGCTCGAACCGTGAGCCGATCACCGCCGCGGCGTTCAACGTGCGTTGGCAGCAGCGCCGAGGCGGTCGATGCGTGCGGCGATGGTGGCCTGCAGGGTGGCCGGCACGCTGATCTCGGCGACGTCGCGTGCGGCAGACGTAGGCACCCAGCGTCGCCGCGCAGCACGCCACGTTCGGCCAGGTCACGTACGATTTCCTCGGCGAAAAACGGGTTGCCGGCGGCGCGTTCGGCGATCGCTCGGCGAGTCCGTGCCACCGACGGATCAGTCGCCGAGCAGTTCACGCGATCAGCGTGATGGTCTGCGCGAATCACTCAGCGGTGCAAGCGCAATCGTCTGCGCGTCTGGGATCCTGGCCAGTACGCCGCGGTATTCGGGGCGATAGGTGATCAGCACCATCGAATGGGTCCGCGGAATGACGGTAAGGAAGTCGGCGAGCATCGACTCGCTGACCTCGTCGATCCAGTGGGCGTCTTCGATCGACATAGAGCGCCGGCTGACTTCGCGCCAGCGACGCGGCACTGACCAGCGCGGTGAAGCCGCCGGCGGCGGGCATCGGGGTCGATGTCGGGCAGCTCGATCGCCAGGTCAGCGATGCCGAGCAGATCGTCGAGCAGCACCAGATCTTCGGGGTCGGCGTCGGGGAGCGCGGTCGCACCCGGCCCGGGCGGCGTCGGCGTCGAGGTCGTCGATTCCCAAGCCGCGCGCAGTAGCCCGGCCACCGCATGGAACGGGATGTCACGGGTGTGTGATTCGCAGTACGTGGTGAACACCTCCACACCACGTCTGCGGGCCAGTCGCGCGCGATTCGCGAACGAGGCGTCTCTTGCCGATGCCCGGCGGTCCCACGCACGCCGATACGCACCGGCGCCGCCGATCGCCTCTCGAGGATGCGCGGTGAGGGTGCTCATCTCGCATGTGCGGCCGACCAACGTGTCGACTCCGTGCCGGCGACCGGTCGCGGTCGTCACCGCGATCCAAGCAGGCGACGGCGGGTACCGGATCGTCGGCGCCCTTGATGCGCACCATTTCCGGTTCGCCCAGCACGGCGGAGTCCTCGACCAGCCGGGCGGTGGACTCGCTGAGCATCACGCCGCCCGGCGGCGCCACCGACTCCATCCGCTGCGCCATCCCGACCTGCTCGCCGACGGCGGTGTAGCCCAAAGGGCCCGAGCCGATCTCACCGGCGATCACCTCGCCGGAATTCAGTCCCGACCCGCACGCAGGATCCACCCCGTCGCGGCTTCGACCTCGGTCGCCAGCCGTGCTGCGTTCTCCTGGATGTCCAGGCCGCCAGACAGGCGCGTAAAGCGTGGTCCTCCAACGCGGTTGGCGCACCGAACACCGCCATGATGCCGTCGCCGGTGAACTTGTCGACCGTGCCGCCGTAGCGCTGCACCACGAGGCCGCGCAGTTGACGAGATCGGTCATGATCTCGCGCAGCCGCTCGGCACCCACTGCTGCCGCGATGTCCATCGAATGCACTACGTCGGCGAACAGCACCGTCACCTGCTTGTACTCGGCCGGCTCGCCGGCGGCCGAAACGGCCGCGCCGCACTCGTTACAGAACTTCGAGTTCGGTGTCAGCTCGGTACCGCAAGTAGCACACGACAATCCCGCCAGCGTCATCCATGCACCACCCATCCGCGGACCGATTACCGCGATCCGCCAAGAATAAGGCGCCTACCAGCGAACGAGGGCTGTTATTGACGCAGTGTTAAGCGCTTTCTGTCGGTGCCGGGCGTGTGGCGCGGGCACCGCGCAGGTTGTTTGGGGGATGCGACAAGCACCGTTATCGATGCGCCTAGGTTTCATGGGTCGAAAACCTTCCCGAGATGGATGCGAACGACGGCGTGCCAAGCTGGACTGCAGTGGTCTTGCAGCGGAGCGTGGCGTCGATCTGTGCCAGTTTGTCGTTGACGCCGGCAAGGCTGACTTGGAGTCCTTCGACTTCACCGAGCCAGCCATGAAGTTTGGCCTCGATGATTCGGTCCTCGAGGTTGCTCCGGATCTCGTCCAGGCGTGGTCGTTGCGCTGGGTCCGGCCGGAGAAGCGAACATCGGACACAAGCGTGCTCGTGAAAACACGGCGTTCCGAACGCGCGGCCGCACGTCCCGACCGACACCTTGCGCTTCTCGAAGTGGGCAAGGAAGTCGTCCCACTCGTCCTCGGTCGGGGTCCGGTATTCTTCGCTGGGTCGGTCGGGTCGCCCGTCGACGAGCGATGAACGCTCTATGGGCTTCGATCGCTTCCATGGGGTAGACGGCTTTGTATCCCATGGTTGTGTCAATTGTTTTGTGCCCGCAGATGATTTGGGCGATGTGCGGTGGTAGACCGCTCATGATTGCGTCGGTGACGAAGATCCTTCTGAAGTCGTGGGGCGAGAAGATCAGTGGTTCGCCGGTCGGCGTCGGTCAGCCCGCTGGCGGCGAGTGCGTCGATGAGCAGTTTGCGTATCGCACTGGGTGTGAAGGGTCGGTGCTCGTTGCCGATGGCGCGTTGGAACAGCAGCGGCATCGGCGGGTTCCAGACCCGCTCCCGGATGTCGTAGGACGGCACCACGGGTATCGCACCGTTCGGTGCGCGCAGGCGGGTGATGATGGCGCTGAGCACGTCGGCGAGTTCAGGGCTGACGAGCAGCAGGCGTTCGGTGTCGGTCTTGGAGGGGGCGATCTGCAGCAGCGGGACCACTTCGCCGCTGGAGGGCAGGCGATATTCGGTGATGCTGTGGTGGCTGAGTTCAAGCAGTTCCTCGCAGCGGATGCCGGTCAGTCGCAGAACTTCGATCGTCGCGAACGCCCAGAACGCTTCGTCGTCCTCGTAGGACAGGTTGCGCCGTTTGCCCGTGGCCGTGTCTTCGGCCCAGACGTGTCGGCCGATGGCTTTGGGTACGAAGGCTTTTCGCAACTTGGCGTCGGTGCCGGGGATCAGCGTTGCCAGGCGAGGTCTGGTCAGCGGCCTGCAAGAACTGCTGTGCGGTGCGGCGGCGCTGGTTGGCGGTGCGCACCAGCACCGGCAGCACAGGCAGTCGTTCGCGGGTGCGCTGGTCCATCCGAGCCTTGCGGTGTTTGCGTTCCTTGGCTCGGCGGATCTCGGCGTCGCCGATCGGACAGGGAGCCGCCCACTGGGCCCATCGGGCGGGATCGTCGACGGCCCACTGGGCGATGTCGAGGTAGAACGCTCGCACGCGTAGTAGTTCGTCTTTGGCGTTGAGTCGCGGGGTTGCGACCTCGATCTGCTCGCCGGCGACGTTGGTGATCGTTTCGCTTCTTGGTGGCCAGGTCTTCCTTCCAGGTTCGGATGATCGTCCTGGGGCAGCTGCAGGGTGTCGATGCCCGGTGCGATGGCTTCGATGCGCGCCCAGAACAGCCCGGCCAGGCTGCGGGAGATGGCGTCGATGCTGGCGAAGTCCAGCGACGGCTGGCGTTCCCGTAGGTAGTCGACGAGCAGGTCGCGAATGGGTCTGCAACGCAATGCGTATCGATCCACCAACTTCTTCGATCGTGAGCCGCCCGGTGGCTTGCCCGAACGCGCGGATCGTGTGCGGCGCGTCGTCGGGAAAGATGCCGATCGTGCGCAGGCGTAGGTAGAAGTCGACCTTCTTTTGTCCGCCTCGAGCGTGTACCCGACGCAGGGTGTCGACCAGTTCGACACAGTCGCCGACCGTGATGTCGGCGACGCGTCCGCCCTTGCACGCGAGGATGGTCGCGATCCTGGTCGCCGCGACCCGCGCATCGACGGCGGAGCTGGCCGGTTCGGTGTCAGCGAATCGCTGCAGCTGGGCGAACCCTTGCGGGTCTCTGGTGTGCGCCATCGCGCCGGCGAGACGGGTGTGTGTGCGGGTAAGCATCCACGGCACACCCGGACGGATGACGTCCCCGCAGATCAACATGAGCAGACCCGAGGCCAAATCGTCGGCGTCGTAGGACGCGTTCTGTCCACGCTCCTGCAGCCAAGCCAGTGCGAGCCCCGTCCAGGTCTTGCCGGGATACTGCTCGACGCCGCTGAGTTCCCAACGCTGTTGCCAGGTGTCGCCCGGAAACGTCGCCAGCCAATCCAGCAGCTTCGTCACACCGCGTCGTCGACCCGCCTGGGTCGCCTTGACATCCGACGCAAACAATCCGGAGGTCAGCCGGACGATGGTGTCCTCGGCGGTTCCCGCGGTGTGTGCCCCATCAATGCCCGGGCTCACGGGCGGGAAACCGTTCGCGCAGCTGCTTGTTCCGCCCGCTGATCTGGGTCTTCGTTGCATTGGCCACGGCAAGTGGTTTGCGCGCAACGTGTTTGGCGATCGTCGTCACATCGACCTCCCGAACAGCACGCTCAGCGATTGCGGGTCATAGCCCGGCGCCGGCGGCGGTGGCACCGGGTCTTCGCGCTGCATCGCCCGTCGCGCATGGTGAGCCAGCACGCCCGCCACGACCTCCTCTTTCGTGGGCGTCAAATACAACTCGGTGGTGGTCAAGTGGGCGTGGCCCATCACCCACTGCACGTCGCTCAACGTCATCTGCGGATCCCGCGCCATCCGTGTCGCGGCGCTATGCCGGAGGTCGTGCAACGTCCAATCCGAGCCCAGGCAGGAATTGGCCCGCTCGAACATTCGGTGCGCGGCGTGATAGGTGAGCGGACGGTGTGGTCGGCGTAGCGTCCACCACAGCGGCTGGGTCCGGCCACGCGGCACCTTGACCTGCATGTCTTGCTGATACAGCGGAGCCATACAAACGCGTCCGCCGCCGCGGGAAGTTGCTGGATCGCGCGGGAACCCTTACGCACCACCGTGATCAGCTGTCTGGCCCGGGTCGACATCGCACTGGCGAAGCCGCCAGCAACTCTGACGCGCGGGCTCCCGTTGAGATCCAGAATGCAACCATGGCTCGGTCCCGATTCGACGGCAGCGCAGTGAACAGCGTGTTGAACCGATCGTCGGGTATCGCTCGCGGAATCCGCTGCGGCACTTTGGGGCGATATACGCCCTACGCGGTCGTGCTTCCATGCCTCCATCGGGTTGTGGTGGGCATTCGCCCGCTCCGACCGACGTGCGATATCTTCCAGCGGAAACGGATTCAGGATCGGTCCGGCACCGATGTCACGCTGGAAGTCGTAGAAGCCACGTAGCACCGTCTCGCTGTGAGCGATCGTCGCCGGCGCATACCCAGGGCCAAGGGCGGCCTTGCCCGTTACCGGGTTCGGTGGCCCAACCGACTCCACTGTTTCAACCGCTTGGTCCGACAATGGCCTTCGCCGGTGTTTGACCGTCAGCTGAATCCAACAGCTGAAGTCGCGCGCCTTCGATCCGGGACGCGCGGCGCCAATCGACATCGACCGCGCCGAGGAATCGCCACCACCGCAGCAAGTCCATGTCGTAGGAACGCAACGTCGCCGGCGATCGACCGGTCGCGAGCAGCTCCCGCAGAAACGCGGCCACTGATTCCACGACGGCGCCCTCGGCGTCGATCAACCGGTAAGGCTCACCCAGATCGCCGGTCGAGGCGAGTTGCCCACAGCGGCGCACCGCAGAAGGGCTACATCCCTGGTTTGTTCTGGCTCTTCGTTCATGGCCGGGAAGCTATCGGGGCCGACGCATTACGCCGCGTCACGCCACGCGGTTGGGCCAGTTAGTTCAGTCAATAGGGCTTGACGTGCCCGCTGTTCATCACCACCGCCGAATTCCTGCCGCAGCACCGCAAGCAGCTCGATGACACCCGCGCGTTAATCGCTCGCGCCGAAACCGACGCTCACACCCGCCTCGCCGAGATGAACCGCACCGTCGAAACCAACCTATTGACCATCATCACCACCCTCGAAGCCGACCACGACTGCCAATGCGCGGCACCGGACAGCGAAACATGTTGCGAGAAGGAATCACCCGATGCGCCATGACAACAGCCACCACCTCGTCGCCGCCGCCCAGCGTCGCCGCGCCGACACCCTCGAACGCGCTCGCCGAGCCCTGCACGAGCTCAGCCAAACCGGCCAGCGGCATACCATCACCCAGATCGCGGCCCACGCCGGCATCTCCCGCTCATGGCTCTACGCCCAGCCCGAACTCCGCGACCAACTCCGTCGGCTGACCACAGCGCCCTACACGGACAGATCGACAACCCACCCAACCGCACACGCATCCGACGCCTCGCTACGACAACGACTCACCCTCGCCCACGAACGCATCCGCGAACTCGACAACGAAAACCGTCAACTCCGCAATCAGATCGCCCACCTACACGGGCAGCTCCGCGCCGACCGCATCGCCCCCGTCACGGACACCGTCCACGACACAAACACCCTGGTCACGCTGCCAAATAGCCCATCCCGCACGAGATAACGTTGGCCCGACGCAGCTCGGCGATCTCCTTGCGCAGCGCCCTGTTCTCCTCGGCCATCTGTGCGGTCACCCCCGCACGCTGGCCGGTATCGACTTCCGAGCGGCGGATCCAGGTCCGCAACGTCTCGGGGGTGCCGATCCCCAACATGCCCGCCACCGCGGTGATCGCTGCCCACTGCGACGAGTACTGCGGGCGCACCTCGGCGACCATCCGCACCGCGCGCTCACGCAGCTCATCGGGATACTTGCTGACACGTCCCATAACTCAGATCCTCCCAAGATCGGGAGTCTCCGGAAACGCCGGGATGGGTCACCCAGCAGGCGCACGATCCTGAACCCGGCGAATGTCTGACCGCTGCTTAACGGCATGGGCGGATATTACGACCGGTGGACGGCTTCACGTTGCCGAGTGTGGTGGTGCGCTCGGCCTCGGCCACACTCTCGTGCGTGATCCATCCGCGTGTACCGAGTACGGCACGGTTTTCCAGCCATCGCCAGCGGGGCGCTTGTGAACGCCTCGCAACTTGCCGCGGATGACGTGCTGGTGGTGATGAAAGCGAACTGGTGACATTCCTAACACTGCCCAGCCGCAAGCGTGACTATGACTGATGCCCAAGTTTGAGATCACCTGGCAGCAGAGCGGCATCACCTATGTCGATGCCGATGATAAGGAAGAAGCCATCAAGAAGTTCAAGGCGGCGACAGATCCAGAGTCCGCTGGCCAGACCTACCGCGAAAATGTGTCGTGGCAGACCGTTGATCAGGGTGAGGACTGGAGGAAGCCGTCCAGCGGTCAAAATCACAATTGACCTTGACGGCGGCGTGGCCGGTTGGCGGCGGCGCAGAAGATGACGAGCCATTCCACACGCGCCGTGACGACTCCGTTGGGCGTCGCGGAGACCGACTAGGAGGCGCGATTCACGGCATACTGCCCGTCTTCTGAGCGCCGACGATCAAATCCGAAATAACCCGTTGAGGCGCTGCGCATCCGGGTCGAAAGACTCTGTTGGTCACCAACATAAGGGCGGAACGTGAACCCCACGGATTGGAAACCTTGGAGACGTCTGGTCCGGTGTTAGTCGTACCGCTGACCGATGGGCTCATGGTCTGCATTCACCCCTTAGGAGCGCGATCATGACAGAGAACTCCACGACCGAGAGCACCAACAAGAGCGAGAGCACCGATAAGACCGTGGAGGTGGTGCACCGCGCAGCGGACTTGTCCGACGAAGTGCTCAAGTCGGTCGAATCCGGGCAACGGGCCGCGATCGATGCCGTGCGCAAGTTCGTTGACACCGTCGACGAGGCAATTCCCGCGCGCAGCGACCGCCCATCGGGGCGCGAAACCGTTATCGACGCCGCCCTGGATATGGCCGACCGGCTCGTCACGACGCAGTACGAGTTCTTGCGCAGCGTTGTTCGGAGTGCGGACCGGACGCTGCGCAAGCCGGACGACGCAAAGTAGAGAACCGCGTCGCCCCGAACAGTCCGCAGCGCATGGATAGGTGCTGTGGCGACCCCGCACTGGCACAGCTGAATACATGAAGCGAATAAAGGTGAATACGTGAAACGAATAAAGGAGAACAGGACCGACCTGAGCATTCCGGGCAATCGCCCGGGCTACGACGAGCCTGATCACCGTCTTAACAAGGGCACCCCCCGAGGCGAAGCCGCTGGTCGAGACCGCTTGGTCACCGGCCGCGACGGCAAGGTGTGGCCCAGCGGACGGGCCGACACCGGGGACCGTGACAGGCAGATTCACGCATTGCACGACGCCGGGAAGTCCTTGCGTGCGATAGCGGCCGAGGTGAAGTGCTCCGTGGGCACCGTTTCCCGCGTCCTCAAGTCCTGAAAGCATCCGCGATCACCACTTGCAGCGCAGGGTAACGGCTCACCCGACGCGGGGTGATGTGGTCGATGCCGTTCAGTTCAATGGGGCCAAGGCCGATCGTCGGCTCGGTGGATCAGACAGGGCTGAAGCCCTGCGGACAGGGGATAGGCCCGTGAGCGAGACCGACATCGACGGCACGGAAATCGCGAAGTGGGATCCCGGCCTGGCCAAGCGCGTGGTCGGAGTGCTCCGGCCGATTGTCAAGTGGTATTTCCGGTCGGAAGTGCACGGCCTGGACCTGTTGCCGCTTGGCGGGGCGCTGGTGGTGTCGAATCACTCCGGCGGCCTTCTTCAGGTAGACGGGCCGGTGTTCGCTGTCGACTGCTACGACACATTGGGTTACGACCGGCCGATCTACTTCCTGGCCCATGACGTCATGTTCCATGGCCCGATCGCTGAGTTGTTGCCGCGCATCGGTGCCATCCACGCCAACCGTGGCAACGCCGCGACGGCGCTGCGGGCCGGGGCCGTGGTCATGGTCTTCCCGGGCGGTGACTATGAGGTCTACCGGCCGACCTTGTCTGAGAACGTCATCGACTTCGAGGGCCGCACCGGATACGTCCGGACGGCGATCGACGCCGGAGTTCCGATCGTGCCTGCGGTGTCCATCGGCGGGCAGGAGAACCAGTTCTACCTATCTCGCGGTATCTGGCTGGCGCAGGCACTTCGGCTAGACAACTTCGAGCACAGGTTTTTCCGGACGAACATCCTGCCGATCGCGTTCGGTTTCCCGTTCGGGCTGAGCATCTTGGTGCCGGTCAACATACCGCTGCCCACCAAGATCGTCACCCAGGTGCTCAAGCCCATCGACATCGTCGCCCAGTTCGGCGAGGATCCCGACGTCGATGAGGCCGACGCGCACGTGCGCCGCGTGATGCAGCAGGGGCTCGACGAGCTGGCCGCCAAGCGCCGCTTCCCGATCCTCGGCTGACCGCTGGGGCAGTCCATTCCCCGACGCCGGATAGTTCCTGTTAGGGCTGACCGGGTTGTTGGACACGCCCTGCCGCGCGCATCATCTGCTCCAGTCTTGCGGGCAGGCCGATGTCGGAGCCGAGCACGACCTCGACGAGCGCCGACTGTCCCATCAGGTCGCGGTACGTCTTGCGGAAGTAGTAGCTGCCGCCGCTGCCCTCGGCAACCTCCGCGATGGCCTCAAGGGTGGCCGGGCGGCCCTCCTCGATGAACCTCTTGAGTAACTCTCGCTGGTCGGTGTGGTCGGGCACGTCATTCATCCTCGCACATAGGCCCTGACTGACCGTTTGCGAAATCTGCGGGTCGGTGTCGGCTTCGGCGGCGTCCCGCAAGAGAACAGAACGAGACACCCGTCGTCAATATGGGCGGCGAGGTCCAAATGTTCGACCGGTCCCCTTGGCGCACCGCCAGCGGCCATCCCCCGAGGATTCTCAACGGCCCATGACCATGCAGCCCATCCCGGTTGCGGAATGACAGCCGACCGGGGGCTTCACACTGGCTGACGAAAGGCCGATCAGCGTCGGATCAGCAGGTGACGTGAAGGACCGCGCGGACCTCCCGTGGCTTGAGGCCCGAGATCAGTCGGCAGGCCTGTTCCGTCGGGACAGCGACAAGGTCAATGTTTCGGCGCGCAGCGTCCTCTACCACCTCAGGCATGATCGGCAACGAGCCGTGGGCCCCGGTGCCGATGATCAAGCGGGGTCCGCCCCAGGGGATCTCCTCGGCGGCCGAGAGCGGAGTGTGTCCGAACCTGTCGCGGTATGGCTTCGAGGGCTTCTTGCTCCGCTTGCGCACCGCACCTCGGTCGATGACGATGTCATGCCCATACTCTCGTCCCTCGACCTCGATCGACCCGAATCCGAGAAATCGCACCTCCACCACCAGCCACCGTAGTCCTCACCAGCGCGCGCCAAGGGCAAGCCGCAACTCCTACCTGACAATCTGGCCGCTGAGGACCGCCCGTGCCTGAACACCCCCGCTGCAAGGTGTCTAGTCGAAGCTCGTCCAGATCCACGCCGCAGCCACCGAGGTCGGGCGAGATTCCGAGGCCATCATCCCGGCACTGTTCGCCTACATCGCGATCGCTCCCACCGAGCAGAAGGTCCGTGCCCTGCTCGACAGTCGCTTGCTGCGCTATCTCGGCCTGCTGCTCCCGGCTGACCGCTGGCGCGAGGTGGGAACGGAACATCCCTTCGGTGCGCAGTGCCGAGGGTTTGTCGATATCGTTCCGGAAACCTATGACCGGCCGACGCTCAGGGCCGCGATCGCCGTGGTGCCACCGGAGGTGATCCGCAACGGCTTCCTCGTCGGCACACCCGAGCAGGTGACCGTGCTCGTACCCCTGTCGGCGTTCATCACCGTGCGGGACTTCGTCTACGCAGCGTGGGCGGTCGCAAGGATCACTCGCTCACTGCGGACTGGCTAGTCCGCAGTGAGCGAGGGTGACGATACCGCCTCGTCTGGCCCTCACACTCGCACCACCACGACGGCCCCGACGTCTCACGCGGCCGCCGCTCGGCGAAGAAGGCATCGCGGGGCAGGTAATACGTCGGCGGGTGGCGGGTCTCCCGCACCCGCCATACGCGGGTGGTCGAGGCGACGGTCTTCCCGCCCAGCTCCACGGTGGTCGAGCCGACGAAGGCCCCCAGCCAGGGGTGGGTGCGGGTAGTCCCATACGTCGCGAAGGCGATCGTCGGGGCGGGGTGGGTGAGAGAATCTGGCGATGGGTGTGCCTTCGGGGGACGGTGACGTTCCTGTTCACCGACATCGAGGGTTCGACGAGGTTGTGGGAGTGCACCACTTCTTCGCCGGAGCAATCGCACCAGGAGACTGGCCCGGTATCGGCAGAATCGTGTTCAGGCTGATAGGCGGTCGATACGGCGACGCGCGCGACTGGGCAGACATTGCCGCCTGGGCCGAAGGGATCGCCAACGACCTCGCTCGGCAGGCGGGACCGGTCTAGTTCTTCGAGGACCGGCTGCCTATTCCATGTCTTTGAGCGTCACCGCGAAGCGTCACGCGGCACCTACACGGAAGAGGCTTCACGACACCGACTCGTGCAAGGGGTCCGTGTTTGCTGATGCCGCATGAAGGCAAGCTCTCAGTCATAGAGATGCGCTCTCACGGAGGTTTCTTCCTTCCCTGGCGAGCCTGCTGGCACAGGAGCTCGTCGGTCAGGGGGACACGCCGGGGGGTTCGAACTTCTCCGCAACCCTCTTGAGGTGGTCGATCACGGCCTGGGCTTTTCGGCGTCATCGAGAAGGCCACCATCGCCACCTACGCGGCGTTCCTCGGTTATCGGGTGCCGCCGATCGCCTCGAGGGCTTCTGCGACGAGGGTGCCGGGCTACAAGTCGTGGCGCGTGACCCTCGCCGAAGCACTGCAGGAAACACCACTGGACGACGGAACAAATCAGAGAACACCCCCACCCGTCTGCAGAGTCGGCACATAGCCATTCAGGTAGATGCGATCCAGACACTCAATATCCAGCGCTACATGCCCATCGAGCACGTCGTTCACCGTCACCGTCGCAGCCATCCAAACAGCCTGACCGCAACCCGACCCGCTGACCAGCCCCACACCTCGGCGGTCAGAGGCGAAGCCTCACTGGTTCCTATGAGGGGGTCGGCTGGCCTCCTGGGCTTAGCCGGGTTGGCCGGATTGCTTAGGCGGCGCGACAACCTAGCCCGTGGCATGGGCCCAGCCACCGGGCTAGGCGGCACCGAAACGGTGTCTCCGCGGCCTTGACTCGATAGGCGAGCTAACGCCTTCAAGCAGGGTCTACCATTGTCTTCGCACTGGGCGGTCTAGCGGTCCTCCGGGAGGGTGGTGAGCAGATCGTGGTCCGGTCGTATATACGCTTCGCTGCCGGTGTTTGCGTGCTCGCAGCGGGTCTGCTGGTGGGCTGTCCCGGGGGCGCGGTCGCCGTTGCTGATACCCCTTCCAGCGATTCCGCTGCCCAGGGCGATGGCGGCACCAACGCTTCAGCACAAGACAGCGCGACGGCCCGCAGCCTGGTCGGCCACGTTACTGACTCGCTGCGCGAGACGATTCGAGGTGTAACGAGCACCCTCGGCGCGGGCCGCCAACCGGGCCAGCACCCTTCCACCGGCGCGGGCCCGAAGAAAGCGCCTGGCAGCACGGGCACCACGGAGAATGAGAACAACACCCGCCTCGTCGCTGCCGTTCCGAACGCGGTTGCGCCGGTCACTGATGTGACGGCGCCGGTTTCGCCGGTTGCGGATGTGGTGGCGCCGGTTGCGGATGTGGTGGCGCCGGTTGCGGATGTGGTTTCGCCGGTTGCGGATGTGGTGGCGCCGGTTGCGGGGGTAGTGGCGCCGGTTGCGGAGGTGGTCGCGCCAGTTTCTGACGTCATCGAGGCGGTTCAGGACGTGGTCACCTCCGTTGCCAGCTCGGTCGTCCCGCTCACACAGGTGCCCGCCGACCTTTTCTCCTTGTTAATGCCGGGGATCGCGGGGATGGAGCCTGTAGCGACCGGATCGGCACTCAGCGACGGTGCTGGGCTGTCGCCCACCGCGGGTGATGCGTCCGTGGCCTGGCAATCGCCGCTGGTTCTGCAACTTGCGGGTATTCCTAGCGTGCCGTCGGCCCCAACAGACGCAACCGCCGTTGCGCCAGTCGATGTGATTGCGGGATTCACTTTCGATAGCCACGTGGGGTCGTCGCCGCCCGGGACGGCACCGCTATCGTCCAATGGCGCCAGTCCGAGGTCATTTTTCCGGGATGTCTTCAGCAAACTCCCACTCCCGGTAGCCGCTTCACTGGCGGCGCTTGCCGCTGCCGCTCTGCCAGGTCTCGGCGGGCTTCTGATCCTTAACGCAGCCGGGGCGCGCATCGGATATCGCCAGGCCAAATTCGGGTTCGCAGTGCACACATCGGGTATCGCGCGCTTCGCCCGTCCGGGGCCGGTCGGTGTCGTCCGTTCGGGATCATTGGTGTTCGTCCGCCCGAGGGCATCACGCGACGGAAATCTTCTCGATAACGCTGCTTAGCCGCCAGGCTGACCAGCGAGGTCAGTCTCTCCGCGTCATCGGTGTCCGCCAGCCCGTGCCGGGCAGTGCCCGGCGACAGGCGCCGGGCCATTCAGCTGTTGCCGTGCAGCGGTCTTCGGCAACGTATCGACCGGCGGGCACAGGCAACGCGACGGGTCGGCCTATTCACCTCCCATGTGCCTGCTAGGAACGGGCGGACGGAGGTGCGCACCGAATATGGAAAACCCGCAGGAAGGGCCGAAGGGCACTGAGAGTCTCGGGTTTGCACTTGGTTGAACCAACACTCGCTACAATGCAATGGCAGCGAATACGATGCGTCCGCGCTGCCACGGTTGGAGGTCAGATAATGAGCGACACGTTCGCAGCGCGTCTGAATCGCCTGTTCGACACGGTGTATCCCCCGGGCCGTGGACCGCACACGTCGGCAGAGGTCATCGCTGCGCTGAGGGCCGAAGGTGTCACGATATCGGCTCCGTACTTGTCGCAGCTTCGGTCAGGCAACCGCACAAAGCCGTCCGCGGCGACGATGGCGGCGCTTGCCAACTTTTTCCGAATCAAGCCTGCGTATTTCACCGTCGACGATTATTACGAGAAGCTGGAGAAGGAGTTGACCTGGCTGGCTCAAATGCGCGACGAGGGTGTGCGCCGGATTGCCGCACGGACCGTCGGCCTATCGTCTGAGGCCCAGCAAGAGCTCAACGCCAAGGTGGAGGAGCTGCGCCGCGAGGAGCACCTCGACGGGTAGCTGCTCCGGCGCTAGCGCTCGGCCATCCGGCAAATCGTTAGGGAGTCCCAGTCGCCAAGAGCCTGTCGCCGAGCGGGTTCCAGGATCCCGTGGCCGCCCTCCCGATAGTTCTTGGCTGAGCAGAAGTGCACATAGGAGGCCGCCGACATTCGTCGTCGGTTGGTCACGTGGTGCCGTCTTCATCCACCACGACCGTGGACTCGATCGATCACCCCTCGAGCACACGCCGGCGCACGGTCTCGACGTCGGAGGGACGGAACGACTCATCGGCTGTCCACGGGCCGCGGCCATAAGTAGCTCGCTGAGGGTGCACTTCAGCTCGTCGAGCGAGAACCACCCCTGGTTGGTGGAACACACTGCGATGTCCCGGAGCACCCCGAGGGTGAAGCGCCTATAGCCCCCAGCGTCCGTAAGGGCCGCACTGCTGTGCCGTCAGTGCGGATGAACTGGCCTGCCCGCAACCGCTGGTCTAACCAGCTGTAGGACCTCCCAAGCAGGACAGCGGCCTCCCGGGCCGAGTAGGTGGGCTCCACGCCGAGCGCGGCGATGACTGTGGTGGGATTGGCTGACATTCTCGTAACCTCCTGCCCTGGCTGGCATTTGGTGGCGCGTTTCCCGGCCTGCTGCAGCACAGACTTGCCGACGGACCTTGGTGTGCTGGGGTCGGCGTAGTCCCGCGAGCGCCAAGGGCGGGCCCGTGTAGTCGACGCGATCGGGCACCTGGACCGCCCCCTGCCGGGCGGGCGAGTACCGCCAAGTGCCGCAGAAAAGCCGCGGGGGCGCTCACCATGTATCGGCCTCCGTCGCGAGGCAGTAATTGGTGAAAGGGGCATGTAGCCCAACGCCGACCGAGGAGCACAAAGATGACGCTGTCCCAGACGGTGGTCGACTCCGTCGACAACAACGTGCAGTCGATGCAGCTGGCACCGAAGATCACCGGGCTTCACCTGGAGCCGCGATGCCGCGTGTGCAGAAATGATCAGGTGCGCACGAAGGTCAACGACCTCTTGGCGACCGGGGCCAGTTACGCGATGGTCTTGCGCGCCCTTGGGGAAGACAACGCCAAGCTGGACAAGCGTGATCGGGTGACCATCGACTCGATCCGCAACCACACCGTCCGCCACTTCCCGGTGCAGTCGGTGGCCCGGGCCACCTACCGCGCGATCCTGGAGCGCCGGGCGCAGGAGAACGGTGTCGACTTCGTGAAAGGTGTAGTCACCGCGATCACGCCGATGGCGTTCTACGAAACCGTGATGGTGAAGGGCTATGAGACGCTGGTCGATTCAGACACCAAGGTTGACGTGAACACCGGCATGATCGCGGCTGCTCGGCTCCAAGCGCTGATCGATTCTCTCGTGGGACAACCCGATATGGCCCACATCATGGTCCAGGTGGCCCACATCATCGAGGCAGTGAAATCCACGGTGCCGCGGGAACTGTGGGGTGAGATCGTGCGGAAGCTCGATCAGCTAGAGAAGCATTCAGGGTCGCCCGACGTCGAGACGGACACCTGCGGCCAAGCTGATGACGGCTATGACCCGATCGAGTTCGCCGAGGAGGACGACGAGTTATGACCTCGCCCACAGCCTGGCGCCACTGCATCGGGCGTGTACGAGGTTCCAATGACGTCAAAGCGAGCCGAATTGGCCTCCGCCGGCGTTGCCCTCCACGCCTGGCGCGTGGGTGGTGGACCTCAGCCACTGCCAGCGATCTGGGGTAAGCACCCAGCAGCTTCCATCCCCGTCTTTGTCGACGATGAGTACACCGCTCGGATAGATCGTGTACTCAGCGACGTCACCGAAGTCATAGGTTTCCCACCCGGTGGATGGCTCCTGGCTGCCTTCTTCAACTGGGCCACGCGCATAGATGGTAAATGCCATGGGTGGGAGCCTGCCATGACGGCGGGGCCGAAGGCTGCGGTTGACGGAGCTCCGTTGCCGTTCCGGCCGCGCGGTCGGCCGGTGCCCGGCATCCTTCAACCTTCGTTGGTCATTCCCAGGGCGCTGTCCTTGACGAGATGTTGCGCGACGTTAGGAAAGACGAAGCCAGTGAGCGCCACTGTGGCGCTCTGCGATCTGGACGTTAACCAGTTTCGTGTGGGCTCCCTGCAACACCCCCAGGAACGGGCACTCACTCAAACAACCCGTACCTGCCGGAAGTTCGTAGTGCCCCATGATCTGCAAGGCCCGCAGATGGCCTTGTAGCTGCCGTAGAGAACTGTCCGTCACCTGCCGACGACGGTGACGACATGATCCTGACGGCGTCGAACTACCGCGGTGCGCGGCACCCCAGCTGGTCCTACTACAACCTGATCGCCCATCCGGAATGCGGGTTGCACATCGGGCCGCGCGGCGGGCGGTCGTGGCGCGTGGAGATTGAGGGCGCGGAGCGCGAGCGGCTGTTCAGCCTCGCCGTCGGCATTACCCCGGCTACGCCAACTATGTGCAGCGGACCGACGGCATCCGGACGATCCGGATGCTCCGGCTGACACACCCACTAGTGTTCGACGGAATGGAGTCGTGGTTGGTCCCAGTGATAGGCGTCGTCGGCGCGTTGGCGGGCACGATCGTGGGCGCTGTGTTGACTCAACGCTTGCAGCGCGGTACGGCGGCGTATACCCAGCTGCACGAGGAACGGCTCATCGGCTACAGCGCGTTCCCTGCCGCGCTGATGGAGTACCGCCGCGTGCTGACAGAACGAGCGTTTCAGAGCAGCCAAGGGCGTGCCGCCCAATTAGGGGGGATCTCTTTCCGGCCAGAAGCGCGGCTTGGGCAGCGCTGTACCGGGTGTTGCTCCTAGCTGGCGACGATGAAGTCGCCAAAACTACGGCCATGCTGGCATTCGAGGCCGCCAGGAAGACGTGGAAGACCAACGACGAGAAGGACCGTGAAGACCTGGCGGAGAAATGCCGTGCCGCCGTTGAAATTTAATCGACGCGGTACAGCCACACATTCAGCCCGGGCGAAGGCGCGAAGCCAAGGCACCAAAACCGAAAGGGGTTGATTGGGCGCTCATTGGTCATCCGGAATGAGATTTGCCCAGGAACTGCTGTCTGTGTAATTGGCAGTCGGGGTTGGTCATTTCAGGCAGCTTGTGCTGCGGTGTAGATGGTGTCTCAGCCGTTCGCGGGTGGGAGGTCGACACCCCGCCTTCATGATGGGACTGGGAGCATCGGGAGTCGTAGGTTTGACGGGCCTTGGGCAGAAACGGTGAGTTCATCCACCTGTCGTGACAGCTCAGGTTCTCACTTCGCGGGTATCGAATAAGACCACATTCGAGACGGCTATCGGGAGCCGTCCGTGATCGAGATATTCCCACATCACGATGTCTCAAAAGTCGGTCTCGGGAACTAATGTCTCGCGTCGCGCGTTGGAGGACTTGTGAGACAGGGTGATTCGCATGCAGTCGCGACGTCTGGTGTGGAGCGCGCGTCGGTGTAAATGCCCGGGTTGCAGACCTTGATGTAAGCGCCGAGGTTCAGCCACTTTCCTCAACCACTGTTATAAGCACCACGGGTGCGCAGCTTATCGGCTCCCCTTGGGAATGACCGTCACGGTGCGCTGGGCGGTGATGTCGGGTTGGCCGTCTTGGTGCACCGTGACCGTCACCGTATATACCCCTGGGCTATGGGCGTTGAGGTAGCTTCCTGAGTTGTACGAGTCGCACCCCGAGACTTCCTTGGTTTCGGAGGTTGCAGGGCCGTCGATGCGCACCGTCGACTTGCAGCCCGACCGAACCTGCTCCGGTCCTGCGAACGACTTCCAGAACACCTCGATCTTCTTGGCGCCAGTGTTGTCGGCTACGTAGGTGTCCCCTTCAACCCGGTCGTAGGCCCAGGTCGTCACATCGACTCGGTCGATCACCGGGCCGGCGTTCTGTCCGGTGGGCGCCGGTTGGCTGCTGCTGGGGCTCGGAACTTGTCCCGTTAGCACGAAAGTGAGGTGGTTATCGCCGCTGACTTCCCCGATCGCCCCGGTGACGTTGGCAAGGAACTGGTCGGGCAGGGTGGTTAGCAGACTCAGCGCGACGCCCATGCGGTGCAACACAAAGTTGCGGTCCGTCACCGCTTTCTCCGACGCCGACAGACCGCATTGAGCCATCTGAGACAGCGTGTTGCTGAAGTCGGTGACATTGCCAGGGATCACCGCCGCCGGCACCTTGGCCACGGTGGTCAAACAATCCCAGACCTCCTTGCTGTCCATCAGCGCGGTCAGCACCACATCGCCATCCAAGCCAACCATCCCCACGGCGGCCAGCAGCGTCTTCAGCTGCAAAAGTACCGGATCGACATCGAGGTGGATTTCCCCGGAGGTGGTACCCGCCGGCAGCACCAACGTCCCGGTGCTTTTCGGCGTCAACAGACCCGTTGGGCTGCTTGAGCTTTGGTGCAGCCACGAGGCGATCCGATCATCGCCGCCCATCAACGCAGGGTTGCTGAACTGCCCGGCCGGTGTCGAGGTGACTCCGTAGTACTGGCGGGTGCCGTTTGTGAAGTCCACCCCGATCGCACCATCACCGGCGTCGCGCAGACAGCCCGCCACCGGTCCAGCCTTCGACGGGGTCAACGTCAACGTCGCCCCGCCGATTATGACCTCGCTCTTCTCCCGACACGACGAATCGACCTGGCCCGCAACCTGCTTCCAAGCATCGGCCACCGCTTCCATCACATGCCCGACGTTGGTGGCGATCACCTGGAAGACCGACAAATGTGTGGACGTCGCCGTCACCGTCTTGGACCCCGGGTCCCAACTCGCCGCCAACAAGTCAGTAGCCGCGGGATCGCCGTCGGAGATCGACCGCACCACCGGCCTCACCTCATCGTTGAACGCCCCCGCCAACTGAGGATCACCCGACAGATCGAACTGCAACGTGATCGGCGCCGACGGCTGACCACCACCGGCCAGTGTCACCTGCACCGGAGCACCCGCGGCGGCCTCGGCCTCAAACGCCTTACCCGACGTCACCGTGGCCGGGGCCAGCTCCACCGCCTCCCTGCCACCCCGTCCGGGTGTCGCGGTCACCCGCATCCGGCCGATCTCCCGGCTCACCGACCCGTCCGCCGAGGCCGAAGACGACGCCGAACTCGTCGAAGGAGAGCTCGGCTTACCGCCGCAGCCTGCCACCAGCAGTAAAACGACACAGGCCCCCGCGGCCCCGCAACGGCACAACCGACTCATCCGCGCCACCATGCCTACAACCGGGCCTACCGCGAGGATCATTGACGTGCCTGTTCGTTGGAGCACTACTTTTGCCTCCGTCATCGCGGGTACGCGGTAAAGCGATCAATGAGCGCGTCATGTAGCTGGGAACGATCCACCACGGGGCATTTCAAGTCGGGGACAGGGAATCCCGCCTCCACCCAGCAGTTCGACCCCCTGAAGTGGTACTCGAAATTGCCTGAAGAAGTGACAAACTGTTGGATGTCGGCGGAGTTGGCGAAGAAGTCTCGAAAGAAGCTCAGTTCTGCCGGGCAGTCCGCATCTGTGCTGGGCGGCAACCCGATCTCATCGCTCTGTGCGATGTCCCACAAGCCCGTCGGGTTGCTGGACTTCCCGTCAAATTCGGTTATGCCACCGGGCCACGTCGGCCAGCCGATAGGACCTTGCACGACCCCGCAAAAGTGGTCCTTAACAGCGACCGGCTGAGCCTCTTTGAAGTACTTGCCCGGTCCATCTACAGCTGCCGCAGCGGTTGTAGGAGCCGCTGACGAGCCCTGCTGTGCCCGCTGCGCCGCGTCACCCTGTCCGCCCTCGGGTGGGGTGCAGTCGTTACTTGGACAGCTCGCCGTCGGCTCGGTACGAGCACCGCTCGGTGCCGAGGCGACATTACTAGTTGTTGACCCACTCTGCGCCGGAGTGCCAGTTCGCGCGGATTGGCCGCTGGCGCAGGCGGCGAGCAGCAGCGCAGCGACGAGCGCGATCGCGTACTTAGTCATGTTCCAGGTACGCAAAGCTGATTTCAGCAAAGTCACAGGTCCCCCCCAGGAATCGTCGTACAAAGCAAACTGGTTTGTCGAAGCCGCAATCTAATCCGTTAATGCGGTGCAGGTGCTCGATTTCGACATCGACGATCGACTGTGATTTTCCGTGATTCGTTGGCAACGCTCATCCCGACGAAGCCGCCGGTGGAACCGCGACATCATGGCGAGGTTCACGACCGTCAGTAGTGCCGTCCGGCGTTCAATTCGTCGACTCCGATTGAGAATAAACCCAACGTATCGCCCATTTCGCTCGCACCAGCGCCTGGTCGATTCCAGCCAGGACGTTTTCGTCAAGTCACCACACCGCGCAGTACCAACTTCCGGGCCTTGCCCTGCGACGGAGCGGCGATCTCATTCTTCATGTGGCCGGGAGGAGGCGAGCGATACCACTGAGGCGCTGGAGGATCCCGGTCTCCTTTACTAGGCGGAAAATTTCTTAACCTAAGTTCAGCAAATCCCAGCGAGCTACCCGGCAACACCGCTAATGTCGCATTCGCCTCAGACAGATGGCGATCGGACCGCGGTTAGTGGCCCAAGTACGGGGGGATCTCTCTCAAGACTGCGACCGGTCAACCGGCCGGTCTTCTTGCGGTGTGTCGCTGTGGAAAGGAATGAATCATGGCACTCACTACTGCACCCACTGGCATCTATATCGGCGGGGCGCTCGGTGTAGTCGCCGGACTTGCGACCCAAAGTCTGGTCATCGGCGTGGTGGTCGTCATCGTGGCCAGCATTGCGTGCTGGTACGGCATCCGGGCAGTGGAGAAGCTGTTAGGCCGTGGACTGGACGCCGGCTTGACCGCCATCTCAAACCGATATAGTCCCCCAGCACCGTCCTGCCCGCAGTATCAGCAGCTGACTCAGCACCAGCCGATGACGCAACCTCCACCGACTTCGCCGTATTCCCAACACCCGGCCATTCAGCAGCCGAGCCAAGATCCGCGGACGCAACCTCTACGACTCCCGCAATATCCGCAACGGCCGCTCAATCAGCAGGCCCAGGGGCAGCCGTATAACGCGCAGCAGCAATATTCGTCTCCGCCGTATGCGCCCATCGCGCAACCGACTTCGAGCATGTGGACTCCGTCGACGCAACGACGGGGGAATAGCCGATGGTCCGATTTGCGCCCCTACCAAGTGGTTCGGATACTTGGGGCGCTCTTCGCGCTATGTGGGATCGCCTTCGCCAAGTTCCGCGGCGTGACTACAACGACTGAGTACAACCTGGAGACCGGGGCTACAACGACGTCGAGCAACCTCGGGTCGCTCATTGTCGTAGTCATCCTGTCCCTTCTGCTGGCAGCAGCATGCCTCGTCGCGGAGAGGTATCTCCGGCACCGCAATGTGGACTGGCCTTCGTCGATTCGCGGGCAGATGAAGAAAATCGGTCTTGCATCTAACGATCCATCACACGGAGTGCCTGGTGGGTGGGCGGATCAACCGGGGCCTCGGGACGGCGGGACTCAACAACTGGGACAAAGCCCACCATTCATAAACGGCAATCGTGGGGCTGCGCCGCCATGGCACCAAGACGCTGGCGCTCACTTGCACAACGAATACCGCCGTCAAGCAGCAGCGCACTTTAATGACAAAGATCGAGCCCGGACCGCGCAGTTTGAGCGCCGAATGGACGCCGATCCGCACAACGAATACCGCCGTCAAGCAGCAGCGCACTTTGACGCGTCCTGCGGTGCCCCGCCACAGAGCGATCGCCAGAAGTGAAGAGTCGGCGCGTCAGTACTACGGACGCGGCGATTCGTCGCCACACCACTTCGCATGGGTTGCAGCCGCCCACTCGATGCCGCGCCCCGCGTGATTTCGCTGTATCACCCCGTCCGCGCACCCTGCAGTTGCCGCGCGAGCAAGGACATCAGCGATGGCCGGCGTAATTTTTGCGGTGCTCTTCTTTGGGGCGTTGTTAGCTGCCGGGTGGCTGTACTACTACATCAAGGAACAAGCGAAACGCAAGCTGTTCTTTCGAGCGCAGTATGAACGCCAAAAGGCGCTCACCCATCAATACCTGATACTCACGACCGTGGCGCCGATGCAAGACCTGCTCTCAAGTCTCGCTCATCACATACCAGACGACCGCTCGACGCGCGCAGCATTCATGGGTGGCGCGATGAAAGTCCATTTGGAGAATCCATGGCGGATCATCTACCAGCATCGAAGCAAAATCACCACAGGCGGTGACGGAGACGCGTTCACCGCTAGCGTCAACTTCGAGCCGATTGACGCGAGTCGTCTTCGGGCAGTCGTCAGCATCGACAGATGGCGAGAGAAGGACGGTGTGACACGTCGCGCTGGGATCAACGCGATGGAGAATTTCATGAACACGGTCGTGACCGCATTTCGCGCGGTGGATCCCGCCGTGCATATCGGTGGGTAATGCGGCCTGGCGTAGGCATCTACGCGTGACAGCAGACACTCGCCCTGCAAAGGGGCGGACCGGGGTTGACAACTGGAGACATGTGTTTAAGGGCTTGAAGGTCGTATTTGGCGCAAGTGTGACCGTGGCAGTTGCCGTCAGTGGATGTGGAAGCAGCGCCGTGGGCAGTAGCGGAACTTCGATGAGCTGCGCCACATACAATTCGGTGAACTCGAATGCCTCTCAGTACGTGGCGAATACGAACGCGGTCAGTGATCTTCTTTCCGCGCACGGCGTTAATCCGGGTGGCGATCACCATTACAACGCTGCCGCCGGCGACTCCGTCATGAACGTCACCGTAGCGTCTGAGGAGGTTGACAGCTTCTGCGCGGCGAACCCCAACTCGACGATCGACGAGGGTGTTGATTGGTCGAACTTCAGCCGCTGATCACAGACGACCGCTGCGCCTGCGGTTCAAGGAAGTCGCTTGGTCCATCAGGCACGTAATCGGCGGTACAGCAAGAGATTCTATGGCCGACCAGAACCAGCGACGCCGTCAGTCTGGATCACCGATCTGTGTTTGCAATAGCTCGCGCCATGGCCTCGAATGACGGAATCACTTCGGCACTCGGCCTCCAGTCGCCGAGCATGACGTGATAGTAGTAGCCGTGGCTGCCCGCGACATAGAACTCATCGACGCCGATTACGGCGCCAGCGCCGATATCGCCAACTGTTAGAGGCTGAACATTTTTGCCATTTTGGTATGGTCGCTGCGCCAACGCGATCACAGATTGAGCATCCGCGTCCGTGCCATTTGCATATGTTCCGTACTTCACGCAGTAGATAGTGAGGTCGTCGGGGGCGTCATCGGGACTGTTAGTGGGAGATCGGCCTGTCCACCGATAATCGCAGCTTGATCCCCATCCATGTCGACTTCGTTCGACTGGGTAATTTTCCTTTCGGTCCCCGGCACGATGTACTGGCTGACGGAGCTTGTTATGTCCGCTCGATCACCAATGTCGCATGCGAGCCGTGCAGGTGAAGCCGCCGCGGCCGTAGCTTCCTGCGTTGCGCTCGACTGCCCGTCTGCGGGGCTCGTGCTCGGCGCGTCTGACGACGAATGCGCGATGACGATTGACACAACCAGTAGTAGGACCGCGGTGGCAGTACCTATTCCGATTACACGCCATGGTTTGGCAAACCATTCCGTTACTCGGCGTAAGCCGAGTGACTGCACAGGGGAGTCAGGCGTCCGGGTGTCGATCCATAGTGGCCAGCCCTGCGGTGGCGGCGGCCAGGCAGGGTCGGGCCGCCAACCCGGTGGAGGCGTCCATCCTCTTGGCGGGAGAGGCCAGTTCGGTGGCGGGTTGAAATGCATCGATGGGAGTCCCTTGTGTTCGATCGAGGATGGACTGGCTGCTGCCTGCCGTGGAGGCTCAGCCCCCTCCGTGTGGATGTTGGCGGTAACGGTGGAGCGGCTGGCGGTCAACCGCCCAGCAGCAATTCCCTTAGTTTTCTTCTGGGCACAGGTCGGTGCTGGCGTAGTTGACGATGTCGCTCGCCTGATCGGCGGTCAGGATCTGAGTTTCCCGCCCGTTCTGAGCGCCGACGGCGGAGATGGCGATCAGCCGCTCGATCTCGTGGATGCGCGACTCGCCTTGCCGCAGTTCGTCGCACACGACATGCCCAGAGTTCACCAGGCCCTGGATCCCGTCGGCGGAGCTGATACCTGTCCCCGCCAGGTGAATGATGAACGCTTGGGCGTGCGCGTTGGGGGCGAGGCCAACGGCGGCTGCCGCAGCCACCATTCCGACCAGTAACTTTCTCATTGATCAGCTCACCCCCGGTAGCAACGCCAGGAGTACGGGTCGTTGTCCTTGAACGTCCTGGCATACGCACCATCCCCATACTGGTCAACGCATGCACCGTCCATGTTGACCCCGGTGGACATGAGGTCACTGGCGCTGTTGCAGTGCCATGAGTAGGCGCTGTTCGGGTCCGCCGGTGCCGGATCGCCCCCCGCGAGTGAGTGTTTCCTGCACCAACCGGCGACGTCGACCCCGCCGAGTAGACCCAGCTTCGGCTCTGGCTGCTGTTGTTGCTGTTGCTGTGCGTCGAGGTCGCTACACGCGGGCGTGACCGACTTAAGGGTGCCGGTCTCGATGTCAACGTCAGCGATGTAATCCCCCGATGGCGTCCGGTACCAGAGGTTGTCCCAGCCGCCGTTGGGGATGTTGAAGCTGAAGAACCCCTTCACCGCCTGGCCTGGTGTGGAGCACTGAAGATCAACGGGCGTCCCGACTTCCCACCAGCCGGTCTGCGAGTCCAGGTTTGGAGCACTCGTGCGCTGGGTGCGCGCTTTGACTGTGCCGGTCGTTTCGGCGTTGGCAGGTGCCGCAGCTAGTGACACGCCGAGTGTGAGTGCGCTGCCCGTGACTAGGGCAGCGACAATCCCGTTAACTCTCAATTTTTAGCCTTCCCCCACGGCGTCCATCAGGACGTCGTTGTCATCCCCAACCCAGGCGATTTATACCAAGTTGCCGCGAAAGTTTGCAGGCAAATCACCCTGCCGCAACTGTGACCCGCGTCACCTCACCTCCGCAACACCGTTCCGGGCGATAGCCCACTACCCCGACGAACTACTGGCCGAATAAGGGGCTAAAGGCCCGGTCGGGCGCAGTGCAGCGAAGCCAGGTGGCCGAGACCGTCGCCGAGATGCGCCCCTAAGAATCGGTCAGCCCGAGCGCGCCCAACCATCCCGACGTGCCACAGCGGCCAGTCGTCGTCGGCCCCGCCACTGCAGCGCACATCGCCGGCATCACACCTGCGGCGGCCACCAGCGACGCGGCGGCTTTAGTCGCAATGCTCATCGTGAGCTTCCCGAGCACAGGTATCCGCGGGTATGGCGAAAACTTTCATTTGCCGCTGATCTTTCTTGCGGGTCTATCCGATTATTCGGGCATCAAGGCGCACACATCAGGGTCAACGGGCCTTTTGCGGAGGGCGGCAGCCGAGCTTCTAATGTGGACATCCGCCCGCTGATACCTGCTTTGCGGTGCGTGCCCACCGACAGCGGCCCGTCGTCCACGACTTTTGTGGCCATTAGATCCTGGAGCCTCCTGGCACAGGATCTCGTCGGATCAGGGAGACACGCCGGGGGGTTCCTACTTCTCCGCAACCCTCTTGAGGTGGTCGATCACGGCCTGGACCTTCTGGTGGTCACCATCGAAGAAGTCCTCCAGCGCCGTGCGGATCTGCTCTTCGAAATGCGTCGGCACTGGGTCATTGGGGCCGTGTCCCCAGTCAGATTTCGTCGGTCATCGAATCAGTGCTGTCGGACACCGTCTCGATAGACCACATCTGGGGGTCGCGGAAGTTCGTTTCGAAACCTGTTTCCGGTTATCGGGCGTGGAAACGAACCCGGACATGTGCGCGCTGTCAGGTCTTCGTTGATCGTCAGACGCTGAAGTTGTGGGCCTCGTCGTAGCCATAATCGCCGCCCTCGTGCAGCTGTACCCCCGGTGGCGGATCGACTCGACGCGGCGCAGGAGCTTCACGCCGCGGTCCGACCGGTACGTCGTGGGCCTCGTCGTACTCATAGTCGTAACCCGGGGGGATGCGTGGACCGTCGGCACCGGGGTCGCGAGCGGGCCTGTTGGCTTCCACATCACACCATCCTTCACGGCTCTCGACTCGCCGCTAGAGCGGTCCAGCAATTCATTATCGCGCGATCGAAGCCCGTGGCCCTAGGTCCGCTCTGCACAGTCGTCGGAGCCTCCAGTCTCTGAAGCGGCATTCCGGCGATGTACGAGGCAGGGCGTCTCTGTTGTGAGATTCTGCGAGGGTGTCCGCTGATCCGGCGGTACCCCCGTCAGGGGTTGTGACATTTCTGTTCACCGACGTGGAGGGTTCGACCCGTCGGTGGGAGGCCGACGCTGAGGGGATGCGGGCGGCGCGGTAGCGCGGTTGTCCGGCGGGTCGGCATGCCATTTCAGTTCGATATTAGTACTCGCCGTGGCACTTGAGCTATTTGCTTAGTCACCGGAATGTCCTCTGCGTCAACAGGAATCATCTGTTCCGTTCGATCCGTTTGCGCTTTGCACACGACGCATTGCCGACCCAACGTAACCTTCTGAATTGGCTTGTCAGGGAACAACTTATGGAAGCAATCAAAGCAAATCTTCTGCGTCATCAGATCGGATCTTCCCGTCAGAGTCCCGGTATCGGTCGAGTTCGTGAACCCCGGTCGGTAGCTAAGCTAGCTGCCGCGACGCCGGGTCTTGATGATGTCGAGGCGTTCCTTGAGCAGTTCCTCGAGTTCCTCGATCGAGCGGCGTTCCCGCAGCATGTCCCAGTGCGTGCGCGGCACCTTGACCTTCTTGGGTTCGGCCAAGTCACCACCCTCGATCAGGGTGCCCTCCAGGCCGTTGCGGCACAGCCAGGTGCCGGGGATCTCGGCGTCGTGGGCGAAGGGCATGTCGAACTCCTCGCCGTTCTTGGTGCGGTACCGCGCGATTTTACGCGGCGCTAGATCATGGTTGCGGTCGGTCTCATAGCTCACGGCTCCGAGACGACTGCCCCTCATGGCGCGATCAGCCATCATCAACACTCCTCATCACCCCATATCTGCAGGTTACGCCCCGGCGGAAGGAAGCAGCGAAGGCCATCAGTCCGATGACCGCGCCCACGCATGCCATCTAGGCCCCGAAAAGGGATGGGTTGAGGCGGTGAGTGAGCCTGACGAGAAAGGACGTACCGTATGGGTGGACTTTGACTTTATGCGAAGAGTTTTTTAAGCCGACTGCGACGAACCCACCACGGCAGCGGCGATCGATCACCTGCGGCCCCACGCCGCGTCATTCACCGCTCCTATCACGACCGTCCTCGGTGGCCGACGTGTTACTGCGTGTAGCGAACGCGAGTTAGATCTGCGAGGATGTCCCGAGTTCCGTGGAACTTTGGTGGCGGTCCGGTGAGCATCAGGCTGCGCTCACCTGATCATTGTGCACGACGGGTACGACAGTTTCGGCGACCTCGCGTTCGAGTGCGGTCCGCAGTGACGGCAGGTGCAGGTGACCGTTGACGCGGCGGAACTGCTTTCCGGCCTCGACCATCCCGGCCGCGCACCAGCGCAGCGCCATCTGCCCGTCGCGCCAGCGTTTGACGTTGGCGGCGTGCTCACGACACACCGAGATCATCGACTCGACGCAGTTGGTCGAGCGCAGCGTCCGGGCCAGGGTGGGCGGCACCCCGAGGCGCAGCACCGTGAGCGTTTCGTCCAGCCCCTCGCGCAGGCTGGCCGCCGCCCCTGGGTGGGTGCGGTCGAGTTCTTTGGCCAAGGCCAGCAGCGCGGCCTCGGCCTCCAGCGCCGACCCGGCGTGGTAGGCATCGGTCATCCTGCGCCCCACGGTGGTGCGAAGGCGTTGCGGCAGATGATCTTTCACGTTCCGAATCTTGTGCAGTTGGCAGCGTTGGATCACTGGGTGATCGAGCACGTCGAGCACGGCCTTGCGCAGCGCCTTGGACCCGTCGAGGCCGACCAGCATCGGACGGGTCACGTCCAGGCCCCGCTCCCGCAGACCGACGATTAGGCCGGTGACCAAGGTCGCGTTCTCCGTGGAGCCCTCCACCAACGCCAGCGGGTGCTTGGTGCCCTCGATGTCGATGCCCAGCGCCACGATGCAGCACGTCTCGGCGAAGTGCACGCCGTCGATCATCAGCGCGACCAGATCCAGCCCGGACAGATCCTGCGACAACAACTCGGCCAGAGCGGTTTCGGTCATCGCCACGAACCGGCGGGAGACCGCCGACTTGCTTGTCGCCAAGGACCTTTTCGGCGACCTGCTCGCCGACCGGCTCCAGCCCGACCGGATACCGGCGCGTCGAGAGCCCGGCCAGCATCTTCTCCATCGCCATCTTGCCCAGGATCTCCGTCGAGGTGAACAACTCATAGGACGCAACCGCCAACTCCCCGGAGCCGTCGGCGGCCCGTACCCGCGGGCGGGTCACCGACACCCGCCGTCCACCCAGGGTCACCGACCCGCGTTCATGGCCGTGACGCACCGCCGTACGCGCCTCATCGTGGCGGCCCTTCGGGCCGGCCAGCTCGGTCACGTCGGCCTCCATCAACGCCGCCATCACCTGCAGGCCGGCGCCCACCGCCAACGCCAGCAGACCCTCCTGCATGTTCTCGGCGATCTCGGCCATGGCCACACTGACCCGCTCTGGAACCGCGGTCACGCTCGCGTCCACGGACTGAATCTGGCTACTCTTCTTCATGGTGGTCCCCTTGCTGTAGGAGTTCTTGGCGGAACGCCCGACACCTACCACACGGCAGGTCTCGAGCGGGGGACCGCCACCTCAACTTCTACGAAACCCGGGACAACCTCTAGATCTGCTGCGACGCGATTTTTCCGCTGCGGCGCCGAACCGCCGCGCTGGTGCGGGGACATAACCGAGATCCCCACAGATGAGGGCAAGCTCTGCCTCGCGACGGTGCTGGATCTGTTTTCCCGCAAGCTGCTGACCGGTCCGATCAGTGAACACCCTGACGCCGAGCTGGCGTGTAATGCGCTCAAGATCGCTGCGGCCATGCGCGGGGGCAGGGCCGTGATCGATGGGGTCGTGTTCCGCACTGATCGGGGATCTACCTACACGGCAAGACATTTCACCGGACTGTGTGAGGGCGTGGGGTGCGCCAGTCGATGGGCGGGGCTGTGTCATGCTTCGACAACGCTGCCGCGGAGGCGTTCTTTTCCACTTCGAACACGAGGTGTTGTCCCGGCACCGCTTCACCACCCGCGCCGAGGCTCGCGAGGTCCTGGTCGCCTGGTGCCTGCAGTTCTACAACGTCCGCCCGCGGCACAGCTCCGCGGGATTGCAGCCGCCCGCGACTACGAGAAAACCGCGGTAGACCAACCGGTCGCAGCGTAACGCCTCCGGAAAGACCTGTCCCAGTGGGGGACAGACGGATAACCGGGGGGGCCGGGGGGCCACGCCGTCAGCTACGGCTTCCCGGCGCCGGATTCGGGGGCTGGGAACACAAGAATCTGCCCGGTAGGTTCGGTTGGCTGCGGGCCGCCCCACTGCTGGCCAACGACGTACAGCTGCGGTCGATCGCCGCGGCTGAGCGTGCAGGCGAAGGCACCTCGGTCCAGTTCCACCGTGGCAAGAACCTCGCCGCCCTCGCGCATCCGCACGCAGTGTCGGTTACCCACGTCGGCGTACCAGACCGCGTCCGCGGCATCGACACAGATCCCGTCGGGGTGATCGTCCCCGGTGTCCGCCCACGTCCGCCGGTTGGCGAGGTCGCCGTCCGGACCGATGTCGTAGGCGGTGAGCCGGTTGCCGTGGGACTCGGCCACGATCAGCGTGGAGCCATCGGCGGTGATCGCCATACCGTTGGGAAAGGCGAGGTCGTCCGCGACCAAGCGGACACCTCCCTGCGGCGTGACGAGCACGACGCTGCCGGGTGCGGGCTCACCACCGGGGAAGTCGAAGCCGATGTTGTTGACGTAGGCGTTGCCGCGCGCGTCCACCACGATGTCGTTCCACGGCTTCTGCGAGATGGCGGCCAGATCGGCGTGGGTGGCTATTGAGCCGTCGGGCTCGCGGCGAAGTAGCCGCCGCTGCGCCGAGTCCACGACCAGCAATCGCCCGTCGGGCAGGAAGTCGATACACATAGGAAACGACGGCACGCTGACCACCACCTCGTGGCCACCCGCGGGATCGAGCGCGATCACCTGATGCGCGCCCCAGTCGGAAAACCAGATTCGCCCGTCGTGCCAACGTGGCGACTCACCGAACGAGATGCCTTCCATTAATACCGTCATGTAGAGACAGACTGCCAGTAATGCCAAGTCTCATCGGTCGCTAACGACCGCGTTTGCGGTCACCCTCAACCGAGAGAAGACCACTACACGTCAACCGGACAACAGAGATCAACCCTCCACGATTCGGGGGGAAGTGTAAGCCGACGAGAGGGCCAATCTGCCTTGTCAGGCAAAGCCCACCAGCGCAAGCACCGCATCGGGCACTGTGTCGGGGAGGGATTTCCGATCGAGGTGGTCGGCTACCGGCCACTGGGCGGGTTTCAACGGAGGGTGCGTATGACAACGCGAACCGCGCGGTGCGCCTGCGGTCGGGTCGAAGTTGCGGTCGAGGGCGAACCGCAACTCGTCTACGTGTGTCACTGCGGTTTCTGTCAACGCCGATCCTTCAACGTGTTCATCGTTTCGGCGCAGTTCCCCGAGGAACAAGTCGTGTCGATCACTGGCGAGACGCGCTGCTATAACAGCCTGGAAGTCGACGGCCTTGGTGCCGTCGGCATGCCGGGAGGAATCCACTACCGCTTCTGTGCGGTGTGCGTGAGGTTGCAGCAGGCGCCGTTGGCGCCGATTCGGCTGTGCATCGGACTGCATATCGGCCGGCAAGACTGTCCAGCAGGTTGCGTCCCCAGACCGGAAAGAAGCATCCATGGATATAAGCGAGTACGACCGCAAGTCCTTTGTCGCGAACAGCGCCAAGGCCTTCGGCGAGCGGCGCATCACCAAGCGCGAGTTCCTGCGCCGGCTCGGCATCGCCGGACTCGGGCTCTCGGGCTTCGCCGCCGCCATGCTGGGTCAGACTCGGCCCTTCCCGGGCCTAACTCCGCCCGCGGCCATGGCCGACACCGGCGCCTCGCCGGAGATGACCAAATGGCTGCAGGACGTGGGCAGCAAGTACAAGGGCACGAAGATCCGCTACACCTCCGAGGCGACGCCGCCCACCATCGTCGCCAACCAGCTCGCCAAGGACGAGTTCACGGCCAATACCGGCATCGAGGTGGAGATCGAGATCGTCCCCCTGGAGCAGGTGCTGCAGAAGGCGACCGTCGACGTCCAGGGCCAGCTCGGCAGCTATGACCTCTACTACCTCGACCAGTCCTGGACCGCCCTTTTCATCAACGACACCGTTGATCCGCGCCAGTACTACGCCGACAAGCAGGACATCGCGCTGCCGGACTTCGACTGGGACGACTTCGCCAAGCCCCTGGTCCAGGATTTCACCTACAAGGACAAGCTGATCGGCGTGCCCTTCGACATCCCGATCTTCATCCTGATGTACCGCAAAGACCTGTTCGACAAGCACGGCCTCGACGTCCCCACCACCATGGACGACTACATGAACGTGGTGAAGACCCTGGATGATGCCGAGCGCGGCAACGGCATCTACGGCACCACCGGCCAGCTCAAGTCGGGCCACTACTCCCTCAACTGCGACTGGACGGCCTGGCTCTGGGCCAACGGCGGCTCGGTCTTCGACACGAACGGCTACTTCTCCGGCAACGACGCGGACGGCATGCGGGGCCTCGCCTACATGCTGGAGCTGGTGAAGCACATGGCGCCCGCGGCCACGACCTGGACCTGGGACGGCGAAGGCCAGTCGGTAAGTCAGGGCAACGCCGCGATGCTGATCTCCTGGGGCGAATTCTTCCCCGGCTTCGACAGCAAGGATTCCAAGGTCGTCGGGCTCATGGAGCCGGCGCGTCCGCCAGCCGAGGCGACGCTGCGCAGCCCCGACCAGGCGGGCTTCCTGGAGATCCCCCACATAGGCCATCAGGGCGGATCCTCCATCTGCCTATCGAAATACTCGAAGAACCCGGAGGCGGCCTTCATCTTCATGCAATGGGTCTGCTCCAAGGACGTGGTCGCCCGCTCCTCGTCGCTCGGCGGCGGCGCCTCCCCGGTGCGCAACTCGACCTACAGCGACCCGCGGGTCCTCGCCGCCGCCAAGGTCGGACCGGGCACCACACGCCACTTCCCGGCCATCGAATGGACCATTAACAACGCCATGGGATCGGAGCCCAAGCTGCCCGCCTGGGTCGAGATCTCCCACAACATCATCCCCACGGAGCTCGGCAAGCTGCTGGCCGGCCAGTACAGCAGCCCCGAGCAGTGCATGGCCACCATCAAGGAGCAGGCGGACAGGTCGGCGGCGCCCTTTCGGAACGGCTAGCCGGATCGGATCCTCTCGATGGACCTCGTCGTCGGGCTCGACAGCACCACCACGGCAGTCCCCTTCGTAGCTGCCCGGGCGCTCTGCACAGCAACGCCATATGGGCACGAGATCGGCAGCTCCACAAATAGTCGCAAACGACGGTTGTCATCGCCGGATGGAACGGCTTAGCCCGAAGTTCAGGGTCGATGGTCTGTTCGAAAGTGGCAGCTAGACTGCAGCCAGCTGGCAGGGCTCGACTCAACCAACAGAACCAACCCAATGACCAGCGTGTGCTTGCGCCGCCAACACATCTTCGCGCAACAAACGCCCATGTCGACTCGTTCGCATCGAGTAAGTCAAATTCTTCCAGACCCATTTGGCGCGTTGGCGGCGTCAACAGCGTTGGCGTCTCCGCAGGTCGTTTGGCGTGGCTTCGCGTAGTTTCGCGTCGTTACAGCGCAGGAGTGTTCCACTGTTTTCGCAGCTCAAAGGCTATTTGTGAGCAGACGGACCAACGATTTCGAGTCCCCTTAGCTCCGCTTCATTTCCGCAGTTCACCCGAGGCATAACTGGACTGTGATCAGATGGTGGCGACGTATCCGCCATCGATGCGGTAATCAGATCCGGTGATATTTCCGCCGCGGTCGCTGGCCAAGAAGAGAACGACGTCGGCGACTTCCTCAGGGGTGGTGAACCGCCCCGTCGGCGCAACGCTTGCGAGTTCCGCCCTGACCTCGTCAGCCGTCTGACCACGAGCCGCGGCGAGCCCGTCGGCCATCCCACCCCGCCCCGTCCACTTCTCGGTGGACACCGGGCCCGGACTGACCGAATTGACACGAATATTCCTGGGAGCCAACTCTTTTGATAAAGCCTTCGCGAAGTTTGCGACGGCGGCCTTGGCGGCGCAGTAGTCATAGGTGTTCGGGCCGGGCGAGTAGGCGCTGATCGAGCTGACGATGACGATGGAGCCGCCGCCGCGCCGCTCAATCGCCGGCAGCGCCGCGCGGGTCGGTCGCACAACGCCCATCATGTTCAGGTCCCAGGACGCCCGCCAGTCGTCGTCGGAGATACTGGTGAATCCACCCGGGCGCGCCGTGGCGCCGCCGACGTTGTTGATCAATACGTCGATCCCGTCGCGGTGGCTCGCCGCCGCGATCAATTCTTCGGCGGCTCCGGGCTGGGTCAGGTCCACAGACACGAACGACACCTGCCCGCTCTCTTCAAGCAGTGGCAGTTGCTTGCCAGGGGTCCGTGACCCGGCTACCACGTGCGCGCCCGCGTCGACGAGCGCCTTGGTGATGGCAAGGCCGATGCCTTTGCTGGCCCCCGTGACGACGGCAGTCTTTCCCGACAGATGCAGATCCACTTTGCGCCCTTCATCCGCGCTGCGCGCACGACGCTACTACGTCGTTACGGCTGGCAGCGGCACTTCGCAGTGCGGCGCGAGAGGAGGACGAACGTTTGCACAGCCGAATCACGTCGACACCCTCAGGCGTTCGTCCTCGAAAAGTTTCTTCCGCGATGTTTCGACAGAGTCGAGTAGCGGACTACTGATGGTAGGTGGCCCGCATCCTGCTTCTGTGACAGCCATCATCACGAACTGGAGGCACGTCGATCCCGGGACAGTTCGGCTAGGACGCAAGTCGCAGAACCTCGGGGTCCATCCTGACGGCATGCTGGCCGCTGGGGGCACCGTGGCGGTGGACGAAGGTCGAGACCGGCATGTCGCGCAGCTCGGTAGCACTGGGCGGCTGCGGGATATCTTGGCGGCTATCGGCTTTCGGGCCGTAAATCACGGCCCAGGCCACCGCCGCATCGATGTCGGAGCATGCAACCACGACGGTGTCGTGAGGCGTCATCTGGTCCAGGACCGACCCGACGGTGTCCGTTGGTTCGACGATGATGACCACGGGTTGGAGGCCCCTTTGGGTGGCCATGGCGACCTCGGCGCGCAATGCGTCCTGTGCGTTGCCAGGCCCGCGCAATGTCTGCAGGAACATCCGGTCTGCGTGGTGGTCGCGGTGGACCGCACCCACCCTGGAACGCACCCACATGCCGTAGACGGCAGCCTCCACATGCTCGATGACGCGTGGAAGCTCGTGCCGATCAACGTGCAGCAATTCGATGAGGTCGTTGCGGTAGGACGAACGTGCCGCGCCGAGATTTTCCGCGCTGCCCCGGCATGCGCTCGGAATGGCGTGGTAGCGGATGGCGAGATGATCCCGGGGATCGTAGCGGTATACGACGTTTTCTTTGTTGTTCATGGGAACGAGCTCCTTTCGTGAGGCTCAGTGGTGAGCGTCAGCGATTCGTAGTGCTGTTGCTCATAACTGCCCGGATGAGACAGAACCACCTGTCAGTCGTGATCAGCCTGTAGTGCCGCGCGCGGGGCAGATACAGCTCCAAACATATTGATCCACTTGTTCGTTCGGCCATCTGTCGACGTGTGCTTCGGCCTTCTCCGGTGGCGATCACGCCCCAACTCCGTTGGGTGCCTGCAGATTCCGCCGCGAGGTTCGGTGTTGTAGCAGAACCGACAGTGTCAGCACGACGAGCCCCACGGCGGCCAGGACGGCACCGGCCGCGGCGGGCGCGGTGTAACCGAATCCCGCGGCGATCACCAATCCGCCGATCCACGCGCCCGATGCGTTTGCGATGTTGAGCGCGGAGTGGTTCAGCGCGGCGGCAAGGGTCTGTGCGTCGGCGGCCACATCCATCAACCGAGTCTGCAGGGCAGGCCCGATCGCCCCGCCGCTGGCACCGATCGCGAACAGCAGAACCATTGCGGTGTAAGGATTGTGCGACGCTATGACGAACACGGCGAGCATCACGCCCAAGGTGCCAATGACGACGTAGAGGCTGCGGATCACCGATTTGTCGGCCATCTTCCCGCCCACCAGGTTGCCGGCGACCATGCCCACGCCGAACACCATCAATGCCAACGGCACCAGTGCCCGCGCCAGACCCGCTACGTCGGTCAGTGTGGTGGCCACGTAGGTATAAACGGCGAACATGCCGCCAAACCCGACCATGCCGACGGCCAGTGCCAGCCAAACCTGAGGTCGCTTGAGTGCGCCGATTTCCGTAAGGGGACCGGTGCTGTGCGTGGCCCCGATATCGGGCAGCCAGAGCCAGATCGCACTCACCGTCACGATGCCGAGGATCACGACCAGTGCGAACGCGCTGCGCCAGCCGAGCGCCTGGCCCAGCCACGATGCGATGGGGACACCGATGACGGTTGCCACCGTCAAGCCGGTCATGACCTGCGCAACGGCCTTGGCTCGATTGCCGGGGCCCAGCAGTCGGGCGGCCACCAGTGCTGCGATGCCGAAGAACGCACCGTGCGGCACCCCGGCGACGAAACGCGCCACCATCAGTGATTCATACGTGGGCGCGAACACCGTGGCGATGTTGCCCAGCGTGAAAACGGCCATCAGTACCAACAAAATGGCTTTTCGCGGGACCCGCGCGGTGAGAGCGGCGATCACCGGCGCTCCGATGACGACGCCGAGGGCGTACGCGGAGATGGCGTGGCCTGCGGTCGGTTCAGAGATGTGCAGGCTTTCGGCGATGTCGGGTAGCAGGCCCATCGCGACGAACTCGTTGGTCCCGATCCCGAAGCCGCCCAGGGCGAGCGCGAGGATTGCCAGCTTGAGTACGGCGGGCTGCGGTGCCACGAGCGCCGATGGCATTGTGCGACGGGCAGCGGTGGTGGTCACAGGAGGTCAGCTTTCAGTCTGCGGAAGAGGGGACGGTGACCTGGCCGTTAGCGATCATTCGGTCGGCACCTGCCGCAATGCAGAGCGCCCCGCCGGTGTCGACGATAGCGAGACTTGAGCAGTCACTGCAACAGCACTTATGTCCTTTTGCGGTCAAAGTGATGAGGGTTACATACCTTGCCGTTTTCGGGAACGGCTTGCTTCAATGTAAAGATGCCGGTCATCAGGCTTCCTGCCCCAAAGTCGCCCGCGACTGCCGGAGAAGTGTTCGCTCTGATTCGTGATGGAGTGGCGACGCGTTCAGAGCTGCGGCGGCTCACCGGCCTGTCGCGCACCGCGGTGGCGGCCAGGGTATCGGCGCTGTCCGACCGTGGACTGGTCGTCGAGCGCGAAGAGGGCCTGTCCACCGGCGGTCGCCCACCCGCCCTGTTGAGGTTCGACTCTGACGCCGGCGTGGTGCTGTCCGCCGCGATCGGACGCAGCCGGACCCGGCTTGCCGTCTGCAATCTCGCGGGTGATGTCCAAACCGTCAGCGATCTCGACCAGGAGAGCGGGATCGGCCCCGATGACCTGATGCCAGATCTGGTCAAGAGGCTCGAGGTGTTGCTCGAGGAATCGGGCCGCGACCCCGAGACCGTTCACGGTGTGGGAATCAGCCTGCCGGGCACCGTCGACACGCAACGCGGTTGCAGCCTCGATTCGCCTGTGATGAGCGGCTGGGACGGCGTACCGCTGCCACCGTACTTTCGTGAACTGACGACCTCTCCCGTCGTGGTCGACAACGACGCAAACGTCATTGCGCTGGCAGAACACAACGGTGAGCGGCGCGGTGTCGACGACTTACTGCTCCTCAAGGCATCCACCGGCCTTGGTGCCGGGATCATCTCCGGCGGCGTGCTCCTGCGCGGCGCAGTCGGCGCAGCAGGCGAATTCGGGCACAACAAGACCCCGGCGGCAGCAGGACGGACATGCCGGTGCGGCGACACCGGCTGCCTAGAGGCCATCGCCGGCGGCTGGGCGCTGGTGCGGTCGTTGCAACAGCAGGGCCAGCCCGTCGGCCACATCCGCGACGTCGTCGACCTTGCCAATCGCGGCGACCCCGAGGCGCGCCGGCTGATACGCGATAGCGGTCGTTACATCGGGGAGGTCATCGCCGGAGCGGTGAATCTTCTCAATCCCGCGATCGTCGTCATCGACGGCGATATGGCCCGGGCCTATGACATCCTGGTGGCCGGACTTCGAGAAACCCTGTACCGCAACGCGACTGCACCCTCGACTCGGGCGCTGCAGGTGGTGCCGACGAGCTACGGCGACCGCTCCGGGGTGATAGGTGGCGCCGCCCTGATCCTTGACGCGATCCTGAGCCCGGGTGCCATCGATAAGTCGTTGCGTTCATAGCGCACATCACGGGACGCCGAACGATGGCGTTCTGGGTGCCTGTGCCGGACGGGAGTTACAAACGCTCCGACTGCGCGATCGCCTTCAGCTGTCTGTCGAGATTCGTCAATTCGACTGCCAGGCGCCGCAATTGGCGTGCCACTGCTGCGCGCCGCTGTTCGAGCAGCGCGCGCCGCTCTTCGGGGCCTATTTTGTGCGCGCCTGTCCGCATCGTGGTTCTTCCCGTGGTTTGGCTGTAAGTCGACAATCGCAGTGTGTGCCTATTGCGCTGACGTGGCCAGCGCACGGCGCGACTGACAGCACATTTGGCAGACAACCGACACCGACCCGTTACCGGGCATCCCGGCTGCGGCACCGGCCGCCCGCAGTTCAACTGCACTTTCAAAACGCCTCGGTGCGCAGCGGCCCATTTCCGACACCGCGCCGACGAACGTCGTTTTGCCCATCCCTCAGAGTGCTCGTAGGCCGCGCAGCGTGCGTTTTAGCAGTTCACGTCGTTCGTCGATTGTCATGGAATCACCGGGGGTGGCGTGCACCCGCAGATAACCCTGCGTCACCAGGTCGCCGACCAGGAACCGCGTCGCACCGAGCGGCAACGACAGTTGAGCGGCGATCTCTGCGACCGAGGGGCTGTGCACGCAACTCGTCAGGATCTGGCCCCGCACATCATTTCTCGGCCAGCGCGGCCGCTTCGCTGTGGTGTTGAGCGCTTCGACCGGAGCCTCGAGTGGCAGTTCGACATCAGAGTCGGTAAGGCCTGCCGTCAGCGTGTACGGCCGGACCAGGCTCGGCTTGCGCGTGGCCTCCGGTTCTGTGAACCAGTCGCTGATCGATTCGCCCTTGCCCTCCGGCTCCTGATGCGCGTCGGTGTGCTTTTCCCTGACAGGTGGCGAACTATGCGGCTCATTGCGGTTCTCCAAAAACCACAAGGCCTGGTCGGCGTGTACCGATGCGCGCAACTCGCTCGAAATGACCTTGAGCACGGTGCGGTCGGTGTCGATGACGAATGTGGTCCGTCTGACCGGCAACAGCCGGGCCAGCAGGCCACGGCGCCGAGTGTGCCGCCCACGCCGCGCCGAATCCCGCGCCACGACCGATTTATGCAGCTTGGCGAACCTGCCTCGGCGCACCCCGAACATCTCGGACACCACGCCGTCCGCGTCGGAGAGCAGCGGATAGTCGAACGAGCGCTGTTGGGCGAAGTGGGCCTGCTTGTCGACGGTATCGGTGCTGATGCCCACCCGCTGGGCGCCCACCGTGGCGAATTCGCTGCTCAGATCCCGAAAATGACAGGCCTGGGAGGTGCAGATCGGTGAGGACGCTATCGGGAAGAAGAACAGCACAACCGGCCCATCGGAAAGGAGCGCGGACAGTGTCCGAGTCCGACCGGTGTGATCGTACAAAGTGAAGTCAGGCGCCTTGTCGCCCGCGATCATCGGCAAAGACTAACGCCGGAAGCTCTGCGCGACGCACGACTGGAGATAATTCGCGTCTCGACCGCGGAACACGTCACCCCTAACGACATCCGGGTCTGAGCGTGCCGCATGAGCCGCCGCACTGGTGGGTGCACCGGTAGAAACGATGCCTTCCGACGCTATGTACCGTTCGGTTACCTGTCCGCGCAAAGTCGCCGACCGGCCCTCTAGTCAACAGTAAGCTCATCGGCGTGACCGAAGTCTCGCGGCCTGAGCTGCAACGTGATGCGGAACGCACCCGCGCCGAGCTGCTCGCGGTGGCGACCGAGGTGTTCGCCGAGTCGGGTTACTCCGGCGCCCGGGTCGACGAGATCGCCGAACGCACGCGCACCACCAAGCGCATGATCTACTACTACTTCGGCGGCAAAGAGCAGCTGTACATGGCGGTCCTGGAGAACGCCTACCGCGGCATCCGCGAGGCCGAGCAACGGCTGCAGGTCGACCACGTCGATCCGGTGGTCGCGATGCGCCGGCTGGCCGAGTTGACCTTCGACCATCACCTCGATCACCAGGCCTTCATCCGGTTGGTGTCGATCGAGAACATCCACCGCGGTGAGTACATCGGACGGCTGGACTCGCTGCGCACGCTGTCCCAGCCCGCGACGTCTGTGCTGGACGAGATCCTCGCCCGCGGACGCGAACGCGGTGTGTTCCGCACCGACGTCGACGCGCTGGACGTACACATCGTGATCAGCTCCTACTGCGTGTTCCAGGTGGCTAATCGCTACACGTTCGGGTTCCTCTTCGACGTGGACTTCACCGAACTCGGACGGCGCGCCCACATGCGGCGAATGATCGGCGACGTCGTCGTCGGGTGGCTCACGTCAACCTGACGCGCGAGCCAGCTCACACCGAACCCTTGACGAGACCCACGACACGGTGTTGTACTCAAGAGCGTACGTACTAGTTAGTACATTAGTGAGGACGGTGGTGGAGCGTGGCAGCCAGCCCGTATTTGGTCGGTCTTGTCGGCACCGGCGTGGGCCCGTCCCTGACGCCGGCTCTGCACATGGCCGAGGGTCGGGCCAACGGCCTCGACTACGTCTACCGCACCATCGACCTCGACGCGGTCGGCCTCGCCCCTGAGCAGATCGGGGAGGTCTTGTCGTGGGCGCGGGCGCTCGGCTTCGATGCGCTCAACGTCACGCATCCGTGCAAGAAGTTAGTGATTCCGCATCTGGACGAACTCGACGACGGCGCCGCCGCGCTCGGCGCGGTCAACACCGTGGTCTTCGGCGACCGAGTCATTGGGTACAACACCGACGCTCCGGGGTTCGCTACGGGTTTCGCCGAAGGGCTACCCGAAGCCGACCTCACGAACGTGGTCCTGCTCGGTGCCGGCGGGGCAGGTGCTGCAGTCGGGCACGCGCTGCTGGACCTCGGCGTCGAACACCTCACGGTCGTCGACCTGGACGTGGACCGCGCCGGCGGCCTGGGCCGTGACCTCGCGGACAGGCACCCCAACGCGCGCGTCAGTGTGTCCGCCTTCGACAAGCTGTCGATCCTGTTGCCGCACAGTGACGGTGTCGTGCACTGCACCCCCACGGGAATGGCCGACCACCCGGGCACGCCATTCGACGTAGCGCTCCTGCACCCCGCTACGTGGGTGGCCGACATCGTCTACCGGCCGCTGAACACGGCTCTGCTGACGGCTGCTCGCGCGACCGGCTGCCGCACGCTCGACGGCGGCCACATGGCCGTGCATCAGGCCGTCACCGCATTCGAACTGATCACCGGGATCACCCCGGACGCCGACCGCATGTCGCGGCACTTCCGCATGCTCGCCAAGACCACGCCAGGAAACTAGGAGGAATCCATGAGCGTCATCAACAGCAACTCGTCCGACGGCGTGCCCGCGGGTGCACCGCAACGAACGCCGAAGAAGGCCGCTCTGGCCAGCTTCATGGGTAGCGCCGTCGAGTACTACGACTTCTTCGTATTCGGTTTCGTTGCGGCCCTGGTCTTTCCAAAGATCTTCTTCCCCGAGGGAAACGAGACGGTCGCACTGGCCCAGTCGTTCGCCACTCTCGGCGTCGCCTACATCGCACGGCCCGTCGGCGCCTTCGTGATCGGGCACTTCGGTGACCGCATCGGGCGCAGGAACGTACTGATGTTCACGCTCGTCCTGATGGGCGCCTCGACCTTCGCGATCGGCTGCCTGCCGACGTACGCGATGGTCGGCGGCGTTGCGCCGATGCTGCTGGTGGCGTGCCGACTCCTGCAAGGCTTCTCCGCCGCCGGCGAGCAGGCCGGCGCCAGCTCGCTGACGCTGGAACATTCGCCCGACCACCAGCGCGCTTTCTTCACCTCCTGGACGCTCACGGGCACTCAGGGTGGGCTGATCCTGGCGTCGATCGTGGTCATCCCGATCGTCGCGCTGCCCGATGAGGACCTGTACTCGTGGGGTTGGCGGGTGCCGTTCTGGCTCAGTGCCGTCGTTGTGGTCGTCGCCTACTTCATCCGTCGCCGGCTGCACGAGACCCCGGAGTTCGAGGACGCGAAGGTGGCGGGCGTCATAGCCCGGATGCCGCTGAAGCCGTTGATGCGCAACCACTGGCGGGATGTGCTCCGAGTCATCTTCTGCGCATTCATCGCCGCGGTCTCCACGGTGTTCGCCAATCTGGCGATCGCCTACGGCAAGAAGATGGGTCTCGAGGCCGACGAGACGCTGTGGCTCGTCGTCGTCGCGAACATCGTCGCACTGGGCACTCAGCCGATGTTCGGAAAGCTCGCCGACCGCATCGGCCGCAAGCCGGTCTACATCTACGGCGCGCTGTCGTCGGCGGCGTTGATGCCCCTTTATCTGTTGTCGATGACCAGCGGCAACGACCTACTGATGTTCGCGTTGGCGATCGCCACCTTCTCCTTCGGATACGCCGCGGCCAACGCCGTGTGGCCGTCGTTCTACGGCGAGATGTTCTCCACCCGGGTGCGCTTCTCCGGGCTGGCGATCGGCACCCAGCTGGGCTTCCTCGTAGCCGGCTTCGCGCCCGCGATCGTCACCGCGCTCGGTGGGGTGCAGGAAGGCGGTTGGGTCGTGATCAGCGTCTTCACCGCTGCGGTCTGCCTCATCGCGACGCTCGCCGCACTGACGGCCCGCGAGACGAAGGATGTGCCGACCGCGCTCCTGGGTGTCAAGGAGCCTGCCTCGTCGCGGGAACTCGTCGATCACTGAGCGATGATTCGGCGTCCTGTCAGTTCAGAGCAAGCGGCCGATGCCGCGGGCCGCGACCTGAAGGGCGCCGAGCAGTCTCTGGCGGTCGCGTTTCAGCGTGGGCACCACGACGCCGATCGCGGCCACCACGGTGTCGTCGGACCGCTGCACCACAGGCACGGCCAGCGAACAGGCGCCCAGCGACATCTCCTCCGAGGTGGTGGCGACGCCGTCGCGTCGGACCCGTTCGAGTTGCGCTGCCAGCACGGCGGGTTGGACGACCGTGAACGGCGTGATGCGCACCAGGTTGGCAAACGCGCGCTCGGCCACGTCGGCGGGCGCGTGGGCCAACAGCACCTTGCCGACGCCCGTGCAGTGCATGGGCAGTCGAGAACCGACGGTGCTGACGATCGGCACCGAGGCGCGGCCCATCATGCGCTCGACGTAGAGCACCTGGTCGTCGTCGCGCACCGCGAGGTGCACGGTCGCCAGGGTCGCGGCGTACACGTCGTGCAAAAACGGCTCGGCGACCTGCCGCAACCGGCCCCCGACGGGCGCGAGCAGACCAGCGCTCCAGATGAGCCGACCGACCACGTACCGGCCGTCGGGCCTGCGCTGCAGCGCGCCGCCCACGACCAGTTCGGCGGCTAGGCGATGCGCGGTCGCGACCGGCAGGTCTGCGCGCTCCGCCAACTCCGAAAGCGTCAGGCTGCGGTGCCGTTCATCGAAGGCCTTCACCATATTCAGCAAACGCGATGCGACGGTGGTACCTGGCGACGAGGAGTTTCCGGCCACGCTTACGTCCTTTCCACTGAGCGGAAGTCTATTCTTTCCCGGCGCTACGAGGAGTCGATAACGTGCAGACCATGACAGCAATCATGGACACCAACCCCGACGCGGCGGCCGCCAGCCAGGCGGCCATCAGCGCGGAGATCGGTGCAATCGAATCCGCCTACCAACGTGCGGGCATCGGGGAGACACAGCCGCGGTTCGAATACGCCCCCTACCGCAGCAGCCTGCTGCGACACCCCACCAAGGAACTCGTGCACGCCGATCCCGAAGGCGTGGAGTTGTGGACGCCGTGTTTCTCCGAACGCGACGTGCATCCGCTGGAGGCCGACCTCACCGTTGCGCACGCCGGCGATCCAATCGGCGAACGCATGGTGGTCACCGGCCGCATCACCGACGGAGACGGGCGCCCGGTGCGGCGTCAACTCGTCGAGATCTGGCAGGCCAACGCGGGCGGTCGATACATCCACAAGCGCGACCAGCACCCGTCGCCGATCGACCCGAACTTCACCGGCGTCGGCAGGTGTCTGACCGACGACGAGGGCACCTACCGTTTCACCACCATCAAGCCCGGCCCGTACCCGTGGAAGAATCACCGCAACGCGTGGCGCCCGGCGCACATCCACTTCTCGCTGTTCGGAACCGAATTCACGCAGCGGATGATCACCCAGATGTACTTTCCGGGCGACCCGCTGTTCGCCCTCGACCCGATCTACCAGTCGATCACCGACCAGAAGGCGCGTGACCGGCTCGTCGCCACCTACGACCACGACGTCACCACGCACGAGTGGGCCACCGGGTACCGGTGGGACATCGTGCTGACGGGCGCGACCCGCACCCCGATCGAAGACACCGACCACGGAGCCGAACACTGATGAGCACGCTGCTGACCGCCACCCCGGGCCAGACCGTCGGCCCGTTCTTCGGCTACGCGTTGCCGTTCGAGCGTGGGAACGAGCTCGTGGCGCCGGGCGCGCCGGGGGCCATCCGCTTGACCGGGGTCGTCTTGGACGGCGACGGACACCCCGTCCCCGATGCGCTGCTGGAGATCTGGCAGGCCGACGCGGAAGGCCGTGTTCCGACTGCCGCCGGCTCGCTGCACCGCGACGGCTGGACCTTCACCGGATGGGGCCGCGCCGGTACCGACGATGCCGGCCACTACACCTTCACCACCGTCGAGCCGGGGCCGACCGGCCCGGGCGGGGCCGCGTTCATCCTGGTGACGGTGTTCGCGCGCGGACTGACCAGCCGGGTTTTCACCCGCGCCTACGTGCCGGGGGAGGCGCTGGCCAACGATTCGCTGCTGGCGGCTCTGCCAGCCCACCGCCGCGACACGCTGATCGCCACCCGCGACGAACACGGACTGCGCTTCGACATCCAATTGCAAAGCAGCGCAACCAAGTCCGAAACCGTCTTCCTGCGCTACCCGGGACACCAGCGATGACCGATCTGTTCTGGCCCGGCGACCACTTGGCAGGCGCGCTGATGAGCGACGCTGCCTTTCTCGAAGCGATGGTCGCCGTCGAACAGGCCTGGCTGGACGGGCTGGTCACCGCGGGCATCGCCCCACCTCGGGCCGCGACCGATCTCGGCCAGTACCTCTCCGACGCCGACGCCGACGCCGACGCCGACGCAATCGCCAACGGCGCCGACGCCGACGGCAACCCCGTCACCGGACTCGTCGCCCTGCTGCGGGACCGCACCGAGGATCCGTCGTCGCGGTGGCTGCACCGTGGCCTCACCAGTCAGGACGTCGTCGACACCGCGCTGATGCTGTGCGTCCGCGACGTGCTCGTCCGGATCGGCGGCGAGATCGGCACCCAGGTCCGGGCGCTGTCCGAACTCATCGAAACCCACCGCGACGCACCGGCGCTCGCCCGCACCCTCACCCAGGCCGCGTTGCCCAGCACTCTCGGTGTGAAGTTCGCCCGCTGGCTCACCGGTCTGCTCGACGCCGCCGAGCCACTGGCCGCGCTGTCCGCATCATTGCCCGTCCAGATGGGGGGCGCCGTCGGAACTTTGGCTGCGACCACCGAATTGGCCGGGTCGATCGACGGTGCGGTCGCTCTGAGCGACGCGCTTGCGGCGGCGCTTCGGCTGGCGCCCGCGCCGCCCTGGCACACCACCCGTTCGACGATCACCCGGATCGGCGACGCGCTCGTCACCTGCTGTGACGCCTGGGGTCATCTCGCCGCCGACGTCGCGACCGCAAGCCGCACCGAGATCGGTGAACTGGCGGAGGGATCCGGTGGCGGGTCGTCGACCATGCCGCACAAGGCCAATCCCGTGCGCGCGGTGCTGATTCGCCGCGCCGCTCTGACGGCGGGTCCGTTGGGCGCCACCTTGCACACCGCGTCGGGGTCGAGCGTCGACGAGCGCTCGGACGGAGCCTGGCACGCCGAGTGGGCCACCCTGCGCACATTGGCCCGCCGCACCGTCGTCGCCGCCGCGCACTGCTCCGAACTCGTCTCGGGGCTGCGCGTCGACACCGCCCGCGCCGCGGCCAACCTGTCGGCCGCTTCGGGCTTGAACGCCGAACAACGCGCCATGACCGAATTGACCGGCCGCACAGCGCTACCCGACTACCTCGGAGCCGCCGACCGGCTGGTCGACGCCGCGCTGGAACGGGCGGCCCGCTTCGTCAAGGACGTGTCATGAGTACGCCGCAGCTGGCCAGCGTCGACTTCGGCGGCCCCGTCGGCGGCCCTCTGCTGCTCGTCGGGCCCTCGCTGGGCACGTCGGCGGCCACGCTGTGGAGCGCGGTGGCCGAGCGGCTGACCGAGCAGGTTCGGGTCATCGGCTGGGACCTGCCCGGTCACGGCGCAGGGGGCACGTCGGCGCCGTTCGCCGTCGCCGATCTCGCTGCGGGCGTGTTGGCGCTTGCCGACGGGCTGGCTGCCGAGAAGTTCCACTACGCAGGCGATTCCGTCGGCGGTTGCGTCGGCTTGCAGCTCCTGCTCGACGCGCCGCAACGGATCCAGTCGGCCACCCTGCTGTGCACCGGCGCGGCCATCGGCACGGCGGAAGGATGGCGCGAGCGTGCCGCGACGGTCCGCGCCGTCGGCACCGAAACCATGCTGGAAGGTGCCGCCCAGCGGTGGTTCGCCCCCGGGTTCGCTCGACGGCGCGCGGGCGTCAGCGCCGCGCTGTTCGATGCGCTGCGCCGCGCGGACGCCGAGTCGTACGCGCAGACCTGTGAGGCGCTGGCCGGCTTCGACGTGACGGCACGGCTGGCCGACGTCGTCGCGCCCGTGCTGGCGATCGCGGGCGCGGACGACATAGCCACTCCGCCGGAATCGTTGCAGCGCATCGCATCCGGAGTGAAGGACGGCAGGCTGGTGGTGCTCGACGGCGTGGCGCACCTCACCCCCGTCGAGGCGCCGGCGCGCGTCGCCCACTTGATCGCCGAACACATCGGGGTGGCGGCCCGGCCGATGACCACCGACGACGTCTACGCCGCGGGCATGACAGTGCGCCGCGAAGTGCTCGGAGACGCCCACGTCGACCGGGCGGTGGCCGCGACCACCGACCTGACCGCAGACTTCCAGCAGATGATCACCGAGTACGCCTGGGGTGGCATCTGGACACGTCCCGGCCTGAATCGCCGCAGCCGCTCGCTGATCACACTGACCGCCCTCATCGCTCGCGGCCATCACGAGGAACTCGCGATGCACCTGCGCGCCGCCCGCCGAAACGGTTTGACGAACGACGAGATCAAGGAGCTGATCATGCAGACCGCCATCTACTGCGGGGTGCCCGACGCGAACACCGCGTTCCGCATCGCCGCAGGGGTGCTGTCGGACTACGACGACGGAGGAGCGACGTCATGAGCCGCACCACGATCCACACCGACGCCCGGGATGCGGTCGACGGAATCGCCGACGGTGCAACCATTCTGGTCGGCGGCTTCGGGATGGCAGGCATGCCGACCACACTCATCGACGCCCTGATCGACCAGGGCGCCACCGGTCTCACAATCGTCAGCAACAACGCCGGCAACGGCGACACCGGCCTGGCCGCGCTCCTGGCCGCCGGCCGCGTCGCCAAGGTGATCTGTTCGTTTCCGCGGCAGGCCGACTCCTACGTCTTCGACGCGCTCTACCGTGCGGGCAAGGTCGACCTCGAAGTCGTCCCGCAGGGCAACCTGGCCGAGCGGATCAGGGCGGCGGGCGCCGGCATCGGCGCGTTCTTCTGCCCGACGGGGTACGGCACCGACCTGGCGGCTGACCGCGAGACCCGCACGATCGACGGCCGCAACTACGTCCTGGAGTATCCGATTCGTGGTGACGTGGCCCTGATCGGCGCTCACACGAGTGATCGCATGGGCAATCTTGTCTATCGCAAGACGGCGCGAAACTTCGGCCCCGTGATGGCCACGGCAGCGGACACGACCATCGTCGAGGTGTCCGCCGTCGTCGAGACCGGATGCATCGACCCCGAAGTGGTGGTGACGCCGTCGATCTACGTCGACCGGGTGTTGGATCTCAGCGCTGCGACCGCAGCGGTTACGGAGGAGGCATCGTGACCATCGCACTCACCGTCTCTCGGACCGTCGAGCACCTCGACCGTTGCCCGCTGCGCCGTGACGAGATGGCCAAGGCGGTAGCCGCCGACATCCCGTACGGGTCTTTCGTCAATCTTGGCATCGGACAACCCACGAAGGTGTCGGACTATCTCGCCCCGGACAGCGGGGTCGTCCTTCACACCGAGAACGGCATGCTGGGTATGGGGCCCGAAGCGCTCGGTGACGAGGTCGATCCCGATCTGACGAACGCCGGCAAGATCCCGGTCACCGAATTGCCCGGCGCAGCCTACTTTCATCACGCTGACTCCTTCGCGATGATGCGCGGCGGCCACCTCGACGTATGTGTCCTGGGCGCCTTCCAGGTCTCCGCGCATGGCGATCTGGCTAACTGGCACACCGGGGCACCCGATGCGATTCCCGCCGTCGGTGGCGCAATGGACCTCGCGATCGGCGCCAGGGACGTGTTCGTGATGATGACGCTGTTCACCAAGGACGGGACGCCGAAACTGGTTCCGCAGTGCACGTATCCGATCACCGGACTGACATGTGTCAGCCGGGTTTACACGGAACTGGGGACCTTCGCCGTGGGCCCCGACGGAGTCCGCGTGATCGCCACTTACGGTGCATCGTTCGACGAGCTTCGAGAGCGACTCAGCACGCCGCTGCATCGCCTGGAGGCTAGCTGAGGTGACGAGCGTTCTCGTCCTGAATGGACCCAATCTGAACCTGCTGGGCACCCGTGAGCCCGTCCACTACGGCGCGCGGACCCTCGCCGACGTCGAAACGCTCTGTCGAGCGGTCGGCGATGATCTGGGTATCGATCTCGAATTCCTACAGTCCAACCACGAGGGTGTCTTGATCGACAGGATCCATTCCGCAGGGATGGAGCACCGGTCGGGGAAGTTACTCGGCGCGGTATTCAATCCCGGTGCACTGAGCCATACCTCGATTGCATTGCATGACGCGATCAAGGGTGTGCAACTCCCCGTGATCGAGCTGCATATATCGAACATCCACCAGCGGGAATCCTTCCGGCATCACTCCTACGTCTCGCCCGCCGCCGCAGGCGTCATCATAGGTCTGGGCACCGGCGGATACGAATGGGCCATCCGAGCCCTTGTCGCGAAAGAAGCCCAAGACCAATGACTCTCAATCAGAATTCGCGCACCAAGACCATCGCGACGGTCTGCTTGTCGGGAACGCTTGAAGACAAGCTCATCGCCGCCGCCCACGCCGGATTCGACGGAATCGAACTCTTCGAACCCGATCTCATCGCGTCCACTTCGAGTCCGAAACAGATTCGCCGGCAATGCGAGGAGCTCGGCTTGGAGAACGTGCTCTATCAACCGTTCCGGGATCTCGACAGCACGGACCCCCGGCAATTCGAGCGGAATCTATGCCGGCTCGACCGCAAGTTCGACGTCATGGAACAACTCGGAGTCGACCTGATCCTCGTCTGCTCCAATGCCTCAGCAGATGCCGTCGCCGACATCGACGAGCTGGGCCGCCAATTGCGTGCGGCGGGGGATTTGGCGAGTCGCCGCGGGATGCGGATTGCATACGAGGCGTTGGCGTGGGGGCGCGAAATCGATCTGTGGCAGCTTTCCTGGGATGCGGTTCGCCGCGCGGACCATCCCGCCGTCGGCCTGTGTTTGGACAGCTTTCACATCCTGTCGAGATCCTCCACCGTCGCCGAACTCGGCGACGTGCCGGGGGAGAAGATCTTCTTCCTGCAACTCGCCGACGCACCTCACAAGGACATGGACGTACTCCAGTGGAGTAGGCACTATCGGTTGTTTCCGGGCGAAGGGGCGTTCGATCTCGTCGCGTTCACCGAAGCCGTTTTCAGGGCGGGGTATCGGGGCCCGTTGTCCCTCGAAGTGTTCAATGACGTCTTCCGTCAATCATCGCCGGTGCGAACCGCCATCGACGCGGTGCGTTCGCTGGGTTCGCTGGAAGCCGGACTCAACAACGAACGAACGCCTCGGCTGAACGCTGCAGCCTTCGTTGAACTCAGTGTCACGCCGACGAACTACGCCACCGCCGAACACGCCGTCTCCGCACTGGGCTTCTCACGCTCGGCAACGCACCGCTCGAAGAAGGTTGCGGCGTGGACTCGCTCCGACGCCACCATCCTGCTGTCCGTTACCACCGATCTGTCGGATGAGAACTCTTCGGCGATCGCCGCGGTCGCTTTCGAGGTCGACGATCCCGCGGAGTTCGCGGCGTTAGCCGAGGGCCTGCATGTGTCCGCGCTCCCGCGGGTCGTACGTCCAGGAGAAGCCGATCTGCCCGCCATCGCGGCACCGGACGGCGTCTCCATCTTCTTCGTCTCCACCGATGGGGGCGAACTCGATTGGCGACGGGACTTCGACACGACTCCGCCGAACGGCACCATGGCCGAGGCGGGCATCACCGGGATCGATCACATCTCCGTCACGGCACCCTTCGATCGCTATGACGAGAGCGTGTTGTTCTATCGATCGGTGCTCGGTATGCGCACCGACGAAGTGGCCGAATACCCCGGTCCCTACGGACTCGTGCGCAGCCATCTCCTGCGAGCGCCCCTGCCGTGTGGTTTCGGGCTGGCACTCGATGGGCCGCTGTTGCGGCGGGGCAGGTGGTCGCCGGGTGTCCAGACACCGCAGCACCTTGCGTTCGCCACGGACGATATCGTCCAGACCCTGACCGCGTTGCCAGCGGATGCGCCCATCCTGCAGATCCCCGGCAACTACTACGACGATCTGCAGGCTCGCTTTGCGCTCACCGACGAGTTCGTGGAAGAACTCCGACGGCGAAACATCCTCTACGACCGCAGCGCTCACGGCGAATACCTGCACGCCTACACCACGGTGATCGGCTCGCAGGTCTACTTCGAGATCGTCGAGCGGCGAGGCGATTATCAGGGCCGCCCGCTGGCTGACGCGCCGATACGGATGGCCGCACATGTGACCGCGCGCCGCGGAGGCGCCCGACGGAGCATTTAAGCGGCGGCCGGGCCGACACCGCCTACGGTCTGTCGTCGGCCTGGCCTCACTTCAGGTGCCGGGTGAAGAATCGGGCCGCGTCGTCCCCCGCAAACTGCGGGACGCCGGTGTGCCCGCCCATGTTGGCGTGCAGCGTCTTCTCCTGAGAGCCGAAAGCGTCGAACAGGTCCAGTGCCAGCTGGCGGTCGTTTCCTTCGTCGTCCCACTGCAGCAGGACGTGCAGCGGAATCGTGACCTGACGGGCCTCGTCGAACATGCTGCGGGGCACGAAACTCCCGGCGAAGAGACCGGCGGCCGCGATGCGCGCTTCGACCACCGCCAGCCGGATACCGATGGCGATCAGCCCGCCCGAGTACCCGACCGGGCCGCCGACCTCGGGCAGTGAAAGGAGTGCGTCGAGGGTGGACTGCCATTCCGGGACCGCCTTCTCGACCAGCGGGAGGACAAGCCGGTCGACGATTTCATCGACCGGCTCTCCGGTCGCCAGCGCCCGGTGCAAATCGGCGCGGGCCTGCTCGGCGTCGGCCGACCGGGGGCGGTCACCGCTCCCGGGGAGTTCGATGGTGGCCGCGGCAAAGCCATTCGCCGAGCAGCGACGGGCTCGGCTCGCTAGCCGTGGGTACATATCGCGCAGTCCGCCCCGATGACCGAGCAGGATTAGTGGCGCTGGTGAGGAAGTGGGCGTCCACAGGATGCCGGCGACCTCGCCCAGGGTGAATTCGCGTTCCAGGCTGCCGTCGTCGAGGCGCTGTTCGGAGATGAAGTGCATGGTCGTGCCTTTCGGGAGTGCTCGTCAAACGGCGCTCCCGGACGACCTATCGCCCAACCGTGACGCCGAAGAGGAGCACCCACGTCGATATGTTCACGGGTACCACCTCCTCGTTCCCTCGCACGGTCTGCGAACGTAGCAGCGGTCGGCGTTGCCTGCCAACCGGTTTTGCGGCGGCTCCTCGGCCGGAAGCTGCGCAGCCACTCCCTCTATGCCAAGGCGCGTATCGTCAGGGACGGCGAACTTGTTGGCCAGGGGCGGCGCGCTACAAGCGAAACAACCGCTGCCACATCGTTCGCCGTGGACCAGTTCACGGATTCGGTCGCGATGAGTTTCTCGGGTCACGTCGGTCTTCTTAGAAGCAACCGACGTAATCACAGCCGGATGGAGGCTATGTGTCCAGAACCAATCTTTCGATGTCGATCTCTGCCGACGGCTATGTTGCCGGACCCGGCCAGTGCGAGGAGCACCCGCTCGGCGTCGGCGGCGAGGCGCTTCATCACTGGCACATGGGCCCCGCCGCGAATCATCCTGTCAACCGGCAGGTGGTGTCCGACATGATGGACGGCATGGGAGCAACGATCATGGGCCGCAACATGTTCGGCCCAATTCGTGGCGAATGGGAGGACTCGCCCTGGAAAGGCTGGTGGGGCGATACCCCGCCCTACCACTGTCCGGTGTTTGTCCTGACTCATTACCCACACGACCCGATCGAGATGGAGGGTGGGACCACCTTTCACTTCGTCACCGACGGGATCGAGTCGGCCTACGCCCAGGCCAAGGCGGCTTCCGGTGAGCACGCCATCTCGATCGCAGGAGGAGCCTCGTGCGCCCGGCAGGCGATCGCAGCAGGAATAGTCGATGAGATCGATCTTCAGACCAGCCCGGTGATCCTCGGCTCGGGAGAGCGCCTGTTCGACGGGTTCGAGGCGGGTAAGCCCGCACTCGCGCTAGTCCGGGTGCTCGAAGCCCCGGGCGTCGCCCACCTACGCTACCGTGTCGTCCGGTGACCCCGTCGTCGTGTTAGTCGTGGATCCGGTGCCGTAACGTTCCGCGGCTTACCCGGAATCCACACCCGGCACGCCGCCGTGCACGATCCCCGGGATTATCGATGAGACGACGCCCATGAGGTTGACTGTCAGAGGTGAGAGAGCCGGCCGTCGGCCTCCACGTGCACGGACCCCGCCTCGTGCGCTCCCGGCATATCCGGCATTTCGTGCCGGCCACCGGCGTAGCGGTGCCGCAAGATCCACACAAGACCGCCGACCGACAGTGTCCCGGCGACGACAACTGTCGGCCACATCACTGCCTGAGCCAGCCACACGCGCCGCTGAACTCTGACGATCCGCTGCTGCGTGTGCCGAAGTCGGGCCAGCGTGTCCATGCGCGAGGGATGCCCACGATCGGTTGCGCGGAAACCCACCACGCGAGGCGCCATGTCGGCACGGAACGTTTGATGAACCGTCACGCGCTGACTGACTACGGCCGCAGTGGTGGGTCAGCTCCTGGCCAAGGGACACGCCAGGACCAGCGGCGCCTCGATGATCGTCGGTTACCTGGGCAGCTCCGACAAGGTCGACAAGGCGTTGTGCACGTTCGCGCGGCGCTACGCCGATCAGACCGAGGCCGACCACGGCGCACTGGTCGCCGTGGTCGACCGGGGACTGCCAGACCGGCTCGAATTGAGGGAGCGGTAGCGACGTCCGGACCGGCGGCGTCGTCGAGCTCAGCCGAAACGCTGGATGATCGACTCGGCGATCGGCGCGGAGGCATCTTCCTGGATGAAGTGGTTCGCCTCAGGCAACTCGACGACGACGTGGTCGGGGAAGGCGGCCCGCATCCGGGGGAGCATCCGCGTGGCATTGAATCCGAAGTCCTTCATACCCCAGACGAACAGCGCCGGCTTGGCGCCGAGCAGCGCAGGTACGTCGCGGGACAGGCGCTCCAGCAGTGGGCGTGCGGCGAGGATCTGCTTCGGGAACTCCGCGACACCTCGGCGCGCCGCGGGCGACGGTTGCACGGCTCGGTAGTGGTCCATCACCCGCGGTGGGAGCGTGCGGGTCGTGGCGGTCGGAATCAGCCGCTCGACAAAGAAGTTGCGTTTCAGGATCGCGCTTTGCAACGGCCTACTGGACATCATCCGACTGAAGAGATTCATGCGGATGTCGTCGGACGGCCAGAACCAGGTGTTGCCAAGGACGACCCCGCGTACCCGATCGGGGCGAGCGGTGTCCACCGCCATGCTTATCGGGCCGCCCCAGTCCTGGCCCATCGACACGTAGTCCACGAGTCCGATTGAGTCGACGAACTCGCCGATGATCTGCGCGTGTTCGGCAACGGTGTAACCGAATTCGTCCGGGCGCTCGGACAGGCCGAAACCGAGATAGTCGGGGGCGATGCAGCGGAATCTGTCCCGCAGTCCGATGATGATGTCGCGGTAGAGGAAGCTCCACGTCGGGTTGCCGTGGCAGAGCAGAAGCGGCGGTCCCGTTCCCTCGTCGATGTAGTGCATCCGACCATGCGAACTGTCGAACCACCGTGACGCGAACGGATACAGATCGGAGTCGGGCGTGAAGTCGATGCGCATCGCTTTGCGTCCCTTCGCAGTTCGGCACTGGCATCTGGGCCTTCGCCCATCATGCCGGTCGCGGCGGTCCGCGGCATGACGGAAGTCGATAGGCACTGGGTCGTCCACGCATACCTGCTGACGTTCACCAGCTTCCTCGCGGTGGGCGGCAAGCTGGGCGACATGCCGGGGCGGTATCGGGTGTTCACAATGCGATTCGAGATGCGGTGCGCGAGTCGCGTCAGCACGAGGCGGGCACGCGGGAGTGGTTCAAGGCCGTCTTCCGGGCTCGCAAGGAAAGCGGCGAGCATCTCGATGAGGGAGAGCGTGAAGCCATGCCCGACTTCATCGTGCACCCCGCGGCCCGGGAGGCGCTTACGGGGCTGGCACCTCCTGGCCCTTGGAGAGCACCGTGAGGCCGTCCCGCACGACGAAGCCACGCGCCTCGTCGGCCTGCAGGTCGACGCCGATCTCAGCACCCGCAGGCACATCGACGTTCTTGTCGATGATCGCATTGCGAACGACGGCCCCGGCGCCGATTGTGACGCCGTGGAGCAGCACGGAGGCCGAGACCTCCGCCCCCGACCCGACGCGGCACGACGGGGAGAGCACCGATTTGTTCACATCGCCGCCGGTAATCACCACACCCGGCGACAGGATCGAATTGTGGGTCAGGATCGTCTTGCCGAGCTCGTCCTCGACCAGCTTCGCCGGAGGCAGGGCGCCGTAGCTGGTGAAGATGGGCCAGGCGGCGTTGTAGAGGTTGAACTCCGGCAGCGGCGCTACGAGGTCCATATGGGCGTCGTAGTAGGACTGCATCGTCCCGACGTCGCGCCAGTAGTCGCGGTCGCGCACGTAGGACCCCGGCACGTCATTGTTCTTGAAGTCGTAGACCGCTGACTCCGAGCGTTCGACGAACCACGGCACGATGTTGCCGCCCATGTCGTGCTCGGAGGCCTCGGCAGCCGCGTCACGGGTGACGGCGTCGCGCAGCGCGTCGGCGGTGAAGACGTAGTTGCCCATTGAGGCGAGCACTTCGTGGGGCGCGTCGGGTAGCCCCGGGGGATTGGCCGGTTTCTCCAAAAAGGCCCGGATTTGTTGCGGCGACTTCGGGTCGACGTCGATGACTCCGAACTGGTCGGCGAGCTCAATAGGCTGCCGGATTGCGGCAACCGTGCAGCCGGCCCCGCTGTCCACATGCTGCTGCACCATATGGGCGAAATCCATCCGGTATACGTGGTCGGCGCCCACCACGACGACGATGTCCGGGTCCTCATCGTTGAGCAGGTTCAGCGATTGGAAAATCGCGTCTGCGCTGCCGAGGTACCACCGCTTGCCGACCCGTTGCTGCGCCGGCACCGGCGTCACATAGTTGCCCAGCAGCGTCGACATCCGCCACGTCGTGGTGACGTGGCGGTCGAGACTGTGGCTCTTGTACTGCGTAAGCACGACCACCTTGAGGTAGCCGGAGTGGACGACGTTGCTGAGAGCGAAGTCGATCAGGCGGTAGATGCCCCCAAAGGGTACGGCCGGCTTCGCCCTGTCGGCGGTCAGCGGCATCAGCCGCTTACCCTCACCGCCGGCGAGCACGACTGCAATCACTTTTTTGCGGCTGGGGGTCATATCCATGCTGGTAAACCTTCAGTGTTCGGTGTCATGATGCGAGCGGTCACGTTGGTCTCGCGCCGACCGCGTTGTTTCTGGTGCGGACGCGCTCCTTATTTCTCATTTCTCGTCGCAGAGACGCAGCTCCGACGGCTCGCGGAGAAGGTCTTCCAGGATCTTGTTGCCCTCGGTGTTGTAGGGCTGCAGCATGTGCTCGTCCCACGCGGCGCGCGAGCGGAACATCTCGAGCATGACCCAGGATTCTGGATCGTCTTGCGGCTGAACGAGATGCATGAAGACGCAGCCCGGCTCTTCGAGGCTGTGTTGCCGCATCGACTGCAGCTGTGCCTCGGCTTCGGCGAGCCGGTCCAGCCGGGGCTTGATGGTGACTACCAGGAAGAGGGGTTTCTCTTGGCTGTCCTGGTCGCTCACTTGTGCACCGTCCTCTCTCCGTCCTTCGCCCTATCTCATCGCCCGACGACGGGCACCGTGATTGAATTCTGCAGCGTATTGATGAACGCCTCCGGATTCTTACTTTGAACGAAAGTCGCTACCGCGTCGTAAATGGCTTGCTGGAATCCGGTGGGCATCAGTTCGCCGTGAGTGATCGACAGCAGGATCTTGTCGTTCCACAAGGATTTCGACGCCTCTCGCTGATAGGCGGGCAGCGATGCCACGTCGATGTCTTTGCGGATCGGGACCGACCCTTTCACCTTGTTGAACTCGAGTGAGGTCTTGGGGTCGGCGATCGTCTCCAGGAACTTCATGGCGTTCACTCCGTCTGTCGCGTCAGCCGAGACGACGAAGGTGTCGACGATCGCCACATAAGCCCCTGATGTTCCTGGATAGGGGACATACCCGAAGTCCTTGCCTTCGGCGACCCCGTCGGCGACGAGTTCCCCGTACACAGAATCATTCATCGACAGGAATGCGCATTGCCCTTCCGCCAGCTTCTTCGCCGCCTGATCCCAGGTCAGGCCGCCGGCATTGGGATCTGCACGGGACACGATCCGGCCAAACCGTGACAGCGCTTCTCTGAGTTGAGATCCCCTCCAGTCAAAGGAATCGTCGCGAATCTTTGCCCATCCGTCGGGGCCAACGACGCCCAGCAGGGTGTTCTCGAACAGTTCGGTCGCGGTGAAACGATCCTTGCCGCCCAGGCACAGGGCGGTTCGGCCGCTGTCGGCCACTTTGGCCAGGTCGTTGTTGAAGGCCTCGGCGGTGTAACCAGGCCCGGGAGCTACCACACCGGCCTCACGGAGCACCTTCTGGTTGAACCACAACACGTTTCCGCGATGAGATCCCGTCGGCACCCCCCACGCTTTGACCCTGTAGGTCGCGGCGTCCAGCAATCGAGGTGGCATGGTCTGATCCAGGCCCGCTTTTTCAAACACGTCGGTTACGTCGGCGATGCGATTAGCGTCGACCCAGGCGCGAAGCGAGCTGCCGAGGAACGTCTGCCACACGTCGGGCGGATCACCGGCTCGAAGACGTTGGGCGAGCACGACCTGGACATTGCTGCCGCCGCCGCCCGCGATCGAACCGTCGATCACATTTACATTCGGATTCGCGTTCTTGAAGGCATTCAACAAGACTTCAAGCGCCGGATGCTCCGATGGCGACACCCACCACGAGACGACTTCAAGCCGGTCGGTCGGCTCGGAGAAGTTTGCTTTCTGTCCACCTCCGCATGCCGCGAGGATCAATGCCAGCGCAACGATCGCATAGCGTCTCATGCCGGTTCTCCTACCTTGTGTCGTACGGCTTTCAGATCGAAGACGGCGAAGCTCGTCACGACCGCGAAGCAGGCGGCCGGAACGATGAACGAGATCGCCGGACTTGTCGCATCGAGGAGGGCGCCCTGAATCAGCGGCATGATGGCCCCGCCGACGATGGCCATCACCAGTCCGGCCGCACCGAACTTTGTGGCGGGCCCGAGGCCCTCGAGCGCGACCCCGTAGATGGTCGGGAACATCAGTGACAGACAGAATGACAACGCGACGACGGCGGTGACGCCGGCCACGTTCGGTGAGACCACGGCGAACAAGCACAGCACGACGGCGAGCGCACCCAGAACCGAGAGAACCTTCGTCGCACGGATTCTCCCGATGACCCAGGTCATGACGAACCGGGAGATCAGGAACACGATCAGGCTGACCTGCAGCAGATAGCCGCCCTGTTGAAGCGAGCCATTCAACGCCTGCTGTGAATATTGGATGATGAACGTCCAGGTACAGACTTGGGCGGCGACATTGAAGAACTGTGCGACGACTCCGAACACGTAGTGCTTGTTGGACAACAGGATCTTGATCGGTTTCTGGCCGCCGAAGTCACCCGACTCGAACTCTTCGACAATGGGCGGAGACTTCTTGATTGCGATCACCAATCCGATTGCGATCAAGACGAATCCGAGCCCGAGGTACGGGCCCATGACCGCGCCGAGTTGACCGGCGCGGATGGTCTGCTCCTGGGCCGGGGTGAGATTAGCCATATTCACCGGCTCGTCCAGCTTGGGCAGGATGAGCGTGGCGGCCAGGAACACGCCGATGTTGGTGCCGACCGGATTGAATGCCTGCGCAAAATTGAGCCGCCGCGTTGCGGTCTCTTCTGGACCCAGCGACAACACATAGGGATTAGCCGAGGTTTCAAGGATCGAGCAGCCCGCCGCAATGCCGAACAAAGCGACCAGGAACGCCTCGTAGGTCATGATCTTGCTGGCCGGGTAGAACGCAATCGCGCCCGCCGCGGCGAGCAGAACACCTGACAGCAGGCCTGCCTTGTACCCGAACCGCTGATTGATGAGCGCGGCGGGAATCGCCAGTAGGAAGTAGGCGCCGAAATACGCCAACTGAACCAACGAGGCCTGGAAGGTATTCATCTCGAAGATGCGTTTGAAGCCCGCCACCATCGGAGTCGTAAGGTCGGCGGCCACACCCCAGGCGGTGAAACAGCAGATGAGAACTGCGAACAGCACCCACATCTTCGGATAGACCAACGCCGGCTTCGCGCCGTTCGAGGGCAATTCAGCAGGCTGATCGGCGTGCTCGGTGGTGGTCATGCGCCTCGCCTCCCGTAAGTGAGGATGGTTCTCACCGCGACTAGCCCTGTGAGTTAGATCACGCAGTTCCCGTAATACACGCGACGGACGTCCGGTGTGAGTCCTTAACGCGAATGAGAAGTCCTTATCGCTGTCAAATGTCCGTTCGGGCGCGTATCAACGCCGTCCGGGATTTATCGATACCCGTTCGGGCACCACGAACCGGCCGAGACAACGCAGTGTCTTCGAGGTTCAGTTGACGAGCCGGCCGGCCGCCCGATCGCGCGTCGCCCGATCCGGCAGCGCGGCGCCGGGGCGCGCGACCGTCAGCGCCGACGACAGCGCGGCTACCCTGAGCACCTGTCGCAGCACGTCGATATCGATGTTGTGCAATTGCTCCCGACGGCCTGCGCCGAGTAGAGCCCGGTCCCACAGCGCGTCGATCAGGCCGGTCATGAAGGCGTCACCCGCGCCGACCGTGTCGACCACCTCAGTGGGATATGCCGGTATCCGCTGGCTGCCGGCCGCGCAGACCGCGTAGCTGCCCTCGGCGCCAAAAGTGACCGCCACGATCGCGGGACCCAGCGTCAGCCAGCGCGCCGCCAACTCTTGCGGCGAAGTGCGCGGGGCGAGCCACCGCATGTCCTCGTCACTGGCCTTCACGACGTCGGACCGGGTAACGACCGCCTCGACGCGGGACAAGGCGTCGGCCGCGTCCTTGAAGAATGCGGGCCTGATGTTGGGATCGAACGTGATCGTCGCCGTCGCGGCATGAGCATCGATCAACGCGGCGACGGCGCGGCATCCCGGCTCGAGCGCCGTAGCGATCGATCCAGTGTGAAGCACCAAAGGGGCCGATAACCGGGCGGTCGGGGAGATCCGCCAATCGACATCGAATTGGTATGTTGCCGAGCCCTTTTCGTCGAGCTCGGCTAATGCGATGGCGGTGCGAGGCGCGCCAACGCTGTCCGCGGCAAGCTCCACACCTGCGTCGTGCAGGTAGTTGGCGATCCGTTTACCGCGAGGGTCGTCGCCGATCCACGTCAGCAACTCGACCCGGCGACCGAGCAGAGCCAGTCCGACTGCGACGTTCAACGGGCTCCCGCCGACATGTTCTCCCAGCGGCTGACCCTTCTGGGCAACGACGTCGATGAGCGCTTCCCCCACGACAAGAGCGGTATCGGGCATCGCATTTCCTTCGACGATGTTGGATGCTGAGCGTATCGCTGTTGCAACCCAGACGCGGGCGTGTCCGAGGATTCGGCCGCGCGGGATAGATCGTCGTCTGCGGTCCTGTGCTGTCTGGCGAATTGATTGGTGTCCTATCTAGCGCGACCTCTGGACTATTTCCGACGAACGGGGTATCCAGCCGATATGGATGGCATCGCAGAGGCCGGCGGGCACACCGTGCTCGCCGATGCCGATGGCACCGCCTATCGGTCGTTGCGACACCGGCCGGTGACACGGGCCGAGCGCTATGCCCTTGGCAAGAGTCTGCGTAAGCGGGTGCCGCGCAAGTCGCTAGCCGACTGGACGGCGCCTTCCGACCGCCCCGACCCTGTCGATCTCATCAACCACAGTCACCAGGGGAGGGTCGAGGGGCTGATCCCGATCCGGGTCGGTCGCATGGTCGACTCGCCGTATGGGTTTCTGCGCGGAACCGCGGTGGTGATGGCCGAGGACGTCGCGCATCTGCCCGCAACGGGAATCACACCTGTGGTGTGCGGCGACTCGCACTTCGGCAATTTCGGGTTCTACGCATCGCCCGAGCGCGACCTGGTGATCGACCTCAACGATTTCGACGAGGCCCACCCAGGCGGCTGGGAGTGGGACCTGCGGCGGTTGACCGCGAGTATCTGGGTCGCCGGGCGCGACAACGGGACCTCGGAAGATCACTGCGGGGATGCGGTGCGGTCGTGTGTGGCTTCGTATCGTCAGGAATTGCGGCGGCTCGCCGACCTGCCATTGTTCACAAGGTCTTTCGTTCGGCTTGATGTCGACAGGCTGGCAGCCGAGACGGCGGGCCCGCTCAGCGAACAGGTCGAGCGGTCGGCGAAGCGGGCGCGTCAGCGCACAGGTGACCGGGCGCTCCCGCGCTTCACCCATGAGGTGGATGGCGAGCGGAGGATCGTCGAGGAACCACCCCTGATCACGCGGCTGCCCCCGGCTGAAGCCGACTTGCTGGCGGAGGCACTCGATGAGTATCTGGAAACTCTGCCCTCGTACTGGCGGCGCGTTCTCGGTGGCTACACGTTGGTCGACGTCGCGCACAAGGTCGTCGGGGTGGGCAGTGTCGGCCTGCGCGCGTACGTGGCGCTGCTGGAGGGTTCATCGGAATCCGACGTTGTTTTCCTACAGCTCAAGCAGGCTCGCCGATCGGTGCTCGCACGCTACGTGCACGGTGAATCGGCATGGCACGCGCATCAGGGGCAGCGGGTGGTGGAATACCAGCAGTCACTGCAGACGGTGAGCGACCCATTGCTGGGGTGGACCACGATGGACGGCCGGCAGTTCTACGTGCGACAGTTTCGAAACATGAAGGGACGCATCCCTTTAGACGCAATCGATGCGGCCGCGCTGACTGACTATGCCGGAGTGGTCGGTCAACTGCTCGCCAAGGGGCACGCCAGGACCAGCGGCGCCTCGATGATCGCCGGTTACCTGGGCAGCTCCGCCAAGGTTGACAAGGCATTGTGCAAGTTCGCGCGGCGATACGCCGATCAGACCGAAGCCGATCACGCCGCACTGGTCGGCGCCGTCGACCGCGGACTGCTGCCCGTCGAGCGCGGCGTCTAGGAAGCTCCGCGAGGTCTAGACGCTTTGTGGCTCGTATTCACAGATGGCCGCGACTTTATCGGCCGACGCCGACGTGGGGTCGAACCGGTATTCGAGCCATTCGGCGGCCAGCCGACGCGCGAGTTCGATGCCGATCACGCGTTGCCCGAAGCACAGTACCTGGGCATCGTTGCTCAACACTGCGCGCTCAACCGAGAAGCTGTCGTGTGCCGTTACCGCGCGCACGCCCGGCACCTTGCTCGCCGAAATGGCAACCCCAAGTCCGGTGCCGCAGAACAACAATGCACGGTCGGCGTGGCCGTCTGCGATCATTCTCGCCGCGGTGACGGCGACATGCGGATATGCGGTGTGCTCGTCGGGTCCGACTCCGACGTCGAGCACCGCAGTCACGCGGTCATCGGCCTCCAGGTCGCGCCTCAGGATGTCTTTGTATTGCAGGCCCGCGTCGTCGCAGCCCACCACGATTCGTAGGGTCATCGACGACGCTCCTCGATCAGTTCGGCGACGACGTGCGTGCACATCGCCAGGGATATCGCGCCTGCGTCAGGGGTGCCGACGCTGCGCTCGGCGAGCGGGCGAGCCCGACCGACCTTCGGGCGCAGCTCCGCGGTCTCGGCGGCGGACTTCTGTGCCGCCTCAACCGATGCCGACCACGCTGTCAGCCAATCGATCCGTCGCCGACGGCGGCTTCGAACGATTCGACGAACGGTTCGAGCGCGTCGAGCATGGTCTTGTCGCCGCGCTTGGCTCAGCAGGATTGATCCATCGGTCGCGGCGCTCACCCCCTTTGCACCGCGTCGATCGCCTCGGTCCGCCGTCACAGAAGCGGGCTCCGCAGCGGCCAGTGCCGCACCCCACAAGCCCCGGAAGTGCCGCCGCCTTCGCCGCCCAGCTTCCCCCCGTCTACGTTGGTCGCAGCTTGTTTCGAGGCGAGATCTCGAGGCTCGACTGGGGTAGTCGGTTACCTAAACCTCAACACCGCGGCCTGCGCCTCGCCGATAGGTTGATTCGACGAAATCGTGTTCGGCGCCTACCGGATGTACCGCAATGGCCGAACGCGCTTCGGCGACAATGCGGCCCGATGCGCGTGCGCCGCAATCAGCAGCCTGCACTGTCTCGGCATTCACGGCGTGGTCGATCCGCACGCGGGGTGTTCCCGCCGACGCGGCGGCTCGACCCTTGCGGTAGGCGGGGGTGTCAGCGGGGGAGGCCCACAACCGCTCGAGTTCGTCGTCGAGCCAGGTCACCGTCAGCGAGCAGCCCGCCATGTCGAGGCTGGTCACCAGTTCGCCCACCTCGGGATCCACGACGACGTAGCCGGCCTCGGCGAGGAGCCCGCTTGCGGTCTTCCAGACCACGAACAGTTCCTCGTACTTGGTGCGACCAAGGCCGTTGAGGATCACGGCGATTCGGTTCGATGCACCGTCAGGGCGCTCGTCGAGCACCCCGGATACGAGTAGGTGCGCCAGTTCGGCGGCGGTGGGCATGGAGTGGCTCGACACGCCGGGCTCGCCGTGGATTCCCAGGCCGAGGTCCATGCTGCCCGTCGCGACGGTGAACAACTGCCGGTCGGCGCCGGGCAACGTGCAGCCGTCGAACGCCACCCCGAGTGTGCGGGTCGATTCGTTGGCCTTGCGGCGATCCGTTCGAAAGTGGCCTTGATCAGCGCGCTCTTCGGTGGTGGCACTGGCACAACGGAATACGGAGAAATCACCGGCGATGCCGCGGCGCTTGGCGGACTCTTCTGGCGGTGCACTGGCGATGTCGTCAGTGACCACCAAGTAGCGGGCGTCGATTCCTTCGTCACGCAACTGATTCACCGCCAGCCCGAAGTTCATCACGTCGCCGGCGTAGTTTCCGGTCAGCAACAGGACGCCCGCGTCGCCATGTGCCGCACGTGCCACCGATGCCGCTTCTGTAGCCGATGGCGACGTGAAGATGTTGCCAACCACCGCGCCGTCTGCGAAACCCGTTCCGACGACCCCGCAGAACGCCGGATAGTGACCCGCCCCACCGCCCACCACCACGGCTGACCTTGCCCGGCAGGGTCTCCGTGGCCCGCACGACGCCACCGGCCTACCCGTTACGTATCTCGAATTGGCGTCGAAATAGCCAGCGAGGATGTCTTCGCTGAAAGTGGCCGGGTCATTGAACATCCGCTCGACGAGGGTTCGACGTGGAACGCGACGATGGGCGCCTCCCACCACGGGCTGGGGAACCTGAGTGCGATGCTCGACATCATCGGGCTGCAGGCTTACGGTCCGACTGTCGGCGTGCTGCGCACCGAACCGGTTGCCGACAAATGGGCGGCGTGCGGATGGCACGTCCAGCGCGTCGATGGAAACGATGTCGATGCGCTACTGGACGCGTTCGACAACGTGCACTCCGAGCCCGTCGGCGTGCCGTCAGTCATCCTGTGCGACACGCGCGTCGGCTGCGGTGTGCCGTTGCTCGAATCGCGCGAGAAGGCGCACTTCATGCGCATCGATGCCGACGAGTGGCAGATCCACCGCGATCAACTCACCGCCGGCCGTTAAGTAGTACTCGTATGCCATCGGTGGCACCCCTGATGAAGTCGCGATGATCGCATCGTTCGCCGACCCGGGACAGAAGACCACGTCGGCACCGTTCGGCCATCCGCTGGTGAAGGCGGCGCGAGCCGACGACCGCATCGTGGGGCTGACTGCGGATCTGGGCAAGTACACCGACATGCACATCTTCGCTCGGGAGTATCCCGACCGGTTCTTCCAGATGGGCATGGCCGAGCAGCTGTTGTTCGGCGCGGCCGCGGGCATGGCCGAAACCGGCCTCGTGCCGTTTGCGTCGACGTACTCGGTGTTCGCGGCCCGACGCGCGTACGACTTCATCTGCCTCGACATCGCCGAACCGAACCTGAACGTCAACGTCGTCGGAGGCCTCCCCGGGCTCACCACGGGATACGGTCCGTCGCATCAAGCCACCGAGGACATCGCGATCTTTCGCGGAATGCCCAACCTGACGATTGTCGATCCGTGCGATTCGGTGGACATCGAGCAGGCGGTGCCCCAATTGGCCGTGCATGCCGGACCCACCTACCTGCGACTGCTACGCGGAATCGTGCCGACAGTGCTCGACGAGTACGACTACCGTTTCGAACTCGGTAAGGCCAAGGTGTTGCGCGACGGCGCCGACGTGGTGCTGGTGTCCTCGGGCCTGATGACCATGAGGGCGCTGCAGGCCGCCGGACAAGTTGAGCGCGCACCACGTGGACGTTGCTGTCGTGCATGCCCCGACCATCAAGCCCTTCGATGCTGCAACCATACTGGCGCAGGTAGATTCGGATCGTCTGTGCTGACGTGTGAGAATCACACGGTCCTCGGCGGTTGTTCGAGACGGTGGCTTCGGCGGCGGTGCGGAGTGGGAATCGGCAAGCGGATCACCCCGATCGGCCTGCCCGACGAGTTCCTGGCCGCAGGGGCCCTCCCGACGCTGCACGACCGATACGGCCTGTCGACGGCGCGGATCGTCGCCACCGTGCTCGCGGAGCTGTAACGTTAGTTGTCGACAACCGAATGTTGACAATCAAGGGGAACCGTATGTCGGTCGACGCGACTTCTCTCCTGCGGCTGGAGAAGACCAGCCTGCGTGAGCAGCCGTTGACCGCGATGCGCAAAGCCATCACCACCGGTCAGATTGGCCCGAGCACGCACCTGGTCGAGACCGATCTGTCAGAAGCGCTGCAAATCAGTCGTGGCACCCTGCGGGAGGCGATGCGGCAACTGCAGCAGGAAGGCCTGATCTCGGCGGGTGCGCGCGGTCGGCTGTCGGTGCGTCACCTCGATACCAAGGAGATCCGCGACATCTTCAACGTTCGCGCCGCGCTCGAATCGCTTGGCGGCCCGCGAACTAGCGTCGCCGCCCACCGGTTTACGCGTCACCCCAAGCTGGCCGCCGACATTTCGATCGGCCGCGTCGCAACCACTGAGGACCGCATCGAGCCGATCTTCGGTTCCACCGCACCATGTGCCAACTCAGCGGCAATGAAACGCTGCTTCACCAGTGGTCCTCGCTGGAGGGCAGCATCCGGATGTCGATCATGTTCGCCGGCGTCGACCGGGCGATCAAGAACATGAACGCCAAACGCCACCATGACATCGTGGACGCCATCGAGTCGGGCGACGGTGACAAGCCGCCGCGGCGGTGATTGGCCACATGACCAGCGCCGCAGAGAACCTGGTGTTCGGCGCAACTGTCGCCGACGTGTCGCAATAAACCAGGAGCGGTCTCGGGTTCGAGGCCGTTCAAGCCGGTTACCGGCAACGTTGCTCCGGGGCAGCAGACGGCTCGCCAGTGTCTCGCCAAGTTGCGAGACATAGGTTTCCCCGCAGGCTCTTGCGGGTACAGGGTCGGCTGCAAAGGTCTGCGTCGGGGGCGGACACGAATGAGTTCAACGCGACGGAGTGAGATGACTACACGTGGACCGCGTCGGGTGTCGATGGCGGTGATGGCCGCCGTCGGCGTCCTCGTCGCATTAGTCAGCGTCCCAGCGCCACGCGCGCAGGCTTTCGACTCGCCGACACACGAACGAATCGTCCGTGACGCGTTGGCGCCCGACGGCGTCGACCCGCTTGCAATGGCGCAGATCCTCAACGGACCGCCGCCGGGCGGCGGCGCGGTGGGCAGCGACGCGTTCCCCAGCGACACGTTCCGTCATCTGGACAACGCCACCAGCCCGGCCGACATATGCGCGCGTGCGCAGCAGGCGTGGAAGGTCTTCTCACCTAGCCTGTTCGACGGTGCGCAGCCTGCTGGCCCCGGATACACGGTGCTGGCCAACGGACCCGCGGCGCGCAGCGCGTTCGGCGGCCTTGCCCATGCTGTCGAGGACTTCTATTCCCACTCCAACTGGGTTGACCTGAATATCGCGGCGGGTCAACCGAATACCCCGGGCCCGCAGCTGTTTCCGACGTGTGATCCCGCGTCGATGCCAGCGGACCTGCACACCGGCTACTTCTCCTTGATCTACGGACCCGGCGGTTGTCCGATCGGTGGTCCGCCACCCGGCTACCAGGAATGCCACTCGACGCTGAACAAGGACAGCGCGTTCAGCAGCCGCGGTAAGACGCCGGTTCCCGGCACCGATATGACCGAATACGATCTCGCCGTGCAGCTGGCCACTCAGGCGACGGTCCAACTGTACGAGCAGATTCGGGGCATGGTCGTTGACTCGGTGAACAACGCCCATCCCGACGCCGACGGCGACTGCGTCGCGCACAAACTATTCGACACGGGACTGGCGCCATGCGCCAAGAACAGTCCGATCGGGGCCTTCGGCGGATTCAAGCCCTTTGGGGGCTGATCAGCCGCGGACGCCGACCTCGAGATGTCGTGGCAGAAAGTGTCCCGCTGTATGCGGAACCAGTCGACAATCATGGTCGCCGGGAACTCAGTGGCTCCCGTGGGTGGGCCCGGCCAGTCGCCGCCGACCGCCACGTTGAGCACGGCGTACATGGGTTGGTTGAAAACCCATTGCCCGCCGGCGGGCAGCGAGTCCGGCGTGAAGTCGGCCAAGGTTTTGTGATCGACTCCAACGGTGATGCTGTCCATGCGCCAATCCATCCAATACACATGAAAATCGCGTGTTAGGTCGGCGATAGCACCACTCGTACCGACTCCGTCACCGCCTTTGTAGTCGGAATTCCCCTGCGGCCCGTGCAGCGTCACGTGGTAAGTCGAGCCGACATTGACCAGTTCCATGAGGTCAATCTCGCCGCACTGAGGCCATCCCACGTCGTGATAGTCGGAGCCTAGTAACCAGAATGCGGGCCAAATACCCGGCCCTGAAGGCATTTTGATCCGCGCGCTGATTCTGCCGTAAAGCATGTCTGCCTTACCTCGGGTCACCAGGCGACCCGAGGTGTAGATGCCGTTGGACCTATTCGCTGCTATGAGCAGGTGACCCTGACCATCCAGACGGGCGTTGTCGGTGGACGAGGTGTAGGTCTGATCCCCGGGGCCCGAATTGCCCGGGTCGTCGTCCCAGAGCTCCGAACTAGCAGGGGAGCCTGCGGGACCGGCGAAGTCGTCAAAAAGCTCCCCTGCTGCCGCCTGCGACTTAGCCGGTTGGCTCCAGCAAAGGCACACAGCGAGGAAAAACGCCAAGAGCCGGTGGCGCCGCAGGATGGCGGTTCGCGAGGTCCGTGCCGACTGAGCGTGATCACCGCGTGCCGCCTTGGGCAGCGGCGCGAACGAACTCACGCCTGTGTCACAGCTCGATGCCGGCCACCCTTGGCTCGAACCGTCCTCTCGGGCGACTTCCAAGTCACTTTGTTGTTGCTGATGCTGCGCCGCAGGCTCGGCAACCCTACGATGGCTTGAATCAGCGCGATGTACTCGACCACTGAGAGCAGGTAGAAGAAGAAGTACATCAGTGGTGACATCAAGCTCAGCTTCATCTTCGCCTTCAGCGAAAGATGCTCTGTCCCAAAGATATTGACCACGACGTACAGCGAGATGAGGACCAGCGCCGGGATCAGCGTTGCAGGTGATTGGTAGTACACGCTCACTCCGATGATGGCGGTCAGAATGAGCGGCTCGATCAAGTAGATGGACTCCTGCAACACTGCCTGCGGCAACATGAACCAGCTCAGCCCGTAGGTGTGCTTGCGTTCCATCGAGAAGAACAGTCGCCGGTACTTGAAGAACGACTGCATCCGACCGTATTTCCACCGATATCGTTGTCGAATCAGGCTTTTGAAGCTGGGTACAGCATCGGTATAGGTGATGGCGTCGTGCGCGTACGCAACGCGATGACGGCGGTTGCCGCCGATGGCGAGAATCTTCATCGTGAGATCGATGTCCTCGGTCATCGTGTTGGTGTCGTACATGCCAACCAAGTCCAGAACTTCGCGGCGGAACATCGACCCGATTCCACCGATGATGTACTCGACGTTGAAAAGGTTATGAGCCTTCTTCATGTGGTAGCTGATGAGGTACTCATAGCGTTGGACGGCGCCCAGCAGCGTCTTATTGGGAATGATGTTGACGTTGGATGCTGTCGCCACGACCCGCACGTCGCGGAAGTACGCGACTGACTTGGCAACTGCGGACGGGGCCAGAGTCGAGTCGCCGTCCAAGCACATGATCAGCTCGCCGACGGCCAGCCCTCGGATGGCGTTGTTCAATGCGTCGGCTTTTCCACCGTTTTCTTGTGTGAAGACATCGATCCGGTGCTGCGGATCATTGATCTTCTTCCAGGCGCGAATGCGGGCCAACGTATCGTCAGTGGAGCCGTCGTCCGCCACGATGATCTGGAGCGGCGAGTACTCGACCTCGATCAGACTGGCCAAGGTGCGCTCGACGATCGGGCCCTCGTTGTGCACGGGAACTACCAGGGTGACTGTGGGCTGGTATAGCAGAGCCCGGTCCTTCAACCGGGCTCTGCGAACCGTGTAGAGGTCAGCTCCGACGAGGTAGACCGTCATGCGGATCAGGTTCATCGCCGCCAGGACGATGATGACCGTGGTGACTACCCCGAGCATCGCATCAGAACTGCTCTGGCCATCCCGGTGGCCAGTATCAACGCCAGGCATATCACCGCGACCAGGGCGACGATGCTCATGCTCACTCCTGCGCCCACGGGGATTGCCGCAAGGCTGAAGTGCTCGCTGTTGGCGAGCGCCGGATTGCCGAAGATCAATTGGAGCGGTTCGTTGCTCAGTCCCAAGCCCTTCGGGCTGTGGTTGGTGATGCTGTCGTGCACGCTGCCGCCACCGCCGCCGAAGCCGGCGCCGAAATGGCCTCGGACGCTGTCATGCGCATCGTTCAAACGGTCGTGAAAGTCGTCGCGGTGTTTGTCGGGAAAATGGATACCGATAGCTCCCAGGATGCCCGCGCCGCCGGCGCATCCAAGGCCCCCATGCTGAAATGTCATCAACGTCTCCTCGCTGCTGAAGAGGACGAACAGTCGTCCGGTTCTTGCCTGGCGGGTTGACAGACTCGAGGCCCAAACCTTCAGGGTCCGCGCCTTGTCAGTCACCCAGGCGGAGTGAGCTTAAACCATCAACGCTGTTTTAGTTACTTTCAGGAAATTTGCTAAAAATACAAAATGCGTAGGAACATGAAGCGAGTTACGGTAGGCAACGCTATCTTGTGGCTCTATATGCACTGTGCGGCAAGTTGACAGGAACGGGCGCCCATCAATGATGTGGCCGATTACGGTCGCCCACCGTAACTTGTTATATGTTTGCGAAGTGCATAGCCGCGAAATGACTACAGTGTTGTATCGCATGGCGATCCCGCATGTGACGCGGCCGATAGTCGATTCCCCTGGGCGCTCCTCGCCTCCGTCGGCAGTCGCCACACCGGCATCGATTACCGCCAACGCTTCTGCAGTTCAGGCCCGTCGCCTAGTTAACGCACGGAGGAGACTAAGTTTTATCGCGAGTCAGAGCATTACTCGAATCATGATGCCGTCTCTAGCATTTCACCATGTGCCGGCACAGGCCGCGCCCGCACGAGCTTCGGCCACCAGAACCATCGGCCCAGCAGCGCCGCAATGGAGGGCGTCATGAACGCCCGGATCACCAAGGTGTCGAACAGCAGACCCATCCCGATCGTTGTGCCCATCTGGGCGACCACCACCATGGCGCTTACCGACATCGACATCATCGTGAACGCGAACACCAGGCCGGCCGCGGTCACGACGGATCCGCTGCCCCCCATCGCACGGATGATTCCGGTGTTGATCCCGGCCGGTATCTCCTCCTTCATCCGGGCCACCAACAGCAGGTTGTAGTCCGCGCCGACCGCCAACAGGATGATGACCGCCATCGCCATCACCATGAACTGCAGGTCCAAGCCGATCAGGTGCTGCCAGAACAGGACCGACAGCCCGAACGACGCGCCGAGTGACAACACCACTGTGCCGACGATGACGCCCGCCGCGACGACGCTGCGCGTGATGAGCAGCATGACGATGAAGATCAACGTCAGCGCGGCGACGCCGGCGATCAGCAGGTCGTAGTTGTTGCCGTCCCGCATGTCCTTGAAGGTGGATGCGGTGCCGGCGAGGTAAACCCGAGATCCCTCCAACGGCGTGCCTTTGATGGCTTCAAATGCAGCGTTCTTGATGGCGTCGATGCGTTCGATGCCACCGGCGCTGAGCGGATCGTTCTCGTGGGAGATGATGAACCGGACCGCATGACCGTCCGGCGAGATGAAGTTCTTCATGCCGCGCTTGAAGTCCTTGTTGTCGAAGATCTCCGGCGGCAGGTAGAAGGTGTCGTCGTTGTGCGAGTCGTTGAACGCATCACCCATGGCGGATTGGTTCTCGCTCATCGCGAACTGCTGATCCTGCACGCTCGATTGCGTCGAGTGCATGGTCAGCATCATGTTCTTGATTTTCTTCATCGTCTCGATCTGCGACGGCATCATCGCCTGCAGCTGTGGCATCAGTGAGTCGAGTCGTTCCAGGTCCGGCAGCAGAGACTGGATGTCGTCGGTCAACATGTCGGTGCCGTCGAGCGTGTCGAAGATCGCCCGCAAGGTATGGCAGACCGGGACGTCGTAGCAGTGCGGCTCCCAATACAGGTAGTTGCGAAGTGGGCGGAAGAAGTCATCGAAATCGGCGATGTTGTCGCGTAATTCGGCGGTGTCGATCGTCGTGTCCCGAATTCTGGCCACCATGGAATGCGTGACGGCGGTCATCTGTGCCATCAACGCGTTCATCTTCGTCATCGCGTCGATCGTCGTCTGCATCTCGTTGGCCTGGGCCAACATGTCGTCCATGGTTTTCTGCGAATAGTCTCGGTTCAGCTCCTGCAGGGTGCCGCCCATGCTGAGTTGGGCCGGAATCGTGCTGAACTTGAGCGGCTTGCCCTCGGGGCGCGTGATCGATTGCACCCGCCCGATGCCGGGGACCCTCGTCACCAATTTGGTGATCCTCTCGATGACGAGGAAGTCCGCCGAATTGCGAAGGTCCTTGTCCGTTTCGACGAGGAGCATTTCGGGGTTCATTCGGGAGACGGGAAAATGTCGTTCGGCCGCCGCGAATCCCTGTTGCGCGGGCAGGTCGTCGGGCAGGTACTTGCGGTCGTTGTAGCTGGGTCGGTAGCCCGGCAGGGTCAGCAGGCCGATCAAGGCGAGCAGGATGGTCATGGTCAGGATCCAGCCCGGCCACCGGACGACGGCGGCACCAAGGCGCCGCCAAAAGCGAATCCGCATGGCGCGCTTGGGCTCCAACAGCCCGAAGCGGCTCGCGACGGTGATTATTGCGGGCCCGAGCGTCAGCGCCACGCCCACTGCGACAACCATTCCCACCGCGAGCGGGATGCCCAGCGTTTGGAAGTAGGGCAGCCGGGTGAAGGACAGGCAGAACGTAGCGCCTGCGATCGTCATCCCCGAGCCCAGGACGACGTGGGCCGTGCCGTGGAACATCGTGTAATACGCGGACTCCCGGTCTTCCCCGATCGAGCGGGCTTCCTGGTAGCGCCCGATCAAAAAGATCGCGTAGTCGGTTGTGGCGGCGATCGCGAGGGTCACCAAGAGCTGAGTCGCGAAGGTGGAGAGCCCGATGAGGTTGTGGTAGCCGAGGAAGGCGACGACACCGCGGGTCACCGACAGGCTCAGCACCATGATCGTCAGCACGAGCAGGACGGTGACAATGGACCGGTAGAAGAACAGGAGCATGAAGATGATGACGCCGACCGTCACGAATTCGATGATTCTGACGCTCGCGTTGCCGGCGTTCTCCTGGTCGGCCTGGAGCGCAGGGCCACCGGTGACGTAGACCTTGACCCCTGGCGGGGGAGTCAATCCGTCGACGATCTTCTGAGCCGCGGTGACCGACTCATTGCCGAGTGCTTCGCCCATATTGCCGGCGAGGTACACCTGCACGTACGCGGCTTTGCCGTCTTCGCTCTGCGCGCCGGCCCTGGTCAGCGGGTCACCCCAGAAGTCCTGAATGTGCTGGACGTGCGCGGTGTCGGCCCGCAATTTGGCGATCATGTCGTCGTAGAACCGATGGGCGTCCTCGCCGAGCGGTGCGTCGCCCTCCAACACGATCATGGCCGAGCTGTCGGAATCGAACTCCTTGAAGTCCTTGCCGATGCGCATCATGGCGGCCACCGCCGGCGCTTCCTTGGGCGACATCGAGACCGCCTGCATCTTGCCGACGACTTCCAGCTGCGGCACCGTCACGTTCAGCACCGCGATGAGCGCGATCCAGCCGACGATGATGAGGACCGCCAACCGTCGGATCCACCTGGCCACGCCGGCTCTCCGCGGCTGCCCGGCACGGACGACTTCGCTCGTCGGAGCGCTCACCAGGCCATCATCCGCTCAACGCGCCAGTCGGCCACCACGGCGGGACCCCTCCCTGCGGCATTGCGTTCGACACCCAGCCGTATCGAACGCTCAATAATCCGGTTTGACTTGCCCCTTTACGGCTAATACTTCCACATGGCTGACATCATCGATCTCGTCTACGCCGACCACGATTGGCTGCGTCGTCAGTTCTTCCGACTCGACGACGCCAAGTCCAAGGACGAACTCGCGGCGATCTGGGGTGCCCTCAGCATGCGTCTCGACGCGCATGCCGATGCCGAAGAAACGGTGTTTTACCCGGCCCTGCTCAAGCACGGTGGGCGAGACGACCGCGGTAATCCCGAAGGCGACCCGGAGGATGAAACCGAAGACGCGATCACCGATCACAACGCGATACGAGATGCGGTGCGCGAGTCGCGTCAGCACGAGGCGGGCACGCAGGAGTGGTTCAAGGCGGTCTTTCGGGCTCGCAAGGAAAACGGCGAGCATCTTGACGAGGAAGAGCGTGAAGCCATGCCCGACTTCATCAAGAGCGCGTCCCTGGAAATGCGTCACGAACTCGGCATGCAGTGGCTACGGTTCTACGCCAAGCACGACGCCAGCAAGGGTATCGACGCCCGGGACAAGGACGCCGACGCGTATATCGAACAGAACTCCTGACATAGCCGGAGACGGTGAGTTGCAGGCTGGAGTAGCGTTTCAGAGTCTTGCGGCAACCGACGCCGAGGGCTCTCGCTCCTCGAACGTGACGCGGTAGCCGACCGTCAGGAGAGGAGCGGGCGGGTGAATCTAGGTCCCTGGGGCGATCTCACGATCTTCGCTGGAGTCATGGAATTGGTCTTCGCCTCTTGCGTTTTCGTGTACATCCGAGGGTTGGAGAATCGATCACCCGCTCCCTTGGGGGAAGAGGTCGGCGCCCACAAAGCCGTCTTGGCCAAGTTACGCAAGCGCGAACCGATGTCGCAGGCCGAGATGGATTATGCGACCGAAATGGTTTCCGACGCTCGGTCACCGCTCGCGTACGCCATGCCTGCCGCGCTCTTCACCATGGGGTTCTTCTATGTCGTCGGCTGCCTCTACATGCTGCATCGAGATGGCGGCAATCCCTCTTTCCGAACGTTCATCGGCGGGATCCCGATGTTGACCTCCATAAACATGGCCGCGCAGCTGCGCAGGGTCGCTCGGCTCAAGGGCCGCCTGCGAGAGGTGCCGCTGTCCGCACCCGAACCGCGTGATGAGCTCAGCACCATCTAGCCGCGTCGTGACTCTTTTCGTCAGTACTTGAAGCCGACCGCGCCTTCGCGGATGCGTCATCACCGAGATCTGCATCAGGGCTGTGGTCGGGCTCGAACCGCGACCCTCCTGCAGATTTCGCGCGGACTCCGCCTGAAATGTGCGAGTGGGTGCTGTGAAAGACGACTCCCGACCGCAGGAGTCAGTTCTCGACTTCTGCAAGTGAACTTTTGACCCACCATCTAGCCGCGTGGCGGCAGTCCGGAAGTAACCGTCGGATCCTCGTCGTCCCACAGTGGCAGTTGTCGTTTGCGGTCGGTAGAGGCGAACGGCTGTGGGACGGGCCGCTGACGGACCCTCAACGGCCACCAGAACCATCGCCCCAGCACCGCCGCGATGGACGGCGTCATGAACGATCGCACGATCAGTGTGTCGAACAGCAGACCGAGGGCGATCGTTGTGCCGATCTGACCGAGAATGCGCAAATCGGCGAAGATGAACGAGGCCATGGTTGCCGCGAACACCAGACCGGCGGCGGTCACCACCGCGCCCGAGCCGGCCATCGAGCGGATGATGCCTGTGTTCAGGCCGGCGCCGATCTCCTCCTTGAACCGCGAGATCAACAGCAGGTTGTAGTCGGACCCCACGGCGAGAAGCAGGATGACGGCCAGGGCCAGCACGATCCAGAACAATTCGATGCCGAACAGCTCCTGCCAGATCAGCACGGAAAGCCCGAACGATGCTCCCAGCGACAGGGCTACGGTGCCGACGATGACGACGGCGGCGACGATGCTTCGGGTGATGAACATCATGACGAGCAGAATCAGGCTCAGCGCGGCGATCCCCGCGATCATGAGATCGTATTTGGCGCCGTCCTGGATGTCCTTGTATGTGGCCGCAGTACCGGCGAGATAGATCTTGGACCCTCCCAGTGGCGTTCCCTTGACGGCCTCCTGCGCCGCGTGCCTGATGGCGTCGATGTGCGAAATGCCCTCCGGCGTAGCGGGATCGCCGTCGTGGGTGATGATCATCCGGGCAGCCTTGCCGTCCGGTGACAGGAACAGCTTCAGCCCGCGCAGGAACTCCGGGTTGGTGAATGCCTCCGGTGGTAGATAGAAGGAGTCGTCGGTCTTCGACGCGTCGTATGCCTGGCCGAGCGCGGTGGCGTTCTGCAGTGCCGCCTGCGTCTGATCGTTGATGCCCGAGGTGGTGGCATAGTTCGTCAGCGTCAGCTCACGGTTGGTCTGCTGGCTTTCGATCTGAGGTGGAATCAACGCCAGGAGCTTCGGCTGTAAAGCGTCCAACTTGGCGATGCTTCCCGCGACGTCACTCAGTTGGTCGGTCAGCGCGTCGATGCCGTCGAGTGCGTCGAAGAGCGACCGCAGCGCGGCGCAGGCTGGGATGTCGAAACAGTGCGGCTCCCAGTAGAAATAGTTGCGCAGCGGGCGGAAGAAGTCATCGAAGTTGGCGATCTTGTCGCGCAGGTCCTGTGCCGTGGCGACCGTCTGCTGGAAAGCTCTGGCCTGCTCGTCGGTGATGGCGCCGGACTGTTGTTGAAGCGCGAACTGCTGCCGCAGGATGTCGATCGAGTTGTTGATCACGTCGACCTGTTTGAGCAGATCGGTGCCACGGGCCTGCTGGAACGGCAGGTTGTTGATCTGAGACGCACTTCCCGCGCTGATCTGGAAGGGAATCGACGTGTGGTCCAAGGGCGTGCCCAGCGGTCGGGTGATCGACTGCACCTGAGCGATGCCGTCGGTATGGAACACCGCCTTGGCTACGCGCTCCAGCAGGATCATGTCTGTGGAGTTCCGTAGATCGTGGTCGGCCTCGATCATCAACAGTTCGGGATTCAGCCGCGCCTGGGAGAAGTGCCGTTCCGCGGCCGTGTACCCGACATTGGCCGGAGCACTGGCGGGCATGTAGCCGCGGGCGTCGTAGCTCGTCTTGTATCCCGGCAGGGCGAGCACACCGATGGCGGCTATGGCCAGCGTCGCCAGCAGGATGGGTACCGGCCATCGGACGATGGCCGTGCCGATACGCCGCCAGCCGCGGGTGTTCAACACGCGAGCAGGTTCGAAAAGGCCGAAATGGCGGCCGATGATCAGCAACGCCGGCGCCAGGGTCAAAGCAGCCACCACCGCGACGAGGACGCCGATACCGGCCGGGACACCCAAACTGTTGAAATACGGCAGTCGGGTGAAGGTCAGACAGAGCACCGCGCCGGCAATCGTCAGGCCTGAACCCAAGATGATGTGCGCCGTCCCGTTGTACATCGTGGTGAACGCCGAGACGCGATCCTGGCCGGCGTATCGCGCTTCGTGGAAGCGGCCGAGAATGAAAATCGCATAGTCGGTTCCGGCGGCGATGACCAGCAGCGTCAGCAGATTGGTGGAATACGTCGACAGCTCGATGATGCCGGCGTTCGCGAGGACGGCGACCACGCCGCGGGAGGCGGTCAACTCGATCATCACCGTGAAAATCACGAGAAAAACCGTGGTGAGACGCCGGTAGAGGGAAAGCAGCATCAGCGCGATCACCCCGATGGTGATCAGGGTGGTCTTCAAGGTGCCGTGGCGGCCCACCTCGAACTGATCGGTCACCAGGGGAGCGGCACCGGTGACATAGGCCTTGATACCCGGCGGCGGCGGCGTTTGGTTGACGATGTTGCGGACCGAATCGACGGACTCATTGGCCAGCGACTCGCCCTGGTTGCCTGCGAGGTACAGCTGCACCAACGCCGCCTTGCCGTCGGAGCTCTGCGAGCCGGCGGCCGTCAGCGGATCGCCCCAGAAGTCCTGAATGTGCTGGACGTGCTTGGTGTCCTGACGGAGCTTTTGAATCAGGCCGTCGTAATAGTGGTGCGCATCTGCGCCGAGCGGCTGGTCACCCTCCAGGACGATCATCGCCGAACTGTCGGAATCGAACTCGTCGAACACCTTGCCGATACGTTTGGCGGCCTGCAACGACGGTGAGTCCTGCGGGCTCAGCGACACGTTGTGCGATTGGGCCACGGTCTCCAACTGCGGCACGAAAACGTTGGTGACCACGGCCAGGCCCAGCCAGAACAACGCGATCAGCACCGAGAACCGCCGGATCGTGCGCGCAGTCCGCTCGGTCCTGGTGGGGCGTTCGGCGACGTGGTGGCTCATCCGGGTCTCATCCCGACTTGTCCAGGCAGTAGGTGAAGGTGACGTCATGCGGGCCGAGGAAGCCGTTCAGGCGATAAACAGCCAATCCCGCGATGGTGGCGACGAGCACGGCCACCAGAGGCATCCACCGTCGCAACAATCGGCTTCCGATCGAAACCCGCTGCATCCGTGACCCTTTCGACGAGCGGCGACACGTTGACGGACGGAGGGTGATCTCGTCGATGGACGGCCTATATCAATGAGATTGACAGTACGATACGGGACCGGACGCCACAACAAATGCCCGGGCTTCGTCCCCCGCAAGAGGCGGCACCGCGACCGACGGAGTAGCGGGTGTGTGGCTCACGCGTCTTGGTGCACCACTGCAATTCGACCGAGCTTGCGACAAGCCCTGTGGGGCTTCTGGGCGGACAAGTTACTGGTCGGTAGGCTCAGGCAAGGGGAACGGAGGCTATATGGCCGACACGAAGTTTGTCGAAATTCATGGTGAGCGGGTCGCCGTTCGCGACGAGGGCGAAGGCGAGGCGCTGCTGTTGATCCACGGCATGGCCGGCAGCGCGGAAACGTGGCGAGCGATCATGCCTCAGCTTGCCAAGAAGTACCGCGTCATCGCCCCCGACCTCTTGGGGCACGGGCAATCGTCCAAGCCGCGAACCGACTACTCACTCGGCGCGTTCGCGGTGGGGCTGCGCGACTTGCTCGATGAGTTGGGCGTCGAGTCGGCGACGATTGTCGGACACTCCCTGGGTGGCGGAATCGCGATGCAATTCCTGTACCAACACCCTGACTACTGCCGTCGGCTGGCGCTGATCAGCAGCGGCGGCCTCGGTCCAGACGTCGGGTGGATACTGCGCCTGCTTGCCGCCCCTGGTGCTGAAATCGTGATGCCGGTGATTGCACCGACACCGGTGCTTCGCGCGGGTAACTCTGTGCGGGCGTGGCTTCGTTCCCGTGGTCTGCGCTCCCCGCGCGGCGCCGAGATCTGGAACGCGTACTCGTCGTTCGCCGACCGCCAGACCCGGAACGCCTTCCTACGCACGTTGCGATCGGTGGTCGATTATCGGGGTCAGTCGGTAAGTGCGCTCAACCGGTTGAACCTGCGCGAAGACCTTCCGACGCTGGCTATCTGGGGGGAGCAGGACACCATCATCCCGGTCGGTCACGCGTACGCGGCTCTGGAGGCCAGGCCCGACTGTCGCCTAGAGGTGCTTCCCGATGTCGGGCACTTCGCGCAAGTCGAAGCTCCTAATGAGGTCGCGGACCTGATCGACGACTTCATTTCCACGACGAGGCCGTCATCTGCGGTGTTGCGGCGCAACTAGCCGTCGGCGCCGGTGAAGTCGCGGTACTCGTCTCGTTGCTGGGAAAGTAAGCACAGAAGGCGCGGCGCGCGGAACGGCTTGGCGGCAACAGGCCGACGCTTTCAGCGAACGTACAGGAGACGTCCGTACGGTGAACCCGGTCTCGACCGACGACGATCGCGACCGAGATTCAGGGCGCGCCTTCAGAAGGTTCAAAGAAGGAAAATGTGACATATCACCTCAGCTATGTTGAGGCGGTGGTGGTAGGCGCCTTCCAGGGCGTCACCGAACTGTTTCCCGTGTCGAGCCTCGGCCATTCCGTACTTGTTCCTGCGCTCGTCGGTGGTCAGTGGAGCCGAGACCTCGACGTGTCTGCGCCGGAATCGCCGTACCTCGCGTTCATCGTCGGACTGCACGTCGCGACCGCTCTTGCCTTGCTCGTGTTCTTCTGGCGCGACTGGGTGGCAGTCGTCGCCGGTTTCGCCACATCCATCCGGCATCGACGCGTCAGCACCCAAGCCGAACGTCTCGCGTGGATGCTTGTTCTCGCGACGATTCCGGTAGGCGTCTGCGGTCTGGCGTTGGAGCACCTGTTCCGGACGACTTTGGGCAAACCGATCCCTGCGTCCATCTTCCTCGCCTTCAACGGGGTGATTCTCTACGGTGGCGAGCGTCTGCGACGCAAGGGAACCGCAGAGGATGCCGAAGCCCTGGTTCCTGCCCATCCGGGCAGAGGCGCAGCGGTCCTTTCCCCGCCGGACGAGCGGATTGCGCAATTGCCGATGCTTCGTGGGGTGGTCATTGGTTCGGCGCAGGTGCTGGCACTGCTGCCCGGCATCAGTCGATCAGGGGTGACGATGGTGGCCGGCCTGATTAAGGGCCTTTCGCACGAAGACGCGGCGCGCTTTTCTTTTCTGCTGGCCACGCCGGTGATTTTGGCTGCGGGAATGCTGAAGATCCCCGACCTGTTCGGTCCATTGGGCGATGGCATTCACGGACAGGTATTGGCAGGCAGTATCGCCTCTTTCGTAGCGGCCTACTTGGCTGTGCGATTCCTGACGCGGTACTTCGAGTCGCGTACGTTGACGCCCTTCGCCATCTACTGCTTCGTCGCAGGCATCGGAAGCCTGCTCTGGCTGACCCTTTCGTAGAATCGCCCCACGCTAGTCCGTCTCACCCGCGGCGAGCAGCGATGAACAGAGTGCGAAGCATGCTGCCTCCTCGATGACGTCGGTGGCGCGACGCCGCGTCACGTTCGGTGATGTACCGAGTCGTCAAGCTGCCGATCGTCTGATAAATGAGCTCGCGCGTTCACAGCATCTTGAGGTGCGGAGGCTCACGCCACATTGGATTCAAAAGTGTCCCGGGTAACCCCGGCGGAAAGCAACAGATTCAGTCGATGGAGGCGAGATCGCCGTCGTCGACGAAGACCAGGCTGCCATCGGCGAGTCGGACCGCCCACCGACGGGCGGCGTCGACGATGTGGTGCTCGCCGACGTCCACGGACTGTCCGGCGGTGTCGCCGAAGTCCTCGACCACCAACCCATGAACCTCGCGCGACGTGCCTGGATACACCCGGACTGCCGCGTCGACCTTGATCTCGCGACCGGAATCTCCGGTAGGCGCGTCTCCCCAGGATTGCGTCATTGGTTCCCACTTCCTCCCAGAGTGTTTACCGAGGCGTCAACTATTGCACAACCAGCCAGCTCATGGACGATGATGGGCACGTCCGTCACATCCGTGACCATCGGGTCAGCGCGAAGCTGTAGACCCCGTACGCCGCGAAGCCCGCGGCCGCGAAGACCAACAACGTCCGACCCCACTGCGTCGCGGCGAGCGTCTTGACCGCGGCGTCCATCCCTGCCGCCTTCGCGGGCTCCGAATCGACCGACGCCACGATGACGAGGACGCCGGCAAGCGCCAGCACAAGGCCCTCGGCGAGGTAGCCGCACACGCCCAGCGCGGTGACGACCCGGCCCGGTGGGGAGGTGAGGTCGGCCAGGAATCGCCGTGATGCGCCCTTGCGGGCGTAGTAAGCGCCGATGACGACGATGACGGCGCCGCCCGCGATCAATGCCGAGCGGCCCCAGTAGTTCTGCATGAGCCGTGCGCTCAGGCTCGCGTTCTGCTGGCCGCTCGATTGGTGGTCGCCGACTGCGAACCGGACGGCGGTGTAGGCAACGCCGAGGTAGACCAGCACCAACCCGCAGGCTTTCAGGCGATTGGCCGCGCTCAAGTCCTTGCGCGGAGTCCGCCGCGGCCGCTCGGCGGGATGCAGGCCGATGAGCGCCTCAGCGAGCCGCCACATCGTCAACGGAACGAGAGCCAGCGCGATGACCCAGAGCGCACCGGATCCACCTCGGGTCATCGCGACGGTCGCCACGGCGCCGGAGGGATCGGCATTGCCGTGACCGCCGGAGGCGATGCGCAGAATCAGGTACGCGATCAACAGATGCAGCGCGCCGCTGATCAGATAACCCGCTCGGGCCGCTGCGCGCAGTCCGTCGTGTCGGGTCGCCCTGCGGATCAGCAGCAGCATCGGCGCGCCGCTTTCGACTCACTGATTCTCGGCGTCGGGCAGCCCTTCGGGCGGTGGCGTCGCATATGCCGGAGACGCCGAGGGGGCCTTGGCGTCGGTCGAGTCGTCTTCGGTACCCGTGTCGGCGGGTTCGGGAGTAGTCATAGAACCGAGCGATACCCGTTGTCACTGTGCGGCAATCGCTGGATGCCGCTCTGTCTCAGGGCTCGTTCAGGCGTCGGACACCTCCAGTGACCGGCCCCTCCAGCGAAGGTAGGCGCCGATGGCGACGCCGACGCCTCCCGACGCATACGTCGTCCGGTCGATGTTTTCGGCGCTCACCGGGATGAATCCGTGAACAACAGCCGGGATTTGTTGACGATAGTTATGCGCGACACCGGAATCCCTTCCGGTTCACGGCGCGCGACGCCGGATAGAGCGCGCTGGGGTGGCCAGACCCGTTAAGAGATCGACACGTTCAGCTGTTGGGACTTCTGCACGAACTGTGCCGTGGGGTCAGAAGAGTTGATGTTCACGACCAACTGACCTGTGCCAGGCGCCGATCCCTGCCCCTGCACCGTGATGTCCGCTGTCGCCTTCGAGCCGAATTGTCCGACGGTGCAGTGCACCGACGAAGTTCCGCCGGCATAGTTGTTGACCGTGCAGTCAAAGCCGCCGGAGGGCGCGGGCTGGCCGGTCTGCCGCAAGTTCCCGTTGAAGCTGATGAACAGCTCGACCGGCGCGCCGAGATCCCCCGGATTGCTGACGGTCACCGTGTAGTCGCTGGTCATTCCGGCTTTCAACGTGGTGGGGCCGGTGGCGTTGACGCCCAAACGGGCGGCGGCAGCGGCAGCGGGAGGAACCGGTGGAGCCGCGGGAGCGGGTGGGGCGGCCGGGCCCGTCGCGGGCGCCGCGGATGTGATGCACACGAGCGGAACTGTGGAGTCCCAGTGTGAGTGGTCGTTTGCCAACTCGTCATGGGTTTCACCGTGCGCGAAGCCGTCGGCATCCACAGAGCCTTGATAGCGTCCTTTCGACATGAGCGGCGCGCTATCGGGTTGTCCCCGGCCGCGCCAGGGGATGGTGAAGTCGAGATTGTCGCCTGTGATTCCGCCAGTGACGGGGCCGTGATACTCGCCGTCGTTCGCTTCGGCCATTGCTCCGTTGGCGTTTGGTCCGGTCGCATTGAAGCTCACCGTCTGACCCAATACTGTCTGTTTGAGCGTAAAAAGCCCGGGAAAGCCCCACTGGCTGCAGGCGGGCGGCCCCAACGGGAACATCGGACCCGCCTGCGCGGGCGTTGACACGGTGAGGAACCCGATCGCGCCTATCGCGGTTGCGGCGGTGAATAGCCGGGAACTGTTGACTCTGGTTACGTGAGACATCGGGATCCTTCGATTGCTGAGCGCGGTAAAGGCTCGAGTCAAAGAACCTGAGTGCACGGCCCGAAACCATCAACTGCCAGTACACGCCCCGTCTCGTGCGCAAACTCGGCATTGACAAACATCGTTGATGGCGAAATTGCGTTACGGTCATTTCTTTCCCCGGGGGCGGTTGCGGCGGCGCGGCGCAGTGGTGGGAAGCACCCTGAGGCTCTGCTGCCGACGGATTCCGCTAAAAGTCCTTCAGCAATTCGAATTCACCACCTGCTCAAGACGTTCGGGGCTTGGCGTGACCGGCAACTGCCCGGTCGGCAGGGTGATTCTGGTTGGCCAGGGGGCTGGGGAACGACCAATCCATCGCCTACACAGCCTTGCCAGGCATGGAAATTCCTGCGCGGGACTCCGAGGTCTAGTATTGGCAACAGCTGATAATGCAGCCTAGGTCGGAATGAAGTCAGCCGCTGTCAGCCGCTGTCTCCAGAAGCAGTAGCTTCGGGCCGACCACCCCGGTGACATCCTCACGTAGGAATCACCATGAACCAATACCACACCTCCGACACCGGCAAGACCGATCCCACCGACGACCAGGGCAACGCCTCGCAAAATGACGAAGGTATACAGCTCGCCGACGGCGAACGCAGCCAGATGGTGGCGAGATTACGAGATCGGTTCTTGTTCGGCGGCTGACGCAACGACAGCGGTAAACAGACCCCTATCCCAGGCCGCTGCCCAACGGCACCGTCATTCTGGACCTCCCCGTCGGGCGACACCTACTTCACCACCTCGGGCAGCGCACTGCTGTCTGCGTCGCTGAGCGCGCCGGACGCCGCGATGCTGCAATCCAGCGGCCGCGGGGTCACACCGTCAAAGACGAGCACCACCGTTGTGATCGGCGGATCGTTAGCAGCTCGTCTCGACGAGCTGCTAACGCCCGTAAGCGGGCGGGGCTTGCAAGTTCGGCGCGGCCGCGGCGAGCAGCGCCGTACGGTCACCGGTGAGCGGGGGATAGATACGTTTGCCGTTGATGATCCGTTTGGTCGCCTTGGCCTCGTCGCCGCGGCTGACCACCTTGCGGTCCCAACCTTCGGTGTACACCGCGCCGGCCGGGCCGAGATCGAGAACGGTGACATACCAAGGGATTCGCAGCGACAGCATGGGTGCACCGAGCAGTTCGCTGACGACGTTGTAGCCGGCATAACGACCCATCGGACGACCGTGCTGGCACGACATCACCGACAGGTGTTCGTCGTCCATCCTCGCCGCCGCCACGTCCCCCGCGGCGAACACGCCTCCGACCCCGTCGACTCGCAGATAGTCGTCGACGGGCAGCCGGCCGAGCCGGTCGCGCGCCACACCGAACTGCGCGGTCAACGGGTTGGCCCGCATCCCGGCGCACCACACCACCGTCGCCGCCGGAATCACCTCGCCCGACGACAGCGTCACGCTTAGCTCGTCGATGCCGGTAACGCCGACTCCCGTCATGGTCTCGACCATGTTGGCCGCCAAGGCTTCTTCGATCACGGGCCGCGCCGCATCGCCCATGTCGGAGCCGACGCGCGGGTTGTGGTCGACGAGGATCACCCGCGGTGTGACCCCGGGACCCAGTGCATCGGCGAGCATTTCCGGTAACTCGCTGGCGGTTTCGATGCCGGTGAGGCCCGCCCCGACGACGACCGCTGTCGCCGTGGCGGGGTCACCGTCACGTGAGGCCAGATTCCGCACGTGCTCCTGCAGCCTCATCGCGCCGTCGTAGGTGTCCACGTCGTAGCCGAACTCTCTCAGCCCGGGAAGATCTGGCTTGGCCACCGTGCTGCCCACGGCGAGCACGAGGCGGTCGTAGCGATGGCTCGCACCGCCTGCCGTCACCGTTGCGGTCGACGCATCGATTCCGGTCACCTCGGCGGTGATGTGCCCGACGCCGACCGGATCCAGAAGTTTCCCCAGGGGAATACGGCACGGAGTGAGATCGGCCTCGTAGTTGCGAACGCGAATGTCGTGGTACGGCTGCGAGCTGATGACGGTGATGTCGACCGCTCCGCCGGCGACGCCAAGCTCGTCGAGTCTCCTGGCCGCACCGAGCGCGGCCCACAGCCCGGCGAATCCGGACCCGAGGACGAGGACGCGTTTGGCAGCCGACATCGGCCCATCGTCATGACTCGCCGATCCGGTGACAAGACCCGGTGCTACGGCCCGGCGATCACCACTTTCCGCGGTGGACGACGTCTTCGAACGGTCGGCGATTCGGCTTGGTGATCGGCGTAAGAACGCGGTCGGCGGGATAGCCCAGTCCGATCAGGTAGGCGACGACGTGATCGTCGGGGACGCCGAGGATCGCGCGGGCTTTCTCCTGGTCGCCCACGGACGAATGGCCTGTGCCGATCCCGAGTTCGGTCGCGGCCAGCATCATGGCCATCGTCGCCTGGCCGAGGTCGTACTGGTCGATCACCTTGCGCCGCTCGTCGGGCGGCTGGGGAGCGACCAGCGCGACCGCCGCGGGCGCCGTCGCGATATGGCGTGCGCCCTGCCACACCGTGGACAATTCCCGTAGTTGATCGGGGTCCGTCACGATCACGAAATCCCACGGTTGACGGTTCTTGGCAGACGGTGACCGCCACCCTGCCTCCACGATGCGGTGCAGGTCTTCAACGGTCAGCGAGTCCGGTTTGTAGGTTCTGACGTTGCGCCGTGCGCGAATCGCATCCCAGGTGTCCACTCGTCCTCCGGTCTCTGCGCCTCAGGTTGCAATCGCTGCAACGCGCTAGCGGCGGCGGTTATTGCGCAGGTGCCCGGCAACGGCGTCATAACGAAAACCCCCGGGCCCTGATGGGCTCGGGGGTGTCGTCAGATCGGCGGGTTCTAGCCCTCGGAGCCAACGCCCTTGGTGATGCTGGTGTTGAGGTTGTTGGCCGCAGTAGTCGGGTTGAAGTTGTCCTGCAGGTGCTGCGCCGCGTTGCCTGGGCTGAAGTTGCTCTGCAGGTTGCCCGCCGCAACGCTCGGGCTGAAGTTCTGCGAGAAGTTCACACCCGCGTTCGCGATGGATCCTGCGATGTCGGGGAGACCGCAGATGCCGCCGCGCGCAATCGCCTCATTACTGTCGGCCGGGTACGTTCGTTGGAAAGTAGGCGCAGGGAGTGGCCGAGGACGGCGCGGCGAAACCGAGCGCCCCTCCCGCGATGGCCGCACCCGCGATGCCGGCGATGATGGTCTTCTTCATGTGCCCTCCAGTATAAGTTTTGCTCTCAGTGGGGACCCTCCCCCCAGGGTTCTCTCAGCTGAGAGACTGAGCAAAGAGTAACCGAGAAATCCGCGGCGGCAAAAGCCTTCTTCTCGGGTGTTTGTATTTAATTTGCATGCTCAACGACCGCTGCGCTCTGGTGCGGCGTCCAGAACGCCATATCGCGAGTTCAAAGCATCTTGAACGATAAACAAGGCGTGGCCAGCAAAACTTATTTGCTGGAGTTTGGGCGGCCGACCGAGCCCGGCGAGCGCTCGCGTCCGACGCCGACGACAGCTAACTCTGTTTGCCTACTAGCAAAATCACGGCCGCGACAGCATCTCGCTGGTGATGCGGTGACCGTCGGGTGACCTAGGCCAAATAGTCCGACCGCCACATAGACCGTCTCCGACTGTCGCCCGGCTCACGGCTCGCGCCGATCGCGCTCGCGAGCACGGTAGGACTCCGTTTCCGCGCCAGCCGCATCGAGCGCGACGCCCATCGGTCATGCCTCGCCGACCCGGTGACAAGACCGGTGCTACGGCGTCAACACCGGCCCTCGGAAGTCGTGTTCGATACGCGTGGCTTCGCGAAGTGCGGCGTCCCGGCCGCGATCGAGCTCGATGAGATGAAGCGCCAGGTCGATACCCGACGTGACACCGCCGCTCGTCAGCACATCGCCGTCGTCGACGACACGGGCCTCGGGATGCACGTCCGCACCGGATGCGCGGAGGTCCTCGAGGGCCGACCGGTGGGTGACCGCCGGTCTGCCGCGCAGGATCCCGCTCGCAGCGATCAGCATGGCCCCGGTGCACACACCGGCGATGCGAGTCCCCGCCGCATGCCGGTCGGCGATCGCGGAGGGAATGACACCCCGCTGCACTTCACCCCACGCGCTGTCGGAAGCCTTCGACGCCCAGCGTCCGCCCGGAACGATGAGCAGGTCCTGGCCGGAGCCGAGTACCCGATGCGGCGCCAGCGTCATCCCGTGCGCACCGGTAACGGACGGGCGAGGCTCCACCGTGACGAGCTGAACCCGATAACCCGTCGACACGAGGATTTCGTACGGCGCGACGACGTCGAGTTCGTCGAGCCCGTCGAACATCAGGATCTCGATGCGGCGCATCGCGTAATCAGAGGGCATTCGGGCGTCCCGTTCGTCCGCTTCGGCTGTGACCGAAATGTTAAGTGAAGTAGTCCGATCCGCCGAGGTAAATCGTGTCGCCGCTGCGGTGCGGCTCGTGGGTGGCGCGCACGATCGCGCTCGCGAACTCTTCGGCAGTCGGCAGCCCGCCGCTGGCTTGGCGGCGCCGCGCGATCGCATCGGGATCGCGCCGCTCGAACAGACGGACCATGGTGCTTCCCTCGAGCATGTCGCCGGACACCACGACCAACGTCACTCCCGCCGCGGCGAACGTCGGAAGCAAGCTGCGTAACGCGTCCTCACCGGCCTGCTTGCTCGTGGCGATCGGCAGGTAGTCGGCGGGCACGGGTTTTCGACCGTGAAAATGCGCCAGATGGCTGGTGACGAAGACGATCCGGCCTCCCGCGGACATCATGGGAAGCGCGCGCTGGGCCAGCCGCACCTGTGCATCGCAGTTGAGCCGCATCGGATAGCCGGGGTCGGCGCCGGGCTCCAGGCCGCCGGATGCGTTGAGCACCAGGGCATTCAGGGTGCCGAACCGCGCGGCGACGCCGTCGAGCATCGCCGCCACCGCCTGCTCGTCGGTCACGTCGGCGCGCACAGCCGTGGCCTGTCCGCCGGCCGCCCGAACATCCTCGACGACCGCGTCGGCGCGCTTCGCCTTCTCGCGGTAGTTCACGATGACGTGGCGGTGCGGTGCCGCCAGCTGAACCGCGATGTCGGCGCCAACGCCGCGGGAGGCCCCGGTGACGAGGACGACCTCGGTCACGATCCGGGCAGCGCCATGGCGTCAGTGAGGTCGTAGTCCACCGACACGCCACCCCAGGCCTCACCGGCGCCGTAAGCCACGAGCGCCATCCTGCCTGTCGCCGGAATGGATTGCTCGTTCACACAGCTGCCCAGCGCCAGGGGTATCGATGCCGCCGACGTGTTGCCGAACTGTTCGACGCTGTCGACGAACACTGCGTCACCCGCGTCGACCTGTTCTCGAACCTTCTGCAGGATCCGCGAATTGGCTTGGTGACCAACGACAACCGTTGGCTTGATCCCATCGTCGTGCAGGCGATTGAACGTGTCCGACATGGTCTTGACGGCGCGGTCGTACACCTGCATCCCGTCCAGCCTGATGCCGCCGCCGATCTCCCCTCGCATGAGGTCGACCCGGTCGCCGTCACAACCGGCGTGCCAGTTGTGAGCCCGGAACGTCGGCCGCCCCTCGACCAGCACCGCACCCACGCCGTCGCCGAACAGGCAGCCCGTGTTGCGGTCGCGTTTGTCGATCAGGCGTGACATCGCCTCGGCGGCGCAGACGATCACCGCCTCACCGGGCCGACAGAGTGACAGCCCGGAAATCAAGGCGTACACGAAGCCACTGCAGGCCGCGTTCATGTCGTAGGTCAGGACCTCGGTCGGCAAGCCCGATTGCTTCGCGACCCGCTGTGCGATCCCGGGAACCTTTCCGCCGGTGGAGCAGCTGGCGACGATCAGCGTGGTGATGTTCACCCGCTCCTGATGGCGTGCGACCAGCGGTGCGCACGCCTGTGCCGCCGCATCCTCCAAGGGCATATCGGGGTCCATCCACCAGCGCGCGGCAACCCCGGTGCGTCGCCGGATCCATTCGTCGGTCAGGCCGATCGCATCGAAGTGGCTGTTGTCGACGTGCTCGCCGGGGGTCGCCGTGACGATATCGACGATGCCCGCCGTCATGGCGAGCCGATCAATTCTCGGAAGTAGGAACCGATTTCCGCGGGCGTCAAGCAGTCGGCGACGCGTTCCAGGTCGGCCTCCACGCCGAACTCTTTTTCGAGCGCCTGGCTGAGGTCCACGACATCCAGCGAGTCCATATCGAGGTCGTAGATCTGCTTGTCGAAGTCACCTACCTCGGCGCTCGGAGTCCGGCGCCGAATGATCGACAACATCACCGAGTTCAATCGCTCATCTATGGGCGGCATTGCTTCGCCTTTCATTCTCGTTCGTCGAGTTTGTACAACACAGCACCTGACGTGGTGATCGAACGTGCAGCGACGATGATCTCCACGATCCTGCCCGGCTTCTCGGCCAACAGGTCGACACTGCTCTTGTCGGTTTCCAATACCGCGACCACATCGCCGCGATCGATGACATCTCCGACTGATACCAGCCATTCCACGACAAGGGCTTCGGTCAGTCCATGTCCGAACTCCGGCACCAGGATCTCAACGGAATCGTTCATCCGCACATCTCCTCGATCGCACCGACAATGTCCGGAATGCCGATCAGGTAATGCTTCTCGTAGTCGGCAGGCGGATACAGCCGCCGCGGCGCCGCCAGCCGGCGCATCGGTGACCTCAAGTGCTCAGAGCCGTGTTCCGCCACGGTCGCCACTACTTCGGCGCCCACGCCGCCGAACCCGATCGCCTCGTGTACCACCAGCAGGCGACCGGTGCGCGCCACCGAGCCGAGCACGGTGTCGGTGTCCATCGGAGCGATCCAGCGCAGATCGACCACCTCGACAGCGATGTCGGAGGCGAGCCGGTCGGCTGCGGCGAGCACTTCCTCCAGCACCGCGCCGAATGCGACGACAGTGATGTCGGCACCGTGCCGCACGACGCGGGCGCTCAGAGGCGATACCGGTTGGGAAAGCTCCCGGGGTTGCTGTCTTCGTTTGAAATACAGGCGTTTCGGCTCGAAGAAGATCACCGGTGAGCCGAGAGTGCAGGAGTGCTTCAGCATCGCGGCCGCGTCGCTCGGGCAGGAGGGAAACGCGACATGCAGACCCGGCGTGTGCGCGAAGTACGCCTCGTTCGATTCGCTGTGGTGTTCGACGGCGCGGATGCCACCGCCGATGGGGACCCGGATCACGAGATTGAGCGCAATGTCATCGTTCCAACGCGAGGTGATTCGCGCAGCCTGGGTGACGATCTGGTTCATCGCGGGATAGATGAAGCCCTCGAACTGGATCTCGCAAACCGGTTTCAGTCCGCTGAGCGCCATGCCGATCGCCTGTCCCACGATGGACGACTCGGCGAGCACCGCGTCGCGCACGCGATCGCGTCCGAAACGCTCCTGCAAGCCCTTGGTCACCCGGAACACGCCGCCGAGACGGCCGATGTCCTGGCCGATGAGCACCACCGAGTCATCGCTTTTCATCAGTTCGGTCAAGGCGCCGTTGATCGATTCGGCCAGGGTGGATGTTGAACCGGTCACGGGGTGAAGGCTTCCAGCAGTGCGTGCCGAGTGCGCTCGACCTCGGCCTCGACGGCGCTCAGCCATTGCGCGTCGACGGTGCCGTCGGCGAGCAGTGTTCGGCGGTAGTGCTCGACGGGATCGCTGGCGGACGCCGTCGCAAGTTCGTCGGGCTCGCGGTAACTGACATGGGGATCGGTTGTGGTATGGCCGCCGATGCGGGTCGTCCGCAATTCGATGAGCGCCGGCGCCTCCGACGCTTCGACATAACGCCTCGCCTCGAGGCAACTGAGGTAGGTCAGGTCGGGATCGTCGGCCGAGATGGACCAGGATCGAACCCCGAAGCCGTTGGCGCGATCGGCGATCGAGGTCAGCATCTGCTCGTGGCTCGGTTTGGAGATCGCCCAGCCGTTGTTCTGGCAGATGAACAGCACCTGGGCAGACTCGACCGCGGCCAGGTTCAACGCCTCCGACGTATCGCCTTCGCTCGTCGCACCGTCGCCGAAGTAGACGACGACCGTCTCGGGCATGTTCTGCAGCCGCCGGCCGATGGCGTATCCCACACCGTGCAGCGCCTGGGCGGCCAACACCAACGTGTAGGGAAAGAACCGGTGCCGACGCGGATTCCAGCCGCAGTACGTACGGCCCGCCCATTGCGCCGCCAACGAGATGGCGTCGATGCCGCGCGCCACGGCGACCGCGTGTTCCCGATAGCTGGGGAAAACCACCGGCGCGTCACCGATCGCCATCGCCGACCCGACTTGCGCCGCCTCCTGGCCGCGGCATGACAGCCAGAGGTCCAGCGCGCCTTGATTCTCCAATCGGGCCGCCTCGTCGTCGATACCGCGGGCGATCAGCATGTGGCGCAGCATTGTGCGTCGGATCTCGTCGTCGACGGGCCTCGTGACGTCGGGCTGACGCTCGCGCGCTGACCCGCTGATCTCCACATCACCAAGCTAATGCACAAAGCAACCATCTACGGGTATCGACCTGAGTGGTGGCGAACTATCGGGCGACGTGCTCGTCGGACTGCGGGTCCGGCAGCGCCTCGGCGGGCCGATGCGTCGCCAGCACGCAACCGGCAAGGATCAGCACCAGCGCCGCCACGTTCCACAAGGTCAGCGGCTCGCTCAGGACGACCACGCCGGCCAGCAGAGCGACCGCAGGGTTCACATAGGTGAACACCAGTGCGCGGGCGGCGCCCACCTCGCGGATGAGTGCGAAGAACACGATGAACGCCAAGGCCGTGCAAATCACAGCTAATCCGGCGAGCGCCAGCAGGACGCGCGGCGATGGCATCTCGTTCGGCCACGTTGCTGAGGCGGGAGCGGCGTAGACCAGCGCCGCGAATCCCAAGCAGGCCGCGGTCATCGGAAGCGCGGGCACCTCGGAAAGATGGCGGGCCGCGATCAGCGGAGCGATCGCGTAGCAGGTGGCCACCATCAGCACCTCGACGATCGGCCACACGCTTCCGCCTGCGAGGTGCGGGCCGGCGAGCACGGTAACCCCGGTCAGCCCGACGCCGAGGCCCAGGATTCGCCGCAATCCGAGCCGTTGCTCACCGCCGGTGAAACGATCCAGGATCGCCGCGATGATCGGCGCGGCGGCGATCAGGAGTCCGGTCATCGAGCTCGTCAAGTGGCGTTCGGCGTCCGAGATCAGAAACCATGCGGCGATGATCTCGAAGAAGGAGAAGCCGAGCAGGGCCTTCCAATGTTGGCGAACCATCGCGGGAATCCCGCTCGACAGCGCAAGCGGCAGCAGCACGGCCGCGCCCACCGCGGTTCTGGCGAACACCAGCACGGGAACCGAGACGCCTTCGACGGCGACCTTGATCATGAGATACGGAATGCCCCAGATGATGCTCATCGCGATGAACAACACCCATCCACGCGAGCTCACGTCGACCACACTACGAGGCACCTCGGACGCGTTCGGGGCAGGCGGCGACAATGATCTCCCGTGAAGCCACGCAATGCACGGGTTGCTACCGCGCTGGCCGCGGACGGCATCGAGCCGGAGATCACCATTCTCGACGCTGACGCAAAGACCGCGGCGGCCGCCGCCGAACAGCTGGGCTGCGAGGTCGGCGCGATCGCCAACAGCCTGGTTTTCGAGTGTGACGGCAACCCGCTGCTGGTGATGGCCAGCGGCGCCCATCGGGTGAACACCGATTTGTTGGCGCGTCTGCTGGGCGCCGCCTCGATCACGAAGGCGAGTCCCGCGTTCGTGCGCGACGCCACCGGCCAGGCGATCGGGGGCGTCGCGCCCACGGGGCACCCAACCAGGCTGCGCACGATTGTCGACGAGACGCTGGCGCGCTATCCGGTGGTCTGGACCGCGGCGGGCACCCCGGACTCGTGATGCCGCTGTCGTACGGTCAGCTGCTGACGATCACCGAAGGCGTTGCCATGCCGGTACGTTGAGTTACCGCGGCAGCCGGGACAGCTCGGCGTACCGCGCGATGTGGTGGTCGGTGGTGCCGAATTCGTACTGCATCGCGGTCAGCCGCTTGAAGTAATGGCCGATCGCCAGTTCTTCGGTCATGCCCATGCCGCCATGCAGCTGCACGGCCTGCTGACCGATGAAGCGGGCCGCTCGGCCGACCGTCGCTTTCGCCGCCGACACCGACCGCGCCCGGACGGCGGCCTCGTCCTCGAGGTGCAGCACCGCGAGCAGGACGGCGGCGACCGCCTGTTCGAGCTCGATGTGCATGTCGACCATCCGGTGCTGCAGCACCTGGAAGCTAGAGATGGGCACGCCGAACTGTTGACGTTGTTTGCAGTATTCGACGGTGTCCGCCAACATCTTTCGCATGCAGCCCACGGCCTCCGAGCAGATCGCGGCTGCGCCTTCGTCACGGGCCTGTTCGATCGACGGCCACGCCCGGCCCGCTTCGCCGAGCAAGGCGTCGCCGGGGACTCGCAGGCCGTCGAGCACCAGATCCGCTGCGCGGCGGTCATCGACGGTCCGGTATCCGGTCAGCGTCAGACCGGTGTCCACGCAATCGAGGTCGACGAGGAACAACGAGAGACCCTCTGCGGTTCTCGCCGTGATCAACAGATGCGTCGCCAACGGCGCTGACATCGCTACGGCCTTGCGCCCGTTGAGGACCCATCCTTCGTCCGCAGGCTCGGCGGTGGTTGCGGCGTCCTGCCAGCGATCGCCGGATTCCGCCTCGCCGGCGGCCAGCGCGACGATCGCGTTGCCGGCCAATATTGCCTCCAGCAGCGCTGTGGCCCGTTCGCCGCCGGCGCGCCGCAGCAGGCCGCCCGCGACGATGACGGTGTCGACATACGGTTCGACCGCCAAGGCATGCCCGAGCGCTTCGGTGATGACCATGAGTTCGACTGGGCCACCGCCGAGTCCGCCCTCGCCCTCGGGCAGCGTCGCGCCGAGGATTCCCAGCTCGTCGGCGAACGCCCGCCAGATCTCGGGCTGCCAGCCGATGCCGGTTTTGGCCGCAGAGCGGCTCTTCTCGAGGTCGTAACGGGTGGCCAGGAACTTCGTCAGCCCGTTGCGGAGCAGTTCCTGTTCCTTGCTCAGATTGAAGTCCATCTACAGCCCCAATGCAGCTTTGGCGAGGATGTTGCGCTGAATCTCGTTGCTGCCGGCGTAGATCGAGCCGGCGCGGTCATTGAAGTAGCGGAGCGGCGCGACCGCCTGCCACGGTTCGCCGCTGACGTACCCGTCCGGCGGCGGCTCGAAATCGGTCACCGGACCGCCGGGGCGCGTCGCATGCGGTTGATAGGCGCGTCCGCGCGGTCCTGCCGCCTCCATCGCGATCTCGGTCAGCGTCTGGCTCAGCTCGGTCGCGACCACCTTGAGCATCGAGGAGGCCGTGCCGGGGTTCTTGCCCTCGGACACCGCTGCCAGTACGCGGTACTCGAGGATCTCGAGGACGTCGGTACGGATCCGCGCATCGGCCAGCTTGCGCGCGAACGCCGGGTCATCGATCAGGTAACCGCCATCGGGACCGGGCATTTCGGCGGCCGCGGTGGCGATCTCCTCGGCCATCACCTGCAGCGCGGGGGAGGACGCGCCGCCGCCCCGTTCGAATTCCAGCAGGTACTTCGCGACCGTCCAGCCGTCGTCGATCGTGCCGAGCACGTTGGCTTTCGGCACCCGCACCTCGTCGAAGAAGACCTGGTTCTGCACCTCCTCACCCGACGTCATCACCAGGGGGCGGATTTGGATGCCCGGGGAGGTCATATCGATGAGTACGAAGGTGATGCCCTGCTGACGCTTCTCACCGCGTGAGGTGCGTACCAGGCCGAACATCCAGTTCGCCTCGCGGGCGTGAGTGGTCCAGATCTTGCTGCCGGTGCACACCAGATCATCACCGTCGTCGACGGCCGCCATCGACAGCGACGCCAGATCCGACCCGGCCTCGGGCTCGGAGTACCCCTGACACAAGAACACCTCGCCGGTGAGAATGAGGGGCAGGAAAAACGCCTTCTGTGCATCGGTGCCGAAGGCGATGATCGCGTGCGCCACCATGCGAATTCCCATGGGAGACAGCGACGGTGCGCCCGCCAGCGTCGATTCTCTGCCGAATATGTAATGCTGTGTGAGGGTCCAGTCGCAGCCGCCGTGCTCGACGGGCCATGCCGGTGCAGCCCAGCCGCGCTCGTGCAGGATCCGCTGCCACTCCATGCTCGCGTCGTGGTCGGCGTACACACTCGTCATGAGTCGGCCCGCGGTGCGCAGTCCGGGGGTCAACTTCTCGTCGAGGAAGCTTCGCACCTCATCGCGAAAGGCGGCGTCGGCTTCCGACCACTGCAGGTCCATGGGTTCCCCTCTGCTCGGTAGGCACATAGTAAACCTAGTTACTCAACTGGAGGTAATCGCGGGATCCGCAAGAAAGGTATGTAATCTCTGCCTTGTGGTGACTCTTCGTTCGGAGTCGGGGGATATGCCAGCATACCTCGGTGCCATAGCTCAATGGCAATGTCACTCATTTGCCGAAATTGGTAATGGCAATTATCTGTGTGCGCAATTACCGAAGAGAAGCCTGCGTTTGTGAATTATTCGGACTGTTGGCAATTGGACGGTGAATTGCTGTGAAATGGGATGACGAGGTCGACGTTGTTTGCACCGGTTCCGGTGTCGGGGGCCTCGCAACGGCCATCGTAGCCGTGGATGCCGGTCTGGATGCCTTCGTGTCGGATGCGGCGGCCATCGACGTCAGAGACGCCGAGACCGAGCAGTACTTTCGCGACTTGTCGCAAAACCTGCTCGCCGGCGCGCAAGCCGCCCCGATCACGGCGACGCCGGCCAAGGTCGTCGACGACCTGGCGCCCGCCCTGTCTAGGTCACCGCGGGTGGCCCCGTTCATGGGCTCTGGACTGCAGAGTTGGGCCGCGGCCTGCCTCGCCTCGCCGTACGGGTTCCTCTACAGCCAGGTATCGGACCGCAGCGCCGTCACCATGCGCTCGAGCCGTGATGAACCGTTCGAAGTGAGACCGATCGGCGTCATCCGTACGGGGCCTGACCTGCGGAGCCTGGTGGTGAGCGACTGGTTGTGCGTGCAGGCCTGTCAGCGCGGAATCGACATCAGCATGGACAGCCCGCTGCAGCGCATCGTCTTCGAGGAGGGCCGTGCCCTCGGTGCCGTCGTCGGCACACCGTGGGGACCGCGAGCTGTGCGAGCCCGGCGCGGCGTGCTGGTTTCCACGGGTGGACACGATGCCGGGGCCGTCACGCCCTGCGATGTGTCGGCCTACACCACGTTGCAGGTCAGCATCTTGCGCCGGGCACCGAGCCGGTTCGGCAGGGTAGAGGTCGTCACGGCCCCCCCTCCGCTCATCACCCCGCACACGACGTGCCGCCCGGTGTCTCGGCATCTGCTGGACACCGCGCGCGAGGCCCGGCGGGAGCGGTCACCGAACTGGTGCTGCGGAGAACTGCACCGGTATCCGCCGCTGGGCAAGTAGCGATTCCATCACATCGCCCGCCACGGGGCGCGACAGCAGGAAGCCCTGTGCCCGGTGGCATCCGTGCCGCAGCAGCGTCAGCGCCGCCTCTTCGGTTTCCACGCCCTCGGCCACCAGTTCCAGGCCGAACGATTCGGCCAGCGCGATGACGGCCCGCACGATCGCGAGATCGCCAGGGTTCGTCCCGAGCTCGCGGACGAAGCTCTTGTCGATTTTCAGCGTGTCGACCGGCAGCGATTTCAGGTGCGACAGCACGCTGTAACCGGTGCCGAAGTCGTCGATCGCGATCTGGACGCCGACCTCTTTCAAGCCGGCCAGCGTGATCCGCGTGGTCTCGATGTCCTGCACGACCACGCTCTCCGTGATCTCCAGGCACACGGATCCGCCGTCGAGCCCGAACTCGTCGATGATCCCCGCGACCGTTTCGACGAAACCCTCGGTCACCAGCTGCACCGGGGAAACGTTGAGCCGCAATACGGCGTCCTCTCCGATTCCTTTGGACCGCCATTTGCGGAATTCGGCGCAGGCGGCGCGCATCACCCAGCGGCCGAGCTCGCCAGCAAAGTTGATCGACTCGGCGACCCCGATGAACGCGTTGGGGGAGAGCAGGCCGCGAGTCGGGTGCTGCCAGCGCACCAGCGCCTCGAACGCGAGGATCTCACCGGTGCGCATGTCGACTTCGGGCAGATAGTGCAGGACCAGGGCGCCGTTCTCGATCGCGCTCTGCAGATGCAACTCGATGTCGTTGCGGAACTCGCCCTTCAGCGACATGTCGTCGGAGAACACCGCGATCTTGTTGCCGCCGCCGCTCTTCGCAGCAAGAAGGGCCTGATCGGCTCGGCGCAGCAGATCGGACGTGGTGTCCCGGCCGGGCACACCCAGTGCGACGCCGATGCTGACCGTGCGGGTGAGCATCTCGCCGTCGATGGACACGCGCTCGCGCAGCATCGTCTGCAGTCGGTTGGCGAGGGTCTCGGCCTCGTCGGCGCTCATCGGCTGCACCGGTACGACGACGAACTCGTCACCGCCGAGGCGGGCGATCAGGTTGGGGCCCTCCGCCCCTTCCCTGAGCCGTTTGGAGAAGACGCGGATGAACCAGTCGCCTGCGGTGTGGCCCAGGTAGTCGTTGATGGCCTTGAGCCGGTCCAGGTCGAGGAACAGGGCGGAGACCGGGCCCGGCTGTCCCGGTGCCAACCGCTGGTCGAGGTGCGCGAGCAGGGCGCGACGGTTGTTCAGACCGGTCAGGTCATCGTGTTCGGCCAGAAAGCGGAGTTGATCCTCGGCGACGATGCGCGCCTGCAGCTGCGCAAACAGCGATGCGATCGCCTTGAGCGCGTTCAGCTCTGCAGGCGTCCACTCCCTGTCGCCGAACTTGACGAATCCCAGGCAACCCGTGGTGACGTCGCCGGACAGCATCGGCACGACGGCCATCGTCACCCCGGGGATGTTGCGGGCCTCCTCGATGGTCTTCTGGTAGTCGTCGGTGGACGGTTCCGGGCGAAAGAGGAGGATTTCCTTCGCGGTCTCGGCGGCCGCGAACACGGGGTCGGCGTCGGCGAAGTAGACGACGCCCGAGCGGGTCCGGGTCGGGGATGTCGGGGCGAACCGGCCACTCCGCGACCAGCTTCGTCGCACGGATCTCGTGGTCGTTGTGGCGCAGGAAGCTGACGTCGACCCCGAAATGGCCAACGAGGTCGGCGAGGACGCGCTGGCTCGCGGCAGCGTTGGTCGCCGCGTCCACCCCCATGAGTGAGGTTGCGACGGCGGTGACGACTTCGTCGAGGGTACGAGCCACGTTTGCTCCGGGGTCTGCTGTTATGCCAAGAGACTACTGGTATCAGCCGTCCGACGCCGACTCCTCACCGACGTGGCGGGCGCGTCGGCGAATCTCAGGACCAACGCAAGTGATTCGCTGGGCTCAATAGCTGAGAGTTCGCGGAACTCACCGCTGAGCCGCCGCAGAGTCGACGCGTGGGCCGGGGAGAGCGCCTCCAGCTCCTCGTCGTCGTGGGCGTATAGGAACACCGGTGAGATGGGTTGCACCGCCAGGCTGCACAGCTGAGCGGCGATCCAGACCGCTTCGACAGCACACCCGGCGCGCGCGTAGTCCGTCAGGTCGCGGCCGTCGGTCGACACCACGGCCAGGCCCGAACTGGCCAGCACCCGCTCCCGGGTGTCGGAGCCGAGAGCCGAGCCCAGGCCCCAGTCGCTGAGACGGGCCATCACGTCGGGACGCCGCAGAACGTCGAGCTTGACCAGGTCCGCCGGGTTCATCTCCAGGCTGTGCACATCGATTCCCGAGTCCTGCGACGTGTCCCCGGGAAAGCGCACCTCGGAGATCATTTCGGCGTGCAGATGCGGCGTGAGGTAGCGGATCCGGTCCGATTCGGCCAGCATCTCCGCCGCCCTGGCCACATCATTCGGTGAGGTCAGCAGGTGTAGGCGGGCTCCTTCGCGCTCGGCCGCGGCGTGCAGGCGGTCCACGACGTCGTCGGGCAGCGATCGCTGCTTGCCGTGGTGACGGTTCGTTTCCCTGGCGAGCATCGCGTCGTACAGGGCGACCAGGTTGGCGTCCGATTCGGAGCCGAGGCGCAGAACGGCGCGCACCGAGCCTGCATCGTCGCCGGATTCGAAGGTGAGCGGTCCGAGGATCCCGTCGGTGGCCGCCGCGACGCGCGCGTTGAACGCTGCGGCGCCCACGGCGACGGCGCTCGCGCGATAGCCCACGTCCATCGTCGACGTGTACTCGGGGGCGAGCGCGATGGTGACCGTCTGCTCGTCGGTGGAGATGTGCCACGGCTGCGCATTTCCGCCCGACGGGGCGCGAACCGCGGCGGCGACGACCCTGTCGACGGCGTCTGTCGGTGTGCGCTCGACGTCCTGGTCCTGGTCCTGATCCACCGGCTGGTTCGATGCCAGCGGGTCACGGACCCCGTCGAGGTCGGCCCCGACGTCGATGCGGACGCGGCCGGACGGCAGGTTCTCACCGAGCCCGATTCGTCGCACCGCGTCGGCCACTAGTGCGGCGCCCTGGGCCACCTCGGCGGCGACCTGTGGCCAGGTGGCCAGGGTGGTTCCGACCTCGACGAGGGAAGCGGCCATCCGCGCCGACAGCTGGCCGCCGTCCATCATGCGGAGGGCATAGGGCACCTTGTCCTCGCTCGGCAGCCCGGCGAGCTCGGCGAATTCCACGTCGCCGAGAAGACCATGCAGCAGCGGGCGTCCAGGCTCGAGATCGAACCGTTCGACGTCGAGGGTGCCGCGGTCGCCGGTGGCCATCAACACCGGGATTCCGCGCGCGCGAGCCGCCTGGCGGACCAGAACCTTTGTATCGAGCGAGTCGCACTCCTCGACGAGGATGTCGACTCCGTCGAGGAACCGGTCGACGGAGTCGGTCGTGATGCCCCGGTCGAACACCTCGACCGGAAGGTAGGGGTCGATCTCGGCGATTCGCCTGGCCGCCAGCACGGCCTTGTTCGCGCCGACGTCGAACACCGTGGCAGGCACCCGGTTCAGGTTCGACAACTCCAGCTCGTCGAAGTCCGCGAGGCGGAGCCGACCGCACAGTCCCTGCTGCGCGAGGATATGGGCGATGGCGTGGCCGACGCTGAGTCCGACGACTCCGATCTGCAGCCGACCGAGCCTGTCCTGTTCATCGGCGGTGATCAGATTCCGGTTGCGGTTGAGCCGCAGGGCCCGAAAGCCCAGCGGCCCCAGGATGCTCGTGACCGTTCGCCGCCAAGGGTAGAAGGCCCACGTCTTCGGCTCTTCGACGATGTCGAGAGCGGGCGGAGGGCGGAGCAGGCGCAGTTCGTCGCGCTGTTCTCGCCACCTGTCGATGACGTCGACCCCGGGGTCGGCCCGCAACTCCGACAACAGCTGATCGTTGTGCGGTTCGGCCTCGACAAGGACCGTTGCGGTGAAAGATTCGCCGCCGGCTGGGGTCACAGGCTGCTGCCGAGTGCCTGGGCATCGAGATGGTCGAGCTGACGCGCGAGGATGGCCATCTCGTTGAAGATCTTCGAGACCTGCTCGGGAGCGGCGTCATTGGTGAAGGTGCTGCGGTCCCACCACATCATCTTCGTACGGTATCGGTCGTCGGGATAGGGCGTCGCGGGAACCTTGGTGGCCACGACGCCCCCGGAGGTGCGCCACCGGTTGAGGACATGCGACCCGGCCGTCGCCACCACGAACTGCGCATCCAGCAGTGCCATGGCCGAGAACGGGGTTCGCGCCAGGGTGCTCCCCAGCGATCGGCTGCGGTTCGGGTCGTCGGTCATCCAGGCGGTTTTCATCTCCACGACGCCGAACGGCAGCCGATCGGTCAGCATTTTGCGCACCGTGCGCAGACCCGGCCGGTCTTCCCACTCGACAATGGCATGCGATTCCTCGGCCGACTCCAACGGACCCTTGGCGCGGATTCCGCCCATGATCGTCCCGGCGTCGTTCACCACCACATGGAACAGCCGGGTATTGGCCTCGTCGAGCAGCGAATCCATGTCCAACGCGCGATCGATGCCGTGCCGCAGGTAGCTGCATGCCGCGCCCTCGACGAAACCGGCCCACAGGCCGGGATCGGCGGACGGTGTTGAGACGACGACCGTGCAGTTCGTGTCGGAATCAAACCAGCTGATTCCCTCTCGGAGCGGAGAGGCCAAAAGCTGGGGGTTGACACTCAGCAGAGGAACGGTCATTTTTGTCCCATCGTTCGGGCAGCAGCGACCAGAATGGTCGATAGTCGCAGTTGCCGGGGGCGGCATTCACATGCGGTCTATATGAATACCCAGGTACTGAGTATTGCTCTATTGAAGACCGTTATTCCAGCTAGCGGGCCGATCTTGGGTCGCAAAAATTTCCTCGATTGACTAGCTTGTTTGCGGGCATTTGATATCCGAATTGCTGGGCAACTGTCATCGTCGTCAATAACCGCAGATGAATTGAGGTTCAGCGACTATTAGGCGAATAATTTTGAGGAGCTGACGCGGGCGATTTACGTTGCCGTCAACTAAGCCCGCGTCCGTCGCCGATTGGTGCGGATAGCGAGACAGCGACGCCCATCAGCGATGATGCCGGTGTCCGGTGAGGTTTTCCACCGCAGACCGCCCCGGGTGGATCGCGGGAATGAGACCGTTGTGGGGTGTCCACCCCAACGGACGTCGAGGCCCAGGAGTACCCGAAAGGGGGCAGCGGCGACCTTCCCGCCAAAGACGTCGGACGGCTGCTGCTGCGGTGCGCAGACCGCCCCGGCCTGGTCGCAGCGGTCAGCAGTTTTCTGGCCAGGGCCGGCGCCAACATTGTTTCGCTGGATCAACATGCCACCGAACAATCCGGCGGCACGTTCATGCAGCGCACCATTTTTTCATCTTCCGGGGCTGACGGCGGCGCGCGATGCGTTGGAGCGCGACTTCGCCGAGCGCGTCGCCGGCCGGTTCGACATGGACTTCCGGCTGACCGAAGCGGCCAAACCGAAACGCGTGGCGGTCCTTGCGTCGCGGGAAGACCACTGTCTCCTGGATCTGCTCTGGCGCAATCGTCGCGGCGAGTTGGACATGTCGGTGTCGATGGTGATCTCGAACCATCCCGACCTCGCCGACGCCGTCCGGCCCTTCGGAGTGCCCTTCCTCCACGTCCCTTCGACGAAAGACATCCGGGCAGAGGCCGAACGGCGTCAGCTCGATCTCCTGCGCGGCAACGTCGATCTGGTGGTTCTGGCGAGGTACATGCAGATCCTCAGCCGCGATTTCCTGTCGAACGTCGGCTGTCCATTGATCAACATCCACCACTCGTTTCTGCCCGCGTTCATCGGGGCGGCGCCGTATCGCAGGGCCAAGGAGCGAGGCGTGAAACTCGTCGGGGCGACCGCGCACTACGTCACCGAAGAACTCGACGACGGACCGATCATCGAACAGGACGTGGTGCGGGTCGACCATCGGCATTCGGTCGAGGATCTGACACGGCTCGGCGCGGACGTCGAACGGGTGGTCTTGTCACGGGCGGTGCTCTGGCATTGCCAGGACAGGATCATTCGGTACGGCAACCAAACCGTGGTTTTCTGATTCAGTAGCGCGTCGAGCCTTGGTCGACCGAAATCTCCTGTGCGGTTACCAGTTTCGAGTCGTCGCTGGCCAACCAAGACACCGCTGCGGCGATGTCCTCGGGCTGAGCCACCCAACTCGGCAGGAACGGCGTGAGCATGTTCATCAGGATCTGATTGCCGTAGGCCTCGGCCGCCTTCGCGATCGCGGCAACCATTTCCTCGGACCCCATCTCGGTGACGACGGGCCCCGGGTGCACGCTGTTGACGCGGATCGCATGCTTGCCCAGTTCGGCGGCGAACGCGCGCGCCATGCCGGTGACCGCGTGCTTGCTCGCGGTGTAGTGAATCATGAACGGTTGCAACTTCACGCCGGCGGCGGATCCGATCAGAATGATCGAGCCGCCGCGGCCGCCGTCGATGATCTTCTGCGCGCCGGCCATCACGGTGTTCCAGGTGCCGGTCACGTTGACGTCCATCACGTCTTTGAACGCCTCCGGCGTGATGTCGTTCCAGGCGGCGGGCGCAGAAATGCCCGCGTTCGCGACAATGACGTCGAGCCGGCCCAACTCGGCGACCCCGTGGTCGACTGCGGTGCGCAGCCCGTCCAGATCGCGGGTGTCGACGGCGGAGGCCATGATCCGCGCACCGGTGGCCTTGACGAGTCGAGCCGTTTCCTTCAGATCCTCCTGCGTCGCCGAAGGATAGGGGGCACACGCGGGAAGCTTGTCGGCGAGGTCGATCGCGATGATGTCGGCGCCATCGCTGGCCAGCCGAACGGCGTGGGCACGACCCTGCCCTCGCGCTGCTCCGGTGATGAAGGCCACCTTGCCGTCGAGTCTGCTCATGCCTGGGCGCCTTTCACGAGATTGCCCCCGATGATCAGCCGCTGGATCTCACTGGTGCCTTCGTACAACCGCAGCAGCCGGACATCGCGATAGATCCGCTCCACCGGAACCTCGCGCATGTACCCGCTGCCGCCGTGCACCTGAACCGCGAGATCGGCCACCTTGCCCGCCATTTCGGTGCAGAACAATTTGGCCGCAGACGGCGCGATCCTGCGGTCTTCTCCGGTGAGCCAGCGCTGCGCGGTGTCACGGACGAGGGCGCGGCCGGCCAGCACGCCGGTCTGCTGGTCGGCGAGCATCGCCTGGACAAGCTGAAATGTGCCGATCGGCTTGCCGCCCTGGGTGGCGGTGGCGGCGTAGGTGACGGATTCGTCCAGCGCGCGTTGTGCAATGCCGACGGCCAGCGCCGCGATGTGCACCCGGCCGCGGGCGAGCGACGTCATCGCCGCCCGGTAACCGATGTCCTCGCTGCCGCCGATCAGTGCACCTGCAGGCACCCGGACGTCGGTGAAGCTGACGTCGGCCGTCCACGCGCCTTCCTGCCCCATCTTGGCGTCCTTGACGCCGACCTGAACGCCTGCGGCGTCGGCGGGCACCAGGAAGACCGCGACGCCGGGGCCGTCGTCGTCGGCGGGCCTGCTGCGGGCGAACACGACGAACAGGTCGGCAATGGGGGCGTTGGTGATGAAACGCTTGTCCCCGTTGATGATCCACTCATCGCCGTCGCGGACCGCTTTGGTGCGCAAGCCCGACGGGTTCGATCCCGCACCGGGCTCGGTCAGGGCGAAGGAGGCCACTTCGCCGGTGGCCAGGCGCTCGAGCCACTCGGCCTTCTGCTCGTCGGTGCCGAAGCCCACCAGCACCTGTCCCGCGATGCCGTTGTTGGTGCCGAACATCGACCGCAGCGCGAGCGAGGTGTAGCCCAGTTCCATCGCCATCTCGACGTCCTGAGCCAGGTTCAGGCCGAGACCGCCCCACCGCTGGGGGATCGCGTAACCGAACAGCCCCATTTTCGCGGCCTGCTCGCGCAGATCGTCGGGAACCTTGTCGTCGGCGAGGATCTCCTGCTCGCGCGGGACGACAGCGCTGCGGACGAAATGGCGGGTCTGGGCGAGGATCTCCTGGAAGTCGTCGTCGCTGACTTCGGCGGTGGTCATCGGGTGGTGCTCCTGTTCGGCGAGGGGATGCCGCGAGGCCGCGAAAATCATATATGAAATATGATGTCGGTCTGCCAGGGCCCGGCGGCCCGAGTACAGCGGAGGATGGGTGATCAGGTGTCATTGCTGACAGATCAGACAGCGGTCGTCACGGGCGGCGCGCAGGGTTTGGGTTATGCCATCGCGGAGCGCTTCATCGCCGAGGGCGCGCGTGTCGTGCTCGGCGATCTCGATCTCGCGGCGACCGTGTCTGCTGCCAAGCAACTCGGCTCGGATGCCGCCTTGGCGGTGCGCTGCGATGTGACCGAGGCCGGCGAGGTCGACGCGCTCGTCTCGGCTGCCGTCGAGCACTTCGGCGGCCTGGACATCATGGTGAACAACGCGGGCATCACCCGCGACGCCACGATGCGCAAGATGACAGAGCAGCAGTTCGACGAGGTCATCGCGGTGCATCTGAAGGGCACCTGGAACGGCACCAAGGCGGCCGCCGCGATCATGCGCGAGAACAAGCGAGGCGCGATCGTGAACATGTCGTCGATTTCGGGCAAGGTCGGCCTGGTCGGGCAGACCAACTATTCGGCGGCCAAGGCCGGCATCGTGGGCATGACCAAAGCGGCCGCCAAGGAGTTGGCCCACCTCGGAGTGCGGGTCAACGCGATCCAGCCGGGTTTGATCCGGTCGGCGATGACCGAGGCCATGCCACAACATATCTGGGATCAGAAGCTGGCCGAAGTGCCGATGGGTCGGGCCGGTGAGCCCGCCGAGGTGGCCAACGTGGCGTTGTTCCTCGCCAGCGACCTCTCGTCGTACATGACCGGAACGGTCCTCGAGGTGACGGGCGGACGCCACGTATGAGCGCGCGGGAGGCGGTGATCTGTGAGCCGGTCCGCACGCCGATCGGCCGCTACGGCGGCATGTTCGGATCGCTGACCGCGGTCGACCTCGGCGTGACGGCGCTCAAGGGCCTGCTGGACCGAACGGGCATCGCGCCCGACGTCGTCGACGATGTGATCCTCGGCCACTGCTATCCGAACAGCGAGGCGCCCGCGATCGGGCGTGTGGTCGCGCTGGACGCGGGCCTGCCGGTGACCGTTCCCGGCATGCAGGTCGACCGGCGCTGCGGGTCGGGGTTGCAGGCCGTCATCCAGGCCTGCCTCCAGGTGAGCGCCGGCGATGCCGATGTCGTGGTCGCGGGCGGTGCAGAGAGCATGAGCAACGTCGCGTTCTACTCGACGGATATGCGTTGGGGCGGAGCGCGATCCGGCGTCAGGGTGCACGACGGGCTCGCGCGCGGGCGTACCACCGCGGGGGGACAGCACTATCCGGTGCCGGGCGGCATGCTCGAGACTGCCGAGAACCTGCGCCGTCAGTACGGCATCTCACGACAGGAACAGGACGAGCTCGCGGTGGCATCGCATCGGCGGGCGGTCGCTGCGCAGAAGGACGGCGTGTTCGCCGAGGAGATCATTCCCGTCGCGGTGCGCACCCGACAGGGCGAGGACCTCATCGACACCGACGAACATCCGCGGGCCGACGCCTCGGTGGAGACCTTGGCCAAGCTGAAACCCGTTCTCGGTAGGGATGATCCGGGTGCGACCGTCACCGCCGGCAATTCCAGCGGACAGAATGACGCGGCGTCCATGTGCGTCGTGACGACGTCGGAGAAGGCCGCCGAGCTGGGGCTCAGGCCGCTGGTTCGGCTCGTCTCCTGGGGTGTTGCAGGTGTCGCGCCGAACATCATGGGCATCGGGCCGGTGCCCGCGACCGAGGTCGCACTCGGCAAGGCCGGTCTGCAGCTGAGCGACATCGACCTGATCGAGCTCAACGAGGCGTTCGCGGCGCAGGCGCTGGCCGTCATGCGCGAGTGGGGATTCACCGACGCCGACCGCGAGCGGACGAACGTGCACGGGTCGGGAATCTCGCTCGGCCACCCGGTGGGCGCCACCGGCGGGCGGATGCTGGCCACGCTGGCCCGGGAACTGACCCGGCGCGAGGCGCGCTACGGGCTGGAAACGATGTGTATCGGCGGCGGGCAGGGCCTGGCCGCGGTGTTCGAAAGGGCTGGGGCATGAGCAGGATTGCGCAGACGTTGGGGCTGACCGAGTTCCAGACCGAGATCGTGGCGAACGTACGGCAGTTTGTCGACAAGGAGATCATCCCGCACGCACAGGACCTCGAGCACGCCGACACCTACCCGCAGGACATCGTCGACCAGATGCGCGAAATGGGTCTGTTCGGTCTGATGATCCCGGAGGAGTACGGCGGGCTCGGCGAGTCTCTGCTGACCTACGCGCTTTGCGTCGAGGAGCTGGCCCGCGGCTGGATGAGCGTCTCCGGCGTGATCAACACCCACTTCATCGTCGCCTACATGTTGCGCCAGCACGGGTCCGACGAGCAGAAGCAGCGTTTCCTGCCGCGGATGGCCACCGGTGAGACGCGGGGCGCGTTCTCGATGTCCGAACCCGAGCTCGGCTCCGACGTCGCCGCGATCCGCACCAGGGCCAAGCGCAACGACGACGGCACCTACACCATCGACGGCCAGAAAATGTGGCTCACCAACGGCGGAAGCTCCACGCTGGTGGCGGTTTTGGTGAAGACGGACGAGGGCGCCGAGAAACCGCACCGCAACCTCACCGCGTTCCTCGTCGAGAAGCCGACCGGCTTCGGCGAAGTGGCGCCCGGCCTGGTGATCCCCGGCAAGATCGACAAACTCGGGTACAAGGGCATCGACACCACCGAGCTGATCTTCGACGGCTATCGGGCCAACGCCGACGACATCCTCGGCGGAACACCCGGCCAGGGGTTTTTCCAGATGATGGACGGCATCGAGGTCGGCCGGGTCAACGTGTCGGCGCGCGCGTGCGGCGTCGGTATCCGTGCCTTCGAACTGGCCGTCCGGTATGCCCAGCAGCGACAGACCTTCGGCAAGCCGATCGCCGAACACCAGGCGATCGCATTCCAGTTGGCCGAGATGGCCACGAAAGTCGAAGCGGCCCATCTGATGATGGTCAACGCCGCCAGGCTCAAGGACTCGGGTGAGCGCAACGATGTCGCGGCGGGGATGGCCAAGTATCTGGCCAGCGAGTTCTGCTCGGAGGTCACCCAGCAGAGCTTTCGCATCCACGGGGGCTACGGCTACTCGAAGGAATACGAGATCGAGCGGCTGATGCGCGACGCGCCCTTCCTGTTGATCGGTGAGGGCACCAGCGAGATCCAGAAGAACATCATCAGCAAGCGACTGCTCGCCGACTACCGGATCTGACGTGACCGTCGGTGAATTCGCCACCCGGCCGCAGCTTTCCGAAGCGGTCGCGCGGTTCGTCCGCAACCGCATCTTCGACGGAACCTATGCGGCGGGCGAGTATGTGCGGCTCGACCAGTTGGCGGCCGAACTCGGGATCAGTGTCACGCCGGTTCGTGAAGCGCTGTTTCAGCTGCGCGCCGAAGGGCTGCTCGACCAGAAGCTGCACCGCGGCTTCGTCGTGCTGCCGGTGACGGGCCGGGACATCAGCGACGTCTCGGACGTCCAGGCGCACATCGGCGGTGAGCTCGCGGCCAGAGCGGCGGTGAACATCACCGACGAACAGGTGCGCGAGTTGGAGTCGATTCAGGCGCAGCTGGAGGGCGCGTATGCCGGCGACGACCACGAGCGGGCGGTGCGGCTCAACCACGACTTTCACCGCGCCATCAATGTCGCCGCCGATTCGCCGAAGCTGGCCCAGTTGATGTCGCAGATCACCCGCTACGCACCGGAATCGGTGTTTCCCATCGTCGAAGGTTGGCCGAAGCGGTCGATGAGGGACCATCGGCGGGTGGTGACGGCGCTGGCCAAGCGCGACGCAGAGGCCGCCCGCACCGCAATGTCGGAACACCTGTCGGCGGGGGCCGCCCCGTTGATCAACCACCTCAAGCAACGAGGGGTGGTCACCTAACCGCGCGAGCTGGGCCTAACCGCGCGAGCAGACGCGAACTCCCCCTTTTCGGCCGCAAAATTGGGGGAGTTCGCGTCTGCTCGGCGGAGAAGGTGCTCAGCGGTCGGCGTCGGTGTAGCGGATGACGCCCCGGATGTTGCGGCCCTCGAGCATGTCGCGGTACCCGTCGTTGATCTGCTCCAGGCGGTACTCGCGGGTGATCATGTCGTCGAGGTTGAGCTTGCCCGCCTGATACATCGACAGCAACATCGGAATGTCGTACTGCGGGTTACCGTGCCCGAAGATGCTGCCCTGCAGGTTCTTCTGCAACAGGGTCAGGCCGGCGACATTGAGCGTCACGTCGGTTTCCAGCACCGCGCCCATCGCCGTCAGCACGCACGTTCCGCCCTTGGCGGTGATCGACAGGTAGCCCTCGATGTCCGCGCCATTGATTCTGCCGACGGTGACAATGACCTTGTGCGCCATCCGCCCCACGGTCACTTCCGCGATCTGTGCCGATGCCGTTTCGATGTCCGAATACGCCTCAGTGGCCCCGAATTCGAGCGCAGGCTGGTGCTTCCACTCGGCAGGCTCGACGACGAACACCTGCCGCGCGCCCGCGTTCACCGCGCCCTGCAGCGCTGACATCCCGACACCGCCCAAACCGACGACGGCCACGTCCTCGCCGGGACGCACATCGGCGGCCCGCGTCGCCGAGCCCCAGCCCGTCGTCACGCCGCAGCTGACCAGGGCGGCGGCTTCGAACGGGGCGGCGGGGTCAATCTTGACCACCGATGTCCGGTGCACGACCAGATACGGCGAATAGGTGCCGAGCAACGCATACGGGTAGACGTCTCTTCCCCGTGCCTGAACGCGAAATGTCCTGTCCGACACCGACGTCCCAGACATGAGCCCCATGCCGAGGTCGCACAGATTGCGCTGACCGGACTGGCACGCCCGGCACACGCCACAGGACGGGATGAACGAGGCGGCGACGTGGTCGCCGGGCGCCAGGTCGTCGACACCCTCGCCGACTTCGACGACGACGCCCGCGCCTTCGTGGCCGCCCAGCACGGGAAATGCGGCCACCGGAATATCACCGGTGACGATGTGATGGTCGGAGTGACACATGCCCGCAACTTCGAGCGCGACCTTGACCTCGCCCTTGCGTGGGTCGCCGATCTCGATCTCTTCGACCGACCATGGCTGGTGGAAATCCCAGACGAGTGCACCCTTGGTTCTCATTGTCGAGCCTCCGATTCAGTCGCGAGCATGTGTCTGAGCTTGGGCACGTCGACCTTGCCGGTCCCGCCGCGGGGGATCGCGTCGTCCGAATCGACGACCAGCCATACCGTCGGAACCTTGAACGCACTCAGCAGTTTTCGCGCGGCAAATCGCAGACGGTCAACCGGCTCGTCGGTGATCACGACCGCGCCCACCGCGCCGGACACGTCGGTGGCGAACGCGTTTCGGACACCGTCGATCGAGCGGAGTGCCTGCTCCACCTCGCTCGGATACACCGTGGCACCGCTGACCTTGAACATGTCGTCAGACCTGCCGTGATAGAACATGAATCCGTCGTCATCGAGATGGCCCAGATCTCCGGTGGGATAGAAACCGTCGACGGTGAACACTTCTTCTCGGCTGCGCCGACAGATGCCGCGCAGCGTATTCGGACCGCGGATCTCGATCATGCCGATGGTTCCCGCCGGCACGGGTTCGCCGGTGTCGGGGTCCACGATGCGGACCTCGGTGCCGACGAACGGCTTGCCGCAACTGCCCCACGCCGATGGCGGCATGTCGGTGTCGGCGGGGTAACCGCAGTACGGCCCGAAGGCTTCGGTCATCCCGAACAGCGTGGCCCGCGCGCCAGCCGCGGCCCGCTGCTCGGGAGGTAGCAGTGCCTCCAGGCTGCCCGGCCGCAGTGCGGAGAGGTCCGCGCCGATCGACTCGGACTGACGGGCAAGGGCTTCGGCCTGGTCGGGCCAGCCCCGAAAAAGCGTCACCCGCTCGCGTTCCAGCAGGCGAAGCGTGGTGTCGGGTCGTGGTATCTCCTCGGTGATCAGCGTAGCGCCGGCCAGCAGTGCCGACAGGACGCCGCTGCCGAAGCCGCCCACCCAGAAGAACGGCATCGGCAGGTACAGCCGGGTATCGGTGTCGATGCACCGCGCCTGCAGCCCCGAATGCACCGCACGCAGCGCGTTACCGTGCGAATGGATCACGCCCTTCGGCGAACCGCTGCTGCCGGACGTGAACATGATGACCAACGTGTCGGCGGGCGTCACGGTCGCCGTGACCGCGTCGACGGTGCCGGTCGTCGCGGGAGTGGCCCGCGGCAGCTGATCGGGCGTCCAGATATGTTGTAGCGCAGGGAGGTCCGTCGGTGCGCTGCATGCGGATCTCAGCTCGTCGTGATAGCGATGCCCGCGGAACTCCTCGACCGCGACCAGGTGCTGTACGGCCGCCACCCGTAGCTGCGCGACGAGTTCGCGCGGCGCCAGCAGTGTGCTCAGCGGAACGAGCGCGGCGCCGATACGGGTGAGCGCGATCGCGGTCTGCACCCAGCGTGCTCCGTTGGGCATGATCAACCCGACCCGGGTGCCCTTGGCGATCCCGGCCGCCAGGAAGCCCGCCGCCAAAGCCCGTGTCGCCTCATCGAGTTCGCGGTAGCTCAACCGACTCTCGGGATCGATGACCATCGGCTTGGTCGGGTACCGCACGGCGCGGTCCCGAACCAGGTGGTCGATCGTGGTCGGCTCAGTCATCGAACACCGTCGCGAGCCGTTTCACGTCGACCTTGCCGCTGGAGAGCACCGGGATCTGCGCCGGTTCGACGGCGACGATCCGCCGCGGGATCTTGTACGCGGAGAGCTCTCGCCGCAGCGCGCGTCGGAGCGCCGATTCGTCGATATCGCCCTCGGTGGCGATCACGGCGACCACCGCCTCTCCGCGATCGTCGTCGGGGATACCGAAGACGTAGGCGGGTGCACCCGTTCCGATTCGGTCAAAAGCCTTCTCCACTTCGGCGGGAAAGACGTCGGCGCCGGCGCTCTTGATCATCGAGCCGCGCCTGCCGACGAAGTAATAGAAGCCATCGGTATCGGTGCGGACGATGTCGCCGGTGTGGAACCAGCCGTCGGCATCGAAGCATTCTTCGCGGCTGCGCTTGTAGTAGCGCTGCATGACGTACGGCCCGCGGATGCACAGTTCGCCGTCGTCGACCCTGGTTTCGAAGCCCGGTGCGGGTACCCCGAACGACCCGTGGCGGTGTTCGGGCTGATCGGACTCGTCGCCGCTGAGCAGAACGACGCTGCCCGCCTCGGTCATGCCGAGCATGTTGTGCCGCAGGTCCGGATCCGCCGGCCGCGCGTCTGGCGCCATGATCGGGTAGAGATTTCCGCGGCGCATCGACGACAGATCGCGAGCCGGCAGGCTGGGATGACGCGCCAGATGCGCGATCCCGGTGACGAACCCGTTCGTCATCGTGGGCCGTTCGGCTTCGAGAAGGTCGAGGGTGTCCGCCGCGTCGACGGCATTGGAGCACACCAGCGTCGATCCGGCCACCAGGGTGGCGAGCAGGCCGAACGCGAAACCGCCGATCCAGAAGAACGGTGAGTTGCAGAACAGTGTGTCGTCGGCGGTGAGTCCGCGGATCGCGTTGAGGTTCCTCTGATGCCCGAGGAGCGCGGCGTGGGTGTGCACGACGCCCTTCGGCGCGCCGGTCGAGCCCGAGGTGTAGACGATCGCCAGCGTGTCCGAGCCGTCGACGTCGGCTTCCAGCGCGGCCAGCAGCGCGTCGTCGACGATAACTTCCGGCTGGGCGTCGACCAGCACGTGGCGCAGGAGGGGTACGGAAGCGCGAATGTCGGCCAGTCGCCGCCCAAAGTCGTTGCCGCGGTGCGACGATGTGGCAAGCATGATGGTCACGTCGCTGTGCACGAGCTGGTCGCGCAGTTCGGCGGCCGTGGCGAAGGTGGTGAACGGGACGACCACGGCCCCGATGCGGGCCGCCGCGAGCATTCCGACGACGAAGCCCGCGCCGCTCGGGTACAGCAGCCCGATGTGCGTGCCCTTGCCGGCGCCGAGGGCGACCAGTGCGCGCGCGAGGATGGCTGAGCGGCGGTCGGCGTCGGCGTAGCTGAGGCGGTCGGCATCGCAGACCAGCAGCGGGTGGCTGCCCCGCGATTCGGCGTGCCGCCGCAGCAGCGCGGCGACGGTGTCGTCCTCAGCGGCCACGGATGGCACTCAGATCGGGTTTGCCGGACGGCGTGCGGGGGATGGTGTCGACGATGATGATCTCGCTGGGAATCTCATAGCGGGCCAATCGGTTTCGCAGGAATTCGGTCAGCTCTTCGGCGTCGGTGACCGCGGTGCCGCGGAGCTCGACGACGGCGACCGGTGTCTCGCCGAGGCGTTCGTCAGGCCTGCTGACCACGGCGGCGCCCTGTACCGCGGGGTGGCTTTCCAGCGCAACGCGCACATCGTCGGGCATCACCTTGAAGCCGCCGCGGATGATCGCCTGGTCGGCGCGGCCCAGAATCCACAGGAAGCCGTCGTCGTCGATGCGGGCCATGTCGGTGGTCCGCAGCCAGTCCGCCGACGGGCCGAGCTGGCCCGGTTTGACCTCGAGGAGTCCCGGCTGGTCCGGGCCGAGCGGCGCGCCGTCGTCGTCGACCACCCGCAGCTGCGCACCGGGATTGGCGCGTCCCACGCTGCCGCGTTTGGTCTGCCAGTACCTCTGGTGATCGGCCAGGGTCCAGCCGGCCACGCCGCCGCCGAATTCCGTTGCGGCGTAGGAGGTCAGCACGGGAACGCCGAACTTCTCCTGAAAGGCGTCGGCGTCGTCGGGCGAAAGGGGGGCGGTGCCCGACGTAACGGCGCGCAGGCTGGCGAGGTCGTCGCGGCTCAGCGTCGAGTGCAGCACCATGCGAAGCGCGGCGGGAACGAGCGACGCCGCACGGGGCCGATGCCTGCGCACGGCGTCCGCCCACTCGTCGAGGTCGAATCGGTCGAGCAGCGCGAACGGCCTTGCCTCGGCGACACATTGCAGCACCCGGAACACGCCGCCGATGTGCACCAGCGGCGCGTTCACGATCGCGACGCCGCTGCGAACCTCCGTCGGTGCGGGCGACCGGTCGGCCTCGGGACCCATCACGCTGTGCGCCAGCATGTCGTAGGTGAGGTCGATGCGCTTCGGCGGGCCGGTGGTGCCGCTGGTCAACATCCGCACCGCGACATCGGGTCTGACGGCATCGCGTCCAACGCCGTTCGACACCGTCTGCGGTTCGGTGTCGAGGCCGCGGATCGATATCAGCGTCGACCCGGACGCCGGCCCGACAAGTCTCGCCAGATCGTCGGCATCACCGATGATGACGGGAAGGTCCAGCGCAACGATGTCGTTCTTGGTGCGGTCATCGCCGCGAGACGGGTTGATGACGACGACCGACCCGCTCGCCAGCAGCACCCCGAGGAACGCCGCGACATGCGCGGGCCGGTTGCGAAGGAGCATGCCGACCTGACCGCGGCCGCTGACCGACGTCGCGACCTGCCGAGCCAGCGCGCCGACCTGTCCGTAGGTGAACCACTGGCCGTCGTACTCGATCGCCGACTGGTCGGGGCCGAGGTCGAGCACTGCGGCGATCCGTTGACGCAACGGGTGATTCGCCATCACCGGATCCGTGGTTGGGGTTTCGCCGGGGTGCCCTGCTGGGCGAGCTCGGCGACGCCGAGGGGATTTCCCAGCCGGGTGTAGATCAGATTCTGTTCCAGCGCGGCCCGGTACGGCTTGTCCAGCGACTCCCAGATCGCCTTGACGGTGCCCTGCGTCGCCGAGGGCGGCTTGGCGGCGATCATCGCAGCGATGGAATGGGCGCGGGCCCACAGCTGGTCGCGCGACACCACCTCCGACACCAGCCCGATCCGCAGTGCGGTTTCGGCGCCGACCCGTTCGTCGTTGCCCATCAGGGCGATTCGCAGCGTCTCGGCGAGACCGATGCGCCGCATCAGGCCGATCGGCTCGAGTGCGCAGACCATACCCGCCGACACGTGCGAGTCGAAGAACGTGGCGTCGTCCGAACAGATCACCACGTCGGACTCGTTGACGAAGTAGAACGCGCCGGCAGTGCACATGCCGTGAACCGCGCAGACCACCGGCTTCCACACCTTTTGCCATTTGGGGCTCAGCGCCTCGCCGGGATCCTCGTGATTCCAGACGTTGTCGGGTTGGCCGTAGGACGACTTGACGTCCAGACCGGCGCTGAACGCCCGATCACCCGCGGCGCGCAGAACCACCACGTGCACCGTGTCGTCGAGTTTCACGATGCGCCAGGCGCGCGCCATCTCCTCGCACATCGTCCGGTTGAACGCGTTTAGCGCGTCGGGCCGGTTCAGCGTGATGGTGGCGACGTGGTCGTCGGCATCGACGTCGAGGTCGATCGTCGTGAAGGCGGTCATCGGATTGTTGCGGCGTGGAAATCCCCGGCTGCAGCCGGGGATTGAAACGGCGCCTTTCCTTTCGGTGACTTGTCGGTGCTGGTGGATAGGTTTTTGGGGTGGCGCGATACCGGTTGCTTCCTACCGCTGAGCAGGCGGTGGTGTTGGGTGAGCATTGTCGCCATGCCCGGTATGTGTGGAACCTGGCCGTTGAGCAGCATCAGCACTGGCAGCCCGGACGCCATGCGCCCGGCGACAACGAGCAGTGCGCTCAGTTGACCGCGGCCCGCGGCGATTTCGACTGGCTGGCGGCCGGCTCGCAAACCGTGCAGCAGCAGGCGTTGCGGGATTTCGCTCAGGCGATGCGCAACTTTTTCACCGGAACGCACCGCCGCCCGACCTGGCGCAAAGCCGGTGTGCATGAAGGGTTTCGGCAGGTCGGGATGAAATCGCATCACCTTGAGCGTGTGAACCGCCGGTTTGGTCGTGTGTGGGTGCCCAAGGTCGGCTGGGTGCGCTTTCGGCTGTCGCGGCCAGTTCCTGAGGGTGTGAGGTCCTACCGGGTCACCTGTGATCGGACCGGTCGCTGGCATATTGCGTTCGCTCACATCCCCGACCCGATCAGCAGTCCCAGCGATGGCAGTGTCGTCGGTATTGACCGTGGTGTTGCGGTGTCGGCGGCATTGTCGACCGGTGAACTCCTGCACGCCCCCGGCCTGAGTCGTGGTGAGAGCAGGCGGCTCAAGGCGCTGCAGCAGCGGCTGGCCCGCGCCAAGCGCGGCTCCCATCGGCGAGCTCGCGCGAAGTTGGCGGTTGCGAAGCTCAAAGCGCGCGAGGCCGACCGACGCAAGGACTGGGTCGAAAAGGCCACCACTGACATCGCGCGGCGCTTCGACACGATCCGTATCGAGGCCCTTGACGTGCCCACGATGACCCGCACTGCGCGCGGAACTGTAAAGCAACCCGGCCAGCGGGTCGCCCAAAAGCGCGGCCTCAACCGTGGTATCAGCCAAAGCGGATGGGGTCTGCTCGCCGCGCGCTTGCAGCACAAGGCTTACGGCCGGGTCGAGCAGATCCCGGCCGCCTACACGTCGCAACGATGCTCGGCATGCGGGCATGTCGCGCCCGACAACCGTAAGAGCCAAGCGGTCTTCGAGTGCCAAGCCTGCACCGCGGGATCGTGCAACGCCGACGTGAACGCTGCACGCAACATTGCCGCCGGACGGGCGGTGACAGCACGGGGAGACCTCGGCGCTAGCCGGTCTGCGAACCGTGAACCTCAACACTGCTCTCCTGCCGCATAGGTAGTAGGTTGGTGGGGTTGGAATCCCCTGGCTTAAACCAGGGGAGGACGTCAACGGCACTGCCAGTTCGGTGCGCGCTTCTCGACGAACGCCCTCGGCCCTTCGAGCGAGTCCTCGGTGTGCAGATTGCGCTCACGGAACGCCTCGGCGAGCATTTCGGCCTCGTGCAGCGGCAGGTCCAGTGTCTTGTGAATGGCCAGTCGGGTGCCCCGGACGGCCAGCGGCGCATTGGAGTTCACCATGTCGGCGATCTCGTGGGCGCGCTCGAGCAGCCGTTCGTGTGTCACGACCTCGCTGACCATCCCCAGTTCGTATGCGCGCTGCGCGTCCATCCGCTCGTGCTTGCCCGTCAACGCCATGCGCAATGCCACATTTCGGGGCAGGACGCGCGCCAGACGCACCATCTCCCGGCCGGCGACCAGGCCGATGCTGACGTGTGGGTCGAAGAAGGTGGCAGTGTCGGAGGCGATGACGATGTCGCCGGTGGTCACCCAGTCCAGGCCTGCGCCGCAGCAAATGCCGTTGATCGCCGCGAGCACCGGCTTGGCCATTCTGCGAAAGGGCGGCGTGCCCTCCTGCGGTGCCTCCCATTGGTCGTAGGTCGACAGGTAGGCGCGCTCGTTGATGACCTTGCCGTCTTCCGGGATCTGTTTGGCGTCCGCACCGGTGCAGAACGCGCGCCCGGTGCCGGTGACGATGAGAAGCCAGACATTCTCGTCGTTTTCGGCTTCCTCGTAGGCGGCGCGCAGTTCGGTGATCATGTAGGGACTGAGCGCGTTGAGCGCCTCGGGCCGGTTCAGCGTGATCGTGGCCTTGTGCCCGTCGACCTCGTAATTGATGGTGTCGTACGACTTCGCCATCGGTGTTCCCTTCGTGAAGTCATCGGTCATCGGCCGTGGAACTCCGGCGTGCGCCGCTCCCGGAACGCAGCCAGGCCCTCTTTGAAATCGTTTGTGCGACTCGATAGCTCCAGGTTGTAGAGCTCCTGGTTCATCGTCTGCGGAAGGGTGGCGTGCTGGCCGTAGTGGATAGCCTGCTTGGCCAACCCGATCGCGACCGTCGGAGCGGAACACAGCTGTGACAGCAGCGCATCGACGGTGGAGTCGACGTCGGAGGGGGCGACAGCATCGTGGATGAGTCCCCAGTCTGCGGCATCCGAGGCGGCGACCTTCTCGCCCAACAGCAGCATTCGTTTGGCCCGCGCCAGCCCGGCCAGCCGCGGCAGCAGCCACGTCGAGCCGGAGTCCGGGCTGAAGCCGCGGTTGACGAACGGCTCCCAGAACACCGCGTCGTCGGCGGCCAGGGTGAAATCCGCGCCCAGCGCGAGGTTGCAGCCCAAGCCGACGGCCCAGCCTCGCACCGTGCACACCACGGGCAGGTGGATGGTGTGGACGAGTTCGATCAGCCGGTGCGCGGTGTGCGGGATGCGCCGCACCAGGTGGCCGGTCCGTGGTCGTTGGTCGCCGGAGTTCGTGGCGACCCAGTCGGCACCGGCGCAAAAATCGTCGCCCTGACCGCGAATGTGGATGGCTCGCAACGAATCGTCGGTGGCTGCGTCGGTCAGCGCGTCGACGAGCGTGTCGATCATTGAATGACTCAGCGAGTTGCGCCGGGCCGGGCGGTCCAGCGTCAGCCGCAGTATCGCGCCGTCTAGGTGCGCGGTGACCGCACCGTCAGCCGGGCCGACGTCTTGACTCACTGCCGGGGCCTTTCCTGAGATGTATACGGATACCCATACAGTAGGCTAAACCATTACTATCCTATACAAGATAGAAAGGAAAGCCTCGATGGCGGACGGTGACACCCTCCGGTTCGGCGAGCAGCCGCTTGCCCAGACCGTCGCCGCAGCGGGTGCGCTGCGCCGGTTGGCGGGCTTGTTGGTGTCGCTGGAGCATCCGCATTCCGCGGTCGACGCCATCGTCGACCGGGTCGCCGAATGGGAGAGCGAGCTCTCCGACGCCGTCCCGCCGGATGCCACACCGCGGATCGGCGAGGACGGCGCCGACACCCAACGGGTCTACCTGTCGCACGCGTTCGACATCGGCGCGTTCAACCCGTGCTTTCCCGAGTACGTTGTCGATCGCGTCGACGCCGACACGGCGGACGGCCGGGTCACCTTCCCCGTCGTCTACGAGGGGCCGCCCGGCCTCGTGCACGGCGGATTCCTCGCGGTGTTCTTCGACTGCGTGATTCAGCACCACAACTGCGCCACCGCGCTGTCGGGCAAGACCCGGTCGCTGAACGTGAAGTTCCGTCGACCCACGCCCATCCTCGCCGAGTTGCGCTTCGATATCGTTCGCGCGCAGAACGATCAGGGCGTGACGTCGACCGCGCGGTTGCTGCTCGACGACGAGGTGCTGTGCCTCGGCGAGGCGACGACACTGGCGCTGTCGCCGGACAAGCTCACCGGGTTCGACTTCGGCAAGCGGCGGGCTTGAGCGCGTGGAGTTGCAGGGCATCCGCCAGCCGCGCGTCGCGGAGATCGTGGCGTCGCGATTGCGCGACGAGATTCTCTCCGGCCGTTTGAAAGAGGGCGACGTGCTGCCGTCGCAGGAAAGCCTGTTCCAGCAGTTCGGGGTGAGCCCGCCCGCACTGCGCGAGGCCATTCACATCCTGGAGACCGACGGCCTGATTTCCGTGCGGCGCGGCAACGTCGGGGGAGCGGTGGTGCACTCGCCCTCGCCGACAGGCACCGCACACATGATCAGCATGGTGCTCCAGACGCGCGGCGCCACACCCGCCGACGTCAGCGAGGCGCTACTGCACCTCGAGCCGATCTGTGCAGGCATGTGCGCATCCAGGGAGGATCGTATGAGCGAGGTCGTGCCGTATCTGCAAGCCGAAATCGACCACCAGACCGAGCAGTTCGATGATCTGTCGGCCTACGTACCGAACGCCAGACGGTTTCACGAGGCGCTGGTGTCGCGTTGCGGCAACGAACCGATGATCCTGGTGATCGGCTCGCTCGAGCTGATCTGGTCGGCGCACGAGTCCTCGGTGTGGAGCGACGACGACGTGAACCACAAGACGATGCGCACCGCGCTGCGTGACCATCAGCGGTTGTTGGACGCCATCCGCGACGGTAATGCGGCGCGCGCGAAGCGCATGGCGCAGGACCACCTCGGCGCGGCCCGGCGCAACACGCTTGCCGCCGGCGCAAACAAAACCATTGAAGCGAAATTGATTTCCAGGAGCGCGGGACAATGACACCTTCGACCGACGACCGCGTGCTGTTCGACGTCGACGCCGACAAGCGGATCGCGACGATCACCTTCAACAATCCCAAGCAGCGCAACTCGTACGACGCCGCGATGCGCGAGGCCATCGCCCGCTGCCTCGATCGCGTCGCGGAGGACGACGACATCACGGTCGTGCTGCTGCGCGGAGTCGACGGCGTCTTCAGCACCGGCGCGGACATGAACAACGCCTACGGCTGGTACGGCGAGCGCCCACGCGAAGAGAGGACAGACACCGACGGGAAGAAGAGCCGCCCGAGCCAACGCCGACGGTTGACGTTGGACCGCAAGTCATTCGGCTTCTACCACAACCTGATGGGCTTTCCGAAGGTCACCGTCGGTGAGATCAGCGGTTACGCGCTCGGCGGCGGCTTCGAGATGGCGCTGATGACCGACATCTCCGTCATCGCCCGTGACACGAAGATCGGCATGCCCGCGACCCGCTTCCTCGGGCCCGCGCTCGGCAGCCTGCACATGTTCTTCCACCGCCTCGGTCCGGTGCTGGCCCGGCGGATGCTGTTGACCGGCGACATCATCGAGGCCGCCGCGGTCGAGCACCTCGGCGTCTTCACCGACACGTGCGAGCCGTCGAAGGTGACGGCGCGGGCGCGCTACTGGGCGGAGAAGGCCGCGAAAATGCCCGCCGACGGCGTCGTCATCGCCAAGGAGGCGTTTCGTCTCGTCGAGCAGAGCCAGGCCTATCAGGGCGAGGAAGTCGCGAGCTATCTGTTCCACGCCTACGGGACCAACCTGCAATTCGCACCCGGCGAGTTCAACTTCGTCAAGACGCGGGCCGAGCACGGGACCAAGGAGGCATTCCGCCTGCGTGACGAGCATTTCCACGTCCCCGAACCGTGAGTGAGCGCGGTCACATACTGAACGCAATACAGTATCTGCTACTTTTGTAACGTCTTTAACGCCAAAAGCTGAGGTCACAGAACATGGGCACACCCGTCATCGTCGGCGCCGCCAGGACGGCGATCGGCCGGTCCTTCAAGGGGACGCTGGTCAACACCCCGCCGGAAACCCTCATCACGACGGTCCTGCCTGAGGTGGTCCGCCGGTCCGGCGTCGACCCGGCCGCCTTCGACGACATCATCTTCGCCGAATCGCACTACGGCGGCGGCGACCTCGCCCGCTATGCCGCGACCGCAACCGGAATGGAGGACGTTCCCGGTCAGTCGGTGAACCGGCACTGCGCGGGCAGCCTCACCGCGATCGGTAATGCGGCCGCGCAGATCGGCTCTGGCATGGAGCGGGCGCTGGTCGCAGGCGGCGTGCAGTCGCTGTCGATGACGCCGCTGACGAACTGGCGCATCCCCGGTCCCGAGCTGAAGTTCGAGGAGCGCTGGATGCCGCCGACCCATGTCGAAACGCCGGACGCGCCGGCCAAGGACATGTCGATCACCGTCGGCTGGAACACCGCGCAGACGGTCGGCATCACCCGCGAGGAGATGGACGCGTGGGCGGCGCGCTCGCACCAACGCGCCATCGCCGCGATCGATGCAGGCAAGTTCGTCGACGAGATCATCCCGCTGAAGGTGACGCAGTTCGACGGATCCGTCGTCGACTTCAGCGTCGACGAGCATCCGCGTCGTGACACCACCGTCGAGAAGCTGGCCGGGCTGAAGGTGCTGCACCCCGAGATCGAGGGCTTCTCCATCACCGCGGGCAACAGCAGTGGCACCAATGACGCCGCGGCCGCGGTAGCGCTGGTCGACAGTGGCTATGCCGACGCCGAGAAGCTCACGACGATGGCCACCGTGAAGGCTTGGGCGGCAGCAGGTGTCGCGCCACGCGACTGCGGGCTCGGCGCGGTGAAGGTGATCGGCAAGGTGCTCGACCGGGCCGGCCTGAAGCCGTCGGACGTCGCGCTGTGGGAGATCAACGAGGCCTTCGCCTCTGTGCCGATCGCGGCGTGCCGCGAGTACGGCCTGGACGAGGAATTGGTGAATTTCTCCGGCAGCGGCTGCAGCCTCGGCCACCCCATCGCGGCATCGGGTGCGCGGATGGTGACGACGCTGGTGTACGAGTTGCAACGGCGCGGCGGTGGCATCGGCGTGGCGGCGATGTGTGCGGGCGGCGGCCAGGGCGGCGCCGTCGTCATCGAGGTCTGAGTGATTTCGGCGTGGTTGGTTGCGCTGCGCGCAACCAACCACGCCGAAGCCGCTATGTGCGGGACGCCGCGATCAAACGTTCGGCGTGGTCGAGGATGCACTCCAGTCCGTAATCGAAGTTGAAGTCGTCCGCCGCCCCGATGCGGTGGCCCTTGGCCGTCGCCTGGGCGAGCAGCGGAGCGGTCTGCGCGTCCACGACCATCGTCTCCTCGAAGTCACCTGCGCCGTCGCCTGCCCTGTTCTTGTCGTAGAGACGTTGCAGCACAACGGATCCCCGCACATGAACCGATACAGCGGAGTAGGTGTCGAAGGCGTCCTCGGGGGAGAGGCCGGCCTCGGCCAGGCTTTCGATCGCCTTCTCGACGGCGGCCACCCCCAGTTTGGCGGCGCGTGGGCTCAGCGCCGACCTGATCAGGATCAAGTCGCACAGGATCGGGTTGGACAGAAACGTCTTGCGCATGGTGCGTGCATGGTTGGCGAGCGTCTCGCGCCAATCCTCGGCCTCCACATAGGGCGTCGCGAAAACATATTGCTTGAGCGCCCGGTCGGTCATCGCATTGAGCAGGTCGTCCTTCTTGCGGAAGTACCAGTAGATGCTCGTCACTCCGACGCCGAGGTGCTTGCCCAGCAGCGGCATGCTGAGATTGTCGATGCCGACTTCCTCGGCGAGCTCGAATGCGCCCTTGATGATGTCGTCGGGATTGATGGAACCGCGCTCGCGGCGCTGACGCTTTTCCGCGGTTGCTTGCTTTGCCACGAAGGGCACCTCCGTCGAAATCCAATGGTCGAAACGAATGTACCCGCCGGGGTGGGCACCGTTTCGTTCTTCTACTGTAAGACCTATAGTAAGCTTTTCAAGCGAAATCGGCTTCAGCGACGAAGGGCTGCGTGTGGCGGAAGAGGTTCTGCGGGAACGTCGCGGGCGCGTTCTCGTCATCACGATCAATCGGCCGGACTCGCGAAACGCGGTGAACCTCGCGGTCAGTCAAGGCTTGGCGGACGCCGTCGACGAACTCGACGAGAGTGCGGATCTGTCGGTGGCGGTCATTACCGGCGCGGGTGGAAACTTCTGTGCGGGCATGGATCTCAAGGCGTTCGCGGCGGGCGAGGTCGTCGCGATTCCCGGCCGCGGCATCGGTTTCACGGAGCGACCGCCGAGGAAGCCGATCATCTCCGCCGTCGAGGGCTACGCGCTCGCCGGCGGCACCGAGGTGGTGCTCGCCACCGACCTGGTGGTGGCGTCGCGGACGGCCAAATTCGGCATTCCCGAAGTCAAACGGGGGTTGGTCGCCGCAGGCGGCGGACTCCTGCGGCTGCCGCGGCGAATCCCGTACCAGAAGGCTCTCGAATTGGCGTTGACCGGTGAGAGCTTCAGCGCAGAGCAGGGCGCGCAGTGGGGCTTCGTCAACACGGTGACCGAACCGGGCGAGGCCTTGGCGGGCGCGATCGAACTGGCGGAGCGCATCACCGCCAACGGACCGCTCGCGGTGGCCACCACCAAGGAGGTCATCACCAAATCCGTGGACTGGTCCGAGGACGAGATGTGGAAGAAGCAACTCGAACTGATCATCCCGATCTTCACGTCGAACGATGCCAAGGAGGGCGCGATCGCCTTCGCCGAGAAGCGCGCGCCGAATTGGACCGGAAGCTGACAGCGGCGCCGCCATGGATCTCGGACTCACGAACGCCACCGCGGTCATCGTCGGCGGTGGCCGCGGGATGGGTCTGGCCGCCGCTCGCTGCCTTGCCGACGACGGCGCTCGCATCGCGATCGTCGGCCGGACCCGATCGGTTCTCGACGAGGCGGCCGAGGACCTGGCCAAGCGCGGCAGCCCTGAGGCGCTCGGAATCATGGCCGATGTCACCGATCCCGAAGCCGCACAACGCGTTTTCGACCAGGTCGGTGAGCGCTGGGACGGTGCGCTCAACATCCTGGTGAACGTCGCGGGACCGGGCGCTGTCGGGACATTCGAGGATCTCACCGATGATCAATGGCGGCTGGCCGTCGACGAGGGTGTGATGGGCATGGTGCACTGCGTCCGGTCCGCACTGCCGCTGCTGCGAAAGGCGGAGTGGGCGCGGATCGTCAACTTCTCGGCGCACTCCACCCAGCGTCAGAGCGTCATCCTGCCTGCCTACACCGCGGCCAAGGCGATGGTCACCAGCATCTCCAAGAACCTGTCACTGGCGCTCGCCAAGGACGAGATCATGGTGAACGTCGTCTCGCCGGGCAGCATCCTGTCGGAATCTCTTGCGGGCTGGGCTGACTCGGTCGGCATCGACGGTAGCGATCCGTACGCCGTAATGGCCGGCATCGACCAGCATTTCGGGCATCCCGCGCATCTGCCGCGCGCCGGGCAGCCCGACGAGATCGGCCCCGTCGTCGCATTTTTGGTGTCGCGGCGTAACTCATATATGACGGGCGCCAACGTCAACGTCGACGGCGGTAGCGACTTCACCTGAGGAGACGGCATGGCAACGGCACTCGACGCGCGCGAGTGGGCACGGTCGACCTTGCGCGGAATCGGCAACAGCCTCTACACGCCGTTCTGCGGCACGGACGGCGACGACATCGACTGGGGTGCCTACCGAACGTTGGTGCGCCACTGCGTCGGCGAACTCAAGCATCCGATGCTGTGGTGCACCAGCGGCATCGCGGAATTCTGGTCGCTGACAATCGATGAGCGAAAGCAGCTGCTGGAAGTCGCGATTGACGAAGGACGCCGGGCGAACCCCGATGTCGTCGTGCAGGCCTGCACGGCGACCACCGCCGCCAAGGACTGCCTGGAGCTGACCCGGCACGCCCAGGAGGCCGGTGCCGACATCGTCTACATCCAGACGCCGATGATGGAGGCGCACGGCGGGAAAGGGGTATTGAACTTTTTCCGCTATCTCGCCGACCGCACCGACATTGCCTTGGGTATGTTCAACTCGCCGTCGTCGGGCTATGTGCTGACGCCTGAGGAGGGGGCGCGCATCTACGCCGAGATCCCGGCTGTCTGCGCAACGAAAGAAGGCGCGTTCCGACCGGGAAACAGCAGAATGCTGCACGAACTCGCGCCCGACCTGACGATCTGGGAATGCGACCTGACCGTCTACCGCGCGGGCTGGCTGCGCGCCGGAATCGTCGGTCCCGCGCAGCTCGGCACGTCCGGCTATCTGTACGAAACCCCGCAACAGCCGATCATCTCCGAGTATTGGGACCTGGTCTGGAACGACAAACTGATCGAGGCGATGGACTACGCCGAGAAGTCCGGGCTGGATCAGTTCAGCATCGATATCGGCCGCTGGTTCACGTGCTACCCCGGCCGGCCGGACTACTTCACGCACTGGGGCGGCGCGTTCAAGTACGCGGCCTCGGTGCTCGGCCTGCCGATCGGCGATTACCCGCATTCGCGGCCGCCCCAGGCGGAGTTCCCCGCCGAGGGCAAAGCCCAGATCGATGCTGCTTATCGACGGTACGGCCTGGTCTCCGGCTGACCCCGGTGACGATTGCGGAAGCCGCTACCGAAAGGTGTACAGTAAGTGCGAACAACGAGCTCGTAGCCGCATCTGCAGGAGGTCCGCCCGGTGAGTGCTGACGACCCGGTCCTCTTTGAGCGGCACGAAAGCGGTGTTGCCCTGCTGACCCTCAACCGGCCCGAACGGATGAACGGGTGGGGCGGCGGCCTGGCGGCGAAGTTCTACGCGCTTCTCGATGAGGCCGACGCCGATCCCCGGGTGCGGGCGATCGTCGTCACCGGCGCGGGCCGAGCCTTCTGCGCGGGCGCCGACATGGGTGATCTGTCGTCGATCGAGAAAGCGAACACCAGCGGCGAGACCGACGTCAGCACCTTGGTCGGGGAACGGCATCCGCATTTCGTCGCGACGCTGCGCAAGCCGGTGATCGCCGCGATCAACGGTGCCTGCGCCGGAATCGGGTTGACGCAGGCGCTGATGTGCGACGTCCGGTTCGCGGCGGCAGGCGCGAAGTTCACCACGTCCTTCGCGCGGCGCGGTCTGATCGCCGAGTACGGCATCAGCTGGATACTTCCGCGCGTCGTCGGCTGGGGCGTGGCCATGGACCTGCTTTTGTCGGGACGTGTCCTTCTGGCCGAGGAAGCCGCAGCGCTCGGCCTCGTCAATCACGTCGTGGCGCCAGAGGACTTGCTGCCCCGCGCCATCGCGTACGCCGAGGACATCGCCGCGAACTGCGCGCCGAGTTCTCTGGCGGTGATCAAGCAACAGGTGTACGCAGACACCATGCGCGATGTGTTCGAGGCCAGCGATCACGCCGAGAAGCTGATGCACGCATCCATGCAGCGCCCCGACTTCATCGAGGGCATCACCGCGTTCTTCGAGAAGCGGACACCGAACTTCCCACCCCTGGAGGAGGTCACGCCATGACAGCAGAGCGAGCAGCGGAGCGGATCGCGCACCCAAGACTGGACTATCGGGCGATCGACGTCGACAACCACTATTACGAACCCGTCGATTCGTTCACCCGCCACCTGCCCAAGGAGTTCAAGCGCCGTGGCGTGCAGATGCTGACCGAAGGCAAGCGCACCTTCGCCGTCATAGGCGGCGTCGTCAACCACTTCATTCCGAACCCGACGTTCGACCCGATCATCGAGCCGGGTTGCCTGGACCTGTTGTTCCGCGGCGAGATCCCCGAAGGCGTCGACCCGGCGTCGCTGATGAAGGTCGACCGGTTGGGCGACCACCCCGAATACCAGAACCGCGACGCGCGGGTGAAGTTCCTCGACAAGCAGAACCTCGAAACCGTTTTCATGCTGCCGACGTTCGCCTGCGGGGTCGAGGAGGCCCTCAAACACGACATCGAGGCGACCATGGCGTCGGTCCATGCCTTCAACCTGTGGCTCGACGAGGACTGGGGCTTTGATCGTCCCGATCATCGGTTCCTCTCGGCGCCGATCATCTCGCTGGCAGACCCGGCCAAGGCCGTCGAGGAAGTCGACTTCGTGCTGAGCCGGGGCGCCAAGATCGTCTGCGTACGGCCCGCGCCGGTTCCCGGTGTGGTCAAACCTCGCTCGCTGGGGGATCCGGTGCACGACCCGGTATGGGCACGGTTGGCCGAAGCGGGTGTGCCGGTGGTCTTTCACCTGTCCGACAGCGGCTATCTGGCGATCGCGGCGCTGTGGGGCGGCAAGGCGACGTTCGAGGGATTCGGCAAGAAAGATCCGCTCGATCAGGTGCTGCTCGACGACCGTGCCATTCACGACTCGATGGCGTCGATGATCGTCCATCAGGTCTTCACGCGGCATCCCACGCTGAAGGTGGCCAGCATCGAAAACGGGTCCTACTTCGTGTACCGCTTGATCAAGCGGCTGAAGAAGGCGGCGAATACCGCGCCGTACCACTTCAAGGAGGATCCGGTCGAGCAGCTGCGGAACAAAGTCTGGATCGCGCCGTACTACGAGGACGACGTCAAACTGCTGGCCGAGACCATCGGCGTGGACAAGATCCTGTTCGGTTCCGACTGGCCGCACGGTGAGGGCCTGGCGGATCCGATGAGCTTCACCGCCGACATCCCGCAGTTCCCCGAGTTCAGCGCGGAGGATACGCGAAAAGTGATGCGGGACAACGCCCTCGATCTGCTCGGCGTGAACGTGGCGGCATCGGCCTAGCCGTGGCGGAGTGGACCATCGGCGATGTCGTCGACGCGATCGCCGACGTCATCCCGGAGCGCACGATGACCGTCTGCGGTGACCGCATCACCACCTACGGCGATATGGCGGTGCGCACCCGCCGCCTGGCGAATTACCTGGCGGACAGGGGGTTCGGAGCGCAGCGCGATCGGCGCAGCCTCGACAACTGGGAGTGCGGCCAGGATCGCGTCGCGCTGATCATGTACAACGACCGGTATCCCGAGATGGTGGTCGGCTGTCTGAAGGCCCGCACCGTGCCGGTGAACGTCAACCACCACTACACGCCGCGCGAGGTCGCCGATCTCCTCGCCTACGTCAAACCCCGCGCGGTCATCTACCACCGCGCGCTCGGCGCCAAGTTCGCCGCTGTGCTGCAGTCACTGGGCGCTGACCTTCTCATCAGCGTCGACGACGGCAGCGACGGCCCCGACATCCCGGACTCCGTCGACGTCGACGATGCTATGGCGCAAGGGGATCCGCAACACCGCATCGCCGGGTCGCCCCACGACCTCATCATGTACTGCACAGGGGGCACGACCGGCAGGCCGAAGGGTGTGCTGTGGCGGCAGAGTGACACCTACGTGTCCTCGATGGTGGGTGCGGACCACGAGTCGCGCACCGAGATCCACGACAAGGTGCGACGCAACGAGGGCCCGCCGTGGTTCGCGGTCTCACCGCTGATGCACGCGGCGGGGCTGTGGACGGTGTTCTCGGGCACGCTGGCCGGGCTTCCGGTCGTGCTCTACGACGACCGGAACAAGTTCAACCCCGCTCTGGTGTGGCGGACCGCCGAGCGGGAGAAGGTCGGGATGATGACGATGGTGGGAGACGCCTACGCCGCTCCGCTCCTCGACGAGCTCAACCGCACCGACTACGAGCTGTCGACGCTCTACGCCATCGGAACCGGCGGCGCTGCGACCAATCCCAAACACGTGAGCGCGCTGTTGGAGAAGCTACCCCAGCTGACGATCATCAACGGGTACGGCTCGTCGGAGACCGGAAACATGGGGTTCGGCCACAACAAGCTCGGTTCGCACCGCGACACCTTCGATCTGCGCGAGGGCGGCACCGTGGTGTCCGATGACCTCACGCGATTCGTCGCTCCCGGCGAGCCCGAGGTCGGCTGGGTGGTGCGGACCGGCCGGATACCGTTGGGCTACTTCGACGATGCCGACGCCACCCGCAAGACCTTCCCCGTCGTGGAGGGCACGCGCGTCGTGGTGTCGGGCGACCGGGCGTCGCTGGAGGCCGACGGCACGTTGCGGTTGTACGGCCGTGACTCGCTGGTGGTCAACACCGGCGGCGAGAAGGTCTTCGTCGAGGAGGTCGAGGCGGTGCTACGAGCGTGTTCCGGCGTGCTCGATGCGTTGGTCGTCGGCCGCGAGAGCGAGCGGTGGGGTCAGGAGATCGTCGCGCTCGTCCAAATCCACTCGGAGGCGACGGTCGACGGCGACGCGTTGCATGCCTGCTGCGTCGAGAACCTCGCCCGGTTCAAGGCGCCCAAGGAGTTCATCTTCGTCGACAAGGTCCGCCGGCTCGGCAATGGGAAGGCTGACTACCGATGGGCGAAAAGTCAAGCGACGCAACGGGCCCTGACATGACACACAAAGCGATTGATTGCCTCGTCAACGTGCATTTTGGCGAGACCGAACAGCAGCCGACCTGGATGCTGAAGGTGCGCGACGACTACTTCAAGGGCCCCGAGTCGATGTTCGCACCGGTCGACCTCGCGCAACTAATCGACGAAATGGACGAACAGGGCGTGGCGAAGGCGATCCTGATGGACAACCTCGCCAAGCCGTCGGTCACCGCCCGCAAATTCGTCGAGGCGAAGCCCGACCGCTTCCGTCTGGCGATGGGCGGCGTCAACCTGCTCAAGCCGATGCCGGCGCTGCGCGAACTCAGCGCTGCCGTCAGCGACCTTCCGGTCGCGTATGCCGTTGTGGGACCTAGCTTCTGGGGCGACGGCCAGTACCCGCCGAGCGACGCGGTGTACTACCCGCTCTACACCAAGTGCGCCGAGATGGGTCTGCCGCTGTGCATCAATACCGGCCTGCCGGGTCCGCCGATCCCGGGTGAGGTGCAGAACCCGATTCACCTCGACCGGGTCTGCGTCCGGTTCCCTGAGCTCAAGCTGTGCATGATCCACGGCGCGGACCCATGGTGGGACATTGCGATTCGGCTGATGATCAAGTACCAGAACCTGCGGTTGATGACGTCGGCATGGTCGCCCAAGCGGCTGCCCGAGAGCCTGCTGCACTTCATGCGCACCCGTGGCAAGGACAAGGTGATCTACGCATCCGATTGGCCAGTGCTGCGCATGCGGCGGGTGGTACCCGAAGCGGCTGCGCTGGACCTGCCCGCCGATGTACTGGACAACTACCTGTACAACAACGCTGACGAATTCTTCTTCGCAGAACAGGATCACTGAGGATGGACAGATACGAGCTGCGCAGGCTGGACTACAGCCTCACCGAGGACCATCGGGCGATCCAGGAGGCGTACAAGCAGTTCTTCAAGACACACTGCCCGCTCGAAAGCGTGCGTGCCGCAGAGGAAACCGGGTTCGACAAGAGCCTGTGGGAGCGGCTGTGCGCGATGGGCGCGACCACGATGGCGGTGCCGGAGTCGGCAGGCGGCGACGGGGCCACTCTCGTCGACCTGACCCTCGTCGCCGAAGAGATCGGCCGCGCCCTGGCGCCGGTGCCGTGGATCGACCACGTGGTGGCCGCGCGCCTGCTGGCGCGGCTGGGGGCGCTGGACACCGATCTCGTCAACGGCAAGCAACTGGCGGCCCTGGACCCACAGCACGACAGCGTGTCGGGACCGCGGCTGCTCCCGACGGGCTCGATCGCCGACCAGATTCTGCTGCGCGGCGGCAGCCCCGAAAGTCCCGACGTCGTGCGGCTCACCTTCGGCACGCGCCCGGTGAAGGTGGACAACATCGGCAAGCTCCCGATGGCCTGGGTGGATCCCGCGGCGGCCGACACCAGCTCGGTGATCGCGAGCGGCGCGGCCGCTTTGGCGGAATACGCTCGCGCGCTGGACGAATGGCGCGTGCTGACGGCGGCGGCCCTGGTCGGGCTCGTCGAGGAGACGATGACGATCGCCTCCGAGTTCGCGAAGAACCGTTACACGCTGGGCGTGCCGATCTCCACGCTGCAGGCCATCTCGCATCCGCTCGCCAACATCGCGATCACGGTGCAGGGCGGCCGCAACCTGGCCCGACGCGCGGCCTGGTTCCTGGACAACGAACCCGACGAGCGGCCTGAGCTGGCGCCGTCGGCCTTCGTGTTCATGGCCGAGGAGGCCTCGAAGGCCGCGACCACGGCAGTCCAGGTGCAGGGCGGTCTCGGGGTGAGCGCGGAGGCGGCGGCGAGCGCGTACCTGGTGCGCGCCCGCGGATGGGCGCTCGCGGGCGGTGACCCCGGCGCGAGCGCCAGACGCGTCGCCGAGATCGTCGCGGCGCGCGAAAGCGGGGAGGAGCTGTAATGGATTTCTCACGGGTTGAGCTGTCCGACGAGGATGAGGCGTTCCTGCACGAGTCGCGGAAGTTCCTCGGCGAACTCGTCACCGAGGATGTCATCCGCCGCGATCGGGAAACCGGCGACAACTTCGACGAGGGCGTGCACCTGGCGCTCGGTGCAGCCGGATACCTGACCCGCGAGTGGAAGCCCGAGGGCGAGGGCGGATTCAATCGGGTGCGGCGGCGCATCTGGGAGCTGGAGAAGCGGCGGGCGCATGTGCCGTGGGTGACCTTCGGGACGACCGCGATGATCGCGCGGTCGGTCGAGAAGTTCGGCTGCGAGGAACTCAAGGCCGAGGTGATGCCGAGGGTGTTCAGCGGACACGTGCGGCTGTGCCTCGGCTATACCGAACCCGAGGGCGGGTCCGACGTCGCGACGTGCAAGACCCGCGCGGTGCGCGACGGTGACTCCTGGGTGATCAACGGCTCGAAGATGTTCACCACCGGTGCCCACAACTGCCAGTACGTCTTCCTCATCACCAACACCGATCCGAGCGCGCCGAAACACAAGAGCCTCACCATGTTTCTGGTTCCGCTCGACACGCCGGGCATCGAGATCCAGGGCATCCGCACGGTGGACGGCGACCGGACGAATATCGTCTACTACAGCGACGTCCGCGTCGACGACAAGTACCGGCTCGGCGCGGTCAATGACGGCTGGACGGTCGTGCGGGAACCACTCAATGTCGAACACGGCGCGGTGGAGGCCGCCGCGGACGGGCTGGCTGACGTGTCGATCATGATGCATCAGGCCGGCTTCATGGCCACCGCGGCCGACAGGGTGGCCGCCAAGGTCGCCGAGGCGGGCCCGGACGGTCGCAGGCTGATCGACGACGGCTCGGTGGCATATCGGCTGGGCCGCAGCATCGCTCGCATGGAGGCGTCGCTCTCGGCGACCAGCATCTTCGGTCGGGTGGCACTGGCGCAGACGATGCGTGACATCTCACCGGACCTGATGGACATCCTCGGGACGGCGGCGTCGCTTCCCGTCGGCACCGACGGCGCGGCCGACGACGGCGGCGCCGAGTACGTCTACCGGTTCGCGCCGCTTGTCGGCATCTACGGCGGGACGCTGGAGGTGTTCCGCAACATGATCGCCCAGTACGTCCTCGGCCTCGGCAAGCCGAACTACTCGCCACCGGTGCCGAAGTATTCGAAGGTCGCCTCGTAGCGCGAGCGTGCGCGTCTGCGCACGACACGCAGCGGTCTTTCAGCAGTTTGCGCACGCTCGTCGGCGAGAGAAAGCAGGAGCATGACAACATCAGCGGGCCGGCGCAAGGTTCTCGTGATGGGCGCCAGCGGTTTCGTCGGCTCGCACGTCACCCGCAAGCTGGTCGAGCGCGGCGACGACGTCCGGGTGTATCTGCGCAAGTCCAGCAACACGGTGGCCATCGACGACCTCGACGTAGAACGCCACTACGGGAATCTCCGTGACGAGGAGGCGCTGCGCGCGGCGATGGCCGACCGCGATCTGGTGTTCTACTGCGTGGTGGATACCCGCTTCTACCTTCGTGACCCGGCGCCGCTGTTCGAAACCAACGTCGAAAGCCTTCGCCGCGTGCTGGATATCGCGGTGCAGGCGGACCTTTCACGGTTTGTCTTCTGCAGCACGATCGGCACGATCGCCATCGCGCCAAAGGGCCGATCCGCCACGGAGGCGATGCCGTTCAACTGGGCGGGTATCGGTGGCGCCTATATCGAATCGCGCCGGCAGGCCGAGGACATGGTGCTGCGATACGCGCGCGAGAAGGGGTTGCCCGCCGTCGCGATGTGCGTATCGAACCCCTACGGCCCGCTTGATTACCAACCTCACCAGGGCATGATGATCAAGGCTGCCGCGCTCGGGAAGATGCCCGTGTATGTCAAGGGCGTGTCGACCGAAGTCGTCGGCATCGAGGATGTCGCCGACGCCTTTCTGCTCGCCGCGGAGCGGGGACGAATCGGTGAGCGCTACATCATCTCGGAACGCTTCATGCCGATGCGGGAGATGCTCGAGACGGCCGCGCTGGCCGTCGGCGCGAAGCCGCCGCGGTTCGGTGCGCCGCTGGCGATGCTGTACGCCGTCGGCTGGACCATGGGTGTGGCGAGCCGGCTGCTGAGTCGCGATCTGCAGATGAACGTCACCGGAGTTCGGTTGCTGCACATCATGTCGCCCGCCGACCACAGCAAGGCGACCCGCGATCTCGGCTGGAAACCCCGGCCGACGGCTGAGTCGATACGACGGGCGGCGAAGTTCTACGTCGAGCACGCATGAGCCCCGAAGGCGAGCCCGAGTGAGGATCGCAGCGGAGCGAGGACCGGAGCGAGGGGGAGCCGAGGCATGACTGACGTGACGCCGGCCCGGATCGGCCTCTTGATCGACTACGTCGACGTCGAGGGTGGCTTCGACGAAAACATTTTGCCGGCACTGCAATTGGTCGCCGACGAGTACGTCGAACAGGGCATCCTCGAGCGGCCGGTGGAATTCGTCGTCCGCGCGGTGCAGGGGCTGCCCAACGGTTCGTTCCGTGCGGTCCGGGATGCGTTCTTCGAACTCGTCGACGAGGAGGCGCTCGTCATCTTCGGACCATGGGTGTCCGAGAATGGCGCCGCGCTGCGCCGATACGTCGAGGAACTCGGCGAAGTCGCCTGCATCACGATGGCGGCGACCGAATCCATGCTTGGCGACTGGGTTTTCGGCCTTCCTGCCGGCTCGATGGAAGAGGAGCCGATCATCATGGCCACCGTGGCGGCCCTCGACGGGTGCCGTAGCATCGGCATCGCTTTCGAGGACTCGCTCATCGGCACCGAGTACCTGCGCACCACCAGGGTCGCCTGTGACGACGCCGGCCTGCGCATCATCGCGGAAGTGCCCATCCCTCAGGTGCAGTCCGAGAAGCAGACGGCGATGGCGACGCTGGCTGCCGACAAACCGGACGCCATCTTGCATGTCGGGTTCGGCCTCGGCATTCCGGGCATGAACGACGCACTGAAAGAGATCGGTTGGCTGCCAACGCGATACACCACCACTGCCTTCGAGTTCGCCTCGACCAGCCCGTGGTGGCGCGAACAACTCGCCGGCTGGACCGGCCTCGACCAATACGACGAGCGGAACCTGACCGGTAAGCAGTTCCTGGACCGGTTCGAAGCCCGCTATGGGCGCAGGCCCGAGTACTTCTTCCCGGTGTACTGCTATGACGTCGGCCGCCTGATGTTGACCGCACTTGCTCACGCCCGCCCGCTGACCGGTGTCGGCGTCAAGCAGGCCCTCGAAAAGATCAAGATGCTGCCCGCCGCCACCGGGGCGCCGGGCACGCGACTGCGCTTCGGCAGGTTCATCCGCCACGGCTGGATGGGTAGCGAGTTCCTGGTGGCCCGCCGCGTCCTGCCCGACGCCAGCCGCATCGTGCTGCACGGCACAATCGAGGGCCTGCTCGAACCCCCCGCGCTGTCATGACGATCCGGGTCATCCAGTGGGCGACCGGCGCGGTTGGAACGGCCCAGCTGCGGGAGATCATCGACAATCCCGACCTCGAACTCACCGGCCTCTACGTGTACAACCCGTCGAAGGTCGGCGTTGACGCGGGCGCACTCGTCGATCGACCGCCGACCGGTGTGCTCGCAACCAACGACGTATCGGCGATTCTCGGACTGGATGCCGACATCGTCCTGCACGCGGCCAGCAAGGCGTTCCCCGACAACACCAACACCGAGGACATCGTCGCGCTGCTCGAATCCGGCAAGAGTGTCATCACCACGACCTCCTACACCCACCTGCCGACCTACGGGGCCGACGTGGACGAGCGGATCAATCTCGCATGCGCGCAGGGCGGGACGCGGTTTCATGCCGCGGGGGAGCACCCCGGCTTCATGTTCGAGCGTCTCGCGACATCGGTCACCGCGCTGTCGCAGCGCGTGGACAAGATCACCGTTGCCGAGTTCGTCGACTGCCGGGCGGTGACGGCTCGCGAGATGCTGGTCGATTTGATGGGCATGGGCAAGCCGCCGGAGGAGATCACGGTCGACTCCCCGATGTTCCGGGCCATCTCGTCTCAATACGAACAGTCACTCGCGGCGACCGCCGATGTCTTGAGACTGCAGGTGGACGAGGTCCGGCGAGAGATCCGGACGGCGACGGTGCCGCACGACGTCGAGGTAGCCTGCGGGACCTTACCCGCAGGTTCGGTTGTCGGGCAGATTCTTTCGTGGACGGCGTACCGGGACGGTCAGCCGGTGCTCGTCGCGCAGGAGTACTGGACGGCCACCGATGACATTCCGGACTGCGACTTGGCGCTTGACGGCGAGTTTCTTGTTCGCATCATCGTCGACGGTATTCCGCCGCTTCGGGTGGAGCTCACCATCGGCAACGAACCCGTCGACCTGCCCGGCGTCGCGGGCGGTCAAGTCGCGGTGGCGATGACGGCTGTGCGCGCCATCCCGTACGTGCTTGCCGCACCGCCGGGCGTCGTCATCGCGCCGGTATTCGGCGCGTATCAGTGGCCGTAGCTCCGGAGTCAAAGCGTCACGATCGTGGCCGCCGCGGTTCCGGGTGCACCGTAGAGCTGGGCGAACCCGACACGCGGCTCACCTGCCACCTGGCGGTCGCCCGCCTCGCCGCGCAATTGCCGGACCAGCTCGTGGATCTGGCGTAGCCCCGATGCCCCGATCGGCTCGCCGTTGGCGATCAGCCCGCCGTCGGTGTTGACGGGTAGCGAGCCGTGGATTTCGGTGGCGCCGTCGGCCAGCAGCTTCTCCTGATCGCCGTGCTCGCAGAACCCGCACTCGGCCATGTGAATGATCTCGGCGCCCGCGTCGGTGTCCTGCAGCTGGATCACATCGACGTCATCCGGTGACACACCGGCCTTTTCGAAGGCCGCCCGCGCTGCATAGACAGTCGGCGCCGGAAGTTCGTCAACCGGAGCGAAGGTCGTGTTCACCTCATAAGCGCCGTAGGTGCGGGTGCGCACCTCGACGGCACGCAGGTACACCGGCTTCGAGGAGTAACGGTGCGCGATGTCGGCACGGCACATCACCACCGCGGCGGCTCCCTCGTCGGGCGCGCAGAACATGTACTGAGTCAGGGGATAGTTGAGCATCGTCGAGTTGAGGATGTCGTCCTCGGCGATCGGCTTGCGGCGGAACGCATTCGGGTTCAGCGCGCCGTTGCGGAAGTTCTTGGCGGCCACCTTGGCCAGCGTCGCCTGCGAGATACCGTGATCGTGCAGGTAGCGGTTGGCCTTCATGCCAAAGAACTGGGTGGTGAGGTACTGGCCATTCTCGGCGTACCAGCTCGGCATGCCGACCAGAGCCGGGTCTTCGGTGAACGCGCCGCGCGGGTGCTTGTCGAGGCCGACGGCGATGCCGATGTCGTAGTCGCCAAGCCGGATCCCGTCGGCGCACGCCTTGGCGGCGCTGGCCGCCGTGGCGCAGGCGTTGAAGACGTTGGTGAACGGGATGCCCGAGAGCCCCACCATGCCGACGATGGCGTCGGGGTTGGCGATGGTCCAGCTGCCGCCGGTGGCGCACTCGATGTCCTTCCACTCGACGCCGGCGTCTTTCACCGCGGCGAAGATGGCGTCGACACCCATCTCCATGGCGCTTTTGCCTTCGAAACGGCCGAACGGATGCAGGCCAACACCGATGATGGCGACGTCGTTCATGCGGCGAGTGTATCGCAACTGTAACTCTTACAGTATCGTAGTCTGGGTGGCGTCGGTAACCGAGCACAAGACGACGTTCTGCCGGATTTGTGAGCCGCTGTGCGGCATGGTCGCGACCGTGGAAGACGGCAAGCTGGTCGCCCTGCGCCCGGACAAGGATCATCCGCTGTCGTCGGGTTTCGCCTGCCAGAAGGGCATCGCATTCACCGAAGTGCACAACGATCCCGACCGCGTCACCACACCGCTGCGCCGAACGGCGACCGGTTTCGAACAGGTGTCCTGGGACGATGCGTTGACCGAGATCGCGCAGCGGCTGACCCGAATCCTGCGCGCCCGCGGATCCGGTGCGGTCGGCTGGTACATGGGTAATCCCGCGGCGTTCAGTTACGCGCACACCTTCGCGGCGCTGATGTTCATCAAGGGCATCGGACGCGACAGCCACTACTTCACCGCCTCGTCGCAGGACACCAACAGCAGGCTCATCGCGAGCCAGCTGCTCTACGGTGTGCCGACGTCGACGCCGATACCCGATCTGACCCGTACCGACCTGTTGGTGATGATGGGCGCCAACCCCGTTGTCTCGCATGGGAGTTTCCTCACCGCGCCGCGGATCAAGGATCGCATGCATGACATCGTCAAGCGTGGCGGCCGGGTCGTGATCGTCGATCCGCGCCGGACTGAGACGGCCGCGGCGTTCGAGTGGCTGGGCGTCGTTCCGGACACGGATGCCTACCTGTTGCTGTCGCTGTTGCAGGTGATGTTCGCCGACGGCCTCGTCGACCAGGCGCAGGTGGGAAGGCAGGCCGACGGGCTGGAATGGCTGCGCACATTGTGCGAACCGTTCACTCCGGCGATGACGGCCGAGCACACCGGCGTCGACCCCGACAGCGTGCGGTCACTCGCGCACGACCTGGTGCGCACGCCACGCGCCGCCGTCTACGGCAGGCTGGGTACCTGCGTCGGCAGGTACGGCACGCTGACCGCCTACCTGATCGACGCGGTCAACCTCGTCGCGGGAAACCTCGACGTCCCCGGCGGATCGGTGTTCGGATCGATGCACACCGTTGGTCAGCGGTGGCAGAACACGATCATGGGATGGGTGCTGCGCCGCTCGTACCGTCGCCGGTCGCGCGTCGGCGACATCCCAATGCCATCACCTCCGAACCGGCCGCGTTGATGGCCAAGGAGATCACCACGCCGGGGGGACGCCAGATCAAGGCGATGTTCGTGTCGGCGGGCAACCCCATCCTGTCGGTTCCCAACGGTGATGAACTCGAGGCCGCGTTCGAGTCGCTGGACCTGTCGGTGGCGCTCGACTTCTACGTCACCGAGACGACAAGCCGGTGCGACTTCATCCTGCCGGTGACGACGATGTACGAACGCGAAGACTTCCCGTTCACCTTCCAGGCTTTTCAGGCCACGCCGTTCCGGCAGGCCACCGACGCGGTCGTGGCACCGGCGGGGCAGGCGCGCAGCGAGTGGGACATCGTCGACGACCTGGCCGGGAGATTGGCGCGCGACGGGGCCGGCTTCCGTGTACTCGCGGCGGCCCGAAAAGGTCTGGGAGTGCTCGGTATTCAGATGACGCCGCGGGTGATGATCGATGCGCTCATTCGTATGTCGCAGGGCGGCGACCGGTTCGGACTGCGCCGCGGCGGGTTATCCCTGCGTCGGCTGACCGAACAGCATCCGCACGGCGTCGTGGTGGCACCACACATCCGCACCGGCGTGCTGCGGGATGCGGTGGCTTATCTGTCGCGCCGCGTGCGACTGGTGCATCCCGCTATCGCTGCCGAGGTCGACAAGCTCACCCGCAGCGTGCATCCCGCGGGCTATCCGCTGCGGATGATCGGCATGCGGGAGCCGCGCTCGGAAAACTCGTGGATGCACAACTCCCCGTTGCTGATGCGTGGCGAGCGGGTTCAGCGTGCGCTGATCCACGTCGACGATGCGGCCGATCTGCACGTCTGCGACGGTGACCTGGTGCGGGTGTCGTCGCCGTACGGCGAGATCACGATCGAGGTGACTCCGACGAAGGATTTGATGGCCGGGGTGATCGCCGTGCCGCACGGGTGGGGTCACAAGGGCACGGGCAGCTGGCGGCTGGCCAATCGGGCAGGCGGCGCGAACGTCAACCGCCTGACGTCGAGTGAGCCGCAGGACGTCGAGTCGCTGTCGGGCATGGCGTGGCTGACCGGAGTCCCCGTGCGCGTCGAACCCATACCGTCATAGCCTCGCGAAACGGAATTCCAGCAGGCCACTACTCGCACTTCTTCTGCTGGAATTCCGTTTCGCGGGTTAAACGACTCAGGCGATGGCGCCGGAGTCTTTCAACTGCTCAATACGGTTCCAGTCCATGCCCAGCTCCATCAGCACGATCTCCGTGTGCTCGGATGCCTGTGGCGCGCGGGTGGTTTCCAGCGGTTCGTGGTTGAACTGGATCGGGCCGCGCACGACCTTGAAGGGTGCACCGCCGTCGGCGGCCTCGACCTCGACGATCATGTCGTTGGCGATCGCCTGCTCGTCGGAGGCCAGGTCGACGAGGCTCTGGAACGGCGCCCACTGCCCCCTCATCGTCTTCAGATGCTGACGCCAGTACTCGAACGGCTTGCTGCGGATCGACTCGGCGATGAGTTCGGCTGCCGCCGCGGCATTTTCGATGAGCGGCATCACGTCGCAGAAGCGCGGGTCGTCGGCCAGTTCCGGCAGGCCGAGGTGCTCGAAAGCATCCCGGATATAACCGGTCGGGCTGACGATGCACAGGTTGATCGTCCCACCGTCCGAGGTCAGGTAGTTGCCGAGGAACGGGTTGACGGTCGGGCCAATCGAATCGGGCATCAGCGAGCGCATCGTCTCACCGGTCTCCATACCCTGGGTCACGCTGGCGCCCGCCGCCCACCATGCCGTGCTCAGCAGCGACGCGTCGAGTTCGACAGCCTCGCCGGTGCGCTCGCGGTGGAACAGCGCCGCCGAGATCCCGCCGGCGATGTTCATGCCGCCGATGGAGTCGCCGAACGCCGGAATGCCTTGCGACAGTGCGCCGCCCAGCTCCTCGGGTGTCAACGCATGGCCGACGCCGCTGCGGGTCCAGAACGCGGTGCCGTCGAAGCCGCCCGTGTCGCGCTCCAACCCTTTGTCGCCGTAAGCGCTGCCGCGGGCGTAGATGATGTCGGGGTTGACCGCGCGGATGTGCTCGACGTCGAACTTGTTCTTCTGGCGCTGGGCGGGCATGTAATTGGTGAGGAAGACATCGGAGGCCTTGGCGATCTCGTAGAGCACCTCCTGGCCGCCCTCGGTGGAAACGTCGATGCCGACGCTGCGCTTACCGCGGTTCGGGTGCTCGATCAACGGGTGCCGCTGCGGGTTCAGCTCGAAGCCGCCCATGTTGATGAACCCGCGCTGGGTGTCGCCGCGCACCGGGTGCTCCACCTTGATGACGTCGGCGCCCCAGTCGGCGAGGATGGCTCCGGCCGCGGGGACGAACGTGAATTGCGCAACCTCGAGGACGCGGACGCCCTCCATCACCTTGACCATGTAACCGTCCTATCACCCCGATGCGGCGAAGGTGACGGGCAGCGCCGTCGGCGAGCGGAAGGGCTGACCCCAGATGTGCGGGTTGTCCGCGGTGACCAGCTCGACGTCGGTCAACCGGTCGAGCAGGCACTCCAGCGCCACCCGAGTCTCCATCCTGGCCAGGTGCAGCCCGAGGCAGGTGTGCTCGCCGGCCGCAAATGAGATGTGCGGCATGCGTTTCCGGGTGATGTCGAATTCTTCCGAGCGCTCCCACCGATGTTCGTCGCGGTTGGCAGAGCCGATGCAGACGTCGATCACTGCGCCCGCGGGGATCGTCACGCCGCCGAGTTCGGTTTCCTCGGCGGCATAGCGTTGGACCGTCGTCAACGGGGTCTCGAAGCGCAGCCCCTCCTCGATGGCGGGGCCCATCAGCTCGCGATCCCCCTGCAACGCGGCGAACTGTTCGGGGTGGGTCAGCAGCAGGAACAGCAGGTTGCCCGACGACCGGTAGGTGGTCTCCAGCCCGGCGGGCAGCAGCAGCCGCAGGAACGAGTAGATCGCTTCGTCGTCGAGCTTCTCGCCGTCGATCTCGGCGGACACCAGGTCGCCGATGATGTCCTCGGTCGGCTTCGAACGGCGCTTGTCGATCTGTTCGCTGAAGTACTCCTGCAATGCCGAGGACGCCTCGAAGGCCCGCTTGTACTTGACGTTGTAGCTGATCAACTCGACCGCGCGCTTCCGGAACCACGGCAGGTCCTCCTCGGGAAGACCCAACAGCTTCGAGATCACCCGGGTCGGGAACTCGAGGGTGAACTCGCGCACGAGGTCTGCCTTGCCGGCGTCGACGAACTCGTCGATGAGCGCGTTGACGACCGGCCTGACTATCTCGGGTTCCCACCGCAGCAGCGACTTCGACTTGAACGCCGCCGAAACCAGATTGCGGTGGTCCCTATGTTTCTTGCCCTCCATCGCCAGGATGGTCGGACCCATGAACAGACCGATCGTGGAGTCGTAGATGTGTGAGTTGAAGGCCTTGCCGTCCCGGAAGACCCGGTTCACCGCGTCGAACGACACCGCGGCGTAGAGATCCTTGGGCCGCAGTTCGTCCGGTGCTTTCGTCCAGTCCATGACGCTGCCGCGGAAGACCCCGCTCGTCTCGCGGCGCCTGCGTTCGAAGATGGGGTAGGGGTTGCGAAGGAGGTCGGCCGCTTCGTCGACCGTGACGTCCAGGACTGGGGTATCCACGTCTGACCTCCAGCATCTCCGCGCGGACTGCGATGGGTACTGTAAAGATTACAGTATAGGGATACCGAACGGTGTGCGCGGGCGCTGTCGCCGCTGGTCCGGCTCAGGCGCCCTCGCTGAGCGCCTGTTCACGCGCCCACCGGTAGTCGGCCTTGCCCGCCGGGCTTCGCTCGATCGCAGGCCGGAACACCACGGCCTTCGGCAGCTTGTAGCGCGCGATCACGCCTGCGGCATGGTCGATGAGTTCCTGCGCCTCGACGGTGGCGCCGTCGACGAGCGCGACGACGGCGACGACCTCCTGACCCCATCGCTCGCTGGGCCGCCCGGACACCACGACGTCGGCCACTGCGGGGTGCGACAGCACAGCGCTTTCGACCTCTTCGGCGAAGATCTTCTCGCCGCCCGAGTTGATGGTCACCGAGTCGCGGCCGAGCAGCTCGATACCGCCCTCGGCGAGATGGCGGGCGCGGTCACCGGGTATCGAATACCGCACACCGTCGATCACCGGAAATGTCTTGGCGGTCTTGGCCGCATCGCCCTTGTAGCCGAGGGGCACATACCCGCGCTGCGCGAGCCAACCCATGCCCTCGTGGCCGGGCGCCAGGATCGAACCGAGGTCCTCGGAAGCGACACTGGTGTCCGGCCCGGCGTTGAACCTGCCCGTCGACACCGCGCCCGGGGTTGACATATGGCTCATCTGGATACCGGTTTCCGACGATCCGACACCGTCCATCACGATCAACCCGGGTTTGATGTCGATGAGACGCTGCTTGGCCGTCGGGGTGAGCAGCGCGCCGCCGTTTGCGACCACCGCCAGCGACGACACATCCGCGGTGCCGCGCTCGATGGCGTCGGCGATGGGTCGGGCCATCGCATCGCCGACGACTTGGACCGTCAGCACCTTCTCCCGCTCGATCGTGCGCACGATCTCATCCGCGTCGAACCGTCCGTGCGTCGCGGGGAAGACCACCGTCTGCCCGGTGGTCAGGGCGGTCATCACCGCCCACTGTGCGGCGCCGTGCATCAATGGCGGAAGGGTGAAGATCTTCGTACCGGGATTCTCCGAGACGCGGCGACCGATTTCGTCGTAGGAGCCGACGGCCTCGCCGGTGTACATGTTCCGGCCTCCGAAGGACGTCATGAAGATGTCGTGCTGGCGCCACAGAACACCCTTCGGCATGCCGGTCGTGCCGCCGGTGTAAAGCACGTACAGGTCGTCGGGCGACGGCTCGACCGGCGGCGGCTCCGATGCGCCCGCGCCGACGATCGACTCGTAATCGACCGCGCCGTGGACGAGGTCGTTGCCCGAGTCGTCGGCGATCTGGATCAGCACCCGCAGCCTGGGCAGGTCGGGCAGCACTTCGGCGACCCGCGGTGCGAACGCGGCGTGGTACAGCAGCGCGGTGGCACCGGAATCCGCGAGCAGATACTGCAGCTCGCTCTTCACATACCGGTAGTTGACGTTGAACGGGGCCACTCGCGCCCGCCACGCGCCGAGCATTCCCTCGACGTACTCCGGTCCGTTGTAGGAGTAGAGGCCGAGCAGATCCTGGCCAACTTCGTGGCCGGCCAGCTCCGATCGCTCGGTGTGGCAGCCCAGCCCGCGTGCGTGCAGGTAGGCCGCGAGGCGGCGGGACCGCTCGACGATCTGCGCGTAGGTGTAGCGGCGGTCGCCCTGGATGATGTACTCCCGATCGCCGATGGCGGCGGCTACGGCGTCCGCGGCGGCGGGGACGGTGAATTGCGTTGCGGCGGCGGTCTCCGCGGACGTGACGAGCGGGTCGGACACGATACCTCTCAGGGCTGGTGCGGCAGCAGCTTGATCATCAGGCCGTTCGCTTCGGATAGTACGGTGCCGTCGGCGTCGGCCATCGTGGCGGTGATGAACGCCTTGCGTCCCTCGAGCCGGTCGATTCGGCCGCGCGCCACCAGCGGTTCGTCGATCGGTGTCACTTTCCTGTAGTCGACGTGAAGGTATGCGGTGCGGCTGATCGGGCGGTCCGCCGCGGACACGATCATGCCGAAATGCCAGTCGAAGAACAGCGGGATCACCCCGCCGTGCACGGCGTTGTTACCACCGACATGGAAGCGGCTGAAATGACCGCGCATGACGACGCCGCCGGGTCCATACTCGTCGCGGGTCCACGGGGGCATCAGGGGGTGCCCGAGGCCCGGCAGTTGAGGGGCCCTGCCCGCCGGGGCGACGCCCTGCGGTGCCCGGTGCACCTCGAGCCGCTCGCAGAGCTCCTCGATACGCCGCGACGCGTCGGTCCACAACTCGCCCTGCGGTGCGGTCGACACCGCGATGTCCTGCAGCCTGCGCATCGCCGCCATGAACCTGGCCATCTCCGGTGGCGCGTCGATGGGTTCGATGGGCGGGAAGCCGCGGGTTTCGTGGCTGGTGTCGGTCACGACCACGCCGCCAGCAGATCCGCCGTGCTGATCACCGTCGCCAACAGCGAGAGGGTGTTGTCGATGATCGCATTCGAGTAGTCGGCGGGGATGCCCGCGACGGCGTCGCGCGGGACGACCACGCGGTAGCCGGCGTTCACCGCGTCCATGACCAGGTTGGTGATCGCGATGTTCACCGAGACGCCGACGGCGACGATCGTCGTCACGCCGAGGTTGCGCAGCACGGCGTCGAGGTCGGTGCCTCCCATCGGGCCCACGCCGTGCCACCTGCGAAGCACGACATCGTCTGCGGCAGGGCCGAATTCAGGCAGCAGCGCGGCGCCCTCACTGCCCGGGCCGATATCGATCTGCTTTGTTCCCATCGTGAAGATCGGGGCATTGTGGTTGGAGCCGAGACCGTCGGGCCTGCGCTGCACCAGGCAGTGCACGACATGGACGCCCGCAGCGCGCGCGACGGGCAGCAGCCGTTCGATGTTCGGCAGCGCCTCGCGGCGCGCCGCCTTCGCAAGGGCGGCCAACCCGGCGTTCGGGCCGACGACGGCACCCTGGAGTTCCTGCGTGACGATCGCCGTGTGCCTGGGCGCCGCGATCTCGGCGAGATCCACATTCATACCGATGCGGGCACCTCATAAAACTGCGTGGCCCACTTCCGCATGGCCATATAGGGTTTCGCGTCGACCTTCGACAGCGCGGGATTTTCGACGTACTCCTGGTAGCGCCAGATGTTCAGGTCGTCCCACACCGTGCCGAGGAACTGCCATTCGACCTTCTCGCGCACGGAGTCGGGCGGCACCTCGGAGGTGTCGCCAGGAAGTCGCGGCCACCAGATCGAATAGAACATGTCCGAGTACCCGTCCTCGACGGGCGTGCACGCGAAGATCAGCCGGTGATTCGAGGATCCCTCGAACGCGCTGATCGCGAAGCCCAGCCCGGAGAAGTGGCTGTGGATGTAGAGCGCCATCTTGTCGGGATCGTCACTGCGAACATCGGGCCAGCCGGTGAGAAAGCGCCACTCCTCGCCGACCGCTTCCCAGTTGAGGCACACGGGCGTCACGGTCGCGCCGTGCACATAATGGAAATGCGCGCTGTCTGGCCCGTTCTCCGCAACGATCTGCGGATGCACAGGCTCGCGCTCGGCGCGGCGCGAAAACTCCGGATACGGGCGGTAATACGCGTCGGCATCGGTCGGAAACTGCGGAAACTTACCGAAGAGGTCCGGCATCTCCCACTGCGGTTCCTTGCCGTCTGGCTGGTGCCAGGCGAAAACACAGCCGTATCGCTCCCGTACTGGGTAGACGCGCAGCCGTAGCGCCTTGTTGGGCCGGTCGGGCTGATAGGGGATGTAGCGGTTGGTGCCGTCGGGTCCCCATCGCCAGCCGTGGAACGGGCACTCGACACAGTCGCCGACGACCTTGCCGCCGTGTCCGATGTGGGCGCCGAGGTGGCGGCAGTGGCCCGACAGCAGATGCAGTTCACCCGACTCGTCGCGGTAGGCGACCAGGTCCTCGCCGAAGTAGCGCAGCGGGCGCACCTCGCCGACGGGGAATTCGGCCGACCAGCCGACCATGAACCAGCCGGTGACCTTCCAGGTGAAGGGGACTTTCACGCGAGCCTCCTGAGACGGCAGACCTAGCCAACGGAAGATATTACAGTATAGTTTTCGGCAGTCGCGGGGCGAAACGGTGAGCGCAAGGAGGCATGGCGATGGCAGTTGGTCGCTTCGACGCGATCGTCATCGGCGCCGGGTTCTCCGGCCTGTATGCACTGCACCGGCTGCGTGAACTCGGGCTGTGCACCGTGGTGATCGAGAGAGCCGACGAGGTCGGCGGAACGTGGTTGTTCAACCGGTATCCCGGCGCGCGGTGCGATATCGAGAGCATCGAGTACTCCTACAGCTTCTCCGACGAGATTCAGCAGGAATGGGTCTGGACGGAGACGATGCCCGCGCAGCCCGAGATCGAGGCCTACCTCAACTTCGTCGCCGACCGACTGGACCTGCGTCGCGACATCCGGTTCAACACCAACGTCGTCGCGATGGCCTTCGAAGAGGCAGCGGCTGAGTGGATCGTCGAAACCGAAGGGGGAGAGGTGATCGCCGCGCCGTTCGTGGTCGCCGGCGCGGGCATTCTGTCGGCGCCGCTCGACCCCGATATCGCGGGCATGGACACGTTTCGCGGTACGTCGTTGTTCACCAACCGCTGGCCGCGGCACGACGTCGACCTGAGCGGTGAACGCGCCGGCGTCATCGGCACCGGGTCCTCCGGCGTGCAGCTCATCCCGGTCGTCGCCGAGCAGGCCGGGCACCTCACCGTGTTCCAGCGCTCGCCCGCCTACACCCTGCCGTGGACGGTGCGCGCGTTCGAGCCGGGCGAGCTCGACGAGATGAAGGCGTGCTACGGGGAGATTCGCGCCGCGCAGCGAGAGCACCCGATCGGGGCCGCGCGGCTCTCGGCGTTCTCGGTGATGTTCCAGATGATGGCCAACCCACCGTTGAAGACAGCGACGCGCGAGGAGCAATTGCGCGCGATCGAGGAGAACGGTGTGATGGGCGCGCTCAGCTGGGGTGATGTGTTCTTCGACATCGAGTCCAGCCAGATGGCGGCCAAGCTGTACGGCGAGGCCGTCGGACGGATCGTCGCCGACCCCGACACCGCGGCGTCGCTGACACCGAGCCATCCCTTCGGCTGCAAGCGCCCGATCATCGATCGGGGTTACTACCAGACGTTCAACCGGGGCAACGTCACGCTGGTCGATCTGCGCAAGGAGCCGATCCGCGCGGTGACACCGACGGGCATCGACACCGAGCGGGGCTCCTACGAGCTCGATGTGATCATCTACGCCACCGGATTCGACGCGATGACCGGAGCGCTCAGCCGCATCGACATCCGCGGCCGTGACGGCATGTCGCTGAAGGACTTCTGGGCGCAGGAAGGCCCTCTGTGTTATCTCGGGCTTGGGGTCGCCGGCTTCCCCAATCTCTTCATCGTCCAGGGGCCTGGAAGTCCGGCGCCGGCAAGCAATTTCGTCGCCGCTCTGGAACAGCACGTCGACTGGATGGGCGACTGCATCAGCTATCTGCGCGCGCACGGCTACCGCACGATCGACGCGCTGCCCGAGGCGCAGCAGGACTGGATCGAGCACACCACCTCGCTGGTCGCGCCGACGGTACTCGTGCACTCCAGCTGCCACTCCTGGTACAACGGCGGCAACGTTGCCGGGAAGAAGCAGATGTACATGGGTTACACCGGCGGCATCCCGGGGTATCGGAAGCGCTGCGACGAGGTCGCCGAGGCCGGCTACACCGGTTTCAAGCTCGCGTAGGCGATGAAGACGACGGAGCGGGCCTACCGCATCGGCCGGGACTTCGCCGGCGTGCTGCCGCGCGCGCACGCCGCCTTGAGAAGCTCGGGTGACTGGAATCCGTTGACACCCATCGGCGCACGTCAGTTCGGCGAGGTCCTGCTCGACGAACTGGCCCTCACCGGTTTCACGTTGACCTCCTCACCGCCGCGGCTCGAGCGCACCCTCGCGTCGTGTGAAGCCGCGGCCGAGGAGTTGTCAGCGCTGGGTGTGGATCGGGCGCACACCGCTCCTCGACCGCTGACGGTGAAATCCCTGCGTCGGCAGCGGCTGGGGCGGTTGACGTATGAGAAGCTGTCGTTCGACCACGAGCCGGTGCTGCCCGACTCACTGGGTCGCGCCGGATTCGGCGGGCCCGCAACCGGTGTCGTGCATCTGTGTCGAACCGGAGACGACTGCAGGCCGTGGCTGGTGTGGGTGCACGGCGCCGGGCAGGGCCAACCGATCGACCTACTCTTCTCCCGGGCCCGGCGCATCCGCGACGAGCTCGGCTTCAACATCGCCCTGCCGATTCAGCCGGGCCACGGTTCGCGGCGCACCGCCTGGCCGCCATACCCGAACATGGATCCGCTGACCAACGTCGCGGGCATGATGCGGGTCGTCTCGGAGGTGCGGGCGCTGGTGCGGTGGCTGCGGCCGCAGGCCAGCGTACTGGCGGTGTCCGGGGTCTCAATGGGAAGCCCGGTGGCGGCGCTGGTCTCGCACTTCGAGGACGTCGACGGCGTCGCGGTCTACACGCCGATTCTCGGCCTCAACGCGATGATTTCTGCGCACCTCGGCCGATGGGGACCGTCGGTGGACGACACGATCGATCTGTTGGGGTCGGACACGGTGGCAGCAATGGCGGCCGTGGTCGATCACACGGGCGTCGAGCCGACGCCTCCGCCGCACCGACGCCTGATCGTTGGTGCGTGGCACGACCGGATGGCGATGCGCGAGCCGGCCCAGCAATTGCATCGGCGCTGGCGCGGAGAGCTGTTCTGGCACAGAGGAAGTCACGTGGGGCATCTGTTCGCGCGGGGAGTGCAGGACACGTCCGAGAAATTCCTCAGGGCGATGACGGTGACGCCATGACCGCCACTACCGCGGAGGTGCCGTCCGGCATCGAGGGGTTGACCCCGCAATGGCTGACGGCTGCCGTGGGGACGGAGGTCATCGATGTCCGCGCCGAACGAATCGCCCAGGACAGCGGGTTCTCGTCGTTGCTGTACCGGCTGCATCTGACCGGCGAGGGTGCACCGGCGACCGTGATCGCAAAGCTGCCGGCGCAGTCCGAAGCCCGCGGAGCGATGGAGTTGCTCGGCGGTTACCGACGTGAGTTGGCCTTTTACCAACAGGTCGCCGGCCATGCGCCGATGGCCACGCCGCAGGTGTACACCAGCCAGATGGCGGATGGCACAGGTGATTTCGTGTTGCTGCTGGAGGACCTGCGGCTGTGGGACAACGCCGATCATCTCGCCGGCCTGTCGATGGACCGCGCGCGGGTATGCATCGACGCGCTGGCCGGATTGCACGGCTGGTCAACCGGTAGGGCGAACGCCGCGGCACTACACGGCTTCCCGAGCATCGACACACCGATGGCGCGGGACCTGCTGGTGCCCGCGTTCGGGCCGGGATGGCAGGTTTACCTCGACAAGTCGCCGGCTGCGGTCCCCGACTCTGTCGCCAACTTCGCGCAGCGGTTCGCCGAATGCGCCGGCGAAGCGCTGACGGCCCTGACGGAACGGTCGATGCTCCTGCACGGTGACATCAGGGCGGACAACCTGTTCTTCGACGGCGACCGGGTCAAAGTCGTGGACTTTCAGTTCGCCTCCCGCGGTGCGGGTGCGGCGGACATCGGCTACTTGTTGAGCCAGGGGCTGCCCGGTGAGGTGCGGCACGGGCACGACGAGGCGCTTGTGCGTGAGTATCTCGAGCGACTGTCGGAACATGGCGTCACCGACTACTCCTTCGATGAGGCGTGGCGGCACTACAGGTTCGCCGTCGCCTACTTAATGGTCCTTCCCGTCATCACGCTCAACGGCTGGGACGCGATGCCGGAGCGATCGCGTGCGCTCTGCCTGACGCTGATCGATCGGTCGGTGGCGGCCATCGACGAGATCGACGCACTGGAGGTATTCGAATGACCCGCACCGCCCGCGAAGTCGTGGAACTGTACAACCTCGTGGTCTGGAACGAACGGAACTTCGCGCTCGCCGACGAGTTGATGGGTGACACGTTGATCCGCCACGAGGTGGGGGAGGCGACAACGCTGACCCATGAGCAGGCGGTGCAGCGCATCGTCGACAACTGGGCGTTGTTCGACAAGCTGCGCTTCGATCTCGAACTCGTCGTCGCAGGCGATGACGGCGAGCACGTCGCGATCGTCTATCAGTCGCCGATGGAGCTCAAGGACGGCACCAAGACAGACATTGGCAGCATGGAGATCTTCCGGGTGGTCGACGGCAGAATCACCGAAGTCTGGAACTGCGGTTACAAGCAGGGGGTGTGGGCGTGACAGCAGGCGTGCTCGACGAACTCGGTTACTACCTGCTGGCCGGCGCAGGCGGGGAAGGGCCGGCGTCACTGATGGACGAGGCCCGCCGCGGCGAGGAGATGGGCTTCGGCACGGCGTTCATCTCCGAACGGTGGAATGTCAAGGAGGCATCTTCGCTCGTCGGCGCGGCGTGTGCGGTCACGAACCGCATGCAGATCGCCACGGCCGCAACCAATCACAACACCCGCCACCCGCTGATCACCGCTTCGTGGGCAACCACCATGCACCGGCTCTCCGGCGGCCGCTTCACGCTCGGTCTCGGCCGCGGGGTCGCGGCGATGTACGCGGCGTTCGGCATCCCGGCGGTGACGACCGCCCAGCTGGAGGACTTCGCCAAAGTCATGCGCCGGCTCTGGAACGGCGAGGTCATCTTCAACCACGACGGACCGATCGGGAAGTACCAGGTGCTGTTCCTCGACCCGGACTTCAAGGAAGACATCAGGCTGGCGTTGGTTGCCTTCGGGCCCAACACACTCGCGCTGGGCGGACGCGTCTTCGACGACGTCATCCTGCACACCTACTTCACGCCGGACACCCTGCAGCGCTGCGTCAAGACCGTCAAGGACGCCGCCGAGCAGGCCGGCCGCGATCCCGACAGCGTCCGGGTGTGGTCGTGCTTTGCCACCGTCGGCGATCACCTTCCCGAAGAGCTGCGACTGAAGAAGACGGTCGCGCGACTGGCCACATACCTCCAGGGCTATGGCGACCTGATGGTCACCACCAACGACTGGGATCCTGCTGTGCTGCAGCGGTTCCGGGCCGACTCCGTCGTCACCTCCATTCCCGGCGGCATCGACCACAAGGCGAGCCCCGAGCAGATCGAGCACATCGCCACGTTGATCCCCGAGGAATGGCTGGAGCCTGCCGCCACCGGATCGGCGCAGCAGTGCGTCGCGCGTATCCGCAAGGAGTTCGACTACGGCGCTGACGCGGTGATCATGCACGGCGCGACGCCCGACGAGCTCGAGCCGATCGTCGACGCCTACCGGACTACGTCGTGATTTCGGCGCGCTGGGTCACGCTGAGCGTGACCGCGCGCGCCGAAATCGCTGGAAGCTAGGGCGTGATGACGGTGCGGCTCACCGGTTCTGGGGCGGCCTGCCTGCTGTAGATGGCCCGCTGCAGCGCCGACAGCAGCGCGTCGCGGGTCTCCTCCGGATGGATAAGGTCGTCGAAGCCGAGGTGGCCCGCCGACCGGAAGGACGCCTCCACCTCGGCCTTGCGGAGGTTGGCCTCGACGTCCTCGGCGGCGTGCGATGCACGGCTCAGAGCCGCCGCGCTCATCGCGCCCATGGTGGCGCCGGGATAGGCGAAGGTCGCGCTCTGGTTGTCGAAGCCCAACAGCGACATCACCATTGAGCCGAATCCGTAGGCCTTGCGCAGCGTGACGTGCAGCTTGATCGTCGTCGCCGCCGTCTGCGCGGCGAACATGCGTGCGCCGCTGCGCAGCACGCCGCTCTTCTCCGAGCGGCTGCCCGGCAGCATGCCCGGGTTGTCGGCGAGAAAAACGATCGGCAGGTGGAAAGAGTCGGCGACCGTGATGAAATGCGCTGCCTTGTCGGCGGCGTCGGCGTCGATAGAACCGGCAAGGACCTTCGGCTGGTTCGCTACCACGGCCACGGGATGGCCACCGAGGTGAGCCAGCGCGCAGATGATCGCAGGCCCGAATTTCGGCTGCACCTCGAACCAGTCCGGCCGGTCGAAGACGACGTCGAGCACCGCGCGCATGTCGTACACCCGCCGGTTGCCGCGGGGCACGATGTCGAGCAGTTCCGGTGTGGACCGCGGCTCGATTGTCTCGTCGGCGGGCGCCTGCGACGGGTACGACCACGCGCTCGTCGGGAAGTAGGACAGGTAGCGGCGGATGTCGTCGAGCACCGCCTCGTCGTCGTCGGCGAGGTTGTGGATGACGCCGCTGGCCAGCGCCACACCGGGCCCGCCGAGGTCCTCCTTCGAAATCTCCTCGCCCGTAGACTCTTTGACCACCGGCGGTCCCGCGGTGAAGATCGCGCCCTGGCGGCTCATGATGGTGAAGTCGCAGACCGGCGCGACAAGGGCACCGTGGCCCGCCGACGGGCCGAGCAACCCGGCCACGGTCGGCACCTTGCCCGAACACCGGGCCTGCGCGAGCAGGTCGGTGGGGGTGCGGCCGTAATGCTCTCCGCTGGGCCGGAATCCGGCGCCCTCGAGGAGCATCACCAGCGGGACTTTGTCGCGCAACGCCAACTCCGCCAGCCGATAGCGTTTGGCGTTGCCACCGGGGCCGATGCTGCCCGCCAGCGTGGTGAAGTCCTCGGCGCCGACCATCACCGGTGTGCCGTCGATCATTCCGGAGCCCGCCACGATTCCGTCGGCCGCGATGTCGCCGCCGACCAGTGTGCCGAACTCGCGGAACGTGCCCTTGTCGAGCAGGTGCTCCAGCCGCGCGCGCGCGTCGAGCTTGCCCTTACCGCGGTGCTTGGCCAGCCGCTCGTCGCCGCCCATCGACCGAGAGCGCTGACGCCTCAGATCGAGGTCTTCGAGCGTCTCCTGCCAGCCCTGATCGTTTGTCATGTGCAATTCCCGTCGTCGAAAGGCGATCGTCGCACCGGCGTGCTCACGTTGACCATACTGAATTGCTTACTGTAGCGTCCACGCGTATGGGCGACCGCGACGGTCTCAAGGTAGACGGGGCCGTATCCAGCCAGCTCGCCAACGTTGTCGATGCAGCGACTCGGCTGGAGGGGCGGGGTTACGACTGCTGCTGGACCGCCGAGGTCAACCACGATCCGTTCCTGCCGTTGGTGCTGGCCGCCGAACACACGACGACAATCGAACTGGGCACCAGCATCGCGGTGGCGTTCGCCCGCAACCCGATGACCGTCGCCAACGTCGGCTGGGATCTGCAGGCGTTCTCGCAGGGCCGCTTCATCCTGGGGCTGGGGTCGCAGATTCAACGGCATATCGAGAACCGCTTCAGCATGGCGTGGAGTCGGCCCGTGCGCCGCATGCACGAGTTCATTCTGGCGTTGCGCGAGATTTGGTCGTGCTGGCAGGACGGCACCACGCTGGCTTTCGAGGGCGACTTCTACACCCACAAGCTGATGACGCCGATGTTCACACCCGAGCCACTGGCGCACGGTTTTCCGAAGATCTTCGTTGCCGCCGTCGGTGAAGCGATGACCGAGATGTGCGGCGAGGTCGCCGACGGAGTGCTAGCGCATGCGTTCATGACGAAGCGCTATTTCGAAGAGGTGACGACGCCCGCCCTAAAGCGCGGCATGGAGCGGTCCGGGCGCAAGCGCAGCGACTTTCAGGTGTCCTGCCCGTTGTTCGTCGTGACGGGCAACGACGACGCCGAGGTCGCCGAGAACGCGGACGGCACGCGCAAGCAGATCGCCTTCTATGCGTCGACGCCCGCCTATCGCAGGGTTCTCGAATTGCACGGCTGGGGAGAGTTGCAGACCGAACTGCATCGGCTGTCGCACGCCGGAGAATGGGACCGGATGGGTTCGTTGATCGACGACGACATTCTTCGTGAATTCGCCGTGGTCGCACCGGTTCAGGAGCTCGCGAAGGGGGTTCGCGAGCGGTGCGACGGCGTCATCGACCGCGTCATGGTGGGTTTCCCTCCCTCGATCGACGAGGCGACGGTCACCGCCGTACTGCACGACATGAGGAGCCCTTCGTGAGCACCCGGGTCATCGACGAAGCCGCCGACGTCTTCGCGACACCGAAGGCGTATACCGATGAACCGAAACTGCATGCTGCATTGACGCATCTACGCGCCAACGCCCCGGTCTCGTGGGTCGAAGTCCCGACCTACGAGCCCTTCTGGGCGATCACCAAGCATGCCGACATCATGGATATCGAACGGGCCGACACCCTCTTCACGAACTATCCCCGTCCCGTTCTCGTCACGGCCGAGAACGACGAACGGCAGGCCGCCGTCGGTGTGCGCACGTTGATCCATATGGACGATCCCCAACATCGCGTGGTGCGCGCGATCGGTGCCGATTGGTTCCGGCCGAAAGCCATGCGGGCGTTGAAGAATCGGGCCGACGAGCTCGCCAGGCTCTACGTCGACAAGATGACGGAGATCGGCCCGGAGTGTGACTTCGTCCAGCAGGTCGCCGTGAACTACCCGCTGTACATGATCATGTCTCTGCTGGGCGTGCCCGAGTCGGATTTCCCGTTGATGCTCAGGCTCACCCACGAGCTGTTCGGCAGTGACGACGACGAGTTCAAACGCGGTGTCGACGGGGAAGAGCAGATGTCGGCACTGCTGGAGATGTTCGAATACTTCACGGCGTTGACCGCATCCCGTCGCGAGCGGCCCACCGACGATCTGGCATCGGCGATCGCGAACGCGACGGTCGACGGCGAGCCTCTGTCCGACATCGACACCATCTCCTACTACGCGATCATCGCCGCGGCCGGTCACGACACCACCAGCGCGACCATCTCTGGAGGCATGCTTGCGCTCATCCAGAACCCCGAACAGCTTGCGCGACTCAACGCGAACCTGGGCTTGATGCCGTTGGCGACCGAGGAGATGATTCGCTGGGTGACGCCCGTCAAGGCCTTCATGCGGACCGCCAACGAGGACACATCTGTGCGCGGAGTTCCCATCGCTGCCGGCGAGTCGGTACTGCTGTCCTACGTCTCGGGCAACCGGGACGAGGACGTCTTCGACGATCCGTTCCGCTTCGATGTCACCCGAGATCCCAACAAGCACATCGCCTTCGGCTACGGCGTGCATTTCTGCCTAGGTGCGGCGCTGGCCCGCATGGAGGTGGGCAGCTTCTTCACCGAACTGCTGCCATGGCTGGAGTCGGTGGAACTGGCGGGGGATCCGCAGCACGTAGCGACGACGTTCGTCGGCGGCCTGAAGCACCTGCCGATCCGCTACTCGTTGAAGTGAGGTGACGACCGCCCCGGTGAATCCGAGGCGGCCGTCTCGTCGGGTCGTCTGTCAGATCGGAAGCGGAATCCAGATTCCGAAGAACCAGAAACCCCACTGGTTGTAACCGGGATCCCAGACCGGTTGCTCGTTGTAACCGAAGTAGTTGATCGGCGGCGGGGGCGGACCCCACGCGGCCGGCAGCGGTCCGTCCCATGCCGGGGGAGGCGGCGCGCCCCAGCCCCACGGCGGCAGGCCGTCGCCCCAGGGAGCACCGGGGAATCGTCCGCGCCAGTCGTTGTCCTGCGGATTCCACGGCGGCCGCCAATCGTGGTCACCGGGATGGTTGAAGTCCCCGGGCGGTGGGCCGCCGCGGTCTGGCGGTGGGCCGCCGGGACCACGCCAGTCGCCGGGAGGGCCGCCTTGATCCCGATCGCCGGGCGGGCCGCCGGGACCCTGCCCGCCCGGAGGGCCGCTGGGACCCTGGCCGCCGGGACCGCGCCAGTCACCGGGAGGCCCGCCGGGCGGTTGTCCGCCTGGAGGACCGCCCCGCTCACCGGGAGGACCTCCGGGGCCGGCCCCGCCAGGGCCACCCTGGCACTGCACATTCGGCGGGCACTGAGGTGCGGCATTGGCGATGCCCGATCCCGCAGCGAGGCCGCCTGCGCCGACCGCGCAGCTGATCGCCGCACCTGCGACGACTTGATTGAGTCTCATTACCAGGCCTTTCACGTCGAGAGACGCCCCAACCCAGACGCGAGGTTAGGCAGGCACCGTAAGAGCGAGCTATGTCGGCGCTTTGAATCTATGAGAAGGTCGACCGGCTGAACGGTCGTTGACGGAGTTCGCCGAGTCGCTTGACAGCGTTGACCGGGGCGTCAACAGCAGCGGGGATTGGGGCTGCTCTCCGTCGCATCGTGGCGCATTCGCCAATATTCGCGCTCGGATAAGATCGGCTCACCGGGGTGCCTGCGCCTGCGATGCTCGACGTAGCGCCGGTAATGATTGTCGCCCATCAATGAGCCCCAGTACCAACGGATTTGGCGCGCGAGTCCGGCAACGTGTCCCATTGCTTCTGCACCTCCCGTTCCGCCTTGGTCGGGATGAGTCCGGAGGGAGCGAACAGCCGCGACGGCACCGGCTCGTCCTCGGTCAGCGCACTGCCCTGGCCGCGTATCGCTCTCAGTGCCACGATAACCCCGGCGATGAATACGATGAGCACCAGCACCGCGAACAGAATCGACAGCGACCCTTGGATAAAGGTGTTGCGCACAATCTTGTCGACGTCGGCGGGAGTCTTCGCCGACAGGCATAGCTTGCCCGCCTCCTGCGCGGTCTGGCAGATGCTGTGCTGTTTCCAGTAACCGAGCTTCGGATCGGCCGAGAAGATCTTCTGCCACGACGCGGTCATCGTCACGATGAGATCCCACAACAGCGGAAGTGCCGGTATCCAAGCCCATTTCAGCAGCCCGCGTTTGATCACGACCACGGTGACGACTGTCAGCGCGATGGCCGCCAGCAACTGGTTGGCGATGCCGAACAGCGGGAACAGCGTGTTGATACCGCCGAGTGGATCGGTGACACCCATCAGCAGGATGCCGCCCCACGCGAGGACGACGATGACGCTGCAGATCCACGCGCCGATCCGCCAACTCGGATCCTTCAGCTTGCGCATTGGCCCGCCGAGGTTGCTCAGGCCATCCGACAGCATGAAGCGCGCCACCCGCGTGCCGGCATCGACGGTGGTGAGGATGAAGAGCGCCTCGAACATGATCGCGAAGTGGTACCAGAACGCTTTCAGGCCTGTGCCGCCGAACACTTGATGCAGCACCTCACTCATGCCGATCGCCAGCGTGGGTGCACCGCCGGTGCGCGACACGATGGAGTCTTCGCCGACGTCCTTGGCGGCCTGCGTGATCTGCTCGGGTGTGATCGGCGCCCCGGACAGCCCGAGGCGGTTGACGTATTCGGCCGCCGTCTGCGCGGTCGTTCCGGTCTGCGCGGTGGGCGCGTTGAGCGTGAAGTACAGATGTTGGTTCAGGATCGCCGCGGTGATCAGCGCCATGATGCCGACGAATGACTCGGTGAGCATGCCGCCGTAGCCGATGAGCCGCATCTGGCTTTCCTTCTCGAGCAGCTTGGGTGTGGTGCCCGAGGAGATCAGCGCGTGAAAGCCCGACAACGCCCCGCATGCGATCGTGATGAACAGGAACGGGAACAACGAGCCGGCAAACACCGGGCCGGTCCCGCTGCCGGCGAACGAGGAGATCGCGGGCGCCTCCATGATCGGGCGGGCCAAAAGGATGCCGAGCGCCAGCAAGGCGATGGTGCCGACCTTCATGAACGTCGACAGGTAGTCGCGCGGGGCGAGCAGCAGCCACACGGGCAACACCGACGCCGCGAAGCCGTAGATGATGATGCACCACGACAACGTCACCTTCGACAGCGTGAACCAGTCAGCGCCCCAAGCGGTATCGGCCACCCAACCGCCCGATACCACCGCGAGCAGCAACAGGACGACACCGATCAGCGACACTTCGGACACGCGGCCGGGACGCAGGAACCTCAGGTACAGACCCATGAAGATGGCGATCGGGATCGTCATCGCGATCGAGAACACGCCCCACGGGCTCGCGGCGAGGGCGCCCACCACCACCAGTGCCAGCACCGCGAGCAGGATCACCATGATGACGAGCACGCCGACGATGGCCGCCACGCCGCCGATCGCGCCGAGCTCGTCGCGCGCCATCTGCCCGAGCGAGCGCCCCCGCCGCCGGGTCGAGATCGCCAGCACCAGATAGTCCTGGACGCATCCGGCGAACACAGCGCCGATGATGATCCAGATCGTTCCCGGCAGATAGCCCATCTGCATCGCCAGTACCGGGCCCACCAGTGGACCGGCACCCGCGATCGCCGCGAAGTGGTGTCCGAAGAGCACCCGGCGATCCGTCGGCATGTAATCGGTGGCGTTCTCGAAAAGCTCTGCGGGCGTGGCATTGTCGTCGCGCGGACGGACCATCTTCATCTCGATCAGCCGCGCATAGAACCGGAAGCCGATGACGTAGGTGCAGATCGCTGCGATGACGAACCAGACCGCGTTGACGGTTTCCCCGCGGAAGAACGCGATCACCGCCCACGCGACGGCGCCCAGAATCGCGATGACCCCGAAGACGATTTTGTGGCGGGTGGTGATCGGCGATCGATCGATGACGGCGACCGGCGGCAGATCCTGCTCGGTGCGGATATAGGTGATGTCGCCGTCGGTTTGCTCGAAGCGTTCAGTCGACTCGGCGGTGGGTGAAGCCACGTGCCCTCCCTCGATCACAGTGGAATCTGGGTGCCTACTGTGATCCTTTCAAAGGCGGTGCCGGGGCTGAAGGGGATTGCCGAAGATGTTCGAATTCGTGCTATTCGAGCTCGTAGAACGCTCGTACCGTGTCGATGGTGTCGGCCTCGGCGGGGCCTTTGTCATCCCGGTAGCGCAGCACCCGCGCGAATCGCAGTGCCATTCCGCCCGGATACCGTGACGACGTCTGCACGCCGTCGAACGCGATCTCCACCACCTGCTCGGGCCGCAGGGTGACCACCCAGCCGTCGGTCGGCCCCGCGGCAAGCTCGGTGAACCGGGCGGTCTGCCAGTCCAGCATGGCGTCCGTCATCCCCTTGAACGTCTTGCCCAGCATGACGAACCCGCCGGTCGCGGGGTCGCGGGCGCCGAGGTGGATATTCGACAGCTTGCCGGTGCGTCGGCCCGAACCCCATTCCACGGCCAACACGACGAGGTCAAGTGTGTGGACTGGCTTGACCTTCAACCAGCCGGCTCCGCGGCGGCCCGCTTCGTACGGCGCTGCCGGTGACTTCGCCATCACTCCTTCGTGGCCGGCCGACAGCGTCACATCCAGAAATCGTTGCGCCGCTTCCGCATCGGCGGTGGACAGCCGGTCGACCCGCTGGGACGGTGGCACAATCCCGTCGAGCGCCGACAGCCGGTCGCGTGTCGGCTCGTCGAGCAGGTCGGCCCCGTCGAGATGCAAGATGTCGAAGAAGAACACCGACAGTGGCTGGGCGGCGCGGGCGGCCGCGATGTCGACGCTTCGATCTTTCGTCCCCCGGCCACCGCCCCGACCGAACCTCGACGCGGTGACCTGGAACCGGTGCGGACGTCGGTCGGGACGCAGCGCGATCGCCTCGCCGTCGGCGATCAGGTCCTGCACCGGGAGCGCAAGCGTCGCCTCGACCGCCTCGGGCAACCGCGCGGTGACGTCGTCGAGGCTGCGGGTGTAGATGGACACGTCGTCGCCCGAGCGGTGAATCTGAACGCGCGCTCCGTCGAGCTTGGCCTCGAAAACGGCCTCGCCGCCGAGCCGGTCGAGGGCTTCACCGACCCCGGCCGCCGTCTGGGCAAGCATCGGACCCACGGGTTGGCCGACCCGAAGCGTGAACTCCAAGAGTGCGGCGTGTCCGCCGGTCAGCGCGGCGGCGGCGACGGCGGGCAGGTCGCCGCCGAGCATCGCTGCCCGGCGCACTGTCGGCGCGGGCACGCCCGCGGCCTTCGCGACGGCGTCGGCCATCACCCCGGCGAGCGCGCCCTGACGCAATTCGCCGCCGAGGAGGCGGCGCAGAAACGTCTGCTCGGCTTCGGTCGCGGCGGCGAACACGTCGGCGACGAGACCCGCCCTGCGTGCCTGCGAGCCTGTGCCCGCTAGGGCACCGATCTCGGTGAAGGCCGCGTCGACGGCGGTGACCGTCAGCGTCGGCTGCTGTGCGGGGTCCGGCAGCGACCGCAGCGTCGCCCACCCGACGCCGATCTGCCGCTGCGGCAGATCGCCCGACAGCCAGGACACGACTACCGCAACCAGCCGGGCGTCACGACCGTCACCGCACCTCGACAGCAGGTCGGCGATCCGCGCGATTTTGGCCAGCCGCGCTGACGACGCGCCGACTTCGGCCGATGCGGTGGCGACGTCGATCAACAGCACGCTGCCAGCCTGGCACGAGGGTCAGACATGAGCGCCGGCCGGTGGGTGCCGCGAGCGACCGCTTCGGTACATCATTTTCGGCGCGTCGATGTGCAAACACGATCGCTCGCGCTGCAGATGACGGCGAGCGACGAGTCGGCGTCATCCGCGTGTCTGGAGGGCTGATATCGTGTCCGCTAGGGGAGGACTATTGAGCAATAGACGCATGATTTCGTCAGGCTGTGTCATTTTAGCGCCGCTATGCTTCTGACTCGGCTTTCTGAACTGGCGCTCAAGGCGCCACGCAGAATTCTGGCAGTAGCCTTTTTGCTTCTTGTGCTTTGCGGAGCATATGGCGGTTCCGTCAGCGCCTTACTTCCTTCCGGCGGATACGACGACCCCACATCGGAATCATTCCGCGCCGAAACCATACTCGCAGATCGGTTCGACGCCGCTGGCATGCCGGCAGTCTTCGAGATCAGATCTTCCGCTGGCGTCGACAGTCAGAACGCAATAAGAGCCGCACGAATGGTGATCGACGCGCTCAATTCGTCACCATATGCGAGCCAAGTGAATTCGTACTGGAGCTATCCAAAAGACGCTGGTGCCGCGCAACTGAGGTCTGCAGATGGAACCTCCGGAATCGTCATCGCTCAAATCAGCGGAAACGACAGCGAAGCGCCGAAACGGGCACAGGCTATAGCGAATGAAGTTGTCGGAGAAAATGACGGCGTAGTCGTACTCGCGGGTGGACCAGCAATCTCCTACAGCCAGGTTGGCGAACAGAGCAAGCTCGATCTGCAAAAAGCTGAGGCGATCGCATTGCCGATCACCGCCGTCATTTTGATTTGCGTATTCGGAAGCTTGGTCGCCACGGCGATACCGATAGCGGTGGCGATTTTCGCTATTGCGGCGACAGATGCGGCCCTTCGCCTCTTGAACGCTTTCACGGACGTATCCGTTTTCGCGGTTAATTTAGCAACTCCGCTTTGCTTGGCGCTCGCGATTGACTACTCGTTGTTGATCGTCAACCGGTATCGCGAAGAAGTAAGCGCCGGTATGTCACGAGAAGACGCGGTCTCCCGAACAATTGCCGCAGCAGGTCGAACGGTCCTCTACTCCGCCTGCACGGTCGCCCTGTCGCTAGCGACCATGCTGATTTTCCCAATGTATTTCCTTCGCTCCTTAGCTTATGGTGGACTCGCAGCCGTCCTCTTTTCCGTCGTGGGAGCGCTAATTGTCGGGCCGGCCTTAATTATCGTTACCGGCTCTCGAATCGAATCGCTTGATATTCGGAAACCCCTCCGCCGGATGCGAGTCCTTCCAACTCCTCAACCTAAGGCGCTGGAAGCATCTTTCTGGTACCGCGTGGCTCAGCTGGTCATGCGTTATGCGCTTCCCATAACAATCGCAATTGTGGCATTTCTAATTCTGCTGGGCTTGCCATTCAAAAATGTAAACTTCGGTTACCCCGACGATAGAGTGCTGCCGACTTCGGCATCAGCGCGTCAAGTCGGTGAAAGTTTGCGACGAAATTATCCCCAAAACCCTGTTGGAGCGGTGCGAATAGTACTTCCTGATAGCAGTGACCTTTCCGACGACCGCCTTAGTGAATACGCGCGAGACCTCTCCCTCGTTGAGGGTGTCACGGGCGTTTCAGCGCCTGATGCCACCTACGTGAGCGGGGCGCGGGTCTGGGGGACGTCGAGGGCAGCCGGCGAGCGATCGAGCAGCACCTTTCTTACCGTCTCGACCAGCCTCGACCCATTCAGCGAGGAAGGCAAAAATCAGCTTGCAGCGTTCAAAGACGTTCAAGTGCCGACGGAGACCCTCTTCACAGGCGCGGCGCAGCAGAACATCGACAACGTAGCGGGTATCGGGTCCCGGATCCCAATCGTTCTCGCGTTGATCGGCTTAGCTTCGTTCGGCCTAATCTTCTTATTTACTGGCAGCATCGTGCTACCGCTCAAAGCATTGGCGATAAACGTTCTGTCTTTGACAGCTGCTTTCGGCGCAATCGTATGGGTATTCCAAGAGGGGCATTTGCGTGGTCTTGGCACCACGCCGACAGGTTTCCTGGCGGCGCATATTCCACCGCTAATCTTCTGCGTAGCGTTTGGATTGTCGATGGATTACGAGCTTTTCGTGCTTTCACGTATACGCGACGAATGGCTTAAGTCGAGTCGGACAACCGAAGACAACCGACGTGCTATCGCGGTCGGCATGGCGCGAAGTGGCCGCATCGTGACCACTGCTGCTTTCATCATGGCGGTTGTCTTCGCGGCAATGATGACGGCTCAAATCGCATTCACTCGAATGCTAGGGTTCGGACTCACGCTCACCATTCTCATGGATGCCTTCGTTATTCGTGCACTCCTCGTGCCTGCGTTCATGCGTCTCGCAGGGCGGATGAATTGGTGGGCGCCCGATCGATTGCTTCGATGGCACGAGAGGCGCAGATGGATCTCAGAAGAAGCCGATGCGACCAGCCTTCAGCGTCATGTAGATGCAATGTCGCGATGGAAGCAATATTCCAGCAATCCGAACACAAGCGAATCCCGCGGGCGCCATCGGCTGCCAGAGCCGTAATGCGACACGACGGGCGGGGTTGGCCTCCAACTCAGTACGCCGACAGCTGCACGTCGGCATGGCTCGGCCGACAAGCCTTAGAAGTGGAAGAGTTCTGACTTCTTTAAACCAATATTCATATGAGTGAACGCAAAGTCATTTTGGTCGGGTCGTGTACTTATCAGATCGACGTTCTTCTCAGGCGCCACCATGCAAAAGAACGACTTCGATGTGTCATCCCGCCGTATTCGCCCGGTGGATAGAATATGCACCTTAACCCCTAAATGTTGCAGAGCTGCCACCATCAGCTCCGTAGTGGTAAAGATCCAATTTATGTCGGCGGCATTATTTTTGTGGAGGCGACGGCGAATGACGCCGTGAGCAACGCCGAAGAGCTCCATCATGCCACCGAGCGTTTGGGCATGATCGACGCCGTCATCGAGTCGATTAACCAAACGCGTCAAGTCCCATAAACGGCCTTGGCGACCAGATTCTTCCAGGGAAGACAACGTTGCCTCGCCACCATCGTCGCGGTGAGCATGCGCCTGCGCCACCATGTCCGCATTCTTCTGGAACATTGACCAGCTCAGGCACGTTGCTACGGATGAAATCGGGGTTAGTCGCAGTCCTGCGATGATCGATCCCGTGTCACGCGCTTTGACGGCTAGGTGCATCGTGGCGTCGAGCGCATCGTATCGATCGAAGTCGCTCAGTCGGTTTTCCGGCAACCACCGCATTCGACGCACAAATTCGGCCCGAAAGGGCAGCATTAGATTGAGCAGCGCGGTATTGCGGGTACCGAAAGAAACTGCGACGTCGCCTACGCCGGATGCTGCCAAAACATTCGTGGGTCTGGATAGGTTTGGCTGAGGCTCACATTCTTTGGAGATCCGGTCGGGCGGGAGATCGACGAACCGCGCCGATCGCTCCTGGCTAAAAGTCACTTCCCAAAGTCCGATATCGACGGCAGCCTGTACAACGGCGAGATGGGGTGCGTGCCGATGACCCTGCGATTTGCTCTACTTCCACCCGCATCGTCCTGCAGGTCCGGAGCACCGGATCTTGCAGCGCCGATCCTGAGCGAAAAGGGCGTGAATGCTCGCGCACCCCAGGCAACCGGATAGCTGATGCGCCATATGAATCGCCCATAGTGGTACACCGGATCGACTTTGCACAACACTGTTGGCTCCCTGGGACTTTGGATGGCGAGGCCACGCACATCTCGCGACACGCAGGAACTTTCCCTAACATGACGACTCTGCACAGCTATCCCCCACTAATACCGGCGAAGCGATTGCCGGCCGCTTTCTTTGGTCAACCCCCAGCTCCTGAGCCAGTAACCGGTCAGAAGTTTGCTTGTCGCACTGTACTACACCAACCTGCGTGCCACCGGTATATACCGTCACCGCGTCAATAATTGCCTATACATGCGAAGCGTAAATGCATGTGTCCGACGTCTTGACCACGGTGTGAAGCGCGCATTCGCAGCCGGCTTAGTGTAAAAGTCAGACATCTTTGAATAGGCGCGGTGTGTCCGCGGCGCGGAACCACGCAGCCCAAGCTCGCGAATCCTCTGCCGGAATTCCGTTTGGCGCAAGCGAATGCCGCACGCTACGTGACGGCGAAGTCCACCGAGTGCCAGCCGGTGGCGCCGTCGGGCACCGGGTCGGCCCACTCTTCGGTCTGCACGGCCCCGGTGTTATCGGTGGCGCGCACCGTGATCGAGTGTGAGCCCGGCGCTGTCGCCTGCCACGGAAAGCTCCACAGACGCCAGGCGTCGTTCGAATAGCCGGCCCCCAACTGCGCCTGCTGCCATGGGCCGTCGTCGATGCGCACCTCGACGGCCTTGACGCCGCGGTTCTGCGCCCACGCCACGCCGCCGAACGTCACCGGGCCGCGGGCCACATCCGCGCCGCTCCGCGGCACATCGATGCGGGATTCCGTCTTGATGGGCCCGCGCGGCGACCAACCGAGTCGGGTCCAGTACGCCCGGGCCCTGTCGAACCGCGTCAGTTCGAGGTCGACCACCCACTTGGTGGCCGACACGTAGCCGTACAGTCCTGGCACGACGAGCCGGGCGGGATACCCGTGGTTGGTGGGCAGCGGCCGGCCGTTCATTCCGACGGCCAGCAGCGCGTCGCGGCTGTCGGTGAGCGCATCGACCGGAGTGCCCGCGGTGAACCCATCGCTCGACGTGGACAGCACCATGTCGGCGTCGGGATGGACACCCGCATCGGCCAACAGGTCGCGCACCCGGTAGCCCGTCCAGCTCGCATTCGAGATCAAGTTGCCGCCAACGGGATTGGACACGCAGGTCAGCGTCACCACCTTCTCGACCACCTCGAACCGCTCCAAATCCTGGAACCTGTACGTGATCTCGCGGTCCACCATGCCGTGGATCTTGAGTGCCCACTCGGCGCGGCTCAGCTGCGGGACGGTCAACGCGGTGTCGATCCGGTAGAAATCGTCGTTGCTCGTGATGAACGACGGTAGCGCAACATCTTTCGGCTGCACCGACGGCGGAATCGGCTTTGCGGCGACATCGACCGTGGGCAACGTGAACGCATCGCGGTCGCCGGCCACCGACGTCCTCGCCCGGGCAAGCACGACGCCCGCCACGCCGGACACCGCGCCGCCGGCGAGCAGTCCGAGTGTCAGCAGCGAGAGCCGCCGGCCGTGATCAGGATGGTCGGGCTCATCGGGTTCGTCGGATCCGTCGGATCCGTCGGTGAACCGTCCGGAGGTCAGCAGGCGGAGCACCGCGACACCGCACACGGTGCCGACGACGGTGGGCACGATGTCGACGACCGTCGCATCCGTACGGGACAGCACGGCCACACACCCAACGACCCCAGCCAGGACGATGGCGGCGCTGCCGATGGGGACGCGGCGCCGCTCCAGCGATCCCGCGACCGCGGCGATGACGGCGATCACCGCGAGCACGGCGACCGACAGGACCAGTTTGTCGGCCGTACCGAAGGTCGTGATCGCCCATTCCTTCACCGGGCCCGGGGTCTGGTCGATGACGGTCGAGCCGACGGCCGTGCGCGAATCCGAGTGAGGGCCGACGAACGCGGCCACCAGCTGTGTGATGCCGAGGGCGACCGCGGCCGCCGCGATGCCCGCCATCGCACGCATTCCGCTCGACGCCATGCTGGCCAAGCTACCGATCCGCCCACCCGAAAGCCTTACCGAAAAGTGACGTCGGATAGGTTGCTTTACGAATCGAGCACTTTTTGGAAAGGGAGCCAGATGGAGATCGCGGGGAAGAAGGCCGTCATCGTCGGCGGGGCGTCAGGGTTCGGCAAGGCGACCGCCGAGGCGCTGGCCAAGCGTGGCGCCAGTGTGGCGATCCTGGATCGCCCGCAGTCGAAGGGCAGGGACGTCGCCGACGCCATCGGTGGCACCTTCCACGAGGTGGACGTCACCGACTTCGAGGGCACCGAGAAGGCCCTCAACGAAGCCATCGAGGCGCTCGGCGGGCTGCACATCGTGGTCACCACCGCAGGCGGTGGTGCGGGCGAGCGCACCATCAACAAAGAGGGCCCGCACAGCCTCGACTCCTTCCGCAAGGGCATCGATCTCAACCTGATCGGGACCTTCAACATCAGCAGGCTGGCCGCCTGGCAGATGAGCAAGAACGATCCGGTGGACGACGAGGGCGAAGAGCGTGGCGTCATCATCAACACGTCGTCGATCGCGGCGTTCGAAGGGCAGATCGGTCAGGTCGCCTACACGGCGTCCAAGGCGGCGATCGCGGGCATGTGCCTGACGATGGCGCGCGATCTGGGCAGCATGGGGATCCGGGTCCTCGCGATTGCCCCGAGCCTGTTCGCCACCGGTCTGACCGAAGGCATTCCCGACGAGTTCGCCAACGTGCTGACCAAGGACGCCGCCTTCCCCAAGCGGTTGGGCAAGCCGGAGGAGTACGCCAAGCTGGCCGTGGCGATCGTCGAGAACCCGATGCTCAACGGCCAGTGCATCCGGCTGGACGCGGGTCAACGCTTCGCCCCCAAGTAGGACGTGAGTTCGGCGCGCTGGGTCGCGCTGAGCGCGACCAGCCGCGCCGAAGTCGCATAGGGTGACGGCGTGTCGACCGTCGCCGATCACGTCATCGCCGCGCTTGCCCTCAGCGGTGTCCACCGCGTCTACGGGTTGCCCGGCGACAGCCTCAACGGCTTCACCGACGCCATCCGGCGCGCTCCCGAAATATCTTGGGAGCACGTGCGTCACGAGGAGACGGCCGCGTTCGCCGCAGCCGCCGAGGCGGCCCTGACCGGACAGCTCGCCGTCTGCGCGGGCAGCTGCGGGCCCGGGAACCTGCATCTTGTGAACGGCCTCTTCGATGCGCAGCGCAGCCGCGTACCGGTGCTCGCGATCGCCGCGCACATCCCGCGCGCCGAGATCGGCTCCGAGTATTTCCAGGAGACGCATCCGCAGGAGCTGTTCCGGGAGTGCAGCGTCTACCGCGAACTGGTCAGCACGCCGGAGATGTTGCCGCGGATCCTCGAGATGGCGATGCGCGCCGCCGTCGAGGAGCGCGGCGTCGCGGTTCTGGTGATCCCCGGCGAGGTCTTCCTGCAGCGTGCCGACGAGTCGGCGTGGACGGCCCGGCCGGTCGTCGCGGCCCGTTCAGTGGTGCGGCCCGATGACGACTCGCTGGGCCGGGCTGCGCAGATCCTCAACGACGCCGTCGCCGTGACGATCCTTGCCGGCGCAGGGGTCGAGGGCAGCCATGACGCGGTGGTCACCGCGGCGGCGACCCTGAGCGCGCCGATCGTGCATGCGTTGCGCGCCAAGGAGTTCATCGAACACGACAACCCCTTCGACGTCGGGATGACGGGCCTGCTCGGCTTCGCCTCGGGCTACAAGGCAATCAAGGAGGCCGACGCCCTGCTCATGCTCGGCACCGACTTCCCTTATCAGCAGTTCTATCCGGACAATGCAAAGGTCATCCAGGTCGACATCCGTGGCCGACACCTCGGCCGTCGCACGCCGATCGATCTCGGCCTGGTGGGCACCGTGAGTGACACGCTTGCCGCTCTGCAGCCGTCGCTTCGGCAGAAGCAGCACCGCGACCATCTCGACCGGTCGCTCAACCACTACCGCAGGACCCGCAAGCGGCTCGACGAGCTAGCGGTCAACGACCGCGACCGCACGCCGATCCGCCCGGAATACGTTGCCGGGCTTGTCAATCGGCTGGCCACCGACGATGCGGTGTTCACCGCCGACGTCGGATCGCCGGTGGTGTGGGCGGCCCGCTATCTGACGATGAACGGGCGGCGCAGGCTGATCGGATCGTTCAACCACGGCACGATGGCATGCGCGCTGCCGCTCGCGATCGGCGCGCAGACCGCCTCGGGCGACCGGCAAGTGGTCGCGCTGGCCGGTGACGGCGGCCTGACGATGCTCTTCGGCGAGCTGATCACGCTGACGCAGAATCGCTTGCCGGTCAAGGTGATTGTGTTCAACAACTCGTCGCTGAACTTCGTCGAGCTGGAGATGAAGGCGGCCGGAATCGTGAACTTCGGCACCGAGCTCGACAACCCCAACTTCGCCGACGTCGCGCAGGCGATGGGAATCTTCGGCCGTCGCGTCGAGCAGCCGTCCGACTTGGAGCGGGCCCTCGTCGACGCGTTCGCCCACGACGGGCCGGCCGTCGTCGACGTCGTGACCGCCCGACAGGAGCTTTCGATCCCGCCCGCGATCACCGTGGAACAGGCCAAAGGTTTTTCGCTCTACGCCATCCGGACGATCCTCGCCGGGCGCGCCGACGAGCTGCTCGACCTGGTCACGACCAACGTCGCGCGCCGCATACTCGGCTGAGGCCGCCTCGGCGCGGGCGACAGCGTGCGTGCCGCCTCGACGTGGGTTCACGGATCGGAGCCGAAGTCTGCCTGGGGTACCGGGCCTGACACGATATGTGCATGCCCGATGATGTGCAACGGCTGCCGACGCTGAGCAAAGCCGACCAAGCCGGCCTGCAGCGCTGGGTGCGAGAGCAGGGGTTGGGCGACACGGTCACCGACGTCGCGCCGCTGACCGGCGGCACCCAGAACATCGTGGTGCGCGTGCATATCGACGGTCGCCCCATGGTGTTGCGCCGGCCGCCGCTTCACCCACGGTCGACCAGCGACAAGACGATGCTGCGGGAGATCGCGGCGTTGCGCACCCTCGCGGGCACGGCCGTTCCGCATCCCGGGTTCATCGCGGGGTGTGAAGACCTCGGCGTGCTCGGCGTGGTGTTCTACCTGATGGAGGAGATCGACGGCTTCAACCCGGGTAGCGACATGTCGGAGGCCTACGTGCGCGATGCCGGCATGCGACACGACGTGGGCCTGTCCTACGCTGCGAGCTTGGCCGAACTCGGCAATGCGGCTTGGGAGGGCAAGCCGCTCGCGGAGCTCAAGCGGCCGGGATCCTTTCTGGAACGCCAGGTTCCGCAGTTCCTGCGGCTGCTCGAAAGCTATCGGCACGAGCGTTACGACCCGCAATCTCTTGCGGTGACCGACCTCGCGCAGTGGCTGCAGGCCAACCGCCCGCCGGACAGCGAGCCGGGGATCATGCACGGTGATCCCCACCTGAGCAATGTGCTGCTTCGCCGCGGCAGGCCGGAGTTGGCGGCGTTCGTCGACTGGGAGATGTGCACCATCGGCGATCCGCTGCTCGACCTCGGCTGGATGCTGATCTGCTGGCCCCTGGACACCAATGCGATCACCGCGGGCGCGCAACTGGCTGCGCTCGGCGGATTGGCCACCCGCCGTGAACTACTCGAGGCCTACTGGGACGCAGGCGGGCGCAAGACCTCGAACCTCAATTGGTATGTGGCAATGGCGTGTTTCAAGCTGGGCGTCGTCATCGAGGGCACCTGGTCGCGGTACCTGATCGGGCAGGCGAGCAGGGAAGCCGGTGAGGCGCTGCATGCAAATGCGCAGAACCTGATCGACATGGGTACGCGGGTCGCCAAGGACGACAGCCCCTTCACTTTGGACTAGGTATACGCGTCGACGCCGAGTTTGACGGCCAGCGCCAGGCCGGCGGCAGCGATCAGTATCCGCAGTGGTCCTGCGGGCGTGTGACGTACGACCACCGGACCCAGGGCGCTGCCGATCAGACAGCCGACGCCGAGCGGCGCCACGGCCAACCAGTCCACCGGCGCAAGAAGCGTGAACATCAGCGCGGCAACGGTATTGGCGACGCCGAGGATGACATTCTTGGCGGCGTTGGCGTCGGCGAGTGTCATATGCCCGGTGCGCAAAAGAAGCGCGAGGAGCAGCACACCTGCCGCGGCTCCGAAGTAGCCGCCATAGATGCAGATCAAGAAAATCGCGGCCGACTCGAGCAGCTGGCCCGTCGAATATCGCCGGTGGTCGGCGACTTTGGCGTCCGAACTCGCCCGCCGCGGCAGCATGATCGCAACCGAAGCCATCGCGAGGAGGACTGGAACGATCTTCTCGAATCCGCCGGCCGGAGTGGAGAGCAGCAGCGCGGCGCCGACCGCGCCGGCAACCGCGGCGGCGGGCAGCACGCGCTTCAGCGCAGGTCCCTGGCCGGCCAGTTCTGGGCGTGACGAGAACACCGACCCGATGCCGTTGAAGACCAGCGCCACGGTGTTGGTCACGTTGGCGGTGACCGGCGGCAATCCGACCACGAGCAGCGCGGGATAGGTGGCGACCGACGCCAACCCGGCGATACTGCCGGTCAGCCCTCCTGCGACGCCGGCAACAGCGAGGAAGGCGGCGTCCCACCAAGTCATTGACCGCTATGGTGCCTGCTCGCAGAATCAACGCCGTGCCCGCCCCCGAACAGCTTCCGCAGCGACTGCGCCACTGCGTCGACCAAACGGTGGCCGCGCAGGCGCTGGAGGGTTGGCGACCGACCGCCGACCAGATGGCAGCGCTGGCGGCGCTGGTCAGCGACGATCTCACCTTCGATGACTACCTGTCCGCGTTCCGCGGCCGCTATACATCGAAGCAGGCGGAGAAGGCAACCCGCCGCATGCGCCGTCGGGATCCCTACTTGATCCCGGGAACCTCGGTGCTGCGCAACAACTTCGGTGTCGATGACCACCGGACGCTGGCCGAGCTCGAATTCGTCGCCACCGCAGGACGGATGGTGGGCTGGCACCGCAGGATCGTCCACGGCGACGTCCGCGCGTGCGACCTCGACCTGCGAGAGATCCATCGGCAGATGTTCGCCGACGTATACGCGTGGGCGGGCAGCTACCGCGTCACGGAATTACGGCTCGGCGACGAGGTGTTTGCCCGGCGAGCGTCTGTGCAGCGGATGATGACCCGCATCGAGGCGACCGCGCGGGCCGTTGCGGCCGACAACGACGATGCATTGGCGCCGCAACTCGCGCGGCTCTACGCCGAATACAACTACGTGCATCCGTTTCGCGAAGGCAATGGGCGAACCGGGACGGTGATGCTGCACATGGTGGCGGCGTTGCGCGGACGACGGCTCGATCTGAGCACGATTTCCCGCGAGCAGTGGTACGCCGCCTCCCGCGACAGCATGCCGGAGCGGCGCGGCGGCGTCGCCAACCCGCGGCCGTTCGTGCCGTTATGCGTCCGTGCGCTCGGCTAGCGGTCTGCCGATCCGCTTGTGCGCGGTGAGCAACAAGTGGTCGGCCCGCTCGCGGACACCGCCCGGCACGTTCAACCGATCGGTGAAGTCGTCGATGATCTGGCCCACGAGCGTGCGCAGCTTGGTGTTGGTCTCCTGCGAGCGCCACACCAGAATATCGAATGCGTGCGCGGAGGAGATGCCGTAGATGGCCATCAGAATGCCCTTGGCCTGCTCGATCTGCGACCGGTGCGCCGTGAAGTCGGCGATCGCGGCGTCAACGGTGTGGTGGTCTTCGCCGAGATCGCTGAGATCCACGTAAAAGCCCTGGCTGCCGACGACCTCGCCGTCGTCGTCGCGGAGCTGCTCCCCGACGACGAGAACGGGGTGGATTCGGCCCGCCGTGTCGATGATGCGGTGCCTGCTGCTGAACGGCAGTCCCTGCCCGGCCATCGCCTCGATCAGCGTCGTGACCTTCGCGGCATCGTCGGGATGCTTGTGCGACAGCACCAGTGCGGTCGTCGGTTGCACCGTCGCGGGGGCATACCCATGCATCCGGGCGACCGCGTCGGACCATTCCCATCGTTCGTCGGCGCGGAAATAGCGAAACGAGCCGACCCTGTCGTTCAGCCGAACGTCGCCGTCCCCGTTTCGGTCAGCGCTGCAATGTCTCAACGCATCCATCCCCACTGCCCACCCGCGGTTAAGTAGGGGAAGAATGCCATCTAGGTCGTTGGCCGGCAGTACGCGCAGCGAACGAACCCGCGCGCCGTAGTCCGAAAAACGAAGTTGCACCGGCCAGTGAGCCGGTCTAGCATCCGTGACGTGCGGAGACGACTCGTAGTAGCAATCCCCAGCGGGGTCTGATTCTGACCGACCCCTCGCTGTGGGTCGTTGCTACGTCGTCGGTCACTCCTTCTAGCGAGCGAAGACCGGCACATGACATCTGCACCACAACCCGCAATCAGCGCGGCGCCGTCGTCCGCGGCCATCACCGCAGACCGCTTCACCGCACCGTTGCCGCGGGGACTGCGCAAGGAGGCCGACGCGATGGACTGGGCTCTGTTCCACAGCACGTACGCGCCGATGTCGGGTCCGCTGCGGCTGGGCCAGTGGGCCTGCACCGACGACGAGTGCCCCGCGGCCAGGCTCGGCCCGCGGCCCCGCAATTACCAAGCCACGCTGGCGATCGGCGACCGGATCAGGATCGCTACGGCGGCGGCATCGGGTCCCGTCGCTGCGCTCACGGCCATGCTCTATGAGCACGGCATCGCCGTGGAGGTGACCTCGTTTCATCAGCTGCCTGCCAGCGACGGGACGGCCACCTTCATTCGCGGAAGCAACGGCGCCCGCGACGAATGGGCGATGGGTCTGGATGAAGACCCGACGCAATCGGCCCTGCGGGCCGTCATCGCCTGCGCGAACCGGCTGTTGACCGCGTCTTAACGCAAGGGCCGCAACACGATCGGCATGCCGTCCATCGGTACCGGCATGCCGCCGTAGTCATAGCGCGGCTCGTATCCCGGCCGGGGCAGCTCGAGGCGGTACCGGCGCAGCAGGCGGTGCATGATCGTCTTGATCTCGAGCTGGCCGAACACCATGCCGATGCACTTGTGCGCGCCGCCGCCGAACGGGGTGAACCCGTATCGGTGTTTCTTGTGCTCGTTGCGCGGCTCGGCGAAGCGGTCCGGATCGAACGTGTAGGGGTCGGGGTAGATCTCTTCGAGACGGTGATTCATGCCCGGATACGCGATCACGTTGGTGCCCTTGGGCAGATAGTGGCCGAGCAGTTCGGTATCGCGCACGGTCTGGCGCATCGCCCACTGAACGGGAGACACCAGCCGGATCGACTCGTTCATCACCAGGTCGAGCGACTCGAGCTTCTCCAGCGAATCGATGTCGAGCGGCCCGTCGCCCAGCCGGTCGGACTCGTCGCGACAGCGTTCCTGCCACTCGGGGTTGGCGGCCAGGTAGTACGACATGGTCGTCGCCGTGGACGTCGAGGTGTCGTGGGCGGCCATCATCAGGAAGATCATGTGGTTGACGATGTCGGAGTCGGAGAACTTGTTGCCCTCTTCGTCCTCCGAATGGCACAGCACCGTCAACAGGTCGTTGCCGTCCTTGCCCCGGCGCTCCTTCACGCGCTCTTCGAAGTAGTTCTCCAGGTATTCGCGCGCCTTGAGTCCACGCCACCAGGTGAACGGCGGCACGCCTTTACGAATGATGGCGTTGCCCGCCCGCGTGGTGACGGTGAAGGCGCGGTTCACCTTGGTGACGAGTTCTTTGTCGGTGCCGGGCTCGTGGCCCATGAACACCATCGAGGCGATGTCGAGGGTCAGTTCCTTCATCGCCGGATACAGCAGGAAACGCGCATCGTTGGCGACCCAGTCGTTGGCGATCACCTGAGAGACCACATGGTCGACCTGCTCGGTGTAGCCGGCCAGCCGGGTGCGCACGAACGCCTCCTGCATGATCCGCCGGTGGAAGATGTGCTCCTCGAAGTCGAGGAGCATCAGCCCGCGGTTGAAGAAGGCGCCGATCATCGGGGTCCAGCCCTGCTGCGAGTAGTCCTTGTTGCGGTTGGAGTAGATGACCTGTGCCGCATCGGGACCCAGCGCCGTCACATAGGGAATGAACGGGGAATCCATCAGAAAAACCGGGCCGTGCTTGCGGTACAGATGGAGAAAGAAATCGGGACCGCCGCGAAACATCTCGACCATGTGTCCGATGATCGGCAAGCCGGCATCGCCCACCACCGGTTTGAGATCGCTGTCCGCAGGGGGCTGTGCCATCTCGGTCTGTGGCCACTCGCGGGCCAGCAGCCGCTTCTCCAGCAGGCCCATACCGGGCACGGTGAGGATCGGCGACGTGGTGATGCGCCGCCTCGCCTGGTCAAGAACATAGTCACTGGTGCTGATCGTCGGCATTCAGATGCTCCTGACGCAGAAAGACTGTGGCCGTTGTCACTCCTATGTTCATACTGAATGTCACACTTGACGCATGTCAAGTTTTGCCGTGGTGAGTCGCGATGCCAAGGTTGATCGACATGACCGCTGAATCCGCGCCGCAGGAGATTCGTCGCAGCCGTGGCGATCGGCAGCGCGACGCCATCGTTGCCGCGGTCCGCGAGTTACTCCACGAGCGGTCCTTCGCCGATCTGTCGGTCAGCACCATCAGCGAACGGGCCGGTGTCGCGCGCTCCGGCTTCTACTTCTACTTCGACTCGAAATACGCGGTCCTGGCGGTAATCCTGGCCGACGCCGATGAGCTCCTCGACAGCCTGACCCACCATTTCGCGCCTCGGGAGCCGGGCGAGACGCCCGCCGTGTTCGCAAAGCGGATGGTCGGCAGTGCCGCGGCGGTGTATGCGAATGACGATCCCGTCTTGACGGCCTGCGCGGTGGCCCGCAACACCGACGCGCAGATCCGCGAGATGATGGACGACTTCTACGACGGCATCATCGACAAGCTGATCACCCTGTTGGAGCAGGACTCCGAGGCGCGCCCGATATCACCGGACCTGCCCGCCCTGGTGCGCACGTTGGCGGCGACCACGACGATGACGCTGACGGGCGACAGCGCCTTCGTCGGCCGCGGCGCCGATGCCGATCGCGCCGTCGACGCCCTCGAGCGGCTGTGGGTGTCGGCCATCTGGGGTAGCGCCGACCTCCGCAAAAAGTAGGTCAGTAAGGTCAGCGCCATGGCGCAGAACGTCTTTGACGGTAAGCGCTGCTTCTTGACGGGGGCAGCAAGCGGGATCGGCCGTGCGACCGCACTGAAGCTGGCGGCCAGGGGGGCGCAGCTGTACCTGACCGACCGTGATGCGGAGGGGCTGGCGACGACGGTCGCCGACGCCCGCGCACTGGGCGCCGAGGTGGCCGCCCACCGCGCCTTCGACATCTCCGACTTCGACGAGGTGACCCGGTTCGCCGCCGACATCCACGCGAACCATCCGGCCATGGACGTGGTGATGAACATCGCAGGCGTCTCGGCGTGGGGCACGGTCGACCGGCTCGCCCACGACCACTGGAAATCGATGATCGACGTCAACCTGATGGGGCCGATTCACGTCATCGAGGCGTTCGTGCCGCCAATGATCGCGGCGCGCCGCGGCGGCCATCTCGTCAACGTGTCCTCGGCGGCCGGGCTGGTCGGGTTGCCGTGGCACGCCGCCTACAGCGCAAGCAAGTACGGCCTGCGCGGACTCTCCGAAGTCCTGCGATTCGACTTGGCGCGCCACCGCATCGGGGTTTCCGTCGTGGTGCCCGGTGCGGTGAAAACCCCACTGGTGGAGACGGTTCACATCGCCGGCGTCGACCGCGACCATCCGCACGTGAGCCAATGGGTGGACCGGTTCGCCAACCATGCGGTTTCGCCCGAACACGTGGCCGACCGAATCCTGCGCGGCGTCGTCAAGAACCGCTACCTGATCTACACCTCCCCGGACATCCGTGCGCTCTATCTGTTCAAGCGCGCGGCGTGGTGGCCCTACAGCGTGGCGATGCGGCAGGCCAACGTGGTGTTCAGCCGCGCACTGCGGCCGGGTATGACGTGACCGGCGCCTAGCGCTTTCCCCAGTTCCACCGCGGGGCTGTGAGCATGTGCAGACCCTCGATGCGAGACTCGCCGAATTCCTTGTACAGCGGAATCTCCACTGCTTGGGTGTCCCCGTCGGCATCGGCCACGGGCGTGGTGGAAAGAAAGTCGAGCATCGCCCTCGAGTGGGTGACGACGACGACCTGGGTCAGGTTGGCGGCGGCGGCGATCAGCGCAGCCAACGGCCGCAGCAGATCCGGGTGCAGCGAGGTCTCCGGCTCGTTGAGCACCATGAGCGAGGGCGGCTGCGGACTCAGCAGCGCAGCGGCCCAGGAGAGGAATCGCAGTGTGCCGTCGGACAGTTCGGCGGCGCGCAGCGGACGCAGCATGCCGCGTTGGTGCAGTTGCAGATCAAACAATCCGTCGCGCGCAGCCACCGACACCGATGCGCCGTCGAATGCGTCGGCAACTGCTCGCGAGAGGTCGTCGAAGCCGGCTTCGATGATGGTTTGCACCGCCGCCGCGACGTCCCGGCCGTCATCGGACAGCACGGGTGTGCGGGTGCCGACCTGTGGATACCGCGACGGCGCGGCCGCGTCGACCCGGAAGCCGTCGTAGAAGCGCCAGGTGCGCAGTCGCTGGCGCACCGCGGCCAACTCGGGATGCGCCCCGGGGTGGGCGTATTCGGCGAGCACACTGCGGAAGGGCGGCAGCGACCGCGAGACCTCGTCGAAGCCGCGCCCGGATTCCGCGCTCACTTCGACGTAGTCCCTGGTGCGTCGCACCAGCGTGGAAGCCGTACGCATCACCGCGCCGGCGAACACCGCTTCGCGCTTGATCTCCGGGTCCAGCGCGAACAGCGATCGGTGCCCGGCCATCTGAGGCAGACCGAGATCGACCAGATACCCGAAATCGTCGGAGGCGTAACCGAGTTCGAGCGCAACCGGTCCGGTGCGCGCGGTCCCCTCGACCCGTCCGGTCCGGCGTGCTCCGGTGAGCTGTTCGGGGCCCGCCCACAGCACCGATTCCAGACCGCCTTCGTGGGCGAGCGACCCGATCACCTCGCCGCGACCGCAGTCGGCCAGCAGTCGCAGCGCACGGTAGAGCGACGACTTGCCGGTGCCGTTGGCGCCCGTGACGACAGTCAGGCGGCGAAGTGGCAGCACGACCTCGCGCAGTGAGCGGTAGCCGCGGATGGCGATCGTGTGCAGCATGTGGCGAGGATATTGCCCGGGTGTGACTCAGTAGCCGCCCGGCGGCGGCGCGAGCTCCAGCCGCACGCCGAGCAGCCGGACGGGACGGTCGAGCTCGAACTCGTCGAGCAGGTGCAGTGCTGTCTGCGTGATCAGGTCGTCGTCCGTGCCGGCCGACGACAGCTTGCGGATCTTAGTGCGGGTGAAGAACGTCTTGGTGCGCACCGTCACGGCTACACGAGTGGCGACGCGCCCCTGCTCGACGATCTCGGTGAGGGTCTGTCGCGCCAGACCGACGACTGCCGCGTCGATTTCGGCCCGCTCGGTCAGGTCCTGCGGAAAGGTGATGACGTGGCTGCGCGAGCGCGGCACCCACGGTTGCGCGCTGACGTTGGTGTCGCCGCCGCCCTTGGCCAGCAGCAGGATCCATAGGCCGGTCGCCGGGCCGAACGCCGCCGTCAGCACCGTGGCGTCGGTGGCGGCCAGGTCGGCGACGGTCCTGATGCCCATTCCGGCAAGCTTTTTGGCGGTTTTCGGCCCGACACCCCACAACGCGTCGGCCGAGCGGTCGCCCATGACCGCCATCCAGTTGGCGTCGGTCAATTGGTAGATGCCTGTCGCTCCATTTGCTCCTCGCGTCGGCGACGGCTTGCCGAATCCGGTGGCGACCTTCGCGCGTTGCTTGTTGTCGCTGATGCCGATCGAACACGACAGACCGGTTCCCGCCGCGACAGCCTCGCGGATCTGTGTGGCCAGCGCGATCGGATCATCGATCTCTGCACCGACGTAGGCTTCGTCCCAGCCCCACACCTCGACGGGATGTCCGAGATCGCGCAGCAGATCCATCACCTCCTCGGACGCTTCGTCGTAGGCGTCGGTGTCCAGCGGCAGGAACACCGCGTCGGGGCATTTGCGTGCCGCCGCGCGCAGCGGCATCCCCGCGTGCACGCCGTATCCGCGTGCAGGATAGGACGCACACGTGACGACCTTCCGCGGTTCGGCGGGGTCGCCGTTGCCACCGACGATGATCGGCAGACCGGCGAGTTCGGGCTTGCGGCGCACTTCGACCGCGGCCTGGAACTGGTCGAGATCGACGTGCAGGACCCAGTGAGTCACGTGCCACAGAGCTTGCGCGCCAAGCTCTCCCACTTGTCACCGAGGGTTTCCAGCGTTTCCCCGCGGTCGGTGAGCTGGTGATGCACGTAGTCGGCGTCGAGCAGCGCGAGAAGAGCGTCGGTCTGCGCGTCGAGGTCGCCCGTCGTGCCGGCCGATTCGAGCAGCAGCCGAACATGTGTGTGCTGCACCATGGCCGGGGCGCTGTAACGGGTCTGCGGATCCCGGTTGGCATCCGACAGCAGGGCGTGATGAGTGTGCGCGAAGCACAGTCGTTCGCGGCCGAAGGCCAGCAGCCGGTCGAGCGGCGGGGCGTCGGGGCCGAGAGGCGGCGGTCCGAAGAGGAAGGCTTCCTGGTTGGCTTTCTCGTCCTCGTCGAGCAACACCATCATCAGCCCCGCCCGGCTGCCGAACCGACGGAACACCGTGCCCTTGCCGACCCCCGCGGCCGCGGCGATGTCGTCCATCGATACCGCGTCCGCCCCCCGCTCGGCGATGAGCCGCCGGGCGGCATCGAGCAGCAGGATGCGGTTGCGCGCAGCATCGCCCCGCTCCTGCGGGACGGACACCGGCAGGCCGCCGAGCTGTTGCGGGCTCATTTCTGCACTTTAACGCAGCTGGAATGAAACGGACCATAGTCCGGTTGGCTCGTGCGAGGATAGGACACAAGCCGACCGAAGGGAATCCGACGATGGCGGACATCAAGATCTTGGCGCTGGTGGGCAGCCTGCGCGCGGCATCGATCAACCGTCAGCTGGCCGAGTTGGCCGCTGAGGCCGCTCCGGAAGGGGTGACGGTGACGGTGTTCGAAGGGCTGGGCGATCTCCCGTTCTACAACGAGGACATCGACAACGATGACGCACCCGCTTCCGTCGTCGCGCTGCGCGCGGCCGCCGCGGAAGCCGACGCGGCACTCGTGGTGACTCCGGAGTACAACGGCAGCATTCCCGGCGTGTTGAAGAACGCGATCGACTGGTTGTCGCGACCGTTCGGCAACGGTGCGCTGAAGGGCAAGCCGGCGGCGGTCGTCGGCGGGTCATTCGGCCAGTACGGCGGCGTCTGGGCGCACGACGAGACCCGCAAGTCCTTCGGTCTCGCGGGCCCGCGGGTCATCGAGGATCTCAGGCTGTCGGTTCCGTTCAAGTCGCTCGACGGCCAGCACCCGCGGGAGAACGCCGAGGTCACCGCGAACCTGCGCGACATCGTCGGCAAGCTCGCCGCGGAAGTCGGCTGAAATCAGGCTGGTGAGTCGAAGCGGCGGGCGTACTTCTGCGCATAGCGCGGGCCCAGCGCGGCAAGCTGCATCTGGCCGCCGTAATGCTCGACGACCCGCGAGTCCATGATGCGCCGCCACAGGGGTGGCACCATCGCGATCAACATCATTGTCGCGTAACCGGCTGGCAGCTGCGGCGCCTCGTCAGCGTGGCGCAGCGTCTGATAGCGACGCAGCGGATGGGCATGGTGATCCGAATGCCGTTGCAGATGGAACAGGCACACGTTGGCAACGATTGTGTTGCTGTTCCAACTGTGTGAAGGGCGAATGCGTTCGTAGCGCCCGTCGGCAAGTCTCTGTCGCCGCAGCCCATAGTGTTCGAGGTAATTAACGGTCTCCAGCATGCAGAAGCCGATAATCGCCTGACCGACCAGCCAGGGCAGCACTGGGAGGCCGAACCACGCGGTGAGAATCGAGAACACCGCCACGCTCAACAGCCAGCCGTTCAGCACGTCATTGCGCAGGCTCCAATGCGATGTCCCGGTTCGCGCGAAACGTGCACGTTCAATCCGCCAGGCGGACGTGAGTCCTCCGGCCACCGACCGCGGGATGAACGCATAGAGGCTCTCCCCGAGCAGTGAACTCGCCGGGTCCGCGGGTGTGGCGACCCTGACGTGATGTCCGCGGTTGTGCTCGACGAAGAAGTGTCCGTAACCCGATTGCGCGAGCGCGAGCTTGCTCAGGCTGCGCTCCAAGCCTGGCCGCCGGTGTCCGAGTTCGTGCGCGGTACTGATCGCGATACCGCAGATGATCCCGAGGGTGGCCATGAGCCCAAGCTTGTCGACCAGTGATATGTCCGGCCAGTCATTCGCCCATATCCAGCACGCGAAGACCAGCGAGAGGTATTGGCCGGGCAGATAGCAAAAGTTGATCCACCGATAAAAGCGGTCGTTTTCCATCCGCGCGAGCGCACTCTCGGTCGGGTTCTCGGCGTCCGCCCCGACCAGATGATCGAGCACCGGAATGACGACGAAGGTAGCGATCGGTCCGAACCACCAGAACACGCCCTCCCCAGTCGCCAGCACTAGCAACCACGACACACAGGGAAGCGTCGGCACCAGCGGGGCGAGTAGCCAGAGGTACCGCTTTCTGTCGCGCCAGGTCGGTTCTGCGCCGCATTTCTCACCGGGCTCAGCAGGCGCTGGATATCTAGTTCCCATGTCGACCGTTTAATCCTGTTTTTGCTGAAGGAAATACTTTTTCTTGGATCGGCCATTATCGTGGAGAGTCAAATCGAACTCGAGGTTTAGGTTTCATTGCACAGAGGAAGTAGCTCACGCGCGACAATGACGTCGCGTTCGTTGCGACATATCGTCGTCGGGTTAGGTTGAGTTATCCGAGCGTTGACCAGGCTCTCTAGGCCACAGGGCGTCGCATGGAGAGCCTGTGTATGGTCGGTATACAACACGCCGCATTAGACATTGAGCTTCTGTCACATTTCCCCCTCCGTGCATGAAGCCTCCGGTTCGGCCTGAGCTCTTCACGCGTACGGCATCAGTAGAATAACGCTTTTTGTCGTTTGCGTCACGCGTTTCATGGCGCGTTTGTTCCCGCGAAGCGGGTAGGCGGACGGCATCCCTCATGCAGGTGCTTCTCGATGAGCCTGCAGGATTGCTGACGGCTGCTTCGTCCGGCGTTGGGTTGGTGGAGGTCGCGCGATGACGAGCGACTGTGGTGCCGGCGGCCCCGGTATACATCTCGATCGCCGCCCTCGCAGAGCACAACATCAAGCATCCACCGAGGCGAGCGCGACCGTTCCGATTGCGGCTCGCCGAAGCCTTCGGCGGGTTTGCTGTTACGTCACCGTGACAGTTTGCGTTCGGCCGTCTGTCGGTGCCCGGTGGTAGACCGGTGGATGGCTGGCGACACGCGGCCAATGTGATGTGCGACACGCCGGGCCCGGAAGCGGCGATGAGCTTACGACCAGGGAATTCCATGAATGTTGTTCAGAAGATGTTGTATCTCTTCGGAATGTCGGACACTAGGTGTAGTGTTTGGCAGACCGACAGACCCCCACGGTTCCCAAGCTTTCGAGGGTCGGCCGGAGCGCTTGACCCGGTGATGTTGGTTTCCCGACACGTCGGTCAAGCAGCCCGGACGACCGGAATTTTAAGGGCCGGCGGGTCGCTGAACCTCAGCGAAGAGCGTTATCCGATCAGTTGCCAGTCCGTGTTTAGTTCCGTCCGCAGAGGAGCCGTACCGCAGATGAACATCACCGTGTACACCAAGCCGGCATGTGTGCAGTGCAACGCCACGTACAAGGCGCTGGAGAAGCAGGGCGTCGCCTACCAGAAGGTGGACATCTCCCTTGACTCCGAGGCCCGTGACTACGTCATGGCGCTGGGCTATCTGCAGGCGCCCGTCGTGGTGGCCGGCAACGAGCACTGGTCGGGCTTCCGCCCCGATCGCATCAAGGCGCTCGGCGGTGCCGGGGTACTCAGCGCATAAGCAACATTCCGACAGTCAGAAGGGGAGAGTGAGATGAGCAACCTCGTCTACTTCTCCAGCGTGTCGGAGAACACCCACCGATTCGTCGAGAAACTCGGTCTGCCCGCCATCCGGATCCCGCTGCACGGGCGGATCGAGGTCGACGAGCCATATGTGCTGGTGCTGCCCACCTACGGCGGTGGGCGTGCCACACCCAACATCAATGACGGCGGCTATGTCCCAAAGCAGGTCATCGCCTTCCTCAACAACGAGCACAACCGGTCGCTGATCCGCGGAGTCATCGCGGCAGGCAACAACAACTTCGGTACGGAGTTCGCCTACGCGGGCAACGTCGTGTCCACCAAGTGTGGCGTTCCGTACCTGTACCGCTTTGAACTGATGGGAACCCCGGACGACGTGGAAGCCGTCCGCGCGGGCCTGGCTGAGTTTTGGAAGGAACAGACGTGCCACCAACCGTCACAGCTGCAGAGCCTGTAGCCGCCCCTGCGCCCGGCACCCTGCCCGGCGAGACGGACTACCACGCGCTCAACGCGATGCTGAATCTGTACGACGCCGACGGCAAGATCCAGTTCGACAAGGACCGCGAGGCCGCACACCAGTACTTCCGCGAGCACGTCAACCAGAACACGGTCTTCTTCCACGACGTCGACGAGAAGCTCGACTACCTGATCAAGGAGAACTATTACGAGCGCGAGGTGCTCGACCAGTACTCGCGCAACTTCGTCAAGACGCTGCTGGATCGCGCCTATGCCAAGAAGTTCCGGTTCCCGACGTTCCTCGGCGCGTTCAAGTACTACACCTCCTACACGCTGAAGACGTTCGACGGAAAGCGTTATCTCGAGCGGTTCGAGGACCGCGTTGTGATGGTGTCGCTGACGCTGGCCGCCGGCGACACCACGCTGGCCGAGAAGCTCGTCGACGAGATCATCGACGGTCGCTTCCAGCCGGCGACCCCGACGTTCCTGAACTCGGGCAAGAAGCAGCGCGGCGAGCCGGTGAGCTGCTTCCCAGCTGGCACGCCGGTCGATACTCCAGAAGGCCCTAAGGCGATTGAGACTTTGCAGGCCGGTGAGCGGGTGCTCTCGCACGACGGGTCGTTCTCCGTCGTCAAGTCCGTCATCGATAACCCGAATGATCAAGCGCTTATCCGCATCTCGCACTATGGGCATAAGGAGCCGATCCTCTGCACTCCCGAGCACCCGATCCTGGTGTGGACCACGCGCGACGTGCAAACTCTCATCGGCGGTGACGGTGCGGACCCGTTCAACGGGTTCGTGTGGCTGGCAGCAAAGGACATTCATCCCGCAGATTTCATCGTGACCGCGGCGCCGCTAGAAGGACGCGAGCGGCGCGTGCACGACTTGATGGACTACGTCGGCTCCGGCGAATACGAAGAAGTCGACGGACTCATCCGCAAGGTCAATTGCGATCTGAAGCACCGCAACAAGCAGCGCCACCGCATGAAATTCGTGTCGGTGAATCGCTACGTCAAAGAGTCGTATGACCTTGGCCTGATCCTGGGCTGGTATGTATCCGAGGGGCATGTGTCCAAGCGGTCGACAGATACCACTACGCCCAATGGGATTCACTTCACCCTCGGTTCACACGAACTTGAGTACCAGCAGGAGTTGGCATCGGCCTTCAAGCGGGTGTTCGCGGCCGATCTCGCCGTGCATCAGAGCGTCTCGGACCAATCGGTGCGCATGATCTGCAACAGCAAGGTCGTGGCGTCGTTGTTCCTTTCCATGGTCGGCACGGGATACCGCACGAAGCGGTTGTCCCACGACGTGTTGACCGCCGACGGAGAATTTCAGCGTGGCTTGCTAGAGGGATTGTTCCGCGGCGACGGGTGCAGCACCACCGGTGGAATAGTGCTCGACCTGGTTAACCCGGAACTGATCGACCAGGTGCAACTCGTGCTGCGGCGAGTCGGGATCGTCTCCCGCGTCCGCCAGTACGTCAATCAGGCCGGCGACGTCACGGGGCAGGTCTTCGTGCCCGGGCTGCCCGGCACCAACGAAGATTTCATCTTCGATGTCGGCAAGAACCTGCACAACTACATCGGCGCGAAAGGGTCGTCCCGCAAGACCTATCAGGTCGTGCATGGGCGGCACGTGTACGGAGTGCGCGAAGTGAGGCGTACGCAGGACGTGCCGGAGACGGTGTACAACCTTCATGTCGAGGGCACGCATACCTACACGATCCGCGGCACGGTCGTGCATAATTGCTTCCTGCTGCGCATCGAGGACAACATGGAGTCCATCGGGCGCTCCATTAACTCGGCGCTGCAGCTCTCCAAGCGCGGTGGCGGAGTTGCGTTGCTGCTGTCCAACATTCGCGAGCACGGCGCCCCGATCAAGAACATCGAGAACCAGAGCTCGGGCGTGATCCCGATCATGAAGCTGCTGGAGGACTCGTTCTCCTACGCCAACCAGCTCGGGGCGCGCCAAGGCGCCGGCGCGGTGTACCTGCACGCCCACCATCCCGACATCTACCGGTTCCTCGACACCAAGCGCGAGAACGCCGACGAGAAGATCCGCATCAAGACGCTGTCGCTGGGTGTGGTGATCCCGGACATCACGTTCGAGCTGGCGAAGAAGAACGAGGACATGTACCTGTTCTCGCCGTACGACGTCGAACGCGTCTACGGTCTGCCGTTCGCCGACATCTCGGTGACCGAGAAGTACTACGAAATGGTCGACGACGCGCGGATCCGCAAGACGAAGATCAAGGCGCGCGAGTTCTTTCAGACACTGGCCGAGCTGCAGTTCGAGTCCGGCTACCCGTACATCATGTACGAGGACACGGTGAACCGGGCCAACCCGATCGAAGGCAAGATCACGCACTCGAACCTGTGCTCGGAGATCCTGCAGGTGTCCACGCCGTCGGTGTTCAACGACGACCTGTCCTATGCCAAGGTCGGCAAGGACATCTCCTGCAACCTCGGTTCGCTGAACATCGCCAAGACGATGGACTCGCCGGACTTCGCGCAGACCATCGAGGTGGCGATCCGGGCGCTGACCGCAGTGAGCGACCAGACCCACATCTGGTCGGTGCCGTCGATCGAGCAGGGCAACAACGACTCTCACGCGATCGGCCTCGGGCAGATGAACCTGCACGGGTACCTGGCACGCGAGCGCGTCTTCTACGGGTCCGAAGAAGGTGTCGACTTCACCAACATCTACTTCTACTGCGTGCTGTATCACGCGCTGCGGGCCTCGAACCGGATCGCGATCGAGCGCGGCTCGCATTTCAAGGGCTTCGAGAACTCGAAGTACGCGTCGGGCGAGTTCTTCGACAAATACACCGAACAGGTGTGGGAGCCGAAGACCGACAAGGTGCGTCAGTTGTTCGCCGACGCCGATATCCGCATTCCGACTCAGGAGGACTGGACCAAGCTCAAGGAGTCGGTGGCTAAGCACGGCATCTACAACCAGAACCTGCAGGCGGTCCCGCCGACGGGGTCGATCTCTTACATCAACCACTCGACGAGTTCGATCCACCCGGTGGCGAGCAAGATCGAGATCCGCAAGGAAGGCAAGATCGGCCGCGTCTATTACCCGGCGCCGTATCTGACCAACGACAACCTCGAGTACTACGAGGATGCCTACGAGATCGGCTACGAGAAGATCATCGACACGTATGCCGCGGCCACCCAGCATGTGGACCAGGGGCTGTCGCTGACGCTGTTCTTCAAGGACACGGCTACCACGCGCGATGTGAACAAGGCGCAGATCTACGCGTGGCGCAAGGGAATCAAGACGCTGTACTACATCCGGCTGCGTCAGATGGCGCTGGAGGGAACCGAGGTCGAGGGCTGCGTCTCCTGCATGCTGTAGGCGTCAGTCTTCGCGCCCCGGCACGAAGGGTAGCCGGCGATCGAGCGCCGACACGCGGATTGCCTTCGGGTACATCGGGAACAGCCGCACGCGCGACGTATCGGCCGCCGTGCCGGCGAATCGACTGCTCGGCCAACGCCATATAGCGCTTGGCTGCGTCGGCGTCGACAATGCGTACCTCTGAAATGACGAATGCACTCATTGCGACAAGGTACCCACCGGCGGAGTATTGGCCGACTGTGCGCTTTCGTACGCCGGCCGGGCGAGTCGCGTACGAAACCGCACAGTCGCGCCCGACCGCGTCGAGGGCGAGGGTCGCCGCTACTTGTAGGTGTGCTGCGGGCCCTGCGCCTTCTTGTAGAGCGCCTTGAGCATCCGGTCCCGGAAGAAGCCGTTGTCGATGACCTTGATGCCGGTGTTCGCGACGGCCGGAATGCCCGCCAGCTTGTGGAAGTACCTGCCGCGCTTATACTCCCGGCCCCAGGCTGCTTCCATCCGCTGGGCGTAGTTGGTGAAGTCGTCGGGGCCGCCGTTCTGCAGCGCGGCGATCGCACACTCGCCCGCGGCCAGACCCGACTCCAGCGCCTTCGAGATGCCCGCGCCCGACGCCGGCTTGCCCGCACCAAGCGAGTCGCCCGTGAACAGCACGCCGGGGCGCCACGGCGGCCACGCGGTGAAGCCCATCGGCAGCCGCCAGGCACGAACGCTCTTGTTCTTCTTCAGCTCTTCGATCGGCGGCAGCTCCCACTCGGCGGGCAGCGTCCGAAGGAAGTCGCCGAGGAACTGCGTGGCGTTGATCGACTGCCATTTCTTGTAGCTGTTGACATAGCCGAGCCCGATGTTGAACACACCGTTGCCCATCGGGAACACCCAGCCGTAGCCGGGAAGCTGGTCACCCTGGAAGGCCAGCTTCAGGTAGATGTCCAGCGAGTCGGAGTCGGGCCGGTTGGCATGCATCTCCGAGCGAATCGCGATCGCCGAATAGCCGTTGTACTCCGAGTCGATCTTCAGTGCCCGCTTGATGGGGGAGTAGGCGCCGTCGGCGGCGATCACCGCGTCGCCGTAGACCTTCTCACCGCTCTTCAGCGTCACACCGATGACGCGGCCGTTGGCGTCGAGTTCCGGTCCGGTCACCTCGGCGGACTGGCGCACCTCGGCGCCTGCGGACTCGGCGTGCTTGAGCAGAAGCGTGTCCAGCTCGGTGCGGCTGACCGTGTGGCCGTGATCGGGCATGCCCGGGCGCTTGGGAAACGACAGCTCCCACTGGCTCGGGCTGAACACCGTCACACGGTTCACCCGGTGAAAACCGGCGACCTCGTGCGCCAGGCCCATCTTCTGCAGGTAGCTCACCGCGCGGGCGGTGAGGCCGTCTCCGCACGGCTTGTCGCGCGGGAACTGGGCCTTGTCCAGCACGACCACCTTGGCGCCGGTCTGTGCGGCCTGCCATGCGGCGGCCGAACCCGAGGGCCCGCCACCGGCGATGACCAGGTCGTATCGCTGCGTCATAACTCTCGTCTCATCGATGGACTATCGCAGCGATAGTACCCAAGTAGGGGCAGGTCATCTCAACGGCCGAAGCTCCCGGTGCGGCGCCCCGCTGGCGTGTTGTGGCACGGTCTGAGCAGGTCAGAGACCTCGGGCCGGGTACAGTGGGCGGAATGCGCGGAAGGCCGAAGTCACGCTCCGGTCATGAACCGGGCGTCAAGGTCGACGCCCGCAGTGAACGGTGGCGTGAACATCGCAAGAAGGTGCGGGCGGAAATAGTCGACGCCGCCTTCCGGGCCATCGACCGCCTCGGGCCCGTCCTGTCGCTGCGCGAGATCGCCGAAGAGGCCGGCACCGCCAAGCCCAAGATCTACCGCCACTTCACTGACAAGTCCGACCTCTTCCAGGCGATCGGGCAGCGAATGCGCGACATGTTGTGGGCGGCGATCATCCCGTCGATCGACGTCGAGAAGGACTCCGTGCGCGACATCGTCGGCCGCGGCGTCGAACACTACGTCGAGCTGGTCGAGCAGCATCCTAGCGTCGTGCGGTTCCTGCTGCAGGGCAGGTTCGCCGACCAGTCGGCGGCCGCCATGACGACCCTGAACAAGGGTCGCGACATCACCCTCGCCATCGCCGACATGCTCAGCGGTGAGCTCGAAGAGATGGCTCTTGACCCGGCCGCGTTCGAACTGGCGGCGGTCGCGATCTTCGGCACCGCCGCCTCGGCCACGGACTGGTGGTTGGGCGCCGAGGACAGCCCACGCCGGATGCCTGCCGACCGATTCATCGCGCACCTGACGACGATCATGGTGGGCGCCATCAACGGCACCGGCGAGTTGCTCGGTGTGAAGATCGACGCCGATCAGCCGATCCACACCGCGGTGCGTCGGCAACAACCCGTGGCCTGACGAAGGATTCAGACACCCAAGACGAATGTGTCAATGGGTCGCCCGTAGCCGCGCAGATTGAGTTCGCGCCGAGATGCTTTCGTCATCAGACCGTCGGCGACACCGGACGCGACGAGTAACTCACCACCGGCGGCATGTTCTTGCATCCGTGCCGAGACGTTGACGGGGTCGCCGAGAGCAGTGAAGTCGACCACCGAGCCCCCGACGTTGCCCACGAATGCCACGCCCGCATTCACCGCTACGCCCAACTCCACCCACTGACCCTCGTCGCTGCCGTAACCAACCGCCTCCAACAGGTCGATCCCGGCCTGGACGGCGCGACTTCGGTATGCGGCGCCACTGATGCCGCGAACAAAGAACGCCATCACCTCGTCGCCGATGAGCTTGTCGATCACCGCGTCGTGCCGCAGAAGGGTCCGCGTCGCGGTGCTGTAGAACCGGTTGAGCAGAGATGCGAAGTCGGTCGCGGCACCGCGTCGACCCAATGCGGTGGAGCCGCGGACATCGGCGAACAGGATGGCAATATCGACCTCACTGCCGCCCGCGGGCAGCGCGTCGCAACACCGACTGCACAGATTGGGATTCTTACGCGACGGGTGGAAGCCTGCGGCGGCAAGGACTCCTCCCGCCAGGCCGCCGAACGGGTTGTTGCACACCTTGCACCTCGGTGCCGACGGGAGATAACGAAAGAGCCGCCGCGCTCTCACCAGGGAGGCGTGGCCTTCGGTCAGCACCGTGTCCCAGGGGTTCTGGGCAACCACCGGGGCGGTTTCCGTCGAGACGTTGAGGATAGCCATGTGGCCGATGATCGACCGAAAGGCGGATCGGTACATGAGGCATGCGCCTCAACTATCGGCCGCCGACGAAACCACGCGCCGTGAACTGTGCGATCACCCGAACGTCGGCGATCGAGCGTGCAAAATGGGTGCGTGCCTCCTACCCGGACGCTGAGCGACCCTGGCAAGGGACTGCGTAGGGCCGAGTTGCTGGCGGCGATATCGCTGGCGATCGATCTCGGTCTGGGCCAGCCAATGGAACACATGCTCCGGTCGTCGTTGATCGCGACCCGCATCGCCGAACGGATGGGGCTCGACGCGCAACAGAGGGCGACGGTGTACTACGCCAACCTGGTCGGTTGGATCGGTTGTCACGCGGATTCCCACGAGCTTTCGGCACTCTTCGGCGACGACATCGCCTTTCGCGCCGACACCTACGACGTCGACATGGCCGGTCTGCCGTTTCTGCGGTTGATGGTCGGTCACGTCGGGCGTGGAATGCCGGCGTGGGAACGCGGCGTCCGGTCAGCCGCCTTCGTGCTCACCGCCCGCAATCAGGTCGCCAAGCTCATCAACTCGCATTGCTCCTCGGCCGGAGTGCTCTCCGACAGAATGGGATTTGACCCGCAGGTCAGTGAGGCGCTGTCGTACATATTCGAGCGCTGGGATGGCAGGGGGATGCCCAACGGCGTCCGGGGAGAGGCTATCCCGCTGGAAATACGCATCGTCCGGCTGGCCGATGTCGTCGAGGTCCATCTCCGCACGAGTGGCATCGAACGGGCGGTCGACGTCGTGCGCTCCCGACGCGGCACGCAGTTCAGCCCCGACGTGGCGGATGTCTTCGAGCAGAACCACGCCGACATCGTCGAAGGGTTGCTCGAAATCGACGTCTGGACTGCAACGTTGAAGCAGGCGCCAGATCGCGGCCGCACGCTGATAGGCGATGAGATCGACGAGTTGTTGAGAGCGATGGCGGATTTCGTCGATCTCAAGTGTCCCAGTTCGCCGGGCTATTCGCGTGGAGTCGCCGATCTGGCCGCCGCTGCTGCCCGAATGCGGCGGATGCCCGAGGGCGAGATCACCCGGGTATACAGGGCAGGTCTCGTGCACGGTCTGGGCAAACTAGGCGTGTCGAACCACATCTGGGAGAAGGGGGGCACGCTCACCACCGCTGAGACGGAGCGGATGCGGATGTACCCGTATCTGACCGGGCGGATACTGAGCCGGGTCGAGGGGCTGGAATCGGTGGTGTCGCTTGCGACCAAGCACGAGGAACGGATCGACGGGTCGGGATTCCCGAGAGGCCTCTCCGGTGCAGAGCTGACCGCGCAGGACCGATTGCTCGCCGCGGCCGTGGCGTATCAGCAGCTGCGGGAAACGCGTCCGGGCCGCGCCGCTCTCGACCCCGCCGACGCCGCAAGCGAACTGCGCAGGGAAGCGCGCGCCGGACGCCACGATGCCGAGTGCGTGGAGGCCGTGTTGGCGTCCGCGGGTCATCGGTCTCCGAGGCAGGCACCGTTTTCAGCGGGTCTCACCGCTCGGGAGATCGAGGTTCTGCGCCTCGTCGCGCAGGGCAGGTCGAATCGTGAGATTGCAGATGAGTTGTTCATTGCGCAGAAGACGGCACGCAACCACGTCGAGCGCGTCTACGCCAAGCTGGGGGTCAACAACCGCACACAGGCGACGCTTGCGGCAATCGATCGCGGTCTGGCGGGCTCCTCAGTCGACGTCTCGACGTGAAATCTCCGCCGATTTACAGCTGACAGCCTGGGGGACAGATCTTTTGAGGCAAACGCCCCATGCGATTGCCGATGCTGCGCGTCGATGATCAGGGCCTACCGAGCAATTCAGCACTCACGGAGGCCTCAAGTCATGACCGAAACCGAAATCGCGATCGACCCGCCGACGGCGGCGCCGTTTCGCACACGCACCGAGATCGCGCCAGAAACGCACCGCGGCGGGCGGATCGACGCAATCAATGTGAGCCGACATGCCGGCGCGCGGCAGATTCTGCAGACGCTGTCGCTGACGGTGAAGCCAGGTGAGCTGGTTGCCATCGCGGGTGGAAGCGGCGCGGGAAAGACCACGTTGCTTGAGACACTCGCAGGGCTCCAACCGCCCTCTGCCGGTCAGGTTCGGCACGACGGCATCGTTCGCGGTGCCCGATCGAGCATGGATGCTCGTATCGGATACGTCCCGCAAGACGACATCATCCACCTCGAGATGCCTCTTCGCCGCACGCTGCGCTACGCGGCCCGGCTGAGGCTGCCCGCGGGCACATCGGCGGCCGATGCGGAGCGCGTTGTCGAGGAGACCATGCGAGACCTCGACCTGGCGGATCGGGCTGACGTGCCGGTTCGAGCGCTTTCCGGCGGCCAGCGCAAGCGGGCCAGCATCGCCGTGGAGTTACTGACTAGGCCCAGCCTGTTCTTTCTCGACGAACCCACCTCCGGGCTCGATCCGTCGACGGCGGCCGATGTGATGCGGCTGCTCCAGAAGCTCAGCAGGCGAGGAGTCACCGTCGTCCTCACGACTCACGAGCCGGCGGGTATAGACAAGTGTGACCGGGTGATATTCCTGGCCCGCGATGGCCATCTGGCTTTCACCGGCAGTCCGGCCGAGGCCAGGCGCTACTTCGGCGTTCGAGATCTCGCCGAGATCTACGAGCGGCTTGCTGCGCACGGTGCCCCGCAGGACTGGGCGAAACGCTTCGTGGCCGGCGTCGGGCCCGCGGAAACTCAACGGGGCGGCGGCATTCCGCCGCTCCCGGGCCGCCCTTCGAAGACCAAACACCCTGGCGCGGTCCGGCAATGGTGGCTTCTGACCCGGCGCAATATCGACGTCCTGTTCCGCAACCGGCTGACCCTGGCCATTCTGCTCGGCTCACCGGTGCTGGTCACGGCGATGATGGCGACGCTCTTCAAGCGTGGAGCGTTCGACCCCGGCAGTGCAGCCGATGTCGGGCCGGCCCAGATAGTTTTCTGGATCGCGTTCGACGGCTTCTTCTTCGGCCTGACCTACGGCCTTCTGCAAATCGTGGGGGAGATGCCGGTGTTCCGGCGGGAGCGGTTGGCGGGGCTCAACGTCGCGGCGTACGTGGCGTCCAAAGTGACGGCGCTGCTTCCGGTGTTGGCGTTGGTCAGTGCGGTGCTCCTCGGCGTGCTGCGCATGCTGGGGCGCCTTCCCGCGATGAGCTGGCACGTGTACGTGTTGTTGTTCGTGACGATCGTGATCGAGGCGACGTCGGCGTTGGGGCTGGGACTGCTGGCGTCGGCGGCGGTCACCAACGCGGCGCAGGCCGCCCTTGCCCTGCCGATGCTGTGCTTCCCGCAGGTCTTGTTCGGTGGCGCCATCGTCCCGGTCGACGACATGGCAACCCCCGGGCGCCTGATGAGTTTCGGCTTGGCCAACCGTCATGCGTTCGAGGCGCTCGGTCGAGACCTCGACCTTGACCGGTTCACCACCACGCTGCCTGCGATGTCCGCCTATAGCGACACGTTCAGGGGAGGCACCGCGGGCAGCCTCATCGCGCTCGGAACGTTTGCCGTCGTCCTGACGGTGGCCACGGTGTGGGTCCTGCGGCGGCGGTCTGCCCCAGGCGCATCCTGGCGATGACGGTATAGCGATGCCGCGCCCGCGAGATGACTCACCGGTCGTCTCGCGGGCCGACGCGTGCCTACGCAAAGTGCCGGTCGGAGCGTGCGCGGTACCCTGGTCCACGAGTACCCGGTACCGCTGGTTCCGGGTGAGTCCACACCGAAGGTAGGGGAGATCGTCGTAATGACCGTTGCCGAGCAGGCGGCCGAGGGCACGACGCAGGAAGTCGTCCGTACTCGGGCGCTCATCATCGGGACCGGCTTCTCCGGCCTCGGCATGGCCATCGCGCTGCAGAAGCAGGGCGTCGACTTCCTGATCCTGGAGAAGGCCGCCGACGTCGGCGGCACCTGGCGGGACAACTCGTACCCGGGGTGCGCGTGTGACGTGCCGTCGCACCTGTACTCGTTCTCCTTCGAGCCGAAGGCGACGTGGAGCAAGTTGTTCTCACCGCAGCCGGAGATCTGGGACTACCTCAAAGGTGTCACCGACAAATACGGGCTGCGGCGCTACATCAGGTTCAACTCGCACGTCGACCGCGCGCACTGGGACGACTCCGAGTACCGGTGGCATGTCTTCACGACCGACGGGCAGGAGTACGTCGCGCAGTTCCTGATCTCGGGAGCGGGTGCGCTGCATATTCCGCTGATCCCCGACATCGAGGGCAAGGACGACTTCAGCGGCGCCGCATTCCATTCCGCCGAATGGGACGACAGCGTCGACCTCACCGGCAAACGCGTGGCCGTCATCGGAACCGGCGCCAGCGCCATCCAGATCGTGCCCTCGATCGTCAAGGACGTCGGCGAACTGCAGTTGTACCAGCGCACGCCGCCCTGGGTGGTGCCGCGGCCCAACAAGCCGTTCCCCGAGGGCCTCAAGCGCGCGTTCGCCTACGTTCCCGGACTGCGCATGGCCGTGCGCACCGGCATCTACTGGGGGCTGGAGGGTCTCGGTTTCGCGATGACGCGACAGCCCGCGTTGCTGCGTGGCGTCGAGTTCGTCGGCAAGTGGAACATCAGGCGCTCAGTGAAGGACAAGGAGCTGCGCCGCAGGCTGACACCGACCTACACCGCCGGCTGTAAACGAATCCTCTACTCGCCCAACTACTATCAGGGTGTCGCGAATCCGAAGTGCCACCTCATCACCGACGGGATCAGCCGCATCACCCCCGACGGGATCGTCACGGCCGACGGCACCGAGCACAAGGTGGACGTCATCGTCTATGCGACGGGCTTCCACGTCACCGACTCCTACACATACGTCGACATCAAGGGCGCTGGCGGGGAGGACCTGGTGGACCGGTGGAATCGAGAGGGCGTGGTGGCGCACCGCGGAGTCGCGGTCGCCGACATGCCCAACCTGTTCTTCCTGCTGGGTCCGAACACCGGCCTCGGACACACCTCGGTGGTCTTCATGATCGAGCAGCAGGTCCGCTACGTGGCCCAGGCCATCGCCGCAGTGGACCGCTATGACGCTCAGGCTCTCGCGCCGACGCGCAGCGCGCAGGATCGCGACAACAACGAACTCCAGGAGCACCTCGGTCACACCGTTTGGAACACCGGCGGGTGCCGTAGCTGGTACCTGGACGAGCACGGCGTCAACCGGGCGCTGTGGAGCGGCATGACCTGGGAGTACTGGCGCGAAATGCGCAAACTCAAGCCGGCCGAGTACACGTTCCTCGGAGTCGCGCAACGTGGCGCGGTGGCGTCGCGGCGGTAAATCCAGCGCGACACGCCAACACAAGGTGTTGTGTTGCGCCCTGTTGTCGTACACCAGGGGTAGTGTCGCGATTGCCGGTCCACACTGGTCCGGCTCCATACATTTTCACAGGTGAAATGGGGTTCTCGTGAGTGATGGCATGAAGCTGATCGACCGTGTTTCGGCCATCAACTGGAACCGGCTCCAGGACGAAAAAGACGCCGAGGTCTGGGACCGGCTGACCGGCAACTTCTGGTTGCCGGAGAAGGTGCCGGTGTCCAACGACATCCCGTCGTGGGGGACGCTGACGCCGCACGAAAAAGAAATGACCATGCGCGTCTTCACGGGCCTGACGCTGCTGGACACCATCCAGGGCACGGTCGGCGCGGTCAGCCTGATCCCCGACGCGCTGACCCCGCACGAGGAAGCCGTCTACACCAACATCGCGTTCATGGAGTCGGTGCACGCCCGCAGCTACAGCAACATCTTCTCGACGCTGTGCTCGACGGCCGAGATCGACGACGCGTTCCGCTGGTCGGAGGAGAACCCGAACCTGCAGCGCAAGGCCGAGATCGTCATGCAGTACTACAAGGGCGACGAGCCGCTCAAGCGCAAAGTGGCCTCCACGCTGCTGGAGAGCTTCCTGTTCTACTCCGGCTTCTACTTGCCGATGTACTGGAGTAGCCGCGCCAAGCTGACCAACACCGCCGACATGATCCGGCTGATCATCCGCGACGAGGCCGTGCACGGCTACTACATCGGCTACAAGTATCAGAAGGGCCTGGCGCTGGAAGACGCCGCCAGGCAGGCCGAGCTCAAGGACTACACCTACGAGCTGCTGTTCGAGCTCTACGACAACGAGGTGGAATACACCCAGGATCTCTACGACGAGGTTGGGCTCACCGAGGACGTCAAGAAGTTCCTGCGCTACAACGCGAACAAGGCGCTGATGAACCTCGGCTACGAGGCGCTGTTCCCGCGCGACGAGACCGACGTGAACCCGGCGATCCTGTCGGCGCTGAGCCCCAACGCCGACGAGAACCACGACTTCTTCTCGGGTTCGGGCAGCTCGTATGTGATCGGCAAGGCGGTCAACACCGAAGACGAGGACTGGGACTTCTAGTAAGCAGCTCAACCGCTTATTGAGGCGAGCAATCAGAACAGGTGGCCACCCCGGTGGCGCTGACCGCGCGACGACCACGTACGCACGTCCCTGGACGTAGCGGCCGTCGATCATATGGTCATTCACTGATGCGAGGGTGCTCGGACCGCTACCGTTAGCGCGGAGGCAACTCCAGAGGCTGGAGGCGCCCAATGGCAATCGTTACTTTCAGAATCAGCGTGTCAGCCATCGCCGCGGTTGTCCTGACCCTCAACGTTGTTGGTTGCTCGGCACCGGAATCCTCATCTGGACAGGCTTTCGCCACCGACGGTGACTACCTGTCCAGGACCTGCGGGCCGCCACAGCTGAAGGTCGAGGACGAGAAGCAGGCTGCGGTCTGAATCACCCCCGCCGGTGACGCGATCGGCATGGTCGGCGACCGGACCTTCACCACCACCCGCAAGAGCAATGCCTTTCGGTTGGACGCGCGCAAGTGTCCGAGCGACGGCAAGCCCCCGGTGTGGCTGCGTTATTACGACGGCCCGAACATGTTCGCTAAGAACAACTTCGAGGAGATAGCATTCGACCTGCCGGTCGTCCGGAGCGCACTGCCTGCGATCCACGACGCGCAGAGCCTTTGGGATCAGATGACCATCTTGCAACCCATGCCCGTCTTCTCCGATGTCGCCCCGACGTATTGCGGTTTCGGCGGTACGAAGACGCTGTGGGCCAATGGTGGTTTCAATTTCGAGTTGACGGCGGGCAGCACTGGGTTCGATGTGGGCGATGCGCGCCAGGTGGTGCCCTGGAATTCACCGTGGCAGAGCGGATTCAATGACACGACGTACGATGGCTGGACCGCCTATCCATTGATGGCTTTGGGCAACGGGGCCGGAGGACCGCCCGCCGGATATGCGTTGCGGACGCCAGGCAGCGCCGATAGCGCGTCGGCGGCCCCCGATTCCGTGATGCACGCCAAGTATACGGTCGACAACGACAAGCAGATCGTCGTGCTCGAACTTTCGTACAACGGGTTCACCTCGACGTACGCAGTGCCTCAGCAGCTGTTCAAGGACAAATTCCTGCCGCAGGCCATTGCCGCCGGCGACCTCGCCGCCGACGACAAGCAGGTGGCGCAGGTCAACGACTTCATGTGGCGCTGGCAGCTGTTCACCGACACGTTGACCATTCAGAAACCGACGAAACCCGACGGCAAACCCATCGCGCTCAACGAGCTACCGCAGTACTTCCCGACGTTCACCGCCTACCGTGACATCCGCGCCACGGTGAAGGGCTACCCCGGAGTGAACAATCCGGACGCGTTCGACAACACCTTGGTGTGCGCCAAGGGATTCGAGATCTACGGCACACTCTTCGACGACCGGCTGTTCACCGATCTGGACGACTACAGCAAGTGGCTGGACACCGAGGCCGACAAGTCCGATCCCCGCTACACGCAATGGCGATGCATCGAGGCGATCGCCCGGTCCCGCTTGCAGAGCTGCGTGTCAAGCGGTTCGGAGAAGAACAGCACCGGCACCGACTGGAACGTCGGCATCGGGTACATGGACGGAAAGACGCCGCCGCAGTGTGAGGCCGTGGAGCCGCAAAGTAAAGGCTAACCGCCACAGTCCCCCTGTCAAACACCAACTTGCCGTGGCCGATCCGTAACGCAGTTCTGCTTATATGGCTGAGGTGGCATTACCGGCTAGCACCCATGCCGGAGGTCACAAAATTAAGATCCCAGATGGATACCTTCGAAGACTCGGGCGCGCGCTGCGACGAGGGTTGAGACTGCATAACAGCACACCGAAACCGTTGATCGACAGGAGATGCCATGACCGCCTCACTCACCCGCGGCGACCACACCGCCTCCCTGCTCGACGGCGAGGTCGTCGAGGAGAACGACTTCGGCTCGATGCGACGCATCACCGCCGACAATCTGCCGATCCTGAACCGGCTGTCGATCAAGCGGGTGCTGCTCAACCCGGGCGCGATGCGCACCCCGCACTGGCACGCCAACGCCAACGAACTCACCTACTGCGTGTCCGGCACCGCACTGGTCTCCGTCCTCGACGATCACAGCCGGTTCGCCCACTTCATCGTGACGGCCGGCCAGATGTTCCACGTTGACTCTGGCGCACTGCATCACATCGAGAACATCGGCGCCGACGTCGCCGAGTTCATCATCGCCTTCCGCAACGAACGCCCCGAGGACTTCGGCCTCGGTGCGACGTTCGGCGCCTTCACCGACGCCGTGCTCGGTAACACCTACGACCTGCCCGCCTCGGATATGGCGAAGATCCGGCGCACCACGACGGATCACAAGCTGGCCGCCCGCATCGGCGACCCCGAGATTCCGACCGCGGCACGATTCGAAGACCCGCACAAATTCGACATCGAAGCCCAGCCCGCCGGCCTCAACTACGCGTACGGGAACGCCCGCTTCGCCCGTGATCAATTCTGGCCGGCACTGAAAGACATCTCGATGTACTCCCTGCGCGTCGCCGAGGACGGCATGCGCGAACCGCACTGGCATCCCGTCACCGCCGAGATGGGCTACGTGCAGCACGGTGACGCGCGAATGACGATCATGAATCCCGATGGCACGCTGGACACTTGGACCATGACGACCGGCGACATGTACTTCATCCCGCGCGCCTACCCGCACCACATCGAGAACATCGGCACCGACGAGTGGCACTTCCTGATTTTCTTCGACCAGCCTTTCCCGGCCGACATCGGTTACCGCGCCTCGGCGAGCGCCTATTCGCGTTCGGTGTTGGCCGCGGCGTTCGACACCCACATCGACGACCTGCCGCAGTTCCCGTTCACGCCCGCGGATCCGCTGATCGTGCAGCGGCGCAACCCCGTCGACGCGTGACGAGGTTCTCGGGTCAGGCCGGGGGAGCTTCCTCGGCCCTCTTCCTGCGTAGCACGGTGGCCAGCACGAGCAATAACGCCGTCTGCGCGAGCATGCCCGGCGCCAGGGGCGGGGAGGGGCCGACCTGCTTGGTGGCGGCGTACCACCACCGCTGGCTCGCCGACAGCGATTCCCAGGTATCGGCGAAGCGTTGGTCGAGGGGGCCGGAGTTGTAGTTGACCGTGATGTGGTCCAGCACCCCGTAGACCGATGCGCCGAGCACCACCAGCGCGAGCACCCCGGCCAGTAACCGCACACCCCGGCTTGGCAGCACCGCCAGCACCAACGCGACCGTCAACACAGCCAGCGCGAACCACGGAATCAGCTGTTCGAGACCGTTCCAATGATGCTCGGTGCCCAATTCGAACGCCGTGGCCGCGATCCCGATCAGGGTGAGAGCAAGCAGGCTGCGCCGTACCCATGTGATCATGACCGGTGACGCCGCTTTGTGATCTGCGGTCACGGCGTCAATGCCGAAACGATCTTGTCGACGGTCTCCTCGCCGGGGTTGTACTTGGCCAGGTTGTCCCGCAGCTTCTGCAGGTTCGGATCGTCGGCGGGGTAGGGGCGGTACTCGACGACCTCATGCGCCCACCGCCCCGGATTGCTCACGCCTGCGGCCGCAAGCGCGGACTCGATCTCACTGTCAGAGGCGGTATTGGCCGACACCTTGGCACTCGCGGGATCGCCCGAGGCCGTACCGGTGGATGACGCCTGCGTCGTCGCCGTAGCCTGCGTGCTGCTGTCCTTTGTTGCGGTCGACCCCCCGCAGCCGGCGAGGAACAGCGACACGCCGACGATGAGAACGCAGGAAAGCCTTGCCTTAGAGATCATTTCGCGCCTTTCTAGACCAATTCGGTCCATCAAAGCACGTAATGGGAAACCGCAGCCAATTTGCGGGCGAACCTTTCGAACAGTGAGAATTCTCTCAGCATTCCACCGGTCGGCACCTACGTCGTGGCTTCTTCCGAGCGTTCGTGCGCGTCTTCCATGACGGTGCGGCCCACCTCCGCGTAGACCGCCGGCTTGGCCGAACGCAACCACAGTGCATACGCCAGGCCCACCACGAACACCGCCAGGATGAGGTACGGCCCCGCCTTGAACACCAGCGAGTTCGCGGCGTAGCCGGCGGCGAATGCGCGGTTGTCCCACAGCAGCCACACTACGTAGAGCATCGCGACACCGCCGATCAACGGACAGATCAGCGTGGTGATCCCGTTGCCGTGGTGGGTCTTTCGCACCCAGAAATACCAGATGACCGCGGCCGAACAGATCGCCTGCACCAGCAGGATCGCCGCCGTGCCGATCAAGGCGAGCAGACCATAGATATTCGTGTACGGCACCAGCGCCGGAGTGTCGACCGGATTGCCGTCGGCGTCGGGCACCTGAACCGCGGTGAAGATGGCGAACAGCAGTACGAGCACCAGCGTGATGGCGCTCTGAACGGCCGACGCGATGTACGGCGAGCCGTGGCTGGCGTGAGCGGCGCCGACCGTCCTCCGCACTGCGGCGGCGGGGATTTCACGCCCGAGTGCGAAAAGGTAGCGGGACGCCGCATTGTGGAACGCCAGCGCGCACGCGAACGACCCGATCACCAGAAGAATTTTGTAGATGTCGAGCGGCATCGCGCCGAGATTGTTGCGCACCAAGCCGAAGAACAGGTCCAACGGCGATGCGCTGATCGAGGTTTCGACCGCGGTCTTGGCGCCGTTGCCGGCCAGCACCATCGCCGAAATGAACGTGTAAAACAGGCCGAGCCCGATGACCGCGATCAGCGTTGCCCGGGGAATGATCTTCTTCGGGTTGCGTGACTCCTCGCCGTAGACGGCCGTCGTCTCGAACCCCACCCAGGACCAGAACGCGAAGAACAGGCCGATCGCCATCGACCCCGCCGCGGCGGCCGTGCCGAACGCGCCCTCCGGCAGGCCCTCGAACGCGTTGTTCAGCAGCACCGTCTGATTCAGCATGAAGCCGTCGGGGCCGCCGCCCTTGAAGATCACCGAGAAGGTCAGGGCAAACAGGATGATGACCTCGGACACCAGGGTGACGCCCAGGATGGCCGCCGTCAGGCTGATATGGAAGTGGCACAGCGCCGCGATGATCAGGATCGCTGCGATGGCGAACACCAGCCACGGGATGTTGACGCCCAGGATGGTGTTGACGGCGTCGTTGGCGAAATAGGCGCATCCGCCGATCAGCGAGCCCTCGAAGACGACGTAGGCGAACGTGGCAAGCAGACCGCTCGCCATGCCCCAGACCTGGCCGAGGCCGTGGCTGATGAAGCCATAGAAGGCGCCCGTGGTGGTGATATGGCGGGCCATCGCGACGTAGCCGAGCGCGAACAGCGTCAGGATGATGGTGGCGAACAGGAAGCCCGCGGGTGCGCCGAGACCGTTGCCGAAGCCGACGGCGATCGGGGTGTTGCCCGTCATCGCCGTAATGGGTGCGGCGTTGGCGACCGCCATGAAGATGACGGCGACGATGCCGATCGCGCCCTTCTTCAGCCCGGCGGGCGTCGGCTCGACTTCGCCCGCGCTCGGCGTGGCTGCGGATTCGGTTGTCATCGCGGCTCTCCCATTCGGATCCAAGGGCTAAGGAGCCGCGACATTGCAGATCCCGCAGTGGATCGTGACACTGCTTGCGGCCCCCGACAACTCGAACGGGATAAGCGTCCGCGCGAGCAAGGGTCGATCGCAGGATCCGAACTGCCTTTTCGCGTTGCGATTCTGCGGAGAGATCGCGATTTGATGGGCAACGGCGATCTGTGCGCAGTTCCGGCGTGGCTACTTGTCGGCGTCTGCCGGGGTCTCGTCGACCGCGTCGCCCTCGGTCGGTTCTTCGGCCGCAGATTCATCGCCGTCTTCGTCGACCGTTGCGTCCGCCGGCGCCTCGTCATCGCCGTCTTCGTCGACCGTTGCGTCCGCCGGCGCCTCGTCATCGCCGTCTTCGTCGACCGTGCCGTCATCTTCAGCGCCGTCTTCGTCGACCGTCTCGTCGGCGTCGTCGATGGCGTTCTCGGGCGCAGTCTCGTCGCCTTCGTCGTCGGCATCCGCTTCGGCACCCTCGACAGCCTCCCCGTCGTCGATGGCCTCGGCCGCTGGATCCTCAGTGTCCGCGGGCTCGTCGGACGGGGTGTCGCCGTTGCCGCCGCCTGTGATCGGCATCGGCCCCATGGCGTCGTCGGCCGAGGGTCGCTCTGCCAGGGCGACCGCAGTGGCGGCCTCAGAGGGCACCATTGCCGCCGCGACCGGCCGGGTCGGGTCATGCGGAGGCTTCCGCCAAGTCGGGCCGCCGACGACGGTGCCGAAGGCCATCGCCTCGTCCAATCGTTCGGGCTCAGGCTCCGCCGCTTTGCGCTCATCCTCCAGGGTGATCTCGCCGAGGCCGATCCGTTCCTGCAGCCGTTTCATCCAGCGCGGCGCCCACCAGCAGTCGTTGCCCAGGAGTTTCATGACGGACGGCACCAGGAACATCCGGACCACGGTCGCGTCCAGCAGCAGCGCGGTGATCAAGCCGATCGCCAGGTACTGCATCATCACCAGATCGGAGAAGGCGAACGCGCCGCCGACGACGACGAGAACCAGCGCCGCCGCGCTGATGAGACGGCCGGTCGTGGCCGTGCCGTGGCGGATGGCGTCCTCGGTCGTCATTCCGCGTGCTCGGGCCTCGACCATCCGGGATACCAGGAACACCTCGTAATCCGTTGACAGACCGAAGATCACGGCGATGATCAACCCGATCACCGGAGCGGTCAACGGGGTAGGGGTGAAGTTCAGCGCCGACGAGAAATGGCCGTCGACGAATATCCACGTCAGCACGCCCAGCGTCGAGCAGAGCGTCAACGCGTTCATCAGGGCGGCCTTGATCGGCAGCACCAGCGATCCGAACGCGAGGAACATCAATATCGTCGTCATCGAAACCGCGATGAGGATCATCGCCGGCAGCTTCGCCGAAATAGTTCGGACGCTGTCCTGTTCGAGCGCGGGGGTGCCGCCCACCAACAGCTTCAGATCGTGTGGCTTCGGAATCGCCCGCAGCTCATCGACTTTCGCTCTTGCGTCGAGGCGGTTCACCAAGCCGTTCTGGATCACCCGCACCGACTTGTCCTTGGAGGCGCCGTCGAGATACGGCCGTTCCCTCCACATGTTGGCCGGATCATTGTTCGGCTCGGTGAATCCCGGAATGGCGCGCGCCTCGCTGCGGACCTGCGCAACCTCGGCGTCGGTCACCGGTCGGCTGTTGGTGCTCTGGATCACCAGCGTGATCGGCTCGACGCGGAAGCCGGGAAACGTTCGGTCGAACTCCTCCTGCGCCTGGCGCACCGAGTTGGTTGGTGGCAGGTATTTCTCGCTGATGCCGCCGAGCGCCAGATTGCCCAGCGGAAGGATGAGCAAGATCAACACGATGATGATCGGCACCGCGAACACCAGCGGCCGTTTCATCACCCGGTCCGCCAGCCGGCCCCAGAACCCGTTCTCGACTTCGGCAGTGGTCTTGGTCTTCTGCAGTCGATCGCCCAGCCAATTGATCAGCCGGTTGCTGAACGCCCAGTTGCGCAGGAACGGGATTCGCAGCAGCGTGCGCACATTGAGGGCGTCGACGTTGGGGCCCAGCATCCCCAGGAGGGCGGGCAGCACGGTTATCGACAGCAGAGCCGCCAACGTGACCGAGGCGATCATGGCGTAGGTCAGCGACTTGAGAAAGCCCTGCGGGAACAGCAACAGGCCGCCCACCGACGCCGAGATGAGCACGGACGAGAACGCGATGGTGCGCCCGGCCGTCACCACGGTGCGACGGACCGCGGTTTCGGTGTCGTAGCCCTCGGCGATCTCCTCGCGGAAGCGGCTGACCACGAACAGCCCGTAGTCGATCGCGATACCGAGGCCGATCAGCGTGACCACCGGTTGCGCGAAGTAGTGCACCGGCACGGACAGCGCCGTCAACCGCATGATGCCCAGCGCGCCCGCGATGGTCAGGCCACCGATGATTCCCGGCAGGAACGCTGCGACGACGCCGCCGAACACGAAGAACAGCAGCACCACCACCAACGGCATGGCGAGCACCTCTGCCCGCTGCTGATCGGTGGCGATGGTTCCGGTCAGCTCGTTGGCCAACGGCAACAATCCGGCCAACTGCACGTTGACGCCCGGATCGGCCAAGTCCTCCCGGACCGCCTTGTAGTTCTTCAAGATGAGGTCGTCGTTGTCGCCCTTGAGCTGGATGGACATGAAGGCGTGCTTCTTCGACACGTCGGACATGTTCTTCAGCAGGTCGGGGCTTTTGAAGTAGCCGATCGAGCGCAGGATCTGGTCGGGATGGTCTTTTTCGACCTTGGCGAGGTTGTCCAGCACCTTTTTGCGGAAAGCGGGATCGTCGACCGTCTTGCCGTCGGGCGCGGTGTAGATCGCCACGATATGGCTGGACGTGTCTCGCCCGTAGTGCTGATCACCCAGCCGCGACGCTTGCGCCGACTCGCTGTTGTCGTCGAAAAAGCCGCTCTGGGTGACGTGCTCGCCCAGGCTGCTGCCGTAGATGCCGCTGCCAAGGCACAGCGCCACCATGACTGCGACCACGGCGAACCGGTAGCGGTATACCGTTCGACCCCACCAGGCGAAAACGATTAACCCCTAACTCGTATTACTCCGTGGCCGGCGCAGCGACTCGATCATCCGAAGCCGCATGGGTGAGGTTACAAGCAGGACGGCCCTCGGCGGCCATCGATCCGATGCGGAACGAGCAAAGGTGCGAGTGAACGTCCGGTGAATGCGTCCGAAACTGTGCCGTCTCACCGTGGCATCCGCGCTCCGCAGGCATGACACTTGGCGTCGTGACCACCACGTCGCTGTTCCATTCGATCCTGCAGTGGCTGCGCGCCGGCTATCCCGAGGGCGTGCCCGGGTCCGACCGCGTCCCGCTGCTGGCCCTGCTGCGGGCGACACCGTTGACCGAAGACGAGATCAAGCAGGTCGTCCGCAACATCACCGACGCAGACGCGGGCGCGGTGACCGACGCCGAGATCACCCGTGACGACATCGCGGAGTTCATCTCCGACGTGACCCACCACGACGCCCGCCCGGAGAACATCCAGCGCGTGGCCGCGAGGCTGGCGGCGGCGGGCTGGCCCCTGGCCGGCGTCGACGGTGCGCAAGCGCAGCCTTAACGCCGTGACTCGCTGACGTCGGTCGTCACCGCAGTGACTCGCTGACGTCGGTCGTCACCGCAGTGACTCCGTGTCGATGACGAAGCGGTACCGCACGTCGCTGGCGATGGTCCGCTCATACGCCTCGTTGATGTAGGTCGGCTCGATGACCTCGATCTCGGGCGCCACTTCGTGCTCGGCGCAGAAGTCGAGCATTTCCTGGGTCTCGGCGATACCGCCGATCAACGAACCGGCGATGCTGCGACGTCCCATGATCAATGCGCCGGCGGGGACGCTCATCGGGTTCTCGGGCATGCCCAGTTCGACCAGGGTGCCGTCCAGCGTCAGCAGGCCCAGATAGTCGCCCAGATTCAAGTTGGCCGACACCGTGTTGAGAATCAGGTCGAAGTTGCCCGCCAGCTTGGTGAACGTGTCGCTGTCGCTGGTCGCGTAGTACTCGCTGGCGCCCAGCCGCAGACCGTCCTCCATCTTCTTCAGCGTTTGGCTCAGCACCGTGACCTCGGCGCCGAGTGCGACCGCCAGCTTCACGGCCAGGTGGCCGAGGCCACCGAGTCCGATCACCGCGACCTTCGTGCCGGGCCCTGCATTCCAATGCCGGAGCGGGGAGAACGTGGTGATGCCCGCGCACAACAGCGGAGCAGCGGCCGACAGTGAAATCGCGTCGGGGATGCGCAACACGTAGTTCTCGTCAACGACGATCGCGCCGCTGTATCCGCCCTGCGTCGGCTGGCCATCGCGGCCGACCCCGTTGTAGGTGCCGGTCATTCCGGGGTTGTTGCAGTACTGCTCCTCGCCCGCCAGGCAGTACTCGCATTCCCGGCACGAGTCGACGAAACAGCCGACCCCGACGCGGTCGCCGACCCGGTACTTGCTGACCTCCGAGCCGACCTCGCTGACGATGCCCGCGATCTCGTGACCGGGAACCATGGGGTACGAGACGTCACCCCACTCGCCGCGAACGGTGTGGATGTCGGAGTGGCAGATGCCGGCGAAGTGGATCTCGATCGCCACGTCATGCGGTCCGACAGCACGGCGGGTGATCGTTGTCTTGGTCAGCGGCTCGGTTGCGGATGGTGCGGCATAAGCAGATACGGCGGTCGTCATCTAATCCTCTTCAATGCAAGCGAAAACAAACGTGGCGAACTGTGGAATTGCCGCGGCGATGCGGCTCAACGCCCGGAATAACCGATTCTGCGACAGAACTAATCCCCGCGCAGGTGTGAATTGGCTCCTAGAGCCCGGGAACGCGGAAGGCGCCGTTGAACGACGTCCGCTCGTAGTTCGCGACACCGGCCTGGGTGTACGGATCGCGCGCGATCATGTCGTCGACGTCCGCGGCATCGAGGTCACTGGTGATGAGCATCCCGCCCGAACCGTCCTCCTGCCGACCCGCGAGAAGCAGACGTCCTGCTGCAATCTCGTCCGTCAGGAATTCGAGATGAGCGGGACGGGTCTGCTCGACGACCTCGGGCGCTTGCAGGTACGTCGACTTCAGGACGTGAATCACCCAGTCGACGTTAGTTGATCGGGGCGTTGAGCCAGCGCAGATCTGCCAGTATCCCCCTGGCGGCGACGATGCCCTCGCCGGCCTGCCACACCTCGTTGTTGACGACGAACACGCGGTTGTCCTTGTTGGCGGACAGCTTCTTCCACGCATCGCTGCCCAGCACATCGCCGGCACGGTCCTTGGCGGCCGGGGAGGCGAACGAGACGTAAACGACGTCGCCGTCGGCGATCGATAAGTCGGGGGAGTTGTCGAGATCATCCTTCGTCGTGCCGACCTCGACGTATGGCTTGTCGGTAAAGCGTTGTGCCGCAGGGCGATCGACGCCGACGTCGGCCAACACGCTACCGGCGAAACTGGCCGGTCCGAACACCCGCAGGGTCGTGTCGGTGAGCTGTACGACCGATGCCTGAAAATGCGCGGCGTCGTTGTTGGCACCCGCTTTGTCTGCGGCCGCGGTGAAGTCGGCGATCAGTCCATTGGCGGCATCGGCCCGCCAGGTCGCCGCGCCCACCGTTCGCAGGTTGTCCTGCCAGTCGGCGCCGGGGACGCCGGTGAATACGGTCGGGGCGATGACCGAGAGCTGGGGATACGCGTCGGGCGTGAGCCCTTCCGACCCCAGGATCAGGTCCGGCTGCGCCGCGCGGATCGCGTCCAGGTCCGGCGAACTGCGGGTGCCGACTGCGGGCAGATCATGGATGACGGTACCGAGATAGGACGGTTGGCTGTCAGACCCGTCGGGCAGCGCGGCGGCGACGATGCGCGACTGCAGGCCCAGCGCGCACAGCGCGTCGAGTTGGTCACCGGAGAGCACCACGATCTTTTGCGGCTCCGCGCGCACAACGGTGCTGCCGGCGGCGTGGCGCACCTCGCGCTCGCCGTCGCCCGGATCGACCGGCAGTGGGTTGGCGGCACAGGATTCGTCCGGCCTGCGCTGATTGCCCAGCACACCGGCGCCCGCGATCTTGGTGGTGCTGGTGACGACCGTCGGCTCAGCGCCGGGCGGGGGCGGCGTGCCGCCCGGTTGGCCGCAGCCGCCGACCACGGTCACCATGACGGCGGTCAGCACGGCCGCCGCGGCTGCGAACGGGCCGACTGCCAGAGCCGCTCGGCCGGCGACACGGCGCTGGCGACGGCGGATCGGCACGCGCCGACGGTAACATCCGGGCACTTCGGGGCTGGTCAGCCGACGACGGTGAGACGCCGCGAAATCGATTACGACGGTTTGTAGGACCCATGCCGACACGGCGCGCTTCGGGAGATAGGATTCGGGCAGCAACATTGCGGGCATGCCCCCCGCAAGACACGTTTGGAGGACCCGTTGGTAGCCGAAGCGCCCCCGGTCGGAGAACTCGAAGCCCGTCGTCCATTCCCGGCGCGGCTCGGCCCCAAGGGCAACCTGATCTACAAGCTCATCACCACGACCGATCACAAGCTGATTGGCATCATGTACTGCGTCGCCTGCTTCATCTTCTTCTTTATCGGCGGCCTGATGGCGCTGTTCATGCGCACCGAGCTTGCCCTGCCCGGCCTGCAGTTCCTGTCCAACGAGCAGTACAACCAGCTGTTCACCATGCACGGCACGGTGATGTTGCTGTTCTATGCCACCCCGATCGTGTTCGGGTTCGCCAACCTGGTGCTGCCACTGCAGATCGGCGCGCCCGACGTGGCGTTCCCGCGGCTGAACGCGTTCTCGTTCTGGTTGTTCCTGTTCGGTGCGACGATCGCGATCGCCGGCTTCATCACCCCCGGGGGCGCCGCCGACTTCGGCTGGACCGCCTACACGCCGCTGACCGACGCCATCCACTCCCCGGGCGCGGGCGGTGACCTGTGGATCATGGGCCTGGCCGTCGGTGGTCTGGGCACCATCCTCGGCGGCGTCAACATGATCACCACGGTGGTCTGCATGCGGGCGCCGGGCATGACGATGTTTCGGATGCCGATCTTCACCTGGAACATCCTGGTGACGTCGATCCTGGTGCTGATGGCCTTCCCGCTGCTGACCGCGGCGCTGTTCGGCCTGGCCGCCGACCGCCACCTCGGCGCGCACGTCTACGACCCGGCCAACGGCGGTGTGCTGCTGTGGCAGCACCTGTTCTGGTTCTTCGGCCACCCCGAGGTGTACATCATCGCGTTGCCGTTCTTCGGGATCGTCACCGAGATCTTCCCGGTGTTTTCGCGCAAGCCGATCTTCGGCTACACCACGTTGATCTACGCCACGCTGTCCATCGCGGCACTCTCGGTCGCGGTGTGGGCGCACCACATGTACGCCACCGGCGCGGTTTTGCTGCCGTTCTTCTCGTTCATGACGTTCCTCATCGCGGTGCCGACCGGGATCAAGTTCTTCAACTGGATCGGCACGATGTGGAAGGGCCAGTTGACGTTCGAAACACCGATGCTGTTCTCGGTGGGCTTCCTCGTCACCTTCCTGCTCGGCGGCCTGTCCGGTGTGCTGCTGGCCAGCCCGCCGATCGACTTCCACGTCACCGACAGCTATTTCGTGGTGGCGCACTTCCACTACGTGCTGTTCGGCACGATCGTGTTCGCCACCTACGCCGGCATCTACTTCTGGTTCCCGAAGATGACCGGCCGGCTGCTCGACGAGCGATTGGGCAAGCTGCACTTCTGGCTGACCTTCATCGGCTTCCACACCACGTTCCTGGTGCAGCACTGGCTGGGGAACGAGGGCATGCCGCGCCGGTATGCCGACTACCTGCCCACCGACGGCTTCACCACGCTCAACGTCGTGTCGACCATCGGCGCGTTCATCCTCGGCATCTCGACGATTCCGTTCGCGTGGAACGTGTTCAAGAGCTGGCGCTACGGCGAGCCGGTGACCGTGGACGACCCGTGGGGCTACGGCAACTCGCTGGAGTGGGCGACCAGTTGCCCGCCGCCGCGGCACAACTTCACCGAGCTGCCCCGGATCCGTTCGGAGCGGCCCGCATTCGAGCTGCACTATCCGCACATGGTGGACCGGATGCGCGCCGAAGCACACATCGGGCGTTCGCACGGCCCGTCCGACGGCGACGTCACCCGGCGGGACGACGAGAACGTCAGAACCTGATGCGGGCGCGGGGGGCCGGCCAGGGTGGATAGTCGGAGGGTGGCTTCACCGATCGGCTCTTCGCGTCAGCGCTCATCGCTTCTGATCACCGTCACCGGGGTCGACCAACCAGGCGTGACTTCTGCGCTCTTCGAAGTGCTTTCGCGGCACAAGGTCGAGCTTCTCAACGTCGAACAGGTCGTCATCCGGGGGCGCCTGACATTGGGCGTGCTGGTCTCTGCGACGCCCGAGACTGCGGGCGGCGCCGCGTTGCGCGACGAAGTGGAAAGCGCCATCCACCGCGTCGGCCTCGACGTGACGATCGAACGCAGCGACGAGATGCCGGTGCTACGGCCGCCGTCCACCCACACCATCGTCGTGTTGGGCAGGCCGATCACCGCGGAGGCGTTCGGAGTCGTGGCCCGCGAAGTGGCCGCCCTCGACGTCAACATCGACTTCATCCGCGGCGTGTCCGACTATCCGGTGACCGGACTGGAGTTACGGGTCTCGGTGCCGCCCGGTGGCGTCTACAAGCAGTTGCAGGCCGCGATGACCCAGGTCGCCGTCGACGAGGGCGTGGACATCGCGCTGGAGGACTACAGCCTTTCGCGGCGGGCCAAGCGGCTCATCGTCTTCGACGTCGACTCCACCCTGATCCAGGGTGAGGTCATCGAGATGCTGGCCGACCGGGTCGGCGCGCACGCGGCCGTTGCCGAGATCACCGAGGCCGCCATGCGGGGTGAGTTGGACTTCGCCGAGTCGCTGAACCGGCGCGTCGCGACTCTGGCGGGTCTTCCGGCGGATGTGCTCGAAGAGGTCGGCGAACAGATAGAGCTGACGGCGGGCGCGCGCACCACGCTACGGACGTTGCGGCGCTTGGGGTTTCACTGCGGCATCGTCTCGGGTGGCTTCCGCCAGGTCATCGAACCGCTTGCGCACGAGCTGGAGATGGACTTCGTCGCCGCCAACCAGCTCGAGATCGTCGACGGCAAGTTGACGGGCCGAGTCATTGGACCGATCATCGACCGGCCGGGAAAGGCCAAGGCTCTGCGGGATTTCGCACAACAGGCCGGAGTGCCGATGGAGCAGACGGTCGCTGTCGGCGACGGCGCCAACGACATCGACATGCTGGCCGCCGCGGGCCTCGGCGTGGCATTCAACGCCAAACCCGCACTGCGGGAGGTAGCCGACGCGTCGCTGAGCCATCCGTACCTGGACACGGTGCTGTTCATCCTCGGGATCACCCGCGGCGAGATCGAGGCCGCCGACAGCGTCGACGGCACGCTGCGCAGGGTCGAAATTCCGGACTGACTCGCCCGCCGAGCAGACGCGAAACCCCGCTTTTCCTATGCTTTTGCGGGTCTACGCGTCTGCTCGCGGGGAATCGGTGACCGTCAGACGACGACAGTCGTCGGCTCCGGTGCGGTCGAACCGGTGACGCTGTGCCACGCGCGGGCCAACAGCTCGATGGCCGCCGACAGCTCGTCCTCCTGCAGCGCGTAGGGCACCCGGATGAACCGCTCCAGCGTGCCGTCGACACCGAATCGCGGGCCGGCGGGTAGCTCGAGCCCCATCCGCGATGCGGCTGCCGACAGCGCCGTGCTCATCGGCGCGGGTAATCGCACCCAGAGCGACATGCCACCGATACCTGAGCCGGGTTCCCAGTCGGGCAGATGCCGATCGAGCAGTGACAGCAGGAATGCGCGTCGGGCCCGCAAGATCTCGCGCCGTTCGGGAAGCAGTTCGTCGCGCTTCGCGAGAAGCCTTGCGGCGGCGAATTGTTCGAGAACCGGCGTGCCCATGTCGATCGACGGGCGCAATGCCGCGATCGTGGCGATGGTCGGGCGCTCGGCGCGGATCCAGCCGACGCGCAGGCCGCCCCAGAACGACTTCGACATCGAGCCGACGGTCAGCACCAGGTCCCGTCGCGTCGTCATCGCGGCCGCCATCGGTTCGGGCGCTTCGTCAAGGAGCCACATGTCGAGGATCGTCTCGTCGATGACGGTGCGCGTCCTGGTCTCGGCAATGATGCCCGCCAACCGCTTTCGGTCGTCTGCGGGCATTGTCAGCCCGGTGGGATTCTGGTTGTCGGGAATGAGATAGGCCAGGCTCGGCGACAGCTGTTGCACTGCGGCCTGCAATGCATCGAGTTCCCAGCCGTCCTCGGTCATCGCCACTGGAACGGGCCGCGCGCCCGCGGTCGTGATCGCCGACAGGGCACCGTGATAGGTCGGCTGCTCCACCAGCACCCGATCGCCCGGCTGGACGTAGGTCGTTAGGATCAGGCCGATCGCATGCAAAGCACCGGTGGTCACCAGGATTTCGTCGGGATGAGTGGGAAGACCTCTCTCACAATATCTTTCGGCGATGGCGTGCCGCAGGACGTCGACGCCGATCAGCTCGTGGCCGACCCTGTGCAGGTAGGGCGTCACGTCGTGGGTCGCCTCGACAAACGCCTCGCTGACGGCAGCGGCGGGCGCAGACAGTGCCGCAGCGGCGAGGCTCATCACCGGCGCCGCGGCATCGGGACGCGGTGCGGGCGCCACTGGGAGGGCCGTGGTGCTGCGTGCGCCGCGGCGGGCATTCAGATAGCCGTCCTCCCGCAGCTGCGCGTAGGCGGCCGTGACGGTGGTGCGCGATACCCGAAGCGTGTCCGCCAATGCGCGTTCACTCGGCAGCCGTGCACCGACCGGCAGGCGGCCGTCGACCAGCAGCAACCGGATCGCATCGGCCAGGCCATGGTAGGCCGGGCCGCTGCGACTGGACGTGCGCCAGTTGCCAAGCTCACGGGCCAGAAGGTCCACATCGAGCGCTCGGGCGTGCATCTCGACCGTCATTTGCAGGCCAGTGTGCCGCAACTGGCTATTGAAAAGCAAGCCAGTTGACCCGGATTCTTGACGCATGAGTTCACATTGGGCATCCAGAGTGGCCCGCCCGCTGGGCCGCATCTTCCGTCCCGCAGAGCGCATCCCGGCCGAGTTCCTCGACCGCGACGCCGAGCGGATCGCGCGGGAAATCGAGCTGATACGGATCCGCTTCCCGCATCATGCGTAGTGCCGCTGCACGCGGCGGCGCCCTGCTGCTCGGGCTGACCGGCTACGGCTTCTCGATGGCGATGATGGTGCGCGCGCAACTGGGGCTGGACCCGTGGGACGTCTTCCACCAGGGCCTGGCGCAGCGAACCGGCATGACGATCGGCATCGCGTCGGCCGTCGTCGGGGTAGCCGTGCTACTGGCCTGGATCCCGCTGCGCAACCGCCCCGGCATCGGCACCGTCGCCAACGTCATCGTCATCGCGGTGACCGTCGACGCCGGCCTCGCCATAATGCCTGCGCCGACATCGCTTCCGGTGCGCGTCGCGATGATGGTCGGCGCGGTGGTGCTCAACGCGATCGCCACCGTGCTGTACATCGGCGCCGGCCTGGGCCCCGGCCCCCGCGACGGGCTGATGACCGGGCTGGTGGTCCGAACCGGGCTGTCGGTGCGGCTGATCCGCACCTCCATCGAGGCCACCGTGCTGGCGATCGGCTGGCTGCTCGGCGGCACCGTCGGCGTCGGCACCCTTCTGTATGCGTTCGGCATCGGCCCGCTGGTCCAATTCTTCGTGCGGATCACCCCGAAGCGGGTATTGGCGCACAGCGGCTGGGCGTCGGTCGCGCAGTCCTCCAGCGATTCGGGCGTGAAAGCGCGCGCTGGGCGCAACCAATCACGCCGAAATCGCTTGACTACGATGGGCGAGTGCCCGACTCAGGAAGCGACAGCGTCGACCCAGACCTGCTGATCGACTTCGCCAAGGTCACGCTGAGGCGCGGGGGCCAAATCCTCGTCGGGCCCGTCACCTGGTCGGTTGAGTTGGACGAACGCTGGGTGGTCATCGGGCCGAACGGCGCGGGCAAGACATCCCTGCTGCGCATCGCCGCCGCGATGGAGTATCCGTCCTCGGGCACCGCCTACGTCCTCGGCGAACGGCTGGGCCGCACCGACATGTCCGAACTGCGCGCCCGTGTCGGGTTGAGCAGCTCGGCCCTGTCACAGCGCGTGCCCGAAGGCGAAGTGGTGCGCGACCTCGTCGTGTCCGCGGGCTACTCGGTGCTCGGCCGGTGGCGGGAGCGCTACGAGGACGTCGACTACGAGCAGGCCATCGACATGCTGGAGAGCGTGGGCGCCGAACACCTGGCCGAGCGCACCTATGAAACCTTGTCGGAAGGCGAACGCAAACGCGTGCTGATCGCCCGCTCCTTGATGACCGACCCGGAGCTGCTGCTGCTCGACGAACCCGCCGCCGGACTCGATCTCGGTGGCCGCGAGGAACTGGTGGCCCGACTGGAGGATCTGGCCGCAGATCCGGACGCCCCGGCCATCGTGCTGGTCACCCACCACGTCGAGGAGATCCCGCGTGGGTTCAGCCACGCCCTGATCCTGTCTGAGGGACGGGTCGTCGACGCCGGCCTGCTGACGGACGTGTTGACCGCAGACAACCTGTCGAAGGCGTTCGGCCAGTCCATCGCGCTGGAATACATCGACGGCCGATACTTCGCCCGGCGCACCAGAAGCCGCGCAGCGCACAGGAGGCGTTGATGTCCGAAGACCCGCTCGTGCCGCGGCCCGCCGCGACCGTGATGCTGATCCGGGAGAAGCTCCCGGGCCACGCCCGGGAAATCGAAGTGTTCCTGATGCGGCGACACCGCAAGATGGATTTCGTCGGGGGAGTGATGGTGTTTCCCGGCGGCGGGGTCGACGACCGCGACCGCAACGCCGACATCGCGTGGCACGGCCCGGACAAGTGCTGGTGGGGCGAGCGGCTGGGAACCGACGCCGACCTCGCCGAAGCCCTGGTCTGCGCCGGGGCGCGGGAGACATTCGAAGAATGCGGCGTGCTGTTCGCGGGCGCGGCCGACGACCCTGACCTGCTCGTCGACGACGCGTCGAGCTACCGCGAGCAACGTGCGGCGCTCGTCAGCAAGGAGTTGTCCTTCGGCGAGTTCCTGCGTGCCGAGAAGCTGATGCTGCGTGCCGACCTGCTGCGTCCGTGGGCGAACTGGGTGACCCCGAAAGAAGAGCGCACCCGTCGCTACGACACCTATTTCTTTGTCGGTGCGCTTCCGGAGGGCCAGCGCGCCGACGGCGACAACACCGAATCCGACCACGCCGACTGGATTACGCCGGAAGCCGCTCTGGCGGACTTCTCGGCGCAGCGAAGCTTCCTGTTGCCGCCGACATGGACACAGCTCGACGCACTCGCCGGCCGCACGGTCGCCGAAGTGCTGGCCGTCGAACGTCGAATCGTCCCCATTTCGCCGAACATGAGCCTGACCGACGGCAATCTGGAGTTCGAATTCTTCGACGGCAAGCGCTACAACCAGGCGCTCGGGGGCCGCACCCCGTGAGGGAGTTCGTCGGCGTTCACACCCTCGACGAGCACCCCGGTGTGGCGACCCTGCTGCTGTCGAGGCCGCCGACCAACGCGCTGACGCGTCAGATGTGCCGCGAAATCATCGATGCCGCCGCCGAACTCGGCGACCGGGACGACATCGCGGCGGTGATCCTGTTCGGCGGGCACGAGATCTTCTGCGCAGGCGACGACGTCACGGTGCTGCAGACCTTGAACGCGCAGGAGGCCGCCGGAGCGGCGCAGGTCGGTCGCGAGGCCGTCACCGCCCTCGGTGCGATACCCAAACCGACCGTCGCCGCGATCACCGGATACGCGCTCGGCAGCGGACTGACGCTGGCGCTGGCCGCCGACTGGCGGGTCGCGGGCGACAACATCAAGGTCGGGGCGACCGAGATCCTGTCCGGGTTCGCTCCCGGTGAGACAGCGCGGCTGGCGCGCGCGATCGGCGAGAGCAAGGCCAAAGATCTGGTGTTCACCGGGCGCTTCGTCGACGCCAAGGAGGCGCTGGCCCTCGGCCTGATCGACGAGATGGTGGCTCCTGACGCGGTGTACGACGCGGCCATGGCATGGGCGAAGCGCCTGGTCGGCCATCCGCAGCAGGTACTGGCCGCCGCCAAGGCCTCCTTCGGCCGTTAGGCTGCCCGGCATGAATCTGAAGGAACCCCGCACTCGGCCCGATGTCGCCGGCGAGCCGGCTCCTAACCCCCACGCCACCGCGGAGCAGGTGGAGGCGGCCCGCCATGACTCCAAGCTCGCCCAGGTGCTCTACCACGACTGGGAGGCCGAGAGCTACGACGAGAAGTGGTCGATCTCCTACGACAAGCGCTGCGTCGACTACGCGCGCGACCTGTTCGACGCCACCGTGCCGGCCGAGGAGCAGCGCAGGTTGCCCTATGACCGCGCGCTGGAGCTGGGCTGCGGCAGCGGGTTCTTCCTGCTGAACCTGATCCAGGCGGGCGTCGCACGGCGCGGTTCGGTAACCGACCTGTCGCCGGGCATGGTCAAGGTCGCCACCCGCAACGGCCAGAACCTCGGACTCGAGATCGACGGTCGGGTCGCCGACGCCGAGCGCATCCCGTACGACGACGACAGCTTCGACCTGGTGGTCGGCCACGCGGTATTGCACCACATCCCGGACGTGGAACTATCCCTGCGTGAGGTGATGCGGGTGCTCAAGCCGGGCGGCCGGTTCATCTTCGCCGGGGAGCCGACGAACTCCGGCGAGAACTACGCCCGTCCGCTGTCTACGCTGACGTGGCGGGCGGTGACGAACGTGACCCGGCTGCCGGGGCTGTCGAGCTGGCGGCGCCCGCAGGCCGAGCTCGACGAGTCGTCGCGCGCGGCGGCGCTCGAGGCGATCGTCGACCTGCACACCTTCTCGCCGCACGACCTCGAACGCATGGCGCGAAGTGCCGGCGCCGTCGATATCGCGACCACGACAACGGAATTCACTGCCGCGATGCTCGGGTGGCCGATCCGCACGTTCGAAGCGGCGGTGCCACCCGGCCGTTTGGGCTGGGGCTGGGCCAAGTTCGCATTCACCAGTTGGATGACGCTGAGCTGGGTGGACCACAATCTCTGGCGTCGTGTCGTGCCCAAGGGCTGGTTCTACAACGTCATGGTGACCGGGGTGAAGCCGTCGTAGCGTTCGACCTCGATGCCGTCACGTATCTGTGCAGCGACGCGGGAGCGCAGGCGCTGCACGAAGTCGACGGCTACGGGTTGAGCGAGGCGACCCGTGTCTCGGACATCGCCTCTGTCCGAAAGCATTTCGGCGATCACGCGCCGATCCTGGTGGAGACGGTGCTGCTGCGCCGACGGGCGAAGGCCAAGTTCGCTGACCCGTCATTCTGGCTGTTCACCGGCGATGCTCTACAACAGGCCACCGCGCAACCGGTGGCCGAGCACCGGGCGCGGCGGCTCGTCGGCGCCACCGTGCACGACGTCACCTGCTCGGTCGGCACAGAGCTTGCGGCCCTGCGTGATTCGGCCGGGTTCGTGGTGGGCAGCGACGTCGATCCGGTCCGCCTCGCGATGGCACGACACAACGTCGGCGATGTGTCGCTGTGTCGCGCCGACGCCTTGCGGCCCGTCACCCGTGAGGCCGTCGCACTCGTTGACCCCGCGCGCAGGCGGTCGGGACGGCGACGGTTCGATCCCCTCGACTACACCCCTCCGCTGGATCGGTTGCTCGATGTCTACCGCGGCCGCGACTTCGTCGTAAAGTGCGCGCCGGGAATCGAATTCGGTGAACTGGAGCGGCTCGGCTTCGTCGGTGAGGTCGAGGTGACATCGCTGGGTGGCAGCGTGCGTGAGGCGTGCCTGTGGTCGTCGGGTCTGGCAGAAGTGCGACGCCGGGCCACCATGCTCGACGGCGCCGAGCAGGTCACCGACGCCGAGCCCGACGATTGCCCGGTGGCGTCCGCCGGGCGATGGATCATCGAGCCGGACGGTGCGGTGATCCGGGCCGGGCTGGTGCGCCACTACGCCGCCAGGCACGGGCTGTGGCAGCTCGACGCCGACATCGCATACCTCTCCGGTGACCGGCTACCCGAGGGTGTGCGCGGCTTCGAGGTGCTCGACGAACTCGCCTACAGTGAAAAGCGGCTCCGCGAGGCGCTCACCGCCCACGACGCAGGTGCGGTCGAGATCCTGGTGCGCGGCGTCGACGTCGACCCGGATGCGCTGCGCCGGCGGTTGAAGTTGCGGGGCGCCCGGCAGGTGTCGGTGGTGATCGCCCGAATCGGCTCCGGGCGGGCAAGCCGGGCAACGGCATTCGTCTGCCGACCATCGCGCTGAGTGCACCTTTGCTGTCGCCTGTATTGTGTCGTCGGCGGCTACGGTGCCGCTCTGGCTCGAAGAGGATTCCATCCATGCGTATTCCCACGTCGATTCTCGCTGCCGCTGCGGCCGTAGTCGTCGGGTTTTCCAGCGTTGTCGCCGCGGCGCCTGCGTCGGCTGCGCCCCCCAAGTGTTCCGATCTCAAGGGCGACCTCGTGGGGCAGAACTGTGTGATCCAGGAAGCCGACGCCGGGTACAGCCTGAAGATCACCTACCCCGCCAGCTATCCGGACGTGCAGGCGGTATTCGACTGGGTCAAGCAGACCCGGGACGGCTTCGTCAATGTCGCGAAGTCGCCCGATGCGCGCATCATGCCCTATCAACTTGAAGTCACGCCGACCGAGTACAGCTCCGCAGTCCCGCCGCGCGGTACGCAGTCGGTGGTCTTCAAGGTGTTCCAGGACGTCGGCGGGGCACACCCGCAGACCTTTTTCAAGGCATTCAACTGGGATCAGACCCTTCGCTGGCCCATCGTTCTCGACACCGGCGGCAAAGAGAAGATGCAGCCGCTGTTCGCGCCGGGGACCAATCCCTGGCCGATCATTTTCCCGCTGGTGCAGGCCGACCTGGAGAAGCAGATAGGTACCAAGCCGGCGATCGCACCCGAGGTGGGCCTGAACCCGGCGACCTACGAGAACTTCGCGATCCAGAACGACTCGTTGATGTTCTTCTTCGGCCAGGGCGCGATCCTGCCGGAATCGGCGGGCGCACTGCAGGTGACCATCCCACGGGCGCCGGTGGACCGGATGATCGCCTGACCGCTAGGCGGGCGCGAAGCCGTACACCTGCCCGGAGCTCGTTGCGGTGACGACGCGGCGGTCATGGCCGATCGACACTCCGACCGGCCAGCCGCTCGCCTCGGGCAACGGGTAGCTGTTCACCGTGCGGCCGTCAGTGGGGTCGAACACCATCAGCGCCAGCCCGTTCTCGCCGTCCTTGACCACGGTGTAGGCGACGTGGTCGCCGGCCCTGCTGGCCGTCGTCAACGGTGTGACATCGGTGCGGGTCCACATCACGTCGGCGTGGTCGCCGCGGTCCTTGATGGCGATGAGCTGCGTGTCGGGGCCGCCGCCGACGATGATGTCGTCGCGCGGCGATACCGTCGGCGGCGTCTGCGGCAGGAACTTCAGCGGTGTCGACCATTTTGCCGTGCCGTCCTCGGCGTTGATGGCCCACAGCTTGTTGTCGCGGCCGTTGACGTAGATCGTCGACCCGTCGGCGGAGGCCACCGGGCTGGCGGTCGTCCCCGCCTTGACGGCATCGCTGGTCCAGGCGACCGACAGCACGGGGTTGCGGTCGGGCTCGTATCTCAGCCCGACCAGGACCGAAGAGGCCGCCCCGGGTTGCCACACCGGTACCACGACCGTGCCGGTCTTGGCGGCGAACGCGGGCGCAGACGCGACGGGGCAGCGCGGACGCCCCAGCCGGCAGTCGGCAAGGCCGCGTTGAGAGTCCGTCGGGTCCACGCCCTCGACCAGATCCAGCGGCGTGCCGATCACGGTGCCGCGGTGGGCATCGAACAGCAGAACCTGGCCGAGATGTGTCACAACGAGAAGATGATTCGGCGCCATCAGCCTTGCCGTCGTCGGCATCCCGATGACCGGCTGTCGCCAGCGGATCCACTGCGTCGGTGGGAAGGACATCATCGCGCCGGGTTGCCCGATGTAGAGGTTGTCGAAGCCGTCCCACAACGGGCTCGCTGACCCGCCGCCCTGCCACAGCCTGGTGCACCAGCGCTGGCGCGCGCTGTTGTCGGCTTCCCACACCATCAGCGAGCAGCCGGCCGGGGTCTGCGCGTTGACCGCCAGATATTGCCCCGATCCCAACGCCACCTCAGAGCCGAGGTCGCCCTTGACCGAGCGGCTCCACTCCAGCTCGAGGGTTTCGGCCCCGGCCACCGCGGTGTAGCTGCTGTTGCCGGCGTCCCCGTACTGGGCGGGCCAGCCGTCGGCGGCGTGTGCGTCGACCCACGAGTCGGTGTTACCGCACCCGGCCAAAGTACCCGTGATCAGCGCTGTAGACGCCAGCACGATGAGTCGCCGGAACACTCGATCCTTCCCCGTCGGTATCTTTGAGCCCACGTGAGGGTAACCGTTCGGCACCGAAACGCTCGCGTAGGCTTTCCGGCCATGACGACGATGTGGGGCGCGCCGCTGCACAAGCGCTGGCGGGGATCTCGGCTCCGCGACCCGCGCCAAGCCCGATTCCTCACGATGGCATCACTGAAGTGGGTGATCGCCAACCGCGCGTACACGCCGTGGTACCTGGTGCGCTACTGGCGGCTGCTGAAGTTCAAATTGGCCAATCCGCACATCATCACCAGGGGCATGGTGTTCCTCGGCAAAGGCGTGGAAATCCAGGCCACGCCCGAGCTCTCGACGTTGGAGATCGGCCGTTGGGTGCACATCGGCGACAAGAACACGATCCGGTGCCACGAGGGGTCGCTGCGTTTCGGTGACAAGGTGGTGTTGGGCCGCGACAACGTCATCAACACCTATCTCGACATCGAGTTGGGTGATTCGGTGCTGATGGCGGACTGGGTGTACGTCTGCGATTTCGACCACAAGATGGACGACATCAACATGCCGATCAAGGACCAGGGCATCCTCAAGGGCCCGGTGCGGATCGGTCCCGACACCTGGATCGCGACCAAGGTCACGGTGCTGCGCAACACCACCGTCGGGAAGGGCTGCGTGCTCGGCTCGCACGCTGTCGTCAAGGGCGACATCCCGGACTACTCGATCGCGGTCGGCGCGCCGGCCAAGGTCGTCAAGAACCGCAAGCTGGCGTGGGACACCTCGGCGGCCGAGCGCGCCAAGCTGGCCGCAGCCTTGGCCGACATCGAACGCAAAAAGGCCACCCGCTGATTTCGCATTGACTCTGCGGCGACGGCGAGGAAGTTCGAGTAGCGGACGCCGTGTCCGCAGACTCAAGCGTCGACGGTGAACCGTAGGTGAGCACAGCTTGAGGCTGCGCTGCCGCCTCGGCGGATTCTGGCTGACGTCAGCCCGCCCAGTCGATGCCGAAGGCGTCGGCCAACACCGTCCGCCCGCCGGGTGTCACCGTCACCGAGCGTCCGCGCGATTCGCGTTTGACCCAGTAGGCGGCAAGGAAGCGGTCGAGCACGGCGCGGCCCAGAGCCCCGGACAGGTGGTGGCGCTGCTCGGTCCAGTCCACGCAGTACCGCACCAGTGGTCGTTTCCCCGTCGGCAGTTCGACACCGATGTCGATGAGAAAGTCACGTCCGGCGTCGGTCAGCTCATAGTGGACCTCGCGGCCGGGGCTGCTCAGCCCGTCGCGGCCATCGCGGCTCGGTTCGTAGCGTCCGTCACCGCCGATGAGCACCCGGCGGTCAAGCAGGCTGCCCATGATCCGCACCCCGAGCCCACCGGCGAGATGGTCGTAACAGGTGCGCGCGGAACGCAATCGGGCGGCGCGGGTGCCTTCGCGCAGCGACCGGACGGGTCGTGACGGTGCCAGCCGGACGAGATGCTCCAGCAGCTCGCCGACTTCCGGGCCCGCCAACCGGTAATAGCGATGCCGGCCGTGCGTCTCCACCGACAGCAGGCCGGCCTCCGTCAGCTTGGCCAGGTGGCTGCTGGCCGTCGGCCTGCTGATGCCCGCCTCGTCGGCGAGCACGCTGGCCGGCAGCGCGCGGCCGTCGTCGAGCGACAACAACACCGTGCATCGGGCCGGATCGGCCAGCAGCGAGGCCACCGCGGCGATATCGGCGTCGCCGCGCGTCGGCACATCGGCAAGGTCACGCATGGCGGACCTCTTTCTTCGTCGTCGCGGTCCTTATCGTCTCGCGCACCGCGCCACGCGATGACGGCGCCCACCAGCTGGACGGCGCCACCCAGCGCCATCGCAGTTTGCGCGCCGACGGCGGCCATGGCACTACCCAACACCGCGACACCGACAGTGATACCCACCAGCCGGGCGAGGTTCACCACGCCGGAAGCCAGCCCGGCGCGCTGCACCGGAACGGCCGCCATCGCCAGCCCCACCGCGGGGGCAGTGTTGAGCGCAAGGCCCGCGCCTGCCAACACGAACGACAGCTCCAACAGCCACACGTCGGCGTGCGGGCACGGTCGAACTATCCGCGGTCCGGCAGTGCGTGCTCCACGATCAGCCGACGCGGATGCGGTTGGCGTTCCCCGCGTTTGGCGGCCAGATACACCTGGGCGGTTTCACTCGCCACGGTGTGCCAATCGAAGTCGGACGTCAACCGTTCGCGTGCCGCGATCGCACGCTCTTGCGCGCCCTGCGGGTCGTCCAGCACGGAGCGCACCGCGGCAGCGAGGGCGGCGATGTCGCGGGGCGGGAACGACATTCCGGTCTGGCCGTTGATGACCGCCTCGCCGAGACCGCCGACGTTCGAGGTGACCAGGGGCGTGCCGGTGGCCGCGGCCTCCAGCGCCACGATGCCGAACGGCTCGTAGTGACTGGGCAGCACCGCGGCGTCCGCTCCGTGCAGCAACTGCACCAGACCCGCATGGTCAACCCGTCCGACGAACGTTACGGCCTTGAGCACCTTGTGCTTTCGGGCCTGTTCGACCAGCCACTGATATTGCGTGCCGTCGCCGGCGACCGTCAGCGTGGTTCCTGGATGCGTGCGCCTGATGCGAGGCAGGGCTGCGATGGCGTCGTGGATGCCCTTCTCGTATTCGAGCCTGCCGAGATAGAGCAGCTGCGCGGGCCCCTTCCGTGACCGTCGCTGCGCGAAGGGCCACAGGCCGGCATCGATGCCGTTGCGGATGACCCGGGTCTCGGCCAGGCCCGGCCCGAAGAGTTCGGTGATCTCGTCGCCCATCGACCTCGAACACGTGATGAGCGAATCGGATTCGCGCACCAGCCAGGACTCGACGGCGTGCACCTGTCTGCTGATCGAGCCCGACACCCAACCGGAGTGTCTGCCCGCCTCGGTGGCGTGGATGGTGGAAACCAATGGCACGTCGAAGAATTCGGCCAGTGCGATGGCCGGGTGGGCGACCAGCCAGTCGTGTGCGTGCACGACGTCGGGGCGCCACGGCGTGGATCGCCCGCCCGAGGTCTTGACGGCCAGCCCGGCCCGCGTCATCGCATGGCCCATCGCCAGCGTCCACGCCATCATGTCCGATCCGAAATCGAACTCGTGCGGATCATGCGCGGCCGCGACGACCCGCACACCTTCACTGATCCCGTCGGTCGACGGGTGCGTGCTCGGGTCGGTGTTCGACGGTTGGCGGCTGAGCACGACGACCTCGTGCCCGGCGGCGGCCAGCGCGGTCGCCAGCTGATAGACGTGCCGTCCGAGGCCACCGATCACCACCGGCGGGTACTCCCAGGACACCATCAGGATTTTCATGCGCGCTCGATCCTGCGCGAGCGTGCGCAGGGTGCTGCTGTTTTGCGGCGTGCCGCGCCGCAGACACGCACGCTCGCGGGGCAAGGGGAGGTCATGAGCGGGGGAGCCTTCGTGCGTCGAGCGCACCGAACAGCCCGTCGGCGCGGTTCCAGCCGGCCGCCAGCCGCTCGGCCTGTTCCCGTCGGCCCGCCGCGAGCGCGCCCGCGATCTCGCGCGTGGCGTGCGCATGCAGATGCGCGCGGTAGCGGGCGTAGTCGGCCGCGGAGTCCTTGCTGACCATGAACGGCCAGTCGCTGGACACCGTCAGCAGGGTTTCCCGCAGGATCTGGTCGGCGACGACATCGCGGGCGACCGGAGCACCCACCGACGCGTTCTGTTCGAACGCCTTGTCGACGGTGCTCAGCGCGGTATCGACGACTTCGGTGTTCAGCTGCACCAGGTCGGCGACCTTCTCGCCGGACCACACCGACCAGTCCTTGCCGGAACCCCAAGAGCTGGGTGGTAATTCGACAGGGTCGCCGGTGAACCCGTCGGCCACCGCATCGGCCAGCGTGCCGACCCGGATGCCCGCGGCGGGCAGTGCCCGCAACACCCGCTCCAGCCACACCGGCCCCTCATACCACCAGTGTCCGAACAGTTCGGTATCGAACGCGGCGATCACGTGTGCGGGTCGGCCGATCCGCTCGCTCTCGGTGACGAGCCTGCGGCGCACTACGTCGACGAAATCGGCGACGTGTCCGTCGACGGCGTGCTCGGCGCGCTCGGAATCGTACGGCGCCTTGGCATCCGAGGGGACGCTGCGGCCGGTGACCCGGGCCGGCTTGAGGCCGGTGACGTGGTCGTAGGTGTAGAAGTCGCGGTAGGCTGCGTGACCGGGATAGCCGGACTTCGGCGACCACACCCGGTAGCTGACCTGCAGATCCCGACCGAATGCGATGACGTCGGAATCGCCGACAGGACGCCCCAACGCGGTGTCCCCGTGCAGCGACGGGCCGTCCACCATGAAGTGCCCGACACCGGCTGCGGCGTAATCGAATTCCATGCCGGGGGCGTAAGCACATTCCGGCGCCCAGATGCCGCTGGGCGCGTGCGCCAGCCGCTGATTGGCGTCGGCGAGGCCCTCGCGTAGCGCGAACTCGCGCAGCCGCGGATTCAGCAGCGGCTGGAAGGGATGCGACAACGGCCCGCCGAGCAGTTCGATGGTCCCGCCGTCGATCAACTCGCGCAGCAGCGGGCTGCCACCGTGCTGCCACAGCGTGGTGAACTCGTCGAGCTCGCGGTCCGCCTCGGCGACTTCGCGAATACCGAACTCCCGCAACGGTTCCTGCAGCGTCGTCGCCTCCTGGGCGCGCAGTCGCCAGTTGGCCAGCCAGTGATGCATGCCCGTCAGGCAGTAGGGGTCGTCCAGTTGTGCGGTGACCACGGGCGTCATGCCCAGCGTCACGACGTGATGACGGTCTTCGTCGGCCAGCCGGCGCAGCACCCGCATCAGCGGCAGGTATGCCGCTGACCACGACTGGTAGAGCCACTCCTCACCGACCGGCCAGCGTCCATGGTGGGCCAGCCAGGGTAGGTGCGTGTGCAGGACGAAGGTGAAGAGTCCGGGGATTCGCGGAGTCACGGCCGCACCGCGATCGCGACCAGGTCCAGGCTTTCGTCGATGTCGCGGTCGCCCGCGTCGATGAGGTCGAAGTCGTCGACGCCGACCGAGGCGACGTCGGCCAACAGGTCGTCGGGCCACTGCGCATCGGCGAGCGCGCGGGCGATCTGCGCGTCGATGATCGAACCACCGTGCTTGGCGTCCAAGTCGGCGAGCGGACGCCCGTGGAACACGCCCTGCATGGCCTGCATCCGGAAGCCGGCGGACTCCAGCAGTTCGGTCAGTTCGGTGGCGTTCAATTCGCGGGTGTGGAAGGGGTTGATGGGCGTATCGCGACCGGGGGAGAAGGTGACCCGGTTGGGCGTCGACATCAGTAGCAGCCCCGACGGCCGCAGCACCCGCAGGCATTCGGAGACGAACTGTGGTTGATCCCACAGATGCTCGATGACCTGGAAGTTCACCACAACGTCAACCGAGCCGTCCGCCAACGGCAACGCCGCCAGGTTGCCGTGCCGCATGTCCACCCGCGGATAGCGCGCCCGCACGTGGGCGACCGTGGCCTCGTCGTAGTCCAGCCCCATGACGTGTCGTGCGACGTCGGCGATCAGGTCGGCGCCGTACCCCTCGCCGCAGCCCGCCTCGAGCACGTCGCGTCCGGCGCAGCGGTCGCGTAAGCGCTGGTAGACCACCTCATGGCGGCGGAACCAGTAGTTCTCCTCGGCCATGCCGGGGATCGTGCGCTCCCCGGTCAGTGGCAGAGCGCCTTCCGGTCCGGCCGGACCGTCGGCTACAAATGAGCTCATCGCAAAAGGCAGGCTAACCCAGGAGGCTGGTCGGTGGCCGGTTCGCGAACGGCAGGCGCCGACTTAGACCCACTACGGGGACGTCAGAGCGCAAACTTCGACCAGCTATGGTGTTCGTGCGTACCACCTTAAGTTACCGGCGAGTAACATGGTGGCGACAGCTTCAAACGTGGTAGTGGGGGCCGACCGCCGGTTCCCGTCGAGGAGGACGAACCAGACTCATGACGAACATCGTGGTCCTGATCAAACAGGTCCCTGACACCTGGTCGGAACGCAAGCTGACCGACGGCGACTTCACCCTTGACCGCGAGGCCGCCGACGCCGTGCTTGACGAGATCAATGAGCGCGCCGTCGAGGAAGCGCTGCTGATCAAGGAGAAAGAGGGCGGCGAGTCGACGGTGACCGTGCTGACCGCCGGTCCCGAGCGCGCCACCGAGGCGATCCGCAAGGCCCTGTCGATGGGCGCCGACAAGGCCGTGCACGTGCTGGACGACGGCATGCACGGCTCGGACATGGTGCAGACCGGGTGGGCGCTGGCCCGCGCGCTGGGCACCATCGAGGGCACCGAACTGGTCATCGCCGGTAACGAGGCCACCGACGGCACCGGCGGCGCGGTACCGGCGATCATCGCCGAGTACCTCGGCCTGCCGCAGCTCACTCATCTGCGCAAGGTGACCGTCGAGGACGGCAAGGTCAGCGGCGAGCGGGAGACCGACGACGGCGTGTTCAGCGTGGAGGCGTCACTGCCTGCGGTCGTGAGCGTCAACGAGAAGATCAACGAACCCCGCTTCCCGTCCTTCAAGGGCATCATGGCCGCCAAGAAGAAGGAAGTCACCAAACTGACGCTGGCCGAGATCGGCGTGGACGGTGACGAAGTCGGACTGGCGAACGCGGGCTCGAAGGTCCTGTCGTCGACTCCGAAGCCGCCGAAGACGGCTGGCGAGAAGGTCACCGACGAAGGCGACGGCGGCACCAAGGTCGCCGAGTACCTGGTCGCTCAGAAAATCATCTAGCCCCCGCTCCCGAAAACCCAAGACACTTAAGGCGAACAACTCATGGCTGAAGTACTTGTGCTCGTCGAGCATGCCGAAGGTGCCCTCAAGAAGGTCACCTCCGAATTGATCACCGCCGCCCGCGTGGTGGGTGAGCCGTCGGCCGTCGTGATCGGCAAGCCCGGCACCGCCGACCCGTTGATCGACGGCCTGAAGGCCGCAGGCGCGGCGAAGATCTACGTCGCCGAGTCCGACGACGCGGAGAATTACCTCATCACCCCCTATGTCGACGTGCTGGCATCGCTGGTGGAGTCGGCCTCCCCGGCCGCGGTGCTGCTGTCGTCGAACGCCGACGGCAAGGAGATCGCCGGCCGGCTCGCCGCGCGCATCGGCTCCGGTGTGCTCAGCGACGTCGTCGACGTCAAGGAGGGCGGCAAGGGCATTCACTCCATCTTCGGCGGTGCGTTCACCGTGGAGGCGGAGGCCACCGGTGAGGTGCCCGTCATCACGCTGCGCGCGGGTTCGGTGGATGCCGAGCCCGCCGACGGTGCAGGCGAGGTCGTCACCGTCGAGGTGCCCGCGCAGGCCGAGAACGCCACCAAGATCACCAAGCGTGAGCCCGCGGTGGCAGGCGATCGTCCGGAACTGACCGAGGCGACGGTCGTGGTCTCCGGCGGCCGCGGCGTCGGCAGTGCCGAAAACTTCAGCGTCGTCGAGGAATTGGCGGACTCGCTGGGTGCGGCCGTCGGCGCGTCGCGTGCCGCGGTGGACTCGGGCTACTACCCGGGCCAGTTCCAGGTGGGCCAGACCGGCAAGACCGTGTCGCCGCAGCTGTACATCGCACTGGGCATCTCCGGCGCGATCCAGCACCGGGCGGGCATGCAGACGTCCAAGACGATCATCGCGGTCAACAAGGACGAAGAGGCGCCGATCTTCGAGATCGCCGACCTCGGCATCGTCGGCGACCTGTTCAAGGTCGCCCCGCAACTCACCGAGGCGGTCAAGGCCCGCAAGGGCTGACCAGCAGACGCAAAAACCCCCGCACGCCCGGCGTGTCGGGGGTTTTTGCGTCTTCTCGCGACGTTCACGGACACGTCACCATGACGATGCCGTTTCGAGAGGCGGGCACGCGACCGTGCAGTCGTGAGCACCGCATCTGTTCTGATAGCCGCTGACCAACCGAGCGGTCCGACCACCTCTTCGTCCGCGCCGCGTTACACCCTGCTGCTGTCCACCGACCCTGCGCTCATCGAAGCCGCACAACGCCTTCGTCATGACGTGTTCACCGCCGAACCGGGCTTCGCGCTGAAAGGCGCCACCGACGGTCGGGACGCCGACCGGTTCGACGAGTTCTGCGATCACCTCCTGGTCCGCGAGGACAACACCGGGGAGTTGGTCGGCTGCTACCGAATGCTCCCGCCGCCCGGCGCCGTCGCCGCCGCAGGCCTCTACACCTCAACCGAATTCGACGTGACGGGGCTGGACCCGCTGCGGCCGTCGCTGGTCGAGATGGGCCGCGCCGTGGTCCGCGACGACCACCGCAACGGTGGCGTCGTGCTGCTGATGTGGGCGGGCATCCTGGCCTACCTCGACCGGAGCGGCTATGACTACGTCTGCGGTTGCGTCTCTGTGCCCGTTGAGGATTCGCAGGGCGCGCCCGGCAGCCAGATCCGCGGTGTGCGGGATTTCGTGCTGCGCAGGCACGCTGCCCCGGCCGGCTACACGGTGTACCCCTATCGGCCGGTGATGATCGACGGCAACAGCCTCGACGACATCGCTCCGCCCGCGCGGGTGGCCGTGCCGCCGCTGATGCGCGGATACCTGCGGCTCGGTGCCCAGGTGTGCGGTGAGCCCGCGCACGACCCGGATTTCGGCGTCGGCGACTTTCCGGCGCTGCTCGACAAGCGCAGGGCCGACACGCGATATCTGAAACGGTTGCGGTCGGTCGCCGCGGCCAGCGACATGGCCGACGGGATCGCCTCATGAGCACGGGCGCCAACCCCTGGATCCCGACGGCCACCTGCGATGCCAGCTGTGTGAGTGCGGGCGCTGCGCCGAGCGGCCGCCCGCTTGCCGTCGCGGTGCGCGTCGCCGTGCGGGCCACGCTCGCGGTGACGCTGTTGTCGGCGCTTCCGCTGCTGGCGATCCCGATGCCGGGCCGTTCGCATATCCAGCGGGGCTACTGCCGGCTGATGCTGCGTGCCTGCGGAATCCGAATCACCGTGTCCGGCGGGCCGATTCGAAATCTGCGTGGCGTGCTGGTGGTGAGCGGCCACGTCTCGTGGGTCGACATCTTCGCGATCGGTGCGGTGATGCCGGGCTCGTTCGTCGCCAAGGCGGAGCTGATCAGCTGGCCTGGTCTCGGCATCGCGGCGCGGCTGATGAAGGTCATCCCGATCGAGCGGGCCAGCCTGCGCCGGCTGCCCGATGTCGTCGGCATGGTCGCCGCCCGGCTGCGGGCGGGGCAGACCGTGGTGGCCTTTCCCGAAGGCACGACGTGGTGCGGCCTGGCCTACGGGCCGTTCCGGCCCGCGATGTTCCAGGCCGCCGTCGACGCGGCCCGGCCGGTGCAGCCGCTGCGGCTGCGATACCACCACCGCGACGGCACGCCGTCGACCGTGGCCGCCTACGTCGGTGACGACACGTTGTTCGCGTCGATCCGCCGTCTGGTCACCGCCCGTCGCACGATCGTGCATGTCCAGGTCGAGTCGCTGCAGCTACCGGGCGGCGACCGCCGCGACCTGGCCGCGCGCTGCGAGACGGCGGTACGCGGGGACGGGGACCGGCGGGCACACGGGCACGCGCTGGTCGCCTGACCGCGGATTCAGGGCGGCCGCGGGGCGGCGGTTATCCTGGAACGGTTATGACCACTCACAGGTCGGTCTACCTGGATCACGCCGCCACCACCCCGATGCATCCTGCTGCCATCGAGGCGATGACGGCCGTGCTGGCGACCGTCGGCAATGCATCCTCGCTGCACGGCACCGGACGCCTGGCGCGGCGCCGGATGGAGGAGTCACGGGAGACGCTCGCCAAGCTACTCGGCGCGCGACCGTCGGAGGTGATCTTCACCACGGGCGGTACCGAAAGCGACAACCTGGCCGTCAAGGGCATCTACTGGGCCCGGCGCGACGCCGATCCCCGTCGTCGACGCATCGTGACCACCGCGGTCGAGCACCACGCGGTGCTGGACTCCGTCGAATGGCTTGCCGAACACGAAGGCGCCGAGGTGACGTGGCTACCGACCGCGTCCGACGGTTCCGTCGCACCCGCCGCGCTGCGGGAGGCGCTGCGGAAGCACGACGACGTGGCGCTGGTCTCGGTGATGTGGGCCAACAACGAAGTCGGTACGGTCATGCCGCTGCCGGAACTGGCGGCGGTCGCCGCCGAGTTCGACGTTCCGATGCACAGCGACGCCGTGCAGGCGATCGGGCAGATACCGGTCGACTTCGCCGCGAGCGGCCTGTCGGCGATGAGCATCGCGGCACACAAGTTCGGCGGCCCGACAGGTGCCGGGGCGTTGCTGCTTCGCCGTGACACCGCGTGCGTACCGGTTCTGCACGGCGGCGGCCAGGAACGTGACGTCCGCTCGGGCACACCGGATGTGGCGGGCGCCGTGGCGATGGCCACGGCCGCGCGGATCGCCATCGACGGCATGGACACCACCACCGCGCGTGTGCAGGTGCTGCGGGACCGCCTGGTCGAGGGCGTGCTGTCGAGCATCGACGACGTCGTTCTCAACGGAGCGACGGGCGCGCAACGGCTTCCCGGCAACGCGCACTTCACGTTCCGCGGCTGCGAGGGTGATTCGTTGCTGATGCTGCTGGACGCCAGAGGAATCGAATGCTCGACGGGTTCGGCCTGCACGGCTGGTGTGGCGCAGCCTTCGCACGTCTTGCTGGCGATGGGTGCCGACCCGGCCAGTGCCCGTGGATCGCTGCGGCTTTCGCTCGGCCACACCAGTGACGACGCCGACGTCGACGCCGCACTTGACGTGCTGCCCGGCGCGGTGGATCGGGCCCGCCAGGCGGCGTTGGCAAGCTCGGGGGTCGTTGATTAGTGCGCGTTCTGGTCGCGATGAGCGGGGGAGTCGACTCGTCGGTCGCCGCCGCCCGCATGGTCGACGCCGGTCACGACGTGGTCGGCGTGCACCTCGCGTTGTCGGCCGCGCCGGGAACGCTGCGCACCGGATCGCGGGGATGCTGCTCGAGGGAAGATGCGGGCGACGCCCGCCGCGTCGCCGATATCCTCGACATTCCCTTCTACGTCTGGGATTTCGCGGACAAGTTCGAAGAGGACGTCATCGACGATTTCGTGTCGTCTTATGCCAGGGGCGAGACACCGAACCCGTGCGTGCGGTGCAACGAGCGGATCAAGTTCTCCGCATTGTCGGCCCGCGCGCTCGCCCTCGGTTTCGACGCCGTCGCCACGGGCCACTACGCGCGGCTGTCGGATGGTCGGCTGAGGCGCGCAGTCGATCCGGACAAGGACCAGTCCTACGTGCTCGGCGTGCTGACCGCCGAACAGTTGCGCCATGCGCTGTTCCCGATCGGCGACACAGCCAAGCCGCAGATCCGCGAGGAGGCTGCGCGCCGCGGCCTGGCCGTCGCCGAAAAGCCCGACAGTCACGACATCTGCTTCATCCCGTCCGGCGACACCAGGGCGTTCCTCGGTAGCCGCATCGGTGTGCGCCGCGGCAGCGTGGTCGATGCGAGCGGGACGGTGCTCGCCGAACACGACGGCGTGCACGGTTTCACGATCGGCCAGCGCAAGGGTCTCGGCATCGCGGGCCCCGGCCCCGACGGGCAACCGCGCTACGTGACGGCGATCGACGCGGACACCGCGACCGTGCACGTCGGCGCGGCCGCGGACCTCGAGGTGTGGACGCTGACCGGAGAATCGCCCGTGTTCACCTCGGGCGCCGTACCACGGGGGCCGGTGGAATGCGCGGTGCAGGTGCGGGCACACGGCGGCATCGCCGACGCGGTGGCCGAGGTGCGCGGCGGCGCGCTGGCGGTCGACCTGCGAAGCCCGCTGCGCGGCGTCGCCCCAGGGCAGACGATGGTGCTCTACCGACCCGACGCCGACGGAGACGGAGACGAAGTGCTCGGCAGCGCCACCATCGCCCGCAGTTCCTAGTTGGGCACCTTGTCCATGAGGTTCGTCATGACGATGCCGGGCACCGACTCGGGGAACGAACAGAACGACACCTCGGCGAGCACGACGTTCTTGATCCGGTAGTCGCGCCCGCACGTACCCGTCGAGCGCATCGTCAGCGAGTCGGCGTCGGCGTTCCACTCACCGATGAATGTCGATCCGAGTGTCGTTGACCCGCAGTCGTATACGCGTTTCACCAGATCGGCGAACGCATGGCGGGCGGTCTCCGGGTCTCGGTATGCGGCGGCGCCCTCCGAGATCAGGCCGCCGTCGGGCGGATTCTGAAACGTCGTCTTGTGGAACTCTTCGACCTCGGAACCGAAAGTCTGCGTCTCGGCGAAGTACCACTGGCACTCCTGCGGTGTGCCGTTCATCAGGTCGCTGACGTCGACCGGGATCTTGCCGTCCATGCTCGGCACGATCGTCAGGTTCTCGCCCGCGCCGGTGATCGCCCGCATCTGCGCCTGGTCGAGCATCACCGATTCGACATCCACCGGTGAACGCGATTCGTCGTCGATACCGGGAGCGGCCCGAGTGGCCGTGCCCTGGATGGACTGTGCGCACCCCGCGAGCAATGCGGCGGTGCACAACACCGCCAGCCGGCCCGCCACTGAGGACATGGTGTCGACTCCTTCCCCTGTCGCAGACTAACGCGTGTGACGGGTGTGGCGAATAGTGTTGGTGAAGTGACTCGAAACGACCCCGCTCCCCGCATGGGCGCCTTCGCCGCCGGCACCGGCATCGGCTCCTGGCCGGGCACGTCCGCGCGCGAGGCCGCCGAGATCGTCGTCGGTGAGCTGCATCGGCTTCCGCATCTGGTGGAGTTGCCCGCCCGCGGGATCGGGGCCGATCTCGTCGGCAGGGCCGCCGCCCTGCTCGTCGACATCACCATGGACACCATGCCGCGGGGGTACCGCATTGCCGCCGGGCGCAGCGCCGTGTCCCGCCGGGCGGGCAGCCTGCTGGCCGAGGACATCGACGCGTTCGAGGAGGCGTGGGAGAAGGCAGGCTTGCGCGGCGCGGAGCGGACCGTCAAGGTGCAGTCGGTCGGGCCGATCACCCTGGCGGCGCAGCTCGAGCTCGCGAACGGACACCGGGCGATCACCGATCCAGGAGCGGTGCGTGACCTCGCGCGATCGCTGGCCGAAGGCGTCGCCGCTCACCGCGCCGAAGTCGCCCGCCGGCTGGAATGCAAGGTGGTGGTCCAGTTCGACGAACCCTCGTTACCCGCCGCGCTGGCCGGCCGGCTCACCGGGGTGACCAGCCTGACGCCCGTGCATCCGGTCGATGAACCGGCGGCCACCGCGCTGCTGGACGACTGCGTGTCGGTCGTCGGCGGGGAGGTCGCGCTGCACAGCTGTGCGGGCGGACTGCCGTGGTCGATGCTGCACCGTAGCGCCGTGCGTGCGCTGTCGTTCGACCTGTCGACCCTGACCGCCGACGATTTAGACGGCGTGGGGGAGTTCGTCGAATCCGGCCGCGCGGTGATGCTCGGCGTCGTGCCCGCTTCCGCGCCGGTGCGCCGCCCTCCGGCCGAGGAGGTGGCTGGTTCCGTTGTCGACTTCACCGACCGGCTCGGCTTCCCCCGAGCGCTGCTGCCCGACCGGATCGGCATCACGCCGGCATGCGGGCTGGCGAACGCGACGCTGCAGTGGGCCCGCACCGCGATCGAACTCACGCAGACGACCGCCGACGCGGTCGCCGACGACCCGGCCGCGATCATGAAATAACGTTTGCCCGGCAAATGCGTATGCAACAATGCATGCGCGGAACCGCGGGCTCTAATAGCCCGGCCGGTCAGGGAAGGGATCGTGGCGCACTCGACTGTTCGCTTCGCGACGGCAGCAGGCGTCATCGCGGCGTCTCTGCTGATCGTCGGTCCCAATCCGGCGCAGGCGGTTGCCGACAAGCACGGCTCCAGAACTCACGACGACTACCGGACGAACGGGTCGAGCGGCGGCAACGCGAAGCCCGGCTCGTCGATCTGGGTCAACGACACACCCGGCGTCGGAAACGTCGGTCGCGCCGCCGAACAGGATTCGAAGTTGGATTCCGATCCGCCGCTGATGGCTGTTGCAACGGCCAGCGGGGACAACGGCGACATGGCTGTCATGAACAGCTTCGCCGCCGACGATCAGGCCACCGCCCTGCGGTCGGCGTCGATCGCTGAACCTCCGGCAGGCGACAACGTGTCGGTCGCCGCGCCGCGGCCCGGCTCCGGATACTCGGGCCAGCGCGCCGTGTCGTTCCGGGTGCCACGCGTGGTCTTCGGCAACGGCCGCACGCCAGGAACGCACACCCGCACATCGGCGCCCGAGGCGGTGCTTCTGTACGACTCGCTGGACTCACCCGAGGCCGTGCCGGCCGTACCCGAAGCGATCGAGATCGACATTCCGCCGCTTCCGCCGCCGCTGCTCGAACACATCCGGCCGTCGGAGTTCATGGTGGCGGAATTCGGCACGGGGACCGCCGACATCGTCACCGACCCGCTGGCCGGCGTCGCCGGGTTGTTCCTCGATTCCCGCCATCGGGGTCGTACTCGGCTATCGACAGGCGCGGGCCGCGCAGTCACTGCGGGAGTCACTGCGCAGTTGAGTTTCGGCGCAGATCCTTGCGCAGGAGCTTGCCCGACGCCGACTTCGGGATCGCGTCGATGAAGGCCACCTGACGCACCTTCTTGTACGGCGCGACCTCACCGGCGACGAAATCCATCACCTCGGCCTCGGTCAACTCGGCGCCGGACTGCTTGACCACGAACGCCTTTGGCACCTCTTCACCCGACTCAGGGTCGCGCACCCCGATCACCGCGGTGTCGGCGATCGCGGGGTGGGTGAGCAGCACCGCCTCCAGCTCGGCGGGCGGCACCTGGTAGCCCTTGTATTTGATGAGTTCCTTGAGCCGGTCGACGATGTAGACGCAGCCCGACGAATCGACGCGGGCGAGATCTCCTGTGCGCAACCAGCCGTCGTCGTCGATGGTGTCCTTGGTGGCGCTCTCGTTGCCGAGATAGCCGACCATCACGTTGGGGCCTTTGAACCACAGTTCGCCGGTCTCGCTGAGACCCCGTGTCGGAATGTCGATCTCGTCGCCGGTGTCCGGGTTGATGAGCTTGGACGCCGAATTGGCCGCCGTCCAGCCTGCCGCGCCGATGGGCGCGGCGGAGCCGACGAGCTGCTTGCCGCCGTCGAATGGCGTGCAATGGCTGACGGGGCTGAGCTCGGTCATGCCGTATCCCTGGACGACCGGGCATCCGATCCGGTCGGCCACGGCGAGGCCGAGGTCCTCGTCCAGCGGCGCCGCGCCGGACAGCACCGCCCGCAGCGTCGACAGGTCGTAGCGGTCCACCAGCGGATGCTTGGCCAGCGCCACCGCCACCGGCGGCGCGATGAACGCCACGGTCACCTTGTGCTGCTGGGTGTTCGCGAGGAACTGCTCGAGGTCGAAGCTGGGCATCATGACCAGCCGCGCCCGCGCCCGCAGCACGGCGTTGAGCAACACCGTCATCCCGTAGATGTGGAAGAACGGCAGGAACGCGATGACGGCGTCGCTGGCTTCGACGTCCTGGGCCGCACGGATCTGGGCGATGTTGGCGACCAGGTTGCGGTGGGTCAGCATCACGCCCTTGGGATTGCCGGTCGTGCCCGAGCTGTAGGGCAGCACGGCCAGATGCGTCGCGGGGTCGAAGTCGACCTCCGGCGGTGTCGCCTCTGCACCGAGAAGATCTGCGGCGCTGGGGTGGCCCTCCGCGCCGTCGAGCACCACCAGGCGATCGTCGGTTATTCCCGACCGCCGCCGCCGCCTCCTTGGCCTGGGGGAGCAGCGGGCTGACGGTGATCAGCATCGTCGCCTTGGAGTCCGTCAGCTGCTTGACGATGTCCTTGGCGGTGAACAGCACGTTGATGGTGGTGGCCGTCGCGCCGGCGCGGAGGATGCCGTGAAAGGCGATGGCGAATCCGGTGCTGTTCGGCGCGAGCAGACCGACCACGTCACCGACGGCGATGCCACGTTCGGCCAGCGCACCGGCGAAGGCGTCGACTCGTGCAACCGTGTCGCGATAGCTGGTTTCGCTGCCCGACGTCGCATCCACCAGCGCGGTGCGCTCCGCGTCCGCGTCGTCGAGGTTGCCGAACAGGTACTCGTAGACGCTCGTGGTCGGGATGTCGACGTCGGGGTAGGGGCTGGTGAAGCTCATGACATCGATCGAACCATGGCGCTGCACCGCGGGATCAGCCGCCGTCGAGCCGCCGGATCAGCTTCTTGGATGCGACCATCCGGAACGACGCATCGATCAATTCACGCACTTCGCCCCAATCGATCTTCGTCGTCGCCGTGAAATCCAGCCCCAGCCAACCGGACGGGCCGAGGTACGCGGGGTAAAAGAACCGGGCGTCCTGCTGCAGCGCGCGGCGGTCGCTTTCGTCGACCTTGACCATGATCGACTGCGGGTAGGAGAGGTAGTCACCCTTGGTCTCGGGCTTGGCGCTACCGCCGTACATGGCGAACATCTTCGAGACGAAGAACGCGGGTCTGCCGTGGGACACCTTCTCGAACGCGTCGGGATAGCCCAATGCGATCGCGCGCACCTCGGCGAGGACGGGATCGTCGTCGCGGAACATGATCGGATGCGGCATGACGCCAAGTTACCTCTGCCGGACGCGCAATTCGGCGTGCATCTCCCATGGCGCCTGCGGCAGCACGCGCCCGGTTTCCAAGAGCGACTTGAGGTTCGACATGACCGCCGCCCAGCCCGCCGCGGCCGCCTCGTAATTCGACTCGTCGGGGATGCCGTCGTGGGTGACCGTGAGCCGGACGATGTCGTGGTGCGGTTCGATGTCGAAGCGAACGACCGACGGCCGACCCTCTTCGTCGGCGCCGCCGAACGTCATGACCAGCCGGCGCGGCGGGGTCGCCTCGATGACGTCGCCTGCGACGTCGACGGCACCCGATCCGTCCGTGCGTCGGTGCTCCCAGCGTGAACCCGGCTGCCAGTCCGATACGTTGCTGTGTCCCCAGTACTCGGCGGTGAGGTCGGCGTCGGTGAGCGCCTCCCATACCTTCTCCGCGCTGCTGTGGATGTAGGTCACGTAGACAAACGATGGCTTGCCGTCCGTCTCTGCCATTTCCGCCTCCTCGGCCTTTTGCTTCAGCGCCCGAAGCGCGTGAAGCCGCGAATATTCGAACTCCTGAATCCAGCGGTACTGAATCTCCTGCAGCGGAACAGGATTCAGGTAATGCAGCTTGAGTCGCCCCCGCCGCACGGTGCTGATGAGATTGGCCGCCTCGAGCACCGACAGATGCTGGCTGACCGACTGCCGGGCCATTTCGAGACACTCGCACAGCTGTCCGAGTGTCTGGCCGTTGTCCTGGCGCAGCCGGTCCAGCAGCAGCCGACGGCCGGGATCGGCCAGTGCCTTGAAGACCCTGTCCATCTCGTCGTCCGCCACCGGACCATTATGCAGGTAATTACCTGCATATAGTCAAACCCACAGGTTATGCGCGTCGGGCCTGGTCACAACCGGTGTCGGTGGCCTCGACTAGCCTGCGAGAGTGACCTCAAAGGCAACCCGCAAAGCCGAAGCGGCGCTGGCCGAACAGTCCGAGGATGCGACCGAGGCCGCCCTGCGCCGACGCTGGCAGGAGCTCGCCGATGAGGTCCGTGATCACCAGTTCCGCTACTACGTCAAGGACGCGCCGATCATCTCCGACGCGGAATTCGACACGCTGCTGCGTGAATTGGAGGCGCTCGAGGACCGACACCCCGAGCTGCGCGCGCCCGACTCGCCCACGCAGCTGGTCGGCGGAGCCGGCTTCGCCACCGAGTTCACCGCCGCTGAGCATCTGGAGCGGATGCTCAGCCTGGACAACGCCTTCACCCCAGAGGAACTCGGAGCGTGGGCCGGCCGCATCAAGGGTGAGATCGGAACCGACGCGCACTACCTCTGCGAGCTCAAGATCGACGGTGTGGCTCTCGCGCTGGTGTACCGCGACGGGAAGTTGGACTCGCGCGGCCACCCGCGGCGACGGCCGCATCGGCGAAGACGTCACCCTCAACTCCCGCACCATCGACGACGTGCCCGAAAGTCTGCGCGAGTCCGCGGAGTTCCCACTGCCGCGGGTGCTCGAGGTGCGCGGAGAGGTGTTCTTCCGGCTGGCCGACTTCGAAGAGCTCAACGCCGGCCTGGTCGCAGAAGGCAAGCCGCCCTTCGCCAACCCGCGCAACAGCGCCGCAGGCTCGCTGCGGCAGAAGAATCCGGCCGTCACCGCACGTCGCAGACTGCGCATGATCTGTCACGGGCTGGGCCATGCCGAGGGCTTCAGCTCCGACGTCGTTGCACGACGCCTACCGCGCGCTGCACGCGTGGGGCCTGCCGGTCTCCGATCACACCGCGAAGGTGCAGGGTCTGGATGCGGTGACTGAACGCATCGCCTACTGGGGCGAGCACAGACACGACGTCGAGCACGAAATCGATGGCGTCGTGGTCAAAGTCGACGAGGTCGCACTGCAGCGCAGGCTCGGCTCGACGTCGCGGGCACCGCGTTGGGCGATCGCCTACAAATACCCGCCCGAGGAGGCGACCACCAAGCTGCTCGACATCAAGGTCAACGTCGGGCGCACCGGCAGGGTCACGCCGTTCGCCTGGATGGAGCCCGTCAAGGTGGCCGGGTCGACGGTCAGCCAGGCCACGCTGCACAACGCCTCGGAGGTCAAGCGCAAGGGCGTGCTCATCGGCGACACCGTGGTGATCCGCAAGGCCGGTGACGTCATCCCCGAGGTGCTCGGGCCCGTGGTCGATCTCCGCGACGGCTCCGAACGCGAATTCGTCATGCCCACAACATGTCCCGAATGCGGAACCAAGCTCGCGCCGGCGAAGGAAGGCGACGCCGACATCCGCTGTCCGAACACCCGGGCGTGTCCGGCGCAACTGCGCGAACGCGTCTTCCATGTCGCCGGGCGCGGTGCATTCGACATCGAGGGTCTTGGCTACGAAGCGGCGGTCGCACTGCTGGCGGCCCACGTCATCACCGACGAAGGTGACCTGTTCACGATCGGCAGCGAAGACCTGCTGCGCACCGATATGTTCACGACGAAGGACGGCAACCTGTCGGCCAACGGCAAGCGGCTGCTGGTGAATCTGCACGAGGCCAAGGCCCAACCGTTGTGGCGGGTGCTCGTCGCGTTGTCGATACGCCACGTCGGCCCGACGGCCGCCCGCGCGCTGGCGACCGAATACGGCAGCCTCGACGCGATCATGTCGGCGTCCGAGGAGGAACTGGCGGTCGTCGAGGGCGTCGGGCCCACCATTGCGGCCGCGGTCACCGAATGGTTCACCGTCGACTGGCACCGCGCCATCGTCGACAAGTGGCGCGCCGCGGGCGTGCGGATGGAAGACGAACGCGACACCAGCATCGAGCGCACGCTCGAGGGACTCTCGATCGTCGTAACCGGCTCGCTGGCCGGGTTCTCCCGCGACGACGCCAAGGAAGCCATCGTCGCGCGGGGCGGCAAGGCCGCCAGCTCGGTATCGAAGAAAACGGCCTATGTGGTCGCCGGTGATTCGCCCGGTTCGAAGTACGACAAGGCCGTCGAACTCGGAGTGCCCGTCCTCGACGAGGACGGGTTCCGAAGGTTGCTGGACAACGGCCCCGACGGCGTTTGAGGCCGCGATAGTTTGTCGTGCCCGCCGGCCGGGAATGCGTCCGCAGAACCGATGCGAGGGAGAGACAGCGATGACGATCTGCGCGACGTGCGGCAACGACTATGACAAAGCCTTCACCGTGACGTGGCCCGACGGCCGCAGCGAAAACTTCGACAGCGTCGAATGCGCCGCGGTCCAGCTGGCGCCGGAGTGTGCACACTGCGGCTGCCGGATCCTGGGCCACGGCATCGAGACCGACGACGGCATCTTCTGCTGCGCGCACTGCGCCAGAAAGGACAGCAGCGCCGACGTCAACGACCGATATCCGGTGCCCGCGGGCGGCTGAGGCCTCAGCGCAGAATCGTTGCCACGATCCCGGCGAGGTAGCCCAGCCGCGCGACCTCCGACGGCCGGAACGCCGGGCCGCCGGGCCTGCCCAGCACCACCGCGGTGTGCGGGTCGCCCAACGGCGCAGCCGCCAATGTGGTGTCCATGTCCTGCCACACCTGCGGCACCCAGTCGGCGTTGCCGTCGAGCGCCTGTGCCGAATCGAGCGGCAACCACGGCACCTCGTTGGTGTGCGTTTCTGGTGCGCCGTGACTGCCGACGATGCGGTTGATGCCGGACTCGGTCAGCCGCACCACGGTGCACCAACCGACGCGCAGCACCCGAGGTGCCTCGTCGGCGAGGACCTGCAGCTTCGCGTGCTTGTCCGGCGCCGCGGCGATGTGGTCGACCAACTCGAGCTCGCGATGCGCCTCCAACAGGCCGGTGTGCGGCCTGATGCTGTCCACCCGCACGCCCTTGAGGTTCTCCGCGGCGGTGATCAGCATGTCGGGCATCGCGCCGGGCGGCAGGTCGACAATCAGATCGTCGATCGCGTAACCCGTGGCGCGCTCCACCACATCGAGGGACAGGATGTCGGCGCCCACCGAGCCGAGTGCGACGGCCAGTGAGCCGAGGCTGCCCGGTCGATCCTCCAGCTGGACCCGCAGCATGAACGAAGGCACGCGCACACTGTTGCACAGGGGTACGGGCTCGGCATGCCGGCCTTCCGCGCCCGACTAGGCTTCGATGTCGTGTCGCAGATCTCCCGAGACGAGGTGGCCCACCTCGCCCGCCTGGCTCGACTCGCGCTGAGCGACGACGAGCTGGACAGCTTCGCCGGCCAGCTCGACGCCATCCTCGAGCACGTCAGCCGGATTCAGGCCGTCGACGTCACCGACGTCGAAGCCACCGACAACCCCCTCAAGTCGGTCAACGTCACCCGGCCGGACGTCGTCGAGCCCTCGCTGTCACAGGAGCAGGCGCTGGCGCAAGCGCCGAAGTCGGCCGAGGGCCGCTTCGCGGTGCCGCGGATTCTGGGAGAGCCCGAATGAGCCCTTCCGATCTGACGAGGCTCGACGCGGCCACGCTGGGCGCGAAGATCGCCGCCAAGGAGGTGTCCTCGGTCGAGGTCACCCGGGCCTGCCTGGACCGGATCGCCGAAACCGACGGTCAGTACCAGGCGTTCCTGCATGTCGCGGAGGAGGAAGCGCTGGCGGCGGCGGCCCGCGTTGACGCCGCGGTCGCGGCCGGCGAGGAGCTGCCGTCGCCGCTGGCCGGTGTCCCGCTGGCCCTCAAGGACGTCTTCACCACGACCGACATGCCGACCACCTGCGGCTCGAAGATCCTCGAGGGCTGGACGTCGCCCTACGACTCGACCGTCGCAATACGGCTGCGCGCCGCGGGCATCCCGATCCTGGGCAAGACGAACATGGACGAGTTCGCGATGGGGTCGTCGACGGAGAACTCGGCGTTCGGTCCGACCCGAAATCCCTGGGATGTGAACCGTGTGCCGGGCGGATCCGGCGGCGGAAGCGCCGCCGCGCTCGCCGCGTTCCAGGCGCCGCTGGCCATCGGCTCCGACACCGGCGGCTCGATCCGCCAGCCCGCGGCGCTGACCGCGACCGTCGGCGTCAAACCCACCTACGGCACCGTGTCGCGCTACGGCCTGGTCGCGTGCGCGTCGTCGCTGGACCAGGGTGGGCCGTGCGCGCGCACGGTGCTCGACACCGCGCTGCTGCACCGGGTGATCGCGGGCCACGACCCGAAGGATTCGACGTCGATCGACGCCGAGGCGCCCGACATCGTCGCCGCGGCACGGGCGGGCGCCGACGGCGACCTGCGCGGCGTCAGGGTCGGTGTGGTCCGTCAGCTGCGCGGCGACGGCTATCAGCAGGGTGTGTTGTCGTCGTTCAATGCCGCGGTCGAGAAGCTGACCGAGCTCGGCGCCGAGGTCTCCGAAGTCGACTGCCCGCACTTCGACTTCTCGCTGCCGGCCTATTACCTGATCCTGCCGTCTGAGGTGTCGTCGAACCTGGCCCGGTTCGACGGCATGCGCTACGGCCTTCGCGTCGGCGACGACGGCACGCACAGCGCCGAGGAGGTCATGGCGATGACGCGCGCTGCGGGGTTCGGCCCGGAGGTCAAGCGCCGCATCATGATTGGCGCGTACGCGCTGTCGGCGGGGTATTACGATGCGTACTACAACCAGGCGCAGAAGGTGCGCACACTGATCGCCCGTGATCTCGACGAGGCCTATCGCAAGGTCGATGTGCTGGTGTCGCCCGCGACCCCGACCACCGCGTTCCCGCTGGGCGAGAAGGTCGACGATCCGCTGGCGATGTACCTGTTCGACCTCTGCACGCTGCCGCTGAACCTGGCGGGACACTGCGGCATGTCGGTGCCGTCGGGTCTGTCACCCGACGACAACCTGCCGGTCGGGCTGCAGATCATGGCGCCGGCGCTCGCCGACGACCGGCTGTACCGCGTCGGCGCCGCCTACGAGACCGCGCGCGGGCCGCTGCCGACGGCCGTGTAGCCGGACACGCTGCCCGCAACGGCGACACAGGGGAAGATAGGTCCATGCGCATCGGAGTCCTGACCGGAGGCGGCGACTGTCCTGGCCTGAACGCGGTGATACGGGCCGTGGTCCGCACCTGTGACGTGCGCTACGGCTCGTCGGTCGTGGGGTTTCTGGATGGCTGGCGGGGTCTGCTCGAGGACCGTCGCGTCCAGCTGCGCAACGACGACCGCAACGACCGCCTGCTCGCCAAGGGCGGGACCATGCTCGGCACGGCGCGGGTGCACCCCGACAAGCTGAAGGCGGGCTTGGACCAGATCAAGCAGACGCTGGACGACAACGGGATCGACGTGCTGATCCCGATCGGTGGCGAAGGCACGCTGACCGCTGCGCACTGGCTGTCTGAGGAGAACGTCCCCGTCGTCGGCGTGCCCAAGACGATTGACAACGACATCGACTGCACCGACGTCACGTTCGGCCACGACACCGCGCTGGGTGTCGCCAGCGAGGCCATCGACCGGCTGCACAGCACCGCCGAATCGCATCAGCGAGTGATGCTCGTCGAGGTGATGGGCCGCCACGCTGGTTGGATCGCCTTGAACGCGGGCCTCGCCTCGGGTGCGCACATGACGTTGATCCCCGAGCAGCCGTTCGACGTCGAGGAAGTGTGCAGGCTGATCAAGCAGCGCTTCGTGCGCGGTGACGCGCACTTCATCTGTGTGGTCGCCGAGGGAGCCAAGCCCGCCGAGGGCTCGATGAAGCTGCGCGAGGGCGGAATTGACGAGTTCGGGCATGAGAAGTTCACCGGCGTCGCCCAGCAGCTGGCCTACGAGGTCGAGAAGCGGATCAACAAAGAGGTGCGGGTCACCGTGCTCGGTCACGTGCAGCGCGGCGGCACGCCCACCCCGTACGACCGGGTTTTGGCCACCCGGTTCGGTGTCAATGCCGCCGACGCCGCCCATTCGGGGGAGTACGGGATGATGGTGTCGCTGCGGGGCCAGGAGATCGGCCGGGTGCCGCTGGCCGATGCGGTGCGCCAGCTGAAGCTGGTGCCGCAGAGCCGGTACGACGACGCAGCCGAATTCTTCGGCTGATTCTTTTCTGCCGAGCTGGGCCCACGCGTCAGCCGAGCAGACGCAAAAGTTCGCAAAGTCCCAGTTGGCGCGGGACCTCAGCGTCTGCTCACGGGAGAAAGTGACCCACTAGGATCGCTGGTATGACCGCTGGATCAACGGCCGAACTGGTCGACTACGACGACCTTGTCGCACGTTACGACCCGGTACTCGGTCTCGAGGTGCACGTCGAACTGTCGACCGCGACGAAGATGTTCTGCAGCTGCGCCAACCAATTCGGTGCCGAGCCCAACACCCAGGTGTGTCCGACATGCCTCGGCCTGCCCGGGTCACTGCCTGTGCTCAACCAGGTCGCCGTCGAATCAGCGATGCGGATAGGACTGGCGCTGAACTGCGAGATCGTGCCGTGGTGCCGGTTCGCCCGGAAGAACTACTTCTACCCGGACATGCCGAAGAACTATCAGATCTCCCAGTACGACGAACCGATCGCGATCAACGGCTATCTCGACGTCCCCCTCGACGACGGCACCACGTGGCGGGTCGAGATCGAACGCGCACACATGGAGGAGGACACCGGCAAGCTCACCCATCTGGGCAGCGACACCGGCCGGATCGCAGGCGCGACGACGTCGCTCATCGACTACAACCGGGCCGGTGTGCCGCTGATCGAAATCGTCACCAAGCCCATTGAGGGCACCGGCGAACGCGCGCCCGAGATCGCCCGCGCCTACGTGACCGCATTACGGAACATGTTGCGCGCCTTGGGTGTTTCGGATGTCCGGATGGATCAGGGCTCGATGCGCTGCGATTCGAACGTGTCGCTCAAGCCCAGCGGCGCCACCGAGTTCGGCATCCGTACCGAGACGAAGAACGTGAACTCGCTGAAGAGTGTCGAGGTCGCCGTCCGTTACGAGATGCGCAGACAGGCAGCGGTTCTGGACTCCGGTGGCCGAGTTCACCAGGAGACCAGGCACTTTCACGAGGACGGCTACACGTCACCCGGCCGCAGCAAGGAAACCGCGCAGGATTACCGGTATTTCCCCGAACCCGATCTCGAGCCGATCGCGCCCGACCCGGAATTCGTCGAGAAGCTTCGCGCGACCATCCCCGAGTACCCATGGCTTCAGCGCAAGCGCATTCAACAGGACTGGGGTGTGTCCGACGAGGTCATGCGCGATCTGGTGAACGCCGGCGCGGTCGATCTGGTGGCCGCCACCGTCGCCCAGGGCGCGTCGAGCGAGGCCGCCAGGGCGTGGTGGGGGAATTTCCTGGTGCAGAAGGCCAATGAGGCCGGTGTCGAGCTCGACGAGTTGAGCATCACGCCCGCGCAGGTTGCCGCCGTGGTCGCCCTGATCGACGAGGGCAAGCTGTCCAACAAGCTGGCCCGCGGGGTCGTCGAGGGTGTGCTGGCCGGCGAGGGTGAGCCCGCCCAGGTGATGAAGGCGCGCGGATTGGAACTGGTTCGCGACGACTCGCTGATCCAGGCGGCGGTGGACGAGGCGCTGGCCGCCAATCCCGATGTGGCAGAGAAGATCCGCGGCGGCAAGGTACAGGCCGCGGGTGCCATCGTCGGCGCGGTGATGAAGGCGACAAAGGGTCAGGCCGACGCGTCGCGGGTGCGCGAGCTCGTGTTGGCGGCCTGCACCTAGATGGCGGCGGTCGACGCCGAACTGCTCGCGGTGGTGGAGCGCTCACCGGCGGCCACCGACGCGCATGACCGCGCGGGCTGGGTCGGACTGTTTACCGCTGACGCCCGCGTCGAGGATCCGTACGGTTCCCGGCCCCATGTAGGACTCGACGCGATCGGCCGGTTCTACGACACCTTCATCGGGCCGCGCGAAATCATCTTCCACCGCGATGTCGACATCGTGGTGGGCGAGGCCGTGGTTCGGGATCTGAAGCTGGAGATCGCAATGGCGGACGGCGTGCGTATCGATGTGCCGATGCATCTGCGCTACGACTTGAGGCCGGTCGACGGCGACTGGGAGATCGAGCGACTGCGCGCACACTGGGAGCTGCCGACGATGGTGGTCTGGATGTTGCGCCATGGCGCGAAGGCCCTGCCGGTCTCGCTGCGGCTCGCCGGTGAACTGCTGCGCAATCAGGGGGTCGGCGGTACGGCGGGTTTCGTCTCAGCTTTTCGCAGGCCCGGCCGGCGTCAGAAGCGTTGCGTCGAGGCATTTCTCGATGCGGCCGTCGCAGGGGACGAGGTCTCGGCACGGCGTGCGCTGAGCCGCGGAGCCGTCGTCAGCCTCGGAGAGGAGACCGCGATCACGGTCGGTGACCTCGTCGACCGCGTGCGCGACGGCCGCTGGTCGAAAGTGATCGCCGCGGGTGATTCCGTGAGCGCCTCGATCAGCACGCCGTCGGGCCATGGTGTTGTCTTCTGCGAATCCGGGGTAGGCGGAACACCGGAAATTCGCCGTATTCGATACTTCGGTTAAGTGTTGTCGGCGTTGCTGCGCGGGAAGCCGCCGCCCGACGGGAACACCGGGAATACGACGTCGTCGAGCTTTTCGGGGTCGCCTGCGGTCTTGTTCACCGTGGCGCCCCACACATTGCCGTCCGGCGACGACCGCAGGGCCCATGCGTGGCCGTGCACATCCTGACGGACCACCTCCGGCTCGCCGGTGACCGATCCGGTATCCGGAGCCAGCCGCACGGCGACGGTCTGCTTGGTGTTGATCAGGTTGATCAGCACCGTGCCGTCCAGGGCGCCACAGCCGGCCACCCCGGGCTTGTCGGGCCAGGTCCACACGGTCGAGACCTTCGAGTCCTTGGTGATCCGCTGCAGCCGATCGGCCGTCGGCGTGCGGTCGGCGACGTAGAGCGAGCCGTCCGACGGATCGACGCACAGGCCGCCGCCCGATCCCATGCCGCTGAGCGCGGTGGTCTGCGGCGCCTGGTTGACCGTCGTCGGCTGCTCGATCCGCAGCACCTTGCCCGCCAGGGAGGCCGGGTCGGCCGCCAGCGCGGGATCACCCGCATCACCGGTGAGCACGACCAGCGTGGTGGGGCTGGTGAAGACCAGCGCACCCATGTTGCCCGTGGCGCCCTTGGGGATGCCGGTGAGAATCGGCTTGGGAATATCGTCGTCGGCGACGCGGACCACCCGGTTGTCGGTCGGCGTGCTGATGTAGGCGTACATCAGGCGGTCCTGCGAATACGTCGGCGACAACACGATGTCCATCAGCCCGCCGTCACCGCTGCCGTCGACCGGGATCACGGTTTTGACCTTGGGTTCGGCGCGCACGGACACCTCTTTGACGGCGCCGGTCACGCGTTCGGCGACCAATGCCGACTGGCTGTCGGGCAGCATGATCAACCCGCTGGTGCTCTCCAGGCAGCCCTGCATCACCCCGGGTGCCGGGCATTCCTTCGGAAACGGCTTGGGCGGCAGCGGAGGCGGCGGCGGGGGAGTAGAACTGGGCCCGGGCACCAACTCCGGTTCCGTGGTGAACGGCTGGGACTGGGCGCTGTCGAATCGCGCGCATCCGGACAACGCGAGCAACGCCGCGCACGACAACGCGACGACGACTCGCAACGGCCGGCGCAGTCTCATGCCCGCCAGGTTACGGATTGTTCGGCTGTTCCCGCCACGCACGGTGCTCCGCGTCGCCGCTCGCCTGCGAACTCGGGGGCAAAAGCGCCGCGCCAATCCTCGGTTCACCGGTCGATAGCACTTACCCTGGGCAGATGACCAGTCACCCCCATTGGCAGCGACCCGACGACGTGGGCAGGCCCTCGTCGGCAAGCCTGGTCGACCCCGAGGACGATCTGCCATCGTCGAGTTACGCCGGTGATTTCGAGACGACGGCCATCCCCAACTACAAGACCGACTCCCAGCCCGGATTCGGGCTGATCGGCGAGCCCGAACCGCTGCCGTATGCGCAGCCCGACAGCCAGCCCATGGCCAGCTACGCGCAACCGGCCGACATCGTTGCCGGCTATGACCGGGTCGACGACCGGCGAGGCAGCCAGGATCTCGGCCTGATGCTGCTGCGCTGGGCCGTCGGCGCCCTGTTGATCGCCCACGGTCTGCAGAAGGCGTTCGGCTGGTTCGGCGGTCCCGGCCTTGATGGGTTCCAGAATCGGCTGACCGAAGTCGGATTCCAGCACGCCGACATGCTCACCTACATCGCCACCGGCGCCCAGATCCTCGCGGGCGTCCTGCTCATCCTCGGACTCTTCACCCCGCTGGCGGCCGCGGGGGCGCTGGCGTACCTGGTCAACGGCCTGCTGGCGGAAGCGATGGCGGCCCATAACGAGGCCAGGCTGCGGGATTTCCTGACCGACGGGCACGAATACAAGCTGATCCTGGTCATCGCGGTCGTCGCGATCATCCTCGTCGGGCCGGGACGATACGGCCTGGACGCCGGTCGCGGCTGGGCGCGTCGCCCGTTCGTCGGCTCCTTCGCCGCGCTGCTGATCGGGATCGGCGGCGGCATCGCACTGTGGGTGCTCCTCAATGGGGGCAACCCGCTGGGCTGACGCGGACGCGGACGCGCAAAACGACCTGAGCTCAGCCGTACGGGTTGGGCACGCGGCCCGCGCTGACCTCGGTCAGCTGCGGCAGGGTCGCGAACGTCACCGCCGGAAGCCGCAGCTCACGACCGTCCTTGAGGTGCGCCCTGGCCCATGAACCCTTGTTGAAACGCAGGCCCTCGATGTTCTCCCAGCGCACGGTCTCGCTACCGAGCAGGCTGCGCGCGGTCACGGTGTCGTGGTCGGCGGCGGTGCGCAGCCGAACGATGCACGCCGACAGGACGACGGGGATGACCAGCAGCGGCGCCGTCCACCGGGCGGCAGGCACCACGGCCAGCATGCCCAGCACCAGGAAGGCGACGGCGACATGTGCCATCGGGGATATCCGGATCACGACCGGCTTGACGGGCGCCGACGGCGTTTGCGAAGTCACGCCTGCCATCGTCCCACTAGTCTCACTGGTCCGGAATTTGACGGTTGACCAGTGCGGAGACTACGGTCGTCTGTTGTGCAGAACCTGGGCTTGCTCGTAGTAATTGGGTTGCGCGTTGATACCGCGCTAGCCCTTACTCGGGCATAGTCACAAGTATCGACGCGCAACCCTCGTACAGCGGCATCGCTGGCGGGGGTTTTTTCTTGCCCCAGCAGTGTTGTGAGAGTCCGCAAAACAACCGAAGACAATGAGGACATCGTGAGCGCACCAACCACACGACCCCCGGAACGGTCGGCGAACCCGCCGTACGGGGATTTGGCCGAGGCCAACGCTGCGCAATCCGCAGCGAAGGCAGCCGGTCACGGCCCGTCAAGCCTGCCCAAGAAGGTTGCCCCGCAACAACTCACCGGAGCGCAATCGGTCATCCGGTCGTTGGAGGAGCTCGAGGTCGAGGTCATCTTCGGCATTCCCGGCGGTGCCGTGTTGCCGGTCTACGACCCGCTTTTCGACTCGCAGCGGCTTCGGCACGTCCTCGTCCGCCACGAGCAGGGCGCCGGACATGCGGCCAGCGGCTACGCTCACGCGACGGGCAAGGTCGGTGTGTGCATGGCGACGTCGGGACCCGGCGCCACCAACCTGGTGACGCCGCTCGCCGACGCCTACATGGACTCGATCCCGATGGTCGCGGTGACCGGTCAGGTCGGTCGCGGGCTGATCGGCACGGACGCTTTCCAGGAAGCCGACATCTCCGGCATCACGATGCCGATCACCAAGCACAACTTTCTGGTGCGCGAGGGCGACGACATCCCGCGGGTGATGGCCGAGGCCTTCCACATCGCCCGGTCGGGACGGCCGGGACCGGTGCTGGTCGACATCCCCAAGGACGTCCTGCAGGGGCAGTGCACGTTCAGCTGGCCGCCGCGGTTCGAGCTGCCTGGCTATAAGCCGAACACCAAGCCGCACAACCGGCAGATCCGCGAGGCGGCCAAGCTGATCGCCGCGGCGCGCAAGCCGGTGCTCTATATCGGCGGCGGCATCATCCGCGGCGAGGCCACCGAGCAGTTGTTGGATCTGGCTGAGCTGACCGGTATTCCGGTGGTCACCACCCTGATGGCGCGGGGCGCCTTCCCGGACAGCCATCCCCAGAACATGGGCATGCCGGGCATGCACGGCACGGTCGCCGCGGTGGCCGCGCTGCAGCGCAGCGATCTGCTGATCGCACTGGGCACCCGGTTCGACGACCGGGTGACGGGCAAGCTGGACTCGTTCGCGCCGGAGGCCAAGGTCATTCACGCCGACATCGATCCGGCCGAGATCGGCAAGAATCGCACCGCCGACGTGCCGATCGTCGGTGACGTCAAGGCCGTCATCACCGATCTGATCGCGGCGTTGCGCCGCGACGGCACCGGCACCATCGAGATGGACAGCTGGTGGGAGTACCTGCGCGAAGTGCAGTCGACGTATCCGCTGAGCTACGGCCCGCAGAGCGACGGCAGCCTGTCGCCCGAGTACGTGATCGAGCAGCTGGGCAAGATCGCCGGCCCCGATGCGGTGTACGTGGCGGGCGTTGGGCAGCACCAGATGTGGGCCGCGCAGTTCATCTCGTACGAGAACCCGAAGACGTGGATCAACTCGGGCGGTCTCGGCACCATGGGCTTCGCGGTTCCGGCCGCGATGGGCGCGAAGTTCGCGCGTCCGGACGCCGAGGTGTGGGCCATCGACGGCGACGGTTGCTTCCAGATGACCAACCAGGAGCTCGCGACCTGTGCCGTCGAGGGGGCACCGATCAAGGTCGCCATCATCAACAACGGCAACCTGGGCATGGTGCGCCAGTGGCAGACCCTGTTCTACGAAGAGCGATACAGCCAAACGGATCTGGCCACCCATTCGCACCGCATCCCCGATTTCGTCAAGCTCGCCGAGGCGCTGGGCTGTGTCGGGTTGCGTTGTGAGCGTGCCGAAGACGTCGCCGACGTGATCAACCAGGCCCGCGCCATCAATGACCGCCCGGTGGTGATCGACTTCATCGTCGGCGCCGACGCGCAGGTGTGGCCCATGGTGGCGGCGGGCACCGGCAATGACGAGATCATGGCTGCCCGCGGCATCCGGCCGCTGTTCGACGATCCCGAAGAGGGGCATGCGTGATGGCGACTCCAACACAGACCCTGTCGGTGCTCGTCGAGGACAAGCCCGGCGTGCTCGCCCGCGTGGCGTCGCTGTTCTCCCGGCGCGGGTACAACATTCAGTCGCTGGCGGTGGGCGCCACCGAGCAGAAGAACTTGTCAAGGATGACCATCGTCGTCAGCGTCGAGGAGCATCCGCTCGAACAGATCACCAAACAGCTCAACAAGCTGGTCAATGTGATCAAGATCGTCGAGCAGGACGAGGACAACTCGGTGTCGCGGGAACTGGCGCTGATCAAGGTGCGCACCGACGCCGCCACCCGAGGCCAGGTCATCGAGGCGGTGAACCTGTTCCGCGCCAAGGTGGTCGACGTCTCGACCGAGTCGCTGACGATCGAAGCGACCGGCACGCCTGAGAAGCTGGAAGCGTTCCTGCGGGTGCTCGAGCCGTACGGTGTCCGCGAGCTCGTGCAGTCCGGAGTGGTGTCGCTGTCGCGCGGTCCGCGCGGCATCGGCGTCAAGTAGACCCGAAAACAGTTGAAAGAGAAGGAAATACAGTGGCAGTTGAGATGTTCTATGACGACGACGCGGACCTGTCGATCATCCAGGGGCGCAAGGTCGGCGTCATCGGCTACGGCAGCCAGGGCCATGCGCACTCGCTGAGCCTGCGCGACTCCGGCGTCGAGGTGAAGGTCGGGCTGAAGGAAGGCTCGAAGTCGCGGGACAAGGTCACCGAGCAGGGCCTTGGCGTGGACACCCCCGCCGAGGTCGCCAAGTGGGCCGACGTCATCATGCTGCTGGCGCCCGACACCGCCCAGGCCGGGATCTTCAAGGATGACATCGAGCCGAACCTCGAAGACGGCAATGCGCTGTTCTTCGGGCACGGCCTCAACATCCATTTCGGCCTGATCAAGCCGCCGGCCAATGTCACCGTCGGCATGGTTGCCCCGAAGGGCCCCGGCCATCTGGTGCGTCGGCAGTTCGTCGACGGCAAGGGTGTGCCGTGTCTGGTCGCAGTCGAGCAGGATCCCAAGGGCGAGGGGCAGGCGCTGGCGCTGTCCTATGCCAAGGGCATCGGCGGCACGCGGGCCGGCGTCATCAAGACCACGTTCAAGGACGAGACCGAGACCGACCTGTTCGGCGAGCAGGCGGTGTTGTGCGGCGGCACCGAGGAGCTGGTGAAGACCGGCTTCGATGTGATGGTGGAGGCCGGCTACGCACCGGAGTTGGCGTATTTCGAGGTGCTGCACGAACTGAAGCTGATCGTGGACCTGATGTACGAGGGCGGAATCGCCCGGATGAACTACTCGGTGTCCGACACCGCCGAGTTCGGCGGCTACCTGTCGGGCCCGCGGGTCATCGACGCCGACACCAAGGAGCGGATGAAGCAGATCCTCTCCGAGATCCAGGACGGCACCTTCGTCAAGAAGCTGGTCGCGAACGTCGAGGGCGGTAACAAGGAACTCGAGCGACTGCGCAAGGAGAACGCCGAGCACCCGATCGAGGTGACCGGCAAGAAGCTGCGCGACCTGATGAGTTGGGTCGACCGCCCCATCACCGAAACCGCCTAGCCGATTGCGATTTCGGCGTGATTGGTTGCGCTCAGCGCAACCAGCCACGCCGAAATCGCTGTCAGGCGGGCGCCGACCACGGGAAGTCGATCCAGCGGTCGGTTCTGCGCCAGACGTATTCGCAGTCGACGCGCGAGTGCGGCTTCTGATAGAGCACAGCGCACCGGACATCGGCGACGTGGTCGGCGCAGAAATCCCGCACCAGTCGCAACGTCTCGCCCGTGTCGGCGACGTCGTCGGCTATCAGCACACGGGCGCCTGCGAGGTCGACGGTGTTCGGCACCGGCGGTAACACCACCGGCACGGGCAGCCGCTCATCCACGCCGGTGTAGAACTCCACATTGATCACGGCCACGTTCTTGACTTCGAGCACGTAGGCGAGTGCGCCCGCGACGAACAATCCTCCGCGCGCGACAGCCAGGAGCAGATCCGGTGCGAAGCCATCCGCGGCGACACGTGCCGCCAATTCCTCTGCGGCCGAGCCGAAACGCTCCCACGGCAGCACCTCCCGGGCGGCGGTCACGGCGACAGCTTCGGCAGTTGTGTGATACCGAACTCCTTGCGCAGCACCGTGCGCGCCGCGTAGAAGCCGGCCATGCCGTGCACCCCGGTACCGGGCGGTGTCGCCGACGAGCACAGATACGCCCGCGGGATAGGCGTCGTCCACGGATCGAGCCGTAACGTCGGGCCGACCATGGCGGCGAACAGGGTGGCGCCGCCGACGATGATGTCACCTCCGACGTAATTCGCGTTGTGGATGGACATTTCGGCCGCGGGCACACAGTGCGACGAGACCACCAGATCGCGAAAGCCCGGGGCGGCGGCCTCGAACATTGCGATGATGGTCTCGGTGAGGTCGACGGTCGAACCCGCCGGCACGTGTGCGTATGTCCACAGCGGTCGGCGGCCCTGCTCGTCGATGCGGGACGGATCGGCCAGATGCGGCAGCGATACGAGCGTCATCGGGATTTCGGCGTGGCGCCCGGCCGCGATCGCGCTTTCGCCGGCGGCCATCTGTGCTCTTGTTCCGCCGAGATGGACCGTCGGCGCCTGGCCGACCCGCGCGTCGCGCCAGGGAATCTCGCCGGAGAGCACGAAGTCGACCTTGCAGACGCCGGGGCCGAATCGATAGCGCCGCAAGGCTTTCGCGTACCTCGGCGGTACGGCGTCGCCGTAGATGTCCAGCAACGCCGTCGGCGCCGTGTCATAGATCACCACACCATCGGGCGGAGCGGTGACGGGTTCACCCAGCACCAATTCGCCGCCGTGCGAGCGCAGATCGGTGATCAACGCGTCGGTGATCTTCTGCGTACCGCCGACCGGCACCGGCCAGCCCGCGGTGTGGGCAACGGTCCCGAGCATCAGCCCGGCGCCACTGTTGACCGGCGACGGCATCCGCGAAATCGCGTGGGCGCCAACGCCGGTGAACAGCGCGCGGGCGTCCTCGCCGCGCAGCAGTCCCCATGCGGGGCTGCCCTGGGCCAGCACCCTCAGGCCGGTCCGTACGGTGGTCACGAGATCCGGCGGCAGCGACCGCTTGTCGCCGAGAAAGAAGCCCAGCACGCCGTCGACGTGTTCGGTCAGCGGGCCGAACAGCCGCCGCCACGATGCGCCGTCGTCAAGCTCGTCGCAGGTACGGTCCAGCGAGCGGTACGCCACCGCGGCGGGCCTGCCGGGCAGTGGATTGGCATACGACACTTCCGGCGCCACGAGCTGCACGCCGCGCACCGCCAGATCGAACTCCGCGAAAAACGGTGAGGCCACTCCCAGCGGGTGCACCGCAGAGCAGATGTCGTGGAGCAAGCCGGGAAAGTCGGGGTCGGGCGCGCTGCGGGCCCCACCGCCCGCGGTGGGCTGGCCTTCGATCACGCGCACCGACAGGCCCGCACGAGCGCAGATGACGGCGGCGGCCAGGCCGTTGGGCCCGCTGCCGACGACGGTCACGTCCATGCCCGGATTTCTCCCGCCCACCACCCCGTCATTCAAGCCCATTAGTCTGGCCGGGTGAGTCTCCCCGTCGTACTTATTGCCGACAAACTGGCCGAATCCACCGTGGCCGCACTCGGTGACCAGGTAGAGGTCCGCTGGGTGGACGGCCCCGACCGCGAAAAACTCCTGGCCGCCGTGCCCGAAGCCGATGCGCTGCTGGTCCGGTCCGCAACCACCGTCGACGCCGAGGTACTGGCCGCCGCGCCCAAGCTCAAGATCGTCGCGAGGGCCGGTGTCGGGCTCGACAATGTCGACGTCGATGCCGCCACCGCGCGCGGCGTGCTGGTGGTCAACGCGCCGACCTCGAACATTCACAGCGCCGCCGAGCACGCGCTGGCATTGATGCTGTCAGCGGCACGCCAGGTACCGGCCGCCGACGCATCGCTGCGCGAACGCACCTGGAAGCGGTCGTCGTTCTCCGGTACCGAGATCTACGGCAAGACCGTCGGCGTGGTGGGCCTGGGCCGAATCGGCCAGCTCGTCGCGCAGCGCCTCGCCGCGTTCGGCACGCACGTCGTGGCCTACGACCCGTACGTATCGTCGGCTCGCGCCGCGCAGCTCGGCATCGAATTGCTGACACTCGACGAGCTGCTGGAACGGTCCGACTTCATCTCGGTGCATCTGCCGAAGACGCCCGAGACCGCCGGGCTCATCGGCAAGGAGGCACTCGCCAGGACGAAGCCGGGAGTGATCATCGTCAACGCCGCGCGCGGCGGGCTGGTCGACGAGGAGGCGCTCGCCGAAGCGGTCTCCAGCGGCCACGTGCGGGCCGCCGGCCTCGATGTGTTCGCCACCGAGCCGACGACCGACAGCCCGCTGTTCGACCTGCCCCAGGTTGTCGTCACTCCGCACCTCGGCGCATCGACCGCCGAGGCGCAGGACCGCGCAGGCACCGACGTCGCCGAGAGCGTGAAGCTCGCCTTGGCCGGTGAGTTCGTGCCCGATGCCGTGAACGTGGGCGGCGGCGTCGTCGGCGAGGAAGTGGCGCCGTGGCTGGATCTCGTGCGCAAGCTCGGTCTGCTGATCGGTGTGCTGTCCGCCGAACTGCCGGTGTCCATCTCCGTGCAGGTCCGCGGCGAGCTTGCCTCCGAAGACGTTGAGGTGCTGCGGCTTTCGGCTCTGCGCGGACTGTTCTCGTCGGTGATCGAGGATCCGGTGACGTTCGTCAACGCCCCCGCGCTGGCCGCCGAGCGCGGGGTCGATGCCAGCATCAGTACTGCAACCGAGAGTCCTAATTACCGCAGCGTCGTCGACGTGCGCGCGGTGTGCTCCGACGGCAATGTCGCCAATGTGGCGGGCACGTTGTCGGGCCCGCAGCAGGTGGAGAAAATCGTCCAGATCAACAGCCGCAACTTCGACCTGCGCGCCGAGGGCATCAACCTGATCATCAACTACGCCGACCAACCGGGGACACTCGGCAAGATCGGTACGCTGCTGGGCTCCGCCGACATCAACATTCACGCCGCCCAACTCAGCGAGGACGCCGAAGGCGCGAGCGCGACGATCCTGCTGCGTGTGGACCGTGACGTGCCGCAGGAGCTGCGTTCCCAGATCGCCGATGCCGTCGGCGCCAACCTGCTGGAAGTGGTGGACCTGTCGTGAAGTTGGCGGTCATCGCCGGCGACGGCATTGGCCCCGAGGTGATCGGGGAGGCGCTCAAGGTTCTCGACGCGGTGCTGCCCGGCGTCGAGAAAACGGAATACGACCTCGGTGCCCGGCGCTATCACGCGACGGGGGAGACCCTGCCCGATGGCGTCGTCGACGAGCTGAAGGGATACGACGCGATTCTGCTGGGTGCCATCGGCGATCCCTCCGTGCCCAGCGGTGTGCTCGAGCGCGGACTGTTGCTCACGTTGCGGTTCCTGCTCGACCACCACGTCAATCTCCGTCCCTCGCGGCTCTATCCGGGTGTGGACAGCCCGCTGGCCGGTAACCCGCCGATCGATTTCGTCGTCGTACGCGAGGGCACGGAGGGCCCCTACACCGGTACCGGCGGTGTAATCCGCACGGGCACACGGCACGAGGTGGCGACCGAGGTCAGCCTGAACACGGCGTTCGGTGTCGAGCGCGTGGCCCGCTACGCATTCGCGCGGGCGGCCGAGCGGCGTAAGCACCTGACACTGGTGCACAAGACCAACGTGCTGTCGTATGCCGGCAGGCTGTGGTCGCGGGTGGTCGAGGAGGTCGGCCGCGACTATCCCGACGTCGAGGTCGCCTACCAGCACATCGACGCCGCCACCATCCACATGGTCACCGACCCCGGCCGGTTCGACGTCATCGTCACCGACAACCTGTTCGGCGACATCATCACCGATTTGGCCGCCGCGGTGTCCGGTGGCATCGGGTTGGCGGCCAGCGGCAACATCGATGCGACGCGGACGAATCCGTCGATGTTCGAACCCGTACACGGCAGCGCGCCCGACATCGCGGGTCAGGGCATTGCCGACCCCACCGCCGCGGTCATGTCTGTGGCGTTGTTGTTGTCGCACCTCGGTGAGGCCGACGCCGCGGCCCGCGTCGACAAGGCCGTCGAGCAGCATCTCGCCACCCGCGGTGACGCCGAGCTGTCGACGACGGAGGTCGGCGAGCGGATCATCGCGGGCCTGTAGGTCGGTCGGTGGCGACGCTCCGCCGACAATGCTGGTTGTTCGCGATCGGCTCCACGCTGTTCGCGGTAGCCACCGTGCCCGGGATGTCCGCGACCGCGGGGGCTGGGCTGAGCAATGTGTTGTGCTTCGTCGGCTCCTGGTTCTTCACGACCGCCGGATGGATGCAGCTGGTGCTGGCCCGCCCCGCCCCGGGGATCGGGTGGTATTCCGCCGCCACACAATTCGGCGGGACGGTGCTGTTCAACATCAGCACCGGATCAGCCCTGTGGGCGCATGCGGTGAAGCCGGAGCGGCGCCTGGTGTGGACGCCCGACGTGCTCGGGTCGGTGGCCTTCTTGGTGAGCGGCGTGCTCGGCATTGTCGCGGTGACAGCGGTGGTCGGCTACCTCGAACTCAGATCCCGCGATTCGCAGGCGGAGTGGATCAACATGGTGGGGGTGTTTGGCCTTCGGTGTCTCCGCCCTCGGCGCATTCGTCACCTCGTCCGGAGTGACGGAGGATGCGCTGCTGGCCAATGTGGGCACGTTCATCGGCGCGCTGTGCTTCCTGATCGCGGCGTTGTTGGTGCTGCCGCAGAGGGGTGAATCGTCAGATCCCGGTCCGCCTGCGTGATTTCGGCGTGATTGGTTGCGCTGCGCGCAACAATCCACGCCGAAATCGCTACGGCTACTGCGGTTGGTCGTCGACCTTCATGTCGAACTTGACGTCGGTGCCCTCGACCTTCGTCACATTGACATTGACGCCGTAGGTATCGCCCGCGTCGGTGAGCGTGCAGCGTGTCGTCGCCCCGACTTCGCCCTTGAGGTTGTCGGGGCAGTCGACGGACTCCGGCGCGCGCCCGACCTTCTTCTCGAGCTGGGCCGAGATCTCCTTCGCCAGTTCTTTGTTGTCGACAGAGACGCTTGTTCCGGCGGAAAACGAACAGGCCACCGCGGTCGACACCGCCGCGGCGAGCCATGCCGCCGATCCGAATCGCAGCATCGCGGGCACCTCCTATGCGTGGGCGTTGCGCAGCAACTGTGACATATGGCGGTGCGTCCTGCCGCCGGTTTCGATCATGACCGCGCGCGACCCCGGTCAGGAATCCGGGTTGACGGGAACCAGCGGGATCGCGATCAGCGGGAAGAAGGCACACACGGCGAAGGCGGCCGCGTAACCTGCGGCGCCGATCAATCCACCGAACAGCGGCGGCGCGATGCCGGCGGTGAGCAACTGGCTGGTGTTCTGGGTGCCGAGCGCGCGCCCGCTCCAGAACGGCCCGGCGATCTCGGCGATGGCGGTGAACGCTAATCCGTTGTCGGACACGGTGATGACCGAGGCGACGATCACCATTGCCACGCTGATCGGCGAGTTGAGCCAGTCGGTGAGGGCCAAGAGACCCATCGATGCGGCCGCCGCCAGCGCGATGATGCGGATGGGCCGCAGCCGCGAGCCGACGATATCCGACCATCGGCCCGCCGCAATCCGGCCCGCTGCGCCGAGCGCTTGAGCCGACGTCACCAGTACGCCCGCCGACGCCGCACTCCAGCCGCGTTCGACCATCAGCCACACCAGCGTGAAGGTCCACACGACGACTTGCGGCGCCACCAGGAGCACCGAAACGGCGTGGATGCGCCACAGCGTCGCCGACCCTCGATACGGGTTGGCGAGGTCTTCCGCCGCCGCGTCTGTGCGCGCGGGCCGCGCTGGATCCTTCACGGCCAGTGCGCATATGACGGCCGACACCGCGCACAGCACGGCGGGGAACAGCAGCGCCACCGAGACGCCGTAGTTCTGCGCGAGCCGCGGAATGACCAACGCGCCCACGCCGACTCCCAACGGCTGGGCCGTCTGCCGGATGCCCATGACGAGGCCGCGCTGCTGCGGCGGGAACCATCCGACGACCAACCGGCCGCTGGCGGAATTGCTGCTCGCCGCCGCCATTCCGCCGAGCAACAGGAACGCGCCGACCGCGACCAGGGAGTGCATTGACGCCGCGGCGAGGGCGGCGGCCGCGGTCAGCGCGGAGCCAAGCGCCAGCACAACGCGTTCGCCCGCCCGGTCTACGACGTAGCCCCATGCGATGAGGGTGAACACCATGCCGAAGCTCGGCATGGACGACAGCAGGCCCGCTTTGGCGAGGTCGAGTCCGCGCTCGGTGTGCAGCGTCGGGATCAGGAACGCCGCGCCGTTGATGAACACGTTCGCGAACAGCGTCGCCGTCAATGCGATCATGAGCATCGACCAGCGCCGTGCGGTGCCGATGGTCTCCACCGTCATGGATCCATCGTTACACAGCCGTCTCAAGATATTGAATGAGCATCTCATATAGTGAAACACCGCTGGCCGATAGGCGGCTGCCTGGATCCGCATCGCCGCCCACTAGGCTGAGATGATGCGTCTAGGCCGAATCGCCAGCCCCGACGGGGTCGCCTTCGTCAGCATCGAGGGATCGCCCGACGATCCGGCTGCCGTCGTCAAGGAGATCGCCGAGCATCCGTTCGGCAATCCGACCTTCACCGGCAGGCAGTGGCCGCTGGCCGATGTCCGGCTGCTGGCGCCGATCCTGGCCAGCAAGGTGGTCTGCATCGGAAAGAACTACGCCGCGCATATCGCGGAGATGGCAGCGCACGCGAGGAGCAATTCAGGCACTGCGCACGCGAGGAGCAATTCAGGCACTGCGCACGCGAGGAGCAATTCAGGCACTGCGCACGCGAGGAGCAATTCGGGAATCAGCGGGGAATCCACCGATCCGATCATCTTCATGAAGCCCAACACCGCGATCGTCGGGCCGAATACGCCGATCCAGCTGCCGGCGGACGCCGATCCGGTGCACTTCGAGGGAGAGCTGGCCGCGGTTATCGGTAGGCCGTGCAAGGACGTACCGGCGGCACGGGCGGCCGAGAACATTCTCGGCTACACCATCGCCAACGATGTTTCGGCGCGCGATCAGCAGAAAAAGGACGGCCAGTGGACCCGCGCCAAGGGGCATGACACGTTCTGTCCCGTCGGTCCGTGGATCGTCACCGACCTCGACCCGGCCGACCTCGCGATCCGGACCGAGGTCAACGGAGAGGTGAAGCAGGACAGCAGAACATCGAACATGATTCACGATGTCGGCGCGATCGTGGAGTGGATCTCGGCTGTGATGACCCTGCTGCCCGGCGATCTCATCCTGACGGGAACTCCTGAGGGTGTCGGACCGATCGAGAACGGCGACACCGTCAGCATCACCGTCGAAGGCATCGGCACGTTGACCAATCCCGTTGTGCGAAAAGAAAAGTGATGGAGCCGCGGACGCGAGGAGCAAGGTGATGGAGGATCGCGTACGAGTTCGCTTCTGTCCGTCGCCGACCGGCTTACCGCATGTCGGATTGATCCGCACGGCGCTGTTCAACTGGGCGTACGCCCGCCACACCGGCGGCGATTTCGTTTTCCGTCTCGAGGACACCGATGCCGAACGCGACAGCGAGGAAAGCTATCTCGCGCTGTTGGATGCGTTGAGCTGGCTGGGCCTCAACTATGACGAGGGCCCCGAAGTGGGCGGACCCTACGGTCCCTACCGGCAGTCCGAGCGCCGCGAGATCTACCGCGGTGTGCTGGCCCGACTGGTTGATGCGGGGGAGGTCTACGAGGCGTACTCCACACCCGAGGAGGTGGAGGCGCGACACGTCGCCGCGGGCCGAAACCCGAAACTCGGGTACGACAACTTCGATCGCGATCTCACCGACGAGCAGTGCGCCGCGCATCGCCGGGAGGGTCGCAGGCCGGTGCTGCGACTGAGAATGCCGGATGAGCCGATCACCTGGACCGACCTCGTCCGTGGCGAAACGACGTTCGCGCCGGGCACGGTGCCGGACTACGCGCTCACCCGCGCGAGCGGAGACCCGTTGTACACGTTGGTCAATCCGGTCGACGACGCGATGATGAAGATCACCCATGTACTGCGCGGGGAGGATCTGCTGTCGTCCACACCGCGCCAGATCGCGCTGTACCGCGCGTTGATGCGGATCGGTGTCACCGATCGCGTTCCGGAGTTCGGTCACCTGCCCGCCGTGCTGGGTGAGGGCACCAAGAAGCTGTCCAAGCGCGATCCGCAGTCCAACCTGTTCCTGCATCGCGACCGTGGCTTCATTCCGGAGGGATTGCTGAATTACCTGGCACTGCTGGGATGGTCGATCGCCGACGACCGCGACGTGTTCAGCCTCGACGAGATGGTCGCAGCCTTCGACGTGGTCGACGTCAACTCCAACCCGGCACGCTTCGACCAGAAGAAGGCAGACGCACTCAACGCCGATCACATTCGGCTGTTGACCGAGGACGACTTCACCGCGCGGCTGCGGTCGTACTTCGACGCCCACGCGTACGACACCGGTCTAGACGATCACCGGTTCGCAGAGGCTGCACGGCTGGTGCAGACCCGCATCGTGGTGCTCGCCGACGCGTGGGACTTGCTGAAATTCCTCAACGACGGAGAATTCGCGCTCGACGAGAAGGCGGCTGCCAAGGAACTGAAATCCGACGCGACTGCGGTTCTCGACGCCGCGCTGCGCGCGTTCGAGGGCGTCGACGAATGGACCGCCGGCACAATCGAGGCGGCGCTCAAGCAGGCGCTGCTGGAGGATTTGGCACTCAAGCCGCGCAAGGCGTTCGGCCCGATTCGCGTGGCCGCGACCGGCGCATCGATCAGTCCGCCACTGTTCGAGTCGCTGGAGCTGCTTGGCCGCGACCGGAGTGTGCAGCGGCTCAGCGCCGGCCGCGACCGTGCGGCGGCGGCCGTGGCGGACGCGTGAGAAGACGACGCGAAATCTTTGGTAATCTGCACGTCGGCCCGGCATGACAGGCGAGTTGCGCTCAGCCTGCCAGCCCGGTCCGAAAAAGGCTTGTGACCAGCGGTTACAGGCAGCCAGTGGGGTATGGTGTAATTGGCAACACAGCTGATTCTGGTTCAGCCATTCTAGGTTCGAGTCCTGGTACCCCAGCGCACGCGAGTGATTATGGTCGGCACCGGCACCTGAGCTATGCTGGCCCCTCGGAAAGTTCTAGCCCCCGTCGTCTAGCGGCCTAGGACGCCGCCCTCTCACGGCGGTAGCGTGGGTTCGAATCCCATCGGGGGTACTTCGTGGTGTTGAATCCGTCACACCAACTCATAATCGTCGGGTCAGCGCGTCAGCGGCGGCCAACAGATCCGCTGCCCATCGCGCTCCGGGCCTGCGTCCCATCCGATCGATCGGACCGGAGACCGAAACCGCTGCGATCACCTGCCCCCGCCCGTCGCGCACCGGCGCGGACACACTCGCCACACCGGGTTCGCGTTCGGCGACGCTCTGCGCCCAGCCGCGCTTACGCACCTCGGCCAACGCACGGTCGGTGAACTTGGCGGCGGGCAGTACCGCCTGCTGTGTGGCGGCATCGCTGTACGCCAGCAGAATCTTCGCGCCGGATCCGGCGGTCATCGGTAGGTAAGTGCCGACCGGGACCGTATCCCGCAGTCCTGCAGGCGGTTCCAACGCAGCCACACAGATTCGCGATGTCCCTTCCCGGCGGTAGAGCTGCACGCTCTCGCCGGTGATCTCGCGCAGCCTCGGCAACACGGCGGCGCCCGCGGCCAGCAGCGGATCGTTGACCTGGCCTGCCAACTCGACCAGTGCGGGCCCGAGCCGCCAGCGGCCCTCGGCGTCACGCGCGAGAAGCCGGTGCACCTCCAGCCCGGCGGCCAGCCGGTGCGCCGTCGCTCTCGGTAGGCCGGTGCGTTCGCACAGTTCCGCCAGTCCGCATGGCGACTCGGCGATGGCATGCAGCAATCCGACGGCTTTGTCCAGCACGCCGATGCCGCTATCCTGTCTCACAAGGAGATACTACCGTTCCAGATTGTGAGATAGTCAAGTATGACCACTGACACGCGGCCGCGCACCATGGCGGAAAAGGTTTGGGATGACCACGTCGTCGCTGTGGGGAGCGGCACCGGCGACGCCCGGGAGCCCGACCTCATCTACATCGATCTGCATCTCGTGCACGAGGTCACCAGCCCGCAGGCGTTCGACGGGTTGCGGCTCGCCGGCCGCGGCGTCCGGCGACCCGACCTGACGATCGCCACCGAGGACCACAACGTGCCGACGGTCGACATCGACAAGCCGATCGCCGATCCCGTCTCGCGGATTCAGGTCGAAACGCTGCGACGCAACTGCGAGGAGTTCGGTATCCGATTGCACCCGATGGGTGATCTCGAGCAGGGCATCGTGCACATCATCGGACCGCAGTTGGGTCTCACCCAGCCCGGTATGACAATCGTCTGCGGGGACAGCCACACCTCCACCCACGGTGCGTTCGGTGCACTCGCGATGGGCATCGGTACCTCAGAGGTCGAACACGTACTTGCCACGCAGACGTTGCCGTTGCGGCCGTTCAAAACGATGGCGATCAACGTCGATGGGCAACTACCCGCGGGAGTGAGCGCGAAAGACATCATCCTCACGGTCATCGCGAAGATCGGCACCGGTGGCGGACAGGGGCACGTCATCGAATACCGGGGCAGCGCCATCGAAGCGCTGTCCATGGAAGGCCGGATGACGATCTGCAACATGAGCATCGAGGCGGGCGCGCGCGCCGGCTTGGTGGCGCCCGATGAGACGACATACGAATTTCTGCGCGGGCGTCCGCACGCTCCGACGGGCGCTGATTGGGACGCGGCTGTCGCTGCCTGGGACCAACTGCGCACTGACGAGGGCGCCGAATTCGACACCGAGGTGTACATCGATGCCGCGACGTTGAGCCCCTTCGTCACGTGGGGCACCAACCCCGGCCAAGGCGTGCCGTTGTCGGAATCGGTGCCGGACCCGGAGTTGATGCTCGAGGACGGCGAGCGACAGTCCGCCGAGAAGGCATTGGCGTATATGGATCTTCGGCCCGGCACGGCCATGCGCGATATCCCGGTTGACACCGTCTTCGTGGGCTCGTGCACCAACGGGCGCATCGAAGATCTCCGCGTGGTGGCCGACATACTGCGCGGACGCAAGGTCGCCGACGGTGTGCGAATGCTCGTCGTGCCCGGTTCGATGCGGGTGCGCGCACAGGCCGAATCGGAGGGCCTGGGCGAGATCTTCACCGCCGCCGGCGCGCAGTGGCGCCAGGCCGGCTGCTCGATGTGCCTGGGCATGAACCCCGATCAATTGTCACCGGGCCAGCGGTGTGCGTCGACGTCGAACCGAAATTTCGAGGGCAGACAGGGCAAGGGCGGACGAACGCATTTGGTGTCACCCGCCGTCGCCGCTGCGACCGCTGTGCGCGGCACGTTGTCTTCCCCCGCAGACCTGAGCCACTAGAGGAGATACGAGATGGAACCGTTTCGCACGCACACCGGCATCGGCGTACCGCTGCGCCGCTCCAACGTCGACACCGACCAGATCATCCCCGCGGTGTACTTGAAGCGGGTCACCCGAACGGGTTTCGAGGACGGGTTATTCGCGTCGTGGCGCAATAATCCGTCATTCGTGTTGAATCTGAGCCCGTTCGACAAGGGGTCGGTCTTGGTTGCCGGACCTGATTTCGGCACTGGGTCGTCGCGCGAGCACGCCGTGTGGGCGCTCATGGACTTCGGCTTCCGGGTCGTCATCTCGTCTCGCTTCGCCGACATCTTTCGCGGAAACGCGGGAAAGGCAGGCCTGCTGGCGGCAGAAGTTTCTCAAGACGATGTGGAACTGCTGTGGAAGCTGATCGAGCAGCAGCCGGGTCTGGAAATCACTGTGAATCTTCAAGATCGGAACGTGGCCGCAGGAACGGTCCTGCTGCCGTTCAAGATTGACGATTACACCGCTTGGCGATTGCTCGAAGGACTCGACGATATAGGCCTTACGCTGCGGAAACTGGACAAAATCGAGTCCTATGAATCTAATCGTCCGGAGTGGAAACCGCACACCTTACCGACCCCTGGATAGCAGTCGAAGCAACCGAAATTGGGGCCCGGAATAACCTTCCCCCACCCTCCTCGCCAGCATCCATGCGCGGCAAGCAGATTGCAGAAATTTGCGCCAGCAACGCTTGAAATTGCGCGTGGCTCTTGGAAATCAGTGGTAACTCGTATTACCGTGTCCTTCTAGTTGGTCCAAGGTGGATCACTGGTGTGGAGGTTTTGCATGAACAAAGCAGAGCTGATCGACGTACTCACGAAGAAGATGAGCGTCGACCGCCGACAGGCAACTGATGCGGTCGAGAACGTTGTCGACACAATCGTGCGTGCGGTGCATAAGGGTGACAGCGTCACCATTACCGGTTTCGGCGTCTTCGAACAGCGCCGTCGTGCAGCCCGGGTCGCGCGTAATCCGCGTACCGGGGAGACAGTGAAAGTGAAGCCCACGTCCGTGCCGGCATTTCGGCCCGGCGCTCAATTCAAAGCGGTTGTCTCTGGCGCACAGCGCCTCCCGGCGGAAGGACCTGCAGTGAAGCGTGGAAGTGGAACCGGAACGGCCCGCAAAGCCGTCAAGAGGACGGCGGCCAAGAAGGCGGTCAAGCGCAGTGCTGCCAAGAAGGCAGTCAAGCGCAGTGCCGCCAAGAAGGCAGTCAAGCGCAGCGCCGCCAAGAAGGCAGTCAAGCGCACCGCCGCCAAGAAGGCAGTCAAGCGCAGTGCCGCCAAGAAGGCAGTCAAGCGCAGCGCCGCCAAGAAGGCAGTCAAGCGCACCGCCGCCAAGAAGACGGTGAAGCGTGCGGCCGCGAAGAAGGCGGTCAAGCGCAGCGCCGCCAAGAAGGCAGTGAAGCGCGCCCCGGCCAAGAAGGGCCGTCGGTAATTTTCAGTCAGATACGCCGTGGGTCATCGCGACCCACGGCGTATCTGCGTGTGACTGGTCGGCTAGACCGCTAACGCCTCGACGATCGAGGCCGGCCCAACGGTTCCCACGGTGCGCGTATGGCGGAACCCCGCCTGCTGCAACAGTTCGGCGTACTCCGCCTCGGTTCGCTCACGACCGGCCAGCGACACGAGCATTTCCAGATCGAGCATCTTCGCCATGTGCTCGCGTTCGTCGTCGGGAACCACCATCTCGATGAGCGCGAGCGTGGCGTCGGGCTTCATCGCGGCGCGCACATTGCGCAGGATGCGAAGCGCATCGTCGTCCGGCCAGTCATGAATGATGTGCTTGAGGACGTAGGCGTCTCCGCCCGAAGGCACGGTTTCGAAGAACGAGCCGCCGATCATCTCGCACCGGTCGAGAACTCCCGCGGCCTCGAGAAGCGCAGGCGCACCGTCGACGACGGACTCGAAGTCGAAAAGAATTCCCTGGGTCTTCGGCCACTTCTGCAGGATCGCGCCGAGCAGCATGCCGTGCCCACCGCCGACGTCGACGACAGTGTCGAAGCGAGAGAAGTCGTAGGCGGAAACCACCAGTGGAGTTTCCATCGTCGACATACTGGTCATGCCGTCGTTGAACACCGCCCCCAGCTCGGGGACCTCGGGAAGCCAATCGAAGGCGGGCTTGCCCCTCAGCTTTTCGATCGCCGACCGCCCCGTCGCCACCGAGTACGACAGCTGCCCCCAGTGTTCCCAGTGCAGCGGGTCGCCCCAGAACAGCACCATCCCTCGCGCCGAATTGGGTGCATCGGCGAGCAGCGATTCACTCAACGGCGTCAGTGCGAAGCGCCCGTCGCGTCGTTGCGTGAATATTCCGTGGCTGGCGAGTGCGCGCAGCAGCCGGTTCAGCGCGTCGGGGTTTGCGCCGACTCGTCCCGCGATCGCTTCTGCCGTCAGCGGTCCGTCGCGCAGTGCATCGGCAACGCCGAGCTTCGTCACGACGTACACGCCCTGCGCCACCCAGGCGCTCGTCATCGTGTCCAAGACCGCGGCGAAAGGAGGCTGTAGCTTCCGCTCGACCCGGCGCAACCGGCGCCGGAAAGAGTCGACCGCACGGGCAATCCGAAGCGGCGGAAGTTTGGGGGGCGCGTCGGCGGGCATTGGGGTCCTTTCGGGCTTGGCCGGCGCGCGCCGGCTATTTCTCGGTGGCGAGCGGACTACCGATGTGGTCGGCCGCCACCAATTTGCCCTGCCATGATGACATCACCCACGTACTGCCCTTGCGGTTGCGGGACTTGTCGGGTCGTACACCGTCGCGTTGGCACCACCAGGCGATCAGGTCCGGTATCACTTTGCCCTGCGTGCAGATCACCGGCGTGCCTTCTGCGGCGGCGATTTCGAGAATGCGGCGGCGGACCGGCTTGGGGTTGTCGGCGTAGACCTCCTCCGTCAGCAGGGGTTCATTGTGAATCCCCACGCCGAGTTCGTCGGCGAGCGGTTCGATCGTCTGGTGACAACGGACCCGATCGGCCGCATACAACGTGTCACCGCCGAACGCCAGCAGTTGACCGACGAGCGACTCAGCTTGGGCGCGGCCGCTCTTGTCCAGTGGTCGCAACCGATCATCGCCCTTGTATCGGGACTTGCTGCCCGCGGTGCCGTGCCGCACGATCAGGATGGTTTTGGTATCGGCGGGCATCTTCGCGAACCGGCGCAACACCTTCCGATCCGCCGCGTATTCGAGCTGCTTCATCGCCGCGCTGACGGGCAGCCACTTCAACTCGTCGACTTCGGCGTTGGGCGCGAAGTCACCCTCGACGACGCGCGCCGCCCAATACCGCACTTTTTTGATTCCCTGCTCTTCGACCGGGTAGGTCACCGCGGCCAGCCGTCGACCGAGATATGAGCTGTAACCGGTCTCCTCGCGCACCTCGCGCACGGCGGTCATCGGCTCGTTCTCACCGGCATCGACCTTGCCCTTGGGCAGTGACCAGTCGTCGTAGCGCGGTCGGTGGATCACCGCTACTTCGGGCTCGGTTCGATCGTCGCTGGATCGCCACAACACCGCACCGGCAGCCAGGATGGCTTTGTTGGCCGGCACCGGCGCGCTCGCGGACGAACTCTTGGACACCTCAACTCCTGCAGGTCATTCGAACCGCGGGACTCTATCAAGGTTGACGATGGCGTTCCATCAGCCACACCTGATGGTCACGTACTGTCTCACCCTCACGGGGCGACGCGGTCCAACTCCCGTCGGCGCCGAGTTCCCAGCACCGGGTCGCCGGATTCATCGCCGAGTCGAACACCTCGTCCAGTTGTGCCTTCAGCCTGGGATCCTTCACTTGCGCCATCACCTCGACCCGTCGGTCGAGATTACGATGCATCATGTCGGCACTGCCGATCCAGAACTCATCGATGGCGCGGAAGTGAATAATTCGCGAGTGTTCGAGGAATCGGCCCAGAATCGAGCGCACCACGACGTTTTCGGAGAAGCCGGCCGCCCGCGGCCGCAGCGCGCAGATGCCGCGCACCACGACTTCGACCCGCACACCAGCCTGCGATGCCCGATAGAGCGCATCGATCACCTGCTCGTCGACCAACGCATTCGCCTTCAGCCGGATTCTGCCTTCGGCGCCGTCGCGGGTGGCCGCGACTTCGCGTTCGATGCGCTCGATGATGCCCTTGCGAACGCCGTGCGGCGCGACGAGCAGGTTGCGGTAGGAGTCCTTGCGTGAGTAACCGGTCAGGGAATTGAAGAGATCGGTTAGGTCGGCGCCGATGTCGGGGGCCGCCGTCAACAGGCCGACATCTTCGTACAGTCGAGCGGTTTTCGGGTTGTAGTTCCCGGTGCCCACATGGCAGTAGCGGCGAATCGCCGAACCTTCTCGGCGCACCACCAGACACGTCTTGCAGTGGGTCTTCAGGCCGACCAGTCCGTATGCCACGTGCACGCCCGCCTGCTCGAGTGCGCGCGCCCACTTGATATTTGCCTGCTCGTCGAACCGCGCCTTGATCTCCACCAGCGCGACGACCTGCTTACCGGCCTCGGCGGCGTCTATGAGTGCGTTGATGATCGGGGAGTCGCCCGACGTTCGGTACAGCGTCTGCTTGATCGCCAGCACGTTCGGGTCGGCGGCCGCCTGTTCGATGAACCGCTGCACGGTGGTGGAGAAGGAGTCGTACGGGTGGTGGACGAGGACATCGCCGTCGCGCAACGTGGCGAAGATGCTCTTGGGCGTCTCCCGCTCGCCGAACGCCGGCGGGGTGGCGGGCACGAACGGCGGGTCCTTCAACTGCGGCCGATCCACGCCGTAGATCTGCCACAACGACGAAAGATCCAGCAGCCCGGGCACCTCGATGACGTCACCGGGGTTCACGTCGAGTTCGCGCAACAGCAGCTCCAACATGTTCTCGGTCATGTCGCCTGCGACCTCGAGCCGCACCGGGGAACCGAACCGTCTGCGGGCCAGCTCTCTTTCGAGCGCCTGCAGCAGGTCCTCGTCGCGGTCCTCCTCGACATCGAAATCCGCGTTGCGGGTGATGCGGAACGCGTGGTGTTCGACGATCTCTAAGCCGGGGAACAACACCGGCAGGAACGCCGCGATCAGTTCCTCCATCGGCAGGAAGCGCAACGCACCGTCCCGGCTGTCCAGCTCGACGAACCGGTCGACGTTGTCGGGCACCTTGACTCGTGCGAAGTGCTGACCGCCGTCGTCGGGAAGCTTCACGGTGATGGCCAGGTTCAGGCTGAGCCCGCTCACGAAAGGGAACGGATGTGACGGGTCGACCGCAAGCGGCGTCAGGACCGGGAAGACCTGTTCGTGGAAGTAGGTCGACAATCGGTCGCGCTCGGCGTCATCGAGTTGCGCCCACGTGACGATGACGATCCCCTTGTCGGCGAGCGCGGGGCGCACCGCCTCGAGGAAGACCTGCGCGTGTCGGTTGGCGATCTGCTGTGTGCGTTCGCTGATCCGGCGCAGCTGCTCGCGGGGAGACAGGCCGTCCGCCGAGCGCACCGACAACCCCATCTCGTCGCGGCGTTTCAAGCCGGCCACCCGGACCATGTAGAACTCGTCGAGGTTCGACGCGAAGATCGCGAGGAACTTCGCGCGCTCGAGCAAGGGAAGTGAGGGGTCGGCGGCCAGCGCCAGCACCCGGGCATTGAAGTCCAGCCAGCTCAGTTCGCGGTTGAGGTAGCGATCCTCGGGCAGCGCATTGTCGACGGCGGGTGCCGTCGCCGCGGGTGGTGCCTCCGGGGCGGCCCTGTTGTCATCCCCTCGGGCGGCCGCCGAATCACCCGGCACCGCGGCGGTGTCGTCCGATCGAACTCGTGTCTCGGCTTCAGTCATTTTATCGATCATTCCTCATCGGCCAGCCGAACTGCTACGGACAAAGGATTTCCGTCGATAGCTGTTTACCTGGGTCTTCCAATGGCCTGGGCCGTCGCAGCGCCGACACCCAGCCTGCGCGCGACCATCAAGTCATCGGGTGTGTCGATGTCACACCGCAGGCCAGGCCATGCGCCGGTCAGCTCGATGGCACCCGAATGCTGATGCCGACGCGCCGAATCGGATCCGAACTGCGGCTCCAGCGGCACACCGAAGGCAAACAGGGCCGACGTGCCGGTGCCGTGGCGGTCACCGACGAAACTCCGCGGGTGTCCGCGCGCCGCGGTGATCGCCTCGGCCAACTCCTGCGGCTGAAGAGCGGGCAGATCACCTTGCAGCACAACGACATTCGACGTCGACTCGCGAACGACGGCTTCCGCTGCGGCTATCGCGTTGTTCAGCGGATCGCGGTGCCCATCCGGGGTCGGGTCCGGTAGCACCTCTGCGCCCAGCGCAACAGCGGCATCGGCAGCGACCGGATCGGGTGTGACGACGGTGACCGTGCGCAGCGCGGGCACCGCCAGCGCGGCCTTGACGGTGTCGACCATCATGGCCAGCACCACGGTTTCCCGGGTTGCCGCCGAGAACACCGGGGCCAGTCTCGTCTTGGCGGCGGCTAACCGCTTGACGGCGATGACCAGTCCGACGTCAGCCGGCGCGCCCGACTGCGTGCCGCTCATGAGCTTTATCCTGCCAGTCCCTGCCACCGCCGCTTGATCGTCGCCCCGCCGGGTTTGATGGCGGGCCTCCTCAACGCGGCTTGCGCCGCTTGATCGTCGCCCCGCCGGGTTTGATGGCGGGCCTCCTCAACGCGGCTTGCGCCGCTTGATCGTCGCCCCGCTAGGGTTGAACTCGTGGTCGAGGCGGCTGTGATGGGTGCCGGCGCGTGGGGAACGGCGCTGGCCAAGGTGTTGGCGGATGCCGGCAATAACGTCACGCTGTGGGCCCGCCGCCCCGAACTGGCCGACGAGATCAACAACACCCACCGCAATCTCGAATACCTGGGTGACGTCGAGCTACCGAAGTCGATCCGCGCCACCAGCGACGCCGCCGCAGCGCTTGCAGGCGCGTGCACGGTGCTACTCGCGGTTCCGTCGCAGACGCTTCGGGCCAACCTCACCGACTGGGCCGGTCTACTCGGTGACGATGTCACGCTGGTCAGCCTGGCCAAGGGAATCGAGCTGGACTCGCTGATGCGGATGAGCCAGGTGGTGATCCAGGTGACCGGGGCCGACCCCTCCCGGGTGGCCGTCGTCACCGGCCCCAACCTGGCCAGCGAGATCGCCGAGGAGCAGCCCGCGGCCACCGTTGTCGCCTGTGCCGACTCCGGCCGGGCGGTAACGCTGCAGCGGGCACTGGCCACCAAGTACTTCCGTCCGTACACCAACGCCGACGTCATCGGTGCCGAGGTCGGCGGGGCATGTAAGAACGTGATCGCGTTGGCCTGCGGCATGGCCGCGGGTATGGGCATGGGCGAGAATTCGGTGGCGGCCATCATCACGCGCGGGCTGGCCGAAATCATGCGGCTCGGAATTGCGCTGGGCGCCAAACCCGCCACGCTTGCCGGCCTGGCCGGCGTCGGCGACCTGGTCGCGACTTGCACCTCACCGCACTCGCGCAACCGCACGTTCGGCACGCGGCTCGGCGCAGGGGAGTCGGTGGACGGCGCGAAACTCGCGGCCGGCGGGCACGTCGCAGAAGGCGTCACATCATGCGAATCGGTGCTGGCCCTTGCCGACAGCTACGACGTCGAGATGCCGCTCACCGACGCTGTACATAGGGTGTGCCACAAGGGATTGTCGGTGCCCGAGGCGGTTGCGCTGCTGCTCGGCCGCAGCACCAAGCCGGAGTAGAACATGTCCAGCCCGTACGGCGACTCCACCCGGAGCGTCAAAGCCTGTGGAGCAGAAGCGGTTCCGGGATCACCCGTTGCGCCGCCGCCTGTCCCCGCCGCCGCCTATCACATTCCGCCCAGCGAAGACGATTCACTCGACAGCTACGGCCGCTATCACAACCCGACGTGGCGTCACCTCGAATCGGCCCTGGCCGAGTTGGAGGGTGCGACAACGGCACTGACGTTCGGCTCCGGAATGGCGGCGATCACGTCGGTGCTTCGGGTGCTTACCAGGCCCGGTGCAAAGCTGGTGGTGCCCGGCGACGGCTACTACCAGGTCCGTCGATACGCAGTCGAATACCTTGCCCCGCAAGGCATCACCGTCGTCGAAGCAAATTGCGCGGACATCGTCGAGGCCGCGTCCGATGCCGACGTGGTGCTCGCGGAGACACCGTCGAACCCCGGTCTCGACGTTGTCGACCTGCATCGGCTGGCGATGACGTGCCGAAGCCGGGGCGCCACGCTCGTCGTCGACAACACCACCGCGACACCGCTAGGGCAGCAACCGTTGTCGCTCGGTGCCGACCTCGTGGTGGCCAGTGCCACCAAGATGCTCTCGGGTCACCACGACGTGCTCGCGGGGTATGTGGCCGGCAGCCATGTCGACCAGATGGCCGCGATCGAGCACGAGCGGCGGCTCGCGGGCCCGATTCTGGGCGCCTTCGAAGCGTGGTTGGTGCTGCGCAGCATCGGAACCGCCGGTCTGCGGTTCGAGCGCCAGTGCCAGAACGCGCTCGCGATGGCTTTGGCGTTGCGCGACCATCCTGCCGTGAGTTCGGTGCGATATCCCGGGCTCACCGGCGATCCCTCCTACGAGATCGCCAATCGGCAGATGAAGCGCTTCGGCGGAATCGTGGCGGTCGAGTTGGAGAGCGCTGCGGCCGTGCATCGGCTGGTGCAGGTCAGCGACCTGCTGGTCTCCTCGACCAGCTTCGGCGGCATCCACAGCTCGGTGGATCGCCGAGCCCGCTGGGGCGACCCCGTCAGCGAGGGGTTCGCCCGCGTTTCCGCGGGTATCGAAGACACCGACGACCTGATCGCCGACATCGACCGCGCCCTGGGCTGAAAGACCAGCTCGTGACCGTAGATCGTGCGCCCTTCGGCAGGAGCGGTAGCCTCTCTAGGTTGTGACTGCCCGCCACCAGCCCGGCTCCGCCGGTCGCGTCCGCGTCGCCGTCGTGTACGGCGGACGTAGCTCGGAGCACGCGATCTCATGCGTTTCCGCAGGCAGCATCCTTCGCCACCTGGATCCAGAGCGCTTCGAGGTGGTCGCCGTCGGCATCACGCCGGAGGGCTCGTGGGTGCTGACCGATGCACAACCGGACACGCTGGCGATCACCGACGGACGGCTGCCCGAGGTCAGCGGCGCGTCGGGCACCGCGCTGGCGCTGCCGGCCGACCCCGGTCGCGGTGGTCAGCTGCTGTCTCTGGGCCAGGGGGCCGCCGGTGAGCTGTTGGCCTCGGTCGACGTGGTTTTCCCCGTGTTGCACGGCCCCTATGGTGAGGATGGCACCATCCAGGGTCTGCTCGAGTTGGCCGGCGTTCCCTATGTCGGCGCCGGCGTGCTGGCCAGCGCGGCGGGCATGGACAAGGAATTCACCAAGAAGCTGCTCGCGGCCGATGGTCTGCCCATCGGAGACCAGGTGGTGCTGCGACCGGACCGGGAGACGCTGGAGCTCGAGGAACGCGAGCGGCTCGGCCTGCCGGTGTTTGTCAAACCCGCGCGCGGCGGGTCGTCGATCGGCGTCAACCGGGTCACCTCGTGGGATCAGCTGACTTCGGCGATCGCCGACGCCCGCAAGCACGACCCCAAGGTGATCGTCGAGGCGGCAGTGCCGGGTCGTGAACTCGAATGCGGCGTCCTGGAATTTCCCGACGGCAGGGTCGAAGCGAGCACCGTCGGCGAGATCCGGGTGGCCGGGGTGCGGGGCCGCGAAGACGGGTTCTATGACTTCGCTACCAAATATCTCGAGGACGCCGCCGAATTGGATGTGCCCGCAAAGGTGGACGACGCCGTCGCCGACGAGGTGCGCCGACTGGCCATCCGGGCGTTCCGCGCGATCGACTGCCAGGGCCTTGCCCGCGTCGACTTCTTCCTGACCGAACACGGTCCGGTGGTCAACGAGATCAACACGATGCCGGGATTCACCACGATCTCGATGTATCCGAGGATGTGGGCCGCAAGCGGCGTGGACTATCCCACGTTGCTCGCGGCGATGGTGGACACCGCGCTCGCGCGAGGCACCGGCCTGCGTTAGCGAACCGGCGCCGGGTCGAGGGGCGTGGCGGGCATCGTCTTGGCGATCGCCTCCGAGATCTCCTGGATCGGGGTGGGCCCCGACCCGCTCGGCAGCGTCAGGGCTATATATACGGGGCGATCCACCGCGAACCACGTGCTCCTGTCGGTGTCGGCGACCTCGAACCACTGCACGGGCTCGACGACCTGGAGGGGCGCGCCGACGACGAATTCCGCGGGGCGGTCCAGCCCGCACCGCAGAATGACCGGGTCGGCGTCATCGTCCGCACGCCACGCGGCCGCGCTCCGCGGGGCGGGGTCGGCCGCCTGCGCGCGCCGGTAATCGCCCAGCTGCTCCGGTAGGGCCGCCATCAAGGCAGCGCACTGGGGGCTCGCCGCTTTCGGCGCGGGCACCGACGCGATGGGAACCGGCTGTTCTTGCGATGGCGTCTGCCGCAGCGCGGCGATCGCCAGCACCGCCACGACCGCAGCGACGGCCACCGCGATGGCGGCAATCATCAGGGAGCGCGGCGGTCCGTCCGCGCCGTCGTCAGTGGGTGCCACACGGGCAACTCTAGGGTCGGACTCCGTTGGCGACCGGGCAGGTGAGGGTGCGCGTGATGCCTGCGACCCGTTGAACGCTGGGCACGATCGTCTGCTGCAGGTCGTCCATGGTGTCGGCGCCGATGCGCACCACCACGTCGTAGGGCCCGGTGACGTACTCCGCGGACCGCACACCGGGGATCTCTGCCAGCTGCTTGGCGACGACCTCGGCGCGGCCCACGTCGGTCTGGATCAGCATGAAAGCCTCGACCACCCGGTGTTTCCTCCGTTCCGCTGCATAGACTCCACGCCGCAGGGACCAAAAGTACCGCAGGTTTGCCGGGCGGTCAGCGCACGGACGTCGGCGAGGAGGTGCCATGGCCAGCGACGAGCAGGCCGACAGTCTGGCAGGGGTGGGTGAGTTCGCCGTCATCGACCGGCTGGTCGCTGAAAGGGAGCAGCCCGCGTCGGTGACCGTCGGTCCGGGTGACGACGCCGCCGTGCTGACGGCCGGCGACGGCAAGACAGTGGTGTCCACCGACATGCTGGTCGAAGGCAGGCACTTCCGTCTGGACTGGTCGTCGCCGCATGACGTCGGCAGAAAGGCCGTCGCGCAGAACGCGGCGGACATCGAGGCCATGGGTGCCACGGTGACCGCGTTCGTCGTCGCGTTCGGCGCACCGGGTGACACTGCGACCGCGCGTGCGCTCGAGCTCGCCGACGGCATGTGGCGCGAGGCCCGTGCGCTCGGTGCTGGAATCGTCGGTGGCGATCTGGTCAGTGCCCCACAGTGGGTGATCTCGGTGACAGTGCTCGGCGATCTCGCCGGTCGCGCACCGGTGTTGCGGTCCGGGGCGCGGGTCGGTGACACGCTGGCGGTCACGGGTGGGCTGGGTCGGTCGGCTGCCGGCTTTTACCTGTGGCAGAACGACATCGACGGCTTCGATGCCTTGCGGCGGCTACACCTCGTGCCGGAACCGCCGTACGGACAGGGACGCGTGGCGGCCGATGGTGGTGCGACGGCGATGACAGACGTCTCCGACGGTTTGATCGCCGATCTCCGCCATATCGCCGATGCGTCGGGCGTCGGAATCAACGTGTCCACCGCGGCGCTGACACCCGATCGAAACGCCCTGTCCGACGCCGCCGCCGTCACCGCCGCCGACCCGTGGGAGTGGGTGCTCGGCGGCGGGGAGGACCATGCGCTGGTCGCGACGTTCCCCGGCGCACCGCCGCACGGGTGGCGGGCCATCGGCACGGTGATCGACGGTCCGCCGCGGGTGCTGGTCGATGGCGACGAATGGCGCGGAAATCCCGGCTGGCAGTCGTTTCAGTGAGCCGAGCCGCTAGGTTGGCTTCTCGTGACTGCACGGCCCTTGACTGAGTTGGTGGAGGAGGGCTGGGCGCGCGCGCTGGAACCGGTCGCCGGCCAGGTTGCCCAGATGGGGGAGTTCCTGCGAGGCGAGATCGCGGCTGGTCAGCGATATCTACCCGTCGGACCGAATGTGTTGCGCGCCTTCACTTTTCCGTTCGACCAGGTGCGGATCCTGATCGTCGGGCAGGACCCGTACCCGACGCCGGGCCACGCCGTCGGGCTCAGCTTCTCGGTCGCCGCCGACGTGCGGCCGCTGCCGCGCAGCCTGGAGAACATCTACAAGGAGTACAGCAGCGACCTGGGTTTTCCCCTTCCGGCGAACGGCGATCTCTCACCATGGGCGGAACGCGGCGTGATGCTGCTCAACAGGGTGCTGACGGTGCGGCCAGGCACCCCCGCATCACACCGCGGTAAGGGCTGGGAAGCCGTCACCGAATGCGCGATCCGCGCGCTGGTGGCACGCAAACAACCGCTGGTGGCGGTGCTGTGGGGCCGTGATGCGTCCACGCTCAAGCCGATGCTCGACGGAAGCGACTGCGTCGCGATCGAGTCGCCGCATCCCTCGCCGCTGTCGGCGTCTCGGGGATTCTTCGGATCGCGGCCGTTCAGCCGCGCCAATGAACTGCTCGAGCAGATGGGCGCCGACCCGATCGACTGGCGCCTGCCCTAGACGGGAAGGACGTGCGGTGAATCTAGCCGCGGGTGACCTTGCCCGCCTTGATGCAGGACGTGCAGACGTTGATGCGCTTCTTGTTGCCGCCCGGACGGGTCACGGCGCGCACGCTCTGAATGTTGGGGTCCCACCGGCGGCTGGTCCGGCGATGGGAGTGCGAAACCGACTTACCGAAGCCGGGGCCCTTCCCGCAGATATCGCACACGGCAGCCATATCGAGAACTCCTTGGATCAGTGTTTCGAGGGCCAGCGACCGCAAACCGGGTGACCCGACAACCTGACCAGGATACCGGCCCGCCAAGCGAACGCCAAAACGCCGTCCACCGGCTGTCGACCGGGCCGTCGATGTGATCGGCGTTGTCCGGCTCAGTGGATAGGCTGGCGCCCACCGGGGGTTCCCGTGACGCGCTGGGAGGTGGTGCTGATGGCCGAGCATAGTCGGCGGCTTGACGCATCGGGCCTGCGCGCCTGGGCGCACACCGCCGTCGGAGACCTGATAACCCACACCGACGAGATCAACCGGCTGAACGTCTTCCCCGTCGCCGACGCCGACACGGGGACCAACATGCTTTTCACCATGCGCGCGGCATGGGCCCAGGCGGACGCCGCGACGGGCACCGGGGATGTGACCGGGGTGGCCGCGGCCCTCGCCGACGGTGCGCTGCACGGCGCGAGGGGCAACTCGGGGGTGATCCTCTCGCAGATCCTGCGCGGCCTCGCTGATGTCACCGCCGAGGCCGCCGCCGAGCGCGACGGTGAGCTCATCGATGTCGACGGCCGCGTACTCGCCGCCTCGCTGCGCCACGCCGTCGGACTGGTCGTGGCGTCGATGGGTGAGTCGGTGCCGGGCACCATCGTCTCGGTGCTGCAGGCCGCGGCCGAATCGGCCGAGGACGCCGTCGCGGCGGACGCGGTTCTCGATGATGTGCTCACCGCGGCGGCGGAAGCGGCGGTGGTCGCACTCGACAAGACCACCGAGCAGTTGGACGTTTTAACCGATGCCGGCGTCGTCGACGCGGGTGGTCGAGGCCTGCTTGTGCTGCTCGATGCGCTGTCGAAGACCGTGTCGGGCCATGCGCCGAACCGGCAGGAATATGTTCCCGCTCCGCCCGACGCCGAGACCGCCGTCGCCGAACCCGGCCCGCGTTTCGAGGTGATGTATCTGTTGAGCGGCTGCCGGCCCGATGGGGTCGAACTTCTCCGGCAACGGCTCGACGCGCTGGGCGATTCGGTAGCCATCGCCGCATCGGCCTCCGACGGCGGCGGCCGCTATTCGGTCCATGTGCACTCCGATGACGCGGGCGGCGCCATCGAGGCCGCGCTGCCGTTCGGTACTCCCAGCCGCATCCAGATCACCGCCTTGACCGGGGGCTCGGGATCTCACGCCCCGGGCGGCTGGAGCCGTGAGCGCGCGGTGCTGGCAGTCGTCGACGGCGACGGGGCGGCCGAGCTTTTCGCCGGTGAAGGCGCCAACGTGCTGCGGCCCGATCCCGATGCGACGGACCCGACGTCCGCCCTCACCGCCAAGCAACTCTTGCGTGGGCTGGTCGATGCGGGCGCCGCCCAGATCATGGTGCTGCCGAACGGCTTCGTCGCCGCCGAGGAGTTGGTCGCGGGCTGTACAGCCGCGATCGGCTGGGGAATCGATGTGGTTCCGGTGCCGGCGAGTTCAATGGTGCAGGGGCTGGCGGCGCTTGCCGTGCACGACGCCGGCCGGCAGGCCGTCGACGACGGATACACGATGGCCCGCGCCGCGGCGAGTGCCCGGTACGGCTCCGTTCGGGTCGCCACCGAGGAGGCGCTGACGTGGGCGGGTACCTGCCAGCCCGGCGACGGTCTCGGCATCGCCGGAGACGAGGTACTGATCGTCGCCGAGGACATCACCGCCGCGGGCATCGGCCTCATCGACCTGTTGCTGGTCGCCGGCGGAGAGCTGGTCACCGTCTTGAGCGGCGCTGATGTGAATCCTGTTGTCGGTCAAGCGCTTCGGGATCATGTGCACAATGAGCACCTCGGCACCGAATTGGTGACCTACCACACCGGCCATCGAGGTGACGCGCTGCTGATCGGGGTCGAGTAGCCGTGGTCGCACTGTCTGATCGGCTCGACTTCGTCATCGGACGCACGAACGCGCGAAAGCTCGAGGAGCACTTCGGCATTCGCACCGTCAATGACCTTCTGCGCCATTACCCGCGCAAGTACAACGAGGGCATGACGGTTCGCGGCGAGGGCGAGGAACTCGACGTGGAAGAGGGCGAGCACGTCACGTTCGTAGACACCATCACCGAGACGAAATCCGGCGAGATGAAACCGGTCTACGACAAAAAGCGAAAAAAGATGCGCTATCCGAAGTGGCTGCGGGTGACGCTCGGGAAGCACCGGCCGAAGGTCACTGCGACCTTCTTCAACGCCGGGTGGATGATCGAGCAGCTGCCCGAGGACACCCGCCTCATGCTGTCCGGCGAGGTGAAGTTCTTCAGGGGCACCATGCAGCTCGACCATCCGGCGTATCTGGTGCTGCAGTCGCCGGTCGGCAAGGAAATCGGAACCAAGTCACTGAAGACCATCGCGAGTACGTCGGGAACAAGCGGCGACGAACTCCTTTCCGTATTCGAGCGGGAGTTCTTTCCGATCTATGCCGCGAACGCCAAGGTGCAGAGCTGGGACATCTATGCGTGCGTGCGGCAAGTGCTCGACGTGCTGGACCCGGTCGACGATCCGCTACCGGAACCGTTCGTCAGCCAATCCGGTCTGGTGTCGGAAGACGAGGCGTTGCGGGCGATCCATCTCGCCGAAACGGCAGCCGAACGCGATCGCGCCCGCTTGCGCCTCACCTACGACGAGGCTCTTGGGCTGCAGTGGGCGTTGGTGACGCGCCGCAACAGTGAACTGGGCGAATCGGGGCCGCCCGCACCGGAAAAGGATGGTGGACTGCTTGCGGCACTCATGGCGCGGTTGCCCTTCGAACTGACGGCGGGGCAGCGGGACGTGCTCGCGACGCTGTCGGCCGAACTGGCGGGCACGCGTCCGATGAACCGGATGCTGCAGGGCGAGGTCGGCTCGGGGAAGACGATCGTCTCGGTGCTGGCCATGTTGCAGATGATCGACGCCGGCTATCAATGCGCGCTGCTCGCGCCGACGGAAGTGCTTGCCGCCCAACATGCCCGCTCGGTGCGCGACGTCCTGGGTCCGTTGGCGATGGCGGGCCAACTCGAGGGTGCCGACACCGCGACACGTGTGGCGCTGCTGACCGGATCGATGTCGCCGCAGCAGAAAAAGCAGGTGCGCGACGAGGTCGCCACCGGCGAGGCGGGCATTGTCATCGGCACGCATGCGCTGCTGCAGGATGCCGTCGACTTCAAGAATCTCGGCATGGTGGTGGTCGACGAGCAACACCGGTTCGGCGTCGAGCAGCGGGACCGCCTGCGTGCCAAGGCGCCTCACGGCTTGACACCGCACCTGTTGGTGATGACGGCCACGCCGATCCCGCGCACCGTTGCGCTGACCGTCTTCGGCGACCTCGAGACGTCGACGCTGAGGGAGCTACCGCGCGGTCGCCAACCCATCGCGACCAACACGATCTTCATCAACGAGAAGCCGCAGTGGCTCAACCGGGCATGGGCGCGCATCGCCGAGGAGGTGCGCGCCGGTCGTCAGGCCTACGTCGTCGCATCGCGGATCGACGAGACCGACAAGAGCGGCGACACCAAAGAGGGTGGGCCGCCCGCGACCACGGTCATCGAGTTGTTCGAGAGGCTGCGCGGCGGGCCGTTGTCCGGGCTGCGGGTGGGTTTGATGCACGGAAAACTACCGGCCGAGGAGAAGGACGCCGTGATGGCCGCGTTCCGCGCGGGGGAGATCGATGTTCTGGTGTGCACCACCGTCATCGAGGTCGGTGTCGACGTGCCCAATGCGACGGTCATGTTCGTGATGGACGCCGACCGGTTCGGCATCAGCCAGCTGCACCAGTTGCGGGGCCGGATCGGCCGCGGCGCGCATGCCAGCCTGTGCCTGCTCGCGACCAAGTTGCCGGAGGGATCCAAGGCGGGCCAACGGCTGACGGCCGTGGCGAGCACGCTCGACGGCTTCGAACTCGCCGACCTCGACCTGGAGGAGCGCCGCGAAGGAGACGTGTTGGGCTACAACCAGTCCGGCCGGCCGATCACTCTTCGGTTTCTCTCGCTTTTCGAGCATCGAGAGATCATCGAGAATGCACGCGCTTATTGCCAAGCGCATTATCAGCAACGGGCCGATGACCCCGGAATGGGACTTCTGGCAGCGCAATTCACCGATACCGAGCGCGTCGACTATCTGGACAAGGCATGACCCGCAGGCGGCTGGCGTGGCTGGCGCTGTCGGTGGCCTTGGCCATCGCAGTCGCGTATCAGACGGTGGCGTCGGCCGACCGGCGTGCGGACTGGTTCGTCGCACAGGCCGATGTGCCCACGGTGGCACCGGGCGTCGACGTATTGGCCGGAGTGGCGGAGGTGCCCGCACGCATCCGCGGATACGACTACCGCAGGGCAGCGTTCGGCGACGCCTGGACCGACGACAACAACGCCCAGGGTGGGCACAACGGGTGCGACACCCGCGACGACATTCTTGATCGCGATCTGGTGGACAAGACGTACGTGTCAATTAGCCGGTGTCCGAATGCGGTAGCGACAGGTAACCTGCACGATCCGTACACCAATGAAACCGTCGCTCTCGTCCGCGGCAATCAGACGGGCGCGGCTGTGCAAATTGACCACCTAGTTCCCTTGGCTTACGCCTGGGACCTAGGAGCTCGGAACTGGTCCGACGAGATGCGGGTTCGGTTCGCTAATGACCCCGCTAACCTCCTCGCGGTAGAGGGCCAAGCCAATCAGGACAAGGGCGATTCCGAGCCCGCGCTGTGGATGCCCCCCAACCGAGCATTCTGGTGCCAATACGCAGTGCAATTCGTGGCGGTACTGCGTGGTTATGGGCTCCCAGTCGATGCGCCCTCGGCCGGCACGCTGCGCGACGCCGCAGCGACGTGCCCGACGGGCTGACGTGCTCAAGCCTGCTCACGCGGGAAAGGTCAGGTGCCGGTGTAGCTTTCGGGGTCCGGACGGAACCGGGTGCCGTCGTCGAGCCCGTTGAATGTCGCCATCTCGTCGTCGGTCAGCTCGAAGTCGAAGACCTCGAGGTTCGACTTCACCCGCTCCGGTGACGACGAGCGCGGAATGACCACGTTGCCCAGCTGGATGCTCCACCGGATCAGCACCTGCGCGGGGGTCTTTCCGTGCGCCTCGGCGACCGACGTGACCGTCGGGTGGTCCAGAAGTCGGCCGACCCCCAAAGGGCCGTAGGCCTCCGTGACAATGCCGCGGCCGGCGTTGACCGCACGTAGCGCGGCCTGGTTCAGCAGGGGATGCAGCTCGATCTGATTGATGACCGGGGTGACGAACGACAGGTCGATGATGTTCGACAGGTGCTCTTCGTGGAAATTGGCCACGCCGATCGACCGGGTGAGACCCGCATTCTGCGACGCCAGCAGGCCGCCCCAGCTGTCGACGTATTTGCCGTGCTCGCCGGCGGGCCAGTGGATGAGGTACAGATCGACGTAGTCGAGACCCAGCCGATCCAGGCTGGCCTTGAGGGCGTCCTGCGACGACTGAAAGCCCTGATCTTTCGTGGCCAGCTTGGTGGTGACGAACAAGTCCTCGCGCGGCACACCCGACGAGGCGATCGCGCGCCCGACCGCGGCCTCGTTGCCGTAGGCGGCGGCGGTGTCGATCAACCGGTAGCCCGCTTCGATGGCCGCCGATACCGCCGCCTCCGTTTCGGCATCCGACAGCTCGCCCACCCCGAGACCGATCACCGGCATGGTGTGGTCGTCGTTGAGCGTGACCGAAGGAATTGCAGCCGCCGAAGTCATGTCATCCATCCCTGCGTTGTCGCCCCACTTGAAGGTCCGTGATCGGCCCCAGCCGAGTTCGGTCGCCCAGCGACGCGACGGACGCCACGTCCTGCTCGCTCGGCTCCAAATCGAACACGTCGAATCGCTCACTATCCGCTCGGGAATCACCGACTTCGGATGACTATATTGCCGAGTTGGTATGCCACCTAATCAGTACCTGCGCAGGCGTTTCTCTGCGCGGTTCGGCGACGTTCCAGCTGCGCTCGACCCGGGCTCCGGCTCCACGTGGTCGACGGGGCGGGAACGATGCGGGTGACGTCGGTGAGGATGCGCGGGTGATCCGGTTCGACGTCGCAGGCAACTGGCGTCGAAGGCGGCCGGTGTGCTGTCGTATCCGTGGTCGCATTCGAGAGCTTGGTCGTGGCGAAAACGTCGTCGCGGGGCACCTCGGAGTCGGCCACCGCCGGCCGGTCCCGGCTTCGTTGCGTTGAGTTCTATCGAGGGAGAAGCCATGGCACGGAGTCTGCCAGCGCGAACGGAGACATCCGTCGGCGCGAGCGCAGCGGCGGTGAGGCCCGATTTCCGGGACAGGATGCAGAAGGTCACCGGCGGCCCCGCCCTGCACGCCATCTCCCGCATGCCCGATCGCCTCAAGCGACTGCTGCTGGGCGGGCGCTCGATCACCCTCGACGGCAACACCCTGGACACCACACTGCAGCTGGCGCTGACCTCGCAGCGGATTTCCGGCCGCGAAGGGCTGATCCTCAGCGACGACGTGGCCACCGCGCGCACGCGGCTGAACCTGACGGCATCGCAATTCCCGCGAGCGAAGGTCGACGTCTCGTTGACAGACGTGTCGGTGCCCGGCCCGGGCACCGACATACCGGCGGTCCACATCCGGTCGAGGAACGGCGACGGGGCGCCGCTGCTGGTCTTCTACCACGGCGGTGGCTTCGTCGTCGGGGGCTACGAGACGCACGGCCACCTGTGTGAGGTGATCTGCCAGCAGGCGGGGGTGCACGTGTTGTTCGTGGACTACCGCCGGGCGCCCGAGCACAGGGCTCCGGCAGCTGCCGACGACGCGTACGCGGCCTATCTGTGGGCCCGTGAGCGCGCCGCGGAACTGGGAGCCGACCCGGCGCGGGTCGCCATCGGAGGCGACAGCGCGGGCGGCAACCTCACCGCGGTGGTGACGCAGCGCGCTCGAAACGAGGGCGCGCCACCGCCGGCGCTGCAGCTGCTGCTGTATCCGATCACCAACTTCGCCAACCACACCCGGTCATACGGCCTGTTCGCGGACGGGTTCTTCCTGCGCCGGTGGGACATGGACTTCTGCCACGGCAAGTACCTCGATGGTTCGGGCATCGACCCGACCGATCCGAGGGTGTCCCCGCTGCTGGCCGACGACCTGTCCGGGTTACCACCGGCCATTGTCGTCACGGCGGGCTTCGACCCGCTGCGCGACGAGGGCCGCCAGTACGCCGAGGCGCTGCGCGCCGCGGGCACCCCGGTCGATGCCCGCGAGTACGGATCGATGATCCACGCGTTCCCCAACTTCTTCACCCTCGGCGGTGGCAGCGCGACGGCGACCTCCGACATCATTTCCGCGCTGCGCGTGCATCTGAGCCGCAGCTGACGGTCCAGGAAAACCGCGCCGGTACCCTTGTCCCGTGGCCACGAAACCCAAGAAGAACGCCCGCTACGACCTCAATGCCGCCGACCGCAGGCGCAACCTGTTGATCCAGGTCGGGCTGACCGCGATTGTGGTGCTCCTCGGCGTCGGGCTGGTGCTCTACATCGTCATGGGCTCGGACAAAAAGGCTGCCTCGGGCGAGGCCAAGTCGATCCGGGTGACGTCGAGCAAGCTGATCACCAAGGAAGGCACCAGCGAGCCCAAGGCGGTGCTCGGCCTCTACGAGGACTTCCTATGCCCGGCGTGCGGCAACTTCGAGAAGCAGTTCGGCCCGACTGTGAACAACCTCATCGACAGCGGGGCCGTGGCCGCCGACTACTACATGGTCTCGATTCTCGATCGCGCCGGCGACGGGTATTCGTCCAGGGCGTCCAACGCGGCCTACTGCGTGGCCGACGAATCCACCGACGCGTTCCGCCGTTTCCACGCGGCCCTGTATGCGCAGCAGCCGGAGGAGAACGTCGGGCCGTTCCCCGACAACGCCCGGCTGATCGAAGTGGCCCGCCAGGCCGGCGCCGGAGGCGGCGTGCCGGACTGCATCAACAAGGGTCGCTACGTTGAGATGGCCAAGGGGCTGGCGTCGGCGACCAACGTCAACTCCACTCCGACCATCCGGATCAACGGCGAAGACTACAAGGTCGAGACGCCCGAAGCGCTCGTGAACAAGATCAAGGAGATCGTCGGCGACGTTCCGGGCCTGGTGGCCGCGTCGCCGAACCCGAATCCGACTCCTCCTCCCGCTCCTCCTGCGCCGTGACCACCACCGCTGAGAACCCGGCCGAGTCCACGACCGCAGAGTCGCGGGACGGCGTCACCGTGCGGCGCAGCAGCGCGGTGTGGGTGCTCATTGCGGGCGTACTGGGGCTGACCGCCGCGCTGACGCTGACGATCGAGAAGATCGAGATCCTGATCAACCCCGATTACGTGCCGTCGTGCAGCATCAACCCGGTGCTGTCCTGCGGTTCGGTGATGGTCACCCCGCAGGCGTCGGAATTCGGCTTCCCCAATCCGCTCATCGGCATCGTGGCCTTCACCGTCGTCCTGGTGACCGGGGTGCTGGCGACCGCGAAGGTCGGACTGCCGCGCTGGTACTGGGGCGGGCTGGCCATCGGCACGCTGCTCGGCGCCGGGTTCGTCCACTGGCTGATCTTCCAGAGCCTGTACCGCATCGGCGCGTTGTGCCCGTACTGCATGGTGGTGTGGGCCGTCACCATTCCGCTGCTGGTCGTGGTAGGGGGGGTCGCGCTGCAGCCCCAACTCGAGAATGGCGTCGCGCGGTTGATCTACCAGTGGCGCTGGTCGCTGGTCACGCTGTGGTTCGCCGCTGTGATCCTGATGATCCTGGTGCGGTTCTGGAACTACTGGTCAACGCTGATCTAGTCGGCAGAGCAGTCGGTCGGCGATAGGGTTAGCCGGGTGATTTCCAAAATCCTGGTGGCCAACCGCGGCGAGATCGCGATTCGCGCGTTTCGCGCGGCCTACGAGATGGGCATCACCACCGTCGCGGTGTATCCCTACGAGGACCGCAACTCCCAGCACCGGCTGAAGGCCGACGAGTCCTACCAGATCGGGGAGATAGGCCATCCGGTCCGCGCCTACTTGTCGGTCGCCGAGATCATCCGGGTGGCCAGGCAGGCCGGCTGCGATGCGGTGTATCCGGGATACGGATTCCTGTCGGAGAACCCCGATCTGGCCGCGGCCTGTGCCGAGGCCGGGATCACGTTCGTCGGGCCCGGTGCCGATGTGCTGGAGTTGACCGGCAACAAGGCGCGCGCCATCGCAGCCGCGCGCGCTGCGGGCCTGCCGGTGTTGACGTCGTCGGCGCCGTCGGCCTCGGTTGACGAGCTGGTCGAGGCCGCCGCAGGCATGGAGTTCCCGCTGTTCGTCAAGGCGGTGTCCGGTGGCGGTGGCCGCGGTATGCGGCGTGTCACCGACGCGACGGCACTGCCGGAGGCGATCGAGGCGGCCAGCCGAGAGGCGGAGTCGGCGTTCGGCGACCCGATGGTCTACCTCGAGCAGGCCGTGCTCAACCCGCGCCACATCGAGGTGCAGATACTGGCCGACCGGCACGGCAACGTGATGCACCTGTTCGAGCGTGACTGCAGCGTGCAGCGCCGCCACCAGAAGGTGATCGAGCTGGCGCCCGCGCCGAACCTGCCGGCGGAACTGCGGGACAAGATGTGTTCCGACGCCGTGGCTTTCGCCCGCGAGATCAACTACTCGTATGCCGGCACGGTGGAGTTCCTGCTCGACGAACGCGGCCACCACGTGTTCATCGAGATGAATCCGCGGATTCAGGTGGAGCACACCGTCACCGAGGAAATCACCGACGTCGACCTGGTGGCTTCGCAGATGCGCATCGCCGACGGCGAGACGCTCGAGGAGCTGGGCCTGGCGCAGGAGACGTTGACGGTGCGCGGCGCCGCTTTGCAGTGCCGCATCACCACCGAGGATCCCGCCAACGGGTTCCGGCCCGACACCGGCCGCATCACCGGCTACCGCACGCCCGGCGGTGCGGGGATCCGGCTGGACGGCGGCACCAACCTCGGCGCGGAGATCAGCGCGCACTTCGACTCGATGCTGGTCAAACTCACCTGCCGGGGTCGCGACTTCTCCGCCGCTATCGCCCGCGCTCGCCGCGCGCTCGCCGAGTTCCGGATCAGAGGAGTCTCGACCAACATCCCGTTCTTGATGGCAGTGGTCAACGATCCCGACTTCCGGGCCGGCCGGGTCACCACGTCGTTCATCGATCAGCGGCCGTATCTGCTGACCGCGCGTACGCCGGCCGATCGCGGCACGAAGATCCTCAACTACCTGGCCGATGTCACAGTGAACCAGCCGCACGGCCCACGTCCGTCGACGGTCTACGCGCAGGACAAGCTGCCGCCGATCGATTTGTCGGCGCCGCCGCCGTCGGGCAGCAAGCAGCGCCTCGTCGAGTTGGGACCCGAGGGCTTCGCGCGATGGATGCGCGACTCGGCGGCCGTCGGAGTCACCGACACGACGTTCCGTGATGCGCATCAATCGCTGCTGGCGACGCGGGTGCGCACCAACGGGTTGATGATGGTGGCGCCCTACATCGCTCGGATGACGCCGCAGCTGCTGTCGATCGAGTGCTGGGGTGGGGCGACTTACGATGTGGCGCTTCGGTTCTTGAAAGAGGATCCGTGGGAGCGGCTGGCGGCTCTTCGGGAAGCGATACCGAACATCTGTCTGCAGATGCTGCTGCGCGGACGCAACACCGTCGGCTACACCCCTTACCCGGAGGTGGTCACCACAGCGTTCATCGACGAGGCGACGGCGACGGGCATCGACCTCTACCGCATCTTTGATGCGCTCAACAACGTCGAGTCGATGCGCCCGGCGATCGATGCGGTGCGGGAGACAGACACGGCGATCGCCGAAGTCGCGATGAGCTACACCGGTGATCTGTCCGACCCCGCCGAAAATCTCTACACGCTGGACTACTACCTGAAGCTGGCGGAGCAGATCGTCGACGCCGGCGCGCACGTGCTGGCGATCAAGGACATGGCCGGGCTGTTGCGGCCGCAGGCGGCGACCGCGTTGGTGTCGGCTTTACGGTCGCGGTTCGATCTGCCGGTGCACGTGCACACCCACGACACTCCCGGCGGCCAGCTGGCCACCTATCTGGCGGCGTGGCAGGCGGGCGCGGCCGCCGTCGACGGGGCGGCGGCGCCGCTGGCGGGCACGACCAGTCAGCCCGCGCTCAGCTCGATCGTCGCGGCCACCGCGCACACCGAATACGACACGGGCTTGTCGCTGTCGGCGGTGTGCGAGCTGGAGCCGTACTGGGAGGCACTGCGAAAGGTGTACGCGCCCTTCGAGTCTGGGTTGCCCGCACCGACGGGCCGGGTGTACCGCCACGAAATTCCTGGCGGGCAGTTGAGCAACCTGCGCCAGCAGGCCATCGCGCTGGGGCTGGGGGACCGGTTCGAGGAGGTGGAGAACGCCTACGCCGGCGCCGACCGCATCCTCGGTCGGCTGGTGAAGGTAACGCCGTCGTCGAAGGTGGTCGGTGACCTCGCGTTGGCATTGGTGGGCGCGGGTGCCTCCGCCGACGAGTTCGCCGCCGACCCAGCGAAATTCGACATTCCCGACTCGGTGATCGAATTCCTGCGCGGTGAGTTGGGTGACCCGCCGGGGGGCTGGCCGGAGCCGCTGCGCACCAAGGCGCTGGCCGGGCGGCCGCCTGCCAAGCCCACCCGGGAATTGACGCCCGACGACGAGACCGCGCTCGCGCTGGCCGGGCCGAAGCGGCAGGCGGAGCTGAACCGGCTGCTGTTCCCCGGTCCCACAAAAGAATTCGACGCCCATCGCGATCTGTACGGCGACACCTCCAGCCTGTCGGCCAACCAGTTCTTCTACGGGCTGCGCCCTGGTGACGAGCATCGCGTGAGACTGGAAAAGGGTGTCGAGCTACTGATCGGGCTGGAGGCCATCTCCGAACCCGACGAACGCGGCATGCGCACGGTGATGTGCATCCTCAACGGCCAACTGCGCCCGGTCGTGGTGCGCGATCGCAGCATCGCCAGTGACATCCCCGCTGCGGAGAAGGCCGACCGGTCCAACCCCGACCACGTCGCCGCTCCGTTCGCCGGCGTGGTCACCGTCGCGGTCGGACCCGGCGACACCGTCGAGGCCGGGCAGACCATCGCCACCATCGAGGCGATGAAGATGGAGGCCGCAATCACCGCTCCCAGGGGCGGCACCGTGGAGCGCATCGCGGTGGGCGAGACCGCACAAGTCGAAGGCGGCGACCTCCTGGTGGTGGTCAGCTGACCCGCATCGTCGCCGGCGACCTCGGCGGGCGGCGCATCGCGGTGCCCCCGCGCGGCACCCGACCCACCACCGACCGGGTCCGCGAGTCGCTGTTCAACGTGCTGACCGCCCGCTTCGATCTGCACGGCGCCTCGATCCTCGACCTGTATGCGGGGTCCGGTGCGCTCGGGTTGGAGGCGCTGTCGCGCGGGGCGACCGCCGCGGTGTTCGTCGAGTCCGACCAGCGCGCCGCGGCGGTCATCGAAGCGAACATCACGACGCTCGGGGTCGGCGGAGCCACGCTGCGCCGCGGCACCGTCGCAACGGTGCTGGCGACCGGCGCCCACCACCCGTTCGAGCTGGTATTCGCCGATCCTCCCTATGACGTTGGCGCGGCCGAGGTGAACGCCGTGCTCGCAGCGCTGACCGACCGCGGTTGGACCACCACGGGCAGCGTCGTCGTCGTCGAGCGGGCCGCGTCCAGTCCCGAGCTGAGTTGGCCGGAGACCTGGGACCCGTGGCAGCCCCGCCGCTACGGCGACACCCGCCTTGAGATGGCCGAACGGATCTGATTGCCCTGTAGCGTCGTGACCCATGAGCGGCGCGGTATGCCCGGGATCCTTCGACCCCGTGACCCTCGGCCACATCGACATTTTCGAGCGCGCGGCCGCCCAGTTCGATGAGGTCGTGGTGGCCGTGCTGGTCAATGCCAACAAAAAGGGCATGTTCGATGTCGACGAGCGGATCGCGATGATCGAGGAGTCGACCACCCACCTGCCGAACCTTCACGCCGAATCCGGTCGGGGCCTCGTCGTCGACTTCGTGAAATCCCACGGGCTGACCGCGATCGTGAAGGGGCTGCGCACCGGCACCGACTTCGAATACGAGTTGCAGATGGCGCAGATGAACAAGCACATCGCCGGGGTGGACACCTTCTTCGTCGCTACCACGCCGATGTACTCATTCGTGTCGTCGTCGCTGGCCAAAGAGGTGGCCTCACTCGGCGGAGACGTCTCCGAGCTGCTGCCCGAGCCGGTCAACGTGCGCCTGCGGAACAGGCTCGAGGGTTAGTTTCGGGCATCGCGGGGTAGTCAACGGTTTGCGCATCAGCCCATCTGCGCCCCATCCCAAAGATGTAATCGGAGGTAATTCCCCTATGGTCGAGACATTTGTTCAGTCGACCGACGACGCCGTCAAATTCCTGACTGACCAGCACAACCTGATCAAGGACATGTTCGAAGAGGTGCTGTCTGCGTCGAGCGATGAAGCGCGCGACGAAGCCTTCTCCGAATTGCGCCAACTGCTTGCCGTGCATGAAACCGCCGAGGAAATGGTGATGCACCCGCGGGCGCGCCACGAACTCGAGGATGGCGACGCGATTGTCGACGCTCGGCTCGAAGAGGAGCACGAGGCGAAGGAGCAGTTGTCGAAGCTGGAGAAGATGGACATCGGCTCCAAGCAGTTCATCGACGAACTCACGAAATTCCGCGATGCCGTCCTCGAGCACGCCGAGCACGAGGAAAACGAGGAATTCAACAAGCTCGAACGGCAGTTGAACGCCGACGACCTGGGGCGGATGGCGAAAGCACTGCAGGCCGCCGAGGCAATTGCACCGACGCGGCCGCACCCCGGCGTGGAGTCGGCGAAGTTGAATTTCGCGCTCGGACCGTTCGCATCAATGCTTGATCGTGCCCGCGACGCGATTAAGCAGGCGATCGGATAGCGAAATAGTTGAATAGACAAATACCACCGGGGCCAAAAGTATGCGCCGGCGGTATTTGCTTTTCGCGGATATGCGAATTGTGCGGTCGTTGACATAATGTGGCCGATACGTAGTCAGCCGACAGTTGAGCGTGCCTGAGGGCGGGGCGCTGGCGGCCGACCGGCGACACACCGGCGGCGCTAGCGTAGTCACAGAGGTAACACCAGGCACACTGGTAACAACAACTACGCCTGGGAGGGTGTGCCGTGTACCGAGTTTTTGAAGCGCTCGATGAGCTGGGCGCGATTGTCGAAGAGGCCCGCGGCGTCCCGATGACCGCAGGCTGTGTGGTGCCGCGCGGCGACGTTCTCGAATTGATCGACGACATCAAGGACGCCATTCCTGGCGAACTCGACGATGCGCAGGACGTGCTGGATGCGCGGGATCAGCTGCTCAACGAGGCCAAGGAGCATTCCGGCTCGATGGTGGCGACGGCCCGCGCGGAGGCCGATTCCATGCTCAACCACGCCCGCGCCGAGGCCGATCGGCTGCTGGCCGACGCCAAGTCTCAGGCCGACCGCATGGTCGCCGAGGCCCGTCAGCACAGCGAGCGGATGGTCGGCGAGGCCCGCGAGGAGGCCGCCCGCGTCAGCGCCACCGCCAAGCGCGAGTACGAGGCGAGCGCCGGGCGCGCGAAAGCTGAGGCGGACCGTCTGATCGAGAATGGCAACCTCTCCTACGAGAAGGCCGTTCAGGAGGGCATCAAGGAGCAGCACCGCCTGGTGTCGCAAACCGAGATCGTCCAAGCGGCGAACGCCGAGGCCACTCGCATGATCGACGCGGCACACGCCGAAGCCGACCGGCTGCGCGGCGAATGCGACATCTACGTCGACAGCAAGCTCGCCGAGTTCGAGGAATTCCTCAACGGGACGCTGCGGTCGGTGGGCCGTGGCCGCCACCAGCTGCGCACCGCGGCGGGCACGCACGACTACGTCGCGCACTAGCCACCGCGGCGGGCGGGCTCTGCACGCGAAATGTGAGCCGTACGATCATCACTATGGCGACGCAACGAAATTCCCGCTCGCCGCTCGTGCTCAACATCGCACGGCTCGGTCGCCGGCCCGGGGCGATGATGACCGTCCACGAAACGGTGCCCAGCCCTTCCCGCATCGGTGTCGAGCTGGTCGCGATCCCGCAAGGTGCTCCCCTCGAACTGGATCTGCGGGTCGAGTCGGTATCGGAGGGCGCCCTCGTCACCGGCACGATGTCGGCGCCGACCGAAGGGGAGTGCGCCCGATGCCTGACGCCGATCACCGGACACGTCGAGATCGACCTCACCGAGCTCTTCGCCTATCCCGATAGCGCGACGGAGGCCACCACCGACGCTGACGAGGTGGGCCACGTCATTGACAACACCGTCGACCTCGAGCAGCCCATCGTCGACGCCGTCGGGCTGGCGCTGCCGTTCTCGCCGCTGTGCGGGCCGGATTGCCAAGGGCTGTGCCCGGATTGCGGTATCCCGATGTCGACGGCGGAGCCGGGGCACCGGCACGAGAAGATCGATCCGCGCTGGGCGAAGCTCGCCTCGAAGTTGGAGACCGACGACAAGTGACGGGTGATCGCGCGGCATTGCTCAAGGCCCTCGGGGTTGACCTGCCAGACGAATTGCTCACCATGGCGCTGACCCACCGCAGCTACTCCTACGAGAACGGCGGCCTGCCGACCAACGAGCGGCTGGAGTTCCTCGGCGACGCGGTGCTCGGGCTGACCATCACCGAGGAGCTCTATCACCGCCACCCCGATCGCTCGGAGGGCGATCTGGCCAAACTGCGCGCCAGCATCGTCAACACCCAGGCGCTTGCCGACGTGGGCCGTTCGCTGGCCGACGACGGCCTGGGTGCCTATCTGCTTCTCGGCAAGGGTGAGGAGAACTCCGGGGGTGCCGACAAGTCAAGCATTCTCGCCGACGGGATCGAATCCCTCTTGGGCGCAATCTATCTCGAGCATGGACTGGCGGTCACCCGCGAGGTGATCCTGCGGTTGTTCAGGTCTCTGATCGACACTGCGCCGACATTGGGGGCGGGGCTGGACTGGAAGTCGAGCCTGCAGGAGCTGACCGCCGCACGCGGCATGGGCGCGCCGTCCTACCTGGTGACGGCGACGGGACCCGACCACGACAAGGAGTTCACCGCGACGGTCGTCGTGATGAACACCGAGTACGGCAGGGGAGTGGGCCGCACCAAGAAGGAAGCCGAGTTGAAGGCCGCCGCGGCGGCGTGGACGGTGCTTGCCGGCTCTGACGTCGATGCCTGAACTCCCCGAGGTGGAGGTTGTCCGGCGGGGGCTGGAGGCACATGTCGCAGGTAAGACGATCACCGCCGTGCGGGTGCACCACCCTCGGGCTGTGCGCCGCCACGAAGCCGGGCCCGCGGATCTGACTGCGCGGCTGCTGAATACGGAGATCACCGGCACGGGCCGACGGGGCAAGTATCTGTGGCTGACGCTCGGCGATGGTTCCGCGTTGGTGGTCCACCTCGGGATGAGCGGACAGATGCTGCTCGGGCCCGTCCCCAACGAGGGACATCTGCGGATTGCGGCGCTGCTGAACGACGGTACGGCGCTGAGCTTCGTCGACCAGCGGACGTTCGGCGGCTGGATGCTCACCGACATGGTCACGGTCGACGGCACCGATGTGCCCGCGCCCGTCGCGCATATCGCCCGCGACCCGCTGGACCCGGAGTTCAACCGCGACGGTGTCGTTACGGTGCTGCGGCGCAAGCATTCCGAGATCAAGCGCCAGTTGCTGGACCAGACCGTGATGTCCGGTATCGGCAACATCTACGCGGACGAGGCGCTATGGCGGGCCAAGATCAACGGCGCAAGGCTGGCGTCGTCGCTGACGCGCAAGAAGCTCGGCGAGCTGCTGGATACCGCGGCCGAGGTGATGACCGAGGCGCTGGGCCAGGGCGGCACGTCGTTCGACTCGCTCTATGTCAACGTCAACGGCGAGTCCGGCTACTTCGACCGCTCGCTGGACGCCTACGGCCGCGACGGCGAGCCGTGCCGGCGCTGCGGGGCGGTGATGCGACGGGAGAAGTTCATGAACCGCTCGTCGTTCTACTGCCCGAAATGCCAGCCCCGCCCGCGCGCCCGCCGCGCCTGACCTTTCCGCGAAACGGAATTCCAGCAGGCCTCTACTCGCACTTCGTCTGCTGGAATTCCGTTTCGCGGCAGGTTCGCGCCAGGTTGTAGAAAGAGACCATGGCGGAACTCTGGGTTGAGCGCACCGGCGTGCGTCGCTACACCGGGCGCAGCTCGCGGGGCGCGGAGGTACTCGTCGGCAACGAGGACGTCGAGGGTGTGTTCACCCCCGGCGAGCTGATGAAGATCGCGCTCGCCGCTTGCAGCGGCATGGCCAGCGATGAACCGCTGCAACGGCGGCTGGGCGAGAACTACGAGGCGACGATCGCGGTGTCCGGCGCCGCCGACCGCGAACAGGAGCGTTACCCGCAACTGGACGAGCGCATGCAACTCGACCTGTCGGGGCTGTCGGACGACGAGGTGGCGCGGGTACTCACCGTCGTAGAGCGGGCGATCGACCAGGTGTGCACGGTCGGGCGGACCCTCAAATCCGGGACGAAAGTGACTTTTGAGGTTAGTGATGCAGGAGTTAGCTGAGGTACGGCTGACGGCATGGGTGCACGGCTACGTGCAGGGCGTCGGCTTCCGGTGGTGGACACGGTCGCGCGCACGTGAACTGGGGTTGACCGGATACGCCTCGAACCGGCCAGACGGGCGCGTCCAGGTCGTCGCCCAGGGTCCGCGCGAAGCCTGCCAACGCCTGCTTGACCTGCTGGAAGGCGGGGAGACGCCGGGCCAGGTCGACAAAGTGGTGGCCGACTGGTCAGAAGTCGGCGACGCGTTCCCCGGGTTCACCGAGCGTTAGCCTTCTCGGCTGTAGTGTGGCCCATCGTGCACCTCAAGAGTCTGACGCTGAAGGGCTTCAAGTCCTTTGCTTCGCCGACGACTCTGCGCTTCGAGCCGGGTATCACCTGTGTCGTCGGTCCCAATGGTTCCGGCAAGTCGAACGTGGTCGATGCCCTGACATGGGTAATGGGCGAGCAGGGTGCCAAGACCCTGCGCGGCGGCAAAATGGAAGACGTCATCTTCGCCGGCACCTCGTCGCGACCGCCGCTGGGACGCGCCGAGGTCACGGTCACGATCGACAACTCCGACAATTCGCTGCCGATCGAGTACTCCGAGGTGTCGATCACCCGGCGGATGTTTCGCGACGGCGGCAGTGAATACGAAATCAACGGCAGCAGTTGCCGTTTGATGGATGTGCAGGAACTGCTGAGCGACTCTGGCATCGGCCGCGAGATGCACGTCATCGTCGGCCAGGGCAAGCTGTCGGAAATCCTCGAATCCCGCCCGGAGGACCGGCGGGCGTTCATCGAAGAGGCCGCGGGCGTTCTCAAGCACCGCAAGCGCAAGGAGAAGGCGGTCCGCAAGCTCGATTCGATGTCGGCCAACCTTGCGCGGCTGACGGACCTCACCACCGAACTGCGCCGTCAGCTCAAGCCGCTGGGCAGGCAGGCGGAGATGGCGCGCCGCGCCCAGACCATCCAGGCCGACCTGCGCGATGCACGGTTGCGGCTGGCCGCCGACGATCTCGTCAACCGCCGAAGCGAATTCGAGAACACCAACCTGGCCGAGACGTCGTTGCGCCGCGAACACGACGAGATGACCACCCGTCTGGAAGCCGCGACCGTCGAACTGGACGCACACGACTCCGCGGTCGCCGGGCTCAGCGAGCGCACCGAGAACGCCCAGCAGAGTTGGTTCCGGTTGTCGGCGCTGGCCGAACGCGTCAGCGCGACGGTCCGCATCGCCAGCGAGCGCGCCCAGCACCTCGAGACCGAGCAGGACACGTCCAGCGGCGCCGACCCGGACGCGCTGGAAGCCGAAGCCGACGAGGTGGCCGCACACGAGCGGCAGTTGCTCGCCGAGCTGGCCGAGTCGCGCGAGCGGCTGACGGCGGCGCGCGACGAGCTGACCGAGTGCGAGCGCGTGGCCGCCGAGGCCGAACGCGCACACCTGGCCGCCGTGCGCGCCGAAGCCGATCGGCGCGAAGGTCTGGCCCGGCTGGCCGGCCAGGTCGACACCATGCGCACCCGCGTCGAGTCCATCGACGAGACCGTCGCGCGGCTGACCGTGACCATCGAAGAGGCGGGCACCCGCGCCCAACAGGCGAGGGCGGAGTTCGAGACGGTACAGGGTCGCGTCGGCGAACTCGACGCGGGCGAGATCGGGCTCGACGAGCACCACGACCGGACGGTGACGGCGCTGCGACTCGCCGACGAACGCGTGGCCGAGCTGCAGTCCGCCGAGCGCAGCGCCGAGCGTCACGTCGCATCGCTGCGCGCCCGCATCGACGCCCTCTCGGTCGGCCTCGACCGCAAGGACGGCGCGGCATGGCTGCAGCGGAACCTTTCTGGCGCAGGTCTTTTCGGCTCCCTGGCGAATCTCGTCCGGGTTCGGCCGGGCTACGAAGCGGCCGTTGCGGCGGTGCTGGGCGCGGCTGCGGACGCCGTCGCCGCCGAGAGTTTCGGCGCGGCCCGCTCGGCCGTCGCGGCGTTGAAGGACTCCGATGGGGGTCGCGCGGCGATCGTGCTCGGCGACTGGCCGGTCGAGACGTTCGCGCCGCCCGGGCCGCCGCCGGAGGGCGCGTTGTGGGCGACCGACCTGGTGGACATGCCTGAGCGGCTGCGCGGCGCGCTGACGGCCATGCTGGCGGGCGTCGCGGTGGTCCGCGATCTGTCCGCCGCGCTGGATCTCGTGGCTGCGCGCCCGCAGCTGCGTGCGGTCACCGCTGACGGCGACCTCGTCGGCGCCGGATGGGTCAGCGGCGGGTCCGACCGCAAGCCGAGCACTCTGGAGATCACCTCCGAAGTGGAGAAGGCCCGAACCGAGCTGGTCGATGCGGAGAAGCAGACCGGCGAACTGAGCGCGGCGCTGGCCGGTGCGCTCGCCGAGCAGAAGGCCCGTCAGGACGCCGCAGAGCAGGCGTTGGCCGCGCTCAACGAGTCCGACGCCGCGATCTCGGCGATCTACGAACAGCTCGGCAGGCTCGGGCAGGACGCGCGCACGGCCGACGAGGAATGGCAGCGGCTGATCCGTCAGCGCGACGAGCTGGAGTCCGGACGGGCGCAGACGGTGGAGGAACTCGCCGCGCTCGAACAGCGGCTGCACAACGCCGAGCAGGCGCCGCTGGTCGACGCCGCACCGGCGGAACGTCAGCAGACGGTCGCCGCGGCGGAAGCCGCCCGAAGCGCCGAGGTCGAGGCCCGGCTCACGGTCCGCACTGCCGAAGAACGAGCGAACGCCGTTCGGGGACGCGCGGATTCCCTGCGCCGAGCCGCGGCAGCCGAACGCGAGGCCAGGGTGCGTGCCCGGCGCGCACGGGAGGCTCGCGAGCACGCGGCGGCGGTCGCGGCGGCGGTCGCGGAATCGGGCCGACACCTTGCACAGCGCCTGAATTCGACGGTGAGCGTCGCCTCGCGCCGCCGTGACGCGCTGGCCAATGAGCGCCACCAGCGCATCGACGCGCTGGCGAAGGTGCGCGAACAGGTCACCGAACTCACCAGCAAGATCGCCGCGGTCACCGAGGCACTGCATCGCGACGAGGTCGCCAAAGCGCAAGCGGCACTGCGGATCGAGCAGCTCGAGCAGCAGGTTCTCGATCAGTTCGGGATGGCGACCGCCGATCTGATCGCCGAGTACGGGCCAGACGTGCCGCTGCCTCCGACGGAACTGGAGATGGCGGAGTACGAGCAGGCCCGCGAACGGGGCGAGCAGGTCACTGCGCCTGCTCCAATGCCCTTCGACCGGCCGACGCAGGAGCGCAGGGCCAAGAAGGCCGAACGTGAACTCAACGAATTGGGTCGGGTCAACCCGTTGGCGCTCGAGGAGTTCGCGGCGCTCGAGGAACGTTACAACTTCCTGTCCACCCAACTCGAGGACGTCAAGGCCGCCCGCAAGGATCTGCTCGACGTCATCTCCGATGTCGACACCCGCATCCTGCAGGTGTTCACCGAGGCCTTCATCGACGTGGAACGCGAATTCCAGCAAGTGTTTTCGGCGCTGTTCCCCGGCGGTGAGGGCAGGCTACTGCTCACCGACCCCAACGACATGTTGACCACCGGCATCGAGGTCGAGGCGCGTCCGCCCGGCAAGAAGATCAAGCGGCTGTCGCTGCTGTCCGGCGGTGAGAAGTCGCTGACCGCCGTGGCGATGCTCGTCGCGATCTTCCGGGCGCGGCCGTCTCCGTTCTACGTCATGGACGAGGTGGAGGCCGCGCTCGACGACGCCAACCTGCGCCGGCTGATCGCGCTGTTCGAACAGTTGCGGGAGCGTTCGCAGCTGATCGTCATCACCCACCAGAAGCCGACGATGGAGGTCGCCGACGCGCTCTACGGCGTCACCATGCGCGACGACGGCATCACCGCGGTGATCTCGCAGCGCATGCGCGGACAGGAACTGGTCTCGGCGGGAGCGTCGAACTAGGGCGCCGGCGTGACCCCGCGGCCGCGCAATGCCGCCAAGTCGGCGGCGCCGCAGCCGTGCAGGCAGATCTGCAACTCGGCGATGAAGTTGGCAAGCCAATCCAGCACGGCCGCAGTCGATTCGATGGCGGGCGACAACAGCGGGCGGGCCACTGCGACCACATTGGCACCCATCGCCAGCGCCTTCGCGGCGTCCATGCCGGTGCGAATGCCGCCGGAAGCGACCAGCGGCACGTCGGGCAGCGTGTGCCGCACCTCCTGTAGCGCCTGCGCTGTCGGGATGCCCCATTCGGCCAGCGCCGGATGGCGGATCTCGCCGTAGCGGACGTACTGCTCGACCCGCGCCCATGACGTGCCACCGGCACCTGCGACGTCGACGGCCGCGATCGGGCAGTCCACCAGTTCGGCAGCGGCCGCCGCGCCGATGCCGTGACCCACTTCCTTGAGCATCACCGGATAGCTGATCGACTCGGCGACATGGCGAAGCCGCTCGATCGAGCCGGAGAAGTCGGTATCACCCTCGTGCTGCATGGCCTCCTGCAACGGATTGGTGTGCACCGCAAGCGCATTCGCGCCAACCCGGTCAAGGGCGTCGACCAACTCGGGCATCAGCTCGTCGGACAGCTGGGCCAGCCCGATGTTGCCGATGAGCAGCGCCTCCGGCGCAACGTCGCGCACTGTGAAGCTGGCCGACGCGATGTCGTCGCCCAGCATGATGCGCTGCGACCCCAGCATCATGCCGATGCCGAGCTTTTCGGCCGCGGCTGCCAGATTGCGGTTGATGACACCGGAAAGCTCGGCGCCGCCGGTCATCGCCCCTATCAGCACCGGCGCGTCCAGTCGCACGCCCAGAAACTCGGTGTGCAGGTCGATCGCGCCCAAGCTGGTCTGGGTCAGCGCGTTGTAGGGCAACGCGACGCGCTCGAGGCCGGTTGTCACCGTCTGGTAGTCCACGGCTTCGGTCAGGCACACGTCGATGTGCCTGACCTTGCGGGACTCCATGCCGTTACTCAAGCCGCTGTTGCTCCTCACGTCCGCCCCGACTGTTCTGCTCCTCACGTCCGCCCCGACTGTTCTGCTCCTCACGTCCGCCCCGACTGTTCTGCTCCTCACGTCCGCCCGGACCGTTCTGCTCCTCACGTCCGCGGTGGGGGCCATCAGGACCGTCTACCCACATTGCGACAATGGCTCCGTGTCCGAGGGTCTGTGGATCGCAATCGCGGTCATCGCCGTTCTGGTCGTTGCTGCTGTCGTGGTGTTCGGCCTGCTCCGATCACGCCGCGGCAAGATCAGCCTCGACTCGTCCACCAGCACAGACACTGCCACACCACTGGACAGGTCCGGGGGATATACCGCCTCTTCAGGCATCACGTTCACACAATCGTCAGCGCCCCCGACGGCCCCGCCGCCCGCGAAGGCGCCGCCCGAGCGGCTCGACACCAGCGGGCTGCCCGCCGTCGGCGACGACGCCACCATCCCCCGCGACGCCCCGAAACGTCCCATCGCCGACGTGCGGCTGCCCGAGCCGCCCGCACCGGCGGCGCCCGTCGAACCGCAGGTAGAGGAAGCGCCACCCGAGCCCGCGCCGGAAGCGCCGCCTGCGCCGGAGACGGAAGCGCCGCCTGCGCCGGAGACGGAGGCCCCGCCTGCGCCGGAGACGGAAGCGCCGCCTGCGCCGGATATCGGCGCCATCGCACCGACCGAGGGCCGCCTCGAGCGGCTCCGTGGCCGGCTCGCCAAGTCCCAGAACGCCCTCGGCCGCAGCATGCTCGGCCTGCTCGGCGGCGGTGACCTTGATGAGGACTCGTGGGAGGCGGTCGAGGACACGCTGCTCGTCGCCGACCTGGGCTCGGTCGTCACCGACTCGGTCGTGACCGCACTGCGCGAACGGCTGGCCAGTGGCCGGGTGCGCACCGAGGCCGATGCCCGTGCCGTGCTGCGCGAGGTGCTGGTCGCCGAACTGCATCCGGGGTTGGACCGCTCGGTCAAGGCGTTGCCGCACGACGACAAGCCCTCGGTGCTGCTGATGGTGGGCGTCAACGGCACCGGCAAGACCACCACGGTGGGCAAGCTGGCCCGCGTGCTGGTCGCCGACGGCCGCCGGGTAGTCCTGGGCGCTGCCGACACCTTCCGGGCCGCAGCGGCCGACCAGTTGCAGGCGTGGGCCTCGAAGGTCGGCGCAGAGGTGGTCCGCGGCGCCGAGGGCGCCGACCCCGCCTCGGTCGCGTTCGACGCCGTCGACAAGGGCATCGACGCCGGCGCCGACGTCGTCCTCATCGACACCGCGGGACGGTTGCACACCAAGACCGGTTTGATGGACGAACTCGGCAAGGTCAAGCGCGTGGTGAGCCGCCGCGCGGCCGTGGACGAGGTGCTGCTGGTGCTCGACGCGACGATCGGGCAGAACGGTCTGGCACAGGCGCGCGTCTTCGCCGACGTCGTCGACATCACCGGGGTGGTGCTGACCAAGCTCGACGGCACGGCGAAGGGCGGCATCGTGTTCCGCGTGCAACAGGAATTGGGCGTTCCGGTCAAACTCGTCGGTCTCGGCGAAGGGCCCGACGATCTCGCCCCGTTCGAGCCCGAAGCGTTCGTCGACGCGCTTCTCGGTTAACGAAAGTGCGCCAAAACCGCGCGATGTAACACCGGCGAAACGCAACCGGCCTATCCGTTCACACGAGCGAAACGCCAAGGCGTCTTAGACGAAACAACCACTCAGCATTGTCTTGGACCAGGTCAACGGTCGTAAAACCTTTGCGGCCCTGCCTTGTCGAAGGAGGAAACTGCGAGTGGACGGATTTCCGTTAATGGGTATCCCCGACACCGGGGATACGGCATGGATGCTGGCGAGTTCGGCACTCGTGCTGCTGATGACGCCAGGTCTGGCGTTCTTCTATGGCGGCATGGTGCGCGCCAAGGGCGTGCTCAACATGATCATGATGAGCGTCAGCGCCATGGGCGTGGTGACGGTGCTGTGGGTGCTGTACGGCTACTCGATGGCCTTCGGCAACGACGTCGGCAACCTGTTCGGTAACCCGGCGCAGTACTTCGGCCTCAAGGGGCTCATCGGCGGCAACGCGGCGGCCGAAGTCGTCGCCGACCCCAGTGCAGGTGTCGAGGCTGCCGCCGCCGTGAACATCCCGCTGGCGGGCACGCTCCCGATGACCGTATTCGTGGCGTTCCAGCTCATGTTCGCGATCATCACCGTTGCCCTGATCTCCGGCGCGGTCGCCGACCGCATCAAGTTCGGTGGCTGGCTGCTGTTCTCCGCGCTGTGGGCAACCTTCGTGTACTTCCCGATCGCCCACTGGGTCTTCGCGTTCGACGGTGTCACCGCCGAATACGGCGGCTGGATCGCCAACAAGCTCGCCGCAATCGACTTCGCCGGTGGCACAGCGGTTCACATCAACGCAGGCACCGCGGGCCTGGTGCTGGCGATCATCCTCGGCAAGCGCAAGGGCTGGCCCGGCACTCCGATGCGGCCGCACAACCTCCCGTTCGTCATGCTCGGCGCCGGTCTGCTGTGGTTCGGCTGGTACGGCTTCAACGCCGGTTCGGCGACGTCGTCGGGCGGCCTCGCCGGCTCGACGTTCGTCACGACGACCGTCGCAACGGGCGCGGCGATGCTGGCCTGGTTGCTGACGGAGCGCATCAGGGACGGCAAGGCCACCTCGCTGGGCGCGGCGTCGGGCATCGTGGCGGGCCTGGTCGCCATCACCCCGTCCTGCTCGTCGGTGAACGTCGTCGGCGCACTGGTGGTCGGTGTCGTCGCGGGCGTCCTGTGCGCCCTGGCGGTCGGGCTGAAATACAAACTCGGCTTTGATGATTCGCTCGACGTCGTCGGTGTGCACCTCGTCGGCGGCCTCCTCGGCACGCTGCTGATCGGCTTGGTGGCCGCGCCCGAGGCGGGCGCTGGTGTCACCGGACTGTTCTACGGCGGCGGCTTCGACCAGCTCTGGCGGCAGGCGGTCGGCGCCGGTGCGGTCCTCGTTTACTGCGCAATCGCTACGGCTATCTTGGCTCTGATAGTGAAATTCACCGTTGGGCTGCGCCTTAGCGAGGAAGATGAATCGACTGGACCTGATGAGACCGAACACGCCGAGACCGGCTACGACTTTGCGACGGTCGGAGCAGGCTCGTCACTCGGTCGTCACCCGGGCGTGGAGGGATAAGGGAGAATATGAAGCTGATTACTGCGATCGTCAAGCCGTTCACGCTCGAAGACGTCAAGACCGGCCTCGAGCAGACGGGAATTCTCGGGATGACCGTCAGCGAGGTTCAGGGCTACGGACGACAGAAGGGCCACACCGAGGTGTATCGCGGCGCGGAGTACTCCGTGGACTTCGTGCCCAAGGTGCGCATCGAGGTGCTTGTCGACGACTCGGCGGTCGACAAGGTGGTGGACGTGATCGTGCAGGCCGCGCGGACCGGCAAGATCGGCGACGGCAAGGTGTGGGTGAGCCCGGTCGACACCGTGGTCCGGGTCCGCACCGGCGAGCGGGGGTCCGACGCCCTCTGAAAGTGAAGTGAGACGTCGTCTCCCGGCCGTGCACCGTGAGCGTTAATAGGTCTAAGCCGGGTGAGGACACGAAATGACAGAGCAGAAACCAGATTCCGCCGCCGGCGCCCCCTCACCGGGGGTTCCGGCGGCGCTTGATGTCGCCGGCCAAGCGGCTCCAGGGGTCTCGTCGAAAGCGGCGACCGATCTGACCGCGGCGTGCGAGAAGCTGCTGTCCGGTTCGCATCACCTGGATGCCGGGGCACTCCGCGACGCGCTGCTCGACCTGCATGAATTCTGGCTGTCGACCAAGGCGGCCGAGATCGGGATCACCGACACCAGCGGCTTCGCGATCGTCGCGACCGGTGGCCTCGGACGTCGCGAACTGCTGCCGTACTCCGATCTCGACCTGATGCTGTTGCACGACAACCTACCCAAGAAGCGAGTCAGCGAGGTCGCCGAGAACCTGTGGTACCCGTTGTGGGACGCGAACATTCGGCTCGACCACAGCGTCCGTACCGTGGCCGAGGCGATGAAGGTGGCCGCACAGGACATTTCGGCGGGTCTGGCCATGCTGGAGGTACGTCATATCGCGGGCGACTCCGACCTGTCGTCGCTTCTGGTCGGCGGGGCGCGCAGGCAATGGCGAACCGGAATCGCCTCGCGCTTCGATGAACTCGTCGAACATACCCAGCAGCGGTGGCAGCGCAGCGGACAGATAGCGCACCGCGCCGAGCCTGACCTGAAGACCGGCCGCGGCGGCCTGCGTGACGTGCAACTGCTGAACGCGCTGGCGATCGCCCAACTCGCCGACGTGTATCCCAGCCGATCCTCGGCCTCGCCGACCGAAACCCTGGGCGAGGCGCACCTGGCCCTGCTCAACGTCCGTACCGAGTTGCACCGGGTGTCCGGCCGCGGCAGGGAACTCGTGCTTGCTCAGCACGCCGACGAGATCGGCGCGGCCCTGCGCATCGGTGATCGCTTCGACCTGGCCCGCATGCTCTCCGATGCCGCTCGCACGATCAGCTTCTACGTCGACGCCGGGCTGCGCACCGCCGCCAATGCGTTGCCGCGCCGCGGATTTGCCGCGCTGCGCCGTCCGGTGCGCCGCCCGCTGGACGAAGGCGTCATCGAATTCGGTGGCGAGGTCATCCTGGCCCGCGACGCGCGACCCGAGCGCGACCCCGGCCTCATCCTGCGGGTGGCCGCAGCGTCGGCGACCACCGGCCTGCCGATGGCGGCATCCACGCTGGCCCGGCTCGGCGAGACCGCTCCGGAACTGCGCACCCCGTGGCCGGCGCAGGCGCTCAAGGACCTACTGGTGATGCTGGCCGCCGGGCCCTCCGCCGTTGCCACCATCGAGGCCCTCGACCGCACCGGCCTGTGGGGCAGGCTGTTCCCAGAGTGGGGTGCCGTGCGCGACCTGCCGCCCCGTGACGTCGTGCATATCTGGACCGTCGACCGTCATCTGGTCGAAACCGTCTCCCGGGCAAGCGCATTCACCACACGTGTGTCCCGACCCGATCTGCTGCTGCTCGGCGCGCTGTGCCACGACATCGGCAAAGGGCGTGGCGGTGACCACAGCGTGATCGGAGCCGAGCTGGCCACCCAGATCGGCACCCGACTCGGGCTGTGGCCGTCGGACATCGAGTTGCTCTCCAAGGTTGTGCGGCACCACCTTCTGCTGCCGCACACCGCCACCCGCCGCGATCTGCAGGACACCAAGACCATCGAAGCCGTCGTCGAAGTGCTCGAAGGTGACACCGTCCTGTTGGAGTTGTTGCACGTGCTGGCCGAGGCCGACTCGCTGGCGACCGGTCCGGGCGTGTGGGGCGACTGGAAAGCGTCGCTGATCGGCGATCTGGTGCGGCGCTGCCGACTCGTCATGGCTGGCGAAGAGCTGCCGCACCCCGATCCCATTGACCCGCATTATCTTTCGCTTGCCTCAACGGTGGGCGTGCACGTGGAGATGACGCCCGGCGACAGCCCGCATATCTACAACGTGACGATGATCGCGCCCGACCGGCGCGGGCTGCTGTCGAAGGCAGCCGGTGTGTTGGCGTTGAACTCGCTGCGGGTGCACTCGGCGTCGGTCAACGGCCACGAGGGCTCGGCGATCAACACGTTCGTCGTCTCGCCGCATTTCGGTTCGCCGCCCGCCGCCGAGTTACTGCGACAGCAGCTGATTCTCGCCTTCGACGGTGAACTCGACGTCCTGGCATCGTTGGACAAGCGCGACCGCGACGCCGCCGAACACGGCACGAGGCGGGCGGGCGAGGTGCTCGCGGGCGTGCCCATCAACCACGCCACGGCGCCGCCGCGGATCCTGTGGTCGGAGGGCGCCGAGCCCGGCGAGTTCGTGGTGCAGATCAGGTCCACCGACAGGGCGGGCCTGCTGGCCCGGCTGACCGCGGTCTTCGAGCGCGACGGCGTCGACATCGCCTGGGCCAAGGTCACCACGCTGGGCTCCTCGGTGGTCGATCTGTTCGGCATCACCGCCGCCGGAGACGGCGCGGCGGTTCGCGACGAGCTGGAACGCGACCTCTACGCGGTGCTGCCGACACCGCCGCCCGTCAAGCCAGCCGAAGAGGCCAGCTGACTCCCCGCAATAGGCGGCACGGCCGGCGGGCCGTCTCTGCCGCCGCGCCAATACCCGCCGATTGCGGTCATGTGTCCCTGATGGGCCGGTCAACGGCTGACTGCGGCCCAAGCGCCGAGCCCCGCTAGGCTGGCTCTCGTGTTTGAATCCCTGTCCGACCGGTTGACCGGGGTCCTGTCGGGCCTGCGCGGCAAGGGGCGGTTGACCGACGCCGACATCGACGCGACCACCCGCGAGATCCGGTTGGCGCTGCTCGAGGCCGACGTCTCGCTGCCCGTGGTGCGCGACTTCGTCGGCCGCATCAAGGAGCGGGCGCGGGGCGCTGAGGTGTCCGCGGCCCTCAACCCGGCCCAGCAGGTCGTCAAGATCGTCAACGAGGAGCTCATCGGCATCCTCGGCGGCCAAACCCGCCAGCTGGCGTTCGCCAAGACGCCCCCGACCGTGGTGATGCTCGCGGGTCTGCAGGGCTCAGGTAAGACCACGCTCGCCGGCAAGCTCGCGAAATGGCTTCGCGGACAAGGGCATACGCCGCTGCTGGTGGCGTGCGACCTTCAGCGTCCCGGCGCGGTGAATCAGCTGCAGGTCGTCGGTGGGCAAGCCGGCGTCGAGGTTTTCGCGCCGCACCCCGGCACGTCGGCCGCAGGAGATGCCGACGCGGGGCCCGGCGACCCCGTCAAGGTGGCCGCCGACGGCCTCGCCGAGGCGCGGGCCAAGCACTTCGACGTGGTGATCGTCGACACCGCAGGCCGGCTCGGCATTGACGACGAGCTGATGGCGCAGGCCGCATCGATCCGCGAGGCCGTCGACCCCGACGAGGTGCTGTTCGTCGTCGACGCGATGATCGGCCAGGACGCCGTCACCACCGCCGAAGCGTTCCGTGAGGGTGTTGGATTCACCGGCGTCGTGCTCACCAAGCTCGACGGCGATGCCCGCGGCGGCGCCGCGCTGTCGGTGCGCGAGGTCACCGGCGTGCCGATCCTGTTCGCGTCCGCAGGCGAGAAGCTCGACGAGTTCGACGTCTTCCACCCAGACCGAATGGCCAGCCGCATCCTCGGCATGGGCGACGTGCTGACCCTCATCGAGCAGGCCGAGCAGGTCTTCGACGCGCAGCGCGCCGAGGAAGCCGCCGCGAAGATCGGCTCGGGCGAGCTGACGCTCGAAGACTTCCTCGAGCAGATGCTGGCCATCCGCAAGATGGGGCCGATCGGCAACCTGCTGGGCATGCTGCCCGGCGCGGGCCAGATGAAGGACGCGCTGGCTGCGGTCGACGACACCCAGCTGGACCGGGTGCAGGCCATCATCCGCGGCATGACGCCGCAGGAGCGCGCCGACCCGAAGATCATCAACGCGTCGCGGCGGCTGCGCATCGCCAACGGTTCCGGTGTGACGGTGTCCGAGGTGAATCAGCTCGTCGACCGGTTCTTCGAAGCCCGCAAGATGATGTCGCAGATGGCCGGGCAGATGGGAATGCCGTTCGGCCGCAAGGGTTCTTCGCGCAAGAGCGCCAAGAACAAGAAGAAGGGCAAGAAGGGCGGCCGCGGGCCGACGCCGCCGAAGGTGAGGAGCCCGTTCGGCGCAGGGGTGGCAGAAGTACCTCCTGGGTTCCCTGACCTGTCTAACATGCCGAAGGGTCTCGACGAACTGCCGCCGGGGCTTGCCGATATCGACCTGTCGAAGCTGAAGTTCCCGGGTCAGAAATAGGAATGCGACGCCCCAGCCTTCATGTCCGGGGCCTCAGCCTGCCCGATGAAGAGCCCGTGGAGTGGTGGATCGTCGACGGCGTACTGAGCGCCGAACCGGTCGCCGATGCGCAGACCGTCTTCGGTGCTGATGGGTCTGACGGCTGGATCGTGCCCGGTCTGGTCGACGCGCACTGCCACGTCGGCCTCGGCGAACACGGCCCGATCGACAACCTCGAGGAGTGCATCGAGCAGGCCGAGACCGAACGCGGCGTCGGCGCGCTGCTGCTGCGCGACTGCGGGTCACCGATCGACACTCGGTCCCTCGATGACCGCGATGACCTGCCCCGCATCATCCGGCACGGGCGCCATCTGGCCCGGCCGAAGCGCTACCAGCGCGATTTCGCGATCGAACTGGAAGACGAGTCCCAACTGCCCGACGCGGTCGCCGAGCAGGCGCGATGGGGCGACGGCTGGGTCAAGCTCGTTGGCGACTGGATCGACCGTGAGGTGGGCGACCTGGCGCCGTTGTGGTCCGACGACGTGCTCAAGGCGGCCATGGCGGCCGCACACGCGGAGGGAGCCCGCGTCACCGCGCACGTATTCAGTGAGGACGCGCTGCCGGGCCTGATCAGGGCCGGCATCGACTGCATCGAGCACGGCACGGGCCTCACCGACGACACCATCGAGATGATGGTCGAACACGGTACGGCGTTGGTGCCGACGCTGATCAACATCGAGAACTTTCCCGGGATCGCCGACGGCGCTGCGAAGTACCCGGTCTATGCCGACCACATGCGCGATCTCTACCGGCGCAGTGGTCCGCGCATCGCGGCCGCGCGGGAAGCGAGTGTGCCGATATTCGCGGGCACCGACGCAGGCAGCATGGTCGCGCACGGCCGCATCGGCGACGAGGTCGATGCGCTGAAGCGGATCGGCATGACACCGACAGAGGCGCTGGGCGCTGCGAGTTGGACCGCCCGCGAGTGGCTCGGCAGGCCGTCGCTCGAACACGGCGCCCCCGCAGACCTGGTTTGCTACGCGGGCGACCCGCGCACCGGCGCGGCCGTCATCAACCGCCCGGACGTGGTGGTGCTGCGTGGCCGCGTGTACTGAGAGGCGGCTCCGGCGCGTCGCGGCCTCGCTGCTGGCCGTCCTTGCGATCGCGACATGGATGCCGTCGGCCACCGCCGACCCGAATGCGCTGTGGGACATCGTGACCGGTCAGTGCGTACCCGATCAGCTGCGCACCGGCAATCCCGCGCCATGCGCACAGGTTGATCTCGACGGCGGTGAACCGCGCGGGTACGCGGTGCTGAAGGACCTCGTCGGCGCGACGCAGTTCCTCGTCATTCCCACTGAGCGGGTCGCAGGCATCGAAAGCCCGCACGTCTTGGCGCCCGATGCGCCGAACTACTTCGCCGATGCATGGCGGGCCCGGACCTTCGTCGAACAGCGTGCCGGACGGGCGCTGCGTCGTGACTGGCTGAGCCTGGCCATCAACTCCGCCGATGCGCGATCGCAGGATCAGCTGCACATCCACATCGACTGCGTGCGCGCCGACGTGCGCCAGGAACTCGCCGCGCACGCTGACGACATCGGTCCGGGCTGGGCACCCTTCCCGGTTGTGCTGGCCGGTCAGCAGTACCTGGCGATGGCGGTGTGGGACGCGGGGTTGGACGCGGTGAACCCGTTCACCGTCCTGGCCGATGGCTTGCCACCAGGCGACACCATGAGCGCGCAGACGCTGGTGGCCGTCGGCGCCACCGGCCCCGACGGGCGGCCCGGCTTCGTTCTGCTCGCCGGCCGCGCGGACCCCGCCAGCCCCGGCAGCGGCCACGGTGAGGACCTGCAGGATCACGATGCATGCCCGCCGCCGGCCGCGGTGCTGGGCAAATAGCCGTCAGGGCTGCGCGAAACCCCAGTCGAACAGGCTCGTCGCCTGGCCGTACAGATCGCCGTCGCCGTACATCTCCACCACGATCAGCCTCCGGTTGCCGCGCTGCGCGGCGGCGACGAACGTGTCGCGGGCCAGGTCGGTGTAGCCCGTTTTGCCCGCGAGGGTGCCGGGATAGCTCGTCAGCAGCTTGTTCTGCGCGGTGATGGTCTTGCCGGGAAACTGTGCGGACCGCTCCTGGAAGATCTGCGCGATCAGCGGATACGTCAACGCCGCACGATAGATCACCGCGAGATCGTGCGGCGTGGTGCTCGACTCCCAGCCCGGTCCGTCGAGCCCCGACGGCGACGACGCTGTCGTGTTCTTGGCGCCAACGGCCGCGGCCTTGCGATTCATCGCCGCGACCGCGACGCGCTGCCCGCCGAGCATGTCGGCGAGCATGTTCGCCGCGTCGTTGCCCGACACCATCAACAGCGCCTCCAGCAGCTGTCGAGTGGTGTAGGCCTGGCCGGGTTTCAGTCCAACACAAGAACATTCGACCTCGGTGTGGGACTGGTTGGCGCGTGCGTAGTTGTCCGGGCGCAGATTGTCGAGCACCACCATGGCGAGCAACGGCTTGATGGTGCTGGCGGGCGCGTGCTGTCCATTGGGGTCGCGCGATGCCAGAATGCGGCCGGAATCCAGGTCGGCCAGCAACCACGCCTGCGCGGGACCGTCCGGCGGCGGTGCGACCGCTCCAGCCGGCTGGCCGCCGGGCTCAGCGGATGCGGTCGGGGCCGCGACCGCGAGACTCGCCAACGCGAGCGCGGACATCAAGGCAGCCAACATCTTTCGCACGGACGCCGAGCGTATCCTGTGCAAACACTGGATTTAGCCGCGTGGAGGTCTCGGATCGGTTGCGGATCAACAACTTTTGATGACAGCAGGTTTTACAACGACGCGATGCCGAGCTGGCGGTCCTGGGCGAAGCCCCAGTCGAAGAGACCCATCGCCTGGTCCCAGTACGTCGGGCCGCCCTCTTTGATCAGCCCGTACATCATCGCGACCACCAGGCGACGGCCGCCGCGGTCGGCGGCCGCGACGAACGTCTTCTTCGCGGCGTCGGTGAACCCGGTCTTGCCGCCGAGGGTGCCGGGATAGCGGTGCAGCAGTTCGTCGTCGTTGACGATCGGGCGGTCGCCGGTCTTCGTCGGGAAGGTCGCCGCCGGCTGCGCGATGATCTGGGCGAACACCGGATGGGCCATCGCGGCGCGGAAGATGACGGCGAGATCGTGCGGGGTGGTGGCTCCGGAGCCGCCCGGCCCGTCGAGGCCGGAGGGCGTCGACGCGTGGGTGCCCAGCGCGCCGATCGCGGCGGCCTTGGCGTTCATCTTGGTCACCGCGGCGTCGTAGCCGCCGATCATGTCGGCCAGCGCATCGGCCGCGTCGTTGCCGGACATCAGCAGGACCGCGTCGAGAAGCTGGCGCGCGGTGTAGGTGCGCCCCGGCTCGACGCCCGCGCAGCTGCACTCGACGTGGGTGTCGGCCTCGGTGCCGACGACCGTCGCGTCCAGATCGGTGACCTCGTCGAGCGCGGTGAGGACCAACAGGGTCTTGATCGTGCTCGCCGGAGGATGGGCGACGTTCATCTCACGCTCGGCGAGCACCTGGCCGGTGTCCATGTCCGCGACGATCCATGCGGGCGCGGGTCCCTCGGGTGGTTGGACGTTGACGACGGGCTGGATGTTCGGCTCCGCGCCGGCAGCCGGCGCACCGGACAAGACCACCAGGCTCAGGCACCCGACGACGACGGTGAAAAACCTCCCCATGGGTTTAGCAGCCTATCGACAAACCCCGCGAACGTTCCTTACCAGTCGAAATATCTGCGGATTTTCGACTGGTAAGGAACGTTCGCGAGAGGGAACCAGGGCCGAAACTGGCTCGTCCAAGTTCTCGTGCTTCCGTTCGTGGGCAGCGAGGCAGTGGCGGCCGGCATCGTCAAGCCGTATCAGCTGAAAACCAACTTCGACTCGGTCTATCGGAATGTCTACGTCAGAGCAGGTCAGGCCATCTCTCCCGCCGATAAGGCAATCGCGGCATGGTTATGGTCAGGCCGGCGCGCGACCGTTGCGGGGCTTTCTGCGGCGGCATTGCACGGGTCGCTGTGGATCGATGCCGGATTGCCTGCTGAAATCAACCAGCCTCACCGCCACAAGACCAAAGGGATTCTGCTGCATAGCGATGCGTTGGTCGATGACGAGGTGTGTGTCATCGATGGCGTGCCCTCGACCACTCCCGCACGCACGGCATACGACCTGGGGCGACGCCGTGGCCTGGAGACTGCCGTCATCAGGCTCGACGCGTTGATGCAGGCGACACACATCAAACCCATCGATGTGGCGGCGACCGCTGACCGGCACCGCGGCGCGCGCGGCATAAAGCAACTGCGAGAGGCGATCAGGCTGTCCGACGTGGGCGCTGAGTCTCCGCAGGAGACGCGCACACGATTGGTGCTGACGTCGGCAAATCTGCGACCGAAGCGCACGCAAATCGAGGTATTCGATCGGCACGGAATTATTGTCGGCCGTATCGACATGGGTTGGGACGACTGGCTGGTGGGTGTCGAGTACGACGGTGAGCAGCACTGGACCAATCCCGAAATTCGTGCTGGTGATATCGAGCGCCAAGCACGGCTCGAAGCACTGGGTTGGCGGATCATTCGGGTAAGCGCCGAGATGTTGCGCTGTCGCCCACACGTCATCGTTGAGCGCGTCCGAGCCGCGCTCCGGGCCGCAGGCGCGCTTGTGTAGCGCGCCGGTATCGCCCGCGAACGTTCCGTACCAGTCGAAAGTTCGGCGGATTATCGACTGGTACGGAACGTTCGCGCGTGCAAGATGGATCCATGCTGAGCGCCGAAGAGGTCTCCGACCGCCTGGAACTCCAAGACCTGCTGATCCGCTACTCCGAAGCCATCGACCGGCGCGAGTTCGACGAGCTGGACGACATCTTCATCCCCGACGCCTACATCGACTACCGCGACACCGGAGGCATTGAAGGGCAGTACCCCCAGGTCAAACCATGGCTGGCGGAGACGCTGCCCAGCTATTTCGAGCGCAACGCCCATATGCTCGGGCTGCCCGCGATCAAGCTCGCCGGCGACACCGCCACCGCGCGCACCTTCTGTTTCAACCCGATGATCCTCAAGGGGGAGAAGCCCAAGGTCATGCAGGTCGGGGTCTGGTACGACGACGAGTTCGTCCGCACCGCCGACGGCTGGCGGATCGCCCGCCGCGTCGAGATCAAGTGCTACGACAAGATCCTGTGATCTCACGACGGCACGATTTCGCCCGGTAGTGGCTGTTCTGGCACAATGGGCGGCTGTCTGCCACGGGACTACGGCCCCGCGGCCGTCACACACGTAAGGCAAAACCGGATCCGGGCATCCCGCCCGCGATCGCTGAATTGCAGCGTGGCACCTTCACAGGAGAGTTCACTTCACTATGGCTGTCAAGATCAAGCTCACCCGGCTTGGCAAGATCCGCAATCCCCAGTACCGCATCGCCGTCGCCGACGCGCGCACCCGCCGCGACGGACGTGCCATCGAGATCATCGGCCGCTACCACCCGAAGGAAGAGCCGAGCCTGATCGAGATCGACTCGGAGCGGGCCCAGTACTGGCTCGGCGTCGGCGCGCAGCCCACCGAACCGGTCGTGGCCCTGCTGAAGATCACCGGCGACTGGCAGAAGTTCAAGGGTCTGCCCGGCGAGGAGGGCACGCTCAAGGTCAAGGAGCCCAAGCCGAGCAAGCTGGACCTGTTCAACGCCGCGCTCGCCGAGGCCGACGGCGGCCCGAGCAGCGACGCCACCACGGCCAAGAAGAAGAAGGCGCCGGCCAAGAAGGCCGCCAAGAGTGACGCGGAGACCGCCGAGGCCGAGGCCGCTCCCATCAAGGACGAGTCCGAGCCCGCCGCCGAAGGCGCTGATGCCGCTCCGGCCGAGCAGGCCGACGAATCGTGAGTTCGGTCGTCGTCGACGCCGTTGAGCATCTGGTCCGCGGCATCGTGGACAACCCCGACGACGTCCGGGTCGACATGGTGACCTCTCGCCGCGGCCGCACCGTGGAGGTGCATGTGCATCCCGATGACCTCGGCAAGGTCATCGGCCGTGGCGGCCGTACCGCGACTGCGCTGCGCACGCTGGTCGCCGGCGTCGGCGGCCGGGGCATCCGCGTCGACGTGGTGGACACCGACCAGTAGCGGTCCGAGATGGACCTGGTAGTCGGGCGGGTCGTCAAGGCGCACGGGGTCACCGGCGAGGTCGTCGTCGAGGTTCGCACCGATGATCCGGACACACGGTTCGCGCCAGGCGCGCAACTGCGAGGCCAACCTCGAGGAGGCGGGCCGCGACGCTCATACGTCGTCGAGTCCGCGCGCGAGCACAGCGGTCGCCTACTGGTGCGGCTGGCCGGCGTCGATGACCGAAACACCGCGGAGGCGTTGCGCGGCACCGTTTTTCTCGTCGACACCGAAAACCTGCCCCCGATCGACGATCCCGACGAGTTCTACGATCACCAGCTCGAGGGGTTGCGGGTGGTCACCACCGACGGGCGGCTGGTCGGCAACGTCAACGAGGTGCTGCACACCGCGGCGGGCGAACTGCTGTCGGTGACCTCGGAGACGGGTGGTGAAGTGCTGGTGCCGTTCGTCAGCGCGATCGTCACCGAGGTGTCACTGGAGAGCCAGACCATCGAGATCGACCCGCCCGACGGTCTTCTGGAGATTCAGTGAGGATGCGCAGCTGTGCTCATTGACGTGGTGACGATCTTCCCCGAGTATCTCGATCCGCTGCGACAGTCGTTGCCCGGCAAGGCAATCGAGGCCGGTATCGTCGACTTGCGGGTGCATGACCTGCGCCGTTGGACCCACGATGTACATCGCTCGGTGGACGACTCGCCGTACGGCGGCGGTCCGGGAATGGTGATGAAGGCGCCGGTGTGGGGCGAAGCGCTGGACGAAATATGTTCGCCGGAAACGCTTCTCGTCGTTCCGACGCCCGCGGGCCGGTTGTTCACACAGAAGACGGCGCACCGCTGGGGCGCCGAGTCGCATCTGGTGTTCGCCTGCGGGCGCTACGAAGGCATCGATCAGCGGGTGATCGACGATGCGGCCACCAGGATGCGTGTCGAAGAGGTGTCCATCGGCGACTACGTGCTGGCCGGCGGCGAGTCGGCGACCCTGGTGATGATCGAGGCGGTCGTTCGGCTGCTTCCCGACGTGCTCGGTAATCCCGCGTCGCATCAGCAGGATTCGCACTCCGACGGCATGCTCGAGGGCCCCAGTTACACACGGCCGCCCAGCTGGCGTGGTCTGGAGGTGCCGGAGGTGCTGCTGTCGGGAGACCACGCGAAGGTGGCGGCGTGGCGGCGCGAACAGGCGCTGCGGCGCACCCACGAACGGCGCCCCGACCTGCTCGAGGGCGACTAGATCTTCCCGCCCGGGAACATCGTCTTGACCGCCTGCGTGATGGTTTCGCGGGCGGCGTCGTCGTCGTCCGTTTCCAGCGAGCTGATCGCCATCACGTAGCGGCGTTCAGGTCCGATCGCGCCGGTGGACACGTGCAACTCGTTGGCGCCGTTCCAGCAGCAGAACCAGCCCTGCTTGACCGCGACGGGTTCGGCGTAGAGGCCCTCGGGAATGCCGAAGCGCTGCGGGTAGCCGTCGCTGCCCGTCGGTGTGGATTGCGCAAGGTCGCTCAGGATCACATGGGTCTGTTCGGGCGGCAGCCCGCCGGTGCCGTCCAACAGCATGTCGTAGTAGCGGACGAGATCGCTTGCGGTGCTTTGCGTGACATCCCAGTGCCCGTTGTAGGGCGCCGTCGTGCCCGTCAACCCGTACCGCGCGACGACACGGGCGATGATGGCGTCTCCGCCGCTGCGGTCCCAGAAGTTCTGCGCCGCGCTGTCGTCGGAGGACCGCAGCATGTTGTCGAGGGACGTGCGGTCGGCAGGAGTGAGCGTCGTCTGGCCCTTGGACTCCTGCAGCAACAGGTCATCGGCGATGAACAGTTTCACCACGGACGCGATCGGGAAAGGTTGGTTGTCCCCGTTCGACACGGTCTGGCCGGTGTTGCGGTCCAGCACGACGGTCTCGATGTGGGCTCCGGACTTGGCGGCGTCGGCGGTGGCCTGGCGGGTGCGGGCATCCAGGCCGTCGAACGCCGCCGCCGGCTGGTCGGGTGGGGCGTGCGGCAGCGGCGCGCTGGTGCCCTGCGGCGCGACCGCGGCCATCTGCGGCGCATCCGACTCAGCAGGCGGTGTGCCGTGAACCCGTGCCTCCCAACCGGCAACGACGAGGGTCGCAACCACCATGGCTGCGGTCACCGTGGCCCGACTCGACGGCCGCAGACGCATAGCTCTCCCTTTGAGACGAACGACACCTGAGCCGGCAGAGCGGGGCCGTTGCCACACTGCGCCCGCCGACGGGTCCCAGCCTAATACGCGCCGGGCTGGATTCGCCCGCCCGGAAACATGGTTTTGACCGCCTGGGTGATGGTCGTGCGCGCCGCGTCCGCGCTCGCCGGTTCGTCCGACGCGATTGCCATGACGAAGCGATGTTCGGGACCGATGATCCCTGTGGACAAGTGCATCCAGTCGCTGCCGACGCAGCACATCCAGCCCTGTTTGACCGCGACCGGCTCGGCGTAGAGGCCCTCCGGGATGCCGAACCGCTGGGGGTAAACGCCGCCCGGCATCATCCCGTCGATCCCGGTCGGCGCGGACTGTGCGAGGTCGTCGACGATCATGTCGGCCTTGTCGATGGGCAGCCCGCCCGTGCCGGACAGCAGCATGTCGTAGTAGCGCACCAGATCTGCGGCCGTGCTGATGGTGTTGAACCACCTGCCGTTGCCCGGCGGCCGGGTGCCGCTGAGCCCGTAGCGGGCCGCGACCCGGGTGACGATCGCGCTGCCGCCGCCCCGGTTCCAGAACACCTCGGCTGCACTGTCGTCGGAGGAGCGCAGCATCGAATCGAACATCTTGCGGTCGTCGGGGGACAGTGGCGGTCCTCGCAGCAGCATGTCGTCGGCGATGAACAGTTTCACAACGGAAGCGATTGCGATTCCCCTGCCGTTACCGTTGGTCACTTGCTGTCCGGTCGAGCGGTCGAGCACGACGGTGGTGAGGTCGGCGCCCTTGGCGGTGGCTTCGGCCGTGGCCTGCTCGGTGCGGGCATCGAGGCCGTCGAAGGTTGCGACGGACTCGTTGGGCGCGGCCTCTGGCAGGGGAGCCTGTGGGCCCTGTGGGGCGACGACCGTCAACAGGGGAGCGTCGGGATCCACCGCCGGCGGCGTGCCATACGAACGGGCTTCGCAGCCCGTCAGGGCGAGCAGCAATACAGTCGCTGCGACCAACCTCGATGGCCGCCGACGCATAGGTATCCTCCGAGAGTCCGACGGGGAACGGGCGCAGCAGACTGTTGCCCGCCCGTGCAGGTAAGCCTAACCGGTCGGCGCTGGGCTTGCGTGCCGAGCGCGGTAGGGCCGGCGATTTCACTGCATGCAGCCCCGTCTGGCACAATTGACCAGTTGTCTGTGCGGATGCGGTGGCTGCCGCGATGCGCATCAGATACGCCCGAACCCATCGGCGCGGCGACGCGTCACCGCGGACCCGCTGTTGGCCGCGAACACGTAAAACAGTTAAGGAAGAGTCACCGATGAACACGCTGGACTTCGTCGATCAGTCGTCGTTGCGCGACGACATTCCGGACTTCAGCGCCGGGGACACCGTCAATGTGCACGTCAAGGTCATCGAGGGCGCGAAGGAACGCATCCAGGTCTTCAAGGGTGTCGTGCTGCGCCGCCAGGGCGGCGGAATCCGCGAGACCTTCACCGTGCGCAAGGAAAGCTACGGCGTCGGCGTTGAGCGGACGTTCCCTGTGCACTCGCCGAACATCGACCACATCGAGGTCGTCACCCGTGGTGACGTGCGCCGCGCCAAGCTCTACTACCTGCGCGAACTTCGCGGCAAGAAGGCGAAGATCAAGGAAAAGCGCTGAGGTCGGCGGCGACCCGATGCCGTCGCTGTGATGCGGGCGGCGCGGGGCGCGGGACCGTCGCGGATACGCTGATCCGGTGAGCGGAACCACGGACTCCCCAGACTCCTCACCCGAGCGGACGCTCGACGACGACGCCGCAGAGGCGACCGACGAGAAGGCCGACGAGGCCGCGGACAAGAAGAAGCGCAAGGGCGGCGCACTGCGCGAGGCCGCCATTCTCGTCGTGATCGCGGTCGGCCTGTACTACCTGATGCTGACGTTCATCGCCCGTCCGTATCTCATCCCGTCGGAATCCATGGAGCCCACGTTGCATGGCTGTTCCGGCTGCGTCGGTGACCGGATCATGGTCGACAAGCTGACGTACCGGTTTACCGATCCGCGGCCCGGCGACGTGATCGTGTTCAAGGGTCCGCCGAACTGGAACGCCGGCTACAAATCCATCCGCTCAGACAACACCGCGGTGCGGTGGATACAGAACGCCCTTTCGTTCGTCGGCTTCGTCCCGCCGGACGAGAACGACCTTGTCAAACGGGTGATCGCGACGGGCGGCCAGACCGTTGAGTGTCGCCAGAGCACGGGGTTGACCGTCGACGGGAAGCCGCTGAAAGAGCCGTATCTCAGTCTCCAGACGATGAATGTGCCCGATCCCGACAAGTACCGCTGTCTCGGCTTCGAGTTCGGGCCGGTTAAGGTGCCCGACGGCCGGGTATGGGTGATGGGCGACAACCGCACCCATTCGGCGGATTCGCGGGTGCATTGCTCGGACAGTGCGGCGGATTTCCAGAGCGGGATCAAGTGCACCGGCGATCCGAACGCGGGAACCGTTCCACTGGCCAATGTCATCGGAAAGGCGCGGTTCATCGCCTGGCCGCCATCGCGATGGGGTGGCATCAACTCGGTGAATCCGCAGACTCAGTAGGCGGGGCTGGCGATGATCGTCTCGCGCGAAGAGAAAAAGGGCTAGTTTGCCGGCGACCTGGCCGCCACGAACGGCGATCCGTAAGTCCTCGGGGCTTCGCACCCTGGAGTCGGCGCTGTATCGCTCCGGGCTCGGCCCGGTAGCCGGCGTGGACGAAGTCGGCCGGGGCGCCTGTGCCGGACCGCTGGTCGTGGCCGCGTGTGTGCTCGGGCCGAATCGGCTGGAGAGCCTGGCCGCGCTCGACGATTCCAAGAAGCTCACCGAGAAGGAACGCGAGCGGCTGTTCCCCCTGATCCGGCGGTACGCACTGGCCTATCACGTGGTGTTCATCCCGTCGACGGAGGTGGACCGCCGCGGGGTGCATGTGGCCAATATCGAGGGGATGCGCAGGGCGATCGCCGGACTGCCCGTACGTCCGGGATATGTGCTGAGCGACGGGTTCCGGGTACCGGGGCTGCCCGCGCCGTCGCTGCCGGTGGTGGGCGGTGACGCGGCAGCGGCCTGTATCGCCGCCGCCAGCGTGCTGGCCAAGGTCAGCAGGGATCGGCTGATGGTGAAGATGGAGACCGAACACCCCGGTTACGGCTTCGCCGACCACAAGGGTTACAGCACGCCCGCGCACGGGGCGGCGCTGGCCCGGCTCGGGCCGTGCAGCCAGCACCGGTACTCGTTCATCAACGTTCGCCGCGTGGTCACGCCGACCGGCACGCGGGTGATCACCGAGCTCGCGGGTGACTGCGTACCGGAGCGGCAGGACGAAGTGGGGTAGGGGAAGATTGGTGGTGCGATGAGCGCTTGCGCGAAGAGCCAAGGGCGAGACCAACACGAAGGACTGTTGAAGCGATGAGTGCCGAAGATCTCGAGAAGTACGAAACCGAGATGGAGCTCTCGCTGTACCGCGAATACAAGGACATCGTCGGGCAGTTCAGCTACGTGGTGGAAACCGAGCGGCGGTTCTACCTGGCAAACAGCGTCGAGATGGTGCCCCGCAACGCCGAGGGCGAGGTGTACTTCGAGCTGCGGCTGGCCGACGCCTGGGTGTGGGACATGTACCGGCCGGCCCGGTTCGTGAAGCAGGTGCGGGTGATCACGTTCAAGGACGTGAACATCGAAGAGGTCGAGAAGCCCGAACTGCGGCTGCCCGAATAGTCACTGGCCTGCGGGTGCTCGCAGGTGTTCGCCGAAGAAGCCGAAGACCCGCGACCAAGCGTCGGCTTCGGCGGCCTCGTGGTAACCGAATCCCGTGACGCGGATCAGCGGTTGGGCGGGCAGCTGGTTGGCGAAGCTGTGTCCCGCATCGGGGTAGACCTTGATGTCGGCGTCGATGTGCTTGTCGTCGACGACCTTCTGAAGTTTGGCCGCGGCGCCGATGCCGATCGGGTCGCGACGGCCGAAGCTGGCCACGATCGGACACGCGCCGTTCAGCGTTGCGCTGAGATTGCGGGGCAGCGGGGTGCCGTAGAAGGGCGCTGAGGCGCCAAACCCTTTCGGCGACATCACCAAAGCGAACTGGCCGCCCATGCAGAATCCGGCGATGCCGACGGTGCCGGAGGCTTGCGGCAGCGCGAGCAGGTGGTCGCGGGCGGCGAGGATGTCATCGAGTGCCCGGCCGCGCTTGGTGAGCAGGTCCCGGAACACCCGGGTGATGCAGCGGGCCAGCCCGCCGCGGGCGAACATGTTCGGCGTGATCGCGATGTAGCCCGCCGCGGCGACGCGACGCGAGATTCTCTCGTTGTCCGGCTTGTAGCCGATCGCGTCGTGGACCAGCACCACACCCGGCCACGGCCCCGGTCCGTCGGGCACACTCAGCAGGGCGTCGATCGGGCCGTCCGGTGCATCGATCGTGATGGTCTCCACGCGGTCAATCTAGCCGCAGCCGAACAACCCGGTGCCGACGCAATGCCGCCGATGGTCGCGGCCGGTGTGCTCAGTCGACCCGAAGGCCGGCCAGTACGTGGCTCAGTTCGGCCAGCGCCCTTCGATGGGCGGTCTTCTGGTTGTCGGCGCGCGCGACGTTCATCGCCGTCTCGCAGAGGGCGCCGTAGAGGAAGACGGCGAGGGGAGCGGCGGGCCGTGGGGCTATCCGTCCAGAGTCCACTGCCCGGGCGATGGCGATCTCCATCAGTTCCATCATCGGAGCTTCCATGCGGCGCAGGCCCTCCCATCCCACGGCCGCCAGCGCATCGAGCAGCATGATCCGCTGTACGCCCGGTTCGAGACACTCCTCGAGAAATGCGCGACAGCAGGCCGCGAAGGCATCCCATGGATCGCGCTTGGATGCGTAGACGGCGGGCATCGCCGCGCAGAGCCGCGCAACCTCGCGGACGAATACGGCTTCGAACAATTGCTGCTTGCCCTGGAAGTGATGGTAGACGGCACCTTTGGTGACGCGGGCCTTGGCGGCCACCGCGTCCAGCGAGGTCGCGGCGTAGCCGTCCTGCGCGAAGAGTTCGCGTGCGGCGTCGACGAGGGCGGTCGTCGTCGACGCGGTGCGCTCCGCTTGAGTTCGTCTCGCCTGCTTGGCCGGCACGAACTCACGATAACGGCTACTGGGCAATGGACGGCCCCCGTGTCGCGCCGCTACAGCAGGCGATAGACGCGGTAATCGATGTGATCCGGGGACAGCACGTTGTAGCCGACTGCGACGATCTCGTTTAGCCAGGCGTAGCGCTCGTCAGCGGTCTGAAACGTCGGCGTCGTGCGCACATAGGTCTCCTCGAACGGCAGCGCTTGCCCGGCCGCCAGGCGACCGAGGCCGTCAGCGGGGATCTTGATGACGCCTCTGGTCTCGTAGTGGATGAGGGCTCCGTCGTGGGTTCGCAGTGTGGCGCGAACGTCGACCCGACCGACCTGGTCGCTGCCGACCAGCAGCCAATCACCGCCCCCGGGCAGTATTTCACCTCGCATCTGCGGGCCGTCGATCACGCCGCCGTTGGTGATGAACGTCAGCCTGGTGCCCAGCGCTGTGGAAATCACTTGTGCCGGTTGAAGTTCGACGTGCATATCGAAGAGGTGCTCGGCGGGCAGCCGGTCGAACCCGGGCAGTTGGTCAGCGGGTGTGCCGCTGTCGGCGACGGTGCTGGTCATCGCGCACCCGCTCCCATGGCGGCCTGCAACGCGACGGCGTCGACGAAGGTGTCCTTTCGCGCGACGAGCCCCGCGGGCGACACCACGACCACGTCGAGGCAGTCGAACCGAATGTCCCCCGAGATCAGCGCCCAGTCCAATACCCAGTGGTCTTCTCCAAAGAGCACGCGGTACGTCTCGAACGAGAAGTCGGGGAAGGTGTCGAAAAGGCCGGCGAACGTGGCGCGGACGGCCTCGCGGCCGACGACCGGTTCCCCGCCGAGGCGTGTCCAGAACTGGGTGTCTTCTGTGTGGAGATTGACGATCGCGTCCGGATCGCGGTCCGCCCATGCGGCGAAGTAGCGCTCCGAGATCTCCTTCAGATTCGCGACCGTACTGACGGTGAGAGACATGGTGACCTCCGAACCAGGAATTAACATACTCTGAATAGGTAATAACCTACCATAGGTATGTAAGGTGTCCAGAGGTGACGACGGGATACCCGACTTTGTGGTGAAGCCCGGAATCGGGCGGATGGAATTGGCAGACTAGGCACGTGCGATCGACGCCGCAGTGCTGGCTGACAGACATGGACGGCGTCCTCGTACGCGAGGAGCATGCGCTGCCAGGGGCCGCCGAGTTCCTGCAGCGGCTCGTCGAGAAGGGGCGGCCGTTCCTCGTCCTCACCAACAACTCGATCTTCACCCCCCGCGATCTTGCGGCGCGCCTGATGCGGTCGGGTTTGTCGGTGCCGGAGTCGGCGATCTGGACGTCGGCGCTGGCGACGGCGGCCTTTCTCGATGACCAGTTACCGGGGGGATCGGCGTACGTCATCGGCGAGGCAGGTCTGACCACGGCCCTGCACGAGGCCGGCTACACGCTGACCGACGTCGACCCGGACTTCGTCGTCCTCGGCGAGACGCGGACGTATTCCTTCGAGGCGATCACCAAGGCGATCCGGCTGATCCTGGCCGGCGCTCGGTTCATCGCCACCAACCCCGACGTCACCGGGCCCTCGGCGGAGGGACCGCTGCCCGCGACGGGCTCGGTGGCGGCAATGGTCACCAAGGCGACCGGACGGGAGCCGTACTTCGTCGGCAAGCCCAACCCGATGATGTTCCGCAGCGCGCTCAACCGCATCGAGGCGCACTCCGAGAGCACCTACATGGTGGGTGACCGGATGGACACCGACGTCGTCGCGGGCATCGAGGCGGGACTGGAGACCATCCTGGTGCTGACCGGCTCGACCACCCGCGAGGAGGTCGAGCGGTACCCGTTCCGGCCCAGCCGGGTGCTGGAGAGCATCGCCGACGCCATCGAGTTGGTGTGATTGCGGCCGACCTGACGCCGCGCTCGGCATATGTTCGGGTGGTGATCATCGACGGTGGGCCCCGGCGTGCTGCCGACCGGCGCCCCGGTGGCGCCTCGGTCATCGCGGGGTAATCGGATGCTGTACACACGAGGAGCGAGACAATCGCCGAAATCGAGCTGATCGGCGTTCCGTTCGACGGCTACGGGCGGCCCGGTCACCAGGCACGCGCGGCGGCCGCACTGCGCGACGCCGGGCTGCTCGACGCCTTCGAACACCACCACCTCGCCTGCCACGGCGACCTCGATCTGCCCCCAGGCGATCCCGGCCGCGGGCCGACGAGCCTGATCAACGAACGGGCGTTGCTGGCGATGACGCGCGCGCTCAACGAGCGGGTCGGCTCGGCGGTCAACGCGGGCAGGCTGCCGATCGTGTACGGGGGCGACTGCTCGACGCTGCTCGGCATCGTGACCGGGCTGCGCGATCACGTCGGTGAGGTCGGGCTGGTGTTCATCGACGGCCACGAGGACACCATGCCGCTCGACGTGTCCGAAGACGGCGAAGCCGCCAACACCGAACTCGGGCTGCTGCTCGGTCTGACCGGGCGCACCCTAGGGGGTGAACTCGCCGATCGCCTCCCAGCGCTGAGCCGCGACCGGCTCGTCGTGCTCGGCCCGCGCGACGACGCGTGGCGGCAGCAGTTCAACGTCGGCACCCTCGCCGACAACGGTGTGTGGGTGGCACCGCTCGCCGAGGTCGCCGACGACCCCGCCGGCGCCGGCCGGCGTGCCATCGAGGAGCTCGCCGCGCGGATCGACCGGTGGTGGTTGCACATCGACCTCGACGTGCTGGACCCCGTCGTGTTTCCGGCGCAGGGACTACCGGATTTCCCCGACGAGCCTGGCGGCCTCACCTGGGACCAACTCATCGACCTGGTGATGGCGTTGTTCACCACGCTGGCCGTGTGCATCGGCGGCAGCATCGCGATCTACGATCCCGATCAGGACCCGCAGCGGAGCGGCGCCGCACGGATCGTGGCGTTCATCCGTAACGTAGTGGCCCGCCCTACGATCAGTCGCTGAACCGGAAGACCCGTGGCCGAACCCATCGACGAGTACTTCACCGCCACCATCGCCGCGATGCGCTCCTCGACGCGCCGAGGAGGCGCGGATGAGCCGGTACGGGACGGGTCGTCATTGACCGCGCGAGTGTGCTTGGCGCTGTTCGATGTTCAGCTCGGCAGCCGTCATCTCGATCTGGGCGCGCGATGGCTGCGCGCGCAGGGCAGGGGTTACTACACCATCGGATCGTCGGGGCACGAGGGCAACGCGGCCGTCGCGGCCGCGCTGCGGCCGACCGATCCCGCGCTGCTGCACTACCGGTCGGGCGCCTTCTTCCTGGCGCGCGCCGCACTGGTCGACGGACCGGAACCGCTGCGCGACGTGCTGCTCGGCCTTGTCGCCGCAACCGAGGAGCCGATCGCAGGCGGCAGGCACAAGGTGTTCGGCCGCCATGATCTGCACATCATTCCGCAGACGTCGACCATCGCATCGCACCTGCCGCGGGCGCTCGGAGTGGCGTTCTCCATCGCGCGCGCCAAGAAACTGGGAGTGACGTGCGCGTGGCCCGACGACGCGATCACGGTGTGTAGTTTCGGCGACGCATCGGTGAACCACTCCACCGCGGTGGGGGCGATCAACACCGCGTTGCATTCGGCGTACCAGGGTGTGCCGATGCCGCTGTTGTTCGTGTGCGAGGACAACGGAATCGGCATCAGCGTCAAAACTCCTCGTGGCTGGATCGAGCAGACCTACGGAAACCGCGCCGGCTTGGCGTATTTCGGCGCCGACGGATGCGATCTGCCCGAGACGTTCGATGCCGCAACGGCGGCCGCCGACTGGGTCCGGACCCGTCGCAGGCCGGCGTTCCTGCACCTGCGAACGGTCCGCCTGATGGGTCATGCCGGATCCGACTACGAACCGTCCTATCGTCGGCCCGACGAGATCGCCGCCGATTTTGACCGAGACCCGTTGCTGCGCACCGCGAAACTATTGATCGACGAGGGCGTGCTCACGCCGTCGGAAGTGCTCGACCGGTATGAGGCCAAACGCACCGAGGTGATGGAGCTGGCGGCCGATGTCAACGAGGCCGCGCAGCTCGACAGCGCGCAGGCGGTGATGCAGCCGCTGACGCTCGGCATGGAAGAGGCGCTCACCGCTGCGCCCGCGTCGCTGGCCGCATCGGTGCGCTCCAGCGATCCCGACGCGCCGACCACGGTGGCCCTCGGGATCAACCGCGCGCTGCACGACATCCTGGACCGCTACCCGGAAGCCATCGTGTTCGGCGAGGACGTCGCACGAAAAGGCGGCGTCTACGGGGTAACCCGGGGGCTGCTCAACCGGACCAGCTCCGCCCGGGTGTTCGACACGCTGCTCGACGAGCAGTCCATCCTCGGCCTGGCGCTCGGCGCCGGGGTATCGGGACTGCTGCCCATCCCCGAGATCCAATACCTCGCGTACCTGCACAACGCCGCCGACCAGATTCGCGGTGAGGGCGCGACCCTGCAGTTCTTCTCCAACCGGCAGTACCGCAACCCGATGGTGGTCCGGGTCGCGGGATACGGCTATCAGAAGGGCTTCGGCGGTCATTTTCACAACGACAACTCGATCGCCGCGATCCGCGACATCCCCGGAGTGCTGATCGCCTCGCCCGCCCGTCCCGATGACGCCGCGGCGATGCTGCACACCTGCGCCGCCGCGGCGAAGACGGCGGGTGCGGTCTGCGTTTTTCTCGAGCCGATCGCGCTGTACCACACCCGCGACCTCTACGAGGACGGCGACGAGCAGTGGTTGGCGACCTATCCCAGCGCGGGTGTAGCTGTCGGTCGGGCCCGAACCTACGGTGCCGGAACCGATCTGACCATTCTCACGTTCGCCAACGGCGTGCGGATGAGCCTGCGCGTCGCGCGGCGACTCGAATCTCGCGGCATCGGCGCCCGCGTCGTCGATCTGCGGTGGCTGGCGCCACTTCCGGTCGAGGACATGCTGGGCGAGGCGGCCGCCACCGCGAAGACGCTCATCGTCGACGAAACCCGCCAGACCGGGGGAGTCGGCGAGGGCATTCTGGCGACCCTGCTCGACCACGGGTATGCCGGTGCAGTGGCTCGGGTCGCCAGCGCGGACAGCTTCATCCCGCTCGGCGACGCCGCGCTGGAGGTACTGCTGTCCGAGGAGACGATCGAGGCGGCGGCCATCAAACTGGCCGGTTAGACCGCTGCTTACACTTGCCGCGTGACTGCCCAGGCGACGCGACCACTGGCCGGCGTCCGAATCGTGGAGATCTCCAGCTTCGTCGCGGTGCCGTTAGCCGGTATGACGCTAGGCCAGCTCGGCGCCGAGGTGGTGCGGGTCGACCCGATCGGAGGCGCCGCCGACTACAAACGCTGGCCCGTCACCGACGACGGGACAAGCATCTACTGGGCTGGACTGAACAAGGGCAAGCGCTCTGTAGCGGCCGACATCCGCTCACCGGAAGGCCAGGACCTCGTGCAGAGCCTGATCGCCGAGAGTGGCGTGCTGATCACGAATGTGGCCGGGCGCGAATGGCATTCATATGACACCTTGACGAGGCTGCGGCCCGACCTGATCCACGTCGAAGTGTCCGGGCGTGCCGACGGCGGTACTGGCGTGGACTACACGGTCAACGCGGGCCTCGGATTTCCGATGGTGACCGGGCCGGACGAGCTCGCCGCCCCGGTAAACCATGTGCTGCCGGCGTGGGATGTCACGTGCGGCATCTACGCGGCACTGGCCGTCGTCACCGCGCTGCGCCACCGCGACATCACCGGGCAGGGCCAGCGGATCTCCATCCCGCTGGAGAACGTCGCATTGGCGACGGCGGGCAACCTCGGGTTCCTCACCGAGGTGATGGTGAACGGCGCCACCCGGGAACGGATCGGCAACTCGATCTACGGCCAGTATGGCCAGGAGTTCACCAGCAGCGACGGGGTGTCGTTCATGGTCGTGGCGCTCACACAGCGCCACTTCCGCGACCTGACCGAACTCACCGGGACAGCGAAAGTGGTTGCCGCCCTTGCCGCAACGCTCGATGCCGACTTCACCGACGAGGGCGAGCGATACCGGCACCGCGACGCGCTCACGGGCCTGTTCGCCGAGTGGTTCTCCGCGCATACGGCCTCGGAAGTCACCCACGCATTGTCGTCGTCGTCCGTCCTGTGGGAGCGATACCGCACCTTCGCGGAGGTGATCACCGATGCTCGGGTGACGGCGAACCCCATGTTCACTCCGCTGAACCAGCCTCGAGTCGGCGAATACTTGGCGCCCGGCCTGCCGCTGGCGATCGACGGCGACTACCCCAAGGCAGTGCCCGCGCCGGCGTTGGGCGACGACACCGCGGGGGTGCTTGCCGACTGGTTGGGGCTCAGCGAGGGCGATATCGCCGCGCTGACCAAGTCAGGCACCGTGCGATGAGCCGGCTGCTGAAAGTGCTCGAGCTGAAGCAGGGTGCCGACGAAAGGACTTGGCTCGGGCCACCCAGTGGTCCGCAAGGCAAGCGCGCGTTCGGCGGTCAGTTCGTCGCGCAGAGCCTCGCCGCGGCGTGCCGGACCGTGGAGTCCGACCGACCGCCCACCACCATGCACCTGCAGTTTCTGCGCGGGGGAGAGGCCGGTCAGCCCGTCGAATACACGGTCACGCCGGTGTTCGACGGACGAACCACCGCGGCCCGGCGAGTCGACTCCCATCAGGGCGGACGGCTGCTGACGACGTCGTCGGTGTCCTTCGCCGTCGACCTCCCGGGACCGGAGCACGGCCACTACGAACGCATGCCCTGCGATCCGGAACTGTTGCCGCGGACAGGCCCTGCCGGTCCGGCGCCGTCGATGCCGCTCGACGAGCTGGACATCAGGATTGCCGACGTGGTCACCAGCGGCGAGTTCGTCCGGCGATTCTGGTGGCGGGCAACGGTTCCGATGCCCGACGCTCCGCTGATGCACACGCTCGTCGCGGCATACGTCACCGACGTGTACATGATCGACCCCGCGCTGCAGGTGCACGGGTATTCGATGAAGGCCCGCACCCACCGCAGCGGCACGACCGATTCGTCGATCTGGTTTCACCAACCGGTCCGCGCGAACGAATGGAACCTGCTGGAGACCCGGTCACCGGCGGCCGCGCGCGGGCGCGGTGTGGTGACGGGAAGCCTCGTGCGCGCCGACGGCGTCATCGCGGCGACCGTGGTGCAGGAGGGGCTCATCGCAGAGCGGGAACCGGGTCCGCGGTAGCGGCACGCACGCCGCGCTCACGCACCCACGTTCGCGATGCGTTCAGCACCCTGGTGAGCAGCACGCCGACGATGACGGCCGCGGCAACACCGAGCAGCGGTTGCGCGTCGAACAGCGGATACACCTGATAGTGCGTCAGATAGGTGTAGAGCGAGGCCTCCGCCACCGTGCCCGCCACGACCGTCAACCAGGCCGGGCAGCGGATCGCGGGCAGCCAGATCAGCAGCAGGAAGCCGGCCAGCACCAACAGTTCCCGATGCGTGCTGTCGAAGTAGCCGTGCAGGCTGACGAACAGGACCAGCGTCACGGCGAGACGCTGCCACACCGCCGACGACTTGGCTGCGGCCCAGCCGGCTGCGAAGAACCAGAAGGCCAGAACCGTGAACCATGCGTCGTCGCCGAGGTGCAGGCCGAGAAGGTCGTACCGCAGCGCCAACCCGATGACCAGAAAGGTGGCCGCGAACACGAACGGGTGGCGCCGCTCCATCCGGTCGGCTGCCGGCAGCCAGATCACAAACGTCAAGGCGACCAGAATCCACACCAGCACTTCGACGAACCACAGCCGGCCCGCGGTCATGCTGTGCTCCGGACCGAAGAACTTCTCGACGAACAGCAGGTTGGTCCAGTGGTAGTCGTCGGTGATCAGAAGCGCGACCACGATCCATATCGACGATGGGACGACGATCCACCCGATTGTCCTGCGCAGGTGGCGAACCCGGTCCCGGCGGGGAACGGGGGTCAGACAGAACCGGCCGAAGTTGTACCCGGCGATGCCCAGCAGCAGGTGCGCGCCGCCCCACATCTCGTACAGGGCGGCGTGCGATCCGACGATCAACACGATGGCCACCGCGCGCAGCGCCACACTGGTCTCCAGGGTGGTACCCAGCAACGACCACGACCGCCGTTCCGGCGGCGTGATGCGCATGCGCTCCAATTCGGCCAGCGACCGGCTCTGCCAGTCGACGGGAAGCCGGCCCAGCGCGCGCTCCAGCCGAACCGACATGGCCACGTAGGACAGTGAGTTGCCGCCGAGGTCGACGAAGCTCTGGTGCGGCTGGATGGTCCGCGGGTCGATCTGCAGCACGTCGGCGAACAGAGCGGGTAAGCCGCCGGTCAACTTCGCCGGCCCATCGGTTCGGCGCGCAATCTCCCTGATGGCCTGGTAGTCCGGCTTGCCCGACGGCAGCAGCGGTAGTTCGGAAACGGTGACGACTCGGACAGCGGACGCAGGGAGCCCGGAGGCTGTCACCGTGATGCGTTGCACGGCAGGCTCATCGGGGTGGGCCGCGGCGACCAGCAGCCGCTCGTCGTCGTCGATGCAGAAGGCTGTCACGCCCTCAGCGCTCAGGGCGGATTCCACCCGATGCAGGTCGACGCGCAGGCCGAATAGCTTGACAAAGCGGCTGCTGCGACCGATGACCTCGTAGAGCCCGTCGGGTGTGCGGCGCGCGACATCGCCCGTGTGCAGGGTGTCGACCGTCTTGCCCAGCGCCAGGTCCGCCGAGTTGTGCGCGTAGCCCATCATGACGTTGGGTCCGCGATAGGTCAGTTCACCCACCTCGGGGTCGGACCATCCCTCGAGCGGCTCGAGGGTGAAGGAGCCACCCGGGATCGGCCGGCCGATCGAGGAGGGGTGCGACTGAGCGAGCTGCGGTGGCAGACAAGCCATCCGGGCCGTGGCCTCCGTCGCGCCGTACATGACGAAGAGCCGCCAGCCCCTGCGCTCCCCGAGTGCGGCGAAGCTGCGCACGCGTTCGGGTGACAGTCGTCCACCGGCCTGCGTGAGGAAGCGCAGATCGGGTAGCTCGATGGCGTCGAAGTTGATCCGCTCGAGCATGTCGAACGTGTAGGGCACGCCGGCGAACGACGTACCGTGTTTCTCGCGGAACAGCGTCCAGAAATCGCCGTCGATGACCGAGCGGTCGGTGAGAATCAAGCCCGCTCCGCGAACCAGATGGCTGTGGATCACCGACAGGCCGTAGCAATATGACATCGGCAGAGTCGTTGCGGCCCGGTCGGTTTCTCTGATGTCGAGGACGTCGGCGATCGCCATCGCATTCTCGATGAGGTTGGCTCGGGACAGCCGAACCAGCTTCGGTGAGCCGGTGCTGCCGGATGTGGACAACAGCAGGGCGAGCTCGGGATGCAGACGGTGAGCGCTGCCCTGGCGGCGTTCGTGGATACGGTCGCCGTCGATGACGACGTCGGGATCGTACGACCGCAGCGCCGCGGAGTGGTCGTGCCCTGCCGTCATCGGTAGCACCACGTGATCGCCCGCAAGCGCGCCGAGATAGTGGACCAGGGTGGGCAGGTCGTTGCGCGTCTCGAGCAGCACCAACCTTCGGGCCACTTTGAGCCGAGCAGCGACGGCGGCGACCTGTTCGGCGAGGTCTCGGTAGGTCAGCGACGTGGCTTCGGTCAGCACAGCCACACGATCGCCGTGCTCGTGTAGCCGGTCGACGAGCAGACTCACCGCAGGACGACCCCGTTCCCGATCACCTCGATGCGGACCTTGGCGTCGATCGGCGGCGGGTTGAGACTGTGCTGCCGCACGATGATCGGCGAGATGTCGCCGGCGGGGTCGATCGTCAGCAGGACGTCGTGACCGAGGAACTCGATGCCGATGACCGTGCCGACGCCGTCATGTGCTTCTGTGTCCGTAACCACCGTTGCCACAAGCTGTTCGGGCCGAAGCGCCAGCATCGCCGGACCGTCGGCGAGCGAGGTCGGCACGGGCACTTTGCCGAGGACACACTCGGCGACACCGGACGCCACGGTGCACGGCAGGGCGATGCAGTCGCCCAGGAATTCGGCGGTGAAGCGGTCGGCGGGCTGACGGTAGACATCTTGGGGGGCGCCGACCTGGGTGAAGCGGCCGTCACGCATGACCGCGATCTGGTCGGCGACCGACAGCGCCTCCTCCTGGTCGTGGGTCACCAGCAGGGTGGTCACTCCGGCGTCGGTGAGCAACCGGGTCACCGCCTTGCGGGTGGATGCCCGCAGCCCGGTGTCCAGCGCGCTGAACGGTTCGTCGAGCAGCATCAGATCCGGCTTGCGGGCCAGAGCCCGGGCGAGGGCGACGCGCTGCTGCTGTCCACCGGACAGCTGATGGGGTCGACGTGAGGCGTATGAGGCGTCGAGCGAGACGGTTTCGAGCAACTCCGTGACCCGGTTGCGGACGTCGCGGCGGCGCGCGGAGCCGGACAGGCCGTACGCGATGTTCTGCCCGACGGTCAGATGCGGGAACAGCGCGCCGTCCTGTGCGACGTAGCCGACGCTGCGCCGGTGGGGGGCGACACACCGGTCGGGGCCGGCGACCTGTCCGCCGGAGATCGTGATGGTGCCCGCGTCGGGGGTCTCGAATCCGGCGACGAGCCGCAGCAGCGTGGTCTTGCCGCAACCGGACGATCCGACGACGGCGGTGGTGCTGCCTGCAACGACGCTGAGGTCGATGTGGTCAAGCACGGTGTGGCCGTTGAATGACTTGGCCAGTCCGCGGATGTCGAGCATGGCGGTCATAGCGATGCCACCTTGGTCGACTGCCGGAACAGGATCAGCGTCACCGGAACGGCGAGCACCACCAGGGCCAGGCCGTAGGGCGCGGCGGCGGCGTAGTCCAGTTCGCTGCTGAAGGACCAGAACAGCATCGACAACGTCCTGGTGCCGGTGGGGGCGAGCAGCAGGGTCGCGGTCAGCTCGGTGGCCACGGCGACGAAGACCAACGACGCCGCGGCGGCCGCGGCGGGCGCGGTCAGCCGCAGGGTGACGCGGAAGAACGTGGCACTGGGCGATCGGCCCAGCGACCGCGACGCCTCCTCGAGGCTCGGCGGTACCTGGGCGAGCCCTGCGCGGACGTTGACCAGTGCACGGGGCATGAACAGCAGAACATACGCGAAGACGATCAGCGCCACCGTCTGGTAGAGCGGGCGGGTGAAGTGGATGGCGACCGTCACAAACGCCAGCGCGGTGACGATGCCGGGAAGTGAACTGGTGATGTAGTTCGCGCCCTCCACGGCGCGCGCCAGTGGTCCGTTCGACCGGACCGCCACCCAGGCGACGGGAAAGGCCAATACGGTCGTGAGCACTGCTGCGAGGGTCGCAAGTGTGACGGTCTGACCGAGGGCGTTGGCGATCGCGGTGAAGTCCCACACAGTGACGCCGCCGATCCACAGCCACCGCACGATCGTCCACACCGGCACACCGATCGCCAGCACCGTCAGCACCGCAAGACCCGCCGTCGCGGGAAAAGCGCTGTGGCCCAGATGGATCGGCACCGCTGCACGGGGGACCCCGGACCCGATGCGCGCATAACGCGCCCGACCGCGGGCGGCCGCCTCACCGAACAGCAGCACCAGGCACAGCAGGACGAGGACACCGGCCAGCATGCTGCCCGCCGCTCCGTCGAACGTGACCTGGAACTGCTGGAAAATCGCGACGGTGAAGGTGTCGAAACGGACCATGGCGAAGGCGCCGTATTCGGCCAGCAGATGCACGCCGATGAGCAGGCTGCCGCCGAGGATGGCCAGCCGCAGCTGGGGCAGCACCACACGGAAGAACACTCGTGCGGAATCGGATCCGAGGGAGCGGGCCGATTCCTCGATGGCGGGGTCCAGCCGTCGCAGTGTGGCGGCGACGGGCAGATACATGAACGGGAAGTACGACAGCGTGGTGATCAGTACGCCGGCCCAGAGGCCGTGCATGGACGGGATCACCCCGACCCATGCATAGCTGTTGACGAACGCCGGAACGGCAAGTGGGGCGACGAAAAGCGGGCGCCAGAAGCCACGGCCGGGCAGATCCGTGCGTTCCACAAGCCAGGCAACCGCAACACCGATCGCCACACACAACGGCACGGTCACCACGATCAGTGCGACGGTGTTGATCAGCAGCTCGCCGACCCGCGGCCGGACCACCAACTCGTAGGCACGGGCCCAGCCGACGGAGATCGCGCCCCACACGACGTATCCGAGCGGGATGCAGGTCGCGGCAACCAGGATCGCGACCGTTGCCGACACCAGCGGGCCTGGCCGGGCCGCCGGTTCTGACCGCGGCGCGGGAGCCGCGGGGCGCGAGACCAGCGTCTGATCGTCGGCTCGGCCGACCAGGGGAGCGACCACCTACAACAAGCCCGCCTTCGTCATCAGCTCCGTCACCTTCTGCGCGTCCAGCGTCGACGGATCGACTTTGGGCGCCTGCAGCGAATCAAGCGGCGGCAGAGCGGAATTCGCAGGAACCCCGCTGCCCACCGGATACTCGAACGACGTGCCCTTCTCGAGCACTTCCTGTCCGGCCTTACCGGTGACGAACTTGATGAACTGCTGCGCCTGGTCCTGCTTCTTGCTGGACTTGAGCACGCCGCCGCCGGATAGGCTGATGAACGCGCCGGGGTCGGAGTTCTTGAAGTAGTGCAGCGCCGTATTGCCGCTGCCCTCTTTGGTATTGGCTTGGTCGCGGAACCAGTAGTAGTGGTAGATGATTCCGCCGTCGACCTCACCGTCGTTGACGGCCTTCATGGTCGCGATGTTGTCGTTGTAGATCTTGGCGTTGGCCTTCATGCCGGCCAGCCACTGCGCGGTGGCGGACTCGCCCTTCAGTTGGAGCAGCGCTGACACGATGGCCTGAAAGTCGGCCTTGGCTGGAGCGCCGCCCCACCGGCCCTTCCACTCGGGCTGCTGGAGGTCCAGCATGGATTTCGGCAGCTGGTCGGGCTGCAGTTTGGTCTTGTTGTAGACGAAGACGGTGCTGCGCGCGGCGACGCCGGTCCACTTGCCCGTGGCAGGACGATATGGCGCCGGAACCTGATCGAGGGTGTCGGAGTTCAGGTCAGCGAACAGGCCGGCCCTTTCCACGGCGGCCATCGCGGGGGAGTTCTCGGTCAGGAAGACATCGGCGGGCGAGGCATCGCCCTCGGCGACCAGTTGATTGCCCAGCTCGGTATCGCCGCCCTGCCGGTAGGTGACCTTGATACCGGTCTCCTTGGTGAAGGCGTCAATCCATTCCTTGGTCAGCGATTCGTGCTGGGCGTTGTAGATGAGCAGTTCGTCGCTGTCGCCCGAGGACGAGCAGGCGGTCATTCCGAGCACGACGGCAAGGGTTGACACCACGGCGGCGAGCCGGCTCCAACGGAATTTTGCATGCTCCTCGCGTGGGCCGGTTCTTTCTTGCTCCTCGCGTGCGCCGGTTCTTTCTTGCTCCTCGCGTCCGCGGTGTCGCATCCAGGCGGTCCTTCCCGCGCCGTTCGGCGCTTTAGCTGAGGGTTACCTAAATGAAGATACCCTTCGGTCGGTCGTTGCGCGGCCGCCCCTTCATAAACCAGGTTCTCTGCAACGACTGTCAACGCCCTGGCAGATGGCGCGCCAGGGGAGAAGGTCACCGGACGAGCACTTTCTCGTCAGGCCATCGCCGACATCGACGTGCAAGACTTTTCAGCATGACAAGCTCTGCATCTGCCTTGCGCCGTGGACTGGTCGGCGCGGCTGTCGCATCGGCGCTCGGCGGCGTCACCGCAATGACCGTCGCCCTGCCCGCGGCCGGCGCTGCCCCCTGTACCGCTAGCGGTCTCTCCTCCACCGCCAGCGGGGTGCTCGCCTCCGCAGGCACGTACCTGGCCGCCCATCCGGGCGCCGACGACGTGCTGACGGAGGCGGGTTCCCAGCCCACCGACGAGGCCAAGGCCAACGTCCAGAACTACTTCCTGGCCCACCCCGGCGAATTCCTGGACCTGAAGGGCATCGCCCAGCCGTTGACCGACCTGCGCAGCCAGTGTGGCGTCGCGGTGTCGCCTGGACAGCTGGCGGCGCTCGTCGAGCAGTTCCAGTAGGGCAGCGCTCACATCCGGCTGTAGCGGCTTCGAACGAAGCTGTACGCGCCGAAGGCGGCGATTCCGAGCGCGGCCAGGATCAACAGGAACTTGCCGAACGGAGCCTGCCCGAGCGTCTTGACCGCCGCGTCGAGACCCGACGACTTCGACGGGTCGGCCTGCAGCGTCGCGACGATGACGAGGATTCCGGCGCCTGCGAGCACAACGCCCTTGGCGATGTAACCCGTGACACCCACGGCCGTGATGCCGGTGCCGCCGGACACCTGCAGCTCCTTCATGAATTTCTTCGTTGCGCCCTTGTAGATGTGGTACCCGCCGACGGCTATCACGGCGAGGCCCACCACGATCAGCAACGTCTTGCCCCAGCCCGACTGCATGAGCTGCGCGGACAGTCCGGCGTTCTGCTTGGTGTCGGCCTTCCCGCCGCCCATCGCGAAGCGCACCGCCGAGAAAGCCAGCGAGAAGTTGACGACGGCCATGGCGGCGGACTTGACCCGCTTGTACGCGGGCGAGTCATCCTGGCCTCGGCCCGAGCTCTCGGAAGGCTTCGAGCCGATGACCGCTTCGGCGACATACCAGAGACCCAGCGCGAAGAGACCCACAGCCGCGACCCAGAGCACCACGGCACCGCCGGGCTGGGCGGCGAGGGTGGCCAGCGCGCCGGATTTGTCGGCGTTCCCGCCGCCACCGAAGGCCAGCCGCAGAATGATGTAGCCGAAGATCAGGTGCAGCACACCGCTCGCCGCGAAGCCCGCTCGTGCGGTGTATTCGAACGCCTTGCTATCGGTTGCCTTGTCGACGGCCCCGTGGACTGACGTATCGCTCATGTCGACCTCCTTGCGGGGGCGAGTACCCGCTTTTTGACGTCAGCGAAACCAGTCTCGTCCGGTGGATTGCGCGGCGGCGCTGGGGTCAATGATTGGGCGCGAGGGCAGCGACCCGGCCGAGCAGGTCGGCGACTTTGTGCGGCTCGGTGATCATCAAGTCATATCCGGTGTCGATGTCCCACAACCGGCCGTCGGCCTGTTGGCGCAATTTGTCGGCGTTGCGCAACGCCATGAATGCCGTCGTGCTGATGTGGGACTGTGGAATAGATTGCAGCGCTTGCTCATTCGTTAATTTCAGCGGTTGCTCGAAGCATCTCCACGGGTGCGGTGTGAGCCGAGCGCGCATCCACTCCAGCGTCTGCGGATGGACCACACCGTAGAACTTGATCGTCTCGTCGGTCGGAAACAGGCACAGCTCCACGCCGTCGACGACCCGGCTGTCTGACCTGGCCGCCGCCATGAACGGGCCTGCGACATCGACCAACGACTGCCCGTGCCTGGGCGGCTTGGTGTCCAGGTACACGAGGTGACCGACACGATCGGGTGCGCGATCTGCCGCGCCCGTGATGACCATCCCGCCGTAGCTATGCCCGACCAGGATGGCGTTTCGCAGGTCTTCGTAGTGAAGAAGCGCCGTGATGTCTTCGATGTGGCAATCGAGGTCGACGCCCGCACGGAACAGATGCGCACGCTCTCCCAACCCCGTCAGCGTTGGGGCGTAAATGTCATGCCCCATGTCTCGCAAGGCTCGGGCGAGCGGCTGAAAACACCATCCTCCGTGCCCACCGCCGTGAACCAAAACGATAGACCGGCGCGATTTGGCCTCGGGCATGGTCGGTGACCCTACATCCGATCGCTACAGCTGATCCGGTGAATGACGGCGGTTTCGCAGGATGTTTGCCCGGGCCCGCGGGCAGGCCGCCTTCTCCCGCGAGCTTAACTTGCCGACCGCTGCGCAGTAAGCCGATTACAGTCCCGTTACCATCCGGGACGTCGTAGACGTCCACATCGCTGATAGCTGTCGCGAAGGGCGCCGAACCCGATTGCCGAGAAATGGGCGCCGTTGTTGATAAATTCAGTCGGGCGGAAAAGGATTCGCCCGTCGTCGCCGACAAAGAGGTTGTTCAGGGGCCGTCGGGGAAGCGCGTTATAGACGCTCCCGATTCTCGCCTCCCGCCAGATGCCCGGTCGAGCTGATCTCGTCGCACTGATGATTGTGTTTCGGTTCCCCATCTGGTGAGCGCCGACATCATCGCCGCGCTTGGGCGTAATGTGCGCAACGCGCAGCGTCTAAATGCACTCAAGTTATGGTGACATCTTTTTGGCGGAAGTTGTTTTCGTACGAGCTCTCGGGGACTGCCTGGCTGGGATCAATGGTAATGACCAGGTGACCTTCGCCGGGCGCCGTGCCACGTGCGTGCACAGTAATCGTTGGCCACGTGTACGGCACAAATTCCTGCGTTGTGCAGCGCACCGCTGAGTTGATCCCCGTGTCGGGCGGCATGACCTGGCATTCGAAGCCGTTGTCCGCGGTGATCTGGCCGGTTTGTTCCAGTTTCCCTGAGAACAGGATGAACAGCTCGACCCCCGAAGAGACGTCACCTAAATTCCCGACGCCGAAGTTGTAGGTTCCACTTAGCCCGGCCGGCAGCGTGTCCGGGCCGATCGAGGACATCACGTCGACGCCGAAATCGGCAGCAGCGGACGCCGACGGCGTACCGAGACCGGACAGCACTAGCGCGAATCCGCTGCCGAGGACCAAAAGGGATTTTCTCATTTTACCGATGACCTCCTAAGAGGCGGCCCCAGCATATTCGGATCGCACACACCAGGTGTCGCTGATCGGCTCAGTACACGCCCCAACCCCGGAAGTGTCAACGGCGTTGTAACCCTGATCTAATTGTGCTCGCGATGGTCCTTCCTTTTGATCCGTCGTGGTTCGGCGCCGGATGCACTCCGGTGTGCAACGACCCCGGAAACACCGAGGCCGCGCTGTTTCGCGACCGCACGCGAACTGTTGTGTTCCGGATCGAGTGCCTCGTCCGGTGTGCGAGGCAATGTGAATAAAACCTGCTCTGTGGATAACTAGGTCCGGCACACGTCGAGCTGTCTGCTGTCGCGTGCACCCTTGCGCCATGACGACTTGGACCCGCGCCGAGATTGGCGCGCTCGGTGAACAACTGGCGGTCGACCATCTGACTGCGCTAGGGCTGGCCGTGCTGGACCGCAACTGGCGCTGCCGCTACGGCGAGCTGGATGTCATTGCGGCCGACAAGAGGACGGGCACCGCTGTTTTCGTCGAAGTGAAGACACGCACGAGCGACCACTTCGGGGGAGTCGAGCAAGCGGTGACTCCCGACAAGGTGCGGCGGTTGCGCCGCTTGGCCGGATTGTGGCTCGCGGGTCACGACGGCAGCTGGGCCTCGGTGCGGATCGATGTCATCGGCGTCCGCATCGGACGCAGGCGCACTCCCGAGATCGTGCACCTGCAGGCGGTCGGCTGATGGCGCTGGGCAGGGCGTTCTCCGTGGCCGTCCGCGGACTGGAAGGCGAGATCGTCGAGATAGAGGCCGACATCACCTCGGGGCTTCCCGGAGTTCACCTCGTCGGGTTGCCCGACACGGCGTTACAGGAGTCCCGTGACCGCGTCCGCGCCGCGATCACCAACTGCGGCGACAGCTGGCCGATGGCGCGGCTGACGCTCGCCTTGTCGCCGGCGACTCTGCCGAAGATGGGATCCGTCTACGACGCCGCCCTGGCGGCGGCGGTGCTGTCGGCGCATGGCAAGAAGGACTGGGAACGACTCGAGAAGACCCTGCTGCTGGGTGAATTGGCGCTCGACGGCCGGATGCGTTCGGTCAAGGGTGTGCTGCCCGCGGTGCTGACCGCCAAGCGCGAGGGCTGGCCGACCGTGGTGGTTCCGGTCGACAACCTCCGGGAGGCCAGCCTCGTCGACGGCATAGAGGTGTTGGGGGCGCGGACGTTGGGTCAGCTGCGCGCCTGGCTGTCGGGCAAGACGCAGCTCGAGGAGAGGGTCGAGGCGCCGACATGTGCGCCCGAGGCCGACACCGACCTTGCCGACGTCGTCGGACAATTCCACGCCAGGTACGCCGTCGAGGTGGCCGCCGCCGGCGCGCACCACCTGACCCTGACCGGTCCGCCCGGGGTCGGCAAAACCATGCTGGCGCAACGGCTTCCGGGTCTGCTACCGAACCTGACGCACAGCGAGTCGCTGCAGGTCACCGCGATTCATTCGGTGGCCGGGCTGCTGTCGGGTGACACGCCGCTGATCTCCCGGCCACCGTTCGTCGCGCCGCATCACACGTCCAGCGTGGCCGCGCTCGTCGGCGGTGGTTCGGGGATGGCTCGTCCGGGTGCCGTCAGCCGGGCGCATCGAGGTGTGCTCTTCCTCGACGAGTACGCCGAGATAGGTAACAGTGCGTTGGAGGCACTGCGAACACCGTTGGAGGACGGCGAGATTCGGCTGGCCCGACGCGACGGCGTCGCCCGCTATCCCGCTCGCTTTCAGCTGGTGCTCGCGGCCAACCCGTGCCCCTGCGCCGCGCCGGACCCGCATGACTGCATATGTACCTCGGCCGAGAAACGCCGCTACCTCAGCAAGTTGTCCGGTCCGCTCCTCGACCGTGTCGACTTGCGTGTCTTCATGCACCGCGAAAGGGCCGGAGCGTTCGCGGTCGAAGCCGGTGAGTCGACCGCAGCCGTAAGGGATCGCGTCAAGGTGGCGCGTGACGCGGCCGCCCTGCGTTGGCGCGAATACGGCTTCCGAACCAACGCCGAGGTCAGCGGTGTGCTGTTGCGTCGCCGTTTCCGGCTTGGTCCCGAGGCCATGGAGCCGCTGCAGACGTCGCTCGATCGCGGCCTGCTCAGTCTCCGCGGCGTCGATAGAACACTGCGAGTTGCGTGGACACTGGCCGACTTGGCCGGGCGAACGGTGCCGGGACGCGCAGAGGTCGCCACCGCGCTGAGCTTTCGCCAGCAGGGCGGTGTGCAATGACCGACGAGACGCGTCTGGCAGTTGCCTATCTGTCGCGGGTGGCCGAGCCGCCCTGCCCGGAATTGGCGGTCTTGGTCAAGAGTGTCGGACCGGTGGAGGCCGCCCATCGCATAAAGTCGGGAAGAGTCAACGACGATCTTGCCCGACGCACAGAAGCGCGACGCGGGATCGACTGCGCAGCAGATGATCTCGAGCGCCTCAGCCGCCGCGGCGGCCGCTTGCTCACAGCCGACGACGACGAGTGGCCGTTCCTGTCCTTCACGGCATTCGCCGGTGCGAACAAAAAGGATCGGCCCCAGGCGCATCCGCCTCTGGCATTGTGGGTCGTCGGCTCGACCCGCCTTGTCGACATGGCCGAACGCGCGGCCGCCATCGTGGGGACGAGAGCATGCACCGCCTACGGCGAGCACGTCGCGGCGGAGTTGGCCGCGGGCCTGGTCGAGCGTGACGTCACGGTGGTGTCGGGCGGCGCGTACGGCATCGACGGCGCTGCGCACCGTGCCACGCTGGCCTGCGACGGTTTCACCGTCGCCGTGCTCGCCGGCGGCATCGACATCCCGTACCCGTCCGGCCACGCCGGACTCCTGCACCGGATCGGTGAGCAGGGTCTGGTCGTGAGCGAATATCCGCCCGGCGTCCGTCCGGCGCGGCATCGGTTCCTGACCCGCAACCGGTTGGTCGCCGCGCTGTCGGGCGCGACCGTTGTCGTCGAGGCGGGAGCCCGCAGCGGCGCGGCCAACACCGCGGCGTGGGCGCGGGCGCTCGGCCGCGCGGTGTGCGCGGTGCCCGGGCCGGTCACGTCGGCGGCATCGGTGGGTTGTCACGCATTGCTGAGCAGCGAGGCGCACCTCGTCACGCGGGCCGCCGACGTCGTCGAGCACATGGGCCGCATCGGCGAACTCGCGCCGGACGAGGAGCGTCCAGTCTCGCTGCTCGACGGTCTCGGTGACGCCGAGCAGCGGGTTTACGACGCGTTGCCCGCGCGTGGTCGTCGCACCATCGACCAGATCGCGGTCGCGTCGGGGCTGGCGCCGGCGCAAGTGCTGGGACCGCTGTCGATGCTGGAAGTATGCGGTTTGATCATTCGAGTCGACGGTTACTGGAAGCTCAACCGGCCGACGAGGTAGGCCGCCACGGAATGGCTGGTGCTCGTAGGATTGTTGAGAGCGGCTAACGAATTAGAGCCAGGGTTATGGAGGAACAGTGGCAGGACGTCCGGTACACACCTTCGAGGTGTTGCGCACTGAGCAGATGACGCCGCACATCACCCGAGTGGTGCTCGGCGGCGCCGGTTTCGACACGTTCAAGACCAACGACTTCACCGATGCGTACGTGAAGATCGTCTTCGTCAGGAACGGGGTCGACGTCGGCGCGCTGCCGCGGCCGCTGACGTTGGACAGCTTCAACGAATTGCCGCCCGAGCAGCGGCCGACCGTACGCACCTACACCGTGCGCAGCGTCGACACCGAGCGTCGCGAGCTTGCCATCGACTTCGTCGTGCACGGCGAGCACGGCGTCGCGGGCCCCTGGGCGATGGCGGCCCAACCGGGGCAACCGGCCTACCTGATGGGGCCCAGCGGTGCCTATGCTCCTGACCCGCAGGCGGACTGGCATCTGATGGCCGGCGACGAGGCGGCCCTTCCCGCCATCAGCGCCGCGTTGGAAGCGTTGCCCGACAATGCAATCGGCAAGGTTTTCATCGAGGTGGCCGGACCCGAGGACGAGATTCCGCTCACGGCACCCGACGGCGTCGGCATCAACTGGATCTACCGCGGCGGGCGCGCCGACCTGGTGCAAGAGGAGATGGCCGGCGATCACGCGCCGCTCATCGCCGCGGTGAAGGAAACGAATTGGCTGCCGGGTCAGGTGCAGGTGTTCATTCACGGCGAGGCGCAGACGGTCATGCACAACCTGCGGCCCTACATTCGCAAGGAGCGCGGTGTGGACGCCAGATGGGCATCGTCGATCTCCGGGTACTGGCGGCGCGGGCGCACCGAGGAGACGTTCCGCCAGTGGAAGCGCGAACTCGCCAGCCAGGAAGCAGAAGCGGAGGCCCCAGCAGAAAGCCGTTCGTGACACAGATCAGTGATGGTTGTCGAGGCTGTTCACGTAACAGCGTGCGAGTAGTTTGCGACTTGGATGAACGGAAAGTAGTCCTGCACGAGAGAAACGGCACGCTATCCACTATGCCTTCGGGCCTGGGTGCTTTAAAGATGATTGGTACGGGTTGGCCAGTGGATTTCTAAGCGGCGACAGCCTTATCGTTGCTGTGCGCCGGGAGATACCCATTGGCCTGTTGAGGTCGGCACGATGCGGGCACGGCTCACCCCCAGATACTTGGCTACATCCCGCGCAGTGTAACCAAGAAGCTCACCGAGAAGCTTCTGCGAGCGCGGGGTCGTTCAGGATCTGAGCCGAGAGGTCCGTCGAGGAGACTCCTGATCACGCTTTTACAGAACTTTCCAAAGGGGTCCGGAGATTCTGCACTCTTGGACTTGGCCTGTCGTCTGCCGAGGGTCCTCCAACAGTAAGCATGCTTGCACTTAGCTTTCTGTGAGCATTCGAGGCGGCCAAGACCCTTCAACGATCATGCCTGAATTACCTGTCTTCCAATGGCTTTGAACGAAGACGGATCAACGCACCCCGTCTGGGCTTGCCGAGAACTGCGGCAAGGTGTTGTTCTGGGGCTGCTGCTAAAGGAGGGGTGTTACTGGATGATCCACACTACGAGCGGTGCCGCTGTGGTTCTGATCGTGATTGGTAGAATCCTCAGAGGTTTTCCAAACAGAATCTCTGAGAGCCATTGTCGCGCTGTAGGTTTCGTCAGAACTGCCCGCCTGTTTGTGTTATCCTGGGGCTGCAGGAAGGATGATGTGGGCAGTAGAGACAAGATCGAGAAGCTGGTGGAGCGGGCCGAACACGAGGGCACGCCACCGGCAGAAGCAGCAGCGTGCCGCGAGAAGGTCAAAGCGATCCGGCAGAAGCCCAGGACGTTGGTGGTGCAACCACCGACCCCGGAGGATCTGGAGGAAGCCGACCTGGGTGAACTGGCCGTGATCGCCAACAAGTTCCACGAACAAGCCGAGGCTGGCATCGCCAACACTCTGAACGCGGCGTGGAGCGCCGGTCAGACACTGCTGACGGCGAAGGAACGGTGCGAACACGGTGAGTGGGGTCACTGGGTGGAGGCCAACTTCCACGGCACCAAGCGCACCGCACAGCGGTACATGCGGCTGGCGTCAAAACGACACGCGTGTCGCATTTGGACTCGGCGCTGTCGATCAACGCGGCGCTGGAAGCGATCACGAAGAGGCCCGAGGCACCCTCGTACAAGCCAAAAGGCAAGGGTGTCAAGACAACAACGACGTCGTGCCAGAAGTTCGTAAAGCGGTACAACGCGCTCTCCGAAGACATCAGGTTCATTAGCTACACCGCTGAGGAGGACGCCGAGTTCGCCGATGCCGCACGCGAGCGCCTGGAGGGTTTGGCTGAACAGCGCGATCTGCTGACTAAGCTGATCCGGAAGCTACGAGTGCAGTTGACAACTCAGAAGCGAAGGAAGAACTGAGGTGAGAACCACCCTGCGCCGGTCTGCTGGCTGCCCGCAAGGAGAAGCAGGTGCTGTCACGATTCGGATCACCTCTCCTATGCCGTCGCCTTCAACCGGTTGTAGATCAACGGCACCATTCGACGAGCATGTGAGGCGATGACTGCAGTCAAAGCTATTGCGCCGGTGCCATTTATCGATGGAATCGTCTACGGCGAAGGACCGCGATGGCACAACGACCGGCTCTGGTTCAGCGACGGACCGGCGGGCCGTGGAAGACCGTCGAGGACGTCGAGCTGGCCACCCTGGGCTGGGTCTACTGGCACAACACCAGCGCCTCCACGGCTACCTCAAGGACGTTCCACCCACCGAGTTCGAAGCCGCGTTCTACGATGCCCAACGGACCGACCAACCCCTGGCCGAAATCCAATAACCCGAGCCTCCGACAGAACCAGGGCGTTTCACTGCAGCACTCACCGAAGCCCTTCGAGAACTGGACGACAACTTCGGGAAAGTGGAGCAGCACGTAACTATCCGTCAGGACGGGTTCGGCGGCGGCGCCGAGGTGGGAGGAGGCGACAACGGGGTCGTCGGAGCCGGAGGGCAATAAGGAGCGCAATCCAGTGGTCCTTGGGCCGATGATGGGATGTCCCCCGGGGACAGCCGACCGGGCTCCTGACGCGGCGGCACCTGCGGGGTCACGGTCAGTTGATCGGTGGGAATCGGTCTGGGCGGCCGCGGGCCAGGTGGACCCTGCACGTCCGGCGGTGGGCCCTGACAGTTCCGATCAGTCGACACCTCGCACGGGCCCGGACCGGCGTGCGCGATGGTCGTGTATCCGGCGCCGCTCAGCGCGATTACCGCCGCGCACAGCCCAACTCGGGCCAAGGTTTGCCGCGTCATGACAGGTCCGGCGTCGGTGTTGTAGTCGGCGTGGATGGTCCAGGGTTGATTGCTATGTTGTCGTGGGGAATCCGCGAAAGATCCTTGTGTGGGGCCGCCTGCGGCGACGGCGGCGCGACCTGCTGGTTATCACCAACGCCGGATGGCGTCTGCTGATTCTGCGGGGCCCCCTGGCCGGGTGGAGCCACGCATTTACCAGTCACGCCGCCTAAGGCTTGCCATACGCCGCCAGAGATAATGCAGCACTCATGATAGTGAATCCATGTCTCGTCATTCGAAAGATCGGTTGGTCCAGAAGAAAAGCACGTGTCCATCAGTTCGAGGTCCCAGCTCGCGTCGGCACTCGCAATCGCAGGATATGTGGCGTTACTGAGCACGACCACCGCGGCGAGCAGCAGGGCGGTTGCAAGCCAGCGCAAGTGTGTCGGAATCGCGAGGCATGCCATGAGCGCGGCTGCCGCCGGTCTCGGGCTGATGCGAGTGGCGCTGGTGGTGCGGTTCGTTGATGTCATTTCGTTTCCTAGTTGGCCGGGTCGGGTGGGTGCGGACAGCGGCGTTCGCCATGAGGAAAATACTGGCGATCAAGCCGTGATTGTGTAATCGCTTGGAAGCCAGATTCCCCCCTGAAAAGGGAACGATTTCCTATCCGTGTGGTAAGCACCTGCGCCGGAGCTGGGAACACAAACTGAGGCCTGGCTTGGGCGATCTGCACTTATCGTCCAGACCGGATCTCGCGCGTGAGCGATCGCTATCTGAGATCGGTTGAGATGCGGATGACCGACCTCCGCTCCGCCTCACGACACGGGTCTTGCCTCCGACGGCGTGACTGATCTTGAGTCGATTACCGACAACGGCCTGACGGCTGCTCATTACTCGGCCCCAAGCCGTTCTGCCAGAGAGATGTGGGCGTTAACGTGTCATCGTCGTCATGCGGGAATTACCGCCGAACTTACGACGGGTTTGGCGGGGGACTCGTTGTGACTGGGGGTGTCTGCGTCATAGACGGTTGCGGAGGGCAATTACTCCCACAATCCTGGGGCCCTTGGATCAACGAGGGGTCCTGCCCGGGATCCAGCCGCCCCGGATCCCGAGGGGGCGGCACCTGCGGGGTCACGGTCAGTTGATCGGTGGGAATCGGTCTGGGCGGCCGCGGGCCAGGTGGACCCTGCACGTCCGGCGGTGGGCCCTGACAGTTCCGATCAGTCGACACCTCGCACGGGCCCGGACCGGCGTGCGCGATGGTCGTGTATCCGGCGCCGCTCAGCGCGATTACCGCCGCGCACAGCCCAACTCGGGCCAAGGTTTGCCGCCGCATCATGGGGCCAGTATCCCGGCAAGTGTGAAGCAAATCCCCAGAATTCGTTAACTGTGAATTTGCTGGCAGCTCAATCCGCGCCGCATCACATGCCTGGTGCGGCTTTCAGTTACTCGGCCAACCGAGCAGAAAGCGTTTCATCGCGGCGTTACCAGGCAACATCGTTCACCGAGAGGTACCGGTACAACGTCGCACGACTGACTCCCAAGTACTTGGCTACATCCCGCGCAGTGTGACCGTCCGCCCGCATTCGCCTCGCGGTCGCAATGTGACCGGCATCAGCCACCTTCTTGGGCCGCCCGAACTTTTTTGGGCCTCTGCCTAGGGAAATTTGATTTGTTTCGTGACTGTCGAGTCTCTGGCCATGGTCTTTCGCCCCTAGTCGTTGATGACCGGCAAGCCGAGACTGCGGACATTAGGGAGAGTAAGCAGAAGGAGTGGTGTGAGAAATGAGTGCGGTCAAGTGCCCAGAGTGTGAACCAGAGGCGTTCGATTCCCTCGATGCCACGTTCGGACGTTGCCACCAACATCGGCGATTCCGGCATATCTCCGGCACCGTTCATGGTATGGCTGGCTGTTGATTACCATCCTGCTCACGCTGCTGATTCTGGCACCACCGGCCTTCATCTGGCTGGGTTGGATGCTCGAAAAACGACGGCGGCGTTGACCACCCAGCACGCCGGAAGCCCCACCGCCGACCTCAGTCGGGTAATCGCCCAGCGTGGTTGTGCAAGAAGCATTACCGAAGCACACGCTCGGCAGGCATAGAAATTCGGCATCAGGCAGCGCCATGCTCGCTGAGGTACCGGTACAAGGTCGCCCGTGACACCCCAAGGTATTTGGCGATGTCCTTGGCCGTGTGGCCGTCGGAAAGCATGCGTCTTGCCGTGACGATGTGCTCTGGGTTCGTGACTTTGCGGTGACGCCCAAACTTCGTCCCGTTGCACCGCGAGGCTTCCCGCTTCAGGGCCGTTCGCTCCTTGACCAACTCCCGTTCGTATTCGGCAAGTGAACCCAACACACCGATCATCATCCGGCCTGCGGGTGTCGAGGAGTCAATGCCATCGGTGATGGAAACCAGCGTGATGTCCCGATCCGTTAGTGTCTTGACCGTCTCCAAGATGTGTAATGTATTGCGGCCCAACCGGTCCAATTTCCAAACGACCACAGTGTCGCCTTCCCGCACGTAGTCCAGGAGCGCGGCGAGTCCTGGCCTGTCGTCGCGTGCCCCGGACATAATGTCGGAGAAGGTCTTCACGACGCCAGCGGCGTCGAGCGCAGTCTGCTGCTGCTCCAGCGTCTGCGCAACGGTGCTGACCCGCGTGTATCCAACACGTGCGCCAGCGCTAGCAGCTCGTATCGAATTACCCTCTTTCACAAGGTATTCAACGCTGGGCACCCGATATTTTATTCCCCCCCAGTCCCTGTCGGAGCCGACGGCGCAACCCAGGGTCTCCGTGGCGGTCCGTCGGCGTCTCCAGCGCCTCGTGTGGCTTGCGGTAACGAAAGGGGAAGTCCGCCATCGCCAGTCGTCGCCAGGTCCCCCAATCGGATTCATCAACGCGAGGAGGATAGTTGGTCGTGATGAACATTGTGTGAGTCACAGGCCAGGACACGGTGTCCTTGCCGCAGTAGCGTGCGGTCATCATTCCGGTTCCGTGGGTATCCTTGAGCCGCTTGACATTCAGGTGACCCAACTCCGGGAATTCCTCCATGATGGCCAGGCGTGCGCCGCACAGTGTCATCAGTGGTGGACGCCATCCTTACAGCCGTGGGACGGGAGTATGCGGTGACGCTTCCAGACCGCGTCATCCTGGCCCGTACCGGTGATCACCCGACCGAGTCGAAGTGCCACAGCGGCTCTGAGGCAGGGTGTCATTGCTTCTATCGCTGCGTTCAGTTGGGATACGGTGGCGGGGATGACCTTGTGGGCAGGCTCGACACGGTCTGCGCCACGCACTTGGCACGGATCGATGGTGATCAACTCGTCGGCGAGGGCGCTTCTGATGATGGCGTGCAGCAGCGCATAGACCAGCATGCGCATGGACGGCTTGTCGGGCAGCAGGCCCGAGTACCAGACCTTGACCTCCGCAGCCGTGATGGTTGATAGTGCCCGCTGGCCCCACACCGGCAGGAGGTGGTTGTCCAGCATGTAGCGGTAGTTGGCTACCGTGCGGGGCTTGAGCGGTCTGCCTTCGGTTCGGCGCTGCGCAAGCCAGCGGGCGGCATACTCCTGAAACGTCTGCTGCTGCGGCTTGATGGCAGCGTGCGGGTTCCACAGGGAACGGTCGATTTCACGGCGTCTATCAGTAAGCCAGCACTCTGCGTCGATCTTGGCAGCGAAGGTCCTGGGTGCGGTGACGCGGTTGCCACCGGGTGCGGTGAAGTGCGCCTGCCAGCGGCCACCAGGAAGCCGCCGGATGGAGCCGAATGTCCGTCGGCGTCGCCTGGTCATGGCCTTCCTCCCGTGCGACTAATGTGCGACAAGAGACCCCCGGCCAGGTGCAGGTGTTCATTCACGGCGAGGCGCAGACGGTCATGCACAACCTGCGGCCCTACATTCGCAAGGAGCGCGGTGTGGACGCCAGATGGGCATCGTCGATCTCCGGGTACTGGCGGCGCGGGCGCACCGAGGAGACGTTCCGCCAGTGGAAGCGCGAACTCGCCGAAGCGGAGCAGGGCGCCAACGCCTAACCCGGGCCTGGCAGGCTGGCCCCATGGCGTTCGGTGACTACCAGCTCGAGATCTACCTGCAGGGCCTGTCCGGCATCGTGCCGAAGCTTCCGATGTCGTATGCGGAGTGGGAGGCCAAGGCCGAGGCGGCGATGCCGCCGTCGGTGTGGTCCTACGTCGTCGGCGGCGCGGGCGATGAGCGCACGCAGCGCATCAATCGCACCGCGTTCGACAACTGGGGACTCATGCCCCGGATGTTCGTCGGCGCCAAGGAGCGCGACCTCTCGATCGACCTCTTCGGGTTGAAGCTGCCGTCACCGGTTTTCATGGCGCCCATCGGCGTGATCGGGCTGTGCTCCCAGGACGGCCACGGCGACATCGCCACCGCCCGCGCCGCCGCGCGCACCGGCGTCCCGATGGTCATCTCGACGCTGACCGAAGATCCGATGGAGGACATCGCGGCCGAATTCGGTGATACCCCAGGCTTTTTCCAGCTGTATACACCCGCCGACCGCGACCTGGCCGCCAGCTTCGTGCACCGCGCCGAGGCCGCCGGCTACCAGGGCATCATCGTCACGCTCGATACCTGGGTGCCCGGCTGGCGCCCGCGCGACCTGGCGACGTCGAACTTCCCGCAGCTGCGCGGCAAGTGCCTGACCAACTACACCAGCGATCCCGTCTTCCGCGCCGGGCTGGCGCAACCGCCGGAGGAGAACCCGCAGGCCGCCGTCCTGAGCTGGGTGCAGACCTTCGGGAATCCGCTCACGTGGGACGACCTGCCGTGGCTGCGGTCGCTGACCAAGCTGCCGTTGCTCGTGAAGGGCATCTGCCACCCCGACGACGCGCGACGCGCGATCGACGGGGGCGTCGACGGCATCTACTGCTCCAACCACGGCGGCCGCCAAGCAAACGGCGGCATTCCCGCGATCGACTGCCTGCCCGCCGTCGTCGAGGCGGCAAACGGCGTCCCGGTCCTGTTCGACTCGGGAATCCGGAGCGGCGCCGACATCGTCAAGGCGTTGGCGCTGGGCGCCGCCGCGGTCGGCATCGGCAGGCCGTACGCCTACGGGCTCGCACTCGGCGGTACCGACGGCGTCGTGCACGTGCTGCGGTCGCTGCTGGCCGAGGCCGACCTGATCATGGCCGTCGACGGCTACCCGACGCGCAAAGATCTCACTCCGGAAGCGCTTCGGCGCGTCACCTGAGCCGTCGGCTGCGCGTCTGCCACGGTGGGTTCGTGGACGCGATCCTCGAGGAGTTCGACGAGCACCTCGCGCTGGAGCGCGCCCGCTCGGAGCACACCCGTCGCGCGTACCTGGGCGATCTGCGGTCGCTGTTCGAGTTCCTCGCCCAGCGCACGCCCGACGCTCATCCGAACAGCCTGACCCTGCCCGTGTTGCGGTCGTGGCTCTCGGCACAGGCCGCCGCGGGCGTCGCCCGCACCACGCTGGCGCGCCGCACGTCGGCGGTGAAGACCTTCACCGCATGGGCGACGCGGCGGGGTCTGCTCTCGAGCGATCCGGCGCTGCGCCTTCAAGTGCCCAAGGCGCGGCGGACACTGCCCGCGGTACTGCGGCAAGATCAGGCGCTGGAAGCCATGGCGGCCGCGAATTCCGGCGCAGAGCAAGGCGATCCGATGGCGTTGCGGGATCGGCTCATCGTTGAGATGCTCTACGCCACCGGCATCCGGGTCAGCGAGCTGTGCGGCCTCGATGTCGACGACGTCGACATGCCGCGGCGGCTGCTGCGCGTGCTGGGCAAGGGCAACAAGCAACGCACGGTGCCGTTCGGGGAGCCGGCGCAGGCCGCGTTGACGGCGTGGCTGACCGACGGGCGGCCGGCGCTGGCCACGAGTGACTCGGGACCTGCGCTACTCCTCGGCGCCCGTGGGCGTCGGCTCGACCAGCGGCAGGCCCGCACCGTCGTGCATCAGACCGTCGCAGCCGTCGGCGGAGCGCCGGACATCGGGCCGCACGGGCTGCGGCACAGCGCGGCCACCCATCTCCTCGAGGGCGGTGCGGACCTGCGCATCGTGCAGGAGCTGCTCGGCCACTCAACGCTGGCCACCACGCAGCTCTACACCCACGTCACGGTCGCGCGGTTGCGCGCCGTGCACGACCAGGCGCACCCGCGTGCGTGAGCCGAAAGCTCAGGTGCCGCAGAAGGTTTGATAGCAGCCGCCGAACTCCTCGGGTGCGGGCTCGGCATAGCGTTGCAACCCAGCCCGTTCGTCGTAGGGCGATGTCACGGCCGACAGCAGGTTCTGGAGTGGACCCATGTCACCCGCCGTCGCGGCGGCCAGGGCCTCCTCGACGAGATGGTTGCGTGGGATGTAGACGGGGTTGACGCGGTCCATGGCGTCGAGGTCCGGATCGAGGGCGTGCCAGCGGGTGAGCCACTCGCCGAATCCGGCCGGTTGGTCGTCACCGCGGGCCGCGCGGCTCAGCCGACGGAAGAACGACGTGTAGTCCACGCGGCCGCGTTCGAGGAGTTCGACCAGGTCCTCGGCGAGTTCGCCGACCACCGCGTCCGCCACATCGTCGGACAGGCCGAGCTTTCCGCGCATGCCCGCTGTCCATGCGGCCGCATACCGCGTCGGGAAGTTCTGCAGTGAATCCGTCGCCAGCGTGATGCCCTGATCCCGGTCCTCGGCGATCAGGGGCAGCAGGGCTTCGGCGAAGCGCGCGAGATTCCAGCCGGCGACGGTCGGCTGGTTGCCGTAGGCGTAGCGGCCCCAGGAGTCGATCGAGCTGAACACGGTGGCGCGGGCAAAGGAGTCCATGAACGCGCAGGGACCGTAGTCGATCGTCTCGCCCGAGATCGTCATGTTGTCGGTGTTCATCACGCCATGGATGAACCCGACCAGCATCCACCGGGCGACGAGCCCGGCCTGCACGGCGACGACCGCGTCGAGCAGAGCGAGGTACGGGTTGTCGGCCTCGGCAGCGGTGGGGTAGTGCCGGGCGATGGCGTGGTCGGCGAGGCGCCGCAGAACCTCGGATTCTCCTGCGGCCGAGACCCATTCGAAGCTCCCGACGCGCAGGTGACTGGCTGCGATCCGGGCAAGCACCGCGCCGTCGAGCGCCGTTTCGCGTTGCACCGGCCGACCCGTGGCAACGACCGACAGCGATCGCGTGGTCGGGATGCCGAGGGCATGCATCGCCTCGCTGACGACGTACTCGCGCAGCATCGGGCCGACAGCCGCGAGGCCGTCGCCACCGCGGGCGAACGGTGTGCGTCCCGATCCCTTGAGGTGCAGGTCTCGGGTTCGATCGCGGGTGTCGACGAGTTCGCCGAGAAGAAGCGCGCGACCGTCGCCGAGCCGCGGCACCCACCCGCCGAACTGGTGGCCGGCATAGCCCTGGGCGACCGGTTCGGCGCCTGCGGGCACGCGGGCGCCGACGAGCAGGCCCACGCCGTCCGCGCTGCGCAGCCATGTCGGATCGAGCCCCAGTTCGGCGGTCAGCGGCTCGTTGAGCACGAGCAGCTGCGGCGCGGGAGTCGATTCCGCCTGCCAGCGCACGCAGAGTTCCGGCAGCTCACGAGCGAACCGGTTGTCGAGCACGACCGTGGTATCAGGCGCAACGCTCATCGCTTCCAGCCTACGGACCCCCGTTGCCGCGCGAGCGTGCGCGTTTGTACGCCAATGTGAGGCGTGTCGTGTGCAAACACGCACGCTCGCGGGGCGACGTCAGCCCCGTAATGGCTTGAGGCGGATCGGTGTGGTGGCCAGCAGTCCGATCGGATCGATGTACTCGGCGTTGGCGGCCGGCCCCCACATCGCTCCCCAGTGCAGGCAGGCGGGCGCCGGGCAACCCTCATGGCCGGCGGCCAGAACGCCGAGCGCCGCGCCCGCCGCCACCAGCTGCCCTGCCCGCGCCGCCGCCACCACCGGCTCATAGCTGGTCCGCAGACCGCCCGGATGGGCCACCGAGACCACCGGCCGGCCAGCCAGCATGCCCGCGAAGACCACTGTCCCCGGCGCGGCCGCATACACCTGTTGACCCGGCGTCCCGGCCAGGTCGACGCCGCGATGCCCCCGCTGCCAGTTCGGTGTCGGCGCGTCGAAGACCCGCACAACCGCAGGTCGCGGTCGCAACGGCCAGTTCAGCCTGCCGCCATCGGCCCGCGCGGGCGCCGCGAACACCAGCATCAGGGCCATCGTCACCGCCGCACTGCGCATTCGCCCAGTTCAGCGCATCGCCGCGGGCCGATGAAGGCGCAAAGTGTCCACCTGGGGAGAGACGCTGCGGTGTGGACAAAGCACCTGTTGGGACCGTGTAAACTCATATCCGCAATTCGCACCAGCGGATTGACTTCGCGCGCCTGCGCCGCAGCCCCGTTCCACCAGGGTTGCATCCGCATGCCGGGCGGTCCCGAATCGGAATTCCCGATCGGGTCCGGCACGCAGCAGACGCCAGGGCCCGGCATCACCCGACGCCGGGCGGCAACCGACAACAAAAGGACATGGCCGACTATGGCTGTTGTAACCATGAAACAGCTGCTGGACAGCGGCACCCACTTCGGGCATCAGACCCGTCGCTGGAATCCCAAGATGAAGCGGTTCATCTTCACCGACCGCAATGGCATCTACATCATCGATCTGCAGCAGACGCTGACCTACATCGACAAGGCGTACGAGTTCGTCAAGGAGACCGTCGCCCACGGCGGCAGCATCATGTTCGTCGGCACCAAGAAGCAGGCGCAGGAGTCGATCGCCGAAGAGGCCACCCGCGTCGGCATGCCGTACGTGAACCAGCGCTGGCTGGGCGGCATGCTCACCAACTTCTCCACCGTGCACAAGCGGCTGCAGCGTCTCAAGGAACTCGAGACGATGGAGCAGACCGGCGGGTTCGAGGGGCGCACCAAGAAAGAAATTCTGATGCTGACCCGCGAGAAGAACAAGCTCGAGCGCAGCCTCGGCGGTATCCGCGACATGCAGAAGGTGCCGTCGGCCGTCTGGGTCGTCGACACCAACAAGGAACACATCGCCGTCGGCGAGGCGCGCAAGCTGGGCATCCCGGTCATCGCAATCCTCGACACCAACTGCGATCCCGATCTCGTCGACTACCCGATCCCGGGCAACGACGACGCGATCCGCTCGGCCGCGCTGCTCACCAAGGTGATCGCCGCCGCGGTCGCCGAGGGTCTGCAGGCCCGGGCAGGCGCAGGCGGCAATGGCGACAAGCCGGAGGCCGAGGGCGCCGAGCCGCTCGCTGAGTGGGAGCAGGAGTTGCTGGCCGGCGCCGCCGCGACCGCAAGCCCGACCGCCGAAGGTGCCGCGCCGGGCACCCCCGAGGCCGACGTCCAGACCGAACCGAAGCCCCCGACGAACCCCTAGGAAACAAGACATGGCGAACTACACCGCTGCCGACGTCAAGCGACTTCGGGAGTTGACCGGCGCAGGCATGCTCGACAGCAAGAATGCGCTCGTCGAGGCCGGCGGCGACTTCGACAAGGCCGTCGAGCTGCTGCGCATCAAGGGTGCCAAGGACGTCGGCAAGCGCGCGGAGCGTGCCACCGCCGAAGGCCTGGTCGCGGCCAGGAACGGTGCGCTGATCGAGCTGAACTCCGAGACCGACTTCGTCGCCAAGAACGCCGAGTTCCAGGCGGCCGCGGACCAGATCGTGACGGCGGCCGCCGCGGCGAAGGCGACCGACGTCGACGCCCTCAAGGCCGCCAAAGTCGGTGACAGCACGGTCGAGCAGACCATCGCCGACCTGTCGGCGAAGATCGGCGAGAAGCTCGAGCTGCGGCGCGCCACCTACTTCGACGGCACCGTCGAGGCGTACCTGCACAAGCGGGCCGCCGACCTGCCGCCCGCCGTGGGCGTGCTCGTCGAGTACACCGGCTCCGACAAGCAGGCCGCGCACGCGGTGGCCCTGCAGATCGCCGCGCTGAAGGCGAAGTACCTGACGCGCGACGAGGTCCCGGAGGACGTCGTCGCCAACGAGCGGCGCATCGCCGAGCAGACCGCGAAGGAGGAGGGCAAGCCCGAGCAGGCGCTGCCCAAGATCGTCGAGGGCCGCCTCACCGGCTTCTACAAGGACGTCGTGCTGCTCGACCAGCCGTCGGTGTCCGACAGCAAGAAGTCGGTCAAGGCGCTGCTCGACGAGGCAGGCGTGACCGTGACCCGTTTCGCGCGGTTCGAGGTCGGCCAGGCCTAGCACACGCGCTTTCGCGAGTACGCACGTAGGGCGCGACCCCGTCACGGCCTGACGGTACGAGTTGGTACCGTCGGCGTGTGACTCGCGTCAGTGCCTTCGATTTCGGCGACGATGCCCTCGGCGACCTCGATGCGGTCGGCCTCGTCGAGGCCCTGAAATCGGGCTCGGTGACCGCCACCGAACTCATCGAAGGCGCGATCGCCCGGACCGAGGCGGTGAACCCGGCGCTCAACGGGTTGGCCTATGAGGCGTTCGACCGGGCCCGCCGCCGCGCGAGGCAGCCGCGCCCCTACGGGGGCTATTTCGACGGTGTCCCGTCCTTCCTGAAGGACAACGTCGATGTGGCGGGCATGCCGACGATGCAGGGCACCGATGCGTGGCACCCCCGGCTCAAGAAGGCCGACGGCCCGGTCGCGCGGGTCTTCCTGTCCACCGGCCTTGTGCCGCTGGGCAAGACGCAGATGTCGGAGTTCGGCTTCAGCGGGTCGGCCGAACACCCGAGGCTCGGACCGGTGCGTAACCCGTGGAATCCCGACTTCACCGCCGGCGCATCGTCGTCGGGGGCCGGTGCGTTCGTGGCGGCGGGAGTGGTGCCGATCGCGCATGCCAATGACGGCGGCGGGTCGATCCGGATCCCCGCCGCGTGCAACGGCTTGGTGGGGCTGAAACCGACGCGCGGGCGCCTCCCCCTGGATGAGCAGGCTGCGCGTATGCCGCTTCATCTCGTCGCCAATGGGGTGCTGACGCGCTCCGTGCGCGACACGGCCGCCTTCCTGCGGGAAGCCGAGCGGGCCTACCGCAACCCGAAGCTGCCGCCGATCGGCGATGTCCGCCACGCAGGAAGACAGCGACTACGCATCGCGGTGTGTACGACATCGCTGGTGCGAGAAGCCAGTTCGGAGATGCGTGAGCTGACGTTCAAGTCCGCGGCGCTGCTGGAGAGCCTCGGTCATCGGGTCACCGAGATCGACAATCCGGTGCCCGCCCGGTTCAAGGACGACTTCCTGCTCTACTGGCAGTTCCTTGCCTTCGCGATCGTGCGGGGCGGACGCCGAATGATCGGCCCTAGTTTCGACCGCACCAAGCTGGACAACCTGACGCTCGGCCTCGACCGCGGCGCCGCGAAGAACCTCTACAAGCTTCCGTTGGCGATCGCGCGTCTGGCGGCATCGCGGCGCATCACCGAACAAATGTCGGCGGACTACGACGTTGTGCTCATGCCGACGCTGGCCGACGAGACGCCGCGGATCGGCCATCTCGACCCTGGCGCGCCCTACGAACAGGTGATGCAACGGCTTCTCGACTGGGTTGCCTTCACCCCGCTGCAGAATGCGACCGGCGACCCGGCGATCTCGCTGCCGCTGGCGCAATCCGCATCCGGTCTGCCCGTCGGCATGATGCTGTCGACGGTCCGGGGCCGGGAGGCCACGCTGCTCGAACTGGCCTACGAACTCGAAGAGGCGCAACCGTGGCCGCGCATCAACACGTGACACGCAACGAAATCCGTTGCGGCCTCGACACAACGCCGTAACTCAAACTCCGCTGAGTTAACAGCGCCGACATTCGGCGTGGAGGTCGGCGAAACTTTACGGGCCGACCATCCTTGCTTGTGGAGACCTCTGCTCCCGCCACACTTCGGTCACCGACGATCGCCACCACTTCCGGCAACACATTCATGTGCCTTGTCCGGTTCGCGCTGGCCAACATTCGCAGGCGCCCCGAGCGCTTCGCGCTGTCCCTGCTCGGCATCGCACTCGCGATCGCGTGTGTCACGGTGGTGCGCACCATCTCTGCCAGCTTCGCGATCACCGGCGCCGATTCGGTGACCGACGTGCTCGAAGGAGCTCAACTGTGGGCGGTGCCCGCCGCGGGTGTCACCTACGACGCCGACGCGCAGGCGCTGGTCGCCAACGGATCCGCTCCGGCTTTCGCGGCGCCGCCGGGCTGGACCGTTACACGCACGCTGTCCCGTCGCACCGAGATCAACGGCAAGACGGTGTCGTTGCGGGGCAACGACCAAACTCTCAGTGGCCAAGCGGTATTGGGCGCACCCCTCGCCGAGCGGCTGAGCCTGAAACCGGGCGACCGGGTGGTGGTCGGCGGCCAGAGCCTGGTCGTCGACGTGTCCGGCACCGGTCAGTCGATCACAGTCGCCTCGTCGCTCGCGCAGTCCATCGTCGGCGGTAACGGTTGGTGGCTCATCTTCGCGCCGCCCGGTGACGAGAAGCGCCGCGATCTCGGCCAGACATTCGGCGACGCCGTCGGCCTCGAGTCGACGTCGGATCCCTCGGTCATGCCGGATCCGAACGGCCGCGGGCTGATCTACGACACCGTGGGCGGTTCGGGCCCACTGACCTTCGAGCAGAAGTTCTCCGCGCTGTTCTCCGGCAAGGTGACCGGTTCCACGCTCGGTCTCATCTCGATCATCGGCCTCGGTCTGGGCTTCGTGATCGCGGTGTCGTCGTTTCTGGCCGCGGTGCAGGAACGACGGCGGGAATTCGGCATCATGTCGAGCATCGGGCTGGCCGACGAAGTGCTGTATTTCTTCCTCGTCGAATCGGCGATCGTGTTCGTCGCCGCGTACATCGTGGGTGTCCTCGGCGCGGGCGCGGCTGTGGCACTGGTGATCCCGGGTATCGCGACCCCGACGGCGTGGCTGCAGGCCGCCGGCATGGTCGCCGCATTCCTTCCGGCCATGGCGATCGTCGGGGCACTCGTTCCCGTGCACCGACTTCTGCAGCAACGACCCGTGGCGCTCCTGGGGGATCGCTGATGAGCGCTCGCGCGAAGAAGGAAGCACACTGATGATGCGAAAAGGATTGTCCTACGGTTGGTTGTCGGCACGGCGTCGGCTCGCCGAGATGGTGTTGCCGGTCGTCACCACCGCAACGGGCGCATTTCTCGTGGTGCTCGTGTTCGGCATGTCCGACGGCATCCGCGCGCAGTCCGCATCGCTCGGCCACGCCGCAGAGATCGGCCACGCCGTGGTGCTGATCGCGGTGACGGTTCTGCTCGTCGGCGTGGCGGAAGTGGCCGTCGCGACCACCCGTACCGTCGCCCACCGCACCCGCGAACTCGGGGTGCTGGCCGCCAACGGCGTACCACGCAAACCCGTGGTGGCCGCACTACTCGTCGAACCGGTGATCGCCGCGGTACTCGGTGCGTTCGGCGGCGCGGCGTTGGCCGTCGCAACCGGTTTCGTGCTGGCCGCCTGCGGTGTGGTGGCGACCGGAGTATCGGCCGCCGGCCTGTTGCTCGGCGTGGCGATCGCGATCGGCGTCAGCATCGTCGCCGCCCTGTTCACCAGCATCGTGCCCACGTGGAACGCGGCGTCGCGGCCGCCAATCCGATCTCTGACAGCGGGAGGCTGACATGACCGCCATTGAAGACAGGACCGACACGACCGGCCTCGGGATCGCGGACGACGACCCGGCGCCCGTCATCGAAATTTCGGACGTGTGGAAGCTGCACAAGCTCGGCGATGAAGTGGTCAAGGCGTTGGTCGCGGCCGACTTGACCGTGATGCCCGGCGAATTCGTCTGCCTGATGGGCCCGAGCGGCAGCGGTAAGTCGACTCTGCTGAACATGATCGGAGGCCTCGACCGTCCGACCAAGGGCACCGTCAAGGTCGCGGGCCGCGATACGTCCGCCCTGACCGAGAGTCAGTTCGCGGCGCTGCGCCACGACACCATCGGCTTCATCTTCCAGAGCTACAACCTGATCCCGTTCCTGTCCGCGGTCGAGAACGTCGAACTGCCGTTGATCTTCGAGCCCTACGACCGCAAGTCGTTGCGGAACAGGGCGTTGGAACTTCTCGACCTCGTCGGGCTCGGCCACCGCGTCGATCACCAGCCGACAAAGATGTCCGGGGGTGAACAACAACGGACGGCCATCGCCCGATCCCTGATCAGCAGCCCGACGCTCGTCCTGGCCGACGAGCCGACGGCCAACCTCGACCACCGCACGGGGGAAACGGTGGTGCGCATGCTGCGCGACCTGTGTTCGACGCTCGGCGTCACGGTGGTCGCCAGCACCCACGACCCCACGGTGGCCGACGAAGCGAGCCGTGTCGTCCGGATGAAAGACGGACAAATCGTCAACTGAAACAACGGCTTTGGGAGAGCAATGACTCAAGAATTAGAGGCGGACGCGAGGAGCGATAAGGGCGAGGCGACGCCGTCGAACCGCGACGCGCTCATGACGACCGAACTCGTCCCCGAGCAGATCCTGCCGAAGGTGATGACCACGTACGGCCTTGTCGCGATCTACGTGTTCATCATCTGCTGGCTCACCGGTTCCTCGGTCATGGCGGCCGGCGGCTGGACGGCGATACCCATGTGGGTGCTCGGCATCCTGACCTTTCTGGTGCCGGCGGGCATGGCGGTCGCCGAACTCGGCAACCTATGGCCCGGCCAGGGCGGTGTGTACATCTGGGCTACCCGCACCATGGGGGAGACATGGGGGTTCATCGGCGGCTATCTCTCGTGGATACCCGTGATCCTCAACGCGGCCAGTTCTCCCGCGATCATCCTGCAGTTCCTGCTCCTGGCCTTCCACGCCGAACTCGGCCTGACGGTGAGCATCATCATTCAGTTGGTGATCCTCTGGGGCGTCGTCGGTCTGGCGTTGGCCAAGCTCGCCGCCAACCAGCGCGTCATGAACATCACCTTCGTCGTCTACGGGGTTCTCACCGCGGTCATCTTCGTGGCTGGCGTGACCTATGCACTGGGCAACGGCTCGGCCACGCCGTTCAGCTGGCATGCCGCCACGGTTCCGGACTTCGCCGGAGCGGGCTTCCTCTATGGCACCGTGCTGCTCTACCTGCTGGGCGTCGAGACGCCGTACAACATGGGCGCGGAGTTCTTGTCGGTGCGCAAGAGCGGACCGAAAATGGTGATCTGGGGTTCGGCGGCGCTTGTCGTCATCTACCTGCTCACCACGCTGGGCACGATGATGGTGCTGCCCTCCGACCAGATCGACCCGGTGACCGGCGTCATCGGCATGCTGGGCACGGCCGCCCCCAAGGGCGTGATGGAAGTCGCCGCCATCGTCTTGGCGTTGATCGTGTTCGTGGCCCTGATGACGTATCAGGTGGCCTATTCGCGACTGATCTTCGTCTCCGGTCTGGAGCGCCATCTGCCTCGGCTCTTCACCCACCTCAACCCCAGGACACGCAACCCGGTGACCGCCGTGCTCGTGCAGGGCGTGCTCTCGTCGCTGATCCTTGTGACGCTCTACTCGCAGAGCAGCATGGCCAACGTCACCGTGTTCCTCCAGGGCGGTCTGTCCACCGTGTGGCTGATCTCCGGGTTCTTCTTCCTGTTCCCGGTGCTGATCGCCCGCAAGAAGTACGCGGATCGCTATGCGAGTGAACAGTTCTGGCGCATCCCCGGGGGCAGGGTCGGGGTCTGGATCGCCGTCGTCGTCGGCACACTTGGCACCATCGGCGGCGTGTACTACTCGTTTGCCAAGTCGTGGATCCAGGATGTGCCCGACAGCACCTGGATGATGTGGACCGGCGGCATTTCACTGGCCATGGTGGCTCTTGGGGTGATCGTCTACTTCTTCGGCAGGCGCTCCGCCCACAAGACATCGCAGGAAGACGCGCTGGCGCACCTCGCGGTATTCGATCTGAAGAAATCCGATTCACCCAGCCCCGAGGGGGTTTAGCCCGATATGACGATGGAAAGCACCGAGCTGCACGAGGACGCGACCGGCGACACTGCGCCGTACGCTCTTGACCCGCTCAGCGGCGCGGAGATCGAATCCGCGGCCAAGATCATCATGGAATCGGAGTACTCAACCGCGACAACGAAATTCGTGATGATCCAGCTGTCCGAACCGGACAAGAATCCCGAGCTCACCTTCGAGGGGGCGACGGACTTGCCGCGGCGGGCGTTCGTCACGATGTACGACGCCGTGGCGAAGATGATCTACGAGGCCGTCGTGGATCTGACGGCCCGGGTGATCGATTCCTGGAGGTCCGTGCCCGGCCGGTTCCCGTCCTATCTCGTCGAGCACATGACGGGAGTGGAGGAGAAGGTCAGGGACGATCCGCGATGGCAGGAGGCGATGCGCAAACGCGGCGTGACCGACTTCAGCCTGGCGATGATCGATCCCTGGCCCGCAGGGTATTACGGCCCCCGCGACCATTACGACAACTCGGCGCTGATCTGCCGCCCGTTGACGTTCATGCGAGCGGCGCCGTCGGAGCACGGCTACGCACGTCCCGTCGAGGGACTGATCGTGACGTTCGACCTCGACAAGATGGAGGTCGTCGACATCGAGGACCACGGCGTGGTCCCGTTGCCTCCGACGGCGGGCAACTACAGCGAGCAGTTCATGTTCGACCCGAGCAACCGGCCGGCGTTCACGGCGTTCCGCGACGACGTGCGGCCCATCGAGATCACCCAACCCGACGGGCCGAGCTTCACCGTCGACGGCTGGAAGGTGCAGTGGCAGAAGTGGTCTCTGCGTATCGGGTTCAACCCGCGCGAGGGCATCACGCTGCACGAGGTCACCTACACCGACCGGGGCGAGACGCGGCCGATCCTGTACCGGGCGTCGCTGTCGGAGATGGTGGTGCCCTACGGCGACACCGCGCCGACGCACTGGAACAAGAACGTCTTCGACATGGGGGAGGTGGGGATGGGCTTCTCGGCGAACCCGCTGACCCTCGGGTGTGACTGTCTCGGGGAGATCCACTACTTCGACGGCACGGTCAACGACTCCAGCGGCAACGCGGTGACCATCCCGAACGCGATCTGCATGCATGAGGAGGACTTCGGCATCTCCTGGAAGCACACCGACTTTCGCACCGGGGAAGTCGAGGTGCGCCGGTCGCGGCGGCTGGTCGTCTCGATGATCTGCACCGTCGGGAACTACGAGTATGGATTCTTCTGGTACTTCTACAACGACGCGTCCATCGAGGTCGAGGTCAAGTTGTCTGGTGTGCTCACCACCGGCGCCGTTGCCGATGGCGACACCCCGCGCTGGGGCAAGATGGTCGCGCCCGGCATCTACGGCCCGAATCATCAGCACTTCTTCAACTTCCGGCTCGACATGAGCGTCGATGGCGCGGGAAACAGTGTGTATGAGGTCGATTCGGTTCCCGAGCCCGATCCGGCGCTCAACCCCCACAAGAACGCGTGGATCACCCAGGACACGCTCGTTGCGTCCGAGGCGGAGGGTGCGCGCGATTGGAACTGGTCGACGGGCCGGTATTGGAAGGTCACCAACCCGTCCAAGCAAAACGAACTCGGCAGCCCGGTGGCGTACAAGCTGGTGCCCAAGGACATGGTGCCGGTCATGGTGCAGGAGGGCTCCTACATCTACGACCGGGCCCGCTTCGTCCAGCACAACCTGTGGGTGACGAAATACGACCCTGCCGAGAAGTTCGCGGCCGGCGACTACATGTATCAGTCGGCCGACGCGCAAGGGCTGCCTGAGTTCGTCGGCGACGACGCGCCGCTGGAGGACACCGACGTCGTGCTCTGGTACACCCTGGGCGCTCACCACGTCGTGCGGCCGGAGGACTGGCCGGTGATGCCGTGCGCCTATACGGGCTTTCACCTCAAGCCGCTCGGCTTCTTCGACGGCAATCCCGCGCTGGACCTGCCGCCGTCACCGCCGAAGGCCTGTCACCACCACTAGAGGGGGTCGGCGCCGAGCGAGGCGAGTATCTGTTTGAAGTCAGCGCGCTGACGGCTGGACAGGCTCGCCATCACCCGGCGTTCGGCTTCCTTGACCCCGGCGTCGGTCTTCTCGAGCAGTTGCTCGCCTTCGCGAGTCAGTGCGGCGGGTAGCGATCGCCCGGTCGCCACGCTCGCGGGCCGGCTGACAAGTCCGCGTTCCTCGAGCCCGCGCAGCACCATGTTCATCGCCTGCGGGGACACGTTGGTGTCGCGCGCCAGCTCGGCATTGGACCGATCGGGGAAGCGCGACAGAATGCGCATGCAGATGTACTGCGGAAACGCCAACCCCAGCGGGTCAAGCACGGTCGAGGTCACCTCGGAGCGCAGCGCGTTGTGCGCCCGGTACAGCAGATAGCCGAGCGGCGGGTCGTCCTCGAACGCGTTCATATCAACTATCTTGACATATATCAACTAGATTGATAGACACGGGTGATGACGACGCAACCAGAACACGAGATGTTCGAATCGGCATACCGCGGCGAGGCCGAGGAGTTTCAGGGTGTCCGGCCGCCGTGGAGCATCGGTGAGCCGCAGCCGGAGATCAAGGCGCTCATCGACCAGGGCAAGGTTCACGGCGACGTCCTCGATGCGGGCTGCGGCGAGGCCGCGACGGCGCTGCACCTCGCCGAGATGGGCTTCACGACGGTCGGACTCGACCAGTCGGAGACCGCCATCGCGCTCGCCAAGAAGGAAGCCGCCAAGCGCGGGCTGACCAATGCCGGCTTCGAGGTCGCCGACATCAGCAACTTCGGCGGCTACGACGGCAGGTTCGGCACGATCATCGACTCGACGCTGTTCCACTCGATGCCGGTCGAGCTGCGCGAGGGTTACCAGCAGTCGATCATGCGTGCGGCCGCACCCGGCGCGTCCTATCTCGTCCTGGTCTTCGACGCCGCGGGCATGCCTGCAGACACGCCGGTGAACGCCGTCACCGAGGACGAACTGCGCGAGGTCGTCGGCAGATATTGGGAGATCGACGAGATCCGCCCGGCTCGCATCCACGCCAACGTGCCCGAGTCGTTCGCCCAGTTCTTCGAGGGCTTCGGCGGTACCGGCGTCCGCGACGAGCCCAACGGTCGCAAGTCGGTCGGCGCCTGGCTGCTGCAGGCGCATCTCCGCTAACCGCCGCGCAGGGGTCCCCGTAGTGGCTGGGAGGCCGCTATGAGGCAGGATGAGGGTCAGCCGTCCCGGGCCAGCTCCGGGATGGCGATCTCATGCGAGGACCCCGAAGGAGTCGGATGGCGGAGACCACGACCACCAACGGCGCCCCGGCTTCTGAAATCCGGCCGATGTATTCCCGCGTTCTTCTCAAGCTCGGCGGTGAGATGTTCGGCGGAGGCGAAGTGGGCCTCGATCCCGATGTGGTGGCCCTGGTGGCCCGCCAGATCGCCGAGGTGGTCCGCAGCGGCGTGCAGGTCGCCGTGGTGATCGGCGGCGGCAACTTCTTCCGCGGCGCCCAGTTGCAGCAGCGCGGCATGGAACGGACCCGCTCCGACTACATGGGCATGCTCGGCACCGTGATGAACAGCCTTGCGCTGCAAGACTTCCTGGAAAAAGAAGGCATCGCGACGCGAGTGCAGACTGCCATTACCATGGGCCAGGTTGCCGAACCCTATATCCCGCTGCGCGCCCAGAGGCACCTGGAGAAGGGCCGCGTGGTGATCTTCGGCGCGGGCATGGGCCTGCCGTACTTCTCCACCGACACCACCGCCGCGCAGCGCGCCCTGGAGATCCGCGCGGAGGTGGTGTTGATGGCCAAGGCCGTCGACGGGGTGTTCACCGCCGACCCACGCACCAATCCCGACGCCGAGCTGATCACCGCGATCACCCACCGCGAGGTGATCGAACGGGGCCTGGCCGTCGCCGACGCCACCGCGTTCAGCCTGTGCATGGACAATGGCATGCCCATCCTGGTGTTCAACCTTCTCACCGACGGCAATATCGCGCGGGCGGTCGCGGGTGAGAAGATCGGAACACTGGTAACCACCACCTGAGGGAGAGCCCGTGATCGACGAAACCCTCTTCGACGCCGAGGAGAAGATGGAGAAGGCGGTGTCCGTCGCGCGCGACGACCTGTCGGCCATCCGCACCGGCCGCGCCAACCCCGGCATGTTCTCCCGCATCGCGATCGACTACTACGGGTCGTCGACCCCGATCACCCAGCTGTCCAGCATCAATGTGCCAGAAGCCCGGTTGGTCGTGATCAAGCCCTACGAGCAGTCGCAGCTGAAGCCGATCGAGGACGCGATCCGAAATTCCGATCTGGGCGTGAACCCGTCCAACGACGGCAATGTCATTCGGGTGGCGATTCCGCAGCTGACCGAGGAACGTCGCCGCGAGTTGGTGAAGCAGGCCAAGGCCAAGGGCGAGGACGCGCGGGTGTCGGTGCGCAACATCCGTCGCAAGGCGATGGAGGAGCTGCACCGCATCAAGAAGGACGGCGAGGCCGGCGAGGACGAGGTCAAACATGCCGAGAAGGATCTCGACAAGACCACGCACACCTACACCAGCCAGATCGACGACTTGGTGAAGCACAAAGAGGGCGAACTGCTGGAGGTCTAGTGGCCGAGCAGCAAGCAGATCAGATGCCCGATACGTCGGAGCCGCCCAAGAAGGGATCCAGGGCCGGGCGCAATCTCCCGGCAGCCATCGGCGTCGGTGTCGTTCTCGGCGCGATGGCGATCGGCATCCTGCTGTTCTGGCCGATCGGCTGGCTGCCCGTGCTGGCGGTGTTCATCGGGATCGCCGTCTACGAAGTCATTCGGCGGCTGCGCGAGGCCGGTTACGCCCTGCCGGTCATCCCTCTGCTGCTGGGCAGCCAGGCCATGATCTGGCTGACATGGCCATGGGGTCCGGCCGGGACGTTGGGCGCCTACGGCGGAACCATCGTCGTGTGCATGGTCTGGCGGCTCGTCGGACACGGCATCCGCGAGGCGCCCGTCAACTATCTGCGCGACATCTCCGCCACGGTCTTGCTCGCGACGTGGGTGCCGTTGTTCGCCAGTTTCAGCGCGCTGCTCATCTTCCAGGACCACGGCGGCAGCCGGACCTTCACCGTGATCGCGACCGTCGTGTTCGCCGACATCGGTGGCTACGTCGCCGGGGTGCTGTTCGGCAAGCACCTGATGGTGCCGGCGATCAGCCCGAAGAAGTCGTGGGAGGGGCTGGGCGGCTCACTGCTCTTCGGCATCACGGCAGCGGTGCTGTCGGTGGCATTCCTGATGGACAGGCCGGCATGGGTCGGCGTACCGCTGGGACTGTTCCTCGTCATCACCGGCGTCCTCGGCGATCTGGTCGAGTCACAGGTCAAGCGTGATCTCGGCATCAAGGACATGGGCACCCTGCTGCCCGGCCACGGCGGCATCATGGACCGGATCGACGCGATGCTGCCATCGGCGGTCGCCGGTTGGATCGTCCTGACGCTGCTGGCGTGATCGGGCGGTAGCGTTTGCGCGCATGAAGCTGTCGTGCGCGCTGGTCACCACTGTCGACTCGCCGGAGCTCATCGCGGAGGCGGAACGCCTTGGCTATCACCGGGCTTGGCTGTACGACTCACCCGCCATCACGTCCGATGTGTGGATGGCGCTGGCCTTGGCGGCGCAGCGCACCTCGACGATCGGGCTCGGGCCGGGCGTGCTGGTGCCGAGCCTTCGCCACCCGATGACCAACGCGGCCGCGATCGCCACGCTCGCCGCGCTCGCGCCGGGCCGGGTTGCGGTAGCGCTCGGTTCGGGTTTCACGGGTCGCTTCATCCTCGGAAAGCGGCCGCTGCGTTGGGCATTCGTCGAGGAGTACGTGACCGCGCTGCGGGCGTTGCTGCGCGGCGAAACCGTGCAGTGGGAGGGCGCGCCCGTGCGGATGCTGCACACCGAGGGATTCGTTGCCGACCGTCCCATCGAGGCCGAAGTGTTGATCGGCGCCGATGGTCCCAAGGGCACCGCGGTGGCCGAACGCGTCGGCGACGGGGTGTTCGCCGCGGGCGTTCCGAATCCGGCCGCCGCGGGCCGCCCGTACTCGTTGCTTCAATTCGGCACCGTGCTCGACGACGGTGAAGACCTGCACAGCGGGCGTGTCCTGCACCGCGCCGGGCACGGCCTCGCGGTTGTGTTCCACGCGCTCTACGAACGCAACGGTCCCGACGCCGTGCGCGAGCTGCCTGGCGGCACCGAGTGGGTGGCTGCGATCGAGGCCATCCCGTCAGCGGAACGCCATCTGGTCACGCACGAAGGCCATCTCGTTCGGCTCACCGCCGTCGACGAGGAGGCCGTCGCGCTGGCCGCCGATCTGCTTCCACAGTTCACCTTCAGCGGGACGCCGGATCAGCTGCGGGCGCGGATCGCCGAATACGAAGCCGGGGGAGTGACCGAGCTGGTCTATCAGCCCGCGGGCCCCGACATCGCCGGTGAGCTCGGCCGCATGATGGCCGCCGTGGGCGATTCTGCGTCCTGACGAAGCCTGCGCGATACGCGCGCATTGAGCCAACACGCCGCCGCGCCGACGACCAGGCCGACCGCGATACCGATGTCCGGCCGCTGACCGAGCATCAGCCACGACAGCACACCGGCGACGGCCGGGATGACCGCGAACAACATCGCGACCGCCGCCGCGCCGTACTTGTTGATCGCGCGGACGTAGAACGTCATCGCCGTCGTCGCGTTGAACAACACGACCGCTGCCACCGCACCCGCCGCTTTCCACGGGTCGGTGACCGACCACGGCAGCCAGATCGACAACAGCGCCGCCGGAACCACCGACACCAGGTTCTGCAGCGCAGCCATCGCCCAGAAGTCGACGCCGGAGCAGAACCGCTGTTGATAGACACCGCCGCCTGCGACCGCCAGAAGCGCCACCACCAGCAGCAGCACGACGAAGTCGACTCCGCCGACGCTGATCAGCCTGCCTGCGCACGCGGCCAGCACTGCGACAACGCCGAGGATCAGGGCGGCGGCCCGGCCCCACGTCAGCCGCTCGCCCAGGAATGTCCCCGCGAGAACCATCGTGACCACCGGGTTCATCGAGATGATCACCGCGCCCAAGACGGCCGGGGCGCCGTGCAGCAGCGCGATGTACAGGCAGATGAACTGAAGCGCCTGGCCCAGCAGTCCGCTCACCAGAACGTGCGCCAGCGTGCGCCCTGTGGGCCATGTCACTTTCGACAGCAAAGCCCAACCGGACAGGATCGACCCGGCGAGCCCGAACCGGAACACCAGCACCGCCATCGGCGACATCGCCGAAACCGCAAGCGCCCCAATCGGATAGCCCAACGCATAGAAGAACGTCAGGGTCGTCGCGGTGCGAAACGGCATGGTCGGCAGGGTCACGGCTCCCATGCTTGCGAACCAACGCATCCGTCCGCCAGTCAATTTCCGCCAACCGTGAGTGGGATACTGACAAAAGCCCATGTCGACATCTCTGCCCCTGGTATTCGACCCACCGCGACGGGCGATGCCGCCGCGCCACCTCGCCGACCTCGACGCGGCGGGCCGCGCCGACGCCGTCGCGGAGCTCGGGCTGCCCGCGTTTCGCGGAAAGCAGCTGGCCAACCAGTACTACGGCAGGCTGATCGCCGACCCGCATGAGATGACCGATCTGCCCGCCGCGGTGCGGGAGCAGGTCGCGGCGGGGCTGTTCCCGCGCCTGCTCGACGGGGTCCGGGAGGTCGAGTGCGACGCAGGGGAGACCCGAAAGGTGCTGTGGCGCGCGGTCGACGGCACGACGTTCGAGTCGGTGCTGATGCGCTACCCCCGGCGCAACACGGTGTGCATCTCGTCACAGGCGGGCTGCGGAATGGCGTGTCCGTTCTGCGCGACGGGTCAGGGTGGTCTCAAACGCAACCTGTCGACGGCCGAGATCCTCGAACAGGTGCGCGCCGCCGCCGTCGAACTGCGTGACCGCGACGGGGACGGTATTGCGCGCCCCGCGCGCGGCGGCCGATTGTCGAACATCGTGTTCATGGGCATGGGCGAGCCGCTCGCGAACTACAACCGGGTGCTGGCCGCGGTCCGTCGCATCATCGCGGCGCCACCGAACGGGTTCGGCATCTCGGCGCGTTCGGTGACGGTGTCGACCGTCGGGCTGGCCCCTGCGATCCGCAAGCTGGCCGACGAGCGGCTCGGGGTCACGCTCGCACTGTCGCTGCATGCCCCCGACGACGAACTCCGCGACACCCTGGTTCCGGTGAACAGCCGGTGGAAGGTATCCGAGGCGCTCGACGCCGCCCGGTACTACGCCGATGTGACGGGCAGGCGGGTGTCGATCGAATACGCGCTGATCCGCGACGTCAACGATCAACCGTGGCGGGCGGATCTGCTCGGCAAGCGCCTGCACGGTGCGCTGGGGCCGCTCGTCCACGTCAACGTCATCCCGCTGAACCCGACGCCCGGCAGCGAGTGGGACGCCAGCCCGAAGGCCGCGGAGCGGGAATTCGTTCGACGAGTGCGGGAGCGGGGCGTGTCATGCACCGTGCGTGATACCCGCGGACGTGAAATCGCCGCCGCCTGCGGGCAATTGGCCGCTCAGGCCTGACCTGCGCGCGGTGAGTTGGCCGTCCACACCATCTCCTCGCGGAGTTGACGGCTGCGCCAGCCGTCCGGTGTGCGCACCAATTCGTGGTAGTAGTAGCCGCCGAACATGCTCAGCTCGGCCAACCCCTTGATCTGCGTCGGGTTGTAGAACATCGCGCGCACCCGCGCGGTGTCCCCGTCGACCTCGGCCTCGACATTGGTGATGTAGTGCATGCTCATCGTCACCAACGCCGAGAAGTCTGCCGAGAAGAAGCCGACGGCGTCGTCCAGTGACCCGACGAATACCCCTGCCGAGTAGTCGATGTGCGCGTCGGCGGTGAACACCGACCGGTAGAGTTCCCAGTCCTTGGTGTCGACGGCCCGCGCGTAGGTGTTCAGCAGCGCGGCGATCTCGAGTTCGTCGCCGACCTCTCGGGACTCCATCAGCCGGCCGACTTGATGCCGACCGCGTGCCGCAGTTGGGCCAGGAACTGGTCGTCGTCGTCGCTACGAACGATATAGTGCGACACCGCGACCCGGATCGCCGTGGCGGCCTTGATGTCGCTGTTGGCGCCGGACAGCAGTCTCAGCAGACGAGCGCGCATGATCGGGATGATCCGCGACAGCTGCGCGATGACGACTTCCGGCTCGATGTCGACCAGTCGCACGCCCGAATAGGAGTGCTGATATTCGACGATGAAACTCAGTGCCGCATCCAGCTTTTCCGTGCCCCGCAGGCCCGCGGTCGCCCGGCCGATGCCGGAGTCGAACATCTCGCGCTCGTAGACGCCGAACGCGTCGAGCAACTCGCTCTTGTCGGCGAACCAGCGGTACAGGGTCGGCCGGGAAACACCGGCCTGCAGAGCCACTTCCGACAGGCTGAGCTTCGTCTGACCGCTGCGAGCCAACACCTCCGCCGTCGCCACCAGGATCCGGTGCCGCGTCGAGGTGTCGTCGACGATCTCCGATGCGTCTCGCGGGGCGCGCACTGGTTCGTTCACGTCAGGGCCTCAATCGTTGGGTCTAGTGATCGTAGTTCCTCGCGTCACAGCGACTCCTTCAAGAGTGCGACCGTGTCGAGATCGTCCAGCGCGGCGACACCACGCCTGACCCCCTCCATCGCGATGCCCTCGGCCTGCATGCCGCCCATCCCGGCGGTGATCAACGGCGCGACGTAGGCGTACAGCGCGCCGGTGCGGTAGCGGTCCCACAGCTCGTCGCGGTCCAATTCGGGGCCGCTGCTGCCTGCGAGCACGTCACAGTAGTGGTCGAGCAGGTCGCGCTGGTGGGTCTGCCGGTCGGCGGTGGCCATGCCGGTCACCAGGGTGTAGGCCAGCTCGCGGCCGGGGTGCCCGCGGCGCACCGCCTGCCAGTCCAGCAGACCCGCTGCGCCGTTGCGGAAGTAGACGTTCCCGGGGTGCGCGTCACCGTGCATCACGGTGTTGGGTGGCCTGTCGATGAGAGCGGCGACAGCGCGGTAATTGTCGTCGATGAACCGGCCGCGCTCGACGGGGATGTCGGCCTTCTCGGCGATCCGGCGCGCGGACGTCTTCAGCAGCGGGCTCGTCAACAGCGCCGCGCTGTCGGCGGAGGCGGCGTACGCCCAGTCGGGCACACGCTCCCAGAACGTGCCGTGCAGGCGGGCCAGGAGTTCGACGACCTGGCTCACCTGCTCGGGGGTGAGCGGGTGAAGGGTGTCCGGGAACTCGCAGCGGTCGACGGCGAGGTCTTCGAGCACCAGCACGAACCGGCCGGTGACCGGGTCAAAAGCCGAGCCGTATGCCGTGGGCAGGCCGGTCAGAGCGGGCGCCAGCTCACGATAGAAGCGGGTCTCGGTTTCGGCGAGCCGGCCCAGTTCGCCCATCAGGCGGGTCGCGGCGGTTTCGGCGGGCATCTTGACGAACACCGAGGACGGCACGCCGTCGCCGGTCAGCGCCAGCCTCGCGCGCGAGGACGTGCCGGCGTCGCCGTCGATGACCGACACCGACGTGACGTCGGCGCCCATGATCTGCGACAGGAACCGGGCGTCGAGGGCATCGATGCTCCGGGGCAGCGCTCGGGCGCGGCCGACCGCCAGGTCCGTCACGATGCGTTGCACGCCGCGACCGAGGTGAATCGCCAATCCCGCGACGGACCCGACGCGGCTCGTTGTCTCGGCCACTCATCGACCTCCTACTCTGGCCCTGTAGCCAGGCAAGCTTTACAAAGATGGAAAGTTTTGTAAAGCACGGGCGGAAGGGGTGACCATGGCGGGTCCGATGGAGGGCATCAGGGTTGTCGAACTCGGTGTGTGGGTCGCGGGCCCGGCGGCGGGCGGCATCCTGGCCGACTGGGGCGCCGATGTCATCAAAATCGAACCACCGTCGGGCGATCCGGCTCGGATGTTCGGCCGGATGCTCGGGCTGGAGGAGGGCAGCCCGCCGTTCGAGATGGACAATCGCGGTAAGCGAAGCGTCGTGCTCGATCTCGCGGTCGCGGTCGACCAACGCACAGCGCTCGAATTGATCAGCGGCGCCGACGTGTTCATCACCAACGTGCGTCCCGGCGCACTGCGCCGCGTCGGCCTGGAGTTCGGGACCGTGGCCGCTCGCAATCCGCAGTTGGTGTACGGCATGATCACCGGCTACGGCGAGACCGGGCCCGATGCCGACCGCGCCGCGTACGACGTCGCCGCATTCTGGGCGCGGGCCGGGCTGGCGCACCTGTTGACCCGCCCTGGTGACACGCCTCCGTTTCAGCGCGGCGGCATGGGCGATCACACAGCCGGCATGACGCTGGTGGCCGCGGTGTGCGCGGCCCTGGTCGCCCGGTCGCGCACCGGACGGGGTCAGCTGGTGTCGACGTCGCTGTACCGCCAGGGCGCCTACACGATCAGCTTCGATCTCAACACCTTCCTGCTGACGGGGCACTCCATCGCCATCGGGCAGCGCGAATCGATGGCCAACCCCTGCATGAACAACTACGTCGCAGGCGACGGCAAGCGATTCTGGATCGTCGGATTGGAGGTCGACCGCCACTGGGGTCCGCTGTGCCGGGCCGTCGGGCGCCTGGATTGGCTGACCGACTATCCGAGGCCGCGGGACCGGGCGGCCAACGCCGTGCGCTTGATCGCCGAGCTCGACGAGATCTTCGTCACCAGGCCGCTCGATGAATGGGCGGAAGTCTTTGCGGCCGAGCCCGATTTCTTCTGGTCGCCCATCAACTCGATCGAGGACGTGATCGCCGACGACCAATTCCACGCGGCGGGCGGCGTCGTCTACGTCCCGGACGGCGACTCCAGCGTGCCGATGGTCGCGACGCCGGCTGACTTTCACGGCACTCCGGCCGAACCGCGCGCCAAGGCGCCGGGCATCGGCGAGCACTCGGCGGAGATCCTCGGCGAGCTGAATGCGCGCCGTGACTCGTGATTTCGGCGTGATCTGTTGCGCTGCGCGCAACTATCCACGCCGAAGTCGCTGCGGCTACGGCGCTTTCACGCCTGCCGCGTGTCGCAGCTGGGCGAGGAACTGGCCGTCGTCGTCGCTGCGCACCAGGTAGTGCGATACCGCCACCCGAACGGCGGTGGCGACCGCCAACTCGGCATCAGGCCCCAGCGCAAGGCGTTCGAGTCGTGACCGCATCACGGGGATCACCCGCGCGAGCCGCCGGATGACCTGTGCCGGCTCGATATCGATCATGCGCAGGCCGGGGTAGGAGTGCTGGTACTCGACGATGACTCGCAGGGCCGCGTCGAGTTTCTCGCCGGCGGGCAACCCTGCCGTCGCCCGGGTGACCGCGCGCTCGTAATACTGCCGCTCCCAGACCACGAAGTCGTCGAGCAGATCGCGCTTGGAGGCGAACCACCGGTACAGCGTCGGCCGGGAAACCCCGGCCTGCACCGCCACCTCCGAAAGGCTCAACTTCGTCATGCCGTTGCGGCCGAGCACCTCCGCGGTCGCGGCCAGGATGCGCTGTCGCGTCGAGTTGTCGTCCTGGGCGACCCCGTCATCCATCCGCATAGCTTTACAAAATTCGACCGAAATGTCACGCTAAATTTGTGACAGCAGCCACGGTGAAGGCCCGCGAGCACAGTTCGGTCGACATCACATCCCACGACTTCTGGAGCCAGCCCTTCGGGGTCCGCGACCAGACGTTCGCGCAGCTCCGTGCGGGCGACGGGATCACGTGGCACCGGGCCTTCGAGTCGATGTTCCCGATGGCGGAACCCGGCTTCTGGGCGCTGACGCGGCGTGCCGACATCGCCTACGTCAGCCAGCACCCCGAACTGTTCACCTCCGCACAGGGCGTGGCGCTCAACCCGATGCCCGCCGAGATTCAGCGGTTCGCGTCGTTCTTCCTCAGCATGGACCCGCCGCAGCACACCGTGTACCGCCGGCTGATCAGCTCGGCGTTCACGCCGCGAAACGTGCGCCAGATCGAGGAGCAGATCCACAAGAATGCGGTCGCCATCGCGGACGGCCTCGTCGGCGCGGGTGACATCGAGTTCGTCTCCGCGTGTTCGTCGAAGCTGCCGATGCGCACGATCATGGACATGCTCGGCGTGCCTGCCGCCGACCAGCCGGACGTCGCGTACGCCGCAGAGAAGCTGTTCGGCATGAGCGATGACGAGTACGCCACCGCCGAAGACCGCGCGCAGGACCCGGTGGCTCAGATCGCGCTGCTGTCCAACACCGGAGTGGAACTCGCGAAGTTCCGGCGCACCAACCCGGGTGACGACCTGATGACCGGCATGGTCAACGCCGAGGTCGACGGGCAGAAGCTGACCGACGAGGAGATCGGCGCGTTTCTGATCCTGCTGGCATCGGCGGGCAACGACACCACCAAGCAGGCCACCACGCACGCGATGATGGCCCTCGTCGACAACCCCGCACAGCGTGACTGGTTGACGGAGGACTTCGAGGGCCGAATCGGTCCTGCCATCGAGGAATTCGTTCGGTGGGCCTCGCCGGTGATCCAGTTTGCGCGTTTCGTCACCGAGGACACCGAGATCAACGGCCAGCCCGTCGCCGCCGGTGACAAGGTCGGCTTGTTCTACTGCTCGGCCAACCGCGACGAAGCCGTCTTCGACAATCCTGGCGCGTTCGACCTGCAGCGCCCGTCCAACCCTCATCTCGGCTTCGGCGGCGGCGGCCCGCACTTCTGTCTCGGCAGTCAATTGGCCAAGGCCGAGCTGCGAATCCTGTTCCGCGAGCTACTAACTCGTCTGAAGACCGTCGAATTTGGCGAGCCCGACCTGCTGTACAGCAACTTCGTTCACGGCGTCAAGCGCCTGCCGGCCCACGTCCAGTAGGAGTGATCATGCGCGTTGAAGTGGACCTCGACAAGTGCACGGGACACGGCATCTGTGAGTCGATCGCCGAGGACGTGTTCGAGGTGCAGGAGGACGGCACCGTGCGCATCCACGGCGACGAGCGCCCCGAGTCCGACCGCGCGCGCATGCAGCAGGCCGTAACGCAATGCCCCGCAGCGGCCCTGCGCCTGATCGACTAGCGCGGCATCGGACGGACGAGCACCGACTGCTGGATGCCGCCGATCGCCCCCGTCTCGTCGAACAGCGTGCCGATCGTCGTGCCGATCCCGTCGGGCCCGTAGTTGGTCTCCGCGCGAATGCCGATCCACTCGCCGTCGGGCACTCGGTGCACGTGCACAACCAGGTCGGTGTTCATGAACATCCATTTTCTGATGTCGAGCTTGGCGCCGATGCCGTTGGCGTCGTCGGCGACCGCGAACAGCCGCTCCAGCGCGGTCATGCTCTGGCCCTTGACCAGATCGACCTCCGGTCGAATCCATGACTCGCCCGCGCCTTCACACATCGGCTCGGTGAGCCACCGCCAATCCAGGCTGTGCACGTAGTTGCGGTCCCAATCCTTCTTCAGATCGCGGCTGCGGGCCTCGGCCGGCGGCCGCAGCGGCGTGGCGGGGGCGTGCACGAGGTTCGCGGTGTCGAGCTTCTGCAACCGCCACCCGCTCGCCCTGGCGACGGGTCGCGGCTGACCGCCGGGACCCAGCGCCAGCATCTCCGCGCTGATCAACTCGATCTGCTTGCCGGACCGCTCCCGTCGTGCACGCACCCAGAAGTCGCCTTCTGCCGGAACGGGTCCGAGCAGATCGACCAGCACGCGGCTGAGCCGGGTGTCATCGCGCGCCTCGCAGCGCTCCAACGCCCGAACCAGAAGTGCCGATACGGGTGCGCCGTGCTGGATCGCGGCCGACCATGTGCTGCGTACCAGATCGGTCGCGACGAATCTTTCGCCCTGCGAATCGTTTTCGTCAAGAAGCTCGTAATAACAGTCGCTCATGGCAGACCCGCTCCAGGAACGTCGACGGTGGTCGCATCGAGCCGCGACAACTTCGTCCCGACCAGGTGCTGGGGATAGGCGTCGGTGCTCGACAGCAGGAACAGCGTGCGGCGCTCGGGGCCGCCGAGCGCACAGGCGATCGCGGTGCGGTCGCCGATGTCGATGCGGTCGGTGACGGTGCCGCCCTCGACAATTCGCTCGAACTGGTGCGCCAGCGTCATCGCCGCCCACACACCGCCTTGCGCATCGAGGGCGATACCGTCGGGCGGACCGTCCAGGCGGTCGGCGAACACCCGCCGAGCGGACAGCGATCCGTCGCGGGCGATGGCGAACGCGGTCAACCGCCTGCCGACCGACTCGGCGACGATCAGCGTCGAGCCGTCCGGCGTGATCACCATCCCGTTGGGGAAGTCCAGATCCTCGGCGACGACGGTGACCGCGCCATCGGGATCCACCCGCGCGATGACGCCACCGTCGAACGCCTGCGATCCGACATAGGCGCGCCCATGCCCGTCGACCACCATGTCGCCGATGCTCGCCGGCACGACACCGGACAGGTCGGCGACGATGCTGACGGCCTCCCCGTCGTAGCTCAGCACTGTTCGGCTTTCAGTGCACGCGATCAGCAGAGAGCCGTCGGGTCGAAATCCGAGGCCCGACGGCGCATGGCCGGCCAACGGCAGCGTGGTCATGTCGCCCCGCAGGTTCACGGTGTGTACCGCTTCGCCGAGCATGTCGGAGAACCACAGCAGGCCCTCGAACCAGCGGGGACCCTCCCCGAAGCAGAAACCGTTCGCCAACGGTGTCAGACTCATCCCTCACCTTTACAAAACACGGCTTAAGTGTCACGCTCCGTACGTGCGACTGTCAAATGTCCTAGGTGTTTCTGCATGACCATGAAGAAGTACCACAGCCATACGCTTCTCTATCTGCACGAGACCATCGACCTGGGGTCGGGCCGCAGCGATGGCTTCACCGAGGCCTTCAGCGCCGTCTACCAGCCGATGATGGAGGAGCTCGGCGCGCGGCTGTTCGCGATCTGGGAGACGACGCCGTTCAACGGCCACTGGCCGCAGGTGACGATCATCTGGGAGATCGACGCGTTTGCCGACTATGCGCGCATCGGCCGGGCGCAGTCGCGCGGGGGTAGCCATGAATCGGCTGCGGCGAGCTGGTCGGAGTACCTGTCGGAGATCGGCGCGTCCGGTGAGGGCCGCATCATGTACGCGGGCAGGAGCAACAGGACGCTGGCCCAGTTGAAAGACGCCAATGTCGGCGCGGGCCTGGTCATCCAGGAGATCATGGAGAGCAAGCCGGGCCGTCAGGACGACTACATCCGCGAACTCGAGCGGCTGTACGTGCCGTGGTCGGAGAGCACCGGCAAGCTGTGGCTGGGGTCGTTCATCACCACCTTCCGGTTCAACGAGGTCATCCATTACTGGGCACTCGAGGGTGACTGGGACTGCTTCGAAAACCACTACCCATCATGGAAAGAAAGCCCGCCGGCGGAAATCGTCACCTGGATGAGCGTCGCGCCCGCACTGCGCGACGGCTGGGAGGATTCGATTCTGCGGGCGCTACCGCCGTCACCGCTGCAATGAACACACCTGTGCGCCAGAGCTTCTCCTACGACCCGTTCGATCCGGCCGTGATGGCCGATCCGCTGCCGTACTACCGGATCCTGCGCGACGAACATCCCGTGTACTACGTCGAGAAGTGGGACACCTTTGCGTTGTCCCGGTTCTCCGACATCTGGCAGGTGCTCGAGATCAACGACGGCACCTTCGTCGCATCAGAGGGAACCCTGCCCGCCGCAACGGTTCTGGCCGACCGCAACGACGGCCCGGTGCCCGACCCGCCGCTGCATCCCATGCCGTTCCACGCGAACTTCGACAACCCCATCTACGACGGTGTCCGGCGCTGCACGGCGGCACCGTTTCGGCCGAGGTCGGTCGCCGCACTCGCCGATCGCATTCGTGAATTGGCCAACGAACGCCTCGACGACCTCCTGCCGCGAGGCAGCTTCGACCTCACCCAGGAATACGGCGGCATCGTCGCCGCATCGATCGTCTGCGAGATCCTGGGTATTCCAGTGGATCTCGCTGCCGATGTACTGGCCACCGTCAACGCTGGAAGCCTCGCCAAGCCCGGCAGCGGGGTGGAGGTGGGCAATGTCCGGCCCGGCTATCTGGAGTACCTGACGCCTCTCGTGCAGCGCAGGCGTGCCGGCTCATCCGACACAGAACTGGCGATCGCGGGCAACCTCATCGACTACCGGTTGCCGGACGGGTCGGCGTTCACCGACACCGAGGCCGCCACCCAGATGCTCGGCGTCTTCGTCGGCGGCACCGAAACCGTGCCGAAGATCGTCGCGCACGGACTGTGGGAACTGAGTCGAAATCCCGGACAGATGGCGGCGGTGCGCACCGACGTCGACACCAACGTGCCGCGGGCGCGCGAGGAGATGATCCGCTACTGCGCGCCCGCGCAATGGTTCGCCCGCACCCTGCGCAGGCCGTTCACGATCCACGACACGACGATCCAGCCGGGTCAGCGGGTCATCACACTGCTCGCATCGGCGAACCGGGACGAGCGTGAGTACACCGACCCCGACGAGTTCATCTGGGACCGGCCCATCGAGCGCCTGCTGGCCTTCGGCCGCGGTCAACACTTCTGCCTCGGTGTACATCTGGCGCGCCTCGAGATCGCGATCATGGTGTCGGAGTGGCTGAAACGAGTGCCCGACTATCGCATTCTCGGTGAGTCGGCGTCGCGTCCGCCGTCGAGCTTCCAGTGGGGTTGGAACTGTGTTCCTGTCGAGGTCCAGGTGGAGGGCGTCTGACGTGTGGTCGTATCGGCTTGTGGCGCCGTACACGTTCGAGCGGACGGACACCGCGGAGAAGACGCCCGAGTCCCTCGGCGACCGTCAGGTGCTGGTCCGCTTCGTCGCCGCCGGGGTGTGCGGCAGCGACCTGCCCGGCTTTCGCGGCGCGAAGGGCAGGCTGCCGGGGGATGTGGGCACCAGCGCCGCTGAGATGGACGGCTTTCCGATCCACGAGATCGTCGGCGACGTGGTCGCCAGCAGACACCCGAACCACACGGTCGGCGATCGTGTGGTCGGCTGGGCGTCGGGCTTCGACGGGATGATGGAGTACGTGGTCGCCGACGGTGACGGTCTCGCGGCATTCGACCCAGCGCTGGCGCCGCAGCATGCGGTGGCGCTGCAACCGCTGGCGTGCGTGCTGTACGCACTGGAACAGCTTCCGCCACTCGACGGCCTGCACGTGGCCGTGATCGGTCAGGGTTCGATCGGACTGCTGTTCTCCTACGTGGCAAAGGCTTTCGGCGCCCGCCGCGTCACCGGTGTGGATCCTGTCGACCGCGACGCCGTCGCGAAGGAATTCGGCGTCGACACCGTCGTGCGCGCCACCAGCGACCGCTGGGTCAGCCACCTGCGACCGGACGAGAAAGCCGACGTCCTTGTCGAGGCGGTCGGCCATCAGGTGGCGACGCTCGGCCACGCGATCGAGGCAACCGCGTTCGGTGGCACGGTCTTCTATTTCGGTGTCGCCGACGACGACAGCTACCCGATCAGCATGCGCACGATGCTGCGCAACAACCTGACACTGAAATCCGGCGTGACACTGGACCGTCACCGCATGCTGCGCGCAGCCGACGAATTCGCCCGCAACCATCCCGACCTGCTTCCCGCCTATGTCACGCACACCTTCGGCGTGAACGAGGTGCAGGCCGCATTCGAGTTGGCCTGCCGACCGACGCCGGAGCGCATCAAGATTGCGATCGTCCGATGACGGCCGGCAGACTGCAGGAAGCGCTCGCCGCCAAGGAGCGGATCTTCGGTGGTTGGGTAGTCGGACCCACCATCATCGGCCCCGAGGAATTCGCGCAGGCCGGATACGACTACGTCGGAATCGACATTCAGCACGGTTATCTCGACGACGCCGACGTCGCGCTGCTGCTGCGCAGGCTCGAGCACCTTCCGATCGCCACCGCGGTGCGACTGCCGTCGGTGGACCCCGCCCCGATCGGCCGCGTGCTCGACGCGGGCGCCGACGCCGTCATCATCGCCATGGTCGAATCCCCCGAACAGGCGGCCGCCGCGGTGGCCGCCACCCTCTACGCGCCCAACGGGGTTCGCAGCTTCGGGCCACTGCGGGCCAGCCTCGGCGTCGACCCCGCCGCCCACGAAGCGAGGACGAGCGTGTTCGCGATGATCGAAACCGCGCCCGGGCTGTCGGCGCTCGACGAGATCTGCGCCGTCGCCGGATTGTCCGGTGTCTACGTCGGTCCGGCGGATCTGGCGATCTCGCTGGGGCACAGCCCGGTCGACGCCCTGGCGACACCGGCCGTCCTCGATGCGATCGCGAGGATCAAGGGCGTGGCAGTCGATGCCGGTCTGATTCCGGCCGTCCACGCCAACGCAGGCAAAGCGGGAAAGGCCATGGGCGAATTGGGCTTTCGCATGATCAGCCTGGCCTCGGAGTCGCAGGCGTTGCGGCGCGGTGCCGCCGAACATCTGAAGGAGGCGCAGTGACGGACCGGGTGGCCTTGGTGACCGGCGCGGCGCGCGGGCAGGGCGCGGCGATCGTTCAACGCCTGCGCGCCGACGGCTTCCGCGTTGCCGCGTGCGATGTGCGTATCGAGGAGCTCACGGCCTCCATCGACGGCCTCGACGGCGTCGTCGCGATAGCACTCGACGTCACGTCCGATGACCAATGGGGTTCGGCGGTCGGGCAGGTCGTCGAGGCGTTCGGGTCCCTGACGACGCTGATCAACAACGCCGGCGTGCTGCACCGGACCTCGCTCGCCGAGGAAACCCCCGAGGGCTTCGAGGGAAGCTGGCGGTTCAACTGCCTCGGGCCGTTTCTCGGAATTCGTGCCGCCCTGCCACATCTACGAGCGGCTGACGGGGCGGCCATCGTCAACACGTGCAGCACCGGCGCGATCCGCCCGTTCCCGAACCATGCCGCGTACGGCTCGTCGAAGTGGGCACTGCGAGGACTCACCCAGGCGGCGGCCGTCGAGCTCGCACCGTCGGGTGTCCGGGTCAACGCCGTGTTCCCCGGCCCGATCGCGACACCCATGCTCGATGCGGCCACCCAGACCCGCCTTGCGGAGAAGGCTCCGTTCGGGCGGATCGGTCAGCCGAGGGAGGTCGCGGACGCGGTGGCGTTCCTGGCCTCCGACCACGCCTCGTTCATCACCGGTTCGGAGCTCGTCGTCGACGGCGGGCAGATCCTGCAGATCGGATGAGACGCGTGCCCGAATCACTGTCAGTGGGAATCATCGGTGCCGGCCCGGGTGGTCTCGCGCTGGGGATCTTTCTGCAGAAGGCCGGTTTTCGCGACTTCACCATTTTCGACCGCGAGGACGGCGTCGGCGGCACCTGGCGAATCAACACCTATCCCGGGCTGGCCTGTGACGTCAAATCCCATCTCTATTCGTATTCGTTCGACCTCAACGCCAACTGGTCGCGGCTGTGGTCCGGGCAGCCTGAGATCCTCGAGTACTTCGAACGGTGCGCGCAGCGCTACCGGCTCGGCCCGCACCTCGCGCTCGACACCGAAATCGCAGCCGCTGACTGGGATCCCGCGACCAACACGTGGCAACTCACGACAGGCGCAGGAAAGCACTACACGTTCGACGTCGTGGTGTCGGCAGTCGGACTGTTCACCCAGCCACTGCTTCCGGACCTCGTCGAAGAGGAACCCTTCACCGGGACGATCATGCACACGGCCCGCTGGGATCACTCCGTGGATCTGCGCGACGCCCGGGTCGCCGTGCTCGGCACGGGGTCGACCGCGTCGCAACTGGTTCCGGAGGTGGCGAAGGTCGCCGAGAAGGTCTACTCGGTTCAGCGCTCGCCGACCTGGATCCTGCCCAAGCCGGACCGTGCCTACACCGAGCGGGAGAAGTGGCTCTTCGCTCACGTTCCGCTGGCCAAGAAGCTCTACCGGACGCGGCTGTGGCTGCGCAGCGAGTCCAACATCGCCGTGATCGAGAACGGCAGCGACAAGACACAGGAGTTCAAGGACATCGCTGTGCGCCAGCTCGAGTCGATCGTTTCCGATGACTCATTGCGCCGCAGGCTCACCCCCGATCATCCGCTCGGTTGCAAGCGGCTGGTATTCGCCACCGACTACCTGCAGACCCTGACGCAACCGCACGTCGACGTGGTGTCCAGCCCGGCACGGTATCTGCGATCCCGGACGTTGGTGACCGAGGACGGCACCGAGCTCAACGTCGACGTCGTCCTGTGCGCCACCGGTTATGCCGCCGCCGACTATCTGGGTCAGCTCGAGGTCGTCGGCGAAGGCGGCACATCACTTCGCCAGACCTGGCGCGACGGGGCGTACGCCTACCTCGGCATGGCCGTGCCGGGCTTTCCGAACTTCTTCATGCTCTACGGGCCCAACACCAATGTCGGCTCCAACAGCGTCATCTTCATGCTGGAGGCACAGGCCCGTTACATCGTGCGCGTGCTGAAACACATGCGGCGCAGGCGGAAGTCCTACGTGGCGGTGCGAGGCGACGCGATGGCGGCGTTCATCGCGAAGATCGATGCGTGGATGCAGGGAACGGTGTGGCTGACCCGCTGCCACAACTACTTCCGTGCCGCCAACGGGCGGGTGGTGACGCAATGGCCGCGCAGTGCGCGCGCATTCTGGGGTATGACCCGCCGATTCAAGGCATCCGACTACACCTTCGCCGCGCCGGCGACACAACCTGTGCCGACGGTGGAGTCGCATACGGCGGACGCGAACCGGTGATCGGCGTGGATGTCGTTCACCGGCTCGACCCCGCGCTGCGTCATCTCGCCGATTCGCGAACCAACTTGTCCGCAGCCGGGCTGTCGACCTATCGGGACTCGCTGAACCAGCGTCGCCGTGACGAGGCGCACGCACTCGACACCGCGGGCGTCGCCATCGAGGACACCGCGGCCGACTCGGTTCCGGTACGGATTTACCGCGGTGGCCCATCACCCGCGCCAGCGGTCATCTATTGCCATTCAGGGGCTTTCGTCCTCGGCAACCTCGATGTCGACCACCGGCAGTGCGTGGAGCTCGCCAGACGCGGCAGGTGCACGGTCATCTCGCTGGACTACCGACTGGCGCCGGAACACCCGTTCCCCGCTGCGCACGACGACGCGGTGGCGGTACTCGAGTGGGCCGCCGCCAACGGGTCCGAACTGCGCATCGACGCAGACCGATTGGCGGTCGCGGGCAGCAGCGCGGGCGGCGCGCTCGCGGCGCGGCTGGCGCAGCGTGCCGCAGCCGGGCATGCACCACGGATCGTGTTCCAGCTGCTTCACCAGCCGGTGCTCGACGATCGACCGACGCCGTCGACGGTGGAGTTCGAGTCGGCACCGGGTTTCGATGCGCCCGCGGTCACGCTGATGTGGCGGCATTACCTGTCCGGCGTATCCGCCTGCGCTGACGCGGCGCCGGCGCGCGCAGGCGAACTCGCCGGTGTGCCAGATGCGTTGATCACCTGCTCCGAGTTGGACCCTCTTCGCGACGAGGCGGTGACTTACGCGGCGCGGCTGACGCGGGCGGCCGTGGCGACCGAGCTGCACGTGTTCGCGGGCACCTGCCACGGATTCGATGCGTTCCTGCCAGAGTGGGAGAGAAGCCAGCAGCTCTACGAGCTCCAAGGAGTGGCGCTGCGGCGGGCACTACACGACCGAAAGAGCGGATGATGGATTTCTCACGGGTGACGCTGTCGGACGACGATCTGTCGTTCCGGGACGACCTGCGGGCGTTGCTGTCGGACATCGTCACCGACGAGGTGATCGCGCGCGACCAGGAAACGGGTGAGAACTTCGACGAGGGTGTACACAGGACGCTCGGCGAAGCCGGTTACCTGACAGCCGATTTCCAGCCGGAAGGCGAGGGTGGGTTCAGCCGGGTCCGCAAGCGCATCTGGGATCTGGAGATCGGTCGCGCGCACACGCCGTGGTTTCACTGGGGGACGACGGCGATGGTGGCGCGAGCGGTTCAGCAGTTCGGCTCGCCGGCCCTGAAGGAGGAGGTGCTGGAGCGCACCCTGTCCGGGGAATTCCGGCTCTGCCTCGGTTACACCGAGCCCGAGGGCGGCTCCGATGTGGCCACGTGCAAGACGCGAGCCGTGCGCGACGGCGACGGCTGGATCATCAATGGCTCGAAGATGTTCACCTCGAATGCGCACAACGCGTCGTACGTATTCCTGGTGACGAACACCGACCCCGACGCGCCGAAGCACCAGAGCCTCACCATGTTCCTGGTTCCGCTGCACCTACCGGGTGTCGACATCCAAGCCCTCCGCACGGTGGACGGCGACCGCACCAACATCACCTACTACAGCGACGTCCGCCTCGACGACCGGTACCGCATCGGCGAGGTCAACGGCGGCTGGACTGTGCTGCGCGAGGCATTGAACGACGAGCACGGCACAGTCGAGCGCGGCGCCGACGGACTCCAGAAGGTGGCCGCCATGTCCGAACATGTCACGCTGCTGGCCGAGGCCGTCGACAAGGTCGCCGCGCTGGCGGCGGGCGAGGATTCGGTGCGATACCGGCTGGGCCGTAGCATCGCGCGAATGGAAGCCGCGATGAGCACACCCGACATGTTCGGCCGCGTCGCGAACGCGCAAGTCATGCGCGACGTCTCAGCCGATCTGATGGACATCCTCGGAGCCGCGTCGAGCCTGCCTGCCGACGAGAAGGGGGCCGTCGGCGACGGCGCCGCCGAGTACGTCTTCCGGTTAGCCGGCCCGACCGGAATCTACGGTGGGACGCTCGAGGTGTTCAGGAACATGATCGCGCAGCGCGCGCTCGGCCTCGGCCGGCCGAACTACTCGCCGCCGGTCAAAAAGCGCTCCTAGAGCCTGGCGATCACCGCCGAGGCCAGCAGTTCGAGTGTCTCGTCGGATCCGCGATCATGGGTGAACAGCACGATCTGCCCGAACCCCATGTCCTGCAGCTCGTGAAGGCGGTCGACGACGGCGGGCGGTGTTCCGATCAGGCCGCCCTCGTGAAGGCCGAACGCTGGTATCCCGAACCGCTTTTCGGCCAGCTGGGTGACTCCCGGCGAGTGATGCGTCATCAGCAGCGAGCGCCATCACCGCTTCGATCGACATCACGATGGTGTCCGGGTCACGGCCGACGTCGTCGCAGAGCTTCCGTAGCACGGAGATCTTGTGATCCAGCTCGCCGAGCGCATACGTCGGCACGTTCCATACGTCGGCGTAGCGCGCCACCAGCGGCAGAGTGTACTTCTCGCCGACACCTCCGACCACGATCGGCGGCCGCGGCTGCTGAACGGGTCCCGGCGTGATAGGCATGTCCCGAACCGCGAAATGCTTGCCGGCGAAGTCGATTCGCTCGTCGGCGAAAGCCTGGCGCAGAATCTCCAGCGTCTCGCCGAGCCGCTCGGAGCGCTCTGCGAACGTACCCCAGTCCAAGCCGACACGGACATGCTCATCCTCGATGGACCCGCTGCCGATGCCGAGTTGGAGCCGCCCGGCCGAGATCTGGTCAAGTGTCGTCGCCATCTTCGCGAGCACCGCGGGATGGCGGAACTGGTTGCACAACACCATGTGTCCGACCTGAATGCGCTCGGTGCGGCTGAGCAACGCGGTCGCCAGGGTCCACGCCTCCAGCGAGGGATAGTCGGGGGCGCCCGGCCCGTAGAGGTGGTCGTAGAGCCACAGCGAGTCTATTCCCACCTCCTCGCAGCGCTGCGCGCGGTGCAGGATGTCGGAATAGGCGAAGCCCATCTGAGGCAGGTAGACGCCGATCTCGGCCCGTGTCATGTCCGCAGTTCCAATCTTCCGTGGGTGAGGGTGTGGGCGCCGTTCGTGCCAGCTTCGAAAGCAAACGAATGTTCGTCGATGCCATAGGCATTCACGGTCAGATCGCAGTCCAGCGGGGTGGGGGAGGCGAAGCGGACCGCCACCCGCGATACCCGACCGGGATCGTCGATGCCCAGTAGGCCGAGCACGCGATGAGTACAGATCGCCATCGTGGCGAGGCCGTGCGCGAAGACAAAGTCGAACCCCGCGGCGCGCGCCGCGTCGACGTCGAAATGATGCTCCGACCAGTCGCCCGACACCTCCGCGTAGCGGTGCGCCGTCTTGCCGTCGACGTGGACTGTGGTGGATCCGACCGGGTTGGCGCGGGCGGCGTCGGGAAAGCGATGCTCGGCAGGCATCGCCCCGAGGTCGGGTAACCCGTCGAGGCCGAGCAGCACCACCGTCCACCACTGGTCGACGGCCGGCAGGCCGTCGGCATCGAACTGCTCAAGGTGAACGGCGACCCGGGTGCCCGCCCGTGAGGTCCGCAGTCCCGAGATCTGCGCGAAAGTGGCCAACTCCTCGCCGGGTTCCAGCGGGCGGTGCACCACGATGTCGTGTGCGCCGTGGACGCCCCCGCGAACCCGCTGCCAGGCATCGGCGGGGATATCGGCCCGTGCGGTCTCGACGGCGGTGAAGACCAAGACGACCGGGAAAATCGCCGGAACCGCACGCCCCGCCAGCACCGAGACGGTGTCATCGCCGGTCGCGGCGGCATAGGCCGCAATGCCGTCCGGCGCCAGCCGGCCGAGAAACGGGCCGTGCCGCCCGGGGTTGACCGTCATATGAGTGGCATGGTAACGACATTCTCAGGTTTGGAGAAGGTAATTCTGAAAGGCGGCGGCTGATGCGGTTCACGTTCACCCACCCCATGCACAGCCACCCCTACAACCCCGAGCTGGTGACGGGAGCGGGCATCGCGACGGTCGCGGCGGCGGCGGAGGCGGCCGGGTTCCATGGGTTCGGTTTCACCGACCATCCGGCGCCGTCGCAGCGGTGGCTGGAATCCGGCGGCCACGATGCGGTGGACCCGTTCGTCGCCATGGGGTTCGCCGCCGCGCGAACGACGACGCTGCGCCTGATACCCAACATCGTCGTGCTGCCGTACCGCAATCCGTTCGTGGTCGCGAAGGCCGGTGCGACGCTTGACTTTCTCTCCGACGGCCGGTTCACGCTCGCTGTCGGCGTCGGCTACCTGAAACGCGAATTCACTGCGCTCGGTGTCGAATTTGACGAACGGGCCGCGCTGTTCGAGGAGGCGTTGGAGGTGATCCGCGGCATCTGGACCACCGACGACTACTCGTTCGAGGGCCGGCACTTCTCCGCCAAGGGCATCACCGCACACCCGCGCCCGGTCAGCCAGCCGCATCCACCGATCTGGATCGGCGGCAACACCGCGGCGGCCCGGCAACGGGTGGCGACGTTCGGTGACGGTTGGTGCCCGTTTCCCGCGCCGGCCGTCCTCGCCCAAACCGCTCGCACCGCCGCGCTGGACTCGGTCGACAGTCTCGCCGAGGGCATCGCGGATCTGCGTCGGCGTTGTGACGCCGCGGGTCGGGACTGGACCGGCATCGACATCACCTTCAGTAATCTCGGCGGCGGCTCGCCGGGGGACGACGACTTCAACGCCGACGCCTACCTTTCCGCGTTGGAGAAGCTGGTAGCAGTGGGCGTCACCTGGGTGCAGGTGCAAGTGCCCGGGGACAGTTTGCAGCATGCGGTGGATGCGATCGGGACGTTCGGCAGTTCGGTGATCGCGGCCGCGTAGGTGTTATGCGTACGCGGTGATCCTCGCGAGCAGTGCGATTTCACCGTCGGCGCCGACGGCCTGTGCCTCGGCGACGCCACTGCGTCGGCCCGCCCGTAAAGCGGTTGCGACGTAACGGGATTCCCCACCGCTGAGAAACGGACGCAGATAGTTCACCCGCAGTGACGCGGTGTGCAGGTGATTGCCCGCCCGGTCGGCGTTGAGGACCGCCGAGGCGGCCAGCTCGAGTCCCGCCGCAGAAACGCCGCCGTGCACGATGCCGAGCGTGTTGTTCAGCGCCGAGTTCTCGCGCTGGTGAATGACGTTCGCATCATCGACATCGATCGCCATGATCTCGGCCAGTTGCCTCGGCCGCGGTCCGTCGACTGTGGGTGGCCATTCAGTGGGGTGTACGCCTGGACGCGTGATGTATACGGACCGGACCGTGCCTATGCCGATCACCGCGTCGCCGACCGTGATCTCGCAACAGCCGAGCGCGGTCGGGCCTCGGTCCCCCGTCGGCCGTGCGGTCGCGACCGCCGCCAGTCCGGGGTTATCCGCGACCACCTGCAGGGCATCCGGGGTGATCTCCAGAGTGAGCTCGCTGGTCAAGGTCCACTCGTCGGTTGCCTTGCGGTAGTGATTGACCAGGCCCCCGGCGTGATCGACGAGCACCGCCAACGGTCCCACCGTCGGGGCGCCCGTCACCGGATTGAGGAGTCCGGCCAGCGGCATCGAACTGACGTATGGGTCGGGGCTGTCCACCACCGAGGCGATACCGAACCGGCCCAGCGCGGTGCTCAGCGGGTAGACGGCAGGTGCTTCGGTCATTTCATCACCCGGCGAGCTGCTCTTCCGATCACACGTCGAAGTCGGCTCGAGATGTACACCGACACAACGGCGTTGAAGACGTCTTCCCGCAGCCGGGTCAGGGCCGAGCTGGTGATGAGCCACCGTCCGTCGACCTTCTCGTAGGTTTCGGTGTAGTGGCCGTAGCCGCGCAGGTTCACGCCGGGACCGAACCGGACCACATCCTCGAGTGCCCACACGCCGCGCGCGGTCGTCGCGGATGTCAGCTCGATCTCGGGCGCGTGCACCTGATGCACGGTGGCCTGCGACCGCAAACCCTTGCGGGTGAAGGCGACGAACTCGTCAGCGCCGCGGATGACCTTCCCGCCCGCCTGCGATGTGTCGCTGAGAAAGTCGTCGCTGAACAGGCCCCGCCAGCCCTGCCAGTCCTTGGTGTCGAGCAGTCGGCAGTAGCGGGCCTTGAGCTGCTTGATCGCCTCGATCTCCAGCAGCGCGGTGGCGTCGTCCATCAGCAGAGCGTGACACTCACGTCGAGAGTTGTAAAGCTAGGCTTCGATGGCCGGCCCGATCCAACGGCGCAGGTAGGCGCGCAGGTCGGCGTTGGTGCGCGGTGGCTCCGGTGGCGCATGACCATGGGTGAGTTGGCGCTCGTTGCGATAGTGGCCGTGCCGATACTGCTGCAGCAGTTGCGCAAGGGCGGTGTCGAGCCCAGCGTCTTCGGACGGATCTATCTCGTCGTGCTGGCGGTGCTATGTGTCTATGCGGGTGCAGCCAGGAACTCTGACGCCGCCTCATCCGATGCCGAGGCTGACGCCCTTCGCCTGTAGGTCGAGCGCGATATCGACGATCATGTCCTCCTGGCCACCGACCATGCCGCGCCTGCCCGCCTCCTCCAGGAGAGTGCGCGCGTCGATGTCAAAGCGTGCCGCCGCGGCTTCGGCGTGACGCAGAAAGCTCGAGTACACGCCGGCATAACCCAGTGTCAGCGTCTCCCGGTCCACCCTGACCGGTCTGTCCTGAAGGGGTCGGACCAAATCGTCCGCGGCATCCTGCAGTGCATGCAGATCGCAGCCGTGGTTCCAGCCGAGGCGATCCGCGGCGGCGACGAACACCTCCAGGGGCGCGTTGCCTGCGCCCGCACCCATCCCGGCCAATGACGCGTCCACGCGGTTGGCGCCGTGCTCGACGGCGACGATCGAGTTGGCTACCCCCAACGAAAGGTTGTGGTGCGCATGGATGCCTATTTCGGTTGCGGGGGAGAGGATTTGGCGGAGGGCATCGACGCGATCGATGACATCGCGCATCGTCATGGCGCCGCCGGAGTCCACGACGTAGACACACGTCGCACCGTAGCTCTCCATCAGCTCGGCCTGGCCGGCCAGCGCGGTGGGCGTGGTCAGATGGCTCATCATCAGGAAGCCGACGGTGTCCATGCCCAGTTCGCGTGCCGCAGCGATGTACGGAGCGGAGATGTCGGCTTCTGTGCAGTGCGTGGCGACCCGAACCACCGTCGCACCCGCGGCGTGAGCGTCTCGAAGGTTGCGCACACTGCCGATCCCCGGTAGCAGCAGTGTCGCCACCCTGGCGCGGCGGACCGTTGCCGCGACCGCTTCGATCCACTCCAGATCGGTGTGCGCGCCGAATCCGTAGATACAGCTGGACCCGGCGAGCCCGTCGCCGTGGGCGACCTCGATCGAATCGACACCTGCCGCGTCGAGCGCCGTCGCGATCGTGGTGGCCTGAGACAGGCTGTACTGGTGGCGCACCGCGTGCATGCCGTCGCGCAGCGTCACATCGCTGATGTACAGGTCGGTCATGTTCGGGCTCCGGCGGTTTCGGCGCGGTGGCTGGCGATGCGCTCGGCGGTCGCCTTGGCCGCTGACGTCATGATGTCGAGGTTGCCAGCGTATGCCGGCAGGTAATGCGCCTCGCCGGTGACCTCGAGCAGAGTAGTGACGCGAGTGCCCGCGAACTTCCCTGTCTCGGGAATGTGCAACGGGTTCTGCGCGCTGAACGTTTCGAACTGCAGGCGTTGCCGTAACCGGTAGCCGGGCACGTAGGCGCTGACCCGCTCGACCATGTCGACGACGGATTCCTCGATGGCGTGATGATCGGCGTCGCCGTCGACGAGGCAGTACACGGTGTTGCGCATGATCACCGGTGGGTCGGCGGGGTTGAGGATCATCACCGCCTTCCCTCGCTGTGCGCCACCGACGATCTGTAGTGCCGCGGAGGTGGTTTCGATGAACTCGTCGATGTTGGCCCTGGTTCCGGGACCTGCGGACTTCGCCGATATCGACGACACGATCTCGGCGTAGGAGACGATGCCGCACTGTGCGACCGCCGCGACGATGGGCACTGTCGCCTGTCCGCCGCACGTCACCATGTTGAGGTTCGGCGCTTCCAGGTGGTCGTCGAAGTTCACGACCGGCACGCAGAGCGGTCCGATGGAGGCGGGCGTGAGGTCGAGTACCCGGATGTCTCTGTGCTGCAGCCGGTTCCAGTTCGAGCGATGGCCATCAGCCGACGTGGCGTCGAACACCAGCTTGATGTCATCGAAGTGCGGCATGGCCATCAATCCGTCGACGCCGTCGGCGGTGGTGGGCACGCCCATGCGTGCGGCGCGCGCGAGGCCGTCGGAGTCGGGATCGATGCCGACCATCGCGGCAACGCGCAGCGGTCCGTCGCCGCGAAGGATCTTGATCATCAGATCGGTACCGATGTTGCCCGATCCAATGATCGCGACGGGCCAGGTCGTCATCGTGCGCTCTCCTCATTGACCATGCGGCGAGCGATGTCGTACATCGAGCGACCGTGTACTTCGAACAGTGCGAGGAGGTCGACGGAGTCGCCGCCGATCTCCTTGGCGATGAACAGCCCGTCGGCGCCCGCAACCGAATATGTCGCCAGCTGGTGCGCTTGGGCTTCCGTCAGTTCGGGCATGACGTCGGAGACGTAATCGACTAGTTGCGCGAAGGCCTGGGCCCGCACCTGGATGAACATTGTCCTGGCGCGTGCCTCGACCGGACGGCGCTCGATCGCAAGCATCAGTCCGAGCCGGATGAAGTCTGGGGAGTCGAGGAATGCCTTGGCGGTCTGCGCCGCGAGGCCTTCGAACCGTTCCAAGGCGTCACCGTGCTCCGGAAGCTGCCAGGCCGCAAACCAGCTGGCGAAGCTGCGTTCGATCACAGCGGCGATCAGGTCGTCCTTGTCCTTGAAGTGCCAGTAGATGGAGCTCGCGGGCAGGCCGCACTGCTTGCTGACCAGTCCGATGCTGGTGCCCTCGTAACCTCGTTCGGCGGCGATCTCGGTAGCCGCGTCCAGGATCCGCTCCCGTGAGAGCTCGCCGTCTGCGCGCTTCCTGCGCGCCGCGGGCTGTTTTTTCTCTGCCATCTGGGCCCCAAAGATTTAGTCTTGACTCTGTAGTGATCACTATACTACCGTAGCGATCACTACAAAACAAGCCCTTCGACGATGAGAGCACCCCATGAGCACTGCAGACACCTACGACGTGGCGGTAATCGGGTACGGACCGACGGGCGCCACCGCCGCGAACTTGTTGGGCCAGATGGGCCTGCGGGTGCTGGTGATCGAGCGCGACCCGGACGTGTACAACCGGGCAAGGGCCATCTCGACCGATGAAGAGGTCATGCGGATCTGGCAGTCGGTCGGGCTGGCCGACCGGCTGCAGGCCGACATGCTGCCCGACCGGCCGCTGAACTTCGTCGATGCCAACGGCGCGCCGTTCATCGATCTGAAGATCACCCCGCGCGGCACGGGGCACCCGCCGCAGCAGTTCCTGTACCAGCCTGCGGTCGACGGAGTGCTGCGCGAGGGCGTCGCCCGTTTTCCGAACGTCGAGGTGCTGCTCGAACACGAATGCCTTCGCGTGAACAACGCCGGCGACGGTGTCGAGCTGATGCTTGCGGACTTGTGCACAGACACCTTCAAGCGGGTCCGCGCGTCGTATGTGATTGCCGCCGAGGGTGGCTCGTCGCCGACCCGTGGCCAGTTGGGCGTCGGCTATTCGGGCCGCACCTACAGCGAACGCTGGGTCGTCATCGACACCGAGGTCCTGCAGGAGTGGGACGGCCATGACCGTCTCCGGTTCCACTGCAACCCGTCGCGTCCCACCGTCGACTGCCCGACACCGCTTGGTCATCACCGGTGGGAGTACCCGGCGCGCACCGACGAGGATGACAAGGCGCTGCTCAATGACGACGCGATCTGGAGGGTTCTCGGCGACCAGGGCATCACACCCGACCACGTGAAGATCCTCCGGGCGGTGATCTACAGCCACCATGTGCGAGTGGCCGACCGCTGGCGGGTTGGCCGGGTCTTCCTGGCGGGGGACGCCGCGCACGCCATGCCGCCGTGGATCGGCCAGGGCATGTCGGCCGGTGTGCGCGACGCGGCCAACCTCTGCTGGAAACTTGCCGCAGTGCTGCAGGCTCAAGCGCCGGACTCGCTGCTCGATTCCTATGAGGCCGAACGCAAGCCGCACGTCACCGAGGTCACGCGCCGTGCGTGCTTGACCGGCAGGATCATCACCGAACGCAGCCGCATCCTCGCGGCCGCGCGCAACCATGTCTTCCGTGCGCTGACGCGAGTACCCGGCGTGGATTCCCTTCTGCAGAAGCTGACATGGATCCCCGACGCCCGGTACGTCGAGGGCTTCTTCGCAGACGGCAACCACGACGCTGTCGGCTGGCAGATACCGCAACCGTGGGTGACAGACGCCAACGGCGACAAGGTCCGCCTCGACGATGTCGTCAAGGGCCGATGGACGGTTCTGTACACGGACTTGCCGCCTGTCGGAGCGCAGGCGTGGACCGACCTCGGCGCACCGACGATCCAGGTCACCGAACCCGCATTGGTCCGCTGGCTGCGGCGAAAGAAGGCGATCGCCGTCGTCTTGCGTCCCGACGGATTCATTTACGCCGCAACCCAATCAGGGCAGACGCTGCCCGTGCCTCCCGCCGTCGTTCCCAGCACAACCGGAGTAGCAGCATGACCACCACCAATCTCACCGAACACACCGTCACCGTCAACGGAAAGCCGATCTTCTTCGCAGAAGCGGGCAACGGTCCCGCCGTGGTCATGCTGCACGGCGGTGGGCCCGGGGCCACCGGGGTTTCGAACTACTCGCGCAACATCGACCTAATGGCCCAGCACTTCCGCGTCATCGTCCCCGACATGCCGGGCTACGGACGCTCGGCCAAGGGCGTCGACCACGATGATCCCTTCGGCTACCTCGCCGACATGATTCGCGGCCTGCTCGACGAACTCGGCATCGACGCGGCGAATCTGATCGGCAATTCCTACGGCGGTGCCGCCGCGTTGCGATTGGCCCTCGACACGCCCCATCGGGTCGGCAAGCTGGTGTTGATGGGACCCGGCGGGATCGGCACAACAAGGGGTCTGCCGACGCCGGGACTGAAGAGCCTGCTGTCGTACTACGGCGGCGACGGGCCGAGCCGCGACAAGCTGGAGAGGTTCATCCGGACCTACCTCGTGTACGACGGGGCCTCAGTGCCCGACGAATTGATCGACACCCGGTATGCCGCGTCGATCGACCCCGAGGTGGTCGCCGACCCGCCGCTGCGCCGGCCGGCCGGCCCGACGGCGCTGCGGACGGTTTGGCGGATGGACCTCACCCGCGATCGCCGGTTGAAGGCCCTGCCGACACCGACCCTGGTGCTATGGGGACGCGACGACAAGGTCAACCGTCCGTCGGGCGGCCCGATGCTGCTGAACCTGATGCCCAACGCCGAGTTGGTGATGACGTCTCATACGGGCCACTGGATGCAGTGGGAGCGTGCCGAGCTCTTCAACCAACTGGTCACCGAATTCTTGAGCGATGAATCGAGGCTCGCGCATGCGTGAGGTTTTCGGCAACGTGCATCTCGGTTACGTCGTCATCGAAACCGAGAAGTTCGCCGACTGGCGACGCTTCGGCCGCGATGCGATCGGCATGCATCTGGATGACAGTCTCGTCGACACGGTGCGATTCCGCGTCGACGACAACGAATGCCGGTTCCTGCTTCGGCGTGGTCCCGCCGAAGACGTCACCGCGCTCGGCTGGCAACTCGACGACCACGACACCTTCGACGAGGTGGTCGCCCGCGTCACCGGACACGGGGTGCCGATCACCGAGGGAACGCCGGAGGAAACCGCGCTGCGCGGCGTCGAACGCCTGGTCCGGTTCCCCGGACCCAACGGCCTTGCGCAAGAGGTCTTCACGCGTGCGCGGCCGGGCACGGCGTCCCTCGAGATGTCGACGCGGGGCGGCTTCGTCACCGGCGAGTCCGGCCTGGGCCATGTCGCGTTGACAACCAAGACGCCGCATCAGGTGCGGGGCTACTACAACACCGTGTTCGACGCGCGGCTCTCCGATTACATCGACGAGACGATCAGTGGGATGAAACTCAAGATCCGGTTCCTGCGGGTGAACCAACGCCATCATTCCGTTGCGATTGCGGCGGTGAATCGCTTGCCGATAAACCCCATTCGTACCCGTGTTCAGCACGTCAACGTCCAGGTCGCCGACCTCGACGACATGATTGCGTCCTATCAACGGGTCAAAGAACTGGGCTTCGACATGGCGCTGGCCGTCGGCCAGCACACCAACGACAAGGAGCTGTCCTACTACGCGATGACGCCGTCGGGCTTCGAATGGGAGGTCGGCTGGAACCCGATCGTCGTCGACGAGACGACCTGGGAACCCACCACCTATCAGGGCATCAGCATCTGGGGACACACGCCCGAGGGGCAGAGCATCGTCGACAAGCTTGCCCAGTTCAAGAACGGGGCCCGGTCGCTGTTGCGCCGCGAGGACGACGTTCCTGCCCTTGCGGGTGCCGGCATCCCCGACAATTGACCGCGGAGACGTCCATGTTGCGTATCGATACTCACCAGCACCTGATCCCGCCGGACTACCGGAAAGCCTTGCAGAAGGCCAGAGTCGCCGATTCCGGTGGTCGCGCGCTGCCGGACTGGAGCGCCGATGCGGCCCTGCAGACCATGGCCGAGCTCAATGTCGGTACCGCGATCCTGTCGGTGTCCACGCCCGGCACCACCTTTCTGCCGCAGGCCGCCGACGCTGCTGCGCTGGCCCGCGACCTGAACGACTTCACCGCCGAGTTCGTCGCGTCGGCACCGGAGCGGTTCGGTTTCTTCGCCACCGTCCCGATGCCGCATGTCGACGAGAGCGTCGCAGAAACAGTGCGCGCGTTGGATGAACTCAGCGGCGACGGGGTGGTGCTGCTCGCGAACAACGCAGGCACCTACGTCGGCGAAGACGGCCAAGACGAGCTGTTCGCCGCGCTCGACGCACGATCTGCCGTCGTGTTCATCCATCCCCACGAATTACCGGGACCGACCGTGCCGGGCTTGCCACCCTTTGCGGCCGACTTCCTGCTGGACACCACCCGTGCGGCATACCTGTTGGTGCGCAACGGCATACGCCAGAAGTATCCGCGCATCCGCTTCATCCTCGGCCATGCGGGCGGATTCGTCCCGTATGCGTCGCACCGGATGGCCGTCTCGATCATGGCCGACACCGGCCGCAGTCCGGCCGACAGCCTGAACGACTTCGCAGGCTTCTACTTCGACACCGCGCTGTCGTCCAGCGCTGCCGCGTTGCCGACCCTGCTCGCATTCGCGCAACCGGGCCATATCACCTTCGGATCCGACTGGCCTTTTGCGCCGGTCGCCGCGGGTCACTACTTCGCTGCGGGCCTGGACGGACTCGACGACGGCGACCGCGTCGCGATCGACAGGACGAACGCGCTGGCACTGTTTCCCCGGCTGGACGCAGCAGTGCAACCGGTCCCGGTGAGCGGTGCACATCGCCTGCGCGGGGCCGTCAAGCGGAATGCGTTGCGCCTGATGGTCAAAGCGGTCGGCGCTAGGGGATCAGCTTGAGCGGCAGGCGTGCGTGGCGCCGGATCACGTTGTTGATAGCCCATGTCGGCTCCGCCGTCAATTCGATCCTCTCCACGCGGTCGACCAGTGCCTGCAGCATCGCCGAGGTTTCCAGCCGCGCCAGACCCTGACCGGCGCACGCATGAGCGCCCTGACCGAATCCGAGATGGCGGTTGGCGTCGCGGCGGATATCGAAGGTGTCCGGGTCATCCCATTCGCGCTCGTCGCGGTTGGCGGACGCGTATATCACCAACACCCTCGCCCCTGACGGGATTCGAACACCGGCGATTTCGGTGTCGCCGCGGGTGTGGCGGGCGAACGCGCGCAGGGGAGCCTCGTAACGGATCACCTCGTTGACCGCGCTGTTGATCAGCGATGGGTCTTCCCGGAGTATCTGCCACTGCTCGGGGTGCGTCGCGAACAGGTACAGCGCGCTGGAGATCGCGCTGATCGTGGTGTCCAGTGACGGCGCGAGGTAGTCGATCATCAACGGAGCACATTCGGCGTGGGACAGCTTGCCCGCATCCGCTGCGGTGAGCAGTTCGTGGGCCATGCTGCCCTCGATCACGCTGCGCTCTCGCACCACGCGGCTGGCGAACCTCAGCATCTGCAGGGAAGCCTTGGCCGACGTCAGCGCCTGCTTGTTCAGCGGGCCCAGGATGTCGAAGGTCGCAGCGCCCCAGGGCAGTAGGTTGTCGCGCTGATTGCGCGGCCAGCCGACGAGGTCGGGCACCACCGCGTGTGGCAACGCGGAGGCGAGGTCGCTGACCCCGTCGACCTGGCCGCGCTCCACTGCGGCGGAGACAACATCGGTGGCCAGCTGATCGACAGTGTCGCTGATCGCGCGCAGCGCGCGGGGGAGCATCCGATGGGCGACCAGCTTGCGACGCTGATCGTGCTCGGCGCCGTCGCTGGTGAGCGTGGTGCCGCGCGACAACCAGTTGGTGACGGGGTTGAGCGCAACACCTTTACCGGAGATGAAGGTCGTGTCATCACGCAACACGCCCTTGCATTCGGCATACCGCGCAACGGCGTACAGCCGGTGCCGGGACAGCCAGACGACCGGACCCTGCTCGCGGAGCCGCGAATAATGTCGATAGGGGTCGACGATCGCGTCGGTGGTGTAGATGTTCGCCGGATACACCGGAACGCCGCTCGGTGCCTTGATTCTCATTACCGTCCCCCCTTGGCCGACGTAAACGTGGGCACTGCATCGCACAATCCGTCGAGATGTCGCCCCGCCCGCATCACGGTCCGGTCGGGCCGCACGATCGCCGCCGTCGCGCGGCCGCGTCGCAGCCAGTCGGCGAGCTCGCCGTCGGGCTCTGCGATATGCAGTGCGGCACCGCGCTGCTCGAGCAGCGCTGTGTGGGCGGCATCGAGGGGCGTATTCGAGATGAGCACGAATCCCGAGCCGATGGCGTCGTCCAGCCGCCGGCCGTCGGAGAGCAGAGGGTTCGGACAGAGCTTGCCGTTAAGACGACGCCACCGACGCGATCGATGAACCAACAGAGAGCGGCGCAGCGCAGGAGTCCTACTGTCGACGACCTTGTCCCGCAGGCCGGGGATGTGGTGGATCTGCGGCACGGCGGCGCGGCGGATGAGATTCCCGAGTTCGCCGCCGGACGTCATCGATCGGCCGACGTTGAGTGCAAGCCGGATCAGGCTGCGGGTGTGCGGTTTTCGCTCCTGCTCGTAGGTGTCCAGCACGGCTGCGGGCAGATCACCGGCCAGCACTCCCGCCAGCTTCCACGACAGGTTCATCGCATCGCGCAGCCCGGCACCCATGCCCTGACCGATGAACGGCGGCGTGAGGTGGGCGGCGTCGCCGAGCACGAATACGTTGCCGTGTCGCCACCGGTCGGCGATCTGCGCCCGAAAGGTGTACTCCGTGACGCGGATCAGCTCGAGGTCGTCGTCTGCGGCGTGTGCCGTCCACGGCGCGATGAGCGGCTTCAGCGTCGACAGTGTCGAGTAGTCCTCGGCGGTCTCGCCGGGCAGCAACCGAAACTCCCAGCGGTAACGGCTCTCACCGATGCGCATGTATGTGCCGGCGCGGACCGGGTCGCACACCTGGTGCACGCCTTCCCATTGGCGAAGGTCGACGTCCGTCGCGACGTCAACCACCAGCCAGCGTTGCTCGAACCTGAGATCGCGCATGGCGGAGCCCATGTCAGCACGCACGACACTGTTTGCGCCGTCGCAGCCAAGGACGTAGTCGGCCTCGACGGCGTACTCGCGGGCGTCGCCGCGGCTGCTGAAGGTGACCCGAACGCGGCCGCTTCCCCCATCGGCCACGCTGGTGACCTCGGCGTCGCCGCGGAGCGTGGCGTGCGGATAGCGCTTGAGGTTGTTGCGCAGCAGCACCTCGAACTCCGGTTGGTCGAACATGTTGGCCTGCGGGAAACCATTGACGCTGCGGGCGGTGTCCCGCCGAAACTCGGCCAGTACATGCATTGTGTTGTCCAGCAGTCGAAGACCGCGTGCGGGCCGCGAAATCGCGGCGAACTCGTCGGCGATGCCCAACCGGGCAAGGATCCGGTAGATCTCGTCGTCGAGGTGGACGGCCCGGGGCTGCGGATACACCTCGGCCCAGCGATCCAGGACAAGGCTGCCGACGCCGTATTGGGCCAGCAACGTGGCGGCGCTGATGCCCGTCGGCCCGGCGCCGACGATCACGACCGGGACCCGAGCAGGCACCACCGTCACGCGTACCTCACGGGCATGCGCTGTGAGCCCAGGTCGATGGCGCCGTCGTCGGTGGCGACGCCGAGTTCCACGACGTCGCCCTGCTTGAGGTATTTGGGGTTACCGGCCTGCCGCTTGAAGAACGCCTTCCATTTCACGGCGGGCGGCAGCAGGTTCCCGATGATCTCGACCGGCTTCGGCGGGGCGCTCAACGCGGTGCCGACCGGCGTTCCGGTCATCACCAGATCGCCCGCGTCCAGATGCTGGAAACGGGTCAGCGCCTGCAGTGCCTGCAGCGGACGGTAGATCATGTCGCCCTCGACGATTGCGTTCTGCCGCACCGCACCGTTGACCCGCAGTTGCAGTCGCAGATCACCGAACCGCTTGAGCTCGTCGGCATCCAGCAACACCAGGGCCGGACCGACGGGCGTGAAGGTGGGGTAGGACTTGGCCTCGTAGAACTGGGTCTGCGGCAGCTGGATGTCGCGGGCGGAGACGTCGTTGGTGACGACCAGGCCGGCGATGCAGTCGGCGAGGTCTTCCTCGGTGATGGCGGTGCCGACCGGGATCTCGCGGCCGACGACAAGCCCGATCTCCACCTCGTAGTCGAGGAAGCGGACATGCGCGGGCTTGACGATGTCGTCGAACGGTCCGCTGATCGACCCGGAGGTCTTGCGGAAGAACGTCAACGGGATCGACGCCGGGTCCATCCCGGCGTCGGCGACGTGCGAGGCGTAGTTCGTCATCTGCGCGACGACCCGGCATGGTTTGGTGACGGGTGCCAGCAGCGTCAGGCTGTCGACGGGCACCGTCTCGCGACTGTGCGCGGCGGCGTCGATGGCGGCGCGGTCGGCGAGCAGTTCCCGGGTGGTGCGGGCAGCGGTCGCTACTTTGGCTGCGCCCGTTGCGGTTTGGACCCACCAGGCATCGGCGGTGCGGAGAACTGATGTGGTCATGTATTGGCTACTTTCAGGAGGCCGCGCAGGCGGGTGAGGGTGAATTCGTTGCGGTGACGGAGAGCGTTGACCACCGAGAGCGCTTCATGCGGCAGGGCGCTCGGGTTGACGCCCAGGAAGTCCTTGGTGACCGGAGGGCCCCACTGGGCCAGGCCGGACGCGGTGAACGGCGCCCACCCGGGCTCGAGAGTGTTGTCGAACATGTCGCCGTCGGCGAAGTGCTCGACGAGAAAGCCGTCGGGATCGCGCCAGTAATCGAAGATCTGGCTGCCCTGGATGTGTCGGCCGATACCCCAGGACCGGAAATAACCCTGATCTGTCAGATATTCGCCACCTGCGGCGAGTGCATCGAGATCGGACACCTGATAGGCCGAGTGGACATAGCGGCCGGCCGGACCCAAAGCGAGCGCGAGCGTGTGGTGGTCGGCGGGCGTCGAGCCGCGGTCGCAGCGGATGAAGCTCATCGCCGGTCCGCGGGCGCGCTGATTCGGGTAGAACAGGAAGTCGCTGACGATCATCCCCAGGTTGTCGAGATAGAAGTTGAGTGCCTCGGTGTACTTGGTGGTCTGCAGCACGACATGACCGAGGCGCTGCACGCTGGCCGGCCTCCGCGGTGGGCGTTGGGTGGCGTTGATGCGATGTAGCTCGTGGCCGACGTTGACCGTGAGCGGCGCCTGGGGGGCCAGCTCGGCTAGCCCATGCGTGCCTGCCACCACCCGCACGGACAGACCGCTCGGGTCGACGAGATCGACGGACATGCCGCCGACGGCTTCCGGCAACGGCCCGGTGGGTGCGCCGGTGGCGTCGGCGAGCTTGCGCACATCGCGTTCGTCCACCGCGCGGAACGCGGTGCCGACGAACCGCGACCGCGCTCCCCTGCGCAAGAGCACACACGGGGCGCCGGCGTCGGTGCCGCGCAGCTGCAACTCCTCAGGCGTACGCAGGGCGGTGGTGAAGCCGAACGCGCGGGCGAACGCCTCGGCGCGATCCAGATCGGGCTTCTCGAACTCCAGCCAGGCGATATCGGCGACCTTGATGACCGGGTTTCGCGCCCGCCCGGAATGCTCACCCGGCCGTCCGCCCTGTTCGCTGTGCAGCTCGTTGTGGGCGCCGACAGTGCTGCTCATCAGAACCTCCCTTTGAAAGTTGACGAAATCGTCACATACGACGAGGCAATCAGTCAAGCTCTGCTGACGAAATCCTCAAAACTGACAGTTTCTGCTAAAGTGACGGGGTGACAAACCCGTCCGACGCGCCCGTCAATCGCCTGACCCGGCGTAAACAGCGCACCCGCGGGGCGCTGATCAAGGCGGCGCAGGCGTTCATCGCCGCGGGCAAGGTCAACGTGCCGGTCCTGGAGATCACCCAGGCTGCCGATGTGGGAATGGGGTCGTTCTACAACCACTTCGACAGCAAGGAGCAGTTGTTCGAGGCTGCGGTCGCCGAGGTGCTCGATGCGCACGGTGCGCTGCTGGACCACTTGACGGCCTCGCTCGACGACTCGGCGGAGACCTTCGCCTGCAGCTTCCGCTTGACCGGACGATTGTTCCGCAGACGGCCGCAGGAGAGCCAGATCCTGCTGGCCAATGGGATCGCGCTGCTGTCGTCGGATCTCGGCCTGGCTCCGCGTGCGCTGCGCGATATCGAAGCGGCGGTGCAGGCGGGCCGCTTCACGGTCGACGATCCCCAACTGGCTCTCGCGGTCGCGGGGGGCGCGCTGCTGGGCCTCGGCAACCTGCTGCGCGACCAGCCCGACCGCGACGACGCAAGGGCCGCCGACACGGTGACCGAGGATGTGCTCCGGTTGTTCGGATTGTCGGCCGAGGAGGCGCGCGACATCTGTCGGCGACCACTGCCCGACCTGGACGGCCTCCAATTGCCGGACTCCGCCTGAGCCGGCGTCGCTGACCTCGGCGACTTGCGCGCGGTCCCGCGTAGCGGCTTTTATGTTCAGTCGTGCCTGAATTGGATCGTCGCAGCATGATGTTTCTGGGTGGTATCGGCCTGCTGTCAGCGGTGATGCCCCTCCCGACCGCGCGGGCCGCCGGAACCTACATATTCGAGGACAATTTCGACGGCCCGGCAGGCTCGGCGCCGGATCCCTCGAAGTGGGCGGTGTCCAAGGCACGCGAGACGATGCAGGACCCGACGTTCTGGGAGCTGCCCGAGAATGTCGGCCAGTACCGCGACGACCGTCGGAACGTGTTCCTCGACGGCAAGTCCAACCTCGTCATCAAGGCATTCAAGGAAGGCCCCACCTACTACGGCGGCAAGATCTACAGCCTGTGGGAGGGCGGCGTCGGCCACACCTGGGAAGCCCGCATCAAATTCGACTGCCTGACGCCGGGCGCCTGGCCGGCATTCTGGCTGTCCAGCGACGCCAACGGCGAGATTGACGTCATCGAGTGGTACGGAAACGGCAACTGGCCGTCAGCCACCACCGTGCACGCGAAGGCGAACGGCTCCGAGTGGGAGACCAAGAACGTCCCGCTCGACACCGCCTGGCACACCTGGCGTGTCCAGTGGGACGAGTCGGGCATGAAGTTCTGGCAGGACTACACGGACGGGGCGGCGCCGTACTTCAACCTCCCGGCGACGACCATGGCGGACTGGCCGTTCAACGATCCCGGTTACAAGGTGTTCCCGATCTTCAACCTCGCGGTCGCGGGTTCCGGTGGCGGCGACCCCAGTGGGGGGACCTACCCGGCGAGCATGCTCGTCGACTACATCCGCGTCTGGTAGTGATTTCGGCGTGGTTTGTTGCGCTGAGCGCAACTTCTCACGCCGAAATCGCGGCCGTTAGAACGCGGGCCGTTAGAACGCGGCCTCGGGTAGCTGCATCACCTCGTCGTCGATCTCCTCGATGATCGCGCGCACCGCGCCGAGGCCGGGCAGCATGTTCGACGCGAAAAAGGCCGCCGCCGCGATCTTCCCGCTGTAGAAGTCCTCGTTCTTGCCCTCGGCGAGGGCAGCGGTCGCGACGTTGGCCTGCGCCAGCAGCCGCCAGCCGATCAGCAGGTCGCCGACGGCGAGCAGGTAGCGGACCGATGCCAACCCGACTTTGTAGATCTCCGTTGGCCTTTCGGAGGCCGACATCAGATAACCGGTCAGTGTCGCCGTCATCGCCTGGACATTTTCCAGCGCGATGCGAAGCTGCTCGGCTTGTTGCTTCAGGCCGGGGTCGCAGGCCTCGATGGTGGCGCTGACCTGTGATGCCACATGCGCCAGCGCCTGACCGTGGTCGCGCACGATCTTGCGGAAGAAGAAATCCATCGCCTGGATCGCGGTGGTGCCCTCGTACAGTGAGTCGATCTTCGCGTCACGGATGTACTGCTCGATCGGGTAGTCCTGCAGGAAGCCCGACCCGCCGAACGTCTGCAGCGACTCGGTGAGGATCTCGTAGGCCCGCTCGGAGCCGACGCCCTTGACCACCGGCAGAAGCAGGTCGTCGATGCGGTGCGCCAGCTTCGGATCGGCGCCCGAAACCAGCTGTGCGACATCGTCGTTCTGATGCGCGGCGGCGTACAGGTAGAGCGCCCGCAGGCCCTCCGCGTACGCCTTCTGCGTCATCAGGCTGCGGCGCACGTCCGGGTGATTGATGATCGTCACCCGCGGCGCCGTCTTGTCGGTCATCTGCGTCATGTCGGCGCCCTGAACCCGTGTTTTGGCGTATTTCAGCGCGTTCAGATACCCGGTCGACAGCGTGCCCGTCGCCTTAACGCCGATCGTCATGCGGGCGTGCTCGATGACGGTGAACATCTGCGCGATGCCGTTGTGTACGTCGCCGACGAGATAGCCCACGGCGGGCACACCGTGCGCACCGAAGGTGAGTTCGCATGTGGGGGAGGCCTTCAGCCCCATCTTGTGCTCGAGTCCCGTCGCGAAAACACCGTTGCGAGGACCGATTTCGAGGGTCTCCGGATCGAACAGGTACTTCGGCACGTAGAACAGGCTGAGCCCCTTGGTGCCGGGGCCCGCGCCCTCCGGTCGGGCCAGCACCAGGTGGAAGATGTTCTCGGCGGTGTCGCCGACGTCGCCACCCGAGATGAACCGCTTCACGCCTTCGATGTGCCATGTGCCGTCCGGCTGGGCGATAGCTTTCGCGCGGCCCGCGCCGACGTCGGAGCCGGCATCCGGTTCGGTCAGCACCATGGTCGCCGCCCAGCCGCGCTCCAGACCCTTTGCCGCCCAGCGGATCTGCTGCTCGTTACCTTCGGCGGCCAGCGAATGCGCCATCGCCGGGCCGAGCGCCCACCAGAAGCCGGCCGACGGGTTCGCGCACAGCAGCATCTCGTTGATCGCCCACGTCAGCGCGGCTGGCGCGGGAACGCCGCCAACCTCTTCTGCGAGACCGATGCGCCACCACTCGGCATCCTTGACGGCCTGCACCGACTTCGCGAGTTCGGCAGGCACGGAGATGGTGTGCTGCGTCGGGTCGAACACCGGCGGGTTGCGGTCGGCATCGGCGAACGAATCGGCGACGGGCCCCTGCGCAAGCCGGGCAACCTCGTCGAGCATGGTGCGGACGGTGTCGGTGTCCAGATCGCCGTACCCGCCCGCGTCGAGGGCCTGGGAAAGGTTCAAAACCTCGAACAGATTGAACTCGATGTCACGCACGTTGGGGATGTAGTGACCCACGGTGTTCCTCTCGGGTGGCAACTGCTGGCAGTGTCCCTGAGCAGGCAAAATGTACGCAACCGTAGCCTACGGTGACGCAACCGTAGGGAGCATGGTCGCACCCGTCGGTGTGATGCGCCTCATATCCCCGGCACGTCGGCCACGACGTCCGCACGCGCGGCGTCGAAGCTGAAATACCCTCGGATGGGCGAGGTTTCGGGCATCGGATGGTCATAGCTCCATGCGACATCGTCGACGACCGAATCGCCGTTGGCGAAAGACCAATACGTCGCGTAACCCTTGTAGTTGCAGTAGCTGCTCGTCTGCGAGCGCTGAAGCAGGTCGGTGCGTACGTGCGAGGGATCGACGTAGAGAACCGGGTCAAGCGCCGTCTCGAAGACGATCGTGGTGTCGGAGGTGTTGACCAGCGTCGTGCCGGTGACGTCGACCTGCAACCGACGGTTCGTCGGGCGGCAGTCCACCCGGTGGTACGGGTTCGGCGGGTAGTGGACGAGCGTGCGCCCCTCCTCGATCCACGTGTCGACCGCGTCCCACGGCACGTGCACGTAGCCCGGCGCTTCGGTCACGGGATCGCTGGACAGTCCGCCGACCTCCTCGGCTGGGAACGCATAGCTGAGCGGACGACCGGCGCGGTGCACCAGCAGCGCCCGCTCGGTGTCGACGACGACGACGCCGTCGTGCACTGCTTGAATGCGACGGCGATGCGGTTCGACGAACACCGCACCCTCGGGCAGCGGGGGCACGAACCACCCGGCGGGATCCTTGCTCAGCGGCCCGCGTCCGGTGACCAGACTCACCCCCAAAGCTTGACAAGAGATCGGTCGACCGTCACGCCCGGGTGCCACTTTCACCGAAGTCGCCTGCCGCGACGACAGAAGAGGTCCAATGGCGGGTACACGGGTCGGGGGCCGGCGACGAATGGGGTGGGTGTGAAGCGACTCAATGGCGTGGACGCGCTGATGCTGTACATCGAGACGCCCGAAGTTCACATGCACACACTCAAAATCGGTGTGCTCGACGTCTCGAAGCTGGACGGTTACGACTTCGATCTGTTCCGCGCCGTCGCGTTCCCCCGGCTGCAGGCAATGGCCCCGCTCCGCTACCAGCTGGTCGACATTCCGCTGAAGCTTCACCATCCGATGTGGGTGCTCAACGACCACATCGATTTCGACTACCACGTCCGGCAGACCCGCGTGCCCGCGCCGGGCGGTCGCCGCGAACTCGACACGCTGATCGGCGAAATCGCCAGCACACCGCTGGACCGCAGCCGCCCGCTGTGGGAAATGTACGTCGCAGAGGGCCTCGCCGACGACCGGATCGCCATCATCCACAAGGTCCATCACGTGCTCGCCGACGGCACGGCGTCGGCAAACCAGATGGCCAAAGCCATAGCGTCCCAGCCGCCGTCCGCGGTGGTCGGCATGTTCGAAGAGCCGGACATCGCGCGGACAAGCGGAGCGCTGCTGAAGGCCGCGGCGCGTGATCACGTCGGTCTGATCCGCAAGCTGCCGCGGCTGGTGAACGAAACGGCGACGGGCATCTCGCGCGTCCGGCGCCGGTCAAAGGAACGCGGCGAACATCCCGACCTGGCCAAGAACTTCTCGCCGCCCGGCTGCTTCATCAACCACGTCGTCACCCCCGGGCGCCGCTTCGCGACCGCGCCGCTGGCGCTGGACGACGTGCGCGAGACCGCCAAGCACCTCGGCGTCACCATTAACGACATGGTCCTCGCGATGTCGTCGGGCGCACTGCGCAAGCTTCTACTCCGCTACGACGGTAAGGCCGATGAGCCGTTGATCGCGGGCGTACCCGTGAGCACCAACCCGTCGCCGGACCGGTTGGCCGGCAACGAATTCACCTACATCACACCGTCGTTGCCGGTGCACATCAGCGATCCGCTGGAACGCGTGAAGCTGATCTCGACGTCGACGGCGATAGCGAAGGAGAATCACCAGCTGCTCGGGCCGACGATATTGCCCGCCTGGCTGTCCTATCTCCCGCCGGCGCTGGCGCCGCCGGTGTTCCGCAAGCAGGCACAGCGTCTCGAATCGGCCAGTGTCATGAACCTGACGATCTCGAATGTGCGCGGTCCGCGCGAGCGCGGCCTCATCGAAGGCGCGACGGTCAGCGAGATCTATTCGGTCGGGCCGGTGGTCGTGGGCAGCGGCATGAACATCACCGTGTGGAGCTATGTCGACCAGTTGGCCATCTCGGTGCTCACCGACGACCGCACACTGGACGATCCGCATGAGGCGACCGACGCGATACTCGACGCGTTCGCCGAGATCCGGACGGGCGCCGGACTCAGCGGCGACCTGACGCCGGTCGGGTCGGTGTTGCCGCTGGCCGCGGCGGCTACCTGACGGCTATCTGGTCCAGCCGCGACGACGCAGCCACCAGTCGCGCGCGACCACGCCCAGGATCGCGATCGCGAAGACGATCAGGAAGATGTCCTCGGTGCGACCGACGTGGTTGCCCCGCAGCATGCACAGCATGAAGACCGCGGCGAGAATGCCGCCGATCCGGATCATCTTGTGGTTCTCCTTGGACCAGCCCCACGCCGCGGACGGCACCTCTTCGACGTCGACACCATTGGTCGTGTCCAACTCGGTGCTCACCACGGCGGCTCCTCACGGTCGGGCTCAGTTCTGCCGACATTCTAAACAAGGTCATCCGCCGCACCCGCGAGCGCTCGTCTGGAGTCCCTGCGGGCCACCGTAGTGTGGTGCGTCATGGCAGGACAGTTCGCCGACAAGGTCGTGTTCATCACGGGGGCGGCGCGGGGCCAGGGGCGGAGCCACGCGGTCCGGTTCGCCGAGGAGGGAGCCGACGTCATCGCGGTCGACCTGTGCGAACAGATCGACAGTGTCGCCTACCCGATGCCCACGCGTGAGGACCTCGACGAGACCGTCAACCTCGTCGAGAAGGCCGGGCGGCGCATCGTCGCCGAGCAGGTCGACGTGCGCGACTTCGAACGGCTCAAGCACGTCGTCGCCGACGGCGTCGCCGAGCTCGGCAGGCTCGACTTCGTGCTGGCCAACGCGGGCATCTTTCCGGCGGCAGGAAAGCAACGGCTGGACATCTCGGCGTTCGTCGATGCCATCGACGTGAACCTGAAGGGCGTCTACTTCACGATCGAAGCGGCTCTGCCGACGATGTTGAAGCAGAACGAGGGCGGAGCGATCGTCATCACCAGTTCGGCCGCAGGCTTCAAGTCGGTCAGCACCAGCTTCGAGACGATCAGTCACGGCGCCGCCGGGTACACGGCCGCCAAGCATGGCGTGATCGGAGTGATGCGCCATTACGCAACATCGTTGGCCGAGAAGAACATTCGGGTCAACTCGGTGCATCCGGGCGGCGTGGCGACGCCGATGATCATCAACGAGGCGATGGGACTGCTCGTCGGTGATCAGCCCGCGTTCGGCGAGGCTCAGCAGCCCAAACTGTCGATGCCGCCGATGGAGCCCGCCGAGATCACCGATGCGATCGTGTATCTCTGCGGACGTTCCGGCCGGCATCTGACCGGCGTCACACTCCCGTTGGACGGCGGTCTGACGCTCAAGTGATCGCGCTGTAGCGGCGTAAGGCCTCCGCGCGCTCGGCCTTGTGGTCGACGATCGGGTCGGGATAGTCGTCGGTGCCGACCTCCGGCACCCATCGGCGGACGTAGGAGCCGTCGGGGTCGAACTTCTCACCCTGGGTCGTCGGGTTGAACACCCGGAAGTACGGTGCGGCGTCCGTGCCGGTGCCCGCCGCCCATTGCCAGCCGTGCTGGTTGTTGGCCATGTCACCGTCGACCAGCTGCTCGAGAAACCAGCGCGCACCCCACTGCCAGGGCAGGTGCAGATCCTTGACCAGAAACGACGCCACGATCATCCGCACCCGGTTGTGCATCCAACCCGTCTCGGCCAGCTGGCGCATACCGGCGTCAACGATCGGATAGCCCGTCCTGCCTGCCTTCCACGCTTCGAACGCCTTTTTCGCGTCGGCATCGTCGTTGACCTTCATGGTGTCGAAATTCTTGTTCCAGTTCCACCACACGCTGTCGGGCCACTCGTTGACCACCGCGGCGTAGAAATCGCGGAATGCCAACTCGCGCAAGTACGCCTGCGCGCCCTTGCCCCGTCCGAGGTCGGTGACCATCGTGCGGGGGTGGATCGTGCCGAACTTGAGGTGCGCCGACATCCTGCTGGTGGCCGACAGGTCGGGGCGGTTGCGGTCGTCGGCGTAACCGGCGAGATCCTCGCTGACGAACGCCTGCCACCGGCGCAGGGCTGCCTGCTCACCTGCGGGCAGGTCGAGATCGACACCGGCATCGGGGATCTCGACACCGCCCTTGAGGTCGGCCGGGTCGATCCATTTCGCCGTTTTCGGACCCGACTTGGCGGGCGCGCGCCAGCCGTGCCTGCGCCACGCATCGAAGAACGGGGTGAACACCTTGTAGGGCTCACCACTGTCCTTGACCACGCGGCCGGGGGAGACCAGATACGGCGACCCCGACGACTCCAGCGGGATGTCGCCCAGGGCCTGTCGCACCGCGTCGTCGCGCCGCCGGCCGAACGGTGTGAAATCGCCGGAGACGTGGACCGCGCTCGCCCCAACGGATTTGGCCAGCGCCGGGATCCGCTTGTCCGGCCGCCCCCGGGTGACCATCAGGCGCCCGTCGAGCACGTCCTGCAGTTCGCGCAGTGCGTCGTAGAGATACTGCAGCCGTCGCGGGCCCGAGGACGCCTTGAGCCGCGGGTCGAGGACATAGCACGCCAGCACCTCGCCGTCGGCCTCCGCGGCGTCCAGCAGCGCAGGCAAGTCGCGCAGCCGCAGGTCCCGCCGAAACCACAACAGAGTGGGCATGCCATTGATGCTGCCCGAAATTACGGCTAAAGAAACAAGGGGTGTTGCTGACGGAAGGATGACGGATGCAGTTCTGGAGCGGCACGGCGTTCATGACGGCCACCGACAGTGTGGCGGTCGCCCCGCTGCTCGACGACGCGGGATTCGACGGGATCGTGACCTCCGACCACATGATCTACCCGCGCGAACTGTCGTCGCCGTATCCGGACTCGCCGACCGGCAAGCCGCCGTGGGAACCCGACAACTCGTGGCCGGACGCGTGGGTGCTCACCGGCGCGATGGCCGCCGTGACGCGGCGGGTGCGGTTCGCCAACGCCATCTACATCGCGCCCGCGCGGCCGCTGCTCGAGGTGGCTCGGCTGGTCGCCACCGCCGCCGATGTCTCCGGTGGCCGGGTTGCACTCGCTGCGGGCGTGGGATGGATGCGTGAAGAGTACGAGTTGATGGGTCAGGACTTCGCCACCCGCGGCAAGCGGCTGGACGAGATGATCCCCGCGCTGCGAGAACTGTGGAAGGGCGGCTGGGTGTCGTGGGCCGGCACGTACTACCAGGTGCCCGAGATGATGATCGAACCGCATCCGCCCGGGCCGGTGCCGATTCTCTGCGGTGGCGAGTCCGAGGCCGCGCTGCGGCGTGCGGCACGGCTGTGCGACGGCTGGGTGGGATATGCGTACTCGTGGGACGCCGCGGTCGGCTACGCACAGCGGCTGACGGCGCTGCGATGTGAATACGGACGGCAGAACGAGCCGTTCGACATCCTGCTGGCACTTCTCGAGCCACCGTCGATCGACTTGTACCGGCGCGCCGAGGACGTCGGCATCACGCAGGTGATGGTTCGCCCGTGGGGAGTTCCGGATCCGGGGCGGGGTGCCGAGCAGTTCCGCGAGCCGGTCGCACGGTTCGCCGAAGAGTACATCGAAAAGTGCAGGTAAAGGGCGCTTGTCTGAAGCGATGCTTCCCGTGACATCAAAGTGATGTCATTATGACACCATGGAATTGCAGCCCTACGTCGACCGGGTGCGCCACGAGTTGGGCGTCGCCGCCGCGGCGGGGGGACCCGACGCGGAAGTCCTTGCCGAACGGCTGACCGCGCCACTCGACTCGGCGATCCGCCTCGCTCTGCTCGAGGCCCTGTCCGATGCGGCCGAAGAGATCACCCGCGAACTGGCGCCCGGGTCGGTAGAAGTCCGCCTTCGCGGACGCGACCCCGAATTCACCGTCGGCGCCGGCGTCGAGCACGAGCCCGAACCGGCCGCCGTTCCGGAATCCGACGACGACGGGCGCACGTGGCGGGTGACACTGCGGCTGCCGGAGGGTTTGCGCTCTCCGGTCGACGCGGCGGCACGCGCTGAAGGGTTGTCCGTCAACGCATGGCTGGTTCGTGCGGTCGCTTCGGCTCTGGGCGGCAAGCGGTACACGCGTCCCACCCCCGACAAACACTTCAGCGGCTGGGTCCGCTCTCACGAATAAACATCTGAGGAGAAATCATGCCGACATTCGCCACCCCCGAACCGATTACCGCTTCCGTCGAAATCGTCAGCGGCTCCGTCCACATCACCGCGACCGACCGCGACGACACCGTCGTCGAGATCAGCCCGCGCGACCCGACCCGGGCGGCCGATGTCCGCACAGCCGATACTGCGCGCGTCGACTTCCACAACGGCACGCTCATCGTTTCCGCCGGAAGGCGTTTCATCCCCCGCGGGGGTGCGGTCACCGTCGACATCGGTCTACCGTCGCAGTCCCGCCTCCAGGTGTCCTGCGCGTCCGCGAATATGCGCGCCGACGGCGAGTACGGTGACTGCCGGTTCGCCACGGCCAGTGGGGACGTCCGGGTCGAGTCGGTCACCGGAGACATCAAGGCGGACAGCGCGTCCGGACGGCTGACGGTGGACGCCTTGATCGGCGAGGCGACTGTCTCCAGCGCATCGGGCGATGCCGCGATCGGCGAACTGACCGGCGAGATCACATTCCGCGCCGCCAGCGGCTCGCTCGCGGTAAGACATCTGCGCGGCACCGTCAACGCGCAGACAGCATCGGGAGACACCGTCGTGACAGCCGCAACCGCCGGTGCGATCTCGGTGCAGACGGGCAGCGGCGACATCGAGATCGGTGTCAAGGAGGGCACGGCCGCCCGGCTCGACCTGCGGACACATTCCGGCCACGTCTCCAACAACATGCAGCCGACCGATGGCCCGGCCGACGGCGATGAAACGCTCACCGCGAGCGTGCGGACCGGCTCCGGCGACGTCTCGGTGCACCGGGCGACGCCTGCCGCGGTCTAGCCAACGGGCTCGAAGCGGAAGACGGCCAATTGTCCTGCGAGCGCTTCGAATTCGTCCGACGTGCCGTGCTGGACCAGCCCGGAGCGTTTCGCGAATCCGACGCCGACGGGGACCTGGACGGGGAATTCGCGCAGCACCGGTCGTGACTCGTCGGCGCCGAGCTCGACGATCTTGACCTTCCGACTGCTGCGGCCGCGGGTGAGCGTGCCCGAGCCCGCCGCTCGCGCGTTCGCCGCCCAGTCCGCGCCGGGATACCCCGCGACGGTGTAGAGCTCGCCGCGGTAGGTGAACGGTGTCATCGGCGTGCTGCGGGGCCTGCCGGTCTTCCGGCCGGGCACGGTGAGGATCATCGCCGGTCCGGTCGGAATACCGAGCCGTTGCAGCGCCCGGACCATTCTGTTCATCGACTTGAGGTAGCGGGGAGGGCGTAGTTCGGACATGGGTTGTCTCCTGTGTCAATCGGTGAACAGCTGCCGGTTGGCGGCCACCGCGTCGCCGAAGCTGCGCGCCGGGCGGCCGAGGATCTTCTCGACGTCGTGGGTGACCAGTGCGGGCCTGGACAACGTCGTCTCGAGCAGGGCGATATACGCCTCGGCGAACTCCGCCGAGAACCCCAGGCCGACAAAGCGCTGACGCACCAGTTCGGCCGGAACCTCCTGATAACGCAGCCGTCGACCGAGGACGTCACCGACGACCCCGACGAGTTGGGCATTGGTCAGCGCCTGCGGGCCGGTCAGCGGAACCTTCTGGCCCACCAACTCGTCGGTGAGCAAAGCGTGGACCGCGACAGCCGAAATGTCGGCGTCGACGATGGGTGCGGTCGAGGCTGCCTCATAGGGGCCGCTGACCACGTCGCCGGCCTTGATCTGCGGCGCCCACATGCCGAAGAAGTTGGTGGCGAACACCGTTGGCCGCAGGCTGACCCATTGCAATCCCGAATCGATCGCGTACTGCTCGACCTCCTTGTTGCGGTCACCGCGGAAGCGCGACGGCTGACGCGAGAAGTCGTCGTCGGCGTTGATGGCCGACAGGGCGACCAGGCGGGTGACGCCTTCATTGCGGGCCAGGGCGACGATCGTCGGCAGTTCGGCGAGTGCGCGCGAGTTGAGGAACACCGCGGAGACGCCGGCCATCCCCGCGGCTGCCGAACCGACGACCTCGACGCCGGCGGGAAAGCGCGCCGAAGCCGGATCGCGAGTGACGGCTCGCACCCGTGCGCCCGCCGCTGCGAGCAGATTGACCAGAGGGCGCCCGACATTGCCGGTTGCGCCGGTGACGAGAATTGTGTTCATGCAACCAAGGACGAGGCGACGGCCGGAGAAGTTACGTGCGGATCGGGTAACTTTCGGCGCGGCTATCTCGTCGTAAGAACATGACCGAGCCATCAGCGGTGGAAGCGGCGTGGCGCAGCCACCGCCCGTATCTGGTGAACCTCGCCTACCAGATGCTCGGCGACGTCGGCGAGGCCGAGGACGTCGCACAGGAGGCCTTTCTGCGGCTGTCCCGAACACAGGTCGGCGTCATCGACGATGTGCGCGGCTGGCTCACCGTGGTGGCCGGCCGGTTGTGCCTGGACCAGCTGCGGTCGGCCCGCGCCAGGCGCGAGCGCCCGGAAGGCGTCGAAACGATCGAAGACAGGCAACCACCCGAACCGGATCCCGCCGATCGCGTCACGCTCGACGACGACGTGCGCAGCGCGATGCTGGAGCTGTTGAGGCGGCTTTCGCCCGGCGAGCGGGTGTCGTTCGTCCTGCACGACGTGTTTCAGATGCCGTTCGAGGACATCGCCGAGACCGTCGGCAGGCCCGTCGGTACGTGCCGACAACTCGCGCGTCGCGCGCGGGGCAAGTTCGCGAACGCCGCACCGCGGCTCAGCGATATCGCCGATGCCGAACATCAGCTGGTCACTGAGAAATTCATCACCGCTTGCGCTGGCGGAGACCTCGAGGCGCTGACCGCCGTACTGGATCCGACGGTGTGGGGAGTGGGCACGATCGTCGGCGACGGAGCGCCGCCGCCACAGATCAATCACGGCCCGCAGGAGGTCGGTCGCAACCTGCTCCGCTACCTCGGACACCGCGCCACCCTCGTCGGCGGACCCCTCGGAGAGCCGGTACTGCTCGCCTACGCCGAACGGCGGCTGTTCGCCGTCATCGTCTTGACGATCGGCGACAACCGGGTGTGCAAGATCCAAGCCAGTGTCGACCCAACCGCGGCGGCCCGATCGCAGTGACCGGGCCGCCGGGCGTATTCAGTTGTGGCCGAAACTAGTTCGCCGGTGGCATCAGCACGGTGTCGATCATGTACACCTGCGCGTTGGCCGTTGAGACGCCGCCGCACACCACCTTGGCGTCGTTGACCTTGAGGTTGTTACCCATGCCGGTGACGGTGACATCCTGGCCCTCGACCGTCTTGTGGGTGCCGACCACTTGCGCGGGGCCGGCCTGGCCGGGCACCACGTGATAGGTCAGGATCTTGGTGAGCAGATCCGAATCGGTCTTGAGCTTGTCGATCGTCGCCGGATCGAGCTTGGCGAACGCCTCGTCGGTGGGCGCGAAGACGGTGAACTCACTGCCGTTGAGGGTGTCGACGAGGTTCACATGCGGGTTGAGCTGTCCTGAAACCGCTTTCGTGAGTGTGGTGAGCATCGGGTTGTTGGACGCCGCCACCGCGACCGGATCCATCGCCATGCCTGCGACCGATCCGGGACCGGTCGGTACCTGTTCGGAATACGCGGTGCATGCGGGGCCGACCAGTTCCGCCGATGCGGTGGTGGCGGTGGTCAGCGACAAGCCCATGGCCGCGGCCGCGGCCACCCCCACAACACCGACCGTCTTCGTGATGTTCTTCATTACCCACCTTCTGTCGTCGCGGACGGCTCGAATTTGCCGCCTCTCTTCTGCTTTCATGTGCTATTCGGAGCCCGTGCGGTCGCGGATGGGTGCGGATTCAGCCGTACGTGAAGGAGAACGCCTGCAGCCCTTTGCTCAAGCGCACCTCGAGTTGGCCGCGTTCCATCGCGTCGCCCGCGATCAGCAGGTGCGACGTCGGAGCGCCGGTGACCGGCATCGTCGTGGTTCGTCCCTCGCTTGTGACTGTCAGATTGCCCTCGCCGCCCACAACCAGGTAGACGTTTTTCGCGTTGTATTTGAGCGCGATGGTGGCGTCGTCGGACTCCGCGGTGGCGCCTTGATAATCCAGCGTCCATCGACCGCGGTAGGCGAAGCAGTCGTCGGCGAGGCGGAGCGGATAGGTGAAGTCCGCAGTGCCTTGGTCGTAGGTGTCGGGGCCGCCGTAGTTGACCATCTTGCCCACGCCGAGATACGTCTCGGGAGTCTGCCCGGCCGGGGGCGTCTCGTCGGTGAAGTCACTGGCAGCGGGCAGATCGGCGCCGGGGTCCGCATCCAGCAACAGCTCCCTGATCAGATTCTCCGTGACGTCGTAGTCGCCCTCGCCGAACTTGATATGGCGCACAGTGCCGTTGGCGTCGATCAGGTATTCAGCGGGCCAGTAACGATTGCGGTAGTTGGTCCATGTCGACAGGGTGTTATCGAGCGCAACCGGGTACGTGATGCCCAGATCGGCGGCGCCGCTGCCGACGTTGCCCGGGATCTTCTCGAATGCGTACTCGGGGCTGTGCACACCGATGACCTCCAGCCCCAAGCCCTTGTATTTGTCGTACCAGTCGACGACGTGGGGGATGGCGCGCTGACAGTTGATGCACGAGTAGGCCCAGAAATCCACCAGCACGACCTTCCCCCGCAACGAGCGCAGGTCGACCGGCGCTCCTCCCGGGGTGTTCAGCCATCGGGCGATGCCCTTGATATCCGGTGCCGTGCCGCAGCTTTCGAGTTTCGCCGCGCCGTTGCTGCACCTCGACAGTTCGCGGTTCTGCTCGTTGACCAGTCCGCCGAGGTCGAGCTTCAGTTGGACCTCGTCCGATGCGACGACCTTGTCCGCAAGCGTGCTCGTGTAGTCGGGAATGGCCCGTTGCAGCTTGGCGGGCACGTTGAACACCAGCGCGACGGCGAACGCCAGCATCACGATGCCGCCGACGACGCGGATCCTTCGCTGGTGACGGCGGAACGTGCCGACCCGCTCGGCGACCCGTCGCCCGGCCAGCGCGAAGAAGAGCAGCGGCAGCGCGGCACCGATGGCGAACGAGACCGTCAATGCGACGGTGTCCAGGCCGATCGCACCCGTTGCACCGGCGACGACGATCGCGGCGAGCACCGGTCCGGCGCAGGGCACGTACAGCACGCCCAACGCCAGCCCGAGCCCGAAACCGCTGCTGCCACCGTTTATATGGAGCTGCGGGATACGGCTGAACGGCTTCTCGAGAACCTCCTCGAAGCACGGGAAGATCAGGCCGAGGCCGATCGCGGTGAGTGCGACAAGACCGGCCCATCTGAGCGCGTCCTGCGGAAGGTGAAGCAGGGCAAGAACAGACGTCCCGACGAGGGTGACCACACTGAAGCTGAGCACCAGTCCGCCGATCACCCGATACGGCCGCAGCCGCTCGGACAGCGCGGGCGTGGTTTGGATCGCGATCGCGGTGCCACCGTCGGATTCGGTGGCCGGTTCGTCGCGCGTGCTCTGCGCGCCGGAGAAGAAGATCACCGGCAGCACCGGCAGGATGCACGGCGAGATACCGGTTATCAGGCCGCCGAAGAAGCCGATCAGCACGAGTGTGAGCATGTCAGTCCTTCGAACTCACAAGGCTTTTGGATTGGTCGGCGGTTCTGCCGAGCAGACGCAAAAACCCCCGAACACTCGGCGTGTCGGGGGCTTTCACGTCTGCTCGGCCGGCGTGCGCTAGCTGGCCGGTGGTATGAGGACGGTGTCGATCATGTACACCTGAGCGTTGGCAGTCGACACACCGCCGCACACCACTCCTGCGTCGTTCACCTTGAGGTTGTTGCCCTCACCGGTGACGGTCACGTCGGCGCCCTGCACGGTCTTGTGCGTGCCGACCACCTTCGACGGACTCGCCTGGCCGGGCACCACGTGATAGGTCAGGATGCTGGTCAGCAGGTCCGAATCCGTCTTGAGCTTCTCGATCGTCGCCGGATCGAGCTTCCCGAATGCGTCGTCGGTCGGGGCGAACACCGTGAATTCACCGCCATTGAGGGTGTCGACCAGATTGACGTTCGGGTTGAGTTTGCCCGTCAGCGCCTGCGTCAGCGTCTTGAGCATCGGGTTGTTCGACGCCGCGACCGTCACCGGATCCTGCGCCATCCCCGCCACCGAACCGGGGCCGCTGGGCACCTGCTCGGCATAGGCCGCGCAGCCCGGGCCGACCAAGTTCGCGGCTGGATCGGCCTTCGCCGAAGTCGTCGCGGCGGCCGACGTCGATGTCTCGGCGGACATCGACGAAGAGGACTCTGAAGCGCTCGTCGAGCTGTTGGAACACGCCGACAGGCCGAGAACCGCCAGTGAGGCGATGGTTGCCGCCGTGAGCGTGCTGCGGTGAACATTTCTCATTGGTGCGCTGACTCCTTCGTCGCGGACGGATGGGCCCGCCCATTGGCATGACACCGGTCATTCGAGTTGACAGCGACCGCGGATGGCCGTCACGCAGCGACGTCACAATTGGGTCACCTTTTCCTCGCCAGCCGGGCCACCCGCGAATCAGCGATTTGTGCGAGTTTCCGTCTGCTCGCCCGAGGGCGGCACAATGGGACGGTGAGCAGCACAGCCACGTCCCGCCTGCGGGTGCTGATCCTCGGTAGCACCGGTTCGATCGGCACCCAGGCGCTCGACGTCATCGCGGCCAATCCCGAGCGCTTCGAGGTCGTCGGATTGGCTGCAGGCGGTGCGAACCCGGACCTGCTTGCCCGCCAGCGCTCGGAAACCGGTGTGACGAACATCGCGGTCGCCGACCCCGATGCCGCCGACGCGGTCGGCGACGTCACCTATACCGGCCCCGACGCCGCCGCTTCGCTGGTGGAGAACACCGAAGCCGACGTCGTGCTCAACGCGCTCGTCGGGGCGTTGGGGCTGCAGCCCACCCTCTCCGCGCTCGCCAGCGGCGCCCGTCTCGCGCTGGCGAACAAGGAATCGCTGATCGCGGGCGGGCCGCTGGTGTTGAAGGCCGCCAAGCCGGGCCAGATCGTGCCTGTCGACTCCGAGCATTCGGCGATCGCCCAGTGCCTGCGGGGCGGTACCCCCGACGAAGTGGCCAAGATCGTGCTGACGGCGTCGGGCGGCCCGTTCCGCGGCTGGACCGCCGACCGGCTGGAGGCCGTCACCCCTGACCAGGCCGGCGCCCATCCGACCTGGTCGATGGGGCCGATGAACACGCTGAACTCGGCGTCGCTGGTCAACAAGGGCCTGGAGCTGATCGAAACCCACCTGCTGTTCGGCATCCCGTACGAGCACATCGAGGTGGTGGTGCACCCGCAGTCGATCGTGCATTCGATGGTGACGTTCACCGACGGTTCGACGATCGCTCAGGCCAGCCCGCCCGACATGAAGCTGCCGATCGCGCTGGCGCTCGGCTGGCCGTCGCGGGTGCCCGCCGCGGCGTCGGCATGCGACTTCAGCACGGCGTCGAGCTGGGACTTCGAGCCGCTGGACGCGTCGGTCTTCCCGGCCGTCGAGCTGGCCAGAGAGGCCGGCCGGCGGGGCGGCTGTCTGACCGCGGTCTACAACGCCGCCAATGAAGAAGCAGCGGCCGCGTTCCTCGACGGCCGGATCCGGTTCCCGACGATCGTGCGAACCATCGCCGACGTGCTGCACGCCGCAGACCAGTGGGCCGCCGAACCCGCTACCGTGGAAGAGGTACTTGACGCGCAACACTGGGCCCGGGACAGGGCACGGGGCGCGGTGTCCCGGGAGGTTGTCACCACAAAATGATGTGGGTCGTCGGTGTGGCGCTGTTCGCGCTGGCCATTCTGGTGTCGGTGGCGCTGCACGAATGCGGCCACATGTGGGTGGCGCGCGCCACCGGGATGAAGGTGCGCCGCTACTTCGTCGGCTTCGGGCCGACGTTGTGGTCGACCCGCAGGCCCAACAGGCTCGGCTGCACCGAGTACGGCGTCAAGGCGGTGCCGCTCGGCGGCTTCTGTGACATCGCGGGCATGACGTCGATCGACGAGATCGCACCGGAAGACCGCCCGTACGCGATGTACAAGCAGAAGACGTGGAAGCGCGCCGCTGTGCTGTTCGCGGGGCCCGGCACGAACTTCATCGTCGGCCTTGTCATCATCTACGCCATCGCGCTGCACTGGGGGCTGCCCAACCTGAGCCCGCAGCCTGCGGCGTACATCAGCCAAACCTCGTGCGTCGCACCGGCCATCAGCAAGGACAAGCTGGCCGACTGCACCGGTGAGGGGCCCGCCGCGGCCGCGGGCATCAAGCAGGGCGACGTGATCGTCAAGGTCGGCGACACCGACGTGCACAACCCGGACGAGATGGTCGCCGCCGTCCGCGCGGCTCGCGGCCCGACACCGTTCGTCGTCGAGCGGGACGGGAAGCGGATATCGACGGTCGTCGACGTCGTCGAGACGCAGCGCTACACCTCGGACACCGCGCAAGCCCCGTCGACGGTGGGCACCATCGGTGTCGCCGCCGCCGAGTTCAGGCCCGTCGAGTACACGCACTACAACCCGGTGACCGCGATACCGGGCACGGTGTCCTTCACCGGCGACCTGGCCGTCGAACTGGGCAAGTCGCTGGCGAAGATCCCGACCAAGGTCGGCGCCCTCGTGCACTCCATCGGCGGCGGCGAGCGCGATCCGGAGACGCCGATCAGCGTGGTGGGGGCGTCGATCATCGGCGGTGACGCCTTCGAGCGCGGGCTCTTCATGGCGTTCTGGTTCTTCCTCGCGCAACTCAACTTCGTGCTCGGCGCGGTGAACCTGGTGCCGCTGCTGCCGTTCGACGGCGGTCACATCGCGGTGGCGTGGTTCGAAAAGCTCCGCAATGTGGTGCGAAAGGCGCGTGGCATGGCCGCCGCGGCGCCGGTGAACTACCTGAAGTTGATGCCCGCGACCTACGTGATCCTGGTCTTCGTCATCGGTTACATGGCGCTGACCGTGACCGCCGACTTCGTCAACCCGATCAGACCTTTCCAGTAGTTCAGTAGGAGACACCATGTCCGTCGGTCTAGGAATGCCGGCACCTCCCGCGCCCACGCTGGCGCCGCGGCGAAAGACCCGTCAGCTGATGGTCGGAGACGTCGGCATCGGCAGCGACCATCCGATCGCGGTGCAGTCCATGTGCACCACCAAGACCCACGATGTGAACAGCACACTGCAGCAGATCGCCGAGCTGACCGCGTCCGGTTGCGACATCGTCCGTGTCGCCTGCCCGCGACAGGAGGACGCCGAGGCGCTGCCCGAGATCGCCAGGCACAGCCAGATCCCGGTGATCGCCGACATCCACTTTCAACCCAAGTACATCTTCGCGGCGATCGATGCCGGGTGTGCCGCCGTGCGCGTCAACCCGGGCAACATCAAGGAGTTCGACGGTCGCGTCAAGGAAGTCGCCAAGGCCGCAGGCGCTGCGGGCATCCCGATCCGCATCGGCGTGAACGCAGGCTCGCTCGACAAGCGCTTCATGGAGAAATACGGCAAGGCCACCCCGGAGGCGCTCGTCGAATCCGCGCTGTGGGAGGCGTCGCTGTTCGAGGAGCACGGTTTCGGCGACATCAAGATCAGCGTCAAGCACAACGACCCTGTCGTCATGGTCGCGGCGTACGAACAGCTTGCGGCGCAATGCGATTACCCGCTGCACCTCGGTGTCACCGAAGCCGGACCCGCGTTTCAGGGCACGATCAAGTCCGCCGTCGCGTTCGGCGCGCTGCTGTCGCGGGGAATCGGCGACACCATCCGGGTGTCGTTGTCCGCGCCGCCGATCGAAGAGGTCAAGGTGGGCAACCAGATCCTCGAGTCGCTCAACCTGCGCCCGCGATCGCTGGAAATCGTGTCGTGCCCGTCGTGCGGGCGCGCACAGGTCGATGTCTACACCCTCGCCAACGAGGTCTCGGCGGGCCTGGAGGGCATGGAGATTCCGCTGCGCGTTGCGGTGATGGGGTGTGTCGTCAACGGACCCGGCGAAGCACGAGAAGCCGACCTGGGCGTCGCGTCGGGCAACGGAAAGGGCCAGATCTTCGTCAAGGGCGAGGTCATCAAGACCGTGCCGGAGCACCTGATCGTCGAAACGCTCATCGAAGAGGCCATGCGGATCGCCGACGAAAAAGAATCCGAGCGCGGGTCCGATGATGCCAGCGGTTCACCTGTCGTCACCGTAAGCTGAAGATGATCCCTGTGAGTGGAGTCACCACGCACTGAGGCCGCAGAAAGAGTCCTGATGTCGGCTCCGCCGCTTTTCCGCCTCGTCGACGAGCGACGGGTCTCTGTGGTGCGTGACGCCGCCGCGGTGCGGCAGGTGCTCGACGCCGACCCCGTCGGAAGCTGCATGGTGGCCTCCCGGGTCGCCGAGCACGGCGTCGACCCCAGCGCCATCGGCGGCGAGTTGTGGTCGCGGGGTAGGCCCGCCGAGTCGCTCTGCTACGCCGGCGCAAACCTCATTCCGCTGTGCGGCGAGGCGGCCGACTTGTATGCGTTCGCCGACAAGGCCGTCAGCGGCGCGCGACGGTGCTCGTCGCTCGTCGGACGCGCGGAACTGGTGCTGCCGATGTGGCGGCGCCTCGAACATACCTGGGGACCCGCCCGCGACGTGCGCGACCGCCAGCCCCTGATGGCCCTCGCCGCCGCCCCGCAGTGCCCGATCGACCCGGCGGTACGTCCGGTGCGCATGGAGGAACTCGACGCTTATCTGGTGGCCGCCGTCGATATGTTCATCGGCGAGGTCGGCGTCGACCCGCGCATCGGCGACGGCGGCCGCGGCTACCGGCGTCGGGTCGCGGGGCTGATCGCGGCGGGCCGCGCGTGGGCGCGGTTCGAGCGTGGACAGGTGGTGTTCAAGGCCGAGGTCGGCTCGCAGTCGCCAGCGGTCGGACAGATCCAAGGCGTCTGGGTGCATCCCGATTGGCGCGGCCGCGGACTGGGCACGGCCGGTACCGGGACCCTCGCCGCCGCCGTGGTGCGCAGCGGCCGCATCGCCAGCCTGTACGTCAACGACTTCAACACCGTGGCGCGGGCGACCTACGACCGCATCGGCTTCACCGAAGTCGGTACCTTCGCGACCGTCTTGCTCGACTGACTCGCCAGATCGCCAGGGTTGGTTTCATGCTCCTCGCGTGCGCGCTTGGTTTCATGCTCCTCGCGTGCGCGCTTGTTCTCATGCTCCTCGCGTGCGCGGGTGGTTTTCTGCTCCTCGCGTGCGCGGACGGTTACGCTTCACGCCATGACCGACGACGTGGACAAGGCCGAACGCCGAGAGATCGCCGATGCACTGGTCCGCGCGCTCGAGCGGCGCCACGAACTCCTCGACGTGATCGTCGAGTCGGAGGATTACGACGCCGCCGTGGGGGCGATCGCATCCATGCTCGGCACGTCACACATTGCAGGCGAAGCGGTGCTTCGGCTGTCGTTCGACCGGCTGACCAAGGTGTCGCGACGGCGTATCCGCGACGAACTCAACGACCTCAACCACGAATTGAGCTTCATGACGGGCGACCGGCCGCCGGCGGCCGGTGAGAGCCTGACGCTGCGGCCGTTCTCGGCCGGTGCGGACCGCGACATCTTCGCCGCCCGCACCGACGACGTCCGCGCCGCCGGCGACGGATCGGGCGCTCCCGCGGGCGACCTGGATGACGAGATCCGCGCCGCCGTCGGTCGGGTGCACGCCGAGGAGGCGGTGTGGCTGGTGGCGATCGACGGCGCCGAGAAGATCGGCATGGTCTTCGGCGAGCTGGCTAACGGCGAGGTCAACGTGCGCATCTGGATCCGCCCCCCCTTCCGCAAGCGCGGCTACGGCACCGCCGCGCTACGCAAGTCGCGGTCGGAGATGGCGGCGTATTTCCCCGCGGTTCCGCTGGTCGTGCGCGCGCCCCCCGCCGGCCCGCTGGGCACCTGACGACTGCCGGTTCGAGCGCCGATTCTGCTGAGAGATCGGCCTTTCGGCGGGCACAATCTCGATCTTCCCGCAGAATCGAGCGTCCTCGAGTGGCGCGCCTCCGCCTACTTGAGGTCTCGGTTTCTTAACATTTGTCTCAATGGCAACACTATTCACATCTGCAACGCGTATCGCGAGCCTATTCGCCGTCGTACTGCTGTCCGCATCCCTGAACGCATGCACGCCCAAACCCAACGGGCCCGAACCCGCTGCCGAACAGTTCTTTGCGGCGTTGGGCAAGGGCGACACCGGTAAAGCGTCGCAGCTGACCGATCGCCCAGAGGACGCCCGGGCCGCGCTCAACGAGGCCTGGGCCGGACTGCAGGCGACGTCCCTGGATGCGCAGGTGTTGGGCTCCAAGTTCACCGAGGACACTGGCAGCGTGGCCTACCGCTACACGTGGCACCTGCCGAAGAAGCGCACCTGGAGCTATGACGGCCAGCTCAACATGGTGCGCAACGAAGGCAACTGGGAGGTCCGCTGGACCGCAACCGGGCTGCACCCGAAACTGGGCGAACACCAGACGTTCGCACTGCGAGCCGACCCGCCGCGGCGCGCATCGGTCAACGAGCGCGGCGGCACAGACGTATTGGTGCCGGGTAACCTCTACCACTTCGCGCTGGACGCGCGGGCCGCGGGCGCGTATTTGATGACCACGGCGACCGCCGTCGTCGATGCGCTTCGGCCGTTCGACGACACGTTGGATCCACAGCGGCTCGCGGAGCAGGCGAGCTCGTCGCCGGGACCGCTGAGCCTGATCACACTCCGCCAATCCGACCGAGACCAGGTGGCCGCCGTCCTCGGCGAGCGTCCGGGTCTCGTCATCACGCCGCAGGCCGAATTGTTGCCCACCGATGAGCATTTCGCGCCGGCCATCCTCAGCGAAGTGAAGAAGGCGGTGGTCGACGATCTCGACGGCCAGGCGGGGTGGCGGGTGGTCAGCGTCAACCAGAACGGCGTCGACGTCGACGTGCTCAACGAGGTGCCGGGGGCACCCGCACCGTCGGTCACCATCAGCCTCGACCGCGCCGTTCAGGACGCCGCGCAGCACGCCGTCAACGGGATCGGCGGCAAGAAGGCGATGATCGTTGCAATCAAGCCGTCGACGGGTGAGATCCTGGCCGTGGCGCAGAACGCCGACGCCGACGCCGACGGGCCGACCGCCACCACCGGTCTGTACCCGCCGGGATCGACGTTCAAGATCATCACTGCGGGTGCGGCGATCGAACGCGACATGGCAACGCCCAACACGCTTCTCGCCTGTCCCGGCACGGTCGACATCGGCCACCGCACCATTCCGAACTACGGCGGATTCGATCTCGGCACCGTGCCGATGTCGCGCGCTTTCGCCAGTTCGTGCAACACCACCTTCGCCGAATTGGCCAGCCAGATGCCACCGCGAGGCCTGACCCAGGCTGCGGCGCAGTACGGCATCGGTGCCGACTACAAGATCGAGGGCATCGACACGGTCACCGGTTCGGTTCCGCCGACGGTGAACCTGACCGAGCGAACGGAGGACGGTTTCGGGCAGGGCAAGGTACTGGTCAGCCCGTTCGGTATGGCGATGGCCGCGGCGACCGTCGCAGCGGGCAAAACCCCTGTCCCGCAACTGATCGAGGGCCGGCAGACCGACGTGACCCGTGACGCGAGCCCGATCACGCCGAAGATGCTCGACGGGCTGAGGCCGATGATGCAGCTGGTGGTCACCAACGGCACGGCGAAAGACCTCAACGGCATGGGTGACGTGCGGGGCAAGACCGGTGAGGCCGAATTCCAGGGCGGTTCGCACTCCTGGTTCGCCGGCTATCGCGGGGATATGGCGTTCGCCGCGCTGATCGTCGGCGGGGGCAGCTCGGAGTATGCGGTGCGGATGCTGCGGGGCATGCTCGAAGGCCTGCCACCCGACTACCTGGCGTAGACCTCACCCCTTTGTGTCGTTTGTTGCGGCGATTACTCGCATTTCCCCGCAACAAACGACACAGTTGTGCGTGTCAGCTTTCGCAGGCGATGAATGTCCCACCGGCCGCATCGACAATGGCCGCAGCGACGAAAAATGTTCTGAGCAACGAGTTGGCCGCGCACCGACCGCTGCTGCCAAGGCGTTGCAGCAAAGCTTGATTTCGCTAGCTCAACGGCTCCGTCGGAACGTCGTAACGCTCCTGATAGGCGGCGACCTGTTCGCGTAGCTGCCCGGCGTCCAGCCCGGTGTCCGCCCAGCTGTAGCGGCCACCTCCGCCGTCTCCCGGATGGGCCGACAGGTGCTCGCGCATGCGCGCTTCGGCGACGGGTGTCAGCTCACGATCGAGCCGCCCGTACAGCGACCTGATCGTCGCGAACGGGTCGCGCATGAAGTCGGCGAACTGCACGTCGATCACCTGGCCCGGCGGCAGCGACTCGCGCAGCGTCATCCCGCGCCGCAACCCGACCACGATCTCCTCACACGACTGCACCGCGCATTCGGCGATAGTCGTTTCGTCGGACGCCATCCGGCGCAGGTGATTGGTCAGCGCGCTGATCGACGAGATGACCTTCAACGGGTCGCGATGCGTCTGAACGATGACGGCGTCGGGATAGGTCTCGACCAGCGTGTCCAGCGTCCACAGATGGGCCGGCGACTTCAACAGCCACTGGCCGCGCACACCGGATTGCAAGTGCTGCAGAAAGATTCGGTGGAATCGGTAGGCCTGGCGATGGTCGGCCTCGTACAGCAGCCACTTGTAGTAGGTCGGCAATCGGTACTGGACCGAAAAGATCATGCTGCAGAACTGTGACGCGGTGATCCGCACGCACTCCTGGCCGACCTGCGCCCCCATCGGATGAAAGCTCATGAAGCCGGGGATGATCTGCTCGCTCATCTCCAGGCTCGCCTGCGTTTCGGCGATCCGCGGGTCGGTGTCGTAGGTTTCGGGTTGCGGAACCGGGTGTGGGGCGTCGACCTCCCAGGTGAGCGGCGGACGCATCGCCGGGTCCTGGGCCAGTAGGTCGAACAGGATCGTGGTCCCCGTCCGCGGTTGCCCCACGATGAAGATCGGCCTCTCGATCTCCTCCTCGGCGATCTCGGGATGAGCGTTACGCCAATCGACGATTTGCAGCCGGTTCTTCAACGCCCGCACCACATCCAGCGCCGCGATCTCCACGCCCAGGTCGCTGAGTCGGGCCTCGCTGACGAATCCCTCGCACAGTCGACCCAAGCCGTCCCGCCACGTCTCCTGTGCGTCGAACTCCGCCCCGAAGTCGTCAGTGCCCGCCCACTGACAGGCTTGCTCGATCAGCGCGGCGGGGTCGAACCGGTCGGCGGTGCTCACCGCGTGGTCCCACGGCTGCGCACCGAGACGGACACCGTGGGCGGGTCCGGATTGTCGAGCCAGCGGAATATCACGAAGCCGCGATGCCGACCGCCGGTGTCCAGCCAGTGCCCGTGGCCGAAATCGTTGGCGCCGATGGCAATACGTACTACACCGTCGTCGTCCGGTGCCACACACTTGTTGGTGACCGAACTGTGCCTGCGTCGGGGATCGAGGCATTCATGCCAGACGTTCTCCAGCGTGATGTTCCAGTAACGGGTCTCGGGCGGCTTGAACTCGAGCACCAGCGACTCGTCGCCGCTCAACCGGAACGTCCCGATCATGTACAGGTTGTCCGGTGTGGTGTCGGCGGCGCCGAGATCGGCGGCCTCGGCGGTGGCGAGTGTGTTCGGCTGCGTCAGCAGTTCGGGTTTGATCGTTCGGTGCAAAGTGGTCAGCTTCATGATGGTCCACGCCATCGCGGTGAACTGCTCCGCCGCTTCGTCATCCGTCAATGTGTGCGGGGACGATGGGGCGACCAACGGCGCGATGTGCAGCGTCGCCGATTGTTCCGCGTTGCCGTCGCCGATGTACTCGCGAACGACGATCGACGCTGCATCCTCGGGTATCTGCACCCACTGAGCGCCGTCGAGTTCGGCCGGCGACGGCTCGGCCGCCGCGAACACCAGCGCGAACCGGCCCTCATCCAGCTTCATGTCGGTGTCGCTGACGTAGGCGGCCATGCGGCGCGGCGTCATGCCGGTGCCGGCCAGCACCTGGAAGCCGAGATACGCGGTGGTGCCCCGGGTGCCGGTGACTTGATAGCCACGGTCACCGCGAATCATGGCGAGCAGGTACCTGCCATCCGGGTTGGGGCCGCCGACGAGGCGAGTGGGGGAGCACATGTCGAAAAACCACGGCAGCTCGAGATCGGCCTCGACGCTCAGCTCCGAACACAGCGCGGTGACGCGGGAGACGACGCGCAGCCCCTCGATGAGCTCGCGCTCGTTCTCGGCGTCCTGGATCACGATCGCGGTGATGTCGCCGAGCATCTTCTGCACGAAGGCCCACGCCTGCACGGTCTTGGGCGCTCGCGACTCGTCATTCGTCACGATGAGACAACTATCAGCACAGCGCGCGCCGATTGGCGTGATTCAGCTATTTGATGGCGTCGAGTGCCGTGCCGCTTCTTGGGCGAGTTGGACCCGCGACGACAGCCCGAGCTTGGTGTAGACCCGCGTCAGGTGGGACTGGACAGTTCGCGGCGAGACGAACAGGCGCACCGCGATGTCCTTGTTGCCGAGCCCGTCGCTGACGAGGCGGACCACGTCGAGTTCGGCGGGCGTCAGTGAGGCCCAGCCGCTGGACGGCCGCTTGCGTTCACCACGCCCGCGCTGCGCGTAGGCGATTGCTTCCTCGGTCGAGAGTGCGGCCCCTTCAGCCCAGGCCGCCTCGAAGTCCTCGTCGCTCATCGCATTTCGCAGCTTCTGAAGCGACGAGTCGTATGCGGGTTGGTACATCGGGAACCGGACCTCTCCGGTTCGCTGTCGAATGCCGTCGGCCGCACCGAACAGCCGGGCCGCTTCCCTGGGGGTGGACGCTTCGACAGCCAGGTGCGCGAGGAGTTCGAAGATGTCCGCGACGCAGGCGTATGCACTGACCGCGGCACAGCATGCGAGGGCATCATGGGCATCGTGTCCAGCCTTCTCGGGCTCACCGGCCGCCAGCGCCACCCGGGCACGAGCATTCAGTGCCGCTGCCCGGTACCACCCCGCTGTGGTGGGAACGGCGGCCTCGGCCCACTTCCGTGCGTCGGCGAGATCGCCCCTCCCAAGGGCAACGTGCGCGATATACGCGCTGTTTATTGAGGCGGTCCCGTAAAGGCCACCTATTCGGGACCAGCCAGCCTCCGCAGCCTCTGCGGCCCGTGCGATGTCGCCCGCAGCCAGGTGCGCGACCATCAAGGCGATGTAACTGGCGCCAAGGTAGACGTCACCGAGTTCGGCGGCGCTCTCGATCCCGGCCTCGGCGAACGCCCGCGCTTCGCTGACGTCGCCCTGGTAAGCCAGTGCCCACGGCAGCATCAGCAGTGCGTTGGCTCGAAGCAGCAGGTCGTGATCGGCCTCTGCCTCGGCGAGCAACTGCCGCAACTGAGTGATCCCTGTCTTGTGATCGCCCTGGAACATGTGCGCGCCGGCGAGCCGCCACCGGCACTGCCGAGACCCGAAGCGGTCACCGATCGATTCGGCGATGTCGCGTCCTTCCTGGGCCGCCGCGCGCACCGACACCGGGTCGCCGGCGACGAAAGCCGCATGCGCCTGCTGGCTGAGGATGTGGTTCAACCGCCACTGATCGCCCACTTCCCGGGCCAGGTCGATGGCCTCCTCGAAGTAGCGCCGCGCCACATCGGCGTCGTAGACGGCAGCGGTGCCGCATGCGTGGAGCACCCGAACCAACAGCATCGGGTCGCCTAGATCGCGTGCAATCGCGAGTCCCTGTTCCGCGTCCTCTAGGTGGTAGATAGCAAGCCAGGCGTAGAGCACCGTTCTGTCGGCGAGCGCCCGCGCGCGTACCGCGGCTGCCACCGCGATCGGCGGCGCGGTGTTGTCGGGCATCACCGCTTCGAACCACGCAAGCCCCTCCTGGATACGTCCGCGGGACAGCCATAGTGGCTGTAGTGAGGACGCCAACTGCAATGCGCTCTCGACATCATCGGTCTCGACGCTCCATGCGAAAGCGCCTCGCAGATTGTCCATTTCGCCGTCGGCACGTTCAACCCGCTTGTCATGATCGGTGCTGGCCGGCGCATCAAGCAGTGCCGCCAAGGAGGTGTAGTGATCGCGATGGCGCGACCGCACCGCCTCGGCTTCGCCGGATTCGCCGAGCTTCTCCTGTGCATACTGCCGCACGGTCTCGAGCAGCCGATATCTCGTTCGGCCGCCGGTGTTTTCGGCGATTACCAACGACTTGTCGACCAGCAGGGCGAGTTGGTCGAGGATTTGGTAGCGCTCCACTTCGGCGTCGCCCGCGACGGCTTGCGCCGCATCGAGGTCAAATCCGCCGAGGAAGACCGCGAGGCGACGGAACAGAATTTGTTCGGTCTCGGTGAGCAGCGCGTGCGACCAATCCACCGACGCGCGCAAGGTCTGCTGCCGCCGTACTGCTGTCCGAGCACCACCGGTCAAGAGACGGAAGCGGTCGTGCAGGCTGCCGACGATCTCCTCGAGCGAGAGAGCACGGACGCGGGCCGCCGCGAGTTCGATCGCCAGTGGCATTCCGTCGAGCCTCTTGCAGATCTCAGTGACGGTGGGGGAGTTGTCCGCCGAGATGGTGAATTCGGGTCGGACGCGACGGGCGCGGTCGACGAACAGCTCGAGGGCCTCGTCGGCCAGCGACAGCGAGGGCACCTGAAAGGTCACCTCGCCCGGCACACCCGTCGACTCACGGCTGGTCGCGAGCATCTGCAGCCCCGGGCAGGCGGCCAGCAGCTCCGCTGCCAGCGATGCGGCAGCGTCGAGCAGGTGCTCGCAGTTGTCCAACACCATCAAGGTCTGTCGGTCGCCGACGAACTTCGCGAGCGACTCCATCGTGGAACGGCCCGGCTGGTCGGGCAGGCCGAGTGCACGGGCGACGGCCACCGGCACCACGGCCTCGTGCGTGACCGGCGCCAGGTCGACATAGGAGACGCCGTCGCGATACTCAGATGCGACACGTGCCGCGATGTGAATCGCCAGCCGCGTCTTGCCCGCCCCGCCGGCGCCCGTCAGCGTCACGAGCCTGTTGTCGGCCAGCAGTTCGCTCGAATCTCCCCCATCTGCGTCACGCGGCCGATGAAGCTGGTCAGTTGCACCGGAAGCCGGCTTTTCGTCAGCTCGTATTCGAGACCCGCAACGGCGGGAACTCGTTACGCACGTCAGGGTGGCACAGCTGCGAAACCCGCTCGGGCCGCGGCAGATCGCGCAGTTCGTGGGTGCCCAGGTCGGTGAGCCAGGTGTCGTCGGGCAGCCAGTCGGCGACGAGCTGCTCGGTCGCACCCGACAGCACGGTCTGGCCACCGTGCGCCAAATCGCGCAGCCGTGCAGTCCGGTTGATGGTCGGGCCGATGTAGTTGCCCTCGTCGCGCAGCTGAACCTGCCCGGTATGCACGCCGATGCGCAGCCGGATCGGCGCCAGCGGGGCACGCTGAAGGTCGAGCGCGCAGGCCACCGCGTCGCTGGCGCGGGCGAACGCCGCGACGAAGCTGTCGCCCTCGCCCTGTTCGACGGGCCGCACGCCGCCGTGGACGGCGAGAAGGTCGGCGAGGATGGCGTCGAGGCCCGCGACGGCCTGCGTCATCTGCTCGGGTTCGGTCTGCCAGAGCCGCGTGGAGCCCTCGACGTCGGCCAGCACCAACGTCACAGTCCCGGTCGGCAGTTCGCCCATGACCTCGCCTACAACCAGGTCGCTCCACTCAGATTCGGTCATGCTAGCCAGCATCGGGGGGTCGAAGTCCGGAATCATCAGCGAAAACGCGCAAAGATCCGCACGGGCATGCTGATCTGCTTCTGGCCCGCGGCGGTATTTTGGAATGGCCATGACCGGGATCAACGAGCAACCCGCGGCGCTGCGGGTATCCGACGCCGACCGCAACGGGACGCTGCGCCGCCTGCACAACGCCGTCGCCCTCGGCCTGATCGACATCGACGAGTTCGAGGAGCGCTCGGCGCTGGTGTCGCAGGCGCGGCTGCGCTCCGACCTCGACACCCTGGTGGGCGACCTGCCAGGCCCAGGCGCGATCGTCACCTCCGCCACGGACAGGGTGGAGCTCCGCGGCGTGATGGGCTCGCTGAAGCGGCAGGGCGAATGGACCGTGCCGACGCGGCTGGCGCTGCACCGGCGGGTCGGCTCGGTCGAACTGGATCTCACCCGTGCCCGCTTCGCAGGGCCGATGGTGATCATCGAACTCGACATGAAGTTCGGTGGACTCGACCTGCGGCTTCCGGAGGGGGCCAGTGCGTCGATCGACGACGTGGAGGTCGTCGTCGGCAGCGCCCATGACCACCGCAAGGACGCGCCCGCAGACGGCACACCGCACGTCACCCTGACCGGCAAGGTGGTATGCGGGTCGGTCGACATTCGCGGCCCCCGCAAGTCGTGGTTCGGCCGCGACCGGCACTGACGGCTACCCTGGCGTCATGCCTGTTCGCACCGCACTTCGCCCCGGCGTGGTGTCACCGACCCTGCCGATACCCGCGTCGATCGACCGTCCCGAGTACGTCGGCAAGGCGACGGCCAAGGAGGGCACCGAGCCCTGGGTGCAGGCGCCCGAGGTGATCGAGAAGATGCGCGTCGCGGGCCGGATCGCTGCCGGCGCGCTCGCCGAAGCGGGCAAGGCCGTCGCGCCGGGCGTCACCACCGATGAGCTCGACCGCATCGCGCACGAGTACATGGTCGACCACGGCGCCTACCCCTCGACGCTCGGCTACAAGGGCTACCCGAAGTCGTGCTGCACCTCGTTGAACGAGGTGATCTGCCACGGCATCCCGGACTCGACCGTCATCGAGGACGGCGACATCGTCAACATCGACGTCACCGCCTACATCGACGGCGTGCACGGCGACACCAACGCGACATTCCTGGCGGGCGACGTATCCGAGGAGCACAGGCTGCTCGTCGAGCGCACGCACGAGGCGACGATGCGCGCGATCAAGGCCGTCCGTCCCGGCCGCGCGTTGTCGGTCATCGGCCGGGTCATCGAATCGTATGCAAACCGGTTCGGCTACAACGTCGTTCGCGACTTCACCGGTCACGGCATCGGCACCACGTTCCACAACGGGCTGGTGGTGCTGCACTACGACCAGCCCGCCGTCGAGACCGTCATCGAACCGGGTATGACGTTCACCATCGAGCCGATGATCAACCTCGGCGCGCTGGACTACGAGATCTGGGACGACGACTGGACCGTCGTCACCAAGGACCGCAAGTGGACCGCGCAGTTCGAGCACACGCTGGTGGTCACCGACGACGGCGCCGAGATCCTGACCCAGCTGTGAGATTTCTCCCCAATTGGCCGGGGGGCCCACCGCGAGCAGACGCGAAACTCCCCAAAACCGCAGGAAATGAGGGGATTTTGCGTCTGCTCGGCCGAGAAAGGTGCGGCCGACAAAGGTGAGCGGCGCGCTGCTGGTCGCCGGCACCAGTTCGGACGCCGGTAAGTCGATGGTGGTCGCCGGGCTGTGCCGACTGCTGGCGCGCAAGGGCATCGCGGTGGCGCCGTTCAAGGCGCAGAACATGTCGAACAACTCGGCGGTCACCGTCGACGGCGGCGAGATCGGCAGGGCGCAGGCGATGCAGGCGCGCGCCGCGGGCCTGCCGCCCAGTGTCCGGTTCAACCCGATACTGCTCAAGCCCGGCAGCGACCGAACCTCGCAATTGGTCGTCAAAGGCCGGGTGGCGGGCGCTGTCGCCGCGGCCGACTACATCGCACACCGGGATCGGCTCGCCGAGGTGGTGCACGACGAACTGGCCGCGCTGCGAGCAGAATTCGACGCGGTCATCTGTGAAGGCGCCGGTTCGCCCGCCGAGATCAACCTGCGCGCAACGGATCTGGCCAACATGGGGCTGGCGCGCGCCGCTGGTCTGCCCGTCATCCTGGTCGGTGACATCGACCGCGGCGGGCTGCTCGCCCACCTGTTCGGGACGGTCGCGATTCTCGCGCCGGAGGACCAGGCGCTCATCGCGGGTTTTCTGGTCAACAAGTTCCGGGGCGACCCGGCGTTGCTCGCGCCCGGCCTCACGCAGTTGAAACACCTCACCGGCAGGCCCACATACGGTGTCGTTCCCTACGACGACGGGTTCTGGCTGGACACCGAGGACTCGGTGTCGGTGCAGGCCCACCGCGTCGTCGGCCAGCCGCAGCCGCCGGTCGGCCAGCAGTGGCTACGGGTCGCGGCGATCCGGCTGCCGCGCATCTCCAACTCCACCGATATCGAGGCGCTGGCCTGCGAGCCCGGCGTGTTGGTGCGCTGGGTGACCGATCCCGCCGATCTGCCCGACGCGGACGTCGTCGTCATCCCGGGCAGCAAGGCGACCGTGGCCGACCTGACGTGGCTGCGCGATCGCGGCCTCGCCGACGGCGTCGCTGCGCACGCCCGCTCCGGCCGGCCGGTGCTCGGCATCTGCGGCGGCTTCCAGATGCTGTGCCGCCGCATCGACGACACCGTGGAGTCCGGGGCCGGCGGTGTCGACGGCCTCGGCCTGCTCGACGCCGACATCGTGTTCGCGCCCGACAAGACGCTGCTCCGCCACGAGGCCCCGCTGCAGGGGTACGAGATCCACCACGGTCAGGTGTCGCGATGCGGCGACGACGACTGGCTCGGCGTTGGAATCCGGCGGGCCGGGGTGTACGGCACGCATTGGCACGGTCTGTTCGACAACGATGACGTACGGCGACGGTGGCTCGCCGAGGCCGCTGCGGCCGCCGGTCGGAGCGGATTCGCCGTCGCCGGCGACACCGACGTGTCGGCGCGGCGCGACGCCCAACTCGACCTGATGGCCGACCTGCTCGCGGCGCACGTCGACGTCGACGCCGTTCTTGCCCTGCTGGACGCCGGGCCGCCCCCGCGACCGACGATCCTCAGCGCACTGCGTGAGTAGCCTTGGCGTCATGATCCTGCGGCACGCAAGGGCAGCTGCGCTGGCACTTCTCGTGATCGTGGCGTTCACCGGCTGTGCCGATACCGTCGGGGGCAACCCGACCTGGCCGGGGGCCAAGCTGGACCGCACCATCCTGACCGCAGACGATTTCCCGCCGGGTGTGCAATACGACCGCATCATCGACAAGCCCGGCCATCCCGACGGGCAGGGCGGTCCACCGGCGATGCTGTCCAAACCCGAGGGCTGCTCCGACGCACTGACGCGGGTCATCGCCGCCGCCGCGGAGCGCGGCGCAGGCAGCGCCTCGAAGTACAGCGTCGCCTACGACGGCGCTCGCATCGTGATGACCGTGCTGACATGGAACCTGGATCTGGACAAGCTCGCGGCCACCGCGCAGCGGTGCGCGGAATATCAGACCTTTTTCGACCCGTCGTCGGACGGCATCCCGATGACGACCACGAGGCTGCCGTCGTCGCGATCCGACGCGCTGGTGTACCAGCAGACGATGGACCTGAGCGGAGTGAAGAGCAGCGTGTTCTTCTCCTTCGAAAACGTCGGCGCGATGGCGATGTTCGGTATGGCGTTTCCCACGCCGAACCCGGCGATCGCCGTCAAAGCTTCGCTGCCGCAGACGTTTCTGGATATCGCAGACAAGCAAGCAGAGCGGCTGCGGAACGCCTGAATGGCTGGTTAAGAGACGCGCAAAAACGGCCCGCCGAGTCTTGACTCGCTGTAGCGTGTCCGAATGCCTTCGACGATGGTCACCGTCGACGGTTTCCCCGTTCCTGTCGATATCGCCGGCCCGGACAAGGGGTCCGTCGTGGTGCTGCTCGGCGCCGCGCAGCAGGCGGCGTCGGCCTATGAGGCCGTATGCCAGCGGCTGCACACCGCGTCGCTGCGGACCTTCGTGGTGGGTCCGGATCCGCGCCTCACCGCCAAGTCGGTCGTCGGCATCATGGACATGCTCGACGTGCAGTGGGGCCTGCTCGTGGGCGACCGCATCGGCGGTGAGCTGGCGTGGGAACTGGCCGCCACCCGACTCGACCGCTTCATCGGTCTGGTCGTCATCGACCGCGGACATCCGCGCGTCGCCGACCAGTCCGGCGTGATCCGCGATGAGCATTGCCCGCCGGTGGAGATGAACACCACCGCACTGGTCAGTTCGCCTGCGGCGCGGGCGGTGGCACGCGCCAGCCAGCGCTTCGTCTACGGCGATTTCCGGCTGGTCGAGCTGCTCGGGCGCCGCAACGCCCAGGAGTCGACCGCGCAGCTGGCGGCCGAGATCGTGCTGCGAACCAGCACCTGGTGACGGTCCGTCAGTCGGGGGCCTGGTCGGGCGTCCACGCCTGCGGCAGACCAGGCGTCGTCGGGAACAGATAGTCGATGAAGGCGGCTGCGGTCGGCTGCGGTTCGTGATTCGCGAGCCCCGGGCGCTCGTTGGCCTCGATGAAGACGTACTCGTTCTTCGTGACATCCGGCACCAGCAGGTCGATGCCGGTGACCGGGATGCCGATCGCCTCCGCGGCGGTGACGGCCACCCGGCACAACTCGGGGTGCACCTCGGCGGTCACGTCCTGGATCGTGCCGCCCTGGTGCAGGTTCGCGGTGCGACGCACCCGAAGCCGTTCGCCCTCGGGCAGGACATCGTCGAACGACCAGCCGGCTTCGGCCACCGTCGCCTCGGTGACGGCGTCGACCGGGATGCGCGACTCACCGCCGGTGGCGGCGGCCCGGCGCCTGCTCTGCGCGTCGATCAGTTCGCGCACGGTGTGATGGCCGGTGCCGACGATCTCCGCCGGACTGCGCACCGCGGCGGCGACGACCTTGCCGTCGATCACCACCAGACGTAGGTCGTCGCCCTTCGCGCGTTGCTCGATGAGCACCTCGGGATGCTGCTCGCGGGCCCGGGCCAGGGCGCTGTCGAGTTCGTCGGGGCCGTCGACGCCGACGGTGATGCCCTTGCCCTGCTCGCCTCGTGTCGGTTTGACCACGACGTCGCCGACCTCCGCGAGGAATTCGTGGTCGCCTTCGTCGAACGTGGCCAACCGGCCCCGTGGCACGGTGATCCCGGCCTCACCGACGATGCGCCGTGTTTGGCGCTTGTCGTCGCAGCGGCTCATGGCTACCGCGGAAGTGAACTCGGACAACGACTCTCGCGTCACCACGGTGCGGCCACCGTGGGAGAGCCGCATCTCGCCCGCCCCGGCGTCCAACACCTCGACCCAGATGCCGCGGCGCATGGCTTCGTCGGCGATGATTCGCGCGTAGGGGTTGAGATCGTCGACGGTCTCCGGCGGATGGGTGAACAGGGGCTCGTTGATCGCGTTCTTGCGCTTCACGGCCATCACCGGAACGCGCTGGAAGCCCAGCTTCTCGTACAGCGCGATGGCGGCGGCGTTGTCGTGGGTGACCGACAGGTCCATGTATGCACGGCCCCGGCCACGGTAGACGCCGGCAAGGGCACGGGTCAGGGCCGCGCCGACACCGGGCAGGCTGATCGTCGGGTCGACGGCCAGCGTCCACAGGCTCGACCCGTTCTCCGGGTCACTGAACAACAGCTTGTGGTCCACGCCCGTGACGGTGCCCACCACCGAGCCGTCGTCGTCACGGACCGCGATGAGGTAGTCGACCGAGTCGTGGGTGCGGTGGTTTTCCCAGATGACGTCGGTCGGGGCGGGCACCATCCCGCACCGCACGTAGACGTGGTTCATCGCATCGGCTTCGCCCTCGTCGCGCAGCGCCCGCACGGTGAAGCCCGTCGTCGCCGGCGGCGGCTCGTCGTCGTCGTTGAAGCGCAGCCGGTAGGTGTGGCTCGGATCGATGAACAGCTCGGCGGGCGCCCGGGCGACGAGGACGTGCGGCTCGCGCGCATAGATGCAGATGTCGCGCCTGCCGTAGGTCTCTCCGCGCAACACCTCGGCGAGCTTCTCGGCGTCGGCGAACGTCTGCCCGAAAATCAGTCGGCCCCAACCGAGTTCGAGCACGACGTCGTCCGTCATCTCGTCGACGAGATGCGGGGGAGTCGCGTCGTGCAGCCCGAGGGTGATCGCCTCGGTGTGGTCCTCGGTGCTCAACGCTCGGCTCCCGCTCGCTCCGGTCCTCGCTGCGCTGCTCAAGCTGCGGCTCCCGTGATGCCGTGCTTCTGCAGCCACAGCTCGAGCAGCGCGATCTGCCACAGCTCGTTACCGCGCAACGGGGTCAGGCGGCCGTTGGGATCGGCGAGCAGCGCGTCGACCGCCTCGGGACGGAACAAGCCGCGCTCCTTGGCCACCGGCGCATACAGCGCGTCGCGCACCAGGTCCAGATACGGGCCCTCCAGATGGGTGAGGGCAGGAACGGGGAAGTAGCCCTTGGGGCGGTCGATGACCTCCGACGGGATCACCCTGCGGGCGGCCTCTTTGAGTACGCCCTTGCCGCCCTGTGCCGTCTTGAGCTCCGGCGGGCAGGTGGCGGCCAATTCGACGAGTTCATGATCGAGGAACGGCACTCGACCCTCTAAGCCCCAGGCCATGGTCATGTTGTCTACCCGTTTGACGGGGTCGTCAACCAACATCACGGTGGTGTCCAACCGCAGTGCCCGGTCCACCCCGCTTTGCGCGCCCTCGCGGGCGAAGTGCTCGGTCACGAACCGACCGCTCGGATCGTCGTCGGCAACGTAACTCCGTGTCGCCAACGCCTGCACGCCCCCGGTGTCGCGGTCGAAGAACGCGGCGCGGTAGGCCGCGACGGAGCCCTCCAGCGAGGCGGCGGCGGGCTCACCCATCGGGGGATACCAGTGATATCCCGCGAACACCTCGTCGGCGCCCTGGCCGGACTGCACCACTTTGACGTGCTTGGCGACTTCCTGACTGAGCAGATAGAACGCGACACAGTCATGGCTGACCATTGGTTCGCTCATCGCGCCGATCGCCCCGTCGAGGGCGGGCAGCATCCGGTCGGTGCCGATGCGGATCTGATGGTGATCGGTGCCGAAGCGCTTGGCGACGATGTCCGACCACGTGAACTCGTCGCCCTCGACGTCGCCGACGGACTCGAAGCCGATGGAGAACGTCGACAGGTTCTTCTGGCCCGCTTCGGCAAGCAGGCCGACGATCAGGCTGGAGTCGACGCCGCCCGACAGCAGACAACCCACCGGCACGTCGGCCACCATGCGGCGGTCCACCGCGACGCGAAGCGACTCGAGAACCGCGTCCTCCCAGTCTTTCTCGGACCAGTCATCGCGGTCGGCGCGCCGGGTGAAGTCCGGCGTCCAGTAGGTCTTCGTCGTGCGGCGACCGTCCGGCTCGATCGCGACGAGCGTGGCGGGCGGGATCTTGGCGACGCCGCGCAGGATCGTTCGCGGCGGCGGCACGACGGAGTGGAACGTGAGGTAGTGGTGCAGGGCGACCGGGTCGATGTGGGTGTCGACGCCGCCGCCCGCCAGCAGTGCGGGAAGCGAGGAGGCGAACCGCACGCGGTTGGCGTCCTCGGCGATGTAGAGCGGCTTGATGCCGAGCCGGTCGCGCCCGAGCAGCACCCGGCCGCTGTCCCGTTCGACGATCGCGAAGGCGAACATCCCGTGCAACCGGTCGACGAAGCGGTCGCCCCAATGGTGGTACGCCTTCAGCAGCACCTCGGTGTCGCTGTGCGAGAAGAACCGGTAGCCCTGCTCGGACAGTTCGCGGCGCAGCTGCTTGTAGTTGTAGATGCAGCCGTTCCATGCGATCGCGAGCCCGAGGTCGCTGTCGACCATCGGCTGCGCGCCGGCTTCGGACAGGTCGATGATCTTGAGGCGGCGATGCCCGAGCGCGACCCGGCCCTGCGACCATGCCCCCGCGGCGTCGGGACCGCGGGGGGCCATCGCCCGGGCCATGGCCGACACCGCCGCAAGATCTGGCGTTCGGCCGTCGAGTCGCACCTCGCCGGTGGCTCCACACATCAGTTCGACCCTACCGGCTCGAATGCCTGCCGGCGCGCCAGGGGGAGCGGAGCCGCGAAACGGCTAGGAGACGCCCTCCAGTTCTTCACCCGGTTCGTCTACCTGCCGGATGGGCCCGGTAAACCAGTTCTTCACCGAAGCGTGCCAGTAGATCCACAGGAGAATCAGTACCGCGCCGACCAGGATCGGGGTGTAGTTGACGAACTTCCACTCGAAGCTCGGGTCCCACGGCATCCCGCCGAGCGACGTCGGGAACATCGCGATGATTGACGTGACGACGATCTCGATGATCGCAATGGGCGCCATCCACTTGTGATGGCCGCGCAGGTTCCAGCTGCCCACCTCGAACGTTTCCCCGGCCTTCCACCGGTAGTAGATCGGCACGGCGAAGGCCAGATAGAGGCCGACCACGCCGATGGACACCACCGCGAAGAACGCCACCGGCGACGGCACTTCCTCCCCGTTGACGGGGATCTTCACCGGCACGATGGCGGGCAGCGTGATCAGGGCCGCGACCACCGCGGTGATCACCACCGCATTGGCGGGCACTCGGTTCTTGTTGATCGCCGACCACAGTCGATGACCCGGCACCGCGCGGTCGCGGCTGAAGGCGAACAGCATGCGCGACGCGCTGGTCTGGCATGCGGTCGTGCAGAACAGCTGACCGGCGGTCGAGATGAGCAGCACGAGGCCTGCCCACTTGGAGGTGAGGGCTTGCGTGAAGATGGTTGCCGATGCGCCGCCGTTGGCCGAGACGGCGTCCGCGTCCTGCACTGCGAACAGGAACGTGAGCAACAGGATCCAGCCGCCGATCGCCGAGTAGAAGATCGACCGCCAGATACCCTTGGCCGCACCATTGGCGGCGCTCTTGGTCTCTTCGGACAGATGGGCCGACGCGTCGTAGCCGGTGATCGTGTACTGAGTCAGGATCGCCGAGATGGGCAGCACGAACAGCAGGAAGCCGATGCCCGATGTGGCCCCGCCGAAGATGCCGGTGTTGTTGATGGTCTTGGCGAACACCTCGCCGAAGCTCGCGTGCTGTTCGGGCAGGATCCACAGAATCAGGACGACCGCGGCCGCGCCGGCGACATGCCACCACACCGAAATGTTGTTGATGACCGCCAGGAGGTGGCTGGACGTGATGTTGATGATCGCCACGATGGCCAGGATGACGATGAACATGATGAACACCCGGGTGAGGCTATAACCCGCCAGCCACGACTCGCTGAAGGTGCCGAGGGTCAGATCCAGGAACGTCGCGCTGCCGTACGCCACCGACGCCAGAATGGCGATCAGGCCGATCAGGTTCAGCCAGCCGGTGTAGAACCCGGCCTTGGGGCCGCCGAGTTTGGCTGCCCACCAGTAGATTCCGCCCGAGGTGGGGAATGCCGAGACCAGCTCGGACATACAGAGGCCGATGATCAGGATGAAGGCAGTGACGATCGGCCAGCCCCATGCGATCGCGGCGGGGCCGCCGTTGTTCCAGCCAAGGCCGAACGAGGTGAAGCAGCCGGCCAGGATCGAGATGATCGAGAACGAGATGGCGAAGTTCGAGAAGCCCGACCACGAGCGGTGAAGTTCCTGCGTGTAGCCGAGCTTGGCGAGCAGGGCTTCATCCTCGTCCAACTGTTCGTGGCCCTCGGGCATGAAAGGTCTCCTTCGCGGGGGGTGGGACAGAACTCGCATGAGCACAATAAAGCGCCAAAGGTCTGTTGTCCTACCTTTGGGGATGACGAGTGGGTAAATCTTCACGCTAGAGCGTTGACCGCGCATCCACCCGGGTTTATTGTCCAAGTTGTCTGACAACTTGGGCTCTGCAGCCAGCCGGAAGCCGAGGAGGAGCGATGGCGGAGAACACGCGGGCAGTGGGTTCGGTCACCTATCAAGAGGCAGGCCACGGGTACTTCGAGAAGCGCAAGTTGAGGCGGCACGCCGCCTTCTGGTCGCTCTGGGCGCTCGGCGTGGGAGCGGTCATCTCCGGCGACTTCTACGGCTGGAACCTCGGCCTGGACGCCGGTGGCTTCGGCGGTCTGCTTATCGCCGCGATCGTCATCACGATCATGTATTACGGCCTGTGCTTCTCCATCGCGGAGATGTCGCCTGCCCTGCCGCACACCGGTGGGGCCTACTCGTTCTCGCGCTCGGCGATGGGCCCGTGGGGCGGCTTCATCACCGGCTTGGCCGAGAACATGGAGTACGTGATCACTCCCGCGGTGGTCGTCGGCGCGATGGGATTCCTCTCGCACGACATCGTTTTCGACCTGACCGGGGCCGACGGCTGGTGGAACAGCCCAGTGCTGTGGTGGGCGGTCTTCTACATCATCTTCGTCGGGATCAACATCCTCGGCATCGAGACCACCATGCGGTTCACCGTGGTGATCACCGTGCTGGCGCTCGGCATCCTCGCGTTCTTCTTCGTGTCCGTGCTCGTCAGCGGGAAATTCGACGCCGGCCTGCTGACCAACATCCCGCCGGACGAGGGCGGCAGCAGCTTCCTGCCCAAGGGCATCGCGGGAATCTTCCCGGCCTTACCCTTCGCGATCTGGTTCTATCTGGCGATCGAGGAACTGCCGTTGGCCGCCGAGGAGTCCCACGATCCGAAGCGGGACATCCCCCGCGCGACGATCTGGGGGCTGACGACGCTGGTGGTGTTCGCCTTCCTCATCCTTTTCCTCAACACGGGAGTCGGTGGCGGAGCCGCGACCGTCGGAACCTCGGCGACCCCGCTGTTCGACGGCTTCAAGGCGGTGTTCGGAGAAGGCACGGCGGCCTCTGTGCTCGCAACGATCGGGCTGGTCGGGCTGATCGCCAGTTTCTTCACGATCATCTACGCCTACGGCCGCAACACGTACTCCCTGTCGCGCGCCGGGTACTTCCCGCAGAGCCTGTCGATCACCCATCCGACCAGGCACACGCCATACGTGGCCCTCATCGCGGGCGCCGTGGTCGGGTACGTCCTTGCGTTGATCATCTACTTCCTCGGGCAGAGCGAGAACGCACTCGCGGGCAAGATCGTCGGCGCGCTGCTGTACATGGCCGTGTTCGGCGCGGTGATCTCCTACTTCATGCAAAGCCTGGCGTTCATCTTGCTGCGCCGTAAGCTGCCGAACATCGAGCGGCCGTACCGCAGCCCGGTCGGCGTCTGGGGCGCCGTGGTCGCCGGTGCGATCGCACTGGTTGCGCTCGTCTCACTCTTCCTCAACCCGGACTACCGGCCTGGCGTGGTCGGAACGCTCATCTACTTCCTGGTCGGAATCGCGTACTTCGCGATCCGGGGGCGTCACAAGCTGGTGCTGTCGCCGGAAGAGGAGTTCGCGATGTCTCACGGCGCGCACGGAGCGCACCTCCAGGAAGAGGGCTACGGTACGGTCTCCGTCACCGAGATTTCAGCGGGAGACGAACCGCCGCCTCGGTCACCATAGTTGTGACCGGCGGGGAGGATTACCGCCCAATCCTCCCCGCACACCGTACCTTTCGGTTCCGTATCGAGCCTTAACCGCCAACCTGAGGGGTAGTCGTGTCTCTGGTCCTGGGAGTCGACGTCGGCTCGCAGAGCATCAAGGCGGTGATCGTCGACGAAGGCGGCGACGTCGTCTCCTCCGGCTCGGCGCCGCTGACCATGGTGCACGAGCACGACGGCTGGGCCGACCAGGACCCGCTCGCCTACTGCACCGCGCTTCGCGACGCCGTTCGCGCCGCAACTGAAGGCGTGCAGGCGGATCGGGTGGTGGCGATGGGGCTCGGGAGCCAGGTCGACGGAGTGGTGGCGTGCGATGCCGACGGCACGCCGCTGCGCTCTGCGATCATCTGGCTCGACAAGCGCGCCACCAAGCAGTGCGACCAACTGGTCACTGCGGTCGGGGCCGACCTGCTCGCGCAGCGCACCGGCCTGGTGGCCGATGCGTCGCACAGCGCACCGAAGATGATGTGGCTGCGGGACAACGAACCGCAGGTCTGGCACGACACCGCCATCTTCGCTCCGGTCGGATCCTATGTGCTGCATTACCTTTCGGGGTCGCACGCGCAGGACGCCGCAAATGCGTCGTCGACGATGGTCTACGACGTGGCCAAGGGTGATTTCGACAGTGAGCTGTGTGACGCTGCCGGCCTCGATCCGGCGGCGTTGCCGCCGGTGCGCCCGTCCACGGATGTGGTGGGCACGCTGCGCCCCGACGTCGCCGGTAAACTCGGGTTGCCGGCCACATGCGCAGTTGTCGTCGGCACGGGCGATGAGCACGCCGCGTCGGTCGGTGCCGGGGCCATCGAATCCGGCGTGATCGTCGACGTCACCGGCACCGCCGAGCCGGTGACGACGGTCGCCTCCGAACCCGTGCGTGATCCGCTCGGCCTGGTGGAGACGCACGGCCACGCCGTACCCGGTTCATGGCTGATCGAGAACCCCGGATTCGTCAGCGGTGGCAGCACGCTGTGGCTGGCCGGACTGCTCGGCGTACCGCAGGGCGAGATCTTCACGCTCGCCCGCGACGCGCCGCCGGCCAGCGAGGGCGTGTTGTTCCTGCCCGCGTTGTCCGGGTCGACCGCGCCGCGGTGGAACGACGCGATGCGCGGTGCCTTCCTCGGTCTGGCGATGAATCACACGGCGGCGCACGCCGCGCGCGCCGTCCTGGAGGGCTGCGCATATGCGTTGCGCGACATCGTCGACCGGCTTGACGCGCTCGGCCTCGGTCATGGCGAAGTGCGGATTGTCGGCGGCGGCGCGCGCGACGACCTGTGGGCGTCGATCAAGGCCGACGTGCTCGGCCGGCCGGTGCGTCGCGTCCTGACCGAAGAGGCCACCGCGGTCGGTGCGGCGATGGTGGCCGGTGTCGGCGCCGGGGTCTTCGACGATTTCTCGGCGGCATCGGTTGCCGTGCAACTGGATCCGGATGTGATCGAGCCGAACCCAACTGCGCAGCGCCAGTACGCCGACGCGTATGGGCGCTACCGTGTCGCGTTCGACGCGGTCGAGTCAGCGCTGGCGGGAGGTGAGGCATGAGCACCGTGCCCGAACCAAGCGCCATTCTGGCGGAGCTCCGCGAGCGGGGCCACGACGACCTGCCCGATGTCGATATCCGGGTCGGCACGTCGATTGTGGACGATGCGATCGCCGACGCCGTTGCCGAACCGGGCACACCCGCACCGGTGATCATCAGCGACGGTGGGCCCTACCGCACGCCCGCCGGACCCGTCGTCGAGCGGCTGGCCAAGAAGCTCGGCTGCCCGGTGATCCAGCTCGGCAGCGGCACGGTGCGCGCCGACGAGGAGACCGTCGAGCTGGCGGTGGCCGAGGTCGGCTCGAAGCGGCTGCTGATCTCGGTGGGTGCGGGCACGCTCACCGATATCGCAAAGGTGACCGCGCAGCGCACTGGGAGCCGCCACATCGCGGTCCAAACCGCTTGCAGCATCAATGGTTTCATCGCCGATCGCAGCGTCCTCGTCATCGCGGGTGCGAAGCGCACGGTGGTGTCGCGGTGGCCGGACAAGCTCATCGCCGACTCCGACATCCTCACCGCGGCACCCGCGGGGCTGAACCTCGCCGGCGTGGGTGACCTCTCAACGGTCCCCAACGCGGTCGCCGAATGGCAGCTCGCCGCGTGGCTGGGTCACGGGCCGGCGTACGACGGCGCCGTCGTGCAACGGGTTCTCGCCGCGATGCCGATGCTGCCGTCGCTGGCGCAGGCCGCGCGGGACGCCGAGCCCGGCGGCCTGGCCGATCTGGCCCGGCTGCTGGCGGGAAGCGGACTGTCGATGGGCATCGTCGGCTCGACCGCGCCGGCGTCGGGCAGCGAGCACGCGGTGTCGCACCTGCTGGAAATGGCGCTGAGCCAGCGACAGGGACCCGCGGCGCCGCACGGTATGCAGGTCACCGTCGCCACCCGGCTCGCGCTACGGGTCTGGCAGCTCGTCGATCAAACGATCACCTCGGCGGGCGCGCAGGTGCGGGTGCCCGACGAGTCGTCGAGTCGCGACGCGGTCGCCCTGGCCTTCGCCGAGCTCGGCAACAAGACCGTCGAGGAGTGCTGGACGGCCTACAACGCGAAGCGGAACTGGCTGCTCGAGCACCAGGCCGAGGTTGAGGCCATGGTCGCCGACTGGGACGCGTTCAAGCGGACGGTGACGCTGCCGACCCCCGAGCAGTTCGACGAGATCAGCCATGCGAGCGGCCTTCCGACGCGGGCGAGCGACCTCGGGGCCGGCTATGACGACCGCTTGCTGTACTGGGCCCTGCGCAATGCCCACCTACTGCGGGAACGGATCTCGATCGTCGATCTCGCCGACCTGCTCGGCGTCTGGTCGGACGACGCGGCACGGTCGATCGTGTCCGACGCCGAAAAGGGTTGACCAACCAGATGGAGGCTCGCTAATGGCTCACTTCGTATTCATGCTCACCCACGGCGACCGCACCGTCGACAACGCCGCCGAGATCATGCCGACGCTGGCCGGCACCGGCCTGCGCTACGTCGGGTTCAAGGACGTCGGTGCCGACCTTGAGCGACAGCGCGAACTGGTCGGACTCGCCCACGACGCCGGCTTCGAGGTGATGCTCGAGGTGGTGTCCACCAGCAAGGAGGCCGAGCTGTCGTCGTTGCGGTCGGCGGCCGAGGCCGGGTTCGACTGGGTGCTGGGCGGCACCCACGGCGCCGAAACGGCGGGCATGCTTCCCGACGGCGTCCGGTACTGCCCGTTTCCCGGCCGGGTCGTCGATCACCCGAGCGTCCTGCTCGGCACCGTCGACGAGATTGCCGCCGATGCGGCGCGGCTCACCGCGCTCGACCATGTCAGCGGACTCGACCTGCTCGCGTATCGCCACCCCAGCGCCGACCCGCTCGAGCTGATTCGTGCGGTCACCGCCGCCGCGAGCGGCCCGGTCATCGTGGCCGGCTCCATCGCCGACGTCGACCGCGCGATCGCCGTCGGCGAGGCCGGGGCGTGGGGTTACACGATCGGCAGCGCGATCTTCGACGGCTTACTGCCCGGGGCCCCGTCCATCGCGGACCAGGTTCGCCGGGTTCTGGAGGAGACGGCGCCGCGGGCGGCGCAGACACCGGCGTCGGCGGCCGATGCACCGCAGGGCACCACGTAGGCTCGTGGGATGCCCGGGCAAACTTTGCTCGCCGACCGGCTGCGCGACGAGCTGCTGGAGGAGATAACCAGCTCGCAGCTGGAGCCCGGAACCAAACTGCCGACCGAGGGCGAACTGTCGGCGAGATTCGGGGTATCGCGCGCGACGGTGCGCGAAGCCGTGCGGGGCCTCGTCGAAGCCGGTTACGTCATCCGCCGTCGGGGATCGGGTAGCTATGTCGCCGAGCGCAGACGCATGCCCCACGGGCTGGACTCGACACTGAGCTACCTCGCGATGATTGAGAGCGCGGGAGCACACGCCGGGATGCGGGTGCTCGACGCGGTGTTCGAACAGTCCGCCAAGATCGACAGCGCACTACAGGTCGGCCGGGGCGAGCTGGTGCTGGCGGTGGAACGGGTGCGCACCGCCGACGACGTGCCGGTGATCTACTCCCGCGACCGCATCCCGGCATGGCTCCTGAAGTCCGACCTCGACCTGTCGAACCTCGACCCGTCGCTGTTCGCCCTGCTGCGCGCGTGCGGGCATGCCGCCGACCATGCGACGGCGACACTGCGCGCGGTAGCCAGCAACAACCGCACGGCGAAAGTGCTTGGCGTCAGGCGCGGCAAGCCCCTGCTCTACATCGAGGAGATCGACTACGACCGGGACGGGACACCTGTCATGCTGTCCCGCGAATGGCATGTGTCGGAGGCGTTCGACGTGCGGATCAACCGGCGGGCCCAAACGGTGCCGAACTTCTCGGAGCGCTAGCGGTCTATTGGTCTGATGACCTACCTTTAGGGAGTGGCTGGAATGCTGTCGCAAAGCGAGTTGGAGTCGTTGGTCGCCGCCGGAGACATCGACACCGTTATCGTCGCGTTCTGCGACATGCAGGGCAGGCTCACCGGCAAACGGGTCGCGGCGCGACTGTTCGTCGAGGACGTCGCGGCCCACGGCGCGGAATGCTGTAACTACCTGCTCGCGGTCGACGTCGACATGAACACCGTGGACGGCTATGCCATCTCCAGTTGGGAGACCGGCTACGGCGACATGGTGATGACGCCGGACTTCTCGACGCTGCGCCTGCTGCCCTGGCTGCCGGGGACAGCGCTGGTGATGGCCGACCTGTCCTGGACCGACGGCAACCCGGCGACCCAGGCGCCGCGCAGCATCCTCAACACGCAGATCGCGCGGCTGGCCGACATGGGCCTGGTGCCCTATGTGGGCACCGAACTGGAGTTCATGGTCTTCGACGACTCCTTCCGCGCGGCGTGGGCCGCGGGCTACCGAGGGCTGACGCCGGCCACCGACTACAACGTCGACTACGCGATGCTGGCCTCCACCCGCATGGAGCCGTTGCTGCGCGACATCCGGCTCGGAATGGACGGCGCAGGCATGTACTGCGAAGGCGTCAAGGGGGAGTGCAACTTCGGCCAGCAGGAGATCGCCTTCCGCTACGACCACGCCCGTGTCACCTGTGACAACCACACGATCTACAAGAACGGCGCCAAGGAAATCGCCGACCAGCACGGCCAGAGCCTGACGTTCATGGCGAAATTCGATGAGCGCGAAGGCAACAGCTGCCACATCCACATCTCGCTGCGCGGTGACGACGGCAGTGCGGTCTTCGCCGATTCGGATGCGGCGGACGGCATGTCGGCGATGTTCCGCAGCTTCATCGCGGGCCAGCTGGCGACGCTTCGAGAGCTGACTCTGTTCTACGCGCCGAACATCAACTCCTACAAGCGGTTTGTCGAAGGAAGCTTCGCACCCACCGCGATCGCCTGGGGGATGGACAACCGCACCTGCGCGCTGCGGGTCGTCGGCCAGGGGCATGGCATGCGGATGGAGTGCCGCGCACCGGGCGGCGACGTCAACCAGTACCTGGCGGTGTCTGCGCTGATCGCGGGCGGATTGCACGGTATCGAGCAGGAACTCGAACTGCCGGAAGCGATGGTGGGCAACGCCTACACCAGCGGCGCCTCCTGTCTGCCGACGACGCTGACCGAGGCCGCCGCGCTGTTCGCCGAATCGCAGGTCGCCCGCGAGGCATTCGGCGATGACGTCGTCGAGCACTACCTCAACAACGCTCGCGTCGAGCTGAAGGCGTTCAACGCCGCGGTCACCGACTGGGAGAGGGTCCGCGGCTTTGAGCGGCTGTGACGCGAGTAGCGAACGCGGATCGCGCAGATACAATCCCGCGCCCATCCTTGGTCTCACCACCTATCTGCAGCAGGCACAGACCGGCGTGTGGGATGTGCACGCCAGCTTCCTGCCGGCGATCTACCTGGAAGGCGTCAACCTGGCGGGCGGGACTGCGGTGTTGCTGCCGCCGCAGGCGGTCGAGTCCGCCGAGCGGGTGCTCGATGGGCTGGACGGGTTGATCATCACAGGTGGCCGCGACATGGACCCCGATAGTTACGGCCAGCAGCGTCACCCGGCCACCGATGAGCCCGTGCAGGCCAACCGGGACCGCGATGTGTGGGAGATCGCGCTGGTTCGCGGCGCGATCCGGCGCGGGCTCCCGGTGCTGGGCATCTGCCGCGGTGCGCAGGTGATGAATGTGGCGCTGGGCGGCACGCTGCACCAGCATCTGCCCGAAGTCATCGGGCACACCCGACACCAGCTGGGTGATGCGGTGTTCTCCACGTCGTCGGTGCAGACCGTGCCCGGCACCCGACTCGCCGGGCTGATCGGCGAGTCGTCCGACGCGCAGTGCTACCACCACCAGGCCATCGACCAGCTCGGCGACAGCCTCGTGGTCAGCGCGGCTGATGCCGACGGGGTGATCGAGGCCGTCGAAATTCCTGGTGACAATTTTGTTTTGGCGGTGCAGTGGCATCCAGAGGAACGTCTCGATGACATCCGGTTGTTCGTCGCGGTCGTGCAGGCCGCCGCAACCCATGCGACAGGAAAGGTGAACGCGTGACCTCCTCGACCCTGATCAACCCGGCCACCGAGCAGGAATTGCGCACCGTCGAGCGGGTCGACGCGGCCGGCGTCGACGAGGCTGTCGCGCGCGCCGTCGTCGCTCAGCGGTCGTGGGCCGCACTGCCGCCGTCGGATCGCGCCGCCGCACTGCGGGCGTTCGCGTCCGTCGTCGATGCGCATGTCGACGAACTCGCCGAACTGGAGGTGGCCAACTCCGGTCACCCGATCGGCAATGCGACGTGGGAGGCCGGACACGTCCGCGACGTGCTGCAGTACTACTCCGCCAGCCCGGAACGTTTGTCCGGCAAGCAGATTCCCGTGTCGGGTGGGCTCGACATCACCTTCAACGAACCGCTGGGTGTCATCGGGGTGATCACGCCGTGGAACTTTCCGATGCCGATCGCCTCGTGGGGTTTCGCGCCGGCACTCGCCGCCGGCAACGCGGTGCTGATGAAACCGGCCGAGTGGACGCCGCTGACCACGATCCGGCTTGGCGAACTCGCCATGGAGGCCGGCCTGCCCGAGCACTTGTTTCAGGTGCTGCCCGGCAAGGGTTCGGTGATCGGCGAGCGCTTCGTCACCCATCCCGACGTGCGCAAGATCGTCTTCACCGGATCGACCGAGGTCGGCATCGGCGTGATGGCCGGCGCGGCCAAGCAGATCAAGCGGGTGACGCTGGAACTGGGCGGTAAGAGCGCCAACATCGTTTTCGACGACTGCGATCTGGAACGGGCGGCGGCCACCGCCCCCTACGGCGTGTTCGACAATGCGGGCCAGGACTGCTGCGCACGCAGCCGTATCCTGGTGCAGCGCAACGTCTATGACCGATTCATGGAATTGCTCGAGCCCGCGGTGAAGGGCGTCGTCGTCGGCGACCCGGCATCGAAGGACACCGAGATGGGGCCGCTGGTGTCCGCCTCGCACCGCGATTCGGTGGCCTCCTATGTGCCTGACGACGCGCCGGTCGCCTTCCGCGGCAACGCGCCCGACGGACCCGGGTACTGGTTCCCGCCGACGGTGTTGACCCCGCCGCGCACCGACCGCACCGTCACCGAGGAGATCTTCGGACCGGTCGTCACGGTGCTGCCGTTCGACGACGAGGCTGACGCCATCGCGCTGGCCAACGACACCGAATACGGCCTGTCCGGCTCGATCTGGACCGACAACCTGTCGCGGGCGATCCGGGTGTCGCGGGCCGTGGAAGCGGGCAACCTTTCGGTGAATTCGCATTCGTCGGTGCGCTTCAACACGCCGTTCGGTGGCTTCAAGCAATCCGGACTGGGGCGCGAGCTCGGACCCGATGCGCCACTGCACTTCACCGAAACCAAGAACGTCTTCTTCGCGATCGGAGAGAGTTAGATGGACCTGACCCAGCGTCTGGCGGACAAGGTTGCCGTCATCACCGGCGGTGCCAGCGGCATCGGGCTCGCGACCGCCAAACGGATGCGGGCGGAGGGCGCCACGATCGTCGTCGGCGACATCGACCCTGCCGCAGGCAAGGCCGTCGCCGACGAACTCGAGGGCCTGTTCGTTCCCGTCGACGTCGCCGACCAGGTGGCGGTCGACACGCTGTTCGACACCGCCGCAAGGACGTACGGATCGGTAGACATCGCGTTCAACAACGCGGGCATCTCACCGCCGGAGGACGATCTGATCGAGAACACCGAACTCGACGCCTGGCAGCGGGTGCAGGACATCAACCTCAAGTCGGTTTACCTGTGCTGCAAGGCGGCGCTGCGGCACATGGTGCCGCAGCAGAAGGGGGCGATCATCAACACCGCGTCCTTCGTCGCGGTGATGGGGTCGGCGACGTCGCAGATCAGCTACACGGCGTCGAAGGGCGGCGTGCTGGCGATGTCGCGTGAGCTCGGTGTGCAGTTCGCGCGGCAGGGCATCCGCGTCAACGCGCTGTGCCCCGGTCCGGTGAACACGCCTCTGCTGCAGGAACTTTTCGCCAAGGACCCCGAACGGGCCGCGCGCAGGCTCGTCCACGTGCCGCTCGGCCGGTTCGCAGAACCCGAAGAACTGGCCGCAGCGGTGGCGTTCCTCGCCAGCGACGACGCCTCGTTCATCACCGCCTCCACTTTCCTGGTGGACGGCGGGATCAGCTCCGCCTACGTCACTCCGCTGTAGACCGTGTCGGTCGACCCGGACGTTCCGCTCGCAGGCAAAGCACTGCTGCGCCCGGTGCGGCCGGGAAACGCCTTTGAAGACACGGTCGGTCGGCTTCTGCAAACCATCCGGTTGGGTGTGCTGCAGCCGGGTGAATCATTGCCGCCTGAACGCGAATTGGCGGCGCGGCTCGGTGTCAGCCGCGACACGGTGCGGGAAGCGATCAAATCGCTTGCCGACGCCGGCTATCTGGTATCGCGGCGCGGCCGATACGGCGGCACGTTTTTGGCCGAGCCGCTGCCGATGTCCACCGGTGACCAGCCGCGCGCCACCCGGGCCGAGATCGATGACGCGCTGAGGCTGCGGGAGGTTCTCGAAGTCGGTGCCGCACGGATGGCGGCGAGTCAGACACTGACCGCGGCCGAACGTGAGATGCTGTGGGCGCGGATGACCGACGTGCGAGGTGCGCCCGCCACCGACTACCGGCGCTTGGACTCGCGGTTCCATCTGGCCATCGCCGAGGCGGCCGGGTCGCCGTCACTGGTCACCCTGGTGGCCGAGAACCGCATGCGCGTCAATGGGCTGCTGGACCAGATCCCTTTGCTGGAGCGCAATATCGCACACTCCGACGAACAGCACGAGGCGATCGTGATGGCCATCCTGGCCGGCGACTGCGACGGTGCGGCCGCCGCGATGCTGGCCCATGTCGCCGGGTCGGCCGCCCTGTTGCACGGCTTCCTCGACTGACTACCGCAGAACACGCGGCCTGCGGCGCCGGCGGATCGCTACGGCAGAAATTGAGGCAAACGCCTCATGAGTACACAGCAGCATCCGGACGACCATAGGGACGCACGTACACGGCCTGAGACAACCGGAAAGGCACCTCAGTGGATGCGAGGAAACTGGCGGGCGCACCCGGCGCGGCGGCAATCGCCCTCCTTCGTCGCACGCGCGTCAGCCACCCGTAGTACGGGTCACGAAGGACGTCGGTTCACCGCGCCGGTTCGGAAATGTCGATTCCGAACGCTCGACGGCCGGTCCGTGAAACACATAAGCCACGATCCGAGGAGGAGAGATGAGCAGCACCGAGCAGCAAGAGAATTCGACGGTGGTGCACGACGCCGACCGACAACTCAAGGCGAAGCACCGCGCGCTGTGGGCGTCCGGTGATTATCCGACCGTCGCGGCCGACCTGGTCCCGTCGCTCGGACCCGAACTGGTTCGTGCGTGCGGCGTGCAGACCGGCGACCGTGTCCTGGACGTCGCCGCCGGCTCGGGCAACGTCGCCATCCCGGCTGCCGAGGCCGGCGCGACCGTCACCGCCAGCGACCTGACACCCGAGCTCTTCGACGCCGGCCGTCGCATCGCCGCAGGCCGCGGTGTGGAGTTGGAGTGGGTGGAGGCCGACGCCGAGGCACTGCCGTTCGCCGACGACAGCTACGACGTCGTGATGTCCGCTGTGGGCGTGATGTTCGCGCCGCACCATCAGCCGGCCGCCGACGAGCTGATCCGGGTGTGCCGTCCCGGCGGCACGATCGGGTTGATCAACTGGACGCCGCAGGGCTTCATCGGCAACCTGTTCAAGACGATGAAGCCCTACGCCCCGCCACTGCCTCCCAGCGCCAGCCCGGCACCGCTGTGGGGCGACGAGGACCACGTGCGCGAATTGTTCGGCGACCGGGTCACCGACCTCACGATGCGCCGCGATGAGATCGTCATGGATCACAGTTCGAGTCCGCATGAGTTCCGGGAGTACTGGAAGCGCAAGTACGGCCCGACGATCGCGGCGTACAGGTTCAACGCCGACCGACCTGAACAGGTTGCGGCCCTGGATCGGGATTTCCTGGGGTTCCTCACCGAGTGGAACCGCTCGACCGAAGCGGGCAAGACCGCCTATCACGCTGAATATCTGCTCGTGACCGCGACGAAGAGCGATCGGTAGCGCGGCGGACTGCGGCGATCCGCCGCTGGTCGCAGCGGCTGGATTACATTGTCAGCAGTGGAGAAGCCCGCGAAGCAGCTGCTGGTGGAGCGTGCGTCGTCGGCGCTGGCCGACGTCGACACCGCCGGTTGGACCCTGCGTTTCGACCTGCTGTCCGACCCCAACCGGCTGGAAATCCTGCTCTGCCTGCACCGGGCCCCCGGAATTTGTGTCGGAGATCTGGCCGCCGCGCTGCGCCGGTCGGAAAACGCTGTCTCGCAGGCGCTTCGGGTCCTCCGGCAGCAGGGCTGGGTCAGTTCGACCCGCACAGGACGAGAGGTCAGCTACCGGCTCGAGGACGAGATCGTGCACGACCTGCTGCACCAGATCGGGGCCCAGCACGCCGACCAGGCCTCCGAGTGAGACATGAACATCTGTTCACCTAGACAGATGTCCTGATCGGTCATAGGGTCGGGTGGTGCCTGTCGCCGCGCTGCCCGCCGCCGCTGAGACCAACCGATTCGACCGCACCGATTGGCTCACGATCGCCGCGATGGGCGGCGTCGTGCTGGCCCTCCATGCCTTCGGCTGGGGTGTGCTGGTGCTCGGCGTCGCGCCGCAGCACATCACGCTCGGGTCTGCTGGCGTCTTCGGAGTCGGGCTCGGTGTGACGGCCTACCTGCTCGGCGTGCGGCACGCGTTCGACGCCGACCACATCGCCGTCATCGACAACACCACCCGCAAGCTGGTCGGGGAGGGTACCCGGTCGCTGTCCGCCGGTTTCTGGTTCTCCCTCGGCCACTCCAGTGTCGTGTTCGGGCTGGCGTTCCTGTTGGCCATCGGTGTGCGCGCCCTCGTGGGGCCGGTGCAAAACGAGGGCTCACCGATGTTGCAGACCTTCGGGCTGGTCGGATCCTTGGTCGCGGGCACGTTCTTGATTTTGATCGGGCTGTCGAATCTGTTCGCGGCGGTCGGCATCGCAAAGGTGTTCCGCCGGATGCGCACCGGAGAGCTCGACGAGGCCGAACTCGAGCGGCAGCTGTCGCAGCGCGGCTTCTTGGCGCGGCTGTTCGCGACGGTGATGCGGCGGGTGAGCAAGCCGTGGCATCTGTACCCGGTCGGGCTGCTGATGGGCCTGGGCTTCGACACGGCCACCCAGGTGGCGCTGCTGGTGCTGGCCGCGGGGACGGCGGCGTTCACTCTGCCGTGGTACGCGATCCTGGTGCTGCCCGTCCTGTTCGCCGCGGGGATGAGCCTGTTCGATGCCGCCGACGGCGTGCTGATGTCGAGGGCCTACGGGTGGGCATTCCTGCAGCCGGTCCGCAAGGTCTACTACAACCTGACCGTGACGGTGCTGTCGGTGGTCGTCGCCCTGGTCATCGGCGTCATCGTGCTCGCGGGCCTGCTGGCCGACCGCCTCGGCGTCGAGTCGGGTCCGCTGGCGGCCATCGGATCGGCGAACCTCGAGTTCGTCGGATTCATGATCGTCGGCCTGTTCGTCGCGGCGTGGATGATCGCACTTGCGGTCTGGCGCTACGGGAATATCGAGAAGCGTTGGGCCGCCGCGGCGATCGACTGAGTCAGTGCCGACGGGCGGGCGGCCACGGCGGCTCACCGCACAGCGCCAGCAACGCGTTCTCGATGACCTCCGGCAGTGCCGGGTGAATCCAGTACTGGCCGCGGGCCATGTCCTGGCCGGCGAGACCGAAGCTCATCGCCTGGATGATCGGCTGGATCAGCGATGACGCCTGATAGCCCATGATGTGGGCGCCGAGAATCTTTCCGGTCTCGGCCTCGATGACGATCTTCGCGATGCCGGTGGTGTCCTCCATCGCCCAGCCGTAGGCGACGTCGCCGTAGTCCTGCACCTTCGACCTGACGTCGTATCCCAGTGCGCGAGCCTGGTTTTCGGTGAGACCCACACAGGCGATCTGCGGATCGCTGAAAACCGCCGACGGCACGAAGCGATGGTCCGAGCGCTTGAGCGAGTCGGTGTCGTCCCAGTCCAGCAGGAGGTTTTCCCGCACGACGCGAGCCTCATGGTTGGCCACATGCTTGAGTTGGTATTCCGAGCTGACATCGCCGAGCGCGAAAACGCCACGGGCGGTGGTGCGCTGAAACTCGTCGACGGTGACCTGTCCGTCGCGCACCTCGATTCCGGCCAACTCGGCGTCGAGCAGGTCGCCGTTCGGGATTCGGCCGGTGGCGACCAGCAGGGTATCCGCCTGCAGCGTCGCGCCGGTGTCCAGCTCGAGGGTGATGCCGTCGTCGTCCCGGGTCGCCCCCACCACGTTGCAATGGTTGTGGATCTCCCATTTCTTCGACGCGATGTCGGTGAACCGCTCACAGAGCGTGTCGTCGCAGTGCCGCAGCATCGTGCTGCCGCGGATAACGATCGAGACCCGCGTGCCCAACGCCGAAAAGGTGTGCGCGAATTCGGCTGCCACGAACCCACCGCCGACGATGACGAGATGTTCGGGCAGTTCGCCGATCCGCATGATGGTGTCGCTGGTGTGGTATTCGATGCCGCAGTCTCTGATCGCGTCGGGCACCGACACGCGAGAGCCGGCTGCGATGACCACCTGATCCGCCGTGAACTCTTCGCCGGCCTCCGTGCGTAACGTATAGCGGCCGTCTGCGGCCGATTCGGCGAACCGGGTGTGGGTGTCGAACACCGAGACGTTCGGCGACGAGCGGCGGTAGTTCTCGCCGCCCATCGCGATCGGGTCGATGCGACCGAACACACGCGACACGATGTCGTTCCAGCGCACCCCGTCGAGGGTGGCGTCGACACCGAATTGTTTGGTGTCCCGGACGTTTTGCGCCACCTCCGCGGCGTAGACGAACATCTTCGTGGGGATGCAGCCGACGTTGAGGCAGGTACCGCCGAATGTGCCCTGCTCGCATATCGCGACCCGCTTGTCGGTATAACGCTCGTCCAGAATGGAATTGCCGGAGCCGGTGCCGATGATCGCGATGTCGAAATGTTCCATCCGGGTCATCCTTGTTCGTATTGTTCTGTGGCGCCTGCCGAGGGCGACCAATCGGCATACCAGTCCAGCCAGTTGGTCAATTCGCGGAACGCGGCCGCACGCGGTTCGGCCAGCGACAGAAAAACGTCGTGTTTGGCGTCGACGATCGGCACCACCGCGGTGCGATTGCCGATACAGCCGGCCCACCGCGCGATCTGCTTGACGTCGAGCACGGCGTCGCCGCGCTGGATGACGTCGGGGTCGGGGACCTCGCGCACGCTGTGGTCGGAGCGCAGGATCAGGTTCGGCACTCCGACGTCGAGCCCGCGGTGCAGCCGCGCATGCCCGCGCCTGATCGCGTTGATCCAGCCGAACGTCACCGGGAATCCGCCGACGGGTTTCCACGTCAGGTCGTATTCGAACTCGCCGTGGTAGTCGCGGTGCAGCGTGGTGCCGTATCCGCCTTCCGTCGGCGAGCGGGCCACCAGCTTCTTGCGGAACCGGGACACCGCGGCGATCGCTGCGGTACCGACGGTTCGCAGGATCGCGGGGCCCTGCAGGTCCAGCCACGGGCTGTTCAGGACCAGGCCGTTGAGGTGTTTGTCGGCGGTGGCGCCGCGACGCCGCAGCCGATCCAGCCACAACGACACGATCAGTCCGCCCGCCGAATGCCCGTACACCAACACCTTCGCCCCGCCGGTGGCCTCCGCGATGATGTCTGTCACCCGCTCCAACTCGGTGTCGTAGCGCGCCAGGTCGGTGGTGAAGTGCGGCGTCTGACCCTCACGCCAGGACCGGCCGCACTTGTGCAGGTCCAGCGCATAGAAAGCGAAGCCGCGGTCGATGAACGCGTCGGCCACCTCGGTGTGGAAGAAGTAGTCGGTGAACCCGTGCACCAGCAACACGGCGTGCGCCACTGCCGGCTGGTGTTCGCCGGCGCGAACCAGGGTGGCGACCAGATCGCCCTCTCCGTCAGGATCGGGTCCCAGTACCAGGGTCTGCTGCCAGTAGCCGGGCAGGACATCGGGCTCCCAGGCGGTCACGTCAGCTACCTTAACCGTGGCCAGGTGGCCCGGTCGGGGGCGATGCCCGCGGGATAACCTGGGCATCGTGTCGGCCATGACGGTGTCTCCTTGATGAGCGTTGCGCTGCGCCGCGCATGGGCGAAGGATCTCGACACCGCCACGCTCTATGCGCTGCTCAAGCTGCGGGTCGAGGTGTTCGTAGTGGAGCAGGCGACGCCGTATCCGGAACTCGACGGCCGCGACCTGCTGGCCGAGACGCGTCATTTCTGGCTGGAGGGCGTCGACGGCGACGTCGTCTGCACACTGCGGCTGATGGAGGAACACTCCGGCGGCGAGAAGGGCTTCCGCATCGGGCGGGTCGCCACCTTGCGCACCGCGCGCGGCCACGGCCACGCAAGTCGCCTGCTGCAGGCCGCGCTGGCCGAGGTGGGAGACTACGCCTGCCGCATCAACGCCCAGACCTACCTGGAAGACATGTACAAACAGCACGGCTTCGTCCGCGACGGCGACGAGTTCCTCGATGACGGGATCCCGCACGTGCCGATGTTGCGCGGCCGAACCGAAACCGAGCAGTCATGACGCCGGGCTATCCGTTCAGCGCCATCGTCGGGCACGACCGGCTGCGGCTTGCGCTGGTGCTGTGTGCGGTGCGACCGGAGATCGGCGGTGTGCTCATCCGCGGCGAGAAGGGCACGGCGAAGTCGACGGCCGTGCGCGGGCTTGCGCAGGTGCTTTCCGCGGTCGATGCCGATTCGGCGCTGGTCGAGCTGCCGATCGGCGCCACCGAGGACCGGGTGGTCGGCTCGCTGGATCTGCAACGCGTGCTGCGCGACGGCGAGCACGCGTTTTCACCGGGTCTGCTGGCCCGCGCGCACGGCGGCGTGCTGTACGTCGACGAGGTCAACCTGCTGCACGACCATCTGGTCGACGTGCTGCTCGACGCGGCCGCCATGGGCAGGGTGCACATCGAACGCGACGGGGTCTCGCACAGCCACGAGGCCCGGTTCGTGTTGATCGGCACCATGAATCCCGAAGAGGGCGAGCTGCGTCCGCAGCTGCTGGACCGCTTCGGCCTGACGGTCGACGTGCACGCGTCGCGCGACGTCGACGTGCGGGCCGACGTGATCCGCGCGCGGATGGCGTTCGAAGCGGACCCGGCTGCCTTCGCCGCCGCGTACGCGGAACAAGACGCCGAGCTGGCCGCCCGGATCGCGAAGGCGCGCGGCTCCGTCGGCGATGTGTTGTTGCCGGACAACGAATTGCGCCGGATCGCGGCATTGTGCGCAGCCTTCGACGTCGACGGGATGCGCGCCGATCTGGTGGTCGCGCGGACGGCGGTCGCGCACGCCGCGTGGCGCGGCTCGCAAACGGTCGGCGAAGAGGACATCCGGGTGGCCGCGGAGCTCGCGCTGCCGCACCGGCGCAGGCGCGATCCGTTCGACGATCCGGGGCTCGACCCCCAGCAGCTCGAGGATGCGATGGCACAAACGCAGGATCAGACCGGTGAGCCAGAACCCGATCCGGATCCGCCGGACGGCGGAGGCTCATCGTCAACTGATTCGGAAAGCTCTGTGCCGCAGACCAACTCGTCACCAAAGGCGCGTCCCAGTGCCGCTCCGTCGGGGGTGTTTCGCACTCGGACTCTGATCGTGCCGGGTGTCGGCGAGGGCGCACCGGGGCGGCGGTCGCGTGCGCGCAACCGCACGGGAACGGTCGTTGCGGCGGCGACGGAACACCACGAGGGCCATGGTGTGCACGTCTTCGCGACACTGCTGGCCGCCGCTCGGCGTCAGCAGCGGCCCGGTTCTCTGCGCCCGGAAGCCGACGATGTGCGTCGCGCGATCCGGGAAGGCCGCGAAGGCAATCTGGTGATCTTCGTGGTCGACGCCTCGGGGTCGATGGCTGCCCGTGACCGGATGTCCGCAGTCAGCGGTGCGACGCTGTCGCTGCTCCGCGACGCCTATCAGCGCCGCGACAAGGTCGCCGTGATCGCGTTTCGTGCGCAGGAGGCGACGCTGCTCTTGCCGCCGACGTCGTCGGTGCACATCGCCGGGCGCAGGCTCGCGCGGTTCGACACCGGCGGGAAAACGCCACTGGCGCAGGGTTTGTTGGCCGCACGTGACGTGGTCGTGCGGGAGAAGGCCCGTGACCGCGCGCGACGCTGTCTGGTCGTGGTGCTCACCGATGGGCGGGCCACCGGCGGCGCCGACCCGCTGGGCCGGACCCGGGTCGCCGCAGCGCGGCTGCTTGCCGAGGGTGCCGCCGCGGTCGTCGTCGACTGCGAAACGTCGTTCGTGCGCCTGGGATTGGCCGAGGACCTGGCGCGCCACCTCGATGCGCCCGCGGTCCGGTTGTCACAGTTGCGGGCGGACCATCTCACCGCCGTGGTCCGCACCGCCGCATGAGTGAGGAGAAGGACGCATGCCTCAGGGTCAACCGGTCGCCGTTCCCGAGGACGGCCTGACCACGCGCGCCAGGCGCAATGCGCCGCTGCTGGCCGTGCACACCGGTGCGGGTAAGGGCAAGTCGACCGCCGCCTTCGGAATGGCGTTGCGGGCGTGGAACCAGGGCTTCGACATCGGGGTGTTCCAATTCGTGAAGAGCGCGAAATGGAAGGTGGGCGAGGAGGCCGCTTTTCGTGAGCTCGGCCGGCTGCACGACGAGCACGGCGCCGGCGGACCCGTCGAGTGGCACAAGATGGGGTCCGGTTGGTCATGGTCCCGCAAGTCGGGCACCGACATCGACCACGCCGCCGCCGCGGCCGACGGCTGGGCCGAGATCGCCAGGCGACTCGCGCAGCAGCGGCACGACTTCTACGTCCTCGACGAGTTCACTTACCCGCTGAAGTGGGGGTGGATCGACGTCGACGATGTGATCGCGACCCTGACCGCGCGGCCCGGCACCCAGCACGTGGTGATCACCGGCCGCGACGCGCCGCAGCCGTTGCTGGACGCCGCCGACCTCGTGACGGAGATGACCAAGGTCAAGCACCCGATGGACGTCGGCCGCAAAGGCCAGAAGGGCATCGAGTGGTGACCACCCACCGCGAGCGTGCGTGTTTGCACACGACACGCGATCGAAATGCGGACAACTGCGCACTTCCGTCGTCTGGCGAGCGTGCGTGTTTGCACGCGACGCGCCGCCAAACTTCGTCACTTTCCGCACGCTCGCTGCGTCACGAGCGTGTGCAAGATCAGGCTTTCTCGCGGCGTGTCGTGTGCAAACACGCACGCTCGCGGAAGAACTGGGGGACGGGGTGACTGGCGGGATCCCTGCCGTGGTGGTCGCCGCGCCTGCATCGGGCAGCGGAAAGACCACGGTGGCAACGGGTTTGATCGGCGCGCTGCGGCGGGCGGGCCATCGGGTTGCGCCGTTCAAGGTGGGCCCCGACTACATCGACCCGGGCTATCACGCGCTCGCCGCGGGCAGGCCGGGCCGCAACCTCGACCCGGTGTTGTGCGGCGACGACCTGATCGGGCCGCTGTACCGGCACGGCAGCGACGGCTGCGACATCGCCGTCGTCGAGGGTGTCATGGGCCTGTTCGACGGGCGCATCGACGGCGCGATGACCGGCCCGGCCGTCGGATCCACCGCGCACGTCGCAGGCATGCTCGGCGCGCCGGTGATCCTGGTCGTCGACGCCAAGGGCCAGGCCCACAGCTTGGCTGCGCTGCTGCACGGCTTTTCGACGTTCGACGACGCCACCCGCATCGCGGGGGTGATCCTCAACCGTGTCGGCTCACCGCGTCATGCCGACGTGCTACGGCAAGCGTGCGAACACGCCGGCATCCCGGTGCTCGGAGCGCTACCCCGATTCGACGACTTAGCCGTTCCATCACGGCATCTCGGTTTGATCACGGCCGTCGAGCACGGTGGTCACGCCCGGGCCGCGGTGGACGCGATGACCGCGCTGGTCGCCGCGCATGTCGACCTGCCCGGCGTCGTCACCACGGCGGGCGCGCGCGTCGCGGCGGAACCGTGGCGTCCCGGGAATGTCGTCGGTGAGAGCACGACCGGGCGTGTCACCGTGGCGCTCGCGGCGGGCAAAGCGTTCAGCTTCTCCTACGCCGAGCACCCCGAACTGCTCCGGGCGGCGGGCGCCGACGTCGTAGAATTCGATCCGTTGACCGATCAGTTGCCGCCGGATACCTCTGCGCTCGTGCTGCCGGGCGGCTTCCCCGAGGAGTTCGGCACCGAGCTGTCCGCGAATGCCTTCCTTCGACAGCAGGTTTCATCGCTGGCCGCGACCGGCGCGCCCGTGCACGCCGAATGCGCCGGGCTGACCTACCTCATGGACGACCTCGACGGATCGGCCATGTGCGGCGTCCTTGCCGGCTCGGCGCGTTTCACCGACAAGCTGACACTGGCCTACCGCGAGGCCGCCGCACCGGCCGACTCGTCGCTGTACACGGCGGGGGAGCGTGCGGTCGGACATGAATTTCACCGCACCACAGTCATATTCGCCGACGAATACCAGCCGGCCTGGGTGTACCGCGGACGCGACACCACCGCGGTCCGCGACGGCGCCCTGTGGGGCGGTGTGCACGCGAGCTATCTGCACACCCACCCGGCGGCCCGACCGAACGCGGTCACGCGCTTCGTCGCGGCCGCGGCAAGCTCTAGGCTCGCCGGGTGACGACCCCGCGCACGCGAGGAGCGATGTGACCTCAGAGAACCCCTACCTCGTCGGCCTGCGCCTGGCGGGCAGGAAGGTCGTCGTCGTCGGCGGCGGCTCTGTCGCGCAGCGCCGCCTTCCGCTGCTGGTCGCCACCGGTGCGGACGTCCACGTCATCTCCAGGTCCGCGACCCCCGCCGTCGAGGCGATGAGCGGAATCACCTTGACGCTGAGACCCTTTCAGGAGGGCGACCTCGACGGCGCATGGTATGTGATCGCCGCGACAGACGATCCCGACGTCAACGCCGCCGTGGTGGACGAAGCCGAGCGGCACCACGTCTTCTGCGTGCGGGCCGATGCCGGCCGCGAAGGTTCCGCGGTGACACCCGCGACCTTCGAATACGAGGGCCTGGCGGTCGGCGTACTGGCGGGCGGTGACCACCGACGCTCGGCGGCGATCCGGTCGGCGATCCACGAGGCGTTCCAGCAGGGCCTGATCACCGGTGAGGCACCCGGCGTCGTGCCCGGCGGAGTCGCCCTGGTCGGCGGCGGACCCGGTGATCCCGAGTTGATCACCGTCAGAGGCAGGCGACTGTTGGCCAACGCCGACGTGGTGGTCGCCGACCGGCTCGCACCGCCGGAACTGCTTGCCGAGCTGCCGCCGCACGTCGAGGTCATCGATGCCGCGAAGATTCCCTACGGCCGCGCGATGGCGCAGGACGCGATCAACGCCGTGCTCATCGAGCGGGCCAACGAGGGCAAGTTCGTGGTGCGGCTCAAGGGCGGTGACCCCTTCGTGTTCGCGCGTGGCTACGAGGAAGTGATCGCGTGCACCGATGCCGGAATACCGGTGACTGTTGTGCCGGGTGTGACAAGTGCCATAGCAGTTCCCGCGATGGCGGGCGTTCCGGTCACCCATCGGGCCGTGACGCATGAGTTTGTGGTGGTCAGCGGCCACGTTGCGCCGGGACATCCCGAATCGTTAGTGAATTGGGATGCGCTGGCCGCGATGTCCGGCACGATCGTGTTGCTGATGGCCGTCGAGCGGATCGAACAATTCGCCAAGGTGCTGCTGGACGGCGGCCGACCTGCGGATACGCCGGTCCTCGTGGTCCAGCACGGCACGACCTCCGCCCAGCGAACGTTGCGGACGACGCTCGGCGACGCGCCGGAGGACATCCGATCCGAAGGCGTTCGACCGCCCGCAATCATCGTGATCGGGCCGGTCGCCGCCTTCGGCGGTTAAAGAGATCTTAAGATTACTGTAAGGTAACCACCTATGACGGCACTCAATGACGCAGAGCGCGCCGCCATCCGCCGTGACGCTGAAGGCGGCGCCGCCCGGGCGCTCCCGGAGCAGGTAAAACGCTCCGCAGCGGCGAAAATCGGCAGGTATCCGGCTTGGCTGCCCTCCCGGCGCTTCATTGCCGCGGTCATCGCGATCGGCGGCATGCAGCTGCTGGCAACAATGGACAGCACGGTCGCCATCGTCGCGCTTCCTAAGATCCAGGACGAGCTGAGCCTTTCCGACGCCGGCCGCAGCTGGGTGATCACCGCCTACGTGCTGACCTTCGGCGGCCTGATGCTGCTCGGTGGACGCCTCGGCGACACCATCGGCCGCAAACGCACCTTCATCGTCGGCGTCGCGCTGTTCACCATCGCTTCGGTGCTGTGCGGCATCGCCTGGGACGAGACGACACTGGTCGTCGCGCGGTTGCTGCAGGGCGTCGGATCGGCGATCGCCTCGCCCACGGGTCTGGCGCTGGTCGCCACCACATTCCCGAAGGGGCCGGCGCGCAACGCCGCCACCGCGGTGTTCGGTGCGATGACCGCGGTCGGCTCCGTCATGGGCCTGGTCGTCGGCGGTGCGCTGACCGAGGTGTCCTGGCGATGGGCGTTCCTCGTCAACGTGCCGGTCGGCATCGTCATGATCTACCTGGCCCGCACCAGCCTGCGCGAGACGCACAAGGAGCGGATGAAGCTCGACGCGACCGGTGCCATCCTGGCCACGCTCGGCTGCACAGCCGCGGTGTTCGGCTTTTCCATGGGGCCCGAGCAGGGCTGGTTGTCGCCGGTGACCCTGGGCTCGGTGGCCGCCGCGGGCGTTTTCTTCATTGCGTTCGTCATCGCCGAGCGCACCGCCGAGAACCCCGTCGTGCCGTTCAGCCTGTTCAAGGACCGCAACCGGTTGGCCACCTTCGTCGCGATCTTCCTCGCCGGCGGTGTGTTGTTCTCGCTGACCGTGCTCATCGGGCTCTACGTGCAGGACATTCTCGGCTACAGCGCGCTGCACGCCGGCCTCGGCTTCATCCCGTTCGTCATCGCGATGGGCGTCGGCCTCGGGGTGTCCTCGCAGCTGGTGTCCGTGTTCTCCCCGCGGGTGCTGACGATCGCGGGCGGTGTGCTCGTGCTCGGCGCCATGATCTACGGCTCCACGCTCAACGCCGGGATCCCATACTTTCCGAACCTGGTCGCGCCGATCGTCATCGGTGGCATCGGCATCGGCACGATCGTCGTCCCGTTGACGATCTCGGCTATCGCCGGTGTCGGCTTCGACCAGATCGGCCCGGTATCGGCGATCGCCTTGATGCTGCAAAACCTCGGCGGCCCCCTGGTTCTCGCGATCGTGCAGGCCGTGATCACGTCGCGGACGCTGTATCTCGGCGGCACCACGGGTCCGGTGAAGAACATGAACGGCGCGCAATTGCATGCGCTGGACCAGGGCTACACCTACGGTCTGCTGTGGGTTGCTGGCGTCGCCGTGATCGTCGGCGTGGTGGCGCTGTTCATCGGCTACACGGCCGAGCAGGTCGCGCACGCGCAGGAAGTCAAGGACGCAATCGACCAGGGCGACCTCTAGGCCCCTAGTTGCGATTTCGGCGTGTTTTGTCGCGCTGACCGCAACCAACCACGCCCAATTCGCGTAAGGGCGCGCATGGGCCCGTATGGGTAGGGTGGCTACCCATGTCTGCGGCGGGTGGTTCTGACGACTCGACGGAGCAGTCAGAGCTGTCCAAGCCGAGTCTGACGACACACGTGCTCGGCATCGCGATCTTCGCGATCACCGGCATGCAGTTGATGTCGACGCTGGACGGCACCATCGTCATCGTCGCGCTACCGCGGCTGCAGGCCGAGCTCGGCCTCTCCGACGCCGGCAAGAGTTGGGTCATCACCGCCTACGTCCTCGCCTTCGGCGGCCTGCTGCTGATCGGTGGCCGCGTCGGGGACGCCATCGGCCACAAGCGGGCGTTCCTGTCCGGCGTCGGGGTGTTCACAATCGCCTCCCTGGTGTGCGGCATGGCCACCGACGGCATCACCCTGATCATCGCCCGCGCGGTGCAGGGCACCGGCGCGGCCATCGCGGCGCCCACGGGGCTGGCGTTGATCGCCACCACCTACGCCGTCGGCCACGCGCGCAACCGCGCGTTCGCGGTGTCGGCCGCCATGCAGGCCTCCGGTTCGGTGCTGGGTCTGGTGCTCGGCGGCGCGCTGACCGTGATCTCGTGGCGGCTGGCGTTCCTGATCAACGTCCCGATCGGCATCGTCATCATCTGGATCGCGGTCACTCGGATCGCGGAGACCACGCACGAGCGCCTCAAGCTCGACGTCGCCGGCGCCCTGCTGGCGACGCTGGCGTGCACGTCGGCGGTGCTGGTGTTCACGCAGGGCCCGCCGCGCGGCTGGATCGACCCGTGGGTGATCGGCGCAGGCATCGCCGCGGTGGTGTTCCTCGCCGCGTTCCTGCTCGTCGAGCGCACCGCGGAGCACCCGATCATCCCGTTCTCGGTGTTCGACAACCGCAGCCGGGTGATGACCTTCCTCTCACTGTTCATGGCCGGCGGGGTGATGCTGACCGCGACGGTGATCATCGGGCTCTACGTGCAGGACGTGATGGGTTATTCGGCGCTGCGGGCCGGCATCGCGTTCCTGCCGTTCGCGGGGGCCTTCGGGCTGGGCACCCTGCTGGCGACGCGGACCGCACCGGTCATCGCCCCGCGCTGGTTGATCATCGGCTGCGGGACGCTGGTGCTCGCGGCCATGCTTTACGGCTCAACGCTGAACCGCTCGATCTCGTATTTCCCGGACTTCGTCGCGCTGATCGTGGTGGGCGGCTTCGGGATCGGCGTGATCTCGGTGATCCTGCCGCTGTGTGCCGTCGCGGGCGTCGGGCCCCGGGAGATCGGGCCGGTGTCGGCGATCCAGCTGATGGTCTACAACCTGGGCGGCCCGTTGGTGCTCGTGGTGATCCAGGCGGTGCAGACGTCGCGCACGCTGTATCTGGGGGGCACCACGGGACCCGTCGCCGACATGACGTCCAGCCAGCTCGACGCGCTCGACGCGGGCTACACCTACTCACTGCTGTGGGTCGCCGGAACCGCGGTGGTGGTGGGCGCTGCGGCGCTCGGCATCGGTTTCAGCGCACGCCAGATCGCGGCTGCCCAGCACACCCGCGAAGCGTTCGAGGCGGGCGAGTTGGAGGCAGGCAAGGCGTAGAAAGGCGGCCGCAGACGCGTTGTCGGTGACACACTTTTCGACGTGAGCATCGGTAGGGTCAAATATGCGCGAAACGGCGACATCCGGCTCGCGTACCGGGAGATGGGCGAGGGGGACATCCCGGTCGTGCTCGTGCCGGGCTGGGTCAGCAACGTCGATCTCTACGACGACCCCACCACCCTGTACGCCGGTATTGCGGAGCGGATCAGTCGTCATGTGCGCCTGATCGTCTGGGACAAGCGGGGGACCGGCCTCTCGGATCCGGTCAGCCATGTGCCGCCGATAGACGAACGCATGGACGATCTGCGGGCTGTGTTGGACGCGGCAGACGTCGACTATCCGGCGCTCATCGGGGTTTCGGAGGGAGGTCCGATGAGCCTCGTGTTCGCCGCGACGTATCCGGAGCGGGTGCGTTCGCTGTTGCTCATGGGCACGACGGCTCGGTTCTCGCAGGAACTTCCCGATCGCCCATGGGGGCTCACGCCGGAACAGTTCGCCGCGGGCCGTGAAGACATTGAAAACCACTGGGGCGAAGGAGCTTTGGCGGATTTTTTCTTCGGGCCAGTCGCCGATGTGCCGGGTGTCCGCGAGATGTGGGGCCGGGAGCAGCGGGCGTCCGCGAGCCCGCTGATGGCGCGCTTGATGTGGCAGGCCGTAGAGGAGATCGATGTCCGTGGAGTGCTCGACAGCGTCCGCACACCCACACTGATACTTGCGCGCAGAGGAGACCGCATCGCACCGTTCGAGTCCGCCGCGGAGTTAGCGGCCCGCATACCGAACGCTGAGTTGCGGGAGCTACCGCCGGGCGAGCACTACGCGACCGACCTCGTCGAACTGCTCCCGCAGGCAGTTCTAAAATTCATCGGGCAGCAAGCCGATGCGGCTCCCGCCGAACGTGTTCTGAGCACCGTGTTGTTCACCGACATCGTCGGCTCCACGGAAATGCTTGCGGCGCAGGGTGACGAGCACTGGCGCCGACATCTCGACGACCACGACCGGCTGGTCGACACGGTGCTTGCGCGCTACGGCGGCAGGCGAGCCAAGCACACCGGCGACGGGATCTTCGCGTTGTTCGACGGCCCCACGAAGGCCGCCCGGTGCGGTTTGGATCTGGTGCCCGCACTGGCCACCCACGGCATTCCCATCAGAGCCGGCGTGCACATCGGCGAATGTGAGAAGCGCGGTGACGAGTGGAGCGGCATGGCCGTTCATCTGGGTGCGCGGATCGGCGCGATGGCCGGCGCGGGCGAGGTACTGACCAGCCGCACCGTACGTGACCTCTCCGTCGGGTCCGGCCTCCTGTTTGAAGACCTGGGCCTGCACCGTCTGAAGGGACTGCCTGAGGACACTGAGGTTTTCCGCGTCAAGGTCGCCTGACTCGGCGGCGTCAAGAGCGCTCACTAAGCTAGCGGGCTGTGATCACCCGCATGTCCGAGCTGTTCCTGCGCACGCTGCGCGACGATCCCGCTGACGCCGAGGTTCCCAGCCACAAGCTGTTGATCCGGGCGGGCTACGTGCGCCCGGTGGGGCCGGGGCTGTACAGCTGGCTGCCGCTGGGCCTGCGAGTATTGCGCAAGGTCGAGCAGGTTGTGCGCGACGAGATGAATGCGATTGGCGGACAGGAAATTCTGTTCCCCGCGTTGTTACCGCGGGCGCCCTACGAGACCACGAACCGGTGGACGGAGTACGGCGACGGCGTCTTCCGGCTGAAGGACCGCCGCGACAACGACTATCTCCTCGGGCCGACCCACGAGGAGCTCTTCACGTTGACGGTGAAGGGCGAGTACAGCAGCTACAAGGACTTCCCGGTGCTGCTGTACCAGATCCAGACGAAATACCGGGACGAGGCGCGACCGCGGGCCGGCATCCTGCGCGGACGTGAGTTCGTCATGAAGGACTCGTATTCCTTCGACGTCGACGACGACGGGTTGCGCGCCGTCTACCACCGTCATCGCGACGCCTACCAGCGCATCTTCGACACACTCGGCGTCCGGTACGTCATCGTCTCGGCGGTGTCGGGCGCGATGGGCGGCAGCGCGTCGGAGGAGTTTCTCGCGGAAAGCGAGATCGGCGAGGACACCTTCGTGCGCTGCCTGGAATCCGGGTACGCCGCCAATGTGGAGGCCGTGGTGACCACGGTGCCGGACGCGCTGCCGATCGACGGGTTGCCCGAGGCCACGGTGTACGACACGCCGGACACCCCCACCATCGCCACGCTGGTGGACTGGGCCAACACCGTCGATCTCGGGCGGGAGATCAGCGCCGCGGACACCCTCAAGAACGTCCTGATGAAAACCCGCCAGCCCGGCGGCGAATGGGAACTGCTGGCCGTCGGTGTGCCCGGCGACCGCGAGGTCGACGAGAAGAGGCTCGGCGCCGCGCTGGACCCCGCCGAGTACGCGCTGCTCGACGACGCCGACTTCGCCAAGAATCCCTTCCTCGTCAAGGGATATGTCGGGCCGAAGGCCCTGCGCGACAACGGTGTTCGCTATCTTGTCGATCCGCGGATCGTGGCCGGCACGTCGTGGATCACCGGCGCCGACTCCCCCAACAAGCATGTCGTGGGCTTGGTCATGGGCCGCGACTTCACCGTCGACGGCACGATCGAGGCCGCCGAGGTGCGCGACGGCGACCCGTCACCGGACGGGGCGGGAGCATTGGTATCGGCCCGCGGTATCGAGATCGGCCACATCTTCCAGCTCGGCCGCAAGTACACCGATGCGTTCACCGTCGATGTCCTCGGCGAGGACGGCAAACCGGTCCGCCCGACCATGGGCTCGTACGGGATCGGGGTGTCGCGGTTGGTGGCGGTGATCGCCGAACAGCATCACGACGACCTCGGTCTGCGCTGGCCGTCGTCGGTCTCGCCGTTCGACGCCCATGTGGTGATCGCCAACAAGGACGAGGCCGCCCGCGCGGGCGCCGGTGAACTGGCCGCCGAGTTGGACCGGCTCGGTGTCGAGGTATTGCTCGACGACCGCAAAGCCTCGCCCGGCGTCAAGTTCAAGGACGCGGAGCTGCTCGGCGTGCCGTGGATCGTGGTGGTCGGCCGTGGCTGGGCCGACGGAGTGGTCGAACTGCGCAATCGGTTCAGCGGTGAGACGCGAGAAGTCGCCGTTGACGGCGCGGCTGCGGAGATCGCGCAGGCCCTCGCCGGCTAGCTCCCTACACAATTGGAACCGCCTGGTTGACGGGTGACTACTCGTTGCCGCCGGGAAACGCGACGGTCACCGGGGAAACGCCGAGCACCCGGTTCCAGCGCGCGCCCGTCACGGCGGCCTGCGTCTGCGCGGTCACCGCGAACGTGCGCTGTTCGGCAGTGATGGCTTGTTCGAGCACCGCCCGCCACGCCACGGCGGAATCCTCTTCCATGCGCACCGCGAGGTTCGCGGCGTCGGTCGGGTTGGCCAGCTGTGACGGCAACTGATAGCCGGCGGCGGGCAGCGGCGGGTCCACGCCGCGCCCGGTGAGCATCGCGATCGCGGTCTCACGACGCTCGCGGTGCTCGGCCATCGCATCGGCGACCAGTTCGTTCTCCTGCGGCGTGCAATGGGCCGACACCAGGCCGTAGCCGTAGATGACGGCGTGCTCGGTGGTCACGGCGTCGAAGAGCGCGGCGGCATCGGTGTCGGGTGGCCGCGACGGGCCGGTCGACTCGGGGGAGGTCATGTCAAGGCCACCGTGTAGCTCGCGGTGCACGACGCGGCGATCGAACCGAGCAGCCCGGCGCGATAGCCGGACATCTGGGCGGCCAACCGGGCCGCGCCGTCGGCCGACGCGCGCAGCGCAGCGACGACGTCCTTCGTGGTCGGTGCGCTCGCAGCCGCGGGACTGGTCGTGGTGGCCGACGATGTGGTGGCCGCGCCGGTCAGGCGGGCGATCTCGTTGGACAGCGCCTCGGCATGCCTCGACCGATCGGACGAGACGGCGGCCAACGCCGGCCGCAGCGGGGGCTTGGCGGTCGCGGCGGCGTCGCTGGCCAGCTGACTGTCGCTGCGCGCCCGGTCGAGTTGGGCCAGCAGGTCGTTGAGCTCGGGCGGTGGCGGCGACTTGCCGCACGCGGCGGCCGTGACGCCCAATGCCGCCAGCGCCGCCGTCCCGAGCAGCATTCGCCGCCTGCTGACGACGGGGATGGCTCTCGGCACGACGCAATCCTGCCATTGCCGAAACACGCACTGTGTATTCGCTGGGCACGGCTGCGAGATTGCGGTTCGGCTGTTGTTCACTGGCGTATCGTTGGCCACGTCGGGACAATTCAACATGAGGAGCTCGCCGTGGCATCGGATCCGCAGCTGCGGTCTGCGAAATTGCCGTCGCAGAAGCAGGTGATCGAGCTACTCGACGGCGAATTCGCGCGCGCGGGCTACGAGATCGAAGACGTCGTCATCGACGCGGCCGCGCGTCCACCGCGCATCACGGTGATCGCCGACGGTGACAGGGGCCTCGATCTCGACTCGATAGCCGTGTTGTCCCGGTCCGCATCCGAACTGCTCGACACCGTCGACGCGGCGAATTCCGGTGCGCCGTATGTCCTCGAGGTGACTTCGCCGGGTGTGGAGCGGCCGCTCACCGAGGAGAAGCACTATCGGCGGGCCCACGGCCGCAGGGTGGAACTGACACTGTCCGACGGCTCGCAGCTGACGGGCCGGCTCGGTGCGACCGGGGACGGTACTGTGCGCCTCGTCGTGCCCGAAGGCAAGGGCAACTATTCCGTTCGCGAGCTGCCCCTCGGCGGTGTCGCCAAAGCCGTTGTCCAGGTGGAGTTTTCATCCCCGAGCCAGCGGGAGCTCGAGTTGGCAGGCCAACCGGGGAAGGAGGCTGGAGCATGAACATCGACATGGCCGCGCTGCACGCCATCGAGGCCGACAAGGGCATCTCGGTCGATGTCGTCGTCGAGACCATCAAGTCCGCGTTGCTCACCGCCTATCGCCACACCGAGGGTCATGAAGCCGACGCCCGCATCGAGATCGACCGCAAGACCGGTGTCGTGCAAGTGATGGCGCGCGAGACCGACGAAGACGGCAACGTCCTCAGCGAATGGGACGACACCCCAGAGGGATTCGGCCGCATCGCGGCCACCACCGCGCGCCAGGTCATCCTGCAGCGGTTGCGCGACGCCGAGAACGAGAAGAACTACGGCGAGTTCTCCACCCGTGAGGGCGAGATCGTCGGCGGCGTCATCCAGCGCGACAGCCGCGCCAATGCTCGCGGCCTGGTCGTGGTCCGGATGGGCAGCGAGACGAAGGGTTCCGAGGGCGTCATCCCCGCCGCCGAGCAGGTGCCCGGCGAAGGGTATGAGCATGGCGACCGGCTGCGTTGCTACGTCGTCGGTGTCACCCGCGGCGCGCGCGAACCCCTGATCACGCTGTCGCGCACCCACCCCAACCTGGTCCGCAAGCTGTTCTCGCTCGAGGTGCCCGAGATCGCCGACGGCTCGGTCGAGATCGTCGCGGTGGCCCGCGAGGCCGGCCATCGCTCCAAGATCGCGGTGAGGTCGCGGGTACCGGGGCTCAACGCCAAGGGCGCCTGCATTGGGCCGATGGGTCAGCGCGTGCGCAACGTGATGAGTGAGTTGTCCGGGGAGAAGATCGACATCATCGACTACGACGAGGACCCGGCGAAGTTCGTCGCCAACGCCCTGTCGCCGGCCAAGGTGGTGTCGGTGCAGGTGATCGACGAGGCGGGCCGCGCTGCGCGGGTGGTGGTACCCGACTTTCAGCTGTCGCTGGCCATCGGCAAGGAGGGCCAGAACGCCCGGCTCGCGGCCCGGCTGACCGGCTGGCGCATCGACATCAGAAGCGACGCGGCCACGGCGCCGGACAGTCCGCCCAAACCCGACGCGACGCGCGGGGCTGTGCACGACAGGTAGCGATGGTCGGCCGTTTCGGTTCGCAAGGGCTCAGACGGTAGACTCAGGCGTGATCCAGCGCGAGACTTCGGCGTCGCCGCATCGAAGTACGGACGGACCCGTACGGACCTGTGTCGGCTGTCGGAAGCGAGAGCTGGCCGCCGAACTGCTTCGGGTGGTTGCCGAAGACAGCGGGAACGGCAATTTCGCCGTGATCGTTGACGCAGCAGGTAACCTGCCTGGGCGGGGTGCGTGGTTGCACCCTGACCAGCAGTGTTTGCACGCAGCAATCCGGCGGCGAGCATTCGCTCGAGCGTTGCGCATCACCGGCTCACCGGAAACATCCGCGGTGCTGGAACACTTCGAGACATCGGAGCGCCCGGCCACCTCGGTAAAGAGAACAGGCAGCGAAGAACATGAGCACACCGTGAAGTCCAGACGATGACCATGCGTCGTAGCTAAACCCGGGGCGCGGCCCACCACCGCTTGCGCCTCTAGACAGGAGAGTAAGTGGCAGGCAAGGCCCGCGTTCACGAGTTGGCTAAGGAACTCGGTGTAACCAGCAAAGAAGTGCTCGCCCGACTGAGCGAACAGGGCGAATTCGTCAAATCCGCATCCTCCACCGTGGAGGCCCCCGTAGCGCGCCGGCTGCGCGAGTCCTTCGGCGGAGCAAAGCCCGCAGCGGACAAGGTCAAGGCCGAAGGAAACGGCGCGCCCGCAAAGACGGCGGCCGCGAAGCCGGCACCCGCGCCGGAGAAGGCGCCGGGTCCCAAGCCGGCAGCTCCCGCGCAACCGGCACCCGCGCCTGCAGAGCCCGTGGCTCCCGCTGCCGCCGCACCCGCTGCGGCAGCAGCTTCAGCGCCGGCTTCAGCGCCGGCACGTCCCGGCCCGACCCCGGGTCCCCGTCCCGCAACGCCGGGGCCCAAGCCCGCCCCGCGCACTCCGCGCGTCGGGAACAACCCCTTCTCAAGTGCACAGCCCGCCGAGCGGGCGATTCCCCGGCCGCAGGCGCCACGACCCGGCGCCCCGCGGCCCGGCGGCGGCCCCCGTCCGGGCGCCACGCCGGGCAATATGCCGCCAAGGCCACCCGGTGCGCGGCCAAGCGCCACCGGTCGTCCGGGCGGCGGCCCGCGTCCCGCAGCCGGTGGCCGCGGCGGCCCAGGCGGTGGTGGCGGACGTCCCGGCGGAGGCGGCGGCGGTAACTACCGCACCGGCGGCCCCGGCGGTGGCGGCGGCGGTGCCCCGGCAGGCGGCGGCTATCGCGGTCGCCCCGGTGGCGGCGGCCGTCCCGGTCAGCGCGGCGGCGCAGCGGGCGCGTTCGGTCGTCCCGGCGGCGCGCCCAAGCGCGGCCGCAAGTCGAAGCGGGCGAAACGCGCCGAGTACGAGAACATGCAGGCACCGGTCGTCGGCGGCGTGCGGTTGCCCAAAGGCAACGGCGAGACCGTCCGGCTGGCCCGCGGTGCATCGCTGTCCGATTTCGCGGAGAAGATCGACGCCAACCCGGCCGCGCTGGTGCAGGCGCTGTTCAACCTCGGCGAGATGGTCACCGCGACGCAATCGGTCGGCGACGACACGCTGGAACTGCTCGGCAGCGAGATGAACTACAAGATCCAGGTCGTGTCCCCCGAGGACGAGGACCGCGAGCTGCTGGAGTCCTTCGACCTGACCTACGGCGAGGACGAAGGCGACGAGTCCGACCTGGAGAGCCGTCCGCCGGTGGTGACCGTGATGGGTCACGTCGACCACGGCAAGACCCGTCTGCTGGACACCATCCGTCAGGCCAACGTCCGCGAGGAAGAGGCCGGCGGCATCACCCAGCACATCGGTGCCTACCAGGTCGCCGTCGACTTCGACGGCGGCGAGCGGCTGATCACCTTCATCGACACCCCGGGCCACGAGGCGTTCACCGCCATGCGTGCCCGCGGCGCGAAGGCCACCGATATCGCGATCCTGGTGGTCGCTGCCGACGATGGCGTCATGCCGCAGACGGTGGAGGCCATCAACCACGCGCAGGCGGCCGATGTGCCGATCGTGGTGGCGGTCAACAAGATCGACAAAGAGGGTGCAGATCCCCAGAAGATTCGCGGGCAGTTGACCGAATACGGTTTGGTGCCCGAGGAATTCGGCGGCGACACCATGTTCGTCGACATCTCGGCCAAGCAGGGCACCAACATCGGGGCGCTGGAGGAGGCGGTTCTGCTGACCGCCGATGCCGCACTCGACCTGCGGGCCAACCCCGATATGGAAGCCCAGGGTGTCGCCATCGAGGCGCACCTCGACCGTGGCCGCGGTCCGGTGGCCACCGTGCTCATCCAGCGCGGCACGCTGAAGGTCGGCGACTCGATCGTCGCGGGCGACGCCTACGGTCGCGTCCGCCGCATGGTCGACGAGCACGGCGACGACATCGAGGCGGCGCTGCCGTCGCGGCCGGTGCAGGTCATCGGCTTCACCTCGGTGCCCGGCGCCGGTGACAACCTCCTCGTTGTCGACGAGGACCGCATCGCGCGCCAGATCGCCGACCGCCGCAGCGCCCGCAAGCGCAACGCGATGGCGGCGCGCAGCCGCAAGCGGATCAGCCTCGAGGACCTGGATTCGGCGCTGAAGGAAACCAGCCAGCTGAACCTGATCCTGAAGGGCGACAACGCGGGCACCGTCGAGGCGCTCGAGGAAGCGCTGATGGGGATCCAGGTCGACGACGAGGTCGAGCTGCGTGTCATCGACCGCGGAGTCGGCGGCATCACCGAGACCAACGTCAACCTGGCGTCGGCCTCCGATGCGGTGATCATCGGCTTCAACGTCCGGGCCGAGGGCAAGGCCACCGAGCTGGCCAACCGCGACGGTGTCGAGATCCGCTACTACTCGGTGATCTACCAGGCCATCGACGAGATCGAGAGCGCGCTGAAGGGCATGCTCAAGCCGATCTACGAGGAGAAGGAGCTCGGCCGCGCCGAGATCCGCGCGATCTTCCGGTCGTCGAAGGTTGGCAACATCGCCGGCTGCCTGGTCACCTCGGGCATCATGCGGCGCAATGCGAAGGCACGCCTGCTGCGCGACAGCGTCGTGGTGGCGGACAACCTGACCTTGTCCTCGCTGCGTCGGGAGAAGGACGATGTCACCGAGGTGCGCGACGGGTACGAGTGCGGTTTGACGCTGACCTACTCCGACATCAAGGAAGGCGACGTCATCGAAACCTACGAGCTCGTCGAGAAGGAACGGACCTAAATGGCCGATCCGGCACGAGCACGCCGGTTGGCCAAGCGCATATCCGAGCTCGTCGCCACGGCGATCGAGTACGAGATCAAGGATCCGCGGCTGGCGGGCGTCACGATCACCGATGCGAAGGTCACCAACGACCTGCACGACGCGACGCTGTACTACACGGTGCTGGGCAAATCCCTCTCCGATGAGCCGGACTATGCGGGGGCCGCCGCCGCGCTGTCGAAGGCCACGGGCATGCTGCGCACGAAGGTCGGTGCGGCGCTGGGTGTTCGCTTCACGCCGACGCTGGCCTTCGTCCGCGACACCGTGCCCGACACGGCCCATCGCATGGAGGAATTGTTGGCGCGTGCCCGCGCGGCGGATGAGGATTTGGCGAGGGTTCGGCAGGGTGCCAAGCACGCCGGCGACGAGGACCCGTATCGTCAGGACCGGGGCGAGGACGGCGGGGAGCTAGACGACGAGCGAGACGCTGAGGACACCGTTGACCGCGATTGACCCGAAGACCGACGCAGACTTCTTGGTGGGTCAGCGCGTCGACGCCGAGGGCGCAGCCGGTCTCCTCAACGCCGCCGCGTCCATCAGCGTGGTGTGCCACGTCTATCCCGACGCCGACACCGTGGGCGCCGGCCTGGCGTTGGCGCTGGTGCTGGAGCATGCGGGCAAGGACGTCGAGGTGAGCTTCGCGACCCCGGCCGGCCTGCCGGAATCGCTTCAGTCGCTGCCGGGCGGTCACCTGCTCGTGCCGCCGAGCGACATCCGTCGCGATGCCGATCTCGTGGTGACCGTCGACATTCCCAGCGTCAACCGGCTCGGCGGGCTGCGCGAGCTGGCCGAACCGGGTCGTGAGGTGCTGGTGATCGACCACCACGCCTCCAACCAGCTGTTCGGCAGCGCGAACTTCGTCGACCCGGCCGCCGACTCGACCACCATGCTGGTGGCCGAACTGCTCGACGCCTGGGGCAAGCCGATCGACGCCGGGGTCGCGCATTGTCTGTACGCCGGGCTGACCACCGATACCGGGTCGTTCCGGTGGGCAAGCGCTCGCGCCCACCGGCTGGCCGCCCGGCTGGTCGAATTGGGCGTCGACAATGCAGCGATCAGCCGCACCCTGCTCGACACGCATCCCTTCGCATGGCTGCCGATGCTGTCGCGCGTGCTGGCGTCGGCGAAGCTGCTGCCGGACGCCGCCGACGGCCGGGGCCTCGTGTATGCCATTGTGGGACATCGGGAATGGGCCGACGCGCGAGCCGAAGAGGTGGAGAGCATCGTCGACATCGTGCGTACCACCCAGCAGGCGGAGGTCGCCGCGGTCTTCAAGGAAATCGAACCCGGGCACTGGTCGGTGTCGATGCGGGCCAAGTCGATCGACCTCGCCGCGATCGCCAGCGGTTTCGGCGGCGGGGGCCACCCGCACGCCGCAGGCTATTCGACGTCCGGGTCGGCGGAGGACGTCGTCGAGGCGCTGCACGTTGCTCTTGGCTGACGGACGCCAGCGGCGCCTTGGCTGAGCCGGGCGCCCAGGATCCTGCCGTCGCGGCCAGCGGCCGTCGAATCGCCGCGCTGGCGTTTCCGGCGCTCGGGGTGCTGGCCGCCGAGCCCATCTACCTGCTGTTCGACCTGGCGGTCGTCGGTCGACTTGGCGCGGTCAGCCTCGCCGGCCTTGCCATCGGCGGCCTGGTCCTGAGCACCCTGAGCTCGCAGATGACGTTCCTGTCCTACGGCACCACCGCGCGTTCGGCGCGCTTCTTCGGGGCGGGTGACCGCAACGCGGCGGTGGGGGAAGGGGTTCAGGCGACCTGGCTGGCGGTCGGGTTGGGTGCGCTGATCGTGGTCGTGGTGCAGGTCGCCGCCGTGCCGCTGGTTTCGGCGTTGGCCGCCGGCGGTGACATCGCCGCGGCCGCGCTGCCGTGGGTGCGGATCGCGATCGTCGGCGTACCCGCCATCCTGATCTCCGCGGCCGGCAACGGATGGATGCGCGGTGTGCAGGACACCGCGCGGCCGCTGCGCTACGTCGTCTCCGGGTTCGCGGTGTCGGCCGTGCTGTGTCCGCTGCTGGTGTACGGCTGGCTGGGCATGCCGCGGCTGGAACTGGTCGGCTCTGCGGTGGCCAATCTGGTCGGCCAGTGGCTGGCCGCGCTGCTCTTCTGCCGTGCGCTTCTGGTGGAGCAGGTGCCGCTGCGGGTGCATCCGACGGTATTGCGCGCGCAAGTGGTGATGGGCCGGGATCTGTTATTGCGGACGCTGGCGTTTCAGACATGCTTCGTCTCGGCTGGAGCCGTCGCGGCCCGCTTCGGCGCGGCCGCGGTCGCCGCGCACCAGGTGGTGCTGCAGCTGTGGAGTTTCCTTGCGCTGGTGCTGGATTCGCTGGCGATTGCGGCCCAGTCGCTGGTCGGCGCGGCGCTCGGTGCCGGGGAGCTCGCGCACGCCAAGTCGGTGGCATGGCGGGTGACCGTCTTCTCCGCGGTCGCCTCTGCGGTGCTCGCAGGTGTCTTCGCCGTCGGCGCCTCGGTTTTTCCGAGCGTGTTCACCGATGACCGCTCGGTGCTCGACGCGATCAGGGTCCCGTGGTGGTTCATGGTCGCCCAGCTGCCCGTCGCCGGAATAGTGTTCGCGCTCGACGGAGTGCTGCTCGGGGCCGGTGACGCGAAATTCATGCGCAACGCCACGTTGATCAGCGCGCTCACGGGCTTCCTGCCGTTGATCTGGCTGTCGCTGATCTTCGGCTGGGGCCTGCTGGGCATCTGGTCCGGCTTGAGCACGTTCATGGTGCTGCGGCTGCTGTTCGTCGGCTGGCGTGCCTTCTCCGGTCACTGGCTGGTGCCCGGCACATCGGCCACGCGGTGACCGGCGGTTGTGATCGCCGACGACGCGAGGAAGGATCGACCCGATGAACAGGCTGGTCTGTATCGCTGCCGTCGTGGCATCGGCGACCCTGCTTTCGGCGCCGCAGTCAGCTGCAGAGCCCGCGGGCGCGGAAACCGTGGGCACCGCTGTCTACGTGGTGATCCACCGGTCTTTCGAGCAGACCTCGGATTCCGACCAGTGCGTCGGGGCGTCGACGCTTGCGACTGTTCGCCGAGGCTCCTCCGCGATCCTCTCGGAGGGTTCGTCCGACACCCGTAAAGTCGCTGTAGGCCAGTTCTTTCGCTCGCGATTGAGGGATGGCGTGTGTGAGGTGCTCTACATCACGAGCGCCCCGGTGATGCCGGCCTTCAGCGTTCAGTTCGCCGGTCCAGGGGGCGAATTGAGCCCCACCTTCGGCCCGAACCCAGCCGAGCCGGTGACCGACCAGCCGGGCATACAGCAGGTGGTTCGGGTCGACCTGGAGTTGGAACCCTAGCGCTGAGTCAACCGCCGACCCGCGCGATGACGGCCCAGCCGTAGTCGTTGGTGCGCACGTCGACGTCGGTGAATCCGGCCGCGGCGAGCCGGTCCGGCAGCGTCGACGGATCGACGGGGTTGTAGGTGTCGTCCTCGTGGTGCGCCTCGAGTTCCTCGCTGCCCAGGCTGTCGCTGGCGACCAGCGCAGCGCCCGGCCGCAGCACGCGGGCGACTTCGCCGAACAGCCGGTCCTGCAACTCGACCGTCGGAACGTGGTGCAGCATCGTGAAACACGCGGCGCCGGTGAACCGGTCATCGTCATACGACAGCGATGTCGCGTCGCCGTTGACGATCTCGACCGTGGGGACGTCGGCGAAGCGGTCGGTCAGCATCGCGGCCAGCTCGCCGTCGATCTCGACCGAGGTCAGCCGCGGCACCGCGCGGCTGAGCACGTCGGTGGTGGCGCCGTAGCCGGGCCCGACCTCGAGCACGTCGTCGCCGAGATCGGTGCCGCCCAGCGCCCACGGCAGGATGACCTCGCGCATCGCCTGCCGCCACTCGTCGCTGCCGCACATCTCGTGTGCCTTGTTCACACCGGGCAGCCTAGGCGCGGTCAACGCACTTGGGTACGGCCCCTCTGGATTACGGCGTCGCGGTTGGCGGCGATGTCGTCGCCGGTTGCGGTGCTCATCCACTGCCGCGCCGAGGCCGCCTCGATCCACAGGCCGTCGTTGGTATGCGCGTCGTCGATGCGGTGATAGGACCCCAGCAGCGCGCGCACGGCCTTCTGGTTGTTGCCGACGATCGATGCGGCCACCCGCCGGGCCGTCGCCATCAGCTCGTCGTGCGGCACGACCTCGGTCACCAACCCGGCCCGCAGCGCGTCGGCCGCCGACAGATAGTCACCGGTCAGGCTCATCCGGCGGGCCATGCCCACACCGACCTTCTGCGGCAACCGCACCGACAGCCCCCACGTCGGCAGCAGGCCCACTCTGGCGTGGGTGTCGGCGAACCGGGCCTGCTCGGAGGCGATCAAGATGTCGCAGTACAGCGCCAACTCGAGGCCGCCGGTGACGGCCGCGCCGTTGATGGCGCCGATCACCGGCTTGGTCATCGGCGGCCACTTCGGCGAGATGTCGGGCAGCTCCGTGGTGTCTCCGAGTTCCTTGAGGTCGAGCCCGGCGCAGAACACCGGGTCGGCGCCGGTCACGATGACCACGTCGACGGCGTCGTCGGCCTCGGCGTCGCGCAGCGCGGCGAAGAAGCGTTTACGCAGTGCAGACGACAACGCGTTGCGGGATTGGGGGCGGTTCAGGGTGAGGGTGCGCACCCGCTCTTCGGTTTGGACAAGCAGCACGTCGTTGTTGGTCATGGTCTGAACCTATCGAACACGCGACGCTGGAACCGCTTTCAGCCTTCCTCAGTCCAGCGCCCGTACGGCTTGAGGCCGTCGTCCCAGTCGTCCCACGATTCTTGGTGGCGGCGCCGGGGAACGACGATGCGGCGCCGCAGCTCCAGCAGAAGATCTTCCGTCGAGGCGTGAGCGAGCGCGTCCGCGGTGAAGTCGGCCACCCGATTCGAGTTGCCCCGATTCAGCTTGACGACCAGTTCTCTGGGTTCACCGCCGGCGAGTATCGCGTCGATGCTTCCGGGCGCCCATGCGAGCTTGTTCTCCAACATGGCGTAGGTCCCGGGGCTGGCCTTGCGGACGCCATTCTCGATGTCGGCGAGCGTTCGCACGGTGAACTGCAGGCTGTTGGCGAGGTCGGTGCGGGTGCGATAGCCCAGCGCTACCCGCCTGGTGATGATGTGATGGCCGAGTCGTCCCAACGCAGGCTGGTCCATGGATGGATCATGACTCACAGTTAGCGACGCTGTCGAGCGATCATGGCCATTCGTTTCCGTTTTGTGCATGAAGGCACCGAAATCACTTCCGCTGGACTCCTGCAAGGTCGGCCCTGACCTCGGTGATCGTGTCCCAGAACAATTCCTCGACCTTCTCCCGGGATAACCCGACCACCTCGACCCTCGGCATGCCGGCCAGTTCGCGGCGCACCACTTTGGCGTCGGGCAGTGCGTCCCCGGTCCACCACTGCTGGCGGATGTCGAAGTCGTCGCGCCGCTCGCCGTCGCGAGTATGCCGCAGCTCTGCGCGCCGCTTACTGATCGGAACCCGGGCCCACCACTCGGCGCGCCAATATGGACCGTCGTATGCTCCCGGTGGCGCACCGGTCGCCCATTCCTCGACGTGGACGGGCTCGAATGGCGCAATTCCGTTGTAGGCGTTAGCGAACTCATCCGCCTCGTCCCGGTCGAGGTAGACCCGTTCGATGCGGTAGGTGTCGCCGCTGCCCGCTGTCACCACATACACCGTCGCCATGGCCGCTCCCGTATCCGCTCGTGGCTGCGCCTCAGTCTCCCACCAACCGCTCAGCCAGAACCGGAAACCGGCGCTGAACGTCCCAACGAAGTCTGTGGCAAGTGCCAGGGTACGGACCACCGCAGAAAATGCTTCCGGTTTATTGACATAGGTGCACATTAATTCCTATGGTTGCCGGAATGCGATGACCGACGATCTTGGGGAGATTGAGGGGTTCTCCTCAGACGCGACCGGGCTCCACAACGGGCTGAAGCTCACGCCGGTCGGCAAGTGACTCGTTTGCCGCGGAAGGAAGATCGAAGTGCAGGATTTATACGTGGTATTCAGCATGGACGGCGACGAGTTCGAGCACACCCGCCTGGTGATCGCTGGTGACAGAGCGGACGCCATCACCACCCATCGCGAGAATTTCCCCGAGTGCAAGGTCACCGGCGTCTTCCCTAACGGCAAGCGCACATAATCGCCAAGAACGGCGTGTCGTCTCGACCCGTTTGGCGGGCCACCCACCCGGGGCGAGAATTGTGATACCGGTTCGTTGCCGGGTACGCGCACTTGCAGCGCGATGCGACACACGCGAAAGTTGGGCGTATGTGTCGAAACATCACCGAGCTTCGCGGCCTTGAGCCGGCGGCGACCGCCGAGGAGATCGAGGCCGCCGCGCGCCAGTACGTCCGCAAGGTCAGTGGCGTGACACGGCCGACCGCGGCCAACGCCGACGCTTTCGAGACCGCGGTCGCCGAGGTCACCGCGACCACGACGCGGCTGCTGGCGGCCCTGCCCGCGCGCAAGCAACCACCCAAGACCGTTCCGCCGCTGCGCCGTCCCGAGGTCCGGGCGCGCATCGAAGCGCGGACCGCAAGCGCCGGGTGACCGCGAAGGCACTGACCCAACCGGCGCTCAAGGAATGGAGCGCGGCGGTGCATGCGATGCTCGACGGCCGCCAGACAGTGCTGCTGCGCAAGGGCGGCATCCATGAGAAGGGGTTCACACTCGATTCGCCGCACTTTCTGTTCTTCCCGACGGTCGCCCACAGTCACACGCAGCGGGTTCGGCCCGAGCATCGCGACCTGCTGACGCGGGCGGCCGCCGACAGCACCGAGACCGAGATCGTGTTGCGTGCTGGCGCGAAGGTCGTCGCCGCTGTTGAGGTCAACCGGCCCGACGGATTGCAACACATTGCACCGCTGCACATTTGGACCGCTGAGTCGGTGCAAGCCGATCGGCTGGACTTCCGGCCGAAGCACCGGCTGACGGTGCTCGTGGTTCAGGTGAGCCCGTTGGCCGAGCCGGAGCGCTTGCGGCGGGTGCCGGAATACGCCGGGTGCACGAGCTGGGTGCCGTTGCCGGTCAACCCGATGTGGGCCACGCCGGTGCACGACGACGCCACGCTGCGGGACATCGCTGCGCGCGTGCGCGATTCAGTCGGCTAAGCTAAGCGGCAGCTGCACTCACCCGGAAGACCTCGGTTTCTTCCGGCAGCCCCTTGAGTAGATGAGGTCCGAGACTCTGGAAATGCAGGTCGGACCCTGCCGAAAGGTCGCGCACCGTTCGGCTCGTCAGTACCTCGCCGGCGCCGGCCATCGCACCGATGCGCGCCCCCGTGTGGACGGCCAGTCCGCACCACTCGTCGCCCCGCCGCTCACACTCTCCGATATGCACGCCGGCACGGATTCGGATACCCCGGCTGGCCAGCGTGGGAACCAGATCCAGCGCACACCGAGCGGCCTTCGTAGGCCCGTCGAACAGCGCGAATATGCCGTCGCCGGTGTGCTTGGCGCGCCGGCCGCCGTAATGCGAGAGCGTTCGATCCACCAACTGATCGTGCACGTCGAGTTGAAGCCGCCACTCGGAGTCGCCTCTGTTGCTCAGTTGTTCGGTGGACCCGACGATGTCGGTGAACAGTACCGTCGCAAGCATTCGTTCACCGGTCGGCCGGTTTCGAGCGCCGCAGACGAATTCAAGTGTCGCGGTGCCGAGCGCAGTGTCGAACAGTGCGTGAGCGCCAGCGGGCAATTGCCGGAACTCTGCATTGGGCATTGCACTGGCCAGAGCCTCGGCCGCCTCGAGCGAAACAAGCTGATCGCCGGGCCGGCAGAGCACTAGCGTTCTCGTCGGGACTGCAGGCAGAATGTCGCGCACATCGATCTCGCCGAGAGCCTCCGCCAACATCACCGCCATGGCCGGGCTGGCGCTGGCGCGTTCGTATCTGCCAATCATCTCGCGAACCCCGGGTGTCTTGGCTGCATCTCCCAGCATGATGTCCGCGGACACCCCTTCGCCCCAATGCTTTTCGAACGCCTCAATGCCGTTGTGACGGAACCAGTCTGCGTCCCAGCCCCATTCGAAGTCGGGTAGGTCCCGCGTGAACCGTGCGGCAGTGCCGTAGAGCACCATTGACTGGACCCGATCTGGAAAGGTTGCGGCGAACAGGAGACTCATGGGTCCGCCCTCGGAGACGCCGAGCAGCGCTGGACGCTCGACCTCGGCAGCGTCGAGTACTGCGTGCAGATCGTCCATGCGCTCGTCGAGTGTCGGGATCCGATGCACTGGATCCGACAGGCCCGTACCGCGCTTGTCCCACAGAATCAGCCTGGTCTGCTGCGTGAGTTGTTCGATGAACGGCGCGAAGGGATAAGCCGGGTCGTCGTAGAGGTCGACGTTGCTCACCCATCCCGGGACCATGACGAGCGGCATCTCGCCCTCGCCGAGCGTTCGATAAGCGAGGTGAACATCGCCGTTGCGCGCGTAACGGACCCGGTTGGCATCCATGCCATGAGTGTTACACCAGGAAATTGACGATCAGGCTGATTTTGCACAGTCGGCTGACGGTCGCGGGCCTGCAGGCAGTCGCAGCCGCGATGCGCCGTCGCCGAGGTGCAGGGTGTGCGTGGCCGGCCGCAACTGCCTGCCGGTGGAGAGCGGCTCCCCGGTGCCCAGGTTTCGGACGAACCGCGGATGCGACCCGCCCGCCACCAGCACCCTGATGCGCGAGCCGGCCCGAAACCGGTGCGCGACGGGGTCCAGTTCGATGGTCTCCGTGCCCGAAGTGGCTGTGCCACGGCGATATCCGTCGCTGACATTGCGACTCCGTCCCTTTGCGTCCACCTCGCTGACCCGGACGAAAAGGTCGTTGTGCGGGTTGTCGCAGGAGTGCGACAGCTCGATGATCGGGTTCCCGACGACGTAGACGTCCTGCGCCAGCGCGTCGCCGGTGAACGTCAGCACGTCGGCGCGCGCAGCGAGCTTGTGGTCCCGGCGATAGCCTGCCTCGGGGGCCAGCAGCCGGCCACCGATGGTCGGGGTGGGATGGGCGGGGTCGTAGGTGAAAGCCGCTGTAGGCGCGGTGTCGGGCGGCACCGCATCGCCCAGCCGGCCGCCCGGCTGCAGATAGCGCACCTGCTCCGGCATCGGGGGCGGCCAGTCCTCGAACTCGAGCCACCCGTCGTGGTTGACCTGGACGCGCACCGGGCCGCGCTTCAGGCGGCGATGTCCTGCCAGGTGCGTGTCCAGCCACGCGAGCGATTCGCGGAGCACGGTCGGTGCACCGGCGGTCAGCATGCGCGCGTGGGTCCACGGTCCGACGGTCACCGCGACCGGCACATCGCGTCGGCGTAGTCGCGCGTACTGCTCCAGCGTCTGTTCTACGAACAGGTCCTGCCACCCGGTGAGCAACAGCACGGGAACCCCGGCGTGCTCCAACGCGGCCTGCAGCTGCGTCGGCGCCCAGAACGGGTCGTCGTGCTCCGAATGCTCGAGCCACGGCTCGAACCACGGTGCACCCTTGCCGAGCAGCGTCCGGCCCGCCCCGCCGACCGGCAGGTCCGCCGTCGCACGTGCCAGCTGCCGCCTGGACCGAACCATTCGCACGATGTTGCGAATCCGACCCTGGTCTTCTTGATGGGAGACGTTGTCGCTCCAGCCGAGGAAGTCGTTGAGGCCGAACGACCCTGTGCCCCAACGAGGTCCGCTGATGTCGTGCGGTCCGACGGTGATGACGGCGGCCGCCATCTCCTTCGGCGGGTCGCTCAACAGTGCCCATTGCGTGAAGCCGAGGTAGGACATGCCCATGGTCGCGAACGACCCGGTGAACCACGGTTGGTCGCGAAGCCACGCGGCGGTGTCGGCGCCGTCGGCCACCTCATGCATGAACGGGTCGAAGTCACCGCCGGAGCCGAAGGTGCCGCGCACGCTCTGCACGATGACGTGGTAGCCGCGGGCGGCGTAGATGCTGCCGAACAGCACCGAAACGGGATACCCGCGGCCGTAAGGGCCGCGGACCAGCAGTGTCCCCGCCGCGTTCGACGTCAGCGGCCGGTAGTGGTCTGCAAGCAGCTCGACGCCGTCGCGCATCGGCACCCGCACACGGTGGACCACGTCGTATTCGGTGGTATGCGGCGGCAGGCGCAGCAGGCGGCCGAGGGTGCGACCGATAAGAGTCATGGCTTTGGTCACACCGATTTAGGCTACGCAGGCGGCGGGTCGCCGTTGTCGACCGCGTCGATGACCTTGGCCGTCAGCCAGTTGACGGCCGCGGTCGCGGCGGCTCCGTCGACCCCCCACACTCCCACCAGCCGTTCGTAGCTCGGCAGATTCCACAGCACGTCCAAAAGCCCTGCGGTGATTCGCTGTTCGGCTTCCGACCATTGCGGCGTGGACGCAGTGACGGCGCGCAGCAGCGCCTCGCGCCTACGGGCGTCGACGCCGACGAAGGTCGGATCGCGCGGCGTGTCCACGGACTCTCGGACCGAGAACCGCTGCAGCGACGTGAACACGCGGGCGGTTACCTCGCCGAGGTTGTCGAGGTCGACGTCCTCGTATGAGATGCCCGCCTCCGATTCCAGGCGCTGCATCACGGCGTCGTGCAGATGCCGTTCGGTGGGGAAGTGCCGGTAGACGGTGCGCTCGCCGACGCCTGCGCGTTCGGCGACGGACCGGAACGTCAGGTCGCGCCAGTTCCAGCTGTCGAAGGCGTGCACGAGTTCGCTGCCGGCGGCGATGATGCGCTCGCGCGTCTGCGCGGCCTTCTCGGCTCGTGCGCGGTTGTCGTAGCGGCGCCGATTTCCGATTGACTGGTCACCCACAATGATGACAGTGTACTGTCACGAATTTGGGGAGGTGCACTGTGGCATCACCGGGCGAGTTGATGGCGTCCGCCGTCGCGCGAACGGGCCTCGCCGACTTGGGCGACGACTCCTTCCGCGAGGGGCTGGAGATCTTGGTCACGGCGCTGCGGGACGAGGCTCGCCTCAACGACCGGGGCGAGGGCTTCATTTACGCGCGCATCGGCCTGCACCTCTCTCAGCGGCTGCAGGTGGAGGATTGGTACCGCCGCCATCCCGAGATCGATGACGTGCCGGTCGATGCGCCGTTGTTCGGGCTCGGCCTGCCCCGCACCGGGTCCACCGCGCTGTCGTTTCTGCTCGCACAGGATCCCGCCGTGCGGTACCTGCGCAGTTGGGAGTCGGCGCAGCCCTGCCCGCCGCCGTCGACAGTGAGCGGCGACGATCCGCGCATCCCGCCGGAGCAGCGCGCAGTGCTCGTCGGCAGCAGACACCACGTGCCCACGGACGTCCACGGCCCGATGGAGTGTCTGGACGTGATGGCGCTGGACTTCACGTCGCAGATCTTCCAGGCGTTCGCTCAAATTCCGTCGTATTCCGAATGGCTCCTCGACAAAGCCGATTACACCTCGACCTACGCCTACGAGCGGCGGGTGCTCAAACTGCTGCAGTGGGGTGAGCCGATCAGGCCGTGGCGGTTGAAGTCACCCGCGCATGTGCTGTCGCTGGACTATCTGGACCGCGTCTTCCCCGACGCCCGGTTCGTGATGACGCATCGCGACCCGACCGACGTGCTGCTCTCTGTCGCCGACGTATACGCCGACATCGCAGGCGGTTTCACCGACCACCTCGACCGCCGCTATCTGGGCGAGCTCAACGTCGCCCACTGGTCGGTCGGGGTGGAGCGGGCGGTGAAGTTCCGTGACGGCGGCAATGACCACCGATTCTTCGACATCGATTTCCGCGCCATGCAGGCCGATCCGATCGGTGAGGTGCGGCGGCTGTCCGCGTGGCTCGGCGAACCGGTCAGCGACGAGTTCGAGTCGCGGATGCGCAGCTGGTGGGCGAAGAACGCGGAGAAGCGCGAGCCGCCCTCACACGCCGACCCCGAGGCGTTCGGCCTCGACCTGGACGCCATCCGGCCGCTGTTCGCCGGCTACGTCGACCATTCGCGACGCTGGATCACCCAGGAAAGGTGAACGCGCACATGGCAATTGATCTGACCGGCGGAATCGACCTCTCGCGCGAATACATGTTCGCCGAACGGCCGTCGGATCCCGAGATGCGGGATTCGGTGAGCTTCTGGGTGTTCGACGACCGCGGGCTGGTCGGCCTACCGCGCGTCGGCGTGGAAGCCGTCGCCTCGAACTGGGACCACCACAGCATTCAGGTCAACGTCGCATTCCCCGACGGCCGGGTGTTCCGGCTGCGCGACGAGGTGAGAGCGTGGCCCGTCGAGGGGCCGGGCGGCAAGCCGACGGTGCTCGGCGGCGGCCCGCTGGCCTTCGCCTGTGAGAAGCCGTTCGACGTCTGGACGATGACCTTCGACGGCAAGGCGGTGCAGACGTCGTCCGCCGATCTCGCCGCCGGCCGTAAGGACGGGCCGCTGGTCGACCTGCGGTTCGAGGTGCAAGCCACGATGGCGGTGCCGCCGTGGGTGCAGGGCGCGTTGCAGGCCGACGCCGCGTCGGCCTTGGAGACCTCCGTCGAGGGCGACCTGATGGGCGGCGATCGCTACGAGCAGTTGTTCCGGGCGACGGGTTCGGTGCGCGTCAGAGGCGAAGAGCACGCGTTCACCGGCAGCGGTCTGCGGATCCGGCGCCAGGGCGTGCGCAGGCTCGAGGGATTCTGGGGACACTGCTGGCAGTCGGCGCTTTTCCCGAGCGGCCGGGCGTTCGGCTACATCGCGTATCCGCCACGGCCGGACGGCAAGCCGACCTTCAACGAGGGTTATCTGTTCGACGGCGACGGGCCGCTGATTCCGGCCCGCGTCCTCGAGGCGCCGTGGCTGAGACGCCTGCAACCGCGCGACGAGGACGTCTCGGTCGTGCTGGAGACCGCCGACGGCACCGAACGAATCGAGGGCGAGACCGTGTTGTCGACACACGACATCACCGACCCCGCCGACGTGCCCGAAGAACTGCTGGCGAAGATGGCGAACTGGACGTTCCCGGCGCTGCAACAGGCCGGTGTGCGCTACCGGTGGAGCGGCGAGGAGACCTACGGCATGCTCGAGCGCTCGAGCCCGATGGACAGCATCACTGGTTAGAGGGATCGCCCTTGAACTTGTAGTACGGCACCAGTTCGTGCGCCCGCTGCAGGTTCGTCTGCATGCAGTCCACGTCGTCGGCCGCGTACTTCGGTGAGTAGAAGAGCGTCTGCTGGATCAGCCCGTAGTCGGTCTTGAACGCGATCGCGCACGTGATCCACCAGCGGTTGTTCCAGTCGGTCGGCTTCATCACCCAGAACTGGGCCGCGCGGTGGCCGTCGATGTCGAGTTCGACGGCGTCGGGGGGCAGGCTCTGCTCGTAGGTGCGCCAGACGAACGCCTCCACCGCCATCTGATAGTTGCCTGCGTCGTAGTGGCAGCGCAGGCTGTCCTCCGGCTCCGGCGGGGTGAACGCCAGGCCGATGCGCTGAACGACATCGAGGGGGATGTCGCGGCACGCGTCGAACGGATCGGGGTCGACGGTGTCGATCACTGGCCATTTGATGGTCGTGGTCGCCATCGGCAGTGGAGCGGCGGTCGAGCGCAGCTGCACCGGGTCGGACTGCACGGTCAGCGGGCCGCTCTGCATCACCAGGATGACCGCCGTCACCAGCGCGCCGAACGCCGCCAACAGCCGGATCCTCGTGGCCATGAAGCCCCCTCGCGCTCGTCGTCCCCTGCGGGGACTATACAAGTCACCGCGTCAGCATCGAACGGTAAACGAGAACATGTTCTAGTTGCGGGGCCGGCCGGTTCGTTGCGGTTCAGTAGGCTGGTCGGCTGTGGCGACACTCTGGGCGGTCAGCGACCTGCATACGGGTCATACCGGTAACAAGCCGGTCACCGAGTCGCTGCACCCGTCGTCGCCCGACGACTGGCTGATCGTCGCAGGCGACGTCGCCGAGCGCACCGACGAGATCCGATGGGCGCTCGACTTGCTGCGCAAGCGCTTCGCCAAGGTCATCTGGGTGCCGGGCAACCACGAACTGTGGACCACGAACAAGGACCCGATGCAGGTGTTCGGCCGGGCCCGCTACGACTACCTGGTCAACATGTGCGACGAGATGGGGGTGATCACCCCCGAGCACCCGTTCCCGGTGTGGAACGAGTCGGGTGGGCCGGCCACCATCGTGCCGATGTTCCTGCTCTACGACTACACGTTCTTGCCCGAGGGGGCGGCGACGAAGGCCGAGGGGTTGACCATTGCGCGAGAGCACAATGTGGTGGCCACCGACGAGTTCGTGCTGTCCAACGAGCCGTACGCGACGAAGGACGCGTGGTGCCGCGACCGCGTGGAGGCCACCCGCAAGCGGCTGGAGGACCTCGACTGGGTGACCCCGACGGTGCTGGTGAACCACTTCCCGTTGGTGCGCGATCCCTGCGAGGCGCTTTTCTACCCGGAGTTCTCGTTGTGGTGCGGCACCACGGCGACCGCCGACTGGCACACCCGCTACAACGCGATCTGCTCGGTATATGGGCACCTGCACATTCCCCGGACAACGTGGTACGACGGCGTGCGCTTCGAAGAGGTGTCGGTCGGCTATCCGCGGGAATGGCGGCGCCGCAAGCCATACCGGTGGCTGCGCCAAGTGCTGCCCGACCCGCAGTACCCGCCTGGATATCTCAACGAGTTCGGCGGCCATTTCGAGATCACCCAAGAGATGCGAACCAGCGCGCAGAAGGTGCAGGAGCGCATCGCCAACCGGCAGGCGACGCGGTCGAGATGATCGCCGCCTCCCTTCTTTCCGGCGTGCTGCCCGAAAGGGTGGCCACCGCCGAAATGTACGACGATCCACCGGAATTGGCGCCGCTGCCGGAGGAGGAGCCGCTGATCGCCCGGTCGGTGGCCAAGCGCCGCAACGAGTTCGTCACCGTCCGCCATTGCGCGCGGCTGGCGCTGGGGGAGCTGGGGGTGGCGCCGGTGCCGATCCTGAAGGGGGAGAAGGGCGAGCCGTGCTGGCCCGACGGTGTGGTCGGCAGCCTCACCCACTGCGACGGCTACCGCGGCGCGGCCGTCGGCAGGCATGACGCCGTGCGCTCGGTCGGCATCGACGCCGAACCCCATGACGTGCTGCCCCACGGGGTGCTCGACGCGATCAGCCTGCCCGCCGAGCGAGCCGAGCTCGGCGCTCTGCCGGACGGACTGCACTGGGATCGAATCCTGTTCTGCGCCAAGGAGGCAACGTACAAGGCGTGGTTTCCCGTCACCCGGCGCTGGCTGGGCTTCGAGGATGCGCACATCACGTTCACGGTTGACGGGAATGCCACCTCGGGCGGATTCGAGTCACGCATCCTCATCGACCCTGCGGCCCTGTCCGGCCCGCCGTTGACGGCGCTGCACGGCCGCTGGTCGGTGCGTGACGGATTGGCGCTGACGGCGATCGTGCTGTGAGCCCCGAAGCCGGCCTGGTGGTGGTCGACAAACCCGCGGGTGTGACGAGCCACGACGTGGTCGGCCGGTGCAGGCGTATCTTCGCAACCCGAAAAGTCGGCCACGCCGGCACGCTCGACCCGATGGCCACCGGCGTCCTGGTGGTCGGTATCGAGCGGGCCACCAAGATCCTCGGGCTGCTGACCGCGACCGACAAGTCCTACGCCGCGACCATCCGGTTGGGGCAGACGACGACCACCGAGGACGCCGACGGGGAAATGCTGCATGCGGTTTCGGCCGCGGGAGTGACCGATGCCGACATCGAAGCCGCGGTGGCGCCGCTGCGTGGCGACATCTCGCAGATACCGTCGGCGGTCAGCGCCATCAAGGTCGGCGGCAAGCGCGCTTACCAGCTCGCGCGCGAGGGGCATGCCGTCGAGTTGGCCGCCCGGCCCGTGCGCATCCAGCGCTTCGAGGTGCGCGACGTGCGACGGTCGGCCGATGTGGTCGACGTCGACGTCGAGGTGGACTGTTCGAGCGGAACGTACATCAGGGCACTCGCCCGCGACGTCGGCGCCGCACTCGGTGTCGGTGGCCATCTCACCGCGCTGCGACGGACCCGCGTCGGGCGGTTCGGACTGGATGAGGCCCGCACGCTCGACGCGCTGGCTGATCGCCCGGCCTTGAGCTATTCGCTCGACGAGGCCTGCCTGCTGGCCTTTCCCCGCCGCTACCTGACCGCCGACGAGGCGGAATCGGCCCGTCACGGGCGCGCGTTGCAGCCCGCAGGCATTGACGGGGTGTACGCCGCGACCGCATCTGACGGCCAGGTGATCTCGCTGCTGCGCGACGGGCCCGAAAAGACGAAATCAGTCGTGGTTGTGCGCCCGGCAACGTTGTAAAAGCCCTGCGGAGTGCTTTGCGTGTGACATTCTGTGGGCGTGGCCACGGCGGCTGTGAGCGGGCTCTTGCCGACGGGGATGGCGACGCTGCTTCTGGCAGACGTTGAGGGCTCCACACGGCTGTGGGAGACCCAGCCCGAGGAGATGGTCCCCGCCCTCGCACGCCTTAACCAAACCGTCTCCGAAGTCATTGCCGTCTACGGCGGGGTGCGGCCGGTTGAGCAGGGCGAGGGCGATAGCTTCGTGGCCGCGTTCACCCGCGCGTCTGACGCGGTGGCCTGTGCGCTGGAGTTGCAGCGGTCACCGCTCGCCCCGATCCGGCTGCGCATCGGGCTGCACACCGGCGAGGTGCAGTTGCGTGACGAGGGCAACTACGCCGGCCCGACCATCAACCGAACCTCGCGGCTGCGGGATCTCGCCCATGGCGGCCAGACGGTGCTGTCGGGCGCGACGGAGGACATGGTCATCGACCGGCTCCCCGACGGCGCCTGGCTGACTGATCTCGGGATTCACCCGCTGCGCGATCTACCCCGCCCCGAACGTGTGGTGCAGTTGTGCCACCCCGATCTTTGCAATGAGTTCCCACCCTTGCGTACCGCTAAAAGCTTTGGTGTGCACAATCTTCCGGTTCAGCTCACCAATTTCGTTGGGCGCGAGAAAGAGATTGATGATGTGCGCCGGTTGCTAGGCGATAACCGGTTGGTGGTCCTGACCGGAGCTGGTGGCGCCGGGAAAACGCGTCTCGCGGTTGAGGTCGCGGCTCGCATCGCGCCCGAGTTCGGTGACGGTGTTTGGTATGTCGATCTGGCGCCCGTCACCCATCCGCCGGTAGTGCTGGTGACGGTGGCGCGCGCGCTGGGTCTGCCGGACCAGCCCGGCCGATCCACGATGGACACGCTGCTACGGTTCGTTCGCGACCGTCACATGCTGGTGGTGCTGGACAACTGCGAACACCTGCTCGACGCGAGCGCCGAGCTGGTCGTCGCTCTGCTGGCCGGCGCGCCGGGGCTGACCGTGCTCGCCACGAGCCGTGAACCGATCGGGGTTTCGGGCGAGGCGACGTGGCGGGTGCCGTCGCTCTCCTTAGCCGATGCGGCCATCGAGTTGTTTACCGATCGCGCACGCCTGGCTCAGACCGGCTTCACCGTTAGCAGTGAGAACGCCGCGGTGGTGGCCGAGATCTGCAGCCGTCTCGACGGGATGCCGCTGGCCATCGAGCTGGCGGCGGCGCGGGTGCGCGCGTTGTCTCTGGCCGAGATCCTCGAAGGTCTACATGACCGCTTCCGGCTGTTGACCGGTGGCGCGCGTACCGCGGTACGCCGGCAACAGACCCTGCGCGCCTCGGTGGATTGGTCGCATGCGCTGCTGAGCGAACCGGAGCGGATCTTGTTCCGCCGCGTCGGGGTGTTCCTGGCTGGCTTTGATCTTGATGCGGCACAAGCTGTCGGCGGCGGGGATGTGGAGCGTTACCAAGTGCTTGATCAGCTTGCTCTGCTCGTCGACAAGTCGCTTGTGGTCGCCGAAAACACCAGCGGCCGAACGCGATACCGGCTGCTGGAGACAGTGCGCCAATACGCGCTGGAGAAGCTGGCGGAGTCCGGCGAGGCCGATAACGTCCGGTCGCTTCACCGCGACCACTACACCGCACTGGCCGCCCTTCTCGACGCGCCTGCCCGTGCCGATTATGAGCAGCGTGTCGAGCACACCGAGGAGGAGATGGACAACCTGCGCGCCGCCTTCGTGTGGAGCCTCGAAGCCGGCGACGTCGGGCGTTCGTTGGAGCTCGCAACATCGCTGCAGCCGGTGTGGTTCACCAGGGGTCGCATCCGGGAAGGGCTGGCCTGGTTCGATGCCGCCCTCAGTGGCGGAGACGAACGCCATGTCGACGTGCCAGACGCAGTGCGCGCAGGCGCGCTTGCCGACAGAGCGGTGCTCGAAGCGTGGGTCGCCGCCAAGTACAGCCTGGATCAGGCCGAACAAGCCCTGGCGATTGCCCGCGAGGTGGATGATCCCGCTCTTGTGACGCGCACACTGACCGCCTGCGGCGCAGTCGCCGGCTACCACGACCGCGAGGTGGCCAAGTCCTACTTCGCTGAGGCAATCGGCCTGGCCCGCGCGATCGGTGACCAGTGGAGACTGAGTCAGGTCCTCGCCTTGGAGGCGCAGGGCGCGACCATAGCGGGTGACCCGCTCGCGGCGCGCGCGGCTGCCGAAGAAGGAGGCCATCTCGCCGATGCGATCGGCGACGGATCAAACTCGCGTCAGTGCCGCTTCTGGCTCGGCTTGGCGCAGGGGGCGAATGGCGATCTGGCCGGAGCTGAAAAACAACTAAGCGAGGTGATATCTGAGGCCGCGGCGGCTCACGATGAGATCTGGAGGTTGAGCAGTCTCGGGAGCCGAGGCGTCATACTCGCATACCAGGGCCATGCGGCCGACGCCCGAGCGGCTGCCGAGGCGACACTCGAGGGTGCAGCGGAAATTGGCGACGTGTTGGTGGGGATGGGCTACCACGTGCTGACTCTCGCCGCGCTGGCCGCTGGGGACGGTGCGGGGGCGCACGAGGCGGGTGAGGCCGCGTGGAAGCACATCAGCGTTGCGGGCGAGATGGGGGCGATGTGGCGCTACTGGGGTGGTGAGGCGGCGTTGGCAGGCGGGGATCTCGCCGTCGCGCGCTCCTGGGCCGACGAGGCCGTATCGGCAACCAAGGGCATCTACTTGTCGTGGGCTCTGACGGGGCGCGCTCGCGTCTTGCTGGCGGCGGGTGACTCGAAGCAGGCCGAGAGCGACGCCCGCGATGCGTTGGCGCGCGCGGCTGAAAACGAGGCGCGTATCTGTGTTCCCGACATCCTCGAGATTCTCGCCGATCTGGCCGGGAAATCCGGCAGTCACCACGAAGCAGCACGACTCTTCGGCGCGGCACAGGGCATCAGGCAACGCATCAACGTCGTCCGCTTCAAGATCTACGACAACGGCTATCAGGCCTCGGTAGCCTCGCTGCGAGATGCAATGGGCGAGAAGGACTTCGACGCTGTGTGGGTTGAAGGCGCAGCCCTGTCCACTGAGGAAGCCATTGCCTACGCCCAGGGTGGAGGTCGCTGACCCCGGCCGAGCTTGACGTCGTGCGACTGGTGAAAGCAGGAATCGCCAACAAAGTGGATGCCACAAGGCTTTTCGTCTTGCCGCGCACTGTGCAGACCCACCTAACGCTCACGAACTGTGGTGCATGCAGAATCCGTGTGAACGACATGAAGAATTGGAAGGCGCAATGACGACTCCGTACAGACTTCTCCAATTGGCGCTGGCCTTGTTCGGCGTCGTTACGCTGCTCCTCTACCCGCTGGCGGTCGTCTGGCCGTCGGGCTGGGCATGGCATGCCGGTGCGCCCTACGAGTCCCAGTACTTCATGATGATCGTCGGCCTCTACCTCACCATCGGGGTCTTTCTGCTGAACGCCGCACGCAAGCCGGAGGCGAACCTGAGCTTCATCTGGTTCGTCGTGTGGTCATCGGCCGTGCACGCCGTCATCATGGCGGTGCAGTCCTTCGGCGGCGGACACCACATGCACGTGGGCCATCTGTGGGGCGATGTCCCCGCACTGCTTTTCATGGCGGTCGTGCTGGCCGCGCTCGTCCGTGCCGCAGGCCTCAAGCACCCGAATTCCGCGGCTTCAGCCGAACGTTCATCCGCGTGAGGCCGCGCAGGTTGGGGTTGGCCGTCCAGGTGGGTTCGCCGACCACCTCGACCCTCTCGACGTTATCGACGATCTCGCGCAGTACGGCCTGACCCTCCATGCGGGCGAGCTGCGCGCCGAGGCACAGGTGAACACCGGAGCCGAAGGCGACGTGGCCCGTTGGATTACGTTCGGCCCGAAAGACATCCGGATCGTCGAACTGTCGGGGATCGCGATTGGCCGCACCCCACGCGAGCAACACTCGCGCACCCTTGGGGATTGTGGCGGATCCGACCTGGTAGTCGACGAGTGCTGTGCGATAGAAGCTTTGCACCGGCGACGAGAAACGCAGCTGTTCCTCGATGGCGGAACCGATGAGTTCCGGCCGTTGCCTGAGCAATTCGAGTTGATCGGGTCGCTCGGCGAGCGTCAAGAACAGCGTGCTGAGCATGTTGGTGGTGGTCTCGTTGCCTGCGAGCAGGAGCAGCACGGCGATGAAGAACATCTCGTCGTAGCACAGCCGCCCGTCCTCGGTGTGTCGCGCCAGCCGACCCAGCACGGTGTCCTCGCCGAGTAGCTCTCCCTTGCTGAGTTTATCGGTGAAGAACGCATGCATATGCCGAAACCCCAAGAACGCCGGAACCAGTTCCCGCAGACCCGATTTCGAGATGTTGACGTCGGCGACACGCACCGTGTCGTTCGACCACCTCCGGAACGCCGCCTGGTCTTCGTCGCCGATACCGAGAATGTGCGCGATCATTCCCATCGGCATCGGTACGGCGACTGTCGAGACGACATCGGCGGGCGATTGCGCCAGCAGCCCGGCGACCAGCTCGCCCGCCAAGTGGTCGACCATCGGGCGCCACGACTCGAGCGCGCCCCTGGTGAAACCCGGCATGGCCTGCTTCCGCATTCGCGTGTGTCGCGGCGCATCGGTGGTGATCAACACCGGCAACGTCATCCGGCCGTACGTGACGCCGTCGGCGCTGGAGAGTGCGTGGTCGGCGCGCGCGGCGGCCCGCACGTCGGCGTATCGGGTCAGGATGAAGATGCTGCGGTCGGGGTTGTAGTGCACCCGTCCGCCCGCAAGCAGTTCCCGGTAGCGCGGATACGGATCGGCCGCCGTCGCCCGGTCGAACGGGTCGAAGTCGGTGAGTTCTATGTTCGGCGGCACCGGCCGCGGCCGGTTTCGGTGCTTCGCTTCGCGCACCATGTTGGACGCAAGGGTCCTGGCGGTCAGCGGTCCGTACTTCTTCGCGAATCGGACGTCGCTGGTGATCGTCATGAATTTGACCGTAAAGCGAGGTCAGCCCGGACAAGATGCTGCGTTGGGACAATTGATTGATATTTTCGGACACGATGACCGTTCCGTCCGCCGTGCTGCGGCGTCCCGTCGTCACCGCTCGCGTGCTCTGTGCGGTGGCGACGGAGGTGGGCGTGGATGTGGCCGGCGTGTTGGCGGGCACCACGGTGACGCCCCGCGATCTCGACGATCCGGAGGGCGACGTCTCCAATGCGGACGAGATCACCATGGCGCGAAACCTGTTGCGGCACGCTCCGGAACCCGCGGGCATCGGCGTTGCGGTCGGAAGCCGCATCAATCTGACCAACCTGGGCATGTTCGGTTTCGCGGCGATGTCGTCGGGAACGCTGCGCGAGCTCATCTCGGTGGGTCTGCGCTTCTTCTCGCTGACCACGTTGCATTCGTCGATCCTCGTGTCAGAAGGGCAAGCCGACTGTGAGATCGCCGTCGACGCAAGCCATCTGCCCGCCGACGTGCGCCGGTTCTTCATGGAGCGTGACATTGCGACGATCGTGGCAACCGTGCCGGGGTTCGTGCATCCCGTGTTGGCCCGCTACGCCCGCCGGATATGTGTCGAGCTGGCCGCCGACGAGGAATTCTTGCGGCCACTGCTGAACACCGTCGCGATCCGCGACATCGAGTTCGACCGCGACCGCACCGTCGTCCGCGTCCCACGCGAGATGCTCGACGAGCCGCTGCCGCAAGCCGATCCCCACACGCTGGCCGTCTGTATCGCACAGTGCGAGCAGATCCTGGAGCGGCGACGGCGCAGGCACGGACTGTCGGCGCAAGTGCGCTCGGAACTGCTGTCCGCGCCGGGGCAGATGCCGGGCCTCGACGCCGTCGCCGCCTCGCTGCACATGCATCCGCGCACCGTGCGGCGACGGCTGGCCGAAGAGGGCACCAGCTTCCGAGCGTTGACCAATGACGTGCGCGCCACATTGGCCACCGAGCTGCTGTCGCAAGTGGGGCTCACCGTCGAGCAGGTGGCGCGGCGACTGGGCTACGCCGAGACGGCGGCGTTCAACCATGCATTCTCGCGGTGGTTCGGCATCGCCCCCAACGAATACCGCCGCAAGCACCGGTGATATTTGATCAGGAGGCACTGATAAGTCTAGCCTGATGAATATGGCCGTCGATCGCCAGACCGAAGCTGTGGCGCGGGCACTGCTGCTGTGCGTTGGTCTGTTGCGCCGGCGCCTTCGGCAGACGCCCATTGTCGGCGAGCTGACCTTCCCAGAGACCGCGGCGCTCGGCCGTCTCGACCGGGGCGGTCCCACCGCCGCCGCCGATCTCGCCAGGCAGGAGCAGATCAGCCCGCAGTCGATAGGCGCCACACTCTCCGAGCTCGAAAGCCGTGGGCTCGTCAAGCGGCAACCCGATCCGGACGACGGACGGCGATTCCTGTTGACCATCAGCGCCGCAGGCCGACGCGAACTCAACCGCAGACGCAACGCCCGCGTTGAGCAACTCGCCTCCGGTCTCGCGGATTTCACCGAAACAGAACTCGAACAACTCGCAGCGGCGGCACCTCTGATCGAACGATTGGCCTACCACCTGTAAATGACTGTCGACGAACGAGAAACGCCCGCCCGCGACAACTATCGCTGGGTCGCGTTGACCAACACCACCGCGGCGGTCTTCATGTCCGCACTCGACGGGTCGATCGTCATCATCTCGCTGCCGGCGATCTTTCGCGGGATCCACCTCGATCCGCTCGCGCCCGCCAACATCGCCTACCTGCTCTGGATGATCATGGGTTACCGACTGGTGCAGTCGGTGCTCGTCGTGACGCTGGGCCGGATCGGCGACATGTACGGTCGCGTCCGGGTCTACAACTTCGGCTTCACCGTCTTCACCGTCGCGTCGATCCTATTGTCGTTCGACCCCTTCGACGGATCGGCCGCCGCCAAGTGGCTCATCGGCTGGCGCCTGTTGCAGGCCGTCGGCGGCTCGATGCTGACGGCGAACTCGGCGGCGATCCTCACCGACGCGTTCCAGCCGGAGCGGCGCGGTTTCGCACTCGGCTTCAATCAGGTCGCGGCGCTGGCCGGGCAGTTCATCGGGCTGGTCGCGGGTGGCCTGCTCGCGGCATGGGACTGGCGGGCGGTGTTCTGGGTCAACGTGCCGGTCGGGGTGTTCGGCACGATCTGGGCCTATCGGCGGCTGCGCGACAACGGCGAGCGCAACCGCGGCCGCATCGACTGGTGGGGCAACATCACGTTCGCGCTCGGTCTGTCCGCGGTGCTCATCGCGATCACGAGCGGCATCCAGCCGCACGGCGGCCACAGCATCGGCTGGCACAGCCCGTTCGTAATTGGCACGTTGGCATCTGGAATTGCGCTGCTGATCGGCTTCGTCGTCATCGAGTCCCGGGTCGCCGAGCCGATGATCCGATTGAGCCTGTTCAGAATTCGCGCGTTCAGCGCGGGTAACGCCGCCACGCTCGCGGCGGCCCTGGCACAGGGTGGGCTGCAATTCATGCTGATCATCTGGCTGCAGGGCATCTGGCTGCCGCTGCACGGCTACGACTACGCCGACACCCCGCTGTGGGCCGGTATCTTCATGCTTCCGCTGACGGCCGGATTCCTCGTCGCGGGGCCGGCGGCAGGCGCGCTGTCGGATCGGTTCGGGGCCCGTGGAATCGCGTCGACCGGCATGCTGCTGTTCGGGCTGAGCTTCGTCGGCCTGATGCTGCTGCCGATCAACTTCGGATACTGGGCGTTCGCGATGCTGATCGCGCTCAACGGAATCGGCAGCGGAATGTTCGCCGCACCCAACACGTCGGCGATCATGGGCAGCGTCTTGCCGAGTGAACGCGGCGTGGTGTCGGGCATGCGTGCGACGTTCCAGAACAGCGGGACGGCACTGTCGATCGGAGTGTTCTTCTCGCTGATGATCGTCGGCCTTGCCGGCAGCCTGCCCGGCGCACTGAGCGGCGGGCTACAGGATCACGGTGTGCCACACGACGTGGCGCAGCAGGTGTCGGCGCTGCCGCCGGTGTCGACCCTGTTCGCCGCGGTGCTCGGCGTGAACCCACTCGAACACCTGCTCGCTCCGAGCGGTGCGCTGACCCAGCTACCGCCGGCTGACCAGGCGGTCATCACCGGGCGCGAGTTCTTCCCGAGCCTCATCTCCGGCCCGTTCCATCAAGGGTTGACGGTGGTGTTCGGCGCGTCGATCGCGCTGGCCGCCCTGGCCGGTGTCGCCTCACTGGCCCGTGGCCGGGTCCGTCGCTGACTGCGTCAGCCGACGACCCAGATCGCTTCCGCTGCGGGGCTTCCCAGATCAACCGTGGTGCCAGGGTCGTCCTCCCCGGCGTCGGCCGGCCTGATCGCCACCGAGATCATGCCCGCGAAGTCGCGCCGCGCGAGCACCATCAGCCGCGAGTCCAACGTGATGCCGACGCTGTCGAAGTACCGCAGCATCTCGGGGTCGGCGTCCGAGATCCGGGCCACCACGCCGGACTCACCGTCCTCGCAGACGGACAGCTGGCGGGCGTCCGGTGTCGGAACGTGGCCGTCGGCGGCCGGGATCGGATCGCCGTGCGGGTCGCGCTTGGGGTAGCCCAGCTTGGCGTCGATGCGGTCGAGCATCCGGTCGGAGACGGCGTGCTCGAGCACCTCGGCCTCATCGTGCACCTCGTCCCAGCTGTAGCCGAGCATCCGGACCAGGAACGTCTCCATCAGCCGGTGTCTGCGCACCATCCCCAGTGCGGCCTTGCGGCCCGCCTCGGTGAGCGTCACCGCGCCGTATTTCTCGTGGTCGACCAGGCCTTGGTCGGCGAGCTTGCGGATGGACTCCGACGCGGTGCTTGCCGACACCCCGATCCGCTCGGCCAGCATTTTCGTGCTGACCTTCTCCAGCGACCATTCCTGGGCGGTCCAGATGACCTTCAGGTAATCCTGGGCGACCGCGGTCAGGTCGCGCGGGTCACCGTTGGGGCTCACAGTGAGAAAGTTTAGGCAATGGTCACTTGATCTGGGGATGTGAAGCAGCCCGCCGCGCCGGTGAGCCGTAGGCTTGCCCCTGTGCAGCGCTGGCGGGGGCAGGACGAGATCCCCACGGACTGGGGCCGATGCGTCATCACCATCGGCGTGTTCGACGGGGTGCATCGCGGACACGCCGAGCTCATCAACCATGCGGTGAAGGCGGCCCGGTCCCGCGGTGTGCCGACGGTGTTGATGACGTTCGATCCGCATCCGATGGAAGTCGTCTTCCCCGGCAGCCACCCCGCGCAGCTGACCACCCTGACCCGGCGCGCCGAACTGGTCCAGGAGATGGGCATCGACGTCTTCCTCGTCATGCCGTTCACCTCGGACTTCATGAAGCTCACACCGGAGCGCTACATCCACGAGCTGCTGGTGGAGAACCTGCACGTCGTCGAGGTCGTGGTCGGCGAGAACTTCACCTTCGGCAAGAAGGCGGCGGGCAACGTCGACCTGCTGCGCAAGGCGGGGGAGCGGTTCGGGTTCGCGGTGGAAAGCATGTCCCTGGTCGCCGAGCACCACCGCGACGAGACCGTCACCTTCTCGTCCACCTACATCCGGGCCTGCGTGGACGCCGGTGACGTCGTCGCCGCGGCGGAGGCGCTGGGCCGGCCGCACCGAGTCGAGGGGGTGGTGGTCCGCGGCGACGGTCGCGGCAAGGGGCTCGGCTATCCGACGGCCAACGTCGCGCCGCCGATGTACTCGGCGATCCCCGCTGACGGCGTGTACGCGGCGTGGTTCACGGTGCTGGGCCACGGCCCGGTGATGGGCAGCGTCGTACCGGGCGAGCGGTACCAGGCGGCGGTCTCCGTCGGCACCAATCCGACGTTCTCCGGGCGTACCCGCACCGTGGAGGCGTTCGTCCTCGATACCGACGCCGACCTGTACGGCCAGCACGTCGCGGTGGATTTCGTCGCCCGCATCCGCGGCCAGGAGCGATTCGGTTCGATCGACGACCTGGTCACGGCCATGGGCGGGGACACCGAGCGGGCCCGCACCATCCTTGGCGCCCACTAGCAGCGATTCGGCTCCCCGGCCCCTGCGCTGCTAGACTTCACGCCGACCAAGCGTGGGCTGCAGTTCGCGGCGGCTGCGCTTCGGGGCCCAAGCCCTGGATATCCTCGCGGACCTATTGATGGAGATTGTTTCGTGGCGCTCACTGCCGAACAGAAAAAAGACATCCTCGGCTCCTACGGCCTGCACGACAGCGACACCGGCTCCCCGGAGGCGCAGGTTGCCCTGCTGACCAAGCGGATCGCCGACCTCACCGAGCACCTCAAGGTGCACAAGCACGACCACCACTCGCGGCGCGGACTGCTGCTGCTGGTCGGCCGCCGTCGCCGCCTGCTCAAGTACGTCGCCCAGGTCGACGTGGAGCGCTACCGCTCCTTGATCGAGCGCCTTGGCCTGCGTCGCTGACCCGGCCACGATGCGAGCCGCGGCATTGCCGCGGTGTAACATGATTTCGTTCGACAGCCGTCGGAGCCGCTTAGGCGGCGACATCCGATTCGGTGGCGCGAACAATCGGTGCGGTTCTCGCAGTTCCGCGTGCACCGCTCCTGCGCGTCCCTGGCGGACCCCGCCTGATCGGGCGGTCTTCGGTAGTGGCTGCCGGGGCAAGTTCTCCGGCCGCTTCGATCGACGGCCGTAGCCGTATCCGGGCCAGTGGTCTGACAGGCTGCTCAGCGTTCTGGGCGTGACGACGCAAAACAGCTGAATAGAGACCGAGAGGCCTTACGGACACCTATGTCTGTCGCAGAACTTGAGGACGGCGTCTTCGAATCGACCGCCGTCATCGACAACGGGAGCTTCGGCACCCGCACCATCCGCTTCGAAGCGGGCCGGCTCGCCCAGCAGGCCGCAGGCTCCGTCGTCGCCTACCTCGACGACGAGACCATGCTGCTGTCGGCGACGACCGCGAGCAAGACCCCCAAAGACCACTTCGACTTCTTCCCGTTGACCATCGACGTGGAGGAGCGCATGTATGCCGCCGGGCGCATTCCCGGCTCGTTCTTCCGCCGCGAGGGGCGTCCGTCCACCGACGCGATCCTGACCTGCCGGCTCATCGACCGCCCGCTGCGCCCGACCTTCGTCTCGGGGCTGCGCAACGAGATCCAGGTCGTCGTCACGGTGATGAGCCTGGATCCGAAGGATCTGTACGACGTGCTGGCCATCAACGCCGCATCGGCGTCCACGCAGATCTCCGGGCTGCCGTTCGCCGGTCCCGTCGGCGGTGTGCGCGTCGCGCTGATCGACGGCCAATGGGTGGCGTTCCCGACCGTGGAGCAGCTCGAGGGCGCCGTGTTCGACATGGTCGTCGCGGGCCGCAAGGCCGGTGATTCCGCCGGTGCAGATATAGCGATCATGATGGTCGAGGCCGAGGCCACCGACACGGTCATCGAGCTCATCGCCGGCGGCGCCGGCGCTCCGACCGAGGCCGTCGTGGCGGAGGGACTCGAGGCGGCCAAACCGTTCATCGCCGCGCTGTGCACCGCCCAGGAGGAACTGGCCGGCCGCGCAGGCAAGGAGACCGGCGAGTACCCGGTGTTCCCCGACTACCAGGACGACGTGTTCTACTCCGTGTCCTCGGTGGCCACCGAGGAGCTCTCCAAGGCGCTCACCATCGCGGGCAAGGAAGAGCGCAACGACCGTACCGACGAGATCAAGGCCGAGGTACTCGAGCGGCTGGCGGAGCAGTTCGCCGGCCGTGAGAAGGAGATCGGCGCGGCGTTCCGGTCGCTGACCAAAAAGCTTGTCCGCCAACGCATCCTGACTGACCACTTCCGCATCGACGGTCGCGGCATCACCGATATCCGCGCGCTGTCGGCCGAGGTGGCCGTGGTTCCGCGTGCACACGGCAGCGCGCTGTTCGAGCGCGGCGAGACCCAGATCCTCGGTGTCACCACGCTGGACATGGTGAAGATGGCCCAGCAGATCGACTCGCTGGGGCCCGAGACCTCCAAGCGCTACATGCACCACTACAACTTCCCGCCGTATTCGACCGGTGAGACCGGTCGCGTGGGCTCGCCCAAGCGCCGCGAGATCGGGCACGGCGCACTGGCCGAGCGGGCCTTGGTGCCCGTGCTGCCCAGCGTCGAGGAATTCCCGTATGCGATCCGCCAGGTGTCGGAGGCGCTCGGCTCCAACGGCTCCACGTCGATGGGGTCGGTGTGCGCGTCGACGCTGTCGCTGCTGAACGCCGGCGTCCCGCTGAAGGCTCCGGTCGCGGGTATCGCGATGGGCCTGGTGTCCGACGACGTTGAAATTGAAGGCGGCGGCACCGAGCGCCGTTTCGTGGCGCTGACCGACATCCTCGGCGCCGAAGATGCCTTCGGCGACATGGACTTCAAGGTCGCGGGCACCAAGGACTTCGTCACCGCACTGCAGCTGGACACCAAGCTCGACGGCATTCCGTCGACGGTGTTGGCCGGTGCGCTGTCGCAGGCCAAGGATGCGCGGCTGACCATCCTCGAGGTGATGGCCGAGGCGATCGACGGGCCCGACGAGATGAGCCCCTACGCGCCGCGGGTCACCGCGATCAAGGTTCCGGTCGATAAGATCGGCGAGGTCATCGGGCCGAAGGGCAAGATGATCAACTCGATCACCGAGGAGACCGGCGCGCAGATCTCGATCGAGGACGACGGCACCGTGTTCGTCGGCGCGACCGACGGACCGTCGGCGCAGGCCGCGATCGACCGGATCAACGCGATCGCCAACCCGCAGCTGCCCAAGATCGGCGAGCGGTTCCTCGGAACCGTGGTCAAGACAACGGATTTCGGCGCGTTCGTATCGCTGTTGCCGGGTCGCGACGGCTTGGTGCACATCTCCAAGCTCGGCCGTGGCAAGCGCATCGCGAAGGTCGAAGACGTGGTGAAGGTCGGCGACAAGCTGCGTGTGGAGATCGCCGACATCGACAACCGCGGCAAGATCTCGCTCATCCTGGTGGCCGAGGACGACTCAGCCGAGGAAGCCTCGCCCGCTGATACGCCTGTCGATGCCACGACAGGCAGCTAGCGGGAAGGCGGGCCTGCGACGGGTCCGCCGCGGTAACGAGTCCGGGACCCAGTCCACGGTGCGGCGTACCACCCTGCCCGGTGGTCTGCGCGTCGTCACCGAGTACATCCCGTCGGTGCGCTCGGCGTCCGTCGGCGTATGGGTGGGCGTCGGATCGCGCGACGAAGGACCCAGCGTGGCAGGTGCCGCACACTTCCTCGAACACCTGCTGTTCAAGTCCACTCCGACTCGAAGCGCGGTGGAGATCGCCCAGGCGGTGGACGCGGTCGGCGGTGAGCTGAACGCGTTCACGGCACGGGAGCACACCTGCTACTACGCGCATGTACTCGACACCGATCTGGAACTGGCGGTCGATCTGGTCGCCGACGTGGTGTTGCGGGGCGTGTGCGCCGCCGAGGACGTGGAGCTCGAACGGGCCGTGGTGCTCGAGGAGATCGCCATGCGCGACGACGACCCGGAGGATACGCTCGGCGACGTCTTCCTGTCGGCGGTCTTCGGGGCGCACCCGGTGGGTCGTCCCGTGATCGGAAGCGTGGCATCGGTTTCGGCGATGACGCGATCGCAGCTGCATTCGTTCCACGTCCGCCGCTACACGCCCGAACGGATGGTGGTGGCCGTCGCGGGCAACGTCGACCACGACGAAGTCGTCGCGCTGGCACGTCAACATTTCGGCCCGCACCTGCTGCGCGATCGCGCCGCGGTGCCCCCGCGTAAAGGCACGGGCCGGGTGAGCGGCGAGCCGTCCCTCGAAGTGGTCAACCGCGATGCCGAACAAACCCACATGTCGCTCGGCGTGCGCGTGCCGGGCAGGCACTGGAAGCACCGGTGGGCGCTGTCCGTACTGAACAGCGCATTGGGCGGCGGCCTGAGTTCGCGTCTGTTTCAACAGATTCGCGAAACCCGGGGCCTGGCGTACTCGGTGTATTCGACGGTGGACACCTTCTCCGACAGCGGTGCGCTGTCGGTCTATGCGGCTTGCCTGCCGGAGCGCTTCGGCGAAGTGGCCCGGGTGACCACCGGCGTGCTGGAGACCGTGGCGCGCGACGGCATCACCGAGGCCGAATGCCGCATCGCGAAGGGCTCGTTGCGCGGCGGCCTGGTGCTTGGTCTGGAAGATTCGGGATCGCGGATGAACCGCATCGGTCGCAGCGAGCTGAACTACGGTGAGCACCGCAGCATCGACGAGACCCTCACGCTGATCGACGCTGTCACTCTCGATGAGGTCAACGCGGTGGCGCGTCGGCTGCTGACCAGGCCGTTCGGCGCTGCGGTGCTGGGTCCGTACCGGACCAAAAGATCACTGCCGCAGTCGCTTCGGGCCATCGCCGGTTGATCGCCTACGGTGGGAGCGGTGAAACGACTCTCTCGACGAAGCGTCCTGGTAGGCGGATTGACCGTGGTCGGCCTCGCCGCCCTCCCGCAACATCGCGTCCTTGCCGACCCATCGGCGGAGCCGATCGACGACCGGATCGAAGCGATGCAGCGCCGGTACAACGTGAAGATCGGCGTGTACGCGGCCGACCTGGAATCCGGCCGCACCGTCTCGCATCAAGAAGGCGAGATGTTCGCGATGTGCTCGACGTTCAAGGCGTACGCGGCCGCGCGGGTGCTACAGATGGTGGCCAACGGTGAGCTGTCACTGGACCGAGAGGTGTTCGTCGACCCGACCTGGGCAGCGCTTCCGAACTCGCCGAGGACGGCGCCGAACTCCGGTGGTCAGATGACGTTGGCCGAATTATGTGCAGCGGCCCTGCAGGCCAGCGACAACGCCGCGGGCAATCTACTGCTCCAGACAATCGGCGGCCCTTCTGCCATCACCGATTTCGCCCACAGCATCGGTGACGACCGCACCCGGCTGGACCGGTGGGAGACCGACCTCAACTCGGCGATACCGGGAGACCCGCGTGATACCAGCACGCCCAGCGCGCTCGGCGACGGCTATCGCAGCGTGCTCACTGGGAACGTGCTGGCACCCGTGCAGCGCCAGCAGCTCGAGGACTGGATGCGGGCCAACGAGACGTCGAGCGTGCGGGCCGGCCTTCCGCAGGGCTGGACCACCGCCGACAAGACAGGAAGCGGTGACTACGGCAGCACCAACGACGTCGGTATCGCGTACGGGCCAGACGGTCAGACGCTGCTGCTGGCGATCATGACGCGCTCGCAGTCCGACGATCCGAAGGCCACGAACAACCGCGCGCTGATCGGCGAGGTCACCTCAGTGGTAGTGCCATGGCTACTGGGCACGTGATCGAGACACGATGACCGGCCCGACCACCCCGTCGTGTTACCGGCATCCGGACCGGCCGACGTACGTGCAGTGCACCCGCTGCCATCGCTACATCTGCCCGGAATGCATGCGCGATGCCGCCGTCGGCCACCAGTGCCCGGAATGTGTCAGCGCCGGGGCGAAATCGGTGCGTCAGCCGAAGATACGGTCCGGCGGGCGCTGGGGCGCGACGACACCGGTGATCACCTATGCGCTTATTGCGATCAATGTGGTCGCGTTCATCGCGCAGAAGGCGTCGACCCGCGTCGAGGTGGACTTCGTCATGTGGACGCCCGCCGTCGCGCACGGCGAGTTGTATCGCCTGCTGACATCGGCGTTCCTGCACAGCGGCATCACCCACATCCTGTTCAACATGTTTGCGCTGTACGTGATCGGGCCCCCGCTCGAAATATGGCTGGGAAGACTGCGATTCAGCCTGCTCTATGTGTTGAGCGCGCTGGGTGGTTCGGTGCTGATCTATCTGTTCTCACCGCTGAACGTCCCGACGCTGGGCGCGTCGGGTGCGGTTTTCGGTTTGTTCGCAGCCACATTCGTGGTGGCGAGAAAGGTCAACGTCGACATTCGCTGGGTGGTCATCATGATCGTGATCAACCTGGTCATCACGTTCACCGTGCCGTCGATCAGCTGGCAGGGACACCTCGGCGGGTTGGTGACGGGTGGCGTTGTCGCGTTCGCCTATGCGTATGCGCCCGCCACGAACGCGAAAGGGGCCCAGATGGGCGCCACACTAGCGGTGATCGCGTTGTTCGCCGCCTTGGTCTGGTGGCGCACAAGCAGTCTGCTGATGCTGACCTAGCGGAGCGCCAAAGACTCGTCGCGGGTGAGCGCGAAGAAATAGGGTTTCGTCGATCCGCGCAGATCCCTTGCTCCGATCACACTGTGATCGTCCAGCTTCCGGAAGACGTCGTTGACGGGCAACTGGTCGTAGATCATCGTCGCGGTGTCGACACCGCGCGACTGGCGTCGAACAGCGCAAGCGCCTCCACGGTCGTCGTCGGGGCATTCGAGAGTATTTCGGCGAGAACCATGCCCTCGACCGTACTTGACAGGTGTCAAGAACGGAATCGGTCAGACTGTGATCCATGTCGGCGAACGATGATTGCCCGTGTGGCAGTGGCGAGGTGTTCGGCCAGTGCTGCGGACCGCTTCATGCGGGGGAGCGCCAGGCGGCGACCGCCGAGGAGTTGATGAGGTCGCGCTACAGCGCGTACGCGCTAGGGGACCTGGACTATGTCTGGCGAACGTGGCATCCGCGCACCAGGCCCGAGGCGCTCGTGCCGTCTGATGAGGTGTGGACGGGACTGGAGATCCTCGAAACGGTGGACGGTCGGCGCGGCGACGAGCAGGGCGAGGTCGAGTTTCGCGCTCACTATCGACGAAACCGGCGAAGTGGGACGCTCCATGAGCGGTCCCACTTCGCCGTGAGAGCCCGTCGGTGGTTCTACGTGGACGGGGAGTTGGTCAGTTGAGCGATCAGGCCAACAGGGCGGCCGGGTCGGTGAATGGCACGTCGAGATCGGATGCCACCTGCTCGGACAGCAGCGCACCCTCGTGCGTCGAAAGGCCCTTGGCCAGCGCGGAATCGGCTTGGCATGCGGCCTTCCAGCCACGCTCGGCAAGCTTGATCACGTACGGCATGGTCGCGTTGGTCAGCGCGTAGGTCGACGTGCGCGGCACCGCACCCGGCATGTTCGCCACGCAGTAGAACACCGTGTCGTGCACCGAGAAGGTGGGGTCGTCGTGCGTGGTCGGATGCGAGTCCTCGAAGCAGCCACCCTGGTCGATGGCGATGTCGACGAGAACCGCGCCCGGCTTCATATGGGCGACGGTCGAATTCGTGACGAGCTTGGGAGCCTTCGCGCCGGGCACCAGGACCGCGCCGATAACCAGATCGGCCTCCTTGACGGCGTCCTCCAGATCGAGGCGTGACGAGTAGCGCGTCTCGATGCTGCCGCCGTACTCGGCGTCGATCTTGCGAAGGATATTGATGTTCAGGTCGAAGACGGTGACGCGAGCGCCCATGCCCTTGGCGACCGCAGCGGCGTTGTCGCCAGCCATTCCGCCGCCGATCACCACGACGTTGGCCGGCGCAACGCCGGGGACGCCGCCCATCAAGACGCCGCGCCCGCCGTGGGTGCGCATCAGGTGATAGGCGCCGACCTGTGCCGACAGGCGGCCCGCGACCTCGCTCATCGGCGCCAGCAGCGGTAATGCGCCGTCGGCGGTCTGCACGGTCTCGTAGGCGATCGACGTGGTACCCGAGGCCATCAGCGCATCGGTGCATGCCTTGGAGGCGGCCAGATGCAGATAGGTGAACAGGGTCTGGCCCTCGCGCATGCGGCTGTATTCGGGCTCGATCGGTTCCTTGACCTTGAGCAGAAGGTCGGCCTCGTCCCACACCTCATCGACGCTGTTGATCATCTGGGCGCCGGCACGCTTGAAGTCGGCGTCGGAGATCGCCGAGCCGTCGCCTGCGCCCGCTTGGATGAGCACCTCATGGCCGCGATGGACCAGCTCGGCCACACCGGCGGGGGTGATGGCAACTCGGTACTCGTTGTTCTTGATCTCGGTCGGGACGCCGACGCGCATGATCTCTCCTGTGTGTCGATGGACTACCGAGAATTGTGAAGAACCTTCGACACAGGCGCAATACTTCCGCCGATCATTCGATAGAATGCGATTATGACTGAAGAATCCGCAATTGCAACGGTGAGTCGACGACGTCCGTCGAAGGATGTTCGGCCGCCGGAGATCGACGACGTCGACCGGCGGATTTTGATCCTTCTGCACCGGGACGCGCGCATGCCCAACAGTGCGCTTGCCGACGCCGTCGGCATCGCGCCGTCGACGTGCCACGGCCGGGTTCGACGGCTGCACGAGCTCGGCGTGATTCGCGGGTTCTACGCCGATATCGACCCCGCGGCCATCGGTCTGTCACTGCAGGCGATGATCTCGGTGAGTTTGCAGGCCAACGCCAGGGCCAAGATCCGCAGCTTCATCCAGCAGATTCGGCGCAACCCGCGGGTGATGGACGTCTATTTCCTCGCGGGCGCCGACGACTTCATCCTGCATGTGGCGGCCAGTGACACCGAGGATCTGAGGGCGTTCGTGGTGGAGAATCTCAACTCCGACGCCGACGTCGCGGGTACGCAGACGTCGCTGATCTTCGAGCACCTGCGCGGAGCCTCTCCGCTGTAACCCGCGCGTGTATCTCATAGTGATCGCACATGAGAGGAAGTCCGATGAAGTACGTCATCTCGGCGGCCGCAATTGCGTTTGCGGCGTTGGCATTTGCGGGTGTCGCCGACGCGGCGCCAACGGGTCCGGTGAGCGTGGCCGCGACGGTGAGCGCGTTGCAGGCCGAGGGTTTTCACGTGATCCTCAACAAGACCGGCGCGGCTCCGCTCGACCAGTGCGTGGTCAACTCGGTGCGCCCGGGACAGACCTTTGCCAGGGCTGATTCAGGGGCACCGGGCGCGGGCAGCAGCATCGTCACGACCGTCACGTCGAAGACGGTGTACGTCGACGTCGACTGCTGACCGCCTTCGTTAGCTCGCGCCCAACGCGACCGCCTCGTCCACCTCGAGAGCCCGGCTGGCCATCTCGGCGTGCGCCTTGTCCAGCGCTTCGGCCTGATCTTCATCGGCCTTCATCAACGCCTCGATGTCGAAACCGGCCATGTCGCTGACACCCATGTCCGTGAAAGCCCTCTGCACCTTGTCGCCCCACAACCCGATGTCCTTCACGATCGGCACGATGCGGCTGAACAGGTGCGAGCGGAACTGAATCATCAGCGGCGACGTGTCGACCCACTCGGCGCACGCCTGGACGTCGAGGCCGAGGGTCTCGAAAACCTCCTCGCCGCGGAACCGGTCGCGCATCAGGTAGCAGGCGTCCACGACGAATTCTTCACGCTCGTCACGCTCGACTTCGGTCAGCGCGGCGTAGTAGTCCTTCAGCGAGATTCGGCCGAAGGCCACGTGCCGGGCTTCGTCCTGCATGACGTAGGCCAGCAATTGCTTGGCGAGCGAATCCGGCGGCGCCATGTCACGCAGCACGCCGAAGGCGGCGAGTGCGAGCCCTTCGATGAGCACCTGCATGCCGAGATAGGGCATGTCCCAGCGCGAGTCGCGCAGGGTGTCTTCCAGCAGGGCGGTGAGGTGCGTATTGATCGGGTACACCAGGTCGACCTTTTCCTGCAGGAACCGCGAGAACGCCTCGACGTGCCGGGCCTCGTCCATCGTCTGGGTGGCCGCGTAGAACTTGGCGTCCATGTCCGGGACAACCTCGACGATCTTGGCCGCGCACACCATCGCACCCTGCTCGCCGTGCAGGAACTGCGAGACCTGCCAGGCCTGGAAGTGCTGGCGCATCTCGGCGCGCCGCGATGCGTCCGCGGCCTCCCACATCGGGCTGCCGAACAGCGGATGGAACTCGTCGGGAAGCCCGATCGGGTTCATCGGGTCGACGTCTTGGGTCCAGTCGATGCGCGACTGGGCGTCCCACTGCTTGTCCTTTCCCTTTTGATACAGGGATAGGAGCCTGGCACGCCCCTCGTCGTATTCCCAGGTGAAGCGCGCGTCGCCGGCGCTGGGGACCTCCCACGAGTACGGCTCGGGAACGTCGGTGTACTTGTCCCTCGTGGTCATGTGGTGGCGCCCCTCAGCTGGTCAGATAACGGATCACAATAGTTTCAGCGCTCGGTTGCGCCGTCAATACTGACGGTCAAGTCAATTGTATGCCGGACACCGAAAATCGATCGCCGCCACCAGCTCTGTCGGCGTGGCCGGGACTAGGGTGAGGCCATGCGAGTCGCAGTGCTGGGCAGTAAAGGCAAGGTCGGCGCGACCATGGTTGCCGCCGTCGAAAGCGCCGACGATCTGACCCTGTCTGCGGAGGTCGACGCAGGCGATCCGCTCAGCCTCCTCGCCGACAGCAAGACCGAAGTCGTCATCGACTTCACCCATCCCGACGTGGTGATGGACAACCTGAAGTTCCTCATCGAGAACGAAATCCACGCCGTCGTCGGCACCACCGGCTTCGACGACAAGCGATTGGGCCAGATTCGCAGCTGGTTGACGGCCAAGCCTGAGGTCGCCGTTCTGATTGCGCCGAACTTCGCGATCGGCGCCGTGCTGTCGATGCATTTCGCGCAGCAGGCGGCGCGCTTCTTCGAGTCGGTGGAGATCATTGAGCTTCACCACCCGCACAAGGCGGACGCGCCATCGGGTACGGCCGCACGAACCGCGCGGCTGATCGCCGAAGCGCGAAAAGGCATGCCGCCCAACCCCGATGCCACCAGCACGGGTCTGGACGGCGCGCGGGGCGCCGACGTCGACGGCATACCCGTGCACTCCGTTCGGTTGGCCGGGCTCGTCGCGCACCAGGAGGTGCTGTTCGGCACCCAGGGCGAAACGCTGACGATCCGGCACGACAGCCTCGATCGCACGTCGTTCGTGCCCGGCGTGCTGCTGGCGGTCAGGAAAGTGAAGGACCATCCCGGGCTCACCGTGGGCATCGAGCCGCTGCTCGACCTGACCTGAGCCATGAGCGACGGCTCACGTGCTTTGCGCATCCAGCTGCTCATCGGCTTCATGTGCGTCGCGATGGTCGTCTACCTACTTCTGCTCGGACACATCGCGTGGGCCTTCATCATCTCGGGCAGCGCCGCGGCAGTGGGCCTCGGGGTGGCGCTGCTGGTGCTGCCGTTGATCGGTATCTGGGCGATGGTGAGCACGCTGCAGGCCGGCTTCGCGCATCAACGGCTGGCGCGGCTCGCACGCGAGAACGGGATGGAGCTCGAAGTCGGTGGACTGCCGAAGATGCCGTCGGGCCGGATTCAGCGCGACGCGGCCGACGCGCTCTTCGAAACCGTGCGTGGCGAGCTGGAGCAGGATCCCGACAACTGGCTCCGGTGGTACCGCCTGGCGCGGGCCTATGACTATGCGGGCGACCGCAGCCGCGCGAGAGAGGCGATGAAGAAGGCCGTCGAGCTGCACGAGGCGGAGCGATGAGCGCTTGCGCGAGGAGCCGAAATAGATGACGGCTACTCCGGTCGTGGCCGCAGCCCGTCGGCCAGCACCCGGCCGGCGTCGCGCAGGGCGCGCGAAGTGTCGGGCATGCCGGCGCGCGGGTCCAGCGCCGCCGCGACCGCACCGGTGAGCAGGCTGACCGCCAGTTCGGGCGTGACGTCGCCGCGCAGCAGCCGAGCGCGCTGGCCCCTGACGATGCCGTCGCGTAGCGGCCGCAGCACCGTGGCGACCTCCTTCCGCGTGCGATCGTCGACCGGCCGTAACTGACGCAGTGCGCGATACCGATCGCCGATCGATCCGAGCGCTTCGACGACGGTGATGGCGAGATCCGGAGTGACTAGCGGGTCCGGTCCCAACGTGCGCGCCAGCGCCTCGCGCGTCTCGCCGAGTGATCGCACGTAGAGCTCGGCCAGCAGTTGCTCGCGCGACCCGAGGTGCCGCCAGGCAGTGGCCCGGCCCACACCGGCTGCGGCGGCAATGTCGGCCATGGAGGCTGCCGGATCGTCGGCAAGCGCCTGTGCGGCCACCTCGAGCAGGTCTCGACCGGAATGGCTCACGGTCTTTTCATAACCGCCCGCGGGCCGCGCGAAACAATCTGTTTCATTCCTCGGTGCCGCGGGTACCTACCGTTGGTGCGGGGCATGCTGCGAATGGTGGAGCGGGGCATCGCCCGCGTCGTCGCCTCCGACCCGTCGCACCAACGCCTTCGGATGGCCGCCCGCGGTACGTTCGCGGTCGGTGGCGCGGTGGTTGCGGTGGCCTTGCTTTCTCGGGTGCTCGGCCAGCCGGTGCTGGCCGCTGGGCCGGGGGTCATCGTCGCGATGATCGGCACGATGGCCGTCAACGACGACTCCCTGCGCGGGCGGATGACCACGCTCGCCCTCGGTGTGCTCAGCGCGTTCGGTGGCGTAGTGGCCGGCAGCCTGCTGTTCGGCGCAAGCGCCGCGAGCCACGTTGTCTTCGTTGTCGCGGCCGGCGCGGCGACCTACGCGCAGCGCTACGGGCCGCGCGGGATGGCGCTGGGCATGCTCGGTTTCATGTCCTACTTCATGGCTGTCTTCTTGCGCATCTCCGCCACCAGCTTGTGGTGGACCGCGCTGGCGATCGGCTGCGGTGCGGTGATCGCTGCCATGGTCAAGGAAGTCGTCGTGCCCGACAGGCCGGTGGGCGACCTGCGCCGCACCATCGACGCTTTCGTCACGCGCGTGGCTCAAGTCCGCCGTGCGGCCGAGGTGTTGGTTCGGGAGGGAGATGACGGCATCGACGGCCGGCGCCGGAGTCGGCTGCGCCGCCGCATCCTCGGCCTGCGCGAGACGGAATTGGCGATCGACACACAACTCGGCGATTCTGATGAGGAGGCCTCGCTGCGCCTTCACGATCTTGTTCTGCACGCGACGCTGGCCGCCGAGGCGCTCGGTGAACGCGCGGTGCACAGCGCACGCGTGGCAGACCTGGCGGAGCAGCGTGACGAGCTGGCCCAGATCGTTGCCGAACTCCGTGAGGCCGGGCGCGCTGCGAGACCCGACGACGGCGGTGCCGAGCAAAACGCCGACGAGGACAGCGAGGGCGACGGCGCAGCCGACGACGAAGAGGACGACGGCCCACGCATGTGGCCCGCCGCGGACATCCGGAAGGCGCTGCAGGCAACCGTCGCCACCGGTTTGGCCGTGCCGATCGGGCTGCTCATCTCAACCCAGCGGTGGTATTGGGCAGCGATCGGCGCTTTCGTCGTCTTCACCCGCCCGGCGACCGCGGCCGAGAGCGTGGTGCGCGGCTTGGAGCGGCTGTTGGGCACGACGATAGGGGCCGCCGCGGGCATTGCACTGGGCAGCGCGGTCAGCGGTCACCCCATCGCACAACTGGTGCTGCTGGGCGTGGGCGTCTTCGTGTCGCTTTACTTGTTCGGCGTCTCCTACACCCTTGCAATGGCGGGCATCACCACGATCCTCGCGATCATCTACGACCTGATGGGCCAGTTCAGCGACCGGGTGCTGGAGTTGCGCGTGGCCGAGACGGCGATCGGCGTCGCGCTCGGCGGATTGGCCGCGATGGTGGTCTTCCCGGTGAGCTCGCGAGGCAAGATTCGGGAGTCCGAGGACGACTTACTCGATGAACTACAGGAATTCGTCGACAAGCTCGCCGACCCGAACGCCGGCCATACGCCGCGCACCCTGCGCGACGACGCCCGCACCGTCGAGCAGAAAGCCCATGACCTGCGCCTGGCGGCCGAACCGCTGGCCGAACCGTTTCCCGGGCTGGGCTCCGGCCGACGGCGCCGGCGGGTCGTGATGCTCACCGCGCTGGGCCGCTCGGCCCGTCAGCTGGCGCGGGAGGTTTCCGCCGACCCAAGCGCCCTTCGCGACGCAGCCCTCCGCGAAGACCTCGAGGTGCTGTCGCGCCGGCTGGAGACGGTGCGCTCGGAAACCGACGGCTCAACACGCGCCGCGGTGGGTGCACCACATGCGGAAGGCTCGATCGGGTGCGAGCTGCAACGCATTGCGCGGGTGCTGGACAGCATGTCTGAGGAAGCGGTCGGAACGCCGCCGTTGGACACGCAGGGGGCCCCGGCAACTGATCAGCGAGTGTGACGCGCCGCCTGTGCGACACCTGCACCGGTCGCATGACTGTTGCCGAGCGTGGGAGAGTGCCCCCGTGGGGATGAGGAAGTCGACGTGACCGCAGCCAAACTCCTGATCGTGCACCACACGCCGTCTCCGTACTGCCAGGAGATGTTCGAGGCGGTGGTGTCGGGTGCAAGCGACCCCGAGATCGAGGGCGTCGAGGTGGTGCGGCGGCCCGCGCTCACGTTGTCGGCGGCCGACATGCTCGAGGCCGACGGCTACATACTGGGTAGCCCGGCCAATCTCGGCTACATGAGCGGCGCGCTCAAGCACGCGTTCGACGTCTGCTACTACCCGTGCCTCGATGCGACCCGCGGCCGACCGTTCGGCCTGTACCTCCACGGCAATGAGGGGACCGAAGGCGCCGAACGCGGAGTCGACGCCATTACCGCCGGGCTTGGTTGGACGAAGGCCGCCGACACCGTCGTCGTCTCTGGAAAGCCGGGCAAAGACGACCTCGAAGCCTGCTGGAACCTCGGTGCGACCGTGGCGGCGACGTTGATGGCCTGAGCCGGTCGTCGTATCGCCGTGCGAGGTGTCACAGTCGCTTGAAACCCCGCAGAGCCTTGAAGAACGGCGCACCGGCTGCCAAGCCCTTCCGAAGGCTCGGCTGCAGAATGCTCGCGTTGGCTGCTACCAAGTAACGCACCCCGTGATCTCGCCACTCTGCGGCCTGCTCGATCACCTCCTGCGGTGTCCCGTTGAGCAGCGACGCCTTCATCAATGACAACGGCACCCGGCGTGCATACGACAGCACCGTCGACTCATCCAGGGTTTGTGGAAGAAAGTCCTGCGCGCCGGAGAAGTCAGCCCCAAGTGGATGGTCAACGCCATGGCTCGCCCACAGCTCGGCCGGTACGTTGAGCGCGAAAGCCCTCGCGGCGTCGGAATGCAGGATCGCGTCGACTTCGTCGCGGCTGCGGCCGGTCACAACGAACAGCCACATTGCCGGTGTGATCGACATGGGGTCTCGACCGGCGTCGGAGGCTGCCGTTCTCACCGCCTCCAGCCCGCGTGCATAGTCTTCGGGCCGTGAGGCGAGCGCCGGGAACCAGGCGTCGGCGTAACGGCCGGTGATTCGCAGCATGCGCGGACCGTGCGCGGCGATCCAGATCTCCGGCCATTTGCCCCGATACGGCGGCAGGTCGAATAGCGCGTTGCGTAACGGGAAGTACGGCGACTCGCGAGAGACGAGTTCGCCGCCGGAGTTCCACAACGCACGGATCGTGGCGACCGCTTCTTCGAATCGCGCGACCGGTTTCGTCCAGTCCACACCGTAGGGCTCGTTGCCTTCCCGCTCTCCTACGCCGATGCCGAGGACGGCACGGCCGCGGGTGATGAGATGAAGCGTCGCGGCGGCCTGAGCGGTGACGGCGGGATTGCGGCGACTGGCGTCGGTGACGCCGACGCCCAAGCGGACGCGGGCGAACCGGTTGCGAGAGGCGAGGTGGCCAAGCAGGGTCCACGGCTCGAGATTTGCGTCGATCTTCGGGGCGACCTTCGCCACGCCCACATATTCCGGTTTGTAGATCGACCGGGGAAACAGCGCGTTGAGGTGATCGCCCACCCAGTACGCGTCAAGACCGGCCGCGACGGCGGTCAGGTAATCGGCGCGGGCAAACGCCGTAGGCGAGAAGCGGGAATTGAGAATCTGATTGCCCAACCCGACCCGAAATCCGTTCACATGCAAACCCTCTTCGTGTTTACATCGCGCGACACCGCTGGTCCAGCGGGAGGCCGATTCGCCTCCACGTCGACAAAGATCGCACAAACTGCCGTTGAGCGGGCCGATTAGTCGTCTCGAACGTCGACTCGCCCGTGCGGGAAGGGCTCGGCACAGCGTGCCCGGCTACGCCCAGCGTCTCCGTCGACCATGCGGCCGGTCGCGAGTCACATGCCTAGGCGACCCGGAAGGGCAAGAGTGCCTGGATAATTCACCGGTCACCGCCGCTTGGCGGGTCAGGAGCGGTGACCAGGGTGCCGAGTCGGGCGCTTCTGACTCCATCACGGGTGGCGACCTCGACGCGTGCTGACCTCGCGGCACCACCGCGCCGCGCATCTGAGTAAGTGACCCGTCTGGGTGATAACGCCACCGGCATGGCCGTCGACGCGATAGAAAGTGAGTCATGCCGGGTATCGCCGAACTCGCTTTGGGCGCAGCGCCGATCGCCGGAGGGGCGCTGCTGGGCGCCGCTGCGGGAAGCTTCAAGGGCCCCGACGTTCGCGCCTTGATCCTTAAAGACATGGACTTGCTTGAACGGATACCCGACGATCAACCTGAGCTGAAGGTCCGGCTCAAGGCGAGCATCGACGAGCGCATCGCGGACCTGATCGCGGCCACGGAGAAGAGTCGGGCCCTGCGCGAAGCCGCTGTCTCCTATGGCGGCAACTGGCGCGACATAGTCGTTTTCATCTGCGCGATCCTCTTCACGATCATCTGGTGGAACGTGAACCACAGCCGGAGCAACTGGCTGCTGATGTTCATCGCGATGATCATTCTGTCGGTGGTCGCCGCCATCTATGCGGGCCGCGGTATAGCGCGCGCAATAGCCAATTTCCTGCACAGGAACGACAGCGGCGCGAAGCAGCCGAAGCGCTAGTAGTGGTAAGTGTCGGACGGCGCCGGGATGTGCGCCGGATCGTCGACGTCGTCGAACTGTGACGGCTCGATACCGTATGCGCGCGCGAGATCCAGGATCTTGTTGGCACGCGCGATGCGTGGCAGGTCCGAGCCGTTGCGGATCTCGCCCCCGTCGCGCTCGAACTCGACGAAAAACTCCTTCGCCCAGTTGATCTCGTCCAACGACGGCGACAGGCCCTCATTCACCGTTGGGCACTGATCCGGGGTCAGGCAGATCTTGCCGGTCATGCCGAACTCGGCCGACACCGCCGTCGCCTCACTGAGCTTCAGGGCGCTGGAGCCGACGGTCGGGCCGTCGATCGCACTCGGTAGGTGGGCGGCCTTGGCGGCGATGGTGAACCGCGACCGCGCGTAGGCCAAGGTGGTCGGGTTGTCGCCGAAGCCGGTATCGCGGCGGAAGTCGCCGATACCGAAAGCCAGCCTGAAGGTGCCCTTCGCGGCCGCGATCTCGGTGATGCGCTCCAGGCCGCGGGCCGTCTCCACCAGTGCGACGATCGGGACGTTCGGCAGCCGTTTGGCCGTTTCGGTGACGTGGTCGACCGACTCGACCATCGCCAGCATCACGCCGCCGACCGAGGTGCCCGACAGCATGTCGAGGTCGTCCTGCCACCACTGCGTTCCGAAGCCGTTGACGCGGACCCAGTCGCTGTTGCCCTCGGCGAGCCACTTGATGACGTTGCCGCGCGCCGAGGCCTTGTCCTTCGGGGCGACCGCATCCTCGATGTCGAGGACGACGATGTCGGCGCGGGACCTGACGGCGGGTGCGAACCTCTCGTACTGCGCGCCGTTGACCAGAAGCCAGCTCCTGGCGAGGACGGGGTTGATCCGCGATCCGACGTCGCCGTCGTCTTGGGTGGTGCTGACCTCGGTTTCCACGCGGATATCGTCGCGCACCGCGGCCACCCGGCCAACGGCGGGGGCTGTCCAGTCAGGCCAGCACCGCGAAGAGCTTCTCCAGCGCGGCCCAGTGCCGATCGGCGGCCGCCTTGTCGTAGGGCGGGTTGTCCGGCACCGCGAACCCGTGCCCGGCCGGGTAGAACTCGACCATGTGCTCGACACCGGCGGCCGTCAGTGCCTTGTCCAGGGTTTCGGCCTGCTCGGTGGTGAAGCTGCCGTCGTTCTCGGCGCCCGCCACGTAGACGGTGGCCCTGATGCGGTCGGCAAGCAGGTGTGGGCTGTTGGGGTCGTCGGTGACCAGGCCGCCGCCGTGGAAAGAGCCGGCGGCGGCGACGCGGTCGGGCTGGCGTCCGGCCGCGATGACCGCGGTGCGCCCGCCCATGCAGTAGCCGAAGACGCCGAACCGCGTGCCTTTGACCTCCGGCCTTTGCTCGAGAAAGTCGAAGAACGCGCCCGCGTCGCTGGCGATCATGTCCGGGGTCACCGACCCGACCATGGTCATCAAGCGGGTCCGCTGCTCGGGGTCGCCGAAGACGGTCTGCATGTCGAACGGTTCCCAGTCGCCGTGTCGGTAGTAGACGTCGGGCAGAAGCACGGCGTAGCCGTAGTCGGCCATCGTCTGGGCCATCTCCTGCATGGTGTCGCGGACGCCGCCCGCGTCGACGTACATGACCACCCCCGGCCACGGGCCGGCCCCCTCCGGGGTGTGCAGGGTGACGGGGCAGGCGCCGTCGGATGTGGTGACAGTGGCGGAGACACTCGGCATGGTTCCGTTCTACGCCAACGGTCTGGACGTAAGCTGGGCGGCGTGCCGATCGCCACTCCCTACGAGGACCTACTGCGACTCGTGCTCGAGCGCGGCACACCGAAATCGGACCGCACGGGCACCGGCACCCGCAGCCTGTTCGGCCACCAGTTGCGCTACGACCTGTCGGCGGGGTTTCCGCTGATCACCACCAAGAAGGTGCACCTGAAGTCGGTGATCTACGAGCTGCTGTGGTTCCTGCGCGGCGACTCGAATGTGCGCTGGTTGCAGGACCACGGCGTCACCATCTGGGACGAATGGGCAAGCGAGGCAGGCGATTTGGGCCCGGTCTATGGCGTGCAGTGGCGGTCGTGGCCGACGCCGTCGGGAGAGCACATCGATCAGATCAGCGCGTCGCTGGAGCTGCTGAAGTCGGATCCGGACTCGCGGCGCAACATCGTCTCGGCGTGGAACGTCGGCGAGATACCGCAGATGGCGCTGCCGCCGTGCCACGCGTTCTTTCAGTTCTATGTGGCCGACGGCAGGCTGTCGTGCCAGCTCTACCAGCGCAGCGCCGACCTCTTCCTCGGGGTGCCGTTCAACATCGCCAGCTACGCGCTGCTCACTCACATGATGGCGGCGCAGTCCGGTCTGGACGTCGGCGAGTTCGTGTGGACCGGCGGCGACTGCCATATTTACGACAACCACATCGAGCAGGTCGCGTTGCAGCTGAGCCGTGACCCCAGACCGTACCCCGAACTCGTGCTGGCGCCGCGGGATTCGATCTTCGACTACACCTACGACGACATCGCCATCTTGAACTACGACCCGCACCCGGGGATCAAGGCACCCGTCGCGGTATGAGGCCTGCTTCCAGGGCCGAATCATGAGTCCGAGCCTCGGCCTGGTCTGGGCCCAGTCGCCCTCCGGTGTGATCGGCCGTGCCGGCGGTATCCCGTGGCGGCTGCCCGAGGACCAGGCCCGCTTCAAGGAGCTCACGGTCGGCCACACCGTGGTGATGGGCCGGCTGACCTGGGAGTCGCTGCCGAGCAAGGTCCGCCCGCTGCCGGGCCGCAGAAATGTCGTAGTGACCCGGCAAGCTGACTACATGGCCGAAGGAGCGACGGTGATGGGCAGCCTCGACGACGCGCTCACCGACGACGAGACGTGGGTGATCGGCGGCGGTGAGATCTACACGCTCGCGCTGCCCGCGGCGACGCGGTGCGAGGTGACCGAGGTGGACGTCGACCTGCCGCGCGACGACGGCGACGCGGTCGCACCGGTGCTCGACGAGTCGTGGGTGGGCACCGCGGGGGACTGGATGAACAGCTCGTCGGGGCTGCGCTACCGGTTTCACACCTACCTCCGGGCATGAGCAGGCTCACCGCGGCTCAGGCCCGCCGGGTCGCAGTGGCCGCGCAGGGCTTCCATGAGCCGACGCCGCGCGGCGTTGTCACCCGTGCGCATCTGCGGCGGCTGATCTCGCGCGTTCAGGTGCTGCAGCTGGATTCCGTGTCGGTCGCGGTGCGGGCGCACTATGCGCCGGTGTTCAGCCGGCTCGGACCATATGACCGCGATGTGGTGGACCGCGCCGCGTGGAGCCACAGCGCGCGCTCGCCTCGGCTGCTCGTCGAGTATTGGGCGCACGAGGCCGCGTTGATGTCCGTTGACGATTGGCCGCTGCTGCGCTGGCGGATGCGGGAGTACACCGGTGGCCGATGGGGCAGGGAGATCGTCAAGAAGAACGCCCGGCTGGCCGACGACGTCGTCGCCGCGGTTGCGGAACTCGGCCCGTCGACGGCCGGGCAGATCGAGGCCCATCTCGGTGCCGACCAGCGCGGCCGCAAGGGTCCGTGGTGGGACCGCAGCGACACGAAGTGGGTGACGGAGGCGTTGTTCGCGGCGGGTGTGCTGACGACGGCGACCCGGGTCGGGTTCGCGCGACACTACGATTTGGTCGAGAACGTGCTGCCGCCAGAGGTTTTGGCGCGCGAGGTGGACGACGACGAAGCGATCCGCGAGCTCGTGCTGCGGGCGGCTGGTGCGCTGGGAGTAGGGACGGAAGCGGACATCCGCGACTACTTCAGGCTGGGAGCGGCGCAGGTGAAGCCGGCGCTCGCCAAACTGGTCGCCGATGGTGAGCTGGAACGCGTTGAGGTGGACGGGTGGACGGCGCCGGCGTACCTGCGGGTGGGTCAGAGCGTGCCGCGGTTCGAGCGGGGGACGGCGCTGCTGTGCCCGTTCGATCCGTTGATCTGGTTCCGGCCGCGGGTGCAGCGGCTGTTTAAGTTCAGATTCCGCATCGAGATCTACACGCCAGCGCCGAAGCGCGAATTCGGTTACTACGTATGGCCGTTCATGCTCGACGGACAGTTGGTGGGCCGGGTTGACTTGAAGGCGGAGCGGACATCCGACGCGCTCAACGTCGTTGGCGCGTTCGCAGAAGAGGGTCAGGACGCGGGGCGCGTGGCGACGGCGCTGGCAAGGGAGTTGCGGTCGATGGCGTCGTGGCTGGGGTTGCGCGACGTCACGGTCGGTGAACGCGGCGACTTGGTGGGCGCGCTGCGGGCAGCGCTGGCGTGAGCCGTCGCGACTGTGCAGATTTGGACGCCTCGCAAGCTTTTTCGGTCCGAAACCGCACAGTCGAGTCGATTGGGCCGACAACGCATCCGCGAAACGGAATTCCGGCAGCGAAATGTCGAGTGGACGCCTGCTGGAATTCCGTTTCGCGAGCCAAGTAGTCAGTTGAAGGGAATGGTGTTGTCGGCCTTGGTGCTCTGATACCGCTCGGACAACGCCGCGTACACGTCGCGGATCCGCTTGTCCTGCTCGCGCAGCCGGGTCCGGAGCGGCTCGGCCTCGATCTCGACCAGCGCCCCGATGGAGTAGGCGGTCCAGAACGCATTCTTGCGCCGGTACGCCCCGTCATCGACGCCGAAAACCTCCTTGAGGATCTTCAGGTCGTGGGGAATGCCGAACGCATCGCGGGAATCCTCATAGGTGAAGAAGTAGTAGAAGTTGTCGAATCCGCACCAGGTGATGGCCGACAGGCACAGCGGACAGGGTTCGTGGGTGGACAGGAACACCAAGTCCTGCGTCGACGGCCGAGCGGTCCGCTCGTAGAACCGGTTCAGTGTGCTGATCTCACCGTGAAACAGCGGATTGTCGGTTTCGGCGTTGGTGCCGGCGATCACCACCGAGAAGTCGGATTTGCGCAACAGGGCGGCGCCGAACACCTTGTTGCCCTCGGCGACACCCCGTTCGGTCATCGGCAAAATGTCGCGCTCCATGACGTCGAGAAGCCGGGCCGCGACGGATTTGTCCCCCATCGCTGCAGCGTATCCGCGCAATGCCGCCGTTCCGGTGTGCAAGCCGCAACGCTTTCGTAACGGTGCCCGCGTTAGGGTGAGCCGTGGCCGAGACCGCGCCGCTGCGCGTGCAGTTGATCGCCAAGACCGAGTTCTTGGCGCCTCCCGACGTGCCGTGGAGTACCGACGCAGACGGCGGACCCGCCCTGGTGGAGTTCGCTGGCCGGGCCTGCTACCAGAGCTGGTCCAAACCCAACCCCAAGACCGCGACCAACGCCGGCTACCTGCGGCACATCATCGACGTCGGACATTTCTCGGTGCTCGAGCACGCGACCGTGTCCTTCTACATCACCGGAATTTCGCGGTCGTGCACCCACGAGCTGATCCGACACCGCCACTTCTCGTACTCGCAGCTGTCCCAGCGGTACGTGCCCGAGCACGATTCGCAGGTGGTTCTGCCGCCCGGCATAGAGGACGACCAGGACCTGCAGGAGATTTTCACCGCGGCCGCCGACGCCAGCCGCGCCACCTATTCGGAGCTGCTGACCAGGCTCGAGGCCAAGTTCGCCGACCAGCCCAACGCCGCTCTGCGACGTAAACAGGCTCGTCAGGCGGCGCGCGCTGTTCTGCCCAATGCGACGGAGACGCGCATCGTCGTGACCGGCAACTATCGGGCCTGGCGGCACTTCATCGCGATGCGGGCCAGCGAACAGGCCGACGTGGAGATCCGCAGATTGGCGATCGCGTGCCTGCGCCAACTGGTCGACGTCGCGCCTCAGGCATTCTCCGACTTCGAGATCGCCACCCTGGCCGACGGGACCGAGGTGGCGACGTCCCCGTTGGCCACGGAGGCTTGACGGAGCTGGCCAGATCCAGGCCACGGAGGCTTGACGGAGCTGGCCAGATCCAGGCCACGGAGGCTTGACGGAGCTGTCCCCCGTTGGCCACGGAAGGCTGAAGGCAAGCGGGTAATCTTGGTGGCCGTGAGCACCAGCGGAATCGACGTGCAGGCCCGGTTGGGCACCGTGCTGACCGCGATGGTGACGCCGTTCAAGTCCGACGGCTCGCTCGATACCGCCGCCGCCGCGCGCCTGGCCGCCCACCTCGTCGACGCCGGCTGCGACGGGTTGGTGCTGTCGGGCACCACCGGTGAATCGCCGACGACCACCGACGACGAAAAGATTGCGCTCCTGCGCGCCGTGCTGGACGCCGTCGGCGACCGCGCCAGGATCATCGCCGGCGCGGGCACCTACGACACCGCGCACAGCGTCCGCCTCGCCACGGCATGCGAGGCCGAGGGCGCGCACGGATTACTCGTCGTCACGCCCTACTACTCCCGGCCGCCGCAAGCGGGCCTGGTGGCGCACTTCACCGCGATCGCCGATGCGGTGTCGGTGCCGATTTTGCTCTACGACATCCCGGTGCGGTCGGGCATCCCGATCGAGTGGGACACCATCCGGGCGCTGGCCGGGCATCCGAACATCGTCGGAATCAAGGACGCCAAAGGCGATTTGAACGGCGGCGGGCAGATCATCGCCGAGACCGGACTGGCCTACTACTCGGGTGACGACGCCCTCAACCTGCCGTGGCTGGCGATGGGCGCAGTCGGCTTCGTCAGCGTGTGGGGACACCTTGCCGCAAGCCAACTCCGAGAAATGTTGGCGGCCTTCACGTCCGGTGACGTCGCCACTGCCCGCAAGATCAACGTGACACTCGCTCCGCTGGCTGCCGCCCAATCGCGTCTCGGCGGGGTGACGATGTCCAAGGAAGGGCTGCGGCTTCAGGGCTTCGAGGCCGGCGATCCACGACTGCCGCAGGTGCCTGCCACGCCGGATCAGATCGAGGCGCTGGCCACCGATATGCGCGCCGCGGCGGTACTCCGGTAGTGGACACCGATCTCAGACCGCCGGGGCCTCTGGCCCCGGGAGGATTGCGGGTCACCGCGCTCGGTGGGATCAGCGAAATCGGCCGCAACATGACCGTTTTCGAACATCTCGGTCGGTTGCTGATCGTCGACTGCGGGGTGTTGTTCCCGAATCACGACGAGCCGGGCGTCGATCTGATCCTGCCCGACCTGCGCCTGATCGAGGATCGCCTCGATGACGTCGAAGCCCTGGTGCTGACCCACGCGCACGAAGACCACATCGGCGCGATCCCGTTCCTGCTCAAGCTGCGTCCCGACATCCCGCTGGTCGGCTCCAAGTTCACGCTGGCGTTGGTGGCGGAGAAGTGCCGCGAACATCGGCTCAAGCCGACCTTCGTCGAAGTCGCCGAGGGACAGCGCACCACACATGGCGTCTTCGAATGCCAGTATTTCCACGTCAACCACTCGATTCCGGGCTGTCTGGCGATCGCGATCCACACCGGTGCGGGCACTGTGCTGCACACCGGCGACATCAAGCTCGACCAGTTGCCGCTCGACGACAAGCCCACCGACCTGCCCGGCATGTCACGGCTCGGGGACGCGGGCGTCGACCTGTTCCTATGTGACTCCACAAATTCCGAGATACCGGGCGTCGGGCCGTCGGAGAGCGAAGTCGGCCCGACACTGCACCGGTTGATCCGCGGCGCGGAAGGCCGCGTCATCGTCGCGTGCTTCGCCTCCAATGTCGATCGCGTGCAGCAGATCATCGACGCCGCGGTATCCCTTGGCCGGCGAGTGTCGTTCGTCGGGCGGTCGATGGTGCGCAACATGGGCATCGCGCGCGAGTTGGGCTATCTGCACGTCGCCGACGACGACCTGCTCGACATCGGTGCGGCCGAGATGATGCCGCCGGAGCGGGTCGTGTTGATCACCACCGGTACCCAGGGCGAGCCGATGTCGGCGCTGTCGCGGATGTCGCGCGGCGAGCATCGCAGTATCACGCTGACACGGGGCGATCTGATCGTGCTGTCGTCGTCCTTGATTCCCGGTAACGAGGAAGCCGTCTACGGCGTGATCGACTCACTGGCGAAGATCGGCGCTCGTGTGGTCACGAATCAGCAGGCGCGGGTGCATGTCACGGGACACGCCTACTCCGGTGAGCTGCTGTTCCTCTACAACGGGGTGCGGCCGCGCAATGTGATGCCCGTGCACGGAACATGGCGCATGCTGCGGGCCAACGCTGCCCTGGCCACGCGGTCCGGCGTCGATCCGGACGCGATCATGCTGGCGGAGAACGGTGTATCGGTCGATCTGGTGGCGGGCAAGGCCAGCATCGCCGGGGCAGTGCCGACCGGAAAGATGTTCGTCGACGGGTTGATCACCGGCGATGTCGGCGAGTCGACGCTGGGCGAACGGCTCACGCTGTCTTCGGGTTTCGTCGCGGTCACCGTCGTCGTTCGCCGCGGTACCGGACGAGCGGCCGCACCCGCACAACTGCACTCGCGCGGGTTCTCCGAAGACCCCAAGGCCCTCGAGCCCGTGGCGGTGAAGGTCGAAGAAGAGTTGGAAGTGCTTGCCGCCGAAAACATCACCGATGTCACCCGCATCGCGCAGGCGGTGCGGCGCACGGTCGGCAAGTGGGTGGGGGAGACCTACCGGCGTCAGCCGATGATCGTGCCGACGGTCATCGAGATCTGACCGCGTAGGCGGTCCACTCGAGATCGGTCGCGGTGAGCTCACGCCCCGCGGGCCCGATGTAGTGCTGCATGTAGTAGTCGCGACCGGCCTGTTCCACCAGTCGCCAGCCGTACGCTCCGACGAATTCGGCGACGTGGGCGGGATCGAGGCCGAACTTCCACACCTGCCGGCGTTGCCGGAAGCGCTTGTACAACACCGCCGCGCGGTACATGTTCCGCCCGTCGATGAAGTCCTCGCGAACGTAGGTGAACACCAGCCGGCTGCCTGCCGGGGCGGCATTCAGGGCGGTGAGAGTGGCTCGGACGGCGTCCTCTGTCAGGTACTGCGTCACGCCTTCCCATACGAAGAACGTCCGCGCATCGATGCGGTAGCCCTGCTCGGTCAACGCTGCGAACAGGTCGTCGCGCTCGAAGTCCAACGGCACCAGATGAACCGACGCGGGGACCGCGCGCATCGCGCGCCGGACTGCCGCTGTCTTGCGTGCGATATTGACCGGCAGGTCGACCTCATAGACCGGGATATCGGAGTGACGCGCGAGCCGAAGTCCCCTGGTGTCCAACCCCGCGCCGAGAATGACGACGGCGTCGACGTCCGCGAGCGTCTCGGTGAGCCTGTCGTCGATGAAGCGCTTGCGGCAGGTGATGAGTGTCCACGAGCCAGGCACCGCCTTCTCGCCGGCCGCCATCGTCAGGCGGCGCAGCACCGGCCACCGCATTGCATGCACAACGGCGCGTTGCCCGGCGGGCAGCACCGACAGCGCGACATCATCGTCAACGAGCCGACGTTCGGGCGGCTCGTACTGCTCGATGGCCGCCTGCACCATCGGGCCGAAGGCCGTCTGGGCGGCTGGGTTTCGCGCCATCAGTGTTTGACTACCGCGCCCGCATCCACCGGCAGCGTCACGCCTGTGACGTAACGAGCCGCATCGGACACCAGCCATGCGACGGCGTTGGCGATATCCTCGGCCTCGACCGCCGGTACCGGTAAGGCGTTGCCTCCGGCGCGAGTGCCCATGCGCTGCAGCCAACTTCGGACGTAGTCGTTGTCGATCATCGGTGTGTTGACACCGGTCGGGTGGACCGAGTTCACGCGGATGCTGTGCTCGGCCAAGACATTCGCGTACTGCCGCATCAGCCCGACGATGCCGTGCTTCGCCGCGGTGTAGCCCAATCCGCCCGGATCGGAGCTGTTCATCGCCACCAGGCCCGCCACGGAACTGATCAACACGATCGATCCGCCGTCGCCCTGTCTCACGAGCGTCGGAACCGAAACCTCGACGGTGTGGTAGGTGCCGGTCAGGTTGACGTCGATGACGTCGCGCCAACCCGCATCGCCTGTTTCCATCGGCGCTATCCCCGCATTGGCGATGACGATGTCCAACCTGCCGAACTCGTCCAGACCGGCCTGCAGGGCGGTGGTCAACGCCTCGCGATCGCGAACGTCGGCCTGCCGCGCCACGATCCGCGCGCCGGTGCCCTCGATGAGCTTGACGGTCTGGGCGAGATCGTCGACCGTCGCCATCGGGTAGGGCACCGACGCGATCTGAGCACAGATGTCGACAGCGATGATGTCGGCGCCCTCGGACGCCAACCGCACCGCCTCCGCCCGCCCTTGACCGCGGGCGGCGCCGGTGATGAATGCGACCTTGCCCTGTAGCGAGGCCATTACGGGCGGAGCTGACCCTTGGCCGGATCGCCCGCGACGACGGTCTGCAGCACCTTGATATCGGGCGCCCCGTCGAGATGCTCGCCGATCGCGCCGAAGAACTCGGCAACCGCCGGAGCGCCGCTGTGCGTCTTGAGCGCATCCGCGTCGGCCCACTGCTCGACGAAGATGAACGTGCCGTCGTCAGCCTCATGCAGCGAGTACAGGTCACATCCGGGCTCTTCGTGCACCGCCCCGATGGCCTTCTTCCCGACTTCCCGCACGGTTTCAACGGACTCTGGTTTGGCCTTCAACGTGGCGACGACGACGACGGGCATGGTGATGAACTCCTCGATGAGTGTGGGACCTGTCAACTGAGCACCCTAACTGAAGCGCACCTAACTAAATTTCGACACCTAACTGTGACCCGTGTGGCTGATGGTGAATCTGGGGCAGGTGCGACTAGGCTTGGGCCCATGCCTAGTAAGACCGCTTCGCGCTCTGGAGCCCGTTCGAGCAGGTCAAAGGCCAGTTCGCGGTCGGGGTCGCGGCCGGCCCGGCCCGCGCCGCGCCGCAAGCCCGCCAAACGCCGGACCGCGTCCCCCGTACCCGCCGCCGGGCTGGCCATCGGGCGGGGCGCCCGCGCCGGCTGGTTCATGCTGGCCAAGGGAGCCGGATCGACCGCCCGCTCGGTCGGCCGCGCCCGGGATATCGAACCTGGCCACCGCCGCGACGGCATTGCGCTGGCGCTGCTGGGCATGGCGGTCATCGTGCTCGCGAGTTCCTGGTTCGACGCCGCACGCCCGGTCGGCGGTTGGATCGACAGCTTCCTGCGGGTATTGATCGGGTCGGCCGTCCTGATCCTGCCGATCGCGCTCATCGCGATCGCGGTCGTGCTGATGCGCACCGAACCGGACCCGGACGCTCGGCCGCGGCTGACCCTCGGTGCTGCGATGGTCACCCTGCCCGTACTCGGCCTGTGGCACCTGTGGTCCGGCGCGCCGGACGACCCGGCGGGCCGTCAGCACGCGTCGGGCTTCGTCGGGTTCGCGATCGGGGGCCCGCTTTCGGAGGGGCTGACCCAGTGGATCGCCGCCCCGCTGTTGTTCATCGGCGCGCTGTTCGGCCTGCTGCTGATCACCGGCACGACGATCCGCGAGGTGCCCGACACCGTGCGTGCGATGTTCAGCACCCGGTTCATCCGCGACGACGAGTTCTACGACGAGGACGATTCCGCCGAGTACGACGACGCCGGGACCGAGGACTTCTCCGACGGGTACTACGACGATCCGTCGGCCCTCAGTGACGATGAGTCCCAGGCGTGGCCGGGCGGCACGCCGATGGAGAACTACCCGCTCGACGACGAGGCGCCCACCGTGCCCGAGCCCAGCCGCGCGGCACGGCGGAAGAAGACCAAGCCGGCGAAGCCGGTTTCGGACCGCGTGGTCGAGGGGCCATACAATCTGCCGTCGCTGGAACTGCTGCAGAAGGGCGATCCGCCGAAGCGGCGGTCCTCGGCCAACGACCACACGGCAGAGGCGATCAGCGAGGTCCTGCAGCAGTTCAAGGTCGACGCCGCGGTCACCGGCTGCACGCGCGGCCCGACCGTCACGCGATACGAAGTCGAACTCGGGCCGGGCGTCAAGGTCGAGAAGATCACCCAGCTGCAGAAGAACATCGCGTATGCGGTTGCCACCGAAAGCGTTCGGATGCTCGCTCCCATTCCGGGCAAGTCCGCCGTGGGCATCGAGGTGCCGAACACGGATCGCGAGATGGTGCGCCTCGCCGACGTGCTGACCGATCCGTCGACCCGCAGCGACCACCACCCCCTGGTGATCGCGCTCGGCAAAGACATTGAGGGCGAGTACATCTCGTGGAATCTCGCGAAGATGCCGCACCTGCTGGTGGCCGGCTCGACCGGATCCGGTAAGTCGAGCTTCGTCAACTCGATGCTGGTGTCGCTGCTGGCCCGCGCCACCCCGGAGGAGGTCAGGATGATCCTGATCGACCCGAAGATGGTTGAACTGACGCCCTACGAAGGCATCCCGCACCTGATCACGCCGATCGTCACGCAGCCGAAGAAGGCGGCGGCGGCGCTGGCCTGGCTGGTCGAGGAGATGGAGCAGCGCTACCAGGACATGCAGGCCTCGCGGGTGCGCCACATCGACGACTTCAACGCCAAGGTGCGGTCGGGGGAGATCACGACGCCGCTCGGCAGCGAGCGCGTGTACCGCCCGTACCCGTATGTGGTCGCGATCGTCGACGAGCTGGCCGACCTGATGATGACGGCGCCGCGCGACGTCGAGGACGCCGTCGTTCGGATCACTCAGAAGGCGCGAGCCGCGGGCATCCACCTGGTGCTGGCCACCCAGCGGCCGTCGGTCGATGTGGTCACGGGCCTGATCAAGACCAACGTGCCGTCGCGGTTGGCGTTCGCGACCTCGTCGTTGACCGACAGCCGCGTCATCCTCGACCAGCAGGGCGCCGAGAAGCTGATCGGCATGGGCGACGGCTTGTTCATCCCGATGGGCGCCAACAAGCCGATCCGGTTGCAGGGCGCCTACGTCTCCGACGAGGAGATCCACGCCGTGGTCAGCGCGTGCAAGGACCAGGCCGAGCCGGAGTACACCGACGGCGTCACGGCCGCCAAGCCGAACAGCGAGCGCACCGACGTCGACCCCGACATCGGTGACGACATGGATGTCTTCCTGCAGGCGGTGGAGCTGGTGGTGTCGAGCCAGTTCGGCTCCACGTCGATGCTGCAGCGCAAGCTGCGAGTGGGCTTCGCCAAGGCGGGCCGGTTGATGGATCTGATGGAGACCCGCGGAATCGTCGGCCCCAGCGAAGGCTCCAAGGCGCGCGAGGTGATGGTCAAGCCCGACGAGTTGGCGGCGACGATCGCCTCCATCCGGGGCACCGGCGCCGTCGACGACTCTGAGTGATCGGCCAACCCGACGCGCCTCGGCTCGTAGTGTGGGTGCGAGACGTCACGATCGGCGGAGGATGCGATGTACGCGGTGGGCGACAGGATTGCGGCGCGGACCCTGCGCACCGTCACCGGTGAGCAGGTGTCCGTGCCGGCACCTGATCGGACCGTGCACCTCCAGTTCCGTCGGTTCGCCGGATGTCCGATCTGCAACCTCCACCTGCGGGAGGTAGCGCGGCGAAGCGCCGACATCGAGAACGCCGGCGTCGCTGAGGTCGTCGTGTTTCATTCAGCTGCCGACCGCCTCCGCCAATACGTGCCCGACGTTCCGTTTCCGATGGTGGCCGACCCGGACCGCAAGCTGTACAAGGAGTTCGGCGTCGAGTGGTCTCCGCGCTCTGTGCTCCGTGCAGACGCGGTGCGGGCCGCTGTTCGAGGCGCGCGCCAGGGGACCTCGCTGATCGGCGCGCTCGCACCCCGCGAGAACCACCTGGGCAAGCCCGCCGACTTCCTGATCGAGCCGGACGGCACCATCCGTGCGTGCAAGTACGGCGTGCACGCCGACGACCAATGGTCGGTCGACGAAATGCTGGATCTGGCCCGCGGCGGGCGTCGAACGTGAAGTCACTGCGAAATCACCGCCGATTTTTCGCGCAGGATTCACGCTCGACGAGTTAGCGCTAGTCGAGCGTCAACAGCATTCGCGTATTGCCGAGGATGTTCGGCTTGACGTAGGACAGATCGAGGAACTCGGCGACACCGGTGTCATACGAACGGCACATCTCCTCGTAGACCTCCGCGGTCACCGGCGTGCCCTCGATCTCTGTGAACCCCAGCCCGCTGAAGAACTCGGTTTCGAAGGTGAGCACGAAGATGCGCCTCAGGTGCAGTTCGCGGGCGACGTCCAGTAACCGGTCGACGATCAGGCGGCCGACGCCCTGGCCCTTGACGCTCGGGTGCACGGCCACGGTGCGGACCTCGGCGAGGTCGGCCCACAACACGTGCAGGGCCCCGCAGCCGATGAGCTCGCCGGCGCGCTCGGCGACCCAGAACTCCTGCACTCCCTCGTAGAGCGTGACCAAGTTCTTCTCCAGCAGGATGCGGCCGGAGTAGATGTCGACAAGCGCCTTTATGGAGGGCACATCGCTCGTGGTGGCGCGGCGCACCACGAGCGCGGCAGCCCGCGAACCATGCGCATCGGTCACAGGTGCGAGGGTATCGGCTCGAGCAACCGATATTCTGTGGCGGTGTCGGGCCAACCTCACACCGATCCGGTGATCCCTCGCGCGAAGGTCGCAAACATCGCGAACGTGCTCACCGGATTGCGGCTGGTTCTGGTCCCGGTGTTCCTGATCGCGCTGTTCGCCGGTGACGGCCACGAAACACCTTGGCGCGTCACCGCTTTCGTCATCTTCGCGGTCGCCGTCATCACCGACCGGTTCGACGGGGCACTGGCCCGCAGCTACGGGATCGAGACCGACTTCGGCCGGCTGGCGGACCCCATCGCGGACAAGACCCTGATCGGCGCTGCGCTGATCGGCCTGGCCATGCTCGGCGAGCTGCCCTGGTGGGTGACAGTGGTCATCGTGATCCGCGAGGTCGGCATCACGGTGCTGCGCTTCGCGGTGCTGCGCCACGGCGTGATCCCGGCAAGCCGCGGCGGCAAGCTCAAGACGCTCGTTCAGGCCGTGGCCATCGGGCTGTTCGTGCTGCCGCTGTCCGGCCCGTGGCTGACCGGCGCCTGGGTCGTCATGTGGGCCGCGATCGTGCTCACGGTGCTCACCGGCATCGACTACGTGGTCTCGGCGATCCGCGATTCCCGCGGTCGCGTCGCAGGTCAGTGACCGTCTGGCGAAGAAATCGGGCCAAACGCGCCCATCCGGGAACCATCCCGCGGGCCCCTGGCGTTGCTCTAGTACCACCCAAGCGAAGGAGAGCACGATGGGGACATTGTTGCGCGAGGTGATCGGCGACGTGCTGCGTCGTGCCCGCATTGATCAGGGCCGCACCCTGCGCGAGGTGTCCGACGCCGCGCGTGTGAGCCTCGGCTATCTGTCCGAGGTCGAACGCGGCCGCAAGGAAGCCTCCAGCGAACTGCTCGGTGCCATCTGCGGTGCCCTGGAGGTCCCGCTGTCGAGGGTGCTGTCCGACGCCGGTGACGACATGGCCGTCGAGGAACGCAGGGCGTTCGCGCGCGCGCAGGTGAGCGCCGCCAACATCGATGCCACCACCAAGGTCGTGATCCCGCACGCGGTCTCGATGGCCGTCGCCTAGCTGTTCTGATCTGCGCAGAACCGATAGGTTGGCTGCTACAGGCACACGGAAGCAGTTCGAAGACACGAAGGCGGAATGAACCAATGGCCAATCCGTTCTCCAAAGCGTGGCGCTATCTGATGGCGCTGTTCAGCTCGAAGGTCGACGAGTACGCCGATCCGAAGGTGCAGATCCAGCAGGCCATCGAAGAGGCGCAACGCCAGCATCAGGCGCTGACGCAGCAGGCCGCGCAGGTCATCGGCAACCAGCGTCAACTGGAGATGCGGTTGAACCGTCAGCTCGCCGACATCGAGAAGCTGCAGGTCAACACACGGCAGGCGCTGACGCTCGCCGATCAGGCCACGTCGGCCGGCGATGCCGCCAAGGCCACCGAGTACAACAACGCGGCAGAGGCGTTCGCGGCGCAGTTGGTGACCGCCGAGCAGAGCGTCGAAGACCTCAAGGGCCTGCACGACCAGGCGCTGCAAGCCGCCGGTCAAGCGAAGAAGGCTGTCGAGCAGAACGCGATGATGCTGCAGCAGAAGATCGCCGAGCGCACGAAGCTGCTCAGCCAGCTCGAGCAGGCCAAGATGCAGGAGCAGGTGAGCGCCTCGCTGCAGTCGATGAGCGAACTTGCCGCCCCCGGCAACACCCCGAGCCTCGACGAGGTACGCCAAAAGATCGAGCGCCGCTATGCGAACGCGATGGGTGCCGCCGAGTTGGCGCAGAACTCCGTGCAGGGCCGCATGCTCGAGGTTCAGCAGGCCAGCGTGCAGATGGCCGGACATTCACGGCTGGAGCAGATCCGCGCCTCGATGCGCGGCGAGGCTCTGCCTGCAGGGGGGACGTCGGCCGCGCCTGCCTCTCCGGCGTCGACGCCCGAGGCGAGCACCGAGAAGCCGATCGGCCAGTAGTCGGTAGGTGGCGTCGTCGTGAAACAGCACTCGACAACGGGCAGGCCGGAGGCTTGGCGGTCGCTGATGCAACGCGGAATCGACACCGCCGCCGAGCTGTCCGATGTGCTCGCGCAGAAGCTCAACTCGGCGGCCGATCCGCGCGCCAAGCAACTGCGCAAGCGCAAGTGGGCGCTGTGGCTGACGCTGTTCTTCACGGTGTCCTGCCTGATCTGGGTGGGGGTGACGGTGTTGCTCGCGTCGTGGAGCACACCGGCATGGGCGCTGTTCATCCCTGCGCCGATTGCGGTCGGTGCGGCGTTCCTCGCCACGCTGGCGTTCCTGCGCTACCGCTGGCTGCGCGGCGAGCCATTGCCGCCGCAACGGTCGCGGGCCACCCGCCGGCTGCCGGCGTGGGGCTCGGCGGCGCGGCAGCCGATGGCTGCGCTGGCGGCCTCGGAACGCGGGCTGTTCTCGTTGATCAGCGTGATGGAGCGGGGCAGCATGCTGCCGGCTGATGAACTCCGTGAGCTGGTGGCCGTCGCCAACCAGTCCGCGGCGACCATGGCCGCGACCGCCGGTGAGGTGGTGTCGATGGAGCGGGCGATCGCCAACGCCCCTGGCTCACGTGCGCACCTGGCACCCACGATCGCGGCATTCACCGCACAGCTCGACAACGGGGCCCGCCAATACAACGACATGGTGACCGCGGCGGCGCAGTTGGTGTCGGCGGCCAACGGGTCAGACGGGGCTGGACCGATGGCCAACTCGCCGATGTCGCAGCGGCGCTACCGCGACGAGCTCGTCAAAGCCACCGACCGGCTGACGGGGTGGGCGCAGGCGTTCGACGAACTCGGCGGACTGCGCCGGGCGTAGCTAGAAGGACTGCCGCAGCGACGGCACCACGGCGCCGAGAAGTCCCCGCACTGTTCCCTTCACGACATCAAACGTGTCGAAGTAGTCCCGCCACAGCGTGATTCGGCCGCCGTGCACCTCGAACACACCGCACACCCAGAACTGCATGCGGACGGGGCCGATGATCAATGCATCGGTGCGCTCGGTCAACACGGCATTGCCCTCGGCGGCGACCCGGTGCAACTTCACCTCGAAGCCCACGCGTCCCTTGCCGCGACGGAAGATGCCCACGATGCGCCGCCGACCGCGGATGGTGGGATAGCCGACGTTTTGCCACTCGATGTTGTCGGCCATCAACGAGTCGGCCGCGTCGAAGTCCTCGTCCTGCAGTGCGTACAGGAATGCCTCCACCGTGCGTGCGTTGGCCGTGGTGTCCACTGCTGATGCGGTCATGGTGGCCAGCGTAGTGGCGCGGCGTTGTGGCAGGGTAGCGGCATGCGCGTCGCCGTGGTCGCCGGACCCGATCCCGGACACGCCTTTCCCGCGCTCGCGCTGTGCCGTCGCTTCTTGGCTGCGGGTGACTCTCCGACGCTGCTGACCGGCACCGAGTGGCTGGACACGGCCCGGTCGGTCGGCGTGGACGCCGTCGAGCTCGTCGGGCTCGATCCCACCGACCTCGACGACGACGCCGACGCCGGGGCGAAAATTCATCAGCGCGCCGCGCGCATGGCGGTGCTCAACGTGCCGGTACTGCGCGACCTTGCGCCGGACGTGGTGGTGTCCGACGTGATCACCGCCTGCGGTGGGCTGGCCGCGGAGCTGCTGGGACTCCCGTGGATCGAACTCAACCCGGCGCCGTTGTACCGGCCGTCGAAGGGACTGCCGCCGCTGGGCAGCGGGCTGGCGCCCGGCGTCGGGCTGCGCGGCAAGCTGCGCGATGCGGTCATGCGGGCGTTGACGGCGCGGTCATGGCGCGAAGGCATCCGACAGCGGTCGGCCGTCAGGGTCGAAATAGGGTTACCGGCAACCGATCCCGGACCTCTGCGTCGGCTCATCGCCACCTTGCCCGCGCTGGAGGTGCCGCGCCCGGACTGGCCCGACGAGGCCGTCGTCGTCGGCCCGTTGCATTTCGAGCCGACCGAGGCGGTGCTGGCCGTACCGCCGGGAGACGGGCCGGTGGTCGTCGTCGCGCCGTCGACGGCGATGACCGGTGCGCGTGGCATGGCCGAGGTGGCGCTGGAGACACTGCGGCCGGGGGAGGTGCTGCCCGAGGGGGCGCGGGTGGTGGTGTCGCGGCTGGGCGGCGACGACCTCGACGTGCCGCCCTGGGCGGTGGTCGGACTGGGCCGCCAGGACGACCTGCTGGCTCACGCCGACGTGGTGGTCTGCGGCGGTGGCCACGGCATGGTGTCGAAGACGCTGATGGCGGGAGTGCCGATGGTCGTGGTGCCCGGCGGTGGCGATCAGTGGGAGATCGCCAACCGCCTTGTGCGGCAGGGCAGTGCGCGGTTGATCCGGCCGCTGGAACCGGACGCGTTGGCGGCCGCGGTGACCGAGGTGTTGTCGTCGCCGCGCTACGCCGAGGCCGCCCGGCGTGCCGGCGCCACGGCCGCGGACGTGGCGGATCCGGTGCGGATATGCCGCGACGCGCTGGCACCGTCGGCTTAGGTCAGGTGTTCCGTCCGCTCCGCAGGGCCCGCGTCTGGGCGGCTTGGGTTGCCGTTGCTCGCAAGCCCTTTGGGCATCTCGTCGACCACAGGGTGGTCGGTGCTGATGTCCTTCTGCCGCGTGGCGATTTCTTCTCCTCACGTAGTTTGATGGGGTGCGGTTGACTGAATTCAACGAACTCGTAGAGAACCAATTCGGCGCGGTGCGGGGCCAATCGCTGCTCGTCGACCATGTTCTGACGATATTTAACGGACGCACCGCAGCGCAGGCGATCGAGGACGGCGTGGAACCACGGGAAGTCTGGCGGGCGCTGTGCGCCGATTTCGACGTCCCCCGGGATCAGTGGTAGCTGACCCGGCCCTAGTCCGTGGCGCGGTGCTTTCCGCCGCTCTGAGCCTCGGTCTGACGCCCCTCATAGGGCGGCACGGCTGGAGCGACGTCACGGGGTGGCTCGTTGGTGAACCTAGTGTCGAAGCCCTGCTCGTCCGGGCCGCTCATGACGGGTACGGACTCGTCGCCCTGATAGGCGTCCGACGGGCGACCCTCGCCGCCGGACGGCTCATCCGATCCGGCGCCCCGAGTTCCAGGCGCCGGGTCTCCTGCGAAGCGGTCTTGTGGGCTGCTCATGGCTACTCCTCGCACTCGTCGCCCGGGCTGTGGGCGGCGACTACCAGACGGGCTACCCGGGATCGGTCACCTGAAACGGACCTCGTCGCGACTCGTTGACCAGGTCCAGTGTTCGCTGCGTCGCGGTTGCCAGGGCGTCGCGTTCGGCGTCGGTGATGACCCCGCATACCCAGTCCCAGTGGGCGGCGACGAGAACCCCCGGGGCCGGTGCCGGCGCAAGGGCCGCGCCGTCCTTGCGCCACCGCACCCGTTCCGCGACGTCGTCGCCCAGGCCGAGAACGCCGTCGTGGAACGCCAGCGGCGCCGAAACGATGACGGCATGGTCGCCGTCGACGGAGTCGACGGTGCCCCAACGGATCCGGCAGTCCTGCATCACCCGCAGCGGTGTCGTCGGATCGCGGTCGAGGAACCGCACCCACGGGTAGACGGCGAACACGTGGAAGCTGTGGTGAGCCAGTGCATTCCGGTCGGAGATGTTGTCGAGCAGTCCGGTGACCTGCCCGGTGAACGCGCGCCGGAGGCGGGTCAACAGCTCGTCGGGGTCCACCTTGTCGAGCAGTGGGCCGCCGATCCAGTAATTGCGGACCACGTCGTCGTCGAGCGGGTCGGGTATTCGTGCCGCATCGGCGATCGCCTGCAGGTACGGCCACGCGCCGTCGAACTCGGTTGCATGCCCGGCGAGTTCGGCCTGTGATGTGTCGGCGGGACCGCAGTACCCGAGCTCGTTGGGCGGAAAGGCGTAGCAGGCGAACAGCTCGCGACCGGTCATTCAGCAGATCCGCGGGAGCTGTTCGCCGATCGGCAGATCGACGACGCGGGTGCCGCCCAACGCCGTCCTGGCCGATACCATGCCCGGGTGGTCGGTGACGCAGACGCCGATCGCCGCCGCGCGGGCGCCCAGCGGGTGCGCCCGCATCGCCGCCAGCACCCGGTCGGCGTCATCGGCCGGCACGAACGCCAGCAGCTTGCCCTCGTTGGCGACCTGCAGCGGGTCCAGGCCGAGCAGGCCGCACGCGTCGCGGACCTCCGCAGGGATCGGCAACGTCCGCTCATCAAGCGAGACACCGACTTTCGCGATCCTGGCGATCTCGTTGAGCGTTGCCGCAACGCCGCCGCGGGTGGGGTCGCGTAGCACGTGTACGTCGGCGCCGGTGTCGAGCATCGCCGCGACCAACCCGTGCAGCGGTGCCGTGTCGCTGGCGACGGTGGTTGCGAATTCCAGCCCCTCGCGACAGCTCATCACTGCGACCCCGTGCACGCCGATGTCACCGCTGATGATGACCACGTCGCCGGCGGTGGCCCGCTGCGGGCGGATATCGGCACGCTCGTCGACGAGACCGATGCCCGCGGTGTTGATGTACACGCCGTCGCCGTGCCCGGAATCGACCACCTTGGTGTCGCCGGTCACCAGCTTGACACCGGCGGCCATCGCCGCTGTGCCGACGGCCTGCGCGACGCGGGCCAGCTGATCGAGGGGAGTGCCCTCCTCGAGGATGAAGGCGGTGGACATGACCACCGGTTTCGCACCCGCCATCGCCAGGTCGTTGACCGTGCCGTTGACGGCCAGGTCGCCGATCGTGCCGCCGGGGAACACCATCGGCTTGACGACGAACGAATCGGTCGAGAACGCCAGCCGCGCACCGCCGATGTCCACCACCGCCGAATCGCCCATGCCCGCGTCGGCTGCGGGCCCGAACGCCGGCAAGAAGAGGTGCTCGATCAGTTCGCCCGACATCGCCCCGCCGCCGCCGTGCCCCATCACGATATTGGGTGCGTCGCGCAGCGGTGCCGGGCACACCCACGACTCCATATCGATAGATGCTCCTCGCGTGCGGGGGTCGATAGATGCCCCGTCAGGCATTGGTCACCTCGAGGCGTCGGTAAAGGTAGTAAGCCGCGCATGCACCTTCCGACGAAACCATCGTGGCCCCGAGCGGATTACGGGGCGTGCACAGGGTGCCGAACGCCTCGCACTCATGCGGTTTGATCAGCCCCTGCAGCACCTCGCCTGACCGGCACACCGCGGACTCCTCGGTGTGGATGTCGGTGACCGAGAACCGGTACTCCGCGTCGTAGTCGCGATAAGCATGAGACAGCCGCCAGCCGCTGCTGGCGATTGTGCCGATACCCCGCCACGCCCGGTCGGTGACCTCGAATACGTCCAGCAGCATTTCCTTGGCCGCCGGGTTGCCCAAGTCCTGCACCGCGCGCGGATAGGCGTTCTCCAACTCGTGCCTGCCGGATTCCAGCTGCAGCACCGTGCGGCGGATTCCCTCCAGGATGTCCAGCGGCTCGAATCCCGTGACGACGATCGGGATGCCGTACTTGTCGCAGAGCGGCGGGTATTCGTCGGTGCCCATCACGGTGCAGACGTGCCCGGCGGCCAGGAATGCCTGCACGCGGCACGTCGGCGACTCCATGATCGCCGAGATCGCGGGCGGTACGAGGACGTGGGACACCAGCAGCGAGAAGTTCTCGATTCCGCGCCGTTTCGCCTCGTATACGGTCATCGCGTTGGCGGGCGCCGTCGTCTCGAACCCGATGCCGAAGAACACCACCTGCTTGTCGGGGTTGTCCCGCGCGATGGTCAACGCGTCGAGCGGGGAGTACACCACCCGGACGTCGCCGCCCTCGCTCTTGACCCGGAAGAGGTCCTTGTCGCTGCCGGGCACCCGCAGCATGTCGCCGAACGAGCAGAAGATCACGTCGGGCCGCGACGCGATCTCCAGCGCCTTGTCGATGACCTCGAGCGGCGTGACGCATACCGGGCAGCCGGGACCGTGAATCATCTCGATGGTGTCTGGGAGCAGCTGGTCGATCCCGTGCCGGATGATCGAATGAGTCTGGCCGCCGCACACTTCCATGATCGACCAGCGCTGGCTGGTCGCGCTCTTGATCTGGTCGACGAGCTTGCGGGCAAGCTCGGGATTGCTGAACTCATCCAGGTACTTCATGACACCACCTCGGAACTTCCGTTATTGCTGTGTAACGCGTTGGGGTTCTGCACACCCGCCTGCTTGGCGGCGAGCTCGAACCCGTCGGCGAATTCCTCTTTGAGCACCCCGAGGTGCTCGAACTCGGTAAGCGTCCGCATGGCTGACTCTTCGTCGAGCCGCTGGATCGCGAAACCCACATGGACGACCACGTATTGGCCGACCTCGGCATCAGGTATGTACTGAAGGCACACATCCTTTTGGATGCCGCCGAAGTCGACGATGGACATCAGCGTCCCTTCGCGGTCGTCGATGCTGATGATCTTCCCCGGTACCGCCAGGCACATGATGCCTCCCTTCCTAGCCGGAATTTCCCACTAACAGTTGACCCAGTGCGATGCCGCCGTCGTTGGGGGGCACCAGCCGATGGGTGATCACATCGAAATCCTTGTCGCGCAACGCCCGCGAGACCAGCCGCAGCAGCAACACGTTCTGGAAGACCCCGCCGGACAGGGCGATGGGGTGACCGCCCGGTGTGAGCGTGCCGGCGAGCTCGGCCACCAATGCCGCTACCGCGTGGTGGAACCTCGCGCCGATCACCCCCGGCGGTACGCCGGCACGGACGTCGCACACGACCGCGGCCAGCACCGGGCCCGGGTCGATGATCGCGGGCGACTGACCGTCGGTCGCGAAGCAGTAAGCGGTTGTGCCGCAATCGGAGTCGCGCGACAATCCCTCCAGTTCGATGGCCGCCTGGGCCTCGTAGGCAACCGTCTGCCGGACTCCGGCGAGCGCGGAAACCGCGTCGAACAGCCGGCCCATGCTCGATGTCGGTGCGCATCCCAGGCCGGTCTCGAGTTGATGGTGCAGAATCCCGCGCTCATCCTCGGGGCAGGCACGCACCGGCGGCAGATCGTCATGCCAGTCGATCCCGGCCGCCCACAGATGGGCCAGCGCCATCCGGTACGGGCGCAGGACGCTGACATCGCCGCCGGCAAGCGGAACGTATTTCAGCCGCGCCAGTCGCTGATAGCCCTTGTAGTCGGCGAGCATGACCTCGCCGCCCCAGACGGCGCCGTCGGGGCCGTAACCGGTTCCGTCGAACGCGAAGCCCAGCACGCGTTGCGAACCGTCGAGGCCGTGTTCGGCCATCACCGCGGCGATGTGAGCGTGATGATGCTGAACCGACCGGACGGGGCGACCGGCGGCGTTGCGGCGCGCCCAGGCGGTGGACCGATAGCCCGGGTGCGCGTCCGCGACAAGCAGTCCCGGCGTCACGCCGGTCAAGGACTCGAGCTGTTGCTCGGCCGAGTCGAATGCCGCCAGGGTGGCCAGGTCGTCCATGTCGCCGATGTGCTGGCTCAGCCAGGCGTACCTCTGGTCGGCGACCGCGAAAGTGTTCTTCAGGTCGCCACCGACGGCGAGCGTCGGCGGCACGGACACCGGAAGCGCGACCGGCAGCGGCGCATAGCCACGGGAGCGCCTGATCGGCAACTCGACGTCGTCGACGACGCGCGCGACCGAGTCGTCACACGGCACCAGGATGGCGCGGTCGTGCATCAGCCAACCGTCGGCGAGGTGGGAAAGACGCTGCAGCGCATCGTCGTCGGTGTAGCAGATCGGCTCGCCACCGAGGTTGCCCGACGTCATTACCAGTACGGTCGGGCCCGGCTCGTCGCCGGGCAGCCCGAATAGCAGCGTGTGCAGCGGGGTATAGGCCAGCATCACGCCGAGGTCCGGGTTGTGCGGGGCGACCGAGTCGGCGACCGGGGCGCCCACCAGCCGGGGCACGAGCACGATGGGGCGCTGCGGTCCGTTGAGCAATCGCGCCGACGCGTCATCGACCGTCGCGATCCGGTGCGCGTCCGCCAGGCCGGCCACCATGACCGCGAACGGCTTGTCGCCGCGGCGCTTGCGGGACCGTAGTTCGGCCACGGCGCGCTCGTTGCCGGCGTCACAGGCCAGGTGGTAGCCACCGACGCCCTTGACGGCGAGGACGCCGCCGGCACGCAGCAGAGCGCGAGAGTGCTGCAGCGCCGATTCGCCTTGTGTCGCAGTGCCGCCCGCCGTCCGGTAGCGCAGTGTCGGCCCGCAGTTGGGACAGCAGACCGGCTGGGCGTGGAACCGGCGGTCGGTGGGATAGCGGTATTCGCGCGCGCAGTCCGCGCACATCGGGAATCCGGCCATTGTGGTGCTGGCGCGGTCGTACGGCAACGAGGCGATGATGGTGAAACGCGGCCCGCAGTTGGTGCAGTTGACGAAGGCATGCCGGTGGCGCCGGTCCGCCGGATCGCGCTGTTCGGCCGAGCAGTCCGCGCACATGGCGACGTCGGGGGAGGCGAGCGTGCGACCGCCGTCGGACCGCGTCGTATCGGCGATGATGAAGCCGGTGCCGCCGACCACGGGAATGTGTTCTGTGTCAACGGATTCAATGACGGCCAGCGGTGGAGCACGGTGAGTGAGCGCGGTCAGGAAGTCATCGACGGCGGTGCCGTCGCCTTCGATCTCGATGACGGCGCCGGAGCTGTCGTTGCGCACGGACCCGGTCAGGGCGAGCGCGGCAGCGCAGGTATAGACGAACGGCCGAAAGCCCACGCCTTGCACCACGCCCCGGACGTGGATCCGCAACCGGCGTCGGTCGGTCATGGCCCCGCTCATGGTGCGGCCTCGAGGTCTTCGCCGCTGCCCATCATCTTGAGTCCGGCCATGGCGGCGTCGGCGCCTGCCTCGTCGGTCTTCTCGATGACGAAGCCCATGTGGATGATCACCCAATCGCCGGGCGAGAACGTCTCCTCGGGCAGCATGCCGATATTCACCTTGCGATGCTCGCCCGCCACGTCGACGAGCGCGAGTTGGCCGCCGTAGCCCTCCAGCATTCCTACGACCTGCCCGGGGATTCCGAGGCACATGGCTCAGCCGACCTTCGCATCGTCGAGGAGACGAGCCACGACGTCCTCGATCGCCGTCACGGCGCCGGGGACTGCGGCTGCGACCCGCTCCGACAACTCCATGCGCTCGTCGACATCGGCGACCTCACAGCCGACGACGACTGTGTAGGGCGGTGTTCCGCCGAGGGCGATGAGGCTGGCGAACACCGCGGCGGGGTCCATCGCGTGTGCATCCAGGCCGACGCCCGCCGACAGCGTTTCGTGGTCGGCCTCGAAGACATGCAGGGTGCCCGGCGCCCCCCGGTTGGGCAGCGCGTCGACGAGCACCAGGGCATCACAACCGTCGAGCAGGTCATAGGCGAGGTGCATGCCCCGAATTCCGTAGTCCACCACGCGCACCCGCGCACTCGCGACATGTTCGGGCACGTGCCGCATCACCTCGGGGCCGAAGCCGTCGTCGCCGAGGAAGATGTTGCCGATGCCGGCTACCAGGATCTGTGACGTGATCGCACCTCCGCAACTCTCTACATCCGTCGAATCTTGAGGTACCGGTTCAGGTCCGGCACAGAGCGGACCCCGATCACCACCGCACCGAGCACGATGATGCCCGCTATGACCGTGGCCACCACACCTACTGCTTGCATGACGAATTCCTTTCACTCAACGGTTCGACCTCATCGGGTGCGAAGTACAGGTAGCGGCCGTACCACTCGTGCAGGTCGGCGGCCGGGTCGTCCTCGAGGACGACACCGACATGCTGATCACCGTCAACGGTTTCGTGCACGGACGTGACCCGGGCGATCTTGTCCGCGAAGAACAGGTCCTGAGCGTCGGCGCGCCGGGACGGATGCAGCTTGACCCGGCTGCCCCGGCTCACCCTTACACCGTTCACCAGCACTGCGTCGAGGTCGGGTGTTACTGCGTTGTCGGCCAACGGGTCCCACCAGTCGACGCCTTCCGGTACCGGCGGAATCAGGTCTGCGGGTTCGTCGGCGGCGTGCGGATTGCGCAGCACGCCGTGCAGGTTGAGCATCGCCTCGGGGGACATCGAGTCGCATCGGTCGATGATCTGCGCGGCAAGTGGATCGGTGGCGCGGGCGGCCGCCTTCTCCTCGTCGGTCATCGTCATCACGCGCAGCGTCAGGATCTCGTCGATCTCCGTCGAGTCGTACAGTGCGCCCTCGCTCTGCTCGGCGATCTCCGGGTGGTCGTACAGAATGATCGGCGATACCAGCATCAGGGCCGTGTCGCCCTGCGGTCCCGCCAGCACCGGGAAACAGCGGTGGTGCCGGCATCGGGCGACGGCGTTGTCGGCCGATGCCGGCGGTTCGAGGAGCGAGACGAAGTCGCCACCGACTATCTCGGCGACGAGGTGGGTCCCGATGAACGACACGGCGATCGCGTCGTCTTTGTCCTCAACCGGTGCCGCGGTATTGCGCACCGCCATCGTCACGCGCACGAAGCCGTCGTCGCGTTCTGCCGTCAGGTTCAATTGCGCGTGCAGGGCGCGACGGGTGCGAACCAGCCTGCCGCCTTCGACGGCCTCGATGTCGGTACCCGCGTCGATTTCGATCGGAAAGGTTCGGGCCACCATTGATTCGATGTCGAGCGGCCCGAATGAGACCTCGCGCTCGACGGCCTCGTCCCAGCGCAGCCAGGATTGCGATGCCGTCACCAGCTCATCGACCGGTTCGAATCGAACGTCGCCGGTGTGCTTTTCGACGCCCCGATGCTGTAGTTGCAGGAAGCGCACCACGATGGACAACGCCGGTTTGTCCCGCGGTGCGATGAGCACTTGCGCGGACAGCGAATTGTCCTCGCCGATCCCGGCGTCCGCGGCACCTGCGGGCCCGAGCACGCCGAACTGCCAGCGCGTCTGGTTCTTGCTGGAATTCGCGCGATAGGGGTAGAGCAGGTAGCCCTCGTAGAGCACCGCGTCGGCGACGGCGCGGGCTCGGTCCCAGCCCCAGGCTTTCTCGCTCCTCGCGTCCGCGGTGGTCTTCTCGCTCCTCGCGTCCGCGGTGGTCTTCTCGCTCCTCGCGTCCGCGGTGGTCTTCTCGCTCCTCGCGTCCGCGGTGGTCATCGTATTTCCTCGGCGGAAGCGGTCGCCAGCAGCGAGGTAACGGCGTCGTCGAAGGACAGCAGTCCGCCCGCCGACCGGTAGGCGACCAGCGCATCGATGGTGTCGTGGCTCAGCCTGAGCCAACCCGTGTTCGGATAGTGCTGTTGGATCAGGTCACGCCAGACCGACACCGGCATGTCGAAACGGTCCTCGCAATCCCACGGCACCTGCTGCACCGCGAATCCCCGCTGGCCCTTGGAGAAAATCGTTCCGCTGAAGAGGAATTGCAGCGGAACGTACCCGTCGCGCAAGGCGTGCAGGTACTTGGCGGCGGCAACCTCGAAGTCGTAAGTGCACTCCAACGGCATGTTGACCTGCGTGGCACCGGTGAAACCCTGGACCATCGCATTGGTCTGCAGCCACTGGAAGTTGTGCAGGGTGCTCGACCAGCGCTCCCTCGGGCCGAACAGATCGACAAGCCCGGCGGCCTCCTCGTCGGTGTAGCCCCGCCGCATCGGCTCGATGCGTACCTGGCAACGCAACGCGATGGCGTGAACCGGATCTTCTCCGACAGCTGCCACGCCGAGGCGTGCATTCAGCACCGGCGTCACCGCGAACGGCTCCGGCTCGATTTGCACGACGGCGAACGTGATGTCTGTCATCGGCTCACCACTTTGCTGCGCTCGTCCAGTAACCCGAAGAACTCGTCGACGAACTCACGCACCTGCTGGCCGCCGTCGAACCCGTGCCACAGCATCCGCAACCGGCCGACGAACTCATAGCACGCGTCGATGGGGAGCAGATAGCCCTGCGGCGCCGCGGTTTCGTCGTCGTGCGATACCCGAACCAGTACGGCTTCGGTGTCGTCGGCGAGCATCTCGACGCGCGGATCCGCGGCACGAATCTCGTTCCACGCCGCCAAATCCAGCTCGGACTCGGTCGCGCCCGCGGGTCCCGGGTAGAACGCCACCGTCTGTCCCAGCGCCGAGTTCCTGAAGAAGAACGCCAGCCCGACCGGTATCTGAAGGGCTTCCCAGAGCCGCCGGTCCATGGCGAAGTCGCCGAACGCGAGGTATCGGTCGGGGATGGCCCGATAGCGCAGCGCGGCATCGGTGTCGGTGAACAGCAGATAGCAGCCCCGGCACACGCACATCAGCTGCCTGCCTTCGACGTTCACGACGTGCTGGTGCTCGTCGGCGACCGGTTCGGAGCACATCTCGCACCGTTCACCCGCAGGCTGCGGTGCCGACCGCGTGGCGCGGATGCGGGCCAGCACGTCGTACGCGCTTGTCATGCGCGATCCGCCTTCGCTTCTTGCTCGCAAGTCACGACGCCACCGCCTCGGCGACCGCCATCGAGAGCACACCGTCTCGCTCCAGCAGGGGAACCGGCTCGAGATGAGCGTTCGCGCTTCCGTTTCCGTCGACGCAGGTGCCTGCGTGCACGACGTCGAAGTGTGCGTGGCAGTGCGGGCACCGCAGCACGACTTCGGTTGCAGACGAGCCGAGACGGCGGTGCAGTGCCGCGCCCGCCATGGACTCACCGCACGAGCCACACCGGTCGCGGTAAGCGAAGAGCTGATCACCGAGTCGGCACACCAGCACGGTCGTGCCCGCCACCGCGAACCCGCCGACCTCTCCCGGGGCGAGGTCGGCGACGTCGGGCACCGCATGCCAGACGCCGTGGGGTTGCGTGCGCACCCGGCTCATCAGGCTGTCCGCCGGGATCACCGCCGGCGTCGCCTCGGCCTCGGCGGCCACCACTTCGATCGACGAGATCTCCGGGGCCGCAGCGCGGACCGCGTCCTCGACGGCCAGCTCGAGCGTCACCGACGACGACGGGCAACTCTTGCAACTGCCGGCGAACCGCAACCGCACGGTTCCGTCCTCGACACCGATCAGATGAACATCGCCGCCGTGCGAACCGAGATAGGGCCGGACGCTGTCCAGCGCATCCTCCACCCGCCGCCCGACGTCGTGCGGATGCAGCCCGTGCACCAACAGCAGGCTGGCGATCAAGTCGTCACGAGCGAACGCGTCCGCGAGCTCGGGCCGCGCCGTGATCGCGATGCCCATCATCCGTTCCAGGCCGGCGCCGTAGAGATCGGTTATCTCGCGGACCAACTGCTCCGCGCGCTCATGCGCAACGGCGCCTGCCGCTGCGCTGGCGTCGAGCAGTGTCTGTATCCGATCGCCCGCGGTGCGCCATTGTGCGTCTTGGTCGGGGTTGTCCGGGCGATGCGGCATATGTCATTCCCCGGTGACGGATTGTGTGGGGGAGTGCAACCTCTCCAACGTCTTTCCCTTGCCGAGGTACATGTGCACACCGCAGGGCAGACACGGGTCGAAGCTGCGGACTGTGCGCATGATGTCGATGCCCTTGAAGTGCTCGCGATCGTTCTCCTCGAAGATGGGCTGGCCCTGAACCGCGTCCTCGTACGGTCCCGGCGTGCCGTAGCTGTCGCGTGGGTTGGCGTTCCACGGTGTCGGGGGGTACGGATGGTAGTTCGCGATCTTGCCGTCGCGGATCACCATGTGATGACTGAGCACGCCGCGCACGGCCTCGGTGAACCCGCAGCCGATGCTTTCGTCCGGCACGTCGAACTTCTCCCAGGTCTTGGTGCGGCCGGCGCGGATCTCGACGAGCGCCTTCTCGGCGAAGTGCAGCGCGCATGCGGCGGTGTACGCCTGGAAGTACGTGCGGGCACGGTTGCGTTCGATTGTGTTACTGCCGTACTGCGGCACCTTCCACTCCAGCGAAACCGGGCCTTTGAGCGCGGTTTTCGGCAGGTTGATCTGCACGCTGGTGCCGGTCGCCTTGACATAGCCGATGTCGACCAGGCCGGCCAGTGCGGTCGACCACAGCCGGGCCAGCGGGCCGCCCCCGGTATCCAGCGCCAAGTGATCGGTGCCGTCGAACCAGCGCGGGGACATGACCCAGCTGTAATTCGAATCGAAGTCACGCTTCTGCGGACGCGGGTTGGTGTGCTGATTCCACGGATGGCGCCGGTCCACCGGATTACCGAGCGGGTCGGTCTTGACGAACATCTCCTGGTCGGTCCAGTCGTCGTAATAACTGTGCCCCAACAGGATCCGGATGCCGAGGTTGATGTCGACCAGCGAATGGGTGTGCAGCTTGCCGTCGATCACCACGCCCGGCGTGACGAACATGGCATTGCCCCACTTCTCCATGTCTTTGTAGGCGAAGTTGCAGACCTCCGGGTCCTGGAAAGAGCCCCAGCAGCCGAGCAGCGTGCGGCGCAGGCCCACCTGGTCGTAGCCGGGTAGCGCTTCATAGAAGAAGTCGAACAGGTCGTCGTGCATCGGCACGACCTTCTTCATGAACTCGACGTAGCGCATCAGCCGCGTCATGTAGTCCGTCATCAACTGGATGGTCGCGGTGGTGCCGATGCCGCCTGGATAGAGCGTCGAGGGATGGACGTGTCGACCTTCCATGAGGCAGAACATCTCTCGCGTCCACCGGCTGACCTGCAGCGCCTCCCGGTAGAACTCGCCGGTGAACGGGTTGAGCGTTCGCATGATGTCGGCGATGGTGCGATACCCGTGTGCGTCGGCATGCGGCGCCTGGGTGTTCTCGGCCTTGGCCAGCACCGACGGATTGGTCTCCGATACCATCTTCTCGCAGTAGTCCACACCGACCAGGTTCTCCTGGAAGATGTTGTGGTCGAACATGTATTCCGCGGCCTCGCCGAGGTTGATCAGCCACTCACCGAGGTGCGGCGGTTTCACGCCATAGGCCATGTTCTGGCAGTAGCAGGAGCAGGTGGCGTGGTTGTCACCGCAGATGCCGCAGATACGGCTGGTGATGAAGTGGGCGTCGCGAGGATCCTTGCCCTTCATGAAGATCGAGTAGCCGCGGAAGATCGACGACGTGCTGTGGCACTCGACCACCTCCCTGTTTTCGAAGTCGATCTTGGTGTAGATGCCGAGGCTCCCGACGATGCGTGTAATGGGATCCCACGCCATCTCCACGAGTTGGCCGGGGTCGCGCTTCACATGTGACGGTTCGGGGATGGTCGTTGTCATCGGAACTTCTCTCTTTAGCTAGAATGCTTTGCGCCCCAGGGCGGCTCGCCATACCTGGCCGTCGCCCGCGCGCGCCGAAGCACCCGCACCTACCAGGTGCGGGTGGCTCCGGTGGTGAGTTTGGTGCCGGGTGACCGCCACTTGGGTTCTTTGTCGACCGTCTTACCGGTCACATGGCGCAGGCTGCGGATCATCGACCCGTACAGCCCGGACGCGGCGGTCGACAGAATGGCGCCGGGCGGTTCGTCCATGAACGGCATGAACTTGTCCGGGAAGCCGGGCATCGTGCAGCCGATACAGATTCCGCCGACGTTCGGGCAACCACCGATGCCGTTGATCCAGCCCCGTTTGGGCACGTTGCATTTGACCACGGGCCCCCAACAGCCTAGCTTGACAATGCATTTCGGCGATCCGTATTCGGTCGCGAAGTCGCCCTGCTCGTAGTAGCCGGCCCGGTCACAGCCCTCGTGGACGGTGGCGCCGAACAGCCACTTGGGCCGCAGCGCCTCGTCGAGGGGGATCATCGGCGCCTGGTCGGTGGCCATGTAGAGCAGATAGGTCAGCGTCTCGGCCAGGTTGTCCGGCTGGATCGGGCATCCGGGCACGCAGACGATCGGGATGCCGGCCTTGCTCTTCCAGTCCCACCCCAGGTAGTCCGGCACGCCCATGGCTCCGGTCGGGTTGCCTGCCATCGCGTGGATGCCGCCGTAGGTGGCGCAGGTTCCGACCGCGACGATGGCGGTGGCCTTGGGCGCCAACCGATCCAGCCATTCGCTCGTCGTCATCGGCTGCCCGGTCGCGGGGTCATTGCCGAACCCGCACCAGTAGCCCTCGTCGTGGAGTTGTTCGTTGGGAATCGATCCCTCGACCACGAGCACGAACGGTTCGAGCTCACCCCGATCGGCCTTGAAGAACCACTCGAGGAAGTCGTCGGCCCCCCCGTTTGGTCCGCATTCGAAATCGATAAGGGGCCAGTGCACGGCGATTTTCGGCAGGCCGGGGAGGGCGCCAAGGGCGATCTCTTCGACACTGGGTTGCGTGGCGGCAGTCAGCGCCACAGAATCACCGTCACAACTCAACCCCGCATTGATCCAGAGAACATGAATCAACGCTTCTTCCGCTTTGACTGCTGCCTCAGTTGGCATATGTCACAGCTTTCCGGAGCCCGGGCTGGGAGCCCCAATCGCCACAGTGAGCGTTTGCGCCCGTGCTTCGAGCGCTAATTTCTCGGTTTACTCCGGCGAGTATGTCTTGTCAACGGAATCTAACGACATACACATGTTTGCGGATGCGTCTGCCTGCGAAGCGAGCCAGTCGTACCATGCCGGAACACCCTCACCCGTTGTCGCGGACAGCGGGAAGATATTGACGCCAGGGTTAACAGAGCGGGCGTAGCCAGCGCATCTTTCAAGATCGAAGTCGACGTACGGCAGCAGATCGACCTTGTTGATCAACACCAGTCCGGCCGCGGCAAACATGTGCGGATACTTGAGCGGCTTGTCGGTGCCCTCGGTCACGGAGATGACGACCACTTTGCTGTGCTCGCCGAGATCGAAGAGCGCCGGACAGACCAGATTGCCGACGTTCTCGATGAATAGCAGCGACCCGGGTTCCGGCTCGAGCGCGTGCAGCGCACGGTGCACCATGTCGGCGTCGAGGTGGCAGCCGGCGCCGGTGTTGACCTGAACCGCACGCGCGCCCGCAGCGCGGATCCGGTCGGCGTCGAGCAACGTCTCCTGATCGCCCTCGATGACGGCGACCGGTCGGCCCGGGGTCAACTCGCGGATCGTGCGCTCGAGAAGCGTCGTCTTACCCGCGCCCGGCGAGCTGGTGACGTTGAGCGCCAGCACGCGGCGTTCGGCGAGCCACTGCCGGTTCTGCTCGGCGAGCAGATCGTTCTTCTCGAGGACTTTCCGCTCCAGCGTGACGGTCTCGGTATGGGTGTGGTCGTGGGGGTGGGTGTGGCCGTGATCGTGATCGTGGGCGCCGTGCCGATGGCTCGCGTCTTCGCCTGCCACGGTGATCATGGCGCCGTCGGCGCCGCAGCCGCATGTCGCGCACATGGTCAGCTCACTTCCATCGAGAGGATCCGCAGATCGCGACCGGCCAGCACCTCGACATCGGCACTTCCGCACGGACACAGCAAGATCAGGTCGTGCAACTCGAATTCGCGCTGACAGGTTCGGCAGCGGGCCGCGCCGGGGCGGACGTCGAGGTTGAGCAGGGCGCCGTCCGCGACGGTGCCCTGGGTGGCCAGCTCGAAACAGAACTGCATGGAGTCGGGGACGACGGCGCACAGCTCGCCGACCTCGACCTTGACGCTGTGCACGCGACGACCCGCGGCATGTTCACACACCGCGTCGACAACACTCTGCGTGATCGCCATTTCGTGCATATCTGTCCGCTCTGTCGAGCCAGTGACCCCACGATAGGCCGCCCATCCGTTATCTCGCGAGCGATCGGCGTGTCAGGCTTGAGTCGAACAGGTGTTCGTCTACTGTGGGCAGTGTTCGACGGCTAGATGCTGGTCAAGCCGACTTGTCGGTGGCGGCCTCTAGCGTCACGGCCAACTGATCGACCACCGATCAACCGAACACACGAGAACGGGAGACCACCACATGTCGCAGGCCCCTGATCGCGAGAAAGCCCTCGAACTGGCGCTCGCGCAGATCGACAAGAACTTCGGCAAGGGCTCGGTGATGCGGCTCGGCGAAGAAGTCCGCCAGCCGATCTCCGTCATCCCCACCGGCTCTATCGCGCTGGACGTGGCGCTCGGCATCGGCGGCCTGCCGCGCGGCCGAGTTGTCGAGATCTACGGTCCGGAGTCGTCCGGTAAGACGACGGTCGCGCTGCACGCGGTGGCCAACGCACAAGCGGCGGGCGGCATTGCGGCGTTCATCGATGCCGAGCACGCGCTCGACCCGGACTACGCCCAGAAGCTCGGTGTGGACACCGACTCACTGCTGGTATCCCAGCCCGACACGGGGGAGCAGGCGCTGGAGATCGCCGACATGCTGATCCGGTCCGGCGCGCTGGACATTCTGGTCATCGACTCGGTGGCCGCCCTGGTGCCGCGCGCCGAGATCGAGGGCGAGATGGGTGACAGCCACGTCGGCCTGCAGGCCCGGCTGATGAGCCAGGCGCTGCGGAAAATGACCGGCGCACTGAACAATTCGGGCACCACCGCGATCTTCATCAACCAGCTTCGCGAAAAAATCGGTGTGATGTTTGGATGTTTCAACTACAGCACCCGGGTGCAATTGGCTGACGGCACCACCGAGAAGATCGGCAAGATCGTCAACCAGAAGATGGACGTTGAGGTGCTGTCCTATGACCCGGACACCGACCGGGTCGTGCCGCGCAAGGTGGTGAACTGGTTCAACAACGGTCCGACCGGGCAGTTCTTGCAGTTCACCGTCGAGAAGTCGGGTGGCAACGGCAAGTCGCAGTTCGCGGCGACGCCGAATCACCTCATCCGCACACCCGGCGGCTGGGCGGAGGCGGGCGACCTCATCGCCGGCGATCGGGTGATGGCTGCCGAGCCGCATCGACTCAGCGATCAGCAGTTCCAGGTCGTGCTCGGATCCCTGATGGGTGACGGAAACCTCTCGCCCAACCGGCGAGACCGCAATGGTGTCCGGTTCCGGATGGGCCACGGCGCCAAGCAGGTCGATTACCTGCAGTGGAAAACCGCGCTCCTGGGCAACATCAAGCACTCGAGCTATGAAAATGCCAAGGGCGCAACGCTTGTGGACTTCACACCGCTGCCAGAGTTAGCCGAACTGCAGCGGGCGGTGTATGTCGGTGACGGCAAAAAGTTCCTCTCCGAGGAATATCTCAAGGCACTCACCCCGCTGGCGTTGGCCATCTGGTACATGGATGACGGGTCGTTCACCGTCCGGTCGAAGGGATTGCAGGCGCGCACCACCGGCGGCAGCGGACGCATCGAGATCTGCGTCGAGGCAATGAGCGAAGGGTCGCGAGAGCGTCTGCGCGATTACTTGCGCGATACCCACGGTCTGGATGTGCGACTGCGTCTGCTGGGTGCGGCAGGGAAGGCGGTGCTGGTGTTCTCCACCGGTGCCTCCGCGAAGTTCCAGGAGATGGTCGCGCCGTACATGGCACCGTCCATGGAATACAAGCTTTTGCCACGGTTCCGCGGGCAAGGAACGGTGACCCCTGAGCTTGTCGAACCGACACAGCGTCTGGTGCCGGCACGGGTGCTCGACGTGCACGTCAAGCCGCGCACCCGCTCGATGAATCGTTTCGATATCGAGGTCGAGGGCAATCACAATTACTTCGTCGACGGTGTCATGGTGCATAACTCGCCTGAAACGACAACGGGCGGAAAGGCTTTGAAGTTCTATGCCTCCGTTCGCTTGGATGTCAGGCGGATTGAAACGCTGAAGGACGGCACCGATGCGGTCGGCAACCGCACCCGCGTCAAAGTCGTCAAGAACAAGGTGTCGCCGCCGTTCAAGCAGGCCGAGTTCGACATCCTTTACGGCAAGGGCATCAGCAAGGAAGGCTCGCTCATCGACATGGGTGTCGAGCAGGGCTTCATCCGCAAGTCCGGTTCGTGGTTCACCTACGAGGGTGAGCAACTGGGCCAGGGCAAGGAGAATGCACGCAACTTCCTGATCGAGAACAACGATGTAGCCAACGAGATCGAGAAGAAGATCAAGGAAAAGCTTGGCATTGGCGCAGTGATCACCGATGACGAAGTCCTTCCCGCCCCCGTTGACTTCTGAGTCGGCCGAACTCTCCGGCGAGGAGCAGGCGCAGGATCCCCGCGCACGCAAGGAGCAGGCCCGGAACCTGTGTCTGCGCCTGCTCACCGCGAGGGCGCGCACCCGCGCCGAACTGGCCGGCCAGCTGACCAAGCGCGGCTATCCCGACGAGATCAGTACTCGGGTGCTCGACCGGCTGGCCGATGTCGGACTGATCGATGACGCCGACTTCGCCGAGCAGTGGGTGCGGTCACGCCGCCTGAATGCCGGAAAAGGTAAGCGCGCCTTGGCTGCCGAGCTCCGGACCAAGGGTGTCGACAACGACGTGATCGCCGCCGCGCTGGCGGATATCGACGCCGGCGCGGAGCGGGAGCGGGCCGAGCAACTGGTCTGTGACAAGCTGCGACGCGAGCGGGTCACCGACGACGACGCCAAGCTCGCGCGGCGACTGGTGGGCATGCTCGCCAGACGCGGCTACAGCCAAACCATGGCGTTCGACGTCGTCAAGGTCGCGCTGGCCAACGAACGTGAACGCAGGAAGGTCTAGCTCATCGGCGGGTAGGTTGGCGACATGCTGCTCTCGGCCAAACTCGCGCCCGTCTTCGCCTACCCTGTGCTGGAGAATTTCTGGCGCACTGCCGACGAATTAGGTTTCCACTCGGTCGCTAACTACGACCATTTCTACGGCCTTGAGAGCGACGCCGGCCCGACGCTCGAGGGCTGGACATCGCTGGCCGCCATGGCCGTGATCGTGCAGCGGGCCAGGGTGAGCTGCATGGTGACGGGCGTGACCTACCGCAACCCCGCGGTGCTGGCGAAAATGGCGGTGACAGTCGATCACATCAGCGGCGGACGGCTCGACTTCGGGCTCGGCGCCGGCTGGCACGAGGCCGAGCACAAGGGCTACGGGATCGACTTCCCAAGCGCACGAACGCGGGTGGCGATGCTGGACGAGGCGCTGACGCTCATCAAACGGCTGTGGACGGAGGAGGCCGTCACCTTCGAAGGCCGCTTCTACACCGTGCGCGATGCGTTATGCGAACCGAAACCGCTGCAGCGGCCGCATCCGCCGATCGTCGTCGGCGGCGAGAAGCCGAAGATGTTGCGGGTCATTGCACGCCACGCCGACGAGTGGAACGTCCCGAGCCACGGCGACGCGGCGGCGTGGGCGAAAACCAGCGCCGAACTGGACGAGGCCTGTGCCGAGATCGGCCGGGACCCGGCCGAGATCCGGCGTTCGGTTCAGCTGTTCATCCGGCCCGCCGATGAAGGGCACCTGGACCAACAACTCGCGACCCTTCCCGAGTTCGAATCCCACGGCTGCGAGCACACGGTGTTGTCGTTCTACCAACCGCCGACTCCGCAGCAGCTGGAGCGCTGCTACACCGCCGTCGCGCCGGGCGCACCTTCCTGTTCCACCGCGCCCGTGTCCATCGGAGCCGCGCCGCGCCCAGACCGGCGCAGCCGACGCTCGAGCCACGTCGCAACGTAGGACAGTGTGAAGTTGACGCTGATCATCAGGATCGCGACCACGATCAGCGCTGGGATGTAATTGCCGAACGCGGACCCGACATTTCTGCCCTGGCGGACCATTTCGACGAAGGTGATCTGGTACCCGATCGCCGTATCTTTCAGCACCACGACCAGTTGCGAGATGAGCACCGGCAGCATGGACGTGATCGCCTGGGGCAGCAGTATCGACCGCATGGTCTGCCCCCATTGCAAACCCAGGGCCCACGCGGCTTCCGACTGCCCGCTGGGCAGTGCGTTGACGCCCGCACGGACGATCTCGGCGATGACGGCACCGTTGTACAACGTCAGGCCGGTGATGACAGCGGCCAGCGCCAGGTGTGCCGACGGGAAGAGGTCGTAGATTGCATATACGGCGAAGGCGAAGATCATCATGATCAGCACGGGAACCGCGCGGAAGAACTCGACGATGACGGCGCAGGGCCGGCGCACCGCGGGATGCCGCGACAGCCGCCCGACGCCCAGCGCGAAACCCAGCACCAATGCGAAGACGATCGAGACCGCCGCAGCGGTCAGCGTGCCCCGGATACCGGGCAGCAGATACGTCTTCCAGACGTTGGGGTTGAGAAACGGCTCCCATTTTGCCGCGTCCAGCTGCCCCTTGTCGGCCAGCTTGGTGTACACCACCCACCCCAGGAGCAGCGCCACCACGACAGTGGCCGCAGTCAGCAGCCTGTCGCGTATCCGCGCCCTCGGGCCCGGCGCGTCGAACAGGACAGAAGCCGCCGTCATCGCGACACCGCCAGCCGTCGACCGAGCCAGCCGAAGAACAACCCGAGCGGCAGAGTCAAGATCACGAACCCGATTGCGAAGATCGAGCCGATCACCAGCAGCGCCGCCCTGTTCTCGATGAGCTCCTGCATGAGCAGCGCGGCCTCTCCTACTCCGATCGCCGAGGCGATCGTGGTGTTCTTCGTCAGCGCGATCAGCACCGAACCGAGCGGAATCACCACAGCGCGAAATGCCTGCGGCAGCATGATTATTCGAAGGTTCTGACCGAATGTCAGGCCGAGGGATCGAGCAGCTTCAGCTTGTCCCAGCGGAACCGTGTTCACCCCCGACCGCACCGTCTCGCACACGAACGCCGCCGTGTAGACGCTCAGCCCGAGTATCGCCAGCCGAAAATTGCTGTCCTCGATGGACGTGGTCGACTGGGAGTTGGCGAGCGTGATGCCGAGCGTCTGTGAGATGCCGAACGAGCAGAACAAGATGATCAGCGTCAGCGGCGTGTTGCGGATGACGTTTACATACGCCGTCCCGAGCCAGTTCATCACCGGCACCGGCGACAGCCGCATCGCCGCCAGCACCGTGCCAAGGACCAACGCGAAGATCGCAGAGAAGACCGTCAGCTGGATCGTTGTCCAGAATGCTTCGAAGATCGCAGCCTGGTTGTCTCTGAATATCTCCACGTTGGACCTTCAGCGGCAGATCGGCTCAGCAGGGATCGAGCGCCGGCGGGGCGGGGGCGGGAATTCCTGCGGGGCCGAGGTTCTTGTCCCACGCAGCCTTCCAGGCGCCGTCCGACTCCATCTTCTTGATCGCGTCGGTGACCTTGGTGCAGAACTCGGTATCGCCCTTCTTCAGGCCGATGCCGTAGCGCTCTTCCGAGAACGGCTTGCCGACGATCTTGAACACACCCGGGCTCTGTGCCGCGTAGCCGGCGAGGATGACCTCATCGGTTGTCACCGCGTCGATGGCCCCGTTCTTCAGCGCCTCGACGCACGCCGAATACGTGTCGTATTGCTGCAGCTGAACGCCCGGATATTTGTCCTTGATGCGCTGTGCGGGCGTCGAACCGGACACCGAGCACAACTTCTTGTTGTTCTGCAGCGAGTCAGCGCCCGTGATGTCCTTGTTGTCGGCCTTGACCAGCAGGCTCTGACCGGTGACCAGATACGGTCCGGCGAAGCTGACCTTCTCCTTGCGGGCGTCGGTAATCGAGTAGGTGGCCGCGATGAACTTGACCTGGTCGTTCTGGATCAGGGTCTCCCGCTGGCCGGACGGCGATTCCTTCCACTCGATCTGGTCCTCGTTGTAGCCGAGTTGCTTGGCGACGTACTTGGCGACATCGACGTCGAAGCCGCTCATCGTGCCGTCGGGGTTCTTCAGGCCGAGGCCGGGTTGGTCGAACTTCGTCCCGATCACGATCGAGTTGTCGCTGCCACCGCCGCCACAGGCCGTGGCCGCGAACGGCAAGGCGATGGCCAGCGCGACGGCTCCCGCCACGCGCAATGAGAAGGACGGCATTTTCGGTTCCTTTCGCCGGGGCTTTATTGGAATCAATGCTTGAGAATCTTTCCGAGGAAGTCTTTGGCCCGATCCGAGCGGGGGTTTTCGAAGAACTCCTTCGGCTCTGCGGCCTCGACGATCGCGCCGTCGGCCATGAACACCACCCGATTGGCCGCGCCGCGCGCAAAACCCATCTCGTGGGTCACCACGATCATCGTCATCCCGTCCTTGGCCAGCGAGGTCATCACGTTGAGTACCTCGCTGATCATTTCCGGGTCGAGCGCGCTGGTCGGCTCGTCGAACAGCATCACCTTGGGATCCATGGCCAGCGACCGCGCGATCGCCACTCGCTGCTGCTGGCCGCCGGATAGCTGAGCGGGGTACTTATCTGCCTGGTTGGCGATGCCGACCCGCTCCAGCAGCTCCATCGCCCTCTTGCGCGCGTCCTCCTTCGAGGCTTTGCGGACCTTCCTGGGCGCCAGCATGACGTTTTGCAGAATTGTCTTGTGCGCGAACAGATTGAAGGACTGAAACACCATACCGACGTCGGATCGCAGCTGTGCCAGCTTGCGGCCTTCCTCGGGCAGCACTTCACCGTCGATCGCAATCGTGCCCGATTCGATGGTCTCGAGCCGATTGATGGTGCGACACAACGTCGATTTGCCGGAACCGGACGGGCCCAGCACCACGATCACCTCGCCGCGGTCGACGTCGAGGTTGATGTCCTTGAGCACATGAAGACTGCCGAAGTGCTTGTTGACGCCCTTGATCGACACCATCGGCGGACCCATGGGTGCAGACCTTACCCAGCGAACGCGCAGCTTGTCTTCAACTCGTGAATCCGCTCGATTAACGATGTATTGCCGCGCGTAACTACCATGGGCCCGTGACCTCGATGGCGGTTAGTCAGGCTGTCGGCTCCGCGCGCGAGCGCTCGTCGGCCGTACGCACCTACCAGGTGCGCACCTATGGCTGCCAGATGAACGTGCACGATTCCGAGCGGCTGGCGGGTCTGCTCGAGGCGGCCGGTTATCGGCGGGCGGCCGACGGCACCGACGCTGACGTGGTGGTGTTCAACACCTGCGCGGTTCGGGAAAACGCCGACAACAAGCTCTACGGGAACCTCAGCCACCTCGCCCCGCGTAAGCAGGCCGACCCGAACATGCAGATCGCTGTCGGCGGCTGTTTGGCGCAGAAGGACCGCGACGCGGTGCTGAGGCGGGCGCCGTGGGTCGACGTCGTCTTCGGCACTCACAACATCGGATCGCTGCCGACCCTGCTCGACCGCGCACGGCACAACAGGGCCGCGCAGGTCGAAATCGTCGAAGCCCTACAGGAGTTCCCGTCCGATCTGCCCGCTGCGCGCGAATCCGCTTACGCCGGATGGGTTTCCATCTCCGTGGGCTGCAACAACACCTGCACGTTCTGCATCGTGCCCGCGTTGCGCGGCAAGGAGGTCGACCGCAGGCCCGGCGACGTGCTGGCAGAGGTGCAGGCCCTCGCCGACCAGGGCGTTCTCGAGGTGACGCTGCTCGGGCAGAACGTGAACGCCTACGGCGTCTCCTTCGCCGACCCCGGGCAGCCACGCGATCGCGGGGCCTTCGCGCAGCTGCTGCGGGCGTGCGGACGGATCGACGGGTTGGAGCGTGTTCGGTTCACCTCGCCGCACCCGGCCGAGTTCACCGACGACGTCATCGAGGCGATGGCCGAGACGCCCAACGTGTGTCCGTCGCTTCACATGCCGATGCAGTCCGGTTCGGACCGGGTGCTGCGGGCCATGCGCCGCTCGTACCGTTCCGATCGCTACCTGTCCATCCTGGACAAGGTGCGTAACGCCATCCCGCACGCCGCGATCACCACCGACCTGATCGTCGGTTTCCCGGGGGAGACCGAGCAGGACTTCCAGGAAACACTCGACGTGGTGGCGGCCGCACGGTTCAGCGCGGCGTTCACCTTCCAGTACTCGAAGCGGCCCGGCACCCCGGCCGCGGAGCTCGACGGGCAAGTGCCGAAAGCCGTTGTGCAGGAACGCTATCAACGCCTGATCGAGTTGCAGGAGCGGATCTCGCTGGAGGAGAACACCGCACAGATCGGCCGCACCGTCGAGCTGCTGGTGGCCGTCGGCGAGGGACGCAAGGATTCGCGCACCGCCAGAATGTCGGGCCGCGCGCGCGACGGCCGGCTGGTGCACTTCGCCCCGACCGGCGCCGCCATCCGGCCGGGGGACGTGGTGACCACCACCATCACCGACGCGGCACCACATCACCTGATCGCCGACCGTGCGCCGCTGGCGCATCGGCGCACCCGGGCAGGCGATGCGCACGAGGCCGGTCGACGGCCCCGCGGCGTGGGGCTGGGGATGCCCGGGATCGGCGAACCCGCGAGCCAACCGACCGTGTCCGGATGTGTCCGGTGACGTCACCAGATCCTCAGCACGGCGACTTCGACGCGTTCAAGGGCGACATCGAGGCCGTCGAACGCCGCATCGCCCGCGAGATCGATCCGGGCCCCCGGGCGTTGGCCATCGCCGTCGCCGTCTTCGTCCTGCTGCTGACCTTCATCCTGTCGCACACGGGCGCGGCCAGGGGCTGGGATGTGCTGGCGGGCAACGACGCCGCGATCGGCGTGGGCATTTCGCTGCCGTCGCGCGTGTTCGTGTGGCTCGCGCTGGTGTTCGGCGTGGGCTTTTCCATGCTCGCCCTGCTGACGAGGCGGTGGGCGTTGGCGTGGATCGCGCTGGCCGGATCCACGTTGGCGTCGTTCTCGGGGCTGCTCGCGGTGTGGTCACGCCAGACCGCCTTGGGACCGCACCCCGGTCCCGGCATCGGGCTGATCGTCGCGTGGATCACCGTCGTCGTGCTGGCCTACAACTGGGCCCGGGTGGTGTGGGCGCGCACAGCGCTGCAGCTCGCCGCCGAGGAGGAACGCCGCAAGGCCGCGGCCAAGCGGCAGACCAGGGGACTGCTGGACAGCTTCGACGACGACAACGACGACCGCGGCGGCGACGGGCCGCAGAAGACCTAGCCCGGACCTAGCCCCGCTTGCCGAGCGCCTCGGCGGCGGCGTCCGCCCACTGCCGCCATTGCTCGGCGCTGGCGCGCGCCGCGTCGGCATCCTTGGTGCGACCCGCGGCCGCAGCCTTCTCCGCCTGCCGCTCGAATTGCTCTGCGCGCTCGCGGAATTGGTCGGCCCGCGCCTGCGCCTCGGGATCGACGCCGCCCGACGGCGCGTCGCGCACCTTCCTCTCGATCGCCCGCAGCCGGCGCTCCAGCTCGGCGCTGCGTTCGCGCGGAACCTTGCCGATCTTGTCCCACTTGTCGCCGATCGTGCGCAGGGCGGCACGTGCGGCCTCCAGGTCCGAGGTGTCCAACCTCTCGGCCTCCGCGAGCAGCGCCTCCTTGGCCTCCGCGTTGGTCCGGAACTCGGCGTCGCGCTCGGCGGATACCGCGTTTCGGGCGGAGAAGAAGGTGTCCTGGGCGGCCTTGAACCGATTCCACAGCGCGTCGTCGACGTCCTTGCTGGCACGGCCGGCCGCCTTCCACTGCGTCAGCAGGTCGCGGAACGCCGCGGCGGTCGGACCCCAGTCGGTCGAGTCGGCCAGCGCTTCGGCCCGCTCGCACAACGCTTCCTTGGCCTGACGCGCGCCGGCGCGCTCGCGGTCGAGTTCGGCGAAATGGGACCCGCGACGCCTGTTGAAGGCTTCTCGCGCCGATGAGTACCGCTTCCACAGCGCGTCATCGGTCTTGCGGTCCAGCCCGCTGATCGTGCGCCACTCCTCGAGAATTTCGCGCAATCGGTCACCGGCGGCCTTCCACTGCGTGGCGTTGTTGGCCAGCTCCTCGGCCTCAGCCGCCAGCGCTTCCTTGCGGGCGGTCTGCTCGGCGCGGTACTCCTCCCGCTTGGCCTTGTCGGCGGCGGCGGCCGAATCCGCGTGGTCGATGATCGTGGTCAGCCTCGCCGCCAATGCGTCGACGTCGCCGAGCACCGATGCCGACGGCAGGGACTCGGCCAGCGCCGCCGCCGCCGACTTGATCTTGCGGGCATCGCCCGTACCCGACGACAGCCGGCTCTCCATCAGCGCGACCTCGGTGCTCAGGTCGTCGAATCGGCGGCCGAAATGGGCGAAGGCCGCGTCGGTGTCGCCCGCCTGCCACGATCCGATGACACGTTCGCCTGCGCTGCTGATCAGCCAGACCGTGCCGTCGGGATCGACGCGGCCGTACCGGTGCGGGTCGCCGCCCGATGCGACGGGCGCGCCGTGCACCGCCGGCGTCGGACCGGGCCGGGGTCCCGGGCGCGGCGGTCCTGGACGGGGAGCGGGTTTCGGGGTGGTCGTCACCAAGTCCGAGGGGACTTCGCCCCCTGCCCTTCGGGCGTGGTCCCACCCACCGGGTTCGCTGGTCGTCATGATCGGTTCCTCGTGCCCTCCGCGCGAACATGTCCGCGCACCTGCCGCGCGACGCGGCGCCCATCTACTTCGACCGCTATTCAAACAGGTCGCCAGGCGCCCGTACGTCGATGCCGCCATTTGCTTAGGCTCGAAACCGACGACGACGGGAGTTCATCGATGGCCAAGGCGGATATCGCCGCCCTGCTCGCCCTCGGCGCCGCCTTCTTCATCGCGATCGGCGACGTGATCCACCAGCACTCCGCACACGAGGTCACCGACGAGCCGGTCAGCCACCTCGAGCTGTTCACCAGGCTGCTGCGCGACCGGCAGTGGTGGCTCGGCAGCCTGGTCGCCGCTGTCGGGTTCGCGCTGCAGGCGGCGGCGCTCGGTCTCGGCTCCGTGCTGCTGGTGCAGGCGCTGCTGGTGACCTCGCTGCTGTTCGCGCTGCCGATCAACGCACGAGTGTGCCGTCGCCGGGTGACCCGGTGGGAGTGGATGTGGGCGGCGCTGCTGGCCGTCGCGGTGGCGGTGATTATCACCGTCGGCAATCCGACCGCCGGCCATTCGCGCGCCTCCCTCGAGACATGGACGGCGGTGGTGGTCGTCCTCGGGCCTGCGCTGGTGCTGTGCGTGCTGGCAGCGGGCATGGTCAAGGGGTCCGCGAGTGCGGTGCTGCTCGGGTTGGTATCCGGCGCGCTGTGGGGCGTCTTCGCCGTGCTGACCAAGGGCGTGGTGGACCGGATCGACCATGGCCTGTGGGCGTTGGTCCGCACTCCCGAGCTGTACGTCTGGGCGCTGGTCGCCATTGCGGGCACGGCATACCAGCAGGCATCGTTCCGGGCCGGTTCGCTGACGGCCTCTCTGCCGACCATGACCGTCACCGAACCGGTGATCGGATCGCTGCTCGGCGTCATCGTGCTCGGCGAAGCGCTGCGCCCGGGGGAGGCCGGCTGGCTCACCCTGACCGTCGCCGTCGGCGTGATGGTGGTCGCGACCGCTGCGCTGGCCCGGGGCGAGGCCGCAACGACCTCCGCGAAACAACTGGCCTGAGCCCGGCCCGTAAGTTTGGTCGTGTGCTGAGCGCCATCGCGATCGTCCCGTCGGCACCGGTCATGGTTCCTGAGCTCGCGGCGTCGGCCGCGGCCGAACTGGCCGAACTGCGCGCGGCGGTGTTCGCGGCCGCGGCGTCGCTGCCCGCGCGATGGATCGCCGTCGGGGTCGGCACCGCCGACGCGGTCATCGGTCCGGAAAAGTCCGGCACCTTCGCCGGCTACGGCGTCGACCTCCGTGTCGCGTTGTCACCCGGAGCGCACGATGCGCCCGACGCGCTGCCACTCTGCGCGCTGATCACCGGCTGGCTGCGCGCACAGGTCGACGCGCAGGCCCGTGCTGAGGTGCGGGTGTACACCGCCGACCACCGTCCCGAGCAAGCGCTGGACGCGGGGGCACGGCTGCGCGCCGAGATCGACCGGGCAGGGGAGCCCGTCGGGGTGCTCGTCGTCGCCGACGGCATCAACACCCTCTCACCGCCCGCGCCCGGCGGTTACGACCCGGAGTCGATTCCGGTGCAAGCCTCGTTGGCCGACGCCCTGGCACGTGGTGACAGCACGGCGCTCGCCGCCTTGTCGGGCCGCGTCGTCGGACGCGTGCCCTACCAGGTGCTGGCCGGGCTGGCGGCACCACGGTCGGCCACGGAGCTCTACCGCGGGGCGCCCTACGGCGTCGGGTATTTCGCCGGCGTCTGGCACCCATGAGGCCGCTGGCGATCATCGGCCCCACCGGCACCGGGAAGTCGGCGCTGGCGCTGGCGGTGGCCGAACGGATCGGTGGGGAGATCGTCAATGCCGACGCCATGCAGCTCTACCGCGGGATGGACATCGGAACCGCCAAGCTGCCGGTCGCCGAACGCCGCGGCGTCGCGCACCACCAACTCGACGTGTTGGAGGTCACCGAGACGGCGACCGTCGCGCGCTACCAGCGGGACGCCGCCGCCGATGTGGAACGGATCGCGGCCGGTGGCGCGCCACCGATCATCGTGGGCGGATCGATGATGTACATCCAGTCCCTGCTGGACGAGTGGGTGTTTCCGGCCACGGACCCGGTCGTACGGGCGAAGTGGGAACAGCGGCTGGCCGAGGTCGGCGCCGCGGCGCTGCACCGGGAGCTTGACCGGGTCGATCCAGCGGCGGCCTCGTCGATCCTGGCGACCGACGGCAGGCGCATCGTGCGGGCGCTCGAGGTGGTCGAGCTGACCGGGCAACCGTTCGCGGCCTCGGCGCCCACCATCGGTGCACCGCGATGGGACACCGCCATCATCGGGTTGGATTGGCCGACAAGCGCTCTCGATCAGCGGCTGGTGAGCCGGACCGACACGATGTTCGCCAGCGGACTCGTCGAAGAGGTCCGTACGCTGCTGGACCGCGGTCTGCGCGAGGGGGTGACCGCTTCGCGTGCGCTCGGGTACGCCCAGGTGATCGACGACCTCGACGCCGGCGGCGACGGAGCGGCCGCCCGCGAACCGACATTCATCGGCACCCGCCGTTATGCGCGACGGCAGCGGTCGTGGTTTCGCCGCGACCACCGCATCACCTGGCTGAACGGAGCGGACCCCGACAATGTCGAGGCCGCGCTGCATGTGTGGCGGCACGTATCCTGAGCAGGTGATGTTCGCAAAGGGGCACGGCACGCAGAACGATTTCGTGCTGCTGCCCGACCTGGACGGCAGGCTGCCGTTGCCACCCGCCGCCGTGGCCGCGCTGTGCGACCGTCGCCGGGGCATCGGGGCCGACGGCGTCCTGCGCGTGACCACCGCGGGAGCGGCCGCCGCCGCGGGTGTCTTCGACCGTCTTCCCGAGGGCGTCGCGGCAGGCGACTGGTACATGGACTATCGCAACGCCGACGGGTCGATCGCCCAGATGTGCGGCAACGGCGTTCGGGTGTTCGCCCACTATCTGCGCGCGAGCGGGCTGGAGAGCCGCGACGAGTTCGTCGTCGGCTCGCTGGCGGGGCCGCGGCCCCTGGTGCTGCACGCCTGGGACGCCACCGGCGCCGACGTGACCGTCGAGATGGGTAAGACCAACCAACTCGGCACGGGCGAGGCGATCGTCGGCGGCAGGCCCTTCGCCGGGCTCGCAATCGACGTCGGCAACCCGCACCTGGCGTGTGTGGATCCCGATCTGACCGCCGACGACCTGGCCGCGCTCGATGTCGCCGCGCCGGTGCGCTTCGATCGCGGACAGTTCCCGCAGGGTGTCAACGTGGAAGTGCTGACCGCTCCGTCGAACGGTGCGGTGTCGATGCGCGTACACGAACGGGGTGTCGGCGAAACACGTTCATGCGGAACGGGAACCGTGGCCGCGGCCGTCGCGGCGCTGGCATACGCGGGTGCGACGACCGGCACTCTCGCGGTCCGGGTTCCCGGCGGCCAGGTCACCGTCACCGTGACCGACGCCACGAGCTACCTGCGCGGTCCGTCGGTGCTGGTGGCCAGTGGCGAGATCAGCGAGGAATGGTGGCGTGCGCAGCAGCGTTAAACGAGGTGCATGAAAAGTGATCTCCGTGCGAATCTGTATTCGCCTATGACATTTCCTGAACTTCCTCTCAACAGCACCCCGAGCGCGGGTGAGCTGGCCCTCGAAGACCGGACGGCGCTGCGCCGCGTCGCCGGTTTGTCGACCGAGCTCACCGATGTCTCCGAAGTCGAATACCGCCAGCTGCGGCTCGAACGCGTTGTTCTCGTCGGCGTGTGGACCGAAGGCAGCGCGGCCGACGCCGAAGCCAGCATGGCCGAACTGGCCGCGCTCGCCGAGACCGCAGGCTCGGAGGTCCTCGAGGGCCTCGTCCAGCGCCGCGACAAACCCGACGCCTCGACGTACATCGGTTCCGGCAAGGCCCAGGAGCTGCGTGACGTGGTGCTCGCCACCGGCGCCGACACCGTCATCTGCGACGGCGAGCTGAGCCCCGCTCAGCTGACGGCGCTGGAGAAGGCGGTCAAGGTGAAGGTCATCGACCGCACCGCGTTGATCCTTGACATCTTCGCCCAGCACGCCACCAGCCGGGAAGGCAAGGCGCAGGTTTCGCTGGCACAGATGGAGTACATGCTGCCTCGGCTGCGCGGCTGGGGCGAGTCGATGTCCCGTCAGGCCGGCGGTCGCGCGGGCGGCAGCGGCGGCGGCGTGGGGCTGCGGGGTCCCGGCGAGACGAAGATCGAGACCGACCGCCGCCGCATCCGCGAGCGGATGGCCAAGCTGCGGCGCGACATCAAAGACATGAAGAAGGTCCGCGACACCCAGCGCAGCCGCAGATTGGGCAGCGACGTGCCGTCCATCGCGATCGTCGGCTACACCAATGCCGGGAAGTCCAGTCTGCTGAATGCGCTCACCGGCGCTGGGGTGCTGGTCGAGAACGAGTTGTTCGCGACGCTCGACCCCACAACGCGCAGAGGCGAATTCGGCGACGGCAGGCCCTTCGTGGTGACCGACACCGTCGGGTTCGTCCGCCACCTGCCCACCCAACTCGTCGAGGCGTTCCGGTCCACGCTGGAGGAAGTGGTCGATGCCGACCTACTGGTGCACGTGGTCGACGGTTCGGATGCCAACCCGCTGGCGCAGGTCGACGCGGTGCGTCAGGTCATCAACGAGGTCATCGACGGAGTCGCTCCGGCAGCGACCTCAGACACCGCGCGTGAGGGTGAGCGCGCGCCGGAATTGCTGGTGGTCAACAAGATTGACGCCGCAGACGGTCTGACGCTCGCTGAGCTGCGGCGCGCGCTGCCCGGTGCCGTCTTCGTATCCGCCCGTACCGGTGACGGTCTCGAGCAGCTGCAGCAGCGGATGGCGCACATGGTCACGCCGACGGACACGGTGATCGACGTGACGATCCCGTACGACCGGGGCGATCTGGTGGCGCGGGTGCACGCCGACGGCCGGGTGGACGCCACCGAACACAATCCCGAAGGGACGCGGATCAAGGCGCGGGTCCCGATTCCGTTGGCGGCCAGCCTGAGAGAGTTCGCCACGTTCTAGGCACAAAAAATGGGGCACCCCTCGGCGCCCCATTTCCCGTCGGCCGTGCCTAGACGGTATGGGGGCGACTTGAGGCCGAAGGCCTCGGGCTGCAATCGGACGTGGGTTGCCGATGGCGGGTGAACACTCGCATCGGTAGAGCCACAGTTGCAGATCAGGAGGCCTCCGGTGAGTTTCAACGGTACGAGTGTCGGGTTGGATGTGCATGCGCTTTCGGTGGTTGCGCATGCCGTCGATGAGGAAACGGGTCGCGTCGAGCGGGCCCGGTTGTGTCCGGATCACGGCGAGATCCTGGCCTGGTTGCACCGGCTACGTCGCCCGGTGCGAGTGGCCTATGAGGCAGGGCCGACGGGCTTCGGGCTGGCCCGAGCGTTGGCTGCTGCTCAGATCGAATGTGTGGTGGCCGCGCCGTCGAAGTTGATCCGCCCGGCTGGGGATCGAGTCAAGACCGATGCCCGGGACGCCGCGCATCTGACCCGGCTACTGCGTCTTGGTGAGATCACCACGGTCACCGTGCCTGAGGCCGAGGTAGAGGCAGTACGCGACCTGGTGCGTGCCCGCGAGGATGCCCGCGCGGATCTGATGCGCGTACGACATCGGCTCTCGAAACTGCTCCTGCGCCAAGGCCGGGTGTATTCCGGTGGCAAAGCCTGGAACGGGGTGCACGAAACCTGGCTGCGGCGACAACGATTCGACGACACCCACACCACAGCGGCCTTCGATCACCACTTCGATGCCGTCCTGAACGCCACCGCGGCCAGGGATCGCCTCGATGAGCAGATCGTGGCGGTCGCGGCCGCACCGCGCTGGGCTGATCCGGTCGACCGGCTGGGCTGCCTGCGCGGCATCTCGGCGCTGACCGGGCTGGCGTTGACCGTGGAGGTCGGGGACTGGACGCGATTCACCGGCGCCTCGATCGGCGCCTACGTCGGATTGGTGCCCACCGAGTACTCCTCGGGAACATCACGGGTGCAGGGTTCCATCACTAAGGCCGGCAACGCCCATGTCCGCCGACTGTTGATCGAGGCGGCCTGGCATCACCGTGCCGATTACCGCAATCCCGGCCCAACGATGCGGGCCCGCTGGGCCAAGGTCGACCCGGTGCTCAAGGATCGCGGGCACGCCGGCAATAAGCGGCTGCACCAGCAGTGGTGCCGGTTCAACGAACGCAAGAAGCCTCACGTGGTGGCCAACGTTGCGATCGCCCGCGAGCTTGCCGGCTGGTGCTGGTCACTGGCCACCCTGAACTAACCGCCACCACACAGGCTTGATCGGAGCCAGCCGGTCGACGGCGAGGTAGGCGAACTGGACCTGCGTCAGAACTATGGGCCACAACGACATTCGCGAAATCTCCGCGTGACGCCCGTCGCTAGAGAGCAGCCACCGTTCGCGCCGAACCATCGTCTTGCGGTACCCAACCCGCGCATATCAGTCTGACACCACCGTCGTTGACCAACGACCGCCGCCGCACCGACTGACACCGATCAAACGAAAGCCGCCCCGGCACCAAACCGGGGCGGCCTTCACCTGCCTATTGACAAACCATGCCTACATATCAGTTCTGCTCGGCCTCTTGCTTCTTCTCAGCCGTCTTCGCGGCGGCGCGGGCACTCTCGGCCTCGGCTTCCTTCTGCGCGGCGTTGCGCTGCGCCTCGGCCTTGTCCTGCTGCGCCTGGCCTTCGCGATACAGGTCATCGCGACCCGCGACAGCGCCCGCCACCTCCTTGGCCTTGCCCTTGACGCCCTCGACGACGCCCTTGATGGCTTCCTCGGGACCGCTGTTGTTGTCGCCCATGCTGCCTGTTCCTCCTTGCGATTCGGTAAGTGACTCCTTCGTTCCCCGGACGGCCGGCGCGCTAAACGCACACCGCACTTCGGTGGCACACCTCACACCGCCGGGGCGCATCACGCCAGGTCAAAGAGCTCGGCGGCGTCGGTGGCCATGACCCGGTCGGCCAGAGCGGCCTTCAGTTCGTCGAGCCGGTGTTCCTGCTCGACGGTCCGGTTCTCGGTGCGGGCCAGGTCGATGAAGTCCTCGGTGACGAACCCGTCGCGCAGAAGCAGTGTCGCGGTGTGGTCACCGACTGTGACCAGGAAGACGAAATCCTCGAGCAGACGCCCGCGATCGGCCCGCACCAGCGACCGGTCGACCGCATAACGGCCCTCCGTGACACCCCGCGTGACCGCCTCGAACCCGTCGCGCGCGCCCGGGCCGCGAAACGCGGTTCGGACCACCACCGAGCGCCGCGCGGGCGTCGTCCCTGTGGAGAGTTCGGCGAATGCGCGCTGCATCACCTTGAACGCCATCGCCACACCGGCAGGGGAGTGCGGCCCGTGGTAGCGCATCATGTCGTCGAAAGTGAAGGCGATGACCCGACCACCATCGTCGACCTGCAGTGACTCCGTCCGACGCACAGGGCAAGTGTATTTCCGCGCGTGCCTCACCCGACGGCCAACCATCCGGTTGGGTGGTATATCGTCGTGGCCAAAGCCCCCGCTGATCTCTGGAGGTTCTCCATGGGCAATGTCGTCAAGTACGAGCGCACGCTTTTCGAGCCCGAGCACGATCTGTTCCGCGAGTCGTATCGGTCGTTCCTGGATCGGCACGTCGCGCCTTACCACGACCAGTGGGAGAAGGACAAGATCGTCGACCGTGGCGTCTGGCTGGAAGCCGGCAAGCAGGGCTTCCTCGGCATGGCGGTGCCGGAGGAGTACGGCGGCGGGGGCAACCCCGACTTCCGCTACAACGTGGTGCTGACCGAGGAGACGACCGCGGGCCGCTACAGCGGTCTCGGGTTCGGCCTGCACAACGACATCATCGCGCCGTATCTGCTACATCTCGCCACCGAAGAGCAGAAGCAGCGCTGGCTGCCGAAGTTCTGCACCGGCGAGTACATCACCGCGATCGCCATGACCGAACCCGGCACCGGTAGCGACCTGCAGGGCATCAAGACCAGGGCGATCAAGGAGGGCGACCACTATGTCCTCAACGGCGCCAAGACCTTCATCACCAACGGCATCAACGCCGACCTGGTGATCGTCGTCGCACAAACCGATCCCGAGAAGGGTGCGCAGGGCTTCTCCCTGCTGGTCGTCGAGCGGGGGATGGAGGGGTTCGAGCGCGGACGCCATCTCGACAAGATCGGTCTCGACGCGCAGGACACCGCCGAACTGTCCTTCACCGATGTCAAGGTGCCCGCCGAGAATCTGCTCGGGCAGGAGGGCATGGGCTTCATCTATCTGATGCAGAACCTGCCGCAGGAACGACTGAACATCGCGGTGATGGCGGCCGCCGCCATGGAGGCGGTGCTGACCGAGACGCTGCAATACGCCAAGGAGCGCAAGGCCTTCGGCAAGCCGATCGGAAGCCAGCAGAACAGCCGCTTCCTGTTGGCCGAATTGGCCACGGAGGCAACGGCTGTGCGCATCATGGTCGACGAGTTCATCAGGCTGCATCTCGACGGAAAGCTCTCTGCGGAGCAGGCCTCGATGGCGAAGTGGTACTCCACCGAAAAGCAGGTCCATCTCATCGACCGCTGCCTGCAACTGCACGGCGGCTATGGATACATGAGGGAATACTCCGTCGCGCGCGCGTATCTGGACGCCCGCGTGCAGACCATCTACGGCGGCACGACCGAGATCATGAAGGAGATCATCGGGCGCTCACTGGGCGTCTAGATCGCGCTAGATCCCGCCGCCCGGTTGCGGTCGCCCGGGCGTCGAAACACCCTCTTTCACGTGTCCTTCAGACGAATGGCTGACGAACGCGCTAGTTTCAACAGGACTTTGCCGCAACACGGGGAGGGTGGACACGTGGGGAGCGAGCCCTGCTGAATACCGCGATCGGCCGCGCAGCGGCGGTCCTGCTGTCTGCGGCTGTGGTCCTTGTGGCGGCGCCCGTGGCGGCGGCAACGCCGGATTCCGACGCCGCGGACGCGATCAACCGCGCCTACGACGCCAGCGGCGGTGCCGGCGGTCCGATGGGACCGAGCGACGGTGGCGTGTATCCCATCGGCGGAGGCTTCGGCCAGAACTACGCCGGCGGCAAGATCTTCTTCACGCCCGACACCGGCGCGCACATCATGGGCGGCGCGATCCTGGAAAAATACGAGTCGCTCGGCGGCCCCGCCGACAGTGACCTGGGCTTTCCCACGATCGACGAGGGTCCCGGCAAGGTCAGCCCGGACAGCCGCAACACCACGTTCAGCGCTTCGGACAAACCCGTCATCTTCTGGACGCCCGATACCGGCGCCCACGTCGTGCGGGGCGCGATCAACGCCGCGTGGGACAAGCTCGGCGGCTCGGCGGGCACCCTGGGCGTGCCGACCGAGGACGAGGTGTACAAGGGTGACATCGTCTCGCAGAAGTTCACCGGTGGTGAGCTGACGTGGAACAGGTCCGCCAAGGAGTTCACCACCGTGCCGCCGGAACTGGCGGCGCAGTTGGCGGGATTGAGCATTCCCGAGGACGCCACCTCAGCGATCAACGCAGCCAGGCGCGCCGCCGGCGGACCACTGGGTCCGCTCGGGGACAAGCAGGGGCCGCAATACCCGATCGGGGCGGACGGAGCGGCCCAGGCCTTCACCGGCGGCAAGATCTTCTACAGCCCGGCCACCGGCGCACACGTGATCAGCGGTCAGGTCCTGAAGAAATACGAGTCCGTCGGCGGGCCGCAGAGCGATCTGGGCCTACCGATCAGCGACGAGGCCGACGGCGGATTGAAGGCGGGCAGCCGAGTCAGCACGTTCTCGGCCAAGGACAAACCGGTCATCTTCTGGACGCCCGACTACGGGGCGTTCATCGTGCGCGGCGCGATGAACGCGGCCTGGGACAAGCTGGGCGGCGCGGCCGGTCCACTCGGACCTCCGGTGGCCGACCAGACCGAGGACGGAAACGTCGTCTCTCAGCGGTTCACCGGCGGCGAGATCTCCTGGGACAAGCAGACCAACAAGTTCAGCTCGGAGCCGGCCAATCTCGCCTCCGGGCTTGCCGGGCTGACGGTGCCCGGCTACCAGGCGCCCGAAACGTCGACTGCCGCCGCGCCGACTTCGAAGGAGCGCAACTGGTTCACACCGTCGTGGTCGTGGTGGTGGCTGCTCGCAGGCATCCCATTGCTTGTTCTCATCGGGCTGATTCTGGTGGCGAGACTGCGCAACCGGAGCGGCGGCCCCTCCGACCGCCTCGACGACGATATCGACATGGACGCCATGCGTGGCGACGCTGTCGACGCCGAGGGGGACGGGCTTGCCGGCTCCGAGGAACACCCCAGGGTGCAACTGGCCGAGAGTTACGGGCGGCCGTCGGGTGCCGGGGCGTACGGGCTGGGCCGAGACCCGTTCGAGGACAGCGGCGATGACGTCGAAGAGTTCTCCGACCTCGAACCCGAACCCGACGATTCCGATACCGCCCCGACGCGCATCCAGTCGGAGTTGGAGTCGGACTCGAATTCGGGCCGGCACTCGGCCATCGGACTCGAGGAACCACTCGCGGATCATCCGGAGCCGGCCGCCGAGCCCGTCGAGTCCGTCGAGCCGGTGGTGCCGCCCGTTGTCGCCACGAACGATGCCCCGGAGGCGAAGACCGCGATTCACCTGCCGCTCGACGACCCCTATCTCGCTCCCACCGGATATCCGATCAAAGCGGACACCAGGTCGGGGTTGTACTGGTCGCCGGAAAGCGATCTCTACGACCACATTCCGGCCGAGATCTACATCGTCAACGAAGAATTCGCCCGCGCCAACGGGTTCGTCAAGGCCGAATAGACGACTCAGATCTTCCGGATCACGGTGACCACCTTGCCGAGAACCGCGGCATCGTTACCGGGAATCGGATCGAAGGCGGGGTTGTGTGGCATCAGCCACACCTGGCCGCGGGTGCGCTTGAACGTCTTGACGGTGGCCTCGCCATCGATCATCGCCGCGACGATATCGCCGTTGTCGGCGACGTTCTGCTGACGCACCACCACCCAGTCGCCGTCGCAGATGGCCGCGTCGACCATCGAATCACCGACGACCTTGAGCAGGAACAGCGAACCCTCGCCCACGAGCTCCCTGGGCAGTGGGAAGACGTCCTCGACCGCCTCCTCGGCCAGGATCGGGCCGCCGGCCGCGATACGGCCCAGCACCGGCACGAACGTCGGTTCCGGCAGGGCGTCCGAACCCGCGACCTCCGTCCTGACGATCGGTGTCACGACGTCGTCGGCACCACGGACGTCGACCGCACGCGGCCGGTTCGGGTCACGACGTAGGTAGCCCTTGCGCTCCAAGGTCCGCAGCTGGTGCGCGACCGACGACGTCGACGTCAGGCCGACGGCGTCGCCGATCTCCCGGATGCTCGGCGGATATCCGCGGCTGGTCACCGAGGCGCGAATGACCTCGAGGATCGTGCGTTGCCGTTCGGTCAGACTGCCGGTCGGTCCGCGGCGCTGGTCATCGGTGGTGTCGGCGCTTGCAACGCCGTTGTGAGTGTCGGTGCGATCCTCGCCCATGGCGCCGAATGTAGTCGCAGCGAACCGGATAATCAAACATGTGTTCGAGGCGTGTCTCGATTTGGGGATGCGCATTTGGCGACCGCCGGTTTTGTCGGTGCCCTGTTCTATCGTTTCGCAACAGTTCGATCACATGTTCTATTAATCGAACACCTGATCGACTACAGTTCGAACATAAGAGCGAATCGACGGAGTGAAAGGCGAGGCAGATGACAGTTCTGGACACCCGGGAAGTCCTGGCAGGGCCCGTCGTGCGGGGGCCGCACCGGCCGCCGGCGGTGCGGCGACCGCACCGCGCTCCCGCGAGCCGAAAGCGGCCCGGCGGGGCACCGCTGCGCTATCGCGGTCCAGGTGTGGTGATGTCCCGAGCCTCGCACCGCAGACGCCCCATCACACCCGCCACCACCGTCGGCCTGGCGCTGCTGGCCGCGTTCATCACGGTGTGGCTCGGCGTGGTGGCGCAGTTCGGTGGAGTCGTCGGCACGGCAGGCTCGTCGACGCCGGTGCCCGATACGCTTGCCGTCGTGCAGGTGCAGGCGGGGGAGACGCTTCAGCAGGTCGCCCACCGGGTTGCGCCCGATGCGCCCGTCGCCCCTGTCGTCGACCGCATCCGCGAACTCAACCAACTCGAGTCCGCGTCGCTCGACGCGGGTCAGACGCTGATCGCACCCGTCGGCTGAGCCATGCGCCGTGAAACGCGCTGCCGCACAACGGCCATGGTCGACGCACAGCCTCGGCAGGCGTCAATCGCGCGGACTCTGGGTTCCTCGCGGAGCGCAAAGGTACGCTCGGAAGCGTTCGATTGTCGGCGCGAAGGAGCAGTCATGCACTGTCCGTTCTGCCGTCACCCCGATTCCAGAGTCGTCGATTCGCGAGAAACCGACGAAGGACAGGCGATCAGGCGCCGCCGGTCGTGCCCGGAGTGTGGACGCCGGTTCACCACCGTGGAGACCGCCGTGCTCGCCGTCGTCAAGCGCAGCGGTGTCACGGAGCCGTTCAGCCGCGAGAAGGTCATCAAGGGCGTGCGACGGGCCTGTCAGGGTCGGCAGGTCGACGATGACGCCCTCAATCTGCTGGCGCAGCAGGTCGAGGACACCGTGCGCGCCACGGGATCACCGGAAGTGCAAAGTCACGAGGTCGGGTTGGCGATACTCGGGCCCCTGCGCGATCTCGACGAGGTGGCCTACCTGCGCTTCGCGTCCGTCTACCGGTCGTTCTCGTCGGCGGATGACTTCGAACGCGAGATCGAGGCGCTGCGCGCGCACCGCGAGGTTCCCACCTCCGGCTGACCGCCCGGGACCTCAGTCGATCTGCCTGATGCCGTCGTCGACGACCCGACCCGCCACCTGAACCCACCCGTCGGCACTCCACCGTGTCTGAATGATCGAGCCCTTGCCCTGCACGATGGTGAGATCCCGGCTGAGGTAGTCGGTGATGCGGACCGCGGCCGCTCCGGTCGCCTCGTCCTCCGGTATGCCCAGTCCGACCGCGAACATCCGCGAGCGCAGAATGCCCTTGTCCCGGTCGGTCCACGTCCACAGGTAGTTCTCGACGTCGTCGGGGTAATCGTCCGGCACGGCGGCGAAGAGTTCGTCGGTTGATCCCAGTTCGTAGATCGCGAATTCCGGCGCCCAGTCGGCGCGCGCCCTGACAGCGGCCATCTCGTCCTCATAGCTGACCTGCACGATGCCGGCAGGCACCGCAAGGGTGTGGATCGGACGATCGATATCGCGCAGCCACCATGACGCCCCGACCGTGGGGTGACCGGCGAAGGGCAGTTCGGTGGTCGGCGTGAAGATCCGGGCGTGCGCCGTGTTGGCGCCGCGCTCCGGCACATCGACGAATATCGTTTCGCTGTAGCCCAATTCGGTGGCGATCCGCTGCCGATCCGCAGGGGCCACCGTGTTCGCGTCGATGACGCCGAGCGGATTGCCGAATTTGCCGACCGCATCGGTGAAGACGCGCAGCACTGTCACATCGACGGCCATGGGCTCGATGCTACGACGCGCCGGCGGGCGCAGCTCAGGTGGCGCTGCGTTCGTCGGAGCCCATCGCGTCGAGCACCGCGACACGAGTGCCGGCCGACCCGCCGATCCCGCCCTCGCGCAGACCGTGGCGCAGCAGGCCGCGCAGCATCTCCTGGTCGTGGGTGGCCGGTTCGGTCGAGTCGATGAACCGTTCCACGATCTCGACGAAGCGGTCGGGATCGTCGTGGAACGGAAAATGTCCAGAGCCGGCGAATATTTCGAGCTGTGAGCCGGGCATCGCGGCGTGCGCGAGCCGTGCATGACTGACCGGTATCACCGAATCGCGGGAACCCCAAACCAATTGCACGGGAACGGATTCCGTTAGATAACATCGATCCAACATAGTGACCACCTGGCCGCGCCAGTCGACAACCGCGCGAAGGGTGCGGGCGAACGCCGACGACGCGGTCGGCTCGGGCAGGTCCTCGAGGATGCGCAACATCTCGGGCAGGTCGCGGCCGAGGCCCGTCGAACCGATCGCTGCGCCCGCGATGCGGCCGAACGCCTGAAGGGCGGGCAGGACCAGAGGCAGCCGCAGCAGCGCCAGGGCTTCACTGCCCATCGGCAGGGAGGCGATTCGCAGCGCGAAGTTGACGTCCTTGGTCACTCCGCCCGCGCCTACCAGGATCAACCGGTCCACCAGCTGTGGGAACTGGTAGGCGAACTGCATGGCGACGCCGCCGCCGAGCGAATGCCCGATCACCGTGACCCGCTCGATGTCCAGCACGCTCAGCAGATCGCGCATCCCGTTCGCGTATGCCGCGACGGAATAGTCGGCGCGTGGCTTGTCCGACTTACCGTGCCCGAGCAGATCGGGGGCGATGACAGTGAACCGCTGCGCCAAGGCGGATTGCACGCTGCTCCACGTGGTGGAGTTGTCGCCGATTCCGTGGATCAGCAGGATGGCCGGGCCCGATCCGGCGATCCGGAACGCGCGCCGATAGCCATGGATGGTGAGGTATTCCAGTGTCGGGGTCAGCTCCCGGACGGGACGGAGATTGGGTTTGGGCGTTCGAGCTGTCATGTCGCCAACCTCGTCGTCGGACGGGGCGATGGGCTAGCTGCCGTCGTCGCCGTCTTGGAAGCCTTCTTTTCTCTTCTTGTCTTTGGCCTGCTGCGCGAGAAACCGCTCGAATTCGGCGCCGAGCTCTTCACCACTGGGCAGATCTTCGTCGCGGGCCAGCAGTGATCGGTTCTCCTGGGCTGCGATGAAGGCATCGTACTGGCGCTCCAGTGCCTCCACCACTTGAGCGACTTCGCTGCTCGAGGTGACCTGCTCCTCGACCTTCGCGTGTACTTCGGCCGCGGCCTCGGCCAGTGCGGCCAGCGGCAGCTGCAGCGAGCCGGACTTCGCGACCTGCGAGAGCAGCGCCTCGGCGGCGGCCGGGTAATCGGTCTGGGCGAGGTAGTGCGGCACGTGCACGGTGAAGCCGACCACGTCGTGTCCGTGCTGGGCCATCCGGTACTCCAGCAGATTCGACACGCTGCCGGGGACCTGCACCTCACCGACCCACGGCGTATGGCCGGCGATCAGCTCCTTGTTGTTGGCGTGCGCGGTCAGCGTGATCGGCCGGGTATGTGGCACCGCCATCGGAATGGTGCCGAGGCCGATGGTCTGCCGCACCCCGAGCCGTTCGGCCAGCAGCCGCACCGCGCTGATGAAGCGCTCCCAGCGCAGATCCGGCTCCATGCCCGCGAGCAGCAGGAACGGGGTGCCGTTGCTGTCGTGCAGGGCATACAGGCTCAGCTCGGGTTCCTCGTAATGGGTGAAGTGGTCGGTCTTGAACGTCATCAGCGGTCGCCGCGACCGGTAGTCCAGCAGCTCGTCGATGGCGAACGAGGCGACCAACTCGGTGTCGAGCGTGTCCTTGAGGTGCTGGGCGGACAGCCGGATGGCGTGCCCGGCGTCCGAGAAGCCCTCCAAGGCGTGGATCATCACGGGGCCGCGGCCGTCCGACGAGGACAGTTGTGGCGCGGGAAACTCCAGCTCGTACATCCCGCTCTGGTCGGGTTGATAGCGCTGGTCCTGCTTGTCCTGCTCGTCGCTGATCGGGCTCACCTCCTACAACACCACTACGTCCAGTGTCTCATCTGCCGGGACACGCTGTCGGCGGGCGCGTGAACAGGCGCCCACGCGTCGGCGATCGGGCAAGATCGTTGGATGCGGGTCTCGGTGGTGGCGGCGATCGGCCTGCTGGTGTCGGCGGCCGCATGCGGGCGCACCGCCGCGCCGCCGCAAGCCCCCGTCACCACCAGCAACAGCCCGGTCACCGGCCAAGATGTCGGCGGCTCCCGTTGCGCCGGACGCACGGATCGGCGCGCTGTTTCTCGGCGCGGGCGATCTGCACACGTGCACGGCGGGGGTGCTCGACTCGACGGCCGGTGACCTGATTCTCACCGCCGCCCACTGTGTCGCCGAGGGCGTCGACACCACGTTCGTTGCCGGGTTCAAGGACGCAGCCAAGCCGGCGTCGGTCTGGCGGGTCGACGCGACCTACCTCGACCCGCGGTGGGTGCAGAACCAGGATCCTCTGGCGGACTTCGCGATTCTGCGTGTGACCCGTGACGGCGGAGGGACCGTGGAGGCTCAGGCGGGGGGAGGGCTCGCGATCGGTGCCGCCCCGAAGCCGGGCACGACGGTGAACGTGACCGGATACGGGCTGGGCGTAGGCGGCGGCCCGATCGGCTGTCAGGGCGCCACCGAGATTGCGCCAGGCGGCTTTCCGTCACTGCCGTGCGGCGGGCTGATCGATGGGACCAGTGGTGCACCATGGACCACCGGACCCACAATCACCGGTTTGGTGGGCGGCCTCGACGGCGGCGGATGCGACGAAAACATCTCGTATTCACCGCCATTCGACGATCATGTGGTTGCGCTGTTGACGCGTGCCGAAGCCGGCGGCCCCGGCGACGAAGCGCCCGCGGCACTCGACGATGACTGCTGACCTAGGTGCGGAACTGGCTGAGCGCGCGCAGCTTGTTCATCACGTCGAGCGCCGCGACCTTGTAGGCCTCCGAGAACGTCGGGTAGTTGAAGACCGCGTCCACCAGGTATTCGATGGTGCCGCCACAACCCATCACGGCCTGGCCGATATGCACCAGTTCGGTGGCGTTGGAGCCGAAGATGTGGACGCCGAGCAGTTTCAGATCCTCGGTCGAGACGAGCAGCTTGAGCATGCCGTACGAGTCGCCTGCGATCTGGCCGCGGGCCAGCTCGCGGTAGCGGGACACCCCGACCTCATAGGGAATGGAGTCGCGGGTCAGGTCGACCTCCGTGGCGCCGACGTAGGACACCTCGGGAATGGAGTAAATGCCGATCGGCTGCAGCTCCGTCATGCCCTTCGCCGGTTCGCCGAACGCGTGATAGGCCGCCAGCCTGCCCTGGTCCATCGAGGTGGCAGCCAATGCCGGAAAGCCGATCACGTCGCCGACGGCGTAGATGTGGTCGACCTTGGTCTGGAACTGGTCGTCGACGAAGATCCGTCCACGGCCGTCGACCTCGAGCCCGGCCTTCTCCACGTCGAGGTGTTCGGTCTGGCCCTGGCGGCCAGCCGAGTACATCACCGTCTCTGCCGGGATCTGCTTGCCGCTGGCCAGCGTCGTCACCGTGCCCGCCGCCCCGACGTCGACGGCCGTCACCTCCTCGCCGAAGCGGAATGTCACCGCCAGATCGCGCAGGTGGAACTTCAACGCCTCGACCACCTCGGGATCGCAGAAGTCCAGCATGCTGTCGCGCTTCTCGACCACGGTGACCTTCGTGCCCAGCGCGGCGAACATCGACGCGTACTCGATGCCGATCACTCCCGCGCCGACCACCACCATCGACGAGGGCAGCGATCTCAGGTCGAGAATGCCGTCGGAGTCGAGCACCCGCTGTTCGTCGAACTCGACCCCAGCCGGACGCGCCGGTTTGGTGCCGGTGGCGATCACGATGTATTCGCCTCGGACAGTGGTTCTTTCGCCGCGGGTCTGGTCGTCGACGCAGACCGTGTGTTCGTCGAGGAACCGGCCGTGCCCGGTGAGGAGGTCGACGCGGTTGCGCATCAGCTGATTGCGCACCACGTCCTGTTCCTTGGTGATGACGTGGGAGGTACGGGCCAGCAGGTCCGCCGGCGTGATCTTCTCCTTGACCCGGTAGCTGGCGCCGTAGAGCTCGCGCTGGCTCATGCCGGTCAGGTAGACCACCGCTTCGCGCAGCGTCTTGGAGGGGATGGTCCCCGTGTTCACGCAGACACCGCCGAGCATCCGGCCGCGTTCGACGACCGCGACGGTCTTGCCGAGCTTTGCCGCGGCGATGGCGGCCTTCTGCCCACCGGGACCCGAACCGATGACGACGAGGTCGTACTCCAGCACCGAAGCCATATGTGAAGGTGTACGCCGATTGCAGCGATCTCGCATGCCGACGCGGTCAATACCGCGTGAACAAACCATGCCGGCTTTGCTGTCGGCGCGTACTCCGCGCGCCTGGAAGCGGTCGGGACCGGCCAGTGAGACGATGACGGCAATGGTGGGCACGGTTCTGCGGGTTCCGCGCGGTGTGATGCTGCCCGTCGTCTGCTGCGCCGTGCTGGCGGCGTCGGCCGGTGGATGTGCCCGTGTCGTCGGTGGCACCGCACGCGCCGGCGACCCGCAACCCCGCCCGGCCGCGCCGATTCCCGTGGCCGACTTGCTGATCGAGCCGAGCCGGTTCCCCGCGCAGTATCCGGCGGCGGTGGTGCCGAAGAAGGACATCGACCGCGTGCTCGGCGAGATCGACGGGGTGCCGGCGGGATCCGCGGTGACGCCGCCCGAATGCGCGCCGCTGCCGCAGCTCGCGGAGCAGAAGGCCGCCGTGCAGGGTGCCGACGACAGCGGTGCCCGCCTCACCGTCACGGTCATCCGGCCGGTGGCCTCGGTACGCGCCAGGGTCGCCCAACTCGGCGACTGCCCGTCGTTCAGCACAAGCACCGGGGAGGCGGGCGAGGTGTCGACGGTGACGGTGACGCTGCCGCCTGCGCCACCGGTGGACGCCGACGACGGATACGCCGTCGACCAGACCGTCACATCGACGTCGTCAGAAAGCTCCGACACCAGGACATTGACGCTGGTTGCGCTCGTCCGCGACGTTCAGGTGACAGCGTCGTGGCAACAGCAGGGGTCGTCCGCCGATTCGCCAGACACCCAGGCGCTGGACACCGTGTTCACCGATGCGGTGCTCACGGTGCGCCAGAAGATTCCCCGCTAGTCCCGTCATACCCAGTTGGGCGTTCATCCACAGCCGTACCCCTTTCGGCGTGCCGCGCCGGGCGGGCCGACGGTGCCGCCAGCCAAGTTCTAGGCATGACGACATCGCATTTCGATTTCCAGCTGAACCGCCCCGGCGCGTTGATCGCGGCGCTCCCGGCCGTGCTGGGCTTTGTGCCAGAGAAATCCCTCGTTCTGGTCACCATCGACCGCGAAGAGCTGGGTTGCGTTATGCGCGTTGACCTTTCTCCTGAGCTGATGGATTCGATCGGGCACATCGCCGAGGTCGCCGCCGCGGCCCGACCCGACGCCGCGATCGCGGTCGTGGTCGACGCCGAGGGTGCCGCGTGCCGGTTGTGCAACGACGAATACCGCGACGTACGACAGGCGCTCATCGACTGCCTCGCCGAGTACGCGATCGAGCTGCTCGACTTCCATGTCGTGGACACGGTCGGCCCGAACGGGCGGTGGCATTGTGTGGACGGCAGCTGGGGCACTGTCGACGATCCGTCGGCGTCGCCGCTGGCGATGGCCGCGGTACTGGACGGTCGCAGGCTGTATGCCCGCCGTGATGAGCTCCAGCAGGTCATCGAGGTCGGCGATGAAGCCGCGAGCAATGCGTTGGCGCCGGTCATCCGCGACCAGGCCGACGTCGAGGTCGACGCCGCCCGTGAGATCGAAGAGGCGATGGCGGCGGCCTCCCGGGCGGCGACGGGACAGGAGCTGTCGGAGGCCGCGATGGCCCGACTCGCGCGTGCCATGACCGACCCGCAGGTTCGCGACGTGCTTTATGCCCTGGCGGTGGGCGGAAAGGCGGCCGAGGCCGAGGCGCTATGGGCGATGCTGTCCCGCGCGCTTCCGGCACCGTGGCGGGTCGAGGCGCTGGTGCTGCTGGCGTTCTCCGCCTACGCCCGCGGCGACGGGCCGTTGGCCGGGGTCTCGTTGGAGGCGGCGCTGCGATGCGATGCCGCGCACCGGATGGCGGGCATGCTCGATAGGGCGCTGCAGTCGGGGATGCGGCCCGAGAAGATCCGCGAACTCGCCGTGACGGGCTACCGACTCGCCAAGCGACTCGGCGTGCAGTTGCCGAAACGCGCGGAGTTCGGGCAGCGGGCGGGCTGACGCCTGCTGCGGCGGCCCTTAGACCTTTTCGACCTTGACGGCGTGGGCCATCTCGTGCGGAAGCTCGACCTGCTCGTGGCCCGGGATCACGATCATGACCCCGCCGTTTGGGCCGGTTTCGACGGTCACGCGCGCGTTGGGGACGACGCCGGCTTCTTTCAGGCGGGCGATGAGGGTGACATCGCCCTGGACGTGTTCGGTCAGCTGGCGCACCACCACGGCCACCGGATAACCGGCGGGCAGCTCGGTCAGCCGCACGAGATTGCGGTCCTCGGAACCGATCGAATCGCCGACACCCAGTTCGGACAGGCCGGGGATGGGATTGCCGAACGGGGAGACCGTCGGGTTGTCCAGCACCTGCACGAGGCGGCGCTCGACGTCCTCGCTCATCACGTGCTCCCAGCGGCAGGCCTCGGCGTGCACTTCCTCCCACGGCAGCCCGATGACGTCGACCAGCAGCCGCTCGGCCAGCCGGTGCTTGCGCATCACCGCGATGGCCAGTGCGCGGCCCTTGCCGGTGAGTTCGAGGTGCCGGTCTCCGGCGACGTGCAGCAGCCCGTCGCGCTCCATCCGGGACACGGTCTGGCTGACGGTGGGTCCGCTCTGCTCGAGACGCTCGGCGATGCGCGCACGCAGTGGCACCACGCCCTCTTCTTCGAGGTCGTAGATGGTCCGCAAGTACATCTCGGTGGTATCGACCAGATCGTTCATAGGCAACCCTTCGTCACGCCCGAGTCTACCGGCCTAGCTGCGGGAATAGGTGATCTACACCGTCAGCGTGTAGCAAGAAGACCCGCCGGCTTTCACCGGCGGGTCCTCCTGGAGGGGTCGTCAGCTGGCGTAGGAGCGCAAGCGGTCGGCACGTTCGCCGTTGCGCAGTTTGGCCATCACCTCGCGCTCGATCTGGCGCACTCGCTCCCGGGACAGCCCGAAGAGCTTGCCGATCTGGTCGAGCGTGCGGGGCTGGCCGTCGTCGAGGCCGAACCGCAACCGGATGACCTGCTGCTCACGCTCGTCGAGCGTGGCCAGCACGTGGCGGATATCGGTGTGCAGCAATTCGGAGATGACGGCGTTCTCGGCCGACATCGCTTCGGCATCTTCGATGAAATCCCCGAGCGGAGCCTCCTCGTCGCTGCCGACGGGCATGTCCAGGCTCACCGGGTCGCGGCTGTGCTCGAGCAGATCGGTGATCTTTTCGACCGGGATGCCCGATTCGGCGGCCAGCTCCTCATCGGTGGCCTCGCGGCCGAGGTTCTGGTGCATCTCGCGCTTGATGCGGGCCAGCTTGTTCACCTGCTCGACGAGATGAACGGGCAGCCGAATGGTGCGGCTCTGGTCGGCCATGCCGCGGGTGATCGCCTGCCGGATCCACCACGTGGCGTACGTGGAGAACTTGAACCCCTTGGTGTAGTCGAACTTCTCCATGGCGCGGATCAAGCCGAGGTTGCCCTCCTGGATCAGATCCAGCAGCGGCATGCCGCGGCCGGTGTAGCGCTTAGCCAGGGAGACGACGAGTCGCAGGTTCGCTTCGAGCAGATGGCTGCGGGCCGCCTGACCGTCGCGCACGATGGCCGCGAGATCGCGTTTGCGGTTCTCGCCGAGACGCTTGCGGGTCGCCAGCAGATGCTGCGCGTAAAGGCCTGCCTCGATGCGCTTCGCCAGCTCGACCTCGTCGGCCGCGTTCAGCAGCGCCGTTTTGCCGATGCCGTTGAGGTACACGCGCACCAGATCAGCGGCTGGACTCTGAGCGTCCAAATCGTGGTCAATCCGGCTTATCGTGGCATTTGCCATCAGGGCCTCCTGCTCGGCTCGATCTGTCAAGAACTTCAACGCCCAAGTGCTCCGAAGAGTTCCCACGAACCGGCGGGTTCACACGTCTTGATCTGCGGTTTTGGTCCGATGACCTGAGAATCGTCTGAGAAATCGGCTAGACGCCGCTCAGGAAGGAACGTCGCCCGTCGGTTCCGTTTCCTCCGGTTGCGGTGCCGATCGTGATCGCTGCTCCAAAGCGGGCCGCTCCGCGGTCGGGAACAGTGGGATGCGGCGGGCCGCGTAGCGCCGCGGCTCCTCGGCGCGGCGGGGCGGGCGGTCGTTTGCGATCAGCACCGCGATCCACGGCAGCGGTATCGACGCCACAATGATCGCCAGTGAGATGAGCCCGTTCTCCCAGATTCCGTAGGCGACCGCGGCGAGGATCAATGCGGGGATGCGGAACGCCATGATCGTCAAGTACTTGCGCACGCGTACGCGGTGTTGCTCTTCATAGGCGGGTGCGGCGGCGGTGATGAGGACGGGACGTCCGTCGTCGTCGAAACCCAGCTGTTGGCCGTGTTTCATATGTCCCACTGTTCCACACCCACGGGTCGACGAACCGATCGGTTTCTTACCGGTGTATGGCCAAGGCACAATGAACACATGCAGACCCAGACGATCGAGCGCACCGAGACCGACGAACGCGTCGACGACGGGACCGACAGCGACAGGCCGAAGTTCTTCCATTACGTCAAGAAGGACAAGATCGCCGAGAGCGCCGTCATGGGTACGCACGTGGTAGCGCTGTGCGGCGAGGTGTTTCCTGTCACAAAGGCCGCCAAGCCGGGTTCACCGGTGTGTCCCGACTGCAAGCGGATCTACGAGCAGCTCAAGAAGTAGCGGCGTCGTTCTTCGGTGTGGGACCAGCGGCTGTTTCGGCCGCCGCGGAGCCGCCGTTGAACGACTCGCGTGACTCGGCCGCCTTTTCCTCCAGCCACCACCGGAATCGCTTGGCGTGGGTGGCCGGCGCGGGCCACTCCTCCTGCACGGCGGCGTTGAGTTCGGCTCCGATCATGATCGCGAACCCCAGGAAGAACGCGAAGAGCAGGAACGCAATCGGCGTCGCCAGCGCGCCGTAGGTGTAGCCCGTGCTGGTGATGTAGGTCAGATAGATGCGCAGCCCCACGGTCGCGACCAGGAACACCAACGTCGCCAGCAGTGCGCCGACGACCAGCCGGTGCGACGGCAGCGGCTTGGGCAGCGACACTCGGTAGAGGAACGTCACCGCCACCACCAGACCGACGAACAACGCCGGGTAGTAGCCGTACCGCAGGGTGTTGTCCCAACTGTCGGGGATGTGTTCGCCGATCTTCAATGGCCCCAACGCGACCAGCGGCGCCGTTGCGATCGCCATCACCAGCATCACCACATAGAGCCCCAGCGCGAAGAAGCGCTGTCGCACCGGGTGCCGCAGCGGTGTCTGGTCGTGGGCCTCGGTGATCGAGTCGACGAAGGCCGAGACCGCCGACGAGCCGGCCCACAGCGAGATGACGAACCCCAGCGACACCACTTCTCCGCGGGCCCCCTTGACGATGTCGCGGATGGTCGGCTCGATGATCTCGCTGGCGACATTCTTCGAGAAGAAGTTGTTGGCCGTGTTGATCAACTGGTTCTCGATCATCGGCAGCGTCTCCGGGCCGAACAGCGGCGCGATGTAGGCCAGGCTGCCGAGCATTCCCAACAGCAGGGGCGGCAGCGACAACGCGCACCAGAACGCGGCCTGGGCCGACTCCGAAAAGATGGAGTCGTCCCAGCTTTTGGCGAGTGTGCGTTTGGTGATCTGCCAGATGTGGTGCTTCGACGGCTTCACAGGACGCTGGTCATTCATGACCAGTCCAGCATTCCTGACGAAACCTCGACCTGCCCAGCCTGACGGCTGCCGGTTTAGGCGTCGACGGATTCAGCCGGGCTGACTTCCAGCACGGCGGCCATCTCGATCAGCTTGGCCTCGTGCTCGTTGGCGTGGTGCTGACAAAACAACAGCTCGGCGCCCGATGGCAACGTTGCCCGCACGCGAGCAGCGGCGCCGCAGCGATCGCACCGATCAGCCCGGGTCAGTTCGGGACTGGTCAGAGTTGCGTTCATGGCTCCTCCGTCTCTGCTCGTGGTGAACGGGTTAATACCCCGTTTCACGCATGTCCACTCTCTCAGACGCACACGGTTTCGGCGTTGTTCCCAGGCCGTGCCCGGGTGTGTCGTTTTTCACGCCTGGCGAAGTTGCCGACAGGGCAGGGTAAAGGAATGCTCCTGCACATCTGTGCCTTGACCGACTGGCTGCTCGCCGAGCAGCGCGGCGAGCATCGACCGGAGTCGCTCGACGCCGTCGGCTTCATCCATCTATCCACTGCTGACCAGGTGCATCTACCGGCCAACCGGCTCTATGCCGGGCGGACGGATCTGCTGCTGGTGGGCGTCCGGCCTGATCGGTTGGCCGATCCGGTTCGGTGGGAACCGGGCGTGCCAACGGACCCGGAGTCGATGCTGTTCCCGCATCTGTACGGCCCGCTGCCGGTTCGCGCTGTGACCAGCGTCACGCCTTATCTGCCTGGGCCGGACGGCTCGTTCTCGCCGCTCAGGTAGGCGTCGACTTCGATCTCCACCATCAGTTCGGGCGAAATCAGCGCGCAGACCTCCACCATGGTCGCGGCGGGGCGGATCTGCCCGAACACCTCGGCGTGCACGGCCCCCACCTCGCGCCAGCGGGAGATGTCGGTGACGAACATGCGGGTGCGCACCACGTCGGACAGTGACGCTCCGGCTTGCCCGAGCGCTGTTTCGATGCGGCGCAACGCTTCTCGTGCTTGGTCGGCGATGGTGTCACCCGGCGCGGTGGTGCCCGAGACCGCCACGTGCGGCCCGACGCGTACTGCGCGGGAATAGCCGACGGCGGCTTCGAACTCCGACTCCGACGACACATTCCGGCGCTCGCTCACCGTTACAAATCTAATGCTCGCTGTCGTGCGCGGGAAACGGACTACCTACACTGAGCAACCGTGAGCATTCTGGTGGGCTTCGCGCCGTGGATCGTCTATTGGGTACTGGTCGGCAACGTCCCATTCGAGACCGCGGTGCTGGTGGCGCTCGCGGTTGCGGTGGCGGCGTTTGTGATCGGCCGCATCAAGGGCACGCCGGGGCGCACGCTCGAAATCGGCGCCATGGCAACGTTTGTGGTACTTGCCGTCCTGACGTTCACTTTGAGCCAGACGTTCATGGCGCAGTGGATGCAGCCGCTGAGCAATGCGGGCATCTTCCTGGTCGCGCTGAGCAGCGTGCTGACCGGCCGGCCGTTCGTCCGCGAGTTCGCCGAGGTCGACCAGCCCGAAGAAGTGATCGCCAGCGAGACGTTCAAGAAGATCACCACGCTGTTGACCTGGATCTGGGTCGGCGCGTTCGCGGGCATGACGGTGTCGTCGGCGATCCCACCGATCGTGTACGGCAACGCCACCATTCTCGACACCAAGACGCCGCTGTCGTTCCTCTGCTACTGGGTCATCCCGTTCACGCTGCTCGCGCTGGCGGCGCTGGCGTCGCGGGTATTGCCGGAGAGGATGGGGCCCAGCGACGACGAGGAACGCAAGACGTCGTTCGTCACCTTCGCCGAAGCCGAGATCGACCAACTGATGTACGCGGCCACCGAAGCGGTGAATCGAGAGGTCGGGGCCAACAAGGAGGCCTACGACATTCGGATCGGCAGCAAGGGCATCCCGCTGTCGGGCGACGAAACCCGCGAATCATGGCCCGCCACATACAAAGTCCGACCGAAGCGCCGCTAACCGGCGAGACGGTGCGGTGACCGTCGACGGCGTCGTGCTGGTGCACGGCTGGAATCTCTCCGCGACCTGTTGGCTCCGGGTCGTCGAGCATTTGACCGCGCCGTCGGTCGCCGTTGATCTGCCCGGCCGTGGCAGTCGCCCGGCTGACGTCTTGTCGGTGACGCTCGACGAATGCGTGCAAGCGGTCGTCGAATCCGCCGACGAAGCCGGCTTCGACCGCTTCGTGTTGGTCGGGCACTCGCTCGGCGGCGTCGTCATCACCGAGACGACGCAGAGATGTCGGGGCAGAGTTGCCGCGCTCGTCTACGTCGGCGCGCTGACGCCTGTGCCGGGGGCGAATGCGGCGGGCGTCATCTTCGGGGACGACCTGCCTACGTCGGAGCCGAGGACGACCACTGAGGGGCGCGCGAAAGCGTTCTTCGCCAACGATATGAGCGACGAGCAATGGGGCGAGGTGTGGTCGCAGTTCGTGCCGGAATCCCCACTGCTATGGAACGCGCGGGTGAGCAACTATCCCGAGGACGTGCCGGTGACGTATGTGAGCTTGACCGACGACGTCGGCGTACCGCCGGAGTTGGCGCAGCGGATGATCGCCAACATCGGCGCGCCGGTCCACCACGTCGTGCTATTGGCCGGCCACATCGTCATGGTGACGAAGCCGCAGGAACTTGCAAACGCAATTAACCGCGCGTCCGAATGTTGACTTGGTAGTTTGCCGATAGTTTGCTTGCTTCAGTCATCGGGATGTGGGTCGGGGATTCTGGGGGAGGACGACGATGTCCCAATTCGCCACGAAGGCCTGCCTGTGGCCGGCCCTGATCTCAGCCATCGGCCTTTCAATGGCGGCGCTGGCCGTGAGCCCGGCCGCATCGGCTAAATGGGGCGGGGCCGAGCCGTGCATGCTGCCGAACGATAAGACGCTGAAGCAGGAGTACGGCTATTCGGTCGCGGTCGTCACGTCTGCCTGCACCGAGGTGCCGGTCGGTGAGAGATGGGCCGTGTCGGTTCCGTGGGTGATGGACAGCCGGTTCGAGCAGAAGCCGTCGGGGTTCGTCACGGACTACGCCACGCCGGTCGACGACTTCCGCGGAAAGCTGGAGAGCATCGCCTACGTCGTCGACCCCGGGACGGCCTACCAGTCGAACCGTTCGTTCCCGGGCGACAACAAGATCTGGGAAGGCGAAATGCCCACGGCGCCGAGCGTGCCCGCGGTCGACACCGTGGATCTGGGTTCGCTGGACCCGCTGCCGATCGGCAGCCACACCGCCGAGGTCTCGTGGAAGTTCACCGCGCCCCATTGCGACGGGTTCAGCGCCGACCAGGGCACGAGCTGCCTGCCGCAGGGCGACACTCTGGTCAAGCGCGTCACGTTCACCGTCGTCGACCCGCACGCTGAGGCGGCCCAGAACTCCCAAAACTAGGGAATCACCCCATATCTTGGCTGCTCATCAGTTGTTAACGTGCCCAAGACGTGGAGCGCGATCCTAAGGGGGCTCACATGCCTTTCTCTTGTGATTGGAAACTGCTGGGCGGAGTGACCGCAGCGGCTGCGATCGGACTCCTGATCATCCCGACGCCGGCTCAGGCGTACCCACCCGCACCGCTTGCGCCGGGCGACTGCACCGCCTACCAATTCCCGGGCGGCACGGTCACTCTGAACTATCCGGGTATCGGCCGAACCGTGTTCGATACCGCCGCTCCGAACACACATGTCGACACCAAGGCGACGACGATCTACGACAACGGCACCGATATGCCGGGATCCGTGCTCGGCGATGTCAAAGGAACAACGATCAACGTGAAGGTGACCCGCGAGGGCTACACGCCGTTGGTTCTCAAAGGCCAAATCGGTGCAGGCAGTAGAGCGCACGGCGACTATACGTTCAGGCAGAACGAGTCAGGTATCTGGGACAGCTCTGAGGAGTTCGTCTGCGCGCCCGGTGCAGCGGAGGCCCCGCAGGCACCCACACAGCAGAAGACGACGTTTGTCGTCGGTGGACCCGTCGATATCTACAACATCGCGCACGATGAGGTTCCGGACCCGAATAACGGCATTCAGGGCGTGAAGATCGGCACCCTGGAGGATGGCCAACTGGTGGTGCGAGCGGACGGCGGGCCCTGCGCGCAAAACTCCTGGTGCAAGATCGTGATGCCCGGCGACCCCGAGCATTTCGGCTTCGTAAACGGCCACCTTCAGTGAGGGCGGTCAGCGCCTGACTAGTCGAGGCAGTCGTGCAGAAGGGGTCGGTGTGCGCCGGGCTCACCGCTGCGGCGCGGGATCGGCCGGGATGGAGTTGCGTGGGCCTGGGTTCTCCCCGGTGCCTGCTGACGCCTGTCTGAGGTCGCCGGCGCGCAGGATTCGCGTAGGTGCCGAACCCGACCCGCGAGATACGTCTATGCGCTAGCTTTGTTTGCTGAATGACCTTGACGTGAATATTCAGAGTCGTCATCATAGCGGGGGACAAGGTGGTTCATCGTCTCATCACCGGATCGCTCGTCGCGGGTGCACTTGCCGGTTTCGGTCTGATCGGCGTGAACGGTATTGCATACGCCGACGTGCCTCCCGACGAAATAGATGTTCCGGGCATGCAATACGACGCGGTATTCGGCGCGCCGTGCGACAACTGGCACCGGGACATCTTCGGCCGCGCCCCCAACGGGCAGGCTCTCGCCTGCATCGCGTTCGACGGGCAGGGCACGTGGGTGCTGTCCGCGCCCTTGCGCGGAGTGCAGGAGATCGGCGACCCGTGCCCGCCCGGCGTCGATTCGGCGGCGCAAACACCTGACGGTCGCGCACTCATGTGCGTGTATGGCCAAGGCTGGCAGCCGGGGCCGTAATCGCTCGATCCAACGCCAGGAGTAACCGATGAATCTTCGTTGCTTCGCCCGCATGACGGTACTGGCTGTCGCCCTGTCGAGCGCCATCGCCGCAGCAGTCGGTGTGGCCGGCGCCGACGGTCCATCGCCGGGTGATCCGTGCGCGGTCCTACACGACATCGCGACAGATGCGGACGGCAATGCGATGTGGTGCAACCCGATGATGACCGGAACCCACGGCTGGGTGTGGCAGTACGGCGGCCCCGCCTAGAGAGCGCTCACCCAGTCATTGCCCTGCTTGTACAGAAACTGCGCACGATGTTGGCGGAGTTCTACCCGGAGGGCGTTGGTCAGTCGAGGTAGTCGCGCAGTACCTGAGAACGGCTGGGGTGACGCAACTTCGACATGGTCTTGCTCTCGATCTGCCGAATGCGCTCGCGGGTGACGCCGTAGACCTGGCCGATCTCGTCAAGCGTGCGCGGCTGCCCGTCGGTCAAACCGAATCGCAGTCGGACCACGCCGGCCTCACGCTCTGACAGTGTTTCGAGCACGGACTGCAGCTGATCCTGCAGAAGGGTGAACGATACGGCGTCGACGGCGACGACGGCCTCGCTGTCCTCGATGAAATCGCCCAGCTGCGAATCGCCTTCGTCGCCGATGGTCTGGTCGAGCGAGATCGGTTCGCGCGCGTACTGCTGGATCTCCAGCACCTTCTCCGGCGTGATGTCCATCTCCTTGGCGAGCTCTTCCGGAGTGGGCTCACGGCCCAGGTCCTGCAGCAACTCGCGCTGAATGCGGCCGAGTTTGTTGATCACCTCGACCATGTGCACCGGGATGCGGATGGTGCGGGCCTGGTCGGCCATCGCGCGGGTGATGGCCTGTCGGATCCACCAGGTGGCATACGTGGAGAACTTGTAACCCTTTGTGTAGTCGAACTTCTCGACTGCACGGATCAGGCCGAGGTTGCCCTCCTGGATGAGGTCCAGGAACGCCATTCCGCGGCCGGTGTAGCGCTTGGCCAGCGACACGACGAGTCGCAGGTTCGCTTCCAGCAGATGGTTTTTCGCGCGATCGCCATCGCGGCAGATCCACGCCATGTCGCGGCGCTGGGCGGCGGGCAGCTTCTCGCCCTTGTCGGCGAGCTCGGCCATCAGCTGGGTGGCGTACAGGCCTGCCTCGATCCGCTTCGCCAGCTCAACCTCTTCTTCGGCGTTGAGCAGCGCGACCTTGCCGATCTGTTTGAGGTAGGCGCGCACCGAGTCGGCCGAGGCGGTGAGCTCGGCGTCCTTGCGGGCCTGCCGCAGCGCCTCGGATTCCTCTTCGTCCCAGACGAAGTCACCCGACGCCTTGTCCTTCTCGGTGGGCTCGGCGATCTCCTCGTCCTCGGCGGCGGGCGCCTCTGCGGTGGAACCCTTCGCCGCCTTCGCTGCGCTCGCGCCGTCGGCCTCGTCCTCGTCGGCGGCGGCTTCGTCCTCTTCTTCGGCTGCGTCGTCGTCCTCGAGGTCTTCCAGATCGAGGTCCTCTTCGACCAGCTCTTCGGGCTCGGAGTCGAGCTCGTCGGTGGTTTCGAGGTCGTCTTCCCCGGTGACGTCTGCCTTGGTGGTCGTCGGTTCCGGTGCCGTCGCCTTCTTGGCGCGACTGCGCGGGGCGGCCTTGCCGTCGGCCTTGGCTGCGGCCTTGGCCGGCTTGTTGGCCGTGGCCTTGGCGGCCGCCTTGGTTGCTCGCTTCGCGGGTTTGGCCGGTGCCGACCCATTGGCGGTCTTGGCTGCGGTGGCCTTCTTCGCGGGGGTCTTGGTAGCGGTGCGCTTCGCCGGCTTTACGGCTGCCGTGCTGGCCTTCGTCGCTGCCACGTCCACCCTTTCAGTCCTGAGGATTTCGATGGTCGTGGGGGCATGCTCCATCGAAAAGCGTCTGCTATGTCGAATGTGGCGTTGATGTCTGCTGAGATCGCCGCTGTCCGGTTGCGGCCGCCGTCGACCATTGTAACGACCGTGTGGGGTAACGCCGCGTCGAGCGGCAAATTTGACTCCACGGCGAGCCGTGAATTCAGCGGCACTTCGGCGTGGCTACTTGGCAGTAGCGGTGACGTCGAGCTCTGCGGCCATCGCCGCTCCGACGATTCCGGCCGTGTTCTGCAGGGTGGCGGCCACCACAGGGGTGCGGTTCTCCAGCAGCGGCAGCCATTTGTCGGCCTTGCGGCTGATGCCGCCGCCGGCGATGAACAGATCCGGCCAGATCGCGTTCTCGATCGCCACGAGCACCCTGGTGACCTCTTTGCACCAGCGCTCGTAGCTCCACCCCTTGTTGTCCTTGACCGACGAGGCGGCCCGGTGCTCGGCTTCCTTCCCGCCGACTTCGAGGTGTCCGAACTCGGTGTTGGGCAGCAACGCGCCGTTGTGGATGACGGCCGACCCGATGCCGGTGCCGAACGTCAGCAGCACGATGACGCCGGTGTGGCCGCGCCCCGCGCCGAACTTCTCCTCGGCCAGCCCGGCGGCGTCGGCGTCGTTGAGCACGGTCACCTGCTGACCGTCGAGTTCCTTGCCGAAGAACTCGCTGGCGTTGCAACCGATCCACGCCTTGTCCACGTTGGCGGCGGTCTGCACGATGCCGCCGACCACGACGCCGGGGTAGGTGACGCCGATCTTGTCGGTCCAGCCGAACTCGCGGACCACGGCGGCGACGGTCTTGCCGACCGCGTCCGGGGTGGCCGGATGCGGGGTCGCCAGCTTGAAGCGCTCGCCGATGAGCTGGCCGGTGTCGAGGTCGACGATGCCGCCCTTCACGCCGCTGCCGCCCACGTCCACGCCGAGCCCCAGGTGTGGCGAGCCTCCGTTGGTGCTCGGATCGGCAGCAGGTGAATCGGTGGCTGTCATGTGCCCACACCTTAGTAGCTCCGCTTTGCTTTGGGAGGGGTGCCGGGCAACCCGTTAGAGACAATTGTGCTGCGATGAGCCGGTGGAAACACTCGAGCTCGACCCGACGGAACTGCGCTTGGTCGCCGAGCGGTTGGCCGCCGAGGCGGCGGCCTTCGTGAAGCGCCGTCGCCAAGAAGTCTTCAGCGATGCTCCGCTGCGCGGATCGACGAGTCCGGCGGTGCGCGCCAAGAGCACCCCTACCGACCCCGTCACGATCGTCGACACCGAAACCGAACGGCTGCTGCGCGATCGGCTGGCCGAACTGCGGCCCGGTGAACACGTACTCGGGGAGGAGGGCGGCGGCAGCACCGACGACTCGGGCGGTCGCGCGACCTGGGTGGTCGACCCTATCGACGGCACCGTGAACTTCGTCTACGGGCTGCCCGCCTACGTGGTGTCGGTGGCGGTCCAGATCGACGGGAAGTCCGTCGCCGGTGCAATCGCGAACGTCGTCGACGGGGCGGTGTACTCCGCGGCACGCGGCCACGGTGCGCACGTGCGCCTGGGGACGCAGACCGTGCCGCTGCGCTGCAGTCAGGTTGACGAGCTGTCAATGTCATTGGTGGGCACCGGATTCGGGTACGACCCGGAACTTCGTCGACGCCAGGCGGACGTGTTGGCGATGCTGCTGCCGCAGATACGCGACATTCGTCGGCTCGGTTCTGCGGCGCTCGACCTGTGCCTGGTCGCCGCCGGCAGGCTCGACGCCTATTTCGAGGACAACCTCAACGTATGGGACTGGGCGGCCGGAGCGCTGATTGCGGCCGAGGCCGGTGCCCGGGTGCGGGTGCCGGCCCTTGACGGGGCGGCCGGCGGTAGGGGACTGGTGGTCGCCGCCGCGCCGGGTGTGCACGATGCGTTCACCGGTGCGCTGAACCGCGCGGGTGGGCTCTAGCACGAATCACGTATGCGCGCAGGCGATTTCGCTTAGCAAGCGGCGCTGTGGATCTTGGAGATCAACGCGGGATCGGCGGGTTGGGTGGCATCCGGTCGCAGGCTCGACAGCACGGCTTCGATGTCGTCGGTGTGCGCCAGCTGGGTGAAGTCGGTGCCGATCGCGAGGTCCACGGTGTTGTCGGGTCGCTGATCCTGATACAGCTCGACGCACGGTGCGACGAGCCAGACCGCTGCGGCGGCCGCGCGTCCAGCGGGGCCGAACCGGATCTGGCCCTGACACGCCAACCTGTTGTTCTTGTAGAGGGGATCGTTCTCGGCCGTGGGCTCGGCGAAACCGAGATCGCGCAGCTGCCCGGCCACTTCGGCGGCCTGACCGCCCTCGCCACTGGCGTTGAGCACCTTGATCTTCGTGTCCGCCAGTTTGGCGGGATTGACCTCGACCATCGATGCACGTGTCACCTGTTCGCCCAGCTTGGACTGCGTCGGGTCGGTGGTCGTGTTGTCGGCGGGCGGATTGCAGGCCGCCGCCTCGGTGACGTCCGGCGGGCGATTGAGGGCGACCACCCAGATGACCAGTGTGATCACGGCCAGCACCGCGAACATCAGGATGCCCGGCATGAAATTGCGCCGACGGAACGGCCGACCCTGTTTGTCGAAGGCCGTGCCTTCTGTGATTTGAGCGACCACACGTGCACTCTAAAACCCCTGCTGCCACCCGCTGCGCAGGGACAGCCATCGACTGTGATGTAAATCACACTTGATGATGGCCGAATCTGGGCACGAATCGTTTGGCGGATGCGTTCGACGCTGGTACAAAGCTCTGTCGCAAGGTTCACGGAGGGGACAAGAATGGCTACCGACTACGACGCCCCACGGCGCACAGAGACCGACGACGTCTCCGAGGATTCACTCGAGGAACTGAAGGCTCGGCGCAACGAAGCCCAGTCAGCCGTCGTGGATGTCGACGAGTCCGAATCCGCCGAAAACTTCGAACTGCCTGGCGCCGATCTGTCCGGTGAAGAGTTGTCTGTACGGGTGATCCCGAAGCAGGCCGACGAGTTCACCTGCTCGAGTTGTTTCCTCGTGCATCACCGCAGCCGGCTGGCCAGCGAGAAGAACGGCGTGATGATCTGCTCCGACTGCGCGGCCTGAGAAGGCTCTGGGGTCCCCGTATCACTGGGGACTACGCAGCGCGGATAACACCCGATCCGGACGACGACAGCTCACCAGCCAATACGGCGTGGGGTCGTCCGGATCGTCGAGTACCAGCAGCGCCATCGGGCCGACCCAGGGCCGATGCACGACATAGGCGGCCGGATCGAGCTGTCGGCCGAGCGCGGCCGACTTGGCCGACCGGGGCACTTCCACTGACCGTGAGATGACGCTGACGGGGAGGTGCGCGTCGCCGACCCACAGCTCGGTGTCGCCGGCCCGGTCGCCGGCAGCGGCGCCGCTGATCACCCGCACCTCCGTCTTGCTGAACCAGACCAACACCGCGCCCGCAACCGGCAGCAGCACGGCGAACGGGACCCATGTCGGCAGGGCGCGCACCCCCTGGTTGACTTCGAGCGCGATCAGGGCGGCGACCGCCAAGGCAGGCGGCCACCACCACAACGGGACCCACAGCCGTTCGGAATAGCGCACGACTTGCGGTGCTGCGCGCGTTTCGGACACGACGCCAAGGGTAATCTCATGCCTCGTGTCCACCCCTCTGGCCGTCGTTCGCCTCGACCGCGGCCTGCCGATGCCCAGCCGCGCCCACGACGGCGATGCGGGCATCGACCTGTTCAGCGCGGTCGACGTCGAGCTGGCGCCCGGCCATCGCTCACTCGTGCCGACGGGTATCGCGGTGGCCATTCCGCACGGGATGGTGGGGTTGGTGCATCCACGGTCGGGTTTGGCTGCGCGCGTAGGACTTTCGATCGTCAACAGCCCCGGCACGATTGATGCGGGCTACCGCGGTGAGATCAAGGTGGCGTTGATCAACCTCGATCCCGCGCAGCCCATCGTCGTTCACCGTGGCGACCGGATCGCCCAGCTGCTGGTGCAGCGGGTCGAGTTGCCCGAGCTGATCGAGGTGACCTCGTTCGACGAGGCCGGCCTGACCGGCACTTCCCGTGGCGACGGCGGCCACGGTTCCTCCGGCGGACATGCGAGTTTGTGATGGCTTTTGGAAAACACGCGAAAACCGATGATGACGACTCCGACGACGGACTCGCCGAATCGGATTCGGAAGTAAACGACAACGACCTGGACGGCCCGTTCGACATCGACGACTTCGACGACCCTGCAGCGGCGGCGGTGGCGAGGCTCGACCTGGGTTCGGTGCTCATCCCGATGCCCGAGGGCGGACAGGTGCAGGTCGAGCTCACCGAGGGCGGGGTGCCCAGCGCGGTGTGGGTGGTGACCCCCAACGGCCGGTTCACCGTCGCGGCGTATGCCGCGCCGAAGAGTTCCGCGTTGTGGCGGGAGGTCGCCTCGGAGCTGGCTGACTCGCTGCGCAAGGACGCCTCGGAAGTGCGGATCGAGGATGGCCCGTGGGGTCGGGAGGTGGTGGGCGCGGCCCCTGCCGGTGTGGTCCGGTTCATCGGCGTCGACGGGTATAGGTGGATGATCCGCTGCGTCGTCAACGGGCCGCAGGAGACCATCGACGGCCTGAGCGATCAGGCGCGGGAAGCGTTGGCCGACACCGTGGTTCGGCGCGGCGAGACCCCGTTGCCGGTGCGCACTCCGCTTCCGGTACAACTGCCGGAGCCGATGGCTCAACAGCTGGCCGCCGCCGCCGAGCAGGCGGCCGCCCAACAGGCCGCGCAGCAGCAACAGCAGCCGCCGCAGCCGCCGCCGACCGAGCCGGTGGCACGCCGCAGCGAACACGGGTCGGCCATGCAGCAGCTGCGCACCATCACCGGCGGCTGAACAGGGCACCGGCTGGATGTGATGGCCGGACTTCTCAACGCGGCTCACGCCGCTTGATCGTCGTCCGGCTGGTCACACGTCGAGCAGGGCGGCCACGCACGCCTTGCCGAGCACCGATGGTTCCACGCCCATCTCGTGCAGCGTCACCGTGCGCAACGCCGCCATCGGCGCGGCCGCCACCCACTCCACGCCGACCTCCAACGGATGCACCGGGTCGTCGGTGGCCGATGCGACGCCCATCGGCACCGCCAGCCGCTCCAGCTCAGCGCAGGTCGGTGCGGGGTACCGCGCCGCCGCCTCCATCGCCTCGGGTAGCGACGGCCACTGCCCGACCCAGGACCGGGTCAACTCGTCGGCCAGCCACGCCGGGCTCGATGCACGCATCTGCGACGTAGCCGAGGCCAGGCCGTCCCTGCGCAGAATCTCCGCGGAGTGCCTGGCCGCCAGCGCGGCGGGCGCTGTCGCGGGTGACCCCGTCCACGGCGGGAGCGCGGCCAACACCGCGACCGCGCGGGTCGGATGGGCCAGCGCCCAATTGGCCGCCACCGCGGCGCCGATGGACACCCCGCCCACCAGGATGGCGCCCATGCGCGCCGCGTTGTCGATGTCGGACAGGTAGCCCTCGATCAGCCGGTCCGGGTGCGGCCGAGGCGTCACGACGACGGCGCCGACCTCGTGCAGGGCCGCGGCGAAGGCCCGGTAGACGTAGTCGTCGTCGGAGCCGGTGCCGGCCAGCAGAACCGCCGTTACACCGCGCAAATCGACTGCCACCAGAAGATCGTGCCGTGTGGTCTAAATCACCGGCGTGGCGGGTATCCCACAGCGTGGCATTAAGGAACTAACAGGTCTACCGTGGCGTTGGTTGGGTCCACGGTGGGTTCACAGATTGGCAGGGAGGCCATGGCTACGGCCGAAGGGTATCTGCGCCGGCTGACACGTCGGCTCACGGACGATCCCGAGCAACTCGACGCCGAAGAGTTGACCGAGGAGGCCACCAATACCGGCGCGCAGAAGGCCGTTGACTGCCAGCGCGGTCAGGAAGTGACGATGGTCGGCACGCTGCGCAGCGTCGAGGCGAACGCCAAGGGCTGCGCAGGCGGAATCAAGGCCGAACTGTTCGATGGCACCGAGGCTGTGATGCTGGTCTGGCTCGGCCAGCGCCGCATTCCCGGCATCGAGTCCGGGCGCACGCTGCGGGTGCACGGGCGGATGGGCAAGCTCGAGAACGGCACTAAGGCGATCTACAACCCGCACTACGAAATTCAGAAGTAGCCGACGGGCACGTACCGTTTAAGCCGTGTCCGATAAGCAATCCGGTGCTCACGCCGTCCTCGAACAAATGGGCGGCATCAGCGGCCTGATCTACTCGTCGCTGCCGGTTCTGGTCTTCGTCCCGGTGTCGTCGTTCTTCGGTCTGCTGCCGGCGATCCTCACCGCCCTGGTGGTGGCCGCGCTGATTCTGTTCTGGCGGCTGGCCCGCAAAGAATCCGTGCAGCCGGCGATCTCCGGCTTTGTGGGCGTCGGTATCTGCGCGCTGATCGCCTACATCGTGGGGGAGTCGAAAGGGTACTTCCTGTACGGCATCTGGATGTCGCTGTTCTGGGCTGTGGTGTTCCTGGTCTCAGTGGTGATCCGCAGGCCCGTCGTGGGCTACATCTGGAGCTGGGTCAACGGGCACGACCGCGGTTGGCGGGCAGTGCGGCGCGCGGTGCTGGTGTTCGACGCCGCGACGATCACCTGGGTCCTGGTGTTCGCGTCGCGCTTCGTCGTGCAGCGCCATCTCTACGACGCCAACGAGACGGGATGGCTCGGCGTCACGCGTATCGCGATGGGCTGGCCCTTGACGGCGCTGGCCGCCCTGGTCACCTATCTGGCGATCCGGTCGGCTCAGCGGGCGCTGCAGGCGCACGCGCCGGCCCCGGCCGAGGACACTCCCGACGCCGAGGACGCGGTGCGGGAAACCTAGTTGTCCGGGTCCCGCGGGGGCACCGACCGGACGCTTGTCGCGGTCGCCATCCTCGCCTCGTTCGTGGCGTTTCTGGACGGCTCGGTGGTCAACCTCGCGCTGCCTGCCATCGGTCGCGATTTCGGTGGCGGGCTGACGTTGCAGCAGTGGGTGGTTGACGGCTATCTGCTGACCCTCGGCGCGCTCATCCTCGTCGCGGGCGCCATCTCCGATTCCTTCGGGCGGCTGGTCGTGCTGCGGATGGGTCTCGTCGTCTTCGCGGTTTCGTCGCTGTTGTGCGCGTTCGCGCCTTCCGGCTGGGTGCTGATCGCCGCGCGCTGTGTGCAGGGCATCGGCGCCGCGTTCCTGGTGCCGAGCTCGTTGGCGATGATCAACGCCCGGTTCTCGGGCGCCGACCAAGCCCGGGCGATCGGGACGTGGACGGCGTGGACCGGAACGGCTTTCGTCATCGGCCCGCTGCTCGGGGGAGTCCTCGTCGACGCATTGAGCTGGCGGTGGATCTTCGGGCTGAACATCGTTCCGTTGGCCGTGACCCTGTATCTGACGACGAAGCTCTCGCGCGAGCGGTTCGGGACGGCGCAGCGGCGTCCCGGCATCGACGTCGTCGGGGCGCTGCTCACCGCGACAGGGCTGACGGGCGCGGTGTACGCCCTGATCGAGCAGCAGCGCTTCGGGTTTTCCCACCCGGCGGTGCTCATCAGCCTGGCGATCGGGATCACCTGTCTGGCCGCGTTCCCGTGGTGGGAGCGCCGGACGCCGAATCCGATGATGCCGCTGCACATCTTCTCGGCCCGCAATTTCGCCGTCGGCAATCTCGCCACCGTGTTCTTCTATGCCGCGGTGTCGCTGGGCACTCTGCTGGTGGCGCTGTTCCTTCAGGAGACGGCCGGCTTGTCGGCCACCCAGGCCGGCATCGCCACGCTCCCGATCCCGGTGCTGTCGTTCTTGCTGGCTCGTCGGTTCGGCACCCTGGCCGGCAGGCACGGTCCGCGGCTCTTCATGGCGCTCGGCCCGCTGGTGGCCGCGGTGGGCTATCTGCTGATGACGAGGGTCGACGAGTCGTTCGATTTCTGGACCCAGCTGTTGCCCGGCCTCGTGGTGTTCGGGCTGGGCCTGTCGATGGCGGTGTCCCCGCTGACGGCGGCGATCCTGGCCGCGGTGGATCCGGCGCAGAGCGGAATCGGGTCGGCGATCAACAACGCGATAGCGCGGATCGCCGGGCTCATCGCGATCGCGTTCACCGGTGTGATCGTCTCTCTGGGCGAGCGAAGCGACGGGATGGCGAACGGCGCAATCGATTTCGGTGGATTTCGGCAGGGCGCGTATGCGGTCGCGGCGCTGTTCGCGGTGGCGGGCCTGGTTTCCTGGGCCGGCATCCGCAACGCCGAGTGCGACTACCGGCGCGTCTCGGCGACGGCGGCGGCTGGCTGTCACGACCGGGCGGCGCCGCCGCCGGCGTATGCGACCGAGGAGGGCTAGCGCGTCTGCGGGTGCAGCAGCAGCTCGCGCAGCTCGTCCTCGACCTCGGTCACGGCGACGAACAGCAACTCGTCACCGCCCTCGAGCGGCTCGTCGCCCTCGGGCACGATGACCCGTGAGCCGCGCAGGATCGTCACCAGCGCGGCATCGCGGGGCAGTTGCAGCTTGCGCAGCGGCCTGCCGCCCCACGGCGTGTCCTCCGGCAGCGTGATCTCGATCAGGTTGGCCTGGCCGGTGCGGAATTCCATCAGGTGCACCAGATCGCCGACGGCGACTGCCTCCTCGACCAGCGAGGCCAGCATCCGCGGTGTCGACACGGCGACGTCGACGCCCCACGCCTCGTCGAACAGCCACTCGTTGCGCGGGTCGTTGGCGCGGGCCACCACGCGGGGCACCGCGAACTCCGTCTTGGCGAGCAAGCTGACCACGACGTTGACCTTGTCGTCACCGGTGGCGGCGATCACCACGTCGAAATCCTCCAGGTGCACCGACTCCAGGAGGGTGAGCTCACACGCGTCGCCGAGGCGCCAGTGCGCCGCCGGTATGGCGTCGACGTCGATGTGATCGGGATTGCGCTCGAGCAACGTGACCTCATGCCCGTTCTCGAGGAGCTCGCGAGCGATGGACCGGCCGACGGCGCCCGCGCCGGCAATTGCGACCTTCATCAGCGCCGCTCCTCCATGTCGTCGCCGGCGGTCTTCATCAGGCGCCCTCGCTGTCCTCGGTCGGCGGCAGCGCGGCAATGGCCAGCGCCTCGGCGATATGGCCTGCAACGGCGGCGACGTAGACCTGGTCGCCCGCCTGGATCATGGTCTTCTGGTCGGGCAACAGCCCGCTGCCAAAGCGGACCAAAAACGCCACCCGGCCTCCGGTGGCGGCCTCCAGGTCGGTCATCCGGCGACCCACCCAGCCTTCGTGCAGCGCAAGCTCGGCCACACCGACATTGCCCGACGGGTCGCGCCACTTGGTGGTCTCGGTCTCCCGGGTCAGCACGTTGAGCAGGCGGTCGGTGGTCCACGGCACGGTCGCCACGGTCGGGATGCCGAGCCGTTCGTAGACCTTGGCGCGTTTGGCGTCGTAGATCCGCGCGACCACCCGTTCGACGCCGAACGTCTCGCGGGCCACCCGCGCCGAAATGATGTTCGAGTTGTCGCCGGAGGACACCGCCGCGAATGCGGACGCCTCCTCGATGCCCGCCCGCAGCAGCACGTCGCGGTCGAAACCCATTCCCAGCACGCGCTCGCCGGGGAACTCGGGACTGAGCCGATTGAACGCCGTGCTGTCCCGGTCGATGACGGCGACGTCGTGGCCGATGCGGGCCAGCCCGTCGGCCAGGGATGCGCCAACGCGTCCGCATCCCATCACCACTACTCGCACCTTTGCGGTCCTTTCGGCTGCAGCTCGAAAATGCCGTCTTTGACTCTGCGCACTGGGAACGCTACAGCCAAACTCGTCTGGGCTTACTCTTGGCTCTCGTGTCCAAGCTTTCGACCGCTGCCAGGCGGGTGGTCCTCGGCAGACCCTTCCGCAGCGACCGGCTCTCCCACACGCTGTTGCCCAAACGGATCGCCCTGCCCGTCTTCGCCTCTGACGCGATGTCATCGGTGGCATATGCGCCGGAAGAAATCTTCCTGGTGCTGTCGGTCGCCGGCCTGTCCGCGCTGTCGATGGCCCCGTGGATCGGGTTGGCCGTCGCCGCGGTCATGCTGGTGGTGATCGCAAGCTACCGGCAGAACGTGCACGCATATCCCTCCGGTGGAGGCGACTACGAGGTGGTGACCACCAACCTCGGCCCGACGGCGGGGTTGACCGTGGCGAGCGCCCTGCTGGTCGACTACGTGCTCACGGTGGCGGTGTCGATGGCGTCGGCCATGTCCAACATCGGCTCGGCAATTGGGTTCGTCGACCACCACAAGGTGCTTTTTGCCGTCACCGCGATCCTTCTCCTCGCGTCGATGAACCTGCGCGGGATCCGCGAGTCGGGCACGGCCTTCGCAATTCCCACCTACCTGTTCATGATCGGCATGTACGTGATGATCGGCTGGGGCTTTTTTCAGATCTTCCTACTGGGTGAGCCCCTACGTGCCGAGTCCGCCGCTTTCGGGGTGCACACCGAGCACGGCGAGGTGCTCGGGTTCGCGATGATTTTTCTTGTGGCACGGGCCTTCTCGTCCGGGTGTGCCGCGCTTACCGGTGTCGAGGCGATCAGCAACGGCGTGCCCGCTTTCCGTAAACCCAAGTCGCGTAACGCCGCCACCACTCTGGCGCTGCTGGGCTTCATCGCGATCACGCTGTTCATGGGCATCATCATGCTCGCCAAGGAAACCGGCGCGAAAGTGGCCGACGACCCCGAGCACCAGTTGACGGGAGCGCCGCCGGGTTACCAGCAGAAGACACTCGTGGCCCAGCTCGCCGACACGGTGTTCCACGGGTCACCCATCGGTCTGTACCTGATCGCCGGAGTGACCGCGCTCATCCTGGTGCTGGCCGCCAATACCGCCTTCAACGGTTTTCCGGTGCTGGGTTCGATCTTGGCTCAAGACAGCTACCTGCCGCGCCAGCTGCACACCCGCGGCGACCGGTTGACGTTCTCCAACGGCATCCTGTTTCTGGCCTTTGCGGCAGTCGCGTTCATCGTCGCGTTTCAGGCTCAGGTCACCGCGCTGATCCAGCTCTACATCGTCGGTGTGTTCGTCTCGTTCACGCTCAGCCAGATCGGCATGGTGCGGCACTGGACGAGGCTTTTGACCGTCGAAACAGACTCGGCGGCCCGCGCGAAGATGAAGCGCTCGCGGGTGATCAACACCATCGGCTTCGTCTGCACCGGAACGGTGTTGATCATCGTGGTGGTGACCAAATTCATGGCGGGCGCGTGGATCGCGATCCTGGCGATGACGACGCTGTTCGTCTTCATGAAGGCGATCCACCGGCACTACGCCGCCGTCGCCCGCGAACTGGAGCAGCAGCAGGCCGCCGAGGAGGGCGGGATCGTGCTGCCCAGCCGCAACCACGCCATCGTGCTGGTGTCCAAGCTGCACCTGCCGACGCTGCGCGCCCTGGCGTACGCCCGCGCCACCCGGCCCGACGAACTGGAGGCCATCACGGTCAGCGTGGACGACGGTGAGACCCGCGAACTCGTGCACAGATGGGAGGACAGCGAAATCTCGGTGCCGCTCAAGGTGATCGCCTCCCCCTATCGCGAGATCACCCGCCCGGTGCTCGACTACGTCAAGCGGATCAGCAGGGAATCGCCGCGCACCGTCGTCACGGTGTTCATTCCCGAATACGTCGTCGGCCACTGGTGGGAGCAGGCGCTGCACAACCAGAGCGCGCTGCGACTGAAGGGCAGGCTGCTGTTCATGCCGAACGTGATGGTGACTTCTGTTCCCTGGCAGCTCAATTCGTCGGAGCGGCTGCGGAAACTTCAACCGCATTCGGCGCCGGGTGACGCCCGTCGGGGCTTCCTGGATTGATCGACGAACTCACGCTGACCGCCGGGCCGCCCGCCAACGGCGGAAGCTGCGTCGCGCGGCACGAGGGCCGCGTGGTGTTCGTCCGCTACGCGTTGCCGGGCGAGCGTGTCCGGGCGCGGGTGGTGTCTGATCACGGATCCTATTGGCACGCGGACGTCGTCGAGGTCCTCGAGGCCTCGCCCGACCGGGTCGAATCGCTGTGCCCGATCGCCGGCGTCGACGGCGCGGGCTGTTGTGATCTGGCGTTCGCAGCCCCCGATGCGGCCCGGCGCCTCAAGGGCGCCGTGGTGGCCAATCAGCTGGCGAAGCTGGGCGGATACCACTGGTGCGACGAGCAGGATGCCTGCGCCGAACCACTCGGCGCCGGCGAAGCCACCGGGTGGCGCACCAGGGTCCGGCTGGACACCTCCGACGACGGACATGCCGGTTTCCACCGCTATCACAGCGCGGCGCTGGTCACCGACCTGACCTGCGGGCAGTTACCGCGCGGGGCGCTCGACGGTCTTTCCGAAGGCGTCTGGCCGAGCGGCGCGCATCTGCACGTCGCCCTCGACGAAGAGGGCACGCGCCACGTCGTACAGTCCGGCCGCCGAGTCGGTAAGCGCACGGCGACCCGCGTCGTCGAGGGCGGTTACGAGGCGACGCAGCGGGTCAACGGCCGGCTGTGGCGGGTACCGGTGACCGCGTTCTGGCAGGCCCACCGCGACGCCGCGCGGATCTACAGCGATCTGGTGGCCGACTGGGCACAGCTGCGCGACGGTATGGCGGCATGGGATCTCTACGGCGGCGCCGGAGTCTTCGCCGCGGTGCTGGGCGAGGCCGTCGGTGACAGCGGGCGGGTGCTGACCGTGGATACGTCGCGCGGGGCCTCGCGGTCGGCGCGGGCCGCACTCGCGGATCTGGCCGGTGTTTCGGTGGTGACCGACTCGGTGCGGCGCGCCCTCACAGCCGAGCATCGACGGGCCGACGTGGCGGTGCTCGACCCGCCGCGCTCGGGCGCCGGCCGCGAGGTGATCGATCTACTGGCCGACGCCGAAGTGCCCCGCATCATCCACATTGGTTGCGAGGCTGCATCATTCGCCCGAGACATCGGGCTATACGTGAAACGCGGCTACCGGGTGGAGGAGCTGCGGGTGTTCGACTCGTTCCCGTTGACCCACCACATCGAGAGTGTCGCGGTGCTGACGCGCTAGCGCGCACCGCGACGACCCCGTGACTCAGTGGGCCTGCGCCGACTCTGCGGAGTGGGGCCCGAACTCGTTGGCGATGACGGTGATGGTGTTGGCCGGAAATCCGCCGCGCCGGGCATGCTCGCGGATGGCGTCTTCGTCGTCGGCCTCGTGCACGCAATACATCTTGTCGCCCGCGACGTAGCTGGTGATCCAGCGGTACGGCACGCCGAGGGACGCGACGACGTCGTTCGACTTGCCCGCGATCGCGGCCAACTCCTCCCGGCTCAGCTGGCCGGCGCCGGGGATCTCCCGCTCGATGACATAGCGCTTCATGTGCTTCTCGCTCCTGTGTGTGATGTTTGCCGCGACCGTTGTGTCGGACGAAATCCAGGTTGCTGTTCTCGCCCGCACCGCACATGGGGAGAAACCCCCCATCTTCTGCCGCGGGGCCATTTCTGCTGCTCGCAGGGGTGAAACGAATTACCATCAAGCCTCGTGGCGCTCGCCGATCGGGACCATCAGCTCGGCGAAATCATCGCCAGGGCCGACGATGCGCGGGCCGGCCGTGGCGGGATGGTCTTGGTGTCGGGCGAGTCCGGCGCGGGCAAGACGTCGTTGGTCGAGGCTTTCGTCGACCGCTGGGTCAACGACGAGCGTGTCCTGTGGGGCGCCTGCGATCCGCTGCCCACTCCGCGACCGCTCGGCCCGGTCCATGACGTCGCGCACCGTCTTGCGACGGCCACCCGATCGGTGCTGGCCGAAAGTGGGCACTCATACGACATTTTCGACGCCGTCCACGACGACCTGCGCAGCGCGCCGTCGGTCCTCGTCCTCGACGATCTGCAGTGGGCCGATCACGGCACCATCGACCTCCTTCGGTTCGTGTTGCGACGCGTTTCGCAGACGCGCTCGTTGGTCGTCGGGATGCTGCGCGATGAGGAGGTCGGCATCGGCCATCCGATGCGGGCGCTTCTGGGGGACGTCGCTCGATCGCCTCGCGCCGTGTCGGTGCCGATACCGCCGCTCAGCCTGCAGGCCGTCCGGCGGCTGGCCGGCGACAGCGACGTCGATCCCGGTTGGCTCCACCAGGTCACCGGAGGCAACGCCTTCTTCGTCTGCGAAATGCTCGAACATCACCACGCATCCGACTCGGTTCTGCCGACGACGGTTCGAGACGCGGTGCTGGCCCGCACGTCGGACCTCGACGCGAGTGCGTGGGACGCGCTGAACCTGTTGTCGTGTTCACCGGGCGCGGTGCCCGACCGCCTGCTGACAGATCTCGGAGTGACCCTGCCTGCCCTGCGGGCACTGTCCGACGCGGGTCTCATCCGCAGGAGCACGCGCGGAGTGGCGTTTCGACACGATCTGTGCCGAATGGCGATCGGCAGCGTGATTCCACCCGGCGCCGGGGCGGCCCTGCACCGGCGCCTGCTGGACGCATACGAGTCGGCGCCGCTGGCCGACCCGGCGGTGGTGACGCACCACGCGCTGGGCGCCGACGACGCCGACCGAATCAGGCGGGCCGCGTACGACGCGGGGGTCACCGCGGCGCGCACCGGGGCGCATACACAGGCCGTGGATTTCTTCACCATCGCGCTGGACCACGGCGGCGCGCCGACGGCCGAGGAGGAGGCGGATCTGCTGGAGCTGCTGGCCTGGGAGTGCTATCTCGTCGACCGGCTCGACGATGCGATCAACGCGTGCGGCCGGGCCATGCGGATCCGAGAGGAGCTCGGCGAGTCGACCGCGGTGAGTGCCGACCATCATTCCCTGGCTGTCTACCACTGGTACAACGCCGATCGCGGGCTCGCGGAAAGCCATGCCGCCGAGGCGGCCACCGTCCTCGACGCCGATACCGCTGATGCCGGCCAACTCGTGCAGCTCGGGCATGCCTTCGCCATGCGGGGCTACCTCGCCGGGTTGGCGAGCGACCTCGCAGGTGCCGCGACGTTCCTTTCCCGCGCCCGCGAACTCGCCGAGACGACCGGCGACACCGAGCTGACGATACGGGTGCGCCTCATCGAGAACTACGGCGTCGTCCTCAACGGCGACGACGCCGGCCGCGACGAGATTCTCTCGATTCTGCGGGCGGGACCCAAACACATCGACGAGCTGTATTCGGGCGGCTGGAGCAACATCACCTATCTCGACGTCGAACAGCGGCGGCTCGACGTGGCGGCCGAGCTGTTGGACGTCTCCATCCCGCTGATGCTCGAACACGATCTGCCCATCTGCCGGGTCTGGCAGATGGGCTCGCGAGCACGGCTGGCGCTGATGGTAGGGGAGTGGGACGACGCCGCGAGCGACGCCGACCGCGTCCTGGAGGCACCGAGTGCACCGCTGGCGAGGACATGGCCGTCGCTCATCCGCGCGCTGGTGGGCTTGCGCCGGCGCGGAGCGGGTGCGGACTCGCTCGAGGACGCGTGGCACCTCGCTTGCCGGTTCGGCGAACCCATGCGGATGCTGCCTGTTGCGGCGGCGATCATTGAATTCTGCTGGCTGACGGGCGAATCTGACAGTCGACTGGCCCACATTCGCGAACTGCTGACCGCCGGACCCTCGGTGGGTCTCGAATGGTCGCGTGGTGAGTTGGCGGTGTGGCTGCGGCGAATCGGGGAATCGGTCGACGCGGCGGGAGTCGCCGAGCCGTACCGGTTGGTCCTCAACGGTGCGTACGAGGCGGCCGCCGATGAGTTCCATCGGCTGTCGATGCCCTATGACGCCGCACTTGCACTCGTCGACTCGTCCGATCCCGGTAACGCCGCGCGCGCACTCGACCTCCTCGACCGACTCGGCGCCGACGCCGTCGCCTCGAAGGTGCGCCGCGATCTTCGCGTTGCCGGCCAGTCGGTGGTGCCTGCGCGCAGGCGCACGGCGACGCTGGCCAACCCCGCGGGACTCACGGCGCGTCAGGTGGAAGTGCTGCGCCTGCTCGACGAGGGGCTGACGAACACCGAACTCGCCGATCGTCTGTTCCTGTCGGTGAAGACCGTCGACCACCACGTGTCGGCCATCCTCGCCAAGCTCGAGGTGAACAGGAGGCGCGACGCGGTCCGCAAGGCGCGGGAGATGGGGATCCTCACGGATTCGGCCGCGAGCTTCGCGACCGCTTCTGCCACCGCTCCACAAGGGACGGGATCTCGCTCAACAGGAACTCGTAGAAGTCACGCATCTGGGTGAGCCGTTGGTGCGCCAGGCTCTTGCTGGGGGTCGCCGCGATGCCGACCTCGGCCGCGCTGAGCATCGCATCGAGCACGTCGTTCTGGCTCGAGTACAGCACCGCCCATGCGTTATCGCGGAGTCGATAATGGTCGCGACGGCTCGCCGGGGCGGGCGTCCGCTCGACCAACCCCACCGATGTCAGCATCTTGATCGCGCCTGAGATCGCCCCGGAACTCGCATGCAACCGGTCGGCGAGATCACCGGCGGTCGTGGTCGGTTGCTCCGTGAACAGCAATGCAGCAAGGACTCGAGCGGTCATCCGCTGCAGCCCGTGGCTGGTGAGGACGAGCGCGAGCTGCTCGGCTGCATCCTGCTGGTGTGCATCGACCACGGTTAGACCTCGAGTCTTCACTAATCTCTGAAGATTCAGTATAGTCAGCCGTGGCGCTCCGGGAAGTCTGGTCGGAACTCGATTCGGTGACGAAAGGGTCGGCCAGTCAATGACACTCAACGTGCTCGATGTTCGCGGGTTGACCTTCACCTATCCGAAGTCCTCCGAGCCGGCGGTTCGCGGCATGGACTTTTCGGTCGACCGGGGTGAGATTTTCGGATTCCTGGGGCCGAGCGGTGCGGGGAAGTCGACGACGCAGAAGCTCCTGATCGGCCTGCTTCGCGGCCACGGCGGTGAGGCCGCGGTATGGGGAAGGGACCCGCTGGAGTGGGGACCGGGATACTACGAGCGGATCGGTGTGTCATTCGAGCTGCCGAACCACTATCAGAAGCTCACGGGCCTGGAGAACCTGACGTTCTTCGCGTCGCTGTACTCCGGCGCCACGGCGAACCCCTTCGAGCTGCTGGAAGCCGTCGGGCTCGCCGATGACGCCAACACGCGAGTCGCCAAGTACTCCAAGGGAATGCAGATGCGGCTGACATTCGCGCGAGCGCTGATCAACCACCCGGAGCTGCTGTTCCTCGACGAACCCACGTCCGGGCTCGACCCGGTCAATGCGCGCAGGGTCAAAGACATCATTCTGCGGCTGAAGGCCGAAGGTCGCACCATTTTCCTGACCACCCATGACATGGCGACCGCCGACGAGCTGTGCGACCGGGTGGCGTTCGTCGTTGACGGACGCATCGAGGCGATGGACGCGCCGGCCGAGCTGAAGATCGCGCGGGGCCAACGGCAGGTGCGCGTCGAATACCGCGGCGAGGGCGGACGATTGGCGACCGCCGACTTCGAGATGGACGGTCTGGCCGACGACGCGGAGTTTCGTACGCTGTGGCGCACCCATCACATCGAGACGGTGCACAGCAGGGAAGCGAGCCTGGACGATGTGTTCGTCGAAGTCACCGGGCGGCGACTGGCATGACGCGGTTGTTCACTGCGCTGCGCCTGGAATTGACGCTGCAAAGCCGCCAGGGGTTTCTCTACGCGGCGATCTTCTCGGGCGTCATCTGGTTGTCGGTGCTGCTGCCGATGTCACCCGGTCTGCGGTCGGTCGTCGAGCCGTACATCCTGCTGGGTGATACATGCATCATCGGATTCTTCTTCATCGCAGGCACGGTGTTCTTCGAAAAGCAGGAGCGGACGCTGGGCGCAGTTGTGTGCACCCCGCTCCGGTTTTCGGAATATCTGGCGGCGAAACTAGCCCTGCTGGTCGTGGTTTCGTTGGTGGTGGCCGTCGCCGTGTCATCGATCAGCCACGGATTCGAGTACCGCGCAATCCCTCTCGTGACCGGGACGGTGCTCGGTACCCTGCTCATGCTGCTCGTCGGGTTCGGCTCGTCGCTTCCCTTCGCGTCAATCAGCGACTGGTTTCTTGCGGCGACGATTCCACTGGCCGTGATGACGGTGCCGCCGGTGCTGTTCGTCTCCGGAGTCTGGGCGAGCCCGCTGGCGTACGTCGTTCCCACGACCGCGCCACTGTTGCTCTTCGGAGCGGCGTTCGATCAAGTCGATCTCGCGTCATGGCAGGTCGGCTATGCGGTCGCCTACCCGGTGCTGTGTGTCGCAGGCCTCTGGTTGGCGGTCCGATCGATGTTCGTGCGGCACGTCGTCGCGCAGTCAGGCGGTGCCTAGTGGTCCGCTCGGTGAAGTCTTGGATTGCATTCGCCCGCAACGATGTCCGTGGCACGTATCGCGACCCGCTGCTGGTGATGATCGTCCTCGCCCCCGTGATCTGGACCACCGGGGTCGCGTTGTTGACACCGATGTTCACCACGATGTTGGCCGAGCGGTACGACTTCGATCTGGTGCCCTACCACCCGTTGATACTCACGGCATTCTTGCTGCTGACAAGCATCATCATCGTCGGCGGCCTGGCATCTTTCCTCGTTCTCGACGAGGTGGATGCGGGTACGCTGACCGCACTTCGGGTGACACCCGTGCCGCTTCGCGACTTCTTCGGCTATCGGGCGGCGACGGTGGTCCTCGTGACCACGGTGTACGTCATCGTGACAACCTCGCTCAGCGGAATCCTCCAACCCGCAATGATCCCGGCGTTGATACCGATCGGGCTGCTATCGGGTCTGTCGGCCGTCGTGTGCCTGTTGCTCATCGTCGCCATCGCCAACAACAAGATCCAGGGTCTGGCCATGGTGCGTGGTCTCGGCATGTTGATCGCGGGACTGCCCTGCCTGCCGTGGTTCATCGACTCGGTGTGGAACCTCGCGTTCGGCGTGCTGCCGCCCTACTGGGCGGCCAAGGCGTTCTGGGTGGCTAGTGCGCACGGCACGTGGTGGCCTTACGTCGCTGCCGGGGCGATATACAACGTCGCCGTCGCCGTGCCGCTGTTGCGCAGATTCCTCGCCAAAAGCGCCTGACCCCAGGCCCGCTCCTAGCCGATCACGAAGTATCGCAGCCACAAATACAGCGCCGACAGCACGACCGAGACCACCGTCACCACCGCACCCTTGCGGGTGAACTCCCAGAACGAGATGGGATTGTCTGAGCGACGGGCGATCCCGAGCATCACGACGTTGGCACTGGCGCCGACGGCGGTCAGGTTGCCGCCGAAGTCGGCGCCGAGGGCCAGCGCCCACCACAGCACGTTTGGATGGGTGCCGTCGGTGAGGCTGCCCGCGAGTTCGCTCACGATGGGCGTCATCGTGGCGACGTAGGGGATGTTGTCGATGATTCCCGACACGGGTGCCGACACCCCGAGGATGAGCATCGTCGTCAGTAAAGCGTGCCCGCCGGTCACATCGATTGCGGACTTGGCGAGTGCATCGACGACTCCGGTCTTCACCAGCGCGCCCACCATGACGAAGAGTCCCACGAAGAACAGCAGCGTTTCCCACTCCACGCTGGAGAGATAGTCAGACTGCTCGAGCTTCGAAATCAGGATCAGCACACCGGCGCCCACCAGCGCCACGATCGAGGGCTCGATGTGCAGCACGGGGTGGGCGATGAAGGCGGCGAACACCAGAAAGAGAACGACCCCACACTTGACGAGAAGGCGGGGATCGCGAATGGCCTCGCGTTCCTCCAGCGACATGATGTCGGTGACGTGCTCGGGATCGACGGCGAACGAGCCACGGAAGAGTCGCGGGAGCAGAAGGATGAAGGCGCCGATGACGACGACCACGATCGGGGCCATGTGCACGAGAAAGTCGTTGAACGTCAAGCCTGCCCGGCTTGCGATGATGATGTTGGGCGGATCGCCGACCAGCGTGGCTGCGCCGCCGATGTTGGACGCGAACACCTCGGCCATCAGAAACGGCACGGGGTTGATGGCGAGGCGGTCACACACCAGCAGTGTCACGGGGGCAATCAACAGCACCGTGGTCACGTTGTCCAGGAGTGCCGAGGCGAACGCGGTGATCAAAACCAGAAGGATCATGATCCGCAGCGGCGAACCCTTTGCGCGTTTCACCGACCACACGGCGATGTATTCGAAGACGCCGGTCTGACGCAGCACGCTGACAATGATCATCATGCCCAGCAGCAGGAAGATGACATCCCAGTCGATTCCGGTCTTGTGGGAATAGAAGACGTCCGCGGATTCGACGACGCCGAGTACGACGATGACCGCTGCGCCGACCAGCGCGACAAGTGTCTTGTTGATGCGATCGCTTGCGATGAGTCCGTATGCCACCACGAAGACGGCGATCGCGATCACTGCCATGTTCAGATCAGGTCCTCAAGGCCGCGGCCAGCAATCGGGATGCGGTGATGACGCCGTGCAGTCGGCCATCTTTCAGCACCGCGATCAGCGGGCTGCGTAGCTTTGCCATCAGTGCAGCGACTTCGATGATGGTGTCGTCGGCGTTGGCAGACGGGATGTCCTGAAGGTGTTCGGGCAGCATATCGCGCACCGACTTGTCGGCCAGCTTTTCTGCCGCCTTGTCCGCCCATGACTCGTTGATCACGCCGGCCAGAGAAAGATCGTCCTGAACGTACGTCGGCACGATGAACCGCACCACCTGGGAGGCGGGCAGAACGGCGCACGGCTTGCCCGATGAATCGGTGACGATGATGCCCGGTAGGCGATGTTCGGCCAGCATGCGTGCTGCATCAAGCGCATTGGTGTCCACGGTGACCACCGGAAACTCTTCGACGAAATCTTCTGCGTGCATGTCAGCACACTACGAGCCGGAAGCGCCCGCGCGCCTCGAGATGGACGTGCACGAAAGCCTTTCTGGGTCGGATCACCGACTGCCGACCAGACTTCCCGGCGCACCTTTGGGGAGGAACTTACTCTGCACAAGCCATTTCGGCCACCGATTAAGATCGACCAGATGCGTACGCCACTGCGCCTCCTCACGCGCGGTTCGTGGCGGGAGGCGCAGCGCTTCGCCGAGATTCTTCGCAAGGAGACGGTTGGTGGCGTGCTGTTGCTGATCGCGGCAGGTGCCGCTTTGATATGGGCCAATTCACCATGGTCGTCGACCTATCGCGCGGTGTCCGACTTCGTCGTCGGACCTGAGTCGCTTCATTTGGATCTGAGTGTTTCGGCGTGGGCGGCCGACGGCCTGTTGGCGATTTTTTTCTTCGTCGTGGGGCTGGAACTCAAGCGGGAGTTCGTCGCGGGCGACCTGCGCGACCCGCGTCGCGCCGCGCTGCCGATCGCCGCCGCGGTCGGCGGCATGGTCGTTCCCGCCGGCATCTACATAGCGATCAATCTGGTCGCGGGTCACCCGGACTACCTCGACGGCTGGGCGGTGCCCATCGCAACGGACATCGCATTCGCCCTGGCGGTGCTCGCCGTGTTGTCCACTCATCTTCCCTCGGCGTTGCGCACCTTCCTGTTGACCCTGGCCGTGGTCGACGACCTGCTGGCGATCACAGTGATCGCGGTTTTCTTCACCGATCACCTGTCGCTCGGTCCCCTGGCGCTCGCCGCGATCCCGATCGGGCTGTTCGCGTTCGCCGTGCAGCGCGGTGTCCGGCACTGGTGGGTGTTGCTTCCACTGGCCGCGGCGGCCTGGGCACTCGTCCATGCCAGCGGTGTGCACGCCACCGTCGCAGGTGTGCTGCTGGGCTTCACGGTGCCCGTACTCGGACGGCGCGGCGCCCCGACGGCCGAGTTGTTCGAACACACCATGCGGCCGGTGTCGGCAGGGTTCGCCGTTCCGGTGTTCGCGTTCTTCGCCGCAGGGGTATCGGTGGGCGGTTGGTCCGGCCTGCAAGCGTCGTTGTTGCATCCCGTCACCGACGGCGTGATCGCCGGGCTGGTCATCGGCAAACCTCTGGGCGTCTTCGCCACCGCCTTTTTGCTGGCCAAGTTCAGCCACGCCCACCTCGATGAGGACCTCGCGTGGCGAGACGTACTGGGTGTCTCGCTGCTCGCCGGGATCGGGTTCACAGTTTCGTTATTGATCGGCGAACTCGCCTTCGGCCATGGCACCAGCACCGGCTCCGACGTCAAAGTCGGTGTGCTGGCGGGCTCTGTCGTCGCAGCTCTGCTGGCCGCGATGGTTTTGCTCAGCCGCAATGCCGTCTACCGGCGCATTCATGCACTCGAGACGCTCGATGCCGACCATGACGGTGTGCCCGACATCTACGAGACTCGGCAGGACTGACGCAGGTATGGGTGCGTAGACTGACGGAATGCTTGAACAGATCCGCGGCCCCGCTGATCTGCAGCACCTGACCCAGTCTCAGCTAACTGATCTGGCAGACGAGATCCGACAGTTCCTGATCCACAAGGTCGCTGCAACCGGTGGACATCTCGGCCCGAACCTCGGCGTCGTCGAGCTCACGCTCGCGCTGCACCGGGTGTTCGACTCGCCGCACGATCCGATCATCTTCGACACCGGCCACCAGGCCTACGTACACAAGATGCTGACCGGCCGGTGCCACGACTTCGACACGCTGCGCAAGAAGAACGGCCTGTCGGGCTATCCGTCGCGCGTCGAGAGCGACCACGACTGGGTGGAGTCCAGCCACGCGAGTTCCGCGCTGTCCTACGCCGACGGGCTCGCCAAGGCCTTCGAGCTGACCGGGCACCGCAACCGGCACGTGGTCGCCGTCGTCGGTGACGGCGCGCTCACCGGCGGGATGTGCTGGGAGGCGTTGAACAACATCGCCGCGGCGCGGCGCCCCGTGGTGGTCGTCGTCAACGACAACGGCCGCAGCTATGCGCCCACCATCGGCGGGTTCGCCGACCACCTCGCCGCGCTGCGGCTGCAGCCCGGCTACGAGAAGCTTCTCGAAGAGGGCCGCAAGGCGGTCCGCGGAGTGCCCGTGATCGGCGAATTCTGCTATCAGTGCATGCACAGCATCAAGGCGGGCATCAAGGATGCGATCGCCCCCCAGGTGATGTTCACCGACCTCGGGCTGAAATACGTCGGACCGATCGACGGCCACGACGAGCACGCTGTCGAGTTGGCACTGCGCCACGCCCGCGGCTTCAACGCTCCGGTCATCGTGCACGTCGTCACCCGCAAGGGGATGGGCTACGCGCCCGCGGAGAACGACGAAGCCGAACAGATGCACTCCACCGGCGTCATCGACCCGCAGACGGGGTTGGCCACAAAGGTGCCGGGGCCGGGCTGGACGTCGACGTTCTCCGAGGCATTGATCAAATACGCCACCAAGCGCCGCGACATCGTGGCCATCACCGCCGCCATGCCGGGCCCGACGGGATTGACCGCATTCGGCAAGAGGTTCCCCGATCGGCTCTTCGACGTCGGCATCGCCGAGCAGCACGCCATGACCTCGGCCGCCGGCCTGGCCATGGGCGGCCTGCATCCGGTGGTGGCGATCTACTCGACGTTCCTGAACCGGGCGTTCGACCAGATCATGATGGACGTCGCACTGCACGAGCTGCCGGTGACGCTGGTGCTCGACCGGTCGGGTGTCACCGGGCCCGACGGTGCCAGCCACAACGGCATGTGGGACCTGTCGATGCTCAACATCGTGCCCGGCATGCGGGTGGCCGCTCCTCGCGACGCCGCGCGGCTCTACGAGGAGCTCGGCGAGGCGTTGGAAGTCTCCGACGGGCCGACCGCCCTGCGCTTCCCGAAAGGCGATGTCGGCGAGGACATTCCGGCGCTCGAACGGCGCGACGGGATCGACGTGCTCGCCGTGCCGGCCGACGGTCTGTCCGCCGATGTGCTGCTGGTCGCGGTCGGGCCGTTCGCGTCGATGGCGAAGTCGGTGGCCGAGCGGCTGCGTAACCAGGGCATCGGCGTGACGGTGGTCGACCCGCGCTGGGTACTGCCGGTGCCGGACGGGTTGGCCGCGCTCGCAACGGCGCACAAGCTGGTGGTCACCCTGGAGGACAACGGCGTTCGCGGTGGCGTCGGATCGGCGGTGTCGGCCGCGCTGCGCCGCGCCGAGATCGACGTTCCATGCCGCGACGTCGGGGTACCGCAGGAGTTCCAGGCACAGGCCTCACGCGGGGAGGTGCTCGCCGACGTCGGCCTCACCGACCAGGTGATCGCCCGCCAGGTGACCGGATGGGTCGCCGCGCTGGGCAGCGCCGTCTCCGAGCACGAGGTCAGCCGCCAGCTCGACTGATTCCGTTTCGCTCCTTGCGTGTGCTGAGCGAAACCCGGGCCGCTTCCTGCAGCGTCGCCGACTTGCGCGGCTGCTCGAACACCACTTCCGCTCTGCGACCGCTGATTTCGACTGTCGCGATCGTGTTTCCGAACAGCGGACCGCAGACGTCGGTCCATGTCATCGGCGGCGCGGGCACCCCGTGCCGACGTACCCACCATCGGGTGACGGCGGCCGCGGGCTTGGTCCAGCCGAGCCTGAACGCGGGCTTGACGAACAGCGGTACGTAGTTGTGCACCGGCGAGCAGACCAGCTGGTGGACGGTGGCCCCGGTGGGCGAGACGCCATCGACCTCGGCGCGGGCGGCGTAACTGTGGTGCACGTCGCCGGACAGCACGCTGATGGTTGCCGGGCCGTCGGGGGTGTCGGCGATCCGCGCGATCATCTCGCCGAGCCGCACGAACGACTTGTAGAACGCCGGCCAGTGTTCGAAATCGCCTGCCTGGCGCAGCTTTTCGCCGAGCCTGCCGCGCCAGCCGGTACGGTCGGCGGCCCGCTCGTTGAGGGCCTCCAGGTCACCGATCGCGGGTGGCATCAACCACGGCACCGACGACGCCAGCAGCAGATGGTCCAGCTCCTCGGGGTGCTCCTCGGCCCTGGCCTCCACCCATCCGAACTCGTTCTCGCCGATCATCATGCGTCCGCCGGACTCGAGGATCCGGCCGTTGCGGGAGTCGATCATGATCAGCCGCGTGCGCCCGAGATCCCAGCGGTAGCTGAACCGGATGCCCTTGCTGCTGTCGACCTCGCGATCGGCCCGGTCGGCGAGTTCGGCCAGCTGCGGCCACGTGTCGCCGTCGGCCGCCACGAGACGCTGGTAGTCCTCGTTGTCGTCGAGGTCGGCGGGACTCAGATTGCCGAGGTGTTGATAGACCCAGTAGGACGCCAGCCCGGCCCGGATCCGGTCGTGCCACCAATCCGTCTTCGACATGTCGGCACGCCAGGACGCCGAGGTGTTCCAGTCGTCGCGGATGTCGTGGTCGTCGAAGATCATCGCGGTCGGAACCGTCGACATCAGCCATCGGATCTCGGGGTCACCCCACGAGTGCCGGTACAGCCGCTCGTATTCGGCGAAGCTGACGACCTCGTCGGGGGGCCGGTCGCCGTGCCTGTTGTGTCGCCGCGTGTTGACTCGATGCTGCTCGTCGGGCGGCAGTTCGTCGGCGTAGAGCTGGTCGCCGAGCAGGATCAGTGCATCCGGCCACTCGTCGATCTGGCGCCCGCCCATCCGGGCCGCATAGGAGTCCAGCGCATCGTGCTTGAGCTTCTTCTCGATCTTTTTGACTTCGGTCTTCGGGTAGCGGCACGATCCGAAGAGGGCGCGCACTCGATGGGCGCTCGCGGGTCCGCGGGTACGGATGACGCTTGGCGGGAACTTCGCGAACGCCTCGTCGGCGATGGGCCACGCCGTGGCACCGTCGACGCTGACCTGGTATTCGGTCACGCTGTCCGGGGTCAAACCGGTCACCGCGACGAGCGCGAAATGGTAGCCCTGGACCTCGAACGTGCGCGCCGAGCAGCCGAGAATCTCCACGGTGCACGAACTTTCGGTCTGCACCCAGATCAGGGCCGTGGTGTCGGAGACATGTCGCAGCGCAGGCCCGAGGATCAATCCCATCGAAATGACCCTAGAGGAGGTTTCGCACGCCATGGAAGAGTGATGCTCATGGACGCCGAGCTGCAACGCTGGAAGGACGCCGGGCAGTACTTCGACTACCTGGGCTTCGATGTCTTCTACCGCACTGCGGGCACCGGCCCGCCCCTGCTGCTGATCCACGGGTACCCGTTCAACTCGTGCGACTGGGCGCCGCTATGGGAGCGGCTGGCCGAGCGGTTCACCGTCGTCGCGCCCGACATGCTCGGGATGGGCTTCTCCGACAAGCCCGTCGCCTACGAGTACAGCGTGCATGATCACGCAGACATGCACGAGGCGCTGCTGGCTCACCTCGGTGTCGCGTCCGCACATGTCCTGGCACACGACCTCGGCGACTCGGTGGCCCAGGAGATGCTCGCCCGTCACGAATTCGCCCAGCACGTGTATGGGGCGCTGGACATCGAGTCGATCACCTGGCTCAACGGCGGGCTGTTCAACGAGGCATACACACCGCGGCTGTTGCAGAAGGCGATGTCCGCAACGCCGTTGGGGGACATCATGAGTCCGCTGCAGGGCAGCTCACTGTCGCGACGGCTGATCGAACCCACGATCAATGAGATGTTCGGACCCGATACCAAGCCGTCGCGGCGCATGCTCGAGCTTTTCCACCAGATTCTCGAGTACAACGACGGCAAGCGAGTGACCCACAAGGTCGGAAGGTTCGTCAAGGACCGCTACGCCCACCGCAATCGGTGGGTGCGGGCGATGCGCGAGACCGCGGTTCCGATGCGGTTGATCGACGGGCCCGTCGATCCGAACTCCGGGCGGCACATGGCGCAGCGCTACCTGGAGGTCATTCCTGACCCGGATGTGGTCATGCTCGACGACGGAATCGGGCACTGGCCACAGATCGAGGCGCCCGATGCCGTGCTGGCGCACTTCCTGGCCCATGTGGAGCGCGTCACGGCGCAGGGGTAGCCAGCGCCGCGGCGAGCACGGGGACAACCAACTCCCGCTGCCACGCGCGGGCCGCGGCGTTGCGCAGAAACTCCTCGACCGCCGCCTCGGTTTCGGCGGCGGGCTGCCAGTCCCAGCACAGGCGGCGCACGATCTCGGGCGTGACGAGGTTTTCGGTGGGCACCGAAACGCGCTCGGACAGTTTCGCGAGGCCGGCGCGCGCCGCCTCGAGCCTGGCGGCGGCCTCGGGTTTGCGGCGGGCCCAGCGCGACGCGGGAGGGGGGCCGTTCTGCGGCTCGGAGATCTCCGGCTGGCTGCCGTCGTCGCGCGCCCGGCTCAGTGCCTCCAGCCAGACCTGCGCGCTGCGCCGCTGCTTGGATCCGCCGAAGACGGGCAGCGCGGTGAGCTCGTCGACGGTCTTGGGGTCGGCGGTGGCGGCGCTGATGATCGCGGAGTCGGGCAGGATCCGCCCCGGTGCGATGTCACGCCGCCGGGCGATGTGGTCGCGGGTCGTCCACAGCTCACGCACGGCGGCCATCGCGCGGCGGTCGCGCACCTTGTGAATGCCAGACGTGCGGCGCCACCGGTCACGTCGCGTCGGTGCACCCTCGAAGGTGCGCAGATACTCGAATTCCTGGGCCGCCCACTCGGTCTTGCCCTGTTCCTCGAGCACGGCCGCGATGGCCAGTTCCAGTTCGACGAGCACTTCCACATCCAGTGCGGCGTAGTTCAACCACTCGGGCGGCAGCGGTCGCTTCGACCAATCGGCGGCGCCGTGCCCCTTCTTGAGGCCGAGGCCGAGCAGCCGCTCCACCATGGTCGCGAGGTTCACTCGATCGAAGCCGGCCAGCCGCCCCGCCAACTCGGTGTCGTAGAGCTTCGTAGGCCGGAGGCCGATCTCGGCGAGGCAGGGCAGGTCCTGGTCGGCGGCGTGCAGCACCCATTCGTCGGTGGCCAGCACCTCGGCGATCGGTGCGAGGGTGGTCAGCGGTTCGGCGCCGTGGTTGACCGGGTCGATCAACACGGTGCCCGCGCCCTCGCGGCGGATCTGCACCAGGTATGCCCGATTCGAGTAACGGAAGCCGGACGCCCGTTCCGCGTCGACCGCGAACGGCCCGCGCCCGGACGCCAAAAGTGTCGCGGCCGCGTTGATTTCATAGGGTGTGACCGATAGTGGCGGCACCCCTGCGGCAGGCGCCAGCAGCGGCGTGGCCTCGGGTTCCGCGGTGCTTTTTTCGCTCCTCACGTCCGCGGTGCTTTTTTCGCTCCTCACGTCCGCGGTGCTGTTTTCGCTCCTCACGTCCGCGGTGTCCGTCGGCTCGGCTCCGCCGGAGTCGGCTTCGGTCATCTCAGGCGCGGGTGCGGGACTTCAGATCGGTCACCCCGGCGGGCGGCAGGCCGGCGGCGTGCTCGAGCACCGAGCAGAAGGCGGCCACATGCGGGCCCAACTCCAGCGTCGTCGCGGTCCACGAGGCGCGCAGCTCCAGCTGATGGGCCCGCGGCGGCCCGGAGATGTCGCCGTAGCGCACCGACGTGGTGGCGGTGACGGTGCCGCCGAGAGCGGTGACATGCTCGGTGTTCGCCTCCAGCGCGTCGACCAGCCAGCTCCAGGCCACTTCGGGCAGCAGCGGGTCGACCGCCTCGCTGGAGTCGAGGTCGGCCTGGACGTAGGCGACCAGCCGCATGGTGCCGTCCCAGGCCTCGGCGCCCTCGGGGTCGTGCAGCAGGATCAACCGCCCGAACGCGTCTCCCTCGGACTGTTCGGGCACGACGGCGGCATCGGGATGGCGGACCTCGGCCCCCAGCGCGTAGCTGAACGGCGCGAGCCGTTGCGGCGGCCGGATCGGGCCGAGCTCGATTTCGGGTCGCACGGTGGTGGCATTCATCGCCGCGACCGCTTCCCGGAACTGAGCCGGTTCGGCGGTGGTCACCGGCTTGACGGTAGACCATCTGGCCAGGTCTGTGCGCAGGCGCGCCGTATTCGACGCAGGTGGACGCCGAACGGGTCGCGGTCCGGGTGCCATGGCAGCATTGATGCCGATGAATAACCGTCGTGAGCTGCCGGAGTCGCCCTATCTGGCCGCCGCCAGCGGCCGCAAGCCGAGCCGGGTGCCCGTGTGGTTCATGCGGCAGGCGGGGCGTTCGCTGCCGGAGTACCGTGCGCTGCGCGCGAAGAACACGATGATGCAGGCCTGCTTCGACGCCGAGCTGATCACTGAGATCACGCTGCAACCGGTGCGCAGACACGGCGTCGACGCCGCGATCTTGTTCTCCGACATCGTCGTGCCGCTGCGGGCAGCGGGCATCGACCTGGACATCGTGCCCGACGTCGGACCGGTCATCGAGCACCCGATCCGCACTGCCGTCGACGTCGCCGGCATCAGAGCGCTCGAGCCCGAGCCGGTCGCGCCGGTCGCCGGCGCGGTGCGTCAGCTTGTCGCCGAATTGGGCGATGTCCCGCTGATCGGCTTCGCGGGCGCCCCGTTCACGCTGGCGTCCTACCTCGTGGAGGGCGGTCCGAGCCGCCACCATGAGCGCACCAAGGCGATGATGCTCGGCGAGACCGACACCTGGCATGCGCTGATGACGGTGCTGACCGAGATCACCACCGCGTTTCTGAAGGTGCAGTTGGACGCCGGCGTCGACGCCATCCAGATGTTCGATTCGTGGGCCGGGACGCTGTCGCTGGCCGACTACCGCTCCTACGTGTTGCCGCACAGCACGCGGGTGTTCCAAGCGCTTGCCGGGGCCGGGGTGCCGATGACGCACTTCGGTGTGGGCACCGCGGAACTGCTCGGTGCGATGTCCGAGGCGGTCGCGCCTGCCGCCAGCCGCGTGGTCGGCGTGGATTGGCGCACATCGCTCACCGACGCCGCGGCGCGGGTGACGCCCGGTACCGCCCTGCAGGGCAATCTCGATCCGGTGGTCCTGCTGGCCGGCCTGCCGGTGGCCGAGCGTGCGGCCCGCGCCGTCGTCGAGGACGGGCGGCGCGCGGTTGACGCGGGCGCCGCCGGGCACGTGTTCAACCTGGGGCACGGGGTGCTGCCGGCGACCGACCCGCGCGTCATCACCGAGGTGGTGGCGTTGGTGCATTCGCTGTGAGGCCGCGCACGCGGGGAGCGGACAGCGCCCAGTCCTATTGCGTTGTCGGCGGCGGTATTTCGGGGCTGGTCGCCGCGTACCGGCTGCGGGCCACGCTCGGTGACGACGCGGACATCACGGTGTTCGACCCCGCCGACCGGCTCGGCGGTGTGCTGCGCACCGAGCAGCTCGGTGGCCAGCCGATCGACATCGGCGCCGAGGCGTTCGTCGCCCGCCGCCCCGAGGTGCCTGCCCTGCTCGCCGAGCTGGATTTGGCCGGACGCCAGATCGGCACGACGGGCGTGCGGCCGCTGATCTACAGCCAGGGCCGCCTGCACGAGCTGCCCCGCGACACTCTCAACGGCATCCCGTCCGACCCTTCGACGATGACCGGACTGGTCGACGACGACACGATCCGGCGCATGGTCGACGAGCCGTCGCGGCCGCTGCACTGGCGACCGGGAGCCGATCCGACGGTCGCCGAGCTCGTCGGCGACCGGTTCGGCGACCAGGTGGTGACCCGCTCCGTCGACCCGCTGCTGGCAGGCGTCTATGCGGGATCGGCGGCCACCATCGGGCTGAGATCGGCGGTTCCGCCCCTGGCCGCGGTGCTCGATCGCGGTGCGCGCAACCTCACCGACGCCGTGCGGCAGGCACTGCCGGCGCCGACAGGCGGTTCGGTGTTCGGCGCCATCGACGGCGGTTACGCGGTGTTGGTCGACGAGTTGATCCGGCGCGCCGACTTCCATTGGGCGCAGGTCGGCGTCAACCGGCTCGAGCGGCGGGGAAGCGAGTGGCGGCTGGTCGACGACGAGGGCGGCGACTGGCATGCCGACGCGGTGCTGCTGGCCGTCCCCGCGCCTCGATTGGCGACGATCGTCGACGGCGTTGCGCCCAGGACCGCCGCCGCGGCCCGACAGGTCAAGGTGGCCTCTACCGCCTTGGTTGCGCTGGCTCTGCCGGGCGGCACCCCGGTGCCCGATCGGTCGGGCGTGCTGGTGGCCGCCTCAGAACGCCTGCACGCCAAGGCGATCACGCTGTCATCGCGCAAGTGGGGTCAGCGTGGCAACGTCGAATTGGTCCGGCTGTCGTTCGGTCGGTACGGCGACGCCACCCAGGATTGGGCCCACCGCGTCGGCGACGACGACCTGCTGTCCTGGGCGGCCGAGGACCTCGCGACCGTCTTCGGCGTCACCCAGGAGCCGTTCGACTGCCTGGTGCACCGCTGGATCGACGCAATGCCGCAGTACGGCCCCGGCCACGGCGGCCTGGTGGCCGACGTGCGCGCGGGCCTGCCGCCGTCGCTTGCCGTGGCGGGTGCCTATCTGGACGGTATCGGGGTGCCGGCGTGCGTGGCGGCGGCCACCAGGGCGGCGGCGTCGCTGGTCTTAGCGCGCGTGGAAAAATAGGGCCATGGCTCGCCTGGATTACGACGCACTCAACTCCGCGCTGCGCTATCTGATGTTCTCGGTGTTCGCGGTGAGACCGGGCGCTCTGGGCGACGAACGGGCGGCGGTCGTCGACGAGACCGCGACGTTCCTCAAGCAACAGGAGGACGGCGGCGTCGTGGTCCGCGGGCTCTACGATGTCGCGGGCCTGCGTGCCGACGCCGACTTCATGATGTGGACGCACGCCGACACGGTGGAAGCCCTGCAGGCCACCTACTCCGACTTCCGGCGCACCACGGCGCTGGGGCAGGCCGCCACCCCGGTGTGGAGCGCGGTGGCGTTGCACCGCCCGGCGGAGTTCAACAAGAGCCACATCCCCGCGTTCCTGGCCGGCGAGGAACCCGGCGCCTACATCTGTGTGTATCCGTTCGTCCGGTCGCTGGACTGGTACCTGCTGCCCGACGACGAACGCCGCCAGATGCTGGCCGAACACGGGATGGCCGCCCGCGGCTACAAAGATGTGCGGGCCAACACGGTGCCGGCGTTCGCCCTCGGCGACTACGAGTGGATCCTGGCATTCGAGGCGCCGGAACTGCACCGCATCGTCGACCTGATGCGGGATCTGCGGGCCACCGATGCCCGCAGGCATGTGCGGGAGGAGACACCGTTCTTCACCGGCCCGCGCGTCGGCGTCGAGGAGCTCGTCGCCAAGCTGCCGTGAGCGGTGCCGGATTTCATTTGCTGGTGTTGATCCGCAGGGTATGAATCCAATCGTGCTGGTGGCTTTGGCAACTCGTGCGTAACAGGGATCGTCGCGACACGTGTGCGCAAAGGCGGAGAGCGCTGGCCAACCGGCAAATATCATGCGAGTTCGCTGTCAGCGGTTTCGCCGGTGCCCGATTGTTGCTAGCGTGAACGGGTGTCGAGAACAGCGTGGGCAGGGGCCGGCGCTGTCGTCACGGGAGTTGCGTTCGCGGGCAGCCTGATCGGTGGCTGGGGCGGCCCGGCGATCAGCGCCGTTGTCTCGCAGTTCGGCTTGCTCGCCCTCGCGGTTCTCGCCGCTGTGTGCTGCGGGCTTGCGGCCCGGTCCGCCGAAGGCAGGCAACGAAAGGCCTGGCTCTGCTTGACGGCCGGCTTGGCCGGATGGGCCGCGGGCGCGGTGCTGTGGATCTGCTACGAGCACATGCTGCAGCAGCCTCCGTTCCCGTCGCTCGCGGACGCCGGATATCTGCTGTTCCCCATTGGGGCCGGCTTCGCGATGGTGCTGCTTCCGGTCGGGTATTCGAGCCCTTCACGCCTTCGGTATCTGCTCGACGGGTTCATCGTCGCGGGTGCACTTTTCGAGATCTCGTGGGTGCTCGTGCTCAGGGCGGTCTACGACGCAGGCGGCACAAGTGCTTTCGCGCTCGGCCTTTCGCTGGCCTATCCGGTCGCTGACATCGTGATCCTGACCGTCGCGGCCATCGTGCTCACCAGGGCTCGCACCGGTCGACGCTCGACGCTGGCGATGCTGACGGTCGGTGTCGTTCTGATGGCCGTGTCCGACAGCGCTTTTGTGTACCTCACGGCCCATGGCGGGTACTTCAGCGGGCACCTCATCGACATCGGCTGGGCCGCGGCGTTCCTGACCTTCGGCATGGCAGCCCTGATCAGTCGGCGCGCGCCCGAGACCGAAGTCGTGATGCCGCAGGTGCCGTCGCGAGTCTCGCTGTGGCTGCTGTACGTTCCGGTCGCCATCGCCGCGATGGTGTGCATCCCGACGTACTTCCCGACGCCGGGGCTGGGGCCCATCTTCATATCGTCGACTCTGCTGATGGCGGCGGTGATGGCGAGGCAGTACACGGTGGTGCGGCAGAACCAGCGGCTGCTCAGGATGGTGGCCGATCAGGCGCTGCGCGACACGCTCACCGGTCTGGCCAACCGAGATCTGTTCAACGACCGGCTGATGCACGCGGTGCAGTTGCACGAGAACGACAACCAGTCGGTGGCGGTGTTGTCGATGGACCTCGACGACTTCAAGTTGGTCAACGACAGCCTCGGCCATCCCGCGGGCGACGCCTTGCTCATCCAGGCCGCCGAGCGGCTCCTCGGTTGCGTGCGGACCTCTGACACCGTGGCGCGGGTCGGCGGTGACGAGTTCGCCGTCCTGATGGAGGGACTGCCGGAGCTGTCGCGTCTGGTCGCGCATCGGGTGGTCGCCGCCTTCGAGGAACCGTTCGTCATCGACGGTCAGCAGCTGCTGATGCGGCCCAGCGTCGGACTGGCCGTGGCCTCCGCAGCCAACCCGGATCTGTCGGCGGATCTGCTGCTCAAACAGGCTGATGTGGCGATGTATTCGGCCAAGCGATCGAAGTCCGGCGGCTTGCACACCTTCACCGCCGATATGGCGCTGGCCGACCCAAATGAGATCGAGCTCCCGACCGACTCGAGCGAAAGCAGTGAACGCGGGGCCGCCGTACGGCTTCTCGGCGAACTCCGCCACGCCATCGACCACGGCGACCTGGCTGTCTACTATCAGCCGAAGTTCGACCTGCGCAGCGGCGACGTCGTCGGTGTCGAAGCCTTGGTGCGCTGGCCCCATCCGAAGCGTGGGCTGCTGGGCCCGGCCCATTTTCTGCCGCTGGTCCGCAAGCGCGGCCTGATGCGGGCGGTGACCGACATCGTGCTGACGCAGGCCCTCAACGATGCCGCGGAATGGCACTCGATGGGCATCGGCGTTCCGCTCGCGGTCAACGTCTTCGCGCCGTCCCTCGGCGATCTCGATCTGCCCACGCACATCGCATCCGAGCTCGCAATGCGCAGGTTGAGCCCCGAGGACCTGACGATCGAGATCACCGAGGACTTCCTGCTGGACAACATCGAACGTACGCGTTCGGTGCTGGAACGATTGCGGGAGAAAGGAATTCGGATCGCGATCGACGATTTCGGCAGCGGCTACTCGGCCCTGTGGTACCTGCGGGAGCTGGCCATCGACGAAGTGAAACTCGACAGGCACTTCATCGCCCCGATCCGGGTCGACGCCAGGGCCGCTGCGGTGGTGCGCGGTGTCGTCGACCTCGCGCACGTTCTCGGCGTCACGACCGTCGCCGAGGGCGTGGAGAACGCCGAAACCGCGGAACGGCTCCGCGAGTTCGGCTGTGAGGTGGCGCAGGGCTACTACTACAGCCCGCCGGTGAGCGCGGCGGCGATGATGAACATGCTGGCGTCGGGCCAGCCGACACGTGGCACGCAGGTCGACTTCGAGGAGCTCGGGGCTACGAGCCTGCAGGCGCCAGCCGCAGCGAAATCGAATTGATGCAGTACCGCTGGTCGGTCGGGGTCGGATAGCCTTCGCCCTCGAAGACATGGCCCAGGTGGCTGTGGCAGTTGGCGCACAGGACCTCGACGCGGGTCATCCCCATCGAATCATCGCGGCGCAGGATGACGGCATCGGATTTCGCCGGGTCGTAGAACGACGGCCAACCGCAATGGGATTCGAACTTCTCGGTGCTGCGGAACAATTCGGCGCCGCAGGCTCGGCACTCGTAGACGCCTTCGGTCTTGGTGTCGGTGTACTCGCCGACGAAGGGTCGCTCGGTGCCTGCTTCGCGCAGCACCGCGTATTCGGCGGGAGTGAGTTTCTGGCGCCACTCGTCGTCGGTGAGTTCCACCTTGGGCCGCGGTGAGGTCATGAGACCACGCTAGCGCAGCCGGACCGTCACGATCTCCGTAGGAAATCTCCGGTTCGCCCCCCGGGTCACAACGTTCAACGTTTTGCAGAAAAATCCCGAGAAGACCTCTGCGAAACGTTGATCACTGTAACTGGAGTGCGGGTGTCATCCCGACGGGACGACCCCGGCCTTTTCGTCGGGCTCGCGTGCCTGGTCGTGCCTGGTGTCTGCCATCCACGGCGGGTCGATGCCCCCGTCGAGCCTGCCGTCGGACTTGGCGTCCAGATAGCGGAAGTAGAGCACGCAGAACACCACGATCAACAGCAGCGACCAGCCGTAGGTGATCTTCATGTACTCCAGGAAGCGGCCCGTCGTCGGCCAGCGCCACATCAGCCACCGGTCCATCGTCAGGAAGCCGTACGTCGCCAGCCACGAGGGCCAGTTGCGGACGACCGAGTTGGGCAGCACCACGGTCATCAGGAATGGGAACAACATCATCGAGTAGTAGCCCTGCGCAAGCGACAGCACCAACCATGACGCGGTCAGCAAAACGCCGGAGGACGTCAGCATCCAGAACAGCGGATCGCGGGTCCGGTAGTACTTGTACAGCAGCCAAAGGCTCACGACCGCAAGCACTGTGAAGACGATCCGCAATACCAGGATCCACCACACCGGCAGTCCGTAGTAGACGCCGTTGCCCTGGATGGAACTGTTGAAGTAGTCGCGGGTGCCGAGGATGTAGGGGACAGTGCGCTTCACGAAGTTCATCGGGTCGGACACCAGCGGCCACGCGGCGGCGTTGAACACCAGCGGAACCGCGACGGCAGTGACGAGTGCCCGCCACTGCCTGTTGAGCACCGGCAGAAGCAGCAGCACCGCCAGCACCGGCTTGACCACCAGCGACAGGCCGATCGCCGCACCGGCCCACCACTGATCGCTGACCTTCCCCGACAGCAGCCAGCGGAAGTACAAAACCTCCGCCAGCAGCACGCAGCCGTTGATGTTGGTGAAGACGATCGTATTGGTGACCGACTCGGTGAGGAACATGGCAGTGAGCAGTGCGGGCAACGCCACCGACGTCAGCGAGAAGCCGAACAACCGCACCAGCAGGCACGCGGCGATGATCATCGCGACGGTGTTGATGGCGACGAACCAGTTGTGCGACGCGAAGACCGGCATGTAGCCGAACGGTGCCATCAACAAGGTGCCGCCCGGCGGATACAGATAGTGCGGGTCGACGTAGTTGAAGTGCTCGTTGTAGATGTCCCAGCCGCGCCGGAAGTTACTGACGGCGCGATACACCGGCCCGAAGTCGTCGGTGATGTAGCCGTTGCTGGAAAGCACGTAGCTGCGGTGGGCGATCGACATGATCGCTATCGGCCACAGCGCCGACCTCAGCACAGTCGCCGCGCTCGGCGGCGACGTGCGGGGTCGGAAGAGATTCAGCAGGCCGGTACGGATGGAGTCTGGTGCCGCCACCAGCGAACCGTACACCGACCGGCCCAGCGGCACGTCTAGGCGGGGCAGTAAGTGTCGGTGGGCGGCAGGTTGCCGCTGTCGAGGTAATTGATGACCGGCGCCAGTGCGCAGTCGGAGTAGATGCTTGCCCCGTGCCCGATGCTCTGCCAGATGACCCGCTTGCTGGAGGCACCGGCGTTGATGACCGTGGCGGCAACCTGCGCCACGCCCTCGTTACCGACGATCGGATCGTTCTGCACGCCGAGCAGCAGCACCGGGATCTTGAGATTCTTCGGGTCCTGAGGAGCGGTTCCGCTCGGCCAGTTCAGGCACTTCACCATGCTGAGCGCGCCAACGGCGCCGAACTGCGGGTACAGCTTCGGCCAGGCGACGACGAGTTCGCGGACGCGGTCGGGAGTGGGCCGGTTCAGCGCGTCGCTGCACGAGTTGACGAACTGGCCGTCGGTCTGGCGCAGGTTCTCGGCCTGGGTGATCAGGTTGTTCATCTGGTTCACGTCGCCGGAGCGTGCCGTCGCGATCGCGGACGCGAGGCTGTTGGTGGCCGCCGTGCGGTCGCCGCGCGGGTAGGCCAGCGCCGTGGCGATCGCGTCGGCGACGGAGGCGACCGCGGCTCCGCCGGGCCCGTTGCCCGCCCGGGCGTCGGCGAGCAGGCCGTCGACGGCGGCCTTCGGATCGGGCCCCAGCGGGCAATTGTTGGCGGCGCATTGCTTGGCGAATGCGTCCAGCGAGGCCTGCTCACCCTTGACGCGCTGTTCGGTGGCGGCCTCCTGCCCGATGCCGAGGGGCAGCGGCGAATCGAGCACCAACCGCGCCACCTTGCCGGGATGCGAACTCGCATAGGCCAGCGCCACCTGCGCGCCGTTGCCGATGCCCAGCAGCGCGATCGACGGTACGTCCCAGGTGCTGCGCAGCCGTTCGATGTCCTCGGCGGCGTGCGCGTTGTCGTAGGCCGAGTCGCCCGGGGCAATGGTGTCGGTGCAGCTGGTGGTGGCCGTCATCGTGACCGCGCCGAGGTTGGCGACGGGGTCGTCACCGGACTCGAACTGTGCCTGGTCGAGCATCTCCTGACGGTCGAACAGGTCGCGGCAGTCAATCGCGCTGGACATGCCCATGCCGCGCCGGTCGACCGCGACGATCGGGTGGCTTTTGAGCACGTCGGCACCCGCGCGGGACAGCCAGACCGGCAGCTGGACCGAGGTCGGCAGGTCCGAACCGGTCGTCATGACCAGCGGGCCGGCGTTGTCCGGAGTCTGCACCGAGCGGGCGCGCACCACGCCGATGCTCACCGATCCGGTGGCGCCGCTGATCGAGTCGAGGTCGGCGTCGTAGGTAGCGCAATCCAGGATGACGCCGGGGAGCGGTTGAGTCGCGGAGTCGTTGAACACCTGCGAGGTGCAGTTGCGCCAGGACAGGTCGTTCTTGGGTGCCTCGATCGCGGGTGGGCCGCCCGCCTTGTTCTGGGTGGCCGGCTGGCCCTGCGGGTGCGCACCGGAGTCGGTGGCGTACCGCGGATCCGCGGCCAGAAGCGGCGCGCACCCTGCCAGCAACGCCGACACAACGACGGTCGATGTGCACAGGGCACGGACCAGGCGACGCCGAAGCATGGAAACCACAGTACTGACAGTGCTGGTCGGCTCTCCCTCTCCGCTTCGCGAGGGAGGTGCCCCCTCGCGCAAGCGCTCGTCGGTCGGTTCAGCCACCCTGGACGTAGCGCATGTACAGATAGCCCGCGTCGTCGGTCAGAAGATGGCGGCGCCGCATCGGCATGTGGACCGCGTCGGGGCCGGTGGTGATCCGCGGCGCCGCCCCGCCGACCAGCAGCGGGGAGATGGTCAGGCACAGTTCGTCGAGCAGACCGTCGTCGATCAGCAAGCCGAGAAACTGCGGGCCACCCTCCGTGAGCACCCGCAACAGCTTCCGGTCGGCCAGGATCTTGAGGAGGGTCGCCGCGTCGACCCGATCGGAGTGCGGGCCGGAGGCGTCGATGACCTCGGCCATCGAGCCGAGCCTGCTGCGGGTGTCCGCCACCGCGTCCGCCGACGTGAAGATCAGCGGCGGCACTTCGGTCCGGGTGAAGAGCTTGGCGTCGTGGTCGAACACGCCGCGATTGGTGACGACGGCGATGGGCGGCACCTCGGCCTGGCCTCGACGCTGGCGCGCCTGGCGCTGGGCGGGGCTGAACTGCGCCCCCGAATAGTTCTCGATCCGGACCGTGCCCGCACCGACGAGGATGACGTCGGCGAGTTGGCGCATGAGCGCGAACACCGCGCGATCGCCGGATCCGGCCAGCCCACCGGCCTTCCCGTCGTCGGTCGCGCCGCCGTCAAGGCTGGCGATCATGTTGCCGCGCACCCAGCAGGACTGCAGGTCGTCGGGATAGGCGTAGAGGTCCGTCAACCGCTCGTCGTCGACGGACTCGACATGGGTGACCGACCCGTCGTCGGACGGATCCAGCACGGTGAAGCGCACCGCCGCAGCATCGTCGGGCATGGGCACGATTGGAGCACGTCGCTACAGTTCGTGCATGCAGTCCGCCGCGCACGGGAGGAGCAATTTCGCCCTTGTCGACCGCCTCGTCGATCGGCGCCCCAGCGTCACCCCGGAGCGGTTGATCGCCCAGCTGCACCCGCCGCCGACGTTCGCCGACGTGAGCTTCGCCAGCTATCAGCCCGATCCGGCCGAGACGTCGCAGTCCGCCGCGGTGCAGTCGTGCATGCAGTTCTGCGAGGACGCGGTCGCGCGCCGGACAGGAAAGAAGAAGCTCTTCGGCAAGCGCGGGGTGCTGCCGGGCGTCGGGCTGTACCTCGACGGTGGCTTCGGCGTCGGCAAGACCCATCTGCTGGCGTCAAGCTATTACCGGATTTCGACCGCGTCGCCGGCGCCGACAGCGTTCGCTACGTTCGGGGAACTGACACAGCTGGCCGGTGTGTTCGGCTTCGCCGAATGCATCGACCTGCTGGCCGACTACGTGGTGGTGTGCATCGACGAGTTCGAGCTCGACGATCCCGGTAACACCACGCTGATCTCACGGCTGCTCTCACAGCTCGTCGAACGCGGGGTGTCGATCGCCGCCACCTCCAACACGCTGCCCGAACAGCTGGGGGAGGGCCGGTTCGCCGCGCAGGACTTTCTGCGCGAAATACACACGCTCGCAGCAATTTTCACGACAGTGCGCATCGAGGGACCGGACTATCGTCACCGGGGCCTGCCGCCGGCCCCCGAGCCGTTGTCCGACACGGAGGTGCGCGACCGCGCCGCCGCAGTTCCGGGTGCCACCCTCGACGACTTCGACACCTTGTGCGCGCACCTGGCGACGATGCATCCGTCGCGCTATCTGACGCTGATCGAAGGCGTCTCGGCGGTGTTCGTCACCGGCGTGCACCCGATCGACGATCAGAATGTCGCGCTGCGGCTGGTGTCGCTGACCGACCGGCTGTACGACTCGGGTATTCCGGTGGTGGCGTCGGGTGCGAAGCTGGACACCATCTTCAGCGAAGAGATGCTGGCGGGCGGCTTCCGCAAGAAGTACCTGCGCGCCACCTCGCGGCTGATGGCGCTGACGACGGCCGGTCAGACGGGGCGCACCATCACGTAGTCGTTCTCGATGCGGGTGCCGAGCCGAAAGGTCTTGGTGCCGTGGACCGTAAAGCCGTGCTTGGCGTAGAAGCGTTGGGCGCGTTGGTTGTTCTGGTTCACGCCGAGCCACACGCAGTTCGCCTCGAACTGCGGCGCCTGCGCAAGTGCCTCGCCCATCAGCGCCGCGGACACCCCGGCGCCGTGGTCGTCGGGCAGTACGTACATCTTCGAGATCTCCACCGCCGGCCGCAAAGCGACCGCTCGCTGCACGTCCTCGTCGTTCGGCACACCGCGAATCAGCATGGCGTAACCGACTATTCGTCCGCGCCGACGTGCAACGATTACCAATCGGTCGGGATCGTCGAGATAGTCGGCGAAGTGAGCCTGCGTCAGGTGCTCGGCGATGAACGCCGCCACGTTCTCGGGTGTCACCGAGGGCGGGCACGCCAGCGGGAAGGTTCGGGCGGCGACATCGGCGAGCTCGGGTAGGTCGGCGGTGGTGGCCGTCGAGATCTCTACACGTTCCACTGGGCCAGATGGAAGCCGGTCTTCTTGTCGACCAGCACCACGTTGGACACCAGGTCGCGGTAGCAGTCCCACCACACGCCGCCGTTGGCGGTCGCCCCGGCGGGCAGATTCAGCATGGTGTACTGCAGCGCATCCGGAGCATCGGAGTTCCGCGGCTCGTACGCATCGCCGGTGGGCGTCACGCCCTTGAAGACGAAGGCGATGCCGGCCGCGTAGGGGGCCGGCGTCTGCACGACGTGGATCGTGACGTTGGCGCGGTACACCTGATAGCGCGGCGCGCGGGGCGGATAGCCGAAGCCGGGCGGGACGTCCGAGGGCAGGATGTCGTGGACGGTGACATCGGCGACGAGCCCCATGAGCTCCACTCGAAGCGTTTCGCCGAGGCGACCGATCGGCGAGTCCACCGCGGTGGCGGGCGCGGCCAGCGTCGCAGCGGAGATCGTCAAAGCGGCGAACAGCAGCGCAACCAAGCGGGCTATTCGGCTCTTCGCGCGAGCGCTCATCGCGGCATCCCCTCCCATGTCCGCCTCGCATGATGGCACACGCGGGCGGAGGGGAACAGCGTGTTGCCGGTCAGGATGTCCAGGGCCCGTAGCCGCCGACCTTGTCGATGCGGATGCGAGTGAGCAGTCCCGGCGGTGAGTTCGGCGGCGGGAAGTGTTCGTCGGAGCCGAGCATCGTGGTGGCCAGCTTCTTCAGCAGTTCCGGCGCGCCACCTTCGGTGATGCGGGCAGTCCCGGTGATCGCCAGGTAGGGCGCCTGCTGTCCCGGGGTCGGCTTGACGATGGTCAGCGCAACCCGCGGATCGCGCCGGATATTGCGGGTCTTGCGGTACTCGGCCAGGTGGGCCGAGACGAGTTCGTCGCCGTCGGGCGTCGACTCCAGCGCCACCCAGACAACCGTCGCCTGTGGGCTGCCGTCGGGGTTGATCGTCACGAGCGTGGCGTCCATGCCGTCGCCGATGAATTCACGGGCCGCGTCGTTGAGCTTCATGCGTTGTTCTACCGCCGCGCGGGGCGTTTCATTCCCGCTCCAGTTCGAGCAGCGTCGACTTGGCCGCGGCGCCGCCGACGTACTGCCCCGTCGACCCGTCGGAGCGGACCACACGGTGACACGGAATCACGACGGGCAGCGGATTGTGGGCGCAGGCGGTGCCGACGGCTCGCACAGCGCGGGGGTTGCCGACGGCGGCTGCCACCTCGGCGTAGCTTTCGCGGTGGCCGTAGCCGATGCTGCGCAGGTGTTCGATGACGTCGCGCCGGAAGCCCTCTGCGAGCCGCATGTCGACCGGCACCTCGAAGGCGGTGCGCCGCTTGGTGAAGTACTCGTCGAGCTGGCGGGCGGCGGCGTCCAGCCGGGCCGGTGCGCGCAGCACCCGTGGGCTCACCGCGGCGGCGAGTTTCGTCAGGACGGCGTCGTGGTCTTCGACGGCGTAGGCGACGCGGACGAGGCCGACGGTGGTGGCGGCCAGCAGCAGGGTGCCGAGAGGGCTGTCGACCGTGCGGTAGGCGACGTCGAGCAGGTCGTCGGTCGCGGCGTCGCGCTCGAGCCGTTGATGCAGCCGCGCCAGCGTCTGGTCGTCGGCCCGTAGCTCGTCGAAGAGGTTGGTGCTCATGCTGATTCGTCCTCGGGGTAGAGCTTGCGGAGGGTTTTGATGCCGTCGGCGGCGGCGCGGCGGGCGGCATCGGGGGAGTTGCCGAGCAGGTCCGCGATTTCGGCGTACGGGAGCCCGGCGATGTGGTGGTAGGCCACCGCCATGCGTTGCTTGTCGGGTAGGCGGCGCAGCGCCGCCCACAGGTCCGGGTAGCGGGCGGCGGGGTCGGCGCGCGCGGACGGCCGGTCCGGCGGGGAGTCGACCGGGATCGCGCGCCGGCTTCGGGCGCGACCGACGTCGAGCGCGCGCCGGTGCGCGATCGTCACCAGCCATGCCTCGACGTTGGCGTCGGCAGGCAGTTCGGGGTAGGCCCGCAGTGCCGAGAGAAAGGTCTCCGACCACGCGTCCTCGGCGTCGACGGGCCCGACGACCGCGCGGCAGACCCGCAGCACGGTCGCGCCGTGTTCGGCCACCACGTCTTCGAACGGTCGCACCCTCACATCATGAAGACGTCGCGGCGGGTTCGTCGGTGAGATCAGTTCTTGGTCAACGGTGCCAAAGCGGTGACCAGGTCGCCCTCGAAGCGATCGCGGTCGACACCGAGGCGGTGCAACGGGCCGGCGTCGTCCTCGGCTTCGAAGAGGGCGAGCGCAATGTGTTCTGTTCCGATGTAGTTGTGGCCCAGGCGAAGAGCCTGGCGGAACGTCAGTTCGAGCGCCTTCTTCGCGGGCCCGTTGAACGGAATCAGCGCGGGCAACTCACCGTCGATGCGGGGCGGCAACGTGACGGCATTCTCGACGGCAGCGGCATCGACGCCCTGGCCGGCGAGCAGCTTGGCTGCCAGACCGTCCGGGTCGGCGAACAGCGCAAGCAGCAGATGGTCCGGGGTGATCTCGGCGTTGCCGGCCTCGTGCGCCGTGGTCTGCGCGACGACGACGACATTGCGCGCGCGGGGCGTGAACCGGCCGAAACCGGCATTGGGGTCGAGTGTCGCGGACTCGAAATCGGGCACCTTGGGCACGAACCGCTTCTGGGCAGCCTGTTTGGTGACGCCCATGCATTTGCCGATATCGGTCCACGATGCACCCGAGCGACGGGCCTGGTCGACAAAGTGGCCGATCAGATGGTCGGCGATCTCGCCGAGGGACTCGGCCGCCAGCACCGCGTCGGTGAGTTGTTCCAGCGGCTCGTCGTGCACCCGCTTGATGACGTCGATGAGGTCGTCGAGGCGGACGGGGTGGGCGATCTTGGCCGGCTCAGTCATGCCGTCAACTCTAGGTTGACGACCACAGATCGTCAACCGACGGTTGACGGTTAGCCGCGGGGGTAGCCGCGCCGCACGGTCCGGTCGAGGATGCCCAGCGTGGCGCGCAGCGCGCTCTCGGGAATGACGGGGAAGATGTTGGCCTTGCGCCACTCGGGGTCGATGCCCGACCAGTCGTAGAACGAGGTGACGACGGTGCCGCCGTCGGAGGGTTCGAGGTGGTAGCCGTAGATGTGGCCGATCTGCGGGCGGATCTGGCCGAGGATCGTCCAGGCGATTAGCCGGTCCTGCTCGAACTCGCGGATATCCACGGTGACGTCGTATTTGCCCATCGGGTAGTCGTTGAGGGCCTCGCGGTCCATGTGGATGACGAAGGTGTCGCCGACGGCCGAGGCGGGTTCGCCCTCGGCGTCCTGCAGCATGCCGGATGCGTCGATGGCGACGTGGCCCTGCGGGTCACACAGGACGGCGAAGATGTCGGCGGCCGGCGCTGCGATCGTGCGCTGGACTTCCATGCGTTCGGTCATCAGGCGATCCTGTCAGGCGAGGGGAGTTTGCCGGGCTGGTTTTCGTGGGGTTTGCGGCGGGTATACGCACACCACGTTCAGTTCGACCGACCGACCCCAGGGGAGTGCGCGAGCAGTGGCTGGTCTCGATTACGGGCGCAACATGCCGCCAATATTGCGAAATGCAGTCGCCTTCATCCAGGAAAACGCCGATGCCGACATCGGTTTGGAGGATATTGCCGCGGCGGTGAACGTGTCACCGCGCTCGGTTCAGTACGCGTTCCGGCGCAACCTGGGGACGACCCCGTTGGAGTATTTGCGGAGGGTAAGACTCGACCGCGCCCACCGCGACCTGAAGGCTGCCGACCCGGCGAACGACACCGTCACGGCGATCGCCGGTCGCTGGGGTTTCAGCCATGCGGGCAGGTTCAGCCTGGCCTACAAGGCCGCCTTCGGCACCGCGCCGAGCGACACGCTTCGGGCGTATCCCGCCTAACCGCCGCTGCGCGAACGATATTGACGTCTCCGAGCGATTCGTCACGTCCCTGACGTGCATCTCCGGTGAGCCGTCTCGCTTCACGGGCCTCATTGAATTGGCTGGCCAACCTCTCCGTGATCACGCTGGCGCGGAGAGGTCGTCGGCACGCCGCATTCAATACCGGCGCTGTGCCGTTTCGGCGCCTACGATCGAATGCCGCATCCGGGTTACCGGTGATTGGGGAGTAGTGAAGCACCGCGACATCAGCGCCATCGACCGACAGCTGTCACTGTTGGCTGCCGTGAGCTCGTCGATCCGTCGTCTCGGGGGCAAGCCGTCGACGGCACTCATCGATGAGCTGCTCGATGAGCGGATCGCCAGCCGGCGACCGCTCGGGGTTGCGTCTGGCCGCGCCGACGGCAATCCCGACCAAGGCGAGGATCGGACCGCGCCCAATGCGTGCAGGTCCGAATCTCTATAGCGCGCAAGCCGCCTCGCGATTGATTTGGTGCAGTTCATGCGAAGCTGGCCGCTTAGGCTAGATCTGTTGTCACCTTCACGACCCGACTCGCTGGTTCGCGAGCGGTGATCAAGACTTGCGTCGGCGAGATGCGCCGATAGCGATGACGACTCCGATCAGTGCGATGATCGGGCCGAGGATGGACCAGGTGGTGGTGTTGCTCATTGGGCTGCCTCCGACCACCCCGAAACCCTGTAGCGCGAACAGAAGACCGAAGAGGGCGACAACGACGCCCACGATGACACCAATGACGCGTCCCATGTGTTCGACACTAGCCGCGCCTTCGCCTCCGGGCCGGGACGGTGCGCAATTAATGGCTCACGAGATGGGACGGCCGGATTCCAGGAGTCCAACAGCGATGAGTTTCGCGATGGCTTCCAGTCTCTATCCCCAACACGCCATCAACCGCCTCGAGGAGAGCATCATGACCGCTACCTACACCTTCGATGTCTTTTCCAGCCTCGACGGCTTCGGCGGCATCAGCGGCGGCGACTGGGGCGGCTACTGGGGCAAGCAAGGCCCCGAACTGCTCGATCACCGCCTCGCGCTGTACGACGTGAAGCAGCGGATGGTCTTCGGCGCCAACACATATCGGGCATTCGCGCAAATGCTGGCCGAGAGCACCGAGGAGTCCGAGGTGCGCGACCCGTGGGTCACCCGGATGAGGCACCTGCCGGCGACGGTGGTGTCGACCACCCTGGATGGACCTCTCGACTGGCCGGACGCGACCGTCGTGAGCGGCGACGCCGTCGACGTTGTCGCCCGGCTCAAGGAAGAGTCCGAGGTGCCGCTGCGCTCGCACGGCAGCCTGTCGATGAACCGAGCGCTGATGGCCGCCGGCCTGGTCGACCGCGTCCAGGTGACGCTCTTCCCCGTGATCACCGGTCAGACCGGTGATGACCCGATCTTCGCGGGTGCGGCCGACTTCGACCTCGAGCTGATCGAGAGTCGAACACTCGACGGCAATATCCAAGAGATCATTTACCGTCCCACCCTGCATGTCTGAGTCCATCCATGGACGCCACCCCGTCGTGTGGCCGAAGCTGAGCGGGAGTTCCAGCTGACCGACATGCCGATAACGGTTGATCGGCGTCGGCACCGCGACGCGACACAGGCGGCACGCCACCCGATTCGAGCGGCGTGCCGCCGCGGGGATCGTTAACCGATCCCGTCGTCGCCGGTTGAGCAATGGGACACGAGGATGTAGCTGCCAGGCACATCGCGGAGAGCTCGGAAGTCTGCCTGGAGGCGATTCGGTGCGCCGCGAGTGACAAATCGGTCATGGTTCCCGACCTGGACGGCGAGCGCGCCACAACTGTCAACGAAATCGACGAGCAGATGGCAATCGGTGCCGCCACGGTTTTGGCATTGCGTCATCGCGGAGTTGTACAGGTTGGCTGGGGTGTCGGCACCGTTTGCCCACCCGTACGCGCCGGTCGCGGGCGAGTAGACGATCGCGAGGTACGTGTATTCATCGGCGTGGGCTGGCGCGGCGGCGCCGAGCGCGCCGGCGATAGTCGCTCCGGCGGCGACCGCCATCGCGGCAACGGCGGCTTTGGTCGCGCGGCGCTGGCGAGTGTGGGCGTTGTAATTGGTGCTCATGTGATGTCCTTTGGCGCGAAGAGTGATGAGAGCAATACTCGTGATCAAGCGGCGCCTCGGTAATCGCTCAGAAGCCAGATTCCGGTCAGAAAAGGGAAGAGTTTCCTACCCGCTGGGACAGCTTCTGCCGGGTGGCGACGGTGCGTATCGTCCCCCTCGTCCGCTCCTGATCCGTCGGTCCGTTCGACGACCGTGCCGTCTTCGAATTCGGCTCCGGCGGGGACGAGGTCGACACGGTGGGCTGTCTTGACCAGCCTCCAGCGGCGTTGGGAACAGGACCGGGTGCAACCCCTTCGAGCGCGAGCAGAAAGTACTCAGCGGCAGGAAGCAACGACTGCTGCTGTGGTCGCCTTAGTCCCGGAGCGCCTGCTGCTCGATTTTGCCGAGCCTATCGTCGAGTTCCCGAGGGCTTCGGTGAGCGCCGTCAGGCCCTCGGCGAGCAGTTTGGTGGTGGAGGTCTCGGTGGTTCTAGCTACCTCGCGGAATTTGTTGCCTGCGGTGGAGGCCCACGGCGCTGCGGTTATGTCGGCGATCTCGGAGGCGCCTATGACAATCATTCGCTGCGCGGCGACAGCAAATTGCCTGGTGAACTTCCTGTCTGCTAGACAGCGCCACTATCTGCGAAATGCTTAAATGGGTGACACCGAAGATAATTCCTCGGCGAACTGGTTGCATACGCAACTACTGAATACCTGCTTTAGATTTATCATGCTGTTGTCGCATGTCACCGGGTTAATCTGGCCATCCAGGCCGATCAATCACGGTCTACCGATTCTCGGGAGGGGCAAAACATGATAGGTAGCCACCGCGCTATACAGGAAACGAACAAGGCACGCGTCGCGGTTGCCGGCGGTGTACTGCTCGGCGCACTGTTCGGCGTCACGCTCGCCGCGCCCGCATTCGCAGACACCCTGGCACCATCTGGCCCCTTCAACTTCACAGGTCATCAGGCCGGTGAGGAGCATGTCTATACAGGCGTATGGACCTTCAGCGCCTGCGGCCAAGACTGCGTCACGGCAAACGCCGACGATTTAGTCGTAAAGAACTGGCAGTTTCATCTCAACAACGGAACATGGACCGCCAACAGCGCAGGCACCCTGCCCTGCTTCAGCGGGGGAGCGATACCCGTTACCTACACCTCGACCTTCGATGCCGCCACAATGACCGGCCAATGGACAAGAACACGCAATGGCGCATGCGGTAACTTGCAACCAGGGACTGACCAGGAAACTTTCGAGTTGACACAGGGATAGTCGCCGCAGCCCTACGGCGGAGCCCATCGGCCCGCCCCCGGGGAGTTAGCTATCCCAGGTGCGTAAGTTGTCAAGCGGCGTTGGCGGAGGCGATGTTCTGGCGGTGCGACGACCGGATCTGCCTCGGTCCAGTGAGACCTGCGCCCGCCGCCGCCAACAGACGGCAATGCTTCAACGAACCGCGAACCGACGCATTGATTATTAAACACACGTCCCGGGGGGGAAATGACGTCTCTTAACCGCGTATCGGCGCCCTTGCCTAGAGCGATCGCAGGCGCCGCGCTCCTGAGCCTGGTTCTTGCCGGGTGTTCCTCTACCCACGGCACACCAATCAGCGGTTCAGGTCCGACGAGTGCGCGAACCGCCACCAGCCAACCGCCCGACTGGAACCCAGTTACCAAACTGCCCCAGACGCCAGGCCACGGACCGACAACCGTGACCGTCGACGATCAAACTCAGACGTGGGACGACCCCGTCCGCTGCTTCACCGCTAGCGACGGCACGTATAACGTCCTAGTCACACAAAACCCGAGTCTCCCTAAAGCCATCGGAGTGGTTTTTGATTCGCCCGACTCGACCGACATCAAACGAGTCAACATAACTTTGCCCCCTGACGGCTTGGTAGGCGTCATTTATATGGCCGGCGACGCCAATTTCAGTGGCGATGCAACAGCCACCAAGGCCGGTGGCACCTACACGATCAGCGGCCACGGTATGCAAGGAGTTGGAATAGCCCCGCAGCAACGATCATTCAAGATAAAAGTCACGTGCCCCTGAGCATTGAGCCCACCCAGGGTGCGGGACCCCGCCCCACAGCGGACATCTATACGGTGCTGTGGCCCCCCTTCTCTAACGAGTCCGGGACTTTCAGACGTCGACGCATCAGCGGCGCGACTAGCCCGAAACTCAGGCCCCCCATTTAGGCGCCCCCATTAACGTTTCTGACCATGGATGGGGGAGATTGGATTGCGCTGGCTGGCGTAGGTGTTTCGGTGTTTTCTGCGGCACTGGCGGTGAGGGCGTCTCGACGAGCTGATGGAGCGCAGGGTTTCGCCGCTCAGAGCGCAATCAGAGCCGAAACCATGAAGCGACGGGCAACCAGTGCGGCTGAGGAGGCCGCAGTTTCGCAGCAAGAGTCAGCCCGCTGCTGCGAAACGCACCGCCGACGCGCTTGAGAAAGGCACGAACTTGAACTTGAGCAGCGAGAGGCCGCAGAGGGCGTTCCGTGGAGCGTAGAACACAGCCGCGGCGCTATCTTTCGCTTGCGAAACACCAGCGGCCGGACAATTACGGCCGGTGACGGTATCGGCGGTGCCGACATTGATACGGCCTCACCGGCTGCGGTGTTGAACCGGTAAGGCCTGAGCAGACAGCCTCGTCGACAAAGCGTCTGCCTAATGCTTTCGGCTAGCCCCCAAAACCGTCGGTGAAACCTGCGCGCGCGTCAAGACATTCGGACCCGCATCGGATGCCAACCGGACCCCGCCTATCCGGCTTCCTCGTCCTCCGAATCGGCGTGCGCATCGACGCGAAGGTGCGCGGTCAAAAGGAGGTTGTCGTAGGCGGATCGAGGGGGAAGGGTTCCACGACCGCCGAGGGCGACGAAGTCGGCAACTACCTGCCGGGCAAGAACTCGCAGTTTCGTATTGGTCTCTTGGGACCGCCACCTGAGCAGCTCGAAGGCGGCCTGTGAATCCTCTATGCCATGGATAAGCATCAGCATGCCTTTGGCCTGCTCGATGTCTGCCCGGTGTTCGGCGATAAGTGTGACGGCGGCGGTCATCACCTCGTTTTGGTGTTCCCGCTCCGACCGTGCGACGCCCACGTCGTGGCCATCGGAGCCAGTCACACTCCCGTCGACCACACGCAGCGCCTGTGGGGGCCGGTCCTTGCCGTCGCCATTGCCGGATTGAGCGGCGGCGAATTGATTGTCGATTGCCGGATGTTGTTGTTGCATCGCAATACCCCTTGGCCGGAATACACGCTGCGAATTTGTGTGCTCGGCAACCCTCTCCAACATGAGATGGCCTACGGAGCAGTACTGTTCTACTCTTAGTTTCTAAGCAGGTCAAGACATGTTTCGCGCAAAGTCACATCCTGGTCACCTGCGTCCGCCGGGGAGCGGCGGCGATCACAACAATGGGCGACGGCCAACGGGGCAACGCTACCGTCTTAACCAAGGGGATGAACCCCGATGACCGCCTTGCAGGAGCCGCCAGCGTCATCCCTCGCAGCCGCCACCTACTAAGCCCGAGGATTAGCCGCCTCTATGCACGATCAAACGCGGGTTCGGCCCGCCACCAGGGGCAGTTAGTGGCGGGCCGAGATGCCAGGCAAGCGTTTTAGGGCTTATGAACGTTGTCGCCCTTGGCGATGACTGTTTGGTTGGTGCCCCCGAACTGGCTGGCGGTGCTGTGGTTGCCGAACACGCGAACGGTGTTGTTCGTCCCTCCGACCCCGGTGGCGGTGCTGTTGTTGCCCTTGACGCTGGAGTTGTTGCTTGTGCCGCCGACCGCGTACGCCTGACTATTGTTGCCCTTCACGGTGGCTTTGTTGTTGGTGCCGAAAAGAGCTTGTGCTTGGCTGCCGGTGCCGTGCACGACGGCGGTGTTGTTGTCCCCGTTGGTCGCATATGCACTGCTATTAGCGCCTGTCGCGGTGGCGGTGTTGTTGTCGCCTCCGACTGCAGTGGCAGTGGCCGTGTTGCCGAGTGCTGTGGCTTTGTTGTTGTTGCCGAAGCCGGCATCGGTGTAGGCGCCGTTGCCAATCGAGATGGCGGTGTTGTTGTTAGACACCGGAGCGAGAAGATTCCCTGCTAGTGCAGTGGTGGGTGTAGTCGTTCCGGCGGGGGTCGTGGCGGGGTTGCCGATCGCAATGGCGCGGTTGTTGGTCCCACCGATGGCGGTCGCCGAGGCGCCGTTGCCTATCGCGATGGCGCTGTTAGAACCGCCGCTGGCGCTGGTGGCGATCGCAGTTGCGCCTGGGCCCAACGCGAGAGCGATGGATCCTGGGGTTGTGGTGCAGCCCGACCCGATGGACATGCCGCTCACCGACGCGCATGAAGCGTTACCTATCGCCGGTGAAACGAGCGTTCCGGCGGCCATGGCCCCCGATGCCAGGGCCGCACCGCACCGATCATGGTGGTGGTGAGTTGGGCGCGTCGCTTCGGTGCTGTTCTGTGGTGACTCATGTTTCCCCTCTGTTGGCGCATCTGGTCGGGTGTGGGAGTGCAGCTCGTCGATAGCTGCGGCCCAACCCTAGAGCAGGAACACAGGCCCGGTAGCAAATATCGGCGCGAAATGCATGCAAATGGTTGCAATCGCAAATAGTTGATCTTGGCAAAAACCGGCAACTCGGTCAAAAATGCTGCTCACAGGGCGTATCGGGCAAGCGGTGCTTGTCCTGCAACCTCGATAACTCGGCTTACACTGGTGGGGCTCAACCGGTTTCCAGTCCCAGTGCGCGCTGACCGCGCTGTGCAGCTAACTCACAGGCTCATGGAAGTAAGCGGCCTGCCACCTGCGGGACTTAAAGTGGCGGGCCGAGGGGAGGATCGATCCGAGCTTAAGCCGGGTTCAGCAAGTAGCCGTGCACCAGATCGGGACGCGTCTGCGCTTCCTCCAATAAGGCAGCGAGCTGTGCACAGACGGCGGCCAAGGCGTGCAACGTGTCGGGTCGCGCCGCCAGCACGTCGGCGGTCCCCGCGTGCTCGGGTAGTCCCCAGATGCGGGCCTCGAAAACCACGTCGAGGGGTTGCTCATCGTTGGGATGCCAGTAGCAGAAGCGTTCGACCTGACCGCGGATGTGGCCTGAGGTCACCACGGCGTACGTGTCCCACCGATCAACCGGCTCATCGTTGACCGCTGGGATTTCAGGCAGCTCGTTGCACTCGATGCGCACATCTGTCGCGGTCATCGCTGCGCCCACCGATCGACCTCGTCGGCTGCCGAGATGAGCAGCGCGGCCAGTTGTCGGGCCTGGGCGCTGGTGAGGCCGTCGTCGCCGAGATAGACGTGGGGTGGTTCGCGCACGCTGCCGTCATCGATCCGCCCATCAGGGAACTGGACGGCTGTGGGCTGCACGCTTACCCGGTCGATGTGAAAGCCGTCGATACCGCGGAGTTCGCCGAACAGCACCCGGTACGGCTGGGGGGTGTGTCGTCCTGCCAAGTATCGGTGCGGAAGCCGGCCGGGATCGGCACATCGGGGATGGTGTAGTTGGTCATGGCTAGCTACCTCTCGGATCGGCAGTATCCGAGTTGCACGTTTATTGCACGGCCACCCTAATCCGGGGCGAAATGCCTGGTAGGGCTTGGTGCGCGATACTGGGATTGAACCAGTGACCTCTTCCGTGTCAGGGAAGCGCTCTCCCGCTGAGCTAATCGCGCCTGAAACCTTGGAGGTGGAGACGGGAATCGAACCCGTGTGCACGGCTTTGCAGGCCGTTGCCTCACCACTCGGCCACTCCACCGCTGGGGTTAATGCGACTGCACCCTCGAGCGGATGACGGGATTCGAACCCGCGACCCTCACCTTGGCAAGGTGATGCGCTACCAACTGCGCTACATCCGCGCGCCACGAACGAGATCGTCGCCCGTCGCGAAGGACGACGATAGTCCACTGCAGCGTAGCCACACAAATCCCTCCCGCGACACGCTGAGCAGGTTCAAGCCGGGGTACGCCCGGCGCGGTGCCGAACTCGTCTCCGCAGCCGAAGTCCCAGCGCGTGATGCGCGTCCAGCCTGCTGTAGCGCTCGATGTGCCCCAAGGTCGTCCCGGCTGCCGGCTCAGCTGACACGCTCCGTGCTAACCTTCGACGTCGTCCCCGGTCTCGTAGCTCAGGGGGAGAGCGTCCGCCTCACACGCGGAAGGTCACTGGTTCGATCCCAGTCGGGACCACTCACAATTCGCCCAGCCATAACGATGCCGCTGATCAGGCCGCGTTGCTCTATCGTCGACACGGTGGCTGACGCCAAGGTCCGCCGGGCGGTTCCGTCCGACGTGGCGACCATCGAATACATCGTGCGGGCCGCCTTTCATCGGTACGTGGCTCGAATCGGTAGGCAACCCGCGCCCATGGCGGCCGATTACCACGCCGCCGTCGCGTCGTCGCGAGTGTGGGTGATCGAGGCCGACAGCGAGATCGCCGGGGTCGTCGTCAACCAGGTGCACCAGGACCATCTCCTGATCGACACCGTCGCCGTCGATCCAAGCGCACAGGGGCATGGCTATGGAGCCCTGCTACTGGCGCGTGCCGAGGATGACGCTCGTGAACTCGGTCTGCCGCAGGTGAGGTTGTACACCAACCAGGCGATGACCGAGAACCAAACGTTTTACCCCCGCCTCGGATATGTCGAGACGGCGCGCGGCCGCCAGGACGGATACGACCGTGTCTTCTATACGAAAACGATCGCGAGCCAGGCAGGTGAGCGCCCGGCCAGGTGATGTCGGCCGTCGGCCGCTATCGCGCCTGGTGAGGGTCTTGCGCGCGCGTCTCTTGCTCTGCCGCAGAGGGGGATTGCACCTCGGATGCCTGACCGCCTGCTGGTAGAGACTCGGACTCACCGGACGACGGCCGCCGGATCCGATCGAATGACACGGCAATGCGCTGAAATCCCTTGGCCTGTTCGGCTTTCGCCCGTCCTGTATAGGTTCGGCGGTCAGCCTTCGTCAGGCGAACGTTGTCGGTGAACGGCACGAGCAGGGCGCGTGGATACAGCCGGTCGACGCGGACCACATTGATCTCTGCGCACAGGACGAGGCAGTTGGCAGTGAGAAGGAGGAACGCCAACATTCCGAGCACGAGTGCAAACACGCTGTTCGTCACGCTGCTTGACTTGACCACATGCGAGATGTAGCCGGCGCCGAACCACTGCAGCAACTGCCACAGCACCGCCGCCACGAGCGCACCGGGCAGCACGTCCAGATAGGACAGGCGGCGGGCCGTGGTGACCTTGAACGCCACCAAACAGATCGCGGCGTTCACCGTCACCGATGCGACCACGACCGCGAAGGCTGAGAACACTCCCAAGCCCTTGGTCGCGTGAGCGGCGGCAGAAATGACCGTGGCAGCGATCGCCGCGCTACCCAGCACCGGTAGCAACAACAGGCTTCGCAGCCGGCCACGGATCGGGTCGGGCCGGACGTTGCGCGGCACCGCCCACGCGGTGTCCATCGCATTCCGGAGCGCCTGGCCCATGCCCATCCCGCCGTACAGGGCGCCCGCGATTCCTACGACGACGCCGACCGTTCCTCCGGATAATTGGTGAGGGCGCTCGAGCTGGTCGCCGATCACAGGAAATTGCCGCAGTGTCGACTGAAGCACCTCCTGCTGGAGTTCAGGATGGCCTGCGAGTACCACTCCCAGAGCCGTGGTGAACAGCAGTAGCAGCGGAAACAGCGAGACGAACGCGTAATAGGTAATCAGGGCCGCCAGATAGCCGCCTTGATCATCGAGGTACTTGTACAACACTGCGATGACGAAACCGGCCGCGCGACTGCGCCGCTGCACCTTGTCCAGCCAGCCGAGCATGTCGTGACTCCAACCGCACCGCGCCCTTTCGCGTGCGGCAGGGTTACCCGATGTCAGCACTGGCCAATCAGCCGTGCCGGGTTCACATGCCGAAGTAGCGGCTACTGCGCGGACCGCCCACTGCGGAAAATTCAGACCGCCGCCGGGACCTTCACGGCCGTCGAACGCATCTCGCGGCGCAGCAAGGTGAACTCCGAGATCGTTCGTGTCGCCACCGTGGCGACCGGGCGGGCGTTGCGGCCGCTGGCTTCGGTCTTCGACACCATGACCACGCTGTCGATGTAGGGCTGAATCGTGGTGGCGTTCTGCACCGTCGCCACGATCACCAGCTGGAAGCCGAACTTGCGGAACGCCCGCAGCGCCTGCTGGGCGAACTGCGGATCGGACTTCGAGAACGCCTCGTCGAGCATCAGCTGCGCGAAAACCGGCGTATTTTCTGTACTTCCGGGACTCGCCAGGTTGAAGCTCAGCGCGCCCGCGAGACAGAACGCCATCAGCTTCTCCTGCTCGCCGCCGGAGTTGTCGCCCGCATTGCTGTGCGTGCGGATGAGCTCCTCGGTGGAGACGTCCCACTCGGCGCAGTCGAAGGTGAACCGGTTACGCACGTCCAGCGCGTCGCGCGTCCACGCCTTGTCTTCGGGTGCGGTCGACGCCAGCCGGTTGCGCAGCCGGAGGATGTCGGCGTATTGGTCGAGGATCGCCTGCTTGTCGCCCAACCCGACCTCGGCGATGCGCCGCGAGATCGACCGCACGATCTCGGTGAGTTCGCCCACCGCGGTCAGATGCCGCGGGGTGGCGCGCAGCGTCAGTCGGGTGCCGCGGTTGAACTCCACCGCGCCCAGCCCCGTGTTGACGCGGTCGATCTGCTCGCTGATGCGCCGCGTCTCCTGCTCGGCCACCCGGTGCAGCGTCAAGATGGCGTCGGGGGCCTGCTCGGTGACCAGGCGCATCATCCGCTCGTATGCTTCGGGCAGCTCCCGTTCGTCGATGTGCTTGCACAGGGCGACGTAGTCATGCACCCGTTCGTCGAAGTCGTCGCTGTCGTTGGGGATCGCGTCGGGGAAGGACGTGTCAAAAGTGTTGAGGATACGGGCCAGTTCGTCGTAGGAGCGGCGACGGCTCTCGCGCAGTTGTTCGCGTTCCCGCTTGATCCCCGCGAACAAGCGCATCGCGGTGCGGCTCGGGATCGAGCAATTCCAGCGCGAACAGGCAGTTGTCGCGGCGTAGCGGTTCAGCAGTTCGGTCAGCGGCTCGGAGACGAACGCGGGAGACAACCGTTCGGCGAGTTCGAGCAGTCGGGTGCGGCGCTCGTCGAGGGTGTCGCGGCGGGTCTGGACCGCCCCGCGACGGGTCATGAATTTCTGGATCTGCGACCAGCATTCGTCGGCGCGCGCGTTGAGCGCCTCGATGTCGGGATGGTCGGCGAGGAGCAGTTCGTATTGTTCCCGCAGCCGGTCGGCATGCCCGTCGGCGGTCTCGGTGTCGATCTGGCTCCATTGCGGGTACTGCTCGCAGATCGCTTTGCATGCCGCGGCACGGTCGCGCCACCGCTGGCGCTGGGCCGCGTTGTCGTCCGCGACCCGGCGTGCCTGTTGATAGGCCTCTTCGGCGGCGGCCAGTTCGACGGTGAGCGCGTTGATCTTGGCGGTGACGTCCCCTTGGTAGAGGTACTCGGACTGCTTGACCGGCCTGCGGTCGTCCTTGACGGCGAGGCGGTCGGAATCCTTGAACAGTCCGGTGTCGGTGACGGCGCGGCGGAACCGGGCGAATACGTCGGGGGTGTCGACGCACACGTGGTCGCCGGCGGCGGTGATGACGTCGACGGCCTCGGCGGCGCACAGATGCTCAGGATCGACGACGAACAGCTTGCCCGCCAACGTGTTCGGCTCGGGATCGGCGGGTTCGGCGCCGAGGAATTTCGCCCGCACGTGGTGCAGCTGCAGCCGGCCGCGCATGTCGGTCTCATTGACGAATCGCAGCACCGCGTCCCAGTGGTGGTCGGGCACCAGCAGTCGCAGACCCGCGCCGCGCAGCACCTTCTCCACAGCCGTGCGCCAACGCGTCTGGTCCGGCCGCAAGTCCATCAGCTCGGCGACGTAGGGGAGTTCGGCGGCGTCGACACCGACCTGCGCGCAGATGTGATCCCGCATCGCCAGCGCGAACTCCGGCAGTGCGGAGCCGACGTGGTTGACGCGCCGCAGTTCCTTGGCGAGGTCGTCACGCACGATGCGGGCCGCCTTCTGTGCGTACTCGGCGTCGGTGGACGCCTCGCGGTTGCGTTCGACCTTGGCGAGCAGCTCGGCGGCCTGGGTCAGCAGGTCCTCGCGCAGGTTCCAGAACTCCTCCGCCGTCTCCGGGATCTCGACGTCCTGGCCGGTGAGCAGGTCCTCGTAGGCGGCGCGGCGGCGGGTCACCTGCTCGGCCTCGGTCTCGGCTGCGGCGACTTGGGACTGCAGCGGTCCGATGCTGGCGCTGGTCCCGCTGATCTGCGCGTTGAGCGAATCCGCCTCGGCCTTCGCCAGATTCAGGCTGCGGGTGACGTCCTCGTACTCGTTTTCGAGCTGGTCGATGGTGCCGTCGAGGGTGGCGATCTGCGCGGGGCACTGCGCCAGCCGGACATGGTCGGTGTACGCGCGCACCATCGGTGCGTCGACCAGATCGATGATGCCGAGATCGGAGGACTCCGAGGCGTAGCGGTGCTGGATCCGCTCGATATCGCCGAGAATCTTGCGCTTCTTCTGCGAGACCGCCAGCAGTCGCGGGCCTCGACCAGTGGGTCGATCTGCTTGAGCGCCTCGGGTAGCCGGGCCAGGCTGCCGGGTTCGTCGAGCATGAACTTGCGGACGAATTGCTCCAGTCCGCCAACGCTTTTCAGTGACTTCGCCTTGCCGAGCAGTTGCTGCGCCGCGTCGGAGGCGCGGATGCCGATGGTGGCGTACAGCTGCGCCAGGTACTGCGATTCCACCTTCGTCGAGAATCGCCACTGCTCCTTGACACGCCGGAATCGAAACGGCCCGACGCCCAGCGGTTGCAGACGTCCTCGATGTCGAGATCGCCGTCGCCGAGCACGAACCGGCTCGACGAGTCGTTGCGGGACTCTCCGGTGAGCCACTTGAGCACGAGGCCGGTGACGGTGCGCCCGGAGTCGCTGGCGTAGGTGACGGCGACCGCCGACCACGCGGTCCCGTCACCGCGCAGATACATCACCCGGTTGGTGCCGCGGTCGCTGCGCTGGCCCCACGCGCCGCGCACATATTTGTCGACGGTGCGGCGGCCTGCGCTGGACCCGGCCGCCGTGTTGTCGCCGGAGGCGTTGAAGTTGCGTCGGTTGAACGGCAGGAAGCCCAGCGAGATCGCGTCCAGCAGAGAGGACTTGCCGCTCCCCGAAGCTCCGGCGATCAGAGCGCCGCCGCTGCTGAACGGGATGGAGTGATATCCGTCGAACACGCCCCAGTTGATGACTTGCAGGCGCGCGAGGTGGAACTGTTCGGTCATTCGAGCTCGGTTTCTTCCTCGGCCCCTTGCGCGTCCTGCGGCGCTCCGCCGTTGAGCAGCCGTTCGAACTGCTGCTGAAGGTCGGTGATCACCGATGCGGTCATGATCGCGGTGATCACGGGGCTGATCGTGTAGCTGTCCTCGTCGTCGCGGCTCTTGCGCAGGATCTCCAAACCGGTGAGCCGGGCGATGGCGGCGTCGATGCGCGCGGCGAAGGTGACGGCGTCGCGGTCGACGTCGTTGAGCACACCGGAGAACAGGCCGTGCATCTCCTCACGGCTCATCAGTACGGTTTGGCCGGCTGCGGCGCGCATCATCTGGGCGAGGTGCAGCGCGAGGATCGAATCGTAGGTGCCCAGCGGCTCCCGGCGCAGAAGCTTGATCCCCCTTGCGGATTCGTAACGGGCCTGTTCGACGAACGCGACTCCGCTGCTTTGGAAGCCGACCTCGACGACGCGCAGCATCAGATCGAGTTCGGAGAGCCGGATCGACAGTTCGTTGCGGTATTCGAGCACCCAGCTGTAGACGTCGGCGTCGGCCTCTGCGCTGATGTAGCGCCGAGTGAGCAGGTGCTGAAGCGCCCAGCAGGCGCGATCCGGTAGTTCGGAGACGTCGCCGTCGAAGCGTGGCCGGCGTGGTGCGGGCGATCGGGCGGTCTGGTCGACCTCGGGGAGTGAGGAAAAGTCGATGTCGGCGTCGGTGGTCATGTGCTGGCTCCGGCGAGGGTGGTGATCGGTTCGGTGAATGTCAAACGGGGCACGGCGATTTCGCGGTCGCAGCCGTCGAGCGAGCGAAAGCGGACCCTGGTGGATTCCGTGGCGCCGTCGGTGTCGGGCTGTTTCAGCGCCCACGACCACAGCACGATGACGTGGCCGAGATACGCGGTGTCGAGCATCTCGACGGCCTCGGGCAGGGACACCGGGCCGTCGGCGAGGGCGTTGTTGAGCATGTCGGACATGGCGGGCGCGTCCACCTGAGTCGTGAGCGCGGCGAAGCTGGACAGGTCGACGTCGCCCGCGGCGTGTGCGGCGGGTTGGGGATTGGACAACTCACTGATCTTGAAGCCCAGCGCCCCGACGGAACTGATCGCGTGTCGGGCCAGCGGGACGTCGATGTCGAGCCGGGAGTCCGTGAACGAGGATTTCAGCAGCGCGCGGGCGGTGCCGATGGCCTCATTGAGTTGGCGCGCGACGCCGCGGCTCTGCTCCATGGTGCCGAACGCGGTGAACCGCTTGACGCGCTGGGCGCATCGCTGCTGGATGCGTTCGACTTCGTCGATCTGCTGGCCGACGAGTTCGAAGAAGCCCGCCATGACCTTGCGCAGCGCCGGATCGATGGCGGGCAGCGCCTCAGCGACGGCGGCGACGTCGGCTTCGAATTCGGCGCGCTGGTCTGGGTCGTTGATCATCCGCAGGAAGGCCCGGTGGGAATCGCGACCCTGGGAGTCCCAGGCGGCCTGGTAGTCGGTGTACATCTGGCGCTGACGGTCGCGGTATTCGGTGTTGCTGTCGATCGGGTCGTCGAGGGCGGCGGTGGCCTGCTCGATCATCGTTCCGTACTGGCCGATGTCGGTGATCAGCCGTTCCATCTGGAGGGCGATCGCGTTCGCTTCGTCATAGCAGTCGGTAAGGTCAGACGGGAGCCGGGTTCGTCCGTCGTTCTTGTCGAGTTGGTCGAGTTCGTGGTGCAGGGCCGCGATCTCAGCCTCGATGTGCTTGCGGATGCGGGCCGGATCGGTGTCGACGCGGACGGCGACCTGCTTGAGGCGTGAGGCGATGCCGGTGATGGAGCCACCCGTGGCAATCGTGTCCTGGCGGCGCATGCCGCGAAGGAAGTCCAGCGCGCGGCGGGCGTCCTGGGTGAGGTAGCAGATGTTCTGCTCGTAGCCGGCGCGGCCGTCGACGATCCGGTGCAGCCAGCCCTGGCTGGCCCAGGACTTGATCAGCGCGAGCCCGGACTGGCCGTCGGCCTGGCCGAACTGGTTGAGGTCGCGTTCCAGCCGCACGACGAGGTCCGTCTCGGGGACGGCGCCGTCGGACAGGTGACGTTCCATCAGCGTCGCGTACAGGCCCAGGTTCGTCGCGGCGAGCAGACGGATCGGGCGAGAGCCCGTCAGGTCGCGGTTGAGTTCGAGCAGCTCAGTGCCCGACAGCCCCCCGTTGTCGCTCACCGGCCTCCTCGATGTGTCTGTGTCCGTTCGTCTGGACGCCCCAACTTAGGGCACGCCGGCGACATCTCCGGCACCGGCGGCGGTCGTGTCGGCGAGGATTTCCCGTGGTGCCGGTTTACCCACGTCAGCGGAATACTCGGGCGCGCAAGGGATTGCGGCGGGTCGCCGACAGTCTGGTGCCAGTGTGACGTGCGAGGTTTCTGGGGCTACGGATATCGCTGAGCGAACGATACGGTTCGATCGTGTTGCAGACAATTCTCAACTTCGCCGGGATAGCGGTGTTCGCGGCATCCGGTGCTGTCGTCGGTGTCCGCAAAGGCTTCGATCTGTTCGGCATAGCGGTCATGGGTGTGCTGACCGGTGTCGGCGGCGGAGTACTGCGCGACTTGCTTCTCGACATCAGCCCGCCGTACTCCGTCCAGCATTGGCCGAATATCACGGTCGCACTCGTCGCCGCCGGGCTCACGACCGTCTTCGCCAGAGCGGTCATTCGCATGAAGACCCTCGTCCTCGTTCTCGACGCGTTCGGCATGGGATTCTTCGCGACCGCCGGCGCAGCCCTGGCGACAGACCGTGGAGCGAGTTGGTTCGCCGCCGCACTGCTGGGCATGCTGTCCGCGGTCGCAGGCAGCATCATCCGCGACGTCCTGGCGCGAGAGGTCCCGATGGTCATGGGACCCGACGACCTGTACGCCATTCCGGCGATGCTCGGCGCGATCGCTTATGTCGCCATCGACTACGTCGGCCCGCAGTGGATCGGAATCGTCGCGGGTGCCGTGCTGGCCACCGCGTTACGGTTGGCGGCGATGATCTTCCACTGGCGGCTACCCACCGGACCCCGCGAACTCATCGGGTGATTGCGCGGGCTGCGAAGTCGGCGGCCTGATCGGCCGTTCCGTTGGTCTTGTAGGCGCTGTGGGCAGCACGGTCGCGCCCGCCGGGGAAACAGATCGGGTCGCCGGGATTGCACAGCTCGATGGTCTTGGCCGTGAACAGATGACCGATGGCGATGGGTGGTGCGTCACGGGCGACCAGGTTGAGAAACCAGTCCGAGGGGGTGCCGAACAACACCACGGCCGCGACATGTGAGGCGATCGCCGGCGGCAACGTGCCGGAGATCCCGTCGGGAACCGCGAACCCGGCCGGCACGGTGTCGGTGGTGGTGTAGCCGGCCACCGCCGCGCCCTGCGAGTAGCCACCGAGCACAATTTTGGTGTTCGCACAGCTTGCGGCAATCGCCGCAATCTTGTTCGCGGCGTCAGCAATACCGCTCGCCGCAGCCTGGAAGTCAAGCGACGCCGGGTAATCCACGCCGTAGACGTTCATGGTCTTGCCGCCGAGGCGGGCGTTGAGCGCGTCGACGAATGCCTGTCCCGTCGCCCCGACCCCGGGGGCTTCGAATGTGCCACGCGCGAAGACGACTTCGACGTCCGAACAGGAGGAGTCCTCTGCGGCCGCAGCCAACCCGGTGGCCTGCGGGCCGATCAGCGCAGCCAGCGACACGATGGCGACGGCGAGCCAGCGCAGCGTGCGGGGAATGGGAGTGGCAACGGGTTCGTGGCTGCGCATCGTCGGCTCTTTTCCGGTTGATCAAGGTCATTCAACCGATGAGAACTCGCAGACAACGCGATTTCATTCCGCGGGATGCGAAGCCGGGTCCACGGTTAATGTGATCGCCATGACCGAGACGGTGGCCTTGCTGGCTGGCCGAAGTGAGTGACCGAGCCCGTTCGCGGACGTTCGTGGTGACCGGAGCGTCGTCGGGCATCGGCCTTGCCGCCGCACAGCGCCTGCTGGCCGAGGGCGGCACCGTCATCGGCGCCGACGTGAGTGCACCGCCCCATCTCGGCGAGCGGTTCGCATTTGTGACGGCCGACGTGGCCGACGAGTCGGCGGTCGCCGACGTCTTCGCCGCCGTGCCCGACCGCCTCGACGGCGTCGTTCACGCCGCGGGCGTCGCAGGAGGCGGCCCTGTGCATCTGCTCGACAAGGGCGAGTGGGACCGCGTCATCGCGATCAACCTGACCGGCACGTTCCTGGTAGCCAAGGCCGCGCTCGCAAGAATGATCGAGCAGCCCCGGGTCAACGGCGAGCGTGGCTCGATCGTCACCCTTGCCAGCGTCGAGGGCTTGGAGGGCACAGCCGGCGGCAGCGTCTACAACGCCGCCAAGGGCGGGGTGGTGTTACTTACCAAGAACATGGCGCTCGACTACGGCCCCAGCGGGATCCGGGCCAATGCGATCTGCCCCGGCTTCATCGCAACACCGATGTTGGACAACGTCTTCCGCATGCCCGGCATGGAGGGCCCGCTGAATTCGATCACCAAAGAGCATGCGTTGCAGCGGCTCGGCCGGCCCGACGAGATCGCGGCCATGGCAGCCTTTTTGGTGTCTCCCGACGCGTCGTTCGTCACCGGTCAGGCCATCGCCGTCGACGGCGGCTACACCGCGGGCCGTGATCACGGCGTCGTTGCGCTGTTCGGCTTCCCCGAGTGACTGGCCTTGGCGGCGGCTTTAATTTGGTTCATCATCGATGACAGGTCGTAGGCCTCCCGCCACTGTGTGATTCGACCGTCGGCATCGAACTCGAACACCGCCATGACCGCCGCGGAAATCAGCGAGTCGCCGACCCTCGCCCTGCTGACCTGTTCGACCATCACGGTCCGGCCCTCGCAGACCATCGTCACAATCTCTACCGTGATTCCGCCCACGGCCTCGAGCTGTGTGGTGATCTCGGCTCCGATGACATCGGCGCCGCGACGCACCCCCTGCGGGCCGTCGACCCAGGTCGCGTCCTTGGAGAAGAAGCTGCTGAGCTCATCGACCTTCGGATCGGACCACGCGTCAAAGTATCTACGGACCTGAGACTCTGGTGAATTTTCCATCTCGACTCCTCGCGCCGAAAGGCTATCGCGGTCGGTCCACCTCGTATGTGCCTTTGTCGTCCTGGAACACCACGAGGACGTTGCGTTTGCGACCGTCGACGACCGCGGCGCAGGTGAAGGTTCCGCCTTTGGTGATCTTCGGGTCGTGACCGTTGTTGCACACGACGTCGGAAACGCTTGTGGCGCCGTATCCGTCGACGGGGTCGGTCAAAATCCGCTGAACACCGGCCTCGGCTTTGGACACGTCGAGCACCTTGCCCGTCAGCACGTCGAATCCGGACAGCACCACCCAAAGCAGTGCCGCGGCGGCCGATATCGCGATGACGCCAACCCCTATCAACAGCGCCAACTGTCCGATGTTCCGTCGCGCGGGTGTAGCGCGCACGTGCCGGTTCCTGGCCGCGGTCGGCGGACGATCACGACGCTGCGCCGGCGTCTGCGGCGCGTTCGAGACGGGACGGGGCGCCGGCATCCGCGGGGGCGAGGGAACCCGCTGGTTGGCGTTCTTCCACCACGGCTCCTCGGCCGCTGGCGCTTCATTCCTCGCCGGCCGCAGCGGTACTTCGACGGTTTCGTCCCCGAGCCCGGGGCGCCGGTCGTCCCGCGGTCCGCTCACGTGCCGATTCTCTCAGCCGAACCGTTGGTAGCACTCGTCGGCGTCACCGAGAAGCCCGGTACGGAACGCGAGGATCCGGGTGAAGCCGGAGGGCACCGGAGTTCCGTTGACGTCGGTGCCGACGACGCCGTTGGTCAGCAGACCCGACACCGCTTCGTCGAGGTCACCGGCGCCGAGGATGAGTTGGTTGCCTGACGGACCGCTGATCGGATCGGCCATCTTTCGTTGGGCGACCCCGGTCAGGCACGCGGTGCGCATCGCCGCCACCGCCGAGTTGAGCGGAAGGCCCCGCTGGTGTTGCAGCGCAAGCACGTAGCGTGACGTCACCATCGACAGTGCGGTGTTATCGCCTTGCAGGAGAACGAAATCGCGCTCATCAGCCGACTTGCCGACCTGACGCAGCGTGGGCATGTCGACGGCGATCGCATTGGTGTCCGGACAGTAGACGACGGGCTGCTTCTCGCTCGCCGAGCAGCCATCGCCTTCGGTCGTGAGTGTCGGCGGATCAGCGGGGGTGAAGATCTGTCCCAACAAATCCATCAGCGTCGAGAGTGTCTGTTCGTCGATTGCGATGTCGCTCTGCGGGCTCGCCGGATCGAACAGCGACTTGGGTAGGTTGCCGCGGCGTTTCTGGATCTCGGCGGAATCGATTGCGGCGCAGCCCCCTGTGCCCACATCGAAGCCGGTCTGGATCGCGCTGACCCGGTCGAGGGCGGTGCCGTGCGATGGCTCGTCGAGCGACAGCGTGTCGTAGGTCGAGATCGGGTCGCGCCCGGCGATCGCGCCTGCCATCACCTGATCCAGCGCGCGGCTGGTGTTCAGGGTGAAGCGGGGAGAGTGGCCCTCGGCCACCCACCGCAGGTAAACGCCCGCCAGACAGTCGGCCTGCTGTTCACGCACCAGGATCGACGAGCGCTGTTCGCCCGCCAGCCCGGCGCGCGACTGCAGGGCGTGGCCGTACTCGTGCGCCAGGAGCCCGTTGATCGTCATGTCACCGAAGAACTCCTTGGCGACCGGCATGAGATCGACACGGTCCCAAGCGATCAGGTCGTCGGGCGCGCAATACAGCGCGTTGTAGTCGAATGCGCGGGCTTCTTCGCCGCAGACGGTCGTCGACGTCCTCGGATCCACCGACACGAGCCCGGACACCGGAGCGAAGCTACCCGCGAAGGCGTCCGAGTAATGCTGCGACCAGAAATCCTCGATGTCGTCGATCGCCAACAACGCCGCGCGGTCGATCGCCCCGTCATCGGTGTTCTGCACCCTGCCGGCAGCCGAGGGTGCCGCTGCGCGAGGTCCGCTCGGCCCATCCGAGGTGGGCAGTCCAGCGACCCGGTACGGGTCGTAGCGCATCGACACGGCGCGTCCGTCGAGCACCGTGGCCCGGCTACATCCGGCCACCGCCAACGCCACACATGCAGCGGCGAGCCCAACCCGGACGAACGCGATCACATCGCGACGGTACCGGTCACCGCCGGACGGGAGCGCCTAGCTGGGGTAGATGATCGACTGGTACTCGATGTACGGGCCGACGCCCTCGGGGCCGCATTCCCGCCCGATACCCGACTTCTTGAACCCCCCGAACGGCGACTTGAAGTCCAGCAGCAGCCCCGAGTTGACCGGGACCGTGCCCGTGCGCAGCCGCGCCGCGACCTGCGCGCCGTGGTCGACGTCGGCGGTCCACACCGATCCGGACAGGCCATACTCCGAATCGTTGGCGATGCGCACCGCATCGTCTTCGGTTTCGTACGGAATCACCGACAGAACGGGGCCGAAGATCTCTTCGCGCGCGATGCGCATCGCATTGTCCACGTCGTAGAAGACGGTCGGCTCGATGAACCAGCCCTTGTCCAGATGCGCGGGAGTGCCGCCGCCGACCGCTATCTTGGCGCCCTGCTCCTTGCCCGACGCGAGCATTCCGACAATCTTGTCGCGTTGCCGTTCGGCCACCACCGGGCCGACCGCGGTGGCGGGGTCGTTGGGATCGCCGACCGGCATCGCGCCGACGCCTGCGGCGAGCGCATCGACCATCTCCTGATACCGCGAACGCGGCGCGAGAATGCGGGTCTGCGCGGCGCAGGCCTGACCGTTGTTCAGCAGCCCGGACATGATGATGTTCTGCAGTTGCTTGTCGAGGTCGACGTCATCGAGAAGGATGGCCGCCGACTTGCCGCCCAGTTCGAGCGTCACGCGCTTGATCTGCGCGCCGCACAGTTCGCCGATGCGTGCGCCGGTCGCCGTCGATCCGGTGAAGCTGACCTTGTCGACACCGGGATGGGTGACGATGTGCTCGCTGGCCTCGCGCGACGCGGTGACGATGTTGATGACGCCGGGCGGCAGACCCGACTCGAGCACGGCGTCGGCCAAAAGGTATGGGTCCAGCGCAGTTTCGGGTGCCGGTTTGAGCACCATTGTCGAGCCGGATGCGAGGCAGGGCCCCAGCTTCATCGCCATGATGTACAGCGGCACATTCCACGGGATGATCCCTGCGCAGACGCCGACGGGTGCCCGGCGCACCACCACCTTTTGACCCATGGCGCCGACGCGTTCGTCGCTCCACGGGTAGGTGCGGGCGATGTCGGCGTAGATGTCGAGCACCATCGTGGCCGCGAACACCTGCGTGCCCATCGACTGCGATGCCGGGGTGCCGTTCTCGTTGGTGACGATGTCGGCGATCTCGGCGCCGCGCTTCTGCAGTGCCTGCGACAGCGCGGCGATGCCGTCGGCCCGCTGCTCCGGCGTCATGGTGGGCCACGGGCCGTTGTCGAATGCGTCCCGGGCGGAGGCGACGGCCCGATCGATGTCGGCGGGCGATCCGTCGGGCGTGCGGGCGTACACCTCTTCGGTGATCGGCGAGATGACATCGATGGTGGCGTCGGTGGCGGGTGCTACCCATTCGTTGCCGATGAACAGTCGGTCGCGTGTCTCCATGTCGGCGCTCCGATCAGATTTTGACGGTGTGCGCCGATCGTAGAGCTGTAACGCATCTGTTAGTAGAGCGATGAAACTGTCGGAACTGATCGTCGCTCCGCCACAGGCGTCGGTCGGACCAACCTAGAAGCATCGCGGCGCCTGCTGGTTTGCCCAGTGTCGGGGGAGATGGCTGCTAAGCAGCGGTGGCGAGCTATCCGCCACCCTCTGTCGAGACCAGAGGAGTCGATACCCAAATGCGTGCCCCCCTTTATTCCTGCTCCTGGCGAAGTGCTGTCGCTGTACTGGCGTCGGGAGCTGTCATCTCTTTGAGTGCGCTCAGCGGGGGAGTCGCGCCGGCATTCGCCAAACCCGACAAGAACGATCCGGGTGTCCCGGTCATCCCGACGCCCGAGGTCGTCGTTCCGCAGGCGCCGCAGGCGCAGGAGCAGGCGCCCGCGGAGACACCAGCGCCGAAAGAGGCGCCCGCGCCGAATCAGGCACCCGCGCCGAAGGCCGAAGCTCCGCCTCGGCGGGCGCCCGCCCCGCAGGTGCAGGCTCCGCCACCTCCGCCCGAAGCGCCGGCATCGGTTCAGCCGCCCGCCCCGAGGAAGGAAGCACCACGGGTCGTGGATGCGCCGAGGGTCGACCAGCCGACGGTGGCCGCGCCGAAGGCCGATCCGCCAAAAGCCAATGGGCCCAGAGCGGATGCGTCGACGGCGGACGTTCCCCGGGTAACCGCGCCGCAGGACGACGCGGCCAAGACCGACGCTCCTACGGTCGAGGTGCCGAAAATCGACCAGCCCGCGCCGCCGCCTGCCGGCGGGCAGCCCGCCAAGCCTGCCGAGCCCAAGCAGGATGCGCAGGTGCCGAGCGATTCGGCAGCCGGGCAGACCCCGGGGGGCGCCGACGGAAAGCAAGCACCCGCGGCCGCCGATCAGGTGAAGCCCGACGGTTCACGCGCGGCCACCGACGACAAGCAGACCGACCGGTCGACGGTGTCGAAGGCCGGGCAACGAGCGGCGTTGGCAGCGCCGGACACGCTGCAGGCGCCCGAGCCGGACATCGAACTCGCCAGGCAGGCCGAGCCGATCGAGGTGAAGCCGGAGCCGGCGAAGAAGGACGACGTCGAGTTCCTGTCCAGCGCGCTCAACCTCTCGAGCAAGACCAAGCTCGGCCCGTTCGAGTCGGAATTCAATGTGGGATCGGAATTCTCAGTCGGTGACCGTGACCGTAACCGTGACCGCGACTGGGACAGGGATCGCGATCGCAACCACGATCGGGACCACGACTGGGACTGGGACAAGAAGCGCTGGGACCACAAGGTTCGGCAGTGGGACCGCAGGTGGATCGAATACGACGACTACTACCGTCCGGTGATCTTCAACCCGTTCCGCGCCCCGGTACGCCTGGTTTACCTGTACGACCGCGCGCCGCGGATCGTCTACGTCCCGCCGCTGGGCCGAGTCCTGGTGGATGCCGCCGCAGTGGCTGCATACAGCTTCACGGCCGTTGTGCTCAATACGGCGAACCTGGCCGCGGACGTGGCCGTCGGCACCTTCTTCGGCGGCGGGTACCTCCCGCCGGTCGGGGCGCCGTTCGTACCACCGCCTCCGCTGTCGCGCTACGACAACGTGCCCGTCCAGGTGCAGTACTCGAACGCCACCTATCAGCCGTTCCGCGTCAATCAGATCGTCGACCTCGGCGACGACGTCCAGTACGGCGGACGCAAGGTGCTGCTCGACGGCGCCACACCCGCCTGGGGGCAGTGGACCCAATCGCCGACCGGGGAGCGCCAGTTCGAGGTGCATCGCACCCAGCAATACCCCGGCCTCGGTGAGCCGCAGGAGGGACCGCTGCCGGGCAACTACCGGATGCAGCTGGCCTCCGATCAGTCCGCGAACGCCGATCACACCCAGCTGTATCTGATAGCGGCGGCAGGCGTGGTCGCCGGTCTGGGCCTCGGCGCGCTCGGCCTCGCCGTCTACCTCGGCCGTCGCCGGCCGCAGCTCTAACGGCGCCAGCTGGAGTGCTGGACACCTGTCCGGCACTTCAGCTGATCCCGGGCGTCCAGCGGCTGCAGGTATCGACGCACCCTCATGACCTGCCTTGTTTGCCTCGGGCTGTATCCGATAAGTTGGACAGCTGTCCAGCCGTGGCCCTGAGGAGACAGCAATGGCGATCCGCGTCGCACACATCGGAACCGGCAACGCAGGACGTATCGCGCTCAACCACCTGATCAGCGATCCCCGCTTCGAACTGACCGGTGTCTGGGTGTCGTCGGACGCCAAGGTCGGCAAAGACGCCGGCGAACTGGCCGGCCTCGACGCCTCGACGGGCATCGTCGCGACCAACGACATGGACGCGTTACTGGCCGCCGCACCCGACTGCGCCGTGTACTGCGCGATGGGCGACAACCGGATTCCCGAGGCCGTCACCGACGTCCTGCGCATCCTGACCGCGGGTGTCAATGTCGTCGGAACATCTCCCGGCGTCTTCCAGTACCCGTGGGGCGTCATGCCCGACAAATACATCGCTCCCATCGAACAAGCTGCGCAGCAAGGTAATTCGAGTCTGTTCATCTCCGGCGTGGATCCGGGGTTCGCCAACGACCTCATCCCGTTCGCGATCGCGAGCACGTGCCAGCGCATCGAACAGGTCCGGTGCATGGAGATCGCCGACTACGCCACCTACGACGGCTCCACGGTGATGTTCGACGTGATGGGGTTCGGCTGGACACTCGACGAAACGCCGATGTTGTTGCAGCCCGGCGTACTCGGGATGGCGTGGGGCACGACGATCCGACAACTGGCGGCCGGGTTCGGCATCGAAGTCGACGAGATCAAGGACTCGTGCACGCGGGTTCCCGCGCCGGAAGCATTCGACGTGGCCGCGGGGCACATTCCCAAGGGCGGGCAGGCGGCGCTGCGGTTCGAAATCCTCGGCATGGTCAAGGGCGAGGCGGCCCTCGTCATCGACCACGTCACGCGGCTGCGAGAAGACCTGTGTCCCGAGTGGCCGCAGCCTGCGCAGCCGGGCGGCTCATACAAGGTGGAGATCGTCGGCGAACCGTCCTACACCGTCGACATCTGTCCGACCAGCCGCAGAGGCGACCACAACTACGCCGCGATCGCCGCGGGCGCGGGCAGGGTGGTCAACGCGATTCCCGCGGTCGTGGCGGCGCCGCCGGGAATCCGGACGACACTGGACCTGCCGCTGATCACCGGCAAGGGACTCTTCGACGCCGAATAGGGTGTCCGACAACGATTAAGGAGAACACCGCAATGGGACGTGTCGACGGAAAAGTTGCGCTCATCAGCGGCGGGGCGCGGGGCATGGGGGCCGCGCATGCGCGGATGCTCGTCGGCGAAGGTGCGAAGGTGGTGATCGGCGACATCCTCGACGACCAAGGCAAGGCGCTGGCCGACGAGATCGGCGACAGCGCACGCTACATCCACCTCGACGTCACCCAGCCAGACCAGTGGGAGGCCGCGGTCGACCTCGCCGTGAGCGCCTTCGGGCGGCTCAATGTGTTGGTCAACAACGCCGGCATCGTGGCGCTCGGCCCGCTGAAGAAGTTCGATCTCGGCGAGTGGCAGAAGGTCATCGACGTCAACCTGACCGGCACGTTCCTGGGCATGCGCGCGGCCGTCCAGCCGATGACAGATGCCGGCGGCGGATCGATCATCAACGTGTCTTCGATCGAAGGCCTGCGCGGCGCTCCGTTCGTGCACCCCTACGTGGCGTCTAAATGGGCGGTGCGCGGACTGGCGAAGTCGGCGGCACTGGAGTTGGCACCCAAGAACATTCGGGTCAATTCCATTCATCCGGGATTCATCAAGACGCCGATGACCGCACATCTCCCCGAGGACATGGTCACCATTCCGCTCGGCCGGGCCGCCGAACCCGAGGAGGTGGCGACGTTCATCGTCTTCCTCGCCAGCGACGAGTCGTCCTACTCCACGGGTAGCGAGTTCATCATGGACGGCGGTCTGGTCACCGCGGTGCCGAACAAGGCCTGACGGGTCAGCGGCGGCGTCGCAGCAGAATCCACACCAGCGCCGCCGTCCCGACGACGACCGCAGCGGCCACCGGCACCGTCACCTTCGCCCGGCCGTCGTCGATGGTCGCGTGCTGAACCGCATGCGCCCTGTTCAGAACGGCTTCTTTCGTGTCGGCCGCCTTGTCCTTGGTCCGCTGCTTGACGTCCATCTTGGCCGTCAGCGCTTCGACGGTCTCGCCCAGTTCTTTTCGCGTCTGCTCGATGTCGGTGTGAAGGTCGTCGATGTCGGCATCGGGTCCGGGTTCCGGACGGGGCTCAGCCATGGCGTGCTTCCTTCACTTCCTTGATGTCGGCCTTGATGCTTTCCACGCTTTCCTTCGGCGGCGGAGCGACCTCCGCTGCCTGCTTGCGGCTGAACAGCGCCGCGATCCCTGCCGCGATGAACAGCACGGCGGCCACGATGAGGGCCGCGGCCCACACCGGCAGCACCAGGGCCAGCGCCGCAACTCCTGCGGCGATCACTGTCATCAGGCCGAGCACCGCCAGCAGACCCGCCGCGCTGATCAACCCGGCGCCGATACCGGCATGCTTGACCGATTGCTGCATCTCTTTTTGAGCCAGCCGCATCTCATCACGGACCAGCCGCGACGTCTGCGCCGACAACTGGCTCATCAGTTCGCCGATCGACGGGTCGGCGCCCGCCTTGGATTCCACGCTCATGCGCAGTTGGGTTCCCCCGGCCGGGGAGCCGAAACCCCGCTAGTCGATTGCAGACTGCTGTTTTTCGACGAGGTCGGTGGCTATCTGAAGCAATGGTGTATTCGAATCCTGGGACAGCTTGCGCAGCAGGTCGAAGGCCTGAATCGCGTTGACCCCGTATCGCTCCATCAACATGCCCTTGGCCTGACCGATGACGTCGCGGCTCGCCAGCGCCCTCTTGAACTGCTCGTCGCGACGGGCCGCATTCCACGCGACCGACGAATGCGCCGCGAAAACCAGTCCCACCGCCCTGGTTTCCTCGCTGAAGGCGTTGGCGGTCTCGGCATAGACGTTCAGCGCGCCCATCGTCTCGCCGGCGATCCACAGCTGGAACGCCATCACGGAGCGAATCGGGGTCTCGGTCAACGCATCACGGGCATACAGGGGGAACCGTTCGTCGGTCTCCAAGTTGGCGACGTGGACGGTCTTCTCCTCCCACGCCGCGGTCAGGCACGGGCCCTCGCGGTGGCGCTGCTGAATCTCGTCGAGCAGCATCGGCCACTTGTGCGTCGCGGCCGGGGTGTCGATGTGTTTGGCGTTGCGGGTGACGGTGACGCCCGCGTACTGCGCCCCCGGGATCTCAACCGCCGCGTGTTCGGCCAGCTCGGCGATCACCGTGTCAGAGTCGGCGTCAGGCCGGCCGTACAGGTCCTGCACGGTCTGTGCGATACGCCGATGCGTGGCGTCCACTTCACCAGGGTCAATCACCAGGAGTATCCGATCGTCGAGCTTGGTTGGTTAAGGCTAACGCGGGTATACGCCAAACGAAGGACGGATGACAACGGCGCCAGCGCCCGGCGGTGGCAGCCGCCCGCCTGCGGTTGTGGACAGCGCGTCGTCAGAGCGCCGTCAGATACCGCGACGTGATGATGCTCTGCGCCAACGACGTGACCGGGGAGCCCAGCCTGCTCCACCACGTCCCGTGCCGGGAAAAGGCCACGACCTCGGCGTACACCTCGCCGGATGCCGGGTCATAGCGGACACCGAACAGCTCCTCGCCGGTCTCGGGATGGCCCGGCAGCGTGCCGTAGGCAAACCCGCGGCGGTCTGCCTCGTCGATCACGAAAACGACCCGGCACGGCGCCCGCAGCGGCCCCAGCCCGACCAGCACCTCCGACCCGACGGCCGCGATCTCGGTGCTGGCCTCGACCCGGACGCCTGCCCCACGCAGCATTTCCCACCGCATGACCTTCGCCGCGGCCTCCTCGAACCGCTGCCGCCCGCGACCGATGACGGCTGACTTGCACACACGGTGGTAGCCATCGGGCAACGGACCGGCCGTCGCGCCCACCTCGCGATAGGTCAGCTGCAGGTTCGCCAAGTCGTCCAGTCTCACCCCGACACCATGTCACCACCCGGCGTACGGTTCGTGGGGTGACCACCTCATCCGTCGCTCAGGCCGCAGGAATGTTCACTCTCGGCGGTGATCTCACCGTCAATCGACTCGGGTTCGGCGCCATGCGGATCACCGGCAAAGGGGTGTGGGGGCCGCCGACGGACCACGACGAATGCATCCGCGTGCTGCGGCGCGCGGTCGAGCTCGGCGTGAACTTCATCGACACCGCGAACTCCTACGGCCCCTACGTCTCCGAGGCCTTGATTCGCGAAGCGCTGGCGCCCTACCCCGACGATCTGGTGATCGCCACCAAGGCCGGGCTGTTGCGGACGGGTCCGGACGTGTGGATACCGCTGGGGTTCCCCGGCTATCTGCGCCAAGAGCTCGAATTGAGCCTGCAGCGGCTCGGGGTCGAGCGCATCGACCTGTTCCAGCTGCACCGCATCGACGACAAGTTCCCGCTCGAGGACCAGATCGGTGAGCTCGCCGCCCTGCGGCAGGAGGGCAAGATCCGCCACATCGGCCTGTCCGAGGTGAACGTCGAGCAGCTGGAGGCGGCACAGAAGATCGCGCCGATCGTGTCGGTGCAGAACATGTACAACCTCACTGCGCGCACGGCCGAACCGGTACTCGACGCATGCGAGGCCCAGGGGCTCGGCTTCATCCCGTGGTTCCCGCTGGCCGCCGGTCCGCTGGCCGCGCAGGACGGTCCGCTGCACCAGATCGCCGCCGACCACCACGCCACCGCGTCGCAGCTGGCGCTCGCGTGGCTTCTGAAGCGTTCTCCGGTGATGTTGCCGATCCCCGGCACGTCGAAGGTGAGCCACCTCGAGCAGAACGTCGCCGCCGCCGAGATCTCGCTCTCCGACGAGGAGTTCGAGACGCTGAGCAAAGCCGGCTCTGAAGACTCCGAAACCAGCTAGCGCGGTGCGTCTGGCCTTCACCGGACACATCGCGGGCGCGGGCACCGGATCCGGGCTGCGCATCGTCGTCGGCGCCTGGGCCGACTCACCGTTCGGCGCCTTCGCCGACGTCATGCTGCAGACCGCCGACGACGAACGCGTCCTGCTGGCGCCCGATACCGCCGTCGCCGAGTTCGTCGCATCGACCTACACCTTCGACCGGGTGGACGTGGGTGAGGTGTCCGTGGACCTCGGCGCGGACCAATTGAGCGTCCGCACCGAGACCTTCGCAGCCCGCATCGGCATCGGCGGCCCTGCCCCCATCGACTGGCTGCTCCGGCTGGTTCCCCGGCGGCTGGCGACCTCGCCGCGGTGGCTGCGGGCGATCGACCCCGTTGCGGCGCGCGTGGTCCCGGGCGTACACACCCACGGGACGGCAGGCAACGGCCGAACCGAGTACTACGGCGTGCGGCGGTCGCGACGCATCACCGCGATCGACGGCCACTACCGAGGCCGGGGCTTCGAAGGACTTGCGCCGCTGCGGCCACCGGTGAGTTTCGGGTTCTCGTCGGCACCGTCCGCGCCGCAGATCGTGGCGGTCACCACGACGATCGACGATTCCGGGCAGGCAATACGGTGAGCGGGTGGCCACCGACCCCGATGAGGCGCATGCCGGTGGCGGGTTCAACCCGCCCGACCCGACCACCCGCGGCGGACCGGACTACGGCCGGTTCGTCGAGGCCGTCCGCACCCTGCAGGACCACACCCGGGCCGCCGACGCGCCCGACGACGTCATCACCACGGCGGCCGACATGATCGAGGCGGCGTGTGCGCTGCTGGCGCCGTTCGAGGCCGACGAGTGGACCACGCCGTCGGGCAGGCGGATGGACCTGCCCAACCGCGGAAACATCATGCAGGTGCCCGCCGACCTGAAGACCGTCGGAGACGAGGTCGAGGGCGTCGTCCGGTTCCGCCGGTTCCACCTCGGCCGCAACGGCGCGGTCCACGGCGGCGCGCTGGCCCAGATGTGGGATTCGGTGCTCGGTTTCGCCGCGTTCCGGCTGACCCGCAGTCTCAAACAGCGCACGGCCTACCTACACGTGAACTACCGCAAGATCGCGCCGATCGACAAGGACCTGCAGGTCGACGCCAGGATCGATCGCAGCGAGGCACGTAAGGTCTTCGTCACCGGCCGACTCCTCGACGGCGGGGCGGTGCTCTGCGACGCCGAGGCATTGTTCGTGAAGCTCAACCCAGGCCAACCGTGACCGACGACGAGACCACCACGCAATCCCGATTGACGGCGACCAAGCGCCGGTGGGCACGTTGGCGCGACCGGTTGCGGGAGCGGCCGAAAGCGGAGTTCGGGTACCGCATCGCGGTCGGCGTGGTCGGGTTGGCGGTCCTGGGCCTCGGCATCCTCGCCATCCCGTATCCGGGGCCGGGCTGGGCGATCGTGTTCATCGGGCTGGGCATTCTGGCCACCGAATTCGACTGGGCGCGGCGGCTGCTGGCCTACGCCAAGGAGCGCTACGACAGGGTCATGGACTGGTTCCACCGGCAGGGGAAGGTCGTGCAGATCCTCGGCGGGGTGTTGACTGCGTTGGTCGTGGCAGCGACGCTGTGGCTGCTCGGCGCGCTCGACTGGTCTGCCGAACTTGTCGGCATCGAGCAGCCGTGGCTGAACAGCCCGATCGGGGTCGGGGACTAACCGCTCGCACCGATAGCATAGTCGCGTTCGTAAACGCCCCACGGAATCCGCGCGCCTGCGAGGAACAATGAGTTCGGAGAGTGACCGATGAGCGCCGCCCCCAGCCCCGCCCCAGCAGCCCCGATCCGGGTCGCTGCCGGGACGACCGCTGCGGCGGCGGTCCGCGAGGCGGGCCTGCCCAGCCGGGGCGCCCCCGATGCCGTGGTGGTCGTCCGTGACACCGACGGCCGGCTTCGCGACCTGAGCTGGACGCCGGACGCCGACGTCGAGGTGACGCCCGTTGCGGCCGATACCGACGACGGCCGCAGCGTGATCCGGCACTCGGCTGCCCACGTGCTCGCCCAGGCGGTGCAGGAGATGTTTCCCGAGGCGAAACTCGGCATCGGACCGCCGATCACCGACGGCTTCTACTACGACTTCGACGTCGCCGAGGCGTTCACCCCGGAGGATCTGGAGGCGCTGGAAAAGCGCATGCGCCAGATCGTCAAGGACGGCCAGCTGTTCTCCCGGCGCGTCTACGAGTCCAAGGATCAGGCACGCGAGGAACTCGCCGACGAGCCCTACAAGCTGGAGCTCGTCGACGACAAGTCCGGTGACCCCGAGGTAATGGAGGTCGGGGGAGACGAGCTCACCGCTTACGACAACCTCAATCCCCGTACCCGCGAACGTATTTGGGGCGATCTGTGTCGGGGCCCGCACATCCCGACGACGAAGTTCATCCCGGCGTTCAAGCTGACTCGCAGTTCGGCCGCGTACTGGCGCGGCGACCAGAACAACGCCAGCCTGCAGCGCATCTACGGCACGGCCTGGGAGTCGCAGGAGGCTCTCGACCGACACCTCGAGCTCATCGAGGAAGCGCAGCGACGCGACCACCGCAGGCTGGGCGCCGAGCTGGACCTGTTCAGCTTCCCCGACGAGATCGGCTCGGGTCTGGCGGTATTCCATCCCAAGGGCGGCATCATTCGACGTGAACTGGAGGACTATTCGCGTCGCAAGCACAGCGAGGCCGGCTACCAGTTCGTCAACAGCCCGCACATCACCAAGGCGGAACTGTTCAAGATCTCCGGCCATCTCGATTGGTATGCCGACGGCATGTTCCCGCCGATGCACCTCGACGCCGAGTTCAACTCCGACGGCACGGTGCGCAAGCCGGGGCAGGACTACTACCTCAAGCCCATGAACTGCCCGATGCACTGCCTGATCTTCCGTTCTCGCGGGCGGTCGTATCGCGAGCTTCCCTTGCGGCTCTTCGAGTTCGGCACCGTCTACCGCTACGAGCTGTCGGGTGTCGTGCACGGGCTGACCAGGGTGCGCGGTCTCACGATGGACGACTCGCACATCTACTGCACCCGCGAGCAGATGCGCGGCGAGCTGACCTCGCTGCTGCGGTTCGTGCTCGACCTGCTCGGTGACTACGGTCTGACCGACTTCTATCTGGAGCTCTCGACCAAGGACCCGGACAAGTTCGTCGGCTCGGAGGAGATGTGGGAGGAAGCCACCAGCGTGCTGGCCGAGGTCGGTGCCGCGTCGGGTCTGGAGTTGGTGCCCGATCCGGGCGGTGCCGCGTTCTACGGCCCGAAGATCTCCGTACAGGTCAAGGACGCACTCGGCCGCAGCTGGCAGATGTCGACGATCCAGCTCGACTTCAACTTCCCGGAACGATTCGACCTCACCTACACCGCCGCCGACGGCAGCAGGCAGCGGCCGGTGATGATCCACCGCGCCCTGTTCGGGTCGATCGAACGGTTCTTCGGCATCCTCACCGAGCACTACGCGGGCGCGTTCCCGGCGTGGCTGGCGCCGGTTCAGGTGGTCGGCATACCGGTCGCCGACGGGCATGTGGAGTATCTGGAAAGCGTTGCCGAGCAGTTGAAGTCGCGCGGGATTCGGGTCGAGGTCGACGCCAGTGACGATCGGATGGCGAAGAAGATCGTCAACCACACCAACCAGAAGGTGCCGTTCATGCTGCTGGCCGGCGACCGCGACGTCGAGGCCGGCGCGGTCAGCTTCCGGTTCGGTGACCGCAGCCAGGTCAACGGGGTGGCGAAGGAGGACGCCATCGGCACCATCGTCGAATGGATCGCCAACCGCGAGAATGCCGCGCCGACAGCGGATTTGATCAAGGCGGGCACACCGACGTGACCGATAACGACGAGCGCAAGGTCGTCGACCACGGGGTGGGCGAGCCCGACCATCTGCAGCGGCTCTGGACGCCGTACCGGATGAACTACCTCGCAGAGGCCCCGATGAAGGGCGGGTCGGCGGCCTCGACGCAGCCGTTCACCGACATCCCGACGCTGAACGACGAGGACGGTCTGGTCGTTGCGCGCGGCGAACTCGTCTACGTGGTGCTCAACCTCTACCCGTACAACCCCGGCCATTCGATGGTGGTTCCCTACCGGCGGGTGTCCGAACTCGAGGACCTCACCGACGCCGAGAGCGCCGAGCTGATGGCGTTCACCCAGAACGTGATTCGGGTCATCAAGGCGGTATCGAACCCGCACGGCTTCAACGTCGGTCTCAACCTGGGCAAGTCGGCAGGCGGCTCGCTGGCCGAGCATCTTCACATGCACGTGGTGCCGCGGTGGAGCGGTGACGCGAACTTCATCACGATCATCGGTGGCTCGAAAGTCGTCCCGCAGTTGCTGCGCGAGACCCGCGAACTGCTCGCCACGGAATGGGCCAAGCAGTCGTGAGCGACTTCTACCTCATGACCCGCGCGGCGTACGAGAAACTCTCCACGCCGGTTGCGAAGGCCGCGCTGCGGGCGGGCCTGACCCCGGACAGCATCACGATCATCGGCACCGCGGGCACTGTGATCGCGGCGTTGACGCTGTTCCCGGTGGGGCAGCTGTGGTGGGGTGCGTTCGCAGTCTTCATCTTCGTGCTGGCCGACATGCTCGACGGCGCAATGGCCCGTCAGCGGGGCGGCGGCACCCGGTTCGGCGCAGTGCTCGACGCCACCTGCGACCGGATCGCCGACGGCGCGGTGTTCTGCGGTCTGCTGTGGTGGGCGGCGTTCGGGCTGCGCAGTACGTCGCTGGTGGTCGCGCTGATGATCTGCCTGGTCGCGTCCCAGGTGATCTCCTACGTCAAGGCCCGCGCCGAAGCCAGCGGACTGAGCGGCGAGGGCGGACTGATCGAGCGACCGGAACGGCTGGTGATCGTGCTCACCGGCGCGGGCCTCTCGGGCGTGTCATTCCTGCACATACCGTGGCTGCTACACGTCGCCGCCTGGTTGCTTGCGGTCGCCAGCGTGATCACGTTGGGTCAACGCGTGCACACCGTTCGGAAATCGCCAGGCGCTATGGAGCCGATGCAGAACGCCGAGCAGGGGGAGGAACCGTGACCACCACCCCGACGGGGCCGCAGCAGGACAGCCGCGTCTCGCTCGGGGGTCAAGTCAGCGATCTCGGCTATGCCGCAGGCTGGCGCGTGGTGCGCGCGATGCCGGAGTTCTTGGCCCGCAACGCGTTCGACGCAGGCGCCGTCTATGCGTCCCGCAACGGCGGACCGGCGCAGCTGCGGAAGAACTTGGCGCGGGTCGTGGGGGTGGCGCCCGAACGGGTGCCGGGCGGCCTGATACGCGCATCGCTGGCCTCGTACGCCCGCTACTGGCGGGAAGCGTTCCGGCTGCCGTCGATGGACAAGGAGAAGCTCCGGCCGAAGCTGGATCCGTGTCTGCTGGGCCGCGAACACATCCGGGCCGCGCTCGACGCAGGCAAGGGCGCCGTGATGCCGTTGCCGCACAGCGGTAACTGGGACATGGCCGGGGTGTGGATGGTCCAGCATTTCGGCACCTTCACCACCGTCGCGGAGCGGCTCGAGCCGGAGTCGCTCTACAAAAGGTTCATGGCTTATCGAGAGAGCCTCGGTTTCGAGATGCTGCCGTTGACCGGCGGCGAGCGTCCGCCGTATGAAGTGCTCAAGGAGCGGTTGCAGGACAACAAGATCGTCTGCCTGATGGCCGACCGTGACCTCACCCGGTCCGGCGTCGAGGTCGATTTCTTCGGCGAGCCGACCCGGATGCCGGCCGGCCCGGCGAAACTGGCCGTCGAAACCGGCGCGACGCTGTTGGCCACGCACTGCTACAACACCCGCGACGCCTGGGTCTTCGACGTGGCGGCACCGCTGGACACGTCATCCGGCGACATCGCGGTCATCACCCAGGCGATGGCCGACCGGTTCGCCAGGGGCATCGCGGCCCACCCCGAGGACTGGCACATGCTGCAACCACAGTGGCTGGCCGATCTCTCCGAGGAACGGCAGGCCAGACTCAGGGGCGGCTCCTGATGCGGATCGGCATGGTCTGCCCGTACTCGTTCGACGTTCCCGGCGGCGTGCAATCACACGTGCTGCAACTCGCGGAGGTAATGCGCGAGCGCGGGCACGAGGTCAGCGTGCTGGCGCCGGCCTCTGCCGACGCGCACGCCTCACTGCCCGACTACGTGGTGTCGGGAGGCAAGGCCGTGCCGATTCCGTACAACGGATCGGTGGCGCGGCTGCGGTTCGGCCCGGCGACGCACCGAAGGGTCAAACGCTGGCTGACAGAAGGCGCCTTCGACGTGCTGCACCTGCACGAGCCCAACGCGCCGAGCCTGTCCATGCTGGCGTTGCAGGCCGCAGAAGGACCGATCGTCGCCACGTTTCACACCTCGACCACGAAATCGTTCACGCTCAGCGTGTTTCAGGGCATTCTCCGGCCCTATCACGAGAAGATCGTCGGCCGCATCGCCGTGTCGGATCTGGCGCGACGCTGGCAGATGGAGGCGTTGGGCTCCGATGCCGTGCAGATCCCCAACGGGGTCGACGTCGCATCGTTTGCCTCGGCGCCGTGCCTGGCGGGCTATCCGCGCGCCGGCAGATCCGTGCTGTTCCTCGGCCGGTTCGATGAACCGCGCAAAGGGATGGCCGTGCTGATGGCGGCGCTTCCGACGTTGGTCGAGCGGTTTCCCGACGTCGAGATCCTGATCGTCGGCCGCGGCGACGAGGACGAGTTGCGGGAGAAGGCGGGGGCACTGGCCAAGCACCTGCGCTTCCTCGGCCAGGTGGACGACGCGGAGAAGGCATCGGCGATGCGCAGCGCCGACGTCTACTGCGCCCCCAACACCGGTGGTGAGAGCTTCGGCATCGTGCTGGTCGAGGCGATGGCCGCGGGAACCGCCGTGGTGGCCAGCGATCTGGACGCCTTCCGTCGCGTGCTCGAGGACGGCAAGGCCGGGCGGCTGGTGCCGGTGGACGACGCCGACGGGCTCGCCGCAGGCCTGATCGAGATGCTCGATGACGATGTCGCCCGCAACCGCTACATCGACGCGGCCACCAAGGCGGTCGGGCAGTACGACTGGTCCGTGGTGGCGGGCCAGATCATGCGGGTGTACGAAACCGTCGCGGGAGCGGGCGCCAAGGTGCAGGTGGCGGGTTCGGCGGGGAGGAGCGATGGGGGTACTCCCCGCGCACGCGGGGGGCACACCCCGCCGAAGGCTAGGGGGACGACTGGGGGAGTTAGCTAGATGGCCTGGCTGGTGATCACGGCGCTCGTCGTGCTGCTGGTGGTGCTGCTGATGATCGGCGCGTGGGCGTATCAGACCGCCCACCGGCTGGACCGGCTGCACGTCCGCTACGACCTGTCGTGGCAGGCCCTCGACGGCGCGCTGGCCCGCCGCGCCGTGGTCGCCCGTGCCGTCGCCGTCGACGCCTACGGGGCGGGCCCGGCGGGCCGGCGGCTGAAGGCGCTGGCCGATGCCGCCGAGCAGGCGTCCAGGCCCGCCAGGGAGGCCGCCGAGAACGAGCTGTCAGCGGCGCTCGCGCACGTCGACCCGTCCTCGCTGCCGGTGGCGCTCGTCGCCGAACTGGCCGACGCCGAGGCCCGCGTGACGTTGGCCCGCCGCTTTCACAACGACGCCGTGCGCGACACTTTCGCGCTGCGCGAGCGGGCCGCGGTACGTCTGCTCCGGCTCGGCGGAACAGCGGCGCTGCCAACCTATTTCGAGATCGCTGAGCAGGCCGACCGCGATGTCGGTGTGGTCAGCCGCCGCACGTCGGCCCGGGTGGTGCTGCTCGACGAGGGCGGAGCCGTGCTGCTCCTCTGCGGGTCCGACCCCGCGTTTCCGGATGGCGGGGACGGCCCGGCGCCGCGCTGGTGGTTCACGGTCGGCGGCGCAGCCCAGCCGGGGGAGACGCTGACCGAGGCCGCGGTGCGTGAACTGGCCGAGGAAACCGGACTGCGCGCGGAGCCAGCCGACATGATCGGGCCGGTGTGGCGACGGGACGCGGTGATCGAATTCAACGGGTCGGTGATCCGCAGCCAGGAGATGTTCTTCGTGCATCGCACCGGCCGGTTCGAGCCGTCCGCATCGGGCCGGACCGGGCTGGAACGGCGCTACATTCACGGGCACCGTTGGTGCGATGAGACAATGATCGGTGAGTTGGTGGCCGGCGGGGAGACCGTCTACCCGCTGCAGCTCGGCGAGTTGCTGTCAGAGGCGAACGCGCTGGCCGACGCCCGAGGTGCCGAACCGCAGCGGCAGCTGCAATCGATCCGCTGAGCCGAGGTTGCCTCCGCTCCTCGCGTGCGCAGGCGTTTTTGCTCCTCGCGTGCGCAGGCGTTTTTGCTCCTCGCGTGCGCAGTGGATTTAAGGGATTTGCCGCCCCCTTTAGACTGGATCAGTAGCCATTTGGAGGAGATAGCAGTGGAAACCGCAGCCGGACCAAACGGGGCAGGCGGTCAGACGGGCACGGCCCGCGTCAAGCGCGGCATGGCCGAGATGCTCAAGGGCGGCGTGATCATGGACGTCGTCACGCCTGAGCAGGCCCGGATCGCCGAGGGCGCAGGTGCCGTCGCGGTGATGGCGCTCGAGCGCGTGCCCGCCGACATCCGCGCCCAGGGCGGGGTGTCGCGCATGAGCGACCCCGACATGATCGAGGGCATCATCTCGGCGGTCACCATCCCGGTGATGGCCAAGGCCCGCATCGGCCACTTCGTCGAGGCGCAGATCCTGCAGAGCCTCGGGGTGGACTACGTCGACGAATCGGAGGTGCTCACCCCGGCCGACTACACCCATCACATCGACAAATGGAAGTTCACCGTGCCGTTCGTCTGCGGCGCGACGAACCTGGGTGAGGCGCTGCGCCGGCTCACCGAGGGCGCGGCGATGATCCGCTCCAAGGGCGAGGCCGGCACCGGCGACGTGTCCAACGCGACCACGCACATGCGGGCCATCGGCGGCGAGATCCGCCGACTGACGTCGCTGTCCGAAGACGAGTTGTTCGTCGCCGCAAAGGAGTTGCAGGCTCCCTACGAACTGGTCGCCGAGGTGGCGCGGGCGGGCAAGCTGCCGGTCACCCTGTTCACCGCGGGCGGCATCGCCACCCCGGCCGATGCGGCGATGATGATGCAGCTCGGCGCGGAGGGTGTCTTCGTCGGCTCGGGCATCTTCAAGTCCGGCGACCCCGCACAGCGCGCCGCCGCGATCGTTAAGGCCACCACCTTCTACGACGACCCCGACGTGCTGGCGAAGGTGTCGCGCGGCCTGGGAGAGGCCATGGTGGGAATCAACGTGGAGGAGATCGCCGCCCCGCACCGGCTCGCCGAGCGGGGATGGTAGGACCCCTGCGATGAGCGCTCTGCGCGACAAGTCAAGATAACTGCATGGCGATCGAGGAGATCCTTGGTCTCGAGCAACTCGAGGTCAACATCTACCGCGGCGGAGTGTTCAGCCCCGAATCCGGTTTTCTGCAGCGGACATTCGGTGGACACGTCGCCGGCCAATCGTTGGTTTCGGCGGTGCGCACCGTCGACCCCAAGTTCCAGGTCCATTCGCTGCACGGATACTTCCTGCGTCCAGGCGACGCGCAGGCGCCCACCGTCTTCATCGTCGAGCGCCTGCGCGACGGCGGCTCGTTCGTCACCCGAAGGGTCAACGCAATCCAGCACGGCGAGACGATCTTCTCGATGTCGGCGTCGTTCCAGACGGATCAGTGCGGCATCGAGCACCAGGATGCGATGCCGTTCGCGGAGCCACCCGACGACCTCCCGAACTTCATCTCCAGGGGCGGCATCTTCGACGACGCCGGGTTCCAGCAGTTCGCAGAGTGGGACGTCCGGATCGTGCCGCGCGACCAACTCAAGCTCCTGCCCCGCAAAGCGTCGCAGCAGCAGGTGTGGTTTCGTCATCGCGACCCGTTGCCCGACGATTCGGTGCTGCACATCTGCGCGCTGGCCTACATGAGCGATCTCACGCTGCTGGGTTCGGCGCAGGTGACCCACCTCGAGGAGCGCCCGCATCTGATGGTGGCGTCGCTGGACCATGCGATGTGGTTCATGCGTCCGTTCCGCGCGGACGAATGGCTGCTGTATGACCAGTCCTCGCCGTCGGCCTCCGGCGGCCGGTCGCTGACCCAGGGCAAGATCTTCAACCAGTACGGCGAAATGGTGGCGGCGGTGATGCAGGAAGGGCTGACCCGCTTCAAGCGCGACTACACGCCGCCGGGCGAGTGAGCACTTCATCGTCGGGTCGCTCGGACGAGCCTCGCTCTTCATCGTCGGGTCGCTCGGACGAGCCTCGCTCTTCATCGTCGGGTCGCTCGGACGAGCCTCGCTCCTCGCGCGTCGGCGTGCTGGCGCTGCAGGGCGACACCCGCGAGCATCTGGCCGCGCTACGCGAGGCGGGCGCCGAAGCCTTGACGGTGCGGCGCCGCAGTGAACTCGACACCGTCGACGCGCTGGTCATTCCCGGCGGGGAGTCCACCGCGATGACCCACCTGCTGCGTGAGTTCGAACTGCTCGAGCCGCTGCGGTCCCGGCTCGCCGAGGGCATGCCCGCCTACGGGTCGTGCGCCGGAATGATCCTGCTGGCCAGCGAGATTCTCGACGCCGGCGCCGCGGGACGCGATGCCGCCCCGCTGAAGGGGATCGATATGACCGTGCGGCGCAACGCTTTCGGCCGACAGGTCGACTCGTTCGAGGGTGACATCGACTTCGAAGGGCTGAGTGCCCCGGTGCACGCGGTCTTCATCCGGGCGCCGTGGGTGGAGCGGGTCGGCCCCGACGTGCGGGTGCTCGGCCGGGCCGCCGATCACATCGTCGCCGTGCGCCAGGGGAAGATGCTGGCGACGGCCTTTCATCCCGAGATGACCGGTGATCGCCGAGTTCACCGGCTGTTCGTCGACATCATCAGCGGCCGCGCCTGAGCGATTTCGGCGCGCGCAGTCGCGCTCAGCGCGACCCGACGCGCCGAAATCGCTATGCGGGCTCTTCGGTGTCGAACCACTCGTCCTTGCCGGGATCGTCGAGCACCGTCAGTGACGGGCTGCGCACGTAAGTGACCTGGTTCCCGCCGCACTTGCGTGATTCATACATCGCGTTGGTGGCGATCGACATCAGTTCGTCGAGCACGTCGTGTGGCGGCAGCTGTGCGAGCGGCTTCAGGGGAGTCGTCACCACCCCGATGCTCGCCGACAGGCGAGACGGCGAGCCGGCGATGGTGCCGCGCACCCGCTCGATGAGCGCGGACGCGTCATTGCTGTCGAACAGGTCGGCGATCACGAACTCGGAGTCGGCGATGTGGGCAAGCACCGCGTCGCGTCGTGCGGTTTCCCGCAGCTGCGCAGCGATCTCGACCCTCGCGCGATTGGATCCGCTGACGCCGGAGAACTCGCCCACCAAGGAAAAGCTGTCGAGGTTGATCACCGAAACGGCGAGAAACCGGTCGTCGCCGCGGCTGCGTGCTGCCAGCAGCGTGATCGCCTTGTCGTAAAAACCATCGCGGTTGAACATCCCGGTGAGCGGTTCGAAGTTCTCGTGCAGGATGTCGGCGTCGACGAGGCAGATCGCAATCCTGCCGGTGAGCGAGACGAACAGCACGACGAAGCCGACGAGCAGCATCGCCGAGATGGCGAAGGCAATGGAATACGACGCCAACCGCCATGCCAGAACCGCCAACGTCACGCCGGTGGTTACCCAGGTGATCGCCAGCCAACGGGTGGTGTGGAAAATCGCCGCGTAAATGGTGACCAACGTGAAGGCCGTTGCGCCGAAAAGCCCTGTCAAAGCGTCGTTTTGGATCAGACACGATGTCGCGATGCAGACCGATCCCACGCAGACACAGATGCGGGATTCGACAGCCGTCGGCCAGCGCCGGCGCAGCCACAGCGCGGACATCGCCCAGCAACTCACCGCCACGACGACGGCCAGGATCTTGCCGGTCGGGCTGTGCGGACCCGTCGGACTCCACATCAACGTCAGCGAGATGACGCCCATCCCGAAGATGACCACGGCAACCAGGCGGCTCGTGGTCTGCTGCAGCCCGCGCGCGGCGAGAAACGCGGTCAACCAGTAGTAGTGATCAAGGCCGCGCCACCATCGCTGGGCCGTATTCAAGGCCGGCTCGTAGGGCGCATTCGAGGCATCTGGGCAGACTAGCAATTCGGCAAACGTGCCACCGCGTCCTGCGCGAGAAATTCCGCGAAATGCAGACTCAGCATGAGTATTTGTTCATAGCACTGTTTTCGGCGCGAATTGGCGGGGCGGCCATTACCGGTAGAAAAGTTGTCGTCGCCATCGATTACCAGCTCGAAGCAACCGGTATTTTGTGCCAGCATTTCGCGCCGTTACAGCGCCTGCGTCCATTCGCTGAGTTCGACCGGGGTGGGCGCGCGGCCATCCCGCTGCATCCAGAAATTGCCCGGGCGGGCGGGCCGACCACAGCGATGCCACAGGTGATTGACCCGACTCCTCAAGGCATTACCGGAAGGACGAGTCGCGACGACGATCGGACCGTATTGAGGCTGCTCGTACCGACGCTGGCGTGCCGGAAGTTCATGATGGCGGGGAACTCGGGATCCTGGTCGTCACTGGTTAGGGCCAGGCGAATGCTATGACCGGCCGAAATCCGACGAGCATTGGGAACAAGGGGAATTCGATATGTGACGTCCTGCCCGACGGGTACCGCTTCGGCGGTGCGGCACGGCAGCACGGGCGCCCCAGTGCGGCTTAGCGCCGCGTCCACTTCCCGCAGACTCGCCCGAAGCCAGCCACCGGTGATCGGCTCGGCCGTGCCGTCGGGTGCGACGTCGAGCAGAGTTGCGATCCAGGCGGTGTCGGTGGCGGTGGCCGACGCCACCAGGCGGAGCTCGATATCGCCGACGATGTCGACTGCGGTGTCCATCGCCGGTGTGGTCCATTCGAGTACCGAGGGCGGATCGATCGGGCTTGGCTTGGCGCGATTCAAGCCCGCCCCGAGCACCAGATACTGCCTGCTTCCCGGGTCGCCCCCGTCGTCGGCGAGCGTTCCGTCGGCACGCAACGCGAGTTCTGAGTGGGCGCTCCCGGCCGGCGGCCATTCCTCTGCGGTGCACCACGTGTCGGAGCCCGGCAGCAGATAGCGGATCGGGGGACCGTCCATGATGCCCGTCTCGCGGCCCTTGAGCCAATGGTCGAACCAGGCCAGGGCTTCGTGGTGCAGGCTCTCCCACGGCCATGTCAACCCGTATCTGCCGAGCATGCCCATTCGCACGTTTGGGTTGTCCGTCAACGCCTTCCACGCCGCGAAGGTCGACGGCAGGTGCAAAGGCACGTTTTCCCAATCGCACCCGAGGTAGACCGGGATGTCGATCGCCTTCAGCACCGGAAGGAGGTTGCGTGCCTCCCACCATTCGTCGCGCAACGGGTGTTTGACCACCGCGTCCATCCAGAGGTCGTCCCATGGATGGGGGCTGTGGGGCAGCTTCAGTAGCGAGCGCATCATCGTGACCGCGGCTTCGCCGTTCATGGTCGCGAACTTGCGGTGCAGTCGTGGTGTGTTGAGCGCTCGGCGGGCTGCAGCGATCACCGGGTTGCGGCGCCAGAACGCGTCGCTGCGATCCGAGGTGAGGCCCATCATCGACGTGAACGGCGTGATGAACGATGTGCTGGCCAGACCGTGGTGGCTCGCCGCGTCGTAGAGATCGGCGGTCGCGGCGACGGGGAAGATCGCTTTGAGGTGGGGCGGCCGCTCGACGGCAGCCTCCAACTGTGTCATTGCGAAGTAGCTGATTCCGATCATCCCGACGTTGCCGTCGCACCAAGGCTGCGCGGCCGCCCACTCGACCAGGTCGTACATGTCGCGACGTTCCTGCGGATCGAAGAATCCGAACGTGCCGCCGGATCCACAGGTACCGCGGACGTTGGCGATCACGTGCACGTATCCCCGGTGGACCCAGAACTCGGTCGCGCCCGCCTCGATGAAACCGGCTGGGGCGCCGAAGTCCTGCATCTGCCGGGGGTACGGCGATGCGGCGATCAGGGCCGGGTATTTGCCGTCCGCGGCGGGGCGGTGGACGTCGGCCAGTAGTGCGACATGGTCTCGCATCGGCACCCGGACGTTGTTGACGTGCCGGATCTCGAACTGGGGGCTGCTGAGGTTGCGATATTCGCGGCCGGTCGTCTGCGGGCCGTTGAGCTCACGCTCCGCCATGGACATAGTCTCACGCTACGTTGAAACTAGTTTCAACGCAAGAGGAAATTCACGCTAGTATGAAACTTATGCCTGGGCGACCGATCACGCCCGGTCCACGCGACGAACGCGGAGTTCTGGCGGCCAAGATCCTCACCGCTGCCCGCGAGGCATTCGCCGACACGGGGTGGGCCGGCACAACGATTCGAGGGGTTGCGCGGGCGGCCGACGTCGACCCGGCACTCGTCTATCACTACTTCGGGTCCAAGGACGGCCTGCTCGACGCGGCGACCAATCCGCCGCAGAGATGGCTGGAGAGCATCGCGGAAACCGGGACGACGCCGGTACCTGAACTCGGCTCAGCGCTGTTGAGGCTGATGCTCGGCGCGTGGGCCGACGACGAGATCGGTCCGGTGCTGCGCGCCGTGCTCCAAACGGCAGCCCACGAGCACGCCACCCGCGAGAAGCTGCGCAGGGTCGTCGAGGCCAGCCTGATGGGTGTCTCGCAGCTGGGTGTCGACGAACGCGACCGCAGGATGCGAAGCGGCCTGGTGTCGTCCCAGATCATGGGCCTGGCGATGATGCGCTACATCTGGAAGATCGAACCGCTCGCCTCGATGGGTGACGATGAGCTCGTCGCCGCCATCGCGCCGAACCTGCAGCGCTACATCGAGGGCGAGATCCGATGATCCGTCCACGTAGACTCGTTCACCGGACTTCGCTGTAGTGAAAGAGGTAGTACACGCATGAGCGGCCATTCCAAGTGGGCCACCACCAAGCACAAGAAGGCGATCATCGATGCGCGCCGGGGTAAGAACTTCGCCAAGCTGATCAAGAACATCGAGGTGGCAGCGCGCACCGGCGGCGGTGACCCGGCCGGCAACCCGACGCTGTACGACGCCATCCAGAAGGCGAAGAAAAACTCGGTGCCCAATGACAACATCGAACGCGCCCGCAAGCGCGGCGCGGGCGAGGAAGCCGGCGGCGCCGACTGGCAGACCATCACCTACGAGGGCTACGGGCCCAACGGTGTGGCGGTGCTCGTCGAATGCCTGACCGACAACCGCAACCGCGCCGCAGGCGAGGTGCGCGTCGCCATGACCCGCAACGGCGCCAACATGGCCGACCCCGGCTCGGTGGCGTATCTGTTCTCCCGCAAGGGTGTCGTCACGCTCGAGAAGAACGGGCTGACCGAGGACGATGTGCTCACCGCCGTGCTGGAAGCGGGCGCCGAGGAGATCACCGACCTGGGCGACAGCTTCGAGATCATGTCCGAGCCGACCGACCTCGTCGCGGTCCGCACCGCGCTGCAGGACGCGGGCATCGACTACGACTCGGCAGAGGCCGGGTTCCAGCCGTCGGTCACCGTGCCGCTGGACGCCGAGGGCGCACGCAAGATCATGAAGTTGGTCGACGCGCTGGAGGACAGCGACGACGTCCAGGACGTGTTCACCAATGCCGACATCCCCGACGAGATCCTGGCGCAGCTCGAGGAGTAGCCCTCAGCGGGGGTGCAGCGTCACCGGAAAGCCCGAATAGCGCGTCATGCCGGTCAGCGGGTCGAGGTCGTCCTTGCTGGTGAGCAGGTTGACGTTCGCGCCCGCATGGCCGTGCGGCACCGACACCGCACCACGCCGGACGGATGCATCGACCCTCGTCACGCCCGCCAGTTCGCCGTGCGCGCTGCGGACGACCAGTGGCGCGTCGTCGGCGAGCCCCGCCGCGGCCGCATCGGCTGGGTGGACGATGACGTCGGGTGCCTCCCCGAGGAACTCCAGTTGGGAGTTGAGCCTGCTCAGTTGCCGGCGGGGCACCAGCACCAGCGGCGCGGGCGACCGCACCGCGTCGAGCTGGTCGACCAGCAGATGCGGTGCCAGTCGCCAGCCGCCGACGCGGTCGATGTGGCGGTCCACCCACGGCGCGGGCAGTTCGACGGGTGATTCCGCCCAGCCGGTCGCGCAGAGCTGGTCGTAGCCGCCGCGCATACCGGAGCCGACCTGGGCGAGCATCGCGTCGTCGGTGGCGTCGGCGTCGGCCAGCTCGTGGCCGAGTCGCCTTCCGATCTCGGCCAGCACCCACCACATCGACCGCCGTTCGCCGACAGGGGACACCACCGAAGGGGTGTGCTGGGCGGAGATGCGCGGTGAAAGGAAGTCCCACATCGTGAGGTCGGGCCGCTCGAGCTGGCCCTTGGTGGGCAACACGTGCGTGGAGAGCGCGGTGGTCTCGTTGGGCAGGATCTCCGTTGTCACAAGGACGTCGAGTTTCTTCAGCGCGGGCACCAGGGTGCTTGCGTTCGGGAAACCGGTGATGAGGCTGCCACCGAGGTTGAGGAAGGCGCGGATGTTGCCCGCCTCGATCTCGTCGGGCAGCACAGCGCAGGGCCATTCGCGAAGGAACGATTGGGTTTCCGGTCGGCTGCGTGGTCCCGGCCCGAAGGATCCGTCCGGCGGTGCGACCGGCAGCGTGAATGTTTCGAGCTGATAGGCGAACCCGGGATGGAACCACATCCCGCCGGGACGGTTCATCGATCCGGTGAGGACCAGCAGTGCGGTGCACAGCCATTGGGTCACATTGGCGTTCGGCGACATGGTGACGCCGGTGCCCGTGTCGATGGCGATCCGGCCCGATCGCCGGATCGCCGCCAGCAGCCGTGTCAGCTGGTCTTCGGGCACGTCGGCGATACCGGCGCTGTGGTGCAGCGTGAACGGCTCGACCGCGGCGGCCAGCCGGTCGCGATCCTGCGTTGGCACGTCGGGGTCGGCGCCGGTGCGCAGCACCTCGCGAACCAGGTAGGCCAGCACGGCGTAGTCGGTGCCCGGCCGCGGCGCGAGGTGATGGTCGGCCATTCGCGCGGTTTCGGTGCGGCGCGGGTCGACGATCCACACCTCGGCGTGTTCGGCGAGGTCGCGAAGCGCGCCCCTGGGATTTGGCAGGCCGACGGTGTGGCCATGGGAGACAACGGGATTGCTACCGATGAACATCGCGAAGGCGGCGTTGTCATAATCGGGCCGCGTGGTCATCGCCTGCGTGCCACCCATCAGCTCGGCGATCAGCACCTTGGCGGTGCCGTCGATGGTCAGCGGGCTGAACTTCGCGGGTGTGCCGATCGCGGCGTGCAACCCCTGCGCCATGCGGTAGCCGGCCGCGTCCATGCCGACGCCGGTGCCGAAGTTGATGCCGACGGATGCCGGGCCGTATTCGGCGATGGTGGCGCGCAGCCGCTCACCCAGGTCATCCAGGCACGCATCCCACGTCGTGGCCCGGAGCTCGCCGTGGCGCCGGACCAGCGGATGCTCGAGGCGATCCGGGTGATGGTGGACCCGCGGCAGCGCACGGCCCTTCGGGCACGTATAGCCCTGCGAGAACGGATGGTCGCGGTCGCCGCGGACCGCGACCACGTCCTCGCCGTCGACGTCGACGAGGATGCCGCAGACCGACGTGCAAACCCGACAGAAGCTCCGGACTGTCTGCATGGTCGAGAACGTACCCGCGACCGCCGGGCCGCGCGGGAGGTCAGCGCCTGCCGTTGAAGCTGACGTTGTCGTCCTCGCGGTGGGGCGCGTTCTCGTCGAAGGCCCGTCCCCGCGCCTCGGCCTCGGGGCTGCCGGAGAACAGGCCCGACGACACGCGCGCCGTCTCGCCGTCTCCAACGTTGCGGCGCGGGTGCGCCTCGGTGATTGTTTCGGTGGCCTCGATCCGCTGCAGGGGCAGCACTCGCCGGTGTTGCACCCAGTTGACCATTCCCTCACGCACCGCGCACCGCAGGTCGAACAGCGCGCCGGCGTTCGGGGCGCTGACCACGATGCGGACCCGCACCACGCCGCCGACGGCGTCGGTCACCTGCAGCACCCCGCGGCGGCCGTCCCACAGCTCGCTTTCCTCCAGCAACCGGTCGAGTTCGGCGCGCATCTCGTCGAACGGCACCGAGAAGGCCACATCGAACTCGACGGTGCCCATCAGCTCGGTGGCGCTGCGGGTCCAGTTCTCGAACGGCTCGGTGGTGAAGTAGGTGCAGGGCAGCACGAGTCGGCGCTCGTCCCAGAGTCGGACGACGACGTAGCTGAGGGTGATCTCCTCGATGCGGCCCCACCATTGCCCGTTCTCGAGCTGTACGACGTCTCCGACACGGATGGCGCCGGAGAACGCGATCTGCATGCCGGCGAACACCGCGCCGAGCGACGTCTGCGCGGCCAGGCCTGCGACCACGGACAACACCCCGGCGGAGGCGAACACCGTCGTGCCGATATCGGAGAACCGCGGGAAGGTCATCAGGATCGCGGCGGCGCCGAGGATGACGACGACCGCGATCGCAAGCCTGCGCAGAACCGTGACCTGCGTGCGGATCCGCCGCCATTGACGGTCGGCGTCCGAGATCTCCACATCGCCGCCGCCATACCGTGCGATCGCCCGTCGCTCCGCGACGTTCACCAGGCTTGCCGCCAGCCACGTAAGCGCGGCGATCAGCACGATGAGCAACGCGTGGTCCACCCAGCCGCGCCAGTCGTCGCCCGCACCCGACGTGCGCTGCACGGCGATCGTCGATCCGAACACCACCAGAACGGCCCGCAGGGGCATCCGGGTCAGCGCGGCGATGTCGCATATCAGCGGGCTGCGACGGCCGATACGCAGCAGGGCCCAGGAGATGACCACCCCCAGCAGATAGGCGGCTACCACGGCGCCTGCGACCCAGGCCAACGTGACGGCGAGATTCGTTGCGGACTGCAGTTCTGTCTCGTCGGGCATCGTGTGAGTTCAGCTCCACGGGTTGAGTTCAGGTCCCTCGCGACGGTAGCGACGCTCGGCGCCGACGTCACATCGAGGTGCTTGCGTCCTCACGCATACCCAACGTCCGGACAAGCAAAAAACGGATCCGGAAGTGATCGTCGACACGCATTCGCACCCCGAGAGCACAGGCGTGTCCTTGCCGGGTGGAGTCGGTCAACCACGCTAAGCTGCCGTCGAACAGGTGTTCACAGAAGGTGGTTGGCGTGCGCGTAATGGGAGTCGATCCCGGGTTGACGCGTTGCGGACTTTCCGTGATCGAAGGCGGGAAGGGTCGCCAGGTCGTCGCGCTTGACGTCGACGTCGTGCGCACACCGTCCGACGCCCCGCTGCATCGGCGGCTGCTCACCATCAGCGACGCGGTCGAACATTGGATGGACACCCACCGCCCCGACGTGATCGCGATCGAGCGGGTGTTCTCCCAACAGAACGTCTCGACGGTGATGGGCACGGCGCAGGCGGGCGGGGTCATCGCGCTTGCGGCCGCCAAACGCGACATCGACGTTCACTTCCACACACCGAGTGAGGTGAAAGCCGCGGTAACCGGAAACGGCGGCGCCGACAAGGCTCAGGTCACCGCGATGGTGACGAGAATCCTTGCGCTGCAGACCAAGCCGACACCGGCGGACGCCGCAGACGCGTTGGCGCTCGCCATCTGTCACTGCTGGCGCGCACCGATGCTGGCACGGATGGCGGCGGCCGAAGCGCTGGCCGTCGAACAACAGAAGAAATACCGGGCACGACTCAAGGCGGCACGATGATCGCATCCATTCGCGGAGAAGTTCTCGACGTGGCACTCGACCATGTCGTCATCGAGGCGTGCGGCGTCGGTTATCGCGTGAACGCGACTCCGTCGACGCTGTCCACGCTGCGCCGTGGCGCCGAGGCCCGGCTGGTGACCGCGATGATCGTGCGCGAGGATTCGATGACGCTGTACGGCTTCGCCGACGCCGACGCGCGCGACCTGTTCACCACGCTGCTCTCGGTGTCCGGCGTGGGGCCGAAGATCGCGTTGGCCACGCTGGCGGTGCACGACGCTCCCGCCTTGCGCCGGGCGCTGGCCGACAGCGACGTGACCGCACTGACCAGGGTGCCCGGCATCGGCAAGCGCAGCGCCGAACGGATGGTGCTCGAGCTCCGCGACAAGGTCGGCCCGGTCGGGCACGCGGTCGGGCTGCCCTCCGTCAACGGCCACGCCGTACGCGGCCCGGTGGTGGAAGCCCTTGTCGGGCTTGGCTTTGCGCTCAAGCAGGCCGAGGAAGCCACCGACAAGGTGCTGGCCAACGAGCCGGAGGCAAACCAGTCGACGGCGTTGCGGTCGGCCTTGTCCCTGCTGGGCAACAAATGAGCCGCTTCTCTGAAGATGACGACAACGAGACGGACGACCGCGACGTCTCGCCCGCGCTGACCGTTGGCGAAGGCGACATCGACGCGAACCTGCGGCCGCGTTCACTGGGCGAGTTCATCGGCCAGCCGCGGGTTCGCGAGCAGCTGCAACTTGTCATCGAAGGCGCCAAGAACCGCGGTGGCACACCGGATCACATCCTGCTGTCCGGACCGCCGGGGCTGGGCAAGACGTCGCTGGCGATGATCATCGCCGCCGAGCTGGGCTCGTCGCTGCGGGTGACCTCCGGTCCCGCGCTCGAACGCGCCGGTGACCTCGCCGCGATGCTGTCCAACCTCGTCGAACACGATGTGCTTTTCATCGACGAGATCCACCGCATCGCGCGGCCCGCCGAGGAGATGCTCTACCTGGCGATGGAGGACTTTCGGGTCGACGTCGTGGTCGGCAAAGGCCCTGGCGCAACGTCGATCCCGCTCGAGGTCGCGCCGTTCACCCTGGTCGGCGCGACGACGCGATCGGGTGCGCTGACGGGCCCGCTGCGGGACCGCTTCGGCTTCACCGCGCACATGGACTTCTATGAGCCCGCCGAGCTGGAGCGCGTGCTGACCCGCTCGGCAGGCATCCTCGGAATCGAGCTGGGCGCCGACGCCGGTGCCGAGATCGCCCGTCGCTCAAGGGGAACGCCACGGATCGCGAACCGGCTGCTGCGCCGGGTGCGCGACTACGCCGAGGTCCGCGCCGACGGGGTGATCACCCGCGACATCGCCAAGTACGCGCTGGAGGTCTACGACGTCGACGAACTCGGTTTGGACCGGCTCGACCGCGCCGTGCTGTCCGCGCTCACCCGCAGCTTCGGCGGCGGCCCCGTCGGCGTTTCCACGCTCGCGGTCGCCGTCGGAGAGGAAGCCACCACGGTCGAGGAGGTGTGCGAGCCGTTCCTGGTACGCGCCGGGATGATCGCGCGCACCCCTCGCGGTCGGGTCGCTACGGCGTCGGCATGGACACATCTGGGGATGAACCCGCCCAGCGGCGTGTCGGGGTTGGGCCAGCAGGGCCTGTTCGGCTAACGCAGGAGACGACGGATGGGAAGCGGAACGATCCGGCTCGGCGGCCTGTTCGGCGTCGCCTCTGCGGCGACCGCGCTTCCCGCGTATCTGATCGGATCTCCGGAGCGGCTCGGCGGAAGCGCCAAGGCGTATATCGATCAGGCGTCCGCGTTCATCGCCGCAAACGGCGCGCTCCCGTTGCTGCACATCCTTTTCGGGCTTGTCTTCCTCGGGGTGCTCGTGTCGATGCTGCGTTCCGCGGCGGGTCCCACCGGCGCCGTGTACATCGCGCTCGGCGGCGGCGTGGTGTTTCTGGCGCTGACGGCGGCGGGCCTTGCCGCGGAAGTCACCGCACCGGCGGTGGCGCTGGGCGACTATTCATCGGCCACCGGCCTCGAGCACTACTTCCTCGCCCTGGCGGTGTGGCTCTACCACTACAGCCAAATGGGCTCTGCGGCTCTGATTGTCGCCTCCGGCTACCTCGTGTGGCGTACGGCTGTATTACCCCGTGGGACGGCCTGGTTGGCGCTGCTGGCCGTGCCCGCGGCTCTGCATCTGTGGCTCGGGGTGTACGCCGCATACGCCACTGTCGGGTGGATCGCGCTCATGGGCTTGGTCATGCTGGCCATTCCACCGGTCGTCCGTATCGAAAGCGTAGGTGCATGATGCTGATAGCAGGATTGATTGTCGCCGGCCTTGCCGCGCTGCTGCATGTCTACATCTTCGTGATGGAGTCGCTGACGTGGACGTCGCCGCGTACCCGCGCGACGTTCGGCACCACGCCGGAGGAGGCGGAAACCACCAAACTGCTGGCGTTCAACCAGGGCTTCTACAACCTGTTCCTGGCGGTCGTGACGGCGGTGGGCATCGTCGCAATGTGTCTGGGGCACACGGCGGTTGGTGCCGCGCTGGTGTTCGCCGGCGTCGGATCGATGCTCGCCGCGGCGGCGGTGCTGCTGGCGTCCTCGCCGGACAAGGCCCGTGCCGCCGTGACGCAAGGAGCCTTTCCGCTCATCGCGGTCGGGCTCCTCGCGTTGGCGTTGGCGGCCTAGCGGGTCAGAGCAACCCGAGCAACGTCAGGTCGGTGACGTACTTGACGATGACCTCCGGCGTGACATGCGGGATGTCCTTGTCTCGCCCGATTCTCGCGCCCTGCACCGCCGACCGGAAGCGGTCCGTGGGGGCGATCGACCCTCGGATCGGTTTCTCCGGCCGCTGATAATTGTGCAGCAGCGGTAGCAGAGACGCCTGCCGCTGCCGTTCCGGCAGAGCGCGGATCGCCGTCTCGAACCGGCTCAGCCATCCGGCGTAGTCGCCGACGCGATGAATGTGGTACCCCGCGGCGATCAGCCAGTCGACGAACTCGTCCAGGCCGATCCCGTCGTCGTAGGGATTCATCACGTGGTACGTCTCGAACCCGTCGACCACGTTCGCCCCCAGGGTGGATATCGCCTCGGCGATGAATTCCACTGGCAGACCGTCATAGTGCGCCCGCTGACGATTCCCACCCGAATCGAGTTCGTAGAACGACGCTGGCGCGATCCCGGTGGCGACCAGGCTCAGCATCATGCGGGTGAACATGTCCGGCAGGTTGAGCTGACCGGCATAGGTGGTGTCGGCGAGGATCATGTCGCAGCGGAACACCGAGACCGGCAGACCGCACAGGTCGTGCGCCTCGCGCAGCAGCACCTCACCGGCCCACTTGCTGTTCGCATAGCCGTTGGCGTAGCTGTCGTCGACCTTGCGGGTGGCACTGATCACCCGGATGTCGCCGTCCTCGGTGAAGCTGCCCGGTTCGATGCCCGCGCCGACCCCGATCGTCGAGACGTAAGCGAACGGCTTGATCTTGGTGGTCAACGCGATGCGGATGAGCTCAGCGGTGCCAAGCGCATTCGGCCCGAACAACTGCTCGTAGGGCAGCACGTGGTTGACCAGGGCGGCCGGGTCGACGATCAGGTCGACGGTGTCGGCGAGCCGCTGCCAGGTGTGCGGATCGAGCCCGAGATTGGCCTCGCCCTTGTCGCCGGCGAGCACCTCGAGGTGTTCGCCGGCCAGACGCCGGTAGAGGCGCAGCAGTTCGGGATCTCCGCTGTCGAAGATGCCGTCGAGACGCGCACGCGCGGCGGCGTCGTCCTTGGCGCGCACCAGACAGATCACCGTGCCGCCGACGAGGTCCATCCGCTGCAGCCATTCCAGGGCGAGGTAGCGTCCCAGGAATCCGGTTGCACCGGTGAGCAATACGGTGCGTGCCTCGTTGTCGGGACCGGGTAACGACGGGGCGGTCGCGAGGGTCTGGGCATCGATGAACTTGTCCAGTGTGAGGTCACTCGCGTGTGCCTCGGTCGCGCCGCGGCCGTGCACGGACGCGAACGTCGGGCGCTTGCTGCCGGGCTGACGCTCGGACTCGATATAGGCGGCCAGCGCGGCCAGGTCGTTGGCCGGGCTGACGATCACGCCGACGGGCACCTCGATGTCGAAGATCTCGTTCAAGAGGTTCGCGAACGTCAACGCAGACAATGAATCCCCGCCGAGGTCGGTGAAGTGTGCGTCGGCCTGCACATCCGCCGCCGCCGCGCCGAGCAGCGCACCCGCGGCGCGGATCACGCTGTCTATCACCGGCCCGTCGCCGCCGCCCTGTCGAAGCGCACGCAGCTCGTCGGCCTGGCCCTCGGCGAGCTCTGCATAGAGCTGCTCCAACCGCTCGCCGTAGTGCTCCTTGAGCTTCGGCCGGGCCAGCTTGCGGATTCCGGTCAACAGACCGTTCTCGAGCGTGAACGGGGTCGTCTCGATCAGGAAGTCACGCGGTATCTCGTAGGACTGCAACTGCGCGGCCTTCGCAACGTCCTGAAGCGATTCGCCGATCGCGGTTTTCAGCGCTGCGCCGTCGTAGCGCGTCAGTGCCTCCTCCGTCGGCACCACCACCGCGAGCAGATAGGAGCGGGCGCTGTTGCCGTACACGTAGATCTGACCGACCACCGGGCTGTCGCCGAAGGCGGCCTCCAGCTTGGAGACGGTGACGAATTCGCCTTGCGAGAGCTTGAGGACGTTGTTGCGCCGATCCAGATAGGTCAACTGGTCGGGGCCGGTCTCGGCGAAGATGTCGCCCGTCCGGTAGTAGCCGTCGCTGTCGAACATCTCGGCTGTCAGTTCCGGCCGCTGGTAGTAGCCGGGAAACAGGCCGTCGGACTTCACCAGCAGCTCGCCGCGCGGATGCGGGCGGTCGGTGCGGAAGTAGCCGAGGTCGGGCACGTCGGCGAGCTTGTAGTCGATCACCGGCGGACGTTGCACCTGCCCGTCGACGATGACGGCGCCCGCTTCGGTCGAGCCGTAGCCGTCGACCAGGTGCATGTCGAGCAACTCCTCGACGAACACCTTCATCTCCGGCGAGATGGGCGCCGATCCGGTCATGGCCATGACGTAGCGCCCGCCGAGGAGACGCCGGCGCGCCTCGTCCAGCACGGCTGCCCTGTCGTCGGGCCTGCGGTCGAGTTCGCTCTGAATCTCGGCGAAGATCATGTCCCAGATCCTCGGCACGAAATTCAGCTGCGTCGGTCGCACCAGCGCGAGGTCCTCCAGGAACGTCGAAAGGTCTCTGCGGGCAGCGAAATACGCGGTGCCGCCGACTCCGAAGGTGGCGTAGAGCAGGCCGCGGCCCATCATGTGGCTCATCGGCATGAAATTGAGGCTGATCGCCGGATGGGTACCGGGGTCACCCCAGGCGCCCCTGGCCGCGCGACCCCATGAACCGGCGACCATGCGTTCGGTGTAGATCGCGCCCTTCGGGGCGCCGGTGCTGCCGGACGTGTAGATCAGCAGCGTGAGCGTGTCGGCGTCGTCGGTGATCACCGGTTGCACGGCGGGCAGTTGCGCTCCGCGCTCGATGACGTCGTCGAGTACGTCGACTCGAGTTGCGCTACCCAGCTCTGCCAGGCGGGACTTGGCGGCCGTGACGGCGTCGCGGTGATCGTCGACCTGCGGCCGGTAGTCGAACACGATCAACCGAACCGGGGCGGGCCCGGCCGAAATCAACTCGACGGCGTCCGCGAGGTAGTCGACGCTCGCGGCGATCACGGCCGGTTCCGTTTCGGCGACGATCGGGCGCAGTTGCGCGACCGGCGCGCTTGTCTGCAGCGGCACCGAGACCGCACCGAGGCCGATCAGCGCGACATCGACGCAGGTGTAGTCGACGCTGGTGAAGCCCAGCAGCGCTACCCGGTCGCCGGGGCTGACCGGATCGTCGGCCAGCGCGTTGGCGATGGCCTGCACACGCCCGGACAGCTCGCGATAGGTGATGGTGTCGAAACGGGGGAGCAGTCGAGCCGTGGTGCGGCCGGTGTCCGCGTCGGTGCTGAACTCGACGGCGCGCGCGCCAAGAGCCGGACGGTCTGCGTACCCGTTGAAGACGGTCTGGACCAGCTCGGCGAGCCGGACGTCGGGCCGCTCGATGGCGGCGGAAACGGCGTCGTCGGGGGCGGCGGCGGTGAACTGCGGATCGGATGTTCTCAGATCGGCGATGCGGCGTTCGAGTCGCTCGTCGCGGGTTTCAATCGGCATCAATAGTCCTCGAAGATCAGCGGGAAAGGGGGCGCGGCGCTGCGCCTACGTAGGACTACGTTAGTGGCACTAACTTTATTCCGGCTAATCCATAGGCTGTCTATTTGCTTTGTAGGGAGTGTCTTAGATCACTTTTCAGCAATGTAGTACAGCTGAAGACCGGTTGACTCATCAGTGGGCGGGCGGGCCGGGCGTCACGATCTCGATGCCTTCGGCGTGCCGCGTCCGGTTGCCGCCCGCCCGTTTCGCCTCGTACATCGCACGGTCTGCAGCGTCGATCAGATGCTCGATCACCGCGCGGGTGTCCGACCGATCAAGCAAGGCGCGTTCGACGGTGGCCACCCCGACGCTGGCCGTCGCACCCCACGGAATCCCGGCGACGTCGTGACGCAGGCGCTCGGCCATCGTCTCGGCTTGCCCTGACTGGGTTGTCTCGGCGATCAGGAATTCCTCGCCGCCGACCCGGGCGACGACGGCCCGGCCGCCGCTGGCCTGGCGGATCCTGTCGGCGACGGCCACCAGGATGCGGTCGCCGGTCGTATGGCCCCGGGTGTCGTTGACCTGCTTGAAGCGATCGAGGTCGACCATGATCACTGTGAGGTACGGCTCCGCGGAACGGGCGCTGACGATCAGATCGCGGGTAGACCGGTAGAAGCCACGTCGATTACGCAGGCCGGTGAGCGGATCGGTATGCGACATGAGTGCGTCCAGGCCCAGCAGGTGGACGAGCACGTGGACCGAGAAAGGGACGGCAAGCACGCCGACGGCGATGATCAACAATTTAGCCAAGGCAACGAGCGCGCTTCCCGACAGCGACGCCTCGACCGGGCAGATCACCGACGTTGCCGCCGCGGTCGCCAACACCAGTGCGAGGTAGCGGCTGGTGTGGAAGAACGCGACGTAGCCCGCGAGCGCGGCGAACGCCGTACACCCCAGCAGCGCCATGCCCTGACCCGGCGTCAGGAGGCAGGTTGCGGCAATGCATGCGTTGGATGTCAGGACGAACGAGACGGATTGTCGCCTGCTGGGCCAGCGGGTCAACCACGGGTCAACATCGGCACGGCGCCGAGCGAGACGACGACCGCGGCCATCATCCGCCGGGTGAAGCCGCGCAGATCTCGATATCCCAGGTAACCGGACAACCAGCGGTAGTGGTCCGGCTGCCGCCACCACTGCCGCATCCAGCCCACGCGAGGAGTCTAATTGACGTTTGCTGATCGGGAGTGCAGCAATTATCTGGCGGCGGACCGCCGGTTACCGCAAGACGGGATGGGTATCCCGCCGCGGGTCGGGGTACTCCGTCGGGGACCTGAGGAGGCAACGATGAGTGACACACGAGTTCCTGCCGGTGGCGGCAGGCTGGAAATGCCGCGCAGCAGGGGTGCGGCCAGTGGCTTCCTGCTGATTCTGCTGGGCCTGTGGGGAGCGTTCATCCCATTCGTCGGCCCGTATTTCGACTTCGCGTTCACGCCGGACAACGAATGGGTGTGGACGGCGGCCAGGGGCTGGCTCGAAGTCTTGCCGGGTGCGGTCACGGTCGTCGGTGGCTTCTTGCTGCTCAGTTCCCGCAACCGGTTCACCGCGATGCTCGGTGGATGGTTGACCGTCCTCGCCGGCGCGTGGTTCGTCGTGGGCCGGGCGCTGGCCGGGCCGTTGGGTCTCGGCGATGCCGGGACGCCGGTGGCGGCAACCGAAGCCAAGCGTGTGGGTCTGGAGTTGGCCTACTTCTACGGGCTGGGCGCGCTGATCATCTTCCTCGGCGCGATTGCGCTCGGGCGGTTGTCGGTTCGCAGTGCGCGAGACATCCGTTATGCGCAGCGTTCGGCGATCGCCACGTCCGAGCCGGTGGCATCGGAGGACGTGACCGAGATCCAGCCGGCCGAAGAGGAGCCGGAGCGTCGGCACCGCTCGTGGGGCGGCATGTTCGGCCGCGGTGGCCGGCTCGCCCACCGCTGACCCGCCACGGTGAGCAGACGCGAACTCGCATGATTTGCCCGCAACGGGTGCGAGTTCGCGTCCGCTCGCGCGTTGGGGACCTTTGGCCCTACGGGCGGGATATGGCCTGCTCCTAGCGTTCTTACGTGACGACTGAGGCCACTCGACCTGCCCCACTCGAGACGCTCAAGCCGCGCCGCCCGTTTCCGGCGCGGTTGGGCCCCAAGGGCAGCCTGATCTACAAGCTCATCACGACGACCGATCACAAGCTGATCGGCATCATGTACTGCGTCGCCTGCTTCATCTTCTTCTTCATCGGCGGCCTGATGGCGTTGTTCATGCGCGCCGAACTGGCGGCGCCGGGACTGCAGTTCCTGTCCAACGAGCAGTACAACCAGCTGTTCACCATGCACGGCACCGCCATGTTGTTGTTCTATGCCACGCCGATCGTGTTCGGGTTCGCCAACCTGGTGCTGCCGCTGCAGATCGGCGCTCCGGATGTGGCGTTCCCGCGGCTGAACGCCTTGTCGTTCTGGTTGTTCGTCTTCGGTGCGACGATCGCGCTGTCCGGCTTCATCACTCCGACCGGTGCGGCCGACTTCGGCTGGACCGCCTACACGCCGCTGACCGACGCCATCCACTCGCCGGGCGCGGGCGGCGACCTGTGGATCCTCGGTCTCGGTGTCGGTGGTCTGGGCACCATCCTCGGCGGCGTCAACATGATCACCACGGTGGTCTGCATGCGGGCGCCGGGCATGACGATGTTTCGGATGCCGATCTTCACCTGGAACATCCTGGTGACGTCGATCCTGGTGCTGCTGATCTTTCCGCTGCTGACCGCGGCCCTGCTCGCCCTGGCCGCCGACCGCCACCTCGGGGCCCACGTCTACGACCCGGCCAACGGCGGCGTGATCCTGTGGCAGCACCTGTTCTGGTTCTTCGGCCACCCCGAGGTGTATGTCATCGCGCTGCCGTTCTTCGGGATCATCACCGAGGTGATACCGGTGTTCTCGCGCAAGCCGATCTTCGGCTACACCACGCTGGTCTACGCCACGTTCAGCATCGCCGCGCTGTCGATGGCGGTGTGGGCGCATCACATGTTCGCCACCGGCGCGGTTTTGCTGCCGTTCTTCTCGTTCATGACGTTCCTCATCGCGGTGCCCACGGGGATCAAGTTCTTCAACTGGATCGGCACGATGTGGCGAGGTCAGTTGACGTTCGAGACGCCGATGCTGTTCGCCGTCGGTTTCCTGGTGACGTTCCTGCTGGGCGGCCTGTCCGGCGTGCTGTTGGCCAGCCCGCCGATCGACTTCCACGTCACCGACAGCTATTTCGTGGTGGCGCACTTCCACTACGTGCTGTTCGGCACGATCGTGTTCGCCACCTACGCCGGCATCTACTTCTGGTTCCCGAAGATGACCGGCCGGCTGCTCGACGAGCGATTGGGCAAGCTGCACTTCTGGCTGACCTTCATCGGTTTTCACGTGACGTTCCTGGTGCAGCACTGGCTGGGGAACGAGGGCATGCCGCGCCGGTATGCCGACTACCTGTCGACCGACGGTTTCACCACGCTGAACGTCGTGTCGACCATCGGCGCGTTCATCCTCGGGGTGTCGGTCATTCCGTTCGCGTGGAACGTGTTCAAGAGCTGGCGCTACGGCGAGCCGGTGACCGTGGATGACCCGTGGGGCTACGGCAACTCGCTGGAGTGGGCGACCAGTTGCCCGCCGCCGCGGCACAACTTCACCGAGCTGCCCCGGATCCGTTCGGAGCGGCCCGCATTCGAGCTGCACTATCCGCACATGGTGGACCGGATGCGCGCCGAAGCGCACATCGGCCGAAGCCACAGCGACAGCGACGAGTGACGCCCCGACCGGGCTCGCTGTCGCCGGGCGCTCATCGGGCAAGATGACTCCATGCACGCTCGTCGGCCCGCAGTGTCATAGTGCGCCTCGTTCAACGCCTCTACCGGCTGCTGGCGCGCGTGATGTCGCTGCGCATCATCGTCATCGTCGCCGCCCTCGCGGTGGTTGCCCTGGTCATCATCCTGGGCGCGTGGGTCTGGTTCGGGGTGACCAACGACCAGTACAGCCAGCTGGACCGGCGCCTGGACTCGGTCAGCAGCCTGGGCGATATCAGCTCGCTGCTGCGCAACTCCGAGAATCCCGGGCTCGATCAACCGTCCCCGAAGGCCGGCTTGGTACGCACCGCCCGCGTTGACGGCATCACCGTTTCGGTGCCGAACGACATCGTGTTGCCGAAGTTCGACAACGGCTATGCCAGCACGACGATCGACGGCGTGGAGTATCGGGTGCGCACCTTCACCGCCGGCTCGGCCTCGATCGCGGTCGGCGCCCCGCTGGCCGAAACACACGATCGGATCAACGAGCTGCACCGCCGGGTGCTGCTGATCTGCGGCGGGGTCATCATCGGCACCGTCGTGGTCGCCTCGGTTCTGTGGCTGATCATGATCAACCCGTTCCGGGTGCTTGCCCAGCAGGCCCGGGTGATCAACGCACAATCCAATCCCGATGAGGTGAAGGTGCGCGGGGTGCAGGAGGCGGTCGAGATCGCCGAGGCGGTCGAGGGCATGCTCGCCCGCATCGGCGACGAACAGCAGCGCACCAGGGCCGCGTTGGAGTCGGCACGCGATTTCGCGGCGGTAGCCTCCCACGAACTGCGCACGCCGCTGACCGCGATGCGCACCAACCTCGAGGTGCTGTCCACCCTCGACCTGCCCGATGAGCAGCGCAAGGAAGTTATCGCCGACGTCATCCGCACGCAGACCAGGATCGAGGCCACGCTGTCGGCCCTGGAACGGCTGGCGCAGGGCGAGTTGACGACCGTCGCCGACTTCGTCCCGGTCGACATCACCGACCTGCTCGACCGGGCCGCCCACGACGCGATGCGCAACTATCCCAACCTCGAGGTGTCGCTGGCGTCGTCCACCACGGTGCTCATGGTCGGCATGCCCGCAGGCCTGCGACTGGTCATCGACAACGCGATCACCAACGCCGTGAAGCACGGTGGTGCCAGTGAAATACGTTTGGCCGCAATCAGTTCCGTCGACGGCGTGGAGATCACCGTCGACGACAACGGCCTCGGTGTGCCGGAGGAGGAGCGGGCCGCCGTCTTCGACCGGTTCTCGCGGGGGTCGACGGCGTCGCGATCGGGTTCGGGGCTCGGGCTTGCGCTGGTGGCTCAGCAGGCGGAGATCCACGGCGGCACGGCGAAGCTGGAGACCAGCCCGATGGGTGGTGCGCGGCTCCTGCTGAGGCTCCCGCCGCCGAGCTAGGAGCGGGCCTCTCGGCGCGCGCTACAGGTCGGCGAGCACGAGCGCGAGCACGTCGAGACCCTCGAGCAAAAGATCGTCGCTGATGCTCAACGGCGGCAGGAAGCGCAGCACGTTCCCGAAAGTCCCGCAGGTCAGCACGATCACCCCGGCAGTGTGACAGCCGACCGCCAGCTTCATGGTCAGCTCGCCGTCGGGTTCCAGGGTGCCCGGCTTGACGATTTCCATCGCGATCATCGCGCCGCGGCCGCGGACGTCGCCGATGCGGTCGTCCTCGGCCTGCATCCGGTGCAGGCGGTCCTTCATCAGCTGCTCGATCTCGGCGGCCCGCGCCACCATCCCTTCGGCTTCGATCGTCTCGATGGTGGCCAGTGCCGCCGCGCAGGCGACCGGGTTGCCGCCGTACGTCCCGCCGAGGCCGCTGACGTGCGGCGAATCCATGATCTCGGCGCGGCCGGTCACCGCCGACAGCGGAAGCCCGTCGGCGATGCCCTTGGCGGTGACGATCAGGTCGGGCTCGATGCCCTCGTGTTCGCAGGCGAACATCGCGCCGGTGCGCGCGAAGCCCGTCTGTACCTCATCGGCGATGAACACGACGTCGTTCTTCTGGCACCAGTCCAGCAGCGCAGGCAGGAAGCCGTCCGCAGGAACGATGAAACCGCCCTCGCCCTGGATCGGTTCGATGATGACCGCGGCCAGGTTGGCGGCGCCCACCTGCTTGTCCATGACGGTGATGGCGCGGCGGGCGGCCAGTTCGCCGTCGGTCGCCATCTCCTTGCCGAACTCCGCGTCGCGGAACGGGTACGACAGCGGCGCCCGGTAGATCTCTGGCGCGAACGGGCCGAAGCCGTGTTTGTAGGGCATCGACTTCGCGGTCAGCGCCATGGTCAGATTGGTGCGGCCGTGATAGGCGTGGTCGAAGGACACCACGGCCTGCTTGCGGGTGTACGTCCTGGCGATCTTGATCGCGTTCTCGACCGCCTCGGAGCCGGAGTTGAACAGCGCGGAGCGCTTCTCGTAGCTGCCGGGAGTGAGGCGGTTGAGCGCTTCGGCAACGGCGACGTACTCCTCGTACGGCGTGATCATGAAGCAGGTGTGGGTGAAGTCGGCGACCTGGTTTCGCACCGCCTCGACGACGCGCGTTGAGGCGTTCCCGATCGTCGTGACGGCGATGCCGGACCCGAGGTCGATGAGGCGGTTGCCGTCGACGTCTTCGACGATTCCGCCACCGGCCCGCGCCGCATACACCGGCATGGTGTTTCCGATGCCGCGCGATACCGCCGCGATTTTGCGGTCGATCAGTTCCTTCGAGCGCGGACCGGGAATGCTGGTGGCCAGAAGGCGGCTTTGCTCCAGGGTGCTCACGCTGTCTCAGCTTAGTCGGCGGGGCACCGATCCGATTGAAAACTTCCGCGCCGCTCGCCGGGATCGCCCGCCGGAGGATATCGGTGCAACGGATTTCGTAGCTCGGCGCCCGGGAACACGGGGTCGCTCGGCCAGCAGCGGCCGCAATGGCACACTGGTCTCCGAGAAGGCTTCGAGGATCGACCCACCACCGGTCTGGGGCCGTCATCGCACAAACGACACGAAAGACAGTTGCTGCCATGGATCTGGTCGCTTTCTTACCTCTGCTCATCATCCTGGGCGCGTTCATGTTCTTCGCCTCGCGGCGCCAGAAGAAGGCCATGCAGGCGACCATCGAGCTGCACAACTCGCTGCGGGTCGGCGACTTCGTGCACACCACGTCAGGCCTGAAGGGGCAAATCACGGCCCTCACCGACGACGAGGTGCAACTCGAGATCGCCGACGGCGTCGTGACCACGTGGATGAAGCTGGCCATCAGGGATCGCGTCACCCCCGACGACGAGTTCGACGACGACGATGACGCCGGTGAGCCCGAATCGACGGCGACGGAGATCACGGATGGCTCCGATCAGAACCGACTGACCTGACGACTGACAGTTGGGCCTTCAGCAGCGGCACGTACCCTTTGCGGTGCTGACGACCTGACCTCGAGGAGACTTAAGAAACGTGGCATCGCCTTCAACGCCGGTGCACCCTGCCCGCTACCTGTCATTCTTCCTCGCGCTGCTGGTGGGCGTGTACCTGCTGGTCTTCCTGACCGGTGACAAGCAGGCGAAGCCGAAGCTGGGCATCGACCTGCAGGGCGGCACCCGGGTCACGCTGACGGCCCGCACGCCCGACGGTTCGCGGCCCACCCAGGACGCGCTGAACCAGGCTCAGCAGATCATCTCCTCGCGTGTCAACGGTCTCGGCGTCTCGGGGTCCGAGGTGGTGATCGACGGGGACAACCTCGTCATCACGGTGCCGGGCAACGACAGCAATGAGGCCCGCAACCTCGGTCAGACGGCACGGCTGTACATCCGACCGGTGATCCATGTGATCCCCGCCCAGCAGGCGCAGCAGCCCGGTGCGCAGGCCGGTCCGCCCCCGGCCGCCGGCCAGCCCGGTGCACCGGCAGGCGCGCCCGCACCTCCGCCCGAGGCGCCGCCGGCGCCGGCGGAGCAGGGCGGCGCACCCGGTGCGCCCGCCGAGCAGGGTGGTGCGCCCGCGGAGCCCGCACCCGCAGCGCCGGAGACCCCGCAACCGCGTCCGTACCCGCAGGCTCCGCCGCCGAGCCCGGCACCGCCAGGTCCGGCCCCCAAACCGCAACAGAAGGACCTTGCGCAGCGCATCGCCGATGAGAAGGCGTTGCGGCAGAGCACCGAACAGCAGATCCAGATCCTGGCGCTGCAGTTCCAGGCCACCCGCTGCAACGAGGACGACATTCTCGCAGGCAACGATGATCCGAACCTGCCCCTGGTGACCTGCTCCACCGACCACTCCCAGGTGTATCTGTTGGACAAGGCGATCATCAGCGGTGAGCAGATCAAGAACGCCAGTTCCGGCATGGACACCCAGCGCGGCGAGTACGTGGTCCAGGTGGAGTTCAAACCGGATGCCGCCAACGTGTGGGCCGACTTCACCGCGTCCCATGTCGGCACACAGACGGCTTTCGTGTTGGACTCGCAGGTCGTCAGCGCCCCGGAGATTCAGGAAGCGATCCCCGGCGGCAACACCCAGATCACCGGACAGTTCACCGCCCAGCGCGCCAAGGAGCTGGCCAACGTGCTCAAGTACGGCTCGCTGCCGCTGTCGTTCGAATCTTCGGAAGCCGAAACCGTATCGGCCACATTGGGTTTGACGTCTCTGCGGGCGGGCCTCATCGCCGGCGCCATCGGCCTGGCGCTGGTGCTGGTGTACTCGCTGCTGTACTACCGGGTACTCGGGCTGCTGACGGCGCTGTCGCTGATCGCTTCCGGCGCAATGGTCTTCGCGATATTGGTGCTGCTCGGTAGATACATCAACTACACGCTCGACCTCGCGGGCATCGCGGGTCTGATCATCGGTATCGGCACGACCGCCGACTCGTTCGTGGTGTTCTTCGAACGCATCAAAGACGAGATACGCGAAGGCCGCTCGTTCCGCTCCGCGGTTCCGCGCGGTTGGGAGCGTGCGCGCAGGACGATCATCTCCGGCAACGCGGTGACGTTCCTCGCCGCGGTGGTGCTCTACATCCTGGCCATCGGTCAGGTGAAGGGCTTCGCGTTCACGCTCGGCCTGACGACGATTCTCGACGTGGTGGTGGTGTTCCTGGTGACGTGGCCGCTGATCTTCCTCGCGTCGAAGTCGACGACGCTGGCCAAGCCCGCGTTCAACGGCCTCGGCGCCGTGCAGCAGATCGCGCGTGAGCGTCGAGTGTCCTCATTCGCGACGGGACGGGGTTAGCCGATGGCCAAGCGCACATCCGACGTGACCGAATCCAGCGCCGTGGAGGCGCCAGACCTGGAGAGCTCAGCGGCCGACGCCCCGAAACACGGCTTCTTCGTCCGGCTCTACACCGGCACCGGCGCTTTCGAGGTGATCGGGCGCCGCAAGCTCTGGTACACGATCAGCGGTCTGATCGTCGCGGTCTGCGTCGCGAGCATCATCGTGCGCGGCTTCACATTCGGCATCGACTTCGAGGGCGGCACAAAGGTGTCGATGCCCGCCGAGGGGGTGAACATCCAACGGGTCGAAGCGGTGTTCAGCCAGGCAATCGGCAAGAACGCCGAAACCGTCGTGATCGTCGGAAACGGGCCATCGGCGACGGTGCAGATCCGATCCGAGGCCCTGACCAACGACGAGACCACCAAGCTGCGCGACGCGCTGTTCGATGCCTTCCAACCGAAGGGTCTCGACGGGCAGCCCAGCAAGCAGGCGATCAGCGACTCGGCGGTGTCGTCGACCTGGGGCGGCCAGATCACCAAGAAAGCATTGATCGCACTGGTGGTGTTCCTGGTCCTCGCGGCCACCTACATCACCATTCGCTACGAGCGGTACATGGCGATATCCGCCATGGCGACACTGGTTTTCGACCTCGTCGTCACCGCCGGTGTGTACTCGCTGGTGGGATTCGAGGTCACGCCCGCCACCGTGATCGGCCTGCTGACCATCCTGGGCTTCTCGCTGTATGACACGGTCATCGTGTTCGACAAGGTCGAGGAGAACACCCACGGCTTCCAGCACACCACCCGCCGAACCTTCGCCGAGCAGGCCAACCTGGCCATCAACCAGACGTTCATGCGGTCCATCAACACCAGCCTGATCTCGGTGCTGCCGATCCTGTCGCTGATGGTGGTCGCGGTGTGGCTGCTGGGCGTGGGCACGCTGAAGGACCTCGCGCTGGTGCAGCTGGTCGGCGTCATCGTCGGCACCTACTCGTCGATCTTCTTCGCGACACCGCTTCTGGTCTCTCTCCGCGAACGCACCGAGCTGGTGCGCACCCATACCCGCCGAGTGCTCAACCGGCGCAAACCGTCCGCCGAGAAGTCCCGGGCGGCAGCGGAGCCCGCGGACGACGAGCCCGCCGACTCCGACGCCGAGAAGGAGACCGTGGCGGCCGCATCCACCGCAGCGGCGACGACGGGCAAGCATGCGGTCGCGGATAAGCCCGCGCCGGGCGCCCGGCCGATCCGGCCGACCAGCAGCAGGACCGGACGGCCCGCGGGTAAGCGGAACACCCGGCGGCGGTAGCGCACCTCATGACGGCCTGCTTGCGGGGGACAGCCGCCGCGCTGACAGTCGCGCTCGCATGCGCCCTGGGTGTGTCGTCCTGCTCGAACAGCCCCGCAAGCGAGATCACCTACGCCGTCGACGGCGCGCTGACGACCTACAACACCAACACCGTCGCGGGCGCGGCGTCGGCCGGTCCGCAGGCGTTCGCGAGGGTGCTGACCGGATTCAACTATCACGGCCCCGACGGCCAGATCGTCGGCGATCACGATTTCGGCTCCATCGCGGTCGTCGGTCGCGCGCCGCTGGTGCTCGACTATGTGATCAGCGACAAGGCGGTGTACTCCGACGGTAAGCCCGTCACGTGCGACGACCTCGTCCTCGCCTGGGCTGCCCAGTCCGGGCGGTTCCCGGGATTCGGGGCGGCCAGTCAGGCCGGTTACCGCGACATCGCCACCGTCGACTGCGCGCCAGGGCAGAAGCGGGCCAGGGTGTCGTTCGCCCCCGACCGCGCACTGGTCGATTTCGGTCAACTGTTCGCCGCCACCGCGCTGATGCCGGCACATGTTCTCGCCGACGAGCTCGGCGTCGATGTGACCACCGCCATCCTCAACAACGACGGCCCGACCATCGATCGCATCGCCCAGGCGTGGAACAGCACCTGGAACCTCACGCCGGACCTCGACGTGAAGCGCTTCCCGTCGTCCGGGCCTTACAAGCTGGACTCCGTCGGCAAGGACGGTGCGGTGGTGCTCGTCGCCAACGACAAGTGGTGGGGCGCGAAGCCCGTCACCAACAAGATCACGGTCCGACCGCGGGGCGCCGACGTGCAGGACCGGCTCAACAACGGTGCCGTCGACGTCGTCGACGTCGCTGCGGGCTCGTCGGGTGTGCTCAACATGCCGGACGGCTACACCCAGACCGACTCGCCGTCAGCGGGCATCGAACAACTGATCTTCGCCGCACAGGGCCCGCTCGCCGCGCCGCCCGCCCGGCGCGCGCTGGCGCTGTGCACACCACGCGACGTCATCGCCCGCAACGCGGAGGTTCCGATCGCCAACACCCGCCTCAACCCGGTCACCGAGGAGGCGGTCGGAAACGGCGAGGCGGTCGGCGCACAACAGTTCGTCGCCGCCGACCCCAACGCCGCGCGGGACGCGTTGGGAAATCAACCGCTGACGGTGCGCATCGGATACCAAACCCCCAATGCGCGACTCGCCGCGACGGTCGGCGCCATCGCCAAATCCTGCGCACCGGCCGGCATCACCGTGCAGGACGCCGGGTCCGATACCACCGGACCACTGACGTTGCGCAACAACGGGATCGACGTGCTGCTGGCCAGCACCGGCGGCGCGACCGGAAGCGGGTCCACCGGGTCGTCGGCGATGGACGCCTACGATCTGCACAGCGGAAACGGAAACAATCTGTCGGGATATGCGAACCCGCAGATCGACGGCATAATCGATGCGCTCGCGGTGACGGCTGACCCGAAGCAGGTCGCGCGGCTGCTCGGCGAGGCCGGGCCCGTACTGTGGACCGATCTGCCCACGCTGCCGTTGTACCGGCAGCAGCGGAGTTTGATCACATCGACGAAGATGTATGCGGTGAGCAGCAATCCGACGCGCTGGGGCGCGGGATGGAACATGGACAGGTGGGTGCTGGCGAAGTGAGTGCCGCCCCGGAAGGCGAGCGCGAGTGAGGATCGCAGCGAAGCGAGGACCGGAGCGAGTGGGAGTCGAGCCATGACCGAGGTCACCGCCGTCATCGAATCGCTGACCCGCGAGGTCGCCGACTTCCCGGAACCAGGAATCCAGTTCAAGGATCTGACCCCGGTACTCGCCGACCCGCACGGGCTGGCGGTGGTGACGGCTGCGCTGGCCGAGCTCGCCGCAGGCGCCGAACTGGTCGCCGGCATCGACGCCAGAGGCTTCCTGGTCGGCGGTGCGGTCGCCAACCGGCTCGGCATCGGCGTGCTCGCGGTGCGCAAGGCCGGCAAGCTGCCGCCGCCGGTGCACAGCGAAACGTATGAGCTGGAGTACGGAACGGCGACGCTCGAGGTACCCGCCGACGGCATCGACCTGTCCGGTCGCAACGTCGTGATCATCGACGACGTGTTGGCCACCGGCGGCACGCTGGCGGCGACGACACGGCTGCTCACCGCGGCGGGCGCGAGGGTCACCGGTGCTGTTGTCGTGCTCGAACTGGCCGCGCTCAACGGCCGGGAGCTGCTTGAACCGCTACCCGTCAGCAGCCTGCACATCGTCTGAGGCGATATCCTCGAAGTGTGGCAGGGAGGTGACGATGGCTGAGGACCAGGGCACGGGTCAGGCCGTGCAGACACCGCCGGTGTCCGGCGACGCCCCGGAAACCGCGCCGATGGCCATCCCGACCGCGCAGGACACCGCGAAGACCTCCACCTCCCGCCGGGTGCGCGCCAGGCTCGCGCGGCGGATGACGTCTCAGCGCAGCGCCGTCAACCCCGTGCTGGAGCCGCTCGTCGCCGTCCACCGCGAGTTCTTCCCGAAGGCCGACCTCGCGCTGCTGCAGCGGGCCTATGACGTCGCCGAGCGGCGACATGCCGACCAGTTGCGCCGATCGGGCGACCCGTACATCACCCATCCGTTGGCCGTGGCGAACATCCTGGCCGAACTCGGCATGGACACCACGACGCTGGTGGCCGCGCTGCTGCACGACACCGTCGAGGACACCGGCTACACGCTGGAGGCGCTGACCGCCGAGTTCGGCGACGAGGTCGGCCATCTCGTCGACGGCGTCACCAAACTGGATCGCGTGGTGCTGGGCACCGCCGCCGAGGGCGAGACCATCCGCAAGATGATCATCGCGATGGCGCGTGACCCGCGGGTGCTGGTGATCAAGGTCGCCGACCGGCTGCACAACATGCGGACGATGCGCTTCCTGCCGCCGGAGAAGCAGGCCCGCAAGGCCCGCGAGACATTGGAAGTGATTGCTCCGCTTGCTCATCGGCTCGGCATGGCGACCGTCAAATGGGAACTCGAGGATCTGGCATTCGCCATCCTGCACCCGAAAAAGTACGAGGAGATCGTCCGTCTGGTGGCCGACAGGGCGCCCTCGCGGGACACCTACCTGGCCAAGGTGCGCTCCGAAATCAATGCCACACTGGCGAAGTCGAAGATCGCCGCGACGGTGGAGGGCCGACCGAAGCACTACTGGTCGATCTACCAGAAGATGATCGTCAAGGGCCGCGATTTCGACGACATCCACGACCTGGTCGGCATCCGCATCCTGTGTGACGAAATACGGGACTGCTATGCGGCAGTGGGTGTGGTGCATTCGCTGTGGCAGCCGATGGCGGGGCGGTTCAAGGACTACATCGCCCAGCCGCGCTACGGGGTGTACCAGTCGCTGCACACCACCGTCGTCGGCCCCGAAGGCAAGCCGCTGGAGGTGCAGATCCGCACCAACGACATGCACGGCACCGCCGAATACGGTATCGCCGCGCACTGGCGCTACAAGGAAGCCAAGGGCCGCAACGGAGTTCCGTCGGGGCACAGCGCCACCGAGATCGACGAGATGGCATGGATGCGCCAACTGCTCGACTGGCAGCGGGAGGCGGCCGACCCCGGCGAGTTCCTGGAGTCGCTGCGCTACGACCTCGCCGTGAAGGAGATCTTCGTGTTCACGCCGAAGGGCGATGTCATCACCCTGCCGACCGGGTCGACGCCCGTGGACTTCGCCTACGCCGTTCACACCGAGGTCGGTCATCGGTGCATCGGAGCGCGTGTCAACGGTCGGCTGGTCGCGTTGGAGCGCAGGCTGGAAAACGGGGAAGTCGTCGAGGTTTTCACGTCCAAGGCGCCCAACGCGGGGCCGTCGCGGGACTGGCAGCAGTTCGTCGTGTCGCCGCGCGCGAAGGCGAAGATCCGGCAGTGGTTCGCCAAGGAGCGGCGCGAAGAGGCCCTGGAATCAGGTAAGGACGCCATCGGCCGCGAGGTGCGCCGTGGCGGACTTCCGTTGCAGCGCTTGATGAATGCCGAGTCGATGGCGGCGCTCGCGCGCGAGTTGCGCTACACCGACGTCTCGGCGCTCTACACCGCGGTCGGCGAGGGTCACGTGTCCGCGCGACATGTCGTGCAGCGGCTGGTAGCCCAGCTCGGCGGCGACGACGAGGCTGCCGACGAACTCGCGGAGCGGTCCACCCCGGCCACGATGCCGGTGCGCCAGCGTAGTACCGAGGACGTCGGAGTATCCGTGCCAGGAGCTCCCGGTGTGCTGAGCAAGCTCGCGAAATGCTGCACGCCGGTTCCGGGCGACAACATCATGGGCTTCGTCACCCGCGGTGGCGGGGTCAGCGTGCACCGCACCGACTGCACCAACGCCTCGGCGCTGCAACAGCAGGCCGAGCGGATCATCGACGTGAAGTGGGCGCCGTCGCCGTCCTCGGTGTTCCTGGTCGCCATCCAGGTGGAGGCACTGGATCGGCACCGGTTGCTGTCGGACGTCACGCGAGTGCTGGCCGATGAGAAGGTCAACATCCTCTCGGCGTCGGTGACGACCTCCAATGACCGGGTTGCCATCAGCCGGTTCACCTTCGAGATGGGTGACCCCAAGCATCTCGGCCACGTACTCAACGTGGTGCGCAACGTGGAGGGCGTCTACGACGTCTACCGCGTCACGAGCGCCGCTTAGTCCAGCCGGATCGAGTCAATCGTCACGCTGGTGGCCGGCTTGCCGTCGTTGCCCGCACCCGCGACACCGCCGGCGGCGATCGTGTCGAGCGTGGCCAGGCCGGTCGCGTCGATCGTGCCGAACGCGGTGTACGTCGGCGGCAGCATCGAGTCGGCGTAGACGAGGAAGAACTGGCTGCCGTTCGTGCCCGACCCCGCGTTGGCCATCGCCAGCGTGCCGCGCGGATACCTGACCGGCGTGTTCAGCGCCGGATCCGAGATCCGGTACTGGTTGGTGGGGTACTCGTTGGCGAACCGATAACCCGGGCCGCCCGTTCCCGTCCCTGACGGGTCGCCGCATTGCAGCACGCCCAGTTGCGGCCCGGTGGTCAGGCGATGACAGCTCGTGCCGTCGAAGTAGCCCTGCTGGGCGAGGCTCGCGAAGCTGTTGACGGTGCACGGCGCCTTGGCGTTGTCGAGTTGCAACCCGACGTTCCCGCGGTCGGTCGACATGCTGACGCTGACGTGAGCGGGATCGGTCGGAACCCGGCCCGAACGCGGCGGCGTGTTGGGCTTGCTGGCCGGCTCGGTGGTCGTCGGATAGGCGCAATTCGCGCCGAGGTTGGGCGGGGGATCGAACTGCGGTAGCCCGTTGTCCGGTGCCGGCGCCGCGGTGATCTCCGGGGAGTACCGCGATTGGTCATCGAGGTGGCGCGCGACGGTGATGGTGAACAACACGACGGCGGTCAACACGATGATGCTGCCGACGGTGATCAGATAGCTGATCACCAGGCCGGCCACCGCCAGCCCGTGCCCCTCCTCACCGGTGCGCCTGATCTGCGCCAGCGACATGTGGCCGAACACGATGCCCAGCGGTGCAAACACGAACGCGCAGACCAGCGACGCGATCGCCATGCCGTTCGTCGGTCGCGGCCGCGGATAGCCGTACGGGTCGTACGGCGGCGGGTACGCACCGTACGGTGGCGGCGGCCCGGGCATCGTCACGCGCGTCAGTCCAGCCCGATGCTCTTCACCTGGACCGGGATCGCCGGCTTGCCGTCCTGACCGCCGCCTTCGACGCCGCCGGCGGCGATCTTGTCCAGCGTCGCCAGACCCGTGTCGTCGATCGTGCCGAACACCGTGTAGTTCGGCGGCAGCATCGAGTCCTTGTAGACGAGGAAGAACTGGCTGCCGTTGGTGCCCGGCCCGGCATTGGCCATCGCCAGCGTCCCGCGCGGGTACGTCACGGGATTCTGGAGCTGCGGATCGTCGGGCTGGAACTGGTTGGTGGGGTATTCGTTGGCGAACTCGTAGCCCGGTCCACCCTTGCCGGAACCGGTCGGGTCACCGCACTGCAGCACGGACAGACTGGGGCTGGTGGTCAGCCGGTGGCAGGGCGTGTCGTTGAAGTAGCCCTGCTGGGCCAGGCTGGCGAAGCTGTTGACCGTGCACGGCGCCTTGGCGTTGTCGAGCTGGATGCCGATGTTGCCCTGGTTGGTGGTCATGCTGACGCTGACCTGCGCGGGATCGGTCGGCACCTTTCCGGTCCGCGGTGGCGTGTTCGGCTTGCTGGCCGGTTGGGCGGCCGGATATTGGCAGTCGGCGCCCAGATCGGCCGGCGGCTTGAACGCGGGCAGCTGGCCGTCGCCCGCCGCTGCCTGCTCCGTGGACGCCGCCGACGAGCTCGGTGTCGTCGTCGACGCTGCGGCCGTCTTGTCCGAGTCTTTGCGGGTCACGACGAAGACCGCCACGCCGGCGACCACCGCGACCACCGCCAGCACGGAGCCGATGATCGTGTACAGGCGGCGCCTGCGTGCCTGAGCGGCCCGTCGCTCCAGTTGTCGCTCGAGTTTGCGCTTCGCTGTCGCCCGCCGCTGTTCGTTGGTCGGCACCGCCGTGGTCCTCCTCGTGAGCTCGTCAGTCGGCAACGAGTGTGCCAGTACTAGCTGAGCGCGGGCCAAGAGACCCGCTGGCCGTCCGGGATGGGAAAATGGGCGCCGTGTTGATCACCGGATTTCCGGCCGGCATGTTGGCCTGCAACTGCTATGTGCTTGCGCAACGGGCCGGGGCGGACGCCATCGTCGTCGACCCCGGCCAGCGCGCGATGGGTCCGCTGCGCCGGATCCTCGACGAGAACCGGCTCACCCCGGCCGCGGTGCTGTTGACGCACGGACACATCGACCACATCTGGTCGGCGCAGAAGGTCGCCGACACCTACGGATGCCCCGCCTTCATTCACCCGGACGACCGGTTCATGCTGAGCGACCCCATCAAGGGCTTCGGCCCGCGGCTCGGCCAGATCGCGTTCGGCGCGCTCTTCCGCGAGCCCAAGCAGGTGCTCGAACTGGACCGTGACGGCGACAAACTCGACATCGGCGACACGGTGGTGACCGTCGACCACACGCCGGGGCATACCCGCGGCTCGGTGGTGTTCCGCGTCGAAGCGGACGGACCCCAGATCGTCTTCACCGGCGACACGTTGTTTCGGCAGTCGGTCGGGCGCACGGACCTGCCGGGCGGCAGTGGCCGCGATCTGCTGGGCTCGATCGTGACAAAACTAATGGTGCTCGACGACGACACCGTGGTACTACCGGGGCACGGCGAGAAGTCCACCATCGGTTTCGAGCGCCGCGCCAACCCCTTCCTCGAAGGTTTGACTCTGTGATGTCTACTGCTCCTCACGTCCGCGGAACTCAGTTCCAGGCGCCCAAAGGCGTGCCGGACTACCTTCCGCCGGACTCCGCGCAGTTCGTGGCGGTGCGCGACGGCCTGCTGGCGGCGGCCCGCAGCGCCGGCTACGCCGACATCGAGTTGCCGATCTTCGAGGACACCGCGCTGTTCGCCCGCGGCGTGGGCGAGTCCACCGATGTGGTCAGCAAGGAGATGTACACCTTCACCGACCGCGGCGACCGGTCGGTCACGCTGCGACCCGAGGGAACCGCGGGCGTGATCCGCGCGGTGATCGAACATGGCCTGGACCGCGGCCCGCTTCCGGTCAAGCTCTGCTATTCGGGACCGTTCTTCCGCTACGAGCGTCCGCAGGCCGGTCGCTACCGGCAACTGCAGCAGGTCGGCATCGAGGCGATCGGTGTCGACGATCCGATGCTCGACGCAGAGGTGATCGCCGTCGCCGACGCCGGGTTCCGGTCGCTGGGCCTCGACGGATTTCGGTTGGAGATCACCTCGCTCGGCGATGACAGCTGCCGGCCGCAGTATCGAGAGTTGTTGCAGGAGTTCCTGTTCAAGCTCGATCTCGATGACGAGACCCGGCGTCGCGCGGAGATCAACCCGCTGCGGGTGCTCGACGACAAACGACCGCACATAAAGGAGATGACGGCCGACGCCCCGGTGATGCTCGACCACCTCTCCGATTCGGCCAAGCAGCATTTCGACAGCGTGCTGGCGCATCTCGACGCGATCGGGGTGCCGTATGCGATCAATCCACGCATGGTGCGCGGGCTGGACTACTACACGAAGACCACCTTCGAGTTCGTTCACGACGGCCTCGGTGCGCAGTCCGGTATCGGCGGCGGCGGCCGCTACGACGGGCTGATGTACCAACTCGGTGGGAAAGATCTGTCCGGCATCGGGTTCGGGCTCGGCGTCGACCGAGCGCTGCTCGCGTTGAAGGCCGAGGGCAAGACGATCGGCGAGGCCGCACGGGTCGACGTCTTCGGTGTTCCCCTCGGCGAGCAGGCCAAGGTTCAGTTGTCGACGTTGGCGGCAGGTCTGCGCGCGGCGGGAGTGCGGGTGGACCTCGCCTACGGCGACCGCGGCATGAAGGGTGCCATGCGCGCTGCGGACCGGTCCGGCGCGTCGATCGCGCTGGTGGCCGGTGACCGCGACATCGAGGCGGGCACCGTCGGCGTGAAGGATCTCTCGACGGGCGAGCAGGTCGACGTCGCCGCCGACGCCGTATTGGCCGACGTGCTGTCCCGGCTGGCCCGTCAACCCCGTCACGAGTAACCCCCCTTCACGAGTAACCCCCCTTCGCGAGTAACCCCCCTGCGCGAGCGCGCGTGTCTGTCGCACGACACCCCGCGCACAACTGCGCAGTTCACGCACGCTCGGCGCGCACGAGCCTGCGTTAACTGGGTGTGGGGGGCAAGGCCGCCGCCGACAACGGCACGGAGTTCCGGCGCGGGACTCCCGACTGGTGGGCCGACCGGAGGCCTACGAAGACGTCGGCCAGGAAATGCCCGACGGCCTCAACCCGACGAGCCTGCGCTGACGGAGGTCAGGATCTCGTCGACGTTGCCGATGCCGCCGTCGAAGGGGTTGCCGCGCTTGAGGACCAGCGTTCCGCCGGGCGTGACGGCCACGAGTTTCGGTGAGCTCGAGCCGATTTGAAGCCTGCGTGCGAAACGAACCTGATCCAGCTGCACCAAGGCCCCGCCGCGATAGCTGAAAAGTCCCAGCTTGCGATCGATGACCGCGACCGGACGGCACCGGCTCAGCGCTTGTTTTCGGCGTCCCCGAACCTTGCGCATCGCGAGGACCGCCAACGCCGCCACGACGAGACCGACCCCCAGGAAGGTCCAGCCCACGGCGCGCGACGGGGTGTCCGCGACGAGTGCCGCCAGTCCGAAGCCGCCGACGACGAGTGTCAGGACGCCCAGCACGAACGCGATCGTCGTCAGCGCACCCGTGCAGCGGTCGATGACCAGCACCCGTCGGCCGTCATCGGTGACCAGGAGTCCGCCGGTGTCGGCGAGGATCTGCGGTTCCGCTGGCGTGCTCACCTCGGCAGCGTGCCACCTCGGTTGGGGCGAGCGTGCGCAGAGTGCCGAAAATGCCCGGCGTGCCGCCCGCAGACGCGCACGGTCGGCCGATGATTGCGGTTGTAACAATCCGGTACCGTCGGTCGATGTGACGAATATGCGAAACGCGACAATCAGGGTCGGAGCAGCGCTCGTGCTCGCAGCTGCGTCAGTCGGGGTGGGTAGTGCAACGGCCAACGCCGAGCCGACCGGTCATCAGGTCACCTACCGGCTCACATCGGACACCGGGGTGAACTTCCAGGTCAACTATCTGACCGCACAACCGCCGAGCAAGGACGCCTACAACGCCGATCCGTACGCCTTCCTGAAGAAGGACAACGTGGGCACGCCGTGGGAATACACGACCACCCTCGAGGACGCGCAGTGGGCGACCATCGACGCGAGCGCCGCCGCACACGGCGGACAGGCCGTACCGAACGCGCATTGCGAGATCGAGGTCGACGGTCAGGTGGTGTCGCAGTCCGGCGGTCCGTATACGGCTCGCTGCCAACTCGGCAACTGGTAGGTCAGAGCCCGCTCGCCAGCTGAAGCTCGGCCCCAGGCGCGTCGACGAACAACACGCGGTTGTCGTCGCCCGTCGCGGTGACGATTTCGAGTTCGCCGAAGCGGCTGGCCGCCTTGCTGACCAGGCAGACGTTCACGGTCACCGGCTCGGTGGCGCTGATGAGTGGTAGTGAGCCCTCCATCGCGCAATCGCCGACACCGATGACGAGGTTCTCCCGGGCCCGCACCGCGAGCACACCGTCTTGGGTATCTATCAGCGCGCCCGCCACGCCGTCCTCGAAGACCAGCTTGACCAGACGGACATCGATGTCGGGCCTGAGCCCGGCTTCTGTTGCCTGGCTTCTCAGCCACGCGCCCACCGACAACGCCGGCAGGCCCGGGCTCAACTCCACCGATCCGACGACGGCCGCCTCGATCTTCTCGCCGCGGGTGGCGCTACGCATCTCCGTCATCTGGCGTTTGGTCACCCGGTTGTAGACCAGACCGTTCGGCGCCGCCGCGCATTGGTGTGCCCACTGCTCGAGCGCGGCGCCGAAGAACGGTTCGATGGCACCGCGGCGGCCCGAACGCGGTGGTGCGGACTCCTCGACGGCCCGCACGGGCCAGAAGCCCTGCGAACGACCGACGTCACCGAAGGCGTATTCAAAGCCGGCCAGGTACTTCGTCGTTTGCCCATCCCCACCGCGGTAACCCAACGACGCCGCCAGGTCTCCTGCTGGCGCGGACGACTCCGAGATGCCCAGGTACACATCGAAGCCGGCGTTCGCGGCGACGAGTCCCGCGGCCAGCACTCCGCCCTCGGCGCCGATGCAGACGACGTCGACCTCGTGATCCCACTGTGTTTCGATGAACATGACCTCAACTTCCCACTGTCGCATGGCGGCTCGGGTTGTGTAGACGCTGGCTGATATTCGCCATCTCGGAAACGAGCCTGGCGGTCTGACTGGGTGCGGCGAGATTGGTGACGGTGAGCCTGTCCCACCACATCAATTTGGTGTGGAACCGCTCGTCCGGGTAGGGCGTGGAGGGGATCGGCGCCACCACACCGCCCGATGACCGCCAGCGCGCGAGTACATGGTGTGCGCAGGTGGCCATGCAGAACTGAACGCCGAACACGGCGAGCACGTGACACCCTGCGCGGGCCAGCGATGCGGTGAGGCCGCGATTGCGGCCGGGATCGTCGGTGACCCAGGCCGACTTCATCTCGACGACGCCGAAGGGCAGCCGGTCCGCGATCATCTTGTGGACCAGCGGAAGGCCGGGTTGCCCCGCCCACTCGGCAACTGCGTGCGATTCGGCGGGCGAAATCAGCGGACCGATGGCACGGATACCGCCGATCACCGTTCCGGTCGCGTCGAGCATCGTCCAGAAGAGCGTCGTGTCGCCGGACGAGCGAATCGCGTCGACATCGATCGCCGCGCCGATGCCGTGCCTGCGATAGGACCGCTCGGCGCCGGCCAGGTATTCCCGCCACAACGCCGCATCGTCGGCGGGTCTGGCGATCGCGATGGTGCATTCGGCGTCGGCGTCCCACCAGCTCATCACCGTGCCGTCGCTAGCGGTCGGGTCGTCCGCGCGAGGCAGTTCAATGACGGTCAACGAGCCTCCCATTGGCCGAAAGCAGCACCGAATTCGACGCTGATGCCTCTCTTAAAAGCACAGCAGCGTGCAGATCTAGCAATCTAACAAGCAAGCCTAGATAGCGCCAACAGACACTGCAAAATACAGATTAATTACACTTGGGCAAAAATTTGGAGGCAATCTCGAGTCATTTTCCGTCGGAGACCATGCGGGCCAGTCTGTTGACGGGTGCGGGCGGCCTCGCCGTGGCACTCCACCCGCCATCGTCAGCGGCATCGCTTGACATCGGTTCGAACGTGAGTTCGAATTGAAGCCGTGAGGTGGGACGGTCAGGGTGTCAGCGTCGACGACGGCGCGCTGCCCGGCCTGCAACGCATCGGTTTCGTTCGCAGCGTGCGTACCCCGCAGTTCGACGGCATTACGTTCCACGAGGTGTTGTGCAAGTCCGCGCTGAACAAGGTGCCCAACGGGTCGGTGCTGCCCTTCAATTACACCGTCAACGGCTACCGCGGCTGTTCGCACGCCTGCCGGTACTGCTTCGCGAGGCCCACCCATGAATACCTCGACTTGGACTGCGGCACCGACTTCGACTCCCAGGTCGTCGTCAAGACCAACGTTGCCGAGGTGCTGCGGCGCGAACTCGGCCGCAAGTCGTGGCGGCGCGAGACCGTCGCCCTCGGCACGAACACCGATCCCTATCAACGCGCGGAAGGACGCTATGCCTTGATGCCCGGGATCATCGGCGCACTGGCCGATTTCGGCACGCCGTTCTCGATCCTCACCAAGGGCACGCTGCTGCGGCGCGATCTTCCGCTCATCGCGGCGGCGGCGACGCGGGTGGACGTCAGTGTCGCGGTATCCCTGGCCGTGGGGGACCCGGTCTTGCACAAGGACGTCGAGCCCGGAACACCGTCGCCGCAGGCGCGGCTGGGTCTGATCGCCGCGGTCCGCGACGCTGGGTTGGACTGCCATGTGATGGTCGCGCCGGTGTTGCCACATCTGACCGATTCGGTGGAGCACCTCGATGATCTGCTCGGCCAGATCGCCGCCGCGGGCGCCACCGGCGTGACGGTGTTCGGACTGCATCTTCGGGGCTCGACACGGGGCTGGTTCATGTCCTGGCTGGCGCGGTCGCACCCCGAGTTGGTCGCCGCGTACCGGCACCTGTATCGGCGTGGCGCCTACCTGCCCGCTGAGTACCGAGACGTGCTGCGCGACAGGGCGACTCCGTTGGTGCGCAAGCACGGGCTGGCGCCAGACCGGCGATCGTTTCGAAGCGCCGAGGCCCCAACGGTCTTGACGACCGCGGCGACACAGCCCACCCTGTTCTGAATGACAAAGCGATGGATCGCCGACCTGTCCGGTCTGCCGCCGGCCTGGGTCGGCGTGGGCGATCTCGACATCCTCTACGACGAGGGTGTCGCGTACGCCGAACGGCTCACCGCACACGACGTGCGCTGCGAACTGGTGACCGTTGCGGGCATGTACCACGGCGCCGACGGCATCAAGCCGAAAGTGCCTGCGATGCGGGCATTCCGACGCGGTATGTCCGATCATTTGCGGACATACCTGTGATCAGCCCTTGTTCCGTTTCACCTCTTTGAACGGCACTCCGCGATCGGCGGCGGCTTCGCGCGGGAAGCCGAGCACCCGTTCGCCGATGATGTTACGGGCGATTTCGGTCGTGCCGCCGCCGAGCGCAGCGGTCTGCCTCGACAGGTAGCGTTCGCCGAACCGGATCAAGTCATCGCCGCCCTCGACGACTCCGGCGCTGCCCGTCAGGGCAACGGCGGTATCGAATCCCACCTGGTGGGTCTCGGCGTGGGTGATGCGGATGATCGAGCCGGCCGCGGGCGGCAGCGAACCATCGAGGACACCGTGGTAGACGTGGTCGATCAGCCGTTCCTGCACCGCCTTGTGCACGATCGCCCGGCCTGCGCGTTCGCGGGCGCGCTCGTTGTCGGCCTGCCCGGTCGCCCGGAGAAGGCCCACCCAGTCGATCGGCACATCGGTCTTGCCCTCGGCGCCGACGCCGCTGGCGAACTCCGAGCCGCCGCCGACCGCGCGCCGCTCGTGGTACAGCTGCCGGGACGCGACGTGCCAGCCCTCGTTGACCTCACCGACGACGGCGTCGTCGCCGAGTTCGAGGTTGTCGAAGAACTCCTCGCAGAACTCGACGGAGCCGTTCACCTGTTTGATCCGGCGCAGGGTGATGCCAGGGCTGTCGATCGGCACCAGGAACATGGTCAAGCCCTCGTGTTTGGGCATATCCCAGTCGGTTCGAGCCAGCATCAGCCCGTAGTCGGCGGCGAAAGCGCTTGTGCTCCAGGTCTTCGCACCATTGATCACCCACTTGTCGCCCTGGCGGTCGGCTCGGGTGATCACCCCGGCCAGATCCGACCCGCCGCTGGGCTCCGACAGCAGCTGCACCAGCACCTCGTCACCGCGCAGCGCGGCCGAGATGTGCTGCTTCTTCTGCTCCTCGCTGCCGGTGTCGAGAATCGTTGCCGCACAGATCGTGAACGTCGGCGTGTTGAGGATGATCGGCAGCTCATAGGTGCGCGACACTTCATCGAACGCCCGCTGATACTCGATGGGTAAGCCGAGTCCGCCGTATTCGCGCGGAAAACAGATGCCGGCGAATCCGCCGTCGTAGAGCATCTTCTGCAACTCGCGGGCGCGCAGCCACGGCGCTTCCTCGCCGCGATCGGCCTCCGGCGGATTGGCCGGATCGATGCGGGGCATGTTCTCCGCCAACCACGCCTTGGCCCGCTCGGCGAACTCGGCGACGGATTCGGTGGACGCTGGGGCCGATGTCGTCTCGGTCATCAGGCAGACTCCCGCGCTTCGGTGCCTTCTTCGCTCCTCGCGTCCGCGGTCATGGCGTACACGCGCAGATTGTGTTCCTCGGGGGTGCCGAACATCGAACGGTCCAGCACGACCCGGCGCAGATACAGATGAAGGTCGTGCTCCCATGTCACACCGATGCCGCCGTGCAACTGGACGCAGTCCTGCAGCATCCCCGGCGCGTATTCACCCACATAGGACTTCGCGACGCTGACAGCCATCTCCGCGTCCGGTGACCGGGTGGCCACCTCGGCCACGGCGGCGTTGGTGGCCGCCTTGCACGCCTCGAACCAGATCTTCAGGTCGGCGTATTTGTGTTTGAGCGCCTGATAGGAGCCGAGCGGTCGGCCGAACGAGTGTCGGTCGAAGCCCCACTGGACCGTGAACCTCAGCACGGCGTCGAGGATGCCGACGACCTCGGCGCACTGCAGGATCTGCGCGATCTGGCTCTGTCGGGAGATCAGCGCCGGCGTCTGCTCAGCGGAGCCGACGGCGGCCGATGCGTCGACCTCGACACTGTCGAAATGCACACGGGCGTAACGCTTCACCAGATCCACAGATCTCTGCGGTTCGACGCACACCCCGGCCGCATCCGTCGGCACCAGGAACTGCCGCACCGCGCCGTCGCACTTCGCCACCACCAGGAGCACTGCGCTTTCGGCACCCGCCTCGACGCGATCCGTCACGCCGTCGAGCCGGAAGCCGCTCTGGGTGGGCATCGCCGTCACGCCGGGTGCCATCGGCGCCCACGACTTACCCGGTTCGTAGACCGCCCACGAAGCGATGACCTCACCGCTAACCAGGGATTCGATTGTCTGCGTGTGGTTTTCGGGCGCCTCGACCAGCCCGGCGAGCACGGTGCTCACCGGATGCAACGGACCAGGTGCGACCGTCTTCCCGGCAAGCTCGGCGACCAGCGCCAAGTCCCGCACACCGCTGCCGGACACCGAACCGCCGCCGAGTTCCTCGGGGACGAGCAAGCTCGTCCAGCCGAGTTCGGCGGCACGGCGCCACCAATCGCTCTCGAAGGAGGTGCCGGCGTCGTGAAGTTCACGCAGCCGGCTCAGCGATGCTTCTTTCTCGAGGAACGACTGGGTCGTCGAGGCGAAAAGAAGGACCTCCGGGTTCGTGGCGTCGCTCACGCGGGGATGACGAGCGGCGGCACGTCGGGGTTGTGGACGATCTCGTTGGGCACCTTGAACAGCTCGACCATGTTGCCGCCCATCACCTTTCGCTGGCCTTCCTCATCGAGCCCCTGCAGGTCGTCGATCAACTTGGTCGGCTCGGCCAGGCCCTCGGGGTGCGGCCAGTCCGACCCGAAGATGATGCGGTCGACGCCGCACAGGTCCGCCATCTTGGCGAAGTCGTCCTCCCAGAACGGTGCGACGTACACGCCTCGCTTGAAGGCCGCGACCGGGTCCTCGGGGAACGACTGCGGCATCTTCTTGAACGTGTTCTCGAACTGGTGCAGCAGGTAGGGAACCCAGTCCGCACCGTTTTCGATCGACAGGACGCGAAGGTCCGGGTTGCGGGTCAGGGCGCCGTGGCACACCAGCGCCGCCATGGAATCCTCGATGGGCCGCTTGCCCATGGCGACCATGCGGAACGCCGTCGGCTTGAAGGGCAGGAACTCATCGGCGGGTTCCCAGTCGTTGAGGTACTCGGCGTAACCGGAGTCGGACGCGTGCATCGACACGGGAATGCCCGCCTTCACACACGCCTGCCAGAACGGGTCGAACTCCTCGGTGCCGAACGAGCGCGTGCCACGCATGCCGGGCACCGGCGCCGGCCGGACCAGGACGGTCTTCGCGCCGCGCTCCAGACACCACTCGAGTTCCTCGAGTGCGCGGTCGACGATGGCCAGGTTGATGACCGGGGTGGAGAAGATGCGGTCGGAGTAGTTGAACTGCCACGTCTCGTACATCCACTCGTTGAGCGCGTGGATGACGTCCAGGATCAACTCGGGGTCGTCCTTCATCCGCTCTTCGACGAGGCTCGCCAAGGTCGGGAACATCAGTGAGTAGTCGAGACCGAGGCCGTCCATGACCTCGAGTCGGGCGCCGGGCTCCCGGAACGCGGGGATCGCCTTCATCGGCTTGCCCATCACCTCGCGGAAGCTCTTGCCGCCGCTGCCGTGCTTGAAGTACTCCTCCTGGGCGCCCGGTCGCGCGACGACCTCGAAGGTCGGATTCGGAATGTAATCGCTGACCTGGTTGCGCACCATGATCTTGGTGCGACCGCGGACCTCGATGTAGTCGATGACGTTCTTGCGGTGGTCCGGCAGGAACTGGGTCAGCGCCTCTTTGGGCTCGTAGAAGTGGTTGTCGGCGTCGAACACCGGATACGGGAGCTGGCGGGCAGGCATATTCGCCTCCTGAAAGTCTCGTTTGGCTGTGGTGGTAATGACGTTACCACTTTTGGACCAGCGAAAACACCACCCCCCGAGAAGCTGCTTCTCGGCAGGTCACGGCGATGCGCCAGGCGTGCCGAGGGCGGCCGCACAGAAGTCGTAGATATGGCCGGCGTCGACGGGGACGCCGTTGAGTTCGGCGCCAAGGGCTTGTAGGCGCATCGCGCCGAGGACCGATTGCATGATCAGCGCCGCGGTGGCGTCGACGTCGAGATTCTTGCGAAACGATCCGTCGGCGATGCCCCGGTGGATGATGTCCTTGATCAGGTCGTGCACCGGGGAGAGCACCCTCGCGTACTCGCGCGGCAGCGCCTCGGCAAGGTGGTCGTTGTAGTGGGTCAGGCCGCGGTTGACCTTGTCCTGAGTGGTGGATTCTGCCGGTGTACAGATTCGGTCGATCAGCATTCGCAGCGCGGCAACGGGGGCAAGCCCGGCGGTGTCGTCACGCCACTTGCGTGTCGACTCGGACATGATCTTGTCGATCAACGCGAGCAGCAGTTCGTCCTTGGTGGAGAAGTGCTGATAGAAGGATCGCAGAGACGTCTTCGACCGCTCGACGACCTCGAGAACGGTGAAGTCGGTGCGGCCCGTCTCGCCGAGGATCGCCAGCGCCGAACGCATGAAGCGTCGCTCGCGCGGTTCGGTGTCGGCGGCTGCCGCCGACGATCGCCCGCTCGACTTCGCCATGGTAATGACGTTACCGCTTCCGTCGGTGCTCGGTTACTGTTCCCACCCATGACGACAGACTCAGCGCAGCCGCAATGGACGGTGCAGGCCCTGCTCGACCTGTTCGACGTGCAACCTGACGGTGAGAACCGCTTCATCGCCCAGACCGGCCCCGCGGGCCAAGACGAACGGCAGGTCGTGGAGGGCACTCAGGTGCTCGCCCAGATGATCGTGGCCGCAGCCAAACGTTTCGGTGAGAAGTCGGTGCGTTCGGTGTACGCGGTGTTCGCGCGTGCGGTGATGGTCAGTGCGGGTCCGGTGGAGTTGGAGATCGACGTCGTCAGCGAAGGACGGTCGACGGCGACCGCGGTGCTGTCGGCGAAGCAGAACGGCAAGCGCTGCATCACTGCGACGGTTCTCGCGGATGTGCCGACCGGCGACGTGATTCGTCATCATCTGCCGCGCCCGCAGGTCGCCGCACCCGCGGACGCGAACGTCTCGGAGATGCCGATGCGTGGACGTCAGCTGCGGTTGGTCGACGTCGTCGACGTGAACAGCCCCGACGAGGTGGGGCCGCCGGAGCTGTACGCCTGGGTGCACTACGACCCGATTCCCGACCGCGACGACTTGGCCAAGGCGCTGATCGCCTATTTCACCGGCCACCTTGGCATTTCGACGACGATGCGCGCGCACGAAGGTATCGGCACCAGCCAGTCGCATCTGACGGTGTCGACCGCGCCGATGACGGTGTCGGTCAGCTTCCACGAGCCGGTGCGCTGGGACGGCTGGATCCTCTACACGCACGAGAGCACACAGGTCGGCGCGGGCATGTCCTACGTGCGCGGCGCCGTGCACACCGAGGAGGGCGAGTTGATCGCGTCGTTCACCCAGGACTCGTTGATTCGCCCGTTGCGCGGCACGGACACCGCGATCAAGGAGCAGTCGAGGCTGTAACACGCGGAAAGCGAACCTTTACATATTCACGAAGAAGTGTCACGCTGTGGTTTGTCGCAGCCCGGACAACCGCTCGCCGAGATTGGACCCGATATGTCGCCGCAGACTTACCGCACAACCAAGCGCGACAACCGTAATGCGCATGCAGTGACGCCGGGTCGCGCGCGTGCGGGCACCGTGCTGCGGCACGAAATGACCGTCGTGTCGGCGAACGTCGCCGACGTCGTCGCCTCGGCGGGCGGTTGGCTGTACGACCGAAGGATGGCGGGCTGGCAGGTCAACGTTCTGGTCGCCGAGCGCACCGGTGAACGGGCGCTGAAGATTCTCGGAGCGGACGTTTTCGATCTGAGCGACGACCTCCAGGCGATCACCGACGAGCCCGACCGGGCGGCCACGTTGGCAGTCGCGGCCGACGTGTACGCGACCGATCAACGGGTCAAGCGGTTCGTCTCGACCTCGGACCGCCGTCGCGCCGAGGTGGCGTTGTGGGGCGACGCCGGCTCGGTCGGCGAAGACGTCACCGCCGTCTCCTATCGACTGACCGCCGCAGCCCGGGCGTTCAAGGCGCAGGCGCTGAAGGCGGCGGGCCTTCCGGACGGGTCGGTGGCGACGACGGAAGCATTGTTCCGGTGCGGCGTCACCGCACTGACGCCGGTGGCCCGCTAAACCTTGAGATAGCCCTTATCCGCAGGGATTTGCGCGGCCGTCACCAGTGACGACGCATCGCTGGCCAACCACACCACGATGTCGGAGACCAAATCGGGCGCGGCCAGCGAGTCGGTCGGCAGCGCGCCGGGCGAGAAGCTGTGGATGAAGTTCTGGTGATCCGCGAACATCTGCCACATCGACGCATCGTTGCCCATCGGCGTGTCGGTGCCGTACGGGTGCACTGAGTTGACCCGAATCCCGAACTCGCCCAACTCAACCGCGAGCGAATTGGTCACACCGACAACGCCGAACTTGCTGGCGCAGTAGTGACCGCAGCCGGGTACGGCCTTGATGCCCGCCGCCGAGCTGATCGCGATGATCGATCCGCCGTTGCCCGCCTCGATCATCGGTGGCACCGCCGCCTTCACCGTGTTCCACAGCCCGGTGAGGTTGATGTCGATCACGTCCTGCCATTGTTGCGCCGAAATCTCCCACAAACGGCCCCAATTGAGCACACCGGCGTTGGCGACCACGATGTCGAGACGGCCGAACTGCTCGAACGCGTCCGAAACCACCCGCTGCTGGCCGAGAAGGTCGCGGATGTCGACCTCCTCGGCCCGGATCTTGCGGCCTTCCCCCTCAACGAGGTTGACCGTCTCGGCGAGGTCGGCCGGTTCGGCGGGCGGATAGCCGTTGTGCTCGGCGACTGGGCCGCAGGCGTCGATCGCGATGATGTCGGCGCCGGCGCGGGCGAGCCGCACGCAGTGCGAGCGGCCCTGCCCTCGGGCGGCTCCGGTTACGTAGGCGACCTTGCCCGCCAGCGGCGTGTCCTCAGCCATGGTCGACATCGTGCGCGTGATGGACGACGTCGTGCAAGTGATAGACCGCGATCGATGCGACGGTGAACTCGCTGCCGTTACTGCGTAACCCGCGCCGCGACCACGCCTCGGGCGGGACGTGCTCGTAGGTGACCGCGACCGTGCGCGCCGCCTCGAGCAGTTCCGACATCACGGCAACGGGATCCTGGGAGCCGTAGTCATCCTCGATCGCGGTGGCATCCTGGTCCCAGTTCGGGAAGTGTGGGTCGTTTTCGTCCAGCATGAGCCGGACCCGGTGGTTGAAGATCCGGTGCACGTCGCGAATGTGGCAGCCGTATTCGAGCGGCGACCAGACCGTCGGCCGCGGACGCGATTTGACGTCGGGCGCGCTCAGCCTGCGGACCCATTCGCCTGCGTCGGCTCTGATGTGACCGGCTACGTCGGTGTGGCTCAACATCGACCCGTCGAATCCGCATTCGGGGCAACGCTGGGAAATGACCCAGGTCCAGTCCTTGGTGTCGGGCTCGATCATGGCGTCAGTGTGGCAGCCACCATACGGAGGTGGCCAGCGGCTCCGCCCCGGATCGGTTCGCCGTGGCCGAAACAGGCAGTCTCGATGTCGAGAGCCGCGAGGCGCTGGAAGGACGCGACCGTGCGTGTCCGATCCTGGTTGAACGTGCCGAGCATCACCGATCCGACGTTGGCGATGGTGTCGCCCGTGAACAGCACACCGTGTTCGGGCAGATGCACTGCGATGCTGCCCTCGGTGTGCCCGGGAATCGCAAGGACATGCGCGCCGCCGCCGAAGTCGAGTATGTCGCCGTCGATGAGTTCCCGGTCGACGGGTACCGAGGGGGCGGCGGCGGGTAACCCTGCCGAAACCCGCTTGTAGATCGGCACTTCCCAGTCTTCGAAGACCGGCGGTGACATGTCGGCTTCACCGCGGATGATGGCCGCGTCATCGGCACCGGCCATCACGGACGCGCCGGTCGATTCGCGCAGCTCTGCGGCCGAACCGACGTGGTCGACGTGGCCGTGCGTCAGCACGATCCGGTCGATGCCCGGCACGGTGGCGGCGATCTCGGCGCCGGAACCCGGCGCCCCCGTGTCGATGAGCGTGACGGAATCGCCGTCCCGCCAGAGGTAAACCTGCCAGCCGTTGACACGCAACATGGTCAGGTTCGGTGTCACATCGGTGGTGTCCATCGCTCAACACTAAGCAGACGGACGCGGCGATGAAGCGACTTCGCTACCGGTGAATCGCGTTGTTCGCGAACGAATTCCGTAGTTGCCACTGCGACGTGAGCAAAATGCGCATAACTGGGGGAACGGCGGTTACGCGGGTTGTGCTCACAAGCGAGCCACAGGAAGCCCGGGTTCCTAGCTTGGGTTGCGGCCGTAGGTGAACAACACAGGAGAACTCACATGACCAGACCCACAGCCACCTCTCGAATGGTGCTGTCGAAGGAGTACACCGCGCAGCAGAAGGAGGAGCACGCCAAGGCGGGCGCGCCGATCGACCAGCAGAGGCAGCGGGAAGGGCAGCAGCCCGACAGCCCGGCCGAGCAGGAGCGGTCCGAGCTCAGGAGCGATCTGATGGCCGCCGAGGTGAAAGAGGTCGCGCTGAAGACGGTCGAATCGCTGGAGAACGACCAGACACCCGAGCCCAAGGCGCACGTGTACGCGCTGAAGAAACCGATCCATAAGCACCTGGGTCTGATGAAGGCCGGCTGGTCGCAGATGGCTCGGTGAGAGTGCTTTTCAGCTCTCCGACAACGTCGAACTGAGCACGTCGAGCGGCAGGCCACCCAGATCCAGTGCGCGGCGGTGGAATTCCTTGAGCGAGACCCCGCGGCCGACCGTCTCGTCGCGCAGCTGTTGCCAGATCCGCTGTCCGACGGAATAGGACGGCGCCTGGCCGGGCCAGCCGAGATATCGGTCCAGTTCGAAGCGGAGATTCGCTTCCTTCATCGCGCTGTGCGACTGCAGGAACACCCACGCCTTCTCGGCGTCCCATGTCCCCCCGCCGGGAGCGGTCATGCCGCAGTGCACACCGATGTCGATGACCACGCGGGCAGCCCGGAAGCGTTGGGCGTCAAGCATTCCCATTCGGTTGCCGGCATCGTCGAGCCATCCGAGTTCGGCCATCAGACGTTCGGCGTACAGCGCCCAGCCCTCGCCGTGCCCTGACACCCAGCATCCCATCCGCCGCCAACGGTTCAGCTGACCGGCCAGCACGACGGCGCGTCCGATCTGCAGGTGGTGGCCGGGTACGCCCTCGTGGAAGACGGTGGTCGTCTCCTGCCAGGTGTGGAAGGTGTTCACGCCCGGCGGCACGGACCACCACATCCGTCCGGGCCTGGTGAGGTCCTCCGACGGGCCGGTGTAGTAGATGCCGCCCGTCTGGGTCGGCGCGATCATGCACTCGAGGTTGCGCAACGGGTCGGCGATGTCGAAGTGCGTGCCGGCCAGGGCATCGACGACCCGGTCCGACAACTCCTGCATCCACGACTGCAGGTTGTCGGTGCCGTGCACGATGTAACGCGGTTCCTCATCGAGCCGGCGAAGTGCCTCGGCCACCGACGATCCGGGATACAGCCGGTGGGCAATCGACTCCTGCTCGGCCACAATGGCGTCCAATCGACGCAGACCCCATTCGTAGGTTTCGTCGAGATCCACGACCGCACCGAGATACAGCCGTGAGAACAGCCCGTAGGCACCGCGACCGAAGGCGTCGTCGCGACGGGCGTGCGGTCCGACCTCGTCGCGCAGAACCGCGGCGAGCCTGCTGTACGCATCAGCCGCGGCCGAGGCGTGCTCATGCAGCTCACCGTGGAGCGCCTGGTTGTCGGGGACGGCGTCGGCGACCATGTCCAAGAACAGCTGCTGAATCTGGCCGGCCTGCTCGATCCCGCGATTCACCTGCCGAACCGCCGGCGCACGGCCGCTCGCCACCGCGGCGCGCAGGGACTCGGCGTAACCCGCGACGCGGTCGGGTACCCGCGACATGCGCTGGCTGATCACCCGCCAGTCGTCTTCGGTCACGGTCGGCATCAGATCGAACACGTCGCGCATCGACTGCAGCGGTGAAGCGATGACGTTGAGCTCACCGACGTCGAGGCCCGCGTCATGCAGGTCGAGTTGCACGCCGAGCCGTTCCCGCATCGCCGCGAGCGTCACGACGTCGACGTCGTCCTCCGCTGTGACGTCATCCAGCTCGCGCAGTGCGTCGCGGGCCGCTTCGGCGCGTGCCGAGACACCGTCGGGGGAGTAGTCGGTGATCTCGGCGTCGTAGTTGACGTCGTGGCCGACGATGCCCATATCCGTAGCGGCACAGGGATCCAGCGCGGCGAACGTCGCGAGATAGCGCTCGGCTACGGCATCGACGGCGGTGGCGCGCCTACCCAAGGTCGCCCGTGGAGAAGGTGTCGCACTTGTTCGGATCACCGGTCTGGTACCCGATGGTGAACCATTTTTGCCGCTCCGCAGACGAACCGTGGGTCCACTGCTCGGGGTTGATCCGGCCGGTGGCCTGCTTCTGGATCCGGTCGTCACCGACGGCCGATGCGGCGGACAACGCGTCAGCGATGTCCTTGTCGCTCAACGGCTCCAGGAACGGCACGTCGGTGCCCTCCTGCTTGGTGATCGCGGCGTAATGCGCCCACACACCCGCATAGCAGTCGGCCTGCAGCTCCGTTCGCACGCTGTTGCCGGTCGCGCCCTGCGCGCCCTGCTGTGCGCGACCGAGCGTGCCCTGCAGGTCCTGCACGTGATGCCCGAACTCGTGGGCAACCACATACTCCTGTGCGAACGGGCCGCCGCTCGAACCGAATTGGGTCTTCAGCACCTCGAAGAAATCGGTGTCGAAATACGCGGTCTGGTCCACCGGGCAATAGAAGGGCCCGACGTCACTCGTCGCCGGTCCGCAGCCGGTTTGGGTTTGCCCGCTGAACAGCTGCACGCGCGGTCGCGTGTAACCCTTGAGAAGCTGCTGCCATACCGCGTCGACGGAGTTGCCCGTCGCGACCACCCGGCACTGCACGATGTTGTTGGCGTCTTCGCCCGTGCGGCACTGGTTGAGATCGAAGCCGGGCGCGTCGTAACCCTGGTCGGCGTATTGCCCTTGCTGTTGCGGGATCACGTCGCTGGGATTGACCCCGAGCAGCAGCGCGACGACCACGATCAGCAGGCCGCCGAAACCGCCGCCGATCGCGATTCCGCGGCCGGGTCCGCGACCTCCTCCGCTGCTCGACGTGGTGCTGGTGTCGATCTGCATACCCTCGTTGAAGGTCATGGCTGCAAGCTTCGCACACTACGATTCGGGTGTGGCAGTCGTTGCCGGACATTCCCCCGTCGTGCACACGCAGTCAGGGGACCTGCGCGGCACGACCGAAGGTGCGGTCGGGGTCTGGCGCGGCGTCCCGTACGCCGAGCAGCCGGTCGGCGAACGACGGTTCCTCGCGCCCGCCCCGCTGCTGCCGTGGTCGGGACTGCGCGACGCCGTCGAGCACGGACCACTGCCCCCGCAGAGCAAGTCGTTCGTCGGCGGCGGACGTGACGACCCGAAGGTCCGCGACGAGGCGTGCCTGACGCTGACGGTGTGGTCGCCCGACACCAGCGCCTCGCTGCCGGTGATGGTGTGGATCCCCGGCGGGGCTTTCGTGTTCGGGGCGGGCCAGTTCCAGCTGTACAACGGTTCGCGCTTGGCGGCCAACGGCAACGTCGTGGTGGTCAACATCACCTACCGGATAGGCGTTTTCGGCGGATTCGAGCTGAGCGATCTCGGGGACGGGTTCGACGACAACCTGGCGCTGCGGGATCAGATGGCCGCCCTGCGCTGGGTCCGGGAGAACATCGCGGCGTTCGGCGGCGACCCCGATCGGGTGACCGTCTTCGGTGAGTCCGCCGGCGGTACCTCGGTGCTGGCGCTGGTCGCCAGTCCGGCCGCCGACGGGCTGTTCCGCCGCGCGATCGCGCAGAGTCCCGCGCTTCCGTTGATCGCCGATCGCGAACTGCGGGCCAGAGGTGCCCATGACTTCCTGAAGCGGCTCGGCGTGAGCGCCGACGAGGTAAAGGCGCTGCCGCAACGGCAACTGCGACGGGCGGCGGGCCGACTCCAGCTGAAGAGCGCCGCGACGACGCCGACATTGGCCTACGGGCTGACCCATGGCGTCGAGCTGCTGCCGGAACACCCCGTCGACGCCGCGCGCGCAGGCAAACTGGCCCGCATTCCGCTGATCATCGGCACCAACAGCCACGAGGCCTCGATGTTCGCGTGGACCAAGCCGCCCATGCTGCCGACCACGCCGGCGTCGATCGACGCGTACATCAACAGGGTCGCGCCCGCATCGCGCGAACGGCTGCTGGCGGCCTATCCGCACTACCCGCGGCGACGAGAGCTGATCGCGTTCGGCTCCGACGTCATGTTCGGCGCCCCGACGTGCGCGTTCGCCGACGCCTACAGCGCACACGCGCCGACGCACATGTACCGGTTCGACCATGTCGGCTTCAGCCTGCGGCTGCTCGGTCTCGGCGCCACCCATGGCAGCGAGATCGTGCACATCCAGCACAGCTACAGCTCGTTCCTCGGCCGCAAGATGCATCCGCTCGGACGGCGGCTGGCTCCTGCGGTCGGCAAGCGCATGCAGCGGGCGTGGCTGGACTTCGCCGGCCAGGGCTGGCAGACGGGTGAGATCGAGTGGTCCAGCGGCCACGATTGGCCGGTCTACGACAGTGAGCGGCGGCTGACGCGGATCATCCAGTCGTCCCGCGACACGGTGATCGCCGACCCCGACGGCGTGCGTCGCGAGGCATGGGCCGGCCTCTACTAGGCCGACATATCAGGCCGAGGCGGGATACCGCTTCCCGGAGTAGTCCCGCAGGTTGTACAGGAACTTCTGGAACAGCCACGACATCACCGGCCGCCCGAGGCTCATCCCGAGCCGGGCGGCGACACCGTTGGGCTTCATCGCCATCACCCACGTCAGGCGGCAGCCGTCGGCGGTGGGCTCGATGCGGTAGTCCTCGGCGAACGCGGCGATGCTTGCGCTGGAGGCTTCGTTGAACCGAAAAGCCATGTGCGAGTGCGGGTCCCAGGCGAGATACTCCTCGTCGCCGGTGATGCCGCCGCGCATGTTGACCACCCTGGTGGTGCCGACGCCATGCGGCTGCGGGCTGGTCCACGTCACCTTGGTGATCACGGTGGCCCAGTGCGGCCACGAATCGGCGTCGTCGAGCACCTCCCACACCTGCTCCGGGGTGACCGGCAAATCCACGGCGCTGACGAAGCGAAAGGGTGCGGTCTCGACGAAGTCCAACCCGACCCGTTCGCATGGCTTCATGGCCATACACGTTAGAGCACGCTGTCTACCCGGGCCCGTCGCTCGCCGCGGCCAATAGCGCAACCAGGCCGTCGCTGATCGGGGTGGCCAACCCGTGCCGGGCGCCCTTGCGGGAGATCACCCCGTTGCGGATGTCCCATTCCAGCCGTCGGTGCGCCTGGCGGTCGGTGAGCATCGACGTCGTCATGTCCTCGGGTGCCTTGGCGAACAAGTCGACGATCTCGTCGATCACATCGTCGCCGAGGGAGGCCCCTTCCGCGCGGGCGACCGCGAGGCATTCGGCCAGATACCGGCGCGCGAGCGCGGCGACGTCGTCGCGCCGGAACATGCCCGAGCGGCGCCCGGTCAGCACCATCAAGTCGGCCAGCGCGTTGACCAATAGCTTGCGCCACGCCTCGGTGACGAAGTCGGGGTCGAGTTCCACGGTAGCGCCGGTGTCGCGCAACAGATCGGCGAGCTTGTGGGCGCCGTCGGACGGGGGCAGCACCAGGCGGACGCCGGTGCGCAGCCGAAACCAGCCCTCGGGACGAGGTTCGGCGGAAAACCACACGACGGCGGGCACTACCTCCGAGGACGGGCACAGCGGGCCGACCCGCTCGATCTGCTCGACGCCGTTCTGCAGCGCGCAGACCACCGTGCGGTCATCACACAGCTTCGCCAACCAGCCGGAGGCGCTCTGGTTCTGGGTGTCCTTGACCGCGAGCAGGACGATGTCGACGGGGCCGTCGATATCGGCCGGGTCGGTGTGCACCGGGCCCGGCACGATGATCGGCTCCTTGCCGTCGGGCTTGACCTCGACCCGATCCCGCGGAGTATGGCCGCACAGCAGCACGTGATGGCCCGCGGCATGCAGCAGGGCCGCCAGGGTCGAGCCGATCGCGCCGGGACCGACGACCGCGACAGGTGTTCCCACACGGCCACGCTACCGGCGCATTCGCGGCCTCTACACTGTGGCAGTCGTCTCGTCAGGCCATTCCCCGGGAGATTTTTCGTGTTGCGCAGCCATGCCGCCGGTTCGCTACGGGCCACCGATGCCGGTCAGAAGGTGACGTTGGCGGGCTGGGTTGCTCGTCGGCGCGACCACGGCGGCGTCATCTTCATCGACCTGCGCGACGCGTCCGGCGTGTCACAGGTGGTGTTCCGCGAGGCGGCGGTGCTGGCCGCCGCGCATCGCCTGCGCTCCGAGTTCTGCGTCGCCGTCGAGGGCATCGTCGAGATCCGGCCCGAAGGCAACGCGAACCCCGAGATCGCCACCGGCGACATCGAGGTCAACGCGACCACGCTGACCGTGCTCGGGGAGAGCGCGCCGCTGCCGTTCCAGCTCGACGAGACGGCGGGCGAGGAGGCGCGGCTGAAATACCGCTATCTGGACCTGCGCCGGGAGGGGCCAGGAAACGCAATTCGATTGCGGTCCAAGGTGAACGCAGCCGCACGGGGTGTCCTGGCTGCCCATGATTTCGTCGAGGTCGAGACGCCGACGATGACCCGCTCCACTCCCGAGGGGGCGCGCGACTTCCTGGTGCCGGCCCGGCTGCAGCCGGGTTCGTTCTACGCGCTTCCGCAGAGCCCGCAGCTGTTCAAGCAGCTGCTGATGGTCGCGGGCATGGAGCGGTACTACCAGATCGCACGGTGCTACCGCGACGAGGACTTCCGCGCCGATCGCCAACCCGAGTTCACCCAGCTCGACATGGAGATGAGCTTCGTCGACACCGAGGACGTCATCGCGATCTCCGAAGAGGTCCTCACCGCCTTGTGGGCGCTGATCGGATACGACGTCCCGACACCGTTGCCGCGAATGACCTATGCCGACGCCATGCGCAGGTTCGGTTCGGACAAACCCGATCTGCGGTTCGGCGTGGAACTCGTCGAATGCGCAGACTTCTTCGCCGACACCCCGTTCCGGGTGTTTCAGGCGCCCTACGTCGGCGCCGTCGTGATGCCCGGCGGGGCGGCGCAACCGCGTCGCACGCTCGACGCATGGCAGGACTTCGCGAAGCAGCGCGGCCACCGGGGTCTCGCTTATGTGCTCGTCGGCGAGGACGGCACTCTGGGCGGCCCGGTGGCCAAGAACCTGTCGGACGCCGAACGTGACGGCCTGGCAGCGCATGTCGGCGCGTCAGCCGGCGACTGCATATTCTTCTCGGCTGGTCCGCCGAAGCCGTCGCGTGCCCTCCTCGGTGCCGTGCGGATCGAAATCGCCAAGCGGCTCGGCCTGATCGATCCGAACGCCTGGGCGTTCACCTGGGTCGTCGACCCACCGCTGTTCGAACCCGCCGACGATGCGACGGCCGCAGGTGACGTCGCCGTCGGCTCCGGTGCGTGGACCGCCGTCCACCACGCGTTCACCGCGCCCAAGCCGGAGTTCGAGGACCAGATCGACAGCGATCCCGGCAGCATCCTGGCCGACGCCTACGACGTGGTGTGCAACGGCAACGAGATCGGCGGCGGATCCATCCGTATCCATCGCCGTGACATCCAGGAGCGGGTCTTCGCCGTGATGGGGCTCGATAAGGCGCAGGCCGAGGAGAAATTCGGATTCCTGTTGGAAGCCTTCACCTTCGGCGCACCGCCACACGGCGGCATCGCGTTCGGCTGGGACCGCATCACCGCGCTGCTGGCCGGAATGGACTCGATCCGCGAGGTGATCGCGTTCCCCAAGTCCGGCGGCGGCGTCGACCCACTCACCGGCGCGCCCGCCCCGATCACGCCGCAGCAGCGCAAGGAATCGGGAATAGACGCCAAGCCGCAGAAGCTGGACGAGAAATGAGTGAAACTCCCAGCGCTGACTTCATGAAGGAATTCAACTCCAACCTCGTCGAGGAGTTCCGGGCCAACGGCGGCAAGGTCGGCGGCCAGTTCGCCGGCGCCGACCTGCTGCTGCTGACCACCAAGGGGGCCAAGTCGGGTCAGCCGCGGCTGGCGCCGCTGGCGTACTTCACCGTCGACGGCAAGATGATCATCATCGGCTCCAAGGCGGGCGCCGACACCAATCCCGACTGGGTGCACAACCTACGGGCCAATCCGCAGGCGCGCATCGGGGTCGGTACCAACGCCTATGACGTCACGGCCCGCGAGTTGCCGCGCGCCGAACGCGATGAGCTTTTCGACAAGGTGGTCGCCGCCGCACCGGGTTTCGGCGATTACCAGTCGAAGACGCCGCGCGTCATCCCGCTGTTCGAGCTGACCCGGGCCTAGGCCCGCCCGCTCGACGGTGGCGTTGGCCACTCCACCCGCTTCAGACATCGCCTGCAGCGCGTAGCGCCGGCGCGCTGCTCCAGTGCGTTGACCATCATCGTCACGGTCCGTACGCCGCTGGTGCGAAGCGGGTGTCCGATCGCGACCCTTTAGTGCGCATGTCAGGCGGATCTTGATGACGGCGATGGTCGCCGAATAGCTCTGTACCCGAAGCTGTTTGAGCTTCGATACGGTGCTGGTCAGAACCGGCCCCGGTAACCAACCTAGTTGTTTGTGGGTGGTGGTTGGGGTTGGAAGGGTTCGTACCACCACCAGTCGGCGCGTTCGCCGCTGGAGCCGGGGCAGGGTGCGACGGCGGGTGGGGGTTGGGTGGGTGGCCGGGCCAGGGAGCCGTCGGTGAGTACTCGGCCGGCGCTGTCGGTGACGGTGAGCCGGTCGGCCGGTCCGGTGATGGTGATGACGCCGCGATGGTGCAGTCGGTGGTGGTAGGGGCAGAGCAGCACCAGGTTGGCCAGTTCGGTGGGGCCGCCGTCTTCCCAGTGCCGGATGTGGTGGGCGTGCAGGCCGCGGGTGGCCCCGCAGCCGGGAACCGCGCAGGTGGGGTGGCGGTGCTCGAGGGCGCGGCGTAGCCGCCGGTTGATCAGCCGGGTGGTTCGGCCGGCGCCGATGACCTGGCCGTGGCGTTCGAACCACACTTCGCAGGTGGCGTCACAGGTCAGGTAGCGGCGGTCGGCGTCGGTGAGCAGCGGACCCAGGTGCAGCGCCGCGACGCGGTCTTTGACGTCCAGATGCATCACCACGGTGGTGTGGTGGCCGTGCGGGCGGCGGGCGGCCTCGGCGTCCCAGCCGGCCTCCACCAACCGCAGGAACGCCTCGACGGTGCCGGGCAACGGCGGCGCGACATCTGGCGCGACCTCTGAGGTCGTCCTGCGATTGTCGTGGTCGCGTTTCCACTCGGCGATCAGCGCGTCCTGGTGCGCTTGCAGGGCCGCGTCGAACTTCGCCGCGTCCACATGGGGCAGTTTGATCCGCCAGCAGCTGAACTGCTCATCGCCGGTTTTGGTGATCGAGGCCTGCGGGTCGGGCCGCGGGTCGGGCCGCGGGTCGGGGTCGGGTCGCGGTTCGAGCTTGACCGCGGTGCGCAGTTGGCTGACCGAGGCGCTGCGCGCCAACTCGGCGTAGTGCTCATCGGAACCCTCACCCGCCCGCGCTGCGATGACCCCGACCTGATCGAGTGACAGTCGGCCCTGCCGCATGCCTTGGGCGCAGCGGGGAAACTCACCGAGTCGGCCCGCCACGGTGGCGATCGTGTGAGCGTTCGCCGGTGAGCAGCCGGTCTTCCAGGCCACCAGCGCCGCGACCGACCGCGCGCCGGTGGCGCCGCACAGCTCGTCGCGGTCCAGCTCGGCGACGATCTCCACGATGCGCCCGTCAATCGCGTTGCGCTGACCGGTCAACTCCGCCAACTCCTCGAACAACACCTCCAGCCGTTGGCCAGGACTCACCGTCGCGGTGCCAGACGACGCGAACGAGGACATGACCTCATCATCACAGACAGGTACGACATTCTGGGCGCACATTGGCCGCCACCCCGGCAGTTTCGCTAACCCCGAATTGTGAGCCGAGTCAGGTGACAGACACGACGAAGCCGGGCCGCGGAAGGCACCACCGCGGCCCGGCCCCTGGCCGGTGCTTACAACCGCTCGATGATGGTGGCGTTGGCCATGCCGCCCGCCTCACACATGGTCTGCAGTGCGTACCGTCCGCCGCGCTGCTCCAGCGCGTTGACCATCGTGGTCATGATCCGCACGCCGCTGGCGCCCAACGGGTGGCCGATCGCGATCGCACCGCCGTTGACGTTCGTCTTCGCCAGATCGGCGCCGGTATCTTGCGCCCAGCTGAGCACGACCGGGGCGAACGCCTCGTTGACCTCGAACAGGTCGATGTCGGCGATCGTGAGTCCCGCCCGCTTCAGCACCTTCTCCGTGGCCGGGATGACGCCGGTGAGCATGTACAGCGGGTCCGATCCGACGACGGTGGCGGTGTGGATGCGGGCCAGCGGACGTAAACCGAGCCGCTTGGCGACCTCCGACGTCGTGATGAGTACCGCGGCGCTGCCGTCCGATAGCGGCGAGGAATTCCCCGCGGTGATCTCCCACGCGATCTGTGGGAAGCGTGCCTCGTAGGCGGGATTGTAGAACGCCGGCTTCAAGCTCGCGAGCGTCTCGACGGTGGTGCCGGGCCGAATGATCTCGTCGGTGGCCAGGCCGGCGATGGGGGCCAGCTCGTTGTCGAAACGTCCCTCTTTGGTTGCCGCAGTGGCCTTTTCGTGGCTACCCGCAGAAAACTCGTCGAGCTGTTGGCGGGAGAGGCCCCACCTGGCGGCGATCAGTTCCGCGCTGATGCCCTGCGGCACAAGGCCGTCGGGATAGCGCTGCGCCATCGCGCCGAACGGGTCGCTGCCCGGCAACACGCTGGAGCCCATCGGTACCCGGCCCATCGACTCGACGCCCGCGGCGACCACGATGTCGTAGGCGCCGGCGATCACGCCCTGCGCGGCGAAGCTGATCGCCTGCTGGCTGCTGCCGCATTGGCGGTCCACCGTCGTCCCCGGCACCGACTCGGGGAAACCGGCGGTCAGCAATGCGTTACGCGCGATGTTGGCGGCCTGGTCACCGACCTGGGTGACGGCACCCGCGATCACGTCGTCGATCTCTAGAGGATCGACGCCCGTGCGTGCCACGAGTTCCGTCAGGCTGTGGGCGAGAAGGTCGACCGGCAGCACGTCGTGCAGTGCGCCACCGGCCTTGCCCTTTCCGATGGGCGTGCGTACCGCCCCGACAATGACTGCGTCACGGCCTACATATCCGGACATCTCTGCCTCCTGTCACTCACCGCTGAGTAGAGCGGTCTATACCTGGGAATACCACCTAGGTATACTTAGAACAACTCAGAAGCGGGGTGAATTCCATGACAGTTCTGCAGGGCAGGCTGGCCGACCGGGACGCGTGGTCAGCGGTGGGCGAGTGTCCCATCGAGAAGACGATGGCGCTGCTCGGCACCAAGTCGGCGATGCTGATCCTTCGGGAGGCCTACTACGGCACCACCCGGTTCGACGATTTCTGCACGCGGGTCGGCATCACCAAGGCCGCCGCCTCCGCCCGGTTGACCGAGTTGGTCGACGCCGGGCTGATGACGAAGCGGCCCTACCGGGAGCCCGGGCAGCGCGCCCGCGAGGCGTACGTGCTGACGCCGTCGGGCATCGACTTCATGCCGGTCGTTTGGGCGATGTTCGAGTGGGGCCGCAAGCACCTGCCGACCCGCTCGCCGCTGCGGCTGGCCCACGCCGACTGCGGCGCGCAGGCCGGCGTCGAAATCCGCTGTGCCAAGGGGCACGAGGTGCCCGCCGACGAGTTGATCGTCCGCGTGGGCAGCCGTTGACGCTCAGTTGGTGAAGCAGTACGAGTCGCTCGACGCGTCACCGCCCTGCAGCCGGGTCTGATGAACGCGCAGCCCGCGGAAGTCGTCTCCGTGCGGGAAGAACCCGACGTCTGCGGCCAGCCCACCGTTCGTGATGTCGGCGTCGAGCTTCGCCATCCACGACCCGACGCCGTCGGGGTAGAAGACCTCGTCCCAGGACGCGTAGAGCGAGTTGGTGGCATAGACGCGCTTGCCGTCGCGGCTGATCTCGATCATCTGCGGACCACCGCCCAGCGGTTGGTCGGGGAATGCCGGGTGGGGTTCGCGTCGGACGATCCCGCCGAGCTTCACCGACGCCGTCTCCCGTGGGTGGAATGGGTCGCTTACCTCGAACTGTTTGAGTTCGCCTGTGCCCCAGCATGATACGTACAGCCAGCGGTCGTCGACGGACAAGTCGATGTCGGATACCAGCGGGGGAACCGCGCCGAATCCCTTCAGGAGGGGCGGCAGGTCGTCTGCGTCTGCCGGCTCGGCGGGAATGGTGATGACCTTCTGAACCGCCCACTGATCGCCGTCGCGGTGCCACAACCAGATCGACGCCGACAGATCCTCGACGCTGATCACGACGCCCGCGAACCCGTAGGACTCGGACGGGTCGTGGGCCGGCCGCAGTTCCAGCACCATCTGATGCTGGTCGCCGAGGTCGATGCGCTGGGTGAGTGTGCGCTCCGACATGCTCCAGAAGTTCAGATGGTGACCGAATCTGCGGCCCAGCAGATCCTCGGGGTTCAGGCCGTTCTCGATCATCGACGGGGAACCCCACTCGGAGGTCACGACCGTGTCCTGCCGGAGGTGCCACCAGAAGTCGTAGGCGAAGAACTGCGATCCGCGGTCCTTCTCCCACGGTTCGAGGACTTGGAACGTGTCGTGGTCGAGAAGCGCGACACCCCCCGGTCCGTCGTCGCCGTTCGCGCCGCCGAGCGCCGACATGAAGATGCCGCCGGGCCCGCAATGAACGGTGTGTGGCCGCGAGTAACCGGCCTTGGCCGCAAGCTCGCCGGCCTCGATGATGTGCTTGAGCACCGGGTTGCGGGGGTCGGGCTTGGTGTCGAGGACGTAGGTGTTCGACGACCTGATGCCCGGCACGAGCAGAAAGCGCCGCTCGAGATTGTCGTGATGATGGCCTTCGTGACACAGCGCGCTCGAGCACGCATTCCAGCCGAAATGGTGGAGTTCGTTGCCGGCAGTCGGCAATTCGGCCCATCCGACGACGCCGCCGTAGCTGGCCGAAGCCGAGTCGCAGTCGACGACGGCGAGCGCGTCCTTGGTCCGGCCGTCGGGGTCGAATGCGGCTACGTAGGCGAGTTGCTCGGGCGCGGCCGCAACGGCGGCTCCCGGACTGCGATAGAAGGTGGGGTCTGTGGCAGGCATGATCTCTCCTCGGCACCGTGTCCTTATTGACGTACACGTCAGCGATGCTTGAGATGATCCTCCGATGCGGCCGCGGGAAGGGCCGTTCGTCAGGAATACCCCGGGCCGAAATCTCGGGGCCGGGAGCCGATCAGCAGTTGGTGGTGATGTCGAACGTCGCCGTTGTGGGCTGATTGGGTTTGTCGACGAACGCGCCCTTGGCCTCGCCGCTGACATTGAACTTGCCCTGGGTCACCTTCGCCTGCGCCTTGCCGAGATTGTCGTTCCAGTAGGTGCCGGTGAAATTGCCCAGGTTGCGGATGTCAACCGTCTGGGCGGTCAGGGGCTCGCCCAGTTGGATCGTCGCGGTGAACCCCGGCTCCTTGTCCATCGTCCGGATCGTCCAGCTCTGGCCGTTCTGAGAGCACGTCACCGGTTGCGGCGCGTTGGTGGCCTTGCCGTTGATGATCACCTTGGCGTCATGGGTGCCCAATGCCTCGGGAGTACTCGAGCAGCCCGCCACGCCGGCGGCGACGACGAGGGCGGCTGCAACTGGGAACCGGCGCATCATGAATGTGACAGTAGAGCAGCGCGACGGGGCCGTGGCACTAGTGTGCCGAAAATGCTGCACTTACGGGTGATCGCGCCGGCCGAACTGCGCGACAGGGTGATCGAGACGCTCGCCGACAATCCGGGCGTCACGCATCTGGTGATGCATCCCGACGCCGCGTTGGAGCCGGCGGGTGACGAGATCACCGCTGACATCGCGCGCGAGTCCGCCAACGAGATCATCGACGCGTTGAAAGCCCTTGGGGTGAAGGAGCGCGGCGCGATCACATTGGACGTGGTCGACACCGTTCTTTCGACACGGGCCTACCGCGCCGAAGAGGAAGCCGCCGGCGATCCGGCCGACGCGGTGGTCTGGGACGAACTGGCGTCCCGGACGCGCGAGGAGTCGACTCTCAACGTCACCTTTCTCACCTTCCTGTGTCTCGCGTGCCTCATCGCGGCGATCGGTGTGGTGACCGATTCACCCGTCACGGTGGTAGGCGCGATGGTGGTCGGCCCCGAGTTCGGCCCGCTGGCGGCACTCGCGTTGGCGCTCGTGCGACGCAAGAAATACCTCGCCCGCCGCGCAGCGCTGGCCCTGATCGTCGGCTTCCCGGTCGCCATGCTGGTCACCGCGATTGGCGTGCTGGGCGGCGAGGCGGCCGGATGGATCGAGCTCGGCAGCACCCGGCAGTTGACAGAAGTCGACTTCATCTTCCAAGTCGGCCCGCTGTCGTTCGTCGTCGCAATGTTCGCGGGCGCGGCAGGGATGCTGTCGTTGGTCTCGGCCAAGTCGGCCGCGCTCGTCGGCGTTTTCATCTCGGTCACCACAGTGCCCGCGGCCGGTTTCGCCGTGGTCGCCGCGACTGTGGGGGATTGGGACATCGCCGCAAAGTCCGCGGCGCAGCTCGCGACAAACCTGGCCGGAATCACGCTTGCCGGGGTCCTGGTGCTGTGGGTGCGACGGATGGCCGACCGGCGACACTGGCACATGGTCGGCTGACGCTGCGATGCGGTGTTTCCCGCGTTGTGATGGGATCAGCGGATGGGCATCAAGGTGGCGCTGGAGCATCGCACCAGCTACACATTCGACCGGCTGGTCGAGGTGTTCCCGCATGTCGTCCGCCTGCGCCCGGCCCCGCATTCGCGCACCCCGATCGAGGCCTACTCGCTGCAGGTCGAGCCGGCCGACCACTTCATCAACTGGCAGCAGGACGCGTTCGGCAATTTCCTCGCCCGGCTGGTGTTCCCGACCCGGGCCCGCAGCCTGACGATCACCGTCGGGCTGATCGCCGACATGAAGGTCGTCAACCCGTTCGACTTCTTCATCGAGGACTGGGCCGAGCAGATCGGTTTCGAGTATCCGAAGGCGCTGGCCGAGGATCTCAAGCCCTACCTGCGGCCGGTCGACGAGGGCGACGAGGGCTCGGGGCCCGGTGACCTCACCGAAGAATGGGTGCGCAATTTCGCCGTCGCCCCCGACACCCGCACCATCGACTTTCTGGTCGCACTCAACCGCGCGATCAACGCCGACGTCGGCTACAGCGTGCGGATGGAACCCGGGGTGCAGACACCCGACCACACGCTGCGCACCGGAATCGGCTCGTGCCGCGACTCGGCGTGGTTGCTGGTGTCGATCCTTCGCCGACTCGGACTGGCGGCCCGCTTCGTGTCGGGCTACCTGGTGCAGCTGACCTCCGACGTGGAAGCGCTCGACGGCCCGTCCGGCCCCGCCGCCGACTTCACCGATCTGCACGCGTGGACCGAGGTGTACATCCCCGGCGCCGGGTGGATCGGCCTCGACCCGACGTCGGGATTGTTCGCGGGTGAGGGGCACATCCCGCTGTCGGCGACGCCGCATCCGGATTCGGCCGCCCCGATCACCGGCGCGACCGAGCCCTGCGAGACGACGCTCGAGTTCGCCAACGTCGTCACCCGCATGCACGAGGACCCACGGGTGACGCTGCCCTACACGGAGGCCGCGTGGGGTGCGATCACCGCGCTGGGCGCTCGCGTCGACGAGCGGTTGGCCGCGGGCGATGTCAGGCTCACGGTCGGCGGTGAGCCGACGTTCGTCTCGATCGACAACCAGGTCGACCCCGAATGGACGATAGAAGCCGACGGCCCGCGTAAGCGGCAGCGCGCATCGGCGCTGGCCGCCCGGTTGAAGAGACGATGGGCGCCCGGCGGGCTCGTACAGTACAGCCAGGGCAAGTGGTATCCGGGAGAACCGTTGCCGCGCTGGCAGATTGGGCTGCACTGGCGCACCGACGGCGAACCACTGTGGACCGACGATGCGTTGCTCGTCGACCCGTGGCCGTCCGAGTCCAAAACGGTAGCGGTGGCGCCCGACGCCGCCGCCCGCCTGCTGGGCGCCGTCGCCGACGGCCTCGGCCTGCCGTCCTCTCAGGTGCGGCCCGCCTACGAGGATCCGCTGGCCCGGCTGGTCAACGCCGTTCGGCAGCCGGCCGGCGAGCCCGTCGCGCGCGACGACGACCTCGAGGCCGACACCGCCGAGGGCCGTGCCGCGCTGCTGGCAAGTCTGGACGCGTCGGTCACCGAACCCGCCGCCCATGTGCTTCCGGTGCACCGCCGCGACGACGACTCCGGGTGGGCGAGCGCCGATTGGCGGCTGCGGCGCGGCCGCATCGTCCTGCTCGAGGGCGACTCGCCCGCGGGCCTGCGCCTGCCGCTCGACGCGATCAGCTGGCAGCCGCCGCGCGCGTCGCATTCGGCCGACCCACTGGCTCGCCGCGGCAGCCTGGAGGTGGACGCCGACGCCGAGGCCGTCGTCGAGGACGACGAGTCCGCACCCACCACGGCCCTGGTCGCCGAGATCCGCGACGGACTGCTGCGCGTCTTCCTGCCTCCCACAGAGGAAGTGGAGCACTTCGTCGACCTGGTGTCGCGGGTCGAGGCCGCGGCGGCCAAGATCGACTGCGCTGTGGTGATCGAGGGGTACGGCCCGCCGTCCGATCCGCGGCTCACGTCGATGACGATCACGCCCGACCCGGGAGTGATCGAGGTCAACGTGGCCCCGACGGCCACGTTCGCCGACCAGCGCGACCAACTGCAGGCCCTCTACGACGAAGGGCGGCTGGCTCGGTTGGCCACCGAGTCCTTCGACGTCGACGGCACCCACGGCGGCACCGGGGGCGGCAACCACATCACGCTCGGCGGCATCACACCCGCCGACTCGCCGCTGCTGCGCCGACCCGACCTGCTCGTCTCGATGCTGACCTACTGGCAGCGGCACCCGTCGCTGTCCTATCTGTTCGCGGGCCGCTTCGTCGGGACCACGTCGCAGGCCCCCCGCGTCGACGAGGGCCGCGCCGAGGCGCTCTACGAGCTGGAGATCGCGTTCGCCGAAATCGCGCGGCTGTCCGGCGCCGGTGGCGCGGCCAAACCGTGGGTGACCGACCGCGCGCTGCGACACCTGCTGACCGACATCACCGGCAACACCCACCGCGCCGAGTTCTGCATCGACAAGCTGTACAGCCCCGACAGTGCGCGCGGCAGGCTCGGCCTGCTGGAGCTTCGCGGGTTCGAGATGCCGCCGCACTTCCAGATGGCGATGGTGCAGTCGCTGCTCGTGCGCTCGCTGGTGGCGTGGTTCTGGGACGAACCGCTACGGGCCCCGCTGATCCGCCACGGCGCCAATTTGCATGGCCGATACCTGTTGCCGCACTTTCTGATTCACGATATCGCCGATGTCGCCGCCGACCTGCGTGCGCACGACATCAACTTCGACACCAGCTGGCTCGACCCCTTCACCGAATTTCGCTTTCCGCGCATCGGCACCGCGGTGTTCGACGGCGTCGAGATCGAACTGCGTGGTGCCATCGAGCCGTGGAACACGCTCGGTGAGGAGTCCACCGCGGGCGGAACGGCCCGCTACGTCGACTCGTCGGTGGAGCGACTCCAGGTGCGCATCATCGGCGCCGACCGGCAGCGCTACGTCGTGACCGTCAACGGCTATCCGGTGCCGCTGCTGGCCACCGACAACCCCGACGTCCAGGTCGGTGGCGTGCGGTTCCGGGCCTGGCAGCCGCCCAGCGCACTGCACCCGACGATCACCGTCGACGGCCCACTGCGCTTCGAACTGGTCGACATGGCCAGCGGTACGTCCCGCGGCGGTTGCACGTACCACGTGTCCCACCCCGGCGGCCGCTCCTATGACGCCCCGCCCGTCAACGCGGTCGAGGCCGAGTCCCGGCGCGGCCGCCGCTTCGAGGCGACCGGATTCACGGCAGGGCGGGTCGACACCGCCGACATCCGGGAGAAGCAGGCCCGCCAATCCACCGACGTTGGCGCGCCAGGCATCCTGGATCTGCGCCGGGTGCGTACCGTTCTGCACTGATGGCACTGCCTGCGGCGAACCCGCACGACATCGACGACCTGCTGGCCGGCTACCGCGCGGCGCGGGCCCAGCAGGCGCTGTTCGATCCTGGTGGCGGCGTGGGCAGCGGATACGACGAGTTCGTCGACGCGGCAGGCAATGTCCGGCCGTCGTGGCTGGAGCTGGCCGAATGCGTCGGCGAACGTGGACGCGGTGGGCTCGAGGAGCTGCGTGGCGTCGTCCGGAACATGGTCGACAACGACGGCATCACCTACATCCAGCTCGACGCGAACGGCGAGGCCGTCACCAACGGCGACGGTGGCTCCGTACCCGGATCATGGCATCTCGACGCGCTGCCGCTGGTGATCGCGGCGGCCGACTGGGACACGTTGGAATCCGGTCTGGTGCAACGCTCCCGGGTGCTCGACGCGGTGGTGGCCGACCTGTACGGCCCGCGCCGTTCGGTGACCGGCGGGGTATTGCCCGCACAACTGTTGTTCGCGCACCCGGGCTATCTCCGGGCCGCCCGCGGGATTGAGGTGCCCGGGAGGCATCAGCTTTTCATGCATGCCTGCGACATCAGCCGTGCCAACGACGGCGGGTTTCGCGTCAACGCCGACTGGACGCAGGCGCCGTCGGGGGCGGGCTACGCATTGGCCGATCGGCGCGTCGTCGCGCACGCCGTCCCCGATCTGTACGAGCGGATCGGGCCCCGCCCCGCCTCGCCGTGGGCGCAGGCGTTGCGGCTGGCGCTGATCGACGCCGCGCCGGAGGCGGCCGAGGAGCCGGTTGTGGTGGTGCTCAGCCCGGGCACTCACTCCGAGACCGCGTTCGACCAGGCGTATCTGGCCAGCGTGCTCGGTTTCCCTCTGGTGGAGAGCGCCGACCTGGTGGTGCGCGACGGCAAGCTGTGGATGCGGTCGCTGGGCACCCTCAAGCGTGTCGACGTGGTGCTGCGACGGGTGGACGCCGCCTACGCCGACCCGCTCGACCTGCGCGCCGATTCTCGGCTCGGCGTGGTCGGCCTGGTGGAGGTGCTGCGCAGGGGAGCGGTGACCGTGGTCAACACGCTCGGTTCGGGAATTTTGGAAAGCCCTGGGCTGCTTCGGTTTCTGCCCGAGCTGTCCAAGTCCCTGCTCGGTGAGACGCTGCTGCTGGACACCGCGCCGGTGTACTGGGGCGGCATCAACGTCGAGCGCTCGCACCTGCTGAGCAGGCTGGGGTCCTTATTGATCAAGCCGGTCACCGGTGGGCCCACGATCGTGGGCCCCGCGCTGACGTCGACGCAGCGTAAAGAGCTCGGCGTCCGCATCGAGGCCACTCCGTGGCAGTGGGTCGGTCAGGAGCTACCGCAATTCGCCTCCGCCCCAACCGACTACCAGCCGGGCGGGCTGTCGTCTGCGAACGTCGGCATTCGGCTGTTCACGGTGGCCCAGCGCGGGGGTTATGCGCCGATGATCGGTGGTCTCGGCTATCTGCTGGCCGCCGGGAATGCCGCGTACTCGCTGACAACCGTTGCCGCCAAGGATATCTGGGTGCGCACACCTTCGCGCGTCACCGCGGAGCGGATTTCGACGTCGCTGCCCGTCGAGCTGCCCGTGATGAGGCCAAGCCCCACCCGCGCGGTGAGTTCGCCTCGGGTGCTCTCGGATTTGTTCTGGATGGGCCGCTACGGCGAACGCGCGGAGAGCATGGCCCGGTTGCTGATCGTCACCCGCGAGCGTTACCACGAATTCCGCTATCGCCAGGACATGGAGGGCAGCGAGTGTGTGCCGGTGCTGCTGGCGGCGCTGGGCCGAATCACCGGGACCGACACCGGCGCAAGCGGCGACTCGCACGAGATGATCGCCACGGCGCCGACGACGTTGTGGTCGCTGACCGCCGACCGGCAGCGGCCCGGCGCGCTCGCGCAGTCCGTGGAGCGGCTCGGCCTGGCCGCGCGTGCGGTCCGCGACCAGATGTCCAACGACACCTGGATGGTCTTGGCTGCAATCGAACGCGCGGTGCTGCACCGCGGGCGCGCGTTGCCCGAATCCAAGACCGAAGGCGAGGCGTATCTGGTCACCGCGCACCGCGAAACCCTGGCCGGGATGCTGGCGCTGTCGGGGCTGGCCGGCGAATCGATGGTGCGCGATGTCGGCTGGACGGTGATGGACATCGGCAAGCGGATCGAACGCGGCCTCGCGCTGACCGCTCTGCTGAGCGCGACGCTGACGGAGGTCCGCAATCCGGGTGCTGAGCAGACCGTCACCGAGTCCGTTCTGGTGGCCTGCGAGTCATCGATCATTTACCGACGGCGCAACCTCGGGGTGTTCAACGTCGCCGCCGTGGCCGACCTTGTCCTGTTCGACGCCGAGAACCCGCGGTCGTTGGTGTACCAGTTCGAGCGGCTGCGCGCCGACCTCAAGGCGCTGGGCTCACCACGTCCCGAGCGCATGGTGGACGAGATCGCCAGCCGGCTGCGCCGGATCGACCCCGACGACCTCGAGGACATCACCCCCGACGGCAGGCGCGGTGCACTCGCCGGTCTGCTCGACGCGCTGCACACGGATCTTCGTGAACTGTCCGGCGTCATCACCGCGACCCACCTGTCGCTTCCCGGCGGCATGCAACCGCTGTGGGGTCCCGACGAGCGCCGGGAGATGCCGTGAGTGGCCAAGCTGCGAGCTGTCGCCGATATCACGTGACTCACAGGACAATTTACGGGTACTCCGACGTGGTGACGAGCTCCTACGGCCGCGGCTTCCTCACGCCGCGTGACACCGCCCGCCAACGTCGGCTAGCCCACTCGCTGCGCATCGACCCCGAACCGACCGACAGTTCGACGAGCCGCGACGCCTATGGGAACGTGAGCTCGTATTTCCACGTGACCGAACGGCATCGCAGGCTCTCGGTCACCAGCGAGTCCGTCGTGCAGGTGGATCCGCCGCCGCACGAACTGTACGGCGCCGGATCTGCGCTGGCGCCTTGGGAAATCGCGCGGCCCATCGGTGCCGACGGGGCGCTCGCGATGGAGTTCACGCTCGACCTGCAGCCGCCGGAGATCACCGATGACGTGCGGGACTATGCGGCCCCGAGCTTCGCGCCCGGCCGGCCGTTGATCGAGGTGCTGAGCGATCTCACGTCGCGGATCTACCGCGACTTCACCTACCGGTCCGGCTCGACGACCGTGTCCACCCGGGTCAGCGATGTGCTGGCCGCCAGGGAGGGCGTCTGCCAGGACTTCGCCCGCTTGGCGATCGCCTGCCTGCGCGCCAACGGCCTTGCCGCGAGCTATGTTTCGGGTTATCTGGCTACCGACCCTCCGCCGGGCAAGGAACGGATGGTCGGCATCGACGCCACTCATGCCTGGGCGTCGGTGTGGACACCGCAGAACCAATGGCTCGGTCTCGACCCGACCAACGATCAGATGGTGGACGAGCGCTACATCATCGTGGGTTGGGGTCGCGACTATGCTGATGTGCCGCCGCTGCGCGGCATTATCTACACCGACTCCGAGAGCAGCGTCATCGACGTGTCGGTCGACGTGGCGCCGTTCGAAGGGGAAGTGCTTCATGCGTGATTTCATCTGTCCGAAATGCGGTCAGCACCTGGCATTCGAGAACTCGGTCTGCCTGTCGTGCGACAGCCCGTTGGGTTTCTCGCTGGACGACATGGCGCTGCTGGTCATCGCGTCGGGGGAGGAGAGCTCACAGCCGGGCTTCGTCGATGCCGAAAAATTCGAGCTGTGCGCCAATCTGCATCTGGCGGAATGCAATTGGCTCGTCGAGAAGGCGCCCATCAGGAAGCTCTGCGCGTCGTGTGTGCTCACCCGCACCAGGCCCAACGACGCCGATGCCAAGGCGCTGGCGGCGTTCGCCGGGGCCGAACGGGCCAAGCGGCGGCTGATCGCCGAACTGCACGAACTCAAGCTGCCGATCATCGGGCGCGATGAGGATCCCGATTTCGGGCTGGCCTTCGACCTGCTCTCCAGTGAGAACGAGAAGGTGTTCACCGGCCACGACAACGGCGTGATCACGCTCGACCTCGCCGAGGGCGACGACGTGCACCGTGAACAGTTGCGCATCTCGATGGACGAGCCGTACCGCACGCTGCTGGGCCACTTCCGGCACGAGATCGGCCACTACTACTACTTCCGGCTCGTCGATTCGGTACCGGACTACAAGGCGTCCTTCCAAGACCTGTTCGGCGATCCCGACGCCGACTATCAGGAGGCGCTGGACCGTCACTACAAGGAAGGCGCTCCGACCGGCTGGGACCAGGACTATGTGTCGTCCTACGCCACCATGCATGCCGCCGAGGACTGGGCCGAGACCTTCGCGCACTATCTGCACATTCGCGACACGCTTGACACCGCGGCCGCCTTCAGCTTCGCGCCAGCGGCCGCGACCTTTGAACGAAAGGTGCTGGGGCCCAGCGGCTTCGATCAGATCATCGAGATGTGGCTGCCGCTGTCGTGGGCGGAGAACATGATGAACCGATCGATGGGCAAGGAGGATCTGTACCCGTTCGTTCTGCCGCCCGCGGTTCTGGACAAGCTGCGATTCATCTACACCGTCGTCGAAGAGGTCACCGCGGCGGCCTAGTGTCCTGAGTCATTATTTCGGCGGCAGCTGCAATTCGGTCATCCCGGGCCGTCTGGCCCCGCCGAGCGTGAACCCACTGCGAAAATCCTTGCAAGAACTCGCAGTGGCTTCACATCCGCGATCAGCGATGGCGTCGCGATGAGTTTTGCCCTCCGGTGCAGTCTGATCTGCATGGGCAAACTCATCTATGGCTTCAACGTGTCGGTGGACGGGTACATCGCCGACGCACAAGGCAACATCGACTGGTCCGATCCGAGCGAAGAACTGCACCAGTACTGGAACGACTTCGAGCGGGAGACCGCCCTATCGTTCTACGGGCGGCGGCTTTACGAACTGATGTCCGCGTACTGGCCGACCGCCGACAAGACCCCGGACGCCACCCCTCTGATCGTCGACTTCGCGCACATCTGGCGCGAGATGCCCAAGGTCGTGTTCTCGCGCACCCTGGAGTCCGTCGACTGGAACTCCCGCCTGGAACGCGGCGACCCGGTCGAGGTGGTAACGAAGCTGAAAGCCGAAACCGACGGCAGGCTGGAGGTGGCCGGCGCGACGCTGGCCGCACCGATCGTGCAGGCCGGACTGGTGGATGAGTACCGGATCGTGGTCACGCCCACCGCCGTGGGCGGCGGCACACCGTTCTTCCCGACACTGCCGTCATGGATCTCGCTGCGACTGTTGGAGAACCGCACCTTCCCGGGCGGCACGGTCCTGCTGCGCTACGAGGCGAAACACGACTGATCGGACATGCACAGCCAGGTGACGTGCGGATGCACTTCGAGGTACACGACTCGAGCGGCACAGGCCACCGAGGAGGCCGCCTGAAATTCGCTCATCCACAGGTCTTGACAATATCTCGCGCGTCCGCGCGGATAGTCAGTCGCGATCCCTCGGCCGTGTCGCGGTTCAGTGGCGCGGGGGTGACCCTACGATCACCCGGTGGCTGATCGCTATGGGACCGATGTTCTCGCCAACAACCCGCACACGAAGCCCCGCTCCAGGGAGATCCCCGTCGAGATCGGGATGGTGGTGGAGGACGCGCAGACCGGCTACGTCGGTGCCGTCGTCCGAATCGAGTACGGGCGCATGGAACTCGAAGACAGGAACGGCCGCCGCAAGCCGTTCCCCGTCGGCCCCGGCTTTCTGATCGACGGCAAGCCGGTGATCCTGACCGCGCCTCGCAAGGCCGCCCCGGCGTCGAGCACCCGCACGGCGTCCGGGTCAGTCGCGGTACCGGGGGCGAAGGCCAGGGTCGCGCTGTCCAGCCGCATCTACGTCGAGGGCCGCCACGACGCCGAACTCGTCGAGCAGGTGTGGGGAGCCGATCTGCGGATCGAGGGCGCTGTCGTCGAATATCTCGGCGGTGTCGACGATCTGGTCGGCATCGTGCAGGAGTTCCGCCCCGGACCGGGGCGGCGGCTGGGTGTACTGGTCGACCATCTGGTCGCCGGTTCCAAGGAGGCGCGCATCGCGCAGGCAGTGCGACAAAGCCCCGGCGGGGCCCACACGCTCGTCGCCGGCCACCCGTTCGTCGACATCTGGCAGGCGGTCAAGCCGGAGCGGCTGGGGATTGCGGCGTGGCCGTCCGTTCCGCGCGGCGTGGACTGGAAGCACGGCGTGTGCCGGGCACTCGGGTGGCCGCATGCCAACCAGGCGGACATCGCCAGGGCATGGCAGCGCATCCGCGGGCGCGTGCGTGACTGGAACGACCTCGAACCCGCGCTCATCGGCCGCGTCGAGGAACTGATCGATTTCGTGACCGCCCCCGGGTCATAGCAGCGTGGTAAGCAGAGAGCGTGTCCGACGGTCTCTTTGACGTCCCCGGCGAGCCGACCTCATACGGTGGCGCGACGGGGCACGTCGGCGCTTCGAGCCCGCTGGCGGTGCGGATGCGCCCGGCGTCCCTCGACGAAGTCGTCGGCCAAGACCATCTGCTGCAGCCGAATTCCCCGATGCGCCGGCTCGTCGAAGGGTCGGGAGCGGCGTCGGTCATCCTCTACGGCCCGCCGGGTACCGGCAAGACGACGCTGGCGTCGCTGATCTCGCAGGCCACCGGCCGCCGGTTCGAGGCGCTATCGGCGCTGTCGGCCGGGGTCAAGGAGGTGCGCGCCGTCATCGACGTGGCACGTCGGGCCGCCGCTCACGGCGAGCAGACCGTGCTGTTCATCGACGAGGTGCACCGGTTCTCCAAGACCCAGCAGGACGCGCTGCTGTCCGCGGTGGAGAACCGGGTGGTGCTGCTGGTGGCGGCCACGACGGAGAACCCGTCGTTCTCGGTCGTCGCGCCGCTGCTGTCGCGGTCGTTGATCCTGCAGTTGCAGCCGCTCACGGCCGACGGTGTGCGGGCCGTCGTCACGCGCGCGATTGAGGATCCGCGGGGGCTGTCGGGCACGGTCGAGGTGGCCGACGACGCGCTCGATCTGCTGGTGCAATTGTCGGCGGGTGATGCCAGGCGGGCGCTGACGGCGCTGGAGGTGGCAGCCGAGGCGGGCGACACGGTCACCGTCGAGACCATCGAGCAGTCGTTGGACAAGGCCGCGGTCCGCTATGACCGCGACGGTGACCAGCACTACGACGTCGTCAGCGCGTTCATCAAGTCGGTACGGGGGTCCGACGTCGACGCCGCGCTGCACTACCTGGCCCGCATGCTGGTGGCGGGGGAGGACCCTCGGTTCGTCGCGCGGCGGTTGATGATCTTGGCCAGCGAGGACATCGGGATGGCAGATCCGACGGCGCTGCAGACCGCGGTCGCCGCCGCGCAGACGGTGCAGCTGATCGGCATGCCGGAGGCGCAACTCACGCTCGCGCACGCCACCGTGCACCTGGCCACGGCGCCGAAGTCCAACGCGGTGACAACGGCGCTGGGCGCGGCGATGGGCGACGCCAAAGAGGGCAAGGCCGGGCTGGTTCCTGCGCACCTGCGCGACGGGCACTACTCCGGCGCCGAAGCGCTGGGAAACGCGATCGGCTACAAGTACAGCCACGACGACCCCGACGGCGTTGTGCCGCAGCAGTATCCGCCCGACGAACTGGTCGGCGTCGACTACTACCGGCCGACCAACCACGGAGCCGAACGGGAAATCGCGGGCAGGCTGGATAAGCTCCGTGCGATCATCCGTCGCAAGCGCTGACGCGCAGACCGCCCGCAGTTGCATTGGCAAGACGTTGATTTCGTAGGTGAATCGGCTGCCGAGCACGATCGAGCCCGACGGCCAGGGGTGCCGCCGGGCTCGATCGCGAAACGTGCGGTTACCGGAGCAGGCCGGAGCGCCTGCGTCCCATGACTCCGGTGCGCCTACGTCCCATCAACGACGAGACGATCGCGACGAGGACTGCCGCGACGACCACCTGAACCAGCAGCTCCAGCCAGTCGATGCCGTTGGTCGCAGTCGGGATGCCGAGCACGCGCGCGAGAGCCGTGCCGAGGAACGCGCCGACGATACCGATCAGAACTGTCACGAGCATGCCGATGGGCTGCTTGCCGGGTACCAGCAGTCGGCCGAGTACGCCGACGACGATGCCGATGAGAATTGCGGTGATAACACCGGTGATGGTCATTTCTTTCCTCCAGGGCGGTAAGCGGTAGTAGGTGCAAAGGAAATACCCTCGGCCCCCACGAAATAAACGCCACCGTCAATCGGCTGCAGGCGCCGCTCAGGCCAACTCGGGAAGCCGGAGATGGGCGATGGCCAGTTCGAACTCACCCACATCCACGATGTCTGCGCCGATGTCGCGAGTGCGTGAATTGCGGAGTTCCCGCGCGTTGTCCTGGTTGCGGTCCATCGCCTCGCGACTGTCGAACGTTGCCGACGACACACCTCTGCCGGTCGCGCGGTTCACCATGAAGCTGGCACTGCAGAACCCCTCGAGATCCTCGAGCGAGGGCAGTACCGACGAACGGTAGTAATCGATTGCCCTGTCGACTTGGTCGCGTGGGATCTTGATCCACGTTGCCCTCAGGCACGCGCCGTCACCGGAGCGATGTTCGCGGTGCATCGCGCCGATTTCCCACTGATCCACCGTCACGTCGCCGCCGCCGAAGCGTATGCGTGCCGCGTCGCGGAGTGGGGCGGCCCGTTCCGTGCTGGCGCGCAGGGTGTCCTCCGTTCCCCAGGCGCTCGTCGCGATGCATTGACCGGAGTCCCGATCCACCAAAAGGGAAAGCCCGACATAGCCGTCCATGGCCTGCAGGGCCGGCATGACCTCGTCGCGGACGAACGCGATCCCGTCATCGATGGATGAGGGTTGCGCTTGAATAGTGGTAGAGCGCGCGAACACGGCCCACCCCCTCTTCTCTGGGGCGGCGCCCCGGTGGCGCCTCCCACCACCGATCAGCTTCCTCCCGACGAGCACCGGCAGCAAGGTCCGTACCCTGGAGTTATGGATTCCGACGTGCTCGAAGTCGACTCATCGCGGCGGCGGATCGTGGATCTGACAGAACAGGTGCGTTCCTTCTGCGCCGCTCACGGGGACGGCTTGTGCAACGTGTTCGTGCCGCACGCCACCGCGGGCGTGGCGATCATCGAGACCGGGGCAGGCTCCGACGACGACCTGGTCGACACGCTGGAGAACCTGCTGCCGCGCGACGACCGGTACCGCCACGCACACGGTTCGCCGGGACATGGTGCCGACCACGTGCTACCCGCACTGATTGCGCCGTCGGTCACAGTGCCGGTGCAGGGCGGCCAGCCTCTTCTGGGAACATGGCAGAGCGTCGTCCTCGTTGACCTGAACAGGGACAACCCGCGCCGATCCGTGCGGCTGAGCTTCATAAACGGCTGATGAAGGCGCGACGAAAGTGACCGGTACTGTAGTGCGGTCGGTTGATCATGGACACTCCGACAAACCACACCAAGACCTAGAGGACAGCGGGAAGTGCAGACACACGAGATCAGGAAGCGATTCCTCGATCACTTCGTGACGGCCGGACACACGGAGGTGCCGAGCGCCTCGGTGATCCTCGACGACCCCAACCTGCTGTTCGTCAACGCGGGCATGGTGCAGTTCGTGCCGTACTTCCTCGGGCAGCGCACCCCGCCGTGGGATCGGGCGACGAGCATCCAGAAATGCATCCGCACGCCCGACATCGACGAAGTCGGCATCACCACCCGGCACAACACGTTTTTCCAGATGGCGGGAAATTTCTCGTTCGGCGACTACTTCAAGAAGGGCGCCATCGAACTGGCCTGGTCACTGCTGACCAACCCCGTCGACCAGGGCGGTTACGGTTTCGATCCCGAAAAGCTCTGGGCCACGGTCTATCTCGATGACGATGAGGCCGCTGATCTGTGGCTGGAGATCACCGGGATACCGGCCGAGCGGATCCAGCGCCGCGGAATGGTCGACAACTACTGGTCGATGGGCATTCCCGGACCGTGCGGTCCGTCGTCGGAGATCTACTACGACCGCGGACCCGAGTACGGCGTCGAGGGTGGCCCGATCGCCAACGAGGACCGCTACATCGAGATCTGGAACCTCGTCTTCATGCAGAACGAGCGCGGTGAAGGCACCTCGAAGGACAACTTCGAGATCCTCGGGCCGCTGCCGCGCAAGAACATCGACACCGGAATGGGCATCGAACGCGTCGCCTGCCTCCTGCAAGGTGTCGACAACGTCTACGAGACGGATCTGCTGCGGCCCGTCATCGACCTCGTCGCGGGCATCGCCCCGCGCGGGTACGGAAAGGGCAGTCACGAAGACGACGTCCGCTACCGGATCATCGCCGACCACAGTCGCACCGCGGCGATCATCATCGCCGACGGGGTGAGTCCCGGCAACGACGGCCGCGGCTATGTGCTGCGCCGACTGCTGCGTCGTGTCATCAGGTCGGCCAAGCTGCTGGGCATCGATCAGCCGATCGTCAGCGACATCATGACCACCGTGCGCGACGCGATGGGCCCGTCGTACCCGGAACTGGCCGACGATTTCGACCGGATCCATCGAATCGCGGTGGCCGAGGAAACGGCGTTCAACCGCACACTCGCGTCGGGCTCGCGGTTGTTCGACGAGGCCGCCGCTGCGACGAAGCGGTCGGGCAAGTCCGAGATCACCGGAGCCGACGCATTCGCGCTGCACGACACCTACGGCTTCCCACTCGAACTGACCCTCGAGATGGCCGCCGAAGCCGACCTCAGCGTCGATGAAGAAGGCTTCCGGAACCTGATGGCCAAGCAGCGGCAACGGGCCAAGGCCGATGCCGCCGCGCGCAAGCAGGCACATGCTGATCTGTCGGCCTACCGCGAGCTGGTCGACACCGGCCCGACCGAATTCACCGGCTTCGACGAATTGACCACCGAGGCAAGGATTCTCGGCATCTTCGTGGACGGCAAGCGGGTCCCCGTGGTGACTCATGACGGCCAGCCGGGCGAACGCGTCGAGCTGATTCTCGACCGCACACCGTTCTACGCGGAGTCCGGCGGCCAGATCGCCGACGAGGGCAGCATTCAAGGGACCGGCACCTCTGGGACATCCAGGGCGGCCGTCACCGATGTACAGAAGATCGCCAAGACGCTATGGGCGCACCGGATCAACGTGGAGTCCGGCGAGTTCGTCGAGGGCGACACCGTCGTCGCGGCCGTCGACCCGCGCTGGCGCCACGGCGCTACCCAGGGGCACTCGGGCACTCACATGGTGCACGCCGCACTGCGACAGGTGCTGGGCCCCAACGCCGTCCAGGCCGGATCGCTGAACCGGCCCGGTTACCTGCGGTTCGATTTCAACTGGCAGGGCGCCCTGACCGAGGATCAGCGGACCCAGATCGAAGAGGTGACCAACGAGGCCGTGGAAGCCGACTTCGAGGTGCACAGCTTCACCACCGAGCTCGAGAAGGCCAAGTCGATGGGCGCGATGGCGCTGTTCGGCGAGGCCTATCCCGAGGAGGTGCGGGTGGTCGAGATCGGCGGCCCGTTCTCGCTCGAGCTCTGCGGCGGCACGCACGTGCGCCGTTCGGCGCAGATCGGCCCGGTCACGGTGCTCGGCGAATCGTCGGTCGGCTCCGGGGTGCGTCGAGTGGAGGCCTACGTCGGGCTGGACTCGTTCCGGCACCTGGCCAAGGAGCGTGCGCTGATGGCGGGGCTGGCGTCGTCGTTGAAGGTGCCGTCGGACGAGGTGCCCGCACGGGTGGCTCAACTCGTCGACCGGCTGAAGACGGCCGAGAAAGAGCTCGACCGAGCGCGGCTGGCCAACGCGCGAGCAGCGGCCGTCAACGCCGCCGCGGGCGCCGAGCAGGTCGGTAAGGTTCGTCTGGTGGCGCAGCGGATGGCCGGGGGGACGTCGGCCGCGGATTTGCGCAGCCTGGTCGGCGACATTCGGGGCAAGATCGGCTCCGAGCCCGCGGTGATCGCGTTGATCGCCGAGGGGGAGAACGACACCGTGCCGTTCGTGGTTGCCGTCAACCCGGCGGCGCAGGACCTCGGTCTCAAGGCCAACGAGCTGGTCAAGGACCTCGGTGCCGCGGTGAACGGCCGCGGTGGCGGTAAGGCGGACATGGCCCAAGGCTCCGGTAAGGGGGCCGCAGGAATCGACGCCGCGCTGGCTGCTCTACGCGCGGAGATAGGCCGGAGCTAGCCACGTGCCGAAGCCAGAACACCGTCTGCCGGACAGGCCTGGAAGCGACGATCCCGGACGGGGACGGCGGCTCGGCGTCGACGTGGGAAGCGTTCGTATCGGCGTGGCGGTGAGCGATCCGGACGGCATCCTCGCCACGCCGGTGGAAACCGTCCGCCGGGACAGAACGGACCGCCACATGCGTCGGCTGACTCAGCTCGTCTCCGAGTTGGAGGTCGTCGAGGTGGTGGTCGGACTGCCGCGCACGCTCGCCGACCGCACCGGGCCGAGCGCACAAGACGCCATCGCCATCGCGGAGGATCTCGCGCGCCGCGTTGCGCCGACCCGGGTCCGGATGGCCGACGAACGGTTGACCACGGTCACCGCGCAGCGCTCGCTGCGGGAAGCCGGCGTCCGGGCGAGAGGACAGAGGGCGATGATCGACCAGGCCGCGGCGGTCGGAATCCTGCAGAGCTGGCTGGATCAGCGGCGGGCCACCCTCAACGGGGGCGGCAATGCCTAGCGCCTGGGGGCGCGAACGGCCACAGCCCGTCGCGGTGGGTCCGCCGCGGCGACGAATGAGTCGTGCGGCCCGGATACGTGAAGCTCGTCGCCGCCGCAGACGCCGGGTGGTCCGCAGCGTCACGCTCTGCGTCTTCATCGTCATCGTGATCGGCGCGGTTTTTCTCGGTTCGAGGTTGTGGCACACCGTATTCGGGCCCGGTGGCGACTATTCGGGCGCTGGCAAAGCGGATGTCGTCATCCAGATTCACGACGGCGACTCGACGACCGCTATCGGAAAGACGCTCGAAGACCACAAGGTGGTCGCGACCTTGAGGGCGTTCGTCAATGCCGCACAGGGTAACGCGGCGATCCAGTCGATCCAGCCCGGCTTCTACAAGGTGCGTACCGAGATACCGGCCGCGGATGCCGTTGCGCGACTGACGGATGCGCAGAACCGGGTCGGCAAGCTTGTCATTCCGGAAGGCCGGCAACTCGACGACCTCCGCGACGTCAAGACGAATGACGTCACCGACGGTATCTTCACCCTGATCTCCAACGCCACCTGTGTGGATCTCGACGGCGATCGGCGCTGCGTGTCGAGGGACGACCTGAAGAAGGAAGCGGGTTCTGCGTCGCTGGCGGAGTTGTCGGTGCCCGACTGGGCGACCAAGCCGGTCCAGGCCATGGGCGACGACCATCGCAGGCTCGAGGGCCTGATCGCGCCCGGGTCGTGGGATATCGACCCGTCCGCATCGCCGAAGGACATACTGTCCACGCTCATTGCCGCCAGCGCCTATCAGTATGCGCAGAGTGGATTGCTCGACACCGCCAAGTCGTTGAACATGACGCCGTATCAGATCCTCACGGTCGCGTCGCTGGTGCAGCGGGAAGCCAAACCCCAAGACTTCGACAAGGTGGCGCGCGTCATCTACAACCGCCTGATCGCCCCCGACCACCGCCGGTTGGAGTTCGACTCCACGGTGAACTACTCACTCGACCGACAGGAAGTGGCCACCACCGACGCCGACCGGGCGAGGCCGACCCCGTGGAACACCTATGTGCGGGAAGGGCTTCCGGCCACCCCGATCTGCTCGCCGGGCACAGACGCGCTGGCCGCCGCCGAACACCCCGCCGACGGCGATTGGCTGTACTTCGTCACCATCGACCTGCAGGGCACGACGCTCTTCACCCGGGATTACCCGCAGCACCTGGCGAATATCGAACTCGCGAAGCGCAACGGTGTCCTCGACAGCGCGCGGTAGCGCACGCAAGGCGGCGGTGCTGGGTTCGCCGATCGCCCATTCGCGGTCACCGCAGTTGCATCTGGCGGCGTATCGGGCCCTGGGCCTCGACGACTGGACCTACGACCGCATCGAGTGCACGGCCGACGACTTGGCTGCGGTGCTAAGCGGTTTCGGCCCGGAATGGGTGGGCGTGTCGGTGACCATGCCGAACAAGTTCGCCGCATTGAGCTTCGCCGACGAGCGCACCGGTCGTGCCGAACTGGTTGGTGCGGCGAACACCCTCGTCCAAACGTCGACGGGGTGGCGCGCCGACAACACCGACGTCGATGGAGTGGCCGGTGCACTGGGCGAGGCGTCCGGACACGCCGTCGTGGTCGGCTCCGGCGGCACCGCACCGGCGGTCGTCGTCGGCCTGGCCGAACTCGGCGTGCAGCGGATCACTGTTGTCGCGCGTGACCGCGAGAAGGTCATTTCGGTGGTCGATCTCGCCGGCAGAGTGGGTATAGACGGCCGCTGGTGTGACATCAATGGTCCGGACGTGGCAGAAGTGGTGGCGTCCGCGGATGCGGTGGTGAACACGGTTCCGGCGGAAGCCGCCGCTCGGTACGCGGACGTGCTGTCGTCCACGCCGGTGTTGCTTGACGCGATCTACGATCCGTGGCCCACACCGCTCGCCGCGGCGGTCGAGGCGGCAGGTGGCCGCGTCATCAGCGGGCTGCAGATGCTGCTGCACCAGGCCTACGCGCAGGTGGAGTTGTTCACGGGGATGCCCGCCCCGAAAGAGGCGATGAGAGCAGCACTTTTCGGCGATTAGCCTCGATGCATGGGGCCGGTGGTGGCCGGCGCGTGCGTGCTGGCATGGCTTGTGGTGCTGAGCGCATACGACATCCGCGAACGGCGGCTGCCGAATTGGCTGACCCTGCCCGGCGCGCTGGCGATCCTCACGGTCGCCACGGCGTCCGGTCGCGGCGCTCCTGCGCTCGTGGGGTCGATCGGTCTTGCGGGCCTGTACCTCGTCGTCCATGTGATCGCACCCGCGGCGATGGGTGCCGGCGACGTGAAGCTGGCGGCGGGTGTCGGGGGCTTGGCGGGCGCGTTCGGATACGACGTGTGGGTGTTGGCGGCGATCGCCGCTCCACTGTTGACCGCAATACTGGCGTGCGGCGCGTTGGTTTGTCGGTCCGCTTGCGGGAACGCCACCGGCTTGCGGGGGACCGTGCCGCATGGCCCGTCGATGTGTCTGGCGACGCTGGCCGCTATGGCGCTCGTCATCGTTTAGTCGCCGGTGTCCGCGGCGAGACGGAAGGTACGCAGGGAAAGGTCGAGTGAGTACCTGCTGGAATTCCGTTTCGCGCAGTAGTCGCGCTGATTTCCGCAGGCAAAGTGCGCCGTGGGAAGATGGGACGCGTGTTGCGATGGACCACTGCTGGGGAATCCCACGGCCGCGCCTTGGTGGCCGTGGTCGAGGGCATGGTCGCCGGTGTGCAGATCACGTCCGACGAGATCGCGGGCCAGCTTTCTCGCCGCAGGCTGGGCTATGGCCGCGGCGCACGGATGAAGTTCGAGCAGGACCAGGTCACGATGCTCGCCGGGGTCCGGCACGGCCTGACGCTCGGTGGTCCGGTCGCCATCGAGATCGGCAATACCGAATGGCCGAAGTGGGAAACGGTGATGGCGCCGGACCCCGTCGACGCGGCCGAACTGCAGAACGTCGCCCGCAATGAGCCGCTGACCCGTCCGCGGCCCGGCCACGCCGACTACGCGGGCATGCTCAAGTACGGTTTCGACGACGCCCGCCCCGTGCTGGAACGCGCCAGTGCCCGCGAAACCGCGGCACGCGTTGCCGCAGGCACCATCGCCAGAGCCTTCCTACGGCAGGCGCTCGGCGTCGAGGTGCTCTCCCACGTCATCTCCATCGGTGCGTCAGCGCCCTATGACGGCCCGCCGCCGCAGGCCTCCGACCTCGCCGCCATCGACGCCAGCCCGGTGCGCGCCTTCGATAGCGACGCCGAGGCTGCGATGATCGCCGAAATCGAGGCCGCCAAGGCCGACGGCGACACGCTCGGCGGCGTCGTCGAGGTCGTTGCGAACGGCCTGCCGATCGGGCTTGGGTCGTTCACCAGCGGTGACAACCGCCTCGACGGTCAACTGGCCGGTGCCGTCATGGGCATCCAGGCGATCAAGGGCGTCGAGATCGGCGACGGCTTCGAAACCGCGCGCCGCCGCGGCAGCGTCGCCCACGACGAGATGTATCCCGGAGCCGCGCAGTCGGCGACAGCGGGCGCGAGCCCGGGTGGAGTGATGCGCTCGACGAACCGCGCCGGTGGGCTGGAAGGCGGCATGACCAATGGCCAGCCGCTGCGGGTGCGCGCAGCGATGAAGCCGATCTCGACGGTGCCGCGTGCGTTGGCCACTGTCGACATGGCCACCGGCGACGAGGCGGTCGCCATTCATCAGCGCTCCGACGTATGCGCGGTGCCCGCCGCCGGAGTGGTGGTCGAGACGATGGTGGCGCTGGTGCTGGCGCGCGCAGCGCTGGAAAAATTCGGCGGCGACTCGCTGGCCGAGACCCGTGCCAACCTGGACTCCTACCTCGCCAGGGTGCGCACGCGAGGAGCAGCACAGCAGGAAGCCGCCCGTGAGCCGGCTCAACGCGCGCAGGCGTCGGGCTGATGGCGCCAAAGGCGGTGCTGATTGGGCTGCCCGGTTCGGGCAAGTCCACCATCGGTCGCCGGCTGGCCAAATCGCTGGGCGTTGCGCTGCTGGACTCCGACGCGGCCATCGAGCAGAAGACCGGCCGCACCATTCCCGACATCTTTGCCAACGACGGCGAAGGCGAGTTCCGCCGAATCGAGGAAGAAGTCATTCGCGAAGCGCTCGGATCACACGACGGCGTGCTGTCGCTGGGCGGCGGCGCAATCACCAGTCCCGGTGTGCGCGAGGCGCTTTCGGGGCAAACGGTGGTGTACCTCGAGATCAGCGCCGCCGAAGGGGTCCGCCGCACCGGCGGGACCACGGTACGGCCCCTGCTGGCCGGCGAAGACCGCGCGGAAAAGTTTCGGGCCCTGATGTCCCAGCGCGTTCCGTTGTACCGGCGGGCGGCGACGATTCGCGTCAACACCAATCGACGCAATCCGGGCGCGGTGGTGCGCTACATCGCATCCCGACTGGAGAACCCGCAATTGGACGACGCACCGCCCAAACCCAGGCCGCGACGCCGCCGCCGTCCGTCCTGGCGGCGCACTCCGGTCTCCTTGGCGCCCAATCCTTCCGAGGCCACGACCACCGCGCCCGCCAGCCCGGCGGAACTGGCCCGCCGCGCCGAGGCCCGCCATGACTGATCTGGCCGCGCCGGTCACCGTCGAGGTGAAAACCGATCCTCCCTATCCGGTGGTCATCGGCACCGGATTGATGGGCGAATTGGGCGATCTCCTCGCAGGTAGGCACAAGGCCGCGATCCTGCACCAGCCGGTTCTCGCGCAAACGGCGGAGGCGATCCGTAATCATCTGTCGGACGAGGGAGTCGATGCACACCGCATCGAGATTCCAGATGCCGAAGCGGGTAAGGAGCTGCCGGTCGTCGGCTTCATCTGGGAAGTGCTCGGCCGCATCGGTATCGGCCGCAAGGATGCGATCGTCAGCCTGGGCGGGGGAGCGGCGACCGATGTGGCGGGCTTCGCCGCCGCCACCTGGCTGCGCGGGATCGACATCGTGCATGTGCCGACGACCTTGCTCGCCATGGTGGACGCGGCCGTCGGCGGCAAGACCGGCATCAACACCGACGCGGGCAAGAACCTCGTCGGCGCGTTCCATCAGCCGGCCGCGGTGCTCGTCGACCTCGCCACGCTGGAAACGTTGCCGCGCAACGAAATCGTGGCGGGCATGGCCGAGATCGTGAAGGCGGGCTTCATCGCCGACCCGATGATCCTGGATCTCATCGAGGCCGATCCCGAGGCCGCGCTGGATCCGACGGGCGATGTGCTGCCGGAACTGATCCGCCGCGCCGTCGTCGTCAAAGCCGAGGTGGTCGCCGCCGATGAGAAGGAATCTGCGCTGCGCGAGATCCTGAACTACGGCCACACGTTGGCGCACGCCATCGAGCGCCGCGAGCGTTATCAGTGGCGCCACGGTGCGGCCGTGTCGGTGGGCTTGGTGTTCGCCGCCGAACTGGGCCGGCTCGCGGGCCGACTCGATGACGAAACCGCCGCCCGGCACCGCGCGGTCCTCACCTCGCTCGGCCTGCCGGTCAGCTACGACGCCGACGCGCTGCCACAGCTCATCGAATCCATGGCCGGCGACAAGAAGACACGCTCGGGGGTGTTGCGCTTCGTCGTTCTCGACGGGCTGGCCAAACCAGGGCGGCTGGAGGGCCCGGACCCGTCGCTGCTGGCGGCGGCCTACGCGGAGGTGGCGCACGCATGACGACCGTCAACGTCATCAACGGTCCCAACCTGGGCCGCCTCGGTCGGCGCGAGACACAGGTGTACGGCAGCACCACATACGACGATCTGGTGGCGCTGATCGAGCATGAGGCGACCGAGCTCGGCCTGAAAGCCGTTGTCCGGCAATCCGACAGCGAAGCGGAGTTGCTGGACTGGATCCACCGCGCCGCCGACGCACGCGAGCCGGTCGTGCTCAATGCGGGCGCGCTGACGCACACCTCGATCGCGTTGCGGGATGCCTGCGCCGAACTGCGCGCACCGCTGATCGAAGTGCACATCTCCAATGTGCATGCGCGAGAAGAGTTCCGGCATCACTCCTACCTGAGCGCGATCGCCACCGGTGTCATCGTCGGCCTCGGCGTGCAGGGCTACCTGCTCGCGCTGCGGTACCTCGCCACACAGGACTAGCGCTTTTTTTCGGTGCTGGCCACCGAATAGCAGATCGCCGTCGACACCACCGTGGGCACGACGAACGTCAGCACCAGCACGAACACCACCAGACCGGAGTTGGGCACTGTCAGCCAGTCTTTGGGGAAGCGGCTGAGGCTGACCGCCAGCCACGAGGCGACGATCGCCAGAACGACGATGCCCACGGTCGCGACCTTGATCGACCGCAATGCCAGATGCGTCTGTTCCGAGGGATCGGCCAGCGACTTTCGCCAAGTGATCGCTGTGATGAGAAAGCCGCCGAGCACACCGGCCAGTTGCGAGCTCGCAGACGCAGAGGTCAGCGGGCTCCAGCTATCGGACGTGCAGAACTCGTCCGGGTTCATCGCGCCGGGCGGCTGCGGCGTGCCGCGTCGGGCTAGGTCTGTTCCTGGGTGTGACGCTCGGTCGGTGACTCGTCGGCCGGCGCATCCGGGTGGCGCACCGCGGCGAACACGTCGGTGTCGGCACGCTCGTCGTCGCCGGAGCCCTCGCGCTTGCGCGGTCGTTCCTCGGCATGCCGGTCGACCACCCAGTGGCCGATCGCGACACCAAGTATGGCCGCGAGGAAGGTCAGCAGGGCGGTGAACGCCGCGAAGGTGGTGAGCTCGTTGAGCAGCCCGCCGACATACAGGTCTTTGTAGAAGAGCGAGATCAGCCACGCGACCGCGCCGCTGACGAGCCCGGCGAACAGGCCGGCCAGCAGCCACGTCATCGCCAGGTCGGCGCGGCGGTCGGGATCGGGGTTGGCCCGAGCATCGGATCGGCCGTCGATGAACCCCCAGACGAACACCGCGATCGCGTAGAGGACGACGAGGGTGATGCTGATCAGACTCGCCTTGGTCTCCCAGGCGTTGATCGCCGCGCCCTGCACCAGTCGGATGAAAACCATCAGGGCCGCGAACACCAGTCCGCGCAGCAACCACTTACTCATGAGGCATCACCTTAGCGAGTAGCGTCAAGACCTGTGACTATATCCCAGCGGCGGGACCGGCTGCGGCAACGGTTGAGGTCCGACGGACTGGATGCGATGTTGGTAACGCGCCTGGTCAACGTGCGTTATCTGGCCGGTTTCACCGGGTCCAACGCGGCGCTGCTGATTCGCGCGGACGACGACACTCCGGTGCTGGCGACCGACGGGCGCTACCGCACTCAGGCGGCCGAGCAGGTTCCGGACGCCGAGATCGTGATCGAACGCGCCTGCGGCCCGTTTCTGTCCGGACGGGCCGCGGCGGACGGGGTGCGACGGCTCGGCTTCGAAAGCCACGTCGTCACCGTCGACGGTTTCGACGCGCTGGCCAAGGAAGCCGGCGACACCGAACTGGTTCGCGCGGCGGGCACGGTCGAGGCGCTACGCGAGATCAAGGACGCCGGCGAGGTGGCCCTGTTGCGGCTGGCCTGCGAGGCCGCCGACGCCGCGCTGGTCGATCTGGTCGAACGGGGCGGTATCCGGGCCGGCCGTACCGAACGTGAGGTGGGCCGCGAACTGGAATCGCTGATGCTCGACCACGGCGCCGACGGGGTGTCGTTCGAGACCATCGTGGCGGCGGGCGCCAACTCGGCGATCCCGCACCACCGGCCGACCGATGCGGTCCTCGCCGCGGGTGATTTCGTCAAGATCGACTTCGGCGCGCTGGTGTGCGGATACCACTCGGACATGACGCGCACCTTCGTATTGGCGCCCGCTGCGCAATGGCAGCTCGATGTCTATCAGCTGGTCGCCGCGGCGCAGAAGGCCGGACGGGACGCGTTGGAGCCCGGCGTTGCGCTTCGCGAGGTGGACGCCGCATCCCGGCGAGTGCTCGCCGACGCCGGATATGAGGAGTACTTCACCCACGGTCTCGGGCACGGCGTCGGGCTGGAGATCCACGAAGCGCCGGGAATCAGCGCGTCGGCCGCCGGTACACTGCTTGCTGGCTCCACGGTCACCGTGGAGCCCGGTGTCTACTTGCCCGATCGCGGCGGTGTCCGCATCGAGGACACGCTGGTGGTGTGCGAGGCGGCGGGGCAGCCGCCTGGCCGGCCACATCAGACATCAGACCTGCTTACCCAGTTCCCCAAGGAACTGGCCATTCTCGATTGAGAGACATTGAGAGACGAGGAGTAGTACCCCCGTGGCATCGACCGCCGACTTCAAGAACGGGCTCGTTCTGAACATTGATGGCCAGCTGTGGTCCATCGTCGAGTTCCAACACGTCAAGCCGGGCAAGGGTCCCGCGTTCGTGCGCACCAAGCTGAAGAATGTGCTGTCGGGCAAGGTCGTCGACAAGACGTTCAACGCCGGCGTGAAGGTCGAGACCGCGACGGTGGACCGCCGCGACACCACGTACCTGTACAAGGACGGCTCGGATTACGTCTTCATGGACAGCCAGGACTACGAGCAGCACCACCTGCCGGAGTCTCTGGTCGGCGACGACGCCCGCTTCCTGCTGGAGAGCCTGCCGGTGCAGGTCGCCTTCCACAACGGCACGGCGCTCTACATCGAGCTGCCCGTGACCGTCGAGCTCGAGGTGACCCATACCGAGCCCGGTCTGCAGGGCGACCGCTCCAGCGCGGGAACGAAGCCCGCGACCGTCGAGACCGGCGCCGAGATCCAGGTGCCGCTGTTCATCAACACCGGCGACAAGCTGAAGGTCGACTCGCGCGACGGCAGCTACCTGGGCCGAGTGAATTGACCAGACCCAAGCCCGACCGGGGCAGGCACCAGGCCCGAAAGCGGGCCGTCGACCTGCTGTTCGAGGCGGAGGCCCGGGGCATCACGCCCGCCGAGGCTGCCGAAGCGCGAGAAGTATTGGCGCAGAAGCAATCCGACGTGTCTGCGTTGAACCCGTACACGATCACGGTGGCTCACGGTGTCACGCAGCACGCTGCGCACATCGACGACCTGATCTCGGCGCATCTGCAGGGCTGGACGCTCGACCGCCTGCCCGCTGTCGATCGGGCGATCCTGCGGGTGGCGGTCTGGGAACTGTTGCACGCCGATGACGTGCCCGAACCGGTCGCCGTCGACGAAGCCGTCGAACTGGCCAAAAAGCTGTCCACCGATGAGTCGCCAGGTTTCGTCAACGGCGTGCTCGGCCAGGTGATGTTGGTGACGCCGCAGATCCGCGCGGCTACGGCCGCAATTCGCGGAGGGGCGCAGAACCCCTGACTGTCAGTCGTTTCGCTGCGATCAGGCCGTTCGGTAATTCGGAAGGTCGATCGAATCCGCTGCGGCGAACCACAATCTAGATGCGATCGGCCGGAACGGCCAGCGCTGCATCCACTTCATCGTCGCGATGTTGATCGCGATGTCGGACGCGGAGTTCGGGGCGTAGCGGTCGACCCGGTTGGGAATGTCCTGGCACTTGTCCACGTAGGGCCGCATCTTGGTCTCGTAGTCGTGCAGCGCGTCGTGAACACGTTGGGAATCAAGCGATTCGGCAGGACCGAGTTCACCCGCCAGTAGGTAGGCGCCGACCAGCGCCAAGCTGGTGCCCATTCCGCTGAGCGGTGACGCGCAATATCCGGCGTCGCCGACGAGGGTGACGCGCCCCGACGTCCAGGCCGGCATGTGTACCTGCAGGAACGAGTCGAAGTAGAAGTCGTCAGCCTCGTTGGCGGCGGCTAGCAGGGCATCGCACTGCCATCCCGCGCCGGCGAACCGGTCGGCCAGAATCTGTCGCTGCTCGTCGAGATCGCGGCGGTCGTAGGCGATCGGCTCCGAGGCGAAAGCCAACCCCGCCTTGGCGATTGCGGGGTCGTGGGTAGGACGCATGGATGCGTTGAGGCCGCCGGGCGCCAGGTACATCAGGTACCAGCCGTCCAAGCCGACGTGGTCGGGCGCGGTGAACCATGCGTTGTAGCCCCCGAGGGGTTGGACGAACCGGTCCTCGGGTCCGAACACCATGCCGCGCACCGACGAGTGGGGACCGTCGGCGCCGACGACGAGGTCCGCGCGCAGCGTGCTGCCGTCGGAGAGGGTGACGTCGACGCCGTCGTGGTCCTGCTTCAACGCCGAAATCCGGGTGTCGAACTGGTAGTCGACCGATTCTCTGGTCGCTTGATACAGCACGTCGACGAGATCGCCGCGGAGGATCTCCAATTTCGAGACCAGTCCGTTGCCGTCGAAGGCGGTGACCGGCATTTCGGCGCGGTGCCTGCCGTCGGACGCCACCCACGCTGCTCCGCGCTGTTCGACAGCATGGTTTCGCATCTGCGGCATCAACCCCATCCGCTCCACCACGTCGCCGCCGGCGCCGCGTAGATCGACGGTCTGGCCGCCCGGCCGGATGCCGTGGGCGACCTCGACGACGATCACGCGATAGCCGTTTCTGGACAGCCACAGCGCGAGAGATGGTCCTGCGATGCCCGCGCCGCTGATCAACACTGTCGGTTGTGACATGACACCACAGTAGGGCGCGACAGAATTGGAGTAGCGCGCTACGTGTGTCGTTTCGTTGCCCACGAGCAACGATCAATGCGCGGCCGATGGGCCTCCCAACCACCCCGGGAGGTCCATCGGTCGTGTCGGACTAGAGATCCAGTGCTTGGTATGTCCGGCGAAGGAATTTGGGTTGCACGCCTTGCAGTTTGGCGAGCGACGTGTTGCCGCTGACCGCCGCGGCGTCGGCCGACAGGTCCGGCTGGTTCTGGATCAGGTACAGCAGGATCAGGTCTGCCGACGGGTCGGCCTGCCACCACGTGCCGTAAGCGCCCGGCCATGTGAACGTGCCTTTGCCGCCGGGGCCGAACAGCTGCCGGGACTTCGCCGGGTCGGTGACCACCGACAGGTTCAGGCCGAACCCACGACCGATCCAATACGGCATTCCCAGAAAGGGATACTGCCTCTGCTCATCGGTGAGTTGATCGGTGCGCATCAATTGGACCGCATCCGTGGAGAGCACCCGCGTGCCGTCGAGCGTTCCGCCGGCGAGCAGCATCCGAGCGAACCGCAGATAGTCCTCGGCAGTCGACCACAACCCTGCCCCACCGCTGCACAGCGGGGGATCCGCGATGGGAGCGGGGCCCATCGAGTCGTGGTGCAGCGTGTCGTCCTCGCCGAGTTGGTACATCGTCGCCGCACGCCGACGCCCGTTCGGGCCGACGCTGAACCCGGTGTCGGGCATGCCGAGCGGGTCGAAGATGCGCTCGGACAACACCTCTGCCAGTGGTTTGCCCTCGATGCGCGACAGCGCGATGCCGAGCACATCGGTCGAGACGCTGTAGGTGAGCCGGGCACCGGGCTGATGCGCGAGGGGCAGCTTCGCCAGGTCCGCCAGCCATCGGTCCTGATCCTGACTGTGCGACAGCCTGCCGTAGGCGCGGGCCAGCGGGCCGGGCACCGAGAACGCGTATGCCAGGCCGCTGCGGTGAGTCATCAGGTCGTCGACGGTGATCGGCCGCTGCGCGGGAACGGTGTCGTCGAGCGAGCCGCGGATGTTCGTCATCACCCGAAGGGCGGACAACTCCGGCAGCCACTTCGTGACCGGATCGGTCAGCGCGAGCCTGCCCTCGTCAACCAGCGTCATCGCCGCCGCCACGGTGACCGGCTTGGTCATCGAGGCGATGCGGAACATGGTGTCGTGCTGCATCGGCAGCCGCGCCTCGACATCGCGGTAGCCGAGCTCGTTCACCTGGAGTACGTCACCGGCCTGCCACACCAGCGTGACCGCCCCGGCGAGCAGGCCCGCATCGATCGCTTTGGTTATGGAGGCGCGGTTGCCGTCGAGATTCATCGCCGCCAGGTTACTGCCGTCCTTTCGCTCCTCGCGTGCGCGGGGCCCGTCGGTGTCGCTGTCAGCCGCTTCGCCGTCGGGTGTTAAGCTGCCCGGCAGTTCGACGTCCTTTAACGATCCGTCCGGCGAGGCGGAGAAGGAGGTCAGGGCCGCTTGCGCGCCACCGACTCTTCAGACACCGACCGGGAATTGATGTCCGCGGCGGACGTCGGTCGGACCGTCTCCCGCATCGCTCACGAAATCATCGAGAAGACCGCGCTCGACGGTTCCGACGCCCCACGCGTGATCCTGCTCGGCATTCCCACCCGCGGCGTCGCGCTGGCCGCCCGGCTGGCCGAGAAGATTCACGAATTCGCGGGTGTGGCCGTCCCGCACGGCGCCCTCGACATCACCCTCTACCGCGACGACCTCAACATCAAGCCGCCGCGGCCGCTGGAAGAAACGTCCATCCCCGACGAGGGCATCGACGGCACCGTGGTGGTGCTGGTCGACGACGTTCTGTATTCCGGGCGCACCGTGCGCGCCGCGCTCGACGCGCTGCGCGACATCGGACGCCCACGCGCGGTGCAACTGGCCGTCTTCGTCGACCGCGGCCACCGCGAGTTCCCGCTGCGGGCCGACTACGTCGGCAAGAACGTGCCGACCTCCCGCAGCGACAACATCAAGGTTCGGCTGACCGAGCACGACGGCCACGACGGCGTCACCATCGCATCGCACGGAGGTCCGGTTCGATGAGCGCTTGCGCGAAGAGCGGAAAGCAGCGATGAGTCCACGACATCTGCTTGCGGCGTCGGACCTGACGCGCGACGAGGCGACCGCGATCCTCGATGACGCCGACCGGTTCGCCGAGTCGCTACTGGGCCGGGAGGTCAAGAAGCTGCCGACCCTGCGCGGCCGCACCGTCATCACCATGTTCTATGAGAACTCCACCCGCACCCGGGTGTCGTTCGAGGTCGCGGGCAAGTGGATGAGCGCCGACGTCATCAACGTCAGCTCGTCGGGCTCGTCGGTCGCCAAGGGCGAGTCGCTGCGCGACACCGCGCTGACCCTGCGCGCGGCCGGTGCCGACGCGCTGATCATCCGGCACTCCGCGTCCGGGGCGGCCCAGCAGCTCGCCGAGTGGACCGCCACCGAGGAGGGCGGCCCGTCGGTGATCAACGCCGGTGACGGCACCCACGAGCACCCGACCCAGGCGCTGCTCGACGCGCTGACCATCCGTCAGCGCCTCGGTGGGATCGAGGGCAAGCGGGTGGTGATCGTCGGCGACATCCTGCACAGCCGCGTGGCCCGGTCCAATGTCATGCTCCTGCACACGCTCGGTGCGGAGATGGTGCTGGTCGCGCCCCCGACGCTGCTGCCGGTCGGAGTCGCCGGCTGGCCGGTGACCGTGTCGCACGACCTCGACGCCGAACTGCCCGTCGCCGACGCGGTGTTGATGCTGCGGGTGCAGGCCGAGCGGATGACCGGCGGGTTCTTCCCGTCGCCCCGGGAGTACTCGGTGCTCTACGGGCTCTCGGAGAAGCGGCAGGCGATTCTGCCCGGCCATGCGGTCGTGCTGCACCCCGGGCCGATGCTGCGCGGTATGGAGATCTCGTCATCGGTCGCTGACTCGACGCAATCGGCTGTGCTGCAGCAGGTTTCCAACGGTGTGCATATCAGGATGGCGGTGCTGTTCCATCTATTGGTAGGCGCAGATCAGGGAGCGATCAGCGCATGAGCGTAATGATTCGTGGAGTGCTGCTCTACGGCGAGGGAGACCGGGTCGACGTGCTGGTCGACGACGGCCAGATCGCCGACATCGGCGCGGGCCTTCCCATTCCCGACGACGCCGATGTCGTCGACGCGTCCGGACAGGTCCTGCTGCCCGGCTTCGTCGACCTGCACACCCATCTGCGCGAGCCTGGCCGCGAATACGCAGAAGACATCGAAACCGGTTCGGCCGCAGCCGCTTTGGGGGGTTACACCGCTGTCTTCGCGATGGCCAACACCAATCCGGTGGCCGACAGCCCGGTGGTCACCGACCATGTCTGGCACCGCGGCCAGCAGGTCGGGCTGGTCGACGTGCACCCGGTCGGCGCGGTCACCATGGGCCTTGCCGGAGCGCAACTGACCGAGATGGGACTGATGGCCGCAGGCGTCGGCCAGGTCCGCATGTTCTCCGACGACGGCATCTGCGTGCACGACCCGTTGGTCATGCGCCGCGCCCTGGAGTACGCCACCGGTCTCGGTGTGCTCATCGCCCAGCACGCCGAGGAACCGCGGCTCACCGTCGGCGCTGTCGCGCACGAGGGTCCGAACGCCGCCCGATTGGGCCTGGCAGGCTGGCCGCGCGCCGCCGAGGAATCCATCGTGGCCCGCGACGCGCTGCTGGCCCGCGATGCCGGGGCGCGGGTGCACATCTGCCACGCCTCGACCGCGGGCACCGTCGAGATCATCAGATGGGCCAAGGAGCAAGGCATTTCGATCACCGCGGAGGTGACGCCGCACCACCTCATGCTCGACGACAACCGACTGGCCACCTACGACGGGCGCAACCGGGTCAATCCGCCGCTGCGCGAGTCCGCCGATGCCGAGGCGCTGCGTCAGGCAATCGTCGACGGCGTCATCGACTGCGTGGCCACCGACCACGCCCCGCACGCCGAGCACGAGAAGATGTGTGAGTTCGCCAATGCCCGGCCCGGCATGCTGGGACTGCAGACGGCACTGTCGGTGGTCGTCGACGCGATGGTGCGCCCGGGGCTGCTCGGGTGGCGCGACGTCGCCCGGGTGATGAGCGAGAACCCGGCCCGCATCGTCGGGCTGCCGGATCAGGGCAGGCCGCTCGAGGTCGGCGAGCCCGCCAACCTGACCGTCGTCGACCCCGATGCAACGTGGACGGTTTCCGGCGCCGAGCTGGCCAGCCGGTCGGACAACACCCCGTACGAGTCGATGACGCTGCCCGGCGCTGTGACCTTGACGCTGTTGCGTGGCAAGGTGACCGCGCGCGACGGAAAATCGCCAGCATGAACACCAAGCGAGTGGCGCAGGCGGATCGCGCATGAATACCGGCACGCTCGTTGGGTCGCTGATCGTCGCAGCCGTGCTCGCGGTGGCGATCGGGTTTGCCGTTCAGGCCATGGTGCGCGGCTGGCGGCACCGGGCCGAACGGCAGGCCGAGTTGATCGGCACGCTGCCGTCGATTCCCGACACCGTCGGACCGGCCATCATCCCGGCCACCAAGGGTCTGTATGTCGGCAGCACACTGGCTCCGAGCTGGCAGGACCGCATCGCGGTCGGCGACCTCGGCTACCGCACGAAAGCCGTGCTCACCCGGTACCCGGAGGGCATCATGCTGCAGCGCAGCGGCGGGCGGCCGATCTGGATCCCCGATGAATCGATCACCGCGATCCGCGCCGAACGTGGAATCGCCGGCAAGGCGCTCACCCACCAGGGCATCCTGGCGATCCGGTGGCGGCTACCGTCAGGCACTGAGATCGACACCGGGTTCCGCGGCAACGACCGCGCCGAATACGCCCCATGGTTGGGGGAGGAGGAAGCCGCATGAGAGGCAAGGCGCTCCTTGTCCTCGACGACGGCCGGATCTTCACCGGCACACCGTTCGGTGCACTGGGGGAGACCCTCGGCGAGGCGGTGTTCTCCACCGGCATGTCGGGTTATCAGGAGACGTTGACCGACCCCAGCTACCACCGTCAGATCGTGATCGCCACCGCGCCGCAGATCGGCAACACCGGCTGGAACGACGAGGACGCGGAGAGCCGCGGCGACAAGATCTGGGTGGCAGGCTACGTCGTGCGTGATCCGTCGCCGCGAGCGTCGAACTGGCGTGCCACCGGCACCCTGGAGGACGAACTCGTCAGGCAGGGCATCGTCGGCGTCGCGGGCGTCGACACCCGGGCCGTCGTGCGCCACCTGCGCAGCTTCGGGTCCATGAAGGCAGGGGTGTTCTCCGGAGCCGCAGTGGCGGCTCCCGACGAACTGCTGGAGCGGGTCCGCAGCCAGCCGTCGATGCTCGGTGCCGACCTCGCCGGCCAGGTCAGCACCGGCCGCAGCTACGTCGTCGAACCCGATGGCGGGCAACGGTTCACCGTCGCGGCCATCGACCTCGGCATCAAGACCAACACGCCGCGCAACTTCGCCCAGCGCGGCATCCGCAGCCATGTGCTGCCGTCGTCGGCGACCTTCGACCAGATCAACGACCTCAAGCCCGACGGGGTGTTCCTGTCCAACGGTCCGGGAGACCCCGCGACCGCCGAGCACATCGTCGGCGTCACCCGTGACGTGCTCGGCGCCGGAATCCCGCTGTTCGGCATCTGTTTCGGAAACCAGATTCTCGGGCGGGCGCTCGGCCGGTCGACGTACAAGATGGTGTTCGGGCACCGCGGTATCAACGTGCCGGTCATCGACCACGCCACCGGGCGGGTCGCTGTGACCGCGCAGAACCACGGCTTTGCGCTCGAAGGCGAAGCGGGCGAGCGGTTCGACACGCCATTCGGCGCCGCGGAGGTCAGCCACACCTGCGCCAACGACGGTGTCGTCGAAGGCATCAAACTCGTTGACGGACGCGCGTTCTCGGTGCAATACCACCCGGAGGCGGCGGCCGGACCGCACGACGCCAACTACCTCTTCGACCAGTTCGTCGACCTGATGGCGGGCGTCAAATGACCGCGACGGTGCGTGTCTGCACTTCGACACGCCGCGATATCCGTGCATTTGCGCACGCTCGTGGGATCGGTCGGGCAGGCGGCACGACTGTGCCGGTTTGTACGGCTGCCGGGCGCGTCCCGTGCGCTGCCGCACTGTCGCGGACTTCGGCTTCATCGCTGCCCGCTCACCTCGGCGTGAGCGTGCCGAAACTGGTCAAAAATATGAGCGTGTCGGCCGCAGACACGCACGCTCGCGGTAGTAGGGGGTGCGCGAGTGCCGAAGCGCACTGACCTGAATCACGTCCTGGTGATCGGCTCCGGGCCGATCATCATCGGCCAGGCCTGCGAATTCGACTACTCGGGCACCCAGGCCTGCCGGGTTCTTCGCGACGAAGGCCTCCAGGTCAGCCTGGTCAACTCCAACCCGGCGACCATCATGACCGACCCGGAATTCGCCGACCACACCTACGTCGAGCCGATCACCCCCGCCTTCGTCGAGCGGGTCATCAAGCAGCAGGCCGAGCGCGGCAACAAGATCGATGCGCTGCTGGCCACGCTCGGCGGGCAGACCGCGCTCAACACCGCGGTCGCGCTGTACGAGAACGGCGCCCTCGACCGCTACGGCGTCGAACTGATCGGCGCCGACTTCGAAGCGATCCAGCGCGGCGAGGACCGGCAACGATTCAAGGACATCGTCGCCAAGGTCGGCGGCGAATCCGCGCGTTCGCGGGTGTGCTTCACCATGGACGAGGTCCGCGAGACCGTCGAGGAACTGGGCCTACCGGTCGTGGTCCGCCCGTCGTTCACCATGGGCGGCCTCGGCTCCGGCATGGCCTACTCCGCCGAGGACGTCGACCGGATGGCGGGCGACGGCCTCGCGGCCTCCCCGTCGGCCAACGTCCTGATCGAGGAATCGATCTACGGCTGGAAGGAATTCGAACTCGAGCTGATGCGCGACGGCCACGACAACGTGGTGGTGGTGTGCTCGATCGAGAACTTCGACCCGATGGGCGTGCACACCGGCGACTCCGTGACCGTCGCTCCGGCGATGACGCTGACCGACCGCGAGTATCAGCGGATGCGCGATCTCGGCATCGCCGTCCTGCGGGAGGTCGGTGTCGACACCGGCGGCTGCAATATCCAGTTCGCGATCAACCCTGCCGACGGCAGGCTGATCGTCATCGAGATGAACCCGCGGGTGTCACGGTCGTCGGCGCTGGCGTCCAAGGCCACCGGATTCCCGATCGCCAAGATCGCCGCCAAGCTGGCGATCGGGTACACCCTCGACGAGATCCTCAACGACATCACCAAGGAAACCCCCGCCTGCTTCGAGCCGACCCTCGACTACGTGGTCGTCAAGGCCCCGCGGTTCGCGTTCGAGAAGTTCCCCGGCGCCGATCCCACGCTGACGACCACGATGAAATCGGTCGGCGAAGCGATGTCTTTGGGCCGCAACTTCATCGAGGCGCTCGGCAAGGTGATGCGGTCGCTGGAGACCGGCCGCGCGGGCTTTTGGACCGGCCCCGATCCCGACGGGACCGCAGAAGAGGTGCTGCAGCGGCTCGAGACGCCGTCCGACGGCCGGCTCTACGACATCGAGCTCGCGTTACGGCTCGGCGCGCCGGTCGAAGAGGTGGCCGCGGCATCCGGCGTCGACCCGTGGTTCGTCGAGCAGATCAACGGTCTGGTGGCGCTGCGTACCGAACTGCTCGATGCCCCGGTGCTCGACGAGGAGCTGCTGAGGCGCGGCAAGCACAGCGGACTGTCCGACCGCCAGATCGCCGCACTGCGACCGGAACTCGCGGGCGAGGTCGGTGTCCGGGCGCTGCGTCAGCGGCTCGGCATCCATCCGGTGTACAAAACCGTCGACACCTGCGCGGCCGAGTTCGAGGCCAAGACGCCGTACCACTACAGCAGCTACGAACTCGATCCCGCCGCCGAGACCGAGGTGGCGCCCCAGACCGACAAGCCCAAGGTGATCATCCTCGGGTCCGGGCCCAACCGCATCGGCCAGGGCATCGAGTTCGACTACAGCTGCGTGCACGCCGCGACCACCCTGTCGGACGCCGGATTCGAGACCGTCATGGTCAACTGCAACCCGGAGACGGTGTCGACCGACTACGACACCGCCGACCGGTTGTACTTCGAGCCGCTGACGTTCGAGGACGTACTCGAGGTGTTCTACGCCGAATCGGCTTCCGGCGCAGGCGGTCCCGGCGTCGTCGGCGTCATCGTGCAGCTCGGCGGCCAGACCCCGCTCGGGCTGGCCGAGCGCCTGGAGAAGGCGGGGGTGCCGATCGTGGGCACCAGCCCGAAAGCCATTGACCTCGCCGAGGACCGCGGCGCGTTCGGCGAAGTGCTCAACACCGCCGGCCTTCCCGCGCCGCGGTTCGGCACCGCGACCAGTTTCGACCAGGCCCGCCGCATCGCCGCCGACATCGGCTACCCCGTGCTGGTGCGGCCGTCCTACGTGCTGGGCGGTCGCGGCATGGAGATCGTCTACGACGAGGAAACCCTGCAGGGCTACATCACCCGTGCGACCGAACTGTCACCCGAGCATCCGGTGCTCGTCGACCGCTTCCTCGAGGACGCCATCGAGATTGACGTCGACGCCCTGTGCGACGGTACCGAGGTGTATATCGGGGGCATCATGGAGCACATCGAGGAGGCCGGCATCCACTCCGGCGACTCGGCGTGTGCACTGCCGCCGGTGACGTTGGGCCGCAGCGATATCGAGTCGGTACGCAAGGCCACCGAGGCGATCGCCCACGGCATCGGTGTCGTCGGCCTGCTCAACGTGCAGTACGCGCTGAAGGACGACGTGCTCTACGTGCTGGAAGCCAATCCGCGGGCCAGTCGCACCGTGCCGTTCGTGTCCAAGGCCACCGCGGTGCCGCTCGCCAAGGCGTGCGCCCGGATCATGCTGGGCACCAGCATCGCGCAGCTGCGGGACGAGGGCGTGCTCGCGCCGACGGGCGACGGTGGCACCACACCGCGCAACGCCCCGGTGGCCGTCAAGGAGGCGGTGCTCCCGTTCCACCGCTTCCGCAAGGCCGACGGCTCGAACATCGATTCGCTGCTCGGACCCGAGATGAAATCCACCGGTGAGGTGATGGGCATCGACCGCGACTTCGGCAGCGCGTTCGCCAAGAGCCAGACCGCCGCCTACGGATCGCTGCCCACCCAGGGCACGGTGTTCGTGTCGGTCGCCAACCGCGACAAGCGTTCACTGGTGTTCCCGGTGAAGCGACTCGCCGACCTAGGGTTCCGTGTGCTGGCCACCGGTGGTACGGCGGAAATGTTGCGGCGCAATGGAATTCCGTGCGATGAGGTGCGAAAGCACTTCGAGCCGCCCGGCGACGGCAGGCCCGCGGCCTCCGCGGTCGACGCCATCAAGGCGGGCGATGTCGACATGGTGATCAACACGCCATACGGCAATTCCGGCCCGCGGATCGACGGCTACGAGATCCGCTCGGCCGCGGTGGCCATGAACATTCCGTGCGTCACGACGGTGCAGGGAGCCTCCGCGGCGGTGCAGGGCATCGAGGCAGGCATCCGCGGCGACATCGGTGTCATGTCGCTGCAGGAGTTGCACAGCGCGCTGGGGCCGGCTTGACCGACTCCGTGCCTGCGTTCGGTCGGCGGCTCGCCGACGCGGTGTCGCAGCGCGGACCGCTCTGCCCGGGCATCGACCCGCATCCGGGGCTGCTGGCCGACTGGGGGCTGACGACCGACGCCGACGGGCTGCGTAGATTCTGCGACATCTGTGTCGAGGTGTTCGCCGACTATGCGGTGGTCAAGCCGCAGGTGGCCTTCTTCGAAACCTACGGTGCGGCGGGCTATTCGGTGCTGCAAGACACCATCGCGGCGCTGCAGGGCGCCGGCGTGCTGGTGCTCGCGGACGCCAAGCGCGGCGACATTGGTTCGACGATGGCCGCATACGCCGCCGCATGGTGCGGGGACTCCCCGCTGGCCGCCGACGCCGTCACCGCGTCGCCCTACCTCGGGTTCGGCTCGCTGCAACCGATGCTCGACGTCGCCGCGGCGCACGGTCGCGGGGTGTTCGTGCTGGCGGCCACGTCCAACCCCGAGGGCGCCGGCGTGCAGGGCGCCCGCATCGACGGGACAACGGTCGCGCAGTCGATCGTCAACGCCGCGGCGGCGGTGAACGCCTCAGCGCGCGGGCCGGGATCGGTGGGTGTGGTCGTCGGCGCGACGCTGTCGTCGCCGCCCGATGTGAGTGCGCTCAACGGGCCGGTCCTGGTGCCCGGCGTCGGCGCCCAGGGCGGGCGGCCCGACGATCTGCGCAGCTTCGGTGGCGCGCGGCCCGGTCAACTATTGCCCGCGGTGTCGCGGGAGATCCTGCGTGCCGGACCTGATGCCGGGGCGCTGCGGATGGCGGCGGAGAAGATGCGTGACGCGGTGGCCCATCTGGCATGACCCCCTATGACGCCGCGGAGTGGACCGACTTCGCGAACACCGTCGCCGGCGGTGCCGCGGCACTGGCGGGGCTGATGTTTGTGGGGCTCTCGCTCAATCTGACTGAGGTGCTGGCCTTTCCGGGCGTTGCCGCCCGTGCTGCGGCGACTCTGGGTGTCGCGGTGGCGATCCTGATCATCGCCGTGTTCGTCGCTACGCCGGGACAGGACCATCGCATGCTGGCTGTCGAGATCGGCGCGGTCGGCTTGTTGACGGCCTTGGCCGTGGCGGAGGGGACGCGCCACCAGCGCACAGGGACTCACCGCAACCGTGCGCTGGTGTCGATGCTGTTGCTGTTCATTCCCGGCCCGCTGCTGGTCTTCGGCGCGATCTCGCTGTGGTGTCAGGCCGGTGGCGGCCTTTTACTGGGTGACTGCCGCCGTCGCAACGGGTTTCGCGTCTGCAACGGGCAACGCCTGGGTGCTTCTGGTCGAGATCAAGCGTTAGGCGCGCGGCGGCGGGACACCACGTCGTGACCCGCCGCCCGTGACCATCCCCGGTTGGTTACAGCGGAATCCAGGTACCGAGGAACCAGAAGCCCCAGCCTGCGCCGTTGCCTGCGGGCATCGGCGTGACCTGCTGGCCGTTCCAATTGAACGGCTGATGGTCGTTGCGGGCCTGGTCGACGCCACGGTGCTGCCAGTCCACCGGTGCCGGCCCGCGGTTGTTGTCGTGCCCCCAGTCGTTCCGGTTCTGGTTCTGGCAGGCGGGTGCGCCAGGTGCATTGCACGGCTGACCCGGGTCTGCCGATGCGGTACCGAGTCCGGCGCCGAACAGTCCGGCCAACCCGACTCCTGCGGCCAGCGTCGATGCGTACATGGCCCGTTTAAAGGTCATCTGCGTCACTCCAATTGTCATGTGCGGGCGCGTGTTCGCCTCACCAGCACGACGCTAGGGACGCCAATTGGGCGAGCACTGTGGTGCGATTAGGCGCGCGCTGTGCGATCCATAACGGTTCGAAAACCGGTCCTCGTCACCGCGATTACGACGGCGTGCGCTGGGGGATGTTCAGGCGCCACTGAGGACGGCGCGACGACCGACGACCCGCCGATAGGTCGAAACACGCCACGAGGCGATGCCGAAAACGGATCTACTACGCAACGTCGTTTGCCAGTGCTCGCCCGCGTACGGTTCCGCTCGCGATCCGGTCGCGACACGCCCGAAACGCGGTGACCAGGCGAAATTTCTTTTTCACCAGTGTTCACAGACGCGCTCAGGCGCCCAGTCGGTCGTCCACAACGGTCCCCGAGGGCGAAAAAGCGCCTAAAAACCCGCCGTATGCAGGCAATTCTGTCCAAATCCCGGCAATCACAGCGTTCCCACACATTTCCGGGCAGCGGCCGGATGGCGCCGAGCGTGCTGGGCTTTTGGCCGCGGAAGCCGGGGGTGGGGTTCGCTTTCGTCAGGATGCGTGGGTACGGTCGTCGCTGCTGGCTGGTGTTGTGACCAGTCAAGACAAAACACAGTGATGGTGACGAGACGGAGGAACCCCGTGGCCCTTCCCCAGTTGACCGACGAACAGCGCGCGGCAGCGTTGGAGAAGGCTGCTGCCGCACGTCGAGCACGAGCCGAACTCAAGGATCGGCTCAAGCGCGGCGGCACCAACCTCAAGCAGGTGCTGAAGGATGCCGAGACCGATGAGGTCTTGGGCAAGATGAAGGTTTCCGCGCTCCTGGAGGCCTTGCCGAAGGTCGGCAAGGTCAAGGCGCAGGAGATCATGACCGAACTCGAGATCGCTCCCACCCGCCGCCTGCGCGGCCTGGGCGATCGTCAGCGGAAGGCGCTGCTGGAAAAGTTCGACTTCTCGTAAGGGAGGTCGGTGAGCGAAGGCGGAGGACCGGACACGCCAAAGGCACCGGTCATGGTGCTGTCCGGTCCGTCTGCCGTCGGGAAGTCGACGATCGTGCGTTGCTTGCGCGAACGCATTCCCGATCTGCACTTCAGCGTTTCCGTGACCACGAGGGCGCCGCGCCCCGGTGAGGTCGACGGTGTCGACTATTCGTTCATCTCGCCCGACCGGTTCCAGCAGCTGATAGACGACGGCGCGCTGCTGGAGTGGGCGGACATTCATGGCGGGCTGCACCGGTCGGGTACGCCGGCCCAGCCGATCCGAAAAGCCGTGGCGGCGGGTCACCCGGTGCTCATCGAGGTCGATCTGGCCGGCGCAAGAGCCGTCAAGCAGGCGATGCCCGAAGTGCTGACGGTGTTTCTCGCGCCGCCCAGCTGGGAAGCGCTGGAGAACAGACTCACCGGTCGCGGCACCGAAACACCCGAAGCCATCGAGCGCAGACTGGCCACGGCCCGTGACGAGCTGGCCGCCAAGGACGACTTCGACCGCGTCGTCGTGAACAGTCAATTGGAGTCTGCCTGCGCAGAATTGGTATCCTTGCTGGTGGCCCCCAGATAAGGCGAGCGCCCAGACAGCGCTAGTCCTCGTTGGGGCGGCCCGCAAGCTACTTGAGCTTTTCACTAAAACGCCAGGAGAAATTTTTCGTGAGCACCCCGCACGCCGACGCGCCGTTGGCCGCCGTCGAGGACCTCGACACGTCCCACAGCGGCTACGACACCCCGCTGGGCATCACCAACCCGCCCATCGATGAGCTGCTTGACCGCGCGTCGAGCAAGTACGCGCTGGTGATCTACGCCGCCAAGCGCGCGCGGCAGATCAACGACTACTACAACCAGCTCGGCGACGGCATCCTCGAGTACGTCGGCCCGCTGGTCGAGCCCGGCCTTCAGGAGAAGCCGCTGTCGATCGCGATGCGCGAGATCCACGCAGACCTACTCGAGCACACCGAGGGCGAGTAAAAGGCGTCGGCGATGAGCCTCTTGGGCGAAGATCAGAGCACCTGAGGTGGACCGCAAGCGGATCATCGTCGGCGTATCCGGGGGTATCGCCGCGTACAAGGCATGCACCGTGGTCCGCCAGCTCACCGAGGCCGGTCATGTCGTCCGCGTCGTTCCGACCGAGTCCGCGCTGCGCTTCGTCGGCGCCGCGACCTTCGAGGCGCTTTCCGGTAACCCCGTGCACACCGGCGTCTGGGATGACGTCCACGAGGTCCCGCATGTCCGGATCGGCCAGGAGGCCGACCTCGTCCTCGTCGCGCCCGCCACCGCGGACCTGCTTGCGCGGGCCGTGGCCGGCCGCGCCGACGATCTGCTGACCGCCACGCTGCTGACCGCGCGATGTCCGGTGCTGTTCGCACCCGCGATGCACACCGAGATGTGGTTCCATCCCGCGACCGTCGACAACGTGGCCACGCTGCGCCGGCGCGGCGCCGTGGTCCTCGAACCGGCGTCCGGTCGGCTCACCGGCGCCGACAGTGGTGCGGGGCGGTTGCCCGAGGCCGAGGAGATCACCACGCTCGCCCACCTGCTTCTGGAGCGCGGCGACGCCCTGCCCTACGACCTCGCCGGCGTGAAGGTGCTCGTTTCGGCGGGCGGCACCCGCGAACCGCTCGACCCGGTGCGCTTCATCGGCAACCGGTCCTCGGGCAAGCAGGGCTATGCCGTGGCTCGCGTCGCCGCGCAGCGCGGCGCGGATGTCACGCTGATCGCCGGCCACACCGCGGGACTCATCGATCCCGCGGGCGTCGAGGTGGTGCACATCGGTTCGGCGGCGCAGCTCAGCGATGCCGTCTCGAAGCATGCCCCCGAGGCGAACGTCCTGGTGATGGCCGCCGCCGTCGCCGACTTCCGGCCCGCCCATGTGGAGACCAACAAGATCAAGAAGGGCGCCTCCGAGCCGACCTCGATCGAGCTCGCCCGTACCGACGATGTGCTGGCCGGTGCTGTGCGGGCGCGCACGGACGGTCAGCTGCCCAACATGCGCGCGATCGTCGGGTTCGCCGCCGAGACCGGCGACGCGAACGGCGACGTGCTGTTCCACGCCCGCGCCAAGCTCGCGCGCAAAGGCTGCGATCTGCTCGTCGTCAACGCTGTCGGCGAGAACCGGGCATTCGAGGTGGACAGCAACGACGGATGGCTGCTGGCGTCCGACGGCGCCGAGTCCGCACTGGAGCACGGTTCGAAGACTCTGATGGCCAGCCGTATCGTGGACGCGATCGTGGCCTTCCTGCACAACAACGGCGGTTGACCGGACGCACACATTCGTACGCGTGTAACGGCCGGGGGCGCACGCTCGGGTGCGACAGAGCGCACATATAATTTGATGGACTAACTTTCTTGGAAAGCTGCAGCGAGAGGAATGACACCGTGAGCGAAGGTCGGCTGTTCACCAGTGAGTCGGTGACGGAAGGTCACCCCGACAAGATCTGCGACGCGATCAGCGACTCGGTGCTCGACGCACTGCTGGCCGACGATCCGAAGTCCCGGGTCGCGGTCGAGACGCTGGTCACCACCGGCCAGGTACACGTCGTCGGCGAGGTCACCACCTCCGCGAAGGAGGCCTTCGCCGACATCACCAACACCGTGCGCAAGCGCATCCTCGACATCGGCTACGACTCGTCGGACAAAGGCTTCGACGGCACCACCTGCGGGGTGAACATCGGCATCGGCGCGCAGTCGCCCGACATCGCCCAGGGCGTCGACACGGCCTACGAGTCGCGCGTCGAGGGCGAGCAGGACCCGCTCGACCTGCAAGGTGCAGGCGATCAGGGCCTGATGTTCGGCTACGCCATCAAGGACACCCCCGAGCTGATGCCGCTGCCCATCGCGCTGGCGCACCGGCTCTCGCGCAGGCTCACCGAGGTGCGCAAGAGCGGCGTGCTCGACTACCTGCGCCCCGACGGCAAGACCCAGGTCACGGTGCAGTACGACGGCAACACGCCGGTCCGGCTGGACACCGTTGTGCTGTCCACCCAGCACGCCGACGGCATCGACCTGGAGGCCACCCTCACCCCCGACATCCGGGAGAAGGTCGTCAACACCGTCCTCAACGACCTTGCGCACGACTCGATGGATACCTCCGACTACCGGCTGCTGGTGAACCCGACCGGCAAGTTCGTGCTCGGCGGCCCGATGGGCGATGCGGGTCTGACCGGCCGCAAGATCATCGTCGACACCTACGGCGGCTGGGCCCGCCACGGCGGCGGCGCGTTCTCCGGCAAGGATCCCTCCAAGGTGGACCGTTCCGCGGCGTACGCGATGCGCTGGGTGGCAAAGAACGTGGTCGCAGCGGGCCTGGCGGAACGAATCGAGGTCCAGGTGGCCTACGCGATCGGCAAGGCCGCGCCGGTCGGACTGTTCGTCGAGACCTTCGGCACCGAGAGCGTGGACCCGAGCCGGATCGAGAAGGCCATCACGTCGGTATTCGACCTGCGGCCCGGCGCGATCGTCCGCGACCTGGACCTGCTGCGCCCGATCTATGCGCAGACGGCCGCCTACGGCCACTTCGGCCGCACCGACGTCGAGCTGCCGTGGGAGCAGCTGAACAAGGTCGACGACCTGAAGGCTTCCGTCTGACGACGATCAAGCGGCGAGGGACGAGCCGCGTTGAGGAGTCGGACGATTGTGGGTCCGTCTGACGACGATCAAGCGGCGAGGGACGAGCCGCGTTGAGGAGTCGGACGATTGTGGGTCCGTCTGACGACGATCAAGCGGCGAGGGACGAGCCGCGTTGAGGAGTCGGACGATAAGGCTTCCGTCTAAGCGCTGAAGCGGTAATCGCTGAGCGGATAGCGGCGACTGCGCCAGTACGCCTCCATCGTGGTGGCGGGCCGCAGCGGCACGTCGCCGTTCTTGTCGAAGTAGTAGCTGTTGGCCAGCGAGCAGCTGTCCTGCCAGAAGATCTGGCGGTGCCGCTTGCGCATCATCTCGGCGAAGTAGCGGTCGTTCGCCTCGTGGGTCACCTCGACGCGGGCGGCGCCGCGACCCTTGGCGTGCGTGAGGCAGCGCACGATGTGGTGGCTCTGCGACTCGATGAGCGCGAAGTACGACGAGCCGACGTAGCCGTAGGGTCCGAACACGGTGAAGAAGTTCGGGAAGCCGGGAATGCTGACCCCTTCGTAGGCCTGCAACCGGTGGTCGGTCCAGAACCGCGAAAGCGTCCGGCCCTCGGGGCCGGTGACCGAATACGTCACCACACCGTCGGGATCCATCACCTCGAATCCCGTTGCGAGGATCAGCACATCGGCATCGTGGCACTTTCCGTCGACGGTGGCGACTCCCGAGCCGGTGATCTTGTCGATCGGCTCGGTGACGAGCGTGACGTTGTCGCGGTTGAACGTCGACAGGTAGGTGTTGTGGAAGCCGGGACGCTTACAGCCCACCGCGTAGCGGGGCGTCAACTTGTCCCGAACGACAGGGTTCTTGACCTCCTTGCGGAGATAGGCCTTGCCGAATTCCGGCGCACGCTTGGCCATCGGGTTGACCGTGAAGTACTGGGCGGCAAGCGGAAACGTCAACTCCACGTATGCCTGACTGATCAGGCGCTGGACGGCCTTGCCGCCGGGAAGGCGCATCGCACGCCGGGCGCGGCCAGACAGCGGGACATCGGCCTTCGGGAAGCACCAGATCGGCGTGCGCTGAAACACGGTGAGGTGGTTCACGATCGGCGCGATCTCGGGAATCACCTGAACCGCGGAAGCGCCCGTGCCGATGATCGCGACGCGCTTCCCGGCGAGATCCTGGCTGTGGTCCCAGCGGGCGGTGTGCATGGTCGCGCCGGCGAACGTGTCGACGCCGTCGATGTCGGGCAGTTTCGGAGTGGTCAGCGCGCCGCCCGCATTGATCAGGAACCGGGCGGTGATGGTCTCGCCGGAGTCGGTGCCGATCCGCCACAGGTCGGCGCTCTCGTCGAACTCGGCGCCCAGCACCCTGGTGGTGAACCTGATCCTGGACCGCAGGCTGTACTTGTCGACGCAGAGCTCCGCGTAGGCCTTCAATTCATTCCCGCGCGCATAGGTGCGCGTCCAGTCCGGGCTCTGCTCGAAGGAGAACTGGTAGGAAAACGACGGAATGTCAACGGCGATACCGGGATAGGTGTTCCAGTGCCATGTCCCGCCTGCGCCGTCGGCGGCCTCGATCAACAGGTAGTCGCTCATCCCCGCCTTGTCGAGCATGATGGCGGTGCCGATTCCCGAGAATCCGGCACCGACGATGACGGTGTCGTGATCGGGCGCTGCCATAGAGCCTCCGTCTGGGTGGTTGCCTCCACTGTAAGGCGGTGGCGTTTAGTACCTTCAGCAACATGGCGTCCACCGATGCCGGGCTGGCCGGCTTCTCGTCGGTCATGAACCCGCACCGACGAACCAGAGGACTCTGGCTGGCAGCCGTGGCGGTGGCCGCCTGCTACGGCACTTTCCTGGTCGTCACCGCGCTGCGGCTGCCGTCGGGCGGCGAACTCACCGGCCAGTTCTGGTTGCAGCCCGGGGTCAAGGCCACCCCTGCCGTCCTGCTGGCCGCGGCGGCGGCCACGCACCCGATCCCGAGGGAGCGCCACTGGCTGATCGGCGCTCTGGTGGGGTCTGCTGCGGGCGACTTCCTGCTGGCGATGCCGTGGTGGGAACCGTCGTTCCTGCTCGGGCTGGCCGCCTTCCTGGTCGCCCACCTCTGTTTCCTGGCTGCACTGCTTCCGCTGTGCGCCGCATCGGTGCCGAGGCTGGTCGCGGTGGGCGCGGTGGTGGCCGCCTGCCTCGCGCTGCTCATCTGGTTCTGGCCCACGCTTCTCGACGAGGGCATGGCGACTCCGGTGACCGTGTACATCGCGGTGCTCGGCGCCATGGTCTTGGCGGCACTGCTGGCGCGCCTCCCGACACCGTGGACGGCGCTGGGCGCGCTGTTTTTCGCAGTATCGGACGCCATGATCGGCATCGACCGGTTCGTGCTGGGTTCCGAGGCGCTCGCGGTGCCGATCTGGTGGGCCTACGGGGCGTCGCTGATGCTGATCACGGCGGGCTTCTTTTTCGGCCGCACGTCCGATCCGTCTGCTAGACGGTAGGGGTGAGCAAGACCGCTGCGGAGCACGAGCCGATCGCCAGGGTGCTGCCAATGCTCTCGGTGCCGCACCTGGACCGCGAGTTCGACTACCTCGTCGCCGCCGACCAGTCCGATGACGCGCAACCCGGCGTGCGCGCCCGGGTCCGTTTCCACGGCCGCCTGGTCGACGCGTTCATCCTCGAAAGGCGTTCGGAGACAGACCATGTCGGCAAGCTGGGCTGGCTGGACCGGGTGGTTTCCGCCGAACGCGTGCTGACGCCCGACGTGTGCAGGCTGGTCGACGCCGTCGCCGCGCGCTATGCCGGCACCCGCGCCGACGTGCTGCGGCTGGCGATCCCGCCGCGGCACGCCAACGTCGAGAAGGAACTGCCCGCGGAACTCACTGCGATCACGGTCGCTTCCGTCGACACTGCGGGATGGGCCGAATACGGCAGCGGTGAGCAGTTTTTCGCCGCCGTGCGCGAGCGTCGGGCCGCAAGGGCGGTCTGGCAGGCGCTGCCCGGCGAGCGGTGGGCCGATCGGCTGGCTGAAGTCGCTGCGACCGCGGTCGAGGCCGGCCGCGGGGTGCTGGCGATCGTGCCCGATCAGCGCGACGTGGACACACTTCGTGGCGCCTGCGCCCGGCTCGTCGACGACAGCCGGGTGGTGGCGCTTTCGGCGGGCCTCGGTCCCGCTAAGCGATACCGCCGCTGGCTGTCGGTGCTGCGCGGCTCGGTGCGGCTGGTCATCGGCACGCGCAGCGCGGTGTTCGCGCCGGTTGCCGATCTCGGGCTGGTGCTGGTGTGGGACGACGGCGACGACACCTTGGCCGAGCCGCGCGCGCCGTATCCACACGCGCGTGAGGTCGGCATGCTTCGCGCACATCAGTTGCGGTGCGCCGCGCTGATCGGCGGGTACACCCGCACCGCCGAGGCGCAGGCGATGGTTCGCAGCGGCTGGGCTCACGACCTGGTGGCGGCCCGCCCCCTCGTGCGGTCCCGTGCGCCGCGCGTGGTCGCGCTCGAGGACAGCGGATACGCGCAGGAGCGCGACCCCGCAGCGCACAGTGCGCGGCTGCCGTCGATGGCGCTGCAGGCCGCGCGCTCGGCGCTGGAAGCAGGCCATCCCGTGCTCGTTCAGGTGCCGCGCAGGGGCTATGTTCCCGCGCTGGCCTGCGGCCGATGCCGCACCATCGCGCGCTGTCGGCACTGCACCGGCCCGCTGTCCTTGCCCGACCGCGACGCCGCGGGCGCCACGTGCCGGTGGTGCGGCCGCGAAGAACCCGCGCTTCGCTGCGCCCGCTGCGGGTCGGACGCCGTCCGCGCCGTGGTGGTCGGGGCGCGCCGCACCGCCGAAGAGGTCGGCCGGGCGTTCCCGGGCACCACCGTCGTCACCTCCGGCGGCGACGCCATGGTTTCGACCGTGCCCGGCCACCCGGCGCTCGTCGTCGCCACCCCGGGCGCCGAACCGGTGGCCGCGGGCGGTTACGGCGCCGCGCTGCTGCTCGACGCGTGGGCGTTGCTGGGCCGCCAGGACCTGCGCGCGGCCGAAGACACGCTGCGCCGCTGGATGGCCGCGGCCGCGCAGGTTCGCAGCCGCAGCGACGGCGGGGTGGTCGCCGTCGTCGCCGAATCGTCGGTGCCGACCGTCCAGGCCCTGATCCGCTGGGACCCGGTCGGGCACGCCGAGGCCGAGCTCGCGGCCCGCGACGAGGTCGGGCTGCCGCCGGCAGTGCACATCGCGGCCGTCGACGGCGCGCCGGAGGCGGTCGTCGCCTTGCTGGAAACCGCCGAACTGCCCGACTCCGCGCAACTTCTGGGTCCGGTCGACCTGCCGTCCGGGGCTCGCAGACCGCCGGGCGCCCCGACCGCCGGGCCGGTGAACCGGATGCTGGTGAGGGTGCCGCGGACCGACGGGCTGGAGCTGGCCGCGGCGTTGCGGCGGGCCACCGGTGTCCTCAGCGCCCGCCATGATCAGCAGCCCGTTCGGGTGCAAATCGACCCGCTGCACATAGGGTAGTGCGAGAATCCGGGACCGGAACTTCTCAGGAGGTGGCATGCGACGGATAATCGGTTGGTCGATTCCGTTGCTGCTCATCGTCTTTGGGCTGTTGTGGCCACTGGTGCTCAAGGGCCACCACGAGGAGACGCCCGCCGACGACCCGGTGGTGTTCAGCAATTACAAGGTCGACTACGTCGTCAGGGCCGACGGCGGCCTCGACGCGGTCGAGACGATCACCGCGGAGTTCCCCGGCGGTCGCCACGGTCTCCTGCAGTTCTGGGACACCAGCAACCAGAACCACCCCTATGTGCGGCAGGTCCCCGACGTCACGTCGGTGATGCTCGACGGCGAACCGGCGTCGTACCGGATGATGTGGTCGGACGGCAGGCGATTCCGCGTGGCCAAGATCGGCGACGCCGACAGGTTCCTCAGCTTCGGCACGCACGTCTTCGAGATTCGCTACACCGTCCCGGGCGTCCTCGATCCCGGCAGCACAGGAGCCGACAAGCGGTTCGCGGCGTCCGCGGGCGGCGACGCGGCGGCCGAGTCGGTGTTCTTCTGGAACGTCGTCCCGCAGTCGTGGAACAACCGGATCCAACGCGCCGAGATCTCGGTGACGCTTCCTGCCGACGTCACCGGAGCCCAGTGCTCGGTGGGCTTCGGTGTGGGAGCGCCCTGTGGCGACTTCGCGGTCAGCGGTAACAGGATCACGCTCACGGCCGACCATCTCGGCTCCCGCACGCCGGTCACGGTGCGCGCGGGGGTCGACGTGCCGACGCCGTCCCGCGAGGAACTGCTGTGGCCCTACACGTGGGACCGCATCTTCGGCACGTCGTTGAGCGATGCGGCGTGGATATTGAGCCTGACGGTGGCGTTCGCGCTCGGCGGATTCCTGTGGTACCGCAGCACTGTCGAGCCGTCGCCCGGGTTCCCGCTGCAATACGCGCCACCGGCGGGCCTCGGCCCGGTGCAGACCGAATACATCCGCACCGAATCCATTCCGAGGAGCGCCCTCACCGCGACGCTGTTTTACCTTGCCGAGCGCAAGATGATCGAGCTGAAGCAGATCAGCGACCAACACTGGCGAATCCGTGGCCTCGCCGAGAAAGCCGCCTGGGACCTGCTCGATCCCGTCAGCCGTAAGGTCGGTATCGCGCTGCGGGTGAACAGGCCGGGCGACGAGTTCGAAGCCAAGAAGACCGTCACGTCCGGGGAGAGGCTCAACAAAGCCAAGACCGATATCGCCAAGGCCGTCGAGACGTGGGCCTTCGACAGCGGTCTCTTGGTCAAACGCAAGAAGGAGTTGTGGGTGCGCCTGGCCAACGTGCTCGCATTTCTCGTGGCGGCCTGCTGCTTCCTACTGTGGTTCGGCATCCCGTTCACTTCGGTGGGGCTGCCGTTCGCCGCGTTCTTCGTGTTCACCGCGCGGTCCTGGGTCGACGGCGTCGGTACCCGGCGCACCGCGGCGGGACGCGAGCTGTGGTCGCAGGCGGGAGGATTCCACCGCATGCTGGCCACCGATTCAGCCGAGGCCCGGTTCGACTTCTCGGCGCGCAAAGACCTCTACACATCGTATGTGCCGTTCGCGGTCGCTGCCGGCGCGGCGGCGATGTGGGCGAAGAAGTACGAGACGGCGATGGGAATGCCTGCACCGCAGCCGGATTGGTACAACTCATCGTCGTCGTCATCGACATCGACGGGCTGGGGTTTCAGCGGCGGCTCCGGCGGCGCTGACTTCGACAGCTTCGACTCGGCGCTGTCGTCGTCGATCGGCGCCTACACCGCATCGCAGTCGTCGTCCTCGTCGGGCGGTGGCGGGGGCGGAGGCTTCAGCGGTGGCGGCGGCGGCGGTGGCGGCGGTGGCGGCGGAGGAGGAGGCGGGTCATGGTAAGGCTCCTGCTGGTCATCGTCCTGGCGCTGGCTGTCCTGGTATTGGTCGGATTCGTCATGGGCTACAACAAGATTCGCAGCGCCGACATCCGGGCGGCCGAAGCGCTGTCGGGAATCGACGTCGAATTGACCCGTCGCGCGGCATTGATTCCCAGCCTGGTGCACACGGTGCAGACGTTCGCAGCACACGAAAAGGACGTCCTCGACCACGTCACCGATGCCCGGGCCGCGTTGACGGCGGCGACGTCGGGGACGTCCGTCGCGCAGCGCGGCGCCGCAGAAAAGGAACTCGACTCCGCGCTGGCCCCGGTCCTCGCGCTGGGGCAGAGCTACCCGCAGTTGACCTCGTCGAACAACTTCTTGAATCTGCAGGACAATCTGGCCGACACCGAGAACAAGCTGGCCTTTGCCCGGCAGTACTACAACGACGCCGTCGCCACGCTGAACCGGCTCATCAGCACGATGCCGTGGATGTTCGTCGCGCCGTTGAGCGGTGTGTCCGAACGCGAGTACTACCAGGTCGCGCGATAATTATGAGGATCGTCTTCGCCGGCACTCCCGAACCCGCCCTGCCGTCACTGCGCCGGCTCATCGACTCCCCGCGCCACGAGGTGGTCGCCGTGCTCACGCGCCCCGACGCCGCCTCCGGACGCCGGGGCAAGCCATCGCCGTCGCCTGTCGCGCAGTTGGCGCTCGAGTGCGATATCCCCGTGCTGCGGCCCGAACGCCCGAACTCCGATGAATTCGTCAGCGAAATAACGAATTTGGCGCCCGAGGCGTGTGCGGTCGTGGCGTACGGCGCCTTGCTCCGCGACGGGCTGCTGGCTGTGCCCCCGCACGGCTGGATCAACCTGCACTTCTCCCTGCTGCCTGCCTGGCGCGGCGCGGCGCCCGTGCAGGCGGCGATCGCCGCCGGTGACGCGGTCACCGGTGCCACCACGTTCCGGATTGAACCGGCGCTGGACTCCGGGCCGGTCTACGGCGTCGTCACCGAGACGATCCGGCCCACCGACACAGCGGGGGAACTGCTTGACCGCCTGTCAATTTCGGGTGCCGCGCTGCTGGACACGACGCTGGACGGCATCGCCGACGCGACATTGTCGCCGGTTCCGCAGCCTTCCGATGGCGTGACCGTCGCGCCGAAGGTCACCGTCGACGATGCCAGGGTGCGCTGGGACCTGCCCGCCCATGTGGTCGAGCGCCGGATCCGTGCGGTCACCCCGAATCCGGGCGCGTGGACGCTGGTGGGCGAACTGCGGATCAAACTCGGCCCCGTTGCGATCGACGATTCGGCACCGGAGACGCTGCAGCCCGGTGCGATTCAGGTGCTCCGCGGCGGCGTCCGGGTCGGCACCGCGTCGCAACCGGTACTGCTGGGCACTGTCCAGCCGCCGGCCAGAAAGCAGATGGATGCGGCGGCATGGGCGCGCGGTGCCCGCCTGGACGACGCAGCGCGGGCCTCATGACGAAACCCCGCCGCCAGCGCCGCACGCCGCTGGATCCGGCACGTCGCGCGGCGTTCGACGTCCTGCGGGCGGTCTCGGACCGCGACGCGTACGCGAACCTGGTACTGCCGACGCTGCTGCGCGAACGCGGCATCACCGGGCGCGACGCGGCCTTCGCCACCGAATTGGCCTACGGCGCGTGCCGCACCCGCGGCCTGCTCGACGCCGTCATTGTCCAGGCCGCCGGACGTCCAACCGATCGCATCAATCCGGTGCTGCTGGACCTGCTCCGGCTCGGGACGTACCAGCTGCTGCGCACGCGGGTCGACGCTCACGCGGCGGTGTCCACCACCGTCGAGCAGGCGGGAATCGAATTCGATTCGGCGCGAGCAGGTTTCGTCAACGGTGTGCTTCGCACGATTGCCGCGCGAGACGCGCAGTCATGGGTCGACGAACTGGCACCCCCCGCCGAGTCCGATCCCGTCGGACACGTGGCGTTCGGGCACGCCCATCCACGGTGGATCGCGCAGTCGTTCGCGGACGCCCTCGGCGCCAGGGCCGGCGAACTGGAGGCGCTGCTGGAAGCCGACGACGACCGGCCGCTGGTGCACCTCGCGGCCCGCCCGGGGGTGTTGACGGCCGAACAGCTCGCACAGGCCGCGCACGGGACCGTCGGGCGCTACTCGCCGTACGCCGTCTACCTGAGCGGCGGCGACCCCGGGCAGCTCGATGCGGTCCGCGACGGCGCTGCGCTGGTCCAGGACGAGGGCAGCCAGCTGGTGGCCAGGGCGCTGACGCTCGCGTCGGTCGACGCCGACGGCGGCCGGTGGCTGGACCTGTGTTCGGGTCCCGGCGGAAAGACCGCGCTGGTGGCGGCGATCGGCGTGGACCGCGGCGCCACCGTCACCGCGATCGAGCCCAACGCGCGGCGCGCCGTCATGGTGGAGGAGAACACCAGGGGACTGCCCGTAGAGGTACTGCGCGTCGACGGCCGGGAGCCCGGATTGGCGCCGGCCTTCGACCGCGTCCTGGTGGATGCCCCGTGCACGGGACTGGGTGCGCTGCGACGACGCCCCGAGGCGCGCTGGCGGCGTCAGCCCGCGGATGTCCCCGCACTCGCGCGGCTGCAGCGCGAACTGCTCGCCTCGGCGATCACGCTGACCCGACCGGGGGGCGTGGTGCTGTACGCGACCTGCTCACCCCACCTGTCGGAAACGGTGGGCGTGGTGGCTGACGCACTGCGGCGCCACCCGGTGACGGCGCTGGACACCCGGCCGCTGTTCGACGGAGTCGAGGACATCGGCGACGGCCCGTATGTGCAGCTCTGGCCACACCGGCACGGCACCGACGCGATGTTCGCCGCCGCCCTCGAAGTAGGGTGAGCGCATGTCACGACCGCTTATCGCGCCGTCAATCCTGGCCGCCGATTTCGCCCGGCTGGCCGACGAGGTCGCGGCCGTCAAAGGCGCCGACTGGGTGCATGTCGACGTGATGGACAACCATTTCGTGCCGAACCTCACCATCGGCCTGCCGGTGGTCGAGGCCTTGCTGCCGACGACCGACATCCCGATGGACTGCCATCTGATGATCGACAACCCCGACCGGTGGGCGCCGCCCTATGCGGAGGCGGGCGCCTACAACGTGACCTTCCACGCGGAAGCCACCGACAACCCCGTCGGCGTGGCCCGCGATATCCGCGCCGCAGGCGCCAAGGCGGGCCTCTCGGTGAAACCAGGCACCCCGCTGGAGCCGTATCTGGAGATCCTGCCCGAGTTCGACACCCTGTTGATCATGTCCGTCGAGCCCGGTTTCGGCGGCCAGAAGTTCATTCCGGAGGTGCTGCCGAAGGTGGGCATCGCTCGCAGGCTCGTCGATGCCGGCGAGCTGACGATCCTCGTCGAGATCGACGGCGGCATCAACGCCGAGACCATCGAGGATGCGGCCGAGGCCGGCGTTGACTGTTTCGTCGCGGGATCGGCCGTGTACAGCGCCGACGATCCGGCGGTCGCCGTCGAGGCACTGCGCAGGCGGGCGGCCACCGCATCAAAACATCTCAGGCTATGAGCTTCGACGCCGCGATGCGGCTCGCCGTCGAGCAGGCCGAGCTGGTCAAGGGCGGCACGTATCCCAATCCGCCTGTCGGCGCGGTCATCCTGGACCAAAACGGTGAGATCGCCGGCGTCGGGGCAACCGCCCCGGCGGGTGGTCCGCACGCGGAAGTGATGGCGTTACGACGGGCGGGTGAGCGCGCGTCGGGTGGCACCGCCGTGGTCACCCTGGAGCCGTGCAACCACCACGGCAAGACCCCACCGTGTGTCGATGCGCTTGTCGCCGCGGGCATTTCGACGGTCGTCTACGCCGTCACCGACCCCAACGCGGTCGCGGCGGGAGGAGCGACCCGGCTGTCGGATTCGGGCGTGCAGGTGATCGCAGGCGTGTTGGCCGACGACGTCGCCGGCGGTCCGCTGCGCGAGTGGTTGCACAAGCAGCGCACCGGTTTTCCGCATGTCACCTGGAAATTCGCCACCAGCATCGACGGTCGCAGTGCGGCGGCCGACGGCAGCAGCCAGTGGATCACCAGCGACGCCGCCCGCGCCGATGTGCACCGCCGCCGCGCGGCCTGCGACGCGATCGTGGTCGGCACCGGAACGGTTTTCGTCGACGACCCCAAGCTGACCGCACGGCGTCCCGACGGCACCCTCGCAGACCGGCAACCGCTGCGCGTCGTGGTGGGCGAGCGCGAAATCTCGCCCGACGCCAACGTGCTCAACGACGACACCCGCACCATGGTGATCCGCACCAGGGATCCGAACGAGGTTCTCAAGGCGTTGTCGGATCGCACCGACGTGCTCATCGAGGGCGGTCCGACGCTGGCGGGCGCATTTCTGCGGGCAGGCGTGATCAACCGGATCTTGTCCTACGTGGCGCCAATTCTGTTGGGCGGACCGATAACCGCCGTCGACGATGTGGGCGTGCTGTCCATCGCCCACGCGCAACGCTGGCGATTCGACGGGATCACGCCCATCGGCCCCGACATCCTGCTCAGTCTGGTTCCGGAGTAGTCGACTCGTCACCGATGTCCAGCGGGCGGTGCTCGATCAGGTCGCGGATTCCGCCGGCACCGAGGCGCTCGCGGAACGCCGCCACCGTGTAGCCGATGACGGTCGCGTCGCCGCGCGCCCGCGCCGTCGCCGAACGCGGCATGTGAAACAGCGGACCGAGCTCGCCGAAATAGTCGCCCGGTTCCGCGACCCACAGCAAATCCTCGCCGCCGCCGGCCAATTCGCGGACGATCTCCACTTCGCCCTCCGACACCACGTAGATGCAGTCGCCCATGGTGCCTTCCTCGAACAAGACATCGCCCGCCGCCAGCTGCACCGTCGTCGGCGCCCGGTTCGACTCCGCGAAGTCCGGCACGAGCTCGACAACGCGATCGGCCAGCGGCAGGATGCGGCTGTCGTGAGTGGCGACGACCACCATCCGGTCGCCCGATGCGAGTTCGCGGATCAGCCGCAGCAACTCCTCGACCTGGATGAAGTCCAGGTGCGCCGTCGGCTCATCGGCGACGATCAACGGCGGATCCAACGCGATCGCGCGGGCGACCGCGACTCGCTGCTGTTGGCCACCGCTGAGATCGGCCGGTCGGTGGGTCGCCCTGTCCTGCAGCCCAACCCGTGCCAGCAGTGCCTCGGCCTTGTCGCGCGCCGCGTGCCGCGACAGGCCCGCCGAGCGCAGCGGCACCATGACGTTCTCGAGCGCGGTGAGGCTGGGCACGAGGTTGAACGCCTGAAACACGATGCCCACCGTCTCGCGCCGGTACTTCGACAGCCCCTTGCCGTCGAGCGACGTGACGTCGACATCGCCGAACTTGATGGCGCCCGCGGTCGGCTTCAGGATCCCGCCGAGGCAGGACAGCAGCGTGGTCTTCCCGCATCCGCTCGGGCCCAGCAAGATGACCAGCGATCCGGCCGCCACGTCGAGGCTGAATCCGTCCAGCGGGCGGACGGCGTACCCGCCGCTGGAGTACTCGACCACAAGGTTTTGAACGCTCAGATCGCCCACGGCTCAGGGACCTCCGAACGCCATCGCGGGATCAACGGACACGGCGCGATGCAGCCCGCTGCCGCTGGCGATCAGGCCGAAGACCACCGCGACGATCGGCAGGATGACGTAGGCGTACGCGGGGACGATGACCTGCATCGGGAAGATCGGTCCGAGCAACGCCGCGAGGATGACGCCGACGACGACCGCCGAGAGCGCCACCACAATCGCCTGCAGAGCCAGTCCGGCCGCGATCGACGTGGTCGAAACGCCAATCGCCTTGTACACCGCGAAGTCTCGCAGCCGCTCCAGCGCGGACAGGTAGATGACCGATCCCACGATCAGGGCGGCGACGACCCAAAGCAGGATGGCCACAATCGTGATGGAGTTGACGGCCACTTTGAGCGGACGAAGCAGATCGGCGACCGCGCCGTCTCTGTCGACAGCCTTGTAACCCGGCGGCACCCGGTCGAGGGTGCCCCGAATCCCGATCGACGCGACGAGGGGTTGCCCGCCGTACACCAGTTGTTGCGCGCCTTCGGTGGTGAGGAAGATATTGGGCAGGTTCGCCAGCGCCGTGGAGTTGTCCACGATGCCGACGATGCGCAGCTTGCGCGACGCGATCTGGATGTCCTCGCCCTCGTTGCGCTTCAGCGTGCTCGACACCGCCACTTCGTCGGGACGGGCGGGCGGGCGGCCCGTGGCGAGGGCGGGCATGCCCGGCCCGCGTTCCGGCGCACCGAAGAGGTCGGCGTTTCGGGTGGCATCACCGAGTGTGACCGTGCCGCCCGCATAGACGAGGGGAGCCGCGGCCTGCACTCCCGGGGCGGCGGCGATCCGGCGCAGATCCACCGGTGCGAACGGGGTGGCACCCACGAACGGGCCCGACGCTCCCTCCTTCACCAGAAAGGTGTCGACGCCGAGCGAGTCGACGGTCCGTTGCGCCTCCGCCCGAAATCCGTTCGCCAGACCGGTGAGCACGAGCGTCATTCCGAAGATGATGGCGGTGGACAGGACGGCGATGACGAAACGCCGTTTTCGCCACTGCATGTCGCGCATCGCGGCGAGCAGCATGACGCCGACGTTACCGACGCCCGAGCGTCCGCGGGCGGTGTTCGGGAGACGCGGTGCCCGGCAGGCTCAGTGACCCGCAGCGAATGTGCCGACCAGCGTGTCGCAGAACGCCGGAAGGTCATCGGGCTTGCGACTGGACACCAGCGTGTTGGGTCCGCGCGAGCACACCACCACTTCCTCGTCGACCCAGTTGGCGCCCGCATTACGCAGATCGGTACGAAGGCTCGGCCACGACGTGAGCGTCCTGCCGCCCACGACGTCGGCCTCGATCAGCGTCCACGGGGCGTGGCAAATGGCCGCCACCGGTCGACCGGAGTCGAAGAAACTCCGCGCGAACTGGACCGCGGCGGCGTTCTGGCGTAGGAAGTCGGGATTCGCCACACCCCCTGGAAGTACCAGGCCGTCGTAGTCGGAAGCGGTGACGCTGTCGGCCGCCTTGTCGGCCTCGAATGTGTCGGCCGGGGTCAGGTGGTTGAACGCCTGGATCTTGCCGACCTCGGTGGACACCAGTTCGGGCGTGCCGCCGGCTTCCTCGACCGCCTTCCACGGTTCGGTCAGTTCGACCTGCTCGACGCCCTCGGGTGCCACCAGGAAGGCGATGCGTTTGCCGGCCAATGTCGTTGCCATGTCTCCCTCTTTCCCACTTGTCGCTTGACCGGGCGCATACCCGCGCGGCGGGCAAGGCAATCAGGGTCGACGCGATCAGCGTGCCGAGTGGCGATCGGCTGCGCCGGTGTGTGCCGAAACGGGGACGTTGTGACGAAAACTACTGTGGTCGAGCGGCTGTCGTGGCGCCGGATTTGTCGGTTGTCGCCGGTAGAATCGAAGCCGAGCCGGGCATCAGGCCTGGCGCATCGCGCTTTCACCGACGAGTCGCGCGCTGGTGAGCACGGACAAAGGAAACGAGCGTGACTGCAGTGCAGGACTGGCTCAATATTCGCCCCCCATTCGGCATCCGAACGCACGTGAGGTCGTTCATCTGTGCGCTACGTGGCGTTTCAGCCGACGAAACCAACGAAGCCGCCGCCCGGCCGGCGTTGATCCGGCCCGGTCTGGAGCGCTGCTGACGCGTTAGCTCAGCGTTAGCCCCGGTGCCGGCCCGGCGGCTCCGGTGATGCCGCCGTCGGCTGGACCGCCTGCGTCGGCGCGTCGACCGCTTGGGCGGCGGCGCCGTCGCCCTCGGGCTCCGCCGTGGCCGCCGGTTCGTCGGCGTGCTCATTGCGCCCGCTGATGAACAGTGCCAGGACCGCGCCGACGATGCAGACGATCGCGGTGATGCTGAACATCTCGCCGTACTGCATGGCGAACGCCGTCTTGTACTTGAGCGCTTCCGCGGCGAGTTTTGCGGCCAGGCTGTCGCCTTTCGTGGCGGGCAGCGACTGCAGTATCTGGTTGAAGCGGTACAGGCCCCACGCGCTGAGCGCCGCGATGCCCACCAGCATGCCGATCATCCGGGCCACCACCACCGCCGCGGAGGCGATGCCGTGCTGGGCGGACGGCACCACCCGCAGAGTCGCCGATGTCAGCGGGCCGATCACCAGGCCCAGTCCGACGCCGGCGATCGCCAGATCGGTGTCGAGAACGGGCAACGCGATGAAGCCGAGATCATGGCGCGCGGACAGCAGATCGATCGGCCAATGCGCGATCAGGTAGTAGCCGCCTGCGGCGATCAACAGGCCGACGCAGGCGACCGCGCGGTCGCCGACCCGGGTGGCGATCCAGCCGCCGACCAACGCCCCGATGGGCAGCGCGATGAGGAAGCGCAGCAGCAGGAACGCCGCCTGATTCTGGTCCTGACCGAGGACTCCCTGACCGAACAGCTCGACGTTGACGAGGGTCACCATCAGCGCGGCGCCCGCGGTGAGCGACGCCCCCAGCGCGGCCAGGAACGGCCGGAAGTGCACGCCTGCGGGCTCGATCAGCCGGGTCTTCGCGAAGCGCTCCCAGGCGAAGAACGCCACCGCGGCCACCAGCGCGCCGATCAGCAGCGGCGGGCCGTAGGACGGCAGCACCTGTTTGCCGTCGGGCGCCGGGTTGTACATGCCGACGACGATCAGCCCGAGCGTGATCGCGAGCAGCACGCCACCGGTGACGTCGACCTTCTCCGGATGCTCGCTCGCCAGCCGCTTGGGCAGGCTGAAGTGGATCATCACCATTGCGGTCACGGCCAGCGGCACGTTGACCCAGAACACGGCCTGCCAATGGTGAAAGAGGAAGACCAGCGCGATGCCGTACATCGGGCCCAGTACGCTGCCCAACTCCTGCGCGGCGCCGATGCCGCCCAGCACACCGGCCCGGTTGCGGGCCGCCCACAGATCGGCCGCCAGTGCCAGCGTCACCGGCAGCAGCGCGCCGCTGGCCGAGCCCTGGATGACACGCCCGACGACGAGGACGGTCAGGTCGGTCGACATCGCGGTGACGATCGAGCCGATGGCGAATCCCGCGAGGCTGACCTGCAGCAGCATCTTGCGGCCGAATCGGTCCGACGCCCGGCCCAGCAGCGGCATCGCGGCGATGTAGCCGAGCAGGTAGCCGGTCACGATCGGCGTGACGCGCTGGATCTGGTTCACCGCGATCCCGACGTCGGACATGATGTCGCGGATGATCGTGACCACGACGTAGGTGTCGAGGGCACCGAGCAGCACGGCGAGCGCACCCGCGCTGATCGCGATTCTGCGGCTCCGGCTCGAATGCACCGGCGCAAGGGCCGACGTCATCAAACGGCTGGCTTGGTGACGGTGACGGGGTTGTCCCAATCCGACAGCGTCATCTGGACGCTGTTGCCGTCCGACGGCTGCAGCTTGGCCCGCACGAGCCGGTGTTGGCCGTCCTTCTCGATCCAGGCGGTCCCGGGTATCGGACCGGTGGCGGCGATCGGCGGGGCGATCGAGTTCACCGCGTCAGCGCTGACCTGACCGGTCACCTTGACGGTCTCGATGCCGTTGATGGTCTCGGTGCTCTCCGACTTCGGATCACTGAAGTTGGCGAGCACGTTCGCCAAGCCCTTGTCCGGATTCAAGATGGCCGAGATGTCGTACACGTCGGCGGCCGGCCCCATGTCGATGAAGCTGTCGCCGGAGAGCGCCACATAGAGGTTCGAGTCGATCACGACGAACTTGGCGTCGACGTCGCTGCCCTGGAAGGTCAGCTTGGTATTGCCTTGTGCGGCAACCGCAGGCGCCTGAGTCAGGTCGCCGCTCAGCGTCTTGATGGGGAAATCCTTGATCTCACCGTCGACGCCCAACTCGAGGTGAATGCTCTTGAGCGCCCGGGTCGCCGTGTTGGACTCTTTGAGCAACGTCGCGGCGTCCGGCAGCGATTCGGACGACTTGTCCGACGACGACGAACAACCTGCAATGAGGACGACTGCGGCGAAAAGTGCGGTGAGCATTGGCCAAAGAGATCGGACTGCGTTTTTTGGGCGCGTCTGCATAAGTGCATCGTAGAGGGTCGCCGTGCGTACCCTGATTGGCGTGTTCACCGGAATCGTCGAAGAACTTGGCGAAGTCGTCGGCAAGGAAGACCTCGCCGACGCCGCGCGATTTGTGATTCGTGGACCGGTCGTCACCGCCGATGCCCGTCACGGCGACTCCATTTCCGTCAACGGTGTGTGTCTGACCGTGGTGGACGTGCAGGCAGGCGGTGCATTCACCGCCGACGTGATGAAGGAGACGCTGGTCCGGTCGAGCCTCGGCGGTGTCGATGTCGGCAGCAACGTGAACCTCGAACGGGCCGCCGCGCTGAACAGCAGGCTGGGCGGGCACATTGTGCAGGGGCATGTCGACGGCACCGGACATGTGATCGCGCGCACACCGTCCCAGCACTGGGAGGTGGTGCGGATCGCGCTGCCGACCTCGCTGTCGCGCTATGTCGTCGAGAAGGGCTCGATCACCGTCGACGGCATCTCGTTGACCGTTTCGGGCCTCGGTCACGACTGGTTCGAGGTATCGCTGATCCCGACGACGCTTGCGCTGACGACGCTGGGGCGGGCGCCGGTCGGCACCCAGGTGAACCTCGAGGTCGATGTGATCGCCAAGTACGTCGAGCGCCTGATGCAAGACAATGACTAAAGGCCCTACGGCCGGGTTTGCGGAGGCGATAATAATCGTGGGCCGGGACTACAGAAGGAAGTAACCAATGAAGAAGCTTGCAGCGGTGCTTTTGACAGTCGGGGCGGCGGCGGTCGCGCCGATCGCCATAGCGCCGCTAGCGCAGGCAGAAATCTGCGCAGGTGCGCACGGACGCCACGTCGGGGTGGGTGGCTGCACCAATATCGCAGGTGACGTGGCCACCGGCGTGGCCATTGCGGCGGCCACCGACCCGTATGTTCCTGGCGAGGTGCCGTGCTACACGGTCGAGGGTGTGCCGTACTACACGCCTCCCGGCGACCCCTGCTAAACCAGGCGAGCAATAATCGCCACTTCGTCGTGGTTCATACTGGATACGGCGAAGGGTGGCGAAGATGACGAGGTTGGACTCCGTCGAACGGGCGGTTGCCGACATCGCGGCGGGTAAAGCCGTCGTCGTCATCGATGACGAGGACCGCGAGAACGAGGGCGATCTCATCTTCGCCGCCGAGAAGGCCACCCCCGAACTCGTGGCGTTCATGGTCCGCTACACCTCGGGCTATCTGTGTGTGCCGCTCGACGGTGCGATCTGCGACAAGCTCGGCCTGCTGCCGATGTACGCGGTGAACCAGGACAAGCACGGCACCGCCTATACCGTCACCGTCGATGCCAAACACGGTGTTGGAACCGGTATTTCGGCTTCCGACCGTGCCACCACCATGCGGCTGCTCGCCGACCCGACTAGCGTCGCCGACGATTTCACCCGGCCCGGCCATGTGGTCCCGCTGCGGGCAAAGGACGGCGGCGTGCTGCGGCGGCCGGGCCACACCGAAGCCGCCGTGGACCTGGCGCGATTGGCCGGACTGCAGCCCGCGGGCGCCATCTGCGAAATCGTCAGCCAGAAGGACGAGGGGGCGATGGCGCAGACCGATGAACTTCGGGTCTTTGCCGACGAGCACGGACTCGCGCTGATCTCCATCGCCGACCTGATCGAGTGGCGCCGCAAGCACGAGAAGCACATCGAGCGGATCGCCGAGGCGCGCATCCCGACCAGGCACGGCGAGTTCCGCGCGGTCGGCTATTCGAGCATCTACGAGGATGTCGAACATGTCGCGCTGGTCAGGGGCGACATCGCGGGACCGCACCGCGACGGCCATGACGTGCTGGTCAGAGTGCACTCCGAGTGCCTGACCGGTGATGTGTTCGGCTCGCGCCGCTGTGATTGCGGCCCGCAACTCGATGCCGCGCTGGCCATGGTGGCCCGTGAGGGCCGCGGCGTGGTGCTGTACATGCGCGGACACGAGGGCCGTGGCATCGGCCTGATGCACAAGCTGCAGGCGTATCAGTTGCAGGACGCCGGCGACGACACCGTCGACGCGAACCTCAAACTGGGCCTGCCCGCCGACGCGCGCGACTACGGAATCGGCGCACAGATCCTCGTCGACCTCGGCGTCCGGTCGATGCGGCTGCTCACCAACAACCCGGCCAAGCGGGTCGGCCTCGACGGCTATGGGCTGCACATCATCGAGCGGGTGCCGCTGCCCGTGCGGGCCAACGCCGAGAACATCCGTTACCTGATGACCAAGCGCGACCGGATGGGTCACGACCTCGTCGGGCTGGACGAACTTCATGAGGCCGTGACGATGGACTCCTACGAAGAGGGTGTGTATCTGCTCGGTGAGCGCAGCCGTCCCAATGACGCTGACCTCGGCGGAGCGCGATGAGCCCTGCGGCCGGTGTTCCTGACCTGCCCCAGCTCGACGCGTCCGATGTGACGTTGGCGATCGTGGCGAGCACCTGGCACGAGACGATCTGCGACGCCCTGCTCGACGGCGCCCGCAAAGTGGCCGCCGACGCGGGCATCGACAATCCGACGGTGGTCCGTGTGCTCGGGGCGATCGAGATCCCCGTGGTGGCGCAGGCGCTGGCGGCCAGTCATGACGCCGTCGTCGCGCTCGGAGTGGTAATCCGTGGCGAGACACCGCATTTCGACTATGTCTGTGACGCGGTCACTCAGGGCCTCACCCGGGTGTCGCTGGATTCCTCCACTCCGGTCGCCAACGGTGTGCTGACCACCAACACCGAGCAGCAGGCGTTCGCCAGGGCGGGGCTGCCGGATTCGACCGAGGACAAGGGCGCCCAGGCCGCCGCGGCCGCGCTGTCCACCGCGCTGACGCTGCGCGACCTCGCGCAGGCGAGGAGCGGAAAAGACAACCGCACGCGGCCATGAGCGACAACTGGGATCTCGAGGTACGGCCGCACCTGACACCCTATTTCGCGTACGGGGCTGCGGCGGTCATCGTCGTCGTCCATGTGACTATCGGTGTGCTGCTCAAGATCTCGTCGACCGGGGTCATCTTCCAGACCGCCGACCAGGTGGCGATCGCGTTGCTCGGCGTCGTCATCGCCGGTGTCGTGCTCCTGTTCGCTCGGCCCCGGTTGCGTGTCGGCGCTCCCGGCGTCGCGGTGCGGAATCTACTCGGCTACAAGTTGATTCCGTGGTCCGACGTCGTCGGGCTGACGTTCCCGAGTGGTGCGCGCTGGGCCAGGGTTGACCTGCCCGACGACGAGTACGTGCCGGTGATGGCGATCCAGGCCGTCGACAAGGAGCGCGCCGTCGAGGCGATGGACAACGTCCGCGGTCTGCTGGTCCGGTACCGGCCCGATCTCAACCGACACTGAGCGACATCGCGACTTCGTCGCGGTCGTTGGGTTCGCCGCCGGCGGCGGTGAACCCAAGGCTCTCGTAGACGCCTCTGGCGACGGCGTTGTCCGCCGCAACCCGCAGCGTGACGACACGCGCCCGGCGATCGCGCGCCCAATCCACGGCGGCGGCGACCAGGGGGCGAGCCAGTCCATGCCCACGGGCCGACGGGTCCAGCCAAAGTGAGTACAGATAAACGGTTTCGGCGTTCTCCTGCTGTGCGCCGATCAGGCCGACAGGCCGGTTGTTCAACAGCGCGGCGAATTGCGCGTGGTCGCGCAACCGCCGGCGCCACTGCGCGGCGGTGAAGGTGGACTCGTGCCGGTACTGCGGGTCGTTCGTACCGAGGGAATCGGTCAGTGCGCGCAGCCGGACGCCGGCGAACAGCCGCCAGTCCGATTCGGTCAGCCGGGTGACCCGGCCGGTCACCGGGCGTCGCCCATCACCAGCCCCTCGCGCCGCGGATCGGCCCCCCCGGTCCATCCCGGTGAGCCGCGCACGACCGCCGACAACCCGCTCGACTGGTCGGCGAGGTCGACCTGGTGGCCGAGCCGGCGCAACCCCTGCACCAGAGGGTCGCGGTCGCCAGCCATTCCAGGTGGGCCGGCCGTGTCGATGTTCGGATGCTCGCCGCCGACATTGGTCTTCGGTGTATTCGCCGCACCGAAGTCCACCATGCCGACCGCCTGCTGCGGATTCATTCCCCAATCAATTATTCCGACAACAGTTTTGACGACGAATTGAATGATCACCGCACCACCGGGGGAGCCCAGCGTCGCGAACAGCGGGCCGCGGCCGGCACCGGACCTGTCGAACACCAGCGTGGGAGCCATCGTGCTTCGGGGCCGCTTGCCCGGGCCGACGCGGTTGGCCACCGGCACCCCGTCGGGACCGGCCGGCTCGGCCGAGAAGTCGGTGAGCTGGTTGTTCAGGATGAAGCCGTCGACCATGTGAAACGACCCGAACGCCGACTCCACGGTGGTGGTGAGCGCGGCGGCGTTTCCGTCCGAGTCGACGACGCTGACCTGGCTGGTGCCGTGTTCGGGCACGGGCGCCGGCGTCGGCGGGGAGGCTCCGAACTCACCGGGCTTCGCGGTGCCCATGCTGCGCTGCTCGGAGATGAGGGCAGCGCGCTGTGCCAGGTAGACACTGTTGAGCAGGGTGTTCGGCGTGCCTCCCGGCAGCGGAACGAAATCCGTGTCGGCGACGTAGGTGTCCCGGTCGGCGTATGCCAGGCGTTCGGCTTCCGAGATCAGGTGCACACCCATTACAGAGGGCCTGCCGCCGTTGAGATCCATATCGGAGGGTTTGTGCTCGGCCATCGGGAAGTGTTCGAGGATGCCCAGCGTGGCGGCCACCGCGATGCCGCCCGACGACGGCGGCGGCATGCCGCACACCTCCTTGTCGCGGTAGGGCACGCACACGGGTTCGCGCTGCTTGGCGGTGTAACCGGCCAGGTCCTCGGTCGTCATCAGGCTCGGTGTGCGGCCGCCCGAGGTGTCGGCCGCCGCCGTGACGATCGCTTTGGCGATATCACCGGTGTAGAACGATTGCGGGTCGGATGCGATGACCCCCAACGTCTTTGCGTAGGCCGGGTTGGTCAGCTTCGTGTCCGCGGCCTTGGGGCTTCCGTCGGGATTGAGGAAGTAGCCCGCGGCCTGCGGGTCGCGCTTGAGCTGTGCTGCGGCGTCGGCGATGGCCGCCGCCAGCCGGGGGCTGATGTCGAAGCCGTCGTCGGCCAGCGCGACGGCGGGGGCGAAGAGGTCACGCCAGGCGGTCCTGCCGTGCTGCCGGTGGACATCGGTCAACAGACGGAGGATGCCCGGCACGCCGACGGAGCGGCCGGATGCCCGAGCATCGGGCCGGGGTTCGGTGCGATCGGTGTCGGAGATCCATCGCAGGTAGTTCTCGGTGGCGGCGGCGGGGGCGACCTCGCGGCCGTCGTATGCCTGCAGGGAGTCGGCCTTGGCGTCGTAGTAGAGCAGGAAGCCGCCGCCGCCCACGCCCGACGACTGCGGTTCGACCAGCCCGAGCACCGCCTGCGCGGTGACCAGGGCGTCGGCGGCGGTGCCGCCGTTCTTGAGCACCTCGCAGGCCTTCTGGGTGGCCAGCGGATTGGCGGTGGCGACGGCATAGTGCGCGGTGCGCACCGCGGTCATGTCCGTGCGGTAACCGGTCGCGACCTCGGGTTTCGCGGCTGTGCTCGGCGAACCGGCAGGGGCAGCCCCGGTGGTCTTCGGTGCCGGTGTCCCGTTGTCGACGATCGCGCAGGGACCTGCGGCGGCCGGCGGCGCACCACCCTCGCCACCGCATCCGGCCAGCACCAGCACGACCCCCGCCAGCGGGGCCGTCAGCTTACGCAATGACGGGGTCCGCATCACTCGACGGTAGATCATCTGGGTCGTCTGACGGCGGCAGTAACCTGGAATCCGTGCCCGATCCAGCGACGTACCGACCGGCGCCCGGGTCGATTCCCGTCGAGCCCGGCGTTTATCGGTTTCGCGATCCGCACGGCCGCGTGATCTACGTCGGCAAGGCCAAGAGCCTGCGCAGCAGGCTGAACTCCTACTTCGCCGATATCTCCGGACTGGCGCCGCGGACGCGTCAGATGGTGATGGCCGCGGGCAGCGTCGAGTGGACGGTGGTGACCACCGAAGTCGAGGCGCTGCAGCTGGAATACAACTGGATCAAGGAGTTCGATCCGCGGTTCAACATCCGCTACCGCGACGACAAGTCCTATCCGGTTCTCGCCGTGACGCTGAACGAGGAGTATCCGCGGCTGATGGTCTACCGCGGACCGCGCCGCAAGGGCGTCCGGTATTTCGGGCCGTATTCGCACGCCTGGGCCATCCGTGAAACGCTCGATCTGCTCACCCGTGTTTTTCCCGCTCGCACCTGTTCGGCGGGAGTATTCAAGCGGCACAAGCAAATCGACCGCCCCTGTCTCTTGGGCTACATCGACAAGTGCTCGGCGCCGTGCATCGGCCGCGTCTCGGCCGAAGAGCACCGCAAAATCGTCATCGACTTCTGTGACTTTCTGGCCGGCAAGACGGATCGGCTGGCGCGTGACATGGAACGCGAGATGAACCGAGCCGCCGAGCAACTCGATTTCGAGCGGGCGGCGCGCCTGCGGGACAACATCGGCGCGCTCAAACGCGCTCTGGAGAAGCAGACGGTCGTGTTCGGCGACGGTACGGACGCGGATGTGGTGGCCTTTGCCGACGACGAACTGGAGGCCGCTGTGCAGGTGTTTCACGTCCGCGGCGGGCGAGTCCGCGGGCAGCGCGGCTGGATCGTCGAAAAGTCCGGTGATCCCGAGGGTTCCGGTCAGGGACACCTGGTCGAACAATTTCTCACCCAGTTCTACGGTGACCAGGCCGAGTTGGACGGGGCGGCCGACGAGTCGACCAACCCGGTGCCCCGCCAGATCCTCGTGCCCGTGCTGCCGCCCAATGCCGGCGAACTGGAGACCTGGCTGTGCGGACTGCGCGGGTCACGGGTGGCGCTTCGGGTGCCGATGCGCGGTGACAAACGGGCGCTGGCCGACACGGTCAAGCGCAACGCGCAGGATGCGCTGACGCAGCACAAGCTCAAACGGGCCGGCGATTTCACCGCAAGATCTGCTGCGCTGCAAAGCATTCAGGAGGCCTTGGGATTGGCGGATGCACCGCTGCGCATCGAGTGCGTCGACATCAGCCACGTGCAGGGCACCGATGTGGTCGCGTCGCTCGTGGTGTTCGAGGACGGCCTGCCGCGCAAATCCGACTACCGCCACTTCGCCATCCGGCAGGCGGCGGGCGAGGGGCGTTCCGATGACGTGGCGTCCATCGCCGAGGTGACGAGGCGGCGGTTCATGCGGCACGTTGCCGACATGCAGAACACCAGTGTGCTTACCGCCGAGGGAAAGTCGCGCAAGTTCGCCTATCCGCCGAACCTGTACGTCGTCGACGGTGGCGCCCCGCAGGTGAATGCGGCAGCGACCGTCCTGGAGGAGCTCGGCGTGACCGATGTGGCCGTGATCGGCCTGGCGAAGCGGCTGGAGGAGGTTTGGGTGCCATCCGAGCCCGACCCGGTGATCATGCCGCGCAACAGCGAAGGGCTCTTCCTGCTGCAGCGCGTGCGGGACGAAGCGCACCGGTTCGCGATCAGCTACCACCGCAGCAAGCGGTCCAAGCGCATGACGGCGTCGGCGTTGGACGCGGTGCCAGGCCTGGGGGAGCACCGGCGCAAGGCGCTGGTTACCCACTTCGGCTCGGTGGCCCGGTTGAAGCAGGCCAGCGTGGAGGAGATCACGTCGGTGCCCGGCATCGGGGTCACGACCGCGAAGGCCGTGCTGGAGGCGCTCGGCGGAGCGCCCGAATCGTCAGCGCCCGCCTCCGTGATCGGCGATGATCAGACCAGGGCATCGGGATGACGGATCACGGCGCGGGTGACGAAGTGCGGGGGCAGGATGCGGCCCGCGGTACCGGCGCGGAATCGGGCATCGACGTCGTGCTGGTCACCGGCCTCTCCGGCGCCGGTCGCGGCACCGCGGCCAAGGTGCTCGAGGACCTCGGCTGGTATGTCGCCGACAACCTGCCGCCGGAGCTGATCGCCCGGATGGTCGACCTCGGCCTGGCTGCGGGGTCGCGGATCACCCAGCTGGCGGTGGTGATGGACGTGCGGTCGCGTGGTTTCACCGGTGACTTGGATTGGGTACGCAAGGATTTGGCAACGCGCGACATCAGCCCGCGGGTGCTGTTCCTGGAAGCCTCCGACGACATTCTCGTGCGGCGCTATGAGCAGAACCGGCGCAGCCACCCGCTGCAGGGCAACCAGACGCTCGCCGAGGGCATCGCCGCGGAACGGGCGATGCTGGCACCGGTGCGCGCGACGGCCGACCTGATCATCGACACGTCGACGCTGTCGGTCCCGGCGCTTCGGGAAAGCATCGAAGGCGCCTTCGGCGGCGAGGCGGTCGCCTACACCAGCGTGACCGTCGAATCATTCGGCTACAAGTACGGGCTGCCGATGGATGCCGACACGGTGATGGACGTGCGGTTCCTGCCGAATCCGCACTGGGTGGACGAACTGCGGCGGCACACCGGCCAACATCCCGCCGTCCGGGAATACGTGTTGGGCCAGCCGGGGGCGGCGGAATTCCTCGACACCTACCATCGATTGCTGGACCTCGTGATCGGGGGATATCGCCGGGAGGGGAAGCGCTACATGACCGTTGCCATCGGTTGCACCGGCGGCAAGCACCGCAGCGTTGCGATGGCCGAGGCGCTGGCGGGTCGTTTGCAGGGCGGTGACCAACTCGCGGTGCGAGTGCTGCACCGGGATCTGGGCCGCGAATGATGCCCGCACGCGAGGAGGACAGACTGCCTCCGCGCATCGTCGCCCTCGGCGGCGGCCACGGGCTCTATGCCACGCTGTCGGCTGCCCGCAGACTCACTCCGCACGTGACCGCCGTGGTCACCGTCGCCGACGACGGCGGCTCGTCGGGGCGGCTGCGCAGCGAACTCGAGGTGGTGCCGCCCGGCGACCTGCGAATGGCGTTGGCGGCGTTGGCATCCGACAGTCCGCATGGGCGACTGTGGGCGACGATTCTTCAGCACAGGTTCGGCGGCAGTGGCGCGCTCGCCGGCCATCCGATCGGCAACCTGCTGCTGGCCGGCCTCAACGAAGTGCTTGCCGATCCCGTTGCGGCTCTTGATGAGTTGGGCCGTATCCTCGGCGTCAAGGGGCGAGTGCTGCCGATGTGCCCGATCGCGTTGCAGATCGAGGCCGATGTCGCGGGATTGGAGTCGGATCCGCGGATGAGCCGGGTGATTCGCGGCCAGGTCGCGATCGCCACTACACCCGGCAAGGTGCGCCGGGTGCGACTGCTGCCGAGCGATCCGCCGGCCACCCGCCAGGCGGTGGACGCCATCATGAGCGCCGACCTGGTGGTGCTCGGTCCCGGCTCGTGGTTCACCAGCGTGATTCCGCACGTCCTGGTGCCGGAACTGGCCGCGGCGCTGCAGGCGACGTCGGCTCGACGGGCATTGGTGCTCAACCTGGTGGCGGAGCCGGGGGAGACGGCCGGATTCTCCGTCGAGCGCCATATTCACGTGTTGTCGCAGCATGCGCCCGGGTTCACGGTGAACGAGATCGTCGTCGACGCATCCCGGGTGCCTGGTGAGCGGGAGCGGGAGCAGCTCAGCAGGACCGCGACCATATTGGGTGCTGCAGTTCAGTTTGCTGAGGTGTCCAGACCTGGTACACCTTTACATGACCCGGCGAGGTTGGCCGCGGCGTTGGAGGGGGTTCGCCTGCGGGGAATGGAACCTGGCGGGGCCCTTCAGCAGCCGAGCCCCCCAACACCCGCCCGGACAGTTAACGGACCGAGAGGTGACGACCCGTGGCGATGACAGCCGAGGTCAAGGACGAGCTGAGTCGTCTCATCGTCAATTCGGTCAGCGCGCGACGTGCCGAGGTGGCGTCGTTGCTGCGGTTCGCCGGGGGATTGCACATCGTCTCGGGACGCGTAGTCGTGGAGGCCGAGGTGGATCTCGGTATCATCGCACGTCGGCTACGTAAAGACATCTTCGATCTATACGGATATAACGCCGTCGTACACGTGTTGTCCGCCAGCGGAATTCGGAAGAGCACCCGTTATGTGGTGCGCGTCGCGAAAGACGGCGAGGCGCTGGCGCGTCAAACCGGACTGCTCGATCTGCGTGGCCGTCCGGTGCGGGGCCTGCCCGCGCAGGTCGTCGGCGGCAGCGTGGGCGACGCCGAGGCGGCCTGGCGCGGGGCCTTCCTAGCCCACGGCTCGCTGACGGAACCGGGCCGGTCGTCGGCGCTTGAAGTCAGCTGCCCCGGACCCGAGGCGGCGCTGGCTTTGGTTGGCGCCGCGCGTCGTCTCGGCGTCAGCGCGAAGGCGCGCGAGGTGCGCGGTGCGGACCGCGTCGTCGTCCGCGACGGGGAGGCGATCGGTGCATTGCTGACCCGGATGGGCGCCCAGGACACCAGGCTGACGTGGGAAGAGCGCCGGATGCGGCGGGAGGTGCGGGCGACCGCCAATCGATTGGCGAATTTCGACGATGCCAACCTGCGGCGGTCCGCCAGGGCGGCGGTGGCGGCGGCTGCCAGGGTCGAGCGGGCGCTGGACATCCTCGGCGACACCGTTCCCGACCACCTGGCCGCCGCGGGCAAGCTGCGCGTCGAGCACCGGCAGGCGTCACTGGAGGAGCTCGGCCGACTCGCCGACCCGGTGATGACGAAAGACGCTGTGGCGGGGCGAATCCGGCGACTGCTGTCGATGGCCGACCGCAAGGCGAAACAGGACGGTATTCCCGACACCGAGTCGGCCGTCACCCCGGACCTGCTCGACGACGCCTGACGTTTCGCTCGCGAGCAGACGTAGAACTCCCTTTTTCTTGGTGATTTGCGGACTTTTGCGTCTGCTGGCGGGTGGCGATGTGGGATTCTGCCTGCGTGTCGGCTCCGTCGGGGGTTGTGACGTTTCTCTTCACCGATATCGAGGGTTCGACCCGTCGGTGGGAGTCCGACGCGGACGCGATGCGGTCGGCCTTGGCCGCGCACGACGCGGTTCTGCGGACCGCGATCGAGTCGCACGGTGGTTTCCTGTTCAAGCACACCGGCGACGGCGTGATCGCAGCGTTCGCGTCGCCGAGGGCCGCCGTCGACGCGGCGACAGCGGCCCAGCGTGACCTCGAGTTGCCGGTGCGGATGGGCATTGCGACAGGGGAGGCCGCGCTGCAGGACGGCGACTATTTCGGTGCCGTGCTCAATCGTGCCGCGCGGGTCATGGGGGCGGGCCACGGCGGCCAGATCCTGATTGCCGACTCGACGGCGTCATTGGTCAACGGACTGGACGTGCTGGACCTCGGACTGCGTCGGCTCCGCGACGTTCCGGCGCCGGTGGGGCTATTTCAGGTACGTGCAGAGGGCTTGCGCGGCGAGTTCCCGCCGCTGCGTGCGCTCGACACGAGCCCGGGCAATCTGCGGCCGGCTTCTACAAGCATCATCGGGCGCGACGATGAGATTGCCGCCGTCACCGAGGCGTTGCGCGCACATCGACTCGTAACGCTCACCGGTGTGGGCGGCGTCGGTAAGACGCGGTTGGCACTGGAGATCGCATTGCAGCTGTCCGACGAATTCCCCGATGGGGTTTGGCTTTTCGAGCTGGCTGCCGTCAGCGATCCCGCCGCTGTTCCTGATGCGATCGCATCGGTTCTCGGTGCGACGCAGCAACCCGGTATGACGTTGACCGAGTCAGTGGCCACCGCACTGGAGGGCAGGGTACGGCTGCTGGTGCTCGACAACTGCGAGCACGTACTCGACGCCGCGGCCGATCTGATCGAGATCGTGCTACGGCACTCGGCGACGGTCCGAATCCTTGCAACGAGCCGCGAAGGACTCGGGCTCGCCGATGAGCAGGTGTGGCGGGTCCGATCGCTGGACGTGTCAACGGCGGCAGACCTCTTCGTCGAGCGTGCTCGCAGTGTCACGCAAAGCTCTACGGACGACGAGGCAGCGACAATCGAAGACATCTGCCGTCGCCTCGACGGCATCCCTTTGGCTGTCGAGTTGGCGGCGTCGCGGATGGCGTCGATGAGCGCAGGCGAGGTACGTGACCGGCTGGATCAGCGCTTCCGGCTGCTTGTGGGATCACGTCGGGGTCTGGAACGCCATCAGACATTGCGGCACGCTGTGCAGTGGTCGTACGACCTGCTCGACGATCCGGAAAAGAGACTGCTCGAACGATGTTCGGTGTTCGCGGGCGGATTCGATCTCGCCAGCGCATGCGCCGTCGCGAATTCAGACGATGACTTCGCCACCCTCGACCTGCTCGATGCCCTGGTACGCAAGTCGTTGCTCACCGCGGACCCGTCGTCGGGTCATACTCGATATTCCTTGCTGGAGACGATCCGCCAATTCGCGGAGGACCAACTCATCGAGTCCGGCGCGGCAGATCAAGTCCGGGCCGCACATGCCAGCTTCTTCGCGGGCTGCGAACACGAAATCATGAATCTGTGGGACAGCCCACGGCAGGGGGAGGCTTACACCTGGTTCACAACCGAATTGGCAAACCTCCGCAATGCATTCAGGTGGGCGGCCGATCACGATGACCTCGATACCGCTGCAGGTATCGCTACATTCGTTGGGCTCGTTGGCTTTCTGGCTGAAAATTATGAAACCAGCGTATGGGCTGAAGAGCTGGTCAAGTCAGCACTGGCCGTCGGACATCCGCGCCTGGCGTACCTCTGTCAGGTGGCGTCCGTCTGCTACATGGCCGGACGCCTCGATGATGCAATCGCTTACGTCGAGACGTTACGAACGGTACAGCGAGATCGTCGCGTCGACTTGCCATTCGGCCTCGAGGGATTGGCCGGCGGTGTCTACCTGATGGTCGGCCAACCCATGCGGACCATCGAGTGGTGTCACGACTTCTTGAAACGAGGTGGCGACACTCATGGTGTGACCCGCACCGCGCTGGCGAACGCGTACGTGTTCGCGGGTTCGCCGGAGGAGGCCATGTCTGCCGCAACAGGCATCGTCGAAACCGCTGAGGCTACGGGGAATCCGTGGGTGCTGTCGTACGCACTGTTCTCGTATGCCTTGGCGTGCGGCGACAGTGATCCCGTCCGGGCGCTCGAAGCCGTACGGCGGGGCCTTCGAACGACCCGTGACAGCGGTAACCGCTTCAACGAGTCTCATATGGCGAACGTGGCGTCCGCTCTGGAAGTCAAGCACGGCGACCCGCTGAGCGCACTGCGCTACCTGACGCAGGCGATCCGCGCGTACCACGACGCCGGTAGCGTCGCGTTCCTCAATTCTCCGCTCGCCAACCTGGCACTCATCCTCGACCGACTCGGACACTTTGGCTCAGCGGCGGTGATCGCTGGCTATGCAGCGCTGAGTCCGCTGGCTGTCGCGGCACTGCCGGAGCTCACTGCCACGATCGCTCATTTGCGAGACAACCTCGGTGCGCAGGGTTTCGAATCCCGCGCGCATCAGGGCGAGACCATGACCCCATCCGCCATCGTGAGATTTGCCTACGACCAGATCGACCAAGCCCGGACCGCACTCGAACATCTACCGTGAACCGATGCAGACACTGAGGGTCGGCGCGGCCTTTCCCGATCCACCGTTCAACGGCATGCCCGACGACAGCGGGCTGGAGATCGACCTGATGGCCGCGATCGCCGACAAACTCGATATGGCGGTCGAGTTCGTTCCGTACGAGGGCGCCGACTTCAACGGTATCTTCGACGCACTGAACGCCGGAACGTTCGACTGCGTCGCCGCCGGAACCACCGTGACGCCCGAGCGCGAGAAAAAGGCCAGGTTCGCGCCCCCGTACCTGATTTCCGGCCAGTCGCTGGCCGTGAACACCCGCCGACACCCGGATGTCCACTCGGTCGACGACCTCGCCGGGCTGACCATCGGCGTGCAGCAAGGCAACACCAGTGGCCCGATCGCCGAGCAACTCGTCGCCGACGGCAAAGCGGCGCGGGTCAGGATCTACGACTATGGCGACATTCGCGTCGCGATGGACGACCTCACCACCGGAGGCTGCGATGCGTTCATGAAGCTCGCACCCGTGCTGACCGAACTCGTGAAGCCGATCGCCGATCTGGAGGTGGTGCAGCGTGGCATCTCCACCGAGAACATCGCCGTCGCCGTCGCCGCCGCAGACCAGGAACTCCTCGCCAGAATCACTGTCGCGCAGGCCGAGCTGGAAGAAGAGGGCACACTACAGCGAATCCGCCGGAAATGGCTCGGAAATCCCTACACCGACCAGAGCCTCGGCATGCTCTGACCAGCCTTCGCGTGACGGCACTCACACCACTAGGCTGGCCCATGGGTTTCAAGGCAAAAAAGGGAGATAGAAGTGACCATCCGGGTAGGCGTTAACGGTTTCGGCCGCATTGGGCGCAACTTGTACCGGGCCCTCGCGGCGCAGCAGGCCGAGGGCAAGAGCACCGACATCGAGATCGTCGCGGTCAACGACCTCACCGACAACGCCAGCCTGGCGCACCTGCTGAAGTTCGACTCGATCCTGGGCCGCTACCCGGAGGAAATCAGCCTCGAAGGCGACGACACCATCGTCATCGGCAGCGCCAAGATCAAGGCACTCGAAGTCAAGGAAGGCCCGTCGGCGCTGCCATGGGGAGACCTCGGCGTCGACGTCGTCGTGGAGTCCACCGGCATCTTCACCGATGCCGCCAAGGCCAAGGGACATCTCGACGCCGGTGCCAAGAAGGTGATCATCTCGGCGCCGGCCAAGGGCGAGGACCTCACCATCGTGCTGGGCGTCAACGACGACAAGTACGACGGCAGCCAGAACATCATCTCCAACGCCTCCTGCACCACGAACTGCCTCGGCCCGCTGGCCAAGGTGCTCAACGACGAGTTCGGCATCGTGCGGGGCCTGATGACCACGGTGCACGCCTACACCCAGGACCAGAACCTGCAGGACGGGCCGCACAAGGATCTGCGCCGCGCCCGTGCCGCCGCGCTGAACATCGTGCCGACCTCGACCGGCGCGGCCAAGGCCATCGGCCTGGTGCTGCCCGAGTTGAAGGGCAAGCTCGACGGCTATGCGCTGCGGGTACCGATCCCCACCGGTTCGTGCACCGACCTGACCGCCGAACTCGCCAAATCGGCCACCGCCGACGAGATCAACGCTGCGTTCAAAGCGGCCGCCGACGGCCCGCTCAAGGGCATCCTCAAGTACTACGACGCGCCGATCGTGTCCAGCGACATCGTCACCGACCCGCACAGCTCGATCTTCGACGCGGGCCTGACCAAGGTGATCGGCAACCAGGCCAAGACCGTGTCCTGGTACGACAACGAGTGGGGCTACTCCAACCGTCTCGTGGACCTGGTCGCGCTGGTCGGCAAGTCGCTCTGACGGGCGAGCGAAGCGACGGGAGGAAAAGTTAGCCGATGGCGGTCAAGACGCTCGACGACCTTCTCGCAGAAGGGGTTTCGGGTCGGGGCGTGCTGGTCCGCTCCGACCTCAACGTCCCGCTCGATGACGATGGCAACATCACCGACCCCGGGCGGATCATCGCCTCGGTACCCACGCTGAAGGCGCTCTCCGACGCCGGTGCGAAGGTGGTCGTGACCGCTCACCTCGGCAGGCCCAAGGACGGCCCCGAGCCGAAGTTCTCTCTCGCGCCAGTCGCCAAGGCGCTGGGCGAGCGGCTCGGCCGGCACGTCCAGCTCGCGACCGATGTCGTCGGCACCGATGCGCTCGCTCGTGCCGAGGGACTCACCGATGGTGACATCCTGTTGCTGGAGAACATCCGCTTCGATCCGCGCGAAACGAGCAAGGACGACAACGAGCGGCTGGCGCTGGCCAAGCAGCTCGCCGAACTCGTCGCCGCGCCGGACGGATCACCTGGCGCGTTCGTCTCGGACGGTTTCGGTGTGGTGCACCGCAAGCAAGCCTCGGTGTACGACGTGGCGACACTCATGCCGCACTATGCGGGCAAGCTGGTGGCCGCCGAGATCACGGTGCTCGAACAACTGACCAGCTCGACCGAGCGGCCCTACGCGGTGGTGCTCGGCGGTTCCAAGGTGTCCGACAAGCTGGCGGTCATCTCCAACCTCGCCACCAAGGCCGACAGCCTCGTGATCGGCGGCGGTATGTGCTTCACTTTCCTTGCCTCGCAAGGTGTTTCGGTCGGTACCTCGTTGCTCGAGGAAGGCATGATCGACACCTGCCGCAAGCTGCTGGAGGACTACGGCGACGTCATCCACCTGCCCGTCGACATCGTGGTCGCGGAGAAGTTCGCGGCGGACTCCCCGCCGGAGCGGGTGCCCGCTGACCAGATCCCCGACGGCAAGATGGGCCTGGACATCGGCCCGGGCTCGGTGAAGCGGTTCACCACCCTGCTGTCCAACGCCAAGACCATCTTCTGGAACGGGCCGATGGGCGTGTTCGAATTCCCCGCCTTCGCCGACGGCACCAAGGGCGTGGCCGAGGCCATCATCGGCGCAACCGAGAAGGGCGCGTTCAGCGTCGTCGGCGGCGGCGACTCCGCGGCCGCAGTGCGCCAGCTCGGCCTGCCCGAGGACGGCTTCTCTCACATTTCCACCGGCGGCGGGGCTTCGCTGGAATACCTTGAGGGCAAGACGCTGCCTGGCATAAACGTTTTGAGCACCTGAAAGGGTTGACATGAGCCGCAAGCCGCTGATCGCCGGCAACTGGAAGATGAACCTCAACCACTTCGAAGCGATCGCGCTGGTGCAGAAGATCGCGTTCTCCCTTCCGGACAAGTACTTCGACAAGGTCGACGTCGCGGTGATCCCGCCGTTCACCGATCTGCGCAGCGTGCAGACCCTGGTCGACGGCGACAAGTTGCGGCTGACCTACGGCGCGCAGGATCTGTCGCAGCACGATTCCGGCGCCTACACCGGCGATATCAGCGGCGCCTTTCTCGCCAAGCTGGGCTGCACCTTCGTGGTGGTCGGGCACTCGGAACGCCGCACCTATCACGCCGAGGACGACGCACAGGTCGCCGCGAAGGCCGCCGCTGCGTTCAAGCACGGGCTGATCCCGATCATCTGCATCGGCGAGCAACTCGAGGTCCGCGAGGCCGGTAACCACGTCGAGCACAACGTCGAGATGCTGCGGGGTTCACTGGCCGGGCTGTCGGCCGAGCAGATCGGCAAGGCCGTCATCGCCTACGAACCCGTGTGGGCGATCGGCACGGGCCGCGTCGCCAGTGCTGCCGACGCCCAAGAGGTCTGCAAGGCGATCCGCGACGAACTCGGCAACCTGGCGAGTCCGGAATCGGCGGCCGGAGTCCGGGTGCTGTACGGCGGATCGGTCAACGCCAAGAACGTGGGCGAGATCGTCGCCCAGGAGGACGTCGACGGCGCGCTGGTCGGGGGCGCGTCGCTCGACGGCGAACAGTTCGCCATCCTGTCGGCCATCGCCGCTGGTGGGCCGCTTCCGTAGTCGTCTGGCGGCCCGGCGCCGGGAGAGGGGCGTTTCGCTCATCCGGTGGCCGAGCCTGTAGTCTGGCGGCCATGGATTTGGCCCTGCACATCACGCTGATCGTCACCAGCCTCCTGGTGATCGTCCTCGTGCTGCTGCACCGCGCGAAGGGCGGCGGCTTGTCCACACTGTTCGGCGGCGGCGTCCAGTCCAGCCTGTCCGGTTCGACGGTGGTGGAGAAGAACCTCGACCGACTGACGCTGTTCGTCGTCGGCATCTGGTTCGTCTGCATCATCGGCGTCGCACTGCAGATCAAGTACTCCTAGCAGCAACGCCGCACATCCAGCGGCGCGCCACCTTGTGTGATTCAGTTACGTATCGCCCGGTCAAGGGCGCAGCACATGAGGGGCCGCATGAACACTCCGCAGGGGCCGCAGCCGTATCGCCACAACCACCCGCCGCCCCGTCGCTATCCGCCGCCACAGCAGTACCGTCCCGCGCCTCCCCAGCATTACCGCCAGCCGCTGCAGCCCTCGGCGCCGCAGTATCGCCAGCCGCCGCAGTACGCCGGGCACCAGCCGAGCCCGTACGGGCAGCCCGCCGAGGGCATCACGATCAACACCCAGTTCTTCCCGCTCGCCTGGATGCTGTTCTTCGTCAAGCCGAAGATCTCCCTCGACGGCCAGGAGATGCCGGCCGCGGGCTGGGGCCGCACACACCTGCCCGCCCGACCCGGCCAGCACCATGTGCACGTCTATGTGCCGTATTTCCTGCCGCCGAAGCTGGGCCCCGCGGGCGCGACGGTAGACGTCCGTCCCGGTCAAGCGGCCGAAATCGAGTACAAGGCGCCGATGTGGGCATTCAGCGCGGGCTCGCTCGGCGTCGGTCCGCAGAAGTACAACGGGGTCGGGATCACCCTTGCGATCGTGGCGATTCCGTTCGTTGTGCTGTTCCTGGTGATCCTTCTCACGATCGTCTTGGCTGCGGTCTGATCGGCGTCCGCCCGCCCTGCGGGTTGCATTCCGGTCGTCGATAATCGAGTGATGGCTGACGGATCCGACACCTCGCTGGCGCCGATCGGATCCGTGCGACGGACCAAGGTCGGCCGCGAGGCCACCGAGCCGATGCGGGAAGACATTCGCCTGCTCGGAGCCATCCTCGGCGACACGGTGCGGGAGCAGAACGGCGAAGAGGTCTTCGATCTCGTGGAGCGCGCCCGGGTCGAGTCGTTTCGGGTGCGGCGCTCGGAGATCGACCGGACGGATCTGGCCGGGATGTTCGACGGTATCGACATCCACCAGGCCATCCCGGTCATCCGCGCCTTCACCCATTTCGCGCTGCTCGCCAACGTCGCCGAGGACATCCACCGCGAGCGCCGCCGCGCCATTCACGTCGCTGCGGGCGAGCCGCCGCAGAACAGCAGCCTGGCCGCCACCTACCTCAAGCTCGACTCCGCCGATCTCGACCCGGCGACCGTTGCCGAGACCCTGACCGGGGCGCTGGTGTCGCCGGTGATCACCGCGCATCCCACCGAGACTCGTCGACGCACGGTGTTCGACACTCAACACCGCATCACGGAGCTGATGCGGCTGCGGCTGCACGGCCATACGCACACCGACGACGGCCGTGACATCGAAACCGAGCTGCGCCGCAACATCCTGACGCTCTGGCAGACCGCGTTGATCCGGTTGTCCCGCCTGAAGATCCAGGACGAGATCGAAACGGGTCTGCGCTACTATCCGGCCGCCTTCCTCGAGGTCATTCCGAAGGTGAACGCCGACGTACGCGCAGCGCTGCAGGCCCGTTGGCCGGAGGAGGACGTCCTCGAGCAGCCGATCCTGCGGCCCGGCTCGTGGATCGGCGGCGACCGCGACGGCAACCCCAACGTCACCGCCGACGTCGTCCGGCTGGCCACCTCCAGGGCCGCGTACACCGCGCTTGCCCACTACTTCGGCGAGATCACGGCGCTCGAGGAAGAGCTGTCGATGTCGGCGCGGTTGGTCAAGGTCAGCGATGCGTTGGTGGCGCTGGCCGACTCGTGTCACGAGCCCGCGCGCGCCGATGAGCCGTACCGGCGGGCGGTTCGGGTGATCCGCGGCAGGCTCACCGCCACCGCGCACCAGATCCTGGATGAGCAGCCCGAGCACGAGTTGGATCTCGGCCTCGCTCGTTACGAGACCCCGGCTGAGTTGCTGGCGGACCTGGATGTCGTCGACGGATCGCTGAGGGCCAACGGCAGCGGAGTGCTGGCCGACGATCGGTTGGCCCGGTTGCGGGAAGCCGTGCGCACCTTCGGGTTTCACCTGTCCGGCCTGGATATGCGGCAGAACTCCGATGTACACGAGGAGGTCGTCGCAGAGCTGTTGGCGTGGGCGGGCGTGCACTCCGACTACCGGTCGCTGTCCGAGCCCGACCGCGTCGAGCTGCTGGTGACCGAACTCGGCACCCGCCGGCCGCTGATCGGCGACCGCGCACAACTGTCGGAGCTCGCGAGCAAGGAGCTCGCCATCTGCGATGCCGCCGCCCGCGCCGTCAGCGTGTTCGGCCCGCTCGCGGTGCCCCACTACATCATCTCGATGTGCCAGTCGGTTTCGGACATGCTCGAGGCGGCGGTGTTGTTGAAGGAGGCCGGCCTGCTCGACGCCTCGGGGCCCGAAACGTACAGCCCGGTGGGCATCGTGCCGCTGTTCGAGACAATCGACGACCTGCAGCGCGGCTCATCGATTCTCGAAGCGGCGCTTGAGCTTCCGCTGTACCGGTCGCTGGTGGCCGCCCGCGGGGACAGCCAGGAGGTCATGCTGGGCTATTCCGACTCCAATAAGGACGGCGGCTATCTGGCGGCCAACTGGGCGCTCTACCGTGCCGAACTGGACCTCGTCGAATCGGCCCGCAAGACCGGAATCCGCCTGCGGCTGTTCCACGGTCGCGGTGGCACCGTCGGCCGCGGTGGCGGCCCCAGCTACGACGCCATCCTGGCGCAGCCGCCGGGAGCGGTGAACGGCTCTCTCCGCCTCACCGAGCAGGGCGAGGTGATCGCCGCCAAGTACGCGGAGCCGCGCATCGCGCACCGCAACCTGGAGACGCTACTGGCCGCCACGCTCGAGGCGTCACTGCTCGACGTCGAGGGGCTCGGCGACGATGCCGGACCCGCTTACCAGGTGCTCGACGATCTGGCGGCGCGCGCCCACCGTGCATATGCCGAATTGGTCCACGAGACAACGGGTTTCGTCGACTACTTCAAGGCCTCCACCCCGGTCGGCGAGATCGGCTCGCTGAACATCGGCAGCAGGCCGACATCGCGCAAGCCGACCACGTCGATCTCTGACCTGCGCGCGATCCCGTGGGTGCTGGCCTGGAGCCAGTCGCGCATCATGCTGCCCGGCTGGTACGGCACCGGCACCGCGTTCGAGGACTGGATCGGCGAGGGCGATGGCCGGCTGGAGGTGCTGCAGGATCTCTACCGGCGGTGGCCGTTCTTCCGCACCGTGCTGTCGAATATGGCTCAGGTGCTTGCCAAGGCGGACATGGGCCTGGCGGCTCGCTACGCGGAGCTGGTCGACGACGAGGCGCTGCGCAAACGGGTATTCGACAAGATCGTCGACGAGCACGACCGCACCATCCGGATGCACGGGCTCATCACCGGGCACGACGATCTGCTCGCCGACAACCCCGCGCTGGCCCGCTCGGTGTTCAACCGGTTCCCGTACCTGGAGCCGCTGAACCACCTGCAGGTCGAACTGCTGCGGCGGTACCGATCCGGCGACGACGACGAGCTCGTTCAGCGCGGCATCCTGCTGACGATGAGCGGTCTGGCCACCGCCCTGCGCAACAGCGGGTAACACGATCCGTCGTTGACACCCTCACCGGATGGTGTAAGAGTGGGTCTCGCTTAAACGAAAATCAGGTTTTCATTTAAGCGGCCGAACGGAGCCGAAGGCGGGCCGATGATCGATCAGAATCCGATGGCGTGGCTGCCGCACTCCATCGCAGAGGCCGCTGTGTCCGGCGGCGGCATCGACGTCGATCTGCCGACCGCGTGGACCCACCTCCTCGACCGCCTCAGGGCGGCGGGGGAATTGGTGGCCTCAGATCCGGTCAACCGCAACCGGGTCGACTACGCGTCGGGAATGCGACACCTGATGGTGCTCCTGGCCGTCGGCATCGACGAAGCACTGCGGGCCGACCCCGACCCGGTGCTGTCGGTGGAACGCACCAGCACGGACGACATCTTGACCTGGGGTATGGAATGTCCGGACTGCATCTACTTCCGGGCCGCGCTGCGCGGCGGCGAGACCTACCGGCTGTCCGGCAAGCGGGGGACTGCGCGATACGTCGGACTGCAGACGATGGACGGCATCGCCTCGACGGCGAATTGTCTTGTCGACGATTTCGAGCCTGACGCCGACGGGCACTTCGAGGCGATCCTGTCCGCGGACCGGCACGAGGGCAATTGGCTACGGCTGCACGGCGACTACCCCACGCTCGTCGTTCGGCACTTCTTCTACGACTGGGACACCGAGAAGCCGTCGGCCTTGCGCATCGAGCGCGTCGGTTCCGAAGTGGAACCGCAGCGGCGCACCGTCGATCCCGATGTTGCCGTGGCCCGCCAGATCTACGCCCTCGGGGAATTCGTCCACGACAACCTGAAGTTCTTCTTGGACTTCAACGCCGGTCCGCCCGCCAACGGGTTCATGCCCCCGATCGATCGGACCGCCATCGGTGCCGCGGCCGAGAACCGCCCCGTCATCGGCCGCTTCGAACTCGAACCCGATGAGGCGCTGGTCCTCGAGGTGGAGCCGCCGGAAGGGGTCTATTGGAGCTACTCGCTGGGCAACCAGTGGTGGGAGACCATCCACTATGGCCGACACCAGTCCAGCCTCAACGCGCATCAAGCTCGCGTCGATGCCGACGGGCTGCTCCGTGTCGTGGTCTGCTCGCGCGACCCCGGTGTCGCGAATTGGCTTGACACGGCAGGACACAGCAATGGTGCGATCATTCTGCGCTGCGTTCGTACCGAGACCGCACCGACGCCGACGGCGCGGGTGGTCGAGTTCGCCGACATCGACTCGGCGTTGCCCGCGGATACCGTGCGCGTCACCGCACAGGAGCGGGCACAGATCGTCGACGCACGTCGGCGCGCCGTGCACGAGAGGTTCTCCGCGTGAGTTTTTCGGTCGACGAACTCGAAGACGGGGCGCGTGCCGCGACGGGCCTGGAGGATTTCGGTTCGTCCTACTACCGCGAAGGCCTGCAACGGACCGTCGAGGCGCTGAACACCGAAGCCGACCTGAATGATCTCGGCAGGGTCATTCAGCACGCGACGATCAGCAACGCCCTGATGCAGCGGCTGCGCATCGTCGACACCTACCGACAGCACCCGGACATCGACGATGAAGTGGTCGGTGGCCCGGTATTCGTGATCGGGCTACCGCGCACCGGCACCACTGCGTTGAGCCAACTCGTCGCGAGCGACCCGCAGTTTCGGTCGCTGCGCACCTGGGAATCGCAGGCCTGCACCCCGCCGCCGGAGGCCGCCACCCAGCACACGGACCCCCGGATCGCGCAGGCCGCGGAGGGGATCGCGATGATGGACAACATGTTTCCGCGGATGCGGACCATGATGAATTCGGAGCCGGAGGCGCCCACCGAGTGCCAGGACCTGATGGGCATGAGCTTCCGCACCTTCCATTTCGACGGAGTCGTTCGTGTGCCGGGCTACCTCGGCTGGCTGCTGCAGTGCGATATGGGCGAGACGTACACATTCCACCGCCAGGTGCTCAAGCTGTTGCAATGGCACTGCCCACCGACGCTGTGGCACCTGAAGACGCCGGTGCACATGTTCGCGCTGGACGCCCTCGTCGAGGCGTATCCGAACGCCAGATTCCTGTGGAGTCATCGCGATCCGGCGAAGGTACTCGGTTCGGTATGCAGCCTGATCCACTATGTCCGCAGTTGGAGCAGCGATCGCGATGATGCCACCGAACTCGGTGCCGAGCAGCTTGCGTGCTGGGCGGAGGGTGTCCGCCGAGCGATGGACTTCCGGAGACGCTTCGGCGATGACCGGTTCGTGGATGTGTCGTTCCGTGATCTGCAGACCGACCCGATCGGGACGCTCGAAGCCGGCTACGCGCGACTCGGCTTGGCCCTGTCCTCAGCGGCGCGCACGCACGTGCAGGAGTGGGCCGATGAGCATCGGCCGGGGTCTCGCGGCGAGCACAGTTACGACCTCGCCGACTACGGGCTGACATCCGAGCAGGTGCGCGAACGCTTCGCCGACTACCTGGCGACCTACGACGCGACCGCTTGACCCGTGACCACCGTCGGCAAGCGTCAGCGCAAGAAACTGGCTCCCGATCCCGCTGTGCGCAACGCGCTGCTGGACGTCGCCGCCAAAGTCATTCGCCAGGAAGGGGTTCGGGGTCTCAGCGTGGCGGAGGTGCTGAGCCGCGCGAATCTGAGCACCCGGGCGTTTTATCGACATTTCGATTCGAAGGACGAATTGGTGACGGCGGTGTTCCTGGAGATGGCACGGACAGAGACACGACGGCTGAAGCGAAAAATGGACGCCGCGGCCGACCCGGTCGACGCCGTCGTGGCGTGGATCGAGGGCCGACTCGACCTGGCGTTCAACGACAAGATCCGGTCCGATCTGCGCCGGCTGTCGGTCGAAGCGCAGACGCAGATGTTCGCCTCACCCGACCTCGTCGGGGATGCCTACCGCGAGATCCTGACGCCGCTGATCGAGCAGCTCGAACGGGGCATGCGCGCCGGCTTCTTTCCCGGTATCGACCCGCGCGCCGATGCGCTGTCCATTCACGGCGCGATCTGGGCGAGCGTGGAAAGGCAATGGACCACTGGTGATTGCGATCGGGACGCCGTGCGCGAGCGCGTCGTGCGGTTCTGCTTGGGCGGGCTCGGCGTGGTGCGCAAGGACGGGGGGTAGGCCGATGGATCTTGGTCTGGACGGTGCGACGGCCGTCGTGACGGGCGGTAGCAAGGGGATGGGTCTGGCGATCGCGACAACCCTCGCCGCCGAGGGCGCCAAGGTGGCGGTGATGGCGCGAGGTCGAGCGGCACTGGATGAGGCGGAGAAGGCGCTGAGCGCCGCGGGGGCACCCGACGCCGTCGGCGTCAGCGTCGACATGTCCGATGGCGATTCGATCGCGGCGGGCTTCGAGGAGGTCGCGCAGCGGTGGGGTGAACTCAACAGCCTGGTTCACACCATCGGCCCCGGCGACGGCTACTTCGAGGAGATGGACGACGCGCAATGGCATGAGACGTTCGCGCTGGGCACCATGTCCGGCGTGCGGTCCATCCGCGCCGCCCTGCCGATGCTGCGCAGGGCGACGTGGGCCCGGATTGTGACGCTGTCGGCACATTCAATCCAGCGGCAGAACCCGCGAATCGTCGCCTACACCGCATCGAAGGCGGCCTTGAGCAGCGTTACCAAGAACCTCTCGAAAAGCTTGGCCAAGGACGGCATCCTGGTCAACTGTGTGTGTCCGGGCACCATCGTGACTGCGAGCTTCACCGAAAATCTGCAGGGGATTCTCGCCGCCGATGGGCTGGACGCGTCCGATCCGACGGACGTCATGACGTGGATCGACAACAACTTCCATCAGCCGTGCGATCTCGGCCGCGCGGGCCTGCCCGAGGAGATCGCCTCCATCACGGCCTATCTCGCGTCGAAGCGCAACGGGTACGTCACCGGGGCGAGCATCAACGTCGACGGAGGGTCGGATTTCGTCTGACCGCCCATCGACGGCTATCCATCACCGCGCTGCAGGTAGTCGACGGGTCATCGCCGACGTCATGGCCGCCAGGGAGAACAGCTGCGCCGGGCAGGCGTGGCGACCGTGCCCGAATGCCGTCACCAGCATCGGTGACGCCAGCCCGCCCCGATCCGCAAGCCGGTATCGATGCCAGCGCCCGGGGTCCCAGCGCTCGAGGCCCGGTGCGGCCGAGGTGTTGAGCAGCGGCAGCAGGGTGGCGATGGTCCAACCGGCGGGCACCCGATACGTCACGTCACCGGTATCGAGATCCACCGGGGCCAGCACCGCGCGCGACATGATCGAGCGCTGCGCGAGGCGCGTGCTCTCCAGCGCGCAGCGCTGCGCCAGTTCGCCGTCGCCGCCGATCACCGCGTCGAGTTCGGCGGGATGTTCGAGGGGGTCGACCATCGCCCAGCCGAGCGCGGCCATCAGGTTCGACATCGACGCGATGTGGATCAGCGCGACGTCGAAGCCGATTCCGCGCAGCCGCTCATCGCGCGGTTCGCCCGCCCATGCATCGACGATCCGGCCGAAAAGGCCCGTGGCTTCGTTGCGATCGACCCCCGCACTGACAACCCCGACGACCTCATCCAGTGCCGCTCGTTCCGCCCGCTTGTCCGATGCGGCCACCGCCGCCATCGCATCGGGATGCACGAAGGCGTCCGAGCCGTCCAGCGCGTCGAACGCCGACACCAGGCGCTCGAAGTGGTCGCCGTCGGCCGATCCGGGCCCGGCCCACGACGCCAGGCCCATCCGGTGGCCGAGCCTGCGGGTCAACCCGAACAGGTCCACCGACCCGCGGGATCCGAGTTCGGCCACCGCCCGGTCAAGCGCCCAGTGCAGGTTGGTCAGGTAGGACGTCACGTCATCGCGGCGGAAGAGCGAGTTCGGGAGCACGCGCCTGGCGTCGAAGATCTCGTCGGGGAGCTTGCGCCGCAGCATCAGGTAGTCGGCGACGCCTTTGCTCGCCTTCTCCTCGGGCAAGGCGTAGAACGATTCGACGCCGACGGGCGAGAAGGTGAACAGGTAGTGATCGCTGCCGCTGCGGACGACGAAGGTGTCACCGTGTCGGTCGCGTGCGGCGGCGATCGCGGCGACCGCACCGAGGTCCGGGTCGACGGGCACGTCCCACGGCAGCCCGGTGCCGTTGGCGACGGGGGGAGGTGGTGCCGGGAAGCCGTGCGGCACTAGAACCGGGTGGTTCGGCGCACCGCGTTGATGGCGCCGCGCACCGCAGACTCCGTCGCGGCCAGCGGCGCGACCGCAGCCTCGCCGATGCCGACGATGCGTTCGACGCGGTCGACGATTCCCTCGAGCCTGTCGACTACCGCATTCAGCCGCGGGGCCAACTCGTTGATCCGGCTGATCGTGTCGTTGAACCGTTCCAGGGTTGCGTCCAGATTGCCCGTGGAGTTGTTGAGATCCTCGAGGGTCTCGCCCAGTCCGGCGAGGATGGCGTCGACCTGATCGACCGTGACGTCGGCGTTGAGCGCCGCCTGCGCCAGCTTCTGGATCCGCTCCCGACCGGTGCGGGCACCGGACCTGCCTCCCTTGTCCACCATGGGGCCATTTGACCATATGGCGGGAACCGTCGTGGCCGACCGGGCGTCTGATCTGCATGCAGCGCAGACAATGTCATTGCGATCCTCGCGACGTCGTCGCGCCCGGCGCCGACGCCGCGCATGCGACCGCCGACTACACGGCGGGCTACGCCGACGGTCTGGCCGATCTGGCGGACTAGAGCTTGCCCGCGGCTTCCTGGTCGAGAAGCCACACCGTCGCCTCGCGACCCCTGGCGCCCGCGGCCGGGACATCGTCCGGGTCGGCGCCACCGACCGCCGCCGCGACCGCATCAGCCTTCTCGGCACCGGCCACCACCAGCCAGACCTCTCGCGATCGCTGAACGGCAGGCAGTGTCAACGTGATTCGGCTGGGCGGCGGCTTGGGGGAGCCGGTGACACCGACCACCTGCCGAGCCGTCTCGCGAACCGCGGGCCTGTGCGGGAACAACGAGTTGATGTGGCCCTCGCCGCCCATGCCGAGTAGGTGGACGTCGAAATCCGGCACGGCCCGGCCATCGTCCGCGATTGCGGCCAGCACGTGCTCGTAGGCCAGCGCCGCGGCGTCCAGATCCTCGCCGAACTCGCCGTCGCTGGCGGGCATCGCGTGCACGTTGGATGCCGGGATGTCGATGTGGTCCAGCAGCGCTTCGCGGGCCTGCTTCTCGTTGCGTTCGTCGTCGTCGGCCGGAACGTAGCGCTCGTCGCCCCAGAAGACGCGAACCTTCGACCAGTCGATCGCATCGCCGTTGCGCCGAACGTGTTCGAGCAGGCTGATTCCCGTGCCGCCACCGGTCAGCACGATCAGCGCCTGCCCCTTGGCGGTGATGGCGTCGTTGATAGCGCCGATCAGGCGGTCGCCAGCGGCGGTGACGAGTTCCGTCTTGTCCGAATACTTCTCGATCGTGGTAGTCATACGTATTGCACCTTGTCGATGCCGGCCAGTGCCTCGAAGTAGATCTCGTCGGCGTCCAGCCGGCGCATGTCCTCGGCCAGGCATTCCCTGGCTTCCCTGCGCGCCAACGGAATCAGCGCTTCCGGCCTGCCGGTGCGGGTCAGGGTGGCGGTCACCCCGGTCTGGGGACGACTCAATGTCACCGTCTCACTCTGCCGGTGTAACTCGACTTTGAGATCACCCACCGCGCGCTCCACTGTGCCCTCGATGCGGCTGGCCAGCCAGCCCGCGAGGATGTCGAGCGCGGGCTCGTCCTTCAAACCCGACACCAGAGCGGATTTGATCGGCTCGAACGGTGCCTGTTCGAGGGCGGACGCCAGCAGGGCACGCCAGTAGGTGATGCGGCTCCACGCCAGATCGGTGTCACCGGCGGTGTAACCCTGCAGGCGGCCCTTGATCGCGGCCAATGGGTCACTGCTGTTGGTCGCATCCGTAATGCGGCGGATGGCCAACTGGCCGAGCGGATCTTGTGAAGGAGTCGCGGGAGCGCCCGCCGGCCACCAGGCCACCACCGGGGTGTCCGGCAACAGGAACGGCAACACCACGCTGTTGGCGTGGTCGGCGAGTTCACCCGAAAGCCGCAGGACGACAACCTCGCCTGCACCGGCGTCGGCGCCGACCCGGATCTCGGCGTCCAGCCGCGGGTCTGCGGCTCCGCGGTCGGCCGGCAGCACCGCGATCACCCGGCAGGGATGCTCGCGGCTGGCGAAGTTGGCCGCCTCGATGGAGTCCTCGAGGGCCTCCTCGGTGTCGGGGGCGATGACCAGGGTCAGCACCCGCCCCATCGTGACCGCGCCGCCTTCCTCCCGGAGGCTGATGATCTTTTTGTTGATGTCGTTGGTGGTGGCGTCGGGCAGGTTGACAATCATTTCGGCTCGACTCCTTCTCGCTCCGCTCCTCGCTCCTTTGGAGCTGCGATGCTCACTCGTCGTCGCCTTCGCGTCACGGCCGCCTCCATTCCCGGCCCATCCGGCGCAGCATCTCGACTGCCGAATCGGGACCCCAGGTACCGGACTCGTACGGATCCGGCTTGCCATGCTCCGCCCAGTAGTCGAGCACGGGATCGAGGATCTCCCAGGATAATTCGACTTCCCGATTGACGGGGAACAGCGATGGCTCGCCGAGCAGCATGTCGAGGATGAGCCGTTCGTACGCCTCGGGGGAGTCCTCGGCGAACGCCGCGCCGTAGGAGAAGTCCATGTTGACGTCGCGGACCTCCATCTGGCTGCCGGGCACCTTGGACCCGAACCGCAGTGTGATGCCCTCGTCCGGCTGGACCCGGATCACCAAGGCGTTCTTGCCCAACTCTTCGGTCATCGTGGTGTCGAAGGGCAGATGCGGGGCGCGTTTGAAGACCAAGGCGATCTCGGTCACCCTGCGGCCCAGGCGCTTTCCGGTTCGCAGGAAGAAGGGCACGCCGGCCCAGCGCCGGGTATCGATCTCCAGCGCGATCGCGGCGAAGGTCTCCGTCTTGGAGTCCTTCGAGAATCCTTCCTCCTCCAGCAGGCCCGGCACCTTCTCGCTGCCCTGCCAGCCCGCGGTGTACTGGCCGCGCGCCGTTGTCTGGTCCAGCGGTTCCATCGGCTGGGTGGCGGACAGCACTTTGATCTTCTCCGCCTGAAGTTCGTGCGGGCTGAAGTTGACCGGCTCCTCCATGGCGGTGAGCGCCATCAATTGGATCAGGTGGTTCTGGATCACGTCCCGCGCTGCGCCGACGCCGTCGTAGTAGCCGCCGCGCCCGCCGAGGCCGATGTCCTCGGCCATGGTGATCTGCACGCTGTCGACGTAGTTGTTGTTCCACACGGGCTCATACAGTTCGTTGGCGAAGCGCAGAGCGAGGATGTTCTGAACGGTCTCCTTGCCGAGATAGTGGTCGATGCGGAACACCGACTCCTCGGGGAACACACTGTTGACGGTGTTGTTCAGCTCCTGTGCGCTGGCCAGGTCGTGGCCGAACGGCTTCTCGATCACCACCCGGCTCCACCGCCCCTGCTGTGGACGAGCGAGGCCGGACTTCTGCAGTTGCTCGCAGACCATTTGGAAGGCCTTCGGCGGGATCGACAGGTAGAAGGCGTGATTACCGCCGGTGCCGCGCTGGGCATCGAGCTTCTCCAACGTCTCGGCGAGCCGCTGAAATGCCTTGTCGTCGTCGAATGTGCCCTGCACGAAGCGGATTCCCTCGGCCAGCCGGTCCCAGACCTCCTGGCGGTACGGGGTGCGGGCGTGCTGCCTGACGGAGTCGCAGACGAGCTTGCCGAAATCCTCGTCGGCCCAGTCCCTTCGGGCGAACCCGACCAAGGCGAAGTTGGCGGGCAGCAGACCACGGTTGGCCAGGTCGTAGATCGCGGGCATCAGCTTCTTGCGCGCGAGATCGCCCGTGACGCCGAAGATGACCACGCCGCACGGACCCGGGATCCGGGGCATGCGCTTGTCGCGTTTGTCGCGCAGCGGGTTCTGCCAATCGGACGGCGTGGCCGTGCTCTCGACGGACTTGTTCTCCTGGCTCATTTCTTGTCGTTGAGTTGAGTCTGGGTTTCGTCGAGTAGCTCCTGCCATGATTTCTCGAACTTCTCGACACCCTCGTTCTCCAGGGTGAGGAAGACGTCGCGAAGGTCGATCCCGACGGCCGCGAGCTTGTCGAAGACATCCTGCGCGGCATCCGCCTTTCCGGTCACCGTGTCGCCCGTGATGACTCCGTGGTCGGCCACCGCGTCGAGCGTCTTCTCCGGCATGGTGTTGACGGTATTGGGAGCCACCAACTCGGTGACGTACAGCGTGTCGGAGTAGTCGGGGTTCTTCACGCCGGTGGAGGCCCATAGCGGCCGCTGCACCCGGGCGCCGTCGGACTTCAGCGCCCCGAAACGCTCGCCGCCGACGAACACCTCTTCGTAGGCCGCATACGCCAGCCGCGCGTTGGCCACGCCGGCCAGGCCCCGCAGCCCCAGCGCCTCATCATTTCCCGAGTCGGAGGCGATCTTCTCCAGCCGCTTGTCGACCTCGGTGTCCACCCGCGACACGAAGAACGAAGCGACCGAATGGATCTTGGACAGATCGTGGCCGCCCTGCTTGGCGGATTCCAGCCCGGCCAGGTAGGCGTCCATCACCTCGCGGTGCCGTTCCACGGAGAAGATCAGCGTGACATTGACCGAAATGCCCTCGGCGAGCACAGAAGTGATGGCCGGCAGACCCTCCATCATGGCGGGAATCTTGATGAACAGGTTCGGCCGGTCGACGATCTTCCACAGCTCGATCGCCTGCTGGACCGTCTTGTCGGTCTCGTGTGCCAACCGCGGATCGACCTCGATGGACACCCGACCGTCGACACCGTCGGACGCCTCCCACTGCGGCCGCAGCACGTCACAGGCGTCGCGCACGTCGTCAGTGGTGATGGTGCGGATGGTCGCGTCGACGTCGGCGCCGCGCTCGGCCAACTCCTTGACCTGCTCGTCGTAGGCGGTGCCCTTCGACAGCGCCGCCTGGAAGATCGACGGGTTGGTGGTCACGCCGACCACGCTCTTGGTGTCGATGAGTTCCTGAAGATTGCCCGAGCGCAAGCGGTCGCGGGACAGGTCGTCGAGCCATACGGAGACGCCCGCGGCGGACAGCGCGGCGAGGTTTTCGTTCTGAGCCATGCTTCGTCCTTCTCTCTATCAGTTGTCCAGTGATCGTTCCGCCGCCGCCACAACGGCTTCCGGGGTGAACCCGAACTCGCGGAACAACGTCTTGTCGTCGGCGGATTCGCCGTAGTGTTCGATCGAGACGATCTCGCCTGTGTCGCCGACCAGCTTGTACCAGCTCTGGGCGACTGCGGCCTCCACCGCCACGCGTGCCGACACCGCAGGCGGCAGCACCCTGTCGCGGTACTCGGCGGGCTGCGACTCGAACCACTCCACGCATGGCATCGACACCACGGTTGCCGTGATGTCCTTCTCCGCCAAGATCTTCTGCGCCTCGACCGCGAGCTGAAGCTCAGACCCGGTACCGATCAACACGACGTCGGGCACCTCGTCGGGAATGCCGCCGAGCACGTAGCCGCCCTTGGCAACGCCCTCGGCATCGGTGCCCTCCAGCACCGGAATGCCTTGGCGCGTCAGGATGAAACCCACGGGGCCGCTGCCGTTGCCGCGCGCCACAATGCTCTTCCACGCGTAGGCGGTCTCGTTCGGGTCGCCCGGGCGCACCACGGACAGGTTCGGGATCGCCCGCAGCGCCGCGAGGTGCTCGATGGGCTGGTGCGTGGGACCGTCCTCGCCGAGTCCGATGGAGTCGTGGGTCCAGATGTAGATGGTGTCGATGTCCATCAGCGACGCCAGCCGCACCGCGGGCCGCATGTAATCCGAGAACTGCAGGAAGGTGCCGCCGAATGCGCGCGTCGGTCCGTGCAACACGATGCCGGACAGGATCGAGCCCATGGCGTGCTCACGGATGCCGAAATGCAGCACGCGGCCGTACCAGTCGGCCTGGAAGTCGTCGGTGGAGATGGACGGCGGCCCGAACGACTTCACACCCTTGATGGTGGTGTTGTTGCTGCCAGCCAAATCGGCTGAGCCACCCCACAATTCAGGAAGTTTGGGCGCCACGTCGTTGAGCACCTGACCGAACGCGGCCCGGGTGGCCAGTGGCTTGGAGCCGGGCTCCCAATAGGTCAGGTCGGCATCCCACCCGTCGGGCAGCTCCTGGGCCAGTAGCCGGTCGAGCAGCTTTTTGCGCTCAGGTTCGCGCTCGGCCCACGCGTCGAACTGCGGCTGCCACTTCTCGTGAGCTTCCTGGCCGCGCGCAACCAGCTTGCGGGTGTGTTCGATGACCTCGTCGCGCACCTCGAACGTCTTGTCGGGGTCGAAACCGAGGACGCGCTTGGTGGCGGCCACTTCCTCGTCGCCGAGTGCCGAGCCGTGCACGCCGCCGGTGTTCATCTTGGTCGGCGCCGGATAGCCGATGATCGTCCGGAGCGAGATGAACGACGGCTTGTCGGTGACCTTCTTCGCCTCGGCGATGGCCTGCTCGATGCCGACGACGTTCTCACCGCCCTCGACCTCCTGCACATGCCAGCCGTAGGCGCGGTATCGCGCGGGCACGTCCTCGGACAACGCGATGTCGGTGTCGTGCTCGATCGAGATCTTGTTGTGGTCGTAGAACACGATCAGATTGCCGAGCTGCTGGGTGCCCGCCAGCGACGAGGCCTCGCTGGTGACCCCTTCCTCCATGTCGCCGTCGGAGGCGATCACGTAGATGTAGTGGTCGAACGGGCTCTCACCCCACGGCGTGTCCGGGTCGAACAGGCCACGCTCGAAGCGGGAGGCCATCGCCATGCCGACCGCCGACGCCAGCCCCTGGCCCAGCGGGCCCGTGGTGATCTCCACACCCTTGGTATGGCGGAACTCGGGGTGGCCGGGTGTCTTGCTCTTCCAGGTTCGCAGCGCCTCGATGTCCGACAGTTCCAAACCGAAGCCGCCCAGATACAGCTGGATGTAGAGCGTCAGGCTGGAATGGCCGCAGGACAGGATGAACCGGTCGCGCCCCAGCCAGTGCACGTCGCTGGGGTCGTGGCGCATCTGGCGCTGGAAGAGCGTGTAGGCGAGGGGTGCCAGGCTCATCGCCGTGCCCGGGTGACCGTTGCCGACCTTCTGCACCGCGTCCGCCGCTAGCACGCGGACGGTGTCGACTGCTTCCGAGTCCAGGTCGGTCCAGTCGTCCGGGTGGTCGGGGCGGGTGAGGGCAGAGATTTCTTCGACAGTTGTCACCAGTTGACTCCTAAGATCTGCAGGCCTGATCCTCCTCATACCCTAGTGCGGCCCCGGCAACCCCCGCAGGCTGCGTCGCGCATCGTTAGCTGTTCATTTACCGATTCGACCCAGCTAGGTGCAGAGGCACCCCGCGGTCTACCATCGGCTGTAGTAGACGCGGCGCACCGAGCGCCCTTTTGAGGAGTTATCTCTTGTGAGCATTCGCGACGGCCACCTGGTTGAGGGGGCGCCGAACCGAATTCGCACCGCACTCCTCGGCTACCTGTCGCTGACCAAGCCGCGCGTGATCGAGCTGTTGCTGGTCACCACCATTCCGGCGATGCTGCTTGCCGACCGCGGATCGGTCAATCCACTGCTCATCCTCAACACGTTGGTCGGCGGGCTGCTGGCCGCCGCGGGTGCGAACGCGTTGAACTGCGTCGCGGACGCCGATATCGACAAGAAGATGAAGCGCACCGAGCGGCGACCGTTGGCGCGCGACAGCGTGCCCCGCAGCCATGCGCTGATTTTCGGTCTCGCGCTGTCAGTGGCCTCGTTCTTCTGGCTGTGGTGGACGACGAACATGCTGTCGGCACACCTGGCGGGTGCGACGATCGCGTTCTACGTGCTGGTGTACACGCTGCTGCTGAAGCGCCGGACGTCGCAGAACGTGGTGTGGGGCGGCGCGGCAGGCTGCATGCCGGTGATGATCGGCTGGTCGGCGGTGACGGGCACCATCGGATGGCCCGCGCTGGTGATGTTCGCGATCATCTTCTTCTGGACGCCGCCGCACACCTGGGCGCTGGCGATGCGCTACAAGGACGACTACGAGGCGGCCGGTGTGCCGATGCTGCCCGTGGTGGCGACCGAACGCCAGGTCACCAAGCAAATCCTTGTCTACACCTGGCTGACTGTGCTCGCGACGCTGGCGCTGGCGCTGGCGACGGGCTGGCTGTACGCGTCGGTGGCACTGGTGGCGGGCACGTGGTTCCTGGCGATGGCCCATCAGCTGTATGCCGGGGTGCGCCGCGGCGAGCCGGTCAAGCCCCTGCGACTGTTCCTGCAGTCCAACAATTATCTGGCCGTCGTGTTCTGCGCGCTGGCCGTCGATTCCGCGCTGGACCTGCCGACGCTGCTCAGCCGCTAGTACCGTCCCGGTATGGCAGGCGTCCCGCAGAACGGCGCGCCCGCATCGAAGACGCAGGTGATGTGATCAACGCGCCGCCGCGCACCACGCCCGAAGGCCTGGTCCTGGTCAGCCCCGACAATTTCGTGCGCGCGCAGAGACCGATCTGTACTTCGGCAACATCGTCACGGACAACGGCTTCGGGCGGCTGAACCACCACCGTGAACTCAGCCCGCTGGACAACCAGCTGGTGGTGCGACAGAACCGCGACACGCTCTACTCCGCAGGAGTCTTCGACCTCGACGCGGCCCCCGTCACGGTGACTCTGCCCGACCCGGGCGAGCGGTTCATGTCGATGCAGGTGATCGACCAGGACGAGTACACCCACGACGTCATCTACACCGCGGGTCTGCACACGTTCACCCGTGAACAAATCGGGACCCGCTACGTCGCTTTGCCGGTGCGCATCCTGGTCAACCCCGCCGATCGCGCCGACATCGCCGAAGCTCACGCATTGCAGGACGCGTTTGTCGTCAAGCAGGACAAGACCGGCAGCTTCGAGGTCCCGAGATGGGATCCGCTGAGCCAGAAGACCGTTCGCGATGCGCTGATCGCGCTGTCGAACACCTTGCCCGACACCAGGGGCACGTTCGGCACCCGAGAAGACACCGACCCCGTGCGGCACTTGATCGGGGCGGCAAACGCCTGGGGCGGCAACCCGGACAAGGATGCGCTCTATCTGACCGTCGTCCCGCCCCGCAACGACGGCACCACGGTGGCGCGGTTGACGGTCGGCGCGGTTCCCGTCGACGGATTCTGGTCGGTCACCGTCTACGACAAGAACGGCTACTTCTCGCCGAACCCGCAGAACGCGTACTCGTTCAACGGCGTCACCGCGCAGAAAGACCCCGACGGCAACACCACCATCCAGTTCGGCGGGTGCGACGGATCAGTACCCAACTGCCTGCCGATCACGCGGGGCTGGAACTACACCGTGCGGCTCTACCGTCCGCAAAAGCAAATCCTCGACGGCTCGTGGGCCTTCCCGGAAGCGAAGCCGGTTTAGGGCACCAGCACGACGGAGCCCACGGTCTTGCGCCCCTGCAGATCGCGGTGCGCCTGCCCGGCGTCCTCGAGGCGATAGCGCTCGCTGACCGTCACGGTGATGGTGTCCGCGGCGATCGCGTCGAGCAATTCACCTGCCCGCCAAGAGAATTCATCGGAGGTGCGAGTGTAGTGGGCCAGGGTGGGCCGGGTCAGGAACACCGAACCCGCCGCGTTGAGCCGCTGGGGATCGAACGCGGGCACCGGGCCGCTGGACGCGCCGAACAGGGCCAGCGTTCCCCGCACGGCCAGGCTGGCGAGGCTGGCGTCGAACGTGGCCGCCCCGACGCCGTCGTACACCGCGGCGACTCCACCATCGGTCAGATCCTTGATCTTGGCGCCGAACTCCTCGGGATTTTCGGGGTAGTCGAGCACCTCCACGGCGCCTGCCTGGCGGCTCAACTCGGCCTTTTCCGGCGTCGACACGGTGGTGATCACCCGGACCGCCCTGCTGGTGGCCCATTGGGTGAGAATGAGACCGACACCGCCGGCGCCGGCGTGCACCAGCACGCTGTCGCCCTGCTGCACCGGGTGCACCGAGTTGAGCAGGTAGTGCGCCGTCATGCCCTTCAGTAGCGACGCCGCCGCTACGTCCGCGCTCACGCCGTCCGGCACGTATGCACAGAAATCGGCCGGCGCCGTGCAGTATTCGGCATAGGAGCCGTTCGCTTGCGCGGTGACCACCCGGTTGCCGACACCGAGTGCGGCGACATCGTCGCCGACGGCTTCGACCGTTCCGCAGACCTCCAAGCCGAGGATGAACGGAAGCTCGCGCTTGTACAGGCCCGACCGGAAATAGGTGTCGATGAAGTTGATGCCGATGGCCTCGGCCTTGATCAGCACCTCGCCGGGCCCAGGGGAGGGGGTCGGCCGCTCGACGTATTGCAGGACTTCTGGTCCGCCGGTTTCGGCGACTTCAATTGCGTGCATGGTGTCTATCATCCCTACGAGATGAAACTCGCTCGCCCCGACATCTTCCATCCGCGGATTGTGCTCGCCGGTTGCCCCGCGCTGCCGGAGGGCGACGGGGACGACGCCGAACTGGTCGCCGCTCTTCGTCAGCGGGGCCTGCATGCCCGCTGGCTGTCCTGGGACGACCCGGAAACGCTGCGCGCGGACCTCGTCATCCTCCGGGCGGCCTGGGACTACATCGACCGGCTGGGCCAATTTCTGGACTGGACGGGGCGGGTCGCGAACCTGTTGAATCCCCCCGCCGTGGTCGCCTGGAACACCGACAAGCGGTATCTCGCCGACCTGGCTGCCGCCGGGGTGCCGACCGTGCCGAGCCTGTTCTTCGCACCGGGTGAGCGGGTCAAGCTGCCGAAGGGGGAGGTGGTGGTGAAACCCGCCATCGGCGCCGGTTCGGTCGGCGCACAGCGCTTCACCGATGCCCGAGCCGCCCGTGAGCATGTGGCTGTGCTGCACGACGCGGGAAGCACCGCCCTGGTGCAGCCGTACGACGCGAGGGTGGAAGACGGTGAGACGGCGCTGGTGTTCCTCGGCGGCGAGCAGTCGCATGCCTTCACCAAGGGGCCGATGCTGCCGGGCGAGGGCGAACGGCCGGTGTTCGACCCGTCCGGCACCTATGCCGAGGAGTCGCTGACGCCCGCGGACCCCGACTTCGAGTTGTGGGATGTCGGCCATGCCGCGCTCGAGGCGGCGGCCGCCCACCTGACGATGAGCCCGACCGACCTGCTGTACGCCCGCGTCGACGTGATCGGCGGTCCGGACAATCCGCTGCTGCTGGAGCTGGAGCTGGTCGAGCCGTCACTGGGATGGCGTCAGCTGGACCGACACACGCGAGACCGTCAACAACGCACGTTCGCGATCGGCGTGGAGTCAGCGCTGGAGCGCCTCGGCCTGGGTCCGCTCTCGCATCGACGCCCATAGCGCCGACGTCGCCGCGGTGCAGGCGGCCGCGCCGGCCACGTGCAGCGCCACCAGCGCGGCGGGCACCCCGGTCGCGTACTGGATTCGGCCGACGAGGGCCTGTGCGGCGACCAGGATCAGCAGGACGACGAGCCGCCTGATGACGCGCCGGTCAGCGCTGGCCCTGCGCAGCGCGAAGCCCAGTATCAGCAGAAGTGCCACGTAGACCATCAGCAGCATCGCGTGCGCCTGCACCAGGGTGACGATCTCGACCTGCAGCCGCGGTACCACCCGAACGGTGCTCTTGTCGCCCGCGTGCGGGCCCGCCGCGGTCACCAGCGTTCCCGACACCAGCTGTGCGGCGAGCACCACGGCGGTCAGAGTCGTCAACTGTCGCAATGACTTCGACACGCGCGGTGTGGGCACGCCGTCGTCGGGCTCGCCGATCTTGACGAACAGCAGGACGGCCAGCCACACCATCGCCATGGACACCAGCAGGTGAATCGCCACCGTCCACCACAGCAGGCCGGTCAGCACCGTGATGCCGCCGATCACCGCCTGCATCACCGTCGAGGCGGGCATCAACCACGCGTAGACGAGAACCTCGCGGCGGCGGCGGGCGCGGGTGACCGCGAGCACCGCCAGTGCCGCGGTCAGCACGACGAGGAACGTGATCATCCGGTTGCCGAACTCGACGGCCTGGTGGATGACCGGCACTTCGGCGTGCGGCACCGGCGTGAAACTGCCGGGGAAGCACTGTGGCCACGTCGGACAACCCAGGCCCGACGCGGTGACCCTGACGATGGCGCCGGTGACGGCGATGCCGCCCTGGGTGAGTACGACCGCCGCGGCGATGAGGCGCTGCGCACGCAGGCTCGGCATGGGCAGCAGGTCCACCCCGCGCATCAGAAAACGTCCGACGGCCACGGCCCGATCGTAGAGGATCGCAACTACAGCTCGTAGTAGGGCGCTTCAGTGGTCGCGTGGCGTCCTCAGGTGAAGCGGAACCAGCGCAGTGCGCACAGCGCCGACACGCCGCCCCAGACAACCAGCACCGCGATGCCGAACCAGTCCACCGACAACGACATCGCCTGCGTCAGCGCCTCGGTCAGTGCGCCCGACGGCGTGAGCCGCGCCGCCCACTGAACCGCCTCCGGCACCACCTGGCCTTCGAGGGTGAGTGCGCCCAACCCGGCGAAGACGAACCACAGCAGGTTCGCGACGGCCAGCACGATCTCGGCGCGCAGCGTGCCGCCGAGCAACAGGCCCATCGCGGCGAAGCCGGCGGTACCCAGCGCAATGATCACTGCGCCGAGTATCAGGCCCACTATGTATGGTCGCCAACCCAGTGCAATGCCGATGCCGCCCAACACAATTGACTGAAGGAAGACCACCGTGACCACGGCCAGCGACTTGCCTGCGATGATGCCCCACACCGGCAGTGCGGTCGCGCCGATCCGCTTGAGCGCGCCGTAGCGGCGGTCGAATGCGACGGCGATGGCCTGCCCCGTGAACGCCGTCGAGATCACCGCCAGCGACATGATGGCCGGCACGAAGGTGGCCGCCCGGTTCGGTCCGAAGGAGCCGAACGGCAGCAGGGTCAACCCGATCAGCAGCGTGACGGGAATGAACAGCGTGAGCAGAAGCTGCTCGCCGTTGCGCAACAACAGCTTCAGTTCGAGCGCGAATTGGGCGGCCAGCATCGTCGGCACGGTCGCCGGACGCGGGTCCGGGCTGAACGTTCCCGACGCGAAGCGATTCGTCATCAGAATCGGTTCCTCCCGCAAGCGCTCGTCACGACCTCAGCTCCCGCCCCGTCAGGTCGAGAAACACGTCTTCGAGGCTGCGCTGCTCCACCCTCATGTCGGTGGCCAGCACGTCGAGGCGAGCGCACCACGCCGTGACCGTCGCCAACACCTGCGGATCGATGTGCCCCTCCACCAGGTATTCACCCGGCGAGGTCTCGATGGCGTTGTAGCTCTCGGGTAGCACCGAGACGAGCAGCGACAGATCCAGCATCCGCGGTGCCTTGAACCGCAGCTGGTTCTCCGCGCCGCTGCGCATCAGTTCGGCCGGCGTGCCGCTGGCGACGGCGACGCCGTGGTCGATGATCACCAGCCGGTCGGCCAGTTCCTCGGCCTCGGTGAGCTGATGGGTGGTCAGCACTACCGTCACCCCGTCGCTGCGCAACGCGTCGATGAGTTCCCACACCACGATTCGGGCGTGGGCGTCCATGCCCGCCGTCGGCTCGTCGAGGAACACCAGCTCCGGTCGACCCACCACGGCACAGGCCAACGCGAGGCGCTGCTGCTGCCCCCCGGACAGCCGGCGGTAGGTCGTCTTCGCCGCCTCGGTCAGGCCCAGCGTCTCCATCAACCATTGCGGGTCCAGCGGGTTGGCGCTGTACGCCGCGACGAGATTGAGCATCTCGCCGGCCTGGGCCGCCGGATACGCGCCGCCGCCCTGGAGCATGACCCCGATGCGCTCGCGCACCCGGGCGTTGTCGGTGATCGGGTTCAGGCCGAGGATTTCGATGGTTCCGGCATCCGGCTTGAGGAAGCCCTCGCACATCTCGACGGTGGTCGTCTTGCCTGCACCGTTGGGCCCGAGCAACGCCAGCACCTCGGCGGACTGGACGTCGAGGTCCAGCTCGGAGACCGCGATCGTCGACCCGTACCTTTTGCACACCCCGCGCAGGCACACGGGAACTGCCGACGAGCGCTCGCGCGAGGAGCCGAATACCGGGCGGCCGGAGGTCACGGAGATTCAGCGTAGGCGTCTGCCTTCGCCGCCTGCTGCCGCGGTAGCGAAGGTTCCACCGCCACGGGCTCGGGAACCGACAGGATGTCGGGCCCGGGCCCCGAGTCTGGCAGCCTGCGCCACGGCAGCCGGTAGTAGGTCATCGCGATGAGCGCCGCCACGATCACGGTGCTGGCCCCGGTCGCGAGCAAGATCTGGAAGACGGTGAACCGGTCGCCGTTGGCGGTCGGACCGAAGACGCCGACCACAAAGGTCACCACGATCGTTGTGGTGCGGAACGACCGCCTGGTGGCCCACGCCGACAGGGGGATCACCGCCCACAACAGATACCAGGGCTGGACCACCGGAAAAAGCAGGACGGTCATGCCGAGCGCGACGCCGAGCCCGCCGACCGGATGCAGTCGACCGCGCAGCACCGCCAACAGCAGCCAGGTCACGATGATCGCGATGATGATCACGCCGATGCCACGGGTCAGCCCGAGCACCGCCGTGGTGTGGTCGCCGAGCCCGAGCAGGATGCCGACCTGTCCGGTGCCCAGCGCCAACAGCGTCGGCAGCGACATCCAGCTGCGTACCACGTTGGCGGTGCCCAGCGTGAAGAGCCAGCCGAATCCGAGTCCGCTGGCCCAGCCGATTACCGCCATCACCGCCACCGACACCGCAGTCAGCGATCCGCCCGCGATGAAGAAGGCCTTGACGGTGCCGCCCCACCGGCAGGCCAGCGCCATCGCCACGAAACCCACCGCCAGCAGTCCCGGCAGCTTGACCTGCGAGGACAGCGTTATCAACACGACGCCCAGAATCAACATCGCCATTGGGCGCCAACGGACCCACTCCGCGCGGTTTTGCGGCCAGGCACGCGGTTTCGGCAACAGCGCGCCGTCGGCATATATCCCGCGCAGCGCGAACTCCGTGCCGGCGAGCATCAGGCCGAGCATCAACGCCTCGTTGTGGATGCCCGCCACCAGATGCATGATCAGCAGCGGGTTGGCCGCCCCCAACCACAGCGCGCTGACCTCGGCGACGCCACAGCGACGCGCGAGCCGCGGCACCGCCCACACGATGAGCCCGACACCGAGCAGCACCACCAGCCGGTGACACAGCACCGCGAAGACGATGTTGTCGCCGGTCAGCGCCGAAATGCCCTGGCCCATCCACAAGAAGAGCGGACCGTAGGGCGCGGGCGTCTCGCGCCACATGGTCGGCACCGACAGGGTGAAGACGTGATCAAGCCCGAGCCCGGTGGCCGGCCCGACCTTGTAGGGATCCAGGCCGTTGATGGCGATCTCGCTCTGCGCCAGATACGAGTAGACGTCCCTGCTGTACATCGGCGGCGCGATGAGCAACGGGAGCACCCACAGCAGCAGCAGGCGGTCGAGTTGGCTGCGGCTCATCCGCCGCTCACCGAGTGCGAAGCGGCCGAGCATCAGCCACGCGAGTGCCATCATCACCGCGCCGGTGGTCGTCATGGTCAGGGAGACGGTCTGGATGCGCGACGGGAGGTTGAGCAGCCGGACCCCGAACGTCGGATCCTGAACGACAGGGCGGGCGCCGACACCCAGGGCGCCGATCGCCATCAACACCGTCCCCGTCGCCCCGAACAGGCGGGTCCGGCGCAGCGCGATCAGCTCGGCATCGTTGAGCGGGGACCCGACGGTTCGTTCATCCCCGTGCCAGCCGGCAATCGAGGTGGACAGAGACCATCGGCGCGAAGCCATCAGTGCAGCGTAGCCGTCAGAGCGCGACGATCACCTTGCCGGTGTTGCCGCCGCTGAACAACAGGTTGAGGGCATCGGGCGCCTTCTCGAGACCCTCGACGAGGTGCTCGGACGACTTCAGCTTTCCCTCGGCGATCCAGCCAGCCATCTCCATCTGCGCGGCGGGAAAGCGATCGAGGTAGTCGAGGATGATGAAACCCTCCATGCGACCGCGGCGCACCAGCAGGTTCAGGTAGTTGCTCGGCCCCGGCGGCGGGCCGTCGCTGTTGTAGGTCGAGATCGCACCGCACAGCACGACGCGTCCCCGCATGGCCAAGTTCGCCAGGCAGTCGTTGAGGATCGACCCGCCGACGTTGTCGAAGTACACGTCGATGCCGTCCGGGCAGGCGTCGCGTAGCCGTGCCGCGACGTTCTCGTTCTTGTAGTCGATCGCCTCGTCGAAGCCGAGTTCGTCGACGAGGTACGCGCATTTCTGGGCGCCGCCGGCGATCCCGACGACCTTCTTCGCGCCCTTGATCTTCGCGATCTGGCCCGCGGCGGAGCCGGTCGCTCCCGCCGCACCCGAGATGACGACGACGTCGCCGGCTTTCACCTGACCCACGTCGATCAGACCGAAGTAGGCGGTCATGCCGGTGACACCGAGAATTCCGATCGCGACCCCGGGCGGCACACCGTCGGGCAGCACCTGCATGGCGCGCTCGCCGGTATCGGTGATCACGTAGTCCTGCCAGCCGGTCATGCCGAACAGCAGTTGGCCGGGCTGATACGCCTCACAGCGGCTCTCGATCACCTCGCCGACGCCGCCGCTGCGGATCACCTCGCCGATCTGGATCGGCGGCAGATAGCTCGGGACGTCGTCCATCCAGGTGCGGATCGTCGGATCGATCGACAGGTAGCGGACCTTGACCAGCGCTTCGCCGTCCTGCAGGTCGGGCAGCGGCTCAGTTTCCAGGCGCGTCGTGCCCTGGTCGACCAGGCCCGACGGGCGCTGGGCCAGGACGATGCGGCGATTCTGTTCACTCATGTGGTGATCGTAGGACGCGCCCGGTCAGCCGCCGGATAGCGCTCCGGGAAGAACTCGTGAGGAGTTGCCCACATAAGGGTGGCCTTGCTTTACCCGGTTCTGGAATTCCGTCACAATGGTGTTGTGAAATTCGGACCCGAGGCTGCTGGAGCCGCGAAGGCGGCGGCGTCCAGCGAGCGTCACACCCGTGGCGCGATCGTCCAGCTCCTGCTGGAGTCCGGGCCCATCACAGCAGGCGAGATCGGCGATCGGCTCGGCATCTCCGCGGCGGGCGTTCGCAGGCACCTCGACGCGCTGCTGGACGCCGGCGAAGCGCAGTCGAGCGCGGCCGCGGCCTGGCAGCACAACGGACGCGGCAGGCCCGCCCGCCGCTACCGGCTGACCGCCGCGGGCCGCGCCAAAATGGGCCACGCCTACGACGACCTGGCGGTCGCAGCCATGCGCCAGCTCCGCGAGATCGGTGGCGACGACGCCATCCGGGCCTTCGCGCGCCGTCGCATCGACGGCATCCTCTCGGGAGTGACCGAGGACCCGCATGACGTTGCAATTGACGTTGAGTCCGCGGTCGATCGGGTGGCCGGCGCGCTGACCACGGCCGGGTACGCGGCCACCACCACCCAGGTCAGCGGACCCCTCCACGGAATCGAGCTCTGCCAGCACCACTGTCCGGTGTCGCACGTCGCCGAGGAGTTCCCGGAGTTGTGCGAGGCCGAGCGGGAAGCCTTCGCCGAGGTGCTGGGTACCCATGTGCAGCGGCTGGCCACCATCGTCAACGGGGATTGCGCCTGCACCACACATGTGCCGCTTACCGCGGAGCACGTGCCGCTCAACTCGGACCAGCAGCCAGCCCTTCGGCGCACAGCCCGGCGCGCCGAAGCCACCACGAGCAAGCAAGGAGCGTCAACATGACGACCACGCCCGAGGCCCTGACCCAGGACGAGACCATTGAGTCGCTGGGTCGATACGGCTATGGCTGGGCCGATTCCGACGTCGCGGGCGCCAGCGCCCAGCGCGGCCTGTCCGAAGCGGTGGTGCGCGACATCTCGGCCAAGAAGAGCGAGCCGGAGTGGATGCTGCAGACCCGGCTCAAGGCACTCCGCACGTTCGACAAGAAGCCGATGCCGAACTGGGGCTCCAATCTCGAGGGCATCCATTTCGACAACATCAAGTACTTCGTCCGGTCGACCGAGAAGCAGGCCGCGACGTGGGACGACCTTCCCGAGGACATCCGCAACACCTACGACAGGCTCGGCATCCCCGAGGCGGAGAAGCAGCGCCTGGTCTCCGGCGTCGCCGCCCAGTACGAATCCGAGGTGGTTTATCACCAGATCCGCGAGGATCTGGAAGCGCAGGGCGTGATCTTCCTCGACACCGATTCCGGCCTGCGTGAACACCCGGAGATCTTCAAGCAGTACTTCGGCACGGTGATTCCGGCCGGTGACAACAAGTTCTCCGCGCTGAATACCGCTGTGTGGTCGGGCGGTTCGTTCATCTACGTGCCGCCCGGCGTGCACGTCGACATTCCGCTGCAGGCCTACTTCCGGATCAACACCGAGAACATGGGCCAGTTCGAGCGGACGCTGATCATCGTCGACGAGGGCGCCTACGTGCACTACGTCGAGGGCTGCACGGCGCCGATCTACAAGAGCGACTCGCTGCACTCCGCGGTGGTCGAGATCATCGTGAAGCCCGGTGGCCGTTGCCGGTATACGACCATCCAGAACTGGTCGAACAACGTCTACAACCTCGTCACCAAGCGGGCCCGCGCCGAGGCCGGCGCCACCATGGAGTGGGTCGACGGCAACATCGGGTCGAAGGTCACGATGAAGTACCCCGCCGTCTGGATGACCGGTGAGCACGCCAAGGGCGAGGTGCTGTCGGTCGCGTTCGCCGGCGAGGGGCAGCACCAGGACACCGGCGCCAAGATGCTGCACCTGGCGCCGAACACGTCGAGCAACATCGTCTCCAAGTCGGTGGCGCGTGGCGGCGGTCGCGCGTCCTACCGCGGTCTCGTGCAGGTGAACAAGGGTGCGCACGGGTCGCGGTCCAGCGTGAAATGCGATGCGCTGCTTGTCGACACGATCAGCCGCAGCGACACCTATCCATACGTCGACATCCGCGAGGACGACGTCACGATGGGCCACGAGGCCACCGTCTCCAAGGTCAGCGAAGATCAGCTGTTCTACCTGATGAGCCGCGGGCTCACCGAGGACGAGGCGATGGCGATGGTGGTGCGCGGCTTCGTCGAGCCGATCGCCAAGGAACTGCCGATGGAGTACGCGCTGGAGCTCAACCGCCTGATCGAGCTGCAGATGGAAGGCGCGGTCGGCTAGTGGCTCATGATCTGACAACCGCCGTCGAGAGCAAGAACAAGGGCGAGCTGTTCACCTCATTCGACGTCGACGCCTTTGAGGTGCCCGGCGGCCGCGACGAGATCTGGCGCTTCACCCCACTCAAGAGGCTGCGCGGTCTGCATGACGGGTCCGCGCCCGCAACCGGCAGCGCGCGCATCGAGGTCTCCGATTGCGAGGGCGTGACCGTCGAGACGGTGGGTCGCGGAGACGGACGGCTGGGTGAGGCCGGCGTGCCCGCCGACCGGGTTGCCGCGCAGGCGTTCTCGTCGTTCGAGACCGCGACGATCGTCACCGTCGCCAAGGGCGCCGCGTGCGACGAGCCGATCGAGATCAGAGTGAGCGGGCCCGGCGAGGGCGTCACCGCCTACGGGCACCTGCAGGTGCGCGTCGGCGAACTCGGCGAGGCGGTGGTCGTCATCGACCAGCGCGGTGGCGGAACCTATGCCGACAACCTCGAACTCGTCGTGGCCGACGCTGCGCGGCTGACCGTCGTGTCCATCGCCGACTGGGACGACGATGCGGTGCACGTCAGCAGCCACCATGCGGTGCTGGGCAAGGACGCGGTTCTTCGGCATGTCGCGGTCATCCTCGGCGGTGACGTGGTGCGACTCACCGCCCGCACCCGGTTCGACGCCCCCGGCGGGGACGCCGAGTTGCTCGGGCTGTACTTCGCCGATGACGGCCAGCACTTCGAATCGCGGCTGCTGGTCGACCACGCCCAGCCGAACTGCCGCTCGCACGTCACGTACAAGGGTGCGCTGCAGGGAGATCCGGACTCGTCGCGGCCCGATGCGCACACCGTATGGGTGGGCGACGTGTTGATCCGGGCGGAGGCCACCGGAACCGACACCTTCGAGACCAACCGCAACCTCGTCCTGACCGACGGCGCCCGTGCCGATTCGGTGCCGAACCTGGAGATCGAGACGGGCGAGATCGCTGGGGCCGGGCACGCAAGCGCCACCGGACGTTTCGACGACGAGCAGCTGTTCTATCTGCAGGCTCGCGGAATCCCGGAAGACCAGGCCCGCCGCCTCGTCGTCCGCGGCTTCTTCGGCGAGCTGATCGGCAAGATCGCCGTGCCCTCCGTGCGTGAACGCCTGACAGAAGCCATCGAACACGAACTAGCAATCACGGAATCAAGGACTGCCACCTCATGACCACATTGGAAATCAAGGACCTGCACGTCAGCGTCGTATCCAAAGAGGACGGGACCGACATCCCGATCCTCAAGGGCGTCGACCTGACGGTGAACTCGGGGGAGACCCACGCGCTGATGGGCCCCAACGGATCCGGCAAGTCGACGCTGTCCTACGCGATCGCCGGACACCCCAAGTACACGGTGACGTCCGGCTCCATCACGCTCGACGGCCAGGACGTGCTGTCGATGAGCGTCGACGAGCGCGCGCGCGCCGGCTTGTTCCTCGCCATGCAGTACCCCGTCGAGGTGCCGGGCGTATCCATGTCGAACTTCCTGCGCACCGCGGCCACCGCCGTGCGGGGCGAGGCGCCGAAGCTGCGGCACTGGGTCAAGGAGGTCAAGTCCGCGATGGACCACCTCGACATCGATCCGGCGTTCTCCGAACGCAGCGTCAACGAGGGCTTTTCGGGCGGCGAGAAGAAGCGTCACGAGATCCTGCAGTTGTCGCTGCTCAAGCCGAAGATCGCCATCCTCGACGAAACCGACTCCGGCCTGGACGTCGATGCCCTGCGCGTGGTCAGCGACGGCGTCAACCGGTATGCCGACGAGGTGCATGGCGGTCTCCTGCTGATCACCCACTACACCCGCATCCTGCGCTACATCCAGCCGCAGTTCGTGCACGTGTTCGTCGGCGGCCGCATCGTCGAGTCCGGCGGTCCGGAACTGGCCGACGAACTCGAAGAGAACGGCTATGTGCGGTTCACCCAGCAGGCGGCCGCTTCATCCTCCTGAGGGGGCGTGATCCTATGACGACGTCACTGACTCCGCTTGACATCGCTGGGATACGGGCCGACTTTCCGATCCTGCAGCGGGTGATGCGCGGCGGAAACCAGCTCGCCTACCTCGATTCCGGAGCCACCTCTCAGCGCCCGGTGCAGGTCCTCGATGCCGAGCGCGAGTTCGTGCTCACGTCCAACGGCGCCGTGCACCGCGGAGCGCACCAATTGATGGAGGAAGCCACCGACGCCTACGAGCAGGGTCGCGCCGACATCGCGGCCTTCGTCGGCGCCGACGCGAACGAGTTGGTGTTCACCAAGAATGCCACCGAAGCCATCAACCTGGTCGCGCATGTGCTGGCGGACAGTCGTTTCGAGCGCGCGGTCGGCCCCGGCGACGTCATCGTCACCACCGAGTTGGAGCATCATGCGAACCTGGTGCCGTGGCAGGAGTTGGCCCGTCGCACGGGTGCGACGCTGAAGTGGTACTCGGCCGGGCCCGAAGGCCGTATCGACATCGATTCGCTGGAGCTGGACCGCAACGTCAAGGTCGTCGCCTTCAGCCATCACTCGAATGTGACCGGCGCGGTGGCGCCCGTCGCCCAGCTGGTCGAGCGCGCTCAGGCGGTGGGCGCGCTGACCGTCCTGGACGCCTGCCAGTCGGTGCCCCACCAGCCCGTGGATCTGCACTCACTTGGCGTGGACTACGCCGCGTTCTCCGGCCATAAGATGTTGGGCCCCAATGGAATCGGGGTGCTCTTCGGCCGCCAAGACCTGTTGAACGCGATGCCGCCGTTCATCACCGGCGGCTCGATGATCGAGACCGTCACGATGGAGGAGACCACCTACGCTCCTGCGCCGCAGCGCTTCGAGGCAGGCACGCCGATGACGTCACAGGTCGTCGGGCTGGCCGCGGCCGCACGCTACCTCCGCGCGATCGGCATGGACGTCGTGGAGCAGCACGAGGCGGAGTTGGTGGCCGCTGCGCTCGAGGGCCTGGCCGCGGTGCCCGCCGTCCGCATCGTCGGACCGACGTCGCTCGTGGGCCGCGGATCTCCAGTGAGCTTTGTCGTCGACGGTGTGCACGCCCACGACGTCGGACAGATTCTCGACGACGAGGGCGTGGCCGTTCGGGTGGGGCACCACTGCGCGTGGCCACTGCACCGCAAGTTCGGCATCACCGCGACGGCACGGGCGTCGTTCGCGCTGTACAACACGCTCGACGAGGTGGACCGGCTGGTGGCCGGCGTGCAGCGTGCCATCGAATTCTTCGGCAGGGACTGAGGTTTCGCCGTGAGAATGGAGCAGATGTATCAGGAAGTGATCCTGGACCACTACAAGCACCCGCATCATCGCGGGCTGCGAGAGCCGTTCGGAGCCGAGGTTCACCACGTGAACCCAACATGCGGCGACGAGGTCACCCTGCGCGTGGAGTTGTCCGACGACGGTGAGCAGGTAATCGATGTGTCCTACGACGGCCAGGGCTGCTCGATCAGCCAGGCCGCGACGTCCGTGCTGACCGACTTGGTGATCGGCGCGGACGTCGGCGACGCGTTGAAGACCGTCGCGGCGTTCAACGAGATGATCGGGTCTCGTGGCACCGTCGAGGGCGATGAAGATGTGCTCGGCGACGGCATCGCCTTCGCCGGGGTGGCCAGATACCCGGCGCGGATCAAATGTGCGCTGCTGGGCTGGATGGCCTTCAAAGACGCAGTGGCGCAAGCCAGTGAGGAGACGCCAGATGAGCGACACCGCAGTGCCTAACGAGGAGTTCCTCGCCGACCTCGAGGAGGCGATGCGCGACGTGGTCGACCCGGAACTCGGTATCAACGTCGTGGACCTCGGGTTGGTCTACGACCTGAACGTCGAGGAGGGCGACGCGGGCAAGGTGGCGCTGATCGACATGACACTGACGTCGGCGGCCTGCCCACTCACCGACGTGATCGAGGATCAGTCGCATCAGGCGCTGGTGGGCGCCGGGTTGGTGAACGACATCAAGATCAACTGGGTGTGGAACCCGCCGTGGGGGCCCGACAAGATCACCGAGGACGGCCGCGAACAATTGCGCGCGTTGGGTTTTACCGTCTAGCTCGCGCTTTTCCGGCAGGCGGCGTCGGGTTCGGGTTTGGGGTGTTTGGTTTGCGGTGGTATCGGTTGGCTTGGGGTTGTCGTTTGAGGTCGACGGTTTTGGGTGGGTACCAGAGTGTTTGGCCGAGTGTTTGTTCGTCGTAGCGGCGGCGGGCTTGCCATTGGTCGTCGCTGGGTCCGGTGTTGAGGTTGGCGTCTTGGCAGTTGAGGGTGAGCCGGTCGATGTCGGTGGTGCCGCCGATCGACCAGTTCAGCAGGTGGCCGACTTCGCAGTGGTAGGGGGGTTGGTCGCAGCCGGGCATTGTGCAGCCGCCGTCGATGGCGTGCAGCACGATGCGTTGATCGGCTGAGGCCAGGCGCCTGCTTCGGCCCAGAAACAGGGGCCGTCCGCAGTGTTGGTCGTAGATGTAGAGGTAGTGATGGGCATGGGCGGCCATCCGGATGGCGACCTCCATCGGAACGGTGGATCCGCCGCCGGTGAGCGCGAGCCCGCAGCCGGCTTCCAACTGTTCGAGGGTCATGGTGATGATGGCGGTGACGGGTAGGCCGCGGTGTTGGCCCAGTTTCCCGGAGGCCAGCAGGGCGCGCAGGGCGGCTTTGAGGGCGTCGTGGTTGCGTTGGCCGGTGCTGCGGGTGTCACCGGCGGCGGCGAACGGGTCGGGGTCGCCGTCGACGGCCGGTAGCGGATCGGCGGTGTTGCACATACCGGGGCGGCCCAGCTTGGCCAGCAGGATTTCCAGGTAGGCCCTGGCCTCCGGGTCGACGCAGAACCGGCCGCGGCTCATCCCGTCGGCGTCCTGGGGCCCGAGGATGAAGTGGCGGCGGGCGGCGCGGGTGCGTTCGCGGGTGTCGGGGTCGGCGTGGGTGGCGTCGTAGTCGGCCAGCCACAGCGCGGCCTCTTTGCGCAGCACCTCGGGACGGTCGGCGACGGCGACGCCGGTCAGTTCCAGATCCAGGCGAGCGCGCTCGGCCGCGGTGGCGGTGTCGGGCAGTTTGGCGGCGGTGTCGCGGATGATGTCGATGTGCTCGGCGCCGATCAGGCCGTGGCGCGACGCCGCGGCCGTCTCCGGCAGCTTCGGTTGGTCGCCGGCCAGGTCGGCGGCGGTGGCGATGCGCTTGCCGGCCTCGGTGGCCGAGACGTGCAGACCGTTGGCCAGGTGATCGCGCAGCCGTCGACCGCGACCGAGTGTGCCGTCGTCCTTGAGCCGGTTGATGGCGGCGTAGCCGACCGTCGACAGCGTCCGCTGCACCGATTCCACACCGCCGACCACCGCATCTGCGGCGTCGATCGTTACTTGGCTCCACGGCAGGTCGGTGAGAGCGGCCACGGCTGCCTCCAGCGCGGATATTCGCGCCTCGACATCTCCCACCTCTATCGGCACAGCCGCACCCTTCCTATATCGAACCTATGTTCGAATACTAGTGCGCGGGTGTGACAGGACCAGAAAGCCTGGTCAGCGAATCTGCTCACCCCACTGCGTCTCGGCGCGTAGGGCGGGTTTGAGCACCTTGCCCGCTGGATTGCGCGGCAGCGGCTCGCTTCTGAAGCACACGTACTGCGGCGCGTTGAAATCCGCGATGCGTTCTTTGACGAACGCATGAATCTCCCGCGGGTCGGGCTCGGTTCCGGGCAGCGGTACCACCACGGCGCCGACCTTTTCGCCCATCATCTCGTCGGGCACGCCCAAAACGGCCACCTCGAAGACGCCGGGGTGCTGGGCCAGCACGTTCTCGACCTCGACGCAGTACACGTTCTCGCCGCCGCGGCAGATCATGTCCTTCAACCGGTCGACGATCTGGACGAGACCCTCGTCATCGATACGCGCGAGGTCGCCGGTATGCAGCCAGCCGTCGACGAAGGTTTCCGCGGTCTTGTCGGGTTTGTTCCAGTAGCCGGCGACGACGTTCTGGCCCCGGATCAGCAGTTCGCCGACACCGGTCACCGGGTCGGGGTCGGCCAGGTCGACCTCGACAGGCGGAGCGGCGAAGCCGACGGTCTCCGGCCGCGATTCTGCGTATTCGTCGGGTAGGAACGTGGACACCGACGATGTCTCGGTCAGGCCGAAACCGTTGCCGAGTCGGGCGTTCGGAAACGAGGCGCGCAACCGCGCGATCACGTCGGGCGCTGTCGGGGCGCCTCCGTAGACGACCCAGCCGACGCCACTGGTGTCGAAGTCGTCGAAGTTCGGTTGGTTCATCGCCAGCCAGAAGATCGCGGGCACCGAGGCCAGCACGTTGATGCGTTCGTCGGCTATCGCACCGAGGAAGGCCTGCACGTCGAACGCCGGCATGATGACCGCGGTTCCGCCCAGGTGGATCGTGGGCAGAAGTTGACTGTTGCAGCCGGTGGCGTGAAACAACGGCACCGAGATCAGGTTGCGAATCTGCACTGCCACAGGAAGTTCCATCACCCGCCGGCAGGTCTCGACGTTCGACAGGAAGTTCTCGTTGCTGACAATCGCACCCTTGGGAAAGCCCGTTGTGCCACTGGTGTACATGAGCGCCGCAAGGGTCTTGTGGTCTGCGTCGTCGGTGACATACGGGTCGCCCTGGGGCAGTGGCGAGTCCGAGCGCAGCACCACACCCGCGCCCGCGTCGGTGATGACGTAGGACACCTCGTCTTCGGAGAAGCGGGTGTTGACGGGTACCACCACCGCACCCGCCATCAGCGTCCCCCAGAAGCCGAGACACCATTCGAGGCTGTTGCCGTGCCGGTTCGCGACGCGATCACCCGGCCGCACGCCCGCTGCGCGCAAACCGCCGGCGACGCGCGCCGAGCGGTCCCACAGCTGCCGGTAGGTCACCCGTTCGCCACCCAGCACGACGATGCATTCCCGATCCGGGTGACGAGCAACGGAGGCTCGGCACATGGCCAACAGCGACGACGGCAGCGCCGAGTAGCGCAGGATGCCGTCGTCGGCGCGCACCACACCCGACATGTCGAATGGAAGCGTTCGCCCGCTGTGACCCTGCTTGGTGATCGAGGCCGACGTCATGTGCGCCAGTGTGGCGTTTCGTTCGTTCGAATCGGCCAAAGCAGCCAAAATCGTTCCATGGTCACGGTGCCCGCGGTTGTCTGGAGATACGGCCCCCTCGTGCGCGGCCTGCTCGTCGGTGTCGGTGTGGGCACTTTCCTGGCCGCATTGGCGTGGCTCGACTCCGGTTTTCTCCTCGGCGGGCTCATCGTGTTCGTGGTGTCGTCCGTGTTCTACGGCTGGTGGATGACGCGGCGGATGGCGCGATACTGGCCCAGCGCCGCAAAGCTGAGCGGCCCCGACCGCGAACGGGTGGCCCGCGCCGCTCGCGGCGGCGAGTCCGTCGATGACCCGCGGCTCGGACCTGCGCTCACCGATTATCGCGACGGCCTGCACGAAGCTGCCGAGAGGGCCCGGGGGCTGCGGTGGCTGATCTGGTTCGTGCTCGTCGTCGCGGTCGGGACAGCGGCGTGGGACGCCACCGCCGGCTCGTGGGGCAACACGATCGCATCCGCCATTTACCTGGTGATGCTGGCGCTCGAAGTGTTCTGGTGGCCGAAGCGGCAGCGGCAGCTCCTGGTCAACGCCGACCGCGCCGTCGCGATGTCGCGCGAGGGCGCCGAGTAGGTCAGAGCCGCTCTGCGAGCTCCAGAAGATCGGCGGCGACCACGTGTGGTTGGGGAACACCGTGCGCGGGCAGTGGTGCGTTACCGGGGCGAGTGATCAGCGCACCGCTGAAGCCCACGGCCTGCGCCCCGATGGTGTCCCAGGTGTGGGCGGCGACCAGCATGCACATCGACGGCGGCACATCCAACTCGTCGGCGACGCCGAGGTACAGCTGCGGCGACGGTTTGTAGACGCGCCACGTGTCCACGCTGAACTGCCTCTCGAAGTGGTCGGCGAGGCCCGCCTTCTCGAGCGGCGTGCCCGCGGGGGTGGGCGGGGAGTTCGTCAGCGTTGCCAGCCGGTAGCCCTTGGCGCTGAGTGCACGAAGACCGCCGGCGACATCGGGATGCGGCGGCATGTTCGTCAGGTCGGCGGCGAATGTCTGCAGAACGTCGTCTCCGACGTCCACCCCGTGAACCTCGGCCGTCATCCGCAATACCGCCTGTGCCAGCAACGGAAACTCGAGGTAGCTGCCGGACAGAGTAAGCGTCATCGAGTACAGGATCAGCTGACCGAACCACTCGCGGAGCACCCGCGCATCGCCGAAGACGCCGACGAAGTGTGGCGCAAGGGATTCGATGTCGATCAGCGTCTCGTTGACGTCGAATACCAGGACTGACGGACGATCATGCATTGGGGTGGCCACGTTCCTGGAGTACCCAGGCGTTGCCGTCAGGGTCGGTGAAATCGAGAAAGCTCGCGTAGTCGCCCCGGCGGGGGTCGGCGCCGAGGCGGAACCGCCCCCGCCACCCGCCGCCCTCGATGTCCTTGTGTCTGATGGAGCTGAGACCGACACCACGATCGACGAGCTCATCGCGAGCCGCGGCGATATCGGTGACGATCAAATACAGGCCCTGCACCGAGCCCGGCGCGGCATCGGTCAGACCGACACCGAACTGTATCGAGGTGGGTGACCCCTCGGGCGTCAGTTGGATGACGCGAAAATCCGTCGCCGGTGCATAGTCGACGTCGAGTGTGAAGCCGAGCTTGTCCCGGTAGAAGGCCAGCGACTTGTCGGGATCCGAAACGGGCAGGATGACGACTTCGAGCGAGGCGTGCATCAGGCGCTCCTTGCGGCGGTGCGGAGAACTTCGTCGGCGTCCAGACCGCGGTCGATGCCGTGCGCGACCACGGTCTGTCCGGGCTCGAGGTGCAGCTGCCGGTCATCGAGCCACACGTCGATCTTGTCGGGTTCGAAGGACACCAGGTTGCTCACCCGACCGGCCTCCGGCCACGCGTTGACGTAGGACCACGCGGCCTTCTTGCGCTCGCCGATGGTGTAGTAGTCGGCCAGGCCTTTGTATGGGCAGAATGTCTGGCCCGCAACGGGTTCGAGCGTCGTCTCGTCGATGTCGTCGCGGTGCACATACCAGCGCGGGGCGAACCCTGACTCGTAGAGCACCACGGGGCGGTGTGTATCGGCGATCACGCGGTCGCCGTCACGCACGACCAGATGACGCGAGGTGGCCCGGATGTCGACGCGGTGATAGGGGTCGGCGGCATGCCCGACGATGCGTTCGTCCTCCTCGTAGAAGGCGTCCACGGCACGCCACCCGAACGCCACCCGGTCCGCCAGGTCGGTCGCGTAGCTGGGTAGCGCAGTGTGCCGCCACGCGCCGTGCGGAATCTCCCGCCCGTCGGCGACCACCGTGAACCACTGCATCTCTCCGAGGTCGCCATGTTGCGTGACGCGGTCCTCGGCGACCAGCACGCCGTCGCCGATGTCGCCGACCGGGAAGTATGCGACGGGGTAGCGGCCCGGTTCATGGAGCAGGAGCACGTCTTCGCTGTCGGCGATCCACTCATCGCCCTGCCGTACCCGCATGCGTCTGCGCAGCGGTTCGGCGAACAACAGCCGGTCCGGTAACGGCTCGGCGGTCAGAAAATGCCCCACGGAGCCGGCGGCCAGGGGTCCTTGCTGCCATGCCAATCCCATTGTCGTTTCCTTTCTTTCGGAGGGATTCTCACGCCGCGACGACGCGGTGCAGGAAGTCGCGCATCAATTCCGCGACCTCGGCGGCCGCGGTTTCCAACAGGAAGTGGCCGCCGTCGAGAAGATGGATCTCGGCGTTAGGCGTGTCCTTCCCGAATGCGCGTGCGCCGTCGGCGCCGAAGATCGGGTCGCCCTGGCCCCACACCGCGAGCACCGGGACCTCGCTGGTGCGCAGATAGTCGTGCAGCGCGGGATACATGGGCGAATTCGTCGCATAGTCGCGGAAGAGGGCGAGCTGGATTTCGTCGTTGCCGGGCCGTGCCAACAAGGCGGCGTCATGCGTCCAGGTGTCCGGGCTCACCAGAGTCTCGTCGGCGACCCCGGTCAGGTACTGCCACTTGATGGATTCCTCGGTCAACGCGGTGCGGATGGCGGCCTCGGTTTCTGGCTTCTGCTCGCGCTGGTAGTTCCACACCGTCGCCCAGAAGCTCTCGATGAACCCTTCGTCGTAGCCGTTGCCGCTCTGGGTGACGATGGCGGTGACGGCCTGCGGGTGTCGCAGTGCCAGCCGCCATCCGATCGGGGCGCCGTAGTCCTGGACGTAGATCGCGTACCGGATCAGGCCCAGCTGATCGAGTAGACCGTCGGTGAGGTCTGTCAACGCGTCGAAGGTGTAATCGAACTCCGTCGCCGACGGAGCGGCCGACTGTCCGAAGCCGAGATGGTCGGGCGCGATCACGTGGTAGCGGTCGGCCAACCGGGGGATCAGGTCGCGAAACATGAAAGAGCTGGTGGGGAATCCGTGCAGCAGAACCACCGGCGGTGCCCCGGCGTCGCCGGCCTCGCGGTAGAAGATGCGCTGCCCGTCGACGGTGGTGTAGCGGTGGTGGACCTGCTGCGACATGGCTAACTCCTTTAATCAGATTTGATGGTTAGTGACAGCTAACGCGCCGTCCTGTAACCTGTCAATACTTATTTGGAGGTTAGACGCGATGAATGTGGCGGCGGCGGGTCCCGACGACGAGGAGTTCCTGCTCGAATTGCTCAACACCACCCCGGTGGTGGACGGGCAGGCGCGCGACGACCTCGCGCAGTCGACGTCCGCCCGCGCCTGGATGCGGGCGCACGGCATCACACCGACCGACGTGGAGTTGGCGGCGCTCCTGGATGCTCGGTCCGTACTGCAGGAAGTTGTTCGTGGTGACCGGGCGGCGACCGCGCTGCAGCGTTTCCTTGATCCGGTTACCCTGCATCCGAATGCAACTCGTGACGGGCTGGATTGGCGATTGACGGTGGACGGCCCCAAAGGCGCAGCGCGTGCGGTGCTGGCCTGGGATGCCCTGCGCGTTCGCAGCCCGGGGCGGCTGCGGCCCTGTGCCAACACGGAGTGCCACTTGTTTCTGATCGATCGAAGCAAACCCAATTCCGCGCGCTGGTGCTCGATGGCGATCTGCGGCAACAGGATGAAGGCGCGTCGGCATTACCGCCGCGCCCGTGCAGGCGAGATCTGACCAGGGGTAGGTGAGCCGTGGCGCCGAGATTGGTTTCCGTCAACGTCGGGATGCCCGCCGATGTGAGGTGGCGCGGAAAGACCGTGCACACAGGCATCTACAAGACGCCGGTCGCAGGCCCGGTGATGGTCCGCAGGCTGAACATCGACGGCGACGGGCAGGGCGACCTCGGCGGTCACGGCGGCGAGCAACGCGCCGTGATGGTGTACCAGACCGAGTCCTACGACTATTGGAGCCGGGTCCTCTCGCGCGACGATCTGCAGCCCGGTCAGTTCGGCGAGAATTTCACGATCACGGGGCTGGGGGACGACGAGGTCTGCATCGGTGACCGTTACGCCATCGGCGAGGCAGAGTTCGAAGTGACCCAACCGCGGGTGACCTGCTTTCGGGTGGGCATGCGGCTCGGCGAGCCCGACATGCCGAATCTTCTTGTCGCACACCACCGGCCGGGCTTCTATTTTCGCGTGATCAAGGAAGGGCTCGTCCAGGCCGGGGACGCAATCGTGCGGACCGGGCGCGGCAGGCACCACCTCACCGTCGCCGACATCGATGCGCTGCTGTATCTGCCCGACCGCGATATGGCGCTGCTCCACAAGGCCGTCGACGTCCCTGCGCTGAGTCCGGGTTGGCAGCAGTCCTTCGCCGATCTGTTGGCCGCCGGTCAGGGTTCCCCCGGTGCCACCGCACCGCCGATCGGGGTGGAGCCGGGCTGGACTGGCTTCCGCCGGCTTCGTGTCGCGGGCATCCACCACGAGAGCTCGTCCGTCATGTCGATCCGGTTCGAGGTCGATGACGGCACACCGTTGCCCGTGCCGCGCCCGGGCCAGTACCTCACCCTGCGGATCCCCGACGCCGGTGAGCCCGCGCCGCTGCGTAGCTATTCGTTGTCGAGCTACGGCACCGACTATCGGATCAGTGTGAAACGGGAAGACCGCGGGACGGTTAGTCGGTGGCTGCACACCAACATTCGGGTCGGCTCCGTCGTCGACGTCGCGGCGCCACGCGGCGACTTCTATCTGACGGCGGGCACCGGCCCGGTGGTGTTGCTGTCGGCGGGCGTCGGCATCACTCCGGTGCTGGCGATGCTGCACGCGCTGGCCGCCGACCGCAGCGACCGCGACATCGTGTGGGTGCACGCCACCCGGGACGCGGCCACCCACGCCTTCGCCGAGGAAGTCAGCGACCTCATCGCCGACCTGCCGCACGCGCGCCAACAGGTGATCTACACGGGTTCGGCCGGCCGACTCGACGGCGAGGGCATCGCCGCGCTCGGGCTGCCGAGAGACGCCGCCGTGTACATGTGCGGTCCCGATGCCTTCATGGCCGACATGCGGAGCGCGCTGATCGACGCCGGGACCGACCAGGCGCGCATCTACGCCGAGTTGTTCGGCGCCCTGCCCGCCATCAATCCCGGCATCGTCGACAGACCGGCGGCGCGCCCGCATCCGCCGGCGGGCCCCCAGGGGGCCGGGCCGCCGGTGTCTTTCTCCCGGAGTGGCTTGACCGTCAATTGGTCTGCCGAATACGGCAGCCTCCTCGAGCTCGCGGAAGCCTGCGACGTCCCGACCCGGTTCTCCTGTCGAAGCGGCGTCTGCCACACGTGCGAGACGCACGTCATCGCGGGCTCGACGGTTTATCCACAGCCTCCGCTGGAACCACCACCGGACGGCAGCGTGCTGATCTGCACCGCCGAGCCACGCGACGGCGTGGTGCTCGACCTGTGACTTCGACGGTGGGCGTGGTCGCGACCTGTCGAAAACAGCTGTAACGCCACTCGCCGGCGCGGACACTGAAGCCCGTGACCCCAATCGCCGAAAACGATTTCACCGGCCTGACGGCCTTGTTCATCAATTGCACGCTGAAGCGTTCGCCCGAGCCGGCCCCATCTGGCTGGGGGACAACAGTTCGGTCATGAAAAGAGTGCACGAACGGTTGTACGGCGGTTCGCATCTGCTCAACGAGGCCGGACGGTATCTCTACTACGGCCGGGTCGGCGGATGCCTGATCACCGGCAACGAAGACGGCGTCAAACACTGCGCGCAGAACGTGTTGTACACGCTGCAGCACATTGGGTACACGATCCCGCCGCAGGCCGACGCCGGTTGGATCGGCGAAGCCGGGCCTGGGCCGTCGTACCTCGATCCCGGCTCGGGAGTCCCGAGAACGACTTCACCAACCGGACTGCCGCTGAGCGGGGGTTGCGACGCCCGGAGTGGCCACCTCCGCGGGTTTCCGGTTCTGGCGATCACATAGTGGGAACACACAGGAAAACGCCGGCGTTAGGAGAAGGGTGACTACCCGAGACATCACCGCTGCCGAGTTCAACGACACCATCAACGACAACGACATCGTGCTGGTGGACTTCTGGGCGTCGTGGTGCGGGCCGTGTCGCGCGTTCGCCCCCACGTTCGCCAAGTCGGCCGAACAGCACCCCGACGTCGTCCACGCGAAGGTCGATACCGAGGCCGAGCAGCAGCTCGCCGCGGCCGCCGACATCCGGTCCATCCCGACGCTGATGGCCTTCAAGAAGGGCAAGCTGGTGTTCAACCAGGCCGGCGCACTTCCCCCGGCCGCCCTCGAGGACCTCGTGCAGCAGGTCAAATCCTTCGACATCGACGCCGCGATCGCTGCGCAGGGCGACGGCGAACAGGCGTGAGCCCTGCACGCGATAGCGTGCAGTTCGTGACCGAGCAGACCGACTTCGTCCTCGTCGATCGTCCGCGGCCCAAGGTGGCGCTCGTGACGCTCAACCGCCCGGAGCGGATGAACTCGATGGCGTTCGATGTCATGGTCCCGCTCAAGGCCGTACTCGAGGAGTTGACCTGCGACAACTCGGTGCGGGCCGTCGTGTTGACCGGCGCGGGCCGCGGCTTCTCGTCGGGCGCCGACCACAAGTCCGCGGGTTCCGTGCCGAACATCGACGGCCTGACCCGGCCGTCGTTCGCCCTGCGCTCGATGCAGGTGCTCGACGACGTCATTCTGGCGCTGCGCAAGATGCACCAGCCGGTGATCGCGGCGGTGAACGGCGCCGCCATCGGCGGGGGACTGTGTCTGGCGCTGGCAGCCGACATCAGGGTCGCCGCCGAGGGCGCCTACTTCCGTGCGGCCGGCATCAACAACGGCCTGACCGCCAGCGAGCTCGGGCTGAGTTATCTGCTGCCCCGGGCGATCGGCACATCGCGGGCGTTCGAGCTGATGCTCACCGGCCGCGACGTCGACGCAGAGGAGGCCGCGCGCATCGGGCTGGTCTCGCGCGCGGTGCCGGACGAGAAGCTGCTCGACACCTGCTACGACATGGCGGAGCGGATCGCGGCGTTCTCGCGGCCGGGAATCGAGTTGACCAAGCGCACACTGTGGACTGGACTGGACGCCGCTAGCCTGGAGGGGCACATGCAGGCCGAGGGCCTGGGCCAACTGTTCGTGCGCCTACTCACCGCCAATTTCGAGGAAGCGGTGGCCGCGCGCGCGGAAAAGCGAGCCCCGGTCTTCACTGACGAGCGCTCGCGCGAGGAATCGACGAGCACCGACGACAAGTAACAGCGCCGAGGAGAGACAGCGTGATCACCGCAACGGACCTCGAGGTCCGCGCAGGCGCGCGCACGCTGCTGTCGGCGGACGGACCCGCCCTCCGAGTGCAGCCCGGTGACCGCATCGGGCTTGTCGGCCGCAACGGCGCGGGCAAGACCACCACCTTGCGCATTCTCGCCGGCGAGGGTGAGCCCTACGCGGGCAGCATCTCGCGGACCGGCGAAATCGGTTATCTGCCACAAGATCCCAGAGAGGGAGACCTCGACACGCTCGCCCGCGACCGCGTGCTGTCCGCGCGCGGCCTCGACACCCTGCTGGCGGATCTGGAGAAGCAGCAGGCGCTGATGGCCGAGGTCGCCGACGACGCGACCCGCGACCGCGCGGTGCGCCGCTACGGCCAGCTCGAGGAGCGTTTCGCGGCCCTCGGCGGCTACAGCGCCGAGAGCGAGGCCGGCCGCATCTGCGCGAGCCTCGGCCTGCCCGAACGGGTCCTCACCCAGCCGCTGCGTACCCTCTCGGGCGGTCAGCGGCGCCGCGTGGAACTCGCCCGCATCCTGTTCGCCGCGAGCGATTCCGGGGCAGGGTCGTCGACGACGCTGCTGCTCGACGAGCCGACCAACCACCTCGACGCCGACTCGATCGGCTGGCTGCGCGCCTTCCTGCAGAACCACACCGGCGGATTGGTGGTGATCAGCCACAACGTCGACCTGCTCGCCGATGTCGTCAACCGGGTGTGGTTCCTCGACGCCGTGCGCGGCGAGGTCGACGTCTACAACATGACGTGGCAGAAATACCTCGACGCGCGTGCCACCGACGAGCAGCGCCGCCGCCGCGAGCGCGCCAACGCCGAACGCAAGGCCACCGCGCTGCGCACACAGGCCGCCAAGATGGGCGCCAAAGCGACCAAAGCCGTTGCCGCGCAGAACATGTTGCGTCGAGCCGACCGTATGATGGCCGCGCTCGACGACGAGCGGGTGGCCGACAAGGTCGCCCGGATCAAGTTCCCCAGCCCGGCGTCGTGCGGCCGGACCCCGCTGGTGGCCAAGGATCTGACGAAGAACTACGGCTCACTCGAGGTCTTCACCGGCGTCGATCTGGCGATCGACCGCGGCTCGCGGGTGGTGGTGCTCGGCCTCAACGGTGCGGGCAAGACGACGCTGCTGCGCCTGCTCGCCGGCGTCGAAGCGCCCGACACCGGCGGGCTGGAACCGGGCCACGGCCTCAAGATCGGCTACTTCGCGCAGGAGCACGACACCCTCGACAATCTCGCCACGGTGTGGGAGAACATCCGCCACGCTGCGCCCGATACCGGCGAGCAGGAATTGCGAGGTCTGTTGGGCGCGTTCATGTTCAGCGGTCCGCAGCTCGATCAGCCGGCGGGCACGCTGTCCGGCGGCGAGAAGACCCGGCTCGCCCTGGCGGGTCTCGTCGCTTCCACCGCGAACGTTCTGCTGCTCGACGAACCGACGAACAATCTCGATCCGGCGTCGCGCGAGCAGGTACTCGACGCGCTCCGCAGCTATCACGGAGCGGTGGTGCTGGTGACCCACGACCCGGGTGCCGCCGAGGCGTTGGACCCGCAGCGGGTGGTGCTGCTGCCCGACGGCACGGAGGACTTCTGGTCGGAGGAATACGCCGACCTCATCGAGTTGGCCTGAGGCCGCATTCGCACAACGTTTGGTTCAATCTGCCCTGGGTGGGGTTTCGGCTCTCTTACGCTGGGTATTCGTCGGGGCATCACAGCGGGGAGGTGTCGATGAAACAACCGAGCAAATCTCGGGATCAGATGCTGCAGGAGTTGCGGAGCGCATACGAGGGGGGCGCGAGCATCCGCACACTTGTCGCCAGTACCGGCCGATCGTACGGCTCGATACACAGCATGCTGCGCGAGTCCGGCACTACCATGCGCAGTCGCGGTGGCCCCAACCACCGCACCCGCCGCTGACTACTGCTGGCGCACCGACGATTCGACGAGGTCGAGCACCGCGCCGAGTTTTTCGGGGTCATCGCCGGATGCCAGCCGCGCCACCAAGCCGTCGAGCACCAGATCGAGATACATGTGCAAGACATCGCTGGGCACGTCGTCACGCAGCCGCCCCGCCTGTTTCTGCCGTCGCAGCCGGTCGGTGGTCGCAGCGGACAGTTCGGCGGAGCGTTCCGACCATCCCTTGTTGAACACGGGATCGTTGCGTAATTTGCGCGCGATCTCCAGGCGGGTGGCCAACCAGTCGAACTGTTCGGGTGCGGCGAGCATGTCGCGCATGACTTGAATCAGGCCCTCCCGCGACGCGACATCGGCCATCCGCTCGGCGTCCTCATGGGCCAATTCGAAGAACAGGGTGTCCTTGTCCCGGAAGTGGTGAAAGATCGCGCCGCGGGACAGCCCGATGGTGTGCTCGAGCCTGCGCACGGTGGCTTTGTCGTAGCCGTACTCGGCGAAGCACCGCCGGGCACCGTCGAGGATCTGACGGCGACGCGCCGCCAGATGGTCGTCGGTTACCCGGGGCAACTTCTGGCCTAGGACTTGAGCATGTTGCGCAGCACGTACTGCAGGATGCCGCCGTTGCGGTAGTAATCCGCCTCCCCAGGAGTGTCGATGCGGACCACGGCGTCGAACTCGACCGCTTCGCCATCGTCCTTGGCGGCCTTGACGTGCACAGACTTCGGCGTCTTGCCGTCGTTGAGCGCCTCGATGCCGGTGATGTCGAAGGTCTCCGTGCCGTCCAGCTTCAACGACGTTGCCGATTCGCCCTCCGGGAACTGCAGCGGGATCACGCCCATGCCGATCAGGTTCGAGCGGTGAATGCGCTCGAACGACTCGGCGATGACCGCCCGCACGCCCAGCAGGCTGGTGCCCTTGGCCGCCCAGTCGCGCGACGAGCCCGACCCGTACTCCTTGCCGCCCAGCACGACCAGCGGGATGTCCTGCGCGGCGTAGTTCTGCGCGGCGTCGTAGATGTACGCCTGCTCGCCGCCGTTGGTGAAGTCGCGGGTGTAGCCGCCGGACACATCGTCGAGCAGTTGGTTGCGCAGCCGGATGTTGGCGAAGGTGCCGCGGATCATCACCTCGTGGTTGCCGCGCCGTGAGCCGTAGGAGTTGTAGTCCTTCTTGTCCACGCCGTGTTCGTCGAGGTACTGCGCCGCAGGCGTACCGGGCTTGATGCTGCCCGCGGGGGAGATGTGGTCGGTGGTGACCGAATCACCCAGCAGCGCCAGCACTCTGGCGCCCGTGATGTCGGACACCGGCTCCGGCTCGGCGGGCATACCGTCGAAGTACGGGGGCTTGCGGACATACGTCGAGTCGTCGGCCCACTCGAAGGTGTTGCCGCTCGGGGTGGGCAGATCGCGCCAGCGCTCGTCGCCCTTGAAGACGTCGGCGTAGTTCTTGGTGAACATCTCCGTGTTGATCGCCGAGGCGATGGTGTCGTTGATGTCCTGCTGCGACGGCCAGATGTCCTTCAGGAACACATCGTTGCCGTCAGTGTCTTGACCCAGCGGCTCCGACTCGAAGTCGAAGTCCATCGTGCCCGCCAGCGCGTAGGCGATCACCAGCGGCGGCGACGCGAGATAGTTCATCTTCACGTCGGGGTTGATGCGTCCCTCGAAGTTGCGGTTTCCCGACAGCACCGCGGTCACCGACAGGTCGGCGTCGTTGACCGCCTTGCTGATGTCGTCCGGCAGCGGTCCCGAGTTGCCGATGCACGTGGTGCAGCCGTAGCCGACCAGATAGAAGCCGAGCTTCTCCAGGTAAGGCCAGAGCCCGGCCTTCTCGTAGTACGCGGTGACGACCTGCGATCCCGGCGCCATCGTGGTCTTCACCCACGGCTTGGACGTCAGCCCCTTCTCGACGGCGTTGCGGGCGAGCAGTGCGGCACCGACCATCACCTCGGGGTTGGACGTGTTGGTGCACGACGTGATCGCCGCGATCACCACTGCACCGTGGTCGAGGATGCAGTCACCGCGCTCGGAGTTCTTGACCTCGACCGGCTTGCTCGGCCGGCCGTTGGAGCCGGATGCCGCAGACGGTACGACGGCGTCCTCGTCCGCGAAGGACAGTGACACCGGGTCGCTGGCGGGGAAGGACTCCTCGACCGCCTCGTCCACGTTGGTATGCGGGTTCTGCGCGCCGTCCTCGACGTAGTTGTGAATGTCCTTGCGGAAGGCCGACTTCGCGTCGGTCAGCGCGATGCGGTCCTGCGGGCGTTTGGGTCCGGCGATCGACGCGACGACGTCACCGAGGTCCAACTCGATGTATTCGGAATACTTCGGCTCGCGGCCCGGGTCGTGCCACATCCCCTGTTCTTTGGCGTAGGCCTCCACCAGCGCCAGCTGCTCCGCGCCGCGGCCGGTCATCTTCAGGTAATCGATCGTGACCTCGTCGATCGGGAAGATCGCCGCGGTCGAGCCGAACTCGGGGCTCATGTTGCCCAGCGTCGCGCGGTTGGCCAGCGGCACCTCGGCGACGCCATCGCCGTAGAACTCGACGAACTTACCGACCACGCCGTGCTTACGCAGCATCTCGGTGACGGTGAGCACGACGTCGGTGGCGGTGACGCCTGCCGGTCGCTCGCCGGTCAGCTTGAAGCCGACCACACGGGGAATCAGCATCGACACCGGCTGGCCGAGCATGGCCGCCTCGGCCTCGATGCCGCCGACGCCCCAGCCCAGCACGCCGAGGCCGTTCTCCATCGTGGTGTGGGAATCCGTGCCGACGCAGGTGTCGGGGTAGGCAACGCCGTCGCGCTCCATCACCACCGACGCCAGGTATTCGATGTTGACCTGGTGCACGATGCCCGTTCCGGGCGGCACCACCTTGAAGTCGTCGAACGCGCCCTGTCCCCAGCGCAGGAACTGGTACCGCTCGCCGTTGCGCTCGTACTCGATCTCGACGTTGCGCTCGAAGGCGTCGGCGCGGCCGAAAAGGTCGGCGATCACCGAGTGGTCGATGACCAGGTCGGCAGGCGCCAGCGGGTTCACCTTGTCGGGGTCGCCGCCGAGGTCGCCGATCGCCTCCCGCATGGTGGCGAGGTCGACGATGCAGGGCACACCGGTGAAGTCCTGCATGATCACGCGGGCGGGGGTGAACTGGATCTCGACGCTCGGGTTGGCATCCGGATCCCAGTTCGCGATGGCTTCGATGTGCTCCTTGGTGGTGTTGGCGCCGTCCTCGGTGCGAAGCAGGTTTTCGGCGAGCACCTTGAGGCTGTAGGGGAGTTTCTCGGTACCCTTCACCGCGTCCAGGCGGTAGATCTCGTAGCTCTTGTCCCCGACTTCGAGGGTGCCGCGGGCATCGAACGAGTTTTGCGACGAATCCTTGCTGCTCACATCAACTCCCGGCTAAGTATCGGCCGCGACGGGCTGTGTCGGCGGCTCATCCAATCTAACAGTACGCTTGTCCTGTAAAGCAAGCCTGGCAGGTTTCAGTCTCGTCTTCACGCGTGCGTGCTGCCACTTCTCGAGACCGGTATCGCGTACGGTTCTCCTGTGACCGGCCCGCACGTGCTCCCGTTCCTCCCGTTGTATATCCCGCCCGACGTCGATATGAACCAGGTGCTCGCGGATGTCGGCGAAGACGGCGTGAGCGTGCCGCCCGCCGACGCGAAGGTCGTGCCCGAACTGCGTCAGGTGGTCGCCGACGCCCGCGAACAAGGCATCGATCTCAAGATCGTGGTGATCGCGACCAATCCGCCGATCGACACCCCGCTGCGCGATATCGCCACCGAGGTGGGGCAGGCGTATCCCGGTTCGACGGTGCTCGCGATGAGTCCGACCTGGGCAGGCACCTACAGCAAGGATTTCGATCGGGTGACGCTGGAAGCCGGCCAAGATATCGCCAAGAACGGCGACCCCGTGCAATCGTCGAAGAATTTCTTCGGCGAGTTGACGACGCCTCACTTTCCGTGGACGGAATTCTCCGTAATACTCACCATCCTCGTCGTGCTCGCCGCCGTCGCGACCCGATTCCTGCAGGTGAAAAGCAGACGCGCGGCGGCCGAATCCGAGCCGGAAAGCGCTGAATAACGCCTGGCAGACGCGCCTGGCGAAGTCGAATATCACCATTCGGTCACACTCTTTCTAATTACAGATATGTAATTTGTGACTAGAGTTTCTTTAGCGTCAGTTGTGACGTACGGTGCAGAAGTACTCACTGGTGTAGCTGTTGTTTCTGTGACTTCTGCGAGGAGATTTGAGTCGAATGGGACGCACCCCTCGCGCCTTCGCGCCTCGACTCCGCGAGCGAGTCTGTGTCGTTCCGCTGACCGTCGGCATGCTGCTGGCAACCGTGTTCTGCGGCACCGGGGGAATCGCGGCCGCCGAACCCAGCAGCCCGGACACCGTCGGGTCGCTGGTCGCCGCGATCGCGAACGTCAATCAGAAATTGCAGGAACTCGGCGCGAGCGTCCAGGCCCAGCAGGAGAGCGTCAACAAGGCCATCGTCGATGTCCAGACCGCGCGCGACAGCGCGGCCACGGCGCAGCAGGAGGTGGATGCGAGCAGGCGCGCCGTCGATGACTCGACCGCCGCGATCACCTCCGCGCAACAGCGATTCGACACGTTCGCGGCATCGACCTACGTCCACGGACCGTCGAGTTCGTATCTGACCGCGTCCGACCCGGCCGACATGATCGACACCGCGGCCGCGGGCCAGACTCTGGCCGCCAGCGCCCAGCAGGTCGTCGCCGACCTGCAGCGGGCCCGCACCGAGCAGGTCAACAGGGAGTCCGCGGCGCGGTTGGCCAAGCTGAAAGCCGACCGGGCCGCCGTCGATGCGCAGTCCAGCCAGGACGCCGCTGTCTCCGCGCTCAAGGCGGCGCAGCAGACGTTCGCCGACCAGCGGGGTCAGTTGACCGAGCTGACCGCCCAGCGCACCGCCGCCGAGGCCAAGCTCGCCGAAGCCCGCAACTGGTCGGCGTCAGCCACCGGCCAGCCGAAACCAGAGGTTCCGCAAGCGAATTCGTCGACGAACTGGGACCGTTCACCTGGTACGCCGGTTGCCGCTCGGGGCAATTGGGACCAAAGCCTGTGGGACCCGACGCTGCCCGCAATCCCGAGTGCATTCGTCAGTGGTGATCCCATCGCGATCATCAACTCGGTGCTCGGCATCTCGTCCACCTCGGCCCAGTACACGGCCGATATGGGACGCAACTTTCTGCGCAAGATCGGAATCCTGCCGACGCCGACCGGCTATACCAACGGCGCCATCCCGCGCGTCTACGGCAGACAGGCTTCCGAGTACGTCATTCAGCGGGCGGGGGCTCAGATGGGTGTGCCGTATTCGTGGGGCGGCGGCAACGCCGCTGGGCCCAGCCGGGGCATCGACTCCGGCGCGGGCACAGTCGGTTTCGACTGCTCCGGCCTGATCTTGTACGCCTTCGCGGGTGTCGGAATCAAGTTGCCGCACTACTCGGGCTCCCAGTACGAGATGGGCCGCAAGATCCCGTCGTCGCAGATGCGGCGAGGCGACGTGATCTTCTACGGCCCCGGCGGCAGCCAGCACGTCGCGTTGTATCTCGGCAACGGCCAGATGCTCGAGGCGCCGTACACCGGTTCGACGGTGAAGGTTTCGCCGGTCCGCACCAGCGGCATGACCCCCTACGTCGTCCGATACATCGAATACTGATGCGAGTGATCTTGTTGAAATTGTTGCACCACAACCGTTTTCGCTACGCACCCGTCTGGGTGGCTGCGGCGCTTGCGGTCGCAATAGGACTGGCCGTGCCGGCCGCGGCGGCGCCCGACGAGGGACAATGGGATCCGACGCTGCCCAAGATCGTGAGTTCCGGCGCTCCCGGCGACCCGGTGGCGATCGCGAACGCGTCGTTTCAGGTGAGTCAGCTCGCCGTTCAGACCACTCAGAACCTCGGACAGCAGTTCCTGCAGAGCATCGGGCTCGGCAACAAGAGCCAAGGTGCCGTCCTGCCCGGAGGCCGGGTCCGTGGGCCGCAAGCGATCGAGTACGCGATACGTCGCGGAGGTTCGCAGTTGGGCGTGCCGTATTCATGGGGAGGCGGCACTCTCACCGGCCCCGGGCCCGGCGTCGACGAGGACGCCGGAAAGATCGGCTTCGACTGTTCGGGGCTGACCCGGTTCATGTTCGCCGGAGTCGGCCTGCAGATTCCCAAGTACTCAGGCGATCAGTACAACACCGGCCGCAAGATTCCGGTGGCGCAGGCCAAGCGCGGCGACCTCATCTTCTGGGGGCCGGGCGGCAGCCAGCACGTGGCCATGTACCTGGGCAACGGCCAGATGCTCGAGGCCTCGGGCAGCGCGGAGAAGGTCAAGGTCAGCCCGGTGCGGACGGCGGGATTGCAGCCGTACGCCGCCCGGATCATCGAATCCTGAGGTAGGGCTGAGCGAACCCTGAGCAGACCCGGGCCACGTCGACGGATTCCGAAGTGCCTGGAATAGTTGACGGCGGGCATCCCGCCCGCGGCGCATGACCTGCGCCGATGAACTACAAGGTAAGAGGATCGTCGATGACGTCAGCAGGTGGGCCGCAGGGCCCGGCGCAGGGTTACCCCCCTAACACTCACGCCGCTCCGCCACCCCCCGCGAACTCCGGGAACCTGCAGTCCGAGGTGCACACCCTGGAACGCGCGATCTTCGAGGTCAAGCGGATCATCGTCGGTCAGGACCAGCTCGTCGAACGCATGCTCGTCGGCCTGCTCGCGAAGGGCCACGTGCTGCTCGAGGGTGTGCCGGGCGTGGCCAAGACACTCGCGGTGGAGACGTTCGCCAAAGTCGTCGGCGGCACGTTCGCCCGCATCCAGTTCACGCCCGACCTGGTGCCCACCGACATCATCGGCACCCGGATCTACCGGCAGGGCAAGGAGGAGTTCGACATCGAACTCGGACCGGTCGTGGTCAACTTCCTGCTGGCGGACGAGATCAACCGCGCACCGGCCAAGGTGCAGTCCGCATTGCTCGAGGTCATGGCCGAGCGCAAGATCTCGATCGGCGGCAAGACGTTCCCGCTGCCCGCACCGTTCCTGGTGATGGCGACGCAGAACCCGATCGAGCAGGAAGGCGTCTACGCGCTTCCCGAGGCCCAGCGTGACCGCTTCCTGTTCAAGCTGAACATCGATTACCCGACGCCCGAAGAAGAGCGCGAGATCGTCTACCGGATGGGCGTGAAGCCGCCGGAGCCCAAGCAGATCCTGGCGCCCGGTGACCTGCTGCAGCTGCAGGACGTCGCCGCCAACACGTTCGTGCACCACGCCCTGGTCGACTACGTGGTTCGCGTCGTCACCGCCACGCGCGAGCCGGAGAAGTTCGGCATGCCCGACGCCAAGGCATGGATCGCCTACGGCGCCTCCCCACGCGCATCGCTCGGCATCATCGCCGCCGCGAGGGCGCTGGCCTTGGTGCGCGGCCGCGACTACGTCATCCCGCAGGACGTGGTGGAGGTCATTCCCGACGTGCTGCGGCACCGCCTGGTGCTGACCTACGACGCGCTGGCCGACGAGATCTCCTCGGAGACGGTGATCGGCCGAATCCTGCAGACCGTGGCGCTGCCGCAGGTGAACGCCATTCCGCAGCAAGGACATTCGGTGCCGCCCGTCGTACCTGCCGCAGCCGGCGCGGCCAGCGGTCGGTGACTACTTCGGGACGCAACGTCGATCTGCCGTCGCTGAAGCGCGGGGAGATCCGCGACCCCGCTCTGACGGCCGCGCTGCGCAAGCTCGAGTTGACGGTGCGCCGCAAGCTCGACGGCGTGCTGCACGGCGACCACCTCGGCCTGCTGCCCGGGCCGGGCTCCGAGCCGGGGGAGTCGCGGCTCTACCAGCCCGGTGACGACGTGCGTCGAATGGACTGGTCGGTGACCGCGCGGACCACCCATCCCCACGTCCGCCAGATGATCGCCGACCGCGAACTGGAAACGTGGTTGGTGGTGGACATGTCCGCCAGCCTGGACTTCGGCACCACCGGTTGCGAGAAGCGCGACCTCGCGGTGGCGGCTGCCGCGGCGATCACGTTCCTCAACAGCGGTGGCGGCAACCGAATCGGCGCGATCATCGCCAACGGCGACTCCGTGCGACGCGTGCCCGCCTTGTCCGGCCGCATGCACGAGCAGGAGATGCTGCGCACCATCGCCACCATGCCCAAGGCGCCGACCGGCGTGCGCGGTGACCTGGCCGCGGCGATCGACGCGCTGCGCAGGCCCGAGCGGCGGCGCGGGATGGCGGTGATCATCAGCGACTTCCTCGGTCCGATCAACTGGATGCGGCCGTTGCGCGCGATCGCCGGCCGCCATGAGGTGCTCGGCATCGAGATCATCGACCCGCGCGACGTGGAACTGCCGCCCGTCGGCGATGTCATCCTGCAGGACACCGAATCCGGTGTCACCCGCGAATTCACCATCGACGAGCAGCTGCGCTCCGACTTCGAAAAGGCCGCCGCCGCACACCGCACCGAGGTGGCCAGGACCCTGCGGCGGTGCGATGCGCCGCTGCTGACCTTGCGCACGGACCGGGACTGGATCGCCGACGTGGTCCGGTTCGTCGCCAACCGTCGCCGAGGCGCACTGGCCGGCCGATGAGCGCTTGCGCGAAGAGCAGATTCCAAAGGGCATAATTCACGAAATGACGATCGGCACATGACATTACCGTTGCTCGGACCGTTGACGCTGTCGGGCTTCGAACACGTTTGGTTCTTCCTCTTCCTCTTCGTCGTTCTGGGAATCGCTGCGCTCTACGTCCTGGTGCAGCTGGCACGTCAACGGCGGATGCTGCGCTTCGCCAACATGGAGTTGTTGGAAAGCGTTGCGCCAAAGCGACCTACGCGCTGGCGGCATCTGCCCGCAATCCTGTTGGTGATCTCACTGCTGCTGCTCACCGTCGCGATGGCAGGTCCGACGCACGATGTGCGGATCCCACGCAACCGCGCCGTGGTCATGCTGGTGATCGACGTGTCGCAGTCGATGCGCGCCACCGACGTATCGCCCAACCGGCTCGCGGCGGCGCAGGACGCCTCCAAGCAGTTCGCCGACGAGCTCACGCCAGGCATCAACCTCGGTCTGATCGCCTACGCGGGCACCGCGACGGTGCTGGTGTCGCCCACCACCAACCGTGAAGAGACCAAGGGTGCGATCGACAAGCTGCAACTGGCCGACCGCACCGCGACCGGCGAGGGCATCTTCACCGCGCTGCAGGCCATCGCCACCGTCGGCGCCGTGATCGGAGGCGGCGATGAGCCGCCGCCGGCCCGCATCGTGTTGTTCTCCGACGGCAAGGAAACGGTGCCGTCCAACCCGGACAACCCGAAGGGTGCGTACACCGCTGCCCGCACCGCCAAGGACCAGGGTGTGCCGATTTCGACCATTTCCTTCGGTACGCCATACGGCTACGTGGAAATCAACGATCAGCGCCAGCCGGTGCCCGTCGACGCCGAGATGCTGCGCAAGATCGCCGAATTGTCCGGCGGAGAGGCCTACACCGCATCCAGCTTGGATCAGCTGCGCGAGGTTTATTCGAACCTGCAGCAGCAAATCGGCTACGAGACGATCAAGGGTGACGCCAGCGCGGGCTGGCTGCGACTCGGCGCTCTGGTCCTGGCCCTCGCGGCGCTGGCAGCCATGCTGCTCAACCGCCGGTTACCCAACTAGAAATGGAAATGGCAAGCAGCGCATGACGTTACCGGTGCTCGGACCGATGACTCTGACGGGTTTCGAACACGCCTGGTTCTTCCTGTTCCTCCTGGTCGTGCTGGGACTGGTCGGGCTCTACATCGCCACGCAGGTGGCCCGGCGCAGGCGGCTGCTTCGGTTCGCCAACACGGAACTGCTGGAAAGTGTTGCGCCCAAACGGCCGTCGCGCTGGCGGCATCTGCCGACCGTCCTACTGGTGCTGTCGTTGGTCATGTTGACGGTCGCGATGGCCGAGCCCACACATGACGTCCGTATCCCACGGAACCGTGCGGTGGTGATGCTGGTGATCGACGTTTCGCAGTCGATGCGGGCCACCGACGTATCGCCCAGCCGGCTGGCTGCCACCCAGGAGGCCGCCAAGCAGTTCGTCGATCAGATGACGCCGGGTGTCAACCTCGGGCTGATCTCCTATGCGGGCAACGCCACCGTTCTGGTATCGCCGACCACCAATCGTGACGCCTCCAAGAACGCGATCGACAAGCTGCAAGTGGCCGATCGGACCGCGACCGGTGAGGCCATCTTCACCGCATTGCAGGCCATCTCCACCGTCGGTGCGGTGATCGGCGGGGGCGACACACCACCGCCGGCTCGCATCGTGCTGATGTCCGACGGCAAGGAGACCGTGCCGTCCAATCCGGACAACCCCAAAGGCGCCTATACGGCCGCGCGCACCGCGAAGGACCAGGGCGTGCCGATCTCGACGGTGTCGTTCGGCACCCAGACCGGCACCGTCGACATGAACGGTCAGCGGACACCGGTGCCCGTCGACGCCGAGATGCTCAAGAAGATCGCGCAACTATCCGGTGGCCAGGCCTACAGCGCATCGAGCCTCGAGCAGTTGAACGAGGTGTTCACCAACCTGCAGGAGCAGATCGGCTACGAGACCCAGAAGGGGAGCGCCAGCACGGGCTGGCTGCGGCTCGGCGCGCTGGTGCTGGCGCTGGCTGCCGTGTCCGCGTTGGTGGTCAACCGGCGATTGCCTAACTAGACAAAACCCCCGGTCGTGCCCTGCCCTACCCGCCGAATGGCGATTTCTTAGGAATGGTCGGCACACGTTAGGTTAGCGGTCATGACTAACGCGACAGCAGGCGACACCGCCGGCCAAACGACTGGCGGCCGTCCGCCTTTCGTTTCCCGTTCGGTGCTGGTCACCGGGGGAAACCGGGGCATCGGCCTCGCCATCGCCCGGCGGCTCGCTGCCGACGGTCACAAGGTGGCCGTCACGCACCGGGGGTCCGGGGCGCCCGACGGGGTTTTCGGCGTCGAGTGCGATGTCACCGACTCCGCTGCTGTGGACCGCGCCTTCACCGAGGTCGAGGAACATCAGGGTCCGGTTGAGGTGGTGGTGGCCAACGCCGGCGTCGCCGCAGACGCCTTCCTGATGCGGATGACCGAGGAGAAATTCCAGAAGGTCATCGACGCCAATCTCACCGGCGCGTTCCGGGTGGCCCAGCGCGCATCACGCAGCATGCAGCGAAAGCGGTTCGGCCGGCTGATCTTCGTGGGGTCGGTCTCCGGCACCTGGGGTGTCGGCAACCAGGCCAACTACGCGGCGTCCAAGGCCGGCCTGATCGGCATGGCCCGCTCGATCGCCCGCGAGCTGACCAAGGCTGGGGTCACCGCAAACGTCGTGGCCCCGGGCTACATCGACACCGACATGACCCGCGCGCTGGACGAGCGGATCCAGGAGGGCGCGCTGGGGTTCGTCCCGGCCAAACGCGTCGGCACCGCCGCCGAGGTCGCCGGAGTGGTCAGCTTCCTGGCGTCCGAAGATGCCACCTACATATCCGGTGCCGTGATCCCGGTCGACGGCGGCATGGGCATGGGCCACTGACTCTTCGATAGAGAGAAGGACTTTTCACATGGCAGGACTGCTCGAAGGCAAACGCATCCTCGTGACGGGGATCATCACGGACTCCTCGATCGCGTTCCACATCGCCAAGGTCGCCCAGGAGTCCGGCGCCGAACTGGTGCTCACCGGCTTCGACCGGATGAAACTGATCCAGCGCATCGCCGACCGCCTTCCGGAGAAGGCGCCGCTGCTCGAGCTCGACGTGCAGAACGAGGAGCATCTCGCGACGCTGGCCGACCGGATCACCGAGGTCATCGGTGACGGCAACAAAATCGACGGTGTCGTGCACTCGATCGGCTTCATGCCGCAGACCGGTATGGGCATCAACCCCTTCTTCGACGCCCCCTACGCCGATGTCTCCAAGGGCATCCACATCTCTGCGTACTCGTACGCCTCGCTGGCCAAGGCGACGCTACCGATCATGAACAAGGGCGGCAGCATCGTCGGCATGGACTTCGACCCGACCCGCGCGATGCCCGCCTACAACTGGATGACGGTCGCCAAGAGCGCGCTCGAGTCGGTGAACCGGTTCGTCGCGCGTGAAGCGGGCCAGTTCGGCGTGCGTTCCAATCTGGTTGCCGCGGGGCCGATCCGCACGCTGGCGATGAGCGCCATCGTCGGCGGCGCACTGGGCGCCGAGGCGGGTGACCAGATGCGCCTGCTCGAGGAGGGCTGGGATCAACGTGCTCCCGTCGGTTGGGACATGAAGGATCCGACGCCGGTCGCCAAGACCGTGTGCGCCCTGCTCTCCGACTGGCTGCCCGCAACCACCGGAACGGTCGTCTACGCCGACGGCGGCGCACACACGCAACTGTTGTAAAGAATGAACCGCTCGTCTTTCGACGCCGTCCTGCTGCTGTCCTTCGGCGGCCCGGAGGCGCCCGAGCAGGTGATGCCGTTCCTGGAAAACGTGACTCGTGGCCGGGGCATCCCGCGCGAGCGGCTCGCCGCGGTCGCGGAGCACTACCTGCACTTCGGCGGTGTCTCACCGATCAACGGCATCAACCGCGCCTTGATGAAGCAACTGGAGGCCGAACTGGCCGATCGCGGCCGGCAACTGCCGGTGTACTTCGGCAACCGCAACTGGGCGCCCTACGTCGAGGACACAGTGGCGGCCATGCGCGACAACGGCGTTCGCCGCGCGGCGGTCTTCACCACGTCGGCGTGGGGCGGATACTCCGGTTGCACGCAATACAACGAGGACATCGTCCGTGGCCGTGCGGCGGCCGGCGACGGGGCGCCCGAACTGGTCAAGCTTCGCCAGTACTACGACCATCCACTGTTCGTCGAGATGTTCGTCGAGGCGATTGGCCGTGCGGCACAGGCGCTGCCCGCCGACCTTCGCGACGAGGCCCGGCTGGTGTTCACCGCGCACTCCATCCCGATGGCGGCCAGGTCCCGCTGCGGTGTGGACCTCTACGCGCGCCAGGTCGGGTACGCATCGCGGACCGTCGCGCGCGAAGCGGGGTACGCCGACTACGACCAGGTGTGGCAGTCGCGGTCGGGACCACCGCAGGTGCCCTGGCTGGAACCCGATGTCGGCGACCATCTTTCGGCGCTTGCCGCCTCTGGAGCCAAGGCCGTGATCGTGTGTCCGATCGGATTCGTCGCCGACCACATCGAGGTGGTGTGGGATCTGGACAGCGAACTGCAGCAGCAGGCGGACGAATGCGGGATCGCGCTGGCGCGTGCGGCCACCCCCAACGCCGATCGCCGCTTCGCCCGGCTGGCTGTCGACTTGCTCGACGAGCTTGCTGCGGGCCGCGAACCGCTGCGCCACGTTGGCCCGCCGGGTACGAACGCGCCTCCGCTGTACGGCTTTTCGATTGACGGGGCGTTGTGCACCCCGGACTGCGTCGCTAGCGCCAAGCCGAATGAAGGATCGCGCTGACCGCCGCAAGGCGTGCGGAGCGCACCACCGCGTCCAGTGGCCGCAGCGCCTCGTTGGCGATCTGCGCCTCCGACGAACTCTGCAGGCCAATCGGCATCAAACCCGAACTGACGGTGACGATTGCGTCGATGTGCGCGGCGTTCTCGAGCACCCGCAGGGCACGCGACGGGGCGTGGTCGGGCGCCCGGTGCTGACCCGAGGACTCCATCACCTGCTCGACGAGCTTGCGGGGGTCGGCGACATCCATGCCGCCCGCCTCGGCGCGGATGGCGCCCAGCGCGTCGGCCGCTGACCGAACCGCCGACCGCAGCGCGAACTCCGCATCACCGAGGTCGATGTGCTCGGCGACCGGCGCGGCGGCCAGCGAGTACACCGTCCAGCTCAGCCCGGACAGCTCGACTTGGTCGGACTCCTCGAAATCCTCGGAGTCGTCGTATTCGAAGTCGGGTACCACGCCGACCGGCTGCGACGACGGCCCGCCGTCGATCACGATGGCCTCGCCGGACGTCACCGCATCGCGCTGGAACTGGGTTCCGGCCGGCAGGCCGCGGACGTCGCCGGGCACGGGAAGCGCGACGGAGATCGCGGGCCTGCCTGCGGGCCGCCCCGCCGCGGTGCGCACCGTCTGCAGCAGCGACATGGTCCCGGAGTGGTTGACGTCCGGCCACGGCAGACCTGTGCTGCCCGCCGCCACGGCGTCATAGGCGGCCACCGAATGCTTTGGCGCCCATTGCGATAGCGCGTCGAGGACGTCATCGGGGGCGGCGGCTCCGGCGAGCCACGCGTTGGCCCACACCGACAGCGAAACACTAGGGCACCACATGATGGTTCGCAGTGTAGTTGTTCGCGGCTGATGGGGCGGACCACGCGCTAGGCTTTCGATATGCCTGTTGCGCTGATCTGGCTGATCGCCGCGCTGGCCCTCGCAGGGGCGGAAGCGCTCACCGGCGATCTGTTCCTGCTGATGCTCGGCGGCGGCGCGCTGGCGGCGGCCGGATCGAGCCTCGTCTTCGACGAGCTGTGGGTTCACGGGGCCGTCTTCGCCGTGGTGTCGGTGCTGCTGCTGGTGTTGGTCCGGCCCGCCCTGCGTCGGCACTTCATGTCCGGAACAGGGCTGCCGGACCGGCCGCAGGAACTCGAGGGCAAGAGTGCTCTGGTGCTCGATCGCGTGGCGCGGCACGAGGGCCAGGTGAAGCTCGACGGCGAAGTCTGGACGGCGCGGCCCCTCAACGACGACGATGTCTACGAACCGGGCGACCACGTCACCGTCGTGCACATCGACGGCGCCACCGCGGTAGTGCAGAAAGTCGTCTAGAGAAGCCTGGACAACTACGGAAGGAACCCGTCATGGAAGGTGCCGTCGCCGGTCTGGTGCTCGTCGGCGTGTTGGTGATCTTCGCGGCCATCGTCGTCGCGAAGTCGATCGCGCTGATCCCGCAGGCCGAGGCCGCCGTCATCGAACGGCTCGGCCGCTACAGCAAGACCGTGTCGGGGCAGTTGACGTTGCTGCTGCCGTTCATCGACCGGATCCGGGCCAGGGTGGACTTGCGGGAGCGGGTGGTGTCTTTCCCGCCGCAGCCGGTGATCACCGAGGACAACCTGACGGTGAACATCGACACCGTCGTCTATTTTCAGGTCACCAACCCCCAGGCGGCGGTCTACCAGATCAGCAACTACATCGTCGGTGTCGAACAGCTGACCACGACCACGCTGCGCAACGTCGTCGGCGGGATGACGCTGGAGCAGACGCTGACCTCGCGTGATCAGATCAACGCCCAGCTGCGCGGTGTGCTCGACGAGGCGACCAACCGCTGGGGGCTGCGGGTGGCTCGGGTGGAGCTGCGCAGCATCGATCCGCCGCCCTCCATTCAGGACTCGATGGAAAAACAGATGCGCGCCGACCGCGAGAAGCGGGCCATGATCCTCACGGCGGAGGGCACCCGGGAGGCGTCGATCAAGCAGGCCGAAGGGCAGAAACAGTCGCAGATCCTTGCCGCCGAGGGCGCCAAGCAGGCGGCGATCCTCGCCGCCGAGGCCGACCGCCAGTCGCGCATGCTGCGGGCCCAGGGCGAGCGCGCCGCGCAGTATTACCAGGCGCAGGGCCAGGCCAAGGCGATCGAGAAGACGTTCGCCGCGATCAAGGCGGGCCGGCCGACCCCGGAGATGCTGGCCTACCAGTACCTGCAGACGCTGCCGCAGATGGCCAAGGGCGAGGCGAACAAGGTCTGGCTGGTGCCGAGCGACTTCGGCGCGGCGCTGCAGGGCTTCACCAAGATGCTCGGCGCGCCAGGCGAAGACGGTGTGTTCCGCTACGAGCCCTCGCCCGTCGACGACGATCTGCCGAAGCCCGAGGACGACTCCGACGAGGTCGCCGACTGGTTCTCCACCGAGACGGACCCGGCCATCGCGCAGGCCGTGGCGAAGGCGGAGGCAGAGGCGCGCGCACCGGTGCAGGGCGTCATCGGGGCATCGCCGACGAACGTCACCGCTCCGGTGCAGTACTCGCAGCAGACACAGCAGCCGCTCGAGCCGCAGGGTCCGCAGGCGGGACGTCACAGCGGCAACGTGGAGCTGTGACCGTCAGCCGGTCACGGGCGCTTGCTCGGCCTGCGGGTCGGTGTCGGCCGGGTGATGGCGCGGATAGGTCCTGATCTCGTAGATCAGGCCTGCGACACCGAGACTCGCAGTTAACAGCGACACCAGGATCAGCATCGGGCTGATGTGATCGGTGAGTGCGTCGCCGAGGACCACGACGGCGGCGGTGCCCGGCAGCAGGCCGGCCAGCGTCGCGCCGGTGTAGGGCAACAGGCGTACGGAAGACGCGCCCGCGGCGTAGTTGAGCACCGAGAACGGTACGGCGGGAATCAGCCGCATCGACATTACCGTCGGCCAGCCGCGCCGACCCAGCCGCGCATCGAGCGCCTTGACTCGCGGATGGGGCATGAGGCGGTGCAGTTGCCAACCGGCGGCGCGGACCAACACGACCGCGAGGAGCGCGCTGATCGTGCTGGCAATGACGGCGATCGCGATGCCGAGCCCTGGGCCGAACAACAGGCCGGAGGCCAGCGTGAACGCGGTGCGAGGGAAGGGGAACACGGTGACGACGACGTGGGCGGCCAAAAAAGCGAGGGGGAACCACGGTCCGACCGATTCGGCCCAATCGCGGAGCTGCAGGGCGCCGGGTCGCGGGACCAGCAAGACAATTGCGACGAGAATCACAATCGTCGCCGTGATGGCCGCCAGTTGACGCCTGGGGACCTGCTTCGCCGTCGAAATCACCGCGTTGCGAAGCGTGGCGAGGGAGCCGACGACGGACGTCACGGCTATCAAGACTACGGGCCGGGAGGTAATGACGTGACGGTGATCATTTAGCCTGATGGACGTGCAGAATTCCGGCTTGCAGGAATCTCGAGAGCGATGGCGCTCGGCCGTTGCGGGCGTGCTGGCGAAATCGACTCGGCGTGATCCGGCCGACCTGCCGCCCGAGCCCGAGACCCTGCTCGATTCGCCGACCTATGAAGGCTTTCCGATCCGGGCGCTCTACACCGGCCTCGACGCCCTGCCCGAGGCGCCGCTGCCCGGCGACTGGCCGTTCGTCCGCGGCGGGGACGCATTGCGCGACGTCAAGTCCGGATGGAAGATCGCCGAGGCGTTTCCGGTCCCGGGTCAGAAGGCCGTCACCGACGGCAACGGCGCCGTACTGGTGGCGTTGACGGAGGGGGTCAGCGCGCTGGCGTTGCGGGTGGGCCCACCCGACGGTGTCTCCGCAGGCGAACTGGACCGCCTCCTGGAGGGCGTCTTCCTCGACCTGGTCCCGGTCATCCTCGACGCCGGATCAGACTTCGTCGCGGCCGCGGACGCGCTGCTGCCGCAACTCGCCGACATGGACGATGAGCAGCGCGGCCGACTGTCGATCGACCTCGGTGCCGATCTGCTGACCGCGCCACTGAGCCGGCGACCCGCCCCCGATGTCGCCGAGGTCGTCGCGACCGCGGCGAAGGTCACCGGCTACGCGGGCGGTGTACGTGCCATCACGGTCGACGGGCCCGCGCTGCACGACCTCGGCGCCAGCGCGTCCTGGGAACTGGCCGGCGCGGTCGCTGCGGGTGTCGCGTACCTCCGGCTGCTGGGCGAGGCGGGTCTGAGCGTGTCGGACTCGTTGCGGCAGATCAGCTTCCGGCTGGCCGCAGACGACGACCAGTTCATGACCATCGCCAAGTTCCGGGTGCTGCGCCGGCTGTGGGCACGCGTGGCCGAGGTGGTCGGCGAACCTGATTCCGGTGCCGCTCGGGTGCACGCCGTCACCTCGATGCCGATGATGGCGCAGCGCGACCCGTGGGTGAACATGCTCCGCACAACGGTCGCCGCATTCGGGGCCGGAGTCGGCGGCGCCGACACCGTGCTGGTGCAACCGTTCGACGCGGCCATACCCGGCGGACTGCCCGGCACCGCAGCGAGTTTCGCCCGCCGCATTGCCCGCAATACGCAACTGCTGCTGCTGGAGGAATCACATCTCGGCCGGGTCCTCGACCCGGCGGGCGGCTCATGGTTCGTCGAGAACCTCACCGAGCAGCTCGCCGACACGGCGTGGCAGCACTTCCAGCAGATCGAGGCGCAGGGCGGGTTCGCGCAGGCCCGCGCATTCGTCACCACGCAGATCGACGAGGTACGCGAGCGGCGCACCGACGACGTGAACCACCGGCACAAGGCGCTCACCGGCGTAAACGAATATCCCAATTTGGCCGAAGCTCCTCTCCCGCACCAGGATTCGGTGAGTGTCATAGCCCGGTACGCCGCGAGTTTCGAGTCCCTACGGGATCGCTCCGACGCGTACCTGGCCAAGACCGGGTCGCGTCCGAAGGTGCTGTTGCTGCCGCTGGGACCGCTGGCCGAGCACAACATCCGAGCGACGTTCGCCGCCAACCTGCTTGCCTCCGGCGGCATCGAAGCGGTCAACCCCGGTCCCGTCGACGTCGCGGGCGTGGCCGACGCCGTCTCTGGCGCGGGCGGCGCCGGGGTGGTCGTGATCTGCGGGACCGATGCCCGATACGGCACCGAGGCGGCCGGCGTGGTGGGGGCCGCCCGCAAGGCGGGCGTATCACGGGTCCTGCTGGCCGGACCCGAAAAGGCGGTCGCCGAGGCCGATCACAAGCCGGACGACTACCTGACCGCCAAGATCGACGCGGTCGGCGCGCTGTCGGATCTGCTCACTCGATTGGGGGCATGACGCCATGACCGTCAATGATGTCGCCGGCCAAGCGGCTCCGGAAACCACGGGAATCGGCAGCTTCGCCGACGTCCCGCTGCGCAGCGAGCGGGCCACCGGACCCGCCACCGAGGCCGCTGTCGCCGCACACGTCGCCGCCGCAGCCGAAGCGCACGGCTACTCGCCGGACCAGTTGGACTGGTCCACGCCCGAGGCCATCGACGTCAAGCCGGTGTACATCGCCGCCGACCGCGACGCCGCGGTGGCTGCCGGCTACCCGCTCGACAGCTTCCCGGGTGCGCCGCCGTACGTGCGGGGGCCGTATCCGACGATGTACGTCAATCAGCCGTGGACGATCCGGCAATACGCGGGCTTCTCCACCGCCGCGGAGTCCAACGCGTTCTACCGGCGCAACCTGGCCGCCGGCCAGAAGGGCCTGTCCGTGGCCTTCGACCTCGCCACCCACCGGGGCTACGACTCCGACCACCCCCGCGTCGCCGGCGACGTCGGAATGGCCGGTGTGGCAATCGATTCCATCCTCGATATGCGGCAGCTCTTCGACGGCATCGACCTGTCGACGGTGTCGGTGTCGATGACCATGAACGGCGCCGTGTTGCCGATCCTCGCGCTGTACGTGGTGGCCGCCGAGGAGCAGGGCGTACCCCCGGAGAAGCTGGCCGGGACCATTCAGAACGACATCCTCAAAGAATTCATGGTCCGCAACACCTACATCTATCCGCCGAAGCCGTCGATGCGGATCATCTCCGATATCTTCGGCTACACCAGCACCAGGATGCCGAAGTTCAACTCGATCTCCATCTCCGGCTATCACATCCAAGAGGCCGGTGCGACAGCCGATCTCGAGTTGGCCTACACGCTGGCCGACGGCGTCGAGTACATCAAGGCCGGCCTGGACGCAGGCCTGTCGATCGACACATTCGCGCCGCGGCTGTCCTTCTTCTGGGGCATCGGGATGAACTTCTTCATGGAGGTCGCCAAACTGCGGGCCGGGCGACTGCTGTGGAGTGAGCTGGTCGCGCAATTCGAACCCCGAGACGCGAAATCGCTTTCGCTACGCACACATTCGCAGACCTCCGGCTGGTCGCTCACCGCCCAGGACCCGTTCAACAACGTCGCCCGCACCTGCATCGAGGCGATGGCCGCCACCCAGGGCCACACGCAGTCGCTGCACACCAACGCCCTCGACGAGGCGTTGGCGCTGCCCACCGACTTCTCCGCCAGGATCGCGCGCAACACCCAGCTGCTGCTGCAGCAGGAGTCCGGCACCACCCGGCCGATCGACCCGTGGGGCGGCTCGTACTACGTGGAGTGGTTGACGCATCAGCTCACCGAGCGGGTGCGCGCCCACATCCGCGAGGTGAACGAGCACGGCGGCATGGCGCAGGCCATCGACGACGGCATCCCCAAGCTGCGCATCGAGGAGGCCGCGGCACGCACGCAGGCCCGCATCGACTCCGGCCAGCAGCCGGTGATCGGTGTGAACAAGTACCAGGTCGCCGCCGGCACTGGCACCGACCACGAGATAGAGGTGCTCAAGGTCGAGAACAGTCGCGTGCGCGCCGAGCAGATCGCCAAGCTGGAGAAGCTGCGCGCCGAGCGGGACCAGGCCGCCGTCGACGCTGCCCTGGGGGAGCTCACCAAGGCCGCGGGCGGGGAAGGCAACCTGCTCGAGCTCGCTGTCAACGCCGCGCGCGCGAAGGCCACCGTCGGCGAGATCTCCGATGCGCTGGAGCGGGTCTGGGGACGGCACCAGGCCGAGATCCGTACGATCGCCGGGGTCTACCGCGACGAAGTCTCAGGAGGAGGCGGAAATATCGGCTCCTATTCCGCGGCCACCGAGCTGGTGGAGAAATTCGCCGAAGCCGACGGCCGCCGCCCGCGCATCCTGGTCGCCAAGATGGGCCAGGACGGACATGACCGTGGTCAGAAGGTCATCGCGACCGCGTTCGCCGACATCGGCTTCGACGTCGACGTCGGCTCGCTGTTCTCCACGCCCGAAGAGGTGGCGCGACAGGCCGCCGACAACGACGTGCACGTGGTCGGGGTGTCGTCGCTGGCCGCGGGTCACCTCACGCTGGTGCCCGCGCTGCGCGATGCGCTGGCCGAGGTCGGCCGCCCCGACATCATGATCGTGGTCGGTGGCGTGGTTCCGCCCGGCGACTTCGACGAGCTGTACGCCGCGGGCGCGACCGCAATCTTCCCGCCCGGCACCGTGATCGCCGATGCGGCGATCGGCTTGTTGCGCAAACTGGCCGAGCGGTCGGGCTACGAGTTGAGCTAGCCGCGAGCTGGATGGCAGACACAGCAGAACTCGCCGCCGCGATCATCAACGGTGATCGCGCAGCGCTGCCGCGGGCCATCACGCTGGTCGAGTCCACCAGGACCGATCATCGCGAGCAGGCTCAGGCGCTGTTGATGGAGTTGATGCCGGCCGCGGGCCGGGCGATGCACGTCGGCATCACGGGTGTGCCCGGCGTCGGCAAGTCGACCATGATCGAAGCGCTCGGGATGTATCTCATCGAGCAGGGCCATCGCGTGGCGGTGTTGGCCGTCGACCCGTCGTCGACGCGCACCGGCGGATCGATTCTCGGTGACAAGACCCGGATGCCGAAGCTTGCCGTGCATCCCGATGCCTACATCCGGCCGTCGCCGACATCGGGCACGCTCGGCGGCGTCGCGAGGGCGACGCGGGAGACCATCGTGCTGCTCGAGGCGGCGGGGTTCGACGTGATCCTGGTGGAGACGGTCGGAGTCGGGCAGTCGGAGGTGGCGGTCGCCAACATGGTGGACACGTTCGTGTTCCTCACGCTCGCGCGCACCGGTGATCAGCTGCAGGGCATCAAGAAGGGCGTGCTCGAGCTCGCCGACATCGTGGTGGTGAACAAGGCCGACGGTGAGCACGCCACCGAGGCCAAGGCCGCCGCCCGCGAACTGGCGGGCGCAATCCGGTTGATCTATCCGCGCGAAACACTGTGGCGCCCACCTGTTCTGACGATGAGCGCACTCGAAGGGGCCGGTGTGACCGAGCTGTGGGACACCGTGCTCGAACACCGTCAGGTGCTCACCGACGCGGGGGAGTTCGACGCCAGGCGCAACGCCCAGCAGGTGGACTGGACCTGGTCGATGGTGCGCGACACGGTGCTGGACCGGGTGCTCAATAATGCCGCGGTTCGCAGGATCCGCGCCGAGGTCGAGCGGCAGGTCCGCGACGGCGAACTGACGCCGACGCTCGCCGCGCAACAGATCCTCGATGCCGCGGGAAACGCGAAAGAATAGGGAAACACCCGATATTCAACTCGGCAGGCCACTCGATAGCGTCGACCGATGATTCGACGCTCTGTAAAACCCGTGTTCGCCGGCCTGGTCGTCGCGGGCATGCTGCTGACCCCGGCACCCGCGAGCGCGCTACCGCCGCTGCCAGGCGACAAGGACGCCGATGGCGTGTCCGACCAGGACTGACACCGACGGCGACGGCCGCGACGACGGCCAGGAGGTGTTCGACAACACCGACCCCAACAACCCCTTCAGTTGACCGCCACCACCCAAGATTGCTGTGCGGTGGAGCCTCGGCATCGCTGACGTGCGAAGAGCTAACGGATCGGTAACGGCCGGTTTATTTGCCGGGGTTACAGGTAAATTTGATCCATTGTGAAGCACTCTGGCAGCGAGGAGCGCAGCGCGGCGCTTCCACACGGTGTTCAAGGCGCGGCCGATCCGCACTTCGCTTGTGCGGTAGGCGCCTTCAGTGCGATGTTTCCCGGGCCCCGGTACGGCGGAGGGGCGCTGTCGGTCTATCTGGACGGTGAGCCGGTCGTCGACGTCTGGACGGGATGGTCGGATCGCCGGGGCACCACACACTGGTCCGCCGACACCGGCGCAATGGTCTTCTCGGCCACCAAGGGCATGGCCTCCACGGTCATCCACCGGCTCGTCGACCGAGGCCTGATCGACTACGACGCCCCGGTCGCCGAATACTGGCGCGAGTTCGGCGCGAACGGCAAGGCGAACATCACCATCCGCGAGTTGATGCGGCACCGGGCCGGGCTGTCGCAGCTCAACGGCGCGAGCAAGGCCGACCTGATGAACCACCTCAGGATGGAGGAGCGTCTGGCGGCCGCGCCGGTGAACCGGGTGCTCTACGGCAAGGGTGCCTACCACGCGCTGACATACGGCTATCTGATGTCGGGCCTGGCCCGGTCGGTGACCGGCAAGGGCATGCGGCACCTGATCCGCGAGGAATTGGCCGATCCGCTCAACACCGACGGGCTGCACCTGGGCCGTCCGCCCGCCGAGGCGCCGACCAAGCCGTCGCAGATCATCGTCCCGCAGCGCGCGACCCGCAACGTCGTGCTCGGAGCTGTGGTACCGAAACTCGCTGGGCTGCAATGGTCCGGCGGTCTCGGTGCGCTGTATTTCCCCGAGATGATGTCCGTCGTGCAGGGTGACACCCCGCTGCTCGACGGTGAGATACCCGCCGCGAACGGGACCGCCACCGCGCGAGGCCTGGCCAAGATGTACGCGCCGCTGGCATGCGGCGGCCGGTTCGACGGCAGGCAGTTTCTCTCGCCCGAGCTGACCGCGGGCCTGGTGGGCAGGCCGAATCTTCGGCCGGACCGAAACATCGTGTTCCCCATGGCTTTCCACCACGGCTACCACTCCATCCCACTGGGCGACTTGATGCCGGGGTTCGGGCACGCGGGCCTCGGCGGCTCGTTGGGCTGGGCGGATCCGAGCACCGGAATGTCGTTCGGTTACGTGCACAACCGGCTGCTGACGCCGTTCGTGGTGGCCGACCAGGCGGGCTTCGTCGCGACGGCGGCATTGATTCGTCGCGGCGCCGCGGCGGCCCGCAAACGGGGGTACCGGCCGGTGCCTGCCTTCGGCGCGCCGTTCGCCTCTGAGCCGCGCACCGTCGCAGGCTGACAGCTAAGCGCCGCTCTCCCGTTCGAGCTTCTCCGCCTCTTCGACGGCGGCCAGCGCCGAGTGTTGAACGGTCTGCTTCTGCTGACTCTGCAGCATGTCCATCGCCAGGCGGGCGTAGATCATCTGGCTGGTGATTGCCATCTGGCCTCGACTGTGGCTGATGAACGTGATGAACCAGGTGATCAGCGTCGTGAAGCGGTTCTTGAAGCCGACGAGATACACCAGGTGCAGCACCAGCCATGCGAGCCACGCGATGAAGCCGCCGAATTCGAGCTTGCCGACCTTCGCGACCGCGCTGAAGCGCGAGACGGTGGCCATGCTGCCCTTGTCGAAGTATGCGAACGCCGAGCGGTCGGCCGGATCGTCGCGGCCTGCCAGGGATCGCTTGATCAGCTTGGTGACGTATCTGGCGCCCTGAATCGCGCCCTGCGCCATGCCGGGCACACCGGGTACCGACATCAGGTCGCCGATCACGAAGACGTTCGGATGGCCCTTCACGCTGAGATCGGATTCCACCACAACCCGCCCCGCGCGGTCGGTTTCGGTGCCGTCGGACTGCTCGGCGATCATCGCCCCCAGCGGGCTGGCCTGCACGCCCGCCGACCACACCTTGCAGGCGCACTCGATTCGCTGTTCGCCGCCCTGCTTGTGTTTCACCGTCACGCCCATGTAGTCGACGTCGGTCACCAGCGAGTCGAGCTGGATTTCGACGCTCATCTTCTCGAGCCGGCGCTGCGCCTGCGCGCCGAGCTTGGGGCCCATCGGCGGGATCAGTGCGTCGGCTCCCTCGACCAGGATCACCCGGCACTCGCTGGGCTTGATCGTGCGGAACGCGCCGGCCAACGTGCGCCCGGCGAGTTCGGCGATCTGGCCCGCCAACTCGACACCGGTCGGGCCGCCGCCGACCACCACGAAGGTCAGCCGGCGTTCCCGCTCGACGGGATTCGTGCACACCTCCGCAGCCTCGAAGGCGCCGAGGATGCGGCCGCGCAGCTCGAGCGCGTGGTCGATGGTCTTCATCCCGGGCGCAAACGTGGCGAAGTGGTCGTTGCCGAAATAGGACTGCTGGGCGCCCGCGGCGACGATGAGGCTGTCGAAGTGCGTGACGGTCTGCATGGTCATCAGCTTCGAGGTGACGGTCTTGGCGGCCAGGTCGATCGCTTGCACGTCGCCGAGAATCACCTTCGTGTTCTTTTGCTTGCGCAGGATCAGCCGCGTGGTCGGCGCGATCTCGCCCTCGGACAGGATGCCCGTCGCCACCTGGTAGAGCAGCGGCTGAAACAGGTGGCTGGTCGTCTTGGAGATCAATGTGACCTCGACGTCTGCCCGCTTCAGCGACTTGGCCGCCTCGAGGCCACCGAACCCCGATCCGATGATGACGACGCGGTGGCGATGGGTGGTTTCCACGGTCAGACGCGGGTGAACCACTTGGTTTTGATGCGCCACGAATGCGCCGACGCGAGCGCGAACCCGGCGCCACACATGCAGGCGAACAGCCACACCAGATTGCTGCCGAGCGCCGTCTGCAGCGTAGGTACGTAGGCGGTGGTGATGCGGACGACGCAGGCGAGGATGCCGGACACCGACGCGGCCAGATAGAAGTTGGCGATGGTCCGCGACCGCGGATCTTTGCGCAGCACCAGCGTGGCGCGGATGCCGTAGACCAGAAGGTAGGTCAGGGTGCCGCAGAGCAGCAGCCAGTAGAGGTTCAACCAGAAGTCGGTCGGAACGGTGAAGAAGTCGGCCGCGTAGATGTGGGCACCGTTACCGATCGAGAAGGTCACCAGCAGAAGCGGGATGCACAGCGTCGCGGGGCGCTCCACATATTGCTTGAACGACCGCTGCATGGCGTCGTCGTCCGCGAGCCTGCCCAGCGTGTTGTAGACGATCGCCGACGCCGCGACGATGTAGCAGTCATGGCCGAGGTAGTCCTCGAGATTCCATTTGCCGGTGAGCGCGTGCAACCAGTGCCCGACGGTCTCGGAGGCGAGCGGCGACATCAGCAGCACCGCGAGACCCTGTAACGCGATGTTGAGGGTGGCGGCGACTTCCCACCGGCACGTCCACGTCACACGCCGGATCCACAGGCTCCATCCGATGCAAGCGATCGTGATCGCCAGGAGTGTTGCGAGGGCCATCCGCCTTGCCTTTGCGCTGAATCGGTACTGGCAGATTCTATAGCGGCGGGGCGTCCTGGCGAGGCTTCATTTCAGATAGCTTCAGCGGACGTACGCGTCGCGTTTCCACGGTTGCCACGGCTACGGCGGCCGACTCGAAGTAGCTCTGCACTTCCTCGTGGCTCATCAGGCCGAAACGGACCTGAAGATCGGGGTAGCTGAGGCCGAAGCGGTCGGCGACCCGCCGCAATTCCTCCGCGTCGGGATAGCCCGCCTCCTTGATCCGCCGGTAGTAGGTGCTGCTAGACACCCCGAGTGCGTCGTAGATGTCCTTCGCGTCGACCTCGCCGTCAAGGAGATAGTCGAGCAGGGCCTTTAGCTGGCGGCCGTTCTCATCTGTACGTGGCACCGGTCAACTGTAACGTGTTCTCCCGCAAATGGGCAGTGGCAATCGACCGGCGGAAGGGGTTGCTGTTATTGACGCAGGTGTCACACTTTTGGGAGAGCTCTCCCAAATCTGGGACATCGGAAGTACTGTTAGCTCCATGTTGATTGCAGAATTTGCCAGCAGCCCGCTTCGCATCGCCGACCACGAGACGGCCGACGAGCCTCGAGCAGCCGATCTTGCGAAGATCTCGGCGCCCCTGGACAGCACGTTGACCGGGGAACTGGACGGCGCGCAGTGGTATCTCGGCCTGGCCGGCGAGGAAATGCTCCTGGCCGCCCTCGGCCTCGCGATCGCCCGGACGATCGGCGAAGGTGTGGTGCTCGTCGACGTCGCGGGGCACAGCGGTTCGGTGCCGCTGTCGTGCACCTCGGCCGGGCTCGCGACGGCCACCGAGTCGCTGGGTGCCGTGCACCGCAGCCTCTCGGACGCCCCGAACACGCCGAAGGTCGCGGTCCAGCCACCGCCGGAGATCTACTTCTCCTATCTGGGCGCGGAGCCGGCACGGCGATATCCACTCGAGCTTCGCGCGTATCGCGCGGCCAGCCTGGTGCAACTGGACTGGTGGTACGACACCCGCAGCTTCGACGCCTACACGGTCGAAGAGCTTGCCGAGCAGCTGCCCCTGGCGCTGATCGAGCTGACGTCGGAGGCCGTGCCGCAGCCGCACACCCCGATCGCCGTCGGACACTGAGCCGCTAGAATCTGACGTATCGGCGCTGATCCGGCCATCACCGGGGAGTCTTCGGAAGAACAGCTCAGGCCAACGACGTCTGGCTCAGTAGACCCGAACGGGTAGGCCCGTCACAGCCACGAGTCGAGCGGCGCACTCAGGTGCGCAAGCGGGGTGGTACCGCGGCGTTCGCGCACCGGCGCGTCGTCGTCCCCGTGCCATGAACGATGTTTGGCTCCGGAGCCGGAGCGGGCGACATCAGGCGCAGGAGACGACCCACGACCGTGACCACCTATCCGAAGCCGGCAAGCGGTGCGCCCAACTTCCCGGCGCTCGAATCCGACGTCTTGACCTACTGGGACGACGACGACACTTTTCGCGCGAGCGTCGCGCACCGCGACGGCGCACCGGAGTATGTGTTCTATGACGGGCCGCCGTTCGCCAACGGCCTGCCGCACTACGGCCACCTGCTGACCGGCTACGTCAAGGACATCGTGCCGCGGTATCGCACCATGCGCGGCTACAAGGTGGACCGCCGCTTCGGCTGGGACACCCACGGGCTGCCCGCCGAACTCGAAGTGCAGCGACAACTCGACATCACCGACAAGTCGCAGATCGAAGAGATGGGCATCGAGAAGTTCAACGACGCCTGTCGCGCTTCGGTGCTCAAATACACCCGGGAGTGGCGCGCGTATGTGACCCGCCAGGCGCGCTGGGTCGACTTCGACAACGACTACAAGACGCTCGACCTGACATTCATGGAGTCGGTGATCTGGGCGTTCAAACAGTTGTGGGACAAAGGCCTCGCCTACGAGGGCAATCGGGTATTGCCATATTGCTGGAACGACGAGACGCCGCTGTCCAGCCATGAACTGCGGATGGACGACGACGTCTACCAGAGCCGCCAAGACCCGGCCATCACGGTGGGATTCCGGATCACCGATGGTCCGCTGAAAGACGCATACCTGCTGGTGTGGACGACGACGCCGTGGACGCTGCCCTCCAACCAGGCGGTCGCGGTCAACCGCGACGTCGAGTACGTCGTCGTCGCGGCGGCAGACCGCCGCCTCGTGCTGGCGAAGGCGCGGCTCGGCGCCTACGCGCGCGAACTCGGCGAGGAGCCCGAGATCCTGGCCAGCCATTCGGGCGCGGATCTGCTGGGCACGCGCTATCTGCCGCCGTTCGCGTATTTCTCCGACGCGCCCAATAGCTTTCAGGTGCTGCCCGGCGACTTCGTGTCCACCGACGACGGCACCGGCATCGTGCACATGTCGCCCGCCTACGGCGAGGACGATATGGCCACGGCGCAGGCCGCCGATATCGTGGCCGTGACGCCGGTCGATGCGAAGGGGCGGTTCGACCAGTCGGTGCCCGACTATGCGGGCCAGCATGTCTTCGACGCCAATCCGCGGATCATCCGCGATCTGAAGAACCAGAGCGGCCCTGCCGCACACAACGGTGCCGTGCTGGTGCGGCACGAAACCTACGAGCACTCCTATCCGCACTGCTGGCGGTGCCGAAACCCGTTGATTTACCGCGCGGTGTCGTCCTGGTTCGTCAAGGTGACCGAATTCCGGGACCGCATGGTCGAATTGAATCAGCAGATCACCTGGTACCCCGAACACGTCAAGGACGGCCAGTTCGGCAAGTGGCTGCAGGGCGCCAGGGACTGGTCGATTTCGCGAAACCGCTACTGGGGCACCCCGATTCCGGTGTGGATCTCCGACGATCCGGCTCATCCGCGCATCGACGTGTACGGCAGCCTCGACGAACTGGAGCGTGATTTCGGCGTCCGGCCGGACAACCTGCACCGGCCCTTCATCGACGAATTGACGCGGCCCAATCCCGATGACCCGACGGGCAAGTCGACGATGCGGCGCATTCCCGACGTGTTCGACGTGTGGTTCGACTCCGGGTCCATGCCCTATGCCCAGGTGCACTATCCGTTCGAGAACGCTGAATGGTTCGACGGCAAGCCGGGGCGTGACGCCCACTTTCCCGGCGACTTCATCGTCGAGTACATCGGCCAGACCCGCGGCTGGTTCTACACGCTGCACGTACTGGCCACCGCACTGTTCGACAAGCCTGCGTTCAAAACCTGTGTGTCGCACGGCATCGTGCTGGGCAACGACGGCCAGAAGATGAGCAAGTCGCTGCGCAACTATCCCGATGTGAGCGAGGTCTTCGACCGCGACGGCTCCGATGCCATGCGCTGGTTTTTGATGGCGTCGCCGATCCTTCGGGGCGGGAACCTGATCGTCACCGAACAGGGCATCCGCGAGGGTGTCCGACAGGTCCAGCTGCCGATCTGGAACGCCTACACCTTCCTCGCGCTGTACGCGCCGAAGAAGGGCACCTGGCGCACCGATTCGACCAACGTGCTGGACCGCTACATCCTCGCCAAGCTCGCACAGCTGCGCGACGATCTGACAGCATCGATGGACGTCTGCGACATCTCCGGAGCCTGCGACGAGTTGCGGCAGTTCACCGAGGCGCTGACGAATTGGTATGTGCGCCGGTCTCGTTCGCGGTTCTGGGAGGAGGATCCCGACGCGATCGACACGCTGCACACAGTGCTGGAGGTGGCAGGCCGGCTGGCCGCGCCGCTGCTTCCGCTGACCACCGAGGTGATCTGGCGCGGTATCACCGGCGAGCGTTCGGTGCATCTGACCGATTGGCCCGAGTCGGGTGAGCTGCCGCACGATCCCGCTCTGGTTGCCACCATGGACCAGGTGCGCGAGGTGGCGTCGGCGGGGTCATCGCTGCGCAAGGCGAAGAAGTTGCGGGTGCGGCTACCTCTGCCGAAACTCACCGTGGCCGTGGAGAACCCGCAGCGCCTCGAGCCGTTCAGGGACCTGATCGCCGACGAGCTCAACGTGAAGGAAGTCGAGTTCACCGATGACATCACGAAGTACGGGCGCTTCGAGCTCACCGTCAACGCGCGCGAAGCGGGCCCGCGCATCGGCAAGGACGTGCAGGCCGCGATCAAGGCGGTCAAGGCGGGTGAGGGCGTCGTCAATCCCGACGGCACGCTGACCGCGGGCCCTGCGGTGCTGCTGGCCGGGGAGTTCAGCTCCCGGCTCGTCGCCGCTGACCCGGAGTACACGGCGGCACTGCCGGAGGGCTCCGGGCTGGTGGTGCTCGACGGCACCGTCACCCCCGAGCTGGAGGCCGAGGGGTGGGCCAAGGACCGCATCCGCGAACTGCAGGAGCTGCGCAGGACAACGGGTCTCGAGGTGTCCGATCGCATTTCGGTGGTGATGGCGGTACCCGCTGAACGCGACGCGTGGGCGCGCACGCACGCCGACATGATCGCACGGGAGATTCTGGCCACCTCGTTCGAATTCGGCGAGCCCACCGATGGCAGCGACATCGGCGACGGCGTGCGGGTGGCGATCGCCAAGGTCTAGCGGCGCAACACCGCGGCGGGGACGGCGCACTCGCTTTCGAAGGCGATGGCGGCGTCGACCTCGGCGTGCGCGCGCGTTCCGCTCGAGATGCCCGACCCATACCGCGAAAGTTCGACGTCGCCCGCCTGTTGGATCATGGCGCCGGGCCAGCGCCCTAGCATCGGCAGTTGTGGCAGCTCGCTGGGTCCTGCACCTCGACATGGACGCGTTCTTCGCGTCGGTCGAGCAACTGACCCGTCCCACCCTGCGCGGGCGCCCGGTGTTGGTCGGCGGGCTGGGCGGCCGCGGCGTGGTCGCCGGCGCCAGCTACGAGTCCCGGGTGTACGGGGCGCGGTCGGCGATGCCGATGCACCAGGCTCGCCGCCTGGTCGGCGCCACCGCTGTGGTGCTGCCGCCGCGCGGCGTCGTCTACGGCGTGGCCAGCCGCCGCGTGCTCGACACCGTCCGCGCGGCGGTGCCGGTCCTCGAGCAGCTGTCGTTCGACGAGGCCTTCGGCGAGCCGGCAGAACTCGCGGGCGCATCCGCTGACGACGTCGCGGCGTTTTGTGAAGCCCTGCGGGCCAGGATCCGCGAGGTGACCGGCCTGGTCGCGTCGGTCGGGGCGGGATCCGGCAAGCAGATCGCGAAGATCGCCTCAGGCCTGGCCAAGCCCGACGGCATCCGGGTGGTGCGTCGGGACGAGGAACGGGTGCTGCTGGACAGTCTGCCCGTTCGGCGGTTGTGGGGTATCGGGCCGGTCGCCGAGGAGAAACTGCACCGGCTGGGCATCGACACCATCGGCGCATTCGCCGCGTTGTCGGATGCGGAGGCGGCCAACATCCTCGGGGCCACCGTCGGGCCCGCGCTGCACCAGTTGGCCCGGGGCATCGACGACCGTCCCGTCACCGAGAACGGCCCCGCCAAACAGATCAGCGCGGAATCCACCTTCCCTGAAGACCTGACCACGCTCGACCAGCTTCGGGAGGCGGTGGGCTCGATCGGCGACCATGCGCACACCCGCCTGGCGAAGGACGGTCGCGGCGCGCGCACCGTCACCGTCAAGATGAAGAAGTCCGATATGAGCATCCTGACGCGCTCCGCTACGCTGCCGTACGCCACCACGGACGCCGCCACGTTGATCGCGATGGCGCGCAGGCTGCTGCTGGATCCGCTCGATGTTGGTCCCATTCGCCTTGTCGGCGTGGGCTTTTCGGGTCTGTCTGAGGTCCGGCAGGAGTCGCTGTTCCCCGATCTCGAGCTGATGGCCGAAGAAGTGTCCGACACCGGAATTCCGCAGACACTCAGCCAAGCCGCCGAGCGTGCCCCCGCCTGGCGGATCGGCGACGACGTGAGCCACACCGAGCACGGCCACGGCTGGATCCAGGGCGCCGGACACGGGGTGATGACCGTGCGTTTCGAAACCCGCAGCAGCGGCCCGGGGCCCGTCCGCACGTTCGCCGACGACAACGGCGACATCCAACGGGCGAATCCGGTGGACAGCCTGGACTGGCCGGACTACATCGACGCGCTGGCCGCCGATTCAGCCCCAGCTGGCGAGGACGTCGTCGACGGGCGTGCCGCTCGCCAGGGCGGCGATCACTAGCACCCGGGCCTGTGGTGGCCGCAGCCGCGGCACCATCACCGCTCCGGCGTCGACGAGTTCACGTCCGGGCCCGTAGCCGGCGCCGACCTTTCCGCCCGGCACGCGCGTCGACACCGCCACCGCCACCCCGTTGCCGTGATGCCTGCCGACGGCGTCGATCACCGCGGCGCCGGCATGGCCTGCGCCCAACGCCTCCAGCACGATGCCGCGAGCGCCGGCCGCGACGCATGCATCCATCGCCACCCCGTCGGCGCCCGGGTACACCGCGAGGATGTCGACCCGCGGCGCGTCGGCACTGGACAACTCACCCAGAAACGGCCGCTCCTTATCGGCCCGATGCTCGAATCGGCCGGCGGTGACCGTGCCCACGGCGATGCCTGCGAAGCCGCGGAGATCGGCTGTCGCGACTTTCTGCAGGCCGAGCGGTTGCCAGACCGTTCCCGCGAAGGTCACCAGGACGCCGAGGCGCCGCGCCTGCGGGCTCGCGGCCACCGTCAGTGCGTCACGCAGGTTGTGCGGCCCATCCGCATCCGCGGCGTCGGCGCTGCGCAGCGCGCCGGTGATCACGACGGGGACGTCGCCGTCGTAGGTCAGCTCGAGCCAGAGCGCCGACTCCTCCAGGGTGTCGGTGCCGTGTGCGATGACCACGCCGTCGACGTCGGGTCGCGCCGCGACCGCAGCCAGCGCGGTCCGCATCGCGTCCCAGTCCGCCGGGGTGAGCTGTGAGCTGTCCACCGACATGAGGTCCACGACCTCGGCGTCGAGCCCGGAGAGGAGGTCTGCACCGCTGGTCGTCGGCCGCTTGACGCCGTGCTCATCGGCGCGGCTGGCGATCGTGCCGCCTGTGGTGATGACGACGAGGCGGCTCACACCCTCATCATTCCAAAAACCACCCTTTGGGATGATGGGGGAGTGACTGATGAATCGGCTGCCAAGGGGCCGGTGACCGCTGCCGACGGCACCGAAGCCAAGCCACGGCGCCGCATCCGGCTGTTGGTGGGGGTCGCCGCCGTCATCCTTGCGCTCGACATCGTCACGAAAGTGCTCGCGGTCAGGCTGCTTACGCCAGGTCAGCCCGTTTCGATCATCGGCGAAACCATCACCTGGACGCTGGTGCGCAACTCCGGCGCCGCGTTCTCGATGGCCACCGGCTACACCTGGGTGCTGACGTTGATCGCCAGCGGCGTGGTGATCGGGATCATCTGGATGGGCAGGCGACTGGTGTCGCCGTGGTGGGCGATCGGCCTCGGCATGATCCTCGGCGGCGCGATGGGCAACCTGGTCGACCGGTTCTTCCGGTCGCCGGGACCGTTGCGCGGGCACGTCGTGGACTTCCTGTCCATCGGTTGGTGGCCGGTGTTCAACGTCGCCGACCCTTCGGTGGTGGGTGGGGCGATCCTGTTGGTGGTGCTGTCGCTGTTCGGGTTCGACTTCGACACCATCGGGAGGCGAAGGCCGGACGACGAATCGGATCCCGTCGAGCGCGACGAGAGCGACGAGGGGACAGACACCGTGGGCGGCCGAGAGGCCGAAACCTCCTGATGGACACCCGCTCAATGCCCGTGCCGGAGGGGTTGGCGGGCATGCGTGTCGACGCCGGGCTGGCCAGACTGCTCGGACTGTCCCGCACCGCCGCCGCGGCCCTGGCGGAGGACGGCGGCGTCGATCTGGACGGCGCCACGGTCGGTAAATCCGACCGGTTGATCCCCGGTGCCTGGCTGGAGGTGCGCCTGCCCGAAGCGCCTGCGCCGCCGGAGAATACGCCGGTCGACATCGAAGGCATGACAATCCTGTACTCCGACGACGACATCGTCGCCGTCGACAAGCCCGCAGGCGTGGCCGCCCATGCCACGGTCGGCTGGCACGGGCCGACGGTGCTGGGCGGGTTGGCGGCCGCAGGCTTCCGGATCACCACGTCGGGCATCCACGAGCGTCAGGGCATCGTGCACCGGCTCGACGTCGGCACCTCGGGTGTGATGGTGGTGGCGCTGTCCGAGCGGGCCTACACCCTGATGAAGCGGGCGTTCAAGCAGCGCACTGTCGAGAAGCGCTATCACGCAGTGGTGCAGGGACATCCGGACCCGTCCAGCGGCACCATCGATGCGCCCATCGGCAGACACCGCGGCCACGACTGGAAGTTCGCCGTCATGCAGGACGGTAGGCACAGCATCACCCACTACGACACGCTGGAAGCGCACCAGGCCGCCAGCCTGCTCGACATCGAGTTGGAAACCGGCCGTACACACCAGATTCGGGTGCACTTCGCCGCGTTGCACCACCCGTGCGCCGGCGACCTGACCTACGGGGCCGACCCGGTGCTGGCGAAAAGGCTCGGCCTGGAACGGCAATGGCTCCATGCGCGTTCGCTGGCCTTCGCGCATCCCGCCGACGGCCGGCGCATAGAGATCAGCAGTCCCTACCCAGCCGATCTGCAGCACGCGCTGGACGTACTGCGCAGCCACGAACGGTGAGCGACGAGCGACGGCGTTCCGGTCTGCTGTTCGGTGCCGGCGCATACATCTGGTGGGGGCTGTGTCCCGGCTTCTTCCTGTTGCTGCTGCCTGCCACCGCGGCAGAGATCCTGGCGCATCGTTTTCGTATGGAGTGCCGTGTTCTTGCTGGTACTGCTGGCTGCGGCGCGCCGGTTGGGTGACCTGCGCATGCTCAATGCGCGGACGTGGTTCCAGCTGCTGGCGGCGTCGGCGTTCATCGCCGTCAACTGGGGCACCTACATCTGGGCGGTCACGCACGGCCATGTGGTGGACGCCGCACTCGGCTACTTCATCAACCCACTCGTCACGGTGGCGTTGGGCGTGGTCATCTTCCGTGAACGGCTCAACCGGTGGCAGCTTCTGGCGCTGATCCTCGCGGTGGCGGCGGTCGCGATACTGACCGCGGAGGTGGGCGAGGTGCCCTACGTTGCGCTGATTCTGGCGTTCTCGTTCGGCTTCTACGGCCTGATCAAGAAGGTCGTCGACGCCGACCCGCGGGTCAGTGTGGCGGTGGAGACGCTGTGGGCGCTGCCGGTCGCCGTCGGCTTCATGGTCTGGCTAGAGGTTCCCACCGGGCCCACTTCACCAACTACGGATCGGGCCACACGGTGTTGCTGTTGCTGGCAGGTCCGGTGACCGCAATCCCGTTGCTGCTCTTCGCGGCCGCTGCGCAGCGGTTGCCGATGGTGACGCTGGGCCTGTTGTTCTACCTCAACCCGGGATTGCAGATGGCCTGGGGTGTCTTTGTCGGCCATGAGCCGATGCCCGTCGGGCGGTGGTTCGGCTTCGCGCTGATCTGGGTGGGCTTGGCGGTTTTCACCGCCGATGCCGTGTACCGGGCCCGGCGCAGTGCACAGGACACGCCTGCGACTGTCGAAAAAAGTGTGCGACTGCCGGGCGGTCGCGGCTCCTAGTCGGTGAGCGCCGCTCACCCCGGGCGGTGTCACGACATGAGGAGAACATCATGAGCGCCCTCGGAGTGTTGCGCGGACCCGTCGGCCGCCAGCTGTCGATTCGACGGCAAGCGAGTCGTCATAACAGTGTCAAGCTGACAATCGACGTCGAGGAGGACACGATGCGGTACTGCCTTTTGATGCACTACCGGGAAGCCGGCGAGATCGGACTCACCGAGGAGGACATGGCTCCGGCGATGGCCGCGTTCCAGGCCTACGCCGATGACCTGTCGGCTGCCGGGATCCTCATCGGCACCCAGGTCCTCGAACCGGTCGCCGCCACCACGACGGTGACCGCGCGCAACGGCGTCCCGGAGGTTCAGGACGGCCCGTTCGCCGACACCAAGGAACGCCTCGGCGGAATCTTCGTGATCGAGGCGGCCGATCTGGACGAGGCGATCATGTGGGCGCAGCGCAACCCGGCCAACGGCTGGGGTTCCATCGAGATCCGTCCGGTGGCGCGGACATACGCCGCCGACCGCGGTTGGCACTGCCCGTAATCGTCCAACAGCGGGTGGCCGACCTGGTCCGCGAATCCTACGGTCGGCTACTCGCCCTGTTGGCCGCTCCCACCCGTGACCTCACCGCCGCCGAGGACGCGCTGGCCGACGCGCTGGAACGTGCGCTGCAGCGATGGCCCGCCGACGGAATCCCCGTCCATCCCGAGGCGTGGCTGCTCACCGTCGCGCGCAACCGGCTTCGCGACATGTGGAAGTCGCACGCCTACCGGATGACCGACCTGCTCGGTGAAACACCCGACAACGCAACCGAAGCCGACGACATGCCCGCCATACCCGACCGGCGGCTCGAGCTGATGCTGGTCTGCGCTCATCCCGCCATCGCGCCGGACATCCGCACGCCGCTGATGCTGCAGACGGTGCTCGGTATCGAGGCCGCGACCATCGCCGAGGCTTTCGCCGTCCAACCCGCCACCATGGCGCAGCGACTGGTACGGGCCAAGAAACGCATCCGCGATGCGGGCATACCGTTCGTGCTGCCCGATCGCGACGATTTGGCACTGCGGTTGCCTGCGGTTCTCGAAGCGGTCTATGGCGCGTACGCCATCGACTGGCAGTCGACACCCGAGGGCGCGGTGATCGACACGCTGTCGGCGGAGGCGCTGCGCCTGGCCGTGGTGCTGACCGATCTGCTGCCCGACGAACCCGAAGTCCTCGGATTGGCGGCACTGGTCAGCCTCTCGGAGGCGCGCAGGCCCGCGCGGCGTGTCGCGGGGCGCTTCGTTCCGCTCGACGAGCAGGACCCGACGCGGTGGGATGCCGCGTTGATCGCGCGCGGTGAGGCGTTACTGCGGCGTGCGCACGGCCTCGGCCGGCCGGGCCGCTTCCAGTACGAGGCGGCGACCCAGTCGGCGCACTGCGCCCGACCCGTGGATCCCGAGACACTGCGCAAGCTCTACCGCGCGCTGGTGCGGGTGGCGCCGTCCCTGGGTGCGACGGTCGCGCTGGCCGCGGTCGAAGGCGCCATCGACGGGCCCGACGCGGGGTTGCGCGTGCTGGACGCCGTGGATGACCCGGCGGTCGCGCACTTCCAACCGGCGTGGAGGGCCCGGGCCCAACTGCAGGCCGAAGCGGGCCGGGCCGAGGCGGCCGCGGACGCCTACCGCACGGCCATCGAGCTCACGACCGACCCGGCCGTCTCGGATTACCTGCGTGAACAGCTAACTTCGCTACGCCGGTGAGACACGCGCAGCGACACGCCCGTACTCGTCGGTGCACGGTCATAGACTGGCGTGCCTATGACCAGTCCGTCGCCTCCTCGCGTGAGCGCTCGTAGCGCCTCCTTCGTGCACCTTCATAACCACACCGAGTATTCGATGCTGGACGGTGCCGCGAAGATCGCTCCGATGCTGGCCGAGGCGCAGCGGCTGGAGATGCCGGCGATCGGTATGACCGACCACGGAAACATGTTCGGCGCCAGCGAGTTCTACAACCTTGCCACCGAAGCCGGGATCAAGCCGATCATCGGTGTCGAGGCGTATGTCGCACCAGGCTCCCGCTTCGACAGCAAGCGCATTCTCTGGGGAGATCCGAGCCAGAAGGGCGACGACGTGTCGGGCAGCGGCTCGTACACGCACCTGACGATGGTCGCGGAGAACGCGACGGGCGTGCGCAACCTGTTCAAGCTGTCGTCGTTGGCGTCGTTCGAGGGCCAGTTGGGCAAGTGGTCGCGGATGGACGCCGAGATCGTCGCCGAACATGCGGCGGGCATCATCGCCACGACCGGCTGCCCGTCGGGTGAGGTGCAGACCCGGCTGCGGCTCGGCCACGACCGCGAGGCGCTGGAATCGGCCGCGAAGTGGCGGGAGATCTTCGGCCCCGACAACTACTTCCTCGAGTTGATGGACCACGGTCTGTCGATCGAGCGGCGGGTCCGCGACGGGCTGCTGGAGATCGGCCGCAAGCTGGACATCCCGGCCCTGGCCACCAACGACTGCCACTACGTCACCCGCGACGCGGCGCACAACCACGAGGCGTTGTTGTGTGTGCAGACCGGCAAGACGCTGTCGGATCCCAACCGGTTCAAGTTCGACGGCGACGGCTACTACCTGAAGTCGGCGGCCGAGATGCGGGCGCTGTGGGACGACGACATCCCGGGCGCCTGCGATTCCACGCTGTTGATCGCCGAACGCGTGCAGTCCTACAAAGAGGTCTGGGAGACCCGCGACCGGATGCCGATCTTCCCGGTGCCCGACGGACACGACCAGGCGTCGTGGCTGTGCCACGAGGTGGACGTCGGGTTGGCCCGGCGGTTCCCGGCCGGGGTGCCCCCCGAGTACACCGACCGCGCCGCGTACGAGATCGAGGTGATCTGCGGCAAGGGCTTCCCGTCGTACTTCCTGATCGTCGCCGACCTCGTCGCCTACGCGCGGTCGGTCGACATCCGGGTGGGGCCCGGCCGCGGGTCGGCCGCCGGCTCACTGGTGGCCTACGCGCTGCGCATCACCGACATCGACCCGATCGAGCACGGGCTGCTGTTCGAGCGCTTCCTCAACCCCGAACGCGCGTCGATGCCCGATATCGACATCGACTTCGACGATCGCCGTCGCGGCGAAATGGTGCGCTACGCCGCCGACAAGTGGGGGCACGACCGAGTCGCTCAGGTGATCACCTTCGGCACCATCAAAACCAAGGCCGCGCTGAAGGACTCGGCACGTATCCACTACGGCCAACCGGGCTTCGCGATCGCCGACCGGATCACCAAGGCGCTGCCGCCGCCGATCATGGCCAAGGACATCCCGCTGTCGGGCATCACCGATCCGACCCACGATCGGTACAAGGAAGCCGCCGAGGTGCGCGGGCTGATAGACACCGACCCCGATGTCCGCACCATCTACGAGACCGCCCGCGGACTGGAAGGGCTGATCCGCAACGCCGGCGTGCACGCGTGCGCGGTGATCATGAGCTCGGAGCCGCTGACCGACGCCATTCCGCTGTGGAAGCGGCCGCAGGACGGCGCGATCATCACCGGCTGGGATTACCCGTCCTGCGAAGCCATCGGCCTGCTGAAGATGGACTTCCTCGGACTGCGGAACCTGACGATCATCGGTGACGCGCTGGAGAACATCAAGGCCAACAGGGGAATCGAGCTCGAGCTGGAATCGCTGCGGCTCGACGACGGCCCCACCTACGAGTTGCTCGGTCGCGGAGACACTCTCGGCGTGTTCCAGCTCGACGGCGGCCCGATGCGCGACCTGCTGCGCCGCATGCAGCCGACCGGATTCGAGGACGTCGTCGCCGTCATCGCGCTGTACCGCCCCGGCCCCATGGGCATGAACGCCCACAACGACTATGCCGACCGCAAGAACAACCGCCAGGCCATCAAACCCATCCACCCGGAACTCGCCGAACCGCTCTCCGAGATCCTGGCCGAGACCTACGGCCTGATCGTCTACCAAGAGCAGATCATGCGCATCGCGCAGAAGGTCGCCGGGTACTCGCTCGCCCGAGCAGACATTTTGCGCAAGGCCATGGGCAAGAAGAAGAGGGAAGTGCTCGACAAGGAGTACGAGGGCTTCTCGGAAGGTATGAAGGCCAACGGTTTCTCGGCAGCCGCGATCAAGGCCCTGTGGGACACCGTGCTTCCGTTCGCCGACTACGCGTTCAACAAGTCGCACGCCGCGGGGTACGGGCTGGTGTCGTACTGGACGGCCTACCTCAAGGCCAACTATCCAGCGGAGTACATGGCCGGTCTGCTCACGTCGGTCGGTGACGACAAGGACAAGGCGGCGGTGTACCTGGCCGACTGTCGGCGACTGGGCATCACCGTGTTGCCGCCCGATGTCAATGAGTCGAGCCTGAACTTCGCCTCGGTGGGTGAGGACATTCGCTACGGGCTGGGCGCGGTGCGCAATGTTGGCGCCAACGTTGTTGCGTCCATGATCAATTCGCGCACTGAGAAGGGGAAGTTCATCGACTTCTCCGACTACCTCAACAAGATCGACATCGGCCCCTGCAATAAGAAAGTGACCGAGTCGCTGATCAAGGCGGGCGGGTTCGACTCGCTCGGCCACCCGCGCAAGGGGCTCTTCCTGGTGCACACCGACGCCGTCGAATCGGTGCTCGGGACCAAGAAGGCCGAGGCGATGGGCCAGTTCGACCTTTTCGGCGGGGCCGACACCGCCACCGATGCGGTGTTCACCATCAAGGTGCCCGACGAAGAGTGGGAGGACAAGCACAAACTGGCGCTCGAGCGGGAAATGCTCGGCCTGTACGTGTCCGGGCACCCGCTCAACGGCGTCGCCCACCTGCTGGCCACCCAGGTGGACACCCTGATCCCGTCAATCCTCGACGGCGACGTCCCCAACGACGCACAGGTGCGGGTGGGCGGAATCCTGACCGGGGTGAACCGCCGCGTGAACAAGAATGGAATGCCTTGGGCTTCAGCGCAATTAGAGGATCTGACCGGCGGTGTCGAGGTGATGTTCTTCCCGCACACATACTCCAGCTACGGGGCGGAGGTCGTCGACGACGCCGTGGTGCTGGTCAGCGCGAAGGTGAGAATCCAGGATGACCGGATCTGCCTGATCGCCAACGAGCTCGTGGTCCCTGACTTCTCGAATGCCGCGGTGGATCGGCCGCTGGCAGTGAGCCTGCCGACGCGTCAATGCACGATCGACAAGGTCAACTCCCTCAAGCAGGTCCTCGCACGCCACCCGGGCACCTCGCAGGTGCACCTGCGGCTGATCAGCGGCGAGCGCATCACGACCCTGGAGCTGGACCAGGCGCTGCGGGTCACGCCGTCGCCGGCGCTGATGGGCGATCTCAAAGCGCTGTTGGGGCCGGGCTGTTTGGGCTAGATTCCGCGCATGGCGGCTGTCGCGGAAGTGCCAGGTGTCAATCTCCTCCTGCTCCCGACCGCCGCCGAGGAGATCGTGCGCTGGTCGACTCCGGTGATCTGCTTCGTCCGCAGCGTGACCCGTGATACCGAACTCGGTGGCCAGCAGCTGCGAGCAGGCGACCGCCGAACCCCCATGTCGCGTTCGGCGGCGGAGGACCGCATTTCTGCCTGGCGCCAACTTCGCCCGCACCGAGATCCGAGTGATGATCGGCGCGTTGCTGCGTCGCTTCGCGGTCATCGAGATCACGGGCGAACTGGTCTGGATGAGCGCGGGCCCCGCGGCCGCCGTCGGCGTCGCTGTCCAGTCGTTGCCGGTGGGGCTCGCGGCATAGGTCGAATTCAGAACGCATACCGCAGGATTCGCGCCTTGCGACGCCCCGTCTTGCTCAAGCCGGAAAGCTTGGTCGCCACCCGGATCCACCCGGGAAACAGATCGACCTCAGGGGCGTCGATCAGGCTGGCCTCTTCGACAAGCCGCATTCGCGGATTCCAGCTCTCAGGGTGATGGGCATCCTTGAAGCCCGGATAGCCGAACTGGTTGCCCACGTCCTTGAACATCTTCTGCGGGTACAGCTTGATCGCCAGCCGGCTGACCCAGCCGATCCGCCCGTAGTCGTTGAACGCCAGCTCTCCGGATCCGAAATGCTCGGTGATTCGCCGGAAGATCTCGGCGATGAGCGGTTCGGTGAGGAAGGCGAACAGACCGTCAGCGATGATCATGGTCGGCCGGTCGCCCGGGATCGCGTCCGGCCAGTGCTCGTCGGCCAACGACACCGGCACCGAATGCGACTGTGCGGCCGGCGGCAGCACTTCGTCGCGCACCGCGGTGATTCCCGGCAGGTCGACGCTGTACCAGTCCACGGTTGACGGCGGCCCGAAGCGGTAGTACCCGCTGTCGAGGCCGGCGCCGAGGTCCACAACCACGGCGTCGGGATGCTTCCCGACGAAAGCGCGCACTCGGTCGTCAAGCATCTTGGCGCGCAGTGCGGTTTGGCACACCACGCTGGTCTGCACACCCAGGCCCGCGAAGTCGTAGTCGATCTTGCCGACCACGTCGTAGGCCAGCGCGTCACCCAGAATCGGCCTCGGCCATTGGCTGTCCAGCGCCCTGGCGTACTCGGTGAGAAATGCGGTCTGCTCGATCGGTGAGAGGGCGGTCGTTGCAATCCCCATGTGTGCGAACCTACACCCGTTCGACGGCTGAACGTTCAGCCCAAAACGTTCACCGCCCTTGAGATTACAAGTGCCGCGGTGGACAGCGCGACCATGGCTTGAACGGTCATCAGCGCCTTGGCCCAGCGCGCCAGCGGCATGGTATCGGTGGGGGAGAACGCCATCACGTTGGTGACGCTGACATAGAGGTAGTCGACGAACGTCGGGCGCCAATCGGGTTTGGCCACATGGGGTGTCGTCATCTGCGGGAACAGGAAGTCCGGATACGGCCGCTCTCCGACGTGCCTGGCGAACGGGCCGCCCCGGTCAAGCTCCCAGTACCAGATGCCGAACACGATGATGTTGGTGACGAAGATCGCCGCACCGCTGCCGAGCAGGATGGCCGCGTCGTTGCTGACCTCTCCTGTGATGATGCGGACATCCAGCAGGATCGCCGACAACGTGTTGTCGAGGGTGATCGCGGCCAACAGCCCCCACGTGGCGTATTTGCCGAACCGTGTTCGGCGTGACATGACGCGGGGGTTGATCGCCATCAGCGCCACCATCAGGAGACCCTCGAGCACGAGTAGTGGCCAGCGCGGCACCACGGTGTACGCCCTGGGGATGGCGACCTGCTGTGCCATCACGGCGAGCACCGCGATGCGTACCGGTGTCGCGCTCTCCGAGTCGCCGTGACGCACCCAGGCCGGCACCCGCTTCTCGGCGTCGGCGCTGAGTTCCTGGGCGAAGCGGATCAGGCGCTCGCGACGCAGATCAGATTCCGGTGAACCGTCCATCTGCACAGTGTGATTGCCTAAGTTGTGAATCATGAGCACATCCGATCGGCCAGCCACACTTTGTGAAGCCTTTCAGCGCACCGCCGCCGTCGATCCGGACGGGTCGGCGTTGCGCACACCTGGTGACGCCCAGACGCTGACCTGGCGCGAGTACGCCGACCAGGTCCGCAAGGTTGCGGCCGGCCTGGCCGGCCTCGGGGTCCGGCGCGGCGACACCGTGTCGTTGATGATGGCCAACCGCGTCGAGTTCTATCCGCTCGAGGTGGGTGCCCAGCACGTCGGCGCCATCTCGTTCTCCGTCTACAACACGCTGCCCGCCGAGCAACTCGTGTACCTGTTCGACAACGCCGACACCAAGGTGATCATGTGTGAGGCGCAATACGTCGACCGGATCCGGGCCAGCGGCGCCGACATCGCGCACATCGTGTGCCTCGACGGCTCGCCCGAGGGCACCTTGTCGGTGGATGACCTCATCGCAGCGGGTTCGGATGACTTCGACTTCGAGGCGTCCTGGCGGGCAGTGCAATCCGACGACGTGGCCACGCTGATCTACACCTCCGGAACCACGGGCAATCCCAAAGGCGTCGAGATGACACACGCCAACCTGTTGTTCCAGGCGTATGCCATCGACGAGGTGCTCGGCGTCGAATTCGGTGACCGCAGCACGTCGTTCCTGCCGACCGCGCACATCGCCGACCGGATGGGCGCGCTGTATCTGCAGGAGGTGTTCGGCACCCAGATCACCACCGTGTCCGACCCGCGGGCCATCGCGGGCGCCTTGCCGGATGTGCGGCCGACGATCTGGGGCGCGGTTCCCAGGGTGTGGGAAAAGCTCAAGGCTGCAATCGAATTCGCCGCTGCCAACGAACCCGATGAGACGAAACGGATGGGCCTGCAGTGGGGTCTGTCGGTCGCCGGCAAGAAGGCCGCTGCTCTGGTGGCAGGAGAGGCCCTTGATGACGCCGCCGCGGCGGAATGGGCGCAGGCCGACGAGCTGGTGTTCTCGAAGCTGCGGGAGAAGCTGGGTCTCGATCAGCTGCGGCATGCGGTGTCGGGCGCAGCGCCAATCCCGAAGGAGACCCTGGCGTTCTTCCTCGGGTTGGGTATTCCGATCGCCGAGGTGTGGGGCATGTCGGAGCTGAGTTGTATCGCGACCGTCAGCCATCCGTCCGAAACGAGGCTGGGCACGGTCGGCAAGCTGGTGCCCGGTATGGAGGGCAGAATCGCCGAGGACGGTGAGTTCCTGGTGCGGGGACCGCTGGTGATGAAGGGCTACCGCAAGGAGCCGAAGAAGACCGCGGAGGCCGTCGACGCGGACGGTTGGCTGCACACCGGCGACATTCTGCAGGCCGACGACGACGGCTACCTGAAAGTCGTCGACCGCAAGAAGGAGTTGATCATCAACGCCGCGGGAAAGAACATGTCGCCCGCCAACATCGAGAACACGATCAAGGCGGCCTGCCCGCTCATTGGCGTGATGCTTGTCGTCGGTGATGCCCGTCCGTACAACACCGCGCTGATCGTCCTCGACGCCGAATCGGCCGGACCGTATGCCGCGCAGCGCGGGCTGGCCGACGATTCACCGGCGGCCCTCGCTGCCGATCCCGAGGTCATTTCGGAAATCGCTGCGGGCATCGCGGACGGCAACGCGAAGTTGGCGAAGGTGGAGCAGATCAAGCGCTTCCGGGTGCTGCCGACATTCTGGGAGCCCGGCGGCGACGAGATCACGTTGACGATGAAGCTCAAACGCAAGCCGATCCACGAGAAGTACAGCGCCGACATCGATGAGCTGTACGCCTCCGAACTCGCCGAAGCTGTGTATGAGCCCAGGGCGGCGACGAGCGCGGCACAGTGACGTCGCGGCATGTCAGCGTGTGGATCGACGCTGCACCCGAGGTTGTGTACGCCATCGCCGCCGACCCGGAGCAGCTGCCCCGATGGGCATCGGGGCTCGCGGGAAGTGCGATGCGACAGACGGCGGACGGGTGGGTCGCCGATTCGCCGATGGGCGAGGTCATCGTCGAGTTCGCGCCCGCCAACGAGTTCGGCGTGCTCGATCACGTGGTGCGGCTGCCGTCGGGCGAGGCGGTGTACAACCCGTTCCGGGTGGTCCCCGCCGGTGAGGGCGAGGCGCGCTGCGAGGTGGTGTTCACGGTGCGACGGCGCCCCGGCATGACCGACGAGGAGTTCGACGCGGATGCGGCAACGGTAGCGGCCGATCTCGACCGGCTGAGGGGGCTGGCGGAGGGCTAGCGGCGCAAGGCGGCGGCGCGCAGGCCTAGGGCGACGGCCGTCGCCGAGGCGGCCGCGGCGAGCACAGCGGGACCAGCGCTGGCGGTGACGGCGGCGACCGCGATCAGGACGACCGCGCCGACTAGCAGCGCGGCCAGCTTGTACACCGGCCAGGGCACCCCGGCAATCAGCACTTGGTCGCGCACCGTCATGGTTTGACGATAGCTCGTAACCGAAGTTTCGGGCAACCGAAACGCAGAATCAGGACAGCGCGCCACAAGCAGTTCGCTTCTCTATGCATGAGCTAGTTGATGCCGTCCTGGATGACGTCGAGTAGACGCTCGGTGATCAGCGCTCGACGGTGTGCGGCCACCTCGGCCAGCGGACCGTCGAGCAGCAGTGTCGCCATGCCGTGCACTGCGGCCCATGCCGCCTCGTCGAGCCCGTCGCGGCGGCTCGCGGTCAGAACACCCGTGCTCACCAGGTCGTCGATACACCCGCGCAGGATCTGGAAGGGATGACGGTCAGGGTCGACGACGACGTCGGTGGTGGCCGGTCCGACGGGCGCGAATGCGGTGCGGAACAGACCGGGCTCCGCCAGTGCGAAGTCGACGTAAGCCTGGCCGGTGGCCCGTAGCCGGGCCAGTGCGCGACTGCGCGACGGGCGGCGGCCGCGCACCGCACCGAGCGCCGTCACCATGGCGTCGCCGAGGCGCAACATCGCATAGGCCTGCACGGCACCGAGCAGCGCCTGGCGGTCCGCGTAGTGCCGGTAGGCGGCGGAGTTGCTGACACCGGCCATCCGCTGGACATCGCGCAGCACCACCGCGTCGGGGCCGCCGGTCCTGGCCAGTTCGACGCCGTGCTCGAGCAGCGCCTGGCGCAGGTTTCCGTGGTGGTAGGAGCCCGCCATGTTCACCAGTCTTACCCGGCAGGCAGCGCTTAGGCTGAGGACATGCCGCTAACAGGAGAATACGAACCGAGTGCGTCCGATTGGGTCCGCGAGCACGTCGACAAGATCGAACAGTCCGGCGGCGCCGACGCGGAACTGAAGGGCAGGCCCGTCATCCTGCTGATGACGATCGGCGCCAAGAGCGGCAAAATCCGCAAGACCCCGCTGATGCGGGTCGAGCATGACGGCGAATACGCGGTGGTGGCGTCGCTGGGCGGCGCACCGAAGAATCCGGTCTGGTATCACAACGTCAAGAAGAACCCGCGCGTCGAAATACAGGACGGCGGCACGACCGGGGGGTACGACGCCCGCGAGGTGTTCGGCGACGAGAAGGCCGCCTGGTGGGAGCGTGCGGTGCAGGCCTGGCCGGACTACGCCGAGTATCAGCAGAAGACCGATCGTGAGATCCCGCTTTTCGTCCTGACGCCCGCGGGCTGAAACTCGTTTTGGCCGGGAAACGCCCAGATGGCACCATTGATCGGTGTCCGCTGAACTGAGCCAGCCCCCAAGAACGTCGCCGCCGGTATCCGCGGCCGACATCGATGCGGCCGCTCGGCGAATTTCCGATGTGGTCACGCGGACCGCTCTGCAGGTCAGCGAACGGCTGTCGGACGCCGTGGGCGCGACGGTGTACCTGAAGCGGGAAGACCTGCAGGCCGTGCGTTCGTACAAGTTGCGGGGGGCGACCAACCTGCTGAGGCAGTTGTCCGCCGAGGAGGTCGCCGCCGGCGTGGTGTGCTCGTCGGCGGGAAACCATGCGCAGGGCTTTGCGATGGCGTGCCGGTCGATGGGGATCCACGGCCGGGTGTACGTCCCCGCCAAGACGCCGAAGCAGAAGCGCGACCGCATCCGCTATCACGGTCGCGAGTTCATCGAGCTGATCGCGATCGGGAAGACCTACGACGAGGCGGCGGCCGCCGCGCTGGACGACGTGGCGCGCACGGGCGCCACCCTGGTGCCGCCGTACGACGACCCGCGCACCATCGCGGGCCAGGGCACCATCGCGGTCGAACTGCTCGACCAACTCGATGGCGAGCCCGACCTGGTGATCGTTCCGGTCGGCGGTGGCGGATGCATCGCCGGCATCACGACCTATCTCGCCGAACGCACCACCGCCACCTCGATTCTGGGTGTGGAACCCGCGGGCGCTGCCGCCATGATCGCCGCGCTGGCCGAGGGCCGCCCCGTCACGCTCGACCACGTCGACCAGTTCGTCGACGGGGCCGCGGTGAACCGGGCGGGCACGCTGACCTATGCGGCGCTGGCCGCCGCGGGAGACATGGTGTCGCTGACGGCGGTGGACGAGGGCGCGGTGTGCACCGCCATGCTCGACCTGTATCAGAACGAGGGCATCATCGCCGAGCCGGCGGGCGCGCTGTCGGTGGCGGCCCTGCTCGAAGCGGACATCACTCCGGGATCGACCGTGGTGTGCCTCATCTCGGGTGGGAACAATGACGTGTCGCGATACGGCGAGGTACTCGAGCGCTCATTGGTGCACCTCGGGCTCAAGCACTACTTCCTGGTGGACTTCCCGCAGGAGCCAGGGGCGCTGCGACGGTTTCTCGACACCGTGCTCGGGCCGAACGACGACATCACGCTGTTCGAGTACGTCAAGCGCAACAACCGGGAGACCGGCGAGGCGCTCGTCGGCGTCGAGTTGGGCTCGGCCGCCGACCTCGACGGCCTGCTGGAGCGGATGAAGGCCTCGGATATCCACGTCGAGACGCTGGAGCCCGACTCGCCGGCCTACCGTTACCTGCTCTAGGCCGGGGCGACAACGTCTATTCCCGCGCCGGCCGCCGCGTCCGCCAGCCGTTCGTCGTAGGTCACTAACGCCCGCAGTTCGGGCGCCGTCAGCGCGGCCGAGAGATGGATTGCGTCGAGAGTTCTCAGCTCCAGCGGTCGCATTAGGGCAGCGCTATCGAGGACTCGGTTCGTCAGCGGGATCAGGTCGAGGCTGGCAAGGACGCGCCGTGCATGGGCGACGCTGTCCGGCGTTTCGTGTCTGCCGACAGCACGCACCAATTCGACGCGAGTCAGAGCGCTGGTGAAACGCGCGTCCGAAGGAACAGCGCGCAGGTAATTTACAAGAGCGCTCGATTCGGCCTCCACGACAACAAGTTTCACCAGCGCCGAAGCGTCCAGGTACAACTGCGTCAGCCGTCGAAGCCGTAGTCGGCCGGGCGTTCGGCCAGGAGGTCCTCCGACGAGGCGGCGGGAACGACGTCTCCACGGAGAATCAAATCGTCCCAGGTGTCTTCCCCGGCTGGAACTATCCGCGCTACCAGTCGTCCCCGCCGGGTGACCTCCAATGTTTCTCCTTTGGCCACGCGCGCGATGTAGCGGCTCGCATGCTGTCGAAGCTCACGAAGACCGATGCGGTCCATGTAACGCGCGGTAGTAGTTCATGCAGCGCAGTCGATCTGGACGATGCACTCGTCGTTGGCGCGAAAAATTGGCTCGAGCTGAACGTCGCGGTCGGCCGCGACGTCTGTCAGAAGCGCTGCCCACTGCCGGTCCAGTTCGGAGAGCCCTCCCACACCGGGCCGGGTGATGAGAAGTGCCGGCGTGGTTCCGGGTTCGAACTCATAGAGGATCCAGTGCAACCGAACCAGAACATCATCGACGAAATCGCGGCGTGGACGAGGCGGCATGGGGATCTGTGTCATCGTCTTGTACAGCCGTCGATCGCGGCCCATGAAGCCCACCCACAACAGACGTTGACCGAACCCGAGGGGTCCCATCAGCGCTCGCCACCGTTGTCTGAGATCGGCGGGCGAGTGCACAGGATCGGTGGCAGTACCGATGGGCGGTATCGGGAGCAGTTCGGTATGAGACATCCATGAATCATGAGCATGGTTGCCACCTATTGGTCATCCGTTGTCCACAGGCGCGCACTCGCTGTGGATTACGACTTGACAGTTCGCAGAACCGCGAAAGAATGCCCGTCCAGTCGCGTGGCGTCGGCACTGACAGTGGGTTCACCCCACGCCAACAACGCTTTTCCGGTCACGGGTACGGTCACCTCGTCGGCGTTCAGATTGCAGACGACGGCGAGCGCACCGCGGCGCATGACAATCCAGCGCTGGTCTTCGTCGTAGTCGACCGTCATGTGGTCCAACCAGTGGTCCGCCATGTCGGGCTCATTCCGCCGCAGCGCGAGCAGTCCATGGTAGACGCGACGTAGCCGGCCGTGCTCGCCCTCGTCGATCTCGTCCCACTTCAGCTTCGAACGCAGAAACGTCTCGGGGTCCTGCGGGTCCGGGATTTCGTCGGCGTCCCAACCGTGTTCGGCGAACTCGCGCTTGCGGCCCTCCGCGGTCGCCCTGGCCAGCTCGGGCTCGGGATGCGAGCTGAAGAACTGGAACGGGCTCGACGAGCCCCACTCTTCACCCATGAAAAGCATTGCAGTGTAGGGCGATCCGAGCGCCAGCGCGGCCTTCACGGCCTGCTGACCCGTCGTCAGGTTCTGCGATGGCCGGTCGCCGATGGCGCGGTTGCCCACCTGATCGTGGGTGAGGGTGTAGGCCAATAGCCGGGTCGCCGGGATTGTCGCGGTGTCCAGCGGGCGGCCGTGCCGCCGATGCCGGAACGTCGAATACGTGCCCGCGTGGAAATAGCCGTGCTTCAGCGTGAACGCCAGTGTCTCGAGCGACCCGAAGTCGCCGTAATAGCCCTGCCGTTCACCCGACACGGCGGCGTGAATCGCATGATGGATGTCGTCGTCCCACTGTGCCGTCATCCCGTAGCCACCGCGGTCACGGGGGGTGATCAGCCGCGGGTCGTTCTTGTCGCTCTCGGCGATGAGCGACAGCGGTCGGCCCAGGTGCGCTGACAGCGCGTCGGTTTCGGCGGCCAGTTCCTCGAGTATGTGGATCGCGGTCGTGTCGACCAGCGCGTGCACCGCGTCGAGTCGCAAGCCGTCGGCGTGGAAGTCGCGCATCCAGCACAGCGCACAGTCGATGATGTAGCGGCGCACCTCGTCGGCATCGGCGTCGGCGATGTTGATCGACTCGCCCCACGGGTTGCTGCCGGTCGACAGGTAAGGCCCGAACTTCGGCAGGTAATTCCCAGACGGGCCGAGGTGGTTGAAGACCGCGTCGATCAGTACCCCGAGGCCGCGGTGGTGGCAAGCGTCGATGAGCCGCACCAACCCGTCCGGGCCGCCGTAGGGCTCGTGCACGGCGTACCAGAGCACACCGTCGTAGCCCCAGCCGTGCGTGCCGCTGAAGGCGTTGACCGGCATGATCTCGACGAAGTCGACGCCGAGATCGACCAGATAGTCCAACTTTTCGATGGCCGAGTCGAAGGTGCCGTCCGGCGTGAAGGTGCCGATGTGCAGTTCGTAGATCGCCCCGCCCTCGATCGAGCGGCCCTGCCAGTCATGGTCTGTCCACGCGTCGGGCACCGGCCGCCAGAGTTGCGAGCGTTCGTGCACGCCGTCGGGCTGGCGCGCCGACCTCGGATCGGGCAGGACCTTCGGGTCGTCATCGAGGACGAACCCGTAACTCGCGTCCGGTCGGGCATCGACATCCGCGCGCCACCAGTCGTCTTCGGACCGGGTCATCGGGTACACAGTGCCGTCGACGTCCAGCCGGACCCGGTCGGGACGCGGTGCCCACACCGCGAATTCAGTCATCGACGCGCTCCAGCAGTGCCACGGGTAGCTCGGCGAAGAGGTCGGCGGGGGAGACCGATCCGCTGAACCGGCCGGTGCCGACGCGGTTCTCCCACGTGCCATCGGGAAGCTTCAGAACCGTCTCGCCCCAACCTGCCTCGGTGAGCTCGGCGGAATGCCGGGTCACCGCGGTCACAACGTCCGATCCGCGCAGGAACGCAACCAGGTGGGCGGCGGCCGGCCCGTTCGCGAGCAGTGGCGTGTAGCCGCCGTCGCTGAAGACGTCCGGCTTCGCGCGGCGCAGGTGCAACGCGGCCGCCACGATTCGGATCTTCGGGTGCGACGACGCCGACAGCGCCGCACGCCGGACGCCGTAGTCGACCGGCCGCCTGTTGTCGGGATCGACCAGGCTGTCGTCCCACAGCTCGGTGCCCTGGTAGACGTCCGGGACGCCGGGCGCGGTCAGGGCGATCAGCTTCTGGCCGAGGGCATCGGCACGGGTGTACTCGTCGAGCCGTGCCACCAACTTGGTCAGCTCGGTGGCCAGCGGCCCGTCGATCAGGTCGTCGATCCAGGCGTGCACCTTGCCCTCGAACTCGGCGTCGGGGTCGTTCCACGTGGTGTGCACGGCCGCTTCGCGGATCGCCTTCTCGGCGTAGGCGTGCAGGCGCCCGCGCAGCTCATCGGTGACGATGCCGTCGACCGGCCAGACGCCGAAGATGTTCTGCCACAGGAACAGCCCGGTCATCGGGTCGGGCGACGCACTCCGCCGTTCCCATGCACTGACGTACTCCGACCACAGCGAGGGCACCTGAGACAGCACCCCGATCCGCGCCCGTACGTCTTCGCCGCGCTTGGTGTCGTGTGTGCTCAACGCTGTCATCGCCTTGGGCCACAACGTCGCTCGCACCGCGGTGCGCTGATGGAATTCGGCGACGCTCACCCCGAAGCGGTCGGGTTCGCCACCGACTTCGTTGACCGACACCAGCCGAGGGTCGCGATAGAACAGGCAGTCCTCCATCGACTTCGCCGTCGCGGCGCCGCACAGCTGTTGCAGCCGCACGCCCGTGGCCCGGTCGCACCCAACGGCAGCGGAGACGACGGCCAGCGGCTCGGCCAGATCGGGCCGGGCGGACACGGCTTCGGCAAGCGCGGTCGGCAGCACCGCCGAAAGGTTCAGATAGTCGGAGCGGTAAACACCGATGCGGCTCAGCAGCACCGCGACTGCCTCCCCGAGTTTCGGGGACGCGTAATCGGTTGCGGCCGTTATGGTTCGGCTCAGCCGTGCCAGCTCACTGCCGAGCGTGTCGGTGACGGTGCGCACCTTGAGCGTACGCGCGAGCTGCGGCATGTCGCGATAATCGAAACCGGTCGAATCGACGAGGTCGGTGAGGGTTGCGGCGCCGGCCGGGTCGATGAACAATCCGCCGACTTCGCGCAGCGCGTCGTAACCGGTGGTGCCCGCCACGGGAAGGCTCGGATCCAGCGGTTCGTCGACGGCCAAGATCTTTTCGATGACGATCCACGCCCGTGGCCCGGTGATCTCCCGCAGCCACGTCAGATAGCCTGTCGGATCGGATAACCCGTCCGGATGGTCGATGCGTACACCGTCGACGAGACCTTCGTCGAACCAGCGCTTCACCTCGACGTGGGTGGCGTCGAACACGGCGCGGTCCTCTTGCCGCAGGCCGGCCAGCGAGGTGATCGAGAAGAAGCGCCGGTAGCCGCAGATCCCGTTGCGCCAGCCGATCAGGTGATAGTGCTGACGGTCATGGACCTCGCGGCCGGTGCCGGAACCGGTGCCGGGGGCGATCGGATAGGCGAGGTCGCCGAGGCGCAACTCGGCGCGGTCGACCACGAGGTCGTTCACGTCGTCGTCAGAACCCAGCACCGGCATCACGATCCGGTCGTTGTCCAGCGCCCAGTCGATATCGAAGAACGACGCGTAGTCGGAGTCGCGGCCGTGCTTCAGCACGTCCCACCACCACGCGTTCTGCCTGGGATCATCGACACCGACGTGGTTGGGAACGATGTCGACGATCAGGCCCATGCCCCGGGCGCGTGCGGCCGCCGACAATCGGGCCAGTCCCTCGGCGCCGCCCAACTCGGCCGACACGGTGGTGGGGTCGGTGACGTCGTATCCGTGTGTCGAGCCGTGCACGGCGGTCAGGATCGGCGACAGGTAGAGGTGGGAGACTCCGAGGTCGTCGAGGTAGGGCAGCAGATCCTCGGCGTCGGCGAAGGTGAACGCATCGCCACTGGCAGCGCCGCGCATCTGGAGTCGATACGTCGACAGCAGGGGATAAGCCATGCGTCAGGCGGTCTTACGCAGCACGAGAAGCGACCGGGGCTGCAGCGTGATCTTCTCGCCTGCCGCGACCACGAGGTCGGTGTCGCCCTGCGGGTCGGCGGTGTCCAGGTCGGCGGTCCACTCCTTGGCGTAATCACCCTGCGGGGCAATGAAATCCTGCTCTTGGTCGTGCGCGTTGAAGCACAGTAGGAAGGAGTCGTCGACCACTCGTTCGCCGCGTTCGTTTGGCGCCGGAATGGCATCGCCGTTGAGGAACACCGCTACGCACTTGTCGAGCCCGGACCCCCAGTCCTCGCGGGTCATCTCCGTCCCGGCCGGGGTGAGCCACGCGATGTCGCGGACCTGGTCGCCGCTGCGGATCGGCTCGCCCTCGAAGAACCGGCGACGGCGGAACACGGGGTGGCCCTTGCGCAGCTTGGTCACCTTGCGGGTGAACGCCAACTGGTCGGCGTTGACCTTGCACAGCGACCAGTCCATCCAGGACAGCTCGGAGTCCTGGCAGTAGACGTTGTTGTTGCCCTTCTGGGTGCGGCCGATCTCGTCGCCGTGCGACAGCATCGGGGTGCCCTGCGACAGCATCAGCGTGCCGATGATGTTGCGCATCTGCTTGCCGCGCAGCGCCAGGATGTTCGGGTCGTCGGTCGGCCCCTCCACCCCGCAGTTCCACGACCGGTTGTGGCTCTCGCCGTCACGATTGTCTTCCCCGTTGGCCTCGTTGTGTTTCTCGTTGTAGGACACCAGGTCGTTCAACGTGAAGCCGTCATGACAGGTGACGAAGTTGATGCTCGCGCTCGGCCGGCGGCCGGTGGCCTCATAGAGGTCAGATGAGCCGGTCAGCCGGGAGGCGAATTCGCCGAGGGTCGCGGGTTCTCCCCGCCAGTAATCACGCACAGTGTCGCGATACTTCCCGTTCCACTCGGTCCACAAACCTGGGAAATTTCCGACCTGGTAGCCGCCCTCGCCGATGTCCCACGGCTCGGCGATCAGCTTCACCTGACTGACCACGGGATCCTGCTGCACGAGGTCGAAGAACGCGCTCAGCCGGTCGACGTCGTAGAACTCGCGCGCCAGAGTGGCGGCCAGGTCGAAGCGGAAGCCGTCGACGTGCATGTCGAGCACCCAGTAGCGCAGTGAGTCCATGATCAGCTGCAGGGTGTGCGGGTGCCGTGCGTTGAGGCTGTTGCCGGTTCCGGTGAAGTCCTTGTAGAACTTCAGATCCCCGTCGACCAGACGGTAGTAGGCGGCGTTGTCGATGCCGCGGAAGTTGATCGTCGGCCCGAGGTGGTTGCCCTCGGCGGTGTGGTTGTAGACCACGTCGAGGATCACCTCGATGCCGGCCTCGTGGAAGGTCCGGACCATGGTCTTGAACTCGGCGGCGGCACCGCCGGCGTGCCTGCTGAACGAATACTGGTAGTGCGGCGCGAAGAACCCGAAAGTGTTGTAGCCCCAATAATTTCGTAGTCCCAGGTCGAGCAGTCGGTGGTCGTGCATGAACTGGTGCACCGGCATCAGCTCGATGGCGGTGACATTCAGTGACCTCAGATGCTCGATGATCGCCGGGTGCGCCAGCCCCGCGTAGGTGCCGCGCTGCTCCTCCGGGACGGCCGGGTGACATTGGGTGAGGCCCTTGACGTGCGCCTCGTAGATCACCGTCTCGTGATAGGGCGTGCGCGGCGCGCGGTCGGACGCCCAATCGAAATACGGGTTGACGACGACGCTGGTCATGGTGTGGCCGAGGGAATCGACCCGGGGTGGATTGCCTGCGTCGGCAGGATCCACCTTGGCGGCCGCCAGATCGTAGGAGAACAGTGCCTGGGTGAACTCGAAGTCACCGTGAAACGACTTCCCGTACGGGTCGAGCAGCAGCTTGCTCGGATCGCATCGGTGGCCCGACGCCGGGTCCCACGGTCCGTACACCCGGAAGCCGTACCGCTGTCCCGGCGTCACCGTCGGCAGATAGGCGTGCCACACGAAGCCGTCGACCTCGTCGAGGTTGATCCGCTCCTCGGTGCCGTCCTTGGCGATGAGGCACAGCTCAACCCGCTCGGCGACCTCGGAGAACAGCGAGAAATTGGTGCCTGCGCCGTCGTAGGTGGCGCCGAGCGGATACGGAGTACCGGGCCACACCGTCGTCGAGGACATCATTTGACCTTATCGGCGCCCACGGTCGGATGCGCGGTAGTCACCACCAGTGGGTAGCGGCCCCGATCTGGCGGCCGAGCTCATCGGCCATCGTCCGCATGTACGTCTTCGAGATGTGATGAGAATCGTGGTAGATCAGCACGTTTCCCTCGACCGCGCGGCAGACGTCCTTGCGGCAGACGGCGTCGCTCATGTCCAACGGCTTCATCAACGGGAATCGGTTCACCCATGGCAGCGCGGGGTTCGAGGCAGCCAGCACATCGGAGCGTCTGATCCCACACGAAATGGCGTTGCCGCCGTCGGCGAGGCAGTCTGCCGGGAAGAACGGCTTGCCCTTGCGCACCAGCCACGGGGTGTCGCGCATCGCCAGGATCGGAATGTTGTTGTCCGACAGGGTCTGCCAGATCCCCACGTAGGTGCCGGGCATCACGTCGCCCGGTCTGATGTTCCAGGGCCGGGTCGCGGTGGTGAACACGTAGTCGGGGCGATCGGCGATGATCTTCTTCATCACCGCCTCGTTCCAGGTGTGACACTTCGGGTAGGGCCTGTTGTCGCCCATCACGAGGGGGACGTCCTCGGTGGTGAGCGGGCAGCCCATCTTCAGATATGTGGTGATCTTGAAGTGGTGCAGCTTCCCCAGCAGATCCAGCGCCGTGATCCAGTGCTCGGCGTGTGACCCGCCGGCCAGCGCGATGGTGTGGGTCGCCGACTGGTCGCCGTATGCGCAGGTGGTGACGCTGACATTGTCGAAGTCGCTGATGCAGCCGTCGACCGTCGTCTCCGGCAGGTCCTGCTTTGCCTCCAGCACGGTGGGCCGCATCGGCGCGTCGGGTACGGGTGCGTGGTCCAGCAGGACGTGGGCGCCGGGATAGTTGCGCAGGTCGAGCCCCACCAGTTCCTCGGCGTTCGCGTTCTGCACCATCACGTGCTCGCGCCAGGTGAAGGATGTCGCGGTCAAGGCCACGCCGAGCAGCGCGACCACCGACCCCAGCGCGATCGTGGGCCTGCGCAACCGGGTGCGCAGGCCCACCGTCGCTGCCGAGCCGTGGTCTGAGGCGGTGGAGCGGTAGCGCAGCGGGTTCTCGACGTATTTGGTGGTGAGCCACGCCAGCAGCACCGATATCAGTAGCACGCCGGCGCCGTCGAGGAAGCCGACCCGCTGCCGGTCGGCATAGACGAGCCAGAAAATCAGCAGCGGCCAGTGCCAGAGGTACAGCGAGTAGGCGATCGATCCGAGCCAGACGAACGGTTTCGTGGCCAGCAGCCGGTTGGGAAACGGCAGCTTGCCGTCGGTGTGCGGGTCGGCCAGCCGGTTCGCGCCGGTGAGGATGAACAGCATGGTGGCGCCGACGGGCACCAGAGCCCACGGGCCGGGGAACTCCTTGACACCGTTGATCAGCGCGCCGCAGGACAACACCGCCGCGAGGGCGACCACCGCAACCGACGAACGCAGCCACATCGGCCAGCGGATGTAGCCGACCAAAGCGCCCACCAGCGCGCCGAGCAGAAGTTCCCAACCGCGCCCGAAACTGTTGTAGTACGCGGTCGCCTGGTCGGCGTTGTGGGCAAAGATCGCGTAGACAAACGACGCGACGGTCAATGCACCCAGCAGCACGACGAGCGACGCGCGCATATACCGGCCGAGAACGCGGCGGAACAGAAAGGCGAACAGGAAGATCAGCCCGAGAAACCCGATGTAGAACTGCCCTTGGACCGACATCGACCAGATGTGTTGCAGGGGGCTGACGGACTCGCCCGCCCGCAGATAGTCGGCGGCGGTGTTCGCCAATTCCCAGTTCTGGAAATAGCCGAGGCTGGCCAGGCTCTGGTCAGCAAACGTCTCCCAGCGGGTCTCCGGCTGAACGAGGATTGTCAGCCCCGCCGCCGCGGCGAGTACCACGACCAGCGCGGGCAGTAACCGTCGAACCAGCCGTTTGACCTCGGGAATCGGGGACAGCGGCGCTCCCTGCGTCAGCGCCGTCCGCAGCAGACGCCCACCGAAGAAGAAGCCGGACAATGCGAGAAACACGTCCACACCGCCCGAAACGCGACCGAACCAGACGTGGAACGCCGCAACGAGGGCGATGGCGATACCGCGGAGGCCGTCGAGGTCGTGGCGGTAAAACACGGACTTGCGGTCTGCCGCGGGCGCACCGGGGACGGGCCCACCCGCGGTAACCACCGTCGGCCGGGCAGGGGCGAGGGTCATCATGATCGCGAGACAATCTACCGAAGATCGCTGTGCGTCTCATGTCGCGCGCGCCGGCGTGCGATTCGGTAGCAAACGGCACGCACCGGCAGAGGGATAGGCTCGTCTTCTATGGCCGCGCTGACGCCCGCTGAAATCGGTGCGATCGACGCCGCCCATGTGTGGCACCCCTACAGCACGATCGGCGCCGAGGCGATGACGCCGTTTGTCGCCGTGGGCGCGAGCGGGGCATGGCTGACGTTGATCGTGGACGGCAAGCGCGTCGAGGTGCTCGATGCGATGAGTTCGTGGTGGACCGCCATTCACGGCCACGGCCACCCATCGCTCGACTACGCCATCGCGTCTCAGCTGGCCCGGATGAACCACGTGATGTTCGGCGGCCTCACCCACGAACCGGCCGCCCGCCTCGCCCAGCTGTTGGTCGAGATCACCCCGGACGGGCTGGAGACCGTGTTCTTCAGCGACTCGGGATCGGTGTCCGTCGAGGTCGCGGTCAAGATGGCACTGCAGTACTGGCGCAGCCTCGATCGCCCGCGGAAACACCGGCTGATGACGTGGCGCGGTGGCTATCACGGCGACACGTTCACGCCGATGAGCGTGTGCGATCCCGACGGCGGAATGCACTCGCTGTGGACCGATGTCCTGGCGGATCAGGTGTTCGCCCCCCAGGTGCCGACCGATTACGACCCCGGCTACAGCGCCGCGTTCGAGGCGCAGCTGGCCGAGCATGCCGACGAACTCGCCGCGGTCATCGTGGAACCCCTTGTGCAGGGCGCCGGCGGCATGCGCTTCCACGATGCGCGGTATGTGGCCGACCTGCGGGACATCTGCTCCCGCCACGAGGTGCTGCTGATCCTCGACGAGATCGCCACCGGCTTCGGCCGCACGGGAGAGTTGTTCGCCGCCGACCGGGCCGGGGTCACCCCCGACATCATGTGTGTCGGCAAGGCGCTCACCGGCGGCTACATCACCCTGGCCGCGACCCTGTGCACCACGCACATCGCGCACACGATCAGTAGCCACGCGCCGGGGGCGTTGATGCACGGCCCGACATTCATGGCCAACGCGCTGGCGTGCGCGGTGGCGGTGGCCTCGGTCGAACTGCTGCTCGGACAGGACTGGCGGGCGCGGGTCGCCGAGATCGAGGCAGGGCTGCGGGAGGGCCTGGAGCCGGCGCGGTCGCTGCCCGGTGTGGCCGACGTCCGGGTGCTCGGCGGCATCGGCGTGGTCGAGATGGCGCAGCCCGTCGACGTGCCGGTGGCCACCGCGGCGGCGCTGGAGCACGGCATCTGGCTGCGCCCGTTCCGCAACCTCGTCTATGCGATGCCGCCGTATGTCTGCACGCCGGAGGAGGTCGGTCAGATCACCTCGGCGATGGTCGGCGTCGCCCGTGCACTAACCTGAACGGTGTTCAATTGCCGGCTCGGCCGGCGTGTTCAATTGTCTGCTCCAGGGGGCATCGTGACACGGGTAGACGTTTCCCCGTTGGCCTGGCTCGACGAGGTCGCGCGCCAGCGGCGCGCGGCCGGGTTGCGCCGGTCGCTGCGCGCGCGGCCGCCCGTCGGCGCCGAGCTCGACCTGGCCTCAAACGACTACCTCGGTCTTTCACAGCATCCCGACGTGATCGAGGGCGGTGTGGCCGCTCTGCGCACCTGGGGCGCCGGGTCGTCCGGATCGCGGCTCGTCACCGGTAACACCGAACTGCATGAGGGCTTCGAGGCCGCCTTGGCCGACTTCGCCGGCGCCGAGTCGGCGCTGGTGTTCTCGTCGGGGTACACGGCCAATCTGGGTGCGGTGGTCGCGCTGTCCGGCCCTGGCTCGCTTCTGGTGTCCGACGCGCTGACCCATGCGTCGTTGGTCGACGCCTGCCGCCTGTCACGGGCGCGGGTGGCGGTGACGCCGCATCGAGACGTGGCCGCGGTGGAGAAGGCGCTGTCGTCGCGCGACGAGGACCGGGCGGTGGTGATCACCGATTCGGTGTTCAGCGCCGACGGTGACCTCGCGCCGCTGCGCAGGCTTCACGACGTGTGCAGGAGGCACGATGCGCTGCTGATCGTCGATGAGGCCCACGGGCTCGGGGTTCGGGGGACCGGTGGTCGTGGCCTGTTGGAGGAAGTCGGCCTTGCCGGTGCGCCGGACGTCGTGATGACCGTGACGATGTCCAAGGCGCTGGGTAGCCAGGGCGGCGCCGTGCTCGGACCTGCCGCCGTGCGTGACCATCTGATCGACGCGGCGCGGCCGTTCATTTTCGACACCGGACTCGCGCCGGCGGCCGTCGGAGCGGCGTGGGCGGCCCTGCGGATCCTGATCGCCGAGCCTTGGCGGGCACAGGACGTTCTCCGCTACGCCACGAAACTGGCCGAGGTGTGCGATGTGCCCGGTCAACCCGACTCGGCGGTGGTGTCGGTGATCCTCGGCGCACCTGAGGTGGCTCTGTCCGCCGCGACCGCGTGCCTCGACCGCGGTGTGCGGGTGGGGTGCTTCCGCCCGCCGACGGTGCCCGCGGGCACCTCACGGCTGCGGCTCACGGCGCGCGCGTCATTGTCGGCGGATGAGATGACATTGGCGGCCGGGGTGCTCAAGGAAGTGCTCTCGACGGCGCGCGCGTGAGCGTCCTCGTCGTCACGGGTACCGACACCGGCGTCGGTAAGACGGTGGCGACGGCGGCACTGGCGTGTCATGCCAGGCTGGCCGGCATCGACGTCGCGGTGTGCAAGCCGGTTCAAACCGGTTGCGCGGACGGCGATGACGACCTCGCCGACGTCGGGCGGCTGTCCGGTGTCACCGAACTGCACGGCCTCGCGAGGCTCCCCGAGCCGTTAGCGCCCGCGGCGGCCGCGCAGCGGGCGGGGGCGCGGCTGCCGTCGCGGCAGGAGCTGGGCTCGATGGTCACCGAGGCGGACCGGCCGGGCCGCCTGACGCTGGTCGAGGGCGCAGGTGGGCTGCTTGTCGAGATCGGCGACGGCGGGGCGACGCTCCGTGATCTCGCGGTCGACCTCGCCGCACCGGTTCTCGTGGTTGCGCGAGCGGGCCTCGGGACGCTGAACCATGTCGCGCTGACGTTGGAAGCCCTTGCCTCGCAAAATGTTTGGTGTGCCGGCGCGGTGATCGGTGCGTGGCCGCTGGAACCGGATGTCATCGAAACGGGAAATCGCGCGGTGCTGGCGGGAATGGCGCCGCTGCGGGCGGTACTGCCGGATGGTGCCGGTGCTTTAGACCCCCGGCAATTCGAGGCGATGAGCTCGGCGGCGTTCGACAGTCAGTGGGTCAAGGATCTGGCGGGTTGAGATGGTCCACTCCGTCGAGCTGCTATTCGACCCGGACGGCGAAGCCGGGCTCCGGCGCATCTGGGCTGACTTGACCGACGCGGGCGTGCGGAGCCTGGCCGGCTCGACCTCGCCAAGCAACCGGCCGCACGTCACCCTGTCGGTCGCCGAGCACATGGACGGCGCCGTCGACGACGCACTGCGCCCCGTGCTGCGCCTGCTGCCGTTCGCGTGCACGATCGGGGCGCCGATGCTGTTCGGCCGCGGACCGTTCACCCTGGTGCGGTTGGTGATCCCGTCCGTTGAGCTGTTGGCGCTGCAAGCCGACGTACACCAGGCCTGCCTGCCCCACATGTCGCCGGGGCCGCTGCCGCATGCGGAGCCCGGGCAATGGACGCCCCACGTCACGCTCGCGCGCCGCGTCCGCGAGGAGAAGGTCGCCGACGCGCTCTCGCTGCGGCGCATGCCCCGCGACCGGCCGGTGACGGCTGTGGCGCTTCGGCACTGGGATGGCAATCAGCGGGTGGAGCATCCGATCGAACCCTGATGGCGAACAAAAGTGCCGAACCGGCCCTGTGACCTGGCTTTCGCCGTACCCTCCGGCTAGGGACGAGTCCCCGGGTAGCAGGTCATCGAGACCTCGGGAGGCAACATGGCCACCAGCATCAAGACGATCACTTCTCTTGTGGCGTCAGCGCTCGGCGCCATCGGGGTCATCGCGGCGCCCGCCGCCGAGGCGGATCCCGACTGCGCCGCTGCCAGCGACCCGAACAACGTCCTGTGGGGAGACTATTTCTACACCTGCGCGCAGGGCCAGCAGCAGACTCAGCCGCCGGCGGCTCCGTCGATCTCGTGGGATCAGGGTCTGGGAAGCTTGACCGCACACGTCACCGACCACAGTGGTGTCGCGTCGCAGTGCACGTACGCGTCCGATCTGGTGAACCGCAGCTTCTCGCTACCGGCCAATTCCACGTTCGATCTGGTGATTGCTCCGGCAGTTCCCGCCTTCCGAAATTGGGACGTCACCGTCTCCTGCGACAACGGCGCGGTGGCCAACACGTCGAAATTCTTCTAGCGCCGGCTAAGGCACCGTCGCCGCAACGCTTTTCGGCACACACATGCGCCACGCCTCGACGACGATCTCGCGAAGCTCGACCGGATCGATGGCGTCGAGGCGCACGTGGACCCAGTTGTAACGCATGTCGGACGGACCCGGCACCATGAACTTCTCGGGCTCCGAGGCGACCAGGCCATCGCGCTCCTCCTTCGGGAATGCGAACCCCATCACCGTCTCGTCCCGCGAGAATGCCAGGTAGACGATCTGCCCGATCCGGAACTTGATCCGGTCGCGGACGACCACTTCGTACGACCTGGGCAGCGTCGACGTTATGCGCCGCACGTCAGCGACGGTGATCATGCCTGCGACGTTAGTCGCGCCCTCCGACAACCACATCCCGCGCGGCGATGCCGTCGATGAGCAGCGCGAGCCCGAATCTGAACCGCTCGCCTGCGTCGTCGGTGAGCACGGATTGCTCATCGGGCAGCTCGGCGCCCGCGGCATCCCACTGCAGCCGTGACTGCTCGTCGGCGGTGAACCCCAAGACGTAGTAAACGACCGTGCGGGCGGCCAACTCGGCGTGCGCCCCGTCGACCCCTGCGTCGGCGGCGGCGTCGGCCAGTCGGGCCACGGTCTGCGTCATCGCCTGGGACTGGCCTGCCGCGAAGCTGGCCGATACCAACTCCGCGCCGTCGGTGTGGGACAGCAGCGCGTCGCGCAGGCGGCCGCAGATACCCCTGACGCGGTCGGGCCAGTCACCTCGAGCGTCGCCGACGGGCTCGAGGATCCGGTCCGCGATCGCGCCGAGCAACTGCTGCTTGTTGGCGAAGTGCCAGTACAGCGCGCCGGGAGAGACGTTGAGCTCCCGGCCGAGGCGCCGCATCGTCAGGTCGGCAATCCCGTAGGTGTCCAGGATCGCCGTCGCCGCCTCGACCACGTCGCGTTTGTGCAGCTGCACCTCGCTACCATAACCTGAACGCCGTTCAAGTTGGCCGATGAGCCGCGTGGGCGAAGAGCAAGTTGAGGAAGGTGCATGGGTTTGAGCGACATCCTGACCGAGACCCGGGAGCAGGTGCTCGAACGAGGCGAAGGTCTGACGCAAGACCAGGTGCTGACCGTCCTGCAACTGGCCGACGACCGGCTCGACGAACTGCTCGCCTTGGCGCACGAGGTGCGCATGCGCTGGTGCGGTCCCGAGGTCGAGGTCGAGGGCATCATCAGCCTCAAGACCGGCGGCTGCCCCGAAGACTGCCACTTCTGTTCGCAGTCAGGGCTTTTCGCGTCACCTGTACGCAGTGCCTGGCTGGACGTTCCCAGCCTGGTGGAAGCCGCCAAGCAGACGGCCAAGTCCGGCGCGACCGAGTTCTGCATCGTGGCCGCCGTGCGCGGACCCGACGAGCGGCTGCTGGCTCAGGTCGCCGCGGGCATCGAAGCGATCCGCGACGAGGTCGACATCCAGATCGCCTGCTCGCTCGGCATGCTGACGCAGGAGCAGGTGGATCGGCTGTCGGCCATGGGCGTGCACCGCTACAACCACAACCTGGAGACCGCCAAGTCGTTCTTTCCCGAGGTGGTGACCACGCACACGTGGGACGAACGCTGGGACACGCTGCTGATGGTCCGCGATGCCGGCATGGAGGTCTGCTGCGGCGGCATCCTCGGCATGGGTGAGACCCTCGAACAGCGGGCCGAGTTCGCGGCCAATCTCGCCGAGCTCGATCCGCACGAGGTCCCGCTGAACTTCCTCAACCCGCGTCCCGGCACCCCGTTCGGTGATTTGGCGGTGCTGCCGGCGTCGGAGGCGCTGAAGGCCGTCGCGGCGTTCCGGCTGGCGCTGCCGCGCACGATGCTGCGGTTTGCCGGCGGTCGCGAGATCACCCTGGGCGACCTCGGCGCCAAGCAGGGCATCCTCGGTGGCATCAACGCGGTCATCGTCGGCAACTACCTGACGACGCTGGGCCGCCCGGCCGAAGCCGACCTGGAGCTGCTCGACGACCTGCAGATGCCGATCAAGGCGCTCAACGCCACCATCTGACGGTGGTTTGTCTGATGGGGACCGCCAAGTTCAACGTCTACACTGGCGAGCCCGCAGGCGGCGCCGTGCCCACTGCGGCCCAGCTCGGGCTCGAGCCACCGCGGTTCTGCGCGGAATGCGGCAGACGCATGGTGGTGCAGGTGCGTCCCGACGGGTGGTCGGCCGCGTGTTCCCGGCACGGCACCCAGGACTCGAAGGACCTCGACGAACGATGAATGAGCTTGCCCCACCGCGCATTTCACCCGCCCGTGCCGCAGCGGCAGTCGTCGTCGGCCTTGCTGTCGCGGGCGCCGTGGTCGGAGCGCTGTGGGGATGGATCGCGCCGCCGATCCACGGTGTCATCGCGCTGACCAAGAGCGGTGAGCGGGTCCACGCTTCGCTGGGCAGCGAATCGGACAACTTTTTCATCGCGGCGTTCCTGCTCCTCGGCATGGTTGTGGTGCTGGCCGTGGTGACTGCGGTGCTGGTGTGGCAGTGGCGCGCCCACCGCGGTCCGGTGCTGTGCGCGGCATTGGCGTTCGGCTCGGCGGCGGCGTTTGGGGCGGCCGCGGGCGTGGGCGCGCTGATCGTGCGGGCGCGCTACGACGTCATCGATATCGCCGGTGCGCCGATCTCACCCGAGCATCGCGTGGTCTACGTGACCGAGGCGCCGCCGGTGTTCTTCGGCCACTCAGGCTGGCTGATCGCGGCGTCGGTCCTGTTTCCGGTCGCCGCGGCGGCGTTGATCTACGCACTGATCGCGGTGTCGACGTCTCGCGACGATCTCGGTGGCTGGCCGCCGATCGATCAGCCCGTGCTGCCGCCGCAGCCGGTCACAGCGGACGGCGCTCTACCGTCCGCCCCGTGACGACCTTCGCGACGATGCGCGCGAGCCGGGCCATCCCCACGTAGGTCATCGGGTTCAGCAGCGTCGGCCATTTGGTTCGGACGATGTGCTCGCCCAACGGCTTGCCCGCGAACCGGTCGATCAGCCAACGGAGCGCCATCGGCGCCGACATTGGGTGCAGCAGCATGTGCTCGCTGAACAGGTCCCGGTGGTAGGTCACCGAAGCGCCCCCGGAGAGGTAGGTGTCGGCCAACGCGTCGATGTCGTCGACCGACACGATCCGGTCGTGCATCGCCTGCACGAGCAGCACCGGGGGCGTCGGCACCGCGGTGCCGAGCTTGATGCTGTCGAAGACGTTCTGCACCTCCGGCATGGCGAGGATCTGATCCAGCGGCCGGTCGACGAGCCTGCCCATGTCCATCCCGATCAGCCGCAGTACGGCATACGCGGTGGTCATGTCCTCCACCCGCAGCAGCATGGCCTTGCCGGTTTCGGTGGCGTGCTCCTGGATGACGCGGTCGAGCTCGGGATAGACGTGCGACAGCGCGGCCACCACCATCGCGGGCAGACCTGCGTAGAAGCTGCCGTTGAGGCGGCGAAACGCATGCCCGAGGTCGGCCACCGGGGAGCCCAGCACGGCGCCGACGATGTTCAACTCGGGGGCGTACGAGCCGGCCATCTCGGCGGCCCACGCCGTGGCCAGGCCGCCCCCGGAATAGCCCCACAGACCGATCGGCGCCTTCTCCGACAGATCGAGCCGATCGGCGCTCACGGCGGCGCGCAGGCCGTCGAGGATCCGGTAGCCCGGCTCGTACGGTGTGCCCCACGTGCCCTTTGTGCCTTCGTGGTCGGGTACCGACACCGCCCAGCCCTCGGCAAGGGCCGCCGCGATGAGGAAGAACTCGAACTGTGCGAGTGCCCCCGCTGCCATCGCCCGCCGCCGCAGCGCGTACGACGGGAAGCAGCGTGACGTCACCGCATCGATGGCGCACTGATATGACAGCACCGGGCAGACCTGCCCCGGCGCGCGGTCGGCCGGGGCGATCACCGTGGTGACGGTCGCCTCGGGCTCGCCGTTCATGTCGGTGGTCCGGTACAGCAGCTGGGTGGCGGTGAACTTCTGCGGGATCAGCCCGAGGAAGGCCACCTCGACGTCACGGCTGCGCAGGACTGTCCCCGGCGCGGCGTGCTGGAAGCCCCGTGGAGGCACGTAGAACGGGTCTTTGGCGGGCAGCTGCGGCCACACGCCCCGCGCGATGTCCTCGTGCGGGACAGATCCGATCCACTCGGCACCGGAATCTGCGGGTGCGACGTTGCCCAAGTCCATCCCGCCATTGTGACTTAAGAAGACCTTAAGATTCCAGTCACCTACCCCGGCGGCCGTAAAGCGGCGAATTCGTCGGTGACCCGGTATGCGGAGTCGGCGAAGCGGTACAGGGCCGCGGGCCGGCCACCGCTGCGGCCCGATCGAGCGGTCGTGCCGGTCGGGATGATGACGCCGCGACGGGCGAGGACCCGCTGCAGGTTGGTGGCATCGACTTGGTAGCCGAGGGTGGCGCCGTAGATGTCCCGCAGCGTCGACAGGGCGAATTCCCTGGGAGACAAGGCGAATCCGACGTTCGTGTACGACATCTTCGCCGCCAGGCGGATGCGGGCATGCTCGACCATCGGCCCGTGATCGAACGCCATCGGCGGCAGCGCATTCACCGGATGCCAACGGGTGTCGGATGGCAGCTCCGGTGTGGCAGGGGAGGGCACCAGGCCGAGGAACGTCGACGCAATGGTGCGGTCACCGGGCACGCGGTGCGGATCGGAGAACACGGCCAGCTGTTCGAGATGAGCTATTTCACGTAAGTCGACCTTCTCGGCGAGTTGTCGCCGAACTGAACTGGTCATGTCCTCGTCGTGACGCAGCCGCCCGCCGGGAAGCGACCACGCACCCCGTTGCGGCTCTTTGGCTCGCTCCCACAGCAGGACGCTGAGCTGCGGATTCTTGGTGTTGAGCTGCCGAACCTGGAAGACGACGGCAAGCACCTCGTGCGCAGTGCTAGTATTAACCATGTTTTCGATTATAAGTCGAAAACCTAGTCACCGCGAGGAGGCGGCCATGACGGTGTTGGACGAGCGGATCACCAATGGTCCGACCGGCTATTCCGGCGTCGACGGCGACGAGGAGTGGGCCGCCGAGGTGCGTCGCCTCGCCGACCTGCGTGGCGCGACCCTGCTCGCGCACAACTACCAGTTGCCCGCTATCCAGGACGTCGCCGACCATGTCGGCGACTCGTTGGCGCTCTCGCGGATCGCCGCGGCCGCACCTGAGGACACCATCGTCTTCTGCGGCGTGCATTTCATGGCCGAGACCGCCAAGATCCTGTCGCCGGACAAGACGGTGTTGATTCCCGATCAGCGCGCGGGCTGCTCGCTGGCCGACTCCATCACCGCCGACGAGCTACGCGCCTGGAAGGCCGAGCACCCCGGCGCAGTCGTGGTGTCGTATGTCAACACCACAGCCGCGGTCAAGGCGGAAACCGACATCTGCTGCACGTCGTCGAACGCCGTGCAAGTGGTGGCCTCCATTCCCGAGGACCGCGATGTGCTGTTCTGCCCCGACCAGTTCTTGGGCGCCCACGTTCGGCGGGTCACCGGCCGCGAGAACCTGCACGTCTGGGCCGGAGAATGCCATGTGCACGCCGGGATCAACGGTGACGAGCTGGCGGACAAGGCTCTCGCGCACCCCGACGCCGAGCTCTATGTACACCCCGAATGCGGTTGTGCCACTTCGGCTTTGTATCTCGCCGGCGAGGGTGCGTTCCCCGAGGACCGGGTGAAGATCCTGTCGACCGGAGGCATGCTGGACGCCGCCCGCGAAACGCATGCGCGTCAGGTGCTGGTGGCCACGGAGGTCGGAATGTTGCACCAGTTGCGGCGCGCGGCACCCGACGTCGACTTCCGCGCCGTCAACGACCGGGCGTCGTGCAAGTACATGAAGATGATCACCCCGGCCGCACTGCTGCGCTGCCTGATCGAGGGCGCCGACGTGGTCGACGTCGACCGCGATATCGCGGATCGGGCCAGGGCCAGCGTGCAGCGGATGATCGAGATCGGCACACCGGGCGGCGGTGAATGATGTGGCATCAGCGGGCCGACGTCGTGGTGGTCGGCACCGGGGTAGCCGGTCTGGTCGCCGCGCTGGCCGCGCACCGTCGCGGCCGCACGGTGATCGTGTTGAGCAAGGCCGCCGATACCGCCACGTTCTACGCGCAGGGTGGCATCGCTGTGGTCCTGCCGGACACCGACGACTCCGTCGACGCCCACGTCGCTGACACGGTTGCCGCAGGCGCGGGGCTGTGCGAGCCCGATGCGGTGCGCTCGATCGTGGCCGACGGCTATCGCGCGGTCCGCGAATTGGTGGACAACGGAGCGCGGTTCGACGAAAGCGAGCCCGGCCGCTGGTCGCTGACGCGCGAGGGCGGGCATTCCCGGCGCCGCATCATCCATTCCGGCGGCGACGCGACCGGGGCCGAGGTGCAGCGGGCACTGGACCACGCCGCAACCATTCTGGATATCCGCCGCAACCATGTCGCTCTGCAGATCCTGCAGACCGCAGGGGCGGTGACGGGCGTACAGGTGCTCAACGAGGACGGGCCGGGCATCGTGCACGCTCCATCGGTCGTTCTCGCGACCGGCGGACTGGGCCATCTGTATTCGGCCACCACGAATCCCGAGGGCTCGACCGGTGACGGCGTCGCGCTGGCGCTGTGGGCGGGTGTGCCGATCAGCGATATCGAGTTCATCCAATTCCACCCAACAATGCTCTTCGACGGCGATGCCGGCGGACGACGTCCGCTGATCACCGAGGCAGTGCGCGGCGAAGGCGGAATACTGCTTGACCGGCAAGGCAATTCGATCACCGCGGGTGTTCACCCGATGGGTGACTTGGCGCCACGTGATGTCGTGGCGGCCGCCATCGACGCCCGGTTGCGCGAGACCGGCGATCCGTGCGCATACCTTGACGCCCGTGGCATCGCCGATTTCGACCGTCGCTTCCCAACGGTCACGGCGGCCTGCCAGGCGGCGGGAATCGACCCGACGCGCCAACCGATTCCGGTGGTGCCAGGGGCGCATTACAGCTGCGGCGGTGTGGTCGCCGACGTACACGGTCGCACCGACCTTACTGGTCTGTTCGCCGCGGGGGAGGTTTCTCGCACCGGCATGCACGGCGCCAACCGGTTGGCGTCCAACAGCCTGCTCGAAGGGTTGGTGGTGGGCGGCCGGGCCGGACAGGCGGCGGCAAAGCACGCGGTCGATGCCGGTCCGGCACAAGCTCAACTTGGCGAGGTCGAGACGCGGGTTGCCCTGCCGCGGCAGAAATTACAGCGCGCGATGTCACGTCATGCGTCAGTCGTCCGCGATGCCGACGGCCTGCAGCAGCTGACCCGGGAACTCGATGCCGCCGATCCTCGCGACCTCGACTGTAGAGCCAGCTTCGAGGATGCGGCGCTGACGACGACAGCCCGCGCGGTCGCCGCCGCAGCGCTGGCCCGCAACGAGTCGCGGGGCTGCCACCATCGCTCGGATTTTCCGGACCCCGATCCGGCGTTGGCGCACAGTCAGGTCCTCGCGGCAGCGTGCTGCTGATGGAACCGTCCGCCGACGAGCTGACCGAAGCTCGCAGGGTGATCGCCCGCGCGCTTGAAGAAGACCTGCGGTACGGGCCCGACGTGACAACACTCGCGACGGTGCCCGCCGACGCAACCACGTTGGCTTCGGTGGTGACGCGCGAACCGGGCGTGATCGCCGGGGTCGACGTCGCACTGCTGGTCCTCGATGAGGTGCTCGGCCCCGACGGCTACCGGCTGAAACATCGCGTCGACGACGGCGCCCGCCTGGATGCGGGCGGCACGGTGCTGGTCGTCGAGGCACCGACACAGGGCCTGCTGACCGCCGAGCGCACGATGCTGAACCTGGTCTGCCACCTGTCGGGCATCGCCACGGCCACCGCGGCGTGGGTCGCCGCGGTCGCAGGCACCGACGCGAAGATCCGCGACACCCGCAAGACGCTGCCCGGGCTGCGCGCGTTGGAGAAGTACGCCGTGCGGGTCGGCGGCGGGGTCAACCACCGGATGGGGTTGGGTGATGCGGCGCTGATCAAGGACAACCATGTCGCGGCGGCAGGCTCGGTGGTGGCGGCGCTGGATGCCGTGCGCGCCGCCGCGCCGGATCTGCCCTGCGAGGTCGAAGTGGACTCGCTGGAACAGCTCGATGACGTCCTCGCCGAGAACGTCGAACTCGTTCTGCTGGACAACTTTCCGGCCTGGCAGACGCAGATCGCGGTGCAGCGCCGCAACTCGCGGGCACCAGGGACGAAGTTGGAATCGTCGGGCGGCCTGTCGCTGGATACCGCCGCCGAGTACGCGGGTACGGGTGTCGACTACCTGGCGGTCGGTGCGCTCACCCACTCGGTGCGAGTGCTGGATATCGGCCTGGACCTTTAGCGCGCCAGCAACGCACGAGCGGCGACCTTCGCCGAATTCAGTGCGGCATCGTCGCCCGCGATGCGGGAGAGGATCAGCGCGCCTTCGATCAGGGCGATGATCGCGAGCGCCGTCTGCTCGGCATCAGGACTCGACCAGCCGTCAGCGCGAAGCCGCTCGGCGACCGCGGCGCTCCACCCGGCGAAGGCCCGCGCGGATGCGTCGCGCACCTGCGCGCTGGCGTTGACCGACTCGGTGGCGATCGGTTCGATCGGGCAACCGTCACGTCCGTCGGAGGCCAGTTGCCTGGCCAGCAGGTCGATCCACCCGGCGACGATGTCGGCCACCGGCGAGTCGGTGTCGAGGAAACGGCGCAGCAGTCGTTCGATATCGCCGCCGGCGGAGTCCACGACGGCGGCGGCCAGTTCCTGCTTGCCGTTCGGGAAATGGTGGTAGAGCGAGCCGGCCTTGACGTCCGCCGCTTCCAGGATCTGGTTCACGCCGGTGGCCGCATAGCCCTGGCGGCGAAACAACAGGGCCGCAGTGTCGATCAGCGCGGCGCGGCTTCGATCGGGACGAGGCACCCCTTGACAATACTAGAACGGTCACTCAACAATACTTGAACGACCACTAAAGAAGGGCCGCGCGATGCAACAGCTGGTGTTCGAGCAGGCCGGACGCTACGCGTGGCGGGACGTCGCCGATCCCGTGATCTCGGATGCTCGGCAGGCCCTTGTCCGACCCGTGGCGGTGGCCTGCTGCGACCTGGATGTCGGCGTTGCCCAGGGTGTTCTGCCCATGCCGCCCGGACACGCCGTCGGGCATGAAGGTCTCGCCGAGGTGGTGGCCGTCGGAGACGACGTCACGTCTGTGCGGGTCGGCGACCGCGTCGTGGTGCCGTTCCAGATCAACTGCGGACAGTGCCATGCGTGTCGGCGTGGCGCGACGGGTTCGTGCGCGTCGCTGCCGCTGATGGCGATGTACGGGATGGCGCCGCTGGCAGGTCTGGACGGCGGCGGGTTCATGGCCGATCTGGTGCTCGTGCCCTTCGCCGACGCGATGCTGCTCCCGGTTGCTTCCGGCGTCGACCCGGTGTCGATCGCCTCGCTGTCGGACAACGTCCCCGACGGGTGGCGGGCCGTCGGCCCGTACCGGGGAGCTCGCCGCCCTCGACGATGCCGACCGCCGCGTCCTGGTGGTCGGGCGGCTGTCGATCGGTCTGTATGCGGCGGCATTCGGCGTGGCCTATGGCGCGCAGGTCGACTACGTCGACACCGACCCGCAGCGGCTCGCCGTGGCCGAGAAGCTGGGGGCGCGGGTGCACGACGGGCCCAAACCCGACAAGGCGTGGGATCCGTATCCGGTCACGGTGCACACATCGGCGGACCCGTCGGTGCTCGCCGCCACGCTGCGCGCGACGTGGCCGGACGGCGTCTGCACCGATACGGGCATCTACTACCAGGGCGCGGTAAAGATGCCGCTGTTACCGATGTACACCCGCGGTGTCCGCTTCGTCACCGGTCGCGTCAACGCGCGGGCGGTGATCCCGCAGATCCTCGAACTGCTCACCGCCAGTTGTGATCTCGCGCCGGTCGTCGAACGGGTTGTGCGGTGGGACGACGCACCGTCGGCCTGGCCCAAGATGACGGGGAAGACAGTGTTCACGCGGTGATCGGGCCGCGTCGCACCAGCGACAGCACCACTGCCGCTGCGGCGAACAGCCCAGAGAACACGCGGTTGACCGCCGTTTGTTTGCGCGGTGTGTGCATCCACCTGAGCAGTCGGACGGCGAGAGCCGTGTAGAGGCCCATCACCACGAGGTCGACGGCGACCATCGTCGCTCCGATCGCCAGGTACTGCGGCATCAGCGGCGCTGTCGGCACGACGAACTGCGGCAGCACCGCGAGGAAGAAGACCAGGCCCTTGGGGTTGGTGGCGTTGACCAGAAAGCCGCGGAGCACGAGGGCCAGCCGGCCGCCGTCCATCGCTTTACCGATCTGCTCGCGCAGATCGACCGTCGCGGTCCGCCATTGCCGCACCGCCAAATAGATCAGGTAGGCCACGCCGATCCACTTGATCACGTTGAAGGCGACGACCGAATTCGCGACGACGGCGCCCAACCCGGCGGCAACCAGCGCCAGTTGCAGCATGAGGCCGATCTCGAGCCCCAGGATGCTCCAGTAGCCGCGTCGCACACCATGCGTGAGGCCGGTGGCCATCGATTGAATAGCGCCGGCGCCGGGGGAGACCGCGATCGCGATCGCCGCGCCGACGAACGTCAGCCAGACCTGCCATGCCATCGCGACAGTGTGTCACGCGATGTCGGCGACGAGCACTCCCATTTTGCGGGCCTGCATCCGGGCCATGAACGGCAGGCCTTCGGCATCGCCGCCGGCCGGCACGATGCGGGGATTGACGATATGCACCGTTCGGTTGCCGAACGACACGTCGGCTTCGTTGGCGGCGAGCACGTTCTTCACCCAGTCGGTTTTGCCGTGACCCAACACGATCGCCAGCGTCGTGCCCTTACGGAAAGGCGTGACGACGGTTTCGTAGGTCTTCCCGGATTTGCGGCCGCGATGCTTGACCTTCGCCACGCCCGGCATGAACCGTGAGACCCGTTTGACCAGCGGGTTCATGTACTTGATCTGCAGACGCTCGAACGCGGGCGGATAGACCATCGGCACGCCCGGAGCGTTGTTGGGGTGATCCTTCGCGGACATGCTGTGGAGACTACGCAAGTAGCGGCCGCTGTCGCAGGGGTCGGCAAGATTGATGCGACTCGCGCGGAAAGTTCGCTGGCGAAGGTTCCACCGTGGCTACTATCACCCGCATGGCAGAGCATTCCGAGCGTTCCAGGAGTTTCATCGTGTCCGTATTAGCGCTCGTCGTAGCGCTCGTCGCAGTCGGCCTGGCCGTCTGGGCATTGATGAAGGGGCCGGAATCGGATTCGGCGTCAGTGTTCACCGGGACGAAGACCGACGACCCGAAGGGCAGCATCTGCGAGGCATTCAATGTCATCCGCAACGGCGTCCAGATCAACACGAACCTGCAGCCCCCCGGCGGGCCGGAAGACATCACCGGCTCGATGGCGGTGGCCGCCAACGCGCGCGTGTCGCTCTACGACGGCGGTCAGTACCTGCTGGCGCGCCTTCAGCCCGGAACACCGTCCGACCTGGCTGACGCCGTTCGCAAGTTCGCCAACAACCTGATGGACATCGGCGCCCGGTCCACATCGGGCATCCCGAACTCCGATCCCGGCCAGGCCGCGCGGCTGAAGGAAGCCGACGAGGCCAACGCCTCGATCACCAATCTGTGTAAGTGAGCGCCTGCGTCATCTGACCGGGGACGCGGCGCCGATCGCCGCGTCGATATCGATTTGGCCTGTTCTGGGACAATAGGTGCGTGAACGCATCGTCATCCCTGCTGGCCCGCATCGACCTGCGCGGCGCCGGGCTGTCGGCGGCCAGCCTGCGGTCAGCGCTGCCCCGTGGTGGCGTGGACGTCGACGCCGTCCTGCCGAAGGTCCGGCCGATCGTCGACGCCGTCGCCGAGCGCGGCGCTGAGGCCGCCCTCGACTTCGGCGAATCGTTCGACGGGGTACGCCCCCAGCAGGTGCGGGTTCCCGCCCCCGAACTGCAGAGCGCCCTCGATCGACTGCCAACCGACGTCCGCACGGCACTCGAGGTGGCCATCGAGCGCACCCGCGCCGTGCACGCCGACCAGCGACGCACCGACACCACGACGACGCTGGCGCCGGGCGCCACGGTGACCGAGCGGTGGGTGCCCCTCGAGCGTGTCGGCCTCTACGTGCCCGGCGGCAACGCCGTCTATCCGTCCAGCGTGGTCATGAACGTCGTGCCCGCTCAAACCGCGGGCGTCGACTCGCTGGTCATCGCCAGCCCGCCGCAGGCGCAGTTCGGCGGTTTGCCGCACCCCACCATCCTGGCCGCCGCCCGCCTCCTTGGCGTCGACGAAGTCTGGGCGGTCGGCGGCGCGCAGGCGGTCGCGCTCATGGCGTACGGCGGAACCGACACCGACGGAACCGAATTGGCACCGGTCGACATGGTCACAGGGCCGGGCAACATCTACGTGACTGCAGCGAAACGGATCTGCCGCTCCCAGATCGGCATCGACGCCGAGGCGGGTCCCACCGAGATCGCGATCCTCGCCGACCACACTGCCGACCCGGCGCATGTCGCCGCCGACCTGATCAGCCAGGCCGAGCACGACGAGATGGCCGCCAGCGTGCTGGTCACGCCCAGCGCCGCGCTCGCCGACGCCACCGACCGCGAACTCGCCGTCCAATTGGAAACCACCGTCCACCGCGAGCGGGTGACCGCGGCGCTGACCGGGCGGCAGTCGGCGGTCGTGCTCGTCGACGACGTCGAGGCCGGCATCAAGACCGTCAACGCCTACGCCGCAGAGCACCTCGAGATACACACCGCAGATGCGCGTGCGGTCGCAAACCGAATCCGTTCGGCCGGCGCAATTTTCGTCGGCGCCTATTCACCTGTCAGCCTCGGCGACTACTGCGCGGGCTCCAACCATGTGCTGCCGACCGCGGGGTGCGCGCGGCACTCGAGTGGCCTGTCGGTGCAGACGTTCCTGCGCGGCATTCACGTCGTCGACTACGACGAGGCGGCGTTGAAGGACGTGTCCGGATACGTGATCACGCTCGCCGAGGCCGAAAACCTGCCCTCGCACGGTGAGGCGGTGCGGCGGAGGTTCGAGACGTGATCCCCGGCACCGAGGTGACGCTCGACGATCTGCCGTTGCGCGAGGATTTGCGCGGCAAATCGCCCTATGGTGCACCGCAACTCGCGGTGCCGGTGCGACTCAACACCAACGAGAACCCACACCCCCCGACGCGGGCGCTGATCGACGACGTCACGGAATCGGTGCGGGCCGCCGCAGGCGATCTGCACCGGTACCCGGATCGCGACGCGGTCGCATTGCGTGCCGACCTGGCTGCGTACCTGTCGGCGCAGACCGGTGTCGAACTCACCGTCGAGAATCTCTGGGCCGCAAACGGTTCCAACGAGATCCTGCAGCAGTTGTTGCAGGCCTTCGGCGGTCCGGGCCGCAGCGCGATCGGCTTTGTGCCGTCCTACTCGATGCACCCGATCATCTCCGGCGGCACGCAGACCGAATGGCTCGTCGCCGACCGCGCCGACGACTTCAGCCTCGACGCCGAGGCCGCGGTGCATGCCATCAAGGAGAGAAACCCCGACGTCGTGTTCGTGGCGAGCCCGAACAACCCGTCGGGCCAGAGTGTTTCGCTCGACGACCTGCGCCGGCTCCTGGAGGCCATGACCGACGGCATCCTGATTCTGGACGAGGCCTACGGCGAGTTCTCGTCACAGCCCAGCGCGGTGAACCTCATCGCCGAGTTCCCGACCAAGCTCGTCGTGACCCGCACCATGAGCAAGGCGTTCGCGTTCGCCGGCGGCCGGCTCGGTTACCTGATCGCGGCGCCGGCCGTGATCGACGCCATGCTGCTGGTGCGGCTGCCGTACCACCTGTCGTCGGTCACCCAGGCGGCCGCCCGGGCCGCGCTGCGGCACGCCGACGACACCCTGGGCAGCGTCGCCACGCTGATCGCCGAGCGTAACCGCGTGACAGATGCGTTGGCCGGCATGGGCTTCCACGTCATCCCCAGCGATGCGAACTTCATCATGTTCGGTGACTTCGCCGACGCACCTGCCACCTGGCAGCGCTATCTCGATGCGGGCATCCTCATCCGCGACGTCGGTATCCCCGGCTACCTCCGTGCCACCATCGGCCTGGCCGACGAGAACGACGCGCTGCTGGAAGCCAGCGCACGAATAGGAGCACAGTGACCACTACCCGTCGCGCCCGCGTCGAACGCAAGACGAAGGAATCCGACATCGTCGTCGAGCTCGACCTCGACGGCACCGGAGTCGTCAACATCTCCACCGGTGTGCCGTTCTACGACCACATGCTCACAGCGCTGGGCAGCCACGCCAGCTTCGATCTCACCGTCCAAGCCGAGGGTGACGTCGACATCGAAGGCCACCACACGATCGAAGACACCGCGATCGTGTTCGGCCAGGCGCTGCGCGAAGCGCTCGGCGACAAGAAGGGCATCCGTCGGTTCGGCGACGCCTTCATCCCGATGGACGAAACCCTGGCGCACGCCGCCGTTGATGTGTCGGGCCGGCCCTACTGCGTGCACACCGGGGAGCCGGAACACCTGCTGCACACCACGATCGCCGGCTCCGAGGTGCCGTACCACACGGTGATCAACCGCCACGTGTTCGAGACGATCGCGATGAATGCGCGCATCGCGCTGCATGTCCGCACGCTCTACGGCCGCGACCCGCACCACATCACCGAGGCCCAATACAAGGCTCTGGCGCGGGCGTTGCGGCAAGCGGTCGAATTCGATCCACGGGTGACCGGCGTGCCGTCCACCAAAGGCACCCTATGACAACAAAATCCGTTGTCGTCCTGGACTACGGTTCCGGCAACCTTCGATCGGCGCAGCGGGCATTGGAGCGGGTTGGTGCCGACGTCGAAGTGACGGCCGACGCCGACGCCGCTGCGCGGGCCGACGGGTTGGTGGTGCCCGGGGTGGGCGCCTACGAAGCCTGCATGACCGGGTTGCGGGAGATTGGCGGCGACAAGATCATCGCCGAGCGCGTCACCGCCGGCCGGCCGGTGCTCGGTGTCTGTGTCGGCATGCAGATCCTGTTCGCGCGCGGCGTTGAGTTCGGCGTCGAGTCGCAGGGGTGCGGACAGTGGCCCGGCGCTGTCGTGCGGCTCGACGCTCCGGTCATCCCGCACATGGGCTGGAATGTGGTCGACGCGCCGGCGGGCAGCACATTGTTCAAGGGGCTGGACCCTTCCACCCGGTTCTACTTCGTGCACTCATATGCCGCTCAGGCCTGGGAGGGAGATCCGGCGGCGCTGCTGACGTGGGCGACCCACAATGTGCCGTTCCTCGCCGCCGTCGAGGACGGTGCGCTGTCGGCCACCCAATTCCACCCCGAGAAAAGCGGCGATGCGGGCGCGACACTGCTGGCCAATTGGGTGTCGGACCTGTGAGGACGCTAGGTTAACCCCCCGTGCCAGGAAGTAAGCCATTGATTCTGCTGCCCGCCGTCGACGTCGTGGACGGCAAGGCGGTGCGGCTTGTGCAGGGGCAGGCGGGCAGCGAGACCGAATACGGCTCCGCGCTGGATGCCGCCATGACGTGGCAGCGCGACGGGGCCGAGTGGATCCACCTGGTCGACCTGGACGCCGCGTTCGGACGCGGATCGAACCGCGAGCTGCTCGCCGAGGTCGTCGGCAAGCTCGACGTCGCCGTGGAGCTCTCCGGTGGTATCCGCGACGACGATTCGCTGACCGCCGCGCTCGCCACCGGCTGCGCGCGCGTCAACCTCGGTACGGCGGCGCTGGAGAACCCCGAGTGGTGCGCACGTGCGATCGACGAGCACGGTGACAAGGTGGCCGTCGGACTCGATGTGAAGATCGTCGACGGCCAACACCGGTTGCGCGGCCGCGGTTGGGAGACCGACGGCGGAGACCTGTGGCCGGTCCTGGAACGCCTTGACCGACAGGGCTGCTCGCGATTCGTCGTCACCGACGTCACCAAGGACGGCACGCTGCAGGGACCCAATCTCGACCTGCTCTCCGGTGTCGCGGCGCGCACCGCTGCTCCGGTGATCGCATCGGGTGGCGTCTCCAGCCTCGACGATCTGCGCGCCATCGCGACACTCACCGGCAGCGGCGTGGAGGGCGCGATCATCGGAAAAGCTCTGTACGCCGGGCGGTTCACGCTGCCGCAGGCGCTGGCTGCGGTTGGGGAGTAGCCGGCCATGCCACTGGACGAGACCGATCTCGACGCGCTGGTCTCGCAAGCCGCCGCGATCCTCGACGACGCGGTGGAGCCTTTTGTGTCCGGCCACCGCGCCGACTCGGCGGTGAAAAAGAAGGGCAACGACTTCGCTACCGAGGTGGATTTGGCCATCGAACGCCAGGTCGTCGATGCGCTGGTGGCGAAGACCGGGATCGACGTGCACGGCGAGGAGTTCGGCGGCGCCGACGTCGACTCACCGCTGGTGTGGGTGTTGGATCCGATCGACGGCACCTTCAACTACGCGGCCGGCCTGCCGACGGCGGCGATACTGCTGGCCCTGGTCCGCGAGGGTGAGCCGGTGGCGGGTCTGACGTGGTTGCCGTTCACCGATCAGAAGTTCACCGCGGTCGTCGGTAAACCGCTGTACGTGAACGGAGTTGTTCAACCGGCTCTCGGGCGGGCCGAAGTCGCCGAGAGTTTGGTCGGCACCGGCACCTTCGACGTCGACTCGCGCGGCCGCTTTCCCGGACGCTATCGACTCGCAGTTGTCGAGCGGCTCAGCCGCAAGTGCTCACGGATGCGTATGCACGGCGCCATCGGCCTGGACCTCGCCTACACCGCCGCCGGAGTACTCGGCGGCGCCATCACCTTTGGGGGCCACGTCTGGGACCATGCGGCGGGAGTGGCTCTGGTGAGAGCCGCCGGCGGCACCGTCACCGACTTGGCGGGCAACGACTGGACAGTGAGATCGACGTCTGCGCTGGCCGGAGTGCCCGGCGTGCACCGTGAACTCCTCGACATCGTGTTGTCGGCCGGCGATCCGGACGATTACCGATGAATCCGAAAGACCTTGCGGTCCGCATCATCCCGTGCCTGGACGTCGACGACGGCCGGGTGGTCAAGGGTGTCAACTTCGAAAATCTCCGCGACGCAGGCGATCCCGTGGAACTCGCCGCCGCGTATGACCGCGAGGGCGCCGACGAACTGACGTTCCTGGATGTCACCGCGAGCTCATCGGGCCGCGCCACCATGCTCGAGGTGGTCAAACGGACCGCCGAGCAGGTGTTCATCCCGCTCACCGTGGGTGGCGGGGTCCGCTCGGTGGCCGATGTCGACGTGCTGCTGCGCGCCGGCGCGGACAAGGTCGCGGTCAATACGGCGGCCATCGCGCGACCCGAACTGCTGGCCGAGTTGTCCCGCCAGTTCGGGTCGCAGTGCATCGTGTTGTCGGTCGACGCTCGCACCGTGCCGGAAGGTTCGGCGCCGACCGCATCGGGTTGGGAGGTCACCACGCACGGCGGCCGGCGCGGCACCGGACTGGATGCGATCGAATGGGCCACCCGCGGAGCCGAACTGGGCGTCGGCGAGATCCTGCTCAACTCGATGGACTTCGACGGCACCAAGGCCGGTTTCGACTTGAGGATGCTGCGGGCGGTCCGCGGCGCCGTCAGCATCCCGGTGATTGCCAGCGGCGGCGCCGGTGCCGCGGAACATTTCGCGCCCGCGGTTGTTGCAGGTGCCGACGCCGTGCTGGCCGCCAGCGTGTTCCACTTCCGCGAGCTGACCATCGCCGAGGTGAAGGCGGCGATGGCGGCAGAAGGGATCGTGGTGCGATGACCCTGGAAGCCGGACTCGCCTCGCGGCTCAAGCGTGACGCCAACGGCCTGTTCGCCGCGGTCGCCCAGGAGCGCGGCACGGGCAAGGTGTTGATGGTGGCCTGGATGGATGACATTGCGCTGTCCCGGACGCTCGAGACCCGCAAGGCCACCTACTACTCGCGTTCGCGCGGCCAGCACTGGGTGAAGGGCGAGACGTCCGGGCACACCCAGTACGTCCATTCGATACGTTTGGACTGCGACGGCGACACCGTGCTGCTGGAGGTCGACCAGGTGGGCGGTGCGTGCCATACCGGCGACCACACGTGCTTCGACGCAGATCTGCTGCTGGGCCCGGAAAGCTGAATCCACCGGCGCGCCGAGCGCTCAGCCTTGCCCATAGTGTGAGCTGAAACCGTACAACGGTGCGCGTTCGTCGACCTGGCCTGACCGGCTAGATTCACCCTGTGATGAGGAAAGCGGCCGCGGTTGCTGCCATTGCTCTCGGCGCGCTGGCGGCTCGGCGCTACGCCGCGCTGCGTAAATCGTTGGAGGCGGCCGCGCCAGAGCTGCGCACGTTGGCAGTGCTCGTCACAGGGATTCCGATGAATGCGCGGACGCTGCCCCTCATTCGGTTGCTGATGAGCATCAGATCCAAGCCCTGCCCCGGCGTGACGCTGACGAAACACCGCGTAGGGGACGAAGCAACTGAAGTCCTGGTGCTCACGCCCGACGACCAGCCTGCACGTCGGCCCGCAGTATTGTTCCTTCACGGCGGCGGAATGTGCGCCGGTTCAGCACAATTGGAGGTCGAGCCTGCCTCACGGGTGGCTCGGGCCTGCGCTGCGGTCGTGGTGTCGCCGAACTACCGTCTGGCGCCCGAAAATCCCTTCCCCGCGGGCTTGGACGACTGCATGGCCACCCTGCAGTGGATGGTGAAGAACGCCGTCGAACTCGGCATCGACGTCGGCCATATCGCTGTGTGCGGGACCAGCGCGGGCGGCGGCCTCGCCGCGGCGGTGGCGCAGCGCGCGTTCGACGAGGGAATTCCGCTTTGCGCTCAAGCGCTGATCTCGCCGATGCTCGATGATCGGACCGCCTTGAGGGAGGACCTCACAGGTAGGGGCGAACTCACGTGGTCGCCGAGATCGAACGCGTGGGCGTGGACCGCCTACCTGGGGCGTCAGCCGCGCATGGCCGAAGCCCCCGAATACGCGGCCCCGGCTCGGCGGGCTGATGCAGAAGGGTTACCGCCGGCTTGGATCGGGATCGGTGACATCGAGATTTTTCACGAAGAGTGCATTGCATACGCCGATGCGCTGAAGGCGGCAGGCGTGCCATGTGAAATCGTGGTCGTGCCCGGGATGTACCACACCGCCGAAGGCATTGCACGTAAAACGCTGTCGATGCGGAACTTTCACGCCGGCATGGTTGATTTCCTGCTGGCCTACCTCGATGCGGCGGCGTAGCCGCGAAAGCGCCGAAATCTGCATGAGGGCTGCGACTGGGGCCGCCCGACGACCCTGCTGCACGACTCGCCGCCGGATGCTACGGCTCGATGATGCGGGTGGCCTTCGCGCGTGCGGTCCAGCGGCCGTCGTCGTAGCCGACAACAACCGGATGGGCGAACGCGGCGCTGACGTTGTCGGTCGTCACCGTCGCCCTGGCATCACCGGCGGCAACCGTGCGGCCCTCGGCGATAAGCAGCGCGTGCGTCGTCGTGGTCGGAAGCTCCTCGAGGTGGTGCGTGACGAGAATCGACGCGACGTCCGGATGGGTTTCGTCGAGCGAGTCGATGGTCTCCAGCAGTTGTTCGCGCGCAGCGACATCGAGGCCGGTGGTCGGCTCGTCGAGGAGCAACAGTCGCGGCTCGGAGATCAGCGCTCTGGCGATCAGGGTGCGGCCGCGTTCGCCCTGCGACAGCGTCGGCCAGACGTCATCGGCTTTGTGCGGCAAACCAACCGCCGCGATCATGGCGTCGGCGCGGTCGCGCTCCTCGGCGCTGGGCGTCCACCGCATCGGCGTGTCGATCGTGGCGGTGATGCCGGTCATCACCACTTCGCGGACGGTCAGCGAATACTGGAGGCGGTGACGGGGATTCACGTGTCCGATGAACCGTCGGAGCTTGGCGAGCTCGACGCGGCCCATCTGCTCGCCGAGGATGTGGACCGTACCCGACGACGGAAACGTCACCGCCGCACAGAATCCGAGCAGTGTGCTCTTGCCCGCACCGTTGGGGCCGAGCAGCGCCCAGTGCTCACCGGCATTCACGGTCAGGGAGATGCCGTCGATGATCTGTTTGTTGTCGCGACGGAACGTCACGTCGCGGAGTGCGAGGACCTCGGTCACGCCGACTGCCGCTGCCGCAGCACCTCCAGCGCCTTGTCGGCGTGCGTGTCCATGCTGAATTCGCTGGCGATGACGTCGAGGACGGTCCGGTCGGCGTCGATGACGAACGTCGTGCGCTTGACCGGCATCAGCTTGCCCAGCAGCCCGCGCTTCACGCCGAACTGCGCGGCCACCGTGCCGTCGGCGTCCGACAGCAGCGGGTAGTCGAAGCGCTGGGTGTCGGAGAATTTTGCCTGCTTGGCGACGGGGTCGGTGCTGATGCCGACCCTCGACGCGCCGACGGCGGCGAACTCGCCCGCGAGGTCGCGGAAATGGCAGGCCTCTTTGGTGCAGCCCGGGGTCATCGCCGCGGGATAGAAGAACAACACGATCGGACCGTCGGCGAGCAGCGATGTGAGGCTTCGCACAGCACCCGTTTGGTCTGGCAATTCGAACTCGGGGACCCGGTCACCACGTTTCATGGATGTCACGCTACGCCGATTGACTGCCCATCCTGCCCCGGGCGTCTGGGAGAATCACCACGTGCAAACGACCGCTAACCTCGCAGTCACGATCTCGCGCGAGGACTTCCGGGCGCTGGCCGCCGGTCACCGGGTCGTTCCGGTGACGCGAAAGGTGCTGGCCGACAGTGAGACGCCGTTGTCGGCCTACCGCAAGCTGGCTGCCAATCGCCCGGGCACGTTCTTGCTGGAATCAGCGGAAAACGGGCGATCGTGGTCGCGTTGGTCGTTCATCGGCGCGGGTGCGCCGTCGGCGTTCACGGTCCGCGGTGGCGAGGCATCATGGCTGGGTGTCACGCCGCAGGACGCGCCGAGCGGCGGCGACCCGCTGCAGGCACTCCACACAACGCTGAAGTTGCTGCAGACCGAACCCGTGCCCGGGCTGCCGCCGCTGTCCGGCGGGCTCGTCGGATTCTTCGCCTACGACCTGGTACGCAGGCTGGAACGGTTGCCCGAGCTGGCCGTCGACGACCTCCAGCTGCCCGACATTCTGCTGCTGCTGGCCACCGACATCGCCGCGGTCGACCACCACGAGGGCACCATCACGCTGATCGCCAACGCCGTCAACTGGAACGGCACGGACGAACGCGTCGACTGGGCCTACGACGACGCCGTCGCGCGGCTCGACGTGATGACCGAAGCGCTCGGCAAGAACCTGTCGTCGGCGGTGGCCACGTACAGCAGGCCCGAACCGCTCAGCCGCAAGCAGCGCACAGTCGAGGAGTACGGCGCCATCGTCGAGCGGCTCGTCGGCGATATCGAAGCGGGCGAGGCGTTTCAGGTGGTGCCGTCGCAACGCTTCGAGATGGACACCGAGGCCAACCCGCTCGACGTGTATCGGATGCTGCGGGTGACCAACCCCAGCCCGTACATGTACCTGCTGAATGTGCCCGACGCCGATGGCGGACTGGACTTTTCGGTCGTCGGGTCCAGCCCTGAGGCGCTGGTGACCGTCAAGGACGGACGCGCGACGACACATCCCATCGCCGGCACTCGCTGGCGCGGCGCCGACGAAGAAGAGGACCTGCTGCTCGAGAAGGAGCTGCAGGAAGACGAGAAGGAGCGCGCCGAGCACCTGATGCTCGTCGACCTCGGCCGCAACGACCTCGGCCGCGTCTGCCAACCGGGAACCGTGCGGGTGGAGGACTACAGCCACATCGAGCGCTACAGCCACGTCATGCACCTGGTCTCGACGGTGACGGGGGAGTTGGCGGCCGGCAAGACCGCGCTCGACGCCGTCACCGCGTGCTTTCCGGCGGGCACGCTGACCGGGGCGCCCAAGGTGCGGGCCATGGAACTCATCGAGGAGGTCGAGAAGACCCGCCGTGGCCTCTACGGCGGCGTGCTGGGCTACCTGGACTTCGCAGGCAACGCCGATTTCGCGATCGCCATCCGCACCGCCCTGATGCGCCGCGGCACGGCATATGTACAGGCAGGCGGGGGAGTCGTGGCGGACTCGAACGGGCCCTACGAGTACAACGAGGCATCGAACAAGGCGAAAGCGGTGCTCAACGCCATCGCCGCGGCGGAAACACTGACCGAGCCGTGAAACACATCGGACAGCTCATACTGCTGCTAGCCGCGGGTGCCCTGTGGCTGGCGTCGCGGATGACGTGGGTGGCGGTGAGCTCGTTCGACGGGCTGGGCCAGCCCAAAACGACGACGCTCAACGGCGGCGCGTGGTCGACGGCGCTGGTACCCCTCGCGGTGATCCTGCTGGCAGCGGTGCTCAAGTCGACGGTGGGGCCGCGCTGGCAGCTACGGCTGCTGGCGCTCGTCGTCGGCGCACTGAGCGCTGTTATGGCCTATCTGGCGATCAGCTTCTGGGTGGTTCCGGATGTCGCGGTGCGCGCCGCGGGCCTTGCCGAGGTACCGGTGGCGGAGTTGGTCGGGTTGCAGCGGCACTACTGGGGCGCGGTCGGCACGTTGATCGCCGCCATGCTGACCCTGGCCGGTGCGCTGCTGCTGCTGCGGGCGCCCGTGAAGGTCGAGGCGAACGGCGAAAAATACGAGGCTCCCGCGCGGCGGCGGGAGGCGGTCCGGCGACGGGCCACGGCGGGCGATGACATGTCCGAGCGGATGATGTGGGATGCCCTCGACGAGGGGCGTGATCCCACCGAACCAGACACCGAGGGGCGGTGACAGATGGTGTGTTCGGCCCGGCTACCCTTCGATGAAGATCATGCGTCCGGGATACGGCGCAAACGCGGAGGGAATCGACGAGTTATGAGTTCGGCGACCGTGCTCGACTCCATCATCGAAGGGGTCCGCGCCGACGTCGCCGCACGCGAGGCGATGGTGAGCCTCGACGAAGTCAAGGCCGCCGCCAAAGCCGCACCTGCGCCGCTGGACGTGATGGCGGCGCTGCGTGAACCCGGCATCGGTGTCATCGCCGAGGTGAAGCGCGCCAGCCCGTCTCGAGGTGCTCTCGCGACGATCGCCGATCCGGCGCCCCTGGCCCGCGCCTACGAGGACGGCGGAGCGCGCGTCGTGAGCGTGCTGACCGAACAGCGCCGGTTCAACGGGTCGCTCGACGATCTGGATACCGTGCGTGCCGCGGTGTCAATCCCGGTGTTGCGCAAGGATTTCATCGTCAGGCCGTACCAGATCCACGAGGCGCGTGCACACGGCGCCGACATGCTGCTGCTCATCGTCGCGGCGCTCGAGCAGTCCGCACTCGTGTCGATGCTGGATCGCACCGAGTCACTCGGCATGACCGCGCTGGTCGAGGTGCACACCGAAGAAGAGGCGGATCGCGCGCTGCAGGCCGGCGCGAAGGTCATCGGCGTCAACGCGCGGGACCTGAAAACCCTCGACGTCGACCGGGATTGCTTCGCGCGCATCGCGCCGGGGTTACCGACCCACACCATCCGAATCGCCGAATCGGGTGTGCGCGGTCCGGCTGATCTGCTGGCGTACGCCGGTGCAGGGGCGGACGCCGTCCTCGTCGGCGAGGGTCTGGTCACCAGTGGTGACCCCCGCAGCGCCGTCGCCGATTTGGTCACCGCGGGAACCCATCCCTCCTGCCCGAAACCCTCGCGCTGACAGTGGCCGATCTCTCCGGTCCTGAGTTGCCGCGATCCAGCGCTGCGGTCGCAGAGCCGACGGTTCATGATCCCGACGCCAGGGGTCATTTCGGCGTCTACGGGGGACGCTACGTTCCTGAAGCGCTGATGGCCGTGATCGAGGAAGTCACCGCTGCCTACGAAAAGGCCCGCGGCGATCAGGAATTCCTCGATGAGCTGGACCGCTTGCAGCGGCACTACAGCGGGCGGCCGTCACCGCTGTATGAGGCCACCCGACTCGGCGAGCACGCGGGCGGCGCAAGGATCTTCCTGAAACGGGAAGACCTCAATCACACGGGCTCTCACAAGATCAACAACGTGCTGGGTCAAGCCCTGCTGGCGCGCCAGATGGGCAAGACGCGCGTCATCGCCGAGACCGGCGCGGGCCAACACGGGGTTGCCACCGCGACCGCGTGTGCGCTGCTCGGCTTGGACTGCGTGATCTACATGGGGGCGGTCGATACTGCGCGGCAGGCGTTGAACGTCGCGCGGATGCGGCTGCTGGGCGCCGAGGTCGTGTCCGTGGAGTCGGGCTCGAAGACCCTCAAGGATGCGATCAACGAGGCGTTCCGCGACTGGGTCACCAACGCCGACGCCACGTACTACTGTTTCGGCACGGCGGCGGGGCCGCATCCCTTCCCGGTGATGGTCCGCGATTTTCAACGGGTTATCGGCCTCGAGGCCCGTGCGCAGATCCAGGATCAGGCGGGCCGGCTGCCCGATGCGGTGACCGCATGTGTCGGCGGCGGCTCGAACGCCATCGGTATCTTCCACGCGTTCATCGACGATCCCGGTGTCAAGTTGGTGGGTTTCGAGGCTGCCGGAGACGGCGTCGAAACGGGCCGTCACGCAGCGACGTTCACCGGCGGCGCGCCAGGCGCGTTCCAGGGTTCGTTCTCTTACCTGTTGCAGGACGAGGACGGCCAGACCATCGAATCGCATTCGATTTCGGCCGGTTTGGATTATCCCGGCGTCGGCCCGGAGCACGCGTTTCTCAAGGACACCGGGCGAGCCGACTATCGTCCGATCACCGACGCCGAGGCGATGGAAGCGTTCGGCCTGCTGTGCCGCACGGAAGGCATCATCCCGGCCATTGAATCCGCACACGCGGTCGCCGGCGCGCTGAAGCTGGGCAACGAACTCGGGTCGGGTTCGATCATCCTGGTGAACCTGTCGGGTCGCGGCGACAAAGACGTGGAGACGGCGGCCAAATGGTTCGGCCTGTTCGACGGCAAGGGGACCGCTTCGCCATGAGGAGTCGACTTTCCGGCATGTTCGACGCATGCAGGCAGGAAGGCCGGTCGGCGCTGATCGGGTACCTCCCGACCGGCTATCCCGACGTGCCGACGTCGATCTCAGCGATGACGGCACTGGTCGAATCCGGTTGCGATGTCATCGAAGTCGGAATGCCGTACTCAGACCCGGGCATGGACGGTCCCACGATCGCCTCGGCGACGGAGGCCGCGTTGCGCGGCGGGGTCCGGGTACGCGACTCGTTGAAGGCTGTCGAGGCGATCAGCAAGGCCGGTGGCCGGGCCGTGGTGATGACGTACTGGAATCTTGTATTGCATTACGGTGTGGAGACTTTCGCCCGCGATCTGGCGTCGGCCGGAGGACTGGGAATGATCACGCCGGACCTGATCCCCGACGAGGCCGGCGAGTGGATCGCGGTGTCCGATGCGCACGATCTGGATCGGATCTTCCTGGTGGCTCCGTCGTCGACGCCCGAGCGCCTGGCGGCAACGGCCGGGGTGTCGCGGGGTTTTGTCTACGCCGCGTCGACGATGGGTGTGACGGGCGCACGCGATGCGGTGTCGGTCGCCGCACCCGAATTGGTTGAACGGATCAAGGCGGTGGCGGATATTCCGGTCGGTGTGGGGCTGGGGGTGAGGTCGCGTGAGCAGGCCGCCCAGATCGGCGCATACGCCGACGGTGTCATTGTTGGTTCGGCCCTGGTGTCGGCGTTGACGGAGGGGTTGCCCGCCCTCCGTGCGCTGACCGAAGAACTGGCCGACGGTGTGCGACAGAGGATTTCGGCTTGACAACGACCATACTGGCCTCTTTTCCGAGCCCGCCGCAGGGCGTCTGGCATCTTGGCCCCATCCCAATCCGCGCCTACGCCTTGTTCATCCTCGCGGGTGTCATCGCCGCCCTGTTCATCGGCAACCGACGGTGGACGGCGCGCGGTGGCGAGCCCGGTGTCATCTACGACATTGCCCTGTGGGCCATCATCTTGGGTCTGATCGGCGGCAGGCTGTACCACGTCATGACCGACTGGACCACCTATTTCGGGCCCGGCGGCGCAGGACTGGTCGCGGCGTTCAAGGTCCAAGAGGGCGGCCTCGGCATCTGGGGCGCGGTGGCGCTGGGCGGTGTCGGTGCGTGGATCGGCTGTCGACGGCGGGGCATTCCATTGCCGGCATTCGGCGATGCAATCGCGCCCGGAATCGTGCTGGCACAGGCGATCGGCCGGATCGGCAACTACTTCAACCAGGAGTTGTACGGCAGGCCGACGACGATGCCGTGGGGCCTGGAGATCTTCGAGCGCCGCGATTCGCACGGCGCGCTGGATTCGCTCAACGGGGTGTCGACGGGTCAGCTGCTCGAAGTCGTACACCCCACGTTCTTGTACGAGTTGCTCTGGAACCTGCTGGTTTTCGCGTTCCTTATCTGGATCGACCGCCGCTACCGAATCGGCCACGGCCGGCTGTTCGCCTTGTACGTCGCCGCGTACTGCTTCGGACGGTTCTGGGTCGAACTGATGCGCAGCGACATGGCCACGCACATCGCAGGCATCCGGATCAACTCGTTCGTATCGGTGTTCGTGTTCATCGGCGCGGTCGTCTACATCATGGTCGCGCCGAAGGGGCGTGAGGATCCGTCCGAGCTCCGCGAAGACGCCGAGCTGACGGAGGCGACCGCCCCGGACGAGAAGGAGTCGCCGGCCGAAGAGGTCACCAAGGAGCTGGCCGCCGTGGCGGCGACAACCGGTGTGGTGGCAGCCGCGAAGGCCGCCAGCGAGAAGGAAGACGAGGACGCCTCAGCCGAAGAGTCCGACGCGACGGAGGGCTCCAAGGACGAGCCGGTCGTCGAGGCGGAGCAACTAGCTGAAGACGTTGAGTCTGCACCCGCCGAAGACATCGCAGAGGCGGAGGCGTTCGCCGAGGCCGGTGAAGAAGCCGAGGCCGCCGAGGAACCGGCCCGGGACGCCGAGGTCGAGGAAGTCGAAGAGCCGGTCGACGTTGAGGCTGTCGGTGGTGTGGGTGCCGTTGAGGGCGAGGAAGTTGCCGAGGCCGAGGCGGCTGCGCCGCAGGTGCACGAGGCCGCCGTCGACAACGCCGAGGAAGCGACCGAGGTCGCTGACGAGGTAGCGGCCGAGGCAGCGGCCGGGGACGAGGGTGAAGGCGAAGCCGGGCAGCCGGTCGACGGTGACGCTGTCGGTGGTGTGGGTGCCGTTGAGGGTGAGGAAGTTGCCGAGGCCGAGGCGGCTGCGCCGCAGGTGCACGAGGCCGCCGTCGACAACGCCGAGGAAGCGACCGAGGTCGCTGACGAGGTAGCGGCCGAGGCAGCGGCCGGGGACGAGGGTGAAGGCGAAGCCGGGCAGCCGGTCGACGGTGAGGCTGTCGGTGGTGTGGGTGCCGTTGAGGGTGAGGAAGTTGCCGAGGCCGAGGCGGCTGCGCCGCAGGTGCACGAGGCCGCCGTCGACAACGCCGAGGAAGCGACCGAGGTCGCTGACGAGGTAGCGGCCGAGGCAGCGGCCGGGGACGAGGGTGAAGGCGAAGCCGGGCAGCCGGTCGACGGTGAGGCTGTCGGTGGTGTGGGTGCCGTTGAGGGTGAGGAAGTCGCCGAGGCCGAGGCGGCTGCGCCGCAGGTGCACGAGGCCGCCGTCGACAACGCCGAGGAAGCGACCGAGGTCGCTGACGAGGTAGCGGCCGAGGCAGCGGCCGGGGACGAGGGTGAAGGCGAAGCCGAGCAGCCGGCCGACGGTGAGGCTGTCGGTGGTGTGGGTGCCGTTGAGGGCGAGGAAGTTGCCGAGGCCGAGGCGGCTGCGCCGCAGGTGCACGAGGCCGCCGTCGACAACGCCGAGGAAGCGACCGAGGTCGCTGACGAGGTAGCGGCCGAGGCAGCGGCCGGGGACGAGGGTGAAGGCGAAGCCGAGCAGCCGGCCGACGGCGATGCTGTCGGTGGTGTGGGTGCCGTTGAGGGCGAGGAAGTCGCTGAAGCCGAGGCGGCTGCGCCGCAGGTGCACGAGGCCGCCGTCGACAATGCCGAGGAAGCGACTGAGGTAGCGGCCGAGGACGCGGCCGGAAACGAGGGTGAAGGCGAAGCCGAGCAGCCGGTCGACCTTGAGGCTGTCGGCGGTGTGGGTGCCAAAGACGGCGAGGAAGTCGCCAAGGCCAAGGCCGCTGCGCCGGAAGTGCACGAGGCCGCCAACGGAGACAGCCGAGCGAGACGACTCCGACGCCGATTCGGATTTCGGAGGGGCTGAAGAAGCCCCCACTTATGGATTCGAACCGGGCCTGTGGTTATCCACAGTCGTAATGTCATCCACAGGTAGCGGTTGAGCTGGTCGTTTTCGTCGGACCGGCGAACCACCCATAGTGGGGCAGTGGGCGCGTCAAGCCCAACGGCGACTCAACGACCCCACGTCGCCGTACGCAACAAACCGCCTCCCTTTTAAGCGATGTGGAAGTCGCGGTCGTCGGGTCGCGCCAGCATGGCCGTCATCGTCTTGCGGTCATAGGGCCATAGATCGATAGTGCCCTCGTCGGTGAAATACCAGGAGTTGCATCCGGTGTTCCACACCGTCGGTCCGAGTGCCGTGGCGACGTCATCGTTGAACTTGGTCGTGGCCTCGTCGGTGACCTCGACAGTGTTCAATACGCCGTCGCGGAACCGCTGCAGCCACTGAGCGATGTAGCGGGCGGTCAGCTCGGCGGAGAAGTGCAGCGGGATCGAGCCAGTGGGGGAGTTAGGTCCCAGAACCGTGAAGTAGTTGGGGAATCCGGGAATGGCGGTCATGCGATATGCCCGCGGGCCTTTCGCCCAGGCCTCGTCGATGTCGAGCTCGTCTCGACCTCTCAGCGCCATCGGACGCATGTAGTTGTGCGTGTGAAACCCGGTTGCCAATATCAGGAGGTCGGCCTCGGTCTCGCGACCGTCGGCAGTCTCGATGCCGTGCGGTGTGATCCGCACCATCGGCGAGGTGACCACTTCGGCGTTGTCGCGTTGGATCGCCCGATAGTAGGTGTCGGACACGACCTGGCGCTTGCACAGTGGCTGGTAGTCCGGCGTAAGGCGTTCGCGCAGTGCATGATCGGGGATTTGGAGTCGCAGGCACCAGCGCGCGTAGTTCTGGATCAGTCGACGTCGCCATGACGCCTTGGTGGCGACGTCGGCCGCGTAAGAGCGCTCCCAGCACACCGGGCTGCGGAAGCCCGACCGGCGCCCACATCACCCACTGCGGCGTTCGCACGAAATGAGTGATCCGCGCGGCGTCGCGCTGCAAAGCGGACACGACTTGTACACCGGTGGAACCGTTTCCGATGACGGCGATCTTGCGGCCGGCGGTTTCGACGCCGTCAACCCAGCGAGCGGTGTGCAGAACGTCGCCGTCGAATGAGTCGAGTCCCGGAATGTCCGGCGTGAACGGATGATGCAGCACTCCGGTTGCGGCGATGACGAAATCCGCCTCCAGTTCTGCGCCGTCGGCCATGGCGATCTGCCAGGCCGTGCCGGTGAACACAGCGGACACGACTTCGGAGTTCAACCGCAATCGATCCTCGATACCGAATTGTGTGACGACGTCGCGCAGATAGCGCTGGATCTCGTCACCGGACGCGAAAACACCGGCCCAGTCGGGTTTCGGAGCGAAGGAGAACTGGTAAAGCTGCGACGGCACGTCGCACGTCAGGCCCGGATAGCGGTTCCAATGCCAGACGCCCCCGACGTCTGCGCCCTTCTCCAGAATGGTGACTGCGCAAAAGCCCGCCCGTTGCAGGGTTACCGCAGTGGCGATGCCGGCGACGCCCGCGCCGATGATGACGACCCGCGGTTCTCGCGTCATCGTGGACACCTGGCCTGTTCGCCGGTAACTTTCGACCTCCCGACAATAGAAAAACTGACGGTATCCAGAGCCTATAGGTATGTCAAAGCCTAATATCGCTGTATGGCCCGCATGACCCGCGCTGAAAGCCAGGCGCAGACGAGATCGCAGCTGGTCGCCACAGCCAAGCGGATGTTCTTCGAAGACGGATATCACCCGACGTCATTGGAGAAGGTCGCAGACGCCGCCGGCTACTCGAAGGGTGCGGTGTATTCGAACTTCCGCAACAAGGACGAACTCTGCACTGCCGTGCTCGACGAGATTCGCGCAGAAAGGTTCGCCGAGGTTCTTGAGCTGATGTCCGGCCCCGACAGGTTCGGGGCGCTGCGAGGTTGGGCGGAAGCAGTCATCGGTGACCCGGGGTGGACACCGCTGGAGGCCGAGTTCGCATTGCACGCGCGGCCGAACAAACAACTGCGCACCGAGCTCGCCGAGCGTCTCGACAACATCATCGGAATCCTCGCCACGGGTGCGGAATCCACGGACGACCTCGAGCTCAGGATGCCGAGCCGCGAAGCCGCCACCATCATGTTGGCGCTCGGCGTGGGTCTCGGACTCATGCGCTCAATCGACCCGGCCATTCCGGTGACCGGCCTGATCGACACACTGCGGCTGGTGGCCGGACAACCCTTCTAGCGGCCGTCGCGTTCTGGCATGCTGGGTGCCATGACTGAGCCCCAGTTCGGTGGCACCGAGGGACCCCTGCCCCCTCACCAACCGCACTATCAGCCGCCTCCGGGGTATGCGCCTCAGCCCGGATATCCGCCGCCCGGCCAGTACGGGCAGTACCCGCAGGCATACACGGACCCGGCAGCGCCGTACGGCCGCCATCCCATGACGGGCGAGCCGCTGTCGGACAAGTCGAAGATCGTCGCCGGGCTGTTGCAGCTGATCGGCCTGTTCGGCCTCGTCGGCATCGGGCGCATCTATCTCGGCTACACCGGACTCGGCATCGCCCAACTGCTCGTCGGACTCGTCACATGCGGGATCGGCGCAGTGGTGTGGGGCATCATCGACGCCGTGCTCATCTTCACCGACAAGGTCCGTGACCCGCAGGGACGTCCCCTTCGTGACGGCACCTAGCGCCGCGATCGGCAGCCGGCCGCGGCTGTTCGGCGCACTCGGCACGGGCGCGCTGCTCGGCGGCCTGGCCTACATCGGTCTCGCCGATCCCCACAACCCCCGGTTCGTGTTCCCGGCCTGCCCGTTCAAGCTGCTGACCGGGCTCAACTGTCCAGCCTGCGGCGGGCTCCGGATGACCCACGATCTGCTGCACGGCGATCTCGCCGCCGCCGTCGTCGACAACATCTTTCTGCTCGTCGGTCTGCCCGCTCTGTTGGCCTGGGTGCTGGTCCGCTGGCGTACCGGGCGGCCGATCTTCACCGCGCCCGCAATCGCGGTCATCGCCGTGCTTGTCATCACATGGACCGTGCTGCGCAACTTGCCGGGGTTTCCGCTGGTCCCCACGGTTCTCGACGGGTAGTTACCGAGCTGCGCTGATACAATTTTAGTTTCGGGCCGCCGCAGTCCCGCACGAACAAATCGCCAGACTGCGGAGGTAAACCCAGTGCTGTTCTCGGCATTGCCGCAGGCCCAAGGCCTGTACGACCCGGAGCGCGAGTCCGACTCATGCGGCGTCGCCATGATCGCCGACATCCACGGCAGGCGTTCACACACAGTCGTCGCCGACGGGCTCGTCGCCCTGGAACATCTCGACCATCGCGGTGCAGCGGGCGCCGAGACCAACAGCGGTGACGGCGCGGGCATCCTCATCCAATTGCCCGTGGAGCTTTTCCGCGATGTCGTCGACTTCGATCTTCCGTCGCCGACCGCGGACGGCTGCAACGCGTTCGCGGCGGGAATCTGCTTTCTGCCGCAGGATTCCGCCGAACGGGCGGCATCGCGCACGCAGATCGAGGCCATTGCGGATGAGGAGGGCCTGGACGTTCTGGGGTGGCGCGAACTGCCGGTCGATCCCGACGGTGCCGATCTGGGCGCCACCGCGCTCGGCTGCATGCCGTACATGGCGCAGATCTTCGTCGCAGCGCCCGACCGGGTCGGTGGTATCGACCTCGATCGCCGGGTCTACCCGATGCGCAAGCGAGCCGAGACGGCGGACGTGTACTTCCCATCGCTGTCCAGCCGCACCATCGCCTACAAGGGCATGTTGACGACAGTGCAACTGCCACAATACTTCTCGGATCTGCGCGACGAACGCTGTACGAGTGCGATCGCCATTGTGCACAGCCGGTTCTCCACCAACACCTTCCCGTCCTGGCCGCTGGCCCACCCGTTCCGCTTCGTCGCCCACAACGGCGAGATCAACACCGTGCGCGGTAACCGCAACCGCATGCATGCCCGTGAGGCGATGCTGGCCAGCAGTCGCATCCCCGGCGACCTGACCCGGCTTTCGCCGATCTGCACGCCCGACGCCTCCGACTCGGCCTCGTTCGATCAGGTGCTTGAACTGCTGCATCTCGGCGGCCGCAGCCTGCCGCATGCCGTGTTGATGATGATCCCGGAAGCGTGGGAGAACAATGCGTCGCTCGAAGAACCGCGCCGGGACTTCTGGCAGTTCCACGCCTCGCTGATGGAACCCTGGGACGGGCCGGCTTGCGTCACCTTCACCGATGGCACCGTCGTCGGAGCGGTACTCGACCGCAATGGACTACGGCCGGGGCGCTGGTGGCGCACCATCGACGACCGCGTCATCCTCGCCAGTGAAAGCGGCGTGCTCGACGTGCCGTCGGCGCAGATCGTCGCGAAGGGCCGACTCGAACCGGGCAAGATGTTCCTGATCGACACCGCCGCGGGACGCATCGTGCCCGACGACGAGATCAAGGCCGAACTGGCCGGCGCTCACGCCTACGGCGAGTGGCTGCACGCGGGGCTTCTCGACGTGAACACCCTGCCCGACCGCGTTCGCGCACAACCCAACCACGAGTCGGTCGTGCGCAGGCAGATCGCGTTCGGTTACACCGAAGAGGATCTGCGAATTCTGTTGACGCCCATGGCCGCATCCGGCGCCGAGCCGCTGGGGTCGATGGGCACCGACACCCCCGCGGCCGTGCTTTCCCAGCGGGCCAGGTTGCTCTACGACTACTTCGTCGAACTGTTCGCCCAAGTGACCAACCCGCCGCTCGATGCGATCCGCGAGGCGGTCGTCACGTCGATGGCGCGTGTCATGGGCCCGGAACAGAACCTGCTCGAACCCTCTGCCGCGTCGTGCCGTCAGATCAAGCTCGCGTGGCCGGTGCTCGACAACGACGAGCTGAACAAGATCGTCCACATCAACGACGACGGGGAACACCCGGGGCTTCGGACGGCGGTTCTGCGCGGCCTCTACGACGTCGAGCGGGGCGGCGAGGGGCTGGCCGAAGCCCTCGATGAACTGCGCACGCAGGCGTGCGACGCGATCGCCAAAGGTGCTCGCACACTCGTCATCTCCGACCGCGACTCCGACCACACTCGCGCACCGATACCGTCTCTTCTTGCGGTGTCCGCGGTGCACCACCACCTGGTACGCACCAAGGAACGCACGACGGTCGCGCTGGTTGTCGAAAGCGGCGATGCCCGCGAGGTGCACCACATCGCCATGCTGATCGGATTCGGCGCCGCCGCGGTCAACCCGTACCTGGCGTTCGAGTCGATCGAGGACCTGATCCGCGAGGGTGAGCTCACCGGCATCGAAGCCGCTGCCGCGGTTCGCAATTACCTCAACGCGCTCGGCAAGGGCGTCATGAAGGTGATGAGCAAGATGGGCATCTCGACGGTCGCGTCCTACACCGCCGCGCAGGCGTTCGAAGCGATCGGCCTCGATTGCGACATCGTCGACGAATACTTCACCGGTACACCGAGCCAACTCGGCGGTGCCGGGCTGGACGTGCTCGCCGAAGAGGTCAAGCAGCGGCACCGCCGCGCCTACCCGGAGAACCCGACCGAGCGGGTGCATCGCCGGCTCGACGTCGGCGGCGAGTACGCCTTCCGGCGTGAAGGCGAGCTTCACCTCTTCACGCCCGAAGTCGTCTTCCTGCTGCAGCATTCGACCCGCACCGGGCGTCACGACATCTTCCAGCAGTACTCCGAGGAGGTCGACCGGCTCTCCCGTGAGGGCGGCGCCCTGCGCGGCCTGTTTCAGCTGAAGACGGGCATACGACCTCCTGTCCCGCTCGATGAGGTCGAATCCGTCGACGCGATCGTCACCCGCTTCAACACCGGCGCAATGAGTTACGGCTCTATCTCCGCCGAGGCACACGAAACCATGGCGATCGCGATGAACAACCTCGGCGGGCGCTCGAACTCCGGCGAGGGCGGCGAAGACGTCGACCGGCTCTACGACCCGCGCAGGCGCAGCGCCGTCAAGCAGGTGGCTTCTGGTCGCTTCGGTGTCACCAGCGACTATCTGGTGAACGCCGGCGATATCCAGATCAAGATGGCGCAGGGCGCCAAACCGGGCGAGGGCGGCCAGCTACCTGGCTACAAGGTGTATCCGAACATCGCCAAGACCCGTCATTCGACACCGGGCGTCGGCTTGATTTCGCCTCCGCCCCATCACGACATCTACTCGATCGAGGACCTGGCGCAGCTCATCCACGACCTGAAGAACGCCAACTCCGAGGCGCGGATCCACGTCAAACTGGTCAGCTCGGTCGGTGTCGGCACCGTTGCGGCCGGAGTGTCCAAGGCCCACGCCGACGTCGTGCTCATTTCCGGCTACGACGGCGGCACCGGCGCGGCGCCGCTCACCTCACTCAAGCATGCAGGGGCGCCATGGGAGATCGGCCTGGCCGACACCCAGCAGACGCTGATACTCAACGGGCTGCGCGACCGGATCACCGTGCAGTGCGACGGCGGGATGCGCACGGCGCGCGACGTCATCGTCGCGATGCTGCTCGGCGCCGAGGAGTTCGGCTTCGCCACCGCACCGTTGGTGGTGTCCGGCTGCATCATGATGCGGGTCTGCCATCTCGATACCTGTCCGGTCGGCGTCGCCACCCAGAACCCGGAGCTACGGTCGCGGTTCAACGGCAAGCCCGAATTCGTGGAGAACTATTTCCGGTTCATCGCCGAGGACATCCGACGTTATCTCGCCGAGCTGGGCTTTCGCAGCATCGACGAAGCCGTCGGCCATGTCGAAATGCTCGATACCGCTGCCGGTGTCGCACATTGGAAGGCAAAGGGTCTCGATCTCACGCCGATCTTCGCCATGGCACACAACGCCCACGATCCCGAGCAGACGGTGCGCCGCCGGATCCGCGATCAGTACCACGCGCTGGATCAGGCTCTCGATCAGACGCTGATCCAACTCGCCGAAGGCGCACTGGAGGACGCTCATCCGGTGCGGCTGGAGCTGCCGGTACGCAACGTCAACCGGACCGTGGGCACCATGCTCGGCGCGGCGGTCACCCGCCGGTACGGCGCACAGGGCCTGCCGGACGACACCATTCACATCATGCTCAACGGCTCCGCGGGCCAGTCGATCGGCGCGTTCCTGCCGCCGGGGATCACCCTGGAGTTGGTCGGTGATGCCAACGACTATGTCGGCAAGGGCCTTTCGGGCGGACGGGTGATCATCAAGCCGCCCGACGATGTGCTGTTCCTGCCGGAGGATCATGTGATCGCCGGCAATACGCTGCTCTACGGAGCCACGTCCGGTGAGGTGTTTCTCCGCGGCCGGGTCGGGGAGCGCTTCTGCGCCCGCAACTCCGGCGCGCTCGCCGTCACCGAGGGCGTCGGCGACCACGCCTGCGAGTACATGACCGCCGGCCGTGTGGTGGTGCTCGGCGCAACCGGCCGCAACATGGCCGCGGGCATGTCGGGCGGTATCGCGTTCGTGCTCGGGCTCAACCCGGCGATGGTGAACACCGAGATGGTCGAACTGCAGAGGCCGGATCCGGAAGACCTCGTCTGGCTACACGACGTGGTGACCTGCCATGCCCGGTTGACCGGCAGCACCGTGGCTTCCTCAGTGCTGTCCGACTGGCCAAGGCGCAGCGCGCAATTCACCAAGATCATGCCGACCGACTATCAACGGGTCCTGACGGCGACGCGGATGGCCAAGGCCGAAGGCCGCGACGTCGACACCGCAATCATGGAGGCGAGCCGTGGCTGATCCGCGCGGATTTCTGGAAGTGCCGAAGGTCGAGGCGGCGAAGCGATCCGTCGACGAGCGGGTCGGGGACTGGCGCGAGGTCTATGAACGGCAGGATCCTCGGGAGCGGGCGAGCGAGGTTTCCCAGCAGGCCCGCCGATGCATGGATTGCGGAGTCCCGTTCTGCCACTCCGAAACTGCCGGCTGCCCGTTGGGCAATCTGATCCCAGAGTGGAACGACCTGGTCCGCCGCGGACGGTGGGACGCGGCCAGCGATCGGCTGCACGCCACCAATAACTTCCCCGAGTTCACCGGTCGCCTGTGTCCCGCACCGTGCGAAGCCGCCTGCGTGCTATCGATCGCCGACGACAAGACCGGCGGCAGCGTGACCATCAAACGCATCGAGCAGACCATCGCCGATCACGCGTGGATGGACGGCATCGTCGAGCCGCAACCCGCCGCGATCTCATCGGGCAAGAGGGTCGCCGTGGTCGGATCCGGCCCGGCGGGACTGGCAGCCGCACAACAACTCACCCGCGCGGGGCACAACGTCACGGTGTACGAGCGCGACGACCGGCTGGGTGGCCTGATGCGCTACGGAATTCCCGAGTACAAGCTCGAGAAGGCCGTCCTGAACCAGCGCCTGGCTCAAATGCGGGCCGAGGGAACGCGTTTCGTCACCGAGTGTGAGGTGGGCGTCGACCTGTCGATCGAGCAGCTGCGGGAACGCCATGACGCGGTGGTGCTGGCCGTCGGCGCGCTGCGCGGCCGGGACAACACCGTCGAGGGTCGCCACCTCGACGGTGTGCACCTGGCGATGGAGCATCTCGTGCCCGCCAACAGGGAATGCGAGGGCGACGGCCCGTCGCGGCTGTCGGCCAAGGGCAAGCACGTCGTGATCATCGGCGGCGGCGACACCGGCGCCGACTGCCTGGGCACCGCACACCGCCAGGGTGCCGCATCGGTGACGCAGCTCGACTACAACCCCGAGCCGCCGGAGAACCGCGACGAATCCCGCTCACCCTGGCCGATGTGGCCGCTGGTGCTGCGCACATCGCCCGCACACGCCGAGGGCGGCGCGCGGCGGTACGAGGTCGCGGTGCAGCGATTCGTCGGCGACCACGACGGCCATCTGCGCGCACTCGAAATCGCCGAGGTGCGGGTTACCCGCGACGCCGACGGCCGCAGGCACATCGCTCCGGTCGGCGAAACGCTGGAGCTTCCCTGTGACCTCGCGCTCCTGGCCATCGGCTTCGACGGCGTCGAACACATGGCGCTCCTCGACGGGCTCGGACTGCAACTGAACCGTCGCGGGTCGTTGTCGTGCGGTTCGGACTGGCAGACCGCCGCTCCCGGCGTGTTCGTCTGCGGCGACGCCCATCGCGGGGCGTCGCTGATCGTCTGGGCGATCGCTGAAGGGCGCAGCGCTGCGCACGCCGTCGACGCTTACCTGATGGGCGAATCCGACCTGCCCTCGCCCGTGATGCCCGGCGCATTGCCGCTCGCAGTCGCGTGATGCAGACCGATCGGGACTATGCTGAGAAGTCGTGACTAGACGCGGAAAGATCGTCTGCACTCTCGGCCCGGCAACCAGTGAAGACCACGTCGTCCGGGCGCTCGTCGAGGCCGGCATGGATGTCGCCCGACTCAACTGCAGCCACGGCGAGTACGCAGACCACGAAGCCCACTACAAGCGAGTGCGCGCGGCATCGGATGTGACCGGCCGCGCGGTCGGCATCCTTGCCGACCTGCAGGGCCCCAAGATCCGCCTCGGGCGGTTCGCAGCCGGGCCCACCTACTGGGCGAACGGCGAAACCGTCCGCATCACCGTCGACGACTGCGAGGGCACCCACGACCGCGTGTCGACCACCTACAAACAGCTCGCCAAGGACGCCTCGCCGGGTGACCGGCTGCTGGTGGACGACGGCAACGTCGGCCTGGTCGTCGAACACATCGACGGCAACGACGTCGTGTGCGCCGTGACCGAGGGCGGACCGGTCAGCAACAACAAGGGCCTTTCCCTGCCGGGCATGAATGTGTCGGTGCCCGCGATGTCGGAGAAGGACATCGAGGACCTCGAATTCGCGCTGCGGCTCGGCGTGGACCTCATCGCGCTGTCGTTCGTGCGGTCGCCCGCCGACGCCGAATTGGTGCATGAGGTGATGGACCGAGTCGGCCGCCGGGTACCGGTGATCGCCAAGCTGGAGAAACCGGAAGCCGTCGACAACCTCGAAGCGATCGTGCTGGCATTCGACGCGATCATGGTGGCCCGCGGCGATCTCGGCGTCGAGCTGCCGTTGGAAGAGGTGCCGCTCGTGCAGAAGCGCGCCATCCAAATGGCAAGGGAGAACGCTAAACCCGTCATCGTCGCCACGCAGATGCTGGAGTCGATGATCGAGCACTCCCGGCCGACGCGGGCGGAGGCATCCGATGTCGCCAACGCGGTGCTCGACGGCGCTGACGCGGTGATGCTGTCCGGCGAGACCTCTGTCGGCAAGTATCCGCTCGAAACGGTCAGGACCATGGCGCGCATCATCTCGGCCGTCGAGCAGAACTCGGTGGTCGTTCCGCCGCTAACGCACGTCCCGCGGACCAAGCGCGGCGTCATCTCCTATGCCGCCCGCGACATCGGCGAGCGGTTGGACGCCAAGGCGCTGGTCGCCTACACGCAGTCCGGCGACACCGTCCGGAGGCTCGCGCGGCTGCACACGCCGCTGCCGTTGCTGGCGTTCACGTCGCTGCCGGAGGTGCGCAGCCAGCTGGCGCTGAGCTGGGGCACCGAGACGTTCATCGTGCCGCACATCCAGACCACCGACGGCATGATCCGCCAGGTCGACAAGTCCCTGCTCGAACTCGGCCGCTACAAGCGTGGCGACCTGGTGGTCATCATCGCTGGCGCACCACCCGGCACAGTAGGCTCGACCAACCTGATCCACGTGCACCGGATCGGGGAGGACGACGTCTAGCCGGACGAGCCCGACCATCGCGCGTAGTTTGGAGTATCGCCAACAGCATGAACTCGGATTTCGACGAACTGCTTGCGGTACTCGATCTCAAGCGCGTCGACGACGGCACGTTCGACGGCATGTTCGTCGGAGCGCACCCGAGTAAGAACCCGCCTCGCACGTTCGGCGGTCAGATGATGGCGCAGGCCTTCGTGGCGGCCAGCCGATCGCTGGACCGCGACCTGCCGCCGGGGGCGATGTCCACACACTTCATCGCGGCCGGCGACCCGACCAAGGATCTCGAGTTCCACGTCGTTCGGTTGCGCGACGAGCGGCGCTTCGCCAACCGGCGCGTCGATGTCGTGCAGGGCGCTGACCTGCTGACCACCGCCATGGTCTCCTTCGTCGACGGCGGAAGTGGGCTCGAGCACGGAATCGGACGACCCTACGTGCCGAATCCCTCCACGCTGCCCAGGATCGACGACCTCCTCGTCGGCTACGAGAAGGTCGTGCCGCAGTTCGTGGAGGCACTCCGGCCGATCGAATGGCGCTACACCAACGACCCGGCGTGGGTGATGCGCGACAAGGGTGAGCGGCTGGACCACAACCGGGTGTGGCTCAAGGCCGGCGGGCTCATGCCGGACGATCAGGTGCTGCATAGCGCTGCACTGGTGTATGCCTCGGACACCACAGTGCTCGACTCGATCATCACCACCCACGGTTTGTCGTGGGGCTACGACCGGATCTTCGCTGCGACCGTCAATCACTCCGTCTGGTTTCACCGTCCGATCCGGTTCGACGAGTGGGTGCTGTATTCGACGTCGTCGCCGGTGGCGGCGGAGTCGCGCGGGCTGGGAACCGGACATTTCTTCGACGAAACCGGGCAGATCGTGGCTACCGTGGTACAGGAAGGCATCATCAAGTACTTCCCGGGTGCATAGCGATGAAGGTGACAACGGGGCTTCGGGCCCGCGAGCGTGTCGTCGTCCACGTCGACTCGCCGACCGCGCGCTGGATCAGCGCGCTTGCGGTGCTCAGCCTGCCCGGCTCGTTGCTGCTTCTGCACAAGGATCTGGCCTGGTCGGCGACCATTGTGACCGTCGTCGTGCTGATCGCACGCGGCGTCTTCCTTGGCAGGCCGGTCACTGCCGGGCATGCCACGGCGGCGCTGGCGGTGTGCGTCGCGGGCATCGCGGCGGTGTTCCTGGCCTTCGATGTGCCCGGCAGCCTGCTGTTGGTCACCTCTGCGGTGGTGTTGATGTGGCCGACGTCGGCCCGGCCAGATCCGGCCGACCTGCCGCGGATCTTCGCATTGGTGAACGCGACGACGGGCGATCCGCTGGCACCGTTCGCGATGCACGCGTCGAAGTGCTACCACTTCGACGCCGACGGCTGCGCCGCGATCGCCTATCGCACGCGGCTCGGCTTCGCGGTGGTCAGCGGCGATCCGATCGGCGACGACTCCCGGTTCGCCGATCTTGTGCCGGATTTCGCGGCGATGTGTCACACCCGAGGCTGGCGGATCGTCGTGCTCGGCTGCAGCGAGCGGCGGCTCGATCTGTGGTCGAACGCCGCCGTGCTCGGCCGAAAGCTGACCGCGGTGCCGATCGGGCGCGATGTCGTCATCGACGTAGCGACCTTCGACATGGTCGGGCGCAAATACCGCAATCTCCGCCAGGCCGTCCAGCGCACCAGGAACTTCGGCATCACCACCGAAGTCGTTGACGAACAAGGGCTCAACGATGTGCTGCTCGGCGAGCTGACCGAGGTGATCCTCGCGTCGCCCCGCGGCGCGCGCACCGAGCGCGGGTTCTCGATGTCCCTCGACGGGACCCTCGAGGGCCGGTACCCGGGGGTCGTGTTGATCCTCGCCCGCGACAGGGATGGCCGCGTGCAGGGCTTCCATCGCTACGCCACCGCGGGCAACGGCAGCGAGGTGACCCTCGACGTGCCCTGGCGTCGCCGCGACGCACCCAACGGCATCGACGAGCGGCTCTCGGTCGACATGATCACGGTGGCCAGAGACCTGGGGGCGCAACGATTGTCGCTCGCCTTCGCCGCCTTTCCGGAAATCTTCATCGACAAGCATCGCAACCTGCCGCGGAGCCTCGTGTTCACCGCGGTTCACCTCGGCGACCCGCTGATCGCACTCGAGTCGCTGTACCGCTACCTGCGAAAGTTCAACGCGCTCGGCGACCGGCGGTACGTGATGGCGACGCTGACCCAGGTGGTCCCGCTGCTCGTCGTGCTGTTGTCGGTGGAGTTCATGCCCAAACGCCGACGCTGACTACCGCGTCGGTGCGGCAGGCGTCGTAAGTGTCACGCTGAACTGGTCTTCGACCCGTTTCTGGAACTGATCGGCACAGCGCTGAACGGCTTGCTGATCCGAGCCCGCCTTCGACAGGCAGTCCATGTAGTCGGTGCCGCCCACCTCGTTGAACGCCCACACCGACAGCACGATGACGACGACCGCTTCGATGATGCTCAGAACGCCAAGCACGATTCCCGCGATAGCGATTCCACCGTTGGTGGCCTCCCCGCGCCTGGCCCGCTGCCATCCGAGGACACCGAGGACCACCGCGACGATGCCGAGCACCACGCCGCCGACGACGGAGATCAGCGCGATGATCGCGACGACCAGCGCCGCGATGCCCAGCCCGTTCCTCGGCGCGACGGGCGGCGTGGTGTATCCCGAATAGGGTTGCGGTGGCGGCGGCGGATAGCTGCCCGGATAACCACCGCCCGGCGGTTGCGGCGGTGGGTACTGCGGATATTGCGGGTACTGCGGAGGCTGGGGCCCGGTCATGGCGCCGACGACTCGGCCGGCGCCGACGGTTCTGCGGGGTTCGCCGGCGCCGTGGTCGACTTCGCGGCCTTGCGGATCCCGAACGCCGACACGACCTCGATCACCCCGATCGCGATCAGCCAAGCGCCCACCACGAACGCCAGGGTGAGGATCGATTCGAACGGCCAGGCAATCACAAAGACTCCGGCGATGAGGCTGATCACGCCGACGAAGATGTTCCAGCCCCTGGCGGGCAGTGTGGGGTCGCTGACGGCAGCAACCGTCGTCGCCACGCCGCGGAACACGAAGCCGACGCCGATCCAGATGGCGAGCAGCAAAACCGCATAGCCCTCACCGAAATGGCGGAAGGCCAGCACGGCAAGAATCAGCGCGGCGGCACCGCTGATGAACAGCAGCACCCTGCCGCCCGCAGTGACATGGAGGCTGAACGCCATGACTACCTGCGCGATGCCGGTCACCAGCAGATACGCGCCGAACACGATCGCTGCGACCAGGATCGAGATCCCCGGCCACGCAAGCACGATGATGCCGAGGATCACCGCAAGCACGCCGGAGATCAAGGCCGACTTCCAGAGATGTGGCAACAGGGCTGGGGGCGCTTCGGTGGACATGATCAAAGTCTTTCACAGCGCTTACCGCGCAGATAAGAGTTTGCAAGCAACGCGCGGGAAATTCGGGCCGCCAGCACAATAAGCGGAAGCGCGGCGCAACGCCGTCGTCGCCGTTAATCTTCCGTACGTTAACTGCCCAATGCAGAAAGTAGAGGCAACCGTGTTAGGTGGATGGAAAATCCGTCGGGGGAAGATGTGGCGAGTCGCTGCGATGTTTGCGATAGCCGGCACCCTCGCCGTTTCAGGCTGCTCGGCTGGCGGCGAATCCGGGTCGAGCGGGTCGACGAGCGCGACCTCGGGGGCGACCGCGGAGAAGGTCGATGCGATCGCCAACACTGTGCCCGAAGACATCAAGTCGTCCGGGAAACTGATCGTCGGGGTGAACATCCCTTACACGCCCAACGAGTTCAAGGATCCGAGCGGCAAGATCGTCGGCTTCGACGTCGATCTGATGAACGCCGTCGCCGCGACGCTGGGCCTGACGGCGGAGTACCGAGAGGCCGACTTCGCCAAGATCATCCCGTCCATTCAGGGTGGCACCTTCAATGTTGGGATGTCGTCGTTCACCGATACCAAGGAACGTGAGCAGACCGTCGATTTCGTCACGTACGGCTCGGCGGGAATTCTGTGGGCACAGCGTCCAGACAACCCGATCGACCCGAACAACGCCTGCGGCAAGAAGGTCGCGGTCCAAGCCACGACGACCGAGGAAACCGAAGAACTGCCCGCCAAGAGTAAAGCGTGCACGGACGCGGGTAAGCCTGCTATCCAGATCGTTTCGTTCGACGGCCAGGACGCCGCCACCAACGCCGTGGTGCTCGGCCAGGCCGATGCGATGTCGGCGGATTCCCCGGTGACGTTGTACGCGATCAAGCAGAGCAACGGGAAACTGACCCAAGCCGGTGAGATCACCGACGCCGCGCCGTACGGCTGGCCGGTGAAGAAGGGCTCGGCCCTTGCCCAGTCGCTGAAGCAGGCACTGGAGCATCTCATCGAGACCGGCAAATACAAAGAGATCGCGACCAACTGGGGCGTCGAGAAAGTAATGATCGACAAGCCGGTGATCAACGGCGCGATCAACTAGCGTTCGGAGCTCATCATGACCGATGTCGACACGCCGCCATCCACTACTCCCGCTGCGATCGATGCCGTTCCGCTGCGTCATCCGTGGCGGTGGGTGGCGGCGGTCGTCATCGTCATCATCGTTGCCCTGTTCCTCTACGGCGCCGCCACCAATGACGCCTACCGATGGCACATCTTCGCGAAGTACGTTTTCAACGAGCGGGTGCTGCGGATCGGATTGGTGAACACTCTGCAGCTGACCATCTACTCGATGGTGCTGGCGATCGCGCTCGGCGTGGTCCTGGCCGTGATGCGGCTGTCGGCCAATCCGGTCTTCAAGTCGGTGTCGTGGGTGTACCTCTGGATCTTCCGCGGCACCCCGATATACGTACAGCTGGTGTTCTGGGGCCTGATCCCGACGATCTACGCGAAAATCCAGCTCGGTGTGCCGTTCGGGCCTACCTTCTTCCAGCTCAATCTGCAGTCGCTGTCGATCCCGTTTCTGTTGGCGATCCTCGGACTGGCGCTCAACGAGGCCGCCTACATGGCCGAAATCATCCGCGCGGGAATCAGTTCCGTGCCGGAAGGCCAGCTCGAGGCGTCGACGGCACTAGGCATGTCGTGGGGGATGGCGATGCGCCGCACCGTGCTACCGCAGGCGATGCGGGTGATCATCCCGCCGACCGGCAACGAAGTCATCAGCATGCTGAAGACCACATCGCTGGTCACCGCCGTGCCGTTCACCCTGGACCTGTACGGCATCACCTCACGCGAGATCGCAGCCCGCGAGTTCGAGCCGGTTCCCCTCCTCCTGGTGGCGGCGTTCTGGTACCTGATGGTCACAAGTGTGCTGATGGTCGGCCAGTACTACCTGGAGCGGTATTACTCGCGTGGCGCCTCGCGCAAGCTGACCGGCAAGCAACTCGAGGCGCTGGCCAAGGCACAGCAGATGGGTGAGGCGGGGCACGTATGACACCGATGGTGAAAGCCGAGCAGGTCTGCAAGAGTTTCGGCGCCCTGGAAGTCCTGAAGGGCATCACGCTTGATGTCGAGAAGGGCCAGGTGCTGGTGATGGTCGGCCCATCCGGCTCGGGCAAGTCGACGTTTCTGCGCTGCATCAACCATCTGGAGACCGTCAATGCCGGACGGCTGTACGTCGACGGCGACTTGATCGGCTATCGCGACAAAGGCAGCAAGCTGCATGAGATGTCACCCCGGGACGCCGCCAAGCAGCGACGCGATATCGGCATGGTGTTTCAGCACTTCAACCTGTTTCCCCATCGCACGGCCCTGGAGAACATCACCGAGGCCCCGATCCACGTCAAGGGCGTCAAGAAGGACGCCGCCGTGGCGCGCGGCAAGGATTTGCTCGAACAAGTCGGGATGTCGGAGAAGGCCGATGCCTACCCGGCGCAACTTTCCGGAGGCCAGCAGCAGCGCGTGGCGATCGCCCGAGCTCTGGCAATGAACCCCAAACTCATGCTCTTCGACGAACCGACCTCGGCCCTGGATCCCGAGCTGGTCGGCGAGGTGCTCGAGGTGATGAAAAAGCTTGCCACCGAAGGCATGACGATGGTCGTCGTGACCCACGAGATGGGGTTCGCCAGAGAGGTCGCCAACCAGCTCGTGTTCATGGACGGCGGCGTCGTCGTGGAAAGTGGGCCGCCACGCGAAGTGCTCGCCAACCCGCAGCACGAACGGACGAAGGCGTTTCTGTCCAAGGTGCTCTAGTTCGCATGCCGGCGAGCGCACCGGACCCGGCCACCCCGCTGTGGCGGGCGGCGCAGGTGTTCCGGTTGCTCAGTTGCATCTACGCGCTCGGCTTCCAGATTGCGGTCAATGACGACTTGGACCGACCCGCGATCGGTTGGCTGCTGTTCGCCGTGCTGATCGCGTGGAGCATCGCCTGCGCGGCCGCGTATCTGAGGGGATTCGGCCGTCGCCTCGTGTGGGTGGTGGCCGAACTCGTCGTCGTCGTCGCGCTGATGCTCTCCACCGAGTTCGTCGCCTCCGAGCAGTGGGCGCTGAACAATCAGTCCTGGCCGACCACGCTGTGGGCCACCAACGCGACGATCTCCGCGGCCATCCTGCTCGGTCCGATCTACGGAATGCTCGGTGGCGTGGTGATCGTCGCGGCCAGCACCGTGGCGAAGGGTGTGTTGAACTACGACCTCGGCCGCAACGCGACAGTCGTCATCGAACTTGCAGTTGGCCTCGGCGTCGGTATGGCTGCACAGACGGCGCGTCGCGCCCACGCGGATCTGAAACACGCGGCCCGGCTGGCCGCGATGACCGAAGAGCGTGAGCGGCTCTCTCGTCAGGTGCATGACGGTGCCATCCAGGTCCTCGCTCTCGTATCCCGCCGCGGGCGTGAGATCGGCGGCGAGACAGCGAAACTGGCCGAACTGGCCGGAGAGCAGGAGCGCGCGTTGCGGCGACTCGTCAGTTCCGCAGACGCCGAACCGCGGGTGGGTGAGCTGACCGATGTCGGCGCTCTGCTGCGGCAGCGGGCATCGGATCGGGTGTCGGTCAGCGTACCCGCCGACCCGGTCTTGCTCGATGCGGCGGTCGCGGAGGAACTGTGCGCAGCGGCGGGCAATGCGCTCGACAACGCCGCCGCGCACGCGGGACCGGAAGCCAGCGCCTACGTGCTGCTGGAGGATCTCGGCGATACGGTGACGGTGAGTGTCCGCGACGACGGTGTCGGCATAGCCGATGGCAGACTCGAAGAAGCCGTTGCCGAAGGTCGATTGGGGATCGCCAAATCGATTGTGGGCCGGATGAATTGGCTCGGAGGCAGCGCGAAGCTGAACACCGGGCAGGGATGCGGGACGGAATGGGAGCTGACGATACCCCGACGGTGATGGTCGTCGACGACCATCCGATCTGGCGAGACGCGGTCGCCCGCGACCTCGCCGAAGACGGCTTCAACGTGGTCGCGACCGCCGACGGCGTGGCATCGGCGCGCAGGCGGGCCGCGGTGGTGCTGCCGGACGTCGTGGTGATGGACATGCGATTGCCCGACGGTGACGGGGCACAGGCGACCGCCGAGGTGCTGACCGTGTCACCGTCGTCGAAGATCCTGGTGCTGTCCGCGTCTGACGAACGCGACGACGTCCTGGAGGCCGTCAAGGCGGGAGCCACCGGATATCTGGTGAAGAGTGCGTCGAAAACCGAACTCGGTGACGCGGTGCGGGCGACGGCCGACGGCCGCGCCGTGTTCACACCGGGCCTGGCCGGGTTGGTGCTGGGGGAGTACCGACGAATCGCGCGCGGACCGGACCCGGGATCTGCGCCCAGCCTGACCGAGCGTGAAACCGAGATCCTCCGCCATGTCGCCAAGGGCCTCACCGCCAAGCAGATCGCCGCTCGGCTGTCGCTGAGCCACCGCACCGTGGAGAACCACGTGCAGGCGACCTTCCGCAAGCTCCAAGTGGCCAACCGCGTCGAATTGGCGCGCTACGCGATCGAACACGGCCTCGACGAATAGACGAAGGTATCTCGGATTCGGGTAGTCCTACTCATCCGAAAGCCGCGCGCCCGCTGCGACCATGACGCCATGACCGCACCTCAGCACGCAGTCGTTTCCCGGCTCTCGGCGAACTTCGCCGCGATGTCGGCGCAGTTCGCCACGATTTCGGCCGACTTGACCGAACTGGATCGTCTACTGGCCCAACGCTCGTGGGTGCCTCAGTACGCACCGCAACCGCAGGCACCGATGCCCGTTCCGCAGCCATACCCGCCGCCCGCTGCGGTGTACACGCCGCCGCAATGGCCCGCCCCGCCGCCTGTCGCCCCACCGCCGCCGAAACCGGCGCGTGACGCCGGCTGGATCGGAAAGGTACTCGCCGTCGCCGGTGTCGCGGTCACGCTCATCGGCGTCGTGCTGCTGCTCGTGCTCGCCGCACAGGCGGGCATCCTTCGGCCTCAAATACGGGTTGGCGCAGGCGCTTTGCTCGCCGGTGCGCTCGTCGGCGTCGCCGCCAGACTCAACGCCCGGCCGGGTGGCCGCGTCGGCGCCGTCGCCCTGGCCGCAACCGGCGTCGCGGCGGCGTACATGGACGTCATCGCCGTCACGACGATCTACCACTGGGTGAACGCAGCGGTGGGGCTGGTGATCTCGGCGGCGATCGGTGGCGGCGGCCTCACCCTGGCCCGGCGCTGGAACTCCCAGCACCTCGGGCTGCTTGTCCTGGTGCCGCTGATCGTGCTAGCGCCGATCGTCGCCGACGGCATCACGATGATGTTGATCGCGTTCATGCTCGCCATCGCGGCCGCCTCGCTGCTCGTCCAACTCGGCAAGGACTGGCTCTGGCTGCACGCGGCGCGGATCGCGGCACCGACCTTCCCGCTGTTGATTGCGTTGGTGGCGGCCCGGATCGGCGACGGCAATGCCGCATGGCTGGCCGGCGGCTGCGCCATCGCGGCGGTGCTTGCCATCGCCGGCGCGCTGGTCCTGCTGCCGTCGACCGGCAACCGCGCCGTGATGGCGCTCCTGACCACCGCCGGAATGTTCCCGGTGCTGTGTGCGTCGGTGGCACTCGCGGCGACCATCGCCGCCTTGATGGCTGCCGGCCTGGCCGCGGCGCTGCTGGCGATCGTGCTCGTCGGCGACCGCCTGCCCGGCGTCTCGACGATCGTCCGACAGGTCTGGTCGGCAACGTCGGCGGTGGCCGCCCTGATCGCGGTGACCGTGGCGTTCGACGGGGAGGTCGCAGCGCCGGTGCTGCTGGCGATGGCCGTAGTGATCGCCGTCGCCGGGCGTCGCGATGGCGTAGCGCGCGTGGTGGCCGCCGGCTTCGGCGTGATCGGCGGACTGCTGTACGTGAGCTACGCCCCGCCGGCCTCACTGGTACACGCCACGCTGCTGTCGCGCCCCGATGCGGTCACCGTTCTCGTTTCCAGCATCCTGCTGATCGCCGCCGTCATCGCCATCGTCTGGTCGTGGATCGGTCGGGGAGTGCTCGACACCGACACGGTCCGCCTTCTGCTCGCCACGCTGGGCGTAGTGATCGTGTATGCGGTGACCACCTTCGCCGTCACCGCCGGGGTGTTGGCCGGCGGTGAGGGCGGCGGATTCTTCGCCGGGCAGATGGCCGCGACCATCTGCTGGATTGCGATGGCCGCCGCCTTGTTCGGGTTTGCCGCGCGGCGGCCGCGCGAGGATCGGTCGCTGTCGATCGCCGGAGGCCTTGCCCTGGTCGCGGGCTCGATGGCCAAGCTCTTCCTGTTCGACCTCGGCACCCTCGACGGCATGTTCCGCGTGGCTGTGTTCATCGTGGTCGGCTTGGTGTTGCTCGGAATGGGGGCCGGCTACGCCCGACTGCTTGCCCAGCAGGATCAGGACGATGTGTGACCTCACTCACCGGTTATTCTGGAGTTATTCAAGATTAGGAGGCGTTGGACTGGTCATGACCACACGTCGAAGCGAAGCAGAGATTCAGAACTTCCAAGCGTCCACACAGCTCAGCGGCGACCTGCAGCGGGTGCTGGTGGATCTGATCGAGCTCCATCTGCAGGGCAAGCAGGCGCACTGGAATGTCGTCGGCACCAACTTCCGGGATCTCCACCTGCAGCTGGACGAACTTGTCGATTTCGCGCGTGAAGCCAGCGACACGATCGCCGAGCGGATGCGTGCATTGGATGTCGTGCCCGACGGCCGCTCCGACACGGTGGTAGCCGCTACCTCGCTGCCACAGTTTCCGGCCTACGAGCGCAACACCGGCGAGGTCGTCGATCTGATCATCACGCGGGTCTATGCGACCGTCGACACGCTGCGCGCGGTGCACGACAGTGTCGACGCACAGGATCCCAGCACCGCAGACATCCTGCATCAGCTGATCGATGGCCTGGAGAAGCTGGCCTGGCTGATCAAATCGGAGAACCGCAAGGTTTAAGCGCAGATCACGGCCGCGCGTGGTCTGGGGCGAAGTGGGTATCCCACGCGCGTGACAGTGACACGAGACATTCACGCATCGCGCCAGCAGGTATGGGACGTGATAGCCGACGGATGGGCGTACTCGCAGTGGGTCGTCGGCAACAGCCGGATGCGCGCCGTTGATCCGAACTGGCCGGCGGCCGGCTCGACCATCCGCCATTCGATCGGCGTCTGGCCGCTGGTGATCAATGACGAGACCGTGGTCGAGAAGTCTGTGCCGCAGGAGGAACTGGTTCTACACGCCAAAGGTCAGTTGGGCGGCGCTCGAGTCATCCTGCGGCTCAGCGATATTCCCGGTGGGTGCCGGGTCGCCATGGAGGAGTACCCGATCAGCGGCCTTGGTGCCCTGTTGCCCGGTCGGCTCTCCGACATCGCCGCCTGGCCCCGCAACCGCGAGTCGCTGTGGCGGCTCGGCGCGCATGCTGAGCGGCTCAAACCGAATGAGTTGTCCGGCCGCTGACCGACTGCAGTCCGGCGCCGTGCGAGACCTCGCCATTGCGCCTGCCGACGAGATACCAGGTGTGCATCGGGCCCTTGCCCTTGATGTCGACAACGCCGCGTTCCTCGAGGACGTAATCGCCCTTCAATCGTTCATACATCGACTGCGGCACCTGGATTCGGCCTTCGACGTCGGTGGACTCCATGCGGGACGCGACATTGACGGCGTCACCCCACACGTCGTAGAAGAACTTGCGGGCGCCGACGACGCCGGCCACCACGGGGCCGTCCGCCATCCCGATCCGCAGCGGCACCGCGCGACCGCGCTGGTCCTTGAAATCGGCGACCGCATCGGCCATGTCCAGGGCGAGGCACGCGATGGCCTTGGCGTGGTCCGGCCGCGGCTGCGGTACACCGCTGACGACCATGTAGGAGTCGCCGCTGGTCTTGATCTTCTCCAGCCCATGCTCGTCCACGAGGGCGTCGAGGTCGGTGTAGAGCGTGTCCAGGAATCGCACCAACTCGGTGGGTGCGGTGTCGCTGGCCCACTTGGTGTACCCGGCGATATCGGCGAACAGAATCGAGGCGTCGTCGTACTTGTCGGCGATGATATTGCGCGTCGGATCCTTGAGCCTGTTGGCGATCGAGACGGGAAGAATGTTGGCCAGCAACGACTCTGATCGTTGGTATTCGGCTTCCATCGCCTTTTCTGCGCGGTCGATCTCGCGCAGCGCGTACCACACCGTCGCCATCACCATGACCGCCGAGCCGATGACGGAGCTCACGAATCCGACCGTGAGCGTCCACGGCGGACCGAGTGCCCTGTCGTTGGGTACGAAGAGTTCCAAGGCGATGACGCCGGCAGCGCCGACCGCGACAATGGCCGATGCCAGCACAAGGCGCTCGATTCCGAACACGAGAACGACCAGTGTGGCGGACACCAGGTAATAGAACTGCAGGCCCGATCCGGTGCCGATGGTGTAGCAGATGTAGCCGACTGACAGGTAGGCGAACAGGAAGAACGTCAGCGGTGCGATCAGCTCACCGAACCGGTACAGCAGCGGAATCGCCAGGAATGCAGCCCCGAACGCCAGGTTGAGCAGCCCGACCCACCAGACCGGGCCTCCAAGCACCAGCTGAAAGATCCCGAACCCCACGCTGATCACCGCGGCGATCCACGTCGCGATCTTGAGGACTCGGAACCGGCTGGCCACACTCTCGGCGTAGAACTGCGTCCGGGCCGGCACCGCGCTCGTCAGCGCCATCTCGGGCACACAGACCGATCGCGCTTTGCGCGTCATGGCTGAAGCGTACGTCGCCGGCTTCACCGCAGGCCCGAGATCGTCCCCTCCGTCGCGCACTGGTGCTGGGACGACAGTTTGCTGACGGATGCGACAGTTAGGTGCAACGCTGTATGGTCTAACCCTGCCGTCTGCTGACCGTGGGGGTAAAGCTTGAATCGCTGGTTGATTCGTCGGGCGGCGATGAGTTGCGCGTTTGCCTCTTGCGCGATGGTGGCCGGACCGAGCCTCGTCGGCGCTGCGGTCGCGCACGCCGACCTCTTCGGCGGCGATTTCTTCGGCGATTGCGACAAGAAGTCCCACCTGCACCATCCGCGGCCGGGCGCCGGCGCCGCCGTCCAGTCATCTCGAACCACCGCGTCGATAGCCGCCGCAGAGGCTCCGACGGCGAAGGTCGGCAGCCAACCCGAGACGCTCAGCGGCACGCAGGCCGCCGCCGAGAACCGCGCGCTCGCGAGTGCTCCCAACATCGTCGCTATTTCGCCGGGTGGCGGGGGTGGGCCGGCGCGCACCACCGACACCTCGGTCCGGGCGGGCAACCTGCCGCGCGTGTCGTCCACACCGGTCACTCGCAGCATCGTGATCAGAGGCACCCCGCACGCCACCGCACCGACTCCTGCGTTCGTACCGCCGTCGTCGTCCCAGCCGCCCCTCGTTGCGCCCTTGGCCGCGCCGCCGCCGGTCACCCCGGAGCCCGAAGCGCAGCCGGCTCCCGGTGGGCCGCCGACGCCGTTCACGTCCGCCCCGCAGGCGAGAGAACCACTGACGCATATCGGTTCAGGCGTGGTGCCGGTCCCCGACTCCTACCGCGCCGGCTATGCCGAGTACCTCAGGGCCGCGAGCACCAGCGACCTGGTCGCGGCGGCGCTGCCCGGCGTGGCGGGGATCGCGGGGTTCACCCTCGTCGGTGCGTACGCGGGCTATCGCCAGGCCAGGGCGGTGCAGAAGGCGCTGCTGGCCCCGGTGCCGACGAGCGTCGTGTTGTAGCAAAGCGTGTAGGCATGTCGAATCATGGGTACCCACGCCTCGCCAGTGTCGGGTAGCCATGAGCGGGACGAACCAAGCATGATCAGTCCGTTGAACCGAAGCGCGGTCGGCTTCACGATCGCCTGTGGTGTGTTCCTGATGGGGCCGTTGGCCGTTGGTGCGGCGGTTGCGAATGCCGACCTCGTGGGCTTGGGCGGCGGCAACAACGGCGGTATCGACGTACTCGGCGTCGACGTCCTGGGCGGCAACGGCAAGAAGTCGGGTGCCGCCTCCGGTAGCACAATCCGCGCCGTCTCCACCGCGCCGAGTACGCGCAGCGTCATCATCCACGCCAAACCCGCGGCAGCACAACGGGAGTCGGTGGCGCTCGCACCCGCGGCTTCCTTCCCTGCGACGACCGACGCGCCAGCGGTCGCGTTGAGTGCTCCCGCCGTCGAGGCGATACCCGCGGCGCCGGCGCCTGCCGCGCCTGCGATGCCCATGACCGGTCCGGTGTTCGCTCCGCCGCCCCCGGAAGCGATGGCGATTCCCACCACCAGTAAGCCGGAACCGGGCAAGGCAACGGGACCGGTCGACAGGCATGCCCCGCCCACCCGCCTGCCCGACTCGTTCCGTGCCGGATACGACGAATACCTCAGGACGGCAACCAACAGCGACCTTCTCGCGGCGGCGCTACCCGGCGTGGCGGGGATCGCGGGTTTCACCCTGGTCGGCGCCTATGCGGGCTACCGCCAGGCCAAAGCGCTGCAACAGGCGTTGCTGGCACCGGTACCGACGAGCATCTTGCTGTAGACACACGGAGTGCCCTCGGTGAGATTCGAACTGTCAGAGGGTGGGCTGGTCAGCGGCTCGAAATAGTCCTGAGCAGCAAGAATAGCCTTTGTCTACCTAATCCTAAATATGTTGTGACTGTGTCCAGATTGTGTCCACGGTGTGTCCACCGGCAATCGCTGAAGCACACAGCGGATTCACCGTTGGCGGCACCCGGCTTAGCCCGGCATCCGAGGCGAGTAGCCGGGGATGGTGTTGCCGTCCAGGAGCGCCTCGGCTCCAGCCTCGGGTGTGCGGGTCAGCGCCGTGTAGAGAGCCCGCATCGCCGGAATGTGGGCCGGGCAGTGGATGCCGACCGCCAGCTGGAGGGTCTAGGAGGCGTCGTCCACCGGTAACGCCGCATCCTCCATCCAGACGATGGCCTGAGCTACGCCGCCGACAGGATCAGCCGCCGCGCCGATGATCCGGCACAAACGCAAGGCGTTGTCGGTCATCGCCGGTGACGGGTTGCTGGGGATGGCCTGGGCCGGAGCCGCCACCGCCGGGGCGGCAGTCGCCGCCAGCGCGGTAGGAATGAGCGCTGTTGTCATGGGGTGTCTCCTATCGGTGGGTCAGGGGTTGGTTACCCGGTCTTATCGGCGGGTCCGCGGGTTGGGTTACCGCCCTACGGACTAGCGGTGCTTGCCTTGGCCCGACGAAGTCCGGAGACGTCCTATCCACATATGGAAATCAATGGCGAGGAGTAAATGCCAAGCCGTGGCAATGCCGGTCACTCGTCGTCGGAGAAGGAGATTCGATGACCCTGAACACTGCGACGAAGGCCAGCCCTCACCAGAGATACTGGCCGAGGCCCTCTACGCGGGTGCCTTCGATCTGGTTGTGCGCGTCGATCACGTCATCGAGCAGCTTCTCGATGAAGTCAACTATGGCGGTGCCCTGGTGGGCCAGTCTGGCAGGCCGTTTCTCTTGTGCGCTGTCGGCGCCACCGCCGTTCGACGTGTTCGACACCTTCCCCCTCGGTTTCTCGCGTGCCCCCCCGGCCTAGACGACGATGATCGTGGCAGATGGGTACGACAACCTGAACTCGTGCACTCGCCCGGCGGAGCCGCATACGAAGTGGTCGGCCTGCTCGTCTAACAGCGGGTTGGACCGCCCCCATCGACATGGCTCTGGTCGGCGACAAGTTCACCTGCCCAAGCTTCATGACCTTCGTGGACGGCGAAGGCGGCGATGACGAACCCGGCAGCTGGATCGAGCCAAGCGGCTCCGGTGAGTTGGAACAAGCCCACGCCGAGCAGGGTGGAAATGCTTAGCAGGACACAGATTTTGGTCTGGGCGGCGTCGGCCAGGATGAGGTTGTCCTGAAGGGCCATGCCGACACGCTTCTTCGTCGCTGCCAAGACAGGCATCACGATGAGTGACGCCACGAGCAGGATGAGCGCGGGCGGAGAGGATTGTGGCCTCTCGCTGGTAGCGACGCTGCGGATGCCTTCCATGGTGACGTAGGCGGCGAGGATGAAGAACGAGATGGCTACGAGTCTGAGGGCCAGACGTTCTTTTCGTTGATCGGCGATGCCGTGGCGCAGTCGAGCGGAAAGCCGCAGGGCGACAAGGATCGCAGCAAGTGACTCGATGGCCGAGTCGAATCCGAATCCGACGACTGATATGAGCCCGGCAACCAATCCGACTGTGACGGCGATGACGCCTTCGGCGACGTTGTAGGCGATGGTGAACTGCGCCAGGCGGAGACCCCTCCGAGTGAGCCGGATTGTCTGCTCGTCGGCGTGTGCACCGCCGGTGTTCGTCACGTTGTTTCGGGTGGGCAGCCGTCTACGCCGTATGTCGGGCAGACGGCTACTGCCTGACCGGTCGCATCCAACACGGTCTGGGCAGAGGCGAGTACATCGATCAGCGTCGGTTGGGTGAGCCGAAACAACGAGGCGCGCCCCACCGGCTCGGAGTCCACCAGTCCGCACTCCCGCAGACAGGCAAGGTGTTTGGAGACGGTGGACTGCGCCAGCCCCACGGCCTGGACCAGCTCGACGACACGCGCTGGCCCAGCCGCCAGTCGGCGCACAATCGCCAGCCGGGTGGGGTCCCCGAGAGAACGAAATAATGCCGCCGCTGGTGCCAACTCGACCCGCTGCACCTCTGCCGAGGCGGCCATCATCTCCATTCGGCAATGTTATAGCCGTTTGGCGAAGGGTAGGGACCATTGGCCCTAGGAAGGACCGCCGACCCGAGGGCACGCTGACATGACCTGTGTTGCATGGGAAAGCGTTCGGAGGATTCGGCGATGATGTACGACGGCTGGATGTGGGGTAACGGCTGGGGCTGGGGCGGCATCCTAATGATGGTGCTGATGGTGGTGCTGGTGGTTGCGGTGATCGTGGCGATCATCTTTGCCGTCCGCTACCTGTCGGGCAGCGGCAGCCTCCACCAGCGGGGCGGTCCAGGCTCGGAATGGACGCGGGCAGAAGATCGGCTGGCCGACCGCTTCGCCCAAGGTGAGATCGACGAAGAGGAATTTCGCAAGCGGATGACGCTGCTGCGGGAACACCGCTCACCGCGATGAGCACCCATCAGCGTGACTTGGCTATCGCGCTCGGCGCTGTGGTGGTGGCAATCGCGTGCGCCGTGGGATTGAGCGTCGGGCTGGCGATGGGCCATAGCCGAATCGCCGCTAACCCGCCTTACCTGACTGGCCCAGGAATGATGGGGCCCGGGCGGTCTCCTGCTGTTCCCTCCTGTGCGGCACCGGCATTGCCGGGCAACGTTATCGACGTCACCCTCGCCGATATGCGCGGCATGATGGGCCGTGGCGGCATGATCGGGCCGGGGTGGAACGGCCAGTATGGCCCCGGGATGGGGATGGGAATGATGGGGATGATGCGCATCCTCATCAATCCGGCCACCGTCCCGCCGGGTCAGGTGTCATTCCGAGTAACCAATGCCGGTGCTTTGAACCACGAATTGGTCGTGCTGCCCCTTGCGAAGGGCCAGTATCCGGGCCAGCGGGCCATCGGTCCGGACGGCAAGGTCGATGAGGCGGGCAGCCTCGGCGAAGCCTCACGGACATGCGGTGCTGACCGTGGTGACGACAACCCAAGCAACATGGGCATCGCCCCTGGTGCCAGCGGCTGGACCACCGTCACCCTCACACCGGGACGTTACGAGTTGATCTGCAACATCACCGGTCACTATTGGACCGGTATGTATGCCGAACTAGATGTCAGTCCACCCAAGTAGCACCTCTTGATGGTGGCAAGCACAGACTAGAAGGGGTGAAAGATTATGTTCGCCGCCAAACACTTGACGACCACCAGTCTGGCAATCCTTGCGCTCGGCAGTTCAGTGATTTTTGCCGGGCCCAACGGCAGCACCACTGCTAATGCCCAACCCGCAGCCCCGATCTTTGCGTCTCCCTACCCGGCACATGGCCCAAACCCGTTGGACCCGCCGGGTTGTTGGGGAGCAAACGGTATTTGGTATCCCGACTGCTGGGGACCCGGCTCGATGGGCCCCGGACCGTGGGGGCCGGGCATGATGGGCCCCGGACAGTGGGGGCCCGGGATGATGGGGCCCGGACCGTGGGGGCCGGACATGATGGGCCCCGGACAGTGGGGCTACTGACCCTACGCGGAGCTTGACGCGGTGACATACCGACCGGTGCAACGGCTTGATGCATGATCCTGCGATCAGACAACATGCACCCACGTTGTCAATGGCCAAGTAGAAGTCCCCGTTGGTGGCCAGGGGAAGTCGCCACTCCCGTTGCGGGTAGTTGGCTAACCCGTCTTGGCGGCTCCCTTCTTGTGGTCGGCGTGGCGCATCCGGTAGGACTCGCCGGAGGTGACGACGATGGTGGCGTGGTGCAGCAGGCGGTCGAGGATGCTGGCGGCGGTGGTGTGTTCGGGCAGGAATCGGCCCCATTGCTCAAAGGGCCAGTGTGAGGCGACGGCCAACGAGCGGCGCTCGTAGCCGGCGGCCACGAGTCGGAACAACAGTTGGGTGCCGGTGTCATCGAGTGGAGCGAAGCCGATCTCGTCGAGGATGACAAGGTCGGCGCGCAGCAGGGTGTCGATGATCTTGCCGACGGTGTTGTCGGCCAGCCCGCGGTAGAGCACCTCGATGAGATCAGCGGCGGTGAAGTAGCGGACCTTGCAACCAGCGTGCACGGCGGCGTGCCCGCAGCCGATGAGCAGATGACTCTTGCCAGTCCCGGGCGGACCGACGACAGCTAGATTCTGTTGCGCCCGAATCCATTCCAAGCTCGACAAGTAGTCGAACGTTGCTTGGGTGACTGACGATCCGGTGACGTCGAACCCGTCGAGTGTCTTGGCGATCGGGAACGCCGCAGCCTTGAGGCGGTTGGCGGTGTTGGAGGCATCGCGGGCGGCGATCTCGGCCTCGACCAAGGTCCGCAGGATCTCTTCTGGGGTCCAGCGTTGGGTCTTGGCTACCTGCAACACCTCGGCGGCGTTGCGGCGCACGGTGGCCAACTTCAGCCGCCGCAGCGCAGCGTCGAGATCAGCGGCCAGCGGCGCCACCGAGGCCGGAGCTACCGGTTTCGCGGCGGTCACGACGCCGTTCCGTCTGTCGACGTGCCAACGATCTTGTAGGCCTCCAGGGATCGTGTTTCGGCGGTGGGCAGGTCGAGGACCAGGGCGTCACCGGCGGGGCGGGGTTGTGGAGTGCCGGTCCCGGCGTCGAGGATGGAGCGCACGTCAGCGGCGCGGAACCGCCGAAACGCCACCGCCCGGCGCAGCGCGTCGACCAAGACTTGTTCGCCGTGGGCGGCGCCGAGTCCGAGCAGGGTGTCGATCTCGGATTTCAGTCTGGTGTTGCCGATCGCGGCGGCGCCGACAAGGAACTGCTCGGCTTCGGCGCCCAAAGCACAGAACTGTTTCTCCGCAGCAGTTTTCGGGCGTGGTCCGCGTGAGGGTGCTGGTCGCGGTCCGTCGTAGTGTTCATCGAGAATCGAGGTCTCGCCCGGGCTGACCAGTTCGTGCTCGGCGACGATCACCCCGGTCGTGGGCTCCAGCAGGATCAACGCGCCGTGATCCACGACGACTGCCACGGTGGTGCCGACGAGACGTTTGGGCACCGAGTAGCGAGCTGAGCCGTAGCGGATACACGACAGGCTGTCGACCTTGCGGCGCACCGACCCGGCGCCGATTGCGGGCCGCAGCGACGGCAGAGCCGCCAGCACCGTGCGTTCCTCCACCAGCCGCACATTGGGCACCGCGCAGATCTCCGCATGTACCGCGGCGTTGACTTCGGCGCACCACGACGCGGCCTCGACGTTAAGGGCACGCAGATCGACCTGCTCTCCGGTCAGGGCCGCTTCGGTCAGCAGAGGGACGGCCAGATCCTCTTGGGCGTAGCCGCACAGATGCTCGACGATGCCCTTCGATTGGGGATCAGCACCGTGGCAGAAGTCCGGGTCGAACCCGTAATGGGAGGCAAACCGCACGTAATCCGGAGTGGGGACAACGACATTGGCGACAACTCCGCCTTTGAGGCAGCCCATCCGGTCGGCCAGGATCTTGGCCGGCACTCCACCGATCCCCTCGAGCGCTTCAGCGATCATCGCCAACGTGGTCGAGGCTTTCTGATCGGCGGCGAAACGCACGAACCGCCACCGCGAATACGCCAGTACCGCGCAGAACACGAACAATCCTGGTGCAGCTTGGGCCCAGTCCATCACCAGATAGTCACCTGGTGACCACACCGCAGGACGCCTCTGATGCCGGTTAGCGTTGCGCCACAAGACTTTCTGCTCAGCTACGAGTCGGCGAAAGTTACGGGCCGAACCCTGATAGCCGGCCGCCCGGGCGATCGGCAACATCCGCTTCGCCGACATCTTGCCCTTCGACTTCTCGACCCGGGTCGCAACCAGGTCGGTGAACCCATCGACATTGCGTGGTCGTGGTTCCCGCGGCGGCGGCCCGCCGGCCTCAGCCCGCTCGATGACCCGCTTGACCGTCTTGTGAGTGGTGCCGCACAGCTCGGCCGCGCCGCGATACGACCCGGCCTGGCGATACGCCGAAATGATGTTCATACGCTCCCTTGCAGACTTCAATAGAGCTCCCTGGGCGGTGTGGTGACAGTTGGCGCTATCACCGTCACCGCCCAGGCCCACAGCTCCCGGAAATGACACGCGAGCCCGCAAACGAATGGGGACTTCTACATGGCCACCAGTGGGGACTTCCTACTGGCCATAAATGGTGACTTTCTCATGGCCATGGGCACACGTCCGAATTTTCAGTCAGACAACCACGGAGGAAGCTCATTGCCCCGATGAGCTGGAGGATGTCCCGAGTTCCGTGGAACTTTGGTGGCGGTCCGGTGAGCATCAGGCTGCGCTCACCTGATCATTGTGCACGACGGGTACGACAGTTTCGGCGACCTCGCGTTCGAGTGCGGTCCGCAGTGACGGCAGGTGCAGGTGACCGTTGACGCGGCGGAACTGCTTTCCGGCCTCGACCATCCCGGCCGCGCACCAGCGCAGCGCCATCTGCCCGTCGCGCCAGCGTTTGACGTTGGCGGCGTGCTCACGACACACCGAGATCATCGACTCGACGCAGTTGGTCGAGCGCAGCGTCCGGGCCAGGGTGGGCGGCACCCCGAGGCGCAGCACCGTGAGCGTTTCGTCCAGCCCCTCGCGCAGGCTGGCCGCCGCCCCTGGGTGGGTGCGGTCGAGTTCTTTGGCCAAGGCCAGCAGCGCGGCCTCGGCCTCCAGCGCCGACCCGGCGTGGTAGGCATCGGTCATCCTGCGCCCCACGGTGGTGCGAAGGCGTTGCGGCAGATGATCTTTCACGTTCCGAATCTTGTGCAGTTGGCAGCGTTGGATCACTGGGTGATCGAGCACGTCGAGCACGGCCTTGCGCAGCGCCTTGGACCCGTCGAGGCCGACCAGCATCGGACGGGTCACGTCCAGGCCCCGCTCCCGCAGACCGACGATTAGGCCGGTGACCAAGGTCGCGTTCTCCGTGGAGCCCTCCACCAACGCCAGCGGGTGCTTGGTGCCCTCGATGTCGATGCCCAGCGCCACGATGCAGCACGTCTCGGCGAAGTGCACGCCGTCGATCATCAGCGCGACCAGATCCAGCCCGGACAGATCCTGCGACAACAACTCGGCCAGAGCGGTTTCGGTCATCGCCACGAACCGGCGGGAGACCGCCGACTTGCTTGTCGCCAAGGACCTTTTCGGCGACCTGCTCGCCGACCGGCTCCAGCCCGACCGGATACCGGCGCGTCGAGAGCCCGGCCAGCATCTTCTCCATCGCCATCTTGCCCAGGATCTCCGTCGAGGTGAACAACTCATAGGACGCAACCGCCAACTCCCCGGAGCCGTCGGCGGCCCGTACCCGCGGGCGGGTCACCGACACCCGCCGTCCACCCAGGGTCACCGACCCGCGTTCATGGCCGTGACGCACCGCCGTACGCGCCTCATCGTGGCGGCCCTTCGGGCCGGCCAGCTCGGTCACGTCGGCCTCCATCAACGCCGCCATCACCTGCAGGCCGGCGCCCACCGCCAACGCCAGCAGACCCTCCTGCATGTTCTCGGCGATCTCGGCCATGGCCACACTGACCCGCTCTGGAACCGCGGTCACGCTCGCGTCCACGGACTGAATCTGGCTACTCTTCTTCATGGTGGTCCCCTTGCTGTAGGAGTTCTTGGCGGAACGCCCGACACCTACCACACGGCAGGTCTCGAGCGGGGGACCGCCACCTCAACTTCTACGAAACCCGGGACAACCCCGATGAGCTGTAGCCGAGATATAGCAGACATGCCCCCGGCAGGGGCAAACCTGTAGTCGAGTGTTCTATGAAATCGGTTGCCCCCGCCGGGTTTCGGGTCATCGCCACAGGTGGAGGTCATCTGAGAACCTGTAGCGCTGTTAAAAGTACTGAAACATAGTGAATTTCAGCCCGCCCTCTTCCTGGGCCGTCCCCGGCGGCGGCGTGTCTTCCGGGGCTCTACCCCCAACGCACGCCAGAGGTCGAGCGCAAGTTCACGGCCCGCCCCTTCCAGGTGGTATGCCGTCGCTTGGTAGGCGAGCAGCTCCATCCCGTCGGCATCACCCGCGTACCGGGCGACGAGGGCCTGAAGAGGCTCCCGTTGCTCAGACGGCAACGAGTCCACGACCAGCCCCCTGTTGCCCCCGACGGGGGCATGTGTGCAATCCGAGCTGCGACTCAAAAACCAACAGAAACGGGGGAGGCGGACCGTCGTGCCTGGCCCCTTCTGCGGCATGCACCCATTCGAGCATTCTGGCCAGGTGTTCGACCAGCTCGGGCTTGTCGGCCACTCCATGATGAGCGCAGATGCGCTCCAGGGTCTTGCGCTCCTGCTCGGCTTCGATTTCGGCGACATATGGGCTGATAGCCCCTTGTCGTTCAGTGTCGGGACAAGCGCACTTGACCGCCCATTGCTTGAACCGGGTCGCATACCCGCATCGGGGGCAGGGACGGTGCAGATGCGGATGAACGGTTCCCCGTGCGCTGACGCCCATGGCCAGATGACCCCCTTCTACTCATCGTCCTGATTCTCGTCGGCCTCTCCGGACCACAGCTCGAGTCCCGCTTCCTTCCGCAGCACATTCACCGCACGTAGCGGATCGTCGGGTAGCACGTGATAGCTCAGCGTGCCAGTGTCCGGGGTGGTCTTGCCCACGAGGGTCTCCTTCCAGCTACAGTGACCGGCTGGCCTAAACTGGGTACACAAGTTCAGGAGGTGGGTGCCATGAACAAGATTCTCGTCACCCTCGCCACACTCGCGATGTCGGCGGTGTTCGCTCTCGCCGGATCGGGTCAGGCCCAGGCCGATCCCGGCCTGTGCTGGAACGGCTGGCTGTGGTCGGCCTGCGTGCAGGGACCGGGCTGGGTTGACTGGAACCCCTGGAACAACTGCAATCCCGGGCATGGGTGTGGGGATTGGCGTCACGGCGGGAAGCATTGGTAGCTAGAGCAGCTCCCGGCTCTCCAAGCTCTTCGACCCCGGCCATGGTGATGGGTGCAGACCATCCGGTTCTTGCCGGTGCACTCGCTGAGCCTCGGTGTGCCGATAAACCCGCCGGATATATCAGTGATCCGCGCCGACGCTTCACTTCGGACCTTGGGTAGCTACGCCTAGTGACTTCCCACGCACTTCGAACCGGATCGGTATCAGAAAAAGATCAGGGTGGGTGAGCCATCCGACTCACCCACCCTGATTTTGTTTTAGGCGTTGATTCTGCCAGCGGATATGTCGAGTCGTCTGGGGTGCCCTCGGTGAGATTCGAACTCACACTGTACGGGTTTTGAATCCGTTTCCTCTGCCAGTTGGGATACGAGGGCTGGCGAAGCAGTCGGCCTTCCACCATAGAGGATCCCCCGAGGTCGCTGACTCAGCCCACGACCGCCACAATGGCATCCATGACCGGCTCAACAACAGACGATGCCAGGCCCCACCGCGTCCTCATCGCCGAGGACGAAGCTCTCATCCGGCTGGATCTGGCCGAGATGCTGCGCGAGGAGGGTTATGAGGTGGTCGGCGAGGCCGGCGACGGACAGGAAGCCGTCGAGCTGGCCGAGAAACTCAAGCCCGACCTGGTGATCATGGACGTCAAGATGCCGCGCCGCGACGGGATCGACGCGGCGTCGGAGATCGCCAGCAAACGGATCGCCCCGATCGTGGTGCTGACGGCCTTCAGCCAACGTGACCTCGTCGAGCGGGCCCGGGACGCGGGTGCCATGGCCTACCTCGTGAAGCCGTTCTCCATCAGCGACCTGATACCGGCAATAGAGCTGGCGGTGAGTCGCTTCGGGGAAGTCTCGGCGCTGGAAAAGGAAGTGGCGACGCTGTCGGATCGCCTCGAGACACGCAAGCTGGTCGAGCGCGCGAAGGGTTTGCTTCAGACCAAGCATCAGATGTCCGAACCCGAAGCGTTCAAGTGGATCCAGCGGGCGGCGATGGACCGCCGCACGACCATGAAGCGGGTTGCCGAGGTTGTGCTGGAAACTCTCGACGCGCCCGAGGACGCCGCGCCGCCGAGCTAGCAATACACGGAAAACGCGCACCACGGCCATGGGTTGGCTATGTTCTACCCGAAGCGTCAGCGCCTTGGCCGACGGAAGCCGGAGCGCCGATGTGGATCAAAACACTGACCTGGAGGTGGAACGTGCGCGGTCGCGCGGCACGCAGTGCAGTTGCACTCGGTAGCGCTGGACTGGTGGTACTCGGCATGGCCGGTTGCCAGCAGAAGGAGCCCCAACAAGACTCATCGCAGACCAATCTGAAGATCGTCGAGCAGGTGCAGATCGACGAGAACGGCGGAGAGGTCAAGGCGGCCGAAGGCACAGCGCCTGCCGACCCGGCCGGTGACGGCAAGGCCAACTGCCCACCGGTGTCGATCGCCATGGCCGGCGCACTCAACGGCCCCGACGCGGCACTGGGGATCAACATCAAGAACGGCGTGCAGTTGGCCATCGACAAGCACAATGCGGCCAATCCCGGCTGCCAGGTTCAGCTCAAGCCGTTCGACACTGAGGGCGATCCGCAGAAGGCGACCGCGATCGCGCCGCAGATCGTCGACGACCAGTACACGATCGGCCTCGTCGGCCCCGCGTTCTCGGGTGAGACGAAGGCCACCGGCGGCGTCTTCGATCAGGCCGGGCTCGTCGCCACCACAGCCTCGGCGACGAACCCGACCCTCAGTCAGAACGGCTGGAAGACGTTCTTCCGCGGTCTGGCCAACGACGCCGTGCAGGGTCCTGCGGTGGCCAACTACATGAAAAACACGCTGAGCTACAAGAAGGTTTGCGTAGTCGACGACAGCACCGACTACGGTCTCGGGCTGGCCACCGCGGTGCGCGACACGCTCGGCTCTGTCGCCGACTCGTCGTGCAACATCCAGGTGAAGAAGGGTGACAAGGACTTCTCCGCGGCGGTCACGCAGGTCAAGGGTGCGAGCCCGGATGCGGTGTTCTACAGCGGCTACTACTCCGAGGCGGCGCCGTTCGTCCAGCAGCTGAAGGATGGCGGATTCGGCGGCACCTTCGTCAGCGCCGACGGCACCAAGGACCCGCAATTCGTCAGTCAGGCCGGTCAAGCAGCCAAGGACGCAATCCTGTCGTGCCCGTGCGGGCCGGCCACCGGGGCGTTCGCCGATGAGTACAAGCAGAAGTTCAACCAGGAGGCCGGAACCTACAGTGCCGAGGGCTATGACCTGGGCACCATCCTGGTGAAGGGCATCGACTCGGGGGCCATCACGCGGCCCGCGCTGCTCGACTTCGTCAAGAACTACAACGGTCAGGGCGTCGCCCGTAAATACCAGTGGACTCCGACCGGGGAGCTGACGACGAATCTGATCTGGATCTTCAAGGTCCAGTAACCGCTGACGCGAAACGCGTCCGAGACCGGAAGGCTCGGACGCGTTTTCGCTAGAGCCCAAAGCCCCGAGGAGCCGGCACCGGATGAGCTCGATCCCCCTTGCCTGCGTCGACCAGTACGCCTGCCTGGCCGCCAACATCAATTTCAACCTCGAGGGTCTGCGAAGTGGCTTCTGGCAGTTGACGATCGACGGCTTGGCTTGGGGTGCGATCTATGCACTCGTGGCGGTCGGCTACACGCTGGTGTACGGCGTGCTGCGATTGATCAATTTCGCCCACTCCGAAGTCTTCATGCTCGGCATGTTCGGCGCATATTTCTGTCTCGACATCATCCTGGGCTTCACCCCCAGCGGCAACACCTACAACAGGGGCCTGGTGCTGACCGTGCTCTACCTCGGCGTCGCGATGGTGTTCGCCATGCTGGTGTCGGGTACGGTCGCCGTCGGCCTGGAGTTCATCGCCTATCGGCCGTTGCGAAGACGCAACGCGGAACGGCTGTCGTTTCTGATCACCGCTATCGGCATGTCGTTCGTGTTGCAGGAATTCGTTCACTTCATCCTGCCGAAAATCATCGACGGCTACGGTGGCTCGAACGCCCAACAACCAATCAGGTTGGTACAGCCCGAAACTCAGTTCAAGATTTTTGGTGCCGTGGTCTCTAACATCACGCTGATCATCGTCGTGGCGGCGATGATCTTCGCGGTGATGACGGACTTCGCGATCAACCGCACGAAGTTCGGGCGCGGCATCCGCGCGGTGGCGCAAGATCCGGATACCGCGACGCTGATGGGGGTTTCGCGGGAACGCATCATCGTGACGACGTTCTTGATCGGCGGTCTGCTGGCGGGCGCCGCGGCGTTGCTCTACACGCTGAAAGTGCCGCAGGGGATCATCTACTCCGGCGGCTTCCTACTCGGCATCAAGGCTTTCTCGGCGGCGGTGCTCGGCGGCATCGGAAATCTCCGCGGTGCACTGCTCGGCGGCCTGCTGTTGGGCATCATGGAGAACTACGGGCAGGCCGTTTTCGGCACCCAGTGGCGCGATGTGGTCGCATTCGTGTTGCTCGTGCTGGTGTTGCTGGTCCGGCCGACCGGGATACTCGGTGAAAGCCTCGGAAAGGCACGCGCATGAGCACCCCCCAGGAGAAGCCGCAGGCTTCCCCAGCGCATCGCCTGCTGGCGCCGGGCGATGCCATCCGGCATTGGTGGGACGGCCGGCCCCGGGTGCAGAAGTGGTTTTTTGGCGTGCTGTTGTTCGGGGTGGTCGCGCTGCTGCCGCTTCACACGCCACCCTTTCTCAACACACCCGGCATCAGCTTCGGTGGCACCATGGCCCAATTCGCGATGGTGGCGATCATCGCGATCGGTCTGAACGTCGTCGTCGGCCAGGCCGGCCTGCTCGACCTGGGCTACGTCGGCTTCTACGCCGTCGGCGCCTACACAGTGGCGCTGCTCACCAGTCCCGACAGTCCGTGGAACAAGGTCGGTCCCACCGGGTTTTTCAGCACGCCGTGGGCCTGGCTGTCGTGTGTTCCGCTGGCGATGGCGATGACCGCGATGGCAGGGCTGATCCTCGGCTTCCCGACGCTGCGTCTGCGCGGTGACTACCTGGCGATCGTCACACTCGGCTTCGGCGAGATCATCCGGCTGATGGCAGACAATCTGGCCGACATCACCAACGGTCCGCGAGGGCTGAACGAGGTCGCCTACCCGCGGCTCGGCGAGAGCGAGAAGCTTCCCCAAGGCGTGTTCTCGAGCGCGAACTCGACAGGCACCGCCAATTACGGCACCTGGTGGTTCTGGCTCGGTCTCTTACTGATCGTCATCGTCCTGCTGCTGGTCGGCAACCTCGAGCGCAGCCGGGTCGGCAGGGCCTGGATCGCCATCCGGGAGGACGAAGACGCCGCGGAAGTCATGGGCGTTAACACCTTCCGCTTCAAGCTCTGGGCCTTCGTGATCGGCGCGGCGATCGGTGGCTTGTCCGGAGCGCTCTACGCGGGGCAGGTGCAGTACGTCGCGCCGCCGACGTTCAACATCATCAACTCGATGCTGTTCCTGTGTGCCGTCGTGCTCGGTGGGCAGGGCAACAAGCTGGGCGTGATCTTCGGAGCCTTCGTCATTGTCTACCTACCGAACCGGCTGCTCGGCGTACATTTCCTGGGCATCAATCTCGGTGACTTGAAGTATCTGTTCTTCGGTCTGGCGCTGGTGTTGTTGATGATCTTCCGGCCGCAGGGACTCTTCCCCGCCCGCCAGCAGCTGTTGACGTACGGGAAGGCCGCCCGCGACCTGCTGAGACCGGTGAGCGGCGAGGAGGAGGCCGCCCGATGACTCAGGACGCCGCACAAGCGGAAACAACGATCGATGAGCTGTCGGGAGTCCATCGCGAAATCCACGCCGCGGAGGGTGAGATCCTGTTGAAGACACAGGATCTGACGGTCAACTTCGGTGGGTTGACCGCACTGGATTCGGTCACCTTCGACATTCGCCGCGGCGAGATTCTGGGGATGATCGGCCCCAACGGCGCGGGCAAGACGACCTGCTTCAATGCGATCACCGGCGTCTACCGTCCCAGCTCAGGTTCGGTGATCTTCGACGGCGCGCCGCTGGGCCGGACCAAGCGACACCGCATCACGCGCAAGGGGATTGCGCGGACATTCCAGAACATTCGGCTGTTCGGCGACATGACCGCGCTGGAGAACGTCATCGTCGGCACCGATGCCCGCCACCGCACGTCGGTACCGGGTGCGCTCATTCGCACTCCCCGCCACCGACATGAGGAACGGTCGGCCATCGAACGCGCGACGGCTTTGCTGCACTTCGTCGGAATCGCGCACCGCGGTGAGGAGAAGGCGAGGCACCTTCCCTATGGTGACCAGCGGCGCCTGGAAATTGCGCGAGCCCTTGCGACCGAACCGAAGCTGCTGTGCCTTGACGAACCGGCTGCCGGGTTCAACCCGAGCGAGAAGGCCGCGCTGATCGACCTCATTCGCAAGATCCGCGACGACGGCTACACGGTGCTGCTCATCGAACACGACATGCGACTCGTCATGGGCGTCACCGACCGGATCGTGGTGCTGGAGTTCGGCCGCAAGATCGCCGACGGCCTGCCCGCCGAGATCCGCGAGGACCCCAAGGTCATCGCCGCCTACCTGGGAGTGCCCGATGACGAACTCTCCTGACGTCGACGACCGGCCGATCCTTCTGGAGGCCCGTGACATCGTCGTGCACTACGGCCGCATCCAGGCCCTGCACGGGGTATCGCTGGTGGTGCGCCAGGGCGAACTCGTCACACTGCTGGGCAGCAACGGGGCGGGCAAGACCACCATCATGCGCGCCATTTCCGGGCTGCGGCCGTTGACCGCAGGGTCAGTGTGGTTCGAGGGCGAAGACATCGGCCGGATGAGGGCGCACCGGCGGGTGACCGAGGGCCTGATCCAGGCGCCGGAGGGCCGGGGTGTCTTCCCTGGCATGACCGTCACCGAGAACCTGGAAATGGGTTGCTACGGGCGGAAATTCGCATCGAAGGCCGAACACAGGGAACACCTGGACTGGGTGATGGAGACCTTCCCGCGGCTCGCCGAACGGAAGAGCCAGGTCGGCGGGACGCTGTCGGGTGGTGAGCAGCAGATGCTGGCGATCGGTCGGGCACTGATGGCCCGCCCGAAGGTGCTGCTGCTCGACGAGCCGTCAATGGGGTTGGCGCCCATGGTGATATCGCAGATCTTCAAGATCATTGCCGAAATCAATGCTCAGGGCACCACCGTGCTACTCGTCGAGCAGAACGCACAGCAGGCGCTCACGCGGTCCGACCGGGCCTACATCCTGGAAACGGGTGAGATCACCCGCGAGGGCAACGCTCGAGAGCTGTTGGCGGACGACAGCATCCGCGCGGCCTACCTCGGCGTCGCCTAGCTGCCTCCGCGCCCCTCTCGCGCGAGCGGGCGTGTCTGCGGCAGACGCGCCGTCGAAAAACCGGAGTCTGCGCACTCTCGCGCGGGCGGCATTCGATAGGAATAGTCTCGTGGCCAACCGCATCCAGACCCTGCTCGGCGTCGAGTATCCGGTCGTCCAAGCGCCGATGACCTACATCGCGAGAGCCGAGCTCGCGGCCGCGGTATCGGAGGCCGGCGGCCTCGGCATGATCGAGACGTTGACGCCCGAGGGGCAGGCTGATCTTCATCGCGTCCGTCGCCTAACCGACAAGCCGGTCGCCGCCAACCTGATGGTCCAGGGCTGGAAGAGGGACCCTTCGATCGTCGACATACTCGCCGGGGCGGGCGTGCGGCACGTGTTCACCTCGGCCGGTTGCACGATAGGGGCATGACCGTCGTGCACGAAGTCGGTTCCCTTCGGGCGGCGATGAAGGCCGCCGATGCCGGTGTCGACGCGTTGGTGGTCGAAGGGGTCGAGGGTGGCGGCTTCAAGTCGGCGCTCGGCGCGTCGACGATGGTGCTGCTCCCGCTCGTCGCCGAACGCACCGACCTACCGATCATCGCCGCGGGCGGCATGTGCGACGGGCGGTCGGCGGCGGCGGCGGTCGTGTTGGGCGCCGAGGGTGTGCAGATGGGAACGCGGATGCTGGCGAGCCGGGAGTCATTGGTGCATGCGAACTTCAAGGACGCCATCCTCACCGCAAACGACTCGGGCACAGTGCTTCTCGATATTCCCGGCAATCCGACCATGCGGGTACTGCGTACTGGTTTGGCGGCGCGTGTTGCGGCGCACGATTCCGATGTCGAATTGCTGGGCAAGGTGACCGACTTGTACTTCGATGGCGACTTGGAGGCCAGCGTCGCAAATACCGGTCAGGTGTCGTCGCGGATCGCCGGCCTGCTGCCCGTCGCCAAGATCGTCCGCGGCACCTGGCTGGAGATCGAGACCGCACTCGACTCGGCGAAATCGCGGATCTGACAAGCGGTGAGCGTGCGCAATCTCTTATTACGCCGCGGCGTGTCGACTGCAGACGCGCACGCTCGCGGTAGTTCGGGCACAGCAGGCTAGCGCGCGACGACCACGGCGGAGCCGTGGCCGAACAAACCCTGGTTGGCCGTGACGCCGACCGTGGCACCCTCGACCTGGCGACCCGTAGCCTGACCCTTCAACTGCCAGGTCAGCTCGCACACCTGCGCGATCGCCTGCGCGGGAATCGCTTCCCCGAAGCAGGCAAGCCCGCCCGACGGATTGACCGGCACCCTTCCGCCGATCGTCGTTGCACCGCTGCGCAACAGCCCCTCGGCCTCACCCTTGGCGCACAGGCCAAGATGCTCGTACCAGTCGAGCTCCAGCGCCGTCGAGAGGTCGTACACCTCGGCAAGGCTGAGGTCCTCGGGGCCGATGCCAGCCTCGGCGTAGGCGGCGTCGAGTATCTGGTCTTTGAACACCCGCTCGGGTGCGGCCACCGCTGCGGTGGAATCGGTTGCGATATCCGGCAATTCGGGCAGATGCTGAGGATACTGCGGCGTCTGCAGGCTGACGGCCCGCACCGACGGCACACCCTCGACCGAGCCCAGATGCTTCTCGGCGAACTCCTTGCTCGCCACGATCAAGGCCGCGGCACCGTCGGACGTCGCGCAAATGTCAAGCAGCCGAAGCGGATCCGACACCACGGGGCTGGCGAGCACATCCTCGACCGAGCTCTCCTTGCGGTACCGCGCGTTCGGATTGTCCAGACCGTGCCTGGCGTTCTTGACCTTCACCTGGGCGAAATCCTCGAGCGTCGCGCCGTAGAGGTCCATCCGGCGGCGCGCCAGCAGCGCGAAGTACACCGTGTTGGTTGCGCCGATCAGGTGGAACCGCTGCCAGTCCGGGTCGTTTCTGCGTTCCCCGCCGACCGGCGCGAAGAAACCCTTGGGCGTGGTGTCCGCACCGATCACCAGGGCAACGTCGCAGAATCCGGCCAGGATCTGAGCACGCGCGCTCTGCAAGGCCTGCGAGCCGCTGGCACACGCCGCGTAACTCGAGGTGACGGGCACGCCGTTCCAGCCGAGCTTCTGGGCGAACGTCGCGCCCGCGACGAACCCGGGGTACCCGTTGCGGATGGTGTCGGCTCCCGCAACCAACTGGATCTGGCGCCAGTCCAGCCCGGCCTCGGCGAGCGCGGCGCGCGCGGCGACGACACCGTACTCGGTGAAGTCGCGTCCCCACTTGCCCCACGGGTGCATGCCCGCGCCGAGGATGTAGACGGGTTCGGGGCTGGATGTCGCCGCCGCTGCGGCTCCGGGGCTCATGCGATCCTCCAGGCGTAGACGACGCGTTCGACCCCGTCGTCGTCGGTGAACAGCGGCATGGTCGTCAACTCCATCTCCATGCCGACCTTGAGATCCTCGGCCAAGGTGCCGTCGACGACCTTGCCCAACACGATCAGCCCTTCCTCTTCGAGCTGTACCGCGGCGACCGCGAAGGGCTCGAACGGATCCGGAGCGGGATATGGAGGCGGGGGGGCGTATCTGTTCTCGGTGTAGCTCCACAGCGTGCCCCGGCGCGACAGCGGCACCTGCGCCAGCTCGTCACCGGCACAGGCCGGGTTGGGGCAGTTGTTCGCGCGCGGTGGAAACACGTAGGTCCCGCACCGATGGCATTTGCCGCCGATCAAATACGGCAGGCCCGAGCCGTCGGTGGCGAACCAGCCGTCGATCGCAGGTTGCGTAGAAGCTGACACGCGGTCAGCGTACCGAGTCCTGCCGCCGAATTGAAACGTGTTCCAGTTTGGCGGCCGGCTGATCGTTGGCGCATGGTACGGGGACTCGGCGGCTACTGCGTGTCAGCGCGGATGCATAGAGTTAGGGCCGTGACCGCAAGCGCAACGACCGAGAAGCCGACATTGATGCTGCTGGACGGCAATTCGCTGGCATTCCGGGCTTTCTACGCGCTGCCTGCGGAAAACTTCAAGACACAGGGCGGGCTGACCACCAACGCGGTGTACGGGTTCACCGCGATGCTGATCAACCTTCTGCGCGACGAGCAGCCCAGCCACATCGCCGCGGCGTTCGACGTGTCGCGTCAGACGTTCCGGTTGGAGAAGTACCCCGAGTACAAGGCGGGCCGGTCGGCTACGCCCGACGAATTCCGGGGCCAGATCGACATCACCAAGGAGGTGCTCGGCGCGCTGGGCATCACGGTGCTGGCCGAGCCCGGCTTCGAGGCCGACGACGTGATCGCCACGCTGGCGACGCAGGCCGAGGACGAGGGATACCGGGTGCTAGTCGTGACCGGCGACCGCGACTCGCTGCAGCTGGTCAGCGAAGACGTCACGGTGCTGTATCCGCGTAAGGGGGTCAGCGAGTTGACCCGCTTCACGCCGGAGGCGGTGCTCGAGAAGTACGGCCTGACGCCCCAGCAGTACCCCGACTTTGCCGCGCTACGGGGCGACCCGAGTGACAACCTGCCCGGCATTCCGGGCGTCGGGGAGAAGACGGCGACCAAATGGATTGCCGAGTACGGCTCGCTCCAGGCGCTCGTCGACCAGGTAGACACCGTGAAGGGCAAGGTCGGCGACGCGCTGCGAAACAACCTGTCGAACGTCGTGCTCAATCGCGAGCTCACCGACCTCGTCAAGGACGTGCCGTTGGCGCAGACCCCCGACACGCTGCGCATGCAGCCGTGGGATCGCGACCAGATCCACCGGCTGTTCGACGACCTCGAGTTCCGCGTGCTGCGCGAGCGGTTGTTCGAGACGCTGGCGTCGGCAGATCCGGAGGTCGACCAGGGTTTCGACGTGCGCGGCGGCGCGCTGGCGCCCGGCGAGCTCGGTGCCTGGTTGGCCGAGCACACCACCGGCAGGCGGTCCGGGTTGGCGGTGATCGGGACACATCTCGCGTTCGACGCGGACGCCACCGCGATGGCGATCGTCGCCGGCGATGGTGACGGCCGATACCTCGACACCGCCGACCTGCAGCCCGACGACGAGGCCGCGCTCGCGGCGTGGCTCTCCGACGCCGACGCGCCGAAGGCGTTGCACGAAGCGAAGCTCGCGATGCACGACCTGGAAGGCCGCGGGTGGACGCTGCGCGGCGTCACGTCGGACACGGCGCTGGCCGCCTACCTGGTCCGGCCAGGGCAGCGCAGCTTCGCGCTCGACGACCTGTCGCTGCGCTACCTCAAGCGCGAGTTGCGGGCGGATAACCCTGAACAACAGCAACTTTCGCTTCTCGATGACAGCGACGGGGTGGACGAGCAGGCAGTGCAGACGTCGATCCTGCGGGCCAGCGCGGTGATGGATCTCGCCGACGCGCTCGACGACGAGCTTGCCCGCATCGAATCCTCGTCGCTGCTCGCCGATATGGAGTTGCCCGTGCAGCGGGTGCTGGCCGAGATGGAGACCGCGGGCATCGCCGTCGACCTGGGCCAGCTCTCGGAGTTGCAGAGCGAGTTCGCCGACCAGATCCGCGACGCCGCGGAGGCGGCCTACGGGGTGATCGGCAAGCAGATCAACCTGGGGTCGCCCAAACAGCTGCAGGTGGTGCTGTTCGACGAGCTGGAGATGCCCAAGACCAAGCGCACCAAAACCGGCTACACCACCGATGCCGACGCACTGCAGTCGCTGTTCGACAAGACGGGCCACCCGTTCCTGCAGCATCTGCTGACCCACCGCGATGTCACCCGGCTCAAGGTCACCGTCGACGGGCTGCTGAACTCGGTCGCCTCCGACGGCCGTATCCACACCACGTTCAACCAGACGATCGCCGCGACCGGCCGGCTGACGTCGACCGAACCGAACCTGCAGAACATCCCGATCCGCACCGATGCGGGCAGGCGCATCCGCGACGCGTTCGTCGTCGGCAAGGGCAGCCAGGGCGACTATGCCGAGCTGATGACGGCCGACTACAGCCAGATCGAGATGCGAATCATGGCGCATCTGTCCCAGGACGAGGGCCTGATCGAAGCCTTCCGCACCGGCGAAGACCTACACTCATTCGTCGCCTCGCGCGCGTTCTCCGTTCCGATCGACGACGTCACCGCCGAGCTGCGCCGCCGCGTCAAGGCGATGTCCTACGGGCTCGCCTACGGCTTGAGTGCCTACGGACTCGCCGCCCAGCTCAAGATCTCCACCGAAGAGGCCAAGGTGCAGATGGAGCAGTACTTCGACCGGTTCGGCGGGGTTCGCGACTACCTGCGCGACGTCGTCGATCAGGCCAGGAAGGACGGCTACACCTCGACGGTGTTCGGCCGACGGCGCTATCTGCCCGAACTGGACAGCAGCAACCGCAACGTCCGCGAGGCGGCCGAGCGGGCCGCGTTGAACGCCCCAATCCAGGGCAGCGCCGCCGACATCATCAAGGTGGCGATGATCGAGGTCGACGCGGCACTCAAAGGGGCCGGCCTCACGTCACGCATGCTGCTTCAGGTGCACGATGAACTGCTGATCGAGGTCGCGGAGGGCGAACGCGAACGGGTCGAGACGCTGGTGCGCGACAAGATGGGCGGCGCCTACCCGCTGGACGTGCCGCTCGAGGTGTCGGTCGGCTACGGCCGCAGTTGGGACTCCGCCGCGCACTGATCCTGTTCGGATGCGCTCACTTTCGGCGGTGGCGGGTGACGACCCGCGTGGGCGATGAGCTCGCGCGGCCCCGTGGGCAGCCGCCAATGAAACGTGATCGCGGCCAGCCGAAGCACTGTGGCGACCAGCGATCCAATGACCACGCCGAGCCATTGCGACCCGAGTGAATCGACGACGACGTAGATAGCTGACCCGAGGACCGCCGGGGCGGCATACATGTCGTCGGGTCCCATCACCATCGGCACGTCGCCGGCGACAATGTCGCGCAAGACGATGCCTGCGATAGCGGAGATCATCCCAAGCACGGCGGCAGCGAACCAGCTGGCGCCGTGGTCGACAGCGATCGCGGCACCGGACGTCGCGAAGAATCCCATTCCAATCGCGTCGAGGACGAGCACCAGTTGGCTGAGTTTGATCACCGCCGTCGCGAAAACCGTGGCAAGCGCCGCGGCGACGAGACAGATAGTGACCGCCGGCCAATGTTGGAGCGCGCTCGGCGGGCTGATGCCCAGGAGCGTATCGCGGAGAATGCTGCCGCCGACTCCGGCCAAGACGGCCATCACGGCGATCCCGAAGAGATCGAAACCCTTGCGAACTCCGACCACGGCGCCCGAAGCGGCAAAGACCGCCATGCCGACGTCACTGAGGACGTGTTGAATCACCTGCGCACGGTATGGCGCGAACCTACTAACTAGCTGGGTGACTGCCGAGTGTGCGATAACCGCTCAACGACTGCAGAACCGGCGCGCCGCTCCGCGCTCCGTAAACCGCGTACGCCTCCTCGATGAGCAGCGCGTTCACTCGCTGGCCTCCGAAGCCGCGATCGATGCGGTCTCGGACGAAGGCCAGTTCGACCACCTGCGCGGCGAAGATCTTGACGGACTTCGCCGCGGAGCGCCCGCCGATGCGGTGCGCCTGACCGACGGCGGCCTTGCGGGTCCGGATCGAACCGAGCCAGGTCGCCTCATCGGCGGTCACCAGGCCGGCTGCCACCATTCCGGGCAGCTTTTCGGCGACGATCCGCTGCTCCTTGCGCCTGCTCGCCACGGCGAGCCAGATCACCAGGCCGAAGATCGGCACCATCCACAGCGCGTACACCGCGAAGTACGCCCCGACGCCGAGTAGCGACGAACCGTTCCACAGCCCGTGCATGATCACCGCGCCGAGGTAGCCGAGCGCGATGAAGCCGACCTTCGCGACAGCGTTGCGGCGGTGCAAGGCGAACCACACGCCGATGCCGAACATGGTGGTGAACAGGGAGTGGGCGAAGGGCGCCATGATCAGCCGCATGGCCGCAGTCAGCAGCGAGTCGCCGAGCGTGTCCCCACCGCCGATGTAGAGGATGTCCTCCAGCCACGCGAACCCCGCGCCCACGAGGCCCGCATACACCAGGCAGTCGGTCAGCGAGTTGAGCTCGTTGCGGCGTCGGCCGGTCATCATGAGCAGCAGAAACAATCCCTTGGCGGCTTCCTCGGTCAGCGGCGCGCCGAGCACGACGGTGACCGGGCTCACGGAGTCCGATGCCCCGGGATTGATGGCGGCCTCGGCGACAAGCTGAAGGACCGACGCGATGACGACGGCGACCGACGCGCCCCACAGAAACGCCAGCACGAGAAGCCGCCGGGGCTCGGGCTCCCACCGGTCCAACCACAGGTAGGCCAGCACGACGACGGTCATGGCGACGCTGGACAGGACGAAGCCGATGGCCGTCCCGACCGGGTTGAACGCGGTCAGTGCGATCACGATCAGCCCCGCGATGGTGCCCAGGACGATCAGGACCGCCAGCGGCGCCCCGACCTTGCGGACTTTCTTCTGTATCGGCGGATAGGGCGGACCGTAGGCGAGCGGCTGCTGCGGCGGGCCGACGTAGGACACCAATGCAGGGTAGCGGCATCAATGCACTGATTTGGACCGGGTTTGTCCAGCGTGGACCCAGTCGAGTAACCTCGACAGGTACCCGTCTGTGGTTGCGCGATCTCTGCTGCGGGTCACACAAATAACTCGAGTCCCAAGTCCCTACGACCCAACCTGTCCGGAGCAACCCACCACATGCCAAGCCCCTCCGTCACCTCGCCGCAAGTAGCCGTCAACGACATCGGCTCGAGCGAGGACTTTCTCGCCGCCATCGACAAAACCATCAAATACTTCAACGATGGCGACATCGTCGAAGGAACAATCGTCAAGGTTGACCGCGACGAGGTTCTGCTCGACATCGGTTACAAGACCGAAGGCGTCATCCCTTCCCGAGAGCTCTCCATCAAGCACGACGTCGACCCCAACGAGGTTGTGTCCGTCGGCGATGAGGTCGAAGCTCTCGTCCTCACCAAGGAGGACAAGGAAGGCCGCCTGATCCTGTCCAAGAAGCGCGCACAGTACGAGCGCGCCTGGGGCACCATCGAAGAGCTCAAGGAAAAGGACGAGGCCGTCAAGGGCACCGTCATCGAGGTCGTCAAGGGCGGCCTGATCCTCGACATCGGACTGCGTGGGTTCCTGCCTGCGTCGCTGGTCGAGATGCGCCGCGTCCGCGATCTGCAGCCGTACATCGGCAAGGAGATCGAGGCCAAGATCATCGAGCTCGACAAGAACCGCAACAACGTGGTGCTCTCGCGCCGCGCCTGGCTGGAGCAGACCCAGTCCGAGGTGCGCAGCGAGTTCCTCAACCAGCTGCAGAAGGGCGCCATCCGAAAGGGTGTCGTCAGCTCGATCGTCAACTTCGGCGCGTTCGTCGATCTCGGCGGTGTCGACGGCCTGGTACACGTCTCCGAGCTGTCCTGGAAGCACATCGACCATCCGTCCGAGGTCGTTCAGGTGGGCGACGAGGTCACCGTCGAGGTGCTCGACGTCGACATGGACCGCGAGCGGGTATCGCTGTCGCTCAAGGCGACTCAGGAAGACCCGTGGCGGCACTTCGCCCGTACCCACGCGATCGGCCAGATCGTGCCGGGCAAGGTCACCAAGCTGGTGCCGTTCGGCGCGTTCGTCCGCGTCGAGGAGGGCATCGAAGGCCTGGTGCACATCTCCGAGCTGGCCGAGCGCCACGTGGAGGTGCCCGACCAGGTGGTCGCTGTCGGCGACGATGCGATGGTCAAGGTCATCGACATCGACCTGGAGCGTCGCCGCATCTCGCTGTCGCTGAAGCAGGCCAACGAGGACTACACCGAGGAGTTCGACCCCAGCAAGTACGGCATGGCCGACAGCTACGACGAGCAGGGCAACTACATCTTCCCCGAGGGCTTCGACGCCGAGACCAACGAATGGGTCGAGGGCTTCGAGAAGCAGCGCGACGAGTGGGAGGCCCGCTACGCCGAGGCCGAGCGCAGGCACAAGATGCACACCGCGCAGATGGAGAAGTTCGCCGCAGCGGAAGCGAATGCGGCTGCGACGTCGTCCTCCGCGAACGGTGCGCCGCGGGCCGAGGAGCAGTCGGCAGGCGGGTCGCTGGCCAGCGACGCGCAACTGGCAGCGCTCCGGGAGAAGCTGGCCGGCAGCGCCTAAATCGGCGCCTGACCGGATGATTCGCATTGGTCTGACCGGCGGCATCGGCGCCGGCAAGTCGACGGTGTCCGCCGCGTTCAACGAATGCGGCGGCATCATCGTCGATGGCGACGTGATCGCCAGGGAAGTCGTCGAACCGGGCACCGAAGGGCTGGCGGCGCTCGTCGAGGCCTTCGGCGACGACATCCTGCTGCCCGAGGGTGCGTTGAACCGGCCGGCTCTGGCGGCCAAGGCGTTCGTCGACGACGAGCAGCGCTCGAAGCTGAACGGCATCGTGCATCCCTTGGTGGCGCGTAGGCGCGAGGAAATCATCGCCGCCGTGTCTGATGACGCCGTCGTCGTCGAAGACATCCCACTGCTCGTGGAGACGGGGCTCGCACCGATGTTCCCGCTCGTCGTGGTCGTGCACGCGGACGTCGAAATCCGAGTAACCCGGCTGATCAAGCGCGGAATGGAGGAGGCTGACGCGCGGGCGCGCATTGCCGCTCAGGCGCCCGAAGAGCAGCGTCGCGCGATTGCCGATGTGCTGCTGGATAATTCGGGGTCCCAGGGTGAGCTCGTCGAACGCGCCCGCGACGTCTGGTATCAGCGGGTGCTGCCGCTGGCGCACAACATTCGCGCTCGAGAAACCGCGCGCATTCCAGCCGAAGTGGTGCCGTACAACCCGGCGTGGGCGGACGACGCCCGCCGAATCATCAATCGCATCACGCTGGCGTGCGGGGCAAAGGCGCTGCGCGTGGACCACATCGGCTCGACCGCTGTTCCTGGCATGGACGCCAAGGACGTCATCGATGTCCAAGTCACCGTTGAATCACTTGACATCGCAGACGAACTGGTCGACGCGCTGACGGATGTCGGGTACCCGCGTATCGAGCGCATCACCGGCGACGTCCCGCACGACGGTGATCCGTCCCTGTGGCGCAAGCGTATTCACGGCGCGGCAGATCCTGGCCGGCCCGCTAACGTCCATGTGCGGATGAACGGCTGGCCGAACCAGCGGTTCGCCCTGATATTCGTCGACTGGCTGAAGGCCAACCCCGGAGTGCGGGAGGACTATCTGGCGGCCAAGCGCAGAGCGCTGGGCGAGCCGGATTACGCCGCGGCGAAAGAGCCGTGGTTCCTGGATGCCTATCACCGCGCGACGGCGTGGGCCGACGCGACCGGCTGGACGCCCTAGCCGTCAGGCGGACTGGGCAGGCGCGTCGGCTGGCGGTGCGACCGGTGCCGGCGCCCCGGCTACGGGTGTGTCGAGCGGAGCGCCGCATTGCAGCGTGCCGTACAGAGGGTCGTCCTTGACGCGGAACAGCCTCGGCGCGATGAACTGATCGGCCTGCGCGACGATCTGGTCATCGACCAGGATCTCGCAGTGCAGATTCGATCCGTACGGCCACTCGATGGAGACTGTCATGCCGGCCAGTTTCGGGTCGGACAGAACCGTGTTGACCTCGAAGGTGCTTCCCGGGAGCAGCGTCGGCTGCGCGCTGTTGACGTTTGCATCGTCGATCTTGTAGGCGACCACCGCTCCACGGGATGTGCCGTCGGCGCGGGCCCGGTAGACGATGTTGTGCAGCACGCCCGGGTCACCCTGCGCCGCGGGATCCGGTTGTGGTGGCGCCTCCGGATCGGCCAGCGCAGACGCAGGACTTAACTGGGATCCGACGATGAGGGTCGCCAGTGCGGCGGCGGCGATCCATCCGCGCTCGGTGAGACTCATGTGAGCGACCTTACGCCCAACGTAAGTTGACTTCCAAAGCCGTTGCCAGCCAGCTCAGGACCTCATGCCGGCTGGCATTTCGGGCACCACACCGATGTGCGGCCCCCGACGCGGCGTCGTTGCAATCGAGTGCCGCAGCGTGGGCACGACGGGTCAGGGTCGTCGCGAACCCGGGTCAACCAGCGAGCCAGGCCGGGTACGCAACCGTGGCGTACGGCAGTCCGCAGCGTGCCTCTCATGGCTTCGTGCAGCCGCCGGAGCTCATCCGGGTTCAGGTCGCTGACCGCCTTCGACGGATGAACCCTGGCCCGCCAGCAGATCTCGTCGGTGAGCAGGTTGCCGAGCCCGGCGATGACCGACTGGTCCATCAGCGTGGACTTCACCGCGCCGCGGCGCCCGTGCAGCGCCGCCTTGAACATGCGGAGGCCCGTTGTCAACGCATCGGGCCCCTGCTCGCCCATCACCGCGCCGACGTCCTCGTCGTCGGCGGCGATCCACACACCGCGCAGCTTGCGCAGGTCGGCGTAGCGGAACTCGCCGCGATCGAGCGTGAGCACGAGACGCTCCTGACCCTCGCCGTCCTCACCGGAGCGTGCGACGTACGGATGGCCTGTCATACCGCTGTGCACCAGGAGCGAAGGGCCGTCGGTGGGCAGGATCAACCACTTCCCGTGCCGGTCGGGCCGACCGAAGCGCCGGCCGGTCAGCTGCCGTGCCAGCGTCCGCGGGCTCGAATTGCGCAGCACGCCGGCGTCGAGAACGTCGACGTGCCGGATGCGCCGGCCCGGCAGCGTATGGGCCAATTGCCGACGAAATCCCTCGACATCGGGCAACTCAGGCACGAAGCTTGGCCAGCCGTTGTGTCGGGCGGGTCAACGAGCGACCTCGCCGGGCGATATCGGCCCACGGATCACCGCGTTCGTTCACGCGTTTGGGTACATCGCGGACGGTGAAAAGGTCGGCTCGCAGCCCGCGGCGTCCAAATTCATCCCATTGCAGGGGGGTGGCCACGGGCGCGCCTCGCCGCGCCCGCACCGCGTAGGGCGCTACTGCGGTCTGCGCGTAGGCATTCCGCATGACGTCGAGATAGACGCGGTCGCCTCTCTTGGCTTTGCGCATCTCGACGGTGCGCCTCGCGGGATCATCGGCGGCCACCACATCGGCGACGTCGCGGGCGAACTGCCGCACGGTGTCGAAATCGGTATCGCCCTTGACCGGCGTCACAACGTGCAGACCCCGAGAGCCGGTGGTCTGTACATACGGCACAAGGCCCAGGTCTTCCAGCACGTCGGCGACGGTCCGGGCCGTCGCCTTCACGATCGCGAAATCGCTGCTCGCGGGGTCGAGATCGAAGACGATGCGGTCGGGGTACTGGAGCCGGTCGCACCGAGACAGCCACGCGTGCACCGTCACGCAGTTTTGGTTGGCTAGCCACCTCAAGGCGTTGCCGCTGTCCGCGATGGGATGCACGACCGTGCCGCCGCCACCCTGTTTGCCGACCTCTGCCCGGCTCATCCAATCGGGCATCGAGTCGGCGAAATCCTGCTGGACGAAGCCCTTCTCGCCGATGCCGCGCGGATAGCGCCACAGCGTGAGTGGGCGCTTCTTCAGATGCGGGACCATCACTGCGGCGATCTGCGAGTAGTAATCGACGAGATCGCCCTTGGTGATGCCGTCCGCGGGGAACATCACCCGCTCGCGATGGGTCACCGTGACCTTCGCGGCCATCAGCGACCCTCCCTCACCACGTCGCGGGCGCGCTTGTCGGTGCGCAGTCCGAGGTAGCGCGGGTGGCGCAGTTTCCCGTCGCGCGTCCACTCGCTGAAAGCCACCTGCGCCACCGCCGTCGGACGCACCCAATGCGCGCCAGGCTCGTTGACCCGGTCGCTGACCGACGGCCGATCCTGCTCGATGCGCGACAGGTTCTCGTACAGGTCGTGCAGCGTCGCGGTGTCGAAACCGGTGCCGACCTTGCCGGCGTACGCCAGCTTGTCGCCGTCGTAATAGCCGAGTAGCAGCGCGCCCAGCCCCACCCTGCTGCCCTTGGGCGCGGTGAAACCGACGACGACGAACTCCTGGTCGTGGCTGCACTTGAACTTCAGCCAATGCCTGGAACGCCGTCCTTCATAGGGGGCTTCGGACAATTTCGCGATGACGCCTTCGTCGCCGCGCCGGCACGCTGCGTCATAGGCCGCCTCGCCTTCTCCGACCCGGTGAGTGGTGTACCGCAGCGGATCGTCGAACTGGAATGCCCTGCGCAACAGCCGTTTGCGCCAGATCAGGGGAAGCTGAACGGTCGAGTGGCCATCGAGGTGCATAAGGTCGAAGATGTAGTAGAACACCGGGATTGCCGACGCGCGGGCCTCATTGGGATTGGTGATGCCCAGCCGACCCTGCAGCTTCGCGAAGCTCGTGCGGCGGCCCTCGAATGCGACGATCTCGCCGTCGACGACGAACCGGTTGCACGTCTCGGCGGCGAGGGCATCGACCACTTCCGGATAGGTTCCGTCGAGCGGCTGATGATTACGCGACATCAGGCGCACCCGGCGGCCGTCCCGGAACGCCAGGCAGCGCACGCCGTCGAGCTTGCGCTCGAAGATCCACTCCGGGTCGGAGAACCGATCCTCGGTCAGCGTCGCAAGAGTGGGGGAGCACCACGTCGGTACCGCCTCACGGCGCACGAGGCTCCTCAGTGCCTTCGGAAGACCGTCGATCACGACAACTCGTCCAGCGTGCGGCCGGAGAGCACCGATTCGGGCCTGCTGCGCACCGGCTTGCGGCGGCCGTCGGCGTCCTCGTCCTTCTTCTTCACCAGCAGCCAGGCCTCGCCCTTTCCAGTGCGAAACCGGGTGAGCGCGAACCCGCCGCGCAGTTTCTCGCCATGGAGCCGGAAGGACAGATGCCCACGCCGGAGGGCAACTGTCAGATCGTGGTCGCTGTCGTTGGTGTACGTCCCGCGATCCCAGACGATGACGCGCCCGGCGCCGTACTCGCCGTCGGGGATGACGCCTCCGAAGTCCTGGTAGTCCAGTGGATGGTCCTCGGTGCGTCGTGCCATCCGCTTGTCCTTCGGGTTGACGGACGGGCCCTTGGGTATTGCCCACGACACGAGGACGCCGTCGATCTCGAGCCGGAAGTCGTAGTGGTCGGTGCTCGCCGCGTGGTGTTGGACGACGAAGTGCGGTGCGGCACCGCCACGCGACTTTCGCGACCGTCCGCGCGGTTCCGGGCTGCGGCCCGCCGGCCTCTTCGCGTGGTATTCGCGCAGCGTCATCTGTCGGTCATACCCGCTGCCTGGTGGGTCTACGCCCCGCGCCAGGTGAGATCCAAGCCGTTGCCAGTGAGCCAACGGTGGAGGTCGTAGCCGTTGCGGGACAGGCCCTGCACGGCGTCGAGGGCGATCTTGACGGCCTCCTCGCCGATCTCCGGGGTCAACAGGCCGTGCCGCACCGCGGTCAGCAGTTCGTCGACGTCGTCGAGCTCGACGCTCTCGCCGGTCCGCACCACCAGATCCAGGTAATGGTCCTCGGAATGCCACACGCTCGGGCCCGGTGTGTAGCGACCGACGTCCAGGTAGTAGTCCTGGTCGCGTTCGTGGCCGGGGTTGAAGTGGAAGACCGAAGCCCGCAGGCCCAGCGCCGGCAGCAGCCACGACTCCAGGTAGTGGAATTGGGCGCGGCCGGGCGTCGGGCGGGCCATGTACAGCCCCCACGGCTTGACGGTGTACTCGTCGACCGCGCGCACGATCCCCTTCGGATCGGTGTTGGTACCGGCGACCAGGTCGAACGTCTCGTGCTTGGGAGCGTGAATACGCCCAGCATAGGCTCGGCGGAGCCGGTCCGGCGGACAGGGGCAAGCGCCCGGGGAACAGCGCGTGTCGGTGCGTGGTTCTACCCTGTGAACATGGCTTTCGCTACCGAACACCCCGTATTGGCGCACTCCGAGTACCGCCCTGTCGAGGCGATGGTGCGCGCAGGCGGCCGGTTCGAGGTGGTCAGTGAATACAGTCCCGCGGGCGACCAGCCGGCCGCGATCGAAGAGCTCGAGCGCCGGATCACCGCGGGAGAGCGCGACGTGGTGCTGCTGGGCGCCACCGGCACCGGCAAGTCGGCGACCACCGCATGGTTGGTCGAGCGACTGCAACGGCCGACGTTGGTGATGGCGCCGAACAAGACACTGGCCGCCCAGCTCGCCAACGAGTTGCGGGAGATGTTGCCCCACAACGCCGTTGAGTACTTCGTGTCCTACTACGACTACTACCAGCCAGAGGCCTATATCGCGCAGACCGACACCTACATCGAGAAGGACAGCTCCATCAACGACGATGTGGAACGGCTCCGGCACTCCGCAACGTCGAGCCTGTTGTCCCGGCGCGATGTCGTCGTCGTGGCCTCGGTGTCGTGCATCTACGGCCTCGGGACACCGCAGTCCTACATGGACCGGTCGGTGGAGGTGAAGGTCGGCGAGGAGATCCCCCGGGACGCGCTGCTTCGGCTGCTGGTCGACGTTCAGTACACCCGCAACGACATGGCGTTCACCCGCGGCACCTTCCGGGTGCGCGGCGACACCGTCGAGATCATCCCGTCGTACGAGGAACTCGCGGTGCGCATCGAGTTCTTCGGTGACGAGGTCGAGTCGCTGTATTACCTGCATCCGCTGACCGGCGATGTCATCCGCAAGGTGGACTCGCTGCGAATCTTTCCGGCCACTCACTACGTCGCCGGGCCGGAACGCATGGCGCAAGCGATCTCGACGATCGAACAGGAGCTCGAGGAGCGGCTCGCTCAACTGGAGAAGCAGGGCAAGCTGCTGGAGGCCCAACGGCTCCGGATGCGGACCAACTACGACGTGGAGATGATGCGTCAGGTCGGGTTCTGCTCGGGCATCGAGAACTATTCGCGCCACATCGACGGCCGACCGGCCGGTTCGGCGCCCGCGACGCTGCTGGACTACTTCCCCGAGGACTTTCTGCTCGTGATCGACGAGTCGCACGTGACCGTGCCGCAGATCGGCGGGATGTACGAAGGCGACATCTCCCGCAAGCGCAACCTGGTGGAATATGGTTTCCGGCTGCCGTCGGCGATCGACAACCGACCGTTGACCTGGGAGGAGTTCGCTGACCGGATCGGGCAGACCGTGTACCTGTCGGCTACGCCGGGACCCTACGAGCTCAGCCAGACCGGCGGCGAGTTCGTCGAGCAGGTCATCCGGCCCACGGGCCTGGTGGATCCGCAGGTCGTCGTCAAGCCGACGAGGGGCCAGATCGACGACCTGATCGGGGAGATCCGCAAGCGCGTCGAGGCAGACGAACGGGTGTTGGTCACCACGCTGACCAAGAAGATGGCCGAGGACCTGACCGACTATCTGCTCGAGATGGGGATCCGGACCCGGTACCTGCACTCCGAGGTGGACACGCTGCGCCGGGTGGAGTTGCTGCGTCAGCTGCGGCTCGGCGAATACGACGTGCTGGTCGGCATCAACCTGCTGCGGGAGGGTCTCGACCTGCCCGAGGTGTCGTTGGTGGCGATTCTCGATGCCGACAAGGAAGGCTTCCTGCGGTCGCCGCGCAGCCTGATCCAGACCATCGGGCGCGCCGCCCGCAACGTGTCGGGCGAGGTGCACATGTACGCCGACACGATGACGGACTCGATGAAACAGGCCATCGACGAGACCGAACGCAGGCGCGCCAAGCAGATCGCCTACAACGAAGCGAACGGGATCAATCCGCAACCGCTGCGCAAGAAGATCGCCGACATCCTCGACCAGGTCTACCGCGAGGCGGACGATACCGACGTCGAGGTCGGCGGCTCAGGACGGAACGCCTCGCGGGGCCGCCGCGCCCAGGGTGAGCCGGGCCGGGCCGTCAGTGCCGGGATCATCGAAGGCCGTGACACCGCGAACATGCCGAGGGCCGAACTCTCTGATCTCATCAAGGACCTGACCGCGCAGATGATGGCGGCCGCGCGCGATCTACAGTTCGAGCTGGCCGCCCGAATCCGGGACGAAATCGCGGATCTGAAGAAGGAGCTGCGCGGCATGGATGCCGCAGGCTTGAAATAAGTTTGATCTCAACTGCGGTTGAGGTCATACGGTGACTGACGTGACTGGGACCGCGACGATCAAGCCGGGCAGCTGGCGGGAGCTGCTGGGGCGCGAGCGGCTCAGTACCGCAGCCCTGTTGGCCGGTGGCGTGGGGCTGTACGCGACCAACGAGTTCCTCACGATCAGCCTGTTGCCGAGCACCGTTGCCGATATCGGCGGCGAGCGGTTCTACGCCTGGGTGATCGCGGTGTACCTGATCGGCTCCGTTGTGGCGGCGGCCGCCGTCAACCCGCTACTCGTCAGGTTCGGGCCGCGGGCGTCGTATCTGCTGACCCTGGCCGTCTTCGGCATCGGCACGGTGGGCTGCGCCCTGGCGCCGAACATGGAGGTGTTGCTGGTGGCCCGTGCCGTGCAGGGCGCGGCGGGGGGAATGCTGGCGGGGCTCGGCTATGCGGTGATCAACGCCGCCCTGCCGAATCGGCTGTGGACACGGGCGTCGGCGTTGGTGTCGGCGATGTGGGGCGTCAGCGTGATCATCGGCCCCGCCATGGGCGGGGTCTTCGCGCAATTCGGCATCTGGCGGTGGGCTTTCGGGACGTTGGCGATCATGACCGTGGCGATGGCAGTGCTGGTGCCCGGCGCGCTGCCCGCTCGGCAGCGCGGTGTGGCGCCCTCGGACATCCCTCGCGTTCCGGTGTGGTCTTTGCTGCTGCTCGGTGCGGCCGCACTCGTGATCAGCGTCGCGGGAGTGCAGCGGGCCGCGCCTGCTACGTTCGGCCTTCTCGCCGTCGGCGCGGCGGCGGTCGGCCTGTTCCTGTTTGTCGATAGCCGTGCCCGGGCAACGGTCTTGCCGCGCAAGGCATTCGGCCCCGGCCCGCTGAAATGGATGTACGTCGCCATCGGGGTGTTGATGGCCGCGACGATGGTCGATATGTACGTACCGCTGTTCGCCCAGCATCTGGCGGGCTTGGTCCCTGCGGCGGCTGGCTTCTTCGGTGCGGTGTTGGCGGTCGGCTGGACGCTGTCGGAGATCGTGAGCGCGTCGGTCAGCCGAAGTCGCACCATCGCCTGTCTGGTAGCAGCGGCTCCGGTGGTGATGGCGATCGGGCTGGCGTTGGGTGCGCTGGCGCTCGGCGACGACTTGTCGTGGCCGCTGCTCCTCGCGTGGGCGGTCGGGCTGTTCATCGCCGGCTCCGGTGTCGGTATCGCGTGGCCCCACCTGTCGGCCTGGATCATGGGCGCCGTCGAAGATCCGGTCGAAGCCGGGACCGCCGCGGCCGCGATCAACACTGTGCAGCTCATCTCCGGTGCGTTCGGCGCGGGGCTGGCGGGCGTCGTCGTGAACATCTCCGAGGGAGGCGACTCCGCCGCGGCGAGGTGGCTGTTCACCGTGTTCGCCGCGCTGGCCGCCGTGGGTTTGGCTGCCTCGTACCGGGCGTCGCGCGGACGCTAGTGTCGGTCGAATGGATGCTTTCTCCGCCGGTCAGCTGAGCCGCGCTCTCGACAGGTTGCATTCGACGATCTATTTCGCGGCCGAAGCCCGCGAAAAATTCAGCGAGCTCGGACTGGATGACCAGCGTCAGCAGTACTTCGCGAGCAGGTCGGCTGCGATGGGCGCCGTCAGCGCGAAAGTTGTTGCGGCGACGTTCTACAACTTCAACCCCGAACTGATCGCCAAGACTATTCCCGCCGCGTGGGAGATCGCGTCTCCTGATGCCGTGACTCGGGTTCGGTACGAGATCGTCGACGCATTGATCCCGAAGATCCTGGGGGAGGACCGCGTCGGATCATCGCAGTTCGCGCACTCCGTCAAAATCGTGCGCCGCACCGCGGAGTCGATTCCCGATGCAGACGGTCGCCCGCTGTATGCCGGTCACGCGGAACTGCCATGGCCGCAAACGCCCCACGGGCAGCTGTGGCACGCGATCACACTGCTTCGCGAGTACCGCGGCGACGGACACATCGCCGCGCTGGTGACTAGCGGGCTGAGCGGAATCGAGGCGTTGATCACCCACATCGCGACCGGAACCGGCTTCGATCCCGAATTCGGGCGAAGGCTGCGTGGCTGGAGTCAGGAGCAGTGGGACAGCGCGGTCGATGCGCTGGGATCGCGTGGTGTGCTCGACGCGCAGGGACAGCTCACGGCGGCTGGAAACGAACTACGCACTCAGATCGAGGATCTGACCGACCGACTCGCCTTCGCCCCTTGGCAGACGGTGCCCGACGACGATGTGCAGGAACTCGTTTCGCTCGGCGAGATCATCCGGGACTGCGTCCGCGCCGCCGGGGTGTTTCCCAGCCACGCTTTCGGCCCGCGGTACGGACAGCACCGCTAGTCCGGGTCCTCGTCGACTTGACGTATCGACGTCACCCCGTCGATGCCTGCCAGCACCGTCGGTGCGTTCAGGATTCCGCCACCGGCCAGCGTCAGCAGCACACCTGACCGGCCCGGTTGCTCGCCGAACGGCTCGCCCGCAATGTCCACGGTCAGCTCGGTGAGTTGCCATTGGCGATGGTCACACGCCTGCAGCAGTCGCGTCATGACGCCGCGGCCCTCGTCGTAGGTGATGTGCAGTCGGACAGCGCCGCTCAGCCGGGCGCTGAGCCGGCGGGCGAGGGGCAGGAAGCCCACCACGACGAGAAAGTGCATTGCGGTGACCGTGAACGCCAGCAGGAGAAGACCAGCACCCGCCGCCATCCCGATCGCCGCGGACTCCCAGATGGCGGCGGCCGTGGTCAGCCCGTGCACCGAACCGCGCCGGAAGATAATGATGCCGGCACCGAGAAAGCCTATGCCGGAAACGATTTGGGCCGCCACGCGGGACGGGTCCACCTCGACCGTGCCTGCGACGAGCACGTCGCTGAATCCGTACTTGCTGACCAAGAGAATGAGGGCCGCGGCGGTGCCGACGATGGTCTGGGTCCGTATTCCGGCGCTCTTGCCCTGCAGTTCGCGTTCGAGCCCGATCAGTGCCGTCAAGCCGAACGCGACGAACAACTCGACGATCTGCCGGACGCCCTGTCCGGGTCCGCCGAAGAACGGCGGATCGGCTGCCAGCCAGAGATCCATGCGAACAAGTTAGCCCCGGTCACCAAATGTCGACCTCCGGCGCGCCGTGCGGGCTCGCTGAACCTTCGAGGTTTTGCGCTCAAAATCGCACGTACTCAGCATGTTCGGGTTGAAGTGGGCCGACCGCCCTTCAGTCACTTGCTCAATCCCGCTACGACGCGCAGATCGGCGACGAACGCGTCGAACGCCTTCTCGCGGTCTTCCGGCGGGCCGCGCAGGATGGCCGACGGATGCACCGTCACGACCACTTGGGGATCGCCTTCGAGGTCGACCGTTCCGTTGGCGGAGGGAACGTGAAGCACCTCGCCGCGATGAGCAGTCAGTCGAAAGTCACTGCCCATCAGGGATTTCGCGGCGGTCGCGCCGAGAAGTGCGAGGACATCGGGCTGCAGGGCGCTGATTTCGGACAGCAGCCAGGGCCGACATGCCACCACCTCGGTCCGGCTCGGCGTCTTGTGGATCCGGCGCTTTCCGCGCTCCTCGAATTTGAAGTGCTTGACCGCGTTGGTCACGTACACGGCATCGCGATCGATGCCCGCCGCGACAAGCGCCTTGTCCAGCAGCCGGCCCGCCGGACCGACGAACGGCCGACCCGTCTTGTCCTCCTGATCGCCGGGCTGCTCGCCGATCAGCACGACCTTCGCCTCCTGCGATCCCGCTCCGAACACCGCCTGCGTCGCGTTGCGGTACAGGTCGCACCCCCTGCAGGCCTGCGATGCGTCGGACAGAACGGTCAGGTCGTCGGTGTCCGGCACGAATTCTGCGGCGCCAGGCGTTGCCATAGGCACCGTATTACCGCGTGTATGCCGCATCACTCATCAGCGGTGGGGGTGGCGACCTGTCGTCGGCGTCACGTCCGGCCGGTGGAGGTGACGTTGCCGGCGTCGTCGACGCGAAATCGCAGGATAATGCTGCTCACGCCAATGAATCACTCCCATGTTGGCCCGGCAACGGGTTAGGGTCGTTCGTTGGCGGTGCAAACGACACTGGGAGGGTATGGATGAGCGGCTATCGGACCGTGGTGGTCGGCACGGACGGGTCGGATTCGTCGTTGCGTGCGGTGGACAAGGCCGGTCAGATCGCCGCGGGGTCGGGCGCGAGGGTGATCGTGGCGACCGCCTACTTCCCGCAGAGCGAAGACCATCGGGCCGCCGACGTCCTCAAGGACGAGGGCTACAAGATGTCCGGCAACGCTCCGATCTACGCCATCCTGCGCGAAGCCAGGGACCGTGCGAAGGCCGCCGGCGCGACCGACATCGAGGAGAAGGCCGTCGTCGGTGCACCGGTGGACGCCCTCGTCGACCTCGCCGAGGAGGTCAAAGCGGACCTGCTCGTGGTCGGCAATGTCGGGTTGAGCACCATCGCCGGTCGGCTGCTCGGCTCCGTGCCCGCCAACGTCGCGCGCCGCTCGAAGACCGACGTACTGATCGTCCACACCACGCCGTAGCCCTCGTCGTCGGCCCGATTAGGGCCGAAGGTCACCGACGGCTCTGGCTCTGGGCCCTGCTGCGCCGATGCGCGCGGTGAAACCCTCGAGCCAGTCGAGCGGGATGGCCATGAGCGAACTTTCTGTTGCACGAACCGACGTCGGTCACTTCGACCCGGGCCTGACCCGGGTGCTCGTGGAGTTGACGCGGCCGATCACCCAGAGATATTTCCGCGCCCAGGTCCGCGGTTTGGACAACATTCCGGACGGCCCCTGCTTGGTGGTCGGCAACCACTCCGGCGGCCTGCTGACACCGGACATGTCCGTGTTCGCCGTCGCCTACTACGACAAGTTCGGCTATGACCGCCCGCTGTACACACTGGCCCACGACATGCTGTTCCATACGCCCGCGGCGGAGTTGTTGAAGCGCACGGGCGTCATCCATGCGACTCGCGAAAACGCCGCGGCAGCACTGGCGGCAGGCTCGGTCGTGATGGTGTTTCCCGGTGGCGACCACGAGGTCTACCGCTCCACCTTGCGGCGAAACCGCATCGACTTCGGAGACCGGAAAGGATATGCCACGACCGCCATCGAAGCGGGCGTGCCGATCGTTCCGGCGGTTTCGCTCGGCGGTCAGGAAACCCAACTCTTTCTGATGAGCGGCGAATGGCTGTCGCATCGGCTCGGCCTGGCCAGATTCAGTCTCAAGGTCGGCCGCAGCGACATCTTGCCGATCGCCTTCGGCTTCCCGTTCGGGCTGAGCATCCTGACCGTGCCCCTCAACATCCCGCTGCCGGCCAAGATCGTCACCCAGGTGCTGCCGCCGATCGATATCGCGGCCCGGTTCGGTGAGAAGCCCGACGTCGACGACGTCGACCGCTATGTCCGCTGGGTGATGCAGTCGGATCTCGACTTGCTGAGTCGCCGTCGGCGGTTTCCGATTCTGGGCTAGCAGCTCAGGTTGCCGACGCCTTGGCGATCTCGGCGATCGCCGCATCCAGCGTCGCGTTGAACTCATCATCGCTCTGCTGTGCGGTCAACCCTTCGGTCAGTGCACGGGAGAAGCTGGCGATGACGCCGTTGTTGCGGGACAGCTTCTCGCAGGCCTGGTCACGGCTGTAACCGCCTGAAAGCGCAACCACGCGAAGCACTTTGGGGTGCTCGACGAATTCCCGATACAGGTTGTCGGTGTCGGGCAGCGTCAGCTTCAACATGACCTTCTGATCGTCGCCGAGCTGGTCGAGGTGGTCGAGGATGCTTGCCTTGAGCTGCTCCTCGGCCTCGGCCTTCTTCGGGCTCTTGATGTCGACCTCGGGCTCGATGATCGGCACCAGGCCTTTCGCCGATACCTGCCGCGCGACGTCGAATTGCTGCGCCACGACCGCATCGAGGCCTGCGCCGGGCAGCTTGATGACGGACCGCTCCTTGGTGCCGAAGATGCCCTTGGCCACGGCGCGGTCCAACAGCTCGTCCAGGCCGGGCATCGGCTTCATCGTCTGAGCGCCGTCCTGCTCATCGGCCAGGCCCTTGTCGATCTTCAGGAACGGCACGATGCCCTTGACGTTCCACAGGTAGTCGGCCGTCGGGCGGCCCTCGATCTCGCGGTCCATCGTCATCTCGAACAGAATCGCGCCCATGATGCGGTCGCCGTTGAAGGCGGGACTGGTGATGATGCGGCTGCGCATCTCATGCACCAGGTCAAACATTTGCTCGTCGTTCGAGTACTGGTCCTCGGGGATGCCGTAGAGCTTGAGCGCCTTCGGGGTGCTGCCACCGCTCTGGTCGAGGGCCGCGATGAAGCCGGCGCCGCTGCGCGCCTTCTCCAACTGCTCGGGATTCATGTCCTTCTCCTTCTCAACTGCGCTGCAGCTACCTTAAGACCCGCGCGAACTGCTTGATCGGGTGGATGCCGTGGAGGTCGCGGTAGGACGGCGGTTGACGGCCTCCCTCGTCCTTGATGCCGTATTCGACGGCGAGTTCCGCACCGATCCACGCCTGTCCGGTCTTCTCCATCAGGCCCGGGTCGGTGAACAGCGCCCAGATGAGATGGCCCGTCAACTCCGGGGTCTCGGCGATATTTAGCATCTCGCCGAGCTTGCCTGGATTGCTCGCGACGATGCTCTTGAGCCGTTCGGTCAACAGGATGCCCATCCAGATCGACACCGACGCGATGCCGAACTCCTTGAAGTCCACCGCCATGTCGGCGGCCATCTTGTCGACGCCCGCCTTGTGCACGCCATACGAGGGGCCGAACACGTAGTGCGCCGCCCCCGGTGCCGACGTGAAGACCACCAGCCCGTGCCGCTGCGGAAGCATCAGGGGAGCGGCGTAGACGCTCGCGACGTACCCACTGCGCAGGCCGACATCGAGGATGTCGATGACGTTGACGGGCTCCTCCCAGAACCGTGTCCGGCCCATCATCTCGTCACGGATCACCGCGGCGTTGTTGACCAGGATGTCGAGCCGGCCCTGCTCGCGCGCCACCTGCTCGAAGAGCGCCTTCGTCTGTTGGTCATCGCTGTGGTCGACGGGTACGGCGATGCCTTTGCCGCCGGCGGCAGTCACCAGCTCGGCTGTCTCGTGGATGGTGCCGGGCAGTGGCGACTGACCTGCCTTCTCGGTGCGCCCGGTGACGTAGACGGTGCAGCCGTGGATGCCGAGCGCGTGGGCGATGCCAAGCCCGGCGCCGCGGCTGGCGCCGGTGACCACGGCGACCGCGCCGTCGGCGGGGTTCACCAACCGCGTTCTTTCCACTCCCCGAGATGCGGTCGCTCCGCGCCGAGCGTGGTGTCGTCGCCGTGGCCCGGATACACCACCGTGGAATCCCCGTAGACGTCGAACACCCGGCTGGTCACATCGCCGAGCAACTTGTCGAAGTCGCCTTCCTGCCACGTCTTGCCGACACCGCCGGGAAACAGGCAGTCGCCGGTGAACAGGTGCGTCGCCTCGTCGGCTCCGGTCAGCGCCAGCGCCACCGAGCCGGGGGTATGGCCCTGCAGGTGAATGACGTCGAACGACAGCTCGCCGATCGTGATCGTGTCGCCGTTGGCCAGGAGCCGGTCGGGTTTCACCGGTAAGGGGTCGGCATCGAGCTGGTGGGCGGCCGTCGGCGCCCCGGTGGCCTTGGCCACCTCGGCCAACGCCTGAATGTGGTCCCAGTGCTGGTGGCTGGTGACGATCAAGGACAGCTTCGGCGCGTGCCGCTCGATCAGCTCGAGCAGGATCTCCGCGTCGTTGGCGGCGTCGATGAGTAACGTTTCGCCCGTTTGGGAACACGTGATCAGGAAGGCGTTGTTGTCCATCTCACCCACCGAAACCTTGATGATCGACGCACCCGGGAGGTTGCGACGAGCCGCGGTGCGAGGCTCAACGTGGCCGGTGTAGTTGTCGTCGACGACTGTCATGGTGCTCACGGTATCCGCCTTGTCTGAGGCTTGGTCCAGGAGTTGTCGGAGGGGACACATAGCATGGGCATCAACTATGTCCTCGGGAGGTTTAACGGGTGTCTGACCGCCTCGTTGTCAAGGGTGCGCGGGAGCATAACCTGCGAAGTATCGACCTCGACCTGCCGCGTGATGCGCTGATCGTGTTCACCGGCCTGTCCGGTTCCGGCAAGTCCTCCCTGGCGTTCGACACGATCTTCGCCGAGGGTCAGCGGCGCTACGTCGAGTCGCTGTCGGCTTACGCCCGGCAGTTCCTCGGACAGATGGACAAGCCGGACGTCGACTTCATCGAGGGCCTGTCGCCCGCGGTGTCGATCGACCAGAAGTCCACCAACCGCAACCCACGTTCGACCGTCGGCACGATCACCGAGGTCTACGACTATCTGCGCCTGCTGTACGCACGGGCCGGCACGCCGCACTGCCCGGTCTGCGGGGAGCGGATCGCCCGCCAGACTCCGCAGCAGATCGTCGACCAGGTGCTCGCGATGGACGAGGGCCTGAGGTTCCAAGTGCTCGCGCCGGTGGTGCGAACCCGCAAGGGCGAGTTCGTCGACCTGTTCGACAAGTTGAACTCGCAGGGCTACAGCCGAGTTCGGGTCGACGGGGTTGTCTATCCGCTCACCGAGCCGCCCACGCTGAAGAAGCAGGAGAAGCACGACATCGAGGTGGTCGTCGACCGGTTGACGGTAAAGGCGTCGGCCAAGCAGCGGCTCACCGATTCGGTGGAGACCGCGCTGAACCTGGCCGACGGCATCGTCGTGCTGGAGTTCGTCGACCGCGAGGACGACCACCCGCACCGTGAGCAGCGGTTCTCCGAGAAGCTGGCCTGCCCGAACGGTCATCCGTTGGCCGTCGACGACCTGGAGCCGCGGTCGTTCTCGTTCAACTCGCCCTACGGCGCCTGTCCGGAGTGCACCGGACTCGGCATCCGCAAAGAGGTCGACCCCGATCTGGTGGTGCCGGATCCGGATCTGACGCTCGCCGAGGGCGCGGTGGCCCCGTGGTCCATGGGCCAGACGGCCGAATACTTCACTCGGATGCTGTCCGGTCTGGGCGATCAACTCGGCTTCGACGTGGATACCCCGTGGAAGAAGCTGCCGGCCAAGGCGCGCAGGGCGATCCTCGAGGGATGCAACGAGCAGGTCCACGTGCGTTACAAGAACCGCTACGGCCGAACCCGTTCGTACTACGCCGATTTCGAAGGCGTGATGGCCTTCCTGCAGCGGCGCATGGAGCAGACCGACTCCGAGCAGATGAAGGAGCGCTACGAGGGCTTCATGCGCGATGTGCCCTGCCCCGAGTGCGACGGCACCCGCCTCAAGCCCGAGATTCTGGCCGTGACGCTGTCAGCGGGCAAGCACGGCCGCAAGTCCATCGCCGAGGTCGCCGAACTGTCGATCGCCGATGCGTCGGACTTCTTGAACTCGTTGACGCTCGGGTCGCGCGAACAGGCGATCGCCGGGCAGGTGCTCAAGGAGATTCAGTCGCGGCTCGGCTTCCTGCTCGACGTCGGGCTGGAATATCTGTCACTGTCCCGGGCGGCAGCGACACTGTCCGGCGGTGAGGCACAACGTATTCGGCTCGCCACGCAGATCGGCTCCGGGCTGGTCGGCGTTCTGTACGTGCTCGACGAGCCGTCCATCGGCCTGCATCAGCGCGACAACCGCAGGCTGATCGAGACACTGCTGCGGCTGAAGAACCTGGGCAACACGCTGATCGTCGTCGAGCATGACCTCGACACCATCGCGCACGCGGACTGGGTGGTCGACATCGGCCCGCTGGCGGGGGAGCACGGCGGCCGGATCGTGCACAGCGGCCCGTACCAGGAGCTGCTCACCAACACCGAATCCCTCACCGGCGCTTACCTTTCCGGCCGGGAGAGCATCGACGTCCCCGGCATGAGGCGGCCCGTCGACCGCAAGCGGCAGCTGACGGTGGTCGGGGCGCGGGAACACAACCTGCACGAAATCGACGTGTCGTTCCCGCTCGGCGTGCTGACCTCGGTCACGGGGGTGTCCGGCTCCGGGAAGTCGACGTTGGTCAACGACATCCTCGCCGCCGTGCTTGCCAATAAGCTCAACGGCGCCCGGCAGGTGCCGGGCAGGCATACCCGGGTCAACGGCCTCGACCACGTCGACAAGCTGGTCCGGGTCGACCAGTCGCCGATCGGCCGCACGCCGCGCTCGAATCCGGCGACATACACCGGGGTTTTCGACAAGATCCGGTCGCTGTTCGCGGCCACCACCGAGGCGAAGGTTCGCGGCTACCAGCCGGGCCGGTTCTCGTTCAACGTCAAGGGCGGCCGCTGCGAAGCGTGCTCGGGCGACGGCACCATCAAGATCGAAATGAATTTCCTGCCCGATGTGTACGTGCCCTGCGAGGTGTGCAACGGCGCCAGGTACAACAGGGAAACCCTCGAGGTGCACTACAAGGGCAAGACGATCTCCGAGGTGCTCGACCTGTCGATCGAGGATGCGGCCGAGTTCTTCGCGCCGATCAGCTCGATCCACCGGTATCTCAAGACGTTGGTCGACGTCGGATTGGGATACGTGCGGCTCGGACAACCTGCGCCGACGCTGTCCGGCGGGGAGGCGCAGCGGGTCAAGCTGGCCGCCGAACTGCAGAAGCGCTCGACGGGCAGGACGGTGTACATCCTCGACGAGCCGACCACCGGCCTGCACTTCGAGGACATCCGCAAACTGCTCAACGTCCTCAACGGCCTCGTCGAAAAGGGCAACACGGTCATCGTCATCGAACACAACCTGGACGTCATCAAGACGTCGGACTGGATCATCGATCTCGGTCCGGAGGGCGGCTCGGCCGGCGGAACCGTCGTCGCCGAGGGTTCGCCGGAGGAGGTCGCCGCCGTGCCTGAGAGCTATACCGGCAAGTTCCTGTCCGAGGTGCTCGACGCCGTACCCGCCAAACTGACGACGCGGCGTCGCCGGAAGGTCAGCGCGTAAGTTATATTCTCCCGGTCTGAGAATGCCATTACCGGCAGCGACCGACGAGGAGATCATGTCGAAAACGGTGGTGATCGGCGCGTCGAGCGGGCTCGGGCGCTGCATCGGGGTCGGGCTCGCGAAACGCGGTGACCGGGTCGCCCTGCTTGCCCGTCGTCGGGAGCGGATCGAGAACGCGGCCAGGGAGGCCGGAGCGAATGGGGTCGCCGTCGAGTGCGATGTGACCGACGAGGCGTCGGTGCGCTCGGCCATCGGTGCCGCGGCGGACGCGCTCGGTGGGATCGACAACCTCGTCTACACGCCGGCGATCGGCTCGGTCATGCGGCTCGTGGACACCGACGCCGAGACCTGGGCCCGGGTATTCGCCACCAATGTCACCGGTGCCGCTGTCGCGACCGCGGCGGCCGTGCCTTATCTCGCCGAGTCGTCAGGCAAGGTCGTGTACCTGTCGTCGGACGCGGGCACCTTCGGTCCGCCGTGGCCCGGCCTGGCCGCATACGGCGTGAGCAAGGCGGCGCTGGAACGACTGATCGAGGCGTGGCGCGCCGAGCATCCCGGCATCGGGTTCACCAACCTCATCGTCGGGGAATGCGCCGGCGGGGAGGGTGACTCGGCGACCGGCTTCAGCACGGGCTGGGATAGAGAGCTCGCCGGGGAGTTCTACCCGCAATGGATTTCGCGGGGCTGCATGCCTGGCCAGCTGATGCCGATCGAGGATCTCGTCGAGGTGGTCCACACAATCCTGCGCACCACGTCGGCGACGTCGATGCCCGTCGTGGTCGCCCGGGGCGCGCCCTAACCGGCCGTCAGCGACCGCCGCGTGTCAGCGGCGACGGGAACCGCGGACTGATCCGCACTCCGTCCAGCCATTCGGTCAGCTCATCGGCCCGCCGCGCTAACGCGGTGCGCGCATCGCGGCCGACGTCTTCGAGCAGCCTCAGCTCGACGCGGCCGTCGGAGTCCTGCGTCCATCCGCCGACCACCCGGCCGTTCCACCATGCCGTAGGCCCGCCGTTGCCGTTGGTGTCGAACACCTGGCTGCGGTGTTCGCCGAGATACCAGTCACGGTCACACCAACCCATCGTGGTCACGTCGAGGCCCGGCAGCAGCGCGCCCCACGGGCCGGTTCCAGGGGCGTCATCGAGATCGTCGGGCAGGGCGTACCCGGGCGTCCCCTCCAGATCGACCTCGACCGCGTCGACGTCGCGCAGCGCGTGCCGCGCCCAGGTCAGCGTGTTGCCGAACCACCACTTGATGTCGGCGACCGTGGCCGGCCCGAAAGTGCGCAACCACGTGCGCACCAGATTCGAGCGTGCCTCTTCGGGCGACGCAACGCCGGGCGGCACGGTGAGCCAATCTGTCGGGTCGGCCCACTGAGGTCGCGATGTCGTCCAGGTTCCCTCGTTCGGACCGCGGATGATGTCGCCGCGAACGGACAGCACGGTGAGCACCCGGGGAGCCACGGGAGTGTCTCCGCCCCAACGTTTTCCGGGTGCCGGGTCGTAGGTGCCCGCCAGTTCGGGCAGAGCCGCGCGTAATTGCCGGGCACTCGACGGGCCGTGGTCGGCCAGGTGGCCGAGCACCGCGTCGCATGCGCGGTCAAGCCATCGATCACCGTCAGTCGCGATGCCGGCCCTCCGCACGTCGGCAATCAGCTTTCGACGTTCGTTGTCGGCCACTCGGTCGCTGGCCGCGGCCTGGATCAGCGCCAGATCACCGGCACCGACCACCCAGAGCGTGCGCCGCATCGCCAGGTGTTTGACGAGGGCACGCCGCTGATAGAGCGCGGCGTCGAGATCGGCCACGGTGAAGCCCGGCAGCCGGGCCCACAGCGACAGGTAGGGCGTGGCGGGATCGGTGGCGTGCATCCCGACGAGGTTTCTGACCGCGTCGTCGACCGATGCTGCAGCGGTGCCGAGGAAGTGCCGCCGAGCCAACCGCGCCCGTCGCTCGGCATGAGAGAAATTCCGCATCGCCTGCGAACCGTACCGCCGTGGCCGGACAAAGTTTGGGACCGGTAGCCGTCCGGCCCGTCTTGACTTCATCCCGACGCCGCCATCGTGGCGGCGCATGAACGAAGGGAACTACGACGATGAATCGAGTTGTCGCGGGTGTGCCGGGACTTGTCGCAAGCGCTGCACTGCTGGTGGGTTGTTCCAACGACGAGACCGCTTCGACCGCCAAAGCCGGTGACGCGCAGGCCAGCTCGGGCGGTAGCACCGAGGTGAAGGTCGACGGCAAGGACCTGGCCGGCCTCGACCTCAACTCCGTCACCTGCGTGAAGCAGGGCGGCAAGATCAATGTTGCCAGCGGAGCCGTCGGCGGACGGCAGGGCCTGGGTATCGTGATGACCGATGCCGCCACGCCGACGGTCGAGTCGCTGGGCATGGTGGTTGACGGAAACGCCCTCGCCGTCAGCAAAATGGGCGGCATGAAGTCCGGTTCGGCCGAGGTGAAGGTGGACGGCAGCACATACACCATCACGGGAGAAGCCACCGGTGCCGACATCAAGAACCCGATGGCCGGCATGATCACCAAACCGTTCACCGTCACGGTGGCCTGCAAGTAACCGGTTCCGGCCGAGCGGCGGGCGTGCATTGCGCGCCCGCCGCGTCTTCCTAAGATTGCGCCATGAGCATCCAGGGCGAGCTCGACCGCGCGCGTCAGCTCATCTTCGCCGCCAAGGAGGAGGCGGCAAAGGACCTGCTGCTGTCATTGGGGCCGCAGATCGAAGCGGCCGACCGCGACGACCTGATGATGGAGGCCCTGGCCCAACTGGGCGAGCTCTATCTGGTGCGCACCGCATATGACGGTGTGCGCGAGGCTATCCGGCGCATCGACGAATGCCTGGCGGTCTACCGGTCGATACGGGCCGGCGCCGACCCGGACGCCGCCGCGCAGGCGTCGATGTCCGAAACGGAGATCGACCGCATGCTGTGCCGATATACGCGGCGCACACAGTTTCTTCGAACCGGACTCGCCGCCGCCGAGAACGGCGACCACGAAGGCGCTGAGCTCGCGCTTTTGGTGCTGTGCAGCGACGACTCGGGCGCAGGCTCAGCAGATCTGGCCGACGAGCGGGAATTCCTGATCACCTATGCGCGGATCTTCTGCGCGCTCGCCCTGTGCGACGATGCCCTGCATGTGCAGTCGGTTCCGCTGTGGGAGATAGTGATCGAGACCATCGACCGGCCGGGACGGCCGCGAATCCGACGATCATCTGTTCGTCCAGGGCGCCACCGGTTACGGCCGGTTCTGCATCGAGACCGGCCGCATTTCCGAAGCGGAACCGTGGCTGCGGCGCGCGGGCGCGCGCGCCGAGGCCCGCGGGTGGGACTTGGCAAGGGCCAGAACGCTGCTCGAACGGGGCACCGCGGTATGGGCGACGGGTGACGTTTGGCAGACCCAGACCCTCGTCCACGAGGCCTATCCCGCGATCGCCGAAGGCAACCGCGCGCATGACATATCGCGAAGCTGGTTGTACCTCGGGCTGATCAGCATGTCGCTGGACAAGCTCGACGGCGCCGACGTCGACGAGTCACCGCAAACGCGCCAACGGGTTCGCGATTTCGCGCGAACGAGGTTGTCGACGCTCGCCGGCGACGCGCTCCTCGCCGAAATCCTTGCCGCGGAATCGGACTACTGAGACGTGTCCCCTTCGGCGCGCATCGACCGGCGAATCTGCTCGAGCCGTTCTGCAGCCGCTCGTTGGCGCTCTTCGTACTGCTCCTCGACGGAGCGCCCTTCGGGGGTCTCCGCGGCCAGTTCGGTCGCGCCGACAGCCGTGCCGTAACGCGTCTCGATCTTCTCCCGCACCGACTCGAACGTCGGCACGCCGTCCGGTGTGTAGCCGGGATCCGCGGCTTCGGCAGGCGGCGGGGTCGCGGCGCCGGGCTCTGGGGCTTCGGAGGTGGCCTCCTGCGGCTCTGGTCTTGGTTTCCCATCAGCGGGGGACTCGCCCGACATGGCTTGACAGTACTCGCGCGGGCGTACTGCTTTGTCGAACAGCCTCGGTCCGTCGCCCACCACCTGCTGTGCGCCACGGCCCTCGCCGAGCGCATGCCGCGGATCGGTCTCGACATCCGCGGCGGGCTGCACACAGGGGAGTGTCTGCGACGCGATGACGACATCGGTGGGATCGCGGTTCATATCGCGGCACGGATCGCGGCGAAGGCGGGCGCGAAAGAAGTGCTCGTGTCCAACACCGTCAAGGACCTCGTCTACGGATCGGGGATCACGTTCGAGGAGCGCGGTGCCCACGCCCTCAAAGGCGTGCCGGGTGACTGGCTGCTGCACGCCCCGACGGGCTATCACGATCCCGTCGAGCAGGCTTTGGCCGCCGCCGACATGCGGTAGCGATCTCGGTAGCGCGCCATCAATCCCGATAGACGCACTCCACGGGCTGGAGTGACGGGCGAACATCCCGCCGAGACGTCCGTGCCACGACCGATGACTGCTATCTCGCTGCGGTCTGTTCGATCATCGGGGTGCTCGCCGCAGGCGGTAGCGGAGTCGGCGGCACGTCGGGTGTACCGATTTGGCCGGCCAGCCACGGCAGGGCAGACGCGAACGCATTCGATGCGAACGGCCAGTCGTGCTTGCCGGGCTGGCTGACGACCGCGCAGTTGATCCCGTTGGCGGAACCGAGCCGGCACAACGAGTTCGCGGCCGCCACCTGATCGTTTTTGGCGCGCTGAATCGTCGCGGCCGAACCGTTGACGTCGAACCACCCGGCCAGACCCCGGTACGGGCCGTGTTTGGTGATGACGGTCGTCGGGTCGAATGCGGCCCACTCGTTGGCGTTCCCGCCGAACAGCCGCGCGACGGTCTGTTCCTTGGTGCCCGAGTTGGGTCCGATATCACCGGCGATGTCTTCGAAGGCGCTGAACATGTCCGGATGCATCACCGCGAGGTCGACCGCGCAGGTGCCGCCCATCGACCACCCGACGATTCCCCACTTCGACGCCGCAGGACTGACGCCGAAGTGAGAGACCATGTACGGCACGACATCCTTGGTGAGATGGTCGGCGCTCTTGCCCCGGCTGCCGTTGACGCATTCGGTGTCGTTGTTGAAGGCGCCGCCCGGGTCGGCGAAGACGAACACCGGTGCGTTGCCGTGGTGCGCGGCGGCGAAGTCGTCGATCGTCTTGATCGCCTGACCCGTGCGCAACCAGTCGGCGGGGGTGTTGAACTCGCCGCCGATCATCATCACCGTTGGCAGCTGCAGTGCTGGGTAGGCGGCATACCAGGCCGGCGGAAGGTAAACCAGCTCACCCCGGTGCCGAAAGCCCGAAGCCTGATAACCGATGTCAACGGCCACCACGGTGCCCTTCGGCGGGATCTTGCGTTGCTGCTGCATGGCGGTCACGGTGACCTGGTCGGTTTCGTCGGGAAGGGGGCCGGCCGTCAACTGGTTCCACGCGGTCTGCACGGTGGGGAAGTAGCCGACCCACATGTTGAGGGCCAGCGCCGCGCAGAGCAGGCTCAGCGGGAATGCCGTCAGCGAGACGCCGCGACGCCACCATCGCGCCCGGCGCCAACCGGCCACCAGCACCGCCGCGGCGAAACCCGTCATTGCGATCCAGATCCACAGGGAATGTGGCGCCGGATTGTCGGACAAGCCCTGGGAGGCGACGTACCAGTAGGCCGATGCGGCCAGGGCCGCGCCGACGATCGCCGCCCACGGCAGCCACCGCACCTGCCAGCGTCCGCTGCGTCGGCTCACCGCGGCGATCAGTGCCAGTGCGGCGATGACCTGCACGGTGACCGGAAGCCATCCGTGCATGAGCGAAAGATGGTGGCGCAACGAGTCGGGTAACGTCACGGCAACATGGTGGCGCGCCCAGCTTGTGGCCGGCTGTGAGCCAGCTGTTAGCGAGGTTTGGCCAGCGGGAAAGGCAGCGTCTCGCGGATGCTGCGCCCGGTGATCAGCATGACGACCCGGTCCACACCCATGCCCAGACCGCCGGTCGGCGGCATCGCGTACTCCATGGCCTGCAGGAAGTCCTCGTCGAGTTCCATCGCCTCCGGATCGCCACCGGCAGCCAGCAGCGACTGTTCCTGCAGCCGTCGGCGTTGTTCGACGGGATCGGTGAGTTCGCTGTAGGCGGTGCCCAGCTCCACACCCCAGGCCACCAGATCCCAGCGTTCGGCCACCCCGGCGATGCTGCGATGCGGCCGAGTCAGCGGTGACACCGACGTGGGGAAGTCCTTGTAAAACGTCGGCTGCTCGGTGCGGTCCTCGACGAGCCGCTCGTAGAGCTCCAGCACGACCGCGCCCGCGTCCCAATGGGTGAGATACGGGATGTCGGCGGCGTCGCACAGCTTGCGCAACCGAGTCAGGTCTGTCTCGGGGGCGACCTCTTCGCCGAGCGCTTCGGAGACCGCGCCGTGAACGGTCTTGACCGTCCATTGTCCGGAGATGTCGACTTTATCCAGGGTGCCGTCGTGGCGGGGCCGCAGGAACACCTGTTCGCCATTGGCGGCCACCGCCGCGTTCTGGATCAGCTGGCGGCAGCCGTCGATCCAGACGTTGTAGTCGGCGTGCGCCTGGTAGGCCTCCAGCAGCGTGAATTCGGGGTTGTGGCTGAAGTCGACCCCCTCGTTGCGGAAGGCGCGGCCCAGCTCGAACACCCGCTCCACACCACCTACGCACAGCCGCTTGAGGTACAGCTCGGGGGCGATACGCAGATACAGGTCCAGATCGTAGGCATTGATATGGGTCAGGAACGGGCGCGCGTTCGCGCCGCCGTGGATCTGCTGCAGGATCGGCGTTTCGACCTCCAAAAAGCCCTTGCCGATCAACGTTTCGCGAATGGCGTGCAGAACACCGCTGCGAGCCCGGATGAGGTCACGTGCCTCGGTGTTGACGGCGAGGTCGACGTAGCGGGCACGCACCCGCGCCTCTTGGTCGGTCAGCCCTTTCCACTTGTCGGGCAACGGGCGCAGACACTTGCCGATCAATCGCCACTGCGTGACCAGCAGCGATCGGGTGCCGTTCCTGCTGTAGCCCATGCGTCCGCTGACCTCGACGAGGTCTCCGAGGTCAGCTGCGGTGAAATCAGCTGCGGAGCCGTCGAGTTCGGATCTGTCGAGCAGCAGCTGCACCTCACCAGACCAGTCGCGCAGCTGCGCGAACACCACGCCGCCGTAGTCTCGCATCCGCAAAATTCGGCCCGCCACCGTGACCGGCGCGCTGTCGTCGGAGGCCAGCGCCGCGGTCACCGTGTGGCTCGGCGGCTCGCCGACGGGATAGGCGTCGACGCCCTTGTCCTGCAACGCTTTCAACTTGGCCATCCGCACCTGCACCTGCTCCGGTAGGCGCGCGCCCTCGTCGTCGCCCATCTCGGCGGCGAGCATGGCGACGTCCGGCGCGCTGCCGTCGGCGTGCAGGCCCGCCGTCGCAACCAGGTCGTGGGGGACCGCGGAGTGGTGTCCGGTGTGCTGTCTGTTGCGCCGGGAGAACGGCAGCACGAGGAAGCCCTCGGCGATCACCGAGGCGACGCCGACGCGGGGTATCAGTCGAGCATCCTCGTAGCAGGCGTAGCGCGGCACCCACTGTGGCTGATATTTCATGTTCGAGCGGTACAGCGTCTCCAGTTGCCACCAGCGTGAGAAGAAGACCAGCAGCGCCCGCCACAGCCGCGCCACCGGACCGGCTCCCAACTGGGCGCCCTGTTCGAATGCCGAGCGGAACATCGCGAAGTTCAGCGAGATTCGGTTCACCCCGATGTCTTCAGCCTGCTGCACGAGGTCGCTGACCATCAGCTCGATGGTGCCGTTGGGTGACTTCGGCGAGCGCCGCATCAGGTCGAGCGACAGGCCGTTGTTGCCCCACGGCACCAGGGACAGCATCGCGACGACCTCGTCGTCACCGACATGAACCGCCTCCACCAGCAGGCAGTCACCGTCGGCGGCGTCGCCGAGGCGGCCGAGCGCCATCGAGAAACCCCGTTCCGATTCGGTGTCGCGCCACGCATCCGCACGTGTGATGACGGCGGCCATCTCTTCGGCGGTCATGTCACGGTGTCGGCGCATCCGGACCTCCAGCCCCGAACGCCGGGCGCGGGTGACGGCCTGGCGCACCGCGCGCATGTCCGGGCCGGACAGCCGGAACTTGTCGGGGTAGAGGATGGCCTCGTCGCCAAGTTGCAGGGCATTCAGCCCCGCTTCGCGAAACGTCTGGGCCGCAGTGGAACTCGCCCCCATGACGCCGGGTGCCCAGCCGTACTCCTGGCACAGTCTCAACCAGGCGTCGATCGCCTGAGGCCACGCCTTCGGGTCGCCCACCGGATCACCGCTGGCAAGGCACACGCCCACCTCGACCCGATAGGTGATGGCCGCCCGGCCGTTGGGCGCGAACACCGCCGCCTTGTCCCGCCTGGTGGCGAAGTAGCCGAGCGAGTCGTTCTTTCCGTACAGCTCGAGCAGCCCGCGAATCGCCGACTCGTCCTCACCGGTCAGCGCATTCTCCGACCGCTGCGAACGAAACAGCACGATCGCGGCAACCATCAGCGCCAACGCGCCGAACAAGCCGAGAAGAACGTTGACGAAGAGGTCTGGGTGCTGGCCCTCGAATGCGTTGGAGCCGACACCGGCGAACGCCACGACGCGGTTGGCCGCATAGCCGAGGCGGTAGTCGCGTTCCAGCGTGCCGGGGAACAGTTCCAGCAGTCCCCAGCCGACCAGGATTCCGATCGCCATCCCGACTGTCAGCGTCATCGCCGCCTTGAGCAGCGCACCCCGACGCACCTTGGCCCAGAACTGCTTGCGCGCCAGTACCAGGAAGATGACGGAGGCGATATGAAACGCCAGGCCGATCATCTCGCCGGTCTCACGCATCCACGTCTCGCCGCGGTCGACGATGTCGAAGATGTTCCATCCGATCGAGCCGACCATGTAGAGGACGAGGATCAACCAGGCGATCCGTTTGCGGGCCGCCAGTGCCGCGGCGAGCAGCGCGAGCACGAATGCCCAGGCGAAGCTGGTGTCGGGAAAGTTGAAGATGTAGTCGTTGACGAATTCGCGCGGCTCTTTGATCAGCCAACGAATGCCCGGCGAGAGGCTCGCGATGAGCGACAGGGTCGCGATGATGCCGACGGTCCAGCCTGCAGCCGCGGGCACCCAGGAGTACCTGGAGTTGGGTCGAACCCGCGGCGGGCTAGTGAGGGTCATAGGCCGCGAGGATATTCGCTAAACCCCAGAAATGGGTGTGACGCGCACGCGAGGTGCAAAAGGCAGGAGCTACCAGACTGGGCCGGTGTATTTCTCGCCAGGACCGCCGCCGGGTTCGTCGGGAGCGGCGCTGGATTCGCGGAAGGCGAGTTGCAGGCTCTTCAGCCCGTCGCGCACCGGCCCGGCGTGTGGGCCCAGGTATTCGGCCGACGCCGTCACCAACCCAGCGAGCGCGGTGATCAGCCTGCGGGCCTCGTCGAGATCACGGTGCGGGCTGTCGTCCGGACTCTCCGCCGACAGACCGAGTTTCTCCGCCGCGGCGCTCATCAACATCACCGCCGCCCGGGTGATGACTTCCACCGCTGGAATTTCGGCCAGCTCGCGGATGTTCGGATCTTCGGTCATGCCTGCTAGACTGGCACGCGCGACCGTCCCGGCGTACGCCAGGGACAGCAAGTGGAGTCCCAACTCCCACCACTGATCATAACGGTGCAGTGGTCCGGTCACAGGTACGCGGTGCCTGTCCTGGTCGGCTTTGGGCCCTGCTTTGAGCAGGGCTTCTGTCGTTTTCGACGACAGAGCGCTGATGGAGCTGGGTTCCTCGAAGAGGACAACATAGGAGGCCCCATCAGCACTGAGACCCGCGTCAACGAGCGCATTCGAGTACCTGAGGTCCGCTTGATCGGACCAGGTGGCGAGCAGGTAGGCATTGTGCGCATCGAAGACGCCCTCCGCGTCGCCGCGGATGCCGATCTCGACCTTGTCGAAGTTGCCCCGGACGCCAAGCCGCCGGTGTGCAAGATCATGGACTACGGCAAGTTCAAATACGAGACGGCCCAGAAGGCACGCGAGTCTCGCAAGAACCAGCAGCAGACCGTCGTCAAGGAACAGAAGCTGCGACCCAAGATCGACCCGCACGACTACGAGACCAAAAAGGGTCACGTAGTCCGCTTCCTGCAAGCGGGATCGAAGGTCAAGGTGACGATCATGTTCCGCGGACGCGAACAGTCGAGACCCGAACTGGGCTACCGGCTGTTGCAGCGGCTGGGCGCCGACGTCGCCGACTACGGCTTCGTCGAGACGTCAGCCAAGCAGGACGGCCGCAACATGACGATGGTGCTGGCACCGCACCGCGGCGCGAAGACTCGGGCCAAGGCAGCGCACGACGCCGACGCCCCGGCCGCCCAGCGCGCCGGCGCAGAGCCCGCCCAACCCGCAGCGGCACCGACCGAACCAACACAGAACTGAGGACCACATGCCCAAGGCGAAGACCCACAGCGGCGCTTCCAAGCGGTTCCGCAAGACCGGCACCGGAAAGATTCTCCGCGAGAAGGCAAACCGTCGGCACTTGCTCGAGTACAAGCCGAGCACCCGCACCCGCCGCCTCGAAGGGCGCACCGAGGTGTCGGCCAACGACAAGAAGCGCGTCAAGAAACTGCTGAACGGCTAGTTTCCGGGCCGTTTTCGAGCCTCAGACGACCTTTACGACCGAACGAGAATAGGAACACCCCCATGGCACGCGTGAAGCGCGCAGTCAACGCCCAGAAGAAGCGGCGGACCATACTCAAGGCCTCGAAGGGATACCGCGGTCAGCGGTCCCGGTTGTATCGCAAAGCCAAAGAGCAGCAGCTGCATTCTCTGAACTATGCGTATCGTGACCGGCGTGCCCGCAAGGGCGAGTTCCGCAAGCTGTGGATCTCCCGGATCAACGCCGCAGCCCGCGCCAACGACATCACCTACAACCGCCTCATCCAGGGTCTGAAGGCCGCCGGCGTCGAGGTGGACCGCAAGAACCTCGCCGAGATCGCCGTCAGTGACCCGGCTGCCTTCACCGCCTTGGTCGAGGTCGCCAGGGGCGCGCTGCCCGAAGACGTCAACGCGCCTTCTCCCGAGGCCGCCTGACGCTCACCGAGCGCGCCGACCGGGTGGCGGCGGCCATCAAGTTGCACCGCCACGTCGGTCGGCGTCGCGCAGGGCGCTTCCTCGCCGAGGGACCCAACCTCGTCGAGGCAGCGCTGCGTCGCGACCTCGTTATCGAAGTTTTCGTCACCGAGGCCGCGCTGGACCGGTTCGGCTCGATGCTCACCGACGCGACCGTCCGTATCGTCACCGATCGTGCCGCAAAAGCCCTGTCGGACACAGTTACTCCGGTCGGGCTTGTCGCGGTGTGCGAAACGCCGTCGACAAGCATGACCGAGTTGCTGGCCCAAGAGCCGCGCCTGGTCGCCGTCGCCGCCGAGATCTCCGAGCCCGGCAACGCGGGCACGCTGATCCGGATCGCCGACGCAATGGGCGCGGACGCGGTCGTGCTGGCCGGACACGGCGTCGACCCCTACAACGGCAAGTGTCTGCGCGCCTCGGCGGGCAGCATCTTCGCAGTCCCCGTCGTGTCGGAAAGCGACGCCGGGGCAGCGGTTTCCGCGCTAGCCGAGGCGGGTCTGCGCGTGCTGGCCACCACCGTCGACGGTGAGACCAGTCTCGACGACGCCGACCTGGCCGGGCCGACCGCGTGGTTGTTCGGACCCGAATCACACGGCCTGCCCGCCGAATTGGCGGCGAAGGCGGCCGAGCGCATCCGAATTCCGATGTCGGGCGCGGCGGAGAGCCTCAATGTAGCCGCGGCCGCCGCGATCTGCCTGTATCAGAGCGCGCGAGCCCACCGGTCGCCGGGGAGCTAGTCGCTGAGCAGGCCCCGCGCCACGTGGGTGATCTGCACCTCGTTGCTTCCGGCGTAGATCATCAGCGATTTGGCGTCGCGGGCCAGCTGCTCTACGCGGTACTCGGTCATGTACCCGTTTCCGCCGAACAGTTGCACGGCGTCCATCGCGACATCCGTCGCCGCCTGCGAGCAGTACCACTTGATCGCCGACGCCTCGGACAACGAGATCGACGCTCCGGTTTGCGCCGCCTCGATGACCCGGAACAACATGTTGCGCACGTTCATCCGAGCGACTTCCATGCTCGCCAACTTGAGCTGGATCAGCTGGAACTCAGCGATTTCCTGACCCCACAGCTTGCGGGTCTTCGCATAGTCCACGCACAGCTTCAGACACTCTTCGATGACGCCCAGCGCCATCGCTGCGACGCCGATCCGCTCGGCGGAGAAGTTGGAGCGCGCGCTGGCACGCCCGTCACTCGCGGAGTCGGCCGGGTCTCCTTCGGTCTCACCCAGCAGCCGGTCGCGGCCCAGCCGGACGTTGTTGAAGAACAGCTCTCCGGTACGGGAGCTGTGAATCCCCATCTTGCGGAACGGCTTCGACTGGACGAAGCCCTCCATGCCGCGGTCCAACACGAAGGTGAGCACCTTGCGGTCGCGCTTGTCGGCGCCATCGCCCTCGTCCAGCTTGGCGTACACCACGACCACATCGGCGTCGGGCCCATTGGTGATGAACGTCTTCTGTCCATTGAGGATGTAGTCACCATTCCCTGAGCCGTCGCGGACCACGTAGGACTTCATGCCGCCGAAGGCATCCGAGCCGGAATCCGGTTCGGTGATCGCCCACGCCCCCACCTTTTCGTAGGTGACCAGTTCGGGCAGCCAGCGCTCCTGCTGCGCAAGCGTGCCCCGGCTCGCGATCGTCGGCACCGTCAGCCCGAGGCTGACGCCCATGCCGGTCACCACGCCCATGCAGACCCGGCACAGCTCGCTGACAACCACGAAACCCATTCCGGCAGAACCGCTGTCGCCGCCGAACATGCCGCCCGAACCACCTGCGCCGGACTTCTCCGTGCCATCGCGCATCCGGGCCAGTCGCTTCTCCAGCGAGTCCTTGGCAAGGGCATCGATACCGAAGGTCGCGAACAGCTTGCGGATGATGGGGTATGGCTCCATGTCGCCGCTTTCCAGGGCGTCGACGTGGGGACGGACCTCTTTGTCTACGAACTCCCGTACGGCGTCGCGCACGGCGATGTCAACATCAGACCATTCGAGCATGCACAGAGCCTAGGCTGCCGTGCTGCGTCCCCGCGCCGGGCGTAGGCCCGCGAGCGAGAACGTGGTGTGCACCAGCGAACCCGCGCGATCGAGCAGGCTCTTACGGCGCGGGACGTAGTGCATCGGCAGATCCCGGCGGTCGCGCGGCGGGGCCATGAATGCAGGCGCCTCGACCAGCGGTGCGTCGTCGCGAATGCGGCCCGACGCTCGGCGGTATGCGGCAAGTGCGCGCGGATGGAGCCGAATCTCGTCGGGCACAACGACGAACGCCATCTCGACCAGCTTGCCGAACAGCCGCAGCAGGACTTCGTCGCCCGCGGTCCACCGCATGCCGGCCTTCTCCCGTACCACCGGGTCGAACAACCCCGCGGCAATCCATCGCTGTCCGGCCACCATCGGCTTGAACATCTGGTCCCAGACCGGGGTCGGCATCAGCACGAACCACGGCTTGGGAATCCGGATCGTGAAGATGTCCAGCGTGGCGCGGTTGATCTCCAAATCCTCGCTGCAGACCCGGTCCCAGTACTCGCAGAACTCCTCCCACGATCGGGGCACCGGTCGCATGCTCATGCCGTACTGCGCGTACCAGCGCACATGCTCGTCGAAAAGCTGGCGCTTCTCGGCTTCGGTCAACCCTCCGCAGAAATATTCGGCCACCTTGATCACCAGCATGAAGAAGGTGGCATGCGCCCAGTAGAAGGTTTCGGGGTTCAGTGCGTGGTAGCGCCGTCCCGCCGCGTCGACGCCCTTGATCGTGGCGTGGAATCCCTTGATCTGCTCACCGGTCTGCGAGGCGCGATCACCGTCGTACACAACGCCCATGATCGGGTACACCGAACGCGCGACGCGCTGCAGCGGCTCGCGCAGAAGGATGGAATGCTCCTCGACGCCGGCCCCGAGTTCGGGGTACATGTTCTGCAGCGCGCCTATCCAGACGCCCATCATTCCGGTGCGGAGATCGCCGAAGTATTTCCAGGTCAGGGACTCTGGGCCGAGCGGATCGGCCCTCTTCATTCGCCTCGTCATCGAGCTGGCCGTCACAGATTCACGATAATAGTGACAACGTGCGTTGTCTACGATTTCCCGGCGCGTCGCGGCGGATATCTTCGCAGTTACCGGGGTCTGAGCACGGGCGCAGCGCCTGCGCTGAGCGTGTTTGCCCGCCGAAAGAACGGGCATCTAATCTTGCGCAATGGATGTCGAATCGTTCGGTGAACGGTCCGGCCCTATCGGCGAGATCGACCGGGCACCGGACCGCTCGGCGACAGACAAGCCCACCCCAGGGCCGTGGCTATGGCTTCGCAACTCCAACCGCAACCCCGGGGTCGTCGCGTTCATCCGTCGAGCGCGTCGTGCATTGCCCGGGGACCCGGACTTCGGAGATCCGTTGTCTGCCGCCGGTGTTGGTGGCCCGAGCGCCGCCGCCCGGGCGGCCGACCGACTGTTGCGGCGCGACGTCGCATCCCGCGAGGTGAGCCTCGCCGGTCTGCAGGTGTGGCAGGCGCTCACCGAACGGGTTTCCGGCAAGCCCGCCAATCGTGAGGTCACGTTGGTCTTCACCGACCTGGTCGGGTTCTCGGCCTGGGCGCTCAAGGCGGGCGACGACGCCACGCTGAAGCTGCTACGGCGGGTCGCCCAGGTCATCGAACCACCGCTGCTGGAAGCCGGCGGTCACATCGTCAAGCGGATGGGGGACGGCATGATGGCGGTCTTCGCCGATCCCGCGACCGCGGTCAGTGCCGTACGGACCAGTCTCGACGCAGTGAAAGACATTGAGGTAGAAGGCTATACGCCGCGCATCCGCGCCGGCGTGCACACCGGCAGGCCGCAGCGGATCGGGTCGGACTGGCTCGGCGTCGACGTCAACATCGCCGCCAGGGTGATGGAGCGGGCGGCCCGTGGCGGCTTGGTCGTGTCGCAGGCGACAATGGACCGCATCCCCGACGAGGACTTCGACGCCCTCGGCCTCACCGCCAGACGGATACGCAAGCAGGTGTTCTCGCACCGCCAGGACGGTGTGCCGGCCGATCTGGCGATGTACCGCGTGAAAACTCGCAGAGAGTTACCAGGTGACGGCGAGGAGATCGGCGACGTCACCGACGCATAGTGGACCTGACATGCTGTTGGGCTTCCTGCGGGCGCTGGCCCGGATCCGGGTCACCATCGCCTACGCGGTGGTTCTCACCGGTGTGACAACCGTACTGGTGGCGCTCGGGCCGCGGGTGCAGAACCGGGTCATCAGCCATGCCAGCACGAACCTGCACAATCTCAGCCACGGCCATCTGGGCACGCTGTTCGTCAGCGCCTTCGTCATCGACGCCGGGCCGATCTATGCATGGCTGCCCGGATTGATCTGCCTGCTGGCGACGGCTGAACTGCTCTGGCGCAGCGGCCGTCTCGTGATGGCCTTCGCGATCGGCCATGTCGGCGCCACGCTGCTGATTGCCGTGGGCCTGACCGCAGCGGTCGAGTCGGGCTGGTCGTCGACGGACATAACGCGGGCCACCGATGTCGGGATGAGCTACGGCGCCACGGCCGTACTGGGGTCGCTCACCGCGGCGATCCCGCGGCGGTGGCGCCCTGCCTGGGCCGCCTGGTGGATTGCGGCGGCGGTCGCGGTGTTGGCTTTCGGCGGGGGCTTCACCGATGCCGGCCATGCAGTGGCGCTGGTACTCGGCATGCTTCTGTCGACGCGGTTCGGGCAGCCCGCCCGATGGACGTCCGTGCGGTATCTGCTGCTCCTGGTCGCCTCCGCGTTCGGTTTCCTGATGCTGGCCAATGACGGGCTGTCGTTGATCGTGGCGACCGGGTTCGGTGCGCTCGGCGCAGTGCTCGCCGAGATCGCGGCACGACAGCGGCGGGCGCGCCGATCGGCAACGCGAACCCCTGGCGCTGAGCGTGCGCTCGCGCCGGAGGTCGCGTGATCTCGCTCTCATCGGGCAATCACCTATGATCGCCGGGTGGCTGATCAGCCCGTAGACCTGTCGGAGGAAGCGCTGGCCAAGGCGGTCAGTGCGGCCAAGCACGCCTTCGATCTCGCCGCTGACCTCGATTCTCTCGCGCGAGCCAAGACCGAGCACTTGGGCGACCGCTCGCCGCTCGCGTTGGCCCGGCAGGCGCTGGGGTCGCTGGCCAAGGCGGACAGGGCCGAAGCGGGCAAGCGGGTGAACATCGTGCGCGCCGAGGCGCAGCGCAGCTACGACGAGAGTTTGCAGGTGCTGCGTGCCGAGCGCGACGCCGCCGTGCTGGTCGCCGAGAGCATCGACGTGACGTTGCCGTCGACGCGTCAGCCGATCGGCGCACGCCACCCGATCACCATCCTCGCCGAGCACATCGCCGACACCTTCGTGGCGATGGGCTGGGAGCTCGCGGAGGGCCCGGAGGTCGAGACCGAGCAGTTCAACTTCGATGCACTGAACTTCCCGCCGGACCATCCCGCGCGCAGCGAACAGGACACGTTCTATGTCGCCCCGGACGAGTCGCGTCAGGTGCTGCGCACGCACACGTCGCCCGTGCAGATCCGCGCGCTGATCGAACGCGATCTGCCGGTCTACATCATTTCCATCGGACGCACCTTCCGCACTGACGAACTCGACGCCACCCATACCCCCGTCTTCCACCAAGTCGAGGGTCTCGCGGTGGACAAGGGGCTGACGATGGCTCATCTGCGCGGGACGCTGGATGCCTTCGCCCGCTCGGAGTTCGGTCCTGCGGGCCGCACCCGGTTCCGTCCGCACTTCTTCCCGTTTACCGAACCGTCTGCCGAGGTCGACGTGTGGTTCGAGAACAAGAAGGGCGGACCGGGATTCGTCGAATGGGGTGGCTGCGGGATGGTCAACCCGAATGTCTTGCGCGCCTGTGGCATTGACCCGGAGGTCTACTCCGGCTTCGCGTTCGGCATGGGACTGGAGCGCACACTGCAGTTCCGCAACGGCATTCCGGACATGCGCGACATGGTCGAGGGCGACATCCGGTTCTCGCTACCGTTCGGAGTCGGCGCCTGATGCGACTGCCGTACAGCTGGCTGCGAGAAGTCGTGCAGGCCGGCGCACCCGGTTGGGACGTTTCCGCCGACGAGCTCGAGCAGACTCTGATCCGCATCGGACACGAGGTCGAAGAGGTCATGCCGGTCGGCCCGGTCAGCGGCCCGCTCACGATCGGCCGCGTCGCCGAGATCGAGGACCTCGCCGAGTTCAAGAAGCCGATCCGCGCCGTCAAGGTCGACGTCGGTGAAGCCGATCCCCGCGATATCGTCTGCGGTGCAACCAATTTCGCCGTAGGCGATCTTGTGGTGGTGGCGCTGCCGGGGACCACGCTGCCGGGTGACTTCACCATCACCGCGCGCAAGACGTACGGCCGCACCTCCGACGGGATGATCTGCTCGACGGCCGAGATGCACCTCGGCACCGATCACTCCGGCATCCTGGTGCTGCCGCCGGGCACCGCCGACCCTGGTGCGCCGGCGGCCGACGTACTCGGCCTCGACGACACCGTGTTCAACCTCGCCATCACACCGGATCGCGGTTACTGCCTTTCGGTGCGCGGCATGGCCCGCGAGATCGCGAACGCCTACGACCTCGACTACATCGATCCGGGCGACGTCGCGCCGCTGCCCGTCGACGGCGAAGCACTCCCGGTGACGATCGAGCCGGGCACCGGCGTGCTGCGCTTCGGCTTGCGGCCGGTGACGGGAATCGACCCGGCGGCGGTGTCGCCGTGGTGGCTGCAGCGCCGGCTGTTGCTCAGCGGCATCCGGGCGATCTCACCCGCCGTCGATGTGACGAACTACGTCATGCTCGAGCTCGGCCACCCGATGCACGCACACGACCGCAGCCTGATCACCGGTGGGTTCCGGGTACGGTTCGCCGAGCCGGGGGAGACAGTGGTCACCCTCGACGACATCGAACGCACCTTGGATCCGGCCGATGTGCTGATCGTCGATGATGTCGCGACCGCGGCTATCGGCGGGGTGATGGGCGCAGGCACCACCGAGGTCCGCGACAGCACCACCGACGTCTTGCTCGAGGCCGCGGTATGGGACCCGGCGGCCGTGTCGCGAACCCTGCGGCGTCTGCATCTTCCGAGCGAGGCGGCGCGCCGCTACGAGCGCTTCGTGGACCCCGCCGTCTCGGTCGCCGCTCTGGACCGCTGCTCGGCTCTGCTCGCGGAAATCGCCGGCGGCACAGTTGCACCCACGCTGACCGACTGGCGAGGAGATCCACCTCGCGACAACTGGTCGCCGCCTCCGGTCAGCATGCCTGTCGATCTGCCCGACCGCACCGCGGGCGTGGTCTATGCCGAGGGCACCACCGCGCGCAGGCTCACACAGATCGGCGCGGGCGTGACGATCGACGGCGATCGCTTGACCGCCACCCCGCCGAGCTGGCGCCCCGACCTGAAACAGCCCGCGGACCTCGTCGAGGAAGTATTGCGGCTCGAGGGCCTGGAGCTCATTCCATCGGTGCTGCCGCAGGCACCCGCCGGTCGCGGCCTCACCTCGCTGCAGAAGCGCCGCCGTGCGATCGGGAAGTCGTTGGCGCTCAACGGATATGTCGAGATCCTGCCGACGCCGTTTTTGCCGGCCGGGATATTCGACCAGTGGGGCCTGCCAGCCGACGACCCGCGCCGCACCACCACCCACGTGCTCAACCCGCTGGAGGCCGACCGCCCGGAGCTGGCTACCACGCTGCTACCGGGCCTGCTGGAGTCGTTGAGCCGCAACGTATCCCGCGGAGCGATCGACACGTCGCTGTTCGCGATCGAGCAGGTGGTGGAGCCGACGTCGGAAACCCGTGCGGTCGAGCGTATCCCGACCGACCGCAAACCGACCGACGACGAGGTCGCGACGCTCGATGCGTCGTTGCCGCGTCAGCCGCAACACGTCGGTGTGGTGTTGGCCGGCCTGCGTGAGCCTGCCGGTCCGTGGGGACCGGGGCGTCCTGTCGACGCCGGTGACGCGTTCGAGGCCGTCCGCATCGTCGGTCGCGCGGCCGGTGTAGAGCTGACATTGCGTCCGGCGCAGCACCTTCCGTGGCACCCCGGCCGGTGCGCCGAGGTGTCCATCGGCGACACCGTCGTCGGTTATGCCGGCCAACTGCATCCCGCAGTCATCGAGCGTTCGGGTCTGCCCAAGGGCACGTGCGCGGTCGAGATCAACCTCGATGCCATCCCGATCGCCGACGCGCTGCCCGCGCCGACGGTGTCGCCGTTTCCCGCGGTGTTCCAGGACGTCGCACTCATCGTCGACGACACGGTCGCCGCACAAAGCGTCGTCGACGCGGTGCGCGACGGTGCGGGGGAGTTGCTGGAAGACGTCCGGTTGTTCGACGTGTACACCGGTCCTCAGATCGGCGAGGGCCGTAAGTCGTTGGCGCTGGCATTGCGGTTCCGGGCCACCGACCGGACGTTGACCGAGGACGAGGCCAGCGCCGCCCGCGACGCCGCGGTGGCGGCCGCGGCGCAGCGCGTGGGGGCCGTCCAGCGCCGCTGACTCATGCGATTTCGGCGTGGCTAGTTGCGGTGAGCGCAACCCAGCACGCCGAAATCGCTGTCAGGTCGCCATGGTTGCCATGGTCGCCACGATGTGCTCGGCGATGGCGAGCGACGATGTGGCCGCCGGGGACGGGGCATTGCGAAGGAGCACCAGGCGCTCGCGAATAGTGATGCGGAAGTCGTCCACCAATCCACCGTCGGAATCGAGCGCCTGCGCACGGACGCCTGCCAGGCCGGGGACGACGTCGTCGTCGCGCAATTCCGGCACGTACGCACGGGCGGCGGCGACGAACCGGCGCTTGCTCAGGGACCCGTGCATCTCCCTGATGCCGGTGCGCCAGTGGCGGCGAGCGAATCGCCAGAATGCCGGCCTGCGCACCACTTTCACGAGATCGGGCACCGACACCTGGCCCCAGCCGTAACCCTCGCGTGCCAACGCCAGCACCGCGTTGGGGCCGATCAGCACCTCACCGTCCACGCGCGGGGTGAGATGCACCCCCAGGAACGGATAGCGCGGATCGGGCACGGGGTAGACCAACCCGTTGACGAGGTTGCGGCGTTGCGGCTTCAGTGCGTAGTACTCGCCGCGGAACGGCATGATGACCGGGTCCGGGCCGTCGCCGGCGAGTTCGGCGAGCCGGTCGCTCTGCAAGCCGCCGCAGACCACCATCCGGTCGAACACTTGTTCAGTGAAACCGCTTGCGCTGCGCGCGGTTACGACTGCCTCGGTCGCCGAGGTCCGCATACCGACAACTTCGTGGGCGAGCAGGATCGTCGCGCCGTCGGCGGTCGCGTCGGCGGCAAGGGCGCGGGTCACCTCGGCGAAGTTCACGATGGACGTGGACGGCGAGTGCAGCGCGGCGACACCGCGTACATGCGGCTCCAACTCTCGCAGTTGGTCGGGACCGATGATCTGGACACCGGGCACACCATTGGCCCGCGCCCGCTCCTCGATGTTGTCCAGCCGGGCGCGCTCGGTGTCGTCGAGGGCGACGAGCACCTTGCCGCAGGCGATCCGGCGAATGCCGTGCTGTTCGCAGAACTCTTCGAGTAGGCCGACACCGCGGCGGCAGAGCACCGCCTTCTTCGAGCCGGGCTCGTAATACAGGCCCGCGTGCACAACGCCGCTGTTGCGTCCGGTCTGGTGCGATGCGAGGCGGCCTTCCTTCTCGAAAAGCGTCACATCCGCATCGGGCCGCCGCTTGAGGATTTCACGCGCCACCGCCGCGCCGAGGATGCCGCCGCCGACAACTGCTACCCGGTGTGCGGGCGAGGTGGGCACGGCGTCTCCCTGGGGCGGATGGGAAGGGTCATCTCCATTGTGTCGCGAGCCTGCTGCGCGCTCGGCCAGGCCCTGACCATGCGAATATCGGAGCACAGACGCCGACGGCCTTAATTGGTTTGCAACGCTGTGCATAAACATGCAGAATCACTGCATGACTTCTGTGGCCGTCGCCGGTGCCAGCGGATATGCCGGCGGCGAGATCCTTCGGCTGCTTCTGGGTCACCCCGCCTATGTCGACGGCCGCCTCACCATCGGGGCGCTCACGGCGGCTTCGAGCGCCGGCACGACGCTCGCCGAACACCACCCGCACCTGCTGCCGCTCGGCGGCCGCGTGCTGGACGACACTAACGCCGGTGTCCTCGCAGGGCACGACGTGGTCTTCCTCGCGCTGCCGCACGGCCACTCCGCGAGCCTGGCCGAACAACTGGGCCCCGACACCGTCATCGTCGACTGCGGCGCCGACTTCCGGTTGACCGACCCTGCGGCGTGGGAGCGTTTCTACGGATCGGCCCACGCGGGCAGTTGGCCGTACGGCCTTCCCGAACTGCCGGGGGCGCGGGACCGACTCCGCGGTGCGACGCGGGTCGCCGTCCCGGGCTGCTATCCGACCGCGGCGCTGCTCGCACTCCTGCCCGCAGTCGCCGAGGGTCTCGTCGAACCGGCGGTCACCGTCGTCGCCGTCAGCGGTACCTCCGGTGCGGGGCGCGCCGCGAAGACCGACCTTCTCGGTTCCGAGGTGATCGGCTCCGCCCGCGCTTACAACATCGGCGGCAAGCACCGCCACACCCCGGAGATCGTCCAGGGGCTACGCGCCGTCACCGACAAGGAGGTGACGGTCTCGTTCACGCCTGTGCTGATTCCGACGTCGCGAGGCATCCTCGCGACGTGCACGGCCCGCACGGATGCACCGCTGTCACAGATTCGCGCCGCATACGAGAAGGCCTACGACGCGGAGCCTTTCGTCCATCTTCTGCCCGAGGGGCAGCTGCCGAAGACCGGAGCGGTGATCGGAAGCAACGCCGCGCAACTCGCTGTCGCCGTCGATGAGGACGCCATGACGCTGATCGCCATCGCCGCGATCGACAACCTGGTCAAGGGCACCGGTGGAGCGGCCGTGCAGTCGATGAACCTCGCCCTGGGCTGGCCTGAAACCGAGGGACTTTCGATCGTGGGGGTGGCGCCGTGACGGGAGCTGACGTCGCCGGCCAGGCGGCTCCGGAGACATCGGCAGGTGCGACACGGCTCGTGCGCACCCAGGGCGTCACCGCGCCGGAGGGATTCCGGGCCACCGGAATCGCCGCGGGCATCAAGGCCTCCGGTGCGTTGGATCTGGCGCTGGTGTTCAACGAGGGACCGGACTACGGCGCCGCCGCCGTGTTCACCCGCAACCAGGTCAAGGCCGCGCCCGTGCTGTGGACCCAGCAGGTGCTGACCACCGGACGGTTGCGTGCGGTCATCCTCAACTCCGGAGGGGCGAACGCCTGCACGGGTCCTGGTGGCTTCCAGGACAGCCACGCCACCGCCGAGGCCGTCGCGGCGGCCCTGTCGGACTGGGGCACCGACACTGGCGCCATCGAAATCGCCGTGTGCTCTACGGGGTTGATCGGCGACCGGCTGCCGATGGACAAGGTGCTGTCCGGTGTCACCGAGATCGTGCATGAAATGGCCGGTGGGCTGACGGGTGGGGAGGAGGCCGCCAGGGCCATCATGACCACCGACAAGGTGCCCAAACAGGTTGCGCTGCATCACCCCGGCAAGTGGACGGTCGGCGGGATGGCGAAGGGCGCCGGCATGCTGGCCCCGTCGCTGGCGACCATGCTGTGCGTCATCACCACCGACGCGGTCGCCGACGCGGGCGCGCTCGATCGCGCGTTGCGCCGAGCCAGCGCACTGACATTCGACCGACTCGACGTCGACGGCAGTTGCTCGACCAATGACACCATCCTGGTAATGGCCTCGGGGGCAAGCGCAATCACGCCCGCCCAGGACGAACTCGATGAGGCTCTGCTCAGGGTGTGTGACGACCTGTGCGCACAACTGCAGGCCGACGCGGAGGGCGTCACCAAGCGGGTCGTCATCTCGGTCACCGGCGCAGCGAGCGAGGCCGACGCTCTCACCGCCGCCCGCGTGGTCGCCCGCGACAGTCTCGTCAAGACCGCGCTGTTCGGCTCCGACCCCAACTGGGGCCGCGTGTTGGCCGCGGTCGGAATGGCCCCCGTGCGGCTGGATCCCGAGCGGATCAGCGTGTCGTTCAACGGATCCCCGGTCTGTGTCGACGGCGTCGGCGCTCCCGGCGCGCGCGACGTCGACCTGTCGGGCGTCGATATCGAGGTGACGATCGATCTCGGCGTCGGTACCGAAGGTGCGTCGATCCGGACCACCGACCTGTCGCACGCGTACGTCGAAGAGAACTCGGCCTACAGCTCATGACTTCACCCAATGTCGCCGACCAAACCGCTCCGGCGTCCACACAGACCAAGGCCGATGTGCTCGCGGCGGCGCTGCCATGGCTCAAAGCACTGCACGGCAAGATCGTCGTCGTCAAGTACGGCGGCAATGCGATGACCGACGATTCGTTGCGACGCGCGTTCGCGGCGGACATGGTCTTCCTCCGCAACTGTGGCATCCATCCCGTCGTCGTGCACGGCGGCGGACCGCAAATCAGCGCGATGCTGAAACGGCTCGGCATCGCAGGCGATTTCAAAGGCGGCTTCCGCGTCACCACACCGGAGGTACTCGACGTCGCACGGATGGTGCTGTTCGGCCAGGTCGGTCGTGAACTGGTGAACCTGATCAACATGCACGGGCCCTACGCCGTCGGCATCACCGGCGAGGACGCGCACCTGTTCACAGCGGTGCGGCGCAGCGTCACCGTCGACGGAGTGGCCACCGACATCGGCCTGGTCGGCGACGTGGAAAAGGTCAACACCGAGGCGGTCCTCGATCTCATCGCTGCGGGCCGTATTCCGGTGGTGTCGACCATTGCGCCCGATGTGGACGGGGTCGTGCACAACGTCAATGCGGACACCGCGGCGGCGGCACTGGCCGAGGGGCTGGCCGCCGAGAAGCTGTTGATGCTCACCGATGTCGAAGGCCTCTACACCAGTTGGCCTGACCGCGATTCGCTGGTCAGTGAGATCGACGTGGCGGCCCTGACGCAACTGCTGCCGACGCTGGAGGCCGGGATGGTGCCGAAGATCGAGGCCTGCATGCGGGCCGTGTCCGGAGGTGTGCCCAGCGCGCACGTCATCGACGGGCGCGTCGAGCATTGCGTACTGGTCGAGTTGTTCACCGACGAGGGAGCGGGCACGAAGGTGGTGAGCGCATGACTCTCCAGCAGCGCTGGGAACGCGTGATGATGAACAACTACGGCACCCCGGCCGTCGCACTGGCCAGTGGGGACGGTGCCGTGGTCACGGATGTGGACGGCAAGTCCTACATCGACCTGCTCGGCGGCATCGCGGTCAACGTGCTCGGCCACCGTCATCCCGCGGTCATCGAAGCCGTCACCGCGCAGATGAACACACTCGGCCACACCTCGAACTTCTATGCGACTGAACCTGCTATCGCTCTGGCGGAGGCACTGGTCGGCCTGCTTGGCGCCGAGGCGCGGGTGTTCTTCTGCAACTCCGGAACCGAGGCCAACGAAGTCGCCTTCAAGATCACCCGGCTGACGGGACGCACGAAAATCGTTGCCGCGCAAGGCGCATTCCATGGCCGGACCATGGGGTCGCTGGCCCTGACGGGGCAGCCCGCCAAGCAGGAGCCGTTTGCGCCGCTGCCCGGCGACGTGGTGCATGTGCCGTACGGCGATGTGGCCGCGCTGGCCGAGGCCATCGACGAGACCACCGCGGCCGTCTTCCTCGAACCGATCATGGGGGAAGCCGGCGTCGTCGTCCCGCCGGACGGTTACCTGGTGGCGGCCCGCGAACTGTCGACGACACGCGGCGCACTTCTCGTCGTCGACGAGGTGCAAACCGGGATGGGCCGCACCGGAACCTTCTTCGCCCACCAGCACGACGGCATCACCCCCGACATCGTCACGCTCGCCAAGGGACTCGGTGGTGGGCTGCCGATCGGCGCCTGCATTGCCGTCGGGTCGGCCGGCGGCCTGTTGACCCCGGGCCTGCACGGCAGCACCTTCGGCGGCAACCCGGTGTGCGCGGCCGCCGCGCTGGCGGTGCTGCGAGTGCTGGCCGACGAGGATCTGATCTCCCGCGCCGACGTGCTGGGCAAGACCCTGCACCACGGCATCGAGTCATTGCGTCACCCGCTCGTCGACCACGTCCGCGGCCGCGGCCTGCTGCGGGGAATCGTGCTGACCGCGCCGGAGGGCAAGGCGGTGGAGGCCGCCGCGCGCGACGCCGGCTTCCTGGTGAACGCCGCTGCCCCTGAACTGATCCGGCTGGCGCCGCCGCTGGTCATCACCGAGGCGCAGATCGCCGAGTTCCTCTCCGCGTTGCCCGGCGTCCTGGACGAGGCGGTGTCATGATGCCTCGCCATTTTCTCCGGGATGACGATCTGGCGCCTGAAGAGCAGGCCGAAGTGCTGGCACTGGCCGCCGAGCTGAAGCAGGATCCGTTCGCCCGCCGGCCACTCGAGGGCCCGCGCGGCGTGGCGGTCATCTTCGACAAGAACTCGACCCGTACCCGATTTTCGTTCGAGGTCGGCATTGCGCAGCTTGGCGGCCACGCTGTTGTCGTCGACGGCCGCAATACCCAGCTCGGGCGCGAAGAGACGCTCGAGGACACCGGAAAGGTGTTGTCCCGCTACGTCGAAGCGATCGTGTGGCGCACCTTCGGCCAGGAGCGGTTGACGTCGATGGCCTCCGGTGCGAGCGTGCCGATCGTCAACGCGTTGTCCGATGAGTTTCATCCCTGCCAGGTGCTGGCGGATCTGCAGACCCTTGCCGAGCGCAGGGGGGAGCTGAAGGGGCTGCGGCTGTCCTACTTCGGCGACGGGGCCAACAACATGGCCCATTCGTTGATGCTGGGCGGTGTCACGGCGGGAATCGACGTCACGATCGCGGCCCCGTCGGGCTTCGAACCGCACAAGGAGTTCGTGGCGGCCGCAGAGGCGCGCGGGCGGTTGACCGGGGCTTCGGTGACGGTCAGCGCCGACGGGGCCAAGGCGGCCGCGGGTGCCGACGTACTCGTTACCGACACCTGGACGTCGATGGGCCAGGAAAACGACGGGCTGGACCGGGTGGCGCCGTTCAAGCCGTTCCAGGTCAATGCCGAGCTGTTGAGCCTCGCCGATCCGGAAGCGGTTGTGTTGCATTGCCTTCCGGCGCACCGCGGTCACGAGATCACCGACGAGGTGATCGACGGACCGCACAGTGCGGTGTGGGACGAGGCGGAGAACCGCCTGCACGCGCAGAAGGCCCTGCTGGTGTGGCTGCTGGAGCGATCGTGACCGCAGGAAAGGCTTCTGAGCCTAATGTCGCCGGCCGAGCGGCTCCGGAAGCTGATGTCGCCGGCCGAGCGGCTCCGGAAGCTGATGTCGCCGGCCGAGCGGCTCCGGAAGCTGATGTCGCCGGCCGAGCGGCTCCGGAAGCTGATGTCGCCGGCCGAGCGGCTCCGGGAATCACCGCCACCCGCGCGGGCAGGCAGGCGCGCATCGTCGCCATCCTGTCGGCGAATTCGGTGCGTAGCCAAACCGAACTGGCCGCCGTGCTGGCTGCCGAGGGCATCGAAGTCACGCAGGCGACGTTGTCGCGCGACCTCGAGGAGATGGGCGCGGTCAAACTGCGTGCCGCCGACGGCGGTGTCGGGGTCTACGTGGTGCCCGAGGACGGCAGCCCGGTGCGCGGAGTGTCGGGCGGCACCGAGCGATTGTCGCGGATGCTCGGTGACCTGTTGACGTCCTCGGACGCCAGCGGCAACCTCGCTGTGCTGCGCACTCCACCCGGTGCGGCCCAATATCTGGCCAGTGCGATTGACCGCGCGGCCCTGCCCTATGTTGTCGGCACGATCGCCGGCGACGACACCATCGTCGTGGTGGCGCGCGAGCCGATGACCGGCGCCGAACTGGCCACCAGCATCGAGAACCTGCAATAGAGCTGTTACCGAAGGAGATTGGTTACATGTCCGAGCGCGTCATCCTGGCGTATTCCGGCGGTCTGGACACCTCCGTGGCGATCAGCTGGATCGGCAAGGAGACGGGCCGCGAGGTCGTCGCGGTCGCGATCGACCTCGGTCAGGGCGGCGAGGACATGGAGGTGGTGCGCCAGCGCGCGCTGGACTGCGGCGCCGTCGAGGCCGTCGTGATCGACGCGCGCGACGAGTTCGCGGACGAGTACTGCCTGCCCGCCATCAAGTCCAACGCGCTCTACATGGACCGCTACCCATTGGTGTCCGCGCTGAGTCGGCCGTTGATCGTCAAGCATCTGGTGTCCGCGGCACGCCAGTACGGCGGCGGCATGGTCGCACACGGCTGCACCGGCAAGGGCAACGACCAGGTGCGCTTCGAGGTCGGATTCGGCTCGCTGGCACCGGATCTGGAGGTGCTTGCACCGGTCCGCGACTATGCGTGGACGCGGGAAAAGGCCATCGCATTCGCCGAGGAGAACGCGATCCCGATCAACGTGACCAAGCGCTCGCCGTTCTCCGTCGACCAGAACGTGTGGGGCAGGGCGGTGGAAACCGGTTTCCTCGAACACCTGTGGAATGCACCGACCAAGGATGTCTACGACTACACCGAGGATCCGACCGTCAACTGGAGCAGCCCGGACGAGGTCGTCGTCGGATTCGAGCGGGGCGTGCCGGTGTCGATCGACGGCCGACGGGTGACCGTGCTTCAGGCCATCGAGGAGCTCAATCGCCGCGCCGGCGAACAGGGGGTCGGTCGGCTCGACGTCGTGGAGGACCGACTGGTCGGCATCAAGAGCCGCGAAATCTACGAGGCGCCCGGTGCGATGGTTCTGGTCACCGCCCACACCGAACTGGAACACGTGACGCTGGAACGCGAGCTGGGTCGTTTCAAGCGGCAGACCGATCAACGCTGGGGCGAGCTGGTGTACGACGGGCTGTGGTTCTCGCCGCTGAAGCGCGCGCTGGAGGCGTTCGTCGCCGACACCCAGCAGCACGTCTCCGGTGAGATACGAATGGTGTTGCACGGCGGGCATATCGCCGTCAACGGGCGGCGCAGCGACGAGTCGCTCTACGACTTCAACCTCGCCACCTACGACGAGGGCGACAGCTTCGACCAGTCCGCGGCGAAGGGCTTCGTGCATGTGCATGGCCTGTCGTCGAAGATCGCCGCCCGAAGGGACTTGAAGTGACGCTCATCCCTTCACCGCGAGCGTGCGCGTTTGCACGCGACACGCCGCTTAGAAGCAGAAGTCTACGCACGCTCGCACGGGGCTCAATGTGAGCACCAACGAGGGGTCGTTGTGGGGCGGTCGGTTCTCCGGCGGCCCGTCGGACGCGCTCGCCGCGCTGAGCAGGTCCACGCACTTCGACTGGGTACTCGCGCCCTACGACATCCGGGCGTCGAAGGCGCACGCGAAGGTACTGTTCCGGGCCGGGCTTTTGACCGACGAGCAGCGCGATGGTCTGCTGGCCGGTTTGGACAGCCTCGGCGAGGATGTGGCCGACGGCAGTTTCCTGCCGCTGGTGACCGATGAGGACGTGCACGGAGCGCTGGAGCGCGGGCTGATCGACCGCGTCGGACCGGATCTCGGCGGGCGGCTGCGGGCGGGCCGGTCGCGCAACGACCAGGTGGCTACGTTGTTTCGGTTGTGGCTGCGTGATGCCCTCCGGCGCGTCGCCGACGGTGCGCTCGAGGTGGTGTCCGCGTTGGCGACGCAGGCTGCCGCGCATCCGACCGCGATCATGCCGGGCAAGACGCACCTGCAGTCGGCGCAGCCGATCCTGTTGGCGCATCACCTGCTTGCGCATGCGCACCCGCTGCTGCGCGACGTCGACCGGCTGATCGACGTCGACCGGCGCGCCGCAATCTCGCCCTACGGCGCCGGGGCCCTCGCGGGTTCATCGCTGGGCCTCGACCCCGACGCGATCGCCGAGGAACTCGGGTTCAGAGCCGCTGCAGACAATTCGATCGATGCCACCGCGGCCCGCGACTTCGCCGCCGAGGCCGCGTTCGTGTTCGCGATGATCGGTGTCGATCTGTCCCGCCTTGCCGAGGACATCATCCTTTGGAACACAACCGAATTCGGCTATGTGACCTTGCACGACTCCTGGTCGACGGGTAGTTCGATCATGCCGCAGAAGAAGAATCCGGACATCGCCGAGTTGGCTCGTGGCAAGTCGGGCCGATTGATCGGCAATCTGACCGGCCTGTTGGCCACGCTGAAAGCGCAGCCGCTCGCGTACAACCGGGATCTGCAGGAGGACAAGGAACCGGTGTTCGACTCGGTGGCGCAACTGGAGTTGCTGCTGCCGGCGGTTGCGGGTCTGGTCGGTACCCTGCGCTTCGATGTCGACCGGATGGCCGAGCTGGCACCGCTCGGCTTCACGCTTGCGACCGATCTCGCCGAATGGCTTGTGCGCAAGGGAGTGCCGTTCCGGGTGGCACACGAGGCCGCGGGAGCAGCGGTCCGTGCAGCAGAGGCAAGGGGAGTCGGACTCGAGGAACTCCAGGACGCCGAACTCACCGACATCCATCCGCTGTTGACCGCCGACGTGCGGGAGGTGCTCACCGTCGACGGTTCGGTCAACTCTCGCGACGCCAGGGGCGGCACCGCACCGGTCCAGGTGGCCAAGCAGCTCAGTGTCATTCGTGACACCGCCGACACGCTCCGGGCTCGGCTGGACCGTTAGCCACTAACATTCACCGTTATGTAGGGCCAACCACCCGTCCCCGGTGAGCGGACCCGTGGATGGCGGCAACAATTTGCGGGTCTCAAACCACGAACGATCGGGCGGCTGGCCCTTTTCGTCGTCATCGTCGTCACGGCGGCGTTCGGCGGGCTCGATACCGTCGACAAGCAGGTCACCCCCTTCGAGCCGGGCGAGGAGTTCAGCGACGGCGAGTACACCCTCACGATCGAGCGCGCCAAGCTGGTCAACGAGTTGACAGGCACCATCGCCTCCGCGAGGCCGGGGAAGGTGTACCTCGGAGTGGTCGCCACCCTGCGCAACGACGGCACCGTGCCGGGTCGGCTCCGAGACGAGTTGGATGTGCGCGATCTGCCGGCCAAGGAGTTCGTCAGCGCGTTCCGGTTTCGGGACCGTTCGCCGATCCAGACCATCGGCCCGAAACTGACCGAGCAGTTGGTTTTCGCCTGGCTGTTGCCGGATTCGGCGAGGCAGTCCGTTCACTCGGTGTCGATCCGGGTGTGGAAGAAGAAGTACACGCAGCTGATGGTCACCTATGGCGGCAAGGAATGGATCGAGAGCGTGACCGACTACGGACAGACGGATGTTCCGGTTAAGGAGTCCGCGTGACGCTCCGGCGGCCGGATCCCAGACGCGCGCTGACCACCACAGGCGTGGTCATCATCGCCGCGGCCGCCGCCATGGTTTGGCAAAACCTACCGACACCGACAGATGTCCTCGGGCCCTTCGACGTACGCGGCGACGCGGGAACGCCCACGACGGGCCGCGCCGTCTCCGCCACCGTGACCGGTGTTCGCGTCACCCCGGAGGTGGACTCCGTCAAGCCGGCGGGAGTGTGGGTCGTCGTGAACGCGGCGCTCGAGGGCACGCGCAGCACCGAATTGCCGCACAGTGAGCTGATCGTCGGGCCCAACACCTATACGCCGACGGACATGTTCTTCACCGACACCCTGAGGGCCGAGATCAGTCCGGGGATCACCCAGCGCGGATCGTGGGTGTTCGACGTCGCGCCCGCCCTCGTGGCGCCCGGCGCATCCGACCCGATGACACTGCACGTGTGGGTCGGTGATGGGCGGCTGGATTCGCGGTTGGCCATCCGACTACCGACCCACGGTTCGCGCTTCAGCCGCGTCGACACCGTCACGCTGAAAAAGCCGGAACAGAGCGCCTCATGAGATCGTGGTCGGCGTTGTGGGTGCGCAACCTGATCGGCGCGGTGGTCGCCGCGGCGGCTCTCGCGGTGCTCGTCTTCACCGGACTCGGCGGCCTCGCCGAATCGTGGGCCGGATACCGGCACACGGTCGTCCCAGGCGCCGTTGTGCCTGCGGGCGGCAGCGGTGATGCCGACGGGCACACCTGGAAAATCGATGCGATACGGCATCTGAACCGCAGCCCAAGCGAATTCGGCCCGCCCCTGCCACCCGGCACAGTACTGACCGTCATCACCGTCGACCGCTCGGGGCCAGCACCGGCCGACGCGATCTGCAACGGTGTCATCACCGACGGGAATCGTCGCTGGAACAGCGAGCGCATCGGCTTCTTCAGCGCGCCGGCAGGCGACGGGATGACGAGCCTGTGCAATCAGCCCGGGCTGCTTCAGTTCACGTTCCTGCTGCCACAGGATGTGGTGCCGACGGCGGTGGACATCGTGGCGCTCGACGGCCGGATCACGGTGCGGTTGATGCTGTGGTCGTCTCGTTGGTATGCACCTGCTCGAGGCAGAACGCCACCGTCGACGCGATCAAGCACACCCGCAGCGGTTCGACGATCATGTGCGAGATCAACGCGATCGTGTCGGCGAAGCCGTTCCAGAACGACAACGGGTGCGGGCCGAAAAGCCATGCGATGAAGCGGAAGAGGTACCCGATGCCGACCTCGGGCCGGTAGAAGGCGCCTGCCATGTCCAGCCACGCCAACCCGAGATAACCGAGGACGTAGAGCGACAGCGCCAGAAACCCGCCGTGCAAAATCAGCCGCGTCGAGTCCACGATCGTCTTGTAGTTGCCCAACTTCCGGTAAACCCAAGCGCGAATTTTTTCGCCCGAGGTCTCAGGGATGCGCCATCCCCGGTCGCTGAACCTCTTCCGGCCCGAGGCCGCCCGGTCGAAGACACGGTCGGCCCGGGCGCCCACCACACGACGTGCCGCTCCACGCCAGTCCGGCATCGAGACGCCGTAGATGATTCCGGCCACGGCGAGCCACAGAAGCGGGATCGTGGCGCCGCCGAATACCGTACGCAGCACCAGCATCACGCCATCCCACAGATGCTCCAGCGGAGCGAAATGTGAGGACAGCTCGGCACGAGTGTCGTTGAACCACACGATGATCCGGCGCTGAGCGATCCACCCGGTGGGGTTGATGAGGAAGTTCAGCCCCTGGCTCGCCGCAAAGCTCACGGTGAGGAAGACCCACAACGCGTCGACATAGACACGGACGGCGATCATTTCGCTCGGCAGGCTCTCCCTGAACCTGCCGAGCGCGTATCGCAGGACCAGAGCCGAGAAAATGATCACCCAGGTGGCGGTGCTCACGGGCAGTTGGTCGGGATGGAGGCCGCCGGCCTGGCCTGTCGTCAACGCCGCGGTCATGGCCTCATCGACACGGTAATTGAGCGCCGCCGTCTCGAAATCGAGCCAATCCTCGGCGAAAAGCTTCCACGCCAGATAGATGGCGAAGAACGGCACGATGATGTTGGCGAACACATCGACGCTGCGTAGCGAACGCCGCGGCAGTGCCGCCAGCGCCGGTATCGCGGGGCGCAGCACCAGAAACATCGCGACGTAAGAGCCGAGGCGGGCCAGACCGGCGAACGGCATGATGAGCGATGCCCAGACATCGTTGTCCCAGCCGACGAAGGCGGCCAGTTCGATCGCGCCCTTGCGCCCCAGCCAACCGAGCAGGTAGAGCGCGACGAGTTGCGGGAGATATCGCCACCACAAAGCGAACGGCCGCAGTAGGTAGCGCACCGCCACATCGTAAACAGCGGACTATCCCTCGGCGGCGGTGAGCCACGCCTCCTCGAGCGATTCCTTGCGCGCGAGCAGATCGGTCAGCTCGGCGTTGAGCTCGCCCGCCCGGATGTGGTCGGCCGCAGCCTCTGCCATCGCCTCATGCATAGCCGCGATGCGCTCTTCGAGCTTGGCCAGTTGCCCTTCGATGCGGGCCATCTCCTTGCCGGCGCGTCGTTCTCGTGCCGCCGCCGACTCGGTGCGCTGCGGCTCCTGCCGGGCCGGCACGGGTTCGGCGGCGACCCGCTCGGCGAGATATTGCTCGATGCCGCCCGGCAGCAGGTCGCAGCGGCCGGCACCGGTGAGGGCGTACGTCACATCGGTGACGCGTTCCAGAAAGTACCGGTCGTGAGTGACGACGATCAGGGTGCCCGGCCAGTCATCCAGGTAGTCCTCGAGGACGGTGAGCGTGTCGATATCGAGGTCGTTGGTCGGTTCGTCGAGCAGCAGCACATTCGGCTCGTCGAGCAGGATGCGCAGGAACTGCAAACGGCGCCGCTCTCCGCCGGACAGGTCGGCGATCCTCGCGGTCAGCTTGTCGCCGATGAATCCGAAGTCCTTCAACAGGGTGTCGGCGCTGATTTCCCGTCCACCGGCCAATTGACTGATGCGGCGCCGGTTTTCGACGGCATCGATCACCCGGTCCGCGCCGGGCAGTTCGGCCAGGACCTGGCTCAGGTAGCCGATCCGCAAGGTGGTGCCGCGTTTGATCGTGCCCGCTGCCGGCTGCAGTTCGCCGGCGAGCAGCCGCAACACCGAGGTCTTCCCGGTGCCGTTGACGCCGACCAACCCGATCCGCGCACCGGGGCCGATGGACCAGTCGGTCTTGTCGAGGACGACGCGATCGCCGACCTCGAGCCGCAGTCGGTGCAGGTCGAACACGTCCTTGCCCAGCCGCGTGGTCGCGAAGCGCTGCAGCACAAGCGAATCGCGCGGCGGCGGTTCGTTGGCGATGAGCTCGTTGGCGGCCTGGATGCGAAATTTCGGCTTCGACGTCCTGGCCGGCGGGCCGCGGCGCAGCCATGCCAGTTCCTTGCGCATGAGGTTGCGGCGCCGCGCCTCCACACCGGCGGCCAGCCGCATCCGCTCAGCGCGGGCCAGCACGTAGGCGGCGTAGCCACCGTCATAGGAGTCGACGGCGCCGTCGTGCACCTCCCAGGTCTTGGTGGTCACCGCATCGAGGAACCAGCGGTCGTGGCTCACCACCACCAGTGCCTGCGACCGCCGGTCCGACAAGTGATGCGCCAGCCAGCCGATCACTTCGACGTCGAGATGGTTGGTGGGCTCGTCGAGGACGAGCACGTCGTGTCCGGCGATCAGCACGGCGGCCAACGCAACGCGGCGCCGCTCGCCGCCGCTGAGGTCTGCCACGTCGGTGTCGAGTGCCACCTCGGCGAGCAGATGTTCGACGACCGGCCGCGTCGCGGGTTCGGCCGCCCAGATGTGGTCCGGTCTGCCGCCGACAATCACTTCACGCACCGAGGCGCCCGCAGCGAAGTCATCGCTTTGGCGCAGGTAACCCACCGACGCACCGGAGGTGTGGGTGACCCGCCCCGAATCGGGCGCGCGGGTGCCGGTCAGCACCTGGAGCAGCGTGGACTTGCCGTCGCCGTTGCGCCCGACGACGCCGATCGCGTCGCCTTCGTCGACCCCGAGGCTGACGGCGTCCAGCAGCGTGCGGGTGCCGTAGCCGACGGTTGCACGTTCGACGTTGATCAAGTTGGCCATCAGCCGCCGATGATAGGTAGGCCATCTCGCCGAAGGCGCCAAGGGCTCTGTGCCATGATGACCTCGGCAATCGGGGGACAGGTGTGACTAAAGGGGAACCGCCGGTGGTGGACCTTTCGGCAATAACCAGGCCCGTTGGGCGGCTGGTGGCCACCGCTCAGAACGGTCTGGAAGTGCTGCGTTACGGCGGCCTGGAGACCGGCGCGGTTCCGTCGCCGTTCCAGATCGTGGAAAGCGTGCCGATGTATCGGCTGCGCCGGTACTTCCCGCCCGACACCCGCCCCGGTGCGAAACCGCCGGGACCGCCGGTGCTCATGGTGCATCCGATGATGATGTCTGCAGACATGTGGGATGTCACCCGCAACGAAGGGGCCGTCGGCATCCTGCACGCCGCGGGCATCGACCCGTGGGTCATCGACTTCGGCGAACCGGACAAGGTCGAGGGCGGCATGCAGCGCAATCTGGCCGACCATGTCGTCGCGTTGAGCGAAGCCATCGACACCGTCAAGGAAACGACCGGGCGCGACGTCCACCTCGCCGGCTACTCCCAGGGCGGCATGTTCTGCTATCAGACCGCGGCGTTCCGCCGGTCGAAGGACCTCGCGAGCATCGTCGCCTTCGGCTCGCCCGTCGACACGCTGGCCGCGCTCCCGATGAACCTGCCCGCCGGGCTGGCAGCGGGCGCCGCAGATTTCATGGCCGATCACGTCTTCAGCCGCATCGACATCCCGAGCTGGCTCGCGCGGACCGGCTTTCAGATGCTCGACCCGATCAAAACCGCGCAGTCGCGGCTGGACTTCCTGCGACAACTGCACGACCGCGAGGCGCTGTTGCCCCGCGAGCAGCAGCGCCGATTCCTGGCGTCCGAAGGCTGGATCGCCTGGTCGGGTCCCGCGATCGCCGAACTCCTCAAGCAGTTCATCGCGCATAACCGGATGATGACCGGGGGCTTCTCCATCCACGGCGAGCTCGTCACGCTCAGCGACATCAATTGTCCGGTGCTGGCGGTCATCGGCGAGGTCGACGACATCGGCCAGCCGGCGTCGGTGCGTGGCATCAAGCGTGCCGCCCCGCAAGCCGACGTCTACGAATATCTGATCCGCGCAGGCCATTTCGGCCTCGTCGTTGGATCGAAGGCGGCGACCCAGACGTGGCCGACGGTGGCGCAGTGGGTCAAATCCATCGACGGCGATGCCGACCTGCCGGAAGGCGTGGCGCCGATGGCGTTACAGCCGGCGGAGCACACCGAAAGCGGTGTCCCGTTCGCATCCCGGCTGGCGCACGGCGCCACTGCGGCGGGCGAGATGGCGTTCACCCTGGCCCGCTCGGCGGCCGACGCGGTGGTCGCCGCGAACAAGTCGGCACGCGCGCTGGCCGTCGAGACGGTCCGCACGCTGCCCAGGCTGGCCCGGCTCGGCCAGATCAACGACCACACCCGCATCTCACTCGGCCGGATCATGTCCGAGCAGGCACGTGATCTACCGAACGGCGAAGCGCTTCTGTTCGACGGGCGGGTGCACACCTATGAGGCTGTCGACCGCCGCATCAACAACGTGGTGCGCGGCCTGATCGAGGTCGGAGTGCGGCAGGGTGCACACATCGGGGTCCTGATGGAGACCCGTCCCAGTGCACTGGTCGCGATCGCTGCGCTGTCGCGTCTCGGCGCAGTCGCTGTGCTGATGCCGCCGGACGCCGACCTCGCCACCGTCGTGCGACTCGGTGCGGTCAGCGACATCATTGCCGATCCGAGCAACCTCGACGCTGCACGCGGCCTTTCGATGCGGGTACTGGTGCTCGGCGGCGGCGAATCGCGGGATCTGCACCTGCCCGACGACGCCGAAGTTGTCGACATGGAGCAGATCGATCCCGACGGCGTGGACCTGCCGGGTTGGTACCGGCCCAACCCGGGGCTGGCCCGCGATCTGGCCTTTGTCGCGTTCAGCACGGTGGGCGGCAATCTGGTGGCCCGCCAGATCACCAACTTCCGCTGGGCGCTGTCGGCGTTCGGCACCGCGTCGGCGGCCAACCTTGGTCGTGGCGACACCGTGTACTGCCTGACCCCGCTGCACCACCAGTCCGGGCTGCTGGTGAGCCTCGGCGGTGCGGTGGTCGGCGGGTCGCGTATTGCCCTGTCGCGAGGCCTGGTCTCCGACAGGTTCGTCCAAGAGATCCGGCAGTACGGCGTCACCGTGGTGTCGTACACCTGGGCGATGCTGCGCGAGGTGATCGATGATCCGTCGTTCGTGCTGACCGGCAATCATCCGGTGCGGCTGTTCATCGGCTCCGGCATGCCGACCGGGCTGTGGAAACGCGTCGTCGATATCTTCGCCCCCGCGCAAATCGTCGAGTTCTTCGCCACCACCGACGGGCAGGCCGTGCTGGCCAACGTGTCCGGCGCGAAGGTGGGCAGTAAGGGTAGGGCGCTGCCCGGCGGCGGCGAGGTCGAGCTTGCCGCATACGGCTCCGAGGACGACCTGATCCTCGAGGACGACCGCGGGTTCGTGCGGCGGGCCGACACCAATGAAGTGGGCGTCATGCTGGCCCGTCCGCGAGGGCCGGTCGACCCGACGGCATCGGTCAAGCGCGGCGTGTTCGCCCCTGCCGACACGTGGGTGTCCACCGAGTACCTGTTCCGGCGCGACCAGGACGGCGACTACTGGTTGGTGGACAACCGAAGCCTCGTCATCCGTACCGACCGCGGACCGGTGTACGCCATGCCCGTCAACGACGCAGTCGGCGCGATCGACGCGGTGGACATGTCGGCGACCTACGCGATCGAGTTGGGTGGGCAGCGGGTCGCGCTGACCGCCCTTGCGCTGCGGCCCGGTGGCAGCGTCGCGGCGGGAGATTTGTCGGAAGCACTTGCAGACCTGCCTGTCGGCGCGGCGCCGGACATCGTCCATGTGGTACCCGTGATGGCCTTGAGCGCGTCGTATCGACCACTGATCAGTCCGCTGCGGGCAATGGGAATCCCGAAGCCCTCCCGTAACGCCTGGTACCTGGATGTGGATACGAGTAAGTACAAACGACTTACGACGGCGGTGCGCACCGAGCTGGTCGGTGGCGATTAGCGAGATCATGCCGCGGGTCGGACACACTGTTAGGCTTCCATCGCGCAAGCGGGGAGCAGGATCGGCTTGGGCCGTCGTACTGGAGGACTGATGACATCGCAGAACGGTTGGCGCCGCATCGCAGGTGCCCTGGCTGGTGGTGCGATCGCCGGCACTCTCATCGCGGGTATCGGTGCACCGACGGCGTTCTCCGCCCCCGCGGACGACCAGACGACGGACACCGAGCAGGTTCCGGCGCCACAGATGACCGGTGATGAAGCTCTCGCCATCATCCAGCGCGACTACGACCTCGGCTCCGGTGGCGGTCAGCTCTCCACGCTGATCCACGAAGTGCTCGTCCTGCGCAACCTCGGCTTCAGGCCGTCGAACGCGAACAAGCAGGCCATCGTCGACGCCCTCGACAAGCGCCCGAACCAGGCGCCGCTGGTCGCGGCCCTCAAGCAAACCATCGCCTACCAGCGCAGGATCCAGTCGCAGCAACAAGCTCAGCAAGCGCAGGGCGGCGTGCAGCCCGGCTTCGCGATCGGTGGCGCACCGGCCCCCTTCAACCAGCCCAGCACCATCTTGCCGCTCGGCTGACCCGTTCCCGTGCTCGACGAAAAGCTACTCAGCATCCTGGTCTGTCCCGAGGACCACGGGCCGTTGTTGTTGATCAGTGACGACGAACTGCTCTACAACCCCCGGCTGCGCCGTGCGTACCGGATCGAAGGGGATATTCCGGTGCTGCTAGTCGACGAGGCCGTCGCGGTGACCGACGACGCGGAGCATGAACGGCTGCTGAGCCGTGCATCCTGACGATCGGCATTCCTTCCGTTTCGGTTGAAAGCCTTTTGTCACTTGGCTTTCCGCACGCTATGGCAGTCCAGGAAGTTCGCCGGTGAGGTAATGCTGCAGGTTCGGCGCGATTGTCTCGGCGATCTGCTCCACCGGCAACGACCTGAACGGCTCCAATTCCAGTATGTAGCGCGCCATCACCACACCCACCAGCTGCGATGCCACGAACTGCACCCTGATTCGGCCACTACCGGGCGGATTGTCGATCCTCGAGCCGACCTCGGCGGCAATGATCTCCTGCAGGAACGAGCGGACAAGCGAGGCGTCGTTACCCGCCAGAATCGACCGTAGGGTCGCGATGAAGCCCTTGCCCACTTCGGAATCCCAGAGCGGCAACAGGATCGACGGCAGCACGTAACCGATTCGTTCGACGGGCACTTCCCGTAGCGGACCGATCACCGCCATCGGATCGATGGGGATGTGGATCGCCGCGGCGAACAGTTGCGTCTTGGTGCCGAAATAGTGGTGCACCAGCGCCGGGTCCACACTGGCACCGGCTGCGATCGCACGGATCGATGTCTTGTCTATTCCATTGCGCGCGAACAGTTCTCGCGCACTGACCAGGATGCGGTCGCGGGTATCCGAGGTCCCGGGCGGTCGCCCGGGACGCTTGCGCTCAGTGTTGGTCGTCAAAGGTCTACGGTGTCCTTCGTCGTAGCGTCGCGGCGGCCAGGCACAGGGCGACGACCGCGAACGCGATCACCACGACGATGTCGCGCAACGCGATTGCCGTCACGTCCGGATACGCGCCGACCTGTCGCAGCGCCTCCAAAGCGTAGCTGGCGGGCAGCACATTGCTGATCCATTGCAGCCAATCCGGCATGACCTCGCGGGGCACGATGATCCCGCAGAGCAGTAGCTGCGGCGCAATGACCAGGGGCATGAATTGAACGGCCTGGAACTCGGTTCGGGCAAATGCACTGCACAGAAGGCCGAGGCCGACGCCAAGGACCGCATTGATGATGGCGATGATGAACACCAGGATCGGACTGCCCTTGGTGTCGAGGCCCAGGAACCAGAACGACACGATGCACGCGAGCGTGGCCTGTGCGGCGGCCGCGATCGAGAACGCGGTGCCGTAGGCGGCCAGCAGATCGAGCCGGCGCAGCGGCGTCGTCAGGATTCTCTCCAAGGTTCCCGAAACGCGTTCGCGCTGCATGGTTATCGACGTGATCAGGAACATCACGATCAGCGGGAACACACCGAGCATGATCAGGCAGGCGTTGTTGAACGGTGAGGGACTGCCCGGCCGGTGCGGTGCGTTCTGGAACATGAAGTACATCAGCGTGATGATCGCGCTCGGCACCACCAGGATCATCGCCACGCTGCGGTGATCCGCCGCGAGCTGACGCAGGATCCGCGCGGTGGTGGCGAGGTAGCGCTGCGGACTCAGCTTGCTGCGGCTGCGGTGCTGTGCCGGATGACGGACAGAAACGCTTCCTCCAGTGATTGACATCCGGTGTCCTCCCGTAGCTTTCGTGGCGTGGTGTGGGCGAGCAATTGACCGTCGCGCATCAGCAGCAGGTCGCCGCAGTGATCGGCCTCGTCCATGACGTGACTCGAGACCAGCAGGGTGGTTCCGCGGCGGGCGAGCTGCTGGAACTGTTGCCACAGGTCCACCCGCAGCACGGGATCCAGGCCGACGGTGGGTTCGTCGAGTACCAGCAGGTCCGGCGTCGCCACCAGGGCGCAGGCCAATGCCACTCGTGTCCGTTGGCCGCCGCTTAGGTTGGCGCACAATGCTGTTCGATGGTCGTCTAATCCGACGGCATGCACGGCTTCGTCGGCGCCTGTGGAGTCGGTGCCGTACAGCGAGCCGAAATAGCGGACGTTGTCCACGACTCGCAGGTCGTTGTAGATCGTCGCGTCCTGCGGCAGGTAGCCGACCCGTCTGCGCAGGGGAGCGGAGCCGGCCGGCTCTCCCAGGACCGTGACGGCACCCGCGGTGAGGATCTGAGTGCCGACGATGCTGCGCATCAGCGTCGTCTTACCGCAGCCCGACGGTCCGAGCAGGCCGGTGATCGTGCCGCGGGCGATCCGCACCGAGAGGTCGTGGATCGCGGGTCGCTTGCCGCGGACAACCCGCAGATGGTCGATGACGACGGCCGATTCGATCTCCGGCCGGAATAATTCATCGCTAGATGAAGTCATCATATGATGAATATTGCTCCGCGGCGTACACCATGTCAAGGCGTCCGTAGGATGCTGGCGATGGTTCGAGAAGCGCTGCGAACAATTCCGGTCGGGCAGGTGGACGTGACCGCTCCTGTGCGGATTGACGGCCTGAGCTACATCGATCCTGCGGACCCGGCCATGCCGATGTACCGCGTGATTGCCAACAACCGCCAGCCTGTTGCGTTGCGCGATCTGATGATCGCGCCGGTCCGGTCCGGATACATCGGCGATGGCCGACAGCCCGATCCGGCGCTGGTGCCGCCGAGCGGCGCTGAAGCGGTGCCCGACGTCAGCCTGGATCAGGTCTATCTCCCGGTCCGCGATGGTGTGGCCCGTTGTCAGCTGTATCGGCCAAGCGAAGCGTCCACCGGTCCGCTTCCGGTCATCGTCTACTACCACGGCGGCGGGTTCACCGTCGGATCGTCGGAGGACTGCGACTTCCTCGCCCGCAAGCTTGCGTTCACCAACGACGCGCTCGTCGTGTCGGCCAATTACCGGTCGGCGCCGGAGTTCATGTTTCCGGTCCCGCTGGACGACGCGTACGACATCTACCGCTGGGTCGTCGAACACGGCGCCGAGATCGACGCCGACACTTCTCGAGTCGCCGTGGCCGGTGACTCGGCGGGATCGAATTTCGCTGCCGCCGTTCCACTTCGGGCCCGAGCGGACGGGGCGAGGCGGCCGGATGCAATCGTCATGTTGGGCGCATTCGCCGATTTCCAGTTCGAGCGCTGGCCGTCGTTCCTGGCGTTGGCGCCGCGCGGAATCGTCTACGACATGGCGTTCGCGGGCTTCATCCGTGGCGCCTACGTCGGTACGACGGCGTGGCACCACCCATGGGTGAGCCCCATCGAAGGCGATCTGACCGACTATCCGCTGACCGTGGTCGTCGCGGGCACCCACGACCCGATCGTCGACTCGGCGAGGGCGTTCGCGCAGCGAATCAGAGACGCGGGAGGCACGACCGTCGACTACTTCCCCGACGGGATGCCGCACGGTTTCTACTTCTTCCCCGGCGTACACCGAGAGGAGAGCGTGGCCTACGACGTCGTCGCCAAGGCGCTTGCCGAAGCCTTCGGATCCTGACCGTGGCCGTCGAGAAGGTGTCGGTGGACCCGCTCACCGCGGCGAAGCGGCTGCTGGGCGCTGCGCTGACCGGCCGCGGGGTCAGCGCGCTGATCGTCGAGGTCGAGGCATATGGCGGTCCGCCGGACGGGCCGTGGCCGGATGCCGCATCGCACTCCTTTCGCGGACGGCGCGGGCGCAACACCGTCATGTTCGGACCGGCGGGCCGGCTGTACACCTATCGCAGCCACGGCATTCACGTGTGCGCCAACGTGGTCTGCGCATACAACGGTGTCGCGGGCGCGGTACTTCTGCGCGCCGCGGCCGTCGACTCCGGCCTGGACATTGCGGGGGATCGTCGCGGCGAGTCGGTTCGCCCAGCGGCCCTGGCCCGGGGTCCGGGAAATCTGTGCTCGGCGCTCGGAATCACCATGGACGACAACGGCATCGACCTTTTCGATCGGCATAGCCCGGTGCACCTCACGCTCGCAGAGGAACACCCGGCGGCCGCCGGGCCGCGCGTCGGCGTCAGCCAGGCCGCGGACCGACCGTGGCGGTTCTGGCTGGCGGGGCGGCCGGAAGTGTCGCTGTACCGCCGCAGTCCCCGGGCACCGGCGCCCGGCGAGAGCGACTAGTACGGGAAGATCGAAGCCATGGGAACGTCGAACATCCTCGACGAGTTGGACTGGCGAGGACTGATTGCGCAGTCCACCGACCGCGATGCGCTGGGTGACCAGCTGGCCGCTGGGCCCGTCACGGTGTATTCGGGGTTCGACCCGACCGCCCCGAGTCTGCACGCCGGTCATCTCATTCCCCTGCTGACCCTGCGTCGCTTTCAGCAGGCCGGCCACCGGCCGATCGTGCTGGCAGGCGGCGCGACGGGGATGATCGGCGATCCCAGGGAGACGGGGGAGCGCACGCTGAACACGGCATCGACCGTCGCCGACTGGACCGACCGGATCCGCGGTCAGCTCGAGCGCTTCGTCGATTTCGACGACTCGGCCTCGGGCGCCGTCGTCGAAAACAACCTGACCTGGACCGGCGATCTGGCGGCGATCGAGTTCCTCCGAGACATCGGAAAACACTTCTCGGTCAACGTGATGCTCGACCGCGACACGGTCAGGCGTCGCCTCGAAGGTGAGGGGATCTCCTACACCGAGTTCAGCTACATGCTGCTGCAGGCCAACGACTACGTCGAACTGCATCGGCGGTATGGCTGCACGCTGCAGATCGGCGGCTCCGATCAATGGGGCAACATCATCGCCGGGGTTCGGCTGGTACGCCAGAAGGAGGGCGCCGCAGTCCATGCGCTGACGACGCCGCTGGTGACCGATTCCGAGGGCAACAAGTTCGGCAAGTCGACGGGCGGCGGCAATCTGTGGCTGGACCCGGATATGACGAGCCCGTATGCGTGGTACCAGTACTTCTTCAACACCGCCGACGCCGACGTGGTCCCCTACCTGAAGTGGTTCACGTTCTTGTCGCGCGACGAGATGACCGACCTCGAGCAGGCCACAGCCGAACGGCCACATGAACGGGCGGCCCAGCGCAGGCTCGCCCAGGAACTGACGACGTTGGTCCACGGCGAGGCGCAGTGCACGGCCGTCGAGCATGCCAGCCAGGCATTGTTCGGCCGGGCCGAACTCGCGCAACTCGACGAGCCGACCTTGGCGGCCGCGTTGCGAGAGGCGAGCAACAACCACGTTGCGCAGTTGAAGCCGGGCGCTCCCGGCGGCATCACCGACCTGCTGGTGGCCAGCGGGCTGGTGGACAGTAAGGGCGCAGCCCGGAGGACGGTTTCGGAGGGCGGCGCGTACGTGAACAACGCGCGAGTCGAAAGCGAGGACTGGACGCCGCAGCCGTCGGACTTCCTCCATGACCGGTGGCTGGTTCTTCGTCGCGGCAAGCGGAATATCGCCGGCGTGGAACGCGTTGGGTAATTACAGGAGCCAACGCTTGGCTGTGTGCGCGGGAGCGATGCGCGGTCAGGCGCACGATGGTGATGCGTCGAAAGACACGCCCCATCAGGCCATTTGACTCCTAGTTATCCCTCACGTAACTTATCGGAGTCGCTGCGACACGGGCCTGGCCCGACGAGCGCGGCGGCTCCCAGAGGGAAGCCCCGATTCCGGTCGGGTTCCTGATTGTCCGCACTACGAGCACGTGGCTTTGGCCGCGGGTTGGTTGCGCGGCTGGAACGGGTGTGTTGTTTGAGAACTCAATAGTGTGTTTGGTGGTTTTTGTTTGTTGTTTTTATTTTTGCCATGCCTCTTTTTCCCGTTTAGGGGCGTGGTCTTTTTTGCCAGTTTGATACTGGTTGCTTTGATCAGTTTCTCTGATTACCTTATTTAGGTTTTGTTTGGAGAGTTTGATCCTGGCTCAGGACGAACGCTGGCGGCGTGCTTAACACATGCAAGTCGAACGGTAAGGCCCTTTCGGGGGTACACGAGTGGCGAACGGGTGAGTAACACGTGGGTGATCTGCCCTGCACTTTGGGATAAGCCTGGGAAACTGGGTCTAATACCGAATATACCTTGCTGGTCGCATGGCCTGGTGGGGGAAAGCTTTTGCGGTGTGGGATGGGCCCGCGGCCTATCAGCTTGTTGGTGGGGTGATGGCCTACCAAGGCGACGACGGGTAGCCGGCCTGAGAGGGTGTCCGGCCACACTGGGACTGAGATACGGCCCAGACTCCTACGGGAGGCAGCAGTGGGGAATATTGCACAATGGGCGCAAGCCTGATGCAGCGACGCCGCGTGGGGGATGACGGCCTTCGGGTTGTAAACCTCTTTCAGTACCGACGAAGCGCAAGTGACGGTAGGTACAGAAGAAGCACCGGCCAACTACGTGCCAGCAGCCGCGGTAATACGTAGGGTGCGAGCGTTGTCCGGAATTACTGGGCGTAAAGAGCTCGTAGGTGGTTTGTCGCGTTGTTCGTGAAAACCTGAGGCTTAACCTTGGGCGTGCGGGCGATACGGGCAGACTGGAGTACTGCAGGGGAGACTGGAATTCCTGGTGTAGCGGTGGAATGCGCAGATATCAGGAGGAACACCGGTGGCGAAGGCGGGTCTCTGGGCAGTAACTGACGCTGAGGAGCGAAAGCGTGGGGAGCGAACAGGATTAGATACCCTGGTAGTCCACGCCGTAAACGGTGGGTACTAGGTGTGGGTTTCCTTCCTTGGGATCCGTGCCGTAGCTAACGCATTAAGTACCCCGCCTGGGGAGTACGGCCGCAAGGCTAAAACTCAAAGGAATTGACGGGGGCCCGCACAAGCGGCGGAGCATGTGGATTAATTCGATGCAACGCGAAGAACCTTACCTGGGTTTGACATGCACAGGACGCCGGCAGAGATGTCGGTTCCCTTGTGGCCTGTGTGCAGGTGGTGCATGGCTGTCGTCAGCTCGTGTCGTGAGATGTTGGGTTAAGTCCCGCAACGAGCGCAACCCTTGTCTCATGTTGCCAGCACGTAATGGTGGGGACTCGTGAGAGACTGCCGGGGTCAACTCGGAGGAAGGTGGGGATGACGTCAAGTCATCATGCCCCTTATGTCCAGGGCTTCACACATGCTACAATGGCCGGTACAAAGGGCTGCGATGCCGTGAGGTGGAGCGAATCCTTGTAAAAGCCGGTCTCAGTTCGGATCGGGGTCTGCAACTCGACCCCGTGAAGTCGGAGTCGCTAGTAATCGCAGATCAGCAACGCTGCGGTGAATACGTTCCCGGGCCTTGTACACACCGCCCGTCACGTCATGAAAGTCGGTAACACCCGAAGCCGGTGGCCTAACCCCTTGTGGGAGGGAGCCGTCGAAGGTGGGATCGGCGATTGGGACGAAGTCGTAACAAGGTAGCCGTACCGGAAGGTGCGGCTGGATCACCTCCTTTCTAAGGAGCACCACGAGATGACCCGCCCAATTGGTGGGGGTTCGTGAGCCTGCGATTCGTGAGCCTGGTCGCCTGTAGTGGGTGCCGGTTCGGGTGCAACAACAAACGTTGAGCCGCAACGGGATCGAGTTGTCGATTGCGGTGAGGAAATCATCAGGCACACTATTGGGCTTTGAGGCAACAGGCCCGCTATCTCTTCGTCCCGAGGGTGGGAAACCGGGGATAGAGGGAGTTGGTTGTCGCCCCGATCTTTGGTGGTGGGGTGTGGTGTTTGATTTGTGGATAGTGGTTGCGAGCATCTAACGGCGAGCTTTGTGTTTGTCGTTGATGTGCAATTTCATGAGTTTCTTTTGATAGAACTCAAGACTCATTTTGGTTTTTTGTGTTGTAAGTGTATAAGGGCGCATGGTGGATGCCTTGGCACTGAGAGCCGATGAAGGACGTGGGAGGCTGCGATATGCCTCGGGGAGTTGTCAACCGAGCGTGGATCCGAGGATGTCCGAATGGGGAAACCCGGCGCGAGTGATGTCGCGTCACCTGGCGCTGAATGTATAGGTGTCAGGGGGTAACGCGGGGAAGTGAAACATCTCAGTACCCGTAGGAAGAGAAAACAATTGTGATTCCGTGAGTAGTGGCGAGCGAAAGCGGAGGATGGCTAAACCGGATGCATGTGATACCCGGCGGGGGTTGTGTGTTCGGTGTTGTGGGGCGTTTCTTCTCTCCTCCGCCGAGGGGAGCGAAAGTGATAAACCGTGGTGTTAGGTGAAGTGGCCTGGGATGGTCTGCCGTAGTGGGTGAGAGCCCCGTAACCGAAAACATCATGGCTTTCGTGGGACTGTCCCCGAGTAGCAGCGGGCCCGTGGAATCTGCTGTGAATCTGCCGGGACCACCCGGTAAGCCTGAATACTTCTCAGTGACCGATAGCGGATCAGTACCGTGAGGGAATGGTGAAAAGTACCCCGGGAGGGGAGTGAAAGAGTACCTGAAACCGTGTGCCTACAATCCGTCAGAGCCCTCCCTTGTGGTGGGGTGATGGCGTGCCTTTTGAAGAATGAGCCTGCGAGTCAGGGACATGTCGCGAGGTTAACCCGGGTGGGGTAGCCGCAGCGAAAGCGAGTCTGAATAGGGCGTATCCCCGGTGACGGGGTGTAGTGGTGTGTTCTGGACCCGAAGCGGAGTGATCTACCCATGGCCAGGGTGAAGCGACGGTAAGACGTCGTGGAGGCCCGAACCCACTTAGGTTGAAGACTGAGGGGATGAGCTGTGGGTAGGGGTGAAAGGCCAATCAAACTCCGTGATAGCTGGTTCTCCCCGAAATGCATTTAGGTGCAGCGTTGCGTGTTTCTTGCCGGAGGTAGAGCTACTGGATGGCCGATGGGCCCTACTAGGTTACTGACGTCAGCCAAACTCCGAATGCCGGCAAGGTGAAAGCGTGGCAGTGAGACGGCGGGGGATAAGCTCCGTGCGTCGAGAGGGAAACAGCCCAGATCGCCGGCTAAGGCCCCTAAGCGTGTGCTAAGTGGAAAAGGATGTGCAGTCGCGAAGACAACCAGGAGGTTGGCTTAGAAGCAGCCACCCTTGAAAGAGTGCGTAATAGCTCACTGGTCAAGTGATTGTGCGCCGATAATGTAGCGGGGCTCAAGCACACCGCCGAAGCCGCGGCATCCAGTAATGGATGGGTAGGGGAGCGTCCTGCATCCGGTGAAGCCACCGAGTGATCGAGTGGTGGAGGGTGCGGGAGTGAGAATGCAGGCATGAGTAGCGATAAGGCAAGTGAGAACCTTGCCCGCCGAAAGACCAAGGGTTCCTGGGCCAGGCCAGTCCGCCCAGGGTGAGTCGGGACCTAAGGCGAGGCCGACAGGCGTAGTCGATGGACAACGGGTTGATATTCCCGTACCCGTGTGTGCGCGCCCGTGACGAATCACCGGTACTAACCGCCCAAACGGCAACGGATCTGATCCTTCGGGTGAGGACGGTTGTCTGCTGCGCGGGACCTTCGGTGGTAGTAGTCAAGCGATGGGGTGACGCAGGAAGGTAGCCGTACCAGTCAGTGGTAACACTGGGGCAAACCGGTAGGACGACATCTAGGCAAATCCGGATGTCTTATGTCTGAGAGGTGATGCATAGCCGAGTGAGGCGAATTCGGTGATCCTATGCTGCCAAGAAAAGCCTCTAGTCAGTACACACACGGCCCGTACCCCAAACCGACACAGGTGGTCAGGTAGAGAATACCGAGGCGTACGAGTGAACTATGGTTAAGGAACTCGGCAAAATGCCCCCGTAACTTCGGGAGAAGGGGGACCCACACACCGTCAACCGGCTTGCCCGGGGCAGCGGCAGTGGGTGGCAGAAACCAGTGAGAAGCGACTGTTTACTAAAAACACAGGTCCGTGCGAAGTCGCAAGACGATGTATACGGACTGACGCCTGCCCGGTGCTGGAAGGTTAAGAGGACCCGTTAACCCCTCTCGAGGGGTGAAGCGGAGAATTTAAGCCCCAGTAAACGGCGGTGGTAACTATAACCATCCTAAGGTAGCGAAATTCCTTGTCGGGTAAGTTCCGACCTGCACGAATGGCGTAACGACTTCTCAGCTGTCTCAACCATAGACTCGGCGAAATTGCACTACGAGTAAAGATGCTCGTTACGCGCGGCAGGACGAAAAGACCCCGGGACCTTCACTACAACTTGGTATTGGTGCTCGATACGGTTTGTGTAGGATAGGTGGGAGACTGTGAAACATTCACGCCAGTGAATGCGGAGTCGTTGTTGAAATACCACTCTGACCGTATTGGGCCTCTAACCTCGAACCGTCTATCCGGTTCAGGAACAGTGCCTGGTGGGTAGTTTAACTGGGGCGGTTGCCTCCCAAAATGTAACGGAGGCGCCCAAAGGTTCCCTCAACCTGGACGGCAATCAGGTGTTGAGTGTAAGTGCACAAGGGAGCTTGACTGCGAGACTGACACGTCAAGCAGGGACGAAAGTCGGGACTAGTGATCCGGCACCCCCGAGTGGAAGGGGTGTCGCTCAACGGATAAAAGGTACCCCGGGGATAACAGGCTGATCTTCCCCAAGAGTCCATATCGACGGGATGGTTTGGCACCTCGATGTCGGCTCGTCGCATCCTGGGGCTGGAGCAGGTCCCAAGGGTTGGGCTGTTCGCCCATTAAAGCGGCACGCGAGCTGGGTTTAGAACGTCGTGAGACAGTTCGGTCTCTATCCGCCGCGCGCGTCAGAAGCTTGAGGAAACCTGTCCCTAGTACGAGAGGACCGGGACGGACGAACCTCTGGTCTACCAGTTGTCCCACCAGGGGCACCGCTGGATCGCCACGTTCGGACAGGATAACCGCTGAAAGCATCTAAGCGGGAAACCCCCTCCAAGACCAGGCTTCTCACCCATCAAGTGGGATAAGGCCCCCCGCAGACCACGGGATCAATAGACCAGACCTGCACACCCAGCAATGGGCGATAGGGAACTGGCACTAACCGGCCGAAAACTTACACACAACCAAAACCGCAACCACACCCAATCCACACCAATCAAACAACCGCACCCCACCACCAAACACAACTCACCACAAAACAAATAAATAAAGTTACGGCGGACATAGCGGCAGGGAAACGCCCGGACCCATCCCGAACCCGGAAGCTAAGCCTGCCAGCGCCGATGATACTACCCAACCCGGGTGGAAAAGTAGGACACCGCCGAACACACACAAAGAAATGCCCCCCAAGAAATTGGGGGGCATTTCTAATTGGCGTTCAGCCGGCTTTTGCCAAGTGGAAGTGGAATTTCATGAAGCCGCGTCCTGTGCTACCCGCCGGCGAATTGCTATCGATATGTGTCGAAATCGCGGGCGGTCTCATTGTTTCCCGGTCTCTCGGTGTTTGCCGCCGACCGCTTCGGGAGACCAACAGCAAATACAGCATTCGGCCCGGGTTCGGTGAGCGGTGGGGTATCGGGGCCGATCTGGGCGGCCCGTATCCTGACACGGGGTTTCGCGGCGAAAGGTCTCAGTGGTCGATAACAATGCAGGCGGCGATGGTCGCCAGTCTCGCGGCGGAACCGGGGGCGGATCTCGCCGTCCGCAGTCGCGGGGTAATCGTCACCAGACGCCGAACCGTTCGGGTCCCAATCGGGCGCGTTCTGCTCAGCCGAAGCCGGATACGCCACCCGAACGAAGTGGCCCGCAGTTGCCGGCGGACATCGAGGCCCGTCAGCTATCGCCGGAGATCCGCCGCGAGCTGACCACCCTGGACCGCAACACCGCAGACTTCGTCGCTCGCCATCTGGTGGCGGCGGGCGATCTGATGGACGAGGATCCCGAGGCTGCGTTGGAGCATGCCCGTGCCGCCAGGGACCGGTCGGGCCGGATCGCGGCGGTGCGCGAGGCCGTCGGCATCGCCGCGTACCGGTGCGGCGACTGGGCGCAGGCGCTGGCAGAACTGCGGGCCGCCCGCAGGCTGGGCAGCAAGTCGCCGCTGCTGCCGCTGATCGCCGATAGTGAGCGCGGTCTCGGCCGTCCCGAGCGGGCAGTCGAATTGGCGCGCAGCCCCGAGGCCGCCCAGCTGACGGGCGATGACGCCGACGAACTGCGCATCGTCGCGGCGGGCGCGCGGTCTGACCTCGGTCAGATGGACCAAGCCCTCGCGATTCTGACTTCGCCGCACCTCGATCCGACCCGGACCGGCCAAACCGCCGCCCGGCTGTTCTACGCCTACGCCGAGACGCTGCTCGCACTCGACAGGAAGGAAGAGGCTCTGCAGTGGTTCCTCAACGCCGCCGCCGCCGACGTCGAGGGCGTGACGGATGCCGAAGAGCGGATCACGGAGCTGTCCTGACGTGACAAGCCTTGCACAGCAACATGATTGCCTGCTTCTCGATCTCGATGGCACGGTGTTCCGGGGGCACGAGCCCACGGTCGGCGCGGTCGAGACGCTGGCAGCCGTGACCGCTCGCATCCTCTACGTCACGAACAACGCTTCGCGCGCACCTGACGAGGTGGCACAGCACCTGTGTGCGATGGGCTTCCGAGCCGACGCCGACGACGTCGTCACGAGTGCGCAAAGTGCCGCCCGTCTGCTGGCCGAACGGCTTCCATCGGGGGCGCCGGTGCTCGTCGTCGGCACGGAATCGCTTGCCGGCGAGATCATCAACGTCGGCCTGAAGCCCGTCCGGTTGTGGTCGGACGACCCCGTCGCCGTCGTGCAAGGACACTCGCCCGAGACCGCGTGGCCCGACCTCGCCGAAGCGGCTCTGGCCATCAGATCCGGCGCGCTGTGGGTCGCGGCCAACGTCGACAAAACGCTGCCCTCGGAACGTGGACTGCTTCCCGGAAACGGCTCGATGGTCGCCGCGCTTCAGACGGCGACCGATCGGGTGCCGAAGGTGGCCGGCAAGCCCGCACCCACACTGCTCACGGATGCCTTGTCTCGCGGCAGTTTTCGTACGCCCTTGGTGGTTGGCGACCGCTTGGACACCGACATCGCGGGCGCAAACGCTGCGGGCCTGCCGAGCTTGATGGTGCTCACCGGCGTCAGCACAGCCGGTGAAACCGTGCGCGCCGTTGCTGGCGAGCGCCCCAACTACATCGCCGCAGACCTGCGATCGCTGTACAGCCGGGCCGACACCCTGCGGGTGGGGCCGCATCCGGCGTGGCGCATCGAGATCGGCGATTCGGTCGTCACCGTACACAACGCAGGCAGCGAGCCGCGGGATCCGCTGACTGTGGTGCGTGCCATCGCCAACGCCGTGTGGAACTCGAGGCTCGACGGCCGTGCGTTCGACATCGTCGCCGGCGATTACATCGCCCGCAAGGCACTGGAGCGGTGGTCACTGTTGACGTCGGCCCAGGCCCCCATCGACTAGCGTGAACACCGATATGAGTACCGAACCTGACGCGATCCGCGCGCGGATCGCGGCGTTGCTGGCCGAGTTGCCCGACCTCGAGGGCCCTGGTTCTGCCGAGGTCGACATCGAGGGCGTCGCGGCGCGGTTGGAGGAGGCACACGACCTCCTGGTTCAGGCACTGGAGTCGGTGGAGAAGGGGCCAGCGACATCGGGCGCCGCGGACGGATGAGGTCATGTGACGCGGCGCGCGCGTGTTGATGCCGAGCTGGTGCGGCGCGGGTTGGCGCGGTCTCGACAACAGGCGGCCGAATTGATCGGCGCCGGTCGGGTCAGTATCGACGGGATGCCCGCGGCCAAGCCGGCGACGGCCGTCTCCGTGAATGCGTCGCTGACAGTCGACGCCGCCGATGAGCGATCCTGGGTTTCTCGCGGCGCGCACAAGCTCATCGGAGCACTGGATGCCTTCGGGATTTCGGTCACCGGGGCGCGCTGCCTCGACGCCGGTGCGTCGACCGGCGGGTTCACCGAGGTGCTGCTCGATCGCGGCGCGCGCGAGGTGATCGCCGTCGACGTCGGTTACGGACAGCTGGCATGGTCGCTGCGGTCCGATGAGCGGGTGACCGTGCGGGAGCGCACCAACGTGCGCGAGCTGACACCAGAGGCCATCGGGGGACCCGTCGACCGCGTGGTGGCCGACTTGTCCTTCATCTCGCTGTCAACGGTGTTGCCGGCGCTGGTTTCGTGTGCGTCGGAGGACGCCGATATCGTTCCCATGGTGAAACCACAGTTCGAAGTCGGCAAAGATCGTGTCGGCGCAGGCGGGGTGGTGTCGGACCCACAGCTGCGTGCGGACGCCGTGCTTGCCGTCGCGCGCCGGGCCGCCGAACTGGATTGGCACGTCTTGGGTGTGACGGCCAGCCCGTTACCGGGCCCGTCGGGAAACGTCGAATACTTCCTGCATCTGCGCGCCCGGCCGGAGCATCCGATGACGGGTGATCACCTCGAGCGAGCTGTAGCACGCGCCGTCGCCGGGGGGCCCCAATGACATCCGAGCGCACGATTCTGCTGGTGGTGCACACCGGCCGTGACGAGGTCACCGAAACCGGCCGCCGGGTGGAAAAGGTACTCCGCGACAACGGCATTGGGTTGCGGGTGCTATCCGCAGAAGCGGTGGACCGCGCGACGGTGCACGCACTGCCCGACAATATGCGAGGTGTCGGTCCCGACGTCGAGGTCGTCGACGCCGACGAACGCGCGGCAGAGGGATGTGAGCTCGTGCTCGTCCTCGGCGGCGACGGAACGTTCTTGCGCGCTGCCGAGCTCGCCCGCAACGTCGAAATCCCGGTACTAGGTGTGAATCTCGGCCGCATCGGCTTTCTCGCCGAGGCGGAGGCGGACTCCATCGACACGGTGCTCGAGCACGTCGTGCAACGCGACTACCGAGTCGAGGAGCGGATGACGCTCGACGTCGTGGTGCGTGTCGGGGGCCGGATCGTCAGCCGTGGGTGGGCGCTCAACGAAGCCAGTCTGGAGAAGGGGCCACGCCTTGGCGTGCTCGGCGCCGTACTCGAAGTCGACGGCCGGCCGGTATCGGCGTTCGGATGCGACGGTGTCCTCGTGGCGACACCGACCGGATCGACGGCGTGGGCGTTCTCGGCGGGCGGACCGATTGTGTGGCCGGATCTGGAAGCAATCCTGGTGGTGCCCAACAACGCGCACGCGCTGTTCGCGCGGCCGATGGTGACCAGTCCTGACGCCGCCATCGCGATCGAGGTCGAGGCGAGCGGTCATGACGCGCTGGTGTTCTGCGACGGCCGCCGCGAGATGATCGTGCCCGCAGGCGGACGACTCGAGGTGACGCGATGCGGCACCCCGCTGAAGTGGGTGCGGCTGGACAGCGCCCCGTTCACCGACCGCCTCGTGCGCAAGTTCCGGCTGCCGGTGACAGGCTGGCGCGGGCAGTAGTGCTCTCCGAAATCCGCATCGAGTCGCTAGGCGCCATCAGCACGGCGACCGCCGAATTCGACCGCGGGCTGACGGTGCTGACCGGCGAGACCGGCACCGGTAAGACGATGGTGGTGACCGGACTGCACTTGCTCGGCGGGGCGCGCGCCGACGCCACCCGCATACGATCGGGCGCCACTCGCGCCGTCGTCGAAGGCCGTTTCAGCACTGCCGAACTCGGCGATGGGATCGCCTCGCAGATCGACGAGATCCTGGAAGCCTCCGGCGCGGATCGTGACGAAGACGGCAGCGTCATCGCCGCGCGTTCGGTCAGCCGCGACGGGCCGTCCCGGGCATACCTCGGTGGCCGAAGCGTCCCCGCGAAGTCACTGAGCACATTCACGACCGAGCTGCTCACCCTGCACGGGCAGAACGACCAGCTGCGCCTGATGCGGGGCGAGGAACAGCGCGCCGCACTGGACCGCTTCGCCGACGTCGGCGCCCTCGTGCAGCGGTATCGCAGCGTGCGTGAGTCGTGGCAGGCAGCCCGCCGCGACCTAGCTGAAAGAACCGCGCGTACAAGGGAAATGGCGCAGGAAGCTGACCGGCTGAAGTTCGGGCTCGGCGAGATCGACGCGGTCGATCCCGTGCCCGGCGAGGATGACAGCCTCGTCGAAGACATCAGGCGGTTGTCCGAACTCGACGCGCTGCGGGAGGCCGCTCACACAGCGCGTACCGCACTCTCCGGAGCTCTCGACGACGCCGCCGACGCCGACCCTGCATCGGCGGCCCACGAAGTCGCCCGGGCGAAGTCGGCACTGGAAGCCACCGACGACACGGCCTTACGCACACTGGGACAGCGGCTCGCCGAGGCGTTGGCCCTCATCGGTGACGTGTCCACCGAACTAGGCGACTACCTCACCGACTTACCCAACGACGCAAGTACTTTGGAGAACAAGCTGGCGAGGCAGAGCGAGTTGCGCGCGCTCACCCGGAAATACGCCGCGGATATCGACGGCGTCCTGCAATGGGCTCGTGACTCTAGGGAGCGTTTGGCGCAGCTCGATGTGTCCGAGGAGACGCTGGCCGGCCTGCAACGTCACGTGACCGAGCTGGAATCCGAACTCGTCAGCGCGGCAATCAAACTCAGTAAGTCACGCGCCAAGGCGGCGAACGGGCTCGCCAAGGCGGTGACCGCCGAACTGTCCGGCCTGGCGATGGCTGACGCCGAGTTCACCGTCGCGGTGACACCGCTGACTGTCCGGGGCGACGACTCCGCGCCGATCACCTTGCCCTCAGGCGAACGAGTGCACGCCGGCTCTGAGGGCGCCGATGCCGTCGAATTCGGATTCTCGGCGCACCGGGGGACCGATGTGCTGCCACTGAACAAGAGTGCGTCCGGCGGTGAATTGTCGCGCGTCATGCTCGCGCTCGAAGCCGTCCTGGCCGCGTCGGCGGAAGGCACCACGATGGTCTTCGACGAGGTCGACGCCGGTGTCGGCGGCCGTGCCGCGGTGCAGATCGGGCGACGACTGGCACGGCTGGCGCGCACCCACCAGGTCATCGTCGTCACGCACCTGCCACAGGTCGCGGCGTATGCCGATATTCACCTCGTCGTCGACAGTGCGGGCCGGAACAACGCCAGCGGTGTACGCCGACTCGATGACGACCAGCGAGTCGCCGAGCTCGCCCGCATGCTCGCCGGGCTGGGCGACTCCGACAGCGGTCGAGCCCATGCCCGCGAGTTGCTCAGCGCGGCACAGCAGGACAGAGAACACGCCGGCTAGCGTGTGACTGGTGTGACAGAAGCTGACTTCTGAGGCTGGTGTTACGGCGCGCCTCCACCTCAACTCGAGGGTTGCCCGACAGAATCGCGACTATGAAGATGTCAGCGCTGCTATCCCGTACTGCCAGCCCACGGCCGGGGATTACCGGCACGGCCCGCGTGGACCGCGACATCGACCGGCTGTTGCGACGCGTCGGGCCCGGCGACATCGTGGTGATCGACGCGCTTGACCTCGACCGGATCACCGCGGACGCGCTGGTCGAAGCCGATATCGCCGCCGTGGTGAACGCATCGCCGTCCATCTCGGGCCGATATCCGAATCTTGGGCCCGAGGTGCTGGTCAACAACGGCGTCACCCTCATTGACGAGACCGGGCCCGAAGTATTCAAGCGTGTCAAGGACGGCGCCAGGGTCCGGCTCTACGACGGCGGTGTGTACGCGGGCGACCGCAGGCTCGCTCACGGCACCGAGCGGACCGACCACGAGATTCACGAGCTGATGCACGAGGCGAAGAGTGGGCTGGTCGCCCATCTCGAGGCGTTCGCGGGTAACACCATCGAATTCATCCGTAGCGAAAGCCCGCTGCTCATCGACGGCATCGGCATTCCCGATATCGACGTGGATCTCCACCGTCGACACGTCGTGGTCGTCGCGGAAGAACCCAATGCCGCCTACGAGCTGAAAGCTCTCAAGCCCTTCATCAAGGAATATCAGCCCGTGCTCATCGGCGTCGGTACCGGCGCCGACGTGCTCCGCAAGGCCGGGTACCGCCCCCAGCTGATCGTCGGCGATCCGGAACGGATCAGTGCCGAGGTGCTGCGCAGCGGCGCCCAGGTGGTCCTGCCCGCCGACTCGGACGGGCACGCCGCCGGCCTCGAGCGGATCCAGGACCTCGGGGTCGGGGCGATGACCTTCCCGGCGGCGGGATCGGCGGCCGACCTCGCACTGCTGCTGGCCGACCACCATGGTGCATCGCTGATCGTCACAGCCGGTCACACCGCCAGCATCGAAGAATTCTTCGACCGGTCGCGCCAGCACAGCAACCCGTCGACTTTTCTCACCCGTCTCAAGGTGGGGGAGAAGTTGGTGGACGCCAAAGCCGTTGCGACCCTGTACCGAAGCCGGGTGTCAGGTGGGGCGATCGCTCTGCTCGTACTGGCAATGCTGGTGGCTGTGATCGTGGCCCTGTGGGTGTCGCGAGCCGATGGCGCGGTGATCGATTGGGCGGTCGACTACTGGAACCGGTTCTCGCTGTGGGTTCAAAGTTGGGTCACCTAGGAGCGTGACGCGATGATCTCGCTACGCACACATGCCATTTCGCTTGCCGCAGTCTTTCTTGCCCTCGCTATCGGCGTCGCGCTGGGCTCAGGCCTGCTGTCCAACACGGTGCTGTCCGGTCTGCGCAACGACAAGCAGGACCTGCAAAATCAGATCAACGGCCTCACCGATGAGAGAAACGTACTCAACGAGAAACTCAGCGCCGCGGGAGAATTCGATTCGCAGATGTCGCAGCGAATCCTGCATGATTCGCTTGCCGGCAAGTCGGTCGTGGTATTTCGGACGCCCGACGCAGAGGACGACGACGTAAGCGCGCTGTCGCGGATGGTTGAGCAGGCCGGCGGCACGGTGACCGGAACGGTGGCGCTCACCGAAGAGTTCGTCGACGCCAACTCTGCGGAGAAACTTCTGTCGGTGGTCAATTCGCCGATCGTGCCTGCTGGAGCGCAGTTGAGCACCAAATCGGTGGACCAGGGTTCGCAGGCCGGCGACCTGCTGGGCATCACATTGCTCACCAACAGGGATCCGAAGGTCCCCGCCGTCGACGATGAGCAGCGCGACACCGTGCTGACCGCGCTGCGCGACACCGGGTTCATCACCTACGGCGCCGACCGCATCGGCGCGGCCGATACCGCTCTGGTCGTCACCGGGGGCGGACTCGGTCCCGATGCGGGGAACAAAGGAGCCACCGTCGCCCGCTTCGCTGCCGGCCTGGCGCCCCACGGCTCCGGCACGGTGATCGCCGGCCGCGACGGCACCGCCTCGGGTACCGCCGCGGTGGCGGTGACGAGGTCCGATGCCGCGTTGTCGTCGGCGGTCAGCACCGTCGACGACATCGACGCCACCTCGGGGCGGATCACCTCGGTGCTGGCCTTGCAGGATCTGATCCGCGGCGGACGCTGCGGGCAGTACGGCGTCGGCCAGGGCGCCACATCGGTAACAGTCCCGCAATAGCGGTCGCTCCTCGCATCCGCGCGGCGCGTCAGCGACGGCTTCTCGGGGTCGGTGTTAATGTGGAGTTCCGTGGGTCGGCAGGCCCCCAATAAGGCATTCGCCTAGAAATGTAAGCCCTGCCCGTCGTCACGGAGGTTGCTCTTGCCAGCGTTACGCAAGCACCCGCAAACCGCCACCAAGCACCTCTTCGTCAGCGGCGGCGTGGTTTCTTCGCTCGGTAAGGGCCTGACCGCGTCGAGCCTCGGGCAGCTGCTCACGGCTCGCGGCCTGCAGGTCACCATGCAGAAGCTCGACCCGTATCTCAACGTCGACCCGGGCACGATGAACCCGTTCCAGCACGGCGAGGTGTTTGTCACCGAGGATGGCGCGGAGACCGACCTCGACGTCGGACACTACGAGCGGTTCCTCGACCGCAACCTTTCCGGGTCGGCGAATGTGACCACCGGACAGGTGTATTCGACGGTGATCGCGAAGGAGCGCCGCGGCGAGTATCTCGGCGACACCGTGCAGGTCATCCCGCACATCACCGACGAGATCAAGAGCCGCATCCTCGCGATGGCCGACCCCGATAAGGAGGGTCGACGGCCAGATATCGTGATCACGGAAATCGGCGGCACGGTAGGCGATATCGAGTCGCTTCCGTTCCTCGAAGCGGCGCGTCAGGTGCGCCATGAGGTCGGCCGCGAGAACTGCTTCTTCCTGCACTGCTCCCTGGTGCCGTTCATGGCGCCGTCGGGTGAACTCAAGACGAAACCGACCCAGCATTCGGTCGCCGCGCTGCGCAGCATCGGTATCACCCCCGACGCATTGATCCTGCGTTGTGACCGTGACGTGCCCGAGCCGCTGAAGAACAAGATCGCGCTGATGTGCGACGTCGACATCGACGGCGTCATCTCGACCCCTGATGCGCCGTCGATCTACGACATCCCCAGGGTGCTGCACCGCGAGGAACTCGATGCCTACGTCGTGCGTCGGCTCAGCCTGCCGTTCCGCGACGTCGACTGGACACAGTGGAACGACCTGCTGCAGCGCGTGCACGAGCCTCATGAAACAGTCCGAATTGCGTTGGTGGGCAAATACATCGACCTTTCCGATGCCTATCTTTCGGTGGCTGAAGCCCTGCGCGCCGGCGGCTTCAAGCATCGCGCGAAAGTGGAGATGCGCTGGGTGGCCTCCGACGACTGCGAAACCGACAGCGGGGCCACGGCGGTGCTCGATGACGTGCATGGCGTGCTGATTCCCGGCGGCTTCGGCATCCGGGGGATCGAGGGCAAGATAGGCGCCATCCGTTATGCACGCAGACGCGGCCTCCCGGTGCTGGGTTTGTGCCTGGGCCTGCAGTGCATCGTCATCGAGGCGGCCCGGTCGGTCGGCATCGCCGGGGCGAACTCCGCGGAGTTCGATCCCGGCACGTCCGACCCCGTCATTTCCACGATGGCCGATCAACGCGACGCGGTTGCGGGGGAGGCCGACCTCGGCGGCACGATGCGGCTTGGGGCCTACCCGGCCGTGCTCGAGCCGGGTTCGGTTGTGGCGCAAGCGTATGGGTCGACAGAGGTGTCCGAGCGGCATCGGCACCGCTACGAGGTCAACAATGCCTACCGAGACCGCATTGCCGAAAGCGGGCTGCGGTTCTCCGGCACGTCGCCGGACGGCCATCTGGTGGAGTTCGTCGAGTACGACCCGCAGGTGCACCCGTTCGTGGTCGGCACGCAGGCTCATCCGGAGCTGAAGAGCCGTCCCACCCGGCCGCACCCGCTCTTTGCGGCCTTCATCGGTGCGGCGCTGGACTACAAGGCCGCCGAGCGGTTGCCGGTGGAGATCCCCGAGCAGCGAGCGAACGGAGCCGAGCGCCGGGAGGACGTGGGGCAACTGCTCCAGGACGACTCCCGGGAAAAGTCCGACGTCCGTGGCTGAACACGAGTTCGCGACCGTCGACTCCGAAACCCTCTACGTCGGGAAGATCTTCGCGCTGCGCGCAGACAAGGTACGGATGCCCGGCGGCAACACCGCCCGACGCGAGGTCGTCGAGCACTACGGTGCCGTCGCCATCCTCGCAATGGACGATGACGGAAGGATCGTCATGGTCTACCAATACCGCCATCCGGTCGGCAGGCGACTGTGGGAACTGCCGGCGGGACTCCTGGACATGGGCGACGAGGCGCCGCAGCGCACCGCGGTCCGCGAACTCGAAGAGGAGGCGGGGCTCTCGGCGCGGGACTGGCGCGTTCTGGTGGACCTCGTCAGCGCCCCGGGCTTCAGCGATGAGAGCGTACGGGTGTACCTCGCCACCGGCCTGTCCGACGTAGGCAGGCCACATGCCCACGACGAAGAGGCCGATCTGGTGGTTCGGTGGTTCTCCCTCGACGACGCGGTGGGGATGGTGCTGCGAGGCGAGATCGTCAACACCATCGCGGTGAGCGGGATTCTCGCCGCACACGCGGCGCGCGAGGATTTCGACTCGTTGCGTTCCGTCACGGCGCCGTGGGATGACAGGTCGACCGCGTTCACCCGCCGGAAGTCACAGTCATGACGACATCGCCGGCACTCCGCCCGGTGCTCGACGACCAGCTTCAGGGCTATCTCGATCATCTGACGATCGAGCGTGGCGTCGCCGCCAACACGTTGAGTTCCTATCGCAGGGATCTGCGGCGCTACGCCGAACACCTCACCCTTCGCGGGATCGACGACCTCGCCAAGGTCACCGAGGCGGACGTCAGCGACTTCCTGGCGGCGCTGCGCCGGGGCGACCCGGACAGCGGCACGGCAGCGCTGTCCGCAGTGTCGGCGGCGCGCGCGCTGATCGCGGTACGCGGGTTGCACCGCTTCGCCGCGGCCGAAGGTGTCACCGAACTCGACGTGGCCCGCGCCGTGAAGCCGCCGACACCGAGTAGACGGCTCCCCAAGAGCTTGACCGTCGACGAAGTGCTGGCGCTGCTGGAGGGGGCGGGCGGCGACAGCGAGGCCGACGGCCCGCTGACCCTGCGCAACCGCGCCATGCTCGAGTTGTTGTACTCCACCGGTGCCCGAATCTCCGAGGCGGTGGGCCTCGACATCGACGACGTAGACACCCATGCCAGGTCGGTGTTGTTGCGGGGCAAAGGCGGAAAGCAGCGGTTGGTGCCGATCGGCCGGCCAGCGGTCTCCGCGCTGGATGCCTACCTGGTCCGGGGTCGACCGGAGCTGGCGCGACGGGGCAAGGGCACGCCGGCGATCTTCCTCAACGCGCGAGGCACGCGGCTGTCCCGGCAGAGCGCGTGGCAGGTGCTGCAGGACGCCGCCGAGCGGGCGGGGATAACCGCCGCGGTGTCGCCGCACACGCTTCGGCATTCCTTCGCCACCCACCTGCTCGACGGCGGCGCCGATGTCCGCGTGGTGCAGGAGCTGCTCGGTCACGCGTCGGTCACCACCACGCAGATCTACACCCTCGTCACCGTGCACGCGCTGAGGGAAGTGTGGGCTGGAGCCCACCCGCGCGCGCGTTAGCGACTGCGGCCCGCGGCAGCGCGCGTTGGGCTCACGACACGCGACCCATCCAGCTGTTGAAGCGTCCCTGTGGGTCGTATTTGTCGCGTATCCGATCCAGCCGCGCCATGTTCTCGTCGGTGGCGAATTTCGCCGGACGGCGGCCGAGGTTCTCGTCAGCGAGTCCGACCCCGCTCGAAAGGTGCGACATCGCCGCCATGTTCGCGCGCGGCCACTCGATGCACCGCTCGTCCTCGGCCGGGTCGTTCCACACCGCGTACAGAGCGAGGTTGATCTCGTCCTCTAGGCCGTAGAACAAGTCGTCCCTGGCCGGGGTGGGGCTCCAGTTGAACATCAGGAAGTGCGACGGCGGCGGCGGCATCGTGTCGATGATGCGATGGATACCGGGGAGCAGTTCCTCGGCCGACGCCGACGTCCACATGTTGTCGGCGACGTAACGATGACCGCTCGGATAATTGCTCATGATGGCGCCGTACCACCCCGCCAGGTCGGTGGTTGCGTACGGCACCTTGATCAAGGACTGGTCGACGACCGGGCAGGTGCCCAGGATCGCCAGCGCTTCTGCCGCCTCCTCTTCGGACTGCGCGAACGCAGGCGACGCCACGACCATGCTCGGGTGGTCGAGCCCGAGCGCCGGAAGGTTCCGCGAGGTGATGATCTGCATCTCGACACAGTCGTCGATCTGTGGGCTGATCGACCGCGCCCAGGTGAACACCTCGTCGGCCAGTTCGACCGGATAGATGTACAGGCAGCTGCCGCAGACAGGAGGTTTCGGGTGAAGCCGCAAATGGAATGCGGTGACCACGGCAAAGAATCCGGGACCCGAACCGCGTGCGGCCCAATATAAATCCGAGTTGTTCTCGCTGTCACAGAAGAGTTGCTCACCCTCGGCGGTGACGACATCGATTCCGATCACGCTCTCGCACGCGGGGCCCAATACTCGGCTGTTCCAGCCATATCCGCCTTGCAGGAGATATCCGCCGACGCAGATGCCTTCGCAGTGGCCGGCCGGAAAAAACAGCCCCTCCTTGTCGAGTTCGGATGCCAGGACGCTGCCGATCTTGCCCGGACCGACGACGGCGACCTTACGGTCCGTGTCGACCGTGCAGTGATCGATGCGGCTGACATCCAGGAGCAGGCCCCCGTCGCGCAGGTGGCTCGCTGCCCAGCTGTGCCCGCCCGAGCACACGCTGATGTGATGACCGTCACGCCCGGCTTGGCGCACCGCGGCGACAATGTCGTCGACCCCCTCCGCCTGCACGATTACGTCTGGAAACCGGTTCGGCAGCAGCCCATTCCAGACGGTGGCACGCCGCGCCTCCTCGTAGCCGTCAGATTCGCGTAGGTACTGTCGCCCGGTAGGAAGTGGCACCATGACTCGACCCCCCAAGAGATTTGGCTGGTTTGCTATCAGATCGGGAATCTAGCGTGATTCCGGCTGCGGGTAGCGCCGATCCGCTGAAATCCGTGTCTTGTGATTCTGCGAACTCGGTGTCGCGACGGCCGAACGGTTTAGCGTTCACTGGTCCGTTGTCCCAAGTACTCGGACTCCATCAGAATGTCAGGCAACAGGGCCTGGTATTCGCCATGCGTGCGGTGCTCGACGCTTACCCAGAGTTTGGCCTGCTGCGCGCGCATGTAGGCCCGGTAGTCAGGCGCGCCGGGGATCTTCACATTGTCCGCCACCACGATCGAACCCGGATGTAGCCAACCTCGATCGAGAATGCTCTGCAGATCCGACAGGTAGGCGGATTTGTCATGGTCGATGAGAACGAAATCCACTGCTCCGCAGCCAAAGCCGTGCGTAGCGGCCAGCGCGTCGAGGGTCGCGCCGCCGTCGCCGATTGTGCCCACCACGCAGGTGACGCGATCCGCCACACCGGCATGGGCCCAGATCCGGCGCGCGATGCCGGCGTTGGCGGCGGCAAGTTCGATCGAGTACACCCGCGCCCGGGGAGCGACGCGCGCGATCCGCAAGGCGCTATAGCCGCAATAGGTGCCGAGTTCGAGAACCACCGCGGGGTCGGCCCGGCGGACCGCCGCATCAAGAATTGCACCCTTTTCGTCGCCGATGTTGACCAGAAACGATTTGGTGTACGCAAAGCGGTCTATGGCGGACAGAACGTCGTCGATGTGCCCGCGCCGGGCGTTGGCCACGACATAGTCCGCGACGGCCGCCTCTCGGCCATCGCCGATCTGACCCGTCACTGGAATATTGTGCTGGCCGAACACCATTCGCCAGAACGACCATCTCAGGAAGGGCGCTGATCGCTGCCATGTCATCAGGCGAAGCTCAACAATCGTATTCGTGGGGCCAGCTAGTCCGTGGGTGCGCCACTGCGTTCGGCGGGTGCCTGACATCCTTCCGCATCACGACGACCGGTCACCATGAGGTTGATTTCACGAGCCGGCGCCACGGCGATGCCGCGCGGCACTCCGCGCGGAGGAGCCGCGCTGCGGTCCCGTGCGGGCATCTCCAGCTCGAGCGTCGTTAGGATCGTTCCGATCGCGACGGCCAGTTCCGAAGTCGCGAAGGCGGCACCGATGCACCGGCGGTGCCCACCGCCGAACGGGGCGTACTCAAACGGTGAAATCCGCTTGTCGAGGAACCGTTCAGGCATGAAGCGCTCCGGTTCTGACCAGATTGCCGGATTGAAATGCAGGGCGTACAAAGCAATTCCGATGACTCGCCCGGTCGGGTACTCGACACCGCCGACGGTCAAGGGGCCCGTCAGCCGCCGCAGCACAATGGGCACCGGCGGGTGCATCCGTTGACTCTCCTTGATGACCGCTCCAAGGTAGGGCAACGCGGTCATCTCCATAGGTGACGGGTGGCCGGCGAGCTCGGCGATCAACCGCTCGCGCACAGCATCGTCGCGGTGAATATGGTAAAGCGCCCATGCCAGCGATGAGGCCGTCGTCTCATGACCCGCCGCCAACAGCGTCCGCAGTTGATCATGCATTTCCTGCTCGCTGCGGCCGCGACCGTCCTCATCGGTTGTCGAGAGCAGCACATTCAGCATGTCGGGATCGGTGAACCCGCGCTCGCGGCGGTCGGCTATGTCATCGGACAACAACCGGTCGAGTTGATCGCGCAGACTGACCAGCCGCGCCCACGGACCACGACCGCCGAACTCGCGACGCAACGGGGGCACCAGCATCAGCGGCGCGGTGTTGGCTTGCAACAGCCCCGTGACGGCGTCACTGTACTGACGCCGACGGTCGGGATCGTTCACACTGAAGACCACCCGGATGGCGATATGCAGAGCGATCTGGACGGCGAGCTCATAGGCCGCGACCGACTGGCCGGGTCGCAACGTGCGCAGCTGGTCAGCTGTAGCCGATGCAAAGGTACCGGCATAGCTCTTCACTCGCTCGCCGTGAAGTGCGGGCATTAGCAGTCCGCGCTCGCGGCGATGCTTTTCGCCCGACAACAAAATCAAAGACCCCGATCCGACGACAGGCTCGATCGGGTTGGGCAGCGGAGCCTGCGAACCCGCGGCGGGTGCGGTGAAAATATCCTGGGCTGCAGCTGCGGTGCCGAAGAACACCACCTCGCCGAGTCCGGGAAAGCGCAGCGTGAACGGGTTGTCATCGGTGGCGTGACGGCGGAAGAAGCCCACTGGGTCGACGCCGGCGGCCACGGCGCGCGCGAGTCCCAGAGCAGTCGAAGAAGCGTTCATGCCCGAAACCGATCTGATCGTTTTGTCGGCTCGATCGACGCCGAGCGTTTCGTTTCCGTTAATAACTTCACAGCCGTAGCTGGCCACTCTGTGGTGCCCGCGGCTGGCCGTAACTGAGCAAAACAGGACTGCGACACACTGCTCGGCCAATGGGTGGCTGCGCGCACGCGCAATTTGCTCATTTCCGTCTGTGGCGCGCAAAAGTGACAACAAAGTCCATTGAAGATGATCGACGCGGCCGCCGGCCGTTTCCGCGACCGTTTCCGCAGTTCAGCACGATGGTTGGCGTCGATCCATCGGTGCGGATCGGCCAACTGCGACGGCCGGCGACTCAAGAGGAGCGACATTTGGCGAACCGCCCCGCGTTATGCCGACGCGAAACAACCGGCAGTTTATTAGGTCGGCAATTTTGTTGGCGCAGCGCATTATGCAAATAAGCCAAATTATTGCCGAGATTATATCGGAGACCAAATATTGCTATTCCAACCCGGGCAGAAGGAATGGCGTGGGCGCTGAACCGATACCTCACGCCGCCCCCTTGTCTCGAGTAGTGACCTCAAACGGCCTGCCTGCCCCCGCACGTCGACAGTTTGCGTGTTAGAGCCTGACACACGTTGCCAGAGTTGACAACGGTCGACCAGGAGGCGACATCCGCGCAACGCTGATTCGGGCCCCGATCGCCGTGCGGCGCAGCGGCCGGTGAATTCTCTCCCCATCGTGACGCGGGGGGAGCGTCTCCGGTTAGCCCGGGCCGGCCCAAGGGCGATTGATCTTCGGTATCAGTCGGCAACACAAGTCAACGGCGCTGGAAACGACAGTCTTCCACATACCTCACCGATGTGATTCGCCGAGCACGCTTCGGCACGCCGGGCGTCGGCCGACGCGCCGTCGCCCGTCAGCGGTGTCGACGCACCGGTGAAGCCCGCGGGCGTGACGTCCCGCACACGAGCGCGATAACCGTCGCCGAGCGCCACGCGTTGCTGACGTTGCTGAATTTCGGCGGATACCGATCAGTAGGGTTAGCCTCACGCGTCGCAAACTGCCTGCTAGCAGGGCCCTGGCTGGGAGGCCATCGCGACCAAACTGTTTGACAACGGAAACACTATCCTTGATTACAGAAGAATCTCGCTTCGGCGACGTACAAATATCAAAGATTTGCCGGAGCGCGTTGTACTGTGTGCGTCTCAGAGATGGAAAACGTCGCAAACGACGGCATTCAATGCCATATGGTTGCGGTATCTGGGGGTGTCGAATGGTGGTACATCGAGGAGACGTGTGTATGGCCTCGTCTGCCAATGGACGGGTCGCCGACCACATCGTGGCTTTTTTGGCGGCCGGTGGAGTTAGCCACATTTTCGGAGTAGACGGCGCAAACATCGAGGACCTGTACGACGCGGCCTACTTCCGCGACGACATCACCGCGGTCCTTGCCAAGCACGAGTTCTCAGCGGCCACCATGGCCGACGGATTCAGCCGCAGTGGCACCGGACTGGGCGTCGTGATGGCGACATCGGGCGGCGGGTCGCTGAATCTGATTCCTGCGTTGGGGGAGTCGCTGACCAGTCGTGTGCCTGTGCTGGCACTGGTCGGGCAACCCCCCACGACACTCGACGGCCGGGGAAGCTTCCAGGACACCAGCGGGCGCAACGGGTCTCTGAACGCCGAGGCGTTGTTCTCTGCGGTCTCGGTCTTCTGTGAACGCATCTCGACTCCGGCTGACATCCTCGACGCACTTCCGAGGGCGATCACGGCGGCGCGATCCGGTGGTCCCGCGGTTCTGTTGTTGCCCAAGGATATTCAGCAATCGAACGTGCCGGCCAGTGACCGCAACGGCCATCACAGTTCGGAGCCGCCTGCGATCGGCGACCCGCATCCGATCGCACGGGCGCTTCGCCTGGCCCGCGGCCCGGTGACGATCATCGCCGGGGAACAAGTCGCCCGCGACGATGCGCGAGTAGAACTGGAGCAGCTCCGGGCGCTGCTGCGTGCCACGGTGGCGTGCGTCCCGGACGCGAAGGACGCCGCGGGCACACCCGGGTGCGGATCGTCGTCGGCGCTCGGAGTGACCGGCGTGATGGGACATCCCGGAACCGTCGACGCCGTCCACACCAGCGCGGTCTGTCTGCTGGTGGGCACCCGGCTGTCGGTCACCGCCCGCGCGGGCCTCGACGAGGCGCTCGGGCGCAGCCGAACATTGTCGATCGGCTCCGCTCCGCCGTATCTGCCCTGCACCCACGTCCACACCGACGACCTGCGCGCGTCCCTGGTGAAGCTCACCCGGGCGTTGTCGGGCATCGACAGGCCGCGCGGGCTTCGAGTGCCGGATCGAGTGCCGCGCACACAATTGGTGCCGCCTCCCCATGAGGGCGATGGCGTGCGGTACCGGGAGGCGATGGCGGCCCTCGACCGGGCACTGCCCGATGGAGTCAACGTCGTGGTCGACGCCGGCAATGCCGGAGCCGCCGCGATCCATTACCTGCCCGTCCGGCGAGGCGGCCGCTTCATCGTGGCGCTGGGCATGGGCGGCATGGGCTACAGCTTCGGCGCCGGTATCGGGATGGCCTTCGCACGCCGCCAACGCACCGTTGTCATCGCCGGTGACGGCTCTTTCTACATGCACGGCATGGAACTTCACACGGCCATTCAGTATCGGCTGCCGGTGACGTTCGTGCTGTTCAACAACAACGCCCACGCGATGTGCGTCACCCGCGAACAGCTCTACTACGACGATATCTACAGCTATAACCGGTTCCGGCCGAGCCACCTCGGTGCCGGGCTGGCTGCGATGTTTCCCGATCTGTCGGCGGTCGAGGTATCCGACATCGATGCCCTTCCCGCCGCCTTGGCCGGAGCACTCGACGTAGAGGGCCCGTCTGTCGTCAGTGTCGAGTGCTCGGCGGACGAAATCCCGCCCTTCGCACCATTTCTCGGGGCTGCCAAGCCCACCAACCCGACCACGTGTCAGCCAACCCCGGAGGAGCAACGGTTCCATGTCTCTGCCAGCGCTTGAAGATATCGCGGCTCGTGAATGTAGCAACGATCCGATCGAGGGGGTTATCCGGATCGAGACCTCGCCGCGGGAGAAGGCCACGCCGATCATCTTGGACATGATGCGGTCGGTCTATCCCCATGAGCAGGTCTTCGGCCGGTTCTGCACGGTCAACGACTACATCGACTGCCCGCCCGATGAGCTCTATGAGTATCTGTCGGACACCCGCAGTCTGGAGGAGTGGACCTATAGCCTGCGCGGGTTTGCGCCCACCGAGGAAGACGGGCTGTGGCTGGCCTATGACCGGCTGGGCTCAGAAACCGAGATCTACACCCGCACCATCGCCAACCCGCAAGCCCGCACGGTGGACTACCACTGCGCCTGGGACCAGGGCGCCCACCTGTGGATGATCTATTTGATGCGCGTCGTCGACGCCCAGGTGGTGCTCAACAAACCCGGCTCGGTGGTGTTGTGGACCAACTGCCATCACCCGTTCTATGACCACAACCCCTACCCCGAAGCCGCCCCACCCGAACGCCCGGTGTGGGTCGGCGACTTCTGGGAGATGTTCGGCGCCGGCCACGAACTCGAACTCAAAAACCTCAAAGCCATCGCCGAATACCGCCACCACAACGGCCTCCCCATCACCCCCAAATGGATGACGTCATGACCATCATTGCCGAGTCGGGAGCCGTGCCGCGGAGTCGAAAGGCTCCGGCCCCCGAATGCACACCATTGCCGCACGCGGTCGACCCGACGGCTCTCGCGCTCAACGAAAGTCCCTTTGCGCCCTTGCCGGCGGTGCGCACCGCACTGATCGAGTCGGTGCTGGCCGCGAATCGGTATCCAGACTTTCTTCCGGAGCGACTGCGTCGGTTGATAGCAGCCCGAATCGGCGTGCCCGAGGAGCAGGTCAGCCTTGGCGCCGGGGCGACGGGAGTAATGCTGCAGGTGATGCAGGCGATGACCGATCCCGGCGACCGGATCGTGATTTCCGATCCCACCTTCGAGGGGTATCCGATCGTCGCGGCGATGACTCGGCTCGTTCCGGTCAAGGTTCCCCTCGACCAACAGGGTCACCACGACCTCGACGCGATGGCCGACGCGGCGTCGGACGCACGACTCGTGGTCATCTGTCGGCCCCACAATCCCACCGGCACAGTGGAATCGGCTGCAGACATCGAAGAGTTCCTCAAGCGAGTCCCCAGTGACACCGTGGTGATTCTGGATGAGGCCTATGCGGAGTTCGTAGCACCCGCTTACCGGCTCGACTCGGTGTCGTTGATCGAGCGATTTCCCAACGTCGTGGTGATGCGCACCTTCTCGAAGGCGTACGGCCTGGCCGGCCTTCGGATCGGATACGCATACAGCTCTTGGGAGTTGGCAGCCAAACTATGGGCGATGCAGCTACCTTTCGGCATGGGTATCACCAGCTTGGTCGCAGTGGCAGCGTCCTATCAAGCCGAAAGCCAACTACAGCAACGAATTCGGATGATCACCGCTGAGCGGCGCAATCTGCGTATGAGGTTGCGTTCCATGGGTGTTCATTGCACCGACGGGCACGCCAACTTCGTGTATCTGCCCGGAGCGGGCGGTCAGTGGAAAGAGGTGTTCGACGACGAAGCCGCGGTCCGGGTCAAGCATTACGTCGACGGCGGCGTACGGATCACCGTGGGCGGACGGTCGTCGACGGGCGCAGTGCTGAACGCGCTGAGGCGCAAGCTTTAAGTCAGGGGCGGACACATGCAGGAACATCAGATCGTCGTCATCGGTGCCGGTCCGTCCGGGGTGGCGACCGCGTTGAGCCTTCGGGACAAGGGGCTGCGTCCGCTGCTGGTGGACCGCGCCGCCCATGTCGGATCGTCGTGGAAGGCGCGATACGACAGGTTGAAACTCAACACCGGACGGCGCACGTCTCACATGCCCAACCGGCCCTATCCGAAGGAGACCGGCGTTTTCCCGACGCGTGACCAGGTTGTCGAGCACCTCGACCGGCATGCGCGCGAGGACGGAATCGAGCTGCTGCTCGGTACGAGTGTCACTCGGATCGATCAGACCGCAGGCGGTTGGCATCTGTCGACAACGACGGGCGACATCGCGGCGCGGCAAGTCGTCGTGGCCACCGGCTACGAACACACGCCGAAGCTCCCGGACTGGCCCGGACTCGACACCTTCAGCGGCGAGGTGCTGCACTCGTCCGGATATCGCAACCCCGGACCTTTCGTGGGGAAGCGGGTCCTTGTGGTCGGGGCAGGCTCGTCCGCGATGGAAATCGTGCACGACGTCGCCACTGGCGGAGCGTCCGCGGCATGGTTGGCCGTGCGCACCTCCCCGCACATCGCGCTTCGCGCGTTACCGGGCGGATTCCCGTCGGATTACATCGCCAATCGCTTGTTTGATTCACCGATCTGGTTGGCGGACAGCCTCTCTCGCGTCGCTCAACGTCTCGATGTTGGCGACCTCACCGAATACGGCCTGCCCGCGCCGGCAGAGGGAATGTTCGCAAGAGGAAAACGACTGGGCCGTGCGCCGGTGATCGTGGACCGGGAAGTGATTCACGCGATCAAAGCCAGGGTTTTCGAGGTGGTTTCAACCATCGATCGGTTCAGCGGTGGCTCGGTCTCGATGATCGACGGCAGGGTGCTCGAGCCCGACGTCGTCATCTGCGCAACCGGATACGTTCGAGGTTTGGAACCGATGGTGGGTCACTTGGGGGTGTTGGACGACAGGGGTGTGCCGAAGTCGATCGGCGTCGACCCCGCCGCCCCTGGCCTCCGCTTTATCGGGTTCCTGTCCCGGCCCGGTCTCATCTCGTATGTCGCCAAACAATCCCAGCACGTCGCCAAGCGCGTCGCCGATGAACTCGACCGGGCACCTGTTCCAACGTCTTGACGCCCCGGCGCGTCGCTGAGAACCCGCTGCGGAAGGACGAGACGTGTTGCATGGCTTGACGAGACTGGCCATGTCGGCTCCGCGGCGTGTACTCGCGATAGCGATTCTCGTGATCATCGGTTGCGCGGTCTTCGGCGTTCCGGTGGCCAAGAGCTTGTCAGGCGGCGGTTTTCGGGATCCGACTTCGGAGTCGGCCCGGGCCGCAACAGTACTGGCCGATACCTTCGACCGACCCGACATGCAATTCCTTCTCATCGTCAGGTCGGACCGGGGCGTGCGCGACTCGCAGGTTGAAGCGGTCGGCAAGGACATCGTCGAACAATTGAAGACGACGTCATACGTCGCATTCGTGGAATCGCCCTGGGGTGTTCCGCCCGACGCTGCTGCGCCGTTGATCAGTAATGATGGCAAGTCGGCGCTCATCGTCGCCGGACTGACCGGCAACGAAAGCACCGCCGCCACCTACGCCACGGACCTGTCCGACCGACTGGTTCACGACCATGACGGGATCACCGTCGAAGCCGGCGGACCGGCCATGGTGAACGCCCAGATCAACGCGCAGACCGAGCGGGATCTCCTGTTGATGGAATCGATCGCCATACCGCTGAGTTTTCTGGTCCTTGTCTGGATATTCGGCGGCCTGCTTGCCGCGACACTGCCGATGACGGTGGGGGCGATGGCCATCTTCGGAACCATGGCCGTGCTGCGCGTGATGACGTTCGTGACGGACGTGTCGATCTTCGCGCTCAATCTCGCGACGGCCATGGGGCTGGCGCTCGCCATCGACTACACGCTGCTGATTCTCTCCAGGTATCGCGACGAACTTGCCGAGGGCTTCCCGCGCGAACAGGCGTTGATGCGCACCATGGCGGCCGCCGGTCGCACGGTGTTGTTCTCGGCGACGATCGTCGGACTGTCGATGCTGCCAATGGCGCTGTTCCCGATGTACTTCCTGAAGTCGTTCGCGTACGCCGGTGTCTCGGTGGTGGCGTTCGCCGCGTGCGCGGCGCTGGTCGTGACCCCGGCCGTCATCACGCTCCTGGGCCGCCGCCTCGACGCGCTGGATGTGCGGCGCCTGCTTCGGCGGGCGCTACGCCGTGGCGAACCGGTGGCCCCGCCGGTGGAGAAGACCTTCTGGTACCGCACCACCAAGGCCGTGACTCGTCGGGCTGTCCCCTTGGGGCTGGCGGTCGTGACCTTCCTGCTACTGCTCGGTGCGCCGTTCCTCGGAGTGCGTTGGGGGTTCCCCGATGAACAGGTGCTGCCCACATCGGCCTCGGCGCATCGTGTCGGTGACGAGCTGCGCGCCGACTTCGCGACCAACTCGGCGAGCGCAGTCACCGTCGTCGTCCCCGACATCGCCGATGTCGCACCCCAGGAACTCGCCCGCTACGCCGCCGACCTGTCCAAGGTTCCCGACGTGCCGTCGGTCTCGGCGCCTGACGGTACCTACGTGGCCGGACAGCGGATCGGTCCGCCGTCAGCGCCGGCGGGACTCGCCGAAAACAAGGCATACTTCACCGTCACGAGCACCGCAGCCGTGGCCTCCGAGGCGTCGGAGCGTCAGCTGGACCGGCTGCACGATGTCGCGCCGCCCGGTGGGGCACAGGTGGAGATGACCGGTATCGCCCAGAGCAACCGCGACATCGTCCGCGCAGTGATCGGGGGACTGCCTGCCGTACTCGGCCTCATCGCCGTCACCACGTTCGTCATGCTCTTCCTGTTGACCGGAAGCGTGGTGCTTCCGCTGAAGGCGCTGATACTCAATGTGCTGTCGCTCACCGCGGCATTCGGCGGGCTGGTGTGGATCTTCCAGGACGGCCACCTCGGAGGCTTCGGGACCACGGTCACCGGCACGCTCGCCGTCACGATGCCGGTGCTGTTGTTCTGCATCGCATTCGGCCTGTCCATGGACTACGAGGTTTTCCTGCTCTCGCGGATCCGCGAGTACTGGCTCGCCTCCTCGCAGACCCGCGCGGACAACGACGAAGCCGTCGCATTGGGTCTGGCCCACACCGGCCGGGTGGTCACTGCGGCAGCGGTGATCATGTCCATCTCCTTCGCGGCGCTGATCGCCGCTCAGGTGTCGTTCATGCGCATGTTCGGCGTCGGGTTGACGTTGGCCGTGCTGATGGACGCGACTCTGGTCAGGATGATCCTGCTGCCTGCGTTCATGCATGTGATGGGTCGGGCCAACTGGTGGGCCCCGGCGCCCCTTGCCCGGTTGCACACACGCATTGGAATCAGCGAGTCCCCGCCGTCGGGTCGCCACGCGAGACCGGAATACGAGGTCGTAGACCGCGGCTCTCGAGCCGACGTCGGCGAGGAGCCCATCATCGAGCCCCCCGTCGACGTGATTAGCCCCAGTCGATGATCTGCCCGCGGGTCTTCCTGTCCAGGCCTGCGCTCACCGTTAAACTTTCCCGGATGTCCGCCATGGCCCTGCGCAGTCTCGGAGCCGAGGCATGAGTGAGGGCGGCGGCAGCGCCGACCCTCCCGCACAAGCTGGACTGACCGGTCGGCCGTCACGGCTGATTCCCGAGCCCAAGCCCAAGACCGTGCACGGGCCGGCGAAGGTGATCGCGATGTGCAACCAAAAGGGCGGCGTCGGCAAAACCACGTCGACCATAAACCTGGGCGCCAGCCTGGCCGGATATGGCCGGCGGGTGTTGCTGGTCGACCTGGACCCACAGGGCGCACTGTCGGCGGGGTTGGGCGTGCCGCATTACGAACTCGACCACACGATTTACAACCTGCTCGTCGAGCCACGGGTGTCCGTCGACGACGTACTGATCCACACACGGGTCAAGAACATGGACCTGGTGCCGAGCAACATCGACCTGTCCGCGGCCGAGATCCAGCTGGTCAACGAGGTCGGCAGGGAGCAGTCGCTGGCTCGCGCGCTGCATCCGGTGCTGGACCGCTACGACTACGTGCTGATCGACTGCCAGCCGTCGCTCGGTCTGCTGACCGTCAACGGGCTGGCGTGTTCGGACGCGGTGATCATCCCGACCGAATGCGAGTACTTCTCGCTGCGCGGGCTGGCCTTGCTGACCGACACCGTGGACAAGGTGCACGACCGACTGAACCCCCGGCTCAGCATCAGTGGCATCCTGATCACTCGTTATGACCCGCGCACCGTCAACGCTCGCGAGGTGATGGCTCGCGTCCTGGAGAGGTTCGGTGATCTGGTGTTCGACACCGTGATCACCCGCACGGTGCGCTTCCCGGAAACCAGCGTCGCGGGCGAGCCCATCACTACGTGGGCGCCGAAATCGGGTGGCGCTCAAGCCTATCGATCGTTGGCCCGTGAGGTCATCGACCGGTTTGGTTCGTGAACACGGACACCCAGCCAGCGGAGTCGCAGCAGACGGGCTTCCAGGTACGGCTGAGCAATTTCGAGGGTCCCTTCGACCTTCTCCTGCAGCTGATCTTCGCGCACCGCCTCGACGTGACCGAGGTGGCCCTGCACCAGGTGACCGATGACTTCATCGCCTACACCAAGGCGATCGGGCCGCAGCTCGAGCTGGACGAGACGACCGCGTTCCTGGTGATCGCGGCGACCCTGCTGGACCTCAAGGCTGCCCGCCTGCTGCCGGCAGGGGAGATCCACGATGAGGAGGACCTGGCGCTTCTGGAGGTGCGTGACCTGCTGTTCGCGCGCCTGCTGCAGTACCGGGCTTTCAAGCACGTCGCGGAGATGTTCGCCGAGCTGGAGGCCGCGGCGCTGCGGAGTTATCCGCGGGCGGTGTCGCTGGAAGACCGCTACGAAGACCTGCTGCCCGAAGTCATGCTGGGCGTCGACGCGCAGCTGTTCGCCGAGATCGCGGCCAGCGCGTTCACTCCGCGGCCGGTGCCCACCGTGGCCACCGAGCATCTGCACGAGTCCATCGTGTCGGTGCCTGAACAGGCCGAACAGATGCTCGCCCAGCTGCAACGTCGCGGCCAGGGGCACTGGGCCACCTTCTCAGAACTGGTCGCCGACTGCCGGGAGCCGATCTTGATCGTTGGCCGGTTCCTGGCGCTGCTCGAATTGTATCGGGCCCGGGCGGTAGCATTTGACCAATCAGAACCGCTTGGTGTGCTGCAGATTTCGTGGACCGGAGACCGGCCATCCAGCGAAGAGATCGAAGAAATCGACGCCGCTGAGATGGTGGAAGAGCCAAACGATGACTGACGAATTTTCCGACCGGGTCGACGACGACCGCCCGCGGCGCGTCAACGGCGACGAGCAAGTCGAGCCGCTGAGCAACGGCGACGTCCCGGATCTCGACCATCTCGGCATCGATGTCGCCGAGCCGCCCGAGCTGGACGACGCCGAACACGGCGCAGTGCTCGAGGCGCTGCTGCTGGTGGTGGACACGCCGGTGACCGTCGATGCGCTGGCCGCGGCGATCGGGCAGCCGGCCTACCGGGTGTCGGCGAAGCTGCAGGTGATGGCCGCGGAATTGGCGACGCGCGGCAGTGGTATCGATCTGCGCGAGGCCGGTGGGGGGTGGCGCATGTATACCCGGGCCCAGTACGCGCCCTATGTGGAGCGGCTGCTGCTCGACGGTGCACGCACGAAGTTGACCCGCGCGGCGCTGGAGACGCTGGCCGTGGTGGCGTACCGCCAACCGGTGACGCGCGCACGGGTGAGTGCGGTGCGCGGCGTCAATGTGGATGCGGTGATGCGGACGCTGCTCGCCCGCGGATTGATCACCGAGGCAGGTACGGACTCCGATACGGGCGCAACTACTTTCACCACGACCGAGCTGTTCCTGGAAAGGCTTGGGTTATCCTCCCTGGCCGACCTTCCGGATATCGCACCGCTGCTGCCCGACGTCGACGTCATCGACGACCTGAGCGAAACGCTCGCCGACGAGCCGCGATTCGTGAAACTCGGCACGCAACCCGCGGGTGGCGATCGGCCGATGTCCTTCGACGTGGACAAAGACTGAGATGGCCGATCAGGAAGGTGTCCGGCTGCAGAAGGTGTTGTCGCAGGCGGGGGTTGCGTCACGACGCGTCGCCGAGAAGATGATCCTCGACGGTCGCGTCGAGGTCGACGGCAAGGTGGTCACCGAACTGGGCACCCGGGTGGATCCCGATGTCTCGATGATCCGGGTCGACGGGGCGCGGGTGATGGTCGACGACACCTTGGTGCATCTGGCGCTGAACAAGCCGCGCGGCATGCATTCGACCATGTCCGATGACCGCGGCAGGCCGTGCATTGGCGACCTGGTCGAGCACCGAGTTCGCGGCAACAAGAAGCTGTTTCATGTCGGACGCCTCGACGCCGACACCGAGGGCCTGATGTTGCTCACCAATGACGGCGAGTTGGCGCATCGCCTGATGCATCCGTCCTTCGAGGTACCCAAAACCTATCTCGCGACGGTGGCGGGGTCGGTGCCGCGTGGCCTCGGTCGCCGGCTGCGTGAGGGCGTCGACCTGGACGACGGTCCGGCCCGGGTCGATGACTTCGCCGTGGTGGATGCGGTGCCGGGCAAGACGATGGTGCGTGTGACACTGCACGAAGGGCGCAAGCGCATTGTCCGCCGATTGCTCGCAGAGGTCGGTTTCCCCGTCCAGGAGCTTGTGCGCACCGACATCGGTAGAGTCTCGCTGGGCGAACAGCGACCCGGCAGCATCCGGGTGCTCAATCGCAGCGAGATCGGTGCGCTGTACAAGGCGGTGGGCCTGTGAGCTCTTCGGTGGTGATCGCGGTCGACGGCCCCGCCGGAACCGGAAAGTCTTCGGTGTCAAGGGGTTTGGCGCGTGTCCTGGGTGCGCGATACCTGGATACCGGAGCGATGTACCGCATCGTGACGCTGGCGGTACTGCGCTCAGGTGCCGATCTCGCCGATACCTTCGCCATCGAGTCGGCAGCCGCGGACGTTCCGCTGTCGGTCGGGTACAACCCCGATGAAGACCGCGCTTACCTTGACGCAGAGGATGTTTCGGACGAAATCCGTGGAGATCTGGTGACGAAAGCGGTGTCCGCGGTGTCGGCTGTGCCCGCAGTGCGGGCGCGCTTGGTGGGACTGCAACGCGAACTGGCCACCGGACCCGGCAGTGTCGTGGTCGAGGGCCGTGACATCGGTACCGTCGTGCTGCCGAATGCCGACGTCAAGATCTTCCTGACCGCATCGGCGGAGGAACGGGCGCGGCGGCGCAACGACCAGAACGTCGCCAAGGGGCTCGGGGACGACTACAACGGCGTGCTGGCCGACGTGAAGCGCCGCGACCACCTCGACTCGACCCGCGACGTGTCCCCGCTGCGGGCAGCCGACGATGCGCTGGTGGTGGACACCAGCGACATGTCGGAGTCCGATGTGATCGCCCATCTCGTGGAGCTCGTCGAACAGCGTGCAGGTGCGTCGCGATGACGGATGCGGATGGCACCTGGGCCGACGAAAGCGATTGGGAGCTCGTCGATTCGGAGGCAGGCGAGGGCGGCGTCGGGATCGGCGAGGCATCCGGTCCGCCGCCGGTGGTCGCGATCGTCGGTCGTCCGAACGTCGGCAAGTCGACCCTGGTGAACCGGATCCTCGGCCGCCGCGAGGCGGTGGTGCAGGACGTACCCGGCGTCACCCGCGATCGTGTCTCGTATGACGCGAATTGGGTGGGACGCCGCTTCGTCGTCCAAGACACCGGTGGTTGGGAACCCGATGCCAAAGGTCTGCAACAGCTGGTCGCCGAGCAGGCGTCGGTGGCGATGCGCACCGCCGACGCGATCATCCTGGTGGTCGACGCGGTAGTCGGCGCGACGGCGGGTGACGAAGCGGCAGCGCGCATCCTGCGCCGGTCCGGCAAGCCGGTGTTCCTGGCGGCCAACAAGGTGGACAACGAACGCGGCGAGGCCGATGCGGCGGCACTGTGGTCGCTGGGAATGGGAGAGCCGCACCCGGTCAGCGCCATGCATGGGCGGGGCGTGGCCGATCTGCTCGACCGCGTCGTCGAGGCGTTGCCCGCGGTCTCGGAGGCCGGTGCGACCGGTGGCGGGCCCCGCCGGGTGGCGCTGGTGGGCAAGCCGAACGTGGGGAAGAGCTCGCTGCTGAACAAGCTTGCGGGCGACGAACGCGCGGTGGTGCACGACCAGGCTGGCACCACCGTCGACCCTGTCGATTCGCTGATCGAATTGGGCGACCGGACATGGCGATTCGTTGACACGGCGGGTCTGCGCCGCAAGGTCGGTCAGGCCAGCGGGCATGAGTTCTACGCCTCGGTGCGTACCCATGGCGCCATCGACGCCGCCGAGGTGGTCATCGTGCTGATCGACGGGTCGCAGCCGCTGACCGAGCAGGATCAGCGGATCTTGTCGATGGTGATCGAGGCGGGCCGGGCATTGGTGCTGGCGTTCAACAAGTGGGACCTCGTGGACGAGGACCGGCGCTACGATCTGGGCCGCGAAATCGAACGGGAATTGGCGCAGGTGCAGTGGGCGCCGCGGGTGAACATCTCGGCCAAAACCGGCCGCGCGGTGCAGAAGCTGGTACCCGCGTTGGAGACGGCGCTGGAGTCGTGGGACACCCGCATATCGACCGGCAGGCTCAACACGTTCCTCAAGGAGGTGGTGGCGGCAACACCTCCGCCGGTGCGCGGCGGTAAGCAGCCCCGCATTCTGTTCGCCACGCAGGCCACCGCGCGCCCTCCGACATTCGTCCTGTTCACCACTGGCTTCCTCGAGGCCGGGTATCGCCGATTTCTGGAACGGCGGTTGCGCGAGACCTTCGGCTTCGAGGGCAGCCCGATCCGCATCAACGTGCGGGTGCGCGAAAAGAGGGGCCCGCGCTCTCGATAGGTTGGCGTGGTGCCCGTCCTCGACATGATCCTGATCGCGTTGGCGGGCGTCGCGGCAGGAGCGATCAACAGCCTCGTCGGCTCGGGCACGCTCGTCACGTTCCCGACGCTGGTCGCGCTGGGTTATCCGCCGGTGGTGTCCACTATGTCGAATGCGATCGGGCTGGTCGCCGGCGGAATCTCGGGAACGTGGGGGTACCGGCGGGAGTTGGGCGGCCAGTGGGACCGGTTGCGGTGGCAGATGCCTGCGTCATTCGTCGGTGCCCTGCTCGGAGCATGGCTGCTGCTGCATCTGCCCGAGAAGGTCTTCACCGAGGTGGTGCCGGTGCTGTTGATCGCGGCGCTGCTTCTGGTGGTGGTCGGGCCGCGGATCCAAGACTGGGCCCGCACCAGGGCCGAGGCGGCAGGCCAGTCGGCCGAACACGTGTCGCGGGGCCGGATGGTTGCGCTGGTGATCGGCACCTTCGCGGTCGGGATCTACGGCGGCTACTTCACCGCGGCACAGGGCATCCTGCTGATGGGCGTGATGGGCGCGCTGCTGCCCGAAGACATGCAAAGGATGAACGCCGCCAAAAACCTGCTGTCGTTGATCGTGAATGTCGTTGCCGCGGTGGCATACATCACCGTCGCATTTGACCGGATCAGCTGGCTGGCCGCTGGACTGATCGCGGTCGGATCGTTGGTAGGCGGATTCCTCGGTGCCCACTACGGCCGGCGCCTGTCACCGACTGCGCTGCGCGCGTTCATCGTCGTCGTCGGACTGATCGGGCTGTACCGACTGCTGAACATTTAGGTCAGAAGTTGCGCCGCGCCGACTCCTGCTCGAGCACGGCGTCGAGGTCCTTGAGGCGCTCCATCGTTGCAACCGAGCGCTGCGTGCGGTTGTTCTTGGCGAGCAGATCGCGGTGGCGGTGCACGAACTGCCAGTAGCCGGCGGTGAACGGGCAGGCGTCATCACCGAGCCGCTTCTTCGGGTCGTAAGCGCACTCGCCGCAGTGGTCGCTCATCTTGTTGATGTAGGCGCCACCTGAGGCGTACGGCTTGGTGGCCAACTGCCCGCCGTCGGCGTGCTGGCTCATCCCGACGACGTTGGTCGGCATCACCCAGCGGAATCCGTCGACATAGGCGGTGGCGAACCACTCGGTCAACTCGGCGGGCCGGTAGCCCCGCTGGAGTGCGTGATTGCCGAGCACCATCAGCCGCTGGATGTGGTGGGTCCAGCCGCGGTCCCGAACCCCCATCAACGCGTGGCGGAGGCATTCGGCGGTGACCGAGTCGGCGTCGAGCTCGCGCCACCACGTGGGCAGCGCGGTGCGGGCCTGCAGCTTGTTGTTGCGCGTGTAGCCGGGCCCGAAGTGCCAGTACAGATGCCACATGTACTCGCGCCAGCCGAGGATCTGGCGGATGAAGCCCTCAACCGCCGCCAGCGGTGCACCGTTGTCCCGGTAGGCGGTTTCCGCGGCGTCGACGGCGTCGAGCGGGTGCAGCACGCCGAGGTTGAGCGGCACCGACAGCAGCGAGTGCGACATCGCCCAGTCCTGGCCCATGATCGCGTCTTCATAGCGGCCGAAGGTCGGCAGGCGATGCTCGATGAAACGGTCGAGGGCCCGTTTTGCTTCGGCTGGCGTGACGGCGAAGCGCCGGGGTCCGTCGTTTCCGACGACATGGGGGAGGTCCATGCGATCGAGGTCGTGTCGGACCTGTTCGTCGACGTCATCTTCGCGGGGTTGATAGGGCTTCGGAACATCAAGCGTCGCTTGCTTTTTCGGTGGTGATTCCCGGTTTTCTTCGTCGTAGTTCCATCGGTTGCCGACGGGATCGGCGCCATTCATCAACACGTCGAAGCGGCGGCGTTGGTCGCGGTAGAAGTCCTCCATGCGAAAGCGGGTGCGGTCGCCCGCCCACTTGGCGAAGTCCCTGCGCGGCAGCGCGAAGGTCGGTGTCGGCAGCACGTCGGCGACGAGGCCCTCGTTCTTCAGGCGGTAGACGAACCGCTCCGCGGCGTGTGAGGTCGGTTCATAGACGAGGACCTTGCGGCCGTATCGCTCGAGCGCGTCGGAGTAGGTATCGGACTGCAGCAGGGTCGCGCGGTCGCCGAGGCCGCGGTCGGCATGGCGGAGCGCCGAGAGCACGATGTGCAGCTTTTGGCGGTGATACGGTCGGCGCCGCAGCGCCGAGGTGGCCTCGACGAGAAGCACCTCGCGGTGGGCGTGCTCACCGCCGTGCGTCGCCGGGCCGAGTTGGTCGGCGAAGAGCCACAGCGGGGTGTCGTCAGATGCGCTCACGACTCAAGGTGTACCCGCTCAGAAGCGGTTGGGATTGTGACGGCGCGCTGCGGTAGGCTCACGTGCTGCTGCCGATCGAATCGGCGGCTCCGGGCTGTGGCGCAGTTTGGTAGCGCACTTGACTGGGGGTCAAGTGGTCGCAGGTTCAAATCCTGTCAGCCCGACCACATAAAGGGTCTCTGACCTCGCTGTTTAGGCGCGCGTCGATCGCACAAGAGCCGATAAAGCGATGAGCGCGAGATACGCAGGGCCGCAGCTGCTTCGGATACCTTGAGAAGCAGACGGTCGTTGATGGGTCGCCCGGTGAAGGGGGTGGGCTCAAACGGGCTGGGGGAGTTTGTGTGGGTCATGCGGTCCCCTCGTGGTGAGTGGTGTTTCACGACTGTAATTCGCCCCGGTGACTACTTCGTGCAGAATTTTCCGAACTCCAGATTGATAACGCTTTACGTTAATAACGTTGAGCGTTACTATTGATCGGTGATCCGCTCCTTCCGGGATAAGGACACCGAGGCGACCTGGCGTCGCCGTTATGTCAAGAAACTCAGTCCGGAGCTGAGCAGACTCACATACAACAAACTCGTTCTCATCAACGCTGCTGAGAGCATCAACGACCTACGCGTGCCGCCCGGTAACCGCCTGGAAAGCTGAGCGGTGACCGAGCCGGCCAGTACAGCATTCGCGTCAACGACCAGTGGCGGATCTGCTTCACCTGGAGCACCGCCGGCGCCGGAAACATCGAGCTTGTCGACTACCACTAGAGAGGAGAAACCAATGGCAGACTTCGCACCCACCCATCCTGGTGAGATTCTCTTGACCGAGTTTCTCGAGCCGATGGGGGTCTCGCAGTACCGGATCGCCAAGGCGATCGATGTGCCGGCGCGCCGCATCAACGAAATCGTCCACGGCAAGCGCAGCATCACCGCGGACACTGCTCTTCGGCTTTCTCGCGCCCTGGGTCTCAGCGACATGTTCTTCATCAACATGCAGGCTCAGTGCGACGCAGAGATCGCACGCGAACATCTGGCGAGAGAACTGGCGTCGATCGAACCGATCGCGTAGCTGTCTTCTAAGGCACGGGAGCCGTCGCCGGACGCAGGAGACTTCCCTTGTCACAAGCGCGCGCCGATCGTTCGAAGCTTGCGAGCTGTTCCCTAAGAATCCGTCGCAGGCGTTCGTCGGTACTTTCGGCTGGCTGTGTGCAAGTGGACCCGCGACATCGACGGCGAGTTCTCGAGGTTGAGGATCCAGGGCGAGGACCAGATCATCGCGAGCAAGCCGCCGTTCAGCGGGTGGACGGCGGGCGATGTCGGTGTCGGCGTCCCCACCTTGCAAAGGCTGACTCGTCGAGCCCGGTCGACTTCGCGATCGCGTCTTTGTCGCCGATGACAAGCCAGCTGGGATTCGCGTTTCGTCTTCGGAGTAATACTCGGCTAGTCCGCCGCTTGCTGAGCGGTGATCACGGCCAGCGTGGTTGGCGGTGTCGTTGTAGTACTTGGTGCTGCGATGACCCAACCGGGAAATCGTCAACATGATCGCAGCCTTCGACCCTAATCCTCCTGCCGTCGAACATGTTTCGACAGCAGGGCCTACGCCCAGTCTTGCACCCCTGTGCCAATGTGCCCGTGCGTTTTTTGGATGGGCGGTTACGGATAGTGATGGGGCAGTGGGGAAGAGGGGTGGGTGGTTGGTGCGGCGGTCAGGTGTGTGTGATTGATGGTTGAGGGAGTGATGGGGGTGGGGGTGTGGGCGTGGGGAAGATGGGGTGGTTTGGTGGCGCTGGCCGTCGAACTGTCTTTTCTGGCTTGGCTTGTCGGCGTGCACGTGCGGCAGTGGGCTAGTGGTGTGGCGGCGAGATGGTGACCGGGCGAGCCGACCAGACCACGCTGTGGTGGCCCGGTCGGCTTCACCCTGACCGACTACGGCATGGTTCCCGGAATCGGCGTTGCGCTGCGGGTGGGGATGTCGGACCGACTTCTCGGCGACGGCGTGCGAGGCGCTCCTCGCACGGAACCCCATCACGTGACTAGGTGGTCGGTGTGACTGCTTGCATGCAGGTCGGCTACCAGACGGGCCATCACCCTGACTAACGACTACCTGTGAACGCTGCACGCCAGAAAAAGCTCTCGACTGCACTTGCGGTCTCTACTTCAACGACCCCACAAGCCTGGACCTTCATGAAGCCGCCGCCGACAGCGATGAACCACGTTGCGCTCGCGCAGGGGGTTGGGCCGCAATTTCGTGACCGGGGCCGCGGTGATTTCGAGTCGGATGCGGTCGCAGTGCGGTCAATGCGGATCACGACGCCGTACGAGGGGCCGAGACTTGCTCAGATTGATCATTGCCATCGTCTGAGCCAGCATTCAGACTGGGACGCGCGGCTCCTGCTCGAGCGCAGAGCTGTTCGGACCATCTTCCGACGGGCCACGCGACACGAGTTGCCCGTTTCGGACCGACGAAGGCAACGATCGCGGGGGCGCGGATGATCATCAGCCTTGTTCCGTGGGATGAAATCGCTTGCAGGACTACGCAGCCGGTGATCGGCCATGCCCGGTGAGGCGAAGCGCTTGGACGGTGCCGCGGCAGCGCTCCTGACGCGGACGATCGACAGCTTCAGCCAACAGCTCTCGGACGAAGCGCACATCCGTGAGTTGCTGGCCCGACTCGGCCTCACCGGGGACTCGGCCGAGACGGCGGCGAACACGCTGAAGAGCAGTGAGGCTGACGTCGCCGAGATCTCGAAGGGGATCGAATCCGCTGTGACGGAGCTCGCCTCTGGGCATCCGGACTGGATGAAGCTCGTCGAGCCCGTCTCCGCGGCCTGGAAGGGCGTGGCCGGGTTGATCGACTCGATCGGCAGCGTCTCGCTGCCCCGCCCGCCCACTGCCGCCGGGGCCGCCGAGCTCGCCCGGATCGGCGGCACGGTTGTGCTGGATGACATCGGTTCGCTCCTGCAGGTCGTTCTGGCGACTGCGCTCGACGACGCCATCCGGGGGTTGAGTCCCTCTACCTGGGCGTTCCTGCGCGGGATCGGACTGTCGGCGCCGGACTTACCGATCTTCGATCTCGTGCAGTCCCTCATGGACAACCCGCTCGCCTTCCTCTGGGAGCGGATGAAGACGCTTCGGCGCACGATCGACATCACGGTCGCGGGCATCCTCTCGGGTGTGCGCACGAGCTCGTTCGTCGCGATTCCGGTCATTGACGAACCCTTGCCGACAGAGCTCGCCTCCGCCGCCCCGACCGCGGCCGTCCTCCTGCAGCGGGTCGTGCTGCGCGTGGCTGCCGATGCGTACGACGAACCGTTCCCCCTGACCGTCGAGGTCTACGGAACCTCGGCAGATCCGCCGGATTTCGCCGCCGCGGTCGTGCGGATCCCCGGCATCACCCAACCGCTGCAGTTGGGCAGCATCGCGAAGCTGATCGTCGATGGGTCGCAGGAGGTCGGTCTCGCGATCACGGGGTGGGGTTCGGTCACACCGTTCGGCATCACACCGAAGGTGACGCTGGGGATCGATCCCGCGACGTCCTCGTGGGTGTTCGGTGATCCGTCCTCCCTGCGGATCGAGTTCGGTCAGCCGGTGCTGGAGGCCACCCTCGATACTGTCTCCGGCGTCTGGTCGGTGCGGGGCGGCTTCGAGACGCTGCAGGCTACGCTGTCGAGTTTGTTCCTCGGTCCGGTGCTCGCACTGCTGTTGCCGCCGGACGGCATCACCCTCAAGGGATCCTTCGTCGTCGTGACCGACGACCACGGGGTGCACTTCGAGGGCGGAGTCGGCTTGTCGGTGACCTGGCCGAACACACTCCGATTGCCGGGGATCTCGATCACGGACCTCAGCACGACGATCACCACCTCGTCCGATCACGTCGAACTCGGCACGGCTGGTTCGATCGCGGTCTCGATCGGCCCTCTCAACGTGAGCATCGCCGGACTGGGGCTGACCGTGCCGATCGCGGTGCGGTCCGACGCAGGCGGCAACCTCGGCATCCTCGACATCTCGTCGCCCTCGGTGCGGCCGCCCACCGGCATCGGCGTGGCCATCGACTCGCCGATCATAACGGGCGAGGGCTTTCTCGCCTTCACCGACGACGGCGCGGAAGGGGCGCTCGAGCTTGCGCTGAAGCTCGGCGAAGTGCAGCTGACGGTCCGTGCTGTCGGTGTCTTCGGCACAGTCGACGGCGCGATCACGTTCATCGTCATCATCTCGGTATCGTTCGAGCCGGGGATCGAACTGTTCCTCGGCCTGCAGCTCACCGGTGTCGGCGGCATCTTCGGACTCAATCGCACCCTGGACTCCCAGGCCCTGGCTGACCTGGTGCGTGCGGGCAAGCTCGAGGACATCATGTTCCCCGCCGACCTCGCGGCGAGGGCGACCGAGATCATCGCCAGCGTCAAGAACGCGTTCCCTGCCCGCCGAGATCAATACGTCGTCGGTCCGATCCTCCAACTGGGATGGGGGCGACCCAACCCCTTCGTGACGATCTCGGTCGGGGTGGTGTTCACATTCCCCGACCCGGTCGTCGGGGCGATCGTTGGCACGCTGCGAATCGCACTGCCGAGCCCGGACGCGGCGATCATCGACATCCGCGCGAACTTCGTCGGCGTAATCGACTTCAGCACTGGGGATCTGTACTTCGGGGCATCGCTCATCAAGTCGCACATCGCGATGTTCGAGATCCAGGGCGACCTCGTGCTGCAGGCCGGTTCGCCCGGCTTCATCTTCTCCGCCGGCGGATTCCACCCGAAGTACGCCGGGCCACGTCCGAAGAGCGACCTCAAGCGCCTCTCGGTCTCTTTCGCCCCGTCGCCCGTACTGTCCATACGCGCAGAGGCATATTTCGCTGTCACGGCGGCGACGGTGCAATTCGGCGGCAGCCTCTCCGTGACGGCGAAGATCGGGCCGTTCGGCGCGCGCGGTGCCATCACCGCTGACGTGCTCATTCACACGCAGCCGAGCTTCTCGTTCATCGCCAAGGTCACGGGAGACTTCGCGCTGACCTTCGAGGGCGAGGATCTCCTGGGCATCCGCGTCGAGCTGCTGCTGGAAGGCCCCGGGCACTGGCACGCGCACGCGCACGTCAGCATCGACCTCCTCTTCTTCTCGGTCTCCGGCACGCTGGATATCGAGTGGGGCGACCGCAGTGCGCCGCTCACCGCCGGATCCGCTGTCGACGTGTCGCAGAAGGTCCTCGGCGCACTCGCCGGGCCGACGGGGACGGATGCGGGGGACCCGAAGGAGAGATGGACCGCGCTCGCACCCGGCGCGGGTTCGGAGGTCGTGCGCGTGCGCGATCGAGCGACCGGGCTGCATCCCCTCGGCTCGGTCCGGCTCAGCCAGACCGTGGCGCCGCTGGACGTTATGCTCGACCGATTCGGCACCAACCCAGTCGCCGGACCCAACCCGGTCACTCTGGCGGTCGCATCCGGCGATCTGCCCTCGACACCTGCCACCGAGAACTTCGCGCGTGCGCAGTACTTCGAGTTGAGTGACGACGAGCGGCTGTCGATGGCGGCGTTCGTTCCCATGGCCTCCGGGGTCGTCGTTCAGGATCTCGCCTGGCGGGTGGGGCCGACCATCTCGGTCGATGTCGTGTACGAGGAGCAGATCGGCGACCCGCTTCCCGACCGACCGCGCCGTTTCGCCACCATCGACGCCTCGATCTTCGAGTGGAACCATCTCGGGGCGGCCGGCGCAAGCCACCTCGCCCAGTTGCATCAGCCCGCACCGCTCGGCATCGGCGTGACGGAGCCCGCATATGCAGCGGCATCCTCGGAGGCCGGACCGGTCGACGCCACCTTTGTCGGTGTGGCCGATGTGCTCGGTCTGGGCACAGTCCGCAACGCCGATGTTGCAGTGTTCGCCGACTACGAGGCGGAGCTAATGCACCGATGAGCCTCGCCCGGTACACATACGCACCGCATTCCACGCGCGGCTTCGCACCGACCGACAGCGGCACGGCCGACCTGGTCGTGACCGTGCCCGGGGCCGCAGGGCAGGCGAGCGGATCGCTCGACATGCTCACGGCGGCCGACGTGACGGGCGTGCCCGCTGCCCAGGTCATCCGCACCTGGCCGCGGGACGGCTCACGCGGCGTCGAGCCGAACTATCTAGCCCTCGTCGAATTCGACTCCCCGGACGTGCCATGGCTGTTCAGCCGGCCGGAGCAGAACGGGCGCCTCGAGCCCTGGATCGCGCTGGTCGTGATCGACGTGACGGACCTCACCTCCGACGCGTTCCCGCTGCAGCAGTCCGGCAGCGGCTGGCAGCTCACGGCGGATCCGGATGCGCTGCCCGATCCGGAGGGCGCCTGGCTGTGGGCGCACGCGCAGTTCCTCGGCGACGACGCCGTGCCCGGTGACCCAGCCGGCTCGCTCGCGAGGCTGATCTGCCCCCGGAGGCTCGAGCCCAACCGCGACTGGCTCGCCTGCATCGTGCCGCTCCTGGAGAGCGCACGCCTCTCGGGCACAGGCGACATCGACGGCGCCAACGCGATCCGCACCTCCCGGCAGTACGCCTGGAACAGCGGCGGCGGTCGGGCGGTGCTGCCCGTCTACCACTCGTTCCGTTTCTCCACGGGCGACTCAGGCGACTTCGAGACCCTGGTGCGGCGCCTCAACGGCATCCCTCTGCCGGGCGGCATGGGCCGAAGACCCCTTCGAGTCGACCATCCCCTCAGCGGATTGCCCTCGCCGGTTCCGGACGACCCGCACGACGCAGCACCCGACCTGACCATGCACGTCGCACTTCGTCCTCCGAAGGAGCAGGACGTACCGATCCGCCCTCTCGTCGGTATGAACTACGTCTCGACGTTGCTGTCGCGGCTGGCCGACGCCGGGTACGACCTCTCGCTCGTGACCGGACCGGATGCCGCGGCTCCGCGTGTCGGTCCGCCCGTCTACGGCCAGCTCGCGGTCGGAACGGCCGGCTCGGCGGCCTCGATCGGGGCGGGGACCGCACCTCCATGGGAATCCGAACTCAACATCGATCCGCGCCTCCGTGTGGCCGCGGGGCTGGGGGCGGAGGTCGTGCGCCGGGATCAGGATCACTACGCGGAGTCGGCCTGGCGGCAGGTTGGCGATGTGCTGGCAGCGAATAGGCTGCGGCGAAGGGCGGAGTTCTCGCTGGCTTCCAGCCTCCGGCTGTACACGACGTGGATCGAGCAGCTCGACGCGGCGACGCTCCTGACCAGCGCCGCTCCCGTTCTGCCCAAGATCGCGGTGTCGCCGACCCAGACCGTGCGCGGCGCGCTCTCCACCTCTGCGATGACTGCCGCTGCGGTCTCTGTGGAACTGCGCCGCCACAGTGGCACGCGGGGCGCATTCGCGCAGCCGGCGTGGAACGGCGCGGTCTCGGTCGCCGCGCTCGACGCCCACTCGACCGCCGGTCGGCCGTACACGACCCAGGTGCGCCTGGACGGAATCGAGGTCGCAACGCCGCCCAGCGCCATCTGGCAGGGCACACGTCTGACGGAGTTGCTCCACACGCTCGTGCCGGGACTCGATGCCGGCTCGCTCACGCCCGCGCAGGCAGGATCAGACCTGGATGCCCTCGCCGGCACGCAGGGCTTCGCCCTGCCGGACCAGGCCACTGTCACCTCCACCCTGGCCAGTCCGACTCTGAACGTCGACACGATCGCCTCGTCATTCGGCCTGCTGCCGACAGGCCTTGTCCGCGCGATCGTCGACACGCCCGCCGCGCCGCATTCACCGGGCGCACCGCACACCCACACCACACCGCACGCCTCCACCACACCACCGACGCCCGCCACACCGGCGGCGTCGGCCGCGCCGTCGGGCGGCACCCCGCTCGACCAGACCCTGGGCCTCGCCCGCACCGACGTCCTCGACGTGCTTCGGGAGAACGGATCGCTCGTGCAGGTCACGGGCAGTCGAGTCGCGATCGACGTCACCGCGCTGCAGCGAATCGCATCCACCGGGCTGGAGGCGACCCTCGACGTCGACTCGTTCCACAAGATCGTCGCTGGCACCTTCACTCCCACACGCGCAGCGACGGAGTCCTTCGGGTTGAGCGCGACGGGCGCCGGGCGCGCGCGAAGCGAGCTGGTCGACTCGATCACGGACCTCACCAATCGTTTCGTACGTCCCCTGCCGGACGACGGCAGGCCCCAGCCACTCGCCGGCGGTCTCGCCATGCTGCACGACACGGTGCTGAAGGCCCTGGACCCGCGTATGACGCTGCGCGCTGCGGTGAACAGCCGGATCGCGCAGCTGCCCACGGAGCTGGCCGACTCCTTCGCCGACATCATGCCGGCACCCGATCTATCCGAGCCCACCTACGGCGATCTCGCCGCGATTTCGCACGACTGGCTGCTGCCGGGCCTCGACCACCTTCCGGCCGACACGACGACGCTCGCGGCCGCCAACCGCGGATTCATCAGTGCCTTCCTGGTCGGGGTCAACGACCAGCTCGCCCGCGAGCTGCTGTGGCGCGAGTACCCGACTGATCAGCGCGCAACCTACGCCAGGCAGTTCTGGTCGCACCGGCTGACCACGGATCCGACCGATCGCTACGACCTCCGGCACGAACTGCACCGCTCCGCGACGCTGTCGCTCACCGCGCTGCAGACGGACCTCGGCGATCCGGGCGACGACCCGCTCGTGCTCGTGATCAAGGGCGAACTCATCCGCCGATATCCGTCCGTCATCGTGCAGGCCGGTCACACGGTGGTCGAGAACAACGTGCGGCATATGGCGGAGCCCGCGATCGACCCCGACTTCCGCGGCCTGCTCGAACCGGACGTGCTTCTCCTCGGGTTCACAGGTCTGACCCTGCCGATCGTGCTCGCAGCGAGCGAGCATCCCGACACCGCGTACTGGTTCTTCTTCTCGGAGCACGTCTCGGAGCCGCGCTTCGGTCTGGACGACAGTGACAGTGCAGCTTGGGCCGGATCCACCTGGAACGACGCGACCTGGGGCGGTGCCACCCTCGACCGGAACGCCTTCCTGAACGCGGCGAGCTTCGCAAAGACCCTGCCGAAGGGGGTGGGAGGCGGCCCATCGTTCGCGTGGGGCGCCGACGCCGCGACGCAGGCCTGGATCATGCTCCAGTTCCCGTTCCGGCGCGGTCTCCTCGCGACGCAGCTGCTACCGCAGGGGGCAGCATGACCGACTTCAGCCACCTCCGTAACGAGCTCGGCACCGCACGGGACGCCGTCGCGACCCAACGCTCGCAGCTCGCGGCGCTCGACGCCGAGCTCGCGGATGCCGGCCGCACCGGAGACGAGACCGCCATCGCATCCGTGTCGAGCAAGCGCGCTGAGGCCGCTGAGAGGCTCACGCGCGCGAGACAGAGCTTGTCGTCAGCATCGGATCGCTTCACCACGGGCATCCGTGACAGCGGGATTTTCGTCGGGGGGAGCGCAACTGCTCAAGAAGAACCACTGGCGGGCGTGGACGAGGCCGTGCCGATCGCCCTGCTGCCGGTCCGTTTGGAGACGCGGATCCGCGACGGGCATCTCCTGATCCGGATCTTCCCGGATGACGCGCACGTCGACGATCACGAGCCGTTGCTCGACGACGGCGAGTATGCGGCCGGGCAGGCGTACTGGTCGGCACTGTCGGCGGGCGGCGAGGATGCAGCGGACGGCGCATGGAATCTCCTCGCGTCGACCGTCGGCGTCTACCGCGCGCTGTGGGTGCGCGAACAGACTCAGCCGGGTGCGGACGGGAAGACCCCCGAGCTGACGCTGAGGCAGACCGGGACGGCCCGCGCCGCGACTGCGCGCGCCCTGCCTGACGTCTTCGTCGCACGGATCCGCACCACGACGGGCCAGCCGATCATCGCTCAGGGCCTGCCCTTGCTCGACGAAGTCGACGTCGGCATCGAGTGGGGCGGCGACCCGGCGGGACTCCTCGACGAGAACGGGGTGCTGCAGGGCGGCATGGCATGGCTGTCCGACTTCAACACCGCAGTTAATGCCGGCCTGGCTCTCGACGTCGACCTGCAGGGTGCGACGGCCATCAGTGACGTCACCGTGGTCGGTATCACCGTTTCGCTCGACGCCGAGGACTCAGCTGCCCTGTTGGCCGAGCTCATCGCGGACCACCGGGTCAGTCGTGGCGCGGGCGTCGTCGCGCCGGGCACGCCCACGAACAACCTCTCCGACAGTCCGTCCGGTGTCGACTTCCGGCCATTGCCCGCCACGCTCGATCCGAATGCGGCGCCGACGCCCGACCAGGACTCCGACGCCGCCGTGCTCGCCAACGCGCTCGGGCTGCCGCTCGAGGCACTTGCCGGGCTGCCCGGAGCCGAGGCGAAGAGCGTCTCCGGCCAAGGCACGATGCAGCGAGCGCTTTTCGAGGCGACCTGGGGACCCTATCTCCGCCAGCTCGGGGTTCCCGCATTCAAGACGCCGCAGCTGCCGGCCATCTACCGGCATGTGACCGAGTACGTGCGACCCGGAGGCCCGCTGCCTGTGCTTCGTCTCGGCAAGCAGCCGTACGGCATCCTGCCGGTCCAACCGCCGGGAACGCAGGCCGCCGAGAACGAGCCGTTCCTGCGCGGGCTCACCGGGTTCCTGCCCGGCCTTCGCCCGCTCTGGATCGCCGGCGGCGCAGACGCTGTGCACGGACTCGACATCCTCGGCTTCGAGCCAGCCTCCAGCCGCATCCGCATCCGCAGCGCCATCGGGCAGTACTCCTACAGCGCGCTCGAGGCCACCGGGATCGTCCAGTCCGGAGGCACGCCGGGCATCGGCGGCGCCACCCTAGTTGCCGAGTTGGGACTCGGCGACGCCATCCCGATGGCCGCACGCAACTTCTTCGCCGATGTGACTGCTCCGCTGCGCCTTCCGATGGCGGTCGACGGCGAGACGAGTTTCGACATCCGAAAACCCGCGCCGAAAGATGCCACCAGCATCCTCGGCCTGCTGCTGCGAAACGCGGCCGTGCAGGTCGTCGACGCCGCGGCGAACGAGCAGCTGATCACCTCCCGCCTCTTCGACGAGGTGGCACTCGCGCGACCGACAACGGCTGTCTTCGGCACGCTGTCCGGTGCCGCCGTCAGCACGAACCCCGAAGTCTCGACCAGTGCACCGCTGACGACCACGCAGAAGCTGGCTCAGACCGTCACACTGGCAGACGGCACGGCGAGCACGGTCGGCGACTGGGTGGGTCGCCTGGCCGCGGACGTCGATCTCCAGGCCAGGCCGATCGACCTCGGCCGCTACACGGGGACGGATGCCGTGCGCGCATTCTCGGCGTCGCTGGCGGAGCTCGCCACACTGCCGGTCGACCAGCGAGCCCTCATCACAGGCCAAGTCGTCGACTCCGCGTCGCATCGATACGACGCATGGGTGACCTCGCTCGCCACGCGCCGACTCGTCGCGCTGCGCGCGACGACGCCGAGTGGGATCCAGCTCGGAGCGTGGGGCCACGTCGACGGATTCCAGGCACAGGGCCTGCAGGAGGTGCCCGACCGACCCGGGGTGTACACGGATCCGCGCAACCGCGGCTGGGTGCTCGCGCCGTCGATTCGCCACGCCGCCACAGCGGGCGTGCTGCGCGCGGCATGGCACGAGCACGGTGCGGCGTCCGGCACAGCCCCGTTCGCGGTGGACCTGCACTCGGCTCGCACACGGCTCGCGCTCGGTCTCGCACAGGGCATGCGGCAAGGGCAGCAACTCGGTGCCCTGCTCGGCTACCGGATAGAGCGCTCGCTGCACGAGGCATTCGCGACGCGGAACGTGGAGGCCGACTGGCTGGTCTTCGAGCTGCGCAGGCTGTACCCACTCCGCATCCGCACGCTCGAGAACGCGCTGGACGACCTCGCCGACGAGCGCCTCGTCGTCAACGGCTGGACCCTCGCAGAGGAAGAACTCGCACAGCAGGGATCGGTCGCCACGAAGCTCGCCCCTGCGATCGCGGATGCCTACGCCTCGGCGACTGCCGCCGACCGTCCGCGTCTCGTGTTGGCCGCGAACAGCGCACTGGCCGACGCCATCGCTGAGGCGATCGGCGCGCTCGACGCCTTCGCGGACCTGAACCTCGGCGAGGCGTTGTATCAGCTGGACGGCTCTAACTTCGAGCGCGCAGCAGCGGCGACGGATGCCATCGGTCGCGCCGCCCCTCCTCCCGACGCCTACGAAGTGGTAGCCACGCCGCGCTCCGGCACGGCGATCGAGCAGCGGCTGCTGCTCGTGCTCGGCACGGATGCGCGCCCAGCCGGATACGCGAATGCGACGCCCAGAGCGCACCTCGCCCCTCGCACCGACGCGTTCCTCGCCGCACGGCTCGGATCGCCGACCGGCATCGGCGTGCGTGTCACCGATGGCCACGGCAACACACTGGCCACCGTTCCGCTCGGCTCTCTCGGGCTGTCGGCGCTGGACCTCGCGGCCGATGCGGCCCGCACGGAGGGGCCGGGGCTGTTCCCACTGGTGACGGCAGCGGCGATCGCGTCCTCCGAGCTGCCGGGGACCGGAGGAGGGGGCGCGCCGTATCCGGCGGCCATCGGGCTGGATGAGGATCTCGACGCAGCCCTGCTCACGCTGCTGCGCCGTGCCGCGGCCTGGCATCGCGCCCTGGTCGGCCGCCGGCCGTTGTCGGCGACGAGCTTCGGCCTTCAGGGCACCGGCTCGACGCCGGTCGCCCCCGAGGGTCTGGCCACCGCGGTCGCCGCGGCGCGAGCAGTTCTGATACCGGCGAATGCCCGGCTCTTCGGCATCGTGACGACCGGGGCGCAGGCGGACGAAGACATTGCGCGACGCGCGGCCGCGGCGGATGACGCCCCCGGCCCGGTCGAGGCCGCGACGGCGTTGTTCGGTGACACGCCGGTCTTGGAGGGGACCGTCGTCGTGCCGGAGTCGATCCGCACCAGCGCCGCGGATCAGGCGGCCATCGGCGTCAGTGCCGCCTCACTCAGCGGCTGGCTGCAGGATTCCGCCCGCGTGCGGGATGCCGCGCGGGAGCTGGACGAGGCGATCCTGCTCGACGAGCTGACGAGCGGATCCGTGCTGCCGCTCGCAGCGGCGCAGGACCCTGTGTTCCCCTATCGAGAGGCGACGCCGGCGACGCGCGCTTGGGTAGGTGGCGTGTTGCCGCTGCCGCTCGGCGCGACCCCCGTCACGAGCATCGTCGCCGTGGGCACAGGCACGCTCGCCGGCAGCGCCACCGGCATCGAGCTGGACGCCTGGTCCGAGGTGGTGCCTGATCGCGTTGCGTCCGGCGCCGTGACGGCCAACCTGGCCGCACCGAACTCGCGGGCGCCGAACACCATTCTGCTCGGCGTGCCCGGCACCGATCAGTGGACCAGGAGCGCTCTGTTCGGCCTCGTCGACGAGGCGCTCGAACTCGCGCAGTGCCGGCTGGTCGACCTCGACGCCGTCAAGCGCATCCCACGTGTGCTGCCAGCGATCTACGTGTCGGATTACGACGAGAGCGACGCGAGGCCCTGGCGCGACATCCTGACGACCGCCACCTTCGAACCCACGCGTTGGCGCTGGACCGGGAGCGCATCGTGACCGTCTGGGCGTTCCATCGCGTCGAACCGGTCAGCCGTCAGGGCGACCCCGGTATGGGGCTCGCCGCGGTCGTCGCCGACCCGCTCTGGATGCTCGCGCGCCAACGTCAATACGGCGAGCTCGCCGGTGAGGATGCCGGTAGCCCCATCCGCGTCGACTTCCGCGTCGCCGACCATCCGATCGACGGCTGGAGCGCCGACGGCCAGACAGTCCTGCCCTACGACTCGGCTTCACAGGTGCTGGAGGCAGTGGTCGCCGGAGAATCAGCCGGACCATCGCACAGCCTGAGGGATCGCATCGACGCGGGCCGCCGCATCTCCTCGGCCGTCAGCGCAGAGGTCAACGACGCCCTGCGCGTGTCGTTCCCACTGGATGTCTCCGCGACTTCGGACGTGCTCTTCCGGTCAGCACCCGCCCGCTTCTGCGACGGTCTCGCCGCGGCGCTCGCTCTCACGAACGCGCCCGCCGAAAAGGAGGCGCATGCGCTCGGTCTGACCGCTGCCCTGTGGAGCGCCGCCGCAACCGAACTGCAGGCGGTCGCGCGCTGGGCGGTCACGACGTTCGGCATCGGCCCGTCGACCTGGGAACCCCGGCGCCTCGAGCGACGCTTCGGCCTGGCCAGCGGAGCCCACGTGGTGCTGAACGCGCCCGACCACACGAGCGAGAAAGTCGACGTACCGGATCTGGACCTCACGGATGCCGGCGCGGCGCTCCCGTCCACCGCCGACACACCCCTTGTGCGTCGCATCCCCACGCCTATCCGATTCCCCGGGATGCCGGACGACAGATATTGGGCGTTCGAGGATGCCCGCCTGTCGCTCGCCCGCATCGACGCATCCACCCACGACCTCTCCCGGCTCGCTCTCGTCGACTTCACCACCGTGTACGGCAACGACTGGTTCGTCTTCCCGACGCCCGTCACCGCGGGAACGATCGCATCCGTCGACGATCTTGTCGTCGTCGACACCTTCGGCGTCCAGCAGCTCATTCAGCCCGCCGACCTCTCCAGCTGGGCCATGTTCACTCCGAGCGGCCCCGGCACCAACCGCGCGCGACTCGTGCTGCCCGCCACAACCGCGAGTGCGCTGACGGGGTCTGTCGTCGAGGAGGTCGTCTTCGTGCGAGACGAGAACGCGAACCTCGTGTGGGGGCTGGAGAAGATCGTCACCGACCCGCTCGGCGATGTCCACGACCTCGCTGCCGAGTACGCGGCCGATCTTGGCACGGGCTTCCCCTGGCCGGATGGCGCGGAACTGCTCTACCGGTTGATGACCGACGTTCCTCCGCACTGGGTCCCGTTCGTGCCCGTGCACGATGAGGGATCGCTGCGCGCCGTGGTGCTCGTGGAGGCGGTCCTGCCGCGCCCGAATTCCCTCGGTGCGCTGGAAGTGGTCGCACCACGCTCGAGTGTGCTGCAGGAGTTGCGCGGCGCACCCGTCCACGAGGAGGAGATCCCACCGGAAGGCGTCGTCGTGCGTCGACGGTGGTTCCTTGCTCGCTCTCCCGACGGAGGCCGCCACGTGTGGGCCGCGCGCAGCGTGCAGACCGGGCGCGGCGAAGGCTCCAGCGGGCTCGAGTTCGACATCGCGATCGAGGCCGGAGGCGTGCGATGAGCGAGATCGTCTTTCTCGCCGGGACCGACCCGGCCAGCACGACCAACAAGTACTACACGTATGCCAAGCAGTTCTTCACCGACCGCGACTCGACTATCCCGGTCCTGGGGCCGAAGCCCGGCCAGAAGGCGCTCAGCCTGGAGAGCGTGTTCGCCGAGCTGACCACCCGCGCCTCCGGCAGTCCTGTGCAGCTCTTCGACGTGATCAGCATCGTGAGCCATGCGACCGGAATGGGCGGCATGGACATGCCGCTGCACAAGACCGACGAGGAGTCCGGCGGCGTGACCATGCGCGGACAACTCGGCAACGCCGTCCTCAACGCGCGCGCGAAGGCGGCCGGGGCGTTGCTGCCGCCGGGGTCCGGCGCGATCACTGCAAACACACGCATCGTGCTCTACGGATGCGATGTCGGCCGTGACACGCAATTCCTCACCTCTCTGGGCGAGCTCTTCGGCACACCCGCCTGCGTTGCCGCGCCGATCCGCGTTGCGGTGTTCCGGCTGAAGAACGGCGCGATCCAGCACCGGCTCGCACGCACCTGGTCGGTGCTCTGGGGGGCGAGCTCGATAGTCTCCACCCCGACCGCGGGATGGCCCACCGCGCGCGGCGCCTTCGCGCAGAAGACGGCCGTGAAGTTCGTCACCGACGTCACGGTCAGCTCCACGATCAGCTCACTCGCCGCGGCTGCCACCCTGGACTCGACGAAGACGGAGTTCTTCTTCGCCGAAGTGTTCTCCCTGCAGACGACCGCGATCTCCGCCGTGCTGCCGGTCTCTAGCGTAGTCATCACGTCAGGCGACGACGACGACACAACGGTGCCCGTGACCATCGGGTTGCCGGACATGACTTCCGGCAACGCCGACCTCAGCGATCCGAACTGGGCCACGATGAACATCACCGCGTTGGCGTCGGTGATCGACGAGGATGTCTCGCTCGCTGATTCCCGGCAGTATCAGACACTGTCGTTCGCCACGCAGAAGGCGCAGGCGACAGGTCCGGCGCCCGTGCCGACAGCCGACGGCGCACCCCCGCCGCCGCCAACCAGCTCCGGGACCGATTCGGGCGGGTTGCACGTGCTGGCGGAGCAATACGTCGCCGCGGGTGGGCTGCAGAGCGACTTCGACGCGTTCGCCGCAGATGCCCTGCTCCCCGGCGTTGAACCGTCCGTCGCCGTTTCCGACGCGACCGACCTTCCCGATCCTGACGACGGCTTCGTGCCGTACGGGCCCGACGACGGAGAGGACTCGATCGCATGACCGGGATCTTCGTCGTGCCCACGACCTGGGACGGAACGCGCAAGGTGGACTGCCTGATCCTGGTCGAGGTCGATGATCGGGTCAACGATGGAATGGCCGACGTTCCCGACGGATACGACATTCCCTCAGCGGCAAGGTCCGTGAGCATCACCGCGACCCCGCTCAGCGATGAGTGGATGCAGGCCACGGTGACGTTCGTGCCCCAGCCCGACGGAACTCTGAAGCAGACCAGCCTGATCGGTGCCGCGGCGGTGGAGACCCCCGCCCTGTCGCACGGGACGGTCACCATCCTGAAAGTCGTCATCCGGTTGCTGCGGTTGCGGGATGCGACGGCCGACTTCGTCAAGGCGTTCGACACCTCCGTCACCGCCGCCCTCCTGCCTGCCGAGATTCCGCCCGGCGCCGGAAAGGGTGTCCAGGGGCTGCTCAGCAGCATGAACTTCACGGATGCCTTCATCCGACAGCGGGTGGACAATGACCAGAGTCCAGTGGAGATCCCCGAGCGCGCGCTGAGCCTGGTCCCGGATCGGCCCGTCATACTCGACCTCGTTAAGGCGGATGCCGGAAAGCTGGCGCTGACGGTCCCCGCACCGTTCGCACCGAAGAATGACACCTTCGTGGTCGAGATCGCGGGGATGTCGAAGACGGCCCCGCGGACGATCTCCGTCAGCTGGCCGCAGGATCTGCCTCCCGACCAGCCTGCCCCGATGTTCGTCTTTTTCCGGCACGCGCCCCAGCAGGAGTCGTATCCCTACATCGGCAAGTTCCTTCGCGATGACATCCGTGGTTACCCGTTCAGCTTTGATTACGCCTGCTACGGGCTTCTGGAGAACCTCTGGTACGACTTCCCAGTGCACCTCTTCCCGCGGTCGCGCGGATTGCCGTATCAGGTCCAAGCCGCCGGAAAGAAGGTCGTCACGGTCGTCGCGTGCCCCACCGCCACGGCGCCGACCGGATCGTCCCAATTCGGCCGCTGGGTGGAGGCCGACTTCATGCAGGAGATATTGCTGCAGATCCAGGCACTGTACGCGGCGAGCAAAGGCAAGGCGGGCGCCAAGAACCTGGGCCGCGTTGCCATCGGCGCCTTCAGCTCGGGCTGCTATTACCTCGGACAGCTGCTGTACAACAAGGGCAACACGGCGCACCCGTTCCTCACGGGGACCGTCAAGGAGTGCTACGTCTTCAGCCCGGACAATCACGTGCTCCAAACGAGTTGCCTGCCGCACGTCATCGCATGGCAGAAGGCCGTGACGAGCGGGGACGGCATCATCCGGCTGTACAACAGCCTGGTGATGGATGAGCAGAAGCAGCTCGTCAAGAGCGCGGGATCGACGACGCCTTTCTTCACGGACTCGGCGGACGGCCGCACGACGGTGTCGGCGATTAAGGAAGGCGACTGGTCTCGTGCGATCACAGCGGCGGCCGCCGTTCCCACGCTCAAGAAGAACTGGGACGGGATGCAGGCTCACTTCGCGACATCAGCACTCCTGGTGACGCATGCCATGCACAAGAGCGGGTTCTCCTGACGAGCCTCAAGGACACCGAGGACGCTTCACGCCACAGCTGCAGGTGGTTCCAGTTCCGGCTGGGCGGCTCGATAGCACCACGCGCACCGACACCGTAGTCAGCAAACTGCGCGAGGATCCGAGATCGAGCCTACTAAGCGGAGGCGTTGTCACGATGTTGTCACGAGAGGGTGCGAACCGGGCGGGTGGGCTAGAGACGTCATGAGACTGTTTGAGCTGGTCGCGATGCGTTGATAGTTATTGCGAGACAACGAAATTCGCCGGTTGTCCGACTGGGGGTCAAGTGGTCGCAGGTTCAAATCCTGTCAGCCCGACACAGGAGAACACGGTCTGAGCTGCAATGATGTCTCCGTAGTACCTCAATAGCGGTTCAGCTTGTCCGAGTTTGGGACCACCATTCGTGGGCGTCGAGCCGTTCCTGGCGCACATGTCCAAACTCAGGTCAAGTGCTGCGATCTGCGGCATTGAGTTCTATCGGCTCATCTTGCGCGGGTCGGGGAAGCCCATCTTCAGGTAGCCGGGTGTTCGTTTCTTCAGCGATGAGGCGATGACGGGGGTGTGCTCGTCGTGGTAGTCGTGCACGGTTGCGGTGGTCTTCGAGGGGTAGGGACGGGTGACGCGACCGATGTATTGCACGAGGCGGTTCTTGAAGGTGATTGGCGCTGCCAGGAACAGTGTGTCGAGAGCGGGGCAGTCGAAGCCTTCTCCGATGAACGAGCTGGTGCCGACGATCAGGAGTGGTTCCGAATCGGGCGTGTGGTTGGCAAGTTGGTCGGCGATCTGGCGGCGTTCACGAGCCTTCATGCCGCCGCTGAGGACGGTGACGGTCTTTCCGGCGGTGCGTAGCTGGTCGGTGATGGCGTTGAGGTGTTCGATCCAGGTGGTGAGCACCAGGATGTTGGCTCCGGTTTCGGATGCGGTCATCACGTCGTCGACGATCTGGTCGAGCCGTACTTTATCGGCGACGAGGGCTCGATAGATTTCGGCCATTCCACCGGGTGCGGTGGGGTCGGCGTCGCCGCGGTATTGGAATTCGGTCGGGTGCAGGTGCAGAACCGGGTGGGGCGTCAGTAGGTCGGAACCGTCGACCGGGAGCTGTCCGGCATTGGGCGGCTCGATGGCCACGTGGTGTGATCCGAGTTGGTGATAGATCAGGTCTTCGAGGCCGTCACGGCGCTCCGGCGTGGCGGTTAGGCCGAGCCAGTACCGCGCGGCTATGCGGCTCAGGACGCCGAAGAATGCGCTGGCGGCGACGTGGTGGCATTCGTCCACAATGACGAATCCGTAGTTGGCGGTGATGTCCTCGACGTTGTCGCGGCGGGCAAGCGTCGGCAGCAGCGCGATGTCGAGGATGCCCGTGGTTTTCGAACGCCCGCCGCCGATCTGACCGCATGCGAAACTCAGGTGGCGGCTGATCCGGTCGCGCCATTGATCGGCCAGGGCCTTGCGATCGACCAGGACCAGAGTCGCGGTAGCTCGTGATTCGATTGCCGCACAGGCGATAACAGTCTTTCCGGTGCCCGGAGGGGCGATGAGGACGCCGGTGTCCTGCTCCAGGATTCGGTGCAGTGCGGTGGTCTGAACGGTGCGCAGCGGCGTGCTGCAGGTGAACTTGTTGGGCTGACCGACGATGCGTTTGTCGTCGACGGGAAGCGTGCTGTCGGCCGATTCGACGAGTTCTGTCAGCAGAGGATGGAGGCCGCGGGGCAGGACGAGATCACCGCCAGCGGTTTCGTCGTAGCTATAGAGGAACCGCGGTGTGTCCCAGGTGCTGCGCCGCGCACGTTGGCGGACATCGAATTCCGGGTTGCGTATCGATGCGGCATGTTTAACGGCCGAGATCATCGCTGGACCAAGATCGTTGGCGGTCAAGGTGAGTCGCGATGCGAACTCTGCGCGCACGATTGCCGCCGGCCGTGGGATGATGCGCGACGACGTCGGTAGCTGCAGACGCCGGACCATTGTGGCCGATCTGTGGGTCGGGAAGTTGGCGCGCCAACGCGGTCACGTCTTTGGTGGACAATCGGGCGATGCTTGACAGATAGGCCCACTGATCCTCGTATGGCTCGAGGGTGGCGGGATCGAGGAAGACGGTGGTGCCGTGTTGACGGCGCTTACCGTTCATCGGTGCGGCGATCAGATTGCCCACCCCACGCCCGGTGTGCACGTCCTGGGATGGGAACAAGCGATCATAGCTACTCAGATGCATGCTGCCACGCAGGCGAAATGCCTCACTCAGCAGACTTGTAGCGATGCTGCGGGCGACCGATGCCGAGATCACATGAGCGAAGAAGATCCACACGTGAGCTCCTCGCCCGGATTGTGAAACCTCCAGCGCAGCTGGAATCCCATATGAGCGAGCCGCTTTCATGTACGCGAGCGCGTCGAGCATCGCTGCTTCCTTGTCGAAATCGGCCGCCACCCACCAGCAGGTGTCGTCATCGCTGAGCGGATACAGGCCGATATGTGCCTCGCCCCGCAGGTGGGCGTCAACGACGTCTGGGGTCAGCGGAAGGTAAGGTGCGCCGGCCCGATTCATACCCTTGCGCCAATAGCCCTTGATCGCCGGCATCCAACCCGAGCGACCATCTCGCCGATTCTCCCAGCGCAGCGCGTAAACATCGGTGCGACAACGGAACAGCTCGAAGAAGAAGCGCACCTTGTCGGCGGAGCTGGAGCCCATTGTCACCGGCGAGGCCGGCGCCCCCGTCAGTGTCGCCTGGTCATTGGCGGCTGCGCGTGCCTGTTCCTCACTCAACTGAAGAAGACGACGCAAACGCACATTGTCGGCACGCAGCGTGTCCAACTCGCCAGGGAAACTCTCGACCCCGCTAACGGTCGACTCCTTTGTGCAGCACATTCTTCGGGTGGAAGGGTTTACTCCCGCCAGCGCTCCCCGAGTGCTTTCGCCGCTGTGGACACCTTCATGACCAGACGACGCTCGCGGTTCCTGACGGGAATGAAGTGGTAGTGCTCGTAGAAGGATTTTGCTTCGTCGTCTATAGCATCAACGACGATGAGCCGGCCGCCGCCGATTTCCGATGCGGCGACGGCTTTGCCTAATGCGTCGAGGAGCAGCTGCTCGCCATATCCCTGACCCCGCAGCGACGTGTCGATCGCCATGCGGGCAATCAAGTATCCGGGTATGCGGGAATAGCCGCCGGCGATGGATCCCGAGACGCCGTCGTCGTTGCGTACTACTTCGGTGGGGCAGATGGCGAAATAGGCGCTGACTTTCTGTTCGCCGAGCGGGGTCCACACGTAGACGTGCGCGACTCCGCTGCTGTCCGCGCGATGGGCATGGGCGATGAGCCAGGTATTTAGCGACTCCTTACCGCAGTCGAATCCTTCCAGCGTGTGGGCGTCAGTGAGTCGCGCGGACTCGAACATTGTTCAACGCCTTGTGAAGACCGCTGGTTTGCGTGCGGCTGTCGCCAGCCGCGCCGCGTCGTCAGCGGCATCGAGCGAGGACATCAGATTGTCGAACTGTTCGGGCTCCATTGCCGTTACCAGCTCCTGACGCAGGATGTCTTCGGCCCGTTGCATCGCAGCTTTCCGCACGAACTCCGACGTCTGCTCATGGACAAGGTTGGCGGCGCGCTGGATGCGGTCCAAGGTCGCTTGCTCCGCGCGAAGCTCGATGCGCTTCGTTTTGACTGCCACAGCGACACCTCCTTCTTCCTTCAGTCATCTCTGCTCGCAGCTGCCGATCACTTCATCGTACGGGGAATGTACGTACACGGCTAGTGAGGGCTGCGGCCAGCGCTGGGGACCACCCTGGGACCACACGTCATGCACGATGCTGAACGACCTGCACCTCCGTGAACGTCACATACCACGCCCCGACCCACGGAAACCTTCGGTGACCTGGGAAAAAGCGCTACCGCTACTTCCTGGGGGTCAAGTGATCGCAGGTTCAAATCCTGTCAGCCCGACCGCAGGTCAAAGGCTAATTCTGAAAACTCGACCAGCCGAAATCGGACGCCGTACCCAAACGCAATACCCAAACCAGCTTTGTCCGACGGCGTCGTAGCAAAGCAAAGGATTGTCGTGATGTCTGGCGATTCGCCCGAATTAGACGTGATCGCGCCGGACGGCGTCTACGTCGACCGGCTAACTGTGATCTATCGGGCGATTGACCCGGAGTCGGCGGAATCGGACCTAGGCACCGAGTCGGCGACGTCGGACCGGGACACCGAGCCGTCAATAGTGCTAATTGCCAACCCCGGCTTCACCGGGCTTAACCTCGAAGCGCTCCAGCGGGAGCTTGAGGCGCTGGCGCGCCCTCCCGCGGGGGTGATTCGCCGCTCGACTCGACCCGTTTCCTCATCGACGGCATGCGCAACCGTCGGGCAGGCTGCCGACTTCGAGGCCCGCCAGCCACGAGGTGCCGTCGAAGATCACCCGGCCGGATTGCCGCACCACGCAGCGCAGTCGGCCCCCAAGGTGCTCGAAGTCGGTGTCGACGTTGCGCCGTTGCGCCGGGAGCGGCACAGGGAGCACGTGCGGATCGAGTCCGTCGCCGTCGCCGTCGAGATCGATCCGGTAGCGCGGGGACTGGGCGTGCACGGTCCACGTTCCATCGCGCACCGCGGTCCGCACCGAGGCGGGCGGCGTCATCCGGATGACCTTCTCGCCGAGCCGTACCACCACCCCTGCGACGTCGCGGTGGATCGGGCCGAGCCGCAGCAGGCCGCCGGAGAACGCGACCGACACGTCGGCGCCGCCGAAGTCGTGCGCCTGCCCCCACCACCAGTGCTTCGGGAATCCAGCGCCCCAGTTCCGTTCCGCGTAGAGCGTGGCCGCGTCGAAAGACCAACGATTACTAGCGAATTCGACCGTGCCGGTTGCGGTGCCGCCGAGCCGATACGGGTGCCAGTACTGGTTGAGGAAGGGCACCGACGCGAAGATGCCGCCGCCGCCGAACGCCTTGGGCCACACAAAAGGATCCGCAAACTGCAACTCTAGATTGACGTCGTCGAGCGCGATCTGGAGCCGGTCGACAGACGCGGCGAGGGTGTTTTGTGGTGCCGTCCCGGCGCTCACTGCGAATCTCGACTGTTCGGCTCGGGCGGCGTCCATCGCGGCGGCTCGCACGAAGCCGCCCGGGTGCAGGGCTACTGCGACGGTGGCCCAGTCGCCGTCAGGGTGCCGGTTCACGCTGCAGAGCGCGACGACGACCCGGCCGGAGGCGGAGTCCGTTAGGCGCCAGAACCAGCCCTCCATTTCACAGCCGTGCGACGGCAGCGGGTCTCCTAACGGTATGTCGGCTCCGGTTCGCCGGTAGGCGGCGACTAGTGGTCGCGTGCGGGTTGGCAGCCATGACGACACGGGGCCGACGTTATCGCGTGTGGGACCGCAGCGCGGCGATGACGGCCGCGGCCGCCAGGATCGCGAACGCCACCGCGACGACCCACTCGCCGAGCCGCTGATACACCGTGGTGCCCGACGCCAGCGGAACATCGACCACGGTCGCGCCGCGATAGCTAGGCGGGCACCACGCGAGTTCCCGCCCGCGCGCGTCGAAGGCCGCACAGTCGCCGGACGTTCCGGCGTGCACCGCCGGGCGACCGACTTCGACGGCGTGCACCGCGGCCTGGCTGGCCAACTGCGGCTGCGCCCACGTTCCTTGAAACGTAGAGGTGGAACTCTGGTACGCCAGCATGTCGGCGCCGAGTTGCGCCAGACGGCGGGCGAGGTCGGAGAAAGTCGTCTCGTAGCTGATTAATGGACCGACGGACAGCGAGCCTGCATGCAGCACCACCGGTCCGCTGCCGCGCCGCCGGTCCTCGGCTGCGGCCTTGGTGTGGCGAACGATCGGGCCGAGCAGTTGGCGCAGCGGCACGTATTCGCCGAACGGCACCAGTCGTGTCTTCTGGTACGACCCCTTTGGTCCGTCCGGTCCGATGAGAACCGATGACTTGTAGATTCCCCCACCCGAAGACGGCGCATCAACGTTGACGAGCAAGTAGGCGCCTAGCTGCCGGGACAGGCCCGCGAGACGAGTCATGACCTCCGGGTGGGCGGCGAGGTCGACGCCCACGCTGCTCTCTCCCCAGACGATGAGGTTCAGCCGCCGGCCTGCCAGCGTCGCCGTGAGCTCTTCACCCGCCTTCTCACGAGCCGCGGAGTCGTCGATGTTGCCGGCCTGGACCAGCGCCACCCGTACCGTCGGGCCTGCCGCAGGTGCCGGTCCCAGCAGGAACCAGGCCGGTCCGACCGCAGCGCACACCAGCGCCATGCCGAGAGCGGCAATGCGACCCGACACATCCCGGCTCAGAAGCAGGCCTGCGACCCCCGAATTCACCGCGATGATCAGGAAACTCGTCAGCAATACCCCGCCAAGTGAGGCCGAGGCCAATGTGACCGGCCGATTCCACTGCGACGCACCCATTAGTGCCCAGGGGCCGCCAAGGCTTTGCCATGACCGGGCCGCCTCCGCAATGACCCATGCGCTGGGCAAGACCAGCACGGCAAGAACCACTCGACGCATGGTGACCGGTGTCGAGAGCAGCCGGTGTGCAGCCCATCCCCACGGCACCCAGAACGCACCGACCAGGGCACCCCCCAGCGCCAGCAGCGGACCGGCGCTGGGTAGCAGCCAGTATTGAGTGGCGAAGACGAAACCGGCCAGGCCGAACCACGCCCGCACACCGCCCTCCCAAGCGGTCGGCGCGGCCCGCACCACCAGAAGCAGTGGAACCACACCGACCCAAGCCAGCCACCACCACGAGGGCGCAGGAAAGGCGAGCGCCAGTACCGCACCGGCAGCCAATGCCAGCGCGCGCCCAGATGCACGCCGTGCACGTCTGGTTGGTGGAGATCGCCGCCACCGCCGGCTACCCATCGCCGGTGATTCGTTCACGGGTCGAAGCCTGCTACCAACCCATGCAGCCTGGGACACCGATCAGATCCGCGATTAGGCGACGCTCTTGTGCTATCGCGGCGTGGATAGATTCGTCGTCCACTCGCCGAGTTTAAGGCCAGCATGAGGCTCGTACGCATAGTTGAACCATTCTCACCCGACATGGATTAGCGGACCTGCTGTTCAACCTTCTCCAGCCTGGCGTCCAGTTCTCTCAAAGCCTCGGTGAGGGCTGTCAGCCCCTCCGCGATGAGCTTGGTCGTGGGGTTCTCGGTAGACCTTGCGACCTCGCGGAATTCGTTGCCTGCGGTCGAGGCCCAAGGCGCTGCGTCGCCCATGACCGGTGACTGAATCGGCGGCTACCGACAGAAGTATCGGCCCGCCATTTCCCACGCAATTGCAGGCGCATCACCCGCCCCACACCTCTCCTCCGGGGACCCGTCGCACCTCAACGGCATAAGCAGATGCCCCCTGGTGCTTTCCACCGCCAACCCCCACTTGCCGGTCGTCGTCCGGCTCTATCCAGCGCCACGCAGCTGCGCAAAGTCGGGCGTCGTAGCGGGCCGCCAGCAGTACGCTCATTGCGTGCCCGAAACGTCGTACGCACCGTGCGGCAATCTCAGTCTCGCGTATCAGGTGTTCGGCGACGGACCCGTTGAGCTGGTCTTCGCCGGGCCGTTCGTCAGCCACGTCGAGCTGTTCTGGACCGTGCCGGAATTCAAAGCCTTCTTTGACCAGCTCGCCACGTTCTGTCGCATCGTTCTGTTCGACAAGGCCGGAGTCGGGCTGTCGGACCCCGTCCCGCGAGTTCGCTCGATGGATGATCGAGCGACGGAGATCGAGGCCGTCATGGACGCCGTCGGCTTCGAAAAAGCCGCCGTCTTCGGGCTGAGTGAGGGCGGCCCCGCCTCCATCGTGTTCGCGGCAACACGACCGGAGCGCACGCGGGCATTGATCCTCTACGGCACCTTGGCGTTCGGGGGCAGCATCGGTTGGGAGGACCTCGAGCGCGACGCGGCCGAAGTGCGGGCGCGCGTCCTTCCCGATTTCGGTGAGGACTACGCGCCGTCAGCCAAGCAGTTAGCCCACTTGCAGGAAATCGGCCGCGCCGTCCGGTCGGCGTGGGGCAGCGGTGCGGCAATGAGGGGTTTCGTGCCGTCAGTGCGATCGATACGCCAGCTCGCAATGTTGGAGCGCATGAGCGCCAGCCCCGGAATGGCTAGGGCGACACTCGAAGCAGCATTCCGTATCGATGTGCGGCCGATCCTGCCGACGATCACGGCGCCAACCCTGGTCGTCCATGCTCGCGACGACCCCACGCCGGTGCAATTGGGCCGCTATATCGCCGACCACATCCCCGGCGCGCAGTGGCTTGAGGTTGACGGGAGGGACCACGCGCCCTGGTTCACCGAGCCCGACAAGATCCTGACCGCGATCGAGGAGTTCCTCACCGGGGGCCACGCCGCACCGCCGCAGTCGCATCGCGCCCTGCGCACCGTGTTATTCACTGACATGGTCGCTTCCACGCAACACGCCGCGGCGGCGGGCGACGAGCGGTGGCGTGCAGTGTTACACCGCTTTGGTGAGATCACCGCCGACCTCACGCACCGATTCGGCGGCACGGTGGTGAAGAGCACCGGCGACGGCCACCTCGCCACGTTCGACGGCCCGACGCAGGCCATCTGCTGCGGCGAGGCGTTGCGCGCTGACGCGGAGACGCTGGGCATCGAGATCCGTGCGGGCATCCACACCGGCGAATGCGAACTGCTCGACAACGACATCGGCGGGATCGCGGTACACATCGCGGCGCGGATTCTCGGGCACGCCGGCGCCGGCGACATCCTCGTCTCGCGCACCGTGCGTGACCTAGTCGTCGGCTCCGGTACGGGCTTCGAGGACCGCGGTAGCGTCGAGCTGCGTGGCGTGCCCGGCACCTGGCAACTGCTGGCAGTCGATCGCCACGGCCCGCGGGCGGGATCACCCGAGGCCGAACTGGCATCAACACCCACCCCCGGCCCTCAGACCGCGATGCGCCGCTCCGACCGCGCCGTGGCGGTGATGGCCAGGCGCACACCGTGGATCCTGCGGGGGATGGCTCGCCTGGCCCCGGCCACCAGTCGCAGCTCAATCCCCTTGGCTGCGAGCGCGAGTAAGGGATGAGTGCGATGGCGCTAGTCGCAGCCCAGAACCCGAATTGAACCGCAAATGCCTCGACTGCAAGGCTCCAACCACACATCCTTACCGTCACGGACGTCGAACGGCGCGCCGCCGGTGTGACTACACAACCCGTCGAGACTGTGATTGCAGTACTGGCGGTCGGCTGAGGGTCAGGTCATTGCCAAATGACCTGATGTGCATCAGGCGTCGTCCCAGACTCGAACCCGGCTCGTGCACTGGTACCGACCCGGGCCTTCGCTCGCCGGTCTATATATAGTTCCGATTCATCGAAGCGGCGGTTATACCACCCGCATCCACCACAGACGGTTTCGAGAATCGTCGCCGCCGCTGACAATCATCGGCAGCACCTCACTCCGGCATGACGGTTACTTAGAACCACCACATCGAGTCAACTCTCAAGGTGCGGGTTACGACTTGTTCGGCCTTCCTGCCCGCGCGCCCGCTGGGCTCTTCCCGTTGGACCGCACGGAGGCGTGTCGCCTCTTGCGTGGCGGGATGGGAGCAGGCACCGGGTCGAAGGCGGCGGGATCATCCAGGTACTCGCGGAAGATGCGGGCCATCGTCGCCGCCTGGTAGCCATCGACGAACCGGTGGTCCAGATTGATCGTCAGGGGCAGCACCGGACGAACGACGGGTTGACCGTCTCGAGCCAACACCTTGTCGGTCACAGCACCCAGCAGGATCGTGATGGGCACGTGGCAGAACGTCGGCACCGGGGCAGAGGCCGTGTCGAGGCCGTAGGTCCCCACGTTGCTGACGAGGATGGAGCCGTATGGGCGTGCCTCGAGCCCGAGGAAGGGGAGGGGCAACTGGAGGCTCTCGGTGACGAATCCGATGCCCTCCATCAGCGGGCGGAGCAGCAACGGCGGCAGCCCCTTGACCATGGTCTTAATCTGCTTGAACTGTGGGTCATTGTCATGGCGGATGCGGCCAGCACGATCGGCCAGCTCCTTGGCGATCACCCAGGGCGGCTTTTCATTAATGCGGCGCACAACGGTCCCGGATAGATCGGTCCCGGCTGCCTCGACTCCAGATACCGGATCTGTCCGAAGCGATACAACAAAGAAGCAGTCGATGGTGGGGGACGGCAGGAAGCTGCCAAAGACAACCCGGCCGTTGAGCCCCGGCAGGGCTTCGACGACCTTGCCGGCAGCCCGACCCACGAGGTCCACCGGGGTGAGGTGCTGGCCAGTGGCATGGCGGACCTGGTCGATGTAGCCGAGCAACTGAGAGGCTTCGATGTCAATCGTGGCCGAAATCATCGGGTCTGTCCTGGGACGCCAGGTAGCCATGGCGATCTTCCGCCAGACGGAAAACGGGATGGCTGACGTGGCCTCGGTCATCGGAAACACCCCTCCTCACGACGCAACAAAGCGGGCTCAAAAACCCCGTACACGGCATCCTGATTCTTCGACCAGAGTCCGCGCACGGCCAGAGGACAAGGTCACTTTGGGGCTCCCGGGAGTAGTCCTCTACCTGCGGAACCACCAAACGAGCCGAGATCCGCAGAGCCACGGCCGCTTCGGAAATCTTGAGAAGCAGACTGCCGTTGATTGGCCGTCCAGTGAAGGAGATTGGCTCAGATGGGCTGAGGGAGTGTACGTGGGTCATGCGGCCCCCTCGCGATGGAAGCTATTCCACTACTGCAATTCCATATACGGACTACGTTGTGCAGTTTTTCGTCGCCGTCCGACGTGAGTGATAACGCTTGGCGTTAATAACGCAGTGCGTTATCATTGGCAAGTGATCCGCTCCTTCCGGGACAAGGACACCGAGGCGATCTGGCATCGCCGCTACGTCAAGAAGCTCAGCCCGGAGCTCAGCAGACTCACTCACAACAAGCTTGTTCTCATCAACGCTGCTGAGAGCATTAACGACCTACGCGTGCCGCCGGGGAACAGGCTGGAGAAACTGAGCGGCAACCGGGCAGGCCAATACAGCGTCCGCGTCAACGACCAGTGGCGGATCTGCTTCACCTGGAGTGGCGCCGGCGCCGGGAACGTCGAGCTGGTCGACTACCACTGAAAGGAGATTCCGATGGCCGACTTCGCGCCCGCCCACCCCGGCGAGATCCTCCTAACCGAGTTCCTCGAACCGATGGGCATCTCTCAGTACCGCATCGCGAAGGCGATCGACGTGTCACCGCGGCGCATCAACGAAATCGTGCACGGGAAGCGCGGCATCAGCGCCGACACAGCGCTGCGGCTGTCGCGGGCGCTTGGCCTGAGTGACATGTTCTTCATCAACATGCAGGCCCACTACGACGCCGAAGTCGCGCGCGAACAACTCGCGACGCAGCTGGCCACCATCGAACGCATCGCCTGAGAGCCTCTAGCCATAGGCCCCGAATCCGCCCCGGTCGACAAAACGCGACTTCGTGATTCCCAACTGACGTCGGTATCGGGCGGATGGGCAGCCTCAAAGGCCTCACGACAAGAGCGTTACAACAAATTGCGGACAACCGGCGGGCGGCCCGTTTGTCTGTGATACTGCGCATGCGTCAATAAATGCGGCCACCAGAAGAACGGGGCAGTCATGGCGGGTAAGCACAGGGCGAGCAACACCGCGCGACGTCACACCGAGGCGTACGCCTTGCTAGGTACGGGCGCGATAACTCTCGGTCTCGGTGTCGCACTCACCACGGGGTCGGGCGTCGCTGCGGCGGACTCGACCAACTCGACAGTCAGTGGGTCGGGCGTCTTGCCGTCATCTGACCGTCAGCCACTCACGACGACGATCCGGACGACCATCAACGCGCAGAGTGTGAATACGTCGACTTATTCGTCCGTACCCGGTGCAGAAACCGGCACACCGGAAGGACATCAAGCGACATCGGTTGTCACTACAAGGGATTCCGTTGTGCGGCAGCAGAATCCAGCGGTGACCGGTGACAACAATCCTGGCCCGGCTCCCACGCTCGCGGAGACGCTGCTCGGGGCTGGCCAGAACAATCAGGGACTCGCCTCTGGAATTCCGGGACTCAACTCTGCGCCGGATATTCCGTTCATCGAGCTCGGCGGCGGAGGCGGCGGCTTGCTGTCCCGGATCGCGGGCGCTCTCTCCGGCGGCCTGTTCTAAGGTCTGTCTAGACGCTATGGTCACGCCTGCTGCGCGGCGGCGCGGTACTCGTAGTCGGTGACGCGCTCGCCCCACCTCGTCTCCGGATCCCCGGAAGCTTGAGCGGGCGCTTCCCACATTGCGAGGTGGGTCATGAAGCGCCCAGGTGCGGCGCCGTGCCAATGCCATTCTCCCGGTGGGGTGTAGACCGTATCGCCGGGGCGCATCACGATCACTTGGTCGCGCGTGGCGACGATCCCGACGCCGTCGGTGACGTGTAACGCCTGCCCGACCGCGTGCGTGTGCCACGCGGTGCGTGCGCACGGCGTGAATCGCACTGTGTTGGCACGCATCCTCGACGGCTCCTCACCGCGGTAGATGACGTCGAAGTAACAGCGGTGATCTTGAACAGGAATCATTCATTTCGGCATCGAGCCCACCCGCAAACCTTCGGGGGGCGCCCGTCGATGGTTGTCTGAGCGCGGCGAGTACCTTCCAGGCCGCCAACGCGCAACCGCCTCGGCCTGAGCGGATGGTCGCTCGGGTGACCTTCGGCCCCACCGACGCATGCCCTTGGACTCCATCGCGAATGTTTGCCCGGAATTAGCGTGTTCTCACGAAGAGGCGCATGCGCAGCAACCGCTATTCGACTGGGTAAGGACTTACGGTGACTTCTAGGTGTTCACAACGACTGCCGCTGGCGGCGGCAGCACTCGCCGTATCTGCGGCGCTGACCGGACCCGCTGCGCCGGCTCTCGCCGATGCACCGGCCGCGCCCGGCGTGGACTGCGGGTCCGACCAGATCGGCAATAGCGCAACAGGCCCCGACGGAACGGCTATTCGCTGCATGGTCGACGATCAGGGAAAGATTCATTGGCTTCCCGACACCCATGCCGTCACGACGATCGCAGACCTTCAAGGGTCGGGCTACACCGTGACCGTAGATCGGTCCGGGAACCGACCGTTGGCCGACTGCACAGTGGTTGAGGTGCACAATCCGATGACAGTCACCTCGATGAACTCTGGCGGCACCTCGCCGGGCGGACCAGGTTCGACCGGCAACAAACATCAGACGACGATCGTCGTCAACAAGACCATCGACGTCACCTTGGACTGCACCGGGAGCTAGCAAGCCACTACCGCACGCGGCTTCGCCACGTCACGGCCGAATCAGCAAATGAATTTTCTTCGCCGAAGTTCGCGATTTCTGCCGGAGTCGCTTGACCGGCCGGCGCTACGGGAGAAGTCGCAGGTAGAAGGCATGAGCAGCGCTAAGGCGTGCAAAATACCTGTTTGATTAGCCTGTTGCCGTTTTCTCGGATTCAACGAAAATTGGTCGTGCGGGCACCGAAATGGTCAAGCCAGCCGATAATTACCGTTGTCAGCGTTAAATTTAGCTAGTTGAAAAAGCAGCTACGCGGGGGCATCGCATGAGCAACGCCGTAATGTACGAGCGCACGTTATTCGAACCGGAGCACGAGCTCTTCCGCGAGTCCTACCGAGAATTCCTGCACCGCCATGTCGCCCCGTACCACGCGCAGTGGGAAGAGGACAAGATCGTCGACCGTGGAGTGTGGCTGGAGGCCGGCAAGCAGGGCTTCCTGGGCACCGCGGTTCCCGAGGAATACGGGGGCGGCGGAAACCCCGACTTCCGGTTCAACGCGATCGTCACCGAGGAAACCACCGCGGGCAGGTACAGCGGTATCGGCTTCGCGCTGCACAACGATATCGTCGCTCCCTATCTGACGCGATTGTGCACCGAAGAGCAAAAGCACCGTTGGTTGCCGAAATTCTGCTCGGGCGAGATGATCACCGCAATCGCGATGACCGAGCCGGGTGCAGGCAGCGATCTGCTCGGTATTACGACCAGGGCCGTCCCCGATGGTGACGGCTGGGTGCTCAATGGCGCAAAGACATTCATCACCAATGGGATTCATGCCGATCTGGTGATCGTGGTCGCGCAGACCGGCCGCGACAAGGGCCCGCTGGGATACTCCTTGCTCGTTTTGGAGCGGGGGATGGAGGGATTCGAGCGCGGTCGCAAACTGGACAAGATCGGGATGGTGGCGCAGGACACCGCTGAGTTGACGTTCGAGAATGTGAGGGTGCCGCGGGAGAACTTGCTCGGAAAGGTCGGCAAGGGCTTCTTCTACTTGATGCAGAACCTTCCGCAAGAGCGGTTGTCGATCGCCCTTATGTCGGCGGCTGCAATGGAGTCGTCACTGAAGTGGACGCTGGACTACACCAATCAGCGCAAGGCATTTGGCCAGTCAATCAGCAGTTTCCAGAATAGCCGCTTCGTACTCGCCGAATTGGCGACGGAGGCGACCGTGGTGCGAGTCCTTATCGACGAGTTCATCCGACTGCACCTGGACGAGAAGCTCACGGCCGAACAGGCCGCAATGGCGAAGTGGTATGCGACCGAGTCCTACGTTCGGCTCATCGACCGCTGCGTGCAACTGCATGGCGGCTACGGATACATGCGCGAATACCCCATTGCCCGAGCGTATCTCGATGCTCGGGTGCAGACGATTTATGGCGGCACAACGGAGATCATGAAGGAGATCATCGGAAACCGCCTCTGCGGCTAGCTACCGAGGATCAACTCCGTTCCAACTGATCAGCCCGTGAGCTAGCGGCGTTCGACCGCACGAACGCCGCGCGGGCATGAGAGAGTTGACCCTTGGCGGCGTACATCATCAGCCGCAGCGGAGACACTTTCTTCGGTGCCGCAAGATTTCCTTCCAGCCATTGTGCGCGCGCCTCGCGGCGACGCATTTTGCCGCTCGAGGTCCGAGGCAATGTACCCGGCGCCAGCAGTTCCACGTGGGCCGGCAGGATGCTGGTGCGCTCGAGGACGCGGGAGGATACGTCGCTCGCCAGAGTCGGCGGCGCGTCGGGCGTGGTTTCGACGAGCATCGCCAACGCCTCCTCCTCTTCCCCCTCCGGGACGAAGCCCACCGCGACCGCACATCCCGTCCGCACGCCCGGCAAACCCTCCAGCGCCGCCTCGAAGTCCTGCGGGGCGTGGTTGGCGCCACGGATGATCACCGTGTCCTTGTGTCGACCGCACACGAAAAGCTCACCGTCGTGGATGAATCCGAGGTCACCGGTGTCGAGCCAACCGTCCCGTATCGCCTCGTTCGTCAGGTCTTCGCGGCCGAAATAGCCCGCCATGACGCTGGGTCCATTGACGAAGATGCGGCCCGCGCGGTCCGGGGGCATGGGCTGTGAGAGCTCGTCGCGGATTTGGACCTCGACCCCGGCCAGCGGCCGGCCGACGCTTACGAGTTCCTTGCTGCCGGGCTCGACGGCGCCCTCAGAAGCCAGCGTGTCGAGTTCGATACCAAGGGTTTTGAATATCGTGCCGCCAGGCTTGAAGGTCACCGCCAGCGACGCCTCGGCCATTCCGTAACACGGGGTCAACGATGATGCGTCGAAGCCCCAACGTTCGAACCGCTCAACGAATTGGCGCTGTATGGCGGCGCTCACCGCTTCCGCACCATTGAGACACAGCTTCCACGAAGACAGGTCGACGCCGTCGAGCTCCTCGTCCCTGATTCGGTTGACACACAGTCCGAACGCGAAGTTGGGCGCCGCGGACGTGGTGCCGCGGTGTCGTGAGATGGCTCGCAGCCACGCTCCCGGCCTGGCGACGAACAGCTCCGGCGGGAGTAGCACCATTGGACACGGTAGATAGAACGCCGACAGCAGGTTTCCGATCAATCCCATGTCGTGATACAGCGGCAGCCAGGAGACACCTACCGGGGTGGGGGTTCCGACGCTTGCGAGGTAATCCCCGATTGTGGCGAGGTTGTAGAGCAGATTCTCGTGCGTGAGCGCAACCGGTTTGGGATCATGCGTTGTGCCCGAAGAGAATTGGATGAAGGCGATGTCGCTTGGTACCACAGCCGCCTCCTCAGCGGCGCCTGCGATGCCCAGTTCGGAAGCGGTGACACAGCCCAGACGAGGCGCTGACTTCTCCACGGCAATCCCGAGGAAACGGCGGGTACGCTGATCGGTCACCACCATGGCGGCGTCCACCGCCTTGAGCATCGCCGCCGTCTTGCGGTGATACTCGTCCAACTTGCCAAGGCGCACCGGCGGGTACAGCGGCACCGGAATCGCGCCGGCCAGGATCACCCCGAAGAAGCATTCGACAAAAGCCGGACAGGTCGGCAACACCAACGCGACGCGATCGCCTTTGTGCACACCCCGCGCGGCGAGATCCGCGGCGATGGACAACGCCTTCTCCCGCACCAGTGCCAGGGGAACGCCTTGGTCTTCCTCGTTGGCGTTGACGAAGGTCAGACTCGTTGCGGTCTCCGCGGCGGCGGCCAAGGCCTCGGTGAGCGTCTCGTACTTCGGCCGGATCGCGGGCGCGCCCTTCATGGTTGATTCTCGATGCGACGCAATACCAGCCGGGCAAGATCGGCGAGAGTGCGTAACTCGTCGCCGTCGTCGGCGTCCAGTTCGATGCCGTAGCGTGACTCGATCCTCAAGACGAGCGACATGACCTTCAGTGAGTCCATTCCGCCGTCCTGCAATCCGGAATCAACTGTGAGATTCACGCCGGGCGACTCGGCCTTGATCATGTCGATCAGATCCTGAATCACCGCGTTCAATTTCTCATTCTGATCAGTTGTCGACGTCATGGAAACGCTTTCTCCTACCGCTCGTGCCGTCCGCGCCTTCACGCGGTGACGGATGCTGAAATGCTTTGTGTCGTACGGTCATTGGGCCGCAAAACGCGGTTATGGTCGGCCGCCCCATTGGACGGCCGCGGCACCGGCGAAGTCGCCGGCGTTCGCGAATCCCGCCATCATGACGATGTCCCCTTTCTTGAGCTGCCCATCATTGATGGCGGCCTCCAAGCTGACGGGTATACCGACGGCGAAGATGTTGCCGCACTGGTGGAATGTGTCCCGATGTCGCTCACGAGGGAGTTCCAGCGCCTCGGCCCAGTTGCGCAGCAGCAGCCGATTGGGCTGGTTCGTCAACAGCAGGTCCAGGTCTTTTGGTTTCACCCCGATCCGGTCGCACACGGCCTGCACGACCTCGGGCACCATCCGGTTCCCCCGCGAGAGCACCTTCATGATCTTGCCCTCGTTGAAACCGACGTGACCTTCGCCGGGGCCGGCCTGCCACCAGCGGCGTGGCGGGTCGGTTTCGAGGGTCATGTCCTTGGCGTTCTGACCGTAGAAACGGGCTTCGACGTCGAGCACCGGGGACGTATCGGACAACGTGAGGAGGCCGACGGCTGCGCCGTCACCGGGGACGGAGGCCTGCGCTAGCTTGCGGACCTGGTCCTGCTCGAAGACCTTGCCTGCGGCGGTCGCCGCACAGGCGATCATCGCCGTAGACCCCGCACCGGACATGAGCAGCCGGCGGGCCAGGTTGATCATGTACACGAACGAGGCACAGCCGCTGTTATGTACGTCGATGATCACCTGGGGGTTCATGCCGAGCCGGCTGGCCACTTCACCGCCCGCCCCGACGATGGGCAGGTCGGGCATCTGGGAATGGGTCAGCAGCACGTCGACGTCGGTGAGCACCTCGGTGCCGTGACGATCGGCCAGGCCTGACGCGGCCCGCTCCATCATGTCGACGTTGGACTCGTCGATCGCCGTGTGATGTCGATACTCCGGCGGGCTGAACATCGGGTTGTCGCGCATATCGGTGTCAGCGTCCGACTGGTTCGTGTACCACTCTGCGGGAACGCGGTTTTCGGGTAAATAGGTGGAAACGTCGATCAGGCTGACCGTAGGTGCACTGGATTTCATCATCAGACGCCGCTCATCTCGGTGTTGGTCTCGTCGGGCTTGCACATCCATTTGGGGGTGATGGGGAGGCCGTTGTGGTGGCGGTATTCGGCGATGGCTTTGAGGTTTTTGAGTTCGAGTTCGTGGCCGGCGCCGAACATCTCCCAGAAGTCGCCGACCCACACCGGGCGTTCGGGTGGGGCGGCTTCGGGGTAGGGGTTGTGGTCATAGAACGGGTGATGGCAGTTGGTCCACAACACCACCGAGCCGGGTTTGTTGAGCACCACCTGGGCGTCGACGACGCGCATCAAATAGATCATCCACAGGTGGGCGCCCTGGTCCCAGGCGCAGTGGTAGTCCACCGTGCGGGCTTGCGGGTTGGCGATGGTGCGGGTGTAGATCTCGGTTTCTGAGCCCAGCCGGTCATAGGCCAGCCACAGCCCGTCTTCCTCGGTGGGCACAAACCCGCGCAGGCTATAGGTCCACTCCTCCAGACTGCGGGTGTCCGACAGATACTCATAGAGCTCATCGGGCGGGCAGTCGATGTAGTCGTTGACCGCGCAGAACCGGCCGAAGACCTGCTCATGGGGATAGACCGACCGCATCATGTCCAAGATGATCGGCGTGGCCTTCTCCCGCGGCGAGGTCTCGATCCGGATAACCCCCTCGATCGGATCGTTGCTACATTCACGAGCCGCGATATCTTCAAGCGCTGGCAGAGACATGTGGTGTTCCCCCTCCGGACGTGCATCGCTGAGCCTAGATCGCTAACCGGGATAATAGGCAGCAAATTGTTAAAGAAGAGAAAATTCCGCGAACTTTCGTGTGTCGCCGTTGGCGTGGCGATATCCGCGCCGCGATCCGGCCATGCGCAGTTCTAGCCTGGCTAGATGTTGCACGATCAACTTTTTTCCTCTTCCGCGGCGGCCGGACCTGCGCCGGGCGCCACAGCCAACGTCGCGAGCCGCGACACCGTCACCGCAAAGGTCGGGCTTCAACGGTGATCGACGTACAACCCTCGCGTCCCGAGGCGGTGGCTGGCGGTGACTGCCTACACCACCTGGATCGATGAGAGTTAGCTGGGACAAGCGGACGAAAATTGTCGTCCGCGTCGGCGGCGGAAGGTGAGCGTCCGGGAGATGACTGCCCGTCGCGCTGCGCGATCTGCCGTCGGCACGACCCTCTCCTGACAGATAGAAAACCCTTCCTTGCCAGCACGGGAATCTGGCTTGTGGGCGATTACGGACATGCCGCGAAACCCGGAGCATTTCCTCTCAACAGCTCCACACCCGAACCCCGAGAGGAACCATCATGACCGCTTCGACCTCCAGCACGCTGTCCCGCGTCAAGTACGCCGCAACGCTCGTCGGCGCCCTTGGCATCCTTTTCCTCGCTCCGGCGACCGCCCACGCAGTCGACAACGACCCGACCCCCGGTGGCGGCGGCTGCACCTACACCGACGCCGACGGTTACCCCATCCCGATCGATGACGGCCAGGACGTCTTCGTCGACGGAAAGATCGTCAGCTGCCGCGGCGGCAAGATCACCACCACCACCGCACCGAAGAAGAACGTCGGCAACGTGCGGGCACCGGTCTTCGACCGGAACGTCCCTGTGCTCGCACAGCCCTGATCTCCGCTCACACTCAGTCGGCCCGTCATCCCTGAGGGGGCGGGCCGACTGTCAGTTCGGCGGCGCCGGAGACATCGAGCTGATGTAGTACGTTTCCCGCCCAGTCGGGTAGCCACCGCCGTCGGTGGCGATATGGACGTGGTCGTAGTGGTTCGCGGTCTCGTTGCCGTAGTCGGCGGTCCAACTCGGTGCACCGATGCCCGGGTAGAAGCCCTGTCGCCAGATCACGTGGATCACGCCCCACCGCTTCGCGTTCGCGAGCGCCAACCCGGCGATCTGATTGCCGAGTTCGATGCCCTCGTCGGTGTTGTGGTTCGGAATCATCACGTCGATCGCCAACCCGTTGGGATGCCATTTCAAGGCGTCCTGCCGGGCCCCGCCGATCGTCGTGATCTCGGGGAACATCACGCTGATGGCACGAGCGACCCAGATGGTGTGGATCTGCAGTCCCTGCTCCGGAGCGACACCGACCGGTAGGGCGAACGACGCGGCCTGGTTGGCGACGGGTGCGCTCGCCGCGATCAGATCCGGGGCCGCGGCGACGCTTTCGGCGGGTGCAGCGCTGGCGGCCACCGGTGAATCGCCCGCCGAGCCTGCTGCCGGGCCTTCGGTGTCTGCGCGCTGGTCGTAGAGCATGACGGCAGAGACAGCAAGGGAGGCCACCACCACCAGCAGACGGCCCCGGCCGTTGGCTAACACGCCCATGCCCACGAGCGCAGCTTACGTCCCGCCTTCACGTGGTGTGGCAATCTTCGCGCTCACGGGCCGTCCACGGCACCCGCGCTCACGTCATCAGCGCAGTGATCGCCTCGACGTCGTCGGGACCCGGCATGCCCCAGCCCGGCTTGTATCGGAACAAGTCATCGACCGGCACGCTTCGCAGGTCGACGTCGAGAAGTTCGATGGCCTCGAGTGGCACCAGGGCGGGATGCACCTTCCCGCACGCGTGCGCCAGGCACTGCAGTTCGAAACGCAGCGTCGCCACATAGTTCGCGCAGCGCACCGATTTCAGGTCGGGGTCGAGGCCGTGCTGCAGCCAGCGGGACTGAGTGGCCACGCCGGAGGGACAGTGGCCCGTGTGGCAGCGCTGCGCCTGGATGCAACCAATGGCGAACATGGCGGTCCGGCCGACGTTGATCATGTCGCAGCCCATGGCCAGCGCCAGCATGGCGTTCTCGGGTGTGCCGAGCTTGGCAGAGCCGATGAACACCACGTCGTGGTGCAGATCGCGTTCCGCGAAGGCCCGGTAGACGCGCGGAAAAGCCCACTTGAACGGCAGAGCGACGTGGTCGCTGAACACCAGGGGCGCTGCGCCGGTGCCTCCTTCGCCGCCGTCGACGGTGACGAAGTCGACGCCCCGACCGGTGCACGCCATTCGCGCCGCCAATTCGGGCCAGAAGGACTCCTGCCCGACCGCCGACTTGATGCCCACAGGCAATCCCGTTGCGGCGGCGATGGTTTCGACAAATTCGAGCAGCCCGTCGACGTCGTGAAACGCGGAGTGGGCCGCGGGGCTCCTACAGTCCACGCCAGCGGGAACGCCGCGTATCGCGGCGACTTCCGGGGTTACCTTCGCACCGGGCAGCATGCCGCCGAGGCCGGGTTTGGCGCCCTGGCTGAGCTTGATTTCGATGGCCCGGATCGACGGGGTCGCGGCCACCCGGTCGACGAGTCGGGGGAGACTGAATGCGCCGTCGTCGTCGCGGCAGCCGAAGTATCCGGTGCCGACCTGCCAGACGAGATCGCCGCCGTTGAGATGGTAGGGCGACACCCCACCCTCACCGGTGGATTGCAGGGCGCCCGCAATAGCCGCACCCTTGTTCAGCGCGGTGACGGCCGCGGCACTCAGCGCCCCGAAACTCATTCCCGACACGTTCACCAGCGACGACGGACGGAAAGCCTTGGTGCGTCCACGGGCGCCGCCGAGCACCTTGGCGGCAGGCAGGGGAACCGCAGGGTCGGGATGGTCCGCGTCGTCCGCGCGGGCCGCCACAGGAAACGCGGCGTGCTTGAAGATCGGATAGTTCGGCACCTGCTCCAGGTTGTTGTCGGTGCCGAACCCGAAGTAGCGGTTGGCCAACTTCGACGACGTGTAGACCCAGCGACGTTGGTCGCGGCTGAACGGCTTCTCTTCGTTGTTGTCGGTCACGATGTACTGGCGCAACTCGGGACCGACCGCTTCCAGAACGAAGCGCAGATGGCCGACGACCGGAAAGTTGCGCAAGATCGTGTGACGCCGCTGCCACAGGTCCCATCCCGCCACCCCGGCAAGGGTTCCGCCGATCAGAGCGGCCGCCGATCGCGGCTTCATGCGAGTCATGCCGTCATGCTCGTTCACCTTCGGCCGTAGTCGCGAGGGCCCTGAGTCACCAATTCGGATGGCCGAGAGTCTGCGCCTCGATCGGGACGCGTAGTCCTACTCATTAGCTGTGGCGAGGTGTCCCGGCATGCTGGACACGTGCCCCTCACTCCCTCAGTCCCCGATGCCGGCACGGTGACCGCAGGCACCAAGTCCGATCGCGATCGTGCCGTCGACGTCGGCCGACTCGCCGCCCTTGTCGTCGTGATGTTCGGCCATTGCGCACTTCTTCTCGCCACGATCGATTCGAGCGGTCTGCGCATCGGCAACATCCTCGGCGAGATTCCAGCACTGGCCCCGGTCACCTGGATCGTGCAAGTGATGCCGCTGTTCTTCCTGGCCGGCGGCGCGGCGGGGGCATATGGGTGGCACGAGGGCACGCGATGGGGCACCTGGCTGGTCACCCGGGCGCAGCGTTTGTGCCGTCCGGTGTTCTGGTATCTCGCCTTCTGGGCGATCGCTCTGCCGGTGACGGCGAAGATCCTCGGCGCCGATTCCGCCGCAAGACTCGGCGCGGAGTGCGTCGCCCTACTCTGGTTTCTCGGGGTCTACCTGGTGACGCTTGCGTTCGTCCCCGCGCTGACACGAATGCGTTCGGGACGTGTGGTCAGCACCGTTGTCGCGGTCCTTCTCGCGATTGCCGCCGCGGTAGACGGGATACGCCTCGCGACTGGCGTGCCGATGTCGGGTGCCGTCAACTTCGTTGTCGTCTGGCTGATACCCGTCGCGATCGGTGTCGCCTATGCGCGGCGGCTGATCACTGTCCCCGCGGCGCTCGCGGTGGCCGTGTCGGCGCTCGCCGCCCAGGTGATGCTGGCCGTCCTCGGACCGTACGAGGTGTCACTGGTTGTCACCGGGACCGAGCGGATGTCGAACGTGACGCCGCCGACGCTGCTGCTTGCTCTGCAGTGCACCTGGATGTGCTGCGGGTTCGTGGCCGCCGCCGGCCCCGTGCAGCGTTGGGCGCAGCGGCCGCGTGTGTGGCATGTCGTCGCGGTCGGCAACGGGGGAGCGATGACCCTCTATCTCTGGCACATCCCCGCGATCGCCATCGCCACCTTCGTGTTGCACGCGTTCGACCTCGATGCGTATGACGTTCATGCGCAATGGTTTTGGGGCCGGCTCGCACTTCGCGCCGTGGTGTTCGCGGTCGTGATGTCGGCGACGTTCTTCTTGCTGTCACCGCTCGAACATCGCCGGCTTGCGTGGTGGGACTCCCAGGTTCGCGCAACGGGTGCCAGGTCGACGGCCGCCGGGGCGCTGATCTGCGTTGCCGGGATTGTGCTCGTGCTGTTGGCCAAGATCGGGTTGTTCGGCGTCACCGGTTACGCACTGCTCGGGTGGTTTCTGGCCGCATCGGTCGCTGCCCGTCTGTGCGCCGGTGGCGATGCACACCGGGTGTGACCCGTTCAATACCCTGGGTGTCACCACTGGGCTCAGCCCGCATCAGGGCCGCATCGGAAGCACATTGATGATCACGTCAGTGTCGCAGATTGGTAAATGCTCACCACATCGAGGTGCCGAGCACCGACACCGGAACTAGGCTGCGCTGTAGTCGCCGCCCGACGTACAGCGGCAACATCGGTTCGGCAAGGGTGGGACCCAGCGGTGCGCACAGTATTGGGGATGTCGAAGACGTCGACCAGCATCTGCTGGGTTCTCGTCGACGAACGTGACATCGCAGGCGACCCGCTCGACCACGACGCGTTCGACATCACCGACTCGAGCGCCGCCGCGCCTGCGGCCACTGCGCGCAGGGTCCGTGAAATCGCCACAGCCAGCGGCTATACCGTCGATTCGGTGCACGTGACGACGAGTGGCAACCTGTCGTCGCTTCGGGATGCGTTGGCGGAATCGGGTTTCGGCGATGTGGTGCCCGTATCGCTGGCGGCGGCCACTCGGGCGTGGGCGACGGGCGCGGCGCGCGCGAACGGCCATCAGAGAATCGCGGTGTGCCTGTTCGGACGCGACTCGGCGTCGCTGTCACTGATCGAGACCGGCAACGGCACAACCCAATCGGCGACCACCACGATCTCCCGCGACGGCATCAACCTGATCGACTGGCTGAAAGTCACCTTCGGGGGCGCCGATTTTCGGCCGGAGGCGCTGTACCTCATCGGATCCCTCGGTAAGCTCGACGCGTTCGCCGGTCGCCTCGAACGGGTTTTGGCCATTCCGGTCCTCGCCACTCCCGACGCACAGCTGGCGCTGGCGCGTGGCGCCGTGTTCTCCCACGCAACGCCTGTCGATCACACCGTCGCCGCGCGACGTTCCCGCTTCGCAACGCAGGCAAGGACACTCACCGTCGCGGCCGGGGTTGCCACGGTCAGCCTGTTCACACTTTCGTCCGCCGGTAGCTCGATCCCTCTGGCTACCAGCGCCTTTCCACCGCCGGAACCACCGTCGCCGACCCAACCGCATGACATTCCGAGCGCTGCGGCACCGGTCGCCGCCGTGGCGCTACCCCCGCCGCCTCCGCCGGGAGCCGAGGAGCCACCGCCCGCACCGGACCGCTGGGTCGCACCTGTCCCTTCGGATGTCGTTGCACCCCAGACTGTTCAATCACCGGCGCCGGACATCGGCGGTGCCACGACGCCGGTGGAGCACCTACCCGAGGCGCAGCCGGTACAGCACATCCCCGACTCGCAGCCCGCGGCCGCCGTCGGTCCGGCGCCGACCGCCGAGGCCTCGCCGTCAATGCCGCCGCCGCCTCCGGTGGATCCACTCGCCGCCGCGTTCAGCCCGCTCTTCAGCGGCCTGCCGTGAACTAGACGCGGGCGGCGGCGAAGGAGGCCGCCTCGTCGACCATTCCGTTCACCGGGTACAGCGCATGCGCAAAGCTCGGGCCGCCGCCGGGAGTGCCGTCACAGATGGTGTCGCCCTGGGCGCACAGCTCGGTCGTCTTGGCGACATACGACGGTCCGATCACGATGGGCGGTGCACCGTACCGGCTCGTCCACGCCTCCGACGGCGTGCCGAAGAGGGCGACGGCAGCGACGTGATCGGCCACCGCGGGTGGCAACGGCGCAGGGACGAGGGCGGCGGGTACACCGGACGGCACCTGGGCGGAGGTCACGAATCCTGCGACGGCCGCCCCCTGCGAGTAGCCGCCCAGCACGATGCGGGTGTTCGGACAGTTCGCCGCCGTCGACTCGACGTGACCGCCGGCGTCCCGAATTCCTTCGATGACGGTCTGCGCGAAGGCCATCGTGTCGTTGAAGTCGCCGCTGGCGGCATAGTTGACCGGATACACCGCGACCGACTTGCCGCCCACCTGCGACCGCAGTGAATCGACGAACGCCTGACCGACTCCACCGACACCGGGCGGCTCACCCGTGCCGCGGGCGAAGATCACCTCGACATCCGGGCACGGCTCGGCGGACGCGAACGGCTCGGGCACGCCCATGAGTGCCACCCATGCCGCCGCCACCGCGACGCCGACCAGCCTGCTGAATTTCATCTGTCCCTCCCGCATCGTTGCGCTGGGGGTACCCAGACTTGGCGAAGCTATATCCGACTCGCGGCGAAGGCGGCGGCGTCGTTGACCATTCCCGTCTGGACGTAAGCGCCGTGGGCCCGCATATCCCAGCCGCCTTGAAAGCAGATCGGGTCGTTGGGGACACACATCTCGATCGTCTTGGCCTTGTAGAGCGGCCCGACCGAGGGCAGTGGACCGGGCGAGAGACTGTCGGCGAAAGCACTGCGTGCGCCGCCGAATTCGGCTGCGGCCGCGACGTTGTCGGAGACATCGGCGGGCATCTGGGTGGTGGCCAGGTCCACCACCGCGGCACCTTGCGAGTAACCGCCGAGCACCATGCGGGTGTCGGGGCAGCTCGCCGCCATCGCCTGTACATGGGCGCTCATGTCGTCACCACCGGCCGGCGTACTTCGCGCGAAGTCGTTACTGGCCGGGTAGTTGACCGGGTAGACGCCCACCGAACGCCCGCCGACCTGCGACCGCAGTGAATCGACGAAGGCCTGCCCGATCCCGCCGACGCCGGGCGGCTCAGTGGTTCCGCGGGCGAAGACGACTTCGACGTCGGGACACGGCGCGGCGCCGGCGACGGGTAGGACGAGCAGTGGTACCACCCCAGCACCCGCCATCGTCGTGACCGCGCCGATGATGCGGATGGCTCGGCCTGCGATCTTGATGCTCATGCTGATATTTCGCGCGAGGGCCCGGCGATGTTTCCCCCGAGGCCAAGACGTTTAGTCTCGGTTACGACCACGCGGCTCGAGCCACAACACCGGAATGGTCCTACCGAACCGCGCGGCCTTGTCACGGTAATCCGCGAAGCCGCCGTAGTAATTTTCGGCGAGCCCGAACAGCCGTGCGTATTCGCCGGGTTCGGTGACCTCTTCGGCCATGAAGGTTTCGCCGCCCAGTTCGCATTCGGGATGTGCGACGAGGTTGTGGTACCACTGCGGATGCTTGTCGCCCCCGTAGTTCGAGCCCATCACGATGACGTCGCGGCCGTCATGGAAATAGGCGAGCTGCGTCTGGCGAACCCGACCGCTCCTGGCGCCGGTGGTTGTCAGCGTCGCCGATGGGACGTTGAAAATTCCCCAACTCAACCGGGCCTTGCTGATCCGGCCGAGCCAGAGGTCCGTCTTCGACACGATGTGCTTGCCGACTAAATAGCCGAAGCGCGAGCGCGCCGAACTGTTCAGGACGCGGACGACCGCCGATGGCCTGCGGGTGGGGTCCACGTGACGTAAAGGCACGAGAAGATCTTAAGCCGTGGCGACGCCCCGGTACGCTAACCGTCGAAGCCGGTTCACAGCGGAGGGGACGAAGATGAAGCTGATGGCAGCACTCGCACTGGCCTGCGGGTTTGCCGCCGCGCCGATGATGGCCGCGGGCACCGCCTCCGCGGACCGGGGGGCGTGCGACGGCGTGGACTGCGTGCCGTTCGTGGACCGCAACATCGTGCCGACCGACCATTGTTCGTTCACGTCCCGATATCCGTACGGGTTGGACACGAAGGGCAACACCTACGCCTGCGCCGCCACCGACGAGTGGTTGCCGGTGGCTCCGCTGATCGGTGTGCGTACGGCTCAGGCGCCCTGCGATACGAGCGTGCCGGCCACGGCGCAGTCGCCTGCCGGCCAACCGCTGAACTGCGAGGGCGGCGCATTCACCTCGGACTTCGACGCGCTCTATTACGCCGGCAGTTGACCCGGTCGGGGCGCTAGCGGCGGCATCCGGGAAGTGATGGCGGCCGCGCGGAACATCCGGCGGTTCACCGACGAGTTTGACCTGAGTTTGGACATTGTTAGTGCCCCGGATCGGTGCCCAGGTGCGTGAGGATTTCGCGTTGGGCCTCGGGGATCGCTGGCGGGAATGTTTGTGTGGTGCCGTTGATGCTGATGGTGGCGCTGCGCAGCGGTCGTAGTTGTTTGACGACCTTGCTGATGGATAGTCCGGTGCGGGACTGGATGGCATGGGAGACGGCCAGGGCGGTGAACACGATGGTCAGATGCGCTTCGATGGCGTCGCGCACGCGGTTGAACATGGGTCGTGCATCGAGGTCGGTCTTGGACATGCGAAACGACTTCTCCACGTGCCAGAGGTCGTGATACTTCGCAATGACCTCGGCCGCCGGCATCGCCGCCACCGGCACATTGGTCACGTAGCCTTTCAGGCCCACGAGGGATTGTGCGCGAGCGAGATTGGCCTCGTCGATACTGCGGTCATCGCCGCGGACCGTGACGAACCGCGCGGACTTCGCCTTCTTGTGCCCGTCGACGATCGCGCGGGCGCGGGCTTCCTGGGCGGCGAGGGTTTTCTGGTCACGGCGGGCCCGTTTGGCCGAGTAGGACCAGATCGCCCGCCATGCGCCCGGATGCTGTTCGGGGTCCCAGATAGGTTCGGCCCGCAGCGCGGTGTTGTTGACTTTCGTGTTGCCGTGCCGTGGTGTGACGGTGTCGATGATCTGCCCGTCGGTGAAAACGTCTCCGTTCCAATGGAAATGGGACTCCAGATCTCCGGGTGCTTTCGTCACTCGGGAGCCGACGATGAACGACAACTTCAACTCATCGAGGGCGGTGAGGTTGGCCCGGGAGAGCATGCCGGCATCGGCGGCCACCGCCATCGGGGTGCCTTGGAGGTTGTGGCGGGCCAGGAAGCTGGTGATGATCGGCACGATGGTGGTGGTCTCTGCGGTGTTGCCCTCGAAACAGCCGATTTCCAGCGGGAGCCCGGTCCGATCGACCAGCAGCCCGACGACAATTTGCGGGTCAACCCGCCGCTCTTTCGAATAGCCAACTTTACGCAGGTCATCCTCGGA
>CAWJIX010000005.1:0-2133872 GCA_963843125.1 uncultured Actinomycetota bacterium | reverse complement strand
GTTCGGCGCGTTGTCTGCGGCGAATTGGCTGGCTATGCCTGCCCAGCGCTACATGAACGACTTCGGGCTGACCCGGGAGCATTTGGGCCACATCGCGATCAACGCCCGCACGAACGCCGCGCTGAACCCCGACGCGATCTATCGCGAGCCGATGAGCATGGACGATTACCTTGGGGCCCGGATGATCTCCGAGCCCTTGTGTCTCTATGACTGCGACGTGCCGTGTGACGGCGCGACTGCTGTGATCGTGTCGCGCCGCGACGCCGCGAACGGTTTGCCGCGGCACCCTTTGACGGTGGAGTCGGTAGGACCGGGCCTGTTCGAACGCGCTACTTGGGATCAGCGCTTCGACATCACCACGATGGCCGCCCACGATTCGGCCGCCACACTGTGGCAGAACACGACCCTGACTCCCGCGGACGTCGATATGGCTCAGCTGTATGACGGCTTCTCCTTCCTGACCGTTATGTGGTTGGAAGCCATGGGTTTCTGCGACCACGGCAGGGTCGCTGAGTTCCTCGACGACGGAGCGCGCATCGCACTGGACGGCCCGCTTCCAATCAACACCAGCGGCGGGCAACTCTCGGGCGGACGCCTGCACGGGATGGGCTTCTTGCACGAGGCGTGCGTGCAGATGTGGGGTGAGGGCGGACAGCGCCAGGCTCCAAAGACTCCCGAGGTCGTCGCCGTGGGGGTGGGCGGGGGACCGGTGGCGGGGTCGATGTTGCTGAGCACCCGGTAACGACGGCCAAACGGGTTCTGCGGAACTCGTTGATGTGTCGAGAGCAATGACACGTGCGCGACATCCGGTGACTCTTAGCATTGCCGGGTGATTTCGGTGCGCGACTGGCCGCTCACAGCGTGCCTGCTCACCATCACCTCATACTCAGACGACCAGGGAGACACATGGCCACTACCACGTCCCGCGCAGCGATCGTGGCCGCTGCCCGTACAGCGATCGGAACGGCGCGCAAGGGCACGCTGGCGAATACGCCTGCGACCGAGCTGGCCAAGCCGGTGGTCGCCGCCGTGGTGCAGCGGTCCGGCCTCGGCGCAGCCGAGTTCGACGACCTGGTGCTGGCGGAGAGTATGCAGGGCGGCGGCGACAGTGCTCGCTACATCGCAGTCGACCTCGGGCTCACCAACGTGCCAGGGTTGGCCGTCAACAGGCAGTGTGCGTCAAGCCTCTCTGCGATCGCGATCGGCGCAGGACAGATCGCGGCAGGCATGAGTCGGGCCGTCCTCGCAGGCGGCATGGAATCCTGCTCAACCGCACCACTAATGAGGAAGCGAAAGCCATTCAGCACCGGCAAAACTGCCGAGGATTACGAAGACCCGTGGTTCCCACTGTCCCATCCATCGACCGAGGACGCTCCTGCCCTCGACATGACGATCACCGTCGGCCACAACTGCACCGTGCAGTACGGCATCCCCCGTCAGGCCCAGGACGAGTGGGCACTGCGAAGCCATCAGCGCGCGGTCAAGGCGATGGACGCAGGCTCGTTTGTCGAAGAGATCGTGCCGATCCGGGTTCCGCAGGCCGACGGGAGCACGATCACTTTCGCCGAGGACGAGCATCCGCGCCGTAGCGCTGCCCTCGAGACGTTCGCAGGGCTCAAGCTGCTACATCCCGAGATCGACGGTTTCACGGTAACCGCAGGCAACTCGTCGGGCGTCAACGACGCGGCCGCGGTGGTGGCGCTGACCGCTCCCAGCGCCTCGGAAGAGGGACTGGCACAAGTTCTTTCGTGGAGCGTGGTTGGGGTGCCGCCCAACCGTACGGGTAGCGGACCGATCACCGCGATTCCCAAGGCGCTCGGACTCGCCGGCCTCAAGCTTGCAGACGTGGCGCTGTTCGAGATCAATGAGGCGTTCGCCGCCCAAGCGGTGGCATGCACGCGTGAACTCGGACTCAACGAGGAGATCGTCAACGTCTACGGCTCGGGCATCAGCCTGGGCCACCCGATCGCCGCGACGGGAGCGCGAATGGTCACCTCGGCGATCTACGAACTGCGCCGCCGCGGCGGCGGCATCGGCGTGCTGTCGATGTGCGCGGGCGGTGGCATGGGCGCCGCGATGGTCATCGAGGTGGTCTGAGATGACCACACCACACTGCACGCACTGATCGAAACGCAAACGGGCAGTCGCAGAACCGGTGCCGATCAGTCGCTGGCCGGCAATGGCTTGGCTGCTTTCAGTGTCAACGCCGTCGCGCCCACGCTGAGCGAGCCCGCACCAGCCTGGGTGACCAGTACCTCGGCACCACCCGCATCGACATAGCGCTTGCCCATGGAACTGCCGTCGGCGAAAGCGGGATCGGGCTCGGCGACGTTCAACCGTTCGGCGCCTAGCGGCAGCATGGGGTGGCCACCGCAGCGCAGGTCGTCGAGGCTGTCAGCGGCTTTGACGACGATCACCTGAGTGTCACAGACTTGGCTTTGCAGCCGGGTACCGGTCTTGATCATGCTGGGCTCCCTGACTTTTCGATGAGCGGGTTCATTGCTCGCCAGCCGCGGCCAGCAAGTCTTCGAGAATCTGCCGACGCAGCACCTTGCCGGTCGGCGTGGTCGGGACTGCTTCGCGGAACACGATTCGGTCGGGTGTGCGCGACCCGCGCAGCCTTCTTCGCGCGAACGCACGCAGCTCTTCGATTTTCGGTGAGGTTGAAGACTCGGGGACGACCACAGCGACGATCAATTGACCCCATTGGGCATCGTCGACGCCGACGACGACAACCTCGCGCACGTCGGGGTGCTCGACGAGCACGTCCTCGACTTCGGAGGGCGCGATGTTCTCACCGCCGCGGATTATGGTGTCGTCGGACCGGCCACCGATGAACAGATAGCCCTCCGCATCGACGGAGGCCACGTCTTTGGTCGGGAACCAGCCTTGCGCGTCAAGCGTTGACCCGGTCTCGGCGTACCGCCCGGAGACCTGTGGGCCGCGCACGAACAGCTCACCGGTCTGACCTGGAGCGAGCACACTGCCGTCGTCAGCGCGGATCTGCACCTCGATGTCTGGAACGGGGCGACCTACGGAGCTCAGCCGACGCGCTACGGCTTGGTCGGTGCTGCCGAGGGCCCGGCGGTGGTCCTCGGGGGTGAGCACCGCGATCGTCGAGCTGGTTTCGGTCAGCCCGTAGGCATTGACGAAGCCCACCTCCGGCAGTAGTTCGAGCGCCTTGCGCACCAACGGCTGGGCGACCTTCGATCCACCGTAGGCCAAATTGCGCAGCGTTGGCAGCTCGGTAGATTCCTCCTCGAGCACTGCGACGATGCGGTCCAACATCGTCGGTACGACCGTCGCAGTGGTCACCCCCTCGGTACGGACCAGGCGCACCCATTCGCGCGGATCGAACCGGCGCTGGTACACGATCGACCTTCCCGCGTAGATGTTCGACAGCACTGCGCCCACGCCGGCGATGTGGTAGGGCGGCACGCATACCAACGCGGCATCGGTGGGATCGGCAGAACCGTATTCGACGGTCGCGGTGACGTAGCTGGTGAGGTTGTTGTGCGTCAGCTCAACGGCTTTCGGCCGCGACGTGGTGCCGGAGGTGAACAGTACGATGGCGACATCGTCTGGATCGGCGAACTCGCTGACAGCCTCGGCTGATCGCGCAGCGCCGACGAAGTCATCGGAGTCCATCACCCGCTCGGCCCAGCCGGCCACTATGTCACGGTAGGCGTTGTCCGCCACGATCAGCGGGTCGGGCAGTCGCTCGACGAGCTGTCGCAGGCCGTCGGCGCTCAAACGATAGTTCAGCGGCGTGAAGGACAGGTTCGCCCGAGCTGAGGAGAACATCAGCAGCGGCAGCATCGCTCCCCCAGTGCCCACATAGACGACGTGCGACGCCGCCGATGCGGCCACCACACCCGAACCACCGTCGGCAAGCGTACTCAGCTCCGCGGTCGTCAGCCGAATGTCGTCGTCCACCAACGCAACCCGGTCGGGGTCGCCCGACACCGCCATTTCCAGAAGGAGCGAAATGCTCAACTGCCCTCAGCCTCACCTAGTCGTTGCGCGGTCACCGCGCACCGCCGCGTGACGGACTTAAGCCCCAATCGGCCAGCACCGCACCCGCTGCACGGACGAACGTCCATGCTGCCAGTTCGACGACACGGATCCCGCTGAGGATGTCTGTCATTGTTTCCTTCGCCATTGCAGTATGAATCGATCAGGTAGGCGATAACCCTTGGTCTGTAGCCGCATTCGTGAATCAGTGCGGCGAACAAGTGGTCACGCGCTAGCACCGAAGGCGCCTGAGTCCGACCATTCGGCAATAAGATCGTCAACGGTGGTGAGCCGGGCCAGCACCGCGATGGTGTTGTCCAAAACTTGTTCGCCGTACTCGGTGGGGGTGCCGCCCACCGCGTCTCGCGGTACGACAACCTCGAAACCCGCCTGGGTGGCGTGCCCTGCCGTGTGCGGCAAAGCCAAATTCAGTGACACCCCTACTAATACTATGGTCTGAACGCCGAGGTCCCGCAGCACCGGCAACAATTCGGTGTCCAGGGTGGGGAACAGCCCGTGGTGTCGCCCGAGCACGAGATCGCCGGGTGCGAGTAGTTCGTCGATCACCTTGGTGGCCGTAGCGCCGGGTTCCCACTCGGCGATGGCAGGCCCCAGCGCCCGCCAAAGACGAGCCGTCCCTGCGGGCCTGCCACCCGAGGTTCCCTCGTATGTCGCATGAACCACGCGTATGCCACAGCCGCGCGCCGCGTTCAGCAACCGGCTCAGGTTCTGCACCAGTTTACCGGCATCGGCGGCCAGCGCAGGCAGCACCGAATCCTTTCCTAGCATGCCGTTTTGACATTCCACGCATACGACGGCCACGGTCCCGACTTTTTTGCCAGTGAGTGATGAGGGCATTTCAGTGCTACTTCGGGCTGAAGCGCTGCGCACCGTCGAGGCGCAGAACTTCACCGTTGACGTAGCCGTTGGTGAGCAGGAACGCAGCAGCATCGGCGAATTCGACCGGCGTGCCGAGCCGCTTCGGAAACGGAATGTTTGCGGCGAACTTGGCGATGGCCTCTTCGCCGACCGCCTCCATGATCGGCGTCTTCATCGTTCCTGGCGCAATCGTGTTGACCCTGATCCCCGCCGAACTGAGGTCACGCGCGGCCGCGATTGTCAGGCCGATGACGCCGGCTTTTGCCGCGGCATAAGCGGTCTGGCCGATCTGGCCTTCGTAGCCGGCGATCGAGGCCGTCAGTACCATCGCGCCCCGCTCCCCGTTGGCCAGGGGTTCGGCGGCGGCGACCGACGCGGCCACCAGCCGTGCCACGTTGTAGGTGCCGTTCAGGTAAAGGTCGATGGTCTTGGTGAAGATGCCGAAGTCGGCTGGTGTGCCGTCGCGTTGCACGATCCGCTGTGCGACCGCGAAGCCACCGTGGGCGACTACTGCGTAGCGCAGCTGTCCGAGCTGATTGGCCTCCTCGATGGCACCGAGGATGCTGTCTTGGCTGGTGACGTCGGTGCTGACGAAGACCGCCCTGCTGCCCAATTCGTCAGCCAGTGCCTTGCCCTTGTCGGCGTCGAGATCGGCGATGACCACTCCGAGACCATCAGCATGGAGCCGTCGCACCGTCGCCTCACCGAGGCCGCCCGCGCCGCCGCTGACGATCGCCGACGCGCCTTCAAATTGCGCTAACACCAGCAGTTCTCCCTTATCCATTGCTGTTGCCGAGTTGGGTTTCCGGGCGATACGGCGGAGCACCCTGGCGGCAATCTAATGCCTGGTCGTGGCGCTGAACCGCTGTCATCTTTCGACTGGCACCGATCAATCTGTGGCACGACACCTTCCAGGACGCCTGCCTAGTCTTCCGCGTCGGCCTCCTATGCGTTTGTTGACATCCTGGTTTCCGATGAGCAGGTGCCGTCGACTCCATCAATTCCCGATTTGCAGGATCATCATCGACTGCCATGTCGGCTCCTTTGGCGCACAGTGTACGGTCGTGCTCGGTACATAACCTCCCCTCAGGACCGATGTATTTGCCTGTGGCAGAGCTCGATTGAACGTCGGTGGCGGGTGGCGGGTTGGGGCCCTGCGGTGATTGGCGGGGAGCCAGCTTTCGAGCAGTTACCGGCACGGTACTAGCTTCAAAGTGCGTACTTCAAGACGAAATGCGCTGCCGACATGCGGCCGACATGTGGTCGTCGGCCGCAGGACCATACGGGCTGGGCTAGCGGTCGATTGCAACACGCTTACTGGCCTTGACCCTTAGCGCGAACTTCCAGTCCTTGCCGTCGGCACATCAGTGATGCGTCTGGTGACAAACTTCGGTCGGTCGGGCTGAGCGTCTGAGCCGCCCGCCTACGATGTCGTTATTTCCGCCGGCGTTGGTGTATTTCTCAATCGTCGCCATTGCTGACCACCTTCCCCGATAGGGGTCTCGTTTAGGTGAGGTCAACTAGAAGCCGATGCCGAAACCGTACGGTCCGTCATCTTCGTCGGCGGGGATGACGTAGGGCATGTACCGCAAAGACAGATTCTGCAACTCGGGAATGAGGTCTGGTGGGATATCCGCCCAATGACCCAGATGGGTACCTGTCTTCAGGATCTTCATGTTGACCTTCTGATTCATGAGGTTGTCGGGATCCGCCACGCCGTAGAAATCTCCAAATGCACGACCGTCACCCGTCGCGATGTGGGGGCCGAGTTGCGTAAACGCGTAGGTCCCATCCTCGAAGTAGCAGAAGTTGATGTGGCGGCCGTGCAACTTGCGGGCGTTGAGCCTTGCGAAAACTCCGCGCATTCCTCTTCGCTCGCGCGGGATTACGACGCACATCGCGTCTCGTCCGACACCCGATTGCTTATCAGCCACCTTCCGCTGAAGGGCAACCATGATCTTGGCGGCTCTGGTGATCCCGTCGTGCTGCCGGAGGATTCTCGGCACAGGCCGACCAAGGACGACTTCTTGCCAGTTCTCCAACCCTACTCCCGCTGTCGCGAAAGCCGATCTCACCCCCGGTCCCACCTCTCGCATCATGGAGTAACGCACGAAATCCGTGGGATCGGCCGGATACGGTCCTCCCGGTAGATAGTTCGAGACGAGCGCGAATCGCGGGTAACGCCGAAAGTCGAACCCCGCCACGACCATGCCGAGCCGCATATCCGGCCACTTGGGAAGCGATGCGAGTTGCTCTGAGGCGCGTCGCTGCAATGCGGCGACACCCTCGTCGAAGTGCCTGTAGTCGGCGAGAACCTCCGCAATCCACTCGGATGTGGATTTCGTCGCAGTGGCGTTGATCCGAGCAATGCCTGTGAAGGCGACCGCGAAGCAATCCCTCCACACCACAACCTTCGTGAAGTTGTCGTCAGCCAGTCGCCCGTCGGACCACGTCAGTCGTCGGTCGGCAACCAGAATGATCAAATCCTCCGTCATTAGGGTCTGGACCAACGTCACGATTGCAGGCTAAGGGAACCAAACAGCGCCGCACAGCGTTGAATTAAGTGTCGGCCTCCCATCGCTCTCGTAGGGACGGTCCGACGCCTGATGGCGCGCCGACGTAGCCACCGGTTGGCCATACTTTGGCCGCAAACGCCGTAATACGGGGTGATGCGCGGTGATGAGTTATGCCTGGTCAACGCTCTAACGGAAAGCGGACGCCGACGATGACGCCGACGATGACGATGACGCCGATAATGGCCAATTACGTTGCGCGACATTAGGAATGCTATTGCGTTCAAGGTATTCATTAGCGTGCGTCATCATCCGCGAGCTAGTCGGCTCCTTCGCTGATCGACCGTAAGTCGATCACCTATTTGGTGCTGGCCGGCGGAGCCCCGTGTGCCGGCGCACGTCGGCGGGCGGCCGAACTCACCGCGTCGGTGAGCTTCTGGAGCGGTCTGTCGAGTGTTTCCAGTACTGCCAATTCAGCGGAATATCGAACCTGGAGCAGGCGCGAGCTTGCCAACCGGTTCCAGCAACTTCTGCTGACCACCGCTGACCACCCAGTCCTGCCGTAATATCGTTTGTCACGCCTTTGATGCCCGCCAGGGCAGTTCGGCGCGCTGCCGTGTCCGGACGTTCAGCCCTGATCTCTGGTCGGTGTTTGGTCGGTGAATCGGCGACACCCCGTGGTGGTGCATGGCGTCAGATGACTCAATATGGCTAGGTCAGAGGCGCTTCCGCGGCTCGGACTCGGCGGGTTGGAGGTTCTCCTAAAGCCGGTGTCGCAGGTTCGAATCCTGCCGGGGGCACTCGCCGTTGATGCAGGTCAGCGGAGGTTTTCTGGTGTCCGCCGACTGGTCTTGGCTTGTTCTGGTCGGTGCCTTGGTCGGTGATGGTTTGGCATCAGATGACTTACGTTGGCTGGCGATAGTCAATTGCCCCGCGGCGTTGAGTCGGGAAGCGATATCGTCCAGATCCGTCTCAAACAGACCCGCGCGGTGGGTCCCTGGCGATGTTCAACCTGGCAGCAAAGGGCGCGGCCATGGCGATCGGCGCGCTGCCGGCCCTCGGCGATGGCAACGACGCCCGCTCATTAACACAGCAGTGGGCCCAACCCGCCGGACCCGGAATCACCGGCATTCACCATCGCTCGGGCTACAACAGCGGCGAGTCACTAGCACTGTGGGACTGCGATGCCGACGTCGAAGTCGTGCGCGACGGTGGCGGCCATCCACAAGACATCGCACTCGACGACCCACGAATTCTTTTGCGCCTGCAGGTTCAGTTGCGCCGACGCCGAATCAACGTCACCACAGTGCCTTCCAGCGAATGCAGCGAGTGCAAGAAAGAAGCGCTCGCACCCTGACACCGCGGCCTCGCCAACGACGTACTCGCCGACAGCACCAGCAACCCACCGACTCCGAACGCAAATACATCCGGTCAACGCGGGTCACCAACGTTTTGTCGGCGGCAGGTCAGCGATTGATGGCTGCAGCTACCTCGGCCACCCTCCGGACAAGATCAGATGGTGCTCGATTCCACAACCAGCGATGGTGTTAGGGCGAATCACCAGCAGTGGCGAGCATCTCGGCGATATCGACGAACTTCACACAGGGTCGGCCTATTTCGACGTCTCACCTGAGTTGCTGTCGGCGTCGTCTGAAAACTGACCCCGTGTCGACGGGTGAGTTCTAAAGGGGTCAATTTTCGGCCGCTGTTGACAGTTACCTCGGCATCAGTGGTCTGCCACTGTATCCACACCGACGCACGAGTGAGGCTCGCAACACGCTGTCCCGCATCGTCTTTCCCACGATGATGGATAATCGTCATTATCCATGAACCGTCGAGGACGCGCCCTGGGTACCGAACCCAGCACCTGAAAGCCCGGCGCCAGCGCGGGCGCTTCTTTTCGAAACGTTCGGCCATCGGTGGTCTGCCACCGCCCACCGGACCACTTGTGGCCACCGAGCCTTTCCCGGCACCGGACATGTCGCGTGGAGCTTCGTCACGAACAGCCGCTCGGCCGCCGCCGAAACTGCCCGTCTCGATCACCGCCGCCGCTGTCGGTTCTCAAATATTGTGGCGGATGTCGACTCTGCCTCACTCCTGACTGTGGCGGTGTTGGTGCGTCTCTTCGACGTGATCAGTGCCGCCGTGATCGTGGTCGTGGTGCGCATGGTCGTCCTCGGGGGAGCCTCCCATCATGCGCAGCATCGGGATTCCACCCGTCCGCACGAAGCGAAAGACCAGGACTGCAGCCAGCACAAGGAATGCGATGTTTAGCCAGGTGGTGTAGTTCCAGGAGATGCCGGCTTCCATCACCGTGGCGGTGCGCTGTGTGGGTGTCAAACCCGTTGCGCCGAAGATCAACTCAACGAGGTATCCAGCGACGACCATGGAGGCGTAGAACGTGCCGAGCAGCACGAACATCATGCGGGTGCCGTAGTACTTCCGATAGATGTTGAGGATCGGCAGGATCAGCAGGTCGGCGAAGATGAACGCGACGACACCACCGAAGCTGATACCGCCGTTCCACAGCACCGCCGCGAGAGGAACATTGCCGATGGAGCAGACGAATGCCACCATCGCCACGACCGGTCCCACGATGGGTCCCCACAGCGCCGCGAGAGTCGGGTGATCGGTGATGAAGAAACTTTCCCAGAACCGATTAGGAACCCAGGCCGCAACCGCTCCGGCGATCAACAGGCCGATGATCAGGTCGCGCAGGATCGCAGCCCACTCCATTACGAAGACGTGAGAGACGGACGTGAAGCCCGCCCTGGAGAACAGCCGTCGCCAAAACGACCCCTCACCTCGGACTGACATGTCCATGGCAGCATGGCCTTCCATTGAGCCGGCGATGCCGCGACCAGCCTGGTCACGGGCGGCCTCGATGAGACGGGACCGCACGAACAGCCGGAACAACACCGCCACGACCACGATCATGATGGGGCCACCGATAAATTCGGCAGCGGTGAACTGCCAGCCCATCAACAACGCAAGGATGATGCCAAGCTCGACAACCAGGTTGGTGGAAGCGATCTCGAACGCCATGGCCGCCGTGAAATTTGCGCCCTTGCGAAACAGCGAGCGGGCCAGCGCCACCGCCGCATATGAGCATGACGATGACGCGGCACCCAAGCCGGCGGCGACGGCCAAGGTGCGCGGGTGATCATCCCCAAGTAACTGCACAATCGTGGATTTGCGCACGACCGCCTGAACAATGGCCGAGAGCGCGAATCCGAGGACCAACGCCCACAGAATTTCCCAGGTCATCGATCCCGTCACTGCCAAAGCATGTGCCAATGCACCCATCGCTGCACTCCTGTTGACTACGACCGCTCTTGCGGTGCGCCGCGTAAAAGAATATACCCCTATGGGGTATATCTTCCCAAGAGGTTGGCCGCGACGAGGCTGAGGCACCCTGACGCCATCAATGCATACGGCGCATGCTTGTCCAAGCCACCACGTAGGGGAACAAGACGCCCCGCGAACAGCTACGGGCGCGGCGTAGTCGGAGCCTCTCGACCCACGGCCGCGCCAACCAACGGCGCCACCACCCCAGCAACTGACATCGATGAACCTCCGTCCAAGAAGGGCACTATCGCACGGCCGGAGCAGCGAGTGCCTGCGTCTACAAGCAGACCTCAGCTTGCTCCCACTCGCACGACGACATTAGTGCGAATTGAGGCAGCCCTCGCTGACCAGGGGCGCCTCAATCCACGTGGGATTGTCCGGATAACCAAACCGCCTGACACCCAGATGAATTGATCGGCTTCTGCTTGGTCATGGTGAATATGTCGTCGTTTCTGAAATCTGTTGTTTCTATTGAGATTCGGCGGGCACCTGTCGAACCTGGCGGCGGCGCTATCGCGGTGGTGTAGTTCAGGCTGGTCATCATGCGATCCCCTTTGTGATACCTCGCGCCGCGTCCTTTGTGTCGGGAGGGGCTGGCTGATCTAGCGGGAGGCGTCGCAAAAGCGTAACGTCGCTGTTTGCTGAGTCCTTCAGCCAGTCCGGAACGAGTTTGGCCGCCCGCCGCCGAACTCGAGGAGCTCCCGCTCGCGCCGCACATGTCCACCGTCCGCGGGCCAAGGCAGCATGCACACTTCGCTCATTTCCCCTTTCGCACAGGATTCGCAATGCCCGCGAGCCCCATCACCCGTCCCCTGCGCGTGCGGGCGACGGAATAGTCAGCGCTGCTGTGGGCTGGACCACGGTGACGTTGGGGGGGAGCGGGGCCCGCTTCCCAAGCGAATAGCCGATCATGATGCTTCTGAACACAAATCTCGTCCAACACACACCGTCCGTCAGCTCGACGGCGCCAGCCCAACATGGGAGCAGAGCCATGAAAATCATCACATCGGTGTCGAAGTCCGTACAGGCTATCGCGGTGTTGACCGCGGCCACCGCGACCGTCGCCGCCTGCGGCTCGAGTTCCACCCAATCGTCGACCTCGACTACACCAGCCTCCACGGCGGCGGCTGGCTCCCCGATCAGCGTGCCGCTCACCGGCCAGCCATCCGGCACAGCGTCGCTGAGCTGGGACCCCCAAACCAAGAACGTCACCGCCAAGCTGCAGATGTCCGGATTTACCCCGAGCAGCAGTCACGCGATGCACATCCATCAAGGCAGCTGCGAAGCTCAGGGGAACGTCTTAGTGCCGTTTCCCGACGTCACCGCCGACAGCAAGGGTGCGATCGACACCACGGTCACCAGCTCGCAGCCCAACGCGTCCGGGCTTGCCGCCGACACGTTTTTGAACATCCATCTGGCTCCGGCCGACCAACTCGGCAGCCCAGATTCGCTCGGATACACCCCTATCTCATGTGCCGACATCAACCCTGCCACATCGACGACACTGACCATGGCGCCACTGCCACAGCCCGGCCAGCACCCACAGGGTTCGGCGAAGTTGACCTACGACCCGACGAAGAAGACGCTATCCGTCGCCGCCACCGCGAGCGGCCTCGTCCCCGGCAGCGGCCACGCGATACATATCCATCTCGGCTCGTGCGACTCTCAGGGTGCCGTCAAGTATCCACTCAACGATCTGGTGGCCTCGCCCGACGGTAACGCCGAGGCGAACACCGTCATCCAGAATGTCGATCAGGCTCCACCGGCGTCGGGCTGGTACATCAACGTCCACCTCGGATCGTCCAGCCAGATCGAACAAAATGGGCAGCCCACCCTCTATTTCCAGCCCATCATCTGCGGCAACATCGGCAACTAGGGGTTCAACAACAAGCCCGGCCACAGCGCGCGGAATGGCACCGTCGCCGCGTACCTATCCCGCGGTCGCCGTTCGCATCGCGCCGTTCCGTGCGTCCTTGACATCCTCGCGGTGGGCGACATGCATCAGGCCCGACGCATCACCCGCCATGCCCCAGCGACCACGGCCGGCCTGCGGGACGTCGCGACTTCCAGACACCCAGCGCGGCGGTACCCGCGAAACGCGGTCACGGGTTGGCTCAGACACTCTGGATAGATCGGTCCGCCGGCGTCGAACCCGTTGCTGGGGAGCCGGCGAGGGCACGAGATGGCAAACGCTAATCTGTGGTCGGTGCTTGGTCGGTGAATCCGCGACACGCCTTGGTTCCGGATGGTGTCGAATGACGTTAAATCGTCAGCTCAGAACACCTTTCGAGACCACGACTAGGAGGGCTTGCAGGCTCTCCTAAAGCCGGTGTCGCAGGTTCGAATCCTGCCGGGGGCACCACCTGACCTGCGGAAACAGTAGCCCGCACGATATCTGCACAACTCAACGAAAAAAGGCCCCCATCTCACCACTGAGACAGGGGCCTATGCGGGCTAAGCAGGTGAGGAGCCGATTGAAATGATCACGTTCGACCAAGCGCGAGACATCGTGGCCCAAGCCGTGTGCACGGACTACCCGGCCAACGACTTCGAGGTCGCGCGGTGGGGCTGGGAGAACGACGACATGTGAGTAATCCTCAAGACCGGTCACGCCTCAGTGAGGAAGTCCTTCCACCGGCCGGGAGCAGGCTCGGGGAGCTTCCGCCCCATCGACTTTCCGTTGCTCGGGGTGTTGCTCTGGCGTTTTGGTTGGCGGAGGCCCAGTATTCGGCGGCCGATCTGGGAGAGTTCTTCGACAAGCGCGTACTCGTCCATCTCGAGAGGTGCGCCCGTGGCCGCACCAGCAAGGCCGGTTAGAAGCGCTGTGGCCTTGACGACTCCGGTTGTCCCAGAGTCCAGCTGCGTCAGGATCCCCAACTGACGGACGATCAGATCACCCCAGTCGGGCTGCATCTGCAGTATTCGGTGTACGTCCGGATCGAAGACCATGACCGCGGCGAGCGGACGATTCTTTGCGACTACGCCGGCGAAGCCGCGCACCATAGCGTCCATCTGACTGCGAGCCGCCCGCTGACTTTCCGCCGTCTCCACGACTAGCCGGATCTGCTGAAGGATGGGCTTCATCAGTGCCACTAACAGCTGGTCACGGGTGCGGAAGTGATAGTAGATCGCGGCTTTGGTGAAGCCGAGTTCATCGGCGATCATCTGCAGCGAAGTGCCGGCAAAGCCATGTTGGCTGATCAGCGTCATGGCGACATCAAGCAATCTCTGACGAGTGTCGGTTGGATAGCTGGCGTCTTCCACTTCTGTGGATGTCATTGTCGCCTCCTTGCCTCTAGTCAACCAATCTACTAGACAATCGGCAAGTTCAGGCTTTATGGCTGGCTAGTAAATACTTGACATCCGGATAGCTGTAGCTTTACGGTCGGCAAGCACTTACTTTACGCTCAGCAAGTAGCCCAGTGCAGAGCAGCCCATATCGATCACATCCGGAGAGCCACAATGAGTACGCAAACTTCGTACGTCAGCACCTACGGCCGCTACATCGGTCGCGTCGGCGCAATGGCGGCGGCCTTAGGAATTGGAGTCCTGGTCGCCACCACGCCGGGCGTGGCGAATGCCGACTCGACCAGCACGTCGGGCGCTTCGGCGGGCGGTGGCACCGACTCGAACGGCGGATCGTCGACGACGAGCACTACCGACACTGACACGGCAAAGGTCGGCACAACTGACGGCGCGTCCGCCGCGGGATCGACCGTGGGAACGAGCTCATCATCGGTCAACGGATCAACATCAACTGGCACCGGTTCATCCGCAACTGACACCACCAAAGCCGCAGGCACGACTTCGCCGAGCATCGAGGTCGCACCGGGCGTGACCATCAGCGCCAACAGCATCAAGCTGGGCAAGCACACCATCACGATTGGGCTGGGAACAAAGACACCGCCCGCCGCCGCGGCGGCGGAAGACCTCAGCGGCGTTCAGTCGACACCCGAATCGGACGAAACCACCGCTTCGGACGAGACGACTGATTCCTCCGAAGGCAGCACGCAACCGAACCGTGAGCAGATATCAAATCCCGCCACAACGGGTTCGAAGTCAACACACTTCGCCACCGCCAAGGCCGGGACCAGATCACTTACCACTGCTTCGTCGAATCTGCCCACCCTCAAATCGACTGTCGCAGATGCCATCAAGAGTGTGAAGGCTCCTTCGGCGACCCTCGCCGACTCCGGCACGACAGCTGCCGCTGAATCTTTCAAGGTCAACACCGTGAGCACCGCGCTGGCCGCACCGGCCACCGCTGGCGCAGCTGCCGCACTTGTATCGCCGGCGGCTCCCGCCACCGGCGTTATCGGTTTCCTGAATCATGTAGTCACCAAGCTTCTGAACCCGTTCCTATCGCCGGCGCCCAACACTCCGGAGCCGGTTACTCCGGTGGTGTGGGCGGTGCTCGGCTGGGTGCGTCGCAACCTCTTCAATCAGGCTCCGACGATCACGCACGACCCCACCCGTGACGTGCAGACCGGCCAAACCGTCACCGGCTACGTCGGCGGTACCGACCCAGAGAGTGACCCGTTGACCTACACGGTTACACAAGGACCGGAGCACGGCACGCTGACGCTGGACAAGGCAACCGGCAAGTACAGCTATACGCCGGACGACATCGATTACGATGGGGTTCAGACTGATTCGTTCACCGTCTCGGTCACCGACGGCAACAAGGTCAACTTGCTGGGTCTGACCACGCCTCGGAGCGATGAGGAAACCATCACTGTTGCGGTGAAGCCGCCTACCGCCGTGCACACGGTCGTACCGTTGCCCGCTGGGTTCACCGATGCAGCGATTCCGCGCTTCGCGGCGGACGGAAAGTCGCTTCTGTTCAGCGCGACACCGCCGGGCTCGGCAGCAGACGCTCGTCGGGAGATCTACCAGGTCAACGTTGACGGCACCGGCCTCACATGCATCACCTGCGGTCTGGCCGACCCGACTCCTCCCCCAGCAAGCAGCACGCCAGCTGCTCACGGCACACCTCCCACCACACCCAACGACCTGTTCAAGCCTGTTCCGTTCGAGGACGGTTCCGGGCGAATTCTGATGCAATCCGTCGCGACGTCGGGAACAAACGCGCAGGGGCAATCTGTGGCGGGGAGCTACACCAACGTCATCTACGAGCCGGGTACCGACGGCCAGCCCGGCCAGCTTGTCCGCGTGGTGACGCCGGCAGGGAAGGCCGGAGTCATCGTCGTCGACCCGCAACGCGAGATGCGAGTGTCCCCGGACGGAACGCACGTGCTGTTCAGCCAAATTCAGATAGTTCCCAGTCCCGCGGACCCGGCTGGGACCGGTGGCTGCCAAAGCGTTGCGTGTGGCTTCAGCACCGCCGTCCCGATCGTCGGTACGTTGACCCCTGGCGTCGATGCGAGCGGCAACAAGGTCTACAACATCACCGACGCACGTGTCGTCTACCCAGTCGGTGAAGGCAAGCAGTGGACCCACGACGGCAAGGGCGTGATCGTCCAAGGCGGGCTTTACGATTCAGGCAATGTCGATGACGTCTACGTTGACCTCGCTACCGGGCAGGCGACCCGGCTGACCGGCAACCTCGACTACGACGAAGACGTCGATCTGTCCCCCAACAATGAATGGCTCGCGATCGACAGTGCGCGCGGCCAAGACGCTCTGACACCGGCGTCGCAGATCCAGCGGCCGGCATTCGTGCCGCTACTGATTCAAGGGTCGGTGTACACCGTCTATGCCGGCCCGACCAACGCCACAAACATCTCCAACCAACCGTGGTTGGTCGCGAAGGAAGACGACCTCAACGGCGAGGACGGAATCCCCCTGTTCGTCAACGGCGACGGCTGGGTGGCCCGAAGCATGCCGAGTTGGAATGCCGACGGCACCGAGGTCGCGTTCTGGGAGGCCAACGCTTCGGACCCGACAGGGAATACGTCACGGCTCGTCGTGGACTATTTGCAGTACACCACCAGCGCTTACACGCCGCTGACGAGCGACGAGCAGAAGACTCCTGATGTTTTGTCGTCGACCTTGCCCACGCTGGCCTCCAACACTCCTCAGCAGGTTCAGCTGATCCCACCTGGAACATATAACGGCACAGGAGGACCGGCTACCGGTGGTACCGCGGTCGTCACTCAGACGACCGATGCCGCAACGGGTCACATCATTCGCAGCGTGCAGTACACCAACTACGTCAACGAAGACGGGCTGATCCTCAACGGTACTGAGTCGACGGACCAAACCGTCGCACAGAACCTCATCCACTACACAGCAGACATCAAGGTCACGGACTCCACGGGAGCTCAAAGAGGCTCGCTGACGGGGGACGTCACCATCAACAAGCTCACCCGCACGATAACCCCGACCACCCCGGACTCCCAGATCACCTCCACCCTCGACGGTAAGACGCTGGTGCTGCTGGACCCAGCCAGGTTGGCCGCAAGTCGCGCGGCTGTTTAGTCGAGGGCAGGGCAAGCTGGCTGCCGGCGATCGCCTACTAACTGGACTACACCGAATGTGTACGCATCTGCGCGGCGCGTACACATTCGGCGTAGACAGGCCGGTGCGAGATGCAAACACTAGCTCCATCAGCCGATGCAATCAGTCGAAAACGCCTCAGGGAAAGCAACTTCAACGTAGGAGAATCATGTCAAGAGCAGTGCTGGTAACCGGATGGCCTGGGGCTTGTCGGCTCGGAGACGGTGAAGCGGTTGGCGCTCAATGGCGTCCACGTCGTGGCCACTGATCTCGATACCCCGGCCAACCGCAAGAAGGCACGAGCGCTACCGGCAGGTGCCGAATTCCGATGGGCTGATCTCACAGACGACGCGCAGGTGCAACAGCTCATCGCAGACTTAGCGCCCGTAGCGATCATTCATCTCGCCGCAGTGATACCGCCTGGGATATACCGCAATCCCGCACTCGCCCGACGCGTCAACGTCGACGCGACGATCAGTCTGATCCAAGCAGCAGAGGCACTAGAGACCCCCTCCCCCGCTTCCTACAGGCCTCAAGTAACGCCGTCTGGGGCTCGCGCAACCCGCATCGGTGCAGCGAACCCGCCGGTGCCGAACATCCGGTACGACCGACCGACCTCTACGGCGCCCACAAGTCCGAGGCCGAAGAACACATCAAGTCATCGACTCTGGACTGGGTGATACTCCGCCTCGGCGGCATTATCAGCATCGATCCGAAAGCGATGCCCTTCAACAATGACGCACTCTTCTTCCAGAGTTGCCTTCCCAGCGACGGCCGAGTCCACATGGTCGATGTTCGTGATGTCGCCACGGCCTTCGCCCGCGCGATCACCGCGCACGTGGTGGGTGAAACCTTGTTGATCGGCGGCGACGATTCGCACAAGCTGAAGCAAGGCGATGTCGGCCCTGCGCTTGCCGCCGCACGCGGCATGACCGACGTGCCGCCCCGCAGCCTGCGTGGCAATCCTGACAGTGACGCCGTCTGGTTTGTCACCGAATGGATGGACACCACACGTGCACAAGAGGCGCTGGGTTTCCAGCATCATTCATGGCCCCACATGATCAGGGAGATGCGTCGACAGGCGGGTCGCAAACGATATGTCATGCGACTATTTGCGCCGTTGGCGCGCGCCTTTGTGAAACGCCAAGGGGCTTACCACAAATCGGTGATCATCTTGCAACCGCGTTGAGGCTAGCGGTTCTCGAGCATGGAAAGGGCGCGCTGTACGGCGGCGTCTCGTGCGAGTTTCGCGTCGACGATCGGTCCGGCCACCCCACGAAGTGCGGCGACGGGCTTCGAGCGTCCGGGAACCGTGACGGAGGATTGCCGCCGTTCCAGCCCGTCCGCGATCGCGGCCGCCGCAGTCTGCGGCTGGATTCGCTTGAGTATGAACTTGGGCATCGCCGAGAGCAGGGCGGACACGTGGGGATCGGCATCCACGCCCCGGCGGATCATGTCGGTCTCGATGAGTGAGAAGTACGCCGTCATGGCGGATGCTCCGCGACTGGCCAGCTCGACGCGAAGCCCACGGCCGAGCTGCTCGACCGCAGCCTTGCTCATCGCATACGGGATGGCACCCGCTCCGTTGATGTAGGCGAACACCGAACTGACCAGGACGATCTGGCCGCGGCTGTTGATCACGGAATCCAGCGTGGCTGCCACGGTGTTGACGACGCCATCGACGTTGACCGACATCACACCACCCACGTGGTCGGGCGTGAGTGTGCGGAAGGTACCGCCACGCCCGAGAACGCCGGCGTTGGCGATCACGACATCGATGCACCCGAACTGCTCGTGAGTTCGCCGCACGGTCTGCTGGACGGAATCGAGTTGGGTGACATTGCATTCCAGCGCCAGACCGCGACCATTGGGTAGCATCCCCGCGACGTGCTGCACTGCGGACAGATCCACGTCGACCAGTACGACTCTAGCTCCCCGCCGAGTCAGCGCAACGGCAGTGGCCGCACCTAGCCCGCGGCCCGCACCGGTGATCAGGATGACCTTGTCTGACAGTGAATAGCGCTTCACGTCAAAGCCCACGCTTGCGTCCGACTGACACAGTCCCGTTGCGGCGGAGCATCGCAAGCAGGGTGGCGATGCGACCTCGGTTGAGGTCGGGTTCGAGGCCAGCGCCGACGCGGCGCAATTGGTCTGTGTGCCAGGAGAGTTCGAGAATCCCGTCGAGTGACTTGAGGTCGACGAACCGGCCAAGGACAGCGCGCATTCCGGTGCGCACTGAGTGTGAAGTCAGTTTTTCGGCGCGCCCGGCCAGCACCACATCTGCAGCATCAGTCGTGGTGGCGGTGGGTCGACCCAAACCAATGACGTCACACTCACCGGAATCGACCGCCTCTGTCATCGCGTTGCGGGAACGAAAGCCGCCCGTGACCGCCAGCGGGATGTCGCCGGCAAGGCCGCGGACCGTGCGGGCGTACTCCAAGAAATAGGCCTCGCGCGCTCGCGTGCTGTCGGCGGCCTTGCCCATCATGGCCGGCGTTTCGTAGCTGCCGCCGCTGACCTCGATCAGGTCAAGGCCCTCACGCGCCAATGCCGCTACCACCAGTCGCGATTCATCTTCGCTGAAGCCGCCGCGCTGGAAGTCGGCCGAGTTGAGCTTGATGCCCACCGCAAATGCCGGCGACACACGTGCGCGGATGCGGCGCACGACCTCAAGCACGAAACGCATCCGACGCTCGGGGTCACCGCCCCATTCGTCGTCGCGCTTGTTCGACAGCGGCGACAGAAACTGCGCGACCAGGTAGCCATGCGCGCCGTGGATCTGCACGCCGTCGAAGCCTGCCGTCTCACATACCACCGCCGCGTTCGCGAAACGCTCGATGATGTCTTCGATCTCACCAGATGTCAGCTCCCGGGGCGTCGCCGCGCCGGGCAAGTTGAGGGGCACTGAGCTGGGCGCGACGGGCGTGTGGCCCAGCGCGAGCGGGTTCGACTGACGCCCTGGATGATTGAGCTGCACCCATATCGGAACACCGGCATCCTTGGTGGCCTTGGCCCAGCGCGACAGTGCGTCCAGGTTGCGCTCGTCCTCGATGACGACATTGCCCGGTTCGCCGAGTTGCGTGCGGTCGACCATCACGTTGCCGGTGACGATCAGGCCGTACCCGCCCTGGCTCCAGCTCGTGTACAGCCGCTCGAGTCGCTCGTCGGGAGAGTTCTGCTTGTCGGCGAGCCCCTCACTCAACGCCGCCTTCATGATCCGATTCGGCAGCACCTGGCCACAAGGCAGTGTCAGCGGGTCGCGTAAGTCGGTCATGCGGGTATTCCTTTCCTTGGGTCCGCCTGCAGCGGACCCAAGTCCTGCGACAAATGCCGCGTCAGAAACTCGACATGGTCGCCGACCAACGCTTCGAAGGTTTCGCCGAGATAGAAGTCGAAATGGCCGGCGTCGTAACGTTTGATTTCGCCCCGAGGTGCGGTGCGCGCGTATCTGAGGGTTTGTGCGGGTGGTGTGACGCTGTCGGTCTTGCTGACGCAGAACAGGATTGGGAACTTGATCCTCTTGGCCGCACGCCCGGGCCGGTAGGTAGCGATGGCCGGAGCAACCCGCGCCGCTACCTCGTTTCGGAAGGTCGTGTCGGGTGGCAGCAGCGCCTCGTAGCCGGGCAGCGCGTCTGGGGCGTTCATCAGGGCGAGCGAACCGGGGGGCCCGGCGAGCGGGATCATGGCGGGTGGCCTACGGAAGACCATGGAAACGAAATCTCTTGCGACTAAGGGCAATACCTTGAGAGATTCGGCCGGGCCCAGCGCGAGTGCTGAGGCCAGGCCGTCGGTGAACGGGCATTGAGCCACCGCCGCCCTCAGCTCGGGATGGCGTGAGGCGACGGTGATGGAGTGGCCGCCACCGAAGGAGCTCCCCCAGACCGCCATTCGCGAACCGTCGACGTCACGGCGATTCTTCACCCATGCGATGGCCGCATCCCAGTCGGCGAGCTGTCGCTTGATCGACAGGAGCTGCCGAGGCTGGCCACCGCTGTCCCCGAAGTGGCGATAGGTGAAGGCCAACGCGGCGATACCGGACTGCGCGAACCGTTCGGCGAAGGCGTCCAGACGCATCTCGCGTGTCGCGCCGAGGCCGTGCCCGAGGATGACCACGGGCGGCGAGGTAACTCCTGCCGGCAGGTAAAGCCATGCGGCACAATTGTCCTCGCCGGAGGCGAAGGAGACGTCGTGCCGGGTGTATGACTGCGCAGTACTCATCACCGGCTCACCGCACCGTTGGTCGAGCCAACCGTCGTCACCCGGCCGGATTCGAGCGCTTGCGCGTAGGTGTCCGGGCGGTAGAGAGGCAGCTCTCCGGTGGCGTCGGTGTCGGAGAGGTACTGAAGCATCAGTTCCTGGCCGACCTCGGACTGATCGGTCTGCAGAAACTCGGTGCGCTCGACGTGTAGGCCCTCCGACAGCGACATCGAGCCGCCGAAGTACACCGACCTCTTGATTGCTTCGACTGCCCCTTTGGTCCGCTTTCCGAAGTACTCGGCAAGTTCGGTCGCCCGCCGGACGACCTCGTCGAGCGCCACCACGTCGTCGACGGCCCCGTTGGCCAGAGCCTGTACGGGCGTGAACGGCTTGCCCTCGAGGATCGCGACCAGCGATTTGTGGGTTCCGATGAGCCGGGTAAGCCGCTGACTTCCGCCGCCGCCCGGCATGATGCCGAGGAGCACTTCTGGCTGGCCGATGAAGAAGTCGCCGTCAGCCATGACGCGCAGATCGCAGGCCCAAGCGAATTCCGCGCCAAGACCCAGCGCCGAACCGTTGAGGGCGGCAACGAAGATCACGCCGCTGGCATTCATGCGCAGGAACGTCGCGTGCAGGCGATCGAGCTGGGCGGCTCCCCTCAGAGGCGTCCGGCGCAGGACGGGCTCGGGCACGCGGGCCCGTTCTACGCCCCTGGCCAGGCGTAAAACGGCAGACGCGCCGCGTCGGTTCAAGTCCGGGACCGCGGCGCCCTCTGCCTGAAGCCACCGCACGTCGGCATGACTGACGAACCGTCCGGGACGAGCGCCGGTGAACACGACGGCGTGGACGTTTGGATCACGGTCGACGCGGCTCACCAGCTCATCGAGCTCGTTGGCGGTGTCGACCCCGAACAAGCTGTGAGGGCCGCCGTCGACCCGCACGATCAAGGTGGCTCCGCGGTCCTCGATCTCGAGGTGACTGTCGACGTGGTGTGTCATGGCTACTTGCTTTCGTTGATTGGGGGTGATGCCGTGGCAGACTGGCAAAGAACATCAGTCGAGGGTGATGACGACCTTCCCGGCCTTGGCCTTGCCGTTCTCGACATAGGCGAGCGCTTCGAGCGTCTGGTCGAAGGCGAAGGTTGAGTCGAGGACCGGGCGGAGATGACCCGCGTCGTAGAGCGCGCCGAGTTCTTCGAGCTGTGCGCCGTTGGCGCGCATGAAGAAGAACGAGTAGCGCACACCGCGCTTCCTGGCGGCCCTGCGGACCTTGCGGCTCAGGAAGGACATCACGAGTTCGAAGGGCTTGGGGGCGCCGACCTGTTTGGCGAATCCGGCGTCGGGCGGGCCGGCGACGCCGATCGCCAAGCCGCCGGGCTTGAGCACGGTGAGCGATTTCATGAGGTTCTCGCCGCCGAGCGAGTCCAGCACGAGGTCGTAGCCGGACAGAATCCTGGAGAAGTCCTGCTTGGTGTAGTCGACGACGACGTCGGCTCCCAGATCGCGAACGAGGTCCCCGGTGGCACCGCTGGCGGTCGTCGCAACATGCGCTCCGAGGTGCTTGGCGAGCTGAATCACGGTGGACCCCAGCCCACCGGCGCCGGCGTGGACGAGGACCTTCTGCCCGGGCTTGACCTGAGCCTTCTCGACCAGGATCTGCCAGGCGGCCAGCGCGACCAACGGGACGGCGGCGGCCTCGTGCAGAGTGAGCGCGACCGGCTTGTGTGCGACGTCGTTCTCGTCGATGGCGATGTATTCGGCGAAGGTGCCGATGCGCAGGTCGCGAGGGCGAGCGTAGACCTCGTCGCCGACCGTGAAGTCGCGGACGCCCGGGCCAACCTGGGTCACCACTCCGGCAACGTCGTGGCCGATCACGAAGGGGGGCTTGTACTTCAGGAGTTGCTTGAACTCGCCGTTGCGGACCATCTTGTCCAACGGGTTGATGCTGGCCGCACTCACCCGGACCAGGACGTCATCGTTGCCGACCTTCGGCACGGGTACTTCGGCGGCCCGGATGCCGTCCTTGCCGTACTGCGTGACGACGAATGCCTTCATGTCTGTCCACTTTCAATCGCCACTGCATTGGCCGAAGATTCTGAGGAAAAGCGGTTTCCGGAGCTCGGGACAAGCTGGTCGTGCCTTCCCAAAGCCGCCACCTCGCGTTCGAGCGCCGGTGTCACCTCGGCTGCGAAACGCCTCATCCAAGGCCACGCCGCCGGCGAATTCAGCGCTGCCTTGGCCCAATTGGCGACGACCACAGCGCGCGGCACGTAGACGCGACTTCGCCGACGCACGAGCCCGCGGACAATCGCCGCGCCGGCTCGGTCAACATTGGTGGTGACATTGCCCGGATACGGCAGGCGCTCGCGCAACTCCTGAAATGAGGGCAGGTCGGCCTCGGCGCCTCGGACGAGGTCGGTGTCAATCCACGAGGGATGTACGAGGCCGACGGTGATACCGAGGTGCGCCACTTCCTGGCGATAAGCTAAGGCGAGCATCTCCACTCCGGCCTTGCTTGCGGCGTACGAGCCCAGCCCCGCAATCGGCGTGAAGGATATCGCCGACGCCACCACCATCGCGTGGCCTCGACTGCTCTCCAGGTGAGGTGTCGCGTACTTGAGCGTGCGGAAGACGCCGTTCACGTTGATGTCCAGCACTCGTTCGAACGATGCTTCGTCGGCCTGCCGCACTGTTCCGTACGCGGCGACCCCGGCGTTGGCGACGACGATATCGATGCCCCCCATTGTGTTCGCGCAATCATCAATCGCCGACCGCAAGGCGGCGCCGTCGCGCACATCGGCTTCCCACCATGACGCGGTCGGGCCCAGGTCGTTTGCGAGGGCACGCAGCCGATCGGGCTCGAGTCCGATGAGGGCCACATACGCGCCGCGAGCGGCGGCGAGCCGTGCCACCTTCTCCCCGATTCCGCGTGCGGCTCCGGTGATTACCAGCTTTCGACCGGACAGGTTGCGGCGCATCAGGCGGTGCTCGCTGCGGGTGAGCGCTGCTGCGGCGGGATGCGGTAGCCGCCGAGAGCCTCGGTGAGCAACGCGGCGAATTCCACCGTGGTGCGGTCCCCTCCTGACGGTCCCATCGCCTGGATGCCGATGGGTAGGCCAGCGGCGTTGGTGGTGATGGGCATCGTCGTGGCCGGTGTCCCCGCGATGTTGGCCAACGCACTCCATTTGGTTTGGTCCCAATAGGAGCGGGTGAGGCCGTCGACGTCGATGGTGCGACCGAAGCGGTCATGGTCCTTGTTGTGATGACCGGGTGCCGCGGTGGGTGTGACGGGCAGTAGCAGCACGTCGAACTCTTTGAAGAACCCCACCCACCGTTGCGCGATCTCACGGCGAGCCGCATCCCGGAATAGCCACGCGCGGTGGCTCTGGATCGTCCCGCGCAGCGCGGCGGCAGCATCGCCATGCGGACTCATCAGTGAGCGCAGGGCAAGGGCTCCGCCGAAGAGCGGGCTCATCGTCGAACGGTCAACCGAGAACGCGGCCATCACCAAGCTCAGGAACAGGTCGTGTGAGGTAGTCAAATCCACCGGGATGCTTGCAGGGTGCTCGACGACCCGTGCACCGGCGTCGCGCAGTGCGGTGACGGCGTCGTCGATGGCTCGGTGGGTGTCCTTGTCGATTGGGCAGGCGGGATCGTCAGCCCATACCGCGACACGGAAATCCTTGAGCGCTGTCGCGCGCGGCGGGGTAAGGGTGTAGGAGAATCCGCCGTGGGGGTTCAGCGGGCCGACGGTGGCTTCCAGCGCGGGGATGATGTCGCGAGCACCACGCACCTGCACCCCGGCACATGCCATGTCGGCTTCGCCCCATCGTCCAGGGTTCCCCGGCCCGCCGGGGATGTGGCCGACCAGTGGAACGGACTGCCATGTCGATTTGTGTCCGTAGAGGCCGCAGAAGTGGGCCGGAATCCGGGTGGAGCCACCGATCTCGGACCCGTAGTCAAAGCTCGTCAGGCCTGCCGCGGTAGCGGCGGCGCCACCGCCGGCTGACCCTCCGGATGTGCGCGAACGGTCCCACGGGTTGTTCGTGCGGCCGAACACCGGATTGCTGGCTTGCACGTCGGCGTTGCCGGTCGGCATGTTCGTCTTGCCGACGATGATGGCTCCGGAACGACGTAGTCGGGTGACGGCCTCGGCGTCCTGCGTCGGCACATGGTCGGCCAGATCGGGTCGACCACAGACCGTGCGCATACCCGCCGTCTCATAGCTGTCTTTGACGGTGATTGGCAGGCCGTGCAGGGGTCCGAGGTCATCTCCGCGCCAGCGCGCGGCGTCAGCGGCTGCCGCGGCTCGCCGCGCACCGTCCGCGTCGACGGTGACGACCGCATTCAGTGACGGGTTGTGCGTGCTGATTCGCGAGAGATACAGCTCGACCAATTCGGCGCTGGACAGGTCACCGGCGGCGAGCGCCGCAAGTTGTTCAGTCGCCGTCAGCCAAGCGAAATCGTCTGAAGCCAAGGAGGACACGGTTATCTCTTTCTGCTGGTGGAGATGGCCAGAGACTCACTTGGTACACCGTTCGGTCTACTGACTAAACGGAACAGTAGTAGACCGAATGGTATATTGCAAGTCATGCGAGTACGCGAACGGCTCACGTCAGCCACGGCGACGCTGATGCAGCGACACGGAGTCGCCGGCACCGGTATTGCGGAAATTTTGTCGACCAGCGGCGTGACGCGGCGGTCGATCTATCTGAACTTTCCCGGCGGGAAGGCCGAACTGGTCGCCGCGGCGACACGGTCAGCGGGCGATGAACTGACAGCTCTGTTGCGCGGCTGTATCGAGCAACGGGATCCCATCCGGGCTTTCACCCGCGTGTGGAGCGAGATCCTGGTCGATACCGATTTCGAAGGTGGCTGCCCCGTCGTCGCGGCGGCGTTCAGTCGCGATGAAGCTCCGGAGGCGGCCAGCACCGCAGCCGATGTGTTCGCGGAGTGGGGTCAATTGCTCGCCGACAGGCTCAGTGAAGACGGTATTAAACGCTCTGCAGCCCAGTCGTTGTCGACGACGGTCGTCGCCGCGCTGGAAGGCGCCGTAATCCTTTCCCGCGCCGCGCAGTCGACCAAGCCGCTCGAGCAGGTCGCCCGTCACCTCAACGAACTCATATCCCAGCATCGGCCCAGTTGATCAACCCCTCGCTTGGTCGATGAGCGTCGTAGCCGCCTTGCGTGCGTGTGTCCAGGGGGTGGGGTCGTCGAGCGAGGTCGATAAGGCGGCTGCACCTTCGTAGAGAAGGCCGAGTTGGTTGCCCAGCAGTGTGGGGTTGGCCGCTCCGGCCTGCCGGGCCAGCTTGATCAGGCCCTTGATGTAGGCGCGCTTGTGCTCGTGGACGATGTCTTGAATCTCGGGCATGGCCTCGGACGCCTCGACGGCGGCATTGTGGAAGGGACAGCCGCGCATCTGCCCGTCCGGTGAAGGGGTCTCGAACAGGGCGAGTATCCGCTCGCGCGGCGTGTGGTTGGTGGCGTCCGGGCCTGGACGAATCGGGTCACCGACGCCCTGCTGAATGCAACGCAGGTACTCCTCGACGACAGCCGCCTTACTCGGAAAATGTTGATAGAGGGTTCGTTTGGACACCGACGCTTCGCTGGCGAGTCGTTCGACACCGGTGGCGTTGATGCCCTCGCGGTAGAACAGGTCAATGGCCGCATTGAGGATGCGCGTTCGTGCGCCGCGGCCGCCGCGTCCACCGGTCGGCTGTGCTTCACGCTGGGTGGTCATTCCCTAAGGATACCGATTGGTTTACATAGCTTGCAGACGCGTGTAGCGTCGGCCGGTAGCATGTACACCGATCGGTGTATAAAGGAGCGAACGTGAGGCAGCACAAGAAAGGCAGCCGACGAAGGCTGCAATGGACGTTCGGGGTGCTCGCTGCGATACCCGTGGCGAGCGCAACTGGAGAGATTCTTCGAGGCCCGCAAGGGGTGCCAGGCGGCTCACCCGATGTGACTCCCACCGTGGACAGTTCCCTGCGCTATGCCAATGCGTTCAAATTCGCGGTGGGTCCAGTCATCTGGTCTCAACTCCGACATATCGAGCAGTCGCCAGCCGTGACATTCGCGGCCGCAACCATCGCCTTTGGCGGCCTCGCGCGGCTGAGGTCATGGCAACAACGCGGGCGTCCACACCCCATCACCGTGGGTGCGGTCGCCTTGGAAACCATCGGAGTGCCGATCCTGCTCGCCTGGCAGCGGCGCCTTCCTGTGAAGGCGGTTTGAACAGATGCCTTCTGTACTGGTTACCGGCGCCGGCAGAGGCATCGGTCTGGCGATCACCGAGCGCATGAGCCGCCGAGGTTGGGACGTCTATGCCACCGCCCGGTCCGGCGCCGCCCTCGACAGCCTCGACCGCTTGCCCAATGTTCACGCGATCGCGCTCGACATCACCGACCGGTCCGCCATTTCAGCGCTTCCCGATCGGCTTCCCGCTGAGCTGAACGGTGTCGTCAACAACGCCGGCATCATCGTCAACGGGCCGGTCGAGGGTTTATCCCTCAATGATCTGACACAGCAACTCGACGTCAACGTCATCTCCCAGATCGCAGTGACGCAGGCGGTGCTGCCGAAGATTCGTGTCGCCCGCGGCCGGGTCGTGTTCATGTCCTCGGTCAGCGGGTTGATCACCACACCGGGCACCGGCGCCTACACCGCATCGAAGTACGCGATCGAGTCCCTGGCCGATGCACTCCGGATGGAATTGCGTCCGTGGCGGATTCCCGTGTCGCTCATCGAGCCCGGGCCGATCCGTACCGACATGTGGGCTGACGTGCTCGACGACTACGACCATATGACCAAACAACTCAGTGACGAGCATCGCCGACTGTATGCGTCGCACCTCACCGGGAGCCGGAAGTTGTTGGGACGTATGCAAAAGCTTGCTGCCGACCCCAAAAGGGTCACGACGGCCGTCGATCACGCGCTGACATCGAGGCGTCCTAAGCGTCGATACCTGCTAGATATCGTCAGTCGCGCCCAGAAGGCCATTTTCGCAATCACGCCGACCGCGGTCAACGACGCGGTCCTGGCAGCGGCTACCACATCGAAATGAGGGCGTGTCGCGACTTCTGGGGCGCTTCGCCTCCTTCTCCGTGAACGACGTCACAATTTGACGTACACCGACCGGTTTACTTATTAGCGAGCCGCGTGTTAGCGTCATTACAGCAAGTAAACCAATCGGTCTACTAAAGGGAGCAAGTCATGGCAGGCAAACGAACCACCCGGGACGATTCCACAAGTCATCTGCGCGCGGCGAGCGCCCGCCTTGGCGGCACGTCGTACAAGAACGCGCCGGCGAAATCCGTCTCCGTTGGCGGGACTCGATTCGTCTACCGGGAGCTGGGGATCGATAGCGGCGTTCCGGTGATTTTCCTCAATCACCTCGCCGCGAACCTCGACAACTGGGACCCCAGGGTGATCGACGGCATCGCGGCCAAGCACCGCGTGATCACCTTCGACAATCGCGGGGTCGGCGCCTCAGGAGGCAAGACACCCGACTCGATCGAGGCGATGGCAAAAGACGCCGTGGCGTTCATTCGCGCGCTGGGATTCGACCGGGTCGACCTTCTTGGGTTCTCACTCGGCGGGATGGTCTCGCAAGTGATCGCCCAACAGGAGCCGTCACTTGTGCGAAGGATCATCCTCGCCGGGACCGGCCCCGCCGGAGGCGAAGGCATCGTCGACGTGACGAAGCTGACCTACCTGGACACGTTCCACGCTTACGCCACTTTCAAGGACCCCAAGGAACTTCTGTTCTTCACGAGGACGAACCACGGCAAGTCGGAGGCCAAAGCCTTCGTCAAGCGCTTGAAGGAGCGCACGAATGATCGGGACAAGGCGATGGCGATCGGAGCATTCCGTACGCAGCTCAAGGCGATTCACGCCTGGGGCCTCGAGAAACCGGCCGACCTGTCACGGATCCAACAGCCGGTCCTGGTGGCCAATGGTGATGCCGATCGGATGGTGCCGTCCAGCAACTCCTACGACCTGGCTCGACGCCTCCCGAATGCGACGCTGCGGATCTACCCGGACGCGGGACACGGCGGCATCTTCCAGGCCCACGAGCGGTTCGTTCCCGAGGCGCTCGCCTTCTTGGGATCGACGACCTCATGACGTCGCTCGCCGAACAGACAGTGCTGGTCACCGCGCTAGCCGTGGGATGTGGGTCGACACTCCTGGTGGCACACCGCCGGGGGCACCCTGTGATGTCTCGGGACATCGTTGACAGGTGTCCCGAGACATCGTTCCGCTGATGACGCCGCATCCGGCATGCCGGCGTACCTCGATCAGGCAGTGAATTGGTTGGGCGCCACCGGTATCGCGGTCGCCGGAATGTGCGCGGGCTCGGGCATGGGAGCGAACGGGTCGGGCGTTGGCGCCGCAGGTGCGACTTGCGGTGCTGGTGCGACCGTCATTTGCGGGGGTGTGTATTGGGTCGGCGCGGGCATGGTTGCGGGCGCGGGCTGTGGCTGTGCCGGCGCGGGCATGGTTGCGGGCGCTGGCCGGGGTTGCGCCGGTCGTAGCGCAGGTGCGGGCTGACTGGGCGTCCATTCGTGGTGCCCCAGGTGAACCAGCCCATCGTGCTGATGGCTGATGTGGTTGCCCGAATTGGCGGGATGAGCCGCAGCTATCGGCGCGACGGCGATCGCCAGTGCGGCGCCGACACCCACGATCAATTCGGTTGCTGCGATTCTTTTGAGATTCATTGTCGTGCTCATTTCTTGTGATGTGTGGCCGCTCGATCCGAGCGTCACCATAACTCGACTTATGGTGCATGCATAAGCTACCATAAGTTCACTTATGGTCAAGAGGTTTGTGTGTTGCCGGGTACCGGCCGGGGATGTGGGGGGCCGCGGCCGGTTGAGCCGCGGCTCAGGTTGGGCCCGATGACCGTCGTCGTGCGGCGCGAGGCCTACTTGGCGATGGGTCTTGAGGTGCTTGCTGATTCGGGCTACGGCGGGCTGAAGTTGGCCCCGGTCTGCGACCGCTTGGGCGTGACGACCGGCTCCTTCTATCACCACTTCGCCAACTGGACGGCGTACACCCGGGAACTGATCGCCCATTGGGTCGCGGTGTACACCGAGCAACTGGTGGCTCTGGCCAAGGCCGACGCTGATCCGCGTCGGCGGATCGGCAACCTGTGCCAGGTCGGCTTGCTGCTGCCGCACGGCGCCGAGGTGGCGATCCGCTCGTGGAGCGCGCTCGATGAGGACGTGCGTGCAGCGCAGACCCGCGTCGACCGGCAGCGCTTCGAGGTCATGTACGAGTCCGCGCTCGAGATCCTCGGGCACCAGCGCCAGGCGCAACTCTTCGCCAACTGGGCGGTGTACCTACTGGTCGGCTACGAGCAGGCGATGTTGCCGCGCGATCCCGTCGGGCAATCCTGGATCATCGATCAACTGCTCGATGCTCTCGATTCGGGCCGCTTCGCGTCTGTGCCCGACGAACAACCGACCCTGCCCGCCGATGGCGGGGACCATGCCGGAGAACAGGCGGTGAACACCTGATGCAGGTAGGACTCTATTTCGATCTGCGTAACCCCGATCGCTGGCACCAGGACCCCGCACGGCTGCATGCCTTCACCCTGGAGGCCATCGAAGAGGCCGAGCACCTTGGCGCCGACTCCATCTGGTTGTCCGAGCACCATCTATTCGCCGACGACTACGTCGCAGCACCCCTGACGTTCCTGGCCGCTGTGGCGGCGCGGACTTCCCGGGTTCGGCTCGGCACCGCCGTTGTGCTGGCACCGCTGCATCATGCTGCGGAGATCGCCGAGCAGGCCGCGATGGTGGATCTCATCTCAGACGGTCGTCTCGACCTCGGACTTGGCACCGGCTATCGCGTCCCCGAGTACCGGCTGTTCGGCGCCGACCCGCACCGGCGCTACGCGCAGACCGACGCCAAGGCCAAAGAGATTCGTCGGCTGCTGTCTCCCGGGGGCGTGCGCCCGCAACCGGTGCAGGCAGAGGTTCCGATCTGGATGGGCTACCAGGGACCGCAAGGCGCTCGGCGCGCGGGGCTTCTCGGCGCCCCGCTGCTCTCAGCCGATGCGCGCAACTGGCCGTCCTACCGTGACGGGCTGCAAGCCGGTGGGCACGAACTGGGCAGCGCGCGGATGGCCGGCTGGATCAACACCTGGGTCAGCGATGATCCCGAAGCGGATTGGCCTACCGTGCGAGTGCATTTGGCCCACCAGTTCGACAGCTATGCGTCCCACGGCGTCGAAGGCACGGATCAGCCCGACCCGCCACCGGTCGACCCGGAACGCATCCGCGGCGGCACCACCGACACGCTGCTCGGATACTTCTGGTGTGACCGGCCCGCAGTCGTCGCCGAAAACATCCGCGGCTACACCCGAGGCGCGCCGGTCGAAACCGTCCTCATCTTCGCCTCGCTCGCAGGTATGCGCGAAGACCTCGTCATTCGCCATATCCAGACCATCTGCACGGAGTTGGCTCCCCTGCTCAGAGCTCTCTGAAGTTCCCGGCCCCGACCGATCAGACGGTTGTCGTCACGCCGACGTAGGACAACACGACATCGGACTCATCGGTCTGCCGGGTCAGCGTCGCGTATGAGCGGATAAACGACTGGCCCACGCATCCGTCGATCTTGACGTGGAAATCGCGGATCATGATCCATGGACTGGGGCTCTTGAATTCCTTCTTGTCGACGGGCACGACGACGACGAGGCCCGGTTTCAGTCCGATGGTGATCACGCCGTTGAGTGGGGTGGAGATCACCGGCACAGCGGTCGTCGGCAGAGCGCCTATCGGTCCGGACACACCCAGCGACGGAGTAAGCCCTACCCCGCCGGCCATCGTCACGCCGTTCGATGTGCTCATGTCGATGCCACAGCCGATCTCATAACCCGCTTCGAGGACTCCTCGGGACTCCCCTGGTCCCGAGAGCAGACCGGTGAACGTGCCACTCGCCAGGTACTCGCGGGACGAGAGCGCAGTCGTCAAGGGCGGCACAGGTACTTGCGATTCGTCCTTGGCCCCCAGCGCCAGAGTCCAGCCATCAGGGGTGCTGACAGTCGAGGGCGGGCCCGAGGCAACTGGTCCAGCCGCCGGTGCGGCCTCGGCAGGGGCAGGGTCGGGCGGATCGGCACTGGCCGAAGATGCGAGAGCCCCCGAGGTGACCATGCACGCAGCCAAGACCGCGGCGTGGCGGAAGACCACCGATGACGGCTTCACAGGCGACACCGTAAATCTGTGCGTCGGATATCCCGGTCGTCGTCGACACACCAGTTTCAAGTCGTTGTTGGTTCGTAATCGGTATGCGATGTTGACCCGCAACGCCGACGAACGTAGCGGCATATCCTTGGACGGAGCCTCGTATCCGGGTTGGACGGCGGAAGGGCCGATGATGACGCGTCACAGCGCTGCCTTGAAACTGCTTGCCGGCGGGCTAGGCGCTTTCGCCGTCACCGCCACCAGCGCTGTGGCTTTCGCCCAGCCGGATACGTCGCCGCCAGTGCCGTCGCTCATTGACCAATTGGTGACGTCGTCACCCGCCTTGTCGGTGAATCCGACTGACGATGGCAGCCAATCGAGCCAATGGGGCGGCTTCGGAATGATCTGTCAGAACTTCGGCATCCGGTGCCGGTAGCAACCACGTAAATCGGCGATAATCGCCCAGAACATCGGGATGGCTCCGAACGCGGGGAAGTGCGTCAGTCCTTGCCCTCGCCGCGCGTGTCGACGACGCGTTGGGCGATGTCCACCAATCGGGTGTTGCTGTCCTGCGAGAGCCTGCGCAGCATTTCAAAGGCGCGCACGTCGTCAACGTCGTAGCGCTCCATGATGACGCCTTTGGCCTGGCCGATGCGGTCGCGGGTGGTCAGCGCCGAATGCAGTTCCTCGCCCTCACGGCTGGCCAGAATGGCCGCCGCGGCGTGAGCGGCCAGGACCGTGCCGATCGTCTCGTCTTCCCCGTTGAAGGCGTTGGGTTTGAAGGCGAACAGGTTGAGTGCACCCGCCGTCCGATTTGCGGTGTACAGCTTCAACGAGAGTCCGCTGAGCACGCCCAACTCGACGACGGCCGGTGCATACCTCGGCCAACGGGTCTCAGAGCGGAAGTCGTCGGTCCGGACGATCACGTCGTCGAGGGCGGCCTGCACACACGGCCCCTCGTCGAACGTCATCTGGAGGTCGTCGAGTTGATGCGGCAGTTCGGTGATGCCCGCGAGCGAATCGAACTTCCCGCCCTTGCCGATCATCAGGACGCCGGCGGTGTCCGTTCCCGGTATCAACTCCATCACTGCGGCGGTGACGTCGGAAAGCACGTCGTTGACGCTGCGCGGCCCGGAAACGCTGCGGGCCAGTTCAGCCATCCGCACAGCGAGTTCGTGGTTTCGCTGTTCCGTCATAGGTGAAGTCTTCCCTGTGAGCCGCCGGTGCACACACTCCGGCGGGCGGTGATTCACGTCGGACGATCACGTTTGTCATCAACCGACCTTGGCAATGCTGCCGGTCAGGTGAGAGCTGCGGTCGACCGTCGCGCTCACTGAGGTCTCGTCGGTTCAGACAAGGAGCCGACGGGGCCGCCCTCATTCGTCGCTGTCACCAGGTCTTCTGTCACTCTGTTAGTTGTAGTACCGTCGGCTGATGGGCAGCTCCCCCAACGTCTGGATCCTCGGCGGCTACCAGAGCGACTTCAGCCGCAATCTGACGCGCGAAGGCCTCGACTTCGCCGACCTGACCGCTGAAGTGGTCGAGTCGACGCTCCGAGCCGCGCGGGTCGACGCCGCCGCTATCGACGTCGTGCACGTCGCCAATGCCTTCGGTGAGCTATTCGCAGGTCAAGCCCACCTGGGAGCCATGCCCGCGACCGTCCACGACGACCTCTGGGACACTCCGTCGTCCCGGCACGAGGCCGCCTGCGCCTCCGGCAGCGTCGCGACGCTGGCCGCGATTGCCGATCTGCGCTCCGGCGCGTACCGGACGGCGTTGGTGCTCGGCATCGAGATGGAGAAGACGGTGCCCGGCGACGTCGCCGCCGACCATCTCGGCGCCGCGGCGTGGATCGGGCACGAGGGCGCTGACGCCACGTTCATGTGGCCCACCATGTTCGCCCGCGTCGCCGACGAGTACGACAAGCGATACGGCCTCGACGAGAGTCATCTGCGCGCGATCGCGCAGCTGAACTTCACCAACGCGCGGTCCAATCCGAACGCCCAGACACGCGGCTGGACCGTCCCGGACCTGCGGAGGGGGCTCGACGGTGACTCCTCGCTCGAAGACGAGGTCAACCCCGTCATCGAAGGCCGGTTGCGGCGCTTCGACTGCAGCCAGATGACCGACGGCGGCGCCGGGATCGTCCTCGCGACCGACGACTATCTGCGCGACCATCCGGACGTGCGTCCGATCGGGCGGATCGACGGCTGGGGGCACCGCACCGTCGGACTCGGCCTGCAGCAGAAGCTTGACCGCTCGGCGGCCGACCCCTATGTGCTGCCGCACGTGCGCGGCGCGGTGCTCGACGCGTTCGGCCGCGCCGAGGTCACCCTCGACGACGTCGACGGTTTCGAAGTACACGACTGCTTCACGCCAAGCGAGTACCTCGCCATCGACCACATCGGGCTCACGGGTCCCGGCGAATCGTGGAAGGCCATCGAGAACGGCGAGATCGAGATCGGCGGCGCGCTGCCGATCAACCCCAGCGGCGGGCTCATCGGCGGCGGCCATCCCGTCGGCGCCTCCGGTGTACGGATGCTCCTCGACGCCGCCAAACAGGTCAGCGACGACGCCGGCGGCTACCAAGTTGAGGGCGCAAAGACGTTCGGCACGTTGAACTTCGGCGGCAGCACCGCTACCACGGTCAGCTTCGTCGTCGGCTCGGCAAAGGAGTTGTAGATGGATGTTGAAGTCGTCGGCAAGTTCCTGTCGACGCTGCCCTCCGACGATGACCATCCGTACCGGACCGGTCCCTGGCGGCCGCAGACCAGCGAATGGAACGCCGACGACCTGGTCGCCGTCGAGGGCGAGATTCCACGCGATCTCGACGGGGTGTACCTGCGCAACACCGAGAACCCACTGCACCCGTCGCTGAAGTTCTACCACCCGTTCGACGGTGACGGCATGATCCACATCGTCGGATTCCGCGACGGAAAAGCGTTCTACCGCAACAGGTTCGTCCGCACCGACGGCTTGCTGGCCGAAGACGAAGCCGGCGGCGCCCTATGGCCCGGGCTTGCCGAACCCGTGCAGCTGGCCAGGCGTGACTACGGCTGGGGTGCGCGAACATTGATGAAGGACGCCTCCAGCACCGACGTCATCGTGCACCGCGGCACCGCGCTGACGAGTTTCTACCAGGGCGGGGACCTCTACCGAGTGAACCCGCTGACGGCCGAGACCGTCGGCAAAGAGGATTTCAACGGAGGCTTCCCGTTCGAATGGGGCGTGTCGGCGCACCCGAAGGTCGACGAGGCCACCGGCGAGTTGCTGTTCTTCACCTACAGCAAGCAGTCGCCGTACATGCGCTACGGGGTGGTCGACGCCAACAACGACCTCGTGCACCTCACCGACATCCCGCTGCCGGGACCGCGGTTGCCGCACGACATGGCGTTCACGCCGAATTACGCCATCCTCAACGACTTTCCGTTGTTCTGGGACCCCAAGCTGCTCGAGGCCGACATCCATCTGCCCGGCTTTCATGCGGACATGCCGTCGCGGTTCGCGGTCATCCCCCGCCGCGGAGGCCCGGATGACATCACATGGTTCGAGGCCGACCCGACGTTCGTGCTGCACTTCACCAACGCCTACGAGGACGGCGACGAGATCGTGCTCGACGGCTTCTACGAAGGCGACCCCGCACCGGTCGACAACCTCACGGGCAGCAAGTGGGAGAAGGCTTTCCGCTTCCTTGCCCTGGACCGGCTGCAGACCCGGCTGCGGCGGTGGCGGTTCAACCTGGTCACCGGCGCCACGACCGAGGAGCAGTTGACCGACAGCATCACCGAGTTCGGCATGATCAACGCGGGCTACGCGGGTTTGGATTACCGCTATACGTATGCCGCGACGGGCAAGCCCGGCTGGTTCTTGTTCGACGGGCTGGTCAAGCACGACCTTCGCACCGGCTCGGAGGAACGCTTCGCGTTCGACGACGGCGTCTACGGCAGCGAGACGGCGATGGCGCCTCGGTCCAATGTCGCCGCCGGAGCAGCTCCGAGCGTCGGCAGCACCGCTGAGGACGACGGCTATCTGGTGACCCTCACCACCGACATGAACGAGGACGCCTCCTACTGCTTGGTGTTCGACGCCGCCCGGGTGGCCGACGGCCCGGTGTGCAAGCTGCGACTGCCGGAGCGGATCTCCAGCGGGACGCACTCCACATGGGCGGACGGATCGTCGTTACGGCGCTGGCACGAAGTCGACGACGCGCCCGCCGCGATCGGACTCTAGTGGAGCAGTCCGGTTCGCGGCCAACGCAATTGGCGGCAGGCGAGACCAACGCCGTGGGCCGGATGCTGGCGCAACTCGGTGACGAGTGGACCCTGCTGGTGATCCAGCAGGCGCTGATGGGGGCGACACGCTACGCCGACTTTCAGGCGCGCCTGCCGATCTCGCATTCGGTGCTGTCGAGCCGCCTGCAGGCGCTGACCCGCGACGGCCTGCTCGTGAAGCGCACCTACCAGGCAAGCCCACCACGCGCCGAATACCTGACCACGCCGCGCAGCCGGTCGTTGTGGCCGGTATTGGTATCGATTTGGCATTGGGAACACCACTGGGTGCCCGAGCACACCGACGACTTACCCGCGATGCACCATTCCGCCTGCGGCACGGATTTCGCCCCGCAGATGACATGCGGCTCGTGTGGCGACACCGTCACGGAGAAAGACGTGGTCGCGCAATGGGGTCCGAGCGGTTCGTGGGGGCGGTCGATGCCGTCGGCCACGACCCGGCGGCGGTCATCGAGCGATCCGCGTGGGGCCGGGCTGTTCCCCCAGACGATGGGCGTGCTCGGCAACCGGTGGGGGTTTGCACTTCTGGTCGCCGCCTTTGTCGGGATAAATAGGTTCACCGACTTCCAGACGCAGCTCGGCGCTCCGCCCGGATCGCTCGCCGACCGGCTGTCGATCTTCACCGCCAACGGCGTAATGGCCGCGGCCGACAACCGCTACCGCCTCACCGAGAAGGGCCGCGCGCTCTTCCCGGTCCTGATATCGGCGCTGCAGTGGGCCCAGCGGTGGTTCCGTGCCCCCGACGGACCGGCGGTGGTACTCACGCACACCGGGTGCGGCGGCCGCTTCACGGCCGTCATGACGTGCGATCAGTGCACCCGGCCGCTGCGCGGAACGCAGGTCTCCCCCCGCTAGCGGTCGAGCCTTTTCGAACTGCGGGGAGATCGCGAATTCGCACAGCAAAACACGATCTGTCAGCAGTTTCGATCTAGCACTCTCATGGCGAGAGTGCTAATATTGCGGTTGCACAGTGATTTGGCTGCCCGCCAGAGTGGCGGGCCCTGAGTGCGACATTAGGAGGTGAATTGCTGTGCTTCGTTTTGATCCCTTCAGTGACCTTGATGTTGTGACCCGGGGCCTGCTGTCCGGCCAGACCGGATCAACCCGCACCCCCCGGTTCATGCCGATGGACCTGTGCAAGCTCGATGACCATTACGTGCTGACCGCCGATCTACCCGGCGTTGATCCCGGTTCGGTTGACGTGGACGTCGACAACGGCACCTTGACGATCTCCGCGCATCGCACCGCCCGAAGCGACGAGTCCGTCCAGTGGCTGACGAACGAGCGATTCTTTGGCAGTTACCGGCGCCAGCTGTCGCTCGGCGACGGCGTCGACACGGCCGCGATCTCGGCGACCTACGAAAACGGCGTGCTGACGGTGACCATTCCGCTGGCCGAACGAGCAAAGCCGCGCAAGATCGACGTAGCACACGGCGGCAACCAGAAGAGCATCACCGTCGACGCCGACTAGGCCGACCCGCATCGAGACTGCGGTCAGAGCGCGGATCACTCATCGATCTGACCGCAGTGTCGGCGCGCATCTACGCGCCCTCTGACCACAGATCTACGCGACTGTGCTGACGTTTGGGGCTTGAGATCGTCGCAGGCTGGTTAGCATGAGCGAAATTGACGCGCCCGTGCTGAACTGGAGCGATCTTGGTGTGAGCGAACTGGTACCCACCGGGACGGTGACGCTGCTGCTGGCCGACGTCGAGGGTTCGACGCGGCTGTGGGAAACCCAGGCCGCCGAGATGACCGCCGCCTTCGCGAACCTCGATCGAATGCTGGCCCAACTGGTCGGCGCGCACGGTGGCGTGCGGCCCGTCGAACAGGGCGAGGGCGACAGCTTCGTCATCGCGTTCGGGCGGCCCAGCGACGCGGTGGCGTGCGCGCTCGCCCTGCAAAGAACGGCGCTGGCACCGATCCGGTTGCGCATCGGGCTGCACACGGGCGAAGTCCAGTTGCGTGATGAGTCCAACTACATCGGCCCCACCATCAACCGAACCGCGCGCATACGCGATCTAGGGCACGGTGGGCAAACCGTGTTGTCCGGCACCACAACCGATTTGGTATGCGACAGGCTGCCCGACGACGCGTGGCTGGCAGACCTCGGCACGCATACTGTACGCGATCTGCCGCGGCCCGAACGGATAGTCCAACTCTGTCACCCCGACATCCGCAACGAGTTTCCGCCGTTACGCACCGCCAAAACCAGCCGCTCTCACAATCTTCCGGCCCAGCTGACCACCTTCGTCGGACGAACCGGGCAGATCGACGAGGTGCGCTGGCTGGTGCGCGATAACCGCCTCGTGACGTTGACCGGAGCCGGGGGCGCGGGCAAGACCCGCCTGGCGGTCGAGGTCGCCGCGCAACTGTCCAACGATTTCGACGACGGAGTGTGGTGGGTCGACCTGGCATCGGTCGGCGATCCCCTTGTCGTCACGATGACCGTGGCACGCACCCTCGGATTGCCCGACCAGCCGGGGCGTTCCCCGTTGGAAACGGTGCAGCGCTTCATCGGCGATCGGAAAATGCTTCTGCTGCTGGACAACTGTGAGCATCTCCTGGACGTCTGCGGCGACGCCATCATGCGGCTTCTCAACAGCTGCCCACAGTTGATGATCCTGACGACCAGCCGTGAACCGATCGGTGTCTCGGGTGAGGTCACCTGGCGCGTGCCCTCGCTGTCACTGCAGGACGAGGCGATCGCACTGTTCACCGACAGGGCCAAGCGTGCACGCCCCACCTTCCATGCCGCTGGCGAAGACGCCGAACTGGTGGCCGAAATCTGCCGACGACTCGACGGGATGCCGCTGGCGATCGAACTGGCGGCGGCGCGGGTGCGCGCGCTGTCGCTGCGGCAGATCGCCGCCAGTCTCAATGACAGGTTCCGGCTGCTCACGGGCGGCGCCCGAAATGCGTTGCGGCGCCAGCAGACCCTGCGCGCCTCGGTGGACTGGTCGCACGCAATGCTGACCGAAACCGAACAAGCCCTGTTTCGCAGGCTCGGCGTCTTCATGGGCGGATTCGACCTCGACGCCGCACGCGCTGTCGCCGCCACCAGCGAAGCCGAGGAGTTCCAGATCCTCGATCAGCTCAGCCTTCTGGTTGACAAGTCGCTCGTGATCGCCGACGAAGAAGCGGGCGGGATGCGCTACGGCCTGCTCGAGACGGTGCGCCAGTACGCGTTGGAAAAGCTGGCCGAATCCGGGGAAGCCGATGCAGTGCGCAACCGCCATCGCGACCACTACATCGCGACAGCCATCGAGCTGGTGGGTGACGATCGGCTCGTCGAGTGGGCCGAACAGGAAACCGGAAACCTGCGCGCGGCGCACACGTGGAGCATCGACTCGGCGGAGTTCGAGCCCGCGTTGCGCCTGGTTTCGTCGCTGCAGCGGGTATGGGAGACACGCGGCCGAATGGGCGAGGGAATGGCCGGGTTCGACCTCGTCTTCAGCGACAAGCGCTATCGCAACGACGATGTCGCGCCGGCCGTGTGGGTCGCCGCGGTCGCCGACCAGAGCATTCTCGCGGCATGGACCGGCACACCGGCGAGCCTGGAGCGCGGTGAAGAGGCGTTGGCAACGGCACGGGATCTCGGCGATCCGGCACTGATCGCTTCGTGCCTGGCCGCCTGCGGCGCGCTCGCCTACTACAGCCCCGACGTGTCGAAGAAGTATCTGGCGGACGCCATCGATCTCGCACGGGCCTCGGGCGATCGATCGAAGCTGTGCTACATCCTGAGCTGCCTGGCGGTCACGATGAACATCGCCGGGCAGCCGATCGCGTCGCAGCAGGCGGCCGAGGAGGGCCTTGACGTCGCCGAGGCGATCGGCGACGGGTTCGTGTCGCGGCATTGCCGGGTCTGGCTGGCAGTCGCTTTGGGATGGCGCGGCGGGGTGACCGCGGCCGACGCCGTGCTCCGGGGTTTGAGCCAGGAGGCCCACGCCGCCGGCGAGCGGATGCTCGAGTTGTTCGCACTGGTCTCTGAATGCAGCTTGTTCGCCTCACAGGGACATGCCGAAGCCGCTCTTGCGAAGGTGAACGCGGCTCGCGTCACATCGGCGGCGATGGGGGGATTCCACGAGGACACGGTCTACGGACTATCGGCTCACGTAGCGCTGGCCGCGGGGGACGCCGCCGCGGCCAAGGAAGCGTGTGAATCGGCGATCGCGCACACGCTTCCCCTTCGCACGCTGTACATCCGGGCGACGACTCCGATGACCGAGGCACTGCTGGCGTGCGGCGAACTCACCGCCGCGCGCCGGTGGGCCGACGACACCGTCATGATGACCGTCGGCAACTACCAGATGATTGCCCTTGTCGCACGCGCTCTGGTCGCGATGGCGCAGGGCGAATGCGACCAGGCCGAGCGGGACAGCCATGACGCGCTGGCAATCGCCGCGGACACGGGCGCATATTTGCGGGCGCCCGACGCGCTCGAGACCCTCGCACGGTCGGCGTGCGGCGAAGGCAACCACCGCCACGCAGCACGACTCTTCGGTGCCGCCGACGCCATGCGCACCGCGATGGACGTCGTCCGGTGGCCGGTGTACGCGATCGGCTACGACGCCGGCGTCACCGCCGCCCGGGAAGCGTTAGGCGACATCGCCTTCGAGGCCGCCTGGGCGGAGGGTGCCGCGCTGTCGACCGAGGAAGCCATCGCCTACGCACAGCGCGGTCGCGGGGAGCGCAGGCGGCCGGCGAGCGGCTGGGAGTCGTTGACACCGACCGAACGCGATGTGGTGCGGCACGCGACCGAGGGGCTCGGCAACAAGGACATCGCCGAACGTTTGTTCATCTCACCGCGCACCGTGCAGACGCACCTCACACACGTCTACGCCAAACTCGGACTGACCTCGCGCATTCAGCTGGTTCAGGAGGCGGCCCGGCACGCGTGACGCTAGCCGTGCCGGTCCAACCGGAACTGCAAATGCGTGCGCACCGAGGGCCATTCGATGTCCAGGATCGAATACACCACGGTGTCGCGCCGCATCCCGTTTGGCAGCAGTTGGTGACTGCGCAACACGCCGTCGAGCTTGGCGCCGAGGCGCTCGATCGCCGTCCGGCTGGTGAAGTTGAAGAAGTGGGTCCTGAATTCGACTGCCACACAGCCCAACACGTCGAACGCATGGCCCAGCATCAGCAGTTTGGTTTCGGTGTTGATTCCGCTGCGGCGGGCCGAGGCGGCGTACCACGTGTTGCCGATCTCGAGACGGCGGTTGGGCGCGTCGACGTTCAGGTAGCTCGACGAGCCGACCACGGATCCCCGATCGCTCCTGGCGTCCGCAGATCCCTGATCGCTCCTCGCGTCCGCAGATCCCTGATCGCTCCTCGCGTCCGCAGATCCCTGATCGCTCCTCGCGTCCGCAGATCCCTGATCGCTCCTCGCGTCCGCAGTGCCGTCGTGACGGCGCACCACGAACGTCAGCCCGGTATCCGGCCGCTGCAGTCCGAGCCTCATGTCCACCCACTGCGCGGCGGTCTGCGGCGACGGTGCCGCCGTGAACCACAGATCGCCGACATCGCCGTCGGACGACGCGGCCGCTATCTCCGGAACATGCTCGCGGGTAAGGGGTTCCAGCGACACCCACCGCTGGCCCGTCAACGCCACCGGATCGACGAACCCGCTCATTCGCCCCGCCCCACGGCCGCCCATGCCACCGCCATCGCCCACACCGAGAGCACGATCGCCAGCACGGTGACACCCGCGCCGATGTAGAGGCCGTAGCCGGCGGCCACCGGCGGATGCACATAGAGACGGTAGTACCACATCGTCAACACCGCTATCAGGACCGAGATGGCCAGCGCCGCAGACGATGCCACTCGGGCCGACAGGCCTCGCGCCGCCATTGCACCGGCGACGATCAGTGCGGAGGCCAGCAGCGCGATGAGTTGACCGGCACCGAAGTGCGGCGGCAGGGTCAGGGTGCCCACCACTCCACCGAGGGCATTGGCGCGACCACCGCCGGCCGCGCGGGTGGTGAGCCATGGCAGCCACACCGCCGCCGCCAGCATCGCGGCGCAGAAGGCGACCAACCAGCCCGGGCTCAGGCGAACCATGCGATGAGACTATCGGGTCTGACGCGCGCTCCACTTGAGCGGATCAGCACAATCGGCGTCGCGTTCTTCGACATCGTCTCTAGTGTGGGGGTTTGCGACGACATCGAGGGCGGTAATGCGATGAGCGAACTCCCCGACTGGGCCGAGCGGCTCGACCTGTCCCCTCACCCCGAGGGCGGCTGGTTTCGGGAGACCTGGCGAAGTGGGCTGACGATTCCGCAGTCCGCCCTGCCTCCCGACTACGCCGGTCCGCGCAGCGCGGGGACGGCGATCCTGTTCCTGCTCATGCCCGGTCAGCAATCGGCATGGCACACCGTGCGCAGCACCGAGTTGTGGTTCTACCACCGCGGCAGCCCGCTGCTGCTCGAGTTCGGCCCCGAACAGGCCAGTGCCGCAACACATCTGCTGGGCGGCGACATCGCTGCGGGCGAGCAGCCGCAGCTCGTGATTCCGCCCGGCGACTGGCAGCGCGCCCGGCCGCGCGACGACGAGCCGTCCCTGGTCGCATGTGTCGTGGTGCCCGGCTTCGACTTCGCCGACTTCGCGTTGGCGGCGCCTACCGACTGAGCAGCTGCACCGCCGCCGCCACCAGCGCGGCGTTGTCCGCAGCCGGCGAGCCATCGGGCAGCAGGAGCGTGTCCTCCATGCCGATCCGCGTCTGCAACCCCCGAGCACCTGCGTGTTCCAGCAGCGGCCAACAGCTTTCGTCGAAACCGTGCAACAGCACCGGCGCGGGCGATCCGGCGGCTGACACCTCGCCGAGCACATCGTCGGCGGTGGCGACATCACCATCGGGGCCGAGTTCGACCATCACCCGCATGCAATGCGCGGCGATCTCCGACTGAGCCCACGACGCCGCCGCTTCGGTGTGGAAGATGCCGACCTCCACCCCGAGGCCCATTCTCAACAGCAGGTGGGCCAGGACCTCAGAGCCCGGCTCATGCCAGTTCACCGACGCGAAGTCCGGCAGCACCGTCCACCCTTCGACGGCGCGCAGCCGTTCGTCCGGGTCGGGCAGCGCCCAGAAACCGGTCGTCACCCCGAGCGGCAGGCCGGGGGCGGCGTGCCGGACCGCCGCCACCGCCGCCCCCACTACATCGGGCTGCAGGGAGTCGGCCCCGTCGGCCGTCTTCGGATGCATGTGCACCGCCTTGGCGCCGGCCTGGTGGGCGGCCACGGCCGCCGCCGCCAGCTGCTCAGGGGTCACCGGCAGATTCGGGTGGGCCTCCGGGGTGCGGGCGCCGTTGATGCAGGCCTTGAGGTAGATGTTCGGGCTTGGCATGCCTTCATCCTTACCCGCCGGGCGGGCACTTTGCGCAGTAGCGTGCTGAGCATGCACGGGCACACCATTGTCTGCGGCGACGATGCGCTTGCCATGCGGATCGTCGAGGAACTCAGGACAGCGGGCATGCGCGTCGTCAAGCTGCACGACCCCAAGGGTCTGGCCGCTGCCGGTATCACCACGGCCGACGCCGTGGTGTGCGTCGATGACGACGACGCCGTCAACCTGGAACTCGCCCTGCTGGCAAGACGGGCCAATTCGGACGTGCGCGTCGTCGCCCGTCTCGCCAACACCGTGCTCCGCGAGGCGATGGCGCAGGACAACGGCCCCGGCGCCATCCTCGACGTGGCCGATCTGGCCGCGCCGTCGGTGGTCGAGGCGTGCCTGGCGAGGACGACGCACACGATCTCGGCGGCAGGCATCGACTTCGTCGTCTCCGGAACGGATGCACCACGCGACGCCACGCTGCGCGAGATGTACGGCGATCTGGCGCCGGTGGCGGTGATCTACGGCGAGAACTCGCATACCCCCGGCGACGTCGTGGTCTGCCCGGCGCGCGATTTTCGCGTCCACGAAGGCGACTGGACCGCGATGATCGGGACCGCCGACGAACTGACCGCACAGGGCATTGACGTCCCCAAACCGTTGCCGCACATGCGGGCCCGTCGGCCCCCGGTACGGCGGCTCGTCGACGCCGTCCGAATGGTCCGCGATGACATCAACCCGATGTTCTACCGGGCGTTGGCCGTCTCTTTGGGTCTACTGCTCGGCTCGACGGTGCTGCTCCGGTTCACCTACCAGAAGCCGCCGGGCATGAGCTGGATCGATGCGCTGTACTTCAGCACCGAGACGATCGCCACGGTCGGCTACGGCGACTTCAGCTTCATCGACCAGCCGCTCTGGCTGCGGATCTGGGGCATCGTCCTGATGTTCGCAGGCGTCACCACGACGGCGATCCTCGTCGCGTTCATCGCCGACGTGCTGCTGTCGCGCCGGTTGGCGCAATCGGCGGGCCGCCGACAGGTCAGACACCTGCGCCACCACGTCATCGTCGTCGGCCTTGGCTCGTTCGGCATCCGCGTCGCCAGCGACCTCAAGGCCGCCGGGCACGACGTCGTCGCGATCGAGCGCAGCGAGGACAACCGCTACCTGTCGACGGCGCGCGAATTGGGCGTTCCGGTGATCTTCGGCGACGCAACGCTGCGGCAGACGCTGGAGTCGGCGCGCATCGACGAAGCCTGCGCGATCGCGGTGCTGACCCAGGACGACATGGTCAACATCGAGGCCGGGATCGTGCTGCACGAGATGCTCGGTGCGCGGACGACCCCCGAGGCGCACCGGTCCCACGTGCCCACCGTGCTGCGGGTGTACGACCGCGTGCTGGGGGCTGCGGTGGGACACCGGTTCGGGTTCGACCACGTGCGCTCGACCGTCGAACTGGCCGCGCCGTGGTTCATCGGCGCCGCGATGGGCCTGCAGGTGTTCGGCACGTTCTCGGTGGGACAGCGCTCGTTCATGGTCGGCGGCGTCTACGTCAAGCTCGGCAGCGACCTCGACGGCATGCGGATGGCCGATATGCCGACGCAGACGCGCGTCATCGCGGTCACCCGGCCCGGTACCGCCGTGCGGTTACACCCCAGGCGGGACGCCAGGCTCAGCGCCGGCGACACAGCCTATCTGGTGGGTCCGTACCGCGAGCTGCTGGACGCCCTGCGCAAAGGCCAGGGCGCCGAGCAGTCGGATGTCACCGATTCAGCGACGGCAGGGTGAAGCCCGCCTCATTAGGAGGTGAGGCCCAGGACGCGCAGCGCGTTCTCCTTGAAGATCAGCGGCAGCACCTCGGGTCTCATGTCCAGCGTGTCGAAGTCGCGACGCCAGCGGTCCGCCTCGATGTACGGATAGTCGGTGCCGAACAACACCTTGGCGCTCAGCTGCCGGTTGGCCGCGCGGACCAGCTGCGGCGGGAAGTACTTCGGCGACCAGCCCGATAGATCGATGTACACGTTCGCCTTGTGCTGGGCGATGGAGATCTGCGCGTCGACCCACGGCACCGCGGGGTGTGCCATCACGATCGTCAACTCCGGGAAGTCGGCGGCGACGTCGTCGAGCAGCATCGGATCGGAGTAGCGCAGCTTGACGCCGTGACCGCCCGGCAGGCCCGAGCCGATGCCGGTCTGGCCCGTGTGGAACAGCGCAGGCACGCCGGCGTCGGCGATCGCGGCGTAGAGCGGGTAGTAAGCGCGGTCGTTGGGTTCGAAGCCCTGCAGGCTGGGATGGAACTTGAATCCCTTTGCCCCTAAGACGATCTGCCTGCGCACGCCGTGCACCGCCTGATCGCCGGTCAGCGGGTCCACGCTGCCGAACGGGATCAGCACGTCGTTGTTGCGCGCCGCACCCGCGATCAGGTCTTCGATGGAGTTGGGGGCATGTCCCGACACGGTCTGCGAGTCGATGGTGAAGACCACGGCCGCGGTGTTGCGCTGCCGGTAGTAGTCGGCCACCGAGTCGACGGTCGTCGGCTCGGACTCGAGCTTGAAGTACTGCTTGGTCGCGGTGATCAGCTCGTCGCCGTAGGCGCAGTGACCATGGTCATCGGCCTCGACGTGAGCATGGATGTCGATCGCATCGATGGCGTCGAAATCGATGCCGTACTCGTATGTTTCGCCGGACATCGTTGCAGCCTACGCCGAGTGATTTCGGCGTGATTCGTGGCGCTGAGCGCAACCAATCACGCCGAAATCGCGAACGGCTTGGCGTCAGGCGGGCGCGAACACCGTCTTGAACTTGTCGAGCGAGTCGCGAATATCGCCCTTCAGCGCGGCGGCGACGACTATGCCGATCGGACCGAACAGCGCCGGGCCGCCGAGATGGACGTCGAACGTGACCGTCGACCCCTCTGCCGACGGCTTGACCTTGCCCATCAGCTTGACCTTGACCCCGCCGGCACCGTCGCCGTTGAGGGTCATCGCCTCCGGAGGCTTGAAATGGACGATGGTCCACCTGATCCGGTTCGGCATGCCTTTCACCTCGACGATCGACTCGACGATCGTCCCCTTGTCCAGGGTCTCGGGCAGCTTGCTGCGCCACACCCGGTGAATGCTCAGCCATTCCCGGTAGCGGGACAGATCGGAAGCACTCTCCCAGGCTTTCTCCGGCGGCAACGGAACGTCTACGGAGACAGACAGTTTGGCCATACGTCAGGGTGTCTGCGGATTGGTCTTGTCCACGGCTTTCTTGGCGGCGTCCTGCACCTTGTCGACCTGGCCGGTGTACTTGCCCTGGGTCTTCTGGTCGACGATGTCGCCGGCCTTGTCGATAGCCATGTCCACCTTGTCGGCGTTTTTCGATACGAGGCTCTTGACCTTGTCTAGAAATGCCATGGGCTCACCCTACAGCGCCGACGAGCGCCCGCGCGAGGATCAGAGAGCGCCGACGAGCGCTCGCGCGAGGAGCGGACAGCTACCTCCACAGCCGTCGGCGTTCGCCGATGAAGGAACCTTGAACCCACCACGACAGCTCGATGACAGCGGCGCCGAGAGCCCCGATGAGCAGCGCGATCGAGGTGACCCCGACGTTCGACGGGTCCAGCATGAACGCCTTCTGAGCTAGGGGAATGGAGAAGATCACCACGTAGGCCAGTCCCGACGCGGCGACCAGCACCACCCGCCACCATTCGTAGGGCCGCGCCACCACCGCAAGCACCCACACCGCTGTCACCAGCAACGTGATCAAGGCCGCCGTCGAAGCCTGCGTCTGCTGCTCGGCGGTGGCCTCGCGGCCCTGGTACGCCGCCAGGTAGGACGCGAAGGTGGCCGTTCCGACGACAAGCCCGGACGGCAGCGCCGACGTCATCACCCGCCGCACGAAGCGGGGATGGGCGCGCTCGTTGTTCGGCGCCAGAGACAGGATGAACGCCGGGATGCCGATCGTGAACCAGGCGGCGATCGTGACGTGGATCGGCTGGAACGGGTACAGCAGCGGATCGGACCCGAACACCTTCGACGCCAGGCCGGCGAAACCCACCAGGATGGCGAGAAGCACCGAGTAGACGGTCTTGGTGAGGAAGAGATTCGACACCCGCTCGATATTGCCGATGACTCGCCGGCCTTCGCCGACGACGTAGGGCAGGGTCGCAAACTTGTTGTCCAGCAGCACAATCTGCGCGACGGCGCGCGACGCGGCACTTCCTGCTCCCATCGCGACGCCGATGTCGGCGTCCTTGAGCGCCAAGACATCGTTGACGCCGTCGCCGGTCATGGCCACGGTATGTCCACGCGATTGCAGCGCATGCACCATCGCGCGCTTCTGATCGGGACGCACCCTGCCGAAGGTGGTGCACTCCTCGAGGGTGTCGGCCAGCTGCTCCGGCTCATCAGGCAGCTGACGGGCGTCCATCGTCTCGCCCCTCAGGCCGAGCGAACCCGCGACCGCACCCACCGACACCGCGTTGTCGCCGGAGATGACCTTGACGGAGACCTGCTGGGAGGCAAAGTAGTCGAGGGTTTCACGGGCATCGGGCCGGATCCGCTGCTCGAGCACCACCAAGGCGACCGGCGTCACGGCGCCCGGCGCACCGAGATCGTCGACGGCCAGGTCGCTGGAACCCAGCAGCAGTACCCGCAAGCCCTTGCTGCCGATTCGCTCGGCTTGCTCGGCGGCGGGAGACGCGGGCGCGAGAAGTACGTCCGGCGCGCCGATCACCCAGTTGCCGTGCTCGCCGTAGGAGGTTCCGCTCCACTTGGTCGCCGACTTGAACGGCGCGGTCGCGGTCGCGGTCCAGCCCGGCGGCATCTTGTAGGCCTCACCGATGGCCTGCATGCTGGCGTTGGGCCGCGGATCGTCGGCGGCCAACTGCGCCAGCACATTCCCGACGTCACCCTCGCCGAGCTGATGCAGATCGGCGACCCGCATGCCGTTCTCGGTCAGCGTGCCGGTCTTGTCGGCGCAGACCACGTCGACACGGGCCAACCCCTCGATGGCGGGCAGCTCGTTGACCAGACACTGCCGTCGACCGAGCCGGACGACGCCGACGGCGAACGCGATCGACGTCATCAGCACCAGGCCCTCGGGCACCATCGGCACCAGGGCACCGACCATGCGCAGCACCGATTCTCGCCAGCCCGCGCCGGTGGTGAACAGTTGCGTGTAGATGATCAGCAGGCCGGCCGGGATCAACAGATAAGTGATGAACTGTAGGATCGTGTTGATGCCGGAGCGCAGTTCGGATTTCACCAGCGTGAACTTGCTGGCTTCTTCGGCGAGCTTGGCGGCGTAGGCCTCTCGCCCGACCTTGGTGGCGCGATAGGCGCCGGTGCCGGCCACCACGAAGCTGCCCGACATGACGGTGTCGCCCGCATCCTTGGCGACCGGGTCGGCCTCACCGGTGAGCAGCGATTCGTCGACTTCGAGGCTGACCTCCTCGACGATGTCGCCGTCGACGACGATCTGGTCACCCGGACCAAGCTCGATGATGTCGTCCAGCACCACCTCGCTGGGCAGCCGCGCCGCGGTCCCGGATTCCCTGCGTACCAACGGCTTCGCCTGCCCGACGATAGCGAGCTTGTCCAGCGTCTGCTTGGCGCGCACCTCCTGGATGATGCCGATGGCGCTGTTGGCGATGATCAGCAAGCCGAAGGCGCCGTTGATCACCGATCCGGTGGACAAGACGATGACCAGCAGCACGCCGAGGATCGCGTTGATCCGGGTGAAGACGTTGGCGCGGACGATCTCCGCCACGCTGCGCGCCGCCCGCGTCGGGATGTCGTTGGTCTTGCCCAGGGCTACGCGTTGGGCGACGTCGGCGTCCGACAGCCCGACGGTGACGACTGCGGTCATCGCGTGAACGTGCCTTTGCCGATCTCGTCGTAGTACTCCAGCGTCAGCTTGTTGCCGTCGAATGTCGCCTTGCCGATCGATCCGGGCGGGGAGTTCTCGCTGACCCACGTGTAGGTGAAGACGTTTCCATCCCAGTGGTCAAGCGGCACATTGAGCTTCGACCCCAGCTCGAGCTGCAGTTTGCCGTCCTTCACACTGACCCGCGCCGGGCCCCAGTAGTCGTTGTTGTAGGTCCCGACATAGGACGCCAACGGCGCGGCGGGCGCGGGGATCGCGGGCGGCCGCCGACCGACCAGCGAGCCGACCGGCTTCTCCCCCGGCGCGAGAAGTCCTTGATAGAGGGGCCACCAGTCCTCGCGCACCTCCCCGAATTGAACGAGGTCGGCGAACTGCGCGTTGAGTGCCTCGGGCACCCCGGAGGCGGTGCCGTTGGTCAGCGCGATGATCGCCACGTCGGCGGACGGCAGGATGACGAAGTTCGTTCCGGTGCCGAGTTCGAAGGCGCCCGAATGGCTGATCTCGGTACGCGCGGCCGACGTGGTGCCGACGTTGAAGCCGAAGCCGTAGAAGCCGCTGCGCATCGCCGGCTCGCTGGCCGGACTGGACACGATCTGCGGAGTGAGGGCGGGAAGCAGGGCCTTGGCGTCGACGATCTGCTTTCCGTCGAACGCGCCGTTGGCGAGCATCATCGTCAGCCACCGCGCCATGTCGTTGACCGATGAGCTGGCGCCGCCCGCGGGCGCCTCGGGGTCGGCGTCGCGCGTGTAGAGCGGCTCGTAGCGGCCGTCGACGTGGATGTGGCCGATCGCGCGGTTCGGTCTGGTGGCGAAATCGTCGAACCGATAGCTGGTCGATGTCATGCCGAGCGGCTGCAGCAACACCTCGTCGGCGAGGTCCTCCCATGACTTGCCCGCCCCGGAGGCGACCGCCTCTGCGGCTGAGGTCAGCCCGAAGTTGGTGTAGGCGTAGGAGATTCGGAACGGGTCGAGCGGCTGATCGCGCAGGCGTTCCAGCACGTAACGGCGGTCGTAGCCGAGGTCCTCGAGCATGTCGCCGGCGTGATCGGGCAGCCCGGAGCGGTGCGAGAACATGTCGCCGATGCCGACCATCTTGGTGACCGCGGGATCGGAGAGCGCGAACCACGGCAGCTTCGACACGATGGGGGTGTCCCAGCCGATCGCGTTCACGCCTACCTGGTGCGCCACCACCGTCGAGGAGATCGACTTCGACAACGACGCCAGCTGGAACACCGTGTCGGGGTCGACCTTGTCGCGGGTCGTGACGTCTTTGACTCCGAAGCCCTTGCTGTACACCGTTTTTCCGCCGTGCACGACGGCCACCGCCAACCCCGGGACGCCGGACTTCTTCATCAGATCGTCGGCGATGCCGTCCAGTTTGGCGACGGCGTTGTCGACGGCGTTGTCCGGCAGCGGCATCGCGGGCACCAGCGGCGGCGGTATGTCGGACAGCGTCGGCTTCGCCTGCTCAGCTGACGGCTTCGACCCCTGCTGTGCAGGTCCGGAACCGCACGCCGCCAGCATCGATATCGCCGCGGCGATCGCCATTAGTCGCACGCACGAGGTGCTGGCTCTGATCACAGCCAGCACGCTAGCCGGTTATCGCTGCCACCACGGGTCGAACGCCGACGAGCGCTCGGGCAAGGGGCGCGATGCCGGCGCCCCCTGATCGACGCGTTCGCCCGGCCGGGGCACCACCACCTCGACACCCGCCGGGTCGGCCGCGGCGAGCAGCCGCTCGATGGGCTCGGCCCACGGGTGCGGGGCGAGTCGGAACGTCGCCCAGTGGATCGGCAGCAGCAGACCCTTGCCCGCCTCGGCGATATCGAGATGGGCCCGCACGGCTTCTTCGGGGTTCATATGGATGTCCGGCCATGCGGGGTGGTAGGCCCCGACGGGCAGCAGCGAGACGTCGAACGGCCCGTGGTCCATCCCGATCTCGGTGAAGCTCTTCGTGTAGCCGGTGTCGCCGCCGAAGAACGCACGATGCCGCGGCCCGATGATCACCCACGACGCCCACAGGGTGGTGTTGCGGGTGAGCAGTCTGCCGGAGAAGTGCCGGGCCGGCGTGCAGACCAGGGTCAGCTCCCCGATCGTGTGGCTCTCGTGCCAGTCGAGTTCGATGATGCGGCTGGCCGGGATTCGCCATTTGCGCAGGTGCGCACCCACGCCCAGGGGCACGACGAACGGTGCCCGCTGACTGTGTGCCAGGCTGACGATCGTGTCGATGTCGAGGTGGTCGTAGTGGTCGTGGCTGATGATCACCGCGTCGAGGGCGGGCAGCGCCTCCAGCGGCACCGGCACGTCGTGCATCCGTTCGGGGCCCACCGACCGTGACGGCGAGCACCGTCGACTCCACACCGGATCGGTGAGCACCCGGTAGCCGTCGACCTCGACGAGTGCCGTCGAGTGGCCGTACCAGCTCACGGCGAGGTCCAGCGGTGTGGTGTCGACCGCCGCAGGCACGGCGAGCGGAATGGGGCTGCCCGGCCGCGAGGCGTCGCGGGCGCCTACCAGCTCGCGCACGAGCAGGCGCCGCTGCTCCCGGTCGAGGCTGACCGCCGATGCCGGGTCGACGTTGACGAAGGCGCCGTTGCGATAGTTGGGCGAACGCTTCGCCACCGGATGGATCTCGTCCGGGCGTGCGCCGACGGCGCTGGGCGAGCCCTGCAGCGCGCGCAGCACCCAGCCGCTGGCCGCGACGGTGGCCGTCCCGACCGCGAAACGCAGCGCGGCGCCAAGCATCAGGCGCCCTGGAAGTTCGGCGGCCGCTTCTCGATGCGGGCCACCTGGGCCTCGATCACATCCTGGCTGCTCCATGCCCTGTCGAAGAGCTCCTGGTGTGCCGGCCACGGGTCCTCGTAGGCCCCGTCGTCGTTGAGCACCCGTTTGGCGTGCTGCAGGGCCAGCGGTGCGAACCCGGCGATCTCTGCGGCCCAGGCCTGCGCGTCGGCCAGCGTGCCGATCCGGTTGGCCAACCCGGTGTGCAAGGCGGCGTCGGCGGTGAGCCGTTCGGCGGCCAACAGCATGCCGCGGGCGCGGCCGGCCCCGACGAGCGAGGTCAGCCTGCGGATGCTCCAGTTGTCCAGCGCCAGGCCGTATTTCGCGACGGGAAACTGAAAGTACGCTTCGGGCGCGACGACACGCAGGTCGCAGATCATCGCGAGGATGACGCCTGCGCCGATCGCGGGGCCGTTGATCGCGCCGATGACGGGAATCGGCGCCTGGTCGATGGCGACGTTGAGCGCCTTGGCCTTGTCGGGAAGTTCCTCGGCGACGCCCGCGGCGTCGGACAAATCGGCGCCCGAGCTGAACACGTGTCCCTGGCCGGTCAGCACGATCGCCCGGACGTCTTCCGCGGTGGCTTTCTCGATCGCCTCGCGCAGCCCGTCGACGAGTTCGCCGTTGAGGGCGTTGCGGCGCTCGGCGCGCTGCATCTCCAGGGTCATCACGTGGCCGTCGCGGGTCACACCAATCATGCCGTCAAGCCTATTAGCCTCATCCTGTGAGTCGAATCGGCGCCCTCGAGCTGCGGGACGCCGTGCTGGACCAGGGCTCGTTTCTCAGCTGGGACAACCCGCCCGTGCCGGTGGCGAAAAGTGACAAATATCGCGGTGAGCTGACCGAGGCCGAGGCCGCCACGGGCCTCGACGAATCGGTGATCACCGGCGAGGGGCTCGTCTACGGGCGCCGCGTCGCGGTGGTGGCGTGTGAGTTCGACTTCCTCGCCGGGTCGATTGGCGTGGCCGCCGCCGAGCGGATCACCGCGGCCGTGGCGCGGGCGACTGCAGAGCGGTTGCCGTTGCTGGCGTCGCCGAGTTCGGGCGGCACCCGTATGCAGGAGGGCACGGTCGCGTTCCTGCAGATGGTCAAGATCGCCGCCGCCGTCGAACTGCACAAGCGCGCCCATCTGCCGTATCTGGTGTACCTGCGGCACCCGACCACCGGCGGGGTGTTCGCATCGTGGGGATCGCTCGGGCACATCACGGTCGCGGAGCCGGGGGCGCTCATCGGGTTCCTCGGTCCGCGCGTGTACGAGCACCTCTACGGCGAGCCGTTCCCCGAAGGGATTCAGACCGCGGAGAACCTACAGCGCTACGGCGTCATCGACGCCGTCATCCCGCTGGAGCGTCTGCGCGCCGTGCTGGACCGCGCGCTGAAGGTCGTCGCCGACGCACCCGAACCGCCCCCGGCCGCGCCACCGGCCGAGACTCTGCCCGACGTCCCTGCCTGGGATTCCGTGCTGGCCTCGCGGCGCCCGGACCGCCCCGGGGTCGCGCAGCTCCTGCGGCACGGCGCGACGGAGTGGGCGCTGTTGTCGGGCACGGGCTTTGGCGAAGCCGCGACGACGCTTCTGGCGCTGGCGCGTTTCGGCGGCCAGCCCGCGGTGGTGCTCGGCCAACAGCGCGTGGTCGGTGGCGCCCGCACGCGAGGAGGAGAAGAATTGGTCGTCGGTCCGGCCGCCCTGCGCGAAGCGCGCCGCGGCATGGCGCTGGCGGCCGGGCTGCAGCTACCGCTGGTGTCGGTCATCGACACGGCGGGACCGGCACTGTCGGCGGACGCGGAGCAGGGCGGATTGGCGGGCGAGATCGCGCGGTGTCTGGCCGAACTGGTCACGCTGGACACGCCGACCGTGTCGGTGCTGCTCGGTCAGGGCAGCGGCGGGCCTGCCCTGGCGATGGTCCCCGCCGACCGGGTGCTGGCGGCCCTGCACGGATGGCTGGCGCCGCTGCCGCCGGAGGGGGCGAGCGCGATCGTCTACCGCGACGTCGATCACGCCCCGCAACTGGCTGCCGCGCAAGGCATCCGGTCGGCCGACCTGCTGCGCGACGGCATCGTCGACGTGATCGTCCCCGAGCATCCGGACGCCGCCGACGAGCCGATCGAGTTCACCAAGCGGTTGTCGGCCGCCATCGCGGGCGAATTGCACACGCTGCGCGCGGTGCCCGCCGAGGAGCGGTTGGCTGCGCGGCTGACCCGCTACCGCCGCATCGGCCTGCCGGCCCGTGACGACTAGCGCCGATGCAGACGTCGACGCGAAATTAGTTGCCACGCCCGGTCGGTGCCTGCAGCCGATCGATCAGTTCGGAGGCCTGCGCCTTGGTCAGATCGGCAGGCACTTCCTCGCCGCCCTCCTGGGCCAGCGTGTTCAGGTAACTGCGTTGCGCGCCGCTTTATTCCACTAGGCGGCCGACACCAGCGCAGCCAGCATCGCCGCGCAGGTGATGACGTCCAACGGCATGCGCAGCAGGCTGCGCCGCGTCCACCGAACCGCTGCGTCCCCGTCGACGACGGCCGGGTCGGCCTTCTCGAACGCGATCGCCTTCGGGATGAAATCCACGACCGACCAGACCCGCATCGCCGCGTGGCCGGCGAGCGCAACCAGGAGCGCCACTCGGACACCCGCGTCGGCCCACCCGACGATGAGCGTCACGATCAGCAGCACCTCGAACGCGGTGTGCGCGGGGATCCAGAACCGGCGGCGCGATATCCCGCCATGGGTCGGCTGAATGATGCCGGGTCGCTTCGGCCAAAACGGGTCGACCACCAGATACTCATAGATGCCGCCGCCGAGCGATATGCAGGCCGCGAGAGTGGTGATGGCGATCAGGACAAGAGTCGGAGTCCACATCGCCGCCGATTATTCCGGTCCTCCGACTGCGCGCGCGTTGCCCCTGGCGCGGTAGCACAGAACCGCCACGGCGATCGAGACCTCGGTCATCGCCAGCGCCGTCGCCAGCATCATGATCGAGGACTGCGGCACCACCGCTTCCGCCGCCGAATGGGTGAGGTGGTGTGCCCCCGATACGGGCAGATGCACGGCGACCATCGCGAGGTTCATCAGCGCCACCAGACACCACGCCCGCGTCGTACCGGACAGCCACAACTCCCACGCGCAGTACAGGCACGCGACGGCCATGCCCGCGATCAGGACTGCCGCAGCCGGCGCGCCTGCATGGCCGAGCATCATCCCGTGCAGCGCCGCGGACATCGCGGCCAGGCCTGCCGAGGCGCGGCGCGCGACGACACACGAGATGTCGGCGGCGGACACCCCGCCATTATCGGCTATCGCTCGAGGTATCGCTGGATGGTCGGCCCGAGCCAGGACACGACTTCGTCATGGGACATCTCGACGATCGGCGGCAGCCGCAGGACGTAGCGGCACAGCGCCAGGCCGAGCATCTGCGAGGCGATCAGGCTGGCCCGGCGCGCCGCCCCGGTGGGGTTGAGGTGTGAGACGACGGGCAGCAACTGGTCCGCGAAGATCTCCCGCATGCGCTGGGCCGCATCGGCGTTGGAGGTGCTCGATCGCAGCAGCACGATGAGCGCCTCGTCGCGCTCCCACCGCTCCATGAAGTAGTCGACCAGTTGCGCGCCGACGTTCTGCCGCTCGACTCCGGACAGGTCGGGGATCTGCAGATCGAAGTCTGCGGCGGCGGCGAACAGCTGGTCCTTGCTGCCGAAGTACCGCATGACCATCGACGGGTCGATGTCGGCGGCGGCGGCGATCGCCCGGATGGTGGCGCGCTCGAAGCCCGACTGCGCGAAACGCTCCTTGGCCGCGGCCAGGATCACCGCCTTGGTTTCTGCAGACGATCTACGCATGCCAACGATTGTAGGCCAACAAGTGTTGACATGACGGCAGGCCGCGGGGCATAGTTATGCCAACAAGTGTTGGCATAACTAGGAGATGCACGATGAACAGCGCTTATGACACCGACGTACTCGTGATCGGCGCAGGCCCGAGTGGGCTGACGCTGGCCGCCTCACTGGTCCAGCGGGGTATCGCGACCACCGTCGTCGACCGGCAGGCCGCGGGCGCCAACACGTCGCGCGCCGCGGTGGTCAACGCCCGCAGCCTCGAGGAGCTCGAGGGTCTCGACGTGGCGCGGCGACTCGTCAAGGAGGGCGTGGAGGCGCCGCGGTTCAGCATCCGCGACGGCGCACGCGTCCTCATCCCGATCGATTTCAGCTCACTGCCGACCGACTACCCGTATTCGCTGATGGTGCCGCAATCGACCACCGAACGGGTGCTTCTGGACCGGCTGACCGAGCTTGGCGGCACCGTCGTCCGGCCCAAGACGCTGACCGCGATCGAACAGGATGCCGACGGGGTCACCGCGACGTTCGACGACGGCGACGTCATCCACGCGCGGTACGCGGTGGGCGCCGACGGCCTGCACAGCACCGTTCGCGAGCAGGCGGGCATCGGCTTCGGGGGCGGCGCATATGACGAGTCGTTCATCCTCGCCGACGTAGGACTCTCTGGTGACGCGCCTGTCGGCGAGGTGATCCTGTACTGGGCGGCCGCGGGCCTGACCGTGGTGGCGCCGCTGCCCGGCGACATCTACCGCATCGTCGCACCGGTAGGGCAAGCACCCGAAAACCCCTCTGCGGCTTATGTTCAGGAGATCTTGGACAGCCGCGGACCGGGCGCGGGGCGGTTCGTCGTCACCGAGGTGATCTGGGGATCGCGCTTCCGCATCCAGCATCGCGTCGCCGACACCTTCCGCGCCGGGCGGTTGCTGCTGGCGGGCGATGCGGCACACGTCCACAGTCCCGCCGGCGGGCAGGGCATGAACCTTGGCATCCAGGACGGCGTCGCACTGGGTGAGGCGCTGGCCCACGTTCTCGCCGGCGGCCCCGAGTCGGTGCTCGACGACTACTGCGCGGCCCGACGACCGATGGCACGCGGAGTCGTGACGATGACGGACCGGCTGACCCGGCTCGCGACGCTGCCCCGCGCGCTGCGCCCGCTGCGCAACACCGTGTTCAGCGTCGTCGGCCGGCTACCCGCGGCCAAGCGCGCATTGGCCTGGCGGCTCAGCGGGCTCGTGTACCGCTAGCATCGCCCGCGGGAGGGCAGCAGTTTGGCGACCATCGAAGCCGACTACCTGGTGATCGGGGCGGGCGCCACGGCGATGGCGTTCGTCGACACCCTGGTCAGCGAGACCACCGCCAGCGTCGTCGTCGTGGACCGCAACCGCCGGCCCGGCGGGCACTGGACCACTGCCTATCCGTTTGTGCGGCTGCACCAGCCGTCCGCTTACTACGGCGTGAACTCGCGACCGCTGGGCACCGACTCGATCGACACCACCGGATTGAACGCGGGCTTCTACGAACTGGCCGGCGGCGCGGAGGTCTGCGCCTATTTCGATGCGGTCATGCATCGGCGGCTGTTGCCGACGGGGCGCGTCACGTACCTCCCGATGAGCGAGTACCTCGGCGACGGCCGGATCCGAACCCTGGGCGGCGACGACGTCCACGTCTCCGCGCCACGCGTCGTCGACTCGACCTTCGTCGGCATCAGCGTGCCGTCGATGCGGCCGCCGCCCTACGCCGTCGCGCCCGAGGTCGACTGCATCCCGCCAAACGACCTGCCCCGCCGCCGCTCCCGCGAGCGCTACGTGATCATCGGCGGCGGCAAGACCGCCATGGACACCTGCCTCTGGCTGCTGCGCCACGGCATCGACCCGCAGCGGCTCACCTGGATCAAGCCCCGCGATTCCTGGCTGCTGAATCGAGCCAACATCCAGCCCGGTCCGCAGTTCGCCAAGCGGGTGCTGGCGGACGTCTCCGCGCAGTTGAAGTCGGTCGGACAGGCCGACTCGGTCGACGACCTCTTCGGCCGGCTCGCCGACGCCGAATCACTTTTACGCATCGACGAGTCCGTTGAACCGCAGATGTATCGCTGTGCGATCGTGTCGCACGCCGAACTCGAGCAACTGCGCCGGATCGACGACGTGGTGCGGATGGGCCACGTCAAGGCGATCGAGCCGGGCCGGGTGGCTCTCGACGCCGGGGAACTGTCGGTTGCCGGTAAAGTGCTCTACATCGATTGCACCGCAGTCGGTTTGGGGCGCGGCGAGGTGACCGATGTGTTCGGCGACGGCCGCATCACGCTGCAGACGGTCCGTACGTGTCAACCGGTGTTCAGCGCCGCGCTGATCGCACATGTGGAGTCGGCGTACACCGACGCGGACACGAAGAACTCCCTCTGCCGGCCGATCCCCAACCCTGAAATCCCGCTGGACTGGCTGCGAATGATGCTGACCTACAATCGGAATCAGCTGCAGTGGTTCGATGAACCCGACATGATGGCGTGGCTGGACACCGCCCGGCTCAACATCCTCAGCCATGCGACGGCGACCGTCAGCCCACGGGCCAGGGAGAAGATCATCGGGGTGCTGCGATCGCAGTTACGCAATACCAATGACAAGCTCGAGAAGCTGTTGAGACTGCGCTGACGGCGGCCTTTACTCGCACTTCTTCTTCGTCACTGTCGCAGTTTCAACAGGCCTGTGAATGGATTCGGCGGGGCGCACCGACACAGTGACACGCTGTGCCGGTGGAAGTCGTGATCGGTAGCGAGGCACTGGCGTCCGGGGAACTGACACGGCATGAGCTCCGGACGTACTACCGCCGTGTACACCCCGACGTCTATGCCCCGAAGCGAGCGCACCTGACGCTCGAAGACCGTATTGCGGCCGCCTGGTTGTGGTCGCGCCGCCGCGGGTTTGTCTGTGGCCTGGCGGCATCGGCGCTCCACGGATCGAAGTGGGTCGACACCGATGTGCCGATCGAGCTGGTTCTGCCCAACCATCGGGCGCCCGCGGGGGTGATCACCCGCAACAACACCTTGTCCGACGACGAGGTGATCAACCGCGACGGTATGAAAGTGACCACGGTTGAGCGCACGGCGTTCGACTTGGCCCTCACCGGCCGTATCGGCTAGGCGGTCGCGCGCCTTGACGCGCTGGCGGCCGCGACGCACTTCAAGGATGACGACGTGCGGGCGCTCATGCCGCGACACCCACGGTCAAGGCATATCCGGCGTCTCGACGAAGTACTGGCTCTGATCGATGCCGGTGCAGAGTCTCCGCAGGAAAGCCGAGTGCGATTGCTGTTGTTGGACAACGGATTTCCACGGCCCGCTACCCAAATCCCGGTGATGGGGCCGGACGGATATCCGCGCTACTACCTTGACATGGGGTGGAAGGACATCATGGTCGCGGTGGAATACGACGGTGAACACCACCGTAAGAACACCGCCGACTATCGCAAGGACATCATCCGGCTCGAGTACATCCAGTCGCTGGGATGGATCGTCGTTCGAGTGGTCGCAGGGAATCACCCGCGAGACATCGTCGAGCGTGTGCGCCGTGCCCGCGCGTCGAGACTGCGCTGACGGCGGCCTCCACTCGCACTGCGCCACTGTCGCAGTCTGAACGCGGGAAGCTCGTCGAAAAAGTCAGGCCAACGACTCGATCCAGGCCCGGTGCAGCGCCGCATAGCGGCCGCCGGTCCGGTGAATCAGTTCACCGGGCGGCCCGTCCTCGACGATGCGGCCGTGCTCGAGGACGAGCACCCGGTCGGCGACCTCGACCGTCGACAGCCGGTGCGCGATAACCAGGGCGGTGCGGTCGGCCAGCACGGTTTCCAATGCCCGCTGCACCATCCGCTCGCTCGGAATATCCAGTGACGACGTCGCCTCGTCGAGGATCAGCACCGCCGGATCCGCAAGGAACGCCCGCGCGAAGGCCACCAATTGACGCTGGCCCGCCGAGAGCCTGCCGCCGCGTTTGGCGACGTCGGTTTCGTAACCGTCCGGCAATCCGGCGATGAACTGGTCCGCCCCGACGGCGGCGGCCGCCGCGCGCACCTCGTCGTCGGTGGCGTCGGGACGGCCGAACCTGATGTTGTCGGCGACGGTGCCGTCGAACATGAAGTTCTCCTGGGTCACCATCACGACATGGCGGCGTAACTCGCTCTGCGACAGATCGCGAAGGTCGACGCCGTCGAGCGTCACCGACCCCGACGCCGGATCATAGAACCGCGCAATGAGTTTGGCGATCGTCGTCTTGCCTGCGCCGGTGGTGCCGACGAGCGCGACCGTCTGCCCGGCCGGAACCGTCAGATTCAGGTCGGGCAGCACCTCGCGGCCGGCGACGTAGGCGAAGTGCACACCGTGGAAGGTGACCTCGCCGCGCACCGATTCCAGCTTCACCGGATGCGCCGGGTCTTCGATGCCCGGACGTTCGGCGAGCACCCCCGCCAGCTTCTCCAGCGCCGAGGACGCCGACTGGAAGGTGTTGAAGAACTGCGAGATCTCCTGCATCGGCTCGAAGAACATCCGCAGGTACAGCAGGAACGCGGCGAGCGTGCCGATCGTCATCTGCCCGTGCAGCACCCGGTAGCCGCCGTAGAGCAGCACCACACCGGTGGTGATGTTGCCGACCAGCTTCACGCCCGGCATGAAGATCGCCAACAGTTTGAAGGTGCGCTCGTTGTCGGCGCGGTAGCGGTCGGCGATGCCTTCGAAGATCTCCTGGTTGCGCGGCTCGCGGCGATACGCCTGCACCGCTTTGATGCCGGTCATCGTCTCGACGAACTGCACGATCACCAGCGCCGCGCTTTCGCGGACCCTGCGGTAGGTCTTGGCCGACTCCCTGCGGAACCACCAGACCAAGACGACCAGGATCGGGAACGCCGCCAGACACATCAGCCCGAGTCGCACATCGAGCGCGACCAGAAGGATCGACGTCCCCAACAGTGTGAGCACCGCGGTGATCAGGCTGTCGAAGCCGGTCTCGAGCATGTCCTGGATGGCTTCGACGTCGTTGGTGGACCGGCTGACCACGCGCCCTGACGTGTAGCGGTCGTGGAACGCGATGTCCAGCCGCTGAAAATGCCGGAACACCCGGCGGCGTAGTTCGAGCAGTACCTTCTGACCGACGCGGCCCGACCGGCGCAGGAAGAACATCCTGCTGACTGCCTGCACCACCACGACCGCGCACAGTGCGCCGACGATCGTCATCAGCGTGTGCGTCGATCCGCCGTCGACGATCGGCGGGATGCCGTGGTCGATGCCGCGCTGCACGAGAAGCGGAACCGACAGCCGCGCAGCGTTTTCCACGACGACGATCACGGCGAGGAACGCAACGGTCCACCGGTACGGCTTCAGCAGCGAACCGAGCAGCGCCCGCGCCTCGCGTCTGAGCGGAAGCGCCTCGTCGATCGGCAGGTCGTCGCGCTGCTCGTCGAAACGGCCGCGCCAGTCGTCGACCGGCTCGTCGGGATCTTCCGGGACGTCCACCCGCGGCGCGTCGGTGGCGGTCATCGTCCCTCGGCTTCCGTCGTGGCGAATTCGCGGTCCCGTGCCTCGCACGCTTTTTCGGTGGCCTCCTGCTCCTGATACGCCTGGCCGAGCCTGCTGCGGTTCTCGTCGTCCTCCCACGCGCACGTGCGCTCGCGGCCGTCGTCGAGCTCGTCGTCGGCGGCCAGGAGATAGCGGTACTGCGGAACCGTCGCGAGCAGATCGGAGTGGGTGCCGACATGGGTGATGGTGCCGTTCTCCAGCAGTGCGACCCGGTCTGCCAGTAGGACCGTCGAAGCGCGGTGCGCCACAACGATTCCCGTCACCGAGTGCAGCACGCGGCGCAGCGCCTCCTCGACGACGGCCTCGGTGTGCACATCAAGCGCGGAGAGGGTGTCGTCGAGCACCAGGATCTTCGGTGCGGCGAGGATCGCGCGCGCCAGCGACAGCCGCTGGCGCTGCCCGCCGGACAAGCTCATGCCCTGCTCGCCGATGCGGGTGTCGAGGCCGAACGGTAGGTCGTAGACGAAGTGCGCGGCCGCGATCTCGATGGCCTGCGCCAGTTCCTCGTCGATCGCGTACGGGCGACCCAGGCGGAGGTTTTCGGCGACCGACATGGAGAACAGCGTCGGGTCCTCGAAGGCGGTGGCCACGGCCTGGCGCAGTGCGGGCAGCGACAGCTCGCGGATGTCCTGGCCGTCGATGCGGATCGAGCCTTCGGTCACGTCGTGGAGCCGTGACAGCAGCGACGCCAGCACCGACTTGCCCGATCCCGTGAAGCCGACGAGCGCCAGCGTCTCCCCCGGCTCGACCGTAACGCTGACGTGCCGCAGGGCCCAGTCGTCCGAGTCGGCGAACCGGAAGCCGACATCGACCAGTTCGAGTCGGCCGCCGCCGGGCGTCTGCGCCTGCGGGCCGTCGGCGATTTCTCGCGGCGCGTCGAAGATCTCGGCGATGCGGTTGGCGGCGGTGAACGACTCCTGCGTCATCGACAGCAGGAAGCCCAGCGAGGCGATCGGCCACACCAGCGACAGCATCATCGTGATGAACGCGACGAGCGTGCCCATCGTCACGTAGCCGTGGCCCGCCGCGTAGGCACCGAGGCCCAGCACGACGATCAGCGTCAGGTTGGGGATGACCTCCAGCAGCGTCCAGAACCTCGCCGACACCGACACTCGGTTGACCTGCGTGTCGTACAGGTTGGTGAGCTGCTCGTCGAACCGGTCGTAGACGTAGTCCTCCCGCCCGAACGACTTGACCACCCGCAGCCCGAGGGCCGACTCCTCCACGTGGGTGGCGACGTGACCGGACTGGTCCTGCGCCAACCGCGACAGGCGCGTGTACTCCCGCTGAAAGTGCAGCACCGTCGCCGCGATCGGCACGATCGACACCAGCACCACCACACCGAGCGGCCAGTACATGGCGAGCAGGATCGCCGTCACGACGGTGATCTGGATGACGTTGAGCAGCAGAAAGACCATGCCGAACGACATGAACCGGCGAATCGTGCTCAGGTCGTTCATGATTCGCGAGAGCAGTTGCCCGGACTGCCAGCGGCCGTGGAACGACATCGGCAGGATCTGCAGCCTGGCGTAGAGGTCCTTCCGAATATCGGCTTCCACGCCCATGGTGCCGCGGGCCACCAGCCACCGGCGGATGAACCACAACACCGCCTCGGAGATGCCGATACCCATCGCCGCGGCGCCCAGCAGCCACAGGCCGTGCTGGTCCCGGTGGCGCACCGGACCGTCGATCACCGCCTTGGTCATCAGCGGAATCGCCACGGTGGCAACGAGGCTCAGCAGCGCGACGGAGATCATTGCGATCCAGCGCACGCGGTACGGCATCAGATAGGGCAGCAGCCGCCACAGATCCGAGCTGGTGCGCCTGCGGGCCGGTGGCGGCGCCACCGCGGGCGCCGCGCGCAGCGTATCCACGTTGGGTTCAGTCAAAGTACTTCCCATTATCCGCTGAACGGCAAATCAATAACGGCTGCTTCCAGGGTCTCACGCCGCTACGACATCCTCGGCGTCTGACTGCTTACCGAACTGGGTCTCATACAGCTCGGCGTAGCGACCGCCGCGGGCCAGAAGTTGCTCGTGGTTGCCGCGTTCGGCGATGCGGCCGTCCTCGACGACGAGGATCGTGTCGGCCGCCCGCACCGTCGAGAGGCGGTGGGCGATCACGATGGACGTCCGGCCGGCCAGCGCCTCGCCGAGCGCCTGCTGGACGGCGGCCTCCGAGGCGGAGTCCAGCGACGCGGTGGCCTCGTCGAGCACCACCACGCGAGACCGCCCGAGCAGCAGGCGCGCGATCGTCAGCCGCTGACGCTGACCGCCGGAGAGCCGATAGCCGCGCTCCCCGACCACGGTGTCGAGCCCGTCGGGCATCTCGCCGACGACGTCGGCCAGCCGGGCGCGCTCCAGCGCCTGCCACATCTGCTCGTCGGTCGCATCCGCTGCGGCCAGCCGCAGATTCGCCGCGATCGTCTCGTGGAAGAGGTGCCCGTCCTGGGTGACCATTCCGACGGTCTCCTTGAGCGAACCGAACGTCACGTCACGCACGTCGGCGCCGTTGAGTTTGATGGAACCGCCGGCTGACTCTGATGTCGCCGCATCCGCGGCTCCGACGTCGTACAGCCGGGCCATCAGTGACGCAATGGTGGACTTGCCCGCGCCCGACGACCCGACCAGCGCGACCATTTCGCCCGGCTGCGCGGTGAACGAAATGCCGTGCAGCACTTCCTCTCCCCCGCGATCGTCCAGCACTGCGACCTCTTCCAAGGACGCCAGCGACACCTTTTCGGCGGAGGGATAGCAGAACCGCACGTCGTCGAACTCCACCGACACCGGCCCGCCGGGCACGGCCGTGGCGTCCGGCTTCTCCCGGATCAGCGGCTCGAGATCGAGCACCTCGAAGACCCGCTCGAAACTGACCAGCGCGCTGGCGATCTCGACGTGCGCGTTGGCCAGCGCCGTCAACGGCGAGTACAGGCGCGTGAGTAGCAGCGCCAGGGCGACGATCGCGCCGGTCTGCAGATGCCCGCCGATCGCCAGCACACCGCCGAGCCCGTACACCAGCGCCAGCGCGAGTGCCGACATCAGCGTCAGCGAGTTCATGAAGACCGACTGCAGCATCGCAGTGCGCACGCCGATGTCGCGGACCCGGTCGGCGCGCACCTCGAACTCACGCGACTCGGTGGCCGGATTGCCGAAGAGCTTGACCAAGGTCGCACCGGGAGCCGAAAAGCGTTCGGTCATCTGAGTATTCATCGTCGCGTTGTGAATGGCGGCTTCCCGGGACAGTCGCGCCATGGTCCGTCCGATCCAGCGCGCGGGCAGCAGGAACAACGGCATCAGCACCAGCGACAGCAGCGTCACCTGCCAGGAGATTTTGAGCATGACCACGAGCGTCAGCGTCAGCGTGACCACATTGGTGATGACGCCGGAGAACGTGTCGGAGAACGCGCGCTGCGCGCCCATCACGTCGTTGCCGAGCCTGCTCACGAGCGCGCCCGTCCGGGTCCGGGTGAAGAAGGCGATCGGCATACGTTGCACATGGTCGAACACGGCGGTGCGCAGATCGAGGATCAGACCCTCCCCGATCGTCGATGACAGCCACCGCGTCACCAGCGACACACCCGCCTCTGCGACGGCGACGGCCGCAATCACCACGGCCAGCGTCACGACCACGCCGACGGCGCCCCTGCCGATTTCGTCGACGACCTTGCCCGCGAGCAGCGGCGTGGCCAACCCAAGCAGCGCGCTGACCACGCTGACCGCGACGAACAGTCCCAGCCTGCGGTGATGCCGCGCGGCGAAGCGCCAGATCCGGGTGAGCAGCGTGCGGTCGGCCAACGACCGCAGATCGCCGCCCTTGGCGTGCGTCTGCCGGTACAGCGCCTGCCTGGCTACCGTCTCAAAGCTCATGAATTCACCGTAAAACCTCAACAATGGATGAGGTCAACGACTTCCCGAGCGGTCGAAAACCTAAACTCGCTAACTGCTCAGACCAGTCCGAAGTAGCCGATCACCCCGGCGGCGACCACCACGATCAACGGATTGACCTTGGTGAACACGAAGAGCGCCGTGCACAGCCCGGTCAGCAGGTAGGCCCGCCAGTCGTGATCGGCCGCCCGGCTCATCACGAGCGACGTGGCCAGGATGAGGCCGACGGTCAACGGCGCGAAGCCCTTCTCGACCGCGGCCCGCAACCGCGACTTCTCGGCCTTCTGCCAGAACAGCGTCAGGACGTACACCAGGGTCGCGGCGGGCGTGATCATCGCGACCGTGGCGATGACGCCACCGATGACGGCGCCGGGCACTCCGCCGACTCCGAGCCCGGCGCCGTAGCCGACCAGAGCAACGATCAGGATGCTGGGCCCCGGCGCGGCCTGCGAGATCGAGAACACATCGGCGAACTGGGAGTCGGTCAGCCAGTGGTGTCCGCGGACCGCCTGCATGTGCATCTCGGGCAGCACCGCATTCCCGCCGCCGATCGACAACAGCGACAGCGTGGCGAACAGCGCCGCGACCTGCAGATAAGTGCTCACGCCGCACGCCTTCTCGGCCATGCCCAGATCAGCGCGAGCGGAGCGACGATCGCCAGGGTGACCGGAAGGGGCCATCGCAGCAGTCCGTTGAGCGCGAAGCAGGCCAGCGCCAACAACACCGGCACCGCAGACGTCAGACACTTGCGGCCGGTCTGGATCACCATCGCGATGGTCAGGGCCACGGCCGCCGCCGACGCCCCGTGCAGCACGCTCTTGACCGCGGGCACTTCCTTGAAGCGGAAGTAGATGAAGGCCATCAGCAGAACGAAGACCAGCGGCAGCAGGGTCAGGCCCACGATCGCCGCGAGCGCGCCGGCGATGCCCTTCATCTTGGTGCCGACGTACACGGCCATGTTCACCTGGTTCGCGCCGGGCAGGATCCGGCACATCGTCATGGCGCTGAGGAACTCCTCCTCACCCATCCACTGCTTCTCGACCACCAGCACTTCCCGCGACCAGGCGGACAGGCCGCCGCCGAACGACGCGAGCGCGATGTGGTTGAACGTCCAGGCCAGTTCGAACAGGGAGACGTTCCCGCGCCCCGCGTCGAGCTCAGGCAAATCGTCCGCTCCTCGCGTCCCGGACATGCCTCACTCGTGGACGAGGTCTTCGTCGTGCGGGAAGTCGTCCTCGTCGTGATGGGCCGACTCGAGAGGATCCGGCGCGTCGTAGTGATGCGACGACTCCCAGTCGGAATCGAAGACCTGCTTCAACCGGCCGACGACGCCGGGGTCGTCGCTCATGATGCCGAGTTCGCGGCGCAGGTCGAACGCGCTTCGGTCGATGTTCATCGAGCCGACGAGCACCTTGACGTCGTCGACGATGATCAGCTTCGCGTGCACACGCAGGTTCTTCTGCTTGTGCACCTTTGCCCCGAACCGTCGCAACGTTCGCAATGACGCGAACGTGTCGAGAATGTCCCAGTCGCTGATCCCGTGCTTGCCGCCGCATAGGACATGCACTTTGACGCCGCGGTCCGCGGCGGCGGCCAGTCGCTCGAGAATGACGGCGTCGACGAATTTCGGGTGCTGAACGTCCAGTCGGTGTTGCGCCTGATCGATGAATTGAGCCATGTGGTAGCGCGAATTCGAATTGCTCCACAACAGGTTCTCCCACGCCGGGCAATCCCACTCGAGATGGTTCCAGTCGGCATTGAAGACCTCGACTATTTGACTGATCTGGTGCGGGTTGTAGGTGATCACGCCATAGTCGCGGGTCAGCGTGAAGTACTTCACCATGAGATTGAATGTGGCGACCAGCGCGGCCTTCTCGTCGACGACGATGCTTTTCTCGTGGGTCACATAGAACTTGGAGCTGGCCCACTGCACGGCTACTCCCGCGCTCTGGAATTGCTCGTATGTCTCGTCGTTGGCCCTGTCCCCGCCTGAACGCTGGGCGTTGAGCATGACGCGGACGTCGACGCCCGCCTTCTTTCTGTCGATGACCGCGGCGATCAAATTCGGCTCGGTGAAGGTGAATTGTTTGATCAACAGTGAATTCTCGGCCGAGTTGATGAATTCCAGGACCGGCGCCAAGCCGTCGTCGGGCTGGACGATCAACCGGGGAGGGGGCGCGAGCATGGTTTCGGGATGCTAGCACCGGCGGAATGGCATCGCTTTGCTATCAGGTGAACGTTTCGGTGCCCGTGACATGCCGGTGACGCGACCGCAGCAGAGGCGATAGCGCCCGCGTCTCGCGCCTATCCCCTTCACCGTGCTCGATCAGGCAAGATGTCGTGCATGGACAGTGGTGCTGTTTCACCCAAGGTGCTCGTTGTCGACGACGACGACGACGTGCTCGCGTCGCTCGAGCGCGGCCTGCGGCTGTCCGGATTCGACGTTTCGACGGCGAAGGACGGCGCCGAGGCTTTGCGCAGCGCCACCGAGACCCGGCCCGACGCGATCGTGCTGGACATCAACATGCCGGTGCTCGACGGGGTCAGCGTGGTCACCGCGCTGCGCGCGATGGACAACGACGTGCCCGTTTGCGTGCTGTCGGCGCGCAGCTCGGTCGACGACCGGGTCGCCGGTTTGGAGGCCGGCGCCGACGATTACCTGGTCAAGCCCTTCGTGCTCGCCGAACTCGTCGCGCGGGTGAAGGCGCTGCTGCGCCGCAGGGGCGCGACCGCGACGTTCTCGTCGGAGACGATCGCCGTCGGGCCGCTCGAAGTGGACATCCCCGGCAGGCGCGCCCGCGTCAACGGCGTCGACGTCGACCTGACCAAGCGCGAGTTCGACCTGCTGGCCGTGCTCGCCGAGCACAAGACCGCCGTGCTCTCACGGGCCCAGCTGTTGGAGTTGGTGTGGGGTTACGACTTCGCTGCCGACACCAACGTGGTCGACGTGTTCATCGGCTACCTCCGTCGCAAGCTGGAGGCCGGTGGCGCGCCGCGGCTTTTGCACACCGTCCGCGGCGTGGGGTTCGTCCTGAGGCAGCAGTAGCTCGATGGCCCCGCTGTCGCGGTTCTTTCGCCGAACCCCGTCGCTGCGCACCCGCGTGGCGTTCGCGACAGCCATCGCCGCGGCGATCGTCGTCGGCATCGTCGGCACGGTCGTGTGGATCGGCATCACCAACGACCGCAAGGAGCGCCTCGACCGCAGGCTCGACGAGGCGGCGGGCTTCGCGATCCCGTTCCTGCCGCGTGGACTCGACGAGATCCCGAAGTCGCCCAACGACCAGGACGCCATCATCACGGTCCGCAAGGGCGATCAGGTGACCTCGAATTCCAAGGTGATCCTGCCGGAGCTGCCCGCCGGCTACGCCGACACCTATGTCAACGGGGTGCGCTACCGCGTGCGCACCGTCGAGATCCGGGTGCCCGAGCCGATGTCGGTCGCCGTCGGCGCCACCTATGACGCCACCATCACCGACACCAACAACCTGCACCGCCGCGTCCTGATCATCTGCACGTTCGCGATCGGGGCTGCCACGTTCGCCGGATGGTTGCTCGCCGCCTTCGCGGTCCAGCCGCTCAAGCGGCTCGCCCAGCAGACCCGTCAGATCGATGCGGGCGACGAAGCGCCCGACGTCGAAGTGCGCGGTGCCACCGAAGCCGTCGAGATCGCCGAGGCGGTCAAGGGCATGCTGCAGCGGATCTGGACGGAGCAGGACCGCACCAAGGCGGCGCTGGCGTCGGCGCGCGACTTCTCGGCGGTGTCGGCGCACGAGTTGCGTACGCCGCTGACCGCGATGCGGACCAACCTCGAGGTACTCGCCACCCTTGACCTGCCCGACGAACAACGCAAGGAGGTCATCAACGACGTCATCCGGACACAGTCCCGGGTCGAGGAGACCCTCGGTGCGCTGGAACGGCTGGCGCAGGGCGAGTTGTCGACCTCCGACGACCATGTGCCCGTCGATATCACCGAGCTTCTCGACCGCGCCGCACATGACGCGATGCGCGTCTACCCCGATCTCGATGTGTCGCTGGTTCCCGCGCCGACCGTGATCATCGTCGGATTGCCTGCGGGCCTGCGGCTTGCGGTCGACAACGCGATCGCCAACGCCGTCAAGCACGGCGGCGCCACCCGGGTGCAGCTGTCGGCCGTGAGCTCCCGTGCCGGCGTGGAGATCGCGATCGACGACGACGGCGTCGGCATCCCCGAAGAAGAACGGGACGTCGTGTTCGAACGGTTCTCCAGGGGCTCGACGGCCTCTGTGTCCGGCTCGGGGCTGGGCTTGGCGCTGGTCGCCCAGCAAGCCGAATTGCACGGCGGCACAGCGTCGTTGCAGTCGAGCCCGCTCGGCGGCGTGCGGCTTCTGCTGCGGTTGCCCGGGCCGCGTTAGCGTTACTTGTCGTTTGGCGTCGGCTCTTCGGGCGCTTGCGCGTTGACCCTGCCGATCGTCAGGAACAGCGTCAGCACAAGACCGAGAAGAAATGCCACGGCCATCAGCCACCAATTAGGGTCGTGCATCATCCTGCTCCCGATTCGCCGGCTTGGTCGTCAGAACGCCGATCAGCCAGGCGACCAGCGAGCCGGCCGCAAAAGCCGCCAGGTACCACAACCACTGGATGACGAAGTCCATGTCAGATCTCCTCGACTGACCGCGCGATCCGGGCAGCCACCTACTTCACCTGAATGTTGTTGACGATCTTCATCTTCGGCCATGCCGCCGCCACCGCGGATTGGACCTCCGTCTTTGAATCCTCGGCGGGTGCGGTGCCGCTGAGCGTGACCGTGTCGCCCTTGAGCGCGAAGCTGAAATCGGAGATGTCGACGGCCGCCCCCAGGATCGAACCGAGCGCCGCGAAATCGGGTGCGTTGACGCCCGGCTTGACGCTGGTGTTGTCGACCAGCTCGATGCCGGAACCGAACGCCAGCCGCAGGCTCTCGGACAACCCCGTTTTCGCGTCGAGGGTCGGTAGTTCGCCGCCGAGCGTGAAGCCGTGGCCCGTCTGCGCGATCGACAACGGCGCGAAGTTCATCTCCGGCGCGGCGGCGTTGGGCGCGTTGGCATCACCGCCGTTGGGCGCTGTCAGCGTCGCCGACGCGTTCACGCCCGGGGCGCCTGCGTCGACCTCGACGGCGGGTGCTCTCAGTAACGCCCATCCGATCAGGGCCAGCAGCAGCGGAATTGCAAGCAATGCCACCAGCCAGGCCGGCCCGGGGGGCCGTCGGTAGAACTCAACCGGCATCGGCCCCTCCTGATGTCGGAGATCTGTCGATCTCGTCAGCGTCGGTCAGCGAACATCGAGCAGATCGATGATGAAAATCAAAGTCTTACCCGACAATCGGTGTCCGGAACCGTCGGGTCCGTACGCCTGGGCGGGCGGAATGGTGAGCTTGCGGCGGCCGCCCACCCGCATCCCGGGAATGCCGTCCTGCCAGCCCTGAATGAGGCCGCGCAGCGGGAATTCGATGGACTCGCCGCGGTTCCAGGAACTGTCGAACTCCTCGCCTGTGTCGTATTCGACGCCGACATAGTGCACCGTCACCGTTCCACCCGGCACCGCCTCGGCACCGTCACCGATCACGAGGTCCTCGATGGCCAACTCGGTCGGCGCGGGGCCGTCCGGAAATTCAACTTCGGGTTTCGTCGCCACGTTGGGCTACGTTACGCGCCAATCGCGCTAAGTCCGACGACACAACGGGCACACTGGAGCCGTGGCACCTGACAACACCCCCCTGGCCCGCATCCACGAGCTCGTCGACGAGGAGCGCGAACTGCGGGCCCGTTTGCAGCGAAACGAGATCAGTGCAGATGAGGAGCACGCACGGCTTCGGGCGCTCGAGGTCGAGCTCGACCAGTGCTGGGACCTGCTCCGGCAGCGCCGGGCGCTACGCGAGACCGGCGGCGATCCCCGCGAGGCGCAGGTGCGCCCGCCCGACGAGGTCGAGGGCTATCTCGGTTGATCGCTGATCCGCACGCCAACGTCGTCATCGTCGGCGGCGGACACAATGCCTTGGTCGCCGCGGCCTACCTGGCCCGGGCCGGGCGCCGGGTGCGGGTGCTGGAGCGGCTCGACCATGTTGGCGGCGCGGCGGTGTCGGCCCATGCGTTCGAGGGCATCGACGCCCGGTTGTCCCGGTACTCGTATCTGGTCAGCCTGCTGCCGCGGCGCATCATCGACGATCTCGGGGTGCGGGTGCGCCTGGCGCGGCGGCGGTATTCGTCGTACACGCCCGATCCGGGGAACGGTGGACGGACGGGCCTACTCGTCGGTCCGGACCCGACGTTCTCCGCCGTCGGCGCGCAGGGTGATGCCGAGGCGTTCGCCGAGTTCTACCGTCGCGCCCGGATCGTCACCGGCCGGCTGTGGCCGACCATGACGGCATCCCTGAAGACCAGAACCGACGCGTTCAAACACGTGCTCGCGGGCGGCGACGCAGGCGCCGACGATGCCTGGCAGATGTTGATCTGCAACCCGATCGGGGAGGCGATCACCGAAGCCGTCGGCAGCGATCTGGTGCGCGGTGTGATGGCGACCGACGCGCTGATCGGCACATTCGCCCGGGTCGACGACGCGTCGCTGCAGCAGAACATCTGCTTCCTCTACCACCTGCTGGGCAACGGGACCGGCGACTGGGATGTGCCGATCGGCGGCATGGGGGCGGTCACCGGAGCACTGGCTGCCGCCGCCACCGGCTACGGAGCCGAAATCACCACCAACGCCGAGGTTTACGCGATAGACCCCGCCGGCGAGGTGTGCTACGTGCTGGACGGAGCCGAACACCGGGTCGGCGCCGACCACATCCTGGCCGGCGTGACACCGGCGGTGCTGGCGGATCTGGTCGGGGATGCTGCACCGGCCGTAGCTCCGGGAGCGCAGGTGAAAGTGAACCTGTTGCTGCGGCGGCTGCCGCGGCTCCGGGATGAAACCGTAACGCCGGAACAGGCTTTCGGCGGCACCTTCCACATCAACGAGAACTACAGCCAACTCGAGGCGGCCTACGCGCGCGCGGCCGGCGGGGTCATCCCCGACCCGTTGCCGTGCGAGATCTACTGCCACTCGCTGAGCGATCCATCCATCTTGTCGGACGATCTGCAGGCCTCCGGCGCGCAGACCCTCACGGTGTTCGGGCTACACACACCGCACACGTTGGCGACCGGCGCGGACCCCGACCGGTTGCGGGAGGATCTGACCTCCGAGGTGTTGCGTTCGCTCAATTCCGTTCTGGCCGAACCCATTCAGGACGTGTTGATGGAGGATGCGTCGGGTCGGCTCTGCATCGAGGCCAAGACCACCCAGGATCTGGAGCGAACGCTGGGAATGACGGCGGGCAACATCTTCCACGGCGCGTTGAGCTGGCCGTTCGTCGACGACGACGATCCGCTCGACACGCCCGCCCGCCGCTGGGGGGTCGCCACTGCCCACGATCGTATTCTGTTGTGCGGGTCGGGTTCCCGACGCGGTGGCGCGGTGTCCGGCCTCGGCGGACACGGCGCAGCGATGGCAGTCCTCGAGTCCTGATCCCCCACCCCCACCGGCGAGCGTGCGTGTCTGCGTCCGACGCGCCGCCGAAAATCCGGCAGTTTGCGCACGCTCGTGGCGGGGCTACGGCATGGCGTCGGCTATCGCGACATGAGCGCCGAACCCCGCCTTCACCGCGGCGGCTCGATAGCGGTCCTTGAACTCGCGGTATCTCTTCTCGTCGCCGCGGGCGCGCGCCAGTAGCGCCCAGAATCTCAGTGTCGTCATGTCGCGCAGTGCCCACGCGTCGTCGTCGAAACTCCTGGCGCACAGGGCGATCGCCGCTTCCGCCTCGGACAGATCCGCCTCGGCGCCCCGGGCCAGAAGTGTCTCGGCAAGGGTGCCCACCTGCACGTCCAAATTGGCGATGTTTCCCGACGTCGAGGCCTTCTCGATCGAGGTGCGCAAGCGTTCGATCGCCCCATCGACGTCACCGTGGTCGATCATCTCGCGAGCCGCATACGTGTCCAGCATCGTCAGGGTGTTGAGCGCAAAACGCTCCGCGACACATGTTTCCCTAAGCCGCGCAAGCATTTCGAAGCCGCGCCGACGATCCGCGGCCCGGCCATAGGTGAGTACAAGGCCCAGCGTCATTCTGAGCAGCACCACCGCCATATCGTCGCTTGTCTGGTCAGCCGACTCCAACGCCGTCGTTACCTCAGCCACCGCCTCCTCATCGACGTCGATCAGGCGGCGAGGTGCCGCGACATACTTGTACGCGTAGACCCCCGAGCCGGACACGGAGTCGGCGTCGCGGGCGAGCGCGACGGCGCGGTCGAAATCGTCGTGCCATCCGGGGGCTCCCGTCGACCATTTGCAGAGGCCGCGAAACGCGAGCAGCGAAGCCAGCGGTGCCTCGACCAGGAGGCCGCTCACCTCCTGTCCCGAGTCGGCACACGCAATAGCGGCCTCCGCCCAGCGCATCGCATCAGCCATCTGAGCGGCCTGTATTTTTGCGACGCAGGCAGGCATCGCAAGTTCGAGCGTCAACGACGGATCTCCGAGTGATTCCACGATCGCCATGTATTCGGAGGCCAGCCGCGACGCTTCCCGAATATCGTCGTGCAGGACATGCTCCATCGTCATCCCTGCCATGCCGATGGCGAGCGAAACCTTGTCGCCCGCCTCCGAACACAGCTCGCGTAGCTGCTCGAAGCGAGCCGAGATGTCCGCGTGGAATCGACGCCACGCGACAGCGCACGACAGCGTCCGCGGTGCAATACGCATCGCGAGGCGCGCCGGGTCGTCGTGAGGCAGTGAGTCGGCCACGGCGGCTGCGCGTTCCCAGCTGAGCAGTGCCGCGGCGGTGTCACGATTGGTCGACCAGCCGCCGGCCCGCATATGCCAGTCGTATGCGGCGTGCAGATCCCCTGCCGCCTCGTAGTGCTCCGCGATCAGCGCGGCATTGTGGTCGGCCTGCTCGAGTGCCGCGGCCACGCCCCGGTGCAATTGCGCGCGATCAGATTTGAGCTGAGATTCGTAGGCCACCGCACGAATCAGCGGATGGCGGAACGTGTATTCCGGCACCGGCGCGAACGCGGTCTGATCGATGAGTTCGGCTCGCGCGAGTTCGTCGACGGCGGAGTCCACCTGCAACGCCCGAAGCATCGCCACGCCGAAGCGCGAACCGATGACTGCCGCGGCATTCAGTGTCCGCTTGGCCACAGGGCTGAGGCGATCGATGCGTGCGGCGATCACCGCCTGCAGGGTGCGAGGCACATGGACGTCGCCGACCGGATCAGCACACAGATAGCAGCCACGGCCGCCGATCAGCACGTCGCGCTCGCTCAGGTCGCGAACGATCTCCTCGGCGAAAAACGGGTTGCCCGCGGCGCGTTCGGTGATCAGGTCGGCGAGGCCGGATACCGACCGGTCAGTGCCGAGAAGTTCGGTGCTCAATTGCTGCATCTGCGATTCATCGAGGGGCTCCAGCGCGATCGTCTGGGACCGTGGCGCGTGGGCCAGTGCACCCGTGTATTCCGGCCGGTATGTGATCAACACCAGGGATCGCGTCTGCGGAACGATTCCGAGGAAATCCGACAGCAGCGACTCGCTGACGCCGTCGATCCAGTGCGCGTCTTCGATGACGTAGACCGCGGGGCTGGATCGCGCCAGCGTGGCTGCGTTGACCGTGGCGGCGAGCCTGCGCCGACGGGCGTCGGGGTCGATTTGCGGAGGGGCGGCCTCTGGGTCGCCGATGCCCAGGGTGTCTTCGAGCAACGACAGGTCTTCGGCGCCGGCGTAGGCAAACCGCTCGCGAACATGGGCACGGGCCGCCTCGCCATCCAGACCGGCTGCACCGGAGAAATCCCGCAACAACTCGCCTGCCGCGTGAAACGCCAGATCGGTAGTGTGCGATTCGCAGTACGTCGCGAAAATCTCCGCACCGGCGGCCTTGGCCCGCGCAGTCAGCTCACGAACGATGCGGCTCTTGCCGATCCCCGGCGGACCGACGAGGCCGACGATGCTGCCGCTGCCGTTGATCGACCGCTCGAGAACACCGTTGAGCGCGCCCATCTCCCATTGTCGCCCAACGAAAGACGGGTCTGCCCGATCGGCCCGTCGCCCGGTCGCCATCCCGATCAGCGTGTGCGCGGGTACCGGGTCCGCCGCGCCCTTGATGTGCACCTGTTCCGTGTCGCCGAGCACCGCGGCGGTGTCGACGAGCCGAGCCGTCGAGTCACTCACCATCACACCGCCCGGCGGCGCCACCGACTCCATCCGTTGCGCCATCCCGACCTGCTCACCGACCGCGGTGTATGTCGCGGGGCCGGAACCGATTTCGCCGGTGATGACCTCGCCGGAATTCAGTCCGATCCGAAGCTGCAACGCGACGCCGTCGCGATGCCCGACGTCCGCGGCCAGATCCGCGGCGTCGGTCTGGATGTCGAGTGCGGCGCGGCAGGCTCGCACGGCGTGGTCCTCCAGCGCGACCGGCGCGCCGAACACCGCCATGATGCCGTCGCCGGTGAACTTGTCGACCGTGCCGCCGTAGCGCTGCACGATCACCGACGAGCGGCGGAACAGCTCGCCCATGATCTCGCGCAGCCGCTCGGGACCGACGGCCGCGGCGATGTCCATCGAGTGCACCACGTCGGCGAAGAGAACGGTGACTTGCTTGTACTCGGCCTGCCCGTCCGATCCCGCCACATGCGAACCGCAGGTGTCGCAAAACCGCGCGCTGTCCCTCAGTCCGGCGCCGCACGACCCGCACGATGTGGCCACCGATCAATCGTGCCTCACGTGCGAGAAGTCAGGGCTGCGAAATGGGCGGATCAGCCACCCGGATTGCTATTTCGGCGCCAGCTTGCCCAGCAGCGCTCGCAGCGCCTCGAGCTCTGTGTCGGCCAGCGACGCCAGCACGTCTGGCGCTGGATCGTCGATCGCGTCGATCTTTCGCGCCATCTCGCTGCCGGCGTCTGTCAGCGATACCGTCTTGCACCGCCGATTCGTTGGGTCGGTCTCGCGCACGACGAGCCCGCGGTCCTCGAGATCGTTGACCGCGACCGTGGCCGCGGGTGCGTCGATGGTCGCGGCATGCGCGATCTCCTTGACCGTCATCGATCGACGGGCCAGCCGGCTCAGTATCCGAATGCGGCTGAACGGCAGGCCCGTCGTCTCGATCACCGCACGCTTCCAATTGTCACGGTTGTCGTTCACCAGCGAGGCCATCATGCGCCAAACCTCGTCGGCCAGGACAATTTCTGCTCCTCGCGTGCGCGGTGCGTTTTCTGCTCCTCGCGTGCGCGGTGCGTTTTCTGCTCCTCGCGTGCGCGGTGCGTTTTCTGCTCCTCGCGTGCGCGGTGCGTTTTCTGCTCCTCGCGTGCGCGGTGCGTTATCGGACATGGACACCCTCCCCCTGCGACTGGTCGATCAGCGGTGCGAGGCGTTCGGCCGAGCGCGTGGCACGCGCCGACGTCGCGAACGCACCGAGCACGAAGATGATGACGCCGAGCGCCGCGCAGATGTACCACAGCGGTCGCGCCGCGACGGCGAAGTCCCCGCCCGTCGACGCGATTGCGGCACCTGCGAGCGAACCACACAGCGCCACACCGAGACTGACGCCGACCTGACGGCTGGTCGATGCCACCGCCGACGCCGCGCCCGCGCGATCGGTCGGCATGCCGCTGACCGCTGCCGTCGTGATCGGTGCGTTGACCATCGAAAACCCGATGCCGAACACGGCGAAGATCAGCAACAGCTGCCACACCGGCGTGCCTGCGGTCAGCCGGGTGAGCATCAGCGTCGCCGCGGTGATCAACGTCCCGGCGACGAACAGCGACGGCCTGCTGCCGAAGCGGCCGACCAGCCTGCCCGACAGCGGGGAAAAGATCAGTGCGCCACCAGCGACCGGCAGGTAGATCAGGCCGGTGTGCAGAGCCGAAAACCCGCGCTGGCCCTGCAGGTAGAGCGACATCATGAACAGGAACGCTCCCCACGACGCGAAGGCACACACCGCGATCATCGTCGCCGACGCGAACGGGATGCTCCTGAAGAACCGGAGATCGATGAACGGATCGTGGCGGCGCGCTTCGTAGAAGAGGAAGGCGATGAAAGCGGCGACCGCGGCGATGGCGACCGTGACGATGCGTGCGTTGGTCCAGCCCATCCCGGGGCCTTCGATGAGCACGAACACGACACCGAACAAGAACGCCATGCCGAGCGCCTGCCCGACCGGGTCGACGTCGCGCATGGTCGCCGACTTGGATTCCGGCACGAAGATCGCCGTCAACAGGATCGCGGCAGCGCAGATCGGCAGGTTGATCCAGAAGACCGCGCGCCAATCGACGTACTGGATCAGCGCACCGCCGACGATGGGGCCGAGCGCCATGGAGATGCCGACGACGCCGCCCCAGATGCCGATCGCGCGAGCACGTTCGACGCGCCCGCGAAACACCTGGGTGATGATCGACATCGCGACGGGATTCATCATCGAACCGCCGATGGCCTGCAGGAAGCGGGCGCCGATGAGCATCTCGATGTTCGGCGCAAGGCTGCACATCAGCGACGCAGCCGCGAAGACCGTCAGGCCGATCTGGAACGTGCGCCGTCGGCCGAACCGGTCGCCGGTCGCGCCGGAGAGCAGCAGCAGCGAGGCCAGCACCAGCGTGTAGATGTCGATGACCCACTGGATCTGCGATGCCGACGCGTGAAACTCCGCACGGATGCTGGGAATCGCGACGTTGACGATGGTCGCGTCCATCGACACGATCAGCAGGCTCAGACAGCAGGACACCAGGATGATGGCCTTGCGCTGAGCGCTCAGCGACCGGACGACAGTTTCATTCACGCAACTATTGTGAAACTACAACTGTGGGCCGCGCAAGGCGAGCCGGCAGTGACATGCCTCTCACAACTTCGCCGAGATCGACGAAATGGCGCGGTCCACTCGCAAAAGTTCGCCCAAATGTTGGTTTCGGCGTATGGGGGTTAGCGCTTGTCCAGGTCGGCGTAGTCGCGCTCGGTGTAGCCGGTGTAGATCTGGCGCGGGCGGCCGATCTTGCCACTGCCGTCCTCGTGCATCTCCCGCCAGTGCGCGATCCATCCCGGCAGCCGGCCCACCGAGAACAGCACAGTGAACATGCGGGTGGGGAAGCCCATCGCGCGGTAGATCACGCCGGTGTAGAAGTCCACGTTCGGGTACAGCTTGCGCTCGACGAAGAAGTCGTCGGTGAGCGCGACCTCCTCCAACGCCTTGGCGATATCGAGCAGCTCGTCGTCACCGCCGAGCTTGCCGAGGATCTTGTCGGCCTGCTCCTTGACGATGCGGGCCCGCGGGTCGTAGTTCTTGTAGACCCGGTGACCGAAGCCCATCAGCTTCACGTTGTCTTCGCGATTCTTGACCCTCTTCACGAAGTCGTGCACGTCGCCGTCGGCCTGGCGGATCTTCTCGAGCATCTCGAGCACGGCCTGGTTGGCGCCGCCGTGCAGCGGGCCCCAAAGCGCGTTGATGCCGCCGGAGATCGAGGTGAACAGGTTGGCCTGCGACGAGCCGACCAGCCGCACCGTCGACGTGGAGCAGTTCTGCTCGTGGTCGGCGTGCAGGATCAGCAGCAAGTCCAGTGCCCGTACGACTTCCGGGTCGACCTCATAGGGCTCGGCGGGGAACCCGAACGTCATGCGAAGGAAGTTCTCGACCAACGTCAGCGAGTTGTCCGGGTACAGGAACGGCTGGCCGACCGACTTCTTGTACGCGTAGGCCGCGATGGTCGGCAGCTTGGCCAGCAGCCGGATGGTGGACAACTCGACCTGCTCGTCGTCGAACGGGTCGAGGGAATCCTGGTAGTAGGCCGACAGCGCGTTCACCGCACTGGACACCACCGGCATCGGGTGGGCGTTGCGCGGGAAGCCGTCGAAGAATCGCTTGAGGTCCTCGTGCAGCAGTGTGTGCCGCTGAATTTGGTCGGTGAAGGTGTCCAGCTGCTCCTTGGTCGGCAGTTCGCCGTAGATCAGCAGATAGCAGACCTCGATGAACGACGACTTCTCCGCGAGTTGCTCGATCGGGTACCCGCGGTAGCGCAGGATGCCGGCGTCACCGTCGATGTAGGTGATGGCGCTCTTCGTCGAGGCGGTGTTGACGAAACCTTCATCAAAGGTGGTGTAACCGGTCTTCGCCAGCAGCGACCCTAGAGCGATCCCGTCGGAACCTTCCGTGGCTCCGACGATGTCCAGCTCAAGCTCGCCACCGGGATAGTTGAGCGTGGCGTGCTCGTCTTTTTCTGCCACAGGAATCCCTTCTTCGCTGAGAGAACCGACCTCTGCCCTCAAAAGGTAGTCCCATTGTGGCAATCGCGCCCACGTGGGGTGCGCGGAGGGTCACGCCGGCTGCGCGACGCCGTCGATCAGCCCCGTGAACTGGGCGAAGGTCTCGTCGATCCGGCCCACCGCGTCCTCGATGTCGACTCCCTGCCAGCCGGTGTCCATGCCGAGGTCGGCCAGCGCGGTCATGATGATCGACGCCCATACCGCGGCGACCAGTTGCAGTCCGCGGTCGGAGAGGTCGACATCCATCCGCCGGGCCAGCTCGACGTTGACGGCGTGCGGCCGGAACTCCATGGTCGCCTGTCGCAACGTCGGCGAGGACATGATGATCCGCAGGGTGCACATCAGCCGCGGTGCGGTGAGTTCGCCGATGCCCGCGGTCTTGGTGTTGCGGTACATCGTGACCGAGGCTCGATACAGCGCCTCCAAGTGGTTCATGTCGTCGGGCAGGCCGGCCAATTCGACGGCGGTGACGTCGACGGCGTCATCGACCAGCGCAAGGCACACCGCCTCCTTCGTCGCGAAGTAACGGCTGAAGGTGCGGGGCGAGACGTCGGCGATCGCGGCGATCTGCTCGACCGTTGTCTGCTCGAACCCCTGACGCCCACATAGCTCGATGGCTGCGTCAATCAACGTGGCACGGGTGCGCTGTTTCTTACGTTCGCGTAAACCCAGCGCCCCCGAATTCCCCGAATCACCAGGCACGACAGGATGTTAACGCGATCACAGAAACTTGCCAAGAAAGTGGCGGCGTTCGCAATCTGCGCAGAATCAGACTTTGTCGTCGTCCGGCGTGTGTTCGCTGATGCCTTCGCTCGCTTCGGCGCGCGGCCTGCTCACCCGGTACCGCACGAATGCCGGGGCCACACAGGCGGCGATCAGAACACCCACGACGACGAGCCCACCGCCACCGGCGGCGGCGATCGTCGTGCCTGCGGCGGCCGCGGCCGCTCCGTGCACGGCATCGGCAACGCGAGGTCCGCCCGCCACGACGACGGTGAACACGCCCTGCAGCCGGCCGCGCACCTCGTCCGCCGCCGCCTGAAGCAGAATCGTGTTCCGGAACGCCGACGACACCAGATCGGCGGCACCGCCAATCACGAGGAATAGCAGGGCAATCCAGAGCATCAACCCGGTGTGACCGCCGGCGGACCCGGACGCAACGCCGAAGCCGATCATCGCCACCCCCCACACCACGATCGCGACGACGACGGCCAGGCCTTGGCGTTGGATGCGCGGTAGCCAACCGGAGAACACCCCGCCCGCCACGGCGCCGACCGAGATGGCCGCCGCCAGCAACGCCATCGTGGAACCCCCCTCGACCGGGCCGCCGAAGCTTTCATGAGCCATCTGCGGGAAGAGCGCCCGGGGCATGCCGAAAATCATCGCGATCAGGTCGACGACGAAGGACATCAACACCACCGTGTTGCCGGCGAGGTAGCGGAAGCCGTCGAGCACCGCGGCGAATCCCCAACCGGCAGGATCCTGCGCGCCGCCGCTCGGCGGAATCGGCGCCAACCGAACGGTCGCCCAGACGGGCGCGATGCAGGTGATCGCGTCGATCAGATAGAGGGTGGACAGATCGATCCAGCGCAGCATCACCCCGGCCAGCAGCGGCCCGATAATGGCACCGAACTGGAACACCGTGAAGTTCAGCGAGATAGCCGCGGGCAGTTGGTCGCCCGGCACGATGCGTGAGATCGCGGCCGACCGGGTCGGCGAGTTGATCGCGAAGAACGCCTGTTGCACCGACAGAAGGCACAACACCACCCACACGTTGTCGAGCGACAGCGCCGCCTGCACCCACAGCAGCACCGACGCCACGGCCAACCCGCACGACGCGATGATCAGCAGCCGCCGTCGGTCCATCGCATCGGCCCAAGCGCCTCCCCAGAGGCCGAAGACGACCAGCGGAACCAACGCGAAGAGGCCGGAAAGGCCGACATACGCCGAGTTCTGGGTGAGGGCGTAGAGCTGGACCGGTACCGCGAAGATGGTGAGGTTGGCTCCGATCACGGTGACGACGCCAGCCAGGAACAGCCGCCGAAAATCCGGCGTCCGCAGCGGCGTGACGTCGGCGACGAATCGCCGCACTACGGCTGCAGTCGCTCGATGCGGCTGGGTTGTGGCGCCGGCTCACCGCCGGCCTCGAAAGCCACCCGAATCCTGTTGTGCACGCGGTTCTCCCGGCCCTGCCAGAACTCGACGACCTCGGGCGAGATGAGGTAGCCGCCCCAGTTCGGCGGCACGGGAACCTCATCAAGGTCGGCGAAACGTTCGGTGACACCGGCCAACTGATCCAGCAGCGCCTCCCGAGAAGCGATCGGGTGGGACTGGTACGACGCCCAGGCGCCGAGCTGAGATCCGCGCGGCCGATGGCGCCAATAGTCCGCGGTCACCTCGGCGGACACCTTCGTCACCGGACCGCGGACATGGACCTGGCGGCCGAGCCGAAACCAGGGGAAGGTCGCCGATGCGTACGGCGTCGACGCGAGGTCTTCGCCCTTGGCGGAGTCGTAGTTGGTGAAAAAGGTGATACCGGTCTCGTCCACGCTCTTGCACAAAACCGAGCGGGTCACCGGCCTCCCGTTGGCGTCGACAGTGCCGACCACCATCGCGTTCGGCTCGGTGATGCCGCCGTTTTCGGCCTCGGCCAACCACTTGCGCAGCAGGGCGACCCACCCGTCGGCGAGCCAGTCGGCGTCGAGATCGGGACTGCCGTCCTTTTCGGCCGAGCCGTACTCCGCGCGCATCGCGGCCAGGTGTTCGTTCTCATGCGTAGCCACGCGCTAACGCTACGCCCCAACAGTTCGACGGCTTGTTACCGACCGGTAGCAGAGAGCAGTCGGGTGGGTGCGAGAATCGGGCCCATGACTGCGGTACCCGAAGACTTCGTGTCTGGCCTGGAAGGCGTCGTGGCCTTCACCACCGAAATCGCCGAACCGGACAAGGACGGCGGTGCGCTGCGGTACCGCGGCGTCGACATCGAGGATCTCGTCGATCGCCACGTCACTTTCGGTGACGTGTGGGGTTTGCTGGTCGACGGGCGGTTCGGTGAAGGGTTGCCGCCTGCCGAACCGTTCCCGCTGCCGATCCACAGCGGCGACGTCCGCGTCGACGTGCAGGCCGGTCTGGCGATGCTCGCACCGATCTGGGGCTACCCGCCGCTGCTCGACATCGACGACGCCGCCGCTCGCGACCAGCTGGCCCGCGCATCGGTGATGGCGCTGTCTTACGTCGCGCAGTCCGCCCGCGGCATCTACCAGCCCGCCGTTCCACAACGCATGATCGACGAATGCGCCACTGTGACAGCGCGTTTCATGACCCGCTGGCAGGGCGAGCCGGATCCCAGGCACATCGAGGCGATCGACGCATATTGGGTGTCGGCCGCCGAGCACGGCATGAACGCCTCCACGTTCACCGCCCGGGTGATCGCGTCGACGGGCGCCGACGTGGCCGCCGCGCTCTCCGGCGCCATCGGCGCGATGAGCGGACCGCTGCACGGCGGTGCGCCAGCGCGGGTGATCCCGATGATCGAGGAGGCCGAGCGCAGCGGTGACGCGCAGGCGGTGGTGCGGGGCGTGCTGGATCGCAAAGAGAAGTTGATGGGCTTCGGCCACCGCGTGTATCGCGCGGAGGATCCGCGGGCCCGGGTGCTGCGGGCCACGGCCAAACGACTCGAGGCACCGCGCTACGAGGTGGCCGCCGCGCTGGAGCAGGCCGCGCTGACCGAACTGCGCGAGCGTCGACCCGACCGCGCCATCGAAACCAACGTCGAGTTCTGGGCCGCCGTGATCCTGGACTTCGCCGAAGTGCCGGCCGCGATGATGCCCGCGATGTTCACCTGCGGTCGCACCGCGGGCTGGTGTGCGCACATCCTCGAGCAGAAGAAGCTCGGCAAGCTCGTCCGCCCGTCGGCGATCTACGTCGGGCCCGGTCCGCGCAGCCCGGAGACGGTCGAGGGCTGGAACGCGATCGCCAAGGGCTAGCCCGTGACTGCGGCGGTCAACACGTTCGAGTCGGCGGCACGACGCTTCGCCGACCTGGCCCGTCGCATCCCGAGCGACGGCTGGGACGGACCGGGCCTCGGCGATTGGGACCTTCGGTCGCTGGTCGGACACGCCTCGCGTTCGCTGATCACCGTCAGTACCTACTTGCGCTCGCCCGCCGAGCACGAGGACGTGCCTACACCGCAGGAGTACTACGTACGGATCGCCGACTACGCGTCGAACGCCGGCGCCGAGGCGATCACCGAGCGCGGCAGGCAGGCGGGCCGCGATCTCGGCGACGATCCGGTCGGCGTCATCGACGCACTCGTCGAGCGAGTGCTGGGCGAGCTTGCCACGGCGGGAGATTCGCTCATCGAGGTGATCGGCGGACTGGGCATACGGCTGCACACATATCTGCCGACGCGGACCTTCGAACTGGCGGTGCACAGCCTCGACATCGCACGGGCAACCGGACTTTCGCTCGAGCTACCCGACGCTGTGCTGAGCGAGGCCACCGAACTCGCGGCGCGCATCGCCGTGGCGGCGGGCAGCGGTGCTGAGGTGCTGATGTCGTTGACCGGCCGTACGTCACTGCCGCCCGGCTTCTCCGTGGTCTGAACTTGGCAACAACGGCACTAGGGTTGGAGCGCCATGGCCCGGACTGCGCGGCCGACGTCCGCGGCCAGTTCATCGGCCTCCAGCTTCGGCCGCAACGCTGCCGCCCAAGGGCCGACGTCGACAGCGCCGTGGGCTAGAGCCCATCCCAGCAGAGCACGCCGGCCCGCTTCATCTGCCCCGAGGCCGGGGTTGGCGTCCCGAACCGCTTGTACCAGGCGGCCGAAGGCTGACAGTGCCGCGTCGGTGAGCGCGCGTCCCTCCTCGCCGGCAACCTCGGTCGGTATGGTCCGAAACATCAGCCCGTAGTGGGTGCGGTGCTCCATGGCGAACACTACGTACTGCTTCACCAGTTCCTCGAGCCGATCCGGAGCAGAGCCAGGGCCGCCGAGGACGTCGAGCTGAACCTTGGTGAGCGCCTCGAAGCCGTCGCGACCAACGGCGGCCAGGAGCGCGTCTTTGTCAGGGAAGTGGTGATAAGGCGCGGCGGCCGACACCCCCGCCCGCCGGGCAACAGCTCGTAGCGTCACCTCGTCGGCGTCGGACTCTGCCACGAGCTGCAGCGCAGCGACCATCAGCGCATGGCGCAGATCGCCGTGATGCTGCCCGACCCTGCGGTTCACTTCCTAAGATTGACAGTGTTTAACTGAGGGGGTCAAGATTAACGGTGTTCATCACTTACACCGGCAGGACGAATCAATGCGAACGTTTTCCGTGAATGGCCGCGCTGTGCGTGTTCACGCCCTGCTCTGCGGCACTGTGACAGTCAAGCGAAGCCATGCCGAATGTCACCTGCCGGAGCGAACGCCCGCTCTGGTGCGCTTCCTCGCAATCCTCGCCGATCGCCGTTTCGCTGAGCCCATGCCGATCTGGAGCTATGCCATCGAGCACCCCGAGGGGCTGTTCGTCGTCGACGCCGGAGCGTCGCCGTCCTACAACGACCCTCGGTCCTGGCAACCTGATCTGCGCAGCCGTGCGGTCATCCGGTCGTTCATCAAGCTCGATGTGAACGACGGGGAAGCCCTTCCGGATCGGTTGCGTGATGTTGGGCTGGCCCCAGCAGACGTTCGCGCACTAATTCTGACTCATCAGCACGTCGACCACACCGGCACCGTGCCCTCGTTTCCCGATGCCGACGTTTGGACGACCAGAGCAGAAGACGCGGCCGCTCGCCGAATCGGCGCCCTGCACTGGCGCTGGCGTCACGCTGCGACGCGTATCCGCTACGTCGACATCGAGGGTGCAACGACCGATCTGGGGACGGCCGTGACTTTGACCGCTGACGGCGCGTTGACGGCGATCCATACCCCCGGGCACACCCCGGGTTCGATCACGATCCGGTTGCGGACCGACGAGATCGACGTTTGGTTCACCGGCGACACCTCCTTCACCGCCGAAGGCATGGACCGCGCGGCGCCAACCGCGGGGATCCACACCGACATGCGAAGAGTCCGGACGCTTCAATCCCAGCTCGGAGGGGCCGGCCTTATTCTTCCATCTCACGATCCCCGGACACTGGACCGGCTGCGCGGCGCCTAGGTCACCGCATCGCAGTGGCTTTCCGGCTCGACGCCTCGCGGCCGTGATGAGTTTCCGTTACGCGGATAGTCGGTAGTAGCGACCACCCTAGAAAGGAACTCACCATGGCAATCGAAGTACAGCCTGCGGTGCTACCGCATTTGGTCGTCGACGACGCCGCCGCAGCAATCGACTTCTACGTGAAGGCGTTGGACGCGGTCGAACTCGGTCGGGTGCCCGGTCCGGACGGCAAGCTGATCCACGCCGCGCTGCAAATCAACGGCGCAACGGTGATGCTCAACGACGACTTCCCCGAGATGAGCGGCGGCAAGTCGATGACGCCGAAGGCGCTCGGCGGCTCGCCGGTCACCATTCATCTCGTCGTCTCCGACGTGGACAAGCAGTTCCAGCGGGCGATCGACGCCGGGGCCACCGTCGTGATGCCCGTCGAAGACCAGTTCTGGGGCGACCGCTACGGCGTGCTCCGGGATCCCTTCGGCCACCAGTGGTCAATGGGCCAGCCGGTGCGCGAGGTCAGCATGGAGGAAATCCAGGAGGCGATGAAGCAGCACTAGTCGCCTCCGCCGCCGCGAAACGGAATTCCAGCAGGCCGTCACTCGGACTTTCGCTGCTGGAATTCCGTTTCGCGGACAAAGCCGTCGTTGCTCAGTGGCGCAAGCCGGCCAGCAACCGATGCCCGATCGACGGCGCTGGGGCGGTGGCCGCGACGGCCAGCATGTCGGCGACCGAGGTGAACTTGTCGCGCGGGCGATGCTCTCCGCCGCGCTCGATCTCGGCGTCGTCGATGGCACGCCATCCGGCCGCGTTCACGACGTCCGGCCTGCGGCTGCGCACCAACTTCTCCAGCGCCGCGGGCTTGGCGCGCGGGCCCGTCAGAAGACCGGCGTTGTAGTCGTCGACGAGGTTCTGCACGGTCTGCAGTGCGCATGACTTGTTGGTGCCGATGAAGCCGGTGGGTCCGCGTTTGATCCAGCCGGCCACATAGCTGCCGCGCACGGGCTGCCCCGTCCGCGGGTCGACGACCCGACCGCCGTCGTTGGGTACCACCGCGGTGGCCTCGTCGAACGGTAGATCGCGAATCGCCTTGCCGCGGTAGCCGATCGACGTCAGCACCAAACCCGCCTCGAGGCGGCGCATTTGGTCGGTGCCGGTGACGTTGAACTCGATCCCGCTGATGCGGTCGGTGGCGAGGATGCGTTCGGGTGTCAGCCGGTACGCCAGCCGGATCCGCGGGCGCGTCGCTGGCACCGACGCGTCGCCGAGCTTGGCCAGGATCTCCAGCTTGTTGCGCGTCAGCGGCTCGTCAACGGTGGCAAGGTCGGCCCGCACGAGATCGTGGTCGGCCGGATCGAGAACCACGTCGCACGTGGACGTCAGCCCGATCAGTTCGGGCAGCGTGAACGCGGAATGCTGCGGCCCGCGGCGGGCGGCGATCACCACCTCGGTGACCCTGGACTGCCGCAGCGCGGCCAGCGCATGATCGGCGATGTCGGTGCGCGCCAACGCATCCGGATCGCTTGTCAGGATCCGAGCCACGTCGAGGGCGACGTTGCCGTTGCCGACGACCACCACCCGTTCATGCCCCAGATCCACCGGGAGGTCGGTGTATTCGGGATGCCCGTTGATCCAGGCGACCATCTCGGTGGCCGTGCCGGTGCCGGGCAGTCCCATGCCGTCGATGTCCAGCCTGCGATCGTTCGGCGCGCCGACGGCGTACAGCACCGCGTGATGGTGCGCCAGCAGTTCGGCGTGGGACAGGTCAGATCCCACGTCGACGTTGAGGTAGAAGGTGAAGCCGGGCAGCCGAGTCACCTTGTCGAACAGCCGGGTGACCCGCTTGGTGCTCTGATGGTCGGGCGAGACGCCGGCGCGCACCAACCCGTAGGGCGTCGGCAGCCGTTCGAAGACATTGACCCGCACCCCGCGCTGGGTGAGCAATTCGTCGGCGGCGTACATCGCTGCGGGCCCCGAGCCCACTATCGCCACTGTCAACGGATTCACCCCGCGCGCACTGACTTTCGGCGCGTCGATCACGGGTGCCAGCTTCGACGTCGGCGGCAGCTTCTCGCCCGCGGGCCGATCTGGGTAGAACGCCGCATTGAGCGCGACGAACGGCAGCTGCTCGGGCTCGAGCTTCGTGTCGGGTGCGATTGCGCCGACGGGGCACGCGGACACACATGCTCCGCAGTCGACGCATGCGACCGGATCGATGTGGAGCATCTCGGCGGACGTGAAGCCGGGTTCATCCGGTGACGGATGAATACAGTTCACCGGGCACGCATAGACACAAGACCCGTCGCTACAGCACGACTGGGTGATCACATGCGGCATAAGCGCTACTGCTCCCTATGCGGCGGCGGCCACGTGCTGGCGCTGCGGCTCGCTGCGGTAGCGGCTGGGCCTACCGTCGATCTTGCAGATCCGCCACACGATCTTGGCGATCGGGTTGATCAGACCCGTGTCGCGGCAGAGCATCCGGACGTCACCGAACATGTCACGCAGCATCTGCCGGGATTCAGGCGAGGAGAAGAACACCTCCTTGCGCACCGAGCGCGGGATGTCGAATTCCTTCCAGAACGCCCGCGGCGGAACGATGATGGCCGAACACAGCACGCGCATGGTCAGCGGGACATAGATCGACAACCAGAACCGCTTGCGCCGCGACAGGTGCGGAACCCGCTTGCGCAGATACTCGTGCGCGAACGAGATGTGCCGCGCCTCCTCGGCCACGTGAATGGCCATCACCCGCTCCATGATCGGGTGCAGCGTCTTGCCCTCGCGCAGCACGTTCTTCTGCGTGTGGTCGATCGGTTCCTCGCCCGCGAGGATGCCGAACCAGAACGGGATCGGCAGCGGACCCGCCACCAACGGAATGACCGGCTGAACCCACTTGAGCAGGCGCGGCATGCCGGGCACGTCGGCACCGATGCGGTTCACCATCTCCTGGAACATCATGGTGTGGTTGCACTCTTCGACGGCCTCGTGCAGGCAGTACCGGTATTCCGGCGAACCGTTGGGTGTCCAGAACGCGTACTCCATCAAACCGCGGATCAGTATCGACTCGAAGTGCAGCCCGACCTTGGCCACGTTGGCCTGTCGCCACATGCCGATCTCGATCTGGCGCTCGACCGACTGCGCCTGGTACCACGGGTGCCGCCCAAGCGGATCGGTCGCAGGCAGGATCCACCGCTCGTCGTGCTCGGTCACCGCGAATTCTGTTGCGTCCCAATCGATATCGGTGTAGGGATTGAAGTTTCGCCGCACTGACCCCTCAGACAGTGTGGTGAGCAGATCGGTGTATTCGGTGTCGTCAAGCACATCCATGTTGCGACGCCAACGCCTGATCATGCGCGTCCTAGCCATCAGAAGCCTCCCCGTGAGGTTTACATTTCTAGGGCTTGTGTCCATCGACGGTACCGCAGGTATCGCATATTGGAAATGCCCTCTTGGGCGATGTGTCAAACCATGCCGCGTCGCCGATCATGTGACACGGGTCACAGCGATGCCGCCAACCCGGCGAGGCTGGGCGGCTATTTCGTACCGAAATCCCCGGCCGCGGTCATCTTGTTGCCGTTGGTCACCGCCGAGAAGCCGGCGTCGGTCATGGCACAGTCGGTGATGATCGCGCGGTGACCGGGGCTGTTCATCCACCAGTTGACGGCCGCGGCCGGGGCACCGCCCAGGCCGGTGCTCCAGAAGATGATCTCGCCCAGGTTGGCGTACGGCGCGTAACCGGCATCGGTGACGCGCTGCACGACAGACGAGCCGTCCGAGCCGGTATGGTCCCTCACTCCGTTGGCGAGCATGTCGTTGGCCTGGCGCGCGGCGGCTGCGGTCAATTGAGGATTGGCCGCAACCGGGCCGCAGCCGTTGGCCGCTCGCGTGGCGTTGATCTGGTTCAACAGGGCGCCGCCCTGGTCTCCATCGTCGGCCTGGGCCGGGCTCGCGGCGAGCATCGCACCGACAGTCGTCACTGCCGCCGCACAGGCCGGTATCAGCGTCGACGCCTTCCCGTGACTGTTCACGTGCCCCCCAAATGGGCTCGAGCTGCAGTCCCCCGACCGATAACAGTATGGACACAGCAGCAGTCGAACACTCGGGGTTTACCCACTTTTCCGGTATTTTCGCCGACCCTCCCCGCAGAGAGCGCACAAGTCGGGTCACTACTCTTGACCGCATGGCCGACCTGACGATTCCCGCCGACCTCAAACCCAGCGACGGACGGTTCGGCTCCGGGCCGTCGAAGGTGCGGCCGGAGCAACTGACGGCGCTCGCCGCCGCCGGCGACCTGTTCGGCACCTCGCATCGGCAGGCGCCGGTGAAGAACCTGGTGGGCCGGGTGCGCGAAGGGGTGCGGCAGCTGTTCTCGGCGCCCGACGGATATGAGGTCATCCTCGGCAACGGCGGATCGACGGCGTTCTGGGACGCGGCGGCGTTCGGGCTCATCGACAAGCGCTCGCTGCACCTGAGCTACGGCGAGTTCAGCGCCAAGTTCGCCTCCGCCGTCAGCAAGAACCCGTTCGTCGGCGACCCGGTGATCGTCAAGGCCGACCCGGGCAGCGCCCCCGCACCGCAGTCGGATCCGTCCGTCGACGTCATTGCGTGGGCCCACAACGAGACCTCGACGGGCGTGGCCGTGCCCGTGCAGCGACCCGAGGGATCGGGCGATGCGCTCATCGTCATCGACGCCACCTCGGCGGCCGGCGGCCTGCCGGTGGACATCACCGATGCCGACGCGTATTACTTTGCGCCGCAGAAGAACTTCGCGGGTGACGGCGGACTGTGGATCGCGGTGGTCTCCCCCGCCGCACTGGCGCGCATCGAGTCGATCGCCGGATCCGGCCGCTGGGTGCCCGACTTCCTGTCGCTGCCCATCGCCGTCGAGAACAGCGTGAAGAACCAGACCTACAACACCCCGGCGATCGGCACCCTGATCCTGCTCGCCGAGCAACTGGACTGGATGCTCGCCAACGGCGGGCTGGACTGGGCCGTCAAGCGCACGGCGGATTCGTCGCAGCGGCTGTACTCGTGGGCCGAGGCCTCGCAGTTCGCGACCCCGTTCGTCGCCGATCCCGAGCAGCGCTCGCAGGTGGTCGGCACCATCGACTTCTCCGACGACGTCGATGCCGCGGCGGTGGCCAAGGTGTTGCGGGCTAACGGCATCGTCGACACCGAGCCGTACCGCAAGCTCGGCCGCAACCAGTTGCGGATCGCGATGTTCACCGCCGTCGAACCCGACGACGTCACGGCCCTGACGCAATGCGTCGACTGGGTGGTGGAACGGCTCTGACCTGGGTAGCTCGGGCGTGTCGGCCGCGTAACGAGCCGATAACACAGTAGGGTGGGCTGCTAATCGGGCACGGCGTCCCGGCGCCAAAGAAGCCCGGAGGAGGTCGGCATGCGGGAACTCAAGGTCGTCGGGCTCGACGTTGATGGCAAACGCATCATCTGCGAAAGCGACGACCCGAACGAGAAGTTCGTCCTGCGCGCCGACGACCGGCTGCGGGCCGCGGTCCGCGGCGACAAGTCCGGTGCCAGCCAGTCCCAACCCGATGCCGAGGTTTCAAGCGTGCTGCGTCCCAAGGAGATACAAGCCCGGATCCGTGCGGGGGCGTCCATCGAGCAGGTCGCCCAATCCGCGGGCGTTGATGTCGCCCGGGTGGAACGGTTCGCGCATCCCGTCCTGCTGGAGCGGTCGCGAGCGGCCGAGCTGGCAACGGCGGCGCATCCGGTCCTGGCCGACGGCCCCGCAGTGCTCACACTGCTGGAGACCGTCACGACGGCGCTGATCGCCCGCGGGCTTGACCCAGACACCGTCGACTGGGACGCATGGCGCAACGAGGACGGCCGCTGGACGGTGCAGCTCTCCTGGCAGGCCGGGCGTTCCGACAACACCGCGCACTTCCGCTTCACTCCCGGAGCGCACGGCGGCACCGTCACCGCGTTCGACGACGCCGCCTGCGAGCTGATCGATCCCGACTTCGCCCGCCCGCTGCGGCCGGTGGCGCCGGTCGCGCAGCTCGCTATCGACGAGCCGGCGCCGCCGCCGCAGGTCAAGGCAGAGCCCGAACCCCCCAAGCAAGCCCGAACGCCGCGCCCCCGCAAGGGCAAGCCGGCGGTACCGGCATGGGAGGACGTGCTTCTCGGCGTGCGGTCGAGCGGTCAGCGCTAACCGAGGGTCAAGGCAAGCAGGGCCAGCCACGCGCCGCCGACACCGACGCCGAGGCCGAGCACGAACCACCGCAACACCGGCGTGGTACGCCAGCCCCACACCGTCGGCGCCAGCCCGCCGACCGCCACCAAGTTGAGTCCGACTGCCAACAGCGGATGAACGCGGATCAATCCCATGCTCAACACCACCACCGCACCCGCAGTCACGATCGCGACGAAGGCAGCCACCGTCAGTCCCGTCCCCCACGGCGTCGCCTCATCAGTCACCTGATCAACCTAACCCGCTCGTAGAACGCCAACGCGGCGGCGGTGGCGACGTTGAGCGAATCGGTGCCACGGGACATCGGAATCCGGACCCGGATGTCACTGGCCCGCATCGTCGTCTCGGTCAGGCCCGGACCTTCGGCACCGACGAGGATCGCGACGCGGTCGCCGCCTACCGATGCCATCGCCTCGGCCACCGTGGCGGCGCCCGGCGCGGGTGTCATCGCCAACAGCCGAAAGCCCCTGTCGCGCAACGCAGAAAGATCTGCAGGCCAAGCGCTGGCCCAGGCATACGGGACCAGCAGGACATGACCCATCGAAACCCGAACCGCGCGGCGGTACAGCGGGTCGGCACAACCGGTACCGAACACGACTGCGTCGACCCCGAGGCCCGCCGCGTTGCGGAAGATCGAACCGAGGTTCTCGTGGTCGTTGACTCCTTCGAGGACGGCGACCGTGTGCGCAGCCTCGAGCACCGCGGCGACCGTCAATTCGCCCGGCCGTGCCGCCGCGGCGAGCACCCCGCGGTTGAGGTGGAATCCGACGACATCGGCCATCACCTCGGCCGTGACCCGGTAGTAAGGGGCCTCCGTCGCATCGAGGTCGGCGGCGAGTTCGCGCAGACGGCGATCGGTGCCCAGCATGGCGCGCGGGTGAAAACGGGAGGCCAGCATCCGCCGCACCACCAGCACGCCCTCCGCGATCACCAGCCCCTTGCCGGACGGCAGGTCGGGCCTGCGGTCGACGCTGTTGAGGTCGCGAAAGTCATCCAGCCGAGGATCGGCGGGATCGTCGATGTCGACTACGGGGCTCATCCCCCGCAAGCTACGCGGGCGGGCGCGCGTACACCGATTCGTCGACGAGGGTCGACATCAAATCGGCGGCCACCACCAACGCTCTGCGCTCGTCGGCATTGAACTGCGAAAGGCGTGCCTGTAGCCATTCCTGGGTGGCTCTGCGTTCAGCTTCGATCAATTCCGCACCTGACGGTGAAACCGACACCAAGATTTGCCTGCCGTCGGCGGGATGTGCGCTTCGCGCCACGAATCCGAGTTCGGCCGGTGAGGCAATTACCCGGGTCATTGAAGGCGGTCGAACGCGTTCACGTATCGCCAATGCACCGGGTGTCATTGCGCCCTCTTTGGCAAGCGTCGTAAGCGCCGACAACTGCGATAAGGAGACCGACGCGTCCGGCCGACAAAAGCGTAATTGACGCGCCAGGCGCATAACCGCGAGCGATAAGTCGCTCGCTAATCGAGAGTCGGTATCCTTCACGTTGCAAAGAATAGCGAAGCGGTTGTTCCGATGCGCAGCAAAACACCGCAGGCTTCCGGCCGAAGTGGCTTGCGACTAGGTTGGAGACCGATGAGCGCCGAACCGCCTGCGTCCGCCGACCCGGAACCGCCTGCCCTACCGGCGATTCTGCTCGAACCCTGGCCCGTCATCATTGTCATCGCCGTGGGTTGGTTGATCGCCGTGATCCTCGCCTTCACCGTCGCCGGGTTACACGAGTGGCGTCCGATCGCAGTGGCCGGCTTAGGAGTAGGCGCCCTTGGCACGTCAATTTTTCTCTGGCAACGGCACGCCGTGCGCCGCGGTTCGCGAGGCGCACAGAGCGGTTTGACCTGAATTCGAATAGACAGCGACAAGGAGTACCCGATGGCCGAGCCGTTATTGCAGGCGCATATCGATATCAATGCACCCGTGGCAAAGGTGTGGGCATTGATCTCGGATTTCAACCGGATGCCGCAATGGAGTCCGCAGTGCCGATTGATGAAAGCGCTCGGTCCGGTGCAAAAGGGCACGCGGACGATCAACCTGAACCGGCGCAATTTTCTGTACTGGCCGACGACGAGCACGGTCACCGAAGTCATTCCGGAGAAAAAGCTCGCGTTCCGGGTGAACACCAACAACACCGTGTGGAGTTTTGAGCTGGAACCGACCGAGAACGGGACCCGTGTGGTGGAGAGGCGTCGGGCCGACAACGGCGTGAAGGTGGCGGCCAACTTCACGGTGGACAAACTGTTCGGCGGCGTACCCAGCTTCGAACGGGAACTGATCGCCGGCATGAACACCTCGCTGGCGCGCATCAAGGCGGCCGCCGAGAGTTGACCGGCACACCCGCGAACGACCAGCGCCTGCGCGACCTCAAACTGTTGCGCCGCGTCCGCGACCGAATGGATCGCGAATACGCGCAGCCACTCGACGTCGAGGCGCTCGCCCGCGGCGTGAACATGTCGGCCGGGCATCTGTCGCGCCAGTTCAAACTCGCCTACGGCGAGTCGCCCTACTCCTATCTGATGACGCGTCGCATCGAGCGGGCGATGGCACTGTTGCGGCGCGGCGACCTGTCGGTCACCGACGTCTGCTTCGCCGTTGGCTGCTCGTCGCTGGGCACCTTCAGCACCCGGTTCACCGAGTTGGTCGGGGTCACGCCGAGCGCGTACCGGGAACAGACCGCGGGAGTGACGCAGGGCATGCCGTCTTGCGTGGAGAAGCAGGTGACCAGACCGATCAGGAATCGAGAAGCGCCCGCCACCAGGCTGCACCTAGCGTGATCGCCATGGACATCACCATTCACTCGAGCTTCCTACCCCTGGACGACCCGGAGCAGTCGCTGGCGTTTTACCGCGACACGCTCGGCTTCGAGGTCCGCCTCGATGTCGGCAAGGACAAGATGCGCTGGATCACGGTCGGCCCGCCCAACCAGCCCGACACGTCGATCGTGCTGTATCCGCCGTCGGCCACGCCCGGCATGACCGACGAGGAGCGACGCGTGATCACCGAGATGATGGCCAAGGGCACCTTCGGCACGCTGCTGCTGGCCACCAAGGATCTCGACGGGACGTTCGAGAAGGTTCAGGCAGGCCGCCTCAACAGCGGGGCCGAGGTGGTCCAGGAGCCGACCGAGCAGCCGTACGGGGTCCGCGACTGCGCGCTGCGCGATCCGGCGGGCAACATGGTGCGCATCCAGGAGCGGCGCTGATGAGCAGCGCAGCTAGCGGCGCCTCGGAGAAGATCGACGCCCGCATCGAGGAGCTCGGCGATTGGCGCGGCGACACGCTCGCCCGAATCCGCGAGCTCATCAAGCGAGCCGACCCCGACGTGATCGAGGAGTGGAAGTGGCGCGGCGTGCCGGTGTGGTACCGCGACGGCATGATCTGCACCGGTGAGACATACAAGGACTACGTCAAGGTGACGTTCGCGGAGGGCGCTTCGCTCGACGATCCGGCCGGCCTGTTCAACTCGAGCCTCGACGGAAACACCCGCCGCGCCATCGATATTCGCGAGGAGGACAAGCTCGACGAGAAGGCCTTCGCGGCACTGATCAGCGCCGCGATCGAGCTGAACAGCCGATGAGCTACGTCGGATCCTGCTCGGCACTCGGCGGCGGATCCTGCTCGACGCTCGGCGGCGACGGCTCGGGCTCGGGCTCGGCGCTCGCCGGCTCGTCGGCGCTCGGCGGCGGCTCGACCACCTCGAGCACCCCGTCGTCGAAGGGGTCGTAGAGCGGCGAACCGGATCCCTGCGGAGCAGGGGTGTCAGAGTGAGCGCCGCAACCGTATTCGGCATCGACCACGTGGCCGTCGGCGGACAGTTCGTTGGCGCACACGCCGAACATGACCCCGAGCACCCCCGACAGCGGAAGATAAAAGCCACAGTCCCGGCACACCCGGCGGGTCGACCTGGCCATCGACGAGCCCGGGCCGAAGTCGCCGTCGTGCCACCGCTGTGCGGCATCGGCGCGGCCCGGTTCGCTGAGGAGCCGGCGTCGGCCCAGTCCGAGCTCGTAGGCGACATCGTCGATCGCCGGATCCCCGGTCGCCGCGAAACCGGGCACCAGGCGAGGGTCCTCGGCCGGGGCGGCGAGCAGATCGCCAGGACCGAGGTCACCGGGCCGCAGCCGGTCCTGCCAGGGCACCCATGTCGGCGCCAGCAGCGCCGTCGGCCCCGGCACCAACACCACTTCGCTGATCGTCGCGTGATCGGCCCCCGGGTGTGCCGCCACCACGACGGCCCACTGCCAGCCTTGGTAGCCGGGCAGGTTGGCCAGAAAGCGATGCGTGGCAGCGGTCGAATCGTCGAACGTCGCGCCCAGATACTCGCCGACGGTGTCACCGCTGTGCTCGGCGATCGCCGCGCGCGCCTGCTCGACGGCACCCGTCAGCACCGCCTCCACGTCCGCCGACCGTTCGATCGCCGGCATCGCCGAGCCGTCCTCGGTGGATTCCGTCACGCTGTCCACGGAGTTAATAGTGCCTGACCGGCGCGCGCCCAGCCACACCCGGTCGGCTGCACGACGCTGTCGCCGCGATAGGAGAGAATCATGTTGTGAGCGGATCGCGGCGTGACTCCGGAGGCGGGGCGGACGAACGTGATCCTCGCTATTACCCGCCGCGACCGCCCGCCGGGCACGGTGACGAACACCCCGGCATGGCGAACTACCCCAGCGACGGAGTGGATTACCGGCGTCAGCGCCGACCGTCCACGCCGAGTGCCAACCGCTACCTGCCGCCGCTGGAGGAACGGTCCTCGAACCGCAGCGAGCCGCCGCCGGGCGTGGGCGCAGGCGCCCGGCGTGGCGTGGACAGCGGCCCCCGCTCGGCCGCGCAACGCAGCCGCGAGATGGGCTCCAAGATGTACGGCCTGTTCCAACGCGCCGCCACCGCCGACGGTGCCGACAAGTCGGGGCTCACCGCGCTGACGTATCCGGTGATGGCCAACTTCGCCGTCGACGCGGCGATGGCGGTCGCATTGGCTAACACGCTGTTCTTCGCGGCGGCGTCCGGCGAAAGCAAGAGCAAGGTCGCGCTGTACCTGCTCATCACGATCGCGCCGTTCGCCGTCATCGCTCCGCTCATCGGTCCGGCCCTCGACCGTCTGCAGCACGGCCGGCGGGTAGCCCTGGCCCTGTCGTTCGCGCTGCGCACCGCGCTGGTATTGGTGCTGATCGCCAACTATGACGGGGCGACGGGAAGCTTTCCGTCGTGGGTGCTGTACCCGTGCGCGCTGGGAATGATGGTGTTGTCCAAATCCTTTTCCGTGCTGCGCAGCGCCGTGACGCCGCGAGTGCTGCCGCCGACGATCGACCTGGTGCGGGTGAATTCGCGGCTCACGGTGTTCGGCCTGCTCGGCGGAACGATCGTCGGCGGCGCGGTCGCCGCCGGTGCCGAATATCTGTTCAACCTGTTCCACATGCCCGGCGCGCTGTATGTGATCGTCGCGCTCACGGTGGCAGGCGCCGCGCTGTCGATGCGCATTCCGAAGTGGGTGGAGGTTACCGAGGGCGAGATCCCCACCACGCTGAGCTACCACGGCGGAGACGGCGAACTCCGCCGGCATCCGAAGCGCTCCGAAACCGGCGATGCCCGACAACCCTTGGGCCGCAACATCATCACGTCGCTGTGGGGCAACTGCACCATCAAGGTGATGGTCGGCTTCCTGTTTCTGTACCCCGCGTTCGTGGCGAAATCGCACGACAAGAGCGGCTGGCAGCAGTTGCTGATCCTCGGCCTGATCGGTGCGGCCGCCGCGATCGGCAACTTCGGCGGCAACTACGCCAGCGCACGCCTGCAACTCGGGCATCCTGCGCAGTTGGTGGTGCGCAGCAGCGTCGCCGTGACGTTTGCGGCATTGGCCACGGCGCTGACCGGAAAGCTGATGGTTGCCGCGCTCGCGGCGCTGGTGACGTCCGCGGCCAGTGCGATCGCCAAGGCGTCGCTCGACGCGTCGCTGCAGGACGATCTGCCCGAGGAGTCGCGCGCGTCGGCGTTCGGCCGTTCGGAGTCGCTGCTGCAGCTGGCCTGGGTGGCGGGCGGCGCGACGGGTGTGCTCGTGTATACCCAACTGCACATTGGCTTCACGGTGATCTCGACCGTGCTCATTCTCGGCCTCGCACAGACACTGGTGAGCTATCGCGGCGACTCGCTGATCCCCGGGCTCGGCGGAAATCGCCCGGTGCTGGCTGCGCAAGAAGGCGCGCACGCGAGGAGCAGAAGAGACACCGCGGACGCGAGGAGCAGAAAAGACACCGCGCACGCGAGGAGCAGAAGAGACACCGCGCACGCGAGGAGCAGAGACAACGGCCACACCGATGCGGCGGCGGTGCCGCGGGAGTGAAGAAAGGACTGGCGGTGCTGGTGGCCGTCGTTGTGCTGGCGTCTGCCGCGACCGGCGTGCTGGTCTGGCGGATGAGCCGGAACCCGGCACCCGAGCACCCGGAGATCAGCGCCTACACGCGCGGTCAGTTGGTGCGGGTCGGGCCCTACCAATACTGCGCTGTGCTCAACCCCACGGATTGCGAAACCCCGCATACCGACGGCGAACTCACCGTCGACCCGCGTCACCCGGTGCAATTGTCGGTGCCCTCCGCGATTGCCGCCGCGCCATGGGTTCTCGTGCGGTCCTATGAAGGTTCCGATGTCGTCAACGAGTTCCGACCGGGCAGCACCTACGCGGTGACGATCCCGACGACGGATCCGCACCGTGGCAGGCTGTTCGGCCTCGCGGTGCAGCTACCCACGATCGTTCGCGACGAGCAGGGCAACGAGTTCCCGTGGACGCACGCCGAGTGGTCGGTGAGGACCGTCTGGCCCTAGCCGGCGGAGTGTCCGGCGGGTACCCGCTCCCCTTCGCGGGTCGGCCCCGGCGGGCTGCCGTCACCAAACGGCCTGCCGCCCAACGCCTCCCGGCCATGCGGCGTCAGCCAGTTGCTCAGATCCGGGCCTTTGGGGACGATCCGCGTCGGGTTGATGTCGGCGTGCACGATGTAGTAGTGCTGCTTGATCTGCACGAAGTCGATGGTGTCGCCGAAGCCGGGCGTCTGGAACAGGTCTCGCGCATACGCCCATATCGCGGGCATCTCGTCGAGTTTGGAGCGGTTGCACTTGAAGTGGCCGTGGTACACGGGATCGAATCGGGCCAGTGTGGTGAAGAGCCGAACGTCGGCCTCGGTGATGGTGTCGCCGACCAGATACCGCTGGTTCGCCAGCCGCTCGTTGAGCCAGTCCAGCGCGGTGAACAGCCGGTCGTAGGCCTTGTCGTAGGCCTCCTGGGAGCCCGCGAAGCCGCACCGGTACACGCCGTTGTTGACCTCGGTGTAGACGCGCCGGGCCACCTTGTCGATCTCGTCGCGCAGCGCCTCCGGGTACAGCTGCGGTGCGCCGTCGCGGTGATGCGCCGTCCACTCGGTGGACAGGTCCAGCGTCATCTGGGCGAAGTCGTTGGTGACGACCTGTCCCGTCGGCACGTCGACGATCGCGGGCACCGTGATGCCCTTCGGGTAGTTCGGAATGCGCGCGAAGTACGCGTCCTGCAGCCGCGGGATCTTGAGCACCGGGTCCACCCCACCGGGATCCAGATCGAAGGTCCAACTGCGCTCGTCGTGCGTCGGCCCGCAGAAGCCGATGGACAACACGTCCTCGAGTCCGAGCAGTCGACGGACGATGATCGCGCGGTTGGCCCACGGGCAGGCCCGCGCGACGATCAGCCGGTAGCGACCCGGCTCGACGGGGTAGGCCCCACCCTCCTCTGCTCCTAGCGTGCGCGACGTGATGCGGGTGGTGATGTAGTCGGTGTCGCGGTTGAACTCGCCGCCGCTGGAGACATATTCAGCCATGCCCTCAGCATGCCCTCATTCGGCGAACGTTCCTTACCCGTCGAGATTTCGGCTGATTTTCGACCGGTACGGAACGTTCGCGGGACGGGCGCGGGACTACGCGTCGAGTTCGCGGGCGACGGCCCGCACCACCTCGGACACCCGGCGGGCGACCTTGCGGTCGGGATAGCGGCCCTTGCGCAGCTCGGGCTGCACCGCGCCTTCCAACAGCGTGATCATGTCCTCGACCATGCCGTGGAGCTCGTCAGGGGTGTGCTTGTGCTCGGCCGCGGCGGCCTCGCGACGCGTGCGGGTCAGGCTCGGCGGCGGTTCGAGAACCCTCACGTTCAACGCCTGCGGCCCTCTGCGGCCGGCCGCCATCCCGAATTCGACCTTCTGGCCGGCCTTCAGTTCCTCAACACCGGCGGGCAACGCCGACGATCGGACGTAAACGTCCTCGCCTTCCTCCTGCGACAAAAAGCCGAAGCCCTTCTCCGCGTCGTACCACTTAACCCGGCCGGTCGGCACTGCTCTCACCCGCTCGTCTCTAGAAACAAAAGGAAAGCGTCCCGCCTTTCTCGCAGGGACGCGTCTTCGGGGTGATCCTACTCGGAGGCCGCGCCGACCAGCACCCCCATTACTCGGTAGGCTGAGACCACCGCTGGAGGAAGAGATGCGCCTGATCCTTAACATCATTTGGTTGGTCTTCGGCGGCCTGTGGCTGGCGCTGGGCTATCTGTTCGCCGCCCTCGTTTGCTTCGTTCTGATCATCACGATCCCGTTCGGATTCGCGGCGCTGCGCATCGCGTCCTACGCGCTGTGGCCGTTCGGCCGCACCGTGATCGACAAACCGGGAACTCGGCCCGGCGCCCTCGTCGGCAACATCATCTGGGTGATCCTGTTCGGCATCTGGCTGGCCATCGGACACCTCGTCACCGCCGTCGCGATGGCGGTGACGATCATCGGCATCCCGCTGGCACTCGCCAACCTCAAGCTCATCCCGGTGTCGTTGGCGCCGCTGGGCAAGGAGATCGTGCCCGTCGACGACCTGAACCCGCCCGTGCGAGCCGCCGCATGACCGTCACCGCACTCGGCGTTCCTTCGGTGCTGCGGCCTGTCGGGCCGGCGCCGAAGGATGGGCCGCTGCTCGACACCTACGGCCGGGTCGCCACCGATCTGCGGGTGTCGCTGACCGACCGGTGCAACCTGCGCTGCACGTACTGCATGCCCGCCGAAGGCCTGGACTGGATGACCGGCGAGCAGCTGCTGGCGACCGACGAGCTGACCCGTCTGCTGCGCATCGCGGTGACGCGCCTCGGCGTCACCCGCGTTCGCTTCACCGGCGGCGAGCCGCTGTTGGCCAAGCGGCTCGAAGACGTCGTCGCCGCCACTGCCGCATTGCGGCCGCGCCCAGAACTCACCCTCACCACCAACGGAATCGGCCTCGGTCACCGCGCCGCCGGCCTGAAACAAGCCGGCCTGGACCGGATCAACGTCTCGCTCGATACCGTCGACGCCGAGCACTTCACCCACATCACCCGTCGCGACCGGCTCGCCGACGTGCTCGCCGGTCTTGCCGCGGCGCATCGGGCCGGTCTGCGCCCGGTGAAGGTGAACGCGGTGCTGGATCCGGCGACCGGCCTCGACGACGCGGTGTCGCTGCTGCGGTTCTGCCTCGATCACGATTACCAACTACGCATCATCGAGCAGATGCCGCTGGACGCCGGCCACGAATGGTCACGCGGGGCGACGCTTCGCGCCGACGACGTGCTGGCCGGCCTCCAGCGCCATTTCGCCCTGACTCCGGACCCGGCACCGCGCGGCTCCGCTCCCGCGCAGCTGTGGCTGGTCGACGGGGGTCCCGCGACCGTCGGCATCATCGCGTCGGTCTCGCACGCATTCTGTTCGGCATGTGACCGGACCCGGCTGACCGCCGACGGCCAGGTGCGCAGCTGCCTGTTCTCCCGCGAGGAGACCGACCTGCGCGCGCTGTTGCGTACCGGCGCCGACGATGAGGCGATCGAAGCGGCCTGGCGCGCCGCGATGTGGGCCAAGCCCGCGGGCCACGGCATCAACGACCCGGACTTCGTCCAGCCCGACCGCCCGATGAGCGCGATCGGGGGTTGATGCGCACGCGGGGAGCACGAGGGAGGACGACGCCATCCACCTCGACGGCGACGGTCCAGCTGACCGTCCGCTATTTCGCCGCGGCCCGCGCGGCAGCGGGGATCGAGGGCGAGACGCTGAACGTGGCAGCCGGCACCACGGTGCGCGCGCTGGTCGATCAGCTCGCCGCCAGGAACGCGAAGCTTGCTCGGGTCCTGCAGAGGTGTTCGTTTCTGTGCGACGGCATCGCCGTGCGCGACGAGGCGCTAAACCTGTCCGGCGGACAGATCATCGATGTGCTTCCGCCCTTTGCCGGCGGTTAAAAGTGATTTGCATCACATCACGAAATGGTCACGAACTGGCTACGGGGCCGTGATCAGGAAAAAACACCAGCAGAAACGCCCGAGACTCCTGGGGTTTTAGAGGCCCTTTAAGTTTTGCCACCGGGCGAAACGCGGGATTACCCAAAAGATGACTGCAACGCGGCGACAGGCTAGTTTCTTCCGCAAGCGAGTCGACCTTAATCGGCTGGCCCTTCCTGTCCGATAGCGCCGAGCTCCATCCGTCGGGCAGGGATACGCCAAACAACAGGGATGGGGGCGGGGGACCCACCGGTCCACCGAACATAGGGACCAGGAGCCGCGTGCGGCTTCTTGGGGTGAAGCCGCTGTCATTTTCACCGACATCGGCCGGGCAACCTCTCCAGCCCGAACCCGACAGCTGACCTCGTGGGCGCGTCAGAGAGGACTTAACGCACCTATGAGTGGACGGCACCGCAAGCCCACTGCATCGGCCAAGTCAGTCGCCAAAGTCGCCTTCACCGGCGCGGTCATCGGCAGCGGCGGGCTCGCCCTCGCCGGGCACGCCAGTGCCGCCACCGATGGCGAATGGGACAAGGTCGCCCGCTGCGAGTCCGGCGGCAACTGGGCCATCAACACCGGAAACGGATATCAGGGCGGGCTGCAGTTCTCTCCCGGCACCTGGGCCTCGCACGGCGGCGGCGAATACGCCCCGTCGGCGCACATGGCCACCAAGGAAGAGCAGATCGCCGTCGCTGAGCGCGTGCTCGCGACTCAGGGCCGTGGCGCCTGGCCGGTCTGCGGCACCGGATTGTCCGGCGCCACCCCGCGCAACGTGGTCGACGACGCCAAGCAAGCCGGTGACGGCGCTATCGACGCCGTCGGCCTGAACGGCGAGCTCCCGCCTCCGCCGGTCGACCCGTTGGCACCGCCGCCGCCAACCGACGCGCCCGTCGACGCGATGGCCGCTCCGCTGCCGGACGCCCCGCCGCCGGCCCCCGACCTTCCGCCACCCCCGGCGCCCGAACCTGCACCGCCGCCGCCTCCGGCCGACGTCGTCAACGTCGCCCTCGCCGCGCCCGCCCCGGATGCTCCGCCGCCGGCCCCCGACCTTCCGCCACCCCCGGCGCCTGAACCTTCACCGCCGCCGCCTCCGTCCGACGTCGTCAACGTCGGTCTCGACGCGCCCGCCCCGGACGCCTCGCAGATGCCCGCTGTCCCGCCACTGCTGGACACGCCGCTGCCCACCGCCGAGGCGCCCGTCATCAACGCCTCGCTCCAGCAGCCCGCGCCCGACTGGGACGCCGCGCCCGCTGCACCGGCCGACGGACCGCAGGAGTGGGCGCTGCACATGGCGCCGGCTCCGCTCGAGCCCGCTCCGGCCGTCCCGCCCGCCCCGGCACCGCCGCTCGCGGCTCCGGCACCCGATCCGATGGCGATGGTGAACTCCGTCGACATCCCGCAGCCGGCCTTTGACGCCGCCAACCAGGTGATGACGGGCGACATGCCCGCGATGCCTGCCGAGGTCCCGCACCTGGCCAGCCCGGACAACCTGCCGACCGGCACCACGATGGACTCCTCGACGATGCCGGCGCAGGGCCCCAACGTCACGTACCTCAAGGAGTTGTGGCACGCGATCCAGACGCAGGACATCACGGGTAAGGACGCGCTGCTCGCGCTGACCCAGCGCCCGCTGACCACCCCTGCGCCGGAGGACGTCAACGGCGCCGGACTCGGCCCGTCGCTCGGTGCGCCGGCTGATCCGGGTGCGCCGGTTCCGCCGCCCGCGGACCCCGCGCTGCCGTCGGCCTGATTCGCTTTCGCCTCTAGGCGGAACCCACCCACTCGTCGGCGCCGTCGGCGAAGAACTGGTGCTTCCATACCGGTAGCCGTGCCTTGACGCCGTCGACCAGTCGGGCGCATGTCTCGAACGCGGCCTGCCGGTGGTCGGCTGCGACGGCGGCGACCAGTGCGGCGTCACCGATCTCGAGTGTGCCGATGCGATGGCTGACGGCAATCGCCCGCACGCCGGCGCAGTCGGCGGCGATCTCGGCGGCAACGTCGGCCAGGGTCTGCCGGGCCGACGGGTGCGCGGAATATTCCAGCCGCGTCACCGTGCGCCCGCCATCGTGGTCGCGGACGACGCCGGCGAACCCGACGACGGCGCCTGCGGCCTGATGGGCGACGAGGTTCTGGTGCTCGTCGAGGTCGATCGTGTGCTCGGTGAGATCGGCGCGCAGCACGAGGGCGGTCATCGCACGTGGTCCTTGCCCGCCAGCTGGTCCAGCGCGTGCTCGAGTACGTCGTCGAGCACGCCCAGCCCGTCCCTGACGCCACCGGTCGAGCCGGGCAGGTTCACGATCAGAATGCCCGCCCGCACGCCGCACACCCCGCGTGACAGCACCGACGTCGGCACGTGCGGCAGCCCTGACCGCCGAATCGCATCGGCGAGGCCGGGGATCTGGTAGTCGACGATGTGCGCGGTCGCGTCGGCGGTGCCGTCGGTCGGCGAGATGCCGGTACCGCCCGACGTCAGGATCACGTGTGGCCGCTGCGCCAGCGCGGCGTCGAGCGCCTGCGGAACGGATGCGCCGTCGGGCACGACGGTCGGCGGCGGCACCTCGAATCCGCGCTGCGCCAGCCAGTCGACGATGACCGGGCCCGTCTTGTCCTCGTACACACCTGCGGCCGCACGTGTGGACGTGATGACGACCTGTGCCGTGCGCGTCATGGCCGCTCCCACGTCCCAGTTTTTCCGCCCTCTTTGCGTAGCACCCTGATGTCGTCGATGCTCGCGGCCGGGTCGACGGCCTTGAGCATGTCGTAGAGCGTGAGCGCGGCCACGCTGACCGCGGTCAGGGCTTCCATCTCCACGCCGGTGCGGTCGGTGCTGCGCACCGTCGCGGTGATGTCGACCTGGACCTCGCCGATCTCGAAGTCGACGTCGACGCCGGTCAACGCCAGCTGATGGCACAGCGGGATCAGGTCGCTGGTGCGCTTGGCCGCCAGGATGCCCGCGACGCGGGCGGTGGCCAGCGCGTCTCCCTTGGGCAGTCCACCGGTCGCGATGAGCTCGACGACCTCGGTGCGGGTGCGCAGCGTCCCCGCCGCAACCGCGGTTCGTCTGGTGGCGTCCTTGCCGGTCACGTCGACCATGTGCGCGGCGCCCGACTCGTCGAGGTGCGACAGCCTGGACCCCGCCGGTCCGTAATCGGCTCCAGCCACGGTTACCTGTTGACGACGGTGACCGGGTGCGTGTACGGCAGTTCCTCGGAAGGCAACGGGAACGTCAGCTCGCCGAACGGCGACAGCGCGCCGGTACGGTCGGCGGCCAGCTCACTGATCGGGTGATCGTCGTCGCCGTTCGTCGCCGGCCAGCCGGGGTCGACATAGCGCTTCTTCTGCTTGGTCTTGTCTGCCACGCCCCATATTGTGGCAGGCGCCGCGACCGGTGGCGAGACCGGCGCGGACGCGAGGAGCGAGAGGGGCGTAAGGCTGCTTTACGCTGGTCAGTAATGTCCGAACACAACCCGGGTGTCCCGTTGGGCGCCTGGCTAGCCGATTTGCCCGACGAGCGGCTGATCCGGCTGCTCGAGTTGCGGCCCGACCTGACCCAGCCGCCGCCGGGGAGCATCGCGGCGCTGGCGGCCCGGGCACAGGCCCGACAGTCCGTCAAGGCCGCGACCGACGAGCTGGACTTCCTCCGGCTGGCGGTGCTCGACGCCTTGCTGGCGCTGCACGCCGAAACCACCCCCGTCCCGCTCACCAAGCTGACCGCGCTGCTCGGTGACCGCGTCGGCGAGGACGCCGTCGCGTCCGCCGTCGACGATCTGCGCGAGCGCGCGCTGGTGTGGGGCGATGCCGAGGTTCGGGTGGCCGCGGAGGCCTCCGCGGGGGTGCCCTGGTATCCGGGCCAGGCGGTCCTCGAGGCGACCGAACTCACCGGCGAGGAGATCGCCGATCGGCTCGCCGGCGTCGACGACGCCGCCCGCGACTTGTTGCAGCGGCTGATGGAGGGCTCGCCGATGGGCAGGACCCGCGACGCGGCGCCCGGCACACCGCCCGACCGGCCGGTGCAACGGCTGCTGGCGGCGGGGCTGCTGCGGCAGGTCGACGCCGAGACCGTCATCCTGCCGCGACTGGTCGGCCAAGTGCTGCGCGGCGAGGTCCCCGGGCCGGTCGAGCTGATGCCGCCAGATCCCGTGGTGTCGACGACGACCGGCGCGGACGTCGACGCGGTGGCGGCAGGCGCGGTCATCGATCTGCTGCGGGAAGTCGAGGTGGTCCTCGAAACCCTCGGCGCCACACCGGTTCCCGAGCTTCGCAGCGGCGGCCTCGGCGTCCGCGACGTCAAGCGGCTGACGAAGGTCACCGGCATCGACGACCAACGGCTCGGGCTCATCCTTGAGGTCTCTGCCGCCGCGGGGCTGATCGCGGCGGGGTTGCCCGACCCGGAGCCGCCGGACGGCACCGGGCCGTACTGGGCGCCGACGGTGGCGGCCGACCGGTTCATCGAATCACCCGTCGCGGCGCGTTGGCACCTGCTGGCGTCCACGTGGCTCGACCTCCCCGCCAGGCCGGGCCTCATCGGCGGTCGCGGACCCGACGGCAAACCCTATGCGGCGCTGTCGGATTCGCTGTATTCGACTGCCGCCCCGCTGGATCGTCGGTTGTTGTTGAGTATGCTCGCCGACCTGCCCGTCGGCGCGGGAGTGGACGCCGCGGAGGCGTCGAAGGCGATGATCTGGCGGCGCCCCCGCTGGTCGGTGCGGCTGCAGCCGCACCCGGTCGGTGACCTGCTGACCGAGGCTCACACGCTCGGGATCGTCGGCCGTGGCGCGATCACCGGCCCCGGACGCAAGCTGCTGGCAGGCGACGCCCACGCCGTCGACGCGATGGCCCGGGCATTACCGGAGCCGATCGACCATTTCCTGGTGCAGGCCGACCTGACCGTGATCGTCCCCGGACCGCTCGAGCGCGACCTCGCCGAACAGCTGGCCTCGGTCGCGACGGTGGAATCGGCAGGCGCGGCGATGGTGTACCGGATCAGCGAGGCGTCGATCCGGCGCGCGCTGGACACCGGGCGCACCGCGAGCGAGCTGCACGCCCTGTTCCAAAGACACTCCAAAACGCCGGTGCCGCAAGGACTTACCTATCTCATCGACGACGTGGCGCGCAGGCACGGGCAGTTGCGCGTCGGGATGGCCGCCTCGTTCGTCCGCTGTGAGGATCCCGCCCTGCTGGCCCAGGCCGTCGGCGCGCCCGCCGCCGAGCCGCTCGAGATGCGGCTGCTCGCCCCGACCGTCGCGGTGTCCCAGGCGCCGATCTCGGAGGTGCTGGCGGCGCTGCGCGGCGCAGGGTTTCGCCCCGGCGGCCGAGGATGCCTCCGGCACGATCGTCGACATCCGCGCCCGCGGCGCCCGGGTGCCCCCGCCCGCCCATCGCCGCGTGCCCCGGCAGCTGACGCCGCCGACGGGTCAGACCCTCGGCGCGATCGTCGCGGTGCTGCGCAAGGTGGCCGCACAGCCGTTCGCCAACATGCGGATCGATCCGGCGGTCGCCATCTCGCAGCTGCAGGAGGCGGCCCGGCTGCAGACCTCGGTGGTGATCGGCTACGTCGATCCCGCCGGCGTGGCCACCCAGCGGGTGGTCGCGCCGGTGAGCGTGCGCGGCGGCCAGCTGACCGCGTGGGATCCGGCGACGGGCCGGGTCAGGGACTTCGCCATCCACCGGGTCACGTCGGTGGTGTCGGCCGACGAGGCCTGACACCGGCCCCCAATCCCCGCATTCCCCGCATTCCCCGCATTCCCCGCGACGGTGCGCGTCTGCGGCCGACGCGCCGCAAGAAAACAGCAGTTCACGCACGCTCGGTGCGATGGACGTCGGCCGCGTCGGGATAATTGACAAAATGACCAGCGAGCGAGAAGCGGAGCGGGGTCGCGCATGACCGACGGCCCCCTCATCGTGCAGTCCGACAAGACGGTGCTGCTCGAAGTCGACCACGAGAAAGCCGGCGCCGCGCGCGCGGCGATCGCCCCGTTCGCCGAGCTCGAGCGCGCGCCCGAGCACGTGCACACCTATCGCATCACGCCGCTGGCGTTGTGGAACGCCCGCGCCGCCGGCCACGACGCCGAGCAGGTCGTCGACGCCCTGGTGTCGTTCTCGCGTTACGCGGTGCCGCAGCCGCTGCTGGTCGACATCGTCGACACCATGGCCCGCTACGGCCGCCTGCAGCTGGTGAAGCATCCTGCCCACGGCCTGACGCTGGTGAGCCTCGACCGCGCGGTCCTCGAGGAAGTTCTGCGCAACAAGAAGATCGCCCCGATGCTGGGTGCCCGCATCGACGACGACACCGTCATCGTGCACAACAGCGAGCGCGGCCGGGTCAAGCAGATGCTGCTCAAGATCGGTTGGCCCGCAGAGGATCTCGCGGGCTACGTGGACGGCGAGAAACACCCGATCAGCCTCGATCAGGAGGACTGGCACCTGCGTGACTACCAGGAGATGGCCGCCGATTCGTTCTGGGAGGGCGGCTCCGGGGTGGTGGTGCTGCCATGCGGTGCCGGCAAGACGCTGGTCGGCGCGGCGGCGATGGCCAAGGCGGGCGCAACGACGCTCATCCTGGTCACCAATACCGTGGCGGGCCGGCAGTGGAAGCGCGAACTGATCAACCGCACATCGCTGACCGAAGACGAGATCGGCGAATACTCCGGCGAGAAGAAAGAGATCCGCCCCGTCACCATCGCCACCTACCAGGTGATCACCCGTCGCACCAAGGGCGAGTACCGGCACCTGGAACTGTTCGACAGCCGCGACTGGGGGCTGATCATCTATGACGAGGTGCACCTGCTGCCCGCACCCGTCTTCCGGATGACGGCCGACCTGCAGTCCCGGCGGCGGCTCGGCCTGACGGCCACCCTCATCCGCGAGGACGGCCGCGAGGGCGACGTCTTCAGCCTCATCGGACCGAAGCGCTACGACGCACCGTGGAAGGACATCGAGGCGCAGGGCTGGATCGCGCCTGCCGAGTGCATCGAGGTGCGGGTGACGATGACCGACAACGAGCGGATGCTCTACGCCGTCGCCGAGCCCGAAGAACGCTACAAGCTCTGCTCGACCGTGCACAGCAAGATCGCGGTGGTGAAATCCATCCTGGAACGCCATCCCGGCGAGCAGACACTGGTGATCGGCGCCTACCTCGATCAGCTCGACGAACTCGGCGAGCAACTCAACGCGCCGGTGATCCAGGGATCGACCAAAACAGCCGACCGCGAGGCCCTATTCGACGCGTTCCGGCGCGGCGACGTCACGACGTTGGTGGTGTCGAAGGTCGCCAACTTCTCCATCGATTTACCGGAAGCGAGTGTGGCGGTGCAGGTTTCGGGCACCTTTGGCTCGCGTCAGGAGGAGGCGCAACGACTGGGCAGGCTGCTGCGGCCGAAGGCCGACGGCGGTGGCGCGGTCTTCTACTCGGTGGTCTCGCGCGACAGCCTGGACGCCGAGTACGCCGCGCACCGTCAGCGCTTTCTCGCCGAGCAGGGCTACGGCTACGTCATCAAGGACGCCGACGACCTGCTGGGCCCCGCGATCTAAACGTGCGGCCCAACCGATTTCACGACCGTCAGCAGCACAGCCGAATCCTCGAGCGCCTGCAGTGCGTGCCGCGCCGTCGGGATGACGATGTGATCTCCTGGCGAGCCCTCCCAATGCACCTGCGCGTTGGTGACCCGGACCCTGCCCTGCAGCACGTGCAGCGTCGCCTCGCCGGGGCCTTCGTGTTCGTCCAGACCGCTGCCCGCCTTCAGCGCGATCAGCGTCTGGCGCAGCGCATGCTCATGACCGCCGTAGACGGTGTGTGAGCTGCGACCGCTGCTGGCCGCCCTGGCCTTCTCGAGATGCTCACGCGCCAAGGCGGTGAGTGAAACCTTGTTCATACCGTGCATCCCTCTCTCAGACGATCGGACATGCAAACGAGCCTATGCGCTATGAAGCGTCTAGATCTCGACCTGTCGAGACGAACCATAGCCACCCACACCATTGTCGTCATCGGCGGCACCGGCAAGACCGAATAGCGCGTCGCAGCTCAATCGCCCACACGTGGGAGGCGAAGCCTCTCAGCTGCAAGCAATTTGGTCGTGGCGACCGGACGACCTCACGACGCACCATCGGCTGATGCACGCGCACTGGGCTCATGTCGGACGCGGCGCCGCGGCATTGGGCGCGGCGATGGGCATCGGCCGTTTCGCCTATACGCCGATCCTGCCGCTGATGACCGCGCAGGCCGCGATCACCCCGCAGCTCGCCGGCCAGCTGGCCACCGCCAACTATGCGGGCTACCTCGCAGGCGCGTTGGCCGGCACGGCGTCGGCCCGCCTCACCAGATCCGCCACCGCGTGGCGGGCATCGCTCATCGTGGTCGTCGCGACGTTGGCGGCCATGCCCTTCGCGACCAACGCCGTCGAGTGGATCACGCTCAGAACGATCGCCGGATTCACGAGCGCGACGGTGTTCGTCATCGCCGTGACCTCCATGCTCGATCGCCTCGGCGACCACTCACCGCATCTGCCCGGTTGGGGCTTCGGCGGGGTCGGCGTCGGCATCGCGCTGTCTGCGGTCCTCGTGCTGGCGCTGCCGGGCTCCGGATGGCAGACGGCGTGGTGGACGGCGGCGGCCTCGGCCGCGGTCCTGAGCGCCGTCGCGTGGTCGATGGGGGTGAGCCCCGGCCCCGTCGACGCGGCCGCCGCCGGCGAGCCGTCCCGACCGCGGCGGCGGTTCGACCGCCGGTTCGCCGTGCTGTTCATCAGCTACAGCCTCGAAGGCGTCGGCTACATCATCGCCGGCACGTTCCTTGTCGCGGCCATCAAGGAGACCTCATCGGGCTGGCTCGGCAACGGCGCGTGGCTGTTCGTCGGCGTCGCCGCCGCCCCGTCGGCGGCGCTGTGGGCGTGGCTGGGGCGACGCTGGTCTCATCCGACCCTGCTCGTTGCGGCGCTCGGATTGCAGGCCGTCGGAATCGCGCTGCCCGCCGTCGCGGGCGGTGGCGCCGCCGCCTGTGTCGGCGCGGTGCTGTTCGGTGGGACGTTCATCGGCGTCAGCACGATGGCACTGGCTGCAGGTCGGCTGTTGCAGTTCCCCGGCGCGGTCGCTCTGCTGACCGCGGGCTATTCCGTCGGCCAGATCGTGGGCCCGGTCGCGGTAACGCCGATGCTTCGGCACGGCTTTCAATACGCGCTGGTCGCCGCGGCGCTTGTCGTCGTGGCTGCGGCGGTGACCGCCGCCCTGGTCCGGATGCCTCACACAGCCCCGGCGCGGTAGGGATCGTCTGCCGGCAGCCAGTCCGACGCGTTCACGCTGAGATCCCCGGCATCGCTGGTGAATGCGTCGATCACCGCGCGCACCGATGGATTCGGCTCAGCCCGGCGCCACACCAGGGACCAGGTCCACACGGGTGTCGGATGCACGACCGGGCGCCGCACCAATCCTGTCGGTTCGGCGGTGTCCTGGCCTTTCGGATTGTTCAGGACAGGACGCCGGAGCCGCCGCACGTGCTCGAAGAACTCGGGGCCGGTGATACCGCCGTCTTCGACATGCATTGTGCGCGCACCGGTTTCGGCGGCGAACTGCTCGCCGTAGCGGTTCCAGGACGACCACGTGGCCTCATCGGGATTCAGCAGCACCACCGTGTCTTTGGCCTCGACCGGTGACGTGTCGGTGCCGGTGCAGACGGCGTAGAGCCGGTCCGCGCCGATCACATGGGCGCCGAGCGACAGCGATTCGAGATCGCCCGTCTGCACCCAGCAGATGGCAAGGTCGAGACTTCCGTCGGCGACCCTGGCGGCCTGCGTGTGCGACGGCATCACCCACGCGTCGACACGCAGCCGTGCGACTCCGGCAGCCCGCTCCGCCCAGCCGGTCGGACACCACTGCACGTAACCGATGCGCACCGGCGCCGAAGTCGACAGACCGGCGGCACGGCGACGCAAATCGTCGGCCTGCTCCACGATCGCGCGCGCCTGCGGAAGCAGCGCCGCACCGCCGGCGGTGAGGGTGACCGAGCGGCGATCGCGGTCGAACAACTCCACCTTCAGATCGCGTTCGAGCGCCTTGATCTGTTGCGACAGCGACGGGCCCGCGATGTGCAACCGCTCGGCCGCGCGACCGAAGTTCAGCTCCTCGGCGACCGTGAGGAAATAGCGCAGCTGACGCAGCTCCACGCGGCAAGCCTAAATCAGTGCGAGGCGCGGCCTATCACGAGAAAGCAAACCCGTCACAGACTCCGAGCATCGTTTCGGCGCGGCCCGTGTTGATCCGCATAGCACGAGACAAAGGAGCCGACAATGAACACCACGCCCGTCGCAATCATCACCGGGGCATCGCAGGGTATCGGCGAGGGCCTCGTCGGCGGCTTCCGCAAGCTCGGCTATGCGGTGGTCGCGAACTCTCGCACGATCGGCGAGAGCGACGACCCGATGATCCTGCCGGTCCCCGGCGACGTCTCGAAGTCCGGCGTTGGACGGCGCATTGCCGACGCGGCCCGGCAGCGGTTCGGCCGGATCGACACCGTGGTCAACAATGCGGGGATCTTCGTCGCCAAGCCATTCACCGAATACACCGACGACGACTTCGACAACGTCACCGGAGTGAATCTGCGCGGCTTCTTCGAGGTGTCCCGCGCGGCGATCGCGGTGATGCTGTCCCAAGGCGACGGCGGACACATCGTCAACGTCTCGACGAGCCTTGTCGATCATGCCAATTCGAAAGTGCCGTCGGCGCTGGCGTCGCTGACCAAGGGCGGACTGAACGCCGTCACCAAGTCGCTGGCCATCGAGTACGCCGATCGCGGTATCCGGTCGAACGCGGTCGCGCTCGGCATCATTCGCACGCCGATGCACGATGAGGCGTCATACCACGCGTTGTCGACGCTGCATCCGGTCGGTCGGGTCGGCGAGGTCGACGACGTTGTCGACGCGGTCCTGTTCCTGGAGAACGCGGGCTTCGTCACCGGCGAGATACTCCACGTCGACGGCGGCCAGAGCGCGGGACACTGAGGAAGCGACTTCACCGGGTGACCACGCAAGCGCGGGCGTGAGCAGCTAGCCTCGTCAGTCATGACGGGACGGAAAATCCTCACGGCGGCGATCGCCGGTGCGGTCATCGGTTTCAGCGCGCTGGGCGCGGCTGGCCACGCGGTCGCAGACCCGGTGCCGCCACCGGCCCCGGGGGACCCCGTTGTTCCTGGCCAGCCGGTGGTCGATGCGCCGGCAGGCGACGCACTGGCCGCGCCCGCCCCGCCGCCGGCCGGCCCCCCGCTGGTGCCGGAGATCGCCAACCCGCAGTACGGCTCGGGTCATTCAAGCGGCCCGCTGGGCTTCCTGCGCGACGCCTGGAACCAGGCCAAGGACCCGTACGGATTCGCCCAGACGCCGATGGGCGAGATGCCGGGGATCAGTCCTCCGCCGCCCGGTGCGGGGCCCGCGCCGCAGCTGCCGCCGGGATACATATCGTTGACCGACCCGGCATCCAACGGGCCGCCGCCCACACCGAAGGACGGCGGACCGCCGCTGCCGCCCGGGTACATGCCGCTCGACGGTCCGCCGCCGCCCGGGTATTTCGACACTCCGCCGCCCGGCCCGGCCGGACCGCCGACGCCCTAGTTCAGTTCGGGAATCACCTTCTGCTCGAACAGCTCGATACCCGAGCGGTCGTAGGCCGCCTCCGGGAAGTACAGGATCGCGTACTCGCAGCCGAGGTCGCGCATCCGCTTCAGCTTCTCGACGACCTGCTCGGGCGTGCCGCTGGCCGAGTCGGCTGACTTCACCATGCCGAGCATGGCATCGACCGCCTGTTCGTTGGCCTTGGTCACCTGCCTCGACCTGATCCTGGCGATCCGATCGTCGACATCGGCTTCGGACTCGCCGACGACCGCGTTGAAGTTGGCCGAGCGGACGATCGCGCCGTAGTCGGTGCCGACGTCGCGGCAATGGCCTGCCAGCACTTCGGACTTGTGCCGGAAGCCCTCCGGCTCCGAGGTGAAGTTGGTGTAGCGCGCGTACTTCGCCGCGATCTTCAGCGTCACCTTCTCGCCGCCGCCGGCGATCCACAGCGGAGGACCGCCGTCCTGCAACGGCTTTGGGGCGACGATGGCGCCGTCCACGTCATAGTGCTTGCCGTGGAACGTGACCCGGCCGTCCCGCCATGCGTCGCGCATGATCTGGACGCCCTCGTCGAGCCGACCGAGCCGCACGCCGGCCGACGGGAAGCCGTACCCGTAGGCCTCCCATTCGTGCTGATACCAGCCGCCGCCGATGCCCATCTGGACGCGACCCCCGGAGATGATGTCGGCGGTGGCGGCCACCTTGGCCAGATAGGCCGGGTGGCGGTAGCTCATCGCCGTGCACATCTGGCCGAGCTTGATGCGCGTCGTGGTGGCCGCGTAGGCCGACATCAGCGACCAGGCTTCGTGGGTGGCCTCGTCGGTCGGCACCGGCACGGTGTGGAAGTGGTCGTACACCCACAGCGAATCCCACGCACCGCCGTCGGCGTAGGTGGCCAGGTCGTGCATCACCGGCCAGTGCTCCTGGGTGGGAATGTCAACGAGATCGAGTCGCCAGCCTTGCGGGATGAACAGTCCGAAGCGCATGACGTTGGACATTAGTCGCGGACCGTGATTTGTCGGCCCCGGCTGACATAATCGAACACATGTTCGAAGCCGTCGACGACGCCGCTCTGGTGGCCACGATCGCGAACGCCACCCGAGCGGAGGCGGCCGCGGGGGCAGATCGCTTGGCGGCGATCGCCGAGTTGGTCAAACGCCGCGCCGGCGAGGACGACGGGCCGCAGGCGTTGTGGGCGTGCGACTTCTGGGACAGCGCCGCGGCCGAAGTCGCCGCAGCGATGAACATCGGAACCCGGCGGGCCTTCGGCCAGATTCGCATCGCCGAGACGTTGCGCGATCACCTGCCCAACGTGGCTGCGCTCCATCGGCACGGCCGGCTGAGTTCGCGTGTGGTCGCGGCGATCACCTGGCGAACCCGCTTGATCAACGACGACGCAGTGTGGGCCGTGATCGACGCGGCAATCGCGGAGTGCGCCGAAAAGTGGGGGCCGCTGACGGATGACAAGCTCGACGATGCCGTCGATGCCCTGGTCCATCGCCATGACCCAGTCGCCGTCAGCGCCAGCCGTTCGAAGGTACGCAGTCGCGACTTCACCGTCGGCAGATACGACGACGAAGACGCGGGCCTCACGTCTGTCTGGGGCAAGCTGCTGAGTTCCGACGCAGCGGTACTCGACAAGCGGGTGACGGCCATGGCCGCAGGGGTGTGCGACGCCGACCCCCGCAGCCTGGGCGAACGTCGCGCCGACGCCCTCGGCGCGCTGGCCAACGGAAACGATCACTTGGCGTGCGCCTGCGGATCGCCTGCGTGTCCGGTCGCCGCCGGCCAACCCCCGTCGAAATCCTCGGTAGTGGTTCGGGTGCTCACAGATCCCGCTGCACTCGACGCGGCGAACCGGACCAAAGACACCGCCAGACCCGCCGACGGGGGAACGTCGATCATTCCGGGGTACGGAATCCTTCCCACCCCGATGCTGGCCGAACTGCTGCGCAATGGCGCCAAAGTCGCGCCGTTGTCGACCCCGTGCGAGGAGCCGCAGCGGGGTTACCGTCCATCGGCGCGAACGGCCGAATTCGTCCGGGCGCGTGATGTGACGTGCCGGTTCCCCGGTTGCCGCGTCCCCGCCGAACTCTGCGACATCGACCACGTCATCCCGTGGCCCGTCGGCCCGACACATCCGGCGAACCTGGTGTGCCTGTGCCGAAAACATCATCACCTCAAGACATTCTGGTGCGGCGACTGGGCGGTCACCCTCGCCCCGGACGGCACGGTCACGTGGACTGCGCCAACCGGCCACACCTACACCACCCATCCGGGAAGCCGAGTCTTCTTCCCCGATTTCGATGTCAGGTCGAGCGAACTTCCACCGCCGACGCAGGTCCCACCGCCCGCACCGGATCGCGCCATGATGATGCCGAAGCGAAGTCGTACCCGCGCGGCCGAACGAAACGCCCGCATCGAAGCCGAACGCAAGCGCAACACCACCGACCCACCGTTCTGACTAGCCTGGCGACCATGGCCCTTTCCAAGGACGAACGAGAACAGTTTCTCGCCGAACCACACGTCGCCGCGCTGTCGGTCAGCGCCGGTGACAAGCGCGGACCGTTGACCGTGCCGATCTGGTACCAGTACACCCCCGGCGGTGAACCGTGGATCCACACCGGGGCGGGCTCCCGCAAGCACCGGCTCATCGAGACGCAAGGCGAGTTCACTCTGATGGTCGACCGCGTCGAACCCAGCGTGCGATACGTGGCCGTCGACGGTCCCGTCAGCCGGATCGAGCCCGCCACCGACGAGCAATTGGTCGAGATGGTCAAGCGCTATCTGCCGCCGGAGAGGGTGGACGCTTACCTCGAGTTCGCGCGCCGCGAGCACGGCGAAGGGGTCACGATCTACATGAAGCCGCAGCACTGGCTTTCAGCGGATCTCGGATCGATCTGACATGGGCGGCCGCCAGCGGCTCTTCAAGACGCTCTACCGGTTCGGCTTCACCCCGTGGGACGGCCACCCGATCGCCAGGAGCCTGCGAGACCTCATCGAGGGCGACGACGCCCTGCGCGCCGGGGCCGCGCTCGACGTCGGGTGCGGCACCGGCGACAACTCCATCTATCTCGCCAAGCACGGCTGGCAGGTCACCGGCGTCGACTTCGTACCGAAGGCGGTCGAGAAGGCGCGCGCCAAGGCGCGTGCCGAGAATGTCGATGTCCGGTTCGAAGAAGCCGACGTCACCGACCTCTGTTCAGCAGGCATCGGCTCGGACTTCAGCTTGATCGTCGACAGCGGCTGCCTGCACGGCATGAACGATGATGATCGCTACGACTACGTGCGCGAGGTGACGGCCGCCGCCGCGCCCGACGCACGGCTGCACATCGTCGCGTTCACCCGCGGCTCGACGTACGGCGTGCCCGGAATCGAGCCGGACGAGGTCGAGCTTCGGTTCGGTGCCGCCGGGTGGACGCTGCTGTCATCGGGAAGCGAATCCGGCGGCGACCACAAGGGCAAAGAGCCCGCGCACTTCTACGTCTTTCAGCGCGCTGTATAGAGCGCGGCGACGGCGGGCAGGCTCACCTTCAGCGCCGGATTGCGCGGGAGTTCGTCGACGACGGCAAATGCGACGGGCACGTTGTACACCGGAAGCGACTGGCGGACAAGCTCTTTGAGCTCGTCGCCGGATGGCACCGGCTCGCCGGGCGCTACCTCGATCGCGGCGAAGGGCACCTGTCCGAGCCGCGCGTCGGGCACGCCGACCACGCACGCATCGCGCACCGCCGCGTGCGAAATCAATACTCGGCGAACCGTTTCCGGCAGGATCTTGAACCCACCGCGGTTGATGGCGCCGTCGGCCCTGCCGTGCAGGGTGACGAAGCCGTCCTCGTCGATCGAGGCGATGTCGGTCGTCCGGATCCAGTCGTCGTCAATCGCGGTGATCTTGGCCTCGAGCAGCCCGCGCTCTCCTGTCGGCAGTTCGGCGCCGCTGTCGGGGTCGACGATGCGCAGTTCAGTGTCCGGCAGGGGCCGCCCGACACTGTTGCGTTTCGACACGCCGAATTCACTGTCCATGTAGGGCGTCCACGCGCACAGTGATCCGGCGAACTCCGTTGCGCCGTAAGCTAACTTGACCGGGATCCCGTAGTGCGCCTCGAACTCGTCGCGGGTCTCGGGATCCAGCGGGCCCGACGCACTGATCAGGAAGTCCAGCGAGGCCAGATCCTCCTTGGGCACGTCGGCGTCGAGCAGCATGCGGATCACGGCTGGTTGTACGCCCGACCGCTTGATGCCGTGCGTCTTGACCGCGTTCACCCAGCCATCGACCGAGAACCGCTCCAGGATGACGATGCGCCTGCCGTTGTAGGCGCCCGCGATCAGCTGGCAGACCCCGATGCCGCCGAACTGCCAGTACGAGAACTCCGGCGGCGCCGCCGGCGGCGCGGCCTCACCACTCGTGACGCTGAAGACGGTGCGTTCGAGTACCCGCGTCTTGATCGACTGCCGCTTGGGCGGACCGGTGGTCCCGCTGGTCAGAATTTGCAGCGCCACACCGGGTTCCGGCTCTGCATGACGGCGGCTGTCGTCGCGCCGCTCCAGTCCGGGCACCGCGGCGACGGTGGGCGCTCGCAGCGAGAGGCTCACCCCGGCGCTGCCCGCCTCCTTGGCCGCCGCGATCACCTCGTCGGTCCAGTCCTCCTCGTCGGCCACGATCGCCGACAGGCCCAGCGACTCGATGTCGCGGCCGATCGAAGCCGGCGACTGGAACGAGTAGATCATCGACATGGCACGGCCGGCCGCGATGAACCCCAAGATCGCCGCCGCGTGCGGCAACCGGTTGCGCACCACGAGACCGACGGGTGCGCCGTCGGCGACCCCGGCATCGCGCAACACCGACGCGATGGCGTCGGCGTAGGCGGTCACCTCGTTGCCCGAATACCAGCGGCCCGCGTACTCGATGCACTGCCCGTCGCCGTAGCCGGCCAGTCCGGCCGCGAACCTTTCGGTAAAGGGTTCGGTCACGCCTCGACCATAGCCAAGACCGTCGCCGATCCTGCCGCTCAGAGTCCCAAAGCGGCCATGGCGCCGTCCACCGTCGCCCTCCGGAGTTGCTCATAGGACGCGTCGGGGAGCTGCAGGCAGCAGTCCTGCACGCCGCCGAAGGCGATCACCGCTCGCGCGGATTGGCGCAGCGTCGGCCTGCTGCCGAACACCAGTTTGCACAGGCGTTCCCGCCAGGCCAGCATCACGTCGATCAGGCCGAGGTCGGCCAGCGTCGTCAACTCCTCGACCAACAGCACCAGGTCGGCACGGTGCTTGAAGTGGAAGTCGAAGTAGCCCTCGAGCAGTTCGCGCGGTGTGGCGCGCGACGAACCCCGCCGCCGTTCGTGGTCGGCTACAAAGCTCTCGCCCTCGTCGACCAGCGGTTGCAGGATGCTGCGGACGAGGTCGTCGCGTGAGCTGAAGTGGTAGTAGAGAGCGGGTTTGGTGATGCCCAGCCGACCCGCGATGTCCTGCAGGCTGGTGCGCTGGACGCCCTTCTCGGTGAACAGTTCACGGGCGACGTCCTGGATCCGCTGCCGGGTTTCTGACGGGGGTCGCGCCACGTAGCCACCCTAACTTACTTAACGATAGGTAAGCTCATCGCCATGCGGATCTTGATCTCCGGTGCCAGCATCGCCGGTCCCGTGCTCGCCTACTGGCTGACCCGCCGCGGCGTCGACGTGACGGTGGTCGAACGCGCGCCCGCCCTGCGCAAGACGGGCGGCCACGCGGTCGACCTGTTCCGTCCGGCGATGGAGATCTCGGAGCGAATGGGGGTGCTGCCGCGCATCGAGGCCCACGCGACCGGGACCACCGTCATGTCGGTGCACCGCCCGTGGGCGTCGAAACCGGCGCGGATCGACTACCTCAAGCTGATCGGCGCAGTGTCCGACCGGCACGTCGAGATCATGCGCGACGACCTCAGCGAGATCTACTACGACGCAACCCGCGACGACGCCGAATACGTGTTCGGTGATCAGATCACGGCGATCACCAACGACGGCAACGTCTCATTCGAGCACGGCGCGCCAAGGAAATTCGACCTCATCGTCGGCGCCGACGGGCTGCACTCCGGAGTGCGCCGGATCGTGTTCGGCGACGACGTGCCCGAACGCTTTCTCGGTGGTTACCTCTCCGTGGTGTCAGTGCCGAAATCGCTCGCCCGCGACGGCGAGATGGACGGCTACTTCGAACCGGATCGGGTGGCGATGGTGTACACCGCCGACCATCTCGACGACGCACGGGCGGTGTTCATCTTCCGGCCGCGCACGCCGCTGGAGTACGACCACCGCGACGAACCGCGCCAGAAATCTCAGCTGCGCGCCGCGTTCAGCGGGATCTCCGCAGACGTCGACCGGTGGCTCGAAGAGGTGGAGCGCACGCCGACGTTCTATTTCGACGCCATCACCCAGCTGGAACTGACCAGCTGGTCGCGGGGCCGCGTGACACTCGTCGGCGACGCCGGCTACTGCCCGGGCCCCGCCGTCGGCGGCAGCACCAGCCTGGCCGTGTACGGCGCCTACGTGCTGGCCGGTGAAATCGCCGAGGCGGGCGGCGATCACGCGGCGGCGTTCGCGAGCTACGAGCGCACGATGATGCCGTCCGTGCTCGGCAGCCGCTCTCTCGCCAGGGTCAACGCGAAGACCATCGTGCCCGGAAGCCGTTGGGGCGTGCGGGCTCTCATCGGCGTCGCGCGCGCGGTGTCGGTTCTTCCGCTCGGCGTGACCCGCGCGATCGCCCGCCTCAATCGCAAAGGCGTGCGACTCTACGATTCGATGCCGCTGCCCGACTACCCGGTCAGCGACGCCGGCGGGGTGAAGCGCTCACCGTAGCGGGCGGCCAGTTCCTTGGCGCGCGCGACGAAGGCGTCCTTGCCGCGTCCGCCCTGGCCTTCGTAGCCGACGATGAACTGCGCGCTGCCGCCGGTGTACGGCGGGTAGCCGATGCCCATGATCGAGCCGATGTTGGCATCGGCGGTCGAGGTGAGCACACCCTCGTCGAGGCACTTCTGGGTTTCCAGCGCCTCGGCGAACAGCATCCGGTCGATCATGTCCTGCAACGGAATGCTGGCGCTGCCCGACTTGAACGTCTCGCGCAGCCCCGGCCAGAGTCCGGCGCGCTTGCCGTCCACATACTCGTAGAAGCCGGCGCCCTTCAACCGCGACGGCCGCCCGATCTCGATCATCTTCTCGACGACCGCCTCGGCCGGATGCGGCTCGTAGGTGCCGCCCGCGTCCTCGACACCCTTGCGGGTGGCGGCGGCGATCTTGTACATCAACTCGAGGTTGAGCTCGTCGGACAGCTGCAGGGGCGGTGCCGGGTAGCCGGCCTGTGAACCGGCCTGTTCGATGCTGGCCGGCTCGACACCCTCGCCGAGCATCGCGAGTGCCTCGTTGACGAACGTGCCGATGACGCGCGAGGTGAAGAAGCCGCGGCTGTCGTTGACCACGATCGGGGTCTTGCCGATCGCCAGCGTGTAGTCGAATACCCGGGCCAGCGCCTCGTCAGAGGTCTTCTCGCCCTTGATGATCTCCACCAGTGGCATCTTGTCGACGGGTGAGAAGAAGTGGATGCCGATGAAGTCTTCCTGGCGCTTCACGCCGGTCGCCAGACCGGTGATCGGCAGCGTCGAGGTGTTGGACCCCAGAATCGCGTTGGGCTCGACGACGTCTTCGATCTCCTGGAACACCTTGTGCTTGAGTTCCTGGCTCTCGAACACCGCCTCGATCACGAAGTCGACACCCTTGAGGTCGGCTGCGTCGGCCGTCGGTGTGATGCGGGCCAGCAGTGCATCGGAGCGCTCCTGCGTGGTCCTACCCCGCTCGAGCGCCTTGGCTTCCAGCTTCTCGGAGTAGCCCTTGCCCTTCATTGGCGGCCTCGATGTCGATGTCCTTGAGCACGACGTCGAAGCCGGCCTTGGCCGACACGTAGGCGATGCCCGCGCCCATCATGCCCGCGCCGAGCACGCCGATCTTGGTGATCTTGACCGGCTCGATGCCCTCGGGCCGCGAGCCGCCGCCGTTGATGTGCTGCAGGTCGAAGAAGAACGCCTGGATCATGTTCTTGGCGACCTGGCCGGTGACGAGATGCGTGAAGTAGCGGCTCTCGATGCGGCTGGCGGTGTCGAAGTCCACCTGCGCGCCCTCGACGGCGGCGTCCAGGATGGCGCGCGGCGCCGGCATCGGCGCCCCCTTGAGCTGCTTCTTCAGCAGCGCGGGGAACGACGGCAGGATGCCCGCGAGGCCGGGGCTGCTCGGCGTGCCGCCGGGCATCTTGTAGCCCTTGGCATCCCACGGCTGGGTGTGGCTGTCGGGGTTGGCCTTGATCCACGCCTTGGCGGCGGGCACCAGTTCCTCCACCGTGGGGAGCACCTCGTCGACGAGACCGGTGTCGCGGGCCTTGCCCGGCTTGAAGCGGGTGCCCTGGCTGAGCACCTCCATGAAGGCCTTCTGGATGCCGAACATGCGCACCGTGCGGGTGACGCCGCCGCCGCCCGGCAGCAGACCCAGTGTCACCTCGGGGAACCCGACGACCGCACCCGGTACGTCGGCGATGATCCGGTGATGGCACGCCAGCGCGATCTCCAGACCGCCGCCGAGCGCGGCACCGTTGATGGCCGCGACCACCGGCTTGCCCAGCGTCTCGAGCGTGCGCAGGTCGGCCTTGATGCCTTCGACGGTGCTGAAGAACTCGCCCGCGTCCTCGGGCTGGGCCTTGACCATCGCCGTGAGGTCACCGCCGGCGAAGAAGGTCTTCTTGGCGCTGGCGATGACGACGCCGCTGATCGAATCCTTCTCCGCGACAAGCCGTTCCACGGCGTTGTGCATGGACTCCTGGTAGTGCTCGTTCATGACATTGGCCGAACCGGTCGGGTCGTCCAGCGTCAGGGTGACGATGCCGTCGGCGTCCTTGTCCCACTTGATGGTGTTCTCTGCCATGGTCTTAAACCCTCTCGATGATGGTCGCGACACCCATGCCGCCGCCGATGCACAGCGTGACGAGCGCGCGCCGCGCGTTGCGGCGCTCGAGCTCGTCGACCATGGTTCCGGTGATCATGGCGCCGGTGGCGCCGAGCGGGTGGCCCATCGCGATGGCGCCACCGTTGACGTTGAGCTTCTCGTCGGGGATGTTCAAGTCCTTCTGGAACTTGAGCACCACGGATGCGAAGGCCTCGTTCAGCTCGAACAGGTCGATGTCGTCGACCGTCAACCCCGCGCGGTCCAGCACCTTGCGGGTGGCAGGTGTCGGGCCGGTCAGCATGATGATCGGGTCGGCGCCGCTGGTCGCGGTGGCCACGATGCGGGCGCGCGCGGTCAGACCCTGCGACTTGCCCGCGGCCTCGGAGCCGACGAGCACCAGTGCGGCGCCGTCGACGATGCCGGAGCTGTTGCCGCCGGTGTGGACGTGGTTGATCTTCTCGACGTAGTGATACTTCTGCAGCGCCACATCGTCGAAGCCGCCCATGGCCCCGATTCCGTCGAACGCGGTCTTGAGCTTGCCCAGACCCTCGAGCGTGGTGTCGGCACGCATGTGCTCGTCGTGGTCGAGGATGACCAGTCCGTTCTGGTCCTTCACCGGGACGACCGACTTCGCGAAATAGCCGCCCGACCACGCCGCGGCGGCCTTCTCCTGGCTGCGCAGCGCGTAGCGGTCGACGTCCTCACGGGTGAAGCCTTCGATGGTCGCGATCAGGTCGGCGCCGATGCCCTGCGGGACGAAGCCGAGGCGGTAGTTGGTCTCGGGGTCGGTGGCCCAGGCGCCGCCGTCGGAGCCCATCGGGACGCGGCTCATCGACTCGACGCCACCGGCGAGCACCAGATCGTCCCAGCCGGAGCGGACCTTCTGCGCGGCGGTGTTGACGGCCTCGAGGCCCGACGCGCAGAAGCGGTTGAGCTGGAAGCCGCCCGTGGTGTCGGGAAGCTTGGCCACCAGCGCCGCGGTGCGGGCGATGTCGCCGCCCTGGTCGCCGACGGGCGACACGACGCCGAGGATGACGTCGCTGATCAGGTTCTCGTCCAGGTCGGGGTAGCGGCTGCGCAGTTCGTCGATCAGGCCGACGACCAGGTTGACCGGCTTGACCTCGTTCAGGGCGCCGCCGCGGTTCTTGCCGCGAGGCGTGCGGATGGCCTCGTAGATGAAGGCTTCTTCAGACATGAAGATATTCCTGTTCAGATGGGGTTGTGTGGGAGACCTGCCCACGTGGGCGGTTGTCCTCTACGCCAGCCTAACAGTCTCGGCCAACCCCTTGGTTGGGAGGTTCGTCACCCCCGGGCCCACTACGCGCGAACGTTCCTTACCAGTCGAGAAATCGCCGAGATTTCGACTGGTAAGGAACGTTCGCGGGAATCAGTTAGGCGACTTCGAGCGAGTCGGCCTCAGCGAGCGTCGGGTAATCGACATAGCCCACCGCGCCCGAGGAGTAGAAGGTCGCGGCGTCGGGTTCGTTGAGTTCGGCGCCGCGCGTCAACCGGTCGACGAGGTCGGGGTTGGCGAGGTATCCACGACCCACCGCCGCCGCGCCGATGACGCCCCACTCGACGAGGTTCTCCAGCTCGCAGAAGTTCGTCTGGATCTCCCGCGGGGTGTTGAGCACCAGCGTGCCCTCCCACAGCGAGCGAACGACCGCGAAGGCCGGCTGTGTCGGCTCGATCAACAGGTGCAGATACGCCAACCCCAGCGGCGCGATCCGGCGCAGCAGCGCCTCGTAGGCCTCGACCTCGTCGACCTCCCGCATGTCGCCCGCGCCGTTTCCCGGCGAGATCCGCAGCCCCACCCGGCCTGCGCCGATCTCGTCGACGACGGCTTCGACCACCTCGGCCGTCAACCGGGCACGGTTCTGCACCGACCCGCCATAGCGGTCGTCGCGGCGGTTGGTCACGTCGGACAGGAACTCATGCAGCAGATAGCCGTTGGCCGAGTGGATCTCGACGCCGTCCATCCCGGCGTCGACGGCGCGTCGCGCGGCGGCGCGGAAGTCGGCGACGATGCCGGGGATCTCGTCAGTGCGCAGCGCCCGCGGCACCGGTAGCGGCTTCTTGCCCGCCGACGTGTGCGCTGTCATGTCGGCGGCGATCGCCGACGGGGCGACCGTCTCGACACCGCTGATGTCGGGATGGCCCATTCGCCCGACGTGCCACAGCTGCACGAACATCCGCCCGCCGGCCTCGTGCACCGCGTCGGCGATCTCGGCCCACCGCCGCTGGTGGCGTTCGGTGAACATGCCCGGCGTGTTCATGTATGCGCCGTTGGCCGCCCTCGACACCGCGGTCGCCTCGCTGATGATCACGCCTGCGGATGCGCGCTGGGAGTAGTACAGCGCGGCCAGCTCGGACGGGGTCGCGTCGCATTCGGCGCGCGTGCGGGTCAGCGGGGCCATGAACAGTCGATTGGGCGCCGGAACGTCGCCGACCGTCACGGGTCGCAGGAGTGCCGAGTCATCGCCAAGGGTGAAAGCCATGCCGCAGTAAGCGCACCGGAAGCCGCTTTCATTCCTCGCCTAGGCTCTCTCGTCATGACGGTGAAGCGGCTGCAGCCCTATGCGGTGACCATCTTCGCCGAGATGTCGGCGCTCGCGGCCCGCATTGGCGCGGTGAATCTGGGTCAGGGTTTTCCCGACGAGGACGGCCCGCCCGCGATGCTCAAGACCGCCGAGAACGCGATCGCCGAGGGCGTCAACCAGTACCCACCGGGGTTGGGCATCGCGCCGCTGCGGGAAGCGATCGCCGCGCAGCGAAAGCGGCACTTCGGCACCGAGTACGACCCGGACACCGAGGTGCTCGTCACCGTCGGCGCCACGGAGGCCATCGCCGCGTCGGTGCTCGGGCTGGTCGAGCCGGGCTCAGAAGTGCTGCTCGTCGAACCGTTCTACGACTCATATTCCCCCGTGATCGCGATGGCGGGCTGTGAGCGCCGCGCTGTGCCGATGGTGCCCGACGGCCGCGGATTCGCGATCGACGTCGACGGGCTGCGGCGGGCGGTGACGCCGAAGACCAAGGCGTTGATCCTCAACTCGCCGCACAACCCGACCGGGATGGTGGCGTCGGACCCCGAGCTTGCGGCGATCGCCAAGCTCGCCGTCGAGACCGATCTTCTGGTGATCACCGACGAGGTCTACGAGCACCTGGTGTTCTCGGATTTTCCTGGCCGCCGCCACCTGCCGCTGGCCAATTATCCGGGGATGGCGGGGCGCACCGTCACCATCTCGAGCGCGGCCAAGATGTTCAACGTCACCGGCTGGAAGATCGGATGGGTTTGCGCCGCAGCCGATCTCATCAACGGCGTACGCGCCGCCAAGCAGTATCTGAGCTATGTGGGCGGGGCGCCGTTCCAGCCCGCGGTGGCCCAGGCGCTCAACACCGAGGAGGCGTGGGTGGCCGCCCTGCGGGACTCGTTGCAGGCCAAGCGCGACCGGCTGGGCACCGCGCTGGACGAGCTGGGCTTCGACGTGCACGACAGCTTCGGCACGTACTTCCTGTGCGCCGATCCGCGGCCGCTGGGCTATGACGACAGCACGGCGTTCTGCGCCGAGCTGCCGGAGAAGGCCGGTGTGGCCGCGATTCCGATGTCGGCGTTCTGCGAGTCGACCGATAATCAGTGGAATCATCTGGTGCGCTTCGCGTTTTGCAAGCGCGACGACACTCTCGACGAAGCCATCCGCCGGCTGGGTGTGCTGCGCCGCTAGCTCGCGCGTCGAACGTGAAGTTGTTGCACCCAGTCGTCGAGCAATGAGTTCAACATCTTCACGTTCGGCACCACACCGAGTGCCTTCGCTATGCGACTGACCACGAGCTTCGGCTGATCGCGTAGCTGCACCCAGCTGACTCGGATAATCGTCCAACCCTGTGCGGCAAGGAATTCGAGCCGCTCGATATCACGGGCGCGCTGGCGCGGATCGGTCCAGTGTTGCGCTCCGTCATATTCGATCGCCACCTTGCAGTGCGGCCAGCCCATATCCAGGCGGTAGACCGCATACCCGTCGTCGTCTCGAACGACGATCTGGGTAACGGGCCGCGGCATGCCCGCCGCCATCGCCAGGATTCGAGTGAGCGACTCCGGCGGTGACTCGGCGCCTGCATCGGCTAGGGCTAGCGCCTTTGCGGCGTTGCACACACCGCGCAGACCCGGATTTCGACTCATCACCGCTTCGGCGTCGAGAACACTGCATCCGCTCACCCGCAACAGTGCGTCGATCCGCGGGACCGCGACGAGCAGCGGCTGGCGACGTGCGATGTCGAATGCGGTGCGCGCGGGCGTCGTCACACTCATCTCTCCGACGCGGCACATATCGCGACTGCTCAACGCATCGCTGTACACGCAGATACCCCTGGGGGACCTCCGATTGGGCCGGATCAGCTCTGCCGGCTCCGATGCATCCACCCAACGACTTCCCAGAACCGCGGCGGCGCTGCAACCGGCCAGCGTTGCAGATCGCGCGGACCACAACCATGCCGCGACCGCCTTGTCCCGCGCGGTCAGCTCGACGCCGCGTCGGGCATACACGTTGCGAAAGAGCTTGGTGTATGCCCGATTGAGTTCGCGACGGGTCACCCTGCCGGAGGCAAGCGCCTCGCTCGCCACCACAATCTTGTCTCGCATTGCCGCATCGTCGAACCAGCGACCGACAGATCCCGCCAGCGTGCAGAAGTTATACACAAACCACTGGTGAGACGTTCATCAACTCTATGCTCGGCGTCAGTCGTCGGAATATGCCGGGCAGTTGACACCACCAGACCGTGCCCAGCTGTGCGGGCGTGAGTGGCCGACCCGCCGAGTTGGTGACCGTGCACTCGACAGCGCGACCGATCGCGGCCCGTCCTCGACGTCGACGGACACGGTGTACCCCTTGGCTCGCAACCAGGCGTTGGAACCGCCCAGCGGGTCGGCCGCGGCCCATGCGGCCAACCCCACTGTAGCGACGGCGGTGGCTCTCCCAATGTTCCCGCAATGGCCGCGATTTGACGCTTCATGACGAGACCTCAGCGGCCGATCCGCTCCACCCGCTCGCGCAGCCGCTCCGTCGCCACGTCGAGCACCATCTTCTTGGCCCGCTTGATCAGGAACGCGGGCACCGGCGCGGCGAGGTCCATGATGATGTCGAAGCGCACCCGCGTCTTGTCCTCGCCCTCCGGCGTGAGGTTGTACTCGCCGTGCTGGCCGCGCTGCGCGGAGGTCTCCGAAGAGTCCCACACCATCCAGCGTTCGCCCCAGTGGTACTCGAGGATCTCCTTGTCGGTGATGCCCATGATCTTCAACGTGGCCTTCACATAATGCGGCTTGCCGTCGGGATGCCGGTCGAGCACCTCGGCCGTCTTGTGCAGCGACGACCATGACGGCACGGCATCGATGTCGGCGAGCACGTCGAGGATCGCCTCGGGAGGGGCGTCGACGACGACTTCACGCGATGCTCGAACGGCCACGTTGGCAAATTTAATCCTCTTGCCGCGTGAATGACGGCCAACGCGCGAGTTACCAACCGATGTCATCGAGCGCAGTGGTGCCCTTCGGTGGCGCGCCGACGGACCCGGCCGGTGTCCTGGAGAACCGCGGTGCCGGCGCTGCCTGCTGGACACCGTCGTTGTCGATCACGGTCGAACGCGCTCTGAGGTGCTCGTTTTCCGCCGCCTCGGTCCACGTCAGCACGGGCGTGACGCAGGCATCGGTGCCCGCGAAGATGTCGGTCCACTCGTCGCGCGTCTTGCTCGCGAACCGCTCTGTGAAGATTCTGTGCATCTGCGGATAGGCGCCGATCTCGAGTTGGTTGGGCACCTCGTCGGGTGTCAGCCCGAGACCGGTCAGCAATTCCGCGAAGAACTGCGGCTCGATCGCGCCGACGGCCATGTATTTGCCGTCGGAGGTTTGGTACGTGCGGTAAAACGGTGCGCCGCCGTCGAGCAGGAACGACTCGCGCTCGTCACGCAGGCTGCCGGTCGCCTTCATCGTCCACATCATCTGCGACAGGATGCTGACGCCGTCGACCATCGCGGCATCGATGACCTGTCCCCTGCCGGACCGTTCCCGCTCGTACAGCGCGGCGACGATGCCGACGAGCACGAACATTGATCCCCCGCCGAAGTCGGCGACCAGGTTCAGCGGGGCGACGGGCGGCCGGTCGCGGTATCCGATCGCCGACAGCGCGCCGGTCTGCGAGAGGTAGTTGATGTCGTGGCCCGCAGTCGTCGCCAGCGGTCCGTCCTGTCCCCAACCCGTGATGCGCGCGAAGATCAGACGCGGGTTGACCGCGGCGCAGTCGTCGGGTCCGATCCCGAGGCGTTCGCAGGTGCCCGGCCGGAAGCAGTCGAGCAGCACGTCGGCCTTGGCCGCGAGGCCCAACAGCGTCTGCGGCTCGCGCTTCACGTCGAGGTCGACGATGCGCTTCCCGCGGTGCAGCAGGTCGACGTCCTCGGCGGGCATCGTCAGCCCGCCGGGCCTTCGCACCCGCACCACGTCGGCGCCCAGGTCGGCGAGCATCATCGCGGCATGCGGACCCGGGCCGATGCCGCCCAGCTCGATCACTTTCACCCCCGCGAGGGGTCCCGTGTTGGCCACGGTCGCAGACTAGCGGGGTGGCAGAAAAGGAAAGCACCTTCACCGTGTTCGTGGCCTTCGCCGCCAACCTGGCCGTTGCGGTCGCCAAGACGGTCGCCGCGGCGATATCCGGCTCTGCGTCGATGACGGCCGAGGCCGCGCATTCGTGGGCCGACACCGGAAACCAGGGTTTCCTGATCGTCGCCAACCGGCGCAGCAGCCGACCGCCGGACACCGAACGGCCGTTGGGCTACGGGCGCGAGGCCTACGTCTGGTCGCTGCTGGCGGCGGTCGGCCTGTTCGTCGTCGGCGGTTCACTGTCGGTGTGGCGAGGCGTCACCGAACTGCTGCACGGCGAGTCGAGCGCCGAGAACTATCTCGTCGCCTACATCGTGCTCGGCGTCGCGTTCCTGCTGGAGTCCTCGTCACTGCTGCAGGCGTTCCGCCAACTGCGGGGCGAGGCTGCGGCTTTCGACAGAGACCTGCTCGCCCATGTGCTCGACACGTCTGACCCGACGACGAGGGCGGTGTTCGCCGAGGACACCGCCGCGTTGATCGGGATCGTGATTGCCGTCCTCGGCATCGGGCTGCACCAGGTCACCGGCCAGGCGGCCTGGGATGGGGTGGGGTCGATCCTGGTCGGGCTGCTGCTGGGTGTGATCGCCGTCGTGCTCATCGACCGCAACCGCCGCTTCCTGGTCGGTGAGCCCGCCAGCCCGCAGTTGCGGGAGGCGGCGGTGGCACGCATCGAGCAACTCCCCGAGGTGGCGTCCGTGCGCTTCATCCGGCTGGTGTTCGTCGGACCCAAACAACTGTTTCTGGTCGCCAGCGTCGACCTGGTCGGTGACGCGGTCGAGTCGAACATCGCGAAAACGCTGCGAGAATTGGAGACTCAACTGCAGGACGAGCCATACATCGTCGATGTCGTGCTGACCATCGCCGACCCCGACGAGCTGGACCGACAGCTCTGAGGCCTTAACACCTCTGTCAATTACGTGCCAATTACGACGTTTTTCGCGGATCGCCGCCCTATCCTCTGGGCAATTGGGGTGAGATCGGCGGTACATGGATGACGGCGGCCGTGGCGTGCGGATCGTGCGGCACTGGCCTGCGCGATAACGCCAGGTTCTGTGACGAGTGCGGCACGCCGACTGCGGTTTCGGCCGAAGCTGCCAAGTACAAGCAGGTGACGGTGTTGTTCGCCGACGTGGTGCGATCGATGGATATCGCCGCCGCGGTGGACATCGAGCGGCTGCGCGACATCATGACCGAACTCGTGGAGCGGTCGGCAGCGGTGGTGCAACGCTACGGCGGGACCGTCGAGTACACCGGCGACGGCGTGATGGCGCTGTTCGGCGCCCCGGTCGCGCTGGAGGATCACGCTGTGCGTGGATGCCTCACCGCCTTGGCCATCCAGCAGGAGGCCGACCGGTTGTCGGCGGACGTGGAGTGCCGCGACGGCTTCGCTCTGCAACTGCGGGTCGGACTCAACTCGGGTCGGGTGATCGCCGGCGAGATCGGCTCGGGGTCGCTGGGATACGCCGCGACCGGTCAGACCGTCGGGTTCGCGCAGCGGATGGAATCGGCGGCGCCCCCGGGCGGAGTGCTGCTGTCGGAGTCGACGGCCCGCCTTGTCGAGCACTCGGTGACGCTTTCCGAACCGGAGTGGGTGCGGATCAAGGGTTCGGACGAGCCCGTGGCTGCGCGCCGACTCATGGGAATCAGACCATCGTCGGAGTTCACCGACCGTGCGGAGGCGAGCTTGGTCGGTCGACGCTGGGAGATGGCGGCCCTCGATGCCATCGTGGACCGAGCGAACAGCGGCCGTGGTGGCGTCGTGAATGTCACCGGTCCGCCAGGGATCGGCAAGAGCCGGGTGGCACGTGAGGTTGCGGCGCTCGCGACCGGTCGCGGCATCGACGTGTATTGGGCATTCTGCGAGTCGCACGCCGGTGACATTCCCTTCCACGTGGTAATCCAGATGCTGCGCGCGACCCGCGGGCGACTGCAGGCTGATGTTACGGATGTCGACCCGCAGGACGTTCTGCTTCTCGATGACCTGCTCGGCATCGCCGACCCCGAGACGACGCCACCCCAGATCGACCCCGATGCGCGGCGGCGCCGGGTGACGGCGCTGATCAACACCGCGTCGCTGGCGCGCCCCGAACCGGCGCTGTTCATCATCGAGGACGCGCACTGGATCGACGCGGTCAGCGAGTCGATGCTTGGGGACTTCCTCACGGTCATCCAGCGCACGAAGTCGGTGGTGCTGATCACGTCCCGGCCCGAATACGAGGGAATCCTGACTCGGGTCCACGGCGCCCAGACGATAGCGCTTGCGCCACTCGGAGATTCGGATGCCGCTTCGCTGATCGGCGAACTGCTGGGGTCACATCCCTCGGTCGGCGAACTGGCGGCGATCATCGCCGAACGAACTGCGGGCAACCCGTTCTTCGCCGAGGAAATGGTGCGCGAGTTGGCCCAGCGCGGGGTGTTCACCGGCCGGCGCGGTCGCTACATCTGTCGGGCCGATGTCGCCGAAGTGAGCGTGCCGGCCACAGTGCAGGCGACCATCGCGGCGCGCATCGACCGACTCTCCACCCCGGCCAGGCGGACCATTAATGCGGCGTCGGTGATCGGCGCCCGCTTCGACGTTGGGTTGCTGTCCGCGCTGAAAGTCGATGCGGCGCTCGACGAACTTCTCGCCGCGGAACTGATCGACCAGGTCCGGTTCACCCCGAGCGCCGAGTACGCGTTCCGCCACCCCCTGATCCGCGCGGTGGCCTACGAGTCGCAGCTGAAAAGCGATCGCGCCGAATTGCACCGGCGCGTGGCCGCCGCAATTCAAGAGCGCGCACCAGACGCGGTGGAGGACAACGCCGCGCTGATCGCCGAACACCTCGAGGCGGCCGGCGAGCAACCGGCCGCGTACGGCTGGCACATGCGCGCCGCCATGTCGTCAGCAGCCCGCGATGTCGACGCGGCCCGGGTGAGCTGGGAGCGGGCGTGCCGTATCGCCGACGCGCTGCCCACCGACGACCCCGTTGCGCGGTCCATGCGCATCGCTCCGCGCACCATGTTGTGTGCCACAGACTTTCAAGCCAAGGCCGTTCAGGAAAGTCACGGCCGCTTCGACGAGTTGCGGGAGTTGTGCAACGCGGCCGACGACAAGGTTGCGCTGGCCATCGGCATGACCGGGCTGGTCACCGAGCATCTGTTCGCTGGTCGTCCGCTGGAGGGAGTGCGGCTGGTAGCCGAACAGATGGCGCTGCTCGAGTCGATCGGCGACCCCAACTTGACCGTGGGCTTGGCGTTTCAAGGCTTGGCCACCTGGTTCGATATCGGCGAGTTCGGCGAGATCCTACGATGGTCACAGACCGTCATCGACCTGGCTGAGGGCGACCCGGTCAGGGGCGCCGGATTCGGTATCGGATCACCTTTGGCGATGGCCCTGGCGTTTCGCGGCCTCTCGCGGTGCTGGCTCGGTCGTGCGGGCTGGCGCGAGGACGTCGACGATGCCATCGAAATGGCCCGAAAAAGCGACCCGACGACCCTGGCCCTTGTCTTCGCCTGGGCCTATGGAGTGGGATTCGTCGCCGGGGCTCTTCGGGTCGATGACGCCGTCTTGGGCACCATCGAGGAGGCGGTGGCTGCCGCCCAGCGGGCCAGCAGCGATACCGCGCTGCTCTTCGCCGAGTACGGGTTGGGTGGCACACTGCTGTATCGGGATGCGGCGGAAGACCGTCACCGCGGACGGGAACTGGTGGTGCGCGCCCGCGAGAAATTGCGCGACCGTGTTCCATGTCTGGTTCCCGCCATTGACATATTGGTCGCCGGCTCAGCCGGGGCCGGATCCGCCGACGACGGGGCCGCCATTTCGGTGATACGCACAGCCACCCACGAACTGCAAAAGGCAGGCCGACTCCGCGGAGGATACGGCATTGTCGGCACCGGTATCTTCGCGGAAGCGCTTCTCGAGCGCGGAGGTGAAAGTGATCTGGCCGAAGCCCAAGAGGCGATAGACCGGTTGGCCGACCTGGCGGCAGAGCAACATTGGGCAATGCTCGACGTGATGCTGCTGCGGCTGCGCGCACTGTTCGCTCGCGCGCGCGGTAACGACACCGACCATCGGCACTTGGCGGTTCGCTACTGCGAGATGGCGCAATCACATGGCTACGAGGGACATATCGCCTGGGCCGAGGAGATGCTCGGATGACGGCGGCCTGGTCATGCGGGTCATGCGGCACTGAATTGCGCGATAACGCCAGGTTCTGCGACGAGTGCGGAACGCCGACTCGAATCGCGACCGACACCGCGAAATACAAGCAGGTGACAGTGCTGTTCGCCGACGTGGTGCAGTCCATGGCCATCGCCGCCGCGGTGGACATTGAGCGATTGCGCGAGATCATGACTGAGCTCGTGCAGCGGTCGGCGACGGTGGTGCAGCGCTACGGCGGCACGGTGGACTACAACGGCGACGGTGTCATGGCGCTCTTCGGCGCCCCGGTTGCCCTCGAGGATCACGCTTTTCGTGGATGCCTTGCCGCCTTGGCCATCCAGGACGAGGCACATCGGATGGCTGCCGACATCCAGCGCCGCGACGGCGTGTCCCTACAGTTGCGGGTTGGCTTGAATTCAGGTCGGGTGATTGCCGGTGAGATCGGCTCGGGCACAATGGGTTACGCCGCCACCGGCGAGACGGTCGGGTTTGCCCAGCGGATCGAATCGGCGGCACCTCCGGGTGGAGTGCTGCTGTCGGAGTCGACGGCCCGCCTGGTCGAACCCACCGTGAAGCTCGCTGAAACGGAGTGGGTGCGCGTCAAAGGGTCCGACGAGCTGGTGCCCGCTCGTCGGCTGCTGGCGATCGGCTCCCGGGACGGCTCAACCGAGCGTGCTGAAGCGGGCCTGGTCGGACGGCGATGGGAGATGGCCGCCCTCGACGCCCTCGTCGAGCGCACCATGGACGGCCGCGGTGGGATCGTGAATGTGGTGGGACCCGCGGGCATCGGCAAGTCCCGCGTGGCGAGGGAGGCTGCGGCATTGGCGGCCGATCGCGGGGTCGAGGTGTTCTGGGCGTTTTGTGAGTCCCACGCCAGCGAGATTGCCTTTCACGCCGTTACACGTCTGCTCCGAGCGGCGGGCGGCGTTGCCGACCTTCACGGCGCAGCCGCACGCGCGCAGCTGCGGTCGGCTGTGCCCGCCGACGCGGACCCGCAGGACCTGCTGCTACTCCACGACCTGTTCGGTATCGCCGACCCGGACGTGCCGCTGCCGCAGATCGATCCGGAAGCGCGGCGACGACGGTTGACCGCACTGATCAACGCCACGACGCTGACCCGCACCCAGCCGGCGCTGTACATCATCGAAGACGCACACTGGATCGATGCTGTCAGCGAGTCGATGCTGGCCGACTTCCTCACCGTCATTCCCCGCACCCCGTCCATGGTGCTGATCACCTCACGCCCCGAATACCAGGGAGATCTGACGCGGGTGCACAGCGCACAGACGATAGCGCTTGCGCCACTGGTTGATTCGGATACCGCCGCGCTGATCGGTGAGCTTCTGGGGTCTGATCCCTCGGTCGCGGGCCTGGCCGCGATCATCGCCGAGCGGGCCGCCGGGAATCCGTTTTTCGCCGAGGAGATCGTGCGCGAGTTGGTGCAGCGGGGAGTACTCACCGGTGGGCACGGTGACTACATCTGCTCTGCGGATGTCGGTGAGCTCAGCGTGCCGGCCACGGTGCAAGCGGCCATCGAGGCGCGCATCGACCGACTCAACGTCGCGGCCAGGCAGACGTTGGACGCGGCGTCGGTGATCGGCGCCCGTTTCGGGACGGAGCTGCTGGCCGCGCTGGAAATCAATGCGGTGTTCGACGAACTGCTCAGCGCAGAACTGATCGATCAGGTGCGCTTCACCCCGAGCGTGGAGTACGCCTTCCGTCACCCACTGATCCGTGCGGTGGCATACGAATCGCAGCTGAAGTCCATTCGCAGCCAGTGGCACCGACGCCTGGCCGCGGCTATCGAATCGGGCGCTGGGGAATCCACTGATCAATCTGCCGCGCTGATCGCGGAACATTTGGAATCCGCCGGGGAGGTGCGCGCCGCGTATGGCTGGCACATGCGTGCCGCAACGTGGGCAACCTACCGCGACATCGCCGCGGCGCGACAGAGTTGGGAGCGCGCGCGAGCGATCGCGGACGCGCTGCCTGCCGACGATCCCACCCGGGCAGCTATGCGCATCGCCCCCCGCACCATGTTGTGCGGGATCGCGTGGCGACTCCACGTGAACGTCGTGGGTGAGCGCTTCGACGAGTTGCGCCAGTTGTGCACCGCTGCCGGAGACAAGGCGTCGCTTGCCATCGGCATCGCGGGACTGGTGATGGATCACGCTTTCCGGGGCCGAATCCGTGAGGCGTCGCAGCTTGCGTCGGAGGCCATGGCGCTGATCGAGCACGTCGGCGATGCGACGTTGATGGTTGGGCTGTCCTTTCAGTTGGTCTATGCCAAGGGACAAGGCGGCGAGTGGTGTCACGTACTGCAGTGGTCGCAGCGGGCGATCGACTTGTCCGGCGGTGACCCGTCTAAGGGGAACTTCACCTTCGGTTCTCCGTTGGCCCTGGCCATTGCGACACGTGCTATCGGCCGGTATTGCCTCGGCCGTACCGGTTGGCAAGACGACCTACGTCACGCAATAGCCATGGCCCGTACCGCCGACCCGTTGTCCTACGCCACGGTAATCTGCTATGCCTACTTCCCGGGAATAGCGTTGGGCGCGTTGGCTGCCCCAGATTCGGCCGTCCGCGAGATTGAAGATGCGCTACGGATTGCCGAACGATCCGGCGACGATATGGCACTGGTCTGGGCCAGGGCGGCGCTGGGCATCGCGCTGGTGCAGCGACGTGAGGATGCGGAGCGCTTTCGCGGATACGAGCTGCTGACGCAGGTCAGCGAAGAGTTCCCGCGCCGGGGACACTCCTTGTCCGAACTACCGCTCGTGAACGCGTATTTGGCACGTGAGAGGGCAAGGGGTGGTGATCGCCACGAAGCCCTGGCGCTCATGCTCGCCGCTGTCGACCACCCGGCTCGCGCGGGGCAATTGCTGTCGTGGGGCTACGCCATTCCCGCGACTGGCGTTCTGGTGGAGACGCTGCTCGATGCTGGGACAGAGGATGACGTGGCCGAAGCCGACGCCACGATCCAGCGGTTAGCTGCGGCATCAGCCGACGATGGTCTGGTCATGCGTGACATCTGGGTGCTGCGCTTGCGCGCGTTGCTGGCCCGGGCTCGGCGCGATGAACTCGCCTACCGAGACCTGACGATGCGCTATCACGCGATGGCGGAATCGCTTGGCTTCGAAGGACATATCGCGTGGGCCGATGCGATGATCGAATGACAGCGGACAGGGCGTGCACGACTTGCGGTACTGGTCTGCGGGAGAACGCCAAGTTCTGTGACGAGTGCGGCGCAGCGACTGCAGTGTCAGCCGATGCGGCGAAGTACAAGCAGGTGACGGTTCTGTTCGCCGATGTCGTGCGCTCGATGGACATCGCCTCCACGGTGGATATCGAGCGGTTGCGCGACATCATGACCGAGCTACTGGAGCATTCAGCGGCGGTGGTGCAGCGTTACGGCGGTACGGTCGAGTACAACGGCGACGGCGTGATGGGGTTATTCGGTGCCCCAGTTGCACTGGAAGACCATGCTTTTCGGGGTTGTCTCGCCGCGCTGGCCATTCAAGAGGAGGCCCAGCGATTGGCGGCCGAAGTGGCGCGCCGCGACAGCGTGGCGCTGCAATTGCGGGTGGGCCTGAATTCAGGTCGGGTTATCGCCGGCGAGATCGGTTCGGGGTCTTTGGGGTACGCCGCCACCGGCGAAACCGTCGGTTTTGCCCAACGGATGGAATCGGCCGCGTCCCCTGGCGGAGTGCTGCTTTCGGAATCGACAGCGCGGCTGGTCGAACATGCGGTGACCCTGACCGCACCGGAGTGGGTGCGCATCAAGGGTTCCGACGAGCCCGTGCATGCACGCCGACTCGTGGCGATCAGGCCGCGAGCAGGCCTGATCGACCGCGCCGAGGCAAACTTGGTGGGCCGTCGGTGGGAGATGGCAGCCCTCGACGCCATCGTCGACCGTGCGATCGGCGGCCGAGGTGGCATCGTCAACGTCATGGGACCGCCTGGTATCGGCAAGAGCCGGGTAGCGCGGGAGGCCGCGGCGCTGGCGGCCGGCCGCGAGGTCGAGGTGTTCTGGGCGTTCTGCGAGTCACACGCCAGCGACATCCCCTTCCAGGTGGTGGCGCGGCTGCTGCGGGACAGCACCGGCATTTCCGACCTCGACGGAGAAGCCGCCCGATTCCAGATTCGGGCCAGACTTGCTGACGCCGACCCACAAGATCTGCTGCTGCTTGATGACCTGCTGGGCATCGCCGACCCTGATTTGCCACGGCCTGCCATCGACCCGGATGCGCGGCGGCGCCGGTTGACCGCACTGGTCAACACCACGTCGCTGGCCCGGACCGAACCGGCACTCTTCATCATCGAGGATGCGCACTGGATCGACGAAGTCAGCGAGTCGATGATCACCGATCTCCTCGCCGTCGTGCCGCACACTCCGTTGATGGTGCTGATCACCGCCCGCCCCGAATACGAAGGAGCTCTCACGCGGGTGCACGGCGCGCAGACGATAGCGCTTGCGGCTCTGAGTGGTTCGGATACCGCGACGCTGCTGGGCGAGTTGCTGGGTTCGGATCCCTCGGTCCGCGAGCTGGCGGCGATCATCGCCGAAAGGGCGGACGGAAACCCATTCTTCGCCGAGGAGATGGTACGCGAATTGGTGCAGCGCGGCGTGCTCACCGGCGAACACGGCGACTATGTTTGTCGCTCCAATGTCGCCGAGCTCAGCATCCCGGCCACAGTGCAGGCAGCGATCGAGGCGCGCGTCGACCGACTCAGCGCCCCATCCCGGCGTACGTTGGAAGCGGCGTCGGTGATCGGCGCCCGTTTCGGCCCGGAACTGCTCGCCTCCCTGGGGCTCGATGCGGAGTTCGCCGAGCTGTTGGATGCGGAGCTGATCGATCAGGTGGGCTTCACCCCCCACACTGAGTACGCCTTCCGCCATCCGTTGATCCGCGCAGTCGCCTACGAATCGCAGCTGAAATCCGATCGTGCCCAATGGCACCGACGCGTTGCGACTGCTTTCGAACAATGCGCCCGCGGTTCGGTGGAAGACAACGCGGCGTTGATCGCCGAGCACCTCGAGTCGGCGGGCGAGTTACACGCGGCGTATGGCTGGCAGATGCGCGCTGGCGCATGGTCAGCCGACCGGGATCTCGATGCTGCACGGGTCAGCTGGGAGCGGGCGAGCCGCATCGCCGACGCGCTGCCCGCACAGGATCCACAGCGGTTGGCGATGCGCATCGCCCCTCGCACCATGCTGTGCGCCACCGACTGGCAGGCTCGGATCGTTCACGAAAGCCAGGGGCGGTTCGCCGAGTTGCAGGAGTTGTGCGCCGCGGCCGACGACAGGGTCTCGCTGGCCATAGGTATGAGCGGATTGGCAACCGAGCTTCTCTTTTCTTCTCGACCTGAAGGAGCTCGGCTGGCTTCGGAACAGATGGTGCTCCTCGACTCGATTGGTGATCCGAATTTGACCGTCGGGCTGGCGTTTGTAGCGTTCACCAACTGGTTCAGTGTCGGCGAATTCGACGAAATCCTGCGGTGGTCGCAGACTGCCATCGACCTGGCCGCCGGCGATCCCACCACAGGCGCCGGCTTCGGCATCGGGACACCATTGGCGCTGGCGGTGACATTTCGGGGCATCGCTCGCTGGTGGCTGGGTCTAGCCGGGTGGCGGCAGGATCTCCTCGACGCCGTCGCGATGGCACGAGAAAGGGACCCAACAACCTTCAGCATCGTCGTAACGTGGACCTACGGCCTTGCAATCGTCTGCGGAGTGCTTCACGCGGATGACCAGGTGATCTGCACGATCGAGGAAGCGCTCCGGAACGCGAAAAGGGCCAGCAGCGACATCGCCGTCATCTTCGCCGAATACACCTTGGGTGGCGCGCTGCTGGGTCGCGGCAACGCGGCCGACCACACGCGCGGTCTCGAGATGATGGTGCTGGCCCTCGAGTGGCAGCGCCAACGGATGCCCTCGCTGGTGCCGGCTACGTCGTTGCTAATCGGCCGCGAAAAGGCCAGGCGCGGCGAACGCGACAGTGCCATAGCGGACATGCGCAAGGCCGTCGACGATCTGGACGGAGCGAAACGGCTCGGATACGCCATTTTCGGTACCGACACACTGGTGGAGGCGCTGTCGGATCGTGGCACCGCCGCCGACTTGGCCGAAGCCGAAAAAGCAATCGAAAAGTTGGCGCATCTTCGAGCCGGCCAAGCTCTGGCAATGCGCGACATCACCTTGTTGCGATTGCGCGCGCTGCTGGCCCGGGCCCGCGGCAAAGAGACCGAGTACCGCGAGTTGGTGACCCGCTATCGCGCGATGGCGGAATCCCACGGCTATGAAGGACATATCGCCTGGGCCGAGGCGATGTAGGAAACCATGCGAAGCCGAATCCGGCGACAAGACAGATCACAGATCAGCGGAAACTCTTGCCAGTAAGCGGGTTTCGTCGTTGGTATCCGTATGCGGACGCCCTTCCTCTTGCGCGGTGATGCGAGCGCCACCGACGGTGATTGCACCAGCCAAATGATGGGCCAAAGCCTTCGGTGTCGGATGGTCGAACACAGCAGTGGTGGGCAATTTCACACCGGTTGCCGACTTCAGCCGATTCCAGAGCTCGACCGCGCCGAGTGAATCGAGCCCCAGTTCCTTGACGAAATCCCGGTCAGCGCCGACCGCGTCGGAGGAGTCGTGTCCGAGCACGGCAGCCGCGTTCGACCGGACGATGTCGAGCAGTTCGCGTGCCTGTTCTTCGGTGCTCATCGCACCGAGCCTCTGTCGGAGGTCGGACGAGGACTCGGCCACCGCCGCAGGCTGGGCAGTCCGTCGTGTGGCACCGATCAGACCACGGAAGATGGGCGGCAAGCCACTAACCGCCGAACGAGCCCGGATCGACGCGAGGTCCAGCTGCGCCGGCACGACGAGCGAACGCGCTTGTGCCAGAGCAGCATCGAAAAGTGCAAGGCCGGTCGCCGACGACATCGGGATGAAGCCGCCGCGGCTCAACCGCGCGCGATCGTGTTCGTCGAGATGGCTCGTCATTCCGGTCGCTTGCGCCCACCACCCCCAGGCCAACGAGACGCCCGGCAGCCCGCGCTGCCTGCGATGCTGTGCGAGCGCATCGAGGAATGCGTTGGCAGCCGCATAGTTGGCCTGTCCGGGCGAGCCGAGAACACCGGCGGCCGAAGAGAAAAGCACGAACGCCGACAGGTCCGCGGACGCAGTGAGCTCGTGCAGATTCCACGCCGCGTCGATCTTCGGCCTCAGCACCGCGTCCAGGTGACGTGGCGTCTGCTCCGCGAACACTGCATCGTCCAGCTGCCCGGCGGCATGAATGACGGCGGTCAACGGATGCTCGACCGGGATACCGGCCAGAAGTGTCGCCAACGAATCTCTTTCCGCCGCATCGCACGAGGCGATCTCTACCGACGCACCGAGCTCAGTCAACTCCGACACAATCGCATCGGCATTATCGGTCGAGCGACCCCTGCGGCTGATGAGCAAGAGATTGCGCGCGCCATGACAAGTCACCAGATGCCGGGCGAGCAGTGTTCCGAGCACCCCCGTGCCGCCCGTGATCAGCACCGTACCATCGGGATCGAGCGGCCTCGGCACGGCGAGCACCAACTTGCCGACATGACGGGCACGACTCAGGAAGCGATATGCATCCGCTGCTTGTCTGATGTCCCACGAGCGCAATGGAAGTGGCCACAGCTCGCCACTCTCGAACAGCTTCACCAGCTCGCCGAGCATCTCGCCGAACAGTTCCGGAGCGGCATCGTCGAGAAGATCGAACGCGTGATAGTCGACATCCGGGTACTGCGCTGAGACCTTGCCGGGATCTCGGATGTCTGCCTTGCCGAGCTCGACGAACCGCCCCCCGTGAGGTAAGAGTCGCAGCGATGCATCGACGAATTCTTCTTTCAGGCAGTCGAGTACAACATCCATGCCCGCCCCGCCCGTCGCCGCAGAAAACTTCTGCTCGAACTCGACCGTGCGTGAGCTGGCGATATGGTCGTCGTCGAATCCCAGGCCGCGCAGAGTGGCCCATTTGCCGGGACTCGCCGTTGCATACACATCGAGCCCCCAGTGTTTGGCCAGCTGCACCGCAGCCATGCCGACACCACCAGCGGCGGCGTGCACCAGCACTCGCTCACCGGCTCTGACGCGCGCTATGTGCGCTAACGCGTAGTAGGCGCTGAGGAAAACCGCCGGCACCGTCGCCGCCTGCGCGTAGGTCCACGCCGAGGGGATGTGGGTGATTCGCCGATGATCCACGACGACAACGGGTCCCGCGCCGATGAACTGACCCATCACACGGTCGCCTGGCGCGAATCGAAGCACATCGTCTGCGACCTCGAGAACAACGCCGGCACCTTCCAGGCCGACGTCGTAGTCCGCCGAGTCGCCGAGTGCGATCAGCACGTCACGGAAATTCACACCACTGCTGCGCAGGCCCAGACGCACCTGGCCGGGTTCCAACGCGCGGTTCGCTTCCGGCCACGAGCGCAGGGCAATGTTGCGCGTCTCCAGGGTGCCGCTACCGCGGGTGGCAAGCCGCCACGTACCAGCCTCGACAAGTTCAGCGCCCTCTAGTCGCTCGGCGCGTACCAACCGAGGAGCGAAACAGACGCCGTCACGCAGGGCGAGTTGTGATTCGTCACGGCCGACCGCTTCGGCGACGCCAACATCGGCGTTCGCCCAGTCGTCGACGTCGACCAGCAAGATGAGGCCGGGGTTCTCATTCTGCGCGCTCCGCACCAACCCCCATACCGCCGCCCCGGCGAGATCGGCGACGTCTTCGGATGAATCGACCGCGATCGCCCCGCGCGTGAGTACAACGAGTCGCGCATCGTCGCCATGGCAATCGCGCGACAGCCAATCCTGCACTCGATCCATCACATGCGCCAGCGCCCGGTGCGCGCCGTCGACGATGTTCTGGTCACCTGAAATCGTTGTCGAGCAGTGTAATACGGCAACAGGACCGGCGTCGATGCCCACCGCACCGTGAGCTGGCGCGAGAGTGATCCAATCCAGTCCGTACAGAGCGTCCTGGCTTTGCGCACGTGCCGACAACCGGCTGAGCGGGATACTGCGCAGGACAAGCGAATCAACACTGCCAACATAGTCCCCGCGGGCATTTCCCAAGGTGATGGCGAACGTTTCGTCTCCGACGCACTCGATTCGCGCGCGCAGCCTCGTTGCGCCGACGGCATCCAACGACACACCGTCCCATTCGAATGGCAGCCAGGTCAGCCCCAGTTGCGCAAGAACGCCACTCGCAGCGATGCCGTGCAGGATCGCGTCGAGCAGTGCCGGGTGCAGGCCGAACCGGCTCGCGTCGGCTCTTGCCTGCTCCGGCAATTCCGCCTCCACGAACACCTCGGCGCCACGCCGCCACAACGAATGCAGACCCCGGAATGTCGGACCGTACTCGTATCCGACCGCGGCCAGCGCGGGATACAACTCGGCAACATCGACAGGTTCCGCACCAGCCGGTGGCCAGGGCTCCATCTGTGCAGTGTCCGTGGGTGCGGTCGCCGAGGAGAGAGCGCCCTGCGCATGGTGAGTCCACCGCCGGTCCGCGCCGTCGTCGATCCGAGAGTAGATTTGTATCGGACGTTCGCCGCACTCGCGCCACGCGCCCACGACGACTTGCACTGTCACGCAGTCTTGTTCGCCGATGATCAACGGCGCGTGTAGCACCAGTTCGTCGATACGCGGGCACCCGACATGATCACCCGCATGTAGCGCGAGCTCCACCATCGCCGCTCCCGGCACGAGGACGGCATCGTGCACCCTATGGTCGGCCAACCATGGTTGCGACGCGCGCGACCATCGGGCGGTGAAAATGACTTCCTCCGGATCCGCGCGCTCGACCACCGCTCCGAGCAGCGGGTGATCGGCAGCGGCTACGCCGAGGGTCCTCGCGTCGACCGTTCCGCGGGCAGCATCCATCCAGTAGCGCTTCCGCTGGAAGGGATAGGTCGGCAGGTCGATTTTGCATCCACCGGCGTCGTCGAACATGCTCACCCAGTTCGGCGATTTCCCGTGTACATGTGCCTCGGCGGCGGAGAGCAGGAACCGCCGCATTCCACCATCGTTACGTCGAAGCGTGCCCACCACGGTCTGATCAGCGTCGTAGTCTCCCAGCGACTCTTGGACTCCGACAGTCAGTACCGGATGTGGACTCGATTCGATGAACGTGCGATAGCCACGTTCGTACGCCCATTTGACGGCCTGCTCGAATAACACCGGCTGCCGCAAGTTGGCGAACCAGTACTCGGGGTCGAGGATCGACGCATCCAGCCCGGCGCCGGTTACCCCCGAGATGAATTCGATCTCGCCGGTTCGCGGCTGCAGCCCGGCAAGTGAGGCACGTAATCCTTCCCGTAACACTCCCACGTGGTCAGAATGCGAGGCGTAGTCCACGGGAATCCGCGTGGCCGGTACCTCGTCGTGCTCGCACGCCGCCATCAGCTCGTCCAACGTCGCGGCCTCTCCGGTGACGACGATCGACGACGGACCGTTCAGCGCTGCAACGGAGATCGATGTGCCCCATGGTTCGATCAGCGCGAGAACACGGTCGACGGACCACGGGATCGAGACCATGCCACCGGTTCCGGTGATGGCGGTGACCGCCTTGCTGCGCAAGCAGACCACCTTCGCTGCGTCATGCAAGGAGAGAGCCCCTGCGACGTAAGCCGCGGCGATCTCACCCTGCGAATGGCCGAGCACGGCGTCGGGATGAATTCCCAGCGCTCGCCATTGCGCGGCCAGCGACACCATCACCGCGAACAGCACGGGCTGCACCACATCGACACGGTCGGGGGTCGGAGAGCCCACGCCGCCACGCACGGCCTCCAGTAACGACCAATCGACGAATTCGGTGAATGCGGCGTCACAACGCCGAAACTCCTCAGTGAACGCCGCTGCGGTGGACAATAATTCGACCGCCATACCTCTCCATTGAGATCCCTGACCCGGAAAGACGAATACCGTTCCGCCTGAGGCGGCCGCCTTTCCGGTGACCACATTGAGTGCCGGCGTACGGGAGGAAATCGCCCTCAACCCACTCAACAACTCGTCGCGGTTCTCGCCGATGACCACGGCGCGGTGGTCGAACGACGCTCGGGTAGCGACCAACGAGTAGGCGACGTCGCTCAGATGCATGTCGGTGCGCTGCTCTGCGAACCGCTCCAGCGAGGCTGCTTGCGCAGCCAATGCCTGCTCTGATTTCGCGGACAGCACCCATGGCACCACCGATGGAGAAACCGAAGCCGCCTCCGTTGCCGCCAACTCCGGCGGTGCCTGCTCCAGTATCACGTGGGCGTTCGTCCCGCTGACGCCGAACGCCGACACGCCGGCGCGCCGCGGTCGGCCGGTCTGGTCAGGCCACGGTCGTGCGGCACCGACCACTTCGATCGTTCCAGACGACCAATCCACCTGCGGTGTCGGCGAGTTCAGATGCAGGGTCGCAGGAATCACCCCGTTCCGCATCGACTGCACGGTCTTGATCACACCGGCGACACCGGCTGCGAACTGCGTGTGACCGATGTTCGACTTGACGGAGCCGACCAGTAGCGGCCGAGCGGGCGAGTGCGCCTGACCGTAGGTTGCGCGGAGAGCGTCCGCCTCGATCGGATCACCGATCCGCGTCCCAGTGCCATGAGCCTCGACCACGTCGATCTCAGATGTAGTCAGATCCGCATCCAACAGCGCCTGCCGAATCACGCGCTGCTGCGCTGGACCGCTCGGAGCGGAGAGCACGTTGGAGGCACCGTCTTGTCCGACGGCGCTGCCGCGGATGAGCGCGAGCACTGGATAACCGAGCCTGCGCGCGCGGGAGAGTCGGGCCAGCACAAGCACGCCGGCACCCTCGGACGCGCCGAACCCGTCGGCCGCCGCTGCGAAAGGCTTGCATCGGCCGTCTTCGGAAAGGGCGCCTTGCCGAGCGAATCCGACGTAAACGCTGGGTGTGCACACCACGGTTACGCCGCCGGCCAATGCCAGCTGACATTCACCCGATCGCAGCGAACGCACGGCCAGGTGCAGCGCAACCAGCGACGATGAGCAGGCGGTGTCGACCGTCACCGCCGGTCCCTGTAGCCCCAATGTGTAAGCCACCCGACCCGACGCGACACTCACCGCGGTACCTGTCAGCAGATGTCCGGCAAAGCCTTCCGTCTCCTCGAAGATGCGGGTGCCGTACTCTTGGACACTTGCGCCGATGAACACGCCGGAATCACTGCCGTGCAATGAACTCGCGTCGATCCTGGCTCGCTCGAGCGCTTCCCAGGTCGCCTCGAGCAGCAGTCGCTGCTGCGGGTCCATGGCTTGGGCTTCCCGCGGGCTGATTCCAAAGAATGCCGCGTCGAATTCCGCCACATTCGTCACGAACCCCCCGCCGCGGACATATGTCGCTCGCGGAGCGTCGGGGTGGGGGCCGAACAACGCGTCAAGATCCCAGCCCCGGTCGGTGGGAAACTGCGAGATGGCATCTCCTTCCTCGGATATCAACCGCCACAGGTCGTCCGGCGAGCAGACGTCGCCCGGAAAGCGGCATCCGATTCCGATAATCGCGATCGGGTCGCTGCGGCCAAACCGCTCTGCACTCATCTCGATCGCTCCTGAAGCTGGGCCCGCCAGGTGTGGCCGTTCTCGGGGAGGGCGGGCGTCGTAGTCATCGTCATTTCCCTTCTCTGCCCTTTCGGACGCATCACCGCGGCGGGGATTGGGTCCAGGCATCGAATCGTCCGTCGCATGGAGTGCGTCCAGCCCAGTACTGCCCTACTGCAATTGCAGTAGCCCACTACTGGGCTCCTCCGCCCGGATACCGATGACGATTCCCATTGCAGGAAGCGATCAGCAGAGGAGACGACGATGCATGTACTTGCACCGAGTGCGCCTCGGGTGATTCCCGGACGCTCGATCGACATCGTGGACTTGGCGCCAAGCGGGGGCATCTCGCGTGGGTTGGCCCGCGTGGACCTCCGAGATCGTGTCTTCTTCGATCATCCGCTGGACCATGTGCCGGGAATGCTGCTGGTGGCCGCCGGTCTCGAACTGGCGGAGCATGCTGCGATGCTGCAGCCGGACGGTGTGAGCTGCCGACTCTCCTTCACCAGATTCTGTGAGCTCGACGCTGCGGTGGAGGTGAGTGCTGTCCGCGAAACCGGCGCAAATCGACTCGAATTCATCCAATCAGGCCGCCTCGTGGCGCGGGGGTTGCTGGGACGGTGCGACACCCAACCGTCCCCCGAGCTGGCGCGGATTCCAGCGCTGCGGGTGGGTTCGATCTCGAGTGAACTGGTGCACCGGGACGACCCCGGCAACGTCGCGCTCGGTCCCCTCACAGTCAATGGCGGACGCGTTTGGGCCCGTATACGTGAGCAGGCCGCCATCGACGGCCTGCCAGCGCGAGCCAACGCGGTCGCCTCCGCTATCGAGGCCGCCCGCCAGTTCGCCATCGCGATTCTGCACCGCTGGGGTGAGCACCCGATGGGGACGAAGATGATCTTCGTCGGACTCACCGCCGACGTGCCCACTTCGGTGCCGCTTGGGCACGCGACACGGGCGTTGTCGTGGCATATCACTCCGGCTGAAGAGACGCGCAAACTCCGCATCGACCTGCACGCACTGGGCAAGCGAGCAAGCAGACTCGGACAGATCGTCATCGCGAGCCGGTGCGCCGACGAGGTCGAGTACGCGCGATTGCGCGTCGGCTGAGCCGTCAAGTCAATGGAGGCTGGGATGACTGATCGGGTCGCGGGGTACATTCTTCGTACTCTGTTGGCGCTGAGCGCTATCGGCCTCACAATTGCGGTTGCGTTACACCTTTTCGGCGGGGATCCAGCTGCAGCGGCTTTTGTCGGCGCCTATCTGGCGTGGGTGCTTTCGGAAGCGCGAATCACTGTCGGGACACCGACACAGTCGGTCGCGGAAACTCGTACCCTCGTTCCCTATGCGGTAGCGCGAGTCACTACGGCTCTCGCGGCTGCGTACTCCGATCCCGCGGCCTCCGGGAAGGTCGGTATCGCGCTGGCGGTGGTTTTCCTTGCGGGAGTGACGATACGTGGATGGGCGATTCGCCAATTCGGCGTTCAGTATTCGCACCGAGTGATACGGATCTCCGAGGGCGGCCTGGTTTCATCCGGTCCATACCGGCTGCTGCGCCACCCCGCATATGCCGGGATGCTGCTCGCCAACATCGGCTTCACCGGCTACTTCGCCAGTCCCGCCAGCGTCGCCGCACTGACTCTCTTGATCGCCGCGATCCTGTGGCGCATCAGGGTCGAAGAGGAAATCCTCATTGAGTCACCCCGATATCGCGAGTTCGCCAGCACACGACGGCGCATACTGCCGGGGGTCTGGTGATGATCAAGATCATTGACGCGCCTGCCGAACTGGCCGACGCCGGTCTTGTGGGACACAAGTTCGCGCGCCAGCAACAGATGCGTGATGCCGGACTTTCGGTCCCGCCGTTCTTCTGCGTCGTCATCGATACTCCGTGGACGACCATCGCCGATGTCGTCGATAATTTTCCGGGCATCGGCGCCAACGTCGAACGATTGACCACCTGGGCCGAGGCGGCTCGGCGCGCGACCGAACGCATGCCTCTCATGCCGGAGATAGAGGCCGGTGTTCGGGAGAGATACGCCGCCCTCGGCTCGCGCGACGTCGCAGTCCGCGCGTGCGCAGTCGGTTGCCACGGTCAACCGGGCGAAGACGACGCCGCCGACCCGTTCGCGGGCCTCACCGATAGTTACCTCTACGTCGGCGCCGACGCGCTCGTCGATACCGTTTCAACCTGTGCGGCATCGCTTTTCAGCGTCAGATCGGTGCTTTATCGTGCTCAACGTGGCGTTGACCCGCGCGCCCTGAACGTGTGTGTGGGCGTGCAGCAAATGATGGATGGCGAGCGCTCATTTGTCGCGTTCACCCGTGACCCCGCAACCGGCGCCAGGGAAACTGTGGTCGCAGCGGTCTACGGTATCGGTGAAGGTGCAGTGGCCGAGCGTGCCGACATCGATCACTTCTTCGTCCGCGCTTGCGGAATCGAGCGGTTGATCTCGCACAAGGAAAGAATGCTCTGCCGGGGGCCCGCCGGTGGCGTTGCCCAAAAACCGGTGCCCCAGGAACTCGCCGACCAACCGGTATTCGCCGATTCGCAGATCCACCAGATCGCAGCATTGGCAGAGGCCACCGAGCGGCTCTTCTCCGGACCCCAGGACATAGAGGGTGTGGTCACCGCCGACTCAACGATCCACTTGGTACAGGCACGCCCCGCCGCCCCGTCGCAAACGCCGGGCGGATCGGTCGAGTGGACGAATCACAATCTGACCGAGAGCTTTCCGGGCGTGACCACCGCCATGACGTACTCGCACGCCCGAATGTTCTACCGCATGAGTTTCCGCGATTTTTATCGCATCGTCGGCGTCCCCGACAGCCAACTGCACAGTCGAGAGCACCACCTGCGCCGCATGATCGGATACCTGGACTGCCGCACCTACTATCGCCTGGACGCGTGGTATGCCCTCCACAACCAGATACCCGGCTGGGACTTCCTTCGCCCGATGTGGGAGCGCTCACTGGGGCTACGGGCAGGGAACTCTGCCCCGCATCCGAAGCTCGACAGGCATGCAATAGTAGGTCTGCTCGCGCGATCACCGCGGCTGATATGGGCCACCGCCTGCTTCCCGCGCCAGCTACGAAACTTCCTGGCCTGGTGGGATGACCACCACAACGCCGGAGCGGAACTTTCGCAACTTTCGATCGAGGATATCGTCGCCAGGTACCGCCGCGTGTGGTCGGAAGCCGAGGGCTATTGGGGCATAACGATCATGGCTGCCTACCTAGCTCTTGCCAGCTATGCCACCGGGACATTGCTCGTCCGGCGACTGGCGAATTCGACCGAGGTCAACCTGACTGCGCTGTTGCCAGGAGGAATGCCGAACCGGACGTTGCAGTCGGTTCACTCGACAGTGGCGCTCGCCGAACAGATCAACGCGATCCCTGAACTTGCGCAGCGGGTGTTGACAGCCGATGCACGCCAAACATGGGCCGATATCGCACGTGGCGTCTACGGCAGCGACTTGGCCGCCGACGCCCTTGTCCACCTTCGCAAATTCGGCGATCGCGCCTTGCACGACCTCAAGATCGAGGAACCCACGCCGCGCCAACGACCCGAAATGCTCGTCAAATCTCTGCGCCCGTTCATCGCGGCGGGAACGACGATGCGCCAGACAACACTTCAAGAATCGATCGCAGCACGAGGTGCACTCGATGAATTACGAAGGATCTGCCCGTCGAGATGGCGACGTGCCATCCTTCACGTCGCCGTGCGTGTCGGGCGGTTTCTGGCCAAAGCTCGTGAAGACAACCGGTTTTGCCGCACCCAGCTCTACGGGTTCTCGCGAGAAGTCATGAGTCGTCTCGGTTCTGAGTTGGCCGCGGCAGGCCGGCTGGACTCTCCCGATGACTATGTACACCTGGAGGCCGAGGAATTGCTCGGGGCCTTCGATGGCACATCCACACACGCTGATCTCCGCCGCGTGGCCCGAGCACGTAAAGACGCTTACCTCAAGTCATGCGGTCGTCCCGCCCTCGCAGCACATTTCACGACAACAGTGCTGCCGATCGATCTCGCCGATCTTCGGCGCGGCGTTGCCGGTACACGGCCGGCCAGAGGTCCGAACACCGAGCTGGCCGGTCTACCATCCAGTGCCGGGATCGTGCGTGGTGTAGCGAAGTTGGTGCTGCGACCCGATATCCCGCCGGGTGACTGCGCTGGGCGGATTCTCGTCGCACGCGAGACCGACCCTGGATGGCTACCGCTGATGCTCAACGCCTCGGGACTCATTGTCGAGCGTGGCAGCATGGTTTCCCACACCGCGATCACAGGACGGATGTTGGGAATCCCAACCGTAGTGGCGGTTCCGGGTGCGACCACCGAGATATCCGACGGCGACGAGGTCGAGATCGACGGCCGGTCCGGCACTGTTCGCATCTTCCGCCAGCACCTGCAGAAACGGCCGTGACATGATGCGACTGCCACTCGACAACTCCCCGGGTGTTTCGGTCCCGCAGGAACATGTCGACCTTTTTCGTGAACAGCCGACCAAAGCGGTCGTTCTGCCCGATGGCACTACGGCCATCGCCGTCACCCGACATTGCGACGTACGGTCGGTATTGAGCGACAGTCGGTTCAGCCGGGCACAGTTCCATATGGCCACATTGTGGGGCGGCTCGGGGGGCTCCGACTTGCCTCTCGCGCTGGCAACCAGCGATCCGCCGACCCACACCGTCCGTCGCCGCGCCATCCAAGGGTGGTTCACGTCGCAAAGGGCTGAGCAAGCCAGGCCGCTCATCGAACGGGTCGCCAACCAGCTTGTCGACGATCTTCTTGCGACAGGCCCACCCACGGACATCTATGCGCGGTTCTGCCACCCCTTCCCGAACCTCGTACATATGAAGCTGTTCGGTTTCGATACAGCTGATCTGCCGTATCTTGCCCCGCGGATCTCGGTCGCGTGGTCGTGCGGGCATCATCCACCTGACGAGGTGGCCAAAGCAACGGTGGAGTTGCGCGACTACTTCGAAGATCAGGTGGTCCGGTCTCGGCGAGGCGGCACCGGTGGGGCTTTGGTCGACTCATTGGTGCGCGACAAGTCCGACAGCAGACTCAGCGACGCCGAGATCGTCATGCTCACCATGGGTTTGTTCATGTCGGGCGCGGAGACGACGAGCGGTCACCTCGCGATGGGGCTCATCGAGATAATCGGACAGCCCGGGCTACCGGAGGCTCTTCGCAGCCACCCTAGCCGGATCCCGTCCGTGGTCGAGGAGCTGCTTCGCTGGGTTTGGTTCGGCGGCACAGCGGGCGGATCGGGCGGCCGGGCGCATGTCGCCACCGCAGATGTGCAGTTGCACGACCGCCTCATTTCCAAGGGCGAAGTCGTCGTCCCCATCAACGACGTGGCCAATCGCGATCCCGATGTGTTCCCGGAGGCCGACAAGTTCTGTTCGCAGCGGAATCCCAACCCGCACCTTGGCTTCGGTCATGGTCGGCACCGATGCGTCGGAATGGCGTTCGCACGCGTCGAACTTCAGGTCGGCCTGCACGTCGTGCTTTCGCGTTTGGACGGGCTGGCGCTGATGACGCAACCCGCAATCAGGTGGCGCACGCAAATGTTCACCCGGGGGGTATCGAGCCTGCCGGTGACGTGGCAAGGAGGCCGGAAATGACTGCTACGGTCGGTATCTCGAGCTTTGTACTCAGGCGCTACCCGCCGGTGCTGTCGGGCGTCTACGCCTTGGCCTTCGGCGCCGGGGGAATCGGCCTATTCGCCGCGCTCGCCGGATATCGCCTTTCTGCAAGCGCGATTCCGATGCTCGTGATAGTTGTCGTGACCCTTTTCGCCGACTTACTCATCATGCGGGTGCTCGACGATATTCGTGACCAGGACTACGACCGGGTCGCGGACCCGCAACGCCCAGTCGCGTCCGGAGCAGTCTCGCTGCGGGATCTCTCGACCCTTACCGCCGCGTGTGTGACCATCGTCGTCGCCGCGAATCTGTTCTTCCGCGCCGGGCTGATCGTCATCGTCGGCCAGCTTCTGTACGCCGCGGTGGTGATGGCTGTCGGTCAGCGCTTCCCGGCCACACGCGGCGACAATCTTGTTCTGAACGTCTTGCTCGGCTTTCCAGTTCAACTTCTGCTATATGTGTATCTGTTCGCGGCCTTCATCGAGATCCGTGGCGGCGCACCGAACCCAGCTGCTGGTGGGCTGGGACTTCTGATCTTGACCTTGTGTGCCAGCCAGCTCGAGTTCGGAAAGAAGCTCGCCCGTCGGCCGGCATCAGGCGAACGGAGCTACACCAATTCCGTCGGCTACCTGACAGCGTTGCTACTCACGATTGGCTCTGGACCGCTCGCCGTGGCGACGTTTGTTATCGCAGCGCCCGTTTCGCCGCCATCCAAGGCACTCGTCGCATTGCCTGCCATCGGTGTCATCGCATTCGCCATCAGACATCTGACCCGCCGCGACAATCGTTGGCCTGCAACGGTGTCAACCATCGGCCTGTTGGGGACGCTCATCGCCTTCGCCATCGTCGGAGTAGTCGGCTAGGAGGCCACCATGCGACTATCGAACGTCTTCATCGAATCGATCGGCCTGTACCTGCCGGAGTCTCACAGCACCGAGTCGGCAGTAGCCGACGGTCGCCTCGATGCCGGCACCCGCGACAGGAGCGGCTGGACCGGCACGGCGGTGGCCGGCGACATCTCTGCACCGGACATGGCGGTGATCGCGATCGAAGAGGCACTGTCTCGTTCCCGCTACCGCCGCGAAGACCTGGCACTGTTCCTGTACGGCAGCAGTGGTATGCAGGGCGTTCCTCCGTGGCCCGCGCATCATTATGTGCAGCGCAGAGCCATCGGGGGGTCCGCTGCAGCTGTTGCGATCGATGCCTCCTGCAATTCGACGCTGCTCGGACTCTCGCTCGCTGCGGGCTACCTCGCGATGCAGCCGACCTCGAGAGCCGCATTGATCGCCGGCGCCGACAATTGGGGTTCTCCTGAATTCGACCGCTATGGGTACGCGGAGGCCGCATCGGATCGCGGCTCCAACCTCGGCGACGCAGCGAGTGCGGTCGTCGTGTCCACCGAAACCGGGTTCGCGAGAGTGGAATCGCTGGTGAACAGAAGCCTTCCTGAGTTCGAGGGAATGTTGCGGCTTCCCGGGCCGCTGTTTCCGCTTCGCTTCGACATTGCGGCGGCCGCCGATGTCGCGGCGCGGACGAGAAGCTTCATACGACGATATCCGGAGAAGTTGCCGAAATTGATGAGTGACTTCATCAACACGCGGCGCAATCTGATCGACAACGCGCTCGCCGATGCCGATATCACCATGTCTGACGTGCGGAGGGTGACTCATGTCTTCTGTGGGACCAGCAGGTACATCGAGGCGCTTCTTGCCCCGTTCGGAAAGCCATGGCAAATGGGGATGCTCGAGTTCGGACGCAACCTCGGCCACTTGTCTGTGTCCGATCACCCAGCCGCGCTCACTCACCTCATCGTCACCGGCCAGCTCGGCGTCGGCGACCGAGTCCTCATGGTGAACAACGGCTCGGGGATGTCGCTCACGGTAGCGGTGATCCGGATAGAAAAAGTCCCGCAGTGGCCACACATCACCCGCCATCCCACGGTCCGCCGCGGCGCAGTGAATGGACATCGGTGCAACGGCGCTGAGACTTTCGATGCCCGTCTTGGGCAAGAAGTCGAATTGCCGCGCTGACGGAAAGTTCGTCGCGCTATCCGAGAGCCGCGGCAAGACGCGTCGCGTTCATGTAGGCGATCGCCTCGATCGAGATTGTCGGGTTCACGCCGGTGGCAGTCGGGAAGCATGACCCGTCGGCGACAACCAGGTTTCGCACATCCCATATCGCTCCGTCTGGATCGGTGGCCGATGTTGCCGGCGACCCGCCCATTCGCGCTGTGCCGAGGTGATGCGTTGTGTAGAAGGTGAACTGTCTCGAGTGGTGCGACCACATTCGTTTCGCGCCAGCTGCTTCCGCGATTTTCATCGCGGCCCTGACACCCGTGCGAACATGATCACGGTCGACGCCCAGAACCCGATAGTCAACCACCGGCTTGCCGCGACTTCCCACGGTGACCTGACCGGAACCCCGGTCACGAGCGACCACAATGATCGCCGACGTACGGGAAAGGCGGCTTCGGTCCCTCGAAAGCCACCGGGCACCGGACCAGGGGCCGTAGGCAAGCATCCACGGGGACAGCGGTTGGCCCGCGTACCTGACGCCATAGCCGCCCTCATCCAGATCGCTGTGTTCAGAGGAGTAGGTCGCTACGGACGGGTCCCATGGCTCGAGGTCGCGTTCGTACTCGGCGAACACCGTGAGGTGCGGGTGCAGCCGGAGGTGCCTGCCGATATTCGGGTTCTCCAGCCCCGAGCGGATGAGCAGCGCGGCCGTGTGCACAGCACCGCTGACCACGACCACGGCATCGGCTCGTATCGTCAGAGCGTGGCCATCGGCCGACCATGCCGAAACTCCGACCGCTTTACCGTGGTGAATGAGGATCTTGTCGACTTCGACACCGACCACGATCCGGGCTCCGTGCGCGGTTGCCTCGTGCAGCCATGTGTTGGGCGACCGCCTGGCACCGAGTGGACAGCCGATGGAGCAGCTCCCGCATACACTGCCGACCTCGCAGCCTTTGAGGTTGCGCGGAATGGACGCGACGCGCCAACCTAGTTCACCAAGGCCGCGCGCCATGACATCGTCCTGCGCGGCACCCGGTGCCGACTCCGTTGTGGTGCCGAGTTTTTCGCAAACGGCGTCCAGTGCCCGGGCGTATTCGTTATCCGCGAAATGGGACGCGCCGAGTTCGGCCCATGCGGCCCGCACGGCATCCGATGTGCGGAACGCCGCGGTGTAATTGACGGCCTGCCCTCCGCCACGGCACGAGTTTCGCATCAATGCGACACTGTCGATATTCGTCCCGGATAGCGGACCGAAACGGTTGGCTACCGCCCGCCAGTTATCCAGGGCAGCGTCGCCGGACTTGAAATCGGCCGCTTCGAGCACCATCACGTCAATGCCCGATGACGCCAACACAGCTGCCGCAGTGCCTGTTCCGGGTCCCGAGCCCACGATCACCACACCGCAACTCAGCGTGGCGTCACCGGAAATCCGGAGAGGCGCGACTGGAGGCGGGGTAGGGGATGCGCCGCTATGCGGTGACGGGTAACCGCTTGAGGCCCAGGTCTCTGCGGATTCGGTTTCGGACAGATACGCGAGCAGACCCACAGTTTTCAGCGACTGGAACACCGATCGCTCGGATGACCTCCGCGATTGCGCCCAGGACAACAACATCCGTTCGCGTTGCATGTGGTCAAGACCGACAGCGCGCGGTGGCCCTGCGTTGAAGTTCGCCCCTGTGATCGCACCGTTCCACGTGTGGAGTACCGCGCTGAGTTCTTCGCGCTGTGTCACATCGAGATTGGCCGCCGCCCATTCAGCGAACAGTTCGGCAGCGCGAGTCTCACTGGCTCTCGGCGTCGTTCCGTCACCGGACGCGAAGGTATCGAATACCGACCGCAGTGCCGTGAGCTCCTCATCGGGCTGCATCAGAACTCCTGTGTGCCGTCGCGTTCACCGTCAATGCGCTACCAGTTGGCGATGTCGGCCCGTCGCTTGGCGATGACGTCCGCGCGTTCTCACGACCTGCTGGTCGGGTCGCCTCAGCCAACGAGGCGCCCACCAGTTTGCACGACCCATCAGCCTCATCGCGGCGGGCATGAGCACTGCCCGAATGAGCGTGGCGTCGAACATGATTGCAAGCGCCAGCCCGACACCCAGCGACTTGATGAACGACACCTCGGACGTAGCCATCGCGATGAACACTATCGACATGATCAATGCCGCCGCGGTGACGATCGGGCCGACGCGTTGCAGCCCGGACATCACCGCGAGGTTGGTGTCGCCGTGGACGCGATACTCCTCGGTGATTCGCGACAGCATGAACACTTCGTAGTCCATCGACAACCCGAACGCGACACAGATGATGAGGATCGGCGTCGGCGTGGCCAGTGTCCCGGTGACAGTGAAATCTCCCACCAGCCACCTGAGGTGACCTTCCTGGAAGATGAACACCATCGCACCGAGAGTCGCCGACAAGCTCACCACGTTGAGCACCAACGCCTTGATCGGGAGCAACACGCTTCTGGTGAACGCGAACAAGACGCAGAACATGGCCACGATGATCAGCATGGCGACCAGCGGAACTCGGCCTAGCAACGCATCTCTCGTATCGAAGTTCTCCGCGGTCAGTCCGCCGACGTGAACCGCACCGGGAGAGGGGATTCCGCGTACCTGATCGAGCAACAGATGGGCTGCATCGCTATACGGGTCGATATCCGGAAGCACCGTCAGATACGCGCCATCGGACGTGTCGAATTCCTGGATTTCACCGATGCGCAGGCCGTTGGTGTAGCTGGCTCCTTCCGCCCTGACCGCTGCGACGTGGGTCAACTTTGACAACGCTGCGGCATACGTATCGAGCTGATCCGCGCTGACCGGTTCTTCTGTGACCACATCCATCGAAGCGCTTGCCTTTGCCGGGAATTCGGACCGAACCGCATCGCCGACACTGCGGCTCTCGATTGACGTCGGCAGTGAGCGATCATCTGGGAAGTTCAATCGAAGGTTGGCGAAAGGAGCCGCAAGCACGAGAGCAAGCAGCAGAACCGCTCCGCCCGTGACGACCGGCCTGCGCATGACCAGATGTGAACTACGGAACCAGAATCCGGTGTCCGCAGCTTGGAGTCTCGTCGGCGCGCGTCGCCCGGCCAGTCGCGCCCGGCCAACATTGAGGGAGTCGATTCTCGAGCCTAGTAGTCGCAACAGTGCCGGCAGGACGAGAATCGCGCATGTGGTCGCGAGCAGGATCACACCGATACATGCGTATGCGATGGAACGCAGGAACATCATCGGAAAGGCGACCAGTGCCAGCACCGACAGCGCCACCGTGGCCGCCGAGAACACGACCGTGCGGCCAGCCGTTCGAACCGACTCTATAATCGCATCATCGAGGGTTTCACGGCGATTCCTCTCCTCTCGGAATCTGGTCAGCACCAAGAGGCTGTAATCGATCGCGAGGGCCAACCCGAGGATCGTCGTCACATTGAGCGCGTAGTTGGACACCGGGGTGATCGCCGACAGCAACGCGAGGAGACCCAGGGAACCCACGATCGACAGCGCACCGATCAACAGCGGCAGACCGGCCGCGACGAGACTGCCGAACACCAGCGTCATCACCACCAAGATCACGGGCATCGCGATCGCTTCACTGATCCCCAGGTCGTGGTTCAGCTGATTGGTCACATCGACGTAGCTGACCGCCTCACCGCCCAGTTCCAGCTTGAGCGGACCGCGCTCGGTGCCGCGGTATTCGGCGACGAGACGCTCTGCCGCAGCGGCAAACTCGCGCTCATCGCCTTCGACGTGTCCCACGATCAGCGCCTTGGTCCCGTCATTGCTGCGAAGCAGTGCGGATCTCGTCGCCCCCCAGTACGAGTCGATCCCGGTGATACCACGCGTGGCGGCAAGCTCGTGCGTAAGTGCTTGGCCGGCGACAACGACGGCGGGGTCGTCCACCGACCGGCCTCCGGTGGCAGTTGCGAGTACCAAAAGGTTTGGCTTTCCAACGTGGAAACGCTGGTCAAGCAGGGCAGCGGCGCGCTGCGATTCAGAGGAAGCGCTGTAGAAGCCACCGCCAGACAGTCGCTCGCTGATCCCGGATCCATAGGCGAGGGCGGCAATGCCGATCACCAAGGTCGCGGCAAGTACCGCTTTTGGTCGAAACACGGCTAGCCGTGCGAGCCGAACTAACATGACGCCCCTCTCGGTAGCTGCAACCGCGGCGGACTCGTCTTCCGTGAACAATCGTGGCTTACATCGGCTGAAGCGAACGCAGTAGCGCGATACTTCGAATTCGCCGGGTTTCACAGCGGTTCGACGACGTGATCCCGCGCAGGGGTGGGTCGCTTTGGGACTGCCCCGGACCCCTCGACCGAGGCAACTCTGTAGCGAACCACTGCAATTCGGGTGTCAACTGTTTCTCAGCACATCGATTGCCTCCAGCCGTCGTGCATAAGCCAACGGATATACCGCCGCGGCCATCACCAGAGCCATCACGGCTGCCACCCCCGTTCTCAGCGGCAGTTCCAGCACCCCCCAATCGACCTTGATGCCGTAATAGACGGGCGACCCCAGTGACCAGAGATATGTCAGGCCAACACCTCCGAGCCCACCGATGAGAGCGACGAGTACGGCGAGCAGGCCGGCGTACGCGACGATGACAGCCTGCTCCTGCCCGCGCGTCAACCCGATGGCCCGCAGCACGGCCCGCTCACGCCTGCGTTGCACGAGTCCCAGCACGAAGACGTTCAGCACGCTCAAGCCGGCGGCCGCCATCACCACGTATCCGGCGATGGTGAACGGCTTCAAGAAGCGGCTGATGCCCGCCGTGGCCACCGATCGCCACTGCTCGTTGTCGTACACCGACAGACCGGCGTCGAGGCTCAGAAAATCATGGCGGTGGGCGGTTGCATCGGCCGGAGACGAATAGCGTACCGCCACTTGGTCACGGACGGCGGCCCAGGCGGTCCGGGCTAATCCCGCCGAAGCAACAACGATGTCGCCGACCGCGGCGTCGTTGATCATCTGGGGCCGGAATACGCCGGCCACTCGGAACCGCTTGGACCCGTTGACAGTCGGCAGCTCGACCACGTCTCCCGTCGTCGCCCGCAGCCGGCTTGCGGCGACCTCGCTCAGCGCGATCTGCCCGTCGCGCAGACCCTGCCATACCCGATCGGGGTCTGTAATCGGCTGATACAGCGCTTGGCTGTACCAATCACCGGGCGTGACGCCAATCACGATGCGCGACAACGTCCCTGACGAGATCGACGACCGCCACCGCGACGACACGTCGTGTTCGGCGGCCGCGCCGCTCACCATTGCGAAGGTGGGATCGGCCAGATGACCGTCGCGCTGATCCAGGACCCCCTGTGCGGAGATCAGCAAGGCGGAGGGCAACCGGTCAGCCTTCTCCTCGGCGACCTGTGTGGTACCGAGCAACTCCATGGTCTGGGAGCCGATGGCCAGTGCGGTGCCGTTGACGAGTATCGCCGCCGAAAAGCCGAACAGCACCGTGTAGCGCCGCACATCGGACCGCAGCAGGCGCCCGACGTCCGGACGGGCAACGCTCAGCACGTCGATCAATCTCTCGGCACCCCGCGGGGCGAACCACACCGTCGACAGCGCGGCCCCGGCGAGCCCGAACGACATCGCGTTGATGCCCACATTCAGTGGCAGCGAACCGCGTTCGAATACCTTCAGCACGACGATGGCACCCGCCACCATCACCGCACCCGCCACGGGCGGCCACGGTGGAATCGTTCTGGCGCGCTGCACGCCGCCGACGCTTGCCATCGACGCCAACGGCCCTTCGCGGACCAGCCGCACCGCCGGTCCGATCATCGCGAGGATTCCGGCAGCAGTGCCTGCCACGGCTCCCACGACGACCAGACTCGTTGTGAAGTGGGCAGCGATGGTGCCGCCGGACCCTGCCAACATGGATCTGCCGAATTCGTCCACCAGATAGGTGCCGAGCAGGAAGCCGCTGGGCACGCCCAGCAGTCCCCCGAGAACTCCGACGATGGCGCCTTCACCGAGCATTCCGCTGAACAGTGCGACAGGTTTGGCGCCGATCGCGCCGATGGTCCCCATCACGGCCCGTCGGTCCTCGACGGCCAACAGGATGGTGTTGACCGCGATCAGGAAACCGATCAGCACACCGACGAGCACGGTCAGGTTGAAGCTCTGCGTGCCGTTCTCGAGTACGGCGGGCTGATGCGGCCGGGGCGGCCCGGCCGTTGCGACGCCCGCGATGACGCGCCCGACGTCCGCGGTGATGTCGGCACCCCGTTCCGGCACGACGAACGCGGCCGTGACATAGCCCGATGACGACAGCATGTCCGCGGCGACCTCTGCCGACGGGGCGAGCAGCACGTAGCCGTCGTTGATGCCTGCGACGCGGTCGAATTCGGGGAACGTCCATCCCAGGTGCGCCGAACCTGGAGGCAGCCCCGGGATGCGCAACTCGTCGCCCAGCTTCAGCCCGTGCCGCTGGGCGATGAACTCCGGAATCTGCAGAGGCACGCCGGGGCCGTCTGCGGGCCGCTCGCGGGCACGCTGCTCGCAATTGAAGGAGCCAACGAGCAGTTCGATCTGGCACGACCCGCCGAGCAGAAAGAACCCGTGCGCGCCGTCGGCGACGTCCACCGGGGTCAAGCCGGCGACGATCGGGATGACTGCCTGCGCTCCGGGCACCTCGGTGCGCAGCCGATCGACCGTGGTGATCGGCAACCGGGCGCTGATGTTCGGGGTGACCTCGACGACCCCGATGCCGGCGGCGTGCGTCAACGACGGACCGAAGGAATCGAACGGGCGGGCGAGCTCAGATTTGAGTACCAACGTCCCGAGGACGATCGTCACCCCCACCGCGACACCGACCGCGCTGAGCAGTGTACGTCGCCAGTCGGCGATCAACGCGGCGAGGTGGATTCGCCGGAACGACATCCATCCTGCGCGCAGCCTCCGCATCAACACTCCGCGATGGGCGCCGCGGTATCGAGGGCGCACGCGCGCCCGTCGACGAGACGCAGTTCGCGGGTGCCGTACCGCGCCGCCGCCTCGTCATGGGTGACCATGACGACCGCCGTGCCCTCTTCGTCCGACAGGGAACGCAAGAGGTCCAACACCTCGATCGACGAATGCCTGTCCAGGTTTCCCGTCGGCTCGTCGGCAAGGACGATCGACGGCCGCGCCACCAGCGCGCGGGCGACCGCCACCCGCTGCATCTGTCCGCCTGACAGTTCGGCGGGCCGATGTCGGGTTCGCAAGCCAAGGCCCACGCGTTGCAGAAGCTCCTCAGCGCGCTCGTCCGCTGTGCGGGCCGGCATTCCGTCGAGCACGAGCGGTAGCGACACGTTCTCCACCGCGGACAGCATCGGCACCAAGTTGAAGAACTGGAAGACGAATCCGAGGTTGCGTCGCCGGAAGGCGGCGCGCGCGCCGGCGCCCATGCTCCACAGGTTCTGGCCGGCGACAGCCACCGTGCCGCTATCGGGTTCGTCCAGACCACTCGCGATATGGAGCAGGGTGGATTTGCCCGCGCCGGAAGGGCCGGTCACCACGACGAATTCTCCTGCCTCCAAGGTGAAGTCGACGTCGGTGAGCACGTGTACCTGCTCGCTGCCCCGGTGATAGGTCTTGACGACGCGGTCAAGTTGCAGGACGGCGGTCACAGCCGGTGCATCTCGCGTTCCATCGCGGCATGCTCGAGAACGACGTCCAGCCGCGGTGGATAGTGCGGATGGTGATGCGTCGCGTGCGGCCCGCCATCGGGATGATGGTGGAAGATCTCGTGTAGTACAGCGATGACGTTGTGGCTGGACTTCTCATGTGGTGGGGACGCGGCGGCCGCCGTGCCCAGCATGACCGCGCGCTCACTGATAACAATCTGCGGTTGGGGAGCCTGCTCGATGATTGGCGCAGGACCGTTGGCAAGCACTCGAGGATCGGCGGGTGCCAGAGATGAATCAGACATCTCATGCCTTCCTTCATGGCGTAGTGACCGATCGATCGTCCGTCGCGTCAGCGGCGACGGGCGCAGTAGTAGGCCACTGCAATTCCGGCGGTAGGCGAGGCGTGCTACTGAGTTGGCGTGCGACGCGGCAGAAGCGCAGCCAGCTCTTCGCGGCGCGAGGTGCCCGTCTTCGCCATCGCCCGGTAGACATAGCTCTCGACCGTGCGCACGGAAAGGGTCAACCGCTCGGCAATGACGCGGTTGGACAGTCCTTCACCGATGAGCATCACGATCTCTGTCTCGCGAGCCGTCAGCGGCAATGCCTCGGTGGCCTGGCGCAACGCCGATGTGACCGCGCCGCATTGTGCCGCGAGCGCATCGGCTCTCGTCGAGCAGCCAAGGGCAGATCCCCGCTTGTCCTTTCGGCGGTAGGCCAGTGCTGCGAGTGCAGCGGCGTCGATGGCGGCAACGATGTCACCAATACGCTCGAAATCTTCTGAAACGGCGGCCAACTCGGCGCCGTCATCGTCGTGTTGTGCCGCCGCGAACCGCGCCGCCAGGCCCGCGCGGGGCCCTTCGACGATCTGCTCCAGCTCACGCAGCCTCGGCGCGCATGCTCGATCACCGAATTGCGTCGCGGTTTGCAGACACATCACTTCCTCTGCGAAACGGCCAGCCGTTCGGGATCTTTCGGCCGCACCGCCCAGAACGGCGATCGCCTCGCTGACCGCCCCCTGGCTCGCCGCAACCCACGCCCGCGCCAGACTCCGCTCGAAGTCCAACGATCGAAACGCACGCTGTACGTCGTCGAGGGTCCGAAGAGCCGCCGCCGCCTCGCCGCTTGACCCGCGCATGGCCAACGCGGTCACCTGGGCTGCCCGGTACCGATATCCCCAGCCGGCCGCGTACGACGCCGCCAGCCCGTGCATGGCCTGTTGCAGCAGCAGGCAGGCGGTGCGCAGATCGCCGGCGCCGAGGGCGGCCCGACCTGCCACGGCGGCTCCGAGTGGTTGGGCAGCACCGGGAAGGCTCGCCGCCTGCACGCGGGTGCGTTCGGCCACATCGCGCGCGTCCGCCACTCGACCCGCCAGCAGCAGGGCGGTGACGTGTGCGTCGGCGATGTTGAACCGCATGTGCGGAGCGTCGAGGGTGCGCGTCGCGACGTCGTATCCCTCCTCAGCGGTCTTGATGGCCGCGGTGGTGCGACCTGCGTCCGCCGCGATCTGCGCGAGCGCCCACGCTATCTCGGCACCGACGACGGGAAGATCTTGCAGGGCAAGGCCTTTCGCAGCTTTGGCGGCGGCATCGGGTTGGTCCGTCGCAAACCAGTACACCGTGAGGAAGGCGTCGATGTAGGTGCGGGCATCCGCGGGCGTGCGACCCGATGCCTCGTCGATGAGCTCCTTGGCGCGGGAGGGGTCACCGAGAGCCCACAGCATGTTGCTCGACCGCAGGAAGGCAAGCCTGGCACGCTGTTGAATACTCAGATCGGAAGCGGGAATGCCGGCGAGCACAGCCTCCGCCTCTTCGCCGCGCCCCAGCCATGACAGAGCGTGTGCCCGAACGAAATTGGGTTCCGGACCTGCCCCGGCGTCGACCGCCGCCGCTGCCAGTCGATCAGCGAGGGACAGGTCAGCGAGCCACACCGCCCCGTGCGCCGCCGTGACGAGCAGATTCGCATCGGGTGGAAGGTCGGAGTCGACGCTCAATGCTGCGCGGCGCACGATGACTCGGAGGTCTTCGCCGTCCCGGGATGCCGCAAGCTCGGAGGCCACGCGTCCGCGCAGCCGACGTAGCCGGGTTGGCGGCGCACCTCTGCGGCGTACCTCCCCGTACAACGGGTGTGCCAGTCGTACCTCGAGTGAGCCGCCGGCGGATTCAACCGTGATGAGGCCGCGAGTGTCGGCCTCCTCGACAGCGGCTGGGTCGGTCATCCGCGTCAGCATCGAGAGATCGATCGGCTCGCCGACCGCGAGAACATCGATCACGTCGCTGACGGGCCCGGACAGGTCGCCGATGCGGGACTCGACCATCTCCGCCAGCCCGGGCGGCAGGATTGGATTACCGGTCCACCGCCACGACCCCTGCTCGCGCACGAGCCGACCGTCGGAAACCTCCTGCTCGACGATGTTCTGCAGATACAGGGCATTGCCGTGGGTCAGCTTCCACAGCCGTTCGGCGGCGTCGGTGGCCACCGCTCCGCCGAGCGCGGCGGACAGCAGCGCCGTGGTCTCGTCGTGCGGCAGGGGCGCAAGGTCGAGCCGGTCGAACTGCGCGGCCTTCCAAATCTCCTGCAGCCCAGCGGGAATCGGCGCGTCGCTGCGCACCGTCAGAATCACCTTTGCCGCACCCCGCGCCACGATCTGATGCACCACGAACGTCGACAGGTCGTCGAGCAGGTGTGCGTCGTCGACTGCCACGACGGCGCCGGCCCGTGATGTCGCGGCGGTCAGCGACTCGACGACGCCCCGCAGCAGCGAAACGGTATCGGCGACACCCGACGGCGCCCATGCGGTGAACGCACCAAGCGGAATCTCGCGCGCCGACGACGTGCCCACCGTCCACCGGGCTTCCCATCCGTGAGACCCGGCGACCGACAGCGCCTCGCGGGCGATCCGAGTCTTTCCCACCCCTGCCGGACCGCAGATCAGAATGCCTGCGACCTCTGGAGCCGAGATGGCGGAGTCGATCGCCCGCATCTCCTCCGAGCGGCCAATTAACGGCCACGACAAACGCACACCCGGAGCTTATGAGCCCGCAATGGCGTCCGCGGCGAATATGGCGACTTAGCGCCTATCCGCCCCTCTTTACCTCGAGTACACGTTTGCGCAGACCGTCGGTGGCCGTCTCCATCAGTCCCCTGGCGCCCCTCTTTATCAGGAATCCTGGCAGCGGCAGAACCGGGTCCACGGTCAATTCGAAATGCACGTCGGTGGCGTCGCCGTTGGGGGTCAAGGTGTAGCGGCCCTGTTGTGCGCGTTGCTGTTTGGAGCTGACCAGGTTCCAGCTCACGCCGTCGTCGTGGATGGTGTAGTCCAGCACCTGTTCGTCGTTCACACCGACCACCTTGACCACCTGACGGGACTTCGTGGGCCTGCCCTCGTCGTCACGCTCGAGCACCTCGACCTTCTGATGGGCGGACGACCACTCGGTCAGCGATTCCAGGTCGACCAGCACGTCCATGATCTCGGCTGGCGTCGCCTCGATCGTGACGTCGCGAGCTTCAGTGATTGCCATGGATGTCCGGTAGCCGCTGCGGCCAAGACCGAAACCTGCGCTAACCGCCCTTCTTGATTTTCATGACCTGTTTGCGTAGGCCGTCGGTCGCCGACTCGAGGCCGCCCTTCATCGCCCGTTTCAGCACGAACCCGGGAATGGGCACTGCAGGGTCGACGGTGATCTCGAATCTCACCTTGGTCTTGTCTCCATCGGGTGTGAGCGTGTACGACGCGTCCTGCTTCTTCAACTGGCTGGAACTGACCAGCGTCCAGCCTGCGGTGCGCTCCGTCCAGGAGTACTGGACCACCTGCTCGTCGGAGATACCCATCGTCTTGAGCTTGAGCTTCACCCGACCCGGCCTGCCGTTGTCGTCGGTGTCCAGGATCTCCGCGCCCTGGTGCTGCGACGACCAATCCGGCGCCGTTTCCACATCGGCGATGACATCGAGGATCTCTTCCGGCGTCGCCTCGATGACGACCTCACGGGAATCGCTTATAGCCATGGCGCGACCCTAGGCCCACAGTCTCGCTCGGTGCGGCGATTAGTCGCATTTCGCCGCATCAATCGCAACGGTTGCCGGCGGTAGGCTCACTCGCATGAGCGCTGACGTGGACCCCACTGTTCCTCCGAGCGGTACCGGCTGTGTCGAGTGCGACAAGGCCGGCGGATGGTGGATGCACTTGCGGCGCTGTGCCGCCTGCGGGCACATCGGCTGCTGTGACGACTCGTTGGCGCGTCATGCATCGGCGCACTGGCGGGAGTCCGGGCATCCGATCATCCGCTCGTTCGAACCCGGCGAGGACTGGTTCTGGAACTACCGGACCAACGAGTACTACGACGGCCCGGAACTCGCCTCGCCGGATTGCCGCCCGAAGGAAGAGACCGTCCCGGGCCCGCGCGGGCGGGTCCCCAACGACTGGGCGGATCAGTTGCGCCGCCGCGACTCCTGAATGAAAGCGACGGCCACCGGGTAGTCCGTGTCGGTGAACAAGGAAAAGCCCGAAACCGCGGAGTCCGATTCCGGCCCGAAGGGCGCCGACGACGATGTGGTGAGTGATCCGGGCAAGAGTGCAGCGGAGGGCGAGGACTGGTCCGACGAGGGCGGCGCCACGCCAAGCGGTCCTGCCGACACCGGCGACCACACGCAGTAGCTAAAGCGCGCCGGCCAACCCCGACAACGTCTCGGCCGCTGTGTATTTCGGCGCCCAGCCCAGTAGGGATTTCGCTTTGGTGGTGTCCATGACCACCGACGTCCGGCCGGCATGCAACCATTCGAGCGCCGACGGGACGAACGGTAGGCGGGCGAGGATCTCGGACGTCGCCGTCATCGCGACCCGGGGAACGGGTAGCGGCCGGGCGCCGAGTGCCTCGCCGACGTCGGACATGGACAACACCCCGTCGGCGGCCAGGTTGTACGCGCCCGGCGGCGCGGATGTGGTTGCGGCCAGGGCGATCGCCGCGGCCACGTCGTCGTGGTGGACGAGCTGCACCGGCGTACCCGGATCGGGGAACGGCGGCTTGAGGATCGGCAACGCTCGAGACGCCTTCAGTACCGCATCGGGCAATTGGTTCCACGGCATGGCCTCGGCGAGCGCAAGCGCATTCGGGCCGGCGACGATGCATGGCCGCAGCACGAAAACCTCCAGCGGGGTGCCGCCGGTGATCTCGGCAAGCGCCGCCTCGCAGGCCGCCTTCTGCTCGGAGTAGTAATGCTCGGGTGACCCGCGGGGCGGTACCTCTTCGGTGATCGGAACCGGGTTGTCGGAGTGGTAGCCGTAGGCCGCGACCGACGAGGTGTAGACCAGGCGCCTGGCGCGTGGCGACGCCACCGTTGCCTCGAAGACATTGCGGGTGCCGGCCAGGTTGACCCGGGCGCTGTCCTCCCTCGACCCCATGATGATGAAGGCCAGATGGACAACGATGTCGGCGTCGGCGACCAGCGCGTCGACGGCATCGCGGTCGAGGATGTCGCCCTGCCGGTACTCGGTTTTGGTCCAGCCGTGGCCGGCCGGGTCAAAGGGCCTGCGCGCCATTCCGATGATGCGCTCCACCTCGGATTCCGCCTCCAAGGCGGTCACCGCCGATATGCCGATGTCGCCTGTTGGTCCCGTGACCGCGACTGTCCAGCCCATGTACGGGTGATTCCCCGCGGCGAGCGCCCCGAAACGCCCGGGTCAGGCGTCGGCGAGCGCCTGCGTGGCGGCGTTGTATCCCGGGATGAAGGTGATGCCGGGCCCGCCGTGGCAGCCGGCGCTGCCCAGGTACAGGCCGGTGATCGGAATAGGCTGGTCCACATAGCCTTTCGGGCCAGGGCGGTTGGGCCCGATCTGATCCGGATGAATCAGGCCGTGGCAGTAGTCGCCGCCGGGCGCCCCGAACATGGTGCCCATGTGCTTGGGCGTGAACGTCGTGTGCCTGATGATGAGCTCTTCGAAGTTGGGGGCCAGCCTGGTGATCTTGTCGATCACCCGCTGGCCCATCTCGACCTTCATCTCGCCGTAGCTCGACCGGCCTTCCGTGATCGGGAACCACAGCGAGAACGCCGATGCCGCGTGCTTGCCCTCCGGCGCGAGACCGGGATCGTTGACCGACGGGATCTGCAGTGCGATCGACGGGTCGGCGGGCACGATGCCACGCCTGCAGTCCTCCCACTGCTGCTGCAGTTCCTCCGGCGTGCTGAAAATCCCGATGTTGGATTGCATGTCGGGGTCGTTCAGCACTTCGTAGGGTGCCGCGAACTCCGGTATGCCGTCCAGTGCGAAGTGCATCTGCAGGTAGCTGCCGCGGTGGTCGACCCGCGAGAACCGCTCGCGGACGTCGGCGGGCACGACGCTTGCATCGATCAAACCGTTGATCGTCAGGTCGGGTGCGATGCCGGAGATGACGATCGGCGCGGAGATCGTCGAGCCGTCCTCGAGTCGGACGCCGGCGACGCGCCCGTCCGCCACCATGATCTCGTCGACCTTGCTGCGCAGCCGCAGTTCACCGCCGTGCGCAGTGAACAGCTCGACCAGGTGCTTGGTGAGGGCGCCGATGCCACCCCGCAGCTTCTTGACCAGCAGCGCGTTCTCATCGGGCACCGCGAACCCGTAGGCCAACGCCGCCGCGGTGCCGGGCGTCGCCGGTCCGCGGTAGGTGGTGTTGCACGCCAGCAGCGCCAGCATCCCGCGTAACGCCCCGTTCTTCTCCTTGTCGGGAAGGTAGCGGTCGAGCACGTCGGTGACCGATCCGAACAACATGTCGGTGATCGTCGACCGCTCGAATTCGCTCGTGGCGCAGGCATACATCTCATCAAGGGTCTTCGGCGGGCGGCCCGCGTCGAACCGGCCGAGCGCCCTGGTCGGCGCCTGACACCACGCCATCAGCCCGGCCATCCCGTTGACGACCTCGGCGCCGTGCACCTCGTTGATGTGCGTCAGCAGCTTCATCGGGTCGGTGTAGTAGATCAGCGGTTCGTCGCCGACACCGCGAAGCGACACCGACATCACGTCGAGGTCGACCGTCGGCAGCGTGTCCAGTCCAAGTTCGCGGCTGACGGTGGCCGAGGTCGGGATCTGCACCGAACCGGCGATCTCGAACTCGAACCCGTCGAAAAGCTGTACCGTGGAAGCCATTCCGCCGGCATACAACTTGAAATCCAGGCACAGCGTGCGCAACCCGGCCTTCTGGAGCAGCGTGGCTGCGGTCAGTCCGTTGTGGCCCGCGCCGATCACGATCGCGTCGAAGTCCGCCATGGGCTGAGGCTGACACGGGCACAAAGTTTTGTCAATATTGACGAAACCTTCGCTAGAAGGTGTCGCCGATGCCCTTCTGCAGGGTCTGCAGCGCCTCCCGGGTCAGCCGCGTCAGCTCCGGCAACGACCGGTCGTCACCCAGCATCCAGACCTCCATCGCGCCGAACACCGCGGCGGCGATGCAGCGCGCGATCACGGTGATCCGCATCCGGTCGTCGGTACCGGGTTTGGGCGGGTCCTCGCCGGCGAGACGCTCCTCGATGACCTCGGCGAACTCCGTCTCGACCTGGCGGATGTGCCGCACGATCCGGCCGGGATCGAGCTCCTGGGCCCGCAACGCCGGGATCTTCGCGACCGCCCAGTCGTCATACGGCCTGGCCAGAATCGCCGACTGGACGGACTCGATGATCGACTCGTGGGGCGACCGCTCCGCCAACGCCGACCGGAACCAGTGCAGCCCGACGTCGTAATCGGCGAACAGCAAGTCGTGCTTGGACGCGAAGTGCCGGTAAAAGGTTCGCAGCGACACCCCGGCATCGGCCGCGATCTGCTCGGCCGACGTGTCCTCGACACCCTGGGCGAGGAACCGGACGACGGCAGCCTGCCGCAGCGCCTCACGAGTGCGCTCGCTGCGCGCCGTCTGGGCAGGTCGAACCATGGGCGTAAATTACCTCATGCCGGTTATGTCAATATTGACAAAACACAGATCGGCCGAGAGACTCCGCCTATGGTCGCCCTCATCATTCATCTCGTCCTCGGGTTCGCCACCTTCGCCGCCATCGTCAAGACCAACCCGGGCGTCTTCAGCCGCTTTTCACCAGGCCCGCAGCTATCGAAGCTCGAGATCTTCTACTACCTCGTCGGGCTCGCGTCGATCGTGCTCGGCTACTACTTCAACCATCAGTACGTCGCCGAATACGCGCCCGCGGGCGGCATGTACAACTTCATCTGGGGGCCCGGAAGCTGGTCGGAGTTCATCGCTCTCGGCTACGACAACCCGGCCGCGAGCTCGGCCAGCCAGGACTACACGTTCATGAGCGTGCTGATTTTTCCGGTGTGGGTCATCGTCGACGGTCGCCGGCGCGGAATCAAGAACCCGTGGCTGTACATCGGGTTCATCCTATTCGGCAGTTCGGCTTCCGCCTGGGCCTTCTACCTGGCCGCCGTGGAGCGCCAGCGCCGGCACAAGCTTGCCGCGTCGCCGGCAGAATCAGTGGTCTGACTGCCCCTGGTGTCGGCTTAAAGTGAAGGGATGATCGACGACGATCTGCGGCAACGCCGCCTCGAGATCATCTCTGAACACATGGACACCGAGGTGACGCAGGAGTTCGACCGGACGCTGGCCACCTTCAACGGCCACCCGCGCTACGAGATCGTGCCTACCGGGCAGGTCTTCGACGGTGCCGACGAGGTGATGGGCTACTACCGCATGACCCGCACCGCGTTTCCGGACCAGCGCCACGACAACGTCCGCCCCCACGTCGCCGACGACACGGTGATCGTCGAATTCGACCTGCTCGGAACCAATCTCGGTGACTTCTACGGTCTTCCACCGACGGGCAAGGCGTTCCGGGTGCCCGTCATCGCGGTGTTCTTCTTCGAGGGCGACCGCATTGTCAACGAGCGCGTCTACTTCGACTCCGCGAGCCTTGTGACGCAGATCGGCCGCGGAGAGGTGCTCGCTCTGGTGGGCGAGCAGGGCGCACGCGAGGAGCAAGACCACCAGTGAAGGTTCACCATCTCAACTGCGGCACCATGCATCCCCCGCGCGGCCCGGTCTGCGTGTGTCACGTCCTGCTGGTGGAGACCGACAACGGACTGGTCCTCGTCGACGCCGGCTTCGGAATCGACGACTGCGCCGATCCGAAGGGGCGGGTCGGGCCGGTTCGGCTCTTCACCCGGCCCGAGTTCCGTGCCGACGAGACCGCGGCACACCAACTCGACCGGCTCGGCTTCCGCCGCGAGGATGTCCGCCACATCGTTCTCACCCATCTGGACACCGATCACGTCGGTGGCGCAGCGGACTTCCCGCGTGCACAACTGCACGTGACCTCGGCGGAGGCAGTCGCCGCATTCTCCGCGCCCACCCGCGGTGAACGGGTCAGGTATGGCCGCCAGCAATGGGTGAAGGACCGCGATGTCGTCGAGCACAAGCCGAACGGCGAAGCATGGCGCGGCTTTTCGGCGGCCAAGGAGCTCGACGAGATCGCGTCCGGCATCGTGCTCGTCTCGCTCCCCGGTCACACCCGCGGTCATACCTGCATTGCGGTCGACGCGGGTCATCGGTGGGTGTTGCACTGCGGTGACGCCTTCTACCACTACGGCTACCTCGACGGCACGCACGTCCCGCGCACCCTGTGGGCCATGGAGACCGCGGTCGCCTTCGATCGAAAGAAGATGTGGGACAACCACGCTCGCCTGGCCGAGCTTCACCGGACCGCAGAACCGGACCTGGTCATCGCCGCCGCACACGACCTTGTGCTGTTCGAGCGCGCCCGGGCCACCGCCGAACCGCCCCGTATCTAGCGATTTCGGCGTGGTTGGTTGCGCTCACCGCAACATTTCACGCCGAAATCGCGACCGGTTAGGGCACCAGCACCACTTTGCCGACGTTCTCGCGCGCGGCCAGAATCCGGTGGGCTTCACCGGCGTTGGCGAACGGTACCGCTTCATGCACGATCGGGACGGCGACACCGTCGGCGAGTGCCGTGGTGAGCGGCGCGATCCACGGCTCCAATGTGCCCCGGTCGTCCCAGAGCTTGAGCATGTTCAGCCCGATCACCGTTTTGGAGTCCGACATCTGCTTGACGAGATTGAAGCCGCGCAGCATCGGCAGCAGCTGCGGCAGCGCCCTGCGCAGCGAGCGCTTGTCGCCCTGCTGCATCGCCGAGAAGCCGTACGCGACGATCCGGCCACCGGGCCTGATGAGGTCGTAGGAGCGCTTCAGCGACTTGCCGCCCATCGCGTCGAGCACGATGTCGTAGGGCGGCAACCCGTTCCACCAGTTGTCCTTGCGGTAGTCGATGGCGCGGTCGACGCCCAACTCGGCCAGGCGTGCGTGCTTACCCGGCGAGGCCGTGCCGTGGATTTCGGCTCCCGCGGCCTTCGCCAATTGAATCGCGGCGATGCCCACCCCACCCGCCGCCGCGTGGATGAGCACGCGCTCACCGGCGCGCAATGAACCGTAGCCGTGCAACGCCGCCCACGCGGTCGCATAGTTGACCGGGATGGCCGCGCCCTGCTCGAAGCTCAGCGAATCGGGCAGCGGTATCGCATCGACGGCCGAAATGTTCACCGTGTCGGCGTAGCCGCCGAATCGGGTGCCGCCGAAGACACGTTCGCCGACGCGGGACGGGTCCACCCCGTCGCCGACGGCCTCGACGGTGCCCGACACCTCGTATCCGACGACGCAGGGTGGCTTGGGCGCGTCCGGGTAGATGCCGACGCGCGCAAGGTGATCGGCGAAGTTCACACCCGCGGCCCGAACCGCGATGCGCACCTGCCCCGCCGAGGGTGGCGGCGGGTCAGGTCGGTCCTGAACCTTCAGGACGGAGATGTCACCGTGCTTGGTGATGACCACGGCGCGCATGACACATCAAACCGTCGCGTCGGCGGACTGCTGAGACCGGCGCCGGAGGCGCGATTCGACCCTGCTGATCACGTCGTAGTAGTGGGTGGGTGTCACCCGGGTCAGGATGTCGAAGACGTAGGCGTCGGGCCCCACCAGGATGCGGGCCTTGCCCCGTTCCACGCCGCGGTGGATGATCGCGGCGGCCTTTTCGGGCTGGGTCATGGTGATCGCGGCGAACTCCGCCACCATCTGCTCGTGGCTGCGGCCACGCCCGTCGGGGTCCTTGCGGAACCGGGCGTTGCGCACGATGTTGGTGTTGATCCCACCTGGATGCACGTTGATGGCGGTCACGTCGGTGCCGCGTAGTTCCTGGCGCAACGAGTCGGTGAAGCCGCGGACGGCGAACTTCGCTGAGCAATAGGCGCTTTGGTTGGGCATCCCGGCAAGGCCGAACACGCTGGAGGTGTTCACGATCGCACCGGAATCCTGCTCGACCAGAATGGGTAGGAACGCGCGCGTCCCATTGACGACTCCGTGGAAGTTGATGTCCCACAACCAGTTGTCATCCTCCGGGTTCGCGTCGAGCACGCTGGAGGCGGTCGCGACCCCCGCATTGTTGAACACCGCCCCCAGTGGTGCGGGCGCCCACTCACGCACCTCGTCGGCAAAGTCACGTTGGGCGTCGGCGTCGCGCACATCGAGCACCCGCAAGAGCGCGGCCCCCGACAGGCCGGCTTCGGTCTCTTTCAAGCCGAGCTCGTCGATGTCGGTGAGCGCGACCGGGCAGCCGTGCGCCGAAAGTCGTTGCGCCAATGCGCGGCCGATGCCCGATGCCGCGCCGGATATGACGGCGGTCCGGCCACTGATTCTTCTGCGGCTGCTCATCGATGCTCCTTCGATTCGACGTCGCTGTTCGGTGCCGAGGCGACGTGTTCGGTGATCAGGTCCATGACGCGTGCCCATGCGCCGGCAGGCAGATCGTGGCCCATACCCGACATGGTTTCCAGCCGGGCGCCACGAATGGCCCGCGCGGTCGCGGTGCCGCCCGTCGGATTCACCATCCGGTCTCGGTCGCCGTGGATGACCAGCGTCGGCACGTCGATCTCGCGAAGCTCGGCGGTGCGGTCGCCGGAGCGGAAGATTGCCGCCAGTTGCCGCGGCGTGCCGGCGCTGCTGCGGTCGCGGTCCCAGCCGATGGCGGCTCGTTCCCGCACCCGCTCTTCATCGAAGGGGAAGCCGTGGGAACCGATGTGGCGGAAGATCGCCAGATCGCGCTGCATCGCCTCGTCGCGGGAACGCGGCGGCTTGGCGGTCGCCAGCCGATACCACGTGGACATCGCCGGCCGGCCGATACGCGGGGCGCCCGTGGTGGACATGATCGACGTCAGACTTCGGACCCGGCCCGGATGGTGCGCGGCCACGGTTTGAGCGATCATGCCGCCCATCGAGATTCCGGCGAGATGCACATCCCGGTAGCCGAGCACGTCGAGGAGCCCGACGGTGTCCCGCGCCATGTCGCCAAGGTGGTACTGCCGTGGGTGGTTGCCGCCGCGCAGCAGCGCGAGCGGCTTCGGCGGCGGGAAGTCCATATGCGTCGATCGACCGACGTCGCGGTTGTCGAACCGGGTGACGCGGTAGCCGCGGGCGGCCAGTTCGGTGGCGAAGCCGGTCGGCCAGGAGCCGTGCAGCTGCTGCCCCAAGCCGGCGACGAGCACGATCGGCGGATCGTTCGGATCGCCGATCTGCTCGTAGCACAGCTCGATACCGCGCCCCCCGTCGACGACCACCTGCTCTTCGAGCCTCATGCCGACACCTGCTCGGAATTCTTGCGAATCATTGATGGCGACCCCACCTTTCGTCGATAGACAACGGCACGACCGCCGCGTGCCGGTGCAGTGGCAATGCCGCGGGAGTGAACACGCTCGCCAGCGGCATACGTTGTGCCGAGCTCGAATTCGCGCAGCAGCGTGCGAAGGGTGACGTTCAGCTCCATGTTGGCGAAAGCAGCGCCGATGCACCGGCGAATGCCACCACCGTAGGGAATCCAGGTGTGCGTATCCGGGTTGTCGCCGAGGAAGCGATCCGGGTTGAACGACGTCGGGTCGACGAAGTTCCGCTCGGACATATGCGACATGGTGATGTTTGCGATGACGGCGTGGCCCTCCGGAATGACCCAGTCCCCCAGCCGGATACGTTGCCGCGCGACCCTGACGGTCGCCTCCACCACCGGGCGTACGCGCTGAACCTCCCAGATCGTGGCCGCAAGCAGCTCGGAGCCGCCCGCGTCCACCTCGGCCTGCAGCCGATTCAACAGACGCGGATGTCTGCGTAGCCGCTCGATCGCCCACGCCAGCGTTGTCGCCGTTGTCTCATGGCCGGCCGACAGCAGCGTGAGCAGTTCGTCGGCGATGTGGTCGTCAGAGATCGGTGAGCCGTCCTCGTACCGCGCTTGCAGCAACAGGGCCAGGACGTCACTGCGGTCTTCGAACGCCGGATCGCTTCTCGCCTCGGCGATGAGTGCGGCGATGATTTCGTTGTAGCGCCTGCGATAGCGTTCAACGCGCCCCCAGGGACTCCACGGGCCGTAGTCGCGCCGAAACACCCGCGGCAACACGGTCAGTCGCGATGCCAGGGGAATCATGGGCGGGAAGAGCTCCCTCAGTTCGTCGAAGGCGCTGCCCTGCGCGCCGAACACCGTGCGAAGGATGGCATTGAGGGTGATCCGCATCATCGGCTGCAGCGTTTCGAATTCCCGCCCCTGCGGCCAACTCTCGATCTCGCGCATCACTTCTTCTTCGACGATCGCTTCATAGCCGACCATCCGCTTGCCGTGGAACGGCGGGACGAGCAGCTTTCGCCGCGCGCGGTGCTCGTCGCCGTCGAGGCTGAACGTCGAACCCGGGCCCAGCACGGTGCCGAGGTTGGATGCCCGGGCGACCAGGTCGCTGCTCGTGGTGAAGAGATCTTTGATCAACGCAGGGCCGCTGATGACGACGGTCTCGCCGAAGATCGGCAGGTTCACCGTGAATGCGTCGCCGTAGCGCCCGCCCATCGATGCAATCGCACGATGCCGTGCGGCGAGGAATGCGATGCCCGTGACGGCCTTCGGTATCCGCGGGCCCGGCGGTAGCCGAACCGGATCCCTCGTCGCCTCGCCCATGTCGCCCCTTCGTTGTGGTACTGCAAGGTACCGGCTACGGTACGCGACCGTACCGGCGTCGACAACCCCCTTCTACATATGTTCAATAGCGGGCCGTTGTTCGTCTCGACGCGCCGCGACCAGCATTGCGGCATGCTGAGCAGCCATGACGCGCTGGTATCCCCTCGAGCCCGCCGACGCCGACTTCCTCGACTCGGCGCCCCACGTCTTCACCTATCAAAAGCGCTTCGCCGCGACGCCTCGGCAAGTCTGGGAGCAGCTGACCTCGGATGCGTCCATCTCGGCCTGGGGTCCCACGCTGAAGTCGGTCACCTGGACGTCGCCGCGGCCGTTCGGCGTCGGCACCACGCGTGAGGTCGCCCCGCCCGTCGGACCGCGGATGCGCGAGCGCTACTTTCTGTGGGACGAAGGACGGCGCCACTCGTTCGCGGTCTACGAGTCCACCGCGCAACTGTTCACCCGCTTTGCCGAGGACTACCTCGTCGAGCCCGACGGAAACGACACCCTCTTCACGTGGACGCTGGCGCTCGAACCGCGAAGCGCACTGGCGGTGCCGGTGAAGGTTCTCGCTCCGGTGATCAAGGCCGCCTTCGGTCGGATGCCTAGTGACGGCCAGCGCTATTGGGCCAGGCGTTCTCAGCGCGGATAGGGACTGACGCTCGCTGGTGGCCAGGGCCCGGATCGAACCGGCGACCTTCCCGACATTGACCGCACTTACCGAGTAGAAATTCCGGCTACGAATAGCGAGAGAAACCGATCTTTCGCCGTCTCTCCGGCACTCTGGACGAAGTATCGGACGGCAAGACGACCTCTCTGACCCTCGGGTCCTTGCACGTCTATTCGACCCGACCTGAGCGATGGCCATGCCGTGTCACTCCGACTGGGCGGTCGTCAACAGGCTATGTCTTGGTCGATGCGGTGCGGATCGGACTGCACCACCAACGTCGGTCCGCCAGTGAATTGATGACCCGTGCACGCTTGTCTGCCCTGGGCGCTGGCAGCGTCATCAGCGCCGATCCAGCTGGGCCAGCTATTCTGCCAGTCGCCGGTGATTGTCTGCCACCCTGCCGTTGTGCTGTAGATGCCGACGGTGGTGGCACCGCGGGCGGTCAGGGCGTCGTGTTCGCCTTGCAGGCTGTTGCGGTTCTGGATCGCGTCGTCGTTCCAGGTGTTATCCAACTCAACGTCGAGCCACCACATGCCGCTGGACACTCCGGCCGCGGCCGCCGCGTCGTAGGCGGCCAGGCCCGCGTTGTACCCGTAGTTGTAGGCCAGGCAGTCGGCATCCTCAGGCAGGCATGCTCTGGGGCTGGACGGGTCCAGATGGGTGGAGCGATCATTCCAGCCGCTGTTGGCATACAGGCTCAACGTCTTCGGGAAATGAGCCGCTTGGGCTGCAAGGCACGGATTAGCGGAGTAGGCCGTACCTTCGGTCACGCCGATGATCCCGAACGTCGCGCTGGCCGGAATCTGCTCCGAACAGTTTGGCCAGCTCAGGTCGACTCCGGTGCTTCCGGGCGGGTAAAGGGTGGCTGCGCTGGCAATCCCCACAGCAGATTGCAGGAGGCAACAGATGGCGGCTGCCGCCCAGGCGTATCGCTTGACCATGGCGCTTGTCTTGCCCACCAGGTCCGGTTGAAAACGTCATGAGGCGACGCACAGCCAATTAACAGCACCATCAATATCTCGGAATCGGCGAGTTGGTGCGCGCGTTTTCAGGTCTTGGTTGAGTGGCGTGCGCAGAAATCGTGGGCCTCGTCATAGCCATAGTCCCCGCCCTCGCCGAGGGGTACCCCCGGTGGGGGATCGACTCGATGTGGTGGAGGAGTTTCACGCAGCGGCCCGGCCGGTACATCATGTGCCTCGTCGTACTCGTAGTCGAAGCCGGAAGCGATGGGTGCCTTGCGGGCACCAGGGTCGCGAGCGGGCCTGTCCACTTCCACGTCACACCATCCTTTATGGGCGCTGGACTTGCCGCCAGAGTCGCGCAGCAATTCATTATCGCGCAATCGGAGCCCCGTGGGCGCAGGTCCGCCCTGCACAGTTGTCGGAGACTTCAGTTCTCTGAAGCGGCATTCCGGCGATGTACGAGTTAGACATCCCAGGTCCATAAGTTGTCAAGCGGCGATGGCTTGGCGGTGTGCCCAGGCTTTGTGTTCGTCGTAGCGGGTTCGGTGGCGGAGGCAGCCGTGCAGGATGCCGACGAGTCGGTTGCCGAGGGCGCGTAGTGCTTGGTGGTGAAGGTCGCCGGCGGCGCGGCGTTGGTCGTAGAACAGTCGGGCCCCGGGGCTTCGGGTCAGCGCGCAGAAGGCCCATTGGTCGACTGCGTCGTAGAGCCGGCGGTTGCGGACGTGGCGGGCCAGGACCGCGCGTTTCTTGCCCGACGCGATGGTCAATGGTGATGTTCCGGCGTAGTTCTTGCGACACTTGGCGGTGGTGTAGCGGTTCGGGTCGTCCCCGAACTCACCGAGCACCCGGGCGCCGAGGATGACACCAAGTCCTGGCAGGGAGCGGTAGATGTCGGCGTCCGGGTGTGTCTCAAAATGCGCGCTCAGTTCACTCTCGAGGTCATCAATTTGACGGTTCAGTTCGGCGATGATGCCCACGGTGGCGCGGGTGGTCGCGGCGAACGCCGCAGTCACGGCGGCGGGTGCGGCGAGCTGCTCAGACCGCAATGCGGCTTGGATCTCTTGGGCTCGGGCGTCGATATTGCGTTGGCGCCCAGCCGCTTTGAGTGTAGATCGAATCTTGCTCAAACTCAGGCTGGCCGCCTGTCGGGGATCGGGCGCGCGACCCAGGATCGCCAGCGCGTCGCGATCGGTCAGATCGTCGAAGGTCTCCAGCACAGCGGGGTAGTACTCACGCAGCGCCGAGCGCAGCGCGTTGGTGTGCCGGTTGCGGGCCCAGATCAGATTCTGATGCGCCCGCGCCAACACCTTGACCGCTTCGACATCCGCGGTATCGCCGGCAATCAGCCGGTGATTGTGCCGATCGGTGCGCACCAGATCGGCCAAGAGCTTGGCATCGGCGGCATCGGACTTGGCTCCTGAGACGTGGTGGCGGTCGCGGTAGCGGGCCACTGCCAGCGGATTGACCGCATACACCTGATAACCGGCGCCGGTCAGCGCGTCCACCCACAGGCCTCGGTCGGTCTCGATGCCGATGATGACTTGTGCCGGCTCCTCGGCCTGAGCCGCGACCAGGTCGTGGAGTAGTCGCATGCCGGCCAACCCCTCGGGCAGCCGCCGTGACGCTAGCTTCTCGCCGGAATCGTTCATCAGATATAGGTCATGGTGGTCTTCTGCCCAATCGTCTCCGACGAAGAGCATCGCGTCGCCTCCTTGGCTCGATGTGGATGAAACCGTTCGAGCCGAAGGACACCCGGCGGCGACCTAATGGATCAGTGCTCGAACCGGCACGACATCCCATCAGCGCTACAGATGACCTCACCAACCAGCCGGGGCACGATCTAACCCTAGGAATCGAGCATCATTCCAGGACGCAGCAGTGCTCACCAACCGGCGGCTCGGTAATCAGCGTGGCCGTATCGGATAACTATCCGTTCGAGGCTCGCCGATCCGCTCCCATTAGGACGTGTCTGTTGCGAGATTCAGCGAGGGTGTCCGCTGGTCCGACGGTGCCCCGTCGGGGGTAGTGACATTTCTGTTCACCGATGTCGAGGGTTCGACCTGTCGGTGGGAGGCCGACGCCGATGCGATGCGGGCGGCGCTGGCCGCACATGATGAGGTGTCGCGCTCGAGACTCACGGTGGCTTTCTGTTCAAGCCACACCGGTGACGGGGTATGTGCCGCGTTCGCGTCGCCGATGTCGGCGGTGACGCTGCCGCCGACGCGCGGCGCGAACTGAAGTTGCCGGTGCGGATGGGGATCGCGACGTCAGCTGCACTGATGTGAGGTGGCCAGGGCCGGGATCGAACCGGCGACCTTCCGCTTTTCAGGCGGACGCTCGTACCAACTGAGCTACCTGGCCCGACGGCACCGATGCATGCTGCCGTGGCGACCCTGACGGGACTCGAACCCGCGACCTCCGCCGTGACAGGGCGGCGCGCTAACCAACTGCGCCACAGGGCCTTGCTATTACATTCTCTCCGCGTCACCGCGAAGCGGGTACCCCCTACGGGATTCGAACCCGCGCTACCGCCTTGAAAGGGCGGCGTCCTAGGCCGCTAGACGAAGGGGGCCAGCCGAATCTCTCCGGGGTACTCGCCAACGCCATGACGCTGGGAGCCTCGATAGCTTAGGGTACCGGGACCCGAATCCTCAAACGAGATGCGTCTTCGGTAGGCAGTATCCTTTCTGGGGTTCGGTTCCGCCTCGCCCCTATAGCTCAGTTGGTAGAGCTACGGACTTTTAATCCGCAGGTCCTAGGTTCGAGTCCTAGTGGGGGCACTGACTACGGCACTGACTACGGGCACTGGTCAGAGCACGTATGTAGCTGCCCGACGTGCCCGGCTCATCGCTTATTCGTTCTTTGCGGCCCGGTCCAGAAGGGCTGCGACCTCGGTATGGACCCGCCCGCGGGACACGTACTTCTTGAGTCATTGACGGTTTTGCGTGACCGAGTCGATCGGCGCCCACCCGGGCCGAGAGTCCCCCGTCGTCGATGAGGTCAGCGACGGACTTCCGGAACGAGTGACTGGTGAGGCGCGACACCAAACGGGACGTCGGGATCGGCGGGATCGGGTGCGTCGGAGAGCTGGAAGTCACGGCGGATCATGCAGGCCTGGCGCGAGCGTGCGCGCCAAGGTCCAGACGCCAACAACGGCACCGCCGCGGTGGCAGCATTAGCCAAGTACGGCTGGAGTTGCACCGCGACACCGAACCGCAGTGAGATTTCAATCCAACCGAAGGAGCGCCAGAAGATGCGAACGATGCGGTCTGTTGTCGCCCACACGGTAGGCGAACCGTCCGACGTTCTTCAGCTGCAGACGCGTCCGATTCCGGAGCCCGGTCCCGGCCAGGTCCGGATCCGGGTGGCAGCTGTGCCTGGCGCGCTGCGATCTGAGGCGCTGCCGGAGAGGCTTGCCGACGATCAGAGCGCGGTTAGCGCGTCGTGCCGACGGTCTTCTCCAGCGACTTCAACGCCCCCTGGAGTTGCCGCTCGCATTGGCCTGCGAGGTTTGCATCGAGCTGATGCAGCAGGCCGTAGGTGAAGGTGTCCTCGCCGGCAGCGTGTGCGATGTCGGCCTGTTCGGACAGGTGGGCGCGGCTGACGACGCTGTCTTGGTGATCGCCCAATAGCGTTTGGATGGTCTTGGCCGCGACGGATACTTTCTTGGCGCCTGCCGCTGCCGCGGTGTAGCGCAACCGCTTCGCCCCCTTGCGAATCCGGTGCAGCGCTGCGTCGTGCTGCTCGGCGTCGGCGGCGGCCGCGGCCTTGGCGCGCCTGCGGACCCGCTTGTAGCCGTCCTCGATGGTCGCCAGGGCCAGCTCTTCGTCATTGGCTGCCAACACCGCGGATTCGGCGGCGACCACCTCGTCCAGCGCGTCGAGTAGCTGGAAGTAGCGTTCAGATCGCATCGCGCTCAGCGATTTTCGCAATCCCGCACGGTAGCGTTGGTGGGCGCCATCGACCAGACGCTGGCGGATAGGGCCGCGCACCACGTCGGTGGGCAGTTCGTCGAGGGCTCGCTGGTAGCGATCGGCCAGCACCTCGGCGTCACGGGCGGTACCCAGCACCGCGGACAGTTCACGAAGCTCGTTAAGGATCCAGGCGTCGTCGGTCAACCCGAACGCGCTGGCCGAGGCTTGCAGCAGGCTACGGATCGTGCGGATGCTCACGCGCATCTGATGCACGGCGTCCTCGACGTCAGCGCGCACGGCGCGATCCCAGGTGAGCAGCTCCTCGATCTCCTGGGCAACGGCGCGGTGCACTGAATCATGCCAGCCCGCAGCCGGTCTCGGCTCGCGCGCCGACGAGGCGAGCGCCCGCTCCAGTTTCGACGCGTGCCGGGCAGATGCCGCACCGGCATCGCGCAGCCGGTTGCTCAACCGCGCCAGCAGCTGCTCGTCGGCGCCCCCTTGGGGGGTCGCGTCTTCGGCCAGCTCGAGTTCCCACTCCCGCCACCGCTGTTCGGTGTCTTCCCCTTGAGCCGATGCGCTGACGTGGTCATCACAAAACTCCGCGAGCGCGGTGCCATCGCTGGCGTACAACACATCGATCGTGCGGTCGACGCCGATGCGGGCGGTCGGCACCACGGGACGGTCACGCACGATCGCCAGCACCACATCGCGCAGTTCGGCCGGCACGTCGTCGTCGCCGCCGTCTCCCAGCGCGGTGCGGATGTCGGTGTGCGCAACAGGTCCGGGCGGCAGCTTCAGGTGCCAACCGGGGTCGGAGCCTCCGGTGTGCCGGCACAACGTGATGCGGTGCGCGGCCAGATCCCGGCCCGGGGTGTCGTAATACACGGCCTGCATCGACTGTGACGGTGCCCGTTTCACGTTGGCGATGGGGCCCAGCCCATCGAATGACGGCGTAACCGTCGAGTCGAGCACGTCGAACCTGCGCTCGACCTCCAGGTGACGCGAGGTCGGCGGTGCACCCCGAGATGCGCTCCCCATGCTCAAGCCCACCTCCATTACGGCGCCATTAGGACCTGACGCACGGTCCTCAACATTGGCGCGCCGCGTCCCGTTGCTTCAGTTCGGTGGAGACGTCCACCCCGGGAGGCAGCGCCCCGGTGACCTTGAACACGATACGGCGGCCGACTTCCACGGCGTGGTCGGCGAAGCGCTCATAGAAACGGCCCAGCAACGCCACATCGACTGCGGCGCGCACCCCGTGCTTCCACGCGCGGTCCAGCAGCACGGTGAACATTTGGCTATGCAAGGTGTCCATCGCGTCGTCTTCGTCGCGTAAGCGGGCGGCTCTTTGGGGATCGCTGGCTGCCAGTGCCTGTCTTGCGCTCTCGCCCATGGCCACCGCCACCGCACCCATCTCGGCGAAGACCCCGTGGACGTCCTCGGGAAGCGCGGGCTGCGGATGCCGCCGTCGAGCAATCTTGGCCACGTGGACAGCCAATGCGCCCATCCTCTCGGCGTCGGCCATGATTTGAATGGAGCTGAAGATTTCTCGCAACTCGCCGGCCACCGGCTGTTGCAGTGCCAGCAGCGCGAACGCGTCTTTTTCGGCGCACGCTTTTTTCGTCACGAGCTGCTCGTGGTCGCTGATCACCTGATCGGCAAGCGCAACGTCAGCGTCCAGCAGCGCCTGCGTCGCCTGACGCATCGCCACCCCGGCCAAGCCGCACATGTCCCCCACCTGCCGGTCCAACGCCGCTAACCGGTCGTGATACTCGGTCCGCATGATTGCGCCTCTCTGAGCCGATGTCGTCGCGCTGCCCGGCGCGTCCACGGCCATCCTTGGCCACGTCGTGCCAGCGCGGTATGCGATTGCGCAGAAATGGGCGCTGGCAGACAAATTTTGAACGCTGTTGGTTTCGCGTTAACTGCAGCTCTCCCTGAGCCCCCAACGCCAACGCTTTGCCGGACGGCTACTTCGTCATCGCGGCGCCCGGTGGATCGATTGTGAGAGTTGATCATTGGCTTGACCACATTGGCGGCCGAGTAGTCGCCGCATCCGCGCGCCCACGCATGCTCCTCTGGCCACCACCTTTAGCCTCTGATGAGTTAGGACCAATGGCCTTTGCAGGCCCCGTTGAGCGCGCGCATCCTGGTCAGGTGCGCAATGAAGCGCTGGTCCAAGGCGTTTCAGCGGAACAGGGGTAATCGTCGCGATGCAAAACGATCTGCGAGCCGGCGATTACGAGATCGCCAGCGAGAGCGGGCCCCGGTTGCGGGTCTCCCCTAACCGGCTTGCGTCCGAGCACATTGACGGGGCGTGGTGGCCCCGCTCAAGGCAATTGACCGTCGAGCTGCCTGCCCTGCTGTCCCTGCTGTCCGATCGGCTGGGGCAGGTCGTGGGTGTGGGCTACCGCCGCGACGGCTGGACCGACGCACCCCCACAGATTGACATCGCCGGTCACCCGGTCCAGTTGATGGGGTTCACGAGTGACGAGCGGGCCAGCGTTATCGTGATCGGACACGACGGTCATCACCTCACGCTGCGCGTCATCGCGCCCGAAGCCACCCATCAGACTGCCCGAAAGGCCCTCGCGGCGATACCGAAACGCGCCACCGACGATCGCCCCGGCCGCACAGGAACAGCGGGAGCGCGATCGGTCGCCGATGTCGCGGAGCGATTGGCCCGTCACGAGGGCCGCGACGACGACCAGCGCGCCGCCGACATCATGCGCTGGTGTGAGGAGGCCGCCCTGCAGTTCGAAGCGGCACGAATCCAGAGCTTCGTCCCGATCCTTGTCGAACACATCGTCCACAACCGGATGTTGCAGACCCTCGCAACCAAGCCATCGCCATTAGATAACGACCCCGCCGCCCCGCCTGCCGACGACTGACCGACTCTGCGCGCGAAAGCCGCAGTGCCATCTACTTCGCGCCACTAAGCCTGTTAATCCGCAGGTCCTAGGTTCGAGGACTGGTGGGGCACTGGCTACGCGACTACGCGCGCTGCGCGTGCTCGACACGGTTGCCGCCTCGCCGTTTGGCGGCATACATCGCCGAATCGGCGGCGTGAACGAGGTCGTCGATTAGGTCGACGTGGGCCGGATCCGCCTCGTTGCGATGATCGGCGGTCACGACGCCGATGCTGGCCGTGATGGCCTTGCCGCAGTCTTCGATCGCGGCGCACAGTTGACCCGCAACTGCCGGCGCGTCCGCCGACGCCGATCCGAACGCGGCGAGAAACTCCTCGCCGCCGGCGCGGCAGATCGCCGCTGAGTCGGGCAGATGCCGGCGGAGCAGGTCGGCAACGTGAAGCAGTGCCCTGTCCCCGGCGAGATGACCATGGGTGTCGTTGACCCGTTTGAAGTTGTCGAGGTCGACCATGAGCACAGACACGGAACGGCCGCTGGACACGCTCGCCGACAGTTGAGCGCGAAGGACGTCCACGAACGCCCGCCTGTTCAACAACCCGGTCAGCGCGTCGTGCTCAGCGCGCATCGCATATTCGGCCATCGCTCGCGACATGCCGCGTATTGCGAGCGGAACGGCAAGGTTGAGTAACCAGATGATCCAGAAGGCCGCAGCCGCCGCCGGCCAGCCCGCCCGGTCGGCCATCCGGTACACCGCAACGGCTGTGAGTGCCAGTGCCAGAAGCATATTCACCAGCAGCACCCGCGTGTTGTGGAAGAAGGCGATGTAGCTGCCGGTGATGGCAAGCGCGGTGCACGCCAGGGCCGCGAAGGCGGGCCGCGGCTGGACCAGGCTCCAGCCGACCACGCACAGCGATCCAGCGACGACTGTGACGAGAGATTGAACTCGGGACGGCCAGCGCGTCACCCAGCAGTAGGTCATCGAGCCCGATACGGCGAGCGCGACGGCCCCGACCACCAACGCAGCGAACGGCGCTTGGTGCATGCGGGCCAGAGCCGAGATCGGTATCAAAGCAGATGAGGCGGTGACGATTGCCATCAGCGCTCGAGCGGACCGCAGAAGGCCGCGCTGTTGCAGGAACTTCGTTACCCACTCGAACTGGTCCGGTTGCTCCAGCCAGACCTCGAACCGGGACATCGCCTTTCTCACGACCAACAAGTGACTCCAGCTATTCACCGAACCGGTTTTTCCCCCGTCGAACAGCCAATTATATTCGCAGGCGGATCGGCCTCGATCGCTTTTCATCCCACTTCCGGTCAGCGCTTTTCAAGATCGGGTCGGTTCGCGCGATGACCCCGCACCACCGTGAGGGGCGACCCTAGGGCACGTCGACGGACCCTTGCCCGCGACGGACGGTGTCCGGCTCGGGGTCGCCCCATCGCTGGCGGATCCTGCCCCACGGATCGGCGTACGTGCCCGGCTGGTTGTAGTACGGCCCCCGGCGGCGCGTCAGTGCCCCTATCACCGGTGCCACGACCCTGAGCCCCCGCGCCTTCCAGCCCGCGTGCGCTCGGATCTCGTCGTAGGCATCGGAGAATGAATGCCGCTGGAAGGACAGCACTTCCTGCGAGCGGGTGGTGTCCATCCAATCCAGCGGATACCAGTCAGTGTCGCTGTCAGGATTTCCCGGGCGGGTGGGAAACAGCATGGCTTCCGTACCCAGTGCCTCACAACCCAGGCGCCCCAGTTCGCCGTTCAACCTCTTGTGGGAATCATCGCCGCCGATCATGAAGACCTCGCCGATCGCGTCGGTGGTGATTGCCGCAGAGAATGCGGCGGCGACATCACGGGCGTCCACGGCGTGACACCGGTTGTCCTGGGGGATACAGGCGCCGAAGTAAAGCCATTCGGGATCGCCGTAGTCGACGAGCGGCTCGAGCGTGGTGACGCCGGAGAGCCGCAGGATCGACCACTCCAAACCCGAAGTGCGCACGACGTTTTCGGCCTCGAGCTTATGGCAGCCGTACAACTCACAGGCCAGCGGCGGCGTGTCGGGCGTGAGCAAGTCGGTGAACCGGTGCGGGTTGCGGCTGCCGTAGACCGCCATGCTCGACGCGTGCACGAAGCGCGGCGGCGAGGGCAGCGCGGCAGCCGCGCGCACCAATGCCGCTGTGGCGTCGACGTTGACCGCCCGGGCAAGTGCGCGGTTGGCGTAGCACATCGGTGGAATGCAGGCCGCGAGGTGCACGATGGCCGCCGGCGCGACGTCGGCGACCAGGGCGCTGACCAGATCCGGCTTCGTCAGATCGACCGAGCGCACGTCGACCTCGGCGGGCAGTGCCGGTTTGACGGCGCGGTGCGCGGTGGCGGTCACCGTGAACCCGTCGGCGACGAGTCGCTGCACCACCGGCCTGCCGACCAAGCCGTATGCGCCTGTGACCAGAACAGAATCCCGAGCGGCCATGATGCGCTCCTTCGAGAGCGGGATACCGATCGCGAATCTAGCCGACGATCGCCTCCTCTAGACCGGGTTGATCAATTCGGCCCGCGCACAAGCGGATCGTCGGTCTAATCGCCCTTCTTGTGGCCGGGACCATGCCCCTTCTTCTGCGGCGGCCCGTGATCGATCGGCGCCGGCGGAGGCGGTGGCGGCGGCGGCGGTATCGCCGACGGCGTCGGCGGCGGAGGCAGCGACGTGCTCGAGGTGGCCGGTTGGGGCGCAGACGGCGGGGACGCCGTTTCAAACAGCGCCACGACCGCCGCGAGCGCGATCGCGAACAGCACGGCCGCGAAGACGACGAGCCTGCGGCGCTGACTGGGCGGAGCCACGAGGGCGGCGGTGTGCTGTGGCGGCAGCGGTTCGGCCAGCACGCGTGTCGGTGGTCGCGCCGGGTTTGCTTGCGGGACAAAGGATAGCGCAAGACGCATCGCGTCGGCACTGGAAAAGCGCCATGCCGGATCCCGCGACATCGACCGTTCGACAGCCGCGGCGAGTGTCGGGTCGACGTCAGGCCGCAGCATCTGCAGCGGCGTCGGCGTGTCCTCGGCGATCGCCCGCGCCAACGCGGGCAGGTTGTCCTGCGGGAACGGTTTGTGCCCGCAGAGCGATTCGTAGCCGACCGCGCCGACCGCGTACAGGTCGTCGGTGACCGTTGCGGGTCGGCCCGCCACCCGATCGGCACTGAGGTACGCCATCGTTCCGACGATCTGCCCGGTCATGGTCGCGGGCGTTTCGGCGCTTTTCGCGATGCCGAAGTCGGCGAGCTTCACCTGACCGGTCGGTGTGAACAGGATGTTGGCCGGCTTGACATCCCGGTGCAGAATTCCGGCGGCATGCGCTACGGCCAGCGCCGACAACACATCGTCGAGCATCGCGCGGACCTGCTCCTGCGGCAACGGACCACGCATCAGCTCGTCGGCGAGGGTCCGGCCGGACAGCCGCTCCATCACGATGTACGGCGTTCCGGCGTGGTCGCCGGTGTCATGCACCGCGATGATGTGCGGGTGGTTCAACGCCGCGGCGGCCCGTGCCTCTGTCTGGAAGCGGCGACGACTGTCGGGCTGCCCGCTGAAGGCGGGATGTAGCAACTTGACCGCGACGGGCCGGTCCAACCGCCGATCCCAGCCGTCGCGCACCTCGGCCATCCCGCCGCGGCCCAGAATCCCCCGCAATTCGTAGCGGCCGCCAAGAATCTCAGGCGCCTGCATCCGTCAACGCTAGCGCGATGAAGCGGCCGCCCCGTCGTCAGGGGCGGACCGGCTACCCGGCTTCCACATGGGGGCAGTAGTGCCGCCCGTCGCCGCGATGCTCGACCGGCGGCAGGTTGCGCGCCGGTGTCTCCACCAGAGGCGCGTCAGCGGGTAGCCGGCCGGACGCGCGGTCGAAGCCGCTGCGCTTGCGCGGGTGCATCATCACGCGGTCGGGCGTCAGTTTCGTGACCAGGTGCACGAGGCTGCCGAAGCGACGGTGCAACCATTCCTGCCTGGGTGACCACGTGTAGCCCATCAACTCCCGAACCGGCGGGTCGTACAGGCCGACGGTGACGAACAGCAGGAACCGTTCCATCACCTTCAGGTTGATTCGCCACATCCAGTCGGGAATCCACTCCAGTGACGGATGCTTGGTCATCGTCGACAGATCCAGCACTTCGCGTGCCGCGTAGTTGTTCTCCAACACGTTGCGGCACATGTGATCCCAGTACTCCTGGAATTCCTCCCAGGACTTGGGCACCGGCCGCATGCTCATTCCGTACATCCGGTACCAGGTGACGTGCTCGTCGAACAGTTGGCGCTTCTGCTCCTCGGTCAGCCCACCCCTGAACCGCTCCGCGGCGAGCAGCACGGACTTGAAGAAGGTGGCGTGGGCCCAGTAGAAGACGTCGGGGTTCAGCGCGCTGTAGCGGCGGCCCTGCTCGTCCACGCCTTTGATGCCGATGTGATAGTCGCGCACCTGGGCGCCGGTCTTCGGCGCGCGGTCGCCGTCGAAGACCACGCCGCCGATCGGATACACCGACCGGTACAGCCTCGGCATCCGCTCCATGAAGAAGATCGAGTGATCCTTGACGGCCGCGCCCAACTGGGGATGCATATTCTGCATCGAGCCGGCCCACGAGCCCTGCAACATCCCGGTCCACTGGCCGAAGTACTTCCAGGTCAGCGAATCGGGGCCGAGCGGCTCGGGGAGGGCGTCGTACCCGCCTCCCGATACCGGACAGCCGGCGGCCAGGGGCGCAGTCCCGCTGGTCACCGGACATGCCTCAGACGTATCTTGGGTCACTGGTGCGCTTTCGATCGACGTCAATATTTTGACTACATGCGTTGTCACCGTGATTCTAGGAGCGATGTGGCTGGGGGTCAACGACGGGGCCGATGGTCCGGCGTACCGCTCGAGGACCGGCAGGCGCTGCGCCGCGACGAGTTGATCGATGCCGGCACCGCGCTGCTGGGGGGTGAGAGCGGCCCCGCCCTCACCGTGCGCGCGGTGTGCAGGGCGGCAGGGTTGACCGAGCGCTACTTCTACGAAAGCTTCACCGACCGAGACGAATTCGTGCGCGCAGTCTACGACGATGTATGCGCGCGAGCGGTGTCCGCTCTCACGTCATCGACCACCGCGCGCGACGCCGTCGAACGGTTCGTCGCATTGATGGTGGACGACCCGACGCGCGGGCGCGTCCTGCTGCTCGCGCCGACCGTCGAGCCCGTGCTGACGCGCTCGGGCGCGAGCTGGATGCCGAGCTTCATCGAACTGCTGCAGCGCAAGGTGACCCGGATAACGGAGATCGACGAGCCCGCCGCGCAGGCCATGGCGGCCACCGGCTTGCTCGGAGCGCTGACGGCCCTGTTCATCGCCTATCTGGACGGCCGCCTGGCCGCCACCCGGGAGCAGTTCATCGACCACTGCGTCGACATGGTGCTCAACAGGGTGTCGAGTATCTGAGGCTTGCTACCCGGTCGGGATGTTCTCGTTGGCGGGCACGCCTGGTTCCGAGCCGGCCATTGCGAGTTCATCCTGCTGGTTCTGCTGGGCTGCAGCCGCCTCATCGGCCTTCGCCTGGAATGCGCGGCCTTCCGGGCTGGCCGCCGAGGCGCCCGGCGTGGTGGCGGTCGCGGCGCCACGGTTGCAGTTCAACGCCAGCAGCACCTCGCCCGAGGAATGCGAGAACGCGCCGCCGTCGTCACGCACGAACGGTGAGTCGGTGGCGTTGGTGACCAGGCAGTCACCCATCGCGTCCTGCCGATCGCCGACGGTCACCGCGATCTTCGCGGTGCCGCCGCCGTCTTCGATCTGCGAAACCGCGTCGGTGTAAGTCATTCCCACCACGTCCGGGGCGGCCGAGGCAGTGCCCGCGCCGAACAGACCCAGCGCGCCGATCGCAACCCCCGCGGCGCCCACAGTGCCTGCCGAAATGATGATCTTCTTCACATGCCCACCTATGTCTAAGGTCTACGGTTGCCAGGAGCTTAAGCGAGGCTTCGGTTTCTTGTGAACTGCCTGCGCAAACCATACCGTCGAGCGGCTCAACCCGCGAGCAGTACGGGCGGATGAGCCGCGCATCCGCCCAGCGGCGAATCCGCGCGCGAATCGTGACCTTTTCGACGTCCGCCACACCGTCGAGCCAACTTGATGTCACCGGGTTACACAGATATATTGCTGCTACCAACAGATACAGATAAATCCAGGGCCACGTCCGCGAGGATGCGGCTGCCCACTTCAAGGAGGACGCGGGGCCGATGCACGAAAACCTGACCGACCTGCACCTGCTGCACGAACTCGAGCCCGTCGTCGAGAAGTACATGAACCGGCACCTCTCGATGCGCAAAGACTGGAACCCGCACGACTACATCCCGTGGTCGGACGGCAAGAACTATTACGCGCTCGGCGGTCAGGACTGGGAGCCGGGGCAATCCGAGCTCTCTGAGGTCGCCCAGGTCGCGATGGTGCAGAACCTGCTGACCGAGGACAACCTGCCGTCCTACCACCGCGAGATCGCGATGAACTTCGGCATGGACGGCGCTTGGGGCCAGTGGGTCAACAGGTGGACAGCCGAGGAGAACCGGCACGGCATCGCACTGCGCGATTACCTGGTCGTCACGCGGGCCGTCGATCCGGTCGCGCTGGAAACGCTGCGACTCGAGCAGGTGACCCGCGGCTTCAGCCCGGGCCAGAACCAGCAGGGCGACCTGTTCGCCGAGAGCCTCTTCGACTCGGTCATCTATGTGACGTTCCAGGAGTTGGCCACCCGCGTCTCGCACCGCAACACAGGCAAAGCGTGCAACGAGACCATCGCCGACCAACTGCTGCAGCGTGTTTCGGCCGACGAGAACCTGCACATGATCTTCTACCGCGACGTCTCCGAGGCCGGTTTCGACATCGCGCCGGACCAGGCGATGCACTCGCTGCACCGCGTGCTGCGCAACTTCAAGATGCCCGGGTTCACCGTTCCCGAGTTCCGGCGCAAGGCCGTGATCATCGCGGTCGGTGGCGTGTACGACCCGCGCATCCACCTCGACGACGTCGTCATGCCCGTGCTGAAGAAGTGGCGCATCTTCGAGCGTGAGGACTTCACCGGCGAGGCGGCGCGGATGCGCGACGACCTCGGGGTGCTCATCGAGGAGCTCGAAGAGGCCTGCGACAAGTTCGAGGTCGCCAAGCAGAAGCGTCTCGAGCGCGAGGCGAAGAAGGCCGAGCGGCTGGAAGCCAGGAGGGTTCTCGCGTCATCGCAGTCCTGACCGAATCCCGCGCGCAGCTGCGGATCGGTCCCATCGAGTTGGCCAGCCCGGTCGTGCTGGCGCCGATGGCCGGCGTGACGAACGTCGCGTTCCGCACGCTGTGCCGCGAACTCGAGCTCGCCCGGGCCGGCACGGTCAGCGGGCTGTACGTGTGCGAGATGGTCACGGCTCGTGCGCTCGTCGAGCGCCATCCGGTCACCATGCACATGACCACATTCGGGCCTGAAGAGTCGCCGCGGTCGTTGCAGCTCTACGCCGTCGACCCGGTGAACACCTACGCCGCGGCGAAGATGATCGTCGACGAGGACTTGGCCGATCACATCGATATGAACTTCGGGTGCCCGGTGCCCAAGGTGACCCGGCGCGGCGGCGGCGCGGCGCTGCCCTTCAAGCGCAGGCTCTTCGGGCAGATCGTGGCCGCCGCGGTGCGCGCGACCGAGGGTTCCAAGGTCCCGGTGACGGTGAAGTTCCGGATCGGCATCGACGACGCCCATCACACGCACCTCGACGCCGGTCGCATCGCCGCGGAGGAGGGCGCCGCGGCCGTCGCGCTGCACGCCCGCACGGCGGCGCAACGCTACTCCGGGACAGCCGACTGGGAGCAGGTTGCCGCCCTGAAGGCGCACGTCACAGGCATTCCGGTGCTCGGCAACGGTGACATCTTCGACGCCGACGATGCCCTCGCCATGATGGCGAGGACCGGCTGCGACGGCGTCGTCATCGGGCGCGGCTGCCTGGGCAGGCCGTGGCTGTTCGCCGAGTTGTCGGACGCCTTCGCCGGCCGTGACACCGTGATACCGCCCACACTCGGCGAGGTCGCGACGATCATCCGCAGGCACGGCGAACTGCTGAGCGCCCACTTCGGCGAGGACAAGGGCATGCGCGACATCCGCAAGCACATCGCCTGGTATCTGCACGGCTTCCCGGCCGGTGCCGCCCTTCGCCGGTCGTTGGCGCTGGTCAAGACGCTGGGACAACTCGACGAGCTGCTGGCGGAACTGGATTCCGGGGTGGCGTTTCCCGAGGCCGCCACGGGTCCTCGTGGGCGGCAGGGTTCACCGGCGTCGGTGGCGCTGCCGGAGGGCTGGCTGGCCGACCCGGACGACTGCACAGTGCCCGCGGGAGCCGATGTGATGCATTCAGGTGGGTGAACCGAGACCATCTCGACATTACGTCTTTCAGGATCTCTCAGTACGATATGAATCTTGTCGTATCGGCTCCACATGTGGAGCCACGGATATTGCCGCTTCAATTCAGGTGGCAGCAGCGCAGTGGCTGATGCGCACCGACGCGCACGCTGCTCAAACGGTCGGAGGCCAGTCGGGACATGAGTGACGGCGATAGCGCCACTCCTGGCCGCCCGCGCGCGTCCGACGTCAACGACGCCAATCAGTGGCTCACCCGATCCCCTCGGCCGCCGCGAGCCGCCGCGCCGTGGGAGCGCCAACAGCCTGTCGACCCCGCGGGCACCGACACGGACTCGGCGGCCGGTAACCACACCGACGGCGTGACGGTCGCCGATCTCATCGCGAAAGTCACCGGCACCGCGCCTGCGGACCTACCGAGCCGGCACGGCGCGCCACAAGCCGAGTCCTCCGCCATCAGCCCGGCTGCCGCATCCCCGTCGCCGCCGTGGGCCAGGCAGCCACGGCCACTGCGGTCGAAGCCGCAGCCCGCGGACCGGTCCGACCCGGACACCGAAGTCATCCCCGCGGTCTCCTACGCCGATGAACTTCCCGACCTGGCGGCGCTGCGGCGCGCACGCTTCGGGCGGGTGGCGCCGGAGCGGGTCGGCGAACCGGCCGCCGAGCCCGTCGATCCGCCGAAGAAACGCACGTCGCGACGGCGCGTGATGCTCGCCGGCCGCTCACTGGCGGCCCTCTTCGCCATACTCGCGCTGGCGATGACCGGCGGCGCGTGGCAATGGCAATCGTCGAAGAACAACATGCTCAACCGGGTCTCGGCGCTGGATCAGGGTTCGCGCGACATCGTCGACCCCAACGCGCAGTACGGCGACGAGAACTTCCTCATCGTCGGCGTCGACAGCCGTTACGGCCAGAACGCCGACATGGGCGCCGGTGACACTCAGGATGCCGGCGGTACACGGTCGGACACCATCATGCTCGTCAACATCCCGGCCAACCGCGAACGCGTTGTCGCGGTGTCGTTCCCGCGTGACCTCAACATCGAGCCGATGAAGTGCGAGCCGTGGAACCCGGAGACCCGCCAATACGGCCCGCTCTACGACGACCAGACCGGCACCTACGGTCCCGACCAGGTTTATACAGAGACCAAGCTGAACTCCGCCTACGCGTTCGGCGGCCCCAAGTGCCTGGTGAAGGTGATCCAGAAGCTCTCCGGCTTGTCGATCAACCGGTTCATGGCCGTCGACTTCGCCGGGTTTTCCAAGATGGTCGACGCGCTCGGCGGCGTCGAGGTCTGCAGCACCACGCCGCTGGAGGATTACGAACTCGGCACGGTGCTGCCGAATGCCGGTCGCCAGATAGTCGACGGGCACACCGCGCTGCAGTATGTGCGCGCCCGGCAGGTGACCACCGAGACCAACGGCGACTACGGCCGGATCAAGCGCCAGCAGCTGTTCCTGTCGTCGCTGCTGCGCTCGATGATCTCCAAAGAGGTCTTCTTCTCTCTCAACAAGCTCAACAACGTGGTCAACCAGTTCATCGACGACAGCTTCGTCGACAACATCAACACCAAGGACCTGGTGCGACTCGGTCAGTCGGTGCAGAACATCGCCGCCGGGCGCATCACCTTCATCACCGTCCCCACGACGGGCTACATGGACGAGTGGGGCAACGAACACATGCGCGTGGACGACACCCGCGCAATCTTCGACGCGATCATCAACGACGACCCGTTGCCCGAGGAGAAGAACGCGGACAACACCCCGGTTCCCGGCGCACCCGAGTCGATGAAGAACAGCAGTCCGGCATCGGCGACCACCGAAACGCCCACTGCCGAGCCCACACCCGATACCAGCGAGGTCGTCGACGCCATCACCACCGACCCGACGGCGGTCACCGTGCAGGTGTCGAACTCGACAGGCCAGGATGGGCTCGGAGCGTCCGCCGCAACCGAGCTGCAGCAGCACGGCTTCAACGTCGAGACCCCCGACACCTACCCGAACTCGCTGTCCGAAACCACCGTCTTCTTCTCCCCCGGTAACGAAGAGGCCGCCGCCACGGTGGCATCGGCGTTCGCCGAGCCGACGATCGAACGCGTCAACGGCAAGGGCAAGACCGTGCAGGTGGTGCTTGGCTCCGACTTCTCGACGGTGAGCGCGCCGAAACCCAGCGGCTCCTCGGTCCAGGTTCACGTTCTTCACGGCGACTCGAGCACGCCGACGCAGCTGCCCGAAGACCTCTCGGTCACCAACGCCGCCGACACCACCTGCGAGTAGGCCTGCCGCGTCGGCCGCGGCCGGCGGCGTTCGGGCAGGCGGCATTCACCTTTCGTTCACCCCCCACGTCGTGACCAATCGCCGGATCAGCCCGTAAGCTGGGGATATGCGAACTGCGTATCACGAGCAGCTAGACGCGCTAACCAGCCAACTCGGTGAAATGTGCGGGCTGGCAGGTGTCGCGATGGAGCGCGCGACCCAGGCCCTGTTGCAGGCCGATCTCGTGCTTGCCGAGCAGGTGATCACCGACCACGAACAGATCGCCGCGATGAGCGCCAAGGCGGAGGAGGCGGCGTTCGTGTTGCTTGCCCTGCAGGCGCCGGTGGCGGGCGACCTGCGGGCGATCGTCAGCTCGATTCAGATCGTCGCCGACGTGGATCGGATGGGCGCGCTGGCCCTGCACGTCGCCAAGATCGCTCGGCGCCGTCACCCCCAGCACGCACTGCCCGAAGAGGTGAATGGCTACTTCGCCGAAATGGGCCGGGTGGCAGTCGAATTGGGCAACAGCGCACAGGAGGTGCTGCTGACCAAGGACCCGGAGAAGGCCGCGCGCATCGGCGAGGAAGACGATGCGATGGACGATCTGCACCGTCATCTCTTCACGGTGCTGATGGACAAGGAATGGAAGCACGGCGTCACCGCCGCCGTCGACGTGACCCTGCTGAGCCGCTTCTACGAGCGGTTCGCCGACCACGCCGTCGAGGTGGCCCGCCGGGTCATCTTCCAGGCCACCGGCCGATTTCCGGAGGAAGAGCAACTGCCCGCACGCTAGCCCGTCACGGGCGAAGCACCAGCTTTCCCCGCGTGTGCCGCTCTTCGAGCGCGCGGAACGCGTCTCGGACGTCGTCGAGTGCGAAGACCTCGGCGACGGGCACCTCGAGCCTGCCGTCGGCGATGAGCCCCGCGAGTTCTGCCAGCACACCGGCGTCGGCCGCATCGGCGTTGCCCGCGGTCCGCACCCTGAACTGCTCGGCGGCGGCGAAATCGATGATGGTGTCGACCCGGTCGGTCGCGACGCCCAGCTCGTTGACCGCCAGCTGGACATACCCCCCGCCGAAGAAATCCAGGAATGCGTCGATGCGCCCTTCCGGAGCCGCGGCCCGCAGTCGCTCGGCCAACCCGTCGCCGTAGTTCACCGGGATCACACCGTGCGCACGCTGCCAGTCGTCGTTCGACCGGCTCGCGATACCGAGGACCGTCGCGCCGGCAGTGACCGCGAGCTGCACCGCGATCGATCCGACTCCGCCGGCGGCGCCCGCGACGGCTACGACGTCACCGTCGGTCAGGTTGACGGCGCGCACGGCGGCGTATGCGGTGGTGCCGGCCACATATAGTCCGCCAGCCACCTCCCACGAGACGGCTGCCGGCTTCGGGGTCAGGTTTTCCGCGGGCACGAGCACGAACTCGGCGTGGCTACCCCGCCTCTCGGTGAACCCGATGACCTCGTCGCCCACAGTGAACCGATCCACGCCGGAACCGGTTTCGGCCACGACACCCGCGAAGTCGCTGCCTTGTCCGGACGGGAATGTGGTCGGAAAGATGTCCTTCATCAGGCCTTTGCGGATGGCGGCCTCGCCGGGATTGATCCCCGCGGCCTTCACCTCGACCAGCACCTCGCCGGACCCGGCCTGCGGTCGCTCGACATCGCGCACCTCGAGCACATCGATGTCGCCGTACCGATCGATTCGCACTGCCTTGCTCATGACCTTTACGAACGACGCAGCGCTCGCGCTATTCCCCGGCGCTGATGCGAACCCCGACTTTGCGAGCCGCCATCAGGTCGCGCAGCACTTTGACCAGTACCTCGAGTTCGGAACTCGGATAGCGCAACAGGAAGTCGCGCAGGCCTGCGGCCATTTCGCTGTGCAGTTCACGGTGAGCCTCGGTGACGAGGCGGCCGTCCGCTGTCAGGCTCAGCTCGATCTCTTTGCGGTTTCCCGGGATTGGCGAACGGATCACCAGTTCGGCGTCGACGAGACGCTGCACGTGTTTGGACACGGTGCCCTTCAACTGTCCCGTTCGCGCGGCCAGGCCGACGAGGCTGACGGGCCCCTCGGCGATGGCTGCCAGGAGATGCATGGACAGCGTCGGCAGGGACCGGAGCGTCTGCTCGAGCCGTTTCGGGCATCGTTGCGCCATGAAGTCGCGCTCGGCGTCACCGTCGTCGGCGCCGAACTTGTCCCCGACGGCGCCGACCAGGCCGTTGATGTCGGCGATCAGCGACGACTTGGTTTTCACGGAAACCATCTTGCCACCCGGCGACGAAGCCGTAGTTTGTTTCCATAGAAACCATTTTCCGAAGCGAAGGGTCCCGTCATGAAGGCAGCGGTCGTCTCCGAGTGGGGTGCGATACCCCGACACACCGAACTGCCGGATCCGGAGCCGCGCGACGGGGCCGTCGTCGCCACCGTGGAAGCGTCGGCGCTGACCAATCTGACACGCGGACTGGTATCGGGAAACCACTACGCCAGCAGGGAAATACGGCTACCCGCTGTACCAGGCGTCGACGGGGTCGCGCGGCTGGAGGATGGCCGCCGGGTATACACCGGCGCGCTGGGCCCATACGGAATGATGGCCGAGCGCACGCTGATCAGTCCGAAAGGCGGGTTCGAACTCCCCTACGGCGTGGACGCCGTCACCGCGGCGGCCATCCCGAATCCCGGCATCTCGGCATGGACATCCCTCGAGCACGCCGCGGCGCTGCGGGAAGGTGGCCATATCCTCGTGCTCGGCGCCACCGGGGTGACCGGTTCGATGGCCGTCCAATTGGCCAAGTCGGTGTTCGGCGCCGGCAAAGTGGTGGCGGCTGGACGCGATGTCGCCCGGTTGGACTGGCTACGCACGGTCGGCGCCGACGACGCGATCGCGCTCGGCGGACACGACGTCGGCGACCGGGTGGCGGCCCTGCACGCCGACCGACCGTTCGATGCTGTTCTCGATTATCTGTGGGGTGCGCCCGCCGAAGGTGTCCTCGGGGCGCTGACCGCCAGCCATCCGTCTTCGCACTACCATCTGACCCGCTTCATCCAGATCGGCTCGATGGCGGGCCCGACCATCACGCTGCCCGCGGGTGTGCTGCGCGGCAACGGCATTGTCATGTCCGGCGTCGGAATCGGCAGCGTGCCACCGGAAGTGATGGTGCGCGTGCGAGCCGAGGCGCTGCCCCGATTGTTCGACATGGTGGATTCCGGTGAGCTGCATCTGCGTACGCTGGCGCGACCGTTGGCCGCGGTCGAGCAGGTGTGGACGGCCGCCGAGCCGTCCGGGACCAGGGTGGTGCTGACTCCCTAGTGGTTCGGTTCACGCCGCGCGTTAACCGAACCGCCCCGAGATGTAGTCCTCCGTCGCCTTCTCCGTCGGGTTCGAGAAGATCTTCTCGGTGTCGTCGATCTCGACCAGCCTGCCGGGCTTACCCGTTGCCTCGATGTTGAAGAACGCGGTCTGATCGCTGACCCGCGCGGCCTGTTGCATGTTGTGCGTGACGATCACGATCGTGTAGTCCTGCTTGAGCTCGGCGATCAGATCCTCGATCGCCAGGGTCGAGATCGGGTCGAGTGCCGAGCACGGCTCGTCCATCAGCAGTACGGCCGGCTGCACAGCGATCGCGCGGGCGATACACAGCCGCTGCTGCTGGCCGCCGGACAGCCCGCCGCCGGGTTTGTCGAGGCGATCCTTGACCTCGTTCCACAGGTTCGCGCCCTTGAGCGACTTCTCGGCCATCTCGTCGAGGGTCTTCTTGTTCCGCATGCCCTGAAGTTTCAGTCCCGCCACCACGTTGTCTTTGATCGACATGGTGGGGAACGGGTTCGGCCGTTGGAACACCATGCCGATGGTCTTGCGCACGCTCACCGGGTCGATTCCGGCGCCGTAGATGTCCTCGCCGTCCAGCAACACGGAACCCTGCACGCTGGCACCGGGCAGTACTTCGTGCATGCGGTTCAGCGTCCGCAAGACGGTCGACTTGCCGCACCCCGACGGCCCGATGAAGGCCGTCACGCTGCGCGGGGGGACCGACAACGCCACGTCCGCGACGGCGTGAAAGGAGCCGTAGTAGATGTTGAGATCTTTGCAGTCAATGCGTTTGGCCATGTCTGCTCCTATAAGGCTGGTCAAGCCCGTTTTCGGGTGAGGAACCGGATCGCGAACGCCGCCGCGACGTACAGCGCCGCCACGATGAGAATCAGCGTGAGCGCCGCACCCCATACCCGCAGCCGTCCGGCTGGTTCCGGGTTGATCAGTTCCGTGTAGATCAGCAACGGCAGCGACGCCATGTTGCCTTCGAATGCGTCGTAGTTGATCGATCTCGCGTAACCGACCAAGACCAGGACGGGGGCCGTCTCACCGATGACCCTCGCCATCGCCAGCAGGATCCCGCTGATCATGCCGGGCAGCGCGGTGGGAATGACGATTCGCGCGATGGTCTTCCACTTCGGCACACCCAGCGCGTAGGTCGCTTCGCGCAGTTCGTCGGGAACCAGCTTGAGCATCTCCTCCGTATTGCGCACCACGACCGGAAGCATCAACAACACCAGTGCGAGGGACACCGCGAATGCGCTCTGCGGGAAGCCCATGGTGCCGATCCACAGCGCGAAGATGAACAGCGCTGCGACGATTGACGGCACGCCCGCCAGGATGTCGACCATGAACGTCGTCGTCCGGGCGAACCAGCCGCGCCCGTACTCGACCAGATAGACGGCGGCCATGACGCCCAGCGGCACGGCGAGCACGGCCGCGATGCCCGCCTGGATGATCGTGCCGTAGATCGCGTGGTAGACACCGCCGGCGAATTGTTCGGGCAGCACGCCTGCGAGCGACTTGCCCCACCAGTCCGCTGAAAGGACCGCCTGGAACCCGCGGTCGACGACGGTGTAGAGCAACCACACCAGCGGAACCATTGCGATCAGGAAGGCGGTGGCGAAAAGCATTTGCGCAACACGGTTCTTGACCTTGCGGCTGCTGCTGATCTGATGGAAGGTCGCACCCTTCACCGGGGTGTCGAGCGTGGTGTCGGTCATCCTCCGCTCACCCTCCCTCCGGCGGCCAACCGGGCGGCCGCATTGACGACGAATGTCAGTGCGAACAGCACGAAGCCCGCCGCGATATAGGCCCCAGTGGGCAGCGGTGCACTGAATTCCGCTGCGGCCGAGGCGATCTTGGACGCAAACGTGTAGCCGCCGTCGAACAGCGACCAGCTTCCGGCCTGCGCCGCGGTCCGCAGAATGATCAACACCGCCACCGTCTCGCCCAGCGCTCGACCCAGCGCCAGCATCGAGCCCGCGATCATGCCGCTGCGGCCATACGGGTAGACCGTCATCCGGATGACTTCCCATTTGGTCGCGCCCAGCGCCTGGGCCGCCTCGACGTGTCCTTTGGGGGTGAGGCTGAAGACCTCTCTGGACACCGAGGTGATGATCGGCAGGATCATGACGGCCAGCACGACGCCTGCGGTGAAGATGGTGCCGCCACCCGCGAGCGAAACATTGCCCTTGCTGAACAGGAAAATCCAGCCCAGGTGCTCGTTGAGGAAAGTCTGGATGGGCTCCAGCTTGGGCGCCAGCACGAAGATGCCCCACAGACCGAAGACGATCGACGGCACCGCGGCCAGCAGGTCGACGAGCATGGCGAACGGCTTGGCGAGTCGGCGTGGCGCGTAGTTCGTCAGGAAGGTGGCGATACCGATGGCGATCGGCACCGCGATCGCCAGCGCGAGGATCGAGCTCAGCACGGTGACCTGGAACAGGTCGGCCACCCCGAACCGAAGGTTGCCCGGATCGGTCGTGACGAACTCCGAACTGGTGATGAAGTTGGCCTTGTTGGCGGCCAATGAGGGAACCGCGCGGATCAGCAGGAAGAGGCCCATCAACGCGATCGCACCGATGATGGTCGCGCCCGCGGCCACCGCGATGGAATGGAAGATCGTGTCGCCCCACCTGCGGGCACCCTTCAGCGGAGAGGCCGACGGCGGGGTGGTCGACATATCCGGAGTATCCCCGATCTTCTGTGGGCTCGCCCCCTTTGTGGACGAGCCCACAGAGGTCGGCTCAGGCTTCAAAGTCATTGCTGCCTTTGACTAAGAGATGGCGTCGATGGCTTGGCTCAGCTTCGACTTGAACTTGTCAGGAACGGGGATGTAGCCGTTGTCCTCCAACCCCTTCTGGCCGTCTCCGATCGCCACGGTGAGAAACGCCTTGACGGCCTTGGAGACGTCGGCGTCGGCATACTTCGAGCAGACGAGTTCATAGGTGCCGAGGATGATCGGGTACGCGCCGGGCTCGGTCGGCAGGTAGAACGACGAGGTGTCCAGCACGAGGTCGTTGCCCTCACCCTTGATCTTGACCGAATCGATCGATTTTCCGGCCGACTCGACGCTGAGTTCCACCGGATCCGGTCCGGCCGAGGTCACGATCTTGGCGACGTTGAGATTCTGCGACTTCGCATACGACCACTCGTTGTAGGTGATCGAACCCGGCGTGTTCTTGATCGCCGCCGAGGTGCCCTCGTTGCCCTTGGCGCCCTCGCCGACTCCGCCGTTGAACGTCTTGCCCGCGCCCTTACCCCACGCGCCGTTCGACGCGGCGTCGAGGTACTTCTGGAAGTTGTCGGTCGTTCCCGACTCATCGCTGCGGAAGAGCACGTGGATCGGGTCGGCCGGCAGAGTGGCCCCTGGGTTGAGCGCGGCGATCTCAGGTGCGTTCCAGGTTGTGATCGCACCATTGAAGATCTTCGCCAGGGTCGGTCCGTCGAGTACCAGGCCATCGACACCCGGCACGTTGTAGGTGACGGCGATCGGACCGAACACCGCGGGGAGGTTCCAGGCCGGGCTACCGCAGCGGTCCGCGGCCCTCTTGACTTCGTCCTTGTCGGGGTTCAGCGGCGAATCAGAGCCGCCGAAATCGGTCTGGCCGCCGATGAATTCCGATACACCCGCTCCCGATCCGCTGGACGTGTAGTTCAGCGTGTAACCCGGGCACGCGCTCTCATAGGCGGTGACGAACCGGGTCATGGCGTTGGCCTGCGCAGACGACCCGCTGGCTTTCAGCGACTTCTTGCCGCCACAGTCGACGCCGGACGCACTGCCTCCCGCGGATCCGCCGCCGGCCGAGCTGCCGGAGCTGCTGGTGTTGTTGTCGCTGCCGCAGGCCGAAAGCATCAGCGCGCCGGCGGCCAGCACACTCACCGCAACACCAAATCGATTGGGCTTCACATGGCTCCTTCATCTGTGAGGTGATCGGACGCTCGGACCGCCACCGGAGGTTCGGGTTCACAACGACGGAACAGGCTGCCCCGCCGAGCAGATTCGATCGCTGCTCGGCACCTGAACCTAGGGGCCTGCTGTGAACGGGTCTCCACGCAACGGTGAACGAAAGATGAACCGAACGCGGGCGTGTGGCATCGAATTACCTGCCCAACGTTGATCTTCGCGAGTAGATCAAAATAGATTGAGGCAATGCGCACTGAGTCAATCGACGACCACGTAACGCGGGCGTCAATCTTCGCCGCGCTGGGCGACCCGGGCCGGTTGGCAATCGTCGATCGCCTGGCGTCCGGCGACGCCTCACCATCGGAGATTGCGCAGTTACTGTCGATCCCGTCCAATCTGGTCGCTCACCACCTGCGCGTGCTGGAAACGGCGGGGCTCGTACGACGCCTCCGATCGGAAGGCGACCGCAGGCGGACCTACCTCTCCATCAACCGGAACGCTCACGCGGCGGCCATGGCGCCCTCCGGTACCCAGCGTGCGGCGCGCGTGCTGTTCGTCTGCACCCGGAACTCCGCGCGCAGCCAGTTGGCGGTCGCGGTATGGCACCGACACAGCGCCATCCCCGCGACGTCGGCAGGCACGCACCCCGACGACGAAGACCAGCGCGGGCTGGTCGCCGCCGCGAAACGGCGCGATCTACCGCTCACGCCACGAGCCCCACGCCATCTGGACGATGTACTCGCTCCGGATGATCTGGTGATCGCGCTCTGCGACAAAGCCCATGAGGAACTGCCGACCACTCTGGCCCGGATGCACTGGTCGATCCCGGACCCGGCACGGACGTCGCGCGCCGAGGCGTTCGACCGGACCATCGATGAACTCACTCACCGGATCGGCCGCTTCGCGCCGCGCTTGACACCTGTTTGACAGATGAGTTCGTGAATCGACGCCACTAGCTGTCCGCGTAGGCCACATCGACGCTCGAGACCTCGAACCCCAGCCGCCGATAGGTGTTCACCGCCGCCGAGTTGTCCGCCTCGACGTACAGCATCACCGTCGGTCGGGCGCTTCCTGCAAGCCGGTCCGCCAGATGGTGTAGCCCGATCAGTGTCAGCGTCGCCCCGATTCCCCGCTCCTGGGCGGCCGGATCGACGCCGACCACATACACCTCGCCGAGGTCCTCGCTGTGCACCTTGGTCCAGTGAAAGCCGAGCAGCTCGCCGGTCTGCTCGTCGAAGGCCATGAACAGCCCGTCGGGGTCGAACCACGGCTCGGCGCGGCGCTCGGCGATCGCGGCGTCCGTCCAGCCGCCCTGCTCGGGGTGCCAGGCGAATGCGGCGTTATTGACCCGCAGCAGTTCGGCATCGTCGTCCGCGCCGCGGTAGGTGTCGATACGCACGCCGGTCGGAATGGTCACGTCGGACAGGTCGGCAAGGACGCGGCGCATCTGCAACAGTTCACGCGCGGGCCGAAGGCCGAGTGAGGAGGCCGCGGCCCTGGCGGGCTCGAGGTTGCCGTGCGCCCAGATGCGGGTGCCGGCGCCGCCCTCGGTCAGCGCCGAGCGGGCCATCGCCGAGCCGATGCCGCGCCTCCGCCACTGCGGATGAACGACCAGCTCGGCCATCGCCGGATCCCCGTCGGTCGCGGGTGCCAGATCGAGGTAGCCGACGATCGTGTCGTCGTCGTGGGCGAGCAGGTGCCGGGTGCGGTCGTGGGGAAGCAAGCGAAGCACCTGGTCACCGACCGGGCCGATCCCGTCCTCCTGCTGTGCCGCGGCGACCACGGCGCGGATTGCGCGCCGGTCCTGCTCGGTGAGGCCGGTGCGCCAGGCGACAGACGGCCCCGTCACTGAGTGCGCAGTTGCTCAGCCAGGTCGTCCGGCACTGCGAGGGCCGCGTCGTAGGCGTCGTCGATGTCGTCGGCGGAGTCCGACCCCGCTGCGGGCGCCCGGCCCCTGGCGGGTCGCACCGCCTTGTATCCGACGTTGCGCACAGTGCCGATGAGCGACTCGTATTCGGGTCCGAGCTTGGCGCGCAACCGACGGACGTGCACGTCGACGGTGCGCGTACCGCCGAAGAAGTCGTAGCCCCACACCTCTTGGAGCAGTTGGGCGCGGGTGAACACCCGACCTGCATGCTGCGCCAGGTACTTCAGCAGTTCGAATTCCTTGTAGGTGAGGTCCAGCGGGCGGCCGCGCAGCCGGGCCGTGTAGGTGCCCTCGTCGATGACGAGTTCACCGAGACTGACCTTGCCCGCGTTCTCCTGGCTCGCCGCACCTCCGCGACGGCCGACCAGAAGCCGCAGCCGCGCGTCGATCTCGGCAGGGCCGGTGCTGGGCAACAGAATCTCGTCGAGCCCCCATTCCACGTTGACCGCGACGAGACCGCCTTCGTTAACCACAGCCACCACGGGGACCGACGTGCCGGTGGTTCCCAGCAGTCGGCACAGCCCGCGCGCAGCGGCCAGATCGGTGCGGGCGTCGACGATCGCCACATCGGCGCTGCCCGCCTCCAGCAACGAGGAAACCTCGGTGGGCGCCGTTCGCACATTGTGAGCAAGCAGCGACAACGACGGCAGCACCGACTCGGGGTGTGGGTCGGCGGTTAATAGCAGTAGGTCCAACTTCCCCTCCAGCGTGCCGGGCGATATTGACGGACATCGCTGTCGTCGGATACCTCCCAGATTCGTAGCCGACATCTGGGCGTTACCGGTGCACTAACGATAACCCGTCACCTGAGGATTAGCCGCGCCGAGCATGGCGGGGCTGGCGCAGTGGGCCAGAATGTCCGGGTGCGCAAGCTGCTGATCGGGGTGATATCGACCGTTGCCGCCGTGGCGATCGCGGGGGTGGGCGTCGACTTCGGCGCGGCGATCTACGCCGAATATCACCTGGCCAGGGCCGTTCGCGACGAGGCCAGGCTGTCCTTCGACCCCTGGGTCGGCATCATCGGCTTCCCGTTCATCACCCAGGCCAAAGACCGGCACTACAACCAGATCGAGATCCGCGCGAATGGCGTAGATCACCCCGTCGCGGGCAAGGTGTCCTACGAGGCCACGCTGTATTCGGTCCAGGTGCCTGAGAAGTCGTGGTTGATCGACGCGAACGCCGAACTGCCGGTGGGCAAGGTCGAAAGCCGTATCATCGTCGACTCCACCCATCTCGGCCGCTTCATGGGGATTCCGGACCTACTCGTGGAGGCGCCGCCCAAGGAGACGAACAACGCCACGGGCGGCACCACCGAATCGGGTATCTCCGGTAGCAAGGGGCTGGTCTTCACGGGCACGCCCAAGGCGGCCGATTTCGACAAGAAGGTGAGCATTTCGGTGGATCTCTCGGTGGCAGGACGGGATCGCACGACGCTGGTGTTCACCGCGACGGGCGTGCTCACCGGCGCGGGCACCGCCGACCAGCAGGTGCCCCAGGACAAGACGGCTGCCGTGCTGGCCGCGTTCACCACGACCATGCCCGACCTGAAGCTGCCCTTCGGAATCGCCCCTACCAGTGAAGGCGCCCGCGGGTCCGACGTCATCATCGAAGGCATCGCCGAGGGAGTAACCGTCGCGCTGAATGAGTTCACACAGTCATGAGCCCTTCAGTCATCGCGGTCATCGCGGTGCTCATCGCGGCGCTGGGGGTGGCCTATGTGATCAACAGGCTGATCGCGCTGCGGGCCGGCCTGCTCAAGGACACCACCGCGACGGCCGGGTCGGAACCTGTGGATACTTCCGACCTGGGCCTGTCCCGCACCGGCCCGACGGTCGTGCATTTCACCGCGGTGTGGTGCGGGCCGTGTGCCGGGGTGCGGCGCGCGGTCAACCAGGTGTGCGCTGAGTTACCCGAGGTGGCGCATGTGGAAATCGACATGGACGCCAATCCTGCGGCAGCCCGGCGCCTTTCGGTGCTTTCGCTGCCGACGACGTTCATCTTCGACGCCGAGGGCAGGCAGCGTTATCGCGCCAGCGGCGTCCCGACGGCCGCTGACCTGCGGTCGGCGCTGGAACCGCTGTTGGCTTGATCACCATGTCATTGGGTAAGCTGTCCGGCGTGTCCGCCCGCCTCGTGGTGATGCTCACCAAGCGTCGCGCAGTCGATCTGTGCCGCGTCGCGGGTTCCTGCTGTTGTTGTAGCTGCTGAGCGCATCCGCGCAATCTCGCGCGCTAGCTCGGAGCAGCCTGATGAGGCCTGCTCGCAACCAGCCCTACCCAACGCAACAGGAGTATGACCGTCATGGGATTGCCCACCAAGACCGATAGCCAGGTAGTCGATCTGGTCGACGTTCGCGGACCCCGGTTCGCGGCGTGGCTGACGACCGTTGTCCTGGTGATCACTCTTCTCGTCTCGACCGTCAGCCTCGGCGCAGCCGCCGCGATTCTGGGCCTGCAGGCGGTGGTCTTCGCGATCGGCGCGCTCGCGGGCCCGCGCACGCATCCGTACGGCCTGATCTTCGCAAAGCTCGTCGCTTCGCACCTGGCCCCGGTCACCGAGAAGGAGCCGACGCCGCCGCTGAAGTTCGCCCAGCTGGTCGGGTTCGTCTTCGCCGTCGTCGGCACGATCGGATTCGCCACGGGCTTGGGCACGCTCGGGCTGATCGCCACCGGATTCGCCTTGGTCGCCGCCTTCCTCAACGCCGCCTTCGCGATCTGCCTCGGCTGCCAGCTCTACCCGCTAGTGGCGCGGTTGCGTCACTCGGGGCCCACCGCGTAGTAACTCCAAACATCAAGCAATCGAAAGGATTTCCTTCATGGCTCGCTCCGACGTCCTGGTCACCACAGACTGGGCCGAGAGCAATCTCGACGCACCGAACACCGCTTTCGTCGAGGTGGACGAAGATACGTCCGCCTACGAGGGCGGCCACATCGAAGGCGCGGTCCGGCTGGACTGGAAAACCGAGCTCCAGGATCAGGTCAAGCGCGATTTCGTCGACGCCCAGCAGTTCTCGAAGTTGTTGTCGGACAAGGGCATCAGCAACGACGACACCGTGATCCTCTACGGCGGCAACAACAACTGGTTCGCCGCATACGCGTACTGGTACTTCAAGCTGTACGGCCACGAGGACGTCAAGCTGCTCGACGGCGGACGCAAGAAGTGGGAGCTCGACGGCCGCCGGCTGGTCACCGAGGTGCCCGACCGGCCCTCGACGTCGTACACCGCCAAGGCGCCCGACAACAGCATCCGCGCGTTCCGCGACGAGGTCATCGACGCCATCGGCGCCAAGAACCTGGTCGACGTGCGCTCGCCCGACGAGTTCTCCGGCAAGATCCTCGCCCCCGCACACCTGCCGCAAGAGCAGAGCCAGCGCCCGGGGCATATCCCGAGCGCGATCAATGTTCCCTGGAGCAAGGCGGCCAACGAGGACGGAACCTTCAAGTCCGATGAGGACCTGGCCAAGTTGTACGCCGACGCCGGGCTGGACGGCGAGAAGGAGACCATCGCGTACTGCCGCATCGGTGAGCGCTCGTCGCACACCTGGTTCGTGCTGCAGGAGCTGTTGGGACACAAGAACGTCAAGAACTACGACGGCAGTTGGACGGAATACGGCTCCCTGGTGGGCGCCCCGATCGAGTTGGGAAGTTGATATGTGCTCTGCACCCAAGCAAGGACAGACGCTGCCTGCGGGCGTCGACCTGGAGAAGGAAACGGTGATCACCGGTCGCGTCGTCGACGGCTCCGGTCAGACCGTCGGCGGCGCGTTCGTGCGCCTGCTGGACGCCTCTGACGAGTTCACCGCCGAGGTCGTCGCGTCGGCCACCGGAGACTTCCGGTTCTTCGCCGCTCCCGGCACGTGGACGCTGCGCGCACTGTCGCCCGCGGGCAACGGTGACGCCAGCATCGCCCCGTCGGGCGCGGGCATCCACGAGGTCGACGTCAAGGTCGCTTGACGCGGCAGCACGACGAAGGCGGCGCGGCCACGCGCCGACTAGACTCTCGGCCGTGGTGCTGTTCTACGAACTCCTGCTTGTGGCCTGCGTGGTGGTCATCACGTGGTTCGCGCTCTACGCCCTGTATCGGCTCATCACCGACGAATCGTGACGTCCGACAAAGGCTCCGTCGCCGGCGGTTCCGGCGACCGGGCGGTTGCCGCCGCGGCCGAACGGGCCAGGACGACGGCGGCGCGCAACATCCCGGTGTTCTCCGATCTGCCCGCCCCCGCCGACACGGCGAACCTGCGCGAGGGCGCGGACCTCAACCAAGCGCTGCTCGCACTGCTGCCGCTGGTCGGGGTGTGGCGCGGCGAAGGCGAAGGCCGAGGAACGCGGGGTGACTACCGATTCGGCCAACAGATCGTGGTGTCCCATGACGGCGGCGACTACCTGATCTGGGAAGCGCGCTCTTGGCGGCTGACCGAGTCCGGGGACTTCGAGAAGCGTGGGCTGCGGGAGTCGGGCTTCTGGCGGTTCGTCAACGACCCGAACGATCCGTCGGAGTCTCAGGCGATCGAATTGCTGTTGGCGCACTCGGCGGGGTACGTCGAGTTGTTCTACGGCCAGCCGCGCAATCAATCATCGTGGGAACTCGTCACTGACGCATTGGCAACGAGTAAGTCTGGAATGCTGGTCGGCGGTGCGAAACGGCTGTACGGGATTGTCGAGGGGGGCGATTTGGCCTACGTGGAGGAACGCGTTGACGCCGACGGCGGCCTGGTGCCGCATCTGTCGGCCCGGTTGAGCAGATTCGTCGGCTGATGCGCAGGGTTGGATTGGCCGCGGTCCTCGCCGCGGCGGCGATCGTCGCGGGTTGCTCGTCGAACGAGGCGCCGTCCGAGCAGTCGTCGTCCGAGCAGTCGTCGACGCAGGCGCCCGCGCCCAGCGGCCACGGTGCGTATGCGGGTTGTCTTCACGAGCATGGTGTCTCGGCCCCGCCGGGGCCCGTCGCAGGGCCGCCGCCCGGCACCGACGAGGCCACCTGGAAGAAGGCCGAGCAGGCGTGCGCGTCGCTGGCGCCCGGTCCCGAAGCGGGTTAGCGGAGCATAGGGGCCTTGCCCGCCTCGGCGAGCCATCTGGTTTGCAGGCTCGCCAGCGTGCCGTCGTTGCGAAGCGCGTCGACGGCCGAGGAGACGCATCGGGTGAGTGCGCTGCCCTTGTTGAGAACAATGCCGAACTGCTCCACATCGTCTGTGACAGCTGGTAATTGGCCGACGATGACGCCGTCGCGCAACTCGTTGGCCACCGCGAACGCGGTCGGCAGGTCGGCGACCAACGCGTCGATCTCACCGCTGCTCAACGCCAACTTCGCGTCGCCATTGGTGGTGTAGACCGCCACCGGGTCGATCCCGTCGATCGACGTGGCCGCCGTGTAACTGGTGCTACCGACCTGCACACCGAGTCGCAGCGGCTTGAGGTCAGCGATGCTGTCGGCTGTCGCGGCAGGCGATGACTTCACCGTGACGACGGCCTGCGTGACGTCGAAATAGGGGGTCGAGAAGTCGACGGCCGCCTTGCGCTGGTCGGTGATGGAGAACTCCGACAGGCTGGCGTCGAACTCCTTCGCTCCGGGCGCGAGGGCGGCGTTGAACGGCACCCGCACCCACCGCACGTCCTCGCGTGGGTAGCCGAGCTTGTCGGCGACGGCGTACGCGACGGCCGCTTCGAAGCCCTCACCGTTTCCCGGGTCGTCGCCCATGTACCACGGCGGATAGACGGGCTGGTCGGTGCCGAAGGTGAACACGCCCTTGTACAGCGTGTCCAGCGAAGCCTGCTTGCATTGCGACAGGGTCGGAGCGGCGGGCTGCTGAGCCGGCGGAGCGCAGCCGACGAGCGCGACCGCCAGCAGCGGAGCGAGCCGCCACCGGGAAGGCATGCGCCGCATCATCGCGCACCCGCCGCCGCGGCGCCACATCGGTCCGGAAAATGGGTCGGCCCCCGAGCCGCTGTTCCTGGTTGGACTAAAGCCAGGGGCTCGGGGGCCGGGTGACTGCGGGGAATTCGCCAGCGCCGCGCGGGTTGCGATGAGCGCTTGCGCGAAGAGCGTCTTGCTCATTCCCGGCGCTGCTAGCTCGCAGCCACCTCACATGTCCATAAGTCACTCAATTTGACGGACCACCTCCTTCCCTGTGTACGGCCGACCGTACTCGCGCACCCCCTGTGCGACAAGGAATTTTTCAGCTGTTAAGCGCTCAGCGATCGCTGACGATGGCGGCGTCGACGAGCTCGCTGAGCTCGGCGGCCATCGCGGACGGCGGTAGTGGCTTGCCATCCAGGGTGTGCACCCGGGCCGCGAGAGTGATGCTCGATACCAGCCAAACCCCTTGCGCGGCATACAGATCGGCGGGGCGTAGCACCCGGTAGTCGCAGTCGTAGCCCTTGTTGCGCGCCACCTCGAACAGCGCCTGCTGCGTGGTGCCCCGCAAGATCGGATACCAGGGCGGTGGGGTGAACAGACACGGTGTGCCGCCCTCCGCGTCGGTGGCGATGACGACGGTCGACCGCGGCCCTTCCAGCACGTGGCCCTCGGAGCTGATGAAGATCACATCCCCGGCGCCCTGCCGTTCGGCGTGACGAAGCGCCGCCATGTTCACCGCGTACGAAAGCGTTTTGGCGCCCGCCAGCAGCCACGGCATGTCGGCGGCGCCTTCGGCGGGCAGGGAGCGTTGCAACGTCACGGCCGCCACCCCGGCGGTGCGGGCCGCCGCGACCCGGCTCGGCACGGCGCCGATCATCGCGAACGCGGTGGGTGCAGAGCCCCCTTCGCGCCCTCGGCTGTAGATCAGCCGCAGCACGCCCTCCCGGCCGCCCTGCTCGGTCCAGCGAGAAACGGCGGTGGCCACCGCCGCGCGCCACCGTGCGGGGTCGGGGTCGACCAGATCCATCAGCCGGGCCGATTGCGTCAGTCGTGCTAGATGCGCCTCGAGCAGACACGGCCGCCCGTCTCGTACCAGCAGCGACTCGAAGATGCCGTCGCCGCGCACGACCGCCAGATCGTCGGCGTGCAGCAGTGGTGTCTGCGGATCCTGCAACTGCCCGTCGAGCGTGACCACAACCCCTGGTTCGGCCGCCATGGCCAAGAAGCGTAGCGCCGTACAGTTGGAGCTATGTCAGCAGTTCCCGCACCCGATTCGGGGCCCGACGCCGGTTTCGTCTGGCACTACGGCGACCCATTGGGTGAGCAGCGCGCCGCGGCGGACGAGGCCGTCGTGGTGGACCGCTCTCATCGTGTGGTGATCAAGCTGACCGGCGGCGAGCGCAAAAGCTGGTTGCACAGCATCTCCACTCAGCACGTCAGCGAGTTGCCCGAGGGCACGGTCACTCAGAACCTGAGCCTCGACGGGCAGGGCCGTGTCGAAGATCACTGGGTACAGACCGAACTCGGCGACGTCACCTATCTGGACACCGAGCCGTGGCGCGGGGAACCGTTGCTGAGTTATCTGCGAAAGATGGTGTTCTGGGCCGACGTCGCGATCGAGCCCGTCGACCTGGCCGTGTTGTCCCTGCTCGGCCCCCGCGTGGCGGGCGATCAGGTGCTCGGAGTCCTTGGCCTGGGTTCGCTACCGGCTGAAAACACCGCGACGGCGCTACCCGACGGCGGTTTCGTCCGCCGGATCAGCGGGCCGGACATCGAGGTGGACCTCGTCGTGCCCCGATCCCAGGCACCCGACTGGCTGAACCGGTTGACCGCTGCGGGGCTGCGGCAAGCCGGCGTCTGGGCGTACGAGGCGCGCCGCGTGGTCGCGCTTCGACCGCGGCTCGGGGTCGACACCGACGACCGAACAATCCCGCACGAAGTGGGCTGGATCGGCAGCGCCGTGCACCTCGATAAAGGCTGCTATCGCGGGCAGGAAACCGTCGCGCGCGTCCACAACCTCGGCAAACCGCCCCGGATGCTGGTTCTGCTGCATCTCGACGGCTCCACCGATCGGCCGTCGACCGGCGATCCGGTGCTCGCGGGCGGTCGTGCGGTCGGGCGCCTGGGCACCGTCGTCGATCATGTCGACCTCGGCCCCGTCGCGCTGGCGCTCGTCAAGCGCGGCTTGCCAGCCGATACCGCGCTGACTACCGGCGGCGACGTCGAGGTCGCCGCCACGATCGACGCCGACTCCATGCCGGCCGTCGACGGCACCGGAGCAGGGCGACTTGCGGTCGAGCGACTGCGGGGTGGCGCACGGTGATCCGATACGCGCTCGCGAGGGCCTGCCAGCAGAGCGCAGCCGGGCACGGTAAAGTGTTGGCAGGACAATAAAGACACACAGATCGGAGCCGCCTGTTAATTGGGCCGCTCCGTTATTGCGCGAGGGGGTCCCCCCATGGGCCGCGGCCGGGCAAAGGCGAAGCAGACCAAGGTTGCTCGTGAGCTCAAATACAGCTCACCGCAGACCGATTTCGAGCGGCTTCAGCAGGAGCTGTCCGGATCGAGCGGTACCGAGTCTGACGATAATCTCAATGGCTCCGACTGGGCCGACGAGGACGACTGGCGGCGATAGCCGAGATCCACTTAAGCGCCCGCGCTAGAAGCGCGGGTGTTGGCCCATGAGTTCGGCCCGCGGGCCGTCCTTGCCACCCTTCTTGACGGTGCCGAGGATCCAGCAGCTGAGATGCCGCGCGGTCAGGATCGCCAACGCCCGGTCGGTGTCCTCGGGAGCGACGACGGCAATCATGCCGACACCCATGTTGAACGTCTTTTCCATTTCACTGCGGTCGATGCGGCCGCGCTGGGCGATCATGCCGAACACCGGGGCAGGCGTCCACGTGCCGCGATCGATCTCCGCCAACAGCCCGTGCGGGATGACGCGTTCCAGGTTGCCGGCCAGCCCACCACCGGTGACGTGGCAGAACGTGCGCACCTGAGTCTCGGCGGCCAACGCCAGGCAGTCCTTGGCGTAGATCCGGGTGGGCTCGAGCAGTTCTTCGCCGAGCGTGCGGCCGAACTCCTCGACGTGGCCGGCCAGGTTCATCCGGTCGATTTCCAGCAGCACCTTGCGGGCCAGCGAGTAGCCGTTGGAGTGCAGGCCGGTGGAGCCCATGCCGATGATCACGTCGCCGGGTTTCACCCGGTCCGGGCCCAGGACGTCGTCGGCTTCCACGACGCCGACGCCGGTGGCGGAGATGTCGTAGTGGTCGGGCGCCATCAGCCCCGGATGTTCGGCGGTCTCGCCGCCGAGCAGCGCGCATCCGGCGATCACACAGCCGTTGGCGATACCGGAGACCAGTTCGCTCACGCGCTCGGGAACCGTGCGGCCGACGGCGATGTAGTCCTGCAGAAACAGCGGCTCGGCGCCACACACCACCAGGTCGTCGACGACCATGGCGACGAGGTCGACGCCGACGGTGTCGTGCTTGTCCATGGCCTGGGCCACCGCGAGCTTGGTGCCGACACCGTCAGTCGACGAAGCCAGCACCGGCTCGCGGTACCCGCCGCGCAAGGCGAACAGCCCCGCGAATCCGCCGAGGCCGCCGCGCACCTCGGGTCTGGTCGCCTTGCTCGCCAGCGGTTTGAACAGTTCGACGGCGCGGTCACCAGCCTCGATGTCCACCCCGGCCGATGCATAGGAGATGCCGTGTTGTGCGGCGTGATCCGTCATCGCAGCCAAATCTACCGGGCCGGACGACCGCACGGTATGCACCGATCCCTGTACGTTTCTTGTCCGAGGTCCCACATGATCGCCAGACCGTATGACACCGTGTCCATACATGACGACACCCAGGCGACGAGCATGATGGTCGGAGTTCGCTCGTTTGCGCTGGCCTGCGGTGCAATCGTGGCCTCCATGGCAGTCCCAGGGACGGCCGCCGCCACTCCGCCGCGGGACACGGACGGCACGGTCCTGTGGCAGACGACCGATGACGGCAAGGACTACATCTTCCGCGAGATCACCATCGCCCCGGGCGGAAGCACCGGATGGCACTCGCACGACGGCCAACTGTTCGGCGTCGTGAAGGAGGGTGTCTTGATGCATTACCGTGCCGACTGCTCGATGGACGGGCTGTATCTGGCCGGTCAGAGCATCGCGGAGAAGGGCGGTCCGGAGTACGTGCACATCGGCCGCAATCCCGGCCCGGGGCCCCTGGTATTGCAGGTTCTCTACATCGATCCCGCCGGAGCGCCGCTCTCCGACGACCAAGCCGACCCCGGCTGCGGGTTTGCCTGATGCCCGAAACGGTCATCCGCCCGTCTACCGGGTCCGAATAACTCAGGGCAACGACATACGGAGGTGCAGTGCCGGGACAGGAAACACGCTGCTTGGTGACGGGCGCGACCGGCTACATCGGCAACCTGCTGGTGCCGCCGCTGCTGGAGGCCGGCCTGCAGGTGCGGGCCATGGCACGCAATCCGGACAAGCTCGCACACGTGCCATGGCGCGACTCCGTCGAGGTGGTTCGCGGTGATCTGACCGAACCGGAGTCACTCACTGAGGCCTTCGACGGCGTCGACGTCGTCTACTACCTCGTGCACTCGATGGGTACGTCGAAGGATTTCGTCGCCGAGGAGAAGCAATCGGCGCGCAACGTTGTCGAGGCGGCGCGTCGGACCGGGGTTCGTCGTCTGGTGTATCTCAGCGGCCTGCACCCGGAGGGCACGCCGTTGTCCCGGCACCTTGCGTCACGTACGGAGGTCGGCAAGATCCTCATCGACTCGGGAATCGAGACCGTGGTGTTGCAGGCGGGCATCGTGATCGGTTCGGGGTCGGCGTCTTTCGAGATGATCCGCCATCTGACCGACCGGCTTCCGGCGATGACGACACCGAAATGGGTGAGCAACAAAATCCAGCCGATCGCGATCGACGACGCGCTGCACTATCTGGCTGGGGCCGCAACGGCGGAGGTGCCGGAGTCGCGGGCGTGGGACATCGGCGGCCCGGACGTGATGGAGTACGGCGACGCCATGCAGGTCTACGCCGACGTCGCGGGCCTACGGCGCCGGCTCATCGTCGTGATGCCGTTCCTGACACCCTCGATCGCCAGTTGGTGGGTGGGTCTGGTGACGCCCATTCCGTTGGGTCTGGCGCGCCCGCTGGTCGAGTCGCTGGAATGCGACGCCGTGATGCTCAACCACGACATCGACACCGTCATACCGCCGCCGGAGGGTGGACTGACCGGCTACCGCGACGCCGTGGTTCGCGCGTTGGAGCAGGACGGAAGCGCGTCGCGCGGCGGCAAGCGCCACCTGGTGCGGTTCAGTTCCTCAGCGCCACAGTAGGTTTCAGGGGCCTGCGGACGCGAGGAGCAATCAAGGGCCTGCGGACGCGAGGAGCAATCAAGGGCGACGCAAGGCCGAAGCATTGTCGTTGTCGGCCTGCAGTGGAAGCCCCGTGCGCGCAGCGGTCGCGAGCATCTGCTCGATGACGTTCTTGCCCAGCGCCGTCTCGCCGGGCAGCTCGATCGGGTACTTGCCGTCGAAGCAGGCCGAACACAGCCGCGACGCGGGCTGCTCGGTGGCCGCGATCATGCCGTGCTGCGAGATGTAGCCGAGCGAGTCGGCGCCGATGCCGTGGCGGACCGCCTCGACCGCCTCGTCTTCGTTCTCGACGGCATTGGCGATCAACTCGGCGGGGGTGGCGAAGTCGATGCCGTAGAAGCACGGCCACTTCACCGGGGGAGACGCGATGCGCACATGCACCTCGACCGCGCCCGCCTCCCGCAGCATCCGCACGAGCGCACGCTGCGTGTTGCCGCGCACGATCGAATCGTCGACGACGATCAGCCGCTTGCCGCGGATCACCTCTTTGAGCGGGTTGAGCTTGAGTCGGATACCGAGCTGACGGATGGTCTGCGACGGCTGGATGAAGGTGCGGCCGACGTAGGCGTTCTTGGTCAGCCCCTGCCCGAACGGAATGCCCGACTCCTGCGCATAGCCGACGGCGGCGGGGGTGCCGGACTCCGGCACGCCGATCACCAGGTCCGCGTCGACCGGCATCTCCTGGGCCAACCTGCGTCCGATGTCGACGCGCGTCTTGTGCACGGATCGGCCACCGATCGTGCTGTCCGGGCGGGCCAGGTACACGTACTCGAATACGCAGCCCTTCGGCGACGGCGGGGCGAACCGGCTGGAGCGGACCCCGTCGGCGTCGATGGCCAGCAACTCGCCGGGTTCGATGTCGCGGACGAACGAGGCGCCGACGATGTCCAGCGCCGCGGTCTCGGAGGCGACCACCCAGCCGCGGTCGAGGCGGCCCAGCGACAGCGGGCGCACGCCGTACGGGTCGCGGGCGGCATAGAGCGTGTTCTCGTCCATGAACGTCAGGCAGAACGCGCCGCGCACGGTGGGCAGCAATTCGAGAGCGGCCTGCTCCAGCGACGAGTCCGCCGCCCCGTGCGCCAGCAGTGCGCCCAGGATGTCGGAGTCGGTGGTCGCGGTGGCCGCCCCGCGCATGTTGATCAGCCCCGCCTCGCGGGCGCGAGCGGCCAACTCGGTGGTGTTGACCAGGTTGCCGTTGTGTCCGAGCGCGACACCGGTGCCCGCGGCCGTGTTGCGGAACACCGGCTGGGCGTTCTCCCAGGTGGTGGATCCGGTCGTGGAGTAGCGGCAGTGCCCGATCGCGACGTGGCCCTCCATGGCGCCCAGCGTTTGCTCGTCGAACACCTGGCTGACCAGGCCGAGATCCTTGAAGACCAGCACCTGGGAGCCGTCGGCGACGGCGATGCCGGCGGCTTCCTGGCCACGGTGTTGCAGGGCATAGAGGCCGTAATAAGTGAGCTTTGCCACTTCTTCGCCGGGAGCCCATACCCCGAAGACGCCGCATTCTTCTCTTGGTTCGTTCTCCGCTTGCTCGACGGTCACGATAAGGCTGCTCCCAGGGGGAAGTGGGTGACGTGCTCAGTCTACGGTCATCACGGGTCTATCACGGAATCGCAGGCGCTCATGTCGCCCATCGGGTCAACGACTTCGGGCCGCGTTCGGATTCCCGGCGACGTTGCCCGGAAACGAGGTCAGGCGTCCAGGGGCACCACCGGCAGGAGTGCCGCGATCTCGGGGGCCCGGCCGCCCGACAGCGTCAACTCTCCCCCGGCGGCGGCCTCGACGACCGTGCGTAGCCCGGTGGCGAGCAGCAGCCAGGTGCGCGGATCGGTCTCGACCACGTTGGGCGGGTTGCCACGGGTATGCCTGGGACCCGAAATGCATTGCACGGCAACAAACGGGGGCACCCGAACCTCGACGCTGGCGCCCGGCGCGCCCGCGGCGAGCGTGCGGGCGGTCAGCCGAACCGCTTCCGCGAGCGCGGAACGTTCAGGCGCAGGCCGGTTCTCGTCGCGCAGCCACTCGGCGACAGCGAGAACGGCTGCACGCGTCTTCGCCGGATCGGCGGTGCGGCGGGCGGACATACCTTAGTGTCTCAAGGTGTTCGTCGACCGACATAAGCCGCCTTACAAGGCGGCCGGAGCGGTCTTCCTGGTCGTCGCCGCGGTCGCGGCGAGCCTGCTCTATCTCCAGTTCCGCGGTGAGTTGGCGCCGAAAACCCACCTGACGGTGCTATCCCCGCGGGCGGGCCTGGTCGTCGACCCCGGCTCGAAGGTCACCTACAACGGTGTCGAGATCGGCAAGGTCGCACGGGTCGACTACGTCGATGTCGACGGCGCGTCCAAGGCCAAGCTGACGCTGAACGTCGACCATCGCTATCTCGCCCTCATCCCGCGCAACGTGGTCGCAGACGTCAGTGCGACGACGGTGTTCGGGAACAAGTACATTTCGTTCAGCTCCCCGAAAAATCCTAGCCGACAGCGTATTTCGAGCCAGGACGTGATCGATGCCTCGTCGGTGACCACCGAGTTCAACACGCTGTTCGAGACCGTGATCGAAATCTCGGAGCAGGTCGATCCCGTCACGCTCAACGCAACGCTGACCGCCACCGCCCAGGCGCTCTCGGGACTGGGTGACCGATTCGGGGAGTCGCTGGCCGACGCGAACCGGATCATGGACGACCTGGACCCGCGGATGCCGCAGATCCAGGCCGCCACCCGGGCCGTCGCCGACCTCGGCGACGTGTACGCGGACGCCTCCCCCGACCTGTGGGACGGCCTGAACAACGCAGTGACCACCGCGCGCACGCTCAACGACCAGCGGGCAACCATCGACACGGCGCTGATGGCGGCGATCGGGTTCAGCAACACGGCCGCCGACAGCTTAGAGCGCGGCGGACCCTATTTCGTGCGCGCCGCCGAGGATCTGCTGCCAACCACCAAACTGCTCGACGACTACCGCGCCATGATTTTCTGCACGGCCCGCAACTACGCCGAGGTGGCGCCGAGGCTTTCCAACGTGCTCGGCGGCGACAACGGGTACGCACTGAAGTCGTACGGCACCATCCTGCTGCCCGGAAATCCGTTCATCTATCCGGACAACTTGCCGCGTGTGAATGCCCACGGCGGCCCGGAAGGTCGCCCCGGGTGCTGGCAGAAGGTCACCAAAGATCTGTGGCCGTTCCCGTATCTGGTGATGGACACCGGCTACAGCATCGCGCCGTACAACCATTTCGAGATCGCGACACCGTGGGTTTCGGACTACATCTGGGGCCGCCAGGTCGGCGAGACCACCATCAACCCGTAGCCGACCCTTCTCACCTTCTCGCGAAACGGAATTCCGGCAGACAAAGAGCGAGTAAGGCCCTGCTGGAATTCCGTTTCGCGGCTAGGCCCGTCGCCGCTGCACGCCGAGCGCCGCGATCGCGCCCGCTTCGTTGATCGCGAGATGCGCGAGCATCGGTGCGGCAAGGCTGCCGGACCGCTCCCGCAGCAGCGCGAAGAACCAGCCCGCGGCGCCGGTGACGAGCACGGCGGGGATCACCGGTGCACCGGTGCCGCGGGCGTCGGCGATATGCGACAACCCGAACGCCAGCGACTGCAGCAGCCGCCCACCCGTCGCACCGAACGCCTCACCGGCGACCGTCCCCAGAGCGGCACGGAATGCCGCCTCCTCCGACCACACGGTGCCGACGGGAATACGCAGCGCCAGCCAGCGTGACGCAGAGTCGGGCAGTTCACGCTCGGCCATCGCCGACCGGACGGGCGTTGCCGCCGTAGACGCCGCGACACCGGCGAACACCGGCGCCGCCGCAGCGATACCGAACTTCAGCCCCGTCCACACCTGCGGCGGACGCAGGCCGAGCGGCGCGCGGGCCGCCGCGGCGAGCACGGCGCCGAGGACGGCATGCACGAACGGATGGATGCGCGCCGGTACCCGGGGCCCGATCCAGCTCCATCCCACCAGTGCCGCCGCAAGCGCCACTGCCGGAATACCCTTGCTGCGCATCAGAACTCGGGCCCGTCATCGGCTTCGGTCTTCTCTAGCGCGAGCCTGATGCGTTCGGTGTCGGCGGGGGTCCAACCGTCGGGCGGCGCGACGGCGGCCCAGCCGTCGAGCACATACTCGCCGTAGTTGTGGCCGTGTCCACCGGGAACCGAGCCGGCATTCGTCATGTCGGCTGCCACCTGCCAGAACGTGACGATCGGGTACCACCGCATCAACGGAGACCGGTCCCGGCCGGGCGGCTCTTTCAGCCAGTCCGGCCGGGTGAACATCAGGTCCGGCGACCACCACACGATGGGGTCGGACGCGTGCTGAAGGAACAGCACGCGCGTCCCGGCCCACGGCGCATCCGTATCCGCGGCGATCTCGGCGGCGTCGGTGGCCTGCGAGAACCGGACCGTGCGCCCGTTGTCGTAGCGCGGTTGCACCTCGGGGGTGCCCGGGTCGCGCCGCGCGATGATCGCCCGCCACAGCGGGCTGGCGTCGGGCGGGCCCACCCACAGCACCGAGGAGAAGCCCATCCTGGCGACATCGGGCAGCCAATCGAATGCGGCTTGACCGGCCATGGATCCGAGGCTCTCGCCGTAGAGCATCAGCTTGGGCCGCCGGTCGGGTGGCAGCCGCAGCCACCAGTCGTGTACCGCGTCGATCATCGTCCGGCCGGAATCCATCGACTTCTGCCGGTCGCCGAGGAACGAGATCCAGCTCGGCAGATAGGAGTACTGCGAGCCGACGATCGCGGTGTCGCCGTTGTACATCAACTCCAGTGCCCGTGCGGCGACCGGGTTGATCCAGCCCGTGCCCGTCGTCGGCACGATGACCAGGACCTTGCGGTCGGCCGCGCGGGTGCGGTCGAGTTCGCGGACCAGGACGTCGGCCCGCTTCCGGTCGGTGTCGGCGGTCTGCAACCCCGCATACACCCGGATCGGCTCCTTGGCGGGCGTGCCGTTGAGTCGGGTGAGCTCGTCGGCGTGCGGCCCGGTGGCGACGAAGTTCCGCCCCTGGTAGCCGAGAGTATCCCAGGGCGCCAGAGACGTTGGACTGCCAGACTTTTCGGGATCCAGCGGCTGGGTGATGCCAGCCCTCGTCGTGGTGTTCTGCGGTTGGAACACCTGGTTGGCGCCGATGAGGAAACCGCGGATCAGCACGCCGTTGATCAATGTGATGGCCAGCACGACGACGATCGCTGTGCCGATGAACAACGCCACCTCGTCGTGCAGATGCCAGCGCCGGATGAAGAATCGCGCCATCGTCTTGATGAGGTCGATGATGATCCGCGCGGTGGACACGCACAGCCCGGTGACGAGCATCGCGATGATCAACGTGCGCAGGTAGCCGATGGTGCCGGGCCCCTCCATGCCCATCACCGCGGACACCCGGCGCTGCCAGGCCGCCGCCGGAATCAGCATCAGCAGGCTGGCGGCGGTCGCCAGCGTCACAGTGACCGCCTTCAACAGGTACAGAAGCCGGGTCGGCGGCGGCCACCAACTTCGGCGCCGTAACACGAAGCGCCGCAACATCTTCTGAGTGAATACGCCGATTCCATACCCGATGGCCGCATTGAGGCCACCGATCAATCCCTGGAACAGCCAGTCGCGCGGCAGCAGGGACGGCGTCAGCGACAGACAGAAGAACAGCGCACCGAAGGCGATTCCGACGAAGTCGAGGCGAACCAGGCTCCAAGCCCACACGATCAGGGGATGGCGTTGTTTGCGCTCATGGCTGGCGGCGACCGCTTCGCCGGCGGTGTTGTCTGTCGGGGCACTCACCCGAACAACCTGGGCAGCACACCCTCCGATGCGCTGCGCAGCTCCTCCAGTGACACCGTGAACTCGTCCTGCACCTCGACGGCGTCACTGCCTTGGTCCACCACGCCGATGCGGGTGACCGGCAGGCCGCGCGCCTCGCACATGGACCGGAATCGGCTCTCCTCGGTCCGCGCAACGGCGACCAGCACCCGCCCGGCGGATTCGGAGAACAGCGTGACGAAAGCATTTTGGCCCTCGGGAACGATGATGCGGCAGCCGGTTTCACCGGTCAGCGCCGCTTCGACGACGGCCTGGACCAGGCCCCCCTCCGACAGGTCATGTGCGGCCGAGACGAGCCCGTCGCGGGACGCCGCGCTCAGCACGTCTGCGAGCAGTTGCTCGCGCGCGAGATCGACCTCCGGCGGGCGACCACCCAGATGATCGGCGGTGACCTGTGCCCAGATCGAGCCGTCGAACTCGTCGCGGGTGTCGCCGAGAAGCAGCAGCGTCTCACCCGGCTCGGTGCCAAGCCCGGTCGGGATGCGGCGGCCGACGTCGTCGAGCACGCCGAGCACGCCCACGACCGGGGTCGGCAGGATCGCCGTCGTGCCGGTCTGGTTGTAGAAGCTGACGTTGCCGCCGGTGACCGGAATACCAAGGGCGGCACAACCATCCGCCAGCCCGCGGACGGCCTCGGCGAACTGCCACATGACACCGGGATCCTCCGGCGAACCGAAATTCAGGCAATTGGTGACCGCGATCGGCGTGGCACCCGTGACCGCGACGTTGCGATACGCCTCGGCGAGCGCGAGTTGTGCACCTCGGTAGGGATCGAGTTGGGTGTAGCGGCCCGACGCGTCGGTGGACACGGCGATGCCGCGTCCGGTGGACTCGTCGACGCGCAGCACCCCGCCGTCGGCGTTCTCGGCCAGCACGGTGTTGCCCCGCACGTAGCGGTCGTACTGTTCGGTGATGAACGCGCGGCTGCACAGGTGCGGGCTGCCCACCATGGCAAGCAGAGTCGCGCGCAACTCGTCGCCGGTCTTCGGCCGCGGCAACCGCTCCGACGTGTCTGCGTTGAGCGCGTCCTGAGTGTCCGGGCGCCGCACCGGCCGTTCGTAAACGGGGCCCTCGTGCGCGACCGTGCGGGGCGGCACGTCGACGACGGTCTCGCCGTGCCAGGTGATCGTCAGGCGGTCGCCGTCGGTGACCTCGCCGATGACGGTGGCGAGCACCTCCCACTTGCGGCACACCGCCATGAACGCGTCCACGTTCTCGGGGGCGACGACGGCGCACATCCGTTCCTGTGACTCGCTGGACAGGATCTCCGCGGGCGTCATGTTGGCCGCCCGCAGCGGCACCGTGTCCAGCTCAACGGCCATACCGCCGTCACCCGCTGACGCGAGTTCCGATGTCGCGCAGGACAACCCGGCGCCGCCGAGATCCTGGATGCCGATGACCAGGCCAGCGGCGTACAGCTCGAGGCAGCACTCGATGAGGACTTTCTCCATGAACGGGTCGCCGACCTGGACCGACGGAAGTTTCTTGCGGCCTGCACCGCCCTCGTCGCCGCCGAAGGTCTCCGACGCCAGCACCGACACCCCGCCGATGCCGTCCAGCCCGGTGCGCGCGCCGAACAGGATGATCTTGTTGCCGGTGCCCGATGCGAAGGCCAGGTGCAGATCCTCTTTGCGCAACACCCCGACGCACAGCGCGTTCACCAACGGGTTGCCCGCGTAGGAGGCGTCGAAGACCGTCTCGCCACCGATGTTGGGCAGTCCCAACGAGTTTCCGTATCCGCCGATGCCGCGGACCACACCGTCGACGACGCGGCGGGTGTCGGGTGCGTCGGCGTCGCCGAACCGAAGCTGGTCCATCACCGCGACCGGACGCGCGCCCATCGCCATGATGTCGCGGACGATGCCGCCGACACCGGTTGCGGCGCCCTGGTACGGCTCGACATAGGAGGGGTGGTTGTGCGATTCGACCTTGAAGGTCGCCGCCCAGCCGTCGCCGATGTCGACCACACCCGCGTTCTCACCGATGCCTGCCAGCATCGACGAGCGCATCTTCTCGGTGGTGGTCTCGCCGAAGTAGCGCAGGTGCACCTTGGACGACTTGTAGCTGCAGTGCTCGCTCCACATCACCGAATACATCGCCAGCTCGGCATCGGTGGGCCTGCGCCCGAGGATCGCGCGGATGCGCTCGTATTCGTCGTCCTTGAGGCCGAGCTCCCGGAAGGGCTGTGGTTGGTCGGGACTGGCTGCTGCGTGCTCGACGGTGTCGACCGATGTCGTTGCGCCGACGGAGTCGGCGGTCTGGCTGAGCTCCGAGGTCACCCGGCCAGTCTAGTTTGCGACCTGCGATATGCGCGGGCGGACGCGGGCGCGCCGACACCGTGCAGCACCACGCTGGCCAGCACCGCGATGACCATGGTCAACAGCACTTCCCGCTCGTCGTCGCCGGCCAGCACGTTGAACGCCAGCAACCCGAACACGATCGAGGTGGTGCCGCGCGGCCCCAGCCAGCCGACCATCAGCCGTTCCGGCCACGAGAAGGTCGACCCGAGCATCGCCAGGAGCACCGGCAGCAGCCGCACCACCGTCAGCGCCAGCAGGCAGAACAGCACCATCCCCCACGACACCCCGAAGGTCAGCGCGAGGACGGCGGCGGCCCCGAACACGAACCACATCCCCGCCGACAGCAGGAAGCCGATGTCGTCGAGCAACTCCAGCTCGCCGCGGACGGCGTCGGCACGGCGCAGGTAGTGAAACGCGATCCCGCAGACAAAGGCCGAGACGAAGCCATTGCCATGCACGGCCAAACTGAGGCAGTAGGCCAACATCGGCGCCGCCACCAGGATCAGCCGCTTGCTCTGATCGGTCATCTCGCCGCGTCGCTCGGCGGTGTTGGTGAGCAGCGCCAGGGCCGCTCCGACCGCGACGCCGACCAGCACGGCCTTGATCGCCTGCGGCACGGCAGAACCCAGCGCCGCCATCGGGGTCGCCGCGTGCGAGTCATCGCCGGCCAACGCGAGGGCGAAGATGAATACCGGGGAGACGACGCCGTCGTTGTAGCCAGCCTCGACGGTGAGCACATTGCGCACCCGCTCGGGCACCCCCGGGTCGCGGAGAATCGACGCGGCGGGCGCGAAATCGGTGGGCACCACCACGCAGGCGATGATCAGCAGCACCGCCCACCCGGGGCTCGGCAGCAGCCAGAGCCCCAACCCGGCCGACAACGCAAGGCTCAGCGGCATCGCGATGAACAGCACGCGCAGCGCCGCGCGCGGCTCGCTGCCGAACAGCCCGCCACGGATGTCGGTGGCGTCGATGAAAAGCAGGACGGCGAGAATGATTTCGGCGACATGCTGAGCGGTGTCGGTGTTCAGCGACTCGGCCAGCACATCCTGGGTGAAGAAGCCAACGGCGATGCCCGCGAGCACCAGGAACATCGGTGCGGTGACACGCCAGCGCTCGAGTCGGCGAGCGAGCAGCGACCACGCAACCAGGACGAGCGCTACCGCGATGACCGATGCCAACACGGGCGCGATTGTGCCCGCTGCGCCAGGCGTCCGCTAGCCGCCCGCCACGCAGAACGCGTTGCCGTCGGGATCGGCGAGCACCACCCACTCGAAGTCGCCGAAGTTGCCTCTGCCGGTTTCGCTGGCGCCGAGGCCGACGAGTCGGGTGACCTCGGCCTCCCTGTCGGCGGCGCTGAAGTCGATGTGCACCCGGTTCTTGCCGGGCGTCGGGTCGTCGACCTTCTGGAACGCCAGACCCGGGCCGTCTTGAACGGAGACAACGACGAAAAACGGGGGTGCGACAGGGTTTACCTGCCCACCGAGCGCGCGGGCCCACCAGTCGGCCAGCTTCTCGGGATCGGTGGTGTCGATGGTGATGTTCTCGGTCTTGAGCGCCATTTGCCGACCCTATTACCCGGCACGTAATTGAGTCACATGACAACTCGACGCAGGCTTGGTCCATGACCGAGATTCAGACGCAACCGAAGTTCAGCGCCGAGTTCTGGGCGGCCTTCTGGGCCGCGCCGACCGCGACACAGGCCGACGACGTCCTCGCCGACGACATCGTCGGCTACTGGCAGGGCGATCCGGAGCCGGTGCGCGGCAAAACCCCGTACGTCGGCAAGATCACCGAATTGCTCACCGCCGCACCCGATCTGGCCCTGGAGCTCGTCGACAGCGCGACCGTCGACGGCGGCGTGCCCGGCGAGCAGTTGGTGTTCCTGCACTATGTCGGGCGCGGTACCGGCCCGGACGGTCCGTTCGTGATCCGCGGTCTCGACAGGGTCCGCACCCGCGACGGCATCGTGGTCGAGAACGTGATCCGCTACGACCAGGTGAGCGAGTAGCTCAGCCGGGCGACAGGAACGCCCGCAGCGCCGCAGAATACGCCGCGACGTCGTCGGCTCCCATCACCTCGCGGGCCGAGTGCATGGCCAGCTGCGCGGCCCCGACATCCACCGTGGGAATGCCGGTGCGGGCCGAGGTCATCGGACCGATCGTCGAGCCACACGGCAGGTCGGCGCGGTGTTCGTAGCGCTGCAGCGGGACACCGGCCTGCCTGCAGGCCAACTCGAACGCGGCGGCCGTGCGGCCGTCGGTGGCATAGCGCAGGTTCGGCTGCACTTTGAGCACCGGACCGCCGTTCACCTCGATCAGGTGATACGGCTCGTGCCGCTCGGGATAGTTCGGGTGGGTGGCGTGCGCCATGTCGCCCGACGCGACCATCGAGCCCGGCAACCGGCGCAGGAAGTCCTCGCGCCCGCCGCCCGCAGCCAGCGTGATCCGCTCCAGCACCGTCAGCAGCAGCTCGGACTGCGCGCCGTGGTCCGACTGCGAGCCGACCTCCTCGTGGTCGAAAAGCGCGAGCACCGGCACGTCGTCGGCGGGCTCTGCCGACAGGAACGCCTCGAGGCCGGCGTAGCAGGTGCACTGGTTGTCCAGGCGCGGCGCGCTGACCAGCTCGCCGTCGGCCCCCGACAGGGTTGACGGGGTCAGGTCGTGGGTCATCAGGTCGAAGCCCAGTACCTCGTCGGCATCGGTTTCCGCCCGTTCGGCGACGTAGTCCAGGAATGATCGCGGTCCGCTGCCGACTCCCCAGACCGCGTTGACGTGTCGCTGCGGGTCCAGCGAGACCGCTTTGCGATCGTCGGCCAGGTGGATGGCCAGCTGCGGTACCCGCAGGATCGGCTCGTCGATGCGGACCAACCGGTGCTCGAGCCCGTCGGCGGTGCGCACCGACAGCCGACCGCTCACCCCCAGGTCACGGTCCAGCCACGAGTTCAGCCACGCGCCGCCGTAGGGCTGCAGCGCGACCACCCGCCACCCCGACACGAAGCGGTCGGGATGCTGCTTGACCCGCAGGTTGGGGCTGTCGGTGTGGGCGGCGACGACGCGGAACGGGCGGCCACGCCCCGCGCCGGTCCGCCACGACACCAGGGACCCGGCGCGCACGACGAAGAAATCACCGGACTCCGGCCACGGCTCGCTTTCCGCCAACTCGCGGAAGCCCGCGCCGCGCAGCCGCTGCGCGACCGTCATACATACATGCAACGGAGACGGCGACGCGTCGATGAACTCGCACAACCCCTGGGCACTTGCGGACATGGTTCCCCATCTTCGCCCAAGATCTTGATTTAGGGTTCAACGGTGCCCGCTGCATCGCCACAACCGGTACTGGCGCCGCTGACACCCGCGGCCGTCTTCCTGGTGGCCACGATCGACGAGGACGGCGAGCCCGCCGTGCACGCATCGCTGTCCGACATCTCGGGGCTGGTGCGCTCGATCGGCTTCCGCGATCCGACGAAACACCTGTCGGTGATCACCTCGATCGGATCCGACGCGTGGGACCGGTTGTTCTCCGGGCCGCGCCCGGCCGAACTGCACCCGTTCGTGGAGATCCGGGGCGGACGCCATCACGCGCCGTCGACACCGGGTGATCTGCTGTTTCACATCCGGGCCGAGTCGATGGACGTGTGCTTCGAGCTGGCCACCAAGATCGTCGAGGCGATGAACGGAGCCGTCACGATCGTCGACGAGGTGCACGGCTTCAAGTTCTTCGACAACCGCGACCTGATGGGTTTCGTCGACGGCACTGAGAACCCCGCCGGGCCGATCGCGTTGTCCGCCAGCCAAATTGGAGACGAGGATCCCGATTTCGCCGGCGGTTGTTACGTGCATGTGCAGAAGTATGTACACGACATGGACTCGTGGAACTCGCTGTCAACCGAGGAGCAGGAGCGGGTGATCGGCCGCACCAAGCTCGACGACATCGAACTCGATGATGCGGTCAAGCCCGCGAACGCACACATCGCGCTGAACGTCATCACCGACGCCGACGGCAATGAGCTGAAGATCATCCGCCACAACATGCCGTTCGGCGCGATCGGCAAGGGCGAGTTCGGCACGTACTACATCGGCTATTCGCGGACGGCCGCGGTCACCGAGCGCATGCTGAACAACATGTTCATCGGAGACCCACCGGGAAACACCGACCGGATACTGGACTTCTCCACGGCCCTGACCGGAAGCATGTTCTTCACCCCGACGGCCGACTTCCTCGATGATCCACCGCCGCTGGCGGATTCGGCGCCGGACGAGGAACCTCCGGCTGTCTCCGTGGTCACCACGCCGCGAGACGGATCGCTCGGCATCGGCAGCTTGAAAGGAACCAACCGATGAACAACCTCTACCGCGAACTCGCTCCGGTCACCGACGCCGCCTGGGCGGAGATCGAAACGGAGGCGACGCGGACCTTCAAGCGACACATCGCCGGGCGACGCGTCGTCGACGTCAGCTTGCCCAACACTCCCGCGGTCGCGGCGATCAACACCGGGCACCTGATCGATGTCGGTGCGCCCGCCGACGGGGTGATCGCGCAGCTGCGCGAGAGCAAGCCGCTGGCTCGGTTGCGGGTGCCGTTCACGTTGTCGCGCAGCGACATCGACGACGTCGAGCGCGGTGCGAAGGACTCGGACTGGGATCCGGTGAAGGAGGCCGCGAAGAAGCTGGCGTTCGTCGAGGACCGCGCGATCTTCGAGGGCTACAAGGACGCGTCGATCGGCGGCATCCGGGCCTGCAGCTCCAACCCGGCGCTCGCCTTGCCCGGGGACCCGCGCGAGATTCCCGACGTGATCGCCCAGGCGCTGTCCGAGCTGCGGCTGGCCGGTGTCGAGGGACCGTATTCGGTGCTTCTGTCGGCCGACGTGTACACACAGGTCAGCGACTCCACCGAGCACGGCTATCCGATCCGCGAGCACCTCAACCGGCTGGTCGACGGCGACATCATCTGGGCGCCGGCGATCGACGGCGCGTTCGTGCTGTCGACCCGCGGGGGTGATTTCGATCTGCAGCTCGGCATCGACGTGTCCATCGGGTATTCGTCGCACGACGCCGAGACGGTGCAACTCTACCTGTTGGAGACGATGACCTTCCTCTGCTACACCGCCGAGGCTTCGGTCGCGCTGACCCCCTAGCGGGGCGCCTTTGACGCCGAGCGGCCGTGTCTGTACGCCGCCACGCCGTCAACTGCTGTGCAAAAGTGGTCGCTCGCGCGGAATAATCTGCCGGCGAGCCGCCTTATGCGGGCATGAACACTTTCGAGGGCAGTACGGCTCTGGTCACCGGAGCCACCTCAGGCATCGGCTACGCGATCGCGCTCGAGCTCGCACGTCAAGGTGCGGATGTCATCGTGGCTGGGCGCAATGCCGAGCGCGGCGCCAAAGCCGTCAGACAGATCGAAAATGCGGGCGGCAGAGCGCGTTTCATTGCCGCCGACCTGTCCAAAGCCGACGATGTGCGCAGGCTCGCCGCCGAAGCCGGCGGTGTGGACATCCTTGTCAACAACGCCGGTGTGTACGAATTCGCAACGACCTTCGAAACGGACGACGCCGACTTCGACAGCCATTTCGACACCAACGTGCGGGCGCCCTACGTGCTGGTGCAGAAGCTCGTGCCGGGCATGATCGAGCGCGGCCACGGCAGCGTGGTGAACATCAGCTCCATCGTCGCCGGCACGCCGTCGGCAGACGCGGGCCTCTACGGCGCCAGCAAGGCGGCGCTGGACTTGCTGACCAAGCTGTGGGCCGACGAGTTCGGCGCCGCCGGAGTGCGCGTCAACGCCATTGCACCCGGGCCCACCGCGACGGAAGGCACCTCCTCGTTCGCCGACGTCGTCGAGGGGCTGGGCCGCACCAGGGCGCTGCAGCGGATCGGCGAGCCGGACGAGATCGCCCGCGCGGTCGCGTTCGTCGCCTCACCCGCGGCGAGCTACATCAACGGAGTCGTGCTGCCTGTCGATGGCGGCTCGGTCGCGATCCGGCCCGCGGCTTAAGCGTTGGCCAGGACCGTGTCGATCGCGGAGTAGAACAGGCCGAGCCCGTCGTCGGACGGTCCGGTGAGCGCCTCGGTGGCGTGCTCGGGATGCGGCATCAACCCCACCACGCGACCGTCGGCCGATGCGATGCCCGCGATATCGTGCATCGAACCGTTCGGGTTCTCGGCGTAGCGGAACACCACCCGGCCCTCGCCCTCGAGTTCGTCGAGCACGGTTTCACTGGCGACGTAGCGGCCTTCACCCGACTTCAGCGGGATCAGAAGCTCGGCACCCCACTCGAAGCGCGACGTCCACGCCGTCGTGACGGACGAGACCTGTAGCCAGACGTCGCGGCACACGAAATGCAGTCCCGCGTTACGGGTCAGCGCACCCGGCAACAGCCCGGCCTCGCACAGCACCTGAAATCCGTTGCAGATCCCCAACACCGGCATGCCGCCGCCGGCCGCTTCGACCACCGACTTCATCACCGGCGCGAATTTCGCGATGGCGCCACAGCGCAGGTAGTCGCCGTAGGAGAAGCCGCCGGGGACGATGACGGCGTCGACTCCCTTGAGATCGGCGTCGGCGTGCCACAGGCTCACCGCCTCGGCGCCCGAGCGCCGCACCGCGCGTGCGGCGTCGACGTCATCCAGTGTGCCGGGGAATGTGATGACGCCCACACGTGCGGTCACGACGGCTCCCTGCTGACGGTCCAATCCTCGATCACGATGTTCGCCAGCAGCGATTCGGCGATCTCGGCGACCGTCTCGTCGGCGACACTGTCGTCGACTTCGAGCTCAAACCGCTTGCCCTGCCGGACATCTGATATCCCGGTGTAGCCGAGACGGCCGAGTGCGCCGACGATCGCCTGACCCTGCGGGTCGAGGATTTCGGCCTTCGGCATCACGTGCACAACCACCTTTGCCACGCGCTCACTCTACCGGCGGCCACGGCCGGACCGGCTCACCGGCACGAATCGATGTACGCCGTGCACAGCGGCGCGCTCATCGCGTCGAGCACCTGCGCGTCGGACACCGACGGCCAGTCGACCCGCGGTGGGGCGGTGGTCCACATCGCCACCTCGACGACCGTGCTGTTGTACGGGTTGACCAGCAGGTACTGGTGCAGCACCCCTTGACCGGGCAGCACGCCGCTGACCACGGCGGCCATCCGGTTCGTGCTGTCGGTGGTCAGCGACGGCGACGTCAGCGGGGAGGTCAGCTGGCAGCCGCGCAGGGCGGCCACCGCCTTGTCGAACACGGCCGACGCGAGCTGGCCGCCGCGCCAGGTCTCACCACGCCAGTGCAGCACCTGGACCTGCAGCTGCCACTGCCCATCCGGCTGCGGAACAACGGCTCGCGCCGCAACCGAGTAACCGCGGGGGTCGTCGGGAACGGGCGGCGAGCCGCAGGCGTCCTCGAACCGGAAGCGGGGGTTCATCGCGGTCACCGCGACTCCGGCCAGGCCCGGCCAGCGATACGTCGAATACAACGGCAGCGCGGTGGGGTCGATCCACGCCGAATCCGGAATGCGGTCGCAGTTCGGCGGGCAATCCCCCGGAACGGCATACGCAGGGCCGACCCCGCCCGGCGCAATGGCCATTCCCCAGGCCGCCAGGATCGCCGCCAGCATCAGTCGCATCGACCACCACCCCTGAGCGCACAATATAGGCATGCAGCTGACGCATTTCGGCCATTCGTGCCTACTCGCCGAGTTCAAAAATGATTCCGCTGCCACCACGGTGCTGTTCGACCCAGGGAACTTCTCGCACGGCTTCGAGGGCATCACCGGGCTGGCCGCGATCCTGATCACGCATCAACACCCCGACCACGCGGACATCGAGCGGCTGCCCGCGCTGGTGGAGGCCAACCCGCAGGCCGCGCTGTACGCCGATCCGCAGACCGCCGAACAGCTGGGCGCGCCGTGGACGGCGGTGCACGTGGGCGACGAGTTCGCCGTCGACGGGTTGACCGTCCGTGGTGTCGGCGGCAAGCATGCGGTGATCCATCCGGAGATCCCCGTCATCGACAACATCTCCTACCTGATCGGCGACGGCGACCACCCGGCGCGGCTGATGCACCCCGGCGACGCGCTGTTCACGCCCGGCGAGCCGGTGGACGTCCTCGCTACCCCCGCCGCCGCACCGTGGATGAAGATCTCTGAGGCCGTTGACTTTCTGCGCGCCGTGGCGCCGGCCCGCGCGGTGCCGATTCATCAGGCGATCATCGATCCCAATGCCCGCGGCATCTACTACGGCAGGCTCTCCGAGATGACCGACACCGACTTCCAGGTGCTCGACGAGGAGAACGGCACCACTTTCTAGCGCGAGCTTCCGGCGCGGGTCAAGCCGAGTCCCGCGCTGCGGCACGGCCCGCGGCCCGGCCGGAGAAGATGCAGCCGCCGAGGAACGTGCCTTCCAACGACCGGTAGCCGTGCACGCCGCCACCGCCGAAACCCGCGGCCTCACCGGCGGCATAGAGTCCCGCGAACACATTGCCGTCGCCGCGCAGCACGCGGGAGTCGAGGTCGGTTTCCAACCCGCCCAACGACTTTCGGGTCAAGATGTGCAGCTTCACCGCGATCATCGGCCCAGCCTTCGGGTCGGTCAGCCGATGCGGGGCGACGACGCGGGTGAAGCGATCACCGAGATAGCCGCGTGCGGCGCGGATCGCGGTCACCTGGGTGTCCTTGGTGAACCTGTTGGCGACTTCCCGATCGCGTGCGGTGACCTCCGCCTCGACGGTGGCGTAGTCCAGCGGCAGCACGTCGGGAACGGTGTTCATCGCGGACACCAACTCCGGCAGCGTCTTTGCACTGACGAAGTCGACGCCCTTGTCGACGAACGCCTGCACCGGTGCGGGGGCGCCGGGGCGGACCCTGGCGAGCACGTCGCGGACGCTGCGCCCGGTGAGGTCGGGGTTCTGCTCCTGCCCGGACAGCGCGAATTCCTTGGCGATGATGCGGGCGTTCAGCACGAACCAGGTGTAGTCCTGTCCGGTGCGGGCGATGTGCTCCAGCGTGCCGAGGGTGTCGAAGCCCGGGTACAGCGGTGCGGGCAGACGATTTCCGGTGGCGTCCAGCCACAGCGACGACGGCGCGGGCAGGATGCGGATGCCGTGCATGGGCCAGATCGGGTCGTAGTTCGTGATGCCCTCGGTGTAGTGCCACATCCGGTCGCTGTTGATGACGTGTGCGCCCGCCGACTCGCTGATCCCGATCATCCGGCCGTCGACGTGGGCGGGCACGCCACTGAGGAGTTGCTCCGGCACCCGGCCCATCCGCTTCGGCCAGTTCTTCCGGACCAGGTCGTGGTTGCCGCCGATGCCGCCGCTGGCCACGATCACCGCCTGTGCGCGAAACTCGAACTCACCGATGACGCTTCGCGACGAGGCCACCCCCCGGGCTGCGTCCGACGGCTCCAGCACCGCGCCGCGCACACCGGCGGCCGCGCCGTCGGAGACGATCAGCTCGTCGACGCGATGCCGGTGAGCGAACGTGACATTGGCGGCGTCGCGCAGTCGGCGCGCGAAAACCTCGACGATCGCGGGGCCCGTTCCCCACGTGATGTGAAAGCGCGGCACCGAGTTGCCGTGTCCGCGTGCGTCGTAGCCGCCCCGTTCGGCCCAGCCGACCAAGGGGAAGGTCCGCAGCCCGCGGTCGCGCAACCAGCCGCGCTTCTCGCCCGCCGCGAAGTCGACGTAAGCGTGTGCCCACTGACGCGGCCAGTGGTCCTCGGGCCGGTCGAACCCCGCGGTGCCGAGCCAGTCCTGCAGCGCCAGCTCATGGCTGTCGCGGATACCCAGCCTGCGCTGCTCAGGGCTGTCGACGAAGAACAGGCCGCCGAACGACCAGAACGCCTGACCGCCGATGTTGGCGGCGTTCTCCTGGTCGACGATCAGGACGCGCCGGCCCCGTTCGGCCAGCTCACAGGCGGCGACCAGGCCGGCGAGGCCCGCTCCGACGACAATGACATCAGCATCAGCCATGGCGCCAATGTAGCGGTCTCCTCAGGCCGCGTCGGTCAACGCGGGATGAGGCCGCCACTCGTAGACCGCGGGCACGCACCGATGCATGAGGGCGAGGTCCATGGCGTCGAGCATGGCCTGGCGCGGGCCTGGCTTGCGCAGATGCCGCGCCGCGACCGCGACCCGCACGATGCCCTCCCGCCGCGCGCTGCGCTCTGCCGACAAGACCAGGGTGCGACACCACCACGGTTCGGACAGGAAACCCTCGCCGATGCCGAGCACCCTCGTGCGGACCGTCGACCTGCGCACCAGATCGGTGATCCCGCCTAAACCGGCCAGCAGTCGGAACCCGTTGCGGGGCAATGCATCCACTGTTCCCTGCGATACCGTCCAGCCCGGCGCGGCGAAGAGCCGGCTGCGCAGCCCGAGGTGTTCGAGCACCCGGTCGGCGCCCATCAGCCGAAGGTTGGCCTCATGCGCGGGCAAGGTGGCGAACTCGCCGCGTCGCTTCTTCGTCGCGGCCTCGTCGAAACCATGCAGGACGATGGCGTCGCCGCGGGCTCGCCGCGCGGTCAGCCACTCGACGGTCGAGGGGTCGCGATCGAGCCGGTAGCCACCCTTCAGACGCGGCGCCACGAGGAATGAGAGCGGTAGATGCCGCTCGTCGACTTGCGAGCAGAACGCCGCGACGTCGGGCAGCGTCTGCTCACTGATGCCGGATATCGAGACGATCAGTTGTCCAGCCACACCGGTCATTGTCGCAACGCCAGGTGTCGCAACGGTTTACGACACTCTTACAGCAGTTGTCCATTCCGCTATCGCGGCAGGACCGCCTCGATCGCATCGACGACCTCCGGCGCGTCCGGTTCGGTGCGCGGACGGAACCGCTTGACCACCTCGCCACCCGGCGCGAGCAGGAACTTCTCGAAGTTCCACTGCACGTCGCCCGCCTCCCCGGAGTCGTCGGCGGCCTTGGTCAGCTCGGCGAAAAGCGGGTGCCGGTCGGGCCCGTTGACATCGGTCTTGGCCAGCAGCGGGAACGTGACACCGTAGGTGGTCGAGCAGAACGTCTGGATCTCCTCGGCGGTGCCGGGCTCCTGCCCCATGAACTGGTTACACGGCACGCCGATCACGGTCAGCCCCCGATCGCCGTAATCCTTGGCGAGCTTTTCCAGAGCGCTGTATTGCGGTGTGAGACCGCATTTCGAGGCGACATTGACGACCAGCACTGCGCCGTCGACGAGCTCGGCGAGCGTTGTGGCCTTGCCGTCGAGAGTGGCCAGCGCGATGTCGGTGAGCTGCGTGTCCGTCATGGCCGGAACACTACCGGTTAGGTGCCGAACAGCATTCCGGCCACCCGGTGCACGGTGGCCATCGGGTCGGTGTCGTTGTCACTGGCAGTCTCGATGGCACCGTTGAGCCACAGCAGTGAAAAGCCATGCACCAGAGACCATGCCGCGAGTGCCGCCGCCTGCGGATCATTCTTGGCGCGCGCATCGTCCAGCGTCCCGACGCCGGCCGCCAGTTCCGCACCCGCGGCCGTTTCGGCGGCGACGAGGTCGGGGTCGGCCGCGTCATAGAGCGACTTGTCGAACATCACCGCATAGTGGCCGGGATGGTCGATCGCGAACCGGACATACGCAAGCGCGGCGTCGAGGAAATCGGGTCGTGCGGCGGTGAGCGCATCGGCCAGCTCGCGGAAGCCCTCGGTGGCCAGCGCGGTGAAGAGGCCGCGGCGATCGGTGAAGTGGTGGGCCGGTGCGGCGTGGGAGACACCCGCGGCGCGGGCCAGTTCGCGCAGCGAGAGACCGTCGGCACCGCGCTCCGCCACCAGGACCGCCGCTTCGGCCAGGATGGTGGCCTTCAAATCGCCGTGGTGATACGTGTCTCTGCTGCTCATCGACCCATCATAACGCGAGATCTTGACAGTGCCTAGATCATCGCCTAGCGTGCATCTAGTCACTGTCTAGATTGGAGTTCGACATGGCCCCTGTCATCGCACTCGTCCTGGGAACACTCGCCGCCCGCCTGCTCGGTTGGCTGGGTGTCGACTACGTCGCCACCTGGCCCGCGGCGGTCGCCGTCGGGTTGGCCGTGATGTTCGTCGTGACGGGCATCGCACACTTCGCCACTCCCCTGCGCCGCGATCTGATCGCGATCGTGCCGCCGCATCTGCCGACTCCCGCGCTGCTGGTGACCGTCACCGGGGTGCTCGAACTGCTCGGCGCCGCCGGGCTGCTGTACCCGCCCACTCGCGCGGCGGCGGCCATCGGCCTCGGTCTGCTGATGCTGGTGATGTTCCCCGCGAACATCTACGCGTCGCGAATGCCCGACCCGCCGAAGTCGATGACGACGCAGCTGCCGCTACGCACCGTCGAGCAGGTCGTCTTCGTAGGCGCCGCCCTCGTGGTTGGCCTTGGCGGTGTTCAGTAACCAGGCGTACTGGAACGCCGCCTCCTTCCAGCGCTCATATCGACCGCTGATGCCACCGTGGCCGGCGCTCATCTCGGTCTTCAACAGGACCGGATGGGCGTCGGTCTTCGTGTATCGCAGCGCCGCAACCCATTTCGCAGGCTCGACGTAGTACACCCGGGTGTCGTTGAGTGACGTCATCGCCAGGATCGGCGGATAGTCCTTGGCGGTGACGTTCTCGTAGGGCGAGTAGGACTTCATGTAGTGGTAGACGATCTCGTCGGCCAGCGGGTTGCCCCACTCGTCCCATTCGGTGACGGTGAGCGGAAGCGACGGGTCGAGGATGGTCGTCAGCGCGTCCACGAACGGCACCTGCGCCAGGAAGCCCGCGAACAGTTGCGGTGCCATGTTCGCCACCGCACCGATCAACAGTCCGCCCGCGCTGCCGCCGAGGGCGACGAGGTTCTCCGGCCGAGTCACATCCGATTTGATGAGATGCGCTGCCACGGAGATGAAGTCGGTGAACGTGTTCACCTTCTCCAGCAACTTGCCGTGCTCGTACCAGGGCCTGCCGAGCTCACCTCCGCCGCGCACGTGGGCGATGGCGAACACCATGCCGCGGTCCAGAAGCGACAGCCGCGCGATCGAGAACCGTGGGTCCTCGCACGACTCGTAGGCGCCGTAGCCGTACAGCAGGGTGGGCGCGGGGTACTGCAGGCCGACCCGATGGATGATCGAAATGGGCACCCGCGCACCGTCCACGGCGATCGCCCAGTCGCGGCGCTCGACGTAGTCCTCGGGGCGGTAATCGCCGAGCACCGGTTGTTCGCGCAGCAGCGTCCGCTCACCGGTGGCGAGGTCGACGTCGTAGATGCGCACCGGGGTGACGAACGACGTCGCGCCGATCCGCAGCTTCGGCGAGTCCCAGTTCGGGTTGCCGCTCAGGCCCGCCGACATCAGTTCGGACTCGAAGGTGAAGTCCTCCGGCCTGCCGTACTCCCCGTTCGCGTAGAGCGGCCACAGCTGGATCCGGGGCAGCGCCTCGCTGCGATAGCTGACCACCAGGTGCCCGACGAACGCGTCGACGGCGTCCAGGCGCACGTCGTCGCGGTGCTCGATGAGCGTGCGGGTCGCGGTCGGGTCGCCCACCGGTGCCTCGACGAGGGTGAAGTTCTCGGCGCCGTCGTTGTGCAGGATGAGGAACCGGTCCTCACCGCCGACGACCGCGTGTTCGACGGAATACTCGACGCTCTCGCGTCGCGGCCACACCGGAACGAATTCGGCGTCACCGCGGCCGGCGTCGGCGTAGCGGATCTCCGAAGTCACGGCGCTGCCCGCGGCGATGATCATGTACTTGTCGCTACGGGTGCGGCCGACGGCGAGCCAGAACTTCTCGTCGGGCTCGCGATACACCTTCTCGGCGGGCAGGCCCGCGCCGATGCGGTGCCGCCACACCGTGTCCGGCCGCCACGCGTCGTCGACGGTGGTGTAGTAGACGGTCCGGTTGTCGGCGGCCCACGTCGCACCGGCGCCGATGCCGACGATCTCGTCGTCATACGGCTCGCCGGTGCGCAAGTCCTTGAACCGCAACGTGTATCGCTCGTCGCCGAGCACGTCCACCGAGTACGCCAAGGTGTGCGCGTCGATGCTGACCGTCGCGGCGCCAAGAGCGAAGAAGCCGTGACCCTGTGCCTCGACGTTCTCGTCGAGCAGCACCTGTTCACCGGGAACCTCGGTGTCCTCGTCGAATTGTGGCGGCGTCCAATCGTCGGGATCGGTTATCGGACAACGGCAATGCACGCTGTATTGCTTGCCCTCGAAACTTCTGGTGTAGTACCACCACTCGTCGCGCCGGATCGGCACCGACAGGTCGGTCTCCTTGGTGCGGGCCTTGATCTCGTCGAAGATCCTCTGCCGCAACGGCGCCAGGTGTCCGGTGGCCTCTTCGGTGTAGGCGTTCTCCGCTTCCAGGTGTTCGATCACCGCGGGGTCGGATTTGTCGCGCAGCCACTCGTAGGGGTCGACGAAGACGTCGCCGTGGTGCTCGCGGCGGTGCTCGACCCGTTTCGCAACGGGCGGTTTCGGAGCCGTCATACCGCCGGGCCGATCCAGTCGGCGAATTGCAGGCCCGAAATGCGTTCGTAGGCATTGATATAGCGTTCGCGGGTGGCGTCCACGATCGTCGGTGGCAGCGACGGTGGCGGCTCGTCACCATCGCGTTCCCAGCCGGACTCCGGGCTCAGCAGCCAGTTGCGGACGAACTGTTTGTCGAAGCTGGGCTGCACGACGCCCTCTCGGTAGGTGTCGACGGCCCAATACCGCGACGAGTCGGGTGTGAACACTTCGTCGGCCAACACGAGGGCGCCGTGTTCATCGACGCCGAACTCGAATTTGGTGTCGGCGATGATGATTCCCTTCGTCAAGGCGTGGTCGGCGGCGCGGATATAGGTCTGCAGGGTGAGGTCGCGCAGCTGGTTGGCGCGCTCGGCGCCGACCATCTCGATGACGTCCGCGAACGAGATGTTCTCGTCGTGGGCGCCGAGTTCCGCCTTGGTGGCCGGCGTGAACAGCGGGAAGTCGAACTTGCTGGCCTCGGTCAACCCCGGCGGCAGCGCGATGCCGCTGACTTCGCCGGCCTTCTGGTAGTCGAGCAGGCCCGAACCCGTGAGGTAGCCGCGGGCCACGCATTCCACGGGGATCATGTCGAGCTTGCGGACCACCAGCGCTCGGCCGAGCACCTCGTCGGGGATGCGCGCATCGTCGGGCGGGCCCGCGAGGTGGTTCGGCGACTTGGTGTAGTCGAAGAAGAACACGCTCATCGCGGTCAGGATGCGGCCCTTGTCGGGTATCTCGTTGTCGAGGACGTAGTCGAAGGCGGATATACGGTCGCTCGCGACGAACAGCAGGTGGTTGTCGTCGATGCGGTAGAGCTCGCGAACCTTGCCGCTGGCCAGATGCTCGTAATCGGAGAGAGCTGGGCGCATCGGGTCAGCCTAGCGGGCCATCTGTGTTGGGATCGATCACATGACTTCGAGGTATGTGCCCTACGCCACCACGCCCGCCCGGCTCCTCGGCCAACTGGTCAGCGACGTGGTCGTCGCGTTCTGGACCGCCATCTGGGTGGTGGTCGGGATGGCGGTGCACTCCGCCGTCGCCGCCATCGCCAATTTCGGCGCGGACGTCGAGACCGGGGCCAACGGGATCGCGGGCAACCTCGATCACGCCGGTGAGAACGCCCACAAGGTGCCGCTGATCGGCGATGCGCTCAGCAGCCCGCTGACCGCGGCGGGCGGCTTCGCCCGCGACATCGCGGGCGCGGGGGCGCAGTTGAACTCGACGGCGACGTGGCTGGCGTGGCTGCTGGCGCTGGCGGTCGCCGCGCCGCCGATCATGGCGATCGCGGGGCCGTGGCTGGTGCTGCGGTTGCGGTTCTTCCGGCGCAAATGGGTCGCGCTGACGCTGGCGCGCACGCCGGCGGGCGAGCAGTTGCTGGCGCTGCGGGCGCTGGCCAATCGGCCGCTGGCCAAGCTCGTTGCGGTGCATTCGGATCCGGTAGGCGCATGGCGCAGCCAGGACGCCGGCGCCATCAGCGGCCTTGCGGCGCTGGAGTTGCGATCGGCGGGCATCGCCAGCCGCATATGAGCGGTTTCGGCGTGCGCAGTTGCGCCTAGCGCAACCAGCCACGCCGAAATCGCAGCAGGGCGGCGCAACAGGTGAGCAGCCACGCCGCGAAGGCGAACCAGAAGAACGCCAACGACACCATCGTCAGCGCGCGCCGGCCCGTTTCGACCGCTGTCGCATATGTCGCCGACGAGTACATCCCCAACGGGAAGACCGCCGCCCACCAATTGCCGTCGCGCAGCCGCATACTCCAGCCGACCAGCAGCGGAATCCACATGCTCGCGACGATCCACGTCACGATCGTCACCGGCTTGATCGCCTCCACACCCGCCGCGTGGATGTGGTCGCCCGCAAGCGTCGCGATCGCCGCTGCGCCCATCAGGATCCAGCTGTCGGGCTGCCTCAGCTCGAGGGCGCCGGGATCATGGCACGCCCGCCACACAACCAAGCCCGTCATCACCAGGTACACGCACAACGCCAAGCCCAGCAGCGCGACCGCAGACACCAGCCACCCGCTATCCGCCGCGACGATCGCCAACCCGGATGTCGCCACGCTCGCCAGTTCCCAGCCGCCACGCGCGCGGTCTCGCAGACCGGTCCACCGGTGTCGCCACAGGAGCCGCGCGGCCAATCCGGTGAGGCCGACCCACGCAACGGCGCCGACGGCCCCGAGCGGCCACCACTGCAGCCGCGTGCCCACCACGGCACACGCCGCGACGAACGTGTACAGCATCAGCAGCGCATCGAGATCGTCGAGGCGGGGTCGCAGCTTCACGATCCCAACCACCGCCAACACAGCCAACGCCGCCGCCGCCAGGACGATCAGCACATCGCTGACGCCGCGGTAGCCGTGATCGGCCGCCGCGATCGACACGATCCCGGTCGCCATCACCGCCGCGAATGCGTCGGGTCTCACGCTTCCAGTTCGACGATGAGGTGACGGATGCCGGTGTGCCGGTTGCTGCGTGTCCACTCCACCGGCTTGACCACACACACCGACGAGAACCGGCTGAGCAGCTCTTCGTACAGCACCCGCAGCTCCAGGCGCGCGAGGTTGGCGCCAAGGCAGTAGTGAATGCCCTGCCCGAACCCCAAGTGCGGGTTGGGTTTACGGGTGATATCGAACGTTACCGGGTTATCGAACGCCAGCGCGTCGCGGTTGGCCGAGCCCTCCCAGACCTGCACCTTCTGCCCGGGTTCGATCACACATCCGCCCAATTCGACGTCGCGGGTTGCGGTGCGCCGCTTCGACGGCGACGGCGACGTCCAGCGCACCATCTCCTCCACGGCGGTCGGCAACAGCGCCACGTCCGCGCGCAGCGCCGCCAACTGCGACGGGTGCTCGGCGAGTGCGAGCAGTCCGCCGGCGACGGCGTTGCGGGTCGTCTCCGCGCCCGCGCTGAACAGCAGGCTGAAGAACAGATACAGCTCCACGTCGGAAAGAGGAGCCAGCCCTTCGTCCAGGCTCGCATTAGCCACGACCGACAGCATGTCGTCGGTCGGCTCGGCCCGCTTAGCGGCGATGAGCGACTGGCCGTAGGTGTACATCCGCGTGCCGGCCTCCTCGGCCGTCATCTGCCCAACTGTGCCGATCTCGGCCCTCCGGGCCGTGCCGAAGTCGAACTGCGGCTCGATCGCCTCGAACAACCAATGCCGTTCGGACTCAGGCACTCCCAGCAGGATGCAGATCATCTGCATCGGCAACTCCGCGGCGACCTCGACGACGAAGTCGAACGGCGAGCCCGGCGAGACGGCATCCAGCAGGCGGCGGGTCCGGAAACGCAGGTCGTCCTCGACCCGGCGGAGCATCCGCGGCGTCAGCCCGGAACTGACCAGCCGCCGGATCTGCGAATGCCGCGGATCGTCCATCATGTTGAGCACCTGACCCGCGATGGCCAGGTCCTGCAGAAGTGTTCCGCCATACGGTCGCGAGCCACCGGTCACCGACGAGTACGTCTGCGGATCACGCAGCACCGCAAGCGTTTCCGCGTGAGTGGCCACCGACCAGAAACCTTCACCGTCCGGCGTGTTGTCGGTGGGCTCGTGCCAGTACACCGGGGCTTCGCGGCGGTGCACCTCGAACAGGTCGTGCGGGAAGCCGGCCGCGAAGTTGTCCAGGTCGGTGAAGTCGATCCGGGACAGCGCGCCGGCCAGGGTCACAGGATTGCACCCGAGGTGTACTTGGCCGCCTCGGGATAGCGGCTGACCAGTTCGTCCACCGCTGCGGCGACGGCGTCGATCTGACTGCCCGCCGCGCCGGTGAACGCCTGCTTGTCCGCCAACGCCGCATCCAGCGCGGCCCGGTCCAGCGGCAACCGCGTATCCGCCGCCAGGCGGTCCAACAGGTCGGGTTCCGCGCCCCTCTCCCGCATCGCCAGCGCGACCGAAACCGCGTTCTCCTTGATTACTTGGTGCGCGGCCTCGCGACCCATGCCTGCGCGCACCGCGGCGATCAGGATCCGGGTCGTCGCAAGGAACGGCAGGTAGCGGTCGAGTTCCCGCTGGATCACTGCCGGATACGCGCCGAACTCGTCGAGCACCGTCAAGAACGTCTCGGTCTGCCCGTCGATGGCGAAGAACGCGTCGGGCAGCGCGACCCGGCGCACCACCGAACAGAACACATCGCCCTCATTCCATTGCGCCCCAGCGAGTTCGGCCGCCATCGACGCATAGCCGCGCAGCACCACCTGCAACCCGTTGACGCGTTCGCACGATCGCGTGTTCATCTTGTGCGGCATCGCCGACGAGCCCACCTGACCGGGAGCGAAACCCTCGGTCACCAGTTCGTGACCGGCCATCAACCGGATGGTGTGCGCCAGCGACGACGGGCCGGCACCCATCTGCACCAGCGCCGAAACCACGTCATGGTCGAGCGACCGCGGATACACCTGCCCGACGCTGGTGAAGACCTCGGTGAAGCCGAGGAATTCGGCCGTCCGGCGCTCGAGCTCGGCGAGCCGGGAGGTGTCGCCGTCGAACAGGTCGAGCATGTCCTGCGCCGTACCCATCGGTCCCTTGATGCCGCGCAACGGATACCGGTCGATCAGCTCTCGCAACCGGGACAGTGCGACCAGCATCTCCTCGGCCGCCGACGCGAAGCGCTTGCCCAACGTCGTCGCCTGCGCCGCGACGTTGTGACTGCGCCCGGCCATCACCAGGTCGCGGTAGCTCAGCGCCCGTTCGGCAAGCCGGGCCACCACCGCGATCCCGTGCGAGAACACCAGCTCCAGAGATCGCCGAATCTGTAGCTGCTCAACGTTTTCCGTGAGATCCCGGCTCGTCATACCTTTGTGCACGTGCTCGTGACCGGCGAGTGCGTTGAACTCCTCGATGCGCGCCTTGACGTCATGGCGGAGCATCCGCTCACGCTGAGCGATCGAGGCTAGATCGACATCGTCGATCACCCGCTCGTAGTCGTCGATGACACCGGATGCCACATTGACGCCCAACTCGGCCTGCGCGCGCAGCACCGCCAACCACAACCGACGCTCGCCGACGATCTTGGCCTCCGGTGTCCAGATCGCCACCATCTCGTCGCTGGCATACCGGCTGGCCAGCACGTTGGGAATCGTCACCACAAACAAACAGCTTACGGGGGCGGGCAGGCGCACGTTTGAGGCACAGTAGCCCCTATGCACTTCGTTGGGCTCGATCTCGCGTGGGGTGAGAAGAACCAGACCGGTGTCGCCGCCATCGACGCCGACGGCCGCCTCCTGCACGTCGGCATCGCCCAGGACGACGCCGGCATCATCGACGCGATGGCGCCGTTCACCGGTGGCGATTGTCTGGTCGCGTTCGACGCCCCGCTGATCGTGAACAACCAGACCGGCCATCGTCCCGCCGAGATGGCCTTCAATCGCGACTTCGCGAAGTTCGACGCCGGGGCGCGGCCGGCATTCGCGGAGAGGCCCGAGTTGAAGAATCCACGCGCCGCCCGGCTGGCGATGGCGCTCGATCTCGACATGGACCCCGCCTCGGGGGCGGGGCGAAAAGCGATCGAGGTCTACCCGCACCCGGCCACCGTCGTCCTGTTCGAACTCGACAAGACGCTGAAGTACAAGCGGGGTGCGTTCGGCGACCGGCAGCGCGACCTGCTGAAGTTGATGACGCTGATCGAAGGTCTCGACGACGCCAGCCCACGGCTTCGGGCCAACCGCAGCGTCGCCTGGGTGGAACTGCGCAAGCGGGTGGAGGCGGCCACCCGCCCGGTGCAACTCGATCGCGACGAGGACCCGGTCGACGCGGTGCTGTGCGCCTACATCGCGCTGTACTGGGATCAGCGACCCGACGACGTGACGATCTACGGCGATGTCGAGACCGGCTACATCGTCACGCCGAGCCTGCCGCCAAATCTGACGCCCGCGCCGCGCCGACGCGTGGTGCCGCCGCCGAGCGACGAACTGCACGAACGTCTTTCGCATCTGGAAGACCTGCTCGCGCAGGCGCAGTTGGAGGCCAGGACGATCCGCGAGCGGCTCTACCGGATGTAGACCACCCTAATCGGGTGCGTCGGCCAGATGCGTCGGGTCGGTGGTCCGCGCGCACACCGCGCCCACTCCGCGCAGATTGGTCAGCACCGATCACGCTGCATCCGCAACGGGCGACGAGGCGTCGAACGGTGATCCGGGATCAGCGGGAAGCGGCGGTGAGCACCGGCGTGGAGATCGGCGCTGTGATCGGCGCGAGCACGTCGATGACGTCGATCAACGTGGCGCGCGCGGCGCTGCGGGGACCGTTGTTGTCGTCGACGAGCGCCGCCACCACGGCGCCGTCGACGGCACACACCAGGGCGGGAACGAGTTCGGCGCGCACCGAGCGGCCGGACCGCTCGACAACCTTGACGACCGCGTCGGTTCGCTGCTGCAGTATGCGCCGCTGCACCTCGCGGAGTGCCGGTTGGCGCGCGCATGCGATATAGCGCTCATAGCGTGAGATCAGCTGCTCGCTCACCTGCGTCTCGGGTTCATCTCCGACACAGGCGTCGTCGCCGACGAGCAGATCGACCAACACGTCGACCGTCGCCTCGGCAGCGCGTCGCCGCCGCGACAACCCGGCCACCCGCTCGCGCAATTGTTGCGCCTCGAGGATTCCGACGTGTTCGACGGCTTTGACGATCAGGTCATCGAGCGAAGAGAAGTAATAGGTCGTCGCCGCCAGCGGCAACCCCGCCCGGCGCGCGACGGCGCGATGACGCACGGCGTCGAAGCCGCCTTCGCACAGCAGCTCGGCAGCCGCGCTGACCAGCGCGTACTGCCGTCGTACTCCCTTGGGAGTCACCGCTGCCGTCATGCCAAGCATGCTGCCAGTCGGCCAAGGTCGACATGGCTATTTTCGCCAAAGCTAAGCCTTTACTCAGGAAGTCGGGCCGCAAACTCAATTCGATGCGTTGCCCAAATGCCGCCCGGCGATGCGCCAACTCCCAATGGCATGATGGCCCCCATGCCGGAGCACCGAGGCGAGCGCGAGTGAGGATCGCAGCGAGGGACGAGCGAGTGCGGAGCCGAGGCAATCAGCTGAGCCGCCGGGCGATGATGCGTCTCGGCGTCGGTGCGGCCGCGGGGGCCGTCGGGGCCTTCGCTTTCGGCACGTTGCGCGAAACGGGTCCGTCTGTCGCGGGTCCGCCGGTCGAGATGGCGAGCGCCGGAACCGCGCTCGCGCCGTTGGCACCGCCGGCCCCGCTGGAACCCGCACCAACCGCGGCGCAGACGTATGTATCCGGATCGTTCGTATCGGAAGCCCGCGGCGGCATCGACACGAATTGGGCCATCGCGCGGCCGCCCGGGCAGACTCAGCCGCTGCGGCCCGTCATCGCGCTGCACGGAAAGGGCGGTGATGCGGCCCAGGTGATGGCGGGCGGTGTGGAGCAGGGCCTGGCGCAGGCGGTTGCGGCGGGCCTGCCGCCCTTCGCGGTCGTCGCGGTCGACGGCGGCGGAGGCTACTGGCACAAGCGCGCAGACGGCGACGACTCCGGCGCGATGGTGCTCGACGAACTGATCCCGATGCTCGGCTCGCAGGGGCTGGACACCTCGCGGGTGGGGTTTCTCGGCTGGTCGATGGGCGCTTACGGCGCGCTGCTCCTCGGCGCCCGGCTCGGCCCGGCGCGCACCGCCGCGATCTGCGCGGTCAGCCCGGCGTTGTGGACGTCATCGGGCGCGGCCGCTCCCGGCGCGTTCGACGGCGCCGAGGACTACGCGGCCAACAGCGTCTGGGGTCTGCCCGCGCTCGGCTCGATACCGATCCGGATCGACTGCGGCAACAGCGATCCGTTCTACTCGGCGACCAAGCAGTTCATCGCGCAACTGCCGAGCCCGCCCGCGGGCGGCTTCTCCCCCGGCGGACACGACGGCGGGTTCTGGAGTTCGCAGCTGCCCGCGGAACTGCAGTGGATCGCGCCGCTGCTGACGTCGTAACCGGCTAGACCGCGATCCGGCCCTCGGCGGCCGCCAGCCCGATGTCGCTGCGAAAGTGACTGCCCGGCAATTTGATCGACTTCATCCGGGCGTAGGCGTCGTCGCGCGCCGCGGAGAGGTCCGGTCCCGTTCCGACCACCGAGAGCACCCGCCCACCCGACGACACGATGGCGCCGTCGTCCCGTCGCGTGGTGCCTGCGTGCAGGACCCCTTCGGCCTCGGCCCCGGCGATCACATCGCCGACCCTGGGCCGGCCCGGATAGTTCTCGGCGGCCAGCACGACTGTCACCGCTGCGCCGTCGCGCCAGCGTAGCGGGGGCTGATCGGCGAGGGCTCCGGTCGCGGCCGCACGCAACAGTTGGCCCAGCGGCGAGCCGAGCAGCGCGAGCACGGACTGTGTCTCCGGATCACCGAAGCGGCAGTTGAATTCGACGACGGCGGGGCCGTTCGAGGTGATCGCCAGACCGGCGTAGAGCAGTCCGGAGAACGGGCAGCCGCGTCGAACCATCTCCGCGGCAACCGGTTTGACGACATCGTTGACGATCTGGTTCTTCAGCTCGACAGGCAGCCACGGCAGCGGCGCGTAGGCGCCCATGCCGCCGGTGTTGGGCCCGGTGTCGCCGTCGCCGACCCGTTTGAAGTCCTGCGCGGCCAGCAGTGGCACCACGGTCTCGCCGTCGACCACACAGAACAGCGACACCTCGGGCCCGTCGAGGAACGACTCGAGCAGCACCGGATGGCCCGCGTCCAGCAGGCTGGCCGCATGCGCCCGCGCGACGTCGCGGTCGGTCGTCACGACGACGCCCTTGCCCGCGGCCAAGCCGTCGTCCTTGACCACCCATGCCGCGTCGCCGGCGCCTGGTCCGAAGCGGTCCAGCGCCGCGTCGAGGTGGGCGGGGTTGTCGACGATCTCGCTCGTAGCGGTCCGCACACCCGCCGCGGACATCACGTCCTTGGCGAACGACTTCGATCCCTCGATGCGGGCGGCGTCCTTGGTCGGCCCGAAGCAGGCGATACCCGCGGCCCGGACCGCGTCGGCGACCCCGAGGACCAGCGGCACCTCGGGACCGACCACCACGAGATCCGCGCCGATCTTCTGCGCCAGCGCGACCACCGCATCCCCGGCGGTGATGTCGACGTCGTACTGGTCGGCGACCGCGGCGGTGCCCGCGTTGCCGGGCGCAATCGCCAGGCTTTCCACCTCGGGGTCGCTGCGCAGCGCAAGCAGCAACGCATGTTCACGGGCTCCGGATCCGATCACCAGCACGCGCACAAGTGCCAACCCTAGTGCCTCACCGGTCAATCCTCGGCCATACACTTGACAGAGCAGTGTATGGTCGAGATATGGCGACGACGCAGGCGTGTCCCTTCGGCCAAGGGTTCGACTTCACCGACCCCGACGTCTTGGCACACGGCATCCCGGTCACCGAGTTCGCCGAACTGCGCAAGACCGCACCGGTGTGGTGGAACGAGCAGCGGGAGTCGATCTTCGATGACGGCGGCTACTGGGTGGTCAGCCGCCACGAGGACATCAAGGCCGTCTCCCGCGACGGCGATCTGTGGTCGACCAACCGCAAGGGCGTGGTGATGCGGTTGCCCGACGGCACCACACCCGATCAGCTCGAGTTGACGAAGGCGATGCTGATCAACCACGACGCGCCCGAACACACCCGGCTGCGCAAGCTGGTGTCGCGGCTGTTCACACCGCGGGCAGTCGCGACGCTGGAGGAGAAGCTCGCCGATGCGGCACGCGAGATCGTTTCCGCAGCAAAAGAAAAGGGCAGCGGGAACTTTGTCGACGACGTCGCGATGCGCCTGCCGCTGCTGGCGATCGCGGACATGCTCGGAGTACCCGAGGACGACCGAGAAAAGCTGTTTCACTGGACGAACTCGATCATGAACACCGACGACCCAGATTTCGCATCGGACTACGTCGCGGCCAACGCCGAACTGATGGGCTACGCCTACACCATGGCCGAGCAGCGTCGGCGCTGTCCCGCCGACGACATCGTGACCAGGCTGGTGCAGGCCGACGTCGACGGCGAATGGATGGAGGACGTCGAGTTCGCATTCTTCGTGATCCTGCTCGCGGTCGCGGGCAACGAGACCACCCGCAACGCAATGACCCACGGCATGAACGCGTTCTTCGAAAACCCGCAACAGTGGGAGCTGTTCAAACGCGAGCGGCCCGACACCACGGCCGACGAGATCGTGCGCTGGGCCACGCCGGTGCACTGCTTCCAACGCACCGCTCAGGCGGACACCGAACTCGGCGGGGTGGCCATCCGCGAGGGGCAGCGCGTCGGCCTTTTCTACAGCTCCGCCAACTACGACGACGCCGTGTTCGACCGACCGTTCGAATTCGATATCCTTCGCGACCCCAATCCGCACCTGGGCTTCGGCGGCAATGGCGCGCACTACTGCATCGGGGCCAATCTGGCGCGCATGGAGATCAAGCTGATCTTCAACGAAATCGCCGACCAGATCCCGGACATCTCGAAACTCGGCGAGCCGCAGCGGCTTCGGTCAGGCTGGCTGAACGGCGTCAAGGACCTGCAGGTCTCCTACAGGGGCGAGCAGTAGTATTCCCACGTGCGCACCCACGGCTGGTCCGGCGCCGCGCCCGCCAGCGATGACGAAGCGATTGCGCGGATCCTCGACGCGGCTGTGAAGGCCATCGACGCCCGCGGCGCCGACTTCTCGATTGCCGACGTCGCCCGCTCGCTCGGCGTGACGCGCCAGACCGTCTACCGGTACTTCCCCAGCACCGATGCGTTGCTGGTCGCGGCGGCCGTGAATTCGGCCAGCGGCTTTCTGGACCGGCTGGCCGCGCACCTGCAGGGCATCACCGACCCTGCCGACGCCGTCGCGGAGGGCGTTGCGGCCGCGCTCGAGTGGCTGCCGAGAGACAAGCACCTCGGCCTGCTGATCGAGCCAGGGCGCCCGAACCCGCACAGCGAAGCGGTGACCTCGGACGTGGCACTCGATTTCGCTCACTCGATGCTGCGCCGTTTCGACGTCGACTGGTCAGGCCTGGGCTTCTCCGACGCCGACCTCGACGAACTCGCCGAACACCTGCTGCGGGTCATCCAGTCGTTCGTCATCGACCCCGGCCGGCCGCCGCGGCGCGGCGAGCAATTGCGCGACTACCTTCGCCGCTGGGTGGGCGGAGCTATACGACCGTCAACGGAAGCGACTTCCGCGGCGCGAAATCGAAGGTCGAGCCACCGCTGACGCGCACAACCGAGACCTCGACCAGTTCCTCTGCGGCAGAGTCGGTCTCGATGATGCGAGCCGTCCAGTCGGTACCGCTTCCCGAGATCTGCACAGCGAGGTGCGGATCAACGGCGGCAACGGCTGCCTGCAGTGGCCGTGTCGACGACGGGCCGACAAGCGCCGCCCAGGCGCCGTCCTCATGTGCGGGCGATCTGTGCGCCGAGACCGTGTCCGGTCCGAACTCCGCGGTCACGTACGCCGCCGGGTTGAACAGCGGGTGCAGTTCGAGGGTGCGGATCGCGCCCTCGATCCCGCTTGGCAGCCCGAGCGCGCGGTGGATGCGCTCGGCGGCGATGCCCGCGATGCCCGTGAGCTGATTGGTGCAGATCTTGTTGGCCAGCGCGGTATCGGTGCCCGCCCGCTTGCCGACCGCGATGACGAACGACAGGTTCAGCAGGTGCATCTGCAGGCAGACCTCGTCGGCCATCCGCACCAGAGCAGAGTGCGAGAACTTGGCGAAGTCGACGTCGGAGACCAACTCACCTGAGTAGTCGGATTGGCCCTCGTCGTCGTCGTCGATCGGGTCGAGTTCCGTTGTCGCGGCCCGGGTTCTGCGCACCACATCGAGCACCGGATGGTCTTCCACTTCGGGGTGCGACTCGTCGATGATCACCGTCCATGCGCAATGCGGGTGCCGATCCGCCGGCGTGCGGGGCGGGCGGTGGATCGGCCGGATCTGCGCCCTGCGGTTGGTTGCGACGGCGGTGGCGTCGAACGTCGGATCCTCGATGTCGTGACACATGCCGCGGACGTAGTCCTCACCCATCGGCTCGACGTCCAGCAGGGCACCGCAGTGGTCGAGGTGGAACTCGCCGTGCCAGCGGTCGTGCACGGTGTACCGGAAATCCATGAACTGTGGTGGCGCACCGATGTCGAGTTGCAGGCCCTTGAAGATGGTGATGACGTCGACACCCTCGAATCTGAGGGCCTTCTGCATGCGCTTGGTGTAGATCGGGCTCGCACCCATCCACTCCTCGATCGCGATTTCGAGCATGCCCCGATGACCGAACGGCTTGATACACCAGCCCATCCCGGAGCGGTCGATCAATTGGCCGATCAGCAGCAACTCGGGCAGCAGGACGGCAAGCTGCTCGCGGGTGAGGGTCGCGTACCTACTTGTCATGGATGTTCCTGCCGACGTGCATCTTGACGGCGTCGTTGACGTTGTCCTTGCTGTCCCTGGCAGAGCCCTTCTCCTCGGCTTTCTTACGCTTGGCCACTACGCGTTTGACCGCACCGTCGACCTTCGAACCCAGCGGGAAGCCGACGTAGTGGGTGAGGAAGATCGCGACCTCGCGCAGTTCCTCGCGCGTCATCTCCTCGTTGTGCAAGATGGCGTTCGCCTGGACCTCGATCAACTCCTCCATGCCCTGGGCGGCAAGCACGCCGAGCAGCATCATCCGCCGGTCGCGCATCGACAGGCCCGGCCGGCTCCAGATGGTGCCGAAGAGGTGGTCGACGGTCAGCGCGAAGTATTCGCCTGGCATGTCGGGCATTTCCCAGCCGTAGACCTCGTTCATCTTGGCGAGGCCCTTCTTGCGCAGATCGTCGGCCATCATGACTCCTTCGTGGTCTCTGCCGGGTGCGGCACGCCGAGGCCCTCTGCAAGCCCGTTCAGTGCGACCCCGGCTAGGGGCAGGTCCACGTCGACCGTCTCGCCGAGCGCAATGGCCAGGCTCAGGTCCTTCTCTCCCAGTATCCGCGCGTGAAGGAACGGCTCGTAAAGGAAGCTGTCGTCAGGAATCGGTTTCGTGTCGTCACGGAACATGATCGAGCCGGCACCTCCGGTGATCGCATCAGTGTGGCGAACAACTTTCCCGAGGTCCTGCAGATTCAGCCCGCTTGCCTCGGCCAGTCGCGACGCCTCACATGCGGCAGCGAAGGAAATGTAGTGAAGCATGTTGCGGGCCAACTTCATCCGCGTTCCTGCACCGGGTTCGCCCGCGTGCACCACCAGCGAGGCCCAGTGCCCGAACGGCTCCTTCACCAGTTCGAAGGCCTCGTCGGTGGCGCCCACCATCGTCGCCAACTCACCCTTCTTGGCGGCTCGTCCCCCGCCGCTGACGGGCGCATCGACGATGTGGATGCCCTCAGGCGCCAGTTGGCGAGCCAGTTCGATGGCGGTGGTGTCGCTGATCGTGGAGTGGATCGCGATCACGGTGCCGGGTTTCGCGTAGCGTGCCAACCCGTTTTCGCCTGCGATGACATCGCGGACCTGCTCGTCGTCGAGCACGGTGACGCTGATGATGTCGGCCTTGGCGACATCTTCGAGGGTGTCGGCAAGGCTCGCGCCGGCCTCGGCAAGCGGGGTCATGGCCTCGAGGCGCACGTCGTAGACCGTCACACCGCCCGGCCAGTCCACCATCCGGGCGGCCATCGGAGCGCCCATCTTGCCCAGGCCGACATAGCCGAGCTTGACGTCGTTGTCTGACATATCGTTACTCCTCAGGACCTGATGATCTGGCCGCCGTCGACGTTGAAGATCTGGCCGGTGATCCACTTCGCCTGATCCGACAGCAGGAACAGACACATGCCGACCAGATCCTCGGGTTCGCCCATGCGCGACAGCGGGATTCGCTTCACGATGTCGTCGACCATCTCCTTGGGTGTGGTCGTCCGGTTGGCCTCGGTGTCGATGGGACCCGGCGCGATCGCGTTGACGCGGATGTTCTGCCCGCCGAGTTCCGTCGCGAGTTGCTGGGTGAGGCCGTTGATGCCGACCTTGGCCAGACCGTAGAAGTTCGAGTACAGCCACGCCGCGGTCGACGACTGGTTCACGATAGCGCCGCCGCCGCGCTTGGCCATCTTGCGGTAGACCGCGCGGGTGCACAGCAGCGCGCCGTCGAGGTTCACGCTCATGAACTTCTTGTAGTAGTCCCAGTCGACGGTGATGAGGAAATCGAGCTTCATGCCACCGAAGATGGCCGCGTTGTTGACCAGGTAGTCGATGCCGCCGAACTCCGAAAGCGTCGTCGCCGCCATCTCTTTCGCGGATTCGGGATCGGATACATCGACCCGTAGGGCGAGTGCGGTACCGCCTTCGCCCTTGATCCCGTCGGCGACCTTCTCGGCGCCCTCTGTGTTGATGTCGGCGACGACTACGGCTGCGCCCTCGCGGGCCAGCGCCTCGGCGTACGCCTGGCCGATACCGCCGCCGGCCCCGGTGACGATCGCCACCTTCTCCTTGAACTGATCACCATAAAAGCCCACGCAAAGGCCCTCCGCTCTTTCTAATTGGCCGCTGTGGCAATGGCTTTGATCTCGAGGTACTCCTCGAAACCGGCGAGCCCCATCTCCCGGCCGATGCCGGACTGCTTGTAGCCGCCGAACGGCATGTCCGCCGAGTACCAGACGCCGCCGTTGACGTTGACGGTGCCGACGCGCATCCGCGCGGCGATGCCCGCGGCGCGCTCCGGATCGGCGCTGAACACCGTGCCCGACAAGCCGTAGGGTGAGTCGTTGGCGATGCGCACCGCGTCGTCGTCGCCGTCATGGGCGATCACCGTCAGCACCGGCCCGAAGATCTCCTCACGCGCGACCTTGGCGTTGTTGTCGAGTCCGGCGATGACGGTCGGCTCGATGAAGAAGCCGGTATCGCGGTCGGCGGGACGCCCTCCGCCGCATGCGAACGTTCCGCCTTCGTCGACGGCCGAGTCCAGATAACCCTGGACACGATCGCGCTGACGAGCCGAGATGACCGGTCCGCAAATGGTTCCCGCATCCGTCGGGTCTCCCGGCCGCAGGCCGCTCATCGTCGCCGCCGCGGCCTCGACGGCCTCGTCGTAGCGCGTCCGCGGCACCACGAGCCGGGTGGTGATCGCACACCCTTGGCCGGCATGCATCGACGCGGTGAACGCCGACATCGAACACGCGCCGGCGAGGTCGGCATCGTCGAGGACGAGGAACGCCGACTTGCCGCCGAGTTCCAGGAACACCTTCTTCAGGGTGGCCGCCCCGTCGGACATCACGGCCCGGCCGGTGTTCGTCGAGCCGGTAAACGACACCATGTCGACGCGCGGGTCCTTCGACAACAGCGCGCCGACACTGTGGTCGCTGGCTGTGACTATGTTGACCACACCAGGCGGGATATCGGTGTGCTCGGTGATCAGTTCACCGAGAACGGCCGCACACCACGGCGTGTCGGGTGCAGGTTTGAGGATGACGGTGTTGCCCGCCGCCAGCGCGGGTCCGATCTTGGCCAGGTTGATCTGATGCGGGAAGTTCCACGGCGTGATGGCGCCGACGACACCGACCGCTTCACGGGCGACTGTCCGGTGCGTCTTGATGCCCATCGGTGAGGCAACACCGAGATCAGTTGTCCACTGATACGACTCCGCGGTATCGGCGGCGAAGCTGAGATCCTCAACGGGACCCTCGAGCTGAGCGGCCGACGTCAGCATCCGCGGCGCACCCACCTCGGAGATGGTCAGCTCGCGCAGCTCCTCGATGCTGTCGCGCATCGCCTGCTGCAGCTGGCGGATGCACCGCACGCGCAGCGCGACGTCGGTCGACCAATCGGTCTCGTCGAAGGCGCGGCGGGCCGCCTGGATCGCCACGCCCATATCGTCGGCGCTCGCGTCGGCGGCGACGCCGAGCACCTCCTCGGTGGCCGGGTTGACCGTCGGGAACGTGCCCGCGCTGCCTGCCACGAGTTTCCCGTCGATGAGCAATTGACTCTGGCGATCGGCCAGCATCCCCATACCGACTCCCGTTTTGATTGCTGGACAACTGTCCGACTAACTTCACTCGAACGATAGCCGCTGATCGCCGGTAGAAGCAAGGTTGGGTCAGCGCCCATCGCGGAAATCTGCACAAAAATCATCGATGTACTGGCCTTTTGCCGACGGCACTTGCCTGTCGCCATGCCGGTCCGATAACTTGGACATGTGTCCAGCGATGCCGTGGTCGCCGTCACCGACAGGAGCGGCGAAACACCACGAAACCGGCGGCAGGAAGAGACGTTCCGCAAGGTCCTCACCGCGGGTGTGGAGATGTTGCGGGAGTCGTCCTACGCCGATCTGACCGTGCGCGCCGTCGCCGCGCGCGCCAAGGTCGCACCCGCGACGGCCTACACCTACTTCTCGTCGAAGAACCATCTGATCGCGGAGGTGTACCTGGACCTGATGCGCCAGGTGCCCTACTTCACCGACGTGAACGACAGCACCGCGGCCCGGGTCGAGAAGGCCCTGCGCGCAATGACTCTGGTGATCGCCGACGAGCCGGAGGTCGCGGCAGCGTGCACGACGGCCCTCCTCAGCAGCAACGACGCCGCGGTGACGACGGTCCGGGACCGAATCGGCGCGGAGATCCATCGCCGCATCCGCTCGGCGATGGGTCCGGACGCCGACCCCCGCACCGTCTCGGCGCTCGAGATGACGTACTTCGGCGCGCTGGTGCATGCGGGCAGCGGGTACGTCAGCTATCGCGAGATCGCCGATCGCCTCACCTATGTCGTCGGCCTGATCCTCGGAGAGGATCGATGAGACGAAACCTCGGAGACCAGTAGTGACCCTTCCAGCCAGCGACGTGATCCTCGACCCGTATGACTACGACTTCCACGAGGATCCGTACCCGTACTACAAGCGGCTGCGCGACGAGGCGCCGCTATATCACAACTCCGAGCTCGGCTTCTGGGCGCTCTCGCGCCACCAGGACGTCCGAGAAGGCTTCCGCAACAGCACAACTCTGTCCAATCGCGACGGCGTTTCCCTCGACCCGATCTCCCGCGGGCCGCACGCCAGCAAGACCATGTCGTTCCTCGCCATGGACGACCCCGCGCATTTGCGGCTGCGCACGCTGGTGTCGAAGGGTTTCACGCCGCGACGGATCCGCGAGCTGGAGCCGCGCGTCACCGAACTCGCCGTCGGCCATCTGGACGCGATGCTGGACAGGGCGCGCGGTGGCGAGACGGTCGACTATGTCTCGGAATTCGCCGGCAAGCTGCCGATGGACGTCATCTCCGAGCTGATGGGTGTGCCGCAGGAGGACCGGGACCGCATCCGGGCCATGGCCGACGGCGTGATGCACCGCGAGGACGGGGTCAACGACGTACCGCAGTCCGCGATCGAGGCGTCCATCAACCTGATGGTCTACTACCAGCAGATGATCGCCGACCGCCGCAAGAAGGCGGCCGATGACCTCACGACAGCGTTGCTTGAAGCGGAGATCGACGGCGACCGGCTGACCGACGACGAAGTGCTCGGATTCCTGTTCCTGATGGTGATCGCCGGCAACGAGACCACCACCAAACTGCTTGCCAACGCAGCCTTCTGGGGTCATCGCAATCCCGATCAGCTGGTTCCGCTGTACCAGGACCTCGACAGGGTTCCGTTGTGGGTCGAGGAGACGCTGCGCTACGACACCTCCAGCCAGCTGCTGGCGCGGGTGGTCGCAGGCGAGCTGAACCTCTACGACACCAGCATCCCCGACGGTGACATCCTGCTGCTGCTGCCGGGCTCGGCGCATCGCGACGAGCGGGTGTTCGAAGACCCCGACGGCTATGTCATCGGCCGCGATATCGGGTCGAACCTCCTGAGTTTCGGCAGCGGGGCCCACTTCTGCCTCGGCGCGCACTTGGCTCGTATGGAAGCCCGGGTAGCGCTCGCCGAAATGTTCAAGCGAATCCGCGGATTCGAGGTGGACGAGGCCAACGCCGTCCGCGTCCACTCCAGCAGCGTCCGCGGATTCGCCCATCTTCCGATGACTGTGGAGGTCACATAGATGCCGCGCTTCGAGCCCCTTCCCGAACGCAGGCCCGCGATCGTCGCGGGCGCGTCCTCGGGCATCGGCGAAGCCACCGCCATCGAGCTCGCCGCCCGCGGATTCCCCGTCGCGCTGGGCGCCCGTCGCGTCGAGAAGCTCACCGAGCTCGTCGGCAAGATTCAGGCGGACGGCGGCGAGGCCGTCGGCTTCCACCTCGACGTCACCGACGCGGATTCCGTGAAATCGTTTGTCTCGCAATCAACCGACGCGCTCGGCGACATCGAGGTGCTGGTCGCCGGCGCCGGTGACACCTTCTTCGGCAAGCTCGACGAGATCACGCCCGACGAGTTCAACTCCCAGTTGCAGATCCACCTTGTCGGCGCCAACAGGCTCGCCTCGGCGGTGCTGCCCGGGATGCTGGAACGCCAGCGCGGCGACCTGATCTTCGTCGGCTCGGACGTCTCGCTGCGCCAGCGCCCGCACATGGGCGCCTACGGTGCCGCCAAGGCCGGCCTCATCGCGATGGTGACCAATTACCAGATGGAACTCGAAGGCACCGGTGTGCGGGCATCGATCGTCCATCCCGGCCCGACGAAGACCGGCATGGGCTGGAGCCTGCCCGCCGACAAGATCGGACCTGCGCTCGAGGACTGGGCCAAGTGGGGACAGGCCCGCCACGACTACTTCCTGCGCGCAGCGGATCTCGCCCGCGCCATCGCATTCGTCGCCGAGACGCCGCGCGGTGGCTTCGTCGCGACTATGGAGCTTCAACCCGAAGCCCCGCTGTCGTCCGCGCCGAAAGAGCGCCGGCAGCTCACGCTCAACGAGGAGAACTTGCCGTCATGACCACAGCGATCGTGCCACGCGTCTCCGGTGGCGAAGAGGAGCACGGGCATCTCGAAGAGTTCCGTACCGACCCGATCGGGTTGATGCAGCGTGTCCGGGACGAATGCGGAGACGTCGGTTGGTTCCAACTGGTCGACAAGCACGTCATCCTGCTCTCCGGCGCCGAGGCCAACGAGTTCTTCTTCCGTTCCGCCGACGAGGATCTCGACCAGGCCGAGGCGTATCCGTTCATGACGCCCATCTTCGGCAAGGGCGTCGTCTTCGACGCCAGCCCCGAGCGCCGCAAGGAAATGCTGCACAACTCGGCATTGCGCGGCGAACACATGAAGGGCCACGCCGCCACCATCGAGGGCGAAGTCAAGAAGATGATCGCCGACTGGGGCGACGAGGGCGAGATCGAACTGCTCGACTTCTTCGCCGAGTTGACGATATACACGTCGACGGCGTGCCTGATCGGCCTGAAGTTCCGCGAACAGCTCGACCACCGGTTCGCCGAGTACTACCACATGCTCGAGCGGGGCACCGACCCATTGTGCTACGTCGATCCGTACCTGCCGATCGAGAGCTTCAAGCTGCGCGACGAGGCGCGCGTGAAACTCGTTGGGCTGGTTCAGGAGATCATGGATCAGCGGTTGGCCAACCCGCCGAAGGACAAGGCGGACCGCGACATGCTCGACGTGCTGGTGTCCATCAAGGACGAGGACGGTAAACCGCGGTTCTCGGCCGACGAGGTCACCGGCATGTTCATCTCGCTGATGTTTGCGGGGCACCACACCAGCTCCGGCACATCGGCCTGGACGCTGATCGAGTTGATCCGCCACCCCGACGTCTACGCCGAGGTGCAGGACGAACTCGACGAACTCTACGCCGACGGGCAGGAGGTGAGTTTCCATGCGCTGCGCCAGATTCCGAAGTTGGACAACGTCGTCAAGGAGACGCTCCGACTGCATCCACCGCTGATCATCCTGATGCGCGTCGCCCAGGGTGAGTTCGAGGTCGAGGGCTTCGGAATCCACAAGGGTGACTTCGTCGCGGCCTCGCCGGCGATCAGCAACCGGATACCCGAGGATTTCCCTGACCCCGACGGCTTCAAGCCGGACCGGTACAACAAGCCGGAACAGGCCGACATGGTCAACCGCTGGACGTGGATCCCGTTCGGTGCCGGCCGACACCGCTGTGTCGGTGCGGCGTTCGCGCAGATGCAAATCAAGGCGATCTTCTCGGTCCTTCTGCGCGAGTACGAGTTCGAGATGGCACAGCCGGCCGACACCTACCGCAACGACCACTCGAAGATGGTGGTCCAGCTGGCGCGTCCGGCCAAGGCCCGCTACCGCAGGCGGACATAGGAGCGACGGCAGTGGGCATCAAGATCGAAGTCGACATCGACCTGTGCCAGGGCCACGCCATGTGCGCGCTGGAGGCTCCGGACTATTTCCGGGTGCCCAAACGCGGACAGGTCGAAATCCTCTCCGACACTGCGCCGGAGGAAGATCGGGCCGAAGTCGAACAAGCCGTGTGGGCGTGCCCCACGCAAGCACTGTCCATCAAAGACGAGGACTAGAAAGGTCAAGCCAATGCCGTCACTGCCCCGCGAGGATCTCGACAAATGGGTTCAACAATGGCTGGAGGTCAACCGCGAGTGTGAGCGCAAGGGCGACTGGAAGCCCTTGGCGGACTTCTACACCGACGACGCCACCTATGGCTGGAACATCGGGCCGAAGGAAGACGTGATGTGCGTCGGCAAAGACGAAATCCGCGACGTCGCACTGGGTCTGGAGATGGAAGGCCTGGAGAACTGGAACTACGAGTACCAGAAGGTGCTCGTCGACGACAAGCAGGGTGAGATCGTCGGCTTCTGGAAGCAGATCGTCAACAAGGCCGACGGGGAACGCGACGAGATCTACGGTATCGGCGGCAGCTGGTTCCGGCTCACCGCCGAGCTGAAGATCGAGTGGCAGCGCGACTTCTTCGACTTCGGGCATGTGGCCTACATGTTCGGCAAGCTCATCGGGTCGGGCGACCTCAGCGAAGGCATGCAGAAGCGGATCGAGCGCTCGGTAGCGGGCGAGAAACTGCCCGGTTACTACCCGCTGGGTGAGGCGCCGGTCCCGATCTGGTGACGCCCGGCCAAGCGGTTGCTTGGGGGCGGTTGTGACCCACTTAACTACTGGCTCTAGTCTGGCCTCACTGGCTCTAACGGAAGGCAGATACGGATGAAGACAAAAGGCGCTCTCATCTGGGAGTTCAACCAGCCGTGGTCGATCGAGGAGATCGAGATCGGCGACCCCGTCCGCGACGAGGTCAAGATCCAGATGGAAGCGTCGGGGATGTGCCACTCCGACCACCACCTGGTCACCGGCGGCATCCCGATGGGCGGCTTCCCGGTGCTGGGCGGCCACGAGGGCGCGGGCATCGTCACCGAGGTCGGTCCCGGCGTCGAGGGCCTGGCCCCCGGCGATCACGTCGTGCTCTCCTTCATCCCGTCCTGTGGCACGTGCCCGTCATGTCAGGCCGGCATGCGCAACCTGTGTGATCTCGGGATGCACCTGCTCAACGGCGCCGCGGTAGCCGACGGAACATTCCGCATCCAGGCCAAGGGCCAACCGGTCTTCCCGATGACGCTGCTGGGCACGTTCTCGCCGTACATGGTGGTGCACAAGAGCTCGGTCGTGAAGATCGATCCGTCCATCCCGTTCGAGGTGGCGTGCCTGGTCGGCTGCGGTGTGACCACCGGCTACGGCTCCGCGGTGCGCAGCGGCGACATCCGGCCCGGTGACGATGTCGCCGTCGTCGGCGTCGGCGGGGTGGGCATGTCCGCCCTGCAGGGTGCAGTCGCCGCGGGCGCGCGCAACATCTTCGTCATCGAGCCGGTCGAGTGGAAGCGCGATGCGGCCCTGAAATTCGGTGCCACACATGCCTACCCGGACCTGGAATCCGCCTTCGCCGGTATGGCCGAGGCCACCGCCGGGCTGATGGCCAAGAAGGTCATCGTCACCGTCGGTGAGCTGCACGGCAGCGACATCGACAACTACGTCAACCTCACGTCGAAGGGTGGCACGTGTGTGTTGACCGCGATCGGCAGCATGCTCGACACGCAGGTCACCCTGAACCTCGCGATGCTGACGCTGATGCAGAAGAACCTGCAGGGCACCATCTTCGGTGGCGGCAATCCGCACCATGACATCCCCCAACTGCTGTCGATGTACAAGGCGGGCAAGCTCAACCTCGATGACATGATCACCCGCCAGTACAAGCTGGAGCAGATCAACGAGGGATACACGGACATGCTGGAGGGCAAGAACATCCGCGGCGTGATCCGCTACACCGACGACGACCGGTAGCCGCCGGCCATGTCGCAGGAAACGATTGAGCAATCGCCTGCCCTGGCGGCATCGCAGGCCTCGTGGCGGGCCGTGCAGGCCAAGGACAAACAGGGCTGGCTCGATTTGATGACGGACGACGTCCGCATCGAGGACCCCATCGGCAAGTCCTACACCAACCCGGACGGCACCGGCGTCGTCGGCAAAGAGGGCGTCTCGGAGTGGTGGGAGAAGAGCGTCGGCCTGGCCACCATCACGATCACCTGCGACGAGACGTTCCCGTCGAGCTCACCCAATGAGGTCGCCCATATCCTGCAGTTGCGCTTCACTTTTGACAACGGCTCGGCGAGTGGGGTGCGCGGCGTCTTCACCTACAAGGTGAACGACGCCGGCCTGCTGACCAACCTGCGCGGCTATTGGAACATGGACATGATGAAGCCGGTCAAGGACGGCGATTAGCGCACCGCTGACCGGCCGCGGTGCCGTCGTCGTCGGCGGATCCCGCGGCATCGGGTTGGCGGTCGCCTCCCTCCTCGCGGAGCTGGGCGCGGGCGTCGTGGTGAACGGCCGTGACGCCGACACCGCGGCGGAAGCGGCGAGTTGCATTCCCGGCGCGGTCGCCCACCCCGGCTCACCATCGGATCCGGTGATCGCCGATGAGCTGATCGACAGGTGCGTAGGCGAATTCGGCGGCATCGACATCCTGGTGAACTGCGCGGGCACGGCCGGGCTGGCCAGCGAGTCGATCCTCGAGGTGACGAGCCGACAGTTCCACGACCTGATCGACGCCCATCTCGTCACGACGTTCGAGACCTGCAGGGCGGCCGCGCCGAGGATGGTGGCACAGGGCCGTGGCGCCATCGTCAACACCAGTTCGTTCGCGTTTCTCGGCGACTACGGCGGCACGGGCTATCCGGCGGGCAAGGGCGGTGTCAACGGCTTGACGATGGCGCTCGCCGCGGAGCTGAAGGAGCACGGGGTGCGCGCGAACGTGGTGTGCCCCGGCGCCAAGACGCGGCTGTCGACCGGCTCGGAGTACGAGGAACACATCGCCGCGCTTAATCGCCGCGGTCTGCTGGACGACGCCGCGGCGCGCACGGCGCTCGATGCTCCGCCACCGGAGTATGCGGCACCGCTATACGCCTACCTCGCCAGCGATCAGGCCAAAGACATCACGGGCCGGATCTTCATTGCCGCAGGCGGTTTCGTCGGCGAGTTCGCGCGCCAGTCGCCCGGATTCATCGGCTACCGCGACCACACGGACTCGCCGCCGTGGTCGCTCGACGAGTTGCACGCCATGATCGGCCGGTGACCACTCAGTGGTTCTCGGCCGAGGCGACGGCGTAAGTCCGCTAGCGGCAACGCGCCGGTGGCGAGTGCACGTCCGAGCCGCAGACAGCCCTTCATGTCGTCGATCGCGGTCGGCAGAATCTCGACCCGCGAATCAGGGTCGTCGACCCAATCGACGGGTACTTCGTGTATCCGTAGTCCCACTCGTTGCGCGATGACCAGCAGTTCGGTGTCGAAGAACCAGCCGGTGTCGTGCACGAAGGGAAGCAGTTCGCGTGCGACGTCGGCACGCACCGCCTTGAAGCCGCACTGAGCATCGGAAAATCGTGCGCCCAGCGCACCGCGCAACAGCACGTTGTAACCGCGGGACAGGATTTCCCGCTTGAGGCTGCGAATCACCCGCGACGATGGAGCCAATCGTGAACCGATGGCGAGGTCGGAGTGGCCGGAGACGACGGGCGCGATCAGCGGCATCAACGCCGAAAGGTCCGTGGACAGATCGACGTCCATGTAGCAGACCACGTCGGCGGGCGACTTCGTCCACACCGCGTGCAGGGCGGCGCCGCGTCCCTTGGCGTCGATGTGGATGACGTCGACGTCGGGTAGTTCCTCGGCCAGCGCGTGCGCCACCGTCAAGGTGTCGTCGGTACTGGCGTTGTCGGCCACCGTGATCCGCGCCGAATACGGCACGTCGCTAACGACGTAGCCGTGAAGCCGACGCACACAGCGCGCAAGGGTGCGCTCCTCGTTGTGCACCGGTATGACGATGTCGAGCACATGCTCCGGCGTGCGTGAGTCCGCCGGGCCGGCCATGGCGATAACCGTCGCCGAGCAAGCTGCCACCCCACTGCCACGCCACTGAAAGCTTGCTGGAATGCTCGCAATCATGGCTACCGTCTTCACCCAGATCATCAACGGCGATCTGCCCGGCCGGTTCGTCTACGAAGACGACGAGATCGTGGCGTTCCTGACGATTCAGCCGATGACACAGGGGCACACGCTCGTCGTACCGCGCGCGGAGATCGATCAATGGCAGGACGTGGAGCCGGCCGTGTTCGGCCGCGTCATGCAGGTATCCCAGCTGATCGGGAAGGCTGTGTGCAGGGCGTTCGGCGCCGAGCGGGCGGGCATGATCATCGCCGGGCTGGAGGTGCCGCACTTACACGTGCACGTCTTCCCCGCCTACAACCTCACCGATTTCGGCTTCGCCAACGTCGATCAGAACCCGTCGCCGGAGTCACTCGATGAGGCGCAGGCGAAAATCAAAGCGGCACTCGCGGATCTGTCCTAGCCGACGCCCGACCCTAATTGCTCCCGGCGTGCGCGGCGACGTCCTGTGTCGCGACGTCGGCGATCCGCGGCAGCTTGACCGTGAAGCGACAACCCTTGCTGGGCGCGGTGATCACGCTGACCGTGCCGCCGTGGGCATACACCAGCGAGTCGACGATCGAGAGCCCCAGCCCGGTGCCGCCGCTGGCCCGGTCGCGGGACGAGTCGGTGCGGTAGAACCGCTCGAAGACGCGGTGGGCGTCCTCAGCGCTCATACCGGGTCCCTCGTCGGCGACCTCGAGCACGGCGCTGTCGTCATCGGTGCCGACCCGCACCGTGATGCGCGCGGGCTCGGGCGTGTGCTGCAGCGCATTGGCGACCAGGTTGCCCAGCACCTGGCGAAGCCGGGCCTCGTCGCCGAGCACCTCCGGCGTGCCGGGACCGTCGATGACCTCCATGGTGATCGTGCGCTTGGGTGCGATCGACTGCGCGTCGTGCACCGAGTCGGTGGCCAGCGCCAGCAGATCCACGCGGTGACGATCGAGCGGGCGCTGCGCATCGAGTCGCGCAAGCAGAAGCAGGTCTTCGACCAGCAGCCCCATCCGGCGCGACTCGCTCTCGATGCGCGACATCAGCATCTCGGTGTCGCGGGCCGCGCCCTGCCGGTACAACTCGGCGAAGCCGCGGATGGTGGTCAGCGGCGTGCGCAGCTCGTGGCTGGCGTCGGTGATGAAGCGCCGCATTCGCTCTTCGGATCTGCGGGCCTGTTCCGCCGACGACTCCGAGGAGGCGACGGCCCGCTGGATCTGCGCGAGCATGCCGTTGAGCGCCAATGACAACCGGCCCACTTCGGTGCGCGGATCCCGTTGCGGGATTCGGCGATCCAGCTGGCCGGCGGCGATGTCGGCGGCGGTCTGCTCGACTTCGGCGAGCGGCCGCAGGCTGCGCTGCACCACCCAGAAACCCGCGACGCCGAGCACCAGAAGCACGGCCGCACCGATTCCGGCCTGCGACCAGATCAGCGCGCGGACCGTCGATTGCACATCGGACAGGTCGATTGCCACCGTCGTGATCTCGTCCTGCGGCCCATGCACCGACATTGCGCGCCACTGCACGTGCGAATTGTCGATCGAGCCGACAGTCACCGGCACAGGACCGACGTCGTTGTCCGCGGGCAAGTCCGGTTCAGCCGCCCGGTCGTTGACGGCCATCCAGATGCGGCCGTCGGCGTCGATCCCCCGCACATAGAAGTCCGAGGGGGGACGGGCGGGGTTGGGCTCCATCGGCGGCACCGGCATGCGCCGCGGCGCCTGAGCCCAACTTCGAGAGGCGTCGAGCAGCGTCTCGTCGACGCGGCTGGTCAGGCTGTGGCGCAGGATCGAGGTGACGGCGATACCGGAGGCCAACAAGCCGCACGCCACCAGCACCAGGGTCGCGGCGACCAACCCGACGCGCAGCGGCACACCGCGTCCGCCCAGATCTGACATACCGCTATTGTTCGCCAGAAATCAGCGCGGTTCCCGCAAAACGTACCCAACGCCGCGCAGCGTGTGCAGAAGACGCTTCTCGCCGGTGTCGATCTTGCGCCGAAGGTAGGAGACGTAGGACTCGACGACGTTCACGTCGCCGCCGAAGTCGTAGCGCCAGACGTGGTCGAGGATCTTCGGCTTCGACAGCACCGTGCCCGCATTGATGATGAAGTACCGCAGCAGCGTGAACTCCGTCGGCGAGAGCGAGACCGGCTCGCCGGCCTTCCACACCTCGTGGGTGTCCTCGTCGAGCTCGATGTCGGCAAAGGTCAGCCGGGCACTGCGCGGCTCCTCGTTGCCCTTGCCGGACCGGCGCAGGATCACCCGCAGCCGCGCGACGACCTCTTCCAGGCTGAACGGCTTGGTGACGTAGTCGTCGCCGCCGAGCGTCAGACCAGCAATTTTGTCCTGCAGGGTGTCGCGGGCGGTGAGAAACAGCGCCGGTGAGTCGATGCCGTCGGCGCGTAGCCGGCGCAGCACGCCGAAGCCGTCCATGCCCGGCATCATGACGTCGAGGATGACCGCGTCCGGCCGCACCTCGCGGGCCTTGTCGAGCGCGGCGGGGCCGTTGGAGGCCGTGTGGACCTCGAAGCCCTGGAACTTGAGGCTCACCGACAGCAGTTCGACGATGTTCGTCTCGTCGTCGACGACGAGAACTCGGGCCTCTGGGAGGTTGTCTGGGAGTGCAGCCATGGCCATCGTCTCAATCTCTCCCAATTTCCTGGCAACGAAGCTGCAGAGCGGCTGTCAGCTTCCTGTGAGTGTCATTGTCCTCCCGCACGCGGTTACGCCGGAAGTGGGTCGCTGGGCCCATAGACTGAGGTGATGAACCTTGGCAAGAACCTGGTCGACCTGGCCGTCGCACCGGCCCGGCTGGGGCTTGCGGCCGCCGAAGCCGGCCTCGATGTGGCCACCGGCGCGGTGGGAATCGCCCAGAAGGCGCTGGGCGGGGCGAACGCGGGAACCGGGGCAGGGTCCGCGTCGGTCGCCCACATGCTGGGCATCGACGAGGCGGTCGAGAGGGCGAACCGGCTCGCCAGGCTGATGGACGAGGACCAGCCGCTGGGCCGGGCGCTGACGCCGGGCGGCCCGATCGACCGGCTGCTGCAACCGGGCGGAGTGGTGGACAAGCTGACGATGCCGGGCGGGGTGCTGGACCGGTTGACCCAGGAGGACGGCGGTCTGATGCGGGCGATCGAGCCGGGTGGCCTGGTCGACCAGTTGCTCGACGAAGAGGGTCTTGTGGAGCGGGTGCTGGCCGAGGACGGCCTGGCGGACCGGCTGCTGGCTGAGGGTGGGCTGGTCGACAAGCTGACTGCCAGGAACGGGCCGCTCGAGCAGTTGGCCGACGTCGCCGACACCCTGAACCGGCTGGCACCCGGCCTCGAGGCCTTGGAGCCGACGATCGAGGCGCTGCGTGAGGCCGTCATCGTCTTGAGCCAGGTGGTCAATCCGCTGAGCAACATCGCCGACCGGATCCCCTTCCCCGGCCGCAGGCCGCGGCGATCGTCATCGACCCCGGTGCGCTCGCAGCGGGTCATCGACGTCGACGAGTGACCCGATAAAGTAGTGCCCCGCAGGCCTCCTTAGCTCAGTGGTAGAGCAACGCTCTTGTAAAGCGTGTGTCATCGGTTCAATCCCGATAGGAGGCTCCACTCGCGGCAATCTGTCGGTAGCTGCTCGTAGTGTCAATCGCGTGAGGCAGTGCCGCGGCTGTGGTTCAGAACTCTCGAAGCGCAGCCAGAAGGTCTACTGCGGGAACGCATGTCAGGCGTCATTCCGGCGCGATGCCAGCACGAAGCTGTGGCTTGACTCCGGCGAGGCGTCGATCGCGACTTACCGCGGTCACTACATTCGCGAATATCTCCTCACCGCTCAGTCGGGCCGCTGTGCGATCTGCGGCGGAGCCGCCACGTGGCAGGGTCTGCCCCTAGCATTCGTGCTCGACCACATGGATGGAGACCCGACGAACAATCGACGGGTGAACCTGCGGCTGATCTGCCCCAACTGCGACTCACAGCTGCCGACGTACAAAAGCCGCAACCGCGGCCGCGGTCGCCACTACCGGCGACAGCGCTACGCAGATGGCCAGTCGTACTGAGAAGGGGCCCGTGACTCCACACCCGGCACAAGCCGTCCTTAGACACGCTTGCCAAAGCCGGCTGAGCGCTTGCTGTTCGTTGCTATCGCCCTCGCCCGCCCGTCCGACAAGATCGTGGATCGAAAAAACTTTCGCATTGCCGCAGTAGTTCCATCACTGGGATATGCACATCTAACCAGGGACTTCATCGATTCAGCCAGTCGTTGCTGCACGCTGGCTAATTTTTTTCGCAAGGATCCGGAAAAAAGTACCGCCGTCCCATTCGCCAGTCGCATAACTCCTCTTAGACTTCTGCTCAAGCTGAAATCCCGCTGCGCGACTGCAGCGGGCTACGGGGGACACGTTGATGACGCGGAGGGGCGACATGGTTGCTACAGCAAACACTTCAATAGGATGGGCGGCCGAGGCCCGCCATTCGTGGGTGTCGAGTGCGCGGTGTCGGTCCGCCGACCCCGACGAACTGTTCGTCACCGGAGCGGCGCAGAGAAAAGCGGCCGTGATTTGCCGGCACTGTCCGGTCATGGCCGAGTGCGCCGCCGAGGCCCTCGACAAGCGGATCGAGTTCGGTGTCTGGGGCGGTATGACGGAACGCCAACGTCGCCTGCTGCTGAAACGGCACCCTGATGTGGATTCCTGGGCCGAGTTTTTCGCCGCCCAGCGAGAACACCGAAACGCCGGCCAACCGGCATCACATGTCAGCTGACCAACGTCATCCGCTTCGAACAGCCCCACAATCAAAGGGCTACCAAACGGAAAAAGCGGCGGTTGAACGCCACGATTGGTGTCAGCTATCGACCGACTGAGGTGACTCGCCCAGCTCGTTCAGCAGACGCATCACGTGGCTTGCTGATCGCATATGTCCGACTGAGCCAGCAACCGTTCGACGCGTGCTTTCTCGTAGTGGGCTTGGATGTCGCCGAAATGAGGCGTCAGCTCCGGCCTTCTCGGTGTGGACATAGCACCCGCCCCGAGGTGTACATGTCGCGCGAGCATATTGACCTGCGGCGGTGCCGTGTAGACGTTTCGCCGGAGTCGTCTGATCAGGCTCTCAGGGGATATTGACTGCAGGTAGTGCGTGAGCCACGTTCTCCGAGGTCCTTATGCGGCAAACCTGCGATTGCAGGTATATCGGGAAGCTACAGCTGCCAGTCGTTGGAACCGTCGTGTCGGGTGTAGGTGCCGCCGGAGGAGTTCTTCACGACGATCGGATCGCCTGCGCCGAAGTTGTCGAAGAACCACTTCGCGTTGCTGGGGCTGATGTTGATGCAGCCGTGACTGACGTCGCGCTTGCCCTGGTCACCCACAGACCATGGAGCGCTGTGGACGAAGTCGCCGCTGTCGTCGAAGCGAACGGCGAGCTCCACCGTCGTCTTGTATCCGTACGTCGAATTCACCGGAACCCCATAGGTCGAGGAGTCCATCACCACCGACGGCATCTTCTCCTGGACGTAGTACGTGCCGTTCGGGGTTTGGTGGCCGCCTGCCGCCATCCCCATCGACATCGGAATGGTCTTCTCCACGGCCCCGTTGCGAGTGACGGTCAGCTGGTGGGTGGTGTCGTCGGCCGTGGCGACCAATGCATCTCCGGTACGGAAGCTCGACAGGGCGCCGCCCGCATCGACGGTGATCGCGGTGTGGGCGGGCCAGAAGTTCAGCGGGCGCCAGCGCAGCTGAGTGGGCGTCATCCAGTAGAACTTGCCGGCAACCGGCGGAACAGAAGAGACATGGATCGCGCTTTCGGCTGCGCCGGAATCGTCGACCAGCCCGGGAAAGTTGATGATGATCGGCTGGCCGACGCCCACCGTGGCGCCGTTTACCGGGACGACGCTCGGCGGCCCGAACGGCGCCACGCCGGTGAACGGTGTGGGATCCTGCCCAGGCGCTCCTGCACCGGGATCCGGATCCGCCAGCGCGGGCGCCGCACCCAACACCAGCGCCAACCCCAATATCGAAGCGCTCCCCGCAGCCTTCAGAGCCGCGAGGCGGCCCCTCGTCGTCCAGCCCGACATGTGATTCCCTCCAGTTCCTCTGGAGCAGTGTCGCATGCGGTGCGGCGCTCGAGTCGCGCGCAGTCGCTAGCTGTGCACCTCCCGGTGCAGTCGTGGGATGTCGTCGCGGGGACAGCTGAACCGGTGCATGTGTTCACGGACCGCGGGGCTTGTCATGGCCTCGAAATCCCTCGGCGGCAGTGACATCTGCAAGACCAGCCCGCGGCCGTCCGCACCTTCCAACAGAGCGCCGAGTCCCGCAACGGGTATTTTGAGCACCGGCGTGCAGTAGGCAGTGAAGGCGCCTTCGAACTGGACTCGATAGACGCCGAAGCCGCTCCAATTCGAGAGAAGCGGATTCCACCTGGCCGGGTTGAAGGCTGCCGACACGTAGCGAGCTGATCGCCATGCACCGGCGGAGTCCAGCAACCGTTGGTTGAGCCGCATGTCGCAGTGTTCGTCGACGAAATGGTCCACGCCGTGGCGGATGCGTTCGGCAATCGAACTCGCAGCCTCGCCGCGGCGCAGATCGAGGTTCAGCGTCGTGATGACATTGCCGACGAGCATCGGATCGAGGCCACAACGACTCCGCGCGTTCACCGCTATCGACAGGGTGCGACGATTCACCTCAGCATCGGTCCTCATCAGCGCTTCGGAAACATGGGCGCACACAACATCGTTGGCCGACAGGCGCGTCCGGTGGCCGTATGCGTCGCGCATGCGGGCGATTTCGTCGTCTCCGAAATAGACACCGAGCGTTCGCTGCTTTCGCGCATCCTTCGCCAGATACAGCGCGCTACGCGCGAATTCTGTGAGCCCGAGACATCGCACCCCCGGCTCCCGAGCGCCATCTGCGGGTAGGTGCTCGTCGAGATAGGCGGCGCGGTCGTCGACGATCAGCGGCTCAGCCAATGGCTTGTCGGCAGCGGCCGCCGCCCACGCGTTCATGAGGTGCATGAATGTCTGCATGTCACCGATCGAGTGGTGCCATGAGACCCCGATCGCGGTCGCGTCGTCCGCGAAATGCGTGACACGGACCTTGCAGACCGGGCCCAAACCCCAACGAGCCGTGGTGCCGTTCACCGGGTCGACGAGCCACAGTCCCCCGTCCCTTGACGCCGAACGGATCGCCTCGCGAAGCGTCCGGCCCGACGACACACACGTGAAGGGCACGCCCTGTCCCTGGCACCGGATTAGCATCGCGCCGCCGACCAGCGCCATTCGCCCCGCGAACATCGGAAGGAGTGTGAGAGCGCGTGCAAAGGACCGGGCGAGTCCCCTCGTGTCGAGACGCCTGTCGAAGAAGAAGACGATGTGCACCGCCAGGTTCGCGACGATGACGTCGCTCACGGTGCAGCGGATGCCGAGCCTCTGCGCCAGCGATGGTCTGATCAGTTCGGTCGACATCGATGGCTACCTTCGGCGAGTCACTGCGATGCGGGCGCCGAGTTTCGGGGTGTGGGGGATCCCCCGGAAATGCGACTTCTCATCGGGTGCGGTATCGGTCTGGATGGTGAAATGCCGCAGCACCGTGCGCAGCACGATATCCATTTCGGCGATCGCGAAATCAGCGCCGATGCACCGCCGTGCCCCGCCACCGAACGCCAACCACGACGGCGCTGCCGGCTTGACGCCGAGGAAGCGATACGGGTCGAATCGTTCTGAGCGGGAGTAGATCTCCGGGTTGTCGTGAACGTCGGCGATGCGCACGAGCACCGAGCGGTCATACGGAATCCGCCAGTCGCCGAGGTCGAAGATCGGCGAATCGACCCGGCGGCCGAACACATCGATGACGGTGCGCACCCGCAGCGACTCGAAGATCGTGGCGCGACGGAAGGCGCTGCCACCTTCATCAACCTCTCGGACCAGTTCCGCCAACACCTCCGGGTGGCGGCGCAACCGTTCAAACGTCCATGCCAGTGCCGACGCGGTGGTTTCGTGACCCGCACAGACGAGGGTCAGCAGTTCGTCGCAGATGTCCGCCCGCGGCATCCGCGCTTGGCCGTCGCGCCCACTGCGCAGCAGGAATGCGAGAACGTCCGTCCGCTCGCCGAGACCCGGATCGGCATCGGCCTTATCGATCAACGTGGCTACGATCGTGTCGAATGCCTGGCGCAATTCGTCCAGCCTGCGCCACGGGGTGCGGCTTCGAACCCGCGTCGGCGGCGCCGGCACGAAGGCCAGGAGCTGTCCGAGTTTCATATAGGGCAAAACGATTTCGCCCAGCTTCTCGAGTTCGGTCCCATCCGCCCCGAAGATGGTACGCAAGATCACGTTCAACGTGATTCTGTTCATCGGTTCGAGAATCCGGAATTCTTTGTTGTCAAGCCAATTGGCGCTTTCGCGCAGGGTCTCTTCCTCGATGACTTTCTCGTAGCTCTTGAGGCTCCGACCGTGAAAAGCCGGTGCGAGCAGCCGGCGCCGATCGCGATGCCGACTCCCGTCGAGCCCGAATGTCGACCCGGGCCCGAACCAGTTGCTGAGGTTCGGCCGCACGTTGGTCAGCTGTTCGCCGCCGGCGGTGCACACGGACCTCACCAGAGCGGGGTCGGAAACGACGACGGATCGACCGAAGAGTGGGACGTCGATCTCGAAGATGCGCCCGTGCCGCCGAATCCAGGTTCGCATCGCCCTGCGGCGGAACACAGCGAATCCAACGCCCTGCACGAACCTTGGCAAGCGCACGGGCGGCGGGTCCAGCCTGGTCGTCACGAGGGGATCGTCACCCGCCAGTGTCGGGGCGCTCACAGTAGTGCACTACTGCAATCTCGCCCGACCCCGGTTCGTCCCCGCTGAGAGCCAGCAAACATCAGATCGAGCTGATGCTCACTGTCACTCTCCGGCCGACGAGATGCTCTACAGCGTGTTCACCGCTGACTCGGTCGACACCGTCGCCCTCGCTTGCCGTCACGCGGGGCGGCCGGTTGACCGCATCACGTGCGACGTAGAGGCGCGCATCCCCTGACCCGCTGGCTAACGCCAGGGAAATCCCTGTATCCGAGCCGCCAGCGCGTTGTCTACCGCCCAAGCAGCGAACAAAGCAGCGAGCGCGGAGGGGACGGCTCGGTGTTGTCAGTCGGGGCAACGAAAGGAGTGTCGGATGCCGACAGCGCCTACGCTGCCCCGACTGGCCGCTTGGCCGTGACAACCGGCCGCCACCGCTATGGGCATTGCGACGCGGGGCCTTGGGTCGAACGGCCCTATTGAGAACGGATCGCATGGCGAAACCTGACGTCTACGACCTAACGGACAAGGACGCCATGACCGCCACCGGTTCCTCCAGATCATTAGGTGCCGATGCGCGTTGGCCGTCGGGACTGCCTGCACTCAGCCGGGACGTCGCGGCGCCGCTGCGGTCGGTCGGCGGATTGTTCGTGATGTCGGCCGATGCGGTGAGGTTCCTGTTCCGCCGCCCGTTCCAAGCACGAGAATTCGTCCAACAGTCCTGGTTCATCACGCGCGTCGCGATCGTGCCGACGCTTCTTGTGGCGATACCGTTCACCGTCCTGGTGAGCTTCACGCTCAATATCCTTCTTCGTGAACTCGGCGCGGCCGACCTCAGCGGTGCGGGTGCGGCGTTCGGCGCGGTGACGCAGATCGGCCCGCTGGTAACCGTGTTGGTCGTGGCCGGAGCGGGCGCCACCTCGATGTGTGCCGACCTTGGTTCGCGCACGATCCGGGAAGAGATCGCAGCGCTGGAGGTACTCGGCATCAACCCGGTCCAGCGGTTGGTGACGCCGCGCATGCTGGCATCGGCGCTGGTCGCCGTCCTGTTGAACGCACTCGTCTGCACCATCGGCATCCTCGGCGGGTACGTCTTCTCCGTGTTTGTCCAGGGCGTGAACCCCGGGGCGTTCGCTGCGGGCATCACGGTGCTCACCGGAGTACCCGAACTGATCATTTCCGGGGTCAAGGCGTGCATGTTCGGCCTGATCGCGGGGCTGGTGGCGTGCTACCGGGGCCTGATGATCAGCTCGGGCGGCGCGCAGGCCGTCGGCAATGCCGTCAACGAAACCGTGGTCTTCGCCTTCATGGCGCTGTTCGTCGTCAACGTGTTGGTCACCGCTATCGGCGTGCAGATCACTTCTCACTGAGGGAGATACGCCGTGGCACTGCATGCGGTCAGTTCCGAGCCCGTCCATAGACTCGAGCGGTCGATCACCGTGCTGAGCCGGATCGGCGACCAGGCACTGTTTTTCGGCAAGGCGCTTGGCGGCATACCGTATGCGGTCACCACATACCGGCGTGACATTGTTCGTCTCATCGCTGAAATCAGCTTGGGCACAGGCGCTCTGGCACTGATGGGTGGGACAGTCGTCATCGTCGGCTTCCTCACCCTCGCTACCGGCGGTACGCTGGCCGTTCAGGGCTACAGCTCGCTCGGCGACATCGGCATCGAGGCGCTCACCGGCTTCTTGGCGGCCTACATCAACGTTCGCATCTCCGCACCGGTAGTCGCCGGCATCGGACTTGCGGCGACCTTCGGCGCCGGTGTCACCGCACAGCTCGGCGCGATGCGCATCAACCAGGAAGTCGACGCGCTGGAATCGATGGCCATCCGGCCGATCTCATTTCTGGTCAGTACCAGGATCGTGGCCGGAATGATCGCGATCACACCGCTGTACTCGATCGCCGTCATCTTGTCATTCGTCGCCAGTCGCTTCACAACCGTTGTGCTGCTGGGCCAATCATCCGGCCTGTACGACCACTACTTCTCGACGTTCCTGAACCCCTTGGACCTGTTGTGGTCGTTCGTCCAGGCGATCTGCATGGCGATCACGATCCTGCTGATCCATACCTTCTATGGTTTCAACGCGTCGGGCGGCCCTGCCGGCGTCGGCGTTGCGACGGGTAATGCGGTGCGAACCTCGCTCATCGCGGTCGTATCTGTGACACTGCTCGTCTCGCTTGCCATATACGGCTCCAGCGGCAATTTCAACCTGGCCGGCTGAGACAGAAACCCGCGCCGCCCCCACAACCGTCTCGGCCGTCGGCCGGCCAACGCCTGCAGGAACTGGCGGCACTGCGCGCAAGCGCGCAGATCATCTTCGAGATCTGATCAGGCGAACTTACGGGCTCGACTCGATGGTCGAGCGTGGGACCGGCTGAGGGCCCATCTGGTCCTCGGACAATCCGATGCACGCGCCGCTGTCGCGGCCCGTGCACGGGACGCCATCGATTTCCGGGATGTCGGGATTGGCCGCCGTCGTGGTGAATCCGCTGTCGTCCGGCGAGTTGGGCACCATGAACGGGACGCAGGTCGTGGTGTAGAGGTCTTCTTCCTCGCCGCCGGTGCATGCCGCGAGCGGACGGGATACCGCTGCATCGGGCATTGCCAGCACCGCCAGTGCGGGTGCGCCGACTGCTGCCAGCGCCAGAAAGGCGGCCAGGTAGAGCCGCCGAGCATGGACCGAGATGTTCACCATGAATGCCAATCCTCGTTTCTGGTCACTGACTTCCTTCACCGCATTCTAGGGAGGCCGACCTTCGCTGTCGGGATGAATTGACGACAGTCGAGCCGTTCTGGGCGACAGGTTGCTGTCACAGATCCACTGCCTGTCCGGTCATAGCGTGCGACTGGGTAGCGACCGAACCCACTCGAACCGACGAGAGAAAGGCTCGACATGCGCATCGTTGTCATCGGAGGAACCGGCCTGGTGGGGTCGAAGGTGGTGCACGGCTTGACCGAACACGGTCACGACGCCGTCGCGGCGGCGCCATCGACGGGTGTGAACACCATTACCGGCGAGGGTGTTTCGGAGGTCTTGTCAGGGGCATCGGCGGTCATCGACGTGAGCAACTCGCCGACGCTTGATGGTGCGGCCAAGGAGTTCTTCGACACCGCGACGACCAATCTGCTCAACGCCGAGGCGGAAGCCGGTGTCACCCATCATGTGGCGTTGTCGGTGGTCGGCACCGACCGGCTCGCTCGAGACAGCGAGTACTTCCAGGCCAAGCAGCTACAGGAGCGGCTCATCAGCGCCGGGCCGATTCCGTACACGATCGTGCACGCGACCCAGTTCTTCGAGTTCCTCGGCACGATCGCCGACTCGGCGACCGTCGACGGCACGGTGCGGCTGCCGAATGCGTTCATGCAACCGATGGCCTCGGCCGACGTCGCGGAAGCGGTTGCCATCGCCGCGGTCAACGGGCCGGTGAACGGGATAACCGAGATGGCCGGCCCGGAGCGCTTCCGGCTACCCGACATCATCCGGACGGCGCTGACCGCGCACGCCGATTCCCGCCCGGTCGTGGTCGACCCGGCTGCCGGCTACTGGGGCGTGCAGATCGACGAGGCCACCCTCGTCCCCGATGACGGTGCGACGCTGTTCGACACCCGGTTCGAGGACTGGGTTCTCGAAGCTTCCGCCAAGCGCTGACCGCGAAGGCCACAGCGTTGGACGCCTACCAAGCGGTGACGAGTCGACGTGCGGTGCGCGGCTTCACCGATCAGCCCGTGTCAAGAGAACTGCTGAGGAGGGTGCTGAGCGCGGCGGCGTGGGCACCGTCGGGATCGAACCTGCAGCCGTGGCGCATCTTCGTGGTCACCGGCGCACCGCTGGCGCAGTTGAAGAAACTCGCCGTCGAGCGGGTGGTGGCGGGTGAGCCGTGGGATACGCGGGAGTTCGAGATGTACCCGCGCGCACTGAAACCCCCGTACGGGGAGCGCCGATCCGCATTCGGCCGGGAGCGGTACGGCGCACTGGGGATCGCACGCGAGGATTGGGAAGCGCGTCAGCGGGCCGCCGTCGCCAACTGGGATTGCTTCGGCGCACCCGCTGCCCTGTTCTGTTACATCGACCGCGACCTTGGCCTGCCCCAGTGGGCCGACGTCGGGATGTATCTGCAGACCGTCATGGTGCTCCTTCGCGCCGAGGGGCTGCACAGCTGTCCGCAGATGGCCTGGTCGCAGGTGCGTAGGACCGTCGCCGAGGTGGTGGCACCGCCCGACGACCTCATTTTGTTCTGCGGCATGTCAATCGGCTACGAAGACGTCGAGGCCGCTCACACCCGCACGGGTCGGGCGCCGCTCGAGGACACCGTGTCCTTCATCGAGGATCCGGATGAAGCGGACGCTGAGGCTGCTGGGCCCGGCGACTAGCCACCCGGAATTCCATTTCGCGGCGAGACCCTCCAAGATCGGACATATGCCGAGGAGTCTGCGCGGTCGCGACGCCGAGTGCGCAACTCTGCGCGGCCTCCTCGCGGCCATCCAATCCGGCAACTCCCGAGTGTTGGTCCTGCGGGGTGAGGCGGGCGTCGGCAAGACCGCATTGCTCGAATACACGACGCGACTGGCCACCGAGTTCCGCCGCGTCCAGGTAGCCGGCGTGGAATCCGATATGGAGCTGGCTTTCGCAGGGCTGCAACAGCTGTGCGCACCGCTGCTGAAGCAACTCGACGAGCTGCCCGATCCGCAACGCGGCGCGCTCGACGTCGCATTCGGCCGCGGTATCGGAGAAACGCCGGACCGCTTCCTCGTCGGGTTGGCCGTGCTGAGCCTGATGGCGGCAGCCGCCGACGAGCAACCCCTGCTCTGCGTGATCGACGATGCCCAGTGGCTGGACCAGGTGACCGTGCAGACGCTGGCATTCGTCGCCCGGCGCCTCCTCGCCGAGCCCGTCGCGATGATCTTCGCGGTACGGGACCGCCCCGACGTGTTGGCCGGACTACCGGAGCTGGAGCTCGCAGGCATGTCGGACGACGACGCGCGCGGACTGCTGGACTCGGTGATGGTAGGGGGGCTCGACCCGCGGGTGCGAGACCGCATCATCGCCGAGACCCGCGGCATCCCGCTGGCGATCCTCGACGTGCCGCGAAGTGTTTCTGCGACAGAGCTTTCCGGCGGATTTTGGATATCCGGTAAGCGATCGTCGACGGCGGCCATCGAGGACGACTTCGTGCGCCGCATTCAATCGCTGCCGGCGGCGACTCAGCGCCTGCTTCTCATCGCCGCGGCCGAGCCGCTCGGCGACGCCGCCCTCTTTCTCCGCGCGGCCGCACGGATCGGCATCCCCGTCGATGCGCTGGCGCCTGCGGAAGCCTCAGGGGTCATCGAGTTCGGCACCCGCATGCGCTTTCATCACCCGTTGATGCGTTCGGCGGCCTATCGCGCCGCAAACCTGATGGAGCGGAGGGCGGTTCATCGGGCTCTGGCCGAAGCGACCGACCCTGATGCCGATCCCGACCGGCGTGCATGGCACGCCGCCAACGCTGCGTCGGGGCCCGACGATGCGGTCGCCGCCGAGCTCGAGGACTCGGCGAGCCGCGCCCAGAGCAGGGGCGGCATCGCCGCGGCCGCCACGTTTCTCGAACGTGCCACCACGCTGACCTCAGATCCGGCGCGGCGCGGCGCCAGGGCATTGGCCGCCGCACAGGCGAAGAGGGACGCCGGAGCGCCGGCGCAGGCCCACGAACTCCTTGCGATCGCCGACCTCTGCCCGCTGACCGAACTCCAGCAGGCGCAGGTGGTGCGGATACGCGCACAGATGGAGTTCGTTCGCAGCCGCGCTGGCGACACCGGCGCGCTGATGTTGAGTGAAACCGCACGGCCGCTGCTCGAAGCGGCCAGACGGCTCGCGAACCATGACGACTACTCCGCGCGGGAAAGCTATCTCGAGGCACTCGGAGCGCTCATGTATGCGGGGCGACTCGGTGCGCCGGGGGCGCTCGCGAGCGCGGCCGAATCGGCGCGGACGGCCCTCGGGGACGCCTCTGAGTTTGCACGGCCGGTCGACTATCTCTTGAAGGGCCTCGTCGAACGGCTCACCGGCGGCCCGACCGCGGGGGCCGGGCCGCTGCGCGTCGCGCTCGAGCGCATGTGCGAGCAGGCGCGGGCGAACGACGGCTCTGTTCGACGATGGCTGGTGCCCGCCTTTCCGATCCTTCAGGAGTCCTGCGCCCACGAACTGTGGGATGAGGAGATCGTGGATCACCTGTCACGCGCCGTCGTGCAGGTCGCACGCGACACAGGGGCGCTCGAAGGACTTCCGCGGGCGCTCGTGTATCGGGCCGGTGTACACCTTTTGGCCGGTGAATTCTCCACCGCCGCAACACTTATCGAGGAAGCGAACTCCATCAATGCGGCGATGGGCCATGGCGGTCCCGCGAGATACCACTCGCTGCTGCTCGCCGCATGGCGGGGGAACGCCGCAGAGGCCGTACCGGTGATCAGCGCCGCCGCGGCGGACGGAGGCATGCGCGGTGAGGGACGAATGATCGGCGTCGTCGGATACGTCGCTGCGGTGCTCTACAACGGCCTCGGTCGATATGACGAGGCTTTCGCGGCCGCGCGGGAGGGTTGTGAGTACGAGGATCTCGGCTTCTACAGCTGGTGTCTGTTCGAGCTGGTCGAGGCGGCGACGCGGACGGGGCACACCGAAGAAGGCGCACAGGCCGCGCAGCGGCTGGGCGAACGCGCGGGCGCGAGCGGAACCGACTGGGGGCTCGGTGCGCTCGCGCACGCGCAGGCGCTGCTGGCCGACGATGATGACGCCGACCGCCTTTTCACCGAAGCGATCGGGCGCCTGCAGCGCACCCGGGTCGTCGTGCACCTCGCCCGAACGCGGCTGAGCTACGGTGAGTGGCTGCGTCGCGCCAACCGACGCGTCGATGCCCGAAGCCAGCTCAACGCCGCCCACGATGCGTTCACCACGATGGGTGCGCACGGCTTCGCCGAACGGGCTCGACGGGAACTCATGGCCACCGGCGAGAAGGTGCGCAAGGAGCCCGTCAAGACGGGCGGCGAACTGACGGCGCAGGAGGGCCAGATCGCCAGGCTCGCGGCGGACGGCCTGACGAACCAGGAGATCGGCGCGCAGCTGTTCATCAGCACTCACACCGTCGAATGGCACCTGCGAAAGGTCTTCGTCAAGCTCGGCATCTCCTCGCGCAGGCAGTTGCGCACCATGACCTGGGCCAGCTAGACGTCACTACGGACCACGACCGCCGGACTACGGACTTCCAAGGGTTCGCTCGTCGCTCGCGGCCGCTGGACTGTTCACCATGACGATCACACCGGTACGCAGCACCTACGAACCCGACCCCGACCTCGCCAAGCGCTTCGCCCGCGACGCCGAGCCCCTCTTCGACGTGCTCTCGCGAGGAGCGCGGCGGCTGACGCGTTGCGACGCCGACGCGGACGACCTGCTGGCCGACACGCTGCTGCACGCGTACATGGGGCTCAACACGTTCCGGGACGGCACCAACTTCAAGGCGTGGCTGTTTCGGATCCTGTACAACCGCTGGGTCAGCACGCACCGCGCCAAGCAGCGCAGGGTGACCGAGGTTTCGGTGGACAAGATCACCGAAGGTGTACTGGCGGCGGGCTTTTCGCGGCTGCCCGCGGGAAACCGGTCCGCGGAGACCGAGGTCCTCGACGCGCTGCCCGACAACGAGATCAAGGCCGCGATGGAGGCGTTGCCTGCCGGCTTCGCAGAAGTCGTCTACTACGCCGACATCGAGGGATATACCTACGCCGAGACCGCCGCGATGCTGGGCATCCCGCTGGGCACCGTGATGTCGCGGGTGTCCCGCGGACGTCAACGGCTGCGCCTCGCGCTCGCCCACCTCGCACGCGGCCGGGGGCTGATGGCCGGCGACGAACTCTCCGTCGCATGAGGGGTCGAGCGATGGAACTGACCAACCACACAGCGCTGATCACCGGCGGTACCGCTGGCATCGGGCTGGCCTGCGCCGAGTTGCTCGCGGGCCAGGGCGCCTCGGTCATCATTACCGGTCGAGACGCCGAACGCGGCAAGGCCGCTGCCGCGGGAATCGACGGAAGCGTCCGCTTCATCCAGGCCGACCTGTCGAATGTCGGCTCCGTGCAATCACTCGTCGAGCAGGCGGGTGATATCGACATCCTGGTCAACAATGCCGCCAGCTTCCCCGGCGCGCTGACGGTCGACCAGGACATGACGTCCTTCGAGAGAACGTTCGACACCAATGTGCGCGGCACATACTTCCTCGCCGCCGGTCTGGCGAAGGGCATGCTCGAGCGACGACGCGGCAGCATCGTCAACGTCACCTCGATGGTCGCCTCGAAAGGTGTTCCCGGCGCCTCTACCTACAGCGCTTCCAAAGCCGCCGTGGAATCCCTCACCCGCACGTGGGCGGCCGAATGGGGCTCGCGCGGCGTCCGGGTCAACAGCGTCGCCCCCGGTCCGACGAAAACCGAAGGCGTCGAAGCGGAATGGGGCGACACCAACGAAGACCTCGGCCGCGCTCTGCCGCTCGGGCGAACCGCGGCGCCCCAAGAGATTGCCCACGCGGTGCTGTTCCTCGCGTCACCACGATCGAGTTTCATCACCGGTTCCACACTGCACGCCGACGGCGGCGGATCCGCAGTCTGAGCACACAACAGAAGGAGTGACCGATGTCGAAAAAGTACGACGCTCGATGGGAAGACGCGTTGACCGTGGTTCAGGAGGTGCGACCGCCGTTCATTCCGGAGGGCGCCGAAGTCATGACCGCTGTCATCGAATACCCGCCGGGCAGCGCGGGGGCCCCGCCGCACCGGCATCCGAGCGGACCCGCCTTCGGCTACATGCTGGAGGGCGAGATGCTGTTCGAGCTGGAGGGAGAGCCGCCGCGGGTGATCCGCGCAGGTGAAGCATTCTGGGAACCCGGCGGCGACGTCATCCATTACTCCGACGGCAACAACCGCGACGACATCAAGAGCCGCTTCGTTGTCACGATGATCTGCGTGCCCGGCCAGCCGATGCTCACCCTGGTCGACGAGAAGGAACTCGCCGCCCGCAAGCATCTACGCGTGCCCGCACCGAATCCGCCGGAGCAGGACTGACTTTCGATGTCGGAGATTCTCTTGCAGACGACCATTCCCCTGGTGTCCGAGCCGACGACGCCGGGGACGGGCTGACGCGGGCCGAAGCACTGCCCCCGGCCGCCGCTTCACCCTCGCCGCGGCACTCCGAGAGCACCCCCGCATCGGTAACGGGAAGGCGTGCGTGGCCACAGCTGGTCGGGCAACGCCCTTGCTGAGGTGACGCGACCCGGTCGTCGGGTTTAGGGTTTTGTAGGCGAAACCGTTGGGTAGCCGAATTTGGCGGAGCGCAGAGTGGCCCCGCCTGGCGTCAGAAAAATCAAGAGGCGGTGGGGTCGAGTTGTTCGCTGTTGGTCGTTTATTCGCTGCTACCGGAGTCGTGGCTGCCGCTCTGTTCACTCCGTTGACCACCATGCCCGCCGCGGCCGCGGCGCCATGCCCCGACGTCGAGTTGGTGTTCGCACGTGGCACCTTCGAACCGCCCGGCGTCGGCGGAACCGGACAGGCGTTCGTCGACTCGCTGCGCTCGAAACTCGGTGACAAGTCGTTGGAGGTGTATCCGGTGCAATACCCGGCGTCCCTGGACTTCCAGACGGCCGCCGACGGCGTCATCGATGCGAGCAACAAGGTGAAGTCGATGGCGGCGGAGTGCCCGAAGACCAAGATCGTGCTCGGGGGGTTCTCCCAGGGAGCGGCGGTTGCCGGGTACCTCACCGCGGACTCGGTGCCCGCGGGTTTCCAGATGCCCGCCGGCCTGACCGGGCCGATGCCGGCAGAGATAGCCGACCACATCGCCGCGGTGGCGCTCTTCGGCAAGCCCTCGAGCGGGTTCTTGCAGATGATCGCGAACACCGCGCCGCCGATCACCGTCGGACACCTCTACTCGGCCAAGACGACAGACGTCTGCATACCCGAGGACCCGGTCTGCTCGCCGGGCGGCGGTGACAGCAATGCGCACAACATGTACCCGGCCGACGGCCTGACCGATCAGGCCGCGACGTTCGTCGCCCAAAAGGTGTTGTCGACGCCGAATCCGGAGACCTCTGGGTAGGGTTGGCGCGACGCGCAGGCCGACGAGCCTCAAACCTCAGCGCACAGCTCCTCGGACAGATCCCAGAGCCGGCGCGCCCGATCCGGGTCGATCGCGTACGGGGCGACCTCGGCGCGGATCCCGCAGTCGGCCAGGTACGCGGCGCCGGTTCCAGTCAACTCGTCACTGACGGCTGCCCATACCTGGGTGGCGGCGCCTTGCTCGGGCGTGAGGACTTCAAGCTTGCGGATATCGCGCTCGGCCGAGATGTGGCGTTGTTCGGGGAGGTCGGCGATGGCGGCGACATCGCCGCGCGACATGTGCCGCGCGAGATTGGTGGCGACCATGCCGGGGTGCACCGCGAACGCGCGGATACCGGAACCGCCCATCCGCCGATCGAGTTCGACGGCGTGTAACACGTTGGCCGTCTTCGAAGCGCCGTAGGCGCGGAACTTGTTGTACTCGCGCTGATGCCAGTTCGGGTCGTCGAGGTCGATGTCGCCGAGCAGGTGGCCGTCGGACGACAGGTTGACGATGCGGGCGCCGCCGGCGGCTCCGAGTTGCGGCGTGAGCAGGCGGGTGAGCTCGAAGTGGCCGAGATGATTTGTGCCGAACTGCGTCTCGAATCCGTCCTCGGTGCGCCCGAACGGGGTGAACATCACTGCCGCGTTGTTCATCAGCACGTGGACGGCGCTCACGGCGTCGGCGATCGACACCGCGGCCGCACGCACGCTGACCAGTGAGGTCAGGTCCAATGCCACTGCCGTGGTGCGTGCGCCGTCGACGGCCTGTCTGACCGATCTCTCCGTTTCCTGCATGGCTTGTCGGTTGCGGGCCGCGAGCACGACATGGGCTCCGGCAGCCGCCAGCGCCCTTGCCGATTCTCGGCCGAGGCCGGAGGTGGCGCCGGTGATCACGCACACCTTGCCGCCGAGGTCGACACCGCCGGCGATGTCCATTGCCGTGGGTCGCGCCTGACGATCACCGGACATCGATCAACCTGCGGCTGAAATCGGTGAGCTTCGACCGCAGGGTGTCGTCGTCGATGTCGCCGACGAGCGGATGCATGACCGCGCTGCTGATGGCGCCGGACAGCATCGCGATCTGGATGAGGTTGTCCTCGGTCGCGTCGTCGAGCAACACCCGGTACAGCCGCGTCATGAAGCGCTGGAACGGCTCATGTTCGCCCAGCAGTCGCACGACGACGGGATCGAACTGCAGGGTCCGCACCAGCCTGCGGTCGCGTACCGCCATGTCGATCACGCCCACCACAAGCGCATCGCGCGCCTGCGGGCCGTCGCTGTTCGCCTCGGCCCGCTCGAGTGCGGGCACGAGCCTGCCGAGCTCGCGTTCGGTCACGGCGATGACGATGTGATCCTTGGTCCGGAATTGGTGGTAGACGGCGGCTTTCGTGATGCCGACCGCGTCGGCGATCATCTGCAGGGAAGTTCCGCTGACACCGTGCTCGGCGAAGAGGTCCAACGCGGCGTCCAGCACGCGGGTGCGGGGCGCGCTGTATCGGGTGACTCCGAGCCGGTCCTCGGCGACCGGCTGGTGCGCTGCTCCCACACGAGGAGACTAGACGATCGGCTACCCCGCTTCGGGGCTACAGAAAACGACGGGTCGATCTGGCGACCAGATAACCCGCCGAGAAGGTCTTTTCGATCACCTGACACTTGTTGTCATGCAGGCACTCGAGCTCGAGGACGACGCCGCCGCCTGGGAGAGGTCTGTGCTCCAGGACCTTGTAGTGCTGGCAACCGCCGTCCGCGTCGTAGATGGGGTCGCCGCACCGGACGTTCTCGATGGGCACGCGGTCCCCGCCGTCAGGTGATAAGGACATATCGAGAGGGTAGGCCGCAGCCCCGTTGCCGAACGTGAAATCACGGCGAAAACAGCCGGCGAATCTCGCAGTCACCGCACGTTCGCGCTGTCGAGGGCACGGGCATACTCGGGCCATGAGGATTGGATTCGTCGGGCTGGGCAACATGGGGTCGGCCATGGCCGCGAACCTGGTCACGGCTGGGCACGAGGTCACGGTCTACAACCGCTCGCGGGCCAAGGTCGACGCGCTGGCCGCCGAAGGCGCTCGGCCTGCCGACACGGTCGCCGAGGCCTGCGGTGGTGACGCCGTGTTCACGATGCTCGCGAACGACGAGGCCGTCGCCGGGGTGACCTTCGGCGACGACGGAATCGTCGCGTCACTCGGAAAGGGCGCCACGCATGTGTCGTCGTCGACCATCAGCGTCAGGCTCTCCGAACGGCTGGCCGCCGCGCACGCCGAAGCGGGTCAACGGTTCGTCGCCGCGCCGGTGTTCGGCAGGCCAGAAGCCGCACAGGCCGCGAAGCTGTTCGTGGTCGCCGCGGGCGGACCCGCAGCAGTGCAGGCGGTTTCACCGGCGTTCGATGCGGTGAGCCAACGCACGTTTGTCGTGTCCGAGGAGCCGGCGACGGCCAACCTCGTGAAGTTGAGCGGCAACTTCCTCATCACCTCGGTGATCGAGTCGCTCGGCGAGGCCATGGCGCTGGTCAACAAGGCCGGCGTCGACAAACACCAGTACCTCGACATCCTCACCTCGACGCTGTTCGGCGCGCCCATCTACAAGACCTACGGCGCGCTGATCGCGGGCGATCGATTCGAACCCGCCGGATTCGCCGCGTCGCTCGGGCAGAAGGACATCCGCCTGGTGTTGACCGCAGCCGAGGAGTTGCAGGTGCCGATGCCGGTCGCCAGCCTCATTCGCGACCGCTTCCTCACCCTGATGGCGCGCGGCGGCGCTGACCTCGACTGGTCGGCGATCGGCGCGCTGGCGGCGTGGGAGGCCGGTGCCGCCGCCCCGACCGACGGCTAGGTCGACACGACGCCGCGAAGCCCGTCGGCGCCGAAGAGGGGTTCGAGCATCGACGAGTAGTCCGGGCCCCGGCGGACCAGGACGCCGCCGTCGACATTGATGATCTGGCCGGTGATGTAGCTGGCGGCATCGCTGAGCAGAAAGATCGCCGCGTTCGCGATGTCCTCGACCTCCCCGGGGCGCGGCAGCGGCGTGCAGGCCGCGTAGTCGGCACTCAAGTCCGGCGAATCCAGTACCGGCGCAACGAGTTCGGTGCGAATGAGGCCGGGACGGATGCCGTTCACCCGCACCCACGATGGGCCGAGCTCGTCGGCGGCCAGCTGCATCAGGTGGTCGATACCGGCCTTGGACACCCCGTAGGCGCCGAACCACCGGTGCGTGTTGCTGGCCGCGATCGACGAAATCCCGATGAAGGATCCGCCGCCGCCCCGGACCATCTCCCGCGCCGAGTGCTTCAGCACGTACATCGTGCCGTTGATGTTCAGGTCGACGGTGCGCCGCCACGCCTCGGAGTCAATCTGGGTGACGGGTCCGATCGTCTCGCTGCCGCCTGCGCAGTGCACAACCCCGTGCAGCGTGCCGATCCACGCGGTCGCCGCCTCGACGACCCGGGCGACCTCGTCCTCGTTGGTGACGTCGGCGGGCTCGTAGAGCACCCCGCCGGAGCCGCCCGTCGCGGTGATCTCGTCGGCCGCGCCTGCCAGGCGGTCTGCGTTGCGGCCGACCAGCATGGCGTTGCCGCCCGCGGCGACCACGGCGGCGGCCACTCCTTTGCCGATTCCGCTGCCACCGCCGGTGACCAGGACCGTCTTACCCGCCAACGAGAGCTGCACCGCTACTCCTCACAGAAAAACTGGAACACGTTCTCGTTATGCAACCACGCACGTCAAGGGGTGTCACGACGCGACGGCGTCGGGGCCCCCAGCGTGCGCCAGTCCGGCACGTCGGGCGGCAGGCCTACCGGATAGCGGTTCTCATTCGCCGCCGCCCAGTGCGCATGTCCGAGTTCGTGGATGTGGAAGGCATGCCGCAGCGCCTCGGTGAAGCCCATGGCGTCACTGGCCGCGTTGACCGAATCCTTCACCAGCAGGGCGGCCATCGTCGGCCGCTCGGCGATGCGACGCGCGAACTCCAGTGTCTTGTCTTCCAGCTCCGCACGGGGAAAGACCTTGGACACCATGCCGAGACGGTATGCCTCATCGGCGTCGATCGAATCACCGGTCAGCAGAAGCTCTTTGGCCTTCCTTGCACCGAATTCCCATGGGTGCGCGTAGTACTCGACGCCGGGCATCCCCATCCGAACCGCGACCACGTCGCTGAACTTGGCGTCGTCGGCGGCCACGATCAGGTCACATGCCCAGATCAGCATCAGGCCGGCCGAAATGGCATTGCCCTGAACCTGAGCGATGGTGATCTTGCGCAAATCCCGCCACCTGCGGGTGTTCTCGAAGAAGAAGTGCCATTCCTGCAGATAGGTTCTCTCGGCAATGCCGGTCATCGTCGAGCCGTGCGACCGAAATGTGGGGTGCTGCGCAGGCCCGGGCTTACGTTCGAGAAGCGCCTGCTCCGACCCCAGGTCGTGGCCCGCGGAGAAATTTTTTCCGCGTCCGGCCAGGATCACCACCCGCACGGTGTCGTCGGCCTCGGCCCTGCCGAACGCCTCATCCAATTGCACGAGCAGTGTGCGCGATTGCGCATTCTGGGCATCGGGCCGGTTGAGCCAGATGCGGGCGATGCGCCCCTCGTCCAACGTCTCGTAGGTCACCTGCTGCGCGGGCTCCTGCGGAACCGATTCGGCATTGGTCGGGCTAGCCACCGTGCACACCTCGTTACGTTCGATACTTCAGATGTAATGCACACTACTTCCAGGTCGCCGCGAGTCGCTCAGCGGGATATCCGCCGCGGCCAGACACCGGAACCCGCACCTGTCCAGCCATACCACAGCAATCTGGCAGGCGGCTCACAGCCAATGCTGGAGCGAACCGAATTCGTCGGCCATCAGCCGGTGCTTTTCGTTAGCCGGAGGTACGCTTGTGCTAGCAGATGCCAACTCTTGCTACAACTTCGGACGAGGCATAGGCAGGGAATCGGAGGATGGCGGTCAGGTCGCTGACAGCATCCACCGGCTTCTCGCACAACTCAGCCAGCAAACTACAGAAAGCATCATGATGGCGACCTTCCACCTTCCAACTCGACGACTGATCCTTGCGGGGGGATTCGCTGTCGCGATCGCGGCTGCACCGGCGGTCGCGATGTTCGCCGTTCCGACGAACGGTAGTTCGGCGCCGTCGATCTCGGCATGTGCCGGCGGCGAGACCGAAGATCAATTCACCAACATCTGTGTGCCCGACATCGTGCCCAATTCTCCGGAGTTCTCGAGCACATCTCCCGTCGGCGGGCTGCCCGAGGTCAACGGCATCCCCTGCACGGGACAAAATTCCGGGCAGTGCATCGGCCTCGGTGAGGAGCAGCAGCCGCCGATGGTCACACCGCATTCGGAGGTCAGCTCGAGCCCGTAGCCAGCCAACCTCTCAACAGCAGGGCCGGACACAGTCATTGTGTCCGGCCTTTGCTTTTGCAGCGCATTTGTTTTCCGTTGGCCTGCGGGAAGCCCTCGACCTCCTGACAGGAAACTTTGCGATTGCATGCAGATATCGTCCAGCTTCCATACAATCACCCCGACGATATCTGTCAGGAGAACTACAGAAAGCGTAGCGATGGCGACCATGAAGTTTTCAGCACGACGACTGATCATTGCCGGTGGGTTCGCCGTCGCGGTAGCGGCAGCGCCGGCGATCGCCTTCGTCGCGACGCCGACGCCCGCGGCCACCCCGCTGGCCGAGTGCCCCGGTGGCGAGGAGAACGACCTCTACACCAACGTCTGCGTTCCGCACCTGGTGCCGAACGCGGGAGAGCCCTATTCAGTCATCGGCGGCAATCCCGATCTTCCTGCGGTCAACCTGCCCGGCGGCGGCGGGTCGATCCCGTGCACCGGCCACAACTCCGGCCAGTGCATCGGCCTGTCCGAAGAGCAGCAGGCGCCCGTGGTGTCTCCTGAGTCGTCGGTGGGCAGCAGCCCGACGGCCACCGGCATCGAGGTAAACCCCGGGTAGACGCGGGCACCAAGCCTGGCCTCCCCGCGATCACATATATGGTGGTGTGATGCCCGCGAAATCTGATCCCGCCGAGATCGGCGACGTCGAACCGCTAGCCGACAGCACCGCCCGTCAGGCGCGGCGCGTCGTCGCCGCCTATGCGACCGACGCCGACGAGTGCCGGGTGTTTCTGTCGATGCTCGGCATTGGACCGGCGAAGCTCGAGGCTTAGGTGAGTTCGGGAGACGGCCAGGAAGTCGGCTCCGGCAACTCTGACTTCGTGGTCGTGGCCAACCGGCTGCCGATCGACATGGAACGTCTGCCAGACGGCACGACGCAGTGGAAACGCAGCCCGGGTGGGCTCGTCACAGCACTTGAGCCGCTACTGCGCCGACGCAAAGGCGCATGGATCGGCTGGCCGGGCGTTCCTGACAGCGACGAAGAGCCGATCGTCGAAGAGGATCTGACGCTGTGGCCCGTACGCCTGTCCGCCGAGGACGTGGCCATGTACTACGAGGGCTTCTCCAACGCCACCCTCTGGCCGCTCTACCACGACGTCATCGTCAAGCCGATCTACCACCGCGAGTGGTGGGACCGCTACGTCGAGGTGAACCGGCGCTTCGCCGAAGCCACCGCGCGGGCGGCCGCGCAGGGCGCGACGGTGTGGATCCAGGACTATCAGCTGCAGCTGGTGCCGAAGATGCTGCGGATGCTGCGCCCCGACCTCACCATCGGGTTCTTCCTGCACATTCCGTTTCCTCCGGTCGAGCTGTTCATGCAGATGCCGTGGCGCACAGAGATCATCGAGGGCCTGCTCGGCGCGGACCTGGTCGGTTTCCACCTGCCCGGCGGCGCCCAGAACTTCCTGTTTCTGTCGCGACGCCTGGTGGGCGCCAACACCTCGCGCGCGACGGTCGGTGTCCGGTCCCGCTTCGGCGAGGTCCAGGTCGGTTTCCACACGGTCAAAGTGGGCGCGTTCCCGATCTCCATCGACTCGGGTGAACTCGATGCCAAGGCCAAGCACAGAAGCGTCCGCCAGCGTGCGCGTGAGATTCGCGCCGAGCTCGGCAATCCGCGCAAGATCCTGCTCGGCGTCGACCGGCTCGACTACACCAAGGGCATCGACGTTCGGCTGAAGGCATTTTCGGAACTGCTCGCCGAAGGCCGAGTCAAACACGACGACACCGTGCTCGTGCAGCTGGCAACCCCGAGCCGAGAGCGCGTCGACAGCTACAAGGAGATGCGCGAGGACATCGAACGGCAAGTCGGCCACATCAACGGCGAATACGGTGAGGTCGGCCATCCGGTCGTGCACTACATCCACCGGCCCGTCCCCCGCGACGAGCTGATCGCCTTCTTCGTCGCGGCCGATGTCATGCTCGTGACCCCGTTGCGCGACGGGATGAACCTGGTCGCCAAGGAGTACGTCGCGTGCCGCAGCGACCTCGGCGGCGCCCTGGTGCTGAGCGAATTCACCGGTGCGGCAGCCGAACTCCGTCAGGCGTACCTGACCAATCCGCACCACCTCGAGGGTGTCAAGGAGACGATCGAGGAAGCGCTGAATCAGACGCCGGAGGAAGGCAGACGACGGATGCGGGCCCTGCGCAGGCAGGTGCTCGCCCACGACGTCGACCGCTGGGCGCGTTCGTTCCTCGACGCACTGGCGTCAACGCGGACGGGCGACGACGTCAGATCGGTGTGATGTAGTTGATCAGCCACTGGCCGTCGACCTTGACGTAGTCGACCTTCAACCGACTGCCGTCATACACCGGCTGCTTGGACTTGTCGGTCACCGTGCGGTTCAGAAACACCATGACCGAGCCCGAATTGCGTTGTGCGGCCAGCACTCCCACACCGACGGTATTGGCCTGGCTGACCAGCTGCCGCTCGCGCGCCTGCGGGATGATGTCCTTGTTCGCGCGGTCCCTGAACTCCTGGCGGTAGCTCGGCGTCAGCAGCGGATAGATGTCGTTGAGGCTGCGCTCAACTGTCTGATAGTCGTAGCCGAACACCTTGGGAATCTGTTCTGAGGCCTTGTCCACCAGGATGGTGCGGGCGTCCTGCTCGCCCTGGATCTCGACTCCGGTCCAGTAGTACCAACCGCCGGCGGCCGCGAGTGCGACGAAGCCGACCGCCAGCAGGATCGACAACGCGCCCACCAGCTTCGACACGCTCGTCCATTTTGTCCTCCTCGCGGGCGGGGTCGACATCAGTTCCCCCCGTCGGGGTATTTGAGGTCGTAGAACGACATGTGGCCGGTGTCGTCCTCGGCCACGGTGACCCGGAGGCGATACGGCTTGGAAGGCTGGTTGTTGCCGTCCAGGTCGGTGACCGTCACCCGCACCGCCACCAGCACGTCGGCCCGCTTGGCGACGTCGTCGAACTTCTCCAACGCCGCACCGTTGACGACCGCCTCGGCGCTGGCGTTCGTGTCGCGGAACAGCAGCTTGAGGTTGTCGGCGTTCTGGCCCTGGCTCATCATGTCGCGCAGGGGACCGCTGGTGCTGTTGACGAACCGGTCCACGTCGGCGTCGATCGTCTGCTGCGTATAGCTGAACATGTTCACCACGAACTGCGATGCGGTGTCGACGAAGAGTTGGCGCTGCGCCGCCGCGGCTTCCTCGCCGCGCTGGTGGTGCACGGTGAAGAAGACCGCCGTCCCCAGCGCGAGGACCGCGACGAGCGTCGTCGCCAGCGCCACCAGGGCGACAAGCGTTCGGTGGGGCTGCTTGCGTGGCGGCGGGCCTGCCGGTTTGGCCAGCCGAACCTTGACGGTTTTCGGTGCCTCGACCGGCATCCCCGTGGATGTCGCGACCGCGCCGGCGGCCGGTCCAGCCGCTCGGGACGCACGACGTCTGCCCGCCGGCTTCGGCGAGGTTTTCGTCGAAGCCGTGTTCTCTGTCATCTACGCCTGCCTTGGAGCCAACATCAGATCAACCCAGTTTTCCGCGGGCGCCAGTTTGTCAGTTCCACCCGCGAATACGCCAGTCCCCCCGGCTGGGTCGACGAACCTGCCGTTCTGGTCGTAGGTGGCGCTGGCCATCGGGGGCGCCTCCGCCGGTAGTGGCGGCGCATCCGCGGGCGGGGGCGCATCCGCGGGCGGCTGGCCGGGCGGCTGGCCGGGCAGCGGCAGCGGCTCGCCGGCCGGCGGCGGTGGCGGCGTCCTGCCGTACGGCGGCACCACCTGATCGGGTGGCGCGTAGAACGGCAGCGGCGGCGGCAGCGGACCCGGCTCGTTCGGCGGTACCGGCAACGGGAACGGCCCATGCGGCGCCGGGCCGGGCCCCGGCGCGACGCCCGGCGGCAGTTGCACGACCGGCGGCCCGGGATCGGGATCCACCTGGGGTGGAATGAACGGGAACTTGTTCTGCGGCAGGATCATTCGCGGATCCTCGATTGGCTGGCTGCCGTAGGGAATCGGCGGACCGCGCCACGGATTGCTGCCCAGTGGCACATAGCCCTTCGGGTCGCGGCAGAGCTGGATCGTCGGCGCCCTCTTCCCGGGGAACTCCTGGCAGGGGTAGTTGCGCGCGCCGCGCACCACCGACGGGTCGTTCTGCGCGGTTTTGCAGTACAGGTCGGGCGGGATGTCGCGCAGGGTGGTGTCGGCAGGCGACCGGATCTGCGTCGCCGGAATGAATCCGACGTTGCAGGGCGGCGGGTCCTGCAGATGGATCTTGAAGTCGAGCTTGCCGCCCTCGTCGGCGGGCACGCCACCGGCAACGGTGGACAACGCGGCGATCAGCGCCGGGAAGATCACCAGGGCCTGCTCGAGCGACTTGCTGTAGATGACGCCGATCCTGCCGAAGTTCGCGAGGTTCGCCGCCAGCACCGGGAAGGACGGCCGGATGCCGCTGAAGGTCTCGTTCGCCGCCTCGGCGGCGCCCGGAACCGTCTGCAGGGTCGTGCGCAGTTGCGGGTCGGCCTTGTTGACTTCCCCGGTGAGCCGGGCCAGTCCGTCGGCCAGCGACCTGATGTCGTCGCCGCTGCGGATCTGCGCGTCGAGGAACGGACCCACCTGGTCGATCAGCTGCGTCGTCTGCCCGTAATTGCTGTTGGCCTCGTCTACCAGCAGCCGCGACGACTGGATCAGCCGTGCCAACTCAGGCCCCGATCCGTTGAACGCCTTGAACGTCTCCCGCAGCAGGTCCTGCAGCCTGGTGTCCCCGACGCTGGCGACCAGTCGGTCCGCCTCGTCCAGCAGGCCGGAGATGTCCTGGCCGATCGCCGTGCGGTCCGTGCCGATGGACGCGCCGTTGCGCAGCTTCTGCGACGACGGGTTCTCCGGCGGCACCAAGTCGATGTACTGCTCGCCGACGGCGGACACGCTTTTCACCGTCGCCGTGACGTTGTCGGGAACCGGCGTGCCGCTGTTCAGCCGCATATGCGCGACGACGCCGTCGTTGGTCAGCCCGACCGACTCCACACGCCCCACCGTCACGCCGCGGTACGTCACGTTGGCGTTCTCGTACAACCCGCCCCCGGCAACGAAATTCGCGTCCACGTGGTACGCGCCGATCCCAACCGCGGCAGGCAGGTGCAGATAGAAGATGGTGATGGCGCTGACGGTGAGCACCGTGACGATCGCGAAGATCGTCAGCTGAATGCGAGTCAACCGGTCCAGCATCTACGGTCCCTCGTCGTGTTGGGTCGCGGTCCCTGCCGGGATCTTGAACGGATCCGCCGCCTGACCCGACAGGTTGGCGAGAGCCCCCGTCAAGAAGTCGGGCGGGTTGATGATCTCGCTCATGTGCGCCATGTTCGAGTCCAGGCCCCACGAGGTGGTGAAGACGGACTCGCCGAGGCGGCGCAGCGTCAGGTCGAACGTGGTGTAGACGTTCAGGTAGTCACCCCGCACCGCTCGCTTCAGGTACTTGTAGTGGAACGGGAACGTCGGCAGGAACTCGAGGTCCTTGATCAGGTAGTCGACGTTGTCGTTCAACGACTTGATGACCGGGTACAGGTCCTTGAAGTCGGCGGCGAAGTCGTCCTTGGTCTTCTGCAGGACGTTCGACGCGATGCTCGCGAACCGCTGCAGTGCGCCGAACGCATCGACGATGTTGCCGCGGTTTTTGTTCAACACCTCCAGAGCGGCAGGCAGTGTCTCCAGCGTGCGGCCCAGGCTGTCCTTGCTGCGCGCGAGGATCCCGGCGAAGCGGTTCAAACCCTCGGCAGCGGCGATGATGTCGTTGGTCTGCTGATCGAGCGAGGTCGTGAGGTCAGCCAGCCGGGGTATCAGGTCGGTGAAGCTGCCCTGACGGCCCGCCACCGCGTTGTAGGCCTCGTCGGTGATGTCCTGCAGCGCACCGAGATTGCCCTTGTTCACCACGACGCCCAGTGACGACAGCACCTCCTCGGTGGTCGGATATCGGCCGGTGCGGTCTAGCGGAATCTGTGAGCCGTCCTTGAGCCGACCGACGCCCTTTTCGTTCACCGGCGCGGCGAGCTCGATGTGCTGAGAACCCAGCAGCGAGGTCTGCGCAACCTTTGCCGTCGCGTTCTCCGGCAGCTTGACGTTCTTGTCCAGCGAAAGCTGCACGGCCGCATAGAAGGTGCCGTCCGAGCGCTGCACGGCGTCGATGCCGGAGACGCTGCCGACGGTGACATCGTCGATCATCACCGGCGAGTTCTGCGGCAGGGTGGCCACGTCGGGCAGTTGGACCGTGATCTTGTAGGCGCCGGGTCCGTGGCCGGCCGTTCCCGGCATGTCCAGCGAGTTCAGCCCGCCGAACGAGCAGCTGGCGAGCAGCGCCGCACCTGACGAGATCGCCACCGTACGCAGCACGGCGCGTGATGTTCTGACGCGCAACAGTTTCCTCATCACCCACCCCCCTCGGCCGGTGCCGGTCCGGACGGCGGCGCCTCGGCGGGCAGGGCCGCAGGCGCATTCGGGTCGGCGGGCCCTGGTCCAGGCGCGGCTTCCGGACCGCCTGCGTGCGACGTCGACTGCGCGGGCGGCACCATCAGCGAACTGAGGTCGGTGGCGTTCGACGGTTGCGGCGGTGTCACACCCGGCGCGGGCTGCCACTGCAGGTACGGCACCGGCGTCTCGGCCTTGGCCTCCGTCTGCGGGGTGTCATAGATGATCTGGCCCTTGTATGCGGTGATGCTGTTGATCGGGTGGAACAGCAGGGGCGGGAAGTTCATGGTGATGCGTCGCAGCACCGGACCCATTCGCTGCCTGCAGATTTCGGCCCGCTTGTAGTTGTCGGTCGACGTGCCGGCGTCGAAGACACCGCCGCAGATGAACTGCACAGGGTTGGCGAAGTTGGGCAGGGTGAGCAGGCCGCCGACGGTGCCCTGCGCGGGGTTGTAGATGTTGTAGAAGTTCGCCAGCCCGTTGGGCGTGATGTGCAGGATCTGCTCGATGTCGTCGCTGTGTTCGGTCAGGATGGAAGTGAAGTCCGTCAGCTTGTTGACCTGCTTGATGAGGGCGTCATTGCTGTCGTTGAGGAAACCACGGACATCGCCGAGCGCCTGGTTGAGGGTGCCCAGCGTGTTGTCGAGATCCGTTGCGCTGTCGGCCAACACCTGCGAGACCGACGCGACGTGGTTGGTGAACTGCACGATCTGTTCGTTGCTGTTCGACAGCGCGTTGACGAGGACCTGCAGATTGCGCACGGTGCCGAACAGATCGGTGCGGGAGTCGCCCAGCCGGCCCGCTGTCTGCGACAACTCCCGCAAGGCCTGTCGGAAGGAGTCGCCGTTGCCGTCGAAGGTGTCCGCGGCCTGGTTGACGAACGAGCTCAGCGGGCCCTGCAGGGATCCCTGCTGGGGTCCGAGCTCGCGGCTCAGCGCCGTCAGCTGCTCCTTGACCTCGTCCCATTCGACCGGCACCGCGGTGCGATCAAGCCCGATGCTCGCCCCGTCGGACATCGCCGGCCCACCGGTGTAGGCCGGGGCCAGCTGAACGAAGCGCGCCGACACCAGGTTCGGCGAGATGATGAGCGCCTTGGCGTCCGCCGGGACCTTCACCCCGTCGTCGATGGACATGGTGATCTTGACGTCACCGGCACGCGGTTCGATCGAATCGATCTTGCCGACCGGCACGCCGACGATGCGCACATCGTCACCCGGATACAGACCCACCGCGGACGTGAAGTAGCCGACGACCTTGTGGCCGGCCCGTGAGGGCCACACCAGGTACACGCCGACGGCCAGCACCGCGACCAGGATGGCCGCCAGCGCGATCCGCAGCCAGCGGCTGCGTTCCCGGGTCGGATTCGCAAATGTCATGGTGACTTCGGCCTGATGATCAGTCGCTCAGAGATGTAACCCTTGAGCATGTCGGAAAGGCTGTCCGGCAGCTTGCCCGGCTGGAAGTAGGTGTCGAACAACACTTCTGCGATCGGCGCAGGCGGCAGGCCGTAGAGGTTGATCTGGAATCCAGGACCCGAACCGACCACCTCACCGAGCGCGGTCGCGTACGGCGGCAGCCGCTTGAGTGCCTCGCCGATGTGGTCGCGACGCTCCAGGAGGTTGTCCAGCACCAGGTTCAGCTTCTCGAGTGCGGGCTTGAACTCCTTGCGGTTGTCGGCCACGAAGCCGGAAAGCTGATGGGAAACGTCGTCGATGCCGGCGATGAGGTTGCTCAGCGCCTGGCGACGCTCGTCGAGCGCGGCGAACAGAAGGTTGCCGTCGAGCAGGAGCTGGTTGACCTGGCCGGCCCGCTGGGCCAGCGTGTCGGACACTTTCTTGGCGTGCGCGAGCAGTTGTTCGAGCGCCTCGTCCCGCTTGTTGATGCTCTGCGACAGCGCGGTGACACCGTCCAGCGCGTTGCGCAGTTGCGGCGTCGCGTCGTGAAGCGAGTCGGTGAGGGTCTGCAGAGCCTGCGCGAAGCGCGGCTTGTCCAGGTCGCTGGCGTCCTGCCCGAGGTCCTGCAGCGCGGTGTTGAGGGTGTAGGGAGTCGTGGTGCGCCCCAGCGGGATGACGGTGGACTGACCACCCCCGCGGGGCGTGACCGCCAGCGACTTCTCACCGAGCACCGTGTCGGTCTTGATCGCAACCAGCGATTGATCGCCGACCTTGACGTGGCGGTCCACGGTGAACGTCACCTTCGCCGAGTCACCCGCCAGCGCCACACCGGTGACCTTGCCGACGTTGATGCCCGACACGTTGACGTCGCTGCCCGGCGAGATGCCACCGGCGTCGGTGAAGTACGCCTCGTACTGCTTTCCCTGCGGCCAGAACGGCAGGCTCGTGTAGCCGAACGACACCAGTACCACACATGCCACCAGCGCTATGCCGAATATGCCTGTGCGAAGCGGGTTTCCGCCGTCCGGTCTAGCCATTTTCCGAGCACCTCCCCTTCGACGGATCCGGTGGCCCACCGAATGGGATCAGAATGTCGCTGCCCGCGGGTCCGTTGATCTTGAGCCGCGTCGAGCAGTAGAAGATGTTGAAGAACGATCCGTAGGCACCGAGTGCGTTGAGCCGCAGGTAGTTCTCCGCGAGCGGCTCGATGACCTTGTTGATGTCCGCCTTGCGCACGTCCATCCGCTGCGCCATCGGACGGACGTTCTCGATGACGCCCTGCACCGGTCGACGTGACTGCACCAGCATGTCGGTCAGGTCGTTCTCCGCCGAAGCCAGCGGGGGGATGGCGCCCGCGATCGGGTCGCGTCCGTCGGCCAGGCCGGTGAGCAGCTTCTGCAGCTGGTCCACGCTGGCGTCGAACTGGGCGCCCTTCTCGTCGACGGTTCCGAGCACCGTGTTGAGGTTGTTGATCACATCCCCGATGAGCTGGTCGCGGGCCGCCAGGTTCTGGGTGAAGGCGCTGGTGGTCGACAACAGGTTCGACAGCGCACCGCCCTGACCCTGCAGCAGTTCCATGACCGCGCTGCTGACCTCGTTGATCTTGGCGCCGTCCAGGCCTTTCAGAACCGGACGCAGGCCGCCGAGGAGCGCGTCGAGGTCGAGTGCGGGCTGGGTGTTCTCCCGCGGGATGGTGCTCCCCGGCGGAAGCTTGCGCAATTCGCCCGGCCCCGCGGTGATTTCGAGGTAGCGGTCACCGACGAGGTTCTGATAGCGGACGACCGCCCGCGTCGAGGTATAGAGCTGGTAGCGCTTGTTGACGTTGAAGGCGACGTCGACGGTGTTGTCGGGGTTCAGCTTGACCGTGCCGACCTTGCCGACCGGAACGCCCGCGATGCGGACATCCTGCCCCGCCTTCAACCGCGAAGCGTCCAGGAAGGTCGCGTGGTAGCTGCTCTCCGATGCGAACCGGAACTGACCGAAAACCACCACCAGCATCGCCGCCACCAGCAGCATCGCCACCGTGAAGATGCCAACGTTGATCAGGGTCCGATCAAGCTTCATCAGTAGTCGTCCCTTTCGGCGAAGGCGCCGTTGAACAAGAACTGCGCGGTCGACGGTGCGTCGAACTGCAATTCGGTGTTCGGCTGGTAGGGCACGTAGGCGTTGTCAGTGACCAGAAACGGCGACCGGTACCAGGATCCGCCCAGCTGTTTACTCGGAACATTCGGCAGGCCACGGCAATTGGGGCCGCCGGACGCGTTGACGATCGGCAGGCTCTCCGGGTACGTATACGCCGGCGACCCGGGTAGGAAGTTGGACGACACGAACAGGCCGGGCCGGGTGCCGCCGATGATCGGGGCGAAGAAGTCGACCGCCTTTCCCGTGCCTTCGAGGATGCAGCCGAACTCCGGGGAGTATTCACCCGCCACCTTCAGCGGTGCGCGCAACCGGTTCACCGCCGCGATGTAGTCGTTCGCCGCGGGCTCCAACGTGTCCGCCCCGTTGTTGGCCAGGCCGGTCGCCGCCAGCAGGGTGCGGTTCAGGTTGTCCTGCTCGTCGACGATGGTGCCGCTGATGGCGGGCGCGTTGTCGAGGATCCGAGCGAAATCCGGGCCGGCGTCGCCGTAGATGTTGGCCACCACGGCGGTCTTCTGGAAATCCTGTTGCAGCGTCGGCAGCTTCGGATTCAGCTGCTGCAGATAGTAATTCAGGCCGGAGAGCAAGGCGCCGAGGTCGTCGCCGTGGCCGCGCAGACCTTCGGCGAGCGCGCTCAGCGTCGCGTTCAGGTGCACCGGGTCGATCTTGTGCAGGACATCGGTCAGCGTCTGGAACAGCGTGTTGACCTCGAGTTGCACCGCCGTCGCCTGCACATGGGCGCCGGGCCGCAACGCGGATCCCGACGGATTGTCGGGCGGGACGAACTCGACCGACTTCGCACCGAAAACCGTTGTGCTGGCGATGCGGACGATCGCGTTGGAGGGGATGAACCGCATCTGGTTGCTGTCGATCGCCAGCGTCAACTTGGCTTGATCACCCGCGTACTCGATCGAGTCGACCTTGCCGATCTGGATGCCGCGGTACTTGACCTTGGCGTCCCGGTCCATGACCAGACCGGCCCGCGGTGAGGTGACGGTGACCTTGTCGGTCGGCGTGAACGCGGCCGTGTAGGCCAGGTAGGTGAACACGACGGCGGCGACGAGCAGAGCCGCGAGGACCGCCGCGGCGATCCGCACGTGGCTGCGCTTGGCTTCTCCGTCAGACATGGTCGCGCACCTACCCGGACAGGTTGAAGTTGCCGGACGCGCCATAGACGGCGAGCGAGATGAACAGGGTGATGGTGACGACGACGATCAGCGAGGTCCGCACCGCCTGACCGACGGCGATGCCGACGCCGACCGGGCCGCCGGATGCGTTGTACCCGTAGTACGTGTGCACCAGCATCACGGCGATCGCCATGACGATGGCCTGAAGGAACGACCACAGCAGGTCGGTAGGGATCAGAAACGTGTTGAAGTAGTGGTCATAGAGGCCGGCCGACTGGTTGTTGATGAAGACCGTCGTGAAACGGGCGGCGAAGAACGCGGCGAGCACCGACAACGAGTACAGCGGGATGATCGCGACCATCCCCGCCATCAGCCGGGTCGACACCAGATACGACACCGAGTGCACGGCCATCGATTCGACCGCATCGATTTCCTCGGCGACCCGCATGGCGCCCAGTTGCGCGGTGGTGCCCGCGCCGATGGTCGCGGCCAGCGCGATGCCCGCGATGACCGGCGCGACGATACGCACGTTGAGGAACGCGGACAGGAAGCCGGTCAGCGCCTCGATGCCGATGTTGCCCAGCGACGAGTAGCCCTGCACCGCGATGACGCCGCCGGAGGCGAGGGTGAGGAAGGCCGCCACCCCGACGGTGCCGCCGATCATCACCAGCGCGCCGGTGCCCATCGTCATCTCGGCGATGTTGCGGATGGTCTCCCGGCGGTAGCGCGTGAGCGCGTTCGGGATGTAGCGGATGGTCTCGCCGTAGAACAGGGCCTGTTCGCCGACCGTGTCGACGACCTTGGGCAAGCCACGGAAGGCGCGGCGGAGACGCACGGTCAGGTCGTAGCTCATTGCCTACCGAACCAGCACTCGCACGCCGATGGCCGTCATGATCACGTTGATGACGAACAAGCAGATGAACGCGTAGACGACGGTCTCATTCACCGCAGTGCCGACGCCCTTGGGGCCGCCCTGCACAGTCAGGCCGCGGTAGCAGCCGACCAGCCCGGCGACGACACCGAACAGCAAAGCCTTGAACTCCGCGAGCACCAGCTCCCCCAGACCGGTGAGGACGGTCAGGCCGTTGATGAACGCGCCGGGATTGACGCCCTGGAGAAAGACGGAGAAGACGTAGCCGCCGGACAGGCCGATCGCGCACACGAGGCCGTTCAGCAGCAGCGCCACGACGGTGGAAGCCAGCACCCTTGGCACGACGAGGCGCTGGATCGGATCGATGCCCAGCACCCGCATCGCGTCGATCTCTTCGCGGATGGTGCGCGCACCGAGGTCGGCGCAGATCGCCGTCGCGCCCGCACCCGCCACCACCAACACCGTCACCACGGGTCCGAGCTGGGTGATCGTGCCGAAGGCCGTGCCCGCGCCGGACAGATCGGCGGCGCCGATCTCCCTCAGGAGGATGTTCAGGGTGAAAGCGACCAGGACCGTGAACGGGATGGCGACCAGCAGGGTGGGGACCAGCGAGACACGCGCGATCATCCACGTTTGTTCGAGGAATTCCCGGAACTGGAACGGCCGACGGAAGATCTTGACGAACGTGTCGATGGACATCTCGACGAAACCGCCCACGGCCCGTGCCGGAACCGCGAGCTGTTCGATCAACCTTGGCTCCGTTCTCGGGGCGGGGTCTCACGAGTTCTCCGCCATGGCGAAACATCAGAAACGGCTTGCCACGGCGACTGTTCCACCCCTGTGTCGCACGCAACTCTTAGTGAGCCGGATCATACTAACTAGAACAAGTTCGCAGTGTCAAAGGCCGCCGACTGAGACAATAATGTTGCTTATGTCCAGGTCAGGGCCGGTGTGACCCAGGTCATTCTGGAACGTGTTCTAGCTAGCTCAAGTTATCCGGCCTTCAGCGGACTCTTAGGAATTTCCCATCAAGTGCGTCGCGGAGAATCCCCGCTCGAGTTCGCGGTCAGCAAAGAACTCGCGCAGCGTCGCACTGAGTTCGGCGGGCACCCATGCGTCGCCGTCGGCAGTGAATTGCTGCTCGACCGTGGGCGCCGCCAGCAGCGTAACCGTCGGACCGTAGACGATGAAAACCTGACCGCTGACGCCGTCCGATGCGGGCGAGGCGAGGAAACGAACCAGCGAAACCACGTGCTCCGGCGAGAGGCTGTCGGTCTGTCCGTCGGCGAGTTGCGGTGCGTCGCCGAACACATCGGCGGTCATCGCGGTGCGGGCACGGGGAGCGATGGCGTTCGCCCGCACACCGTAGCGCTCGAGGGCCCTGGCGGCGGTCAACGTCAGTTGGATGATGCCCGCCTTGGCGGCACCGTAATTGGCCTGGCCGACAGGGCCGGTCAGGCCGGCCTCCGACGAGGTGTTGATGATCCGGCCGTAGACCGAACCGTCGCCCTCCTTGGCCTTCGAGCGCCAATACGTGGCCGCATTGCGGGTCAGCAGGAAATGCCCGCGCAGATGCACGGCGATGACGGCGTCCCAGTCCTCGTCGGACATGTTGAACAGCATCTTGTCGCGGGTGATGCCCGCGTTGTTGACGACGATGTGCAGCCCACCGAGACCGTCGGCGGTGGCGACGAGTTCGTCGGCGGTGCTGCGCTGGCTGATGTCGCCCTCGACCGCGACGGCCTTCGATCCGGCCGCGACGATCTCGTCGAAGACGTCAGAGCGGTCGAGCGCCGCGGCCATGTCGTTGACCACCACCGTGGCACCCGAGCGGGCGAGGCCGATCGCCTCCGCCCGACCCAGGCCGGCGGCCGCGCCGGTGACCACCGCGACGCGGCCGGACAGATCGGTCATGTCGTCTTGTCGTGCGCTCATTTATGAATACCTCTAGTCCTTGCGGAGCAACGCGGCGCGCGGGCACTCGGCGATCGCCTGCTCGGCCAGGTCCTCCTGGTCGGCGGGCACCGGGTCCTGCTTCACCACCGCGTAGTCCTCGTCATCGAGATCGAATAGGTCAGGCGCGATTCCCACGCAGACGGCGTTACCTTCACACCGATCGCGATCGACTTCAACTCGCACGACAACCTCCTAGCGTTGCGCTCCGACGGGCTGTTCCCGGGGCTGGACCCACAATACGACCAGGTCGAAAGGCTACCGGCAGCAACCGTCGCTGGACCCCAAGACTAGAACGTGTTACAACCGGGGTGGCAGATTGGGTGCAAGTGAAGGGCGAAGCGATGCGGATCGGCTACACCCCCGAGCAAGAGGAGTTGCGCCGCGAACTGCGCGCCTACTTCACCGAGCTCATGACCCCTGAGCGTGCCGAGGCGCTCGCGTCCAACGACGGCGGCGAGATGGGGCGCGGCAACGTGTACCGCGAGACCGTCGCGCAGATGGGCAAGGACGGCTGGCTGACGCTGTCGTGGCCGAAGGAGTTCGGCGGCCAGGCGCGCCCGCCGATGGACGGCCTGATCTTCAACGACGAAGCCTCCATCGCCAACGTGCCCGTGCCGTTCCTGACGATCAACAGCGTGGCGCCGACGATCATGGCGTTCGGCACCGACGAACAGAAGAAGTTCTTTCTGCCCAAGATCGCCGGGGGCGATCTGCACTTCTCGATCGGCTACTCCGAGCCCGGCGCAGGTACCGACCTTGCGGCGCTGCGCACCACCGCCGTTCGCGACGGCGACGACTACGTCATCAACGGCCAGAAGATGTGGACCAGCCTGATCGCCTACGCCGACTACGTGTGGCTGGCGGTGCGCACCAATCCCGAGGCCAAGAAGCACCGCGGCATCTCGATGCTCATCGTGCCGACCACCGCAGAGGGCTTCTCGTGGACGCCGGTCCACACGATGGCAGGCGTCGACACCAGCGCCACCTACTATCAGGACGTCCGGGTGCCCGCCACCAACCTGGTCGGCGAGGAGAACGCGGGCTGGAAGCTGGTGACCAACCAGCTCAACCACGAGCGCGTCGCGCTGGTGTCCGCACAGCCGATCTTCGTGGCGCTCAACCAGGTTCGCGAATGGGCCCAGAACACCAAGGACGTGCACGGCAACCGACTCATCGATTCCGAGTGGGTGCAGCTCAACCTCGCCCGTGTGCACGCCAAGGCCGAGGTGCTCAAGCTGATCAACTGGGAGCTGGCGTCCGCCGCCGGAGCCGCGGCGGCGGCGACATCCAACTCAGACGCCGCACCGTCGCCCGCCGATGCGTCGGCGGCGAAGGTGTACGGCACCGAGTTGGCCACCGAGGCCTACCGGCTGCTGATGGAGGTGCTCGGCACCGCCGCGACGGTACGCACCAACTCCCCCGGCGCGCTGCTGCGCGGTCGAATCGAGCGGATGCACCGATCGTGTCTCATCCTCACCTTCGGCGGCGGCACCAACGAGATTCAGCGCGACATCATCGGCATGGTCGCGCTCGGCCTGCCCCGGGTAAACCGGTAGAGACGGAGATCTAAGCCATGGACTTCACCACGACTGAGGCTGCCGACGATCTCGGCGGTCTGGTGCGCACCATCACCGAGTCGGTGTGCACGCCGGAGCGCCAGCGCGACCTCGACGGGCTGGACGAACGCTTCGACAGCGACCTGTGGGCCAAGCTCGCCGACGCCGACATCTTGTCCACCACTGCCCCGGAATCGTTGGGCGGCGGCGGTTTCGGAGTGCTGGAGCAGGTCGCTGTGCTTGTCGCGCTCGGCAGGCAGATGGCGGCGGTGCCCTATCTCGAATCCGCGGTGCTGGCGGCCGGCGCCCTGGCGAGGTTCGGTTCGCAGGAGTTGCAGCAGGCGTGGGCGGTGCCCGCGATCAACGGCGAGAAGATCCTCGCCGTCGCTGTCGACGGCGACATGGGCGAGGGGCCCGTTCAGGCCACCGGCGCCGGCGGCTCCCACTACCGGCTGACCGGCACGAGGACGCAGGTCTTCTACGGGCCGATCGCCGACGCGTTCCTGGTCCCCGCCGAAACCGACTCGGGCACAATGGTTCTCATCGTGACCAAGGACGACCCCGGTGTGACGGTGACCTCGCTGGACACCACCGGCCACGGCAGTGTCGGGCACCTCGAGCTGCGGGGTGTCGAACTCGGTGACGACCGCGTCGTCGGAGGCGCGGAGGTGGTCGCGTGGCTGACCACACATGCGACGTTGGGCCGCAGCGCGTTTCAGCTCGGTGTGCTAGAGCGGGCGCTGGAGCTCACCGCCGAGTACGCCCGCGAGCGCGAACAGTTCGACCGACCGATCGGCAGCTTCCAAGCGGTCTCGTCGCGGTTGGCCGACGGCTACATCGACATCAAGGGCCTTCGCCTGACGGTGACACAGGCGGCATGGCGGCTGTCCGAGGATCTTCCCGCCGAGGTCGACGTGAACACGGCGGCGTTCTGGGCGGCCGAGGCAGGCCACCGCGTCGCGCACACCACGGTGCACGTGCACGGGGGCGTCGGCATCGACACCGACCACCCCGTCCACCGCTACTTCCTCGCGGCCAAGCAGACCGAGTTCGCGGTCGGCGGGGCGACCGGGCAATTGCTGCGCATCGGCCGGGAACTGGCTGACACACCGGCGTGAATCCCGCACGGGGGAGCGAGCTTCCGACCGTCACCTCGCTCATCACACCGCTGGTCGACGTCGACGACCGCGGTGTGCATTTCGAGGAATCGTTCACGTCGTGGCGTCAGCACATCCGGCAGGGTGCTGCGGTGGCGGCGGCGCTGCGCGCGCGGATGGATCCGGCAAAGCCGCCGCACGTGGGTGTGCTCATGCAGAACACCCCCTTTTTTTCGTCGCTGCTCGTCGCGGCGGCCCTGACTGGGATCGTCCCGGTGGGTCTCAACCCGATCCGCCGCGGCCCGGCGCTGGAGCGCGACATCCGGCACGCGGACTGCCAACTGACCCTTGCTGATTCGGCATCCGCCGCGACCGTCGGCGACATCGATCATATCGTCGTCGACTCGCCGGAATGGGCAGCGGAAGTGTGGGCGCATTGCGATGAGCCGGTCACCGCACACGAGGCAGACCCGACCGACACGTTCATGTTGATCTACACATCGGGCACCAGCGGCGATCCGAAGGCGGTGATCTGCAGCCATGGCAAGGTCGCGATCGCCGGGGTGATGATGACCGAGCGCTTCGGACTCGGCCCCGACGACATCTGCTATGTGTCGATGCCACTGTTCCACTCCAACGCGGTGCTGGTCGGGTGGGCGGTCTCACTGGCCTGCCGCGGCTCGATGGTGTTGCGGCGCAAGTTCTCTGCGTCGCAGTTCCTTCCCGACGTCCGGCGGTACGGGGCGACCTACGCCAACTACGTCGGCAAGCCGCTGTCCTACGTGCTCGCGACACCGGAACACCCCGACGACGCGAACAATCCGCTGAAGGCGGTGTACGGGAACGAGGGCGCGCCCGCCGACGTGGACAGGTTCGCGCGCAGGTTCGGCACCGTTGTCGTGGACGGATTCGGCTCCACCGAGGGCGGGGTCGCGATCGGACGCACACCGGACACCCCGGCCGGCGCGCTTGGCCCACTTCCCGAGGACACCGAGATCGTCGACGTCGACACCGGCGAACCGTGCCCGCCCGGCGTCACCGGCGAGATCGTGAACACCGCCGGACCCGGACGATTCGAGGGGTACTACAACGATCCCGCCGCCGACGCCGAGCGCATGCGCGGCGGCGTCTATCACAGCGGCGACCTCGGCTACCGCGACGAAAACGGCTACGTGTACTTCGCCGGCCGGCTGGGCGACTGGATGCGCGTCGACGGCGAGAATCTCGGTGCCGCACCGATCGAGCGGGTGCTGCTGCGTCATCCCGACGTCATCGAAGTCGCCGTCTACGGGATACCGGCCCCCGATGTGGGAGACCAGGTGATGGCTGCTCTGCTGTTGACCGAGGGCGCCGCATTCGACGTCGACGCGTTCCGCGAGTTCTTGGCCGAGCAGCCCGACCTCGGGCCCAAGCAGTGGCCTGCATTCGTGCGGATCGCCACCGACCTGCCGCGGACCGAGTCGTTCAAAATCATCAAACGTCAACTCGCGGCGGAGGGCACCGAGTGCACGGACGCGGTGTGGCCCGTTCCGCGGTAACGTCGATCGAGTGGGCTACCGCGACTTCCCGCCGCCGCCGCAGCTCAGCGAACTCGTCGAGTGCGGATGGGTGGTGGACGGCCGGCCGGAGCCGGTCCGTGTTCTGCCCGACGGTTGCATGGATCTCATCCGAATGTCGGGCCGCGTCGTCGTCGCCGGCCCGGACACTACCGCCTTCCTCACATCCCGTGGTCGAGAAACATTCGTGGGGTTGAGATTTCGGCCGGGCGTATTGCCGCGCCTGCTGGGCGTTCCTGCGGCGCAGCTGCGCAACGACCGGGTACCGCTGGCCGACCTCGGTATTGCCGAGCCTCGCTCGCTGACGGCGTTGGCCGCCAAGCTGGCGTCCGACGAGCCGGTGAAGGAGACCGCACCCTGGTCGCTTCAGCAGCTGCGCCGTGTCACCGACAGCCTGGCAAACGGCTGCACCGTCACCGAGGTGGCGCGCCACATCGGCTGGTCGAGCCGCACCGTGCAGCGGCAATGCCGCGCGGTGTACGGCTACGGGCCCGCCACACTGCGCCGCATCCTGCGGTTCCGGCGCGCCGTGCGGCTACTCGACGACGGGGCGGCGACCGCGCACGCGGCGATGATGGCCGGTTACGCCGATCAACCACACTTTCACCGCGAGGTGCGCGACCTCACCGGGGTGTCGCTGGCGGCCCTGCGTCAGGGCAGCGGGCAGAAGAGGTCGACGGAGGTGCCGTCGGGATCGGTGACCGTCGCATAGCGCTGACCCCACGGCGCGTCGAAGGGTTTGAGCGCGCCGGGATGGCCGTTGCCGGTGACTCGCTCGAACAGCGCGTCGACGTCCGACGGGTCGCCGACCCTGAAGGCCAGCGCGACCCGACCCTGCTGCGTCGGTGGCGTCCAGCCCCGATGCATTTCCGCGATGATCGTTTCATCGTCGAAAGCCAGCGTGTTTCCGCCGGGCAGATCGACTTCGACGTGCGGACCCTCCGGTTCGGGAACGTCGAGTCCCAGTAAGCGGTAGAAGTCGAGCGCGCGCGGCAGGTCCTTGGTCGCGATCTCGACGACGGTCGATGTCACTCGGATGTCCATACCTGTACGCTAGGTCGGGCGGCCGGACCGTGTCGTGAACAAATCGGACACCGAAGTGTCACCGGCTGGTTCTAGAGCTTGAAGACGCGTTCGGCGTTTCTGTGCAGATAGTCGTGCACGGCCTCGTCGGACAGCCCCAGTTCGTCAAGACCGGCAAGGGCGTGCTGGTGTCCGATCATCGGATAGTTGGTGCCGAACAGAACTTTTCGGGCGCCGGTGCGGGTTCGCATGAAGCGCACCAGCTCATCGGGTAGCCGCCTCGTCGTGTACGCCGAGGTGTCGATGTAGACCCCTGGATGCTTGCGCGCGACCGCCACCATCTCCTCGGTCCACGGATATCCCACATGCCCGCAGACGATCACGAGTTCGGGGAAGTCCAGTGCCACCTCGTCGATGTACGGGATGGGCCTGCCGGTCTCGGACCGTCTCATCGGCCCGGTATGACCGACCTGCGTGCAGAACGGCACGCCCAACTCCACGCATTCGGCGAACAGCGGATAGTAGCGGCGGTCGGTCGGCGGCAGGCCCCACAGCCACGGCACCACCCGCAGGCCGACGAAGCCGTCGTCGCGGACTCGTCGGCGTAGCTCGCGCACCGCCGCCATGGGATTGTCGAGGTCCACGGTCGCCAGCCCGGCAAACCTGTTGGGATACTGGGCAACCCATGCGGCCACCTCGTCGTTGGACACCAGATCGAGTCCGTTGGGGCCGCGCCACGCCGACAGCAAACCGAAAGCCACTCCGGCGTCGTCCATCGATGCGACCGTCGCCTCGATCGGGACGTCGGAGTCCTTCTCCGGCATCGCGCCACCGGTCCAGCGCCGCAGCGAAGCCAGCATGTCGTGCCCCAGGAACCGAGCGGTGGGGTGCTGCATCCAGACGTCGACGGTCATGTCAGCCGACTGTAGACGCGCTAGCTGCCCCGGATGTCATCGAGGCGCGCGGTCGCCTCCTCGAAGCCGGTCACGAGTTCGGCGATGATGTCGGCGACCGGCCGGATCTCGTTCATCCGGCCGACGATCTGGCCGACCGGCATGGCGACGGCGGACGGATCGGTCGATTCGTTCATCCGCTGATGCGCCTCGCTGACGAGGATGTTCTGCAGCGGCATCGGAAGCGGCTCAGGCGCGTCGGGGGCGTCCCAGGCCTCCGTCCACCGACTCTTGAGCAGCCGCGCCGGCTTGCCGGTGTAGATGCGCCTGCGCACGGTGTCGGCCGACGTCGCGGCCAGCAGCGCCTCCTGGATGGTCGAGCGACCGCTGTCCTGCCGATGCCCCAAGTCGTATTCGGCCGAGGTCAGGAACGCCGAGCCCATCCACACACCGGACGCGCCGAGCGCGAGCGCAGCGGCGACCTGCCGCCCGGTACCGATGCCGCCGGCGGCGAGCACCGGGGCCCGACCGTCAAGGGCGTCAACGACTTCCGGCCACAGCACCATCGAGCCGATTTCGCCCGTATGCCCGCCCGCCTCATGGCCCTGGGCGACGACGATGTCGACACCGTTGTCGACGTGCCGCTGTGCATGTTTCGCGCTGCCCGCCAGCGCGGCCACCGGGACACCAGCCTGGTGGACCTGGTCGATGACATCCTTCGGCGGGGAGCCGAGCGCATTGGCGATCAGCTTGATCGGATGCTTCAGCGCCACCTCGACGTGGGATCGGGCCACCGAATGCAGCCAGCCGAGCACGCCCGCGGAGCGCTCCTCGTCGTCGGGCAGCGGCGGAACGCCGAGGTCGGCAAGCGTCTTGTCGACGAAGTCCCGATGCGCCTGCGGGATCAGCTTGTTGATGTCGGCGGTCGTGCCCTCGGTCGGAATCCTGGCGGGCATGACGATGTCGACACCGTAGGGCAAGCCGAAAGTGTTCTCGTCCATCCAGTTCAGCACGCCCTCGAGATCGTCGGGGTCGTTGAACCGGACGCAGCCGAGGACGCCGAGGCCACCCGCCTTGCTGACAGCGGCGGCCACCTTCTCCGACGGGGTGAAGACGAAGATCGGGTAGGTGATGCCGAAGCGGTCACACAGGTCGGTGTGCATCATCTACGACGGTGTCCCCACGTGTTTGGCGTGCCCATCGTCGGCCGGCCGCGACTCCGTGTGTTCCTTGGCCCATCGGTAGTCGGGCTTGCCGGCCGGCGAGCGCTTGACCTCGTCGACGAACCAAAGGCTCCGCGGCACTTTGTATCCCGCGATCTCGCTGCGCACGAACGAGTCGAGGTCTGACAGCGACGGGCGCGCGCCTTCGCGCACCTGTACAACGGCGGCGACGTGCTGGCCGAACCGCGGATCGGGCACGCCGACGACGAGCGCGTCGAACACGTCGGGATGGCCTTTGAGCGCCGCCTCGACCTCTTCGGGGTAGATCTTCTCCCCGCCGCTGTTGATCGACACCGAACCGCGGCCCAGCATCGTCACCGTGCCATCGGCCTCGACTTCGGCGTAGTCACCCGGGATCGCATAGCGCACGCCGTTGAAGGTCTTGAAGGTCTCGGCCGTCTTCTTCTCGTCCTTGTAGTAGCCGACCGGGATGTTGCCCTTCTTGGCGATGACGCCGCGCACACCCGAGCCGGGTTCGACCTCGTTGCCGTCCTCGTCGAGGACGACGGTGCGGTGGTCGATCGTCACGCGCGGACCACCCATGTGGTGCTCGCCCTTGGCGACCACGCTGGTGCCGCCGAATCCGGTCTCCGACGAACCGATCGAGTCGGTGATGATCCGGTTGGGCAACAGTTCGAGCAGCTTCTCCTTGATGCTCGTCGAGAACAGAGCGGCGGTGCTGGCGAGCAGGAACAGCGGCGACAGGTCGCGGTCCTCGCCGTCGGCAACCGCGGATTCCAGCGCGTCGAGCAGCGGCCGCGCCATCGCGTCACCGGTGAAGAACAGAAGGTTGACCTTGTGCCGGTGGACGGTCCGCCACACCTCGTGCGGATCGAATTCCGGTGCCAGCACCGTGGTTTGGCCGGAGAACAGCGACATCCAGGTGGCGGATTGAGTGGCGCCGTGGATCATCGGCGGGATCGGATAGCGGATCATCGGCGCGTTCTCCGCCGCGGCCTTGGCCAGGTCGTGCTCGTTTTCGACGAATTCGCCTGTGGCGAAGTCCGTTCCACCGAACAGCACGCGGTAGATGTCCTCGTGGCGCCACATCACGCCCTTCGGGAACCCCGTCGTGCCGCCGGTGTAGAGCAGGTAGATGTCGTCCGCGCTGCGCTCGCCGAAATCGCGGTCCGGTGAGCCCTGCTCCAGCGCGGAGTAGAACTCCACGCCGCCGTAGCGCTGGTAGTCCAGATCGCTGCCATCTTCGACGACGAGCACCGTCTTCACATTCGGCGTGTCCGGTAAGACGTTGGCGACGCGGTCGGCGTACTGCCGCTCGTGCACCAGCGCGACCATGTCGGAGTTGTCGAACAGGTATCGCAGCTCGCCCTCGACATAGCGGAAGTTGACGTTGACGAGGATGGCGCCGGCCTTGACGATGCCGAGCATCGCGATGACGATCTCGATGCGGTTGCGGCAGTAGAGGCCGACCTTGTCGTCCTTCTTCACACCCCGGTCGATCAGGTAGTGCGCGAGCCGGTTCGCCTTCTCCTCCAGCTGCCCGTAGGTGAGCTGCTCGTCGCCGCAGATCAGGGCGACGCGATCTGGCACGGCGTCGATGGCGTGCTCGGCGAGGTCTGCAATGTTCAGGGCCACGGCACCAAACTAGAACGTGTTACATTTCGTGACAAGTCTGTGGCATCGATGCAGGAAGGCGGACGGTTCCGTGAGCGACGGTGAAAACTCGGCAAAAGGCCCCGACGCCCTCATTGAGCAGCGCGGACACACGCTGATCCTGACGCTCAACCGCCCCGAGGCGCGCAACGCGCTTTCCACCGAGATGCTCTCGATCATGGTCGAGGCGTGGGACCGCGTCGACAACGATCCCGAGATCAGGTCGTGCGTGTTGACCGGCGCGGGCGGCTACTTCTGCGCCGGCATGGACCTCAAGGCGGCGACGGCGAAACCGCCGGGTGACTCGTTCGCCGACGGCAGCTACGACCCGTCGCGCATCGACGCCCTGCTGAAGGGGCGCCGGCTGACCAAGCCGCTGATCGCTGCCGTGGAGGGTCCCGCGATCGCCGGCGGCACCGAGATCCTGCAGGGCACCGATATCCGCGTCGCTGCCGAAAGCGCCAAGTTCGGCATCTCCGAAGCCAAGTGGAGCCTCTATCCGATGGGTGGCTCCGCGGTGCGGCTGGTCCGCCAGATCCCCTACACGGTGGCCTGCGATCTGCTGCTGACCGGACGGCACATCACCGCGGCGGAAGCCAAGGAGATGGGGCTGGTCGGATACGTGGTGCCGGACGGCACAGCGCTGGAGAAGGCGCTCGAGATCGCCGAGGTGATCAACAACAACGGCCCGCTCGCGGTGCAGGCGATCCTGAAGACGATCCACGAGACCGAGGGCATGCACGAGAACGACGCCTTCAAGCTCGACACCAAGATCGGCATCGAGGTGTTCCTGTCCGACGACGCCAAGGAAGGCCCGCGGGCGTTCAAGGAGAAGCGCGCGCCCAACTTCCAGATGAAGTAGCCGCCCAGCGTGAAACCTCCGCGAAAAATTATCCGAATTTTCGCATTGGCTGCACACTCGACGGTATGTACGACTTGGAAGAGGCAATCGCCGAACGGCGTTCGACACGCATGTTCCTGCGGGACAAGCCCGTCCCGCAGGAACTCGTCAACGAGGCGCTGACGCTCGCGATGCGGGCGCCGTCGAATTCGAACATCCAGCCATGGCATCTCGTGCTGGCCTCCGGCCCGGCGCGGGACCGGCTCGTCGAGGCCCTGCTCGAAGTCGCCGCCGTCGAGTCACCGAGCGTGCCGGTGCTGCCGGAGGCATTCGCGCACATGCGGCGCGACCTCGGTGCCCTGGTGTACGGGTCGATGGGTATTTCCCGTCATGACGCCGACGCCCGTCGCATCGCGGTGCTGCGCAACTGGGAGTTCTTCCGTGCGCCGCTGGCCGGAATCGTCTGCATGCACCGCGATCTCGACGATGTCGACGCGTTGGGCGTCGGGATGTTCCTGCAGACGCTGCTGCTGGCGCTCACGGCGCGCGGCCTCGGCACGTGTGTGCAGGTGTCCATCGCGGGCTATCCCGACGTCGTGCGGGAGCAGCTGAACATCAGCGAGGACATGCGCATCCTCACCGGCCTGGCGATCGGCTACCCCGACCCGTCGTTCGCGGCGAACGGTCTACAGGTGCCGCGCAACGCCGTCGAGCAGAACGTGGTGTTCGTCGAAAGCTAGCTAGTGTGTCGCGAGTCGTAAGTTCACTTGCAGGCGGAGTCGGCGCGAAATCTGCAGGAGGGTCGTGGTTCGAGCCCGACCGCAGCCCTGATGCAGATCTCGGTGATCACGCATCCGCGAACCGCGCGCTAGACGTTGAGCGGCGCGGTCGAGCTGAACGTGACCGGCATCTGTTCCAGCCCGCTGACGAAGTTTGCCGGGCGCAGCGGCAGCTGCGCATCGGAGGCCAGCCGCATATCGGGCAACCGCTTGAGCAGCCGCTCCTGCATCAGCGAGAGCTCCAGGCGGGCAAGCTGATTGCCGAGACAGAAATGCGTGCCGAAGCCGAACGCCAGGTGATTGTTCGGATACCGGGTGATGTCGAACTGCTCCGGCTCGTCGAACACCTTCTCATCGAAGTTGGCCGACTCGAACAGCAGGATCATCTTCTCGCCCTGCGTCAGCTTCGTGCCGTGGAACTCGGTGTCGGCGGTGATGGTGCGGGCCATGTTCTTCACCGGCGCGGTCCAGCGCAGCATCTCCTCGATGGCGTTGGGTAGCAGATCGAGGTTCTTGATCAGGCTCTGGTGCTGGTCGGGATGGCGCAACAGCTGCCGCGTCCCGCCCGACAGCGTGTGCCGGGTGGTCTCGTCGCCGCCGATCAGCAGCAGCAGCACCTCGGTGACGATCTGGTGGTCTTCGAGCTTCTCCCCTTCGACCTCCGAGTGCACGAGCACGCTGACGAGATCGTCGGTCGGCTCCTTCTTGCGCTCGGTGATCATGCCGGTCATGTATTCGCTGTACGCCGCGAACGCGTCCATCGTGACCTGGAACTGCTCCGGGTCGGCCGTGCTGCTCAAAGCGCCGACTAGGTCGTCGGACCACCGCAGGAACATCTCGCGCTCTTCGGGCCGCACGCCGAGCATGTCGCCGATGACCGCCATCGGAAGCGGCGCGGCGATGTCCCAGACGAAGTCGCACTCCCCCCGCTCGCACACCGCGTCGATCAGCGTGTCGCACAGCGAAATGATCGAGCCCTCAAGGTCTTTTACGCGCTTGCGGGTGAAGCCCGCGTTGACGAGCTTGCGCCGCAACAGATGCTGCGGATCATCCATCTCGATCATCATCTCCACACCCGGCTGGTCGGGTCGGATGCCGCCGGCGTTGGAGAACAGCTCGGGTTTGCGCTCGGCCTCGATCACGGCGGCGTAGGTAGCGGCGGCAGCCAGCCCGTTGCGATCGCGAAACACCGGCTCGTTGTCGCGCATCCACCTGTAGACGGCATGGGATTCGCCGGCGTAGAAGCCGCCGTCGGTCAGGTCAACGTCTGGTCTGGTAAGGGTCATGCCTGCCTCCATCGGTTGATAAGGGAATCTAGACGACGCGTCAACCGGCGGATCTGCATTACCGTGATCCCGCATGGCAGCCAGCAGAACCGCATTCGCATCCGTCGTGCTCGCGACGTGTCTCGCCCTGGCCGGATGCGGCGACCGCAAACCGCCGGCCCCGGATGCGGCGCCGCCGTCCAGCGCGGAGCCCGCCCCCGGATCGGTGATCGACGCGTGCACGCTGGTCAGCGGGGACGACATCGCCAAGCTGCTCGGTAAGCCGGTCGAGGGCAGGCCGATCGGCGCCGGAGCCGACGCGCCCGCCTGCACCTGGGAGAACCGGGACACCTACGAGTCGGTGACTGTGGAGATCGGTAATCCCGGGACGGCGGTCAACGGCACGCTTCCGCCGCCCCCGCCGGGCTTCCCCGAGGCCGGCACACCGGGGCCGGACGGAATGCGGTTCGTCGCCAGCGGCATGGTCGAGTTTCCTGCGGCCGGCCGCTCGAACACCGTTCAGGTGGCGGTGCTCAAACTGCTGGGCACCGACGCCGACAACGCCGCTGTCGATCTGGCCCGCAAGATCGGGCCCCAGCTGCCGCAGTAGCCGAACTACAGTGACGGGCATGTCTGAGTCCCAGCACACCGTCGCCGGCACGGTGCTGACCATGCCGGTTCGAGTTCGCAAGGCCGACGTGCACAGCGCGATGTTCACCGTCGACGCCGATACGGCGCAACGCCTGATCGACTACAGCGGACTCCGGGTCTTTTCGGTGCGACCGGGACGCGCCGTGCTCAACCTGCAGCTGACCCGGTTCATCGACTGCGACCTCGGGCAGTACAACGAGTTCTCGTTCTGTGTGATGGTGCAGCCGCCCGGTTCGGACATCCGCGGCCTGCGCGCCTTCGGCCGGGCCGGCACCTTCGTGCACCGGATGGTGGTCGACCAGACGTTCACGCTGGAAGCCGGCAGGCAGATCTGGGGATATCCGAAGATCTTGGCCGACTTCACCGTTCGAGACGGCAATCCGTTCCGATTCGACGTCAACGTCGATGGTGCGCTGATCGTCGACATGGAAATCGGTCGGGGGCTGCCGGTGCCGATGCCATCGCGGCCGCAGGAGCTGCTCACCTATACGAACATCGACGGCACGACTCGCGAAACCGCGGCCGAACAGCGAACCACCGGCATGCACGCCCGCATCGGCGGTGCGACCGTCAGGCTGGGCGATCACCCCTACGCCAAGGAGCTCGCATCGGTGGGGCTGCCCAAGCGCGCCATGGCGTGCATGTCGATCGCGAACGCCGCCATGACGTTTGGTGATGCGCGCGAGATCCGCTAGACGAGGCCGGCCAGCTCGCGGATCTGATCGGCATTGCGGCCGGAGACGCACATCATCGTCACGCCCGCGGCCTCCCACACCTTGATCTGCTCGCGCACGTGGTCGAGGTCGCCGACGATCGCGGCGTCGTCGACGAGTTCATCGGGGATGACCTTGGCCGCTTCGTCCTTGCGATCCGTGCGGAACAACGTCGTCACCTCGTCGACCACGTCGGCGTAGCCCATCCGGCGGTACACGTCGGCGTGGAAGTTGGTGTCCTCGGCACCCATCCCGCCCATGTACAGCGCGAGGTAGGGCTTCATCGCGGCGAAGGCGGCGGCGCGGTCGTCGGTGATGACGATGTTGGCGGTCGCACAGATCTCGAAGTCCTCGCGGCTGCGCCGCGCGCCGGGGCGGGCGAAGCCCTCGTCGAGCCATTCGTTGTAGGTGTCGGCCATCCGCGGCGTGTAGAAGATCGGCAGCCAGCCGTCGCAGATCTCGGCTGCCATCGCCACGTTCTTCGGGCCTTCGGCGCCGAGCATGATCGGGATGTCGGCGCGCAGCGGATGGGTGATGGGCTTGAGCGCCTTGCCCAGTCCGGTGGTGCCCTCGCCCGTCAGCGGCAGCGGGTAGTGCGGGCCGTCGCTGGTCACGGGCTTCTCGCGGGCCCAGACCTGCCGGATGATGTCGACGTATTCGCGGGTGCGGGCCAGCGGCTTCGGGAACTTCTGGCCGTACCAACCCTCGACGACCTGGGGCCCCGATACGCCGAGCCCGAGGATGTGCCGCCCGCCGGAGAGGTGGTCCAGGGTCAGCGACGCCATCGCGCAGGCGGTCGGGGTGCGCGCGGACAGCTGCACCACCGAGGTGCCCAGCCGCAGCCGGCTGGTCGCCGAGCCCCACCAGGCCAGCGGGGTGAAGGCATCCGACCCCCAAGCCTCGGCGGTGAAGACGGTGTCGAAGCCGGCCTCCTCGGCCGCGGCGACCAGTTCGGGCGCATTCTGCGGCGGCTGCGCGCCCCAATATCCCAGCTGCAAACCGAGCTTCATTCCCGCCACCCCAACCCTGCGTTCATTTAGATCGCCTTTCTAGCCCTTTTCGCGGTCGCTTGAAACCGCTCTTAGAACCTGTTCTACTCGATGCCGTGACCACCAGCCACAGCAGCCCGGTGCAGATCGACACGCATCAGCCGCCCCTTTCAGCGCCTCTGAAGCTGTCATTCGACTACACCCGTTCAGTCGGACCCATCCTCAGCCAGTTCTTCACCGCCCTGCGCGGACGACGCATCGTCGGCATCCGGGGCTCGGATGGCCGGGTGCTCGTGCCGCCCGCCGAGTTCGACCCCGTGACCTACCAGCGATTGACCGAGATCGTACCGGTGGCCAGCGTCGGAACGGTGCTGTCGTGGACCTGGCAGGCGCACCCGCTCGAGGGGCAGCCGCTGGCCGAGCCGTTCGCATGGGCGCTGATCAAACTCGACGGGGCCGATACCGCGCTGCTGCATGCGGTCGCCGCCGAGTCGTCGGACGCGGTCAGCACCGGCGCGCGGGTGCACGCGCACTGGGTCGACGAACCGGCCGGCGCGATCACCGACATCGCCTATTTCGCGCTCGGCGACGTCGAAGAACCCGCAGAACCGTCCTCCGGTTCCGACGACCGCGAGCCGGTAACCATTCAGCTGGCGCCCAGCAGCATCGAAATCCAGCACACCGCTTCGCTTCCCGAGAGTGCGTTCCTGCGCGGGCTGGAGGACGGCAAGCTGCTCGGCGCGCGCACCGGCGAGAGCGGAAAGGTGTACTTCCCGCCGAAGGAAGCCGACCCGGCCACCGGCCTCGAGCTGGACCACTTCGTCGAGCTGCCCGACAAGGGCACGGTGACGACGTTCGCGATCATCAACATCCCGTTCGCGGGTCAGCGCATCAAGCCGCCCTACGTCGCGGCCTACGTGCTGCTCGACGGCGCAGACATCCCGTTCCTGCATCTGATTCAGGAGATCGACGTCGCCGACGTGCGGATGGGCATGCGGGTGCAGGCGGTGTGGAAGCCCCGCGAGGAATGGGGCCTCGGCATCGACAACATCGAGTACTTCAAGCCGACCGGCGAACCCGACGCCGACTACGACACCTACAAGCACCACCTCTAAAGGGACCACCTGATGACTTTTCGCGATGTAGCCGTCGTCGGCTTCGCCCATGCTCCGCATGTGCGCCGCACGGATGGCACCACAAACGGCGTCGAGATGCTGATGCCGTGCTTTCACCGGCTCTACGAAGAACTCGGCCTGCAGCAGACCGACATCGGCTTCTGGTGCTCCGGCTCTTCGGATTACCTTGCCGGCCGCGCCTTTTCGTTCATCTCGGCGATTGATTCGATCGGGGCGGTGCCGCCGATCAACGAGTCACACGTCGAAATGGACGCCGCGTGGGCGCTGTATGAGGCCTACATCAAGATCCTGACCGGCGAGGTCGACACCGCACTGGTGTACGGCTTCGGCAAGTCGTCGGCGGGCACGCTGCGACGCGTGCTGGCGCTGCAGACCGATCCGTACACGGTCGCGCCGCTGTGGCCGGACTCGGTGTCGATGGCCGGCCTGCAGGCGCGCTTCGGTCTCGACGCGGGTAAGTGGACGGCCGAGCAGATGGCGCAGGTCGCGCTGGACTCCTTCGCGGCCGCCGGGCGCACCGACTCCGAGAAGCCGGCGAAAAGCATCGACGAGTTGCTGGCACGGCCGTACTTCGCAGATCCGCTGCGCCGCCACGACATTGCGCCGATCACCGACGGCGCGTCGGCGATTGTGCTGGCCGCCGGAGACAGGGCTCGCGAGCTGAGGGATAACCCGGCATGGATCACCGGCATCGAGCATCGCATCGAGACGCCGGTGCTGGGGGCCCGCGACCTGACCACCTCACCGTCGACGGAGGCGTCGGCCAAGGCGGCCACGGGCGGTGACTCGGGTTCGATCGAGGTGGCCGAGATCTACGCCCCGTTCACCCATCAGCAGCTGATCCTGACCGAGGCGATCGGCCTGCCGTCGGAGGCGTCGGTCAACCCGTCGGGCGGCGCATTGGCGGCCAACCCGATGTTCTCGGCCGGACTGGAGCGAATCGGCTTCGCCGCTCGGCACATCTTCGACGGCACGGCGGGCCGCGTGCTGGCCCATGCCACCAGCGGCCCTGCGCTGCAACAGAATCTCGTCGCGGTGATGGAGGCGAAGTGAGCAAGAAGCTGGCTGCAGTCCTCGGCACGGGACAGACGAAGTACGTCGCCAAGCGCAAGGACGTTTCGATGAACGGCCTGGTGCGCGAGGCCATCGACAAGGCTCTCGAGGACTCGGGGTCGACCTTCGACGACATCGACGCCGTCGTCGTCGGCAAGGCGCCGGATTTCTTCGAGGGCGTGATGATGCCCGAGTTGTTCATGGCAGACGCCGTCGGTGCGACCGGTAAGCCGCTCATCCGCGTGCACACCGCGGGATCGGTCGGCGGGTCGACCGCGATCGTTGCCGCCAGCCTGGTGCAGTCGGGTAAGTACAAGCGCGTACTGACAATGGCGTGGGAGAAGCAGTCCGAGTCGAATGCCATGTGGGCATTGAGCATTCCGGTCCCGTTCACCAAGCCGGTCGGGGCAGGTGCGGGCGGGTACTTCGCGCCACACGTGCGCGCCTACATCCGCCGGTCGGGTGCGCCGATGCACATCGGCGCGATGGTGGCGGTCAAGGACCGGCACAACGGCGCCAAGAACCCGTTGGCACACCTGCACCAGCCGGACATCACGGTGGAGAAGGTGATGGAATCGCCGATGCTGTGGGATCCCATCCGCTACGACGAGACCTGCCCGTCATCGGACGGCGCAGCGGCCATGGTGATCGGTGACGAAGAAAGCGCCGATGCCCGTGTCGCCGACGGATATCCGGTCGCCTGGATTCACGCCACCGCTCTGCGCACGGAGCCGTTGGCGTACGCGGGGCGAGACCAGGTCAATCCACAGGCCAGCCGCGACGCGGCCGCCGCGCTGTGGAAGGCGGCGGGAATCACCAGTCCGATCGACGAGATCGATGTCGGCGAGGTGTACGTGCCCTTCTCCTGGTACGAGCCGATGTGGCTGGAAAGCCTCGGCTTCGCTCCCGAAGGAGAAGGCTGGAAACTCACCGAGGCGGGTGAGACGGCGATCGGAGGACGGATCCCGTTCAACCCCTCGGGCGGAGTGCTGAGCAGCAATCCCATTGGCGCATCGGGCATGATCCGCTTCGCGGAATCGGCAATCCAGGTGATGGGCAAGGCCGGCGAGCACCAGGTCCAGGGCGCCCGCAAGGCGCTCGGCCACGCGTACGGCGGCGGCGCCCAGTACTACTCGATGTGGGTGGTCAGTTCGGACAAGCCCGAGGCCAAGTCCTGATGATGCAGTACACGTGTGCGGTGCCGATGTGCCCGATCGACCAGCTGATCGAGCTGGCGAAGACGGTCGAGGAGGCGGGATTCGACAACATCGCGCTGCCCGACTCCATCTTCTACATGGAGAAGCAGGCGGCGGATTACCCGTACACCCCGGACGGATCGCGGATGTGGGACGAGAACACGCCGTGGGTGGACCCGTTGATCGCCGCGGGCGCGATGGGCGCCGTCACGTCGACCCTGCGGTTCTACACCAACGTGATGAAGCTCGGCTCGCGCAACCCCCTGCTGATGGCCCGTCAGGTCGGCTCGGTGGCGAACCTGACCAACAACCGGTTCGGGTTCGGCGTGGGGATCGGCTGGGCGCCCGAAGAATTCGAGTGGTGCGGCCAGCCGTACGCGAAGCGAGGCAAGCGCGTCGACGAGATGATCGACGTGATCAAGCTCGTCCTCGGCGGCGGCATGGTCGAATTCCACGGCGAGTTCTACGACTTCGACAAGCTCCAGATGAGCCCCGCGCCCACCGAGCCGGTGCCGTTCTACGTGGGCGGCCACACCGACGTGGCCCTGAGGCGGGCCGCCCGGGTCGGCGACGGCTGGACCAGTGCGATGCTGACGGGCGCCGAACTCGCCGACATCGTCGGGACGCTGAAGAAACTGCTGGCCGAAAACGGCCGCGCGGATGAGCCGTTCGAGTTCCAGGCGGTCTGCATCGACAAGTTCGGCGTCGACGGCCACCGCGAACTCGCCGAGTCCGGCGTCACCGACAACATCGTCATGCCGTGGGTCTTCGACGGCCTCGGCTTCGACGCGCCGCTGCAGGCCAAGCAGGACTCGGTGAAGCGCTTCGCCGACACCTACATCCACTCAGGCTGGCAGGACTGATGCGAAGCGATCCGCTCCTCGCGTCCGCGGAGTCACCGGTTCACCTGGCGGGCAAGCGATCCCGCGAGGCGGCGGTCGCCCGCGACAAGGAGGCGTGGCTGGCGGTGTTCGCCGACGATGCGATCGTCGAAGATCCGATCGGGCCGTCGCATTTCGACCCCGAGGGCAAGGGGCACAGGGGCAAAGAGGCGATCGCGAGGTTCTACGACATGGCGATCGCACCGAGTGAGCTGACGTTCAACTTCGAGAAGACCTACCAGTGCGGCAACGAGGAAGCCAACGTCGGCAACATCGTGATCCGGTCGAGCGGGTACGAGGTCGTCGCCGAGGGTGTGTTCACCTACCGGGTCAACGACGAGGGCAAGATCTCCGCGTTGCGCGCCTATTGGGAGCTCGACGCCGCGACCAAGAGTGCCCGCAAGATCTAGGGCATTTTCGGCTCGGTGATTTCCCGCAGGCCGTCGACATAGCGCCCGGCCAATTCCCGGTAGGCGCTTGGATTGGTGTCTACCCACATCTGCGCGCCGGTGCCCGCCACCGGGCCCCTGACCTTGGCAGGCGCGCCGGCCGCGACGACCTCGTCGGGGATCTTGGTACCGCTGACCACCAGCGAATGCGCGGCGATCAAGCTCCGCCTGCCGATCACAGCGCCGTCGAGAACCGTCGAATGGTTGGCGATGACGGCCTCCGCGCCGATGTGCGCGCCGTGGATCACACAGCTGTGAGCGACCGTCGCCCCCGGCCCGACGTCGACGGGAATGCCGGGCGGGGCGTGCAACACGCTGCAGTCCTGTACGTTGGCGCCCTCGCGGACGATGATGGGGGCGAAGTCGGCACGCAGTACCGCGTTGAACCACACCGACGCGCCCGTTTCGACGTGGACGTCACCGATGAGGGTGGCGGTCGGCGCGATGAAGGCACCCGGGTCGACGGTCGGTGACCGGCCCTCGAACGTGAACAGCGGCATTGTCTAGATATACCGCAGGTAGATGGCGGTTATGTTGCGCGCCCACCCGGAAAAACTGTAACGTGTTCTAGTTAGAGAGCAAGGACGGGAGGTGCGACGTGACGACTGACACGGCTCACAGCGGCATTCGCGAAATCGACACCGGCGCGCTGCCGGACCGGTATGCGCGTGGTTGGCACTGCCTCGGCCCGGTGAAGGACTACCTCGATGGCAAGCCGCACGGCGTCGAGATCTTCGGCACCATGCTGGTGGTCTTCGCGGACTCGCAGGGCGACGTCAAGATCCTCGACGGCTACTGCAGGCACATGGGCGGCAACCTCTCGCAGGGCACCATCAAGGGCGACGAAGTGGCCTGCCCGTTCCACGACTGGCGCTGGGGCGGCGACGGCAAGTGCAAACTGGTGCCCTACGCCAAGCGGACGCCCCGGCTTGCCCGGACCCGCGCCTGGACCACCGACGTCCGCGGTGGACTGCTGTTCGTGTGGCACGACCACGAGGGCAATCCGCCGTCCGAGGAGGTGCGGATCCCCGAGATCCCGGAGTTCGCCAGCGACGAGTGGACCGACTGGCGGTGGAACACGATGCTCATCGAGGGCTCCAACTGCCGGGAGATCATCGACAACGTCACCGACATGGCGCACTTCTTCTACATCCACTTCGGATTGCCGACGTATTTCAAGAACGTCTTCGAGGGCCACATCGCCTCGCAGTACCTGCACAACGTCGGCCGACCCGACATCAACGACATGGGCACCGCATACGGCGAGGCTCACCTGGACTCGGAAGCCTCGTACTTCGGGCCCTCGTTCATGATCAACTGGCTGCACAACACCTACGGTGATTTCAAGGCCGAGTCCATCCTGATCAACTGCCACTATCCGGTAACCCAGGATTCGTTCGTGTTGCAGTGGGGCGTGATCGTCGAAAAGCCCAAGGGTCTCGACGATGCCACCACCGAGAAGCTTGCCGCCGGCTTCACCGACGGTGTCAGCAAGGGCTTCCTGCAGGACGTCGAGATCTGGAAGCACAAAACCCGCATCGACAATCCGCTGCTGGTCGAGGAGGACGGCGCGGTCTACCAGATGCGGCGTTGGTATCAGCAGTTCTACGTCGACGCCGCCGACGTGACACCGGACATGACCGACCGCTTCGAAATCGAGGTCGACACCACCGCCGCCAACGAGAAGTGGCACGTCGAGGTCGAGGAAAACCTCAAGGTGCAGGCGCAAGAGAAGGAAAAGGCCGAGCAGACCTCGTCATGAGTTCGCGCGACAAATCGTCTGATCGCTCCTCGCGTGCGCGTCAGCAGGCCCCGGACGTCGACGGGCTCACCCGGTCGATGCTGGCACTGCACGGCGCGCACGACGATGATGAGCACGCCCACGGGTCGGACGGCGGGGATCCGAAGGAATCGTGGAGCCAAACTTGGTCGAAGGCACCGGATTTCGCGTCCAACCCGGACCGCGCCGCGGCTGTTCGCGAGGCTAGCCGGCGGGACAGGGAGCGTTACCTGAACTCGGGACTGGTGAGCGTCGACTGCCGGTTCTGCCACGTGTCGGTCGGCGTCAAGAAGCTGGGGCCCGCGCACACCTCGGTGCAGTGGAACTCCGAGGCGTCGCAGCGGTGCGCGTTTTTCAGCGAGATGCGGGAGTCCGGCGGTGAGCCCGCCCGCGCCCGCTCCTGCCCGAAACTGGCCGACAGCATCAAGCACGCGGTGGCCGAAGGCGTTCTGGAGGAGATATCCAGCGCCCCGTCCCCCGGCGACTGCTGAGTTACAGGCCCTGGAAGCGGTCCTTGACGGCATCGGCGGTCAGCCCGTAATCCTCCAGCGAGTACGTGTGTTTCGGCGCCCGGGGGCCCTGCTTGCTCTCGGCGTCGCTGGCCTGCATGGCGGCCCGGGCCTCGTCGGTCATCTCGATATCGAAATGCCGATAGATTGCCTCGACGGTACCGATCGGATCATCGATCAACCCGAAATAGTCCATGTCGTAGAACTGGGCCGGATCGTGTCTGGTCCGTTCGGAGGTGAACAACTCCAGGCCACGGGACCACGTCTCCATCGCACCGCGACCGATCACCTCACCGGTGAAGCTGTTCGACCAGCCCTCGGTGGTGTGCTGGGCCAGCGAGCACATCGACGCCATGATCGTCTCCACCGGACGGTGACACTGCACGACCAGCGCATCGGGATAGGCGGCCATCAACGCGTCGAGGGCGAACAGATGGCTGGGATTCTTCAACACCCAACGCTTCTCGGCGTCATTGAGGCCGATCAACTGGAGGTTCTTGCGGTGTCGCTGGTAGGGCTTGGTCCAGTCCTGCCGGGCCAGCCACTGCGAATACGTCGGAAGATGCGCCAGCGTTTCGTAGGACACCGAGTGCAACGACTGCCGTAGCAACTGCCAGCACTCCTCGACCTCGTCGGCGGTCATGAAGTGCAGCCCGGTGTAGTCGGGATTCTCTTCGTGCGCCTGGGTGAAGCGAGCATCGAGTTCGCGGAAAACCGGGTTCTCGGACCAGGTCTCGCGCGGCGGACGCGGCTGCGGGAACTCGGCGAGCCACAACTCGAGGCCCTGGTGTCGTGGATCCGCGCTCATCAGCCGGTGCAGGGCCGTGGTTCCCGTGCGCGGCAGCCCGGTGACGAAGATCGGCCGTTCGATCGACACGTTCGCGTGCTGCGGGTACTGCTTCCACGCCGCTTCCGACATCAGCCGCGCAACCAGCGCATTGCGCACGAAGAAGCGGTTCATCTTGCTGCCGATCTCGGTCAGGTCGGCATCGCGCCGATACGACTCCAGCAGCACGCCGAGCGCCTCGAGGTAGTTGTCGTCGTCGGAGCCGAAATCGTCGAGCCCGCACGCTTTCGTCGCCGAGGCCAGCAGATCGTCGACGGAGCCGGGGTCGGTGCGAACAGGGGTCACGCCTTGTACTCCCCGCAGTTCACATCGAGTGCCTGGCCGGTGATGCCGCTGGACAGGTCGCTGGCCATGAACAGGATCGCCGAGGCCACTTCGTCCTCGGTGGGCAGCCGCTTGAGGTCCGATGCGGCGGCGGTCGCCGTGTAGATCTCGTCGACGGTGGTGCCGTACTTCTTGGCCTGGTGTGCGAAGTAGCCTTCGAGCGTGCCCCCCCAGATATAGCCGGGCAGAATCGAATTCACCCGGATCCCTTGCTCACCGAGCTCGGTGGACAGCGACTGCGACATCGCCAGCAGCGCGGACTTCGCCATCTTGTATGCGCCGTATTTGGCCTGCGAGTGGCGCACCACCATGGAGTTCACGTTCACGACCGAGCCCTTGGCCTCAGCGAGCGCTGGGGTGAAGCCCTGGATCAGCCGCAGCGCGCCGAACACGGTCAGCTCGATGGCGTCGCGCATGTGCTCGAACGCGGTATCGGCCAACGGCTTCATCGACGGGACCCGAAAGGCGTTGTTTATCAACACGTCGACCCTGCCGTAGGCCTTGAGCGACTCCTCGACGAGGTTGTCCACCTGAGCCTCGTCGGTGATGTCGGTGGCCACCGACACCGCGCGCCGACCGATATCGGCGATCTGCTTGGCCACGTCGTCGAGGCGCTCGACAGTCCTGGCCGCCAGCACCAGATCGGCGCCGGCTTGCGCACACCGCCGCGCCAACGTGGTACCCAGCGCCGGACCGACGCCGCTGATGACGACAACTTTGTTTTCGAGCATCACGCAACCATCCTGTCGCCGATTTGCTTCTGACGCAGCGCGATCCGTTCACGCCATGCCTCATCGGAGATCTTGTTCGACTCGTAGTACGGCAGTACGGCCGCCACCGCGTCGACATCGAGCAGTTCGACGGTCGGACCGTCGGCCTCGGTGAGCTCGCGGGACAGCCGTTGCCAGCGGAACTGCAGATAGCCCTTGCGGTGGCCGAGCGTCTCGACCCAGTTCGTCACGCCAGGATTCGCGTCGGACACCACGATCCGGATCTTGCCGTCCGGGTCCGCCTGCGCCTGAGTGCCGTTCAGCGACGTCTGATGGTTGATGTAGTCCAGGGAGATGTACCAGAGGCTACCCAGCTGGAAGCCAAGGTAGGGCGCGTCGGTGACCGGCAGGGTGATCACCAGCGCCTGGTTCGGGTTCATCTCGAAATGCCCGACCGACGAGTACTGGGTGGCCAGTCCTCCCGGGGTGAGGCGCGGCGCCACCATCGTGTTCACCGGCAGCGTGTTGTAGAACCACTGCGGGAACTGCAGCCAGGTCTTCACCCGCTGCACGAGCTGCTTTCCGGCTACCGCGTAACGCTTTTCGATCAGCTCCTTGCTCAGCGGCGGCGGCGCAGTGCCCGCGGTGTCGGTTCTGGCGATGCTGATGTAGCCGCGGCGGGCGGACCAGTCGTTGTACACCTCGCGAACCAGTAACTGCGACGGGCTGTTCGGCGTGACGCGCCATTCGAAGCTGCCGTCGGACGCGATGTCGAGTTCGCGGTCATCGAATGCCGCCTGGCTGACCGGCACGTTGTTGTCGGTGTACTCACCGCCGAGCATCTGGAAGCTCAGATCGGTCGTGGTGCCGCGCTTTCCGGTGACGACGTACTCGCGGCCCGACTGCACGCGGGTGCCGAAATACAAAGTGTCGGGATTGTCCAGGCCCATCTTGGTGAACGGACCGGTACCTGACTGCATCAATGGATGGTCGCGGTCGTAGTCGAACGCCAGATGCGTGCAGCCGGCGATACACCCGGCCAGATACTGCAGACCTTCCAGGAGGTCGGCTTCGGTTTCGATGAACGGAGCGGCCGCGACCAGCCGCTCGGCCTCGGCGATCGCATCCGTCAGTGGCTGGGAGTACACCCCTAGAAACTAGAACGTGTTCTCATTCGCGTCAACGCCGCAGACCGACAATTCGGTCGATATTTGGAACGGCACGGTACATTTCTGACATGTCGAGCCGAGATGCGTCCGGCCGCTCGTCACCGCCGACCGAGCGCGTGGTCGCAGTCCTGGACTTTCTGGCACGCCACCCACACGACCGGTTCGGGGTGTCGGAGCTGTCCCGTCGGCTCGGCTTGAGCAAGCCCACCTGCCTCGGCATCGTCACCACGCTGACCGACTCCGACTACCTGGTGCGCGACGGCAGAGACAAGACCTATCGACTGGGCCCGGCACTGATCGCGCTGGGGCACACCGCGCAGGAGTCGCTGCGGGTGGATCCGGCCGCGCGGGCGCAGTTGCGCCGGCTGTCGGCGATCGCCGGCACCACCGCTGCGCTATCCGCGGTCATCGACGACCGCATCACCGTGCTCGAACTCGTCGGGCCACCGGGCGCCGACGTCGGCGTGCGCGTCGGCCAGAGTTACCCGTTCGCCCCACCGGTCGGCCTGATGTTCGTGCTCTGGGACGATGTCGCGCTGCGCGACTGGCTGGCCAAGGAGCCGACGATCCCGTTGCGTACCGACGGCGACCGGTTGGACCGCGTCATCGAGGAATGCCGCGGTGTGGGCTACCTCGTCGAGCGACTCACCCCCGGCGGTCGGCGGCTCTACGCCTTGATGGCCGGGGTATCGAGCAGGCTGCCCGACGAACTGCAGGCGCTGCTCGGCGAATTGATCGACGACATCGGCGAGCGCGTCTATCTGCGTGACGAGAGCCGAACCGGCAGCCGTCAACGGCATGACATCAGCGTGATCTCGGCTCCCGTATTCGACCATCACCAGCATCAGGCCATGGTCGTATCGCTGCAGATCGGCCGGTCCCTGACCGACGCGGAGATCGCCAAGCGTGCCCGCGCGCTCACGGCCACGGCCGATGTGCTGACCAGCCGGCTCGGCGGCACCAAACCGACATTCGGTGATTAGAGGCCGGCGAGGACAGTCAGCGCGTCGGTCGGCGACACCTGCATGCCGCACCGGTCCTGGTAGCGGCCAGCGGCGCCTGGATCTCCCGGAGGTCGTTCGCCTGATCCGGATGGGCGTTGGTGTAGTCGTCGAATTGCCCCGCGGCGACGAGCGCCAGCTGGCGGGTCGCGTCGATCAACGCCTGATTGGCATCGGGATGCGCCGCGAAATACGTCGACAGCTTGGACGTCACCGAGCTGATGGTGGTCGACAACGTCGACGCGTTGCAGTCATCGACCGCAGCAGGGGCAGGCGCCGCGCCGGCCGCCGGAATGGCGAAGGTCGCGCAGGCAGAGGTAGGTGCTCGTCTTCGACCCGAAGGCGTCATCGTCGCCGCTGGTCGGCGCGTCCGATGACCGGCCCGGAAAGTTACTTAGCCTAGCTCAGGAGCGAACTTTTCCCCGTTGTCCAAAAGGTTGAGGAGGTAATGGCCGTAGCCCGACTTGACCAAGAGTTCGGCTCGCTCCCTCAACTCGTCGTCGGTGACGTAGCCGAGGCGCCATGCGACCTCCTCAGGCACGCCGATCTTCAAGCCTTGGCGCTCCTCGATGGTGCGTACATAGTTGCCGGCGTCGAGCAACGAATCGAACGTGCCGGTATCGAGCCAGGCGGTGCCGCGCGGGAGCACCTCGACCGACAATCGACCCTGCTCGAGGTACGTGCGGTTGACGTCGGTGATCTCGTATTCGCCGCGTTCGGATGGTTGCAGCCCCGCGGCGATCTCGAGCACGTCGTTGTCGTAGAAGTACAAACCGGGTACTGCGTATGGCGATCGCGGGGTTTTCGGTTTCTCCTCGAGCGACACTGCGCGGAACTGGTCGTCGAACTCGACGACGCCGTAGGCGGTGGGGTTTGCGACACGGTAGGCGAAGATGGTCCCGCCGTCGATGTCGCCGAACCGGCCGAGTTGTGAGCCCAGGCCGGGCCCGTAGAAAATGTTGTCGCCCAACGCAAGTGCGGCCGAATCAGTTCCGATGTGGTCTCGGCCGATGACGAATGCCTGGGCCAGGCCGTCGGGCGATGCCTGAACGGCATAGGTGATCGAGATCCCGAACTGGTGCCCGTCGCCGAGCAACCGGACGAAGGCACCGACATCCGCCGGCGTCGTGATGACGAGCACATCCCGGATACCGGCCAGCATCAGCGTCGTCAGCGGGTAGTAGACCATCGGCTTGTCGAAGACCGGTAGCAACTGCTTGCTGCTCCCCAAGGTGATGGGGTGCAGCCGAGTTCCCGTCCCCCCCGCGAGGATGATTCCGCGCATACAGCGATTTTGCCAGCCGCGCCGCCTTAGCGGGCGACCTTCTCGGCGCCGTCTTGTTCGCGTTTGATCTCGAGCGCGATGTCGATGAGTTGGTCTTCCTGGCCGCCGATGAGTTTGCGCTGGCCGGCCCGGTGTAGCAATTGGTGGGCGGGCACGCCATAGCGCTCGGACTGGCGGATGGCGTGTTTGAGGAAGCTGGAGTACACGCCCGAGTAGCCCATGATCAGCGCGTTGCGGTCGAGCAGGCATTCGGCGGGCATCGCCGGGGCGACGACCTCTTCGGCGGCATCGGCGATGTCGAAGAAGTCGATGCCGGTCTTGACGCCGATCTTGTCGAACACCCCGATCAGCGCCTCGACCGGCGCGTTACCCGCCCCCGCGCCGAACCGGCGACACGACCCGTCGATCTGCTTGGCACCCGCCCGCACGGCCTCGATGCTGTTGGCGACACCCAGACCCAGGTTCTCGTGGCCATGAAAACCAACTTGAGCATCCGACCCCAATTCGGCGACCAGCGCCGCGACCCGGTCGCGCACCCCCTCTAACACCAGCGCGCCCGCCGAATCGACGACGTAGACGCACTGACAGCCGGCGTCGGCCATGATGCGGGCCTGGGCGGCCAGCTTCTCCGGGGCGATGGTGTGGCTCATCATCAAAAACCCCACCGTCTCCAGCCCCAGTTCGCGGGCCAGCCCGAAATGCTGGATGGATACGTCGGCCTCGGTGCAGTGGGTGGCGATCCGGCAGATCGAGCCGCCGTTGTGCTGCGCCTCCTTGATGTCCTCCTTGGTGCCCACACCCGGAAGCATCAAAAACGCGATCTTGGCGTCGGTGGCGGTCTCGGCCGCGAGCTTGATCAACTCCTGCTCGGGGGTCTTGGAGAAGCCGTAGTTGAAGCTCGACCCGCCTAGACCGTCGCCGTGGGTCACCTCGATCACCGGCACCCCCGCGGCGTCCAGTGCCGCGACGATCGCCCCCACTTCGTCCTTGGTGAACTGGTGGCGCTTGTGATGCGACCCGTCGCGCAACGACGTGTCGGTCATCCGGACGTCCCACATCGGGTTGAAATAGATGCCGTCGGTGCTCATGGGTGGCCTCCTCCCGCCGATGCGGACAACGACGCTCCGGCTTTTTCCTTGGCGATCTCCTCGCCGACCTTGGTCGCTGCGGCGGTCATGATGTCCAGGTTTCCAGCGTAGGGCGGCAGGTAGTCGCCCGCACCCTCCACTTCGACGAACGTGGTGACGACGTGGTTGCCGCCGTTGACCATCGACGGTTCGTCGAACTGCGGCTCGTTGAGCAACCGGTAGCCGGGCACGTAGGTCTGCACCTCGGCGACAACGTCGCGGATGGACTGTGCGATCGCGTCGTGGTCGGCGTCTTCGGGGATGGCGCAGAAAATGGTGTCGCGCATGATCATCGGCGGATCCGCCGGATTCAAGATAATGATCGCCTTGCCGCGCTTGGCACCGCCGATCGTCTCCACGCCCTTGCTGGTGGTCTTGGTGAACTCGTCGATATTGGCGCGCGTGCCCGGGCCCGCAGACACCGACGACACCGACGCCACGACCTCGGCGTACGGCACGTCGACGACGCGACTGACCGCATAGACCATCGGGATGGTGGCCTGGCCGCCGCAGGTCACCATGTTCACATTCGGTGCATCCAAGTGCTGGCGCAGGTTTGCCGGCGGAATGACACCAGGCCCGACGGCAGCGGGCGTCAGGTCGATCGCCCGGATCCCGGCCTCGGCGTAGCGGGGCGCGGCGTCGCGGTGCACGTAGGCGCTGGTGGCCTCGAACAACAGGTCCGGCTTCTCGTCGAGTCCCAGCAGCCAATCCGCACCCTCGGCGCTGGTCTCCAGGCCGAGCTTGCGGGCGCGGGCGAGACCCTCGCTCTCGGGGTCGATGCCGACCATCCAGCGCGGCTCAAGCCACTCCGACCGCAACAACTTGTACAGCAGATCAGTGCTGATATTGCCCGACCCGACGATCGCGACGGACGCCTTGCTTGGCATGTCCTCTCCTCTACTCGAACGACAGGTGGACCGAGCCCAGCCCGTCGAAATCCGCGACGAAATCGTCGCCGGGGGTTGCATCGAACGCTTTCGTGCACGAACCGGGAAGCACGATGTCTCCAGCCTTCAACCGAACGCCGAAGCTGTCCACTTTGCGCGCCAGCCAGGCCACCGCGGTCACCGGGTTTCCCAGTACGGCATCGCTGCGGCCCTTGGCGACGACTTCACCGTTGCGGGTCAGCACAGCATCGATGTTGGCAATGTCGATGTCCTTGGGCGACACCCGTGCCTCGCCGAGCACCCAGCCCGCCGACGACGCGTTGTCGGCGATGGTGTCGCACAACTTGATCTTCCAGTCCTTGATCCGGGTGTCGATCAGCTCGATCGCCGGTGCGAACGCGGCGGTGGCGGCCAGCACGTCGTCTTCGGTGCAGCCCTCCCCCGGCAGATCGTCGGCGAGCACGAACCCGACCTCGACCTCGACCCGCGGATAGAGGTACTTCGCCGTGGGAACCGGCCGGTCTTCATAGACAGCCATCTCGTCGAGCAGATGGCCGTAGTCCGGCTCGTCGACGTTCATCATCTTCTGCATCGCCTCCGAGGACAGGCCCACCTTGTGGCCCACCACACGGGCGCCCTCGGCGACGCGCTGGCGGATGTTGATCAGCTGGATCTCGTAGGCATCGACCACGTCGATATCGGGGTTATTACTGGTCAGCGGGTCGATGGCGACTCTCGTCCGCTCCGCCTCTGCAAGGTTGGCGGCGAGCTCGTCACGCACCTGGACGGTGAGCATTTGGTGAAGTCCCCTCGTGTTGTCCGACCGGGGCAGTTGTTCGGCGGCCGGGCAATTCTATAACGTGTTCTACATGACAGGACAGGAGTTCGACGTCGTCGTGGTCGGGAGCGGCGCCGCCGGCATGGTCGCTGCCCTCACCGCCGCTCATCAGGGCCTCTCAACAGTAGTCGTGGAGAAGGCCCCGCACTATGGCGGTTCCACTGCGCGGTCGGGTGGCGGCGTATGGATCCCGAACAACGAGGTGCTCAAGCGCGACGGCGTCTCCGATACTCCCGAAGCCGCGCGCACTTACCTGCACCACATCATCGGCGACGTGGTCGAGCCGGAGCGCATCGACACCTACCTCGACCGTGCCCCCGAGATGCTGTCGTTCGTGTTGAGGCACACGCCGCTGAAGATGTGCTGGGTGCCCGGTTACTCCGACTACTACCCCGAGTCCCCCGGCGGTCGGCCGGGCGGGCGTTCGATCGAACCCAAGCCGTTCGACGCCAAGAAACTCGGCGCGGACTTGGCCGGCCTGGAGCCGCCGTACGGCAAGGTGCCGCTGAACGTCGTCGTGATGCAGCAGGACTACGTCCGACTGAACATGCTCAAGCGTCATCCCCGCGGTGTGCTGCGAAGCCTCAAAGTCGGCGTCCGCACCATGTGGGCCAAGGCGACGGGCAAGAACCTCGTCGGGATGGGCCGCGCCCTGATCGCGCCGCTGCGGATCGGCCTGCAGAAGGCCGGCGTGCCGGTGCGCCTGAACACCGCGATGACCGACCTCTACGTCGAGGACGGCAGGGTTTGTGGAATATGGGCGCGGTCCTCAGATGCGCCGGAATCGGCTGAGCCCGAACTGATTCGGGCGCGCCGCGGCGTGATCCTGGGCTCCGGCGGGTTCGAGCACAACGAGCAGATGCGGGTTAAGTACCAGCGCGCTCCGATCACCACCGAATGGACGGTGGGCACCAAGGCCAACACCGGCGACGGCATCGCCGCGGGTGAAAAGCTAGGCGCCGCACTCGACATCATGGAGGACGCGTGGTGGGGACCCACGGTGCCCCTGGTCGGCGCCCCGTGGTTCGCGCTGTCCGAACGCAACTCGCCCGGCTCGATCATCGTGAACATGTCGGGTAACCGGTTCATGAACGAGTCGATGCCATACGTCGAGGCGTGCCATCACATGTACGGCGGAGAGTACGGACAGGGTCCGGGCCCCGGCGAGAACATCCCGGCGTGGCTGGTCTTCGACCAGCAGTACCGGGACCGCTACATCTTCGCGGGATTGCAGCCAGGGCAACGCATTCCGCGCAAGTGGCTGGAGTCCGGCGTTATCGTCACGACCGACACTCTAGAGGAACTGGCCACCAAGGCGGGGCTGCCCGCCGATGCTTTGGCGGCGACAGTGGAGCGGTTCAACGGGTTCGCGCGCTCCGGCACCGACGAGGACTTCCACCGCGGCGAAAGCGCCTATGACCGCTACTACGGCGACCCGACGAACAAGCCCAACCCCAACCTCGGCGAGATCAGCCACGGGCCGTTCTACGCCGCCAAGATGGTGCCGGGCGATCTCGGCACCAAGGGTGGCATCCGCACCGACATCCATGCGCGCGCGTTGCGCGATGACGGCTCGGTGATCGAGGGCCTCTACGCGTCGGGCAACGTGAGCGCGCCGGTGATGGGCCACACGTATCCGGGGCCGGGCGGAACGATCGGCCCTGCGATGGCCTTCGGCTACCTGGCGGCGCTGCATATCGCGGGAGCCGCCAGGCCGGCGACATCCAACACAGCGAGGGCCTGATATGCCGATCAACCTCGACGAGGCACTCGGCGCGGAACTCGATCCCGTCGAATTCTCCTGGACGAGTAGCGATATCCAGCTGTACCACCTGGGCCTCGGCGCCGGCCAGGACCCGATGGACAAGCGCGAGTTGCGATATCTCGTCGACGACACGCCGCAGGTGCTGCCGACGTTCGGCAATGTCGCCGCGAGTTTCCACGACACCAAGCCGCCTACCGTGCAGTTCCCCGGCATCGACATCGAGCTCAGCAAGGTGCTCCATGCCAGCGAGGCGGTGTCCGCGCCCGCGCCGATCCCGCCGTCGGGATCCGCGCGCGCGGTCACCCGGTTCACCGACATCTGGGACAAGGGCAAGGCGGCCGTGATCTGGTCCGAGACCACGGTCACCACCCCCGACGGCGTCCCGTTGTGGACGCAGAAGCGGTCGATCTTCGCGAGAGGCGAGGGCGGGTTCGGCGGCGAGCGCGGGTCGTCCACGTCATCGGAGCCGCCGGAAAGAACACCGGATTACGAGCTGTCCATTGCGGTGTCGCCGCAGCAGGCGCTGCTCTACCGGATGTGCGGGGACCGCAACCCGTTGCACTCCGATCCCGAATTCGCCGCGGCCGCAGGGTTTCCCCGGCCGATCCTGCACGGGCTCTGCACCTACGGCATGACATGCAAGGCGATGGTGGATGCGCTGCTGGACGGCGACATCGCCCGTGTCGGCAGCTACGGCGCGCGGTTCGCGGGCGTGGTGTTCCCCGGCGAGACGTTGACGGCGAGCGTCTGGAAAGAGGGCGACGGCTTCAAAGCTGTGGTCACCGCACCCGGGCGCGACGACGCCGTCGCGCTGGCCGGAGTGGAGTTGACGCCGGCGTAGCTCTACAGAGCAGCCTCGCTGTCGGCTGAGCCGAACCCGGTGTGATACACGATGTCCGTTGGCGCCATCGGCGCCCGGTACATGCCCTCTTTGTAGTAGAAGGCACTCGTGCCGGGGATCAGGGTGCGGCCAACATAGGTATAGCTGCCATCGGCGAACTTCTGCGGTACTCCGTTGAGCCACAACTTGATCGAGCCGACGGTGTCCGACTCTGACCAGCGGACCTGCATCTTGACGTCATGCCATTGCCGCGGCGGCGGCGGACAGTCAGCCGCACGCCGGTTCGCAAACTTCTCAGCCGAGGATGAGCCCCGAGGTGGGCACACCGGTGCCCGCGGTGACCAGGACATGCTCGACATCCGGAACGGGGTTCACCGAAGTACCCCGCAGCTGTCGCACTCCTTCGGCGATTCCGTTCATGCCGTGGATGTAAGCCTCACCGAGCTGGCCGCCGTGAGTGTTGATGGGCAGCCTGCCGCCGACCTCGATCGCACCATCGGCGATGAAGTCCTTGGCTTCGCCCTTGCCGCAGAATCCCAACTCCTCCAGCTGAATCAGCGTGAACGGAGTGAAGTGGTCGTAGAGGACAGCGGTCTGGATGTCCGTTGGCTTCAGCCCGGACTGCTCCCACAGCTGCCTGCCGACCAGCCCCATCTCGGGTAGTCCCAACTCGGGCCGGTAGTAGCTGACCATCGAGTACTGGTCCGGGCTGGAGCCCTGCGATGCGGCCTCGATGACGGCAGGCTTGTGCTTGAGATCCTTCGCCCGCTCCGCGGAGGTTATGACGAGGGCGACCCCACCGTCGGTTTCCTGACAACAGTCCAGGAGCCGCAGCGGCTCGGCGATCCACCGTGACTTCTGGTGGTCCTCAATCGTTATCGGCTTCTCGTAGAAATATGCCTTCGGGTTCTTCGCGGCATGCTTGCGGTCGGCCACCGAAACCACACCGAAATCCTTGCTCGTCGCGCCGGACAGATGCATGTAGCGCCTGGCGATCATCGCCACCTGCGCGGCGGGTGTGGACAGACCGTGCGGGTACGAGAACGAGTTGTCGACGCCCGTCGAGTCGGCGTTCTCCACCAACCGCATCTGCACCTGGCCGAACCGCTGCCCCGAGCGCTCGTTGAAGGCACGGTACGCGACAACGCAATCCGCGACGCCCGTTGCGACGGCGATCGCTGCCTGCTGGATCGTCGCGCACGCCGCACCGCCGCCATGGTGGATTTTCGAGAAGAACTTGAGCTCACCGATTCCCGTCGCGCGCGCGATGGCGACCTCGGTGTTGGAGTCCATCGTGAAGGTGACCATGCCGTCCACGTCGGCGGGCGTCAGACCCGCATCGTCGAGGGCATCCAGCACGGCTTCGGAAGCCAGCCTCAGCTCGCTCCGGCCCGAGTTCTTCGAGAAGTCAGTGGCGCCGATCCCGACGATGGCCGCCTTACCACTGAGCTCGCCTGGCATCAGGCGCCCCTCCGATCGTCAGCGTCGAGGTGGCGACGACATGGTCGCCAAGGCTATTGCTGCCAACGACTTTCACAGTGATCAGGCCGTCGGTGGCATCGGTGACCTCGCCGGAGAACGTCACCGTGTCGTACGCGTACCAGGGCACACCGAGCCGGAGCTTGATCGACTTGATCATCGCCGTCGGGCCGGCCCAGTCGGTGACGTAGCGCTGCACCAGACCGGTGTCGGTGAGGATGTTGACGAAGATGTCCTTGGACCCCTTGGCCTGTGCCTTGTCGCGGTCGTGGTGAACGTCCTGGTAATCCCGGGTGGCTATCGCCGTCGACACGATGAACGTCGGATCGCCGTAGAGCGACAGCTCGGGCAGCTTCGCGCCGACCTGCACTGTTGATGTAGTCATGCGCTGGGCTCCCATGCGTACAGCGTCCATGCCGGGCCGTTCGTTCCCTCCGGGAAGTCGATATAGGTTGCCCGCACGCGCATTCCGATCTCTACCGTGGCCGGGTCCACATTGCGGAGCTCGCCGAGCATCCGGACGCCCTCGTCGAGTTCGACGAGCGCGATCACGAACGGCAGGGTTCGCCCCGGCACCTTCGGCGCATGATGCACCACGAAGCTGAACACCGTGCCCTTGCCGCTGGCGACGACGTAGTCGACGGGAGCGTCCTTGTCGGCCCACAACGCGGGCACCGGCGGATGCTGCAGGCTGCCGTCCGGCCTCTTCTGGATGCGCAGCTCGTGCGCGTTCACCCCGTCCCAGAAGAACTTGGTGTCGCGAGACGAGGCGGGACGCATCATCGCGTCGCCATCGAGATCGTCTGGAACAGAGGAGGTCTGGGACTGATCTGCGTCATCCGGCCTGAACTTCAGGATGCGCCAATCCATTTCGGCGACATCCTCGTCGCCGACCTGCCACGTGATCCGCTGGCTGATGAAGTAACCCTCACCGAGTGCGGTCTGTTTCGGGCCGACGACGTCGGTGAGTTCTGCGACCACGCTGACGTCCTCGCCCGGCCGGAGATAGCGGTGGTAGGTCTGGTCGCAGTTGGTCGCGACCACGCCGACGAACCCCGCGTTGTCGAACAACTCCATGATCGGGCCGATGGGGTCGTCGCCGGGACGCTCACCGCTCAGCCCCATCATCGTCCACACCTGGATCATCGCCGGTGGCGCGACGATTCCCGGATGGCCGGCCGCCCGCGCCGCCGAATCGTCGACATAGATCGGGTTGTCGTCGCCGATGGCGTCGACCCAGTGCCGGATCATCGGCTGGTTCACCGGATCGCGCGCGATGCGCGCCTTACTCGGACCCGCCGCCTTGATGTCCTCGACGGTCTTGTGGATCTCCTCGGGTGTCACCTGGGAACCCTCGGCACCTTCAGCCCCGCGGCAGCGATCATCTCGCGCATCACCTCGTTCACTCCGCCCCCGAACGTGATCACCAGGTTGCGCTTCGTCTGGCTGTCCAGCCACTCGAGCAGTTCGGCGGTGTCCGGATCGGCGGGGTTTCCATGCGCCCCGACGATCTCCTCCGCGAGCCGGCCTGCGTACTGAATGCGCTCGGTGCCAAAGACTTTGGTCGCGGCGGCGTCGGCGACATCGATGTTCTCACCGGACGCCGCGACCTGCCAGTTGAGCAGCTCGTTGATCCGCCACATCGCTTTGATCTCGCCAAGCGAGCGCTTGACGTCGGCGTGGTCGAGCGGAGTGTCGCCATTGCTTCCCGGCTTCGACGCCCATGCGTGGATGCGGTCGTACAACGCGGCGAACCGGCCTGCCGGTCCGAGCATCACCCTCTCGTTGTTGAGCTGGGTGGTGATCAGCCGCCAGCCGCCGTTCTCCTCGCCGACGAGCATCTCGGCGGGCACGCGGACGTCGTTGTAGTAGGTGGCGTTGGTGTGGTGCGCCCCGTCGGACAGGATCATCGGCGTCCATGAGTAGCCGGGATCCGAGGTGTCCACGATCAGCATCGAAATGCCTTTGTGCTTGGCCGCCTCCGGGTCCGTGCGGCACGCGAGCCACACGTAGTCGGCGTCATGACCACCGGTGGTGAAGACCTTCTGGCCGTTGACGATGTACTCGTCGCCCTGGCGAATCGCGGTGGTGCGCAGCGATGCCAGGTCCGTTCCCGCCTCGGGTTCGGTGTAGCCGATCGCGAAGTGGACCTCGCCGGCCAGGATCGCGGGCAGGAACTTCTTCTTCTGCAGGTCGGTGCCGTACTGCTGCAGTGTCGGTCCGACGGTCTGCAGCGTGACGGCAGGCAGCGGCACGTCGGCGCGGTGCGCCTCGTTGACGAAAATCGACTGCTCGATCGGGCCGAAGCCCAAGCCGCCGAACTCCTTCGGCCAACCGACGCCGAGCTTGCCGTCGGATCCCATCCGCTTGATCACGGCACGGTAGGCCTTGCCGTGCCGGTCCTTCTCCATCTCCGCCGCTTCTTCTGCAGAGATGAGATTCGAGAAGTACTCCCGCAGTTCGGCTTGCAGTTGTCTCTGCTCGGGTGTCAGTTCGATGTACATTGTGCTCCCACCAAGTCCAGACGGTGTGACGGGCCGCCCAGCAGGCGGGTCAGATCCTTGATCGTCGAGTAGTAGCGGTCCATCGGGTAGGCGATGTCCATGCCCATGCCGCCGTGCATGTGATGACAGAGTTGCATCACGGGCGGGGCCTGCGATGCGAGCCAGTAGCCGAGCACATCAAGATCCTCGTCGGCGTCGCGCCCCTCGGTCAACCGCCAGACCACCGAGTTCGCCGCCAAAGTCAGTGTGCGGGAGGCGATGTACACCTCGGCCAGCTGTGCCGCCACGGTTTGGAAGGTCGACAGGGGCTTGCCGAACTGCTCGCGGTTGGCGACATAGTCGGCGGTGAGGCGCAGCGCACCGGCGACCAGGCCGGCGGCGAATGAGCCCATCGCGGCGAGCGCCAACTGGTTGACGCGCTTCGCCGATGCGGTCGCCAGCACGTCGTCGTCGCCGACGGCGACGTCGGAGAACGTCACCGCGTACTCATCGGAATGGTTGGACGTCGGCGTCTTGGTGGCCTGTACACCGTCGGCTTTCGCCGACACCACCACCACCCCGGTGTCAGCGGTCACGACCATCCAATCCGCCTGCGCCGCATACGCAACGCCGGTCTTGGTGCCGTTCAGCTTGCCGTTGGCGAGCGTAGCGGCCGGTCTGTCCGGCAGCGCGGCGCCCGGCTCGTTGAGCGCGAGCGTCACCACCGACCCCGTGGCGACACCGGCCAGGTGGCGGTCCTGTTGCGGCTCGGAGGCCAGGTCGAGGAGCACGGCCGTGGCGCCGAGCACGGCCAACGCCGGTCCGGTGGTGCCATGCCTGCCGATCTCGGTCAGCGCCGTCGCCAACTCGGCCAGACCGACACCGTCGCCGCCAAGGCGTTCCGGCACGCCGAGCGCCGTCACACCGCCTGCAACCAGCGCGTTCCACGTGTTGTCGCGGTCCAGCACCGAGGTGACGACGTCGGCGACGGCCTGCTGTCCTTCGTCGCGACTGAAATCCACCACAAACCTCCTCAGATTCGTCAGCCGGTGACCGGACACTTTCCGGTGTAGTCAACCTGCCAGTGCTTGATTCCGTTCAGCCACCCCGACATCAGCCGCTCGGGCTCACCGATGGGCTTGAGATCCGGCATGTGGTCGGCGACGGCGTTGAAGATCAGATTGATCGTCATCTTGGCGAGGTTGGCGCCGATGCAGTAGTGCGCTCCGGTGCCGCCGAAACCGACGTGCGGGTTGGGGTTGCGCAGGATGTCGAAGGTATGTGGGTCGTCGAACACCTCGTCATCGAAATTCGCTGAGCGGTAAGACATCACCACTCGCTCGCCCTTCCTGATCGTCACGCCGCCCAGTTCGGTGTCGGAGAGCGCGGTGCGCTGGAACGCCGACACCGGGGTAGCCCAGCGGACGATCTCGTCGGCGGCGGTCTCGGGACGTTCCCTCTTGTACAGCTCCCACTGCTCGGGGTTCTGCGAGAAGGCGATCATGCCGTGGGTGATGGAGTTACGCGTGGTCTCGTTGCCGGCCACCGCGAGCATCACCACGAAGAAGCCGAACTCGTCGTCGGACAGCTTCTCGCCCTCGATGTCGGCCTCGATCAGCGTCGTGACGATGTCGTCGGTGGGGTTCGTCGAGCGCTCCTCGGCCATCTTCATGGCATACGTGATGAGCTCGAACGACGACATCGCCGGGTCGACGTCGGCGTACTCCGGGTCCTCACCGGCGGTCATCTCGTTGGACCAGCGGAAGAGCTTGTCCCGGTCCTCCTGCGGTACGCCGAGCAGTCCCGCGATCGCCTGCAGCGGCAGCTCGCACGACACCTGTTCGACGAAGTCGCCCATCCCCTCGGCCGCAGCGGTCTCGGCGATCTTCTGGGCGCGGGTCCGTAGCTCCTCCTCGAGCCGTCCGACGGCGCGCGGGGTGAACCCGCGAGAGATGATCTTGCGCAGCCGGGTGTGCTGTGGTGCGTCCATGTTCAGCAGGACGGCCTTCTGCAGATCGATGGCGTCGCGGGGCATGCCCTGCGGCCAGGTCGGAATCGCGCCGTCCGGTGAGCTGCCGAAGATGTCGTTGCGCTTGGACACCTCTTTGACATCGGCGTGCTTGGTCACGAGCCAATAGCCTTTGTCGCCGAACCCGCCGGTGCCGCCGGGCACGTCGACCCAGTGGATAGCCTCGGACTTGCGCAGCTCGGCGAGCTCCTCGACGGGCAGACGCTCGAGGTTCAGGGTCGCGTCGAGGAAGTCGAAGTCGGGCGAAATGGGGCATGGACCAGAAGACATCAGCAAAGCTCTCCTCAATTGCAACGTGTTCTAGTGCCAGTAAAACATGCCTTCTGTGCAGATCAAAGACTCGGCCCTAACGCAGCTTGTCAGAATAATGAAACGTGTTCTAGCCTGGCGGAATGGGTAATCCTGTAATTGTTGAAGCCACCCGCAGCCCGATCGGTAAGCGGAACGGATGGTTGTCGGGCCTGCATCCCACCGAGTTGCTCGGCGCGGTGCAGAGGGCCGTCGTGGACAAGGCGGGAATCGACGCCGGCGAGGTCGAGCAGGTCATCGGCGGCTGCGTGACCCAGTTCGCACAGCAGTCCAACAACATCAGCCGGGTGGCGTGGCTGGTGGCCGGTTTGCCCGAACACGTCGGCGCGACCACCGTGGACTGCCAGTGCGGTAGCGGGCAGCAGGCCAACCACTTGATCGCCGGGCTCATTGCGACAGGCGCCATCGACGTCGGCATCGCTTGTGGCGTCGAGGCGATGAGCGCAGTCGGTCTGGGCGCCAACGCGGGCCCCGACCGCTCGGTGCTGCGGCCGTCGTCGTGGGACATCGACCTGCCGGATCAGTTCACCGCCGCCGAGCGGATCGCCAAGCGCCGCGGGATCACCCGCGAGGACATCGACCAGTGGGGCTTCCAGTCGCAGATCCGGGCCAAGCAGGCCTGGGCCGAGGGCAGGTTCGATCGCGAGATCTCACCCGTCGAAGCGCCGGTGCTCGACGAGCAGAAACAGCCGACGTCGGAGCGCGCCTTCGTCACCCGCGACCAGGGGCTGCGCGATACGACCCTCGAGGGTCTGGCCGGGTTGAAGCCGGTGATCGACGGCGGCATCCACACCGCAGGCACGTCGTCGCAGATCTCCGACGGCGCGGCCGCGGTGCTGTGGATGGACGAAGACAAGGCCAAGGCGCTGGGCCTGCGGCCGCGGGCACGGATCGTCAGCCAGGCACTGGTCGGCGCCGAGCCGTACTACCACCTCGACGGGCCGGTGCAGTCGACGGCCAAGGTGCTGGAGAAGGCCGGGATGAAGATGGGCGACATCGACGTCACCGAGATCAACGAGGCCTTCGCGTCGGTCGTGCTGTCCTGGGCGCGCGTGCACAACCCGGACATGGACACGGTGAACGTGAACGGCGGTGCCATCGCGCTGGGCCACCCGGTCGGCAGCACCGGCAGCAGGCTGATCACGACGGCGCTGCACGAGTTGGAGCGCACCGACAAGAGCACCGCACTGATCACGATGTGTGCGGGCGGCGCACTGTCCACGGGCACGATCATCGAGCGGATCTAGTGGCCGCGTCTGACGCAGAGCGCATCGCCGTCGCGCAGGCGTACATCGATGCGCTTGTCAGTCACGACGCGGACAAGGTCGCGTTCGCGGCCGACTGCACGAGAATCGAGGTCGGGCTCAAGACCGGATTCTCCGGAGAACACCTGCGCCGCAGCCTGAATCGCGGGCCGCAGTACCGCGTGATTCAGTCGACGAGCGTGCCGGACTTCACCGTGGACGGCGACACCATCCGGGCCCGCTTCGACCTCGTGACGAAGCCGTCCCTCGCAGGCAGACGGGTCGGTGCGCATATCGACGAGGCCTTTCTCATCCCGGTGGAGGATGGCAGGATTCACCACATCCGAGCGGCAATCCGGCCGTTTCTGACCGCGTAGATTGGCGACATGCCGGCATACGACCTGCACTTCTACTTCGATCCGGTCTGCCCGTTCGCATGGATGACCAGCAAGTGGGTGCGCACCGTCGCCGACCAGCGCGACTACCAAGTGGATTGGCGGTTCATCTCGCTGCGCATCCTCAACGCGCACATCGATTACGAGGCGCACTTCCCGCCCGAATACGAGGCCGGCCACACCGCGGGGTTACGGCTGCTGCGAGTCGCCGCGCGGACGCGGGCGGAGCACGGCCGGGAAGCGATCGAGCCGCTGTACGAGGCGATCGGCACGCGCATCTTCGACACGTCGCGCGAGGTGGACCCGCTATCCGGCGCGGACCAAGGGGCGCGACGCGTACTCGAACCGCTGCTGCGCAGCGCCGGGTTGCCGGCCGAGTTGGCTGATGCGCTGGACGACACGTCGCTCGATGACGAGATCCGCACGGAGACCGAGGAGGCACTCGCGCTGACGGGGCGCGACGTCGGCACCCCGATCCTGCATTTCAACCCGCCCGACGGCGTCGCGTTCTTCGGACCCGTGATCAGCCGGCTCCCCAGCGCCGACGATGCGGGCCGACTGTGGGATCACGTAGTCGGGCTGGCCGAGTTCGGCGGGTTCGCGGAACTCAAGCGCAGCCTGCGTGAACGTCCACAGCTGGCCAGCTTCGGTGTCGACACCGAATCGGTTGGCCAGCAGGAGGACTGGCATGGCGGAAGCCGGCGCCTCAAGAAGTAGTTTGCCCATGGCTGTCTTCGGACATTCATGATCCATGACGCAGTCTTTCCGGAACTCGCGATTGCTCAAGGCGGTGTTGAAGTACTTCGCGCGGGCGCACATCTGGGTCTATCAGCGCACGAACGGGCGACTCGGCGCAAAGCTGCTGACATTTCCCGCGGCGCTGATCACCACGACCGGCCGCAGGAGCGGTCGGCAACGGACCACGCCCACCTTGTATCTGCGCGACGGTGACCGCATCGTGTTGCCCGCATCCTTCGGTGGACGCGACACCAACCCGGGCTGGTACCACAACCTGAAGGCCGACCCCAAGGTGCACATCCAGATCGGCGATGAGCACATGAACCTCCTCGCGCGCGACGCCACGCAGCGGGAGCGGGAGCACTACTGGGCGCAGTTGACGGAGATGTATCCGCCTTACCGCGAGTACCGACAGACCACCGACCGCGTCATTCCACTGGTGGTCTGCGAGACATAACCCACCACCGCGTCAAGAGGTTGCTCGGAGCCCCGCCGCAGCACCACTTTCACGCCGATCCCCACGGCGAACAGCGCCGCGCCGATGAGGATCGTCGTCGGGTGCAGATACAGCAGCAGCGCGGCGGCGGGCACACCCCTGACACCGGCACCGAGCGACCGATACAGCCGGGCCGGAACATCCGGTGTTCGCGGTCGAGGAATGACAGCGGCGACCTATGAGTGCCCGCCACCAGCTGCTGGATGTTCTGCAGCGAGGCCGAGGTTTTGGCGGCGGTGGCCTTCAGCTTTCCCGCGCTCTCCGCGTTGATCGCCTCGGCGCAGGCTGTAGTAGACACCGGTGGTGTTTCCCGTCGCGATGCTCAGCCGGGCGTCGGACTCGACCGTGCAGGTCGTCGGCTCGGAAGCCGCTCCCCGCCGTCATCGCCCCTCTGACCACCACATCCAGCGAGCACCAACACCATCGCGCCGGCAATCACTGCAATGTGATCCGCCTCACTTGATCATCATGACCATCGGAGCGCATTCTCAAACGTTCGTCTGGCAACCGCGCCGCGAGGTAGTGCGCGTGTCACGCAAAGTCCCGGCCGTGCGCCACATAGACCGCGTGGTCGGGCACATAGTTGTATTGATGGCGAGGCGGACGCTCGTAAGTGCCGGAGTGGACCGGTTTCGCCGGCAGTTTGACCTTCGGCTTGGGGGCGTCGGCATAGTCGACGGTGGACAGCAGGTGCGCCATCATGTTGAGCCGCGCGGCCTTCTTGGAGTCCGATTCGACGACGAACCACGGGCTCTTGGGCGTGTCGGTGATCGTCATCATCTGGTCGCGGGCTCGCGAGTACTCCTCCCACCGGTGCACCGATTCCACATCCATGGTCGACAGCTTCCATTGCCGCACCGGGTCGCTCATGCGCGAGCGAAATCGACGCAGTTGCTCTACGTCGGACACCGAGAACCAGTACTTGCGTAACAGGATACCGTCGTCTATGAGCAGGTTCTCGAACACTGGCGCCTGCGCCAAGAACAGCGAATGCTCTTGCGGTGTACAAAAATCCATCACTTTTTCGACGCCCGCGCGGTTGTACCAAGACCGGTCGAACAGCACGATCTCGCCCCGCGCAGGCAGGTGGGCGACATAGCGTTGGAAATACCACTGCCCGCGTTCACGGTCGGACGGCGCCGGCAACGCCGCGATGCGGACGACGCGAGGACTGAGATACTCGGTGAGCCGCTTGATCGTGCCGCCCTTGCCGGCGGCGTCGCGGCCTTCGAAGATCACGACGATGCGCGCGCCGGTGCGTCGGGTCCACTCCTGCAGCTTCACCAATTCACTTTGCAGGCGGAACAATTCCGACTCGTACACCTTAGCCGGTAGCTTTCTCCGCTCCTTGGTGCTGGGCGGGTCCGCCGCCCCTTCCCAAGTCTTCTTGCCCATCGGCGAATGGTATCGCCACAGACCTGTTGTGCGGCCCCGATCAGTTCGTCAACAGGCGAATCAGGCGCCGAACACCGGCACCGGCGGCCGCGCCTTCGCGAGCAGATCGCCGACCACCGGGCCCAGCTCCGCAGGATCCCACCGGTCGCCCTTGTCGACCTCGGGGCCGTGCGCCCAGCCCTCGGCGATCCGGATGACGCCGCCTTCGACCTCGAACATCTTGCCGGTGACAGCACGCGACTCGATGCTTCCCAGCCACACCACCAGCGGCGAGATATTCTCGGGTGCCATCGAATCGAAGTCCTTGTCCTGCGTCGACATCATGTCCGCGAAGACCGTCTCGGTCATCCGCGTGCGCGCGGACGGCGCGATCGCATTGACGGTGACCCCGTAGCGGCCCATCTCGGCGGCGCCGACCAATGTCAGGGCTGCGATGGCCGCCTTCGCCGCGCTGTAGTTCGCCTGGCCGACGCTGCCCTGCAGGCCCGCGCCCGAACTGGTGTTGATGATCCGGGCATCCGGGGTGTTGCCCGCCTTGGACTGGGCACGCCAGTACGCCGCCGCGTGCCGCATCGTCGCGAAGTGCCCCTTGAGGTGCACCGCGATCACCGCGTCGAATTCCTCTTCGCTAGTGTTCGCGAACATCCGGTCCCGAACGATGCCGGCGTTGTTCACCAGGACGTCGAGTCCGCCGAAGGCGTCCACGGCGGTCTGGACGAGGCCCTCCGCCTGCGCCCAGTCGGCGACGTTGGCGCCGCTGGTGACGGCTTCACCTCCGGCGGCGGTGATTTCGTCGACGACACTTTGCGCAGCACTGCCGCCGCCTGCGGGCGACCCGTCGAGTCCGACCCCGATGTCGTTCACCACGACGCGCGCGCCTTCAGCGGCGAACGCCAGCGCGTGTGCGCGCCCAATGCCGCCACCGGCACCCGTCACGATGACCACGCGGCCGTCGAGCAGTCCCATGAGTCCTGGTCTCCTTTCGAGAGGGGCGAGTTATTTGAGATCAGCGGTCGTGGTTGCCAGGTAGTGCGGCGGCTCGCCGCCGCCGTGCACTTCGAGCGAGGCGCCGCTGATGTACGACGCCGCGTCCGAGGCGAGGAACGCCGCGGCCCAACCGACGTCGGCCGGTTTCGCGAGCCTGCGAAGCGGCACGTTCTTCGAGATGGCCGCGATGGAATCGGCATCACCGTAGAACAATTCGGACTGCTCGGTTTCCACCATGCCGACGACGACGGAGTTCACCCGCACCTTCGGCGCCCACTCGACCGCCAGCGTGCTCGTGACGCTTTCCAGGCCCGCCTTTGCGGCGCCGTAGGCCACGGTGCCCGGCGTCGGGCGTCTGCCGCTGACACTCGCGACGTTCACGATCGACCCGCCCCGCTCCTGGGTCTGCATCACGGCGTTCGCATGCGTCGAAACCGACAGCGGCCCAAGCAGATTGAGCTCAACGATCTTGCTGCTGAACTTCGCGGACGCCTCCGCTGCAGGGACATACGGGGAACCGCCGGCGTTGTTGACCACCACGTCGAGGCGGCCGTGCGCGGAAACGATCGCGTCGATGAGCGACGCCACCGAGTCGTCGTCTCGAACATCGCAGGAGTGGAATTCGTAAGGCGAACCCTCGACCGGTCGTCTCGCGCAGGTCACGACGGTCGCGCCCTGGCCGGCGAAGACCGCGCTGATGCCGGCCCCGACGCCTCGCACGCCGCCGGTCACCAGGACGACCCGACCGTTCAGTTGCAGGCTGATGCCCGCCAAGCCAGCACTGTCAGCCGCATCGGTCACTGTGCTAGCGTACCAAGCAAGTGCTTGCTTAGGTAGCCGACCCCTGCAGGGGAGAGCCAGGAGTTGTCGATGACGATCACCACCAAGTCGATCGAACCGGGCATCGTCTCGGTCACCGTCGACTATCCGCCCGTCAACGCAATACCGTCGCGCGGCTGGTTCGAACTCGCCGACGCCATCACGGCCGCGGGCCGGGATCGGTCCACACACGTGGTGATCCTGCGAGCCGAGGGCCGGGGGTTCAACGCGGGCGTCGACATCAAGGAGATGCAGAAGACCGAGGGCTTCACCACGCTGATCGACGCCAACCGCGGCTGCTTCGAGGCGTTCCGTGCGGTGTACGAGTGCGCGGTACCGGTTGTGGCGGCCGTCAACGGGTTCTGTGTCGGCGGCGGCATCGGCCTTGTCGGCAACGCCGACGTCATCGTCGCCTCCGACGACGCGACCTTCGGCCTGCCCGAGGTGGAGCGCGGAGCGCTCGGCGCGGCCACGCATCTGTCCCGCCTGGTGCCGCAGCACATGATGCGCCGCTTGTTCTTCACGGCCGCGACCGTGGACGCCGCGACGCTGCACCACTTCGGCTCGGTGCACGAGGTGGTGCCGCGCGCCGACCTCGACGAGGCGGCGCTGCGGGTGGCCAGGGACATCGCGGTCAAGGACACCCGCGTCATCCGGGCCGCCAAGGAAGCGCTCAACCTCATCGATGTGCAGAAGGTCAACTCCAGCTATCGGATGGAACAGGGCTTCACATTCGAGCTGAACCTCGCCGGAGTGTCCGATGAGCATCGCGACGCGTTCGCCGGCACGGACAAGGGAACCAAGTGAGCGACAAGAGAACAACTCTCGACGACGCGGTCGCCTCGATCGAGAGCGGCATGACCGTCGGCATCGGCGGCTGGGGGTCGCGGCGCAAGCCGATGGCATTCGTGCGGGCGCTCCTGCGCACGGATGTCACGGACCTGACCGTGGTGACATACGGCGGACCCGATGTCGGGCTGCTCTGCTCGGCCGGCAAGGTCAAGCGGGTGTACTACGGCTTCGTCTCCCTGGATTCGCCGCCGTTCTACGACCCGTGGTTCGCCAAGGCGCGCACCACCGGCTCGATCGAATCGCGCGAGATGGACGAGGGCATGCTGCGGTGCGGCTTACAGGCTGCCGCGCAACGGCTTCCGTTCCTGCCGATCCGCGCGGGCCTCGGTAGCGATGTGCGCGCCTTCTGGGGTGACGAGCTCAAGACCGTGACATCGCCCTACCGAACCGACGGCGGCTACGAGGAGCTCGTCGCAATGCCCGCGCTGAACCTCGACGTGGCCTTCGTCCACCTGAACATCGGCGACGAGCAGGCCAATGCGGCCTATACGGGAATCGACCCTTACTTCGACGACCTCTATCTGATGGCCGCGCAGAAACGGCTGCTGTCGGTCGAGCGCGTGGTGCCGACCGACGAGCTGGTGAAATCGGTTCCACCGCAAGCCTTGTTGATCAACCGGATGATGGTGGACTCCGTCGTCGAGGCGCCCAACGGCGCACACTTCACCACGGCCGAACCCGACTACAATCGCGACGAGAAGTTCCAGCGGCACTATGCCGAGGCGGCCGCGTCGGACGAGACATGGCAGGAGTTCGTCGCGACGTATCTGTCCGGCAGCGAGGCCGACTACCAGGCCGCGGTGCGCCGATTCCAGGAGGCGAGCAAGTGATCTCCATGTCCCGCGCCGAGGTGTGCGCCGTCGCGTGCGCCGAACTGTTCCGGGACGCAGGCGAGATCATGGTCAGCCCGATGGCGACCATGGTGTCGATCGGCGCCCGGTTGGCGCGCCTGACGTTCTCCCCCGACATCCTGCTCACCGACGGTGAGGCCCGACTGCTGGCCGACATTCCGGCGATCGGTGCCGCAGGGGCCATCGAAGGGTGGATGCCGTTCGGCCGCGTCTTCGAGACGCTCGCCTGGGGTCGCCGCCACGTCGTGATGGGCGCAAACCAGATCGACCGGTACGGCAACCAGAACCTGTCGGCGTTCGGGCCGCTGCAGCATCCGACCCGGCAGATGTTCGGAGTGCGGGGCGCACCGGGCAACACGATCAACCATGCAACGAGCTATTGGGTCGGCAACCATTCCAAGCGGGTGTTCTGCGCTCATGTCGATATCGTGTCCGGGATCGGCTGGGACAAGGTGGATCCCGACAATCCGGCATACCGGTTCGTCAATGTCTACCGGGTGGTGTCCAACCTCGGTGTCTTCGACTTCAACGGCCCGGACCGCACCATGCGGGCCGTTTCGCTGCATCCGGGTATCGACGCCGAACAGGTCAGGGAGAACACCTCCTTCGAGGTCCATGGACTCGACGACGCCGAGGAAACGCGGCTGGCGACCGAGGGCGAGCTCACACTGCTGCGCGAGGTGATCGACCCCAAATCACTGCGGGACAAAGAGATCCGCTCGTGACCAGACTGCGCACGCCGCTCACCGAACTCATCGGCATCGAACATCCCGTGGTGCAGACCGGCATGGGTTGGGTGGCCGGTGCGCGGCTCGTGTCCGCGACGTCGAACGCCGGCGGCCTGGGCATCCTCGCGTCGGCGACCATGACGCTGGAGGAACTACAGACCGCGATAGCCAAGGTGAAGGCCGCCACGGACAAGCCGTTCGGCATCAACATCAGGGCCGACGCGGGCGATGCCATCGACCGGGTCGATCTGCTGATCCGTGAGGGCGTCGAGGTGGCGTCGTTTGCGCTGGCGCCGAAGCCGGATCTGATCACCAGGCTCAAAGACGCAGGCGTGGTGGTGATCCCGTCCGTCGGCGCGGCCAAGCACGCGAAAAAGGTCGCGGGGTGGGGAGCCGACGCGGTGATCGTGCAGGGCGGAGAGGGCGGTGGTCACACCGGTCCGGTGGCCACCACCTTGCTGCTTCCGTCCGTGCTCGACGCGGTCGATATCCCGGTGGTGGCCGCCGGTGGGTTCTTCGACGGTCGCGGCCTGGCCGCGGCGTTGTCCTACGGTGCCGCAGGTGTTGCGATGGGAACGCGTTTCCTGCTGACATCGGACTCGACAGTCCCCGATGCGGTGAAGCAGCGTTATCTGCAGGCGGGCCTCGACGGCACCGTGGTGTCCACGCGCGTCGATGGCATGCCGCACCGGGTGCTGCGCACCGGACTGGTGGAAAAGCTCGAGGGCGGTTCGCGGTTGCGTGGATTCAGCGCCGCGGTGCGCAACGCGCAGAAGTTCAAGAAGATGTCGAAGATGACCTGGCGGTCGATGATCAGCGACGGTCTCGAGATGCGGCACGGCAAGGAACTCAGCTGGTCTCAGGTTGTGATGGCGGCCAATACACCGATGCTGCTGAAGGCCGGCCTCGTCGAGGGCGACACCGACGCGGGCGTGCTGGCGTCGGGACAGGTCGCAGGCATTCTCGACGATCTGCCGTCCTGCGCCCAGTTGATCGAATCGATCGTCGGCGATGCGGTCAAGCACCTACAGGCGGCAGCGGCGCTCATTGATTAAGGTTAGAGCTTAACTTCAAGTTATTGAAGCTATACTCTTCATATGTCGGAGATGAAGAGCGGCGCTTCATCGAGTGTGCGGGCGACGCTTATCGGCGACGTGGTCGGTTCCCGAACGGCCGCCGATCGCGCGGGCGTACACCGATTGCTCAGCGGTGCGCTTGGCGAGTTCACCGAGGCGGCGATCGACCCGCCTGTTTTCACGGTCGGCGACGAGTTTCAGGGCGCATTCTCCAGTGTCGGCCTCGCGATCGACGCGGCGCTGACGATCCGGCTGGCCGTGGCACCGGCAATCGATGTGCGGTTCGGCATCGGCTGGGGCGGGGTCACGGTGCTCGACGAGACCGGCGGCATCCAGGACGGCCCCGGTTGGTGGACCGCGCGCAACGCGATCGAGTGGACCGCATCGGCTCAGCGTCGACCCGGCCTGGCTCTGGTGCGGACGTCCTTCCGGGCCGACGGCCGCGACGACGTCGATGCCGTGAACGCCGCCCTGATTTGTCGGGACCATCTGATTGGCTCGCTGGATGACCGATCGATCCGCATTCTGAAGGGCCTGTTGAGCAACCACACCAAGAAGGACATCGCCCGCCAGGAGGGCATCAGCGCCTCCGCGGTGTCGCAGCGCGCCGGCCGCGACGGCCTCGACCTGATCAAGCAGGCCTCGGAATACCTCAGGAGTGTCCGGTGAACGCACTCGCGGTGCTGCTGATCGCGATCGGTATCGCGGATGCCTGCAGGCGGCTGACCGCGCGCCTGTGGGTGGCGTCGGTCGTGGCACCCGCGGCCGTGGCGGCGTCTGCGGCGCTTGCCGGCCTGTGGCACCTGGGTGACCTTCCGTTGTTGACGGTCGCCGCGGCGGCCGGTGTCGCATGGGTCGTGCTGTGCAGCCGCGGCGAAAGGACCGGCGAACACGAGGTGGCGCCGCTTGCGGTGTTCGGCGGCGCGGTCGGACTGCTGATTCTGCTGTCGGGCTGGGGTTCCGAGGTCACTGGGCTCGTCGCGCGCTGGCCATCATGGGCTGGGCGCCAGGTCGATCCCGACCAACTGCTGATGGTCATCGGCGTCACCTTCCTGCAGCTGTCGACGGGAAACCAGCTGGTGCGGTTGGTTCTTGGATCCGTTGGCGCAGTCAAGCCCGCCGGTGAGCCGCAGCCGTCGGACAAGCTGAAAGGCGGCAGGCTCCTGGGCCCGATGGAACGGCTACTGATCCTCGGCCTTGGTCTGGCGGGTCAGCTTGCCGCGGCCACCGCGGTGGTTGCCGCGAAAAGCATCATCCGGTTCCCGGAGATCAACGCCCAGAAGGCCCGCGGGAACGGCGACATCGGAATCGACGAGGTGACCGAGTACTTCCTCGTCGGCAGCTTCGCCAGCTGGATCATCGCACTGGGTGGGCTTGCGCTGGCGCAGTAGCCCTCATCCTCCCGCGACTGTGCGGTTTTTGACGTTTCGAAGGCGTTCGGCGTACGAAACCGCACACTCGCGCAGGGCTAAAGCCGTTCGATGATCGTGACGTTGGCGGTGCCACCGCCCTCGCACATCGTCTGCAGGCCGTACCGACCGCCGGTGCGCTCCAGCGTGTTCAGCATCGTCGCGAACAGCTTGGCTCCCGTCGCCCCGAGGGGGTGGCCGAGCGCGATCGCGCCGCCGCTCGGGTTGACCTTGGCCGGATCGGCCTTGGTCTCCTTCAACCACGCCATCACCACAGGCGCGAACGCCTCGTTGATTTCGACGGTGTCGATGTCGTCGATCGTCAGCCCGGTCTTCTCCAGCGCATAGCGCGTCGCCGGAATCGGTCCGGTGAGCATGAAAACCGGGTCGGCGCCGCGGGCGCTGATGTGGTGGATCCGAGCGCGCGGCTCCAGTCCGTGGTCCTTGACGGCCTGCTCGGAGGCCAGCAGCACCGCGCTGGCGCCATCGGAGATCTGGCTGGCCATCGCTGCGGTCAGCCGCCCGCCTTCGGTGAGGGTCTTGAGTCCCGCCATCTTCTCCATGGAGGTGTCGCGCGGACCCTCGTCGGTGACGAAGCCATCGACCGGGATGATCTCGTTCTCGAAATACCCGGCGCGGATCGCCTCCTGCGCACGCTGGTGGCTGGCGAGCGCGTACTCCTCCATCTCTTCGCGGGAGAGGTTCCACTTCTCGGCGATCAGCTCCGCCCCGCGAAACTGTGAGATCTCCTGATCGCCGTAGCGGTGCAGCCAGCTCTTCGATTCGTTCGTCGGCGAGGTGAACCCGAACTGCTCGGCGACGGTCATCGCCGACGAGATCGGGATCTGGCTCATGTTCTGCATACCGCCGGCCACGATCAGATCTGCGGTGCCGGACATGATCGCCTGTGCGCCAAACGAAATGGCCTGCTGACTCGATCCACACTGCCGATCTACCGTGACACCCGGGACCTCCTCCGGATAGCCGGCGGCAAGCCAGGACAACCGGGCGATGTTGCCCGCCTGCGGCCCGATGGCGTCGACGCAGCCGGCGATCACGTCCCCGACCGCCCCGGGGTCGACGTCCACGCGATCGAACAGGCCCCGCCATCCCGCGGCGCCGAGGTCGACGGGGTGAACGCCGGCCAACGATCCGTTGCGCTTGCCGACCGCGGTGCGGACCGCTTCGACGACGTATGCCTCAGACATGTCAAGCTCCTTCTTTCGTGATGCCGCCAAGGACTATGGCCAGGTATTGACGGCCGACCTGTTCGGCCGTCAACGGTCCGCCGGGTTGATACCAGCGGACCGAAACCCATGTGGTGTCGCGGATGAACCGGTACACCAGGTCGACGTCGAGATCCGGGCGAAAACAGCCGTCCTCGACACCTTGGCTGAGCACATCCACCCACATCTGGCGTTGTTCTCTGTTGCGGGCCTCGACGAAGTCGAACTGCGGCAGCGTCGAAAGCCGTTTGGCCTCATCCTGATAGATGACGACCTGGGCATGCCGGTGCTCGATCGCCTCGAAGGATGCCATGAACAATCCCTTGAGCCGCTCGAGCGGATTCGATTCGGTCTCGACGATCTCCCGGTACCGGCCGAACAGCCAATCCAGGAAGTCCCGCAGCACCTCTTCGACCATCTGCTCTTTGCTCTTGAAATGGTGATAGAGGCTGCCGGACAGGATCCCCGCCGAGTCGGCGATGTCCCGCACGGTCGTCGCGCGCAGACCGCGCTCGGCGAACATCGCCGCGGCGAGCTCGAGAAGCTCGTCACGTCTGCTCGCCGACTGTTGTGTCATGCGTGTTGACTCGACACCGAAATCACTTCTCCGGTCAGATAACTGGAGTAGTCACTGGCCAGGAAGGCGATGGTGGCCGCAACCTCCCACGGCTCGGCCGCCCGGCCGAACGCCTCGCCCTCGGACAGCCGATCGAGCAGATCCGCCGAACTGGTCTTCTCCAGGAACTTGTGCCGCGCGATGCTCGGTGACACCGCGTTGATTCGCACGCCGTACTCGACGGCTTCGATTGCGCTGCATCGGGTCAGCGCCATCACCCCCGCCTTCGCCGCCGCGTAGTGCGACTGGGAGTGCTGAGCCCGCCAGCCGAGGACGCTGGCGTTGTTGACGATCACGCCGCCGTGCCGAGCCTCACGGAAGTAGCCCAGCGCGGCGCGGGTCGCCCGCATCACCGACGTCAGCGTCACGTTGAGTACCCGGTCCCACTCCTCGTCGGTCATGTCGATCACCGGGGTCTGCCCGCCGAGGCCCGCGTTGTTGACGAGCACGTCGAGCCGTCCCATCCGGGCGGTCGTCGACGAGATCAGCGCATCGACCTGCGCGGTCGACGTGACATCGCAGACCACGCTTTCGACCCGACCGAGCCCGAGCTGCGTAAGCTGGTCCTTGGTGTCGCCCAGCCGTCGTTCGTGGTGATCGGAGACGACCACGTCGGCGCCCTCGGCCAACGCGCGACGCGCGACCGCGGACCCGATGCCGGTGCCCGCCGCCGCCGTCACCACGACGACCTTGCCGGTCAGAAGGCCGTGCCCGGCAATCTCTTTCGGCGCTTGCGCCAAAGTCACTTCTGCTCCTCACGTGCGCGGCTCACGAACCCTTGACCTCCCGGGGCAGGCCGAGCACCCGCTCGGCGATGATGTTGCGCTGGATCTCGTTGGATCCGCCGTAGATGGTGTCGGCGCGCGAGAACAGGTACAAGCGCTGGAATTCGTCGAAGTCGCCGTCGGTCAGCGTCAGGCCGTCGCGTCCGGCCACGTCCATGGCGATGTCGCCCAGCTCGCGATGCCAGTTGGCCCACAACAACTTCGAGACAGAGTCTTTCCCGGCGGCCTCGCCGCCTCGCTGCTCGACGTCCATCGTCGCCAGCGCATACGACCGCATCGTGCGCAGCCCCACCCACGACCGGGTGATCCGCTCGCGAATCAACGGATCGTCGGCCGCGCCGTTGCGCTTCGCGAGGTCGGCAATCGCGGAAAGCTCACGTGCGTAATCGATCTGCTGCCCGAGCGTCGACACTCCTCGCTCGAACGTCAGCGTTCCCATCGCGATTCGCCAGCCGTCGCCGGGCTCACCCACCACCAGATCGGCGTCGGTGCGGGCGTCGTCGAAGAACACCTCGTTGAATTCCGAGTCGCCGGTCAGCTGGACGATGGGCCGCACCTCGACGCCGGGCTGATCGAGCGGCACCAGCAGATACGACAGCCCCGCATGCCGTTTGGAGCCCTTTTCGGTGCGGGCGACGACGAAGCACCACTGCGCCCAGTGCGCGAGCGACGTCCACACCTTCTGCCCGTTGATCACCCACTGGTCGCCGTCGAGTTCGGCGGTGGTCGAGACGTTGGCCAGATCGCTGCCCGCGCCGGGCTCCGAATAGCCCTGGCACCACAGCTCGGTGACGTCGAGGATCTTCGGCAGAAATCGTTTCTGGTGTTCACCAGTGCCGTAGGCGATCAGCGTCGGGCCGAGCAGTTCCTCACCGAAGTGGTTCACCTTGGCGGGCGCGTTGGCGATCGCGTACTCCTCGTAGAACGCCACACGATGTGCGACCGAAAGGCCGCGGCCGCCGTGCTCCTCCGGCCAGCCCAGGCAGGTGTAGCCGGCGGCGGCCAAGTGCTGGTTCCACGCCCGGCGTTCCTCGAACGCCACGTTGTCGTGCCCGGGACCGCCGAGGCCCTTCAGCGCGGCGAATTCACCGACGAGGTTGTCGGCGAGCCAATCGCGGACCTCGGCCCGGAACTCCTGGACCGTTATCACCCCTGTAGGCTAACCTACCAAGCACTTGCTTTGTTAGAGGAGCATCGATGACCGCCGCTCTGAGGACCATTCCGCAGGTCCTGGACCGGATCGCCGAACAATTCGCCGACCACGACGCCCTGGTCACAGACGACCGGCGGCTGACCTTCGCGCAGTTGCGCGACGAGGTCCGCACCGCCGCCGCGGCGATGATCGACCTCGGTGTAGCCGTCGGGGACCGCATCGCGATCTGGTCGCCGAACACCTGGCACTGGGTCGTCGCATGCCTGGCCACGCACCACGCCGGCGGCGTGGTCGTCCCCCTCAACACCCGCTACACCGTCAGCGAGGCCGCCGACGTGCTGGGCCGCACCCGGGCGCCGCTGCTGATCGCCGCGGGACAGTTCCTCAGCGCCGACAAGACCGCGGATCTGGACCGGGACTCGCTGCCCGATCTGCGCCACATCGTCCGCGTCCCGATCGACAGGGCCGACGGCAGCTGGGACGAATTCGTCGCCCGCGGAATCGACTCGGCTGCCGTAGCGGCGCGTGTCGCTGCGGTGCGGCCCGACGACGTCTCCGACATCCTCTTCACCTCCGGCACGACCGGCCGCAGCAAGGGCGCGCTGTGCGCGCACCGGCAGTCACTCGACGCACCCGCCGCCTGGGCCGCGTGCGGGCAGCTCACCAGCGCCGACCGCTACCTGTGCATCAACCCGTTCTTCCACAACTTCGGCTACAAGGCCGGCATCCTGGCCTGCCTGCAGACCGGGGCGACGCTGATACCGCAATTGACCTTCGATCCGGAGAAGGCCATGGCCGCCGTGGCCGAGCACCGGATCACCGTGCTGCCCGGTCCGCCGACGATCTACCAGACGCTGCTCGATCATCCCAAGCGCGCCGACTACGACCTGAGCTCGCTGCGGTTCGCGGTCACCGGTGCGGCGACGATTCCGGTCGTGCTGATCGAGCGGATGCAGTCGGAGCTGGACATCGACATCGTGTTGACCGCCTACGGGCTCACCGAGGCCAGCGGGTTCGGCACGATGTGCCGCGCCGAGGACGACGCCGTCACGGTCGCGACCACGTGTGGACGGCCGATCGCCGACTTCGAGCTGCGTATCGACGGCGCCGCCGAGGACGGCACCGGAGAGGTCTTGCTGCGCGGCCCCAACGTGATGCTCGGGTACCTCGACGATCCCGAGGCGACCGCGGCGGCCATCGACGCCGACGGCTGGCTGCACACCGGCGATGTCGGCTGCGTCGACGAGTCCGGCAACCTCAAGATCACCGACCGGCTCAAGGACATGTACATCTGCGGCGGATTCAACGTCTACCCCGCCGAGATCGAGCAGGTGCTGGCGCGGCTCGACGGTGTCGCCGAGGCCGCGGTCATCGGTGTGCCAGACGACAGGCTCGGCGAGGTCGGCAAGGCGTTCATCGTCACGTTGCCCGGCGCCGCCCTCGACGAGGCCGCCGTGATCGCCTACACCCGTGAGCATCTGGCGAATTTCAAGACACCGCGATCGGTGGCGTTTCTCGACGCCCTGCCGCGCAACCCTGGAGGCAAAGTGGTCAAGCCGCAACTGCGGGAGATGATCTGATGGATTTGGCTTTCGACAGCGCGACCGAGGAGTTCCGGGCCGAGGTCCGCGACTTCCTCGCCGCCAACACAGAGCACTTCCCGACCAGGTCCTACGACACGGCCGAGGGCTTCGAGCAGCATCGCCGCTGGGACAAGGTGCTCTTCGAGGCGGGCCTGTCGGTGATCGCATGGCCGGAGAAATACGGCGGCCGCAACGCCACGCTGCTGCAGTGGATCGTCTACGAGGAGGAGTACTTCCGCGCCGGAGCGCCGGGCCGGGCCAGCGCGAACGGCACCTCGATGCTCGCCCCGACGCTGTTCGCGCACGGCACCTCCGAGCAACTCGACCGGGTGCTGCCGAAGATGGCCAGCGGCGAGGAGATCTGGGCGCAGGCCTGGTCCGAGCCGGAGTCGGGCAGCGACCTGGCATCGCTGCGGTCGACGGCCACGAAGACCGACGGCGGCTGGAAGCTCAACGGCCAGAAGATCTGGAGTTCGCGGGCCCCGTTCGGCGACAGGGCCTTCGGGCTGTTCCGGTCCGATCCACAGGCCGAGCGGCACAAGGGCCTCACGTACGTCATGTTCGACCTGAAGGCCGACGGCGTCACGGTTCGGCCCATCGCCCAGCTCGGCGGCGACACCGGCTTCGGTGAGATCTTCCTCGACGATGTTTTCGTCCCCGACCACGACGTGATCGGCGGTGTGCACGACGGCTGGCGCGCCGCGATGAGTACATCGAGCAACGAGCGCGGCATGTCGCTGCGCAGCCCGGCTCGGTTCCTCGCCCCCGCCGAGCGGCTCGTCGCACAGTGGAAGAACAATCCCGACCCCGCCTTCACCGATCGGGTCGCCGACGCGTGGATCAAGGCGCAGGCGTACCGGTTGCACACGTTCGGCACCGTGACCCGCCTCGCCGACGGCGGCGAGCTCGGTGCCGAGTCGTCGATCACCAAGGTGTTCTGGTCCGACCTCGACGTCGCCTTGCACCAGACGGCACTCGACATGCGGGGTGCAGATGGTGAGCTCGTCGACAGCTGGACCGAGGGGCTGCTTTTCGCGCTGGGTGGCCCGATCTACGCCGGCACCAACGAGATTCAGCGCAACATCATCGCCGAGCGGCTCCTCGGTCTGCCCCGCGAGTAGAAGGAAAATTCGACCGTGTATTTCCAGACTGACGAACAGCAGCGTGACTTCGCCGCCAGCATCGACGCCGCCCTGGGCGCTGCAGGCGTACCCGCGGCGGTGCGCGCATGGGGTGCGGGCGACACCGGACCAGGACGCAAGATCTGGTCGACGCTGGCCGACCTCGGGGTGACGGCGCTGCTGGTACCCGAACGATTCGACGGCATCGAGGCTCACCCCGTCGACCTGGTGGTCGCCGCGGACCGCCTCGGATACTGGGGCGTGCCGGGACCGGTCACCGAATCCGTTGCGGTAGCACCGGTTCTGCTCGCCGACGACAAACGCTGCGGTGCGCTGGCGTCCGGCGATCTGATCGCCACTGTCGCGTTCCCTCCGCACGTTCCGCGCGCAGTCGACGCCGACTCCGCCGGGCTGGTCCTGGTCGTGGGTGATGGCGAGGTGACCGACGGCGACGCGGGTGATCCGCACGAATCCGTCGACCCGGCGCGCAAACTGTTCGACGTGACGGCGTCGGGTGATGCGCAGAAAGCCCACACCGGAAGGGCTTTCGAGCACGGCGTGCTCGCCACCGCCGCGCAATTGGTCGGCGCGGGACAGGCCATGCTCGACGCTTCCGTGGATTACGCCAAGCAGCGCAGTCAGTTCGGCAGGACCATCGGGTCTTATCAGGCGATCAAGCACAAGCTCGCCGACGTTCACATCGCCGTCGAACTGGCCCGGCCGCTGGTCTACGGTGCGGCGCTGTCGCTCGGCGACGACTCCGACAACACGCCACGTGACGTCAGTGCCGCGCTGGTGGCCGCAGCCGACGCGGCGCTGTTGTCGGCGCGGTCCTCGCTGCAGACCCACGGCGCCATCGGTTTCACGCAGGAGCACGACCTGTCGCTACTGCTACTGAAGGTGCAGGCGCTGCGGTCGGCGTGGGGTGACCCGACGTGGCACCGCCGCAGGGTATTGGAGGCTCTGTGATGACGAGCGCTTGCGCGAGGAGGCGAAACTGATGAGCGAGGAACGCGAACTGCTGCGCGAAACCGTCGCTGCGCTGGTCGACAAGCACGCATCCCCCGCCGCTGTGCGCCAGGCGATCGAGTCCGAACGCGGCTACGACGAGTCGCTGTGGAAGCTGTTGTGCGAGCAGGTCGGCGCGGCCGCACTGGTGGTGCCCGAGGAGCTCGGCGGCGCGGGCGGTGAGCTCGCCGACGCCGCGGTCGTGCTCGAGGAACTGGCCAAGGCGCTGGCACCGACCCCGTTGCTGGGCACGACGCTCGCCGAACTGGCACTGTTGTCGGCCGAGGAGCCCGATGCGGATGCGATCGAGCAGCTGGCAGAAGGAGCCGCGATCGGCACCGTCGTGTTCGACCCCGACTTCGCGGTCAACGGCGCGATTGCCGACGTCGTGATCGCCACCGACGGTGAAACCCTCACCCGCTGGACACAATTCGCGGTAACGCCGGTCGACACCATGGACCCGACGCGGCCGTTGGCGCGGTTGGAGCCGCAGGCCACGTCGAATCTCGGCCCGGACCCCGGCCTTGCCGATACGGCGGCCATCCTGGTGGCCGCCGAGCAGATCGGCGCAGCGGCGAGATGTCTCGACCTGACCGTCGAATACACCAAGAACCGCGTTCAGTTCGGTCGCCCGATCGGCAGTTTCCAGGCGCTCAAGCACCGGATGGCCGATCTCTATGTCGCGGTGCAGTCGGCGCGCGCGGTCGTCAATGAGGCCATCGCCGAGCCGTCGGCCACCTCTGCGGCGCTGGCGCGCTTTTCGGCGAGCGAGGCGTTCTCCACAGTGGCCGCCGAAGCCGTGCAGATGCACGGCGGCATCGCGATCACTTGGGAACACGATGTCCAGCTGTACTTCAAACGCGCGCACAGCAGCGCACAGCTGCTCGGGCCGCCGCGGGAGCATCTGCGCAGCCTCGAATCCCAGGTGCTCTAGCGTTGCTTGCATGAGCACCGTCTCACTGCGCGCAGGCATCCCGCCGTTCTATGTGATGGATGTGTGGCTGGCCGCCGCGAAGCGTCAGCGCACCCACGGCGACCTGGTGAACCTGTCCGCCGGTCAACCCAGCGCCGGGGCACCCGCGGCGGTGCGCGAGGCGGCGAAGGCGGCGCTGGACAACACCGTTCTCGGCTACACCGTCGCCCTCGGCATCCCCGAACTGCGTGGCGCGATCGCGGGTGCCTACCGGTCCCGGCACGGCCTGGTCGTCGATCCCAACGACGTGGTGATCACCACCGGCTCGTCGGGTGGGTTCCTTCTGGCGTTTCTGGCCTGCTTCGACGTCGGTGACCGCGTCGCGATCGCGAGCCCCGGATATCCCTGCTACCGCAACATCCTTTCGGCCCTTGGCTGCGAGGTCGTCGAGATCCCGTGCGGGCCCGAAACCAGATTCCAGCCGACCGCACAGATGCTCGCCGACCTGCAACCGCCCGTGCACGGCGTGGTGGTGGCGAGCCCCGCCAACCCGACCGGCACGGTGATTCCGCCCGACGAGCTGGCTGCGATCGCGTCCTGGTGCGCGGACTCCGGCGTTCGGCTGATCAGCGACGAGGTCTATCACGGCCTGGTCTACGAAGGCGCACCGGACACCAGCTGCGCATGGCAGACATCGCGGGAAGCCGTTGTGGTGAACAGCTTTTCCAAGTACTTCGCGATGACGGGGTGGCGCCTCGGCTGGCTGCTGGTGCCACGCGAACTGCAGCGCGCCGTGGACTGCCTGACCGGAAACTTCACGATCTGCCCGCCGGTGCTGCCGCAGATCGCCGCGGTGGCCGCGTTCACGCCGGAGTCGATCGCCGAGGCCGAAGGTCTGCTCCACCATTACGCCGCGAACCGCGCTCTGCTGCTCGACGGGCTGCGCACGATCGGGATCGATCGGCTCGCACCGACCGACGGCGCGTTCTACGTCTACGCCGACGTGTCCCACCTGACGGGCGACTCGCTGTCGTTCTGCTCGAAGATGCTCGCCGACACCGGGGTGGCCATCGCCCCGGGGATCGACTTCGATACCCAGCGTGGCGGTTCGTTCGTGCGGCTGTCGTTCGCCGGCCCGACGAGCGACATCGACGAGGCGCTACGACGCATCGGGGACTGGCTGCGGTGAGTCAGCGCGCACTCCACCCGCCGTCCATGGTGTAGGAGGCGCCCGTCACCATGCCGGCATCGGGCGATGCCAACCAGGCCACCAGTGATGCCACCTCCTCGGGTTCGAGCAGGCGTTTGATCGCACTCTCCTTCAGCAGCACCTCCGCCACGACCTGCTGCTCCGGGATGCCGTGGGTGCGGGCCTGATCGGCGATCTGTTTGGTCACCAGGGGTGTTCGCACGTAGCCGGGATTGACGCAGTTGCTCGTCACGCCGTGCGGACCGCCCTCGAGGGCGGTCACCTTCGACAACCCCTCGAGCGCGTGCTTGGCGGTGACGTAGGCGACCTTGTATTCGGAGGCGCGCAGGCCGTGCACCGACGAGATGTTGATGATCCGCCCGAAGCCGTTGTCGTACATGTGGGGTAGCGCGGCGCGGATCAACAGGAACGGCGCCTCGACCATCAGCGTCTGGATGAACCGAAAGCGTTCGGGCGGAAATTCGGCGATCGGGCTGACGTGTTGTACGCCGGCATTGTTGACGAGGATGTCGGCGTCGAGTTTCAGGGTTTCCAGCGCTTCGGCGTCCGAGAGATCGACCACCCAGGGTTTTCCGCCGATCTCCCGGGCAACCGATTCGGCTCCGGCGGCGTCGATGTCGGCGACTGTCACCAGTGCCCCGCGCCTGGCCAACTCACGAGCGCACGCCGCACCGATACCGCCGGCGGCGCCGGTGACGAGCGCGGTGCGGCCCTCTAATTCGGTCACGTCGATGAAAGTACCCGCCCGTGGCCCAACGAAAAGGGGCACCCGTTCGGGTGCCCCTTTTGATTGCCGGAGTTCTCTCAGCGGCTCTGCTGCACGCTGTTGTCCACCTGCGGAACGCTTACGTGCTGATGAATGTCGTTGAGCCAGCCGAGGTGATCAACGCCTGCCGAAGCGGGAGCAGCGAGGCCAACGAAGGCCGCAGTCAAACCGCTGGCGATGATGGTGGCAAATCCGAACTTCTTCATTTTCGTGCCTTCTTCTTTCTGCTGTCTGGGTTCCGGACCTTGTGGGCCCGGGCCCCGTGGTGTCGGTCCTCGAGGTTCTCTCTGACTGATCTGACTGATTAAACAGGGAGGTCAGGGGTTTAATTCCGCTGGCAGCAATTGATGGATCCTTGGCAGCAATGGACCAGATGCGGTGCGCGCTGCGGATGTCTCAGCTCTCAATTCGCACCGCGGTGTGCCTTGGCTCACAGCTAAACTCGTCGCCATGCCATTCATCGAGCATCCGAAGGGTCGGGCCTACTACCGACACTGGGCGGCGGAAGAGCCACGCGCCGCCGTCGTCTTCCTGCACGGCTTCGGCGAGCACACCGGCGTCTACCACCGCTACGGCTTCGCGCTCAACGCCGCGGGCATCGACCTGTGGGCGGTCGACCAGTTCGGCCACGGCCTCAGCCCCGGATCGCGCGGCGACTTCGGGTCGATCGAGGACAGTTCGGATCTTGCCGATGCGCTGACCGAACTCGCTGTGGGCCCACGCGCTAGCCGGGGAGGCGAGCGTTCGGATCTGCCGCTGATCGCCCAGGGCCATTCGTTCGGCGCGGTGGTGACGCTGACGCGGCTGCTCGACCAACCCGACCGCTATCGGGCGGGGGTCGTCTCCGGTGCTCCGCTGGTGCCGATCCCGGAGTTGCTCGACTCCGACAGCGCGTTCGATCTCGACCCGCTATGGCTCTCGGAGGATCCGTTCTACCTGGATTCGCTCGAAAACGACCCACTCGCCTTCGTCGATGCCGACGGCGCCCCCTTGGCGCGGGCGCTCGACGTCGCGTGGGACCGCTTCGGAAAAGATCTGCCCGGGTTGACGGTGCCCACGCTGGCCGTGCACGGCGTCGCCGACCCGATCGCGCAGATCGGCGCGGTGGCTGCCTACGCCGACCAGCTAGAAGCGTTGCAGCTCAAGCAATTCCCCGGCGGCCACCACGACGTCCTCAACGACACCATGCACCGCGAGGTGGCGCGCGCCATCATCGACTTCATCGGCGAGATGGGCCCACACCGCAAGTAGGGGAATCTAGAGCCAGGTGTCGTCGGTGGTCGCGGTAAGGAACGCCTCCAGGTCGTCGCGCCAGTGCGCGGGCGTGTTCTTGTCCGGCTCGATCCCGGTGTACTGGCCCTTGTAGAACAGGAGCGGCCGCGGCTTCTTGTGCGGCACATCGGTCAGCGAGTGCACCGCGCCGAACACGACGAGGTGATCGCCGCCGTCGTGCACGGAAGCCACCGTGCAGTCGATGTGCGCCAGCGTGCCCTTGATCACCGGTGAGCCCAACTTCGACGGGCTCCAGTCGATGCCGGCGAACTTGTCGGGTTCCCTCGACCCGAACCGGGCCGAGACGTCCTTCTGATTCTCGTGCAGCACGTTGACGCAGAACTTGCCGGACGCCTCGATGGCCTTCCAGGACCGGGACACCTTGGTCGGACAGAACAGCACGAGCGGGGGGTCCAGTGACAGCGCCGCGAACGACTGGCACGCGAAGCCGATCGCCGCGGCGTCGTGCATCGTGGTGATCACAGTGATGCCGGTGCAGAACTGCCCGAGCACATTTCGGAATGTGCGTGGGTCTATTGGCTCGGCCGACACTACCGTCGGTTCCTCGCGCGAGCGCTCGTCACGACTACTTGAAGCCGATGCTGAAGTCGTGGCCCCACAGGCTGACCGCGGTGCTTTCCCGCGCGACCCAGTCGTGGTCGTCGACTTGCAGCCCTTCGCAACCGAATTCGACGTCGAATCCGCCGGGCGTCTTCATGTAGAACGACAGCATCTTGTCGTTGACGTGCCTGCCCAGCGTCGCCGACATCGGCACCTTCCGGCGCAGCGCCCGGTCCAAACACAGGCCGACGTCGTCGGAGTCACCCACCTCGACCATCAGGTGCACGATGCCGCTCGGGGTCTCTCCCGGCATGAAGGCCAGGCTGTGGTGACGCGGGTTGACGCCGAAGAATCGCAGCCACGCGGGTGGGCCGTCGGCGGGCCTGCCGACCAACTGCGGTGGCAGCCGCATCGAGTCGCGCAGATAGAAGCCGAGCACGTCGCGGTAGAAGTGCAGAGATTCGGCATCGTCGCGCGTGGTCAGCACCACGTGGCCGAGACCCTGCTCTTCGGTGACGAATTTGTGACCGTACGGGCTGACGACGCGACGGTGCTCCAGCGCGACACCGTGGAAGACCTCGAGGGTGTTGCCCGACGGGTCGTCGAACGTGATCATCTCGTCGACGCGACGGTCGGCGAGTTCGGCCGCCGAGACCTCCTTGTACGGCGTGCCCTCGACGTCGAGCCGGTTGCGAATCTCCTGCAGCGCCGCGGCGTTGGCCGTCTCCCAGCCGGATTGAAGCAACCGATCGTGCTCGCCCGGAACGATCACCAAGCGAGCCGGGAACTCGTCCATTCGGAGATAGAGCGCCCCTTCGGTCGCGCCGGAGCCCTCCACCATGCCGAGCACCTTCAGCCCGTACTCGCGCCAGGCGGCGATGTCGGTGGCCTCGATCCTCAGGTAGCCCAGAGATTTGATGCTCATCACCCACCTCCAAGAAAATCTACCGTCAGCTTGTTGAACTCGTCGAACTTCTCCAGCTGTGCCCAGTGTCCGCACTGCCCGAACACGTGCAACTGCACCCGCGGAATCTGCTTGAGTGCGACCAGCGCGCCGTCGAGCGGGTTGACGCGATCCTCGCGGCCCCAGATCAGCAGCACGCGCTGGCGCAGTTTGTACACCTCGCGCCACATCATGCCGAGCTCGAAGTCGGGGCCCGCGAACGATTTCCCCATCGCGCGCGCCGCGGCCAGCGACTCGGGCTGGCTCGCGATCTCGAACCGCTCGTCGATCAATTCGGGCGTGATCAGCTTCTGGTCGTAGACCATGATGCGCAGGAACTTCTCCATGTTCTCGCGCGTCGGCTCGGCGGTGAACTTGCCGAGCAGCTTGACGCCCTCGGTCGGGTCCGGCGCGAACAGGTTGACCGACAGGCCGCCGGGGCCCATCAACACCAGCCGCCCCGCCCGGTCCAGATTGTCGAGCGCGAACCGGACGGCCGTGCCCCCGCCCAGCGAATTCCCCACCAGCGCAGCGCGTTCGATCCCGAGGTGGTCGAACAGGTTCAGCACCGCCGTCGCGCTGTACCGGTTGTACTGCTCGTGCTCGGTGTGTTTGTCGGAATGCCCGTAGCCCGGCTGGTCGACGGCGATCACATGGAAGTGCTTGGCGAGCACACCGATGTTGCGTCCGAAGTTCGACCAACTCGACGCGCCGGGCCCACCGCCGTGCAGCAGCACCACCGTCTCGTCATTGCCGACGCCGGCTTCGTGGTAGTGCAGCCGCATATCGTCGCGTACCTGCGCATAGCGGGAGGTCGATTCGAACGTGATCTCTTGCTGTTGTGCGGTTTCGGCGGCGAATGATGTCATCAGACCATCGTGTCCTGGGGCGGCAGCCCGAACTCGTTGTTGCCGAAGATCAGGTAGGCGCGTTCCGGATCGTTGGCGGCGTGCACCCGACCCGCATGTGCGTCACGCCAGAACCGTTGCACCGGAGCATCGTTGTTCAACGCGGTGGCGCCCGACGCCTCGAAGAGCCGGTCGATGGAGGCGATCGCGCGGCCGGTGGCGCGCACCTGGTCGCGGCGGGCGCGGGCGCGCAACTCGAACGGGATCTCCTGTCCCGCCTGCAGCAGCGCGTACTCGTCGCCGACGTTGCCGATCAGTTGCCGCCACGCGGCATCGATGTCGCTGGCCGCCTCGGCGATGCGCACCTTGGCGAACGGATCGTCCTTGGCCTTCTCGCCCGCGAACGCGGCGCGGACACGCTTGCCCTGATGCTCGACGTGGGCGTCGTAGGCGCCGTACGCCATCCCGACGATCGGAGCCGAGATCGTGGTGGGATGCACTGTGCCCCAAGGCATTTTGTACACCGGTGCGGTGTTGGTCTGCAGACCGCCCGCGGTGCGGTCGTTCATCGACTTGTAGGACAGGAAGCGGTGCCGGGGCACGAACACATCCTTGACCACCAGCGTGTTGCTACCGGTGCCCTTGAGCCCGACGACGTGCCACACGTCGTCGATCTTGTATTCAGAGCGCGGGATCAAAAAGCTGCCGAAGTCGACCGGCTTGCCGTCCTTGATCACCGGGCCGCCGACGAACGTCCATGTCGCGTGGTCGCATCCGGATGACCAGTTCCACGAGCCGTTGACCAGGTAGCCGCCGTCGACGACGGTGCCCGCCCCCATCGGGGCGTAAGACGAGGAGATCCGCACCGTCGGGTCCTCACCCCAGACCTCCTCCTGCGCCTTCTGATCGAACAGGGCCAGGTGCCAGTTGTGCACGCCGATGATCGAGCTGACCCAGCCGGTCGAACCGCAGGCGCCGGCGATGCGGCGGACCGCCTCGTAGAACACCGTCGGATCGCACTGCAGGCCACCCCACTGATCGGGCTGGAGAAGTTTGAAGAAGCCAACCTCGTCAAGCTCTGCAACGGTCTCGTCCGGCAGCCGTCGAAGTTCCTCTGTCGCCTGTGCCCGCTTGGCAATCAGCGGCAACAGATCGTCGATGCCGGCTAGGACCGAACCCACGTCACGCTGTTCAATGGACGTCACTGATTTGCCTCCCGAGCTAAAGGACCTGGCGATGAGCGCTTGCGCGAAGAGCAGATCGCTTAAGAAAGATTAGAACACGTTACGATTTGTGTCGAGCAGCGCATTGCTGCGGCAGCTGGACCTGCGCACATGCATTTCTGTAACCTGTTCTAGTTATCGCCCGTAGGACCGGACAGGAAAGGGTGACCACGTGACCGACGAGCCGCTCGGCAGCCACGTGCTGGAACTGCAGGTGGCCGACGTCATCGTCGAAACCGACGACGCGCGCTCGCTGGTGTTCGCGGTACCCGACGGGGTCGAGATCCCGGCCGATCGGCTGCGATACGCGCCCGGACAGTTCCTCACCCTGCGGGTGCCCAGCGATCGCACCGGGTGCGTGGCGCGCTGCTACTCGCTGTGCAGCTCGCCGCACACGGGCGATCCGCTGACCGTCACCGTCAAACGCACCGACGGTGGCTATGCGTCGCACTGGTTGTGCGACAACGCCCATCCCGGCATGCGCATTCATGTGCTGGCGCCGTCGGGCACGTTCGTCCCGAAGACGCTTGACACCGACTTCCTGTTGCTGGCGGCGGGCAGCGGCATCACCCCGATGATGTCGATCTGCAAGTCGGCGCTCGCCGAAGGCAGCGGCCGCGTCGTGCTGATCTACGCCAACCGCGACGAGAACTCCGTCATCTTCGGCGCCGCGCTGCGAGAACTGGCCGCCAAGTATCCCGACCGGCTGACGGTCGTGCACTGGCTGGAATCCGTTCAGGGACTGCCGAGTGCGGCCGCGCTCTCCGCGCTCGCAGCCCCCTACGCCGGCCACGACACGTACATCTGCGGGCCCGGCCCGTTCATGGCCGCCGCCGAGGAGGCGATGAAGAACGCGGGCGCCGCGGCCGACCGCATCCACATCGAGGTGTTCAAGTCGCTGGAATCCGACCCGTTCACCGCGGTGGTCATCGAGGAGGACGACAGCGACGAGGGGCCGGCCACCGCGATCGTCACGCTGGACGGTGAGACGCATGAGATCCGGTGGCCGCGCAACGCCAAGCTGCTCGACGTGCTGCTCGACAAGGGCCTCGATGCGCCGTTCTCCTGCCGCGAGGGCCACTGCGGCGCCTGCGCGGTGCTGAAGAAAAGCGGCGACGTCGAGATGGAAGTCAACGACGTGCTCGAGCAGCAGGACCTCGACGAGGGCCTGATCCTCGGCTGCCAGGCGCGACCGCGGTCGGATTCCGTGGAAGTCACCTACGACGAATAAGCGCACCGACTACCATTCGCCGCACTGGAGGGGAGCACACATGAAGCGGCTTGCAGCGGCAAGTGCGGCGGCAGTGTCGACGGCGGTGCTCATGCATCCCGCTTCGGCAATGGCAGCGTCCAACACGGCGATCACCTCGATTCCCGTCGACCCGGCGAACACGATCGAAATGCATGTCACCGCCAACTGCGCAGCGGCGGAGAACAGGTGCACGTTCACCACCACGGCGGATCTGCTGACGCCTGACGGACCGAGCGGATTCCCCGGCGACACCTGGGCCCGGCAGACGATCACGCTGCGAAGTTCGAGCCGCGACGTGTGGCAGGAAGCCTCCTATAGTGCGCCCTCGGGCAATCCGCGAGAGGTCAAGGGCGCCAACCACGACAACGTGCTGTCGAAGATGTACAAGGCGACCAACAACGTCGAGATCTCGATCACCTACTTCGGCGGCGGGCCGATCGAGCGCTTCCAGGCCGATGGCGAATCGGTGCCCACCGACTGGGTTTCGGGACGTCCGAACACGCAGGCCGCGTTCTACGCGTGCTCGCAGATCCAGGTCGTCTACGGCGGTGTGAACCTCACGACCCCGACGGCCTGCGCGCAAACCACGTTCAGCTGAAGGCCGGGAGGTTCAGCAGTCGGCGTAGTGCCGCACGAGCGCGCCCGAAGACCGCCGGGTCTCCGTGGAGGATGAACGTCGAACTGGTGGAGACCAAGACCGCATTGAGTTCGAAGCCGAGTTGCGCCGCGTCGATGCCGGCCTCGAGTTCGCCGAGTTCTTGCGCCTTGCGGGCGAGTCGCTCCAGGAGTTCGACCCAGTCGCGCTGCTGGGTGGCGACGGCATCGCGCACCGCGCCCGGGCGGGTTCCGACGTCGGTTGCCGCTGCCGCGAAGAAGCATCCGCCGGGAAACACCCGCCGCTCGATGTAGGACAGAAACGCATCGCACGCCGCGTACAAGCGCCCGACGCCTTGGGGCGCGTCGAGCGCCGGCACGAACACCTCGGCGACGAAGGTCTCTCGCGCTGACGCTACGGTCGCCAACTGAAGGTCCTCTTTCGAGCCGAAGTGCGCGTACAGACCGCTCTTGCTCATCCCGATGGCGGTGGCGAGGCCGCCGATCGAGAGGCCCTCGAGGCCGTCGACCGTCGCGAGGCGCGCGGCCTGCACGAGGATCGCCGATCGGGTGCGCTCGCCCTTCGGCCTCTGTTTCACACCGTTCAGCGTAAAAGCACGGTCGTGCTTTTACGCGATACATGCAGGCCACGGCGTGGCGAGGCTAGCGCGGCAGCCCCAGCAGCCGCTCGCCGGCCATCGTGAGCAGGATCTGCTCGGTACCGCCGGCGATGGTCAGGCACCGCGTGTTGAGGAAGTCGTGCACGGGCTTGTTCTCCACGACGCCCGCCCCTTCGGACAGGTCCATCCGAAACTCCGACAGCGCCTGCCGGTACCGGACCCCGATCAGCTTGCGGGCGCTGGCCTGCGGGCCGGGGTCGGCGCCGCCGACGGCCAGCTGCGCGATGCGCTGATCGAGCAGCGACCCCACCTGGGCCGCGAGGATCAACCGGCCGAGGCGATCCTGCACGGCCGGATCCGATTCGAGGGTGGCCACCTGACGCAGCAGCTCTTCCATGGGATTTCCGAGGGCCGTGCCGTGGGCCATCGCGACGCGCTCGTTGGCCAGCGTGGTGCGGGCCAGTCGCCAGCCGTCGTTGACCTCGCCGACCACCATCTCGTCGGGCACGAACATGTCGTCGAAGAACACTTCGTTGAAGAGGTTGTCGCCGGTGATCTCCCGAAGCGGCCGGATGTCGATGCCCGGCGAGGACATGTCGACGAGGAAGTACGTGATGCCCTTGTGCTTGGGCGCGTCCGGGTCGGTGCGCGCAAGGCACACGCCCCACTGCGCCTTGTGCGCCGCGGACGTCCACACCTTCTGCCCGGTGAGCTTCCAGCCCGACTTGCCGGTGCTCCTCCCGTCCGCGGCCTCGGCCCTGACGGCCTTGGTGCGCAGCGACGCCAGGTCCGAGCCCGCGCCGGGCTCGCTGAACAGCTGGCACCAGGTGAGCTCGCCGCGCAGCGTCGGCGGCACGAAGCGCTCGATCTGCTCCTGGCTGCCGTGCTCGAGGATGGTCGGCGCGGCCCACCAGCCGATCACCAGGTCGGGCCGGTCGACGCCCGCGTCGGCCAGCTCGCGGTCGATCAGCAGCTGCTCGGCGGGCGAGGCGTCGCGGCCGTACGGACGCGGCCAGTGCGGCGCCTGCAGCCCGGCCTCGGCGAGCGCGATCTGGCGCTTCTCGACGGGCTGGGCTGCGACGTCGGCGACCGCCGCGGCGATCTCGGGTTGCAGATGCTCGACGGACGCCAGATCGATGTGCAGCTCGCGGCGGATCCCCTGCTGAGTCAGCGACGCGACCCGGCGCAACCAGCGGTTCGGACCGCCGAGGAACTGCGAAATCCCATAGGCCCGGCGGAGATACAGGTGCGCGTCATGCTCCCAGGTGATGCCGATGCCGCCGAGCACCTGAATGCAGTCCTTGGCGTTGGCCTTGGCGAATTCGATACCCGCGGACGCGGCGACGGCTGCGGCGATCGAGAGCTGACGGTCGTCGGTTCCGTCCGCGGCGCGAGCCGCGTCGCTCGCGGCCACCGCGGCCTGCTCGGAGCGCAGCAGCATCTCGGCGCACATGTGCTTGACCGCCTGGAAGCTGCCGATCGGCTTGCCGAACTGCTCGCGCACCTTCGCGTAGTCGGTGGCGGTCCGCAGCGTCCATCGCGCCACCCCGGCCGCCTCGGCGGCCTGCACTGTCGCGGCAATGTCCTCGATGCGTCGCCTCGACACCGAAAGTATCTCGGCCGGTGCGTCGGCCAGCACCACGCGCGCCAGCGGGCGAGAGAAGTCGGTGGGTGTGAGCGCCTCGACGGTGACCCCGTCGCCCGTCGCGTCGACGAGGACATAGTCGTCACCGGCCGGCAGCAGCAGCACCCCGTCGCCGGTGCCGCCCAGCACGTGCTCAGCGGTGCCGGAGGCCCGGCCGCCGGCACCGAGTGTCACATCGGCGCTCAGCGCGAGTCCCGCGGTGCGCTCGCCGGAGACCAACGCATCCAGCAGTTCGGCCTGAGTGGTCGGCACCACCAGCGTGGCGATCGCGGTGGTGGCGATCGGACCGGGCACCATCGCGGCGGCGGCCTCGTCGACCATGGCGCACAGATCGTCGACCGTGCCGCCAGCCCCGCCGGCTTCCTCGGCCAACGCCACGCCGAAGATGCCGAGTTGGGCCAGGCCCGCGTACGAGGCCCGCCACGCCTCGGTTTCGCCCTGTTCGACGTCGCGGGCGGCCTTGACGGCGTTGGCCCCCGCGGCCCAGCTACGGACCAGTTCCCGCGCGGCGGACTGCTCGTCGGTGACGGTCGCTGACGCCTGCGACATTTCGGGACTCCTATGCCATCGTGCGAGAACGGCGTGCTTCTCACTAGAACGTGTTCTAATAGTGCCAGCGATCGACCGTCAAGTCGAACGCCATCGCAGCAGGACACGTCGCTGCCGAACAGGCCTCGACGTGAGCAAATACGGATCGGCATGCGTATCGTTTTTCAACGAAACCGCATGATGTTAAGGAGCGCCAGACCGGATGTCCGGTTCGTCGATGCAAGCACAAACCAACCCGTCCTCGGGATCCGAGTCGCGGCCGCCGCAGGTGATGCCGGTGTCCGTCCTCGCCGAGTCCGAACTGGGCTCCGAGGCGCAGCGCGAGCGCCGCAAGCGAATCCTGGACGCCACCTTGGCGATCGCCTCCAAGGGCGGCTACGAAGCCGTCCAGATGCGTGCCGTCGCGGAGCGTGCCGACGTGGCGGTCGGCACCCTGTACCGCTACTTCCCGTCCAAGGTGCACCTGCTCGTGTCGGCCCTCGGCCGCGAGTTCGAGCGCATCGACGCCAAGACGGACCGCGCGGCGCTGGCCGGTGGCACGCCCTATCAGCGGCTGAATCTCATGGTCGGAAAGCTGAACAGGGCGATGCAACGCAACCCGCTGCTGACCGAGGCGATGACCCGCGCGTTCGTGTTCGCCGACGCATCGGCCGCCGGTGAAGTCGATCACGTCGGCAAGCTGATGGATTCGATGTTCGCGCGCGCCATGAGTGAGGGCGAGCCCACCGAGGATCAGTACCACATCGCCCGGGTGATCTCGGATGTCTGGCTGTCCAACCTGCTGGCCTGGTTGACGCGACGGGCATCGGCGACCGACGTGAGCAAGCGACTCGACCTCGCCGTTCGACTGCTGATCGGCGACGGCGAGCACCCTAAGATCTAGCGGGTGCTCCCCGCCGACCTGCAGCGCGCGCTCGATACCGTCGCCGAAGTCCCTCGACTGCTCATCGCCTGTGATTTCGACGGCACCCTCGCCCCGATCGTCAGCGATCCCGCCGATGCCCGACCGCTGGCGTCCGCGGCCGAAGCACTGACCGGACTGGCCGACGCGCCGTCGACGGATGTGGCATTGATCTCAGGGCGCGCGCTGGATGTTCTGCGTGAGCTCTCCGCGATGCCGTCGACGGTGCATCTCGTCGGCAGCCACGGCGCCGAGTTCGACTCCGGGTTCGCGCATCCGGTCGATGAGGCACTGCTTGCGCGAATCATTAAGGAGCTCAACGCTATCGCCGCCGACCGCGCCGGGGTGAAGGTTGAGACCAAGCCGGCGAGTGTGGCCCTGCACGTTCGCAATGCCGACGCCGCGGACGGCGAGGCCGCACTGCGCGAGGCCCGGGCCGCGGCCGAGTCCTGGGACGCTCACGCCACCGAAGGCAAGGCGGTGCTCGAGTTCGCCGTTCTCTCGACCGACAAGGGCGAAGCCGTCGACATTTTGCGCCGGCGCCACGACGCGTCGGCGGTGGTGTTTCTCGGTGACGATGTCACCGACGAAAAGGCGTTCCGCCGGTTACGCGGTGGCGATGTCGGCATCAAGGTGGGGCCCGGCGAGACGCTGGCCGGCTACCGCGTCGACTCGCCCGAAGACGTCGCGCTCGCGCTGGAGCATCTGCTCCGAATGCGCGGCGCCTGACTCACACCGGCGGGCCGGACGTGCGACCGCGGATCAGTTCTGTGTCGAGCACGTCGATCACCGGGAGTCCGGACCGCGGCGGGTTGTGCAGCAGCCGGCCCGCCCGAATACCCTTCTCCGAACTCGGCTGCTTGACCGTCGTCAGACCGCGGCGCAACGCTTCGGGCACGCCGTCGAAACCGGTGACCGTCATCTGACCCGGCACGTAGATGCCACGGGCGCGCAGATAGTCCATCGCCGAGAGGGCCAGCACGTCCGCGGTGCAGATGAGCGCGGTCAGACGCGGGTTGACGTCGAGTGCGACCTCGGCCGCAGCCCCACCCGAACTCGGTTGGTGCTCATAGCTTTCCACCACCGTCAGTGATTGCGGGTCCAGACCGGCGCCGATCATCGCGTCGTACACGCCGTTGATCCGTTCTCCTTGCACGTGGAAGTGAGGCGTGTGTAACCGATCCGGACTCGCCACCATCGGCTTGTCACCGCCCGGCGGGCGATCCCTGTCCAGCCGCATCGTGAGCAGCCCTATCTCGCGGTGGCCAAGCCCCACAACGTATTTGGCGAGCGCGGCCATGGCCGCCCGGTCGTCGATGCAGACACGCGAGGTGCCCGGCACGTCCTTGGGCTGGTCGACAACGACAACGGGCAGGTGTCGCTGCAACACCGCCTGCAGATACGGGTCGTCGTCGGACGCGGAGTACACCACGAACCCGTCGACACTCGCCGAGAGCACGGCGGCCGACCCGTCGCTGACCGACCGGTTCGGCCCCACCGCGACGAGAAGCAGTCCCTGGCCGACGTCCTCGCACGTCTCCGCCAGACCCGCGACGAAGTCGAGTGCCGCCGGATCGCTGAACGAATAGTTGAGCGGTTCGGTCATCACCAGTCCGACCGCACCGGCCTTACGGGTGCGCAAGGAGCGCGCCACCGGGTCGGGACCCGGGTAGCCGAGCCGCTTGGCCGTCGCGAGCACCCGTTCGCGTAGGTCGGCTGACAACTGGTCGGGCCGGTTGTAGGCGTTGGAGATGGTGGTGCGGGAGACCTTAAGCTCCGCCGCCAGGGATGCCAGGGTCGCCCGACGCCGCGGCGTGGGACTCCTGTTCATGCTGTGACGTTAGCCGACTCACCTGTTCGCGCAGCGTCACCGCTTGCGTTAGAGTTATTGGAAACGGTTTTCATTTGTATCTGGAGGCATTGGTGCGCAGGACGGCGATCAGGCTGGCCGTCGGGCTCGCGGTGGTCGCGCTCGCCGCGGCGGCCTGCAGCGGCGCTGGGTCCGGTCACGATGCGGGCGAGGTCTCGGTCGTCGCCACCACCGACGTATGGGGCAGTGTGGCGAGCGCCGTCGCCGGAGCGCACGCATCGGTCAAGTCAATCGAAACCGGCGCGACCGCCGACCCGCACTCGTTCGAGGCGACCCCGGCCGATGTCGCGCAGATCGCCGACGCGGCCCTGGTGGTCTATAACGGCGGCGGTTATGACCACTGGGTCGACGATGTGCTGGCGGGCGATCCCGAGATCAACGCCGTCGACGCCTACTCACTGCGGGGAACCGAAGGACGAGCCAACGAGCACGTCTTCTACGACCTGGGTATCGCCAAGGCCGTCGCGGCGGAGATTGCGAAGCGCCTGGCCGAGATCGACTCCGCACAAGCCGCCGAATATCGTTCCAACGCAGCCGAATTCGGTCGAAAGGCCGACGAAATCGCGGCATCGGAGCGCGCGATCGGCACGGCGCACCCGTCGGGGTCGGTCGTCGCAACCGAACCGGTGGCCTACTACCTGCTGCGCGCTGCGGGCATCACCGACCGCACCCCGCCGGGCTTCGCCGCCGCGGTGGAAGAGGGTGACGACCCGTCACCGGCGGACGTCGCCGCGATGCTGGACCTGATCAGCTCCCACCAGGTGTCGGTGCTGCTGTTCAATCCGCAGACCGAATCCCCGGCCACCAAACAGATCGAGGACGCGGCACAGCGGGCTTCGCTGCCGGTGGTCACCGTCACCGAAACACTGCCGCAGGGCGTGGACTATCTGACGTGGCAGCGGGACACCGTCAACCAACTCGCGGGCCAATTCGACAAAGCCCCGCAGACCACTCGATAGTGACCTGATCGTGGCTGCAGACGTCGTGCACCTGGCGGGCGCCCGGCTGGCCTACGGCGACCGCGTGCTGTGGCAGAACCTCGACCTCGCGGTGCGCGCGGGCGAGTTCATCGCGGTGCTCGGACCGAACGGAACCGGTAAGACCTCGCTTCTGAAAGTGCTCCTCGGCGCGTTGGAGTTGTCGGCGGGCACCGTCACCATCGCAGGACGGCCCGTCGACAAGGGCGGCGACCTGATCGGTTACGTGCCGCAGCACCGATCGGTCGATCGCGGCCTCACGTTGCGCGGCAAGGATCTGGTGGGCCTCGGCCTCGACGGACACCGGTGGGGCATGGCGAGCCTGCGACCCGCCGACCGGGCGCGACGGCGCGCAGCGGTACGGACGGCGCTAGGCCAGGTGGACGCCGGCCGGCTCGCCACCGTGCCCGTCGGCGTGATGTCCGGCGGCGAACTGCAACGGGTGCGGATCGCGCAGGCGCTCGTCAGTGACCCGGTGTTGCTGCTCTGCGACGAACCCCTGCTCAACCTGGACCCGGCGAACGCGCAGTTGGTCGCGGCGCTCATCGATCAACGGCGGCGCGACGCCGACACCGCGGTGCTCTTCGTCACGCACGAGGTGAATCCCGTCCTGCCGTATGTGGATCGGGTGCTCTACCTCGTCGACGGGCGGTTCCGGGTGGGGACGGTCGACGAGGTGATGACCTCGGACACGCTGTCGGAGTTGTACCGCGCCGACATCCAGGTGGTGAAGGTGCACGGCCGCTACGTCGTCGTCGGCGAGCACATCGACCATTCCGGCCACGCGATGGGCCATACCCATGAATGACCGGCTGGCCGACCTGCTGGCTCACCTGTTCGCGTTCGACGTCACCGCCGATCTGCTCGGGCGCGACTTCGTACAGCAGGCGTTGATCGCGGCCGCGCTGCTGGCCCTCGTCGCGGGCCTGATCGGTCCCTTCATCGTCATGCGGCAAATGTCGTTCGCGGTGCACGGATCCAGCGAATTGTCCTTGACCGGAGCGGCTTTCGCGTTACTAACCGGGCTGAACGTCGGCCTCGGCGCACTCGTCGGCAGCGCGCTGGCCGCTGTCTTGTTCGGCATTCTCGGGCAGCGTGCCCGCGAACGCGACTCCGCGATCGGTGTCGTGTTGGCGTTCGGGCTCGGCCTGGCCGTGCTGTTCATCCACCTGTATCCCGGACGCACGGGCACCAGTTTCGCGCTGTTGACCGGACAGATCGTCGGGGTCGGCTACTCGGGGTTGGCGCTTCTTGCGGTGGTCACCGTCGTCGTGACCGTGGTACTGGCCATGTGCTACCGACCGCTGCTGTTCTCCACCGTCGACCCGGAAGTCGCCGCAGCGCGCGGCGTGCCGGTCCGCGGCATGGGCATCGTGTTCGCCGCTTTGGTGGGAGTCGTTGCGGCTCAGGGTGTTCAGATCGTCGGTGCACTGCTGGTGATGTCGCTGTTGATCACCCCCGCCGCGGCGGCCGCGCGGGTGTTCACCTCGCCCGTCACGACGATCGTCGCCTCTGTGGTGTTCGCCGAGATGTCGGCCGTCGGCGGCCTCGTGCTGTCGCTGGCGCCAGGCGTGCCGGTGTCGGTGTTCGTCACGACGATTTCGTTCGCGATCTTCCTGGTCTGCTGGCTGGTCGGCAGCCGCACTCGCACCGCGCCCGTGTACTAGCCCGTTTCGACGGGACGCGTTCCGGCCGAAGACCATTCGGACCACGAGCCCGGGTACAGCGCAGCGTTGACACCGACCGACGCGAGCGCGGCAACCACCACCGACGCGGTGACACCGGAGCCGCAATAAGCACCGACACCGTCGATATCACCGAACAGCTGCGCGAGATCCTCCTCCCCCAGGAACGTCCCGTCCCCGGCTAGAAAGCCGGTGCTCGGTGCGTTGCAGGCGCCCGGAATGTGTCCTGCGATCGGATCGATCGGCTCGACATGACCGAGGAATCGCTCTGGTGCCCGCGCATCGAGCAGGGTGTCGGCGGCCATCACGGTTTCGGCCGTCAGGGTGGGAAGCGCACCGCCGTACAGGTCCACGTGCGTCACCGTGACGTCGCCTTGCTCGTGATCGACGGGGCCGCTTTCGAGTCCACCGGTCCACGCCGCCAACCCGCCGTCCAGAATGCGGACATCCGGGATGCCCGCGGCGGTGAGCACCCACCATGCGCGTGCCGAACCGGCCCGGTTCCAGTCGTCGTAGGCGACGACTGGAACCCCCTTGCGCACACCCCAGGCGCGCGCCGCCGCCTCGACGGCGCGTCCCGACGGCAACGGATGACGGCCGCGCCCGGCGACGGTGTGATCGCTGAGCTCATCCTCCAGCGAGACGTATACCGCGCCGGGGATATGGCCGCCCTCGTAAGCCTCACGCCCATCCGGCTCGGAGAGCTGCCATCGGACGTCGAGGATGGTCACCGGCTCACCGGCGGCCAGCAGCGCCGCCAGTTCCGTTGCGGTGATCAGGACCTCGTCACGGCGTCGTCGGTTCACGCATCCACCCTGCCATTAGGCTGGCGGCATGGTCTCCGTCGACCTCAACGCCGACCTCGGCGAAAGCTTCGGGACGTGGCAACTCGGTGACGACGACGCGATGCTCGGACTGGTCACCAGTGCGAACGTCGCCTGCGGCTTCCACGCGGGCGACCCGGCCACCCTCAGCCACAGCTGCCAGCAGGCCGCGAAACAGGGAGTTCGCATCGGCGCCCAGGTCGCCTACCCCGATCTCGCGGGGTTCGGCAGGCGCTTCATCGACGTCACGCCGTCCGACCTCATCGCCGATGTCATCTATCAGATCGGCGCGCTCCAGGCGCTCGCCCGCGCTGCCGGATCCGGCGTCGCATATGTGAAACCGCATGGGGCGCTGTACAACACGATCGTCAACCACCACGATCAGGCCCGTGCGGTCGCCGAGGCGGTGCACGCCGTCGACCCGAGCCTGCCGGTGCTGGGACTGGCGGGGTCGGTGTTCTTCGAAGAGGCGGAGCGGCTGGGATTGCGCACCGTGCCGGAGGCCTTCGCCGACCGTTCCTACCGGCCCGACGGACAGCTCGTCTCCCGCCGCGAGCGCAACGCCGTGCTCCACGATCCGGACGAGATCGCGGATCGGGTCGCATTGATGGTGCAGTCCGGCCGCGTGGTCGCCGTCGACGGGTCGACCATCTCCATCAGCGTCGAATCCGTTTGCGTGCACGGCGATTCGCCGGGGGCCGTGCAGATCGCCACCGCAGTGCGGGACCGGCTGGTGAACGACGGTGTCGAGTTGGCGGCGTTCAGCTGATGCGCCTCAAGCCCGGCAGGCCGAACCTCGCTGACTACGCCGGCTTCTTCGACGCGCCTGCGGCGGGCCCGGGTGCACCGCTGACGGTGACCTGGGCCGGTGTCACCACGCTCCTCGTCGACGACGGCTCGTCAGCGCTGATGACCGACGGCTACTTTTCCCGGCCCGGCCTGGCCGCCGTCGGCCTCGGCCGAATCGCCCCGTCGGCCGCACGCATCGACGGCAGCCTCGAGCGGCTGAGGGTCGACAGGTTGGAAGCAGTGCTCCCGGTGCACACGCATTTCGACCACGCGCTGGATTCGGCCGTCGTCGCACAGCGCACCGGCGCCCGAATCGTCGGCGGCATGTCGGCGGCGCAGGTCGGCATCGGCGGCGGCCTCACCGACGACCGCGTCGTCGTCGCGACGCCGGGTGAGCCGATCACCCTCGGCGCCTACCAGGTCACATTGGTGGAGGCCGAACATTGTCCGCCCGACCGATTTCCTGGCGTGATCACCGAGCCCGTCGCGCCGCCGGTGCGGACGTCGGCCTACAAGTGCGGTGAGGCGTGGTCGACGCTGGTGCATCACCGGCCGTCCGATCGACGGCTGCTGATCATCGGCAGCGCGGGGTTCGTGCCCGGTGCCCTGGCCGGATACCGCGCCGAGGTGGTCTATCTCGGCATCGGCCAGCTCGGTGTGCAGCCGGAGCGCTATCTGGTGGACTACTGGACAGAGACAGTGCGGGCCGTCGGCGCACGCCGCGTCGTGCTGATCCATTGGGACGACTTCTTCCGACCGCTGACCAAGCCGCTGCGCGCGCTTCCCTACGTCGGCGATGACCTCGATGTCTCGATGCGGGTGCTCAGCGCCTTGGCTGACGATGACGGCATACCGCTGCATCTGCCGACGCTGTGGCAGCGCGCCGACCCGTGGAGCTGACACTCGCAGTTGTATCGCTGGCGGTCGTGCTGGTGTTCGCGATGGTCAAGCCGCGAGGCTGGCCGGAAGCCGTCGCCGCGGTTCCTGCCGCCGCGTTGCTGATCGCCTCCGACGTGGTGCCGCTGCGGGAGGCGGCCGACGAGGTGCACCAGTTGCTCCCCGTGGTCGGCTTCCTGGCAGCGGTGCTCGTTCTCGCGCAGTTGTGCGACGACGAAGGCCTGTTCCGGGCCGCGGGTGCGGCCATGGCGAGGTCGGCCGACGACAACACCCGGCGGCTGCTGGCGCAGGTGTTCGTCATCGGCGCCATAACGACAGCGGTGCTGAGCCTGGACGCCACCGTCGTCTTGCTGACGCCTGTGGTGCTCGCGACCACACGCGCACTGTGGGTGCCTGCGCGGCCGCACGCATATGCCACCGCACATCTTGCCAACACCGCTTCGCTGCTCCTGCCGGTGTCGAACCTGACCAACCTGCTGGCGTTCTCCGCCGCAGGCCTGTCGTTCCTCCACTTCACCGCGCTGATGGCGCCGTCGTGGTTGCTGGCCGTCGGTGTCGAATTCGTGCTGCTGCGTTGGCTTTTCGCTCGAGACCTCGCCGTGAAGCCGCACCGGGAGCCGACAACCGAACCGGTGAGAGTCCCGGTATTCGCGCTGGTGGTGCTGGCCCTGACGTTGATCGGTTTTGCCGTCGCGTCCCTGCTCGGCTTCTCGCCCGCGTGGGCGGCGCTGGCCGGTGTCATCGTTCTCGGCGTGCGCGCCCTGGCGCGGCGCGAAACCTCGATCGCCCGTATCGCGTCGGCTGCAGACGTGCCGTTTCTCGTGTTCGTCCTGTGCCTCGGCGTCATCGTCGACGGGCTCATGTTGCACGGTCTCGAATCAGCGATGCGCGGGGTTCTTCCTCGGGGTGACGCACTGCCGGCGCTGCTGGGCATCGCGATCGTCGCCGCGGTGCTGTCGAACGTCGTCAACAACCTGCCCGCCGTGCTTGTGCTGCTGCCACTGGTGAGCGCGTCCGGGCCGGCCGCGGTGCTGGCGATGCTGCTCGGCGTGAACATCGGGCCGAACCTGACGTATGTCGGCTCGCTGGCGAACCTGCTGTGGCGCAGCGTGGTCCGCCGCGATATGCCCGCCAGCTTTCGCGAGTTCAGCCGCGTCGGGTTGATCACGACACCGGTCACACTCGTCGCTGCGGTGCTCGGGCTGTGGGCGGGCATCCGGCTGTTCCGGGCGTAGCGGCTGCCGCCGTTCTCCAGTTATCCACAGTTGGGCTTTAGTCCACAGGCGGGTGGTTGGGCTGGTCGTTCTCGTCGCAAGATGAGATTAGGGTCGAATGTATGTTCGATTCGGAGTTCTCGGCGGCCAGCGATGAGGAGCTCATCGCTGCGGTCGAGGACGGCGCCCGGCGTGAGGCGGCCGAGGCCGCCCGCCAGTTGGCCGCGATCGCGGAGTTGACCCGCCGCCGCATCGATAATGATGACGAGCGCGCGCTGTGGGCGTTCGATCCGTGGGACTCCGCGGCCGCGGAGGTGGCCGCCGCCCTGCGCATCACACATCGCCGGGCGTCGGGCCGCATGCGCATCGCGATGGCGCTGCGCGACCGGCTGCCGAAGGTGGCGGCGCTGCATGTGAAGGGCGAGCTGACTGCGCGGGTGGTGTCCACCATCACCTGGTTGACCCATCTTGTCGAAGACGACCAGGCGTTGGCCCTGATTGACGAGGCGGTCGCCGAGCGGGCCAGCGGGTGGGAGGCGCTCTCGGAGGACAAGCTGCGCCAGGCCGTCGACGTGTGGATACACCGCTACGACCCCGACGCCGTGCGCCGCACCCAGGTGTCGGTACGGAGCCGGGATCTGACCATCGGCACCTGCGACGACGACGCCGAGACCACCGCGCTGTGGGGCAGATTGCTGGCCACCGACGCCGCGGTGCTGCAGAAGCGGGTCAGCGCGATGGCGCGCGCCGTGTGTGACGGTGATCCCCGCAGCATCGGCGAACGGCGCGCCGACGCCCTCGGTGCACTGGCCCACGGCCACGACCGGCTGGTGTGCGCGTGCGGCGCCCAGGGCTGCCCGTCGGCCGGTGAACCACCCACGTCCAACGTGGTGATCCGGGTGATCGCCGACCAGACCGCCCTCGACGCCGCCGCGGCGGCCGCCGAAACCACCGCGTCGCAGTCGGCCGCCGATACCCAGGCACCGCAGCCCCCCACCAATGGCGAGGCGCCGCAGCCCGGCGCCGACAGCGCCGCACCGCCGCCGGCCCAGCGGGTGGCGTCGCCGGCGCTGATCCTGGGCCGCGGGGTGCTACCGAACACGCTGCTGGCCGAAGCGATCCGCGCCGGGGCGAGGATCACGGCGATCCGGATGCCCGGCGCCGAGCCCGAGCCGCACTACCGGCCCAGCGCCGAGTTGGCCGAGTTCGTCCGGACGCGGGATCTGTTCTGCCGCTTCCCCGGCTGCCCCGTCGCCGCCGACCGCTGCGACATCGACCACGCCCGGCCGTGGCCCTACGGCCCCACCCACGCCTCCAACTGCAACTGCAAATGCCGCCAGCACCATTTGTTGAAGACGTTTTGGACCGGCCTCGGCGGTTGGGCCGACCAGCAATACCCCGACGGGACCGTGGTGTGGACCGCCCCCAGCGGCAAGAAATACCGAACCCAACCCGGCAGCCGGCTGTTCTTCCCTACCTGGGACATCACCACCGCCGCTCTACCCCCGCCCACCACACAACCACCACCCACTTCACCCGGCCGCGGACTGAAGATGCCGCGCCGACAACGCACCCGAGCCGCCGACCACACCGCCCGCATCCACGCCGAACGCGCCCACAACCAACTCGACACACCACCCTTTTAACCAGTGCCGCAAGCGACTACAAAGCGTTCGGCCCCGCCAAGGCATTCACCCTCGCGCCTCGCAGTCGCCGGGTGTAACCCGGCGGGTACTTCGATACCGAGCGCTTGTGCGGCTTCACCGCCCCGGCAGGTCGACGTACTCCGAATTGTGCTCATCGACGTCCTTGCCCCAGCCGGGCGGGACGAACGCGTCGTCGGCGCGCTGAACGACGAGCGTGGGCACGCGGATTGCCGGAAGGAACGGTCGCACCTTCAACTCGGCCAGGCCGAAACTGCGAAGAAGGCAAAACCGCGAAAAACGCGAACGAACGGGCAGAGCATTGGGAAATGAACGCGTATCAGACCCTGGTGGTCGGGACCGATGGTTCCGACACATCGTTGCGTGCAGTGGATCACGCAGCCGCGGTCGCCGCGGCAAGTGACGCGAAATTGGTCATCGCGATGGCACACCTGCCTGAGGTGGACAGAGGAGGCTGGGGAAGACCGGCCCGGCCGGATCGTGTGATAGACGGCGACGGCGAGGTGGCTCTCGGGGGCGAGGGGGACTACAAGGTGCACGGGGAAGCCGCCGTATATGACATCCTGCGCGAAGCCCGCGACCGGGCCAGGGCGGCGGGGGCGAAGAAGATCGAGACGCGACCGATTCTGGGCGATCCGGTACACGCGCTGTCCCGCCTCGCCAAGGATGTTGAGGCGGATCTGTTGGTGGTTGGCAATGTGGGACTGGCAACACGCAGCGGCAAGTGGCTTGGCTCGGTGCCCGGCAACGTCTTGGCCAGGGCCAAGAAGACCGCCGACGTATTGATCGTCCACACCACCGACTGAGGCATCGACGATTCGGCGCCAGTTATACCGCTGGTTACGTCGCCGCGAACACCGGTGGGACGGTTGACGTCGAATCGTCGATCGACGGCGATGTGATTAGCGAATCGCCCTAGCGATCCGCAAGATTGGTGCCGTGGTCGTGTTCAACCGGTACGTGGCGCTCGGCGACTCGTTCACCGAAGGCGTCGGCGACCCGCATCCGACGAGCCCCAACGGTCTGCGCGGCTGGGCGGATCACGTCGCATACGCCCTGTCACAAGCGAATTCCGAGCTGCTGTATGCCAACCTCGCGGTGCGCGGCAGACGAATGGACGAGATTCTTCGCGAGCAGGTGCAGGCCGCCGTCATGCTCGAGCCCGATCTGGTGACGATCTATGCCGGCATGAACAATCTGCTTCTGCTACGCAACGACGTCGACGCGATGATGGCCAGATACGCCGACGGGCTCAAGACGCTGCAGCAGACCGGCGCCGTCGTCCTCGCGTTCACGGCAGCAGATCTCGGCACCGTGCCATTGTTCCGCCGCCTGCGCGGCCGCGCAGCGGTGTACAACGAACTGCTGCGCGGTATCGCCGACGACCTCGGCATGCAGCTGGTGGACTTCTGGCGTTACTCCGAATTCCGGGACGCCCGACTGTGGGACGGCGACCGTATTCACCTGTCGCCGCTCGGGCACGAGCGCTTTGCCGCCAAAGTCCTTGACACGCTCGCCGTTTCCCATGAACTCACATCCCGCTCAGCCGCGTTGCCGTCCTCAGCGCCCCCGTCCCGCGACCTTCGGTCCAACCTGCGATGGACCGCGGCGTTCGCGGCGCCCTATGTCGCCAAGAGGATGCGGCGGACAAAGCCCGGCGCGGGCGTCGAGCCGAAGCTGACAACCCTGACGAAGGTTCTCTAACCTCTTCGCTGACGGGCGATTTCGGCCAGCACCACACCCGCTGCCACCGAGGCGTTCAGCGACTCCGTCGGCCCCGCCATCGGGATGGACACCACCGCGTCGCAGTTCTCTCGTACCAGCCGCGACAGGCCCTTGCCCTCGGAGCCGACCACTAGGACCGTCGGGTCGGTGCCGTCCAACTCGTCGAGCGTGGTGTCACTGTCGACGTCGAGACCGACCACCTGCAGGCCGGCATCGTGCCACGCCTTCAGCGTCCGGGTGAGGTTCGTCGCCCTGGCCACCGGCAGCCGGGCGGCGGCACCGGCACTCGTGCGCCATGCGACCGCGGTGACCGATGCCGACCGCCGCTGCGGGATCAGCACCCCGTGGCCCCCGAAACCCGCCACCGAACGCACGATCGCACCAAGGTTGCGTGGGTCGGAGATGTTGTCCAGCGCGACGAGCAGCGCCGGCGTGCTGTCCTTGGTGGCGAGGGCCAGCAGGTCGTCGGGATGGGCATAGTGGTAGGGCGGTACCTGCAACCCGATTCCCTGGTGCAGTCCGTTCGCGGTGAGACGGTCCAGATCGCCTCGCGGCACCTCGAGAATCGAAATGCCGGCGTCGCCTGCTCGCCTTACCGATTCGTTCAGCCGCTCGTCGGCCTCGGCACCGAGGGCTATGTACAGCGCGGTGGCGGGCACACCCGCTCGCAGGCATTCCACCACCGGGTTGCGGCCCAACACCATCTCGGTGTCGTCGGTGCGTTTCTGCTGCCGGTGCTGCTGTTGCGCCTTTTTGGCGCGCTTGGCCGCCGGATGGTTGGGCCGCATGTGCGCGGGCGGGGTTGCGCCACGGCCTTCCAACCCGCGGCGACGCACACCGCCAGAGCCGACCTTGGGCCCCTTCTTGGTGCCGGCTTTGCGGACCGCACCCCGACGTCGGGAGTTGCCTGCCATTACTTGGAGTACCCGTCCAACAACGTCCACTGCGGGCCGTCGGCGGTATCGGTCACCTCGACGCCGGCCTTCTTCAGCCGGTCCCGGATCGCGTCGGCCTCGGCCCAGTCCCTGCGTTCGCGGGCCTCCTCGCGGCGCTGAATCTCCGCATGCACCAACACATCGACGGCAGCCAGCGCCGCAGACGTCTCGTCGCGCGACTCCCACCGCTCGTCGAGCGGGTCGCAGCCGAGGATGGCCATCATCGCCCGGATCGACCGGGCACGGGCCATCGCGGTCTCGTGGTCGCCCGCCTCCAAGGCGCGGTTGCCGTCCGCACGTGCGGCGTGCACCTCGGCCAGCGCGATCGGCACCGATAGGTCGTCATCGAGCGCGGCCGCGAACGCCGCCGTCCACTCACCGGGTTCCACTGCGCCCACTCGCGTGCGCACCCGGTGCAGGAAGTCCTCGATGCCGGTGTACGCCTTCGCCGCGTCCTGCAGTGCGGTCTCGGAGAACTCCAGCATCGACCGGTAGTGCGCGCTGCCGAGGTAGTACCGCAACTCGGCGGGCCGAACCCGTTGCAACACAGCGGGTATCGCCAGGACATTGCCCAGCGACTTGCTCATCTTCTCGCCGCCCATGGTGACCCAGCCGTTGTGCAGCCAGAAGCGCGCGAACCGGTCGCCGACGGCTTCGGCCTGGGCGATCTCGTTCTCGTGGTGCGGGAAGATCAAATCCATTCCGCCCGCGTGGATGTCGAACTCGGCGCCGAGATAGGCCTCGCACATCGCGACGCATTCGGTGTGCCAGCCCGGCCTGCCCCGGCCCCACGGCGTCGGCCAGGACGGTTCGCCGGGCTTCTCCCCCTTCCACAGGGTGAAGTCGCGCTGATCGCGCTTGCAGGTCGCAGCGCCCTCGCCCTGGTGTACGTCGTCGATCTTGTGGCCCGACAGCTTCCCGTAATCCGGCAGGCTCAGCACGTCGAAGTAGACGTCGCCGCCGGCGGCGTAGGCGTGCTCGTCGTCGATCAGCCGGCCGATCAACTCGACCATCTGCGTGATGTGTCCCGTCGCCCGTGGCTCCGCAGAGGGCGGAAGCACGCCCAGCGCGTCGTAGGCGGCGGAGAAGGCCCGCTCGTAGGTCGCGGCCCACTCCCACCACGGCCTGCCCGCGTCGGCGGCCTTGTTGAGGATCTTGTCGTCGATGTCGGTCACGTTGCGGATGAACGCGACGTCGAAGCCCTTGGCCATCAGCCAGCGCCGCAACACGTCGAACGCCACCCCGCTGCGGACGTGCCCGATGTGCGGCAGGCCCTGCACGGTGGCGCCGCACAGGTAGATCGAGGCGTGGCCGGCGCGCACCGGCACGAAGTCACGGACGGCGCCCGTCATCGTGTCGTATAGCCGCAGGTCGGTCACGACGGGCCAGCTTACCGGCCTGTTCGGCTGTTCTCGTCATCGCTGACCACCAGCGCAGTCGCGATGGCCGCCAATCCTTCGCCCCGACCGGTCAGTCCGAGGCCGTCGGTCGTCGTCGCCGACACCGACACCGGGGCGTCGAGCAACCTGGAGAGCACCTGCTGGGCCTCCGCCCGCCGTGGCCCGACCTTCGGCCGGTTGCCGATGACCTGCACGGCCGCGTTCCCCACCCGGTATCCCTCGCCGCGCACCAGCGCATGCACATGCCGCAGCATGTCCGCGCCGCTCGCCCCGGCCCAGCGCGGGTCGTCGGTACCGAAGACCTCGCCGATGTCGCCGAGCCCGGTCGCGGACAGCAGCGCATCGCACAGCGCATGGGCGGCGACGTCACCGTCGGAGTGGCCCGCGCAACCGTCGGCCTCGTCGAACAACAGGCCGAGCAGCCAGCAGGGCCTGCCGATCTCGATCGGGTGGACGTCGGTGCCGAGGCCGACGCGCGGCGTGGTCATCCGGTTTGCCCCAGCAGGGCCTCGGCAAGAAGCAAATCGTTCGGGGTGGTGATCTTGAAGGCCAGCGGGTCGCCTTCGACGATCTGCACCGGGGTGCCGGTCATCTCGACCACCGAGGCGTCGTCGGTGAAGCCGCCGATGGCCGCGCGTTCGTATGCGCGTCGCAGAAGTTCGGCCTGGAAGCCCTGTGGGGTCTGCACGGCTCGCAGACCGGCCCGCTCGGGTGTGCCGAGCACGACGCCGTTGGCGTCGACGACCTTGATGGTGTCGGTGACCGGGAGCCCCGGAATCACGGCGGGATGACCGGCTTGCAAGGCGTGCACGACCCGCGCGATCAGCGACGGCGGGGTGAGCGCCCTCGCCGCGTCGTGCACGAGGACGAACTCGGCATCACCGATCGCCGTGAGCGCGAGGCGTACCGACTCCGTGCGATCGGATCCACCCGCGACGATGACGGCATCCCCGCCGAAGACCAGCTTGGCCTCATCGGTGCGGTTAGGCGGCACGGCGACCACGACACTGTCGACGACGCCGGAGTCACGCAGGCCCGCGAGCGCATGCTCGAGCATCGGGCGACCGGCAAGGTGGACGAATGCCTTCGGGGCACCAGCGGCTAACCGCTCCCCTGACCCTGCGGCCGGGACAACGGCGACCGTGCTCATGCGTCAGGACGCGGCGGCCAGAACCTCGTCGAGGATGATCTCGGCCTTGGCGTCGTCGGTGTTCTCCGCGAGCGCCAGTTCGCCGACCAGAATCTGCCGGGCCTTGGCCAGCATCCGCTTCTCGCCCGCGGACAGGCCGCGCTCCTGATCACGGCGCCACAGGTCGCGCACGACCTCGGCTACCTTGTTCACATCGCCGGAAGCCAGCTTCTCGAGGTTGGCCTTGTAGCGGCGCGACCAGTTGGTCGGCTCCTCGGTGTGGGGGGCGCGGAGCACCTGGAACACCTTGTCGAGGCCCTCTTGGCCGACCACGTCGCGCACGCCGACATACTCGGCGTTCTCGGCGGGGACTCGGACTGTGAGGTCTCCCTGGGCAACCTTCAAGACGAGATATTCCTTCTGCTCGCCTTTGATGGTCCGGGTTTCGATCGCCTCGATCAACGCAGCACCGTGGTGTGGATAGACAACGGTGTCTCCGACCTTGAAAATCATCTGTTTCGAGCCCCTTTCGATACTCCATGCTAACACGGCGCCCGGACACGTGCCGCACAACGGTGCAGGTCAGGGGCACCGCAGGTGAAGAGTAGGGGTTGACACGGTGACGAATACGTGCAAGGCACCGCCACTTCAGCGACTCAGTCGCGACCCCTCCCACGTGCCTGCGGATGATTCTCCGCAAACCCGGATCGACGAGCTCGACACCTCCGCTACCGCCGCCAACGACCACCTACTACTGTGCATAGTCGAACAGGTCGGCCGAGCAGGAGGCTTCTGGGTGAACCGCTTCAAATCGCGCAGTTCCGCCGTCACGTCGGCGTTGGCGGCGTGCGGCCTGGCCGCCGCGGCCGCCCTCTCCGGATGCAGCGCCGGACAGGTCGCCCAGACCGCCACCCAGCAAGCGGCGGTCAACGGCACCGCAGCAACGGTCGGCAGCGTGACGCTGCGCAACGTTCACCTCCGAGCGCTGCAGAAGAGCGACTACGTGCAGCCAGGCACCGAGGTGGAGTTGCTGTTCGTCGCGTCCAACCAATCGCCGGACACCGCGGACAAGCTGACCTCGATCACGTCGGACGTCGGCACGGTGTCGCTCTCCGGCGACACGTCGCTGCCTGCCCAGGACGTACTGATCGTCGGTGAGCCCGACGGCCAGACCGCTCCGCTCGAGGCGACCGAGACCGCCGACGCCGCGAAGGCCAAGGTCGACATCAGCAAGCCCATCACCAACGGCCTGACGTACAACTTCACGTTCAATTTCGAAAAGGCCGGCCAGACCACCGTTGCCGTTCCCATCTCTGCGGGTGAGGCGCCGCGCCGTGACATGGCCGGCAACACGTCCCACGGCAACGGCGGCGACACGAGCGGCCAGCACTGACGATCTGACTGGATCTGTCACTGGTGACGGATACCGTCACAGCGTGGCCAAAGCGCGTTCGCAGTACCGCTGTTCCGAATGCCACCATGTCACCGCGAAATGGGTCGGGCGCTGTTCCGACTGCGGCACCTGGGGAACGGTCGACGAAGTCGCCGTGCTGGCGGCGGTGAACGGCTCGGCGGCCAGGCGGGCGGTGGCTCCGACGACGCCCGCCGTGCCGATCAGCTCCATCGACCCGGCCATCACCAGGCGCCATCACACGGGCGTCAGCGAACTCGACCGCGTGCTCGGCGGCGGCATCGTGCCCGGCTCGGTCACACTGCTGGCCGGCGACCCCGGCGTCGGAAAGTCCACGCTGCTGCTGGAGGTGGCCCACCGCTGGGCACAGGCCGGGCGCCGGGCGCTGTACCTGTCGGGCGAAGAGTCCGCGGGCCAGATCCGGATGCGCGCCGAGCGCACCGGTTGCCACCACGACGAGGTGTACCTGGCCGCGGAGTCCGATCTGCAGACGGCGCTGGGGCACATCGACGAGGTGAAGCCGACGCTGGTGGTGGTCGACTCGGTGCAGACGATGTCGACGACCGAGGCCGATGGTGTGACCGGCGGCGTGACGCAGGTTCGCGCAGTGACGACGGCGCTTACGATGACGGCGAAGACGACGGGCGTCGCGATCATCCTGGTCGGCCATGTCACGAAAGACGGTGCGATTGCGGGGCCGCGGTCGCTGGAGCATCTGGTCGACGTGGTGTTGCACTTCGAGGGCGACAAGACATCCTCGCTGCGCATGGTTCGCGGGGTCAAGAACCGCTTCGGCGCCGCCGATGAGGTCGGCTGTTTCATGTTGCACGACAACGGAATCGAATGCGTCGCCGATCCATCGGGTCTCTTCCTCGACCAGCGCCCCGCACCCGTTTCCGGCACCGCGGTGACGGTGTCGCTCGATGGCAAGCGCCCGCTGATCGGTGAAGTTCAGGCCCTGATAGCAGCGCCCACCACAGGTACGCCGCGCCGCGCGGTCAGCGGCATCGACTCCTCGCGGGCGGCGATGATCGCGGCGGTGCTGGAGAAGCGGGCCCACCTGCGGGTCGCGCAGTGCGACATCTACCTGTCGACGGTCGGCGGGATGCGGCTGACCGACCCCTCGTCGGACCTCGCCGTGGCGTTGGCCATCGCCTCGGCCTACGTCGACCTTCCCCTGCCGACGACGGCCATCGCCATCGGTGAAGTCGGTTTGGCGGGCGATCTGCGCCGGGTCAGCGGCATGGAGCGGCGCCTGACGGAGGCCGCTCGGCTCGGCTTCACCTGTGCGGTAGTTCCGCCCGGGGTGAAGAGTGTGCCGATAGGCTTACGGGCGATTGCGGCCGACAACATCACCGCTGCCGTGAAGGTGCTGACGGAGATCGCGGTTAAGGGCGGCCGCTCCGAGGAGAACTCATGGCCGTGAAGACCAGGCGCCGCAACGTCGTGCAGCTTGCCCGCCCTACCCTGCGGGAGACGATCGGCCGGCTCGCCCCTGGTACCGCGCTGCGCGACGGCCTGGAGCGCATTCTGCGCGGGCGCACCGGCGCGTTGATCGTGCTCGGCTACGACGACAGCGTCGAAACGATCTGCGACGGCGGCTTCTCGTTGGATGTCGCCTACGCACCCACCAGGTTGCGAGAGCTGTCGAAGATGGACGGTGCCGTCGTGCTGTCCAGCGATGGCACGCGAATCCTGCGGGCCAACGTGCAGTTGGTACCCGACCCGTCGATACCGACCGACGAGTCCGGCACCCGGCACCGATCTGCGGAACGCACCGCGGTCCAAACCGGCTATCCCGTCATCTCGGTGAGCCACTCGATGAGCATCGTGACGGTGTACGTGGCGGGCGAGCGGCACGTGGTGCCCGATTCGGCGACGATCCTGTCGCGGGCCAACCAGACCATCGACACGCTGGAGCGTTACAAGTCCCGCCTCGACGAGGTGAGCAGGCAACTGTCGACGGCCGAGATCGAGGACTTCGTCACGCTGCGCGACGTGATGACGGTGGTGCAGCGACTCGAGATGGTGCGCAGGATCAGCCTGGAGATCGATTCCGACGTCGTCGAACTCGGCACCGACGGACGCCAGCTCAAGCTTCAGCTGGAGGAGTTGGTCGGCGACAACGAGACCGCCCGCGAGTTGATCGTGCGCGATTATCACGCCAATCCCGACCCTCCGACGCCGTCACAAGTGACCTCGACGCTCGAGGAACTCGACGGGCTGTCGGACACCGAGCTACTCGATTTCACAACGCTGGCAAGGGTATTCGGCTACCCGTCGACGGCGGAGGCGCAGGATTCGGCGATGAGCTCACGCGGGTACCGCGCGATGGCGGGCATCCCGCGGCTGCAGTTCGCCCACGTCGATCTGCTGGTGCGATCGTTCGGGTCGCTGCAGGGGCTGCTCGCCGCAAGCGCGAACGATCTGCAGTCGGTCGAGGGCATCGGGTCGATGTGGGCACGCCACATCCGCGAGGGTTTGTCCCAGCTGGCCGAGTCGACGATCGCCGACCGGCTGGCTTAGCCGGGCGTCGCCGGCGTTTCCCCGATGTGGGGTTGGCCGTCTGCCGGCGCCGGGGCCGGGGCCGGGGCCGCCTGGGGCGCGGGTTCGGCGAGGATGAACGGCACGGCCGCGGATCGCAGATTGCCCAGTTGCACGATCAGGTTGTAGGTACCGGCTCCGATCGGCTGGCGCGGCAGCGGGCAATTGGGACCCGAACTCATGCCGGTCCAAGTGACCTCGGTGGTCACCTGCTCGCCGGGGTTGAAGGTCTTGACCAGCGTCTCGTTCGACGGTGCACAGTCCAGGTTCGACCACAGCCGGGTGTTGTCGAGTCCATAGACGTATGCCGCGAGCACCGCGGCGCCGACGTCTCGCTTGCACGCCACCAGGCCGATGTTGGTGACGACCATGGTGAACTTCGGCTGATCGCCGACGACGTATTCGGGCTGGCTGGTGATGCCCTTGACGGCCAGTGCGGAGTCCGGGCAGTCGTCGCCCTCCTTGAGCACGGGCGGCGGCATGACGGCGGCGGTCGGGGTTGGTGTGGGAGCCGGCGCGCTCACGGCTGGCGGTACGACCGGCGTCTTGACCTCGGGGTTCTCCCCCGGGAGCGGGGTCGGAGCAGCGGCAGGGGCGGGCTTGTCGGCGGTCTTCGCCTGGCCGCCGGAGGAGGTGTTCATCACGATCACGATCACCACCGCGGCGATGACCCCGACGACAAGGACCGCGACGCCGATCGCGAGTGCCCTGCGGCGCCAGTAAATCTGGGCGGGGAGTGGGCCATGCGGCTCTAGATCCAGCACAGACTCACGGTAAGGCCAGGTCACGCACAATCGTCCGAGGTGACCCGGCGTGTCGGCTCAGCCTTCGCCGATGTCGCCCAGATGATCCCGCAGCACCGCGCGTCCGTCGGCGAGCCGGTAGGTGAGGCAGGCGATCGCCAGAGTGCCCGCGTCGAGGCGTTCGGCGATCGCCGTCGACCGCGCCCGCAGCTGTGCGGCCGTCTCGGTGACGTGCCTGGCCTCGAACTCGTCGGCGCTGCTCAGGCCCTCTCGACGACCCAGCAGTATCGAGGGCGTCACCCGCTCCACCACGTCACGCACGTAGCCGGAAGGCACCTCGCCGTCGTCGAGCGCCGAAAGCGTCGCCTTGACCGCGCCGCAGCTGTCGTGCCCGAGCACGACGATCAGCGGCACGTTCAACACGGTGACCGCGAATTCGATCGAGCCGAGCACCGCCGAGTCGATGACGTGTCCCGCGGTGCGCACCACGAACATGTCGCCGAGACCCTGGTCGAAGATGATCTCGGCGGCCACGCGGCTGTCGGCGCAGCCGAACAGCACCGCGGTCGGCTTCTGCCCCTCGGCGAGCGCCGTCCGATGCTCGATGCTCTGGCTGGGATGCGCGGGCTTTCCCGCGACGAATCGCTCGTTACCCTCCTTGAGTGCCTTCCAAGCGGTTATCGGGTTCGTGTTGGGCATGACCGACATTGTGCCCGAGCGCGACGTGCTGATCGACGCGACCGAGCTGTTGCGGTGGTATGAGCGCGAGCAGCGCGACCTTCCCTGGCGGCGGCCCGGTGTGACGCCGTGGCAGGTGCTGGTCAGCGAGTTCATGTTGCAGCAGACGCCGGTCGCGCGGGTCGAGCCGATCTGGCTGGAGTGGGTGGCGCGCTGGCCCACCCCGTCGGCGACGGCCGCGGCAGGCGCGGCTGATGTGCTGCGGGCCTGGGGCAAGCTCGGCTATCCGCGGCGGGCGAAGCGGCTGCACGAGTGTGCGGTGGTGATCGCGGCCGAGCACGACGACGCGGTGCCCTCGGACGTCGAAACGCTGTTGTCTCTGCCCGGAATCGGCGCGTACACCGCGCGCGCCGTAGCGTGCTTCGCCTATCGGCAACGGGTGCCCGTCGTCGACACCAACGTGCGCAGGGTGGTGGCACGGGCCGTCCACGGCAAAGCCGATGCTGCGGCCTCGTCGTCGCCACGCGACCTCGGTGATGTCGAGGCGCTGCTGCCCAAAGACGATGTCGCACCGCGGTTTTCGGTGGCCTTGATGGAGTTGGGGGCGACAGTGTGCACGGCGCGCTCGCCGCGGTGCGGCATCTGCCCACTGAGCGTCTGCGCATGGCGGTCGGCCGGCTTCCCGGCCGCGACGACACAGGCACGTCGGGTACAGAAGTATGCGGGCACCGACCGGCAGGTACGTGGCCGGCTGTTGGATGTATTGCGGGGCAATGACTCTCCCGTCACCCGTGCCGAGCTCGACGTGGCGTGGCCGGCCGACCCGGCGCAGCGTGATCGGGCGCTGGACTCGCTGCTGGTCGACGGGCTGGTCGAACAGACCGCAGACGGCCGTTTCGCCCTTGTCGGGGAAGGCGAATCGATAGCCTGAGCCCGTGGCGCAGGCTCCGCGAACTCGCTACGCCAAGTGCGGCGACCTGGACATCGCCTATCAGGTGCTGGGCGACGGTCCGATTGACCTGCTGGTCCTGCCCGGCCCGCTTGTCCCCTTCGATTCGATCGATGCGGAGCCGTCGCTCTACCGATTCCACCGTCGCCTCGCCTCGTTCGGCCGCGTCATCCGGTTCGACCAGCGCGGCATGGGCGCATCCTCGCGCTCCCGGTCCAGCGACACGATCGGGCCCACGTTCTGGGCCGAGGACGCCCTCGCGGTGATGGACGCCGCCGGATGCGAGCGAGCCACGATCGTCGGGTCTGGATGGACCGGCATGTCCGGTCTGGTGCTGGCGGCGGACCACCCCGAGCGGGTGCGCAACTTGGTGATCGTGAACGGGTCCGCCCGCGCCTTGTGGGCGCCCGACTACCCGATCGGCGGCCGCATCGGCGAGAACCCTTGGAAAACAGTCGCACTGGACCCGGACGCGGTCGAGCAGGGCTTCGACGTCCTGCGAATCATCGCGGCCAGCATTGCCGACGACGACGTCTTTCGCCGCTGGTGGGACCAAGCCGGAAACCGCGCGCAGTCGCCGAGTGAAGCGCAGGCCACCCTCGAGGTGATAGCCACGGCCGACCTCCGCAAAACGGTCGCACGCATAACCGTTCCAACGCTGATCCTGCACCGCAGGGACGCCGTGATGATCCCCGTCGAGCACGGCCGTTACCTCGCCGATCACGTCGCGGGTTCGCGCTACCGGGAGTTGCCGGGTGCAGACACCCTGCACTGGACCGGCGATGCCGACACTGTTCTCGACGAGATCGAGGAGTTCGCCACCGGTGCCCGCGGCCGCGTCGGTACCGAACGTGTGCTCACCACAATCGTTTTCACCGATATCGTCGGCTCGACGCAGCGCGCCGCCGAACTCGGAGACCGCCGCTGGCACGATGTGCGGAGTCGATCTCCGAAGCCGTCCGCCCGCTCGGTATCCAGATCCGGGCGGGCGTTCACGCCGGGGAGGTCGAGGTGCGCGGAGCCGACATCGCCGGGATGGCGGTGCACATCGGCGCCCGCGTCGCCGCGCTCGCGGCCGCCGGCGAGGTACTTGTTTCCTCTACCGTGCGCGAGATCGTCACCGGCTCTCGGCGGGTGTTCACCGAGCGTGGCGAACACGTCCTCAAGGGCGTGCCCGGTCGGTGGCGGCTGTACGCGGTGACCCCCACCGATTCGGCTCCTAGGCCGTCTTGACGCAGTCCGGGTCGCCGCTGCAGGCGAAGCTGCGCCGGTAGTCCGACGGCGTTACCCCGATGATGCGGCGGAAGTGGTGGCGCAACAGCGTTGCGGTGCCGAACCCGGACCGGTCGGCGATCTGGTCGATGTCCATGTCGCTTTCTTCGAGCAGGCGCCTGGCGTAAAGCACGCGCTGGTCGGTCACCCACTGCATCGGCGTGGTGCCCGTCTCGTCGACGAAGCGGCGCGCGAATGTGCGCGCGGACATGTTCGCGCGCCGGGCCAGCGTGCCGACGGTGTGCGGCTTGTCGAGATTGCCGAGAATCCAATCCAGATGCGGGGCGAACCTTTCCGAGCATCGAACGGGAATCGGCTGATCGATGTACTGGCGCTGACCGCCGTCGCGCTGCGGCGGCACCACCATCCGCCGCGCGATCTTGTTCGTGATTTCGCTACCGAGCTCGCGGCGGACGAGGTGCAGGCAGGCGTCGATGCCCGCGGCGGTGCCCGCGCTGGTGATCAGGTTGCCGTCGTCGACGAACAACACGTTGCGATCGACCCGGGCCGTCGGGAACCGCTGCGCCAGTTCGTCGGCGTGCATCCAATGGGTGGTGCACGGACGTCCGTCCAGCAGCCCCGCTTCGCCCGCGACGAACGCGCCCGAACACACGGTCAGGATGATCGCGCCCGCGTCAGCAGCGGCCCTGATCGCCTTCAGAGCTTCGGGCAGATAGTCGGATCCACCGATCGCCGGAATTGCGACGAGGTCTGCGCCGACGAGGTCGTCAAGCCCGTGATCCGGGGTGAGCGACGCGCCGACCGACGTGCGGACGGGCCGGCCCGGTTCGGGTCCGCAGACCTTGAAGTCAAAGTTGGGGACGCCGTCGGCCGAGCGGTCGATTCCGAAGACCTCACAGATCACGCCGAACTCGAAGACCGCCAGGCGGTCCAGCACCAGCGCCGATACCTTCTCGATTGCCATGGCAGTATCTTATCGCAAGGTGTCACTGCTGCCACTGTTGGCGGTATATTTTCCCGTGAACCATTACTGCCATGACTACTGCACTGATTTTGCTGATCCTGGCGGCACCGTTCGTGGTGGCTGCGACGCTGAGCTGGTCCGCGCAGCGGTCCGACACCCTCCGCATCCGATTCCACCAGTTCCGGTGGTCCGCCCCGTTGGTGGGCAGGTTGTTCGAGGATGATCGCGACGGCTTCCGAATCGCTCACGACGTGGATGCCATTCGTACCCGCTTCGAGAAGCAGCCGTTCTGGCCCGCGTCAGGCGCGACCGGTGAGCGTCGATAGGAACGTCTCGACCGCATCGCGATAGATCTGCGGCTCCTCGTCGTGCACCAGATGGCCGGCTCCGGGCACGTACAAATACGTTGTCCGATAGCCGGTTTCATCCATTCTGCGCATCTGTCCCGGCGGCGTCACCGAGTTGCCCGCCTCGATGAGCAGGGTGGGCACCCGCACGGCGCGCCACTGGGTCCAGTAGTCGCGGGTGCCCCACTGCGCGGCGATATCGATCCACGTCTGGGTGTGTCCGTGCAACCGCCACCCAGATGTCGTGCGATCGAACGCCTCGAGGAAATACTGGCCGGCCACCGGCCCGAATTCGTCGTAAACCTGTCGCTCCGAGGCGAATTCGACGGGTAGCGCATGCAGCCACGGCTCCCATGGACCAGTGGTGCGGCCGCGGAAGTCCGGCGCCATGTCCTCGACCACAAGGGCGCTCACCAGATCGGGCCGCGACGCCGCGAGGCACCAGGCATGCAAAGCGCCCATCGAATGGCCGATCAGGGTCGCCGGCCGGCCGAGCGAAGCCACCGCTTCGCCGAGGTCCTCGACGAAGCGCTCGGTGCTGATCGGGTGCGGGTCGGCGACGTGGCGGCCTCGGTGCCACGGTGCGTCGTAGGTGTACACCTCGCCGTGCCGGGTCAGCCACGGCAACACCCGCGACCATGTCGAGCCCCGGCCCATCAGCCCGTGGACGAGCACGATCGGCTCGCCGTCACCGCCCCGATGTGTGAGGAGTTCAAAACCCATGGGCTGCAGCGTCACACGCCGATCAGCGATTCGAGCCAGCCGCGCGCGAAGTAGACCAGGAAACCTGCCGCGGCGATCCACAGCAGCGGGCTGACCTCGCGCGCCTTTCCGGCCGCCGTGCGCACCACGACCCATGCGATGAAACCGATGCCGATCCCGTTGGCGATCGAGAACGACAACGGCATCACCGCGACGGTCAGCACGACCGGCACCGCGCAGGAGAACTCGGACAGGTCGACGTCGCGCAGATGGGAGAACATCATCACGCCGACGACGACCAGCGCGGCCGCAGCGACCTCGGTGGGCACGATCGACGCCAACGGAGTGACGAACATCGCCGCGAAGAACAGCAGCCCGGTGACCAGATTCGCCACGCCGGTGCGTGCACCCTCCTGGATGCCGGCCGCGGACTCGAGGAAGACGGTGTTGGACGACGACGACGTCGCCCCACCGACGACCGCACCGGTGCCCTCGACGATCAGCGCCGAGCGCAGACGGGGAAACGTTCCGCGGGCGTCGGCAACGTCCACCTCGCGCGAAAGCCCGGTGAAGGTGCCCATCGCGTCGAAGAAGTTCGCGAAGACCAGAGTGAACACCAGCATCACCGCGGCCAGCACGCCGATCCGGCCGAAGCTGTCCAAGCTGACCGCCCCGACCAGCGACAGGTCCGGCACCGCGAACGGCGAGCCAGACAGCGTCGGTACCGACAGGCTCCACCCGCCGGGATGGTCGACCGCCGAACCGAGATGCCAGATGGCCTCGATGACGACCGCGAGCACCGTTCCGGCCACCAGACCGATGAAGATTGCGCCGCGCACCTGACGGACCACCAGGATGCAGGTGAGCAGCAGGGTGAACACGAACACCAGCGTCGGGACCGTGCTGATCGAACCGGTCCCGTTGGCGCCGAGGCCGACGGGCGGCGACGGCAGGCCGGTGGAGCCGATGAAGCCCGCGTCCACCAGCCCGATGAACAGGATGAACGCGCCGATTCCCGCCGTGATCGCGAGCTTGAGCTGCAGGGGCACCGCGTCGAAGATCAGCGTGCGCAGACCCGTCGCCGCGAGCACCACGATGATGATGCCGTTGATCACCACCAGGCCCATGGCCTCGGGCCAGGTGACGGATCCGACGACGGTGGTCGCGAGGAACGAGTTGATGCCGAGCCCCGCGGCGAAGGCGAACGGCAGCCGGGCGATCAAGCCGAAGAGCACGGTCATGGTGCCCGCGGCGAGCGACGTCGCGGCGGAAACCTGCGCGAAGTCCAGGCTGTTGCCGGCGACGTCGCGGGCGTCGGACAGGATGATCGGGTTCAGCACGAGGATGTAGGCCATGGCGATGAACGTGACAACGCCGCCGCGGATCTCCGACGTCAGCGTCGACCCACGCGCGGACAGTTCGAAAAATCTATCGAGGCGGCTCGTGCTGTCTGCCCGCGTCATAGAGGGAACCCTAGGGGCGTCGGACGGTCTTCGCGCAGGCGGTAGCCTTGGGCGCATGCCCGTGGTGAAGATCAACGCAATCGAGGTCCCACCGGACGCCGGCCCGGAGCTGGAGAAGCGGTTCGCGCACCGCGCCCACGCCGTCGACAACCAGCCTGGCTTCCTCGGCTTTCAGCTGCTTCGGCCGGTCAAGGGTGAGGATCGCTATTTCGTCGTAACCCAGTGGGAGTCCGAGGAGGCGTTCCAGGCGTGGGCGACCGGTCCTGCCGTTGAGGCGCACGCAGGCCAGCGCGCCAATCCGGTCGCCACCGGCGCATCGTTGCTGGAGTTCGAGGTTGTTCTGGACGTTGCGGGAACCGACGCCAGCGCCTGACGCGAGCAGGGTGCGCCGCTGGGCGACGGCCACGGTTTCGGTCGCTGCCACGCTGCTTCTCGCCCTGGCTTGCGGATGCGCCGACGCGGGACCGACCGGGCCCGCCGGTGCCGCGCAGAGCATTCACATCGACACCAACACGCCGCAGGGTCTGCGCGCCAAGCAGATCATGGACATGCTCAATTCCGACTGGCCGATCGGCCCCAACGGCATCCGCACCCTGGCCGCGCCGGAGATCATGGACGATGTCGGCGTCACCATGGACAAGATCTGGTGGGACCGGCCGTTCACGCTGACAGATGTGGAGATCGGTGCCGGACACGCCACATTGCACGTTCTGACGTCCTACCAGGTTCCGCAGACCATCGAACTGCGCACCAACGACGCCGGGCTGGTCGACAGGTTCGACGTGGCGCTTCAGCCCCCGGTGATCAGGTCCTGGAAGGACATCGATACCGAGATCGCCAAGACGGGCGCGAGATACTCGTATCAGGTGTCCAAGGTGAACAACGGAAACTGCGTCCTGGTCGCGGGGACCAACACCGACCTTTCGCTGCCGCTGGCTTCGATCTTCAAGCTGTATGTGCTGCTTGCGGTTTCGGATGCCATCAAGGACGGCGACGTGAGTTGGGACGACCAGCTCTTGGTGACCAAGGAAGGCAAGGCAGTCGGCGCGGCGGGCCTCGACAAGGTCCCAGACGGCAGCACCGTTTCGGTGCGCGAGGCCGCCCAGCAGATGATCTCGGCAAGCGACAACATGGCCACCGACCTGCTCATCACGCGGGTGGGCGCCGACGCCGTCGAGCGTGCGCTGGTCACCGCCGGGCACCACGACCCGGCCAGCATGACGCCGTTCCCGACCACCCACGAGATGTTCTCGATCGGCTGGGGCGAGCCGGATCTGCGTGACCAGTGGAAGAAGGTCTCCTCGTCGTCGGCAGGGCGAGCGCAACTGTTCAAGGAGACGGATTCCCGCCCCTACGAACCGGATCCGCAACGGACCCACACGCCGGCATCGGACATCGGCGCCGAGTGGTACGCCTCTGCGGCCGACATCTGCCGCGTGCATGCGGCGCTGCAGGCATCAGCGGTCGGTGCGGCCGCGCCGGTGAAGAAGATCCTTGCCGCAATCCCCGGCATTGACCTGGATCGGGCGAAGTGGCCGTACATCGGCGCCAAGGGCGGCAACCTGCCGGGCGACCTCACCTTCAGTTGGTATGCAGTCGACCACACCGGACAACCGTATGTGGTGAGCTTCCAGCTGAACTGGCCGAAATTCCGCAGTCAGACGGCCGCAGGCTGGCTGCTGTCGATCGTGCGCCAGACCTTCGATCTGATACCCGTCGCCTGACGCTAACGCGCGGTGCGCAGGTTCCAGGCGTGGCCGCGGAAGTGCAAGACCGTCCGGCTCACCGGTGCAATGTCGATGCGCCAGAACGACTTAGCGGGCGCGTCCAGCGCCACCAAGATCGCGGCACGGATGACCGCGGGATGTGTGACGGCGACCAGCCGGCTGCGACGAGCGGTCAGCGTATCCATCCAGTCGCTCACCCGGCTGACCAGATCGACGACGGACTCGCCGCCGTGAGGTGCCCGGCTCGGATCGGTGAGCCAGATGGCGAGGTCGGCGGGCCGTACGCCGCCGAGAACGTCGCCACGCCATCGCCCGCAGTCCAGGTCGGCCAGCCGGTGATCGATGTTCGCCTGCAGCCCAAGTAGTTCCGCGGTCTGGCGGGTGCGCTTCTCGGGCCCGCAGAACGCAGTGTCGGTGACGCCGAGGTCGATCGAGGCGTCGACCTGGCGGTGGCCGACCGCGTTGAGCGGCTCGTCGGTGGGAAACCGCCCGGCCGACATCGCGTCGGTCATGGCATGCGACACGAGGGTCAGCCGGACGACTTCACTCACGCCTCGGCTCCCGCTCGCTCCGGTCCTCGCTCGTCCCTCGCTGCGATCCTCACTCACGCTCGCCTTCGGGACTCACGCAGCGAAGGCCTGCGCCCGTCGCGGGCTCTCACCGAGCAGTCGGTGCACCATCGAGCCGAACACCACGGCGATCATCGACCACAGAACGAACTGGGTGCCCAGCGAGTACAGCCGAAACTCGTAAAGGACGTCGGCGGGGAAACCCTCCGGCGTCTCGTCGATGGTGGGCAGCACCAGCATCACGACCGCGACGGCAACGAGGTAGGCGGCGCCCGCGATGAGCGTCGCGCTCCACGCGCCGCAGCGCTCGAGCAGGGTGCGGCCCAGCCACACCGCCCCGGCCAGCAGCATCGCCGAGAGCACCACCATCATCAGATATAGCAGGGTGCGCTGCCGGATCGTCTCCTCGAGGCTGACGGCGGGCGGGTTGGCCGGATACTTCAGGAATGGAATCACGTACAGCGACAAGAACATTCCGCCGGCCAGCAGCACCGAGAGCAGCCGCGGTGACGCGATCCCGACCCGGCCGTAGGCCACGCAGTACGCCACCGCGAACAATGCCCCCATCGCCACGCCGAAACCGAGCACGCCGAATCCCATGCCGATGTTGGCCTGCACGCCGCGGCTGAACAGCTCGATCCCGTGGTCGTGGCCGCCCGCGTGCGCTTCTTCGTAGGCGATGGCCGAGGCGATCACCGGCTCGACGAATGTGCGGGCGAAGACGAACGCGGCCACGCTCGCGATGGCGCCGGCCAGCAGGCCGCGCCCGATTATTCGTTTCTCCATGTGCGCAAGCCCGCCCGAGTCAGTGGCAGGGGAAGCCGAGAAGATGGCGCGCGTCGTGGGTGAACTCGTGCACGTAGGTGTTGTCGCCGAACACTGACGTCGCGCCCTGATCAAGGCCGACGAAGTACAGCAACAGCAGTGCGAGAAAAGCGGTCGCGGCCAGCCACACCGCCGCCCTGGCGACCGAAATGTCGAGGGCGGGCGCTGAGCTCTTGCGTGCCTCGGGAGAAGTCATGGAGACGAGTCCTTTCCGGGATTTCGCGTCCCAGTCCTCAAGGTCGACGGCGGCCGTCGGGTCTGACTGTCACAGTGGCGCGACCGTTCTGGATTCTCACCAGATTCCTTCGCCCGCCTGATTACATCGCACATCCTAGACAAACCGTCCAGCTGGTGGGCCGGGGCATAGCAAAAGCCCCCGAATCTGTTGATTCGGGGGCTTTTGTGTGAAGGGCCGCTAGTTGTCGGTCGCACTCGCCGCGCTCGGGGCGCCTGCGGCACCCGAGGTGGCGAGGTCGACTTCCTCGACCGGCTTCGCCGGCTTCTTGGACCCGGTGAAGGTGAACACCGCGTCCTCGCCGGAACCCTCGCCGTCCCAGTTGTCCACGTCGACCGTGACCAGCTGTCCGGGTCCGACCTCTTCGAAGAGGATCTTCTCCGACAGCGCGTCCTCGATCTCGCGCTGAATGGTCCGGCGCAGCGGACGGGCGCCGAGCACCGGATCAAAGCCGCGCTTGGCCAACAGGGACTTGGCCTTGTCGGTCAGCTCCATCGCCATGTCCTTGCCCTTGAGCTGCTTTTCCACCCGGCCGATCATCAGGTCGACCATCCGGATGATCTCGTCGCGAGTCAGCTGGTGGAAGACGATGATGTCGTCGATGCGGTTGAGGAACTCGGGCCGGAAGTGCTTCTTCAGCTCGTCGTTGACCTTCTGCTTCATCCGCTCGTAGTTGTTCTCGCCGCCGCCCTGGGTGAAGCCGAGGCCGACCGCCTTCGAGATGTCGGACGTGCCCAGGTTCGAGGTGAAGATCAGCACGGTGTTCTTGAAGTCGACCGTGCGGCCCTGGCCGTCGGTGAGCCGACCGTCCTCGAGGACCTGCAACAGGCTGTTGTAGATCTCCTGGTGCGCCTTCTCGATCTCATCAAAAAGAACGACAGAGAACGGCTTCCTTCTGACCTTCTCGGTGAGCTGGCCGCCCTCTTCGTAGCCGACGTAGCCCGGAGGGGCACCGAACAGCCGCGAGGCGGTGAAGCGGTCGTGGAACTCGCCCATGTCGATCTGGATGAGCGCGTCCTGGTCGCCGAAGAGGAATTCCGCCAGTGCCTTGGACAGCTCGGTCTTACCGACACCGGACGGACCGGCGAAGATGAACGAGCCCGACGGGCGGCGCGGATCCTTCAGGCCCGCGCGCGTGCGGCGGATCGCCTTCGAGACGGCCTTGACGGCGTCCTCCTGGCCGATGATCCGCTTGTGCAGCTCATCCTCCATGCGCAGCAGCCGGGTCGTCTCCTCCTCGGTCAGCTTGAACACGGGGATGCCGGTCCAGTTGCCGAGCACCTCGGCGATCTGCTCGTCGTCGACCTCGGCCACGACGTCGAGATCGCCTGAGCGCCACTGCTTCTCACGCTCGGTGCGCTGCGCGACCAGTTGCTTCTCCCGGTCCCGGAGGCTAGCCGCCTTCTCGAAGTCCTGCGCGTCGATCGCGGACTCCTTCTCCCTGCGCGCGTCGGCGATCTTCTCGTCGAACTCGCGCAGGTCTGGCGGAGCGGTCATCCGGCGGATCCGCATCCGGGCGCCCGCCTCGTCGATCAGGTCGATCGCCTTGTCCGGAAGGAACCGGTCGTTGATGTACCGGTCGGCCAGCGTCGCCGCTGCCACCATGGCGCTGTCGGTGATCGACACGCGGTGGTGCGCCTCGTAGCGGTCGCGCAGACCCTTGAGGATCTCGATGGTGTGCTCGACGGTCGGCTCGCCGACCTGCACCGGCTGGAACCGGCGCTCCAGCGCGGCGTCCTTCTCGATGTACTTGCGGTACTCGTCGAGCGTGGTGGCGCCGATCGTCTGCAGCTCGCCGCGGGCCAGCTTCGGCTTCAGGATCGAAGCGGCGTCGATGGCGCCCTCGGCGGCACCCGCACCGACCAGCGTGTGCAGCTCGTCGATGAACAGGATGATGTCGCCGCGGGTGTTGATCTCCTTGAGCACCTTCTTCAGGCGTTCCTCGAAATCACCGCGGTAGCGGCTGCCGGCGACCAGCGATCCGAGGTCGAGGGTGTAGAGCTGCTTGTCCTTGAGCGTCTCCGGCACCTCGCCGTGCACGATGGCCTGCGCCAGCCCCTCGACGACGGCGGTCTTGCCGACGCCGGGCTCGCCGATCAGCACCGGGTTGTTCTTGGTGCGCCGGCTCAGCACCTGCATCACCCGCTCGATTTCCTTCTCGCGGCCGATGACGGGGTCGAGCTTGCCTTCCATCGCCGCCGCGGTCAGGTTGCGACCGAACTGGTCGAGCACCAGGGACGTGGACGGGTTGCCCGCCTCACCACCCCGGCCACCGGTACCGGCTTCTGCGGTCTCCTTGCCCTGGTATCCGCTCAGCAGCTGGATGACCTGCTGACGCACGCGGGTCAGTTCGGCGCCCAGCTTGACGAGGACCTGGGCGGCGACGCCCTCCCCCTCACGGATCAGGCCGAGCAGGATGTGCTCGGTGCCGATGTAGTTGTGGCCGAGCTGCAGCGCCTCGCGGAGGCTCAGCTCGAGAACCTTCTTGGCGCGGGGGGTGAACGGGATGTGGCCGGACGGAGCCTGCTGACCCTGGCCGATGATCTCCTCGACCTGGCTGCGCACGCCTTCCAGCGAGATACCCAGCGACTCCAGCGACTTGGCCGCTACCCCTTCACCTTCATGAATAAGTCCCAACAGGATGTGCTCGGTGCCGATGTAGTTGTGGTTGAGCATCCGGGCTTCTTCTTGAGCCAGGACGACGACCCTGCGGGCGCGGTCGGTGAATCTCTCAAACATCGGTGGTTACCTGCTCTCCGTAATAGTTGGTACGTAGCACGGCTGCACACCGCACGGCGCACCTGCCACCCACTCTAATGGGCGGCCGTCCCGGGTGCCCTGCTTGGCGGTCCTTCGCCAACGGACAGGTCCGAATGCGCGATCGCACGACATTCGCCCAGTACCCGGGTCCGTAGGGAAGCAACGCCCGGCCCCCAGAATTCGTTTCCCGGGCGTTGCTTCGCCTAGTTCGCCACTAGCGAAAGCACGATCCGGCCGAACCGCCGGCATCGTCTTCTGGCAACGGTGATCGACGTTGCCGGTTTCAGGTTGCCGCGTGGAACGCGTCGATGACGTCGGCGGGGATCCGGCCGCGGGTCGACACGTTGTGCCCGTTTCGCCGGGCCCACTCCCGGATCGCTGCACTCTGCTCGCGGTCGATCGCCGCGCGGCCTCTGCCGGAGCCGGCCGCCCGTCCACGCCGGCGGCCGCCCACACGACGCCCGGCATCGACCCATTGCTTCAGATCACCGCGCAGTTTCGCGGCATTTTTATTTGAGAGATCAATCTCATAGCTCACACCGTCGAGGCCGAATTCAACCGTTTCATCGGCTGAACCTTCGCCGTCGAAATCGTCGACCAGCGTCACGGTTACTTTCTTTGCCATTGCCCACACTTGCCCTTCTGACGGACACATAAGTGCCCAGCTCATTGTTTCAACCCAGCACCAATGTGCCACACCAGCGCAGGCCATTCAACAAGGGGCCGAACAGGGGTGGTTCAGTTGCTCTGCCGCCGAACAATGGGGAACAAAACCGTCTCCCGAATCGACAGTCCGGTCAAGACCATCAGAAGCCTGTCGATGCCCATTCCGGTGCCAGTCGTGGGCGGCATCCCATACTCGAGTGCGGCGAGGAAATCCTCGTCCAACGCCATTGCCTCGTCGTCTCCTGCCGCCGCGGCGCGCGCTTGTGCAGCGAACCTTTCCCGTTGCACGACAGGATCGGTGAGTTCTGAATATCCGGTCGCCAATTCGATTCCACGGACATAGAGATCCCACTTTTCGGTGACCCCGGGAATGCTGCGGTGAGCGCGGGTGAGCGGGGTGGTCTCGGTGGGGAAGTCACGGACGAAGGTCGGCGCCCAGAGCTTGTCGCCGACCGTGTGTTCCCAGAGCTCTTCCACCATTTTCCCGTGGCCGTAGCCGCGGTCGCGCGGTATCTCGATGCCTAGCAGGTCAGCGAACTCCAACAACCGCGTGGTCGGTGTCTGCGGGGTGACTTCTTCGCCGAGTGCTTCCGACAACGACGGATACATTTGTATCGTCGCCCATTCCCCGTCGAGATCGTAGATTGTGCCATCAGGCAGTGGTACCATTCTGGTGCCGATCGCCTCATCCGCGACTTCCTGAATAACTTCGCGGGTCATCAGCGCGGAATCGTCATACGTCCCATACGCCTCATATGTCTCCAGCATCGCGAATTCAGGCGAATGCGTCGAATCGGCGCCCTCGTTTCGGAACACCCGATTCAGTTCGAAAACCTTCTCCAATCCACCGACCAAGCATCGCTTCAGAAAAAGTTCCGGTGCGATGCGAAGGTAGAGATCGGCATCGAGGGCATTGGAATGCGTGACGAAGGGCCGAGCGGCGGCACCGCCGGCCAGCGTCTGCAGCATCGGCGTCTCCACCTCGAGGAAGCCGCGCCGCTCCAGCGCCGAGCGCACCGCCCGCACCACGGCGACCCGCTGGCGCGCGATTGTCCTGGCCTCTGGCCGGACGATCAGATCGACATACCGCTGCCGGACCCGCGACTCCTCGCTCATCTCTTTGTGGGCGACCGGCAGCGGCCTAAGCGCCTTGGAGATTATTTGCCAGGAGTCGGCAAGCACAGAAAGTTCGCCGCGACGGGAGCTGATCACCTTGCCGTGCACGAAGGCGATGTCGCCGAGATCGACATCCGACTTCCATCGGTCGAGAGAGTCCTGGCCCACCTCGGCCAGGCTGATCATCACCTGTAGCTGGGTGCCGTCACCTTCCTGCAGGGTCGCGAAGCAGAGCTTGCCGGAGTTTCGCGCGAACACCACGCGTCCGGCCACCCCGACGACGTCGCCGGTCTCGCTGTCCACGGGCAGGTCGGGGTAGGCGGCGCGGATCTCGGCCAGGGTGTTGGTGCGCGCGACCTCAACCGGATAGGGCTCGCGGCCCTCGGCGAGCAGCCGCTCGCGCTTGGCCTGACGAATCCGGAATTGCTCGGGGATGTCTGCCGCGTCGCTATCGGATGTCGCCGGCGGTGCGGCTCCGGTGCCGGGCTGCTCAGGTGCTGTCACGACGTGCCAGCTTAAATCAACTCATGACCCCGCCGATCGATGCAGCCAGCGTCGCCGCCCTGTCGCACGAGCCGCTGGATTGGCGGTTCAAGGGCCTGCCCGCCTCGTGGTGGCACCGCACGCCCGCGCAGATCCGCGCCGCGGCTCCGAACCTCGTCGACGAGGGCGCCGTCGGACCCGTGTGCGTGCTTCGCTCAGAAGCGCTGTCGCACAACCTGTCGACGATGGCCGGCTGGTGTCGCGACCGGGGGGTCGAGCTCGCTCCACACGGCAAGACTCACATGGCCCCGCAGCTGTTGGCCCGCCAGTTCGCGTCGGGAGCGTGCGCGGTCACGGTCGCGACGATCAGCCAGGCGCGCGTCTACCACGCATTCGGTGTGCGCGATTTCATAGTCGCCAACGAGCTCGTCGACCCGGCCGCGCTGCGGTGGGTCGCCGCGGCGTCGGCCGCCGATCCCGACTTCGCGCTGATGTGCTGGGTGGATTCGGTCGCGGGCGTCGAACAGATGGCAGCGGCCCTCGGGGCGGAGAGCCGTCCCATCGACGTCTGTGTGGAGGTCGGCCTGGCCCGCGGCCGCACCGGGTGCCGCGACGCCACCACCGTCGACGAGGTGGCGCACGCCGCCGCGCGCTGTCCGGCCCTGCGGCTGGTCGGCGTCGCGGGATACGAGGCGGCGCTCGGCCACGACGTCACGGCCGAGGCATCCGCGCGCGTCACCGCATACCTATCGCAGCTGCGTTCGGCCGTCGAACGACTGGCGGATGTGTTCGAGACCGACAGCGTCATCGCAACGGCCGGCGGCAGTACCTACTTCGACATCGTCGCCGACGTCCTGACGATCGGGTCTGCTGCCGGGCGGGCGGTCCGCACCATCGTCCGCAGCGGCTGCCATCTCACCCACGACCACGGGTTGTACGCGAGAACGTCGCCGCTCCGCACGGGATTGCGGCCTGCGCTCGAGGTGTGGGCGCAGGTGATGTCCCGGCCCGAGCCCGGTCTTGCGCTGTTGACGATGGGTCGCCGCGACGTCTCGTTCGACCAGGACATGCCGGTCCCGCTGACGATGTCGGACAGCGCGGTCACCAAGCTCAACGATCAGCACGCGTATCTACGGCTGGGGCCCGGCGACGAACCCGCCGTTGAGGTGGGCGACTGGCTGCGATTCGGTATCTCGCATCCGTGCACCACATTCGACAAGTGGCAGATGATCCCGGTGCTCGACGACGACGACCGCGTCGTCGACCTGATCCGCACCTTCTTCTAGCTGACTTGCCTAATAGGCAAAACCTGCCCAATCAAATAGGGCTTCAAGACTGGATCCGAAGACCAGGCCGAGAAGAAGGTCGTCGTTCAACGAGACCATCATCCTGGGTCCGTCCGGCTCCGTGCCACATGCCACAAAGCCCGCGGGCGTGTTGGATGGGTCGGCAGAGTCGTGTCCGGGACACGGGACGGGGCCCATAATCTCGAGCATGCGGTTAGCCGTGGTTACCATCGCATGCATACTGACAAAACGTGCGAAATTTGCCCCAGACGGGCCCCCCGTTGTGCTTGGTCCACAGCTGACTTTCGCCGTAATCCCGGATCTGTCGTCATAACTTATCGGGTGGCAATTGTCGGGACCGAACCCGTGTGGCAGCATGCCCATCAGGTCGGAGACCGGGTCGGCCCTCGTCGTTGGAGCCGCACAGACGGAAGCGGCAACGACGGTCACCGCGACGAACAATGCGCGAATCATGGTGTCCAGCGCGTCCTTTCGAGCGGACTTCGACTGGTGTGGCGATCTACTCTGGGTCGTTTTTGACGTTGCCTCATAGGGGCTTTGGTCCCGAATAGACAGGCGAAACGGCAATTCGGGCTGCCGTGCCGAGCCCGGTTATAAGGGTCTGTCGACAACGGCGTTGCCGTGGTTCGCTGCTAGCGGGCCTGCTTGAGCCTGCCGCGCTGGCTGTCGCGGTTGCGTTCGAAGACCAGCCGCAGCCCGTCGAGCGTCAGGTGCTGGTCGTAATGACCGACGGTGTGCATGTCGGGCAGCAGGAGCGGCCCGATGTGGCCGGTCGCCACGACGGAGACGTCGTCGCCGCTGAAACCGTCGACGTCGTCGCGAATCCGGTTCACCAGCCCGTCGACCATGCCCGCGAAGCCGAACACCGCGCCGGCCTGCATGCACTCGACGGTGTTCTTGCCCACCACCGACCGCGGCCGGGCCAGTTCGACGCGGCGCAGTGCAGCCGACCGCGAGGCCGCCGCGTCGGATGACACCTCGACACCGGGTGCGATCGCACCGCCCAGGAACTCACCCTTGGCGGAGACGACGTCGACGCAGATCGACGAACCGAAGTCGATGACGATCGCCGCGGTCCGGTACTTGTGATACGCCGCGAGGCAGTTGACGATGCGATCCGCGCCGACCTCTTTGGGATTGTCGACGAGCAGCGGAATTCCCGTGCGCACTCCAGGCTCGATCAACACATGGGGCACGTTCGGCCAGTACTGGCTGAGCATCTCGCGAAGTTCATGCAGCACAGATGGCACCGTCGAGAGTCCGGCCGCACCGGTCAGCCGCTCGGAGTCGTCACCGATCAGACCGTCGATGGTCAGCGCGAGCTCGTCGGCGGTGACCTCGGACTCGGTGCGGATCCGCCAGTGCTGCGCGACCTTGGCGTGCTCACCCGACCCTGAGATCAACCCCACCACCGTGTGGGTGTTGCGGACGTCGATTGCTAGCAGCACGAGCTCACCGCGGTGACAGCAATTCGGCCGCGTCGACGGGCACGTGGGCAGGGTCGTGGCCGAGATCGATCTGGTTGTTGTCCGCGTCGACGAACACGACGCGTGGTCGATATTCGCGGGCCTCGGCGTCCTCCATCGTGCCGTAGGCGATCAGGATGACGAGATCACCGGGATGCACGAGGTGCGCTGCCGCGCCGTTGATTCCGATCACACCGCTGCCGCGCTCACCCGTAATGGCATAGGTGACGAGGCGGGCGCCGTTGTCGATGTCGACGATGGTGACCTGCTCGCCCTCGAGCAGGTCTGCGGCCTCCATCAGATCGGCGTCGATCGTCACCGATCCGACGTAGTGCAGGTCGGCCTGCGTGACCCTGGCACGGTGGATCTTGGACTTCAGCATCGTTCGTAACATCAATTCCTCCATGGCAATTCGTGGTTGTCGTCCGGTCCGTCGGACCGTTGCCCGTCGGTACCGGCGGTCGCGCCGATGTCTATCGCGATGTTGTCGAGCAGCCTCGTGGTGCCCATGCGGCCCGCCAGCAGCATCCGGGCCATCCCCTCTGCCGGCGCGGGCCCGAGTGCCGGGTCGCGCACCTCCAGGTAGTCCACGTCGATCGCGGGCACCTCGTCCAGCACCGCCCGCGCGGCGTCCAGTGCCGCGGGTGCGCCGCCGGACGCGGCGTACATCCCGGCGAGCAGGGCGGCCGAGAGTGCGCCGGCCTGCTCGCGCTCGACGTCGGTGAGGTACCGGTTGCGCGACGACATTGCCAGCCCGTCGGCCTCGCGCACGATCGGTACCCCGACGATCGACACGTCGACGTTGAGGTCGTCGACCATCTGGCGGATCAGCACGAGTTGCTGGTAGTCCTTCTCGCCGAAGAACGCCCTGTCCGGCCGCACGATCTGCAGCAGCTTGAGGACGACGGTCAGCACGCCTGCGAAATGTGTTGGACGCGAGCCCCCTTCGAGCTCAGCACCGAGCGGACCGGGCTGCACCGAGGTGCGCCGCCCGTCGGGGTACATCTGCGCCGCCGTCGGCGTGAACGCGATCTCGACACCTTCGGCCCGCAGCTGCGCGAGGTCGCTATCGAGCGTCTTGGGGTATGTGTCGAGATCTTCGTTGACGCCGAACTGCAACGGGTTGACGAAGATCGACACCACGACGACCGCGCCCTGTACGCGCTTGGCGGCCCGCACGAGCGATAGGTGTCCGTCGTGCAGCGCACCCATCGTCGGCACCAGCATCACCCGTCGACCGGAGTGCCCCAGTACCCGCGTCACATCGGCCACTTCAAGCGGTGAGCTGTAGACGTTGAGTTCGCCCGCGGCGAACTTCGGCGGCTTGCGAGGGGTCACGCCTGTCCCGCCTCCTCTAACACCGTGAAGACCTCATCGGGTGCGTGCGCCCGCTGCGCTGTGCGCAACGATACCGCCCGATATGCCTGCGCCAGTTCGGGATTCACTTCAGTCAGTGCGCGCAGGTGGTCGGCGACCGCGCGCGCGTCGCCGCGCGCGACCGGACCGGTCAGCGACGCCTGTCCTCGCTGCAGCGCGTTCTCCAGCGAGGCCCGCGCCAGCGGTCCGACCACTCGTTCCGCGATGCCGCCGGGGTCGTCGCCGACGAGCTCCTGGCCCAGCAGCTCCTGGCCCCACAGCGCGGTTCGCAGGGCTTCAACGGCGTCCAGCACGACGGTCACCACGTGGTTGCTGGCATGCGCGAGCGCTGCGTGATAGAGCGTGCGGGCGTCTTCGCGGACCCGGAACGGTTCACCACCGATCTCGAGCACCAACGACTGCGCAATGGCGTAGCCGACGTCGTCGGCGGCGGTGATGCCGAAGCAGGTGTCCGCCAGTCGGGCGATGTCCTCGTCGGCGCCGGTGAACGTCATCGCGGGATGGATCGCCAGCGGGATGCAGTCCTGGTCGGTCAGCGGACGCAGCAGCGCGACGCCATTGGCACCCGAGGTGTGCGCGACGATCGTTCCCGGCCGCACAGCGCGGGTGGCGGCCAGACCGGACACCACCGAAACCAGTTCGGAGTCGGGCACGCAGAGCAGAAGCAACTCGGCGCGGCTCGCGACCTCGTCGGCGGGTAACACCGCGGTATCGGGAAGCCGGCGCTCCACCCTCTGCCGGGAGGGCCGGGATATCGCACTGCACGCCACCACCACGTGGCCGGCCCGCTCCAGCGCCACGCCGAGCGCGGTGCCGACCCGGCCCGCGGAGATGATTCCGACCGAGAGCCGGGCAGGACGCAGTCCGTCTAACTGCACCATTGCAGAAGGCCTCGCAAGATCTTGTTTCGTTCCGGTCCTGCGATGCGGGTACCGGACGGTCGCTTAGAGACTAACTCACTCTTCGCGGCGGCGACGACGGCCGCCGCCCGAGGAGCCGACTTCCAGTCGGGCCAGCAACTCGGCGACGGAATGGCCGCCGGTGGACTCGGCCTCGTCGGGGCTGCGGTGGCGAGGCGCGACATCGGCCTCCGGCGAAGTGGGCACGGGCGGTGCGGGGGTCGCCAGCGTCGGCGGCGGCGGGGATTCCGGCCGCCCGGGGTCGCCTGCCTCAGGCGGAGCGGAGTGACGTCCGCGGTGCGCCTGCAGCGGCGGCGTGGACATCGCAGGCTCGGCCGCGCGGCGCCGTCCGACGTATTCCTGCGAGGATCCGTTTTGCGGCTGCGCGGGCGACCAATTGCTGCCCGGCGCTCCCGGCGGTAGCCATTCACCCTCCGCGGGTGCGGGCTGCCAGCCAGTCGCGGCGGCGTTCTGGGCGGCCTCTTCCTCAGCGGCCCGTTCCTCGGCCGCGCGCTGTTCCGCCGCGCGCTGTTCAGCGGCCCTCTGTTCCGCCGCACTCTGTTCGGCCGCACGCTGTTCGGCGGCCCTCTGCTCAGCGGCTCTCATCTCTGCCGCGCGCGCCTCGGCTGCGGCGCGTTGCTCGGCCACCCGTTGCTCGGCTGCGGCCCGCTGTTCCGCGGCGGCGCGCTCTTCGGCCGCGCGATGCTCCGCTGCTCGCTGTTCGGCCGCCCAGGCGTGCCGCTCGTCCGGCGTCGGCTCGGACTCCGATGGCCTTCGATGGGCACCGCCGAACAACGGCGTCGGCTCCCATTCGTGTTCTGGCGCATCGGGTTCGGCCGAAACGTCGATGATCGGGTTCTCTTCGGTCCGCAGGTTGGGACCTTCGTCGGTGTCGATTCTGCTGCTCGCGACTCGCCCGGGGCGCGCAGGCTCGTGCTCGGTCTCGAGCGCTGGGCGGTGACTCAGGTCGGCGTCGAAGAGGTACTCGAGGTTGGCCCGGAGAGCGGCGAGCTCGGCGCGCAGCGCGGCCACCTCGTCGGCGGCCTGGGCGCGTATCTCGGTGGACAGCTCGCGACGAAGTTCGGTCTCGACCGTCAGCTCGTATTCGCGTCGTGCCGAGATCTCGCGGTCCAGCTGCAGGTCGTACACGAGCTTGAGGTCTCGAGCCTTGGCCGCGTCGACGTCGCTCTGCCGGCGATAGATGACAGAAACAAACGCGGCCACCACCGCCGCCCACAACGCGAGGATCACCGCCAGCTTGAGCAACTCCACCCGATTGGTGAACACCAGCGCCGAACTCGCCATGATTGCGAGGACCAGCAACACCGTTAACAGCAGCCAACCCGGCCTGCGACCGCTGCGCCGCGGCCGGGCACCACGGGTCAGAACGGTCATGGGGCGACTGTACCCGCCACAGGTCACTGCGCGTGTCGTGCCTCGCGGCGATTCGCGATCAGCTAGTGTCGGCCAGCTACTCCGCGGCGCCTTCACCGTTCTCCGGCGGCTCTTGCGGTGACTTGCAGCAATGCTGCAGCCACAGCGCGGCAATCAACAGCGCGAGGGCACTCACCGCCGCGACCACCGCGCCGGCCGTGTCCTCCCCGGCGACCCGCAGCGACTCCCGTCGGGGCAGAAGGTAGATCAGCACTCCGACCCACCAGCCCAGCACGAGGGCACCCACCCATGCCGACGCCTTGGCGATGGTCACTGACCGGGCGACGGCGAGCGGATGCAGCCAGCCCGGCCCGTCGCCGATCTCCCCGTCGTCGATCTTCGCCCGCACGTAGAACGCCCAGCCGCCCTCGGCGATCGCGACCGCCAGCAGCGAAAGGCCGGTCCAGACGGTGATCGGCGGGAACCACCGGTAGAGCACCGTCACCAACAGATACCCCAGCGCGGCGGCGACCACCACGGCGACTGTCAGATCACGCTTGCGGGTCGGGCCCATCAGGCCAGCACCAACCCGGTGCGGCGGACACCGTCGCGTTCGGCAGGATCGAGTTCGGCGAGCAACTTCTCCACCGGCCGCGCCTGGCCGGCCACGGTGAGCGTCGCATCGGGCTCGACGTCCAACCAGGGCACCAGCACGAATGCGCGCTCGTGGGCGTAGGGGTGCGGCAGCGTCAGGTCCCCGTCCGCCAGGATCACCTCGGAGTCACCGTCATGACACGCGACGAGATCCACATCGAGGATGCGCGGTCCCCAATGCACGTCGCGCACACGCTTTGCGGCCCGTTCGAACTCGTGTGCGCGACGCAGCCAGCCACGCGCGTCGAAACGCGGGTCGTCGGCGACCAGCACGGCGTTGAGAAACGGTTGCTGCTCGACACCGCCCCACGCATCGGTCTCGTAGACCGACGACACCGCCCGCAGCGCGCCGCCGAGTCCCTCGACCACGGACTGCAAGTGAGCCAGTCGGTCACCGAGGTTCGAACCGATCGACAACACCACCGAGGTCAACTGGTGCTCCTCAGGTCCGCTGTCACGGCGCTGCTCCGTACCCGCCAAGACGCGAGCGTCGCGCCACCACGGCGACGTCGGCGAACTGCAGCGGGATCGGGGCGGCAGGCTTGTGCACGACGACCTCGACCGCGTACACCCTCTCGTCGGTCATCACGTCTTCGGCGATCTCGCCCGCCACCGTCTCGATCAGATTGCGCGCCGGTCCCCCGACGATATCGGCGGCCCGCTGAGCCAGGGCGCCGTAGTCGAGCGTGTCGGCGAGGTCGTCGCTGGCCGCCGCGGCCGCCAGATCGACCCACACCGTCATGTCGACGACGAAGTCCTGGCCGTCTCGGCGCTCGTGCTCGTATACGCCATGGTTGCCGCGAACGGTCAACCCGCGCAATTCAATTCGGTCAGCCATCGTGCTCCGGCTTCTCCCACGCCTCGAGGACCTTCAGCGCGTCGACCGATGCGCGCACGTCGTGCACCCGCACTCCCCAGGCGCCATGCAAACCGGCGAGCGCGGAGATCACCGCCGTCGCGGTCTCCCGGCCGTCCGGCGGACGCGGTTCGCCGTCGGCCCCGGCCAGAAGCGTTCCGAGGAAACGCTTGCGGGACGCACCGACCAGTACCGGAATTCCGGTGTCGACGAGGCCGGGCAGCGCGCGCAGCAGCGCCCAGTTGTGCTCACCGGTCTTCGCGAACCCCAGACCCGGGTCGATGATCACCTTCGCGGGATCCACGCCCGCCGTCACGGCGGCGTCGACGGCGGCGAGCAGTTCGGTGCGCACCTCGGCCACCACGTCGTCGTACGGCGGCACCTCGTGCGGGCGTTGCGCGCTGACCGAGCGCCAGTGCATCAGCACCCACGGCACCTTTGCGTCGGCGACCACGGCCGCCATGTTCGCGTCGGCCCGGCCACCGGAAACGTCGTTGACGATCTGCGCCCCGTTCTCCAGCGCAGCCCGCGCCACTTCTGCGTGCATCGTGTCGATGCTGACGGTAAGGCCTTGTCCGGCAAGCTCTTTGATCACCGGCAGGACACGAGCGGACTCGACGCCCGGGTCGATACGGGTAGCGCCGGGACGGGTCGACTCACCGCCGACATCGATGATCGCGGCGCCGTCGGCGGCCAACGCCAGACCGTGTTCGACAGCCCGGTCACGGTCGAGGAAGAGCCCCCCGTCGGAGAAGGAGTCGTCGGTGACGTTCACGACCCCCATCACCCGGACGTGTGTTGGGCTCACTTCCGCAGAATCAGTTCCAGCGCCTCGGACCGTGATGCGTTGTCGGTCTTGAACTGCCCCCGCACCGCCGATGTGGTGGTGGTGGCTCCGGGCTTGCGCACACCGCGCATCGACATGCACAGATGCTCGCACTCCACGACCACGATGACCCCGCGCGGCTCGAGCTTGCGCATGACGGCGTCGGCGATCTGCGCGGTCAGCCGTTCCTGAACCTGCGGGCGCTTGGCGTACAGGTCGACGAGCCGGGCGATCTTCGACAGCCCGGTGACCCGGCCGTCCGTGCCGGGGATGTAGCCGACATGGGCCACGCCGTGAAACGCCACCAGATGGTGCTCGCAGGTGGAGTACAGCGGAATCTCCTTCACCAGCACCAGCTCGTCGTGCTGTTCATCAAAGGTCTTGTCCAGCACCGAATCCGGGTCGATGTAGAGCCCGGCGAACATCTCGCGGTAGGCGCGGGCCACCCGGGCGGGAGTTTCCTCCAGACCATGCCGATCGGGGTCCTCCCCGACTGCGATCAGCAGTTCGCGGATCGCAGCCTCGGCGCGCTCTTGGTCGAATTTTCGTTTGGTGATGGTCGCAGAGTTGTTGTGCGGCCGGGTCATCGGAGCCTCCGTTGGGTATCAGCCGTGCGGGTTGTGCCGGTTGGCTTCCTGGCCCGCGTCCTCGCTGTTGGACGGGGGTGCCCCGGCAGGCCCGCCGTGTGGCGGCTGCTGCGGTCCGGGGTACGGATAGGGCTGATACGGCGGATAGGGCGCCGGAGCCGCTCCGGCGGCGACATTGGGCGGCTGCCAGCCGGCGGGTGGTGGCGGCGGCGGGTACCAATGGCCCTGCGGCGGGTGCTGGCCCTGCTGCGGCGGCGGCGGCCAGCCCGGCGCGTGCCAGCCTGCGGGCGCGCCATAGTCGGGCTGGGTGGGACCGTTCGCCGGGGTTCCGTTGCCGCCGGAGCCATTCGAGCCGTTCGGGCGAGACGCTTCGGCGGCCCTGCTCGCCTGCGCGATCGCGGCCTTGAACGCGGGCTCCGGCATGGGCTTCGGCCACTCCTCGCCGCGCTCGATTGCGAGTTCGCCCGGCGTCTTGATCGGCGGCTTGTCGGACGGGATGCGCCCGCCGAAGTCGTCGAACATGGTCAGCCGCGGCCGCTTCTTCACATCGGAGAAGATGGCCTCGAGTTCGGCGCGGTGCAGCGTCTCCTTCTCGAGCAGCTCACCGGCGAGCGTGTCGAGCACATCACGGTATTCGGTGAGCACCTCCCACGCCTCGGTGTGGGCCGCCTCGATGAGCTTGCGCACTTCGTCGTCGATGATCTGCGCGACCTCGTGGGAGTAGTCGGCCTGGGTGCCCATCGTGCGGCCGAGGAACGGGTCGCCGTGCTCGGTGCCATAGCGCACGGCCCCGAGTTTGGAGCTCATGCCGTACTCGGTGACCATCGCGCGGGCGATCTTGGTTGCCTGCTCGATGTCGGACACCGCGCCGGTCGTCGGCTCGCGGAACACCAGTTCCTCGGCGGCGCGCCCGCCCATCGCGAACACCAACCGGGCGATCATCTCCGAGCGGGTCATCAGGCCCTTGTCGTCCTCGGGCACGGCGACGGCGTGCCCGCCGGTACGCCCGCGGGCAAGGATCGTCACCTTGTAGATGGGCTCGATGTCGGGCATCGCCCACGCGGCGAGGGTGTGACCACCCTCGTGGTAGGCGGTGATCTTCTTCTCGTGCTCGCTGATGATCCGGCTCTTGCGACGCGGCCCGCCGACAACGCGATCGACCGCCTCCTCGAGCGCGGGGCCCGTGATGACCGTGCCGTTCTCGCGGGCGGTCAGCAGCGCAGCCTCGTTGACGACGTTGGCCAGGTCTGCGCCGGACATGCCGACGGTGCGCTTGGCCAGCCCGTCGAGGTCGGCGTCGTCGGCGATCGGCTTGCCCTGCGAGTGGACGCGCAGCACGGCCCGCCTGCCTGCCATGTCGGGGTTGGACACCGGGATCTGCCGGTCGAAGCGGCCCGGACGCAGCAGGGCCGGGTCGAGGATGTCGGGCCGGTTGGTCGCCGCGATCAGGATGACGCCTTGGCGGTCGCCGAAGCCGTCCATCTCGACCAGCAGCTGGTTGAGGGTCTGCTCGCGTTCGTCGTGTCCGCCGCCGAGGCCGGCGCCGCGCTGACGGCCGACGGCGTCGATCTCGTCGACGAAGATGATGCAGGGGGCGGCCTGCTTGGCCTGCTCGAAAAGGTCACGCACACGGGAGGCGCCGACGCCGACGAACATCTCGACGAAGTCGGAGCCGGAGATGGTGAAGAACGGCACGCCCGCCTCGCCTGCGACGGCGCGGGCCAGCAGCGTCTTGCCGGTGCCGGGCGGACCGTAGAGCAGCACACCCTTGGGGATCTTGGCGCCGAGAGCCTGGTAGCGCGTGGGGTTCTGCAGGAAGTCCTTGATCTCGTAAAGCTCTTCGACGGCCTCGTCGACGCCGGCCACGTCGGCGAACGTGGTCTTCGGCATGTCCTTGGACAGTTGCTTGGCCCGCGACTTGCCGAACCCGAAGCCCATCCGGCCGCCGGTCTGCATGCGGGAGAACATCACGAAGAGGCCGACGAGCAACAGCAGCGGCAGGAGATAGATGAGCAGCGAGCCGAAGATATTGCCCTGGTTCACGACGGTGTTGACCTTGGCGTTCTTTGCGCTCAGCGCGTTGAACAGGTCCACCCCGTAGCCGGTCGGGTACTTGGTGATGATCTTGTCGCTGTTTTCGGTGTCGCCGTTGCCGTTCTTCAGCTCCAGGCGTACCTGCTGCTCGCGGTCGTCGATCTGAGCGCTCTTGACGTTGTCGCTGTTGATCTGGGCCATCGCCACCGACGTGTCGACGGGCTTGTAGCCGCGGGTGTTGTCACCGAAGTAGAAGAACGACCAGCCCAGCAGCAGCACCACCGCGATCACGGTGAGCGTGCGGATCACATTTTTCCGGTTCATTACCTACGTCGTCCTCAGGCTCAGTCTTCTCGGCCGCTCGCGGCCGGTGTCCTTCCATACGTGCAGCTGGAATAGTCAAGGCTACCGCTAGACCAACGCCCGGCGGTTCCCGGCGGTTCTCCGTCACCTTTCCGCCGAACGTTCCGTACCGGTCGAGATTCGGGCAATTTTTCGACTGGTAACGAACGTTCGCGTGGTCTTTCCTGGCCCCACCGGCCTGTGCTTGGCTGACTTCGTGCTCACCACCAGCGAGCGCCACGTCCTGACGAACGGGGTGCAGTTGCGGGTTTATGAAGCCGGTGAGCGTGCAGCACCGGTGATCGTGCTGGCGCACGGCTTCCCCGAACTCGCTTATTCGTGGCGACACCAAATACCCGCCCTGGCCGACGCCGGCTACCACGTGCTCGCCCCCGACCAGCGCGGCTACGGCGGCTCCAGCCGGCCCGACGCCGTCGAGGACTACGACATCCACGCACTGACCGGCGACCTCGTCGGCCTGCTCGACGACGTCGGCGCGCGACAGGCCGTGTTCATCGGCCACGACTGGGGCGCGATGGTGGTGTGGCACACCGCGCTGCTGCATCCCGACCGGGTGCGGGCCGTCGCGGGGCTGAGCGTGCCGCCGATCCCCCGGGCCCGGTCCCGCCCGACCGAACGCTGGCGGGAAAAGTTCGGCGACGACTTCTACATGCTGCGCTTCCAGGACCCTGGCGTCGCCGACGCCGAGATGGCAGCCGACGTGGCCGCCACGATGCGCGGAATGTTCGCCGGGCTGATCGACGGCGATGCGCCGCTGCCGGACTGGATCAGCGGCGAGGAGTTCGACCACTACGTGACCGAGTTCAGCAGAACCGGGTTCACCGGCGCGCTGAACTGGTACCGCAACTACGACCGCAACTGGGAGTCGACGCCGCAGCTCGTCGACGCCAAGATCACCGTGCCCGCCCTGTTCGCCGGCGGAACTGCCGACCCGATCGGTCCGACGATGAACCCCGCGCGCGCCCGCGAAGTGGTCGCGGGCCCGTACACCGAACGATGGGTCGAGGGCGCCGGGCACTGGGTACAGCAGGAGCGGCCGGACGAGGTGAACCAAATCCTGCTGGCGTTCCTGCGCGACGTCGAGGAGCGGTGATGCGCGCCTCGGTCCTGCGCCAGGGACGGATGGTCGTGCGCGACGACGTCGCCGAACCGGTGCCCCTGCAGGGGCAGGTCCTGGTCGCGGTGAAAGCGTGCGGGATCTGCGGCTCGGACCTGCACTTCGCCACCCACGGTGACCAGATGGTCCGGCTGACGCGGGAGATGACCGGCATGCCGATCGAGGGCGGCCTGCAGGTTGACCTCGGTCGAGACGTGTTCATGGGGCACGAATTCAGCGCCGAAGTGCTCGAAGCGGGACCGGACACCCACGCGCCGCCCGCAGGCACAATCGTGACGTCACTTCCAGTGTTGCTGTCGCCCAACGGTTTCGAGCCCATCCTGACCAGCAACACCACGATCGGCGGCTACGCCGAGCGGATGCTGCTCTCGGCGCCGCTGTTGCTGACGATTTCCAACGGCCTCGACCCGCGGCTGGCATCGCTCACCGAACCGATGGCCGTCGGCATGCATGCCGTGAACAAGTCATCGATCCAAGCCGGCGACACCGCGCTTGTCATCGGATGCGGCCCCATCGGCCTGGCGATCATTGCCGCGCTCCGACACAGAGGCATGGAAGACATTGCGGCGGCCGACTATTCGCCGAAGCGACGCGAGTTGGCGACCACGATGGGCGCGCACCAGACGATCGACCCAGCTCAGGCTTCACCGTTCGACGCCGTCAAGCCGTCGGTGGTGTTCGAGGCCGTCGGCGTGCCCGGGATCGTCACCGACGTGTTGCGCCGGGCACCGATGGGCACCCGGTTGGTCATCGCCGGGGTATGCATGGAAGCCGATCCGATACTGCCGCTGTTCGGCATCGCCAAAGAGATCAACATGCAGTTCGTCAACGCCTACGACGCGCAGGAATTCGCCCAGTCGCTCCGGGCGATCGCCGACGGTGAGATCGACGTCGCCCCCCTCATCACCGGCGAGGTGGGATTGGACGGCGTCGGGGCTGCGTTCGACGACCTCGCCAGCCCCGACACGCACTGCAAAATCCTGGTAACCCCCTGAGAGTTTCTTCCATTCCGCTGTGTGCCGAGCCTCACACGCGCACAGCGGAATTCACCGGCACCGCCGAACGCTCCGCCCTTCAGTGATGTTCGCGAAAGGGGACGATGGTGACCGACGAATCTCCGACGCAGGAAGCCCGCATCGCCGACCTCTACGCCAACGACGCGCAATTCCGAAGCGCGCAGCCCAAACCCGGGGTCATCGAGGCGGCCAGTGACCCGGACCTGCGCCTGACCGAAGTGCTGCAGACCCTGGTCGACGGTTACGCCGACCGGCCCGCGCTGGGCCGGCGGGCACGCGAACTCAGCACCGACAGCGTCACCGGTCGCACGTCGGCGCAGCTACTGCCGCGCTTCGAAACGATCAGCTACCGCGAACTCTGGAACCGCATGGGCGCACTGGCCACCGCTCTGCACCACGACCCGGCCGCACCAGTGACGCCGGGTGACTTCGTCGCCACCGTCGGTTTCGCGAGCCCCGACTACTTCACGGTCGACCTGGCATGCGCCTATCTCGGCCTGGTTTCGGTGCCGTTGCAGCACAATGCGCCGGTGTCCCAACTGGGCCCGATCATCGCCGAGACCGAACCGAAGGTACTTGCGGTCGGCGCCCGGTATCTGGACCTCGCCGTCGAGTTGGCGCTTCACAGCACGTCCCTGCGACACCTGCTGGTCTTCGACTTCGACCCCGGCGTCGACGACGATCGCGATGTAATCGAGCGGGCCAGGGGCCGGCTGAGCGACGCAGGCAAGCCGGTGACCGTCGTCACGCTCACCGACATCATCGAGCGCGGCCGTGACCTACCGCAGGAGCGGGCCTATACCGGCGGCAGCGACGACCGGCTGGCCATCATCATGTACACCTCCGGCAGCACCGGCGCCCCGAAGGGCGCCATGATCACCGAGCGGACCGTCGCCCGGCTGTGGACGTCGAACTTCGCTCCCGCCACCGGCGGCGCGGTGCTGAACGTCAACTTCATGCCGCTCAACCATGTCGGCGGCCGGCTGCCCATCATGTCAGCGTTCTTGGCCGGCGGCACAAGCTATTTCGTACCGGAGTCCGACCTCTCGACACTGTTCGAGGATTGGTCACTCGTGCGTCCGACCGACCTGCCGTTGGTGCCGAGAGTCGTCGACATGCTGTTCCAGCGGTACCGCAGCGCGGCGGACCGGCTCATCGCCGGCGGCTCGTCGACGGCCGACGCCGAGGCCGCGGCCGCCGTCGAACTGAGAGATGACGTCCTGGGCGGCCGGGTGATCGGCGGCTTCGTCGGGACCGCGCCGCTGGCGGCGGAGATGAAGACATTCATCGACACCGTGCTCGGCGTGCACCTGACCGACGGTTACGGCACCACGGAAGTCGGTGGACTCACCAGAGACGGCGTGATCATGAGGCCGCCGGTCCTCGACTACAAGCTCGTCGACGTCCCCGAACTCGGCTACTTCCTCACCGACAAGCCCTATCCCCGCGGCGAACTACTGGTCAAGACCCAGACGATGATGCCCGGCTACTACAAGCGCCCCGAGGTCACCGCCGAGGTGTTCGACGCTGATGGCTACTACCGCACAGGTGACGTGATGGCCGAAATCGAGCCGGACCGACTCGCTTATGTGGACCGCAGCAAGAACGTCCTCAAGCTCTCTCAGGGCGAGTTCGTGGCGGTCGCGAACCTGGAGGCCGTCTTCGCCAAGGCTCCGCTGGTCCGGCAGATCTTCGTGTACGGCCACAGCGAGCGCCCGAACCTGCTCGCGGTGATCGTTCCGACACCAGAAGCGCTGCACCGTTTCGATGCGGATACCGCTGCGCTCAAAGCTGCACTCGGCGATTCGCTGCGGGAGACCGCACGTGAGGCAGAGCTGCAGTCCTACGAGACACCGGCGGGCTTCCTCATCGAGACGCAGCCCTTCACCGCCGCGAACGGGCTGCTCTCCGGCGTCGGAAAGATATTGCGGCCGAGGCTCAAAGAACACTACGGCCAACGGCTCGAACAGCTCTACGCCGAGCTGGCCGCCGCCCGCGTCGACGAATTGCGGACACTGCTCGAGGACGCGGCCGACCGGCCGGTGCTCGACAGCGTGCTGCGGGCCGCGCAGGCGGTCCTGGGATCGACCGATGCCGAGGTCGACCCGGAATCGCACTTCACCGATCTCGGCGGCGATTCGCTGTCGGCGCTGACGTTTGCGAACCTGCTGCGGGACATCTTCGGAGTCGACGTACCGGTGGGCGTCATCGTCGGCCCCACCAGCGACCTGAGCAAGCTCGCCCACTACATCCAGACCGATCGCGAATCCGGTTCCGAGCGACCGACATTCGCCAGTGTGCACGGTCGCGGAGCCACCTCGGTCCGCGCATCCGACCTCACCCTCGACAAGTTCATCGACGCGCCGACGTTGGCCGCCGCGCCGTCGATCGCATACGTGACCGGCGAACCGAAAACCGTTCTGCTGACCGGGGCCAACGGGTGGCTCGGCCGCTTCCTGACCCTCGAGCTGCTAGAGCGCGCCGCAGAAACCGGCGGGACCGTGGTCACGATCGTGCGGGGGCGCGACGAAACCGCGGCCCGCGCCCGGCTCGACGCCGCCTTCGACGGCGGGGACCCGAACCTGCTCAACCGCTTCCGCCGCCTGGCCGCCGATCGCCTCGAGGTCATCGCCGGAGACATCGGCGAACCGGATCTCGGAGTGGACAGGCTGACCTGGGATCGGTTGGCTCACAACGTCGATCAGATCATCCACCCCGCGGCCCTGGTCAACCATGTGTTGCCCTACAGCGAGGAGTTCGGCCCGAACGCGCTCGGCACCGCCGAGGTCATTCGACTGGCGATCACCGCTCAGATCAAGCCCGTCACCTACCTGTCGACCGTCGCGGTCGCATTGTCGGTCGCCGCCGACGACTTCGTCGAGGACGGCGACATCCGCGAGGTCAGTCCGGAGCGCCCCGTGGACAGCTCGTATGCCAACGGGTACGCCAACAGCAAGTGGGCCGGTGAGGTGCTGCTGCGCGAGGCGCATGACCTGTGCGGGCTGCCCGTCGCGGTGTTCCGCTCCGACATGATCCTCGCCCACACCCGCTACGCCGGTCAGCTCAACGTGCCGGATGCGTTCACCCGCCTCATCCAAAGCATTCTGGCCACCGGCATCGCACCGGCCTCGTTCTACGAAAGGGACGCCGACGGCCGTGCGCAGCGGGCACATTACGACGGGCTGCCGGTGGATTTCGTCGCCGAGGCCGTCGTCGCGCTCGCTGCGACGACGACAGACGGCTATCGCTCGTATGACGTGATGAACCCATACGACGACGGCGTCTCGATGGACACGTTCGTCGACTGGCTCAACGACGCGGGTCACCGGATCGCGCGCATCGACGACTACGAGACCTGGCTGCACCGGTTCGAAACCGCGTTGACGGCCCTACCCGAGGCGCAGCGACGCCACAGTGTCCTCCCGCTGCTCGACGCATACCGCAAACCGGAGCGGCCGGTGCGAGGCGCACTGGCACCGGCCGAGGTGTTCCATGCCGCCGTCCGCGCGGCTGGAGTCGGACCCGAAGGCGATATCCCGCACATCACCCGGTCGCTGATCGGCAAGTACGTGACCGACCTCCAACGCCTCGAGCTTGTCTGATCGACGGGTGTTCTAGGCTGCCAGGCATGCCGATCGCAGCGAGAGCGAAATTTGCGAACCGATTGATCGTCCTCGTTGCGGCGGGGTTGGCGCTCGCCGGTCTGTCGGCGTGCGACGCGAAGTCGACGTCGGGTCCGTCGCCCATCCCGACGGCTGACCCGAACACCCGCCAGGTCACCGTGGTCGGCTCCGGTGAGGTGCAGGGCACGCCGGACACCTTGACCGCCAACGTCGCGATCGAGGCGACCGCGCCCGATGTCACCGCCGCCATGAACCAGACCAGTGACCGGATGCAGGCCGTGATCAACGCGCTGACGAACTCCGGCATCGACCGCAACGACATCGCCACCACCAATGTGACCCTGCAGCCCCAGTACGGCGGCGGCGACAACCCGGCGATCGCCGCCTACCGGGCGAGCAACTCGATCACCGTCAAGATCCGCAACCTCAACAACGCCTCGCAGACGCTGGGGCTCATCGGCACCACCGGCGGCGACGCCACCCGCATCAACTCGGTCAGCTATGCGATCGACGACGATTCGCAGCTGGTGAAGGATGCCCGCACCCGCGCCTTCGATGACGCCAAGGACCGCGCCGAGCAGTACGCCCAGTTGGCGGGGCTCACACTCGGCAAGGTCATTTCGATCTCCGAGTCGGCCGGCGCCACGCCGCCCACCCCGACACCGGCACCGCGCGCGGCGATGGAAGCCGTGCCGCTCGAGCCGGGCCAGCAGACCGTGACCTTCTCGGTGACGGTGATCTGGGAGCTGACCTAGTCGCCTAGTCCGCGGGGGCGATATCGACCGGGATGCCGTTGAGTACAGCCGTGCCGGACAGCGGGTCGAGCGTGTTCCCGTCATTGAGCTGGTTGGCGTTGACGCCGGGCTGGCCGGCCGCGACACCCAGCCGCGTGCCGCCGCGGTCGTGACCCCAGCCGTGCGGCAGCGACACCACACCGCGCCGCATCCCGGGCATCGGCTCGATCGGAGCCAGCAGTTCCCCGCCGGCTCCCTTGATCTTGGCGCTATCGGTCAGGCCGAGATCGGCGACGTCATCGGGATGCATCTGCAGCGTGCACGTGTTCGTTCCGCCGGCCAGGGCGGGCACGTTGTGCATCCAACTGTTGTTGGAGCGCAGATGACGTCTGCCGATCAGGACGAATCTGTCTGCGTCCCTGCCCAGCGTGTCCAGCAGTCGCTGCGCGTCGGCAGCCAACGGGTCGGGCGCGAGTTCGATTCGGCCGCTTGGTGTTCGAAGCACTTCCGGCACCCGCGGTCTCAGCGGCCCGAGATCGATGCCGTGCGGTGCCGCCTTGATCCGTTCGAGGGTCAGCCCGTCGGGCTTGGCGCCGAACGCGTCGCCGTAGGGCCCGAGCCGAAGCATCATGTCGAGGCGGCGTTCGTATCCGGGGCCGGGCGTCAGCATCCCGGTCAGCTCGTCGACCGATCGACCGGCCACCGGTGATGCGGGGTCGGCCGTTTCCTTCGCGAGCGTCGTCGCAATGACCTGTTCGTCGACGAGCGACGGATCGCCATCGACCCCGATCCCATAAAGGATCAACGCGATTCGCGACAGGATCTCCGCCTCGTCCGGCCGCCCGTCGAGCGGCAGAACCGGCGGTGAGTAGCGAACGTTGTTGCGCACGGCGAGATTGTTCAGGGCGAAATCGAAATGAGGACTCTGCGACGGCGGCGGAGGGGGAAGGATGACGTCCGCGTGCCGGGTGGTCTCGTTGAGGTACGGATCGATGGAAATCATGAACCCGACGCCGTCGAGCGCCCGGCCGAGCCGGTCCCCGTCGGGCGCCGACAGGACGGGGTTCCCGGCGATGGTGATCATCGCCTTGATCTGTCCCTCGCCGGGTGTGTCGATCTCCTCCGCCATTGCGGCAGCGGGCATTTCGGACAGCGCCTCCGGATAACCCGAAACCCGGCTGTGCCAGCGGCCGGTCTTGAAGCCGCGGCCCGGCTTCGGCGGACGTGGCGCGGGCATCGTCGGCCCCAGCGGGAACATCGCTCCGCCTGGCCGGTCCAGATTGCCGGTCAGGACGTTGATGACGTCGACGAGCCAACTGGCGAGGGTACCGAATTCGACTGTCGACGTTCCGATTCGGCCGTACACCGCCGCCGTCGACGCAGCGGCGAGCTCGCGGGCGAGTACGCGGATGTCGTCTGCGGGCACCCCGCAGTTGTCGCTGACAGCCTCCGGCGAGAAGCTGTCGGCGAGGCGGCGAACGTCGTCGAGGCCGTTGACGTGACCGGCGATGCCGCCGAGATCCGGTGCGACAAGGTCTTCCTCGAAGAGGACGTGCACGACGGCGAACAGAAGGGCGGCGTCGGTGCCGGGCCGTGGCGCGATGTGACGGTCGGCCATTTCGGCGGTGCGGGTCCTGGCGGGATCGATCACGGTGAGCCGACCGCCGCGCTTGCGAAGGGCCCGCAGCTTGCCGGGAAAGTCGGCCGCGGTGGCCAGGCTGCCGTTGGAGACAAGGGGATTCGCGCCGATGATCACCAGGTAGTCGGTGCGGTCCAGATCGGGCACGGTGAACGCGACTGGGCTGCCGAACATGTAACCCAGCGCGACGTGTTTGGGCATCTGGTCCAGCGTGCTCGCGGAGAATGCCTGCCGCGTGCCCAGCCCGCGGATGATCAGCGGTGCGTACAGGCTGCCCGCGACGGTGTGCACATTGGGGTTACCGAGATATACGCCGACGGAAGTGCCTCCGTGCTCGCGGACGACCTCGCCCAACCGGTCGGCGACCACAGCGAACGCCTCGTCCCACGTGGCCTCCATCAACACGCCGTCACGCCGGACCATCGGTCGCGCCAACCGATCGGGGTCGTTGTCCAACTCGGCGAAACTCGCGCCTTTCGGGCAGATGAAACCGGCGCTGAAGACATCCTCGCGGTCACCGCGCGCGCCGGTCACCCGGCCGTCCTCGATCGTCAGCGTCAGGCCGCAGGTGGCCTCGCACAAAGGGCAGATGCGCAGAGCTGCGGTTCCGGTCATATCCCTCACCTCTCTCCCGCGAAACGGAATTCCAGCAGGCCTCTACTCGATCTTTCGCTGCTGGAATTCCGTTTCGCGTCAGAACTCCTCGTACACCTTCGGATCGAGCGTGCCGATGTAGGGCAGGTCGCGGTAGCGCTCGGCGTAGTCGAGCCCGTAGCCGACGACGAATTCGTTCGGGATGTCGAATCCGACATAGGAGATGTCGACGTCGTCGCGCACCGCGTCGGGTTTACGCATCAGCGTGCAGACCCGCAGCGACCGCGGGTGCCGGGTCGCGAGGTTGCGCAGCAGCCACGACAGCGTCAGGCCGGAGTCGACGATGTCTTCGACGATCAGCACGTCGCGGTCGTTGATGTCGCGGTCGAGGTCCTTGAGGATGCGCACCACGCCCGACGACGAGGTCGACGAGCCGTAGGAGCTGACCGCCATGAACTCCAGCTGCGTCGGCAGCGGAATTGCGCGGGCCAGGTCGGTGACGAAGAACACCGCGCCCTTCAGCACCGTGACCAGCAGCAAATCCTGGTTGTTCGCGGCGATGGCCTCGCGGTAGTCGGCGCCCAACTGCGCGCCCAACTCGCCGACACGTGCCTGGATCCGATCCTCGGACAGCAACACCGACTTGATGTCACCCGGATACATCTCTGACGGCACGTCCACAGCGTGCCATGCGTCGCCGCGCTCGACCAACGTGAGTTCGTCCTAACTCTTCGATACCGGCTCTCGGTACAGCATCAGCGTGCCGTTGCGACGGCCCGCGAACAACCGCTCGCGGCGCAGGGCCGACCCGATCGCCACTCCGCCCTGGCCGCGCCAACCGGTCACCAGGGTGTCGACACCGCGGATCTGTTTATCGCTCAGATCGGTGGCGCCACCGGCCAGCAGCCAACTGCGAATCACCCTGCGTCGAACCGCCTCCGGCAGGGCCGTCAACCGATCGGTATCGAGTCCGTCACCGGTGGCCGAGGCGGCCAGTGCCGACCGTGCCAGTTCGTCGAGGGTGTCGGTGTCTTCGCGCAGCGCGGTCGCGGTGCGGGCGAGCGCCTCGGCGACGCCGCCGCCGAGGACGTCTTCGAGCAGCGGCAGCACCTCGGTTCGAAGCCGGGTGCGCGTGTAGCGGCGGTCGGCGTTGTGCGGGTCGTGCCACGGCTCGAGTCCCAACTCGGCGCACGCCTGGTGGGTCACCGCGCGCCGGATGTCGAGCAGTGGCCGACACCACGGCGGGTCGTAGGGCTGCATGCCAGCGATCGAGCGGGCGCCCGATCCGCGGCCGAGACCCAGCAGCACGGTCTCTGCCTGGTCGTCCAGGGTGTGCGCAAGCAGCACTGGCGCGTCGCCTCGCGCCGCATCCAGCGCCTGGTAGCGGGCCAGGCGTGCGGCCGCCTCGGGTCCACCCGCCGTGCCGACATCGACGCGAAGTATCTGCGCCCGGGCGCATCCCAGCGCCATCGCCTGTTCTTCGGCGGTTGCCGCGACGCGCTGCGAGTCGTGCTGCAGCCGGTGGTCGACGATCAGTGCGATGGTCGGTTTCAGTTGTGCGGCAACGGCCGTCAACGCCAGTGAGTCCGGCCCACCCGACAGTGCGATACACCACCGGTCGTCGGCGGCGAGGCGACGACGGGCGAAAGCCGACACCGCCGTCTGCAGCGCGGTTACAGCACCCGGTCGATCCATCGCTGCGGCTCTTCGATTTCGGTTGGCAGCGGCAGTGTTTCGGGTCCTGACCAAATGGTGTTGAAGCGGGTCATCCCGACTCGATCGACGACGTGGTCCACGAACGCCTTGCCGCGAGTGTATTGGCTCATCTTGGCGTCGATGCCCAACAAGGCGCGCAGCACCCGTTGCAGCGGGGACTGCTTGCGGCCGCGCCGCTCGTCGAAGCGCCGACGGATGGTCGTCACCGACGGCACGACGGCGGGGCCGACGGCGTCCATGACGTGGTCGGCGTGGCCCTCCAGCAGCGTGCCGAGCACCAGCAACCGGTCGAGCGCGCGCTGCTGCGGCTCGGACTGAACGGCGCGCAGCAGGCCGAGGACGCCCGTCGAATTCGGTTCGGGCGGAACACCTTCGCGGCGGTCACGCACGAAACCGGCCAGTCGGCCGATGACCTGGGTGACGTCTTCCGCGGTTTCCTCGGTGAGCACCGCGAGCGCGGTGGACATGTGGTCGGCCAGCCACGGGTTGGCGCGGAACTGCACGCGGTGGGTGACCTCGTGCAGACACACCCAGAGCCGGAAGTCGGCGGGCGCCACCCGAAGCTGGCGCTCCACCGCGATCACGTTGGGATACACCAGAAGCAGCTCGCCGCCGTTGTCGGCGAACGGGTCGTACTGGCCCAGAATGCCGGAGGAGATGAAAGCGAGCACCGCGCCCGTCTGCGCGCCGGTGATGCGGCCGGTGATGAAGTGCGGCTTGTCGCCGTCCTCGCTGCCGCCCGTCATCGTGCGCATCGATTTCGAGGCGGCGTGGATCCATTCCGTGCGGTCGACGATCCGGGCCTCGGTCACGTCGCGGCCTTCGTTGAGCCCGGTCACTTCGCGGACCGGCATCTCGGCGCGCAGCGCGGCGCTGGACAGTTGATCGATGACCTGGTTGCGGGTGTAATCGGTGGCCGCCGGGCCGGGCCGGGCCAGCTTCGCCCCGACGGTGGCGGCGAATCCCCAGTCGACGGCGCGGCCGACGGTCACCTTCGAGCTGGTCATGTGCCGCACCCGCATGACCTCAAGGTGGCGGCGAACGCGTCGATCGCGGTGCGTCCGGTCGGACCTGCATTGTTGGAGAGCAGCGCGAACGTCAGCACGCGGCCGCTGGCATCGGTCACGATGCCGACCAGCGAGTTGGTACCCGTCAGCGATCCGGTCTTCGCGCGCAGCCAACCCAACGACGCGCGGCCGGCGTCGGTTTCGAGGAACCGGTTCGACAGCGTGCCGCTGCCGCCCGCGATGGGCAGCAGGTCCACCAGCGGGCGCAGCTTCGGCTTGTCTGGTCCCGCGGCGGCGTTGATGGCCTCATCGAGGGTTTGCGCGGTCAGCCGGTCGTCGACGGACAGGCCGCTGCAGTCCATCAGGTGCGAGCCGTCCGTGTGGATGTTCGCGTCGTGCAACTCGCCGAGCACGGCGCGCACGGCTCCGTCGAAGCTCTGCGGCTGCCCTTGCGCGGCGGCAACTTCGCGGCCGATCGATTCGGCCATCACGTTGTCGGAGTTGTTCATCATCTCGCGCAGCCGCTCGAGCAGCGGGGGTGACTGCACCGACGCGATCTCGTTGCCGTCGAAGGCCGTGGGCATCACCGTGACAGTGGCCGGATCGACGCGCAGCGCGACGGCAAGGGCGCGACCCGCGTCGAGCGCCGGTGTTCTCGATCTGGCCGAGTCCACGCTGACCGGCTGGGTGCGGCCGCCGTCGAGCATCACGGCCTCCATCGGCGCGATATCGCCGCCGTCGATGTCGACCGGATCCCAGCCGGGTGCCATCGTCGGCCCGCTGAAGGCGCTGACGTCCACCGCTACCGCGGTCACCTTGGTGCCGCTGCGGCGCACCTGGTCGGCGAGGTCGCTGATCCGCGCCGCGTCGTGGTACCAGGTGTCCTGCCCCTTGGGTGCGGCCGACAGCGTCGGGTCGCCGCCACCCTTGAGCACGACCACGCCGGGGCGCCGGTCGGACGCCAACACCGTCGTCGTGAGTCGGGCATCCCGGTCCAAGCTGTGCAACGCCGCCGTCGTCGTCAGCACCTTCGTCACCGATGCCGGCTGCATCCGCACGTCGGCGCCCTGCGCCCACAGCTGTTCGCCCGTGGCGGCATCGGTGATCCTGCCGGTGAAGGCACCGAGGTTCGGGTCGGCGAGCGTCAGCGCCAGGGTGTCGGCCAGCTTGTCGGGGCTGGGTTTGTCCGCGGTGTCCGCCACCGGCTTGATCTCGGGGTTCGCCGTCGCAAAGGGGGGCGCGGGCGGGATCGCGCTGGCGTCGCTGGATGTGCCCCGCAACAGCGCCGCGACCACCACCACGGCAGTGACCAGCAGCACGACGGCCACCCCGATCACGACGTGGGTGGATCGCCGCCACTGGGTGGGACGCATGCTTCTCCTGACTCCGGCCTGCCCATGCAGGTTATCGGCTGGCGGGAAGTGCGAGGTCAGACGCGGCGGGTCGGCCCGCCTCCATTAGGGTGTCGTCCGTCCCCCACGACCGAGCACAGGGCAAGGAGCCGCGACGGTGGAGTTTGACGTTGTCATCGAGATCCCGAAGGGCTCGCGCAACAAATACGAGGTCGACCACGACTCCGGTCGGGTAAAGCTGGACCGCTACCTCTACACGGCCTTCGGCTATCCGACCGATTACGGCTTCATCGAAAACACCCTCGGCGAAGACGGCGACCCGCTCGATGCGCTGGTGCTGCTGCCCGAGTCGGTGTTTCCGGGCTGCATCGTCGAGGCGCGGCCGGTTGCCATGTTCCAGATGACCGACGAGGCGGGCGGCGACGACAAGGTGCTGTGCGTGCCAGCGGGCGACGGGCGCTGGGACCACATCAAGGACGTCGGCGACGTCCCGCAGCACGAGCTGGAGGCGATCAAACACTTCTTCGTGCACTACAAAGACCTGGAGCCCGGCAAATATGTGAAGGCCGCCGACTGGGCGGGCCGGGCGGACGCCGAGGCCGAGGTCAACCGGTCGATCGAACGGTTCAAAGCCCAGGGCCACTGACGTCGCGAAGTCGTCTGCTCTTCGCGCAAGCGCTCATCGGCAGAGTTTTCGTCGCTGTAACACGGCGTAACGCCGGCGTGCTCTGCTGCTCGGATCATGACGGTGTGTTGATGCACCAGGGCATGGGGTTGGACGTGTTCAACGACATGCCGATGCGCCGCGCCGTGCACGCGCTCTATGAGTGCTGCTACAGCGTGCCGCTGGCCGCCGACCTCGCCCGCGGACGCCCGTATGCGAACCACGACGCGCTGTTCCGGCAGGCCGACCGGCTGCTCTTCTCGCTGGCGGAAACATCCATCGACTCGATCCTGCAGGCGTACCCCGACGTGGGCCGGCGGCCAGGCAGCGAGAAGTCCGCGGCCGAGCAGTGCGCGATCTGCGATGAACGCCCCGAGGTGATGGCCGAACTCGCCGCGGCGTCCAAGCGGTACCTGGACAACTTCGGCTTCGGCTTCGTCATGTTCGTCAACGGCTACTGCGCGCAGGATGTGCTCGCGGCCATGGCCGACCGCATGCACAACGACCTTGAGACCGAGCGCAAGATCGTGCGCAACGAGTTGGCCCGCATCAACCGCACGCGTTTGGAACGCATGCTGGGACCCGAGGGCGGCTACGACAACTGGTGAGTGCGGCGCGCGCCGACCAGCGTAAGTTCCACGCATGACTTCCGCCGTGCAAGGACGCGCAGACGCCCGGTTCGACAAGCTCGCCGAAGCGCTGGCCGACGAACTCGCCAGCGGTGCGGAGGTGGGCGCCGCCATCGCGATCGACGTCGACGGCGAATGCGTCGTCGATATCTGGGGCGGGCACGCCGACGCGGCCAGAACCATCCCGTGGACCAAGGACACCATCGTCAACGTGTGGTCATCGACCAAGACTGTGACGAGCCTGGCCGCGTTGATCTTGGCCGACCGCGGCCTGCTGGACCTCGACGCACCCGTGGCCGAGTACTGGCCCGAGTTCGCCGCTAACGGCAAGCGGGATATCAGGGTTCGTCACCTGCTGTCGCACACATCGGGTGTCGCCGGCTGGCAGGAACCGGTCACCATGGCGGACCTCTTCGACTGGGAGAAGGCGACATCGCTGCTCGCCGCCCAGGCGCCGTGGTGGGAGCCGGGCACAAAGTCGGGCTATCAGGCGCTCAACTTCGGCTTCCTGATCGGTGAGCTGGTTCGGCGCACGGCCGGAATGTCGTTGAAGGACTTCGTCCGCGACGAGATCGCACGGCCGCTGGATGCCGATTTTCAGATCGGCGCCGCGCCGGAGGATGCCGGCCGGATCGCCGAGCTCATCCCGCCGCCGCCCTTCGATTTCCCGTTCGACGCACTGCCCGAAGACAACCTGACGCGCAAGACGCTCACCAATCCAGAGCCGCAAGCCGACATCGCGCACACCGACGCCTGGCGCGCCGCCGACCTCGGCGCAGTCAACGGACACGGCAACGCACGGTCGCTGGCGCGGATGCTGTCGCCGGTGTCGCTGGGCGGCACCGCCAACGGCGTCGAGTTGCTGTCGGCGTCGACGATCGAGCGGATCTTCGAGGTCCAGTCGCACGGACCGGATCTGGTGTTGGCCGTGCCGTTGAAATTCGGCATCGGCTACAGCCTGCCCACACCGGAAGCCGTGCCGTTCCTGCCACCCGGTGAGCGGGTCTGCTTCTGGGGCGGTTGGGGCGGTTCGATGGTGCTGATGAACCCGACCCGCCGCACCACCGCCACCTACGTCATGAACAAGATGGGCCAGGGCACCCTCGGCAATGAGCGGACCGCGCGATACGCCAAGCTCATCTACGAGGCGATTTCCTGACGGTGGCATGCTGGCGATGTGGCATCAGTGCTTTCCTTCGCAGGCCACTTCTGGTGGCTGATCTTCCCGCTCGGCGGCATGGTGGGCGGCGGCGTGCGTGCGGTCGCCGCCGCCAATGAGCGGCGCGCCGAGCGTCGGCTCGAGCGCTACCGCATCAAGCAGCAGACCAAGATCGCCGTCGCGGAGGCGGCCGGGCGGTCGAGCAGCAACGAGGTCAAACACCGGCGCGAGCTCAAGAAGATCATCGACCGGCACGCCCAGACCGATGCGCGCTGGCTGGAGTACGAGATCGACGTCGCGAAGCTCCTCGACTTCCCGCTGATGACCGAGATGCGCAACCCGCTGACGATGGAATTCCACAAGGCACGGCGGCGGGCGGACCTGCTGCGGCCGGACAAGGCCGAGGACCTCGACGGTGACCGCGAGGCGCAGCTGGAGTACCGCGACGCCGTGCACGACTATGTGACGGCATTCGACGTCGCCGAAGCCGAGGCAATTCGGCTGCGCCGCAGCACGTTTTCCGGCGAGGACCAGCAGCGGATCGCCCGCGCCCAGAACCTGCTCAAGCTCGCCGAGGACGAGGGGGCCACACCGCAGGAGCGCCAGAGCGCCTACACGCGGGCCCGCGCCGAGCTCGACGGGATACTCGCGTTGCCCGCCGTCACCCGCGCCAGCATCGAGCGCAGGCTCGCCGGGGAGATCGAGGCGTAGCGCACGCCGCAATACACGCCGCCACAGGCGCAGCCCCGCCTCGGCGGGCGCTTAGTACGTTGTAGGCGTGACTGGGGCTTTCGTGCCGGAGATACCTGCGCAGTACCTGCTGTCGGCGTACGCGCCCGAGCCGCGCACGCTCGTCGACATCCTGCACGACACCGCGGCGCGCTACCCGGATGCACCGGCCATCGACGACGGCACCGTCCAGCTGACCTACAGCGAGCTGGTCACCGACATCGAAGACAGCGTGGCGTGGCTGGCGGCGCGCGGCATCGGTCGCGGCGACCGCATCGGGATCCGCATGCCGTCGGGCAGCTACGCGCTCTACGTGGCGATCCTCGCGGCCCTTGCCGCCGGCGCGGCCTACGTGCCGGTCGACGCCGACGACCCCGACGAGCGGGCCGCGCTGGTGTTCGGCGAGGCGGCCGTCGTCGGTGTGATCACCGAGCAGGGCCTCGTTCGCGGCGCCGGTGCCTCCCGCGGCTGGCGTGCGGCGGCACCGCTGGGCCGCGACGACGCGTGGATCATCTTCACCTCGGGGTCGACCGGAACTCCCAAGGGCGTCGCGGTCACCCACCGCAGCGCCGCCGCATTCGTCGATGCCGAAGCGCAGATGTTCCTGCAGGACAATCCGATTGGGCCCGGTGACCGGGTGCTGGCCGGGTTGTCGGTGGCGTTCGACGCGTCCTGCGAGGAGATGTGGCTGGCGTGGCGCAACGGTGCCTGTTTGGTGCCTGCCCCCCGCTCGCTGGTGCGCAGCGGCATGGACCTCGGGCCGTGGCTGGTGTCGAAGGACATCACGGTGGTCTCCACGGTGCCGACATTGGCGGCACTCTGGCCTGCCGAGGCGTTGGAGGCCGTGCGGCTGCTGATCTTCGGCGGTGAGGCATGCCCGCCGGATCTCGCCGAGCGCCTCGCCGCCGGACCCGATTCCGCCGGCCGCGAGGTGTGGAACACCTACGGGCCGACCGAGGCCACCGTCGTCGCATGCGCGGCCAAGCTCGACGGCATCGGACCGGTCAGCATCGGGCTGCCCCTGCCCGGCTGGGATCTGGCCGTCGTCGACAAGAACGGCGCGCCGGTCAACGTCGGCGAGACGGGTGAACTGGTGATCGGTGGCGTCGGCCTGGCCCGCTATCTAGATGCCGAGAAGGACGCCGAGAAGTACGCGCCGATGCCCACACTGGAGTGGAGCCGCGCGTACCGCAGCGGCGATCTCGTGCGCCTGGAGCCCGACGGCCTGTTCTTCTGCGGGCGCACCGACGACCAGGTGAAGGTCGGCGGCCGGCGCATCGAACTCGGCGAGGTCGACTCGGCGCTGATGCACCTGCCCGGTGTCAGCGGCGGCGCAGCCGCGGTGCGGCGAACCACCAGCGGCACTCCCCTGCTGGTCGGCTACATCTGTTGTCCGGCTGCCAGCGCCGATCCGGCGTTCGACCTCGCCGCGGCGCGCAGGACGCTGGCCGAATCGCTGCCCGCCGCGCTGGTACCGCGGCTGGTTCTCGTCGACGAGCTGCCGACCCGCACCTCGGGCAAGGTGGACCGCGACGCGCTGCCCTGGCCGCCGCCGGGTGAGCCGGACGACGAGCAGGCGCCGGACCTCGGCGGCACGATGGGCTGGCTGGCCGGGCTGTGGCGCGACGTGCTGGCCGCGCCGGTGGACGGACCCGAGGCGGATTTCTTCGCGCTCGGCGGCGGCTCGCTGTCGGCGGCACAGTTGGTCGCGGCGCTGCGGCAGCGCTATCCGCAGGTGACGGTCGCCGACCTGTACGACCATCCGCGGCTGGGATCGCTGGCCGGGTTCCTGGACGAGCTCGCCCCGCCGCCGCAGGTGGAGACGCGGGTGGTGCGGCCGATGCCTCGGCTGTCGCAGGCCTTCCAGGTGGTGATGTCGCTGCCGCTGGCGACGCTGACCGGCCTGCAGTGGGTGGTGTGGCTGGCCGTCGCCAACAACGTCGCCGCCGCGTTCACCCTCACTCCTGTGCCGTGGCTGGTGCCCGTCAACTGGTGGTGGGTCCTCGGGGGCTTCCTGCTCTTCGTGACGCCGGTGGGGCGGATGGGCCTCGCGGTGCTGTGTGCCCGGATGCTGATCGGCTACATGAAGCCGGGCACCTACCGTCGCGGCGGGTCGGAGCATATGCGGGTGTGGCTCGCCGAACGGCTGGCCGACGCCAGCGGTGCCGAGAACCTCGCCGGCGCGCCGTGGATGGTGTACTACGCGCGGGCTTTGGGAAACAAAGTCGGTAAGGGCGTCGACCTGCATTCGGCACCTCCGGTGACCGGGATGCTCACCCTGGGCCATCGCAGTTCGATCGAGCCGGAGGTGGACCTGTCCGGACACTGGATCGACGGCGACCACTTCCATGTCGGCACGATCACCGTCGGCAACGACGCCACCATCGGTGCCCGCACGACGCTGCTGCCCGGCGCTGCGGTGGGCAAGAACGCCGACGTCGCCGCGGGCTCGGGCGTGGTGAGCCGGGTGAAGAAGGGTCAGTATTGGAAGGGTTCACCCGCGGTGAAGTCCGGCAAGGCCCGCCATCCGTGGCCGCAGGAACGCCCGGGCAGAGCACCGTTCTGGGTGCTGGCGTACGGGGTGACGTCGATGCTGTTGGGCGCCTTGCCGCTGGCGGCGCTGGGCTGCGGGCTGGCCGTGATCGGCTGGGCGATCGGGGATTCGACGTCGGTGACCGATGCCATCGCACCTGCGGCGGTGTGGACGCCGGTGGCGACGCTCGTGGCGCTCGCCGTGTACGCGGTGTTGACGGTGATGGGCGTGCGCGTGCTGTCGCTGTGGCTGCGCGAGGGCTATCACCCGGTCCGCAGCCGGGTCGGCTGGCAGATCTGGGCGACCGAACGATTGATGGACGCCGCGCGGCACTATCTTTTCCCGCTGTATGCAAGCCTTCTCACGCCGATGTGGCTGCGGGTGCTCGGCGCGAAAGTCGGTCGCGGCACCGAAATCTCGACGGCCTTGTTGACGCCGAAGTTCACCGTGATCGAGGACAGCGCCTTCCTGGCCGACGACACCATGGTGGCGTCCTACGAACTGGGCGGCGGCTGGATTCACGTCGGCACCGCGACAATCGGCAAGCGGGCGTTCCTGGGTAATTCGGGTATCACACAGCCCGGCCGCAAGGTGCCCGACGACGGCCTGGTCGCCGTGCTGTCGTCGGCGCCGCGCAAGTCGAAGGCCGGCTCGTCCTGGCTGGGCAGCCCGCCGATCCGGTTGCGCCGCCAGCCGACCGCCGCCGACGCACTGCGCACGTTCCACCCGCCGGCGCGTCTGAAGGTCATGCGCGGTTTCGTGGAGACCTGTCGGCTGGTGCCGGTGATCGTGACGTTCGCGATCGGGGTGGCGGTGCTGTTCGCATTGCAGGCGCTCGCCGTCGAATTCGGCTACCTGGGGGCGGCGCTGGGCAGCGGTGTCGTGCTACTGGTTGCCGGCGCCGTTGCGGGTGGCATCGCGGTCATCGCGAAATGGATTGTGGTCGGCCGGATTCGGGCTGTCGAGCATCCGCTGTGGTCGCCATTCGTGTGGCGCAACGAGGTCTCGGATACGTTCGTCGAGACGGTTGCGGCGCCGTGGTTCGCCCGGGCAGCCACCGGCACACCGGTGATGAATCTGTGGCTGCGGGGGCTCGGCGCGAAGATCGGCCGCGGGGTCTGGTGTGAGTCGTACTGGCTGCCGGAGGCGGACCTGGTCACACTGGGCACAGGTGCCACCGTCAACCGCGGCTGCGTCGTGCAGACGCACCTGTTCCATGACCGCGTCATGCGGATGGATACCGTTGTCCTCGAGGAGGGTTCGACTTTGGGCCCGCATTGTGTGGCGCTGCCCGCGGCGCGGCTTGGGGCGGGCGCGACCGTCGGCCCCGCGTCGTTGGTGATGCGCGGGGACGAGGTTCCGCCGTCGACGCGGTGGCAGGGTAACCCGATCGTGCCGTGGAATGTGTTCCGCAAGAAGCGCGACGACACGGCGGACGAGGCGCCCGAGGAAACCGCCGCGTGACCCGATCGAAGAAGGCGCCCAAAAAAGTTCCGGTCATCGACCCGTATCTGCCCCACAACGGCAACTTCGGTTACCGGGTATCGCGTTACGAACTCGAGCTCGAATACAAGGTGGCCATCAACCGGCTCGCCGGGTCCGCGACGATCACGGCCGTCGCGCTTGCCGAGCTGAGGACCTTCACGCTGGACCTGTCGGATGCCCTTTCGGTGACGAAAGTGTCGGTGAACGGCCGGCGTCCCGCAGCGTTCAACTGTTCCGGCGGCAAACTGCACGTCGCGCTGTCATCGACTCTGCCTGCCGGGGCGGCGATGACGATCGCGGTGCGCTACGGCGGTAACCCGCGCCCGGTCCGGTCCCTCTGGGGTGAGGTCGGTTTCGAGGAGTTGACCGAAGGCGTGCTGGTCGCGGGACAACCCAACGGCGCCGCCTCGTGGTTCCCCTGCGACGACCATCCCAGTTCCAAGGCCAGCTACCGCATCGTGATCAGCACGGAGAACCCGTATCGCGCGATCGCCAACGGCGAGCTGAAATCTCGGCGGACCCGCGCGGCGATGACGACGTGGACCTACGAGTTGGCTGAGCCGACGTCCACGTATCTGATCACCCTGCAGATCGGCATGTACGAGTCGTATCGGCTGCAGAAGTCGCCGGTGCTGATCCAGGCTGCGCTGCCTGCCCGGCTCAAGCGCAACTTCGATCACGACTTCGGCAGACAGCCGCAGATGATGAAGCTCTTCGTCAAGCGGTTCGGCCCGTATCCACTGTCGACGGGCTACACCGTCGTCGTCACTGACGACGACTTGGAGATACCGCTTGAGGCGCAGGGTATTTCGATCTTCGGTGCCAACCACTGCGATGGCAGCCGCGGGTCGGAGCGGTTGATCGCCCACGAGCTGGCGCACCAGTGGTTCGGCAACTCGGTGACGGCCAGGCGCTGGCGTGACATCTGGCTACATGAGGGCTTCGCCTGTTACGCCGAGTGGCTGTGGTCGGAGGAGTCCGGCGGCCAGACCGCCGACGAGTGGGCGCAGCACTATTACGAGCGGCTCGCGGATTCACCGCAGAACCTGCTGCTCTCGGATCCCGGGCCGCGCGAAATGTTCGACGACCGGGTGTACAAGCGCGGCGCCCTGACACTGCACGCGCTGCGCGGAGTCATCGGCGACGACAATTTCTTTGCGCTGCTTCGTGATTGGACGAAGCGGCACCGTCATTCGACCGCGGTGACCGACGATTTCACGGGCCTTGCCGCCAACTATGCGGACGTATCGCTGCGCCCGCTGTGGGATGCGTGGCTGTACTCCAAGGACGTGCCGCCGCTGTGACCGACGCGGCCACGCCCACCGGCCCGGTCACGCGCGGAAGCGTCGCACGGGTCGGCACCGCCACCGCGCTGACGGCGCTGTGCGGCTACACGGTGCTCTACCTGGCGGCGCGAGACCTCGAACCGGCCGGCTTCTCGGTGTTCAGCGTGTTCTGGGGCGCATTCGGTCTGGTGACAGGTGCGGCCAACGGCCTGCTGCAGGAGGCGACCCGCGAGGTGCGGTCGACCGGCTACGTCGAGGTGGCGGGTCCGCGCGTACATCCGACGCGGGTGGCGGCGATGGTCGGTGTGGTCGCGGCGGCGCTGATCGCGCTGAGTTCTCCGCTGTGGTCGGGACACGTCTTCGCTGAATCTCGGTGGCTCAGCGTCGCGTTGCTGAGCGTCGGGCTGGCGGGTTTCTGTCTGCACGCCACGCTGTTGGGGATGCTGGCCGGAGTCGGCCGGTGGACGCAGTACGGGGCGCTCATGGTGACCGACGCGGGCATCCGGGTGGCGGTCGCAGCGGTCACATTCGTGATCGGCTGGGGGCTCGTCGGATATCTGTGGGCGACCGTGGCGGGAGCGGTGGCGTGGCTTCTGCTGCTGATCGCCTCACCGGCGACCAGGGAGGCGGGCGCGCTGATGACGCCGGGCGCAACGATGACGTTCCTGCGCGGGGCGGCGCATTCGATCGCGGCGGCCGGCGCGAGCGCGATCCTGGTGATGGGGTTTCCGGTGCTGCTCAAGGCGACGTCGGGGAATCTGGGCGCGACGGGCGGCGTGGTGATCCTGGCCGTGACGTTGACGCGCGCGCCGCTGCTGGTGCCGCTGACCGCGATGCAAGGGAATCTGATCGCGCATTTCGTCGACGAGCGCGCCAAGAGGCTGCGGGCGTTGGTGGCACCGGCGGCGGTCGTCGCCGCGCTGGGCGCGGTCGGGGTGGTGGCTGCCGGGCTGCTCGGGCCGTGGCTGCTTCGCGTGGCGTTCGGCGAGGAATACCGCGCGGGCGGCGCTTTGCTCGCGTCGCTGACGGCGGCGGCCATCGTGATGGCGCTGCTGACGTTGACGGGCGCGGCGGCGGTGGCGGCCGCGCTGCACCGCGCGTATGCGGTGGGGTGGATCAGCGCCACGGTGGCGTCGATGTTGTTGCTGCTGTTGCCGGTGGGCCTGGAGACCCGCACGGTGATCGCGCTGCTGTGCGGGCCGCTGGTGGGAATTGCCGTGCACCTGGTGGCGCTTGCCAGGGGAGCGGCGTCCTGACCGTGTATTTTGGTGGCCATCGACATGCGCTACCACGATGTTTGGATCGTCGTCCCCGCCTATAACGAGGCAAGCGTCATCGGCGACGTCATCTCCGACATCCGCTCGGTCTTCGACCATGTCGTCTGCGTCGACGACGGCAGCAAGGACGACACGGCGGACATCGCGCTGCGCGCGGGGGCGCACGTCGTATCGCATCCGGTCAACCTCGGCCAGGGCGCGGCGATACAGACCGGCGTCGAATACGCGCGCAGCCAGCCTGGCGCGCAGTTGTTCGCGACGTTCGACGCCGACGGTCAGCACCGGCTGAAGGACGTCGTCGCCATGATCGACCGGCTGACGACCGGCGACGTCGACATGGTGGTCGGCTCGCGGTTCGCGCAGCCGGCGGCGAGCAAGCCGCCGCTGCTGAAGCGGATCATTCTGCGCGCAGCGGCGATGTTGAGCCCAAGCAGCCGCGAGCTGGGTCTGACCGATGCGCACAACGGGCTTCGCGTGTTCAACAAGACAGTGGCCGACGGGCTCAACCTCACGATGAGCGGGATGAGCCATGCGAGTGAGTTCATCGCGCTGGCCGTCGAAAACCATTGGCGGGTAGCCGAAGAGCCGGTCGAGATTCTCTACACCGATTACTCGAAGTCCAAAGGTCAGCCGTTGCTCAACGGGGTGAACATCCTGTTCGACGGGCTGCTGCGAGGGAGGTTGTCCCGATGAATTGGATTCAGGGACTGTTGATTCTGTCGATCGTCGCGCTTTTGTTCTATCTGCTGCGGTCTCGGACGAGCGCGCGTACCAAGGCATGGGTCAAGGTCGGCGGCGTGCTGTTCGTAGTCGCCGCCCTGTATGCCATTCTGCGGCCGGACGACACCACCATCGTCGCGAATTGGCTTGGGGTGAAACGGGGTGCGGATCTGATCGGCTACGTGCTGATCATCGCATTCGTGTTCACCACGCTCAGCACGTACATGCGGTTCAAGGACTTGGAGCTGCGATACGCCCGGCTGGCACGCGCGATTGCGCTGCAGGGCGTCCGGGTGCCCGAGGAGGGTTGAGACTGCGATGGCGGTGGTGTCTACTCGCACTTCGTCGCCACCATTGCAATCTCAACGCCCGAGAATTGGTGCGGGCGAGGCCGTCAGCCGGCAATACGCTTGATTGGTGACCCCTCTGTTTCGCTGTATCCCTTCTAGCGATCAGCTGTTCTGTTCCTCGCGGAAGAACGCTACGGTCTTGGCGATGCCATCGTCGAGCGCGACCTTGGGCGTCCAGCCGAGAACCTGCTCTGCCCGGCGAATGTCGAGGCAGGAGCGGCGTAGATCGCCGAGCCTCGGCGGATGGAACTCAGGCTCGTCCGCCGTACCGGCGGCCTCCGCAATAGCCGAATGTAATTGCCGCGTAGAGGTTTCCACGCTGGTGCCGATGTTGAAGCGCTGAGCGCCGCCTTCCTTGCCGGATGCCCGCACGAAGGCGTCGACGACGTCGTCGACGAAGACGTAGTCGCGGGTATCGGTACCGTCGCCGAAGATCTTCGTCGGCTTGACAGCGAGGAGCGCGCGCGAGAAAATGGCCACCACACCGGCCTCTCCGTGCGGATCCTGGCGTGGCCCATAGACATTCGCGGGCGCGATGTGCGAGCACTCGAGGCCGTAGAGGTTGCGGAAGGTGTTGAGGTAGACCTCGCCGGCGACCTTGCTCGCCGCGTAAGGGGAGGCGGGATTGCTCGGGGCCTCCTCACTCGTCGGAAAGCTCGGCGGAGTGCCGTAAACCGATCCGCCCGACGAGGTGTGCACGATCTTGCGGACTTCTGCGCGGCGGGCGGCCTCGGCGAGGCGCACAGTGCCGACGACATTCACAGTGGCGTCGAACGAAGGGTCGGCGACCGAGTGGCTGACGGAGATCTGGGCAGCGAGATGAAAGATCACCTCGGGCCGGACGTCGGCGAGAAGACCGGTGAGGTCGGCGTCGACGATGTCGGCCTTGACGAATTCGAAGTCGGAGTGCCGCTCAGCCTTGCCGAGATTGACGCTGTTACCCGAGCTGAGGTCGTCGAGGCCGATGACGGCATGTCCGTCGGCGAGAAGGCGGTCTACCAGCGTAGACCCGATGAATCCCGCTGCCCCTGTCACCAAAGTACGCATCGGCTCACCATACCGACGGCTACCGTGTGCTCTATAACTCCCTGATTTTCGGGATGTCGGCCTGCACCTCATTAACTTTGGCGGTGTTCTCTTCTTCCTGGGCCCGCAGGGCGTTAATAGCCTGGATAGAAGCTGCCTGGTGCTCGGTGCCGCGCGCAGAAAGTGCTTCAGCGGAGGCGGCAGCCTTTTCGGCGACCGCGGCGGCGACCGCGTTCAGCGCTACATCGATCGGGCTGGTGGGCGGAGACGGCGGCGGCACCGGGCCGGGCACGCTGACTTCGGCCATCGTCGCGGCGATCTTGCTCACGTGGCCGAGGGTTTCGTCCGGATTGAGCTTTATGTCCTTACTGGCCACAGCTGACCCTCCTTAGTGACCTGCTCAGTGGCATAGACGATATCGGCATAGTCGGGGTTGTCGCCACGCCACAGCGTTAGCGCTTCGACGGCGCGGTCGAGGTTGTGATGCGCGCGGTAGAGCACAGTGGTGTTCGGATCGCTGGACGGCTCGAGGTCGATGAACCCGGGCCGCATGAACCGTGACTTACCGAAGAGCCGTACCTCGCCGAGGGCCGACCATTGGGCGTCGGAGATCGGCGAGCCGATGGACAGGGCGCCGAGGATCTCACGGATGACGGGATTCACCTCGATAGGGAGTGGCTCGCACCCGGCGAGGGCGGTGGCGACGGCACCGGCGGTGGCTTCCCATGCGGCCGAACGTCTCTCGGTGGGAGACACAGTGGCATCGTTGAGTTGCTCGTGCGTTTGCGGGGACATGACTTGCAGGCGGTGCACGCGACTTTCGTCGAGTTCCGGTGCGGGAGTCGCGGGATCGATGGGCGAACGGGTGGAGTCGCAATCCTGATAGTGAGGGACACCGGCGCGGCGGGCGGGCAGCACAGATGAGCCGCCGGGGTCGGTGGTAGCGGCTAGCGCGTGCAGCTCGACGTTGGGGTCGTGGACGGCGAGTTCGGAGGAGTAGGCGACCATGGTGGCGGCGGGATTGACCCAGCCGAAATACTTGGCCTGAAAGCCGGTGCTCAGCTCTGGATCGGCGACAAGCACTCGCGCGGAACGGGGTACGTAGACGCCTGGCGGGATGTAGCTGGCGCCGTCGTTACTGACGATGACGGTGTCGATTCCGGTCGCGACCTTGAAAATACCTACGCACCAATGCAGGCCGGGATACACGCGCGACGCGTGCAGCAGTTCGTAGGCGAGCTCGATGGCCTCGTCGAGGTGCTGGTCTTGCGTCTCGGAGCTGACCAACGCGGCGCCGGTACCGGTGGCGGCGACGCCGGATGACGCGAGGACGCTGGGCGGCACGCCGGTCGAGGAGACAGCTGCCGACGTAGCGCCGGTCGGAAGGGATACGCCAGCGCCGGTGCCGCTGGCGGAAACGGTCGGCGTTGAGGGCCCGCCTCTCGGAAGGTCGGAGCCGAAGGCGGCGAGGTTTCCGGCGGGAGGCGGGGCGCTGGCGATCATCGGGCCGGGGGCGGCTTGTGGTGTCGAGGGAGCGGGCGGTGCGGCATGGCTTGCGACGGGCACGGTGGCTGCGGCGGGAGGTGGGGAAGATGCGGATGCTGGGGTGACGCTGGTGGCTGCTGGGGGTGTGGCCGGGGCTTGGGGAACGGCGGGCGGCAGCGGATTGGCTGCCCCTGAGGCGAGACCTTTAGTTAAGCCTTGTGAGAGTTCTTGGGCTGCGGTCGGCGTGGGCGTAGGGAGGCCTGCGGGTGAGGTGGGTGTTGAAGGCATGCTCGGAGTGCTGGGCATACTTGGGGTGCTTGGCATTGAGGGCATTGACGGGGGCTTCATCCCGCCGCCACCGGACATGCCGGACATGGGGGAAGCCGGGCTGATCGGCGGCATCATCCCCGCGCCCGTCTGGGCCTGTTGTGGGGCGGGCGCGTCTGCTATTCCTGCGGACTGATCGCCACGTAGTAGATGCTGGTCGACGGGAGACACTCCGTCCGGCCTACTGCCCGCCACCTCGTCGCCGCCCGCTGTAGTCTCGCCACGCTGCAAGTGCTGATTCGGCTTTGGTGGTTCCGGCTGGGTTTCTGTTGGAACGTCATTGGTGGCATTTGGATCGCCGCGAACGATGTGCGCGGGTCGAACTGGCGCCTTGGGTTCCGAGTAGCTGCCGTCCAGCATCTGCACGCCGTCCGACGAAGGACTAGTCCCAGGCTGCACTACTGCTCCAGCCGATCCTGCTGACGACACCGGCGCGCGAGCGGCCGCCACATGTGTTCCTTGGGCAGCAATACGCGCGGCGATGCTTGCAGTCACCGCTTGAGCTGTGGTCCGCGCGCGCGTCACGACCGCCCAGATCGAAGCGAGCATCGCCCATGGACCGAACCAGCCGCCTTTGCTCTCGATAACCTGACGGATGTCCTCGTGTGCTTTCCTGTCGATTGCATCAAGGGTTGTTCTAGCCTCCTCAAGGAGGCGCGCGCATTCGGTGCCTACGCCTGACATCAACAAGTAGAGATCTGCCTGAACGTCCACCTCCTTTGCGTCCCCGACGTACACGAGATGCATAGCGTCTGCCGTGCTGCCGGAGTTCTCGGCCAGCAGGCAATGCGCCGAAGCGGAGATGCTGGATGCGGCGCTGCGCGAAGTGTCAGCGAAAACGCTCTGAGTGCGTGCGGCCGTCGCCCACCCAGTGGCTGGGGTGAGCGGCCATGAGCCGCCTAATATTAGCGAAGAGTATTCGCGAGTCGGCATCTGCTCACCGACTCCTGCGGTTACGACAGCTACCACATGGCACCTAGCTTTTGGCAGGTTCCCAGAGGGCCTCCGTAAGCTACGATCGCCGAATCCCAGGTAGCTTTGTCGAACGTGTCTGGCTGACGATCTTCGTAAATGTTCTCGGTGTAGAGGAGCATTCCGTCGATGTAGTTCTGGACGGTGCGCGTTAAGTATCTGGGCGGATCGGAATGTTCATTCAACACCTCTTGGATGCGATTTGCCCAATCTAAGGTGTCTGCCTTGAATTTGGGGATAGCGGCAGCTCTTTCCGGCGAACCGGCTGGCCCGGAATCGGTAAACGCCCGCTTTGTTTCGTCACTCTCTTTCATGAGTGGGCCGATTGCCCGGCAAAGCTCTGTGTCGGCATCGTCAACGAACACTCGCTCCTGCTTCGCCCGCGGACTGACAGGCGCAGGCGGTGGTGACGGTTGCGGGCTCCGAGTCACCCCGATGATCGAAAATACGAGCGCAGCGATCCCCAGCAGCACTGCTAGCATGACGCCGCTCGCTAGCAGACCTGACCTAGGCCGCGCGGGAGAGTTGCTTGGGCCGAAATTGGCAGGTGGCTGGGGGCTATACCCAGTCTCGCCTGGCGGCGGGCCACCAGCCGGTGGGCCCCCGAACCCAGGCCTGTAGGGCGAGCTTCCGGTCATTGTTCCAGCGTAAAGGCTTCGCGAATCATGTCGCAGCGCCTGTTGTGAAGGCGTTATCTGGCACCGCAGGCCCCCTTAACCCAGACCCGTACAGTCGTAGAGACCCGCCGACCAGCAGAAAGGACGTATGGCTGTCCGGCTGACCCGCACCAACTGGGTTGCTTCGACCGCCATTGCCTTGATCGCGGTCCAGCTCGTCATTCGCGCGGTCCTGGCCTTCAAGGGCTACTTCTACTGGGACGACCTCATCCTCGTCGGCCGCGCCGGCACTCAGAACATCTTCTCGCCCGCCTACCTCTTCGACGACCACGACGGCCACGTCATGCCCGCCGCCTTCCTCGTCGCCGGCATCATCACCCACCTCGCCCCGCTCAACTGGATCGGGCCGGCCATCAGCCTCGTGGTCCTGCAACTGCTCGCATCCTCGGCTCTCCTGCGCGCGCTGCACGTCATCCTCGGCTGGCGGGCCGTTCTCCTCGTTCCGCTCACGTTCGCTCTTTTCACACCACTCGGCATCCCCGGCTTCGCCTGGTGGGCAGCAGCATTGAACTCACTGCCCATGCTCGCCGCCATGGCATGGGTGACAGCCGACGCCATCCTCCTCGTACGCACCGGCAACCAGCGCTACGCCGTCACCGCAATGATCGTCTTCTTCGGCGGACTGCTCTTCTTCGAGAAGGCCGCTGTCATCCCCTTCGTCGCCTTCACGATCGCCGCACTTCTTGCCCACATCGCTGGAGACAGCTTCGCACTCCGAACCGTGTGGCGACGCGGCATCAAACTCTGGGTCGGATCGCTCGCGCTGACTGCAGCCTGGATCGTGCTCTACCTCGTCGTCGTCGACCAGGAGCGCTGGAGCCGGGACCTGCCCATGACACGAGATCTGCTGAGCCGCTCCATCACTCACGGCATCGTCCCCGGCCTCGCCGGTGGGCCGTGGGATTGGCAGCGCTGGGCGCCCGCTTCGCCCTGGGCCACACCACCCGTCACCGTCATGGTGCTCGGCTGGGCAGCGCTAGCCGCCGCGGTAGCCGTGTCCTTCCTCCGCAAGCAGCGCATCGGCCTGTTGTGGGTCACCGCCGTCGGCTACGCCATCGCCTGCCAGATCCCGATCTACCTCATGCGCTCCTCCAAATTCACCGCCCTCGAACTCGCACAGACACTGCGCTACTTCCCCGACCTCGTCGTCGTTCTCGCCCTCCTCGCGGCCGTCGGTTTCTGCGCGCCCAACCGCGAACAATCACGATGGCTCGACGCCTCCCTCGCGCGCACGGCCGTAACCATCACCGCTGCAATTGGTTTCGTCGCCAGCAGCCTGTACTCGACCGCGACATTCACCACCATCTGGCAGGACAACCCTGCGCAGCCCTACCTGCAGAACGCCCAAGCAGGCCTCAGACGAGCACACCAAACATCAAGCGCGCCCATGCTCGACCAAGAGGTCGACCCGTTCGTCCTCCAGCGCGTCGCGGCACCCGAAAACATGGCCAGCCACATGTTCGCACTGCTCCACGATCGTCCCGAGTTCGAAAGCACCACAACGCAACTCCGCATGCTCGACAACCGAGGTCACGTCGTCGACGCCAAGGTCACCTGGGTCCGCACCATCGTCCGTGGCCCCGATCCGAAGTGTGGCTATCTCGTCCAGCCAGACTTTCCGGTGCGGATGCCGCTCGACGGGCCACTGCTGCCGGCCGATTGGACAGCAGAGATCAACTACCTCGCCAATAGCGAGGGATCGATGATGCTGTCGCTGAGCGAGGGACCCGAAACGAAGGTGCCGGTCCACCCGGGGCTTAACCGCGTGTTCGTGCGGCTGCGCGGCGCCGGCGACGCCATCAACGTCCGCGCCATCACCGCTGCGCTGTCAGTCTGCGTGGCCTCTGGCCCCGTGGGGTACCTGGCGCCATTGTGATGCCAAGGTGGGGTCATGACTGATGTGCGCGAAACCGGAATCAATGTCTTCCGCGAACTGCTGCCGGGCCTCATGCCCGACGGCGACGCCGACCTGCCGAAAGGCGGATTCGCCGACGAGCTCCTCGAGATCGGCATCGACAACGTCTTCGGTCGGCTGTGGGGTCGCGAGGGCCTCGGCCGCCGCGACCGCAGCCTAGTCACGTTGGGGATACTCATCGCGCTGCGCGCCACTGATGAGCTGGCTATCCACTTCAAGATCGCCCGCACCAACGGCCTGACCGACGAGGAGATCGCGGAGGTCATCTACCACTCGAGCGGCTACGCCGGCTTCCCCGCCGCCGCGACCGCGAACCGGATAGCCGAAGACGCGCTCAACGGGTAGCGGCAGGCAGCGCACCCTCGCGGGCCGCGAGCGTGCGGAGAGTTACGCGGAATTCCGGCGTGGCGCTGTGCAAACACGCACGCTCGCGGAGCAACGGGAGCCACCTAGGAGAATCGAACTCCTGACCTGCTCATTACGAGTGAGCCGCTCTACCGACTGAGCTAAGGTGGCGCGCTCGGCGCTAGCCGGGCGGCACGAGTCTACGGCAGCCCGTGGCGAGCACCCAAGTCAGTTGCGCAGCGCCCGACCCACCGTCGCGACCATCGCATCGACCGCGAACTTCGGCTTCACGTTGACCGCCAGCGCCTCGCGGCACTCCAGCACCGCCTCGATGCACCGCAGCAGCCGATCCGGCGGTACGGCCGCAGCCATCGCCGCCACCTTGTCCGACATGTCGGGATGATTGGGCTGGACCTCGCCCGCGTGTGCCGACACCAGCAGAGCATCGCGGAAGTACGTCGCAAGATCGATCAGCGCCCGGTCCAGCGCATCGCGCGACGCCCGCGTGTGACGCGACTTCTGCCTGCGCTCAAGGTCTTTGATGGCGCCCGTCGCACCGCGCATCGTCCCCGCGGTGCCCTTGCCCGTCCCGCCTGCACCCAGCGCGGTGCGCAACTCCTCGGTCTCTGACTCATTGCGGTCGGCCGTCAGCGCCAACGCCTCCGCCTCCGCCGCGGCCACCAGCTGCTCGGCGGCGCCATAGGCCCGCGACGGCGTCGCCGCGTCGCGGGCCAGTCCCAGAGCCCGCTCCCGTCGCCGCCGCGCCTCCTCGTCGGTGGCCAGCCGCCGCGCCCGTCCGACATGACCGCCGCTGACCGACGCCGCCCACTCCGCGTCCTCGGCAGGCAGGCCGTCGGCATCGATCAGCACCGCAGCGATCGCGTCAACCTGCGGCGTCACCAGCGCGACGTGGCGGCAGCGCGACCGCAGCGTGATCGCGATGTCCTCCGGATCCACCGACGGCGCGCAGAGCAGGAACACCGTCGACGGCGGCGGTTCCTCGACAACCTTGAGCAGCGCATTCGCCGCGCCCTCGGTCAGCCGGTCTGCGTCTTCGATCAAGACGATCTGCCACCGTCCCGTGCCGGGCCGCCGCGACGCGATCTGCACGATGTTGCGCATCTCCGTCACGCCGATGGAGAGCCCCTCGGGGATGATTCTGCGCACGTCGGCGTGTGTTCCGGCCATCGTCGTGGTGCAGGCGCGGCACTCCCCGCATCCGGGCACGCCGTCGGATTCGCACTGCAGCGCCGCCGCGAAGCACAGTGCGGCCACCGAACGCCCCGACCCGGGCGGCCCGGTGATCAGCCAGGCATGTGTCATGGTCCCTGTGACGTCGGCGTTGTGAGCGAAGTCACCGCGGGCAGCCTGCGCCGCGGCCACTAGCTCCGCCTCCACGGCACCTTGTCCCACGAGACGCGAAAAGACACCGGCCATCAGAGGTAACAGTAGTGCTGCGAACCGACACGTCCGTCTCAGAGCGCCCGTTACGGTCAGCCCGGACCGATACGGTTGACGGGTGACCTCGCAGGCTGTGCCGCTCGGGCGAATCAGCGGATTCGTCCGCTGGGTGGCACGTACGCCATGGCCGGTGTTCACGCTGGGCATGCTGCAGTCCGACATCATCGGCGCGCTGTTTGTCCTGGGTTTTCTTCGTTTCGGGCTGCCTCCTGAGGACCGCATCCAGCTGCAGGACCTGCCCGCGTTCAACCTCGCCGTCTTCCTGGGCTATCTGTTCCTGTCGTTCACCATCGGCGCCTACGTCAGCCTGCGACTGCTCATTCCCGTCATGCGCTGGCAGCGCCGCGACAGCCTGCTCGCCGACACCGATCCCGCGGCGACCGAGCTGGCCCGCACCCGCGCACTGAAGATGCCGTTCTATCGCTCGATCATCAGCGTCACCAACTGGTTCCTGGGCTCTGTCGTCTTCATCGTCGCCAGCTGGCCCGTCGCCAGCCACGCGGCGCCCGTCGTCGCAGTGGCCACTGCTCTGGGCGCAACCGCCACGGCGATCATCGGATATCTGCAGTCCGAACGGGTGCTGCGGCCGGTCGCTGTGGCCGCCCTTCGCGGCGGCGTACCGGAGAACTACCGGGCCGCAGGTGTCATCCTGCGTCAGGTGCTGACGTGGGTGCTGTCCACCGGCGTTCCCGTCCTCGCCATCGTTTTGGCCCTGGTGGCCAGCAAGTTCCAGTTCCTCACCGCATCAGCCGACCGGTTGACGACACCGATCCTGATCATGGCCATCGCCGCACTGCTCGTCGGGTTGTCGGGCACCGTCCTGGTCGCGATGGCCATCGCCGACCCCCTCCGCCAATTGCGTTGGGCGCTCGGCGAAGTGCAACGCGGCAACTACAACGCACACATGCAGATCTACGACGCCAGCGAACTGGGCTTGCTGCAAGCAGGATTCAACGACATGGTTCGCGACCTCGCCGAGCGGCAGAGGCTGCGTGATCTTTTCGGCCGCTACGTCGGCGAGGACGTCGCCCGCCGCGCCCTCGAACGCGGCACCGAGCTCGGCGGGCAGGAACGCGACGTCGCGGTGCTTTTCGTCGATCTGGTGGGTTCGACGCAGCTGGCCTCCACCCGGCCCGCCTCCGACGTCGTCAGCCTGCTCAACGAGTTCTTCCGCGTCGTCGTCGACACCGTCAACCGCCACGGCGGCTTCGTCAACAAATTTCAGGGCGACGCCGCGCTGGCCATCTTCGGCGCACCGATCGAGCACCCCGACGCCTCCGGGGCCGCGCTGGCCGCATCCCGGGAGCTGCACGACGAGCTGATCCACGTCCTCGGCACGGACATGGAATTCGGCATCGGGGTGTCCGCCGGCCGCGCGATCGCCGGGCACATCGGCGCCCAGGCCCGTTTCGAATACACCGTCATCGGCGACCCGGTCAACGAGGCCGCCCGGCTCACCGAGCTCGCCAAGCTGGAGGACGGCCACGTGCTGGCGTCGGCGATCGCGGTCAGCGGCGCACTCGACGCCGAGGCGCTGTGCTGGGACGTCGGCGAGATCGTCGAACTACGTGGCCGCATCGCGCCGACGCAGCTAGCCCGTCCGCTCAACCTCATCGAGCCGAGCCAGGATTCGGCCGAAGAGGTATCCAGCGACGTCTCTGGCTGACGACCGCAGGATGATGACCGGAAGTGCCCGCCTCGGAGCGACTTTGTCGCTGACACGGAAACACCAACGGTATGGGCAACCGGTTCAGCGAAAATGTCGCTGTGAGGCGGGCACTCCGAGAACCGCTCCTGCCTGTGGCGGGTGCGACGTCCGATCACGCCAGCATGCGAGCAGCTAGCCCTTCTTGGCAGCCTTTTTCGCGGGCGCCTTCTTCGCCGCCTTCTTGGCGGTCTTCTTCGCCGCCTTCTTCACCGGACCGCGCGCCCGCCGGTCGGCCAGCAGTTCGGCGGCCCGCTCATCGGTGATCGACACCACGTCGTCGCCCTTGCGCAGGCTGGCGTTGGTCTCGCCGTCGGTCACGTAGGGCCCGAACCGGCCGTCCTTGATGACCATCGGCTTACCCGTCGCCGGATCCTCACCCAGTTCGCGCAGCGGCGGCGCCGACGCGCGCTGGCCCGCACGGCGTTTCGGCTCGGAGTAGATCTTCAAGGCCTCGTCGAGCGTGATGTCGAACATCTGCTCTTCGGTCGTCAACGAGCGAGAATCGGTGCCGCGCTTGAGGTACGGCCCGTAGCGCCCGTTCTGCGCCGTGATCTCCTCGCCGGTGTTCGGGTCGACGCCGACGATGCGGGGCAGCGACAGCAGTCGCAGTGCATCCTCCAGCGTCACCGTCTCCAAATCCATCGACCGCAGCAGTGAACCGGTGCGCGGCTTGGGGCCCGTCGGCTTCTTGCCCTTCTTCGCCGGCGTACCGTCCTCGGGCTCGTCCGGTTCGGGAAGCACCTCGGTCACATACGGCCCGTAGCGCCCGTCGCGGGCCAGGATCTCGTGGCCGGTCGCCGGGTCGACGCCAAGCGATCGGCCCTCCTGCGGTGTCGAGAACAGCTTTTCGGCCAACTCGAGCGTCAACTCGTCCGGCGTCAGCGAGTCGTTCAGGTTGGCGCGCTGCGGCTTCGGCTCGCCGTCCTCGCCGATGACGGTCCGCTCGAGGTACGGCCCGTTCTTACCCACTCGGACGTAGATCGCGCGGCCTTGCTCATCGTCGAACAGCTTGATGGAGTTGACCTCTCGGGCATCGATGCCTTCGAGGTTCACGCCGACGAGCTTCTTCAGCCCGCCGGAGCGCGCGATCGACTCCGGCACCCCGTGGTCGCCGCCGAAATAGAAGTTGTTCAGCCACGTGGTGCGCTGCTCGTGCCCCGCGGCGATCTCGTCGAGCTCATCCTCCATCGCGGCGGTGAAGTCGTAGTCGACGAGGCGCCCGAAGTGCTGCTCCAGCAGACCGGTGACGGCGAAGGCCACCCACGAGGGCACCAACGCGCTGCTTTTCTTGTGGACATAGCCACGGTCCTGAATGGTCTTGATGATCGACGAGTACGTCGACGGCCGGCCGATGCCCAGATCCTCCAGCGCCTTGATCAGCGACGCCTCGGTGTAGCGGGCGGGCGGTGATGTGGTGTGCCCGTCCGGCGTCAGTTCCTTGGCGTCGACGCGCTGGCCCTGCTGCAGGTTCGGCAGCCGGCTTTCGGCATCGTCGGATTCACCGCCTGCGAGTTCGTCGATGCTCTCGACGTAGGCCTTCAGGAAGCCGGGGAACGTGATCGTGCGCCCGCTGGCGTTGAAGACGACCTGCTGCCCGACGACGGCGGTGCCGTCAGTCGACGAACGCGACTGGCCGGCGATGCGCAGCGACAGCGTCGTGCCGCGAGCATCGGCCATCTGCGAGGCCACTGTGCGCTGCCAGATCAGCTCGTAGAGCCGGAACTCGTCGGTGTCGAGCTGACTGTGAAGCTGACCCGGCGTGGAGAACACGTCGCCCGAGGGACGGATCGCCTCGTGCGCCTCCTGGGCGTTCTTCACCTTGCGGGTGTACTGGCGCGGCGTCGGATGGACGTACTCCTCGCCGTACAGCTGCCTGGCCTGATTGCGGGCGGCAGTGATGGCCGACTCCGACAGCGTCGTGGAGTCGGTACGCATATAGGTGATGTAGCCGTTCTCGTACAGGCGCTGCGCGATGCTCATCGTGCGCTCAGACGAGAACCGCAGCTTGCGACCGGCCTCCTGCTGCAGCGTCGACGTCATGAACGGCGCGTATGGCCTACGGGTGTAGGGCTTTTGCTCGACCGAGGTGACCCCGAGCTGCGCACCGCGCAGCCCCGTCGCCAACGCACCCGCGCTGGCCTCGTCGAGCACCAGCACTTCGTCGGGCTTCTTGAGCTGGCCCAGGGAGTCGAAGTCGCGGCCGGTGGCCACCCGCTTGCCGTCGACGGTGTTCAACTTCGCGGCGAAGGTCGGCGGCGACGCCTGCGCATCGGACACGCTGGCGTCCAACTCGGCGGTGACGTCCCAGTAGCCGGCGCTGCGGAACGCCATCCGCTCGCGTTCGCGCTGCACGATGATGCGGGTCGCCACCGACTGCACGCGGCCCGCCGACAGCTTCGGCGCGACCTTCTTCCACAGCACGGGACTGACCTCGTAGCCGTAGAGGCGGTCCAGGATGCGACGCGTCTCCTGCGCGTCGACGAGGTCGTTGTCCAGGTCGCGCGGATCCTCGGCCGCCGCCCGGATCGCAGGCTCGGTGATCTCGTGGAACACCATCCGCTTGACCGGCACGCGGGGCTTCAACGTCTCGAGCAGATGCCAGGCGATGGCCTCGCCCTCGCGGTCGCCGTCCGTCGCCAGATACAGCTCGTCGACGTTCTTGAGCAGGTCTTTCAGCTCGGCGACCGTGCTCTTCTTCTCGGGGCTGATGATGTAGAGCGGCTCGAAGTTGTCCTCGACATTGACCCCCAGGCGCGCCCACGGCTCCGACTTGTACTTGGCGGGCACGTCGGCGGCGTTGCGCGGCAGATCCCGGATATGGCCGCGGGAGGACTCGACGATGTAGTTGGAGCCCAGGTAGCCCGCTATTTTGCGTGCTTTGGTCGGCGACTCGACAATGACGAGTCGCCGCACACCACCATTGCGGCCGCTGCCGCGGTCCCCGTCAGCCAACTGTGCTTACGCTCCACTTCATATGTTGCCGTCCGACGCCGGATTCATGCGTTTTTCACTATCCGTCGCCGTTGGCAACTGACAATTTGGCACCCCGGACGTGCCGACGCAAACTGACCCTCCGGCCGGAGGGCCTCAAATCCGGGGCCAGTGCGAGAACGCCTCAATATCCCCCGGAGGTTCCCCTACGTTCTCTACCAGGCGCGATAGCCGTCGACGGCCGCTGATCCGCAGCGCCGGATGCGCGCCCCTGGTTCCGATGAGAGTCGGGGCTATCCCGACCCGCATCAGGGCCGAGGCGAGCGGTGAATGCGTGTCAGGGGCGTGCGGGTCGAGGCCCAACAGATAGCGGTCCGCCTCGGGCGTACCGGCCGCCAGCGTCCAGGCCCGCAGCTCGCGCGGCCCGGGCAGCCACTGCGGAGGCACCGTCTTGACGGCTCCGCGCGTCCACTCGGCTGCGATGCCCAGCAGCCGCGGGTCCACCGCCGTCCGGACCAGCGGGGTGTTCTCGTCGGTGCGGGCGATCTCGGGCTCCAGACCGGCCTCGACGATCATTTCGGCCAGCGCCACCGCCCGCCACGGGCGATCCACCACCACCGACAGCCGTGCGCCCTCGCCGACCATCACCACCTGGCCGGGCGCGGCGAGCAGCCCCGTCAGATCGGCGACCGCGGGGGGCACCGACTCTGCCGAGAAGAACGACAGCTGGCTCACGCAGACGACAGTAGGCCAGGACGGCGCCGGTGGGTTGTCGGCGGGCCGCAGTTGTATGCCAAAACGAAAACCCCCCGCCGGTCCTCGTCGGACTGCGCGGGGGGTTCGTCAGGTTCGATTGCTCAGATGGACCGAACGCCGGTTGCCTGCGGGCCCTTGGGGCTCTGGCCGACCTCGAACTCAACCTTCTGGTTCTCTTCCAGTGTCCGGAAGCCGGATCCTTGAATTTCCGTGTAGTGGACAAACACGTCCGCCGACCCATCTTCAGGAGCGATGAAGCCGAAGCCCTTCTCCGCGTTGAACCACTTCACAGTTCCCTGTGGCATTTCTCGATCTTTCCTTCTCTTCTTACCGGGTGCGGTCCACCGACTTCCGGTGTACCGGGCCCGTTCCGACCGCCATACCAACGCGTGTGTCGCCGGAACTTGACCCGACCTACAACCCTCGCAGGAACCGCGATCGCAACGTCGATCCTGCGAGTGCATATACACGAACACAGAAGCTGCGACCGCCATAAGTGAATCATGTTCCAAGCTCCAGCGACAGTCTTGCCGCGGCAACTAGGGAACAATTCATCTACAGGAGGCGCAACGATGTCGGATTTCGGCCGCGAGCTGCTCGCTTGCGCGGTCGAGGGCACCGATCCGGAGGAGCATCCGCTGCGCCATGTGGCGGACCTGCCGCCACGGCAACCCCGCCCGCACCCCTGGCCGCACTGGGCCGACCCGGATGTGGTGCGGGCGTTCATTGATCGCGGAATCACCGCGCCGTGGTCGCATCAGTTCGAGGCCGCCGATCTCGCCCACGACGGCCGCCACGTCGTGCTCAGTACCGGCACGGCGTCGGGCAAGTCGCTGGCGTACCAGTTGCCTATCCTGACGGCGTTCGCCACCGATCCCCGTGCGCGGGCGCTGTATCTGTCGCCGACGAAGGCACTAGGTCACGACCAGTTGCGAACCGCGCAGGCGCTCACCGATGCGGTGAGCTCGCTGGGCACCGTCGCGCCTTCGTCGTACGACGGCGACAGCCCGAGTGAAGTGCGGCGATTCGCCCGCGAGCGATCGCGCTGGATCTTCTCCAACCCCGACATGATCCACCTGTCGCTGTTGCGCAACCATGCGCGCTGGGCGGTCTTCCTGCGCAATCTGCGCTACGTTGTAGTTGACGAATGTCATTATTACCGAGGGGTTTTCGGCTCCAATGTGGCGATGGTGCTGCGCCGCTTGCTGCGGCTGTGCACGCGCTACTCGGCTTCCTCCTCCATGCCCACGGTGATCTTCGCCAGTGCGACCACAGCTTCGCCCGCGGCTACCGCCTCGGAGTTGATCGGACAGACCGTGCTCGAAGTGACCGAGGACGGCTCGCCGCAAGGCGCCCGCACCGTCGCGTTGTGGGAGCCCGCGCTGCGCACCGACCTGGTCGGTGAAAATGGCGCGCCGGTACGGCGTTCCGCCGGAGCCGAGGCGGCCAGGGTGATGGCCGACCTGATCGCAGAGGGCGCCCGCACGCTGACGTTCGTCCGGTCCCGCCGCGGCGCCGAACTCACGGCGCTCGGTGCGCGTGCACGACTCGAGGAGGTCGCCCCCGAGCTCGTCGGCCGGGTGGCGTCGTATCGCGCCGGCTATCTCGCCGAGGATCGCCGTGCGCTGGAACGCGCTCTGGCCGAGGGCGATCTGCGGGGTCTGGCCAGCACCAATGCTCTCGAACTCGGTGTCGACATTGCGGGGCTGGATGCGGTGGTGCTCGCCGGCTTCCCCGGAACCGTGACCTCGTTCTGGCAACAGGCCGGACGGTCGGGCCGACGCGGCCAGGGCGCGCTCATCCTGTTGATCGCGCGCGACGACCCATTGGACACCTACCTCGTGCACCATCCGGAAGCGTTGCTGGACAAGCCGATCGAACGTGTGGTCATCGACCCCGGGAATCCCTACATACTGGGCCCGCAATTGCTCTGCGCGGCAACGGAGCTGCCGTTGACCGACGCCGAGGTGCGCGCCTGGAACGCCGAGGCCGTCGCCGAGACACTCGTCGACGACGGGCTGTTACGCCGGCGACCGAGTGGCTATTTCCCCAGCCCCGGCGTCGACCCGCATCCCGCCGTCGACATCCGCGGGTCGTCGGGTGGCCAGATCGCGATTCTGGAAACCGAGACCGGGCGGCTGCTGGGCAGCGCGGACGTCGGCCGCGCGCCGGCGACGGTTCATCCTGGCGCGGTGTATCTGCACCAGGGCGAGTCCTACACGGTCGACTCTCTCGACTTCGAGGACGGCGTAGCGTTCGTTCACGCCGAGGACCCCGGATACACGACGTTCGCCAGGGAACTCACCGACATCGCGGTGACCGGGCCGGGTGAGCGAACCACGCACGGCCCGATCACCATTGGACTGGTTCCCGTATCGGTCAGCAACACGGTCATCGGGTATCTGCGCCGCGAGCGAAGCGGCGAAGTGATCGATTTCGTCGAGCTTGACATGCCCACCCGCACGTTGGAAACCAAAGCGGTGATGTGCACGATCACTCCGGAAGCGTTGCAGCACAACGGTGTCGAGCCATTGAGGATTCCCGGCGCGCTACACGCCGCTGAGCACGCGGCGATCGGGCTGCTCCCATTGGTGGCCAGCTGCGATCGCGGCGACATCGGCGGACTGTCCACGGCCGTGGGGCCCGAGGAGGGGTTGCCGACGATTTTCGTCTACGACGGCTACCCGGGCGGCGCGGGATTCGCCGATCGCGGTTTCCAGCAGATCACCGCATGGTGGGGAGCCTCGGCCGCGGCCATCGAGGCCTGCGAGTGCCCGCTCGGCTGCCCCTCGTGCGTGCAGTCACCGAAGTGCGGCAACGGAAACGATCCGTTGGACAAGGTGGGCGCCGTTCGTGTGCTGCGATTGGTGCTGCGCGAACTGGAGCGTCGGGCGAAATGACGGTCCACGGCGACGGCCGACCCCTCGACGGCCGCCCCCGTGGACCAGCAACCGACGGCGCCGGATCGGGCACGCCGAGCGCCCGATGATTGAGACGAACGATGTACAACGCAATCCGTTGTTGTCCCGATCTTTCAAGCGTAGACGTAAATTACCTCGTAACGGCCGTTTGGGCAACTCGACAGTGGGTTTTCGGCGTCGTCAAATATATGGTCTATACCAGAAGGCTACGGATTTCGTCGCGGCGCTTACCTGGCAGTTTGTAAATCGCAGACCGGTAAGATCGGCGAGATGAGCCACGACTGGCTGCTCGTGGAAACGCTGGGCAGCGAACCGGTGGTGGTGGCCGACGGGCGCCAGACCAAGAATCTCGTCCCGATCAGCGTATTTCTGCGACGAAGTCCGGATTTGATGGCGATCCAGACCGCGATATCCGAATCGGTCCACTCCGGTGAGGCCATGAGCACCATCACGCCGAGAAACGACCGCGTAATCCGTACCGAACCGGTGGTGATGTCGGACGGCCGGGTTCATGGTGTGCACGTCTGGATCGGCCCGTTGGGGATGGAGCCGCCGCCGCGGATGGTGCCCGGCCCGCTCAAGTGGGACCTGACCGCCGGGATGGCCACCGACACCCCGGAGTCGATCTACAACAGCGGCCGCGATGCGTCGACGGAAACCACCCACGGCAGGACATTCGCCGAGGACCTGCCGTTGCGCTCACTCAACCCGAATGAGACCAGGGTGCTGTCGATGGCGATTCAGGCCGAGCCCGGCATGACGCTGTGTAGCACGTGGAATGTCACCGACCACCAAGGCGAGACGATCTCGGTCGGCTTCGTCGCCCGCGCCAATCCCGAGCCCCGGGAGGACGGCGACGAGCCGCTCATCTGCCGTGCCATGAACTGGCGGGCGGAATCCGGCGGTCCGACACTCCCGCCCGATCACGTCGCGCAGCGCTTTCTCGACAGCCCCGCACAGCCGGGCGTACACCGAGCTTTGGTCGACCCCGTCACCTGGACGCTTCTCAGATGGCTCGACGACCCGGCGCCGTTCTTCGACTGGCAGGCCAGCGAAACCGGGAAGGATTCGGTCAATCCCGCGGACGCACTGCTTATGGCGCGGATGGCATTGGAATACGCCAACGGGGCCACCAGTGGTGTGTTGCGGCTGCGTACGTATGAAGGCGGATGGACGCCGGTGCACGTCACCATCAACCGCATGGAGCTCGAGCCGGATACGCATGCGGCGCTGATGGCCCTGCGGCTGCCGACCGACGACGAGTTGGCGGTGGTCGAGTTCGCCGACGACGGCGACGACGACGCGGCGACGGAGAAGCCGCGAAAAGGCAAGAAACGCAAGAAGAATAAGAAGAAGGCGAAAGGCGACTAGTTCGGTTCGTCGACCGGGCCCGCCCGTGCGGCGGCGCGCGCAGGCCCGGATCGGACGGTGACCACCACGTCGAGCCCGTCGACCGCACAGTCGACGACGCCGACCCTCATTGCGCTCGCGATCACCGAGGCCCGGCCGCACGCGGCGTCGGCGCCGTCGGGCACAGTCGCCGCGGCTGCCAGCGCGGACAGGTCGGCGGCAGCCTGCGCGCGGTGGCGGGCGATGACCGCCGAGCCGATGTGGAACCCGCCGATGGTGACCGCCAGCAGCACCGCCATCATCGCGACGGCGACCAGGGTCGCTGCTCCACTGTCATCCCGCAGTCGGCTCGACCGCCGCCATCGCCTGGGCCCGTATCGTGAGACCGGCCAACAGAATCGACCGGGCAGCCACCGTCGCGACGACCGAGCCGCCCTCTCGTCGTACGTCGATGACGGCGCCGACCGGCGCGATGTTGCGCGCGGCTTGCGCCGCGCTGCCGTCATCGCCGCGCGCCGCAAGTCGGGCCGCCTCCCTTGCCGCGTCGATGCACCGCACCTGCATCGACATCGCGGTGAGGCCGGCCACGCACAACACCAGCACAACGACCAGAGCAGCGATGGCGAAGGCCGCCTCGACGGTGGCACCTCCACGGTCACCGGTCAGACGTTGGTGTTCAGTGCGCGGGTGATGATGTTCGTCAGCGCGGTCACGATCGAGTCGCCGGTGACGACCGTGTAGAGAATCGCGCCGAACGCCGCAGCGGCGATCGTGCCGATGGCGTACTCGACGGTCGACATCCCCGCCTCGTCCACCAGCATCAGTATCAATCGTGCCTTCGCCTCGCGAATCGCGCTCGCCGACATCGGGTTTCCTTTCTTTCGGTTCCTTGGAAAGTCCGCGGACGGTCATGCCAGACCTGACCGCAGCACGTCTCCCGCGAGGCCGGCGACGATCGGCACGATGCCGAGACACACGAACGCGGGCAGGTAACACAAGCCGAGCGGGCCCGCGATCAGCACCGAGGCGCGCTGGGCCCTGGCATCGGCCGCCGACGCGGCATCGTGGCGTGACTGATCGGCAAGGTCGGCCACACCCTGGGCCAGCGCGGCGCCCGACGACGCCGACCGCCGAGCCAGCCGAAGCAGCGCGTCGGTGTGCCCGTCAATCGGCAGGTCGGAATTCGACCACGCCGCGGCGGGATCCGCGCCCAGCGCGAGCAGGTCGGCGGCGCGGCAGAGCACCGTCGCCAGCCGCCGGGGCGCCGACGGCGCGGCCGCAGCCGCCGCGGACGACACCGCCATGCCGGAAGTCAGGCATGCGGCGAAGACATCGAAGGTCGACGCCACTGCCAGAGCATCCGAGTCGTCCGGCCGCGAAACCGGTTGGGCGCGGGTGCGGCCGCCGCATGTTCGCGCCCGCGACGGTCTTCCGGCAACCACAAGCGCAGCCGACAGCAACAGCGCAGCGGTACTCACGTCAGTGCCCGGCCGGTGATGCGATCCGACCACAAGAGCCCGCAGCACGCGAGCGTCACACCGGCGGCGAGAAGCCAGCCGCCGGCCCCGCGCGCCAGCAGAAATCCGAGCGGGTCCGCCCCGATGAGTTCGCCGAGGCCGATGCCGAGCACCGGCAGCGCCGCCAGCACCACGGCCGTGGTGCGGGCGCCGGCCATCCCGGCATCGACGCGAGCCGAGAATCGTTCCCGTTCAACGATGTCGCGGTGTGCGGCGTGCATCAGCGTCGCGATGGACAAGCCGTGCGTCTGGGCCAGTCGCCAGAACAACGACAGCCGATCCCAGTGCTCCGGGAGCCATGATGAGTGGGCGAAACCATGCAGGCCGGCCGCCACGTCGGCACCCAGCCGCGCGCGTGCGGCGACCCCGCGAAGGCCATCCGCGACGGCACCGTCGACCTCGCAGGCCGCGACGTCGAACGCGGCGACCGGGTGGGCGCCGACGCGCATCTCGGCCACCAGTACATCGAGTGCGCCCTGCAGTGCGGACGCTTCTGCCGCGCGAGCGCGTCGGACCGCGGTGCGTCGGCGACGTATCGCGATCGTTCCGACGAGAACGCCTGCGGCGAGTGTGATCGCGAACGGCAGCACCAGTGCCGCCGCTGCGGCGAGGATTACCGCAGCGGCCGCCACCGGAAGTCGGCGAGACGCGATGGGTGCGTGCGCGAACCGATGCCGAGAGGGCGGTGGCGCTATCGTCAGTGCCAGCGCCAAGGCCAGCGCCGCGATCGTCACAGCGCCCCCCGCTCGGCCAGCAGGGTCATCAGATCGTCCGCGCCGATACCGAATCCGTGGTCGGCATGCCAGGCCGTCGCAACGCCGACCAGTCCGCCGGCATCCCGGCGCAGCACCGCGATCTCGCCGAGCCTTCGCTCACCGGATCGGTCTCGACACACGTGCAGCACCACCTGGACCGCCGCCGCGAGTTGACTGTGCAACGCGAAGCGGTCGAGACCGCCGAGTGCCGCAAGTGCCTCGAGCCTGGCAGGTAGCTCGGCCGGATTATTGGCGTGCACGGTGCCCGCGCCGCCGTCGTGACCGGTGTTGAGTGCGCCAAGCAGGTCGACCACCTCGGCACCACGGACCTCGCCGATGATGATGCGGTCCGGGCGCATCCGCAACGCCTGGCGGACCAAGTCGCGGACGGTGATCTCACCTGCGCCTTCCACATTGGCGCACCGCGCCACCAACTTCACCAGGTGTGGGTGCCGCGGTTGCAGCTCGGCGGCGTCCTCCACGCAGACGATGCGTTCATCCGCCGCCACCTCACCCAGCGCGGCCGACAGCAGCGTCGTCTTCCCCGCGCCGGTGCCTCCCGACACCAGGAACGCCAACCGCGCATTGATGATCTTGTCGAGCAGTTCGGCAGCCTCCGCGGCGATCGCCCCGCCCCGGATGAGCGTCGCGAGGTCCTGGGTGGCCGGCCGCAGCACCCGCAACGACAAACAGGTGCCGCCCGATGCGACCGGCGCGAGCACCGCATGCAACCGAACGGTGCACTCGTCGCCCGTCACACCGGTCAGCTGACCGTCGACCCAGGGCTGGGCTTCGTCCAGGCGACGTCCCACGCTCAACGCGAGCCGCTGCGCCAGCCGCCGCACCGCATCCTCGTCGGCGAACCGGATACGGCTGCGCTGCAACCCATTTCCGTCATCCACCCACACCGCGTCGGGCGCCGTGACCAACACATCCGTCGTGCCGTCGGCACGCAGCAGCGGCTCGAGAATGCCGACACCGGCCAGCTCGGTCTGCAACTTGTGCAGATTGCTCAGCACCTCGGTGTCGCCGAGCACTCCACCGGATTCCGCGCGGATCGCTGCAGCCACCACATTGGGGCGCAGCGGGGCCGATTCGGCGGCCAGCCGCTCGCGGACCCGCTCGATCAACGACGCGCTCATGCCGCGTCAACCAACGGGTGCTGCGCCAGCACCGCGAGCACCTGGCGCGCCGCGATGGCAAGCGGTGCGCGCCGACCGATTCGCAGCCCACCGCGCTCGAGCTGTCCCGCAACATTGGTTTGCGGTCGCATGGCCGCCAGAAGCGGGAGTTCGATGATGCGCGCCACGTCCGCCGACCGCAGCCCGGCGGGCGACGGGCCCCGCACGACCAGGCCGACATTCGGGTTGATCGCGCCGACCGCCGATGCCACGGCCGTGGTGGCGGCACAGCCTCCGACATCCGCGGTGGTGACCAGCACCACCAGATCGGCTGCGTCCACGGCGAATTCGACCGCTCGTGTCAGCCGACGGGGCAGATCGCAGATTACCGTTACGCCGCCGCGCCTGCCCGCATCGATGACTGCGGCCATCGGTCCTGGCGCGACGTCGTTACCCGAGCGGACGCTCGACAGCACGCTCAACCCGTCGAGGCGGGGCAACGCCTGGCGCAGGGCCGTGAAGTCCAAGCGGCCGTGCTCCAGCGACAGATCCGGCCACCGCAACCCCGGCTTGTCCTCACAGCCGACCACGAGATCGATGCCTCCGCTCCACGGGTCGGCGTCGATGAGCAGCGCGTCGCGCGCCGCGAGCGCGAGCGCGGTGGCGAACAGCGATGCGCCCGCACCGCCGCGGCCGCCGATCACCGCGACGACCTCGCCTCTGGACTGGCCGTCGCGGCCCGATTCCGCGGCCTCCGACAGCGCCGCCACGAGTTGGGCCTCGTCGGTGGGAAGCGTCATGACGCGCTGGGCGCCGACGGCGATCGCCACCTTCCAGTCGGCCGCATGCGGTTCGCCGCGGCCGAGCACGATGACATGCGCGCGTCGGGGCAGCGAGCTCGAACAGCTGGCGGCCGCCGCGGTGTCGAGCAACACCGCCGACGCCCCGGTCCACGCTTGCCGGCTCGGCGGATGCGCAACATGGACGACGGCCACGCCTGCAGCGGCGGCGACGCGGTCGATCTCGTCGCGCATCGCCGTTTCGGCAACCATTGCCAGCACGCCGTTGCTTGCATCCATCAGCCCACAGTGCAGGCACACTCAGTGCGGCGGCCAGAGCCGATTTGTTTTCTGTGGACTGGGTCTCAACTGTGGATGGAACGGAAGCCAACCCACACGGCGAAAACGCGATTCCGCAACCTAGCGGGACTTACCCGCTTATCCGGACAACGAAAGGCCTCGGAAAAAGGGACGACCCCCGCCAGGGGGGGAGGAGGCGGAGGTCGTCGTGTATCAGCCCCGGGGGGTCGGGCTGATGCACACCCGGCATAAGCCGAGTAATCCTCACTATACACACGGAAAGCCCAAGAGGCGCAAGTACTGCTTGCCAGCGGAAGCACCCGATGGGCTCGCAGAAGTGCAGCCGTCGGCAGGTGTCGTGAACTGCCATTTTGGTCGCTCGGTCGGTGACGGACCGGCGTTGCACCCTATGCTGGGCGTCGTGACCGCAACCGATCCGGCGGCCGCGAGGGACGCTGTAGGGCAGACAACGGCGAAATCCGGGCAACCCGTTCGCACCGCGGCGTTCTTCGACCTCGATAAAACGGTAATTGCCAAGTCGAGCACGCTCGCTTTCAGCAAACCCTTCTTCGACCAAGGGCTAATAAACAGGCGCGCCGTACTCAAGTCGACTTACGCCCAGTTCCTGTTCCTCATGTCGGGCGCCGACCACGACCAGATGGACAGGATGCGAAATTACGTCACCAAGATGTGTGCCGGCTGGGACGTCGAGCAGGTCAAGACGATCGTCGGTGAAACGCTGCACGACATCGTCGACCCGCTGGTCTTCGCAGAGGCCGCCAATCTCATCGCCGACCACAAACTGTGCGGACGCGATGTCGTCGTCGTATCGGCGTCGGGTGAGGAAATCGTCGCTCCGATCGCGAAGGCCGTGGGCGCCAGCCACGCGATGGCGACCCGGATGGTCGTCGAGGAGGGCAAGTACACCGGCGAGGTCGCGTACTACTGCTACGGCGAAGGGAAGGTGGAGGCGATCCGCGAGCTCGCGGCCCGCGAGGGGTACGCGCTCGAGCACTGTTACGCCTACTCCGACTCGGTCACCGACCTGCCGATGCTTCAGGCGGTCGGCCATCCGACCGTGGTCAACCCCGACCGCGGACTCCGCAAGGAGGCGGTCACGCGCGGGTGGCCGGTGCTGACGTTCTCTCGGCCGGTGCCGCTACGCGACCGTCTACCCGCGCCCTCGGGGGCGGCCGTCGCGACCACCGCTGCGGTCGGATTGACCGCCCTTTTCGCCGGCGCGTTGACCTACTCGGTCCTGCGTCGTTTCGCTTTCTGACGCGGCGCCGTTTCGCTTTCCGAATCCGACCCGGCGTAGTAGCTGAGGACCCGCGGGTAACGATCGAATTTCGCGGGCGTTTGACCCTTGCTGTGACCGTGGTCACGGAGTACAAAGGAACCACGGAAGCTTGGAGAGGCCAAGTTCGAGCCGGAAGAGAAGGCGCGATCTCCCGATTCAGGCTACCCAGCACGGATCCCGGCACCCACGCGGAGCTAAAGCCGCGGAATAGGCAAAAGTGTTGCGGGCCTGCGTAATTGCGAAGAGCGGACGACCACGACGACCCTTTGGGTGGGGTTGCAGCCATACCGCATCGCACGGACGCCGAGGCCACCCACGCACACCCGAACAGCACGCTTGGTAACCGGAGTCCGTGCTAGCGGGCGGCGAGCCGAACTCGTTTCGGAACGCCGCCCGTTTTTCGCTTTGCTGACGGGCGCTACTTCGACGCGGCCTCCGCGATCGACAGCGCCTCCCGCGCGCCGGCCCTCAGCGCCTGGCAACTCAGCACCAACCAGGCCGCCAGACCGTCGGGCGTGCCCGAGGCGAAACCGCGCGCGGCGGCCCGGTAATCGCCGGAGTGGCGCATCCAGAACACCTCTGGCACGCCGAGGCCGTGCGGATCCAAGCCGCTGGCGATCGTCACCAACCGCGACACACCGCGAGCGACCAGCCCGTCGGCGGTGCCGAACGGTTCCAGCGTCAACAGTTCCCCGTGGGCGACGCCGGCCAGCACAGTGGCGGGCACCTCGGATTTGCCGGTGACGAGGTCCACCAACAAGGACAGCCGCGACCCCACGTCCGGTTCGGCTCGCGGGCGTCCCAGCCGGTCGTCGTCGACGAGGTCGGCAGCGGCCAGTGCGTGCAGCCGTGCCAGCGCCTGCATCGGTGCCTTCTGCCAGACCCCGACCAGCGTCGTCGCCCCTCCCTCGAGCGCCTCGGCCACCCGAAGCGCGCCCGCCAGCAGCGGATCAGGCCGGCCGCTTTCGGGCAGCTGCAACGGACCACCCTCGAGCACCGACGACGCCCTGGCGGCCCGCAGCGCGGCCTCGGCGGCCGTCGCAGGCCACCCCCGCAGGTTCGTCCGGTGACGGTGCGCCCGGCCCAGCGCCTCGCGGGCATCCTCACCCGCGGCCGCGACCCCGGGCAGGTCAGCCAGCGCCGCAAGCGGGTGAGACGTCACCGGGCCAGGCTAGCGGCCCGCAGCGGGCACCCGATTCGGATGCAGGACAAGGCAACGTCGATGCAACCATCGGGTGACTAGGCTCACAGACATGTCGCAGACCCACGCCGAAGGCCCCAGCACGTATCCGCCGTCCGACGAGTTCGCCGCACAGGCCAACGCGACCGCGGAACTTTACGACGAGGCCGACAAGGACCGATTGGCGTTCTGGGCGCAGCAGGCCAACCGCTTGTCCTGGGACACGCCGTTCGGCGAGGTGCTGGACTGGTCGCAAGCCCCGGAAGCGAAGTGGTTCGTCGGCGGCAAGCTCAACGTGGCCTACAACTGCGTCGACCGCCACGTCGAGGCGGGAAACGGCGATCGCGTCGCAATCCGCTGGGAGGGCGAGCCCAAGGACGACAGCCGCGAGATCACCTACGCGGAACTGCACGCCGAGGTGTGCAAAGCGGCGAACGCGCTGACCGACCTGGGCCTGGTGGCAGGCGATCGGGTGGCGATCTACATGCCGATGCTGCCCGAGGCGATCGTGGCGATGCTGGCCTGTGCGCGCCTGGGCGTCCTGCACTCGGTGGTCTTCGCCGGCTTCTCCTCTGCGGCGCTTGCGGCGCGCATCGAGGATGCCGAGGCCAAGCTGGTGATCACCGCCGACGGCCAGTACCGGCGCGGCAAGGCCGCTTCTCTGAAGGAAGCCGTCGACGAGGCGGTCGAGGGGCAGAAGTCCATCGAGCATGTGCTCGTGGTGCGCCGCACCGGGATCGACACGCCGTGGACCGAGGACCGCGACCTGTGGTGGCACGACACCGTCGGCACGGCAGCGGCCGAGCACACCCCGGAGGCGTTCGACTCCGAGCATCCACTGTTTCTGCTCTACACGTCGGGCACCACCGGCAAACCCAAGGGCATCATGCACACCTCGGGCGGTTATCTGACTCAGGCGTCCTATACCCACCACTACGTGTTCGACGTCAAGCCCGACTCCGACATCTATTGGTGCACAGCCGATATCGGCTGGGTCACCGGGCACACCTATATCGTCTACGGGCCACTGTCCAACGGTGTCACCCAGGTGGTCTACGAGGGCACCCCGAATTCACCCGACGAGCACCGGCATTTCGAGATCATCGAAAAGTACGGAGTCACCATCTATTACACGGCGCCGACCCTCATCCGGATGTTCATGAAGTGGGGCCGTGAGATTCCCGATGCCCATGATCTGTCCAGCCTGCGGCTACTGGGATCGGTCGGTGAGCCGATCAACCCCGAGGCCTGGCGCTGGTACCGGGATACGTTCGGCGGCAACCGAACCCCGGTCGTGGACACGTGGTGGCAGACCGAAACCGGAGCGATCATGATCTCCCCGCTGCCCGGCGTGACGGCGGCCAAGCCCGGTTCGGCGATGACCCCGTTGCCCGGTATCTCGGCCAAGATCGTCGACGAAGACGGCAATGAGCTGGTGCCGGGAGCCGACGAGGCCGAGCACGTGACGGGATACCTCGTGCTCGATCAGCCATGGCCGGCGATGCTGCGCGGCATCTGGGGTGATCCCGAGCGGTTCAAGGAGACCTACTGGTCGCGCTACGCCAACCAGGGCTGGTACTTCGCCGGCGACGGGGCTCGCGTCGACTCCGACGGCAGCATCTGGCTGCTCGGCCGCATCGACGACGTGATGAACGTGTCAGGCCACCGGATCTCGACGACGGAGGTCGAGTCGGCGCTGGTCGGCCACTCCGGTGTGGCCGAAGCGGCGGTCGTCGGCGCATCCGATGAGACCACCGGCCAGGGCATCTGCGCGTTCGTCATCCTGGAATCGCACGCCAAGGACAACGACAACATGGTCGACGAATTGCGCGAGCAGGTGGCGAAGGAGATCGGGAAGATCGCGCGGCCGCGCGAGATTCACGTCGTGCCCGAGCTTCCGAAGACGCGCAGCGGCAAGATCATGCGACGGCTGCTGCGCGACGTCGCCGAGGGCCGCGAGCTCGGCGACACGTCGACGCTGGTCGATCCGTCGGTGTTCGAGGCGATCCGGGCCAGCAAGTAGCCGCTAAGCCGCCGCAGGAGCCGCGCCGACCGGGACGAAGCCGGAGCCCGGCCGGTTCTTGGCGACGATGTCGGCGAGCTGGGTGTTGATCGACATCGCGACCGCGGGCGTGTGCAACGGGATGTACTTGATGACGCACGTCGGCAGGTCCTCGGCGAACGCGCCGTGGATCATGCCGACCAGTTGGTTGTTCACCGTGACCGGTGCGCCGGAGTCGCCCGGCTGACCACACACCTGGCTGACGATCGTGCCCGGTTCCTGGCCGGGACCCCATACGACACCACACGAGTAACCGGTGGTGCGGCCCAGCTTGCAGGCGACATCGCCGGTGACCGGGTCGGGGCCGATGCCGTCGATCTGGAAGCCGTCGACGTTGTTGAGCGGCGTGACTTTCTGCGGGTCGAATTGGATCACCGCGTAGTCGAGCGCGTCGTTGCCCGCGACCATCGTGCCGAGCACGCCGCTGGCCTCCGCCCCCTCGGCGCCCACCTGCGCGCCGGGGCCGCCGCAGTGCGCGGAGGTGAACCCGATCAGGTTGCCGCGATTGTCGTTGCCGATCGAGGTCAGGGTGCACAACGTGTCGCCGTTGACGGTGATCCCGGAACCGCCGCCGAGCGCAACCGGCTCGTCGGCATGTGCCAGGGGCGCCGACGGGACCAGCACAGCGGCCAGCGCGACCATCGTCGCCGAAAAGCATCGGAGCCAGCGGTGCCCGGTCCTCAAAACCCATCCCCCATCGACATCCCGACCCGCCTACTCAACAGTGACGGTCAGTCTATCGTTCGGCCGCCATCGTTTACCGCGTCGCCACGTGGCAACATGATCCGCGACTGATATCCGATCGGGAGGACCGTCTGTGAGCAGTAGCGACCGGAAAAATGGCGTGCCGACCACAGTGACCTCGATACCGCTGGTCGATCCGCACGCGCCGAAGCCGGACCCGTCGATCGGCGACCTCGTCAAGGACGCGACGGCGCAGGTGTCGACGCTGGTGCGCGCCGAGGTCGAGCTGGCCCGCGCGGAGATCACCCGAGACGTCAAGAAGGGCCTGACCGGCAGCGTCTTCTTCATCCTCGCCCTGGTCGTGCTGTTCTACTCGACGTTCTTCTTCTTCTTTTTCATCGCCGAACTGCTGGACACCTGGCTGTGGCGCTGGGTGGCGTTCCTGATCGTGTTCGGCATCATGCTCGTCGTCACGGCCGTGCTCGCCTTCTTCGGCTATCTCAAGGTGCGTCGTATCCGCGGCCCGCAGGAGACCATCGAAACGGTCAAGGAGATCCCCGACGCCCTCACACCCGGCGCGAGCAAGGCCAAGGCGCTGCAGGCGAGGACCACCGACGGTCCCGACGAGAAGGCCGCGACGGATCCGGCCGCGGATCCCTCCGGCTGGTAATGGCCCCACCTGACCCGTCGGTCGTCCGCATCGACGGTCCGTGGCGCCACCTGGAGGTGCACGCCAACGGCATCCGGTTCCACGTGGTGGAAGCGGACTCCAAGGCCGACGAGTCAGCGGAACCGATCACCGAGCGGCCGCTGGTGATCCTGCTGCACGGCTTCGGCTCGTTCTGGTGGTCGTGGCGCCATCAGCTCAGGGGTCTGCGCGACGCCCGGGTCGTCGCGGTCGATCTTCGGGGGTACGGCGGCAGCGACAAGCCGCCGCGCGGCTACGACGGCTGGACGTTGGCCGGCGACACCGCGGGTCTGGTCCGCGCGCTCGGCCACCCGTCGGCGACGCTGATCGGGCACGCCGACGGCGGCCTGGTCTGCTGGGCGACGTCGGTGCTGCATCCACGAATGGTGCGCGCGATCGCGGTGATCAGCTCACCGCACCCGGCCGCACTGCGGTCGTCGGCGCTGACCCGGCGCGACCAGGGTCGGGCGCTGTTGCCGTGGATGCTGCGCTACCAGGTGCCGATATGGCCCGAGCGGGCGCTGACCCGGAACAACGGCGCGGAGCTGGAGCGCCTGGTCCGCAGTCGAGCCAGCGCGAAATGGGCTGCCTCACAAGACTTTGCCGAAACCATCGGATACATGCGCCGCGCCATCCAGATCCCTTCTGCGGCGCATTCCGCATTGGAGTACCAGCGCTGGGCGGTGCGCAGCCAGCTGAAAAGTGAGGGCCGCCGATTCATGCAGTCGATGAAACGACCGCTGGGAGTGCCGATGTTGCACATTCGCGGTGACGCAGATCCCTATGTGCTGGCCGATCCAGTGAACCGCACGCAGCGGTATGTACCTCACGGCCGCTACGTGTCCATCGGTGGCGCAGGACATTTCGCTCACGAAGAGGAGCCGGAGGCGGTCAACGACCAGCTGTCGCGCTTCCTCGAGCAGACCTGAGGCCGGTCGTCACGCGTTGACGCAGGGCCCGGTGGCCACCTGTGCGGAGTTTCCGATTCGGCCGAGCTGGTGGCCGACCTCCCTGGTGGTCAACACGAAGCCCGTCTCCGCGTCATCCACCGCTGCGCCGAATACCACACCGAGCACCTGGCCCTGCCGGTCGATCATTGGGCCGCCCGAATTACCTTGCCGCACAGGACCTCTGATGGTGTAGACCTCGCGGTCGACGGTCTTGGTCTTGTAGATGTCGGGACCCTTGAGCTCGATCGTCTCGCGTACCCGCGCCGGTGTGGCCTGGAAGTCGCCCCCGCCGGGATAGCCGAGCACGAGCGCGTCGGTCCCACTCTTCGCCGGTTCCTGGGCGAACTGCAGTGGCGCCGAGGGCAGACCGGGTACGTCGAGGATCGAGATGTCGGCGTCCGGGTCGTAGGACACCACGGTGGCGTCATACGTCTGACCGTCGGCCTGGACGGTCACGGTCTCCGCACCGGCGACGACGTGCGCGTTGGACATCACCCTGTTCGGCGCGACAACGAAACCCGTTCCCTCCAGGACCTTTTGGCATCCGGGCGCCACACCGCGGATCTTGGTGATGCTGGGCCGCACAGTGGCGACCACGGGGTCGTTGATCAGTGCGGCGTCCGGCGCATCGACGTTGGCGATCGGCGTACGGCCGAACGGTTGCAGGACATCGGGCAGGCCGGAGGTGTCCAGCAGCGACTTGAGCCGGTTGGGCACCGCCTTCAGCCACGGTGGCGCGACCTGGTCGACCTGGCTAAGGACTTTCGAACCACGCACGGCCGCAGCCAGATTCGGCTGGTTGGTCGACGTGAGCGGGGTGGCCAACAGATAGGCCACCACAGCGACCGCCGACACCATCACCGCCACACCGATCACCGAGTCGACGAGGCGAAGGCCGCGGTTGCGGATCGCACCGCGCACCGCGCGGCCCAGCACCACGCCCGCGATCTCGCCGATTACCACCAAACCGAGGATCAGGAACAAGGTGATGAACAGTTGGGTGCGAGTGCCGGCGACGTGGGTGACCAGGTGCGGCGCCAGCAGTACCCCGGCGACGGCGCCCAGCACGACACCGATGAAGGACAGCAGCGAGCCCAGCGCCCCCGACCGCCATCCCGAGATCGCCGCGACGAACGCCACCGCCAGCACGGCCATGTCGAGCCACTGAGACGACGTCATAGGTGTGCCTCCCCGTCGGTGTCATCATGACCGACAAGGGCCATCGCATCGTCCAACTCGCGCACGTCATCGGTGTCCCAGGGTTGCGCCCACCCGGCGACGTCGAGGATCGCCGAGATCACATGCCCGGTGAAGCCCCACACCAGCATCTCGTTGAGGAGAAATGCAGGCCCGGCGAGTCGGCGGGTGTTCTCTTTGCGGTACACCATCAACCGATTCTCCGGATTGATGAACGCGCGCACCGGCACACGCGCCACGATTGCGGTCTCGGATTCGTCGACGACCGCGACCGGACCGGGATCCTGCGAGTAGGCGAGGACCGGTACGACGTGAAACCCCGACGGCGGGATGAACATCTTCTCCAGCGTCGCGAGCGGCTGCAGCCTGCCGGCCTCGATGCCGGTCTCCTCGTTCGCCTCGCGCAGCGCGGTGTGGATCGGGCCCCGGTCGCCGGGATCGGCGGCGCCGCCGGGAAACGCGGCCTGGCCGGCGTGGTGGCGCAGCGTCGACGCCCGGACGGTCACCAGCAGGTCGGCATCGTCGGGCAGCCCGCCGCTGGGCGAGTCCTGCGGGCCGGAGAAGAGCACGAGCACCGCGGCGTCGCGACCCCCGCCGGTCAGGGCGGCCTTCGCGTTGGCCGCGCCCACGACCGCCAGCAGTTCGGCGGGCACCCGTCGCCGGTAGGCCCGTTTCACCGCGTGAGCATTGTCCACCAGCGGTTTCAGCCAAGCCGGAGCGGCGTCGGGAGTCAGCCGACTCCGTTCGCTCTCCGAACTCACCCCGGCACTCCTATCTGTGGGCCGACCGCGGCGGCGATCTCGTCGGCACTGGCGAACGACCGCGGCAGGATTTCGGCAACGCTACCGTCCGGGCGCAGCACCACGGTGGCGGGCATGACGTTGGGCACCTGCAGTGCCGCGGCGATCGACCGCCGTCCGTCCTGCAGGGTCGGCAGGCGAACGCCCAGCTCGGCGAGCCGCAGAAGCGCCGCGGTCTCATTCTCGTCCTGGTGCACCGTCACCACCGTGACGGCGGCACCCACCCGCCGCTGATACTCGGCCATCGCGGGCAACTCGTCGGCGCACGGCGCGCACCAGTACGCCCACAGGTTCAGCACCACGGCCCGGCCGGCCAACGCCTTGGCGACGTCGACAGCGGAGCCGTTGGCCGCGCACTCGACCGTGATGCCCCGCAGTTCCGGTGGCCCGTCACCGCGTCCGTCGGGCGGGCAGGGCGCCAGATCGGCCCGCGCCCGCGGTTCGGCGAGCGCCTCGGGGGTATCGGCGTCGCGGTGCTGCCTGGCGGGCGCCTGAGCGGGGGCGCCCGTCGTGTCCGGACGGTCCAGCTGCACCCACAGGCCCGCCCCGAGCGCGACGATGACGGCCAGCACCACCACGGTCCATCGGGTCGACGTGCTCATGACGCAGGCGGGCCGGCTACAGCCCGGCCAGCGCCAGCAGGTGTTCGGTCTCCGGACCCTTGACCAGCGGCGCGGCGATGAGCGGATCGGTCGGCCCCAATCCGAAGGACGGACAGTCCTTGGCCAGCACACACACACCGCAGGCCGGCTTGCGGGCGTGGCACACGCGGCGGCCGTGGAAGATCACCCGGTGGCTCAACTCGGTCCACTCCTTGCGCTCGATCAGCTCACCGACCGCATGCTCGACCTTGACCGGGTCCTCGAGTTCCGTCCATCGCCAGCGGCGGACCAGCCTGCCGAAGTGGGTGTCGACGGTGATGCCCGGAATACCGAAGGCGTTACCGAGGATGACGTTGGCGGTCTTGCGGCCCACGCCGGGCAGGGTCACCAGCTCCTCCAGCGTGGACGGCACCTCGCCGTCGAAGCGCTCGACGAGCTCCTGGCCCAGGCGTATCAGCGAGTTGGCCTTGTTGCGGTAGAAGCCCGTCGGCCGAACCATCTCCTCGAGTTCGGTGCGGTCGGCCTGCGCATAGTCCTTGGCGGTGCGGTACTTCTTGAACAATGCGGGGGTGGTCAGGTTGACGCCCTTGTCGGTGCTCTGCGCCGACAGGATGGTCGCCACCGTCAACTCCAGCGGGTTGGTGAAGTCCAGCTCGCAGTACACATGCGGAAACGCCCGCGCCAGTTCACGATCCATTCGCCGCGCCCGCCGAACCAGGCCGAGGTGGGTCTCCGACTCCCACTTGCGCGCAGCGGGCCGCTTCGCCGTTTTGGCGCGCGTCGGTTTCTCGGCTGAAGACTCACCAACGGTCACGTGGCAAGCGTACTGAGACCGCCGACAATGGCTACTGCGGACCGGTGACAATTCGTGATCCCACCGAGACCTTGGGCGTGTTAACTACCTGCTTGTGTCGTGGTTGCTCGTCGTCTTCATTCCGGGATTGCTGATGCTGGCGATTCTCGGGCTGGAGCGCCTCGAATCGGGTCTTGGCCGCGACACCTTCTCGGCCACCGACGTGGCCGAATTCTTGGAGCAAGCGCAGCCCGACGACGTTCGTACGCTGGTCCGAGACGGTATGCCGACGGCTCTGGACGGCATGCACAGGCGACTGCAGCATCGCGTACCCGACCTCGAAGTCGCCAGGGTTCGGATCACCGACGACGAATGGCCGAATTTGCCAACGCCGCTCTATGCATACAACCCCTCGAATACTGAATTTCAGCCGCGTCGGCACGCCAATCCTGTGTAGCGTGGCTACGCACGAAATGACCAGCCTCTAGACTGATCTCGCAAACCGATTTGAGGTCGGCGCGCGCATGACACATCACTCAACAGCTTAAGAGGGGCAACGTGGACGAGATCCTGGCCAGGGCCGGAATCTTCCAGGGAGTCGAGCCAAGCGCCGTATCCGCGCTGACAAAGCAGCTGCAGCCCGTCGACTTCCCGCGTGGGCATACCGTGTTCGCCGAGGGTGAGCCCGGCGATCGGCTGTTCATCATCATCTCCGGCAAAGTGAAGATCGGCCGCCGCTCGCCGGACGGTCGCGAGAATCTGCTGACCATCATGGGCCCGTCGGACATGTTCGGTGAGTTGTCGATCTTCGACCCCGGACCCCGGACGTCGAGCGCCACGACGATCACCGAAGTGCGCGCGGTCTCGATGGACCGCGACGCGCTACGGGCATGGATCGCCGATCGGCCGGAGATCGCCGAACAGCTGCTGCGAGTGCTGGCCCGCCGGCTGCGTCGCACCAACAACAACCTCGCCGACCTCATCTTCACCGACGTGCCCGGTCGCGTCGCCAAGCAGCTGCTGCAGCTGGCACAGCGCTTCGGCACCCAGGAGGGCGGCGCACTGCGGGTGACCCATGACCTCACGCAGGAGGAGATCGCCCAGCTGGTTGGCGCCTCGCGGGAGACGGTCAACAAGGCACTCGCCGATTTCGCCCATCGCGGCTGGATCCGCCTCGAGGGCAAGAGCGTGCTGATCTCCGACAGCGAGCGCCTCGCCCGCCGCGCGCGTTAGCGATTTCGGCGCGGCTGGTCGCGCTCAGCGCGACTGCGCGCGCCGAAATCACTCACCACGGAGATAGTTCAGCTGGGCCTGCACGCTCCATTCGGCATAGTCCCACAGCTTTTCGTCGACGTCGGTATAGACGTGTTCGACGATCTGGCGTGCGGTGGCGACGTCGCCGATTGCCCGCAGCGCGCCTCGCACCTGATCGAGCCGTTCCTCGCGGTGGGCGAGGTACATCGCGGTGACGGTCTCGAGGTCGTCGAGATCCGGGCCGTGGCCGGGAAGCACTGTCCGGCGTCCCAGGCCTTGCAGGCGTTTCAGCGATTCCAGGTAGTCGCCGAGGGAGCCGTCCTCGGAGTCGATCACCGTCGTGCCCCGCCCCAGCACGGTGTCCGCGGTCAGCACGGCGTCGTCGAGCACGAACGACAGCGAGTCGGCGGTGTGCCCCGGCGTCGCCATCACCGTGATGCGGAGCCCTGCGGCATCGATGACCTCGCCATCGGTCAACGGTCCGCCGAGGCCACGCAGAAATCCGCTGCCGACGGCGCGCACGACCGCACCGGTGCGTTCGACGATCTTGTCGATGGCACCGGTGTGGTCTTCGTGCTTGTGGCTGATGAGCACCAGCGAAATCTTGCCGAGGTCGGCGATATTGGCGATGTGCTCGTCATCCTCGGGGCCGGGATCGACGATCACCATTTCGTCGCTGCCCTTGCCGCGCAGCACCCACGTGTTGGTGCCGTCCAGCGTCAACAGACCGGGGTTGTTGCACAACAGCACCGATGCCGTCGCGGTCACCGGGCGCACCGACCCGTACGCCGGATGCTGCATCGCTCAGGCGACCTCGACGATCAACTCGACCTCGACGGGCGCGTTCAGCGGCAATTCGGCCACCCCGACCGCGGAGCGGGCGTGCGCTCCCGCATCGCCGAACACCTCGCCGAGAAGCTCGGAGGCACCGTTGACGACACCGGGCTGGCCGTGGAATCCGGGTGCGGATGCGACGAATCCGACGACCTTGACGATCCGCGTGACGGCGTCGATGCCGACCAGCGAGTCGACAGCGGCCAGCGCGTTGAGGGCGCAGATCCGCGCCAGCGCCCTGCCCTGCTCCGGCGCGACCAGACCACCAACGGCTCCACTCGCGGGCAACTCGCCCGCCACCATCGGCAGCTGTCCCGCGGTGTAGACGAGGTTGCCGGTCCGCACCGCGGGCACATAGGCCGCCACCGGTTTCACCACCGGCGGCAGCTCGATGCCCAGTTCAGCGAGTCGGGCCGACCAGCTCTCGCCGCTCATTTGGGCCGCTTCAGGTAAGCGACATGCTGCTCGCCGGTCGGTCCCGGCAGCACCGAGACCAACTCCCAGCCGTCCTCCCCCCACTGGTCGAGAATCTGTTTGGTGGCATGCGTCAGCAACGGGACCGTCGCATATTCCCAACGGGTCGGTTCACTCATGTGGCTGAGCTTATCGGGCGGCCCGTGCGGCTTCGTTAGCATGCAGTGATGGCTACCGAAGCGAACGACCGCCGGCCGGTCGGCTGGCCGTCGCGCCTGAGCAAGGCGCGGCTGCACTTTGTCACCGGCAAAGGCGGCACCGGCAAGTCGACCATCGCCGCCTCCCTGGCCTTGGCGCTGGCCGCGGGCGGTCGCAAGGTGCTGTTGGTGGAAGTCGAAGGGCGCCAAGGCATTGCGCAACTGTTCGACGTTCCGCCACTGCCCTACGAGGAAGTGAAGATCGCGACCGCCGATGGCGGCGGCACGGTCAACGCGCTGGCCATCGACATCGAAGCGGCGTTTCTGGAATATCTGGAGATGTTCTACAACCTCGGGCTGGCGGGCCGGGCGATGCGCCGGATCGGCGCCGTCGAGTTCGCCACCACGATCGCGCCGGGCCTGCGCGACGTGCTGCTCACCGGCAAGATCCGGGAGATCGTCACCAGGGCGGAGAAGGGTAAACAGCCGGTCTACGACGCGGTCGTGGTGGACTCGCCGCCGACGGGCCGCATCGCCCGTTTTCTCGACGTCACCAAGGCGGTCTCCGACCTCGCCAAGGGCGGTCCGGTGCACTCGCAGGCCGAGAGTGTCGTGCGGGTTCTGCATTCGGATCTCACGGCGATCCACTTGGTGACTCTGCTCGAGGCGCTGCCGATGCAGGAGACGCTCGAGGCCATCGACGAACTGACCGAACTGGGTCTGCCGATCGGCAGTGTGATCGTCAACCGCAACATCCCCGCTTATCTGGCGCCGGATGCGCTGGCGAAGGCCGCCGAGGGTGACATCGACGCCGACACGGTGCGCGCCGATCTGACCAAGGTGGGAATCACGCTGTCCGACAGCGACTTCGCGGGTCTGCTCACCGAAGCCATCCAGCATGCCACCCGAATCGCCGCCAGGGCCGAGAGTGCAGAACAGCTCGACGAGTTCAGTGTGCCCCGGCTCGAGCTGCCCGCCATCCCCGACGGCGTCGACCTGGGCAGCCTCTATGAATTGGCCGAAGCGCTCAACCACCAGGGAGTCCGATGAGCACCACGCCCCCCGCCCTCGACATGGCGTCGATCCTTTCCGATACGTCGAACCGAGTCGTCGTCTGTTGCGGCGCAGGCGGTGTCGGGAAGACCACGACCGCCGCGGCGATGGCGTTACGGGCCGCCGAGTACGGCCGCACGGTGGTGGTGCTGACCATCGACCCGGCGAAGCGCTTGGCTCAGGCTTTGGGTATCAAGGACCTTGGCAACACCCCGCAGCGGGTGCCGCTGGCCCCCGAGGTGTCCGGCGAACTGCACGCGATGATGCTCGACATGCGCCGCACGTTCGACGAGATGGTGATCCAATACTCGGGAGCCGAACGCGCACAGGCGATTCTGGACAACCAGTTCTATCAGACGGTGGCCACCTCACTTGCGGGCACGCAGGAGTACATGGCGATGGAGAAGCTCGGCCAGCTGCTGGCCGAGGACCGCTGGGATCTGGTGGTGGTGGACACGCCGCCGTCGCGCAACGCACTGGACTTCCTGGACGCCCCGAAGCGGTTGGGCGGCTTCATGGACAGCCGGCTGTGGAAGCTGCTGCTGGGCCCGGGCCGCGGCATCGGCAAGCTGGTCTCCGGCGCGATGGGCCTCGCCATGCGTGCGCTGTCGACGGTGCTCGGCTCGCAGATGCTCTCGGACGCAGCGGCTTTCGTGCAGTCGCTGGATGCCACGTTCGGCGGCTTTCGCGAGAAGGCGGACCGAACCTACGAACTGCTCAAGCGGCGGGGCACACAGTTCGTCGTGGTGTCCGCGGCCGAGCCGGATGCCCTGCGCGAGGCGTCCTTCTTCGTCGACCGGCTCTCCCAGGAGCGCATGCCGCTGGCTGGGCTGATCCTCAACCGGACCCATCCGATGCTTTCGTCGTTGCACGCCGACAAGGCCTCGGAAGCGGCCGACGTGCTGGCGGCGGACGATCCCGAGTCGCTGACCGCCGCGGTGTTGAAGATTCACGCCGACCGCGCGGGGACCGCCAAACGCGAGGTCCGGTTGCTGTCGCGGTTCACGGGTGCCAACCCGCACGTGTCGATCGTCGGCGTGCCGTCACTGCCGTTCGACGTTTCGGATCTGGAGGCGCTGCGCGCCATCGCCGATCAGATCACCGGCGAAGCGGAAGCTGCTTAGCCGCGAACTGGTCGGAAAGTCGTCGTTCAGACAGCGCTGCGGTGTTTGCGCTGGGCGGCGAAGAAGTCGGCCCAGGACACCACCTCGGGGTGCTGCTTGAGCAGTGCGCGACGCTGGCGCTCGGTCATACCGCCCCACACACCGAACTCGACGCGGTTGTCGAGTGCGTCGGCGCCGCATTCCAGGATCACCGGGCAGTGCCTGCAGATGACCGCGGCTTTGCGCTGGGCCGCGCCGCGGACGAACAACTCGTCGGGGTCGGCTTGTCGGCATCGGGCCTGGGAAACCCACGCGATTCGGTTCTCGGCCTCCGCGCCGTGGACCAAACTGTTGGGAAGAGAGGTAGTGGTTGTCCTGCGCGCAACGGGCCGTGTGATCGACACCAGCGTTTCCCCTTAAGTCCAGCCGCCGTTACTTGACGGCTCAGTCCTCCGGTGTAGAACGCTGATGCGATCTACGCCACATTGCGCCAGTCTTTGTTACCTGAATCGCACTGTAGCTACAAGCTAGGTGGTCACACGCTATTTACGCAACAGTTTGTTTGCCCCTTTTTTGGGACAACCGTCCAGACTCGCCGAGCGGTCTCTCCGCAAACCGTGCCGTAAGGCCTTTTATGCTGGCAATCTGCCCGCGGGGGGAGAACAGGGCGTCGGCGTAGTTACTCTGTAGGGCATGTCGGAGCGCCCGCCGAATCGACCGCCGGCCACGGTCACGGTCATCAAGCTGGCGTGGTGCTGCCTTTTGGCCAGCGTGGTGGCCGCTGCGGTGATGTTTCCGGTCGTCGGCGGATTCGGCCTGCTGTCGAACCGGGCGTCCGACGTGGTTGCCAACGGCTCGGCCCAACTCGTCGAGGGCGAGGTGCCCGGGGTGTCGACGATGGTGGACGCCAAGGGCAACGTCATCGCGTGGCTGTACTCGCAGCGCCGGTTCGAGGTGCCCACCGACCAGATCGCCAACACGATGAAGCTGGCCATCGTCTCGATCGAGGACAAGCGGTTTGCCGAGCACAACGGCGTCGACTGGAAGGGCACGCTGACGGGTCTGTCCGGCTATATGTCCGGCAACGTCGACACCCGCGGCGGCTCGACCATCGAGCAGCAGTATGTGAAGAACTACCAACTGCTGGTCGTCGCGCAGACCGACGCGGAGAGGCGCGCGGCGGTCGAGACCACGCCCGCCCGCAAGCTGCGCGAGATCCGGATGGCGCTGACGCTCGACAAGACGTTCACCAAACCGGAGATCCTGACCCGTTATCTGAACCTGGTGTCGTTCGGCAACGGTGCGTTCGGCGTTCAGGACGCGGCCCAGACCTACTTCGGCATCGACGCCTCGGAGTTGAACTGGCAGCAGGCCGCGCTGCTGGCCGGCCTGGTGCAGTCCACCAGCACACTAAACCCGTACACGAACCCGGACGGTGCGCTGCAACGCCGCAACCTCGTGCTCGACACCATGATCGACAACATCCCGCAGGAGGCCGACGCCCTGCGCGCCGCCAAGGAGCAGCCGCTCGGAATCCTGCCGCAGCCTCAGGAACTCCCCCGCGGCTGTATCGCTGCGAACGACCGCGCCTTCTTCTGCGATTACGTTCTGGATTATCTGGCCCGCGCAGGCATCAGCAAGGAGCAGGTGGCCAGGGGCGGCTATCTGATCAAGACGACACTCGATCCCGATGTGCAGGGGACGGTGAAATCCTCGATCGACGGTATCGCGAGCCCCGATCTCCAGGGCATCGCCAGTGTCATGAGCGTCGTCAGGCCGGGCAAGGATTCCCACCCCGTGCTGGCGATGGCCAGCAACCGGACTTACGGCCTGAACATCGACGCCGGGGAAACCATGCAGCCGCAACCGTTTTCGCTTGTCGGCGACGGAGCCGGCTCGGTCTTCAAGATCTTCACCACCGCAGCCGCGCTCGATATGGGCATGGGTATCAATGCGCAACTGGATGCGCCGAGCCGCTTCGAGGCCAAGGGTCTGGGCACCGGGGGCGCCAAGGGCTGCCCGCCCGCGACCTGGTGCGTTCAGAACGCCGGAAACTACCGCGGGTCGATGAACGTCACCGAGGCGCTCGCCACGTCGCCCAACACCGCGTTCGCCAAGCTCATCTCCCAGGTCGGTGTGCAGCGCACCGTGGACATGGCGGTCAAGCTCGGCCTGCGGTCCTACGCCCTGCCCGGCACCGCCCGCGATTACGACCCGGAGAGCAACGAAAGCCTCGCCGACTTCGTCAAGCGGCAGAACCTCGGCTCCTTCACGCTGGGCCCGATCGAGGTCAACGCGCTCGAACTGTCGAACGTCGCGGCCACCCTGGCCTCTGGCGGGGTCTGGTGCCCGCCGAACCCGATCGACAAGGTCTTCGACCGTCACGGCACGGAGGTGTCGGTGACCACCGAAACCTGTGAGCAGGTGGTACCGGAAGGGCTCGCCAACACGCTGGCCAATGCCATGAGCCACGACTACCAGGGCTCCGGAACAGCCGCTGGTTCGGCGGGCGCGGCGGGCTGGAACCTACCGATGTCCGGCAAGACCGGCACCACCGAAGCGCACCGCTCATCGGCCTTCGTCGGCTTCACCAACAGTCTGGCCGCCGCCAACTACATCTACGACGATTCCGCCCAGCCGGGCGACCTGTGTTCGTTCCCGCTGCGCCAGTGTGGTTCCGGCGATCTGTACGGCGGTAACGAGCCCGCCCGGACGTGGTTCACCGCGATGAAGCCGATCGCCAACAACTACGGCGAGGTGAAGCTGCCGCCGACGGACCCACGCTATGTCGACGGGGCGCCCGGGTCGAAGGTTCCCAGCGTCTCCGGCATGGACCAGAACCTGGCCCGGCAGCGGCTGAAGGAGGCCGGTTTCCAGGTGGCCGACCAGGCCAACTCGGTCAACAGCGCCTCGTCGTACGGCACGGTCGTCGGGACGTCGCCGTCGGGGCAGACCGTTCCGGGATCGATCGTCACCCTGCAGGTCAGCAACGGCATTGCGCCGCCACCACCACCGCCGCCGGAGGGCGCGATCCCGGGTCTGCCGCCGGTCGCCGGGTCGACGGTCGTCGAAATTCCCGGCCTTCCGCCGATCACGGTTCCAATACTCGGCCCGCCTCCGCCGCCGGCCCCGCCGCCGTAAACGGTGTGGTGCGGGTGACGCACAGCGGATGAGAAGCGGTGCGGGCGAGCGACTGGCAGTAGGCTGCCTTGCATGCCCGCCGCTTCGACACTGAAGAAATCCGCCGCATTGGCCGCAGGCACGCTCGCGGCCGGTATCGGCTACGCGTCGATCATCGAGCGAAACGCGTTCGTGACGCGTGAGATCACCATGCCGGTGCTGACACCGGGTTCGACGCCGCTACGGGTGCTGCACATCAGCGACATCCACATGCGCCCCAACCAACGGCGCAAGCAGGCGTGGTTGCGCGAACTGGAAGGCCTGCAGCCGGATCTGGTGGTCAACACCGGCGACAATCTGGCGCACCCGAAGGCGGTGCCCGCAGTGGTGCAGACGTTGGGTGACTTGCTTTCTGTGCCAGGCGTTTTCGTGTTCGGCAGCAACGACTACTTCGGGCCGCGGCTGAAGAACCCGGCCAACTATCTGACGAACCCTTCGCATCGCTCGCACGGGGAGCCGCTACCGTGGCAGGACCTGCGGGCGGCGTTCACCGAGCGCGGCTGGCTCGACATGACCCACACCCGCCGCGACTTCGAGGTGGCCGGCCTGCGGATCGCCGCGGCGGGGGTGGACGACCCGCACCTCAAGCGCGACCGCTACGAGACGATCGCGGGGCCCGCCGACCCGACCGCGAACCTGCGATTGGGGCTCACGCACTCGCCGGAGCCGCGCGTCCTCGATCGGTTCGCCGGCGACGGCTACCAGTTGGTGATGGCGGGCCACACCCACGGCGGCCAGCTCTGCCTGCCGTTCTACGGCGCCATGGTCACCAACTGCGACCTGGACCGCTCGCGGGCCAAGGGAGCATCACGCTGGGGCGCCGATATGGCGCTGCACGTTTCGGCGGGTATTGGCACCTCACCGTTCGCGCCGCTGCGATTCTGCTGCAGGCCCGAGGCAACGCTGTTGACCCTGGTGGCCGCCCCGACGGGCGGTCGTGACGCGGGATCGCGGGTGGGGCAATCCCATCCGACCGCCTCGGTGCGGTGACCGAAGCGCCCTCGAGCGCGACTCGCAGCCAGCCACGCGAGTGGGTGGACAATGCGGTTCGGTTGATCGAGGCCGACACCCGCCGCAGCGCCGACACACATCTGCTGCGATACCCGCTGCCGTCGGCGTGGTGCGACGGCGTTGACGTGGCGCTGTATCTCAAGGACGAGTCCACCCACATCACCGGCAGCCTGAAACACCGGCTGGCGCGGTCACTGTTCCTGTACGGGTTGTGCAACGGGTGGATCGGTGAGAACACCACCGTCATCGAGGCGTCGTCGGGTTCGACGGCGGTATCCGAGGCGTATTTCGCGGCGCTACTCGGGCTTCCGTTCATCGCGGTGATGCCGGCGTCGACGAGCGCTTCGAAGATCAAGCTCATCGAATCACAAGGTGGGCGTTGCCATTTCGTGGCGGAGTCATCTCAGGTGTACGCCGAGGCGGAGCGGCTGGCCGAGGAGACCGGCGGGCATTACCTGGACCAGTTCACCAACGCCGAGCGGGCCACCGACTGGCGCGGTAACAACAACATCGCCGAGTCGATCTACATGCAGTTGGGCCAGGAAGCGCATCCCATCCCGGACTGGATTGTCGTCGGCGCGGGCACCGGAGGGACGAGCGCAACGATCGGGCGCTACATCCGGTACCGCCGCTACCCCACCCGGCTGTGTGTCGTCGACCCGGAGAACTCGGCGTTCTTCCCGGCCTACGCCCAGGGCCGCGGCGACGTCGTGACGACGAAATCGTCTCGGATCGAGGGAATCGGCAGGCCCCGGGTCGAGCCGTCGTTTCTGCCCGATGTGGTCGACCGCATGATGACGGTCCCGGACGCGGCCTCGATCGCTGCTGCATGGCACGTCAGCAGGGTGCTGAACCGTCGAGTGGGGCCGTCGACGGGGACGAATCTGTGGGGTGCGTTTCACCTGCTGGCGGAGATGGTGGCCGAAGGGCGCAGCGGCTCGATCGTCACGCTGATCGCCGACAGCGGCGACCGCTACACCGACACCTACTTCAGCGACGAATGGCTGGACAGCGCCGGGCTGGACCCGTCAGCGGCCGCGGCCGTGCTCGTGGAGTTCGAGCGGTCCGGTCGCTGCCCCTGACCGTCGGAGTCCCGGGTGAGGGGTCCGTCTGAGGTCAAAAACAGCCACAGCGCGGCCAGGACGAAGAAACCCACGTAGAGGGAGGCTCCCAATCCAGTCATCTCGCGCCTCACTTACACCGATGTCCGGCTATCTGCCGTCATTGTGCACAACAACACCGACAATCCGGATTCATCCCGCGGCGTGGCGTGACGTAGGTCGCTGAAATCGTCGCCGTCTCACCCACCGCTTTGGCCTGGTTATCGATTTGGCGACACACCTGGCGGGTGCGATACGCTGTCGTGGCTTCACGCGGGGTGTGGCGCAGCTTGGTAGCGCGCTTCGTTCGGGACGAAGAGGTCGTGGGTTCGAATCCCGCCACCCCGACTCGCGTCATCGCAGGTGAGAGGCCCTGACTGGTCAGTCTGGTCGGGGCCTTTTTCCGTGCCAGTCCGCAGCTGGTCCGCAGCACGTTCCAGAGCGGCCTGTCGGGCTTTGTCGAGCGCGGCCGAAACGAGTTCGAGGTCATCTAGGAAGAGGTCTGCGTAGGTGTCAATCGTCAGCACAGCCGATTGATGCCCCAGCATCGTCTGCACAGCCTTCGGATTCGCGCCGCCGCTGATTGCGGCGCTGTTCAGACTTCCGTAATGAGTCGCCGGGCAATCCGGCGGTGCTGCGGCTCCGAACGGCGAGTGACAGTCCGGTCGACTTGATCGGTTCTGACCAGCCGCAGTAAGGGCGTTCTAACAATGATGTCTAACCAGCCGCAATCGGCTAAGGGGCAAGTTGCTACCACTGATCTCAGGGCGAGGCTAATTCCGGCTACCGCCATTCGCATAGTGGCCGTTGTCGGCATCGCCATCGCGACGTTGGGTCTGGTGATCACCGCGTTCAGCCCACCGGCCAGCCAGATCGCCACCGGCCCGCAACCCTGCGTCAACGGCGTCGTCCCGCTGAACCCCTACATCATCAACTGCAACCTGCCGAAACGGGGCAACCAGATCATCGGCGCGGCACCCGACGCCGGGGCGATCATCGCCTGTCGACACCAGCCGGCATGCCTGTCCTGGTACGTGAACTATCCCGGGACTCTACTAGTCCCCGGTTATCGGCCCTGATCCATCGGTGGGCTGAGAATCCGCGTGATTCGGTGGCTTATGGCTAGTCCCACAGGCACCGAGTTGGTCAGCACGGGGAATATGATGGACATCGTCCACCCAGGTTGAATTTCTTGCCTTCCGTTAAGTTTTGGCGTCGAAACTGATGGTGGTGACGCATCGCTAGCTCCCTCAGAAGATCGTCGCTAACGGCGAGTGCAGCGCATGCGGAAGTTAGGACTTCTTGGTGCGGCGGTAGTAGTTCCGCCAGACCAGCCGGTGGATCGGAATCCACCGTGGGATCGAACGCAGCCCGGGGATGAAGGGCACGAATAGCAGCAGGAGGGTCAGCAGCATCATCGTGCCCCAGACGAGCGCGTCGGCATTGTCGGAGGTCGAGAAAGGCGGCACCTGGTACCAGAAGGTGTACAGCCACATCCATGGCTGGCCAGGGGCGTTGCCCGCTTCGTTCATCATGCCCCACTGGTCGCCGGCGAGGTTCTTGGCGCGGGCCTGGTCCTCAAGGTAGGCGCCGTCGGAGAGCAGCAGCAGCGAGCGGGTTGCGTCGCCGCCGTAGAAGTTGCCTGACGAGGTCAGCGCGCCTTCGAGGCCGCCGGTCTGGGCGACTCCGAGGAATGCGCTCGCCAGCGCCGGCACCGGACCGTAGTCGCCAGGGGCGACCTTGGCAGGATCGCCGCCCGCTCCGGTGGCCGGTTGATCGTCAGCGGCCGCGGTGCCGATGGCATCCGAGTAGTCCGTCGCCCACTTGGTGCGTTGGTCAGGCGCAGCAGCGTTCCACTGTTGCAGTGCGGCGCTGAGTTTCGGGTTGTCGGTGATGCTGCTGAGCGGGTCCAGCACCAGGCTTGCGGAATCGACCGGAAGCCGGACACCGCCCAACTTCTGCAGCGGCAGGGGTCCAAGCTTCTGGCCTTCGGAGGCGCTGTTGTATGGAGGACCGTAGGTGGCGCTGGTGGTCGTGCCCGCGAGTTCACCGACCGCGGTGGTGATGACGTCATCCGGCGCGGCCTGGGCCCAGCCCAACATGGTGACGGGCTTCTCGTCCGGCGAGGAGAAGATTGCGGCGAGCCCGATGCTGAGGACCAGCACCACCGCAAGCGCGATGGCGAACTCTTTGACGAGGTCGTAGGACCGGGTGGGAAAGTCGTGCGAATCTGGTGTCTTCGCAGCCATTGCTCAGCCTTCCAGGACTCCGTCGATGGGAGGCACGACGCCGTGGCGCCGGACCAGGATCACGTGCACGAGCGTGATGACGACGACGATCAGGGGCAGCAGCACGATGTGCCACATCAACATCTGTCCCGGGTTGAGCACGTTAAACCAGGCACCGACACCGACTGAGTTCAAGCCGTCCTTGGCCTGGCCGGCGATCCACTGCGAGTCGAAGTTGGACTGGGTCAGGAAGCCGGTGAACGAGGTGCCGATCGAGATGAGGAACAGCACGACGCCGGTCATCCAGGTCCACGACCGCCCACCGCGCCAGGCCGCCATCCAAAACTTCCCCCACAGGTGGATGACCATGAATCCGAAGAGCAGTTGCACGCTCCATAGGTGCACGGAGTTGGTGTAGTGCCCCAGCGCGGACACGTGCCACCAGGATGAGCCGCCCACTGCGAGTACGCATCCGGATGCGATCACGATGACTAGCGCCGCCAGGGTCAGTACCCCGAAGACGTAAATCCACGACGCGACGTAAATCGGCTGCCTGTCGGGCAGCGCTTGGCCCGGCGGAACCAGGCCGACGATCCATTTGCGAGTTCGGGTCGTCCAGTTCGACGATTCGCTCGCGGGGGCCTGCGCCGGTTCGTTGGCGGTGGTGGTCATCGGGGTCCACCTTCATCGTCGGCGCTTTCGCCGCGTGATGGGAATGGGACCACCAGGGCGAGGATGAACAACAACACCATCACGGCGATGATGGTCAGATTGGTCACCGAAATCTGGATGACGCCCCAATGGATGTATCGGCCGGCGCCCTCCGCCAGCACGCTCAAACCACTTGTCATGGTTTACCTGTTCTCCCTGGTTGCGTCGTAGAGGACCGTCCGACCGTAAAGACCGTTTCTTTGAGGGTTCGAATAATTGAGGGTTCTAATAATCCGCTGCCACCATAGGCAGCCATGGACACATAGCAGGTGGGTATGCGCCGGGCAGCCGCGTCTTGGGCGTTGATCGCCTTGGGCACTATGCGCACGGCTCCCGCCGTCACCGATGCCCTCACCCCGCCGCGACTTCGGTCAAATCGAAGGATTTGAGACAGAACCCAGCTCGGCTACGCCCGCGTTGACGCCGGACACCTCCCGCGACCACCAGGTCGACGTCCTCACACCTTCCGGTGTCGTCATCATGCTTTCGGCGACACCGGGTCCGAAGCAGTTCATCATGGTGACGGTGTCGGACGCTCAACCGGGCCACAGGCCGGAGAATCTAGCGCTGGGAGGGGCGCTCACCACCGCCGCCTTCTTCTGCGTGGCTTTGGTAGCGACGCTGGCGAAGGTGGCGGGCCAGTACACCTCGACCGGGGTGCTCCTGCTGTTCCAGAACCTGATCTGCCTCGTGATCATGGTTCCGGTAGTGCTGCGTGGCGGACGGTCGCTGCTGCGAACGGAGAAGATCGGTCTGCACCTCCTGCGGGCCGTGGCCGGAACGGCGTGCTGGTACGCGTTGTTCGTCGCGATCAAGCTGATACCACTGGCCAACGCGACCCTGCTGACCTACAGCGCCCCGTTGTGGATGCCGCTCATCGCCTGGGTGGTCACGCGTCAACCGATCGCCAAGGCGACCTGGCTGGGCGCCGGAATCGGTTTCGCCGGAGTGATTTTGGTGCTACAGCCGCAGGCCCACAGCTTCAGCTACGGCGAGGTCTTCGCGCTCGTCGGCGCGCTTGCGTTGGCTGTCGCGATGATGTCGGTCCGCTGGCTCGGCGCCACCGAACCCGTCACCCGGATCCTCCTCTACTACTTCCTGCTGTCGACCGTGCTCACCATCCCCATCGCCGTCATCGACTGGCAGCCGTTTCCGGCGCGGGCCGCGACCTGGCTGATCGCCTTGGGGCTCGCGCAGTTGTTCTCGCAGATCCTGCTTGTCCTCGCCTACCGCTACGCGGCCGCCGAGAAGGTCGGACCGTTCATCTACTCCGTCATCGTGTTCACTGCGCTGATCGACTGGATCATCTGGCATCATCCGCCAACGGTGTTCATGTACCTCGGGATGGCGCTGGTCATCGGCGGCGGACTGATCGCTGTGCGCGCCCGACGCGACCCGGCATCACGCTCACACTGACCAATACGCAAATTTGCTGCCATGCCACGCTCAGTCGCTTACATTGTTAGCGAGGCGGCAGCGCCGTGCTCGGTCCTACGAGCAAGGGTGCACCGCAGTGATGACGAACCTCAGAAGGGCAGCGCGGCTGGCCGGGATGCGGCCGATGCCGAGATGGGGTGGCGGCCCCCGGGTAAGGCTGCAGGGCAAGCGGATCTTGCTCACCGGCGCTTCCTCCGGCATCGGCGCCGTTGCCGCGGAGAAGCTCGCCGCTCGCGGTGCGACGGTGATCGCGGTCGCGCGCCGCGAACAGCTCCTCAGCGAGATCGTCGAGCGCATCATTGCGGCGGGCGGCACAGCAGTCGCGATTCCGACCGATCTCACCGATTTCACCCAGATCGACGCATTGGTCAAAACCGTTGGCCCGGTTGACATCTTGATTAACAACGCCGCACGGTCCATCCGCCGGCCGCTGGCCGAGTCGTTGCAACGCTGGCACGACATCGAACGGGTCATGCAACTCAACTACTACGCACCGCTGCGCCTGATCCGCGGCCTCGCGCCCGGCATGATCGAGCGAGGCGACGGGCACATCATCAACGTCGCCACGTGGCGGGTATTGCCGGAATCCTCACCGCTTTTCGCCGCCTACAACGCATCGAAGGCGGCACTCAGCGCGGTCAGCCGCGTCATCGACACCGAGTGGGGACCATCCGGGGTCCACTCCACCACCGTGTACTACCCGCTGGTGGCGACCCCGATGATCGCGCCGACCCGCGCCTATGACGGTATCCCGGCGCTCTGCACCGACGAGGCCGCCGACTGGATGGTGACGGCCGCCCTCACCCGGCCGTTGCGGATCGCTCCCCGCAAAGCGCTGGCACTGCGCGCTCTCGACGTTTTCGCGCCCCGCGCGCTCAACAATCTCCTTGCCCGCGAGACCAATCGGATGAACGTCACCACGCGCACCGGCACCCCGGTTCAGCTACCAACGAACGGGCAATCCGCACCCTCGGGTTTGGCTGGTATCGACTCCGGGAATGAGATGCAGCGTGACGCTGGCATCACCCAAGCTTGAACCCGCGCTGCCCCGGCCTGCCGGGCCGCTGTCCTCGACCGTTCTCGAACTGCTGTCCTTGCGGCCGCCGCTACGGTCGTTCACGCCTGTCGCGCTGCCGATCGGCGACGCCGACCCCTACGGGCTCGACCTGCACCTGGGCCTTTACGTCTGCTACGAGCTGCACTATCGCGGCTTCGCCGGCGTCGACCCGCGGTGGGAGTGGAACCCGATGCTGCTCGCGGTGCGCAACCAGCTCGAGGACGTGTTCCTCGACGCGGTCCGCCGCGACGTGGGCGAGATCAGCGACGACGACCAGGCCGACGCCGAGATGGATGCGTTGTGCGTCGAGCCGGTCGACGGCACGGGGCCGTCTTATTTCCTTCGCGACGAGGGCACGTGGGAGCAGATGCAGGAGTACTTCGTGCATCGCTCGCTCTACCACCTCAAGGAGGGCGATCCGCACGCCTGGGCCATCCCGCGGCTGACCGGCCAGGCCAAGGCCTCGTTCGTGGCCATCGAGTACGACGAGTACGGCGGAGGCCGCGGCAGCCAGGTGCATCAGCAGCTGTTCGCCGACCTGATGGACGCCGCCGGGTTGGACCCGTCGTATCTGGGTTACCTCGACGCCGTGCCCGCCGAATCGCTGGCAGCGGTCAACCTGATGTCGATGTTCGGGCTGCGCAGGGACTTGCGCGGCGCCACCATCGGACATTTCGCATCGACCGAGATCACCTCACCGCCCGGTTCGCGCCGACTGGTGGACGCCCTGCAGCGCATGGGCGCACCCGAGCCGTGCGTGCGCTTCTACGCCGAGCACGTCGAAGCGGACGCGGTGCACGAACAGGTGGTCCGCACCGATGTGGTGGGCAACCTGGTGATGGCTGAACCGCACCTGGACCGCGATGTGGTATTCGGAATCAGGGCAAGGGATTTCGTCGAGGAGAAGCTCGCCGCGCAGATGATGGAGTGCTGGACGACGGGCCGGTCGTCGTTACGCAGGCCGCTGAGCTGACGGGTTCTCGGCGCGCTGCCGTTTGCGGTGGCTGGTGTCGCACAACGGGTAGTTCTTCGACCGGCGGCACGCACAGATGGCCACCATGAAGCGATCGGATTCCACGACGCTGCCGTCGGGCATCTCGATGCGCACCGGCCCCTGGACCATCACCGGCCCCGACGGCACCACGCGCACGATGCGCCGCTCGTCCTCGCTCATGCCTTGTCCGCCCTGATCACCACCAACTCCTCCTCCCGGCGGCCGGGATCGAGCCGACCGGTGTCTTCCAGCCATTGTGCCCGCGCCGACAACACCGGCCCGAACGGGATCCACTGCCAGGCAAGAATTTCGGCATCGAGGCCACAGCTGGCCAACGCCGCCAGCGTCTTGCGCGGTTCGGCGAACTCGGACTGCACGAGCAGCATCGTGCCGCCGTCGCCGAGCAGGTCGCGCACCGACGCGCACAGCGGGTCGAGGATCATCCGTCCGTCATAGCCGGCATCCCATGCCCGAGCGGGGCCGATGTGCGACGGCAGATCGAGGTCATCGATGCTCGGGTCGTGCGGTATATATGGCGGATTGCAGACCACCAGGTCATAGGGGCCGAATTCGCCGGCGCGGGCCCACGAGCCCAAATGAACGGCGACATCGACACCCGCTGTTGAAACTCGTCGACGCGCGTAGTGAATCGCCCGTGGGCAGATGTCGAAGGCGGCCACCTCCGAGGCGCCCTGATCTGCAGCAGCGATGGCGACGACACCGCTGCCAGTGCACAAGTCAGCAACCCGGCGGCCGCGCGCCAGGTCCGTCTTCTCCATGACATCGATCAGCAGTTGAGAGTCTTCCTGCGGCGTATACACGCCGTCGGCCACGACGGGCACATCCAGGTCGGTGTAGGCAATGGTCAACATCGGCCTTTCGGGCTATTGGTGAGTGGTCGAGCCTTGAATTAATGCCCCATATCGGTGTTGTTAAACCAGTGCTACGGGTTAGCTCGGCGCCCCACGGGGCAACCATGACCCGTGGGTATCTCCGATATCGCGGCGATTCCGGCGCGGCTGGGTTCCGCTGCCCGCAATCGGCGGGTGTTCCACCCCGTCGGTGTTCTTGCCGAGGGCACGCTGGAACGGCTGGCGCCGCTCGGCGAAGGGCTGCCCATGGCGTCCGGCGAGGTTCTCGGGCGCGTGTCCAAGGGCGTCGGCGTGCCCGGCGCACTTCCCGACATCGCCGGCTTTGCGTGGCGCATGCCCTCGTCATCGGCGCCGGCCGCGCCGGCGCCGTGGGACGTGTTGCTCGCATCGTCGCTCGGCGGTGGCATCGGCCGGGTGGCGCTGTCGCCGGTGACATCCTGGAACGGCGCGACGTTCTCCAGCCTGATGCCGTTTCGCTTCGAGGGCGGCGTCTGGTGGGTACGGGCAAAACTGATCACGCCGATCGACGCGGAGGGACTCGGACTCGACACGGTCCGTAACCGGATCCGGTCGACCGGGCTGGAGTTCGAGATCGAGCAGGCGGCGGGCACCGGCACCTTCCTGCGGCTGGCGCGGCTGACGCTGCGGCACGTGACGCCCGACCGCAACGAGGTGGCGTTCGATCCGGTGCTTCACAGCGCGCCCGGTGTGCAGCTACTTCCTGGCTGGCTGACCAACTTTCGGCGAGCCGCCTACCGCCGCAGCCGTGAGGGGCGCGACGCCAAGAATCCGCCCGACCCCCGGATCCAGTAGGCGAACTGAAGAAGGCCGGTACCCGGGGACGGGCGCCGGCCTTCTTCAGCCTCGAGTTACGTTGTCGGCGTGCGCTGTTCGTGCGTGAACGGTTTCTCGCTGTGCACGGCCGGTTGGCCGTCCGGGCTTTTCTCTTCGCCCTTGTTCTTCCGCTTCTCTCCGCCGAGCCATTCCTGCTGCGGGTTCTCCACGTACTCCCACTGCATGCCCTCGGGCCACGGCCCCTGACCCTCGTTCCATGGACCGCGTACCGAGCCCTCGCCGTTCGACATGTTGAAGGCCACGTTCTGGAAACGGTCGTCGCCGGCAAGCTGTCCGGCCGGGAAGTTCACCGGCAACTCGTTGAGCGCCGCGGTGAACTGTTGGTAGTGCGTCACTTCCCGCGTCATCAGGAACGTCAGGGTGTCCTGGCACCCGGGATCGTCGGTGAACTGCTTGAGGTACTCGTAGACGATCTTCGCGCGCGACTCGGCGGCGAGATTGCTTCGCAGATCGACGGTCGGGTCGCCGTTGGCAGTGACGAACGCGCCGCTCCAGGGGACACCCTGCGAGTTGCTCACATCCGGACCGCCGCCGGTGAGCGCGAAGTAGAGCGGGTTGACCGCGACGCTGTGGATGATGTCGTCGCGCCCGTCGCGGGAGGCGACCGCGGGCATCCAGTCGCACCGTTCGTTGGCCGCCTTCAGGTCGTCGTTGAGGCCGTCGAGAAGCATCGTGATCATCGAGCCGACCATCTCGAGGTGGCTGAACTCTTCGGTCGCGATATCCATGAAGAGGTCATACATCTTGGGGTTCTTGTCACGAAGCACGAATGCTTGAGTGAAGTACTGCATCGCGGCCTTCAATTCGCCGTTGGCTCCGCCGAACTGCTCCTGCAGCAAGGCGGCGAATCGCGGGTCTGGCTGATTGACCCGGACCTCGAATTGGAGATCTTTGTTGTGTACGAACATTGGCACCTCCGAGCGCTCGATCTATTGCGGATCGGGCCGGGATACCCGGGGTCGAAGGTGCCAAACGGTGCCAAACGGCTCAATTGGAGATGATCAGGAAGAAGCGCTGCGCAGTTTCTCGAGCAGAGGTTCCGCCGCTTCCGCGAGGAACACATCCTGGCCCTGGTCACCGATCTGGACGAGCGCGATATCGGTGAAGCCTGCCTTCCAGTACTCGCCGACGGCGTCGACGATCGCGTCGAGGTCCGGCCCGCACGGGATCGACTGAGCGACGTCGTCGGGCGTGACGAATTGCGTCGCGCCCTCGAAACCGGCTGTGGTCGGCAGGTCGGAGTTCACCGCCCATCCGCCTGCGAACCAACGAAACTGGTCATGGGCACGTGCGATGGCGGCGTCGCGGTCGGCGTCCCAACAGATCGGGATCTGACCGATGCCGCGGACATCGCCGCGCAGCCCCGTCGCCCGACGCACCTCGTGCCAGGAGTCCACCAGGTCCTTGCTGGGCTCCACCGCGATCAGGTGATCGGCCAGCGGTGCGAACATCTCGACGGAGCGGTCCCCCGACACGGCGGCGGCGATCGGCACGGGCGTCTCAGGAACATCCCAGATCCGTGCGGAGTCCACCTCGAAGTGCTCGCCCTTCCAGTCGACGAGCTCGCCGGTGTGCAATTCGCGGATGATCTCGATCGCTTCGCGCAGCATCTCGTGACGCCGGGCCACCGTCGGCCACCGTTTGCCGACGACGTGCTCGTTGAGGTTCTCGCCGCTGCCGACGCCGAGCGTGAACCGGCCGTCGGCGAGGATCTGCAGGGTCGCTGCCTTCTGGGCGACAACGGCGGGGTGGTAGCGAATCGTCGGACAGGTCACATACGTCATCAGCTCCACCCGTTCGGTGGCGTGCGCCACCGCCCCGAGCATCGACCATGCATAGGAGGCGTGTCCCTGCGACGTCAACCACGGGAAGTAGTGGTCGCTGGAGACCTCGAAGTCGAAGCCGGCACGCTCCGCCGAAACGGCGTAATTGACAAGCTGTTTGGGGCCGCTCTGTTCGGTCATCAGGGTGTAGCCAAAACGCGTCATCAGCCCTGATTACCCGGGTGTCTGAGGACGAAACAGCTACAGCCGGGCCTTGACCGCCGCGGAGAGCCGCGCGCCGTCGGCTTTGCCGTCAGCGATCGCGGTCGCCGCCTTCATCACCTGGCCCATCTGCTTCATGCCGGGCGCGTCACCGTTCTCCTCGGTGACCTGAGCGATCGCGGTGTCGACCACGTCGGCCAATTCCGCCTCGGTCAGCGGCGTGGGCAGATATTCGTCGATGACGCGGGCCTCGGCATGCTCGGTGGCAGCGAGCTCACCACGGCCGTTCTGCGTGTAGATCTCCGCCGATTCGCCGCGCTTCCTCGACTCTCGGGCCAGCACCCTGATCACGTCGGCGTCGGACAGCTCGCGCGACTCCTTGCCGGAGACTTCTTCGGTCTGGATAGCCGACAGCAGCATCCGAAGCGTTGCCGTGCGCAGCCGGTCCTGCGACTTCATCGCCGCCGTCAGATCCGCACGCAGCCGGTCTTTCAGTTCCGCCATGACGTAAACGCTACCGCCGCCCGCCGCGTCAGCCGACAACGAACCTCGCGTCAACCGTCGCCGAGACCTCGATGTCCTCGGGCTCGAAGTCGATTTCCGGGGCCGACCCGGAGCTCCCGGGGCTCGCCATCAGGCGGCGGTCATGGTCGCCGCCGGCTCGAGAGCCCGCACCCAGCATTCCGGAGTCTGCGATGGCAACAGGTCGGACGTCACCGAGCGCGAGCGCGTCTGCGTACTGCTGCGCTCGCCGCGCCGCATCCTTCACCGCGTCGGTGCGGACCTGCTTGAGCAGATCCGCACGCCGTTCGGTGGTCAAGGTCCACCGCACGTGCGAGACATGAAGTCCGCCGGTGGCATCGATCTGGGCGGCAAGCCATCGTGACAGCGCGGTGAAGTCGCGGAATTCGACGTCGACCTCGACCCTGGCGTGGTGCACGAGTGGCAGCTGTACCCCGTCCTGGTTCCACGGTCGTGTCGACCAGGTGCGGATGGTCTGCGCGGACCACCGCGTCACCGCGCCGTTCTCACCGGCCCTCAGTGCATCGACCGACTGCTTCACCGTCTCCACATCACGCGCCACCCGCTCGTACACCGGTTCCATATCCGGCCCCTCGTAAGCGACGGTGGCGTGGACGATTCCGCGTTCGGGCGGCTCGAGCGCGGTTGCGGCACCGTGCACGGTGATCTCGGTCGGCATGCGGCAACGGTAGCGTCGGCCACCGACACGGCTTCGCGACGTTGTCAATTTTCCCAGTGATCGACAGGATGGTGGCCATGAGCAACCCTGGGTATCCACCCCCCGGCTACCCACCGCCCGGCCACTCACCCTATCCGCCGCCCGGATACCCGCCCTACTTCGCGCCCGGCTACCAGGGTTATTTGCCGCCCGGCTATCCGGTGGCCCCGCCCGCTATCACGCCGGGCGTCATCCCGCTGCGGCCGCTGACCCTCACCGACATCCTCAACGGCGCGTTCTCCTACATCCGTACCAATCCCAAGGCGACGTTGGGGCTGACGACGATCGTGGTGGTGATCGCCCAGCTCATCGCGCTGGTGCTGCAGATCGGCCCGCTGGCCGCCATCGGGCAACTCAGCGTGCTCCGCGGCGAGGAAGCGTCGAGGGCCGCGGAAATCAGTTCCTCCGCATCGAGTATCGCCAGTACCCTCACCACGCTGGTGTCGTCGATCGTGCTGAGCGGCATGCTGACCGTGATCGTCGGACGCGCGGTGTTCGGCGCCGGCATCACCATCGGCGAGGCGTGGCAACGGGTGCGCGGACGCCTGCTGCCCCTGATCGGCTTCACCGTGTTGTGGCTTCTGGCTATCGCCGTCCCCATCTGCGCCGTGGTGCTCGTCATCGTGGCGGTCGCTTCGCTCAGCGGCGCTGCGGCATTCGTACTCGCTATTCCGCTGGTGCTCGGCGTAATTGCGCTGCTCGTCTATCTGTGGACCGTGCTCAGTTTTGCTCCTCCGTTGATCGTGTTGGAGCGCCTCGGGATCTTCCCGGCGATCAAACGGTCGGTGTGGCTGGTGAAGAATGATTTCTGGCGGGTGCTGGGCATCCGGGTGCTGGCCACCCTTGTCGCAGGTGTCGTCGCCGCGGCGGTCTCGGTGCCGTTCAGCTTCACCGGACAGATAATCCTGCTGAATTCGGAGTCCACCGCGACGATCCTGATCGCACTCGTGCTCGTCGCCGTCGGCGGCGCAGTCGGCCAGGTCATCACGGCGCCGTTCAGCGCGGGTGCGGTGGTGCTGCTGTACACCGATCGGCGGATCCGCGCCGAGGCGTTCGATCTCGTCCTGCAGACGGGTGCGGCCATCGCGGCGCCGGGAGCGGCGCCCGACTCGACCGACCACCTGTGGCTCACCCGGCAGCACTGACGTGCCCGCAGTCGACGTCGACCGAGTCGCTGCCCACGAGGCGGCGCAACGCGAACTCGCCAAGCCTATATATCCGAAAGCCTCTCTGACCGAACGCTTCTCGCAATGGCTCGAGGATCTGCTCTACCGGATCGCTCAGGAGGGGTCGTCGGTCCCCGGCGGATGGTTCACGATCACCGTGCTGCTCATCCTCCTCACGATCGCGATCATTGTCGCGGTGCGGGTTGCGCGGCGCACGATGCGGACCGACCGCGGCGGCGAGGAAGCCCTCTTCGGCTCGCAGGAACTCACCGCTGCTCAGCACAGAGCCACCGCCGAACACTATGCGGCCGAGCGCAATTGGGCCGCGGCAATCAGGCATCGGCTCAGAGCGATAGCTCGCGATCTCGAGGAGAACGGCGTACTGAACCCGGCGCCCGGCCGCACCGCGACCGAACTCGCCCGGGATGCCGGAACGGCGGTACCGCAGCTCTCGAGCGAATTGGTCGATGCCGCCGACGCATTCAACGACGTCACCTACGGCGCGCGTCCCGGAACCGAACCCGCCTATCGCAGGATCGCGCAACTCGACGAGCAACTGCGGTCCCGCGGTACCCGTGGAGTCGCTGCGCCCGCGGCTGCCCGCAGCCCGGACAGTTGGACGGCGGTCCCGTGACGAACACCGCGACGGCCGACGCACCCACGGTCCGGCAGCGCTGGCGAACCGGCCGCTGGGTGTTGTCGGCGGTGCTGCTCCTCACGGTTGTCGCGGTGGCGAGCGTGACCCTGACCGCCCCGCGGCCCGGCGGCCGAATGGATCCCGCGTCGACGTCTCCCGACGGCGCCCACGCACTCGTCACGTTGCTGCGGCAAGAAGGCGTCGACGTGATCGTCGCCGACGACATCTCCGCGGTGGAACGAGCCGCGACACCGAAATCCTTGGTGGTGACCGTGCAGACGCGTCATCTCGTCGACGGCGACGTGCTGCGGCGGCTGGCTGCGGTGCCCGGCGACCGCCTTGTCATCGAGCCGGTCTCGCGGACCAGGGAGAGCCTGGCACCCGAGGTTCGCCGCGCGACGGGGGGCAGTGTCGGGGCGTCGCCCGGCTGCGACCTGCGCGAGGCGAAGCAGGCCGGCGATGTGCAACTCGGCGCCAGCGACTCCTTCGAGGCGTCCGGTGACGTCCCGGTGACACGGTGCTACGACGGCGCCGTGGTCCGCTACCGCGCCGCGGGGCGCACCGTGACGGTGGCCGGCACTGCGGACTTCATGGCCAACTCCGGCCTGCTGAAGCAGGGCAACGCCGCGCTGGCCATGAACCTCGCCGGAACACAACCCCGGGTCATCTGGTACGCGCCGCAGAAGCCCGAAGGTGAAACATCCGGTGGGGCTTCGCTTTCCGACCTCATTCCCGACAATGTGAGATGGATCGTCTGGCAGTTGTGTCTGGTCGTGCTGTTGATCGCGCTGTGGAAGGGCCGGCGCCTCGGTCCGCTCGTCGCGGAGCAGCTACCGGTCGTGGTGCGGGCGTCGGAGACGGTCGAGGGACGCGGGCGGCTCTACCGGTCGCATCGGGCCGGTGATCGCGCCGCCGATGCACTGCGCACCGCGACACTGCAACGCCTCATGCCCCGGCTCGGACTCGGCGCCGACGCCGACCAGGCGACGATCGTCCAGACCATCGCGGCCCGCGCCGGCGGGGATCCGTACGCCGTCGGGCACGCGTTGTTCGGTCCTCCACCGGCGACCGACGCCGACCTGGTAGCCCTTGCCCACACGCTCGACGACATCGAAAGGCAGGTCGCACACTCGTGACTCAGCCAGCAGCCCCGACAACCGACCTCAACGCCGCGAGGAATTCGTTGTTGGCATTGCGGAACGAGATCGCCAAAGTGGTCGTCGGTCAGGACGCCGTCGTCAGCGGACTCGTCATCGCGCTGTTGTGCCGCGGCCACGTGCTACTCGAGGGCGTGCCGGGTGTCGCCAAGACGCTGCTGGTGCGAACCCTCGCCGCGGCACTGCAATTGGAGTTCAAGCGCGTTCAATTCACCCCGGACCTGATGCCGGGCGACGTCACCGGCTCGTTGGTCTACGACGCACGCACGGCCGAATTCGAGTTCCACCCAGGTCCGGTCTTCGCCAACCTGCTGCTCGCCGATGAGATCAACCGGACCCCGCCGAAGACGCAGGCGGCGCTACTGGAGGCGATGGAGGAACGTCAGGTCAGCGTCGAGGGTGAACCGCGGCCGTTGCCCGACCCGTTCATCGTCGCCGCCACGCAGAACCCGATCGAATATGAGGGCACCTACCAACTTCCGGAGGCGCAGTTGGACCGCTTCCTGCTGAAGCTGACTGTGCCGCTGCCGCCGCGCGATCAGGAGATCGCGATCCTGGACCGGCACGCCCGCGGTTTCGACCCGCGCGATCTGTCCGCGGTACGACCCGTTGCGGGTGCAGCGGAGCTGGCCGCAGGGCGCGCGGCCGTTCGCCAGGTTCTGGTCGCCGATGAAGTGCTCGGCTACATCGTCGACATCGCCGGTGCCACAAGGCATTCGCCGTCATTGCAACTCGGTGTATCACCGCGCGGAGCGACTGCGCTGCTGGCCACCGCCCGCTCATGGGCGTGGCTGTCCGGCCGCAACTACGTGACGCCCGACGACGTCAAGGTGATGGCGCGCCCGACGCTGCGGCACCGGGTGGCGCTGCGCCCGGAGGCCGAACTCGAGGGCGCCAATCCCGACCGCGTGCTCGACGGCATCCTGGCTGCCGTTCCGGTGCCCCGATAGTGGTGCTCACCGGCCGCACCGGGCTGGTCGCGTTGATCTGCGTCCTGCCGATCGCGCTGGCCCCCTGGCCCGCAACGGCGTTCGTCGTCCTCCTCGCCCTCCTGGCGGTCGCGGTGGCCGTCGATGTGTCGTTGGCCGCGAGCACCCGTCGGCTGCATTTCACCCGCTCCGGTGAGACCGCGGCACGGCTGGGCCAGCCCGTCACGGCTGGGCTGACGATCGAAAATGTGGGCCGCGGCCGCTTCCGCGGCCAGGTGCGCGATGCCTGGCCACCGAGCGGACGTGCGCAACCGCGCGCCCATTCCCTGGATCTAGCTGTGGGCCAGACGATTTCGGTGCAGACCCGGCTGCAGCCGGTGCGCCGTGGCGACCAGCGGTCCGCCTTGGTGACGGCCCGCTCCCTCGGGCCGCTCGGCCTCGCGGGCAGGCAGAGCTCGCATCGGGTGCCCTGGCAGATCCGCATCCTGCCGCCATTCCTGTCACGCAAACATCTGCCGTCTCGGCTGGCGAAGCTTCGGGAACTGGACGGTGCGGTGCCTGTGCTGATCCGCGGTCAGGGCACCGAATTCGATTCTCTGCGTGAGTATGTCATTGGCGATGATGTGCGCTCGATCGACTGGCGTGCGACTGCGCGTCGCGCCGACGTCGTGGTGCGCACCTGGCGCCCCGAGCGTGACCGCAGGGTGGTGATCGTCCTGGACACCGGTCGCACGTCGGCGGGTCGCGTCGGCGTCGACCCTACCCGGGCCGACCCTGGCGGATGGCCCCGGCTCGACTGGTCGATGGACGCGGCACTTCTGTTGGCGGCGTTGGCATCACGGGCGGGCGATCACGTCGACTTCTTGGCCCATGACCGGGTCAGCCGGGCGGGCGTGTTCAATGCATCGCGCACCGACTTGCTCGCGCAGCTCGTCAATGCGATGGCTCCCCTGCAGCCGGCGCTGGTGGAGTCGGATGCCACCGCGATCGTGGCCGCCGTGCAGCGCCGCGTCCGCCGGCGCGCGTTGGTGGTGCTGCTGACCGATCTGAACGCATCCGCACTCGACGAGGGGCTGATGTCGGTGCTGCCGCAGCTGTCGGCCAAGCACCAGGTGCTGCTCGCGGCAGTCGCCGACCCGAGGGTCGATTCGCTCGCCGCGGGGCGGGCCGATGCCGCGCAGGTCTACGACGCCGCGGCCGCCGAACGGGCCCGCAACGACCGCCGGACGATCGCCTCACGGCTGCGGCGCCAGGGTGTCGACGTCGTCGACGCGGCGCCCGATGAGCTGGCGCCCGCACTCGCAGATCGTTATCTGGCGATGAAGGCCACCGGCAGGTTGTAGACGACGTAGCCGGACCGGCGACGTACGTCAGCCCGTCGGCACCACATCCGGGGCGTCGTCCAGATCGCCGGTCTCCCCCGCCGCAACGGCCTTGCGGCCGAAATGAAGCACGTAGTACAGGAATCCGAGTTCGGCGAGCACACCGATGCCGACGCGGACGACCGTCGGTAGCGGCGACGGCGTCACGAGCGCCTCGATCAACCCGGAGACCAGCAGCACCGCGACCAAACCCACCGCAACGGACACCACCGCCCTACCCTGCTCGGCGAGAGCCTGACCGCGGGGCCGGTTGCCCGGCGAGATCGCCGTCCAGCCCAGCCGCATGCCTACTGCGCCCGCAAGGAACACCGCGGTCAACTCCAGCAACCCGTGTGGGGCCAGCAGGCCGAGCATGATGTCGCCCTTGCCCGCGTCGAACATCAGACCCGCGATCAACCCGAGGTTGGCGGCGTTCTGGAACAGCAGGTAAGGGATGGGTATCCCGAGCAGGAGCGCGAACGCGATGCACTGTGCCGCCACCCACGAGTTGTTGGTCCAGACCTGCAGTGCGAACGATGCCGCAGGGTTCTCGCTGTAGTAGTCCGCCACTTCGTGGTTCACCAAATGCTCTATCTCGCTGGGTGTTCCGATCGACGCCTGCACATCGGGATTGCCTGCCACCCACGTCGCGATCACCATCGTCACCGCGAAGAACACGACCGCGGTGGCGGCCCACCACCGCCACGCCCGGTACGCGGAGACCGGAAACGACACGGTCCAGAATCGAACGAACTCGCTCCACAACGGCGCGTGGGCGCCGGTGACCGCCGAGCGGGCACGGGCCACCAACGACGACAACCGGCCCACCAGCACCGAATCCCGGGACGCCGTGCGCACCATCGACAGGTGCGTCGACACCCGCTGGTAGAGCTCGACGAGCTCGTCGACCTCCGCACCGGTCAGCCGACGACGCCGCTTGACCAGCTCCTCGAGCCGGTTCCACGTCGGGCGATGGGCCAGCACGAAGGCGTCGACGTCCACCGGGCAAATCCTAGTAGCGTGGTGAGGATGGTCGGGCAGGCGGAACAGGTGGTGACCGGCGACGCCGTCGTTCTTGACGTGCAGATCGCCCAGCTCCCGGTGCGGGCCCTGTCGGCGCTGATCGATATCGCGGTGATCTTCGTGGGCTATCTCGCCGGTGTGATGCTGTGGGCGCTGACGCTGAGCCAGTTCGACCCCGCGCTCTCCGGTGCGGTGTTGGTCATCTTCACCGTGTTGACGCTCGTCGGCTACCCGTTGATCTTCGAAAGCGCCACCCGCGGAAGGACGCTGGGCAAGATGGCGCTCGGTTTGCGGGTGGTGTCCGACGACGGCGGACCGGAGCGGTTCCGGCAGGCCTTGTTTCGCGCGCTGGCCTCGTTCATCGAGATCTGGATGTTCTTCGGCGGCCCTGCCGTGATCTGCAGCCTGCTGTCGTCGAAGGGCAAACGGCTCGGGGATGTGTTCGCGGGCACCGTGGTAATCAGCGAGCGTGGACCGAAACTGCCGCCGCCGCCGGTGATGCCGCCCTCCCTGGCCTGGTGGGCTGCGTCGTTGCAGCTGTCCGGGCTGGATGCGCAACAGGCCGAGATGGCGCGACAATTCCTTTCGCGCGCACCGCAATTGGATCCTGGGATACGCGACCGGATGGCATATCGCATTGCCGGTGACGTGGTCGCGCGGATCTCGCCCCCGCCACCGCCCGGCGTACCCCCGCAGTACGTGCTCGCGGCGGTGTTGGCCGAGCGGCATCGCCGGGAGCTGCAGCGTCTGCGGCCCGTACCTGTGCCGGCGCCGTCGCCATCGTGGGGGCCACCGCGGCCGGTCACACCGCCCACATCATCGTACGGCGGTGGCTTCGCGCCGCCGAGCTAGCCGAGGCACCGGGCCCGCATGCCGATCAGCATCAGCACCGGCGCCGCGACCGCCGTGGCGGTGCGGGCGTGGTTCCATGCCGTCCATGCCGACAGGTACGCCTGCCATTCGCGCGCCGCGTCGGCGACGGAGAGCGTCGCCGGCTCGACAGTGTCGAGGTGATCGTTGAGCGGCACGTTGAACGCGACGGTGATGATGGCGCCGAGCACGCCGAGGATCGCGCCCGCCAGCAGCCATCCGCTGCCCGGCTGACGGAACTGGATCACCGCCAGAACGCCGACCGCCACCGCGAGCAGGGCAGCGCCGAAGTAGGCCAACAGGAAGGGCGCATTGGTGTTGGCGTCCACGTTGATCCCGCGCATCGCGGTGATCGCGGCGACCGGACCCGTGCGGTCCAGTCCGCGCATCACGAAGGTGGAGAAGACGTACATCATGCCCGCGGCGGCGGCGCTGGCCATCGCGGCGACGGAAGTGAGGAGGACGATCGGGCTGGTGTGCATGCCGACGAGTCAACCGACCGCCGCTGAGACGATCCATCGTTGATCGTCCCCGTCACATACGCGTTCGTCTAAGAAGCGCCGACGTGCTGGTAGAGCGTGACCGAAACCGCCGTCAGCCACGCCCAGACCAGAACGACGGCCGCGGTGAACGACAGGACCGCCGCAGATCCGCCGGTGCCCGATGTCAGATATCCGAAGGTACCCGCGAACAGAATCCCGGTGATCCGGGAGAACCACGCCCATCGCCGGTCGCCGGTTCGGGAGAAGCGCGCGGCGAACACGAAGCACGCCACGACGAGGCAGACGAAGCCGATGCCCGCGACCTCGAGGTGCACCATGCCGTGCCATGTCGGCTCGCCGACACCGGCGGGCGTGCCGGGCGGGAAGCCGTCCGACGGGTCCGCACGGAAGAGTCCGGCGACCACGAGCGCGGCGCCGTAGGTGCCGATCAAGCCAGAGATCCACGCTGACGACCGCCCGGACCCGAGCGCGCGGCGGATGCCGACGGCGGCGGCGATCGTCATTGCGCCGCTGAGGAGGAACGTCGCGATCTGGATCCAGCCGAGATCGCCGTTGGCCAGTTGGCTGGCCGCGTGGCGCGTCGGATCGAAGCCGTCGCGTGTCGCCGCCTGCGCCGCGACCGCAACAACATACAGGGGCCCGGCGATCACGCCGTAGCCCAGAAGTGACTTCGTGATGCGGTCGGCCAGCGGCGGACAGGCTGTCACGGTGCTCATCGTGGGCTGCTCCCCTCAAAAGTGAACTAGACGGTTCAGTACTCTAGCGACGGTCAAACTAGACTGTCCAGTACTCTGGCGGGCATGGACGGCGGACGGTCGGCGCGCAAACGGCAGACGATCCTGTCCGCCGGCCAGCAACTGTTCTTGAGCAACGGCTACCAGGGCACCAGCATGGATCAGGTGGCCGCGACCGCAGCCGTGTCCAAGCAGACCGTGTACAAGCATTTCGGCGAGAAGCGAGAATTGCTGTTCGCGATCGTCACCGATGCGCTGGACAGCGCGGCAGGCTCCGTCCGGGAACGGATCGCCGCGCTCGCCGACAGTGCCGACATCGAGGCAGACCTGACCGCGCTCGCCGGCGACTACCTCAACGCGGTGATGCAGGAAGCCGTCGTGCAACTGCGCCGCCTGGTGATCGGTGAGGCCAACCGGCTGCCCGAACTGGCGCGCCTCTACTACCAACACGCGCCGCTGCGCACCTTGGGACTGCTGACTCACGCGTTCGCGGCATTGCATGACCGCGGCGTCCTGCACGCTCCCGAACCGTCGCTCGCCGCAGAGCATTTCGCGTTTCTGATCGTTGGCAGGCCGATCGATCAAGCCTTGTTCGACGGCGCCGACGGGGTGCTGGCCGGCCTCGATGTGGAGGCCTACGCTAAGGCGGGCGTCGAGGTGTTCCTCACCGCATACCGGCCACGAGCAGTTAACTGACCATGGACGCGGTCGTCGGATTGCTCGACGGGGTTCGGGCGCGCGGCGCGTTCGTGCTTCGGATGAGGCTCGATCCGCCGTGGTCGATGCGCATTCAGGACGAGGCCCCCCTCACGCTGATCTGTCAGACACAGGGCCGGGCGGCAATCGTCGGTGACAGCACCCCGACCGTCTGGCTCGAGGCCGGCGACGTGGCACTCACCCGCGGCACCGAACACTATGTGTTCGCCGACGACCCGGCCACCGAACCGACGGTCGTCATCCATCCAGGTCAGCGCTGCACGACGGTCTCCGGCGCGGACCTCCGCTTCGAGATGTCGCTGGCGATCCGGACGTGGGGCACCAGCTCAGACGGTTCCGACCGATCGGTCATCTGCGCATACGAGGGCCGCAGCGCGGTCAGCACCCGACTGCTCGATGCGCTGCCCACCGTGCTGGTGGTACGCGCGCACGAGTGGGATACGCCGCTGGTGGACCTGTTGGCCGCGGAGGCGGGCCGCGACGGCCCCGGCCAGGAGGCCTACCTCGACAGGCTGCTCGACGTGCTGCTGATTGCGTTGCTGCGCAACTGGTTCGACCGCGAGGACAACGCCCCGACGTGGTGGCGGGCCGAACAGGATCCCGTAGTCGGACCGGCCCTGCGGCTCATCTACAACAACCCCGCACACCCGTGGACGGTGGCGAACCTCGCGTCGGCCGTCGGTTCGTCGCGGGCGGCGTTCGCGCGCCGATTCACCGACCTGGTCGGCGAGCCCCCGATCGCGTTCCTCACGGGCTGGCGCCTCGCGCTGGCGGCCGACCTGTTGCGGACCAGCCGAGCGACGATCGCCGCGGTGGCCAAGCAGGTCGGCTACAGCACGCCGTTCGCGCTCAGCAGCGCATTCAAGCGGGCCTACGGCGTCAGCCCGAACACCCACCGCGCCGGCGCCTACGCGGCGGGTTCGCTGGATCCTGCTCTCTGACGCTTCGCGGCAAGCATGCCCGCGACGGACGTCGAGGCGATGGTCAGAAGTGCGCCCAGCATCAGTGCCGACGGCTCGCCCGCCGCCAGAAGATGTTCCTGGGTTCCGAGCGTCGCCGCTGCCACGGGCACACCCAGCTGCGCGCCGGACAGGACGGCGAGGGTCAGCGGCAGACCCAGAGCTCGCGCGGCCGAATGCGCAAGCAGGGCAACGAGACCCAGCCCGATGCCGAGAACGATCAGACCCGGTCGCTCGGCGAGTTCGCGGATCTGCAGCGAGGCCCCGAGCCAAACGAAGAACAGCGGCGCGAAGAATCCCTCGGTGATGCCGAACAGCTGTCGAGCCAGCCGTCGCGGCGGTCCGACGGCCGCCACCACCAGACCAAGCGCGAAACCCGCCAGCATGATCGAGACGTGCGTGGCGGTGGCCAGCGTGCAGAGCAGGAAAAGCATCAGCAGGCTGAACCGCAGCTCCAGGGCGAACTGGCGCTTCTCCGAGTAGTGGTGCAGACGCCTGCGCCATCCACGGCGGTCGCCGGCGCGCAGCAACAGGAACAGAGCGGCCGCGCCCCCCGCGATGGCCAGCGCGCCGAGCGCGGCGCCGGCTGCCCGCGATGGGTCGATCACCTACGGCAACAGAATGATTGAGGCGGCATCGGCAATCGCGATCTGCGCCGTCACCGACAGGACCGGCGGGCCGTTCAAACCCAGTGACTGCATGACCGGTAGCGCCAGTGCAGCCGAGGAGGATGCCATCAGCACCCCGTAGAGCGCCGCATGACCCGTACCGAACGCATCGGCCAGAACGACACCGAATAAGGCAGCCACCGCTCCGACGAGGACCGCGCGGACCGCCGCCGCTGGGATGGATGAGCGCACCGTCGGTTCACGCACCGGAACATGCGTGCCGACGATGAACATCACCAGCGCGAAGCCGACGTTGGCCAGAAGGGTGAGGGTCGGGTCGGTGTAGTCGATGATGCCGAACCCGGTCTTGCCGACGATGACGCCGACCATCAACTCGCCGATCACCACCGGGATACGCACCCTGGGTACGGCGGCGATCAGCGGTCCGACCAGCCCTATCGCCACGAGCAGCGCCAGGGTGTGGAAGCCGAAGCCGGTCATGCCTGCCAGGACACCAAACGGCAAGGGATGGAGGTGTTTTCGTCGGTCACATAGCTGGCGCAGACCTGGTGGTAGCCGCGCACCAGCAGGATGGGCGACGGCCGCTTGCCGGCGTAGATCTTCTTGAGGTCTGCCTTCACGTGCGGGTTCGAGGTGGGCAACAGCGCGAGGTCCGCTGCCCGCAGGATGTCCTTGGCCATCCTGGACACCGGCTCTGCCTCGCGCAGCGCCAGCACCGTCGTGTCGACGGCGCCGTGCTCGCCGACCAGGCTCAAATAGTCGGCGGCCGCGTCATAGTCGTGGGCCTCGGGTTCGTCGAGCCACCTGACTTCCATGGCCCGAGACGTTACTCACCCGAGATCCAGTTTCCGTGGAATCCGTGCGGCACACGCTGCGGCAGTTGAATTCTGGCGACCGGCGCAGCCGAGAAGTCCGACGCGTCGATGATGACCAGATCGCTGCCGTTGCGCGCCGGGTCGTACACGTAGCCCAGGTACCAGCCGCTGCTTTCGTCTGCGGCGCCTGCGGTTGACGGCACGAACACCGCCTCGCCGGGCTGACCGGGAGACCGCTCCGCGCCGAACCTGTGCTCGATCGCCTCGCCGCTGCCCAGGTCGTAGCGAACCAGCCGGTTGTCGCCGACGGACACCGCATAACGGGCGGGCAGGCCCGCCAGCCGATCGTCGATGCGCGGAAACTCCACCGGTCGGTCGTCGAGCTGACGCTCCGCGACTCGTCCGGTGGCCATCTCAATTCGCCAGCTCCACAGCACGCCGTCGGTCTCGAATCCGCTCGTGCCCCGCCACAGCTCCGGATACCGGACAGCCTGCAGCACAATCGAATTGCCGTCGTCATAGGCGTTGGCGACGTGAAACACGTAGCACGGGTCGACGTCGAACCAGCGCACTTCGCCGAAGGGATCGTCACGGCGCAGCACGCCGAGCCTGGCGCCGTATTCGTCGTCCCAGCGGTAGGGCATGTCGTGGCTGCCGGACATCGCGATGTTCAGGTCGAAGACGACGGGCAGGTCCATGAAGACGACGTGTTCGGCGGTCATGGCGAAGTCGTGCATCATCGTCAGCGCCGGGACGTCGAGCGGCCGGTTGACCGTCAGCTCGCCGTTCGCGTCGGCGCGGTGGTAGGTCACGTGCGGGGCGAAGATGTTGCCGTAGCCGAAGAAGTGCAGTTCCCCGCTGGTCGGGCAGATCTTCGGATGGGCGGTCATCGAGTCGACCAGCTTACCGCCGAAATCGTAGGCGCCCAACGTGTTCAAGTCGTTGGTGATCTCGTAGGGCAGTGACGACTCGACCAACGCGAGCGTCTTGCCCGCGTGGTTGACCACGTGGGTGTTGGCGACGCTGGCATGCAGGTTGCGGGTGCCGTCGGCGTTGTAGAGCGGAAAAGGCTTCTCGAAGCTCTCGGTGCGCACCCAGCGATTGCGGTACCACGCGGCGCGTCCGTTCTCGATCCGAACGCCGTGGATCATTCCGTCACCGGTGAACCAGTGTGCGGTCGCCTGTCGCGGGTTCGGGCCGTTGCGCAGATACCAGCCGTCGAGCTCGGCCGGGATCGCGCCCTCGACGGGCAGATCGAATTCGGTGAGTTCGTCGGCGACCGGGGCGTAGTTGTCGCGCTGGAAGAAGTCGCCGGTGCCGAACAAGGCTGAGGTATCCGAAGTCGTCTCGGTCATGGGATCTCCTGTCGATTCGTGTCCAATCTGACATGTCAGTAGTGACATGTCAAGAGTGGAGGTACGATCCCCTCGTGAGTTTGCGAATGGCGGCACTCGGCCTGTTGGCTCAGCAACCCGGCAGCGGCTACGACCTGCTGAAGACCTTCGAGAAGTCGATGGCCAACGTCTGGCCGGCCACGCAGAGCCAGCTCTACGGCGAACTCAACAAGCTCGCCGATACCGGCCTCATCGAGGTGACCCACGTCGGACCGCGCGGCCGAAAGGAATACCAGATCACGCGGGCCGGTCGCGCGGAGCTACAGCGTTGGATGATGCGCCCCGAGGACGACCCACCGTTTCGCGACGCTTCTCTGTTGCGCGTCTTCCTGCTCGGCGAGATCGATCCGAAACAGGCCCGTCGGCACATGGTCGCGGTGGCCGAGCACGCCGACTCGGAGGTCAAGCGGCTCCAGGCATTGAGCGACTCGATCGACTGGACCGACGACGACGACATGTTCTTCGGCCGGGCGGCACTGGAGTACGGCCTGCGCCGCGGCGCCATGTCAGGCGAATGGGCGCGCTGGGTCATCGGCGAACTCGATCGGCGCTGACTCACTGAACGTTGCATCGCGATAGTTTCCGATATATCGTTGACGTATCGGAGGCGCATCGGACGTTTCCTGACGGAAAAGGACTTTCTCCATGAACGACCCATTCACACCAACACCCGGCGGGTTCGGCTTCGGCTTCGGCCCGGAGCGGCGCCGCGCCCTCCACGAGCAACGCCGCGCACTGCATGAGCAGCGGCGCCAGGCCCGTCGCGAATTCCGCGGCCACATCCACGACCACGTCCGCGAGCACGGCACCGACCGGCACGGCCCGTTCGGCCCCGGCTTCCAGGCCGGCTTCGGCGGATTCGGGCCCGGCCGCGGCGGCTTTGGCTTCGATCCCCGCGCGGGCTTCGGACTCGGCTTCGGCGGTGGCCCGCGCGGCCGCCGCGGCGGGGGCAGGCGGGGCAAGCGCGGCGACGTCCGCGCCGCCATCCTGATTCTGCTCGCCGACCGCGCGATGCACGGCTACGAGATGATCCAGGAGATCTCCGACCGCAGCGACGGCCTGTGGCGTCCGAGTCCCGGCTCGGTCTACCCGACCTTGCAACTGCTGGTCGACGAGGGCCTCATCGTCGGCACCGAAAGCGAAGGCAGCAAGCGGCTTTTCGAGTTGACCGACGAAGGCCGCGCCGCCGCCGAGAAGATCGAGACACCGCCGTGGGAAGAGATCGCCGAAGGCTGGAAGGATCAAGCTCCCGGTCAGGTCAGCCTGCATGCCGCGGTCACCCAGCTGATGGGCGCGGTGGCGCAGTCGGCCTACGCCGCGACGGAGGAGCAGCAGGCGCGCATCGTCGACATCGTCAACAACGCGCGCCGCGAGGTGTACAACATCCTCGGCGAGACCAGCAGCACCCCCGAGTCGGAGTAAGCGTCAATCCAGCCGGAATAAGCCCGGCGGGAATGGTGTACGCACTAACTATGCAAACCTTCCCGCTGGGCTCTTTCCATGTCGGCCGCGTCGGATTCGGCGCCATGCAACTGCCCGGTCCCGGGGTGTTCGGGCCGCCGCGCGACCGCGAGCAGGCGCTGGCCGTCTTACGCCGCGTCGTCGACCTGGGCATCAACCACATCGACACCGCGCAGTTCTACGGTCCCGATGTCGCCAACGAACTCATCCGCGAAGCCCTGCATCCGTATCCGGCCGACCTGGCTCTGGTCAGCAAGATCGGCGCGCGGCGCGACGACAGCGGCGCGTGGCTGCCTGCGCAGGAACCCGACCAGTTGCGGGCAAGCATCGAGGAGAACCTCGAGACGCTCGGCGCCGACAAACTGGCCGCAGTCAACCTGCGCGTGCACGGCGAGAACAGTGACCCCAACAGCCCCGGGCCCGTCGACCGCGAGCTGTTCGACCGCCAGCTCGACGCGATGATCACAGCCCGCGACGAAGGCCTCCTCGGCGGAATCGGGTTGAGCAGCATCACTCTTGAACATCTGCAGATCGCATTGGACCGCACCGAGATCGTCTGCGTGCAGAACGCGTACAACCTCGTCGACCGCTCGTCTCAGCCCGTACTCGACGCCTGCGTCGAGCACGGCATCGCGTTCGTTCCGTTCTTCCCGCTCGGATCCGCCTTCACCGCCGACAACCCGGTGCTCGGGCATCCCGCCGTCCGACGGGAGGCGGAGAAGCTCGGCCGCACGCCGGCACAGATCGCGCTGGCGTGGACGCTGTCGGTCGCGCCGAACGTGCTGTTGATCCCGGGCACCTCGTCGGTGCAGCATCTGGAGGAGAACACCGCAGTCGCCGACATCGAACTCGACAACGAGGCCCGCACACAACTCGACGACGCCGCTGCCTAGTCGCGATTTCGGCGCGCCGGGTCACGCTCCGCGTGACCGCGCGCGCCGAAATCACTCAACGTCGACCCAGTCCAGCGTGCGCTCGACGGCCTTCCGCCACCCCGCATAGCCCGCTTCGCGCTGGTCCTCACTCCAGTTCGGGGTCCAGCGTTTGTCCTCCTGCCAGTTCGACCGCAGGTCGTCGGGGTTGTCCCAGAATCCGACCGCGAGGCCGGCGGCGTAGGCCGCGCCCAGCGCGGTGGTTTCCGCGACGACCGGCCTGACGACGTCGACGCCGAGCACGTCGGCCTGGATCTGCATGCACAGGTCGTTGGCGGTGATGCCGCCGTCGACCTTGAGCACCTCCATGTGGACGCCCGAGTCGGCCTCCATCGCGTCGACGACATCGCGGCTCTGGTAGCAGATCGCCTCCAGGGTCGCGCGCGCCACATGGGCGTTGGTGTTGAACCGCGACAGCCCGACGATCGCGCCGCGCGCATCGGAGCGCCAGTAGGGCGCGAACAGCCCCGAGAAGGCGGGCACGAAGTACACACCGCCGTTGTCCTCGACCTCGCGCGCGAGCGGTTCGCTGTGTGCCGCGTCGCGGATGATGCCGAGCTGATCGCGAAGCCACTGCACGGCCGATCCGGTGACCGCGATCGAACCCTCCAGCGCGTAAACGGGTTTCGCGTCACCGAACTGGTAGCACAGCGTCGTCAGCAGACCGTTCTGCGAGCGCACGATCTTCTCACCGGTGTTGAGCAACAGGAAGTTTCCCGTGCCGTAGGTGTTCTTGGCCTCACCGGCGTCGAGGCACACCTGCCCGACCATGGCGGCCTGCTGATCGCCCAGGATTCCGGTCATCGGCACCTGCCCGCCGACCGGGCCGTCGTCGTGGGTGATGCCGTAGGACTCCTGGTAAGACGACGGCTTGATCTCGGGCAGCATCCGGCGCGGAATGTCGAAGAACGACAGCAGCTCATCGTCCCAGTCGAGCGTCTCCAGGTTCATCAGCATGGTGCGGCTGGCGTTGGTGACGTCGGTGATGTGCACGCCGCCGCGAGGTCCGCCGGTGAGGTTCCACAGCACCCACGAGTCGGCCGTGCCGAAGATCGCGTCGCCCTTCTCGGCGTCTGCGCGGACGCCGTCGACATTCTCCAGGATCCACTGCACCTTGCCGGCGGCGAAGTAGGTGGCGGGCGGCAACCCGGCCTTGCGCCTGATCACATCGCCGCGGTCGTCGCGGTCGAGCGCCGACGCGATGCGATCGGTGCGGGTGTCCTGCCAGACGATCGCGTTGTAGTACGGCCGGCCGGTCTTGCGGTTCCATACCAGCGACGTCTCCCGCTGGTTCGTGATGCCCAATGCGGCAAGGTCGGTGGCGGACAGCTTCGTCTTGTTCAGCACCGAGGTCAGCACCGAGGCGGTGCGCTCCCAGATCTCCACCGGGTTGTGCTCGACCCAGCCCGCCTGCGGCAGGATCTGTTCGTGTTCGAGCTGGTGGCGACCGACCTCGGCGCCGTCGTGGTCGAAGATCATGCAGCGGGTGCTGGTGGTGCCCTGGTCGATCGCTGCCACAAATTCTGCCAACTACCCGCTCCCCTATCTGACGGCTCCAGTCGTCCATCATGGACTACATGCCTGCCGACATCATCGACATTGACCGCATGCCCCGTGGCGGGCCCACCGCATCATGTCTTGACCGACTGCTGGAGACCGACCGCCTGGAATACCTCGACCGCGACGATGTCGACGAGAAGACGAAACGCAGCGTGGTCAGGGCGCTCGAGTGGACCGGCGACGTATTCGGCAACACCGCGAAGTTCGCGCAGATCGTGCTCGACGAAGTCGCTGACGTACCGGATCCGACGCTGCTCGAGCTCGGCGCCGGCCACGGCGCGCTGTCACGCACACTGCTGGAAAACCATCCCACCGCCGCGCTCACCGTCACCGACATCGAGCCCACGTCGGTACGCGCGATCGCTGCGGGAGAGCTCGGCGAGCACTCCCGCGCGACGGTGCGCCAGATGGACGCGACCGCCATCGACGCCCCCGACGGGTATTTCGACCTGGCGGTGTTTGTGCTGTCCTTTCATCACCTGCCGCCTGCGCAGGCCTCGCGGGTGATCGCCGAGGGCACCAGGGCGGCCACCAAGCTGCTGATCATCGATCTGCCCCGGCCGCCGTCTCCCCTGCATGTTCTGCGCCTGGCAACCATGTTGCCCTTCGCCCCTTGGCTGCCATTCGTGCACGACGGCGTGATCAGCTCACTGCGCACCTACAGCCCAGCGGCCTTGCGCGCCCTCGCCGAGCATGCCGACCCGTCGATCGACATCGAGCTCCGTGGCGGCCTGATGAGCCCACAGGTCGCGGTCTTCAGCCGCCGTCAGTCGGCGTAACGGCGCGGGAGCCCGCCGTGGTGGCCCCATCCCGCGCCCTGGGCAAACAGCACCATCAGGAAGATCGCGTAGAGGATGGCGAACAACAGCAGCAAGCCGCCCGCGATCCACAGCGAGAGCTGGCCCAACCGGCGCACACGGTCCGACGCGTATTGCGCGCCGGCGAAGTTACCCGTCGCCCACAGCGGATACACGTTGAACGCGTGGGTGAACGCCGAAAAGGACAGCGGCCAGAAGAACAGCACCGCGGCGACCGCCCAGCCGACATTGTGCGGGGGCGGCCCGGGCGGAAGCGAAGCAGGCGGTGTCGGCGTCGGCGTGGTCGGTTCGGACTCAGTCATTTCGCACTCCCTGTCGATGATCAGCGACATGTCCGAACGTACTGCTATCGGCGGCGGTCGTCAGATGCCCGCCATCGCCCGCGACTGCCCGCCGCAGGGCGTTTTATGCACGATTTGCTTGCGCGCGCGTCACTGAGCCTGTTCCATCGGCGGTGTGGGCGAAGAGGTGAAGCAGACCGACTTCAGTCGGGCGCACCGTCGCGAGTACCGGCGCAAGGTGCAGCTGTGCCTCGACGTTTTCGAAACGATGCTGACGCGGTCGAGTTTCGAGTTCGAGCGTCCGTTGACGGGCATGGAGATCGAGTGCAACCTCGTCGACACCGATTATCAGCCCGCGATGCGCAACCAGCAGGTGCTCGTTTCGATCGCGGATCCGGCGTATCAAACCGAATTGGGCGCCTACAACATCGAATTCAACGTGCCACCCCGCCCGTTGCCCGGCCGCGCCGCGCTGGAGCTGGAAGCCGACGTGCGAGCCAGCCTCAATGCCGCCGAGTCCAAGGCGAGTTCCAGCGGCTCGCACATCGTGATGATCGGCATCCTTCCCACGCTTATGCCCGAACACCTTTCGGGCGACTGGATGAGCGAGTCCACCCGATACCAGGCGCTCAATGACTCCATCTTCTATGCCCGCGGCGAGGACATCCAGATCGACATCGCCGGGCCGGAGCGGCTGAGCCTGCAGGCGGCCTCCATCGCTCCCGAATCTGCTTGCACGAGCATGCAATTGCACCTACAGGTGTCGCCGGAAGACTTCGCGAAGAACTGGAATGCGGCACAGGTGCTGGCCGGGCCCCAGCTGGCGCTGGGCGCGAACTCGCCGTATTTCTTCGGCCATCAGCTGTGGTCGGAGACGCGCATCGAGTTGTTCGCGCAGGCCACCGATACCCGGCCCGACGAACTCAAGGCACAGGGCGTGCGGCCGCGGGTGTGGTTCGGCGAGCGTTGGATCACCTCGATCTTCGACCTGTTCGAGGAGAACGTCCGCTATTTCCCGTCGCTGTTGCCGGAACTGTCCGACGAGGACCCGGTGGCCGAGTTGGCCGGCGGACGCACGCCGAAGCTCGCGGAGTTGCGGCTGCACAACGGCACGATCTACCGCTGGAACCGGCCGGTGTACGACGTCGTCGACGGTCGACCGCATCTGCGCGTCGAGAACCGGGTGCTGCCTGCGGGGCCCACCGTGATCGACATGATGGCCAACTCCGCGTTCTACTACGGCGTTCTACGCACCCTGTCCGACGATGACCGCCCGTTGTGGACGAAGATGAGTTTCGCTGCGGCACACCAGAATTTCCTCGAAGCGGCTCAGCACGGTATGGACGCCCGGCTGTACTGGCCAAGTGTCGGCGAGGTGACGCCGGACGAGCTCGTGCTGCGTCAACTACTGCCGATGGCCCGCCAGGGGCTGCGCAGCTGGGGGGTGTCCGACGACGTGTCCGAACGCTATCTCGGCGTCATCGAGGGCCGTGCCAAGACGAATCGCAACGGCTCGGTGTGGCAGGTGGAAACGGTGCGCGCGCTACAGGAGCGCGGCATGACCCGGCCGGTGGCGCTGGCGGAGATGCTGCGGCAGTACTGCGAGCGGATGCACAGCAACGAGCCGGTGCACACCTGGGAGATCGGCCAGTGAGCGCTGCGGGGAAGCTGTTGTGGGTGGTGATGCTGGCCGTCGCTCTGGTGAGCTGCCAAGCAAGCCGCAAAGCCGACGCGGATCCGGTGCGGTTCACCCTCGGCACAGAGTTCACCCTCGGCGGCGGACAGGAAGCCGTGTTGAGCACCGACGACCTGCGCGTGCGATTCACCGACGTGCTCGAGGATTCCCGCTGCCCGACCGAAGTGGAGTGCTTCTGGACCGGACAGGCGCGCATCGCCGTCCATGTTCGACCCGCCGGACGGCCCGCTACGACAGCGGATTTCAACACCAACCCGGCGCCCGGTCAGAATGTGCAGACGGCCCGCGTCGATGACTACACGATCTCGTTGACGTCGCTCGAGCCGCACCCGCGGACACCCGACGAGCCGATTGCGTTCGAGGAATACCGGGCCGCGCTGATCGTGCAGCGCTAGTGACCGGCCGCCGCGCTCGCGGGTTGCTTCTCCTCGGCTGACTCCTCGTCGGCGTCGTCGTCGTCGACCATGGTCCGTTCGTCGAACGGGATGTCGCCGTCGAGCACGTTCCGCAGCCGATTCCCGTCCACCGAACCTGTCCACGTTCCGACCAACACCGTCGTCACGGCATTACCGGAGAAGTTGGTGACGGCGCGGGCCTCGGACATGAACCTGTCGATGCCGACGATGATCCCGATACCGTCGAGCAGTTCGGGACGGTGGCTCTGCAGACCGGCGGCCAACGTCGCCAGCCCGGCGCCACTCACCCCCGCCGCTCCCTTGGACGCGATGATCATGAACGCGAGCAGACCGAGTTGCTCGCCGATCGACAGTGGATTGCCCATTGCGTCGGCGATGAACAGCGATGCCATCGTCAGGTAGATGGCGGTGCCGTCCAGGTTGAACGAATAGCCGGTCGGCACAACGATTCCCACCGTGGCCGGCTTTACTCCGGCATGCTCCATCTTGGCGATCAACCGCGGCAGCGCGGACTCCGACGACGACGTCGCGACGATCAGCAGGTACTCGCGGGCGAGGTAGCGCACCAGTTTGAAGATCGAGACCCTGCTCACGGTCCACAAGACGGCGCCGAGCACACCGAAGACGAAGATGATGCATGTCAGGTAGAACGCCAGCATCAGCACCGCCAGCTGGACCACGGCGTCGAATCCGGTGGCTCCGACCACCTCGGCGATTGCGCCGAACGCGCCGATGGGTGCGGTCCAGAGCACGCCGATCAGGATGCGGAACACCAATTTCTGCAGCAACTCGATGCCGCGCAGCAGCGGCGCGCCCGTGTTGCCCATCGTCTGGATACCGAAGCCGATGAGGATGGCCACGAAAAGGGCCTGCAGCACATTGCCTTCGGTCAGCGAGGAGAACAGCGTCGTCGGGATGATGTCGGAGATGAAGTCCATCGGGCCGCCCTCGGAGGCGGCCTTGCCGGCGAGCTCGGCGCCCTTGCCCGGATCGGAGGGGATGTTGAGACCGGCTCCAGGACTGATGACGTTTCCGACCACCAGGCCGATGGCGAGTGCGATCGTCGACATCACCAGGAAGTAGATCAGCGCCAGACCGCCGACCTTGCCGACCGCTGCCGCGCGGATCTTGCCGATACCCAGCACGACCGTGCAGAAGATCACCGGAATGATCATCATCTTGATCAGCTTGACGAACAACTCGCCAAGCACGCCAAGCGATTTCCCGGTATCCGGCGCGAGCAGGCCCACGACGATGCCGGCGAGGACGCCGATGATCACCAGGATGTAGAGCCAATGGGCGCGATCGCGCTTGCGCTCTGACATGGTCCGCCCCTTCTGTTGTTCACAGGGGTTTCCCAGAAGTACGTTGCGTCACACCTCGCCGGTGGCGGCGGCCAGGGCTTCGGCGAATACAGCCAGATCGTCCGCTGTCGTGTCGACATGCGGGGAGACCCGCAGAACCGGCGCAGACATCTCGAACGGCGCGCGCTGCACCTCGGCGTACGTGGTGACGATCCCGCGTTCGGCGATGAGCCAGGTCCGCACCTGCTGCGGGTCTGCGCCCGTGGTGGACACCAGCGTGGTGATCGCGGTCGGCTCATCGGCGGGTTCGACGACGCGCCATCCGGCGACGTCCGCCAGGGCGTCGCGGGTCAGCCGTCCGACCTCGGCAAGCGCGGCGCGGATGTTCGCCGGACCCGCCGCGAGGTGTTCGCCGAGCGCCACCGAAAGGCCAATGCGGGCAGCCAGATTGGTCTCGCCGTGTTCCAGCCGTTCCAGCACCGTGAACGGCAGGTCCCATTCGGGCGGTGGCAGGCGTGGACGTAGCAGCGCAGCCAGCGCGGGCGCGATAGCGAGCATTCCCACACCGCGCGGGCCGGCGATCCACTTGCGCGACGACGAGTAGATCGTGTCGGCGCCGACTGCACAGTCGATGTGCCCGAGGGCCTGTGCGGCATCGATCACCAACGGAATCCCGAGATTGCGGCACACAAGGGCGATCTCTCGCGCAGGCTGGACGATGCCGCGGTGGCTGGCCAGCGGGGTGAGGTGCACGAGCCCCGGCGGGTCGATCGCGAGCACGGTCGCGGCCTCGTCGACCGCCAGCCGTCCGGCACCGTCCACCGGTAGCGCGCGCACCTCGAAGCCGTTGGCCGCCATGACCGCGAGGTTCGGGCCGTACTCGCCGGGCAGGCAGGCAGCCGTGCGCGGCCCCGTCCAACTGCTCAGAAGCAGGTCGAGCGAATGGTTGGCGCCGGTGGTGTAGACGACGTCGGACGGCGTCATCCCGGTCAACGCCGCGACCGCGGCACGGCCCGCGTCGAGCGCGGGCGTGGCTGCCGCCGCGGCGACATAGCCGCCCACCTCGGCCTCGTGCCGGGCATGCTGCGACGCCGCGTCGATGACCGCAAAACTCTGACGGGAGCAGGCGCCGCTATCCAGGTGCAGACCCGCGACCTTTGGCCGCGCCGCTCGCCACCGCTCGCCGAGTTCGGTCATTTGGTCGACAGCGACAGCCCGAAGTCTCCCGCCCGGTCGGTCCACCAGTGCGTGCGCCGCAGTCCCGCTGCGGCCAACTCCTCTGCCACGCCGTCCGGGCGAAACTTGCACGACACCTCGGTCAGCATCTCCTCGCCCGCCGCGAAGTCGACGGTCAACTCGAGTGCGCCGACCGTGACCCGCTGCGCAGAGCGGGTCCGCAGCCACATCTCGATGCGCTCCTCGTCGGTGTTCCACCGGGCCACGTGTTCGAAAGCGTCGATGTCGAAGTCGGCGTCGAGCTCGCGGTTGACCACTGCGAGCACGTTGCGGTTGAACCGCGCCGTGACGCCGGAGCTGTCGTCGTAGGCACGCACCAGCCGGCCGCTGTCCTTCACCAGGTCCGTACCCAGCAGCAGGGTGTCGCCCGGTTGCAGCGTGTCGGACAGCGTCGAGAGGAACTCGGCACGCGGACCCGCCGTGAGGTTGCCGATCGTGGAGCCGAGAAACACCACGAGTCGCGTGCCGACGCGAGGAATCTTGTCCAGGTGTTCCTCGAAATCCCCGCATACAGCCTCGATTTCGACGCCCGGATAGTCCTCGAGGATCGCCGAGCTGGCGGCCTGCAACATTCCGGCGTCGACGTCGAACGGGATGAACCGGCGCAGTGATCCGCCGGCGCGCAGCGCGCTGAGCAGCAGCCTGGTCTTCTCCGACGTGCCGCTGCCGAGCTCCACCAGCGTGTCGGCGCCCGCCGCGGCGGCGATCTCCGCCGAGCGGTCGCGCAGGATCTCGGCCTCCGCCCTGGTCGGGTAGTACTCCGGCAGCCGGGTGATCTGGTCGAACAGATCGCTGCCCACCGAGTCGTAGAACCACTTGGGCGGCAACGACTTCGGCGTCTGCGTCAGGCCGTCGCAGACGTCACGGCGCAGTGCCTGCAGGGCGGAGTCCGCGGCGAGGTGGTTGGACAGCGACAGCGTCATGGCGATCCTTTCAGCGCGGTCAAGTCCACGCGGGAGTCAGTTACCGTGACGAGGTGGCGGTCGGGGATCTCCTGCCAATCTTCGTCGTCGTCGAATGGTTCGCTCGCGAGAACCACACCGTCGTCGCGCCGCAGCGCGAACAGTGTGTCTCCCCATGTGGTGGCCAACAATTGAGATCCGTTGCCCGCCAGGATGTTCAGCCGGGCATTCGGATCCGACCTGCCGACCTCGGCGACGGTGTGGCCGAGCGCGTCGAGGCCACGTTCGAAGATCAACGCGGCGAGCAACGCGCTGTCGTTCGTCGATTCCGCCGCCGACGACGGAGGCAGCACGTCCCGATCCACCACCCCGTTGTGCGACAGCAGCCACCGGCCGTCGGTGAACGGCGCCGACGCCGAGGCCTCGATCGGCATCCCGAGGCTGGCCGACCGCACCGCTGCGACCACACAGCCACTGCGCAGCACCGGCGCCAGCGATGCGAACGAGGAGTCTCCCCACAGCGGAGCTGCGCTGCGCCAACGTCGCGGCGTGCCGCCAGGCCCGTCGGGTGAGAAGAAACCGACACCCCAGCCGTCGGCGTTCATCAGGCCGTGCTTCTGCCGCCGCGGTGAATATGACTGCACGAGAAGGCCATACGGGGGTTCCACTACCAGCGAAGCCACCGAACGCGGCTCCCCCAGCCAGCCCAGGTGGCGACACATCAGACGTCCCAGGCCAAACGGACGCCGCTGAAGATCTGCCTGCGGATCGGGTGGTCCCAGTTGCGGAAGCTCGGCCGCAGGATGTCGGTGGCGACCGCCCACGAGCCGCCGCGGAGCACCTTGTAGTCGCCGTCGAAAAACGGCTGGCTGTACTGCTCGTACAGCATCGGGCGAAATCCGGGCCACGGCCGTAACGGCGACGACGTCCACTCCCACACATCGCCGAGCATCTGCTCGGCGCCGTACGCGGACGCGCCAGCAGGGTAGGCGCCAACCGGCGCCGGCCGCAGCGAGTCGCCGCCGAGATTGGCCAGCGCAGTAGTCGGTTCGGAGGCGCCCCACGGGAATCGCCGTCGCGCTCCGGCATCCGGGTCCCAGGCGCACGCCTTCTCCCACTCCACCTCGGTCGGGAGCCGGGCACCCGCCCATGCGGCGTAGGCCTCCGCTTCGAAATACGTGACGTGTTGCACGGGCTCGTCGGCGGGGATGGCCTCGACGTGGCCGAATCGGGTCCTGGTGCCGGCGAGATCGCCGCCGTTCCAGAACTGCGGTGCCGTCAGCCCGGCCTGTTCACGGTGCGACCAACCACGCCGCGACCACCACCGCGGCTCGCGATAGCCGCCGTCGTCGATGAATTGCCGCCATTCACCGTTGGTCACCGGCACCCGGCCGATGCGGAAGCCCGCAACGTCGACGACGTGCGCAGGGCGTTCGTTGTCGAGCGAGTGCGGCTCGGTGACCGCGTCGACTCCGAGCACGAACGGCCCACCGGGGACCGGCACCGAGGTGCCGATCACCTCCGGATTGCCGGGCGGAAGGGCGGCGCCGACATCGAGCAGCGGCGGGCCCGACCGCAGGTTCAACGCCTGCAACATCGTCTCGTCGTGCTGGTTCTCGTGGCTGATCACCAGCCCGAAGTTGAACGCCGTGTCACTGTCGTCGTCGGTCATCGCGTCGAGGGTGTCAAGCGCCCTGTTCCGCACGGTTGCGCAGTAGGTCCGCGCGTCGGACGGCGGCAGCAGCGGTAGTTCGACGCGGCTCGCCCGCGGGTTCTTGAACGCGTCGTAGAGCCGTTCGACGTCGGGCGACAACATCCCCGGGCGGCCGGGGTCGTTGCCGCGGAGCAGCCAGAGCTCCTCCTGCCAGCCGATGTGCGCGAGGTCCCAGACCAGCGGGCTCATCAACGGGTCGTACTGCCGGTGCAGTTCGGCGTCGTCGAACTCGACGAGCCGAAGTGTGCGGTCGCGCGCCCTGGTCAGGCTGCGCGCCAGCGTTTCGCGTGCCGTCACTGCTCCCCTTGCGCCTGTTCGGTGACCGCGGCCGCGATCCCGTTTTTCACCACCCGGTCGGAGAAGTCGTCGGCCGGACAGCGTCTCTGTTCGACCGAACGCACCAGGCGCCGCATCGATTCCTCGAGTTCTTCGGGGGCGCGTTCGGCCGCCGCCTGCACGCAGCGGGTGGCGGCTTCGTGCAGCCGCCGGTCGCCGAGCCCGGTTTGGGCGGCGCGGTCCCAGGCCGTTGCCACGGGCTCGGTGGCCTCGACGGCGATGTCGGACGCGGCCGGGTCGTCGAGCAGCGTCGTCAGGGTGAAGACGAGGGCGGGCCAGAGCGCCTCGGGCACGCTGTCGAGATAGCGGATCTCCAGGAACCGCCGCGGCCGCACCGGCGGGAACAGCGTGGTCAGGTGGTAGTCCAGGTCGTCGACCGTGGGGAGGCGGTCACCGAGCAGGATCCGACCGTCGGCCCAGTCGGCGAACGGCACCCAGTCGGTCACCGGAACCGCGTCCGCCTCCGGCGTCGGGTGCACCAGCATCACGGGCGCCTTCATCGCATAGCGCGCCCAGTCGCTCGCCGGGTCCTCGCCGTCCGTGCCCAGGATCGGGCCGCACCGGGCGGAGTCCAGCCGGCTCCACACCCATTGCCGCGAACTGTGCCAGCCGGTGAACCTGCCGCCGAGCAGGGGCGAGTTGGCGGCGATCGCGACCATCGTCGGGCCTAGCGCGTGGGCCAGCCGAACCCGTGCCGCCCAGCCGGCCTGCGGGCCCGCCTCGAGATTCACCTGCACCGACGCGGTCGACGTCATCATCGCCGCTCCCGCCGGGCCGGTCTGGCTGGCCGCGAAGAACTGTTCCATCGCACGGTATCGGTCGCCGGGGTTGATCCGCTTCGCCGGACGCAGCGGATCGGCACCGAGCAGCACCAGGCCCAACCCGGCATCGGCGAACGCCGAACGCAGCACCGCCCGGTCGGCGGCCATGGCGGTGATGGCGGGCATCACGGCGGCGAACGGGGGACCGGACAACTCGACCGCCCCGCCCGGTTCGACCGTGATCAGGCTGCCACCGGGCAGTCTTCCGACGTCCGCGATGACCGCGGTGACCTCGGCCCACTCCGGCCGTCGCCCCGGCTCGGCGAGATCGAAGCAATGCGCCTCGATCTCCAGCCCCACCCGCCCGACCGGTCCATCGGTCAGGCACGACTCGCCGATCATCGACGCTGCGCTGTTCGCGCTGGTCAGTTCGGTCGTCGGCTCGCCGATTGGGTGCCCTTCGTCCAGAGCGGTCGGCATGGTGTTCGTCATACCAGGCATCCCTTCCGGGTCTGGACGATCGCGGCCTTCAATCCATCTTCGGTGAGCAGACCGACAAAAATCTCGGGCGAACCGTGATTTTTGCCTGACAGGTCGATGACGATTACCCAAGAAATCAGCTGTTACTGCGCCAGGGTGTTCTGCATTGCACCTGCCAGCACGTTTACCGCGGGTCCGCCGTTGCCCGCCTGGCACACTTTCGCTTGCAGCAGAACGTTCTCGCGCAGCCGTGTCGTGGTGAAGCACCGCCGGTCGGTCCCGGCTTCCTGCTTCACCCAGTCGGCGTCGGTGGCCGTCGGTGGACCACCGGTGAACGACCACACCTCGGTCGCCAGGTTGTCCAGGTGCATGGCCGTGGTCTGGCCCGAGCAGCCGACGGTCCGGTCGACGACACGGTGGAACGCCCGGTCGGCCGCCTCGTTGGTGGCGAATACCCCGACGGCCTGTTTGACGCGGTGCGTGTCGTCGGTCGCCGACTCCTGCGTCGTCGTGCCGTTGAACGACGCCAGGTCTGGATCGGCGTACACCTCGGGCAGCCCGATGTCGGCCCAGTTGTTGCACACCGGGTTGTCGACCCAATACGACTGGAACGGGTCGGTGAAGGGGCCGTCGAACCGCAATGTGGCGCCGACGATGTTGCCGACGGAGCCTTTTCCGAGGACGGCGTAGTTCACCACGCCCGGGTCCGACGGCCGGGCCGCAGCGGGTGCGGCCACCGCGAGGCCGACGGCCAGACCGACGCCGGCCAGGGCGGCGGTACGCACCGGCTACACCTTCGCCGACAGCTTGACGTCGATGTTGCCCCTGGTGGCCTTCGAGTACGGGCACACCTGGTGTGCCTTCTGCATCAGTTCCTCGGCCGCGCTCTGCTCCAGGCCGGGGAGATAGCCGATCAGGTGCGCGTTGATGCCGAAGCCACCCTCGGAGTCCTTGCCGAAGCCGACCTGCGTGGTGATGCCGGTGGCGTCGTCGAGATCGACCTTGTCGTTGCGCGCGACCAGCCGCAGTGCCCCCAGGAAACAGGCGGCGTAGCCGGCCGAGAAGAGCTGTTCGGGGTTGGTGCCCTCGCCACTACCGCCGGCCTCCTTCGGCGGACGGGTTTCCATATCGATCTTGCCGTCGGTGGACTTCACGTGGCCGTCGCGGCCGCCGCCGGTTGCGGTTGATTCTGCGGTGTAAACGACTTCGATGCTCATGGGCTTGATCATGCCAGCCCACGACCTGACGGCAAGGCGCTCCGCGGTGACTAACCGCCGTTGCCGCGCACGCCTTCCTCCACCTTCTTGCCCAGATCGGGGTCGACGTTGCGCCAGTACTCGAACACCCGCGACAGCACGGGTTCGCGCACCCCGTCGGACACGTGGCCGATGATGTTGTGGGCCAACCGGTCCCGCGCGTCGTCGTCGAGCACCTCGCGCACCATCGTGCCCGCCTGACCCCAGTCGTCGTCGTCCTGGCGCAGTGCGTACGCAGTGCGGACCATGTCACCGTCGGACACCCAATGCACCTCGGCGGCGCGCCTCGCGTCGACCTCGGGTCCACCCATCGAGTTCGGCGTGTAGACGGGATCGCTCACCTTGCGAATCCGCATCGCCCCGTCCTTGGAGTAGGCATTCACCTCGACGTGCGGCTCGTTGACCGGGATCTGCTTGTAGTTCACCCCGAGGCGCGCACGGTGGGCGTCGGAGTAGGAGAAGCCGCGGGCCAGCAGCATCTTGTCGGGACTGAGCCCGGTGCCGGGCACGATGTTGTTCGGCTCGAACGCGGCCTGCTCGATCTCGGCGTGATAGTCGGTGACGTTGCGGTTCAGCGTCATCTTGCCGACCTCGTGCAGCGGGTAGTCGCTGTGCGGCCAGATCTTGGTCAGGTCGAAGGGGTTGTACCGGTAGGTCTTGGCGTCCTCGAACGGCATGATCTGCACGTTCAGCGTCCAGCTCGGGAAGTTGCCGTCCCGGATGGAGGTGTAGAGGTCGCGCTGGTGATAATCGCCGTCCTCGCCCGCCAGCCGGTCGGCGTCCTCCTGGGTCAGGAAGTCGACACCCTGGTCGGTCTTGAAGTGGTATTTGACCCAGAACAACTCACCGTCGGCGTTCAGCCAGCTGTAGGTGTGGCTGGAGTATCCGTTCATGTGCCGCCAGGTTTTCGGGATGCCGCGATCTCCCATCAGCCAGGTGACCTGATGTGCCGACTCGGGCGACAGCGTCCAGAAGTCCCACTGCATGTGGTGGTCGCGCAGGTTCGTCGCCTGCATGCGCTTCTGGCTGCGGATGAAGTTCTGGAATTTCATCGGGTCGCGCACGAAGAACACCGGGGTGTTGTTGCCGACCATGTCGAAATTGCCTTCGCTGGTGTAGAACTTCAGCGCGAAACCGCGGGGGTCGCGCCAGGTGTCGGGGCTGCCGCGCTCGCCGGCCACGGTGGAGAACCGCGCCACCATCTCGGTCTTGGCGCCGGGCTGAAGAAACGCGGCGCGGGTGAACTTGCTGACATCCTGGGTCACCTCGAACTGGCCGAATGCGCCGCCGCCCTTGGCGTGCGGCTGCCGCTCCGGGATGCGCTCCCGGTTGAAGTTGGCCATCTGCTCGATGAGGTAGTGATCCTGCAGCAGGATCGGGCCGTCGGGCCCGACGGTCAGCGAGTGCTCGACGCTGGGTGCCGGTGCACCGGAATCGGTCGTCGTGAACTTGTCAGTCATCGACTCATCTCCTCTGGGGTTGGGCGGCCGTCACGGCCACATAGAGCAAGTACCCAAATCATGAGACGAAGAAAATGCCGAGTGTGCGGATCCGCACACTCGGCCTCGACTTGCTAGTTAGGGACGTGCTGGTGCCGACGTCGTCGGCGGCTGGGCGCCGGGACCGCCTGGCCCGCCGCCGGGGCCCTGCCGTTGGAATCCGCCGCCGGGTCCGCCCGGCCCCATCGGGAACATCGGCGGCCCGCCGCGGTGCATCATCGCGAAGTCGCGGTCCCCTCCGCCGTGGTGCCAGCCGCGATGACCGCCTGCGTGCGCGCCGAGGATGAAGCCGCTGAAGAAGATCACCGCGACGATGAAGACGACGCCTGCGACGATGCCGACCCATGCGGCGACCGCGTTGAGCCTGGCGCGACGCGGCTCCCGCTCGACGTAGGCCGGTTGCGACGGCGGCGTGGCGGTGGCGACGGGCGTCGTCGCCGATTCTGGTGTTGAGGTTGGTTCGCTCATGCCTTCGAGCATGCAAACGCTTGTGATGCGATTGTCTTGTTTTCCTTATGAATCAGCTGTGAATAGCGCGCATTCATGGCCACGGCGGCGGCTCGCCCGGCTTGAGCGGATTCACCGCGAATTGGATGACTCGGTACGGCGCCTGGGCGCGCGGCAGCGTGTTCCACTGGCTGATGAACACCCGCAACTCGTCGAGCGTCGAGCCAGGCGATATGTATCCGCCGTAGGGCTGTGCCAGTCGGTTGATCTCCGGTGGCGGGAGATCCTCGGCGGGATCGGGCCAGTCGCTTGCGAATACGACGGTGGTGACCGGCGCGGTGCCCAGCAGGGTGGGGTTGTCGGCAACCCGCACCTCCATGTTGCCGGTACTGGCGTTGAAGTAGGACAACACGGTCTTGCCGTCGATCTGCCGGATGCTCATCTCGCCGACCCGGTCGGGCCACAGCGGTGACGGCGGCTTGCCCCAGCCGCCGTCCGATGACCAGCCCTGCCAGCTGGCCCGGTCGGCGAAGGTCTCCCGCTTGGCGCGGTAGAGCACGGCGGGCCCGGTTCTGTCGAAGTTGTTGGCGACGATGTAGACCCAGCCGGTGGGCGAGTCGGCCGTCGGAATCGGGTCGTAGTAGCCGCTGATTTGGCTCTGCCTGCCGTTCTGGAAACTCGCGGAGCGAACGGAGCCGGGCAATGTCGGCCAATTCCCATGCGCGGGATCGGCTTTCACCAGCCGGGACGTTTGCGGCTGTAGATCTTTGGCGGTGGTGACCATCATGTAGTTGTCGCGGTTGATCTGCACTACGCCGGCGGGCAGCTGCGATTCGCCGGGCTTGGTCTGATCAGCCAGCAGAGGCTTGTCGGTTCCGGTCACACCGTCGTAGCGCACGCCGGAGGGGTCGTCGATCGAGTCGGTCTCGACGTGTAGGGCGATCGGTGAAAACCAGCCGCCGAACCCGACGCCCTGACCGGCGAAACTGTCCCCGCACACCTGCAGGATGCCGCTGGGAAATTCCACGAACTCGCACAGGTCCGTAGCGCCGATGCCGTAATCCCTTGTCGGCGTGCCTGTTCCCGCGGTCGGCCCGATGCGCATCACCTGCCCCGGCGCCAGCGGCGGCAGGACCGGCTCAGGAATCGGCGCCGGCGGATCGGCGTGGGCCGTCGGGGCGGCGACCGCCCATGCGGCCACTATGAGCGCCGAAACGGAATTCCGGCAGCCGAACTTCGAGTAGAGACCTGCTGGAATTCCGTTTCGCGGCAAGAGAGTCAGAGCTGGGCGGCCAGCAGCTCGGCAATCTGGATGGTGTTCAACGCGGCGCCTTTTCGCAGGTTGTCGCCCGAGACGAACAGTGCGAGGCCGCGCCCGTCGGGCACGCCGGGGTCGCGGCGGATCCGGCCGACCAGCGACTCGTCGACACCGGCCGCCGCCAGCGGCGTCGGCACATCGACGACCTTCACGCCTGCGGCACCCTCGAGCAGTTCACGCGCACGCGCCGGCGAGAGCGGTTCGGCGAATTCGGCGTTGATCGACAGCGAATGTCCGGTGTACACCGGCACCCGCACGCAGGTGCCGCTCACCAGGAGATCGGGAATGCCGAGGATCTTGCGGCTCTCGTTGCGCAGCTTCTGATCCTCGTCGGTCTCGCCGGAGTCGTCGTCGACGAGCGATCCCGCCAGCGGGACAACGTTGAACGCGATCGGCGCGACGTACTTCACGGGTGGCGGGAAGTTCAGCGCGTCGCCGTCGGCGACCAACTCCTTGCTGTTCCCCACGACAGCGGTCGCCTGCGCGAAAAGCTCCTCGACACCGGCGATTCCGCTTCCGGAGACCGCCTGATACGTCGATGCGATCATCCGCACCAGCCCGGCCTCGTCGTGCAGGGGCTTGAGCACCGGCATCGCGGCCATGGTGGTGCAGTTCGGGTTGGCGATGATGCCCTTGGCGAGGGACCGGGCCTGGTTTCCGACATCCCTGTCGAAGTTGACCTCGCTGACGACCAGCGGAACGTCGGGGTCCTTGCGCCACGCCGACGAGTTGTCGATGACGACGGCGCCGGCCTCGGCGAACCGCGGCGCCTGCACCCGCGACATGGTCGCACCCGCGGAGAACAGCGCGATGTCGAGGCCCGCCGGGTCGGCGGTCGCGGCGTCCTCGACCTCGATCTGCTGGCCGCGGAACTCCAGCTTCTTGCCCTGCGAGCGCGCCGACGCGAAGAACCGCACCGAGGTCGCGGGGAAATCGCGCTCCTCCAGCAGCGTGCGCATCACCTGGCCGACCTGTCCGGTCGCGCCGACCACACCGATGTTGACCATGTCTAGCCCCTGCTCCTCACGTGCGCGCCTACCGTCCCGTTCCCGCGTACACCACGGCCTCGTCGTCGCCGCCGAGTCCGAACGCCTCGTGCAACGCGGCAACGGCCTTGTCCAGCTCGGTGTCCTTGACCAACACCGAGATCCTGATCTCGGAGGTGGAGATCAGATCGATGTTGACGCCGACCTCGGCCAGCGCCTCACAGAAGGTCGCCGTCACGCCCGGGTGGCTGCGCATACCGGCACCGATCAACGACACCTTGCCGATGTGGTCGTCGTAGAGCACCTTGGTGAAGCCGATCTCCTCCTGCAGAGCGGTGAGCTTCTCGACCGCACCGGGTCCGCTGTCACGCGAGCAGGTGAAGGTGATGTCGGTCTTGCCGTCCTCCACCTTGGAGATGTTCTGCAACACCATGTCGATGTTCACGTCGGCGTCGGCGACTGCGCGAAAAACCTTGGCCGCGTAACCGGGTACGTCCGGCAGGCCGACGACGGTGACTTTCGCCTCGCTGCGGTCGTGCGCAACTCCGGTCAGGATGGCGTCTTCCATGGGGATGTCCTCGATCGATCCTTTGACGATGGTTCCTGGTTTGTCGGTGTACGACGACCGGACGTGAATCGGAACGTCGTACCGGCGGGCGTATTCCACACAGCGCAGCATCAGCACCTTGGCCCCGCACGCCGCCATCTCGAGCATCTCCTCGAAGGACACGGTGTCGAGGTGTCGCGCGTTCGCCACGATCCGCGGGTCGGCGGAGAAGATGCCGTCCACGTCGGTGTAGATCTCGCAGACGTCCGCCTTCAGCGCGGCGGCCAGCGCGACCGCCGTGGTGTCCGAACCGCCACGGCCGAGGGTGGTGACGTCCTTGCTGTCCTGGCTGACCCCCTGGAAACCCGCGACCAGCACGATCAGTCCCTCGTCGAGCGACGAGCGCAACCGACCGGGCGTGACGTCGATGATCTTGGCGTTGCCGTGGGTGCCTGTGGTGATCACGCCCGCCTGCGATCCGGTGAAGGACCGGGCCTGGGCGCCGAGTGAGTCGATGGCCATCGCGACCAGTGCGTTGGAGATTCGCTCGCCGGCGGTGAGCAACATGTCCATCTCCCGCGCGGGCGGGGCCGGACAGACCTGTCTGGCCAGGTCGAGCAGGTCGTCGGTGGTGTCGCCCATGGCCGAGACCACCACGACGACGTCGTTGCCCTGCTTCTTGGTTTCCACGATGCGCTCAGCGACGCGTCGGATCCGTTCGGCGTCAGAGACCGACGATCCGCCGTATTTCTGCACGACGAGCGCCACTGCACAGCCCTTTCAGGTTTTGGGGAAGATTCCACCAAGGATAAGGGGTTGCCGCACCTCATTTACTCCGCCGGTAGCGTCGTGCTGTGGGGCACAACCCAGCCGACAAGCACGCCGACACCCGGGTACCGATCCATCCCGACATCGCGGCGCGGTGGAGCCCCCGGGTGTTCGACCCCGAAGCCGTGGTGGGAACCGATCAGCTGGTCGCCGTGCTGGAGGCCGCGCGGTGGGCCGCGACCTGGGGACACCGGCAGCCGGTCCGCTTCCTCGTCGGCCTGCGCGGCGATGACACCTTCGCCACGATCGCCGAGCTGTTGAAGCGGGGCAACCGCTACGCGCACGCGGCCGGCGCGCTGATCATGGTGTGCATCGACGAGGGCGAGGACGAGCGCACCGCCCGGTATGCGGCGGTCGACGCGGGCGCGGCGATCGCGCAGCTGACCGTCGAGGCGGTGTCCCGCGGCCTGGTCGCCCATCCGATGGCCGGGTTCAACCCCGACGGCGCGCGCGAGGCATTCGGCATTCCGGCGGGGACGCAGCCCGTCGCGGTGGTCGCGGTCGGCGCGCTCGGCGACTACGACAACGCGCCACCGCAGATCGTCGAGCGCGACGCGCAGGGCCGCACCCGCCTGCCGCTGGAGGCCGTCGCCTTCGCGGGCCGCTGGGGCACGCCCATGCAGCTGTGACTACGGCACAGCCATGAACGCGAACGGCTCCGCTTGTTCGAACTGCGCGCTCGCATCGCCCGCGTAGACCGTCTTCTCACCTTCGCCGAGGCGCAGCCGCTTCGTCGGTGCCCCTTCGCTGAAGTCGAGGTTTCTCAACTCCACCCAGAACGTGTTGGGTGACAAGGCTGATTCGAAGAAATAGCGCAGGGACTTGTGGTCGATGACTGTGCGCCACCGCGTCGTGGAGATGTTCGGTTCATCCGGCGTCGAGATACCGTATGGCACAGATACATTGCGCATCACACTGAACACCGCGGCAACCGCCAACACCGGGTCGTCGGTCTTGGGCACGGCGTTGACATAGAACGACGCGCGCACGAACCGGTCCGCGGCGCGGTTGGTCCCGGGCAGCATCACCGCGCCCCCGATCTGTTCCCAGTATTCGGTGATCGCGAGTTGCTTGGCGAAGATGGGCGAGTTCGTCATCACCTGATACTCGCGGCCATGGTGGATCACCTGCTCGCCGTCGATGTACTCGACGATCGCGCTGTCGCCACCGGCGTCCGACATGGCCAGGTGCAGGGTGGCGAGGCGCTCTTCGCCCGGCACCTGCGCGGTCACCACGCGCAGGGGCGTCGCCGTCAGGTCGGCGACCGCCTCGGCGACCGTCGCGAAGTTGTCCAGCACGTACTGTGCCCACACGGCCAAGGACATGGCAGGCCGTTCTCCGCGATTGGGCGGGTACTCGGACTCGGCCAGCCACAGCACGTTCGCGGCCAGCCCCGCTTCGTTGACGCCGTCGGTGGTGCAGATGTCGTACCCCGTGGCCACCACGCTGCCGTATCTCGAGGTCCATTCCACCGAGTCCGGACCTGCGGCCCCGGTGCGCCTCATTCCCCGCGGAAACGCCCACAGGTTGCTTCCGATCTCGAGCTTCCAGTCCATCGAGCGTCCCGTGACGATCCGCTCACCGGTTCCCAGGTAGACGACGCGTGTGCACACGGGTGTCACCCTAGGTCCGGGTCACTCGCAGGCGTCGGACAACTTCTTGATGCTGTCGGCGATCTGCGTGTTCAGCAGGTCCATCTGGAACACCGCGGGGGGTGCGGGCGCGCCCGGCGCGCGTGACTGCGCTTCGGCGCGCAGGTCGGAGAATTTCCCGACGAATTGGTCGGCCAGGCTCGCAAGTTGAGTGGCGTCCCGCGCGAGGTCGGGATCGTGGACACTCTGGGCGCGCTCGGCAAGGCCGTCGGCCCAGGCCTGGTACGCGCCTTCCTCGGCCACGGTCGGGACCCCTTGGGCGTCACCGGTTTTGTTCGCGATCTGCTCGGCCTGGGCACGGTTGAAGTCGAGCATGTCGTTGACCGGCCGGCATTCCTGCGACGACGGGCCGAACAGACCCGAGCGCGACAGCGCCAGCGCACTCAGCGCGATCACCACGACGCCGATCGCCACCCACCACCGCCGATCGAGCCGCCTCATCGCAGCAACTCTAACGGGAGGTCGACTATTAACACCCGCGCAACAGACCGAGCCTGTCCACGTAACAGAAACATCGGTTACTGCCAGTGATCGGTCGACGGAAGGCCGCAGTCACTTCAGGAGATGTATATGGACGTGGATACAGGAACTACAGCATTCATGCTGTGTTGCATCATCGGCCTCACGCTGATGATTCCCGGGCTCGCGCTGTTCTACGGCGGCATGGTGTCCGTCAAGAGCTCGACCAACATGATGATGATGACGTTCGGCGCGTGCGCGATCGTCGGCGTGCTGTGGGTGCTGTTCGGCTTCTCGATGACCTTCGGTACGTCCTACGGCGGATTCCTCGGCAGCGTCACGGAATTCGCGGGCATGAAGGACCTACTCGAGTCGAACACGACTATCAGCGGGCTACCGGTGACGCTGTTCGCGTTGTTCCAGGCGCTGTTCGCGGCGATCACCGTCGCCCTGATCTCGGGTGCCGTCGCCGATCGCATGAAGTTCGGCGCCTGGATGGTGTTCGCCGCGGTGTGGGCCATCCTGGTGTATTTCCCTGTCGCACACTGGGTTTTCGCGTTCGACGGCGTAGTGACCGAGAACGCCGTCGGCGGTTGGATCGCCAACAAGCTGCACGCCATTGACTTCGCTGGCGGCACCGCGGTGCACATCAATGCCGGCGCGGCCGCGCTGGCCGTGGCGATCGTGCTCGGTAAGTCCGCGGGCTGGGGCAAGCTGCGCAAGCCTCACAACGTGCCGCTGACGCTGCTCGGCGCGGGTCTGCTGTGGGCCGGCTGGTACGCCTTCAACGGCGGTTCGGCGCTGGCCGCGGGCAACTCCGCCGCCATCGTCATGGTCACCACGTTCGTCGCCACCTGCGCCGCGACGCTGGCCTGGATAGCCGTCGAGAAGATGAAGGACGGCCACGTCACCGGTGTCGGCGCGGCGTCCGGTGCCATCACCGGGCTGGTCGCGATCACGCCCGCCTGCGGTTCGGTCACACCCGTCGGCGCGATCATCCTCGGTGCGATCGCGGGCGTCGTGTGCGTCTACGCGGTCGGACTGAAGGAACGGTTCGGCTACGACGATTCGCTCGACGTGGTCGGCGTCCACCTGGTCGGCGGCATCGTCGGCACCCTGCTGATCGGCTTGCTCGCCAGCGAGAGCATGCCGAACGCGGTCAACGGCCTGTTCTACGGCGGCGGCTTCGACCAGCTGTGGCGGCAGGCGGTCGCCGCAGGTGCGGTGATGGTCTACTCGTTCGTCGTTGCGGCCATCATCGCGTTCGCGATCAAGAAGACGATGGGCATCCGCATCTCGCCCGAGGAGGAAGAAGCCGGCATCGACGCGGCCTTCCACCGCGAAGCGTCGTACGAGTTGCAACCAGCCTGACCCAGACTCCGGCCGGCGCGGAACCACTCGCCCGCGTCGGCCGGTTTGGTCGGCACCGTGTTTCATATCGCGATACACTGATTCCTCACAAGAGACAAGGTTCCAGACATGTCCCCTGACCTCGCCGCGCTGGCTCACGAGTCAGGAACGAAGTTCATCCTCGCGTTGTTCGTCGACCTGCGCGGAAAGCCGTGCGCGAAGCTGGTTCCGGTCGAGGCCGTCGACCTATTGGCCACCGAGGGTGTCGGCTTCGCCGGGTACGCCGTCGGTGCGATGGGCCAGGAACCCAAAGACCCTGACTTGATGGCGATTCCGGATCCGGCGTCGTTCACGCCGATTCCGTTCATCAAAGACGGGCTCGCGATCGTGCACTGTGACCCTCACGTCGAGGGCGTACCGTGGCCCTACGCACCGCGGGTCATTCTCAAGTCGCTCATCCAGCGCGCGGCCGACGCCGGCTTCGAGCCGTGGGTCGGCGCCGAGGTCGAGTACTTCCTGCTGCACCGCGATACCGACGGCAGCCTGACCGTCGCCGACGCCGCCGACACCGCCGCCCAGCCGTGCTACGACGCCCGCGGCGTCACCCGGATGTACGACCACCTGACCGCGATCTCCGCCGCGATGAACCAGCTCGGCTGGTCGAACTACGCGAACGACCATGAGGACGGCAACGGCCAGTTCGAGCAGAACTTCGCGTACGCCGATGCGCTGACCACCGCCGATCGTGTTGTGACACTGCGCTATCTGCTGTCGGTGATCGCCGCCGAGCGCGGCATGGTCGCGACGTTCATGCCGAAGCCGTTCGCCGACAAGACCGGCAGCGGCCTGCATCTGCACATGTCGCTGACCAGCGGCGGCGCGCCGGTCTTTCCCGCCGACGACGACGCCCGCGGGCTCGGGCTCTCCGACACCGCGTACGCGTTCGTCGGCGGCATCCTGGAACACGCCTGCGCGCTGCAGGCGGTGGTGGCGCCAACGGTCAACTCCTACAAGCGAACCGGTGCGACGACCACATCGTCGGGCGCGTCCTGGGCGCCGAGGACGCCGACGTACGGTGGCAACGACCGAACGCACTACATCCGGGTGCCTGATTCCGCGCGCGTCGAGCTGCGCGGCGGCGACGGGTCGGCGAACCCGTACCTGGCCATCGCGGCCGCACTGGGCGCAGGCATCGACGGGATCAAGCGCAGCGCGGATCCCGGCGCCGTCGGCTCGGGCCCGACGGGCAGGCCTCTGCCGCCGACCCTGCTGCATGCGGTCGAGGCCTTCGAGGCCGACCCGGTGATCACCGGCGTCCTCGACGCCGCAGGAGAGGGTGTCGCGTCCTACTTCGCCAACGTCAAGCGCGACGAGTTCTTCTCCTACCACAGCGCCGTCGCGCCGTGGGAGATCGACAGCTACCTCACCGCGTTCTGATCACGAGAAGCCAAAGGAGCCAATTCATGTGCGGGATCGTCGGGTTGCATCTGCGCGCCCCGCAGCTGTACCCCAGGCTGGGGGAACTGCTCACCGGGATGCTGTGCGAGATGGGCAACCGCGGCAGCGACTCGACCGGCGTCGCCGTCTATGGCGATCCGATCTGGTCACCTCCCGGGCGCGGCGTCGTCTCAATGGTCAACGTATCCGCCGACGCCGACGCCGTCGCCACTGCGGTCGGCGGACAGCTCGCCCGCGAGGTCGATGTGGTGACGGTCGACGCCACCTGTGTATTGTCCGCCGACGCAGACTCCGCGGCATTGCTCGACGCGGTGCGAGCGGCTTACCCGCGCGCCCTGATCGCCGGCTTCGGCGCGGACATGGCCGTTCTCAAGGGCGTCGGACATCCACGCGCGCTGACGGATGCCTGGGGACTGGCCGAAGCGCAGGGCTGGCAGGGCGTCGGGCACACCCGCATGGCGACCGAGTCGGCTGTCACGCCTGCCGGGTGTCACCCCTATACGGTCGGACCCGAACAGTGCATGGTCCACAACGGTTCGTTCGCCAACCACGCCACCATCCGACGCCAACTGCGTTCCACCGGAGTCGTTTTCGACAGTGAGAACGATACCGAGGTAGGCGCGTGGTTCATCGCCAAGCAGCTCGCCGACGGCAGGGACGTCGAGGCCGCGTTGAAGGAGCTTTGCGCGACGTTCGACGGTTTCTACACACTGCTGGTGTCGAACCGCGACTCGTTCGCGGTGGTCCGTGACGCGATCGCGTGTAAGCCCGCCATCATCGCCGAGACGGCCGACTGGGTGGCCGTCGGCAGCGAATACCGGGCTCTCGCAGGCCTTCCCGGTGTGGAGAGCGCCGCGATTTGGGAGCCCGAGCCGGAGGTGATCTACGCATGGACACGGTGACGGCCTTCGACCTGCGCCAGACACCACTGCGCGATGTCAACGCCGCTCTGCACGCCCCCGACCTGACCGGTGAGTTCGTCATCAGCCATCCCGACGGCGCCCACAACGTCGCGGTCGGCCTGAACTCGCCGGTGGGGGTCACCGTGGACGGTCACGTCGGCTATTACGCCGCAGGCATGAACCAGCAGGCCGACATGACTGTCAACGGCAACGCGGGCACCGGTGTCGCGGAGAACATGATGAGCGGCTCGGTATGGGTGCGCGGTGACGCCTCGCAGTCCGCGGGGGCCAGCGCCCACGGCGGACTGCTGGTCGTCGAGGGCAATGCCGCGGCGCGGTGCGGCATTGCCATGAAGGGCATCGACATCGTGGTCGGCGGCAGCGTCGGCCACATGAGCGCCTTCATGGCGCAGGCCGGCCGCCTGGTGGTCCGCGGTGACGCCGGCGAGGCGCTCGGCGACTCGATCTACGAGGCCCGCATCTACGTTCGCGGCGAGGTGGCGTCGCTGGGTGCCGACTGCGTCGCCAAGGAGATGCGCGACGAGCACCACCGCGAGCTCGAATGTCTGCTCAAGGCAGCGGGTTTCGACGGCGATGACACCCGCGCCTACACCCGGTACGGATCGGCGCGCACCCTGTACCACTTTCACGTCGACAACTCGTCGAGCTACTGATGAACCACACCGGCGACGATCGGGCCCGTCTCGGGCTGCGTGAATCCGCCACCTTCGACAGGCAGACGATCGCGGCCATCCACCGAGCGGCCGAGACCGGCATCTACGACATCCGCGGGTGGGGCGCCAAACGGTCACTCCCCCACTTCGACGATCTGCTCTTCCTCGGCGCATCGATGTCGCGGTATCCCCTGGAGGGCTATCGGGAGCGCTGCGGCACGGACGTCGTGCTCGGCGACCGGTACGCCAAACATCCACTGCACCTGGACATCCCGGTCACCATCGCGGGCATGTCGTTCGGCGCACTGTCCGGTCCGGCCAAGGAGGCGCTCGGCCGCGGCGCCAGCGAGGTCGGCACGTCGACCACCACCGGCGACGGCGGCATGACGGCCGAGGAGCGCGGGCAGAGCAAATACCTGGTCTACCAGTATCTTCCGTCGCGCTACGGGATGAACCCCGATGATCTGCGCAAGGCCGACGCGATCGAGGTGGTGCTCGGCCAGGGCGCCAAACCCGGCGGCGGCGGCATGCTGCTCGGTCAGAAGATCTCGCCGCGCGTCGCGGGCATGCGAACCCTGCCCGAGGGCATCGACCAGCGTTCGGCGTGCAGGCATCCGGACTGGACCGGACCCGACGACCTTGCCATCAAAATCAACGAACTGCGTGAGATCACCGACTGGGAGAAGCCGATCTACGTCAAGGTCGGCGCGACCCGCACCTACTACGACGTGAAGCTGGCCGTGCATGCGGGCGCCGACGTCGTCGTCGTCGACGGCATGCAGGGCGGCACCGCCGCCACCCAGGAGGTGTTCATCGAACACGTCGGCATCCCGACGCTGGCCGCCGTTCCCGAGGCCGTGCAGGCGCTGCAGGAACTCGGAGTGCACCGAACCGGGGCGAGCGGTGGGGGCACCTCCCACCCGCAGGGTAGGGGGACGACGGGAAACAACGGGGTGCAGCTCATCGTGTCCGGCGGCATCCGCACCGGCGCCGATGTCGCCAAGGCGATCGCTCTGGGTGCCGACGCGGTCGCGATCGGCACCGCGGCGCTGATCGCGTTGGGTGACAATCACCCTCGCTACGAATCCGACTACGAGAAGCTCGGCAGCGCCGCAGGCTTCTTCGACGACTTCCAGGACGGCACCGATCCGGCGGGGATCAGCACCCAGGACCCCGAACTGGCGGCGCGGTTCGACCCCGTCGAGGGCGGCCGCAGGCTGGCGAATTACCTGCGGGTGCTGACGATGGAGGCGCAGACCATCGCGCGCGCCTGCGGCAAGGCGCATGTGCGGCACCTCGAACCCGAGGATCTGGTCGCGGTGACGATCGAAGCCGCCGCGATGGCACGGGTGCCGTTGGCCGGCACGAACTGGATCCCGGGCGTGTGACGGAGACGGCCGACGTCGTCATCGTCGGCGGCGGCATCGAAGGCGCCGCGGCGGCCTGGGCCTTGAGCCGGCGTGGCGTCACCAATGTGTATGTCGCCGAACGCAATACCGTGGCCAGCGGCATGACCGGCAAGTCCAGCGGCATCGTGCGGTGCCATTACGGGGTCAGCTCGCTGGCTGCGATGGCCGCCATCGGGCTGGAGGTGTTCGAGAATGCCGACGAGATGTTCGGCACCGACATCGGATTCCGCCAGACGGGCTATGTCGTCGGCGTGGGAGAACCCAACGTCGAGTCGATGCGCAAGAGCCTGGCCGCGCAGCGCGCGGTCGGCGTGCAGACCGAGGAGATCGACCACTCCGAGGTTGCCGAGATGTGGCCGTTCGCCGACCTGTCCCCGTTCGCGGCGTTCGGTTGGGAGCCGCGCGGCGGCTACGGCGACGCCTACCGGACTGCTCAGGCGTTCGCGGCCTCGGCGCGCGCGGCCGGCGTCCGCATCCGCCAAGGGGCGGCGGTGGCGGCGCTGCTGGTCGACGGCGACGCCGTCACCGGCATTCGACTGGCCGACGGCGGCACGGTCTCGACGGGCACCGTCGTCGTCGCCACCGGGGTGTGGACCGGGCCGTTCCTCGAGCCGTACGGCGTCGACGTACCCATCCGCGTCGTCCGCGAGCAGATCGTCACCATCGACCCCGGTGTCGAGACCGGCAGCGTCCCAGTGTTCTCCGACCTGGTCTCGCTGCAGTACGTCCGGCCCGAAGTGGGCGGCGACATCCTCTTCGGCAACAGCGACCTGTCCGATGTCGAGCAGGCCGACCCGGACAACTACCTCAACCGGGCCAACGAGGCATTCGTCGACCTGACTGTCGACAAGGTCGGCACCAGGTTTCCCGGATTCACCGGTGCGGCCATCAGGTCGAGCTACGCGGGGTGCTACGACGTCACGCCGGATTGGAACCCGATGATCAGCAGAACCCCGCTCGACGGCCTGGTTGTCGCGGCCGGGTTCAGCGGCCACGGCTTCAAGATCTCCCCTGCCGTCGGTCGGCTGGTCGCCGATCTCGTCATCGACGGCCGCAGCGCCGATCCCCGCATTCCCGAGAGCGACTTCCGGCTCTCCCGGTTCGCCGAGAACGATCTGCTCACGACGCCCTATCCGTACGTCGGCGCCGGGCAGATGCGCTAGGAAGGACTCAGATGAGCGACGTCCCGCTGCTGCGTAACAAATCCGGCACCGCGCGTGACCGGGATCCCAGCGCGCCGGTCGAGGACCTCGAGTTCGAGGCCGCGATCGGCCGCAACGTGCGCTCGCTGCGCCTGCAACACGGCCTCACAGTCGCGGAAATGGCTGCGCGGGTGGGCATTTCGAAGGCGATGATGAGCAAGATCGAGAACGCCCAGACGTCGTGCAGCCTGTCCACACTCGCGCTGCTGGCCAAGGGTTTCGACGTTCCGGTGACCAGCCTGTTCCGCGGCGCGGAGGTGGAGCGGCCCGCGGCGTTCGTGAAGGCGGGCACCGGCGCGCGCATCGTGCGCAACGGCACCAAGGAGGGCCACGAGTATCAACTGCTCGGCTCGCTGCGCGGTGAGCACAAGCGGCTGGAATGCCTGCATGTCACGCTGTCGGCGAAGAGCAAGACCTACCCGCTGTTCCAGCACCCGGGCACCGAGTTCATCTTCATGCTGGAGGGCGTCATGGACTACAGCCACAGCCGCACGGTGTACCGGCTCGAGGCGGGCGACTCGCTGCAGATCGACGGTGAAGGCGCGCATGGCCCGGTGGACCTGATCGAGTTGCCGATCCGCTTCCTGTCGGTCATCGCCTTTCCCGATTCCCAGGTATAGAAGCTCGCGCGAGCGCTCACCCTTGTACACATTCAGCGACGAAAACGTACATAGCTGTGCGGTCGCGGCTAGAAGCTGGGGTTTTGGCATGCCAGCCGGGTGGGCTACAGTGGTCGACGTGCAGCGGGTGCTCCTTCTCGGCAGCCGCGACGGGGTCTGATCAAGACCGGCTTCCCGTCGCGGGTGTTCGCGATGCGCCGGTCGAGTCCCTATTACTCCCGGAGCAAACACCGTGACTACCTTCTCCAAATCCACACCGGATTCTCCTGACGCCTTCGCGTCAGTACGCCAGATCACCAAACCGTCCGGCCCGCCCCACCCCGGCCAGCCGGCCTGGAACACCCAACGCGCATCGGCCATGCCCGTCGGCCGCTATCGCAGCTTCGCCGACGAGGTCGAGAGCATCACCCTGTCCGACCGCACCTGGCCCGACAAGGTCATCGACCGCGCGCCGATGTGGTGCGCCGTCGACCTGCGCGACGGCAACCAGGCACTGATCGACCCGATGAGCCCGCAGCGCAAGCGCCGCATGTTCGATCTGCTGGTGCGCATGGGCTACAAGGAGATCGAGGTCGGCTTCCCGTCGGCCAGCCAGACCGACTTCGACTTCGTCCGCGAGATCATCACCGAGGGAGCGATCCCCGACGACGTGACGATCCAGGTGCTGACACAGTGCAGGCCCGAGTTGATCGAGCGGACCTTCCTGGCGTGCGAAGGCGCGCCGCGCGCGATCGTGCACTTCTACAACTCGACGTCGATCCTGCAGCGGCGCGTGGTGTTCCGCGCCGACCGCGAGGCGGTCAAGGCGATCGCCACCGACGGCGCCCGCATATGCGTCGAGGAGGCCAAGAAGTATCCGGGCACGCAGTGGCGCTTCGAGTACAGCCCGGAGTCCTACACCGGCACCGAACTCGAGTACGCCGTCGACGTCTGCAACGCGGTCGCCGAGATCATCGCGCCCACACCGGAGGTGCCGCTGATCGTGAACCTGCCCGCGACCGTCGAGATGGCCACTCCCAACACCTACGCCGACTCGATCGAGTGGATGCACCGGAATTTGAGCCCACGGGACAGCATCATCTTGAGCCTGCACCCGCACAACGATCGCGGAACCGCCGTCGCCGCAGCCGAACTGGGCTACCAAGCCGGTGCCGACCGGATCGAGGGCTGCCTGTTCGGCAACGGCGAGCGCACCGGAAACGTCTGCCTCGTCACGCTCGGCCTGAACCTGTTCTCCCGCGGCGTCGACCCGCAGATCGACTTCTCCAACATCGACGAGATCCGCCGCACCGTCGAGTACTGCAACCAGTTGCCGGTACCCGAACGCCACCCCTACGGCGGCGATCTCGTCTACACCGCGTTCTCCGGCAGCCACCAGGACGCGATCAACAAGGGCCTCGACGCGATGAAGGTGTCGGCCGACGAACAGGACGCCGACGTCGACGACCTGCTCTGGCAAGTCCCGTATCTGCCCATCGACCCACGCGATGTCGGCCGCACGTACGAGGCGGTCATCCGGGTGAACTCGCAGTCCGGCAAGGGCGGCGTGGCCTACATCATGAAGGCCGATCACGGGCTGGCGCTGCCGCGGCGACTGCAGATCGAATTCTCCCAGGCGATCCAGAAGATCACCGACGGCGAAGGCGGCGAGGTGTCGCCGAAGGAGATGTGGGACGTGTTCCACGAGGAATACCTGGCGCCGGTGCGGCCGTTGGAGCGCATCCGGCAGAAGGTGACCGCGTCGGAGATCGACGGCGGCACGGACACCATCGAGGCCGTCGTGAAGGTCGACGGCGTCGAGCGCGAGATCGTCGGGGCCGGCAACGGCCCGCTCGCGGCCTTCGTCGATGCGTTGGGCGCCATCGGATTCGACGTCTCGGTGCTGGACTACTCCGAGCACGCACTGTCGGCCGGCGAGGAGGCACAGGCCGCCGCCTACGTGGAGGCGTCCATCGGTGGCAGGACCGTGTGGGGCGTCGGCATCGCGACGTCGATCACCACCGCATCGCTTCGCGCCGTGGTGTCGGCAGTCAACCGGGCCGCGCGCTAGACACGCTTCCCGCGACGTGTGATTAACTGACGCGCGCGCAAATCGCGTGTTCAACCGTTGAGAAGGAGCGGCAATGGACTGGGGCTCTACCTGGGATTTTCTCTGGCACTTCCTGATCATCTTCGCCTGGATCGCATACCTGCTGGTGCTGTTCCAGATCCTGACGGACCTGTTGTGGCGCGACCACAAGACCTCCGGGGTGGTGAAGGCGCTCTGGGTGATCTTCTTGTTCATCATCCCGTGGTTCACCGCGCTGATCTACCTCATCGTCCGCGGCCAGGGCATGGCCGAACGGGCGCGGGAAGCGGCCGCCGCGGCGAAGCGGGACACCGACGACTACATCCGTCAGACGGCTGGCCGGTCACCCGCCCAGGAGATCGCCGACGCGAAGTCGCTGTTGGATTCGGGCACCATCTCGCAGGCCGAGTACGACTCGCTCAAGGCCAAGGCTCTGAGCTAGTCGCCTAGTCGAGAAAGGCGCTCAGCAGTCGGTCCACAAGGCCGGCGGTATCCTGCGTGCCCGGATCGGGCGCAAGGGTGAGGTTGCTGAACACAAACCCGTTGAGCAGCCTGCTGAGTTCGTCCATCCGCTCCGGCGCCAGGGTGAAGCCGGCGGCCTCGAAGATGAGGGTCGCCGACTTCACCGCCGCCGCCTGCAGTTCGGTCATCAGCGGCCGCAATTCGTCGCGCCGGGTGCTTTCCATGAACAGCTCGAACCGGGCCAACGTCCAGCGGCGAGATTGCTCGTCCGGTTCGAGCATTCGAATCATCAACGTCTTCAAAGCATCTCGTGACATCGGCCCGATGGCCGACTGCAGGGCCTCGACGCGTTGCCAATGAAGTTCGACTGTGCGGGCCGCTGTCGCCTCGACCAGCGCCCGGCGGGTCCTGAAGTAATTCGATGTGGTCCCTGCGGGCACACCGGCGCGGCTGTCGACCTGTCGGTGCGTCAGACCGCCGACGCCGTCGTCACACAGGATGTCGATCGCGGCGTCGAGGATCTGGGTCCGTCGTTCGGGATTGGCGGGCATCAGTTCTCATAGTGCAGCTTCGCGAACAATGTCAGGAATGCCGGGTAGACGGCGATCAGCAGGAAGTAGCTGAACCAGCAGCCGGCCATGTGCACGTAGAAGCTGACGTCACCGAGTACGACGAGAACATAGACGTGAAGGGGCACGCTCAACGTGATGTAGCCAAGGGCCGCAGTGAGCGCGGCCCGGTGAATCCGATTGGTGAACACCATTCGCCGGTATCCGAGGATCCCGGTGATCGCGGCGTAGGTCATCGGAACCATCAGCAGGATGTCGGTGGTCGGCGTGACGACGTACTGCAGCGTGGCGTCGTCTCCGAAGATCACGCGGTAGGCGTGCAGGACGTAGCCCATCGCGATCGTCAGCATCGCCACTTCCCGGAAGAAATAGCCGTGGCGCCGATAGGCGGCCCAGACGGACGTCCGGTGTACTACATCTGTAGTGCTTGTCATGATCGAGACGGTAGCACTACAGATGTAGTACTTTCAAGAGCGGCTCAGGGCCGCGGCGGCAGGTTGGCCAACCAGCTGTCCGGCAGCAGCTCGATCAGCTGGCCGTCGGGGTCGCGGATCATCGCGAACATCGCGGTCGTCGACTCCTCGATGATCGAACCGCCGAAACTTTCCACCTGCGCAAGCACCCCGGCGAGATCGGACACCGACAGCGACATATGGGTCAGCCCCACGTCGTCCATCACCCGCCGTTGCCCGGTTCGCGCGGCACGCTTGGAGTAGTCGATGAGTTCGAGCACGAAGCCGTCCCGGATCAGATATGTCGCCCGCACGCCGATCGGCGGCTCCAGCTGGAGAAGAGCCGCGGTGCCCTCGTCGGGCAGTTCGAGATCCCACCAGAACTGGAAACCGAGCAGACCCTCGTAGAAGCGGCGCGAACGCTCGCGATCGGTGACGCACAGTCCGACGTGGTTGAAGACCGTTCGGTGATTCGGCACGGCCGACCTTTCTGACAGGGCTCTCTAAAGATGCAAAGATAGCCTAATGGGCCGACCGGACGTCCGCACCGACGCAATCGTCGACTTCGACCATCACTCCGAGGAGTATCACCGCAACGAATTCGAGATCAACGCCGACCTGCGCCGGCGGTGCCCGGTCGCCTGGAACGAGCGCTACGGCGGGTTCTGGTTCGTCACGGGCTACGACGCGGTCGCGCAGGTGGCCCGGGACGGCGACACCTTCGCGCACAAGTACGAGCCCGACGCCGACGACGGCGTGAGCTATCAGGGCGAGATGGGGGTGCCGCGCCCCGAAGGCCAACCCCCACTCGGCATCGGTGAGGTCGACGGCCCCTACCACCTGGCGTTGCGCCGTGCCCTCACCCCGTTCTTCTCCACCGGCGCCGTCGAGAAGATGCGACCGTTCATGGCACAGTCGGTGCACTGGTTCATCGACCAACGCATCGCCGACGGTCGGATGGACCTCGTGCTCGACTACGCGAGCCCGGTGCCCGCGATCCTCACGATGCGGTTGATGGGCCTGCCCTACGACAACTGGCAGCTGTACGCGAACCTCTTCCACTCGGTGATGGCCGCGTCCGGGGGAGAGGCCTACACCAGGGCGATCGCCGAAGTCCCCGCGATGCTCGACGGTCTGCTGGAGTTCATCGCCGCGCGGCGGGCCGACCCCCGCGACGACCTGACGAGCTTTCTGGTCCAGTTCGACATCGACGGGCAGCGGTTGACCGACACCCAACTGCTCGACATCCTGTGGAACCTCATCGGCGGCGGCGTCGACACCACGACGTCACTGACCGCGCTGAGCCTGCTGCATCTCGGCACGCACCCGGATCTGCGCCGCCAGCTCATCGACCGACCCGAGCTGTATCGCTCCGCGGCCGAGGAGTTTCTGCGGTACTTCTCGGTCAACAAGCAGCTCAGCCGGACCGTCAGCCGCGACACGGAACTCGGCGGCCAACGACTCCGGCCCAGCGACCGTCTGCTGATCAGCTGGATCTCCGCCAACCACGACGAGCGGGAGTTCGATCGGCCCGGCGACGTGATGCTGGACCGCTCGCCCAACCGCCACGTCGCGTTCGGGCTCGGACCACACCGATGCATCGGGGCGCCGCTGGCCCGCGTCATGTTCGAGGTCATGGTGAAGGCCGTGCTGGACCGCCTGCCCGACTACCAGATCGACCTCGACGGCGTGCAGAGATACGCGGGTAATCCCACGATGGACGGCGTGGGCAAGCTACCGGTGACGTTCACCGCGGGCCGGCCGCTGGGGACACCACGCCCGGAGTGAACCGGCTCAGAACAGCGCGAACTGGCCGCCGTCGAGGGTGTGGTCGGTGAACTCCTCGATGCCGGTACCGGCGATCACGCCGTCCAGATGGCCCATGAACTCGGCATCGGAGACCAGCGGCACGCCCAGTTCGTTGGCCTGGTACCCCTTGCCCTGTTCAGGCCGGGGCTCGTTGCAGATCACCAGCGACGTTTCCGGGTCGACGGCATCGCTGTAGGCCAGCCCGACATGCAGGATGCGTTCGACGAGTTCCTCGTGGGTGCGCACCACCTCGGCCGACAGCCCGACGCGCATGCCCTGCACGAGCGGGCGGCCCCGAACGAACCGGCCCGGGTTGAGGTACGGGCACGGCAGCCGCGCCGCGATCATCTTCAACGGGCGCAACTCATCGTGGGTGACCAGGCCGCTGGGCCAGGTGCGCCGCTCGACCGGCCGCAGCGGCAGCCAGACTTTCCGCTCGCGCGCCCGGACCAGCGCCGGCTTCAGGATCTGTGCCAGCACCAGCGCGTCGTCGAGCGCATCGTGCGGCTTGATCTGGCTGACGCCCCAGTGTGCCGCCAACGTCTCCAGTCGCATGTTGTCGACGTCGAGGCCGAGCCGGCGGGCCAGTTCGACTGTGCACATGACCGAATCGATCGGCAGCTCCACACCGGCCAACTCGGCTTCGGCGGCCAGGAAGGAGTAGTCGAAGCCGACGTTGTGGGCGACCAGCGTGCGTCCGCGCAACACCTCGATGATGTCGCCGGCGACGTCGGCGAAACACGGCTGGCCCTCGAGCATCTCGGCCGTCAGGCCATGCACGTGCGTGGGTCCGGGATCGACTCCGGGATTCAGCAGGGTGGAGACGCTGTGCTCGACGCTGCCGTCGTCACCGACGGCCAGCGCGGCGACGCTGACGATGCGGGCCTGCCCCGGTCGGAATCCGGTCGTCTCGACATCGACGACCGCCCAACCCTCGCCGGGGTCGGCCGCCGGCCGGCCCCAGGAGCCGCTCGGCCGGCGACATTCGTCACCAGTGTGGCTCACAACGTCAGGATGGCACGGCGATCCGACAAGGCTCGGCGGGTGAGGCCGCGTGTCGGACACATAAAATGCACGGAATGGTCACCTTTCGCGGACGGATCGCGCTGGCGGCCGGGGCCGCCGCACGCTGGTCGTCGCGGGTGACCGGCCGCGGCGCGGGTGCCATGATCGGTGGCCTCGTCTCGATGACGCTGGATGAATCCATTCTTCGCCAGCTCGGGGAGGGCCGCCGCACGGCCATCGTGACCGGCACCAACGGCAAGTCCACGACCACCCGGATGACCGCGGCCGCGCTGGGCACGCTCGGGGATGTCGCCACCAATGCCGAGGGCGCCAACATGGACGCGGGGCTGGTGGTCGCGCTGGCCGCTGCGCGCTACGCGCAGCTGGCGGCGCTCGAGGTCGACGAGATGCACGTGCCGCATGTGTCCGACGCCGTCGACCCGACGGTGATCGTGCTGCTGAACCTGTCCCGCGACCAGCTCGACCGGGTCGGTGAGATCAACCACATCGAGCGCACGCTGCGGGCGGGACTCGCCCGCCACCCCGACACCGTCATCGTCGCCAACTGCGATGACGTGCTGATGACGTCGGCCGCATATGACAGCCCGAACGTGGTCTGGGTCGCCGCGGGCGGCGGCTGGGCGAACGACTCGGTGAGCTGTCCGCGCAGCGGCGAGATCATCGTGCGCGACGGCGCCGACTGGTACTCGACAGGCACGGACTTCAAACGGCCGACCCCGCAGTGGTGGTACGACGACACGACGATCTACGGGCCCGACGGGCTCGCCCTGCCGATGCAGCTCGCGCTGCCGGGAACGGTCAACCGCGGCAACGCCACCCAGGCCGTCGCCGCGGCCGTGGCGATGGGGGCCGACCCGGCGGCCGCGGTGCAGGCGGCATCCGGCGTCGACGAGGTCGCGGGCCGCTACCGCACCCTGCGGCACGGCGCGCACACCGTGCGGATGCTGCTGGCCAAGAACCCGGCGGGGTGGCAGGAGGCGCTGTCGATGGTCGACACCGACGCCGGCTCGGTGGTGATCTCGGTCAACGGGCAGGTGCCCGACGGCGAGGATCTGTCCTGGCTGTGGGACGTGAACTTCGAGCACTTCGTCGATGCGCCGGTGGTGGCGGCGGGGGAACGCGGCACCGACCTGGCGGTGCGGCTCGGGTACGCGGGCGTCGCACACACGTTGGTGCACGACGCCGTTGAGGCCATCACGTCGTGCCCACCAGGCCATGTCGAGGTGGTCGCGAACTACACGGCGTTCCTTGCGCTGAATCGAGCGCTGAACCGTGGCTGACTCGACGGTGCGGATCGGGTTGGTGCTGCCCGACGTGATGGGCACCTACGGCGATGGCGGCAACTCGGTGGTGCTGCGACAGCGTTTGCGGCGCAGGGGTTTTGACGCCGAGATCGTCAACATCACGCTGGACGACCCAGTGCCGTCGACGCTGGACCTCTACACGCTCGGCGGCGCGGAGGACTACGCGCAGCGGCTCGCGACCCGGCACCTCACCCGGTACCCCGGCCTGCAGGAGGCGGCGGCGAAGGGCGCTCCGGTGCTGGCGATCTGCGCGGCGATCCAGGTGCTCGGCCATTGGTACGAGACATCGGCGGGCGAACGGGTCGACGGTGTCGGGCTGCTCGACCTGACGACATCGCCGCAGCCCAGGCGGACCATCGGCGAGGTGGTCAGCCAGCCACTGCCGGCCGGGCTCACCGAACGGCTGACCGGCTTCGAAAACCACCGCGGTGGAACGGTTCTCGGACCGGATGCACAACCGCTGGCCCGGGTGATCTCGGGCGCGGGCAATCGCGAGGGTGACGGCTTCGACGGCGCCGTGCAGGGCGGCGTGGTCGCCACGTATCTGCACGGCCCGTGCCTGGCGCGCAATCCGCAACTCGCCGACCATCTGCTGTCGCGCGTCGTCGGTGACCTGCCGCCGCTGGACCTGCCCGAGGTGGACCTGCTACGCCGCGAACGCCTCGCGGCGCCCCGCCGCGTGTAGCGCGGCTATGCGGCGAAAGTGCGTGTGAACTGCTTCAATTCGTCGATATCGATCAAGCAACCGCGGCTGACCAGGGCCGCCTCCACTCGGTCTATGACGTCGCGCGGTCTGTCCTCCGCGATCACCCGAATGACGATCCAGCCAAGCGCTTCGAGCATCCGCAGCCTGGCAATGTCCTTGACGTACCGACGTCGGTCTTTTCTGTGGTGATCTCCGTCGTATTCGACAGCCACCTTGTACTCGCGCCATCCCATGTCCAGGAATGCCACCGGGCAGGTACCTGCTGCCAGAACGGGAATTTGCGTCTCGGGACGCGGGAAGCCTGCGTCCAACAACCACAACCGAAGTCGGCTCTCGCGCGGCGATTCCGCTCCACCGTCGATGAGCGGCAGTAGTTCCAGCAGTCGGCGGAGGCCGGCAGCTCGCGGATACCGCTCGGCGAGCGCCAGCACGTCTGCACGGGAGAACTGCTGATTCCACATCAGCGCGTCGAGGCGTACCAAAGCGTCCGACCGCTCGAGGTGACGTCCCATATCGAAGGCCGTGCGAATTCGTGACGTCACGGGAAGTCCGGAGGCCCTGGTGATCTCGTCCTCACCTATCCGGTCCGCCCGCGGGATGAGTCCGTCTTGCGGACGGATCTTCACACCGACGAGCTCGATGGGCAGGCCGGGATCCACCCACGGCGCACCGTGGAGGGCCGATGCAGCGACGCCCGCCACCACCCCGTTGCGGCCCGACGCCAGCCACGCCGCGATCGCCCTGTCCCGCAAGGACAACTCGGCATCCTTGCGCGCATAAACACCGCGATAGACGGTCCTGTACCAACGTCGAAGCTCATGACGCGTCACGCGACCGGCGGCCACTTCCTCACTACCGATGAACACCTCAGACATACGCGCATCGTGCCCGTAGGCACCGACAAGTCACATCGATCGACGTTCTGCAGGCAATGCGCGAGAAGATCTGTGCGAAACGTCGATCGATGTGATTCAAGTGAGGGCGCGGCGGCCGGAAAGCGCCCGACCGAGTGTCAGCTCGTCGGCGAACTCGAGGTCTCCGCCCATCGGCAGGCCGGAGGCGATGCGCGTCACCGCCAGGCCGGGGATGTCGCGCAGCATGCGGACCAGATACGTCGCCGTCGCCTCACCCTCGGTGTTGGGATCGGTCGCGATGATCACCTCGGCGATGTCCACTCCATCGACCCGCTCACCGATCCTGTTGAGCAGCTCGCGGATCCGCAGCTGCTCGGGCCCGACACCCGACAGCGGATCCAGCGCGCCGCCCAACACGTGGTAACGGCCGCGGAATTCGCGAGTCCGCTCGACGGCCTGCACGTCCTTGGGCTCCTCGACGACGCACACCAGCGACGCGTCGCGACGCGGATCGGAGCAGATCCGGCAGCGGTCGTCGTCGGAGACGTTCCCGCACACCGCGCAGAACTTCACCCCGTCGCGTACCTTGCCCAGCACCGCGGTCAACCGGTCGATGTCCGGCGGCTCGACCGACAGCAGGTGAAAGGCGATGCGCTGCGCGCTCTTGGGACCGATGCCGGGTAGCTTTCCCAGCTCGTCGATCAGGTCCTGAACGGGGCCCTCAAACATGGCGGAACAATTACAGCCCCGGTAAACCCAGGTCGCCCATGCCACCGGCCAGCGGCCCCAGCCGCTCCTGGGCCAGCAGCGTGACTTGCCGCGCCGCGTCGGCATGCGCGCCGACGATCAGGTCCTGCAGCGTCTCGACGTCGTCGGGGTCGACGACCTTCGGATCGATCGACACCCCCACCACCTCGCCGCTGCCCTTCATCGTGACCTGGACCAGGCCGCCGCCGGCCTGCCCGTGGACCTCGGTGTTGGCGAGCTGCTCCTGGGCCTCCATCAGCTGCTGCTGCACCTGCTGCGCCTGCGCGAGGAGCGCCGACATGTCGGGCTGGCCTCCGGGTTGCATGACAGTCCCCTTGCGTATTGGTCTCGACTTGGTTTCGCTCGCGGGCACGCGGCGGTTTGGCCTTCCAAGCCTAGACGCCTACGGGCTACCTTGGCGCCGTGCGTGTGTCAGCGATCCTGCGTGTCGGCGCGACCGCGACTGCCTGCCTGGTGGTCGCCGCGTCCATGCTTGCCAGCCCCGCATCCGCCGCGCCCGCCAACATCGCGGGCATGACCGTCTTCCTCGACCCGGGCCACAACGGCGCCAACGACAGCTCGATCGGCCGCCAGGTCCCCACCGGTCGCGGCGGCACCAAGAACTGCCAGGAAAGCGGCACCTCCACCAACGACGGCTATCCCGAGCACAGCTTCACCTGGGACACCACGCTGCGGATCCGCCAGTCGCTGACGGCGCTCGGTGTGCGGACCGCCATGTCGCGCGGCAACGACACCGGGCTCGGGCCCTGCGTCGACGAGCGCGCGGCGATGGCCAACGCGTTGAAACCCAACGCGGTCGTCAGCATCCACGCCGACGGCGGCCCGCCCACCGGCCGCGGCTTCCACGTGCTCTACTCGTCGCCGCCGCTGAACCAGGTGCAGGCGGGTCCGTCGGTGCAGTTCGCCACGACGATGCGCGATCAGCTGAAGGCATCGGGCCTGGTGCCCTCGACCTACGTCGGCACCGACGGCCTCAACCCCCGCTCGGACATCGCCGGGCTGAACCTGGCGCAGTACCCGTCGATCCTCATCGAGCTCGGCAACATGAAGAACCCCGCCGACGCCGGCCTGATCACCACCCCGGAGGGACGGCAGAAGTACGCCGACGCCGTGGTGCGCGGCATCGCGGGCTTCCTCGCGACGCAGCGGACGATGTAGCGACTAGCTGCTCTCCACGGCCTTCTTGAGGTTGTCCAGCACCTCGGCCTGGATCTTCTTCAGCCCCAACGGCGCGAACGTCTTTTCGAAGAAACCGCCGATGCCGCCGGCACCCTGCCAGGACGTCTTGACGGTGACCGACGAGCCCGGTCCGGCGGGGGCCACGGTCCAGTTGGTCACCATCGAGCTGTTGGCGTCCTTCTCGATGACGGTGTGACCCGCGACGTCGACGCTGGCCTTGACGTCGCGCACCCGCGACTTGGTCGCCTGCAGCTTCCAGCTCGCAACGGTGCCCGCACCCTGGCCACCCTCGAGCACCCGGTAGTCGCGGTAACGCTCCGAGAGGATCTTCGGGCGGATCGTTGTGTAATCCGCCACAGCCGCCAATACCTTCTCCGGCGTGGCGTCGATCAAGACGCTGCTGGACGCACTGACCTGTCCCATCGGATTTGACTCCCCTCGTCGTGGTGCGGTCGCATCGGCCGCAGCCGCGGACTAGCGTATATCCGTGTCTGTTCCCGCAACCGACGCACGTGCTGCCCACGCCGCAGGCGTGCAGCGCCTTCTCGCCAGCTACCGCGCCATCCCGCCGACGGCCACCGTCCGCCTCGCCAAACCGACCTCCAACCTGTTTAGGGCCCGCGCGAAAAGCAACGCCAAGGGGCTGGACGTCTCGGGGCTCACAGGTGTCGTGTCGGTCGATCCCGACGCCAGAACCGCCGATGTCGCCGGCATGTGCACCTACGAGGACCTGGTGGCCGCGACGCTGCCGTACGGGTTGGTGCCGCTGGTCGTGCCGCAGCTCAAGACCATCACCCTCGGCGGCGCGGTGACCGGACTCGGTATCGAGTCGACGTCGTTCCGCAACGGCCTGCCGCACGAGTCGGTGCTCGAGATGGACATCCTCACCGGCACCGGCGATGTCATCACCGCAAGTCGCGACCTGTGCTCCGATCTTTTCCATGCATTCCCGAATTCGTATGGGACGTTGGGTTATTCGGTTCGGCTGAAGATCGAGCTGGAGCCGGTCAAGCCGTTCGTGGCACTGAGGCATCTGCGATTTCACTCGCTGCGCGAACTCATCGCGACGATGGACCGCATCATCGAGACCGGTGGCATCGACGGCACCCCGGTCGACTATCTCGACGGCGTGGTGTTCAGCGCCGATGAGAGCTATCTGTGCGTCGGCGTGCAGACCTCGACGCCGGGGCCCGTCAGCGATTACACCGGCCAGCACATCTACTACCGGTCGATCCAGCACGCTGACGGCGAGAAGCACGACCGGCTCACCATTCACGACTACCTGTGGCGGTGGGACACCGACTGGTTCTGGTGCTCACGCGCGTTCGGCGCGCAGAACCCGAAAATCCGGCGGTTCTGGCCGCGGCGCTACCGGCGCAGCAGTTTCTACTGGAAGCTGATCGGCTACGACCAGCGGTTCAACATCGCCGACCGGATCGAGAAGCGCAACGGCCGACCGGCGCGCGAACGCGTCGTCCAGGACGTCGAGGTGCCGATCGAGCGGTGCGTCGACTTCCTCGACTGGTTCCTGGAGAACGTCCCGATCGAGCCGATCTGGCTGTGCCCGCTGCGGCTTCGCGACGACTCGAAGTCGGGCGGAACCTGGCCGCTATACCCGCTCAGGCCACACCACACCTACGTCAACGTCGGCTTCTGGTCCTCCGTGCCGGTCGGACCGGAGGACGGCCACACGAACAAACTGATCGAACGCAAGGTCAGCGACCTGGAAGGACACAAATCGCTGTACTCCGACGCGTTTTATTCCCAGGATGAGTTCGACGAACTCTATGGCGGGGAAACCTACAAGACCGTAAAGAAGACATACGACCCCGATTCACGTCTGCTGGATCTATACGCGAAGGCGGTGCAAAGGCGATGACCACGTACAAGGAACACCCCACGCATGCGCCGGCCAAGAAGCTGACGCTGGCCGAGATCCTGGAGATCTTCGCGGCCGGTCAGCTGCCGTTGAAGTTCACCGCGTACGACGGCAGTACGGCGGGACCCGACGACGCCACCCTCGGCCTTGACCTGTTGACACCGCGCGGCACGACCTATCTCGCCACCGCGCCCGGCGATCTCGGGTTGGCCCGCGCATACGTCGCCGGCGATCTGGAGCCACACGGCGTGCATCCCGGCGATCCCTACGAGTTGCTGCGGGCACTCGCCGACAAGATGGACTTCAAGCGTCCACCGGCACGGGTGCTGGCCAACATCGTCCGCTCCATCGGCTTCGAGCACCTCAGGCCGATCGCGCCGCCGCCGCAGGAGGCACTGCCCCGCTGGCGGCGTATCGCAGAAGGCCTGCGGCACAGCAAGACCCGCGACGCCGAGGCGATCCATCACCACTACGACGTGTCGAACACGTTCTACGAGTGGGTGCTCGGCCCGTCGATGACCTACACCTGCGCCTGCTATCCGCATCCCGACGCCTCGCTCGAAGAGGCGCAGGAGAACAAGTACCGACTGGTGTTCGAGAAGCTTCGGCTGCGGCCCGGCGACCGGCTGCTGGACGTGGGCTGCGGGTGGGGCGGCATGGTCCGCCACGCGGCCCGCCACGGCGTCAAGGCGATCGGTGTCACGCTGTCGCGGGAGCAGGCGGCCTGGGCGCAGAAGGCCATCGCCGACGAAGGCCTCGCCGACCTCGCCGAGGTCCGGCACGGCGACTACCGCGACGTCAGGGAAGCTGGCTTCGACGCGGTGTCCTCCATCGGGCTGACCGAGCACATCGGGGTGCACAACTACCCGTCGTATTTCGGCTTCCTGCAGTCGAAGATGCGTGTCGGCGCGCTGCTGCTCAACCACTGCATCACCCGGCCGGACAACAGGACGGGCGCGACCGCCGGCGGCTTCATCGACCGCTACGTCTTCCCCGACGGGGAACTCACCGGATCCGGCCGGATCATCACCGAGGCGCAGGATGTCGGCCTCGAAGTCGTGCACGAGGAGAACCTGCGCCACCACTACGCGTTGACGCTGCGGGACTGGTGCCGCAATCTCGTCGAGCGGTGGGACGAGGCCGTCGAGGAGGTCGGCCTGCCGACCGCCAAGGTGTGGGGACTGTACATGGCGGGCTCGCGGCTGGGCTTCGAGACGAATGTCGTTCAGCTGCACCAGGTGTTGGCGGTCAAGCTCGACGAAGCGGGCAACGACGGCGGGCTGCCGCTGCGGCCGTGGTGGACGGCTTAGCCCGACTGCCTAACTGCCGTCGATGCGACGGGCGCCGAGTTCGTTCTGCAGTAGTTCGAGCGCGGCTTCTTCGGGATCACGCCGCACCGTATCGGAGCTGTCGTTGCCGGCCTCGGCCAGCATGCTGTCCTCTTCGTCACGCTGAACCTGGGCGACATCGGCGCCTGCCGACGGGGCCGTCGTCGGCTCGGTGGCCGACCCGACTTCGAAGCGGACCTTCAGTCCCACGCCGAGCGCGTCCTTGAGCGCCTCTTCGACGACGTCCGCGTTGCGCTGCTCATTGAGCCGCTTGGCCAGCGGCGCCGACTCGTGGTTGAACAGCAGCGTCGTGCCGTCGACGGTGCGCACCACCGCGCCGGCCAGCATGACCGCCAGCGAACGGCTGCGTTCGCGCACCTTGTCCAGCACGGTCGACCACTGTCGGCGGATCGCGGCCGCGTCCAGCTCGCCACCGACGGGAGCGGGGGGCGCGACGGGTGCCTCGACCACGGGATCGGCCGGCGGCTGCACAGGTGGCGGCGACGGGGACGGTGGCTCCGCCGGCGTCGGCTCCGGGGCCGGCGGCACGGGCTCATTCGACGGCACGGCCGTCGCGCCCCTCCGGGTGAACTGCTTCGACGGCGCTGGCGCCGCGGACGAGGCGCCGGTTGCGCCTGCGCCGTCGTTGGGGATGGACATCTCCAGCCGCGTCTCGATGCGCTCGATCCGTTGCAGCAGAGCCGCTTCCGTATCGCTCGCCGACGGCAGCAGCAGCCGCGCGCACACCACCTCGAGCAGCAGCCGCGGCGCGGTGGCCCCGCGCATCTCGCCAAGCCCGGCATGCACCACCTCGGCGTAGCGCGCCAGTGTGGCCGCCCCGATGCGGCCGGCTTGATCGCGCATCCGGTCCAGCACGTCGCCGGGTGCGTCGACCACCCCGCGGGCGGCGGCGTCGGGGACCGCCTGCAGCACGATCAGGTCGCGGACGCGCTCCAGCAGATCGGTGGCGAACCGACGCGGGTCGTGGCCGGCATCGATGACCGACTCGACGGCGCCGAACAGCGCGGCGGCATCTCCCGCGGCCAGCGCGTCGACGGCATCGTCGATCAGTGCGACGTCGGTGGCGCCCAGCAGCGCCAGCGCCCGCGGGTAAGAGATGTGATTGCCCGCTGGGCCCGATTCGGAGCCGGCCAGCAGCTGGTCGAGCACGGACAGGGTGTCGCGGGGAGAGCCGCCGCCCGCGCGGATCACCAACGGGTAGACGGTCTCGTCGACCGCCACCCCCTCCTGCTCGCAGATGCGTTCCACCAGCGAGCGCATGGTGCGCGGGGCGAGCAGCCGGAACGGGTAGTGGTGGGTGCGCGAACGGATGGTGGGCAGCACCTTCTCCGGCTCGGTGGTGGCGAACACGAAGATCAGGTGCTCGGGCGGTTCCTCGACGATCTTCAGCAGCGCGTTGAAGCCCGCGGTGGTGACCATGTGCGCTTCGTCGACGATGAAGATGCGGTACCGCGACTGCGCGGGCGCATAAAACGCGCGGTCGCGGAGCTCGCGGGTGTCGTCGACGCCGCCGTGGCTGGCCGCGTCGAGTTCGACCACGTCGACGTTGCCCGGCCCGTTGGGCGCCAGCGCGACGCACGAGTCGCAGACCCCGCAGGGTGTCGGCGTTGGGCCCTGCTCGCAGTTCAGTGAACGGGCCAGGATCCTCGCCGACGAGGTCTTACCGCAGCCCCGCGGCCCGGAGAAGAGGTACGCGTGGTTGATGCGGCCGGCTGCCAGCGCGGTGGACAGCGGTTCGGTGACGTGTTCCTGGCCAACCACGTCCGCGAAAGTTGCCGGTCGGTACTTGCGGTAGAGCGCCACGCTCAGCAGGCTACCGAGCGGCGGTGACGAATTGACACGTCAGCCCTCGAGCAGCGACTCGGTCGCCGCCAGCAGGGCGCAGGTGGCCAGCCCGTCGATCGCCTCCCTGAGATCGGGCAGCGACGGGAATGTCGGGGCGATACGAATGTTCTTGTCGTCCGGGTCTTTTCGGTACGGGAACGAGGCGCCCGCCTCGGTGACGGCGATGCCTGCGTCCTTGGCCAGCGACACGGTCCGCTTGGCCGTGCCCGGCCACACGTCGAGGTTGACGAAGTAGCCGCCCTTCGGGTCGGTCCACGACGCGATCTTGGACTCGCCGAGCCGGTCTTCGAGGATGTCGGCCACCAACGCGAACTTCGGCGCGAGCAGCTGTTGGTGGCGTTGCATCTGCAGGCGCACCCCGTCGGCGTCCTTGAAGAACCGCAGATGACGCAGATGGTTGACCTTGTCCGGACCGATCGACTTCTTCCCTGCGTGCTGCAGGTACCACGCGATGTTGGCCAGCGAGCCGCCGAAGAAGCTGACACCCGCTCCCGCGAAGGTGATCTTCGACGTCGAGGCGAACACGTACGGCCGGTTCTGGTTACCGGCCGCGGCGGCCAGGCCGAGCACGTCGATCTGCTGCACGGTGTCGTGCGTCAGGGTGTGCACCGCGTACGCGTTGTCCCAGAACAATCGGAAATCCGGTGCGGCAGTGCGCATTTGGACCAACCGGCGCACCTTCTCCCAGGCGAACGTGACCCCGGTCGGGTTGGAGAACACCGGCACGCACCACATCCCCTTGATGGCCGGGTCGGCGGCGACGAGCTCCTCGATCAGGTCCACGTCGGGTCCGTCCTCGAGCATCGGGACATTGATCATCTCGATGCCGAGGCTTTCGGTGATCGCGAAGTGCCGGTCGTAGCCGGGCACCGGGCACAGGAACTTGACGGACGGCTCCCGAACCCACGGCTTCGGCGAATCCACGCCGCCGTGCAGCAGCGAGAACACCACCACGTCGTGCATCAGCTCCAGGCTGGCGTTGTTGCCCGCGATCAGGTTCTGCACCGGGATGCCGAGCAGCTCGCCGAAGACGGCGCGCAGTTCCGGCAGGCCGTGTAGGCCGCCGTAGTTGCGGGTGTCGGTGCCCTCCCCGTCGCGATATTCGTCACCGGGGAGGCTCAGCAGCGCGTTGGACAGGTCCAGCTGCGCCGGCGACGGCTTGCCGCGGGTCAGGTCGAGTTTGAGCTGCTTGGCCTGCAGGTCGGCGTAGTTGGTCCTCTGCGACTCGTGCTGGGCCTGCAAATCCTCACGGCCGAGCGAGTGAAACGACACGATGCGTCCTCACGGTGTGGAAAGAAAAGGGGACCCCGCGCACCCGACAGAGCCCATTGACCCTTGCTGCCTTCCGGCCCTGGGGGAGTTCACAGGATAGACGCCGCGCGGGGTCCACGGTGAGTGTAATACGTGGTCTCCAACCGGCTGAGAGGGTGTGTTAGGCAGGTCGGTTACCATGGCCCGCGGAGGATTCGCCTAGTGGCCTATGGCGCTCGCCTGGAACGCGGGTTGGGTTAATAGCCCTCGCGGGTTCAAATCCCGCATCCTCCGCACTCGGTCCGAGGGGCGACCAGTGGGCAGCGACGAGCTGGTCGTCCCTTGGCCAACAATCGACAGGAGGAGTATGAGCCGCAAAGTTGCGGTGGCCTGGCACGCGTCGTTCTCGATCGCCGCCGGCGTTCTGTACTTCTTCTTCATCCTGCCGCGCTGGCCGGAGCTGAGGGGGACGACCTCGCACACGCTGGGCACGGTGCTGCGCATCGTCGCCGGCGCGTTGATCGGCCTGGCGGGACTGCCGGTGGTGTTCACGCTGCTGCGGACGCGCAAGCCCGAGTTGGGCACCCCGCAACTGGCACTGAGCCTGCGGACGTCGTCGATCGCGCTGCACGTCCTGGCGGGGGTGCTGATCGTGGGGACCGCGATCAGCGAGATCTGGCTGAGCCTTGACAGCGCGGGTCGTTGGCTGTTCGGCAGCTACGGCGCCGCGGCGGCGATCGCCCTGCTCGGCATCGCCGCGTTCTACCTCGCTTACGTGGCCGAACTACCGCCGCCGCCGCCCAAACCGCTCAAGCCGAAGGCGCAGAAGAAGGGCCGTCGCGGGCGCCGCAAGGCCGCCGACAAGACGGACGGCGAGGACACCACCGACGTCGCCGCCGACGAGGCCGAGGCGCCCGTCGACGACGACGCTGCAACGCCCGACACCGACGCACCCGCCGACGCCGAGGAGCAGACCGACCGTGAGCCCGCGGAGGTCACGGCCGAGAAATCGGAGGGCGACGCCGCCGAGGACGAGGCCGCTGCCGAGCCCGAGCCCGCTGCCGACGCCGCCGACGACGGGCCGACCAACGGCGGCCTGCGCAACCGGCGCACCTCGGGCAGGATCACCCTGCGTCGGCGCAGGCGGTCACGCGGCGGAGTCGCCGTCGACGATTAGCCCCGCTTCGACAAGGGAACAACTCATTGCCACGATGTAATGAGAATCCGATTTCAGCCGAAAGTCTCCATATGGCCCGCTTACACCCGTATCGCCTGCTGATCGCGATCGCCGCCGTGATGGCGCTGGTAGCGCCGATCCGTCCGGTGATCGCCTCGGCGGCGCCGCTGGACACCGCAATCGGGGCCGTACAACCCGCCGTCGTTCAGATCGACACCACGATCAACTACCAGCACGCCATCGGCGCGGGCACGGGCTTTCTGCTCAACCCCAACGGCGAGGTGCTGACCAACTACCATGTCGTTCAGGGTGCCGATGTCATCACTGGTCACAATGTCGGCTCCGGCCAGTCGTTCACGGCGGACCTGATCGGCTACGACCGCACCCACGACATCGCCCTGCTGCAGCTTCGCGGGGCGTCGGGGCTGCCCGTCGCGCCGCTGGGCAACTCCGCATCCATCGTCATCGGAGAGCCCGCCGTGGCGATCGGCAATGCGAACCCGGGCAACCCGCCGACGATCGAAACCGGCACCATCACCAGCCTCGACCGCACAATCGACGCCAAGGATGCGCTGACGGGCAGCTCCGATCAGCTCAACGGGTTGATCGAGGTCGCGGCGAACGTCCGCGCCGGCGACTCCGGTGGACCCCTGATCAACAGCGCCGGACAGGTCGTCGGCATAACGGTGGCTGCCACGGTGAATTACCGCTTCGCGCCCGGCGGCAAGGGATTCGCCATTCCGATCAATCAAGCGCTGGGCATCGCCGATCAGATCCGGTCGCGGGTGCCGTCCGAAACCGTGCACATCGGGCCGCCCACGCTGCTGGGCGTCGGGGTGGCCGCGGGCGATCAGGACGTCCAAGTGCCGGGCGTCGTCATTCGCGAGGCGCTGAGGGGCGGGCCGGCCGAACAGGCAGGCCTCGTCGCCGGAGACATCCTCACCAGCATCAACGGCGCCCCGGTGAATTCCGCGACCGCGCTGACCCGGATGCTGGACGCGCACTATCCCGGCGATGTCGTCGACCTGACGTGGATCGACAGGGCCGGTCAGCAGCGCACCGGCAAGGCGACGCTGGCGTCCTAGACCGGAACCGTCAATTTTGTGGCCGAAAGGCACCGCTTGAAGCGGGTCGCCTTCCCTATGCTGAGCGAGTGCCAAACACCACCCCTTACCGGGTCGTCCAATGGACGACGGGAAACGTCGGAAAAAGCTCGGTAGAAGCGATCGCGAAGAACCCGAACTACGAACTCGTCGGGTGTTATGCCTGGTCGAAGGACAAGAGCGGCGTCGACGTAGGCGAACTGGTCGGCATCGAGCCGCTCGGCGTCGCCGCCACCAACGATGTGGACGCGCTGCTGGCGCTGAAACCCGACTGCGTCATCTACAACCCGATGTGGATCGACGTCGACGAGCTGGTGCGCATCTTGTCGGCCGGGGTGAACGTGGTGACGTCGGCGTCGTTCATCACCGGACACAACCTGGGCGAGGGCCGCGACCGCATCGAGCAGGCCGCCAAGGCAGGGCAACTCAACGATATTCGGCTCCGGCGTCAGCCCCGGCTTCGCCGATCTGCTCGCCATCGTCGCCGCGTCCGCCTGCGACCGGGTCGACAAGGTCACCGTCGCCGAATCCGCCGATACGACGCTCTACGACTCGCCGGACACCGAGCGCCCGGCCGGCTTCGGCGTCCCGATCGACGACCCGGACCTGGGGCCGATGGCGGCGAAGGGCACGGCCGTGTTCGAGGAGGCGGTGCGGCTGGTCGCCGACTCGCTGGGCGTCGAACTCGACGAAGTAGTGTGCGAAACCGAGTATGCGCAGACGACCGAGGACCTCGTGATGTCCTCGTGGACGATCAAGGCGGGCCACGTCGCAGGCGTCTTCGCCAGCTGGCAAGGCCGCGTTGGCGGCAAGACGGTTGTCGAGCTCAGCGTGCGGTGGCGCAAGGGTCAGACACTCGACCCGGACTGGAAGCTCGACGGCGACGGCTGGAAGATCACCATCGACGGACGTCCGACCGTCAACATGCAGGTCGGTTTCCTGCCGCCACCGGACATGATCGAGAACATGAAGTCGATCGAGGATCTCTTCGTGATCGGCCACATCATGACGGCGATGCCGCCGATCCACGCAATTCCGGCCGTCGTCGCCGCCGCGCCCGGGATAGCGACCTACAACGATCTTCCGCTGCCCCAGGCGCGGGGCGTCGTACCGACGACCGGCTAGATGCAGGCGCCGCCCTGCACGTAGCCGAACGGTCCCTGCACGCCGACGCAGGCGTCGACCGGGTTCCAGTCCCTGTGGCCGTTGTCACCGTCCCACCACCAGTCGTCGTGCCCATGACCGTGGCCGCGGCCGGGCCCGTTGTCTGAGATGTACTGGGGCCCAGCGGTGGCCGGCGTGGCGGGTGTCGCATTCGCAATGCCCGCGCTCACGCCGATGGCGGTCAACGCCAGCCCGGCGGAAAGAAACGCTCCTGCTGCAACTGCTTTCAGATCCATCACGTGAATATCCCCTCGGCATTTTTCGTACGGTACAAGGCGCCGGATACCGTTTGGCGCGCCCCGTCGGCCAAAGAGGTTGCAATGTCCCATCTTCCGGCGTCCGCGCACCACTATAACCATGCGTGTCACGGCGCGCACAGCCAGGTCTGGGGCTTACGCGCACGCTGATTTGCTCGTGCTCAACGCCTGCCTGCTAACCGCTTCGTCGGTACGTCGCTGTGCTTGGCGTTCTCGTGGAAGGTCGCGCCGTACCTGGGCACCGTCATGGCGCCCTTGCTCCGCGCTGCGGTGATGGCGTTGCGCATCGGGCGCGCGAGTCCCGCGAACGATCCCATGTCCAGCACCATCGCGGTGAGCAGCCTGTTGTGCACGAATGCGAACGCGCTGTCGGTCGCGGGGTCGGCCCAGCCGAGGGTGCCCCCGAGGCCGATGTGGCCGAAGCCCTTCAGCAAACCGGGAATTGGCGATTCGTGGTAGCCGAGGTGGAACGGCATCGGCACCACGAGGTTCAGGTCGGGCCGCACCTTCGGTCTGCCGATCAGCCCGTCGGCCACCCTAGGCGACAGGAACTGCCCGCCGTCGATCACACCGTCGTTGGCGATTGCCGCATACATCTTGGCCAGGCCACGGCTGGTGACGACACCGTTCGCGGCGGGCACCTCGCCGTCGAGGAATGGAATATCGCCCTGCACAAGCGATCTGATGCCCGGAAAGTACATCGCTCCGAATGCTCCGGAGAACGGCAGCCCGGCCACCTTCGGCGCGACGAAGTCGAACACCGGGTTGGGGCGCGCGCTCTGCGGCGCGAGTATTTGCGCCACCTTGGTCGGCGAACCGGCGGGCGGGCGCCCGAGGTGCAGGCCGTCGGTATTGAGCGGACGGGCCACCTCTTCACGGATCAGCTCGCCCATGCCCATGCCCGTCACCGCCCGGCACACGCCCGACACCAGCCACCCGTAGGTGAGCGCATGGTAGGCGCCCTGCCCCCGCAGGTGGTCGGGCGGCGCTGCGGCCAACCGCTCCTCCATCAGGTGGTGATCCAGCAGGTCCTCTTTGGTGATCCCCTTCAGGTGGGACAGGCCGGTGCGGTGCCGCAGCACGTCGCGGACGGTGATGTCCGATTTGCCGTTGGCGCCGAACTCAGGCCAGTACTCGGCTACCGGGGTGTCGTAGTCCAGCAGTCCGCGGTCGACGAGCCGGTGCACGACAGTGGCGGCCACGCCCTTCGTTGCCGAGAACACCATCGCGCCGGTGTTGGCGGTCCAGGACACCGTGCCCGCCCGATCGGACCATCCGGTCCAGACGTCGACGACCGGCTTGCCATCGATGTAGACCGCCAGGGCGCCGCCGCCGAACCGGCGACCGGGAAACAACCCGGCGAAGATCCGCACGACATTGGCGAACCGCGGATCGGCCGCACCCTGCACCCCTCGCGGGAGGCCTTCTTGGGCGCGAAGCAACGACGACGCCATGGCCTCACCCCACCACCTGCGTGACCGACGCCTGCAGATGCGCCCCGGGTGGACCTTCGATGGGCACGTCCTGCAGCACGCGGGCCTGGCCGCCCTGCACCGTGAAGTCGCCGGTCTGGGGCTGATGGCCGCCGCTCACCTGATAGATCACCTCGATCTGGGTGTCCGGCAGCGGGTGCACACCAAGATATTTCGGCTCGATCCGATACTTGTAGAGGCAGCCGGCCGATTCGGAGCAGTTCGTGTCGGTGACGACGACGCCGAGCTGAAACTCCGCCGGTGTCGGCACTTGAGGCCGCGGTGGTGGGGTCGGCGCGGCGGTAGGTGTCTGCGGCTTCTGCGCGGTCAGTACGGCGATCGTTATCCCGAGACCGGCCACGACAACGGCGAACACGGCCAGTGCGGCGACCAGGCGGCGGGCGTTCACCAGACCACGATGACGCAGTGCAGTCGCGCTCACACCGGTTTTGATCCTGGCCAATCGACATTGAAGTAGCCGAATACCTACACCGCCGCCGCCGACCTGCAGTAATGCTTATCGGCATGCACGAGCAGCTGGCCGGCTATGTCTCCGGGCCGGTCAACGCCGAGGATCTGGTCGTGGCTCCCGGCGGCGAATGGGTGCTGACGTCGGGAATGATCGGGCCCACCGCACCGCTCGGGCGGTTGTATGCGGTGAGTGTCACCGACGGGGCGTGCAACGAGATTTTCCCCTACCGCGCCACCACGTCGCTGAACGCTCAAAGGTTCCACGCGCAGCCCGACCTCGACCCGTTCAAGTTCAGGCCGCACGGCATCGACGTGACACTTCGACCGGATGGCTGCACCGAGCTCTATGTTGTCAACCACGGGGGCGGCGAGTCGGTGGAGGTGTTCGAAGTCGATCTCGACGCACCCCGCCCCGCCCTGAAATGGATTGGCGGCGTATGCCTTCCGGGCAGCGCAGCGGGTAACGACGTGGCGGCGGTCGATGACGGCTTCGTGGTCAGTACGACCGGCGACCCGGAGGGGCGCACGGAGGTGAGCGTCGAGGCGGCCATGGCAGGGGCCGACACGGGCGGTGTGCTGGAGTGGTCCCCGACGCGCGGATGGGTGGCGTTACCCGGCACGCAGATCAACACGGCCAACGGTGTGGCCGTCTCCTCGGACGGCGAATGGGTGTACATCGGGGGGTGGAACTCGCGATGCCTCAGGAAAGTTCGGCGCGGCAGGGCTGATCCCGATTCCATCACTGCGCAGGTCGACATCATGGTCGACAACCTGACCTGGTCGGCATCGGGCCGGCTTCTGGCGGCCGGCACCTACGGCACCAGCGTGCAGGACTTTCTCGCCGGACACTTCGGGCCCGAGCCGCGGGTGGGCATCCCGTCGCGGGTGCTCGGCGTGGACCCCGAGACGCTGGCGACCGAACTGCTCATCGATTACGGCCCGGACACCTTCGGCGCCGCGACGACCGCGTTACAGGTCGGCCGCGAGATATGGATAGGTACGGCACGCGACCAGGGCCTGGCACGGTTCCGGCTGCCGATGGCGACACTGCGCTGACCTATGGAGCCTCTTCAGCAGGTGAGACTCAAAGTCCCTTTCTCTGCGACTCCATAAAAGCGGCGGAGAAGACCAGATCGCGACGCCGTGAGGCGGCAGGTGGTGGGCGGAGAGCTTTGGCACGGATCGGACGAGGTCACCCCCGGTGTTCGGCTTGATAGGTACTGGCGCTCGCTGAGGGTCGATTCGACGGCCCGACAACAACAGCCCGGATGCAAGAGCGTCTTGGTACGGTGCGCCGCATGACGGACGAAACACCGGACTACATGACCGACGAGGTGCCCGAATACACCGCAGACGAGTTAGGCGACCACGACGACTTGTTAGCCGAAGGCCGACTCGGCCATATTGAACATCTTGGTGCCAGCTGGCGCACCGGGTTTGTCAGGTATGAACCCGACGGGCACAGCGTGACCGTACGACTCGTCGCCGAGGGAACACCGCAGTGCGACACCGCGATCACCGATCTGGTCGTCGCTGAGGCGGTTGCGGTTGTCCAACAAACAGCTTCGGTCAACCATGTCTATCTTGAGCTTACGGTCAGGTCGGACAATCCGATCACCCGCGACAGTTGCTAACGACGACTACCCTCCACACGTTCCGACTGCTGACCCGCTTCCTTGACCCGAGTTGACGGTCGTCTTCGACCACTGAGCCAGGAAACCGGCAGACGTCATCCCTTGTAACGCTTCCTTACCCACGCCCGGGCCGCGTACAGCGCGGCTTCCTTGGTGGTGTAGATGGTGGGGCTGTCGAAGGTGGCTCCTCCTGGGCTGGTCCAAAACCAGGCCCATCGCCCATTCTCAGCGCGCTCGGCGTCGTAAACGCCAGGGTCTGTCTGTGCCATGGAGCTTCCTCTCCGATCGCAACCGACTTCCTGATGATGAGCGCGCCAGCTGGTGACGCGCCCGAAATTGGCTAAAGAGGACCGAGCCTGCGATGCGCTCCACCGGGGAGGCGGTTGCACATCGTGGTGTCGAGCACTCAGGAGAAGGAAGCCGTGAACGATACCGACGGAGACGAAGCAGGGCGTCTGGGCACCAGGTCATGCTTGTTTCCGGTGGTAGCGGGTTCTGAGCTGGGCCCAGGACGCCTCGTAGACGGCAGCTTGAGATCGGTGCGGCCTTCAGGTCGCGTGTCTGATCAACCCGAGTTCGCGGGCACGGGCGACCGCATCGGCGCGATTGTGCACGCCGAGCTTCTTGTAGGCCCGTTCGGCGCGTTCCTTGGCGGCGGAGCGAGAAATCCCCAGCTTGTCCGCCACCAGTGCGAAGGTCATTTTCGTGGGCAAGTAGCGCAGGACTTCCCGCTCGACCGCCGTGACAGAGGCGGCCACGGCCGCTTCGTCTGCTTTCTGGTGAGCGGCATCGATCGCCGCCGCAGACGCCCGTTCCGCCTCGGTTTGCGCGGCGTACGCTGCGTCGATCACCCGGGCGGTGTCCTCCAAGGCAGCGAGTTGCACGCTGACAAGCTCCTCGGCCCGTTCTCCGATGAAGCCCTCGCTGAATACGACGCCGCCCAGATCGGCGATCGAATCGAACAGCGACCTGGCCCACCGATGTTCCACAAGGATCAGGGCGACGCCCGAACCTGGGACAAGCGACTCCGCCAGCGCCTGGGCTCGTTGGCTCTGGAGCACATGGACACCACGGCCCTCGAACATGGCGAATACATCGGCGGGGTCGAGTTGGGCGTCGGCGATCAGCAGGTCGCCGAAGTCCTCGTCCGCGATCTCCACGCGCGTGAGTGATCCATCATCGTCCATCGTCAGCACAACCAAATCGACCAGGCGAAGCACGCCATGTCCTTGCAGCCTGTCGATCTCCTCGATGATGGTCCCGACGAAACCGACACCGGGTTCGAACCCGACCGCGATCAACTGAATCGGCCCAATCGTGCTGACGTCTGTTCCGGCGTCCATTGCGTCCCCGTTCTCTGGGCCGTGGTCAAGTTGGCATGACGATCAATCGGCCCGCTGCACGTAACGGTCCAACAGGGTTACCCGAACGATAAGGGCAATAGGTCACCGAGTAGCTCGGCTTACGTCGGCTTCTCGCGGCGAAATTCGCCACGCAGGGCTCATCAGGTCGACCCACCCGAAGGGAACGGTTGAAGCTCGCATGCAGAGACTCCAAAGTCTCGGACACTTATCGAGGTGTGATCGGGCAAGTGCAGGCCATGCTAGCCGTGGGCTATATCGGGTTCCCGTCGTCATCCCAGTTCGCGGCCACCTTCTTGCTCGGTTGCACCCGAGGCGGCTCACCCGGCATCTTCGGGTAGTTCGGCGGATACGGCAGATCACCGAGACCCCGTTCCTCGTCGGCCTTGACCATCTCGAGCAGCGGCTCGATCGACTGGGCGACGGCGTCGAGGTCGGCCATCGCGTCGCCGCGCTCGGCCACCAGATCCGGCACGGTGGCAATGGTGTAGTCGTCGGGATCGGCGTCGCGCAACTCGTCCCACGTCAACGGCATCGACACCGTCGCGATCGGAGTCTTGCGCGCCGAGTACGCCGATGCGAATGTGCGATCGCGCGCGTTCTGGTTGTAGTCGATGAACAAGCGCCGGCCGCGCTCTTCCTTCCACCACGACGTGGTGACGGCGTCGGGTGCCCGCCTCTCGACCTCGCGGGCCAGGGCGATTCCGGCACGTCGAACCGCGATGAAGTCCCAGTCGGGCTTGATCCGCACGAACACGTGCACACCGCGGCCGCCGGAGGTCTTCGGGAAGCCGATCAGCCCGATCTCGTCGAGCAGGGGCTTGAGCACGTCGACCGCGATCGCACTGGCCTCGGCGAAACCGGTGCCCGGCTGCGGGTCGAGGTCGATGCGCAGTTCGTCAGGGTGCTCGGTGTCCGCGCAGCGCACCTGCCACGGGTGCAGGGTGATGGTGCCCATCTGCGCGGCCCACACGATCGCCGACGGGTGAGACACCTTGAGCGCGTCCGCCGTTCGGCCCGACGGAAAGGTCACGACGCAGGTTTCCAGGTAGTCGGGATGCTTCTGCGGCACCCGCTTCTGATAAATCTCCTCGCCGTCGATACCGTCGGGGAACCGCTGCAGGTGGGTGGGCCGATCACGCAGCGCGGTCAGCATCGGTCCACTCGCGACGGCCAGGTAGTACTCGACGAGCTTGCGTTTGGTTCCGCCCTTGCCCAGTTTCGGGAAGTACACCTTGTCCGGGTTGGTCAGCCGGACCTTGACTCCGGCGACATCGAGTTCCTCTGCAGCAGTGGCCATCTCAAGACTCCAACACGTCGTAGAGATCGTAGTTCACCGGCGCGTCGAGCTGGTCGAAGGTGCAGCTGTCCGGATCGCGGTCGGGCCGCCAGCGCCTGAACTTGACCGCGTGCCGGAACCGTTGGCCGTGCTCGCTGTTGCCTTCCATCTGGTCATAGGCGACCTCGCAGACCTTCTCCGGCCGAACGGGGATCCAGCGCTTGTCGGCGGCCGAATTCCAGCGGCTCGGGTCACCCTCGCGCATGTCATCGCCTTCGCGCAGGGGTTCCAGGTTGCGAGCAGCTTCACTCGGTCCCTCGCGGTGAAAGAGGCTGCACCGCCGACCATCTGGAGTTCACCATCGTCGCGGTAGAGCCCAAGCAGGATCGAGCCGACGCCCTCGCCGCTCTTGTGGATGCGGTAGCCGATGGCCACACAGTCGGCGTCGCGGGCGTGTTTGACTTTCACCATCTCGCGCTTGCCCGGCAGGTACGGGCCGTCGAGGCGCTTGGCGATCACTCCGTCGAGGCCCGCACCCTCGAACGTGTTGAGCCACTCCGCGCCCAGCTTCGGATCCTCGGTGGTGCCGGTGACGTGACACCTGGCCTCTCGTGCTCCTCGCGTGCGCGGAAGCTTCTCGTGAACCGCCTCGCACAGCGATTCTCGACGGCTGCGGAACGGCTCCTTCATCAGCGAGGTATCGCCGATGGCCAGCGCGTCGAAACCGATGAAGTGCGCCGGCGTCTGCTCGGAGAGCATCGTGATGCGGCTGGCGGCCGGGTGAATACGCTGGCTGAGCGACTCCCAGTCCAGCCGCACGCGGCCGCCGATCTTTCGGGGGACGACGACCTCGCCGTCGAGCACGCAGCGCGGCGCCAGCTCGTCGCGCAGCGCATCGAGAAGCTCCGGAAAGTACCGGCCCAGATCCTTGCCGTTGCGTGATTGCAGGATGACGTCGTCGCCGTCACGGAACACCAGCGCCCGGAAGCCGTCCCATTTGGGCTCGAAGGACCAGACGCCCGCCTCGTCGGGCACCTTCGCCTGGGCCTTGGCCAGCATCGGCTCGATCGGCGGCTGCACGGGAAGGTCCACGCTTTCCATACTCACGTAGACCGCCGACACCCGGCAATGTCATCGGCGCGCGCAGGCAAGAATTAACTGGTGCAGCTGCCCGTCATGCCGCCGGTATCCCCGATGCTGTCGAACGCGGTGCCGGAGGTGCGACGGACTTCCGGTTGATTCGTTTCCGGGACGACGACGGGATCGAGGCGGTCATCCGCAAACGACGGTGGTCGATCCGCCCCTCTAGGTGTCCTATGTGCTGAGATATCTGTCGTCGACGGCCTGGCCGAGCTGGATGCGGATACGTTCAAGGTCTGCTGCTCGATGCGCCAGGAGCTCGTCCTCCCAGCCGGCCACCTGATCTGCCAGGCCCTTGTCGGCGATGATGTCGCGCAGCCATCGCGAGAAGTCCCCTCGCTGGAGGTGGTATTCCAGAGTTTCCGCATCGACATGATTGAGGGCGGTATGGAATTCGTGCATGGTGCCGGCGGCAGCGATGGGGTGGCCGTCGGTTGTGTGGAAGTAGAACCGTCGGTGCTTGGGTAGTGACACATCGGCATACTTGTGGCGGTGCCGGACGTGGAGGGTCCGACGTTCGGCGATGGTGAATGGACGCGCTGACCCCGAGCCCAACCGCACGGTGGCCCGAGGCACCGGTTGTGTGGCGAGTGGTTCGGAGGCGTCAGAGCTGGTGAGCTCTAGTACCACGTCGGTGCTGTCAACCTCGAAGGCAGGCAGTGCCGCAGGTGTGAATGACGATAGAACGTATCCGCCGCGTCGCGTCCAGGGCGCTTGTTCGTCGGCGCCAAGGAGATGTGCCTCGTCGTAGATCACCCAGTGTGGGAATCCACTGACCTCGCGGTGGACTTCTGCGGCCGAACGTATGCGCTGAAGGAAGTCCATTTTTTGCGACTGGTCGAGCGCTGACAGATCGACCACAAGGCTGGCGCCCGGATGCAGGGTTTCGAGTAGTTCGGCTGGTTCTGGGAACACTTCTCTGGCATCGACGGCCTGCACCTGGCTCAGGCGCTGTAGTTCTCTATGATCGCCTTCGGGGTCAAGGATGACCACGCAGTAGCCGGCTTGGATCCATCGCTCAGCCATAAGGCCGACCAGGTAACTCTTGCCGGATCCGGCGGGTCCCGTGACCATGATTCGCGCTTGACTGCCTGGCACTTGGGCTGGGGTTCCGTCGTCGAAGCTGCCGATTTCGACCCATCGGCGCAGCGGACACCAGCGTCGTGCGCGACTGAGGATAGGGCCGGTGAGCAGTTCGGCGACGCCGGCTCCGTTTTGTTTATCCAAGACGAGGTCGGCGTGTCGTTGAACGGACGGGACTGCGTTAGCCACCGCCACGCCGATCTCAGCCACAGCAAACAGCGACAGGTCGTTTTCGGCATCTCCTACCGCGACCGTGTTGTGGGGAGAGAGCTTCATCATTGCCAGTAGCGCTTCTAGCCCAGTGCCCTTCGTGACACCTGCGGGCAGCACCATCAGCGCCGCTCGATTGTGCACGATTTGGCAGTCCAGTCCGAGCTCGGCGATCGCCTCAGTGATCGCAACGGTGTGCTCGCTGTCGGCGGCCAGCAGGACCTGTCCTCGCCGGTAGGGGATTCCGCGAGCGGCGAGCGCATCATCGAGAGTTGCATCCACGGGCGCCGCAAGCGCGGAATTTTCACCGTCGACTACGCACACCGCCCCGTTTTCGAGGACGACTGCGTCGAAAAGACTTGCTATGTCTGGAAATTCGGCCACTAATTCGGCTCCGATTCGGCCGGTTACCAACGCGGCACGCAAGCCACTTTGCTGGACTTGCTTGATCGCGTCGATCGCCGCGGCGGACACCTGCCCGCGGCAGGTCAAAGTGCCGTCGAGATCGACCGCCGCTAATTGGAAGAATGCCACAACCGAGTGTCCGTCCTGTTTGCCGTTTATCGCATGAGACGACAGGTCAAGCCTCGGCCACGTCGGCCGCCGAGGCATTTCAGGTGCGCGGCGGGTCTCACGCTCATTCCTCGTGGTGCTGAGTCCGCCGCGGCGACTCGCCACCGGCGACGACCTCGAGGATCGGTTGAGTTGAACCGCGCGGTCGGCGCAGCCACTTGTCGATGCCGACGACGGCGCTGGCCGCCACTGCGACGACGAAGATGCGCGACCACGCGCCGACGCCAATCGGTGCGGTGCCGAACACCGTGTTCATCAGGGGCAGGTATGTGATCGAGAGTTGAGCGATGGCTTGTGCGGTGACACCGAGGATGATCCAGCGGTTGGAGAACACCCCGATCCGCCAAGCCGAGTGGGTCAAGGACCGGCAGCTGAATAGGTAGAACGTCTCGACGGCAACGAAGAGGTTCAGTGCGGCCGTTCTGGCTTCCGGAAAGCTGGCCCCATTGCTGACTTCCCATTCGAACAGCCACCACGCGCTGGCGACCAGCAGTGTGGAGACCAGCAGAATCCGCGTGACAAGCGCGCGGGTCAAAAGCGGCTGGTCGGGATCGCGCGGTGGACGCTCCATGATGCCGGCTTCCTTGGGTTCGAACGCGAGCATCAGGCCCAGTGCGACGGCAGTGGTCATGTTGATCCACAGAATCTGCGTGGGCAGGATCGGCAGCGCGGCGCCAAATGCGATCGCCGCCAGGATGACGAGTCCCTCACCGATATTCGTGGGCAGCGTCCAGGTGATGAACTTAGTGAGGTTGTCGAATACCCCTCGGCCCTCTTCTACCGCGGCTTCGATGGTGGCGAAGTCATCGTCGGTGAGCACCATGTCGGCGGCGTCCTTGGCGACCTCGGTGCCGCCCTTACCCATCGCTACCCCGATGCTGGCCTGCCGCAACGCCGGCGCGTCGTTGACGCCGTCACCGGTCATTGCCACCACGTGCCCCCTGGCCTGTAATGCCTGCACCAGTCGCAGCTTCTGCTCGGGTGAAACCCTTGCGAATACGCTGGCCCGTTCCACGGCGTCCGGATAGTCCTCGGCGTTCAGCGCGGCGAGGTCGACACCGGTGAGAACCGCACCCGGCATGGGTGCACCTTCGGCGAGCAATCCCACCTTGGCGGCGATGGAGGCGGCGGTGCCAGCGTGGTCACCGGTGATCATCTTCACGGCGATGCCCGCAGTGTGGCAGGCGGCCACGGCGGAGGTCGCAGCTGGCCGGGGTGGATCGAGCATCGCCTGTAGGCCGGTCAGCGTCAGCGAACCGGCGAGCTCATTCTCCTGGAAGCCCTGCGGTTCGGTCGCGGCGCACACGCCGGTGGCCAGCACCCGCAGGCCCCGGCTCGACAGCATCTCGACCGCCCGCAGAACTTCAACGCGATTCAGCGGTCCTAGCGCACCGTCGGCACCCATCTGGGTGCTGCACATTTCGAGCATCCGCTCCACCGAACCCTTGACTAGCACGACGTAGTCGTTCCCACCGTCTCGATGCAGCGTGGCCATGTATTGCCGTTCGGAACTGAACGGAATTGCGGCCACCCGAGGCAGGGTCGCGGCGAGCCGACCCCGGTCGAGTCCCGCCTTAGCGCCGACCACGAGCATCGCACCCTCGGTGGGGTCACCAACGATGTCCCATCGTCGGCCCTCATGGGTAACAGCGGCGTCGTTGCAGCATGTGCCGGCCAGCAGCGACCAGCGCAACGCCGCGTTCCCGTCTAGGGCCGCCGGCGATCCATCAAGGTCGTGAAGAACACCGTCCGGTGCGTAGCCTGTTCCCGTCACCTCAACGAGGCCGTCGGGGGTCCAGATCACCTGCACCGTCATTTGGTTTTCGGTCAGCGTTCCTGTCTTGTCCGCGCAGATGACTGTGGTGCTTCCCAGCGTCTCCACCACAGGAAGGCGTCGAATGACCGCGCGGCGCTTGGCCATTCGAGCCACGCCAATGGCTAGAGTGATGGTGACGGCGGCGGGCAGACCCTCAGGAATTGCCCCGACCGCTAGCGCGATCGCGGCGGTGAACGTTTCAACTGCATCCTGCCGCCGCAACAATCCCACGCCGAAGGTGACCGCAGCCAGGCCCAGGATGCCGACGGTCAGAATCTTGCTGAACCAAGCAAGTTTTGCGGTCAACGGCGTCGCGAGAACCTGCGCGGCACCGACGAGGCGATGGATCTCGCCGAGCTCCGTTTCGGCACCTGTCGCGACGGCGACGCCGGCACCGTTACCCGCGGTCACCAGGGCGCCGGAATAGGCCATATTGCGGCGATCCGCCACCGGCGTCGCCTGCGGCAACACCACCTCGTCTTTATGTACTGGGGCCGATTCCCCGGTGAGCGCCGATTCGTTCACCCTCAGCTCGGTCTCGCGCACCAGCCGTAGGTCGGCGGGGATCTTGTCGCCCGCCTCCAGCAGCACCAGATCACCAGGGACCAGCTCGTCGGAGGGCACGATGTGCTCGTGGCCATCGCGCACCACTTTGGCCTGGGTCTGCACCATGGAGCGCAGGCTCTCCAGCGCGGCCTCGGCTTTCGTTTCCTGAATGAAACCCACGATCGCGTTCATCACCACCACGCCGAAGATCACCGCGGAATCGACGAACTCCTGCAGACCGGCGGTGATGACACCCGCCACGACGAGAACATAGATCAGCGGGTGATGAAACTGGCGCAGTATGCGCACCAGCAAGCCGGCACCTGCGGTGGCCGGTAATGTGTTGGGCCCGTAGCGATCGAGCCGCTCGGCCGCCTCGGCGCTGCGCAGGCCGCGGTAAGGATCGGTCTCCAGCAGCAGCACGACTTCATGCGCAGGCAGACCATGATGAGCCGTCGACGTCGACATCGATACCGGCAACAACCTCACCTCTCAAAGGCGCCTAAGATCCGTCGAGTTGCACACTGCCCTGTGCAAGCCGGTGCGCATTAGAGCCGTAAGTCACCCCTGGCAGGGACAGGCGGTCCAGCTAGGTCTCACCGTCCTGACGACGGTTGCGGCGGGTCTTGCAACCCGTCTGGCACGACCATGGCCGGCCGATGGGAATGATGCAGAGTTCCCATTGCCACGCTGCCGAGCACAGCCGTCGCACTTGGACCCGGCCCCCGGTAAGAGCGTGCCACGCTCACGGTGTTACAGAGCGGCTTGAATAATCGAGCTGATGAAACTGCCCGTCATGCCGCCGGTGTCGCCGATGCTGTCGAAGTCGGTGTCATCGATCCCGCCCGGCGCGTCCTACGAGCCGAAGTGGGACGGCTTCCGGTCGATCTGCTTCCGCGACGGCGACGAGGTCGAGCTGGGCAGCCGCAACGAACGTCCGATGACCCGCTACTTCCCCGAACTCGTGGAAGCCGCCAAGGCGGAACTGCCCGATCGGTGTGTGATCGACGGGGAGATCGTCATCGCCGCCGACGGCCAGCTGGACTTCGAGGCGCTGCAGCTGCGGCTGCACCCGGCCGCGTCGCGGGTGCGGATGCTCGCCGGGCAGATCCCGGCGTCGTTCGTCGCGTTCGACCTGCTCGCCCTCGGCGATGACGACTACACCCGGCGTCCGTTCAGCGAGCGTCGCGCCGCCCTCGCCGCCGCGTTGGCAGGCACCGGACCGACGTTCCACATCACGCCCGCCACCACCGACATGGCGACCGCGCAACGGTGGTTCTCCGAATTCGAAGGCGCCGGTCTCGACGGGGTCGTCGCCAAGCCGCTCACCATCCCGTATCAACCCGACAAGCGCATCATGTTCAAGATCAAGCACGAACGCACCGCCGACTGCGTCGTCGCCGGATACCGGCTGCACAAGTCGGGGGACGACGCGGTCGGCTCGCTGCTGCTCGGCCTGTACCGGGACGACGGCACGCTCGCCTCGGTCGGCGTCATCGGCGCCTTTCCGATGGCGAAGCGTCGACAACTCCTGATCGACCTGCAACCGCTCGTCACCACCCTCGACGACCATCCGTGGAACTGGGCCGCCCACGTCGACGGTGACCGCACGCCCCGCCGAAACGAAGGCTCTCGATGGAATGCCGGCAAGGACCTTTCGTTCGTTCCCCTACGTCCCGAGCGGGTCGTCGAGGTCCGCTACGACCACATGGAAGGTGAAAGGTTTCGCCACACAGCACAGTTCAACCGCTGGCGGCCGGACCGCGACCCGCGCTCCTGCACGTACGCACAACTCGATCAGCCGGTCACCTTCCGTTTGGAAGACATCGTTCCCGGGTTGTGAACCGGCGGCCCGTCAGAACCGCTGCGGATCGATGGCGTCGCGCAACCAGTCCTCGTCACCCAGATAGCGCGAAGCAAGACGCGCCGTCCCGTCGGCGAAGCCCTCGGTGAACGCGATGGCGCTGTCGGCGTGCGCATGCGACGCGACCCACGCCGTCAGTTGCAGGCGCCGCAGCATTACGAACGACGGGATCATGGCGAGGTGCTCGTCGGGCAGCTTGCGGCGCTCACGGTATCCGGTCAGCCAGCCCGTGATCATCGCCTCGGCCTCCGGGGTGTCCTCGATGAAGGACACCACCGCGCCGAGATCGGCCAGATGCCACGACCATCCGCAGTCGTCGAAGTCGATGACGGTGATGGGGCCGCCCTCGGCCTCCGGATCGATCATCAGGTTGGCCATCCGCAGGTCGGCGTGAATCAGGCCGAAACGGTCAGGGGCACTGCCGAAGTCGGCCAGCCGCTGCTGCAGGTGCGTTGCGGCGCGTTCGATCACCGCCGCATCCGCGTGCGTCAGACCGGGCGCGTGACGCCAGTTGCCCCACCGTCCCCGCGGTCCGATCATCGTGTCGGCATTCCAGTCGAACCGGGTGAAGCCCTCCGGCGCCCGCCAATTCTGAACATGGTCGTGCATGGCGGCGGTGATGCGGCCCAGCTGGTCGAAGCCGACAGCTTCCGGCCGCTCCTCGGCCGTGCATCCGGGCACGAACGTCACCGCGTCGACGTTGAGCGGGTGGTCGTTGAGCACGGCAGTCACCACCTCACTGCCGTCGCGGGCGGGGATCAGCTGCGGCGTCACGACGTCGGTCTGCTCGCGCAGCGCCGCCATCCAGGCCAGCTCCGAGCGGATCGCCTGCAGCGAGTGGTAGTCGGCGCGGTGTACCCGCAGCACGATCGGATCGGCGTCGTCGACCAGATAGGTGGCGTTCTCGGACAGGCTGAGCAGGCGCAGAGGCGCATCGGGATCGCGCCCGTAGGACGACAGTGCGGCGCGGGCGTACAGGTCGTGATCGGGCGGCAGTCCTGACACTCCCACAGTGTGAAGCACGGCCGCGGATGCAGCAGACTGGCCTCATCCACCCGCGATGCCGGAGGCACTGGTCGTGAGCTTTTCGAACATCATGGACTCCAACAGCTACCGCGCCGGCGGCGCCGACGACCCGCTGATCGCCGGCCGCGAGCGCGTGCTGGGCCCCGCATACCGGCTGTTCTACGACGAACCCGTGCACCTGGTGCGGGGACAGGGCAGCCACCTCTACGACGCCGACGGCATCCGCTACCTCGACGCCTACAACAACGTGGCGAGCGTCGGCCACAGCCATCCGCACGTGGTCGACGCGGTCTGCCGGCAGATGGCGACCCTGAACACCCACACGCGATATCTGCACCGCGGCATCGTCGACTACTCCGAACGCCTGCTGGCCACCATGCCCGCCGAGGTGGACCAGGTGATGTATGCCTGCACCGGCTCGGAGGTGAACGACCTGGCGCTGCGCGTCGCCGAGAAGTACACCGGCGCAACCGGAGTCGTGATCACACGCGACGCCTACCACGGGAACACCGCGGCGGTCACCGCGATTTCGCCGTCGCTCGGCGCAGGCACCAGCATCGGCCCCAACGTGCGCCTGGTCGCCCCACCCGACACCTACCGGGTGCCCGCAGAGGACCTCGAGTCACGCTTTGCCGCCGACGTTTCGCGGGCCGCCGACGACCTGGTCGCGGCCGGCCACGGCGTGAGCTGTTTGATCGTCGACACCATCTTCTCCTCCGACGGGATCTATCCGCGTCCGATGCTGGGCTCCGCCGTGGCCGAAGTGCGCAGGCGCGGCGGGGTTGTCATCGCCGACGAGGTGCAGCCCGGCTTCGCCCGCACCGGAGCGTCGATGTGGGGCTTCACCCGGCACGGCGTCGTCCCCGACATCGTGACCATGGGCAAGCCGATGGGCAACGGCGTGCCGGTGGCGGCGATGGCCGCGCGCGCCGACGTGCTGAAGCCGTTCGCGGTGGAAGTGCCGTATTTCAACACCTTCGGCGGTAATCCGGTGTCGATGGCCGCGGCGGCGGCCGTCCTGGACGTGATCGAGGACGAGGGCTTGCTGTCCAACGCCGCGTCGGTCGGCGACGCGCTGCGCAGCCGATTGACGGCGGTCGAGGACCCGCGGGTGGGTGACGTCCGGGGGGCGGGACTGTACCTCGGTGTCGAGATCGTCAGCGATCCGCAGACCAAGGAGCCCGACCGCGCCGGTGCCCGTCGGCTCGTCAACGCGCTGCGGGACAGAAGGGTGCTCGTCTCGGTGTGCGGCCACGACGGCAATGTGCTGAAGATCCGCCCGCCGCTGGTGTTCTCGATGTCCGACGTCGACTGGTTTGTCAGCGCATTCACAGACGCGTTGGGCGTTTAGACATGATCGTGCGGGGCATGCGGACGACATGTCTGTAACTGCATTTCAAGATCTGCCGCTCGCCGACCGGGACCGTGAGTGGGACGGCGATGCTGCGGAAAAGAGGGTCCGCAAGTGGGCGGACGCCGAAGATGAGCCGAATCAGAAGTACCGCGACGCCCATGTGTGGTTCGACGGCGACAAGAAGGACAACTTCACCGCCTACAAGCTGCTGATCGCCGACGTCGTCAACGGCAAGCTGGAAGCCGTGCCGCGCGGCGTAATGGCGGCCGGCGCGATCATCGACGGCGCCCGCGGCGGCATCGACATTCCGAAGGACGACGTCGACCGGGTGAAGAGCCACCTCGCCAAGTACTACAAGAAGATGGGCGACACGGCGCCGTGGGAGCGTGACTGATTCTGTCGGCTCCTCGCGTGCGCGCGTCGGCTAGCCTTCGGGCGTGACCTCGACGGGCGCGGGCCGGTTCGCTCCCAGTCCGTCGGCCGACCTGCACATCGGCAACCTGCGCACCGCGGTGTTGGCGTGGCTGTTCGCGCGTTCCACGGGCCGACGCTTTCTCATGCGCGTCGACGACCTCGACGATCGCACCCATGCCGACATCGCCGCCCGGCAGCTCGACGACCTCGCGGCTATCGGCCTCACCTGGGATGCCCCCGCCGAATGGCAGACCCAGCATCCGAAGCGCTACGAAGATGCCGTCGGCGCACTCGCGCAGCGCGGACTGCTGTACGAATGCTATTGCAGCAGAAGGGATATCCAGCAGGCACCGCGCGCGCCGCACGCCCCGCAGGGCGCCTATCCCGGTACGTGCCGCGACCTCACCGCCGCCGAGCGTGCGGACCGACGCGCCGAGACCGGCCGACCGCCGGCGCTGCGCCTGCGCACCGACGTCAGCGCCTACACGGTCCGCGATCTGCTGCACGGCGACTACACCGGCGTCGTCGACGACTTCGTGGTTCGTCGTGGCGACGGGGTGACGGCCTACAACCTCGCGGTGGTCGTCGACGACGTCGCGCAGGGCGTCGACCAGGTGGTGCGCGGCGACGATCTGTTGGCGTCCTCGCCGCGCCAGGCCTACCTGGCGAGCCTGCTGGGCCATTCCGAGCCGACCTACGCACACGTGCCGCTGGTGCTCAACTCCGACGGGGCGCGGCTGGCCAAGCGCGACGGCGCGGTGACGCTGGCCGAGATCGGCATGCCGCGAGCGCTCGAACAGATCGCCGCGTCGCTGGGGTGGCGGGTGACAACCGTCGACGAGATGCTCGCGCTCTTCGATCCGGCGAAACTGCCGAACGAACCGTGGATCTACCCGCCGCCTAATTGACCGGCGAACAGCCCTTCGAGGCGCGTTCGGCGGCGGCCAACAACGCGTCGCGGAACTGCGGATGTGCGATCGCCGCGAGCGCCTCGCCACGCTCCCGCACGGTTCGTCCCTCCAGTTCGGCAGCGCCGTACTCGGTGACGATCACGTCGATGTGGTGGCGCGGCGTCGTGATGACTGCGCCGGCATCGAACCACGGCACGATCCGCGACTGCAGCGTCCCGTCCTTCTCGAACGTCGACGGCAGGCAGATCAGGGAGCGGTCCGACAATTCCAGCCCGGCGCCGGCCACGAAGTCCTCGGCGCCGCCGATCCCGCTGAACTGGCCGCCGGCGATCGTGTCGGCCACCACCTGACCGTGGATGTCGATGGCGAGCGCGCCGTTGATCGTCACCATGTCGGTGTTGGCGGCGATCACCTCAGGTGCGTTGACGATCTCGACCGGCAGGAACGCGACGTCGGTGTTGCCGTCCAACCATTCGTAGAGCTCCGGCGAGCCGAACGCGAACGTCGTCACGCTCACCCCGTCGTATTGACCCTTGCCTGCGTTGGTCACCTTGCCCGCGCGGTGCAGGCGCATGCAGCCGTCGGTGAACATCTCGCTGTGCAGCCCGAAACCGCTGCCGTCACCTTCGGCCAACAGCGTGGCGATCTGGCTGGGGATCGAGCCGATGCCTGTCTGCAACGTCGCGCCCGCCGGAATGAACCCGACGGCGTGCCGGGCGATCGCCTTGTCGACGTCGCTGGGCGGCGCCTCGCCTCCGGGCAGCGCGACCGGCGCGTCGGTCGAGTACACCAGCACGTCGATCTCGTCGACGTGCAGGGCATGGCGGTGCTGGTCGCCGAGGCCGAAGGTTCGCGGGTATGCGTCGGATACCTCGACGACGAGCAGCCGTTCGGGATCGGCGCCCGCACGGCGCAGCTCTTCGACAGTGCCGCCGGCATGCAGGGACAACGAGCACCAGCCGTCATCGTCGGGCGGCGTCGCGACCGTCGTCATCACTCGCGGCGCCTGACGCTCGAGCAGCGGCCTGAAGCGGCGGAAGTCCGCGGGGGTGAACTCGATGTCGGCACCCTCGTCGCGCAGTGCCCGCTCGAGCGGGCCGTAGAAGCCGGACAGGTAGTGCACGCCGGACCGCGAGAACAGTTCGGTGCCGACCGCCAGCAGGGCGCCGTACACCCGAAGGTCCGCCCAGTCCTCCCGCTCGCCCAGCGCGCGCAGAAACGCCGGGGGTTGGCCGGGGCCGAGCGGCATGCCGAGCGTGTCTGTCGCGTCGAGGCGTGCGGCGGCCCGCTCGGCGGTCAGTTCCTCAGGCATCGCGCGCGATCTTAATTGCGTATACCGGCCAGGGTGAGCAGAACTCTTCGGCGAACCTTCCGTCATTGTTACGGTCCGGCGGTGAAGACCTACCTGCGGCGCGGATTCCTCGCGCTCGTACTGCTGGCGGCGCTGATGAGCGCGGCGTGCGGTTCGTCGGGCGGCAACCAGGTTCAGTCCTCCGGCGTGCTGCGCGTCGGCACCGAGGGCGTCTACGCCCCGTTCAGCTACCACGACGAAGCCACCGGTGAACTCGTCGGCTACGACGTCGACGTCGCCAAGGCGGTCGCCGACAAGCTCGGCGTCCGAGCCGAATTCGTTGAGACGCCCTGGGATTCGATGTTCGCAGCGCTTGAGGCGAATCGCTTCGACATCGTGGCCAACCAGGTGACGATCACCGACGAGCGGAAAGCCAAGTACGACCTGTCGGAGCCGTATGCGGTCGGCGAAGGTGTGATCGTCACGCGCGCCGGCGACAACTCGATCAAGACTCTGGCCGATTTGAAGGGAAAGGTCGCCGCGGAGAATGCGACGAGCAACTGGTCGGACATCGCCCGCAAGGCCGGCGCGCGGGTGGAGGCCGTCGAGGGGTTCACCCAGGCCATCAAGCTGCTCAACCAGAACCGGGTAGATGTCGTCGTCAACGACAGCATCGCCGTCTACGCCTACCTCGCGCAGACCAACGACACGTCGGTGAAGATCGCCGGGCAGGTCGGCGAGAAGAGTGAGCAGGGCTTCGCGGCCCGCAAAGACAGCGGCCTGCTGCCCGACCTGAACAAGGCGCTCGACGAACTCAGGGCCGACGGCACGCTGGCGGACATTTCGCAGAAGTACTTGAAGGCCAACGCTTCCGGCGCACCGACGGCCGGCGAAGCGCAGCGGCAGCCGCGATCCACCTGGCAGCTGATCGGCGACAGCCTGTGGCCGCTCGCGCGTGCGGCGATCACGATGACGATTCCGTTGACGATCATCAGCTTCGCGATCGGTTTGGTGATCGCGCTGGCGGTGGCCCTGGCCCGGTTATCGTCGAACCCGGTGCTCAGCAACATCGCCCGGTTCTACATCTCCGTCATCCGCGGCACCCCGCTGCTGGTGCAACTGTTCATCGTGTTCTACGCGATGCCGGAACTCGGAATACGCATCGATCCATTTCCTGCGGCGGTCATCGCGTTCTCGCTGAACGTCGGCGGGTATGCGGCCGAGATCATCCGCTCGGCGATCCAGAGCATTCCCAAGGGGCAGTGGGAGGCCGCCGAGACGATCGGCATGAACTACCCGACGACGCTGCAGCGCATCGTCTTACCGCAGGCGACGCGGGTCGCGGTACCGCCGCTGTCGAACACGTTGATCTCGCTGGTGAAGGACACGTCGCTGGCGTCGACGATCCTGGTCACCGAACTGCTGCGGGAGGCCCAGCGGATCGCGGCGCCAACGTTCGAGTTCTTCGCCCTCTACGGAACGGCGGCGGTGTATTACTGGGTCATCTGCCTGGCGCTGTCCTTAGGACAGGCCCGGATCGAACACAGACTGGAAAGGTTCATAGCGCAATGACAGCTGGGCCGAAGAACCGTGTCACAGTCGCCGATGTCCGAAAAGCGTTCGGCGACAACGAAGTCCTGCGGGGCGTGTCGTTCGAGGTGGCGCAAGGCTCGGCAACCACCGTCATCGGGCCCTCGGGGTCGGGCAAGACGACGCTGTTGCGCGCCCTGAACGCATTGGATCTGCCCGACGCCGGGGTGATCGAGGTCGGCGACGAGCGGATCGACTTCGGCAAGCCCACCTCCAAAGATCAGTTGCGGCGCTACCGCGCGCAGAGCGGGATGGTGTTTCAGTCGCACAACCTGTTTCCGCACAAGACGGCGCTGGAGAACGTCACCGAGGGCCCGCTCGTCGTGCAGAAGCGGCCGAAAGCCGAGGTGGAGGCCGAAGCGGTCGAACTGCTCGACAAGGTGGGGCTGGCCGACAAACGCGACCAGTACCCCTATCAGCTGTCGGGTGGCCAGCAGCAGCGCGTCGGCATCGCGCGTGCGCTCGCCCTGAAGCCGAAGGTGGTGCTGTTCGACGAGCCCACCTCGGCATTGGATCCCGAACTGGTCGGCGAGGTGTTGTCGGTGATCCGCGACCTCGCCGTCGAGGGCTGGACGATGATCATCGTGACCCATGAGATCCAGTTCGCCAAGCAGGTTTCCGACCAGGTGCTGTTCACCGACCGCGGGGTGATCCTCGAAAAGGGTCCGCCGGCCGAGGTGATCGGCGGGCCGAAGCAGGAGCGCACCCGGCAGTTCCTCGACCGGATCCTCAACCCGCTGTAGTGGTCACACCCGGCAGGAGATCTCCATGCTGTCGGCGTCCCGGACCGGGAAGTGCACGCTGACATAGCCGTTGGCGGGATCGCGCAAATAGTCGAGATAGGGCGCAAGGCCCGGCATGCTGGTGTTGTCGGCCACGACGAGAGCCCCCGGTGCCAGCCGTGGCTCCAGCAGTTGGAGCACCTGCAGGTAGAGGTCCTTCCACCCGTCGAGCAGCACGAACTGCACCGGCCCTTCCATCGACGCCAGCGTTTCCGTCGCATCACCGTGCAGCACGGTGATCACGTCATCCAGCCCGGCGTCGGCGAAGTTCGCACTGGCGATGGCGACCTTGTGCTCGCTGAGCTCGGTGGTCACCACCCGGCCCGCGCCGTTGTCGCGTACCGCCGCGGCCAGGTGGATCGCGGAGATGCCCAGCGACATGCCGAACTCCACCACGGTCGCCGGCTGCGAAGCCCGAACCAGCGCGTAGAGGAGGCGGCCCGCCTCGGGAGTGACCGGCAGGTAGAACTCGCTCAACGCGTCGGCACGGCCTTGCGCGTCGGCCTCGCCGGGTACGGCGTCCTTGCCGAACATTTCGCCCAGAATCGGCATTTGAGCGTCCGCCTCGGCGAACATCCGCTCGAGGGTGGTGGCGACGCGCGCATCGAGCAAGGTGGAAGTCATACCCACGACGGTAGTCCACACTGTTTCCATGCCCGTCTTGCATATCGAGCACGAGATCAGCGAACTGGCTGTCTGGCTCGATGCATTCAAGAGATTCGCGCCCGCCCGTGAGGCGGCCGGCGTCACACACACCGAGGTGTACCAGCCCAGCGACGACCCCAACTACGTCGTGATCAGTCTGAGCTTCGAGAACGTCGATGCGGCAACGAAATTCCGGGAGTCCCTGATCAATCAGATCTGGACATCGCCGAACTCCGCGCCCGCCTTGGTCGGGCCGCCGACAGCGCGCGTGCTGGAGGAAGTGCAGCTTTGACCGGGCGCCTCGCCGGGCGCCGAGATCGACGTTTTGGCAGGCTTTCCTCGCACTTTTTCGCCAAAAAGTGAGTTTGGGCGTCAGTGGTAGTAGCGGCCCAGCACGTCCGCACGCAGCTCGTCGAATTCACCGGCTCTGATCGCCATCCGAATCCGGTCGACGAGCCTGATCACGAACCGCTCGTTGTGAATGGTGCACAGGGTGGCGGCCAGGATCTCCTTGGCCTTGAAGAGGTGGTGGAGGTAGGCGCGCGTGTAGTTGGCGCACGTATAGCAGTCGCATTCGGCGTCAATGGGCGTGAAGTCACGGCGGTAGCGGGAGCCGGTGATGTTGTAGCGGCCCGTCACCGAGTACACCGCCGCGTTGCGCGCCACCCGTGACGGCGACACGCAGTCGAACGTGTCGGCGCCCGCGGCGATCGCATCGAACAAATCGTCGGGCTCGCTGATCCCGAGGAGATGACGGGGTTTGTCGACGGGCAACTCGCTACTGACCCAGCCGACGATCGTCGCGAGATTCTGCTTCTCCAGCGCACCGCCGATGCCGTAGCCGTCGAAGCTCAGCCCTTCGGCCGGTCCGGGCCTGCTACCGATCGACACCAGACCGCGCGCGGCTTCCCTGCGCAGGTCCTCGTATTGCGCGCCCTGCACCACGCCGAACAGTGCCTGTGCCGGCCGGCCCGGGTCGGCGTTGGTCAGCCTGTGGTGCTCGGCCAGGCAGCGCGCCGCCCAACGGTGCGTGCGCCGCACCGATTCCTCCTGATAGCCGCGGGTGTTCACCAGGGTGGTCAGCTCGTCGAACGCGAAGATGATGTCGGCGCCGATCTGGTGCTGGATGCCGATCGACACCTCGGGTGTGAACCGGTGGGTCGACCCGTCCAAATGCGACGTGAATGTCACACCGTCGTCGTCGACGCGGGCCAATCGCTCCTTGCCCTCGGCGATGATGTCGTCGGCCTGCACGCGATCGACGTCCATGGCGAGCACCTTGCGGAAACCGGCGCCCAGCGACAGCACCTGGAAGCCTCCGCTGTCGGTGAAGGTCGGGCCGGGCCAGTTCATGAAGGCACCGAGTCCGCCCGCCTCCTCGACGATGTCGGCGCCCGGCTGAAGGTACAGGTGATAGGCATTGGCCAGAATCGCCTGCGCGCCAAGCTCTTTCATGACCTCAGGCACGACAGCCTTCACCGTGGCCTGAGTTCCGACGGCGACGAAGGCGGGAGTGTGGATGTCTCCGTGGGGCGTTCGGATCACACCGGCACGCCCGAGCCGTCCTGGAAGCTCTGCTTCGATGCTGAACGACGGCTGCGCCACGACGTGTATTCAATCAGCAGCCCGTGTACACGCAAATTTCCGGCAATCTCGACACCGAAGATAAGCGGGCCTCCATACTCTCCTGTGACGGTCCGCCGATCTTGACGGTCCGCGACAACAAAAGGAGAACACTGGTGAAGCGTGGGTTCGTGGTCGCCATAGGTGGCGCGGCGATTGTCATCGCCGGTCTGTCGGGTTGTTCATCGCAGAAGAAGTCCGAGACCAGTGGAGAGACGTCGTCGGCTGCCTCGGCAGAGGGCAAGAGCACTGTCACGATCGACGGCAAGGACCAGGCGATTCAGGGCACGGTCGTGTGCAGCACGATGGGCGACAACGTCAACATCGCGATCGGCGACGCCACCACCGGTATCGGCGCGGTCGTGAGCTCCGGCGACAGCCCGACCGTGCATTCGGTCGGCCTCGGCAACGTCAACGGCGTCACGCTGGGATTCCAGGAGAACGCCGGCCAGGGTGAGGCCAAGGCCGAGAAGGACGGCAACACCTACAAGATCTCCGGCACCGCGATCGGCATGGACATGGCCAACCCCATGCAGCCGGTCAAGAAGCCCTTCGAGATCGAGGTCAGCTGCCCGTAGTCGACCACACTCGCAACGAAACGGCGGCATCCATTGCGGTGCCGCCGTTTTCTATGCCGGCAGGGTGTAACCGGCCGCCGACTGGCGGAGCTGCCAGATCTGAGCGGGGCACAGTTCGTTGACGGCCTGATTGATCAGATACGCGCCCTGGTAGTAGTCAGTGCTGCCGAAGTCACGCTTCACCTCGTCGACGAGTTGCGCGTAACCCATCTTGGCCTCGACCCGGTCACAGATGCTGTAGCCATAGCCGAGCGCGGCGTCGGCGTTGGGAAAGTTGTACCCGGGCCGCACCGTCACGTTGACGAGGTAGGCCACCTGGTCGGCATGGGCCGACGGCGCCGCCGCGAGTGCGACGACGGAGAGCGCCAGCCCAGCGACGATCCGCTTCATCGCACGTAGCTTAGTTCCACTGACGGCGATGTGGGGCGACAGCGTGAAAGCGCCCTCTAGCTACTTCGACCCGAAAAAGTGGGGCTGGCGGTCCCGAGTCAGCCACTGTCCCGCCGGCGACGGTCAGCAGGCCACCTTGATCCTGAAGGTTCCTGTTGTAATCGCGCTGGGTTTGTCGGTATCGAAACCGCTCGCGGTGCCGTCGAATGCGTAGGTCTGGTCAACCATCCCGACTTGGGCGCTGCCCTGCAGATCCTGCCAGTAGCTGCCGGTGAATCCGCCAAGGTTGTTGACGGTGACCGACCTTGCGGTGAGCGTGCTCGCGTTGTCGACAAGCGCGGTGATCCCGGCCGTGGGGTTTCCGATGGTGATAGTCGTTAAGGATCCGAGAGTCTGACAAGCCACCATGTGGGTTGTGCCCACGTCGTTGTCGTTGACCGCCACCTTCGCAGTGCCAGAGGGCAGCGCCCCCGCGGACGGCGCCGGAGCGGGCGATGGCGACGACGAACACCCTGCGAGGCCCAAGACTAGGAGCGACGCTGCGGCAATCGGTCGGCTCGGCATATACCCACCCTTTTGGACCCGATCTTAGTACCACGGAGTCACTGTGACGGAGACATGACAGATAGCTACTAAGACCTGAAAGTCGGCGCGTTGATCCCGGATCGGATGGTACTGAGCAGGGAGGATGGCCTCGAACCCTTGAGCTAGAAGGGATCGAGGCCATCGTGCTCAGAACTGTAAGTGACCAGCCGACGTTGTGGGACGCGATTTTGCCGTCGGAGCTGTTGGGGTTGCCGGCGGAGTTGGCCCGGGTCGATGCGCTGAGTACCAGGTCGAAGCGTCGGTGCGCACTGTTTCATTTCAGGAGAACCGCCCGCGTCTTCAGGTGAACCGCCCGCGTCCCGACGCACATCGGCAAGCGTCCTTGCAGTCGCTTGGGTGACGGCTGATCCGCCGCTCGCCATCAGGCAGGCGTTTGGCTCACCGTCGATACGGTCGCGATGTCGGATGGAACCTGAATCGGCCGCGGCGGTGCTTTAGTCACTGTGGGTGCGGTGGCGATGTCGGATGGAATCTGAACGTTGCCCGGAAGCTGCCGTGAGCCCTGCGAATCGGCGGGCGGTGCCTGGCACTCTTGCTGAGCTTCGTTCCAGACTCCATCGCTATTTTTGCAGCAGAGACGTATTCCCCAGTGATAATCGTCGAAATCGATTTTCCCCGTCTGGTACTCCGCATACCATGCATCCCTGCAGGTGTCGAAATACTCAATGTCCCAATATCGTTGCGCAGTTGCAATGGCGGGATGAGCGAACGCGGCCGCGGTTACCACCAGGGCGCCGAGGAGCGTCGCCGCATACTTGAAGCGGTTCAGTTTGGGTCGGGTTGGCTCGGTCATCGTGGATTCCTCTCAGGGTGTGGTGAAGAGATGCTCCGTGGTCAAGCCGTGCTTCTGGATCGCCCAGAAGCAAGATTTGTCTTCTGACAGGAACGAATTTGCTATCCCCCAGGCAAGCAAGTGGTTGTCCACGACGGATCGTGTCGAACATCAATCGAGCAGCTGGTCCGGTTCCACGAAAGCCGCCGCCAGGGACGACTGGCTTGCGTGGAAGTCATATCCACACGGCCAAAGTTCTGCGAGATTGTGGTGCCCGCTGTGGCAATACCGCCGTCGCCGTCGACGCACGGGATGACCAATTGGAGCGACATCGGCCATCAACGCACGATGGTAGAGAGGTCGTGTGACCGGGTCGTTCTGGTGGGACCTCACAGTCGGCATAGCCGCGGCGCTCGTCCTGGCTTGGGTGGCCCTGATTGTCGCGCTCGCGATCCTCCGGCCGCCTGGCGGATTATTGCGCGAGGCCGTGCGAATCCTCCCCGACGTGCTTCGCGCTATCCGCCGACTGGCCGCAGACGAGACGCTGCCATCTGGTGTGCGCACTCGGCTCTGGCTGTTGTTGGCCTACCTGGCGCTGCCGTTCGATCTGATTCCCGATTTCATCCCCGTGCTCGGGTACGCAGACGACGCCATCATCGTCACCGCGGTCCTGCGCAGTGTCGTTCGTCGAGCCGGAATCGGTGCGGTGCGGCGCCACTGGCCCGGCACCGACGATGGCTTCGCTGCGTTGTGCCGCCTCACTGGCCTGAATGAATCAAGCCGGAAGGCGGACGGCTGAGGGCCTCTGCGACCGGGACCGCAGCCCGAGGTCGTACCTCGTGACCACCCGTAGGCCGACCATGTCGAATTCGGCGTACCGCTCGGTCAGCACCGTGATGGACGGCGCGAGGTCGCGCGCGACGGCGATCTGGTTGAAGTCGGCCAGCACCGCGGTGCCCTCGGGCAGCTTGTTCGTCACGGTGACGGGCACACCGAACAGCCTATAAGTGGCATCCCGGGTGACATCACTCTCGAGGAGATACTTGCTGGAGTCGGTGGCTTCCTTGAGCTTTCGCAGCGCGACGAAGTCGGTGCCGTTGACGAGCCACCGGTTCGGGGTGACTTCCTGCGCGTTGAGGAGTCCGATCGCGTCGAGCAGTGAGTCGGCGTCGGTGACGTCGAGCGTTGCCGGGATCGTGCTGGCCTGCTCGGTGATGCCGGTGATGCTGTAGCTCGTGCCGGTGCCGGTCAGCAGCGCGTCGTCCAGGGCGTCGGAGACGTCTTTGACGAGGCGGGCCTTCAGCACCGCGTCGATCCCGAGGACCGACTGCCGGACAAGCTCGTTCGTGAACGTCAATCGTCTTGAGGCTCTTGCGTTCGGTGGGCATCAGGGTGAGTTCGTCGAAGTCGACGTCGGCGTTCGCCGGGATCTCGTCGCCTTCACCGATGAACCCGACCGTCGCACCGGAGACGAGCTTCGGGATCCGCAACACACCGGAGGTGTCGAAAATCCTTGGACCGCTGGAGAGCACCACCGAGGCGGCTTCGAGCGGCTGAACGAGCAGCTGGGATACCTGGTCGGCGAGGAGTTCGGGATCGGCTGCACTGGTTTCGGTCATGGAGGTGTCCTGTTCTCTGGCAAGGGGAATTGGATCAACCCGTGCCACCAGGACAACTGAAGGGGCCGCCCACCAGGAGCGACCCGTTCAGTTTATCGCGGTTTCAGATGCCTAGGAACGAGAAGCCCTCCTGCGCCGCCTTTACCCCATCGGCAACCTCGACGACGGGGTAGATCTGGTATTCGGCGAAGTAGCCGAACTTGCTAGTGACGCCGATCAGGTCGGCCGCGTCGTCGGTCTCCACTACCGTGAACGCTCCCCCGCCGTCGCACCGGCTCAGAAACTCACTGATTTTCATGCCGGCAGGTGGCTTCCACTTGGCATACAAGTCCAATAGTTCCTTCTGAGCCGCCTTATTTTCTGCTGCGGAGCCGCCTCGCAGGAAGGTCATCGAGACAACGTACTTCATTGTTTCCTCCTAGCACTTGGCTGAACTAGCGGTGCCTACGGGCCTATCCCGCACGGCTCAGAGTGTTCTCGCGGGAAGCATCATTTAGGGCTGAATGATCAAGCTGGTACGGCCCTGCTTGATCCCGAAAATAGTGATACGGGATCCGCTGGTTGCTGTGCGGTGTCGGTGCGGTTCACGGCAGCAACGGAGCAGGTTACATTGCGTGAGTAGCCGGGGCGGCCTCTTATCGCGCCTTCTGCCGCAATATTGCGGTGACGTCGACGCTATTGCTGGAAGGTGATGGGCCTTGCCCGATTTCGCCGACGGGTCGCCGGGACGCGAGGTGCGGCTTGCGGGTGAGCAGCTCGTCGACCGCGTGGGCTAAGGCGGCGGGGTCGTCGAGGTGTTTTTCGTCGAACCGCAGGTCGGTCGGGTCCGCGAGGCGGCTCGTTGCCCGCACAAGCTCGGTGTGGAGGCGTTGAGCGTACTCGTCGGCGCGTTGCGCCCGTTGCCGGTAGCGGCCGTTCTCCTGTCGAAGTTGCTCGACGTAGGCGCGGGGAAACGCGTCCGGTTCCTCGGGCTGTTCTACTCCTGTTTCCTCGGATGGTTCATCGGGTGGCGTATCTGCACCGACTATCTCGTCGGTACGACCTTCGGCTGCGTCTTCGATGGCGTCATCCGGCATTGCGTAACATCCTCTCTTCGTTCCAAGCGGTGCGGATCTGCGACACCTCGTCATCGCCATATCCCAACCGCGCCAACGCATATGACGCGGGCAGCAGACCGGCCGTGAACAGCTTCACGACCGCGTCGGCTTCCTGCGCGATCGACCGCGTCGAGGCGTCCGCCCACTTCACCCGGGCGTCGACCTGCAGCGGATCCGCGCCGTCGCGGACCGCCACGATCAGCCTGGCGACGTCCTCCCAACTGCGGCCGAACTGCTGCTGTCTGGCCTCCGCCCGGGCGGTCAGCGACGCCTCCGCCGCCCGCAGAGCGTCCGCACTGGCCGGTGTGTCCGACAGCTGACCGACGTAGTGGGCGGGCAGTGCACTGACGGCCATGATCTGACCGAGCAGCACCGACACCGCATTGCCGTAGCCACCCAGGTCGGCGGCCTCCAACTGACCGAACTTCAATTCTGGGGCCTCCGACAGCAGCATCCGGTGACCCTCGGGAAACGGGTTGACCGCCTCCGTCTCGCCGGTCGGTGCACCGGCATCATCGAGGATCGGTTCCTCGGTGAGCTCGACGCCGGTCGCCCAGCGTCGAGGCCTGCCAACGTATTCGCTCGTGACCATCATGTCGGCCAAGACCTTGTTCAGCGCATCGCACAACGGCCGCAGATCGTCGACCTCGGACACACCCTCATCGAGCAGCCGATCGGAGTTCAACAGACGCACGACCGGCGGCACTCCGAGCGGGTTCGCGATCGTGTCGACCACGCGGAAGCCGTGGATGGTGGCGCCGGTCTGATTGGCCCTGTAGCGCACGATCTCATCCGGCCCGTACATCACCGCCTCGGTGGTCTCGTCTGTCTCCCAACGCTTCACCGCCGCGGTGATCCGGCGGGGTACCCGGGTCGCGCAGTACCGCCACTTGTCTAGCGGATTCGACGCTGACTTGTGGCCGGCCGTACCGGTCGGCCCAGACGATGACGTAGCAGGCACCTAACAGAAGTGCTTCGCGCATCGCGACGACCGACTCCTGGTCCATGTCGTTACGCAGCCAGTTGTCCCACACATCAACCCCGGTGAACCCGGTCACCCGCAGACGCTCGGTCAGCGACGTCACCGCGAGACGCGGAATGTTGGACGCCATCCGGCCGAACCGGGTGCCCAGCGCGACCTTGGCCTCCGGAGACAGGAATGCCAACGGCTGCGTCCCGGAGTAGTACCGCTCGAGCTCGGCGAACCAGGCAGCCGGTTCATCGAGACGCTGTAGCAGCTGCAGCAGGGTGTCTTGATTCGTCATGCGGCGAAACTCCTTGCTTTCCTTGACTTCTTATGAGTCGCCCGCCACGTCGCGCGCGAGTGCGCCATCACCAGACAGCTCGCAAGATCGATCCGTCTGGCGTGCCGTGATCGCGACGCTTTCGACAACCTGATCCCGCGGTCGGCCTCGATCACCGTCGCCGCTGCGACATGCTCGGCCAGTCGGCGATCGCCGGAGTGGCTCATGCGGCCGTTGATCGCCGCGGAGTACAAGTCGCCGGTCGCGGCGGTCAATCTGCTTGGTGAGTGTGGAAATTCGACGATCGGCAACTTCTCGGCCTCAAGTGCTTGGAGTGTTCTCGTCCACCTGAACGGGTCGGCGATGATCTCGACGACGCGCCACCGTCGGCACGCCTCCCGGATCGTGTTCTCGACCTCGGCGACCGGCACCCGGTAATCCTCATCGCCGCCCGGATCCCACACCCGCAGCACGTCGAAGCGCGGCTCGGCGGACACGGTCGCGGTATCCGCTGGGGCGAGGCGATCGCACTGAGAGTGCGCGACGTCCAGTTCCTTCGCCACCGCCTGAGTGTCCATGACAATGCCGTCCAGCTCGGCGTCGATCACGCGTTCGGCCGGACGAAGAGCCGCGAGGAACGGTCGGTGCCGGTGCCGCAGTTCGTGTTGAACGAACTGTCGGTGCAGTGCCAAGGCCACGGTCTAGACGATCTGGTGTTCGGCGACGGCACCAACTACCTACCGCGTCCGAAGTCTGACGGCGGATGGTTTGTCGGCGCGGTGAAGCGTGCCGAGGTGCAGAAGATCACTCCGCACGATCTGCGCCACACCTGCGCCTCGATCGCGATCAGCTCGGGCGTCAATGTACTGGCATTGAGCCGGATGCTGGGGCACACCTCAGCGAAGGTCACCTTGGATACCTACGCCGACTTGTTCGACACCGATCTCGATGCCGTCGCCTCGGTGTTGGATTTGAAGTGTGCCCAAAGTGTGCCCAAACCGCGCCCAGTGACCTCTGTCCTGGCCTGAAATAAGTCCTTGACCTGCAGCAACAGGCTAGAGAACATGGCGGTGGCGGAGGGATTTGAACCCTCGGACGGGGGTTACCCGTCACACGCTTTCGAGGCGTGCTCCTTAGGCCGCTCGGACACGCCACCGTGTGGCAGCGTACCGAACACCGACGGCTCTATTCCAATCGCTGCCTGGCGAAGAATGCTTCCAGCGGTGCCGCGCACTCGGCGGCCAGCACGCCGCCGACAACGGCCGGCCGATGCGTCAGCCTCCGGTCGCGCACCACATCCCACAGCGAGCCCACCGCGCCCGTCTTCGGTTCCCACGCCCCGAAGACCAGCCGGGATATCCGGGCCATCACCAGCGCACCGGCGCACATCGTGCACGGTTCGACGGTCACCGCCAGCGTTGCGCCCTCGAGCCGCCAGCCGTCACCGAGTACAGCCGCCGCCTCACGCAGGGCGAGAACCTCGGCGTGCGCCGTGGGGTCACCCAGCTCCTCACGCGCGTTGGCCGCCCGCGCCAATTCGGTGCCGTCGGGCCCGACGACCACCGCACCGATCGGCACGTCGCGCGGGCCTGCGCCGCCCGCGGCATCGAGTGCGGCGCGGATTAGGTCTTCGTCGGTCACCGATCGAGACGGTCGAGCACCGCCGACAATTCCTCGGCGAAGCCCATCTCGCGAGCGATCCGGCCCAGCTGCTCGTCGGCGTAGAGGTCGTACTCGCCGATGATGACGCCCAGTACCGGCGCGGGCAGGCCAATATCGGACAACAGCCCCAGGTCGCCCTCTTCGAACGGATCGGCATCATCGAGATCCTCCGGGCCGATGTCGGCGTCGAGCTTCTCGAGCACCTCGGCGGCGATGTCGTAGTCCAACGCCGCGGTGGCGTCGGACAACAGCAGCCGGGTGCCTGCCGGCGCAGGCCGCACGATCACGAAGAACTCGTCGTCGACGTCCAGCAGCCCGAAAACCGCCCCCGCGCTGCGCAGCTCACGCAGTTCGGTCTCCGCCGCCGCCAGACTGGTCAGGGCGGCGGGACGCATCGGCGAGCAGCGCCACTTACCGTCTTCACGGACAACGGCCACCCCGAAGCCGTCAGGCGCGTCGGCTTCCTGCGCACGAGCCTGCTGTGGTCCCATGGGCGCATACGCTAGTCCCCGACCAGGGCATTTGACTAGCAATCGACGGCAGCCGGACGTCCGGCGAACCCGCTCATGTGCCACCCTTGATGCCGTGACGAAACCGCCCGTTTGCGTGCTGGGCCTCGGCCTGATCGGCGGCTCGATCATGCGCGCGGCCACCGAAGCCGGCCGCGAGGTATTCGGCTACAACCGGTCGATCGAAGGCGTCGAGGCGGCCTCCGCCGACGGCTTCGACGCCACGGAGAACATCGAGGAAGCATTGGAACGGGCCGCCGAGGCGGGCGCCCTGATCGTCGTCGCTGTTCCCGTTCCTGCCCTGCCGAGCGTGCTGGAGCACATCCGCCGGCTCACGCCAACCTCGCCGCTGACCGATGTGACGAGCGTCAAGGCCGCCGTGCTGGACCAGGTGACGTCGCACGGGCTGCTGGCCAACTTCGTCGGCGGTCACCCGATGGCGGGCACCGCACACTCCGGCTGGGCGGCCGGCGACGGGAAGCTGTTCGTGGGCGCACCGTGGGTGCTCAGCGTCGACGAGCATGTGGACCCTCACGTCTGGGCGATGGTGCTGGAGCTGGCGTTGGACTGCGGGGCCGTCGTGGTCCCGGCCAAGTCCGATGAGCACGACGCCGCCGCGGCCGCCATCTCGCATCTGCCTCACCTGCTCGCCGAGTCTCTGGCCGCCACCGCCGGCGAGGTTCCTCTGGCGTTCTCATTGGCCGCCGGCTCCTTCCGCGACGGCACGCGGGTGGCGGCCACCGCACCGGACCTGGTGCGTGCGATGTGCGAAGCGAACTCCGAACAGCTGCTGCCCGCACTCGACCGCGCTATCGAGATGCTGGCCGCTGCGCGCACGTCGCTGGCCACTGAGGGCTCGGTTGCCGATCTGGTCGAGGTGGGTCACGCCGCCCGGATGCGGTTCGCCGACTTCCGCCGGTCCCCGATCACCGCGACCGTCGTCGGCGAGGAGGGCTGGCGCGACGAACTGGCGGCCGCCGGCCGAGCCGGCGGGGTGATCAAATCCGCTCTGCCAGTCCGGGATAGTCGAGGATGAAGCCGTCCGAGTCGACGCTGACCGTCGTCTCGGCCACCGGCGAATGCAGCTTGATGCCGTCGGGTGCACTGCTGTAGTCGATCGTCGCCGGGCTCACGGTCAGGTCGGGCAGCGACACGTAGACGACCGGAATCGACAGGGAGTCGCTGCGTTGATAGAGACCGTTGCGCCGGATCGGCAGCGCGTTGAAGAACGGGCTGAAGATCACATCGACGTCCAATGCGCCGTCGTATGCGGCCCTGCTCGAGTGACCCGAGTGCTCCTGCACCAGCCACATGTTCTCTTCGTCGCGCGCAATGGACAGCTGGCGTTCGCGCTCGGCGAGGGTGACCGTCAGTGAGAGCCGCTTGGTCGCTCCGGAATCACTGGTGACCAGATCGTAGGAGGCCGAGAACGCCGGGTGGATTTCCGTTGCCGCGGCGACGATCCGGCCGTATGCCTTGATCCGGTTGTTGGACAACTGCACCCGCACCGATTCCATTCGCGGGACATCGTGTGCGCGCCACGTCAGCACGGCGGGCCAGGGAGCGGATTGTGCACTCACCCATCTACCGTAGGCGACGGACGGCCTCCTTCGTAGCCCGCTTTTGAAGTGGTCACGGTTCGACCGCCCGGGCGCGCGCCGGATTCCAGCGCGACCTCGTCGCTCAGCAACGGCTCCGGCATTTTCCGCAGCCGCCCGGTGCCGGGCACCGATGCCCACACTGCGAACGCCAGCGTACCGTCGAGGATCAACGCGAGCGCGGTCACCATCAGCGCGCCCACCAACGCGAGGTAGAACTCGCGAACCTTGATGCCGTCGATGAGGTAGCGGCCGAGTCCGCCGAGGCTGGCGTAGGCGGCGACGGTGGCGGTCGCAACGATTTGCAGTGTCGCGGTACGCAGACCTCCGAGTATCAGCGGCATCGCGTTGGGCACCTCGACGCGCATCAGCAAACGGCGCTCGGTCATGCCCATCGATCGGGCCGCGTCGACCACGGCCGGGTCGACGTTGGCGATACCCGAATACGTGCCGGCGAGCAGTGGCGGAATGCCGAGCAGCATCAGCGCGACGGTCGGGGGCACCAGGCCCAGCCCCCACAGCAGCACACCGAGCAGCAGCACACCCAGCGTCGGCAGCGCGCGCAAGGCGTTCACACCGGAGACGACGAGGAAGGTGCCCCGGCCCGTGTGCCCGATGATCATGCCGACCGGTATGGCGATCAGCGCCGAGAAGAACACCGCGATCACGGTGTACTGCAGGTGCTCACCGATGCGCGCGGCCAGCCCGGCGGGGCCGGCCCAGTTGGCCGCGGTGAAGATGAATGACAGCGCCTGGGAGAGGAAGTTCATGCCGCCTCCCCGACCGCCGTCGCCTTGGCCGGTGCGGCGCCGCGTGCACCGGATGCTCGGGTCCACGGCGTGATGACCCTGCCCGCGAGCATGATCAACGTGTCGATGACGAGCGCGAGCACGAAGATCGCGATGATGCCCGCGATGATCTGGTCGCTCTTGTTCGACTGATAGCCCTCGGTGAACCAGGTGCCGAGACCGCCGATGCCGATCACCGATCCGACGGCCACCATCGAGATGTTGGTGACGGCGACCACCCGCAGACTGGCAATCAGCACCGGAACCGCAAGCGGCAGTTCGACTTTCAACATTCGGGTCAGCGGTTTGAAGCCGACGGCGGTCGCCGCGTCGAGCACCGCGGGTGACACCGCATCCAGCGCCTCGGGCACCGCGCGCACCAACAGCGCGACGGTGTAGAGCGTCAGAGCGACGATCACGTTGGCCTCGTCGAGTATTCGCGTCGGAATGATGAGTGGCAGCACCACAAACAGCGCCAGCGACGGAATCGTGAAGATGATGCTTGCCGTGATCGTCGTCAGCCGCCGCAGCACCGTCGTGCGTTGCACGACCGCGCCAAGCGGTACGGCGATCAGCAGTCCCAGCACGATCGGAATGAGAGACAGCCGTAGATGGATGACGGTGAGGGCCCAGAGGTCGTCGAGGTGAGTGAAGAGATAGCGCACCGGCTACCCCACCTCCGGGACACGCCGCTGGTCATCCAGCAGTTTGATCACCTCGTCGGCCCGCACTCCGCCGATCAGTTGACCGTCGTCGTCGACGGCCACCCCCAAGCCGGTCGGCGAGGACAGCGCCGCGTCGAGCGCCAACCTCAGCGTGCCGTCGGGCCGGAAGAAGGATCCACCGCCAATAGTGCTGTCGTACAGCGAGCTGCCCTTGCGGTGCACGTCCACACCTTCGGCGTTGATCCACGCGAACGGCTTGCCGTCCTTGATGACCAACGCCCATTCCTCTGGCCCGAGGGCGAGCGCGTCGACATCGCCTTCGGCCACCGACCTGACGTCGTGCAGCGGCAGCCCCGTTGCGTGGAAGAACTGCAGGCCGCGGTAGCCACGGTCAGCGCCGACGAAGCCCGACACGAGTTCGTTGGCCGGGTTCGACAACACGAACTGCGGGTCGGCGTACTGCTGCAGGACACCGCCCCGACCGAACACCGCGACCTTGTCGCCGAGCTTGACCGCCTCGTCGATGTCATGGGTGACGAACACGATGGTCTTGCGGAGTTCGCTTTGCAGCCGCAAGATCTCGGTCTGCAGATCCTCACGCACGACGGGGTCCACCGCGGAGAACGGTTCGTCCATCAGCAGGATCGGGGGATCCGCGGCCAGTGCCCTGGCCACACCGACGCGCTGCTGCTGGCCGCCCGACAACTGGGCGGGGTAGCGGTCCGCCAGCTTCGGGTCGAGCCCGACGCGCTCCATCACGTCCAACGCGGCCTTGCGCGCGCTGCGCCGCGATTCGCCCTTCAGCACAGGCACAGTCGCGACATTGTCAACGACCCGCTGGTGCGGCATCAACCCGGCGCTCTGGATGACGTACCCCATTCCCAGGCGCAGCTTGACCGGGTCGACCGTGGTGACATCCTCGCCGTTGACCGTCAGCGTGCCCGACGTCGGATCGATCATCCGGTTGATCATCCGCATCGAGGTTGTCTTGCCACACCCGGACGGACCGACGAACACCGTCAACGTCCCCTCCGGCACCTCCAGCGTCAGATCATCGACCGCGACGGTGCCGTCCGGGTACTTCTTGGTCACGTTCTCGAAGGTGATCAACACCGTCTCCTCTTCGCGCAAGCGCTCATCGGTGCGCTCACTTCTGCAGGGGCTTGTCGAAGCCGTTGTCCCTGATCCACTTTTGCGCCGCCTCGTCAGGATCGATGCCCTGGTTCCCCTCCACCGCGGTGTTCATGTCGATCAGCGCCTGCGTGGTCAGCTTCGCGCTGACGGCGTCTAGCACCGTCTTGAGTTCGGTGGACATCTTCTGCGACGCCACCAGCGGCACCACGTTCGCGGCGAGGAAGACGTTCTTCGGGTCCTCCAGCACCACGAGCTTGTTCTGCTCGATGGACGGCGATGTGCTGAAGATGTTCGCGGCGGTGACCGTGTTACCGGTCAACGCCTTCACCGTGGCCGGACCGCCGCCGTCGCTGATCGCGATGAAGTTGGCCGGCGCGATGTCGAGGCCGTACTTGTCCTTGAGTCCCACCAGACCCGTCACACGAGTCTGGAACTCCGACGGCGCACCGACTTTCACCTCGGCGGAGTGCGAGGCCAGATCCGCGATCGACTTCAGGTTCCACCGCTGCGCCGTCGCCTCGGTGACGGCGAGGGTGTCCTTGTCCTCGGCGGGCGACGGGTAGAGGATCGACAGGTCGCCCGGGAGCGCTTTGAGCAGCCCGATGAGCACCGCGTCCGGGGTGGTAGCGGGGGTGTCCTTGTCGAAGTACTGCAGCAGGTTGCCGGTGTACTCCGGGATCAGATCGATCGAATGATCCTGCACCGCAGGGATGTACGTCTCACGGCTGCCGATGCCGAATTGCCTGGTGATGGTGAAGCCGTTGGCCTCCAGCGCTTGCGCGTATAGTTCGGCGATGATCTTCGATTCGGTGAAGTCTGCCGAACCGACCTTGATCGACTTGAGGTCGCCGGAGACCTCGCCGCCGCCCAGCGGGTTCGAACTGCCACAAGCGACCGTGACCAGTGCCAGAACGGCCGCGAGTAGCGCCAGATACCACCTACGTGTCTTCGACATACCGCTCGACATACCCAATGTCCTCTCGGCGCATGACTCCACCGGACCCTATCGGCATGCGCGGCCACCCGCCGCGCTTTGCATTCACCGTGATAGTGACGGTTTGTTTCATTCCCGGGTGTAAAGGGCAAAGATGGACTCATGACCAGCGATCCGTCCGCGTCACCCGACCGGCCTCATGGCTCGACACCGCCGCTTCCCGGCGAGCCGGTTCCGCCGCCGCTGGCGGATCTGCCCGAGGTATCCGGCACCGCGTCCGAGCACCCGAAAGAGAACGCGGTCAAGTTCACCAGGACCGCGGCGGTGTGGTCTGCGCTGGTTCCGGGCTTCCTCATCCTGATCGTGCTGCTGATCTTCATCGCGCAGAACACCGAGTCGGCTCGGTTCGCGTTCCTCGGCTGGCAGTGGAGCCTGCCGCTTGGCGTCGCGATTCTGGCGGCCGCGGTCTGCGGCGGCTTGTTGACCGTCGCGGCCGGCACCGCCCGCATCCTGCAGCTCCGCCGCGCCGCGAAGAAGAACCTGAAGGCCGGCCTCTAAGCGCGCGGTGGGGCCGGCCGGAATGGAATCCGGCCGGCATTTGTTGACGTGTCACGTAACATCAGATGCGTGATCAATCACGTAAATCGCGGAGGTGGAAGTCATGGGCGTTGCGCTCGGAAAGACGGCGTTGGTAACGGGCGGAACGTCGGGCATCGGATTGGCAGCGGCGCGGCGCCTCGCCGAAGAGGGGGCCCACGTCTTCATCACGGGACGCAGCCAGCATCGCCTCGATGCGGCTGTCGCTGAAATCGGTCCGAGTGCAACCGGTGTGGTGAGCGATGTGAGCAACTTCGCCGACATCGACGCGGTTGTCGATGCGATCACAGCGCACGGACACGGCCTCGACGTGGTGTTCACGAACGCGGGTGGCGGCGAGTTCGCGCTAATCACCGACGTCACCGTCGAGCACTACCTCGACACGTTCAACCGCAACGTGGGCGGCACGCTCTTCACGGTTCAGAAGGTGATTCCCCTACTCAACCGCGGCGCATCGGTCATCTTGGCGGGGTCGACGGCGGCATCCAAGGGAACGCCTGCGTTCGGCGTCTATGCCGCCTCGAAGGCGGCCGTCCGATCACTCGGCCGCACCTTGGCCGCCGAATTGGCCGACCGCGGCATCCGGGTCAACACTCTCGTCCCAGGCCCGGTGGAGACCCCAGGTTTGACGGGGCTGGCGCCCGCAGGCGGTGAGTCGGAGTTGCTGGCGCAGATGGCCGACGGTGTTGTCTTGAAGCGGGTGGCGGACGCCGGCGAAATAGCCGCGGCGGTCGCCTTCCTCGCCTCCGACGGCAGCAGCTTCATGACGGGCAGCGAGCTTTTCGTCGACGGCGGCGAAGCACAGGTCTGACCGACGTGGCCGAATCACTCGGGCCGAGGCAGCGTGCCCTTCCGGAGAATCGTCTCGTAAACCGACCCCAGCAGGTCGGCCAACTGATCCGCAGCAGCGTCGTCGAGGTCGGAAAAGAACAACGTGCGGACCAAGGCGACATGCTTGGGGGCCGCGGCCTGCAGCAGGCGCCATCCTTGCGGAGTCAGTTTGGCGTCAGTGGCGCGGCCGTCGCTCTCAGAAGCGACCCGCTCGACGAGCCGCCTCGCTTCCATCCGGCGGAGCTGATGCGACAGTCTGCTGCGCTCCCAACCGATCCGGATGGCCAGCCGGCTCGACTGCAAACGGCGCCCCGGCTCGTTCGACAGCGCGTTCATAACGCTGTAGTCGGCGAGCGACACCCCGAAGTCGGCCTGAAGCTGTCGATTCATCTCGTACTCGAGCCGGAGATAGACCTGCATGTAGTTGACCCACGTCCGCTGTTGGGTTGCCGTAAGCCATACACGCTTCGCCATGCCCTCATCATCACTGTTGGTTGATATATCACGCAATGAGGAGGATTCGATGACCGAGCCGATCCATCGACTCATGACGAGTAACCTGCTGGAGGTTTTCAACGAGCGCGATCCCGAGCGTCGGCGGGAGGCGATTGCCCGGACCTATGCGCCCGACGTTCGCTGGACCGACGATGAGGGCGTCTGCGTCGGACACGCCGATCTCGACGCGAAAGCGGAGAAACTGCAAAGCACGTTGGGGCCGCTTCAGTTCATCGCCGCCGGACCCGTGCATCAGACGACGGGTTTTGGACACCTCGCGTGGCACCTCGTTGCCGACGACAACCCCACGCCGCAGGTATCGGGGTTCGACGTGGCGATCGTTCGTGACGACGTCATCTCCGAGCTCTACACCGTGCTGACGGCTCCGCCCGCCGCCTAGCGGGAGCCGCCGTTGACCTGTTCGGCGATCACGTCGGGATGGGTGTACGGAATCATGTGGCTGCCGTCGACTGTGACGAGTTGTGTTCCCGGCAGCGCTTCGGCGAGCCTGCGCAGATGGTCGATTCCGATCAGCTGATCGTCTTCTCCACCGATGATCACCGACGGCACCTTGATTTGGGGCACGTTCTCGTCGACCCAGGCAGAGGTCTCGTCGAACTCGAGTTCGTCGGAGGCGTAGGCGGCCAGATTGCCGGGTGTCATCGACACCGACAGGAGCCGCTCCTCATAACTGGGGTCCACCTTCTCGGGCGCGAACGCCCGTGCGGCGCCCGATGTCGCGGCGATCCGCCTGATCACGTCGTTGACCGTGACGTCCATGACGGGCCGCACCACCGGCAGCTGGCTGAACTCGGCGTACCGCGCATTGAACCGGTCCATTACGTGCGACCGGACGCCGCCTGCGCCGGGCGCGACCAGAACCATCTTCGCGACATCCTGCGGGTATCGGCGAGCGACGCCGAGCGCAAGTGTGCCGCCGAACGAGTGCCCGACAACGATCGCCGGTGCGAGTTTGAGCTGCGTGAGGAGGTCGTGGACCACGTCGATCTGATCCTGATACGGCAGCGGGCCTCCCTTCGACCAGCCGAACCCCGGCCGGTCGATCGCGATCACATGCCTGCCCTGCAATTCGGGGATGACGGGATCGAAGTCCCGGTAGGTGCCGGGAAGCCCATGCAGCAGCACCACCGCGGCGCCGTCTCCGGGCTGCTCGACGTAGTGGATCTCCTTGCCCCGCAGGCTCAAGTACTTCCCGTCCGCCGGTGGCATCGACGGCAGCTTCGCGACGGTGTTGTTGACGACGACCACCACCACGAGCAACACCACCAACGTCCAAAGGCCAACCCGCAGCAACGAGCGCATCAGCGGTTCAGTGCACCTAAACCCTCGGCCATCAGCGGGCCGACGGCCTGATCCACCTCGTCGGTGTCGGCCGCGACGCCGCCGCCCATCCGCGAGCGGAACGCGATGCCCGCCGCGATGATGGCCACCTTGAAATACCCCAGCGCCATGTAGAAGTCCCAGTTGTCCAAGGACTGCTCGGCCGCACGCGAATAGCGTTGGGCGAGTTCGTCGGCCGTCGGCATGAGCGGCGACGCCCAGGCAGAGCTCGCGTGGATCACATTGAACAGCGGGTGGCGGTACACGCACATCAACGCCGCATCGCTGATCGGGTCGCCCAGCGTCGACATCTCCCAATCCAGCACGGCGAGCACCTTGTTCGCGTCGTCGTTGTCCAGCATCGTGTTGTCGATGCGGAAGTCGCCGTGCACGATCGAGCTTCGGCTCTGCGCTGGAATGGCCTCTGCCAGAGCCGAATGCAGTCGCCGGACGTCGGCATCGAACGGATCGTCCTCGCGCTTGACCAGATCCCACTGCGAACCCCAGCGCCGCACCTGGCGTTCGAGGTAGCCGCTGGGCTTGCCGAAGTCACCGAGCCCGACCGCCTCGGGATCCACCGCGTGGAGGTCGGCGAGCACCGTGATCAACGCGTCGACGCAGTCGCTGATGGTGTCCTTGTCGCCCAGCGCCTCGAGCTCGTCGGCATGGCGAACCACCCGGCCCGACACGTACTCGACCATCTGAAACGGTGCGCCGCTCACCGAGTCGTCGTTGCGCATCGTCACCGCCCTGGCGACAGGCACGGGTGTGTCCTGCAGCGCTGCCACGACTCGGTACTCGCGGGCCATGTCATGCGCCGACGGCGTCAGGCCGTGCAGTGGCGGCCTGCGCAGCACCCACTTCGACGCGTCGTCGGCCACCAGGAACGTCAGATTGGACCGGCCGCCCGAGATCAGCTCGGCCCGCAGTTCGCCGCTGCGCGGAATGCCCGCCTCCTTGAGGTGGTGGTCGAGCGCGGCGAGGTCAAGGCCTTCGGGCGAAATCGTCACCGGACTTTCCTACCACCGCTGATTTCGCGGCAGCAGATCCCATACGTGTTCGGTGCCGTTGACCGACGCGACGTAGAGCTCACCCGTGCGGGACGACAGCAGCCGCGTGATGCCTGCATAGTCGACGTTGACGCACAGGATCTTCTCGGTGCGCAGGACGCTGTGCACCAGGCCGTTGATCACCCCGCCGTGGCTGAACACCGCGACGGTGTCCTCGTGATCACACCCGGCGGCGATCTCTCGGACTCCGTCGTTGATGCGGGCCAGAAACGCGTCCTCGTCGACGGTGCTCGGCAGGTGGCCGCTGGCCAGTCGGGCCAGTTCCTCGGGGTATTCGGCGGCGATCTGCTCGATCGGGATGTAGTGCGCTAGGTCGCGGTCGTACTCCGCCAGGCGGTCGTCGATGTCGATCGTCAGCCCGAGTGCATCGGCCACCGGCTGCGCGGTCTGCACCGCGCGCCGCTGCGGGCTGCTGACGAGGCGGGTGATCGGGAAGCGCGCCAACGCATCGGGCAGCCGTTTGGCCTGCTCGATGCCCTCTTCGGAGAGGTCGGGATCGGATCCCTCACCTGGCTCGCTGCGAAGCGGCAGCGCGTGCCGGACCAGTAGCAATTGCACCGTGACACCATATGACCACTCGAGCCAGGAGAACCGATATGGGTTACGCCGACGAACTGTTCGACCTCACCGACCGGGTCGTGCTGGTCACCGGCGGTAGCCGCGGGCTCGGCCGCGAGATGGCGTTCGCCGCGGCGCACTGCGGTGCCGACGTCATCATCGCCAGCCGCAAGATGGAGGTCTGTGAGGCGACCGCCGCGGAGATCGCCTCCGCCACCGGTCGCGCCGCGATGCCCTATCAGGTGCACGTCGGTCGGTGGGATCAGCTCGACGGCCTGGTGGACGCGGCCTACGAGCGGTTCGGCAAGGTCGATGTCCTCATCAACAACGCCGGCATGTCGCCGCTGTACGAGTCGCTGGAGTCGGTGTCGGAGAAGCTGTTCGACGCGGTCATCAACCTCAATCTCAAGGGGCCGTTCCGGTTGTCGACGCTGGTGGGCCAGCGGATGGTCGCCGACGGCGGCGGGTCGATCATCAATGTCAGCTCGAGCGGGTCGCGACGGCCGCAGCCGGCGCAGCTGCCCTACTCGGCGGCCAAGGCTGGGCTGAACGCGTTGACGGAAGGGCTCGCGCTGGCTTTCGGTCCGACGGTGCGGGTGAACACGCTGATGCCCGGCCCGTTCCTGACCGACATCAGCGAAGCCTGGGACATCCCCGCGACGACGAAGGGGGCGCAGGGCTTCGCGCTCAAGCGTCTCGGCAACCCCCCGGAGATCATCGGCGCCGCGTTGTATCTGGCCTCTGACGCGTCGAGCTACACCAGCGGTTCCATCCTCCGGGTCGACGGCGGGATCCCTTAGCCGCTACGGCTCGACGATGTTGAAGCCAGGGTCGGGCCGATCGACCGCAGCGAGCACCGACGGCATCGCGTCGGCGTCCCCGACGACCTCGAACCCAGGGGAGTCGGTGTCGCCGACCGCGAAAGCCAACAGCCGCATCTTGTTCGCGAACGTGATCGTCGCCTGTGCGGTCGATTCGTCCGCGGGCCGCTTGCGGTGCACCAGCACGCCGTTGCGGACCGTCAACCGGTAATTGGTGGCGGTATCGAGGAAGGTGATGTCGACGGCGACGTCGAGGTCCCAGGCGCGTGGCCCGTTGAGGTTGATCGCGAAGGTGTCGAACAGCTGCTCCGGTGTCAGCTGCGCCATCATCGACGGCGACGTGGTCTGCGTCGGCGTGCCGAAGTTGCCTTCGCGCAATTCCGTCATGCCGGACAGGAAGAAGTTGCGCCACACCGCGTTCTCCGAACCGTACGCGAGCTGTTCGAGGGTGTCGGCATAGAGCTCGCGGGCGGCCCCATGATCCTTGTCGGTGAAGATGGCGTGATCGAGCAGCGTTGCGGCCCAACGGAAGTCACCGTTGTCGAACGCCTTCTTGGCGATTTCCACCACATGGTCCATCCCGCCCATCGCCTCGACGTAGCGCGGTCCGATGGCCTCGGGCGGATGCGCCCACAGCCGGCCGGGGTTGCCGTCGAACCAGCCCATGTAGCGCTGGTAGACGGCCTTGACGTTGTGGCTGACCGAGCCGTAATAGCCGTGCGTATGCCACGCCTCATCGAGTGCCGGTGGCATCTGGAAGTTCTCGGCGATCTCGATGCCGGTGTAGCCCTGGTTGAGCTGCCGCAGGGTCTGGTCGTGCAGGTAGGCGTAGAGATCCCGCTGCAGTGACAGGAATTCGACGATCCGCTCCTTACCCCACGTCGGCCAGTGGTGCGACGCGAACACCACATCCGTGCGATCGGTGAACGCGTCGATCGCCTCGGTGAGATAGCCCGCCCAGCCGTGCGGATCACGCACCAGCGCGCCCCGTAGCGTCAACAGGTTGTGCAGGTTGTGGGTGGCGTTCTCGGCCATGCACAGCGCACGGAACTTCGGGAAGTAGAAGTGCATCTCGGCGGGCGCCTCGGTGCCGGGCGCCATCTGGAATTCGATCTCGACGCCGTCGAACGTGTGCTTCTCGCCGGTCTGCCGGATGTCGACGGTCGGCACGATCAACGCCACCTCGCCCAGCGACGGCGCCTGCCCGAGGCCGCACCCGACCTGACCCTGCGGGCCGCGGGCCAGCACCGCGCCGTACATGTAGGCGGCGCGACGGGCCATCGCGGTGCCCGCATAGACGTTCTCCTGCACGGCATGCTCGGTGAAGTGCTCGGGCGCAATGACTGCCACCGTGCCCGCATCGACATCGGCTTGCGTGGTCACGCCCAGCACGCCGCCGAAGTGGTCGACGTGGCTGTGGGTATAGATGACGGCCCTGACCGGTCGGTCCCCCCGATGCGTCCGATACAGCGCAAGCGCCGCTGCAGCCGTCTCCGTCGAGACAAGCGGATCGATGACGATGACCCCTGTATCGCCTTCGATGAAGCTGATGTTCGACAGGTCCAGTCCGCGCACCTGGTAGATGCCGTCGACGACCTCGTACAGCCCCTGCTTGGCGCACAGCTGGCTCTGCCGCCACAGGCTCGGATGCACGGTCGCGGGCGTCTGGCCGCCAAGGAACGCATAGACATCGTTGTCCCACACCACCCGCCCGTCGGCCGCCGTCACGACGCACGGCTCCATCGCCGCGATGAAACCCCGGTCGGCGTCGGTGAAGTCGGTGGAGTCGGCGAACGGCAGCGTGCTCATGTGGTCGCGGTTGGCGGACTCGATGACAGCGGTGGGCGGCTTCTGATCCATGCCGCCGACACTGCCACCAATTCCGGCTATGCGGGTTCGGTTGGTGCGAAAACCTGGATAGTGCCGTTGATTTCGCGTACCTCGAACTTCGGCAGCGGCGCCGGCGCAATCGGTAGTTGGTGGGTCAGCGTCTCCCCCTCCAACGAGAACGAGGTCGAGTGGCACGGGCAGCGTAGCCTGCTCTCGGGCGCGTCCAGCCATAGCTTGCAACCCTGATGAGTGCAGATGCCGGAGACCGCTTCCAGTTGGGCGTCGTTGCGGTGGACGAACCCGTTGACCGAGCCCAGATCGAAGGCGAGCGCGCCGCCCTCGGGCAGATCGGCGCTGGCGCCGACCGCATGCCATGCGCCGGCGTTCGGTTCGAGAACACCCTGGGTCGGCGTCGACGCCTGCCTGGCCGGTGAACCCGATGGCGCCAGCAGGTTGCGACCGACGACGATCCCTGCGGCCGCCGAGGCCGCCGCCAATCCGGTTCCGATGACGACCTGACGACGGGTGCCCGACGGACCCCACGACCGGCGATCGGCCTGCGGGGCGTCGCTCATCTGCTCGGCCAGTCGGCGATGCAGGTCTGTAACGAACTCCTCGCGAGGTGAATCGCTGCCGGTTCGGGCCGCGCGCAATTCGATGGCCGCCTTCATCTCCCGCGCTTCGACGTCGTCGGGACGGGCCCGCTCCGCGCGCTGACCCCGCAGCAAGCCGTCGACGAAGCGGCGCACTGATCGTCCGCTCACAGCGCCTCCTCACTCATCTGCGCAGCCATCTGCAATGCCCGATGCTGCAACACCTTGGCGTTCGCGACGCTAACACCCATCTGCCCGGCGGCCTCACGAACCGAGAAAGCCTGCAGGAAGCGAAGTTCCAGAATGCGCCGATAGTTGTCCGGCAATCTCGAGAGCACATGGCGAACACGGTCGGGCGCATCCGATGCGAGGACTTCCTGACCTGACTCGTCGGGCAGGTCCTCCTCGATCGTGGTGATCTCCCGGCCCATCCGCTCCCGCCAGTACGAGGCGAGCACCGTACGTGCCGTCATCTTCAGGTACTTGCGCACCTCGGGCACCGTCGCCGAGACCCGCAACGGCTTCAATGCCGTCATGAATACCTCGGCCGTCAGGTCCTCGGCGTCGGGTTGATTGCCCACCTTCGAATACATCAGCCGGTACACCCAGGTGACGTTGTCGCGGTACACCGCATCCCAGTCCGGATACGCCGCACCCGTCACGGCTCGCAGCCCTCCCTCTGGGCGGGACTCCCGCGCCGGTCGGAGTCGAGGACGGCGCTCTTCATTCTGGCTCGCGATCACGCGTCACCGTCCTCGAATCGACCTTAACGTTCGCTGTGAGCCGCGCTAGACGCGGGCACCGGAGGCAAGCGCCGAGGCGCCGACGCGCTTCATTCGGGTGTCCAGCGAGTAGCCGCCCGCACCGACGACGAGCAGGAAGAGGCTTCCGCACAGCATCGCGATCTCCAGCCGGCCCTCATGAAAGAAATCCCAGAAGCCGCTTTCTTTCGGATACAGGGGTGCACTGCCCCAGTGCAGCGGCAGCTTGGTGATCGCCAGGGCGCCGATCATGTCGACGATCATCGGCAGGGTGGCCAGCCTGACGAGAAGCCCCGCCAGAATCATCACGCCGCAGACGATTTCGAAGACGCCGTCCAGGTTGGCGAAGAACGCGCCTGCGGGTATTCCTGCCTTCTGGAACCGACCGGGCCCGAGCATCTCGGGCCGGAGAAACTTCAGGATGCCTTCGCCGACGAAGATGAGCCCGACGTAGAGGCGGATGAGCACGACGGCGCCGGAGGCCCGGGTAGCCGTTACTTGGGCGAGCGAGATCTCACGCTGCGACATGCGGAGTACCTTTCTGTTTGGTGGTCCTTACTCAGATAGGCAGCGGGGTTACACGACGCGGTGCCTGTTTCGCTCCTCGCGTGCGCAGTGCCTATTTCGCTCCTCGCGTGCGCGGTGCCTATTTCGCTCCTCGCGTGCGCGGTGCTTGACTGGCGGCATGGGTGTGCGTCGAGTGGTGACCGGCCACGACGAGTCCGGCAAGTCCGTGTTCGCGAGCGACGAGGTCGTCGAGCCCGACCGCCCGGCACTGATGCCGTCGGCCGAGTTCTTCCAACTGTGGGGCGGCGACGCAATGCCGCGGTTTCCCGATAGCGGGTCGATGCCGACCTGGCATACCTATTTCCCGCCGATCGGGGGCTTCCGCTTCGGCATGTTGACCCTGCCGCCGCAGACGGGCGCCGAGGAACAGGAGTTGTTCAACCTCGACGAGGCGGTCGCCGACATCGAGCAGAAGATGCCCGGCCTGCTGCGCTACATGGACCCGTCAGATCCGGGCATGCATGCGACCGACACCATCGACTTCGAGGTGGTGCTCGAGGGCACGGTCGTGCTCGAACTCGACGACGGCGCCGAGGTCACGCTGAACCCTGGGGACACGGTGGTGCAGAACGGCACCCGGCACCGGTGGAAGAACCCCGGCGACAAGCCGGCCCGGATGGCTTTGTTCATGTGCGGCGCCAACCACAGCGAGATTTCCGCGGCGGGCTAGATGTCGCGTTCGGCGAGCCACCGCTCGGCGCGCCGATTCGACGCCCGGGACAGCCACGCATCCTGAATGAGCTCGGTCAACTCGCGCCTGCCGATCCTCGCCAGGGCGCTGGCGCGCACGAGTACCGATGGGTGCCCGTCGAACCGGTCTGTGGTGAAGAAGGGCGACGCGGGGTCCTGCAGCAGGGCCAGCTTGTCGCTTTCCGACTCCACCCAGATCATGATCACGTCGGCATAGCGCTCACCGGTCTCGGGGTCTTCGGCATCGGGTTGCGGTGTGCGGAAGAACACGAACGACTTCCCGCCCACCTGGTAGATGGCGTTGCCCTTCGGGCCCTCGATTCGCGTCACGTGCGGCATGCCGGAGGCGACCTCGTGCACGTCGGCAACCCTGGCCGGGCGGTCACGCATGGCGGCGCTCCAACCGATGCAGGGTGACGTCGGACAGCGCACCGTCGTCGGCGACCGCGGTCATGTAGGTGCAGAACGGTTGTCGTCGCCGGTCCGTCGGCGACCCCGGGTTGAGCAGGCGCAGGCCGGTTCTCGCCGTGGTGTCCCACGGGATGTGGCTGTGCCCGAAGACCAACACGTCGGCGTCGGGATACAGCTTGGCCATCCGCGCGTCCCGGCCTTGGGATCCGCCGGTCTCGTGGACAACGGTGAACCGCACCCCTCCCAGGATCACGTCGGCCCGCTCCGGCAGACGCTCACGCAACTCGTCGCCGTCGTTGTTGCCCCAGCACGCGACGAGCCGATCGGTTTTTTCCTCGAGCACATCGAGCAGCGCCGGCTCTACCCAGTCGCCGGCATGGATGACGGCGTCGGCGTGCGCCACCTCGTCCCACACCTGCCGCGGCAGGTCGCGTGCCCGTTTCGGCACATGAGTATCGGCGATCAGCAGCAATCGCACGGTCAGCTCGGTGCGAGCAACTCGGCCATCTTCGGCATGAGCGCCTGCAAACCCTTCATCGGGCGCACCATCACCTTGACCGCGACGATCTTCTCGGCGTCGTTCCAGTGGATCATGTCGATGCCGTTGACGTACTTTCCGTCGATGGTCGCGGCAAACTCGAGAATCGCCGAGCGGTCGTTGTACCACTTCTCGACATAATGAAAGTCGGTGTCGCCGAACACCTTTGCCGCCGCGCTCAGATATGCCAAGGTCAGCTCTCGGCCCTCCTGCGGCGAGAACACGGCCGGCGAGTAGAACACGGCCTCCTCGGCCAGCAGGTCTTCCAGTTCGGAGGTGCGGCCGCTCTCGATGATGTCGATCCAGCGCGCGATCACCGGTGGCGTCATGACCACGACTGTAGTGGCAAGGAAAGATTGTAAGCGCTCACTATCTTTGATACGGTCCTCGGCATGACCTACGACGTGATCGTTCGCAACGGCCTGTGGTTCGACGGCACCGGCGCCCGCCCGCAGCGTCGCACGCTGGGAATACGGGACGGCATCGTGAGCGCGGTGTCCGCCGAACCCCTCGACGAGACGGGCTGTCCCGACGTCATCGACGCCGACGGAAAGTGGATCGTGCCCGGCTTCATCGACGTGCACACGCACTACGACGCCGAAGTTCTGCTCGATCCCGGCCTGCGCGAGTCGGTGCGACACGGCGTCACCACGGTGCTGCTGGGCAACTGCTCGCTGTCGACCGTCTATGCGGACAGCGAAGACGCCGCCGACCTGTTCAGCCGCGTGGAAGCGGTGCCGCGCAAGTTCGTGCTCGGGGCACTGGAGGCCAAGAGGACCTGGTCCACTCCCGCCGAGTACGTGCAGACGCTCGACGAGCTGCCGCTGGGTCCCAATATCGGCTCGATGCTCGGCCATTCAGATCTGCGCACCTGCGTGCTCGGCCTCGACCGCGCCACCACATCCGACGTCGCGCCGACCGACGCCGAATTGGAGCGGATGGCGGCATTGCTCGACGAGGCGCTCGACGCCGGCCTGCTGGGCATGTCCGGCATGGATGCGCCGATCGACAAGCTCGACGGCGACCGCTTCCGGTCCCGCGCGCTGCCATCGACCTTCGCTACCTGGCGTGAGCGCCGCAGGCTGATCAGGGTGCTGCGCAAGCGGGGCCGCATCCTGCAGAGCGCGCCCAACACCAAGAACCCGATCGAGGCGCTGAACTTCTTCCTCAGCAGCAGCACGATGTTCGGCCGCAGGCCCGGCGTGCGCGTCAGCCTGCTGGTGTCGGCCGACGCCAAGTCGAACACCGGCGCCGTGCACGTGGTCGGGCCCGGCACAAGGATCCTCAACCGGCTGCTGAACTCGCTCGTGCGATTCCAGCATCTGCCCGTCCCGTTCGAGCTCTATTCCGACGGCATCGACCTGCCGGTGTTCGAGGAGTTCGGCGCCGGCACTGCCGCGCTTCACCTTCGCGACCAGCTCGAGCGCAACGAACTGCTGGCCGACGAGGAGTACCGACGTCGGTTCCGCCGCTCGTTCGACCGCAAGAAGCTCGGCCCGTCGCTGTGGCACCGCGACTTCCACGACGCCACCATCGTCGAATGCCCGGACAAGACGCTGATCGGCAAGAGCTTCGGGCAGATCGCCGACGAACGCGGTCTGCATCCGCTGGACGCCTTCCTCGACGTGCTCGTCGAGAACGGTGAACGCAACGTGCGCTGGACGACGATCGTCGCCAACCACCGGCCCAAGCACCTCAACGCGCTCGCCGTCGACCCGTCCGTCCACATGGGGTTCTCCGACGCCGGCGCACACCTGCGCAACATGGCCTTCTACAACTTCGCGCTCAAGCTGCTTCGGCGGGTTCGCGACGCCGAGCTCGCAGGAAAGCCGTTCATGACGATCGAGCACGCGGTCCACCGGCTGACCGCCGAGGTCGCCGACTGGTTCGGCCTGCCCGCGGGCACGCTGCGCGAGGGTGATCGCGCCGACTTCGTGGTCATCGACCCGGCCGGCCTCGACGCCTCGGTGGACGCCTACCACGAGGAGAAGGTGCCGTTCTACGGCGATTTGTCGCGCATGGTGAACCGCAACGACGCCGCGGTGGTCGCGACCGGCGTCAACGGCGCGGTGGTGTTCCGCAACGGACAGTTCCGCGAGGGTTACGGGACGACGGCGAAGTCCGGACGGTTCCTCAAGGCCGGGCAGGCCGAGCGGCAAGCCGTGTCCGCCTGACATGGCCAGGACCCAGCAGCAGCGCCGGGAGGACACCATCGCCCGGCTGCTCGACGCCAGCATCGACACCATCGTCGAGGTCGGCTACGCCCGCGCCTCGGCGAAGGGCATCGCCCAGCGGGCACAGGTCTCCGACGGGGCCCTGTTCCGGCACTTCCCGACGATGGGCGACCTGATGGCGGCTACCGCTCAAGAGGCCGGCCGGCGTCAGCTCGAGGTGGCCGCGAAGCGGATCGCCGACATCCCGCCGGACAAGCCGGCGATCGAGGAGGTGCTGGCGATCATCCGCGACCTGACCGGCAACTCGACCAACACTGTCATCTACGAGCTGATGGTCGCTGCTCGCACCGACGAGAAGCTGCGGGACACGCTGCGCGAGGTGATGGCCGTCTACATCGCCAAGATCTACGACGCCGCGCGGGCGGTGCCCACCGCCGACGAGATCGAGGCATTCGGTGAGGAGAACTTCGCGGCCTTGGTGGCGGTGCTGATCAACACCTTCGACGGCGCCGCGATGTTCCGGCATGTGTTGACCCAGGCCGAAATCGAGGACCGGCGGATCCCCGTGCTGATGTCGCTGCTGAACGCCGCACGTCCATAACGATCACGGTGCATTGATGGTTACGCCATCACGCGTTCCATAGGCTGGGGGTGTGTCGGAGCAACGCGCGGCCAAACCTGCCAAGTTGATCTTGTATGTTCTGACGGCGGGTCTTCTCTTGGCCGCGTTGGCGTTTCCGGTCGTGGGCGGCGCGGGTGCGTTGGCCAACCGGCTCTCCGACCGGACGGCGCAGTTGTCGGCGCAGCTGCTGGAGGGCGATGTGCCGATCATCTCGACGATGGTCGATGCGGCGGGCAACCCGATCGCCTGGATCTACTCCCAGCGCCGCTGGGTGGTCCCGACCGATCGCATCGCCAACACCATGAAGCTGGCAATCGTCTCGATCGAGGACCGGCGGTTCGGTGTGCACAACGGCGTGGACCTGCAAGGCACGCTGACCGGGCTGGCCGGATATCTGCGCGGCGCCGTCGACACCCGCGGTGGTTCCACGATCGAGCAGCAGTACATCAAGAACTACAACTTCCTGGTCACCGCCCAGAACGACGCCGAGCGCCGGGCGGCGATCGAGACAACGCCCGTGCGCAAGCTGCGCGAGATGCGGATGGCGCTCGAGTTGGACAAGGCACTGTCCAAGCCCGAGATCCTGACCCGGTACCTGAACCTGGTGGCGTTCGGCAACGGCAGCTTCGGTGTGCAGGACGCCGCGAAAACGTACTTCGGGGTCAACGCCGCAGACCTCAACTGGCAGCAGGCCGCGTTGCTGGCGGGGATGGTGCAGTCGACGAGCACGCTGAACCCGTACACCAATCCCGACGGCGCTCTGGCGCGGCGGAACCTGGTGCTCGACACCCTGATCGAGAACGTTCCGGACAAGGCCGACGAGATCCGCGCCGCCAAAGCAGCGCCGCTGGGCGTGCTGCCCAAGCCCAACCCGCTGCCGCAGGGCTGCATCGGGGCGGGCGATCGCGCCTTCTTCTGCGACTACGCCCTGTCCTACCTGGCCCGTGCCGGCATAGACAAAGAGGACCTGGCGAGAAACGGCTACCTGATCCGGACCACCCTCGACCCGAAGGTGCAGGACTCCGTCAAACGGGCGATCGACAAGATTGCGAGCCCCGACCTGGACGGCGTCGCCAGCGTGATGAACGTCATCAAACCCGGCAAGGATGCCCACCGCGTCCTGGCGATGGCCGACAACCGCACCTACGGGTTGGAGCTGGGCGTGGGACAAACCGTGCAGCCGCAGCCGTTCACGCCGCTCGGCGATGGCGCGGGATCGATCTTCAAGATCTTCACCACCGCCGCGGCGCTCGAGATGGGGATGGGCATCAACGCCCAACTCGAGGTTCCGCAGCGATTCCAGGGCACCGGGCTGGGCGACAGCAACACCCCTGGCTGCCCGCCGCGCACCTGGTGCGTCAAGAACGCCGGCAGCTACCGCAGCCCGATGAGCGTCACCGACGCGCTGGCGCAGTCGCCGAACACCGCGTTCGCCAAGCTGATCCAGCAGGTCGGGGTGCCGCGCGCGGTCGACATGGCCGTGCGGCTCGGGCTGCGGTCCTACGCCGAGCCGGGAAGCGCCAGGGCCTACGACCCGAGCAACAGCGGCAGCATCGCCGACTGGGTCAAGCAGCAGAACTTGGGTTCTTTCACGCTCGGTCCGCTCGAACTCAACGCGCTTGAGCTGTCGAACGTCGCCGCCACGCTGGCGTCGGGCGGCACGTGGTGTCCGCCGAACCCGATCGACAAGCTGATCGACCGCACCGGCCGCGACGTGCCGCTGCCGCAGACGAAGTGTGAACAGGTGGTGCCCGAGGGGCTGGCCAACACGTTGGCCAACGCGCTGGGCAAGGACCACATCAGCGGGACGGCGGCCAGCTCGGCCGGTTCGGTCGGCTGGACGCTGCCGATGTCGGGCAAGACGGGCACCACCGAGTCACACAGGTCGTCGGCGTTCCTCGGGTTCACCAACCAATACGCCGCCGCCAACTACATCTTCGACGACACGCCGTCGCCCTCGGATCTGTGCTCCTGGCCGCTACGGCGGTGTTCCAGTGGAAACCTCTACGGCGGCAACGAACCGGCCCGCACGTGGTTCTCCGCGATGAAGCCGATCGCCGACGACTTCGGGCCTGTGGCGATGCCGCCGACCGATCCACGCTACGTCGACGGTGCGCCGACCGTTTCGTTGCCCAGCATCACGGGCCTGAAGTTCGACGCCGCGCGAAAGAAGCTGCAGGACGCGGGTTTCCAGGTGGCCGACCAACCGTCGCCGGTGGACAGTTATCTGTCGAAGGGCTCGATCGTCGGCACCACGCCGAAGGACAAGGCCGTCCCCGGCTTCCTCATCACGATTAACACGAGCAACGGTGTCTCCCCCGCGCCGGTGTACCACCCGCCGCGTGTGCCCGACGTGCCGCCTCCGCCTCCACCACCACCGGACGTGGCGCCACCTCCCGATCCCAACGTCATCAACATCCCGGGGCTGCCGCCGATCTTCCTGCCCGCGCCTCCCCCGCCGGAGCCTGCGCCACCGCCTGGCCCACCACCGCCACCGCCGTAGCTGTCGATTCGACCCCATGAGCGTTGGGCAAGCTCGACCAGGCGAAGACCAGCCCGAAGGACGCGGGCGAGAAGGTAAAGGACGCAGTCAGCGGCGATAGCATCCGCGGTCGGGGGTTAAATGCATGCCGAAACCATTGCGACCGCGAAGGCCGATGTCTCGGCTCAGCGTCCCGATCCCGTCGTCGCGTGGGCCGGTCGGCCGACGGAGGTGTGGTAGCCCCGTTTTTCGGCTTCCGCCAGAAAGATGGCGCGCCCGAAGGGGATTCGAACCCCTAACCTTCTGATCCGTAGGCACGGGCGGACGGCGTGACTAGGCACGACGGGAGTTCGACTGTCGCGTAGTTGAGGGTGTCTGGACGCCGCTATCCAGCACATCGGTCCCTGGTTTGACGGAGTTGCGATGATGGGTCGATGCGGTCGGCGGCAGCGTTCACGGCGCGGGTGCTGGGGGCGCGGTCGATGCTTTTGTCCTCACTTAGCGGCTACCGATTGTCGTGGGTGATCGGCGACCTGTTCGCAGCGGTGACGTTGCTGGCGATCGCGGTGCCTGAGCAGTTAGCCACCGCCCGGCTGGCCGGTATGCCACCGATCACCGGCTTCTACGCGTTTGTCGCGGGCAGCGTGATGTTCGCGTTGTTGGGATCGAACCCGCAGATGTCGGTCGGCGCCGATTCGACCATCGCCCCGCTGTTCGCCATCGGCATCGCCTCCTTGGTGTCGGCCATCTCTCCTGACTACGTGGAGTTGGCCGGAATCCTCGCGGTGATGGTGGGCGTGGTGGTGGCTCTGGTCGGTCTACTGCGGCTCGGGTGGGTCGCCGAGTTTCTGTCGGCGCCGATCATAAACGGATTCCTTGGCGGGGTTGCGGTGATCATCGTGGTGCACCAGCTACCTGATCTGCTGGGCCTGCCGGGCGCCAGCGGCAGCACACTGCACCGAGTGGGTGCCGCGGTCAGCGACCTGCATCGACTCAACGGGTGGGCGCTGGGCATCGGGGTCGGCGTCTTCACAGTCGTGTTCGTCGCGGATCGGGTCGATCGCAGGCTTCCGGGGGCGTTGTTCGGCCTGATCGGCTCGACGATCCTTGTCGGTTCGTTGAATCTGCACGCCCATGGGGTGATGGTGTTGGGTGCGCTGGCCCACGGCGCGCCGCACCTCGGGCTGCAGGGGCTGTCATGGTCGGCGCTGGCCGCTGTCGCGCCGATCGCAGGCGTCGTCGCCCTGGTGATTGTCAGCCAGACGGCGGCGACGACCCGCGCGTTCGCCGACGAGGGCGAATATGAGGTGGACGTCAGTCGCGACTTCCTCGGCGTCGGAGCCGGCAATGTCGTCGCCGGCCTGGTCGGCGCCTTCCCAGTGAACGCCAGCCCGCCACGAACCGCCGCAGTGGTCTCGGCGTCCGGGCGCACCCAGGTGGCCGGTCTGGCTGCTGCCGGTGCCCTGGTGCTGTTGATCCCTGCCGTCGCCCTGCTCGAGGACCTGCCCTTGGCGACCCTGGCTGCGATTCTGATCTTCATCGCCACCCGAATCTTGCACATCCACGATCTCGTCGACATCGCTCGCTACGATCGTTTCGAATTTGGACTGGCTCTGATCACGCTGCTCACGGTCGCACTCGTCGGCGTCGAACAGGGCATCGCCGTCGCGGTCGCGTTGGCCATCCTCGACCGCACCCGCCTCAGCGCCCGCCCGCATCTGCACATCCTGGGCCGCATCCCCTCGACTACCAGTTGGGCCCCGCTCGGCGGCACCGAACACGCCATCGAGGTTCCCGGGGTACTCGTGGTGCTGTTTGCGACACCCCTGTGGTACGCCAACGCCGCTCATTTCAGGACCGACTTGACTACCGCGGTCGACCGTGCAGGTCGCTCACTTCGGCTAATCGTGCTCGACGCGATGGGAATGACTGATCTTGATTACACCGGAGCATGCGCATTACGCCAGATGCTCGACCGACTCGACCACAGTGGCGTGTCCTTCGCGATGGCAAGAACCAGTGACACGGTCCGCGCCGGCTTGGCGCGAAGCGGTCTGCTTGCGCGGATCGGCGAGGACCACATGTTCGCCTCCGTCGGCGAAGCAGTTGACGCTCTGAACCCCGACAAACCCGAGGGTCACAGCAACCCAACAGCCGGGTGAGGGCCGTCCATGTCCTCCCGATGTTTTGCCGATGTCTCGAGCGAGGTGATCCAGCAACGGCTACTCATCTGACGGCGAGGCTGCTGTTGAGGGCGGGGACGAGCGTGAGCCTCGCGGCACGCGAGGCGATGGTGCCCGAAGAATCGGTTGGCTTCCCGAGCGGAGGTACTCGCATCGGCGGTCTCGCGCGCGCTCATGACATTCGCCCGAGCGCACGGGCGTCCTTCCCACGCCGGCGGCCGCGCACGGATAATGACCCTATGGCCAGTACTGGACGATCATCCTCGGAACCGCTCGCTTCTGCAGATGGACCGCAGCACAGCGGGCGGATCGTGGTCGGCGTCGACGGGTCGCAGGGATCGTTGAACGCCCTGGGGTGGGCGTTCGGGGAGGCGCGGGCACGCAAGATTCCCGTCCACGCGGTCTTTGCCTGGCAGTACTACCCACCTTGGGTCGACCCCGGGTTGGGCAGCATGTTCCCGTTGGGCTATCGGCCAGGCGGCGGCGTGCCTGAAGACGCGTTCGCTGAGGCAGCTGCTTCGGTGGAAGCGCTGCTGGACGCCGCCGTCAGCAAGGCAGGCGAATATGACCCGGACAGCGCGACGGATCCGGTCCGAATCACCCAGGAGGCGGTGGAAGGACACGCCGCCCAAGTGCTTCTCGACAGCGTCAACGGAGGCGACATGCTGGTGGTCGGCTCTCACGGACACGGCGGATTCGTCGGGGCGGTGCTCGGCTCGGTCAGCCAACGCGTCGTGTCCCACTCCCGGTGCCCTGTGGTGGTCATCCCCGCCCCGCACCGGGCAGCGAACGGCTAGCGCATCCCCCCACGTGATGTCGGTGTTCTGCCCAGGCCGATTGTTCTCCGGACGGCTCCGGAGGAGCCCCCGGGCGTAGCGTAGAGCGTGCCGGCGGCAGTGCATATGTGAGCATCCACGTCGCGTCGCAGCCGCCAGGAATCAAGCGGGTCGTTTCGCGGCCCAGGCAGGAGCGTTGGTCGTGACGCGAAACATCGAGGCGACCGCAACCGCCGATGAGTCCATTCCAACCTGCCACACGTGACATCCGACAGTCGACCCGAAAGGCGGGGACCCATCATGGCCACTGACGCCGGCCAGTCTGGGCCCGTCGCCGCGGCGGGGCAGCTCGACTTGAAGTCCGCCCCCATGGCCGAGGTTGAGAAACAACTCGGGATGTCGCCGGAGGGACTCACTGCAGCTGAGGCGGCGAAACGGTTGGCGAAGTACGGGCCCAATGAGATTGCCGAGCACAAGACCAACCCGCTGTTGAAGTTCCTCAGCTACTTCTGGGGCCCGATCCCGTGGATGATCGAAATCGCCGTCATCCTGTCGGGCGCGGTCGGGCACTGGCCGGATTTCTTCATCATCCTGCTGCTACTGGTGGCCAACGGCGTGGTCGGATACACCGAAGAACGCCAGGCCGGCAACGCCATCGAGGCGCTGAAAGCCAAGCTGGCGATCAACGCCCGCGTCACCCGCGGCGGCGCATGGATCACCGCGCCGGCGCGCGAGCTGGTACCCGGTGATGTCATCCGGCTGCGCCTGGGTGACATCGTCCCCGCCGACGCCCGGCTACTGGACGGCGACGAGATCGAAGTCGATCAATCCGCGCTGACCGGCGAGTCGCTGCCCGCCACCCGCACCACCGGTGACGCGGTGTTCTCCGGGTCCATCATCCGGCAAGGTGAGATCGATGCCCTGGTGTATGCCACCGGCGCCGACACCTACTTCGGCAAGACCGCCGAACTAGTGCAGGGCGCGCACACCGTCAGCCACTTCCAGCGGGCCGTGCTCAAAATCGGCAACTACCTGATCATCCTGGCCGTGGTGTTGGTCGCGGTCATCGTCGCGGCCTCGCTGCTGCGCGGTAACGCGATCCTGACCACCCTGCAGTTCGCGCTGGTGCTGACCGTGGCGGCGATCCCGGTGGCGATGCCGACCGTGCTGTCGGTGACGATGGCCGTCGGGGCGCGTCTGCTGGCCAAGAAACAGGCCATCGTCAGCCGGCTGGTCGCCATCGAGGAACTCGCCGGCGTCGACGTGCTGTGCGCGGATAAGACCGGCACCCTGACCCAGAACTCCCTGACGTTGGGTATCCCGTTCGCCGTCGACGGCGTCACCCCCGCGGACGTGATCCTCGACGGCGCGTTGGCCTCCCGCGCCGACAACGACGACCCCATCGACCTCGCGGTGCTCGGCGGCCTCGACGACAAATCGGCCTTGCAGGATTACACGATCGGCCACTTTCAACCGTTCGACCCGGTGCACAAACGCACCGAGGCCGCCGTCACCGCCGCCGACGGAAACACCTTCAAGGTCACCAAGGGTGCCCCGCAGGTCATCCTGGCGCTGGCCGCCAACGCCGCACAGATCACAGCCGCCGTCGATGGCGCCGTCGACGAGTTCGCCACCCGCGGCTTCCGGTCCCTGGGCGTGGCCCGCGCCGACGGCGACGGCGACGGCGATTGGCAGTTCGCCGGTGTGCTGCCGTTGTTCGATCCACCGCGTGACGATGCCGCGACCACCATCGCCACCGCACATGCGATGGGCGTCACCGTCAAGATGGTGACCGGCGATGCGCTGGCCATCGCCAAGGAAACCGCCGCCAAGGTCGGTCTGGGCACCGACATCCTCGACGCAACCGGCCTGGGCGATACCAAGAAGAGCGAATCGGCGGCGGTGGGCAAATCGATCGAGACCGCCGACGGTTTCGCCCAGGTCTTTCCCGAGCACAAATACCACATCGTCGATGTCCTGCAGAAGCGTGGCCACATCGTCGGGATGACCGGCGACGGGGTCAACGACGCCCCGGCGTTGAAGAAGGCGGACTGCGGCATCGCCGTGTCCGCGGCCACCGACGCCGCCCGCGCGGCCGCCGACATCGTGCTGCTGACCCCGGGGCTGTCGGTGATCATCGATGCGATCAAAGAGAGCCGCAAAATCTTTCAGCGGATGAACAGCTACGCGATGTACCGCATCGCCGAAACGCTGCGGGTGCTGCTGTTCATGACTGTCGCCATCCTGATGTTCAACTTCTACCCGCTGACCGCCATCATGATCGTGATGCTCGCGCTGCTCAACGACGGCGCCATCCTGTCCATCGCCTACGACAACGTCCACTACCGGAATGCTCCCGAGGCCTGGAACATGCGGATGGTGCTCGGCATCGCCACCGTGCTCGGGGTGATCGGCCCAATCGCCGCGTTCGGCCTGTTCTACCTCGGTGAAAGCCTGTTCGACCTCGGCCACCCACGCGTGCAGACCCTGATGTACCTCATGCTGTCCGTCGCCGGGCACCTCACCATCTTCCTGACCCGCACCCGCGGACCGTTCTGGTCGATCCGCCCCGCCCGCATCCTGCTGATCGCCGTCTGCGGCACCCAGGCCATCGCCACTCTCATCGCCGTCTACGGGCTGTTCATGGCCCCACTCGGCTGGAAATGGGCCGCCGTAGTGTGGGCATACGCCCTGGTGTGGTTCCTCATCAGCGACCGGGTGAAACTGCTGGCCTACCGCATCCTGGATCCGGTGAAAACCCGTCAGGACCGGAAAGAAAGGCACCCGGTCATCGGTCATGCGTGATGGAGGTCGACACGGGCGGCGGAGTCCCGTCCCCAACGCTGAGTAGACCAGGAGGCGACGTTGTCGGTCCAGTGGAAAAGGTTGGCAGAGGCTACCCGGGTCACGCCCGGATCGACGGTGGAGTTGACGAAGGACTTCGATCCCGGCCGACACGACGAACAACTCGGAAAGGATGCCGGCACCGCGGCCCTGGCTGAGGCGGAGGCGGCGCTGCTGAATCTGCAGGACCGCTTCTTCGCCCAGGCCGACCGGTCGTTGCTGATTGTCCTTCAAGGCATCGACGCGGCCGGTAAGGACGGCACGATCAAGCACGTCATGAGCGGTCTGAACCCCGAGGGCGTCGATGTTTACAGCTTCAAGGCGCCCTCGGCGACCGAGCGGGCTCACGACTACCTATGGCGCCACCAGGCCGCGCTGCCGGAACTGGGACGCATCGCGGTGTTCAACCGGTCCCACTACGAGAACGTGCTCATCACCCGCGTGCACCCGGAGTTGTTATGGCCGCGCACCGCAGTCCTCGGCTCAGACGGCATCTGGGAGCGGAGGTATCGCGACATCAACGATTGGGAGCGCTACCTCACTGACAACGGGACGATCATCGTCAAGCTGTTCCTCAACCTCTCCAAGAATGAACAGGAGCGCCGGTTCCTGGCGCGCATCGACGAGTCCGAGAAGAACTGGAAGTTCTCTGCTGCCGATGTTCGGGAGCGCCGGTTCTGGGATGATTACCAGGGGGCCTTCGGCGACATGCTCAGCCACACCAGCACCGACTGGGCGTCCTGGCATGTGATCCCCGCCGATCACAAATGGTTCAGCCACTTGTCGACCTCCGCGGTGCTGCTGGACACCCTGCGGGATCTCGACCCGCACTATCCGCAGGTCGACGCCGCCGCCAAAGCCGAACTGGTGCAAGCGAAGAAGGAACTGCTGGGCACGCACGCGGACGCGGCCGCACGATTGCCGTCGTGACCAACGCCGACCGGCGGGCACCCCGCATCGATGGTCAGCACCAGATGCACCACTGACCGGTACCTGGAAACCGGAAAGAAAGTTCGCACAGCGCCGATCCGTGGGCGTGCTCGGTGGACTCGTAGGCCTAGTTCGGTCCGTGGTGGCGGGCGGGGGCGCCAGCGGACGGGAGCCGCCACGGCGCCCGTGTCAGTCGTCTGTCCGTGCGAGCAGGCCGATTACGGTTCCGGCTGCGGCGCCGAGGTGGACGGACACGCCCAAAGGATCTGCAGCGCAAAGGAATTCCGGTTGATAGCACGACATCCACTGTCGAGGTACGTAGACGCTGGCCGTACGAGGCGTCGTACGCTGACCCCCAAGGGGTACCCCCACCCTCTTGGGCCATTGCTTAAGTGCAGCAGTTCGGGTCCAGCACGACGCACAACGCTCCGAGGGCATCGCGATGTGGTCGGTGGTAGACGTTCATCCCGCGACGGTCTGACTCGACGAGTCCCGCGCGACGAAGCTGGGTGAGATGGTGGCTCACGGTTGATTCAGTCAACCCCAAAACCTTCGCCAGATCCCCGCTGTTCTCCTCTCCAGAGGCGGAGCTAAGAAGGTGGGACATGATCTTCACACGCGCGGGGTCCGCAATGGCTTTCAGGCGAAGCGCAACATGGAGTGCGTCTTCGTCACTTATAGGACCTGCGGCGACGGGTGCACAGCACACCGGCGCGGAGATGTCGATGGTCGGCAACGTCTTCGGCATGCATTCGATTCTGCCAGAGTTCTTGACATATATCTAAAAGGTGGCAGCATTGCCTCAGCGCGCTAGTTCGATATATGTCTCACAAGTAGGAGGTTCATGATCATGTCTCGCGTTCAACTGGCCCTCAATGTCGATGACCTCGACAAGGCCATCACGTTCTACTCCAAGCTCTTCAATACCCAACCGGCCAAGGTGAAGAAGGGCTACGCCAACTTTGCCGTCGCCGAGCCGCCGCTGAAACTGGTGCTGCTGCAGAACCCCGGAAAGGGCGGCACGATCAACCACCTCGGTGTGGAGGTCGACTCTAGTGACAAGGTGCATGCCGAGATCGCACGGTTGTCGGACGAAGGCTTATTCACCGATGAAGAGATCGGTACGACGTGTTGCTTCGCCACCCAGGACAAGGTGTGGGTGACAGGACCTGCCGGAGAGAGGTGGGAGGTCTACACAGTGCTGTCGGACTCTGAGACCTTCGGCGTCAGCCCCAAACACGCCGAGGGCGGCACCGCCGAAAGCGGTGTCTGCTGCGGCAGCTCCGCTGCCGACGCCCCCACGCCAACGACGGCGGCGAACGCCTGCTGCTGAGCAACGGCTGCGCTGGCCCCGCCGAGTCAACTAACCATTCTCGCCGGGTCTGGCGGCTCATTCACCTGTTGTTCGTTTGTTATCCGGTTCGATGTCTGTCAATATCGACGTATGTCAAAGTCACACCTGGCGCTGAGCGAGGTCAACGCCTGCGGCTACGCGCCGATGGTGCGGGAACCGCTCTCGCCGAAAGCCGCCGCTGACATCGCGGCCAAGCTGAAGGCACTCGCTGACCCTGTACGGCTTCGCTTGTTTAGCCTTGTGGCCAGCCACAGCGGCGGTGAAGCATGCGTCTGCGACATCTCCAGCGACATCGACGTCACCCAACCGACCGTCTCTCATCACCTCAAGGTGCTCAAGGAAGCTGGCCTTCTTACCTCCGAGCGTCGAGCGTCCTGGGTGTATTACTCGGTGGTGCCGCAGGCGATGGCGACACTGTCCTCTGTCCTCAGCGTGGTCGCCGACGATGGACTCAAAGCGGGGGCGAGCGCGTGACCGCCTCCGTTACCTCCGGGAACCACCACCTGAACGTCGTTGAGAAGCTGTCACTGCTCGACCGATTCTTGCCGGTGTGGATCGGCATCGCCATGGCCGCCGGCCTCCTCTTGGGCCGGCTCGTCCCCGGCTTCAACACTGCCTTGAACCAGGTGCAGGTCGACGGCATCTCACTGCCCATCGCCATCGGTCTGCTGGTCATGATGTACCCGGTACTCGCCAAGGTGCGCTACGACCGACTCGACACGGTCACCGGCGACCGCAAGCTGCTGCTCAGCTCCTTGCTACTGAACTGGGTGACCGGCCCGGCGCTGATGTTCACCCTCGCCTGGCTGCTGCTGCCCGATCTGCCCGAGTACCGCACTGGTCTGATCATCGTGGGCCTGGCCCGGTGCATCGCCATGGTGATCATTTGGAACGACCTCGCATGCGGTGACCGAGAAGCCGCCGCGGTCCTCGTCGCGTTCAACTCGGTATTCCAGGTGCTGATGTTCGCCGTGCTCGGCTGGTTCTACCTGTCTGTATTGCCCGGATGGCTGGGCCTGCCACAAACCACCATCAGCACATCACCGTGGCAGATCGCCAAGTCGGTGCTCATCTTCCTCGGCATACCGCTCTTGGCTGGGTATCTATCCCGACAGCTTGGCGAGAAGATCAGGGGCCGCACCTGGTACGAGTCGACGTTCCTGCCCAGAGTGGGACCGTGGGCGCTCTACGGGCTGCTATTCACCATCGTCGTCCTGTTCGCGCTACAGGGCGAACAGATCACCAGCCGTCCTCTTGACGTTGTCCGCATCGCGTACCCTCTGCTGGCCTACTTCGCCATCATGTGGGGCGGCGGCTACCTGCTCGGAGCCGCGCTCGGCCTCGGCTACCAGCGCACCACCACCCTTGCGTTCACGGCAGCGGGCAACAACTTCGAGCTGGCCATCGCCGTCGCCATCGCCACCTACGGTGCGACGTCCGGGCAGGCACTGGCCGGTGTCGTCGGCCCACTGATCGAGGTCCCCGTCCTCGTCGCACTCGTCTACGTCTCACTGGCCCTGCGCCGCCGCTTCACCCACACACCGCCCACGACCGCAGTTCCTGCTGCGACGAAGGATTCGACCCATGACTGACAGCCCCCTCTCCCTGGCCGCCCATATCCGCCGGGACCTTTCCATCGACCAGCAACTTGCACTGAAGACCGCGGCCACCCGGCTCCAAGGTGAGTTCGACGGCACCTTTGGCGTAGCGACGGTCGAGCGTTTCCTGCACTCCTCCTACGACCAATTCGCTGGCCGCGCCACCATCCCAAACTTCCTTCCTCTGCTCGCCGAACGGTTCGCCCGCCAACGCCTCAACGCGCTGGCACGAGTCGAAGGCAAGGTCAGCGACGGCAAGCCCACCGTTTTGTTCTTGTGCACCCACAACGCCGGGCGCTCCCAGATGGCACTCGGCTTCTTCACTCACTTGGCCGCAGACGACGCTGTCGCCTGGTCCGGCGGCTCGGAACCCAGTCACGAAATCAACCCCTCGGCGATACAGGCCATGGCCGAAGTCGGCATCGACGTCACCGGCGAGTTCCCCAAGCCCTGGACCGATGAGATCGTCCAAGCCGCCGACGTCGTCATCACCATGGGCTGCGGCGACGCCTGTCCGATCTTCCCCGGCAAGCGATACGAAAACTGGGACCTCCCCGACCCGGCCGGCCAAACCGTCGACGCGGTACGGCCTATCCGCGATGAGATCGAACAACGTGTCCGCCGCCTGCTCTCCGACCTCGGAGTCACTGCACACGAAAAACCGCATCACTAAATGAACAAGCCGAACACGCCGTCCGTGTTGTTCGTCTGCGTCAGAAACAGCGGCAAATCGCAGATGGCAGCCGGACTTATGCGCGAACTCGTGGGCAAAAAGGTCGCCGTGCACTCCGCTGGGACGGAACCAGGCACTAACCTCAACGACCTATCGGTTCAGGCGTTACTCGACGTTGGCGTCGACATCAGCGGTGAAGCGCCGAAACCCATCGATCCGCAACTGCTGTCCGCCGTCGACCTAGTCGTCACCCTTGGACGCGAAGCACATATCGAATCGATCAACGGTGTCGCGGTGGAAAACTGGGACACAGATGAACCCTCCGAACGTGGAATCGACCCAAAGGCAGGCACCCAACCGACATTGGATCACCGCCATGAATCTGGCGGCCAGGCCGCGCGAGGGACCGTGATGACGAAGCCCACGTTCCTTCACGACCCCCCACGTTTCATCTTTTTCACCGGAAAGGCCGGCGTGGGCAAGACGTCCATCGCCTGTGCCACCATGCGCACTCCCAGCCCGACGCGCTAAAGGCTGCATCGGTGACATTGGGAGGAGTTGTGACAAGCACCGCGACATCCATCGGAACGGAGGCGGAAACGAAGTAAGCTCCAACCCGCTGGGGTGCTGGTCAGAGCCTATGAATTGTTGCGCGCCCGAAGGGATTCGAACCCCCAACCTTCTGATCCGTAGTCAGATGCTCTATCCGTTGAGCTACGGGCGCATGTCTATTCAGTTGTGGGTGGCTGCGTCAGCCGCGGCGGAGGCGAGAGGATTTGAACCTCCGGTCGCCTTTGAGGGCGACAACTCATTAGCAGTGAGCCCCATTCGGCCGCTCTGGCACGCCTCCCGACGGTGTACCGCCGATCCGACAGAGTACACATGGGCAATGCCAGCAGGCAAAGCGTGCTCCGGCCACCCATAGACTGGTCGGGTGCCTGCCCGTCTACGCCCTGAACTGGCCGATCTGCCGGCTTACGCCCCCGGCAAGACCGTGCCGGGTGCGATCAAGATCGCCAGCAACGAGACGGTGCACGGGCCGTTGCCCAGCGTGCGGGCGGCCATCGAGAAGGCCACCGACACCATCAACCGTTATCCGGACAACGGCTACGTCGAGCTGAAGGAGCGGCTGGCCAAACACCTCGACAACGGGGCCTTCGCCCCCGAGCACATCGCCGTCGGCTGCGGCTCCGTCAGCCTCTGCCAACAGCTCATCCAGATCACCTCGACCGTCGGCGACGAGGTGATCTACGGCTGGCGCAGCTTTGAGATCTACCCGCTGCAGACGCGCACCGCGGGTGCCACCCCGGTCCAGGTGCCGCTGTGCGACCACACCTACGACCTCGACGCGATGCTGGCCGCGGTCACTGACCGCACCCGGTTGATCTTCGTCTGCAATCCGAACAATCCGACGAGCACCGTCGTCGATCCCGGCGTCCTGGCCCGCTTCATCGAGGCAGTGCCGTCGGACATCTTGATCGCTCTCGACGAGGCCTACGTCGAGTACATCACCAACGACACGGCACCCGACAGCTTCGGCCTGGTTCGCGCACACAGCAATGTTGTTGTGCTGCGCACCTTTTCGAAGGCCTACGGGCTGGCGGGCCTGCGCGTCGGCTACGCCGTCGGCGATCCCGACATCATCACCGCGCTCGGGAAGGTCTACGTGCCGTTCAGCGCGACGAGCATCTCGCAGGCCGCGGCCATCGCGTCGCTGGATGCCGCCGACGAACTGCTGGCCCGCACCGCCGCGGTGATCGCCGAACGCGCCCGAGTGACGACGACGCTGCGCGGGGCGGGCTACGAGGTGCCGCCGTCGCAGGCCAACTTCGTCTGGCTCCCGCTGCCCGGGCGCGCCCAGGCGTTCGCGGGCGCTTCGGCCAACAACCGCGTCATCGTCCGCCCCTATGGCGAGGACGGCGTGCGCGTCACCGTCGCCGCACCACACGAGAACGACATGTTCCTGGAGTTCGCCAAGCGCTGGATCGCAGATCAGAGACCGTGACCGCAGCGAAATCTGCATGAGGGCCGTGGCGCCAGCGATACCACGACCCTGGTGTAGAAGTCGACGCCTTGCGCGACCGCTCGCGAAGGGCTACTGGCCGCTCGGGTTGCGCCCGGTGTAGGCCACCAGCCGGTCCAAAGCGCCCGCCTCGGCGGGCACAGCCACCGGATCGTCGAAGCCGGCGTTGGTGCGGCCCTGCGGTGTGATGACCTTCTGTGCCACGCCCATCACGTAGTCCGTCAACGAGTCCGGCGCGTTCACCGAGCTGCCCACCGCTGACGCGTAATCCCAGGCGTGTACCAAGAATTCGAGGGACAGGATGCCCGCCATCACCCGCGCGGGCGCGTCGTTGTCCCCGAACTTCACCGTGCCCTCGAGGCCGCGGCGGTGCCAGGCGTCCAGCGCGGGCCGGGCCGCCGCGACGACTTGGCGCTCGACGGAGTCATCGGGATCGCGGTCGGGTAGCTCCGCACCGGCCGCTCCACCGATGACCGTGAGGGAGTTCATCAGGTGATCGGTGAGTTTGGCGACGTCGAACTCGCGGCACGGCGTCTGCTTGGACCAGTCGTCGTTGCTGATCGGGTGCAGCACGCTCTGCAGCACGGCCAGGCTGGCTTCCGCGCTTTGGAGTTCGTCGGCCGGTGGCGAGTCAGGACCGGGTCGCAGATCAGAAGGCATGGTGCTCACGCTACGTCGCGCGTGCGCCTATCGTTGCGCAGATGAGAACCGATCTGCGGGTAGTGGCCGCGGCACTCGTCTTCGTCGGTCTGGCCACCGGGTGCTCGCGCACCACAGAGGGTGCGGTCGCGCAGACCACCGAGCCGGGGCCGCCCATCAATTCGCCGACCCGGGCTCCGTCGGCCGCGCCGGGTTTCCCCGGCATCCCGGGTCTGCCCACCATTCCCGGTCTCCCCCAGATTCCGGGTATGCCGGGCAGCACCAATGTGCCCGACGTACCGGCACCGGCGGGTTGGGACACCATGAAGTGCGGCGACTTCACCAAGCTCGACCAGGCCCAGCAGAAGGCCGTCATCAAGGCCATCCTGAAGGACAGCGGGAACCAGAACCAGGGCCCCGAGAGTGAAATGGTCGCCGGCTTGATGGCCACGACGATGTGTCAATTCCTGCCCAGTGCGGTCGTCAAAGAGGTGGTGCTCGGCGGGTCGCCGCCATGAGTGGCTAGCCTGGCGATCATGGGCGACACGTACGAATCCCTGACCGTCGACATCAAAGATCACGTCGCGCAGGTGACGCTGATCGGCCCCGGCAAGGGCAACGCCATGGGGCCGGCGTTCTGGGCGGAGATGCCCGAGGTCTTCGCCAATCTCGACGCCGACCGCGATGTGCGCGCGATCGTGCTGACCGGCTCGGGGAAGCACTTCAGCTACGGCCTCGACCTGCTCGCGATGGGCGGATCGCTGGCGGAGGTGCTGGCCGACGGGGCGACGGCCCGCCCGCGCGCTGACTTCCACGCCACGATCCTGCGCATGCAGGGCGCAATGAACGCCGTTGCCGACTGCCGCACCCCGACCATCGCGTCGGTGCACGGCTGGTGCATCGGCGGCGGTGTCGACCTGATCTCCGCTGTCGACATCCGCTACGCCAGCGCCGACGCGAAGTTCTCCGTCCGCGAGGTCAAGATCGCGATCGTCGCCGACGTGGGCAGCCTCGCCCGGCTGCCGCTCATCCTCAACGACGGCCACCTGCGTGAGCTGGCGCTGACGGGTAAGGACATCGACGCCGCGCGGGCCGAGAAGATCGGCCTCGTCAACGACGTCTATCCCGACGCGGAGGCCTCGCTGGCCGCCGCGCACGAGACCGCCGCCGAGATCGCGGCCAACCCGCCGCTGGTGGTCAACGGCGTCAAGGACGTGCTGGATCAGCAGCGCATCGCGCGGGTGTCGGAGAGCCTGCGCTATGTCGCGGCGTGGAACGCCGCGTTCCTGCCGTCGAAGGACCTCGGCGAGGGCATGCGGGCGACCTTCGAGAAGCGGCCGCCGAACTTCACCGGGGAATAGGGCTGAAGCCCAACTCGGCCTTGGCTTTGGTGTTCGACAGCGGCAACCATGTCGTGCCGAACGCCGTCGCCGGATACGGGGCGACCAGCCCGACCAATAGGTGTGAGACCGGAATCGGTTGCGGCCGATGCATTTTCGCCGACAGCTCCCGGGCATAGTCGCCGAACGACTGCGGCCGGTCGTCGACGATGTTGTACATCTGCCCGCCGCGGCCATGGTCGAGGGCGTTGGCCGTCGCCTTCGCTACATCGTCGATGTGGACCCACGACACGATGCCGCTGCCGGTGATCGCGGGCAGTGCCCACCACTTCGCCAGCCGCACGAACAGCTCGTCGTGCGGCACACCGGGGCCGTAGAAGCACCCGTAGCGCAACACGATTCCCTCGGTGTCGCTGTGCTCACCCGACGAGAGCACGGTGCGCTCCATACCGCGCAGCGCCTCGAGCATCGCAACTCCGCCCTTCGGCGGGGGTCCGGGATACGGGTCCGTCTCGTCCATCATCGCGGGCCCGGTGCTCGGGTAGCCGTAGGCGAAGATCACCGACTCGGCGACGATCCGGCGCACGCCCGCACGTTGTGCGGCGGCCACGAGGTTCGACGCGCCTGTGCTCCAGAGTTTTCGGGCCGGCTCGAAATCCCTTGGCCGCTTGGGCCCCCACTTCGGCAGCGTGGTGAGCAGCGAGACGACCGCCTCGGGTTCGATGTCGGACACCACCGTCGCGATGTCGGCGGCATCGAAGACATCGGCGACGACGGGCTTGCCGCCGGCGGCCTCGATGTCGGGCGCCTTCGATGACGAGCGGGTCAGCCCGACGACCTCCTGGCCGCGGGCCGTCAACTCACGCAGCAGCGGCAGGCCGGGCACGCTCGTCGAGCCCGCCACCAGGACCCGCATCAGATCGTCGCCCTCCCCGCGACGACGGCGGCGCGCAGAGCGAGCGCGAGGATCACCGTCGTCACCACCAGACCGCCGGCCTCGAGCCACCCGATGACGTCGCCCGCGTCGTGGTGGGGGTCGACGATGTGGCTGACGGAGTGCAGCGCCCAGTGCAGCGTCGCGAACGCCAGCGCGGGCACCCGCCACGAAACTCGCCGGACAGCCGCCAACAGCAGCAGGCCCTGCGGTATCTCGAAGGTCGCGTTGTCGAAGATGTAGTGGTCATTGCGGACCCCGAACGTGCCCAGCGTGTCGAAGAACGCACCGGGGAAGAACATCATGAAGAGCCCGAGGCCCAGCCCGTAAAGCCCGAAGACGACCAGGGCCACCTCGACGAACCCGACCCTTGTGCGCGTCGCTGTCGTTGACATACGTTCACGCTAGTTCGCCACTGGCCTCAAGATAGGCACCACTTTCATGACAGTTTCGGGTACCACTCCGGCCCAATTCGCTCCTCGCGTGCGCGGCGGTCCGGAGCTACTCATCGAACTGGACCGCGCCGCCGGAGTGCCGCTGCACCGCCAGCTCGCCGACGGCCTGCGCGCCGCCATCCGCACCGGGCGGCTTGCACCGCACACCCGGATGCCGTCGACGCGGGTGCTCGCGGCGGACCTCGGTGTGTCCCGTCGGCTCGTCGTCGACGCGTACGGCCAACTGGCCGCCGAGGGATTCCTGTTGAGCAGGCATGGCTCCGGCACCAGGGTCGCAACCGTCGACGCGGCCAGCGCACCGAAGCACACCCAACCGGCGCGTCGCTACGACATCGACTTCCTGCCCGGATCGCCGGACCTCGGCAGCTTTCCCCGCTCCGCATGGCTTCGCGCATTACGCGCCGGCCTCGCCGACATCGAGTCGGATTCGCTGGGATACATCGAACCGCAGGGATTGGCATTGGCGCGCACCGCGATCGCCGATTATCTGCGGCGGACGCGCGGCGTGCAGGCGGACGCTGCGCACATCGTGCTGTGCTCCGGAGCTACCCAGGCGATCGCGCTCCTCGCCCGTGCACTTCGGGACGACGGGATGCCGCTCGCCATGGAGGATCCCGGATTCTGGCTGCATCGAATGGTGCTGCGGCACAACGGGATCGATCCTCGTGCGGTGCCTGTCGACGAGGATGGCCTGGTCGTCGAGGCCCTGGCCGCCAGCGGTGCGGGCACAGTGCTGACGACACCAGCACACCAGTCGCCGACCGGGGTGGTGCTCTCCGCCGCGCGGCGCACCGCGCTGCTGGAATGGGCCCGCGGCGGGAACCTGGTCATCGAGGACGACTACGACGCCGAGTACCGGTACGACCGGGCACCCGTCGGTGCCCTGCAGGGCATCGCCCCCGACCGGGTGATCTACGTCGGCTCCACGAGCAAGACGTTGGCGCCCGGTCTGCGTATCGGCTGGATGGTGTTGCCTTCGCACCTCGTCGGCGCGGTCCGGTTGTCGAAGAGCCTCGCCGACACCGGAAGCTCGGTGATGGACCAGATCGCGTTCGCAACGCTTCTGACCTCCGGCGGGTACGACCGCCATCTGCGCCAGATGCGCCGTCGGTACCTTACCCGCCGCAACGCGTTGCTCGACGCGCTGGCCCGCCACCTTCCCCAGGCGACGGTGCTGGGCGCTGCGGCGGGGGTCCACCTCACCGTTCGGTTCCCGGCCGGCTTTCCCATCGCCGATCTGGTCCGCGGCGCGGCGGCGATGCGGGTGAACGTCGAACCGCTGGCACCCTGCTATGCGAATCCTGCGACGGCGCCGCCAGGGCTGCTGCTGGGCTATGCCAACCTCACCGAGTCGCAGATCCAAGCCGGGGTGCAGGCGCTGGCGCTGGCGGCCCGTTGATCGCCGAGGACACTGTTGGGTATGGCGACGGTCGATGTCGAGGTCCATACGACGATCGATAGGCCGCGCGCCGAGGTCGCGGCCTACTGCTGCGACCCGGACAACGTCACCGCCTGGTACGCCAACATCCGGGCGGTGCAGTGGGAGACCGAGCCGCCCGTCGCGCTGGGTGCGCGCTTCCGGTTCACCAGCGGCTTCCTCGGCCGGACGTTGGAGTACACGTACGAAGTGGTCGAGCTGGTTCCGGGCGAACGGTTCGTCATGCGATCCGATCGCGGGCCGTTCGCGATGGAGACCACCTACCTGTGGGACGACGCGGAGGACGGCGGCACCTTCATGACGCTGCGCAACCGCGGCGAACCAACGGGCTTCGCGGGGCTGGCGACGCCACTGCTGGCGACAGCCGTCCGGCGGGCCACGGCGAAGGACCTCGCCGCGCTGAAGGCCATTCTCGAACGGCCGCCAACTTGTCTCTGAGCACCAGCTTGTTACGCTCCGTCGGGGAGCTGAGGACAGCACAACCCACTGGAAACACGCACTCAGCAGGAGCAGGATGACGGAGCGCGGGGCGGCACACCCGGGCCAGGCGACCCCCGACAGTTTGAAACAGGCGCTCACCGAGCACGCCGCTCCGGAACGGCTGGTCGTCGCCCGCGGCTTGTTCACCGGCCCGAGCGCCCAGGTGAACGATGACATGTACGCGCGCATCGTCAAAGGCCGAGCCCATCGCGAGCGTTACGCGCTGCACCTGGAAAAGGGTGCGACCGTCGACACGAACACTTACTTCGGCCGGCTGCCTGCCAGTTACTTCCAGCGCTGGACCACCGTTGGCGAGGTCCAATTGAAGCTGGCGTTCGACACGTCGACGCGGGCGCGCGTGATGCTTCGCGGATCCGACGTCCACGGCGGCGCCAGGACCGTCGACAGCGCGGAGGTCGACGGCACCGGTACCGCCGTGCTGACCGCGCGGCTCAACGAGTACGTCGACGGCGGCGCGCTCTGGATGGAATGCACCGCGGTGGGCGGGCCGCTGACCATCACCGACCTCGAGTGGACGGCGCCCGCGCCCCCGACGATCCGACCGGCGGCCATCGCCATCTGCACCTTCAACCGGGCCGACGACTGCGCGACCAACGTTGCCGCGCTGTCCGGCGACAAGGGCCTGCTGGCGGGAATCGACGCGATCTACGTCGTCGACCAAGGCACCGACGCCGTCGAGACCAGGACCGTGTTCACCGATGTCGCCGCACAGCTCGGCGACAAGCTGGTCTATCTGCGACAACCGAATCTCGGTGGCGCGGGCGGCTTTTCGCGCGGCATGTATGAAGTGTCAAGTTTCGCCGACCACGCAAACGTGATTCTGATGGACGACGACATCCTGCTGGAGCCGGAAACGATACTGCGGCTCAACGCCTTTGCGAACCTGACCCCGTCGCCGACCCTCATCGGCGCGCAGATGCTCTCGCTGCAGAACACGCGCGAACTCCACGTCGGCGGTGAGCAGACGCAGATGCACCGGCTCCGCGCCGGCCGCTGGGCCCCCAGGGCGCTGCACAGGTCGGACATCATCAAGCACCGCCAGAACCGGCGCGTGGATGCCGAATACAACGCGTGGTGGTCATGCTTGATCCCCTCGGAGGTGGTCGCCGCGGTCGGGTTGCCGTTGCCGATGTTCTTCCAGTGGGACGACATCGAGTACGGCCAGCGCGCGCTCGCGGCCGGCTTTCCGACGGTGACGCTGCCCAACGCCGGAGTCTGGCACGCCGACTTCCATTGGAAGGACCGCGACGAGTTCATGCGGTACTTCAGCGTCCGCAACTCGCTGATCACCCACGCCCTGCACGGCGACATCGATACCAAGACGACCGGCAGATGGCTGGCGCGGGAAATCGCCGAAGCGCTGGTATCGATGCAGTACGGCATGGCGTACACCATGATTCGCGGAATCGAGGACTTCCTCGAAGGCCCCGATGTCCTGCGCGACGGTGGGGTGGCCGCGCTCGCCGCGATCCGCGCCGAGCGCAACGATTACGGCGAGACCAAGGTGCATCCCGCGGTCAACATCCGCGAACTGACCGACGTGGTCCCGCGTTTCGTTCCGGTCGGCCCCAAGCCACGCAAGGACCGGATCAATCTGGTGCTGGCGAAGCGCATGGCGTTTCAGTGGCTCGGGCGCGTCATCCCCGGGCCGGTCGCCATCTCCGCCGAGGACAACCAGTGGTGGCACGTGTCGCTTTTCGGCTACGCGGTCGTCACCGACTCGTCGCAGGCAGGGGTGCGGGTGCGCCGCCGCGACAAGAAGAAGCTCACGGATCTGACGAAGCGAATGCGCAAGGCGCTGAAGCGGTTCGGTGACGAGGCGCCGAAGCTGCAAGAGCGCTACCGGGAGGCGATGCCCGCGTTGACCGGCCGCGAGAATTGGGCGCGGCTCTACCAGAGCTGATCAGTGCAGGCGTACGACAACCTGTTCGTGGTTGCCGGTGTAGGCGAGATACTCGAATGACCGACCGCTGTTCGCGACGAAGTCGGTCCACGCCCGAAACTCGTGCTGCTGCCACCCTGGATAGTTGAAGAACTCGTCGAACACCAGCACCGCGTCGGGCGCGAGGCGCGCACCCGTGAGATCCAGCACCGTCTTGGTCGACGAGTACAGATCGCAGTCCACGTGCATGAACGCGATCGCTTCCTCGGACTCGACCAGAAATGTCGGCAGGGTGTCCTCGAACAACCCGGCGATCACGGTGGCGCCCGGGACATCCGGCGGCTCCTGAGCGAACTGTCCCGCCGGGAAACCCGTGCGCCACGTCTCGGGCAGGCCGGTGAACACGTCGAACCCGGCGACGGTGCGGTCGGCGGCCACCGCGTCGGCGATGATCCGCAGCGTCGAGCCCGTCGCCACCCCCAACTCGAGGGCCAGCCCCGGCCCCTTGATCTCACCGAGTGCATACCGCAGCGTGTCCGGGGACTCCCAGAACACCTTCGCCGTCGGCATGTGCTCGAGCACGAATGCCGCGCTCTGCTGCGCCGCGTGGGCGTCCTGCGCGTACGAAATATCGCGCCGAGCCCGGTATTCGGTGTCGGCGAGCCGGGTGACGACGTCGGTCACCGAATCGTTCAGCTCATCGAGTGCGGCCAGCAACTCGGCGTACTCGTCCTGCCTCTGCACCCCTGTACGGGCGAGCTCGGCAGCCACGGCCTCGGCCACGGCCCGTTGCAATTTCTCCCGGGCCGACTTCTTGAACCGGTCGAACATCGGACCACCGTATCGTCGGCGGGAACCGCTCGCACACGAGCCCCGTTCGCAATCTGGCGCGCCTGTGCGCAATCGGGCTCATATGATCCTCGCCGATGACGAAGTTGGAGGAGCCGACGGCCGGCCCGGCGGACCGGCAGCCCGGCTCCCGGCGACGGCGGGGCGAAAACCTGTGGTGGGCGCTGCCTGGGGCACTGGTCGGCGTCGCGATGTTCTACGTCGCGCACCGCGGCCTTGTCGACGACGCCTACATCACGCTGAGCTACGTGAGAAACGTCGCCGAGCACCTCCATTGGGGAATGATCCCGGCCGAGGAGTCCAACACCGCGACGTCGCCGCTGAACGTCGTGCTGCTGGCGATCGCGACGTGGACGACCGCGGTGACGGGTGAACTCCAGCCGGTGCTCGGGCTCGGCGTTCTCATCGTCGTGCTGTCAGCGGCGATGGCGGTGTGGGCGGCGCAGATCGCCGGCCGGATCGACGTCTCGAGACTCTGGTCGCTGACCGTACTGGCCGTGGTCTTCGCCAACCCGTTCGTCAACTCGGCATTCGGCCTGGAAGTCGTTCCCACCGCGGCGTTCCTCACCGGCTTGACAGCGCAAGCCGTCTGCGGGCGGCGCATCGCGTTCGGCGTGCTGGCGGGCCTGCTCGTGCTGACGCGGCCGGACCTGGGCATCATCGTCGCCGTCGTGTACCTGGCCACCCCAGCCCTTCGGCGCCGGTTCTGGGTCGCCCCCCTTACCGCTCTCGCCGTCGCGGTGCCCTGGTGGGCCTTCAGCTGGTACCACTTCGGTTCGGCAATTCCGACCACGCTGGTGATCAAGACGCTGCAGAAGTCGTTCGGCGAGGCCACGTTCGGCAACGGGCTCGCGAAGATGTGGCAGGCCGGTATGACGCTGCCGCTTCTGCTCGCCATGGTGCCCGCGGCGGTCGGATTGGTGACGGTGGTGGGCCTGCTGGTGGCGGGCGTGCGCCGGCGCCTGTCGTCCGAGCGCTGGCCGCTGATCGGGCTGGGCGTCGGCGGGCTGGCGGACTTCGGCGCCTACTGCCTGCTCGGGGTGCCGCCCTACCACTGGTACTACGTCAGTTCCACTGTCGCCCTCGGCGTTACGGGCACCTACGGGCTGGCGCTGCTGCTGCGCGGAAACCGCGCGGTGCAGGTCGGCGCGCCCGTCGTCGCCGCCGTGGCGCTGGCCGTCGGGGCGGCGGTCTCGTTCGCCGGTCTGGGCATGCCGTGGAAACACCCGGTGATCTTCGGGAACTGGGCGCTACCCGAGGAGTACCTGACCATCGGCAAGGAGGTCGGCGAGCTGGTCGGCGACGCCACCGTGAAGGCCCCACCCGAAATCGGCACGGTCGCCTACGCCTGCGACTGCAATGTGGTGGACGTGTTCTCCGACCCCGGCATCACGCTGCCGTCGATCGAGAAACGGATTGATGAGGCCGGGCCCGTGATGCGCTGGCTGCTGGAGGCGAACTTCTCCCGGCTCGACCGAACTGAGCAGCCGCGGTCCCCCGAGTACCGCTTGGTGTGGACGCGAGAAAGCGCTCCCGCGGGTCTACCCGCGTGGCATACCGCCTCACCGTGGACGGCCGCCGCCACCATCTACCTCGAACCGGTCGGCGACTGAGCGGTGGCGGAGGGATTTGAACCCCCGGACGGTGTTAGCCGTCTCTCGCTTTCAAGGCGAGTGCATTAGGCCGCTCTGCCACGCCACCGCCGATAAGAGTACGGGGCGCCGATGAGCGCTCGCGCGAAGAGCTACGGCGTCAGACCCGGCCGACCTTCGCGGCCGATGGGGTGCTCTTCAGCGCGACGCTGATTCGACGGCAGTTCTCCCCCATCGCGGCGATCTGCGGCCGGGACAACCTGCCGAGGAAATGGTCGCGTACCCCCTGGCCGTAGGTGACCATCGCCTGGCGCACCAGCAGCCGACCGTCGTCGGTGATGGTGGCCAGCACGCCACGGCCGTCGTCCGGGCTCGCGCCGCGGCGCACCAGGCCCTGCACTTCCAGCCGGCGGATCTGCCGGGTCACCCGGCTCGGCAGCGACATCAGCCCTTCGGCCAGATCGCCCATCCGCGCGGAGCCGCTCGAGGACTTGTCCAAAATGTCGAGAAGGCGCACGTCGTTCAACGTCAGCCTGTGCTCTTCCACCAGCGCCCGATTCAGGGTCGCGTACATGCGTAGCGCCGAATCGAGGAAGTTTTGCCACGTCCTCTGTTCAGCGATGTCCAAGCCGGGCATATCACCCGCCGTACGCCCGGCAATTATCCCCTCCATCTTCGGAATGGTAAACGAAGTTCGCGCTGCTAAGGGTCGATTTTCACACCTAGTAGGGTTTTTTAGATGCGTGCGATCGTGGCCGAATCCGCAGACCGGCTGACCTGGCAAGAAATACCCGATATCGAGGCAAAACCCGGTGAGGTTCTCGTCGAGGTCAGCGCCGCGGGCATCAATCGCGCCGACCTGTTACAGGCCGCCGGGAAGTATCCGCCGCCTGCCGGGGCCAGCGAGATCCTCGGCCTCGAGGTATCCGGCACCGTCGCCGCGCTCGGCGAAGGCGTCGAAGGCGTGCAGAACGGGCAACCGGTCTGCGCTTTGCTGTCAGGCGGTGGTTACGCCGAGTTCGTCGCGGTGCCTGCAGGACAGATCATGCCGGTGCCGGACACCGTCGAATTGCCGCACGCGGCCGCTCTGCCCGAGGTCGCCTGCACCGTGTGGTCCAACGTGGTGATGACGGCGGGCCTGGCGGCCGGCGACGTGGTCTTGTTCCACGGCGGTGCGAGCGGCATCGGCACGCACGGCATCCAGGTCGCGCGGGCGCTCGACTGCCGCGTCGCGGTGACCGCTGGCTCGTCGTCGAAACTGGAGCTGTGCGCGGAGCTAGGCGCGGAGATCCTCATCAATTACCACGACGAGGATTTCGTGGCGCGGCTGCGCGAAGCGACGGGCGGCGCGGGAGCCGACGTGATCCTCGACATCATGGGCGCCTCCTATCTCGACCGCAACGTCGACGCGCTCGCCAACGACGGCCGTCTCGTGATCATCGGCATGCAGGGCGGCATCAAAGGCGAGCTGAACATCGGCAAGCTGCTCGGCAAGCGCGCAGGCGTGATCGCGACGGCGCTGCGGGGCAGGCCTGCGCAGGGTCCGAGCAGCAAGGCCGAGATCGTCGCGGAGGTGGTCCGCCACGTCTGGCCGATGGTGGCCGACGGTCGGGTCCGCCCGATCATCGGGGCGGAGTTTCCGATCGATCAGGCGGCCGCGGCGCACGAACTACTCAATTCGGGCGATGTGTCGGGGAAAGTGCTGCTGCGAGTGGCGGAGTAGCCGGACGACGAGTCAGCCGAGCGAAGCCAGCGCGCGAATCAGCTGGTCGACCTCGACGGTCGTCGTGTAGTGCGCGAGGCCGACGGTGACCGCCCCGCCGATGTCGTTGACGCCGATGACGTCGAGCACCCTCGAGCTCGCGTTGGCGATCGCGAGTACGCCGTTGTCGGCCAACCGCTGCACGACGCGTTCGGCGGGCACCTCCTTGACCACGAAGCTCAAGACCGGAATCGCCGCCTCGGGCCTGCCGATGACCATGATCAGGGGCAGCGAGCGCAGCGAGATCGACAGATACTCGAACAGCCGCGTCATGTAGGACGCCGCGGACTGCATCGAGACCGCGAGCCGTTCTCGCCGTGAGCCTTTCGCGGTCTCATCGAGTGACGCCAGGTATTCGATGCTCGCGACGAGGCCCGCCAGCAATGGGTACTGGTGCGCACCGAGCTCCAGCCGCTCCGCCCCGCTGGCGTACGGGTTCAGCGCGATCGAGCCGAACGTCCGGATGACGTCGGGATCGCGGAACACCAGCGCGCCCACCGGCGGTCCGCCCCACGCGAGCGCGTTGACCGCGACGATGTCCGCGTCGATCTCGTCGATGTCGATGAGGCGATAGGGCGCGGCGGCCGAATGATCGACGATGACCAGCCCACCGTCGCCGTGCATCAGCTTGGTCACCGCCCGCAGATCGGTGACGGTGCCCAGCGTCGCGGAGGCGGAGGTGACCGCGACCAAACGCGTCGCCTCGCTGATCAGGTTCTCCCATTGCCAGGTCGGCAGCTCACCGGTTTCGATGTCGACTTCGGCCCATTTGACCTTGGCGCCATAGCGATTCGCCGCCCGCAACCACGGTGCGATGTTTGCCTCGTCGTCCAGGCGGGTGACAACGGTTTCATAGCCGAGGCCGACCCGCGACGACGACGCGTCGGCCAGCGAATTGAGCAGGATCGCGCGGTCAGCGCCGAGCACCACTCCTCGCGGGTCCGCGCTGAGCAGGTCGGCGACCGCCTGGCGGGCCGCCTCCAGCACCGCCGCGCTGCGCTGCGCGGAGGGGTGGGGACCGGCCGTCGTCGTCATCGAATTCCGGAACGCCGTGGACACGGTGGTGGCGACCGAGTCGGGCAGCAGCATGCCGTGCTGGGCGTCGAAGTGCACCCATCCATCGCCCAACGACGGATGCAATCCGCGCACCCGGGCGACGTCGTATGCCATGCCAGCCACCTTAGAGAGCCTGTGAAGTCCACAAACCGACACTGGACGGTGGGTGCCCAACCCCACGTGGGCAGTGCCGGACCGGGTCACCTGGGCAGCCATACTAATGCAGTGACCTTGGCCCTCGGAGTGCTACTGGCGGTGTTGTTGCTGGTAGTGCCGGGAGCCATAGTCGCGTGGGCTGGTCGGCTGCCCGTTCCCGTCGCGGTCGCGGTCGGTCCCGCCTTGACCTATGGCGTCGTCGCGCTGGCGATCGTTCCGTTCGGCGCTGTCGGCATTCCATGGAACGCCTGGACCGCCTTCTTTGCCCTGACCGTCGTCACGGCGGTTGCGGCCGGTTTGCCAAAAGTGTTGCACCGCTTCCGAGACCGCGACGCGGCGGCATGGGCGATGGCGCGCGGGCCTGCGTTCGCGGTGGTCGGCGGTGTGCTGCTGGGCGCGGCGTTGATCGGGTTGGCTGCGGTGCAGGGTATGCCGCACTGGCAGTCGATACCGAGCACCTGGGACTCGGTCTGGCACGCCAACACCGTGCGCTGGATCCTCGACACCGGACAGGCGTCGCCGACGCACATGGGCGAGCTGCGCAACGTCGAGACCCACGAGGCGCTGTACTACCCGTCGACGTTTCACGCCCTCGCCGCGGTGTACAGCCAGCTGACCGGGGCCGCCCCGACCACCGCCTACACCCTCAGCTCGCTGGCGGCCTCGGTCTGGCTGTTCCCGGCCAGCGCAGCGATCCTGACCTGGAAGCTGCTGCGCAGCCGCTTCGGTGAATGGCAGACCGCGGGGGCTGCCGCGACCGCAGCCGCCTTGTCGGCCTCCTTCACCGCAGTGCCCTACATCGAGTTCGACGTCGCATCGATGCCCAACCTCGCCGCGTACGGCATCGCGGTGCCGACGATGGCGTTGGTGATGTCGGCGGTGGCCCATCGCGACCGGATCCCGTTGGCGGTGCTGGCACTGCTCGGGGTCTTCTCCGTCCACATCACCGGCGGCGTGGTGACCGTGCTGTTCGTCGTGGCCTGGTGGCTGGTGGACGCGCTGTGGCGGCCTGTTCGCGGCAGGCTCGCCGACTTCATCGCCCTGCTGGTCATGGCGGTGCCGACGGTGTGCCTGCTGCTGCCGCAGTTCGTCGGCGTGCTCCAGCAGGCCGAGATCATCGAAGGTCACGCGTTCGTGACGCATGAGGGCAAGAAGCGCGGGCTGATCGACGCGCTCGTCCAGCACACCCGCCACCTCAACGACTTCCCGATCCAGTGGGTGCTGGTCGTGGCGGCAGCTATCGGCGGGCTGATCCTGCTCTACAAGAGGATCTGGTGGCCGCTGGCGGTGTGGCTGGGCCTGGTCGTGTGCATCGTGCACTCGTCGGCGCCGTTCGGCGGACCGCTGGGCGCTCTCACCGGAAAGTTCAGCGACCTGTTCTACAGCGATCCGCGCCGGCTGTCGGCGGTGATCACCATGCTGCTGGCGCCCGCGGCGGGCATCGCGTTCTTCTTTCCGGTCAGCGGGGTCGTGCGCGGCGTTCGGCGCTGGACGGACGATCGCGCGGGGCGTCCCGCGATCTGGTACGGCGCAACCGCAGCGGTGCTGATCGTCATCACGGTGGTCATCGGGATCTGTTACCTACCCCGAGGGCGCTTCCTGTTCGGCGAGAAGTACGACTCGGTGATGATCGACGCCAAGGACCTCGAGGCGTTCGCCTACCTCGCGACCCTGCCGGGCGCCCGTGACACCCTGATCGGCAACGCGAACACCGACGGCACCGCGTGGATGTATGCGGTGGCGGGCCTACATCCGCTGTGGACGCACTACGATTATCCCGTCCAGCAGGGGCCTGGATACCAGCGCTTCGTGTTCTGGGCCTACGCCGACGACGCCGACACCGACCCGCGCATCGCCGAGGCGGTGAAAGCGCTCAATATCCGCTACGTGCTGACCAGCACACCGGTGGTCTTGAAGTTCGCGATGCCCGACGGGCTAGTGTCGCTAGATAAATCACGGTCGTGGGAGAAGATCTACGACAACGGCGAGGCCCGCATCTATGAATGGCGCGGCGCGTAGAGGGAATGCGAGACGGATGACTGCGAACACCGACGACGACAACATCGAGATCATCGGCGGCGACGGACCGGTAGCCCCCGACGAGGAGGCCGACGGCAAGTCGCTGACCGACCTCGTCGAACAGCCTGCCAAGGTGATGCGCATCGGCACCATGATCAAGCAACTGCTCGAGGAGGTGCGGGCGGCTCCCCTCGACGACGCCAGCCGCAACAAGCTGCGGGAGATCCACAAGACCAGCATCCGCGAGCTGGAGGACGGGCTCGCCCCCGAGCTGCGCGACGAGCTGGAGCGGCTGACGCTGCCGTTCACCGAGGACGGCGTTCCGTCCGACGCCGAACTGCGTATTGCGCAGGCGCAGTTGGTGGGTTGGCTGGAAGGCCTGTTCCACGGCATCCAGACCGCGCTGTTCGCGCAGCAGATGGCGGCACGTCAGCAGCTGGAGCAGATGCGCGGTGCGTTGCCGCCCGGCATGAGCGCACCCGGTCAGCGGGGGCCGACGTCTCCCGGGACCGGGCAGTACCTGTAGCTTTCGAGGAATTCGGTGACCACACCGTCGACGCCGCACATCTCGACGCGCAACGCGTGGGTGGAGTTTCCCATCTTCGACGCCAAGGCGCGCTCGCTGAAGAAGGCGTTCCTCGGCAAGGCGGGCGGCACGATCGGCCGCAACGAGTCCAATGTCGTTGTGATCGAGGCGCTGCGGGACATCACGATGTCGCTGGAACTCGGCGACCGGGTCGGCCTGGTCGGCCACAACGGTGCGGGTAAATCGACGCTGCTGCGGCTGCTGTCGGGCATCTACGAGCCCACCCGCGGAATCGCAACGGTGACGGGTCGCGTCGCGCCGATCTTCGACCTGGGTGTCGGCATGGACCCCGAGATCTCGGGATTCGAGAACATCGTCATCCGCGGCCTGTTCCTCGGTCAGACCCGCAAGCAGATGCTGGCCAAGGTCGACGAGATCGCGGAGTTCACCGAACTCGGCGACTACCTGTCGATGCCGTTGCGGACCTACTCGACGGGCATGCGGGTGCGACTGGCGATGGGCGTGGTGACCAGCATCGACCCCGAGATCCTGTTGCTGGACGAAGGCATCGGCGCGGTCGACGCCGAATTTCTGAAGAAGGCGCAGACGCGGCTGCAGGGCTTGGTCGAGCGCTCCGGCATTCTCGTCTTCGCCAGCCACTCCAACGAATTCTTGGCTCGGCTCTGCAAGACCGCGATGTGGATCGACCACGGCACCATCAAGATGACCGGCGGCATCGAGGGGGTGGTCCGGGCCTATGAGGGCGAGGACGCCGCACGCCACGTGCGCGAGGTGCTCGAAGAGAACGCGCGCGAAAGCGGTGAGCCGCTTGCGCGAAGAGCAGACGGCACGGCATGACCGAAACCATTGTCGCCGTGGTGGTCACGCACCGGCGACCCGATGAGCTGACCAAGTCGCTCGACGCGCTGACGACGCAGAGCCGCACCCCCGACCACATCGTCGTCGTCGACAACGACGACGACGAGCGGGTGCGGGATCTGGTGGCAGGTCAGCCCGTGCCCACCACATACCTCGGTTCACGCCGAAACCTCGGCGGTGCAGGCGGTTTCGCGCTCGGCATGCTGCACGCGCTGGCGCTGGGCGCCGACTGGTTCTGGCTCGCCGACGACGACGGCCGCCCGCAGGACCGCACCGTGCTGGCGACCCTGCTGGCGTGCGCCGACAAACACGGCCTGGCCGAGATCTCGCCCATGGTGTGCAATCTCGACGATCCCGACCGGCTGGCGTTCCCCCTGCGTCGCGGACTGGTGTGGCGCCGTCTTGCCAGCGAGTTGCGCACCTCGGGCAGCGGAGACCTTTGCCGGGTATCGCGTCGCTGTTCAACGGCGCGCTGTTCCGTGCGTCCACCGTCGACGCCGTCGGCGTGCCAGACCTGCGGTTGTTCGTGCGCGGCGACGAGGTGGAACTGCATCGTCGGCTGGTCCGCTCGGGGCTGCCGTTCGGAACCTGTTTGGACGCAGTCTATTTGCATCCCTGCGGGACCGACGAGTTCAAGCCGATCCTCGGCGGCCGGATGCACACGCAGTATCCGGACAATCCGACCAAGAGGTTCTACACCTACCGCAACAGGGGCTATCTGCTATCCCAGCCGGGGCTGCGCAAGCTGCTGCCGCAGGAGTGGGTGCGGTTCGGCTGGTACTTTCTGGTGTCCCGCCGCGACCCACGCGGACTTGCCGAGTGGATCCGGCTGCGCAGGCAGGGCAGGCGCGAAAGGTTCGACAAGCCATGACGTTCACCGACGCCGCCGCTCAGTCGAGGACGATGACGCGCGCATGGCGCGATCTGGTCGACGGCTTCGCGCGGCGCGAGCTCTGGGCACACCTGGGCTGGCAGGACATCAAGCAGCGCTACCGCCGGTCGGTGCTCGGCCCGTTCTGGATCACCATCGCCACCGGCGTCACGGCGATCGCGATGGGCGGGCTGTACTCGAAGCTGTTCCACCTCGAGCTGGCCGAGCATCTGCCCTACGTCACGCTCGGTCTGATCATCTGGAACCTGATCAATGCCTCCATCCTCGAGGGGGCCGACGTGTTCGTCGCCAACGAGGGCCTGATCAAGCAGCTGCCGACGCCGCTGTCGGTGCACGTCTACCGGCTGGTGTGGCGGCAGGTGATCCTGTTCGCGCACAACATCGTGATCTTCGTGGTGATCGCGATCATCTTCCCCAAGCCGTGGTCGTGGGCCGACCTCGCGGTGATACCGGCACTCGTGCTGATCGTGCTCAACTGCATATGGGTGTCGCTCTGCTTCGGCATCCTTGCCACCCGTTACCGCGACATCAGCCCGCTGCTGTTCAGCCTCGTCCAGCTGTTGTTCTTCATGACGCCGATCATCTGGAACGAGGCCACGCTCGAGCATCAGGGCGCGGGTCGGTGGGCCAAGATCGTCGAGTTGAATCCGCTGCTGCACTACCTCGACATCGTGCGGGCGCCGCTGCTGGGGGCGGATCAGGAGTTGCGCCACTGGGTGGTGGTGCTGGTGCTGACGCTCCTCGGCTGGCTTTTCGCCGCGATGGCGATGCGGCAGTACCGTGCGCGCGTGCCGTACTGGGTCTAGTCGTTCACAGGCACCCTTCGAGTATCAGCGGCGGGGCACCGCCGTGCGAACGGTCACGTTGATCCGGTTCCACGCGTTGATGGTGACCGCCATTGCGATGACCTGCCCCAGCTCGCGTTCGGTGAAGACCGCGGCGGCGCGCGCGTACACATCGTCGGGCACGCCGTCGGTGATGGTGGTGATCGCCTCGGTCAGCGCCAGCGCGGCCTGCTCGCGCTCGGTGAACAGATCGCCCGCCTCTTCCCATGCGGGCAGTACGTCGAGCTTCTGATCGCTGACGCCGTGCTTGCGGGCGTCGACGAGATGCATGTTCAGGCAGAACCCGCAGTGGTTGATCTGGGAGGCGCGGATCTTGATCAATTCGCCGATCTCGGGCTCGACGCCCTTGGCGCTTGCCGCACTGAGGGCCATCATCGCATCGAGCAATTCGGGCGACGACTTGTAGATCTTGATGCGGTGGTTGGCGTGCAATGGGTTCTCGAGTGTCGTTGTCATGCGTTTGACGCTAGTGCGGATACACCCATCGAGATGGTTCAATCTGGGCGTGACTTCGTGGGCCAATTCCGGCAGTCGCGATCTTCACCTCGACCTTCGCGAGGTCATCACTCCTGGCGCACGCGGAGCGAGAGAAATGCTGCTGAGCGCGCTGCGAGACGCCGTACGGTCGGGACGGTTGGCGCCCGGGTCGATGCTCCCGCCGTCCCGCAGCCTGGCGGCCGATTTGGGCTTGGCGCGCAACACGGTGGCCGAGGCCTATGCCGAACTCGTCAACGAGGGCTGGCTGGCGTCCCGGCAGGGCGCGGGCACCTGGGTGCTGAACGCCGCGGGCGGGCAGGCGCCGCCACGGCCCCGCGGGGCGCCCCCGACGCCGATCCACAACCTGATGCCCGGTTCCCCGGACGTAGCGGAGTTTCCCCGCCACGAATGGCTGGCATCGACACGCCGGGCCCTGGCGACCGCGCCGACGGAGGCGCTGCGCATGGGCGACGCGCGCGGCAGGCCGGAGCTTCGTGACGCGCTCGCCGGATACCTGACCCGGGCCCGCGGTGTTCGGACATCGGCGGACTCGATCGTGGTGTGCGCAGGTGTCCGCCACGGGGTCGAGCTTCTTGCGCGCGTCTTCCGCGGCCGTGGTCCGATCGCCGTCGAGGCGTACGGCCTGTTCATCTTCCGCGACGCCCTCGCCGCGCTGGACGTACCCACGGTGCCGATCGGTGTCGACGAACGCGGCGCTGTCATCGACGAACTCGACGGCCTGCAGACCCCGGCGGTGCTGTTGACGCCCGCGCACCACAGCCCCTTCGGAATGCCGTTGCACGCCGCCCGGCGGGCGGCCGTCGTCGACTGGGCGCAACGCACGAACGGGTACGTCTTCGACGACGACTACGACGGCGAGTTCCGGTACGACCGCCAGCCGATCGGTGCGTTGCAGGCATTGTGCCCCGACCGCGTGGTCTACCTCGGATCGGCCAGCAAGAGCATGTCGCAGGCGCTGCGCCTGGGCTGGATGGTGTTGCCCGACAAGTTGATCGACGCGGTGATCGAGGCCGCAGGCGGGCAACAGTACTACGTCGACTCGTTGTCACAGCTGACGATGGCCGACTTCGTCAGCAGTGGGAACTACGACAAGCACATTCGGCGCATGCGCATGCGGTACCGCAGGCGACGCGACACCCTCGTCGACGCACTCGCGAAGTTCGACGTCGGCATCAGCGGTCTGTCGGCGGGGGTGAACCTCGTGCTGACACTGCCCGACGACACCGAGCACGAGGTGTTGCGTCGCGCGGGCGAGGCGGGCATCGCGCTGCAGGGCCTGGCGATCATGCGCCACCCGCTTGCCGGGCCGCAGATTCCTCATCCCGACGGGATCATCGTCGGTTTCGCTGCACCCGCCGATCACGCATTCACCCCGGCCGTTGATGCGCTTTTGGCGGTTCTGCGGGCCTGTGGGCTGGCACAGTGATCGGCTATGAGCCCACTGCAGCGTCGCCACAAGGGTGTGTACGAGCGGACGCTCGAGAAGTTCGCGCGAATGCCGATCGGGGATTGGTACCTGAAACGGGTCGCGCCGCGGGTCGATCCGCCCCTGCTGCGGCTGACCGGAGGACGGATCAGCTCGGTCTATCCGGTTCCGATCATGTTGTTGACCACGACCGGCGCCAAGACCGGCCAGCCGCGTACCCTGCCGCTGCTGTACCTGACCGACGGCGACGACCTCGTCCTGATCGCGTCGAACTATGGCAAGACGTCGCATCCTGCGTGGTACCGCAACCTCGTTGCGAACCCGAAGGTGGAGGTGCTGGCGGGCAGGAAGAGCGGCACCTACACCGCGACCGAGATCACCGAGCCGGGCGAGCGGGACCGCGCGTGGGACATGGCGCTGGATATGAACGCCGGTTATGGCGACTACGAAGGCCGGGCCGGCGACCGTCGGATTCCGCTGGTGCGGCTGTCGCGCGTTTCCGGTTGAGTGTTGAGTTATCCACAGTCGTGGTTTCATCCATAGGTGGCGGGCGGGTTGAGCTGGGTGTTCGTGGCGCGGCGCGACGGTTGACCCGCGTACCTTCGAAAGCATGTTCGATGAGCTCGTCACTGCTGCCGGGCTGCAGGGAACCCGCCGACATCTGTGACGTCGACCATACGATCGCTTACCCGGTCGGGCCGACGTGCGCGTCGAACCTGAAATGCCTGTGCCGAAAGCATCACCTGCTAAGAAGTTTTGGGGCTCGACGAGGTTCCGTCGCTGGATTCGTATTGGCGGGCGATCGTCCTGTTCGGGCCGAACGTTGCGCCTTACAAGTTCGCATTGGCCGGCGCGTTGCTTGAGGTCGGCGCGGGCTCTCAGGTCGTGACCCTAGATGCTCTCGCACGGCCGTTCGCGAGTCGTGTTGCCCTCGCACGAGGCTTACGGCTGGCGAAAGCCCTTCCACAGGGAGGAGTGGGTCGACCTGGCCGAGCAGTTGCCCCGGCGGGTGATCCCGGTCAATCACGTGGGCGGCGCCACAAGCCGAGCCACGGCACCGCGGGGGCGGTTTGTTCGACCGCCGGCGCGAGACCGCTGCCCGACAGGCAACTGTAGCTGCCCGGCACGCTAGAGGTCGAGGACTACCCGCAGGGAAGCGTCAACTCGGCGCATCTTCCCGAAACCTCGGGGCGGAAGCTCGCCGCCCGCGTGGTGGTCGAGGTCGGCAACCGGGAGATGTGAAATCAGCGCCGGTTGACGCGGGACCGGTTTAGCGTTGAGTCGCGGTGAACAAAGGAGCTGGCGATGACCGCTACCGAAGACAAACTCAATGCATTTCTTGGCAAGGCGATCGGGGATCTGGGCGCGTCGGTGAGCGCGGTGCTGATGTTGATCGGCGACGAGCTTGGCTTGTACACGGCGCTCGCCGGGCACCGTTTGTCAGCAGAGGAACTGGCCCAGAAGACCGGGACGAACGCGCGCTACATCCGCGAGTGGCTGGCGAATCAGGCCGCCGGCGGCTATGTCGAATACGACGAAGCCGACGACACGTATTACTTGACCGCGGAGCAGGAGCTCTGCCTCGCCGATCCGAAAGGTCCGGTCGATCTGGCGGGCGCGTACCAGATCGTCCAAGACCTGTTTCATGTACGTGACCGTGCGGTCGAGAATTTCCGTAGCGGCAACGGCATGGAATGGGGCGAGCATCATCGGTGCCTGTTCTACGGCACTGAGCGATTCTTCAGGGGCGGCTACAACGCGAATTTGGTTGCGTCGTGGTTGCCCGCGCTCGATGGTGTCATCGAGAAGCTCACCGCCGGCGGCAAGGCCGCCGACGTGGGCTGTGGGCACGGCGCTAGCACAATCCTTATGGCGCAGGCATTTCCGAGTTCGCAGTTCGTCGGCATCGACTATCACGGCGAATCGATCGAAACCGCGCGCGAGCGCGCGGCGAAAGCGGGAGTGGACAACGCGAGCTTCGAGCTCGCCGACGCCACGTCCTACCGGGGCGATGACTATGACCTCATCGCGTTCTTCGACTGCCTGCACGATATGGCAGACCCGTCCGGCGCGGCCCTGCACGCCAGACAGGCACTCAAACCCGACGGGCACTGCCTGCTCGTCGAACCGTTCGCCGGCGACAGCGTCGCGGAGAACCTGAATCCGGTCGGCCGACTGTACTACGGTGCATCATCGCTGATCTGTGTTCCGGTGTCGCTCGCGCGGCACGGACCGGCCTTGGGCGCCCAAGCCGGGGAACAGCGGTTGAGGAAAGTGATGGTCGATGACGGCGGGTTCACGCGGTTCCGGAGGGCGACACAGACACCGTTCAACCTCGTCTTCGAGGCTCGGCCCTGACGGCGACGGCCGCAGTGGCGAAACGGGGGCGGCGCTGTAGGTGATTCGCGGAAAGTCCGTCGTGGTAACGGGCTCCACTTCCGGAATCGGTCGTGCTCTCGCGCCCGCGTCGGTGTAGGTGAACGTCTTCTCGACGGCACGGAAATGCTTGTGGGATACAGCTGTCCTTATGTACAGGTGACGGCGGAGAGGCGCCATTCGCCGGGCACGCCTTTGAGCTCGTAAGAGCCGCGGTCTTCGAACTCAAGTCCTGACCCGATCACGAGGTCGCGCAGCGTGCTTGACACGAGCACGTCGTTCGGCCCGGCAAGTGCGCTCACGCGGGCACCGATGTGCACCGCGAGACCGCCAATGTCATCGCCGCGGACCTCGCACTCGCCGGTGTGCAGCCCGGCGCGCACCTCGATGCCGAGGGACTGCACCGCGTCGCGGATCGCCATCGCGCAGCGGATCGCTCGCTGAGGGCCGTCGAACATCGCGAAGAAGCCGTCTCCTGAGGTGTTCACCTCGCGGCCCCGAAACCGAGACAGCTGGGCTCGCACGACGGCGTCGTGCGCGTCGAGCAAGGCGCGCCAGTCACGGTCGCCGATCTCCGAAGCGCGGCGCGTCGAGTCCACGATGTCGGTGAAGAGCACCGTCGCGAGAACCCGATCGTCACCCACCTCTGCCTGCTGGCCGGTGAGGAACTCGGCAATCTCCTGGAACGACGATCGCCACGGCTCAACGAAGTGGTACATGTTGCGCCCCGGCAGTTCAACGTATTTCCCCCCGGGTATGTGGTCGGCGACGTACTTGCCCCACTCGGCTGGCGTTATTGAGTTGTCGGCGTGCTGGACGACGGGGGTCGGCACGCGGACCGTAGGAAGCACCGCCCGCACGTCGACTTCGGTCAGCAGAGGTAGCACGAGAGCGTAAGTCGCTGGGCTGGCCGCCAGGCGGTCATGCCGTGCCCAGGTGGCCCGAATCTCCTCGTTCCACGGCATGTCCGGATTGATCACATGTTGTGTCTCACCCGTCCCCCACATACGGGCCATGGCAGCGAGGAGTTCCTCGGAATTAACGCCATCAGTGCGTTCTGCGATCGGATGCGCGTAGCCCTCCAGCACCACGAGCGCGGTGGTGCGTGACGGGTGTGTCGCCGCGAACAGAGCCGCTGACGCGATGGCGCCGCCGAATGCGACGAGAACCGCTTCGCGACTCCCAAGATCGTCCAACACGGCGGTGATGCTGTCGGTCCATTGCTCCGGGGTCGGCAGCGCACCCGGCGTGATGGGATCGGACGCTCCGGTGCCAGGTTGGTCGAAGAAGATGAGCCGACCGAGCGATGTCATCGCCTCGACCCAGCCTTGAAGGGAGGGCAGTTCCGGCAGGTGTTCGCAGCAGGTGAACCAGTACGGGACGAACACGATGTCGCGAGGCCCTTCACACGACGCGCGGTAGGCGACGCGCAGGTCCCCGTTCAGCGCGTAACGCGTCTCCGAGAACATTGCGGAAGTGTAATTCGCAGGGGGCGCGTCGGCAGACGTTTATGCAGCTAAGAGCGTTTCCCTAGAATGTACTTCAGCAATTCGTTGCCAGCAGCTACAAAGCACGCTGCGCTGGCCCAGGCAGAAATGTTTCACCGATGTCGGGACTTGGGTGGGTCAGCCCACGACGGCGAAGAGGCGCCACTCTCTTGGCACGCCCTTGAGCCCATGCGCGCCGCGGTCTTCGAACTCGAGTCCTGATCCGATCACGAGGTCGCGCAGTGTGCTGGACACGAGCACGTCGTTCGGCCCTGCCAGTGCGCTCACGCGCGCGCCGATGTGGACGCCGATGCCGCCGATGTCGTCGCCGCGGACCTCGCATTCGCCGGTGTGCAGCCCGGCGCGCACCTGGATGCCGAGCGCCTGCGCCGCATCGCGGATTGCCATGGCGCAGCGGATCGCTCGCTGCGGACCGTCGAACATCGCAAGGAAGCCATCGCCTGCCGTGTTCACCTCGCGGCCCCGAAACCGTGTGAGTTGTGCGCGGACGACGGCGTCGTGCGCATCAAGCAACGCGTGCCAGTCGCGGTCACCCATCTCTGCTGCGCGGCGCGTCGAGTCCACGATATCGGTGAAGAGCACGGTAGCGAGGACGCGGTCGTCGGCTACCTCGAGTTGCCTTCCGGTGAGGAACTGCGCGATCTCCTGGAACGACTCGCGCCACGGCTCGACGAAGTGATAGACGTTGTGCCCCGGGAACGTTACATACTTCGCACCCGCGATGTGATCCGCGATGTTCTTGCCCATCGCGGGCACGATGAATTGGTCATCGGTGTGGTGGAGGACGAGTGTTGGCACCCGGATCGTCGGAAGGACCGCCCGCACGTCCATTTCGCCCGTGAGAGACAGCATGAGAGCAACGGTTCCCGGGCTCGCCGCCAGGCGTTCCATTCGGGCCCATGTCGCCCGGATCTCCTCGTTCCACGGCATGTCCGGATTCATCAAATGCTGCAAATCTCCCGTGCCCCACATGGCGACCACGGCGGCTTGGGTTTCCGCGAGAGGCACCCGACCAGGGAATTCAGCACGTGCATCCGCGTATCCCTCGAGCGCGACCAGCGCGGTGGTGCGAGACGGATGCGTCGCGGCGAACAGCGCCGCCGGTGCAAACGCCCCGACGAAGGCGAGAAGGACCGCTTCCCGGCTCCCGAGATCATCGAGCACTGCGGTGATGCTGTCGGCCCATTGCTCCAGGGTCGGCAGCGCGCCCGGCGTGACGGGGTCGGACGCTCCGGTGCCCGGCTGGTCGAAGAAGATGAGTCGACCGAGTGACGTCATCGCCTCGATCCACCCTTGAAGGGACGGTAGCTCGGGGGCGACCTCGCAGTTTGTGAACCAGTTCGGGACCAGCACGATGTCGCGCGCGCCTTCTCGGGACGCGCGATAGGCGACGCGCAAGTCCCCGTTCAGCGCGTAGCGCATGTCCGAGAACATTGCGGCAGTCTAAGCCGCGCAGTGGGTCGAGCGGGTGCGCATCGTCAGCGTCTATGCTGCTCACAAGCGTTCCCTGCAGTGTCCTTTGCCAGTCGTTGACACCACTTGCTCAAAACGTTTAGTAGATGGCGCGCGATCGACAGCTGCCCGATGGGACCGTCATCTGGACCGACTCCAGCGGCCTGACCCACACCACTCGACCCGGGAGCCACGGGCTCTTCCCCGAACTATGCCGGCCCACCGCACCCGTGGCAGTGCCCGATGTGACGGGTACGCCGGAGACCTGCACACTGCCCATGCCACGCCGACGGCGCACGCGCGCCCAAGACCGCGCGACAAGGATGGCGGCCGAACGACAGCTCAACGAGACCCGGCCGCAGCCACATGAAGTGGCATACACATCGGTACCGGTCTGTACGGACAACTTCGCCGAGTGGCTGGCGTCGCTACCGCCGGGCGACGGCACCCCAGCACCGTTCTGAGCCGTCTGATCAGGCTGGGCAACGCTCACCGCGATCGCGAGCGCATGACACGCGGATGGCGAAACTTCGCTACGTCAACGTCAATTCGGCATATTTCTCTTTTGCTACGGCTCTCTCGAATCGACGGTACCGTCGTTTTTCGAGACAGAGGAGCGATGAATGAGTTGGACGACGGCCTCGAGCGTCCGCGACGCGATTGCGAAAACGGCTGTGGCCGTGGCACTTATCGGAGTAGCCGCGACGGGTGCGGCTGTTCCGGCGAGCGCAACGCCCCGCTTCGCGGCCACACCGATTACGCCCGTTCCGCTCGACGATCCCTCTCCCGCCTTGCCCACCAATCCGGCTGATCCCCGATGCGCCGCGATGCCTGAGGTAGCGCAATGCCAGGGCGGCCCTTTTGCCCTTCCCACGGGTCCATTGGATCCCCAGTGCATCAGCATGCCTGCCGATGCCGCGTGCGCTGGGGGGCCGTACGCGATCCCGTCGCCGCCATCGCCACCGCCGCCTCCTCCGCCGCCGCCGGTCATCGCGCCGCCTCCGCCTCCACCACCTCCTCCGGTCATCGCGCCAACCCCACTGGAGCCGGCCGGCGGAATGACCGGCGGCATCGGCGCCACGCCGGGGGCCATATAGCTCGACGCAACCCGCCGCGACCCATCTGAGTAGGCTGCGCGGGTGACCGAGCCCCCGATGCAGCCGAACCTCACGCTGACGACGCAGATATGGCGGTTCGTCGTCACGGGTGGCTTCTCCGCTGTCGTCGACTTCGGGCTGTACGTCCTGCTCTATCGCGTCGCGGGCATGCAACCCGACCTGGCCAAGGTCATCGGCTGGGTCGCCGGAACCACGACCGCCTACCTGCTGAACCGGCGCTGGACGTTCCAGGCGCCACCGAGCACGGCACGGCTGGCGGCGGTGTGGGCGCTGTACATCACTACCTTCGTCGTGCAGGTCGGGCTCAACCACCTCTTCCTGCGGCTCCTGGACTACACGGCACTCGCGGTCGTGGTGGCGTTCGTCATCGCCCAGGGCACTGCGACCGTGATCAACTTCGCCATCCAACGGGCGGTCATTTTCCGGCTGCGCTGAGCCGAGGTGCCCGCACGGTACCCTCGTCACGATGTTTCCGACCACCTCGCGACGCCTGACCGGCTGGGGCAGAACCGCCCCGTCGGTGGCCCGGGTGCTGTCGACCCCGGATCAGGAGTTGATCGCCAAGGCGGTCGCGCAGGCGGCCGACGACGGCTCGCGCGGCATCATCGCCAGGGGTCTCGGGCGGTCCTACGGCGACAACGCCCAGAACGGCGGCGGCCTGGTGGTCGACATGACGGCGCTGAACAAGATTCACTCGGTCGATCGCGAAAGCCACCTCGTCGACGTCGACGCCGGCGTCAACCTCGACCAGTTGATGCGCGCGGCACTTCCGCTCGGGCTCTGGGTGCCCGTGCTACCCGGCACCCGGCAGGTCACCGTCGGCGGGGCCATCGCCTGCGACATCCACGGCAAGAACCATCACAGCGCCGGCAGCTTCGGCAACCATGTGCGGTCCATGGATCTGCTGACCGCCGACGGCGAGGTCCGCCGCCTGACCCCCGACGACGCGGACTCCGAACTCTTCTGGGCGACGGTCGGCGGCAACGGCCTCACCGGCATCATCCTGCGTGCCACTATCGCGATGACGCCGACCGAGACCGCCTACTTCATCGCCGACGGCGACGTCACAGCGGGACTCGACGAGACGATCGCCTTCCACAGCGACGGCAGTGAGGCGAACTACACCTACTCCAGCGCCTGGTTCGACGCGATCAGCGCCCCGCCGAAGTTGGGGCGCGCGGTCATTTCCCGCGGCTCACTGGCCACCGTCGAGCAGCTGCCCGAGAAGCTACAGGCCAATCCGCTCAAGTTCGATGCGCCGCAATATTTCACGGCACCCGACATCTTCCCCAACGGTCTCGGCAACAAGCTGATCTTCGGCGCCATGACCGAGCTGTGGTACCGGACCGGAAAGACCTACCGCGGCAAGGCCCAGAACCTCACGCAGTTCTACCATCCGCTCGACATGGTCGGTGAGTGGAACAGGGCTTACGGCACAGTGGGTTTCACCCAATACCAGTTCGTGGTGCCCACCGAGGCGGTCGAACCGTTCAAGAGCATCATGTACGACATCCAGCGCTCCGGGCACTACTCGTTCCTCAACGTGTTCAAGCTCTTCGGCCCCGGTAACAAGGCGCCGTTGAGCTTCCCGATCCCCGGCTGGAATGTATGCGTGGACTTCCAGGTCAAGCCCGGCCTGAACGAGTTCCTCAACGAACTCGACCGTCGCGTCCTCGAATTCGGCGGCCGGCTGTACACCGCCAAGGACTCCCGCACCACCGCCGAGAATTTTCACGCCATGTACCCCCGCATCGACGAGTGGATCGCCGTGCGGCGCAAGGTCGATCCTGATGGCGTGTTCGCCTCCGACATGGCCCGACGTTTGGAGCTTCTGTAAATGGTGTGCACGCATGGTTTTTGATGCCACAGGTAACCCCCAGGCCATCCTGCTGCTCGGCGGAACCTCCGAGATCGGTCTTGCCATCTGCGAGCGCTACCTGCGCAACGCGGCCGCGCGCGTGGTGCTGGCCGATGTGCCCAACCACCCGAAGCGCGACGACGCCATCGCGCAGATGACGGCCGCGGGCGCAAAGTCCGTCGAATGGATCGACTTCGACGGCATCGACACCGACAGTCACCCCGGCGTGATCGACGCGGCGTTCGCCGAAGGCGATGTCGACGTCGCGATCGTGGCCTTCGGCCTGCTCGGCGACGCCGAGGAACTGTGGCAGAGCCAGCGCAAGGCCGTGCAGATCGCCGGAATCAACTACACCGCGGCGGTTTCTGTCGGTGTGCTGCTCGGCGAGAAGATGCGGGCACAGGGCTTCGGCCAGATCATCGCGATGAGTTCCGCTGCCGGTGAGCGTGTGCGACGGTCGAATTTCGTCTATGGCTCAACCAAGGCCGGGCTCGACGGTTTCTACCTGGGTTTGGGAGAAGCGTTGCGCGAGTATGGTGTTCGGGTGCTGGTGATCAGGCCGGGCCAGGTGCGCACCACGACGACCGTCGAGCACTGGAAAGCGACCGGCAGCAAAGAGGCGCCGTTCACAGTGGAGAAGGAGTATGTCGCCGAATTGGCGGTCACGGCATCGGCCAAGGGCAAGGAACTGGTATGGGCGCCGGGAGCGTTCAGGTACGTGATGATGGTCCTGCGGCACATACCGCGGCCCATCTTCCGCAAGCTCCCCATCTGAGATCCGCCGGGTCGATGATGCGTGGCGCGCTGGCCGTGCTCGGCCGGATGACGATTGCTGTCGTCGTCGCGGTGCTTGTCTCTGCCGTCGCTTTGACCGCGATCGCCCGCGTGCAGTGGCCGGCGTACAACTCGTCCAACCAGCTGCATGCGCTGACCACCCTCGGCCAATTCGGTTGTCTGGCAGGAATATTGGCTGCCGGCTGGCTGTGGCGGCGCGGCCGCCGGCTGGCGGCGCACGCGGGGGCGATGCTGTTCCTCTCCGCATTCTCGGTCGTCACGCTCGCCATGCCGCTGGGCGCCACCAAGCTCTACCTGTTCGGCATCTCCGTAGACCAGCAGTTCCGCACCGAGTACCTGACCCGCCTGACCGACACCGCCGCGCTGCACGACATGACCTACATCGGGCTGCCGCCGTACTATCCGGCGGGCTGGTTCTGGATCGGCGGCCGCGCGGCCGCGTTGACCGGCACGCCGGCCTGGGAGATGTTCAAACCGTGGGCGATCACCTCGATCGCGATCGCCGTCGTGCTCGCTTTCGTGTTGTGGGCGAGCATGATCCGGTTCGAGTACGCACTGATCGTCGCGACCGCCACGGCCGCCGCCACGCTGGCGTACTCCCCCGCCGAGCCGTACGCCGCGGTCATCACCGTGCTGCTGCCGCCCGTGCTCGTGCTGGCCTGGTCGGCGCTGCGCGGGCGATCGCGATCGGGCGGCTGGGCCGCCGTCGTCGGCGTCGGGCTGTTCCTCGGCGCGGCCGCGCTGTTCTACACCCTGCTGCTGGGCTACGCCGCCTTCACCGTGACCGTCATGGCGACCGCGATCGCCCTCGCCAGGCGCAGCGCCGAACCGCTGTTGCGGCTCGCGGTCATCGGCGTGATCGCCGTCGCCATCGCGCTCATCGGTTGGCTGCCGTACCTCGTGGCCGCGATCGGCAGCGCACCCGCCGACTCCGGCACGGCGCAGCACTATCTGCCGCCCGACGGCGCCCGGCTGTCGTTCCCGATGCTCGAGTTCACCCTCGTCGGCGCGTTGTGCATGCTCGGCACGCTCTGGCTGGTGATCAGGGCCCGCAGTTCGACACGGGCGGCCGGACTGGCGTTCGGGGTCGGCACCGTCTACGCCTGGTCGCTGTTGTCGATGCTGACCACACTGCTGGGCACGACGCTGCTGTCCTTCCGGCTGCAGCCCACACTGACGGTTCTGCTCACCGCGGCCGGGGTGTTCGGATTCATCGAATTCAGCCGTGCAGTGGCGCGCAGGTACAACCCAGAAACCGGACGGCGGATCGTCGTCGCCGCAGGCACAGTCGGCGCGATCGGCGCCATGACCTTCGCCCAGGACATCCCCGACGTGCTGCGATCCGACATCGTCGTCGCCTACACCGACACCGACGGATACGGCCAGCGCGCCGATCGCCGCCCACCTGGTGCCGAGAAGTACTACCGCGCGATCGACGACAAGATCCAGCAGGTGACCGGCCGACCCCGCGACGAAACCGTGGTGCTGACCGCCGATTACAGCTTCCTGTCGTACTACCCCTACTACGGGTTCCAAGGCCTCACGTCGCACTACGCCAACCCGCTGGCGCAGTTCAATGAGCGCGCGGCGGCGATCGGGCGCTGGGCGACGCTGGAGCGCGCCGACCAGTTCATCGCCGAACTCGACAAGCTGCCGTGGCAGCCGCCGACGGTGTTCCTGATGCGTCGCGGTGGCGCGGGTGACTCGGCCGACACCTACACGCTGCGACTGGCCGCCGACGTCTATCCCAATCAGCCCAACGTCCGCCGCTACCAGGTGAACCTGGACGCGGCATTGTTCGACGACCCTCGCTTCAGCGTCTCCGACATCGGACCGTTCGTGTTGGCCATCCGGCTGCCGGAGGCCGGCTGATGGCCGTCGACACGTCGCCCCAGCCCGGCCAATTACCATCAAGCCCCGTGGTCGCACGACCGGCCGATGGAAACCAATCACCGCACCGCGCGATTGTTGGCCATCGTCGCCGGCCTCCTCGGCGCCGCGCTGGCGCTGGCCACGCCGTTCTTGCCGGTCAAGCAGACAACCGCCCAGTTGAACTGGCCGCAGAACGGCGTCATGCGAAGCGTGAACGCGCCGCTGATCGGCTATGTGGCCACCGACCTGACGATCAGCATTCCGTGCTCGGCGGCCGCCGGACTCGCAGGGCCGCCCAATCCGGCCAAGACCGTGCTGCTGTCCACGGTGCCCAAGCAGGCGCAGAAGGCCGTCGACCGCGGCCTGCTCATCGAGAGGGTCAACAACGACCTGCTCGTCATCGTCCGCAACACGCCGGTGGTCACCGCGCCGCTGAGCCAGGTGCTCAGCCCCGCCTGCCAGAAGCTGACCTTCACCGCGCACGCCGACAAAGTGACCGGTGAGTTCGTCGGGCTAATCAAGGGTCTCGACAGCGACGACCCCGGTGCGCCGCTGAAGGGCGAGCGCAGCGGTTACGACTTCCGGCCCCAGATCGTCGGCGTCTTCACCGACCTGGCCGGCCCGGCGCCGCCGGGACTGCAGTTCTCGGCCACCGTGGACTCGCGCTACAGCACCTCACCCACGCTGCTGAAGATGGTCGTGATGATCGTCGGCGTGCTGGCCACGATCATCGCGCTCGGTGCGCTGCACGCCCTCGACACCGCCGACGGCATGCGGCACCGCCGCTTCCTACCGCCGCGATGGTGGTCGGTCCGCCCGTTGGACGCGCTCGTCATCGCCGTGCTGGTGTGGTGGCATTTCGTCGGCGCCAACACATCTGACGACGGCTACATCCTGACGATGGCCAGGGTGTCCGAGCACGCCGGCTACATGGCGAACTACTACCGATGGTTCGGCACGCCTGAAGCGCCGTTCGGCTGGTATTACGACCTGCTGGCGTTGTGGGCCCACGTCAGCACGAACAGCGTCTGGGTGCGGCTTCCGACGCTGCTCATGGCGCTGACCTGCTGGTGGGTGATCAGCCGCGAGGTGATCCCGCGACTCGGCCACGCCGTCAAGACCAACCCCGCGGCCAAATGGACTGCGGCAGGCATGTTCCTGGCGTTCTGGCTGCCGCTGAACAACGGCCTGCGCCCCGAGCCGATCATCGCGCTCGGCATCCTGCTGACGTGGTGCTCGGTGGAGCGCGGCGTGGCGACCAGCCGGGTGCTCCCGGTGGCAATCGCGATCATCATCGGAGCGCTCACCCTGTTCTCGGGTCCCACAGGTATCGCCGCCGTCGGCGCGCTGCTGGTCGCCGTCGGACCGCTGAAAACGATTGTGGCCAGCCATACCTCACGCTTCGGCTACCTTGCGTTGCTGGCCCCCGTGCTGGCCGCGTGCACGGTCGCCATCTTCCTGATCTTCCGCGACCAGACGTTCGCCGCGGAGATTCAGGCCAGCACGTTCAAGTCGGCCGTCGGGCCGAGCCTGAGCTGGTTCGACGAACACATCCGCTACGAGCGTCTGTTCATGGCCACCCCCGACGGGTCGGTCGCCCGCCGGTTCGGTGTGCTGACGGTGTTGCTCGCGCTGGCGGTGTCGGTCGCCATGACATTGCGCAAGGGCAGGATTCCGGGCACCGCCGCGGGCCCGAGCCGCCGCATCATCGGCATCACCATCATCTCGTTCCTGGCGATGATGTTCACCCCGACCAAGTGGACACACCACTTCGGCGTGTTCGCCGGGCTCGCGGGCTCGCTGGGGGCCCTCGCCGCGGTGGCCGTCACCGCAGCGGCGATGAAATCTCGGCGCAACCGCACCATGTTCGCGGCGGCGGTGCTGTTCGTCATGGCCCTGTCGTTCGCCAGCGTCAACGGCTGGTGGTACGTCTCCAACTTCGGCGTGCCGTGGTCGAACCAGTTCCCCGAGTGGCACTTCGCCTTCGCCACCATGCTGCTCGGGCTCTCAGTCATCGCCCTCCTGGTGGCCGCATGGTTCCACTTCTACGGTGATGACCGCTCGCCACCCCACAGCAGCGAACGCCGGTTCGCGCGAATCCTGCAGTCACCGCTGGCGATTGCGACCTGGCTGCTCGTCGGGTTCGAGGTGCTGTCGCTGACGCTCGGCATGATCGACCTGTGGCCGGCATGGTCCGTCGGCCGCTCCAACCTCGGTGCCATCGTCGGAAAGCGTTGCGGTCTAGCCGATTACGTGATGGTCGAACAGAATCCCAACGTGGGGATGTTGTCACCCGTGGGCGCCTCACCCGCCGACGCGCTCGGCGGGCCGACCACCGAAGGCTTCGGCCCGAACGGCATCCCGACGAACCTGTCCGCCGACGAGGTGATCGGCGGAGGGCCGGGCACGTCGAGCAATTTCGCGGACAGCTCGCAAAGCGACCAGACCGCGACCAACCAGAGCGGCACCGAAGGCGGCACGACGGCAGGGGCCGGAATCAACGGATCCCGCGCACGGCTGCCCTTCGACCTCGACCCGGCCCGCACGCCGGTGATGGGCAGCTGGCGCAGCGGCACCCAACAACCGGCGGTGCTGCGATCGGCGTGGTACCGACTGCCCGCGGACTGGAGCGAGCGGGACCGGTCCTCGTCCATCCTCGTGGTGTCGGCCGCCGGCCGATTCGACTCGGGCGATGTGGTGGTGCAGTGGGCGAACGACGACGGTGAGCCGAAAGGCGCGATCGGATTCGCCGACGTCGGCGCGCCGCCTGCCTGGCGCAACCTGAGGGCGCCGCTGACCGCAATCCCGGCCGACGCGACACAGGTGCGCCTGGTCGCCACGGACGACGACCTGGCTCCGCAGCACTGGATAGCGGTCACGCCGCCACGGATCCCACACCTGCGGACGCTTCAAGAGGTCGTCGGCTCGCAGGATCCGGTACTGCTGGACTGGCTGGTGGGCATGGCCTTCCCATGTCAGCGCCCCTTCGACCACCGCAACGGCGTCACCGAGGTGCCCAAGTGGCGCATCATGCCCGACAGGTTCGGCGCCGAGGCGAACTCGCCGGTGATGGACAACGTCGGCGGCGGCCCGCTCGGCATCAGCGAGCTGCTGCTGCGGGCCACCACCCTGCCCTCCTATCTCAAGGACGACTGGTTCCGCGACTGGGGCGAACTGCAGCGGTTCACGCCCTACTACCGCGACGCTCAACCGGCACGGCTTGATCTCGGTTCGGCCACGCGGAGCGGACTGTGGAGCCCGGCGCCGCTTCGACATTAGATCCGTCGCCTACCATCGACCCTCGTGCCACGCGACGAAACTGAGCGGACCCGGCTGTCTGCGATCGCCCGGATCGTCGCCGTCGTCGCCGGCATCGCCGGAGTGGTGCTGTGCGCGCTCGTCCCGCTGCTGCCGGTGAACCAGACCACCGCCACCATCGCCTGGCCGCAGGCATCCGGACCCGACGGCATGGTTTCCGACATCACTGCCCCGCTGGTGTCCGGCGCCCCTCAGGCACTCGACATCTCGATTCCGTGCCAGACCATCGGCACACTGCCCGCCCAGGGCGGGGTCGTGCTGTCCACCGTGCCGAAGGAGGCCAGCGACGCCACCCGCGGCGCCCTGTTCGTCCGGGCGACCGCCGATACGGTGTTCGTCGCCTTCCGCGACACGGTGGCCGCGGCCGCGCCTCGCCCCGCCGTGCAGGCCGGCAACTGCAGTGCGCTGCACGTCTGGGCGAACTCCGGTCAGGTGGGCGCCGACTTCGTCGGCATCCCCGGCGCAACCGGCACCCTCGCGCCGGAGAAGAAGCCCCAGGTCGCCGGAATCTTCACCGATCTCAAGGTGGCGCCTGCGCCGGGGTTGTCGGCGCGCATCGACGTCGACACGCGCTTCATCACGTCGCCGACCACGCTGAAGCTCGCCGTGATGGTCCTGGGCGTCGCAGCGGTGTTGGTGTCGATCGCCGCGCTCGCGGTGCTCGACCTCGGCGCAGGAAGGCGGGTGCCGCGCGCCTGGCGCCGCTTCCTCAGGGTCGGCCTCGTCACCTGGATCACCGACGTCGGCGTGATCGGCACGCTGCTGCTGTGGCACGTCATCGGCGCCATCTCCTCCGACGACGGCTACAACCTGACGATCGCGCGGGTTGCCGGCGACGCCGGATACACGGCCAACTACTACCGCTACTTCGGGGCCACGGAGGCGCCGTTCGACTGGTATCAGAATGTGCTGGCCCACCTGGCGTCGATCAGCACCGCGGGCGTGTGGATGCGGCTGCCCGCGACGGCGGCGGCGATCGGCACCTGGCTGATCATCAGCCGCTGCATGTTGCCGAGGCTGGGCAGGCGGCTGTCCGTCAACAAGGTGGCGGTGCTGACCGCGGGCGCGGTGTACCTGGCCGCGTGGTTGCCGTTCAACAACGGGCTACGGCCCGAGCCGATCATCGCGTTCGGCACCGTCGTCACCTGGGTGCTGGTGGAGAACGCCATCGGCACCCGCAGGCTGTGGCCCGCCGCGCTGGCGATCATCGTCGCGATGTTCAGCGTCACCACCGCACCGCAGGGGCTGATCGCGCTGGCGCCGATCCTGGTCGGCGGCAGGGCCATCGCGCGCAGCATCCGCGCACGCCGACCGATGGATGGCGTGCTCGCGCAGCTTGCGCCTCTCGCCGCGGCGCTGTCGCTGATCTTCGTGATCGTGTTTCGAGACCAGACACTGGCCACCGTCGCCGAGTCGGCGCGCATCAAGTACGTCGTCGGTCCGACCATTGCCTGGTACCAGGACTTCCTGCGCTACTACTTCCTCACTGTCGAGGACAGCGCCGACTCGTCGCTGACCCGACGCTTCGCGACGCTGGTGATGCTCTTGTGCCTGTTCGGCATGATCACGGTGCTGCTGCGCCGCGGGCGGCTGCCGGGGATCGCGTCCGGTCCGGTCTGGCGGCTGCTCGGCACCACTGCGATCGGCTTGCTGCTGCTGACCTTCACACCGACGAAGTGGGCCGTGCAGTTCGGCGCGTTCGCCGGATTGGCGGGGGCGCTCGGCGCGGTGACCGCGTTCGTGTTCGCCCGCGTCGGCTTGCACACCCGACGCAACCTCGCGCTCTATGTGACCGCGTTGTTGTTCATCTTGGCTTGGGCGACATCGGGTATCAACGCCTGGTTCTATGTCGGCAACTACGGCGTGCCGTGGTTCGACAAGCAACCGGTGATCGCAGGCATCCCAGTCACTTTCATCTTCCTGGTGCTCGCGATCGTCACCGGCCTGCTTGCCGGCTGGCTGCACTTCCGGATGGACTACGCCGGGCACACCGAGGTCGCCAACACGGGCCGCAACCGCGCGCTCGCATCCACCCCGCTGCTCGTGGTGGCCGTCATCATGGTGGTGCTCGAGGTGGGCTCGATGGCGAAGGGTGCCGCGCAGCGATATCCCGTCTACACGACCGCCAAAGCGAACGTCCAGGCGCTCGCGTCGGGCCTGAGCAACACCAGCTGCGCCATGGCAGACGATGTGCTGGTGGAACCGGATACCAACGCCGGCATGTTGCAACCGGTTCCGGGCCAGAAGTTCGGCGAGTACGGGCCCCTGGGCGGCGACAACCCGATCGGGTTCAGCCCGAACGGGGTCAGCGAAACCCTGGAACCCGCTGAACCGATTTCGGCCAATCCGGGGACGGTGAACTCCGACGGTTCACCCAACAAACCCAACGTCGGCATCGGCTACGCCGCGGGCACCAGCGGCGGCTTCGGCCCCGAGGGGGTCAACGGCTCTCGGGTGTTCCTGCCGTTCGGCCTCGACCCAAAGCGAACCCCCGTAATGGGCAGCTACGGCGAGAACACGGTCGCCGCCAAGGCCACCTCGGCCTGGTACCAGCTGCCGCCACGGACGCCGGACCGCCCGCTGGTGACGGTCGCCGCGGCGGGTGCGATCTGGTTTTACAACGAGGACGGCTCCTTCAACTACGGCCAGTCACTGAAGCTGCAATGGGGCGTGCATAAACCGGACGGCACCTACCAGGCCCTCGGTCAGGTGCAGCCGATCGACATCTTCATGCAGAAGGCATGGCGCAACCTGCGATTCCCGCTCGCCTGGGCACCGCCGGAGACCAACGTCGTCCGCATAGTCGCCGACGACCCGAACCTGTCCACCGATCAGTGGATCGGCTTCACGCCGCCGCGTGTGCCGGTGCTGGAGACCGCGCAGCAGATGATGGGATCGGACACCCCGGTGCTGGTGGACATCGCGACGGCCGCCAACTTCCCATGCCAGCGTCCGTTCTCCGAACACCTCGGCGTCGCCCAACTTCCGGGGTACCGCATCCTTCCGAACCTCAAGCAGACCGTGGTGTCGTCCAACCAGTGGGAGGCCAGCGAGAAGGGCGGGCCGCTGCTGATCACTCGGGCACTGTTGCGCTCCGACTCCGTGCCGTCGTATCTGCGCGACGACTGGTACCGCGACTGGGGAGCCATCGAACGGTACTACCGCCTCGTGCCCGAGTCGCAGGCGCCTGACGCCGTCATCGATCAGGGTTCGGCGACCGTGAACGGTTGGACGCGCAACGGACCGATCAGGGCGCTGCCATGAGCGAAGCTTGCGAGCGAATAGGGGGCGCCCAATGCGGTGGCCGAGCCTGCGAGGTCGGCGCATGAAGGATGTGAAGGTGACGCGCTGGGTCGCGGCGATCGCGGGCCTCATCGGCTTCGTACTGTCGGTCGCCACACCTCTGCTGCCCGTGGTGCAGACGACGGCGACGCTGAACTGGCCGCAGCACGGTCAGCTCAGTGACGTGACGGCACCGCTGATTTCACAGGTACCGGTGTCGATGACGGTGACGGTGCCGTGCGACGTGATCCGCTCGTTTCCGCCGAATGGCGGCACGGTGCTGAGCACGGCGCCCAAGGGCGGCAAGCAGGCTGCGCTGCAGGGCCTGTTCGTCAACGTCACCGCGCAGCGCGTCGACATCACCGACCGAAACGTCGTGGTGGCCAGCGTGCCGCGGGCGCGAGTGGTGGGCGCCCCAGGATGTTCCAGGATAGAAATCACGTCGACGGACGCCGGCACGTTCGCGACCTTCGTCGGGCTCACCGATCCCACCACAGGCAAGGAACAGCGCAGCGGGTTCGCCGATCCGAATCTGCGGCCGCAGATCCTTGGCGTCTTCACCGATCTGGTCGGACCCGCACCACCTGGCCTGTCAGTGTCGGCCACCATCGACACCCGGTTCTCCTCCAAGCCAACGCCGTTGAAGTTAGCGGCGATGATCGGCGGCATCGTCGCGACCATCGTGGCGCTGCTGGCACTGTGGCAGCTGGACCGCCTCGACGGCCGTCGAATGCAGCGGGTCATCCCGCAGCGATGGCGCACCTTCACCGCGGCCGACGTGGTCGTCGTGGGAACGTTCCTGATATGGCACGTGATCGGTGCCAACTCCAGCGACGACGGTTACATCCTCGGCATGGCCAGGGTCGCCGACCACGCGGGCTACATGTCGAACTACTTCCGGTGGTTCGGCAGCCCAGAGGATCCGTTCGGCTGGTACTACAACCTGCTAGCGCTGATGACCCATGTCAGCGACGCGAGCATCTGGATCCGGCTGCCGGATCTCCTCTGCGCCCTCGTGTGTTGGCTGCTGCTGTCGCGCGAGGTGCTACCGCGCCTCGGGCCCGCCGTCGAATCGTCGAAGCCCGCGCTGTGGGCGGCCGGACTGGTACTGCTCGCGGCGTGGATGCCGTTCAACAACGGACTGCGTCCCGAAGGGCAGATTGCCACCGGAGCGCTGATCACCTACGTGTTGATCGAGCGGGCCATCATCTCCGGCCGGATGACACCTGCCGCGCTCGCGGTCGTCGCGGCGGCGTTCACGCTCGGCATCCAGCCCACTGGCTTGATCGCCGTGGCGGCGCTGCTGGCCGGCGGTCGTCCGCTGCTGCGGATCCTGGTACGCAGGCACCGTCTCGTCGGCACGTGGCCGCTGGTGGCGCCACTGCTGGCCGCGGGAACCGTGGTGCTGACCGTGATCTTCGCCGACCAGACGCTGGCAACGGTGTTGGAGGCGACGCGGATTCGCACCGCGATCGGCCCGAGCCAGGCCTGGTATACCGAGAACCTGCGCTACTACTACCTGTTCCTGCCGACGGTGGACGGTTCGCTGTCGCGTCGGTTCGGCTTCTTCATCACAGCGCTGAGCCTGTTCGCGTCGATGTTCATCATGTTGCGGCGCAAGCGAATCCCCGGTGTCGCACGCGGCCCGGCGTGGCGGCTGATGGGCATCATATTCGGAACCATGTTCTTCCTGATGTTCACGCCGACCAAGTGGGTGCATCACTTCGGCCTGTTCGCCGCTGTCGGTGCCGCGATGGCGGCACTGGCCACCGTGCTGGTGTCGCCCTCGGTGCTGCGCTGGTCGCGCAACCGGATGACGGTGGTCTCCGCGGTGCTGTTCCTGCTGGCGCTGTGCTTCTCCAGCACCAACGGCTGGTGGTACGTGTCGAGCTTCGGCGTTCCGTTCAACAACAACATGCCGAAGATCGGCGGAATCACCGTCAGCACAATCTTCTTCGCGTTGTTCGCGATATCGGCGCTGTACACCCTCTGGCTGCACTTCGCCGAACGGGACCGCGGCGAAGGCCGCTTCGCGCGGGCGCTGACCGCAGCGCCGATCCCGATAGCCGCGGGTTTCATGGTGGTGGTGTTCCTCGCCTCGATGCTCGTCGGCGTGGTCCGCCAATACCCGACCTACTCCAATGCGTGGGCGAATCTTCGGTCGTTCTCCGGCGGCTGCGGTCTCGCCGACGACGTGCTCGTCGAACCCGACACCAATGCCGGATTCATGACGCCGCTGCCCGGCCTCACTGGGGCGCTTGGTCCGCTCGGCGGCGAGAAGCCGACCGGTTTCACACCCAACGGCGTCCCCGAACACATTGTGGCCGAATCGATCCGCAATTCGGTGCCGCAACCGGGTACAGACTACGACTGGGACGCCCCTACCAAGTTGAGCTCCGCCGGTGTGAACGGTTCGACAGTGCCGCTGCCGTACGGTCTCGACCCCGCGCGCGTTCCCATGGCGGGCACGTACACCGACGGCCCGCAACAGCAGGCCACGCTGTCATCGGCGTGGTACCAGCTGCCGGCCCCCGACGATGCACATCCGCTCGTGGTGATCACCGCCGCGGGCACCATCGCAGGCAACAGCGTGCTGAACGGCTCCACGGACGGCCAGACGGTGGAGCTCGAGTACGGGCGACCGGGGCCAAACGGTGCGCCCGTGCCCGCAGGCAGGTTGGTTCCCGACGACATCGGCCCGGCGCCGTCCTGGCGCAACCTACGGTTCCCGCGGTCCAAGATTCCCGCCGACGCCGTCGCGGTACGCGTTGTGGCAGAAGACCGTTCACTGACGCCCGGCGACTGGGTCGCCGTCACCCCGCCGCGCGTTCCCGAGCTGCGGTCACTGCAGGAGTACGTCGGCTCGACGGAGCCGGTGCTGATGGACTGGGCGGTGGGGCTGGCCTTCCCCTGCCAGCAGCCGATGCTGCACGCCAACGGCGTAACCGAAGTGCCCAAGTTCCGGATAACACCGGACCATGAGGCAAAGCTGCACGACACCGACACGTGGGAGGACCTCCGCAACGGTGGATTGCTCGCGATATCGGACCCGCTGCTGCGGCAACACGTGATGGCCACCTACCTGTCGCGGGACTGGGGGCGCGACTGGGGTTCGCTGCGCAAGCTCGACCCGATCGTAGAAGCCCAGCCCGCCGAGATCGAGCTCGGCACCGCCACCCGTAGCGGCCTGTGGAAGCCGAACAAGATCCGGATCGGCGCGTAGCTTCCGGCTCGAATAAGCACCTTGTAGATTTCTTGACTTATTCCAGAAAAGGGACAAGACTCTCGTACGTGCCCACGGCGGAGGACTTCCAGCAGATGCTGCGGGGAGCCGCCTTACGTGTCACCCAACCCCGGGTCGCGGTGCTCACGGCGGTGCATACCCACCCGCACGCCGACACGGATTCGATCATCCGTGCCGTGCGCGCGGATCTTCCCGACGTATCCCACCAGGCTGTCTACGACTCGCTGAGCACACTGACGGCCGCCGGTCTGGTGCGGCGAATCCAGCCTTCCGGCTCCGTGGCTCGCTATGAGTCACGCGTCGGCGACAACCACCACCACCTCGTCTGCCGGTCCTGCGGCATCATCGCCGACGTGGACTGCGCCGTCGGTGAGGCGCCGTGCCTGACCGCATCAGACGACGACGGCTCCCTGGCCGGCTTCGCCATCGACGAGGCCGAGGTCATCTACTGGGGCCTGTGCCCCGACTGCGCGGCCGCCCAGACTTCGCGATCACAACCGTGATCACAGCCCCGTGTAACACCCACTCCCGGAAGGAATGCTGTGTCATCTGATACATCTGACGCCCGCCCACCCCACGACGACACAAAGACGGCCAGTCACAGCGAGAGCGAGAACCCGGCGATCGATTCGCCGAAGCCGAAGGCGCACGCTCCGCGCACCAACAGGGACTGGTGGCCGGAGCAGGTCGATGTCTCTGTGCTGCACAGGCAGAACGAAAAGGGCAACCCGCTCGGTGCGGACTTCGACTACGCCGCGGAGTTCGCCAAGCTCGACGTCGAGGCGTTCAAGCGGGACGTCATCGAGCTGATCAACACGTCGCAGAACTGGTGGCCCGCCGACTACGGCAGCTACGCCGGCCTTTTCATCCGGATGAGCTGGCACGCCGCAGGCACTTACCGGATCTTCGACGGCCGCGGTGGCGCCGGGCAGGGCGCGCAGCGCTTCGCCCCGCTCAACAGCTGGCCCGACAACGCGAACCTGGACAAGGCCCGTCGGCTGCTGTGGCCGATCAAGCAAAAGTACGGCAACAAGATCTCCTGGGCCGACCTGATCGCTTACGCCGGGAACGCCGCCCTGGAGTCGGCAGGCTTCAAGACGTTCGGTTTCGGCTTCGGCCGCGAGGACATCTGGGAGCCCGAGGAGATGCTCTGGGGCCAGGAGGACACCTGGCTCGGCACCGATCAGCGCTACGGCGGCACCAATGACAGCGACCGCACGCTGGCCGAGCCGTTCGGCGCCACCACCATGGGCCTTATCTACGTGAATCCGGAAGGCCCAGAAGGCAAGCCGGATCCGCTCGCGGCCGCGCACGACATTCGCGAGACGTTCGGCCGGATGGCGATGAACGACGAGGAGACCGCGGCGCTGATCGTCGGCGGCCACACCCTCGGCAAGACCCACGGCGCCGGCCCGGACGATGGCATGGGCCCCGAGCCCGAGGGTGCTCCGATCGAGCAGCAGGGCCTGGGCTGGAAGTGCCCGTTCGGCTCCGGAAAGGCCGGCGACACGATCACCAGCGGGCTCGAGGTGGTGTGGACCAACACGCCGACCACATGGAGCAACGCCTACCTCGAAATCCTGTACGGCAACGAGTGGGAGTTGACCAAGAGCCCGACCGGTGCGTGGCAGTTCGAAGCCAAGGACGCCGAGGCGACGATCCCGGATCCGTTCGGCGGCCCCAACCGCAAGCCCACGATGCTGGTCACCGACATCTCGATGCGGGTGGATCCCATCTACGGTGAGCTCACCCGGCGGTGGCTCGAGCATCCCGAAGAGCTCAACGAGGCCTTCGCCAAGGCGTGGTACAAGCTGATGCACCGCGACATGGGCCCGATCGAGCGCTACCTCGGGCCGTGGGTGGCCGAGCCGCAGCTGTGGCAGGACCCGGTTCCCCCGGTCGAAGGCGAGTTGATCGACGAGTCCGACATCGCTTCGCTGAAGGGCAAGCTGCTCGACTCCGGGCTGACCGTGCAGCAGCTCGTGAAGACGGCGTGGTCGGCGGCATCGAGCTTCCGCGGCACCGACAAGCGCGGCGGTGCCAACGGCGCACGGATTCGCCTTGAGCCGCAGAAGAACTGGGAAGCCAACGAGCCCTCGGAGCTGGCTCAGGTGCTGCCGGTGCTCGAGAAGATCCAGCAGGACTTCAACGGCTCGGGCGGCAAGAAGGTGTCGCTGGCCGACGTGATCGTGCTTGGCGGCTCCGCTGCGGTCGAGAAGGCGGCCCGCGACGCCGGCTTCGAGATCGACGTGCACTTCGCGCCGGGTCGCACCGACGCGTCGCAAGAACAGACCGACGCCGAGTCGTTCGCGGTGCTCGAACCGCGGGCCGACGGGTTCCGCAACTTCACGCGGCCGGGTGAAAAGGCGCCGCTGGAGCAGCTTCTGGTCGAGCGGGCCTACATGCTCAACCTGACGGCTCCGGAGTTGACGGTGCTGATCGGTGGTCTGCGTGCGCTGAACGTGAACCACGGCGGCAGCAAGCACGGGGTGTTCACCGACAACCCGGGAGCGCTGTCCAACGACTTCTTCGTCAACCTGCTCGACATGGGCACGGAGTGGAAGCCGTCGGAAACGACCGAGAACGTCTACGAGGGACGGGACCGTTCCTCCGGCGCGCTCAAGTGGACGGCCACCGCCAACGACCTGGTGTTCGGTTCGAACTCGGTGCTTCGTGGCATCGTCGAGGTCTACGCGCAGGACGACAGCAAGGACAAGTTCGTCGAGGACTTCGTCGCCGCCTGGGTCAAGGTGATGAACAACGACCGATTCGACCTGGACAAGTAAGCACCTACCTGACGCAACACCCCGCGGGTCCGAAAGGCTCGCGGGGTGTTTGCGTCGTGCCCGGCGTGAGTGTTCTATGACCGCCGCACGTAGATCACGCGGGTGCCGAGCAGCAGGTCCTGGACGGAACGACGCTTGCGGTCGAAGGCGACCGTGACCAACCCGATCGGGAACAGAACGCAGGCGATGGCGCGAATCGCAGCGACGGCGGGTCGCACCCGTTCAGATCGGCGGCCGACGACCCGCAACCCCATGGTGAGGGCGCCGACCGTGCAGCCCGATACCGACCAGGCACCGGCGAGATACACCACGGAGACGACCAGGACAGCCGTCGTCGAGAACAATGCATTCAGTGCCGGGAGTTGAAAAGCCGTCGGGTTGAAGATGAGTCGGCTCAGCACCAGACCCAGATACAGCAACCCAATGACAATCCCGACGACCGCCAGATCGATGACCGCCGCGATGCCTCTGCTGATGATGCCTGCGGTCCGCGGTTGGTCGGACTCCGTCACGTGGGTTCCGGTTGGCGGAAATTGACTTGCTCCTCACGTGCGCGGAGGCTGTCTCGCTCCTCACGTGCGCGGAGGCTGTCTTGCTCCTCACGTCCGCGGCCGAGAAGCCGGTCGACGAAGCCCGAAACCATGTCGTCGGCGCGCTCACCCTGGGTCCGGACATCGGACATCACGTTCTCTGTCACAGTGGCGGTCGACTGCCGGATGATCGCCTCCAGGTCGACGCCGTCGATCACCTCGTCCGCCAGCCCGATCAGATCGATGCGTTCGCGGATCAGCTTGTTCAGGTCGATCTCGTCGAGCACGAGGTCTACCACCGCAGCTGCGACGGCTACGATGACCGCTTTGACCGGCTCGATGCTCTGATCGATCACCAGCTCGCCTCGGCGCGCGAGCTCGACGCGACCACGACGGAGCCGGCTACCGAGGAGGGGCAGATGCTCGCACGCGAGATAAACCTGTCCGGCGCCGGTGACCACAGTGGCCGCCGCACCGGCGGCCACCGCTACCGCTGGATGTCTGAGAACAGCCGCGCCGTCTGCCACATCGGCATCGTAATCGCTTAAATCGGCAGCAGGCCGTGCTTGCGCTGCACCCGGCCGTGCTTCTGCTTGTCGCGCAACAGGTGCAGCGACTTACGCAGCAGCAACCGCGTCTCGTGCGGCTGGATCACCGCGTCGATGAAGCCACGCTCGGCCGCGATCCACGGCGTCGCCATGTTGAGGTTGTAGCCTTCGATGAAGTCGGCGCGGATCTTCTGCACCTCCGGCGCAGTCGGATCCGGGAACCGCTTCACCAGCAGCTGAGCGGCCCCCTCGGCGCCGATCACCGCGATGCGCGCGGTGGGCCACGCGAAGTTCAGGTCGGCGGAGAGCTGCTTCGACCCCATCACGGCATACGCCCCGCCGTAGGACTTGCGGATGGTGATCGTGATCTTCGGGATGTCGGCCTCGACGACCGCGTTCAGGAACCGGCCGCCTCGCTTGATGATGCCGCCCTTCTCCTGCTCGACGCCCGGCAGGAAGCCCGGGGTGTCGACGACGAAAACCAAAGGGAGGTTGTAGGAGTCGCAGAACCGGATGAACCGCGCGGCCTTGTCGGACGCCTCGTTGTCGATCGCACCCGACATGTGCATCGGCTGGTTGGCGATCACACCGACGGGCCGGCCGTCGACGCGCGCGAACGCGGTGATCATCGCCTGACCCTGCTGCTGGGCGACGTCGAAGACATCCCCGTCGTCGAAGATCCGCAGCAGGATCTCGTGCATGTCGTAGGCCGTGTTGTCAGCATCCGGCACGATCGAATCCAGCTCGAGGTCGTGCGGCGTGATCTCCGGCTCGAGGCCGGGATTCACGGTCGGCGCATCGTCAAAGGTGTTGGGCGGCAGAAAACCAAGGTAGTCGCGGACATACTGGAACGCCGCCTTCTCGTCGTCGACGACCTGGTGGATGTTGCCGTAGCTGGCCTGGGCATCGGCGCCGCCGAGCTCATCGAGCGACACGTCCTCGCCGGTGACGTCCTTGATCACATCGGGGCCGGTGACGAACATGTAGCCCTGGTCGCGCACCGCGACCACCAGGTCGGTCTGGATGGGCGAATACACTGCTCCGCCGGCGCATTTGCCGAGAATGATGGAGATCTCCGGCACGAAGCCGCGCAGCAGCTCGTGGCGGCGGCCGAGTTCGGCGTACCAGGCCAGCGACGTCACCGCGTCCTGGATGCGCGCGCCGCCGGAGTCGTTGATGCCGATGATCGGGCAGCCGACCATCGCCACCCACTCCATCAGGCGGGCGACCTTGCGGCCGAACATTTCACCGACCGTGCCCTGGAATACCGTCTGGTCGTGGCTGAAGACGCCGACGGGACGGCCGTCGATGGTGCCGTGGCCCGTCACCACCCCGTCGCCGAACAGTGCGTTCGGATCACCGGGCGTCTTGCACAGTGCGCCGATCTCCAGGAAGCTGCCCGGGTCGAGCAGGGCGTGGATGCGGGACCTGGCACTGGGAATGCCCTTTTTCTTCCGCTTGGCGACCGCCTTCTCACCACCGGGTTCCTTTGCGATCTCCAGCTTTTCGCGAAGTTCGGACAGCAGTTCCGCGGTGGTCTTGTTGGTCACTTCGCCTGCTTCTCCTGATTCTGGCTGGCTTCTATCGCACTGATCGCCTCGCTCATATGCGCGCCGACCTTTGCAATGTACGGTTCGTCGATCGCCTGGATGTGCTCGCCCCCGATCGGCACCACCTCCAGCTCGGCGACGTACTCGCCCCAGCCGCCATCAGGCTTGCGGGTCGCATAACGCGGCTCGAAGAAGATCGCGTCGTCGTGATACCGGTCGGCCATGTACAGGGTGACATGCCCGTCGTACGGCCGGATCTCGGCGGTGTCGATCACCCGGTTGTCCAGATAGGACGTGCGCTGGTGCTCGATGACGCCGCCGGGAATCTCGACGCCACTGGCCTTGACCGCGTCCAGGACGAACTTCACCTGGCCCTCGTCGTCGAGCTCCTCGAGCTGCTCGTACGGGATCGGCGGTACCTGCACGTTGAAGGTGCGCTCGGCGAACCGCGCGTAGCGGTCCCAGCGGGCCCGGACCTCTTCCTTGGTCTGCGGCACCTCTTCACCGGCGCGCACGGCGTCGATGAGCCCGACGAACCGAACGTCGGCCCCGGCCTCCTTCAGTCCGATCGCGCATGCGTAGGCCAGCACGCCTCCCAACGACCAGCCCGCCAGAATGAACGGGCCCTTGTGCATCTCCAGCAGCTTCGGCACGTACTCGGCGGCGCGCTCCTCGACGGAACCCTCGACGCGCTCGATGCCGTACACCGGAGTGTCCGGCGGCAGCCGCTTCAGCAGCGGCTCGTAGACCACCGTCGAACCGCCCGCGGGGTGGAACACGAAGACGGGGACGGCATTAGAGCCCTCTTTGGGCGCGCGCAACGTGCGGACGAAGCCGTCGAGCTCACCCGATTCGAGATGCTCACGGACGATGGTCGCCAGCGCCTCGATCGTCGGCGAGTTCTTCACGTCCTCGACTGTGATGGTGCCCTCGGCGCGCTCGGTGAGCCGCGCCGCCATCTTTTCGGCGGTCTCGTCATCGAGCGTGGGCAGCGCGTTGAAGATGCCGCCCGGCGACTTGCCGGTGACGATGGCCCACGTCGCGAACGTGACCCGCTCGGCGGCCTCGCGCGGTGGCACGTCAGAGCCCAACGCCTCGGTGACGGCCTCCTGCGTCAACACCTGCGCGGCGAGCGCGGCGGCAGATGGCTGGCCGCCATTGGCCTGGGGGCCGCTGGGGTCGGTCGGCGGCGGCGGGATCGGCACATCGGAAACCGGTGCACCGGTGGGTGTTTCGGTCGTGGGCGCAGCGCCCGTCTGGGCGAGCTTCTCTTCGAGCTCGGCGACTGTGGTCGCTCCGCCCATCAGCTCTGCTTGAGCGGCCGCGATCTCCTCCGGCGTCTGCGTCTTCTGGTGTTCCGCGAGTTCTTCGACCTCGTCGCGGTGCTCGATTGCATACTCGATCAGCTTCTCGACCGCGTACAGGTTCGCATCGCGCACGGCGGTCAGCTGGATCGGCGGCAGGTCGAAGTCGTACTCGACCCGGTTCTTGATGCGCACCGCCATCAGCGAATCGAGGCCCAGTTCGATCAGCGGCACCTCCCACGGGAGATCCTCGGGCTCATAGCCCATTGCACCGCCGACGATCGCGCCGAGACGCTGACCGATCGTCTCACCGGAGTCGGGTGTCCACTTCGCAAAGCCGGCGCCGAGATTGGCGCCCCGCGTGAGGTGATCGCTGAGGATCTCCGGAGCCGCTTCGGCGGCGACATCAGATGCAGCATCGTCTTCGACGGCGGCGGCAGCCGAAACCTGTTCGGCGACCGCTACTCCGGTGGCAACGGCTGCAGGCAGCGCGGCAGCCTGGCCGTCGCGGCTGACGATCGCGTCGTAGACCAGGGTGAACGATTCGTCGATGCGGGCGTGCACCTGCACGCTCGCGCCGCCGGGGTGGCGGGTCAGCGTCGTCACCAGGCGGGCACCCTCACCGGGCACGGCACGCTGTTCGGAGGCTGTCAGCCTGGCCTCCGGAAGTACCTGGCCCGCAGCGGCTTTCACGAGTGCACCGAGGTCGACGGCGCCGTCCTTCGGAAAGTACTCCCAGACGTGACGCCCGTCTGGCGTGGCCACATGGTTACCCGGCATCAGCGTGGAGCTGTCACCGGTGAACTTCGCCTCGAGCCAGTGCGGCTTGCGCCGGAACCGGGTCGGCGGGATGTTCGCGTAGTCCAGTGCGCCGGCCAGACCTCGGGATGTGCGCGGGAACAACGTCCGGAAGTCGAGGTCGTGACCGTACACGAACAGCTGGGCCATCGCCGCGGTCATCGCGTCGACCTCGTCCTGCTTGCGCGCCAGCGTCGCGATCAGCTGCGCGTCGTGCAAGCCCGCCGCCGCGGTGGTGAGCCCGACCTGCATGAGCGCGACGGGATTCGGCGCCAGCTCGAGGAACGTGGTGTGGCCGTTGTCGACGGCGTTGCGGATGCCGTGCGTGAAGTAGACGCTGTGCCGCAGGCCCTTCTTCCAGTAGTCCACGTCGTGGATCGGCTCGCCACCGGGACGGATGTAGCTGCCCTCGTGGACGGTGGAGAAGTAGCCCGTGGTGAGCGGGTGCGGCTCGATGCCCTGCAGTTCGGCCGCCAACTCGCCGAGCAGCGGATCCATCTGCTGGGTGTGGCTGGCACCCTTGGTCTGGAACTTGCGGGCGAACTTGCCCTCTTTCTCGGCGCGCTCGATGATCGCGTCCACCTGTTCCGGCGGCCCGCCGATCACGGTCTGGGTCGGCGCCGCGTAAACGCACACCTCGAGATCCGGGTAGTCGGAGAACACCGTCTTGATCTCGTCGGCCGAGTATTCGACAAGCGCCATCAAACGGATGTACTCGCCGAACAGCATCGCCTCGCCCTCGCCCATCAGATGCGAGCGCGAGCAGATGGTGCGGGTGGCATCGGCCAGCGACAGGCCACCCGCGAAGTAGGCCGCAGCGGCCTCACCCAGCGACTGCCCAACCACCGCACCGGGTTTCGCGCCGTGGTGCTTGAGCAGTTCGCCGAGCGCGACCTGGATCGCGAAGATGGTGACCTGGGTGGTCTCGATGCCGTAGTCCTGCGAGTCGTCCAGGATCAACTCGACGACGGAGTAGCCCAGTTCGTCTTGGACCAGCGCATCGACCTTGTTGATCCACTCCGCGAACACCTCGTCGCGCAGATACAGGCTCTTGGCCATCTTGCGGTGCTGCGCACCGAAACCGGCGAGCACCCACACCGGCCCGCTGGTGACGGGACCGTCGGCGCTGTACACGTTCGGGCTCTGCTTGCCGTCAGCGAGCGCGCGCAGCGCCTTGATCGCCTCGTCGTGGTCGTGCGCCATCACGACGGCGCGCGAACGGCCGTGATTACGCCTCGACAGCGAGCGGCCGATCGACTCCAGCGAGGACGCGCGTCCCTCGGGACTGTCCATCCAGTCGGCCAGCTCGGCGGCCGCCATCTTCTTGCGCGAGGTCAGGAAGGCCGAAACAGCCAGCGGCACAACAGGCGTGTGCGGCTCGGCGGCCTCAAGCTCCTCGCGCGCGACCTCGAGCAGTCGCTTGGCTTCGTCGGTCAGGCCCGGCAGTGCCTGCTCGCGCTCGTCGGCGTCATAGGCGTGCTGGCCGAAGAATTCCGAGCCTTCGTTTTCGTCTTCGTCGTGGACGAATTCGCCGTACTCGTCCATCCGCACTCCGCCGACGAACACCGCGTCGGCGTCGGAAGCGGCGTGCTTGCCCTCGGAGACGGGTTCCGATTCCAGTTCCGGCGGGGCAAGATCCGATGGCAGCACCTCGCGCAGCACCAGGTGCGCGTTCGCGCCACCGAAGCCGAAACCGGAGACGCCGGCGATCGCATGGCCGCTGTAGCGCGGCCAGTCGCTGACGGTGTCGGCAACCTTCAACCGCACACCGTCGAAGTCGATGTAGGGGTTGGGTCCGGTGTAGTTGATGGATGGGGGAATCTTGTTGCGCGACAGCGCGAGCGCCATCTTGGCCAGGCTGGCGGCGCCGGCCGCCGATTCCAGGTGGCCCACATTGGATTTGACCGCACCCAGCAGGGCCGGCTTGTCGGCGGAACGGCCCCTGCCGACCACCCGGCCGAGCGCATCGGCCTCAATCGGGTCGCCGAGGATGGTGCCGGTGCCGTGCGCCTCGATGTAGTCGACGGTGCGGGGATCGATGCCCGCGTCCTTGTACGCCTTGCGAAGCACCTCGGCTTGCGCGTCGGGATTTGGCGCAAGCAAGCCGTTGGACCGGCCGTCGTGGTTGATCGCACTTCCCGCGATCACCGCCAGGATGTCATCGCCGTCGCGACGGGCGTCGGCGACGCGTTTGAGCACGAGCATGCCGCCGCCCTCGGAGCGCGCGTAGCCGTCAGCGTCCTGGGAGAACGACTTGATCCGGCCGTCGGGCGCCAGCACACCGCCGACCTCGTCGAAGCCGACGGTGACCAGCGGGGTGATTAACGCGTTGACGCCGCCGACGATGGCGACGTCGGCCTCTCCCGACCGCAGCGCCCGCACGCCCTGATGTGCGGCGACCAGCGAGCTCGAGCACGCCGTGTCGACGGCCACCGACGGGCCGCGGAAGTCGAAGAAATACGACACCCGGTTGGCGATGATCGAGCTGGCCGTACCCGTGATCGCATACGGGTGCGCCACCGACGGATCGGACATCGCCAGAAAGCTGTAGTCGTTGGTGGAGCTGCCGATGAACACACCGACGTCGCCTCCGCGCAGCGCCGACGCGGGAATGTGCGCATTTTCCAACGCTTCCCAGGTCAGCTCCAACGCCATCCGCTGTTGCGGATCGATGTTGTCGGCCTCCATCTTCGACAGTGCGAAGAACTCGGCGTCGAACCCCTTGATGTCCTTCAGGTATCCGCCGCGCGTGCGCGCCTTGGCGACCCGCTCGGCGATCCGCGGCTCGTCGAGGAACTCCTCCCACCGGCCCTCGGGCAGATCGGTGATACCGTCGCGGCCCTCGAGCAGCGCCTGCCAGGTCTCCTCCGGCGTGTTCATGTCCCCGGGGAACCGGGTGGCCAGCCCGACGATCGCAATGTCGTCGACGTCGCGGTCGCGCGACCAATCGACGTCCGAGCCGTCGTCGCCTTCCAGCTCCGGCTCACCTTCGACGATGACCGTCGCCAGCGACTCAATGGTCGGATGCCGGAACGCGACGGTCGCCGTCAGCGTCACACCGGTGAGATCCTCGATGTCGCTGGCCATCGCGACCGCGTCACGCGAGGACAGGCCCAGCTCGACCATCGCGGTGGACTCGTCGATCGCGTCGGCGGATTGGCCGGTGGCGTTGGCGATCCAATTGCGCAGCCACTCGCGCATCTCCGCGACCGTCACATCGGTGCGCGCGGGCGCGCTCGGGCGCTCGGGCGCCAGCGTGAAACCCTCATCCGATGTCGCCGCCGTAGCGGCTCCGTCATCCGATGTCGCCGCCGTAGCGGCTCCGTCATCTTGCCGTGAATCCGGTTCTGTATCAGCCATGTTCAACTTCAGTCGTTCTCGTCGGGGAAGGCGTTGGCCACCTTCCCGCTGCGCAAGCTCCCGTCGAGGTAGGCAGCGCGGCAGGCGCGGCGGCCGATCTTGCCGCTGGAGGTGCGCGGGATCGCGCCCGCGGGCGTCAGCAGTACATCGCGCACGGTGACACCGTGACGCACCGCGATCGCGGCGCGGATGGCGTCGGTGATCGGTGCCATGTCCATCTTGTGGGAGCCGGGCGCGCGCTCGCCCACGATCACCAGCTGCTCGGAGGTGTCGTCGGGATCGCGCTTCAGGCCCGCGTGGGCGTTGTCGAACACCTCGTCAGGAAGCTGGTTGGCCGGAACGGAGAACGCCGCGACGAAGCCGGTGCGCAGCGCCTTCGTCGACTCCTGCGCCGAGTACTCGAGGTCCTGCGGGTAGTGATTGCGGCCGTCGATGATGACCAGGTCCTTGACGCGGCCGGTGATGTAGAGCTCGCCGTCGTGGTAGGCGCCATAGTCGCCGGTGCGGACCCAGGTCGCGTCGTCGGTCGCGCCCTCGGCGTGCGACGGGTTGGTGCGCGACTTGAGGATGTTCTGGAAGGTGGCGACGGTCTCCTCCGGCTTACCCCAGTAGCCGGTGCCCATGTTCTGGCCGCTGATCCATACCTCGCCGATCTGGCCGTCGGGAAGTTCCGTCGCGGTCTCGGCGTCGACGATCGTCGCCCATTCGGCGATGCCGACCTTGCCGGCGCCTGCCTGTGCCACGGCGCTGGGCGAATCCTCGGGCACCTCGACGAACGTGCCCGTGTTCAGGGCTTCGCGGTCGACGTGGACGATCTTGGGGAAGTCGCCCATCGGAGTCGTCGACACGAACAGGGTGGCCTCGGCCAGCCCGTAGGACGGTTTGATCGCCTGCGGCTGGAACCCGAACGGGCCGAAGGCATCGTTGAACCTGCGCACGGTCGCGGCCGAGATCGGCTCGCTGCCGTTGAGGATGCACTTCACCACGCTCAGGTCGAGCTCCGGTTCGCCTTCCTTCGGCACGCCCCGCGCCGCGGCGTGGTCGAATGCGAAATTCGGCGCCACCGAGATCACGCCGCCGATGTCATCGGGCTGCCGGGCCATCGCGCGGATCCAGCGACCCGGCCTGCGGACGAACGCGGCGGGCGTCATGAACTCGACGTAGTGGCCGATCATCGGCGACAGCAGCGCGGTGATCAAACCCATGTCGTGGAAGAACGGCAGCCAGGACACGCCCCGGTCGCCTTCCTCGCCTTCGAGTGCCTCCATCACCTGCACCACGTTGGTGGCGAGGTTGAGATGGGTGATCTGCACACCGGTCGGAATGCGGGTGGAGCCGGAGGTGTACTGCAGATAGGCGATCGTGTCGGGCTCGACGGGGACGGGTTCCCAGGTGGCGCCGACCTCGTCGGGAACGGCGTCGACGGCGATGACGCGGGGGCGCTCCTTCGCGGGCCTGCTGCGGAAGAACTTTCGGACACCCTCGGCGGCCTCGGTGGTGGTGAGGATGGCCGACGGGTGGCAGTCGTCGATGACGGCATGCAGGCGGCCGACGTGGCCGGGCTCGCTCGGGTCGAACAGCGGCACCGCGATGCGGCCGGAGTACAGGGTGCCGAAAAAAGCGATGAGGTACTCGAGATTCTGCGGGCAGAGGATGGCGACCCGGTCACCCGGCTCGGTCACCTGCTGGAGGCGGGCACCGACGGCACGGTTGCGCCTGCCGAAGTCGGCCCACAGCAGATCCCTCGCCAACCCGTCGCGTTCAGTGGAGAAGTCCAGGAAGCGGTAGGCGAGCTTGTCCCCACGCACCTTCGACCATCGTTCGACGTGCATTACCAGGCTGCCGCTGTCGGGAAACCTGATCTGTCCGTCCTTGATGAACGGGTTGTGGAACCCCATCTCACTCTCCTGTCAAAGCACATTCATCGCGACGCGCGTTCTCGCGTGTACCACCGGGCCACCGCGGGCGTCGTGAGGGACTTCGTTGTCCGTGTTGTCCCTGCGGACCCAAACCTCCAAGATGCTACCGAGGTGTCGGTGTCCGCTGTCAGATCACAAGTCGACGGTCCGCCAGCACGTGCCGCCATGGCCTGTGACCAGTACTTTTCATCCAGCCGCAAGTCTTTGGTCTTAGTTATTTCTTAATGTTAGGCGAGGCACCTGTCGCTGGCCAAATCTATGTGGTCACGTGTCAGCCATGTTTTGGATGCGGCGCGTTATCGACGACCTTCTGCGCCCAATCCAGGGTCCACTGCGTGGCGGACTGGCCGCCCAGATTCCAGAATTGCGTCGTGGCGTACAGGGCGTGCACGGGTTGGCCCGCGCCGCCGCCGAGGATCTCCAGTGTCCTCGGCAGATTGGTGATCGAGAACGCCTCGTCCGGCGCCGAACAGATCAGGTCACCGGTCGCACAGATCTCGTTGGTGCGGTCGTTGAGGAGGCCGAAGCCGCCGGGGCGCGGGCCGGTCATCGTCAAGCCCATCTCGGACAGCATCGGCACCTCCTGCAGCGTGATCTCGGCGCCCTGCCCCGGCGGGTTGGGCCCGATGTCCTCCCCGACGCCCGGTTGCCTGCGGCCGTCGGCGATCGCAGTCACGCCGAGGACCAGATCGGCGTCGACGGGACCGCGGCCGTTTCCGATGTCGCTGGCGATGTCGCCGGCAATCACCGCACCCTGCGAGAAGCCGACGATCACGTAGCTGGTCAGCGGGCACCGGTTGTTCATATCGGTGATCGCCTTCACCGTGTTGCGGGTGCCCTCGGCGCGGCTGTCGTTGTAGGACATCTGCTGATCGGCAGACAGCGGATTGTGAAACTGCGCGGTGTAAGGAACCGTGTAGATCGCCAACCGGTCGGTGCCGAACTGCTCGCGCATCGGGTTGGTCACGTTCAACAGCAGCGCGATCGGGAACTGCGTTGGGTTGACCGGATCCAGTTGCGGCGACGACTCCCACGTGCCCGGGATCGATACCAACTGCACGTCGGGGCAGCTGGCGTCCTGGAATTCCGGGCGCGGTTTGCCGGTCGTCGGCAGGCTCGTCGGAGGCACGGCGCCCGGCGGAACGGCGGTCGGCGACTTCTCCGGCTGACGGATCATGATCCACACCACCGTGACGACAAGCGCAACGACGAGCGCCATCGCTCCCGCTGCGATGAGCGCGAGCATACGGTGGCGTTTCCGCCGGTTATTGGTTGCCAATGTTTTTTCTGCTCCTCGCGTGCGCGGTCAGCCCTTTTCAGCAGAGCCGTTCGGTAGCGATCCGAATGTAGTCGGCGATCATCGCGTCCACCTCAGAGGGCGGGGGCGCGACGGCGTTCATCGGGCCGTCGCGCACATCGCCGCGGACCATCGGCGTCACGTAGTCACGCACGGCCTGATCGGATTGCTTGGCGGCGCGCGCCTGGCACACGTAGGACCCGATGCTCAGCGCCATCAGGTCGCTGGACGGTCGCACGCCCGCCTGCTTCAGACCATCGAGATAGGCCCGCTGCCGCGGGGTCACCATCAGTCCGTTCGGCTGGGCGGCATCGCCCAGCGACCCGGCGCCCTGCGGCTCCGCGCGCGACTGCGTCGACGAAGGCGGCGGCACCGACATGGTCGGCAGCATGCCGTCACCGGACGTGCATGCGGTCAGCGCGGGAGCGACAAGGGACGTCGCTACGGCGACGGCGCTCGACCATCTCGGCCAACGCCGAACCGTGTGCTGCACTCCTCCAACGTACCGGCGCTACGAAGACCCTTGTGCTCCTCGCGTCCGCAGATCACTTGATCGTGGTGACGAGTTCGCCGGACATGGCGGCCAGCTGCGGCCCCCAGGTTCCCCAGTCGTGTTGGCCGCTCGGCGGGAAGTCGAAGTGCCCGTTGTGGCCGCCGACGGAGCGGTAGTGCTGATAGAACGTGCGGTTGCTGCCTTGGGCCTGGTCGCAGTACCCGATCATCGCCGCGGGATCACTGCATCCCAGGGTGGTCGGGCTGAACACCCACAGCCGGGTGTTGTTGTCCGCCAGCAACTGGACGTGCACATCGGGGTCGTGCCACTTCCACCGGCCCAGCTGTGGCAGACCCCACATGTTGCGGGTGTCGACACCGCCGTACTGCGCCAGCCCGGCCGTGATCGCCCCGTTCATGTAGGTGTTCGACGGCGTCAGGAATCCCGACAGCGAGCCCGCGTAGCGATACCGGTCGGGGTGGAAGGCCGCCATCGCCATCGCCGCGTAGCCGCCCTGGGCCGCGCCGACGATGCCGTGCCCGTTGGGGGCCAAGCCCTTGTTGGCGGCCAGCCAGCTGGGCAGCTCATCGGCGAGGAATGTCTCCCACTGCTTGCTGCCGTCCTGCTCCCAGTTGGTGTACATGCTCCATGCGCCGCCGGCCGGAGCTGCCACCGAGATGCCCCTGCCCGCGAGGGTGTTGAATGCGCCGGCGCCCACCCAGTTGCTCACATCGGGGTTCGCGTTGAACGCGTCAAGCAGGATGACCGCATGCGGGCCGCCGCCCTGGAAGGCGACGGGGATGTCGCGGCCCATCGCCGCGGACGGCACCATCAGCATCTCGACGCCGTCGGCTCTGGCGATCGGCGCCACCGTCGACCACAGGCCCGCAGCCAGCACCATCGACAGAACCGCTCGAATCATTCCGCGCATCTACCCACCCTCACCTTTGGCTGTCCCCGCCGCAATGCAGTGAACCACATCACCACCTCGTCCGGAAACGACTGACGGCGACGACCCCGAAGGATCGTCGCCGCCAGACCTCATATCTGTTGCGGGTTGCCGCTCAGCCGCCCGTGGTCGCCGATGCTGTCTCGGTCGAGGCGGACTCGGCAGTCGCCACCGGAGTGGACGGCTGCGGAGTGGCGCCCAGCACCCGCTGGATGTCGGGCTTCATCTGCTGCAGCTGCGAACCCCAGTAGGGCCAGTCGTGGGTGCCGTTGGCCGGGAAGTTGAACACGCCGTTCTTACCACCCGCGGCGATGTACTTTTCCTGGAACGTCTTGTTCGTGCGGAGCGTGAAGCCCTCGAGGAACTTCGCGTTGAAGTTGTCGCCGGCGATCTGGCCGTTGATGTCGCCCGGCTTGCCGTTACCGCAGTACACCCAGATGCGGGTGCCGTTGGCGACCAGCTTGGAGATGTTGACCATCGGGTCGTTGCGCTTCCACGCCGGGTCGCTCGACGGACCCCACATGTCCTCGGCCTTGTAGCCGCCCGCGTCGCCCATCGACGTGCCGACCAGCATCGGCCACCAGCCCTCGGACAGGTTCAGGAAGCCGGACAGCGAAGCCGCGTACTGGAACTGCTGCGGGTAGTAAATGGCCAGCGTCAGCGCGGCCGAACCGGCCATCGACAGGCCGACCGCCGCGTTGCGGTTCGGGTTGACGCCCTTGTTGGCGGCCAGGTAGGCCGGCAGCTCCTGGGTCAGGAAGGTCTCCCACTTGTAGGTCTGGCAACCCGCCTTACCGCACGCCGGCTTGTACCAGTCGCTGTAGAAGCTGGACTGGCCGCCAACCGGCATGATCGTCGCGAGGCCCGAGTCGACGTACCACTCGAAGGCCGCGGTGTTGATGTCCCAACCGTTGAAGTCATCCTGCGCGCGGAGACCGTCGAGCAGGTACACGCCCGGCGCATTGGGGCCACCGTTTTGGAACTGAACCTTGATGTCCCGTCCCATCCCCGCTGATGGAACCATCAGATATTCGACCGGCAGACCCGGCCGTGAGAAAGCCCCCGCAGTCGCCGAGCCGCCGACCGCGCTGACCAGGCCGGGCAGCACGGCGGCCGCGACAGCCGCAACCGTGAGCCGGCGCGCCCAGGCGCCGCGCATCTTCCCAACGAACTTCATGCTTCATCTATCCCATCTGTCGTATGCCGCACCCAGAATCCGAGACCCACTCGGCACGGGTGCCCGTGTAGTCAACCACACCTCGGTGTGATATCTCTCCTCAGCTGTCGTCCTCCCTGGTCGCCGCCCTCAGCCGTTGAGTGTGGCGATCAGGTCTGGTTTGAGGGCCTGCAGCTGCGCACCCCAGTACGGCCAGGCATGGTTGCCCGCGGCCGGAAAGTGGAACGTCGCGCTGGTTCCCCCGGCCTTGACGTACGCGGCCTGGAATTCTTTGTTGCTCTTGATGGCCAGGGTTTCGAGGCTGCTGGCGTTCAACGCCTGGCCGGGGTCGGCGCCCTGGTCGAGGTCGGTTGCGCCACCCGGCGCGCAGTAAATCCACAGCCGGGTGCCGTTGGCGACGATGCGCGGCGCCTGCAGGACGGGATCGTTGCGTTTCCACGCGCCATCCCACGGCGGGCCCCACATGTTGTCGACGTTGAAGCCGCCTGCGTCGAGCATCGCGACGCGGATCGCCTGCTGCATGACCAGCGACGACGGGTTCAAGAAGCCCGACAGCGACGCAGCGTAGCGGAACTGGCCGGGGTGATAGGCCGACAGGGTCAGCGCCGCGCCGCCCGACATCGACAAGCCGACGACACCGTTGCCCGTCGGGGAAACCTGCTTGTTGCTGGCCAGCCAGGCGGGAAGTTCCTGGGTCAAAAACGTTTCCCACCTGTATGTGTAGGTCTGGTTGTTGAAGCTCGATGGCGCATACCAGTCGGTGTAGAAGCTGGACTGCCCACCGACGGGCATCACGACGGCGACACCCGAGTCGTGAAACCACTCGAAGGCGGCGGTGTTGATGTCCCAACCGCTGTAGTCGTCCTGCGCGCGCAGCCCGTCGAGCAGATAGACGGCCTTCGTCGATGTCGCCGCCGGTGCGGCTCCGGCGTCCGATGTCGCCGCCGGTGCGGCTCCGGCGTCCGATGTCGCCGCCGGTGCGGCTCCGGCGTCCGATGTCGCCGCCGGTGCGGCTCCGGCGTCCGATGTCGCGCCCGCGGCTGCCTGGAACTCCACCCGGATGTTGCGGCCCATCGCAGCCGAATAGACGTCGAGGTATTCGACGGGCAGGCCTTCGCGGCTGAAGGCCCGCGCGGTCGGCTGACCCGTCACTGCGGTCAGGCCGGACAGCGTCAGCGCTGCGGTCAGCGCGACGATAAGGCGGCGCATGTGGTCGTCTACCGTCCGTTCATGGTTCATCGCCGCACAGGGTCGGCGGTTGTCGATTGGTTATCGCCCCGACGGGGCGCCGCGTTACCAAAGCAGAAGAGCCGGCGCGATGACAAATTCCGCAGGCGCGGCGGCGCCGACATCAGGCCGCTGAGCTCAGGGCCCCGTAGCCGGCAGTCCGGTGTAGGCGGGCACCGACGGCGGCGGTATCGGCAGACCGCACCGCAGCAGGTCATACAGCGGCACCCGGTTGATGCGGTACCTGGTGAACTCGTACGCGTGCACCACATTTGACAGGAACCGCCGGGGACCCATCGGGTCCCGGATCGCCGTCAGCATGGTCTCGGTGGCGGGGCACTTCAACGCCTCCTGCGCCTGTGCGATCCAGTCCCGGTCGAGATACGGCGGGATGTACGGCGGCACCTTCAGGAAGGGACCCTCAGCGACGGCCCAGTCCGGGAACAGGTTCTTGTCGTGGCCGATTCGGCCGTCTTCCAGGCGCGCGGTGTGGGCGGCCAACGGATTCACCAGGCCGATCTGGTCGATCACCCGAACGTCGAGGCCGACGTTCATGCCGAGCATCCCAAGGTTGGTGAAAAACACTGTGTGCGGGCCGATGTAGGCCTTGCGCTCCTCCGGCGGCATGTCCGCCGGCGGCGGTATCGCCGGCACGACGTCCCACTGGTCGTAATTGCCCGCCGGCAGCAGCAGCGCACCGTCGGGGGTGTTGTCGAGCGCCGTCAGCACGGCACGCATCCGCGGGTAGTCCAGATAATCGGCGGCGGTCAACGGGTGCGCATGGCCGGTGGCCTGCGAGTAGAACCGTCGTTCGTCGACGATGCCCGTGTACGTCACCCTGGTGGCATCCGATCCCATCCCCGGTGAGTTGGCCGCCCACAGCGACCAGCCCACCACGGCCAGCCACAGCACCGACGTGACACCCGCAAGCTGGTATCCGACACCGCGGGTGAACTTTTCGCCGTCCGGCAGCAGCACGGGTATCACCGCGACGGGTGCGAGCAGGCAGAACATCGGCGTCAGCAGCACCCTGCCGTGCATGAAGTCGCCACCCTGCCGGATCCAGTAGGCGGCCTGCAGCAGACCGCTGACGACGATGAACATCACCACCGCGGCCGGGCTCTGCACCATGCGCGCGAGCCTGCTGTAGCCGTGTGGCGCGGTCCGGCGGATCCACCACGGACGGCTGCGGGTGATCACCAGCACGAGCGCCAGCACCACCAGCAGCACCGCGGGCAGCCACAGCAGGTAGGGCTCGTCGAAGTTGGTCAGGTAGACCCAACCTTGTGCCCACTTGTCCCCCGACGCGTCCTTGGCCAAAGCCGTTTGAGGGACCAGCAATCCGTAGTAGCCCATCCGGAAGATCTGATACGCGACGGGAAGCAGTCCGCCCGCCACGAGGATGAGTACCCGCCGCCGCCAGCCACGGGCCGCGACCAACATCATGACCAGGGCGAGGCCGCCGACCAGGGCGAGTTCGGGCCGCACCAGCACGGACAGACCGGCGACGAAGGCGAGTGCGCCGTCGAATGACGGGCTGACCGCGTTGCGTCGGGTGGCGTCCTGGTAGCCGCGCAAGGCTTGCGACCAGCAGACCATCATCCACCACAGCAGGCCGAGATAGGCCAGTGCCAAACCGCTTTCGAGACCCGAGGTGGCGAAGTCACGCGCGGGCGGCACCGCGATATAGACCAGCACGCCCGCGGGCAGCAGCAGCGCCCGCCGACCCTGAAGGCTCGGCGCGTACAGCCTGCCCGCGCCGAGCATCAGGAAGATCACGCCTGCGACGCTGAGCACCAGGGCCAGCCACAGCGCAACATATTCCAGCTGAGCCGGGCCGCCGATCAGGCCGCCGAGATAGTTCAAATACGTCCACATGGTGGAGGTGTTCGTCTCGACGCGCTCGCCCTTGTTGAAGACAGGACCGTTGCCCGCCAGCAGGTTTCGGACGGTACGCAGCACGATGAGGCCGTCGTCGGCGATCCAGCGGCGCTGCCATGCCCCCCAACTGAACAGCCCAGCGGTGACGAGCACGCTCAGCCACAGGCTGATCCGGGCGCTGATGTCGTACGGAAACGCGGGCCCGCTGCCGCGGACGCGAGGAGCGCTGATAGTTCTAGCCGAGGAGAACAGCGGCACCGATGGTTCCGATCCACGCGACGGCCAGAAGCTGAAGCACCCGGTCCTTCAACGCGATCTCTTCCGGTTCGCCGGCCAGCCCGCCGTCGACGTCGACCGCGTAGCGCAGGATCGCGATCGTGAACGGGATCATCGTGATCGCGTACCAGGACGCGGTGGTGCCGTCCCGCTCGAAGGCCCACAGCCCGTAGCAGACCACCATCGCGGTGGCCGACAACGTCCAGACGAACCGGAGGTAGGTCGACGTATAGCTTTCCAGCGACTTGCGGATCTTGGCCCCGGTCTTCTCGGTGAGCTGTAGTTCGGCGTAGCGCTTGCCCGCCACCATGAACAGCGAACCGAACGTCATCACCAGCAGAAACCATTGCGACAGTGGGATAGTCGCCGCGACACCACCGGCTATCGCTCTGATCAAGTAGGCCGAGGAGACGATGCAGATGTCGAGCACGGCTTGGTGCTTGAGACCGAAGCAGTAGGCGAGCTGCATGGCGATGTACACGCCGATCACCACGGCGAGGTTCGGGGTCGCGAGGAACGACACCGTCAGCGCCGCGGCCGCGAGCACGGCCGACGTGCAGTAGGCCAGCCATTCCGGCACCACACCCGCCGCGATGGGGCGGAACCGTTTGGTCGGATGCGCGCGGTCGGCCTCGACGTCGCGGGCGTCGTTGACGAGATAGACGGACGACGCGGCGAGGGAGAACGCCACGAACGCGATCGAGACGTTGACCGCGACGTCACGCCAGTCGTACTGCACATCGCTGCCGAGGGCCGCGACCGGGGCGATCAGCACCAGGAGGTTCTTCACCCACTGGCGTGGCCTGGCCGCCTTGATCAGACCGGTGACGACGTTTCGGGGCGGGCCCTTGACCGGTGCCGCTTCTTCACTCATATTCGCCGCCCTGGATGCGCTGCTTTCACTTGAGATGCTCACGAGTCTCCTTCGGCCCGATCCGCCGCAGTCTGGTCTGCTCGGCCGACGCGATGACACCCACCGCCTTCGCCACGACCGCCCCGACCGCCACTCCGGTGATCACATCGCTGGGATAATGCACGCCGAGAACCATGCGCGACAACGCCATCGGCGGCACCAGCACCGCGGGAAGCGGTAGCCCCGTCGCGCGGGCCATCAATACCGCCGCCGCGGTCGTCGAGGTGGCGTGCGCAGACGGGAAGCTGAGCCGGCTGGGGGTTCCGACGTTCACCGCGACGTCCGGGTGGTGCGGACGTTCCCGTCGCACCACCCGTTTGATGATGACCGCGGCGGCGTGTGCGGCGAACGCCCCGACGCCCACGGCCAGCCACGCCCGGCGATTGCGTGGCTGACACAACGCCCCCAGGCCTGCGACGGCAAGCCATCCGATGCTGTGCTCACCGAAGTGCGACAGCGCACGGGCGGCCGCCAGCACGCCGGGCCGGTCGGCCAACGCCGACTGGACAGCGACCAAAGCGGCCTCCTCGCCGCGCGGGGCCCGCGCGCCGAGCCCAAGGGACGTCTCATCCATGCGCGGACGGCTCCAACAGAACGGTCTCCCACTTCTCCTTGCTGGAGAGGACGGGCAGCGCATCGCGGTATGTCGTGCGCATCTCGTCGAATCGCCGCAGCAGCTTGCGCTGGCGACGAAGCGACGCACGCAGCAGTGCGAACATCGTGGCCCGGTCCCGCTGCCGGTAGACCACGCCGCGGCTGTCCGCGGTGGTGACGGTCACTCCGTCGACAGTGCACAGCAGAAACCAGCGTGAGTCCTGCGTCGGCACGTTCAGTTGCGGGCGCTCATGGTGCGCCGGGTCGGCCTTGCTCAGGTTGTGCAGCACGCCGCGAAGAAGCCGGATCGCCTTGCCGGGAGCGGTTTTCGGCTCACCGACCCGGCCGACCAGTCCCGACGGCGGGGGCAGTTGGGTCGCGGAGGGCAGAATCACAGCGTCGGGGTAATCGCGACGCATGCGGTGCACTTCCGGCAGCGCCGACTCCAGGATGGAGAAGAGGTGCTCGGGCCCGGCGAGGAAGTCATCCATCGCCTTGTTTTGAACCGCGACGGTTGAATACTCTAGGCACAGCAGATGTTTCAGCGTGGCCTTCAGGTGGCTGCGCACCAGACCGCGCACGTCGCCGTCCCAGTGCAACGCCGCGACCACCAACCGGTTGCGCAGATGGAAGTAGGCCTGCCAGTCGATGGCGTCGTCCTTGTCGCTCCACGCCATGTGCCAGATCGCGATGCCCGGCATGGTGGCTGTGGGGTAGCCGTGCTCGGCGGCCCGCAGTCCATAGTCGGCGTCGTCCCACTTGATGAAGAGCGGCAGTGGCTGGCCGAGCTCGTCGGCGACGGCGCGCGGGATCATGCACATCCACCAGCCGTTGTAGTCGACGTCGATGCGCCGGTGCAGCAGCTTGCTGTCGGAGTACCGGTCGTTCAACGGGTTTCGCGCGAAGTCGTGGTCGTACTTGGTGTGCGGCGCGTTGGTCCACATGAAGTCATGCCTGCCCACCACCTCGCCCATCACATGCAGGTGCGCCGGATCCTGCAGATTGAGCATCTGACCGCCGACCAGCATCGGCGTCTTGGCGAACCGGTTCATCGCCAGCGCCCGCAGGATCGAGTCGGGTTCGACGCGTATGTCGTCGTCCATGAACAGGATCTGCTGGCAGTCGGTGTTCTTCAGCGCCTCGTACATGACCCGGCTGTAGCCGCCGGAACCGCCGAGGTTGGGCTGATCGTGGATGGACAACCGGGCACCGAGCGGTGCCGCGGCCTCCGCGAACCCCGGATGGTCGCGCAGCTTCCTGGTGCCCTGGTCCGGCACGATCACCGCGCCGATCACCTTGTCCACCAACGGGTCCGACGTCAGCGCCCGCAGGGTGTTGACGCAGTCGTCGGGCCGGTTGAACGTCGGCATCCCGATCGCGATGTTCGCCGTGCCGGGGGCGGGTATTGGCGCATACCAGCCCGCGTTCTGCAGCGTGACGGCGCTGTCGGTGGTGATGTCGAACCAGATCCAGCCGCCGTCTTCGAAGGGCTCGAGCCCGACCTCGAACTCGACGGAGGCGGGGCCGACAATAGATCGCGCGCCTGGCTCGTCACCGTCGTGGTGAAATGACCTGCCCTCGACGAAGATCCGGGCCCCGGTGGCCTTGCTGCGGTACACGTCGACGCGGCCGGTACCGGTCAGCTCCGCACGCAACGCCACCGAACCCAGCGTCGACCACCTGCGCCAGTAGCTGGCGGGAAACGCGTTGAAGTACGTCGAGAACGACACCTCCGATTCGGCGCCGATCTGCAGCGCTGTCCTGGTCGCGGCGTGGGCGCGGCGGGAGTTGGTGGCCGACTCCTCGATGTAGAGCTTGCGGACGTCGAGCGGTTCGCCCGGGCGCGGCAGGATGATGCGGGCGAGAAGGCTGACCGCGCTCATTCCGCACCGCTTTCGGGTAGCGGCTCGCCGTCGCGCAGATGCGGGGCGAGGACGTTGTCGTACATGTTGAGCGCACTGGCGATCGCCATGTGCATGTCGAGATACTGGTAGGTGCCCAGCCGGCCGCCGAACAGGACCTTGGCACGTGCGGTTTCGGCCTTGGCGCGATCGCGGTAGGCGGCCAGCAGCGTGCGGTCGTTCTCGGTGTTGATCGGGTAGTAGGGCTCGTCGTCGCTCTCGGCAAACCGCGAGAACTCCCGCATGATGACGGTCTTGTCGGCCGGGTATTGCCGCTCCGGATGGAAGTGGCGGAATTCGTGGATGCGGGTGTAAGGCACGTCCTCGTCGTTGTAGTTCATCACCGGCGTGCCCTGGAAGTCACCGGTGGGCAGCACCTCGAGCTCGAAATCGAGTGTGCGCCAGCCGAGTCTGCCCTCGGCGTAGTCGAAGTAGCGGTCCAGCGGCCCGGTGTACACCACCGGCGCGTCCGGGCTCTCCGCACGCAGCGCATCCCGGACGTCGAACCAGTCGGTGTCCAGCCGCACCTCGATGCGGTCGTCAGCGGCCATGTTCGTCAACCACGCGGTGTAGCCGTCGACGGGCAGACCCTCGTAGGTGTCGTTGAAGTAGCGGTTGTCGAACGTGTAGCGCACCGGCAGCCGGGTGATGTTGCTCGCGGGCAGTTCCTTCGGGTCCGTCTGCCACTGCTTGGCGGTGTAGTGCTTGACGAACGCTTCATACAGGGGTCGGCCGATCAGCGAGATGGCCTTCTCCTCGAGGTTCTTCGCATCGGCGGTCTCGATCTCGGCGGATTGTTCGCGGATCAGCTGGCGGGCCTCGTCCGGCGTGAAGTACTTGCCGAAGAACTGCGACACCAGGCCCAGCCCCATCGGGAACTGGTAGGCCTGCCCGTTGTGCATCGCGAACACGCGGTGCTGATAGCCGGTGAAGTCGGTGAACTGCCGCACGTAGTCCCACACCTTGGTGTTGGAGGTGTGAAACAGGTGTGCACCGTATTTGTGCACCTCGATGCCGGTCTGCGGCTCCCGTTCCGAGTAGGCGTTGCCGCCGATGTGGGGGCGCCGCTCCAGCACCAGGACGCGTTTGTCCAACTGGGTCGCCACCCGTTCGGCAATCGTCAGACCGAAGAATCCGGAACCGACGATGAAGAGGTCATAACGAGCGGTCATCGGCAGCCAGGGTATCCGACCGCGGTTGCGCGGCCCGAATCCAATCGGGGCTCAATGTCGCGATTCGCTCACAATTACATCTCGTCACTCTATTCACATAAGTCACACCCGTACCATCGATCACGTACCGCTCTACATGTAGTCCACATATTGAGGAGACTTCCGTGCCAAACCGACGTCGACGCAGGCTCTCGACAGCCACGAGCGCAGTCGCCGCCCTGGCCGTCGTGAGTCCTTTTGCCTATTCCGCCATATCCGACATGGCCAAGCCGGCGCCGCAGCCCCGCGAGTTCCGCTCGGCCGCCATGGTCACCGACCTGCCGAACGAACTGATGTCCGCGCTGTCGCAGGGACTGTCCCAGTTCGGCATCAACCTACCGGCCATGCCGTCCGCCCTCACCGGCGCACCAGGTGCGGGCATGCCGACGACGCTGACCGCCCCCAATGCGCTGGCGTCGCCCGGCCTCACGCCGGGTCTCACGAGCCCGGCCGCCGCGCCCGGCCTGACCCCGGGCCTCACCACCCCGCCCGCGGCTCTTCCGCCGCTGACCGATCCGGCGCTCTCCAGCACCGGGCTGCTGGACCCGGCAGCCGCCGGTGCCGCGAATCCCGCGCTGACCAGCCCGGCCGCCACGCCGGCGCTGGGAACCCCGGCGGCGGCCAACCCGGCCTTGAATCCGACGCTGACCAGTCCGACCGGGGCAGTTCCCGGCGGCCTGACGACGCCGCCGGTGACCGGCCTGGACCCCGCGCTGGCGACGACGCCGATCTCCAACGCCGCGGGCCTGCCCAACCCGGGTGAGGTGCCGATCTCGGCGCCCATCGGGCTTGACCCTGCCGCGGGCACCTACCCGCTCCTGGGTGGCGACACCCTGGGTAGCGCGATGCCCGCGGCGATGCCCGCGGCGAGCACCGGCAGCACCGGCCTGCTCGGCGACCTCAGTAGCGCGGCTCAGCAATTGGGGGCCGGTCAGGCGATCGACCTGCTCAAGGGTGTGGTGATGCCGATGATCACGTCGGCGATGAAGCCGGCAGCGGCGGCCGCCCCGGCGGTGCCCGCACCGCCGCCACCGCCCGCCGGATAGTCCTGTTTCCCTAACGGTGCCGCAGAGCCAAGTGGCGGGCTCTGCGGCGCCGTTGCAGGTCCACATCACTCCGCAATTTGGCCGTGTCGAAACACTGGTAACAACTGACTCATACGTAACATCAGACCGTGCCGTCCCGTCGTCACCCGATGCTCTTCACCGCGATCGCGGGCACCGTGGTCATCCTGCCGTGGGCACTTCCGAGCACCCCGTTCGACGAAGATCGGCGCCCACTCGCCGAGCAGACCCAGTTGGCCCAGCAGCCCTTGACCGGCCTAGGCGGCGGCGAGACGATCCGCGAAGTCCACCAGGACACCCCGTTCTCCCTCGTCGCGCTCACCGCGGCGGACCTGAGCGGCACGTCGGCCCGGGTGCGGGCCAAGAAGCCCGATGGTTCATGGGGGCCGTGGTACGAAGCCGAGAACCTCGACGGCGTCGGCGACGCAGCGACCGCACCGCGTGGCACCGAGCCGGTCTTCGTCGGCCTGACGACGACCGTGCAGATCGCGGTCGACCGACCCGGTGCTGCCGCCGCGTCGGCGCCGCAGCAACCGGCCGAGCAGGGACCGGCCGAGCCTGATCTGGGATACCTCCCCGCCAACACCAGTCAGCCGTTCGGCCAGAACGTCAACGCGGTGCTGATCACCCCGCCGCAGGCGCCGATCGGTGATCTGCCGAACGCCGTGACGCCGCCGGGGCAGCCGCCCGCCGTCATCACGCGGGCGCAGTGGGGCGCCGATGAGTCGATGAAGTGCCCCAGAACGGTTTACGACGACGGGGTGCGGGCCGGCATCGTGCATCACACGGCGGGTAGCAACGACTACAGCCCCCAGGACTCCGCGGCCATCGTGCGGTCGATCTACGCGTACCACACCCGCACGCTCGGGTGGTGCGACATCGCCTACAACGCGCTGGTCGACAAGTACGGACAGGTCTTCGAGGGCCGGGCCGGCGGCATGGACAAACCGGTCGAGGGCTCCCACACGGGCGGGTTCAACAAGGACACCTGGGGGGTGGCGATGCTCGGCAACTTCGAGGACGTGCCTCCGACGCCGATCCAGTTGCGCACCGTCGGGCGCCTGCTGGGCTGGCGACTGGGACTGGATCACGTCGACCCGCGGGGCACCGTGGTGCTGACGTCGGACGGCGGATCGTTCACCCACTTCCCGAAGGGCGCGAGCCCGACGCTGCCGACGATCTTCACCCACCGCGACGTCGGCAACACCGAATGCCCGGGCAATGCGGCATATGCGGCGATGGACCAGATCCGCGACATCGCGGCCCGTTTCAACGAACCGCTCCCGCCGCCGAGCCTGACCGACCAACTGCGCGGCGGTGCGATCCTGGCGAAGTGGGAGTCGATGGGCGGGGAGAACAGCCCACTCGGCATGCCGCGGTCACCGGAAGCCGCCGGCGAATGGGACACCCGCTACGCCATGTTCGACAAGGGCGCGATGTACTGGTCGCCGGAGAGCGGCGCCGAACCCGTGACCGGCGCGATCTACGCCGCATGGGCGTCGCTCGGCTACGAACGCGGTGTGCTGGGGCTGCCGACCAGCGGCGAGATCCAGGAGCCGCAGTGGATCGTGCAGAACTTCCAGCACGGCACACTGAACTTCGACCGGGAAAAGGGTTCGGTGACAAGGGTTGTCGACGGTATGCCCGAGGAGTTGCCGCCGCCGTCGGACGACGGCCCGCCCGTCCAGCTGGAGCGGATCAAGCCCATCGATCCCAGCTGAACCGGCTGCAATTGTCGAGCTAGTGGTCGCGGTCGTAAGTTCGTCGGGGGTCATGCGGCGTGCGGGATGTCGTGGAGGTCGAGGCGGCGCAGGAAGGCGTTGAGGTCGTCGCGGGTGTAGGTCCAGTCGAATGGTGTCGCGGTGGTGTTGTAGCGGTCCTGGAAGCCGAGGATGCGTTGGGAGAGTTGGTCGAGGTCGGCGAAGTCGTTGGGGTTGATGGCTTTTCGCTGCAGGATCGAGAAGTAGATCTCGACCTGGTTGAGCCAGGATGCGTGTATCGGTAGGTGTACCAGGGTCGCGGTCGGCCAGGTGGTCTGCATGCGGTCGATGGAGCGTGCCCCGTTGTGCGACGAGCCGTTGTCGACGACCCAGAACACTCGCCGGGCCGAGGCATATGGTTCGGTCGTCATGACGTGGGCGACGAGGTTCTCGAAGGGTTCGATACCGGTCTTGGGGGCGATCTGGCCGAGTACCCGGGCCTGATGGACGTCGTAGGCGGCGAAGTAGGCCAGGGTGCCACCGCGGCGGTACTCGAACTCGACCCGGCGGGTTCGCCCGGGTCCGGGCGGTTGTCCGCGGTGGCGGCGGTGCAGGGCTTGGAGCTGGGATTTCTCGTCGGAGCTGATCACGTAGTCGTCTGGGCCCAGTGGTTGGCCCTCCCAGCGGCGGGCATACAGGTCGAGCACGCGGGCGGCCTTGGCGCTGAAGTCGGGGTCGCGGGGGAAGATCCAGGACCGGTGCTGCCAGGGCTTGATCGCATCAGCGGCCAGCCAGCGGCGCACGGTGGCCGCCGAGATCGTCTCGGCGATCCCACGGCTGATCGCCTCGGTGGCCACCTCAGTGCTTGACCACCGCGACAACGGCGCACCGGTTTCGGCGGGCAGCGTGCAGCCCAGCGCCTTGACCTCGGCGACCTGCACTGGTGTGAACTTGCGTCGCCGCCCGCTGCGCGCCACGTCCTCCAGACCAGCCAGACCCGCGGCGACGAATCGTCGGCGCCACTTGCGGACGGTGTCGATGTGCACTCCCACCTGCGCGGCGATCTCAGTGTTCGATCCGCGCGCGGATCACGTCGCGATGCGGCGCGGTCGATGACCGGGCTCGGGCGCGGAGAACCGATTTGTCCAGGATGGTCAGGGTGATGGTGAATGGACTGCTCATGGTCATGCATCCGTTGTCCCCGCATGAGGTCTCATCGCCCAGGCAACACGCCGTGGCCACCCAACATCGCACCGGAGAGGTTGGGTCACGATAAGGAGATGGCGAAGATCCCGGACTCGACTAAGGCCTCGTTGCATCAACGGCTGACCGAACGTTCCCGTGAACGGTGGCCACAGCTCAGTGAGATCCGTCTGCGTTACCGCGCAGGGTTCGCCTATGTCGACGGCGTCTTGGCCGACGGGGAGGTAATGCGGTTGTGCCGGTTGCGCTACGGCGGTTCGGCACGAGACTGGGGCTTTGCGATGTACCGAGCCAGCCACGACGACTACGAAGACTCGTTCCTCCCCACGGGATTCATGGGCGGCCCCGCCGAAGACGCTCTCGACACCGCCTGCGGCCTCTACCTCGCAGACCCCACCGCCTGGACCTAAACCCCCGACAAACTTACGACCGTGACCACTAGCGCTGAATTGTCGAGCTCCTCAACGCGGCTCACGCCGCTCGATCGTCGCCCGACTACAGCTGAATTGTCGAGCTCCTCAACGCGGCTCACGCCGCTCGATCGTCGCCCGACTACATCCACCAGCGCTCGAGCACGCGGGCCAGCCCGTCGTCGGTGTTCGGCGCGGTCACCTCGTCCGCCGCCTCGACCGCCTCGGGATGCGCGTTGCCCATCGCGATCCCGAGACCGGCCCACCGCAACATCGGGATGTCGTTGGGCATGTCGCCGAACGCCACCACGTCCTCGGCGGTGATCTCGTAGGGTCGCGCGACCTCGGCGACGCCGGTGGCCTTGCTGATGCCCAACGGCACGACCTCGATCAGGCCGTTGTCGGTGGAATACGTGATATCGCCTTGGCGCCCAACATGTTTGACGAGTTCGGCCGCCATATCGGAACTGCGTGCACCGGACTTGCGGATCAACAGCTTGATCGCAGGGGCGGCGAGCAGGTCCTCGAACGACACCTCGGTGTTGTCCGGGTTGAGCCAGGCGTGCTCGTAGCCGGGTGAGCTGACGAACTGCGGGGTTGCCGCGTCGTGTGCGCTGCGGCCCACCCGCTCGACGGCAAGGCCTGCGCCGGGGATCACCCGGGTGGCGATCTCGGCGAGCTCGCCCAGTTCGTCGGACGACAGCGTTCGCGCGGACACGATGCGGTCGGTGGCGGGGTCGTAGATCACCGCTCCGTTCGCGCACACCGCCATCGGCGCGAACCCCAGCGCGTCGACGACGGGTTGCACCCACCGCGGCGGCCGGCCGGTGGCGAGCACGAACCGGGTGCCCGCCTCGACCGCGGCACGCACCGCGCCGCGGGTGCGCGGGGTGATGGTCTCGTCGTCGTCGAGCAGCGTGCCGTCCACGTCGCTCGCGATCAGTGCGGGCATCACTTCGCTTGATTCTCCGACTGCTTGCGGGCCCGCTCGGCGAGCTCGACCTCGTCGAGCACCTTGGCCTCGGCCATCGTCGGCGCCGAGCCGCCCATTCGGCGCGGCACCCAATACGCGCCCGCCGGGTGCTCGTAGGACTGCTGGGCCGCATGCAGTTGCTCCGTCATCGCCGCGCGCATCGCCGCGTCCGTCTGCTCGCGGGTCTCGGCGGCCGGCAACGGCGGGCCGACCATGACGGTGAACGGGATCTTCGCCCGGCCCAGCGTGCGCGGGTGATCCTTGGTCCAGCGCCGATGCGCACCCCAGACGATCAACGGAATGATCGGCACCCGCGCCTCGATCGCCATGCGGGCCGCTCCGGTCTTGAACTCCTTGAGCTCGAAGCTGCGGCTGATGGTGGCCTCCGGGTACACGGCGACGAGTTCGCCCGCACGCAGCCGCTCCACCGCCACCGCATACGCGCCCGCACCCGCCTTGCGATCCACCGCAATCGTGCCGGTGTGTCTGATCAGGTAGTTGACGATCTTCACTTCCGTCATCTCCTGCTTGATCATGAAGCGCAGCCGCCGGTGCCGTTTGTAGGCGGCCAGCGCGGCGGCCATCCAGTCCAGGTAGCTGGTGTGGTTGATCGCGACCACCGCACCACCGCGCTCGGGGATGTTCTCCAGCCCGTGAAAGGTGATGCGGGTTCCCGATACGGCCACGCCCGCCGAGCAGGCAATCTCCAGCGTGCGGAAGACCGGTTCCATCGCTAGCCCGACGCTCCTGCGGGATCGCCGCGCTGCTCACGGCGCGCGGCCTTCTCGGCGGCCTCGTCGGCGTCCATCCGGTTGGCCTCGGCCAGGGTCGGCGCCCCGCCACCGAGCCGGTGCGGCACCCAGTATTCGCCCGGTGGATGTGGCCCGTACTCGCCCTGCACCCGCTCCAGCAGGTGCTGCATCCGCGAATGCAGCAGCGCGGTCAGCTCGGCCGCGGGCAGCGTCGGCATGATCGGTTCGCCGACCGCCACCGAGATGGGCACCTTCGGCCGCCACATGTTCTTGGGGTGACCCTTGGTCCAGATGCGCTGGGCACCCCAGACGATGTGCGGAACGATCGGCACCTCGCAGGCGATGGCCATCCGCGCCGCGCCGGACCTGCAGTCCTTGATCTCGAAGCTGCGGCTGATGGTCGCCTCGGGGTAGACGCCGACCAGTTCGCCTTCCTTCAGCTTCAGGCATGCCTGCTGGAACGAGTCGGAGCCGTCGGAGCGGTCCACCTCGATGTGGCGCAGGCTGCGCATGATCGGACCGGTGATCTTGTGGTCGAAGACCTCTTTCTTCGCCATGAACCGCACCTTGCGGCCCCGCTTCTGCTTGTAGGCGGGCAGGCCCGCGAAGGTGAAGTCGAAGTAGCTGGTGTGGTTGATCGCGACGACGGCGCCGCCGGTGACCGGCAGGTTCTCCACCCCTGTGACGTTGAACGTCAGGCCCTGCAGCCGCCATAACAGCCGGGCGAGTTGGATGACAGTCCCGTATACCGGTTCCACACTGGCAGCCTAGCGCGGGCGCATCGCGTGCTGCCGCCGCAGCTAGGACTAAACTCGACGCGAGCCCCCACACCCCAGGAAAGGGAATACGTGCAGGTCACCAGCGTCGGTCACGCCGGTTTTCGCATCGACACCAAGGCCGGAAGCATCCTGTGCGACCCCTGGGTCAACCCGGCGTACTTCGCCTCCTGGTTCCCGTTCCCGGACAACAGCGAGTTGGGCTGGGACGCGCTCGGCGACTGCGACTACCTCTACGTCTCGCATCTGCACTCCGACCATTTCGATCCGCAGAATCTGCGCGAGCACGTCAACAAGGACGCGGTCGTGTTGCTGCCCGATTTTCCCGTGCCCGATCTGCAGCGCGAGCTGGAGAAGCTCGGCTTTCACCGCTTCTTCGAGACGACGGACTCCGTCAAGCACACCGTCAGCGGGCCGAAGGGCGACCTCGACGTGATGATCATCGCGTTGCGCGCCCCCGCCGACGGCCCGATCGGCGACTCCGGACTGGTGATTTCGGATGGCGTGACGACGGCTTTCGATATGAACGACGCCCGCCCCGTCGACCTCGACGTGGTGCACGCCGACTTCGGCCAGGTCGACGTGCACATGCTGCAGTACTCGGGCGCGATCTGGTATCCGATGGTCTACGACATGCCCGCGCGGGCCAAGGAGGCGTTCGGCACGCAGAAGCGGCAGCGGCAGATGGACCGGTGTCGCCAGTACATCAGCCAGGTCGGCGCCACTTGGGTGGTGCCGTCGGCCGGTCCACCGTGCTTCCTCGATCCCGAACTGCGCGACCTCAACGACGACCACGGCGACCCCGCCAACATCTTCCCCGACCAGGTCGTCTTCCTGGAGCAGATGCGCCGCCACGGGCACGACGGCGGCCTGCTGATGATCCCCGGATCGACCGCCGATTTCGCGGGCGCACAGCTGAATTCGCTCAGCCACCCGCTGCCCGACGACGAGGTGGAGGCGATCTTCACCACCGGCAAGGCCGATTACATCGCCGCCTACGCCGAGCGAATGGCTCCGGTGCTCGCCGCCGAGAAGGCCCGTTGGGCGCCCGCCGGGGGCGAGTCGCTGCTGGAGCCGCTGCGCGCGCGGTTCGAACCCATCATGATCCAGAGCGACCAGATCTGCGACGGCATCGGCTACCCGGTCGAGTTGCGTATGGGCGACGAAACGGTGGTGCTTGACTTCCCGAAACGGGTTGTCCGCGAACCGATTCCGGATGAGAAGTTCCGCTATGGCTTCGCCATTGCACCGGACCTGGTGCGCACGGTGCTGCGCGACGAAGAGCCGGACTGGGTCAACACGATCTTTTTGTCCACCCGCTTCAAGGCCTGGCGGGTGGGCGGCTACAACGAGTACCTGTACACGTTCTTCAAGTGTCTCACCGACGAGCGCATCGCCTATGCGGACGGTTGGTTCGCCGAGGCGCACGACGATTCCGCCTCGATCGAACTGGACGGCTTCGTGATGCAGCGCCGCTGCCCGCATCTCAAGGCCGACCTGTCAAAGTTCGGCGTGGTCGAGGGCTCCACGCTGACGTGCAATCTGCATGGCTGGCAATGGAATCTGACCACCGGCCGGTGCCTGACATCGAAGGGCCACGAGTTGCGCTGCGCACGCAAGGAGCAGGAAAGCACGAGCGAGGAGCTGTGAGCGCCGCACCGACGCAGTATTACGACGACGGGCTGGTCCAGCTCGATCGGGAAGCGATCACGCTGCGGCGCTACCACTTTCCATCGGGCACATCGAAGATCATCCCGCTGCGGTCGATCCGCGGCTACAAGGCCGAACCGCTGGGCATGTTCAATCAGCGGTTCCGCATCTGGGGCAGCTCGGATCTGCGCCGCTGGCTGCCCCTCGACGTGTGGCGCCCGATCAAGTCGACGCTGGTGACACTCGAGGTGGCGGGCGCGCGACCGAAGCCGGCCTTCACGCCGCAGCGACCCAAGGAGTTTCTCGAGAAGCTCGCCGAGCTGCTCGACTCACAGCCTTAGCGGGGCTCCAGCACTTCGGTGCCGACGTACGGCACCAGCGCCTGCGGCACCCGCACGCTGCCGTCGGGCTGCTGGTGGTTCTCCAGAATCGCCACCAGCCAGCGCGTCGTGGCCAGCGTCCCGTTCAGCGTGGCCGCGGCCTGCGGCTTGCCGCTCTCGTCCCGGTAGCGGATCGCGAGCCTGCGGGCCTGAAACGTCGTGCAGTTGGACGTCGACGTCAGCTCGCGGTAGGTCTGCTGGGTCGGTATCCACGCTTCGCAGTCGTACTTGCGCGCGGCGGAGGCACCCAAATCCCCTGCGGCGATGTCGATCACTCGGTAGGGCACCTCGATGGCGGCCAGCATCTGGCGCTCCCAGCCCAGCAGCCGATCGTGTTCGGCTTGCGCCTCGTCCGGCCTGCAGTAGACGAAGCCCTCCACCTTGTCGAACTGGTGCACGCGGATGATTCCGCGGGTGTCCTTGCCGTGGCTGCCCGCCTCGCGCCGGAAGCAGGACGACCAGCCGGCGTAGCGCCGCGGGCCTGCCGACAGGTCGAGGACCTCATCGGAGTGGTAGCCGGCCAGCGGTACCTCGGAGGTGCCGACCAAATAGAGGTCGTCGGCCTCGAGCCGGTACACCTCCTCGCTGTGTGCACCGAGGAAGCCGGTGCCCTCCATGATCTCGGGCCGCACCAGCACGGGCGGAATGACGAGCGTGAAGCCGTTGTCGGTGGCGAGCCGAACGGCGAACTGCATGAGCCCGAGTTGCAGCAGCGCACCGTATCCGGTCAGGAAGTAGAACCGCGCGCCCGACACCTTCGCCCCGCGCTCGAGGTCGAACAGGCCGAGCGATTCGCCAAGGGCGACATGGTCTTTCGGGTCGGTGATGAGGGGTGGTTCGCCGACGGTGTCCAGCACGGCGAAGTCGTCCTCGCCGCCTGCGGGCACCCCGTCGATGATGACGTTCGAGATCGCCATGTGCGCCGCGGTGAAAGCCCGTTCCGCGGCGCCCTGTTCAGCCTCGGCGGCCTTGACCTTCTCGGCGAGCTGTTTTGCCTGCTCCAACAGCGCCGGGCGGTCTTCCTTGGCCGCCGCGCCCACCTTCTTGCTGGCGGCCTTCTGTTCAGCGCGCAGGTTGTCGGCGGCCGACACCGCGGCGCGACGGTCCGCGTCGGCCTTCACGAGGGCGTCGACGAGGCCGGGATCCTCACCGCGGGCGCGCTGCGACGCGCGCACCTCATCCGGGTTCTCCCGCAGCAGTCTGAGGTCGATCACGGCGCAACCCTACCGTCGCGGCCACAACCCCATAACATTACATCTGTCTCACTTGTCACAGGCCCCGGCGCGCCTGTCACAATGGAGCAGATGTTGGATGCACCCGGGCGGGTCGACTTGACCGCCGACGAGGCAGAACACCCCGCGCCGAAGGTCGTGTGGTGGCGCAGTCTGCACGCCACATCCACCCGGCGCGCGCTGCTGTTGACCGCCCTCGGCGGACTGCTCATCGCGGGCGTCCTCACGGCCCTGCCGCGCGGGGAGGGACCCAACGCCGGGCCGGCCGGCTCGATCACCCTCGGCCTGCGTGGCGCGGAGACCTTCAGCAAGGCCAAGAGCGGCGACTGCCTGAACTGGCCCGAACGCAATCCGGATGCGGCCGAGGTCGTCGACTGCAAGGGTGACCACCGCTTCGAGGTCGCGGAGTCGGTCGACATGCGAACCTTCCCCGGCAGCGAGTACGGCCCGGACGCCGCGCCGCCTTCACCGTCGCGCATCCAGCAGATCAGCCAGGAGCAGTGCCAAGTGGCGGTGCGTCGCTATTTGGGCGAGAAGTTCGATCCGAACAGCCGGTTCACCGTCAGCATGATGTGGTCCGGCGACAAGGCCTGGAAGCAGGCGGGTGAGCGCCGCATGCTGTGCGGCCTGCAGCTGCCCGGACCCAACAACTCCCAGCTCGCCTTTCAGGGCAAGGTCGCCGACGTGGACCAGTCCAAGGTGTGGCCGGCGGGAACGTGCCTGGGCATCGACCCCTCCACCAACCAACCCACCGACATTCCGGTCGACTGCGCCGGCCCGCACGCCATGGAGGTGACGGGCTCGGTCAACGTCGCCGACAAGTTCCCCAACGCCCTGCCGCCCGAACCCGAGCAGGACGCGTATATCAAGGACGCCTGCACCCGGCTGACCGACGCCTACCTCGCGCCCATTCAGCTGCGCAGCACCACGCTGACGCTGATCTACAGCACCTTGTCGCTGCCGAGCTGGGCGGCCGGCAGCCATCAGGTGTCCTGCAGCATCGGCGCCACGCTCGGCAACGGCGGCTGGTCGACGCTGCTCAACAGCGCGAAGGGCCCGCTGCAGATCAACGGCCAGCCTCCGGTCCCGCCGCCGGACATCCCCGAGGAGCGGTTGAACTTCCCGCCGATCCCGATGCCCGACACGTCGTCGTCGTCGGCAGGCCAGAGCAGCAGCTCGTACGACCAGAGCGATTCCAGCCAGTCGACCCAGCAGACGCAGCAGACCCAGCACGGCCAGCAGTCGCCGAGCACGGCGAGCCCGACGCCGTCGACGGCTGCAGCGCCCGCCCCCGCCCCCGGCCCCGGCCCCGGCCCCGGCGGCAACACTCCCACCAACGGGCCGCCGCCCGGTGAGGCACCGCCTCCGGGCGACGCCGCCGCCCCGCCGCCCGCGGACGCCGCGCCGCCGCCGGCGGACCAGGGCGCAGCGCCGCCGCCCGCACCCGCGCCGGCACCCGCTCCTGGGCCGGCACCCGGGCCCGCGCCCGCCGAACCCGTGATCCCCCCGCCGCCAGGGGCGTAGCCCGGTGGCCGTGCGGATGAGCCCGCAACGGTTTGACGAGCTGGTGGGCGACGCGCTGGATCTGATCCCGCCGGACCTGGCGGCGGCGATCGACAACGTCGTCGTGCTGGTCGAGGATCGCAACCCGGACGAGCCCGATCTGCTGGGGCTGTATCACGGCATCGCGCTGACCGAACGCGACTCCTGGTATGCAGGCTCGCTACCCGACACGATCACGATCTACCGCGAATCCCTCCTCGACGTCTGCGAGACCGAGCAGGAGGTGGTCGACGAGGTGGCGATCACGGTCATCCACGAGATCGCCCATCACTTCGGCATCGACGACGACCGACTGCACGAACTCGGCTGGGCATAGCGAAGGCGCCTGCGAGTGAGGATCGCAACAAGCGAGGACCGGAGCGAGCAGGACGCCGAGCGATTGGCATAGGCGCCGGGGATCCAGCGCGGCAACCACGGATTGTCCGCCGATGGTGCTATCAAGGGGCCATGGACAGCGATTGCCGCGGATGTCGAGCCGGCCTCGACCACTGCCACGGCACCGTCATCCACCACGCGCTGCAGTGGTCGGAATGCACCGAGGACGACTGCACGATGCCCGAGGTCGTCCACGTCTTCGTCATCGACTGTGAGGCCATCGGCTGCACATGCGCTCAGCCCATCGGATCGGCCGACTGGAGTGCGTCCTCGACGGGGTGAGGCTCCGGCTCCGGATAGAACGGCGGGGCCACCTCGCCCCAGTGCAGGCAGCTCCATCGGCCGTCGGTGATCGGCGCCAGCACCACGGATTCGGCGTTGCCGAGGTGATGTTCGAGGGCGAAGCCCGCATCCACCCCCGCCAGCGTCGCCGCCGTCAGCCTGATCGCCGCGCCGTGGCTGACGACGACGATGTCGCCGTGCCACGCGTCGTCGTCGAGGTAGCGCATCCGCAGTTGGGTGATCACCGGTACGTAGCGGTCGAGCACCTCGCGGCCGCTCTCACCGCCGGGCAGCCGCGCGTGCAGATCGCCCTCATGCCAGCGGTGGTAAACGGTCTTGAACTCCTCGATGGCTTCGTCGTCGCTGCGATCCTCGAGCTCACCGACCTGAGCCTCGTGGATGCCGTCCAACGCGAGGGGCGGCACACCGCGTTCGCCGCCGATCTCGGTCGCGGTCTGCGAAGCGCGCACCGCGATCGAATGCGCCACCATCTCGATCTGTTGTTGCCATTCGCGGGCGAAGATGCGCGCTTGTTCGCGACCGAGGTCGGTGAGCTCCGCACCGGGCGGCCGGGTGTCGAGCCGACGCTCGACGTTGCCGTGTGACTGGCCGTGGCGGACCAGCACGAGCCGTCCGCCCATCAGCGCCTGCCTTCCCGCAACCGGGTCAGCCAGCCCGTTGCGTCGTCCAGCTGTGGCGGAACTGCTCCTGCGGCCGAACCCGTCGGCCATGACCCTAGATATCGCACATCAGCACAACGACGGTGAAGCGCCTTGAGTGCCTCGGCGACGGCATCGTCGTCGATATGGCCCACGCAATCGAGGAAGAAGACGTAGGTGCCCAACTCTTTCCGGGTCGGCCTAGATTCGATGCGGGTCAGGTCGATGTCGCGGATCGAGAACTCGGTCAACGCCGACACCAGCGCACCCGGCACGTTCTCCAGTTTCAAGACCACCGACGTGCGGTCGGCACCGGTGCGCTTCGGGGGCGGACCCGGCTGGCCCGCCAGCACGAACCGCGTCCTGGCGTTGGGTTCGTCCACGACGTCGGATGCCAGCGCGGTCAGCCCGTAGCGCTGGGCCGCCAGCGCGGTGCTCACGCCCGCATCCGCGCGCCCTTCGGCGACGTCCTTTGCCGCCGCGGCGTTCGAGTTGGCCGGTACCAGCCGGGCCTTCGGCAGATTGGCGGCCAGCCAGTGGCGTACCTGGGCGCTGGCGACGGGAAACGCGGCGACGGTTTCCACGTCGGTGGCGCTGACTGCGGCACGCGCGACGATGGTGAACGACACGTCGAGGGTGAGCTCGGTGAAGATCTGCAGCGCGGAACCGGTCGCGAGGCTGTCCAGCGTCGGCAGCACGGATCCCTCGATCGAATTCTCGATCGGCACGCATGCGTAGGCGGCATCGCCGGTCCGCACCGCCGCGAGCGCCGCGGTGGTGCTCTCCGCTGGAAGCGGGCTGAGTCCGTCAGCAGAAGCGCCACCAGGCACCATGCCGCGGTCCACCATCTGGATGAGCGCCGCCTCGGTGAAGGTTCCCTCTGGTCCGAGGTAGGCGATGTGCGGCACGTTTCAACCCTATCGGGTCACCGACGGCAGCCCGCCGATGTCGGCACGTGCGTCTTGCGCGCCAAGTTAGGTCTAGCTAAATTAGGGTCACCTAATCAGGGAAGGCGATGCGATGACGGCACCGGCAGCGACGACGGCACCCACGACCGCCGAACGGATCCGCAGCACGTGTGCGCGGGCCTGCGGCGCGATGCTCGCCGTCGAGGGAGCACAGCCGGCCGCCAGCGCGGTGCACCATCTTCTCGACGACGGCTCGTTCGCCATCACCGTTCCCGTCGCCGGTCGCGTCGCGGGCATGATCGTTGCCGCCGGCGCCGCGGGCGTGCCCGCGATGCTGGAGATGACGGACTACGCCCCGCTGCCGCTGAGGGAGCCGGTGCGCTCGCTGGTGTGGATCCGCGGTCGGGTGCAGTCCGTACCCGCGTCGGAGATTCCCGAGCTTCTCGATCTGATCGCCGCCGCGACTCCCGACCCGGTTCTGCTGCAGGTGAACACCGGCGAGGCTGCCGCAGGGGACACCCGGCTCGCCCTGGTGCGGCTCGAGGTCGACTCGGTGGTGGTCGCCGATTCGACCGGGGCCGAGGCGGTCGGGGTGAGCGCGCTCCTGCAGGCGCGGCCCGACCCGTTCTGCGTGGTGGAGTCCTGCTGGCTGCAACACCTCGAGGTGGCGCACCGCGACGTGATCGACCGGCTGGCGGACCGGTTGCCGACGACCTTGCGGCGCGGGCGCATCCGTCCGCTCGGCCTCGACCGGTACGGCGTGCGGCTGCGGGTCGAGAACGACGAAGGCGATCATGACGTGCGGTTGGCGTTCGCCAAGCCCGTCGACGATGTCAGCGGACTCAGTCAGGCGATCCGGATCCTGATGGGGTGCCCGTTCCTCAACGGTCTTCGTGCGAGGCGCCCGCTAGCGTAGCTTCGGTGAGCGCGCCCGTTGAGCCGACCGAAGCCGACCGGCGCGCGCTGCGCACCGAGATCGCCGTCGTGCTGGCGGTCACGTTCGGGCTCAGCGCCTACACCGCGAGCCTCGACCTCGTCGAGGCCATTCTGCTGAACCTGGCCAAGCAGACGGTCGCGCTCAACCCGCGCTTGTCCCCGTTCGACCTGATCAATCTCGGGCTGAACCTGGCTCGGGTCGCGCAACTTGTCGCGTGGGGGGCGCTGGGGCTGTACCTGTTGTGGCGCAGCGGTATCGGGCCGGCGAAGATCGGTCTGGACCGCATCCGCTGGCGCTCCGATGTGCTCGGCGGCCTCGGGCTCGCCGCGCTGATCGGACTGCCCGGCCTCGGGCTGTACGCCGCAGCGCGCGCACTCGGCATCAGCGTGTCGGTGGTCCCGTCCACGCACCAGGGCTCGTGGTGGCAGATCCCGGTCCTGATCCTGCTGGCCTTCGCCAATGGCTGGGCCGAGGAGGTCATCGTCGTCGGGTTTCTACTCACCCGGCTGCAGCAGTTGCGGGTGAACCCTGTCGTGGCGTTGGTCGCCACGAGCCTGCTGCGCGGCGCGTACCACCTTTATCAGGGCTGGGGCGCGGGCCTTGGCAATGCGGCGATGGGTTTGGTGTTCGGCTACGCGTGGCGGCGCACCGGCCGGCTGTGGCCGCTGATCATCGCGCACGGTGTCATCGACACGGTGGCGTTCGTGGGATACCTGCTGCTGGCGAGCCATCTCGGCTGGTTGAGGTAGCCCGGCCGCGTACATTCTTTCTGTGAACGGCGATCGGCGGCCTCCTCCCCCGCGGCGGCGCGAGCCGTCGCAGGTGATCAGGCGCGAGCCCTACCATCGGCCGCCGCCCGCCTGGCCACCCAATCCGGTGACTCCCCAGCGGCGACCGCCACCGCCACCGCCGCGACGGCCGAATCCCGTTGTCCGTCAACCACCGCCGCCGCCACCACCGCGCCCGGTCAAGCGCAAGCGGCGTGTGCGCCGCATCGCACTCGCGCTGTTCGCGGTGTTGGTCCTCGCCGTCGTCGGTCTGGTCGGCACCGCGTTCTGGATCGACATCAAGCTGCACCGCATCCCGGCGCTGACCGACTACAGCGACCGACCGGGCGAGGGGAAGGGCACCACCTGGCTGCTCGTCGGCTCGGACAGCCGGCAGGGTCTCACGCCCGAGCAGCAGGCCGAACTGGGCACCGGCGGCGACATCGGCAACGGGCACACCGACACGATCATGCTCGTACACATCCCGGCGCTGTGGTCGGACACTCCCACCACGATGGTGTCGATACCCCGCGACTCGTATGTGGACATTCCCGACTACGGCACCGACAAAATCAACGCCGCGTTCGCCGTCGGCGGTGCACCGCTACTGACGCAGACCGTCGAGCAGGCAACCGGCGTGCGGCTAGACCATTACGCCGAAGTCGAATTCGACGGTTTCGCAAGGCTTGTCGATGCCGTCGGTGGGGTGACGATGTGTCCGCCCGAACCGGTTTCCGACCCGCTGGCGGGCATCGATCTTCCCGCTGGATGTCAGAAACTGAACGGCCGCAACGCACTTGGCTACGTGCGCAGCCGTGCCACCCCGCGGGCCGACCTCGACCGGATGGTCAACCAGCGTCAGTTCATGTCGACCCTGATGCACCGCGCCGCCAGCCCCACCGTCGTGCTGAATCCACTGCGCTGGTATCCGATGGCGAATGCGGCGGCCGACTCGCTAACGGTCGACTCGGGTGCCCACGTCACCGATCTCGCCCAGTTGGCCTGGGCGCTGCACGGCGATCTCACCACCACCACGGTGCCGATCGGTGAGTTCACCGGCAGCGACTCGGGTTCCGTCGTCGTGTGGGACGAGGATCTCGCCGACCAACTGTTCACCGCGCTCAAGACCGACAGTCCCGTGCCGCAGGACGTGGTCGACGCGGGCGCCATCCACTAGTCGCGGCCCGCTCCCGTCAGCCCGTTCTGCAGCCAGTCCTTCGTGCGGCCCGGATGATTGGTCGCCACCCATGCCACCTCGAGTTCGCGGCAGTAGCGCACGTCCTCGTAGTGGTCGACGGTCCAGCAGTACATCGCGCGGCCCTGCGCGGCCGCGCGGTCGACGAGCTCGGGGTGTTCGCGCAGTGTCGCGATCGACGGGCCGACGGCCGTGGCCCCGACGGTGGTCGCGGCGCTGCCGCCGAGATAGCGGGACGTCTCGCCGAGCAAGACGGTGGGCAGCAGCGGCGCCGCGCGCCGGATCCGCCAGACGGCGGCCGCCGAGAAGGACATCACCACCGCGCGGGACAGGTCGGCCGATGCGGGCGACGCGATGCCGTATCGGTGCAGCAGCGCCAGCACCTTGCTTTCCACCAACGCGCCGTAGCGCACCGGGTGTTTGGTCTCGATGAAGATCTTCACCGGCCGGTGCCAGTCCAGCACCAGTGACACCAGGTCATCGAGGGTCAGCAGGCCGGTGTCGCCGTGCGAGCGGTCGGGCCGCCAGCTGGAATGCCACGAACCGTAGTCCAGCTCCTTCAGCTCGGCCAGCGACATCTCGCTGACCAGCCCGGTGCCGCTGGACGTGCGGTCCACCCGCCGGTCGTGCACACACACCAGGTGCCCGTCCTTGGTCAGCCGGACGTCGCACTCCACGCCGTCGGAGCCCTCCTGGAGAGCGAGCTCGTATGCCGCCAGCGTGTGCTCGGGACGGTCCGCCGACGCGCCCCGGTGAGCCACCACGAAAGGGTGGCCGCCGGGCCCCTGCCCGGTTCCGGCGTCCCCCGCGTCCATACCGCTATGCTGCCGGGTTCTGGTCCTCGGACTCAACCGGAACACCCCATTCGGCGGCAGGTTGGTCCGTCGAACCGTCGGCGACGATTACCCACCGCGTGACCGGTTTCTCGACCGGGCGGCGCTCGAAGCCGAGAAGCACCCGCCCGACGAGGACCATCGTCGCCATCGCGAGAAGATACGCGACGATAGTCGTCACGGTGTTGTCGGCGATGCCCTGGGCGTCGCTGGTGAGGCTGGTGGCAATGGAGAACATTGACACCGCGGTGGACAGCAACCACACCGCCCACCAGACCGCGATAGGCCGGCGGAGGCGGGCCGTAGCGTCTTCGACGCTGGCCAGTTCGAGTACGTAAACCGGCGCCCACGCCAGGTTCGCGAACGGCACAAGGCATCCGGCGCGCAGCGCCCACAGCGGTCGATGGTCTTGGCGCCCGACATGTTTGAACGCCACCGAACGCCTCGCGATCAGCCAGTCGGTGAGCAGCACGAAGGTCGCGAACAGCAGGAAGAGGGCGGCCACGCTGACGACGACCCCGAGCCAGGTGGCCAACCACGCCACCACCGGGTTCAGCAGCACGTCGCGGTTGATGATCAGCAGCACATACCGCACCACGTGCACCAGCGCGGCGAGACCGAGCACCGCGATGGTCGCGGTCAGGGTGCGGCGCAGCGCACCGACCGAGGGCCCGCGCCGCGGTTCGGCCTGCTGTTCGAACTCGGCGGTGTCGAATCGCTCGACCAGCCCCCACCGGGGGATCACGGCATAGCGCGGAGTGGGCCCGAGGTTCCGCGGCCGCCGGCGGGGGGGCGGCGCGGCACCCGGCCGAACCGCGATCCAGCGATACCCCGCGGGCAGCCTCGGTGCTCCGGTCGGCGCGCCCTGACGCAGCTCCGAGGCGGTCGCAGGTGCGCTCCACTGCGACGGGGCAGGGGGGGTCGACGGCGCCAGCAGGGTGCCGTTGCACCGCGGGCACCACTCCCGCTGCCGGTCCCGCACGTTCCACCGCGTGCCGCAGCGGGAACACACCTGGATCATCCGACCAGCCTAGCGACGGTTCCTCAGACGGTGCCGACGCCGCCGCCATCGGTGACGACCGGACGACCCGCGTCGGCCCAGGCCTGCATGCCGCCGCCGACGTTGGTCGGCGTGTAACCGTTCCGTGCGAGGTACTGGGCCACCCGCAGCGAGCGACCGCCGAGGTGGCAGATCACGAAAAGCTGCGCGTCGGGATCGATCTCGCCGATCCTGGCCGGCACCTCTCCCATCGGGATGTGCCGCGCCCCTGCGGCGTGGCCGCGTTGCCATTCGTCATCCTCACGCACGTCGAGCAGGACGACTGACTCGTCGAACCTCGTCGGAACGTCTGACACCGCGACTTCCCGGACACTTGCTGAGCCCTCCATGCCCTCATGCTACGAGCCGGGCTTTTATCGACACACGTCAAGCAGCAATGTCGGGCTATCCACAATTTCCACAGGTTTATCCACAGGCCCTGATCGGCGAAGGGCCCGTCTGAGCTTCTGAATCTGTATAAATCCTTGGCGGTGCTGTGGATAACCTGACGCCGTTATCGAACGGTGATCAACAGGTTGGGACGCGATTAGCGAAATCGGTTGGCGCTCTAAGCTTTGCTGTCCCGCCAGCGCTGACCGGCCGATTTTCCGTTCGCCTGCCGACCGGCTATGATCGGCGTCACAGCAGCAGTTGTGACAGATCTCACGGGGGTGGGTAGTTGAATATGCAGGTCAGGGGCTTATAAATGACATCGCATCCGTACGGCACCGGGTCCGCGTCGTCGTCTGAGTGGCAGTCCTCGGGACACGTGTACACACGCGGCCAGATGATGGCCTGTGTCCGCGCGGGTTTGATCGCTCTGGTGCTGCTGGGCATTCTTGCCCTGATCGTTTTGTTCTGACCCAAAAAACGGCCCTGGTCTCGCTATGGAGAGCCAGGGCCGCTTCGCGTCCAGAGCCTTACTTGGGCGGGTACACGCCCATCTGCTTGCCCTTGTCGGTGGACCAGAAGATGTCGGCGATCTCGTCGATCGTCTTGAGCAGCTTCTCGGCGACGGCCGCGTCGAGCGACTTCTTCACGTCACCGGCGCCGTGCACGCCGTCCCAGAACAGCTGGTGCAGATTCGGGAACTGCTCGAAGTGGTCTTTGGTGAAGAAGTCGGCCCATAGCACCATCAGGTGATGCTTGACTTCCTCGGCCTGGCGCTCCTTGATGATGATGGCGCGGGCCTTGAAGTGCTCGTCGTCTGAGTCGTGGTACTTCTGGATCGTCTTCAGGCACGACAGCGCCTCGATCTTGGCCTGGGCCGGATCGTAGACGCCGCAGTACAGGTCGCAGTGGGCGTGGGCTTCGGTGGCGTTGGAGAAGAGTCGATGCAGCATGGCCCTAACCTACCCTTCGAGGGTGCCGCGCAATCATGCATATCGGCTTTGGCCACTGCGAACGTTTCGGGTGGTCGACGAGTCGATGCAGCCGGCCCTCGGCCCCGGCGACGGGCTTCTCGCCGCCCGCTGCGGACGTCTCCGGCGCGGGCAACTGCGCGTGTTTCCGGATCCGCGGCGCTCTACCCGCTGGCTCGTCAAGCGCGTGGGCGACGTTTACGGCTCGGGCCGCGGCGCGATATTCGAAGCCCGGTCGGACAATCCGCGGGCACCCGGCGCGGCGGACTCGCACGAGTTCGGCTGGGTGTCGGCGGCCGGTTCCTATCGCGTGGTGTGGACGACCAGCTACAAAATCGCCCGCTGACAGCCGTGTCCGGCTTGCTACCAGGTTTCACCTGCCGCATTCTGGTCAAATCGACCCATAGCCGTGTCGGGTAACCGAACACCGTAGGCGCGGAGGCGTGAGATGGAGACGGGGTCAGGTCGGGCGATCGAGATCGCTCCCTTTCATTCACGAGGTTCATTGCGGGGCTTTGTGGTGTCCGGCCGCTGGCCGGATTCCACCAAGGAGTGGGCCCAGGTCTTGAGGTTGGCCGTCCGGGTCGCGTCATTTCCGGGATTGCTCACCACCACAACCATTTTCGGCGCTCGCGAGGAGTTGCCCGACTCCCCTGAACCCGGCACCGTCGGACTGGTCGTGGCCGAGGGCACCGTTGTCGGTGAGAATGCGGTACCTCCGGGGCATTTCGCCGACCACCAGCCGCCGGCCCTGCTCATGCTGCATCCGCCATCCGAGACGACGCCGTCGCTGCCGGAGTGCTCCGGGGCCGCGTCGGGCTGTGTGCTGCTGCCCGGCCTGCCCCATCTGGGCCTCGAACACCGCGCCGCATGGGTGGAGGCCGAATCCGACGGGACGGTCACGTCGATGGTCAGCCGAGTCGGCATCGACCCGATCAGCGATCCCGATACGGCCATCCTGGCGATGCTCCTCGCGGCGTGAGTCCACCGACCCGGCCGGTGTCGCCGACGCGGTCACGCGCCGCTGGAACCGTGGCCCGATCGAACGTGGCGCACTGCTGGCAATGCCGGGCCAGGGGCCGACCGCTACCTCGTCGGGCGGAGATCCGTGAGAGCGCAAATACAGCAAACGTCGCGATCCGCGGGAGGCGCTGCCGTACCGGTTGCCCGGCGCGGCCGTGGCGAGCAGATAGCCCCCGGTCGAGGGCCTATGAGCTAAGAACTGGCTACGCCTCCGTCAAAATTTGCCTGACCACTTCATGAGACATCCGTGGGATATGGTCTAAAAATGCTGCTTAGCGCGTTGCCGAGCGGCCCGCGGAAAAAGCCGGGTTAACTTTTGGGCGGTTTGCACTTGGTTGTCGGCACAACTCTCGCTACGATGATCAGCAAATACGCCGCCTAGTCAGTCCGCTCTGCCAGCCTGTGGAGGTCAATTCGATGAGCAAGACGTTCAGCGCCCGGCTAAACCGCCTGTTCGACACGGTTTACCCGCCAGGGCGCGGTCCGCACACGTCGGCCGAGGTGATCGCGGCCCTGAAGTCGGAGGGCATCACCATGTCGGCTCCGTATCTCTCTCAGCTTCGTTCAGGCAACCGAACCAACCCCTCGGCAGCGACCATGGCCGCCCTTGCCAACTTCTTCCGGATCAAGCCGGCGTACTTCACCGACGACGAGTACTACGAGAAGCTGGACAAGGAATTGACCTGGCTGGCGAATATGCGTGACGAGGGCGTCCGCCGTATTGCGGCGAGGACCGTAGGCCTGTCCGCTGAAGCGCAGCATGACATCGTTCAGAAGGTCGACGAGCTGCGCCGCAAGGAGCACCTCGACGATTAGCCCGCGGGGCGCCGCGACGCGGCCTCCGGCGAAGTAATCACCGGTCATTCTTACGAGCCGGCGGCGGCACCCGCCCTGTGCAGCTGGCGGTACTGCTTGGCGATGGCGAGTATCCATTCCCGGTCGGAGTATGTGGTCGGCTGGCGTAACCAGCTCAGGCCCGGGAACAGCGCGCGTCTGGCTTCCGCGCCTGGTTCGCCGCGGCCCGCATAGATCCACTCCGCGATCGCGTGGGCTTGCTCTTCGGGCTCGACGTCGGGTGTCTCGAGTTCCGTGATCTCGACGATCTCGTGCTCCAGGTCGCGCTGGGCCGACGCACCAGCGACGTCGACCGGACGGCGTAATGCGGCGTCTGCCGCCGTGGCTTCGAGGAAGAGCGCATCGGAGATCAGTGACATCCGCTCGGCCACCCGGAACACCAGCGGTCCGCGCGGGCGCACACCGATGCCGACGTCGGGATGCCGCCGGCCGAGTTCGTCCAGCAGCGGTTGAATGACGCGCAACTCGCGGCGCGCGCCGAACCAGTCCTCCACGCTGGGCAAAAGCGATCCGGCCGCCACCACCAACATCGCGCAGCCCAGCAGGGTGGCCGCCGCGCCGACACCGACGAACTGCGTCGTGCCCACCGCCCGAAGGAAGAAGAATGCGCTGGCGAGCACGATCAGCACGATGCCGACGGTGAACACGAAAAGTGCTCTGCCGCGCCGGGTTCGATTCGAATGCCGCATGCCTGCCCACGACACCAGGGTGAGCGCAAGCAACACGTACAGCAGAGGCAGCAACCAGGACAGCGCCAAGCCGTTGGAGCCGAGGTTGCGCCGGAGGTACTCGTCCGGCGACATTTCCGGCTGCTGGCCCGCAGCGAAAAACGTCAGCAAGGTCGCGATCGCGATGAGAACGGCAACCCCGTACTGCCACGTGGCAATTCGGCGGAGTGTGGCGGGCTTACGCGGCGACGCGACCGTCGTGATCATCACACAGCTGCCCGCGGCGCAGGCGACCAACGCGACCTGACTCAACGCCATCGAGACGTTGTGCCAGTGCAACATGCTGTCCAGCAGCAGCGTCAGAGGCTGCCAGTTGAGCGCCGCAACCAAGCCGAGGCTGCCGAGCGCCAGGATCATGGCGGTGCTCACCAGGGACTGCTTGTTGACGAGGGCCCAGCCAATGCGCAGGCCGGTGGCAAGTCCGAGAAGACCCGCGATCAGCCAGATGATCAACCAAACGCCTCTCCGAGCCGAACCTGCACGATCGAGGAGCGGTCGGAGGGCAGTCTGCCCAGGCGGTAGATGAGCAGCGCCGCGAAATCCTCCGCTTCCTGCTCGGCGTCTTCACCGCTCGGCCCCATGCAGCCGGTGCGTTGGTTCAGCATGTATCCGATCAATTCGGAGCTGGCGACTTCCGTCTCCTCGCGGGCGGCTTGGACGACGGGGATGCCTTCATGGCCAAGGACCAGGTGGCCGAGTTCGTGCGCGAGGGTGCGATCCCAGGCAGGCAGGCCCTGCTGAATGAGGAACACGTCTCGATCGGAGTACTGACGCCACTGCCCGCACACGCCGGGCGGCAGGTCCGACATCCTCAGCTCGATCGGCCGCTTGCGGTCCTCACTGACGGCGTCGACAAGGCGGGGCAGCGAGATTTCACCGCGTCGCGGGGCAAGATCCAGCACGGCGCTGACGGCGCGGGTCACGCGACGGCTGGCAGGCATAACTACAACCCCCTCTCGACGTCTCCACTATGCGCTGCCCACCCCGGTTCGGGGGGGCAGTTTGTAGTACTACCTCATGAAACGCGCTGAGCTGCCGACTCGCACGGCGTGCCCTGCTTTTGCTTGCCGATAGCCCACCAGTCCGCCGGCACCCGTGAGTACCAGAATGCCGACCAGCCCGGGCACGGCCAAGGCTGCGACCTGCGGTAACCCGGCGGTTCGCAGGTATTCGGTGTAGCCGAGCCGGTAGGACGAATTCGGTACCGCGACGTTTCTGCCCGCGTTCGCGGGCGGTGGGACACGGCCGGCGGGCGGCTCCGCGGTCACGGCGCGCGGAAGAGCGGGCGGCGCTGCGGCGGCCGCACCCGACCCCGCACCGCCCGCGCCGGCACCGAGACCGACCGGCGGCGCGACGATCACCGGCAGGCCGATCGGCGCGGCGGGGCCGACGGGCGCCGCGGCGGCGGCCGCACCCGCGCCGGCGTCGAGCACATCAGGGCCGCCCGGCATGCCGGGCTGTTTCGGTGTCAGCTCCTGGGGCAGTTGCATGCCGGGAACCCTCGGCGGCGTGAAGCGTGGCAGCTGGGCGATGACGCCACCTCCCCCACCGCCGCTGCTGGCGGGCGGATTCGGCGGAGGCTGGCCGGGCGGTGTGGTCGTTTCGGTGGTGGTGGTCGGCTTGGTCGTCGTCGGCGTGTCCGACGTCGGCGATCCGGACGGCGTGTCCGTCGGCTTCGTCTCCGTGGGCTTCGTCTCCGTCGGCTTCGTGTCCGTGGGCGAACCGGTCCTCGTGGGCTGCTGGCCGTCCTCGCTGTCTTGGCCGTCTCGACCGTTGCCGCTGCGGGTCTGCGGCCGTTGGCGGGGTTCCGACGCCTTCTCGCCGTTGCCGCCGTCCACGGAAAACGCGCGTCGGACGATGCCGCCGACAGAGTCGTCGTGCGTGGTGTCATCGGACCGGCCGTTGCCGTGTTCGGGGTCCGCGAGCGCCATCGCGCCACCGGCACCGCCGATGAGCAGGCCAGAGGCGACGAGGCATGCCGACGCGGCGACACGCACACGCGAAGCCACTCGGTCACCACCTCTCATGACACCGCCCGCACGCACATTGACGGTTGCGACGATTGTCGCACAAGCCCGCGTCGGCGTTTGCTAGTGAATGCAACCATACGCATACCGGGGCACGGCACCGCCCGTTATCGCCATGGCGATAGTGTTGTGCTGCGCCATCGCAGACACGAATGGCCGAAATGCCGACGAGAAGACCGGAAGGCGGCCGGGATGGGCCTGTTCAAGCGACGGAAAAGCCGCGCTACTCGGCGAGCTGAGGCCCGCGCCATCAAGGCCAAGGCGAAGCTGGAAGCCAAGCTCGCGGCGAAGAACGAGAACCGTCGCTGGAAGGCCGCCCAGAAGGCCGAGGCCAAGGCGCTCAGGGCGCAACTACGCGCGCAGCGGGAGAGCGACAGGACCGCGCTGAAGGTTGCTGAAACGGAGCTGAAGGCGGTCCGCGACGGCAAGCTGCTGTCCCCCGCGCGCATTCGCCGCACGCTCACCGTGTCGCGGCTGCTCGCCCCGATCCTGGTGCCCCTCGCCTACCGGGGGGCGATGGCTGCGCGCGGTTACCTCGATCAGCGGCGCGCCGACCAGCTGGGGGTCCCGCTCAGCCAGCTCGGCCAGTTCTCAGGGCACGGCGCGCAGCTGTCGGCCCGCATCGCAGGCTCCGAACAGACGTTGCGGCTGGTTGCCGAGAAGAAGCCGAAGGACGCCGAGACCAAGCAGTTCGTCACCGCCATCACCGACCGGCTCGTCGATCTATCGGCGGCGGTGACCGCGGCGGAGAACATGCCGACGGCCAACCGGCGGTCGGCGCACGCGTCGATCAGCAGGCAGCTCGACGGAATCGATGCCGACTTGATGGCGCGCCTCGGCGTGGCCTGAAAACCCGTGACCGCTGCGCCGGCGACAACCGCGGCCCGTCTACGGGGCGTCGCGGCCGGGCTGCTGACGGCTGCACTGGCCGTGGCCGCGCACGGGATTGCCGACAGCGCTGCGCCGTCTGGAGCCGCCGCGGTCCTGCTGGCCGTTCTCGCCGGGACGGTCGGCGGCCTGGCCACGACGATTCGCCGCACCGCCGACGTGCGAGTTCTCTTCTGCCTGCTGGCGGGCGGCCAGCTCGTCGGCCACCTGATGCTCAGTGCCGCGGGGCACCACCACGGCGAGTCCGCGTCGCCCGGCCCGGCCATGCTCGTCGCGCACGCGATGGCGGTGGTGGCCGGGGCGCTCCTGATCGCGGCCGGCGACCGGCTTTGCGGTGCGGTGTCGCGGGTTCTCGAGGTGGCAGCGCGTGTTGTCGCCACGCCGATACCAAGCCGGCCGGTGACGATCTCGACCGCCGACCAGCCGCTGCGCTCCGTGCTTCTCCTTGCCGCATCGGTGTCACATCGGGGACCGCCGGTCAGCCGCGCGCGCTGACCGTTCATCCCCTTCGTCAAGAAAGTGACAATCGAATGCGTTCCCCAGTCAGGGCGCCCAAGCGCGCCCTCATCACGGTTGCCTGCACCGCAGCCGCACTGTCCGCCGGCCTGCTCGCCGGTGCGGGCCCCGCGTCGGCCCACGTCCACGTCGCCGCCGACAACCCCGCACCGGGCTCCACCGCGGTGGTGACGTTCCAAGTGCCCGGTGAGTCCGAACACGGCGCTCTGACAACCAAATTGAGCGTGAAGCTGCCCGACGTAGCGTCCGCGCGGACCGAGGTCATGCCTGGCTGGACCGCCAGCATCGACCGGGACACGGCGGCGGGCACGGCCCGCTCGGTCACCTGGACGGCCGACCCGAAGGTGGGCATCTCCTCCGACCAGTTCGCCTTGTTCAGGGTGTCGATGACGTTGCCCAACACCGGCAGCGTCGCCTTTCCAGCCACTCAGACGTACTCCGACGGCACGGTGGTGCGCTGGGATCAGGCGCCGTTGCCCGGCGGCGGCGAACCCGAACACCCCGCACCCATGCTGAGCCTGACCGGTGCGGCACCGGGCGCGATGGACGACCATGAGATGGCGGCGCAGGCCGCGCCGAGCGCCGACAACACGGCGCGGTGGCTGGCCGGCGGCGCGATCCTGCTGGCCGCGGCCGGGGTCGCCGCGGTGTTAGTCGCACGGAGGCGCACATGATCCGGTCACGCTGGCTCGCATTCATCGCCGCAGTCGTGGCGGCGATGGCGCTGGCCGGTGCGCCCGTGGCGTCGGCACACGCCGCACGCATCGCCGCCGATCCCGCCGACAACACCGCGCTCGCGCAGGGACCCCAGCGGGTCAGCGCGACGTTCAACGAGCAGTTGCAGCCGGAGTTCGCCGCGATGACCGTCGTCGGCCCCGACGGAAACATCTGGTCCAGCGGTGATCCGCAGGTGCAGGGTGCGGTGATCAGCGTCGCAGTGCGACCGTTGGGCCCCGCAGGCACGTACACGGTGAACTACCGGGTGACCTCGGCCGACGGCCATCCGGTGTCGGGTTCGTGGTCGTTCCGGCTCACGGTGGCCGCATCCGGCACGCCGGGCCCTTCGGCCGCCAAGCCGGCCGACACCTCCGGCGGGGGTATCCCGGTGTGGCCCTTCCTGGTGGCGGGCGCGCTGATCATCGGCGGCGGAATCCTGTGGACGGCACGACGAAGGGCGTGACCCTACGGCAGGCGGCGATCGGTGGTGTCGCCGTCGTCCTCGGGGCCGCGGTGGCGGCGTGGGCGTTGGCCTCTCCGCAGGCCGCGCCCGCCGCCACCGTGGTGCGTGCACTCGCCGACTGCGCGGCCGCCGCCACGCTCGGGCTCTCGGTAGTGCCGATGCTGGATGCGGGTAGGCACCGAGAGGAGTTGACGCAGCGAGCGGCGGGCCCGCTCACCTGGGCGGCGGCGTTCTGGCTGGTCGCCGAGCTGTGTCGGCTGGTGGTCGGCGCCGCCGCGGCCGCTGCCGTCCCCGTCACCCGGGTCGGCCTGACGACGACGGCGCAGTTCACCATCGCCACGTCCGCCGGCCGCTCCGGATTGGTCAGCGCGGCGGCCGCCGGGGTGGTCGTGGTGATTGCGCTCGCCGCGCCCAAGACGCCGCCCGCGGCAGTCGGCGCAGCGGGGATCACGGCTGTCGGGTTGGTCGCGCGCACCATCGGCGGCCACCTGTCGGCCAGCACATTCGGCGGTATTGCGATCGCGATCCATGTGCTTGCCGCGGCGGCGTGGTGCGGAACGCTTGCCGCGCTGGTGCTGACCGTCGACCACCGCGGGCAGTGGGCGCGCGTGCTGCCGCGCTTCTCCGAGCTATCGCTGTGGTGCGTGATCGCCTTGCTGACCGGCGGCGTGATCGGTGCGATCGTTGCGCTGGGTTCGGCGTCGCAGGTGTTCACGACCGGCTACGGGCACCTGTTGCTCATCAAGATCGTGCTCACCGTTGTATTGATGACGCTGGCATGGCGCAACCGGGCCCGCTGGCTGCCTGCGGCAAAGGCGCACCGCGTCACCGCCTATGTGTCGAGAGCCAGATCGCTCACCGAGCTGGCAATCATGGCGGCGGCGTTGACCATGGCCGCCGCGCTGTCGGTGACCGGTTAGGGTTGAATCATTGAGGACGAGACACTGCAAAGGAGCAGCCTGATGGCCGACCAGCAGGATCGACCGGACGAAAACCCCGACGCGCCGCCGCCGGCCACACCACAGTTCTCCGACGTAACGCCGCGGCCCACTCCTCCGCCCACGCCGGCTTCTTCCGCGTCGCCGCCACCGCCGCCTTCTTCCGCGTCGCCGCCACCGCCGGCGAAAAAGAAGGCACCGGCCAAGAAGGCCAAGGCCGTCAAGAAGGCACCTGCGAAGACGCCGAAGAAGACTCCCGCCAAAGCCGCCAAAAAGGCTGCACCCGCCAAGAAAGGCCCGGCCAAGAAGGCGCCGCCGTCCGCTCCGCCGAAGGTCGCGCCCAGGCTGGCCGAAACCAACGGCGATCGCAACATCGCCGACGCGGCCAAACAGGCTGCGGCGCAGGCGAAGTCGACGGTGGCCGCGGCGGTCAACCCCGCGACCAGCCCTCCCACGGTCCCGCTGGTGGGCCCCCAACCGTCGCGCGTTCCGATCGCCGCGGCCATCGCCGCGGGCGTGCTGGCCATCCTTGTGGTGCTCATCGTGCGCCGGCACGGCGACGACTGACACATCGCTTGACCCTCACGCGACGTCAGGGGCGATAGTGGCGGCATGGACGCCAGGACCGTCGGTGCGGTAGCCACCCTCACGGGAGTTTCCGTCCGCACGCTGCATCACTACGACCACATCGGCCTCGTGGTGCCCAGCGTCCGCACTCCGGCCGGCTATCGCGGCTACACCGACACCGACGTCGAGCGGCTGCACCTCGCGCTGGTCTACCGCGCCGTCGGGCTGCCACTGGACGAGATCCGAACGCTGCTCGACGACGCGGGTGCCGAGGTGGTCGCGCATCTGCAGCGTCAGCACGCGCTGCTGACCGAGCGGGCTGACCGGCTCAACGACATGATCACCGCCGTGGAGGACCTGATGAACGCACACCGCAGAGGAATTCAGCTATCGGCCGAGGAACAGGTCGAGATCTTCGGTAGCACCGCCTTCGGCTCGGAGTACGCCCCCGAAGCCGAGCAGCGCTGGGGTGATACCGACGCCTGGGCGCAGTCGCAACGGCGGACCGCCCGGTTCACCAAGGACGACTGGGTGCGGATCAAGGCCGACGGTGACGCTCTGGTGCAGGCGCTGGCCGAGGCGAAGCGTGCGGGCGTCGCGCCGGGCTCACCGCACGCCAACGAACTGGCCGCGCGGCACCGCGCGTCGATCGAGCAGTTCTATGACTGCGGCGACGACATGCACCGCTGCCTGGTGCAGATGTATCTCGCCGACGAACGGTTCACCCGGTACTACGACGACGCCGAACCCGGGCTGGCGCAGTTCCTGCACGACATCGTTGTCGAAAGCCTCGATTCCTAGCGGGTTTTGCCGTTAGTTTGAGCTCCATGGCCGGGCAACCGCCATCGGGCACGGTGACATTCCTGCTCACCGACCTCGAAGGGTCGACGCGACTCTGGGAGCAAGATCCCGAGGCGATGAAGGCCGCGATGGTCCGGCACGACGAGTTGCTCGAGAAGAGTGTTGCGGCCCATTGCGGTTACGTGTTCAGCCGAATGGGTGACGGGATGGCTGCAGCGTTCTCGACGGCACGGGATGCGCTGTCCGGTGCCGCGGAATTCCAACATGCGCTCGCGGCTGAGCTGTGGGGTACCGAACAGCCGCTGCGGGCGAGGGTCGGGTTGCACACCGATGAGGCGACGATCCTCGGCGACGCCGGCTACGCGAGCTTTCCGATCAATCGCTGCGCGCGATTGATGACCGCCGCCCATGGTGGACAAACGGTGGTGTCGGGTGCCACCGAGATGCTGCTGCGCGGACATCTGCCCGACGGTACGGAACTCGTCGATCTCGGCGAGCATCGGCTACGGGACCTGGGCAGCCCGCTGCGGATTTATCAGATGAACAGCTATGGTAAATCCGAACAATTTCCGCCACTGCGAACCTTGAACTCGTTCCCAGGAAACCTTCCAGCACAGGTGAGTTCATTCATCGGCCGCAAAGCCGACGTGGCACGGGCGGCGAATGCGCTGGATTCATCGCGCGTCGTGACGATCACCGGCGTCGGCGGAGTAGGCAAGACACGCATAGCATTACAGGTCGCCGCCGAGTTGTTACCGCGCTACCGTGACGGCGCCTGGTTCGTTGAGTTGGCCCCGGTGCGCGAAGTAGATGAGGTGGAAGCCGCAGTGGCGGCAGCGTTCCGGCTCACCGCGCGCGGCGGCAAAACACTCGACTCATCACTTATGGCGGTGCTGTCTACTAAGCAACTGTTGTTGGTGCTGGACAACTGCGAGCACCTTATTAGCGCTGTGGCCCGTCTGGTGACGCGGATCGAGCAAGAATGCCCCGGGGTCGTCGTCCTTGCTACCAGCCGCGAAGGTCTGGCGATCGACGGCGAGCAATTGATTGCACTGCCCCCGTTGAACATCGGCGCGTCTGATGACGATCTCACGCGCCGGGTGGCGACCGATGCTGTCAGCCTGTTCGTTGAGAGGGCCCGTCACGTCAAGGCAGACTTCACGTTGAACGACAACAACTCCCAAGCGGTGGTGGAAGTCTGTCAACGCCTCGACGGTGTTCCTCTGGCCATTGAGCTCGCCGCGGCCCGCGTCATCGCGTTGAGCCCGGCCGAACTAGCGCGGCGCCTCGACCACCGATTTCAGGTTCTGGCCGGTGGACGACGAGGCGCCGTCGAGAGGCACGCGACGCTTCGTGCGGCAATCGACTGGTCATTCGATCTATTGAATACCGCCGAGCAACGTGTCCTCGGTCGCATTTCCGTCTTCTCCGGTGGCTGCACACTCGATGCGATCGAGGGAGTGTGCAGCGGTGTGCCGGTCGCTCGAGAAGACATCATCGACATCGTCACCCGTCTCGTTGCTCGGTCCCTGGTCATTGCCGACGACAACGCTTCGGGCACCCGCTTTCGATTGTTGGAGACCATCCGCCAGTACGGAGAGCAACGCCTCGTCGAGTGGAACGAGTTCGAATCTCTGCGCGGGCGGCACGCGCAGTACTTCGCCGACCTGGCAGAGCAGGCAGCAGGGCACTTCTATGGTCCTGAACAACTCAGGTGCGCGAGGTTGATCAATGTGGAGCGGGACAACATCCGCAGCGCCTTGGCGGCAGCGATCGACACCAATGACGCGGCGCTCGCCGTGCGGCTGGTGGCCAATCACCCGCACCACCACGGCTACGGCGGGATGGGCGAGGTGTCCGAGATGCCGGCCTCCCGAGTTGTTGTCGACCTGCCGGATGCTCGTGCCGAACCCGGGTACCCACGCGTGCTCATGGCCGCGGCATGGCTCGCATATCTGGGCGGTGACTACCGCCAGTCCTGGGCGCTCCAGACTCAGGCAGTCGAATCCGCTTCCTCGGTATCTCCAACAGTGCACCAACCACCGGTGGAACTCGATGCGTGCAACCTGACGGCGATGGGCTCGCTGGCCGCAGGCGACTACGCGGGCGCGGTCTCCGCGTACCGTCGAGGCGCGGAACTGGCCGCCTCCAACGGCTATGCCGGGCTTGCCGCAATCAACCTCGCGGTCAGCGTGAACACCGCGTTGCTCGGCGGCGGGGAGCCCGAAGAGATAGCCGTCATCGCCGAAGAAGCACTTGGGCTCGCCCGGCAGTCTGGAATGCACGCGGCGATCGTCATCAGTCTCAACTCGCTTGCGCTGGCGATCGCCGACGTCAACCCGCGCCGCGCGAAAATCCTCCTCGACGAGAGCATCGACCGAAGCGCCTCCCCGTGGGAGGCGAGTCCGTCCGGCGTCCTGACCGCGTGCCTGGTGGCCGGCCGGCTTCGGGACTGGGACTTGACGCTCAGTCTGGCCGCTAGATCGATGCACATGGAGCGCTGGATCTTGGCCCCGCTTCAATTGGCGCCTTGCCTCGCCATGTGTGCACGCGCCCTGGCAGAGAGTCGGCCCGAAACGGCGGGTGTACTCTGCGGTGCCGCGTTCAACACATTCCGGCGGGCAGCGTCGGACGCCGGACTTGGCCAAGGACGAGCTGCCGCACCGGTGGGACCCAACGCCAACTTCGTATTGGGCGCGCTGCACGAAGCAGTCAACAGGGTAGCTGCGGCGCTGGGTGATGAGCGAGTGCGTCAGGTGCGCCACAAGGGTAAGGCGATGAGCATGGACGAAGCGATTACATATGCGCTCGATAACATCGCAAGGTGACCATCGAGCCTCGCCCCACCGCTGACCTGGTCGACGACATCGGACCCGAGGTCCGCAGCTGCGATCTACAACTGCGCCAATACGGCGGGCGGTCGCAGTTCGCAGGCCCCATCACCACCGTCAAGTGCTTCGAGGACAATGCACTGTTGAAATCGGTTCTCTCCGAACCCGGTAACGGTGGTGTGCTGGTGATCGACGGCGGCGGTTCACTGCACAGCGCGCTTGTCGGTGACGTCATCGCCGGCCTCGGCGTCGACAACGGCTGGGTCGGCCTGATCATCAACGGCGCGGTCCGCGACGCGGCCACCCTTCGCACCTTGGATATCGGCGTCAAGGCGCTGGGCACCAACCCGCGCAAGAGCGCAAAGAGCGGCGACGGCCAGCGCGATGTGGCCGTCGAGTTCGGCGGTGTGGTGTTCGCACCCGGCGAGATCGCCTACAGCGACGACGACGGCATTGTCGTCGTCAGCGAGAGCTGATCCTCTAGGCCGAAGCCCCCACGGACGCATGGTGTCTGGTGAAGTGGAGTGCCTCATCGTCCACCCTGCCGCGCCGGATCATCTGGATGTCGAGAAAGTAGTTTTGCTTGAGCCGCCACGGTGCCACGGCGCCGCCCTTCGGCAATTTGTCGAGCGCGCGCAGCACGTATCCGGGTGTGAAATCCATTATCGGCCGCTCTTCGACAGCTTCGCCCGGGTGCTGCGGCTCCACCCGCTGGAAGCCGTTCTCGTCCATGTAATTGATGACGCGACAGACGAACTCTGACACCAGATCAGCCTTCAGCGTCCACGATGCATTCGTGTAGCCGACGGTGAACGCCATGTTCGGCAGGCCGGTCAGCATCATGCCCTTGAAGGCCATCATGTCGGTCAGCGGCATCGTCTCACCGTTGCGCTGAATGGTGGCGCCGCCGAACAGTTGCATGTTCAAACCCGTTGCGGTGACGATGATGTCGGCCGTGAGCTCCTCGCCCGACGCCAACAGAATACCGTTCTCGGTGAACCGTTCGATGGTGTCGGTGACGACGTCGGCCTTGCCTTTCCTGATGGCCCTGAAGAGGTCGCCGTTGGGTGCCACACACAGGCGCTGGTCCCACGGCTTGTAGGACGGGCTGAAGTGCTTGTCGAAGTCGAAGCCCTGCGGCAGCCGGCGCTCCGCCAGTGTGCGCAGTTGCCCGCGGAAGAAATTCGGGAACCGGCGGGCCAGCTGGTAATAGAAAGTGCTGCGGGCGATCGCCTTCCAACGGGTGACACCGTAGGCGAGATTGGTTGGAAGGCTTCTGCTCATCAGTGCGGCGAAAGAATCCTTATCCGGCTGCGGCGCGATGTACGTCGGCGAGCGTTGGAGCATCGTCACGGGGCCTGCGCCCGAATCGGTCAACGCCGGGATCAGCGTGACCGCTGTCGCACCGCTACCGATGACGACGATCTTCTTGCCCTGGTAATCGAGTTCCTCCGGCCAGTGCTGAGGATGCACGATGGTGCCTGTGAAGTCGTCCCGGCCTGCGAACTCGGGGCTGTAGCCCTCGTCGTAGTTGTAGTAGCCGCTGCAGGCGAGCAGAAAGCCGCAGTTGATTAGAACCTGTTCACCTCCGCGGTCGATCGTCAACTCCCACCAGTTGTCTGCGTCAGACCAATTCGCCGTCAGCACCTGGTGTCCGAAGCGCATGTGCTTGTCGATGCCGTTCTCAGCGGCCGCTTCCTTCAGGTAATTCAGGATCGACGGGCCGTCGACAATCGATTGCTCCGATGTCCATGGCTTGAACCGGAAGCCGAGGGTGTACATGTCGGAGTCCGAACGCAGGCCGGGGTATTTGAACAGGTCCCATGTCCCACCGAGGTTCTCGCGGCGCTCCAGGATCACGTAGCTCTTGTCGGGGCAGCGGTTCTGCAGATGCCAGGCCGCGCTGATGCCCGAGATGCCGGCTCCCACGATCACAACGTCGACAAATTCAGTCATGGTGTAAAGCTATCAACGCCGCGTCGAATTAGTCAACGGTGTGTCGAGAAACTCGACGCGGTGTAAAGTCAGCGCTGTGACCACCGCCAGCCGACCCCGCGCCGCCCGCGGGCGTCGCGCCGCCCGGCCGTCCGGAGACGACCGTGAGCTGGCCATCCTCGAGACCGCTGAGCGCCTCCTCGAGGAGCGGACGCTCGCCGAGATCTCGGTCGACGACCTGGCCAAGGGCGCCGGAATCTCGCGGCCGACCTTCTACTTCTACTTCCCGTCGAAGGACGCGGTGCTGTTCGCCCTCTTCGAGCAGGTGATCAACGAGGCCGACGCCGCGTTCGAAAGGCACAACGAGTCTGTACCCGCAGCTACCGATCCCTATGACATCTGCCGGGCGGGGATCCATGTCTTCTTCGATACCTTCGTCAGGCATCGAAGTGTGACCCGCGCAGCGCAGGAAGTGCGGGCCACTCACTCCGAGGTGCGCGACCTGCTGTGCAGGTTCATGACGAAGTGGATCGACAGCACCGCCGCCCTGATCGAGCTGGGACGCGCCGAGGGGATGACCTCGACGACGCTTCCTGCCCACGACCTCGCCACGGCGTTGTATCTGATGAACGAGCGGGCGTTGTTCGCTTCGTTCACCGATGAGCAGCCGTCGATACCTCCGGACCGGCTCGTCGACACGCTCGCGCACATCTGGGTGAGCAGCATGTACGGCACCGCCTCGTAATTGTCGGACACCGATGCGAACATATGTTCGTGTCGAGGGTTGGATCGACGGCTCGGCCGTCCGGCGCCACCATCCTGCACGCCGATCTCGACTCGTTCTACGCCTCGGTCGAACAGCGCGACGACCCCGCGCTGCGCGGCAGGCCGGTGATCGTCGGCGGCGGCGTCGTTCTCGCCGCGAGCTACGAGGCCAAGGCCTACGGTGTGCGCACCGCGATGGGCGGCCGTCAGGCCCGCCGGCTCTGTCCGCACGCGCTCATCGTCCCGCCGCGGATGCGGGCCTACTCGGAGGCCAGCGACGCGGTGTTCGCGGTCTTCCACGACGTCACTCCGGTCGTCGAGCCCCTGTCGGTCGACGAGGCCTTCCTCGACGTGTCGGGGTTGCGGCGAGTATCGGGCACGCCCGTGGAGATCGCCGCTCGACTGCGGGCCCAGGTCCGCGACCGCGCAGGCCTGCCGATCACGGTCGGCATCGCGCGCACCAAGTTCCTCGCCAAGGTGGCCAGCCAGGAGGCCAAACCCGACGGGTTACTGCTCGTCCCGCCCGACCGTGAGCTGGCATTCCTTCATCCGCTGCCGGTGCGCAGGCTGTGGGGCGTCGGCGCAAAGACAGCCGAGAAGCTGCACGGCCACGGCATCGAAACGGTCGCCGACGTCGCCGAACTCAACGAGACCACGCTCGCCGCGATGGTCGGCGGAGCGATGGGCCGTCAGCTGTTCGCGTTGTCCCGCAACATCGACCGGCGCCGCGTGGTGACGGGGGTCCGTCGCCGCTCGGTCGGCGCGCAGCGGGCGCTCGGTCGGCGCAGCAACACGATGTCGGCGGCCGAGATCGACGCCGTCGTGATCAATCTGATCGACCGGATCACCGGGCGGATGCGCAAGGCCGGACGCACAGGCCGCACGGTGGTGCTGCGGTTGCGCTTCGACGACTTCGGTCGCGCCACCCGGTCGCACACCATGCCGCGTGCCACGGCGTCCACCGACGTCATCCTTCTGGCCGCCCGCGAACTCGTCGCGTCCGCCGGGCCGCTCATCGCCGAACGAGGGCTGACACTGGTCGGGTTCTCGGTGTCGAACATCGACCGCCAGGGCAGCCAGCAGATGGAGCTGCCGTTCTCCGAACATGCCGACACCGTCGCGCTCGACGATGCCGTCGACGAAGTGCGCAAACGCTACGGCAACTCAGCGGTCACGCGCGGTGTCCTCATCGGCCGCGATCCAGGGTTGGAGGTGCCGCACCTGCCCGACTAAACTAGTTGCGCGGCAACGAATCCCGCGAGGAGAACACCGAACCCGCCGATCTCCGCCACGATGAGCGCCAGCATGCCTGCGTGCACCCCGGCGGCCGGGTTCGCGAACTGATTGGTGGTGTCGCGCTTCATGCCGTGCCCGATATAGGTCACGATCGCGATCACGAAGAACAGCACCACCACCATGGCGGCGGTCAGATTCACCCATGTCGGCCATCCGCTCAACTCGACGAACACCGCGATCAGCAGTGTCGCGAACGAATAGAGCAGCGCGGCGCGGTGCGCGATGTCCACATACGGGTGCGCCAGATGATTCTGCGAGACGGTCATCTGCCGGTATTTCCACACGCCGAGCGCGAGCGCCAGCAGGAAGATGAGGCCCGCCGCCAACAGCGTCAGCCTGGTATCGATGCCCAAATCCACGGGCCTACGTTACGAGGCCGTCCAGTCCAGCAGTTTGTCGGCGGTCCATGTGTTGACGATCCGGTCCACCGGGACCTTCGCGTCCAGCGCCCGCTGCGCGCCGTAACCGAGAAACTCCAACTGCCCCGGGGCATGCGAATCGGTGTCGATGGAGAACATGCAGCCAATCTCCAGCGCGAGGTTCAACAGCCGCGTGGGCGGGTCGCGGCGTTCGGGCCGCGAATTGATCTCCACCGCGGTGCCGTTGTCCCGACATGCGGTGAACACCGTTTCCGCGTCGAACTTCGACTCCGGCCGCATCCCGCGACCCCCGGTCACCAGCCGGCCCGTGCAGTGGCCGAGCACGTCGGTGTGCGGGTTCTGCACGGCCTTGGTCATCCGCCTCGTCATCGCGGGGGCATCCATCGCCAGCTTCGAGTGCACGCTGGCCACCACGACATCGAGTCGCTCGAGCAGCTCCGGCTCCTGGTCGAGCGAACCGTCTTCGAGGATGTCGACCTCGATTCCGGTCAGGATTCGCAGCGGCGCGACGGTTTCCCTCAGTTCCTCGATCACGTCGAGCTGCTCGCGCAGCCGCTCGGGCGACAGTCCGTTGGCTATCCGCAGTCGCGGTGAGTGGTCGGTCAGGGCGCAGTATTCGTGACCCAAATCCCTTGCCGCCAGCATCATCTCCTCGATCGGTGCCGAGCCGTCCGACCAGTTGGAGTGCACGTGCAGATCACCACGCAGCGCGGCCCTGACGTTACCTCCGCCCAAATCCTCGGCGCCCGAACGTAATTCGACGAGCGCATCCGGTTCTCTGCCCGACCATGCCTGGGCGATGACCTTGGCCGTCTTCGGGCCGATGCCGGGAAGCGACTGCCAGCTGTTGGCAGCGCCGTGGCGTTCACGCTCAGCCTCGCTGAGCGCCTCGACGATGTCGGCCGCGTTGCGGTAGGCCATCACCCGCCGGGAATCCTCGCGCGCCCGGTCCTTGTAATAGGCGATCTGACGCAGGGCGACGACGGGATCCATGGCTCCAGTGTGCCCGGTTACGGCGCACGCCAAGCGGGGTGACGCCCGCTCATGGCGATGATGCGGTCCAGCTCCAGTGCGTCGTCGGCGATCGGCACGGCGGGCCCGAACATGCCCTCGGTGCCCCCGGCGTCGAACTGCGCGAGGTGTGCGAGGCAGGCCTGGCTGGTGGCCGGGTCGATGTCGTACGGGCGGCCGACCGCACGGGCGACGTCCCAGCCGTGAATGACGACTTCGGCCAGTGCGACCGAGCCCATCACCTCGGCGGGCAGCTCGACGCCGCCGGCTCGCGTCATGCCCTGCCATGCGTCGGGGTCGCGCCATGCCGCGGCCAGCACGGCCAGCCGCTGCGGGTAGTCGGTGCGCCAGTCAGGGTCCAGCGGCGCACCGTCGACGGGTGGGGTGTCGGTCAGCGGACCGAAGTCCTTGCGTGCGGCGGCGGTGAAGGCCGCAGCGAGCATGCCGATGTGGGCGATCAGCGCATCGAGACGCATCTTCTCGCAGGGCGTCGGCAAGGCCAGCTGGTCATCGGATACGTCGGCCAACACATCGGCGGTGCGCCGGACGGCGGAGGTGAGATCGATCATGCCCGTACTGACAGCCTTCCGCGCGCAAACTCATCGCGGTCTACAGATCGTTGCCGGCGTAGGACAAATTGAAACTCTTGTTGGTCAATGGGAAGTCGGGGACGATCGTGTCGGCCATGGCGACGGGCAGGGCGGGCCAGTTGAACCAGGATGGGTCGACAATCTTCGCGCGCGTGATGCGGCCGTTGGTGTCGATCTCGACACGGTGCACGATCGTGCCGCGCCAGCCCTCGATGATGCCGACGCCACTGCGGTGTCCGTGGGGCGGTGGCGCCGCGACGGCGTATTCGATCGGGCCGGTATGCGATTCGACCAGATGGCAGGCCAAGTCGATGCCTGCCGCAAATTCGTCTCGCCGCACCGTGTAGCGGGCCAGCACGTCGCCGTCACCGGATCCGCGCTCGGAGACAGGTAGGTCGATGGTCGGGTGCTCCAGCCGTGCATCGGTTCGGACGCCGCTCGCACGGGCGACATATCCCAGGCAGCCCACGGCGCGGGCATCGTCGACGGCCAGGACGGACGTTCCGGCAAACCGGTCGTGGACGCCACTGTTGGCCAGCGTGAGATCGGCGACCTCAGCAAGGTCGACGGCTATCGACCTCAGTGACGCCGTGTCCGGCAGATCCCGTAGCGCCACCCGGCCGGGACCGATGGCGCCGCGCAGCAGCCGGTGTCCGGTGACCGCCGCGTTGAGCCGCAACAGCCGTTCACGGATCCGTTGGCAGTGGGAGTTCGCCAGCGAGAAGCCGACGTCGTTGGCGAGGGCGCCGAGGTCGGCGGCCAGGTTGTAGAGCCGTTCGAGTTCGACGAGCAACGCCCGCAACCGGTGCACCGAGTCGGGAACCTCGATGCCCAGTGCGTCCTCGACCGCGAGGCTGTGCGCCACCGCATGACCTGCGGACGTGTCGCCGCTGACGCGCTCGGCCAGTTCAGTCGCGTCGGTGGCGGCCCTGCCATGGAATGCCTTCTCCAGGCCGCGGTGCACGAACCACAGCCGCGCCTTCACCCGGAGCACGGTCTCGCCGACGACGGAGAACCGGAAGTGCCCCGGTTCGATCAGGCCGGCGTGTACGGGGCCCACCGGGATCTCATACACCCCGGCTCCCTCCACCGTGACGAAGGGAAACCGCCCACTAGGCTCGAATTCCGGTGCCGGCCCGGAATCGTCACGCATGGGATGCCAGCCCTCCGGCCAGTGCGCATGCCGCACCAACCGGCGCGGTCGCGGATGCCCCACCGGGCGGATGCCGTAGAGGTCGGCCATCTCCCGCTCGAAGCGACCAGCAGGGAACGACACATACGCCAGCGACGGCACCGCGGGATCGCTGGTCGGCACGATGCACTCGAGTTCGATGCGCCGGTCCGGCCTGCCCGCAAGGAACAGGTACACCACCCGAAGCCGGTCGCCGTCGTCGTGAGCCGCCATCAACGCCAACCGGAAGCCGGCGGCCAGGAGTTCTTCCGCCCTATCCGCGACGGCGTCTCGAGAGATCCTGTGCAATTCCCGGTCCCCGGTCACAACGCCCCTACCTGTCCGGCGGCGGTGGTCAAGAGTTCAGTCAGCGGGCCCGCCGTGATCCCGAGCGCGAGCGAGGCTGTGACGCCGGCGAGCAGCGCGGCCGCGACGGTGGCGGGCACGACGATCGTCGGCGCAGCCGCAGGTGTGGTGCCGAGCAGCATCCGGCTTGCGTTGCGCACGAGTGCGGCGAACGCGACGGCGATCAACAGCATCGCCGCGGCCAGTACCCACGCCAGCCCGGCATCAGCCAGCGATCGCGCGATGGCCAGCTCACTGGCGAAGATCGCGAACGGGGGCATTCCCAGCAGCACGATCAACCCTAGCGCGAACGAGCCGCCGATCAGCCGCGAGCGCCGTGCGACGCCCGTGATGTCGGCGATAGCGGTGCTGCCGTGCGCGACCTGCAGCTGCCCGCCGGCCAGGAACAACACGGTCTTGCCGACGCCGTGGGCGAGCACGTGCAGCAACAGGGCCGCGATCGCCAACGTGGTCCCCACCGCGGCGGCGATCGCGATCAGCCCCATGTTCTCCATCGACGAGTACGCGAGCATCCGCTTGACATCGCCGGTCACGGTCAGCATCAGCGCCGCGACCAGCAGCGTGGCCAGTCCGAGCACCATCAAGCCGGTGCGCAAGAACGTCGGCCCGGCGGCGGCGTCGACGATTGGCTTGATGCGCAGAAGCACGGAGAACGCCACCGACAGCAGCACCCCGCTCATCAGCGCGGACACCGGCGCCGGAGCCTGGCTGTGCGCGTCGGCCAGCCAGGTGTGGAACGGGACCAGGCCGGCCTTGGCGCCATACCCGATGAGCAGGAGACCCCCGGCCAGCCGGGTCACCCCCGGGTCGAGGCGGGCGGCGTATGCCGCGAGCACATCGAGGTCGAGCGCCTGCGCATCGGGCGCCCCGGCGTGTTGCGCGGCGAAGTACAGCAGCACCGTGCCCAGGAACGCCACCGCAATGCCGACCGAGCAGATGACCACGTACTTCCACGTGGCCTCCAATGCGGTCTTGGTGCGGCGGTGCCCTACCAGGAAGGCGGTGATGACGGTGGTGGCCTCGATTGCGACCCAGACGACACCGATGTTGTTCGCGCACACCGCCAGAACCATCGCCGCAACGAACGCCGGGGTCAGCACGCCATAGAGCCGTGCCCCGCTCGAGTCGGTGTGGCCGTGCTGAAGTTCGGCGTCGACGTATCCGATGCTGGCCCACGTGGCCAGCGTGGCGACGACGCCGATGACGATCAGCATCGTCACCGAGAGTGCGTCGACGCGCAGCAGCCCGCCCGGCGCGACATACTGCGCGTGCCCGATACGCACGCCGAGCGTGACCCCGCAGGCCAGCACCGCGACGGCCGACAGCACCGTGAGCGCCGCGGTCCAACGACGCCATCCGACAACGAGATTCACGGCTGCCGCGACAATCGGCGCGAGGATGGGAGCAAGCAGCAGTGCGGTCATCAGTCGCGCAGCTCCTGCAGGCGGTCCAGGTCGGCACCGCCGAAGGCGCGGCGCAGCCGTCCGGTGAGGACGCCGATCACCAGCACCGCGAACAGCACGTCCAGCGACGCCCCGAGCTCGACGATCAGCGGCACACCGGCCGTCAACAGGAACGCGGACGCGGCGATCCCGTTGTCCAGCATCAGGAATCCCGCCGCCTGCGAGACCGCGTGACGCCGCGTCGTCATCACGAACAGGGCGATGAGGATGACCGCGAACGCGGCGGGGACCGCGTTGACGACCGGGTTCTGTTCCAGGCTGACCAGCGGACGGGTGATCGCGAATGCGACGACGGTCAGGACCCCGGTGATCAGCAGGGAGGTGGCCGTGTTCACCAGGGGTGTGGCCTCGCGCTGCGTTTGTTGCTCGGCGGCCAGGGCCCTGGCCAACAGCCACGGCAGAACCGCGGCGCGCAGGACGAGCACCGCCACACCGACCGCGACCAGAGCGTAGTCGTTGTCGTGAAGTCCACGCACGACCGGAATTGCCGCCAGCGCAACGCCCTGCCATGCCAGCAGTCGCACAATGGCGCGAAGATCGCGCCGCCACACGATGAGCACGGCGGCCAGCGTGAGGCCGCCTGCGGCGAAGTCGATCAGGGTGGCGAAGTTGACGTCGGTCATTGCGGTCCTGACACGGTGAAGAAGTTGGCGGCGGTGACCGCGAGCAGGGCCAGCAGGAACGACCCGGCCAGCAGCTCGGGCACACGGAATAACCGCAGTTTCGCGATGAACACCTCGGCGCTGGCCAGCAGCACAGCCAGCACGCCGACCTTGACGGCCGCCGCGGCGACGCCGACGATGACGTCGGCCGCGCTGGGTTGCCCACCGGCAATTCCCCACGGCAGGAACAGATTCGCCAACAGCGCCAGCAGAACGGTCAGCCGCATCGCCGAGGCCCATTCCACCAGGGCGAGGCGGGGACCCGCGTACTCGAGCACCATCGCCTCATGCACCATCGTGAGCTCGAGGTGGGTCGCCGGGTTGTCGACGGGAAGGCGGCCGGTCTCGGCGATGATGACGATCACCAGAGCGACGAAGGCGAGCACTCCGGTCAGCGATGCAACCTGCCCGGGGTGAGCGAGCGTATTGGCCACCAACGCACCGAGATTCGCCGATCCGGCTTGGATCGAGAGCGCGAATACCGCGAGCAGGATCGTCGGTTCCACCAGTGCGGCGATGGTGATCTCCCGGCTGGCGCCCATGCCCCCGAACGACGTGCCGGTGTCGATCCCGGCCAGGGTCAACGACACCGTGCCCAGGAAGAGCAACCCGACGACGGCGAACAGGTCGGCGCTCGAATCCAGCGGTGACCCGGTGGCCACCAGCGGCGCGATCGCGGCGATCAGCAGCGTCGTGCCCGCCAGCACCGCCGGCGCCGACACAAATAGCAGCGTGGTGCCCTGCGGTGTGATCTGTTGCTTGCCAAGTAGTTTGCGAAGGTCTCGCCAGGGTTGAAGTATCCCGCCGCCCGCACGGCCCTCCCAACGCGCTCGCACCTGCCGGGTCAGCCCGATCACCAGCGGTGCGCCGATGCTCACGGTGCCGATCTGGGCCGCGCCCGCGGCGTAGGACATCACATTCATTTGGCGACAACCAACACGATCAACACACCAAGCGCGCCGTAGAGCAGGTAGAGGTGGACGCTGCCGGTGTGCGCGCGCCGCACCATCTGTGCGGCCACCGTCACCGCTCGCAGTACCGGTGCGTAGAAGCGATCCTCGATGGCGTCACTGATGCGGCTCCGATAGGTCACGCTGGTGGCCATGTACCGCGACTCGTCGTAATGGGTCACTTCGACATCGGTGTCCGGGCGCAGCACGTCGCCGAACACTCGCTGCAGCGGCTCCGCGAACGATGTTGCGGTGTATTGCATCCGGGCCGTCAGCCCGTCCGCGCCACATGCCCAGGGCGGGAGCACCTCGGCAGCCGGACGGCGACGCGCACGCCACCGGCCCAGCGCCACCGCGGCCAGCACGCCGATCAGCAGGGCGATTGCGATCACGCCGGGCGCGATCGACCCCGATACCCCCGGCAGCCGGATCACCCCGCCGAAATCGGTGAAGCCGACGGCCCGCGCTGCGGGCAGCGCGTCGAGCACCTCGCGCAGCGCGGGCGCCACAAGCACCGGCACGACCGCGAGCAACGCGCATGCAGCGGCGGCGATCGTCATGCCGGCGACCATGCTGCCCGGGGCTTCACGAGCGCCTGCGGCGGGTTCCGAACGGGGTCGTGCCAGGAAGCCGATACCGAACGCCTTGACCATCGCCGCCACGCCCAGGCCGGTGGTCAGCGCGACCGCACCCACCGCCAGCGGCGCCGTCAGGGCGACGGTGGTGTCATGGCCAGGCGCGGCATGGATCAGCGACTGGATGAGCAGCCACTCACTGACGAAGCCGGCACCCAAGGGCAACCCGGTTGCGCCGAGGGCGGCCACTCCGAAAAGGGTAGTGGTGGCGGGCATTCGGCGGGCCAGCCCACCGAGTTTGTCGAGGTCGCGCAGCCCCGTGGCGGACAACACCGACCCCGCGGCCAGAAAGCCAAGGCACTTGAACGCAGCATGGGCGACGAGGTGCAGCACCGCCGCGGCCATCGCGATCGTTGCGGGACCCCAGGCCTCGGAGCCGGCGAAGAGCGTCGCGGCGCCGAGGGCCATGGTGATCAGCCCCATGTTCTCCGTCGTCGAATAGGCAAGCAGGCGTTTGAGATCCGTCGCTACCGAAGCCTGCAGCACGCCGTACAGAGCGGACAACCCGCCGACGATGAGCAGCACCAGCCCCCACCACCGCGGACCTGGGCCGAGCAGTTGCAGGTCGATGCGCATGATGCCGTACACGCCGAGGTTGACCATGGCCGCGCTCATCAGCGCCGACACCGGGCTGGGTGCCTCCGGGTGTGCGCGCGGCAGCCACGCGTGCAGCGGCACCAGACCGGCTTTCGAGCCAAAACCCACGACGGTCAGCAGAAAGACGGCCGTGCGTACGCCGTCAGGCACATCGGCCAGCGCGTCGAACCGGTCGGCCCCGCCTGCGGCCGACAGCACCATCAGCCCGACCAGGATGGCCACGAAGCCGAGTTGAGTCATCACCGCGTAGACGGTTGCCGCAGAGCGGACCTCGGGGCGGGTGTGGTCGGTCAGCACCAGCGCCAGCGATGCGATGGCCATCAGCTCCCATGCCAGCAGGAACGTCGTCACCGACCCGGCCGCGGGCACCAGCAGCATCGCCGCCACGAACAGCGGCAGCATCGCCGCGGGGATCCTGCTCAGGTGGTGGGCGTAGCCGATCGCGTAGACCCCGACCGGTATCGCCACCGCCCCGGTCAATGCCATGAAGAAGCCGCCGAGCGGACCTACCTCCAAGTAGACGCCCGACAGTGGCAACAGCCAGCCGATGTGCAGCGCAAGGGGCGCATCGAAGATGCCGACGAGCCCCGCCCACACGCCGACGGCGCCAAGGCACGTTGTGATGACTCCCGTGGTAGCGCCGAAACCGTTGTGTCGTGCGGTGATTTCCGCGGCTGCGGGCCCATCGACAAGTGTCGTGGTCATTTGCCTGTCACCGATCTCAGGCCCGCGACGATCTCGGCGGGGGTCGGTGGGCAGCCCGGGATCTCGACATCGACGGGCACCACGTCGGCGACCGCGCCGGCCACACCGTAGGCGTCGGTGAACACGCCGCGGTTCAGCGCGCAGTCGCCGCAGGCGATCACTACTCGCGGTTGCGGCGTTGCCGCAACGGAATTTCGCAGCGGTTCGGCCATGTTGCGGGTGACCACGCCGGTCACCAGCAGCGCGTCCGCGTGCCGAGGGGACGCAACCAACCGCGCCCCATACTGTTCGGCGTCATAGACCGGTCCGAATGCGCCACCGATCTCGACCTCACAGCCGTTGCAGGAACCCGCGTCGACGTGGCGGATTTGCAGCGAACCACGCACTCCCGCGGGAGGTTTCACGGCCGGCTCCGGCGCATCGGTGGCGGGCTCGACGACGCGGCCCACCCGGAAGATCTTGCGGAACCAATCCATGGGGGCTAATCCGCCGGACGGCTGGCGCGCAGATCCTCGAGCATGGCGACGCGGTCGCTCAGCACGGTGGTCAGGACCTTGCGGGCCACGGTAAGCAACTCGGCGATGTCGGGTGAGGCGATCGAGTAGATCACCGTGTTGCCGTCCTTGCGCGCGTCGACCACACCGGCACGCCGCAGCACGCCCAGTTGCTGGGACAGGTTCGACGACTCGATCCCGATTTCGGGCAACAGTTCACCGACCGACCGCTCCTGCACGGCCAGGATCTCGAGAATCCGTACCCGCGCCGGATGCCCGAGCGTCTTGAAGAACTCGCCCTTGAGCTTGTACAGCGGCTGCGACTCCACGACGCTCCTGAAGAATTCATGTTTCCTACGATCTATCAGTTGATGAAGTTATCATATTGTTCAGCTAGTGGGGGCGCGCGATCCGCGCTCGGATCGGTAGGTGGTCGTCGGGACTTGTCAGCTGGTCGGTCGCGTCTGACCGCGCAGCGGCTTCGTGGCGCCGTGCACGAGGGCGCGGACCTGGTCGTCGATGGCGCCGCCCGCGAAGAACAACATCTCGTCGTCGGCCTGCAGCACATCGTCGGGTTGCGGCAGGATCACCCCGCTGTCGCGGATCAGAATGCCCAGCGCGGTGTTGTCCGGCAGCACGATGTCGCGGACCCGCTTGCCGACCATCGGATCGTCGGCGGGCAGTCGCAGTTTGGCCAAGCTCACCTGGCCTTGTCTCAGCTCCATCAGGCTGACCAGATGGCCGATGTCGATGGCCCCCTCGATCGCCGCGACGAGAGCGCGCGGCGCGGACACCGCCACGTCGACGCCCCACGCCTCGCTGAACAACCACTCGTTACGGGCGTCGTTGACGCGGGCGACCACCCGCGACACCCCGAACTCGGTCTTGGCCAGAAGCGAGGTCGTGAGGTTCGCTTTGTCGTCTCCGGTCGCGGCGATCACCACATCGCAGAGTTGCATGCCTGCCTCTTCCAGCGACGCGAGTTCGCACGCGTCGGCGAGCAGCCAGTCCGCGCCGGGCACCGTCTTCGGTTCGTAGTGCCGGACGTTGTTCTCGATCAACAGGATTTTGTGTCCGTAGGCGAGCAGTTCCAGTGCGACGGACCGGCCGATCGCACCCGCGCCCGCGATGCCGATGCGCATCGGCTCGCGATTCTCGGCGCGGTTGGATCCGCCGTCGGACCGCCGCCTGATTCGGAACACAACGTCATACTGACCCATGCGCGGCCGTACTGGTTAACTGCGGGATGAAATGACTTTGCAGCAGCTGTATCTGGTTCTGCTGGCCGGCGGGCTCGTGTTGTTGGCCAGCATCGTCGCCACGCGCGCGGCCACCACGGTCGGACTGCCGGCGCTGTTGTTGTTCCTCGGCGTCGGCGTCGTCGTCGGCGAGGACGGCCTGGGACTGCACTTCGACGACTATCTGCTCGCCAACCACCTCGGTACGGTGGCGCTGGCGATCATCCTCGTGGAAGGTGGCCTGACAACCAGGTTTTCCGATATCCGGCGGGTGCTCGCGCCGGCCGGGATGCTGGCCACGTTCGGCGTGGCGGTCAGTATGGTCATCACGGCCGCGGGCGCTCATCTGCTGCTCGGAATGGATTGGCAGCTCGCACTTCTCCTGGGCGCAATCGTCTCCTCCACCGACGCCGCCGCCGTGTTCTCGGTGCTGCGCGTCGTGCCGCTGCCGCGCAGGGTCGCCGGGATGCTCGAGGCCGAATCCGGCTTCAACGACGCGCCTGCCGTGATCCTCGTGCTGATGTTCTCGGCCACGCCGCTGGAACTGTCCCCGGTGCACGCGGTGGGCGAACTGCTCTATGAGCTCGGAGTCGGTGCCGCGATCGGACTCGGATGCGGATATCTCGGCTCGATCGCGTTGCGTCGCATCGCACTTCCGGCATCGGGGTTGTATCCACTGGCGAACTTCGGCCTGGGGCTGGTCGCGTTCGCCGCGGCGGGCAGCGCGCACGCGAGCGGATTTCTCGCCGCGTACCTGGCCGCGGTTGTGCTCGCGAATTCCGGCCTGCCGCACCGCTCGGCGACCCGTTCGTTCGCCGAAGGTCTCGGTTGGCTGGCCCAGATCGGGCTGTTCGTGCTGCTCGGCCTGCTGGTCGATCCCGGTGAGCTCGGCGCCCAACTCGTGCCGGCGATCGTCATCGGGTCGGTGCTTCTGTTGATTTCACGACCGGCATCGGTGGTCATCTCCCTCGTCGGATTCCGCGTTCCGTGGAAGGAACAGGTGTTCATGTCGTGGGCCGGGCTGCGCGGTGCGGTCCCCATCGTGCTGGCAACCTTTCCGATCGTCGAAGGCGTGCCCGACAGCCTTCGGCTGCTCAACATCGTCTTCATCCTGGTGGTGGTCTTCACCCTGGTGCAGGGACCGAGCCTGCGCCTGCTCGCCCACCGTCTTGGCTTGATACCGCGCGAAGCGACCCGCGAGATTCAGGTCGAGGCGGCGCCCCTGGACGTCCTGGAGGCGGAGTTGTTGACGATGACGGTGCATTTTCCGTCGCGGCTGCACGGGGTCACCGTGCTCGAACTGCAGCTGCCCGATCCGAGCGTCATCACGCTGATCATCCGCGACGGGCACACCTTTGTGCCGCAGCCCGACACCCGAATCGCAGCGGGCGACGAGTTGCTGATCGTCACCACACCGAAGACGCGGACGGCCGCGGAACGCAGGCTGCGCGCGGTGAGCCGACGCGGCAAGCTGGCCTATTGGTTCGACGAATACGGCGAGCCCGACTGACGAGGCGCGGAGCCGGCGAGCCCGACTGACGAGGCGCGGCGAGCGATCCAGGACTAGGGTCGATGTAGTGCGATTCGCCTTCAAGACATCCCCGCAGAACACCAACTGGCACGACATGCTCGCCGTCTGGCAGGCGGCCGACGACATCGACGTCTTCGAGTCCGGCTGGACGTTCGATCACTTCTATCCGATCTTCTCCGACTCCGCCGGGCCATGCCTGGAGGGGTGGACCACGCTGACGGCGTTGGCTCAGGCCACCAAGCGACTCCGGGTGGGTGTGTTGGTGACCGGCATCCACTACCGCCACCCCGCCGTGCTCGCGAATATGGCTGCGGCGCTGGACATCGTCTCCGACGGCCGGCTGGAACTCGGCATCGGCGCAGGCTGGAACGAAGAGGAATCCGGCGCGTACGGAATCGAACTCGGCTCGATCAAGGAGCGTTTCGACCGCTTCGAGGAGGCGTGCGAGGTGCTGACCAGTCTGCTGACCAACGAGACGACGACGTTCGACGGCACGTACTACCAACTCTCCGACGCGCGCAATGAGCCGAAGGGCCCGCAGCAGCCGCATCCACCGATCTGCATCGGCGGCAGCGGCGAGAAGCGCACCCTGCCGCTGACCGCGCGCTACGCCGACCACTGGAACTTCGTGGGCGGGCCGCCCGAGGAATTCGCCCGCAAGCGTGACGTGCTGGCCGCGCGCTGTGCGGACATCGGGCGCGACCCGAAGGACATCACGCTGTCGGCGCATGTGCGGTTGGAGGCCGCGCACGCGGGGAGCGGAAAGGCTAGCGACCTCGACTACGCCAAGGCGGTCGACGAGGCGGGTGCGCTCGGCAAGGAGGGACTGGATCTCGCGATCGTCTACCTGCCGCCGCCGCACGACCCCGGCGTGCTCGAGCCGTTGGCCGAGGCAATCCGGGATTCGGGCCTCACCAGCAAAGACAAGTGACGATAACGAAAATATAACGGTCCGGCAAAGAACCGGTCACGGGACGGCGGAACGCCGCGACGGGACGTGGTGGCGGTTGCTAGTAGCCGTAACGGAGGAGTTCGTCGGCGGTGATCAGGCGCTCGGCCTTCGCCGGGTACTCACGGCACTTCACGGGGTGGCGTAGCAATGACCAGGCGATTCGACTCATCCGAGAGCGTGACAGTGGGTTGAGATACACGTCGATAACTCCTGCGGTATAGCAATTGCTGAACCGAGGCACTACGTTACCGCAGTGTCCTCACCAAGTCATTAAATATCGCAGATGTGGCAAACAGAATGAGGCGCGCCGATTAATCATCAGATGTTTTTTATGAGACAGAAGTGAAATTTGAGGTTCAGCTCGTGTACACATCGTTCAGGGTCACGGTTCGCAGTCGGCGCTCCCGGATGAGGTCGACGAGCCGTCCGTAGACGTGGGTGACCGGGTCGTGGTTGAGGTGTCCGATCACGATGGTGCCGGGCGTGAAGTACTTCTGCGCCATCGTGACTATCCGGTCCGCCGGGATCACGACATGGTCCTCCAACGATCCCGACCACAACGTGTCCGCGGTGTATCCGAGCTCGCCGGAGAGCTTGTCGACGTTGGCGTCGTGCGCACCGTAGGGCGGCCGGAAGAAAGGCCGCGCGTCGACGCCATAGGTCTTCCAGAGAAAATCGTGGGTATGCCGAAGTTCTTCTGCCACAGCGGTTAACGGCAACTTCGTCAGATCAGGGTGGGACCAGGTGTGGTTGCCGAGCTGGATTTGTCCGCTGTCGACGAGCGGACGAAGCAGATCCTTGTTGTCGGTCCACGACCGGTAGGCACCGTTGACGAAGTACGTCAGCCGCACACCGGTATCCCTGGCAAACTCCGTATAGAGCCGGACCACGTCGCTGCTCACGCCGTCATCGACTGTCAGCGCCAGCAGGTCCCCGTCCGGCAGAGTGCTCAACACACCGCCGCCGGGCAGCGGCACGCGCGCCTGCGGCGGCGGGGGCGGCAGCAGCGCGGGCGGATGTTCGACCGCCACCGGGGTCGCCTCCGTGGCCTGCGGTTGCGCGGTGGTGCTGCACCGCGTCAGGCCCAACGCCCCGACGGTCACCGCGGAAAGCGCGACCAAGAAGTGCCGCCGGTCCAGATACATGGCCACTACTGTCCCGTGAGCGCACCCGAAAACCACACATTGGCGGGCGTGTCGCGCTAGCGCTGAGGGACCGCGGTGGGTTTGATCGGTGCTGGTAGCGCCGTGTGCCCCATCAGGTAGCGGTCGGCGGCCGCGGCGGCGGCGCGTCCCTCGGCAATCGCCCACACGATCAGCGACTGGCCCCGGCCCATGTCACCGGCGACGAAGACGCCCGGCACCGACGACGCGAAGTTCGCATCCCTGGCGACGTTGCCCCGGTCGGTGATCTCCACGTTCAGGTTGTCGAGCAGGCCCTCCCGCTCCGGGCCGACGAAGCCCATGGCGAGCAACACCAGATCGGCCTGCATCTCGAAGTCGGTGCCCTCGAGCTTTTCGAACTTGCCGCCGGCCATCTTGACCTCGTATCCGCGCAGGCCGGTCACCTTGCCGTCGCGGCCGATGAACTCCTCGGTGTTCACCGAGTAAACCCGCTCGCCGCCCTCCTCATGGGCCGACGACACCCGGAACATCAGCGGGTAGACCGGCCACGGCGTGGAGTCGGCACGCGTCTCCGGCGGCCGGGGCATGATCTCGAACTGGTGCACGCTCTCGCAGCCCTGCCGGTGCACGGTGCCCAGGCAGTCGGCGCCGGTGTCACCGCCGCCGATGATGATGACCTTCTTGCCCTTGGCGTGCAGCGGCGGCAGCCCGTCGGCGTCGGTCACCGGATCCCCCTGCTGGACGCGGTTGGCCCACGGCAGGAATTCCATCGCTTGATGGATGCCGTCCAACTCACGGCCCGGGATCGGCAGGTCGCGCCACGCGGTCGCCCCGCCCGCCAGCACCACGGCGTCGAACTGTGAGCGCAGTTGTTCGGCGGTGATGTCGACGCCGACGTTGACGCCGGCACGAAACTCGGTGCCCTCGGCCTTCATCTGCTCGAGACGACGGTCGATGTGGCGCTTCTCCATCTTGAATTCGGGGATGCCGTAGCGCAGCAGACCGCCGATCCGGTCTTCGCGCTCGAAGACCGTCACCGCATGGCCCGCGCGGGTGAGTTGCTGGGCCGCGGCCAGACCGGCCGGGCCTGATCCGACGACGGCGACGGACTTACCCGTCAACCGGTCCGGCGGCAGCGGCACGACCCAGCCCTCGTCGAAGGCGTTGTCGATGATCTCGACCTCGACCTGCTTGATGGTGACCGGGTCCTGGTTGATGCCGAGCACGCACGACCCCTCACACGGCGCCGGGCACAGCCGACCGGTGAACTCGGGGAAGTTGTTGGTGGCATGGAGCCGCTCGATCGCGTCGCGCCAGCGGTCGGTGCGCACCAGGTCGTTCCACTCCGGTATCAGGTTGCCGAGTGGACATCCGTTGTGACAGAACGGGATTCCGCAGTCCATGCAGCGCGCCGCCTGTTCGCGCAGACTGTCCTTGGCGAAGTCCTCGTAGACTTCTTTCCAGTCGTGCAGTCGCAGCGGGACCGGCCGGCGGTGCGGGGTCTCGCGGTGCGTGTACTTGAGGAAGCCTCTGGGGTCAGCCATTCGCAGCCGCCATGATCGCCGTGTCGACGTCGGAGCCGGACATTCCCGAAGCTTTAGCCTCAGCGATCGCCTGGAGTACGCGCTTGAAGTCGCGCGGCATCACCTTGACGAAGTTCTTCAATTCACTATCCCAATCAGCCAGAATGCGCTGCCCGACACCAGAATCCGTGGCATCGACGTGCGCAGTGATCATCGCGCGCAGGAAGTCGACGTCCTCGTCGTCCATCTCGTCGAGATCCACCATCTCGGCATTGAGGTTCTGCTCGAAACCGCCGTCCGCGTTGTAGACGTAGGCCACCCCGCCGGACATGCCGGCAGCGAAGTTGCGGCCGGTGGCGCCGAGGATGACGACCTTGCCGCCGGTCATGTACTCGCAACCGTGGTCGCCGACGCCCTCCACCACCGCGTGGGCGCCGGAGTTCCGCACCGCGAACCGCTCGCCCACCACACCGCGCAGATACGCCTGCCCGCTGGTGGCGCCGAACAGAATCACATTGCCGGCGATGATGTTGTCCTCGGCGACATAGTCCTGCGGGGCATTGTCCGAGGGGCGCACCACCAGGCGTCCACCGGACAGGCCCTTGCCGACGTAGTCGTTGGCATCGCCGTACACCCGCAGGGTGATGCCCTTCGGCACGAAGGCGCCGAAGCTGTTGCCGGCCGATCCGTCGAACGTGATGTCGATCGTTCCGTCGGGAAGACCCTGGCCGCCATAGGCTTTGGTGAGCTCGTGGCCGAGCATGGTGCCGACGGTGCGGTTGGTGTTGGCGATCGTCGTGGAGAACCGGACCGGGGTGGCGGAGTCGAGCGCCTCGCGGCACATCACGATCAGCTGCTGGTCGAGCGCCTTGTCCAGACCGTGGTCCTGACGGGAGCTGCAGTACAGGTCCTGGTTCATGAAGGCCGACTCGGGCTCGTGCAGCACCGGGGCCAGGTCCAGCTTGTAGGCCTTCCAGTGCTCGGCGGCCTTCGTGGTGTCCAGCGAACCGACCTGACCGACCATCTCGTTGACGGTGCGGAAGCCCAACTGAGCCATCGTTTCCCGCACCTCCTCGGCGATGAACATAAAGAAGTTCTCGACGAACTCGGGCTTGCCCGCAAAGCGCTTGCGCAGCGCCGGATTCTGGGTCGCGACGCCGACCGGGCAGGTATCGAGGTGGCAGACGCGCATCATGATGCAGCCGGACACCACCAGCGGCGCGGTGGCGAAGCCAAACTCCTCGGCGCCGAGCAGCGCGGCGACCACGACGTCGCGGCCGGTCTTGAGCTGCCCGTCCACCTGCACGACGATGCGGTCGCGAAGTCCGTTGAGCAGCAACGTCTGCTGGGTTTCGGCCAGCCCGAGCTCCCAGGGCGCACCCGCGTGCTTCATCGACGTCAACGGGGTCGCGCCAGTGCCGCCGTCGTGACCGGAGATCAGCACCACGTCGGCGTGCGCTTTCGACACGCCCGCGGCCACGGTGCCGACGCCGTTCTCGCTCACCAACTTGACGTGCACGCGCGCCTGCGGGTTGGAGTTCTTCAGGTCGTGGATCAACTGCGCGAGATCTTCGATCGAATAGATGTCGTGGTGCGGCGGCGGTGAGATCAGTCCGACGCCGGGCGTCGAATGCCGTACCTCGGCCACCCAGGGGTAGACCTTGTTGCCCGGAAGCTGACCGCCCTCACCGGGTTTCGCGCCCTGGGCCATCTTGATCTGGATGTCGGTGCAGTTGCTCAGGTAGTGGCTGGTCACACCGAACCGGCCGGACGCGACCTGCTTGATCGCGCTGCGCCGCCAGTCACCGTTCTCGTCGCGCTCGAACCGGCTGACGGCTTCGCCGCCCTCACCCGAGTTCGACCGGCCGCCAAGGCGATTCATCGCGATCGCCAGCGTCTCGTGCGCTTCGGCGGAGATCGAGCCGTAGCTCATCGCGCCCGTGGAGAATCGCTTGACGATCTCGCTGGCCGACTCGACCTCGTCGAGCGGTACCGGCGCACGCATACCGTCGCGGAACTTCAGCAGCCCGCGCAGCGAGGCCATCCGCTCACTCTGGTCGTCGACAAGCCGGGTGTATTCCTTGAAGACCTCGTACTGCCCGGTGCGGGTGGAGTGCTGCAGCTTGAACACCGTGTCCGGGTTGAACAGGTGGTACTCGCCCTCGCGACGCCACTGGTACTCACCGCCGACCTCGAGTTCGCGGTGCGCCCACTCGTCGGGCCGGTCAAGGAACGCCAGCGAATGCCGCCGCGAAACGTCGTCGGCGATGTCGTCGAGATCGATGCCGCCGACCGGACAGTTCAGGCCGGTGAAGTATTCGTCGAGCAACGGCTGGCTGACGCCGATGGCCTGGAAGAGCTGAGCGCCGGTGTAGGACGCCAGCGTCGAGATGCCCATCTTGGACATCACCTTCAGCACGCCCTTGCCCGCCGCCTTGACGTAGTTGGCCTTGGCTTGGTCGCTGCTGATGCCGGTGATCACGCCGCGGTCGACCATGTCCTCGATCGACTCGAACGCCATGTACGGGTTGATCGCGGCCGCGCCGAAGCCGACCAGGCATGCCATGTGGTGCACCTCGCGGGCGTCGCCCGCCTCGACGACGAGCCCGACCTGGGTGCGCGTGCGGTCGCGGACCAGATGATGGTGCACGGCCGACACACTCAGCAGGGACGGGATCGGTGCCATCGACTCGTCGGACTCGCGATCGGACAAGACGATGATGCGCGCGCCGTCGCGGATGGCGGCCGACACTCTTGCCCGCACGTTGTCCAGCGCCTCCTTGAGGCCCTGGCCGCCGCGGTTGACCGGGTACAGGCATCGGATCACCGCGGCGCGCATGCCGTGCTTGTGGCCGCGGATCTCGTGGTCCGGGTCGACGCATATCAGCTTCGACAGTTCGGCGTTGCGCAGAATCGGTTGGGCCAGCACGATCTGGCGGCAGGATTCGGCGTTCGGGTTGAGCAGGTCGCCCTCCGGGCCGACCGTGCCCTGCAGGCTGGTGACCACCTCTTCGCGGATGGCGTCCAGCGGCGGGTTGGTGACCTGGGCGAACAGCTGCTGGAAATAGTCGTAGAGCATCCGCGGCCGCTGCGAGAGCACGGCGACCGGGGTGTCGGTGCCCATCGAGCCGATCGGCTCGGCGCCCGAGCGCGCCATCGGCTCCACCAACAGGTTGAGCTCCTCGTAGGTGTATCCGAAGATCTGCTGACGCAACACAACCCGATGGTGCGGCATGCGGACGTAGTCGCCGGGCGGCAGGTCGTCGAGCTTGAACAGCCCGGCGTCCAGCCACTCCTGATAGGGATGCTCGGCGGCCAGCTCGGCCTTGATCTCCTCATCGGAGACGATGCGCCCCTTGGACGTGTCGACCAGGAACATGCGCCCGGGCTGCAGCCGCATCTTCTTGACCACGATGGACGGGTCGAGGTCCAGCACGCCGGCCTCGGACGCCATCACCACCAGACCGTCCTCGGTAACCCAGATGCGGGACGGGCGAAGGCCGTTGCGGTCGAGGACGGCGCCGATCACGGTGCCGTCGGTGAAGGTCATCGACGCCGGGCCGTCCCACGGCTCCATCAGCGATGCGTGGTAGGAGTAAAAGGCCCGCCGCGCCGGGTCCATCGACTCGTTGCGCTCCCACGCCTCCGGAATCATCATCAGCACGGCGTGCGGCAAGCTGCGGCCGCCGAGATGCAGCAACTCGAGCACCTCGTCGAACCGCGCGGTGTCGGAGGCTCCAGGAGTGCAAACCGGGATGATCTTGTCGAGGCTCCTGCCCTTGTCGCGGCCCGCGTCCGAGCCGAACACATCGGTGTTGATCAGCGCTTCACGCGCCCGCATCCAGTTCTCGTTGCCGGTGACGGTATTGATCTCGCCGTTGTGGGCGATCCGACGGAACGGGTGCGCCAGCGGCCACGACGGGAATGTGTTGGTCGAGAACCGCGAATGCACGATGCCCAGCGCGCTGGTGAGCCGGTCGTCCTGCAGGTCGAGGTAGAACGCCTTGAGTTGCGGCGTGGTCAGCATGCCCTTGTAGACGAATGTCTGGCTGGAAAGGCTTGGGAAATAGACGGTTTCGCGGCCGGGGCCGTCCTGGCCCGGACCCTTGGTGCCGAGTTCGTGTTCGGCGCGCTTGCGCACCACGTAGGCGCGGCGCTCCAATTCCATTCCCGAGGCGCCTGCGATGAACACCTGCCGGAACGTCGGCATGGCGTCCCGGGCGAGTGCGCCGAGCGACGAGTCGTCGGTGGGCACGTCACGCCACCCCAGCACCTCGAGGCCCTCGGCCTCGGCGATCTTCTCGACGGCTTCACACGCCGTGGCGGCGTCCTTGGACGACTGCGGCAAAAAAGCGATGCCGGTGGCGTAGCTGCCCGCCTCGGGTAGGTCGAAGTCGACGACGGCCCGCAGGAAATCGTCGGGAACCTGCAGCAGGATGCCCGCACCGTCGCCGGTGTGCGGCTCAGCGCCCTGGGCGCCGCGGTGCTCCAGGTTGACCAAGGCCGTGATGGCCTTGTCGACGATGTCGCGGCTGCGGCGGCCGTGCATGTCCGCGACCATGGCGACGCCACAGGCGTCGTGCTCGAACGCGGGGTTGTATAACCCCTGCGCACGTGAGGAGCGAGACAGCCCCTGCGCACGTGAGGAGCAAGACAGCCCCTGCGCACGTGAGGAGCGAGACAGCCCCTGCGCACGTGAGGAGCGAGACAACCCCTGATTGTCGGGCGCCATTCCCACCTAGCCCTTCAAGCCCTTCAACAGCTTCAGAAATTTCCCCGGCGGCCGTCGACGACGGCCTCAGCCGGTCATGCGGTGGCGGTGCCTCCGTGCAGCACTGAACGACGACCCCTACCCCACTCGGCACAAGTGGGAAAACGATATGACAAACCCCGCCTGACATGCCAACTTAGTCGTGCCTAACTAGGCTGCCCGGCCCGCGTGGAAACGCTGCCCCATCTGTCGCTCATGATACGAGCGAAGCCGTTGCGCGCCTGGGAATTTCGACCACGAGGGCCGAGCACTTCACAGTCTACCGGTCGGGCGCTGTGCGCCCATTATCACCCGGTGGCGTTGCTGGGTACGATTTTGCGGGGCTCCAAGCTGGTGAATGTCGATTAGCACACGTTTGCTAAAAAGCTTAGTCAGATTCTTAGAGTCGGGGCACGAGGCCTGCCCGCTCCCCCTCGTCGAGCGGGCAGGCTGCGGGCCGATCAGCGGTGTGCCGGGTAGCCGCCGCGCTCGGCCAACGAGCGGAGTTGCTTCAGAGCGAACGTGCGGCCACGGCCGCCCTCCGGAATGTGAATGCCTGCCCACAAGCCCTGCGCCCCCGGCATTTCGCATGCCTCTTTCGCGCAGAGCCACCGACGCGGACAGGACCTGCACACGGCCTTGGTCTGGTCGTCGGTGGCGGTCATCCAGCGATCGGGGTCGTGCGTGCAGGCACCGATCAGATTGTCGGTCAGCACTGGCATCTCGATCATGACGGTCATGGCCGTTTCCTCTCGATTCGGTCGCTAGGCTAAACCGTAGCGCTGTTTCCGTAGCAGTGCAACACTTGCTTTGGCTTCACAAAGATGGGCCGCGTCGGGCCTGCCTCGTCTGATGCGCTGGATACACTGGGCGCGTGGACGAGGACGCCGGCGATCCGGGCATTGCCCGTGCTGGCGCGGCGGTCGCCGCCCGCCGTCGCGAATTGGACATCAAGCAGCGCAATCTCGCCAAGTACAAGATCATCAACGCGGGCGCACTCATCGCATTCGAGAAGGGGCGCAGCTGGCCGAGGGAGCGCACGAGGGCCAAGCTGGAGGAGCTTCTGCAATGGCCCGCCGGAACCATAGCGACGATACGGTACGGCGGCCCGGTACCCGGTACCACGCCAGAGCCGACCGCCGATGACGGTGCCGCTTCACTCATCGTGGGCGCCGTCGAGGTGGCCATGAAGACGTTCGGCGCGGCGATCGAGTCGCTGCCTGCCGACGACGACGCCGAATTTCCCGATCGTGCCACGGTCATCCTCGGCGACCTCCGCAAACTCGAGGCCGTCGTCGCCCGCGCCGCACAACGCAGCCGTGGCACACCCGATGTGGTGCTGGCGCTGCGCACCGTTCGCCGCCGTTACGACGATCTGATGTTCCGCGCGGCCGCCGGGCCCGGCGCGACGCTGGGTCAGCGGCTCTACGCCGCGCGCAGGCGGGCCAACCTGTCCGCCGCCGAGACCGCTAACGCGGCAGGCGTCCCCGTCGAGCTGGTGGACGCCGTCGAGGCGGGCGAACCGACGACCGATGCCGACGCGACCACCCTGAACAACCTCATCGCGTCCCTCGATAGCTGATACAACAGTCCTGTGCCGCTGTCCGATCTGGTCCGCACCGTCGGCGATGTGCTGTCGCGGGCCGATTCGTTGTTCGGGGCGGCCCATCCCGGGGTGACCGCGACGGGGGCCGGTCATCTCACCGATGTCATGGATGCCATCCGCGCCGGACAGACCCAGGCCGCATCGATGACCGGTGACGCAATCACCGGCTATGCCGACTTCGCGCAGGACACCCGTGAAACGCTCGAGCACCTCTCGGGCGTCGATTCCGATCTGGGTCGGCGGCTACAGGAGGCCGCCGACGCGGCGAGTGCGGCGAAGTCGGCATCGCGGTCGGCACTCGACGTCGTGTCGTCGACCTCGGATGCGCTCGACCTCGCGTCGGATTCGCCCGCAGCCGAGTTGGCAATTCTGCACGCGCTGCGCGCTCAGATCGGTCGCGAGCTCGAACTGATCCGCACGCATCAGGCGATCGCCGAGCAGCTGGGCGCGCAGCTGCGCGGGCTGGGCTATTGAGGGCTCGGCCGTAAGTCCAGCCGTCGGAGCAGCTGCGCGTTCAGCGCGACCACCACCGTCGACGCCGACATCAGCAGCGCGCCGACCGACATCGGCATGACGAAGCCGACCGGCGCCAGCACACCGGCCGCCAACGGCACCGCAATAAGGTTGTAACCCGCTGCCCACCAGAGGTTTTGCTGCATCTTGCGGTAGGCGGCCTTCGACAGCGTGATCACCGACAGCACCGAGCGCGGGTCGGAGCTGGCGAGGATCACCCCCGCCGACGCGATCGCGACGTCGGTCCCCGCACCGATCGCGATGCCGACATCGGCCTGGGCCAACGCGGGTGCGTCGTTGACACCGTCGCCGACCATCGCCACCTTGAGGCCTTCGCCCTGCAGCTCCGCGACCTTGGCCGCCTTGTCCTCCGGCCGCACGCCCGCGAACATCCGGTCGATGCCGAGGTGCTCGGCGACGGCTCGCGCCACCGGCTCGGCGTCGCCGGTGATCATCACGACCTCGATGCCCAGCCGGTGCAGGGCGTCCACTGCCTGACGCGACTCCGGACGCACCTCGTCGGCCAGCTTCAGGGCGCCCGCCACGGAGCCGTCGACGAGAACGTGCAGCACGATCGCGCCCTCGCTGTGCCATGCGGCCACCTCAGCCAGCTCGGACTGCCCGGCCTCTTCCAACAGCCGCGGGCCGCCGACACGCACCCGATGGCCGTCGACCGTCGCGGTCACCCCCACCGCGGGAGAGGACGAAAAGTCCGACGACGCGGGGATTCTCACGCTTCGATCGCGAGCCGTGACCACGATCGCCCGGGCCACCGGGTGCTCGGAGTCGGACTCCGCGGCCGCGGCCAACCCGAGGACGTCGTCGTCGGTGTGACCGCCCGTCGCGACGACGGCCGTCACGGTGGGCTCGCCCTTGGTCAGGGTGCCGGTCTTGTCGAACAGCACCGCCCCGACCGTCCGCATGCTCTCCAGCGCGAGCCGATCCTTGACCAGCACGCCCGCTCGCGCGGCGCGTTCGGTGGCAATCGACACCACCAGCGGTATCGCCAGACCCAGCGCGTGCGGGCAGGCGATCACCAGCACGGTGATGGTCCGGATGACCGCCGCGTCCGGCCTGCCGAGGAAGCCCCACACCACCGCGGTGACGACCGCCGCGCCCAGCGCGAACCAGAACAGCCAGCCGGCCGCGATGTCGGCCAGCCGCTGCGCCCGCGACGACGAATTCTGCGCCTCGGTGACCAGGCGCTGGATACCCGCCAGCGCCGTGTCATCGCCGACGGCGGTGACCTTGACGCGCAGTCCGGAGTCGGTCGCGACGGTGCCCGCGACGACGTGCTCGCCTATTCCGCGCCGCACCGGCACAGACTCCCCGGTGACCATCGACTCGTCCATATCGGCGGCGCCGTCGACGATCTCACCGTCGGCGGGCACACTGCCGCCCGGCCGCACGATCACCACGTCGCCCACCCGCAGCGCCGACGGAGCGACGGAGACCGTCCTGCTCCCGTCCTCGACCCGTTCCGCCTCGTCAGGTAGCAGCGCCGCCAGCGAATCCAGTGCCGAACTGGTCTGCGCCAACGAGCGCATCTCGATCCAGTGGCCGAGCAACATGATCACGATCAGCAGCGCGAGCTCCCACCAGAAGTCGAGCTGATGGTTCAGCACGCCGAGACTGGCGCCCCACGAGGAGACGAATGCCACCGTGATGGCCAGGCCAATCAGCAGCATCATTCCCGGCGCGCGAGAACGGATCTCACTGACCGCGCCGGTGAGGAACGGTCGGCCACCCCAGAAGTACATGACCGTGCCGAGCAGCGGTGAGACCCATCGAGCGCCGGGGAACTCCGGCGCGGTGTAGCCGAGGATCATCGCGAACATGCCCGAGAAGGCCACCGTGGGGATCGCCAGCAGCAGCATGATCCAGAACAGCCTGCGGAACTGCGCGACGTGGTCTCCGTGGCCGGCGTGCCCGTGTTCCGCAGGGCCGGCGCGAGCCTGGTGTTGTGAGTGGTCGACCTCCGTCATAGCGGCCATCGTATACCCCACCGGGGTATCAGTCCCGCCGGTTCGGATATCGATCTGCAAAACTGAGGGCTTGGCCAGCGGCGGTGGAGGAGAACGGTGACAGACTCCGATCAGCCCGACGATTCCATGCGGGGTTCGCTACAGATCTGCATCACGGCGATCGTCGCGGGCGTGTTCATCGGCTTCATCGGCGGTGCGTTTCGCTGGTGCCTGCAAACGGCCGATCGACTGCGCGTCGACTTCGTCGGCTGGGCACACTCGCTGCCGGGTCCCGGTTGGCTGATACCCATGGCCGCCGCCGCCGCCGGCGCGACCCTGGCCGCGCTGATCGTGCGGTGGGAACCGCTGGCCGCGGGCAGCGGAATCCAGCATGTCGAGGCAGTCTTTCGAGGCGACGCGCGGACACCACAACTCCGCCTGCTACCGGCGAAGTTCGTCGGTGGTGTGTTGAGCATCGGATCGGGGCTCGTGCTGGGTCGAGAAGGGCCGACGGTGCACATGGGCGCGGCGATCGGAGCCGAAGCGGCGCGCCGCACCAGGCTGCCCGACTCGGAGGTCAGGATGATGCAGACGGCGTTGGGCGGGGCCGGACTGGCCGTGGCGTTCAACGCGCCGATCGGCGGGACCCTTTTCACCCTCGAAGAAGTGACCAAGTCATTCCGGGTCAATACCGTACTGGCGACATTGTTTTCGGCGGTCACGGCAGTCGCTTGTTCTCGGCTGATCCTCGGCAACCATGCCGACTTCCACGTCGAACAGCTCGCCGATACCGACCTCGCGTGGTTGCCCCTCTTCGTGGTCTTCGGGCTGCTGACCGGTTGCCTCGGCGCTGGTTACAACTGGTTGGTGTTGTGGTTCATCGACCATGTCGCGGCGATCCGCCGAATCCCGACGCTGACCAAGGCTGCCGCCATCGGAGCCGTCGTAGGGCTCGCGATGTTCGCCCACCCGCTGGCCGTCGGCGGCGGCGACGACCTGACGCAGCGGATCCTCGGCGGACAGCACATCGTGATATTTGTCGTGGTCGGGATTCTCGCGGTGCGGTTCGTCGCCGGTCCCCTGTCGTACTCGGCTGCGGTGCCGGGCGGGCTGTTCGCACCGCTGCTCGCTGTGGGTGCGCTGTGGGGACTGCTGTTCGTCGGAGCCTTTGACGCGATATGGCCCGACGACGCAAAGCAATTGGTGATTCCGATGGCTCTTGTCGGGATGGCTGCCTTCTTCGGCGCCACCGTGCGCGCTCCCGTGACCGGGATGGTGCTCGTCACCGAGATGACGGCAACCACCGAGGTGCTGGTGCCGATGATGGCCGCGACCGGCGCGGCGGTGCTCGCCGCGTATCTCGTTGGATCGCCACCCATCTACGACAGCCTGCGCGCGCGGATGCCCGACGAGAAGTCCATCGAGCGCCGCGGTGGGTGAGCGGTAGCGATCTCGCAAGGATCGTTTCGTTCCAGGAACGATTCGGCAACAATACAGTCGATGCGGCACCGGCCATGCGACTGTCTATAGGCATGACTCCACCCACCATGCTGCATCGGTTGGCAGCAGAGTTCATCGGCACCTTCTGGTTGGTCCTCGGGGGTTGCGGCAGCGCTGTGTTCGCCGCGAAGTTCACATCGCCCGGTGGCGTCTCACTCGGCATCGGATTTCTCGGCGTGGCACTCGCATTCGGCTTGACCGTGCTCACCGGCGTGTACGCGTTCGGCACCATTTCCGGCGGCCACTTCAACCCGGCCGTGACACTCGGCGCCGCTCTTGCGCGCCGGGTGGAATGGAAGGCGCTGCCCGGCTACTGGATCGTCCAAGTGCTCGGCGGCCTGGTCGCCGGCCTGGTGATCCTTTTGGTGGCCAACGGTAAAGACGGCTTCGAGGCGACGGGGAACATGGCCGCCAACGGCTACGGGGCCCACTCGCCAGGAGGTTATTCGCTTCTCGCCGTTGCCGTTACCGAGATCATCCTCACCGGTGTATTCCTGCTCGTGATTCTCGGTTCCACCGACGACCGCGCACCGGCCTCAAAGGGCTTCGCGGGCCTGTCGATCGGTTTGACCCTGACGTTGATCCACCTGATCTCGATTCCGATCTCGAACACGTCGGTCAACCCTGCGCGCTCCACCGGCGTCGCGTTCTTCAACGGCGACGGTGCACCCGCGCAGCTGTGGATCTTCTGGCTCGCACCGCTGATCGGCGCGGCGATCGCGGGCCTCGCGTACCCCTATTTGTTCGGGGGCGGCAAGGAACTCGCCGATCAGCCGGTGCGTGACGACACACTGGAGGACACCGGTACTACTTGACCGACGCCTTCTTCTTCTTCTTGGCTCGGCTCGCTGCGGCCTTCTCGGTCTTGGCGCCCGCGTTGGACAGTTGACCGCCCGAGTTCTCCAGGTGTGCACGCACGAACCACTGGAATTTCTCCAGCTCACCGGCGTGCTCGATCAGCATGTCCTGCGACACCAGATCGAGGTCCTCGAGCCGGTCGATGGACTTGCGGGTGTCCTCGACGACGCCGGTGTAGACGAGGTCGAGGGCGGCCAGGTGCGCCTGCACGGTGTCCCGCTCGACCGAATAGTCGTCCCACGTGCGGTCGTTGAGGATCGCACCCGGCGTGCCCAGCGGAGATCTGCCCAGCGTCGCGATGCGTTCGGCGACCTCGTCGGCGTAGCCACGCACGAGATCGACCTGCGGGTCGATCATCTCGTGCACGCCGATGAAGTTGGGACCGACCACGTTCCAGTGCACGTGCTTCAACGTGAGGTGAAGATCGTTGTATCGGCTGAGCGCCTTCTGCAACAACTCGGCCACCTCGGCACCCTGCTTGTCTGACATGCCGGGGATTGTGAACTCAGTCATCGAAAGCTCCTTCGCACATGATGAACCGTCGTGCGTCGTGTACCCGGGGCCGCGAGGCGGTAATCACGGCTCGCGGTACGTCACAGATCGGCCAGATTCGGGATGGCCCGCCGGGCCCCGAAGCGCGGGTTGCGCGCGAGTCCGCTGACTTCGAGGAGTCGCACGGCGCGGTGCCGGTGCGGGCGAACCGGTGCCAGCAGTTCGACCATCGCATCGTCATCGATGGGCCGGCCCAGCATGCTCCACCCGACCACCTTCGCCAGGTGGTAGTCGCCGACCGAGAGCGCGTCGGCGTCGCCGAATGCGCGCTGTGCCGTCTCGGCCGCGGTCCATATTCCGACGCCGGGCAACGAGGTCATTGCCTCGCGCGCCTGTTCGGCCGGCCGGTTGACCAGCCGCTCCAGCGAATCGGCGCGCTGCGCACAGCCGACCAGCGTGCGCGCCCTGCCGGGGTCGACATTGGCGAGGTGGAATTCCCAGGACGGGATGCGGCGCCACACGTCAGCCGGCGGAGGCACACGCATCCGCGCGGGCGCCGGGCCGGGAGCGGGCGAACCGTACTTGGTGACCAGCAGTCGCCACGCGCGAAACGCGTCCTTACCGGCGACCCGCTGCTCGATCACCGCCGGAATCAAGGCCTCCATCACCCTGCCGGTACGGCCGAGCCGCAGGTGCGGGACGCGCCGATGCGCCTCAGCGATCGTCGGATCGGCGGGAACGAAGCCACTCGCGTCGTCGTCGATGCCCATCAGCGCCGGAAAGCCGTCAGCGAATTCCCTTGCGCCGCTTCCCCATGCCTCACAGCCGACGGTGCGTGGGCCCGACCTGCTGACTCGCGCCGTCACCGGTCCGGTGCGCATCAGGCTGGTCCGCCAGATCGCACCGTCGGGCGCCGACACGTAACACGGGTCCCCCCCTCCGCGACGCAGCGGCGACAGCGTGAACCCGGGGCTGGCCGGCCCCGGGAACTCGACGCTGCACTCGACTGCTGACACGGACATTGGTGACGTAATAGTGACATCCGGTCCGGTTCGGTCGTCTCGACTGGGGGTATGGACCGAAACGCCAATAGGCTGACGGCTTTCTGGTGGGTCGGGGAAGGGGTCCAGGTTGGGCGTCAACGGTCGGTTGATCGCACCCGCACTCCACCATGCTCCGGCGGCTAACTGCCACGACATGGGCGAGTTCGAGAGTTGGCGTGGCGGCGTCCGCGAGTCGGTCCTCGGCTCGGTCGGGGAGTTCGTCGCCGACCGGTGCGCGGTCGACCTGCGCGGCGCCGGAGTCGACGTGGCCGCCGACGTGCTGGTCGAGTTCGTCAGCTCCGGTAAGTGTCTGCGGTCGACGTTCATGTTCCTCGGCTGGCTCTGCGGCACGCAGCCGTCGCGAGCCGCTCTGCGCGCCGCCGCCAGCCTGGAGCTGCTGCATACGTTCGCGCTGATCCAGGACGACGTGATGGACGGCTCGGCTCTGCGCCGAGGCAGACCGTCCGCCCACGTGCAGTTCGCCGACTGGCACCGCGACCGCGGGCTGTCGGGTTCGGCGGAACGGTTCGGGGAATCCGCTGCGGTGCTGCTCGGCGATCTCTGCCTGGTCTGGGCCGAACAGATGATGCGCGGCAGCGGCCTCGACGACGGCGCCCTGAGCAGGGCCTGGCCCAGATACGACGCCATGCGCAGCGAGTTGGCCGTCGGCCAATTTGCGGACCTGGTGAATGATGTCGGCGGCCTGCCTACGCTGGATGACGTGCTGGAGGTGGCGCGACGCAAGTCGGGTAATTACACGGTCCGCCGGCCGCTCGAGATCGGCGCGGCCATGGCGGGCTGCGGTGATCTCATGCTGACGCGCCTGGGCGCCTACGGCGACGCGGTCGGCGAAGCGTTCCAGCTTCGCGACGATCTACTCGGCATCTTCGGTTCCCCCGCCGTCACCGGCAAGCCCGTCGGCACCGACCTCACCGAGCACAAGGCGACCAGTGTCGTGGTGGCCGCTCATCACATGGCCGACCCGACGATGCGGCGCCAACTGGCCGAGTTGATGAATACCGCCGACCTCGACAACGCCGATGTCGTCCGCTGGCGCACGTTGATCGTCGAAACCGGCGCCGTGCAGTGGATCGAGGAGATGATCGCCGAACGCCTCCGCCGCGCCGCGGATTGGATCGACGACAGCCGGCTCGACGATGCGGTGCGTTCGGCGCTGCTGAACATGGCGTCGGTGTGCACCGAGAGGGGGGCGTGATGCGAACGGTCGAAGGCAGAACGGATCACGTCGTGATCGTCGGCGCGGGGCTCGCCGGCCTGTCGGCCGCCCTACACCTGGCGGGGCGCGGTCGCGCCGTGACCGTTGTGGAACGCGGTGACGTGCCCGGCGGCCGCGTCGGCAGGGTCGACATCGACGGCTACCGGCTCGACACCGGCCCGACCGTTCTCACCATGCCGGATCTGATCGACGAAGCCTTCGCCGCGGTAGGAGAGTCCACCGCCGACCGGCTCGAGCTGGAGACCGTCGACCCCGCCTACCGTGCCGTGTTCGCCGACGGCAGCTCGCTGGATGTACACAGCGACCGCGACGCCATGGCCGCCGAGGTCGAGCACCTTGCCGGGCCGCAGCAGGCGCAGGGCTATCTGCGGCTGCGCGACTGGCTGACCCGGTTGTACGAGGTCGAGTTCGACGGCTTCATCGCCGCCAACTTCGATTCGCCGCTGTCGTTGTTGACGCCGCAGCTCGCGCGACTCACCGCGCTGGGCGGATTCCGGCGCTGGGACAAGATGGTGAAGCGGTTCATCACCGACCCGCGGCTGCACCGCATCTTCACCTTCCAGGCGCTCTACGCAGGAGTCCCGCCGCAGCGGGCGCTGGCCGTCTACGCCGTCATCGCCTACATGGACACCATCGCGGGCGTGTACTTCCCCCGCGGAGGGATGCGTGCTCTACCCGACGGCCTCGCCGCCGCGGCGGCCGACGCCGGCGTCCAATTCCGTTACGGTGCAAAGGTTACCGGGCTGGACCGGCGAGACGACCGCGTTCGTGCCGTCGATACCGACACCGGTGAGCGCATCCTTGCCGACGCGGTCATCCTCACCACCGAGCTGCCCGACACCTATCGGTTGCTCGGCCGCACTCCCCGTCGGATGCTGCCGCTGCGACCCTCGCCGTCGGCGGTCGTCGCCCACGTCGGCTGTCGTTCCGTCGATCGCGAAATGCCGCATCACCACATCCTTTTCGGCGACACCTGGGAGCAGACGTTCCGCGAGATCATCGATGACGGCGTGGTGATGAGCGATCCGTCGCTGCTGGTGACCAGACCGACTGCCAGTGACCCCACGCTGGCGCCGGCAGGTCGTGAACTTCTCTATGTTCTCGCGCCCGCGCCCAATCTGGCGCAGGGCAAGGTCGATTGGGAACGTGCCGGCGCGTCCTACACCGAGAGCATGATGACCGCGGTCGCCGATCGGCTTCCCCAGCTCGGCGCCGATGCCGAGCTGCTGCACGTCGTCAACCCCGCGGACTGGGGCCGGCAGGGCATGACGGCGGGCACCCCGTTCGCACTCGCGCACACATTCGGCCAGACGGGTCCGTTCCGTCCGGCCAACACCGTCCGCGGGATCGACAACGTCGTGCTGGCCGGTTCGTCGACGGTGCCGGGCGTGGGCGTGCCCACCGCGCTGTTGTCGGGGCGTCTGGCCGCCGATCGGGTCACGGGGTCGGTCGCGAAACGCGTTACGACGCACATCGGGAGTGCACAGTGATTCGCTCGGAACTCGACGCCGCCGGTGTCCACGATCCGGCCCTGCGCGACGCCTATGAACAGTGCCGGCTCCTCAACGCCGAACACGGGAAGACGTTCTTCCTGGCCACCCGGCTGCTCGCGCCCGAACAGCGCCCGGCGGTCCACGCACTGTACGGATTCGCACGCCGCGCCGACGACATCCTCGATGACTTCGACGACACCGTCAGCATCGACGAGCGGGCTGATCGTCTCCAGCAGCTGTCCACCCAGTTGTTCAATCGGCTTGTTCAACAACAGGATTGCGGCGACGACCCGGCGCTCAAAGCGGTGGTTCACACCGCGCGGCGGTACGACATACCGTGGGAGACGTTCGACGACTTCCTGGCATCCATGCGGATGGACCTGACGGTGACCGATTATCCGGACCGCACGTCGCTCGAGCGCTACATGCACGGGTCGGCCGAGGTGATCGGTCTGCAGATGCTTCCGGTGCTGGGCACCGTGGTGCCCCGCGAGGAGGCGGCTCCGTATGCCGCCGCGCTCGGAAAGGCGTTTCAGCTCACCAACTTCCTGCGCGATGTGGACGAAGACCTGCAGCGCGGCCGCGTCTATCTGCCCGCCGACGAACTGGCCGCCCACCGCGTCGACCGGGACATGCTGCAGTGGTGTCACGCCAACAGGCGCACCGACGCCCGGGTGCGCCGGGCGCTCATCGAGCAGCATGCCGCCACCCGCCGGGTGTACGAAGCCGCCCGCAGGGGCATCGAGATGCTGGACACGCGATCCCAGCCGTGTGTGGCGGCCGCGTACACGCTGTACTCCGAGATCCTGGACCGGATCGAGAACATGGACTTCGCGATCTTCGACCAGCGCGCGACCGTCGGAACCGGCAGGCGGCTGCAGGTCGCAGGTCTCGGGTTGATCCGAGCCTGGCGCGCGCGGCGGCAGCACGGTACGAAGAACTAGACATGGACCATTGGCAGTATCTGATCGTGCTCGGCGCCTGCCTGCTGATCACCGCGCCGTTGGAAGTCTTCGGCGACGGCGTCTACCGGCAGGCGCGCCGCGCCGCATTCGCGGTGCTGCCGGTCGCGGCCGTCTTCGTGGTGTGGGACGCGGTGGCCATCGCCGCGCACATCTGGACCTACAACCCGCGTTACCTCACCGGAATCGAACTGCCAGGCGGCATCCCGCTCGAGGAACTGCTCTTCTTCATCGTGATCCCACTGTGCGGCCTGTTCACCTACAACGCGGTCGACACCATCCTGACGCATCTCCGGAAGAAGACGCGCAGCCGATCGGAGCAGTCGACATGACCGGGCTCGGGTACACGCTGCCCGCGGTGCTCGCGGTGATCGCGGTGTGCGCGCTGGAGTTCGCCGTGCTGCGCACCGGCTTGTTCCGCAGGCCGGCCTACTGGATATCGATGGTGATCGTGTTCGCCTTTCAGATACCCGTCGACGGCTGGCTGACCAAGCTGTCCTCGCCGATCGTCATCTACGACGACAGCCACACCAGCGGTATCCGGTTTCCCTTCGACATCCCCGTCGAGGATTTCCTGTTCGGCTTCGCATTGGTGACCGCGGTGTTGCTGCTGTGGGAACGTCAGCGGCCGCGTGGCCGCAGGACCGGGAGTGCACGATGACCGATGCCAAATCACGGGTGCCCGCCGCGTTCGATGCGGGCGCACCGGCCTACGACGGCCTGGTGGACGCCAACCCGGGCTATCACCGCCACCTGCGGATGTCGGCCGACCGGATGCGACTGACCAACGACGGCAAGGGGTTACGGCTGCTCGATGCGGGCTGTGGCACCGGCGCGTCAACCGCGGCGCTGCTGTCGGTGGCACCGCGGGCCGAGATCGTGGCCGTCGACGCGTCTTCGGGCATGCTGGCCGAGGCGACGGCCAAGCGCTGGCCCGCGACCGTGCGGTTCGTTCACAGCCGCATCGAGGACATCGCCGAGTCCGGGGTCGACGGGCCGTTCGACGGCATCTTCGCCGCCTACCTGCTGCGCAACCTCACCGACCCCGACACCCAATTGCGGAAGTTCCGAACGCTGTTGCGGCCCGGCGCAACGCTGGCGGTGCACGAGTACTCGGTGCGTGACTCCCGGATCGCGACTGCCATGTGGAACATGGTGTGCGCTTCGATCATCATCCCGATGGGCAAGCTGCGCAGCGGTGACGCCGGGCTCTACCGCTACCTGCGACGCAGCGTCAACGAGTTCGACGGCGCGCACGGATTCCGGAACCGGCTGCGCGCGAACGGCTTTGTCAATGTTCGCAACGAGACGGTGCCCGGCTGGCAACGCAACATCGTGCACACATTCCTTGCAGAAGCCCCGGCATGACCGATCCACGCCGCGCGACTCACCCCGCACCGCCCGGTCTTCCCGACGCCGCCTCGCTGAGCCGCACGCCGCGCGTTGTGGTGGTCGGCGGTGGCATCGCCGGGCTGGCCGCGGCGACCGGACTGGTCGAGCGCGGCGTGACCGTCGACGTCGTCGAACGCGAGCCCTACCTCGGCGGCCGGGTCGGCGGCTGGACCGAACCGTCGGACGGCGGCACAGACCTGCCGATGAACCGCGGCTTCCACGCGTTCTTCCGCCAGTACTATAACCTGCGGGAGATGTTGCGCCGCATCGACTCCGGGCTCGGGATGCTCACCGCCGTCGATGATTATCCGCTCGTCGACGGCCAGGGTCGGCGTGACACGTTTCGCGGTCTGCCCCAGACCCCGCCGCTGAATGCCTTGGCGTTCGCACTGCGCAGCCCGACCTTCCGGCTGCGTGACTTCGTTCGGCTCAACGCGCGTGCGGCGGCGCCGCTGGCCGCGGTGTCGGTGCCCGGCATCTACCAGCGGCTCGACCATCTCGATGCCGACGAATTCTTACGTGCCATCAACTTCCCCGCAGCCGCACGGCATCTGGCGTTCGAGGTGTTCTCCCGCAGCTTCTTCGCCGAGCCCGGTGCACTGTCCGCCGCCGAACTGGCCACCATGTTCCACATCTACTTCCTCGGCTCCAGCGAGGGCTTGATATTCGACGTCGCGAACGCGAATTTCGATGTCGCACTGTGGAACCCACTGCGCCGGTATCTCGAGTCCCGTGGCGCGCGGTTCCACACCGGAGTCGCCGTAACCGCGGTGACCGCCGCGCCGGCGCTTCGGGTGCACTGTGACTCCGACACCGACTTCGATTGCGACGGCGTCGTCTTGGCAACCGATGTGGCGGGTTTACAACGCATCGTCGACGGCTCACCGTCGCTCGGAAACGGCGAGTGGCGGGCGCGCGTGGCGGCGATGGGCCTGGCACCGCCGTTCGTGGTGCAGCGGCTCTGGCTGGACAAGCCGGTGAGGCCGGACCGCGCGCCGTTCCTCGGGACGGGCGGCCGTCCGCCGTTGGACAATATCAGCGTGCTCGAGCGCTACGAAGCCGAAGCGAACGCCTGGTCGCGCCGCACCGGCGGATCGGTCGTCGAGCTGCACTCGTACGCCGTCACCGAGCCGCGCGACGACCTCGGTCAGCGCATGCTCTCCCGGCTGCATGAGCTCTACCCGGAAGTCAAGGGCGCCAACATCGTTCATGAGCGCGTGCTCTGCCGCAGCGATTGCCCGCGCTTCGCGCCCGGCGACCACGCCGCGCGGCCGACCGTGACGACCCCCCATCCCGGCGTGAAGCTCGCCGGCGACGGTGTCCGCATCGACTTGCCCGTGGCGCTGATGGAGCGCGCTGCGACGACGGGCTGGTCGGCGGCGAACCAGCTGCTCACCCATTACGGAGTGGCCGGCCACACCCTGCACACCGTGCCGGTGCAGGGTCGGTCCGGCGCTCTGCGTCGGCTCGCAGCGCGGGAACGACAGTTGGTGCGATGAGCAGACTCACCGGCCTGACGGCAAGATTGGCGAAAGCGTCGCCGTTCACCGTGCTTCCACGCGAGCGGTGGGCGAGCCAGCGGCCGACCTACAAGGATGCCGAGCCCGCGCTCATCGACGCCGCGTTGGCTCGTTCGCAGCGAAGGCCCAGCGGCAACTGGTACGCCTTCGCCGCCAGCGACACCATCCGCGAGAAGCCGCTCGGCACATCCGTCGGCGGGGTGGAGATCGTGGCGTGGCGTGACACCGACCGGACTCTGCACGTAGGCCCCGCGACATGTCCGCACCTCGGCGCCGACCTCGCGACGGGCACGGTCGACTGCGGCGCGCTGATCTGCCCGTGGCACGGCCTGCGGCTGGAGGGCGGCCGCGAGTTCGGATGGAAGCCCTATCCCGCCTACGACGACGGAGTGCTGGCGTGGGTTCGGTTGGATCGCGTCGGCGGCGAAGAGCCGACCGACGAACCGATCGTCCCGGCCAGACCGGACGGTGCGAGCATGTCCGCCGTGACGCGGCTGATCGGCACCTGCGAGCCGAGCGACATCATCGCCAACCGACTCGATCCGTGGCACGGCGCCTGGTATCACCCGTATTCGTTCGCCCACCTCGACGTGTTGTCGGCCCCGCCCGCCGACGCCGAGCTTCCCGACGAGCAGGATCGCTTCCTGGTGCCCGTGACGTTCCATGTCGGCCGCTTCGGCGTACCGGTCGTCGCCGAATTCACCGCTCCCGGGCCGCGCACCATCGTCATGCGGATCGTCGACGGCGAGGGCGCGGGCAGCGTCGTCGAGACACACGCCACGCCAATCGGAGCCGGACCCCACGGGCTGCCGCGCAGCGCGGTGATCGAGGCCGTCATCGCGCACTCCGACCGTCCCGGCTTCGTGCACGCCCTGCGCGGGCAGCCGCTGATCGCGCCGTTCATGCGCTACGCGGCGGCCAAGTTGTGGCGTGACGACCTGGCCTACGCCGAACGGCGCTACCGGGTCCGCACGCGCCGCTAAGCGCCAACCGAGATGTCGGCCTTGGTCGGATAGAACGCGACGTGTCCGGCGATATCGGCCACAGCCGGATACGGCTGCTGATAGGTCCAGATCGCGTCCTCGACGGTGTCGCCCGCCGCGGTCGTCACGTGGTAGTAGCTGGCGTCCCCCTTGTAGGGGCAATACGTCGTGGTGTCGCTGGAGGTGAGCGCGGTCTGCAAGACGTCGTCGATCGGAATGTACTGAACCGCCGGATACGTCGACTCCTGCAGTGTGAGCGCGTCGTCGCTGTCGGCGACCACCTCACCGTTGACCCGGACGGTGACATGCTTACCGGTGCGTTCGACGGTGATCGGGTGATCGGCGCTGGGCTCGCGGACGGGTTTCTCGGTCATAGTCGACCCAACGCAGCCAACGCCACCCCTGTTCCGGGTGCACCGATACCATTCGCCCCATGACTGATCTCGGACCGGCCTCCGTCGAGGCGTCGGTGAGCATCGCCGCCGATCCCGCCGTTGTGTATGCATTGATCACCGATCTCCCGACACTCGCGACGCTGGGTGAAGAAGTCAACGCGATGGAGTGGGTCAATGGCGACACCGCGACTCCCGGCGCCACGTTCAGGGGGCGCAACAGCAACGGTGGTCGCAAATGGACGACAACGTGCACCGTCACCGATGCCGATCCCGGGCGGGCATTCGCCTTCGACGTCAAGACCTTCGGGTTCGTGCCGGTCGCGCACTGGCGTTACGAACTGGCCCCCGCAGCTGATGGCTGCACCGTCACCGAGCAGACGTGGGACAGGCGGCCCGGATGGATCCGCAAACCGGCCGAGTTCTCGACCGGCGTGCACGACCGCGAGGGTGCTAATGCCGAGCACATCAGGCTGACGCTGGCGCGGCTGAAGGAGAGGGCAGAAGCCGGGTGACGATCAAGCGGCGAGGCACGAGCCGCGTTGAGGAACCCGGCCCAACAAACCGAGCCGGGTGACGATCAAGCGGCGAGGCACGAGCCGCGTTGAGGAACCCGGCCCAACAAACCGAGCCGGGTGACGATCAAGCGGCGAGGCACGAGCCGCGTTGAGGAACCCGGCCCAAGAAGCGCAAGCTAGGGCCGTCCGGCGATCTTGTCGGCGACCACGGCGATCGGCGACGTCGTCGAAATTTTGGACCGGCCCCGTCCCTCGTGCCAGTCGGCGAGCCTGTAGGCCAGATACATGCCGCGAACCCCCAGCCAGCGCAGCGGCTCGGGCTCCCAGTTCGGCGACCGGTGGCCAACCCACGGCAGCTCGGTCAACGGCGTCTCCCGGTCGAGCACCAGGTCGGCGAGCGTGCGGCCGGCGAGGTTCGTCGCGGTGACTCCGTGGCCGACATATCCGCCGGCCCAGCCCATTCCGCTGGGCTTGTCGTACGCGATGCCTGCCGACCAGTCCCGTGGCACGGCCAACACGCCACACCAGCCCTGCGCGATCGGCACGTCGCGGACCTGCGGTAGCGCCGCCCGCAGCGTCTCGGTCAGGTGCGTGATCGTGCGCTGAGGAACGAGCCCGTCCTTGTCGATGCGAGACGCGTAGCGGTACGGCACGCTGCGGCCACCGATCGCGATGCGGTTGTCGACGGTGCGCTGTGCGTAGAAGAACCCGTGCGCGGTGTCGCCGACGGTCTCGCGGCCCCGCCACCCGATGGACTCCCACAGGTCGTCGGGGATAGGCTCGGTGGCGATCATCGAACTGTTCATCGGCAGCCAGCGGCGGCGCAAGCCCGGCAGTCCGGCGGTGAACCCTTCGGTCGCGCGCAGCACCACCGGCGCGGTGACGATGCCGTGCGGCGTCGTCGCCTTGCCGGGGTCGATCGCGGTGACCGGTGACTGCTCGTAGATGTCGACGCCGAGCCGGTCGACCGAGTCGGCGAGACCGCGAGCCAAGTCGGCGGGTTGGATGCGGGCGCAATGCGGATTGTGGTAGGCAGCCACCACCCCATCGAATCGAATCCGTTCGGCCGCTTCGGCTTTCGAAAGCACGGCGATGCCGTCGACTTTCCAGCTGAGTTCCTCTTCGGCTTCCGCGGCCAGCCGCGAGGCCTGTGCGGCGTTGCGCGCGATCTGCAGTGTGCCGCCCTTGACGATGCCCGCGTCGATGTTCTCGTGGGCCGCAACGTCGATCACCTCGTCGACCGAATCGTTGAGCGCCCGCTGCCAGGCCACCACCCCGTCACGACCGTGCTGGCGCGCCATGCGGTGGCGATCGCCGGGCACCAGCCCGGACAGCCAGCCGCCGTTGCGGCCGGACGCGCCGAAGCCGGCGAACCTGGCCTCGAGCACCGCGATCCGCAGCGACGGGTCGGCGCGCTTCAGGTAGTACGCCGTCCACAGCCCGGTGTAGCCGGCGCCGACGATGCACACGTCGGCATCGCGGTCACCCGGCAGGGCCGCACGGGGCGCCGGCAGCGAGTCGTACCAGTTGGATATCCGGCCGTTGATCGTTGGCACCGAGCGATTGTGTCACCCACGTCAAATGTCAGAGGGCGGGCGCATGGTGGCGGCAAGTACGACGAAAGACACGCCATGTGCTGGCAGTGCGATCATCCCGGCGCGACTACCACCGACTACCTCAGCATCCCGGGATTCTCCCGAATCGTGGCCTGAAGTATTCAGCGCCGAAAGCGGCTGCCGACACGAGCGGTCTTCACCAGCGGGGCTTCGCCGGATATCTCGTCACCGGGGTGTCCACCCGACCCGGCGATGCGGCCGCTGAACGCGGTGGTCGACCACGCCGTTCGCCAGGTGCAATCGTAGGCGGTCGAACTGATGACCGTCGGTGACGGGGTAGCCTCGGTTGGTGAAAGTCGACCAGCCCGCGGGCACCTGGTTTTCGCGGTCCGTCTCTACGGCCCCGATGTACAGGGAATACGAGACAGCTGGTTGGGCGTGATGGGCGTGGACACTCGCCAGGTGCCCGGGTTCGACGGCGGCAGCGGCAGCCAGCCGGTGCTCGGAAGCGATGCCCTCAGATTGCGTAGCGGGGGTACTGCTCCAGAAAGGGCAGCTTCTTCGACGCAGACAGACCTGGCCATGACCCGTAGCGGAACGACACGCGGCGATGGTGGGCGAGTCGAACGCGACACCCACGCCAGCACCGCAAGCCGGGCACCGCTCCGAGGATGTCGGCGGGCCCGGCGATGCCCAGTAGAGCGCCGCGCCCGCCCGTCTCACCACGGCGTTCATCCATGGGCTAATGCCGAACCGGCTGAATGCATCGAACTGCAGCTCGCCGGACGGTGCATGCGTCGAGATCCGCCTAACAAGGCCACACCGCCGGCCTCCCTCAGATACCTGATCCAGGCCTTCGGCGATCATCAGCGTTGGCCGCTGTCCGCCGGTACGTCGGCGAGCCAGGCCGGGTCGGTGACCGGACGTCGCCAGACGATCGTCCTGACAGTCCTGCTCGCCGAACCGGCGGCGACAGTTGACTGCGTGTTCCGCGACCGTCGGCGCAGTCTGGCGTCGTGCCAGGCGGCGCCCGCGCCCGGGGTGCAACGATCCGCTAGCAGCGTGATGTCCAGCGAAACCCGCCGCACCGGTGCAACACCGCCCTCGGGCCTCGGCGTTGCCACGGCAAGGAACTGCCGCGCCCAGGCGTACAAGTGATCGCCGACCGCCGCGGCACCGACGAAGCGAGTGTTGCGCTGGAGCATTCCATGCTCGTCGACCTCGACCAGGCGTAGTTCTACCGCGATCCCGGCGCTCGACTACTTCACCCTGCGTATCCCACCGGTCGCCGCGCGATCGGCCAGCTTGCGAAGCCCTCGGCGTCGACCGTCACCTTGGCATCCACGGTCGCCAACACCGCTCCAACTGCGGCGCGCCAGACAGATCGACGGGCAGTTTGTGCGTCACCCCACCCGTGGCTAGTGCCGCCGTGGCCACACGCCGATCGTCTGAACGGACCGCCGCGCGTCGTTCAGCCGGCCTGCCTGCTCCTGCGCTTGGCGTCTCGCAGCCCCACCCAGAACCGTGCCGCTTCACGGATGGCTTCCTCGACCGGCGTTGGCTCCCAACCCAACTCGCGGCGCGCCTTCGCGCAGTCGACCGGCGCCTCCGCGCGCATCAGCCGCAACGATGCCAGCGAGAGCTGCTCGTCGGTGCCGCGCAGCCGGGCCTTGGCGCTGCCCATTGCCGCCAGCGCGTAGGACACCGCCAGCGGAATCGACTTGGCAGATGGCGCCACCCCGGCCGCCTCGGCCGCGATGCGGACCACCTCCGCGTTGGTGATCATCTTCTCGGAAATCAGGTATCGCTCACCGACACGGCCTTTGTCGGCGGCGAGAATGAGCGCACGGGCGGCGTCGTCGACACCCACGGCTTCCAGCTCGATGCCTTTCATGACGAACGGGAGCTTGCCGAACGCCGAGCCGGCGATGATCGCGCCGTGCGGCGTCCGGCCCCAGTCGCCTCCGCCGTAGGTGGTCGAGACGCACATCGCGATCGCGGGTAGGCCCTCGTCGCGGGCATACCGCAACACCATCTCCTCGGCCTGCACGCGCGACCACACATACGGGGTGAGGCCCCGCTCGTTGATCGCGTCGTCTTCGGTGGCGACCCGGCCCCGCTTGCGACCGACCGTCACATAGCTGCTGGTGAAGATGAAGCGGCCGAGCCCGGCATTCTTGGCGATCTCCAAAACATTTCGGGTGCCGTCCACATTGGTGTGGAACAGCGGCGCGGGATCCTTGAGCCAGCCGCGGGTGTCGACGACGCAGTAGTAGACGACGTCGCAGCCCGTCATCGCCTCGCGCAGGACGTCGTTGTTCCAAATGTCCCCGACGAACCGTGTCGTCTTGAGGTCGTCGATGCCGATCGTGGTGGCGCCGTCCCGCACCATCACCCGAACGTCGTGGCCGTCATTGACCAGCTGCCGCGTGACGTGGCTGCCGAGGTATCCGTTGGCCCCGATGACGAGATCGGTCATCTGCCGCCTCCGTAGCGCTTCATCCAGTCGGCCGCCTCGGGCGGCAGCGTGCCGAGCTCTTGGGCCTTGCGGCACCACTTCACCGTCGCCGAGACGAACCGCAGCGGGTTGTAGATGTCCTCCTGCCGACGCCACAGCCCGTCGCCTGCGTAGGTGATGATCGAGATGTTGGTCGCGCTGATGATGGTGCCGTCACCGGGATCGCGCATCGGGTTGTCCAGCTCGCAGATGATGCGTCCGGTCGGCTCGTCGATGACCGACCACAGCGACGGAAACGACGTCATGTGGCTGCCGGGGAACGTCTCCATGGTCTGCCAGATCCAGGTACGCACTTCCTCGCGACCGCGCATGGTGCCCGCGGCGTGCTCGACATAGACGATGTCGGGCGCGTACTGGCCCACCCACGGATCCCAGTCTCGGGTCTGCGCCGCCCGCTCGACCGTCGCCTCGAACTGCGCGAACGCGTCTGCGAGCTCGTCGCGCGAGAACACCTTGCTCGTCACGGGACAAACTAGAACACGTTCTACCTCTGTTTGTCGAGCGAGCACGGGTCTGACCTGGATTAATCGCCCGACGTATACCGTTATGCCTGGGCCATGAAAAGCAACTATCACAAGAATCCCGAAGCGGTCGGTGCGCTGTCACCGGAGCAGTACTACGTCACCCAGGGGAACGGCACCGAGCGGCCATTCACCGGTGAGTACTGGGACAACCACGAGCCCGGTATCTACGTCGATGTGGTCTCCGGCGAACCGCTGTTCGCGTCGGTCGACAAGTTCGAAAGCGGCAGCGGTTGGCCGAGTTTCACGCGCCCGATCGACAAAGAGAATGTGATCGAGAAGCGCGACTTCTCCCATCTGATGATCCGCACCGAGGTGCGCTCGGCGAACGCGGACAGCCACCTCGGCCACGTGTTCACCGACGGCCCCAAGGCCGGCGGCGGGCTGAGATACTGCATCAACTCCGCCGCGCTGCGGTTCATCCATCTCGACGACCTCGAGGCGCAGGGATACGGGCAGTACAAGGCGCTCTTTTCCAATCAGGAGGCACAGGCATGAGTGAGTACAAGAAGGCGATCCTCGCGGGCGGCTGCTTCTGGGGCATGCAGCACCTGATCCGCAAGCAGCCCGGCGTGGTGTCCACCCGGGTCGGCTACACCGGCGGCGAGAACGCGAACGCGACCTACCGCAATCACCCCGGCCATGCCGAGGCGATCGAGATCGTCTACGACCCCGCGCAGACGGACTACCGCGCGCTGCTCGAGTTCTTCTTCCAGATCCACGATCCGACGACGAAGAACCGGCAGGGTAACGACGTCGGCACCAGCTACCGTTCGGCGATCTTCTACACCGACGACGAGCAGAAAAGCGTTGCGCTCGACACGATTGCCGACGTCGACGCGTCGGGGTTGTGGCCGGGCAAGGTCGTTACCGAAGTCACGCCCGCGGGCGACTTCTGGGAGGCCGAGCCCGAGCATCAGGACTATCTCGAGCGCTACCCCTCGGGCTACACCTGCCACTTCCCGCGGCCGGACTGGAAACTCCCGAAGCGGGCAACCCAGCAGGTGTAGCCGGTGGATCGATCTGCACTCCGTGCCTTAAACGTAGGGAAGCATCCTATTTCTCACGTGCGCAGCGGCGCTTAGCGGCCTGCACAGGTGCTGCTCAGCACGTGAAGGGCAGCCGTGTAGGAGGTATGCAGGATGCGTATCGGCAGGCTGACGCCGCCGCCACGACGAGCACGCATTCACCGATCGCAATGGCGATTCGGGCAGTCAAGAAGTCGGCTCATCCGCGCGTGAACGGATTGCTTAGCTGTACCCCCTCGACAACCTGACCGTCGTTCAGGTCCTCCGTCCACAAAGTGTCGCAACGCAATTCGGCGGCACTGCGGACGATCATGGCGTCCCGGAAGGACAGCTGGTGACGACTCGACAAGGTAGCTGCGGCAATGACGTCGTCGGGCAGCGGCGAATGGACGCGCCATCGCGCCAGGCTCTTCAGCCTCCCGACCGCGACCTCGGGATCGATCGTCTTCGCGACCTTGCGCGTCACGTTGACGTAGAACTCCTGCAGAACCTGAACGCTGATTGCTCCGCGACGTTCCCGCCAGAGGCGATCGACAAGCGCGTTCGCCGCCTCGTGCTTCTCACCGGCCGCCGCATCGTACGCATAAAGGAGGATGTTCGTGTCGACGAATTCCATCGTCAGCGATCGTGAAGCTGGTCGCGGGACCACGTGATCGGCCCGACCCGCAGGCCGATGCCGTCGCTCATCATCCGACGCTCGAGCTCCCATACCTCGTCGTAGTCGCGCACATCGCCGACAAGTTGCTCGAGCAGCCGCGCAACCAAACTCGATACGGACATATCACGCTGCGCAGCCAGCACCTTCGCGCGGCGCACTAACTCCGCTGGCATCGAGAGCGTGATGTTCTTGGTCGTCACGTGATCCAGTGTAGCACTGAATCACAGGGGCCTGCCTCTGGAGCATGACACCGCCTGAACGGGATGGTGCGCCCTCGACGCGCTCCACCTTGACCCCGACTACGGTCCGCCGATCCAAAACACCGGGCTGAACGAAATGCTTTGTCTCGAACGGTGCATGAACGGCGACGTGGTGCGTGTTGACGGCGTTCTACCGACGCCGCCCAAGTAGCCGGGCGACTACCCCGCTATCGAATCGCGAATGTCGAGCACTGCCATGTCCGCGGCTGCGCGGCCGGCGCCCCAGCCGGCGCCGTTGGACACCGCCACTGAGCGAGGCGCCGTCGACGGGAACAGTCGATGAGTGAGTTCTTCGGCCGCCCGGCTGTTGGCCGCCAGCACAGGAAGCAGTCGACCGTCCCGCTTGACCTCCGCGGTGACCGATGCGCTCGCGCTGTCGAGCCGTTCGCCAATGCGCTGGGCGTACGCGACGAGAAACGATTGGCGGAATGTCCTGGAACGTTCTTCCGCGCTGCCGCCGCGTCCCGCACTCAACATGGCTCGGTTGGCTTGCACGAGCAGCGACGTGGTCAGCAGCTCAACCAGATCGAGATCGGTTTCGCAGCCGATGACAGTGACGAATCCGAGTCGCTCTGCCCACACTGCGCGGCAACGGTTGGACCGACTTACCACTTGCACGAGCGTCGCCTTGGCAGCGGCGTAGGGATTCTCGATCCAGATCCGTCTCGCGGCCGCGGCCGGCTTGCCGCCGCGGTCATAGTGGGCCAGCGCTTCGTTCAGCGAATACCTGCTCATCAGATGTTGGGCCTTGGCCGAAAGGGCCTCCGCTTCGTCCGCGAACTCGGTGGCTTCGGCCTTTGCCAGCAGGGCGCGCACCTTGCCGAGAGCCTTTTCGTCGGCGTCGCTCACCGCCGTTGCCGTGTACCTGTGCGCACCAGGCAGCGGCAGGAGCACTTCCAGAACCGGCAGTCTGCCAAGAAGATTCAGGAGTTTGAGGACGACGGCCAGGGCCTCGCGCCGGTCGACGGCGTTGGCCTCCGCCCACCGCCACATCTGAGGCGGTTGTGCACCCGCGCCGACTGTGGCCGAGAGCCTGACGATATCGGCGCGCCAGTCCGGGTGCAATGTCGCTGCCGAGTAGCGCCGACACTCACCGACGATGGCCTCGTCGAGGTAGCGGATCTCGGCTGGCTTCATTTTGCGGCAAGCGATTTCGTGTAGGTCGGACGGTTGCCAGCCGTGCTTCCATGCCGCGCTGATGGCCTCGTTCATGGCGAGGTCAGCCGCAACGTCGAGCTCGCGCGCGAAGGCCCGGAACTCGTGCAGCAGTTCGGTGGCACGATGCGGCGCGTGGTCGGCGGCGAACGAAGCGGCCGTGCTCAATGCCATGACAAGGCGTTCGAGGAGCAGCCCGTGGTCCGGCCCCGGATCGGGGCCGACGCGCTCTTGCTTTGGGGCCGCCCGGTGCCGGTTCTTTTGTTTGGCCGCGCGCTTCTCGCGGTTGCGTCTGCTCATGCGCCGAAGTCTTCCGAAGGGGTCCGACATGCTGCGGGCAGGCGCGCCGACCTGTGTGGTGAAGTGGTCAGTCGACAAACTGGAATTGCACGTCGAGTGAGCGATATGTGCGCTCCGCCCGACGGTCACGGGTGAGCAAGACGCTCTCCGACTCCGCTAGCCGGCAGACCGTCAACCTCAGAAGCTGTACGACGAAACATGTTGCAGCCAAGCGGATTCAGCCGAGTGAAAGGCCCCGTCCGATCAGCTCACCGCGTGCCGCCTCGACCACTCTGATGCCCATCGTGTGCGCCGGCGGGATGGTCTGCTCCATCGCGCCGTTCATCATGTCGACGAGGTTGGTCACAAGCTAGACACCCTACTTGCGGCGTCTCACCACCACTCGGCCACCGTCCTTGGGCGTGTAGGCGACGCCTCGATGGTGGTTCTTCTCGTCACGCGCGTCGTCGCTCTCGATCTCGAAGTGCTGCAGGATTGTTCGCAGCACCACATCCATCTCGGTGTTCGCGAACGCCGCGCCGATGCAGCGCCTGGTCCCCCCGCCGAACGGCAGCCAGGCGAAGGTCGGCGGCTTCGCGTCGAGGAAGCGGTCCGGATCGAACCGCTCCGGATGCGGGAAGACGTCCGGGTTCTCGTGCAGGTCGGCGATGCCGACCAGGATCGTGTAGCCGTGCGGGATCTCCCACTCGCCGAGGTCGAACTTCGGCGCGGCGACGTGGCGGCCGGCGAAGTCGATGACCGTGCGCGCACGCTGCAGCTCGAGAATCGTGGCCTGCCGGTAATCGCTGCCGCCGGCGTCCACCTCCGCGACCAGCTTCGCGAGCACCTCGGGATGACGGCGCAGTCGTTCGAATGCCCACCCGAGCGAGGATGCGGTCGTTTCATGGCCCGCCCCGAGCAGAGTCAGCAGCTCGTCGGAAACGTCCTGACGCGACATCGAGGTGCCGTCGTCATAGCGGCTGCGCAGCAGCAGCGCCAGGATGTCGGACCGATCATCAAGGTTCGGGTCGGCTTCGGCCTTGTCGATCAGCGTGAAGATGATTCGGTCGAACGTCCGGCGGAACGCTTCCAGCCTTCCCCACGGGCTGAGGCGTCCCGTACGAAACGGCGGCTCGGGCAGGGTCGCCATCCGGGAACCCAGCTTCACCCACGGCGGGATGATCTCGCGCAGCTCGTCGAGTTCGGCCCCGTCGGCGCCGAACACGGTCCGCAGTATCACGTTCAACGTGATCCGGTTCATCGGCTCGAGGGTCCGAAACTCCTTGCCCTCCGGCCACGTTGCGCTCTCGCGCAGGGTCTCCTCCTCGATGACCTTCTCGTAATTCTTGATGCTCTGGCCGTGGAACGACGGCGCGAGCAGCTTGCGCCGGTTGCGGTGCTCTTTGCCGTCGAGCGCGAATACCGATCCGGGGCCGAAGATTCGGCTGAGGTTCGGTCGCACGTTGATCAGGTCATCGGTACTCGCGGTGAACACCGACCGCACGAGCGCCGGGTCGGACACGACGACGGTGCGGCGGAAAAACGGCACATTGATCTCGAACACCTGCCCGAGCCTGTTGCGGCCGTGACGCATCGTCTTGCGGCGGAAGGCGGCGAACGCGGCGCCCTGCACGATCTTCGGCAGTCGCAGTACGGGAGGTCGTTTTCCCGGCCGATCGGTGGGGGTTACCGCGTCGACGGTGGCCGCCTCGGTCATCGGTGCATCACTCCATCCCAACCCGTGGTACCGCTCCGTACCACTCTGTTTCGTCAAACGGTACTCTGCGGTACCGTGTTGTGACAAGCTCTGGTGGTGAAGTTCGGAAGGATCGATCGGCGTGACCGTCACTGACGACCGACAGCAGGGTGTCGACGAGGCGGCGAGCCCGTTCCGGCGGCGCTTGCTCGACGGCCTGGATGTGTCGATCAACGAACGCGGCTACCGCGACACCACCGTGGCCGACATCGTCCGGCACGCCCGCACCTCCAAGCGCACCTTCTACGGCGAGTTCTCCAGCAAGGAGGACTGCTTCATCGAACTGCTCCGCACCAACAACGAGGAAATGATCAGAAGGATCCGCGGCTCGGTGGATCCGGAAGCCGACTGGCAGCAGCAGATACAGCAGGCGGTCGGAGCGTACGTCGAGCACATCGCGTCGCGGCCGGCCATCACGCTGACCTGGATTCGGGAAGCGCCCGCGCTCGGCGCGGTGGCGCAGCCGTTGCATCGGATGGCGATGAGCGCGTTCACGGACATGCTCGTCGATCTGAGCGACAGCCCCGGTTTCCGGCGTGCGAACCTACCGCCGATCACACCGCCGTTGGCCTTGATCATCGTCGGCGGATTACGGGAACTGACAGCGCTTTACGTCGAAGACGGCGAGGACGTGCACGGGATCACGGACGCCGCGGTGACGGCCTCGACCGCAATCCTCGGCATGCCGGGCATCAGCTGAGCATCAGCCGCGCAGACTTCTCCAGCCGGTCGGCGATGTCTGCATAGGTCCCGTATCCCATGCCGGCCCGCACCAGTGCACCGGCGTACAACAACTCCAACGACTCGATGACGTCAGGATCTCCGCCGGATCCGAACGCGGCGAGCAGCCGGTCGTGGATGTCGCGACCGATCCGCAGCCGCAGCACCTCGACGTCGGGATCCTTGCCGAGCAGCGCGCTGGTGACCGCGCCCGCGAATTCCGGTTCGTCGGCGACGAGCAACGCGATGTGGCGCAGCACGCCGATCACACGGCCCGCCGCATCGTCGGATTCGTCGTCGGCCAACGGCGCCGACGTCAGCTTGCGCCAGAACACCTCGGCCACGAGATGCTCTTTCGACGAGAAGTAGGTGTAGGCCGTGGCCGCGCCGACGCCCGCCTCGGCCGCGACGCGGCGGACGGTCAGACCGGTGAAGCCATCCCTGGTCAGGATCTCGACAGCGGCTCTGCCCAGGCGATCGACGGTGTCGGCCTGCTTGGCGGTCAGCCGGCGCCTGGTCGACTCCAGCGCCGGATCGGACACGTGTCCGGACGCTACTACAACCACCTTTCACCAGCAACGGTAAGTTGGTTTCGATGAGCAACAGTCACGCCGCATCTCCCGCAGGCGGGAGCATGTCCCTGCCCGCATCGGCCGCCCGGTTGTTCGCACTCGCCGATGAGGTCACCGGCTTCATGCCCGTCGACGAGGGCCGCGCGCTCTACGACACCGCCCTGCGCTATCTCGCCGACGGCGCGGGCGTCGAGGTCGGCACCTACTGCGGTAAATCGACGCTGCTGCTCGGCGCCGCGGCCCAGCAGAGCGGCGGCGTGCTCTACACCGTGGATCACCATCACGGATCCGAGGAACACCAACCCGGTTGGGAGTATCACGACACGTCGCTGGTCGATCCGGTCAGCGGACGGTTCGACACGCTGCCGGCGCTGCGCCGCGCGCTGGACGACGCGGAACTCGACGACCACGTCGTCGCGGTGGTCGGCAAGTCGACCGTGGTGGCCCGTGGCTGGCGGACGCCGTTGCGGTTCTTGTTCATTGACGGCGGGCACACCGAGGAGGCCGCGCAGCGTGATTTCGACGGCTGGGCCAGGTGGGTCGAGGTCGGCGGCGCGTTGGTCATCCACGACGTCTTCCCGGATCCCGACGACGGCGGCCAGGCACCGTTTCACATCTACCAGCGGGCGCTGGCCACCGACGCCTTCCGTGAAGTGTCCGCCATCGGTTCGATGCGGATCCTGGAGCGCGTTTCCGGGACACCGGGCGAACCGGTTTAGGCGCGCGTCAGCGACCGCTTGTCGCGCACTCGCAGTCGAACTCGCCCTCCAGGCCGCGCGGCAGATCCACGCCGCGGAAGATGCCGTTGGCCGCAGTGGTGCGCGACAGCGCGTCGGCGGCGAGGATCATCGCCCCGCCCGTCCAGGTGGTGCGCTCCTCGGGCCAGCGCTTCCCGTCCGCGAACACCAGCCCGGTCCAGTACGAGCCGTCCTCTTCGCGCAGATGGTGCATCGCGGCGAACTGCTCGTGGGCCCGCGCAGTCTGGCCGATGGCGTCCAAAGCCAGGACCAGTTCACAGGTTTCGGCGCCGGTCACCCACGGCCGGTCGTCGACGCAGCGGATACCGAGACCGGTCACCACGAAGTCGTCCCACCGCTCGTCGATGCGGGAGTGGGCCGCCGCCCCGCGCAACGCCCCGCCGAGCACCGGGTAGTACCACTCCATCGACCAGCGGTCCTTGCAGACGAACAAGTCGGGGTGGTGGGCGATGGCGTGGCCGAGCTGACCGACGGCGACCTCCCACTCGGGTTGCGGGTCCTCGAAGTAATCGGCGAGGGCCAGCGCGCAACGCAGGCTGTGGTAGATGCTCGCGCAGCCGGTCAGCAATGCATCCGGCTCCAGCCCGGACTCGCTTCTGGCCCAGACGATCTCACCGCTGGGCCGCTGCATGTCGATGACGAAGTCGACGGCCTTGCTGACGACCGGCCACATATCCTCGGCGAATCGCCGGTCGCCGGTGCTCAGCACGTGGTGCCAGACGCCGGTGGCGATGTATGCGCAGAAGTTGCTGTCGCTGTTGGCATCCTCGATCACGCCGTCGCGCAACTGGATCGGCCACGACCCATCGGCACGCTGAGCCGTCCTGCACCAGTCGAAGGCCGCGCGTGCGGGCTCGAGCAGGCCGGCCGCGGTCAGCGCCATGGCGCTTTCGACGTGGTCCCACGGGTCGGTGTGCCCGCCATCGGACCACGGGATAGCGCCCGAGGACTCCTGGGTGTCGGCGATCGACTGGGCGGTCTGCCTGCACTGCGCGGGCGACAGGACGCCGGCTACCCCCGGTGCTTCAGGCACCCGCACCCGACACCTCCGGCTTACGGAAGTACAACGCGACACTCTTGCCGATCACCGGGTTCAGCAGGGACTCGGCCGTCCGTGTCAGCCAGGGTTGACTGACCATGTCCCAGACCAACAGCTTGTGGTACGCCGCCACCGCGAGATGGTCCGATTTCGATATTCCGACAGCGCATTTCAGCCACCAGAACGGTGAGTGCAGCGCGTGCGCGTGGTGTGTGTGGGTCAGTCGCAGGCCGTGGGCGAGGACTTTGTCACGCAGCTGATCGGCGCGATAGATCCGGATGTGGCCGCCTTCGTTGGCGTGGTACTCATCCGACAGCGCCCAGCAGATCCGCTCGGGCAGCCACCGCGGCACCGTGATGGCGAGCGCGCCGCCCGGCTTGAGAATGCGCACCAACTCCGAGATCGCCCGGTCGTCCTCGGGCACATGTTCCAAAATCTCGGAGGCGATGACGCAGTCGAATGTGCCGTCGGCGTAGGGCACGTCGAGCGCGTCACCCTTGACTGCCTCCGCCTTCGCCGACGCGGGCACCTCGCCCTGGTCCTTCATCGCCTGCAGGATCTCGTCGACGTCGTTGAGATCGGATGCATTCTGGTCGAAGGCGATGACGTCGGCACCGCGTCGGATCGCCTCGAACGAATGCCTGCCGGCACCGCAGCCGACGTCGATCACCTTCGTGCCCGCGCCGACTCTCAGCCGGTCGTAGTCGACGGTCAGCATTGCCCGACCCTCGCCATCGCCATCTCGTAGACCGCGACCGTCTGTGCCGCAACGGATTCCCAGCTGAACACCTCGAGTGCACGCTGGCGGCCGTTCGCTCCGAGCCGGCGCAGCTCGATCGGGGAATCGAGTAGCTCGCCGAGCACCTTCGTCAACTCGTCGACGTCGGCAGGCGTCACCAGCCGGGCACAGTCACCGTCGGAGCCGACCACTTCGGGCAGCGCCCCGGCCCGGCTTGCGACGATCGGCGTTCCGCTCGCCATCGCCTCCACGGCGGGCAGCGAGAAACCTTCGTAAAGCGAAGGGATGCACGCCACTTGGGCAGACGCCAGCAGATCTGCCAGCTTGGAGTCGGACAGTCCGCTGGAGCTGTGCACGATGTCGGAGATGCCGAGCTCGGCGATCAGCTTCTCGGTCGGGCCGTTCGGCTCCAGCTTGGCGACGAGCTGCAGTTCCAGATCACGCTCGATACGCAGCCGCGCCACCGCGTGCAGCAGGTGGCTGACGCCCTTGAGCGGGACATCGGCGCTCGCGATCGCGATGATGCGGTTGCGTACCCGCTGCTCGGCGGGCTTGAACAGCGCGGTGTCGACGCCGAGGGGCACCACATGCAGCTGATCGGGCGACACCGCGAAGTCCTCGGCGATATCGGCGGCCGAGGTCGACGACACGGTCAGCAGCTCCGGGATCCGGCGCGCCACGTCCTTCTGCATCTCGGCGAAGCCGTACCAGCGACGCACCAGCGGCTTGCGCCACCATCGCGCGGCTGCCACGTCGAGGACGCGGTCCCTGGTGATCGGATGGTGCACCGTCGCCACAACCCCCAGGCCCAGATCGGCGATCTTCAACAGGCCGGTGCCGAGGCATTGGTTGTCGTGGACGACGTCGAACTCACCGAGGCGGTCGGCCAGTGCCCGCGCGGCGCGCAGGCTGAACGTCTTGGGCTCCGGGAAGCCGGCCGTCCACGTCGTCAGCAGCTCGAGCAGGTCGATGCGGGTCTTGATCTCATTCGGCCACGGGATGCGGAAGGGATCGGGCTCACGGTAGAGGTCGAGGCTGGGCACCTTGGTCAGGCGCACCCTCGGGTCGAGCCCTTCGGGGTACGGCTGGCCGGAAAACACCTCGACATCGTGTCCGAGCTCGACGAGCCCGCGGCTCAGATGGCGGACGTAGACGCCCTGTCCGCCGCAGTGCGTCTTGCTCCGGTAGGACAGCAGGGCAACGCGCATACTCAGTTCACTCCGGACTCAAGCACTGCCTGCTCAGCCTCGTGACCTGCGGTCCGAGTCGACGGCAGGCCACTGGACATGTGTCCAGACTATAGTTTGACGGTCTATCCGACGCAACGCGGCCACCCTGTCTGACTACCACAGTCACGCTCGAACGTCGCGGCCGCGCACGCGAGGAGCAGAAAAGGAGGCCGCGCGGTTTGCTACGGCGCGGGGAAGCCTCCGGTGGCGACCGGGCCCCAGCGCCGCGGAGTGATGCGGATGAGGCACTTGCCCTGATCGACCATCGCCTGCCGGTACTCGTCCCAATCGGGATGCTCTCCGGATATCGAGCGGAAGTACCCGACCAGCGGCTCGACCGCATCGGGCAGGCCGATCACCTCCGCGTCGCCGTCGACTTGGACGTAGGGACCGTTGAAGTCATCCGACAGAACTGTCACGCTGGCTTGAGGTGTGCGCCGGATGTTGGCCGACTTCGCCCGCTGCGGATAGCTGGCGATCACGATGCGGCCGTCGGCGTCGACACCGCCGCTGACCGGCGAGCTCTGTAGGGACCCGTCGGAACGAAAGGTGGTTAGCACCATGCGATGTCGTGGCCGCACGAACTCGACGAGTTCGGCACGGCCGACGGCATCGGCGGTGGCGTATTTTCTGGCCACCCGAACAGCGTAGCGATCGACCGGAGGACATCAATGAGTGGCGCAGAGGCGTTCGACCGGTTGATGTCGCTGCTGGACTATCCGATGTTCGTGGTCACGACCCGGGTGGGCGAGGAGCGATCGGGTTGTCTCGTCGGCTTCTCGACGCAGGTCAGCATCGACCCGGGGCGCTTCCTGGTCGGACTCTCGAAGCGCAACCACACGTACCGGGTCGCGGCGCGCGCCGACCACGTGGCCGTGCACCTGCTCCCCCGCACGCACACCGAACTCGCCGAGCTGTTCGGCGGCGAGACCGGGGACCGCGTCGACAAGTTCGCACGCTGTGCGTGGCACCACGGGCCGCAGGGCATGCCGATTCTCGACGACGCCGAGGGCTGGTTCGTCGGCGCCGTGCTGAATCGCTACGACGTCGGCGATCACGTGGGCCATCTGCTGGAACCGGTCGCCGGCGAGGTGCCTGAGCGCTTCGAGCAATTGGTCACTTTCGCCGACGTCCGCGAGCTCGCACCGGGGCACGAGGCATAGTGCGAATCCTGCGCTGCCGGTGTTTTTGCTCGGTACCGTTACCCCATGGCGGAAGGGTCTCCCCCGCGGTCTAGCGGCATCGCCGCCGAGTTGGCGGCCGCCGGGTTCACCGACGCCGTCGAGGTGGGCCGGGGCGGCGGCGGTGTCGTTTACCGCTGCCATCAACAGTCGCTCGGCCGAAGCGTTGCCGTCAAACTGCTCGGCTCCGACCTCGACGAGGACGACCGGGAACGTTTTCTGCGTGAGGGCTATGCGATGGGGGCGCTGTCCGGCCATCCGAACATCGCGAACATCCTGCAGGTCGGCGTCACCGAGAGCCACCGCCCGTTCATCGTGATGTCCTTCTACACAATGGGTTCCCTCGCGGAGCGGGTACGCCGCGAAGGACGCATCGCGTGGCCCGACGTACTGCGGATCGGCGTGAAGTTGTGCGGCGCGCTGGAAACCGCGCACCGCACGGGCACGCTGCACCGCGACATCAAACCCGCGAACGTCCTCGTCAACGATTACGGTGAACCACAACTCAGCGATTTCGGTACTGCGCGCATCGCGGGTGGCTACAAGACCGTCACCGGATACTTCACGGGCACGCTGTCCTACACCGCACCCGAGGTGCTCGCGGGAAACCCGCCGACGGCTGCCGCCGACGTATACTCGCTCGGCGCAACGCTGTACGCGCTGATCGCGGGCAGGGCGCCACACGAGCGCAAGGCCGACGAGGACCTCATCGCGCACTATCTCCGCATCACCTCGACACCCGTGCCGGACCTGCGCGCGGGAGGAATCCCGGCCGACGTCTGCGCATCGATCGAGAAGGCGATGTCAATCGAGCCGGCCCAAAGACACTCGTCCGCAGCGGAATTCGGCCGCGAACTGCAGCTGGCGCAGCGGCAGAACGGCCTGACACCGGACTCGATGGCGCTCAGCGAGCCCACCGGTCAGCCCGAGGAGACGTCAGGCACGCAGTCGCTCCCGTTGTCCGAGCATTCCGGAGAGAACGCCATCCCGGGCGAGGCGTCCATTTCGGGAACCGGCTCGACCGGGTCGACGCCGCCGCCGGACCCTCGGATGTTCGCGCACACCTCGTCCGTCAGCGCGTCCAGCCTGCCGTGGCAAGTGCCGCCGCAGGACCCGAGGACGACCTTGCTGAAGAAGAAGCGGGACCGCAAGAGGATCGTGGTGGCCGCCGTGGCCGTGGCCGCAGTCGTGCTGTTGGTGGCGGGCGGCATCTACCTGGTCAGCTCGTCACGCGACACCCGTAACGCGGCACCGGCACCGAGCCAACCGACCGTCGAACCGCAGCCGACCTGGCAGCCGATCGCGGATGCGCGCGTCGCCCGCGATGCGGTGGCGGCCACCCAGGCCGACGGCACCATCTGGGTGTTCGGCGGCATGGACGCAGACAACCGCGTCAGCGGTCGGCACGAGGGCTATGACCCCGCCATCGACAGCTGGAAGAGCGGCGAAGACCTCCCCGTTCCCGTCCGGCACGCGATGGCGGTGACGTGGCAGGACACGCCGGTCGTGCTCGGCGGCTGGCGTACCGAGGGCACCAATTCGACGGTGGCGACGGACAAGGTCTGGCGGGTCGTCAACAGTCGCTGGACGGAGTTGCCGCCGCTGCTGCAGCCCCGCGCGGCGGCGGCGGCCGCCGTGGTCGGCGACCGCATCATCGTCACCGGCGGCGTGGGTGCCGACGGGAACCTGGTGAATACGACCGAGATCTTCGACGGCAGCTCGTGGAAACTCGGTGCGCCCCTACCGACTCCACGGCAGATGCTCGCCGCAGCGTCGGACGGCAAGGTCGTGTACGCCCTCGGCGGTTCGAACGGGACTTCCGACCTCGCGACGGTCGAAAGGTATGACCCGGCCGCGGATACGTGGACGGGCCTGCCTGAGCTTCCGGGGCGACGGAGCGACTTCGGCGTCGCGAACGCGGAGGGACGGCTGGTTCTGGTGGGCGGCATCTCCCAAGGCCAGGTGCTGAAGAGCGTGGTTGCCCTCGATCTAGCCACGCAATCGTGGAATGGCTTGCCCGACTTGGGAACCGCGCGTCATGGCATGGCGGTGGCCGGTGTCGGCAAGTCCATCTACTCGATCGGCGGGGCGAACGGCCCGGGTGACGCAGACATCACGTCGTCGGCCGAATCGTTGAAGCTGGCACCGCGCAAACCACAGCCGGCGCCCGAATGGCGGATGCTTCCGGACGCACCGACCGAGCGATTGATGACGGCGTGGGCGGTGCTCGGCGACGAGATCTGGATCGCAGGCGGTATGCGCCACGGCGAGATACTTTCCACGGTGGAGAGTTACAACACCAAAACCGGTGCATGGCAGGAGCGGCCGGCGTTACCGGTGCCTCTGCACCACGCGACGGCGACGGCGTATCGCGGCGAAATGGTCGTCATCGGAGGCGCCAGCGACAACCTCGCCGACGCGTCGAACAAGGTCTTCGTATTCCGAGAAGGAAAGTGGCAGGAGCTACCGGCGCTCTCCCATGCCCGCGCCGCAGCGGCGGCCGCAGCCGTCGGCGACAAGCTCGTCGTGGTCGGCGGGCAGGACGAGAAGAAGCTCGTCCCGCAGACCGAGGTGTTCGACGGACAATCCTGGACGCAGGCGCCGGACCTGCCCACCCCGCGCGAGCACCTCGCCGCGGCGTCCGACGGCGTCTACGTCTATACGGTGGGCGGGCGGAACCTCTCCGCTGACGAGAATTCGGCGGCCTTCCAGCGCTTCAATCCGGCCTCCGGAACGTGGGACAGGCTGACCGACATGCCGACCCCGCGCGGTAGCTATGGGGCGGCGTTCATCGACGGTCGGATCGTCGTCGCCGGCGGCGAGGAACCGACGCGCGTGTTGGCGACGGTCGAGATGTATGACATCTCCAGTGGGAAATGGACCACGGTGGCGCCGATCAACACGCCGGTTCACGGCCAGGTGGTCGCCGCCGTCGGTTCGACCGTCTACTGCATCGGCGGCGCCGACCGGCCTACCCATGAAAGCGCGGTCGCCACCGTCGAGGCCCTCGACTTCACCTGATGTCGTCGCGCAGCTGCGCGATCGTCACCGCTCCGCGCCGGAGTGCCTCATTGGCCAGCCGAACCCGGCGATCTCCTTCGGCGGGAATGGCGAACTTGTCGTACATGTTCTGCAGGTGCTGTTTGACGGCCGCCTCGGTCACGAACAGTTCGCCCGCCATCCGCCGAACCGACGCGGGCTCGGGAAACGGGTCGTCGGAGACCAGGGGCCGGCACAACACCACGAGCACGTCGACCTCGCGCCTGGTCAGCCGCGGCGGGAGTTCGTTGGGCTGGGCGGCCATCGTCTCCTCGTCGCGCGGGCCGTCGCCGGAGTCGCGCACTTCCCAGAAAAGCAGCCGCGTCTTGCCCAGACGTACCTCGTCGCCGGATCGCAGGACGCGTTCGGCAGTGATTCGTTCACCGTTGAGGTAGGTGCCGTTGCGGCTCCCCAGATCGCGTATCGACCAGGCGAACCCGAGATTTTCCAGTACCGCGTGCAACCTGGAGACGGTGTCATCGTGGCCGAGCGACACGTCGTTGGTAGAGGCCTTGCCCAGGGTCAGGCGTTGGCCCGTCAGCGGGACCAGCTCGCGCCCGGACGGCTTCGAGACTTCCAGGTGGGAAGACATGCACACCTCCTATTGAGGCATTTTGGCCCAGAGAGCCGGTTCATGGTTCACGAAACGCGGCTCAACCGCAATGGCGGCCAGGGCCATTCGCGATGTGCTCCTCCGCGGGGTGCCTTCAGGAAGGCGAGCCCGAGAACGAAGCCGAAGATCAGGTGTCCGATCAGGGTGATCGCGATGGTGGCCGTGTTGAGGGGGAACATCATCTCCTGGCCGCGCGGAGCCAGCGCGACCGTGGCGATCAGCCCCGTCCACGTCGGGAAGACGGCGAAGGCCACCGCGCTCAGCACGGCCCATTCACTCGGCCACCGGTCGATGCCCAGCGCGAAGGCGACGATGAAGAACGCGACACCGAGGCCGCCGCCGTCGCCGATGTAGCGCCACACGTAGCCGACCGCGGCACTGCCGGCGGTGTCCGGCTCGCCGGTGACCCAGGACCCCATCACGGGGATGAAATCGCCCATCAGTCCAAGGACGTGCACGGCGAACAGCCGGGCGCCGTCGTAGACGATGCATGCCACCATGCCGGCGATCAGGCCGCGTCCGACGATCATGTCGATGCGGTGCGGCGCGAACGCGATGACGGTGGCGAGCACGGCGGACAGCGCGATGACGACGATCGACGTGGTGCCCTGCGAGACGAGCCCGAACACGTCGACCGAAATCCCGAGGATCGGCATGGACGCCAGCAGCAGGACCAACATGACCCGCGCAATGGCCCACCGGCTCGGCCGGTTGTTCACCGAGCGAGGGATGCGGTCCGCGATGACGTTCGGCAGCGGCTTCACCGCGACGTCGATGACGCGGTGGCGCACTGTCTTCGCGTTGTCGAAGCCGCTGGCCGCCCGGGGAATCGGCGACACCCGCTGGTCGACGGGGCGCATCCGCACTGTGTGGTCTGTAGCGAGCATGAGTGGTTCCTGGTTCGTATCTGTGCTGGATGAGGGACGTCATTCATGGTCGCGATCAGGCCGCACGGACGTAATCGCCGGCAAGTCAGATTCCCCCTCGAGGCGGCAAGGGTTTCCTATCCGTCGGGCAAGTGAGTACCGCACGCCCTTAGGACAGGTAGTCCGTCACTCTCGGCAGGCGGACGAAGCGTTCTTAGCGTGACGGTGTCTGTATCCGACCCGTTGAAGGGACCGCTATGTCCATCGCGACGCCGGCCATCACGCGGGCGAACACTCGCATCGTGCGGCTGCAGGGCGGCGGCCTGCGCTTCCTGGACGCACACGAGGTGCCGCAGGAGGACTTCCAGGTCGTCACCCGACCGCTACAGCGATTCGACGCCACCCAGCAGTGGCGAGTGACCAGCCTGGGCGGGGACGTGGTCAGCCTTCAGCAGGTCAGCAGCGGCCGTTTCCTCGCCGCCGAACTCGACTTCCGGGTCGTCACGCGTGCGCAGCGCAACAGCGACCTTCAGCGCTGGCGGCTTCAGGACTTCGGCGGCGGTTTCCTCACCATCCAGCAGGTGCGCAGCGGCCGGTTCCTGGAGGCGACCGTGCACGGCGACTTCTCGGTGGTGACGCGACCGCTGGGCGACAGCGAACAGGTCTGGCGGATCGGCACATAGCGTGTCGGAGGGCGGAGGTATCCTTCGAACATGAGTTCGAGAAGCGATATCGCCGCAGCCCTGGACGCTGTGGACACCGCCCATCGCCGGTTGCTCGTCCTGCCACTGCACACGCTGACCCGGTCGGAGCGGATCGAGCTGTTGCAGAGAATCGACGAGCTCGGCAAGAAGCTGGCGGCCTTCGACCGCCGGCTGGTCGGCCGCCTCATCACCGAGGCCGCCCCCGCCCAATTCGGGGGTGCCTCCTGGCCGGAGGTGCTGTCGCGACGGCTGCGGATCTCGCAGGCCGAAGCGGAGCGACGGGTCGACGCCGCGGTCTACTCCTGCGAGCTGGATCGGCCGTCCGCGTAGCGCAACCTTGGCCGGGCGGTGGTCCAGCATCGGTTGTTGGCCTCACCCGGTGAGTGCGCGATTTCCCGCCGGGTCGGGCCGGCGGGAGCTTGCCCGAGGTGCATGGTCGCGAGCAACGCCGTGGCCGGGGCTACCGTGACGGGGTGGCCGACAACGAGGTGGTGGTGCCCGACGGCGACGCGGAGCGCGGTTCGCGTTTCCCGCGCGGGGTGTACGACGTGGGCCGGGAGCCCGACCCCCTGTACAGCCTGGCCAATGAGCGAACTTACCTGTCGTGGCTGCGCTTCGCGGTGACCCTGCTCGCGGGCGCCGTCGCCATCGACCGGCTCTTCCTCGAGCACCCGTGGTTTGGGAGCGAGATCCTCGCGCTGGGCCTCGTCGCGATCGCTTTCGTCGCCTGCGGCGTCGGTGTGCGGCGCTGGTGGGCGACCGAGCGCGCATTGCGGCGGCGCCAGCCGTTGCCCGGCTTCGGCGCCCCGCTGCTCGGCACCGTGGCCATCCTCCTCGTGGGAGCCGGCGTCGTCGTCCTCGCCCTCACGCCACGGGGCTGAGCGGCGATGAACACCAGGCCCGGGAAGTTGTGGGGGGACCAGTACCCGTTCGAGCGCAACCAACTGCAGCGCACGATGACGCTGGTCGCGCTGGGCGTCGTCTTCGCCGTCGCCGTCATCCTTCTTGTCCACGCCGACGTCACCGGTGTCCTCGGGATCTCGCTCATCTGCGCCGGCGTCGTATCCGCGCTCGCGGCGGCGTCCCGGCACCGATACGTCCAGGAGACCCGCCTCGGGTTCGCCATCCTCGAGACGCGGACAGGCCGGTTCGTGCTCGGCTCGGCGCTCGCGTTCGCGGTCCTTGGCGTGGTCGTTGCCCTGCTCGTCGTTCTCGATTGAGACGCGGCGGGCCACCCGGTCATCGGCGCTCCGGTTTGCGCTTCAGTACCCATGCCGGAATCCAGTGAGTCACCGATCGTCGCTTGGGGCCGTAGGCGATGGGGTAGGTGACCAGACCCCACCAGTGGCCCTGTTCGCAGAGTCCCCAACAGGTCAGTCGACCTTCGACGACCGTGTGCATCTGCAGCCCGGCGGGGTTGTAGCCACCTGGGCTGTGCGGCTCGCGCGGAAACAGCGCAGCCAGGTCGACGAGGACAGCCATCGGCGGCTCGACGGGCCGAAAGGCTTGTTGCACGGGCTGACCGTTGTAGCCGATGGACTGGAACTCGCCCACTGTTCGATCATACGTTCGAACCGGTTAGGCTGGAGCCGGTGTACATACCGCCCAAGTTCGCGCTGACCGACGAGCAGACCGCAGCCGCACTCGCGGCGGCGGAGTTCGCGCACTTGGTCAGCCAGACTTCCGCGGGGCTGCTGGTCACACCGCTGCCGCTGATGTACGACGGCGCCAACAATTCGCTCGTCGGCCACGTCTCGCGGGCCAACCCGCACTGGCATGCCGACGGCGCAGAGTCGGTCGCGATCTTCGCCGGACCTCACGCCTACATCTCGCCCAGCTTCTACGCGACCAAGAACGAAACCGGCAAGGTCGTGCCGACATGGAACTACGAGATCCTGACCGTCCACGGCCGCCTGCTCATCCACGACGATCTCGAGTGGCTGCTCGACCTGGTGACCGAGCTGACGCACCGCCACGAAGCGGGCCGGCCCGAGCCGTGGCAGGTCAGCGACGCCCCCGAGTCGTATACACAGTCGCAACTGCGCGGCATCGTCGGCGTCGAACTCGCCATCACCAACGTCGAAGGCAAAGCCAAGATGTCGCAGAACCAACCAGGCCGCAATCGGGCCGGCGTCATCGCCGGGTTGCGGAGCTCCGACGCGCCACAGGATCAGCGGGTCGCCGACCGGGTGGCCGCCTTCGACGACGGCAGCACGAACGCAAACGGTCGCGGATAGCCGAGGCCCGTCAGCCGCGAGCCCCGCACGGCGTCAACGGCCACCGGGCGCACGTCGCCCGACGACGGTTCGTAGCATTGCAGCGTCTCCGCTCTGACACCGACGATCAACACCCAATGCCTCGGAATGAATCGGCCGACCAGCATCGCGACCGGCCAGCCCGCCGCTACGAAGTGCAGCACGTCGGACAGCCGATCGCGCCGACCGCCAAACGGCCGCCACCGGTATCTGACACCGCACACCCCCGTGCGTGTGGTGAGCGCGCGGGCGATCCCCATCGGTGTGGTGCCGAGCATGCGCGGCCAGACGCGGTTCACCTCGGTGTGGATGCGCAGTTGCTCATCGTCGAACCAGCTTCGCGGCGACTCGGTCAACGCCGACCGGTAGTCCGCGTCCACCAGTGCGCCGGCCACCACAGCGACGCTGGGGCCGCACGCCGTGGAGTCGCGCTGCCTTAGCCGAAGGTCGGAAAGCTTCATGACTCCCCGATCAGCGTCTCGCCCCGCTGCCGCAACTCCACCTTCCTGACCTTGCCCGTCACCGTCATCGGGAACTCGTCGACGACCTGGACGTATCGAGGAATCTTGTTGTGCGCGATCCGGCCGGCGCAGAACGCACGCACGCTCTCGGGTGTCGGCGGCTCGGCGCCCTCCCTGACCCGCAGCCACACCATCAGCTCTTCGCCGTACTTCTCGTCGGACACCCCGACCACCTGCGCGTCGACAATGTCGGGATGGCTGTAAAGGAACTCTTCGATCTCGCGCGGGTAGATGTTTTCGCCGCCGCGGATCACCATGTCTTTGATCCTGCCGGTGATCGCGAGGTAGCCGTCGGAGTCCATCACGCCGATGTCGCCGGTGTGCATCCAGCCGTCGGAGTCAATCGCGTCGGCGGTCTTCTCGGGGTCGTCCCAGTAGCCGAGCATCACGCTGTAGCCGCGGGTGCACAACTCGCCCGGTGTTCCGCGTTCGACCTGGGCCCCGTTGTCGTCGACGACCTGGATCTCGAGGTGCGGCCCGACGCGACCCACGGTCGTCACCCGCCGGGTCAGGCTGTCGGTCGGCAACGTCTGAGTCGACACCGGCGACGTTTCGGTCATGCCGTAACAGATGGCCACACCGCGCATGTGCATCCGGTCGATGACACTGCGCATCACCTGTTCCGGACACGGCGAACCGGCCATGATCCCGGTGCGCAACGAGCTCAGGTCGAAGCTGTCGAAGTCCGGCAGTCCGAGCTCGGCGATGAACATCGTCGGAACCCCGTAGAGCGATGTACATCGCTGCGCTGCAACAGCTTTCAAACTGGCCGCCGGATCGAAGCCGGGAGCGGGGATCACCATCGCGGCGCCGTGCGTCGTGCAGGCCAGGTTGCCCATCACCATGCCGAAGCAGTGATAAAACGGCACCGGAATGCAAACCCTGTCGTCCTCGGTGTACTCGAGAAGCTCGCCGACGAAGTAGCCGTTGTTGAGGATGTTGGCGTGGGTCAGGGTGGCGCCCTTCGGGAATCCTGTTGTGCCCGACGTGTACTGGATGTTGATCGGATCGCCCGGCCTCAGCCGGGAAGCCATCCGCGCCAACGCGCCCGCATCGGCCGCGGTGTCGGCGATCTGCTGCCACGGCTCCCATCCGACGATGACGACGTCGCTCAGCGCGGGGCACCGGCCGCGCACGTTGTCCAGCATGGCCACGTAGTCCGAGCTTCGGAACCCCGGTGCGGCGAACACCGTGCAGATCGACGCCTTGTTCAACGCGTATTCGAGTTCGTCGGTTTGGTACGCGGGGTTGATGTTCACCAGGATCGCGCCGACCTGTGCGGTGGCGTACTGAATCATCGTCCACTCGGCGCAGTTCGGCGACCATATCCCGATCCGGTCACCCGGCTGGGTGCCGCGTTCGAGCAAGGCCGTCGCGATCCGGCGGGTCGCGTCGTGGAACTCGCCGTACGTCCAGCACCGCCCGGTTGCGCACTCGACCAGCGCCTCATGGTCCGGGAATCGAGCCGTCGTGCTGTCGAGGTTCTCGCCGATCGTCTCGTCGAGCAGCGGCGGGCTGGTGGCTCCGGCGTCGTAGGACAACATGCGACGGCTCCCTCATCTCCGCTTGTCGCGCGCGCGGCCGTCAACCGTGGATTTTCGGTGCTCGCGGGGTACTCGACACCGTAAATCGGATCCGGAAGGTGGGGGTGGGGAAATGACACTACTGGGGACACGCTCATGAGCTTCGATCTGACCCCGACCGGGGCGCAGCACGACCTGGCCCGGCGCGCGCACGAATTCGCCGAGCAGTGCGTCCGCCCGGTGGCCGCCGATTACGACGCCCGCCAGGAGTTCCCCTGGCCCGTTCTGGAAGAAGCGGCTGCCCGGGGTTTCTACAGCCCGCTGTTCTACCGCGACCTGATCGGTGACCCCACCGGGCTGTCGTTGCCGATGTTCATGGAGGAGCTGTTCTGGGGATGCGCAGGCATCGGGCTGGCGATCGTCATGCCCGCGCTGGCGCTGTCGGCCATCGGCCAGGCGGCATCGCCCGAGCAGATGCTGGAGTGGGGACCGGAGTGCTTCGGCTCGCCGGGCGACCTCAAGCTCGCCGCGCTGGCGATCTCCGAACCGGAGGGCGGCAGCGATGTCCGCAACCTGCGCACCCGGGCCAGGCGGGACGGCGACGACTGGATCATCGACGGGCACAAGATGTGGATCGGCAACGGCGGCATCGCCAACGTGCACGTGGTCAACGCCGTCGTCGACGAGGAACTCGGTCATCGCGGACAGGCCATGTTCATTGTCCCCGGCGGCACTCCCGGCCTGGAGATGGTGCGCAAGCTGGACAAGCTCGGCTGCCGCGCGTCGCACACCGCCGAACTCAGGTTCAACGCCGTTCGCGTGCCCGGTGCGAACCTGCTCGGCGGGCAGGAGAAGCTCGAGCACAAGCTGGCCCGGGCCCGCGAGGCCGTCGAAGGCGGCAGGCACTCCGGCTCCGCAACGTTGGGCACCTTCGAGCAGACCCGACCGATGGTCGCCGCACAGGCACTCGGCATCGCCAGGGCCGCATTGGAATACGCGACCGAATATGCGAACCGGCGCGAAGCTTTCGGTGCACCGATCATCGACAACCAGGGCGTCGCCTTTCCGCTGGCGGATCTGGCCACCGCGATCGACGCCGCCCGGTTGCTGACCTGGCGGGCGTCGTGGATGGCCGCCAGCGGTGTGCCGATGGAGCGCGGTGAGGGGTCGATGTCGAAGCTGGCCGCCAGCGAGGTCGCGGTCCGCACCACCGAACGGGCGATCCAGACGATGGGCGGCTGGGGCTACATCAAGGACCATCCGGTGGAAAAGTGGTACCGGGACGCCAAGCTCTACACAATCTTCGAGGGCACCAGCGAAATCCAGCGGGTCGTCATCTCCAACGCGCTCGGCGCCGCCGACGGCAGGCCGCCGCTGCACGTCGATCTGGAACCGTCCGGCGGCCCGCTGAACCGGATGTTCGGGCGCGGTACCCCGATACGCACCCAAGTGGCCAACGCCGCCCTCAATGCCAAGGACAACATTCCCCAACCGGTGATGCAGATGGCGATGAAGGTGCTCAAGCCGCCCAAGAAGTAGCGCGTCGGCGACCCGGTTTCGTCACACATGCGCATGTTTCTCCGGCGTCGCAGCGGGCATCACAACAGGCGCGACATCGAAAGCGACGCGACGTGAGGAGAGATTCGATGCGTGCAGTCACGTGGCAGGGAAAACGCAATGTCACCGTCGAAACCGTGCCGGACCCGATCATCAAGGAGCCGACCGACGCAATCATCAGGGTCACCAGCACCAACATCTGCGGCTCCGATTTACATCTCTACGAGGTGCTCGGCGCCTTCATGACGCCCGGCGACATCCTCGGGCACGAGGCGATGGGCGTTGTCGAGGCGGTCGGCCGGGAGACCGGCGACCTCGAGGTAGGCGACCGCGTGGTCGTTCCGTTCAATATCTCCTGCGGACACTGCTTCATGTGCGGTCACGGCCTCCAAAGCCAGTGCGAGACAACGCAGAACCGCGACCAGGGCACCGGTGCCGCGTTGTTCGGTTATTCGAAGCTCTACGGCGAGGTGCCGGGTGGGCAGGCGGAATACCTGCGGGTGCCGCAGGCCCAGTACACCCACATCAAGGTGCCCCACGACGGTCCCGACGAGCGCTATGTCTATCTGTCCGACGTGCTGCCCACAGCGTGGCAGGCGGTCGAGTACGCGAATGTGCCGCACGGCGGCACCCTGGTGATCCTCGGCATGGGGCCGATCGGCTCGATGGCATGCCGGGTCGCGAGCCGGCGCTTCGACTGCCGCGTGATCGGCGTCGACATGGTCCCAGAGCGGTTGCAGCGCGCCCGCGAGATGTGCTCCGACGTCATCGACATGAACCTCGACGACCCTGTCGAGGTGATCCGCGATGCCACCGAGGGCCGCGGCGCGGACTCGGTCATCGACGCGGTCGGCATGGAGGCGCACGGTTCGCCGATCGCCGAAGTGGCCCAGACGGCCGCCGGCTTCCTGCCGTCACCGGTCGGTCGCGTCGTGATGAAGAACGCCGGCGTCGACCGGTTGGCCGCATTCAATTCGGCGGTCGCGATGGTGCGCCGCGGCGGCACGATCTCGTTGTCCGGCGTCTACGGCGGCGCGGCCGACCCGATCAACATGATGACGTTGTTCGACAAGCAGATAAACCTGCGCATGGGCCAGGCCAACGTCAAGCGCTGGGTGCCCGACATCATGCCCTTGCTGACCGATGAAGACCCGCTCGGCACCGAGGGCTTCGCGACACATCGGCTGCCATTGGACGCCGCGCCCGGGGCGTACGAGACGTTCCAGAAGAAGGAAGACGGCATGATCAAGGTGGTCCTCACGCCTTAGCCGAGTTTCGGCGCGCGGCCCCCACCCCTGACGCATCGTCGCAGGAAGTTCCCGATACCCCTGGTTTCGTCGTCGTCGCACATCACTCGCTGCTGCTTGCCATCCCGGCCTTCGTCCCTGCGCTCATCGTGGCCGGCGTGGTCGTGTATGTCGCGATGAAGGACCGGCGCAACAGAGACGGGTCTCACAGTGAAGAGTCAGGATCGACCAACCAAGATGATTCCTCGTGACTTCCCTTCATAGCGATAAACGACTTCTCGCGGCGCTCGCGGCCAGCGCCCTGCTGCTCGCCGGCTGTGGTGGCGGCGGTGACTCCGGAAGCGCGCAGAGCTCGTCGGCCTCGCCGTCGGCGTCGACGGTCAGCCCGACGGACATGCAGAATGACCAGGCCCCACCCGACCGTCTGGTCATCGACGTCACGATCAAGGACGGTCAGGTCAACCCGACCAACGCTCAACTCGAGGCGAAGACGAACGAACAGATCGTGGTGAAGGTCGACAGCGACGTCGCCGACGAGCTGCATGTGCACTCCACCCCGGACCACACCTTCAAGATCGAGGCGAAGCCGGCGCAGCAGTTCCAGTTCAGCGTCGATGTGCCCGGCAGTGTCGACATCGAGCTGCACCACCTGAACAAGACGATCGCGACCGTCCAAGTTCGGCCGTGACCGATCGACCCGCCGTCGCAGTGTTGGCGCACGGCCGCGGCGGGTCCACCGATCTGCCGATCCCGTACTCGTACGCCCTCATCGGCGCGGCGTGGGCGCTGACCTTCACGTTCGCGGTGGTGGCGTTCGCGTGGCGCAAACCGCGCTTTGATCCCGCCAAGGACGGGCGGGCGCTGCCGACGTGGGTGACGACGGCGGTCGATGCACCGGTGACCGGGTGGATGGTGGCCGTCGCGGGTCTGCTCTTCGCCGGATGGGTCGCGATGGCCGGGCTGTTCGGGAAGCCCGACAACAACCCGCTGGCCGGTGTCTTCTACGTGCTGATGTGGATCGGACTGGTGACGGCGTCGCTGGCGATCGGTCCGATCTGGCGCGCCGTCTCCCCCGTGCGCACGCTGTACCGGCTACTGCGCATGGCGCGCCTGCCGGGCGGCCGCGGCTATCCGGGCCGCTTCGGTTACTGGCCGGCGGTGCTGGGCCTGTTCGCGTTCGTCTGGCTGGAACTCGCCAGCCCCGATCCGGGCTCGCTCCGTGCGATCAGGCTCTGGTTGGTGGTGTACATCGTCGTCACGCTGGCGGGCGCGGTGGTCTGCGGCGACGGGTGGTTCGGCAGGGCCGACCCCTTCGAGGTGTACAGCGTGGTCGCGTCGCGGTTCTCACTGTTTCGGCGCAATCCGAACAACGGGCTGATCGAGATCGGCAACCCGTTCGATCACCTGCCCTCGCTGCCGATCCGGCCCGGGACCGTGACTCTTCTGGCGGTGTTGCTCGGATCGACCGCATTCGACGGCCAGGACCGCGTCGTAAGGTTGGGCGCATGCGCGCGCTTCTGATCGTCGACGTGCAGAACGATTTCTGCGAAGGCGGCTCCCTGGAAGTGGTCGGCGGCCAGTCGGTGGCCCGCAAGATCAGCGACTACCTGGCCACCCCGCGCGGCTACGACCACATCGTCGCGACGAAGGATTTCCACATCGATCCCGGCGGTCACTTCTCTGGCGATCCGGATTTCGCCGCGTCATGGCCGCCGCACTGTGTGGCCGGGACGGCGGGTGCCGACTTTCATCCCGAGTTCGACGATTCGGGCGTCGAAGCCGTGTTCACCAAGGGCAGGTACTCGGCGGCGTACAGCGGCTTCGAGGGCACCGACGACCACGGCACCGCGCTGGCGGACTGGCTGCGTCAACGCGGGGTAGACGAAGTCGACATCGTCGGCATCGCCACCGACTACTGCGTGCTCGCCACCGCCAGGGACGCGGCGGAAGCCGGCTTCAGGACCCGCGTGCTGCTCGACCTGACCGCGGGCGTGGCCAAGGAGTCCAGCGCCAAGGCCGTCGAGGACATGCGCGCGGCAGGCGTCGAGGTCACCGGCGCGGCGGCCTGACGCTATCGGCCGGTCCACCTCGGCGGTCGGCGCTGCCGAAACGCACGCACCCCCTCCCTAGCGTCGTCGAGGCGCATCAGGTCGAGATGGATTGCGGTTTCCCGGGCACCGACGGCGTCGCGGTCCAGGTCGAACGAGTCCCACAGCAACCGCTTGCTGGCCGCCACCGATGCGGGCGCAGCGTTCTCGGCGATGTCGTGCGCCATGTCCAGCGCCGCGGGCAGCACGTCATCGGCAGCCAGCGCACGGCTACCCAGACCGAGCGCGACCGCCCGCCGGCCGTCGAAGGTGGCTCCGCTCAGCAGAATCTCGGCCGCATTCGACAGCCCGACCAGGCGCGGCAGCACCCAGTGCGAGTAGGCATCACCGATCATGCCGCGCCGCACCTGCACCACGCCGTACCGGGCATCGGCGGCGAAGTACCGGATGTCGCACTGCAGGGCCAACGTCAGGCCGAGTCCGATCGCATGCCCGTTCACCGCGGCGATCACCGGCTTGCTCACCGACCACGCGGGCACGTCGATCCCCGCGGCCGAAAACGTCGGTCCCGGCGTGGTGAAGGTCTCGTCGCCGGCCCCGAGGTCGGCGCCCGCGCAGAACGCCGGCGGGGCACCGGTCAACACCACCACACGGATCCCGGCGGTCCGGTCGCACCACAGGTAGGCGTCGGCGAGTTCCTCGCGCATGCCGTCGCCGACGGCGTTGCGCCGCCCCGGCCGGTTCAGCGTGATGGTTGCCACACCGCCGTCGACGTCGACGCGCAGCGTTCGGTAAGTCGGCAGGTCGGAACTGCTGGCCAGGCGGATCACCTCCGGTCGGTCAAGGTCGTCGGCTTTGGTTGTGATGCTGCCCCACCGGGCACCCCCGTATGGTCTCGTTGATCCCGTCGAAAATTTTGGAGTGTGACCGTTTGACCCAAGCCGCCAACCCGCAGTCCGGCTCCCTGGAGGTCTGGCCTGGCAGGGCCTATCCGCTGGGCGCCACCTTCGACGGTTTCGGTACCAACTTCGCCGTTTTCAGCGAGGCAGCGGAGAAGGTCGAATTGTGCCTGTTCGACGCAGACGGCACCGAGACCCGGGTGACGCTGCCCGAGGTGGATGGTTTCGTCTGGCATTGCTTCATCCCCAGCATCCAGCCCGGTCAGAAATACGGCTACCGCGTGCACGGCCCGTACGACCCGTCCGCCGGCCATCGATGCAACCCGAACAAGCTGGTGCTGTGCCCGTATTCGAAGGCGATCGACGGCACCTTCGACTGGAACCAGTCGCTGTTCGGTTACAACTTCGGCGACCCCGACAGCCGCAACAACGACGACTCGGCGGCCAGCATGCCGAAATCGGTGGTCATCAACCCGTACTTCGACTGGGGCGTGGACCGCCCGCCCGGTCATGAGTACGCGGACTCGGTCATCTATGAGGCGCACGTGAAGGGCCTCACCCAGACCCATCCGGATATCCCGGAGAACATTCGCGGCACCTATGCCGCGATCGCCCACCCGGCCATCATCGGCCACCTGAAGTCACTCGGTGTGACCGCGATCGAGTTGATGCCGGTGCACCACTTCGCCAACGACTCGACGCTGATCGACAAGGGGTTGGGTAACTACTGGGGCTACAACACCATCGGGTTCTTCGCACCCGATCCCAAATACAGCAGCAACACCGCGCCGGGCGGGCAGGTGCAGGAGTTCAAGGCGATGGTCCGCGCGCTGCACGAAGCCAGCATCGAGGTGATCCTCGACGTCGTCTACAACCACACCGCCGAGGGCAACCACATGGGCCCGACCCTGTCGATGCGCGGCATCGACAACGCCGCCTACTACCGGCTTGTCGACGACGACAAGCGCTACTACATGGACTACACCGGCACGGGAAACAGCCTCAACGTCGGGCACCCGCACTCGCTACAGCTGATCATGGATTCGCTGCGCTACTGGGTCACCGAGATGCACGTCGACGGGTTCCGCTTCGATCTCGCCTCGACGCTGGCTCGTGAGTTCTATGACGTCGACAAGCTGGCGACGTTTTTCGAACTCGTCCAACAGGATCCGACGGTCTCCCAGGTGAAGCTGATCGCCGAACCGTGGGACGTCGGTCCCGGCGGCTATCAGGTCGGCGGCTTTCCGCCGCAGTGGACGGAGTGGAACGGCAAGTACCGCGACACCGTCCGCGACTACTGGCGCGGCGAGGCAGCCACGCTCGACGAGTTCGCATCGCGGCTCACCGGTTCGGCCGACCTGTACGAGAACACCGCGCGCAGGCCCGTTGCGTCGATCAACTTCGTCATCGCCCACGACGGGTTCACCCTGCGTGATCTGGTGTCCTACAACGAGAAACACAACGACGCCAACGGCGAGGACAACAACGACGGGGAAAGCCACAACCGGTCGTGGAACTGCGGCGTCGAAGGCCCCACCGATGACCAGGAGGTCAACGCACTGCGGGCCAGGCAGCAGCGCAACTTCCTGACCACGCTGCTGCTGTCCCAGGGCGTGCCGATGATCGCCCACGGTGACGAGTTGGGCCGGACGCAACAGGGCAACAACAACGTCTACTGCCAGGACAACGAGTTGTCGTGGATCGACTGGGAATCGGCGGACACCGGTTTGACCGAGTTCACCCGGGCGGTGTCGGCCCTTCGCGCCGCACACCCGGTGTTTCGCAGGCGGCGGTTCTTCAGCGGCCGTCCTGTGCGCCAGCGGGGCGCGCCCAAGCTGCCCGACATCGCCTGGTTCGCCCCAGACGGTTCGGAGATGGCCGACGAGGACTGGGATTCCGGATTCGCCAAGTCGCTCGGGGTGTACCTGAACGGCCTGGGCATTCCCGATCTCGACGTGCGCGGGCAGCGGGTCGTCGACGACTCGTTCGTGCTGTTCTTCAACGCGCACTACGAACCGATCGACTTCACGCTTCCCGGCAAGGAATTCGGAGATCCGTGGGTGCCGGTGCTCTACACCGCCGACGATGTCATCGAGGAGTCCAAGCCGTATGAGGCCGGGGCGACCGTCACCGTCGACGCGCGCTCGGTGATGGTGCTGCGTTACTCGACGACGTCGTAGAAGGAGTCGCCGTCCTCGGGCGTCCCGTCGATCTGCCCGCGTTCGCGGCCGTGCTGCGCCGGGTCGATGCGGTCGACCTCGTCGTCGGCCGCGGTGACGGTCTCCCGGTCGGCGGGGTCGTCGGCGTCGCGCGGGTCGATGTCGTCGGGCGTGACGTCCGGCTCCTCCTCGGCGAGTCGCTCGTCGAGCGACTCGTCCTCGCCGGCGTCGACCCACCGCTCCGGCGGATCCACCACCTCGTCGCCGTCGTCGTTGCGCACCTCGTCGGAGTCGAGGGCTTCTTCGGGCGTCAGAGGGAAGTCGTTGGAGACGTCGCGTGCCATGCCCCCATCTTGCCCAGCATCCGACCGGCCTAAACCGTGGCGGTCCACACTGGCCGAAGCGGCCGGCGCCATAAGTGCGGCTGATGATTGCTGAGAATGCCGTGACCCAGAGTGGCGGACGCCCCGCCGGACGGATTCGCCGACGATTGTCCGGACATCGGGAGGGTCGTGACGGACCGCGCGTCCGCCGTCGCGCTCAGCGTCCGCGCTGTCCGCCGAAATCGTCTCCCATACCCGCCAGTATGGTAGGGTTTCAGCAGCTGGAGCAGCCGTGGTCGTATTCGGCACCGAGGGGTGCCGCCGGCCGGGCGGGCTGGAAGTAGAAGCCGAAGAGCGGCGGTGACTACCGGCGGCCACGGTTGCAACAGCACCCCGCCGGCGCGGCAGTCCTTACGTCCCCCGGTTTCAAAAGGTGTCAAGTTGCTGGCAGTCGTATGCTGCCGCCATGTCTCCACCGCAAGGAGCCGCCCGCCGGCTCTCGGTCGACGACTGGATCCAGGCCGGATTCGCACTGCTCGCCGAGGGCGGGCCGAATGCGCTGCGCGTCGACCGGCTCTGCGACCGGCTGGGGGTCACCAAGGGTAGCTTCTACTGGCACTTCGCCGATCTGGCCAGCTACCGAACCGCGCTCCTGGAAGCCTGGGGCAGCCTGCAGGACCAGGACCGCCAGCGCTTCGAGAACTCGCAGGACGTCGAACCCAGGCAACGGTTGCGGCTCATGATGCAGGCGGTGGTGGGGCCGCAGCAGTGGGCACTCGAACGGGCCATGCGGGTGTGGGCGCTCACCGACGAGGCGGTCGCGACATACGTGCGCAAGAGCGACGGGCGGGTGCTGCGGGCGGTGTACCAGGCATTCATCGAGGCGGGTTTCGACACCGAGGAAGCCGGAGTGCGGTCAGCCGCGTTCTACGGGGCCGGGATGGGCGTTCTGCACGGCTCGAATCCCGGCGATGCAACCGCCGAGATGCAGGAACGCTTCCTGGATTTCGTTCTGCGGCCCTAGCCTACCGAGGGCGTCAGACCGGTCTTTGCGTCCAGGTATTGCAGCAGGTCGTGGGCGGCCAGCTCGACGTCCTTGTGCCGCCACTCCGACGCGCGGTACACACAGGCGATCAGACCGGTGCGGTGGACCCGGCGCAGATCACCGTAGACGAACGCATACCGCGCCTTGGTGTGGTCCTTGGCGCCCTCGGTGAGCCCGAGATGCCACTCGGCGTAGTCGTCCCACGAGTGGTTCTCGAGGAAAGCGTTCTGCGCTTCGGCGCGTGGTTGCACCTGACCCCAGTCGCTGTCCAGCACGTACTGCTGCGCGTCGATCAGCTTGCGCGCCTTGGTCACCGCCGCCTTGTTCACCGCATAGTTGGCCATAGGTGACGGATACCCCTTATGCCACCGCGACCCGCTCGCTCTGCATGACCTCGGCGGCGGCGCGTTCTCCCGAGCGCACCGCGCCGTCCACCCAGCCGCACATGACGGCCGAAGTCTCCGCGCCCGCCCAGTGGATGCGGCCGCACGGTTGCACGCAGCGCGGGCCCGAACTCGGTCAGCACGCCCGGCGGCGCGTGGCTGATCATGCCGCCGCCCGAATATCTTTCGGTCGTCCAGTCCTGCTCGATGTAGTCGACCGGTGAACGCGCCTTCGGCCCGAAGCGGGTGGCCAGTTCGGAGAGAACGAGACCGCGGCGTTCTGCGGCGGCGAGCCCACACATCTCCCGCGCCGTCGGCCCTTCGAGGATCACGCACAAGACGCCGGGACTGGCGGTGTCGGTACACGCGTCGATGGTCACTGCAGCGGGCGTGTCCGGCGCCGCCGACTGGCCGGACAGCCCGTCGGCACGCCAGAACGGCTCGTCGTAGACGACGTTGATCTTGCAGACGGCTCCGCTCGGCATGCGTTGGTGGAGGAACGAGCGATTAACGGGAAGCATTGGCTCATAGAGGATTTGGCCGGCGATCGCGATGGGCACCGCGACGACGGCGCGACGTGCCCGGACCGTCATGTCATCGGCGCGAACCGTCACACCCTGGTCGTCCTGCGTGATGCGCCGCACCGGCTGGGCCAGATGCAGCGAGTCGCCGATCTCGGCGGCCATCGGCCCGTAGACCGCTGCCATACCGCCCACGATGCGCGAGTCCTGCGATCCACCTTCGACGCCGAACACGAATTCAGGACCGCCACCCGACGCCATCTGATACAGCGCGAACAGCAGCGACACCTCCGAGGTATCACTGGTGTAGGTGCCGCCGATGGCCGTCTCGAGCAGATCCCGCGCGGCCATTGACCGGACATGATGGTCAAGCCACAGGCCGACGGTGATGGTGTCCCACTTGTCGGCCTTCTTGGCGTCCCATGGCGCGTCGAGGGGAATCGTCTTGCACATCTTGGCCAGCTCGAGCATCGCGGTGCCCAGGTTCACCGTCGCGAACGGGTTCAGCGTTCGCGGCACGACGCCTCTGTAGCGAAACTGCTTGCCGTCGACGACCATCATCGCCTCGCCACCGGCGTACTGCTTGTAGCTGCGCACGCCGAACTCTTCGAGCAGCGCATAGATGCGGTCCTGGCCCGGCCCGATCCACGCGCCGCCGCGATCGATCCAGGCCCCGTCGGCGCGCACCTCGGTGTAGGTGCGGCCGCCGACCCGGTCGCGGGCCTCCAACAGTGCCACGGACCGCCCCGCCCGCTTCAGCCGCAACGCGGCCGTGAGGCCGGCGAATCCCGCTCCGACAACACAAACGTCCACGTCAGTCACGATGGGATGGTCCACCCGCCGAGGGCGGTGCGGAGCGCTTTGGCAAATTCTTACGCGCTCGTCAAGAAAATCACCCGACGATGCGCGCGATGGACCGCATCGGGATCGGCAGCCACGTCGGGCGGTGCCGCGCCTCGTACGCGGCCTCATACACCGCCTTGTCGAGTTCATAGGCGGTCAGCAGAGCGCCGGAGTCGCGCGGGTCGGCCCCCGCCACCGCGGCGTAGCCCTCGCAGAACGACGCACAGTTGCGCGTCACCCACTCGCGCGCGCGGGCGGCCAGCTGCCGAGAGCGCTCGTCTTCCTCGTCCTGCTCCATCAGCCGTTGGTATGCGGCGTACTCGAACGACCGCAGCACACCGGCCACGTCGCGCGCAGTCGAGTCAGGTCTCCTGCGATCCTCGAGCGGCTGCCCCGGTTCGCCTTCGAAGTCGATCAGCAGCCATCGCTCCGGAGTCCGCAGTACCTGGCCCAGATGCAGGTCACCGTGCACTCGCTGAACCGTGATCGTCTCCTCGGCGAGCTTGCGGTAGCGCTCCTCGATCAGCGGCACGTACTGCTCGAGGTCGGCCACCGACGCCGCCGCGGCCGTCAGCCGCTCCACCACCGCGTCGGTCGGGAACGGCGTCGTCGAGGTGCCGAGTTCGTCGGCGAGCGTGGCGTGCACCGACGCGACCGCCTCGCCGAGCCGGTAGGACTCGCCGGCGAAGTCGCCGCCGACCTCATCGGCGTACAGGTCGCCCTCGGCGAAGAGGTCGCGGGTGCTGGCCGTCGCCATATCCCAGCCCTCGGCCGAGTTGGCGGCGAATTCGGTGATCATGCCGAGCGCGTACGGCGCCCCGTCGAGCGTCGTCTCGTAGGAGCCGAGCAGTCGCGCCACATGCGGGTTGCCGGCCTGCGCCAGCACCCGGTTGAGTTCGATGTCCGGGTTGATGCCCGGCGTGATGCGCCGGAACAGCTTGAACACCGCTTGTTCCTCGAAGATGACGCTGGTGTTGCTCTGCTCGGCGCTCGACACCCGCGGCGCCGCATTCGCAGGCAGGATGGCGTCCGGCTCCTTCTCGAAGCGCACATCGCCCACCGTCGCCGACGCATCGAACAGCGAGAGAAGGTATTTCGCATCGGCAGGGTTGTAGAGGGCGTCATAGGCGGTGCGGTCCTCGTCCGCCCCGATGGTCGCGATGTCCGCGTACTCGTCGATCGGCCCGGAATCCCACCGGACGAGCACCTGATAAAGCTCGGCGGGCCCGTCGGCGTAGGAGGCCTCGAGCACCACGAGCTCGAGGTCCTCCCGCAGTGGAACGACGACCGCGGGCCGGACCGACGACATCTCGCGGCTGCGGCCGGCGTACCAACGTTGATGGACGATCCACTGGTCGAACGGCAGGTTCATGACTGATCTCCGGGCTCTGGTGGGCGCAGCTGGAACCAGTAGAACCCGTGGCCGGGCAACGTCAGCAGGTAAGGCAGTTGCCCGATGCTGGGAAATTCGACATACCCGGTCATCTCTACCGGGGTGTACCCATTCCAGTGCTGCAGATTCAGCTCGATCGGCTGGGGGAAGCGGGACAGGTTGTTCACGCACAACACGGTGTCGCCGTCCAGTTCGCGGACATAGGCCAGCATCGACGGGTTCGACCCACCCAGCTCGGTGAACGCTCCGACGGCGAACGCGTCGTGGCGGCGACGGACGGCCAGCATGGTGCGGGTCCAGTTCATCAGCGACGTCGAGCTGTCCCGCTGTGCCTCGACGTTGACCGACTGATAGCCGTAGATCGCATCCTGGTTCGGCGGCAGATACAGCCGGCCGGGCGTGGCCGTCGAAAAGCCGGCGTTGCGGTCCGGCGTCCACTGCATCGGCGTGCGCACGCTGTCGCGGTCGCCGAGCCAGATGATGTCGCCCATGCCGATCTCGTCGCCGTAGTAGAGCACCGGCGAGCCGGGAAGCGACAACAGCAGCGCGGTGAACAATTCGATCTGGTTGCGGTCGTTCTCCAACAGCGGCGCCAGCCGGCGGCGAATGCCGACGTTGGCCTTCATCCGCGGATCCTTGGCGTACTCGGCGTACATGTAGTCACGCTCATCGTCGGTGACCATTTCCAGCGTCAACTCATCGTGGTTACGCAGGAAGATGCCCCACTGAGCCATATCGGGAATCGGCGGTGTCTGGGCGAGGATCTCCGAGATCGGAAACCGCGACTCGCGCCGCACGGCCATGAAGATGCGCGGCATCAACGGGAAATGGAACGCCATATGGCATTCGTCGCCGCCGGTGTCCGGATCACCGAAGTACTCCACCACGTCGGCGGGCCATTGGTTCGCCTCGGCGAGCAAAACCCGGCCGGGATATTCGTCGTCGATCACCTTGCGGCAGTGTTTGAGGAAGGCATGCGTCTCGGGGAGGTTCTCGCAGTTGGTGCCCTCGCGCTCGAACAGATACGGCACCGCGTCCAACCGGAACCCGTCGATGCCGAGGTCCAGCCAGAACCGCAGCACGTCGATCATCGCTTCCTGCACGGCCGGGTTGTCGTAGTTGAGATCGGGTTGGTGCGAGAAGAACCGGTGCCAGTAGAACTGCTTGCGTACCGGGTCGAAGGTCCAGTTGGACTCCTCGGTGTCGACGAAGATGATCCGCGCGTCGGTGTAGCGCTGGCTGGTGTCGCTCCACACGTAGTAGTCGCCGTAGGGGCCGTCGGGATTGCGGCGCGATTCCTGGAACCACTCGTGCGACTCGGAGGTGTGGTTCATGACGAGGTCGGTGATCACCCGGATCCCGCGGCGGTGAGCCGCGTCCAGCAGTGCGACGAAGTCGTCGACCGTGCCGAATTCGGGCAGCACCTTGTAGAAGTCCCGAATGTCGTATCCGCCGTCGCGCAGCGGCGAGTCGTAAAAGGGCGGCAGCCAAAGACAGTCAACGCCAAGCCACTTCAGATAGTCGAGCTGTTCGGTGAGCCCGCGCAGGTCGCCGATGCCGTCTGAGTTCGAGTCGTAGAACGCCCGCACCAACACCTCGTAGAACACCGCACGCTTGAACCACGTCCGGTCTTCAGGCAGCACGGCGGCATGACCGAAATCGTCGGCGGTCGGATGTTCCACCACGCCGTGTTCGACGTGGCTGCCCTCCGTGGGGTCATGGTCGACGGGTTCGTCGACGCCTTTTCGAAGATCCATCCGAGCATCCATCGAACTCAAACCTACCCAGGTGCGGCCAGATTGAATCCGATGCGCGTGTCGCGGCGGCACTGAGCAAAGAAGTGGCGTGCGATGGTGTAGAGGAACGGTTGAAACCACCTCCGAACCGGGATACCGTTTGCGCGGCCTTTGGTCCCATTGCAGAGGGCATCGGTCTCACCAATTCTTCGACGAATCGAGTGGCTGTGTCAGAGCTGAATGACGGTGAAGCTCCAGTAATCGTTGGTTTGTCCGATGCGGCCATGCACATGTACGCCGCGGCCATCGACGCTCTTCCCGATCCGAGCGATCCCGAATTTCCGGATCGGGCAGCCGTGATCCTCGCCGGCCTACGCAAACTTCAGGATTCGCTTTCCGACGCAGCCGGCCGCAGCCGCGTGACGCCGTCCGTCATCGTCGCACTGAGCGGAGTGCGCAGCCGTTACGACGACCTGATGGCCACCGCGGCCAACGGCCCCGGCGCCACCTTGGGCCAGCGGCTTTACATCGCCCGCGGCCGGGCCAAGCTGACCACCAAGGAGGCGGCCAACGGTGTCGGGCTCCGCAAGGACCTGATCGAAGCCGTCGAAGCTGAAGAGCCGGTGCTCGAGGACGAGGCGTCCAGGATCAAGGACCTCATCGCCGCGCTCGGCGGCTGACGCCGAAGCAATCACCGAAACGCGGCGTGGCGTTTGCGCCGCGGCTGGCCCTCCGCGCGCACTGACAACGGGCTACGGCAGATAGCGCGCCGCGCCGCTGGCGCGGATCATTCGACCCGCACTGGCCTGCCGATAGCCGACGACCCCTCCGGCGAGCGTCATCAGCAGGATGCCCGCGACGCCCGGCAGGGCAGCGCCGGCCAACTGCGGTAGACCCGGCCTGCGCAAGTAGTCGGTGTACCCCTGTCGCGGCGTCTGCCCGGACATCGCCTTGACGGTGCTGTCCGGTGACTGCTGCTGCGGGACACTCGTGCGGGCGAGCCCGGCCGTCGAACCGGGTTCACCGGTGGCAACGCGCGCGAAGCCCGAACCCACGCTCGGCGCGGGTGCGGCAGCGGGCGGGACCAACGGGAAGCGGGCAGCGGCCGGGGGCGGCACGGGCACGATCGGTGCGGTCAGCACCGGCGCGGCGCCGAATCCGGTTGCCTGATAGTTGCTGCCGCCGCCGGTGACACCGCCCGACGCATCGAGGACCGGCTCCGGCTCGGGCGCGCCGCCACGGAACGCAGGCCCTATCGTCGGCGCGGGCGCGGGCGCGGGGGCGGGGGCGGGCGTGCGCAAGGCGCTCGGGACGAGCGGGCTGATCACCTGCTGAAAACTCGACATGATCTGGTCGGCACCCCACCAATCGCTGCCCTCGCCGCGGCGTAGCTGCCACCAGAAAAGCGGATACCGGTATCCGATGACCCCGTCCGGGGTCTTCTGCGGGGTCGGCTGGGCGGCCACCGCAGTTTTGTCAATGTAGTCGCTGCCGTTCTCGTCGGCGGCAGGGACCACCGCGGGGTCCGCGGCGGCGCCGCTGTCGACGCCGGGTTGCGTGCCGGCACCGCTGTCGACACCGTCGGAATAGACCTCGACATCGGTTGCGGCGGCGGGATCGGCGTCGCGCTGGTTCCCCGCAGCCACCTCCGGCGGCTGTTCCTCGTTCACCTCCGCGAGTGTCGACAGGTCCGTTTCGCTGGCCGTGACGAAGCTGTCGGGTGCCGAGCCGAATTTCACTCGCGGGCGGTGATGCGCTTCGTGGCGGACCCGTCGGCGGTGTTCGCTGAGTATCCGTTGAATGATGTGGGCGAGGGTGGCGTGTTCCTTATTGACACCTTTGCTGGGCTGCTCATCGCTGAGACCGGGGCCCGCGCCGCCGGGATCGGCGAATGCGAACCCGGCAGCACTGTCGCTGAGCATGAGGGCGCCACAGAGCACACCGGCACACGCCGCAACGCGCAGCGCCGACACCCCCATAAACCCCTCATTCCCGGCGAAATAGTTGCTGACTAGGCGTTATCGTGAACGGATTCTCGCACACTTATTGCCATCAGTCGGTGGAAAATTCGAGGTGCTGGAGTATCGTGCCGACGTGGCATCCCGCGACCATGGCGACCCGGGCGATGCCCCGTCCGTCCCTCCTCCATTGACCGATGTTGCCGACGCCGTCCGGCCGACCGCCGCCGAGGAGGCGCGCACCATCGCGGCGGCCACCAACACGGGCACGCTGGCGACCCTCACGTCGGCCGGCGACCCGTGGGCCTCCTTCGTCACCTACGGTTTGCTCGACGGCGCGCCGGTGCTCTGTGTATCGAATATGGCCGAGCACGGCCGCAATCTCGCGGGCGATCAGCGGGCCAGCATCGCGATCGTGGCGCCGGCCACCGAGTCCGATCCACTGGCGAGCGGACGCGTGACGCTGGCCGGGACGGTCGAGCATCCTTCGGGTGACGAGCTCACTGCGGCCCGCGACGCCCATCTGGCGGCGGTTCCGGCCGCCAGGTATTACCTCGACTACAGCGATTTCGCGCTGTGGGTGCTGCGGGTGCAGCGGGTGCGCTGGGTCGGCGGCTACGGGCGGATGGACTCGGCGACGGGCGAGGCGTATTCGGCTGCGGAGCCCGACCCGGTCGCGTCGCGGGCGGCGGCCGCGATCACCCACCTCAACGCCGATCACGCGGACTCGTTGCGCGCGATGGCAATAGCGCTCGGCGGCTACCCGGACGCGACTGCGGCGACATGCACGGGCGCGGACCGGTACGGGCTCGACCTGTTGGTCAGCACACCGCGCGGGATGGCCTACACGCGTGTCGGCTACGCCGCACCCATCGATTCCTACGATGACTTACGCTCGGCCACAGTCGAATTGGCTCACCGCGCTAGGATCAGCCGGTGACGAGCGCACGGTCCGAGAACTGGCAGGCAGCCTTCGATCTCATCCGCACCCGGGGACACGAACGCCGCGCCGAGCCGTTCAAGCTGGCGAGCGGGCAGCTCAGCCACGACTACATCGACGGCAAGTACGCCGTGGACACCGGCGAACGGCTGGCGGTCGTCAGCCGCGCCGTCGCCGAGCTCGCGGCTGCCAACGGCATCGAGTTCGACGCGGTGGGCGGGCTGACCATGGGCGCCGACCCGCTGGCGCACGGCGTCGCGATGGTCACCGGCAAGGCCTGGTTCTCGGTGCGCAAGGAGCAGAAGCAGCGCGGACGCGAGCAGTGGGTGGAAGGTACCCGGTTGCAGCCGGGCACCCGGGTGCTACTGGTCGACGACGTCATCAGCACCGGCGGCTCGACGGCGCTGGCGCTCGACCGGATCGCCCCGCTCGGCGTCGTCGTCACCGGCGTGATCCCGATGGTCGACCGCGGCGACGTCGCGGCCAAGCTGTTCGCTGAGCGCAACGTGCCGTTCGTCGCGTTGGTCACCTACCGGGACCTGGGAATCGAGCCGATCAAGCCGGTGTGAGCCGACTCGGCAGAACCACCTCAGGCCTCGACGACGAGCACCCCGGTCGGTTCGACACCGACGGTCACCCGGTTGCCCTGGGTGAATGCCCGTGCCGCCGAGCTCGCCATCTGCGCACCGACGATCGTGCCATCGGCCAGCGTGCACTGCACCCGCGAGATCGGCCCGAGGAACGCCACCGAGGTCACCGACGCGGTGCCCTGCGCATCGGCGGTGACCGTCACCGACTCCGGCCGCACCATCGCCAGCCCTGCACCCGATGCCACCGAACCCGGCAGCGCGGGCACGGCCGCGCCGAGCAATCGGACCTGTCCGCCCGACACGTCGGCGGGCACCTTGTTGTTCAGCCCGACGAACTCCGCGACGAACGGAGTCGCGGGGTTGGCGTAGAGCTCGGCGGGGGCGGCGAGCTGTTCGAGCTTGCCCTGGCTCATCACGCCGACCCGATCGGCGACGGCGAGCGCCTCCTCCTGGTCGTGCGTGACGAACAGCGTCGTGGTTCCGACTTCGAGCTGGACCCGCCGGATCTCGTCCCGCAGCTGCACCCGCACCTTGGCGTCGAGCGCCGACAACGGCTCGTCGAGCAGCAGCATGCGCGGCTGAATCGCCAGCGCCCGCGCCAGCGCGACCCGCTGCTGCTGGCCGCCGGACAGCTCGCTGGCGTATTTGTTGCGGTGTGCGGTCAACCCGACGAGCTCGAGCATTTCGTCGGCACGGGATACCCGCCGGCGCTTGTCCTTTCCGCGCATCTTGAGCCCGAAGGCGACGTTGTCGACGACGGTCAGATGCGGGAAGAGGCTGTAGGCCTGGAACACCATGCCCATGTCACGCTTGTTCGCGGGCACCCTGGTCAGGTCCTTGCCGTCCACGGAGACACTGCCCGAGGTCGCCTCGTCCAAACCCGCGAGGATGCGCAACGCGGTCGTCTTGCCGCATCCGGAGGGGCCGAGCAGCGCGACCAGTTCGCCCGGCTCGATGTGCAGAGTCAACCCGTCGAGTGCCTTGATCGAACCGTAGACACGGGTCAGGTCGTTGAGCTCGACGGAAACCCCGTTCGTCATGTCGTGACTCCAGGTTTGGTCGCGGACGAGAGGAGCGAAGACCCTCCGGTGGTGGGGGTGGCGGCGACCCTGCGGCGCCTGCCACGGGTGACCAGCGCGAGGACGAGTAGCAACACGAAGCCGAAGACGAGGGTGGCCAGTGACGCGGCCACCGACGTCGGGCCGTCGGACTTGCCGATCAGCACGATCTGCACCTGCAGGGTCTGGTAACCGGACAGCGAGGCGATCGTGTACTCCCCCAGCACAACCGCGATCGAGATGAATGCCGCCGACAGGATGCCCGACCAGATGTTGGGCACCACGACGCGGCTGATGGTGGTGAACCACCCGGCGCCCAGCGAGCGCGCCGCCTCCGACAACGTCTTCAGATCGATCGCCGACAACGCGGCGTCGAGCGCACGGTAGGCGAACGGCAACACCAGCACGACGTAGACGAACGTCAGCGTCAGCGCCGATTCGCCGAGGAAGTACGTCACCCAGAGATAGACGTTGCGCAGTCCGACGACGATCACCAGCGCCGGGATCGTCAGCGGCAGCAGGCAGAGGAATTCGACGATGCCTCTGGCCCACGGCGCCCGCAGCCTGACCCAGATCATCGTCGGGACCAGGATCACGAGCATCAAGATCACGGTGAATACCGCCAGCAGCAGCGAGATCACGATGGCCTGATACAACGCGTCGTCGGCGACCAGGTTCTGCCAGGCCTGCAGGGTGCGCCCACCGGCGATCAGGTTGCGGGTGGAGAAGTCGGCCATCGCATACAACGGGAACAGGAAGAACAGGCCGAACACGACGAACAGGACCACGCGGAAAAGCTTGCTGCCCAACGCGTTACTTCTCACTGCAGCCACCTCGCGGTGCGGCGTACCAGCAGGTTGTAGGACACCATCACGACCGCGACGATGACGATCATCTCCAGCGCCAGCGCGTAGGCAAACCCGGATTGACCGAGCACCACCTCACTGGTCAGCGCCGCGCGGATCAGCAGCGGCACGATGGGGCTGCCCTGGCTCACCAACGCCGCCGCGGTGGCGTAGGCCGCAAAAGCGTTGGCGAACAACAGCAGAACCGATCCGAGGAATGCCGGCGTGAGCAGCGGCACGGCCACCTGCCGCCAGTACTGGAACGTCGATGCCCCGAGGCTGACCGCCGCCTCGCGCCACTGCTCACGCAGGCCCTCGAGCGCAGGTACGAACACGATCACCATGAGCGGGATCTGGAAGTAGGTGTAGACGAGGATCAGCCCGGACAGGCTGTACAGCCAGCCCGACCCGGCGAGATTCCAACCGAAGTGCTGCTGCACCCACAACGTCAGCACGCCGTTCAGACCGATCGTCGCGAGGAAGGCGAAAGCCAGTGCGACGCCGCCGAATTGCGCCAGCACGCTGCACAGCGAGATCACCGCCCTGCGCAGCACCGAGGTGGGCGGACTGCTCACGATCAGCCAGGCCAGCACGGCGCCGAGCACCGCGCCGATGATCGCCGTGCTCGCCGACAGCAGCACGCTCTTCCACAGCGCGGACAGCGCCGTATCCGAGAACAGTGCAGCGATCCGGTCGGTGGAGAACGCCCCGTCGACGATGAACGCGCTGACGATCACCGTCACGGTCGGGATCATCAGGAAGATCGTGACCAGCGCGAAGAACGGCAGCAGCGGCAGCGACTCCCGCATCCGGCGACTCAACACATCAGCTCCTCACGTGCGCGGAACGGACATGTCAGCCGATTGCCTTGGCCCAGTTGTCGGCAAGGTAGCCGGTGGCCTTCTCGGTCTGATCCGGAGTCGGAACGGTCACGGGGCCGTCGATGACCGGGATCTTGTCCACCGCTGCCTTGTCGATGGTGCCGGCGCGCATCATTTGATCGGCGCGCACCGGCCGCACGCCGCCGGCGGCGTACAGGTTCTGGCCCTCGTCGCTGTACAGGAACTCCTGCCACAGCCGCGCGGCCGCCGGGTGTGGCGCGTCGGAATTGATCGCCTGGTAGTAGTAGCCCGCGACGATGGCGTTCGACGGCACGACGACCTGCCAACTCGGCAGCTTCGCCGACCGCGCGGCGTTGAGGTAGTTCCAGTCGATGACGACCGGAGTCTGCCCGGACTCGATCGTCGCGGGTGTCGGGTCGACGGGCAGGAAGTTACCCGCGGCCTTGAGCTTGCGGAAGAACTCGACACCGGGTGCGATGTCGTCGACCGAACCACCCTGGGAGAGCGCGACCATCAGCACGCCGGAGAAGGCCGCACCGGCCTGCGTCGGGTCGCCGTTGAGGGCCACCTTGCCGCTGTAGTCGGGCTTGAGCAGATCGTTGACGTCGGTCACCGGCGGCACCTTGGCGGAATCGAAGCCGATCGACATGTAGCCGCCGTAGTCGTTGACCCACTTGCCGTCGGGGTCGGCATATGCGGCGGGGATGTCCTTGAACGTCGCGACCTTGTACGGCGCGAACATCGACGTGTTGGCCAGCGCGACCGCCTGGCCCAGGTCGAAGACGTCGGGCGCGGTGCTCTTGCCCTTCTGCTGGTTGGCGGCGTTGATCTCGTCCTGGCTGGCCGCGTCGGGCTGGCCGGAGTTCACCGTGATGCCGTACTTGTCGGAGAACGCCTTGATGATTGCGCCGTAGTTCGCCCAATCCGGGGGCAGCGCAATCACATTGAGCTGACCCTCGTTCTTGGCGGCCTTGACGAGACCGTCCATGCCGCCGAAGTCGTCGGCAGATGTCGCCTCGCCGGCGTTCACGCCCGACGTCGTCTGCTCGCCGTCGCTCTTCTTCTCCGGCGGCGCGCAGGACGTGAGGGCGGCGATCAGGAGAGCGGGCCCGATCACCGCGGTGATCGCGAACAGGCGCGAATTCTTCATGGACGAACCTTCCGATGGGCAGGCAGACCAATAGTGGCGCGGCGATGACGGCGCCCAGTCGTCGCGATGAATGGATCATCGCGGCTTTGGAACCCTATCGTGGCTGCGCACCGAAGGCAGTGTGTTCCCGCGAGTCCACTTTTATCTGCGGTGAACGCGCGTTTTCCCAGGTCGGAGCGTTAGCATCTGATGGTGCCGGAGAAGGAGGCCTCGGGGGACTTCGACTATCTGCTTGCCTCCGACGATCCACAGCAACCCGACGGGTTCGACGCGTTCGACGAGAACACCTGGGACGAGTCCTTCGCTCCGGTGTCCAGGCCGCCGTGGCACCAGTCGCGGCAGGCGCGCACGCTGCTGATCGCCAGTGGCACGGCGCTGTCCGCGATCGTGGTCTCGGTGGTACTGCTGGTGGTCAAGGGTTCGCCTGCCGACGACAATCCCGCGCCGGCGCCGGAGACGACGGCCGCCACCACGCCGCTCGCGACGGCCACGAGTGAGCCACCACCGCCGCCGCCGCCACCACCTCCGCCGCCCGCGCCCCCGCCGCCCGCGCCGTCCGCGGTGAATGAGGCACCGGCGGTGGTCCGGCCGAAGCCGACGAAACAGCCCGAGTTCGGCGTGACCCGCACACCGGCGACCCGACAGCCGATCAGCGTCGCGCCGCAGCCGCGTCACCCCAGGTGATCTGAGGGGCTCTACCGGTGGTTTCCGCCGTGGTGGAACAGCAGGACGTTGCCGAACAACGGGTACTGGTACGGGTAGGTGACCGGCTGGTCGCTGTTGATCTGGACGTTGCCCGGCGACTGGCACCGGGTCGTCTGCGCACCGACGTATGTGCAGGTCTGGCCGGTCGGCGCGGCGGCCGCGGTCGGCGCGGCCGTGATCGCAACGGTGGCGGCGCCCGCGGCGAACAAGGCGGATAGATGACGGAGCTTCATGGGAAAACCTCTCCCTGACTGGATATCGAAACTGAACGTTTAGTTTCAACACTGTCGCGGCGGCGATCATGCCCGCTTCGCGGTGGTGATGTCAGTCACCTCGCGTCGAGGCCGCTCATGGCGATGTCCACGAGCGCATCGGCCGCGTCATCGGTCAGCGGCGCGTGGCCGATCATGAGCCGATACAGGGCCGGGCCGATCACCAGATCGATCGCAGACTCCGGATCCACATCGCCGCGCAGCTCACCGCGTTGGACGCCACGGTCCCAAATCGTCCTGAACACCTCGCGACGAGAGTCGACGAGATGTGCGCGGAGGTCCTCCAGGATCGCCGGATCGGCCTGCGCCTCGCCGACGAGTTGAGCGAAGACGCGACCGCGCGGACCGGTATAGAAGTGCAGGAGCCCGCGCATGACCGCGGCCAGATCGTCGCGGGCCGATCCGGTGTCCGGATCCCGCGACTCGGCCATCATCTCCGACAGGAACGCGTCGATCGCCACCGCATATTTATTCGGCCACCACTTGTAGATCGTCGCCTTGCTGGCACCGCTACGGCTGGCGATCTCGTCGGTGGTCATCGCCCGCAGTCCGACCTCCTGCAGCAGCTCCGAGGTGACGCGCAGCACCGCGGCGCGCGACTCCTCGCTGCGGGGGCGGCCGGGACGGTTGCGCGGTGGTGTTTCCGCCATGCGGCTACTCGCCATCGACCGGCCTTGCGTCGATAATGAACGTCGCGTTCACATTCCTTACTATCGACCATTCCGGCGGCACTGCAACACGAGAAGGACACATGGCCGAGTTCGACGCCAGGCAGAGGTTCGCCTCGTCGCCGGTCGCACAACTCGCGACCGCGGATGCCCGCGGCGTGCCACACCTCGTGCCGGTCGTCTTCGCGGTCAGCAATGACGTGATCTACACCGCGGTCGACGCCAAGCGGAAGTCCACCCAGCGGCTGCGCCGGATGGCCAACATCGAAGTCAATCCCATCGTCAGCCTGCTCGTCGATCACTACGACGACGACTGGTCGAGGTTGTGGTGGGTACGCGCGGATGGCACCGCTGAAATCCATTACAGCGGTGAGGAAATGGCCACCGCCTACTTCGAGCTGCGCCGCAAGTATGTGCAGTACGAACGCATCGCGCTGGATGGGCCGGTCATCGCGGTCACGGTAGGGCGCTGGTCGGGGTGGCAGGCCTGACGCTTCCCGCCAGCCGGGAATAGAGCTTTGCTGTCGGTTGCTCTCGCGCGCAAGCGCGCTCGGGTCGGCGGCCGCATTCCTTGGTTTTTAGGCCATCCGAACAATTAGATCCTGCCAACCGGCGATCAATTACTGCCATCGGAATTAAAGCGCTGACCTGTCGGTTTATTCGATCAGCCGGATGAAAAGCAGGCGCGTCCGGCGCTCATTGCGGCCAAGCCGATGGCTCGAACCGCACACAACAGAAGAGAAGAAGGCACCAAAGATGAAGAAGATCGGATTAGCCACCATCGTCGCGGGCGGACTGACCGCGGCGGCCGTGGGACTGGCCACGCCGGCCGTCGCCGCGCCGACCGGCCCGGGCAGCGCCCAGGACACCATCAACGAACTCAAGGCCGACGGCTACAACGTCGTCGTGAACCGCGTCGGCGGCACGCCGCTCGAGCAGGCGACCGTGGTGGCGGTGCGGCCCGGCCAGACGTTCTCGCGGACCGACTCCGGTAACCCCGGCGACAGTCTGCAGACCACCGTCACGAGCAAGACGGTGTACGTCGACGTCAAGTAACAACTCGCGCACGGAGCAAGGGGCACCGGAGACCGGTGCCCCTTCTTCGTGGGTGATCATGGACTCCGTGACCGAGTACTCGCTGCCGATCGTGCCCAGGTATGCCGAGATCGACCAGCAAAACGTCGTCTTCAACGGTCACTACCTCACCTGGTTCGACGAGGCGGTGACCGGATACTTCGACCACCTCGGCGCGAGTTATCCCGAGCTGATGTCGGCCGGCCTCGATATGCAGTTGGTGCACACCGACATCGACTATGCCGCGCCGGTCCGCTGGCGTGACATCGTGCGGGTCGCCGTTGCCTGCGAGAGCGTGGGCACAACGAGTTTCACGATCTCCTTCTCGGTCCTGCGGCGACGGGATGGCTGGAACGAGGTCGCCGCGGTGCGAGGCCGCAACGTCTACGTCGTCGTCTCCACCGAGGACTGGACCAAGCGCCCGGTTCCCGACGCACTGCGCAGCGCGCTGTCGCCGTAGGCATCTCGATTACCTGCCAGGTAGTGGTGCCGCCGATCAGGCGGGTCTAACGTCGGCGTCGTGCCGGACGTCATCTACAACCACGGTGGTCAGCTGTTGCGGCAGTGGCGGCAGCGGCGACGACGCAGCCAATTGGACCTCGCGCTGGACACCGGCATCTCCGCCCGCCACCTGAGCTTCGTCGAGACGGGCCGGTCGCGTCCGAGCCGGGGGCTGGTGCTTGCATTGGCCGAACAGCTCGATGTACCTCTGCGCGAACGCAACACGCTGATGCTCGCCGCGGGCTACGCGCCGACCTACGCCGAATCCGATCTCGACAGCGCCGAAACCCAGCAGGCGCGGGAAGCCATCGAGCGCCTGCTGGCCGGCCACGAGCCTTACCCGGCGGTGGTGCTCGACCGGTGGGGAAATGTCGTCATGGCCAACCGTGCCATCGGCCCGCTGCTGGAAGGCGTCGACGCCGCGCTGCTGGCGCCGCCGATCAACACCTATCGACTCAGCCTGCATCCGTCGGGCATGGTCTCGCGCATTCACAATCGCGCCGAGTGGACCGCCCATCTCGGACACCGGCTGGGCAGGCTCACCCGGCTCACCGGCGACCCGCGGCTGGCCGAGCTTCTTGCCGAGATACGCACCTACCCCGGCGTCTCCGACGTGCTCGACGACTACCACGAACCGACCACGTCGGATCTGCTGCTGACCCTGCAACTGGCCCATCCCGCCGGCGATCTGCGGCTGCACAGCACCGTGACGAGCTTCGGCAGCCCGCACGACATCACGCTGTCCGAGTTGACGGTCGAGTCGTTCTTTCCCGCCGACGACGCGACGCGTCAACGGCTACATGCGCTTTCGGCCTGACGCTCGCTACGCCTTGACGATGATCGGGTCGCCGATGCGCACGGTGTCGAAGTACCACGCGGCATTGTCAGGGCTGAGGTTGATGCAACCGTGGCTGACGTTCGAATTGCCCTGAGATCCGACCGACCACGGTGCGCTGTGGACGTAGACGCCTCCCCACGTGACCCGCACGGCGTCGGCGACGGTCAGCTTGTAACCCTCCGGATCACTCAGCGGAATGCCGATCGTGCGCGAATCCATCACCACGCTCTTCTCCTTCGCGAGCGCGGTGAAGGAACCGATCGGTGTGGGGTGCTTGGGTTTTCCCATCGACGCGGGCATCTGGCGCACCACCTGGTCGTCGATGCTGACCGTGAACGTGTGTGCGTTGATGTCGGCGACGCCCACGACCGCGGACCCGGTCTCGAAGCTGGTGGAAAAGCCGCCTGCGGTCACCGAGATCGGCGAGTGCGCGGGCCAGAAGCTGTCCGGATTCCATTGCAGGATCTGGTTGCTCAGCCAGGTGAACTTTCCCGTCGGCGTCTTGTTCGACGTGATGCGGATCGACTGCTCGGCTCTGGCGGCGTTGGTGACCGGCGCAGCGAAGGTCACCTCGATCGGCGCCGCGACACCGACGACCTCTCCGGTCGAGGGCGAAATGTCGGTGACGGCGAGGTCCGCCCTCGGACCTGGTACCGCGGCCATGCCGGCGGGAGCCGAACCCACCATGGTGACGGCCGCAGCGGCCCCCACGACGAGTACGTACTGAACAGCTCTTCGCAACGCTTCCATCCCTTCACTGATGTCCCGACCAGCAAAGTGCATTCTAATGAAACAACCCGGCGAGAGCCGCCGACGACCCGTTCGGCCACGTCGGAGGGGGTCTTGCACTGCGTTGCTAATGGGAGAATTGTGGATTGACACCACGGGCCCGACGAAGTGACCCGGGGCTGGAAGGGACGTCATGGCTGACAAGGCGAATACTTCCCAGGGCGCCGGAGCCGCCCCGACCGCGGACAGTCCGGCCGCCATCCGGAATGTGGTGCTCATTGGACCATCCGGTGGCGGCAAAACCACCCTCGTCGAGGCCCTGCTGACCGCCACCGGGGTTCTCTCCAGATCCGGATCCGTCGTCGACGGCACGACCGTCTGTGACTTCGACGAGGCCGAGATCGCCCAGCAGCGCTCGGTGGGACTGGCGCTGGCGTCGCTGTCGCACAACGGCGTCAAGGTGAACCTGATCGACACCCCCGGCTACGCCGACTTCGTCGGGGAACTGCGCGCAGGACTGCGCGCCGCCGACTGCGCGCTGTTTGTCATCGCAGCCAATGAAGGGGTCGACGAGCTGACCAAATCGCTGTGGTTCGAGTGCCAGCAGGTCGGGATGCCCCGCGCCGTGGTGATCACCAAGCTCGACCACGCACGGGCGAACTACGACAACGCTCTCGTCGCCGCGCAGACCACCTTCGGCGACAAGGTGCTGCCGCTCTATCTGCCCGCCAACACCCCCTGCACGGGGCTGATCGGGCTGCTGTCGCAGACGCACTACGAGTACGCCGACCGCAAGCGCAACACCAAGGAGCCCGATTCGTCCTACGCCGACCGACTCTCCGACCAGCGCGGCACCCTTATCGAAGGGATCATCGAGGAGTCCGAGGACGAGACGCTGATGGAGCGCTACCTCGGCGGTGAGGAGATCGACGAGAAGGTCCTGATCGATGATCTGGAGAAGGCGGTGGCCCGCGGCTCCTTCTTTCCGGTGATCCCGGTGTGCAGCGGCACCGGCGTCGGAACGCTCGAACTGCTCGAGGTGGCCACGAGCGGGTTCCCGTCACCGCTGGAGCATCCGCTGCCCGACGTGTTCACTCCGCAGGGCAAGGACCACGCCGGGTTGCGCTGCGACCCGACGGGGCCGCTGCTCGCCGAGGTGGTCAAGACGACGTCGGATCCCTACGTCGGCAGGGTCAGCCTGGTCCGGGTCTTCTCCGGCACCATCAGGCCCGACGCGACGGTTCACGTGTCGGGCCATTTCTCGTCCTTCTTCGGCTCCGCGGGAACCAACGGCTCCGAGGCGGGATCGACCGGACACCGGTCGGCGGCAGGCCACGAGGACCACGACGAGGACGAACGGATCGGCACACTGTCGTTCCCGCTGGGCAAGCAGCAGCGGCCCGCGGGCACCGTGGTGGCTGGCGACATCTGCGCGATCGGCAGGCTGTCGCGGGCCGAAACCGGAGACACGTTGTCCGACAAGGCGGAACCGCTCGTGCTCAAGCCGTGGACGATGCCCGAGCCGCTGCTGCCGGTGGCGGTGCAGCCGCGGGCCAAGACCGATGACGACAAACTGTCGGTCGGCTTGGCGCGGTTGGCGGCCGAGGACCCGACGCTGCGGATCGAGCAGAACCCGGAGACCCACCAGATCGTGCTGTGGTGCATGGGCGAGGCGCACGCGGGCGTCGTTCTCGACGGGCTGGCGAACCGGTTCGGCGTCAGCGTCGACAAGGTGGACCTGCGCGTGCCGCTGCGCGAGACGTTCGGCGGTTCGGCCAAGGGACATGGCAGACATGTCAAACAGTCCGGCGGACACGGCCAGTTCGCTGTGTGCGACATCGAGGTCGAACCGCTGCCCGAGGGCGCGGGTTTCGAGTTCGTCGACAAGGTGGTCGGCGGCGCTGTGCCGCGCCAGTTCATCCCGAGTGTGGAGAAGGGGGTGCGCGCCCAGATGGAAAAGGGTGTCGGCCCCGGTTATCCCGTCGTCGACATCCGCGTCACGCTGTTCGACGGCAAGGCACACAGCGTCGACTCGTCGGACTTCGCGTTCCAGATGGCCGGTGGTCTCGCGCTGCGCGAGGCGGCCAATGCGACGCGGGTGAACCTGCTGGAACCTGTCGACGAGGTGTCGGTGCTGGTGCCTGACGATCTCGTCGGCGCGGTGATGGGCGATCTGTCGAGCCGGCGCGCCCGCGTGCTGGGCACCGAGAACGTCGGCGAGGAACGCACCGTGGTGAAAGCCGAAGTGCCGCAGGCAGAACTGACCCGGTACGCCATCGACCTGCGGTCGCTGTCACATGGCGCCGGGTCGTTCACCCGCAACTTCGTCCGCTACGAGGCGATGCCCGAGTCGGCCGCCGCCAAGGTGAAGGCCGGCGCGTAGGTCTCGGGCTAGGACACCGCCGTCAGCGCGGCCACCGCGGGCGCGAACATGGTGTTCTTGATCGCGCCGAGCGTACCGGGGTCCTTGGCGCCCAGTGTCGCAAGCGTGTCGAGGGCCGCGCCGGTCACGGCATCCTCCTCGGCGGTCGCGTCGACGATCCCGATCGCGGCGGCCTCCGCGCCGCCGAACCGCCGGCCGGTCGTCATGGCGGCCACTGCGGCCTGCGGGGTGAGCTTGGCCTGGATCAGTGCGGCCATGCCCGGCGTGAACGGGATCCGGATGTCGACCTCGGGGAAGCAGAAGTAGCCGCGGTCGGCCCGCATCACCCGAAAGTCGTGCGCCAGGGCCAGCATTGCAGCCGCGCCGAAGCTGTGTCCGTTGATCGCGGCGGCGGTGGGAATCGGCAGCGTCAGCATCCGGGCCAGCAGCGCCTGCACCCGCCCGACATACCACTGCGTCTGGTCGCCGTGCGCCGCCAGCCAGTCGAGGTCGAGGCCGTTGGAGTAGAACTTTCCGGTCGCCACCGTGACCAGTCCGTGTGCGCCCTGCGATATCGCATCGTCGAGCCGGGCGTCGATCTCATCGAGAAAAGTTGGCGAGAAGCGGTTTTCGTCATCGCCGAGGTGCAGCAGGGCGATCCGGTTCTGGAAACTGAGGTCGATGGGCATGGGGCGATTCATTCCGGTAGGGCCAGTAGACGACGGGTCAGAAGCAGCAGCTGCGCTCGCAGTTCGTCGTCGCCGATGTCGGTGACGAGCGGATGGACGACGGCGGTTCCGATGGCGCCCGACAGCATCGCCGCGCTCACCCTGCCCTCGTCTCGGGCGTCGCCGAGAAGCACTCCGTAGAGCCGGGTGAGGAACTGCTGGAACGGCTCGTGTTCGGCGAGCAGGCGGATGATCACGGGGTCGAACTGCAGGGTGGCCGCCGCGCGGCGCCGCTCGATGGCCATATCGATGACGCGGCTGAGCAACACCTCGCGGGCCCGCGGCGGCGACTCCTCGGCCTCCGCGGCCGCCAGCGCACCGTCGAGCCTGGCCAGTTCACGTTCGGTCAGGGCGATGACGATCTCGTCCTTCGTCCTGAACTGGTGGTAGACGGCCGCCTTCGTGACGCCGACCTCGTCGGCGATCATCTGCAGCGATGTCCCACCGACACCGTTTTCGGCGATCAGTGTGAGAGCCGCATCCAGGATGCGCTGCTGCGCCGCGGAAACCACATCACGAGGGTAGTCGCCCGGCTAACCGCTGCCAGGGCCATGTCATCAGCGCCCACACGGCTAGCACGAGCGCGGCCGCGATGAGCAGATAGAGCGGCCACGGCCCGAACAGGTCCAGCAGTGACGGGGTTTCCGGCTTCCGGTTGAGAAATCCGTAGTCGGCTCCTGCAATGGTGTTGAACGCGAACGTGATCACCGCCCAAGCCAGGGTGACTCCGACGGCGAATCGGTAGCTGCCCCAGGTCGGACGGAATCCGCGGCCCCACGTCAGGTAGACCGCGGCCCACACGACGAGCAGGTGGATGGCGAAGAAGGCGAGGAACCGGTAGTCGGGGAAGTCCGGGCCCCTGAACACCGGCGAGATCAGGGCCTGGGTGCTGAGCACCAGACCCCAGTAGTAGGTCAGCGCGACCGCCCAATGTCGTTGCGACCACAGCGCATACGCGCTGCTCATCGTCGCGAGGTCGGTCAGCTGCAAGGGCACCGACCAAGTCAGCGACGGCGGGATCAACGAATAGATCAGCACGCCCGCGTAGAGCACCGCCGTCACCGCACCGAGGATCCGGCCGAGTGTTCGGGCCTGCGACTCGGTCTGTCTGCGTCCGATCCCGACGAGTAGCGCGGCGCCGATCACGAGCGCAACGAGAACGACCCAGTGCGACGGGCCGTATGCCGTGAACTCCCGGGGCGTCAGCGGGCCGCGACCTCGGCCGTGGCGACCGCGGGCAATGGGCGTCCCGCAGACTCGCGCAGTGTCATCACGGTGACGAGCGAAACCACCGCCGCGGCAATGACGTAGAACGCCGGGGCGAGGTTGTTGCCGGTGTTGCCGGTGAGCCAGGCCACCGCATACGGGGTCGTGCCGCCGAATGCGGCGACGCACACGTTGTAGCCGACGGAGAACCCGCTGTAGCGCACGCGGGTGGCGAACAGTTCCACCCCGGCCGCCACGGCGACCGAGATGTAGACCGACTCGATTGCCGCCAACAGAGCGTGCGCGGCGATCGCCGCGGCCACCGAGCCCGAATTCAACAGCAGGAACGACGGATACGCGAAAACAGCGAACGACAGCGTGCCCGCGATAAGGAGCGGCCTGCGACCGATCCGGTCCGACAGCGCGGCGAGCGGCAGGATCACCACGATCGCCACCACACAGGCCATCGTGATCGACAGGAAGGCGGTGGTTTGGGAGAACTGCAGGGTTTTGATGAAATACGTTGGCAGATAGGCAAACACGACGTAATAGCCGACGTTGAACATGATCATGATCCCGATCACCTGCAGGATCGGCCGCCACGCCGTGCGCACCGCCTCGCGCAGCGGTGAGGCGGCGACCTCATCCGACGCGGCCAAGGCCTCGAAGGCCGGCGTGTCGGTCAATTTCAACCGGATGTACAGGCCGACGAGACCGAGTGGACCGGCGAGCAGGAACGGGATGCGCCACCCGTAGGCGTCCATGGCCGCGTCGCCGAGCAGCGTCTGCAGCACGGTGACCGTCACCGATCCCAGCAGGAATCCGACGACGCCGGACCACGCGATGAAGGTGACCGTCAGCCCGCGTCGCCGGTCGGCCGCGAACTCGGCGAGGTAGCAGGCGCCGCCGCCGTACTCGCCGCCGGCCGAGAAGCCCTGCAGGCAGCGCAGAAACAGAAGAAGCAGCGGTGCACCGACACCGATCGCGTCGTAGGTCGGCAGCAGCCCCATGGCCAGCGTGCAGCCCGACATCAGCAGGATGACGATCGCGAGCACCCGCTGCCTGCCGATCCGGTCACCCAGCGGCCCGAACACCAGGCCGCCGAGCGGTCGCATCACGAACGCCGCGGCGAAGATCGCAAAGGTGTTGAGCAACGCCGCGGTGTCATTTCCGGCGGGGAAGAAGTTCGCGGCGATCAAGGTGGCCAGGAAGCCGTAGACGGCGAAGTCGTACCACTCGACCGCGTTGCCGATCGACGCACCGGTGATGACCTGGCGAAGGGGGGACGCGCCGCTCACCCGCACCACGTTAAATCAATCGACTGACTTAATGAAGGGACTTCATGTAGGCGGCCATGCGGGCGTGGGTGTCCTCCGACATCCAACTGGCCCGCACCACGTCGTCGGTCTCGGCGCCCGCCTCGATCGCGGCGCGGGCGGGCCGGTGCAGCTGCTGTTTGGTCATCGCATAGGTGTCGGGCGCATACTCGCCGAGCTCGCGGGCCACGGCGGCCGCCCGAGGCAGCAGCTCTTCGGCCGTCACCACTTCGTCGACCCACCCGAGCGCGGCCGCGGCCGCCACATCGACCGTGCCCGCCCCGAGCGTCGCCTGCGTCACCGACGGCCCCATCGCGTGCCTGCAGATCTCCACTGCCGACATCGGGAACATCGCGCCGACAGCGAGTTCGGTCAACCCGATCGTCCCCGCCGACATCAGCCGGACGTCGGCGGCCATCGCGAAGACGCAACCGCCCGCGACCGCATGCCCGTTGATGGCCGCAACCACCGGGGCCGGGTGGTCGAACACGGCGAGGAACGCGGCCGACAGCGACGTCATGAACCGACCGGTGTACTCGGCGCCGCCATCGACGATCGCGTGGAGATCGACGCCGGCCGAGAAGCACCGTCCCGCACCGGTGAGCACCACCGGTCCGGCGAGCCCCCGCATCGTGACGATGATGTCGTCGAGCAGGTCGAGATCCAGCGCGTTGACGGGCGGATGGTCCAACCGCACGATCGACACCCCGTCGATCATCTCGACACTCATTACTCGACTCCCGCTCGCTCCGGTCCTCGCTCGTTCCTCGCTGCGATCCTCACTCACGCTCGTCTTCGAGGCTCATTACTCGACTCCCGCTTCGCTCCGGTCCTCGCTCGTTCCTCGCTGCGATCCTCACTCGCGCTCGTCTTCGAGGCTCATCACTCGACTCCCGCTTCGCTCCGGTCCTCGCTCGTTCCTCGCTGCGATCCTCACTCCCGCTCGTCTTCGAGGCTCATCACTCGACTCCCGCTCCGCTCCGGTCCTCGCTCGTTCCTCGCTGCGATCCTCACTCCCGCTCGTCTTCGAGGCTCATCACTCGACTCCCGCCCGACTCACGACTGTGTCACGTCCTCCGTGGTCGTCTTGTCCCTGACGCGGGTTTTGTACAGGCTCGCGACCGTGGTGATGACGAGCGTGACGATGATGACGCCGAGGGACAGCAGCGTCGGGATCTCCGGTACCGGAACGTGCTCACCGCCGTTGATGAACGGTAGCTCGTTCTCGTGCAGCGCGTGCAGGACCAGCTTGACGCCGATGAAGGCGAGGATGAACGCCAGCCCCTGCGACAGGTAGACCAGTCGTTTCAGCAGATCACCGAGCAGGAAGTACAGCTGCCGCAGGCCCATCAACGCGAACACGTTGGCGGTGAACACCAGGTACGGCTCCTGGGTCAGCCCGTAGATCGCCGGGATCGAGTCGAGCGCGAAGATCAGGTCAGTGGTGCCGAGCGCGATGATGACGAGAAACATCGGCGTCATCAGCCGCTTGCCGTTCTCCTTGACGTAGAGCTTGAGGCCGTCCCACTTGTCGGTCAGGCTCAGGTGGGTACGGGCGAACCGCACCACGAAGTTGTCCGCGTCGTCGTCGTGGTCGTTGTCGCGCGCCAAATTCGCCGCGGTGTAGAGCAGGAATGCACCGAAAATGTAGAACACCCAAGAGAATTGGTTGATCGCGACGGCGCCGAGCGCGATGAAGACACCGCGGAAGATCAACGCGATGATGATGCCGACCAGAAGCGCCTCCTGCTGGTACTTCTTGGGCACGTTGAAGCTGGCCATGATGATCAAGAAGATGAACAGGTTGTCGACCGAAAGGCTGTATTCGGTGAGCCAGCCGGCGAAAAACTCGACACCGAACTGGCTGCCGTGGAAGAACCACACCCAGACGCCGAAGGCCACCGCGAGCCCGATGTAGACCGACAGCGCCGTCACCAGTTCGCGCTTCTTTGGTTCATGAGGCCGCCGGCCGATGACCACGACGTCGAACAGCAGGACAGCGATCGTCACGGCCAGCGTGATGATCCATTCGAGTTGGGTGACGTGCATCTACGGTGCCTCCGGTCGCCAAAACGCCCGAGGTCTCTTCCGCCGACCGCTCGGCCCGCGGGCCGGTCGTCCGATGACGGACGACGTGATGACGACACCGCGGCGAAGGAATACTCCCCTCGCCGACCAGTCTGTCAGAAAGCTGTGGGCAATGCCCACCCCGGCACCCCGGTGACGCTGTGCGACGATGCCCCGATGACGGCGCGTCCAGCACATTTCACCCCGGCGGGCGAGGACCGCTACCTGCCGACGAAGTATGCGCAGAGCCACTGGGGACCCGATCACCTCAACGGTCCCGCGATGGTCGGGCTCGCCGCCCGCGCCATGGAGACCAAGTTCGGCTTGCCGGAGTTCATGCCCGCCCGGCTGACCGTCGACCTGTTCAAGGCCGCCCGCGGGCTGCCGACGACCACGAACGTCACGTTGATCAGGGACGGGCGCCGGGTGCGCACCTCGGAATGCGAGATCGTCCAGGACGGTGTCACGGTCGTGCGCGCCACGCTGGTGCAGTACCGCCGATCGGAGGCGCCGCGCGGCGCGGAGTGGGCGTCGGAGACCGACTTCACCTGGCCGCCGGAGCTGGGCGGAGTCGGCATGTCCTACATGGGCAGCGACGGTGTCGGCTGGACCAAGGGCATCGCCGAGCACCAGCACACCGCCCGTAAGCGCTTCGTCAACCGAATGGTCGACGTCGTCGAGGGACACGACAACACACCCTTCGTCCGTGGGGCGATGGTGGCGGAGGGCGCCAGCCTGGTCACCAACCTCGGCTCTGCCGGGGTCGGCTACATCAACGGCGATCTCACCGTCGCGCTGGCCCGGCTGCCCGTCGACGAATGGATGGGCGTGCAGGCCGACTCACACTGGGCCGCGGACGGAGTCTCGGTCGGAACAGCGACGATGTTCGACCGCATCGGCGCATTCGGTTCGGCGTTGGTGACCGCGGTCGCCAACCCCGCTGCGCAGATCGACTTCAGCGACGACCCGTTCCCGTCGCGAAGTCCGTCCTGACTATTGCTTGGTCTTGGCCTGGTCCGCGGCCGCCTGATCCTGCTCCTGCTGTGCTTGCTGCTGGGCCGCCGCGATGGCCACCTTGCCCTCGGGGCTGCCCGCCGAGTTGCCCGCCTGCTTCGCCGACGCCACGCCCACGTTGCAGTTCAAGTTCAGCAGCACCGTGTCGGTAACCGCGGAGAAGGCGTCGCCCTTGATCCACGGCGCCTTCTCGGAACTCGTCACCATGCAGTCGGCGTCGTTGAGGATGTCGCCCGTGCGAGTCGCGATCACACCTTTCAGCTTCGCGTCCGCCAGCTTCGAGGTCACGTCGGAATACTTCTGCCCCGCATAGTCGTCCGCGGCGGCGATGCCCGGCGTGACGACCATCGTCGACATCGCCGTCATGGCGAGGACACCTGCGCCCAGGATTGCGATTCTGTTCACCGTCCGACCTCCTCACGAGATGGCCGAACGGTACAAGTCCGACCTGGGATGACCCTGGGCCGCACCCGCGCAAGAACTGCCGATCTGCTGAGGGGTGGCTGAGGGTGCGAATCAGCGGCGGAAGACCAGCCAGCGCATGGCGCAATACATGTAGACCGCCTCACAGCAACCTGCCAGGATTCGCGCCAGCCGGAAGTCGACACCCAGGGCGGTCAGCGCGCTCGACAGCCCGAGGATGAACAGCAGGTAGTTCACTCCCACCACCGCCACGTAGATCGCGAACTGCGGTCCGACGGGTGCATGTGACGCAAAATTCATGGTGCGGTTGAGGAAATAGCTCAGCGTGAACGCGCACGCATAGGCCACCGTGACGGCGATCGGTACCGGCAGGTTCACGCCCGCGTGCAGGCCGGACAGCAGCAACAGATCGACTCCGAAAGTGCAGCCGTTGATCACAACGAAGCCGAAAAAGGTTGGCGCCAGCACTGATTCGAGCCCGAACGGCAGGCGTGCGACCACCGCGGCACAGAAGCGGTAATAGCGGTCGGCCATGCTGACCCGGCCCGTGGGCGACTCCACCCGCACGTGGCCACGGTGCCATGGGCAGGTTTCCGGAGTGTGAGCAGTCGGCCAACTCCCGGCGGCGGTCCGTCCGGTGCGGCGAAAGGTGATGCATGGCAACATTGATCAGCGGGTTCGTTATGTGGATAACGACTCGAATATCACCATCTGACACGTGTTCAGCAAAATGTCTTGCGATACTGACCGCGTGCCCAGGCGCGTCGTGAGCCGACCCGAAGAGGGTCGAGCGGTCACGGCATTTCTCGGCTCCGCCGCGGCGGAGCCGTCCGGCTTGGTCGCCGAAGGTGAGCCGGGTATCGGCAAGACCACCCTGTGCCTGTCGACCATCGAACTCGCCGAACAGCGCGGGTTCCAAGTGTTGTCGACGCGACCCGCCGAACCCGAGTCCGTTCTCGCGTACGCCTCGCTCGCAGACCTTCTCGCAGGCGTCGACATGTCGGTGCTGACCAGCCTGCCGACGCCGCAGCGACTCGCCATCGACCGAGTTCTGTTGCGCGCCGAGGCCGAGGATCTCACCACCGACCAACGCGCGGTGGGCGCGGGCTTCCTCTCGGTGGTCGAGGTGCTGGCCGAGCGCGCCCCCGTGCTGGTGGCCATCGACGATCTGCAGTGGCTCGATCCGTCCAGCCGTAATGTCATCGCGTTCGCGGCGCGCCGGCTCTCGGCCAGGGTCGGCGTATTCGGCACCGTCCGAACCGATCCGGACGACACGGGCGATGCCGCGGCCTGGCTGCAGCTGCCGCAGCCGGACGGAGTGCAGCGGGTGCGGCTCCAGCCGCTGAGCCTCGGCGGTTTGAACGCTGTCATCACCCAGCGGCTCGGACGCGCGCTGTCGCGGCCGGCAATCGTTCGCATCCAAGAGGTTTCCGGGGGCAACCCCTTCTACGCCCTCGAGCTGGCGCGAGCGATCGGCGGTGACCTCAGAAACGTCGACGCGCCGCTGCCGATGACGCTCGCCGAGCTGGTGCGGGCGCGGATCGGCAGCCTGGACGAATCCGTCCGTGATGTGCTGCTGGTGATGGCCTGTCACGCCACCCCGACCGTCGAGTTGGTGGGCAAGGCCATCGGAATCGATGCCGCCGATGTGGTGGCGCAACTCGAGGACGTCGAGGCGAAGGGCATCGTCGTGATCGACGGTCATCGGCTTCGCTTCGCACACCCATTGTTGGCCAAGGGTTTCTATACCGATGTGACGCCGGCTCGGCGGCGGGCGACGCATCGCCGGCTGGCAGCGATCGTCGACGAACCGGAGCTGAAGGCCCGGCACCTGGCAATGGCCGCCACGCACGGCGACGAGCTGACGTTGCTCGCCCTCGATGAGGCCGCCGACATGGCACGCAGCCGCGGCGCGCCGGCGGCCGCCGCCGAACTGCTCGACCTCGCCATCGCACTCGGCGGTGGCACGCCGGAGCGTCGCATCCTCTCGGCCGCACATCATTTCGACGCGGGTGAGCCGGCGCGGGCTCGAGCGCTGCTGCAGGACACCATCGCCCGGCTCGAGCCGGGCCCGCGGCGAGCCGAGGCGTTCAGCCTGCTGGCGCTCGTGTCGTCGCTCAACGACAGTTTCGACGAAGCGGCCGACCTGCTTGAGCGCGGCCTCGCCGAGGTGGACGACGAGCTGGCCTCCCGGGTTCAGATCCTGGTGTCGCTGTCGTTCGCCTTGATCAACGCCGGCCGAGCGGAGCCCGCGCTGCAGCGCGTGCAGGAGGCGGTCGCCGCGGCCGCCGAGCTCGGCGACCCCCACGGTCTCAGCCAGGCGCTGAGCATGCGGGTGATCCTGAACTACATGCTCGGCAACGGCCTTGACGAACAGAGCATGCGCCGCGCGCTGGAACTGCAGGACGACGCGGCCGACATCTCCTCGGCCTTCAGCCCCGCGGTCCAACGCGCACTGCTGTTGGCATGGACCGGAAAGCTCGACGCGGCCCAGCAGGAGATGCTGTCGATCCGGCGGCGCTGCATCGAGCAGGGCGAGGAAAGCGAGCTGTCATTCATCGATTTCCACTCGGTGCTCATCCATATCTGGCGCGGATCGATGCCGGAGGCCAACCTGATCGCCGAAGACGCGGTGGAGCGCGCCCAGCAGCTCAACGGTGACCTTCCGCTGTCCGTCGCGCTGACGGTGCGTGCCGCTGTAGCCGCCTACGCGGGCGACGAGCAGGCGGCGCGCGCCGACGTCACCGAGGCGCTCGCGGCGAGCAACCGGTGTGGGTCGCGCAGGCTGGGCGAATGGCCGGTGACGATGCTGGGCTTCCTCGAGGTATCGCTCGGCAATTACGAGGCCGCACTGACCGTGTTGGGGCCGCTGCTGCCGATGCTCGAGGCCATCCCCGATGCCACGGAGATCATCAATGCGTCGTACGTGCCCGATTACATCGAAGCCCTGATCCACCTGGGGCGACTGGACGAGGCCGAGCCCTTGATCGCGGCACTCGAGCGCAATGGGCAGCGGCTCGACCGGCCCTGGGCCAAGGCCGTCGGCATGCGGTGCCGGGCGATGCTGCTGGCCGCGCAGGGTGATGTCCATGCCGCGACGCGCGCGGTGGACCTCGCGATGACCGAGCATGCCCGGCTCCCGATGCCGTTCGAACGCGCGCGCACGCTACTGCTGGCCGGCCAGCTCCAGCGTAGACAGCGTCAAAAGGACCATGCGGCAACGACTTTGCGAGAGGCATTGAAGACATTCGAAGACCTGAACACCCGGCTGTGGGCCGACCGGGCCCGCGCCGAACTCGCACGCGCCGACGTCGGTACCCGACGCATGTCCAGTCTCAGCCCGTCCGAGCAGCGGGTGGCCGAACTCGCCGCGTCGGGAATGACCAACCGCGATGTCGCCGCCGCCCTCTTCATCAGCCCGAAGACCGTTGAGTCGAATCTGGCCCGCATCTACCGCAAGCTGGGCATCCATTCCCGCGCCGAGCTCGGCAGGTACATGGGTCAACCCGACCAGTAGCGACGGCAGGTCACGGCAAGACGATGCGCAGCCTCTCCCAACCGCGCACGGTCGACGTCGGCGCGGGCACGGCGCTGTCGTAGTCGATGCCCCACTCGGGCCACCGGTTGAGCAATTCGTCGAGCGCCACCCGTCCCTCGAGCCGGGCGAGGTTGGCGCCGAGGCAGTAGTGCACACCCTTGCCGAACGTGAGATGGCTGATGTTGTCGCGGTGGAGGTCGTAGGTGTCCGGGTCGGTATAGCGCCGCGGGTCGCGATTCGCCGCACCGAAGAGCAGCAGCATCGCATTGCCCGCGGGCACGGTCGTGTCGTAGAGCTCGATGTCGGAGAGCAGGTAGCGGGCCACATGTGGGCCGGTCGGCTCGAACCGCAACGTCTCGTCCACGGCGCGGGTCAGCAACGAGCGGTCCTCGTAGACCTCCCGCCGCTGGTCCGGGTGCTCGGCGAGCACCTTGGCAAGCCAGCCGATGAGCCTGCCCGTCGTCTCGTTGCCCGCGCCCGCGACCACCTGGACGTAGTGCAGGATCTCCTTGCGATGCAGCTTGCGGGTGACGCCGTCCTCATCGGTGAACTCCATGTTGAGCAGAACGGTCATCAGGTCGTCCGACGGGTTGCGCGAACGCCACTCCACATAGTCGGCGTAGATGCTGCCGTCGGCGATCTTGTCGGCGTTGGCCACCTTCATCGGCGCCCCCGGCTTTGTCCGCAGGTTGGCGTCATTGGCGTCGCGGACCGCGATCTGGTCCGACTCGGGAATGCCGAGCAGCATGCCGATCACCCGCATCGGCATCATCGCGGCGAGTTCGGCGACGATGTCGAACCCGTCCGAACCGACGTGCGGGTCAAGGCAATTGACGCAGAACTGTCGGATCTGGTCCTCGATCTCGGCCATCCGGCGGGGTGTGAACACCCGACTCATCAAACCCCGCAACATGGTGTGCACCGGCGGGTCCTCGAACATCATCACACCCTTGGGCATGTCGAATTCGGAGTTGACGAGTTCGAGAATGTCGCTGCGGGAGTTGGAGAACGCCTCCCAGTTCGACAGCGCCGCTTCGACATCGCCGTGCCGCGAGATCGCCCAGAAGCGGTAGCGCTCGTTGTGGTAGATCGGTGCTTCCTCGCGCAGCCGGGCATACGTCGGCCACGGGTTGGCGGCGATGTCGACGTCGTAGGGGTCGTAGTACACGGCTTCGTTGGCGATCGTCATGGTCTCTCTACTTCAGGAGGCTGCCCGCATCCACGGGCAGCGTGACGCCGGTGATGTAGCGCGCCTCGTCGGAGGCCAGAAACAGCACAGCGTTGCTGATGTCGACCGGCTCCACCCACGGGATCGGAAGGAAGTGGAAGGACTGGCAGATCGGCGCGAGATCGTCGGGGCCGGGGTTCTCCAGGTCCGGCCGGAACAGCCGGTAGGTGGGCTCGTTCATCAACAGCGGCGTGCAGACGTGGGTCGGATGCACTGTGTTGACCCGGATCGAGTGCTGGCCCAGCTCGACCGCGAAGGTCCGCATCAGCCCCACGACACCGTGCTTCGCCGCGATGTAGTGGCCGACTTGCGGGTAGGCCTTGGTTCCACCGACCGAGCTGGTGATGACGATCGAACCGCCTCGTCCCCCGGCGAGCAGGTGCGGGACTGCCGCCTTCACGGTCTTCCATACGCCGCCGAGGTTGACGTCGATGGTCTCGTTGAAGATGTCCTCGCGCATCTTGTGCAGCTTCACACCGGTGGTGCCGATGCCCGCGTTGGCGACCACGATGTCGAGGTGCGCGTCACCTTTTTCGCTCCTCGCGTGCGCCAGCTGCTCGACGCCGCTGTCCACGGCGGCCTTCAGCGCATCGAAGTCGCGCACGTCGACGATCTCGGTGACGACGCGCCGGCCGAGGTTTTTGATCATGTCGGCGGTCTCGGCGAGGTCCTCCGGCGTGGCCGCAGGCGCGGTCGAATCCTTGAAGCCGCGGCAGATGTCGACCGCGATGATGTCGGCGCCCTCTTCGGCCAGCCGTACGGCGTGGCTGCGTCCCTGCCCCCGCGCGGCACCGGTGATGAACGCGACCTTGCCGTCTACCCGTCCGGCCATCGTCCCTCGGATTCGCTCGAGCACTTGTTGGGCAACTGCCCAACACTTAGGCTGACGCCATGTCTAGCAGCCGACGCGGCGCTCGGTCAAGGTCCAGATGACAGCGCCGAAACCGACCGGTCGCGATTCCACGACGCGTCAGTCGCTGATCCGAGCGACTGCCCAAATCATGCTCGAGGATGGCTACGCCGCCGCCACGTCGAGGCGGGTCGCGGCGAAGGCGGGCGTCAGGCCGGCCCTCGTGCACTACTACTTCCCGAGCATGGACGATCTGTTCCTGGCCGTGTTGCGGGAAGGCGCCGAGACGAACCTCGTTCGTCAGCGCGAGGCGCTGGCCGACGACGAACCGCTGCATGCGTTGTGGAAGCTGAACAACGCCCACGGCGCGCGGTTGTTGATGGAGTTCATGGCGCTGGCCAATCACCGCAAAGAGATCCGCAGCGAGATCGTCGGCTACGCGGCGCGCTTCGGCGACCTCGAGGAGAGCGCGGTGACGCTGGCGATGCGGGCGCACGGCGTCGACATCGCCGAATTCCCCCCAGTGGTGATGTCGATGATCGTGACCAGCCTGGCCCGGATTCTCGTTCTGGAGCGCAGCCTCGGCATCACCCGCGGCCACGGCGAGGCGACGGAGTTCATCGAGCGCATGCTCAGCAGGTACGAAATGCCATCGTCCTAGTCCGTCCTAGCTGGCCGCCAATAACAATTCGGTCAGTATCGAGATCACGATCAATTAAGGGTTGGCGGCCGATTCTGAGAGGTCTCAGCCTCGGTTCGGAATTCTGGCCGCCGACTCAACGGATTCGCCCGTATTGAGGCCTAAATCACGTCGGAACACCGTAACGCAATTGTGTTCGCTGCCAGCATATTTGCCAGATGTGTTTGGGCACCTTTCACTTCGGCTACCTTGGATTCGGGCGGGGAACCAAGTATGAATCGCACATCTGAGGAACAATTGATCATGAATTTCAGTGGTATCACTGCGCGCCGGAAAGCGGCAGGCGCCGTCGCCGGTTCGCTTCTCGGTGCAGTCGCCGCAGCGACGATCGTTGCGCCGTCCGCCGCCGCCGCACCGCAGGGATGCAGCGCGGGCGACGTGGCCGACACCGTCAGCTCCACGTGGAGCTCGGCGCGTCAGTACCTCAACGCTCACCCGAGCGCCAACCAGGTGGTGACGGCGGCGTTCAACCAGCCCCGCGGACAGGCCGAGACCGACCTTCGCAACTACTTCACCGCGAACCCCGGTGAGTACTACGACCTGAAGGGCATCTTGTCGCCGATCGGCGACAAGCAGCGCCAGTGCAACGTCGCGGTGCTGTCCCCGGGCCTGCAGTCGGCCTACGACGAATTCATGGCCGGCTAGTACCGCATCACGAGAAACCCGCCGCTACAGCGACCGCTGTGGCGGCGGGTTTTGCTATCCCGGGATATCCGTACCAGGCCGCTTCGAACCGTCATGCCGGATCCTCTCCTCGGGTGACACGCCACGGCTGTCACGCTATCGCCCCTACGGGGTGTCCGTGCCGCCAAATCGCGATGTGCGCCGTCGACCGCTGTCCATCAGCGTTCCGAGAATCGGCGGATCGGTTCTCGACCCGGCGGCTGCTGCGGCGGCGGCAGCATCGGGGTGAGCGGGCGCACGGCCACGATCGAGGGCGCATCCGTGCTGAGGTGCACAGGCTCGCCCGCGTGCCGGATGGTCAGCGTCGAATGCGGCCCGTCGCGCAGGGTGTAGGTGACGTCGTGATGCCCGGCGTCGACGGTGAGCCGGAAGTCTTGCCAGCGCAGCCGGAAGCACAGCCGGTCGATGCCGTCGGGCAGGTGCGGGTCGAGCGCCAGGATCCCCTCGTCGTCCCGCAGTCCGCCGAAGCCCGCGACCAGGGCGGTCCATGCGCCCGCGAGCGATGCCATGTGCAGGCCGTCCTCGGTGTTGTGGTGCAGATCGCGCAAGTCGATCAGCGCGGCCTCGTTGGTGTAATCGTGTGCGAGCTCGAGGTGGCCGACCGCGGCGCACATCACCGCCTGAGTACACGCCGACAGCGATGAGTCGCGGGTGGTGCGCCGCTCGTAGTAGTCCAGGTTGCGCGCCATTTGCTCCGGCGTGAAGGCGTGGCTGCGCCAGTGCATCGCCAGCACCAGGTCGGCCTGCTTGACGACCTGCGACGGGTACAGCCGGACATAGGGCTCATGGATCAGCAGCGGGTAGGACGTGTTGTCGGTGAAGTCCCACTCGCGCCGGGTGGTGAAGCCCTGGCACTGCTCGTGGACGCCCAGCTCGTCGTCGTACGGAATGTGCGCGGCGGCCGCCGCGTCTCGCCATGCGGCCGCCTCTCCGGTGCTGACGCCCATGGCGCTGGCCAATTCCGGATTGCGCTCGCACGCGTCGGCGGCGGTCTGCAGGTTGTGCACCGCCATCAGGTTGGTGAAGACGTTGTCGCGCACGAGCGCGCTGTACTCATCGGGACCGGTGACGCCGTCGAGGTGCCACACGCCGTGCCGATCGTGGTGTCCCAGCGAGAGCCACAGCCGTGCCGTCTCGACGAGCAGCGCCAGACCACACTCCTCTTCCAGCGAATCATCGCCCGTCACAACGCGATAGCGCTCGAACGCCATCGCGATGACGGCGTTGACATGCCAGGCCGCGGTGCCCGCCGGCCAATACGCCGAACACTCCTCACCATGGATCGTGCGCCACGGGAAGCTCGCCCCGTCGAGGTCGAGTTCCTCGGCGCGTTCACGGGCGAGGTCGAGCGTCGAACTCCGCCAGCGCAGGGCGTCGGCCGCCGCTCGTGGGGCGGTATAAGTCAGCACGGGCAGGACGAAGCCCTCGCTGTCCCAGAAGACGTGGCCGTCGTATCCGGTTCCGGTCAGCCCCTTGCCCGGAATGGCCCGGCGTTCGGCACGCGCGCTGGCCTGCAAGACGTGGAAGAGCCCGAACCGCACCGCCTGTTGGCAGACGGGATCGCCTTCGACCTCGACGTCGGCGCCGTCCCAGAAGTCGTCGAGGAACTGGCGCTGCGCCTCGAGCAGGCCCTCCCAGCCGGCGTACTGCGCCCCGGCGATGGCTCCGGCCACCTGATCGCGCAGCGCGGGGCGGGACCGCAGGCTCGACCACCCGTAGGCCAGGTATTTGACGACACGCAGCTGCTGCCCGGGCCGCAGCCCGCAGATGATGGTCGCACGGGCCAGGTCCTCGCGTGCATCGCTGCTGACCTCGACCCGGCCGGGCACGTCGACGTCGTGTTCCATCGCCGCGGCCATCATCAGGCCGCTGCTGCGGGTCTTGTGCACCAATACCGCACCGCTATCGGTGGTTTCGTGGCGGACGGCCTCGAGCGGATCGCACAGCAGCGCCGCGGCCCGCGGATCGTTCGACCGCTCCGGCTGGTCTTCATTGGCGACGAGTTCGGACTGCAGCGTGACACGGACGAAGTCCTCGACCGCCTCGACCACGTACTCGATCGCGGCGACGCTGCGCTGTGCGAGGGACACCAGCCGGGTGGTCCGGATCGCCACCTGCTTGCCGGCAGGCGACCTCCACCGCGCGAGCCGGGTCAAGGTGCCCGCGCGCATGTCCAGGACCCGCTCGTGCTCCTGTAATTCGCCGTACCGGACGTCGAACGGCTCGTCGTCGACGAGGAGACGGATGATCTTGCCGTTGGTGACGTCGACCACCGACTGTCCGTCCTCGGGATAGGAGAAGCCCGCCTCGGCGTAGGGCAGCGGCCGGGTTTCGTAAAACCCGTTCAGATAGGTACCCGGCAGTCCGTGGGGCTCGCCCTCCTCGAGATTGCCCCGCAGGCCGATGTGCCCGTTGGACAACGCGAACAACGATTCGGTCTGGGCGATCCGGTTCAGGTTGAGGGTGGTCTCCCGAACGTGCCACGGCTCTATCGGAAAGGTGGCGTCGGCGATCATCGGCGATCCAGCAGCTCCGCCAGATCGGCGACGACGACGTCGGCGCCGTTGCGCCGCAGGTCCTCTGCGTGATCCACCCGGTCGACGCCGATCACCACGCCGAAGTGGCCGGCGCGGCCGGCCGCCACCCCCGCGAGGGCATCCTCGAAAACCGCCGCCTGATCCGCTGGGACGCCGAGCATTTCGGCCGCGCGTAGGAACGAGTCGGGTGCGGGCTTGCCCGCGATGCCCTCGTCGCGCATGGTCACGCCGTCGACACGGACCTCCACATACCTCGCGAGGCCGGTGATTTCCAGTACCTCGCGGGTGTTGGCGCTCGACGACACCACCGCAACCGCAAGTCCCGCGGCGGACACCGCCTCCAGGTAGCGCCGCGAACCGTCGAACACCTCGACCCCGTCGGAGCGCACAGTCCGATGGAACAAGTCGTTCTTGCGGTTGCCCAGACCGTGCACTGTCTCGTCGTCGGCGCCGTCGTCCGGATCGCCGTCGGGCAGCGTGATGCCGCGGCTGTCCAGAAAGGACCGGACTCCGTCTTCGCGCTTCTTGCCGTCGACGTAGTTCTGGTAGTCCGCGTCGATGTCGAAGGGCACGAACTCGTCCCCGCTGCTTCGTGCCCGCGCCTCGAGATACGCGTCGAACGTCTGCTTCCACGCCCTGCGGTGCACGCTGGCGGTATCGGTGAGCACACCGTCGAGATCGAACAGACACGCCCGAACGTGGTCGGGTAAACCTAGCGTCGCACCCATACGCCGGGTAATACCCAAGACGGGCGATCCATAGACTGGGCTGCGTGCCCGATCTTCACCCCGACCTGAAAGCGCTCGCGCCGCTTCTCGGTGTTTGGGCCGGTCAGGGGCGGGGCGAGTATCCGACCATCACGCCGTTCGACTATCTGGAAGAAGTCATTTTCGGCCACGTCGGCAAACCGTTCCTCAGCTACATGCAGCGGACCAAGGCCCTCGACGACGGGCGGCCCCTGCATGGCGAGACGGGGTACCTGCGGGCTCCCTCGGCAGGCCGGGCCGAGCTTGTGGTGGCGCACCCGACCGGTATCACCGAGGTCGACGAAGGGACACTGGCCGTGCACGGGTCGACGATCGAGATGGATCTCGCCTCGACGGCGATCGGGCGCACGGCATCGGCCAAGGAGGTTTCTGCGCTGCGCCGCATCGTCCGCTTCGACGGCGACGAACTGACCTACACGGTGCACATGGGTGCGGTCGGCCAGCCGCTCCAACTGCACCTGACCGCGACGTTGCACAGGAAGAAGGCATGACCCGAACAGCAGACGGCAGAATCCGCGTGCCGGCCGACCTCGACGCAGTCACCGACGTCGGCGCCGAGGATCACTCCGAGATCGACCCCGCCGCCGTCGAGCGGATCTGGCAGGCGGCGCGGCACTGGTATTCGGCGGGCATGCACCCGGCGATCCAGCTGTGCCTCCGCCACAACGGCAGGGTGGTGCTGAACCGGGCGATCGGCCACGGCTGGGGCAACGCCCCCGACGACCCACCCGACGCGGAGAAGGTTCCGGTCACGACGGCCACGCCGTTCTGCGCCTTCTCGGCGGCCAAGGCGATCGCCACGACGGTGGTGCACATGCTGGTCGAGCGCGGGGCCTTCTCGTTGGACGACCGCGTCTGCGAGTACCTGCCCACCTACACCAGCCACGGCAAGGACCGCACCACGATCCGCCATGTGATCACCCACAGTGCGGGGGTGCCGTTCGCCACCGGGCCGCGGCCGAACCTCGACCGCATGGACGACACCGAGTACGCCCGCAGGAAGCTCGGCGAGCTCAAGCCGATTCACCGGCCCGGTCTGGTGCACATCTACCACGGCGTCACGTGGGGTCCGCTGGTCCGCGAGATCGTTTCGGCGGCGACAGGCAGGAGCATCCGCGACATCGCCGCCACCGAAATCCTCGAACCGCTCGGCTTCCGGTGGACGAACTTCGGCGTCGCCGAACGCGACGTCCCGCTGGTGGCGCCGAGCCACAACACCGGTAAGCCGCTACCCGCTCCGATCGCGAAGGCGTTCAAGATGGCGGTCGGCGGCACGATGGCCGAGATCATCCCGTTTGCGAACACCCCGCTGTTCCTGACGGGCATCGTGCCGTCCTCCAACCTCGTCTCCACCGCCGACGAGATGTCGCGCTTCGCCGAGATCCTGCGGCGCGGCGGCGAACTCGACGGTGTCCGGGTGATGCGGCCGGAGACGCTGCGTGCCGCGACGCGGGAGTGCCGGCGGCTGCGCCCGGACATCGCCGACGGGTTCGCGCCACGGCGCTGGGGTACCGGGTACATGCTCGGCAACAAGCGCTTCGGGCCCTATGGCCGCAACGCGCCGGCGGCGTTCGGCAACACCGGCCTGACGAACATCGCGATCTGGGCCGACCCCGAGCGGGGCCTCGCGGCCGGGCTGATCAGCAGCGGCAAGCCGGGCAGCCACCGCGAGGCCAAGCGCTATCCCGCTCTGCTCGACCGCATCACCGCCGAGATCCCGCGGGTGCCCGAGAATCAGCGGATCTTCTCGCCGTAGACCCGCTGCACCGGCGAGGACAACCGCGACCATCCGCGAAGTATCCCGGCACTGCCGGTAAACTCTCGATGCTGTCGCCGATGGGGCGGACAGGCTTTTGGAGGTAAGCATGGAAGGTGCGGCATCAAGTAGCTGCGCAATCGAGGAACGTCGTGTCGATTCCGTCAGCGTGGTGTCGGTAGCCGGCGTCATAGACATGCTCACGGCACCTGACCTCGAAAAGGCGATATCCGAAGCCGCCAAGAGCTCACCGACCGCCGTGGTCGTGGACATGAGCGGCGTCGAGTTCCTGGCATCCGCGGGTATGGGTGTGCTCATCGCCGCCCAGGACGAACTCGAGCCGGCCATCAAGTTGGCGGTGGTGGCGGAGGGCCCGGCGACCAGTCGGCCGCTGAAGCTGGTCGGCGTCACCGACGTGGTCGACCTCTACGCCACGCTCGACGAGGCACTTGCAGCGCTGACGAGTTAAAAACACCACTATCGGGTAGCCAGCAGGCTGAGATGCCAGACTTTTTAGACAGCGACTCGAGCACACGGTTCGCGCAGACGAGTAGCCTCGCCGACGCCGCATGCGCGGCACAGATGCGGCAGGAGTTCTCCGCCTGGCTGAACCGGTATTTCGCGCTCGACCCGACCAGGATCAGCGACGTGGTGCTGGCCGTCAACGAGGCGTTGGCCAACGCCGCCGAGTTCGCCTACTGTACGGTCGAGAGCCCCGGTGCCATGCATTTGCTGGCCGACTATGACAGGCGTTCGGCGATCCTCACGGTGACGGTGACCGACGAGGGCGCGTGGCGCCTCGGCGACGTCGGCAAGAAACAAATCTCCCGTGGCCGCGGGATCCCGCTGATGGAGGCGCTGGCCGACCGCACCACGATCGACTCGTCGTCGGCGGGCACCCGGGTATGCCTGGAGTGGAACCAGGTGAGCGCGGCGCAGAGCGCCGTCACCTGAGGTTCCCTCACTGGTTGGGCAACCGCACCACCTGAACGAAGAACTCGTCGATCTGCCGCACCGCGCTCATGAACTGGTCCAGGTCGACCGGTTTGGTGACGTATGCGTTGGCGTGCAACTTATAGCTCTTGAGGATGTCTTCCTCCGCCGACGAGGTCGTCAGCACCACGACGGGGATGTGGCACAGGTCGCTGTCGTTCTTGATCTTTTCGAGCAGCTGCCTGCCGTCGTACTTCGGCAGGTTCAGGTCGAGCAGGATCAGGTCCGGTCGAGGCGCGTCCTTGTAGCTCCCCCGCTTGTACAGGAAGTCCAGCCCTTCCTCGCCGTCGTGCGCGACGTGGAGGTTGTTGCTGATCTTGTTGTGTTCGAATGCTTCCCGGGTGATCAGTTCATCGCCCGGATCGTCTTCGACCAGTAGGACGTCGATGGCGCGTACTGCTGATGTCACGGTGTTCCTTCCAGAAGAGCGGTTGGGATCTCATTGGGCTCGGTGGTGGGTGTCGCGGGCAATGTGAACAGAAAGCGGGTGCCGTCGGTGTAGGTGGGATCGACGCGGATGGATCCGCCGTGATGCTCGACGATCTTCTTGCACACTGCCAGACCTATACCCGTTCCGCTGTACTCGTTTCGGCCGTGCAGACGTTGGAAGATCACGAACACCTTGTCGGCGAAATCCTCACCGATGCCGATCCCGTTGTCGGCGACGCTCAACAGCCAGTCGGGGTCGCCGCCGTCGGCGTACGGGCGGCAGTCGATGACGATCCGCGGGGCGACGCCCTCTTTCCGGAACTTCACCGCGTTTCCGATGAGGTTCTGCCACAGCATCGCCAACAGGGTGGGGTCTCCGTCGACAACCGGCAGCGGCCGTTCCGGTCGCACGATTTCGGCCCCCGCCTCGTCGATCGCCGTGGACAGGTTGGCCAGCGCGGTATCGAGCGAGTCGTTGAGATCGACTTCGGTGTGGGTGGCGCCGAGTCGGCCCACCCTGGAGAACGTCAGAAGGTCGTTGATCAGCGCCTGCATCCGCTTGGCGCCGTCGACCGCGAAGCCGATGTACTCAGTACCGCGTTCGTCGAGTTTGTCGCCGTAGCGCTTCTCCAGCAGCTGACAGAACGAGGCGACCTTGCGCAGCGGCTCCTGCAGATCGTGGGAGGCAACATACGCGAACTGCTCGAGTTCGGCGTTCGACCGCCGAAGCTCCTCGGTCTGTTCGTCGAGGGCGGCCCGCGCGATCTTGGAGGCATCGAGTTCGTCCACGATCCGCTGCCGCATGTCCTCCACATCGGCTGCGATGGAACGGATGTCACGTGGGCCGCGAGGAACGATGCGTTCGCCGAAGTTCCCCTCGGTGATTCGCCTGCAGGCCGCAGCGAGCGCGTCCAGCGGACGGGTGACCGCGCTGCGCACCAGCAGCGCAAGGATCCCCCCGAGGCCGACGAACGCCGCCACCATCGCGATGGCCAAGCCGTTGCGCCAGTGCCTCATATGGTCGAGTTGCTCGATGCCCTGAGTTCGCGCAGCCCGCAGATTGGCGTTCTGACGATCGAAAAGTGTTCGCAGCTTGTCGAATTCAGACTTGCCGCGGTCAGTCAGGCTTCGGTTGTCCGCTACGGGCACACCGCGGCTGATCTGAGTGATGATCGGCTCCGCGTACGACGCCCGCCACGTCGCCGCGAGCTGCTCGATTTCATCAAGATCCGCGATGAGTTGGGACTTGGCCCCGACCCGGTCCCGGATATCCTGCGCCGCCTGCCTTTCCGCATCCTGGCCGGCGTAGTAGGGGTCGAGGAATTGCCTGTCGGCGGTGATGACATAGCCGCGGACCGCGGTCTCCTGATCACGCAGCGCCGCCTGCAACGCATACGCCTGTACCCGGGCCGGCAGGATGTTGTCGATCAACTCGCGCGACAGCGCGTCGGTGCTCTGCATCAGCAGACCGCCGGCCACCAAACCCGTGAGCACGACCACGCCCATCGCCGACAGCACCAGGTTCTGCCATCCCTGCACCGTGAGCCGCCGCACGGGTCTGGGCTTCGCCGCCGCGGATGAACGCGCGTCGCGGTCGGTCATCGAGTGGTGCGCTCCACGCGGACCACCGCGATGTCATCGGTCAGCCCGCCGTGCGCCCGCGCTCGGCGGGCGGCTTCGTCGATGAGCGCGTCCACGAACTCGGGACCCGGCAGGGCCGCGTGCTCACGCGCCAACTGCAGCAGCCCCTCCTCGCCCAGACGCATGTTGCCGGTACCGGCGTGACCTTCGAACAGCCCGTCGGTCAGCAGGACCAGCCCCGTACCCTGCGGCCATTCCACCTGGTGATAGTCCCATCCGCCGGACTGCAGGCCGAGCGCGGGCCCGCCGGGCGGCTCCAGCCAGTCGACCGTGCCGTTGCCGTGCAGCAGCATCCCCGGATGGCCGGCCCGCACCGCGCGGAATCGAGATCCGTCCGGCGGGATGGCGAGGCTCAACACCGTCGCGAAGATGCCCTTGCCCGCGCGTTCGGTACACAGAATTCGCTCGAGCTCGCGCATCCTGTCCGGTCCGCGGAGGCCGGCGAACGTCAGCGCGCGCCAGGCGATGCGCAGGGCCACCCCGAGAGCGGCCTCGTCCGGGCCGTGGCCGGCGACGTCGCCGATCATCACGTGCACCGTCCGGTCCGGGGTCTGGACGAAATCGTAGAAATCGCCCCCGAGCAGCGTGTTCTCCCGGCTGGGCACGTATCTCGAGATGATGTTGACCCCGGGGTCGTCCAGCAGCAGCGGTGACGGGGACAGACCGCGTTCGAGCCGGGCGTTCTCCATGGCCCGCAGCTGGCTGGCGTGCAACTCGACCGCGGTGATCTCGGCGCGTTTGCGTTCGATCGCGTAGAGCAACGCCCGCCGCAGCATCTCGGGCTCGACCCGGCCCTTGACCAGGTAGTCCTGTGCCCCGGACGCGACCGCCGACATCCCGAAATGTTCGTCGGACAGGCCGGTGAGCACCACGATCGGGATGTTGGGGTCGGCGTCTCTGATGCGCTCGAGCGCGGCGATGCCGTTGGCGTCGGGCAGGTTGAGGTCCAGCAGCACACAGTCCGGGTGCGTGAACGCCAACTCGCGTTCGGCATGGGACACCGACTGCACCCACGCGCAGGCGATATCGGCGGCGGCGTCGGCGATCAGCTCTTCGACCAGCAACGCGTCGGCCCGGTCGTCCTCGACGAGCAGGACCGACAGTCGGTGCCCGCCCGCGGTGCGGACCGCTGCGGGGTCCCGGGCAGGTTTGGTCTGCGGCTCAAACGGCGCGCGCATGGGTAATCACGTCCTTTGCGTAACGTCACCCGGTCGCGCGACCCTCTGCTTCAGTGACAACGACTAGAAACAATACCCAGCAATCCTGCCAACCGTCGCATAGCGGTCCCCCGACACCAGCCGAATCACCGGCGTTTCCTATCGTGGCTGGATGAGCACCATTGCCGACTCGGATCGCGTCGCCGATCTCGCGCGAAAGGTCGTGGCCGACCACGACCCGAAGTCCGTCCCGATCCCCGAGTTCCTCGGCGCCTGCTATGACGCCGGCCTGTCCTGGGTGCACTTTCCCGATGGCCTCGGCGGCCTCGGCGTCTCCCGGGGGTTGCAGGCCGTCGCCGACGGAATCCTGCAGGGTGCGGGCGGTCCGATGCCGCTCGGTCTCAACCCGATGGGATACGGGATGGCGGCGCCGACCGTGCGTGAGCACGCCCAGACCGACGACGTGAAACGGCAGCTCCTGCGGCCGCTGGCCACCACCGAGGACATCTGGTGCCAGTTGTTCTCCGAACCCGGCGCAGGTTCCGACCTGGCCGGGTTGGCGACCTCGGCGGTGCCCGACGGCGACGAATGGGTCGTCAACGGTCAGAAGGTGTGGACCAGCCTGGCGCACCGCGCCCGCTGGGGCCTGCTGCTGGCCCGGACCAACCCCGACGTGCCGAAGCACAAGGGCCTGACCTACTTCGTCATCGACATGCACGGGCCGGGGGTCGAGACGCGGCCGCTGCGCCAGATGACCGGGCAGGCCGAGTTCAACGAGGTCTACATGACCGATGCGCGCATCCCCGATACCCACCGGCTCGGCGGGGTCGGCGACGGCTGGCGAGTCGCGATGACGACGTTGATGAACGAACGCAGCGCGCTCGGCGCCAGCGGCAGCAGGCGCGGAGCCGGCACGATCGCCGACGCTGTCTCGCTGTGGGCGTCGCGACCGGATCTGCAGACCCCGGTGCTTCGGGACCGGCTCACCCAGCTGTGGCTGCGCTCCGAAGCCCAGCGCCTCACCTCGGAGCGCTCCCGCGCCGCGGCCACCGTCGGCGGCCCGGGTCCCGAGGGTTCGATCGGCAAGCTGGTCGGTGCGGAGCTGAACCAGCACATCTACCAGTGGTGCATGGATTTGCTTGGGCCGGAAGGGATTCTGTACCACGGCTACGGCATGAGCGACGGGGCGGGCGATGGCGCGGACTGGCGCGGCCCGATACAGCAGCGCTACTTGCGCAGCCGCGCCAACACCATCGAGGGCGGGACGTCCGAGGTGATGCGCAACATCCTCGGCGAGCGGGTCCTCGGCCTGCCCGGTGACTTGCGTGCCGATGCGGGCATGCCGTGGAAGGAGGTCCCCCGTGGTTGAGGAGCTTGCGGATCAACCCCGCAATCAAGCCGAATACGTCTTCACCGACGAGCAGGGCCAGCTGCGCACCGCGGTGCACAAGTTCTGTTCGGAGAACTTCGACGAGCAGACGGTGCGCAACCTGATGGAGTCCGACCCGCCGTTCGACCCCAAGGTGTGGGCGCGGCTCGGCGCCGAACTCGGCGTGCTCGGCCTGTCGGTGCCCGAAGCCGACGGCGGTGTCGGCGGCACGCTCGTCGACCAGGCCGTCGCGGTCGAGCAGCTCGGCGCGTCGCTGGCCTGCGGACCGATCTTCGGCACGGTGTTCCTCGCGATCCCCGCGCTGGTGGCCGCATCGACAGGCAAGGCGCGCGACGAGCTGCTGGCCGAGCTGGTCGAGGGAAGGCGCACGGCGGCGTTCGCCGTCAGAGACAGCGCGGGCGCGTTCGAACCGGCATCGGTGACTGTGACCGCCGAGGGCGGCGCGCTCACCGGCACGGTCGAGCGGGTTGTCGACGCGGGTGCCGCCGACGATCTGCTTGTGGCCGCGCGTGGTGCGGACGGGGTTTCGCTCTACGCCGTCGACGCCTCTTCATCGGGCGTGCAGCGCAGGTCGCTGGTCACGCTGGACCTGACCCGGCCCCAGGCCGCCGTCGAATTAACCGGTACGACAGGCCGTTTGGTGGCGGGTCCGGCTGAAGCCGAGCGGGTGATCGAGCACGCACTGCAGGTGGGTTCGGCCCTACTGGCCGTCGAGCAGGTGGGCGCGGGCCAGCATCTGCTGGATCTGGCCGTCGACTACGCGAAGTCGAGGCTGCAGTTCGGCAGGCTGATCGGGTCGTTCCAGGCGGTCAAACACAAGCTGGCCAATCTGCTCGTCGACCTCGAGCACGCCCGCTCGACGGCGTATCACGCGGTGTGGGCCCTTGCCGAGGGGTCCGATGATCCGGCGCTGGCGGTGAGCATCGCGCAGGCGACGGCCTCGGCGGCGCTGTCCCGCATCGCGGCCGACACGATCCAGGTGCACGGCGGCATCGGGTTCACCTGGGAGCATCAGGCGCACCTGTACTTCAAGCGCGCCACCACCGACGCCGCGCTGCTGGGCAGCGCAGAACAACACCGGTCACGGGTCGCCGAGCTGGTGTTGGACGACGCCGTCGCCGACCGTGCGCCGCGGGTGGCCGACGGCACACCGGCGTGAGCAGCTAGACGGGAAGCGTTGTGCCCGTTTCTTTCTCGGCGAACTCGAACAGGCGCGCAGCAGCGTCGTAATCACCTGCGAGTGCGGTGCGGCCGAGCATCACCAGCGGTCCGGACAGTCCGAACGGGCCGTCGTAGCCGATGTAGCTGCCCGGCGGTATCGGCTCGCTGATGCAGTACAGCGTCGAGGCGGCTCCCGCATCGATGTCGTTGGCGACCGTGGTGGCCACCCTGCGCACAATCTTGTCGGCGGCCGCGAGGATGGGCTTGTCGGAGATGCTCGACAGGTTCGACGCGACCCAGCCGGGATGGGTGAGCTGCGCGACGACGGGCGACTTCGCTTCTCGCAGCCTGCGATCCAGTTCCAAGCCCCACAGCATCACCGCGAGCTTCGAGCGGGTGTAAGCGCCCATCATGGTCCACTTGCTGGTGCGCAGGTGCATGTCGTCGAGGCGGAGCTTGGCGCTTCGATGCGCGTGCGACCCGACGTTGATGATCTGTGAACGCACCAGGGGGAAGACGAGGTTCGTCAGTGCGAACGGCCCGAGAAAGTTTGTGCCGAGTGTCTTCTCGAACCCGTCGACGGTTTCCTCTCTGCTCTGGGTCAGCATGCCCGCGTTGTTGATCAGGATGTCGACGTCACCATCGAGCGCGTCGGCGAACGCCCGCACCGACGACAGGTCGGCGAGGTCGACCTTGGCGATGGACGTCGAGCCGCCGATCTCCTTGGCGCGCTGCGCCCCGAGTTCTGTGTTGCGCACGGCCATCACCACGTGCGCACCCGCCCGGGTCAGCGCGCGGGCGGTGCCGAGTCCGACACCGTTGGTCGCGCCGGTCACGATGATCCGCTTGCCTGTCAGGTCGCCCAGCCGGGCCGGTGTCCACTCCGCCGTCACGTGGTCAGGTTAATGGGTTCGTTGTCGCGCACCCCTCGGTAGATGCCCCAGCGGACGATGACGGGCATCAGCACCCGGTCGAATGACCAGGCCGGGAAGCGGAAGGCCTGACCCTTCGGGGTGAAAACCTCCAACCCGTTGGGCTGCACACCGAGCACTGAGCCCCAGCGCCGCTTCGGCGCGCGGTAGTCGCGCAACGGCGTGCCCGCGAACTGCGCGCGGATGTTGTGGGCGAGGATTCCGTCGCCGCGGTTCCGGGCCGAGCTGCGCAGCGGGTCGGTCGCCGCGACGTCCCCGACCGCGAACACATTCGGGTGGCCGGGCGCCTGCAGCTGCGGGGTGACCCGGACGAAGCCGCCGTCGTCGAGCAGTTCTGCGGGCAGCCAATCGGTGTTGGGTCGCACCCGTCCAATCGCCCACAGGACGGCGTCGGCCGAGGCCTGCGGCTGCCCGGTGCTCCACGTGACGGGCGCGCTGGTGATCTCGTCGCACATGAAGCCGTCGGGGATCACCGCCCGATGGCCGGGGTGCAGCCGCACACCGGCGTCGCTGAGCCGGCGGGACACCTTCTCCCAGATCCGCGGGTGATGCGCGGGCAACGCGCGTTCGCCGGGGAAGTACAGGTCGACTGGCTTGGCCGGCCACGTGGTGGCCACCTGCGCGGCGCTGCTGATCGCCGCGGCCCCGCCGCCGATGACGATCACCGATCCGGCATCGCTCAGGCGCCGGTGCGATTCGCGAAGGCTGTCACCGATCTCGTTGTGCGACTGCAGGTTCGGCGTCCGCCAGAATCCGTTGCTGACGCCGGTGGAGATCGCCAGCGCGTCGTAGCGCTCCTCGGATCGCGAGCCGTCGTCGGCGCGGACAGCGACCGTGCGGGCGGCCAGGTCGACGCCGGTCAACGTGCCGTGCACCGTCCGCACCCGGTCGAGGGCGCGGAACCGGTCAAACGGAATCCAGTTGGCTCTGGCCCATTCTTCGGGCCGGGCGAGCCGCCAGCCCAACTCCTGGCCGCTCACCAATGCGGGCTTGGCCGAAATGCCGACGACGTCGAACTGCCGCGCCAGCCGGATGGCGGTGAGAACACCGCTGTCGCCGAGGCCGGCGATGACGACGCGCTGTCGGCTGTTCACCCCGTTGAGGCTGCCATATCGGGGGGTTACTGTAAGGACCACCATGACTCACCCAGTGCGACGGCTGACGGGCGCGGCGGCGTTGGCCACCCTGCCGATGGCCGGGGTCATCGTCTTCACGCCCGCCGTCAGTTCGGCGTGCCTGCCCGGCGAAACAGCCGGCGCCACCGCGTGCGCGCCGTTCTGCCTGCCCGATAAGGCGCTAGACGTGCAGACCGGCCTGTGTGTGCCGGTGCCCGATCCGGCGCCGAACGGCGTCAACCCGCCGATCAACGACTACTGAGTCGCTTCACCCTCGCGCCGACGTCACCGAGTTCGGCGCCAGGGTCGTGATCGCGACGCCGGTACAGCCGTGGTGCAGATTTCGACGCACCATCAAGTCAGCGGTCAGGGGGAACTACCGCTACTGCTCAGCGACGAGTCCCGTCCGAACCAGCTCCCACGCGAGACGACGCGCCTCGGCGGCCCTCTCGTACATGACGCGCTGAACCGACGCGACGGGGTTGGGCCCGGTCGCGCGTGCGTCGACGATGTCATCGCACACGTCCTGCGCGACCCGAATGCCCATCAGCACCGCCTCGTTGACTCCTTCGAGCGCCTGGTTGAGCCGCGCGTCGTCGACGATCTGGTGGGCGGCCGCCAACTCGACCGAGAAGGCGTTCACGGCCTGGCCGATCTGCTCGAAGATCGGCAGCATCGCCCGCTCTCGCTCGTCGCGGTCCGCGCCGTGCAGGATGGCGGCTCCCCGGTTCCACAGCGTCGCCAACATCTGGGTGTGCAGGGTCACCGCGCGCGACACCTCGAGCACCGCCTGCTTCTGCAGCTGATTGTGCAGGTACCGACGCTCGGTCTCGGCCTGCCGCCGGTGTGCGTCCATCTCGGCCCGGTGCAGTCTCTGCGTGAGCTCGAGTTCGCGTGCCGCGCGCTCGTCGGACACCGCGCGCTCGCGAGCCATCCGCGTTTCGGCGGCCGCGAGTTCGGCGTGTAGCCGCTCGGCCATGGCGGCGGCGCTGCGGTTCGCCTGCCGCTGCACGTTGACCGTCTGCCACATGACGACCATCACGACGCACAGCACGGCGGCGCCGAAGAACCAGTCGGCCTTCGACCCCGTTTCGCCGGGTCCGAGCAGGATGAACCACGCGACGGCCAGACCGCCTGCGGCTCCGCACGACAGCCATCCGATTCCACGCCAGCCGTCGATCGCGGCGAACCAGCCGTCGGCCGCGGTGGACTCGACCAGCCCGCTCATCTGGACCTCCCGTTGCGCCCCGCCTTGCGGGTACAGAGTAGGAAACGCCATGAGCCGCCTTCACACCGTCCGGCCCTGCCTGGCGCTCCCGCGGCTTCGCCCGCGCCTCCTTCCCAGGTCAAGATCGAGCGCGGGCCTCGCGGTGTCGCGGCGGGCCGTCGCCCGCTAGTGTCAAGCCGTGCTCACGTCGAGCGGGGCGACCGGATAAGCACGTCTCGTCGGCTGCCGCGCTTTGCCACCAATTGACCTTTAACGATTCGAGGGCCCATGGGACAAGCCGCGCCACAGGATGATTCGTCGATCATCGTCAGTCTCTCCGAGGCGGCGATGCACATGTACAGCGCCGTGATCGACGCGTTGCCGTTCGCCGAGGACAAGAAATTCCACAAGCGGGCCGACGTCGTGCTGGAGGGGATGCGGAAACTGCGGGCCGCCCTCGGCGACGCCGCGCGCAGCAACAGGCCGTCACCGGCGGTGATCGTGGAGCTCAGCAATGTTCGGCGGCGTTACGACTCGCTGATGGAGCATGCCGCCGCCGCGCCCGGATCGAGCCTCGGCCAGCAGCTGTACGTCACCCGCGTGCACGCCAAGCTGTCCGCCGAGGAGGTGGCCAACGGCGCGGGGTTGCCCACCCATCTGCCCGACGAGCTCGAGGCTGGCGGCACGCCCAACGACGACGAGGCGGCAAAGATCCGGGACGCGATCGCCGCCCTGGGCGGGGTGCCCGGTACCGAGCACCTGCAGTACCACGAGCCGGCGCAGGAGCATCACGAGCCCGAGCACCACGACGAGTCGCATGTCAACGGGCACGAGGAACACTTCGCCGAAGAGCATTCCGGCTAGCGGTCGAGTTCACCCGCGATTCCCCGTTCGATCGCGGAGCGAGTGCGCTCCGGGAGCACGATCAGTCCGTCGAGTTCCCGGCGTGCGACGTCGAAGGCGCGTTCTCGCTCTTGGGGCGTCGCCGCGGTGTCCGTCGCGATCCGCATCGCACCGTGCGCGCGGGACAGCCGCTGTTGCTCTTCCCGGGAGAAGCCGCTCCGCCGCCTGCGCATCGCCTCGGCCTCCGCGACGTCGAACGCCGTCGCGTATTCCTCGACCGCGTCCAGGTACTGGCGCGCGGCCTCGCCGTCGTCGAGCAGGTCGCCCGCATCGGCCGGACGCAGCAGGTCCGCCCGCAGCTTCGCGCGGTGGAACCGTTGGGTGAGGGGATCGCGCATATCCGTCATCAGCGGGTAGTCGAGCAGCTTGCTGACGTCGATCTCGTAGTCCAGCCAGCGGGTGTCCGTCCGGTCGTGCTCCCGCACGGTCCGCTCGATCGCCTGCCGCTGCGCCGACCGGCTGGTCCGCGCCGGCCCCGACGCCTCGCCCGGCGGGGCATCGTCGAAGCGTTCGCGGGCCTTCGACACCGCCTTGAAGCCACCGTAGAGCACGCCGACCACCGGCACGATGACGATCAGCAACTCCACCAGACGGACGATGAGCAAGCCCATTCCGCCAGGATGCCACCGCCGGTCACCTCAGCGGCTACGGCGGAGTTTCCGGCTGCGAGTCCGGTGCATCCCGCGCGCTGAGCAGTAGCGCGACGACGACGAGCGCGATACCGGTGAGCTCGGGAAAGTTCGGTATCTGGTGCAGCACCGCAATGCCGATCAGCGTCGCCGTCACCGGCAGCAGCGCCAGCAGCAGCGCGAACGTCGCGCTTCCGATCTGGACGAACACGAGTTGGTCGAGCGCGTACGGGATCGCGGTGGACAGCAGTCCGATGCAGAGCCCCAGCAGCCAGGTCCGCGGATCGGTGAAAACCGAGGCGTCGACGGCGGCCTGCGGAATGAGGATCACGGGTGCGAGCACCACCGCAGCCAGAGACATCCCAGCTGCGAGCGAATCGAGACCGTCGCCGGTGTCGGCCACGCGCTTGCCGAGCAGGATGTAACCGGCCCACATCGCGGCCGACGCCAGGGCGAACAGCACCCCGGTGAGGTTCGCGTCGAACTCGACTCCGGCGAGCAGAAGCACACCCAGCGAGGCGAGCGCGACGGCGGCGAGGTCGCGGCGCCGACGGGACCCGAGCGCGGCCACCGCTGTCGGACCGATGAACTCGATGGCGACGGCCGTGCCGAGCGGGATTCGCGCCATCGCCTCGTAGATGGCGACGTTCATACCGATCGTCACGAGGCCGAACATCAGCGCGACGCCCGATCGTCGTCGGGTCCGGCCGCGCCGCCACGGCCGCCGCCACACCAGCAGTGCGACCGCCGCGGACGCCGCCCGCAGCCACGCGACAGTCGACGGTTCGGTCGTCTCGAACAGGGAGACGCCGATCGCCGCGCCGACATACTGCGAGATGGCGCCGACCACGAAGACGACCGGAATCGACCATCCGGGCAGCAGCGATCGAGAAGCTATGGCTTGAAACCCTACGTCAGGCTGGGGCGCAGACCCGCGGTTCCCGCGTCGTCAGAACGAGCGCCGCGGCGGCGTTCGGTGATCTCGCCTCGATGCCGTGAGCCTAGGCTGGCCGAATGGGCGCTTCCGACGACGAGCGCGACGGGGTGAAGCTGACCAACCTCGACCAGCCGCTGAGTCCCGACGCGGGCGCTACCAAACGCGACCTGGTCGACTACCTCGACGCGGTCGCCGACCGGATGCTGCGCGGGCTCGCGGGCCGGCCCCTCACCGTGCTGCGGGTGCTGCGCGGCCAGGACCCGTTCATGCAGAAGAACGTGCCGAAGTACACCCCGGGCTGGGTGAAGACCGTTGCGATATGGGCCGAGGCATCCAAGCGGGAGGTGCACTACGCCTTGTGCGACGACCGCCGCACCCTGCTCTGGTTCGCCAATCAACGCGCCGTGGAGTATCACCCGACGCTGGGCCTGGCCGACAACATCTATCGGCCGACGCATATGGTGCTCGACCTCGACCCGCCCGCAAACGGTGACTTCGCCGCCGTGGTCGCCGTCGCGCATCTGGTGCGGCGGGCACTGGCCGATTGCGGTCTGGCGGGCGCGGTGAAGACCAGCGGCGCCAAGGGAATTCACGTGTTCGTGCCGATCGATGACGCCGCCCCGGTCGACGACGTGGCGGCGGCCACCCGCGCGGTCGCGGCACGCGCGGAGGCGCTCGATCCGCAATTGGCCACGACCGCATTCATCGTCGAGGACCGCGGCGGGAAGGTGTTGGTCGACTCCACGCGCGCCGGTGGCGCGACCGTCGCCGCCGCGTACAGTCCACGGCTGCGGCCGGGCACACCGGTGTCCTTTCCACTGGACTGGTCGGAGCTCGACAGCGCCGACCCGCGCGACTTCACGGTGCACTCGGCGATCGACGCGCTCGGTGGCCGGGACCCGTGGACCGACTTGATGCCCGAACCCCAGTGCCTGCCAACGGAGTTGATCAATCAGGGGCGAACCATCCCCGTCGCGCGCGTGGCCGCGATGCACGAAGGGAAGCGTCGCGCCCGCGCGCGTCGTCAGGAGGCGTAGCGGACTCGGCGGGACGGCAGGGGCCGGCCGACGCGGTCAGGCGGCGAGATCCTCCGCGGCGGGATGCGCGCAGGACACGCACGTCTCGTCCTCGAGGCTGAGGTGGCCGCAGGTGGGGCAAATGAAGTCGAGCATTTCGCGCGCCTTTCCAGGCTGAAAAGTGGAGGTCCGCGCCGACCTTCTGCAGCGCTGCCTGGTTGTTACCCGGCGTCTCCGGCAGCGAAACCCGCCGATTGCGACCGCGCTGAGTCCAGCGAGATCACGGTGATGTCCGGGGCACGTGTCAGCAGGACAGCGGGCGCAGTGCGTCGACGCGGGCCGGCCCGGCGCTCGTCGGAAGCTGTTTGAGCGTGCCGCCGAAGCCCACTCCGATGGTTCCGCCGTTCGCGCCTCCGACCCATTGGCGAAGGTAGGTCAGCGCGCCCGAGCGGGTGTCGACGACGGTCGCGTACGTGTCGTTCCTGTTGTCCCTGCGACCCTCGCCGATCACCACGTACGGCCCGACGACATAGAGCGGCACCGGCTGGAACTTCCATGGCGGCGGCATATTGCCGGTGATGCGCACATGACCCGACTTCGGGGACCAATACGAGAGACCGGACTCACCCCGATCAGTCGCGGTGAACCAGGCGTAGGCGTTGCCGTCGGTCGTGAGCGTCAACTGGTCCCGGCCGGTGCCGACCGCACCCGCAACCGGGGGCGGCAGCGCGTCGGGAATCTTCAATTCGATTCGGGTGCCGGTGTTCGGGTCCCAGGCGACCTCCCAGGACAGGCCGGCCGCCGTGCTGCGCACGTTGCGCATCGGGCCCGACGCAACATCGGTCACCACGCCGGTGTTCAGGTCGTAGGACCTGATGGTGCCCGTGTCGCCGGAATAGGTGTCACGCGTGATCCAGTAGACCTTGCCGCCGAACAAGGCGAACGAGTCGATGGTCTTGCCTCCGGTGGCGACGTCGTCCTCGGCGGCGTGAACGACCGTCCGGGGTGAGCCGCCCTGGCGGTCGAGCACGTCGATGCGCACGAGCGTCGGGATGACGCCGTTCGCGTCGCGGGGGGCGCGTTCGACGCCGACGACGACCCATCGGTCATCCATCGCGGCGGCCCGCACCCTGTTCTGGCTGGGCTCCGGCACCGAATAGATCTTGCTGACGGCCTTGTCGGCGCCGATCAGCAGGAGGTCGCGGCTGTCACCGTCGTCGCGGGCGACGGTCATCTCGCCGCGCCGGCCAACGGCACCCGGCACGTTCGAACGTCCACCCGTGGTGACGGCGCTGTCGTCGATCACCTTCTGCCAGTCCGCCGGAACGGCCGTCACGCAGGACGTGCGGGTCACCGGCTTCGGCTCGGCAACGGTGGACACCGGGCCCGTGCTCGCCTCATTCGAGCCGCTGGTGCACGCAGGGGTGGCGACCGCCAGCACAGCGATCCCGACGGCGCCGACGCCCGCACGCACCGATCGCAACCTCACATCGGAAGCATCTCCGGCACCGGTGGTTTTGTCGAGGCGATGGGGGTCAGCGCCGGGACTTTTCACCCGGCTGTGCGTCGGCCATGACGGCGACACAACTGGTCGCGTTCGGTTTCGGTTGGCCGTTCCGGGGCAACACTTCGGACACGCGGCTGCGGCAGCCCGCATTCGAAGCTGTCGCTTATAGAAAGGAAACAGCATGGCGCTCAACGACGACGACATCACCACATCTGGCGGCGGCGGTGAGGGACCTGCCGACGGCGGCTCGAATCCCGGCGGCCACGACGGCGGAGCCGACGGCACGGCCGGCGGCGAAGGTCCCGCCGACGGCGGCTCGAACCCCGGCGGCCACGACGGCGGAGCCGACGGCACGGCCGGCGGCGAAGGTCCCGCCGACGGCGGCTCGAACCCCGGCGGTCACGACGGTGGAGCCGACGGCACTGCCTGATCGACCCTCGGCGCTGAGCCGCTGTATCGCCGTCGACTCCCAGACTTTCGGCGACGAGTACTGGAGTCGGCGACCGCTGCTCAGCCCGGCAGGCGCGCTTCCCCGCGACTTCGGCGATCTGCTCTCACCCGATGCGGTCGACGAGTTGATCGCCGAGCGCGGGGTGCGGGCCCCCTTCATTCGCCTGGCCAAAGAGGGCGAGGTGCTGGCCAGGGACTGCTATCTCGGCCCCGCCGGGTTCGGCGCCGAAATGCCCGACCAGGTGGACTCGGCCAAGGTGCTGGCTCAGTTCGCCGCAGGCGCCACGATCGTGCTGCAGGGTTTGCACCGGTTGTGGCCGCCGCTGATCGGCTTCGTCCGTGGACTGGTCGACGACCTGGGTCATCCGGTGCAGGCGAACGCCTACATCACACCGCCCACCAATCGCGGCTTCGACCCGCACTACGACGTGCATGACGTCTTCGTCCTGCAGGTGGCCGGCACCAAGCGCTGGGTCGTGCACGAACCGGTGCACACTCATCCCCTGCCGTCCGAGCCGTGGACAGAGCATCGCGACGCGATCGCAGCACGGGTCGGCGACGAGCCGGCGATCGACACCGTGCTGTCCCCCGGCGACGCGCTGTACCTGCCGCGCGGTTGGGTGCATTCGGCGCAGGCGATGGAGACGACGTCGATCCATCTCACCGTCGGGGTGTCGCCGCGCACCGGCCTCGACGTCGCGCGCACGGTGGTGGAACAGCTGGCGACCGCCGACGCGTTGCGGGCCTCGCTGCCGATGGGCGGCGACCCCACCGACCGGGATGAGATCATCGCGACGGTGACGAAGGTGATGGCCGAGATGGTCGACACGATGCGCGACGACGCGTCGACGCTCAGCAGCGGCGCGGCCGAAAAGCTGATTCAGCGGCACGCCGATCAGACCCGGCCCGTCGCGGTCCGTCCGTTGGCCACGCTGCTGGCCGGTGAACAGGCAGACACCGTGCGGATCCAGTGGCGGCACGGGCTCGTCGCGACCGTCGATCGCTCCGGCGGCCGGGTGGGGCTTCGACTGCCCGACAAGGTGATGTCGTTCCCCGCTTCGTGTGCAGACGCCGTCGAGGCCCTGCACCGCGGGCTGATCGTCGACGCGGCCACCGTGCCGGGCCTCGACCGTGCCGACGGCGCCGTGCTGATCCGCCGACTGCTCCGAGAGGCCGTCGTCGTACCGGTCGACGGATGACCGCGGCGAAACGGGAGCCGTGCAGCGACCAATCGCTGGCCCGCAACGATCCGATGTACGGCACCGCTTCGGCCGGCTTTTCATGGATGCTGCTCGAATTGCCCGGCGCCTGGGGTCATTCCGCATTCCTTCAGTCGCCCGCGGTCATCGAGCCCCAACTCGGGCGGTCCGTCGTGCGCAGGGTCGAGACGGCGAAGATGCGCATCGCGGCGGTCCGCCGTCACGGCAGGCGATCGACGACACGCCGGTGGCGCTGGTTCGTCGCGCATTCCACGGTGGGCCACGAAGCGCTCTACAGCGGAGAGGTCAGCGACCCCCGCGAGTATCTCGACGTGGCTCTCGACGGCAGCGACGGGACGCTGTCGACCGATCCCCTGGTGGCCATTTGCGCACACGGCAAGCACGATCAATGTTGCGCGGTCCGGGGACGAAGCGCGTGCCAGGCGATCGCGGCGCAGTACCCCGAGTTCACCTGGGAATGCTCACACCTCGGCGGCGACCGCTTCGCGGCCACCATGCTGGTGCTGCCGGAGGGGCTGTGTTACGGCCGGGTGGACTCCGCGGATTCGGCTGATCTCATCCGGCTGTACCTCGAGGGGCGGCTCGACGACAGGTACCTTCGCGGACGCACGTCGTTGCCACATGCGGTCCAGGCCGCCCAGCACTTCGCCCGCGAGGCCTACGGTGAGGATCGCATCGACGCGCTGCATCCCTCGAGTGTCGACCATGCCGACGGCGCGATCCGCGTGGTGCTCGACGGCGATTCGGGGCCGGTCGAAGTCGTGCTGGCCGAACAGATGTCGGAGCCGCTGCTGTCACAATGCCATGCACGAGTTCCCGGTCGGGTCCGAACCTTCACGCTTGCATCGATCGCATCGGCCTGAGTCGTAGTGTTTTCCGGGTGTCGGTGCGTGAGCTGATCGTGCTGGGTACCTCCAGTCAGGTGCCCACCCGATATCGCAACCACAATGGTTATCTGCTGCGCTGGGACGGTGAGGGCTTCTTGTTCGACCCCGGCGAGGGCACGCAACGGCAGATGCTGCTGGCCGGTGTCTCCGCCAGCAGCGTGACGCGGTTGTGCCTCACCCACTTTCACGGTGACCACTGCCTCGGTGTTCCCGGGGTGATTCAGCGGCTGTCGCTCGACGGGGCGCAGCACCCGGTACGCGCCCACTATCCCGCATCGGGTCAGGCCTATTTCGACCGGTTGCGACACGCCAGCATCTTCTACGACAAAGCCGACGTGCGCGAGGTACCGGTGGTCGACGACGGCCCGGCGGCCACCGGCATCTTCGGGGTACTGGAGGCGCGGCGGCTGGACCACTCCGTCGAAGCGGTCGGCTACCGGCTGGTCGAACCCGATGGATGGCATTTCGATTCAGAGTCGTTGAGCCGCTTCGGTATCAGCGGCCCGGCAGTCGGTGAGTTACAGCGGTCCGGCGGGATCGACATCGACGGCCGCAGGGTCGCGCTGGCGGATGTCACCGTTCCCCGTCGGGGTCAGCGCTTCGCGTTCGTCATGGACACCCGGTTGTGCGACGCCGTCTACACGCTCGCCGACGGCGCGGACCTGCTGGTGATCGAGGCGACCTTCCTGCATGAAGACGCCGAACTGGCAACGCAGTATGGGCATCTCACGGCACATCAGGCCGCGCGGGTAGCGCAGGAATGCGGGGTGCGACGGCTGGTCCTCAGCCACTTCTCGCAGCGGTACGCCGACGCGGCGCAGCGGTATCGCGATGAGGCGGGTGGGGTGTACTCCGGCGACCTCGTCATCGCCGCGGACCTGATGCGGGTACCGGTGCCGAAGCGGGCCTGACCGGCTAGAGGGACACGGTTCCGTAGGAGCCGATGCGCCCGGCCAGTATGCGGAGTTGGTCGTCGGCGGTGCCGAAGGTGTTGTCGATGGCGGTGAGTCGCGCCGCGTAATGACCGACCGGATACTCGGCCGTCATACCGATTCCGCCGTGCAGCTGAATGGCCTCCTGGGCGATATGCCGTCCGGAGCGGCCGATCTGCAGTTTGGCTCTCGCGGCGACCACCGGGTCGAATCTGCCGTCGGCGATCGACATCGCCGCGTAGAGGTTCATGCTGCGCGCCAGCTCCAACGACACATACATGTCCGCCGCGCGCTGGGTCAGTGTCTGGAAGTTGCTCAGCGGCACCCCGAACTGCTTCCGCTCGCCGAGGTATCCAGTGGTCAGCTGAAGGGCCTCCGACATCGCACCGACCGCCTCGGCGCACAACGCCGACTGATACCGAATGATGGTGCGCGCGATGTGTTCTGTCGCGTCGCCGCCGACGCCCAGCGGTTCGGCCGGCGCCGAGTCGAAGTCGAGCTGAGCACCGCGACGACCGTCGAACGTCCGGTACGGATGCCGGGCCGTGGCTGTGCCGTCCACGAGGAACAGACCGGCGCCACCGTCGGGAAGCGCTGCGGTCACGACGACCTTGTCGGCCGAATCTCCGGCCAGCACTGGGTTTTTGCGACCGCTGACCGCCCAGGTGTCGCCGCTTCGTTCCGCCCGTGTGGTGAGTTCACCGGCGGTCACCCGCACCCCCGGCTCATCGTGGGCGAAGGCCAGCAGCGCCGTGCCCGCGGCCACATCGTCGAGGATCTTCTTCTGGTCGTCGGAGCCCAGCTCCGCGATAAGGCCGCCGGGAATCAGCGCAGCCTGGGCGACGGGTTCGGGCGCAAGCCGCCTGCCGATCTCGGTCATCACGACCATGATCTCGATCTGGCCGGCCTCGGTCGGATCAAAGCCCAGGCCCAGCAGGCCCACCTCGGCGAACTGGTTCCACACCTCGCGGCTCCAGCCGAGCTCGCCGCCGGTCACCTCGTTGTATTTCGTGATGTCATAGTTGCGCGACAGCACCTCGCCGGTGACATCGCGCAGGAGTTGCTGCTCATCGGTCAGGTCGAAGTCCACGGTCAGCTCACAATCCCAGAATGGTCGACGCGACGATGGTCCGTTGAATCTCGTTGGTGCCGCCGTAGATCGACGTCTTGCGATAGTTCAGGTAGCGCGGCGCCGCGTCGTTCGCCCACGACGGCACGTCGACGTCGTCGCCCGTGCCGAAGGGCAGCGCGGCCGGACCGGCAACCTCGACGAGTAGTTCGGTGGCGGCTTGCTGAAGCTGGCTGCCGCGCAGCTTGAGGATGGACGACGCGGGGTTCGGTTTACCGTCGGCCTCCGACCCGCTCACCCGCATCTGCGTGAGTTCCAGTGCAAGCAAACCGTTTTCGACTTCGGCGACGCGCGCGGCGAACAGCGGATCGTCGAGCAGCGTCGCGCCGTCGACGCTTACCTCGGCGGCCCGCTCTTTGACCTGCGACATCCACAGCTTGGTGTTGCCGATGCGGGCGATGCCCGTGCGCTCGTTGCCGAGGAGGAACTTCGCGTAAGTCCAGCCCTGGTTCTCTTCTCCCACCAGCTGATCGGCGGGCACCCGGACATCTTCGAAGAAGACCTCGTTGACCTCGTAGCTTCCGTCGATCAGCTTGATGGGCCGCAGGGTGATGCCCGGCGTGTCCATCCTGGCCAGCAGGAAGGAGATGCCGGCCTGCTTCTTGGGTGCCTCCGGGTTCGTGCGGGCGAGCAGGAAGATCCAGTCGGCGTACTGCCCGAGGGTGGTCCAGGTCTTCTGACCGTTGATCACATAGGAGTCGCCGTCGCGCACCGCGGTGGTGCGCAGCGACGCCAGGTCCGAACCGGCCTCCGGTTCGGAGAACCCCTGGCACCACCAGATGTCGAGGTTGGCCGTCGGCGGCAGGAATTTCTCCTTGAGCTCCCGGGAGCCGAACTGGGCGATCACCGGACCGACCATCTTGGCGTTGAAGGGCAGCGGCTCCGGAACCGCGGCGAGTTGCATCTCGTCAAGCCACATCTGGCGCTGTAGCGGAGTCCAGTCCTTACCGCCCCATTCGACCGGCCAACTCGGGACGGCCAGCCCGTGCTTGTGGAGAATCCGCTGGGTGGTGACCAAGTCCTCGGGGTAGTTCAGCTCCCCCTGGCGAACCCGCTCGCGGATCTCCGCGGGAATCTCGGTGGTGTAAACCCGCCTCAGCTCATCCCGGAATGCGACGTCCTCGTCGCTCAACGCCAACTTCAAGGTCAACCCCGTTCCGTGTTGCGCTGCAACCAGTGCTCCCACGAGGTACCCGTTGGGGGCCACGCCTATGTGGTGGCAGACAAAAAACGGAAGGGATGCCCTCCCTTCCACTACCAATCTATAGCGCACCCGGGGGCTTGCGGCAAGGCCAGGGACATGGCTCACAATCGTCCCCTGACCTGCGGCCGTGGCCCCAGGCATTGGACAGAACTCGCAGCATGTGGAGGCAAGTGAGCAACCGAGAGTGCGAAGACGAACTGCAGTCGGAGCGGCGCTATGTGGCGGAGCTCTACGCTCGGCTCGACGCCGAACGTGCGCGTGTGCAGGACGGCTACGCCGCGGCACTGCGCGGACCCGTCGATACCAAGGATGGCGGGACCCTGGTACAGCGCGACTCCGAAGTCCGGGCGCTGGCCAAGGAGATACGGCGGCTCGACGTGGCGGACAACGGATTGTGCTTCGGTCGGTTGGACACCCTCGGGGGTGAGCGGTCCTACGTCGGACGGATCGGCATCTTCGACTCCGACGACGACTATGAACCGCTGCTGATCGACTGGCGAGCGCCCGCGGCGCGGCCCTTCTACACCGCGACGGGAGCCAATCCGGAGAACATGCGTCGCCGCCGCCAGTTCCAGACACGCGGTCGCCGGGTGCTCGACTTCACCGACGAGGTGCTCGGCCTGCCGAAGGGCACGGAGCGGGACGGCAGTGGCGACGCGGCCCTGCTCGCGGCGGTCAACGCCCCGCGCGGCGACGGCATGCGCGACATCGTCGCAACCATTCAGGCCGAACAGGACGAGATCATCCGGCTCGACCATCCCGGCGTGCTGGTGATCGAGGGCGGGCCCGGTACCGGTAAGACGGTGGTGGCGCTGCACCGTGTCGCGTATCTGCTGTACACCCAGCGCAGACGCATCGAGAACCACGGCGTGCTCGTGGTCGGGCCGAACTCGGCGTTCCTGAGCCACATCGGCCGCGTCCTGCCGTCGCTCGGGGAAACCGATGTGGTGTTCACGACGACCGGCGACCTGGTACCGGGCCTGCACGTGACCGACGAAGGCTCCGCGGCGGCCGCACGCGTCAAGGGCTCATTGGCGATGCTCGAGGTGCTCGCCGCGGCGATCGCCGACCGGCAGCGGGTGCCGCAGCAACCGATACCGATCAAGTTGTCCGACGTGACCGTGCGGATCGACGCCGAGACGGCGGAATGGGCGATTCAGGAGGCGCGGGCGAGCGCACGCCCACACAACCAGGCTCGCGACGTGTTCACCGACATCGTCACCTACGTCCTCACCGAACGCGCGCTCGGTCGCATCGGCCGCGGCTGGCTCACCCGCGACGACCGCCAAGCATGGGAGGAGTTGCGCAGCGACCTTCTCGAAGAACTTGCCGAGAATCCGGCGTTCACGGCGGCGATCGACGAACTCTGGCCGATGCTGACGCCGCAATCGCTGTTGTCCTCGCTGTACTCGTCGCCGGAGCGGCTGCGCGCGGCCGGCGCCGACGATGCGCTGTGGCGCGCCGACGGCGACGCCTGGACCGTGTCGGATGTGCCGTTGCTCGACGAACTGGTCGACCTACTCGGCCCCGACCGGCCTGCCGACAACTCCGCCGAGCGGGAACGTCGGGCCGAGGCCCGATACGCCGCCGGCGTACTCGACCTGATGGTCAGCCGCGAGGACCTGATGGACGACGAGGATCACCTGCTGGCCACCGACCTGCTCTACGCCGAGGATCTGGCGGAGCGTTTCGTCGAACGCGACACCCGCGGGCTCGCCGAACGTGCCGCAGCCGATCGGGACTGGACCTACCGCCACATCGTGGTCGACGAGGCACAGGAGCTGTCCGCGATGGACTGGCGGGTGCTGATGCGCCGCTGCCCCAGCCGGTCATTCACCGTTGTCGGGGACCTGGCGCAGCGCCGGTCGGTAGCAGGCGCCGCGGCGTGGGACGCGATGCTCGAGCCCTATGTACCCGGCCGCTGGGTGTATCGGTCGCTGTCGGTGAATTACCGCACGCCCGCGGAGATCATGTCCGTCGCGGCCGCGCTGCTCGCCGAGTTCGCCCCGGATGTGCAGCCGCCGGAATCGGTCCGCGCGACCGGTGTGCGGCCATGGTCGCGCCGGGTCACCGAGGACGAATTGCCAATCGCCATTGCAGAATTCGTCTGTGAGGAGGACGACCGCGAAGGAACCAGCGTCGTCATCGGTCCAGCGGACGTGCCGGGGGCCCTACCGCCGTCGGAAACCAAGGGCCTGGAGTTCGACGCCGTCCTGGTGGTGGAGCCGGACCGGATTCTCGCCGCAGGTCCCCGCGGCGCGGCAGAACTCTACGTCGCGCTGACCCGGGCGACCCAGCGCCTCGGTGTCCTGCATCGGGGCCCCCTGCCCACGGCGCTGGCCGGACTGGAAGCGGCGGCCGCACACCGGGGTTAGCGTGCGAGGCGAAGTACGACGGCGTCCGTGCGGTCGCCGCGAGGGTCGGGGAACGCGCCCTGGTTGGAGGGGTGTCTGCGCATCGCCTCCATGAGCGCCTCGGACCGCCGCTGCGCCGAGCGCCACGCGGGATGCGTTTCAAGGGCTATCACGTTTGCGGCTTCGCTCTTAGCGGTCATCGCCACCCACCTCGCTGGACATCACGGTCACTGTGCTGACGCCTTCGATCGTGCCCGGCGAAGCTGAGCCGACCCGTCAGCGCTACCCGTGAACTCGATAAGAAGTTCCCTGCTGGTCGTGTTGGTAAACACGCAGCGTGCGCCAGCTATTCCGATCAATTGGAAACCGGTCCGATCCGGTTCGGCGTCGACGTCGGACGGTCACTTCCACGCGAAGACCGGTTGCTCCAACTCGTGCACCGGGTCGTTGCGCCCTTCCAGGCCCAGCCACCGCAGTTGCAGCAGCACCGCACCGGTCGGTGCGTGGATGAGGTCGTTGCCCAACGGGATCTGCACGACGGGACGCCGGCTCTCCGGGATGCTGATGAAGCGCGGCGAGTCGTCGCGTTGCAGTTGATGCAGTCCCACCCGGTAGACAGCGACCACCTCGTCGGGCGCGGGGCGGGGATCGAGCCGTCCGCCGCCCCAGAGCACCACAGGGGTGATGACGTAACCCGACCTCGTCGGGTAGTCGTCGAGTAACCCGAGCACATCCGAATCCGCGAGGCGGATTCCGACTTCCTCCTCCAGTTCTCGCAGCGCGGCGTCGACAACGGTTTCACCCCGGTCCAGTCTGCCGCCGGGCAGCGCCCACTGCGCGGCATGCGACGAGAGCCGGATTGCCCTGCGACACAGCAGGAAAGCGGCACCGCCCGCTACGTCGACCATGCGGCCGTCCAGGCCGGCCAGCGCCATCTCTCGTCCGACGTTCCAGTCGTCGACATCCACCGGGTCGACCTTGTCGTCACCGGTCTCGGAGTCGACGAGCACCACGGCGACGGCCGCATGCCGTTTCGTCGGGTCGGTTATGGCGCGGCGGTCGTAGTCGGCGAGGTTGGCGCGGATCCGGTCGCGCAACGCGTCGTCGTAGGCAATCGTCACCCGTCGACCATAAGCAGGGCCGAATGCGCCCAGACGAGCGCCTGGCCGCCAAGCGCCGTCACCTCGACGCAACTGCTGCGGGTTTGCAACTACTGCTCACCGGCAAATCTCGGGTATGCGAGCAATCACCGTGGAACCGAAGCGCGCAGACTCGCTGCGCGTCGAGGATGTCGCCGAGCCGGAACCGAAGACGGACGAACTGTTGGTCGACGGCCTGGCCGTCGGTGTCTGCGGTACGGATAAAGAGATCGTCGACGGTTCCTACGGCTGGGCGCCGGCGGGGCACGACCGGCTGGTGCTCGGCCATGAATCACTGGGCCGGGTGGCCGCCGCGCCGGAGGGCAGCGACTTCGCGAAGGGTGATCTCGTGGTCGGGGTGGTGCGGCGACCCGATCCGGTGCCGTGCGAGGCGTGCGCTCACGGCGAGTTCGACATGTGCCGCAACGGCCGCTACACCGAGCGCGGCATCAAGGAGCGCCACGGCTACGGCAGCCAGCGCTGGACCGTCGAGACCGATTACGCCGTGACGCTCGATCCGCACCTCGAGGATGTCGGGATGCTGCTGGAACCCACGACCGTGGTGGCCAAGGCGTGGGAGCAGGTGCGCCGGGTGGGTGAACGCGCCTACTTCGATCCCCGTCGTGCACTGATCACCGGCGCCGGACCGATCGGCCTGCTGGCCGGTCTGCTGAGCGTCCAGCAAGGGCTGGAGACCCACATCCTCGACCGCGTCACCGACGGGCCCAAGCCGGGCATCGTCAAGGCGCTCGGCGCGACCTACCACCACGACGACATCGACGACGTCGCTTCGCGCGTGGAGCCGGACGTCGTCATCGAGGCGACGGGCGCGGGCCCGCTCGTTTTCGGGGCGATCGCCGCCACGGCGACCTACGGCATCGTGTGTCTGACCGGTGTTTCGCCCGCGGGGCGCACGCTGAAGATCGACGCCGGCGCCGTTAACAGGGAACTCGTGCTCGAGAACGACGCGGTGGTCGGCTCGGTCAACGCCAACCTGCGCCACTATCGGCAGGCGGTCGATGCGCTCGCCAAGGCCGACAAGGACTGGCTCGCCGGTCTGATCACCCGGCGGGTGCCGCTGGATCGTGCGCACGAGGCATTCACGCCGCAGCGCGACGACGTCAAGGTGGTCATCACGCTCGACGACGCCCGCTGATCGCAAGCTCGTCGCTACGATAATAGTTGCGGTAGCGCAACTGATTAGGTATCAAAGAAAGTGGTTAGCCGACGCCCGGATCGCGACTTCGCCGGGCGTCGCTCTCCTGGCCGGTGCCATTCGAGCGAAGGAGGCGTAATGACCAGCATGCTCCAGCGGAGATCTTCGACCTACGCGTCAACGCCGGAGGAGGACATGCGTCGGGAGATCATCCAACTGCGGTGCAAAATCGCCAGTCAGCCGGTCATCGAACAGGCGAAGGGAATGCTCATGTGCGCCTTCGGCCTAAGTGGTGAGCACGCCTTCGAGTTACTCAGATCGGTGTCACAGAACAACAACGTCAAGCTGCGTCACGCCGCCCGGCACATCGTCGAGTCCTGGGCAGCCAGTGGTCCACGACCCCGCTACGAGGACGCGGCCGAATTCCTGGTGGCTGTCCGCGAGCGATTCGACGCGGACTAGGTTGCGCAGCCATCCGTCGGGTCGGCGCCGTTGGCGGCCGCCAGCAGCGCGTCGATCATCGCCGGATCGAGGTCCATCCCTGCGGCCGCGGCGAATACGCCGACCTTGCCGATGGGGAACGATTCCAGCATCCGGCCGATGGCCACCCCTTCGGGCATGATGGCGTCGGCGCCGGCCATGCCGACCGCCATCGAGGCGACCGCCTCCTGCAGCATCGGCCCGGCCGCGGGGTGAGCCAGCACCTCGGCGATCGAAGACGCCCGCGTCAGCGGTGCGCGCACCTCATCGCCGGCGATCGGAATGCGGGCCGAGGTGCGGATGTCACGGCTCGACGCTGCGATGTCGACGGTGTACTCGCCGCCCTCCACCACCCACGCGTCGACTCGAATATCCCAGTAGGCGAGGTCTTTTCGTCTGATTCTCAGCGCCACGTCATGGGTCTGCCCTGCCTCGATCGGGACGGCCGTGAAGGCTTTCAGCTCCCGCGGCGGCCGTTGCACGGTGCCGCCGGGCAGCGACGTGTAGGCCTGCACCACCTCTCTGCCCGCGACCGGCCCGGTGTTGGTGACAGCAACGCGCACGTCGATGTCGCCGTGGGCGTTGACGGTCACCGCGGCATCTCCGTAGCCGAAGGTGGTGTAGGACAGGCCATGGCCGAACGGGAACGCGACGTCCATATCGCGGGCGTCGTACCACCGGTATCCGACGAACAGGCCTTCGCCGTAGCGGACGTGGCCGAAGGCACCCGGGAAGTCCAGGTATGCCGGGGTGTCCGACAGCCGGAACGGGATCGTCTCGGTCAGCTTTCCCGACGGGTTGACGTCTCCGAAGAGCACGTCGGCGATCGCACCACCGCCGGCTTGACCGAGCAGCCATCCTTCGAGAATCGCGGGCACTCTTGCGGCGAATGGCAGTGCCACCACGCCGCCGTTGGACAACACCACGACCGTGCAGGGATTGGCAGCGAGCACGACGTCGACAAGGTCCAATTGCGCTGCGGGAAGGTCGATCCGGTTTCGGTCATAGCCTTCGGACTCCATCTGCGCAGGAAGGCCGACGAAGACGATCGCGATGTCCGCGGCGGCGGCGCCCGCGGCGGCTTCCCGACGCAACCGCTGCAACTCGTCGTCCGACTGCTCCGACGTGGTCGGGTAACCCGGTGAGTAGGTCACGTCTGCCGTTGTTGCAGTGCGGATTTCGTCCAGGGCGTTGTCCAGTCGGGTCGGGTTGATCATCGACGACCCCGCGCCCTGGTAGCGCGGTTCGGCGGCGAACACACCGCTGACGGAGATCCGGGCGTCCCTCTTGATCGGCAGGACTCCGCCGTCGTTCTTCAGCAGGACCACCGAGCGGCCCGCGGCTTCGCGGGCGAGCGCGTGGTGCGCATCGACGTCTAGGGGGCCGACATCGGCGGTCTTGTCCGACTGTGTCCTGCCGACGAGGTCGAGCACGCGACGGCACGCGACGTCGACGACCGTCTCGTCGAGCAGTCCCCGCTCGACCGCGGCCACCGTGAGCGCGTCACCGGCCGGCGAACCCGGCATGTCGAGGTCGAGACCGGCCGCCAGCGCCGCCACCCGATCGTCGACCGCGCCCCAGTCCGACACGACGACGCCGTCGAATCCCCACTCGTCGCGCAGAACCGTCGTCAACAGCCATGGATCCTGCGCCGCGGGCACACCGTTGATGCGGTTGTAGGAGCACATGACGGTCCACGGGCGCGCCTCGTCGACGACACGTTCAAAGCCGCGCAGGTAGATCTCGCGCAGCGGTCGCGGATCGACGTCAGAGCTCACGCGCATGCGATCGTGCTCCTGGTTGTTGGCCGCGAAGTGCTTGACCGAGGCTCCGACACCCTGGCTCTGGATGCCCCGCACCATCGCCGCGCCGAGAACGCCCGCGACAACCGGGTCTTCGGAGATGTACTCGAAGTTGCGGCCACACAGCGGTGAGCGCTTGATGTTGATGCCCGGGCCGAGCACCACGGCCACGGCCTGGAGCGCGGCCTCCCGGCCGAGCGCCGCGCCGATGCGCTCGACGAGTTCGACGTCCCAGGAACAGCCCAGGGCCGCCGCCGGCGGGAAACACGTCGCGGGCACGCTGTCGCCGATCCCGAGGTGATCACCACGGCCGCGTTGTTTACGCAGGCCGTGCGGTCCGTCGGTCAGCATGATCGACGGAACACTCTGTTGCTCAATCGGTTTCGTGTACCAGAAGCCGGTGCCGCCGGTGAGCGAGGCCTTCTCTGCGATGGTCAGTTCGGCAATCTGAGCCGCTACATCGGGCGTGGTCACTCCACCATCGTGCACTCCGGCGCGTCGGGTTCGACAGAGGCGAGGACGATTGGATCGGCGCCCGAGGGTGACCAGGTCACTCACGGCAAGCATCTGCTCAGCCGGCTGTCTGACGACCTCACGCTGCACACCCATCTGCGCATGTCCGGGTCGTGGACCATCTCGGCGGCGGGCCGCTGGTTACCGCCGGCGGTCACCTGGGCCCCGACCGGCTCCGCGACGACTGGGATATCGACGAGGCCGTGCGCAGGGTCACAGCCGAGCCCGACCGTGCGCTCGTCGCCGCACTGCTCGACCAGCGCTGCGTCGCCGGATTCGGCAACTTGTGGGCGAACGAGCTGTGCTATCTGCGCGGACACAGCCCGTGGACACCGGTGCGGAACGTCGATGTGCACGCGCTGCTGCAGCTGCGGACCCGGGCGCTGCGGCATTCGGCAACGGTTCCCGGCGCCATGCAGGTGACAACCGGCATCCGGCACAAGGGTGAACAACACTGGGTGGCGGGCCGCGCGGGTCGGCCGTGCCTGCGCTGCCCGAGCGTTAACCGTGAGCGCGTGATCTCGTCCGACACACAGCCTGCTCTTAACGGACGCTCAATCGACGCCCATCAGGAGTGAGCACCATGGACTCCATGAGTGGGCCACTTCCGCCGACACCGACTTTCCTCGAAGAGTCGACTCAGGTGCTGTACTACTTGGGGCTGTCGAGCGCACTCGGCATCGGCCTGGCCGTCGCCGCGCTCACGATTCCGCGGAGCTGCGGCGGGCTGGTGTCCGAGCGGATACGCCGACTGGCACTGCCCGCGGCGTTCCTCGTCACGATGTCGGCTGTGCTGCACTTCTTTACCACTCTGCACGGCGAGCCAGACAGTGCTCGACCGGTCGATGTTGTCCAGGCAGGCGGATATGTCCTGACGGTCGCCGGCTTGATCTGGCTCTGGAAGCGCGGGTCACGGTTGGCCGGAAGCTTTTCGATGGTCGCAGTGGTCGCCACGGCATCGATACCCGAAATCCGCGTCACCGCGCCTACGTTGAGCGGCTCGGTGGCGAATGCGCTCACCATCGCGCATATTCTTGGCGCATTGGTGTGGATCGGCGGACTGGTCGTGCTGGCCGCGGCCGGCCTGATGACCCGGCGCGATACCAGCCATCTCGACGCTGACGACGCGCGGGCTGCCGTCGTGGCCGACGAATGGCGGAAAATCTGGGAGCGGTTCAGCGTTGTCGCGCTGTACGCCGTCGGCGCGCTCATCGTCAGCGGCTCATGGCTCGCCTGGACCCACGTCGGAACTCCGATGCAACTGCTCACCACCCCGTATGGGCGCTATCTCGCGCTCAAACTCTGTGTGGTCGCACTGTTGCTCGTCGCGGGCGCCTACAACACGCGCGTCCTGATCCCGGCGATCCGATCAGCGCGACGGGACGGCGACACCCGCAGCGCTCTGCGGATCGCGGCGCAGCACTTCCCGCTCATCGTCGGCGGCGAAAGCCTGCTCGCCACAGCCATCCTCGCGATCGTGCCCTTCCTCCGCGGATCGGCGCGCGCCGAGGCGAACTGGCCCAGTGCAAGCTCCTTCGACCTCGGCGTCTTCGCGACAGGCCTGGTGCTGGTGGCGGTGGTGGCCGCCGTGCTGTGGGCCGGGACACGAATCCCCGTCGGTGGCCCGCAATTCAAGTGCCACGGTTCAACCGTCGAGGCTGAACGCAGCCTCGAAGAAGCCCAGCTCTAGCCGCATCGCCCGCCGGTACGCAGTGCGTACTTTCGGCGTGTCCGCGTGCTCGTCCAGCAGCCGTTCCAACGAGCGGGCGGTCTCGTCGAATGCCGGATCGGCGTAGGTCTGCACCCACTCTGCGAACGGCCCGGCCGTGCCGGCGTCCAGCGAAGCTCCCAGCCAGGCGTAGAGCCGCATGCACGGTGTCATCGCCGCGAAGATCACGCCGAGATCCTCGGTGCACGCCGTCGCGAGCAGGAACTCGGTGTAGGCCGATGTCGCGGGCAGCGGCTCGACACCGGCCATGTCGATACCCCATGAGCCGGCGTACGAAGCATGCAGACCGAGCTCCTGCCGGACACCGGTGAGCAGATCGGCCAACGTGAGCAGCGTCGCCGTGTTATCGCTGCGGGCGAGCGCCAAAGCGTATGCGCGAGCGAATGATTCGAGGAAGAAGGCGTCTTGTGCGAGGTAGCGTGCGAACTGTTCACGCGGCAGCGAGCCGTCGCCGATTCCGCGCACGAACGGATGCGCGAGCACCTCGGCCGCCAGGTCGGCGTTGTCCGACCACAACCGGGCGGACAGGGTCATGTCGGACCGGTCAGCGCTTCAGCCAGCCCGTCACGGTGTCCAGGTCCCTGGAGATGGACATCAGGATGTTGTCGCGGTACAGCGCACCTCCGCTGATGGCACGGCTACCCTGCCACACGATGTGAACACGCTCCGGTCGCCGTAGGTAGTAGTCGCTGCGATCGGCGTCCCTGTGCTGCCAGCCGGCCTGCTCGGCGAGCTCAGACACGTCCTCGCGCTCGACGGTCGTGGTCATGGCGAACCTCCTCTGTTGGATGGCTACGTTATCGAATGCTCCGCTGCCAGGGCCAACGCTGCAGGTCCGGGCCTGGTCGCCACTAAACGCGCTGTTTCACGATCGTTATTCAGGTTTGTCTCAGTTGTAACACGGGTATCAGGAGTAACAGTGGTGCATATAGCCACCACGGCTGAAAATCGAAGAAAGAGTGGAATGGACCATCCGAATGAACACTGTTTTGTACTTTCACCCCAACGGCACCGCCTATGAGACCCGCGCCTACACCAAGGCCGACATCGCCCAGCTCGTCGCCGACCGCGGTTTGCAGTGTCTGACCAGCACGGACCGGCAGTTCGACTTCTGGTTCAGCCCGTCGACCAAGCCGTGCCAACGCGGCGCCAACCAGACCGCGACTGAACTGCTCCTGGCGACAACTAATTTCACCGCGAAGAATGTGCCGCTGCTGCGCGGCTGTGTCGTCGTCGCGACCCACGACTCGGACGGCGATCTCGATGGGTTGAGCTGGGCGCAACTCGATCTTCTGGTCCGCAGGAATCGCTCGCTGACCAAGCGCGACGAGCGAGCGCTCAACCGGCGGATCGCCCGCGACGCCCGGCGCCAACAGCCCGACGCCGAGCCTGTTGCGGCCCCCCTCGTGCAACGTCCGAACCGGCGAACGGCCGTACCGCACTGATCCCCTCGGACGAGAAGTCCCTCGCGACGTTGCTGACCGCCCCGTGGCTAGGGTGCAGCCATGAGCCTCGTCACCTATGAGCTGGACGCTCACATCGCGACCATCACCCTGAATCGACCCGAGGCGCGCAACGCCATCAACGGCGCGCTGCGCCGCGAGCTCAACGACGCCTGGGACCGGTTCCGCGACGACGAAGACGCCTGGGTGGGAATCCTGACCGCGAACGGGGACGTGTTCTGCGCGGGAGGCGATCTGAAGGACGGCGAGGGTTCGGTGGGCACCTTCGGCGGCACCTTCTGGGAGAAGCCGACGATCAACTCGTTCGAAAGCGGGATGGAACTCTTCAAGCCGACGATCGCGGCCGTCCATGGCCCGTGTATCGGCTACGGGGTGACCGGAATCCTGTTCTGCGACTTCGTCATCGCCACCACCGCTGCCACGTTCTCCTTTCCGGAAGTGGCCCTCGGGACGCCCACCATCGTCGGTGCTATCCGGCTGCCCGAGCGAGTTCGGTGGGCCGACGCCATGGAGCTCCTGCTGACCGGCAAGCCGATGACCGCCGAGCGCGCCAAGGAAATCGGCCTGGTGTGGAAGCTCGTCGAGCCCGAAGAACTACAGGCGCAAGCACTTTCGTGGGCACGAACACTGACCGAGGCGGCACCGCTTGCGCAACGCGCGACCAAGGAAGTCGCCTGGCGCACCGCCAACATGGGATGGATCGAATCCGTCCGCTTCGGGGAGACGATGCGCAAGGTGGCGGCCGCGACGGAAGACGTGGCCGAGGGATTTCAGGCGTGGCGGGAGAAGCGCGCTCCGCGGTGGCGCGGGCGCTGAAACGGTCAACCTCGCCCGCGCAGACTGGCCGCGCGGCGCGTGAGGTGTGCGCGCTCTGCGAGGTTTTGCGCCCGCGCGGCCGCCTCGACGTAAAGCTCCGCGGCCGTGCCGAGGTCACCCGCGCGCTCATGTAGATAGGCCGCTGAGGCCGTGTACCGCGGAAGCGTGGGATCGACTTCGGCGAGCGCCACGAGCCCGGCTTGCGGCCCGTCCGCCTCGCCGACGGCCCGGTTGAGCCGAACGATCGGACTGTCGGTGAGCCGGACGAGTTCGTCGTACCACTCGACGATCTGCACCCAGTCGGTTTCGGCCGCGGTCCACGGCGCGGTCACCATCGAGCAAGCCAAGATCGGGCAGACGACCGATCCCGCCGCGTCCTACGAGCACATGCTCGATCTTCTGGTCGTCGCCCTCTGAAGATTAGTTCAGTGCAACAAGTTCGTGCACGGAGTCGCGCGGCAGATCCCCATCGACGACGGCGCTGACCTGCATGCGCTCGAGCGTGATGGAGCCTTTGTGATTGTCCAGGAACGCCGTGTCTGCGGCGTCGCGTCCGGTGGCGATCCGCACCATCGACTGCCTCGGCGCCAGACACGTGGCGTCCACGACATGCCATGTGCCGTCGACGAAAGCCTCGGCGACGGCATGAAAATCCATCGGCTCGCACCCCGGTGCGTATACCGCGACCAGCCGTGCCGGGACGTTGACCGCGCGCAGCAGCGCGATGACCAGATGGGCGTAATCGCGGCATACGCCGGATCCGGCGAGCAACGTGTCGGCTGCGCCGTCGATCGGGTCGCTGGAGCCGGGCACGTAATTGAGGCGAGTACCGACCCAGGATGACACCTTCTCGAGGATCGTGATCGAGTCGGCGTGGTCACCGAATTCGGTGGAGGCGAAGCCGAAGAATTTATCGGCTTCCGCATATCGGCTGGGTCGCAGGTATGTCGACATGTCCAGATCTCTGGCCGTCGCCGGCTCGGCTCTGCCGACGATGGTGGCTTCATACGACGCTGTGACGGTGCCGACGGGCGCCGGAAATCGGTGGATACGTGTGCCGTGCTCGCCGATGATCTCCTGCGCATCGATTGGCTTTCCGTCGCAACGGAATTCGAGCTTCTCGGTGGTCTGCGCACCGGGCTGCGGCGCAATGGCGATCTGGAACTCGAGGGTGGTCGCCTCGGATACCGTGATTTCGATCTCGGCCCCGACGTCGCGTTTGAACGGCTGCGCGGTATCGACTACGCCGGATGCGCCCTTTTCATCCCGCCATAGAGCCATCGCACACCACTTTCATCGAAGGACGTCGTCACCGGAGGTCGTGACGGCGGTCCTTCTGAGCCGTACCCCATGACATACACACCCTAGCCGTGCGCGGTGGCCGCCGCTCGTCGCTGGCAACTTGGTGGGAATGCGGGATTTCCGCCCGATAGCGGGAATAGCCCATTGCGTGAGCATGTTCACCGGTCACGTGTGTGCCACGATCCCGTTGACCAACTGCCCTGATTCTGCGCATCGTCGCGCCACGTCGCCTCTCTGGCCCGCCCGGCCCACCCGTACCGCCGGGCACGCCTGATGCGCCAAGGCCCGCTGGCCGGACGCTATCCGGCGGTGGCCGCCATGGTCACTCTTGCTCTGATCCCTTACTTGGCGCTTTCCGCGGCGCTCGACCCGCTTTTGCCGATCATCTCGTCGCAACTGCACATGAGCGCTCAGGCGCTGAGCCTGAGTTCGGGTTTGGGCAATGCCGCCTACGCGGTCGGTACCGTGCTGGCGGTTCAGTTCGCCCAGCATCTACCGCAGCGCAGGATGCTGCTCGCGTATGCGGTTCTGCTCGTGGTGGGCTCGGTGCTGGCCGCGGCCGCGCAGAACGGGGCGATGTACATCGGTGGACACGTTCTGCAAGGGCTGGCGACGAGCATGCTGCTGATCGCCGCCGCTCCGCCGTTGACGATCGGGTTCCCCCGGGACAAGCTGCGCAACACCGCAGTGATCATGAACATGTGCGTGTTCGGCGCGGTCGCCCTCGGACCCTTCATCGGCGGCGTGCAGGCAGAGGCGCATGCGTGGCGGCCGCTGTTCTGGATCGTCGCCGTGGTCGCGCTGCTCGCTCTGATCCTGGCCGCGTTGACGTTTGACGACGCGCCGCCCGCCGACCCCGATGCGCCGCGTGACCTGCCGGCGATCGGCCTCGCCGCCGTCGGCTGCACGGCCGCATTCGTCGGAGCCGCGCAACTCACCAGCCACGGGCTCGGCGATCCCGCGGCGACGGTTCCGATGCTGGGCGGGCTCATCCTGATCTGTGCCTTGATCGTTTACCAATTTCGCGCTGCCCGCCCGCTCCTGACGATCCGCACGATGATGACGAGCGCGATTCCGGTCGCCGGCGTCGGAGTGGCGCTGTTCGCCGCCGCCGCGTCAGTGGCCGCGACCGCGCTGACGGCCAACGTGCTGTTGCAGACCTACAACCCCGTGCGGGTCGGGCTGCTCTACCTCCCCGAGCTCGGCGGCGCCATCGTGATGGCCGTCGTATTCGGATTCGTCATCACGCGACGCGCAATGCACTTCCTGCCGCTTGTCGGCATGGCCTTGTTGGCGGCCGGGATCCTGGTGTACCGGATGGCGCTTCCCGCCAACCAGCCACTGGCCCTGCTCGGCGCTGGGCTGACCGGTCTGGCGCTGGGCGCGACGGTGGCCCCGGCGCTGTTCGTGGCCGGCTTCTCGCTGCAATCCGCCAGCCTGCAACGCGTTTTCGCGATCATCGAGCTGTTGCGCGCGGTGGCCGCGTTCATGGTCGCCCCGATCCTCGCTCACATCGCCGATGCTCTGCCCGGGGACCTCAACGCGGGCACCGGCATCACCTTGTGGATCGGTTTCGGTCTCGCTATCGGCGGGGCGATCTTCGGTGTCGCCGTTTACGCCCTCAGCGGCGCCCGCCCGCAGACACCCGACCTCGACGAGTTCCTCGACGGCGAATCGCCCGCCTGGTACTCGCCCCCGCTCCTGGCGCGGCTGAGGAATCTGCCGGTTTCGGTTCCTGCAGGGAGGGTCGCGCCGAGGGCGGCGTCGCCCGGCGTGTCGCTGCGCGCGTCGTCATCGGAGGGACCCGTGCTGTTGGCCTACGACGGATCCGACCTCGCCGCGTGCGCCATACGGATGGCGGCCTTGCAGGTCGAGTCGGGCCGTGATGCGCTCGTCGTGTGCGTCTGGCAACCCGTCGATGTCGGCTTCACGCCTTGTGACACAACGCATTTCGATGCTGATCAAGCCACCGAGGTGCGCCGCGCCGCCGAGCGGACGGCCGCCCACGGGGCGGAGCTGGCGGCTGAAGCCGGTTTCCGGTCGCGAAGCGTGGCCGTCGAAGCGTCGCCGACGTGGAAGGGCATCGTCAGGGCCGCCGACGAGAACGGCGCCAGCATGATCGTGCTCGGACCGCATCGCCGCAGTGGACTGCTCGGGCACCTGCACGGCAGCGTCGCGGCGGCCGTCGTGGCGCACTCGGCCACCCCCGTCCTGCTCATTCCCGAGCAGCCGTGCCGGGAACAGCCCGACGACTCAGCGGATTACCAACTGTCGGCTCCGGGTACGAGCAGGACATGACATCTCCTGACCAGAATGTAACGACCGAGTCCGACAAGAAGGACGAGGAAGTGCTGGCCCCCGCCACCCCCGGCGCCGAGGCGCTCCCGCTGCCCGAGGACGACGTCGACAAACCGGCGCAGGACACTAGACCGGCGATGTGAAAGCCGGTTGCCGGCGCACTCGGTGGGATATGACAGACCCATGCCGAAACCAGCGCAAGGACTGCCCGCAGCGCCGACCGCGTTCCGGTATCCGGACGCGAACAGCAGACGGCTGCGGCTGCGCCGCGTGGTGAAGCGACTGACCGGGGTCGACCTCTTTCCGTCCGAGGCCGTCGCGCAGGCGTTCATCGACGGTCTCATCGAGGGCGACCCCGTCGCGGAGAGGTTCGTCGCCGAGACGTACCACGGCGAGCTCGGCGCCAGAAGGGCGCGCGATCTCGTCGAGAAGGCGCAGCGCGAGGGCATCGACAACGTGTGGCCGACGCACCCGACTCCATGCGTGCGCTCTTCGGCGAGTTCGAGCAGCTGCCCGATTGGGTCGTCCCTGAACTCGTGGAGGAAGGCGCCGCTGTCTGGCGCCGCTGGGCCTATGCGCTCGGCGCACTCGGTAACGCCGGCACAAACGACACCTACACCGAGGGCTGGCTCGCGGTCCCGCTGTCACTGTCCGGCGGCTACGCCGGCCAACGGGCGCTGCACCGCTACCTGGAGACCTCGCGCTGGTGGATCGAGGTGTGCCGCCCCGGCGCGTTACTCACCCCAGGGTCGTTGGGCCGCAACGGCGAACGGTATGTCACTGTGGCATCATGCCTGCGGTCGGGGGACTGTACTGCAGGCGGCGCTGTGGTAAGGCTATGCGTCCTGGCGAGGGGTCCGAATCGTAGCTACCGTAACGCTGTGACGACCTCTTCTCATCCCGCCGAGCCGCACGCGGGTTCAGTTGCGTCGAAGCTGAATTGGCTGCGTGCGGGCGTGCTCGGTGCTAATGACGGCATCGTGTCCACGGCGGGCATCGTGGTCGGCGTGGCCGCCGCAACCGCTGAGCGGGCGCCGATCCTCACGGCTGGCGTCGCAGGCCTGGCGGCCGGGGCGGTATCGATGGCGCTGGGCGAATATGTTTCGGTCAGCACGCAACGCGACACCGAGAAGGCTCTGCTGACCAAGGAACGCCAGGAGCTACGCGACGACCCCGCCACCGAGTTGGACGAACTTGGCGCGCTCTATGAAGGCAAAGGGCTCTCCCCGGCCACGGCTCGCATGGTCGCAGCGGAGCTCACCCAGCACGATGCCTTCGCTGCACACGCCGAAATCGAGTTGGGCATCAAGCCCGACGACCTTACAAGCCCCTGGCAGGCGGCGCTGTCCTCAGCGCTCTCGTTCACGGTTGGTGCGCTGCTGCCGATCGTCGCCATCCTCGCACCGCCCGCCGCGTGGCGGGTTCCGGTGACCGCCATCGCCGTGCTAGTCGCTCTCGTCTTCACCGGTCTGCTGTCGGCGACCCTCGGCGGGGCGCCGAAGCAACGCGCGGTGCTCCGCAATGTCATCGGTGGAGGACTCGCGCTGGTGATCACTTACGCGATCGGTCACCTGGTCGGCGCGGCGATCGCCTGACGGGTCGGCGCACAGCCCTTCGCATCAGACCCCTTCGACCCTTTCGCAACCGCATCGCGGAATGACGACGTCGTCATCATTGTGAAGAGTCTCGGCAGGGAACGGCGAGGCGACTGAAGCACGTAACGCAGAGCGACGGTCGTTCATTGCTCGAGCGCGCCGAGCCGGACCATATGATAGGCCGAGGGGTCGCGCAGTGTTGGCGACGAAGTGCGGATCCTCATAGCCGATCGGCATCCCACAGCGGACAACCAAATCGTCGGTAACGCCGAGTTCGCTTACGACGCGGTCGTACAACGCGATCGACACCTGTACGCAGCTGGCGACGCCGCGGTCGGTGAGGCATAGCAGGAACGTTTGGAGAAACATGCCCACCCGAGCGCATCGCGCGGACCACAGTCGCGATGCATGCATTTGATGCCTGCGATCGGTGCGCCGAAGAAATCCCAGTTGCGCAGTTGCGCTATCCAACGGTCCTCTCGATCGTCCCTGGCAATACCCATCGCGCCATAGACGAGCGCGCCGCTTTCACGACGACGTTCGGCGAACCTGGCCGGCAGCCCCGCCGATTCCAGGGCCGTCAGTAGGGCTGCTGCCAGCCGATCACGGCGTTCGCCGTCGACGAGGTAGAGCTGCCATGGCTTCGAGTTGGAGTTGGACGGCGCCCGCATCGCCAATTCCACGGCCTCATCAAGTAATCGAAGCAATGGGCTCGTCCGGCAGGAACATGCGCGACGATTGCCGCTGCGCCGCTAGCGTCCGAAATGCCTTGGTGTTGATGGCAATCGAATCCGACGGCGATCAGCCATGTCGGCGGAAGCTCAGCGATTCGCCACGCACCCCGCCCATCCACAGGTCCTGACACGCCGCGGCCATCTCGTCGAGACCTTCCACGATGGCCCCGAAGACATTCCCCGGCACCCAGCCCTGATCTCCGTTGATCAGCAGGTTGTTTCGCCCATAGAACAGCGCGAGGTCGACGATTGCACCGCGGGTGCCGGTGCCCGTCGTGTTCTCGTAGCCGTAAGCGGGATTCCCGAGGTCGTCGGAGTCGAAGGAGAACCAGCACAGATCGCCGGGTATCGGCGTCACCGTGGTGTTCTCCCTGCCCGGGTCCACCTGCGCGAAACCCGGTAACAGCGTGTAGATCTCGTTGCGGGCGTACTTGCCGTGGAACACCGGTGCCGTCAAGGGCAGCGCATCCCATACGGCAGCGCAGGTGCGCGGTGCCTGGTCGTCGAGCAGGCGCGCCACACAGCTCACCGCGCGCTTCTCCAACGTGACCGTGATCAGCCTGGTCATAAAGCCCCCTCGGGCCGTGGTGGTGGTGTTCTCAGATGCCAGTCGGTGGCCCGCTGGTAAGCCTGACCAACCCGCAGCACCAGCGCATCGGCGTGCCGCGGCCCGACGATCTGCAGTCCGATCGGCAGCCTCGCCGCCGTGAATCCGCACGGCACACTGAGCGCAGGCTGCTGAGTCATGTTGAAGGGATACGTGTACGGCGTCCAACTGGTCCAGTCGGACGAGTGCCAGCCATCGGGCACATCCTGTCCGGCGGGGAAGGCCGGCAGCGGCAGCGTCGGGGTGATCAGCACGTCGTAGCGCTCGTGGAACCGCCCCATCAGGGCGCCCAGTTGCATGCGAACCGCCATCGCCTCCAGGTACCGGCCCGCCGAATAGGTCGCGCCGAGTTCGGCGGTGCGCCGCAGGCCCGGGTCGAGGCGGTCATCGGTGACTCCCCCCGCTGTTGTGCCCTGCAACACCTTCGCCTCGCCCGCGAACCACAGCACGTGAAACGCATCGACGGGGTCGGTGAAGCCCGGGTCGACCTGGTCAACTCGCGCCCCGGCGTCGGCGAGCACAGCGACAGCGGTCCGGACAGCCCCATCGACCTCGGGGTCGTTTCGGCCGAAGCCGAGATTGGGCGAGTAGGCGATCCGCAGACCGGCGACGCCCGCGTCGAGGCCGGACAGAAACGATGCGGTCGGGGTCGGCATGGCTGACCAGTCGCGCCCATCGAAGGCGGTGATGATGTCGAGCAGCGCCGCAGTATCGGTGACCGTCCTGGTCATCGGGCCGGCATGGGACAGCGTCCCGAACGGGCTCGGCGGATACAGCGGGACCAAGCCGTACGTCGGCTTCATCGCGACCGTGCCGGTGAAGCTGGCGGGGATCCGCACCGAACCTCCGCCGTCGGTGCCGACCGACCAGGCGCCCATCCCCAACGCAACCGCCGCCGCACTGCCGCCGCTCGATCCGCCCGACGTTGTGGTCTCGTCCCACGGGTTGACCGTCACACCGTACCGGGGCGAATCCGTCACCCCCTTCCAAGAGAACTCCGGCGTCGTCGTCTTCCCGAGGATGACCGCGCCGGCCTCGCGAAGCCGGGCGACGCACGGGGCGTCCTCATCCCACGGGCCCTCGGCGTCGATGAGCCAGCTGCCGCGCAACGTCGGCCAGCCCCTGGTCCACAGCGCGTCCTTGATCGACGTCGGCACCCCGTCTGCGGGCCCCAGTGGGGCGCCGGCCCGCCATCGAGCCTCGGACTCCCTCGCCGCCGCCATCGCACCGTCGCTGTCGACCAGCACGAACGCGTTCACCGCGGCGTTGTGCGCGTCGATCGCGTCCAGCGCAGCCCTGGTGACCTCGACCGGCGAGAGGCTGCCGCCCCGATACGCCGCAAGCAAGTCGACCGCCTGCAGGCTCATCGGCCCGCGCCCGGTACGTAGCCCAACCTCTTGTCGACGATGTTGAGAAGCGGGTCGCCGGCCAGCCACCGTTGGACGTTATCGGCGAACTGCGCGGCCAGCATGTCCCGCCAGCCCACGACATCCCCGGACATGTGGGCGGTGATCGTCGCGTTCGGTGCATCCCACAGCGGGTGCTCGGCGGTCAGCGGCTCGACGTCGAACACGTCCACTGTCGCGCCCCCGATGCGCCGCTCGGTGAGTGCAGCGATCAGCGCGGCCTCGTCAACGATCGGCCCGCGGGCGACGTTGACCAGATGTGCGTCCGGCTTCATCGCGGCCAGTACCTGGTCGTTGATCAGACCCCGGGTACTGTCCGTCAGCGGCGCCGCGATCACGAGGTGATCGCACCAGCCCGCCTCGGCGCGCAGCGCGGTGCTGGCGATCACCTCACCGAAATCGGGGTCGGTCGAGGCGGATCGGCGACCCACCCCACGAACCTCCAGCCCCGCCGCCCGCAGCAGCCGAGCCGTCTCGCGGCCGATGCCGCCGGTGCCGACCACCAGGGCGCGCGCACCGGTGATCGACCGGGTCTCCCGATGCCGCCACCGGTGCTCTGCCTGCAGCCGGTAGCCGGCGGCGCTGTCCTTCGCGTAGGCGATCACCGCACCGAGCACGTACTCGGCGATCGGTCTGTCGAACACGCCGCGCGCATTGGTCACCACCACGTCGGAGTTCCTGAGCCCGTCGAAGAGCAGCGTGTCCACACCGGCGGCCGTCACATGGATCCACTCCAGTGTGCGTGCGTCGTCCCAGACGTTGTGCAGCGCGGTGGAGAAGTAGTCCCACAGCAGCAGAGCCCGTGCCCCGCGGAGGGCAACGGCCAGGCCATCGGCGGCGCAGAAGCGGAAATCCACGGCCAAATCCTGCAGTCCGGGCGGACGGTCGGAGGCACGTTCACAGAGCACGGCCACAACCGGCGGGCTTCCGCTGGGCGATGGCATTCCGACGAGGCTAGAAACCCGACCGTAAGATTGTCAACAATCGAGTTGCCGAAGCGACACTTCGGCCTCATCATCAGTAAATGAACCAGCGGCCGCCCCTGCTTCAGGCGGGCATCGGGGTTGTCACGCCGTACGACTTCGCCCTCGACCGGGAGTTGTGGCGGTGGTCGCCCAACGACGTCAGCCTGCATCTCACCCGCCTGAACTACGTGCCGCTTGCCGCCACCCTGGACATGGCCCATCACATCTCGCAGGCGGCCCTCGTCGCGCACAGCGCGATCGACCTTCTGCCGGTCTCTCCGCTGGTCACCGCCTTCGCGTGCACCTTCGGCAGCTACGTCGGGGGCCTCGAGGGAGAATCCGCCCTCGTCGCCGCGATGAAAGCGGCTGGATGCCGGCGGGCGGTGACCACCAGCGGCGCACTCCTGAGCGCGCTGAGGTATCTCGACATCACCCGGATCACGTTGGTGACCCCCTACACCGACGATCTCACCGTAGGGCTGACCGCCTTCCTCGCCGAGGCGGACGTCGCGGTGGTTGCCGCGGCGGGACTCGGTCTGACCTCACGAATCTGGAAGGTGCCCTACGGCGTCACCGCCGAACTCGTCCATGCCACCGACACGTCGGAGGCCGAGGCGGTGTTCATCAGCTGCACCAACCTGCCGACCTACGACCTGATCGCCACCCTCGAGGCGGACCTGGGCAAGCCCGTGCTGACCGCCAACCAGGTGACCATGTGGTCTGCGCTGGCGCTGTCGGGCCGCAAAGCCGTCGGCCCCGGGCAGAGCCTGCTGGAATCGTGACGACCGTGCCCACCGCTGTGCCCGACGACGACGGCGCAGCCCTTAGCATTGTCGACAATCCAACCATCGCGGTGCGACGGTGAGCCAAGGAGGCGGCGTGGTCACGGTCGGTCTGCTGTATCCGGGCCACAGCGCGGAGGACGACTACCCCGCGCTCGAGGCTCGTCTCGACGGCGCCCTCCGCCTGCCCGTGGTCATCACCTCGGTCGGCGAGGACGCCCACCGCGTCGACGCGCTCCTCGATCTCGGGCAACCCGGACGCTTGGCCAGCGGTGCCGCCAGCCTCGTTGCGCAGCAACCGGATTCGGTGATGTGGGCATGCACGTCGGGCAGCTTCGTGTTCGGGCCCGCGGGCGCAGCACAGCAGGCAGCCGGTGTCGCCGAGGCTGCGGGCGTCCCGGCATCGTCGACGTCGATCGCGTTCGTGGACGCGCTGCACCACCTGAATCTTCGTCAGGTTGCCGTGGCTGCTTCGTACCCGGAAGACGTGGCCCGCCATTTCGTCGACTTCCTCACCGCAGGCGGGGCGGACGTCGTCTCGATCGGCAGCCACGGGATCGTCACGGCGGCGGAGGTGGGAACGTTGGATCACGACCACGTCGTCGCCATGGTCTGCGCGGCGGATCACCCGGACGCAGAGGCAGTGCTGGTGCCCGACACGGCGATGCACACGCTGGCGATCATCGAGTCGCTGGAGCGCGCCGTCGGCAAACCCGTCCTCACCGCGAACCAGGTGACCGTGTGGAAGGGTCTGCAACTGCTCGGGCCGGTGCCTCGGCTGCCGGGGCTGGGCGTGCTGTTCGGGGATGGTCGGTGACAAGCTTCATCGAGCCCGTCGTTCAACAATCGACGCCGAGCATCATCGCCGACAAACTGCGTGAGGCGATCGGGGCCGGCGAACTCAAACCCGGCGAACGCCTCGGCGAGGCCGACCTGGCCCTTCGGCTGGGGGTGAGCCGGGGCCCGTTACGCGAGGGGTTGCAACGACTGACGCAGGAAGGCCTGCTGATCTCGATCCGCCATCGCGGGCTGTTCGTCGTCGATCTCGCGCCCGAGAGTGTCCGGGATGTGTACCTGGCACGCGAGGCCATCGAACGGGCCGCCGCCGCCAAGATCATCGCCGGCGCCCACCAGGCTGCGGGTGAGGCACTGTTGTCGATCGTGACCGACATGGCAGCAGCGACATCACCCGCCGAGGTCGGTGATCTCGACATCCGGTTCCACGAGAGTCTCGTCGCGCATGCCGGTAGCCCGCGACTCTCCCGGATGCACCAGACGGTGATGACCGAGACGCGTATGTGCATTCACGCACTGGAAGCGACCTACGCATCGCTGGACATACGCGTCAGCGAGCACGGCGCCGTCGCGACCGCGATCAAGACGGGCGACGCGGCATTGACCGACGAGCTGTTGATCGCTCACATGAACGACGCGGTCCGGCGACTGATCGACCGGTGATGCAGCCGTCGGCCCGACCTCAGGCCGACACCTTCTCGTAGGCCACCGGCGGAAGGGCGTCCTCGGTGCCGGGCGTCTCGGTCCCGTTGAGCGGACACCGCGTGGTCTCCGGGACTTTCCACAGCGCGATCGCCCCGATCACGCAGGCGGCCATCATGTAGAAGGCGGGGAACAGCATGTTGCCGGTCGCGTTGGTGAGCCAGTCGTTCACGGCAGGCGCAGTCCCGCCGAAGATCGACGTGGAGACGTTGTAGGCGATCGCGAACCCGGCATAGCGCACGTGGGTGGGGAACATCGCGGGGAACGTCGCCGAGATCGTCGCCAGTTGGGGCGCGTAGAGCAGGCCCAGCACGGCGAAACCGACGATGGCGCCGGCCAGGTTCGTGCCCATCAGCGCGAACATCGGCACGCCCGCAACGAACAGACCGATCAGCGACACCCACCACACCGGCTTGCGTCCCACCCGGTCGGACAGGGCACCGATGAACGGTAGGAACACCATCATCGACAGCATGCCGATGATCGGAACCACCAGCGATTGGTCGGCCGAGAGCCCGATCTGGTTCTCGAGATAGGTCGGCATGTAGGTGAGCAACGTGTAGTTGACGACGTTGAGCGCCACCACCATGCCGCCCAGCTGGAGGATGGGCCGCCAGTATCCGGCGAGCAGATCCCGGAATTGGGTCCCGGCTTGCTTTTCGGTCTCGTTCTTCTGCTCGAGCTCACGGAACACCGGCGTGTCTTCCAACCGGGACCGAAGGTAGACGCCCACCAGGCCAAGCGGCGCGGCCACCAGGAACGGCAGTCGCCAGCCCCAGGCCTGCATCTGGTCGTCCCCGAGCCCCAGCGAGAATCCGAGCATCAGCAGGGCGCCCACCGAGAACCCCGACAGCGTCCCGAACTCCAGGAAACTGCCCAGGAAGCCGCGTCGGCGGCTCGGCGCGTACTCGGCCATGAAGGTTGCGGCGCCGCCGTATTCGCCGCCGGTGGAGAAGCCCTGAATCATCCGCAGCAGCACGAGCAGGAAGGGCGCCCACAGGCCGATGGTGGCATAGGACGGGACCAGCCCGACGCAGAAGGTGGCGCCGGCCATCAACAGAATCGTCAGCGCCAGCACGCGTTTGCGGCCGAGACGGTCGCCGAGCGGGCCCCAGACGAACCCGCCGAGCGGACGCACCAGGAACGACACCGCGAAGGTCATCAGTGCCAGCAGGGTCGCGCTCTGGGTGTCGCCGGGAAAGATCGCCGCGGAAATATAGGTGACGCCGTACGCGTAGACGCCGTAGTCGAACCATTCGGTCGCGTTGCCGATGGCTGACGCCGCGATGGCTTTGCGCAGTACTTCCTTCGGCGGTTCTTTCTCGACAGTAGGCGGTTGTGCGCCTCCGGAGTCCACAGGATCCTCCTCGGTTGTCACACGACACGACTGGTGTCGGCATTTGCCGAAATGGCCGTTGAGTGAAGTTGTACGCTTGTCAACAATCTTGCACGTTGCCATCCGCGCTGCCGGATCGCAAACGCAAGCGTTTACTCAGCGAGTCCACAGATATACATGGACGCGTCGTTGTCATTCGGTCGAATCCCCACGCCCGTCAGAAGGCGGGGACCACTCGCCACGGCCTGCGTCGTCGACGCCCTCGACCCATTCGGGTTCCAGCGGGACACTCCACGATCGCTGGAAGGGTGGCCGCGGTTCGGCATGGCTTCCCGAAGGACGTAGCCGCACGACGCGGCCCACGGCTCGGCGCAGCCCCGGCGCCCCCTGGACCCGGACGAGCTTGCCGATGCGCCCGGCGCGGAAGCGCAGCGGTGAGCTGAGCAGCTCGCCCATCACCACCCCCGCCCCGATGGCCAGGGCCGTCGCTGCGGCCGCGAGGGCCTGGGCCACCCCGTGCCCGTAGTTCTTGTCGACTGCAAAGAAGAACACCGACCGGAAGACGGCCAGACCGGGCAGCATCGGCGTGATGCCTGCGGTCGCTGTGACCAAGGCCGGCGCCTGCCGACGGATCGAGATCAGCGTCGCGAGAAAGCCGACACCCACCGCCGCCGTTCCGGTGGCGACGACACCGCCCAGGCCCGCAGTGCCGAGCCCGATCAGCAGGAGTTCGGCGAGACCGGCCGCCAGGGCAGCGGTGGCCACGGACCGTGGGCGCGCGTAGCTCGCGATGGTGAGGCAGGCACCCGCCAGCGCAGCCCCGAACACCGCGAGCGCGATCAGCCATGGCTGGTTCGGTAGCACGAAGGTTTCGGTCGCGTCGACGTAGAGCTCGATCGTGATGCCGGCGACGGCGGCGATCTGCAGTCCGGCGAGGATGCCGACGACGATGCCTGCGGTCAGAAACAGGACATCGCCGAGGCGGGCGACCGCGGTGAGCATGTATCCGGTGAGGGCGTCCTGCACGGAGCCGACCAACGTCATCCCGGACAGCAGCATCACGATGCCGGTGGCCACCAGCGCCGTCGGTCCCAGACCGGCGAATAGGTACGCCGCCACCGCGACCAGGGTCGCGATCAGCGCGCCGGCAGCCTGCTGGAAGAAGAACGGCGTGCCGACCCGGTTCAGCAGCCGACCCACCCGGTCGATCAGCGCCGACGTGGCGGCGGCCAGGATGCACGTCAGCCAGGTGCCGCCGAGCAGCATCGCGATACCAAGGGCAAAGCCCGCCCAGCCCGCCGTCGCCACCCACCGGGGGTAGGGGTGCGGGCGCTCGGTCAGCTCGTCCATCGCCTCGTGCGCCTGCTCGACCGAGACGCCGCCGGAGGTGATGCGCCCGACCAGGCTGTCGAGTTCGGCCAGGCGCGAGTAATCGGTGGACCGGGCGTGCACGGCCCGCACGATGGTGACGGGCGCACTGTCCTCGGTCGGCAGCGCCGACACGAAGATGGTGGTGACGAAGACGTCGACGACGCAGTCGCTGAGCTGATAGGCCTGGGCGACGTCCTGCGCCGTCGCGACGACGTCCGCGGTGCCCGACCCCGAGGACAGCATCACCTCGGCGAGCCGGATGGTCAGGTCGAGCACCTTGCGGGTGTGCTGAGCGCCCATCCCGCCCGAGTGCCGACTGCGCTGACCGGCGGCGGGCGCGGGATCGCGGCGTCCGCGCAGTGGGATCCTCAGACCACGGCGGTGGCGGGCCATGTCGCCCGATTGATCGTGACCCATCAGCAAGCACGATACTGACGCGAGCGATGCGCGTGAGAGGTCCCTCAACCGGTGAAATATCCGGCGCGGCAACGAACAATTCGCGTGCGACGGGTGTTGCTCGGCGGCGCTACCCGCGGGTCAGCCGCGGTGTCGGCGACGTTTAAAGCCGGGTTGCCGGGGCATGCACCGGCGGTGTGTTTCTCAGCGACGGCCGATCTCGCCGCCGGCGCAGCCCTGACGCCGATCGCCGTTCTGTCGTTACGAGAGGTGAAACAGCCTCGCGAAGTCCCGTTTGCGCTTCTGCCGACGATCTTCGCGGTGCATCAGTTCATCGAGGCCTTCGTCTGGGTGAACCAGCATCGCAGCACCCCTTCGGCACTGGCCCAGCCCGCGGTGATGGCGTACCTGCTCATCGCGTTCTCGTTGCTTCCCACCCTCGTTCCGTCGTCGGTGCTGCTGCTCGAACCGCGCGGGGCCCGGCGCCGAGTGACGCCGTTCGTCGGCCTCGGGATGGTCGTATCGGCCTACCTCACCTTCGCGCTGCTGACCAAACCCATTGGCGTGCAAGAACACCCGCATGCGCTCAGCTACCAGACCGGGGTGCAGAACGCTGGCTGGTGGGCCGCCCTCTACATCGTCGCGGTGATCGGGCCCGCCGTGTTGTCCGGCTACACATCGATCGTCTGGTTCGGGCTCATCAACCTGGTCGGGCTTGTCGTCGTCGCCGTGGTGTACGCCCAGGCGTTCGCCTCGTTGTGGTGCATCTACGCGGCGGCCGCTTCGGTACTCGTGCTGGTGCACATGATCTGTCGGCGTCGCCTGCCCGACCCGCACCGTCATCGCGGGGTGCCGATGCACCAGCTGGTATCCGCCGACACGTGAGCGGTGTCGGATCGCGGCATCGGGGCATTGACGGCTCGCGCGACGGCACTCACTGCCCGCCGCTCGCTCCTCTGCCGGGTGCTATGCGGTGCCACGGAACCCGCCATGGATGCCGCGCGTACGGCCACAGCCGCTCGATCTCGGAATTGAACTCGGCGCCGAGCAGCACTGCGAACGCGGTGATGTAGAGCCACAGGACGACTGCGATCGGAACGGCGAGCTGGCTGTACACCGCGTCTTGGTGCACGGTGATGGTCATGTAGGCGCGCAGCGCTGCGGAGGCCAACAGCCACAGGGTCATCGCGAGTAGCGCGCCCGGCAGGTCGCGCCGCCACGGGGTATGCCACGGGACACCGAGATGGTAGAGGGTCGCCACGCCGGCGACGATCAGCACGACGATCACCGGCCAGAACAGGAAATGCACGAGCGCCAGGGTGGTGTCGGCGACGGATTCGGGCGTCGCCCATCGCACCAGCCGGGGTCCGATGACCAGTGGCGGGAGGATGGCGACCGCGCCCACCAGCGCGCCGACGGTCAGCCCGAACGCCACCAGCCGACGCCGCCACGCGGAGCGCGGCTCCACGTCGTAGGCGATGGTGATCGTCTCGACGTAACGGTTCACCGCGCGCGAGCCCGTCCACACGCTCAGCACGATGCCGAACGACACCACGCCGCCCCGCTGCTCGGACAGCACGGTGCCGACGATGCGCTGATACGCCGTGAACGTCGGTTCGGACAGGAAGGTGTGTGGAAGCTCCAGCACGTGGCGCAGCTCGCGACCGCCTGCGGGACCCAGTGCCGCTGCGATGAAGCCGAGCGAGCCGATGATCGCCAGCAGCAGCGCCGGCAGCGAGATCAGCGTGAAGAGCGCCGCTTCGGCGGCCAGCCCCGGTACCCGGTCCTCGATGGTCTGGCGGGTCGTGCAGGCGGCCAGCTGCCAGCCTTTCTGTACCGGCGCCGGGGCGCGCGCAAGGAGGGCGTCGACGTGGCGCTGCGCCGCCGAGCGACCCGAGGAGAATCTCTCGGACAGTCGCGACCACGCCTCGTTGCAGCTTCGCCCGACCATGCGTCCTTTCAGCGCGGCCGACCGCGCCCGACCGTCACACAGGTCAGCTCACCCATTCGCGCACGGTGAGACCCTCGGCGGCCACCCCGCCGAGAGCCTTCTTGTCGGTGGAACGCATGCCGGAGCTATACCCAGTCAGGAGCGCGGAACCCCATGGCGGCCCTATCCGGTGGTGCTCATTGTGCCGGTCTCGAGTTCCCGCAGCGCCGTACGCAGGCCGCGGCGCTTCCCGGTGACGGGGTCGACGCCGAAACTCTCCCGCATCCCGTCCCGAATACGGAATTTCAGTTCCGAGTTGGTCTCGGGGGCGTCATCGGACGTCGCGGAGAGCAGCTTGTCCGGCAGCGCCAGCTTCAGGATCGTCCAGAACGTTTGAAAGTATTGCCGCGGAAGCGATCCCGTGGTGTACGGAAGGTCGTACTTCTCGCACAACGCCTGCACGCGCTCGCTGATCTCTGCGTACCGGTTGCTCGGCAGATCGGGGAACAGGTGGTGCTCGATCTGATAGCAGAGGTTGCCGCTCATGAACGCCATAATGGGGCCGGCGTGAAAATTCGCCGATGCCAGCATCTGGCGCAGGTACCACTCGCCCGGTGTCTCGTTCTCGAACTCTTCCCGCGTGAATTTCTCGGCACCGTCGGGAAAATGGCCGCAGAAGATCACGGCGTACGCCCAGTAGTTGCGGATCAGGTTAGCGATAGCGTTGGCCTTCAGCGTCGACTTCCAGTTCTTGCCGGAGAGGGCCGGAAAGACGAGGTAATCCTTTCCGACCTGTTTGCCCACCTTCTTGGCGATCACCCGCAGGTCCTTCCGGACCTCGGCCCATGACTTCTCCTTGGCGCGGACCTTCGCCGTCTCGAGGCCGTGGGCGGCCACTCCCCACTCGAACAGCGTGCCGAGCAGCAGGTTGTAGATCGGGTTGCCGATCATCCACCGCTCCCACCGCTGATCGCGGGTCAAGCGCATGATGCCGTAGCCGATGTCGTCGTCGAGTCCGACGACGTTGGTGTACTTGTGGTGAATGAAGTTGTGGGACTTCTTCCAGTGCACCGTCGGCGAGGTGGTGTCCCATTCCCATTCGGTCGAATGGATTTCGGGGTCGTTCATCCAGTCCCACTGACCGTGGGTGATGTTGTGGCCGAGTTCCATGTTCTCGATGATCTTCGCGGCCGCGAGCATGCTGATGCCGGCGATGCGTGCCGTTCTGAGGTGGCTGGCGAAGAGCGCGACGCGGCCACCGGCGGCCAGGCACCGCTGCAGTTGAATGGTCCGCCTGATGTAGCGGGCGTCACGCTCGCCCCTGGAGTCTTCGACGTCGGCCCGGATCGTGTCGAGTTCGTGGGCCAGCGCCTCGACGTCCTCGGGCGTCAGGTGCGAGTAGCGCTTGATATCGGTAATTGCCATCTGTCTGTCTCCTCAAATCTTCAACGTGCAGTCACCGGATGCGGTCGACACACAGGTGTTGATGCGGTCACCGGCGCCGTGCTCCTCGCCGGATCGGAAGTCACGGACGTGGCCCTCCTCCAGTGGCAGCACGCAGGTCTGGCAGATGCCCATCCGGCAGCCGAACGGCATCTGGATGCCGACCTTTTCGCCGGCCTCCAGAAGTGAAGTCGCGCCGTCGATTTCGATCGTCTTATCCGAGATCGCGAAGGTTACGGTGCCGCCCTCGCCGCCCTTGTCGGTCCGGTCGATCGTGAACCGCTCGACGTGCAGGCGGTCTTGCAGGTCCGCATCCACGAAGACCTTCTCGACGGCATCGAGCATCGGGGTGGGACCGCAGGCCCACGTCTGCCTGTCCTTCCAGTCGCCGACCAATTGGTCCAGTTGTTCGAAGTCGACGTGGCCGTCGGTCGCGGTGCGCTGGAGATGCAATTGGTAGTTGCCGTCCTCCTTTTCCCGCGCGCGCAACTCCTCCTGGAAGATCGCCGCGCTCTCCGACGGGGCCGAATGCAGGTGGACGATGTCGGGGTGCTGACCGCGGGCCGTCAAGGTGCGCAGCATCGCAATGAGTGGGGTGATGCCGCTGCCTGCGCTGATGAACAGCACTTTCGGGGGAGGTGGATCGGGCAGAGCGAAGTCACCCTTCGGCGCGGCCAGACGCACGATGGTGCCCGGCGCCACGCCGTTGACCAGATGCGAGGACAGGAAGCCTTCCGGGGTCGCCTTGACCGTGATCGTGATGTGCTTGGCATCTCGCTGCGGCACCGACGTCAGTGAATAGGACCGCCAGTGCCAGCGGCCGTCGACCCGAAGACCGATCCCGACGTATTGGCCCGGCTGGTAGCTGGCGGAAAACCCCCACCCGGGTTTGATCGTGACCGTCGCGGAGTCCTCGGTCTCGGACCGCACGTCGACGATCTCGCCGCGCAGTTCACGCGCCGTCCACAGCGGGTTGAGCAGTTTGAGATAGTCGTCGGGCAGCAACGGCGTGGTCGCCCTGGCGGCCAGACCGCGCACCACATTCACCTTCGGGCTGATTCGAGTTTCCACGTTCTTCGCCGGCGCAATGCTCCATCGAAAAACGCTGCGCAGTGTCGGGGCCATCAGAGGTCCGCGGTCAGTCGGATGCGACACATCATGCGTGCACTCTTACCCGTCTGTGAACCGCTTCACACCTGGTGGCTTCTCGGTCGATCGAACCGCCGTGCGAGCCGGTGTGAGCACAATGCGCACAAGGCGCTCAAACGTCGCTTGCGCGGGCAGTGCGCACAAGCACGACTCCTGCGCCTGACCACCGTAATTTCGACGTCACACCACGTGCAGGTGTCCAATCGAAAGCGGGATGTTCGATGTCGATTCAATTGCGCTGCAAGTCTCTTGGTTCCAGTCCGGCCAATGGCGGTGTCCGATGACAGACCAAGCTGTCCGAGAGCGGGCCACCCTCGCCGGCCGCCGAATCATCGCCGTGCTGCTTCTGGTGAGTCCCCTCGAGCAGGTCGCCTTCGATATCTACACACCCGCGCTGCCCAAGATCGCCGAGCATTTCGAGGCGTCCAACACGCTGGTGCAGAACACCGTCACCGCCTACGTGGTGGGCATGGCGCTGGTGGTGCTACCGGCCGGATTGATCGCGGACGCCATCGGACGCAAGCGTGTGCTGCTGGCCGGCTTGGGTTTGATGACGCTGACGAGCATCGGTTGCGCGGTCGCGGACAACCTGCCGATGATGATCGGACTGCGGTTCCTGCAGGGCCTCGGCGCGGGGACGTGTCTGCTGCTGGCCGCCACCGTCGCGGCCGACTGCTTCCGCGCAGCCAAGCTGGTATCGGTCCTCGGCTTGCTCGGCGCGGCGTGGGGATCGGCGCCCGTCATCGCGCCGGCCGTCGGCGGTTTCATCTCACAGTTCGGGTCCTGGCGGCTTGTGTTCGTGGTTCTGGCGGCATTGACTGCGACGGTCGGCGCCCTGGCGGCCGTGGTGTTGCCGGAGACGCTGCAGCGGGACCGCCGCTCGCCGATAGACCTACGCGCCGCGGCGGCCGTGCTGGCTGAGGCGCTGTGGCACCGCGCCTTCGTCGCGTCTGCCGTGATGTTCGGTCTGATCGCCGCGGCGCAGACGGTGTTCGGTGTCGTCGGCCCGTTCCTGTATCAGGTCGGACTCGGCTTCTCCTCTGCCACCTACGGGGTCATCGCGCTCGGCGTGGGCGCTGCGAACTTCATCGGCGCGGCGACGTGCGGGGCGCTGGCCCAACGGACCACCACGCGGCGGTTGGCCATCGGCGGGTCCGCGGTGCTGGCGCTGGCCGGTGCCGTCATGCTGGCCTCCGCGCAGTTCGTCGGGCTGTCCGCGGTGGCGATCACGGGCGGCGCCGCGGTGGCGCTGCTCAGCATCGGTGTCCTCGACCCGCTGACCAAGGGTCTGGCGATGGGCGTCTTCTCCCGCAATATCGGGTTGATCACGGGATTGATCAGCACCTTCTGCTACGGGTCCATCGCCCTGGCCATGGCGCTGATGGCGTGGTTGCCGGAACGCTCGCAGGCCCCGCTGGGCTGGTTCTACGTCGCTGCAGCGGCCGGGTTGGTGATGGTGCTCACGACCTCCGTCAAGCACACGTCCCGCGCGGCGGCGTGCGGAACTGTCCGCAATGTCGTGAATCTGTCTGGCCGGCAGGAGATGATTCCGTGATGGGGCATGAACGGAGTAACCGATCGTTGGGTGGCCACAGGTGAGAACGCTGAAAGAGATTCGTGGCGCACTGGAGGGCTGTTACACGGCCATGGAAGCCCTCTGCGCAGACATGAGCGCGGCCGAGTGGCGGGCACAGTCACTCTGCCCGGATTGGACAGTTCGCGGCGTCGTCGACCACGTCACCAGCATCGAGGCGGTGATGGCGGAATGGCTGCCTGACGATGACCGAACGCCGCCGCCGTTCGAACGGGCCGCCGAGTATCTCGAGGACACCACCGCCTATCCCGAGAAGGTCCGCGTGGTCTACGACCGTCGACGTCGTGATCTGGCCGCCTTGTCGACTGCGGATCTCGAGCGTCCGTCATGGATGCCCACGGGTCCGGGCACATACGGACGCTTCCTGGCGATCCGCGTCTTCGACTTCTGGGTGCACGAGCGCGACATCACCACCCCGCTCGGTCGGGTGACCGACGATGCCGGCACCGCGGCCGAGATCGCGCTGGCGGAGGTCGAAAGCTCGATCGGATACATCGTCGGCAAGAAGGTGGGCCTGCCCGACGGCAGGAGCATCGTCTTCAATCTCACCGGACCGATCGTTCGTCAGATCAACGTCGCGGTCGACGGTCGGGCCAAGGCGGTCGACCATTTAGCCGATCCTGACGTCACAGTGACCGCCGACTCGACAACCTTCATTCAGCTCGCCTGCGGGCGCATAGATCCGCAGGTCCCGATCGACTCCGGCGCGATCACGTGGAAAGGCGATCACGAACTCGGTGACCGCGCCGCCCGCAACCTGAGGTTCACGATGTGACGGATCATCCTGTCTCCGTTGACTTCCACTTCGACGTCATGTGCCCGTACGCGTACCAGACGTCGCGGTGGATCCGCGAGGTGCGCGACCTGACCGGCCTGATGGTGAACTGGCGCTTCTTCAGTCTCGAAGAGATCAACCGGCAGGAAGGCAAGAAGCACCCGTGGGAGCGGGAGTGGTCGTACGGCTGGTCGATGATGCGCATCGGGGCGTTGCTCCGCCGCCGATCGATGGCCGATCTCGATGCCTGGTACGAACGCGCGGGGCGGGCACTGCACGTCGAGGGTCACAAACCGCACGAGAAGGCCGTCGCCCGGCACCTTCTCGAAGAACTCGGCTTCGACGCCGGGCTGGTCGATCAGGCGATCGCCGACCCCACGACGAGCGACGATGTGATGTCGGACCACCAGCGCGTCCTCGACGCGGACGGATACGGTGTGCCGACCTTGTTCTTCCCGGACGGACAATGCCTTTTCGGTCCGGTGCTCATCGATCCGCCCTCCGGTGAGGCGGCCGTGCGACTGTGGGATGCCGTCGTCGGCTGGACGGAATTCCCCCATCTCTACGAGCTCCAGCGGCCGAAGACGGCTGCCGACCAGCAGCTGATCGCCGAGACCTTCCGCCCTTACCTGGAGGCCCGGGACTGGGTGTCGATCAATCGCGGCAAAGAAGTCACCTTCGACGACCTGAGATCCGGAAGGCTTCCGCGGGCGCGCTAGGGTGCTGTGGTCGGCCTCAGCGAACACGCCGATAGAAAAGTTGAGCACACATTCATGACTGCGCCAGCAGAAACGTCGCCGCTCGAAGCGCGGGTCGGCCATTGGTACCAAATGGCCGACCCCTACCTCGTCGGCCGCGAGAAGGTGCGCGAGTACGCCCGGGCGGTGCAGGACTACCATCCCGCGCACTGGGACGTCGACGCCGCCGCGAAGCTGGGATATTCGGACCTGGTAGCGCCGCTGACATTCACCTCGACCCCGGGCATGACCTGCAATCGCCGCATGTTCGAACAGGTGGTCGTCGGCTATGACACCTACATGCAGACCGAAGAGGTCTTCGAGCAGCACCGCCCGATCGTTGCCGGTGACGAGTTGCGCATCGACGTCGAGCTGACGTCGGTGCGCAGGATCGCGGGCAGGGACCTGATCACCGTGACCAACACGTTCACCGACACGGCCGGCGAGCGGGTGCACACCCTGCACACCACCGTCGTCGGCTTGACCGCCGAGGACGTCGACCCGGCGATCAAGTCGGCGGTGCAGAACATGATGATGCACGACGTCGACATCTTCGGGATCGGCGAAGCCGAGTACCACAAGACCGTGCGCCCCGAGGGCGAGGTCCGGATCGCCGACGGAGGCGTCGCCCGCACGCCGGGCACGCCGTCCTTCGATGACGTCAAGGTCGGCGACGAGCTACCGGCGCATCACACCCGGCTGTCCCGCGGGGACCTGGTGAACTACGCCGGCGTAGCCGGTGACGCCAACCCGATCCACTGGGACGAAGGCATCGCCAAGCTGGCCGGCCTGTCCGATGTGATCGCCCACGGGATGCTCACCATGGGTTTGGGCGCCGGATTCACCTCCGCATGGTCGGGCGACCCGGGTTCGGTCACTCGCTACGCGGTGCGGCTCTCGGCGCCCGCAATCGTGTCCGCCGCCGAGGGCTGCGACATCGAGTTCGGCGGCCGGATCAAGTCGCTGGACCCCGCGACCCGCACCGGTGTCATCATCGTCGCCGCGAAGTCCGGTGGCCGCAAGATCTTCGGCCTGGCGACGATGAACGTCCGCTTCCGCTGACATACAGGGCTGCGAACGCCAAGCACCGGCTGCCTGCGTCGGCCAGGGGCGGTCAGTCCCGTGATCAACAATTCGGGCAGACCGCGGTCGTGCAAACCGACCGTGTACGCGAACGGTCTCTTGTCGTGCTCGACGAATCCGCACGGTGTCGCGCGGAGTTGGTCAGGCCAGCAGCGATTCGGGTGTGTGCCAACGCAGCCCATCGAATCTTCCAAAATCACTGTCGTAGGTAACGACACTCGCGCGATGCTCGATGGCGAGTGCGGCCAGGTGGGCGTCGTTGACGAGGTTTCCGCCAGCACCTACAGGCGACAGCAAGGCGGACAGCACGTCGGCGTGTCGGGCTGTCGGGTGGACGAGGGTTGCGCTCGGCGCCCCGCACCAGTCTCGGATATGAGCCATCGCATCCTGCGCGCTGAGCGGAGATGGGAACAGTCCGTGCTTTGTGGTGAGTCGAGCGAAGGCCAGTAGCGGCACCCATGCCAACCCGACGATGTCAGCGCCCGACAGGGCGCCGTCGAGCCACCGCCGGCTCGCGGCATGATGCTCACTGGCCGAATTCACCGCATACAACAGGACGTTGGCGTCGACGATTTTCATGCTCCGCGCCGCTGACGGCGGACAAGCTCTTCGTCTTCGAGTTCGGCCACCAGCTGCAGGGCGCGATCCAAACTCACCGCCGGGACGCCGAGATCGGCTGTGCGCGTGACGAATGCTGCCGGTGCCGGTCTCCGAGCCGCACCTTCGCGGATCGCGTCATTGAGGGCTTCCTTGAAGGACGTCCCCTTTTCGGCCATCCGTCGCCTGACCACAGCGAGAGTGTCATCGTCGAGCGTTACCGTCGTGCGCACTCTGACAGCATAGCATCAGACTCAGTGACAGCATGCAATCAAAGTGCGACCTCGAAATGAGGGGAAACCGAAGCGCGCTCCCTCGGGAAATGGCATTGCACGTGGGCGTCACAGTTCATCGAGCAGCGGGTGCAGGAACCGCCCAGGCGGTGCCCTGCTCGCGGTCCAGCACCGTCTGCCCCTTGTTCTTCAACCCGAAGATGTAGACCAGCAGGCTCACGCCTATCGCCACCGTGACGTAGACGATGAACAGCGTGATGTGGTCGGGCTTGGACGCCTGATAGAGCACCGGCGCCGTACCACCGAACACGGAGTTCGCCAGCGCGTAGCCCAATCCCACACCCAGAGCACGGATTTCGGCAGGGAACAACTCCGCCTTCACAATCGCGTTGACCGACGTGTAGCCAGTGATGATGACGTAACCGATAACCAGTAAGACAAACGCCATCACCGCTGACGTCGTCTTCGGCAGGAACGTGAGAAGGAAGTAGGTGTAGATGACGCCACCGACGCCGAAGAAGATCAGCAGTGGCTTGCGTCCTACTCGATCACTGACGAGGCCCCCGACGGGCTGCAGCAGCATCAAGAAGATCAGACCAAGCAGGTTGACCCACGTCGCCGTCACCGCCCGGTCAGATCCGAAGGTGGACTTGACGATTGCCGGCGCATTGACGCTGTAGGTGTAGAACGCGATCGTGCCGCCCGCCGTGATCAGGAAGACGAGCAGCAGGGGGCGCCAGTACGCGGTGAACAACGTCTTCACCGAACCCGCGCCCTGATCCTTGCCCTCGCGGATGGCCTCCAGGTGCGATTCGCTGAGCGACTCGTCCATCGAACGCCGGATCCAGAGCACGACAAGTGCCGCGACGCCCCCGATGAAGAAGCCGATCCGCCAGCCCCAGGCTTTGAGGTCGTCGTTATCGAGGAAGTGCAGCGCGATCAGCAGCGTGAACTGCGCCAGGACGTGGCCGCCGATGAGGGTTACGTACTGGAACGACGACAGGAAACCGCGCCTGTTGCCGGTAGCTGCTTCCGACATATAAGTCGCCGACGTGCCGTACTCGCCTCCGGTGGCGAACCCCTGAACAAGCCGGGCGATGACCAGAATCACCGCCGCCCACCAGCCGATGATCTCGCGCGTGGGCATTACCGCGACAACGAACGAGCAGCTCGACATGACGGTGATGCTGAGCATCAGGGCCGCCTTGCGACCGCGACGGTCGGCATAGCGGCCGAAGAACCACGATCCCACCGGTCGCATGACGAAGGTCACCGCGAAGATCGCGTAGATGTACACCGTTGAGTTGGTGTCGTTCTCGTCGAAGAACTGCGCCTCGAAGTACGAGGCGAAAACCGTGTAGACATACACGTCGTACCACTCGACCAGGTTCCCGGCGGAGCCCCTGATGGTGTTGAGGACTGCCCGCCGGGTGCTCGTCGGGGCGCGGGTCGGACCGGTCTCATTGATCGGCGCCGCATCGTCGGTCATTCACGGACGGTAGCGGACCGGCTGCCGCCTCGCGCCGGCCGGGTTTGCGGCATCACGATCTTCGGCCTGGCGACGATGAATGTCCGCTTTCGCTGACCTGGCGGCCGCGAAATTCGCAGTCGCCAGGTGGATAACCCGGCCCCAGCGGGTACGGATTGGACATGACACCGAACGATCCGGCCGACTTGAACGACGTGATGGCGCCGACTGAAGAGGTGCATCCCGATCACCGGGAGCACGCCAAACAGTCGAAGCACCTCGACGACGACGACCTCGCGCGGCGTACCCAACACGAGCGCGACATCGTTGACGCCCAGCAACCCAAGCCAGAGACATGATGGGCTGACTCGCCATGAGCGACGGGCGCCCAAAGGTACTCATCGTCGGCGGCGGATTCGGGGGCCTGTTCTGTGCCCGCCGCCTCGGACGCGTCGGCGTGGACGTCACCCTGCTCGACCGCGCCGCGTGCCATGTGTTCCAGCCGCTGCTCTACCAATGCGCGACCGGATCGCTGAGCATCGGCCAGATCAGCCGGTCGCTGCGCGAAGAAGTGGCGCGCCACCGCAACGTCACGACGCTGCTCGGGGAGGCCATCCGGCTCGACGCCGACGCGCGCCGCCTCACGGCCCGTCGACCCGATGAGTCGATTTTCGACCTCACCTACGACTACCTGGTTATCGCGGCGGGCATGCGCCAGTCCTATTTCGGGAACGAGGAGTTCGCCGCCTGGGCGCCCGGTATGAAAACGCTCGGCGATGCGCTCAGCATCCGCCGCCGAGTCTTCGCGGCTTTCGAGATCGCCGAGACCTTGCCGCCCGGGCCGGAGCGGGACCAGTGGCTCACGTTCGCTGTCACGGGAGCGGGACCGACGGGCGTCGAATTGGCCGGACAGATCAGGGAACTCGCGACCCGTTCGCTGGCCAACGAGTTCCACAGCATCGAACCCGAAGACGCACGGGTGCTGCTGTTCGACGGGGGTGACCGAGTGCTCAAGAGCTTTGCGCCGGCGCTCGCCGAACGGGCGTCGCGCACGCTCGGGGAATTGGGCGTCGAACTGCACTTCGGCGTGCACGTGACGGACGTCCGGCGTGACGGCGTGACGGTGACCCCGAAAGGAGGCGGCCCCAGCGCGGATTACGCCGCCCGCACAGTGCTGTGGACGGCCGGCGTGGAGGCCGTGCCGTTCGCGCGGCACGCCGCGGAGAAGCTGGGCGCCAAGACCGATCGGTCGGGGCGCATCTCGGTGAATGCCGACCTGTCGGTGCCCGGGCGTCCCGAGGTGTTCGTCATCGGCGACCTGGCCGGCCGCGATGGCCTGCCGGGGGTGGCGGAGAACGCGATGCAGGGGGGCCTGCACGTCGCCGCCTGCATCCGGCGCGACCTCGGTGGCCGCCGGCGCAAGGACTTCCGCTACCGCGACCTCGGATCGGCGGCGTACATCAGCCGGGGGCACGCCTTGTTGCAAGCCGGGCCGGTCAAGCTCACGGGCGTCCTTGGATGGCTCGGCTGGGGCTTCATCCACATCGCGTTCCTCACCGGCGTGCGCAACCGCTTCAGCACGGTGGGAACGTGGTTGGCGACCATTGCACGGGCCAACCGCAGTGACCGCTCGTTCATCCTCGGCGGATCCGGCCATCCAGAGGAGCCCTACACCTGGGAATCGCCGGTGTATCAGGGGCGTAACTCGACGCGCGGCGAAGCGAGCCGCGGTCAACAGGGGTAGTGGCCGTCTTCCTGCGCCGTGTCGGTCAACCATGAACCCGTTAGCGCCGAGCTAAATCGGCGTTGATGGTCAGCGGTTGCTGACGACATCGAGTTCGGTGTACATGCCCGCCCCGTAGTGTCCGGCGATATTGCAGAGCAGTTCGTAGCGGCCGGGAGGCAAGGTGACGGTGGTCCAGCCCGTGGTGGCGGGCAGGATGCCATCGCCGTCATCGGGGCCGCAACTGCGGGCGGCCTCGGCGAGGCTGGCAGATTCGTCGACCTGACCGTTGGCACCGATGGGCAACTGTCCCGGCGAACGGCCGGCGGCAAGCGGCAGCACCACGACTTTGTGGATCATGATCCCGGTGTTGCGGGCTCGCAGCGATACCGGGCCCGCCGGCACCGTGGCCGGGTTGGCGAAAATCCGCATCATGCCCATACCCGGGCGCATCATGGTGGGGCCATACGGCCCATTGCCGCCGGCGCTCATCATGCCGGGTCCCATCATCGCGCCCATGTCGGTCAGGGTGACGTCAACCACCGCCCCCGTCAGCGCCGGGGTCGGGCACGCCGGTGGCCACGTCGACTGGATCGGCTCGCCTAGGCTGCTCGGCACCGCAGCAGCCAACACCGCGGTGGTTCCACACCGAGCACCACCGCGGTGAACGCGATGAGCAGAATCGACCGCAGCCGGTGAGAACCCTTGGTGCTCAGCGGTGTTCCCGGATCAGCGTGAGACGCCGTCGGTATTCGTCGTCATCGATCTCACCGCGGGCGTAGCGTTCGGCCAGCACGTCTTCAGCCTGGCTGCCTGCCGGCGCCGACTGGCCGCCGACCCGGTTGTGGTGACTGCTTCCCCCGGCCAGGTAGCGGACTGCTAGGACCACCGCGGCGATTACCAGAACCCAAAACGCCACCATCACCAGCGTCATCAGGATCCATCCGCCCCACCCCCAGCCGCCGTTCCACATCCAGCCGTCTCCGCCGTACATCATCGGCGTATCCCTTCATTTTTTGCCTGGTTGCGAGTGTCGCGTGGTTTCGAGCATGGGCTCAGGCCTCGCCGGTTCGTAGGGTCGATGGTCCCCGGTTGTGAGCCCTCAGCGGCCAGCGCCGGTGAGCGGTGAAGCCCCTGGCCTGCGGTCGTTGTCGAGTCATTACGGTGCGGGTGTCGCGGTCGGCTGTGGCGGGCCGCCCCGTTCAGGGTCGAGTTCGGAGTAGACCTCTCGGAACTTTCCGCTGCCTGGATGCAGCGCGGGCGCTTCGTCGGCCTTCTCGATCGTGACCGTGGTGGCGCCGTGGGCAGACAAGAAGGCCGCCAACCGGTTTCGTAGTGCAGCCCATACCGCTGCCTCGTCGCGGCAGTTTTGCACCCGCAGGCGAACGGTCAGACTCGCGGCTCCACGCTGAATGAGCTGGCAGCCGGCCACACCGGGGGTTTCTTCGGCCACTGTGGCGATGGCCAGCGGCAGGATCCGAACCTCCTCGCCCCGCGGTGTGGGGAACGTCAGGATGTCATCGGTGCGACCGACCACCTCCACCGACGGGAAGGGACTGCCGCATGGACAGGGCTTTGCGTCCATGGTCACTCGGTCGCCCATCTGGTAGCGGATGATCGGTTGAATCCTGTTGGCCAGGTTGGTCAGCAGCACGCCATGGGAGAGCTGCCCGCGAGGGACGGGCAGGTTGTGTTCGTCGACGGGTTCGAGGACATACCAGTCGCTGTTGACGTGCAGCCGCTGTTCCGCGCATTCGTAGGTCAACCCGACGGCCTCGGAGGACCCGTAGTAGTTGCCGACTCGACACCCGAACGCCGCACCGATCAGCTGCCGATTCGCGGCGGACAGCGTTTCTCCTGCGGCATTGATCAATACCGGGTGGATGTGCAGCCGACCGGCTTGCTGCTCATGGGCCAGAGTTTCCAGAGCGCTGGGATAGCCGCCCAATACAACGGGTTGAAACGCGTTGAGGTCTGCCACGAGTTCGCCTACGGGGGCCAGCGCGGAGAAGATGCGCTGTGTGCCACGCCGCCACGGCATCTTCCGGATGCGTCGGGCCATCATCGTGTTGCCCAGGAAGTGTCCTCCGGTGACGAAAACCGCCGCCAACCGGCCACGCCCGCGCAGTAATGCCCATACCGACCCCGGCGACAGCAACAGCGCCGGCAGGGAACGGGCATAGCCCAACACGTTGTAGACGACCAACGCGTTGTCGTCGTGAAGCAGGATCGCTGGGATGCCGGTTGCTCCAGAGGTCGTACACACCACATAACGGCCCAGAAAATCGCGCCCCACGTTGCCCGGATCGGCGAGGAACGCCTCGATCTGCGCTCTGGTCACCAACGGATCGGTCACCCAATCGTCGAAGTGGCTCATCAGCTCGGCCTTGGTGACCACCGGCAACTGCCCAATCTCGGAAAGCCGTTCTGGCACATGGCGATAAAGGCGGTTGTAGTAGGGCGAGCGGGCGCGCGAGTGGGCGACGATGTCTTGCAGACGCTGCCGCTGGCGCCGAGCTACGCCCGCTTGCCCCTCGCGGGCCGTTCGATACGCGTCCCGCACGGCGCCGATATACGTCAGTCGATCCAAGCTCTATCCCTTCCTGACGAGCTCCGACCCGACGCTGCCGGCTCGTCCCCCGGGGTTCGCGGTGCCGGTGTGGCGAGCACCGTCTCGGGCTTCCCGAGCAGTTCTGCTGCGAGGTCATGCACGAATGCGGGCGCCAGCCCTAACCGACCAGCGTCGGTGGCCCCGCCTGCATAGCGGGTGTTCTCATCCGGCAGGTAATGCGACAGGAAAACAACGCGGCGACTGCATTCGTCGGGTAGCTGGTCGAGCGGTAGCCGTGCTGATTCTCGGGTCTTCGACACGAATCAGTTGGTCGCGAGCTGAGATTGCTCGCCGGCGGCCATGAATTGCTTGCTCTGCCCGTCGGTGGTGGATATTGTCGGTTGTCGCAGCCGCGCTTGAGGTTTGGAGATCCATCCGAAGTATCCGAGTGCCAGGCTTGCTGCTGAGTAGACGGCGGCCTCGGTCCACATGTATCCGACACCCCACCGTCTACCGAGGAAGACAGGCTCGTTGATGATGCCGCGAGACGTAGCCACGGCATATGCGGCGTGCGCATACGCCAGCGCGGCAAACGATCCGGAGAAGAACTTGCACATTTCGCGTTTCATGGAATTTCCCTTCCACTACCCCACGTCGTGGCGGCCGTGGGAATGTCGTGTCTGTCGCGCATTCTGTGAATGCACTCGTCGACAGCAGGCATGGTGGCAGTCAGCCGTTTGTCAGGCCGCCATGCCACCTGAACTTGCGAACTCAGTCTGCGCTGCTGCGCGCTGCGGGTGCTAGGGGCCGAAGTCCCTAGCTGCCCGGAATTCGCGATCAGCCGGGCGCCAGGCCGGGCCGGGGAAGGGACCGCACAGTCAATGAGGCTGGCAGCAGCGTGGTTGTGGGCGCGACTACTTGGCCATGTTGGTGAAGCGCGACAAGTGCAGTTGGTGCGCGACGGTCACTGTCTTGGTCGGGCCGTTGCGATGCTTGGCGATGATGAGGTCGGCCTCGCCGCCGCGTGGATCGTCTCGTTCGAATGCGTCCGGTCGATTGAGCAGGATCACCATATCCGCATCTTGTTCCAAGGAATTATGAACTGAAATACCCTGTGCCACAAAACAATTGGTTCCAGGGACTGTTCCATCATATACGTCTTGATGTCCGATGCTGGTGATCTCGACAATCTTATCCCAAAAGACATCGTTTGTGGCGATATCGTGGAGTTCGTCATTGTCGAGGAACGCGGCCGCTCGTTGTAGTCGCGTGCGGCTTACTCCGTGCTTCCACATTCGCGAGCCACAGAACCTCGCACCCATCACCTCTGCGAAGAGTCGCTGCGATATACCCCTGTCTTGCAGCACATTTCGTACTCGATCCGACATTTGCGTAGGCACGGTGTCCGACGACGCGCGGGGACGGACTGATTCTAGATTGAAAAGTACTTCGCGCGCGGCAAAGAGCATCTCACCGTTCACATCGACCTGCTCGATGAATCTGCGCTGATTCTCACTGCCGAAGATTCTCAGATGCCAAGAATCTCGGTAGCCCGCCTTCCGTGCGCGGTAGATGCGGCTGTTGATCCCTAGGCGCAGCAGCAATTGCATTGTGTCGTCAACAAGTCGGCGGCTCGTGGACGCGTAGTAAATGCGGCCTTGCCGCTGCTTGACATCCCAATGCACCGAGCCGTCAGTGGCCCACAGGTGGCGCAGGAACAGTGCCACCTGATCCGTCGGCAACGCGAAGACCTGCTGCGGCACGAACTTTTCAAAGCTCCGCAGACCGAAGAGGCCGAACCGATCCAGCCACGCGGCAATTGGATTGCGCTTCCCGCGGACCAACCGGTCCGGCGCTGGCGGCCTCAATGTCGTTACTCGAGCTGCCGCATAGTCGTCACGAATCGCCGTCACTCCGACGTGCTGCGCTGCCTTCGTCACGGTCGCGAGGTTCAGTTCGTCAATGCTTGCGTAGCGGATCGGCCGGCCCTTGACACACGATCCATCTCCGATCATGTGCGCCAACAGGATGACCTCGGAGTCATTCATCCGCTGGGTTTGCACCGGCTCAGGGACACGACGCGGCACCGCCAACCGGTCACCAATCTGCAACTCCCCCAGCGGCGTCCATCCGTCCAGACGCATGAATGGATGGTTCGCCGTCGCCTCGACTTCGCGACCGGAAGCCATTCGGACCTTGAAGACTTCCTTTCGGCCGCTGGGAAAGACGTTCGTCATCGGCCGCGCGACCATCCGCTTGCGTTCGTCGAGCGACCACACCAGCGGCCGCTCGCCGGTGCGCATCAATTCTTCGAACGTCACCTCGGCGCCGTTGTCCGCCCGCAGAATTCGCGTGTTCGCGGTGAGGCAGCCCGACTCTCGAAGATCGGACAGCATCGGCTTCTTGTCGGTGCGCTGTTCGGGACCACGATTCAGCTGGCTGATCGCGACCACCGGAAGATCCAGCTCCTTTGCGAGCAGCTTGAGGCTGCGGGAGAACTCCGAGACTTCTTGCTGCCGGGACTCGACCTTTTTGCCCGACGTCATCAGCTGCATGTAGTCGACGACGACCAATCGCAAATCGGCTTTCTGCTTCAGCCTGCGCGCCTTGGCCCGGATTTCCATCATCGTCAGGTTCGGCGAGTCGTCGATGTAGAGCGGCGCCTCGCTGATTTCGCTCATTCGCCGCGCGAGCCGTGTCCAGTCGTCATCATTCATCCGGCCTGACCGCATGTCTGCGAGCTTGATCTTCGCCTCGGCAGACAGCAGCCGCATCACGATTTCGGACTTACTCATTTCGAGTGAGAACACAACGCTCGCGAGCCGATTCTTGATCGAGCACGACCGCAGGAAGTCCAGACCGAGAGTTGAATTGTGCGTCGGCACCATTCCAGGCCCCGCAAGATACAGATGCGCAGAGTTGTCGACCTCGACGCAACGCACGGGCACGGAGTGGATCCGCCGCACACCTTCGACCTGCAGCACCGGCGCCATCAGGGTCGCAACCGCCCGGCGACCCTCGAAGCGTGCGAGAGATCCATCCGCGGCAATCGAGTCCAACCCGGAACGCAGTGCAGCGGTAGTGCGCACGCCGTAACCGGTCGGCCACTGATGCGACGCGTCCGCGATGACGCGTGTGCCGTCGGAGAACTCGACCTCGTAGCACGGCCTGCCGAGCAGCACCTCGGTCGCGTCGATGACTCGCGTTGGTGTGCCGTCGGCGCCCAGCAGCCAATCGTCCACCGAAACATCACCCATCGACGTCCACCCGGTGGGCGTCGGCAATGGGGTATCGAGTGACAGCGCCTTGCCGACGCCGGGCCTGGCGGCGACGATGATCATCTGCCCGGCATGCAGACCGTTGGTGAGTTCGTCCAGTTCCACAAAGCCCGTCGGCACCCCCGCGGCCAGCCCGCCGTTCGACGCGATCGCATCGATCTCGTCCATCGTCGGCTGCAAAAGATCCTCCAGCGCCACGAAATCTTCCGACGTGCGGCCGTCGGTGACGTCGTAGATTGCGGCCTGGGCGCGGTCAACCACCTCGGCGACCTCTGCGCCCTCGGCGCCCGCGTAGCCGTACTGCACGACGCGCGTGCCCGCTTCCACGAGACGGCGCAACAAAGCCTTCTCCGCGACGATGCTGGCGTAGTAGCCCGCGTTGGCGGCGGTCGGCACGGTGGAGATCAACGTGTGCAGATACGGCGCGCCGCCGATCCGGCGCAATAGCCCGCGGCGGTCCAGTTCCGCGGCGACCGTCACCGCGTCGGCGGGCTCGCCGCGGCCGTACAGGTCGAGGATCGCGTCGTAGACACTCTGATGGTTGGGCCGGTAGAAGTCGCCGGGCCGCAGGCGCTCGAGCACGTCGGCGATGGCGTCCTTGCTCAACAGCATCCCGCCCAGGACGGCCTGCTCCGCGGCCTCGTCCTGCGGGGGTTGCCGCCCGAAGTCCTCGGAGGGCGGCGGAACGTCCGGGCGGCCAAGATCGTCGACGACAGCCACGGCGGTCCCACCTCCCCTACATGTTCGAACTTACGTTCGATAGCCTACCGCGGCTGTAAGACATGCCCCCGAAGACGGGCGCAGCTCCCGACGTCGAAGCAGCCTCGCGACGGCCAACGCTAGGCGTTGCTGGAGCGCCTCGAAAGCCACCCTGTTGATGAACTTGTGGATGGGGTGTGGATATCTGCGGTCGCCCGTGTTGAGGCGTTGGGGAGAACCTGTGGACGAACGCCGACGTTCGCCGCATCCCCGCAGATAAGCGGACCACAAAGGTGGTGACGATCTGTGGATGACAATTTCTTCGGCGTGTCGGGCCGGGTTGCGTTCTCGGGCGTGTTGTGTTTCGGCTCAGCGCCACCGAGGTTAACGGCAGGTTAGCTTCGCTGGGCGGATAAGACTAAATACTGGTTGCCAGAATTACAGCAACGGCGGCGTGAAGGCCGATTATGGCCTCCACGCCGCTAATTGACGTATGCGTCTAAGAGCCGGCGACGACGCTCAGCGAAACGGACGCGTCGACCTCCGGATGCAACCGCACCGAAATCGGATAGGTGCCGAGGGTCTTGATGTGTCCCTTCGGCAGCTGAACCGTCCGCTTGTCCAGATTGGGGCCGCCGGCCTTCTTGATCGCACCGACGACGTCGGCGGCCGTGATCGAGCCGAACAGCTTGCCGCTGTCGGAGGCCGCGCGGGCCGGGAACTCCACGCTGCCCAATCCCTCGAGCGCGGTCTTCAATTCGTTGGCATGCTCGATGCCCCGAACGGTCTTGGCCTCCTGCGCCCGGCGGATGCCGTCGGCATTACGCTCGGCACCGCGGGTGGCCACGATCGCCAGGCCGCGCGGCAGCAGATAGTTGCGTCCGTAGCCGTCCTTCACCTCGACGGTGTCGCCGGGCGAACCGAGGTGGTTTACCTCAGCAGTGAGAATCAATTTCATTTGTCGTGTCTTTCCTTCAGTCCTGCGGCTCAGCGGGTTGACGAGCTGAACGGCAGCAGAGCAACCTCGCGGGCGTTCTTCACGGCGATCGCGATGTCGCGCTGGTGCTGCACGCAGTTGCCGGTGACGCGGCGGGCACGGATCTTGCCGCGCTCGCTGATGTAGGTGCGCAGCAGCGCCGTGTCCTTGTAATCAATCGCCTGCCCCTTCTTGGAGCAGAACACGCACTTACGAGTCTTGACCGGCTTTTCGGGCGCCGGGCGTCGCTTGGTGGCCTTGGCCATGTTCGTTTCTCTTTCTTACGTACCGATGGAGTGTGAAATCAGAAGGGCGGTTCGTCGTCGCTGCCGGAAAAAGAGCCGGACGCCGGAGCGCTGCCCCACGGGTCGTCCTTGGGCTCGGAGCTGCCGCCGGCGGCCGCACCGCCGCGGGAGCCTCCCCCGCTACCGAATCCGCCGCCTCCGCCGCCGCTGCGGCTCGCCTTGTTCACCTTGGCGGTGGCGTAACGCAGCGACGGGCCGATCTCGTCGACCTCGAGTTCGACGACCGTGCGCTTCTCGCCCTCGCGGGTTTCATAGGACCGCTGCTTGAGCCGTCCCTGGACAATCACGCGCGATCCGCGGGTCAGGCTTTCGGCCACGTTCTCGGCGGCCTCTCGCCAGATGCTGCACCGCATGAACAGCGCGTCGCCGTCCTTCCACTCGTTGCTCTGGCGGTCGAAGATCCGCGGAGTGGATGCGACGGTGAAGTTGGCGACGGCCGCGCCGGACGGCGTGAAACGCAGTTCCGGGTCGGCGGTCAGGTTTCCGACAACGGTGATGACGGTGTCACCAGCCACGAGATCCTCCTCAGATGGGCGGCATGCTGGGCGCGAGCCTACGCAAGGCTCGTGACACCCGACAGCCGTTCGACGACTAGTGCTTGTCGGTCCGCAGCACCTTGGTCCGCAGCACGGCCTCGTTCAGGCTGAGCTGACGGTCGAGCTCGGTCACGGTGGCGGGGGCGGCCTTGACATCGATCACCGCGTAGATGCCCTCGGCATGCTTGGCGATCTCGTACGCCAGCCGGCGCTTACCCCAGATGTCGACCTTGTCGACGCTTCCGCCGTCCTTGCGGATGACGTTGAGGAACGTCTCCAGGGACGGGGCGACGGTGCGCTCGTCAAGGGTGGGGTCGAGGATGACCATGATTTCGTATGGACGCATGAGGACCTCATCACCTCCTATGGGCTAGTCGGCCACGGCCTGTCCGTGGCAGGAGGGTCGCCTGCGTCGGCAACCGGCCCAGGCTACAGGAACCCGTGCTGATCTGCGAAATCACGCTGGCGGGCGACTTACACTTCGGCCGTGTTCTCCGAGACGCGCTATGCCCGCAACGGAGATCTGCGCGTCGCCTATCGGGCGTCGCCGGAAGGTGAGCGGGACATCGTGTTCGTCCCTAACTGGTTTACCTGCTGCGAGATCCTGCCCGAACTCCCGTCCCTTCAAGGGTGGGTAGAAGCGATGACAACGTTGGGTCGCCTCATCTTCTTCGATCAGCCCGGCACCGGAGCCTCCGATCCCGTCACACCAGGTGCGCTACCGACTCTTGAACAATGGGCCGACAGCATCACCGTCGTGCTGGATGACCTAGACAGTCGCGAGGCCGTGATCGTGGCGGCCGACGGTGCGTTCCCGTCTGCCGCGCTATTCGCCGCGACGCATCCTTCCCGCACCACCGCGCTCGTCGTGCTCGAAGGCTATGCGGATCCGCATGCTGATCGCACCGATGGGCTCGACCCCGACGACATCCCCACTTTCATGACCGCTGTGTGGGGCACCGGGGAGTTCCAACATGCGATCAATCCCGACATGCGGTGGAACGAGGAGATCCGGGCGACTTGGGCCCGACAAGAACGTCTTGCCGCCAGCCCGACGACGGTGGGTCTCATGATTGCGATCGTGACCGAAGTCGACGTTCGCGCGGTACTGCCGACGATTCGCGTGCCGACCCTCGTGGTCCACAACGCCAACGATCCTGTCATCCCACCTGAGTGGGGCCGCTACCTTGCTGAACACATACCGGGCGCGAAGTATGTCGCGCTCCCCGGACGGAACCTCTACCACTTCGTCGAGCCCTGGCGCGAGTCCTTCGAAGAGATCTACACCTTCCTTACCGGCCACCAACCGGAAGTCGAAGACGACCGCGTTCTGGCCACCGTGCTGTTCACCGACATAGTCGACTCGACGCGGCGGGCCGCCGAGATCGGTGACCGCAACTGGCATGCCCTGCTCGACGCGCACGACGCCGTCGTCCGGGCGCAGCTCGACCGCTTCCGCGGACGAGCGGTGAACACCTCCGGCGACGGATTCCTCGCCATGTTCGACGGTCCGCAGCGAGCCATCCGTTGCGCCATGGCAATTCGCGACGCCGTCCAGTCGCTCGGTATCGAGGTGCGCGCCGGCTTGCACACCGGCGAGTGCGAGGTTCGCGGCGACGACATCGGCGGCATCGCCGTGCACATCGGTGCCCGCGTGAGCGCGCTCGCGGGAGCGAACGACGTGCTGGTGTCGAGCACGCTGCGCGATCTCGTCATCGGCTCAGGGCTCGAGTTCGACGACCGCGGCACCCATCAACTCAAGGGCGTGCCCGGCGATTGGCATCTGTTCGCCGTCGCCTCTTGACCGCCCACCCGACTAGGCGTTGAGGACGGCGGCCGGTCTCTCTTCGGGAATGTCGATCGCGGCGTCACGCTCGGCCGGCCGCAGCCACTTCGGCAGCCAACTCGGCAGACGATCCGGCGCCTCGTCGAATACACCGCCGGCCGGGTCGTCGAACCGGCCGTGATTGCGCACCAGGTCGAACTCGGGTCGATAGATCTGCCGAATAACCAAGGCGCACAATGCGATCACCGCGATGTCGCGCAGCAGCACCGTCACGGTGAACCACTGTTCGGGAAGGCCGCGGTTCTGCTCGCCGTACAGGAAGAGCATTCTGGGCACCCACACCAGCGCGTCGATCGTCATCCATGCAAGCAGGATGCGCCGGTGCGGCAACGCCAGCACCGCCAGCGGCACCAACCACAACGAGAACTGCGGGCTCCACACCTTGTTCGTCAACAGGAACAGGGCGACCACAAAGAACGCTATCTGCGCCAGGCGCGGCCGCCGTGGAGCGGTCAGCACGATGTAACCGATTCCGGCACAACACAATACGAACAACACCAGCACCACGGTGTTGAGGATCGTCGGCGGCTCCCACAGGCCCAGGTTGGTGTCGAAACCCCGCCAGCCGGTGAACGACTTCACGACGTTGTACAACGAGTCCATGTCGTCGCCGCGACGGGCGTTGAGCCGGAAGAACTCCGACCACCCCCGCGGGAACATCACCATGATCGGCAGGTTCACCACCAGCCAGGCGGCGGCCGCGGCTGCGGCTGTCTTACCCACCTCGCGGAGCCGGCCGGCGCGCAAGCCCAGCAGCGCCATCGGAATCAGCAGCAGGATCGGGTACAGCTTGGCCGCCACGCCGAGACCGATCAACGCACCGGCAAGCACCGGTTTTCGCCGCGCCCACGCCAGCACCGCCCCCGTCGCGAGGGCCGTTGCCAGCGCGTCGAAGTTGGTGAAGATCTGGAAAATCAGGATCGGTGAACCCGCCACCAGTGCCGCATCCCAGATCCGTCTGCCCGCCAGCTTCGAGGTCGCCCACACCGTCGCGAACCACGCCAGGGCCAGGCCCAGTGCGGAGATGTTGAAGAACATCACCACTTCGGCGATCGACGACACCCCCAACAGCTTGCTCAGCGCCGTATAGGTCTTGGCCAGCGCCATCGACAGGTACTGGTAGGTGCCCGTGATGACCGGATATTCCATGTAGCGCACAGCGATATTGCCGTCGAACTGCTTCTGTGGCCTGCCCTGGCTGTCGGTTTCGATCCAGCTCGACTTATACGGGAACTTGCCGTGGTTCAACAGTTCTGCGGTGTAGAGGGGGACGGTGTCGGAGTAACACAGCTCGTAATACGCCCGCTGGTTCTGCCAGTTGGCGACCTTCTGGTCGGCGGTGCCCGTCCCGGTGGTCACGAGGCAGGCGGCCTTCGACGAGTAGCCGAGCGCCAGAAACACCACGGCGATGAGCAACATCACCCGCAGCGGGGTGAGGAAACGGGCCCGGCCGATCAACGCATGCCTGCCCACGGGTCCGCCGATCACCTGCGAGAGGGCACCGGCCAGGACATCGGTTCGGCTGGGCAGGTCGCGGTCGTCGGCGCTGCGGCGATCGAGGGCCAGCGGGCACGGGGACACCGATGAGCGGACAGGCCCCCGTGACCCTCCGTGTTCGACGTCGTCATCCCCGCTTTCGGTCACGGGGGCGGAGGCGGCGGTTGCGGACCGGGGCCGGGCACGCCCGGCGGAACCGGCGTGCCAGGCGCGGTCGGCGCCCCGCCCGCATTCGGGTCAGTCGCCGGCTGACCCCCCGGTGCGACCGGCACCGTCGTCGGCGGGCCGAACGGGATCGTGATTCCCGGCGCCACTTCGATCGTCGGCTGGATGACCGTCTCCGACGGCGGCGTGGATGTCGGCGGCGGAGGTGGCGGCGCGGGCACGCCCGCATACCCGCCGATCTCGGTCGGTTTGGGGAACGACTCGTTGTCGGTGCCCTTCAGCGCGCCGTCCATCGTGTTCTTCCAGATGTCGGATGGCAGACCGGATCCGTACACCGGCGAACCCCACTTGTTCTCCAGTGGTTTGGTGCCTTCGGTGGTGCCCACCCAAACCGCCGTCGACAGCGACGGCGTAAAGCCGACCATCCAGGCGTCCCGGTTGGCGTCGGTATCGCCGAGCTGGTTGGTGCCGGTCTTGGCCGCCGACGGGCGTCCGCCCGCGAGGTTGTGGCCCCTGGACCAGCCGGCGATCGGCTGCATGGCGGCGGTGACGTTGTCTGCGACGGCCTTGTCGATGCGCTGCTCACCGGAATTGTCCTTCGTCGACGCATCGAAGAGCACCTGGCCGTCGGAGTTCACGACCTTCTGCACGAAGTGCGGCTGGTGATAGACACCGGAGGCCGCGATCGTGGCATAGGCAGAGGCCATGTCGAACACTCGGGTCTGGTACTGGCCCAGCACGATTCCGTTGTTCGGCGGGCCGCCCTTGCCATCCTCGGACAGGGTGTGCTCGACGCCGGGGAAGCTGTCGGCGATACCTGCTTCGTGGGCGGCCTTGGCGACATCGGCCGGCCCGTTCTTCAGCTTCAACATCAGCCGGTAGTAGCTGGTGTTCAGCGAGCGCTTCAACGCCTCGGCGATGTTGCAGGTACCGCACCCCTCGCCCTCGACATTGGTGATCTTGATGCCGTTGATTTCGAGCGGCGAACTGTCCACCTGATAGCCGAGGCCGATCCCCTGTTCGAGCGCAGCCACCAGGGCGAACACCTTGAACGCCGAACCGGTCGGCAACCCTGCCTGCGCGAAATCGAAACCCTGGGCGTCGGTTCCGCCGAAATACGCCTTCACTCCGCCGGTTTTCGGGTCGATCGACACCACGGCGGCGCGCATATCCGGATCCTGACCGTCGAGCGTCTCGGATACCGCGTCTTCGGCGGCCGCCTGCGCCTTCGGGTCGATCGTGGTGGTGACCTGCAGGCCCTCGGTGTTCAGCGTCTGCTCGTTGATGTCGAACAGGTCGAGGAGTTCCTTCTGGACCTGCCGCTCGATCAACCCGTTGGGGCCCGTCGTCTGGTTCTGGTTGCGCGCCTGGTCGGGCGGCACCGTCGGCGGAAAGACTTGCGCCGCACGGTCGGCCGGCGACAGCGCGCCGATCTCCACCATGCCGTCGAGCACCCAGTTCCACCGTTTCAGCGAACCGTCGGGGTTGACGGCCGGATCCAGGGCGGACGGTTGCTGAATCAGCGCGGCCAGCAGCGCACCGTCGGCGACGGTGAGCTGTTCGACCGGCTTGTTGAAGTACGCCTTGGAGGCAGCGCCGATGCCGTACGCGCCGCGGCCGAAATAAATGATGTTGAGATACGACTGCAGCACTTGGTCTTTCGACCACTCGCTGGACATCTTCGTCGAGATGACCAGCTCCTTGGCCTTGCGGATCACGCCGCCGAGGCCCGCCCGGGCCGAGCCGACCAACGCGTTCTTGACGTACTGCTGCGTGATCGTCGACCCACCCTGGGTGTCGCCGCCGAAGACGTTGTTCTTGGCGGCACGGGCGAATCCGGTGAAGGAGAACCCGGGGTTGGAGTAGAAGTCCCGGTCCTCGGCCGCCATCACCGCGTCGCGCACATGCACCGGTACCTGATCGATGTTGACGTCGACCCGATTACCCTCGGGTGGAACGATTTTGGCGATTTCACTGCCGTCGCTGGCCAGGATCGTCGACACCTGGTTGGTGCGGATGTCGCCCGGTTTGGGCACGTCGACGATCATGTACGCCATGCCGAACGTCACGAGCGGCAAGATCACGAGGACGGCGACGGTCACATAGAGACCGCGCCGAACCCATTTCCAGTTGATCTGCTCCATGGCGGGCAGCCGACGCGGCGGCCTGCCCCCTGGACCGCCGCCCCCCGGCGGTGGACGCCGCGGCGGCTTCGGTGGTGGTGGCTTCGGCGGCGGGGTGCCGTCGAGCGCGGCCTTGACCACCTCGATCGGGTCGCGCAGCGGCCGGGTGTCGTCGTGAACGGACGGGATGATCGTGGTGCGTCGGTCGTCGAAGGGGACGGCGGCTCGACGTGGCGCGGCCCGGTCACCGTCGCGGGATTTCGGCGCGCGCGCGCCGTCACCAGCCTGTCCCCCACGGACCTCGCTGGCTGACCGGTTGTGGCGCCCTTCGCTATTCACTGGCCGTCCGCGCACCGTTGCGCGCGGTCCGCGTCGGACGTGATCCCTTCGGCGGGCGAACCGCGCCGAGGACATAAGACTTCACCAGGTGATTCCAGCTGCAGGTGCGGCATACCTCCACCACGTGTACTGAGAATTCGTCGTAGCGGGTCGCCAGCATGACAAGCTCCTCGGCGGTCCGCGCCGATCCCGACACCGCGCCGAGGTGGTCCCCGAACACCCATGAGACCAAGGTGAGCTGTTCCTTCCGGCAGATCGGGCACACTACCGAGCTGGGCTTCCCATGAAACTTCGCGGCTCGTAGCAGGTACGGATTGGCGTCGCAGACCTCCGAGACGCCAGTGCGCCCCGAGTACACCTCCGCCAGCAGGGACCGGCGCCGAAGCGCGTAGTCCACCACCTGTCGCTGCAATCGCACGATGACCAGAGTACGTCGGCCCCGCGTCGGCGGGGTCGTGACGGGTCAGGTCCCAGGCCGCGTCGCCATCCGTCTGCGGCGATGGCAATCGAACTCTTACGATCTCCGACGTGGCGACGCGGCGGACACCGGGCACCCGCGCAAAGGACAGCGACCGCACAGACACCTGTCAGGTGCTCGACAGCGCGCTCGCCGACGGTCAGCTTTCGATGACGGAGCATCAGCAGCGGGTGAGCGCGGCCACCAACGCGGCCACTCTCGGCGAGTTGCAGGAGTTGGTCGCCGATCTGCAAAGCGCCAGCCCCGCGCAGCCGCTCGGCACGACACCATCGAGGCTGCGCAGTCGCCGGGTCATCGGGGCGGTCACGGGCCTGGCGGTCGTGGTCGGCGGCGCGATCGCCTGGGCCCTGTCGAGCGATGCCGGATCGACCGCGAACACCGCTTCCTCCCCGCCGAGTGCCGAGGTCGAGGAAACCCACGCCCTGGCCGCCGAGCCGTCCGCTCCGGCGTCGGCTACCAAGGAGGAACCCGCGCCGGTAGTGCTGGATCCACCGCAGGATCTGCAATCCGCGGCGGGGTTGGCCCGCCTGATCGCCGAGATTCGCACGAGGTTCGGCGACACCATGGGCTATGAGCTCGCCGTGATGGCCGACGAGGCGCTCCTGGCCCGTGCCGATGCCTCCGACGAGGGCTCGAAGCTGATCTACACCTTTCACGGCGGCTGGGGAGATCCATCGACGCGGTCCCGATCCGACACCGACGACCTCACCGATCTGGGCGCCTTCGACGTGGCGGCCGCGGCCGCGGCACTGCAGAACGCCCCCGAAACCCTGCAGATCGTGCCGACCGACGTCGCGGACACCGACCTGGACGTCGACTACATCGCCGACCCGGCCGGGCCCGGCGCGCTGGAGCTGTTGGTGAAGGTCACCACGAACAGCGGCACGAACGGGTGGATCTACCTCGACGGCGCAGGCAACATCAAGCGCGTCGAAAAGCCCAGCTGACATCTACGATCTCCGACGTGGCAATAGCTGATCAGGCGCCGCGTTCACGAGGCACCCGAGCAAAAGACAGCGACCGCACCGATACCTGCCAGGTACTCGACAGCGCGCTCGCCGAAGGGCAGCTGTCGATGGAGGAACACCGGCAACGGGTGAGCGCCGCCACCACCGCCGCCACGCTCGGCGAGTTGCAGTCGCTGGTCGCCGACCTACAGACCGAGAACGCGCCCGTGAAGCTGCCGAACCTGAAGTCGCGGCCGCGGTTGCCCGCCGGCGGCGGCTGGGGCATCCGGATCGCGACCGCCGCGGTGCTGGTCCTTCTCGGCATCGGCATCGGCTGGGGGCTCTACGGCAACACCAGTTCGCCGCTGAGCTTCGAAACCGACCCGGGGGCGAAGTCCGACGGAATTCCCGCCAAGGTGCTGACGCCGCCCCGGCAGCTGCAATCGCTCGGCGGGCTCGACGGATTGTTCGAGCAGATGCGGCAGAAGTTTGGTGACACCACCGGCTTCGAGATGAACATCCGCCCTGACCGCGCGACGCTCTACCGTCCCGATACCGAGGATCCGCGCCGCAAGCTGATGTTCGACTACCGGGGCGGCTGGGGCGACCCGTACTCGACGACCACCGTCGACCGCGACGACCGCGTCGTCGACCTTGCGAAATTCAACTTCGAGCAGACCATCGCGATTCTGCGCGGCGCCCCCGAGACGCTGAAGATCCAGCGCAGGGACATCTCCGACACCTGGATCGACATCGAACCGTCGAAGGATCCGGCCACGCCCGATGCAGTCAGCATCCGTCTCTATGTCAGCAGCGAGTTCGGCAGTGGCTTCATCGACCTCGCGCCCGACGGCGCGATCAAGCAGGTCAACAAACCCAGCTAGGCCGCTGAACAGGCACTTGTCGTCCCGATGTAGCGCCGCATATATCGGCGCGATACAATTTGCCGAGGTGTCGAGATGTCGTAGCGACAGGCAAAGGAGGTGGTTCGATGCTGGAGCTGGCAGTGCTGGGTCTTCTGCTCGAGTCACCCATGCATGGCTACGAACTGCGTAAGCGGCTTACCGGGCTGCTCGGCGCTTTCCGAGCGTTCTCCTACGGCTCGCTGTACCCGGCGTTGCGCCGCATGCAGGCCGACGGGTTGATCGTCGAGGACGCGGCGCCGGACGGCACCCCCAAGGTGCGCCGGGCACGCCGGGTCTACCAGCTGACCGACGCAGGCAAGAAGCGCTTCGCCGAGTTGGTGGCCGATACCGGTCCGCAGAACTACACCGACGACGGGTTCGGCGTTCATCTCGCCTTCTTCAACCGCACCCCGGCAGAGGCCAGGATGCGGATCCTGGAGGGCCGCCGTCGTCAGGTCGAGGAACGCCGGGAGGGTCTGCGCGAAGCCGTCGCGCGGGCCAGCAGTTCGCTTGACCGCTACACCCGCCAGCTGCACCAGCTGGGGTTGGAGTCCAGCGAGCGCGAAGTGAAGTGGCTCAACGATTTGATCGCGGCCGAGCGAGTAGCTCAGGGTCGCGCCGAGCAGTCCTAGAACAACAAATTTCCAAGTGAATTGGATTGAGAGGGAGAACGTCGCCATGACTGGAAACACCGAGGTGCGGGTCGCGATTGTCGGTGTCGGCAACTGCGCATCATCGCTGGTTCAGGGTGTGCAGTACTACCAGGACGCCGACGAGCGCGCCACGGTGCCCGGCCTGATGCATGTGAAGTTGGGCCAGTACCACGTGCGCGACGTCAAGTTCGTCGCCGCCTTCGACGTGGACGCCAAGAAGGTCGGGTTCGATCTCTCCGAGGCCATCTTCGCGTCGGAGAACAACACCATCAAGATCGCCGACGTCCCGCCGACCAACGTCACCGTGCAGCGCGGTCCGACTCTCGACGGCATCGGCAAGTACTACGCCGAAACCATCGAGGTCTCCGACTCCGATCCGGTCGACGTCGTCAAGGCGCTCAAGGACAACAGCGTCGACGTGATGGTCTCCTACCTTCCCGTCGGCTCCGAAGAGGCCGACAAGTTCTACGCCCAGTGCGCGATCGACGCGGGTGTCGCGTTCGTCAACGCGCTGCCGGTGTTCATCGCCTCCGACCCGGTGTGGGCGAAGAAGTTCGAAGACGCCGGCGTGCCGATCGTCGGCGACGACATCAAGAGCCAGGTCGGCGCGACGATCACCCACCGCGTGATGGCGAAGCTGTTCGAGGACCGCGGCGTGCAACTCGACCGCACGATGCAGCTCAACGTCGGCGGCAACATGGACTTCCTCAACATGCTCGAGCGCGAGCGCCTCGAGTCGAAGAAGATCTCCAAGACCCAGGCCGTCACGTCGAATCTCCAGCGCGAGTTCAAGACCAAGGACGTCCACATCGGCCCGTCCGATCACGTCGGCTGGCTCGACGACCGCAAGTGGGCCTACGTGCGGCTGGAAGGCCGCGCGTTCGGCGACGTGCCGCTGAACCTGGAGTACAAGCTCGAGGTGTGGGACTCACCCAACTCGGCGGGCGTCATCATCGACGCGGTCCGTGCGGCGAAGATCGCCAAGGACCGCGGTATCGGCGGCCCGGTCGAGGCCGCGTCGGCCTACCTGATGAAGAGCCCGCCCAAGCAGCTGCCCGACGACGTGGCGCGGGCACAGCTCGAAACCTTCATCGCCGGCGGGCAGTAGCGAAGCGACTCGGGGATCGACCGGGGCTAGAAGCCGTAGCCGAGCTCAGCTGGAATGTCGGTGGCGAACGCCGCGTCCAGCTGAGCCACCAATTCAGAGTCGTTGCACCGCAGCCGTTCTGCGGTGGTAAAGGCCGAGGCGCGATGCGTGCCCATGTAGAGACTGCCGAGCACCGACCGGCTTGTGTGCACATCGGCGGCGGCGTCTGTCGGAACGCAGTGCGCCCGGCCGTCGCGCACATCGAGCGCATACCGCCCGCCGCCGCCAAGCACGTCGCCCGAAATGCACAGCACCGCAGACACATCGGCGGCATACCTGCGCGCCTCCAGCGCTGCCGGGATGTCGAGCAGCCGCAGCCACAACGCGTCCTCCACACCGGTGGTCCGCACCAACCGCGGATCGGTCAGCAGATACGGCAGCACGTCGTGCGGATGAGTTTGAATGCCGACCGTCTCGATGAGGTCCATCCCGAGCAGCACCCGCCACAGCGCGATGTGCGCGCGGTGTCACCGCGGCCAGCTTGCTGATCTCGACGGTCTTCTTCTCGCCGGGACCTGTGCAACCGATACAACACGAAGCCGTCGTCGTGCAGCAGACAGAAGAACGGGCTGCCCCCGCGCCGGGAGACCTCGCGGTCGGTCAGCACCTCATCCCACATCCGGTCCGGGGTGTGCAGGCCGCCGGGAGTGCGCAGCCGCCACCGCTCGTAGACATCCTCGAGCTGTTCGCGATGCTCCGCGGGCCGCACCACCCGAACACCACCCGGGTCGGGCACGTCGGCATGGAATCGGGCTTCCCGTCGGTCGGGCCCGTAGCCGAAGCGGCCGTAGATGCCGGCCTCGCTGGCTTCCAACCCGGCGATCGGGTACGCGCCCATCCGGCCGTGCAATTCGGCGAACATCGCGCCCGTCGCAAGCGAGGACGACACCGTCTGCAGGCATCAGGGTCCGCCACATGTCGTTGGCTTCCTGCGGCCGCCACGCGCCGAAACCCGTTGCGCCCAGCAGTGCCATGGCCGGCCAGTCCGCGTCCTCGCCGGTGCGGATCGTCAACCATGCCGGTGCATCCGACATCAGAGTCATGATTGCGACGCTGACACAGAGCCGCTCGGATCGCACGTGAATTTCGCCGGTGCGTAGGGTCAGCACATGGCCGACGAGCGCTTGCGCGAGGAGCAACCAACACCCGAGATCTCCGACGACAACCTGCTCAATCTCGACGAGTTCGCGCTGCTGGCGGAGAACGCCGAACAGATCGGGCACACCGGCCCCCTTCCGCCGGTCGTCCGCGTCGACTCCGGCGACATCAGCGGGTTGAAGTGGGGCGACGAGCCGCCACAGGTGGTGTTCCTGCACGGCGGTGGCCAGAACGCGCACACCTGGGACACCGTGATCCTCGGCCTCGGCAGGCCTGCCCTGGCGATCGATCTGCCCGGCCACGGGCGTTCGGCGTGGCGCGACGACGGCGACTACGGCCCGAAGCTCAACGCCGAGACGCTGCGGCCGCTGCTGCGCGAATGGGCGCCCACTCCGCGTCTCGTGGTGGGCATGTCGCTCGGCGGCCTGACCGCGCTGCGCATCGCCGCCACCGAACCTGCCCTGGTGCCCGAGTTGGTCCTCGTCGATGTCACCCCGTCGGCACCCGAGCGCCACGAACAGATGACGAAGGCTCAGCTTGGCGCCGTCGCGCTGGTGCAGGGCGAGCGGACGTTTCCCACCTTCAAGGCGATGCTCGACGTGACCATCGAGGCGTCGCCGCACCGCGATCGGAAGTCGTTGCGGCGCGGTGTTTTCCACAACTCGAAGCGCAACGACGACGGCACCTGGACGTGGCGCTACGACACCTTTCGCAGCAAGAACAAGAAGATGCCGGACTCCTTCCAGGGTCTGTGGGACGACGTCGGGAAGATCACCATGCCGACCACGCTCGTGCGGGGAGCCAACTCGTTCTTCGTCAACGACGAGGACGCCGCGGCGTTCGCCGAGGGCGCGCCCGGGTTCCAGCGCACGCACGTCGTCGCCGACTCCGGTCACTCGGTCCAGGGTGATCAACCCCACGCGCTGGTCGACATCCTGCGCGGTGTGCTGGGCGCCTAGCGTTCCCAGCTGTTCACCGAAAGCTTCCCAGTTGCTTGCCAGGTTGACGTAGATTTCGCCGCACCCGGCCGCCATCCCGCGGCCGGTCAATGTGCTCGGAAGGATACCCATCCATGGCGCTTGTGCCGTTGAACCTCTTCGTTACCCATGACGGAAAGTCCAAGCGGCAACACGTGACATGTCGTTTCAAATGCGGCGACGCCTGCTCCAAACCCGTTCGCAACACCAGCGACAACTCCTACTTCGGCGACATCGCCAAGGCGGTGTCGCGTCGTTCGGTGCTGCAGGCCGGCGGCATCGCGGTACTGGCGGTCGGCGCAGGCTCGGCGCTGGCCGCCTGCGGACGCGAAGAAGAGCCCGCCGCGACACCGACATCGTCGGCGCAGCCGGCGGAGACGCCAACCGGCATGCAGTTCGACTCCGTCGCGCCGAACAGCGAGGACGCCGTCGTCGTTCCGGCCGGCTACGAGCACGGCGTGGTGATCAGCTGGGGCGACCCCATTCTCGACGGTGCGCCGAAGTTCGACGTGCGCAACCAGACCGCGGCCGCCCAGCGCGGCCAGTTCGGCTTCAACAACGACTTCGCCGGGCTGTTGCCGATCCCGGCCGAATTCGGGGGCCGGCCGAACCGCTTTCTTCTGGTCACCAACCACGAGTACGTCACCCCGATGTTCATGTTTCCCGGTTACCGGGCGGACGCACCGACGCGTGAACAGTTCGACGTCGAGATCGCCGCGATCGGCATGGGCGTCGTCGAGGTGGAACGGGTACCCGGCGGTGGCCTCAAACCGATGCTGGGCCGCTACAACCGGCGGATCACCGCCGACACTCCGATCGCGCTGGTCGGGCCCGCCGCGGGCACCGACTTCGTGAAGACCGCGGCCGATCCGACCGGCCGCACGGTGCTGGGCACCTTTGCCAACTGCTCGGGCGGTGTAACTCCCTGGGGCACAGTGCTTTCGGGTGAAGAGAATTTCCAGGACTACTTCGGGGCCGGTGAAGGCACCGCCAAACCGAACCCAGTGGACGCCGATCGGTACGACCGCTACGGCATCCCGCTGGAACCATCGGAGCTGTTGTGGGAGACGTTCGATCCGCGCTTCGATGTCGCGAAGAGCCCGAACGAGCCCAACCGGTTCGGCTACATCGTCGAACTCAACCCGTGGGACCCCGAGTCGACCCCGGTGAAGCACACCGCGATGGGCAGGTTCCGGCACGAGGCCGCCAACATCTCCATCAGCGATGACGGCACCGTCGTGGCCTACAGCGGCGACGACGAGCGCTTCGACTACATGTACAAATTCGTCTCCGGCAAGAAGATGCAGCCTGGGTGGGAGAAGGGAGACCCGGCGTCCTTTTCTCACAACATGACGCTGCTCGACGAGGGCACGCTCTACGTCGCGAGGCTGTCCAGCGACATTCCGCCCGCCGAGATCGACGGCTCCGGCAAGCTGCCCGCGAAGGGAGCTTTCACCGGGACCGGGACGTGGCTGCCGCTGCTGCGCTCGGGACCGAACGGTCAGGCCGAATCACTCGTCGCCGGCGTGACCGCTCAGGAGGCAGCGGTATTCACCCGGTTCGCCGCGGACAAGGCGGGCGCCACCAAGATGGACCGGCCCGAGGACTTCGAGGCCAACCCCAAGACCGGCAAGCTCTACGTCGCGCTGACCAACAACGACGAGCGCGGCGCGCCGGGCGAGGCACCGCCGGACGCCGCCAACCCGCGCAACGACAACAAGAGCGGGCAGGTCCTCGAGATCACCGACAACCACTCCGGCACCGACTTCACCTGGGACCTGCTGCTGGTGTGCGGCGACCCGGCGGCCGCCGACACCTACTTCGCCGGCTTCGACAAGTCGAAGGTCAGCCCGATCTCGTGTCCAGACAACGTGGCGTTCGACGGCCACGGCAATCTCTGGATCTCCACCGACGGCAACGCATTGGATTCCAACGACGGGCTGTTCGCCGTCGCACTCGACGGCCCCAACCGCGGCGAGACCAAACAGTTCCTCACCGTCCCGCTCGGCGCGGAGACCTGTGGACCCGTGATCACCGACGACCTGGTGACCGTGTGCGTGCAGCATCCCGGCGAGCACGATGACAACAGCATCGACGATCCGCTGTCGCGGTGGCCCGAGGGCGGCAACGGCACGGCGCGCCCGTCGGTGGTGGCGGTGTGGAAGACCGACGGCCGGATTGGCGGGTAGCCAAACCGGGAATGATGCAGTGGTGCCTACTCCGATCCGTGTCGGCGTGCAGCTGCAGCCGCAACACTCACCTACCTACAGCCACATCCGCGACGCGGTGCGTCGCTCCGAAGACCTCGGCGTCGACGTCGCCTTCAACTGGGACCACTTCTTCCCGCTATACGGCGACCCCGACGGTCCACATTACGAATGCTGGACGATGCTCGGCGCATGGGCAGAACAGACGTCGCGCATTCACATCGGCGCGCTCGTCACCTGTAATTCGTACCGCAACCCGGAATTGCTCGCCGACATGGCGCGCACGGTCGACCACATCTCCGACGGCCGGCTGATCCTCGGCATCGGATCGGGCTGGAAGCAGAAGGACTACGACGAGTACGGCTACGAGTTCGGCACTGCGGGCAGCCGCCTCGATGATCTCGCCGCCGCATTTCCGCGCATCACGTCGCGGCTGGGCAAACTCAATCCGCAACCCACTCGCGACATCCCGGTGTTGATCGGGGGCGGCGGTGAGAAGAAGACGCTGCGCCTGGTCGCGGAATACGGCGACATCTGGCACTCATTCAGCGACAGCACAGAGTATCCACAGAAGGCAGAGGTGCTCGCCGGGCACTGCGCGGACGTCGGTCGAGACCCCGCGGCCATCGAGCGCTCGGCGGGTGTTTCCGGTAAAGGCACCGACGCGCTGCTCGCGGAGGCCGACGCGCTCGCCGACCTCGGCGTCACGCTTCTCACCGTCGGCGTCAACGGTCCGGACTACGACCTGAGCGAGGCAGAAGCGTTGTGCCGCTGGCGGGATCAGCGCTCCGCCAACTAACTGAGCTTAGGCTGCGCGAATACGACGACACGAAAAGAGTCGCATTCGGTCAAACGCCGACTCGCGACCGATTCGCGTGTTTAACTGTCGCCGCGATGCCCAAGAGGTATGGAGTGAAAGAGAAGGACCAGGTTGTTTCCCACATCATCAACCTGGTGCTCACTGGCAAGCTGCGCTCTGGTGATCGCGTCGACCGCAACGAGATCGCACACGAGCTCGGCCTGAGCCGGGTGCCGATTCAGGAGGCCGTCGTCCAACTCGAACACGACGGAATCCTCTCCACGCGCTACCACCGCGGTGCGTTCATCGAACGCTTCGACGAGTCCGTCGTGCTGGAGCATCACGAGCTGCACGGCATCCTTCTAGGTATCGCGTCGGCCCGCGCCGCCATCGATCCGCGCCCGCATGTGCTGGCCCAGCTCGACTCGCTGACCGAGTTCATGCGTGCCAACCGCGAGTCGCGCTCATTCCAGGAAGCGGCGTGGCAGTACCGGCAGATCATCAACGACGAGTACGCCGGACCCAGGCTGATGGCCGAGATCCGCGCCTCGCAGAGCTTCATCCCGCGCTCGTTCTGGGTGACGTATTTGAACAATCACGACGAGATGCTCCCGTTCTACGAAGCGGAGACGGCCGCCATTCACCGGCACGATCCCGACGGTGCGCGCGCCGCATGCGCAGGCCGAGCGGAAGCCATGGGCCGGATCATGGTCGGCGAACTGGTGCGTCGCAGGGTGTTCAGTCCGTCGGGGCTCGCCAGGGAACCGTCAGTTGCGTTCTGAATGAGCGCAAGCGGACGCCGCGGCCACCGCGACGGCTACGTTGGCTTGGATGATCTCCTTGGGACGGACAGGTAAAGCATTCGTTCTGACGCTGATCGGGCTGCTGGTCCTCAGCCTTTCGGCGGCCGGGCCCGCAGACGCCGACGTCGACCAGTGCGCCCCGCCCGGCGTCGACAGCGCAAGCGCCGTTCCGACGAACCTCGCGTCCGCCGCACAGGGGCCCGGTGAAGACAAATACACGACGCCCACCGTTGCGCCGCTCGATACCGTCAACATCAGCGCGCTCGGCCTGAGCGCACCCGGCGTGCTGACCGTCGGCACGCTGTCCGACGCGCCGCCGAGCATCTGCATCAACTCACGGGGACAGTTCACCGGATTCGACAACGAGTTGCTGCGCGCCATCGCCGAAAAGCTGGGTCTGAGAATAAATTTCGTCGGAACCGAATTCTCCGGCCTGCTCGCCCAGGTGGCGTCGCGGCGCTTCGACGTCGGATCGTCGTCCATCACCACCACCGACGCCCGCAGACGCACGGTCGGATTCACCAACGGCTACGACTTCGGGTACTTCTCGCTCGTCGTGCCGACGGGATCGTCGATCACCGGATTCGGCGAGCTCGCCGCGGGCCAGCGCATCGGCGTCGTGCAGGGCACCGTCCAGGAGGCCTATGTCGTCGACTCGCTGCACCTCGATCCGGTCAAGTTCCCCGACTACAACACCGTCTACGCGAGCCTGAAGACTCGGCAGATCGACGCGTGGGTGGCGCCGTCGCAACAGGCGCAGGGCACCGTGCAGCCGGGCGATCCGGCGCAGATCATCGAGAACACCTTCAGCTTGGACAATTTCGTTGCCTACGCGGTCGCCAAGGAGAACACGCCGCTGATCGACGCGCTGAACTCCGGACTGGACGCGGTCATCGCCGGCGGCACCTGGTCGCGGCTGTACTCCGACTGGGTGCCGCGCCAGCTGCCGCCCGGGTGGAAACCCGGGTCCAAGGCGGCGCCGCCGCCGCAGCTGCCGGACTTCGCGGCGATTGCCGCCAGTCACCGGGGAGAATCCACGAATCCGTCTGCGGCACAGCCGAAGTCGACGCTGTCGCAACTCGCCGGCTCGTTTCTCGACTGGGACCTGTACAAGCAGGCGGTCCCCGATCTGCTCACGACGGGCCTGCCGAACACGTTGATCCTTACCATCAGCGCCAGCGTGATCGGCCTTTTGCTGGGCATGGCTCTGGCGGTGGCCGGCATCTCCCGCGCCCGCTGGCTTCGTTGGCCGGCACGCGTCTACACCGACATCTTCCGCGGCCTGCCCGAAGTGGTGATCATTCTGCTGATCGGCCTCGGCGTCGGCCCGGTGGTCGGTGGGCTGACCGGAAACAATCCCTATCCGCTCGGCATCGCGGCGCTGGGGCTGATGGCTGCGGCCTACGTCGGAGAGATCTTCCGCTCCGGCATCCAGAGCGTGGAACCCGGGCAGCTGGAGGCATCCCGTGCGCTGGGCTTCAGCTATCCGGCGTCGATGCGGCTGGTGGTGGTGCCCCAGGGGATTCGGCGGGTGCTGCCCGCGTTGGTCAACCAGTTCATCTCGCTCCTCAAGGCGAGCTCGCTGGTCTACTTCCTGGGTCTGGTCGCCAACCAGCGCGAGCTGTTCCAGGTCGGCCGCGACCTCAACGCGCAGACCGGCAACCTGTCCCCGCTGGTGGCCGCCGGGCTGTTCTACCTCCTGCTGACGATCCCGCTGACCCACCTGGTCAACTACATCGACGCCCGGCTGCGCAAGGGCAAGCCCGCCGAGCCCGAAGACCCACTGACACCGCTGAACCCGGCCTCGTCGCAGGAGATGATCTGATGACCGCGGCGGCTGCGCCGGTCTCCCTGACCGGCAGAGACCTTCATCTGTCGTTCGGCCCCAATGCGGTGTTGCGGGGCGTCGACGTCGACGTGCCCGCGGGTAGCACCGTCGCGGTGATCGGGCCGTCCGGGTCGGGCAAGTCGACGCTGTTGCGGACGCTCAACCGGCTCTACGAACCCGATCGCGGGGACATCCTGCTCGACGGCAGGTCGGTGCTGCGCGACAACCCCGATCAGCTTCGCCAACGGATCGGCATGGTGTTCCAGCATTTCAATCTTTTCCCGCACCGCACCGTGCTCGACAACGTGACGTTGGCGCCACGCAAGCTCAAGAGGCTCGGCGCCGACGAGTCGCGCGAGCTTGGATTGGCCCAACTGGACCGGGTTGGGTTGCGGCACAAGGCCGATGTCCGGCCCGCGACATTGTCCGGCGGACAACAGCAACGCGTCGCGATCGCGCGCGCCCTGGCCATGACACCGCAGGTGATGTTCTTCGACGAGGCCACTTCGGCGCTGGATCCCGAACTGGTGAAGGGCATCCTGGAACTCATCGCCGACCTCGGCGGGTCGGGGATGACGATGGTCGTCGTCACGCATGAGATGGGCTTCGCCAGGTCCACGTCGGATGCCGTGGTCTTCATGGATCACGGCCGAGTCGTCGAATCGGGCCCGCCGGAGCAGATCTTCGACGCCGCGGAGACGGAGAGACTACAGCGTTTCCTGTCCCAAGTTTTATAACCGCGAACATCGCGCGATTGCCTACCGTCAGACTCTGACAGGTTAGACTAGCGAACTATGGTGGAGACAGAAGCGCAGGTCGGCGAGCTGGCAGCTGAGCTGCAGCGCGTCCTCTCCAAGCTTTTCTCCGTTCTGCGGCGTGGCGATGTCAAGGGCAGCACCGCCGGCGGCGAACTGACCTTGGCTCAACTGTCGATTCTGTTGACCCTGCTGGAAAAGGGTCCCATCCGGATGACCGATCTGGCGGCCCACGAACGGGTTCGCACCCCGACCACCACGGTGGCGATCCGTCGGCTCGAAAAGCTCGGCCTGGTAAAGCGTTCGCGCGACCCGTCGGATCTTCGTGCCGTGCTGGTCGAGGTCACTCCCAGAGGTCTCGTCCAGCACCGCGAAGCCCTGGCCGCGCGCCGGGCTGCCTTGGCCGCGATGCTCGGCCACCTCTCCGAAGACGACGTCGAGACGCTCACCAAGGCGCTGGGTCCGATGGAGCGGCTCGCCGACGCCGAAACCGGGCAGACGAACGATTAACCCAGCCAGTCCAGAACCGCCGCGGCGGTCCACGACTGCTGCATGCTGCCTAGCGGTTCGCCGGTGAACGGTTCGTAGTACTCGGCGAAGGTGCCGTCGCTGGCCTGCCGCAGGCCTTCACGCCTCAATATCGAGGACCGCTCGGCCCAGCCGCGGCGAGCGAAGGCCCAGGAGAACAGCCACGTCATCACCGGCCAGACGGGCCCGCGCCAGTACTCCCGCGCCCGGAAGTCACGCGACACCGGCGACGTCGACGGGATCAGGGCGTACTTGAGGTCGGGATGCCCGCAGAACCGCGGGCCCTCCAGTAGGCGCAACAGCGTGCGCTCCTTGTCGTGTGGCAGGCCACCGCACAGCAGCGGTGCGAACTGCGCCACGGTCTCGGTGGCGATCAGCTTACCCGCCCGGACATCGTAATCCCTTGCTGCGCCGGTTCTTTCGTCAGTCGTTTCGGTGACTCCTGCGCTGAATCGTTCGGCCCATGCATACAGATCCCTGACATCGGCGTTGGGCCGCTTGTAGTCCTCCCCGATCTCGGCGAGGACCGTGCATGCCACCGACAGGATCGCCGAGACGAACACGTCCTCGACGGCGAAGCTCATCACCTTGGGCAGCAACTCGTCGTCGTAGCGCGCCGACTTCATCTCCTCGACCAGCCACAGGTAGCGGTCGTACTCCGTGTCGGACGGTCGCTGGCTGGCGTCGGTGACGATCGTGTTGTCCTCGCGCTGGTACTCCGGCACGTTGCCCGGAATCACGTTGGCGTACGCGGCATCCCAGCGCGGCGAGTTGTCCATCCCGGACTCCCACCCGTGGTACAGCGTCACCCGGCCGTGCGACTTCTGATCACGCGCCTCCGCCAGCCAGCGGTGCCAGCGGACCAGATCGTCCCAGCGGCGGTCGAGGAACGCCTCGGCCACCGCACGGGTGGAGCGCCCGCGTGACCGGGCTTGGTCGAGGATGCGCTGCACCGCGATCGCGTGCACCGGCGGCTGCGTGATGCCCGACGTGTGCCGCGAGCGCGGCGCGTTGGCGGCCAGCGCCGAGGTCGCCCATCGCGCGGGGCCCGGGAAGTAGCCGTCGACCCCGTTGGCGAAGACGATGTGCGGGATCATGCCGTTGGCCCACTGCGCCGAGAGCAGCGTGTCGAGTTCGACGACGGCGCGCTCGACGCTCAGCGGGGCGAGGCCGATCGCGACGAATGCGGCGTCCCAACTCCACATGTGCGGGTAGAGCAGGGGAGCCGCGGTCGTCATCACGCCCAGGTCGTTGCCGCGCAGTAGATACGCAGCGCGTGCCGCGAGCTGCGTGGGCGCGAAGCTGGGATCAGGGGCCATCGCCTCAATGATCGCAGTCGGTAGGGTGACCGGCATGCCGACCGCTTTCATCACCGGGCCGGCGGGTGGGCTCGGCACGGCCATCGCCGATGCACTCGCTCCCAGTCACACGCTGTTTCTCGGCGGTCGGCCGTCCGACCGGCTCGACGCGCTTGCCGCGCGGCTGGGCGCCACGACCTGGCCACTCGACCTCCAGGACAGCGACGCGATCCCCGACGTGGTCGAGCCGATCGACGAGCTCGACGTGCTGATTCACAACGCGGGCGCGGCATTCCCGGGTCGTGTCGCGGAGTCGACCGTCGACGAGTGGCGCGTCACCATGGAGGTCAACGTCGTCGGGGCGGTCGCGCTCACGCTGGCGCTGCTGCCCGCACTGCGCGCTGCCCGCGGTCAGGTGGTGTTCATCAACTCCGGCGCGGGGATCAGCGCCTCGCCGGGCCTGGCGTCGTACACCGCCAGCAAGTTCGCGTTGCGCGGCTTCGCGGACTCACTGCGCAACGACGAACCCGAGCTGCGGGTGACCTCGATCCATCCGGGACGGATCGCGACCGCCATGCAGGAAGGGCTGGTCGCCTACGAGGGCGGCGAGTACCGGGCCGACCGGTTCCTGAGCCCGCAGACCGTCGCGGATGTCGTGGCGAGCGCCGTCAACGCCCCGCCGGACGCCCACATCCACGAGGTCGTCGTCCGCCCGAGGTGATTTCGGCGCGCGCAGTCACGTTGAACGTGACTCAGCGCACCCAAATCGCTCTGCGGAGTACGGCAAGGACTCGTTCGGGATACTCCGTCAGGTCGAGCCAGGTGAAGCGCAGCACCTGCCAGCCGAGCAAGGTGATGGCATTCTGGCGTTCGCGATCGATCTGGAAATCTTCGGCGTCGCTATGGAACGCGAGTCCGTCGATCTCGACAGCCACCTTTGCCGCCGGGAATCCAACGTCCACGCGGTAGCCGCCGACACGATAGTTCGTCCGCCAGCCCGTGATGCCTGCTCGCCGCAGCAGCGCGAGAAACAGTCGCTCGGCCTCGCTGCGGGCCCCGTCTGATGCGGCTTGGAGAAGCCGCCGTGCAGCGGGCGATCCGTACCTTCCTTTGTTCCGCAAGTGGGCAGCCCACAGGTCGCGCAGGTGCACATCTCGTTGCAGAGCGGAATCCAGCATCTTGGCGCCGCCGGGCCTGCGCACCGCCGCTTCCACCAGCGTCAGAGCCTGACACGTCACGCGCAAGCCCCGGCGTTCGATCACATCCGCGGCGGCGAGATCCCGTCGTCGTACCCGAGAACCGTCGTGCCTGCGGCCGTGGCTGGTTCGCGGCACCGTCACTTCGACGACACGGGGTGCGAACTTCGTCAAGCCGAGCCAGTAAGCGGCGGCGAGACCGCTGGCCGCGGCTCGGCTGCCATAGCTCCATACCGCGGCGCGCACGCGGGCCGCATCGGTGAACGGCCGATCGTCGGCGAAGTAGACGCCGCGCGAGCACTGCCGCCAGTGGCCAGCCTGGACGCGGCGGCTGACCGCCTGCTTTGTCAGCCCGGCTCGACGCGCATGCTCGATGGTCAACACTCCGTCGTGCCGCCGCAGATAATCATTCAGCACCTAACGGCTGACGCACGGCCGGCTCGTGCGGTTCCCTATCCCGTGATTTCGGCGCGCGCAGTCACCCTGAGCGTGACCCAGCGCGCCGAAATCGCTGGCGGCTAGACGACGAGGTTCACCAGGCGGCCGGCGACGACGATCACCTTCTTCGGCGTCGCGCCGCTGAGGAATGCCTGCACCTTCTCGTCGGCCAATGCCGCAGACTCGATGGTGTCGGCGTCGGCGTCGGCCGGCACCGTGATGTGGCCGCGCACCTTCCCGTTGACCTGCACCGGGAACTCGACGGTGTCCACGGTTAGGTACGCCTCGTCGGCCACCGGGAAGGGGCCGTGCGCCAGCGATTTCGCGTGGCCCAGCCGCTGCCACAGCTCCTCGGCCAGGTGCGGCGCCAGCGGCGCGACCATCAACACCAGCGGCTCGACCGCAGCCCGCGGCACCGCCCCCGCGTGCTGCTTGGTCAGATGGTTGGTGTACTCGATCAGCTTGGCGCCCGCGGTGTTGTTACGCAGTGCCGCAAAGTCTTCCGATACTCCGGCGATCGTGCGGTGCAGTGCCCGCACCGTCTCGTCGTCCGGGTCCTCGTCGCTGACGCGAAGCTCACCGGTCTGTTCGTCTACGACCAGCCGCCACACCCGCTGCAGGAACCGGTATGCGCCGACGACGTCCTTCGTCGCCCACGGCCGCGACGCCTCCAGCGGACCCATCGACATCTCGTACATCCGCAGGGTGTCCGCGCCGTAGTTGTCGCAGATCTCGTCCGGCGACACCGAGTTCTTCAGGCTCTTGCCGATCTTGCCGAACTCCTGGTTCACCTCTAGGTCGCCGTCGGGCCCGGGCCAGTAGAACTTCCCCTCGCGCTCAACGACTTCGGCGGCCGGCACATATGTGCCGCGCGAGTCCGTATAGGCGTGCGCCTGGATGTAGCCCTGGTTGACCAGCCGGCGGTACGGCTCCCGCGACGACACGTGCCCGAGGTCGTAGAGCACCTTGTGCCAGAACCGCGAATACAGCAGGTGCAGCACCGCGTGTTCGACACCACCGACGTACAGGTCCACCCCACCCGGATCGTGCTGGCCGTGCTCGGCGGGCCGCGGCCCCATCCAGTACGCTTCGTTCTCCTTGTCGCACAACGCTTTCGAGTTGTGCGGATCGGTGTAGCGCAGCTCGTACCACGAGCTGCCCGCCCACTGCGGCATGACGTTGGTGTCGCGGGTGTAGGTCTTGGGCCCGTCACCGAGATCCAGCTCGACGTGCACCCATTCGGTCGCCTTGTTCAACGGCGGCGACGGCACGCTATCGGCGTCGTCGGGGTCGAACAGCACCGGCGAATAGTCTTCGATGTCGGGCAGTTCGACCGGCAGCTCGGATTCGGGCAGCGGATGCGCGCGGCCGTTTTCGTCGTACACGATCGGGAACGGCTCACCCCAGTACCGCTGCCTGGCGAACAGCCAGTCGCGCAGCTTGTACTCGACGCGGGCCTGCCCGGTGCCGTCGGCGACCAGCCGCGCCGCGATGGCCTCCTTCGCCGACTCCACGCTCAGCCCATTCAGATAGTCGGAGTTGACCACCTCGCCGTCACCGGTGAACGCGGATTGCGAAATGTCGCCGCCGGCAATCACTTCGACGATCGGCAGGCCGAATGCCTGGGCGAACTCCCAGTCGCGCTGGTCGTGGCCGGGCACCGCCATGATTGCACCGGTCCCGTAGCCGGCCAGTACGTAGTCGGCGATGAAGATCGGAATCTGTTGTCCGTTGGCGGGATTGGCGGCGTAGCTACCCAAAAAGACGCCGGTCTTTGTCTTGGCCTCTTGCCGCTCCAGATCCGACTTGGCCGCGATCGACCGCCGGTAGGAGGCGACGGCTTCTGCCGGGCCGGCCGCGCCGAAGGTCCAGCGCGCGTCGACGTCAGCGTCGGGCCACGACGTGGCGGTCAGCTGCTCGACCAGCGGATGCTCGGGCGCCAGCACCAGATAGGTGGCTCCGAACAGCGTGTCCGGCCGCGTGGTGAACACCTCGATGGCCGCGCCGTCCGCCAGGAACAACGCCGACGCGCCGGTGGATCGGCCGATCCAATTGCGCTGCATGGTCTTGACCTTCTCCGGCCAGTCCAGCACGTCGAGATCGTCGAGCAGCCTGTCGGAGTATGCGGTGATACGCATCATCCACTGCCGCAACCGCTTTCGAAATACCGGAAAGTTACCGCGGTCGCTGCGGCCGTCAGAGGTGACTTCCTCGTTCGCCAGCACCGTGCCGAGCCCTGGGCACCAGTTGACCATCGAGTCGGCCTGATACACCAGCCGGTACGAATCGATCACGTCGGCACGGTCGTCCGCCGACAACGCCGACCATTGCCTGCCGTCATCGAGGCCGCGCTGGCCGGACTCGAATTCACCGACCAGCTCGTCGATGCGGCGAGCCCTGTTGAGGTTTTTGTCGAACCAGGCGTTGTAGATCTGCAGAAAGATCCACTGCGTCCACTTGTAGAAGTCAACGTCAGTGGTGGAGAAGCTGCGGCGCGCATCGTGGCCCAGCCCCAGCCGGCCGAGCTGACGGCGGAAGTTGACGATGTTCGCCTCGGTCCTGGTGCGCGGATGCGTGCCGGTCTGCACCGCGTACTGCTCGGCGGGCAGTCCGAACGCGTCGAATCCCAACGCGTGCAACACATTGCGGCCCGTCATCCGGAAGTAGCGGGCGTAGACATCAGTCGCGATGTACCCGAGCGGATGCCCGACGTGAAGTCCCTCGCCCGACGGGTAGGGGAACATGTCCTGGACGAACATCTTGTCGACGGGTACCGGCGACCCGTCCGTCGGCGCCAGCGAGCCCACCGGATTGGGCACGTTGAACGTGCCCTGCTGATGCCACCGGTCTTGCCAGGCACGCTCGATTTCCCCCGCCAGCTTCGCGGTGTACCGGTGCTGCGGGGTGTCGGCTCCCGCAACGGAAGCGTCGGTGACCGACTCACTGCTCACGTGAACAGGGTAAAGGGCCGCCGCGGCCCGCCCTCCGGCCACGGGCAGGTATCGGTTGCATTGCGGAGCGGTCAGGGCTTCATTCCAGCTCGGTTCCAAGCCTGGTGACCGGCTGCGCGCCGGGGTTACGGTCGCCCCCTGACCAGGGGCATGCGTCGCCCCACAGCCGGAAAGGGACTCGGGAAGGGATCGGGCGGATGATCGAGAATGCCCGCTGCTGGCGGATCGTGGCAGGTGGTGTCGCCGCAGGCATGGCCGGCGTGCTCGGCCTGGCCGGCACGGCCACGGCCGACCCCCTCTATCCGTATCTGCCGCAGCCGGCGCCTGCCACCGTGGCGCAGGCGGTTCCGGTGATGCCTGGTGGCGCCGTCGCCGCGCAGTCGAGCGGCCAACTGGCTGCGGCAGCCGTCGCACCCCCGTCGTCCGCCGTTCAATCCCTGGCCGCTCCCGGCGTTGTTCCTGCCGCCGCGGCCGCCGCACAGCCGACGCTGCTGCCGGCCAGTTCCGTGACGCTGAGCGACTTCCTGAAGGAAAAGGGCGTCAAACTGGAGCCGCAGGTGGCCAACGGCTTCAAGGCACTCAACATCGTGCTGCCCGTCCCGCGCGGTTGGTCGCAGGTGCCCGACCCCAACGTGCCCGACGCGTTCGCGGTGATCGCCGACCGGGTCGGCGGCGATGGCATCTACACATCCAACGCGGCCCTCGTCGTCTACAAACTGGTCGGCGGGAATTTCGACCCGAAAGAGGCCATCACGCACGGCTTCATCGATTCCGAACAGAAGACCGCGTGGCGCACCACCAACGCGTCGCTCGCCGACTACGGCGGCATGCCGTCGGCGACCATCGAAGGCACCTACCGCGAGAACAACATGACGCTCAACACGTCACGCCGGCACACCATCGCCACAGCAGGGTCCGACAAGTATCTCGTCACACTCTCGGTCACCACCACCGTCGGTGAGGCCGTCGCCGCGGCGGATGCCACCGAGGCGATCACCAACGGCTTCGCGATCAGTGTCCCGGGCGCACCGGCGCCAGCAGCACCGTTGCCGACGGCACCTGCACACGCGCCGCCCCGCTAGCGCGCCCCCGGCGAGGCCCTTTAAGGTGGGCCGCATGCTTTTCGCGGCGGTGGGATGTCTGCTCGCCGCCGTCGCGACCGCCGCACTCGGTGGCTGGGCGTTGTCGCGCCCCCGCTCCGCCGACATGGTCCGGCAGGTCCTTCGCGCGGTCGCCCCGACACAGCTCGCCGCCGCGGCGATGTTGACCGTCGCAGGCGTGGTGGCGCTGTCGGCCCGCCCGGAAACCGGCGTGGTCGTGGTCATCGTGTGCGTGATCGGCGCAGTTGCCACCATCGCGGCGGGCTGCTGGCAGAGCGCGAAGTTCGTCGCGGCCGGCGCGGGTGCGGCGCCGGCGTGCACAGGCGCATCGGCTTGCGGCGGGGGCGCCTGCGCCACCTGCACGCTGTCGCGAAACTAGTTGCGGCTGATATCGATCGGGTGGGTCGCCAGCAGCGACAGCGGCAGCGGCTGACGACGCAGCACCCTGCCCCACAGATCCACCCGTGCCTCCACGAGCACGTCGGAGGGCAACGCCGACAACACGATCCAGTCGTCGCGCTCGATCTCGCCCTCGAGCTGACCGATCGTCCAGCCCGAGTACCCGGCAAATATCCGGACACCCTCGACGATCGGCGCAATCGCTTCGGGCTCGGCGTCGAGATCGACCATCACCATCCGGCCCGCCACGTGCCGAATGCCCGGCACCCCGGCCGGATCCGTGCCCACGCGCAGTGTCGCCAGGCACAGCGCCGCATCACGCTTCACCGGACCGCCGATGAACATCGTCTTCGGCTTGGTGGCCAGCTTCGCCCATTGCGGCAGCACGTTGTAGACGGCGGTTTCACTGGGCCGGTTCAGCACCACCCCGAGCGTGCCGCCGTCGTTGTGCTCGACGACATAGATGACGCTTCGGCGGAAGGTGGGCTCGAGCAGATCGGTGTTGGCCAGCAGCAGCGTTCCGGCGCGCACCCTGTTCGCCGTCGGGGCGACAAAGTCCTCCGGATCATCTGACTGTGCCACTCCCCCATCATGTCACCAGCGAACGGCCAAGGTGGCGAACGGTCGCGGCCCGCCGGGATATTTGTACTGTGAATTGCTGTGGTTGATGCTCACGCACCGGTGGCCCTGTGGCGGTCGGTGCGCGGCCTTCCCCAGTTCTGGCGACTGCTCGAACTGAGGACCGCGAGCCAGTTCGGTGACGGCCTGTTTCAGGCCGGGTTGGCCGGCGGGCTGCTGTTCAACACCGAGCGTGCCGCAGGCCCGTGGGCGCTCGTCGGCGCGTTCGCCGTGCTCTACCTGCCGTACTCGGTTCTCGGTCCTTTCGCCGGCGCCTTGCTGGACCGTTGGGACAGGCGATCGGTGCTGATCGGGGCGAATGCGGCGCGGCTGCTGCTCGTGCTCGGCATCGCCGCGCTGCTGGCTTCTGGCGCAGACGACCTGTCGATCCTGTTCGGGGCGCTGATCGCAAACGGCTTCACCCGCTTCGTGTCCTCCGGCCTGTCGGCGGCGCTGCCCGACGTGGTACCCCGCGACCAGATCGTGACGATGAACTCTGTCGCGACGGCCACCGGCGGCGCGGCAGCATTCCTTGGCGCCGGATTCATGCTGGCGTCCCGTCCGCTGTTCGGCGCCAACGACAGGGGCTCTGCAGCAATCATTCTCATCGTCGTGATTCCGGTGTCGCTCGCGCTTGTGTTGTCGGTGCGGTTCCCCCCGCGCGTGCTCGGCCCGCAGGTGAGTGGGCGGGCCGTGCACGGGTCGGTGACGTACGCAGTCGCGACGGGGTGGTTGCACGGCGCCCGCACCGTCCTTGCCGTGCCGACCGTCGGCGCCACCCTCTGCGGGCTGGCGACACATCGGATGGTGCTCGGCATCAACAGCATGCTCGTGTTCGTCATGGTGCGACACGGCGACAGCCAGGCCGTCGCGGGCTTCGGTACCGCTGCGCTGTTCTTCCTCGTCACCGGCATCGGTGCGTTCCTCGCCAACGTCATCACGCCGATCGCGGTCGCCCGCTGGGGCCGCTACCGCACCGCCAACGGGGCTCTGCTGGCAGCTGCGGGCATCCAGCTCGCCGGCCTCGGCCTGCAGATGCCGATTCTGCTGCTGTGCGGGTTCCTGCTGGGAGCGGCCGGCCAGGTGGTCAAGCTGTGTGCCGACACCGCCATGCAGATCGACGTCGACGACGCCCTGCGCGGCCATATGTTCGCGGTGCAGGACGCGTTGTTCTGGATGTCGTTCATCGTCGCGCTCACCGCGGCGGCTTCGGTCATCCCGCCCGACGGCCGGTCCGCCGGGCTGGTCGCCGCCGGATCGGCGACATACCTTGCCGGGCTCGTCGTGCACGCCGGCGTCGCTCGCCGCGCGGCGAGGCCACGTTAAGGTGTGCCGCATGGCGACAGCGGCCCCGATCGTGGACGACCTTCGCGCCGAAAGCGACTATCTGGACAGCTTGGTCGCCGACCTTTCCTCAGACCGCTGGGCGACGGCCACGCCAGCACCGGGCTGGACCATCGCGCACCAGATCGCCCACCTGCTGTGGACCGACCGCGTCGCGCTGCTGTCGGTTAACGACGAGGCCGGTTTCACCGAAGTGCTCGGGTCGGCGGCCGAAGACCCGAGCGGGTTCGTCGATCGCGGTGCCGAGGAAATCGCCTCGGTGCAACCCGCCGACATCCTGAAGGACTGGCGAACCGTTCGACGCCAATTGCACGACGCGCTGCTGACGGTGCCCGACGGTCGAAAGCTGCCCTGGTTCGGGCCGCCGATGAGTGCGGCGTCGATGGCGACGGCGCGGTTGATGGAGACGTGGGCGCACGGCCTCGATGTCGCCGACGCGCTCGGGGTGAAGAAGCCGGCGACCGCGCGGTTGCGCTCGATCGCCCACATCGGCGTCCGGACGCGCGACTACGCCTTCGCGATCAACGACATCGCCGCGCCGACGGACCCGTTCCGCGTCGAGTTGGCTGCGCCCGACGGTTCGACGTGGGCCTGGGGCCCCGAGGATGCGCCGCAGCGGGTCACCGGTTCGGCCGAGGACTTCTGCCTGCTCGTCACCCAGCGGCGTCCGCGAGCCACCCTCGATGTGAACGCCGACGGCGACGACGCGCAGCGGTGGCTGACGATCGCGCAGGCCTTCGCCGGCCCGCCAGGGCCGGGTCGGGGCTGACCTCACCGCGCGAGCGACCCCTTTTGCACGTAGATTCACGGCGCGTCGGCGTACAAACACGCCCGCTCGCGGTGCGAGGTTAGAGGGCGTTCGCGGCGTCGGCCCTGCCGTCGCCGTCGCTGTCGGTCAGTGTGAGGTCCCACGTTCCGTCGCCGTCGGTGTCGACGTAGGCCAGCCCGTCACCCAGCGCGCGGTCGGCCAGACCGTTGCCGTCGATATCGACCAACCGATCGCCGGCTTGTCCGTCGCCGTCGAGGTCGACCGTCGGCCCTCCCATCTGCTCGACCCCGTCGAGGCCGAACCACCGCAATTGCCCAGCCCGATCGACGCTCACCGCCCACGTGCCCGTCCCGTCGTCGGTGACGTAGTTCTGGCCGTCGAGCACCGCATGGTCGGCCAGGCCATCACCGTCGAGGTCGGCCAGCGCATCGTCGACGCTGCCGTCGCCGTCCACATCGAGACCCACCGCGTCGAGCGCGCCGTTCCCGTCCACATCGGTATCCAGCGGCGCGCTCCACATCGTCGCCGACCCGTCGCCGTCAGAGAGGCAGTAGTCCACAGCCCTTTCGACGCCGCGTCAGCTCCTGGCGTTCCACCAGTTCAGCAGTTCGGCGACGGCTTCGTCGTGCTCCAGCGGCCCGCGGTCCAGCCGCAACTCCTTGAGGAACCGCCACGCCTCGCCGACCTGGGGACCAGCGGGAATGTCGAGGATCCTCATGATCTCGTTGCCGTCCAGATCCGGCCGGACCTGCTGCAGGTCTTCCTTGGCGGCCAGCTCGGCGATCCGCACCTCGAGATCGTCGTAGTTGGCCTGCAGCCGCGCCGCGCGGCGCTTGTTGCGGGTCGTACAGTCCGCGCGCACCAGCTTGTGCAGCCGCGGCAGCAGCGGCCCCGCGTCGGTGACATAGCGGCGCACCGCCGAGTCGGTCCACCGTCCGTCGCCGTAGCCGTGGAAGCGCAGGTGCAGATACACCAACTGCGATACATCGTCGACCATCTGCTTGGAGTACTTCAGCGCCCGCATCCGCTTGCGGACCATCTTGGCGCCCACCACCTCGTGGTGATGAAAGCTCACCCCGCCGTCCGGCTCGTGGCGACGCGTCGACGGCTTGCCGATGTCATGCAGCAGCGCTGCCCACCGCAGCACGAGGTCGGGCTCCCCGGGATCCTCCAGCTCCATGGCTTGCCGCAGCACAGTCAGCGAATGCTGATAGACGTCCTTGTGCTGATGGTGTTCGTCGATGGCCATCCGCATCGCGCCAATCTCCGGCAGCACTACATCGCCGAGACCGCTGGCCACCATCAGGTCGATGCCCGCGACGGGATCCGCGCCGAGGATCAGCTTGTCCAACTCGGCGGCCACCCGTTCGGCGGTGATGCGTTCGAGCTGACCCGCCATCGCCGCCATCGCCTCCCGCACGCGCGGCGCGACGGCGAAGCCGAGTTGCGAGACGAACCGTGCGGCCCGCAGCATCCGCAGCGGATCGTCGCCGAAGGACACCTCCGGCGCGGCAGGCGTATCGAGCACACGAGCCTGAAGCGCAGCCAAACCGCCCAGGGGATCGAGGAATTCGCCGGGGCCGTCGGCGGAGATGCGCACCGCCATCGCATTGACGGTGAAGTCGCGCCGGATCAGGTCGTCGTCCAATCGGTCGCCGAAGCGCACCTGCGGATTGCGCGACACCTGATCGTAGGTATCGGCGCGGAAGGTGGTGATCTCCGCGCGCTGATCGCCCTTGCCGGCGCCGACGGTGCCGTAATCGATGCCGGTGTCCCACAGCGCGTCCGCCCACGGGCGCAACAACCGCTGCATCTCGTCGGGCCTCGCGTCGGTGGTGAAGTCGAGATCGCCGCCGAGCCGGCCCAGCAGGGCGTCGCGCACACTTCCGCCGACGAGATAGATCTCATGGCCCGCACCAGCGAACAGCCCGCCGAGATCCCGCAGTATCTCGCCGTGCCGATGCAGCGCCACCTGGGCGGCGATCAGCAGTTCGGCGTTGTCGGACACGGTCAATGAGCGTAGAGGTAACGGTCCTGCACCGAGCGGCGAGTGTGGCGGGAGCGAATTTGGGTGGCAGCTACTATCGCTTGGGTGTCGGACGGCGAACAGGCCAAACCACGACGGCGCCGCGGGCGTCGTCGCGGTCGGCGGGCGGCAGGCCCACCCGACACCGCCACAGCGCAGCACAACAACCACGCGTCCGCCCCCGAAACAAACACCGCACCGACCTCCGACAGTCGCCCCAAACCGCACAAACCGCGAGGCCAGCGCCGCGGACCCGACCGGCTGCGCACCGTGCACGAGACATCGGCGGGTGGCCTGGTCATCGATGGAATCGACGGTCCGAAAGACAGCCAGGTGGCTGCTCTGATCGGGCGGCTCGATCGCCGCGGTCGGATGCTGTGGTCGCTGCCCAAGGGCCACATCGAACTCGGCGAGACCGCGGAGCAGACCGCGATCCGTGAGGTCGCCGAGGAGACCGGAATCGAGGGCAGCGTGCTCGCCGCGCTCGGCAGCATCGACTACTGGTTCGTCACCGAAGGCCGGCGAGTGCACAAGACGGTGCACCATTATTTGATGCGGTTCCTCGGCGGTGAACTGTCCGATGAGGACGTCGAGGTCAGCGAGGTGGCCTGGGTGCCGCTCAAGGAGCTGCCGAAGCGGCTGGCCTACGCCGACGAACGCAAACTCGCCGAGGTCGCCGACGAGCTGATCGACAAGCTGCACAACGACGGGCCGGCGGCACTGCCGCCGCTGCCCCGCAGCGCACCGCGTCGACGTGCCCAGACGCACTCGCACACCCGCAACCGACGTCCTGACGAAGCGGGCCCTCCCAAGCCGGGCCGGCGGACGAACGGTTGCGGACAAGGGCCGTGACCGCCCGCCGGGGTTCCGGCACGGTGCTGCCTCGCCTGCTCGCCGTGCTGGCACTGCTGATCCTGATCGCCATGCCCGCGGTGTCGCCGCACGCGGCGGCGGGCGAGCCGGGCGCGGTGCCGTTCCTACAGGTGCGCATCGACCGCGTCACGCCCGACGTGGTGACCACGACCAGCGAGCCCGTCGTCACCGTGTCCGGCACCGTGCTCAACGTCGGCGACCGTCCCGTCCGCGATGTGATGGTGCGTCTCGAGCACGCCGCGGCAGTGACCTCGTCGGCGGGCCTGCGCACCAACCTCGGCGGGGAGAACGACCAATTCGAAGCGGTCGCCGACTTCATCACCGTGTCCGGCGAACTGCAACGGGGCCAGAATGTTCCGTTCACTCTGACGGTTCCGTTGCGCTCGGCCGACGCGCCGTCGCTCGGCATCGACAAACCCGGCGTCTACCCACTACTGGTCAACGCCAACGGAACCCCCGACTACGGCGCTCCCGCCCGTCTCGACGATGCCCGTTTCCTGCTACCGGTGATCGGGGTGCCCCCGGAGCCCGCCGCGAACTCGTCGGCCGACCCGCTGGCCGACGTCGTTGCACCGGACACGTCGAAACCCGTGCGCCTCACCGTGATGTGGCCGCTCGGCGACCGGCCACGGCTCGCGGCGGGCGCGCCGGGCGGGACAACCCCGGTGCGGCTCATCGATGACGAACTAGCCACATCGCTGGCGAGTGGCGGCCGACTCGACGTGTTGCTGTCCGCCGTCGACTTCGCCACCAGCGCGGCGGTCGACCCCGGCGGGCAGGTGCGCAGCGCGCTGTGTCTGGCCGTCGACCCCGACCTGCTGGTCACGGTCAATGCGATGACGGCGGGCTATGTCGTCAACGACGGTCCGGACACCGGTCCGGCCACCCCGACGCACCCCGGCACCGGCCAGCAAGCCGCCGTGAACTGGCTCAATCGCCTCAAGTCACTGGCCCAGCGGATGTGCGTGGCACCGGCGAACTACGCGCAGGCCGACCTCGACGCCCTGCAGCGCGTCGGCGACCGGGGCCTGAGCGCCATCGCCACCAACGGCGCAGGCGACATCGTCGACCAGATTCTGGGCGTCAGCACCACCCGCGGCGCCACCCTCCTCGGCGACGGGCCGCTGACCGCACCGGCGATTCGGCTGCTCTCCGAGCAGGGCCCGACCGTCGCGGTCGCCGCCGGCGGCCTCACCGCTCCCCCCGAGGACGGCGCACGGTCGACCGCTGACGTGAACGCTGTGCGCTACACCCCGCAGGTGGTGGCCGCGCCGTTCGACCCGACCGTGTCCGCCGCGCTGGCCGGAGCCGGCACGGATCCCGGGTCTCCCTCGTATCTGGATGCCGCACTCGCCGTTCCGATCCAGCACGATTCGTCGGTGGCGCGCAGGCAGGACGCCCTGGGTTCGGTGCTGTGGCGGACCATCGCGCCGGAAGCCCAACCGCGCACACAGATCCTGATGCCGCCGATGGAATGGAGTCTGCAGGCCGACGACGCCGCCGCGATCCTGTCCGCGGTGGCCACCTCGATCCGGTCCGGCCTGGCCACGCCGCGTCCGCTGGGCGCGGTGATCGCCGAAAGCCAGGCGCTGCCGGCGCAGGATGTACACCCGCTGCCTGACAACGTGCCCGCCAATCCGCGTGCACGGTTCGACGACGCGGTCACGTCCGGCATTGCCAACACCACCGGCAGGCTGTGGGGTTTGACAACGGCGCTGACCGCCGACGAGCGCACCGGGCTCACCGGCACGCAGTACACCGCGCCGTTGCGCGAGGACATGCTGCGCGCGTTGAGCCAGTCGGTGCCGCCGGACGCCCGCAACGGTTTGGCCCAGCAGCGGCTGGCCATCACCAGCTCGACGGTCAACGACCTGTTCAATGCGGTGACGATCGTCAACCCTGGCGGCTCGTACACGTTGGCCACCGAACACAGCCCGTTGCCGCTCGCGTTGCGCAACAACCTGCCGGTGCCGATCCGGGTCCGGCTGCAGGTCGACGCCCCGCCGGGCATGACCGTCACCGACCCGGGCGTGATCGAACTGCCACCGGGATATCTGCCGCTGCAGGTGCCGATCGAAGTGCACTTCACGCAGCGGGTGGCCGTCGATGTCGCGCTGCGCACCGCCGACGGTCTGCCGCTCGGCGAGCCGGTGCGGCTGTCCGTGCATTCCAACGCCTACGGCAAGGTGTTGTTCTTCATCACGGTGTCGGTGGGTGCGATCCTCGTCGCGCTCGCCGGTCGCCGGCTCTGGCACCGATTCCGGGGCCAGCCCGACCGCGCTGATCTGGATCGTCCCGATCCGCTCGACACGGCGCTCGCCCACCGCGACGATCCCCAACCAGGGCCGCGGACGAGAGGAGCACAAGAACAAGCGCGGACGAGAGGAGCACAACAAGGTGCTCTGCGGCCGGGCGAAGAGCGGGAGCAATGAGCAGCACCGGCCGGCCCGTCGGGCCGGCGCAGCCGCCGTTCGACCGCAGCGGTGGCCCGACGGGCCCGCCGCCCATGCCTCCGCCCCGCCACGCTCCGCCGCCCGGGATGCGGGGCTATCCCTCGCCGCCACCGGTGAGACGCCTGCCGCCGTCCCCGCCGCGGCAGCGCATCCCGCGGGGACCCGCGCCGCGGCGCCGCGCCGGCCGGCCGGAGCTCAGCGATGCCGCAGTGGTGTCGCGCTCTTGGGGAATGGCGGTGGCGACGCTCGTCAGCCGGATCACCGGATTCATCCGGATCGTCCTGCTGGCCGCGATTCTCGGTGCGGCGCTGTCCAGTGCCTTCTCGGTGGCCAACCAGCTGCCCAACCTCGTCGCGGCGCTCGTGCTCGAGGCGACGTTCACCGCGATCTTCGTGCCGGTGCTCGCCCGCGCCGAACGTGACGACGCCGACGGCGGCACGGCGTTCGTGCGCCGGCTGGTGACTCTGGCGACGGCGCTGCTGTTGTTCACCACGGTGCTGTCGGTGGTGGCGGCGCCACTGCTGGTCCGGCTGATGCTGGGCAGCGACCCGCAGGTCAACCGGTCACTGACCACCGCCTTCGCTTACCTGTTGTTGCCGCAGGTCATCTTCTACGGTCTGTCGTCGGTGTTCATGGCGATCCTGAACACACGCAACGTGTTCGGCCCGCCCGCATGGGCCCCGGTGGTCAACAACGTCGTCGCGATCGCCACACTCGTGCTGTATCTCGTTGTGCCGGGCAAACTTTCGATTGACCCGGTGGAAATGGGGAACGCCAAACTGCTGGTGCTCGGCATCGGCACCACACTCGGGGTGTTCGCGCAAACGGCCGTGCTGCTCGTTGCCATCCGCAAGGAGCGCATCAGCCTGCGCCCGCTGTGGGGCCTCGACGACCGCCTGCGCCGGTTCGGCGGGATGGCCGCCGCCATGGTCCTCTACGTCTTGATCAGCCAGATCGGGCTGATCGTCGGGAACCAGATCGCCAGCGCCGCAGCGGCTTCGGGGCCGGCCATCTACAACTACACATGGCTGGTCCTGATGCTGCCGTTCGGGATGATCGGCGTGACGGTCCTCACGGTGGTGATGCCGCGGCTGAGCCGTAACGCCGCGGCCGACGACACCCCGGCGGTATTGGCCGACCTCTCGCTGGCGACCCGGCTGACGATGATGACGCTCGTTCCGATTGTCGCGTTCATGACGGTCGCGGGACCGGCGATCGGCAGCGCGCTGTTCGCATACGGCAACTTCGGCGACGTCGACGCCGGCTATCTGGGCATGGCGATCACGCTCTCGGCGTTCACGCTCATCCCGTATGCGTTGGTGCTGCTGCAACTTCGGGTGTTCTACGCCCGCGAACAACCATGGACGCCGATCGCCGTGATCGTCGTCATCACCACGGTGAAGATCGCCGCCTCGCTGGCCGCGCCTCACCTCACCGACGACCGCGAACTGATTGCCGGATACCTCGGCTCCGCCAACGGCATCGGGTTTCTCGCCGGCGCCGTCGTCGGCTACATCCTGCTGCGGGCCAACCTGAATCCGCCCGGCGGCCGCCTCATCGACCTCGAAGTGGTCCGCACCGTCCTGGTCGCCACTGCCGCCTCCCTGATCGCCGGGCTGTTCGCGCATGTGGTGGACCAATTGCTGGGCCTGCAGTCGCTGACCGAGCACGGCGGCGGCGCCGGTTCGATGCTGCGGCTGCTGGTGCTGGGGTTGCTCATGCTGCCGGTCATCGCCGGCGTCATGCTGGCCGCCCGCGTTCCGGACGCGCAGGCGGCCCTGGCCGCGGTTCAACGCCGCCTCGGCCGGTCGCCCAAAGTAGCCCAGCGGCCGGTTCCGCCGGTCGTCCGACCACGCCCAGCCATCCCTCTCACGTACCCTGATCAGAGGAATTCGCTCGCGTCGCGGGGTCGTCACAGCCCGGCGGCCCTCCGACGCGGGCCTCCGGCCCCGGTTGCCGGAGCAGGGATGCGGAAAGGACCAGCGGTGGCCGACGAATCCGCGGGCGACTCCGCGCCGCTGCCTGACAACGGCGCGACGACCAAGATGCCGCGCCCGACGGCCGACGATTTCGAGCCGGATGTTCCCATCGACGTGCCAGGTGGCGGATCCGACCCGGTGGCCGGCGTCGACGCGCGACAAGGCGACGGGGGAACGATGCCGGTCAGCACGGTGTCCCCGCCGGCGTCGGGCAGGCCGCCCTCGGATTACGGTGGCGACCCCACCCGTGAGGGGCTGCCGTTCGACATTCCGCGGGAACCCCCGATCGAGGCGGCCACGTCCGACGAAGACGTCCACCTGATCCCCGGCGCCACCATCGGCGGCGGCCGGTACCGGCTGCTGGTGTTCCACGGCGGACCGCCCAACCTGCAGTTCTGGCAGGCGCTCGACACCGCGCTCGACCGACAGGTTGCCCTGACCTTCGTCGACCCCGATGCGGCACTGGCCGACGAGGACCTGCAGCAGATCCTGGACCGCACGCTGCGCCTTAGCCGGATAGAGAGTCCCGGCATCGCCCGCATCCTCGACGTCGCGAACACCGGCTCGGGCGGCCTGATCGTGAGCGAATGGACCCGCGGCGGGTCGCTGCAGGAAGTGGCCGAGACGTCGCCGTCGCCGATTGGCGGCGCCCGCGCGATGCAGACACTGGCCGCCGCGGCCGAACAGGCCCATCGGGCGGGGGTGGCGTTGTCGATCGATCACCCCAGCCGGGTCCGGGTGAGCATCGAAGGCGACGTGGCGTTGGCGTTCCCGGCGACAATGCCCGACGCCAGCCCCGAAGACGACATCCGCGGCATCGGGGCCGCGCTGTACGCGCTGCTGATCAACCGCTGGCCGCTGCCCGAGTCCGGCGTGCGCAGCGGGCTGGAGCCGGCCGAGGTCGACTCCGCAGGCGAGCCGGTCGAGCCGCGGTCGGTCAATCGGGAGATCCCCTTCCAGATCTCGACGGCGGCCGCGAGGTCGGTCCAGGCGGGCGGGGGTATCCGCAGCGCCCCGACCCTGCTGAACCTGCTGCAGCAGGCCACCGCCATCGCAGACCGCACCGAACAGATCAATCCGGTCGACGAGCCCCAGGCGCCCGCCAGGGCGGCCAGTGTCCGCAGCGTCCCGCCCGATGACCCTGAGGTCGCCGCGCGCAGGCGCAAGGGTTTGATCGTCGGCCTCAGTGTGGGTGCGGCGGTGATCGTCGTCGCGCTGATCGTGCTGGCATCGGTGCTCAAGGGCATCTTCGGCGATGTCGGCGGGTTCTCACAGGACGAGTTGGGTCTCAACGCCCCCTCCACGTCCGCCGATGCCGGCGACGGCAGTACCGGCACCAGCAGCGGTGCGACGGTCAAACCCGTAAAGGCGACCGTGTTCTCGCCCGAGGGTGAGGCCGACGCTCCGGATCAGGCGCCCTTGGCGATCGACGGCAACAAGTCGACGGTGTGGCCCATCGACACCTACAGCGATCCCGTACCGTTCCCCAACTTCAAGAACGGTGTCGGGTTGATGCTGCAGCTGCCGCAGCCCACCACCGTCGGTGAGGTCACCATCGACCTGAACAGCACGGGTACCTCCGTCGAGATCCGCTCGGCGCAGACGCCGACACCGTCCTCGCTGGCCGACACCACGGTGCTGACCCCGGCCACCCCACTCAAGCCAGGCTCGAACACCATCAAGGTCGACAACGCCACGCCGACGTCGAACCTGCTGGTCTGGGTCTCCACGCTGGGACAGGTCGACGGCAAGAGCCGCTCCGACATCGCCGAGATCACCGTGAAGGCGGCCTCCTAGCGCCCTGTCCCAAGGGCGGTGCGCCCGAACGGCCACGTCGGCGGCCGTCGGGAAAACTTGTGTAAATGCGGGTGTCCGTAGTTGCTTAGAGTTCGCTGTGTGGCAAGCGACATGGCAAATCCCGCCGGGCATCGCACCGATGCTCAGTTGCTCGCCGCACATGTCGCCGGTGACCCATACGCGTTCGAAGAGTTGTTCCACCGCCACCACCGGCAGCTGTACCGGCTCGCGATGATCACCAGTCGCAACCCCGACGACGCCGCCGACGCCCTGCAGGACGCGCTGCTGTCGGCACACCGCGGCGCGGCCGCATTCCGAGCGGACTGCGCGGTGAGCAGCTGGCTCTATCGCATCGTGGTCAATGCATGCCTGGATCGATTGCGGCGCAACAAGTCTCATTTGATGACGCCGTTGCAGGAGGACAGCGCCATGATCGGCGACCATACCCCTCGGGTGGACACCGCGATCATGGTGGAACGGGCGCTGATGCGGCTGCCGATCGAACAGCGGGCCGCGGTGGTCGCGGTCGACATGCAGGGCTATTCGGTGGCCGAGACCGCGCGGATGCTGGGCGTCGCGGAGGGCACGGTGAAGAGTCGCTGTTCGCGTGCTCGCGCCAAGCTGGCCGAGGCGCTCGGCTATTTCGACACCCGGGCGGCCGTGCCCGACGCCCGCGGTGCCATGCAGTGAGTCACTATTGACAGATGCCGGCCGGCGAAACCGAGGTACCCGAGGACCGGGTGCGAGACGCGCTTGCACGGCTGGGCTCCGACTCCGACTCCGCACCCGATGTGCCCGCGTCGGTGATGGATCGCATGCACGCCGCGCTACGCGCCGCGCCGCCGCCCGCACACGCGGCCACCCCCGGCCTGTCTGTGAGGGGCCGGTGGCGTCTCCTCGCGCTCGTCGTCGGTGTCGGCGCCGCAACGGCCGCGGCGGCCGTCGGCCTGGCGATGCTGCTGCATTCCACGCCGTCTCCGCGCTTCCCGTCCGGCCCGACCGCCGAGAAGATCACTGTGACCAGGACGCCCGCCGGCCCGCCCCAGCCGGTGGTGACGCGTCCGTGAGGCCGCCCGTCACGGAAGTGGGAACACCCCGGCTTACCCTGGTGTTTGTATCCGTGCCGCAGTGATATCGGTGCAAGGTATCCAAGCAGGCAGAAAGGCTGGCATGACTTCTCAATCGACGGTCCACGACGTGATCATCATCGGCTCCGGACCGGCCGGCTACACCGCGGCGATCTACGCCGCGCGTGCCCAGCTCACCCCGCTGGTGTTCGAGGGAACCCAGTTCGGCGGCGCGCTGATGACCACTACCGAGGTGGAGAACTATCCGGGCTTCCGCGACGGCATCACCGGTCCCGAGCTGATGGATCAGATGCGGGAGCAGGCGCTGCGGTTCGGCGCCGACCTCCGCATGGAGGATGTCGATGCCGTGTCGCTGGACGGGCCGGTCAAGTCCGTGACCGTGGGCGACGAGACCTTACGCGCCCGCGCCGTCATCCTGGCGATGGGCGCCGCGGCCCGCCATCTCGGCGTCCCCGGTGAGGACAAGCTGCTCGGCATGGGCGTGAGCACCTGCGCCACCTGCGACGGTTTCTTCTTCCGCGACCAGGACATCGCCGTGGTCGGCGGTGGCGATTCCGCCATGGAGGAGGCCACCTTCCTGACCCGATTCGCCCGCAGCGTCACGCTGATCCACCGCCGCGACGAGTTCCGCGCCTCGCGGATCATGCTCGAGCGCGCCAAGGACAACGACAAGATCCGGTTCCTGACCAATACGCAGGTCGTCGAGATCGAGGGCGATACCCGCGTGAGTGGGATCCGGGTACGCAATGGCAGCACCGGCGAGGAGTCCACTCTCGCCGTCACCGGCGTCTTCGTCGCAATCGGTCACGATCCGCGGTCAGAATTGGTGCGCGGCCAGGTTGACCTTGATTCCGATGGGTACGTGCTGGTCCGTGACCGCACCATGAGCACCTCGATCGAGGGCGTGTTCGCGGCCGGTGATCTCGTCGACCACACCTACCGGCAGGCCATCACGGCCGCGGGCACCGGCTGTTCGGCCTCCATCGACGCCGAACGCTGGCTCGCCGAAACAGCCACGGGCACAACACAAACCATCGATACCGACCTGATTGGAGCACAACCATGACCGGCGCCGAGAAGACGAGCAGGACGGTGACCGTCACCGACGACTCGTTCTCCGACGACGTTTTGTCGAGCAGCACCCCCGTGCTGGTGGATTTCTGGGCCACCTGGTGCGGACCGTGCAAGATGGTCGCCCCGGTGCTCGAGGAGATCGCCGGCGAGAAGGCCGGCTCCCTGACGGTCGCCAAGCTCGATGTCGACGCCAACCCGGCCACCGCGCGCGACTTCCAGGTCGTGTCGATTCCGACCATGATCCTGTTCAAGGATGGTGCGCCGGTGAAGCGGATCGTCGGCGCGAAAGGTAAGGCTGCGCTGCTGCGCGAGCTCTCCGACGTCGTATAACGCCTTGGCGACGCACAACGGCGACTCGCCTGGCGTTTTCTTGAATCGGGCCAGCTTCTGAGATAATTCCGCCTAGCCTGTCCTGCAATCGTCAGCGCTGGACCGCTGCTGCTATGCGATATCGAAAGGGCCCAGTTATGTCGAGTCTGCGTCGAGGTGACCGCGGGGGTGCGGTCACCGAGATCCGGACCGCACTCGCGGCGCTGGGGCTGGTGGACAGCCCCGACGCGGACTTGAGCACTGGCAAGCACGTCGCCGTCGACTACTTCGACCTCGAGCTGGACGAGGCGGTGCGGGCTTTTCAGCAGCACCGGGGTCTGCTCGTCGACGGTATCGTCGGTGAGGCGACGTACCGCGCGCTGAAAGAAGCCTCCTACCGGCTCGGTGCGCGCATCCTCAGCCACCAGTTCGGCGCCCCGATGTACGGCGACGACGTCGCCACGTTGCAGGCGCGCCTGCAGGACCTCGGGTTCTATACCGGGCTGGTGGACGGTCACTTCGGGCTGCAGACACACAATGCGTTGATGTCCTACCAGCGCGAGTACGGCATGGCGCCGGACGGCATCTGCGGCCCAGAGACGTTGCGCTCCTTGTACTTTCTGGGTTCCCGGGTTACCGGCGGGTCGATTCATGCCATCCGCGAAGAAGAGCTGGTTCGCCGGTCCGGTCCCCGGCTGTCGGGCAAGCGGATCATCATCGATCCGGGTCGCGGTGGACCCGACCACGGGCAGATCACCCAGGCTTCGACCGGCCCGATCAGCGAAGCCGACATCCTGTGGGATTTGGCCAGCCGGCTCGAGGGCCGGATGACGGCCATCGGCATGGAAACGTTCCTGTCGCGGCCGCCCAACCGCAGCCCGTCCGATGCCGAGCGGGCCATGACCGCCAATACCGTCGGCGCCGACCTGATGATCAGCTTGCGCTGTGCCACCCAGGCGAGCCCGTCGGCGAACGGCGTCGCGTCGTTCCACTTCGGCAACGCGCACGGCTCGGTATCCACCATCGGCCGCAACCTCGCCGACTTCATACAGCGAGAAGTGGTGGCGCGCACCGGTTTACGTGACTGCCGTACCCACGGCCGGACCTGGGACCTGCTGCGACTGACCCGGATGCCGACGGTCCAGGTGGATGTCGGATACATCACCAATCCGCGGGACCGCGGCATGCTGGTGTCCAGCCAGACGCGTGACTCGATCGCCGAGGGCATCTTGGCCGCCGTGAAGCGGCTCTACCTGCTGGGCAAGAACGACCGCCCCACCGGTACCTTCACGTTCGCGGAGCTACTCGCGCACGAGCTGTCGGTGGAACAGGCCGGCCGCAGCTAGCAGCTCAGAGCACGGTCAGGCCGGCGCCCACCGGCTGCTTGAGCTTTTCGCTTTCCAGCAGACTCTCCAGAGCGGCTTCGACCCCGGCCTTCCAGCCCAGCCCGCTCTCCAACTCCAACCGCAACCGGGGAAAGTAGCGGTGCTTGGCAACCTCGACGAAGCCGACCTGTTCGAGGAAGCCGGCATCGAGGACACATTGATCCACCGAACAGTCGCCGAGTACTTCGACGACGGGCGCCAGTTCGGGCGGCACCAGCCTGGGGTCACCGAGTTCGGCGGCCGCCTCCGTTCGGCCGAATGCCTCCAACGCGCGCACCCCGCGGCGGACCAGATCCGCCACGACGGCGACGATCAGGCTCTGCGGTAATCCGTCGGTGCTCGGATCGATGCCGCTCCGCCCCTGCGCGGCCTCCACTCCCAGTGTGGTGAGTAGTACGGCGTCGGGGCTGACCGGACCGCTGGGAAAGAGCTGGGCGCGGGGCACAGCGCCCGGCGGCGCATAGAACGCGTAGCCCAGACAAGATCCGTCGGCGCAGTCGGCGAGCGCATCGTCATCGGCAGCGACGCCACCGCCGGCGGGTGCGCTCGAGGCGATCTGCCCGCACGAGCCCCACTCCAACATCACCATCGACAGCCAGGCTTCCTTCTCGAACTCCGGATCGGTCAGGTGATCTTCGCGTCCGAGCGTCGACGGGTCCACTTCCCAGAACACGCACCGGCGGGCGTGTTTGGGCAGCTGCTCGAACGCTTCGAGCCGCAAGGGAGTGATTCGCGCTGACACTAAACTTCCCGGGTTCCAGGCGGCGCCGATATGTGTGACCGCCCTTCCAGGATAGGAGGATGTGGCCCCGTGGGTCCGCTTTGGCCAAAGCCGTTGCACCACATACGGATTCCTCCCGGGTATGAAGGCAGCGGCGAGCGCCCCGATTCCTGTGTCACAGTGACGTAATTTCCCCGTGTCCTAGGTCAGGTGCTCGCAGCGTTCATGAGGTCGACGATCCGCTGAAGGTCGTCGACCGACCCGAACTCGACAACGATCTTGCCCTTGCGTTTGCCGAGGCTCACCGTCACGCGGGTATCGAAGGCCGTCGACAGGCGCTCAGCAACGTCCTGGAGCCCCGGCATGTGGATCGGCTTGCGGCGCGGTGCCGCCGGCGGCGAGGAGTCATTCCGGTTCGCGAGCGTGACCGCCTCTTCGGTCGCACGCACCGAAAGACCCTCGGCGACGATGCGGGCGGCGAGTTCCTCCTGAAGCTCCGGCCCACCCTCCAGGGCGAGGAGCGCGCGCGCATGACCCGCCGACAGCACGCCGGCGGCGACCCGTCGCTGAACCGCGATCGGAAGGCGCAGCAGCCGGATCATGTTGGTGATCAGCGGACGTGAGCGGCCGATCCGCGCCGCGAGCTCGTCATGCGTAACGCCGAATTCGTCGAGAAGCTGTTGATAGGCCGCCGCCTCTTCGAGCGGGTTCAGCTGGACGCGGTGGATGTTCTCCAACAGCGCGTCGCGCAGCATGCTGTCGTCGGCGGTCTCCCGCACGATCGCCGGAATCGTGGCCAGGCCGGCCTGCTGGGCCGCCCGCCACCGGCGCTCTCCCATGACGAGCTGGTACCGCGCACCGCCGGTCTCGCCGGGTAGCGCGCGCACGACGATCGGCTGCATGAGCCCGAACTCGCGGATGGAGTGCACGAGTTCGGCGAGTGCCTCCTCGTCGAAGACCTGTCGCGGCTGGCGCGGGTTGCGCTCGATCGACGACGGATCGATCTCCCGATAAACGGCGCCGAGCGTGCTGCCGTCGTGCCTGCCTCCGCCGAGTACCACATCGGCGGCGGCGTCACCCATCCGTGGCCCCATCGTTGCCGCATCGGAATCCGCCGGACCCGTCGGGATCAACGACGCCAGGCCGCGGCCAAGGCCGCTCCTCTTGGCAGGCGGGGTCATCGCGTTTGTCCTCTCTGGGCTGCGCCTCGCTCGGCGATCTCGCGGCTGGCATCCATATAGCTCAGCGCGCCGCGCGAGCCTGGGTCATAGTGCAGGATCGTCATTCCGTAGCCGGGCGCCTCCGACACCTTGACGCTGCGCGGGATGACGGTGCCCAACACTTTCTCTCCGAAGTGCGCCCGCACGTCGGCCGCCACCTGATCCGCGAGCCGGGTACGCCCGTCGTACATCGTGAGGATGACGGTCGAGACGTCGAGCTGTGGATTGAGATGCGCCTTGACCATCTCGATGGTGCGGAGCAACTGGCCGACGCCCTCCAGCGCGTAGTACTCGCACTGAATAGGAATCAACACCTCGGGCGCGGCGACGAGCGCATTGATCGTCAGCAGACCCAGCGACGGCGGGCAATCGATGAAGACGTAGTCGAAGTCATGTTGCTCGAGTTCGGCGAGCGCGGTGCGGAGCCGGCCTTCGCGGGCGACCATGCTCACCAATTCAATCTCGGCACCGGCCAGTTCGATGGTCGCCGGCACGCAGTACAGCCGCTCGCTGTGCGGGCTGCGTTGGAGCGCGTCCTGCAAGGGGATCTCGCCGATGAGGACTTCGTACGACGACGCGGTGCCCGGACGGTGTTCGACGCCGAGTGCGGTGCTGGCATTGCCCTGTGGGTCGAGATCGATCACGAGGACCTTCAACCCCTGCAGCGACAACGCGGCCGCGACATTCACCGCCGTGGTGGTCTTGCCGACGCCGCCCTTCTGGTTGGCGATGGTGAAGACCCGCTGATGCGGAGGACGTGGCAGCCGTGCATCGGCGTGGAGGAGGCGCACGGCGCGCTCGGCCTCCGCTCCTATCGGCGTACCGATGTCGTCCGGCGCCCAGCCATCCGGTCGGGACTCGGTCCATGTTTCACGTGAAACATCGGAGGCCTCGGCCGCACCCACCGGCGAAGTCCCGCCGCTGTCCGCTCCCGGATTCATGCCCTTCTCCTGCCCGCTCGTGTGCTCCGCCGATGCACCCGTGTCGACTCCGCGCGTCGAGCGGCGACCACGGTGGCGGGCGGATCCAAGTAATCCCGTCCACATGTCACCACCCTGACATCGACCGCGCCGAGCGCCTCCATCACACGCCGGTGCTCGGCTACCTCGTCCGCCGCCCGCTGGCCCTTGAGCGCCATCATGTATCCGCCGGGCTTCAGCAGCGGCATGCTCCATTTCGTCAACTTGTCCAACGGTGCTACTGCCCTGGACACAACCGCGTCCATCTCCCCCACTCGCTGCCGCACGGCCTGTTCTTCGGCTCGGCCACGGATCACGGCGACATCCACGCCGAGGTTCTCGATGACCTCGTCCAGGAACTCGCTGCGCCGCAGAAGCGGCTCGATCAGTGTCACCCGCAGGTCCGGCCGGGCCAACGCTAACGGTATCCCCGGAAGCCCGGCTCCACTACCGATGTCGGCAATCTGCTCCCCCGATCCCAGCACGTCGGCCAGCGCGGCGCTGTTGAGCACGTGACGCTCCCAGATCCGGCCCGCCTCCCGGGGTCCGATGAGCCCGCGCTCGACGCCGGCCCCGGCCAGGATTTGGGCGTACCGAACCGCCGTCTCCAACTGCGCGCCGAACACCTCGGCGGCCGCCGGAGGCGGCGTCGCTACGTCCGCATGTTTCACGTGAAACATCCTCCGGATCTCGCGGCCGGTCCGCGGCGCCGACGAACTACACCGTTGTAAGTCGCTCAGTCGACGAGCACGACCACGCGTCGTGACGGCTCCACGCCCTCACTCTCGCTACGCACACCCGCCACCGCTGCGACGGCATCGTGCACGATCTTCCGCTCGAACGGCGTCATCGGCGAAAGCTGCTCGCGCTCCCCCGTCTCCAACACCCGTCGCGCCACCTTGTCACCCAGCGTGGCCAGCTCGTCGCGTCGCTTCCGCCGCCAACGCGCAATGTCCAGCATCAGCCTGCTGCGCTCCCCCGTCTTTTGATGAACCGCAAGCCGGGTCAGCTCCTGCAGTGCGTCGAGCACCTCGCCCTTACGGCCGACGAGCTTCGTCAGGTCCTCACCGCCGTCGATCGATACGACCGCGCGGTCCCCTTCCACATCCAGATCGATGTCGCCATCGAAGTCCAGGATGTCCAAGAGCTCCTCCAGATAGTCGCCGGCGATCTCACCTTCCGCCACGAGCCGCTCCTCGAGGTCCTCGCCCGCGCCCGTCTCCGGTTCGTCGCCGTTCTGTGACGCATCCGAGTCCTCGACGGTGTCCAGGTCCTCGCGCTCGCTTGTGGTGGGCTCGTCGAAGTCAGTCATGCCCTTCTCATCTCCTCATCCGCCGGTTGGTTCCGGTCAACGCTTTCGCTTCTTCGGGCGCGCACCGGGGCGCGGTGGCGCCCCCGGACGCGGCGTCCGGTTTCCTCCGCCGTTCGGGCTCGGCTTTGATGCGCCGTCACCGCCGGAGTCTCCGTCCGGCAGCTCATTCGCCTCGGTCTCCGTCACCTCGAACGGATCCGATCCGGAGCCGTCCCCCGCGGGTGCCTCGCTCTTCCGTTGGCGCTTGGGCTTCGCGCCCGGCGCCGGCGCATTCGCCGCTCGGCGTTCGATCGCCGCGAGCTTCTTTTCTTCTTCTTCGTTTTCGATCTTTCCGAACACGTAGTGCTGCTGACCGAACGTCCAGATGTTGTTTGCGAACCAGTACAGGATGATCGCCAGCGGCAGGAACGGGCCGCCCACCACGACGCCGAGCGGGAACACGTACAACGCCAGCTTGTTCATCATCGCCGTCTGCGGATTGGCGGCCGCCTCCGGACTCTGCCGAGCCACCGACGCTCGGCTGTTGAAGTAGGTCGCTACGCCTGCCGCGATCATCAGAGGCACGCCGACGGCGATGACCGCCGGCCGGTGAAACTCCGTGAACGCATCCAGGCCGGTCTTCTGGATCATGTTGGCACCCAGCGGCGCACCGAACAGGTTGGCGTCCAGGAAGTGTCCGACGTCCGTCGGGCTGAAGACGTAGTTGCCAATCGACCGGTTCAGTTCCGGCGACAGCTTCGGCTGGCCGAAGCCCCCCTGTGTCCGGTTGAACGACCTCAACACGTGATACAGGCCGAGGAACACCGGGATCTGGGCGAGCATCGGCAGGCAGCCCAGGATCGGATTGAAGCCGTGCTCGCGTTGCAGCTTCTGCATCTCGAGCGCCATCCGCTGGCGGTCCTTGCCGTACTTCTTCTGCAGCGCCTTGATCTGAGGCTGCAGTTCCTGCATCTGCCGCGTCGTCCGGATCTGCCGGACGAACGGCTTGTAAAGGATCGCGCGCAGCGTGAAGACCAGGAACATCACCGACAGTCCCCACGCGAAGAAATTCGACGGTCCCAACAGCAGGGCGAACAACTTGTACCAGAGCCACATGATCCCCGACACCGGGTAATAGATGATGTCGAGGCTGAACCAGTTAAACAACCGACTTGCTCCTAGAGTCGTCGACGACGGCGCTCTCCGCTCGAGGCGCGCGGCGCTCGGGTATTGGGTCCCATCCTCCCCGATGCCACGGCCCGCATTTCACCAGCCGAACCATCGCCAACCATCCACCACGGATCAGCCCGTATTCGGTGAGCGCCTCCACCGCGTATTGACTACAGGTCGGCGTGAACCGACACGTGGGCAACCGCAACGGAGAGATGGTGTTGCGATAAAGCTGGATGGCGTAGATCAGAACACGAGCCATCATCGGCGCGTCCCGTCGAGCAGCCGGGCACGCTCGAGCGCCACCCGCAGCTGTTGTTCCAGGCGGGCCGAAATGGCATGCCGACTACTGGGCAGCGCCCGAATCACGACCCGGTCGGCGGGGTTCAGGTCGTCGAGCACAGCACGCGCGACGTGCCGCAGTTGACGGGATACCCGATGCCGTTGCACCGAATTACCGACCGCCTTCGAAACCACCAGGCCCACCCTCGGGCCGCCATCACCGGAGTCATTGCAGCGCCGCGCGTGCACCACGATGTCGGGCTGCACCGCCCGTACACCGTGGTGGACTGTGGTACCGAATTCCGTCGACCGCGTCATCCGATTCCGCGCCGGAAGCACCGCGCTGGCTGCCGTGTGGACTACGCAGTCAGCTTGCGGCGACCCTTGCCGCGGCGGCTGGCCACAATCGCTCGACCGGCCCGGGTCCGCATCCGTAGCCGAAACCCATGCACCCGCGCACGGCGCCGGTTGTTGGGCTGAAAGGTCCGCTTGCCCTTGGCCACGGCTGTCACTCCTCGCTGCGTGTGGCAACCCCGTCGGACGCATAGGTCGCCGACGCGATCGCCGTTGGTAAGCTCTTCGTCTCGCTCGCTAGCCGGCGCGGTCTCCAGTGAACTCCGGATCGCAGCCGTGTCACCACTTACGGGCGACTGTTCGAGGGTACTGACGAGATTTCCCTAGGTCAAACCTAGGAGACGGACCCCGGCAATGTTGACTTCCGCCACAGCAGTAACCGGCTTCGCGCTACCGCCAACTAACCGGTAGCCAATGTTGCAGAACGGTTGGCACTACCGCCGAAAACTGTTAGCTTCTGGCAGTGCCGTTCCGACATCGGATCGGCGACCAGACAACGAAGCGAGGATGCCCGAGAGGTCGCGAGCCCACAGAGTGCAGAACCACTGTGACGAGCCCAGGCCCGCGGCGTCCTTGCCGGCAGACAACAGAACGACGACGGCTGTCCCTTTCCACAGGCTGTGGATAACTATGTGGACAGTTCGTCTTCGTTCTCTTGGTGGTCCCTTGGACCGGCTTGAGGGGGTACCCGGCATTGACAGCTGACCCCGACCCCCCCTTCGTCGCCGTCTGGAACACGGTGCTCGCCGAACTCAACGGCGAAGGCCGCACCGGCGAAGCCGTCAACGGGCAACCGGCGCCGCCAACCCTGACACCGCAGCAAAGAGCCTGGTTGAAGCTGGTCAAGCCGCTGGTCATCACAGAGGGCTTTGCCCTGCTGTCCGTCCCGACGAGTTTCGTTCAGAATGAGATCGAACGGCATCTGCGTGAACCGATCATCTCCGCATTGAGCCGTCAGCTCGGCCAGCGCGTAGAACTCGGTGTGCGCATCGCAACCCCCTCGTCCGACGACCCCGACGAAGGTCTTCCCCCCACCGCAGATGTTTACGGCGAATCCGACGCCGACGAGATCGACGAAGTCAGCGAGGCGCTCGCGAGCGCCGAAGAAAGTTGGCCGACGTACTTCTCCAGCCGCCCCCGCAACACCGTGCCGAGCGACGCCAACTCGATCAGCCTGAACCGTCGCTACACCTTCGACACCTTCGTCATCGGTGCCTCGAATCGGTTCGCTCACGCCGCGACCCTCGCGATTGCTGAGGCACCCGCTCGCGCCTACAACCCACTCTTCATCTGGGGTGAATCCGGCCTCGGTAAAACTCACCTTTTGCACGCGGCCGGCAACTACGCCCAACGGCTGTTTCCCGGCATGCGCGTCAAGTACGTCTCGACCGAGGAATTCACCAACGACTTCATCAACTCGCTGCGCGATGACCGCAAAGCGTCGTTCAAGCGCAGCTACCGCGACATCGACGTGCTGCTGGTCGACGACATCCAGTTCATCGAAGGCAAGGAAGGCATCCAGGAGGAGTTCTTCCACACCTTCAACACGCTGCACAACGCGAACAAGCAGATCGTCATCTCCTCGGATAGGCCACCCAAACAGCTGGCGACGCTCGAAGACCGGCTGCGCACCCGCTTCGAGTGGGGGCTGATCACCGACGTCCAACCACCCGAGCTCGAGACGCGCATCGCGATCCTCCGCAAGAAAGCCCAGATGGATCGGCTCGACGTGCCCGACGACGTACTCGAGCTCATCGCAAGCAGCATCGAACGCAACATCCGCGAACTCGAGGGTGCGCTGATTCGCGTCACCGCGTTCGCTTCGCTGAACAAGACACCGATCGACAAGTCGCTCGCCGAGATCGTGCTACGCGACCTGATCGCCGACGTGAACAGCATCCAGATCGGTACGGCCGGCATCATGGCCGCCACCGCCGAATACTTCGAGACCACTGTCGAGGAGCTGCGCGGTCCCGGAAAAACCAGGGCGCTGGCTCAATCTCGGCAGATCGCCATGTATCTGTGCCGTGAACTGACCGACCTGTCGCTGCCCAAGATCGGCCAGGCGTTCGGCCGCGACCACACCACGGTGATGTACGCCGAAAAGAAGATCCGTGGCGAGATGGCCGAGCGCCGCGAGGTCTTCGATCAGGTCAAAGAACTCACCACGCGGATCCGTCAACGCGCCAAGCGCTGACCGGATCGACAAATTCTTCAAAAAACTTTCGTCACCGTGGCCACAGTCGTCACAGTGCATGCTTGTGCACACCCGTGTGGAGAACCACTCCAAGAACATTTCTCGGCGGGGCCGTTTCCTCCACAACACCCGAGGACTCCCCAGCCATCCCAATGACGATCCCCCACTCGTCCACAACTCACTCACAACCGGGCAAAAGCTTCCGCCAGCATCGACCGGGGTTCATCCACAACTTCCACAGGCCCTAATACTGTTGCTTACATATCTTCCTAGTTTTTCTTCAGAAGAAGCTCCTTGGGGACACCGCGTCACGACGTCTCGACAGACCGTCGCTGACCTTCGTTGTCGCCGCGATCGATTAGCTTTCAAGATGGGGCCGAAAGATCTACGGTGGTTCTTCGACAGCCGTTACGGTCGTCGCAGCGACATTGGGGGACCGGAGCGTCAGTATCCCTAAACCGCTGGTTAGCGCATGAGTTGTGAGTTGATCGAAGGGACACTATGGACGTGGCGACAACGACGGTTGGTCTCTCCGATTTGAAGTTCCGGCTGGTGCGCGAAGACTTCGCCGACGCGGTCGCCTGGGTGGCGCGTAATCTGCCGACCCGACCGACGGTTCCGGTGCTCGCGGGCGTGCTGCTCACGGGGTCGGACGACGGCCTCACGATCTCGGGATTCGACTACGAGGTCTCTGCCGAAGTACGGGTTGCCGCCGAAATAGCCTCTCCGGGAAGCGTTTTGGTGTCAGGTCGGCTGTTGTCCGACATCACCAGGGCGCTACCCGCCAAACCCGTCGACGTCAGCGTCGAGGGCACGAGGGTGCTGCTGAGCTGCGGCAGCGCGAAGTTCTCTCTTCCGACCATGGCGGTCGAGGACTACCCGGCACTGCCGGCTCTGCCCGATGAGACCGGCGTGATCTCGGCGGAGCTGTTCGCCGAAGCGATCGGCCAGGTGGCTGTCGCCGCGGGCCGGGATGACACGTTGCCCATGCTCACGGGTATCCGTGTCGAAATCTCCGGTGAGAGCGTGGTTTTGGCTGCGACAGACCGGTTCCGTCTTGCGGTTCGCGAGCTGACCTGGGCGACGGATTCCGCTGATGTCGAGGCGGCGGTGCTGGTGCCCGCCAAGACACTGGCCGAAGCTGCGAAAGCCGGTACCGGGGCGGGCGATGTTCACCTCGCGCTCGGCGCCGGGTCAGCGGTGGGCAAGGAGGGCCTGCTCGGCATTCGCAGTGACGGCAAGCGCAGCACCACTCGACTGCTCGACGCCGAGTTCCCGAAATTTCGCCAGCTGTTGCCGACGGAGCACACGGCCGTGGCGACAATCGGCGTTGCGGAACTGACCGAGGCCATCAAGCGGGTGGCCCTGGTGGCCGACCGCGGCGCACAGGTGCGGATGGAGTTCGCCGACGATGTGCTCAAGCTGTCGGCCGGTGCCGATGACGTCGGTCGTGCCGAAGAGGAACTGCCGGTCGCATTCGCCGGCGAACCGTTGACGATCGCGTTCAACCCGACGTACCTGACCGATGGGCTGGGCTCGTTGCATTCGGAACGCGTGACATTCGGGTTCACGACACCCAGCCGTCCCGCGGTGTTGCGGCCGGCCGGCGAGGATGAGAACGGCGCGGCGGGTGCCGGTGCGGGCCCCTTCCCCGCGGCGGAGACCGACTACGTCTACCTGTTAATGCCGGTGCGGCTCCCGGGCTAGGGGCGCTGTCACCCGCGAGAAAGAGGTATTACATGCAATTGGGTTTGATCGGCCTGGGCAAGATGGGCTTCAACATGCGGGAGCGCCTGCGCGAGGGCGGACACGAGGTGATCGGCTACGACCCCCGTCCGGAGGTCACCGATGTGCCGACGCTGGCGGCGCTCGCCGAGGCCCTCAAACCACCCCGAGTGGTGTGGGTGATGGTGCCGTCCGGATCGATCACCGACAACACGATCAACGATCTCGCCAAGGAACTCTCCGAGGGCGACCTGGTGATCGACGGTGGCAACTCCCGCTACACGGACGACGGACCGCACGCGAAAATGCTGGCCGAGCGGGGCGTTGCGTTCATCGACGCGGGCGTATCGGGTGGAATCTGGGGACTGACGGAGGGCTACGGCCTGATGGTCGGTGGCAGCGACGCCGACGTCGAGCGCGCGCTGCCGATCTTCGACACTCTGCGCCCGCCCGGCCCCAGAGAAGACGGATTCGTGCACGCGGGTCCTGTCGGGGCGGGGCATTTCGCGAAGATGGTGCACAACGGCATCGAGTACGCACTCATGACGGCATACGCCGAGGGCTACGAGGTGCTCGCTGCCGAGGATCTGATCAAGGATCCGCAGGCCGTCTACCAGGCGTGGACCAACGGCACCGTGGTGCGGTCATGGCTACAGCAACTGCTTGCCAAGGCGCTCAAGGAAGATCCGGGGCTCAAGGAGATCAGCGGCTATACCGAAGACTCCGGCGAAGGCCGGTGGACGGTCGAAGAGGCGATTCGGCTCCGGGTGCCCGTACCGAGCATCGCGGCGGCGCTCTTCGCGCGGTTCCTCTCGCGCCAGGACGACTCGCCGACGATGAAGGCGGTCTCGGCGCTGCGTAACCAGTTCGGAGGTCATGCGGTGAAGCGGGTCAGCGAGTCCGGATAGTGCCTTGAGGCAGGACCGAACCGACTCGGGGATGGATTAGGTGTACGTCCGTCGCCTGGGACTGCAGGACTTCCGGTCATGGGCCCGGATCGAGCTGGATCTGGAGCCCGGCCGAACGGTGTTCGTCGGCCCGAACGGGTACGGCAAGACGAATCTCGTTGAGGCGCTGTGGTATTCGTCGACACTGGGATCTCACCGGGTGGCGTCGGATGCCCCACTGCTTCGTGCCGGTGCCGAGCGGGCCATCATCTCGACGATCGTCGTCAACGAGGGCCGCGAGCTCGCGGTCGATCTGGAGGTCATGGCCGGCCGGGCCAACAAGGCGCGGCTGAACCGCTCCCCCGTCCGGTCGGCGCGCGAGGTACTCGGCGTGTTGCGCGCGGTGATGTTCGCGCCCGAAGACTTGGCGCTGGTGCGCGGCGATCCGGCCGAACGGCGCCGCTACCTCGACGAACTGGCAACTACCAGGCGGCCGCGCATCGCCGGGGTGCGCGCCGACTACGACAAGGTGTTACGTCAGCGCACCGCCCTGCTCAAGACCGCGGCCGGCGCGCGGCACCGCGGTGACCGCAGCGTCGCCGACACACTCGATGTGTGGGACGGCCATCTGGCCGCACATGGAGCCCAGCTGATCGCCGCGCGGGTGGAACTCGTCAACGAGCTCTACCCCGAAGTGGAGAAGGCCTACCAGCTGCTCGCTCCGGCATCACGTCCGGCGTCGATCCAGTACCGCAGCAAGGTCGAGCAGATCGACGGGCAGAACGAGACGGCGGAGTTCTTCGAGGCGGCGCTGCTGGACGCGCTCTCCCGCCGCCGTGACGCCGAGATCGAGAGGGGCGTTTGCCTCGTCGGTCCCCATCGTGACGATCTGGAACTGAGGCTGGGCGATCACGTCGCGAAAGGCTTTGCGAGCCATGGAGAATCATGGTCCATGGCGTTGGCGCTCCGTCTCGCGGCATACGAATTGCTGCGTTCGGAGGGCGGGGATCCGGTGCTGCTGCTCGACGACGTGTTCGCCGAGCTGGACACCGCCCGGCGCCGCGCGCTCGCCGGGGTGGCGGCGTCGGCCGAGCAGGTGTTGGTGACCGCGGCGGTCGGCGACGACATACCGAGCGACTGGGATGCCCGCAGGATCGAGATCACGATGCGAGATGACGACAGCGGCCGAGTTTCGATGGTGGAGTCATGAATAACGACGACGATCCCGAACCGATTGCTGTCCCCGACCATCTCGCCGGGCTGACCGGAATGGACCTGGTACGGCGCACGCTCGAGGAGGCCAGGGGCGTAGCCCGCAGCCAGGGAAAAGACGTCGGTCGCGGTCGCTACTCCCCCACCCCGCGCCGCGTCGCCGGCCGGCGGCGCTCCTGGTCCGGACCAGGGCCGGACAGTCGGGACCCGCAGACGCTCGGGGCGGCGACGCAGGATCTGGCCAGAACCCGCGGGTGGTCGCCGCGGGTCGCCGAGGGCACCGTGTTCGGCCGCTGGCCGACCGTCGTCGGGGAGCAGATCGCGGCGCATGCGACGCCGACCGCGCTGCGCGAGGGCGTGCTCAGCGTTTCCGCCGAATCGACGGCGTGGGCGACGCAATTACGGATGGTTCAGGCGCAACTTCTGGCTAAAATCGCGGCGGCAGTCGGCGACGGCGTGGTTACCTCGCTGAAAATCGTCGGCCCGGTGGCGCCGTCGTGGCGCAAGGGCCGCTATCACATCGCCGGCCGCGGACCGCGCGACACGTACGGTTGACCGGCGATTCCAGCAGTTGGCTGAGAGCCGCCAGGACGCCGCGAGCCCCGTCCTCAAGCGTCTTGACGCACCTGGGATCGAGAAATTCCACAGACGGCGCAAATAGCTGTGTAGAAACGCGGCTCCAGAATCGGTCCTGTCGCTAGTTACCGGTAGACTGAATCAATGACTTGCCGGCGGTACCAACACCGCCAGAGCACCACCCCCGTCTAGAGAGTAAGGATGCCGGCGACCGTGCCTGCCGCTAAGAAGACCGCGCCCGCTGCGAAGAACAGCAAGAAGAAGGAATATGGCGCCTCAGCCATTACCGTCCTCGAGGGTTTGGAGGCCGTCCGCAAACGCCCGGGCATGTATATCGGCTCCACGGGCGAGCGTGGTCTGCACCACCTGGTGTGGGAGGTCGTGGACAACGCGGTGGACGAGGCGATGGCCGGATACGCATCGCGAGTCGACGTCCGGATCCTCGAAGACGGCGGGGTCGAGGTGCGGGACGACGGTCGCGGCATACCGGTCGAAATGCACGCGAGCGGTGCGCCGACCGTCGACGTGGTGATGACCCAGTTGCACGCCGGGGGCAAGTTCGGCGGCGAGAACAGCGGCTACGCCGTTTCCGGCGGCCTGCACGGCGTCGGCGTCTCCGTGGTGAACGCGCTGTCCACCCGGCTGGAGGTCGACATCTCCCGCGACGGGCACGAGTGGTTCCAGTCCTACGACCGCGCGATGCCCGGCACCCTCAAGCAGGGCGACGCCACCAAGAAGACCGGCACCACGGTGAGGTTCTGGGCCGACCCGGAAGTCTTCGAAACGACGAACTACGACTTCGAGACGGTGGCGCGACGCCTGCAGGAGATGGCGTTTCTCAACAAGGGCTTGACCATCACCCTCGCCGACGAGCGGGTCAGCGCCGAGGCGGTCGTCGACGAGATCGTCAGCGATACGGCCGAGGCGCCGAAGTCGGCTGACGAGAAGGCGGCCGAGGCGGCGGCGCCGCACAAGACGAAGAACCGCACCTTCCACTACCCCGGCGGTCTGGTCGACTACGTCAAACACATCAACCGGACCAAGACCCCCATTCAGCAGAGCATCATCGACTTCGACGGGAAGGGCGAGGGCCACGAGGTCGAGATCGCAATGCAGTGGAACGCGGGCTATTCGGAGTCGGTGCACACCTTCGCCAACACCATCAACACCCACGAGGGCGGTACCCACGAGGAGGGCTTCCGGGCGGCGTTGACGTCTGTGGTCAACAAGTACGCAAAGGACAAGAAGCTGCTCAAGGACAAGGACCCCAACCTGACGGGTGACGACATCCGCGAGGGGTTGGCCGCGGTCATCTCGGTGAAGGTCGCAGAACCGCAGTTCGAGGGTCAGACGAAGACCAAGCTCGGCAACACCGAGGTGAAATCCTTCGTGCAGAAGATCTGCAACGAGGAGCTTCAGCACTGGTTCGATGCCAACCCGGCCGAAGCGAAAACCGTTGTGAACAAGGCGGTCTCGTCGGCACAGGCCCGCATTGCCGCCCGCAAGGCGCGCGAGCTGGTGCGTCGCAAGAGCGCCACCGACATCGGCGGGCTGCCCGGCAAGCTGGCCGACTGCCGCTCCACCGACCCGCGCAAGTCGGAGCTGTACGTGGTGGAGGGCGATTCCGCGGGCGGGTCGGCGAAGAGCGGCCGTGACTCGATGTTCCAGGCGATCCTGCCGTTGCGCGGCAAGATCATCAACGTCGAGAAGGCCCGCATCGACCGCGTGCTGAAGAACACCGAAGTGCAGGCGATCATCACCGCGCTCGGCACGGGCATTCACGACGAGTTCGACATCTCGAAGCTGCGCTATCACAAGATCGTGCTGATGGCCGACGCCGACGTCGACGGCCAGCACATCTCGACGCTCCTGCTGACGCTGCTGTTCCGGTTCATGAAGCCGTTGGTCGAAAACGGGCACATCTTCCTGGCGCAGCCGCCGCTGTACAAGCTGAAGTGGCAGCGCTCCGAGCCGGAGTTCGCGTACTCCGATCGTGAGCGTGACGGGCTGCTCGAGGCGGGCAAGAAGGCCGGCAAGAAGATCAACGTCGACGACGGCATCCAGCGTTACAAGGGCCTCGGCGAGATGGACGCAAAGGAACTGTGGGAGACCACCATGGACCCGTCGGTGCGGGTGCTGCGGCAGGTCACCCTCGACGATGCGGCGGCGGCCGATGAACTGTTCTCGATCCTGATGGGCGAGGACGTGGAGGCCCGACGCAGCTTCATCACCCGCAATGCCAAAGACGTTCGCTTCCTTGACGTTTAACAAACAGGACTGAAACCACATGACTGATACCACGTTGCCGCCGGGCGACGAAGCAGGAGATCGCGTCGAGCCTGTCGACATTCAGCAGGAGATGCAGCGCAGCTACATCGACTACGCGATGAGCGTGATCGTCGGCCGGGCGCTGCCGGAGGTCCGCGACGGTCTCAAGCCGGTGCACCGCCGGGTGCTGTATGCAATGTTCGACTCGGGCTTCCGGCCCGACCGCAGCCACGCGAAATCCGCACGCTCCGTTGCCGAGACGATGGGTAACTACCATCCGCACGGCGACTCGTCGATCTACGACACCCTGGTGCGGATGGCGCAGCCGTGGTCGCTGCGCTACCCACTTGTCGACGGGCAGGGCAACTTCGGCTCGCCGGGTAACGACCCGCCGGCCGCCATGCGCTACACCGAGGCACGGCTCACGCCGTTGGCGATGGAGATGCTTCGTGAAATCGACGAGGAGACAGTCGATTTCATCCCCAACTACGACGGCCGGGTGCAGGAACCGACGGTTCTGCCCAGCCGCTTCCCCAACCTTCTGGCCAACGGTTCCGGTGGCATCGCGGTCGGTATGGCGACCAATATGCCGCCGCACAACCTGCGCGAGCTCGCCGACGCCGTCTACTGGTGCCTGGAGAATCACGACGCCGACGAGGAAGCGACGCTCGCCGCGGTCACCGGGTTCGTCAAGGGGCCCGACTTCCCCACCAAGGGTCTGATCGTTGGCTCCCAAGGTATTTCGGACACGTACACGACGGGTCGCGGATCGATCCGGATGCGCGGTGTCTGCGAGGTCGAGGAAGACAACCGCGGGCGCACCGGCATCGTCATCACCGAGCTGCCGTACCAGGTCAACCACGACAACTTCATCACCTCGATCGCCGAGCAGGTGCGCGACGGCAAGCTGACGGGCATCTCGAACATCGAGGACCAGTCCAGTGACCGTGTCGGTCTGCGCATCGTCGTCGAGCTCAAGCGCGATGCGGTGGCCAAGGTGGTGCTGAACAACCTCTACAAGCACACCCAGCTGCAGACCAGTTTCGGCGCCAACATGCTGGCGATCGTCGACGGGGTGCCCCGCACGCTGCGGCTCGACCAGCTGATCCGGCACTACGTCGACCATCAACTCGACGTCATCGTCCGGCGCACCACCTACCGGCTGCGCAAGGCGAACGAGCGGGCCCACATCCTGCGCGGTCTGGTCAAGGCGCTCGACGCGCTCGACGAGGTGATCGCGTTGATCCGCGCCTCGGAGACCGTCGACGTCGCCCGGCAAGGCCTGATCGAACTGCTCGACATCGACGATATTCAGGCGCAGGCGATCCTGGACATGCAGCTGCGCCGGCTGGCCGCCCTGGAGCGGCAGCGCATTGTCGACGACCTGGCGAAGATCGAGGCCGAGATCGCCGACCTGGAAGACATCTTGGCCAAGCCGGAACGCCAGCGCGCGATCGTCGCCGACGAGCTGAAGGAGATCGTCGACAAGTACGGCGACGACCGGCTCACCAAGATCGTCGCGGCCGACGGGGAGGTCAGCGACGAAGACCTGATCGCCCGCGAGGACGTCGTCGTCACGATCAGCGAGACCGGCTACGCCAAGCGCACCAAGACCGACCTTTACCGCAGCCAGAAGCGCGGCGGCAAGGGTGTGCAGGGCGCGGGCCTCAAGCAGGACGACATCGTCAACCACTTCTTCGTCTGCTCGACCCACGACTGGATCCTGTTCTTCACCACGCAGGGCCGGGTGTACCGCGCGAAGGCCTACGACCTGCCGGAGGCTTCGCGCACGGCGCGCGGCCAGCATGTCGCGAACCTGCTGGCGTTCCAGCCCGAGGAGCGCATCGCCCAGGTCATCCAGATCAAGGGCTACGAGGACGCGCCCTACTTGGTGCTGGCGACGCGCAACGGGCTGGTGAAGAAGTCGAAGCTGACCGACTTCGACTCGAACCGTTCGGGCGGCATCGTCGCGGTGAACCTGCGCGACGGCGACGAGCTGGTCGGCGCCGTGCTGTGCTCGGCCGACGACGACCTGCTGCTGGTGTCGGCGAAGGGCCAGTCCATCCGCTTCTCGGCAACCGACGAGGCCCTGCGTCCGATGGGCCGCGCCACGTCCGGTGTGCAGGGCATGCGGTTCAACACCGACGACGCGCTGCTCTCGCTGAACGTGGTGCGCCCGGACACATTCCTGCTGGTCGCGACGGCGGGCGGCTATGCCAAGCGCACCGCGATGGACGAATACCCGGTGCAGGGTCGCGGCGGCAAAGGGGTGCTGACCATCCAGTTCGACAAGCGACGTGGCAGTCTGGTTGGTGCGCTGGTGGTCGATGACGAGACCGAGCTGTACGCCATCACGTCGGGCGGGGGCGTCATCCGCACCGCCGCGCGCCAGGTTCGGAAGGCCGGGCGGCAGACCAAGGGCGTTCGGTTGATGAACCTGGGTGAGGGCGCGACACTGATTGCGATCGCTCGCAACGCAGAGGAAAGCGACGCCGAAGCCGAGGCCGCGGAGTAAGGCGGGCGACGTGACCGACGGTAAGGAGCCGGAGTGACTTCACCGAACGAGCCGGGCTACCCGCGCTCGGCCGACGGTAGTAGCAACGGTTCGATCCCCGAGGATTCTGAAACCGGCTCGCTGGGCAACGCGATGGGCCGCGGCGGCGACGTGCCGCCCTGGCAACGCGGTCCCGCGGCGCGGGCGGCACAGCAGAAGCCGCCGCGTGCGCCGCGCGAGCCGGTCCGCCCCGAGCCGCACCGCGGCGGTGCACCGTCCGGCCATCCCCCCGGGGCCGACGCCCGCCTGAACCGGTTCATCTCCGGCGGCTCGTCGGCGCCCGCGTCGGCTCCGGAATCCGTCGATCCGACACCTCCGCGGAGCGAGCCGGTCCTCAGCGAGGCGTATGCGAGCGAATTGCCGGATCTGTCGGGCGGCACACCGCGGCCGTCTCAGCGCAAGGCCGCCCCCGAACGCAGCGAGCCGCCCACCCGCGCGGCGTCGCCCGGCCGCGGGCAGGTCGGCGGGCGCCCGCAGGCGGGTCCGGTCCGGGCCAGCATGCAGATCCGCCGAATCGACCCGTGGAGCGCGCTCAAGGTGTCGCTGGTGTTGTCGGTCGCACTGTTCTTCGTGTGGATGATCGCCGTCGCGTTCCTGTACCTCGTGCTCGGCGGCATGGGCGTGTGGAGCAAGCTCAACAGCAACGTCGGCGACCTGCTGACCAGCGCGAGCGGCCAGGCCGGCGGCGAGCTGGTGTCCAGCGGCACGATCTTCGGCGGCGCGGCGCTGATCGGGCTGGTGAACATCGTGTTGTTGACCGCGATGGCCACCGTCGGGGTGTTCATCTACAACTTGACCACGGACCTGGTCGGCGGCATCGAGGTGACGCTGGCCGACCGCGACTGATCTCATTTGGGTGGAGCGTCGCAATTACGGTAATCTCGTCGCTCGGCCATGTGCGTTACGGGCCTATAGCTCAGGCGGTTAGAGCGCTTCGCTGATAACGAAGAGGTCGGAGGTTCGAGTCCTCCTAGGCCCACGGAAAGGGTCACCCATGAGACTGGTGGTGTTGCTGGTCGCGGCGGTGGCGTTGGCGGTATTCGTGGTGCGGTCGCGTCACGGCGTGGAGGTGTGGCACGCAGCTGCCGACCAACCTTCCTGATCCGGGGCCTTAGCTCAGTTGGTAGAGCGCTGCCTTTGCAAGGCAGAAGTCAGGGGTTCGAATCCCCTAGGCTCCACAACCCGTCTTCACGCTGGCCAGAGGCATCCTGCTCTGGAGAATGTGACCTAGGACCCCTGCCGGAGCCGGCTTTGCTGCATACCGTAAGCCGCTGATCCTAACTCCAGCGCAGGAGGTCGGCCGGTGACGGCACCCGAGACGATCCTCAAGCCGGCCCGAGCCCTCGGCGGTTTCTACGCCATGGCACTGGACGCCTTCGTGGAGATGTTCAAGCCGCCCTTCGCCTGGCGCGAGTTCGTCCTGCAGACGTGGTTCGTCGCGAGAGTGGCCGTCGTCCCGACCTTGTTTTTAGCGATTCCGTTCACCGTCCTCGTCGTGTTCACCCTCAATGTGCTGCTGACGGAGTTCGGCGCCACCGACTTCTCCGGTACCGGCGCCGCCGGCGCCGCCGTCACCGAGATCGGGCCGATCGTGACCGTGTTGGTCGTCGCCGGCACCGGAGCGACCGCCATGTGCGCTGACCTCGGCGCCCGCACCATCCGCGACGAGATCGACGCGCTGCGGGTCATGGGCGTCGACCCCGTACACCGCCTTGTGGTGCCCCGGGTTTTGGCGGCCACGGTCGTCGCCGTTTCCTTGGTGTCGCTGGTGACCTTCATCGGATTGGTCGGCTCATTCGGCTTCGCCGTGTTCGTCCAGCACGTCACTCCGGGCGCCTTTGCGGCGGGCCTCACCCTGTTCACCGGACTGCCCGACATCATTCTCGGTGTGGTGAAGGGCGCGCTGTTCGGCGTGGCCGCCGCGCTGATCGCCTGCTACAAGGGCATGTCGGTGCGCAGAGGCCCGCAAGGTGTCGGCAATGCCGTCAACGAAACCGTCGTGTACTCGTTCGTCGCATTGTTCGTCATCAACGTCCTCGCGACCGCCGTCTATTACACGAGCTTCAAATGACCGCGCTTGACAGGCATTCCGCAATTTCCGCCGCAGCGCTGGGCGTCGCCGGTGGCTGGAACCGGGTAGGTACGCAGATCGCCTTCAACGCCAGGTCAGTGCGCGAGATCGGGATAGCGCTCGTGCGCTACCGGACCGAGATCATGCGCCTGATTGCCCAAATGAGCCTGGGCACAGGGGCGTTGGCGCTCATTGGCGGAACCGTCGTGGTGGTCGGTTTCCTCACCCTGACGACGGGTGCTGTCATAGCCGTGCAGGGCTACAACGAGTTGGCGGGCATCGGCGTAGAAGCGATGACCGGCTTCATCTCCGCGTATGTCAACGTCCGGATCATTTCTCCGGCCGTCGCCGGAATCGGCTTGGCCGCCACGATCGGCGCGGGTGCCACCGCGCAGCTCGGTGCGATGCGCATCGCCGACGAAATCGACGCGCTTGAGGTGATGGGGGTCCGCTCGGTCGCCTACCTGGTATCCACGCGTGTGGTCGCCGGAGTGGTCGTGGTGATGCCGCTGTACTGCGTGGCGATGGTGTGCGCGTTCATCGCCGCCCGGTTGGGCACGACCGGCTTCTACGGCCAATCCACCGGCGTTTACGACCACTATTTCAACACGTTCCTCAACTCGACCGATCTGCTCTGGTCGTTATTCACCGTCGTGCTCATGGGGATCGCAATCATGTTGGTGCACACCTACTACGGCTACAACGCATCGGGCGGTCCCGCGGGGGTCGGCGAGGCGGTCGGCCGCTCGGTACGAACTTCCCTGATCGTCTTGACGCTGCTGTTGCTGGCAGTCGCGATGTCCGTCTACGGTCAGTCCGGCAACTTCCACCTCGCTGGATAGCGCAATGTCTGACCCGCGCACAGGAGGAATGCATCCCGCTTGGTGGACACTGATTTTCGTTGTCGCCACCGTCGCCACCATCGTGACGACGACCACGCTGTTCTCGGGCTCGCTGCGCGACTACGTTCCGGTGACCCTGACCTCGGATCGTGCCGGACTCGTGATGGACCACGGCGCCAAGGTCAAATTTCGCGGCGTGCAGATCGGCCGGGTGGGCCGGATCACCGGCGGGCAGGACCAGGTGAGCCTGGCCCTGGAGATCGAGCCGGATCAGATGAAGTTCATCCCGGCCAACGTGCGGGCACGAATTCGGGCGGGGACACTGTTCAGCGGAAAATTCGTCGAGCTGGTCAATCCGAGCGAACCCAGCCCGCAGCGGCTGTCGGCAGGCGCAGTCATCGAGTCCGACAACGTCAGCACCGAGATCAACACGCTGTTCCGTGACGTCGCCGACATCCTCAAACAGGTTGACCCGGCGAAGCTGCAGGCCGTACTCGCCGCGGTGGCCGAGGGACTGCGCGGCCACGGCGACGCAATCGGGCAGGCAATCACCGACACCGATGAGGTGCTCGCGCAGATCAACGCCCGGACCGAGACCCTCGACGCCGACCGACAGCAAATCAAGCAGATCAGCCAAACGTATGGCGCTGTCGCACAGAACATCCTGGCCGCCCTCGACGCCGCCGGAACCACCAGCGCCACGCTCACCGACAGCGCACCGGAACTGGACACGTTGCTCACCGATGTGGTCGGACTGGCACGCGGCGGTATCGACCTGATGGGCACGAGCCAAAAGAATCTGACCGAGGCAGTGACCACCTTCGAATCCACCGCACGCCTGCTGTTGAAGTACAACCCGACGTTCACCTGCACACTGGTCGGTGCCAAAAAAGCGCTGGACAGCGGCTATCTGGACGCGACCGGGGCCGCGAACGGCAAGTCGTTGATCTTCGACAGCGCGCTGCTTTTCGGGCCGGACGCCTACCGGTACCCGCAAAACCTACCGATCGTCGGCGCCAAAGGCGGCCCCGGCGGCACCCCGGGATGCGGATCGCTGCCCGACGTCGCCGCCAATTGGCCGGTGCGCCAGCTGATCACGGACACGGGCTGGGGCACCGGCCTCGACATCCGGCCGAATCCCGGCATCGGGTTCCCCGGCTATGCTGACTACTTCCCGGTCACCCGGGCGGTGCCCGAGCCGCCCAGCGTCCGCTATCCGGGCGGTCCGGCGCCTGGGCCGATGCCCTACCCCGGCGCCCCGCCCTACGGGGCACAGCTGTATGCCCCCGACGGAACACCACTGTGGCCCGGCCTGCCGCCGGCGCCGCCACTCGGGGCTGCCCGCGAACCCGGCCCGCCACCTTCGGGCTCGGAGCCGTTCGTGGTGCCCGCACCCGCGCAACTGCAACCGACACCCACCCCGCCGCTGCCCGAAGCGGTGACACCAGAACCGTGACGAGGCATCCATGAGAGAGAACCTGCGCGGAGCGATGTGGCGCGTCGGTGTGTTCCTGGCGGTGTGCGCACTCGGCCTGGTGGCCATGCTGGCGATCTTCGCCCAACTGCGCTTCGAGACCGAAAACACCTACACCGCAGAGTTCCGCACGGTGTCCGGGCTGGAGAACGGGAACTTCGTCCGCATCGCCGGGGTCGAGGTGGGCAAGGTCAAGAAGATCAGGATCCGCGACGACGGGATCGCCCTGATCGACTTCGGGACCGACGCCTCTGTGGTGCTGACGGAGGGCAGCAGAGCGGTGATCCGCTACCGCAACCTCATCGGCGAGCGTTATCTGGCGCTCGAGGAAGGCGCCGGCGGCGTCCAGAAACTGCAACCCGGGGCCACCATCCCGTTGTCGCACACCGCCCCCGCCCTCGATCTCGACGCGTTACTCGGCGGCTTCCGCCCCCTGTTCCGCGCGCTCGACCCAGATCAGGTCAACATGTTGGCAGGGCAGCTGATCGAAGTCCTGCAGGGCGAAGGCACCACTATCACGACGTTTTTGACCCAGACGGCAGCACTGACGAACACACTGGCCGACCGCGATCACCTGATCGGGCAAATCATCACGAATCTCAAGACGGTCGTGGGATCTCTTGGCGACCAGAGCTCACAGTTGGCGTCCGGTATCGACTCTCTGTCAGCGGCGTTGACGACGATGGCGGACCGAAGATCCGACCTGCGCAACGGCCTGGCTTACGCCAACGAAGCGGCAGCGTCCATCGCCGACCTCCTCGCGCAGGGCCGGTCGCCATTGAAAGACATTGTGCACGAGGCGGATCGAACGGCGGGAGTAGTCCTATCCGACCGCGAGTACTTCGACCGCTTCCTCGACACGCTGCCCGACGCCTACCGGATGCTGAACCGGCAGGGACTGTATGGCGACTACTTCAGCTTCTATCTCTGCGACCTGATCCTGAAGCTGAACGGCAAGGGCGGACAACCCGTCTACGTCAAGGTCGCCGGCCAGGACAGCGGAAGGTGCACCGCCCGATGAAGACCTTCGCAGAACGCAACCCGGTCATCGTCGGTGCAGTCGGCGTAGCAATCACCGTGTGCGTCGTCGTCGCCGCGCTCAACTACGGAAAGCTGCCGTTCGTCAACTCGAACCGCGACTACTCGGCCTACTTCGCCGAAGCCGGGGGGCTGCTCGCCGGAGCCGCGGTGCAAGTGTCCGGCTTCAAGGCGGGAGAGGTCACCGGCATCGACCTCGACGGTCCACGGGTTCTGGTCACCTTCGAGGTCGACAAGAACATCCGCCTCGGCAACCGCACCGAGGCGGCCATCAAGACGAGAAGCATCCTCGGCGCCAAGGTCCTCGAACTGACCACCAAAGGCGACGGCAGGCAATCCGGCCCCATCCCCCTCGACCGGACGACGTCGCCCTACCAACTACCCGATGCCCTCGGCGATTTGACCGCCACCATCAGTCAACTCGACACCACTCGATTGTCGGATTCGTGGAAGGTGATGGCCGACGAGTTCTCCCAGACACCACCGGCTCTCAAGGTCGCGCTGCAGGGTGTGGCACGGTTCGCGCAGACGCTGAGCGACCGCGATGCCCAGTTGCGCAAACTGCTTACCGACGCCAACAAGGTGACGACGGTGCTGGCGGATCGTAGCGACGCCATCGTGAAGATGCTCGCCGACAGCAACGCGCTGCTGACCGATCTGAACGGTCAGAGCCGCGCCCTGGACGAGATCTCCGGCAGCATCGCCGCGGTGAGCCGCCAGATCAAGGACGTGATTGCCGAGAACAGGCAGACACTGGCGCCCGCGCTGGACAAGCTGAACCAGATCCTGACGATCCTTGACGACCGCAAGGAGCGGATCAGGCTGGCAATCAAGGGATTCAACCAGTACGCGATGTCGCTGGGCGAATCGATGTCGGCCGGACCGTTCTTCAAGGTCTACATCGCCAACCTGCTGCCCGGACAATTCATCCAGCCCTTCGTCGACGCCGCCTTCTCCGACCTCGGCCTCGACCCGAACGTACTGGCGCCCTCACAGCTGACCGATCCGCAGACCGGCCAACCGGCCACGCCGGCGCTGCCGATGCCCTTACCCCGCACCGGACAGGGCGGCGAGCCCCGGCTGACCCTGCCCGATGCGATAACCGGCGTCCCCGGCGATCCCCGCTATCCCTACCGCGAGCCGCCGCCGGCGCCGTTGCCGGGCGGACCCCCACCAGGGCCGCCCGCTGACGACTCAACCGTTCCGACCCCGACACCGGTCCCGGTGCCCGAGCCGCTCCCGAACGGGGAGGCCCGATGACCAACCGCGCCAAATATCGCGTCGGCCTGGCCGCCCTGCACGTGCTGACATTCGCTGTCGCCGTGACGCTGCTGGTGCACTCCGTCGCCGACGCGAACCGGCGAACCGTGGTCGCATACTTCGCGAACAGCAACGGAATATTCGTCGGCGACGAGGTCCGCATCCTGGGTGTCCCGGTCGGCAAGATCGACAGGATCGAGCCCCAGGCCAGCCGCGTCAAGATCACGTTCTCCTACGACGCCAAGTACCGGGTGCCTGCCGACGCAAACGCGGTGATCCTCTCCCCGGCGATCGTGACCGCGCGGATCATCCAACTCACGCCGGCCTACACCGGCGGGCCCCTGCTGGAAGACAACGCCGTGATCGGGGAGGACCGCACCGCCGTTCCGGTCGAGTGGGACGATCTTCGATTGCAGCTCGAACGAATCAGCCAGCTGGTACAGCCGACCGCGCCGGGTGGAGTCAGCACCCTTGGCTCGGTAGTGCATACCACCGCGGAGACCCTGCGGGGCCAGGGAACGAACATCAGGCACACCATCACCGAGCTGTCACAGGCGATTTCGGCCCTTGGTGACCACACCGACGACCTCTTCGGCACCATGAAGAACTTGTCGGTTCTCGTGTCGGCCCTGCAGGACAGCGGCGAGGTGATGCGACAACTCAACGCCAACCTCGCTTCGGCGACCGCGCTGCTGATCGACGACCCGAACGAAATCGGCGCGGCTGTGTCAGCACTCGACGCCGTGGTGGGCGATGTGCGTAGCTTCGTCGCCGAGAACCGCGAGTCGCTGGGCGTCACGGCCGACAAGCTGGCGTCTGTGTCGACGGTCCTGGCGGGCAGCATCGACGACATCAAACAGGCGCTGCATGTCGCCCCGAACGCACTGCAGAACCTGATGAACACCTATCAGCCCGCACAAGCCACGATGGGCGGCGCATACGCCTTCAACAACTTTGCCGACCCGATAACCTTTCTGTGCGGAGCGATACAGGCGGCGTCACGGCTGGGTGCCGAACAGTCGGCCAAGCTGTGCGTCCAGTACTTGGCGCCGATCGTCAAGAACCGTCAGTACAACTTCCCGCCATTGGGCGAGAACCTGATCGTCGGCGCAACCGCACGACCGAACGAGGTTACCTACAGCGAAGACTGGATGAGGCCCGACTACATTCCGCCGCCAGCCGCGAGTCCTGTTGCTGCCGAGGACAACCCTTCGTTACCGGCAGAGCAACAGACTGATCCGGCCGGCGGTCTGACCGGCATGATGGTGCCCGGCCAGGATGGCTCATGAGACAGACGCTGATGAGTCGGATGGCGGCAGTGCTCGCGGTGACGATCATCGCGGCAACGCCGGGCTGTGCGTGGCGCGGACTCAACTCACTGGCGCTGCCGGGAACCGCGGGTCGCGGGCCTGGCTCCTACATGATCCAGGCACAGCTGCCCGATGTGCGCACCATCGAGCCGAATTCCCGTGTGCAAGTGAACGATGTCACGGTGGGCACCGTCACCAGGATCGAGCGGCAGGGCTGGCATGCGCTGCTGACCATGAGTATCGACGGCGACGTAGACCTGCCCGCCAACGCTACAGCGACAGTCGGCCAAAGCGGTCTGCTCGGTTCGCTGCACGTCGAACTGGCCGCGCCGACCGACGTCGGACCACAGGGCAAGCTGCACAACGGATCGCTGATCCCGCTGTCGTCGGCGGGCACATACCCGTCGAGCGAGCAGATGCTGTCGGCAATCTCGTTGCTGCTCAATGGCGGTGGTGTCGGACAGGTCCAGGACATCACCGAGTCGCTGAGCACCGCACTGGCCGGTCGTGAGCAGGATGTGCGCAGCCTGATCGGACAGCTGGACACGTTCACCCGCTACATGAACGACCAGGCCGGTGACATCATCGCCACGGCCGAAAGCCTGAACCACCTCGCCGGCCAGTTCGCCCAGGAGAAGCCGGTGGTGGACAAGGCCCTCGAGACCATCCCGGGCGCGCTGCGGGTGATCAGCGACCAGCGGCAGACCCTGGTGGACGCGCTCGACCAACTAGGTAAGTTCAGCGCGCTGGTCGCCGACGCCACGAACCAGACGAAGGACAGCCTTCTGGAGGAGCTGAAGGACCTCGGCCCGGTGCTGAAATCGCTGGCCGATGCCGGGCCCGCGCTGACGCGCTCGCTGGGCATGTTCGCCACGTATCCGTTTCCCACCGACAATGTCGGGATCTGGCAGCGTGGCGATTTCGCCAACTTGACCGCCATCATCGACCTCACGCTGAGCCGCCTCGACGCGTCATTTCTCACCGGCACGCGGTGGGAGGGCAACTTGACGGAGCTGGAGCTGCAGTGGGGCCGCACCATCGGTCAGCTGCCGAGCCCTTACACGGGCGGCAATCCCCTTCTCGCGCCGTATAAGTGGGACCAAGGACGATGACATGCCACCGCTGACGCTGCGGATTCGAGTCCAGTTGGCGATCTTTGCCGTGATCGCGCTGATCTTCGGGGCCGCGATGCTGTTCGGTTACATCAGGCTGCCCGCCATGTTCGGGATCGGGCGCTACCAGGTGACCATCGAGCTGCCAAGGACCGCCGGCGCCTACCCCGGTGGCAATGTCACCTACCGAGGTGCGGAGGTCGGCCGCATCTCCGACGTGCACCTGACCGAGACGGGAGTGGCGGCTGTGCTGTCGCTGAAATCCGCCATCGCCATTCCGTCCGATCTCGACGCGCAGGTGCACAGCCAGTCGGCGGTCGGCGAGCAGTACATCGCGCTGCTGCCCCGCCGGGATTCGGCGCCTCTCAAGAACGGCGACGTGATCTCGGCTGACCGCACCTCGGTGCCCCCTGACTTCGACGCGTTGCTCGACTCGTTGAGCGCCGGCCTGAAGGCCATTCCGCACGACGATCTGAAGACAGTGGTCGACGAGTCCTACACCGCGGTCGGCGGCCTCGGGCCGGACCTGTCCAGACTCGTCACCGGCGGCTCCCGGCTCGCGGCGGGAGCCCGCGAGAACCTGGGCCCGCTGCTGACGCTGATCGACCAGTCGACAACGATCCTGAAGGCGCAGAACGACTCTGCGCCCGCGGTCGACGAATGGGCCGCTCATCTGAAGACTGTCGGGCGACAGCTCCAGGACAACGACGCCGCCGTCGCAGATCTCCTGAGGCAAGGGGGGCCGTCGGTCGAGGAAGCCCGCCTGCTTGTCGACCGCATTCGGCCGACAGTGCCGATCATCGCCGCGAACATGGCGAGTATCGGACAGGTCGCCGTCACCTACCAGCCCGGCCTGGAGCAGCTTCTGGTGCTCCTGCCACAGGCCGCCGCCGTCGCTCAGGCGATCGTCCTGGCCAACCGGGACACCCGGCAGCCGTACCGGGGGGCATACCTGAGCCTGGACCTCAATTTGAACCTGCCGCCGCCGTGTACGACCGGCTTCCTGCCCGCCCAGCAGCGGCGGGCGGCATCGCTTCAGGACTATCCGGACCGGCCTGTCGGTGACCTGTATTGCAGGGTTCCGCAGGACTCGCCGTTGAGTGTGCGGGGGGTGCGGAACTACCCGTGTGAGACGCGACCCGGCAAGCGCGCGCCGACGGTCGCGATGTGCGAAGGCGACGAGAACTACATTCCGCTCAACGACGGATTCAACTGGAAGGGCGACCCAAATGGCACCCTTTCGGGACAGCCGGTGCCTCAACCGCCGCCGGTTGCGGCCGCCGAGTACGACCCCGCCAACGGGACATTCGTCGGACCCGATGGGCAGACGTACGCCCAGCCGGACCTCGCCGCGGGCGCGGGCGACAAGACGTGGCAGTCGATGTTGCTGCCACCCGGCGGATAGTTAGGCCGGCGTCAACCGCATGACGGGAATGGCCCGATCGCCGCTCCGCTTCTCGCGTAAGGCAAACACGTGAGCGAGGCGGTCCGCGGCGAGTCGGTAGAGCCGCTGCCGGTCAACTTCCTCGGCTTCGTGCGCCACGAAGCGACCACCCCGCGGTCCGATGGACAACTCGCACTCCGGATGAGCCCGCAGATTGTGGTACCAGGCCGGATGCCGTGCGCCCCCGTAATTGGACGCGATCAGTACGACGTCCTCGCCATCGGTGAAATAGGCGAGGGGTGTTTCACGGCGTTCCCCGCTGCGGGCGCCGAGCGAGGTCAACACCACCATCGGCACAGCGGGATTGAGCCGGAGATGTCCGCGACTCACCCTTATCAGAGGCGCTTCGATGGGCGCCGCGACCTTGCGCCAGACCGCCAGACCGGCCTTGCTGGCAGTAAGGGGACCGCCCAGCCACCACCACAGGCGCCGTCGCCATGGCCCGCGTGACTGCAAGTCGACGCGGGGAATCCCATTGATCGAGTCGGCGGCCATCGTGGGAATACCTTCGCGCCGAAATCTGCATGAGGGTCGCGATTGGACAAATTCAACGACCGTGATGCCGAACTCGCCGACGTGCCGTGTGCAGCGCTACGGCTTCGGCGTCACCTCTACGCTCGGCGGCCGGGGTGACGGCTCGGGTTGCATTGACCGGCGGATGATCGAAAACGCCACTGCGCCAACGCCGATGACCGCTACGCCCGCGGCGGCGAGGACGAGCGGGCGGGGGCGCCGTTTGGGCTTGCGGGCATCTGCGATCGTCTGAGGCAGGTTCGCGAGCACCTCCTGAGCCGCAGCGATCTCGCTGGCGAGCGTGTTCTGTGCCTCTTCGATTTCTCTGGCGAGCCTGCTCTTCTCGTAACGTTCGCGAAGGCTGCTGGCGGCGGAGTGTGCGCCCTGCCAGCCCAACCCGACCGTGCCCCGCGTCACGTCGGCGGGTCCGACCGCGGTGTAGCGCAGGCCGCGCGACAATCGCTGTCCGGGGGTCAGCCGGACATCAGTCTTCACAGTCATCTCCACCTCTTTCGCGGCCACGGTCGGGACCTATACCAGCCTGCCATCAACCGCAACGCAGCGGTGCGCGGTTCGGCGTCTGGTGGGCGTGGCAGACTGACTTCCCGTGACGAGCCCCATTCAGACAGCGACCGCGACCCTGCACACCAATCGTGGTGACATCAAGATCGCACTGTTCGGAAATCACGCCCCCAAGACCGTCGCGAACTTCGTCGGCCTGGCACAGGGCAGCAAGGACTACAGCACCGAGAACGCGTCGGGCGGAACCTCCGGCCCGTTCTACGACGGCGCGGTCTTCCACCGCGTGATCGACGGCTTCATGATCCAGGGCGGCGACCCGACCGGCACCGGCCGCGGCGGCCCGGGCTTTCAGTTCGACGATGAGTTCCATCCCGAGCTGCAGTTCGACAAGCCTTATCTGCTGGCCATGGCCAATGCGGGTCCAGGCACCAACGGCTCCCAGTTCTTCATCACCGTCGGCAAGACGCCGCACCTCAACCGCCGGCACACCATCTTCGGCGAGGTCGTCGATCCGGAGTCGCAGAAGGTCGTCGACGCCATCGCAACGACCGCGACCGACCGCAGCGACCGGCCGACGGAGCCGGTGGTCATCGAGTCGATCACCGTCTCCTGACGGCTGACCTAGCGGCCGGCCAGTCCGGCTGCGGTCAGCGCATCGAGTACGTCAAGCGGGTCGGTGCCCAGGTCCCACCGGGTCAGGACGAATAGCCGACCGTCTGCCGCATCGATCTCCAGTAGTCGGACTTTGCGCGCGATCCGCCGGAATTCGGTGATCCGGATGATCTTGATGTGCTCCTTAGCAAGCCTGGTCGTGCGAAATGCCCCGCGAATCAAAAGGCCGCCGTCGCTGATTGCCAGCTTTGGCCGTGCGCGCCAAGAAACGGTTGCAAACAACAGGAGTCCAACCGCGGCAATGATCACGAGGATCCGCCCGGGAGCGTCTGTGACTAGGGTCACAGCGCCGATAGCCATCATGAGTCCGGTCACGCCGCAGGCTGCGACGCCAAGCGCCGGCGGGCTCCACTCAGTTTGCTGCACGGCTAATCCACACGCTTTTACCCCGGTTTATGGGGTTATCCACAAGTGCTATCCCCAATGGGGATGAATCACAACGATGTGATTGGGTGACCATCAGGTTGCCGAACGGGTAACGCGCCGAGGCCAAGTTAAATTCATTGGCACCCCTGCGACCGTCACCGCCAACGCATAGTTAGCAACAGCCCGGTGATCATGAAGGCAAAGGCGATTGCGTAGTTCCACGGGCCGAGGTCGGCCAGGAAGGGTATCGACGACGACGCCAGCTGGAACACCAGCAACCAGGCGAGCCCGATCACCATCAGACCGAGGAACAGCACGACGAACCAAACGCTCGACGGCCCGGCCTTCACCTTGACCGGGGTGCGGCTCACCGGGTTGATGGTGAAGTCGTTCTTCTTGCGGACCTTGGACTTGGGCATGGGTACCTTCACAAACAGTCGGCGCCACGAGTGCGACGATGAAGCAGGATGTTCTAAAGAGGTTAACGTAGGTGGCCCGCAGGCCGAGAATCGCGACGGGGAGTATCCGATGGCAGAGTCGCGCCCGTCTCGCTGGCGCTTCGGCGTGCCACTGGTGTGCCTGCTGGCCGGACTGCTGCTGGCGGCCACTCATGGTGTCTCCGGCGGTGGCGAGATCAGACGGAGCGACTCCCCCCGGCTGGTCGATCTCGTAAGGGAGGCCCAGCAATCGGTCGACCGGCTCAGCTCGCAGCGCGACGGCCTCGTCAGCGAAATCGACAACCATCACGGTGGATCGCCCGGGGCCGCCGCCGCCCTGGCGGCGATCCAGAAGCGCAACGCGACCCTGGCCGCCGACGCCGGCCTCGACCCGATCCGCGGCCCCGGTCTCGTCGTCACGCTCACCGACGCGCAGCGCGACGCCAACGGCCGCTTCCCGCGCGACGCATCACCTGACGATCTGGTGGTGCATCAGCAGGACATCGCGGGAGTACTGAATGCGCTGTGGAACGGCGGCGCCGAGGGTATTCAGATGCAGGATCAGCGGATCATCGGCACCTCCGCGCCGCGGTGCGTCGGGAACACCCTTCTGCTCAACGGGCGGACCTATAGCCCGCCGTACGTCATCACCGCGGTCGGCAACTCCGCCGCGATGCAGGCGGCCCTGGCCGCGGCGCCGTTGGTGACCCTCTACAAGCAGTATGTGGTGCGGTTCGGCCTGGGGTATTCGGAGGAGCCGCGCACATCGGTCGAACTGGTTGGGCACACCGAACCGGTGCGGATGCGGTTCGCCAAGCCGGCGGGGCCCATCGGCTACTGAGCGCGCCCGCCGAAATCACTCGGGTAACCTGGGGCGATGCAGGTCCTGGTGGTCGATAACTACGACAGCTTCGTCTTCAACCTGGTGCAGTATCTGGGCCAGCTCGGAGTGGACGTACAGGTGTGGCGGAACGACGACGACCGGCTGGGCTCCGAGGCCGACATCGCCGAGGCCGCCGCGGACTTCGACGGCGTACTGCTCAGCCCGGGACCCGGCACACCCGAGCGCGCCGGCGCCTCGATCCCGCTGGTGCGCGCCTGCGCCGCGGCCGGGACGCCGCTACTGGGGGTGTGCCTCGGTCACCAGGCGATCGGGGTGGCGTTCGGCGGTACCGTCGACCGCGCACCGGAGCTTCTGCACGGCAAGACGAGCACCGTGTTCCACGCCAATGTTGGTGTGCTGCGCGGTCTTCCGGATCCGTTCACCGCGACTCGGTATCACTCGCTGACGATTCTGCCCGACACCGTGCCCGCCGAACTCGAGGTGACGGCCCGCACCGACGGCGGCGTCATCATGGGTGTGCGACACGTCGAGTTGCCGATTCACGGCGTGCAATTCCACCCGGAGTCGATTCTCACCGAGGGTGGACACCGAATGCTGGCCAACTGGCTGGGCTATTGCGGTGCCGCCCCGGACGAGACCTTGGTGCGCACCCTCGAAGACGAGGTCGCCGACACCGTGCGCGCGGCTACGCGGCGAAGCTCAGCGTAATCGTCGCGTCGAAATTCACGGCGCTGCCAGGCGACGGGCTCTGAGTCACGACCGCGTTGGTGCGCTGTCCGCTGTCGCGCGCATCGGCGCCCTTGTCGAGGAAGCCCGTCCAGCCCAGCGCGCGTAGACGGGGCTCTGCGTCGGTCCAGAACTGTCCGCGAAGGTCCGGCATCGTGAACTGGTTGCCCTTGGAAACCTGGATCTGCACGACGGTGTCGAGGGCAGCGGTCTGCCCGGCCGGCGGATTGGTTCCGATGACCTGGCCGGCGGGCTCCGGACTGTCCACCTGGACCGGCACCGACTTGGCGAACCCACTCGCGTTGAGAACCTGCTGCGCCGAGTCGACGGTCTGCGCCTTGACGTCGGGAACGGGGCGGCTTTCCGGCCCGGAGCCCACGACGATGGTGATCTCGTTGGTGATCGCCGACGTCTGGTTGGCCGGCGGCACCGTTCCCACCACCCGGTCCTTGAGTTCCGGCGTTGACGGCGACGGGCTCTGCTTGAACCGCCCGAATCCCGCATCGGACAGCTTCTTGACGGCATCGGCGTAGCTCAGCGAGGAGACATCGGGAATCTCGCGCTGCTCGGGCCCGGTGGAGACGTTGATGGTGATCTCGTCGCCCGCTTCCACTGACGTGCCCGCAGCGGGTTCGGTGTTGATCACGTGGTCCGGTTCGACCTTGGAGTCGGGCTTCTGCTGGGTGCGCGTCTTGAAGCCCGCGTTCTGCAGGGCGACCACGGCGTCGGCGGACGCCTGCTTACTGACGTCGGGGACCTGCACGTTGCGGGTGTTGCCGCCGACCATGTTGATCGCGATCGTCACCACCACCGTGAGGACGGCCAGCACGGCCACCGCGATGAGCCAGCGGCCGACGGACTGGCCCCGCTCGCGTTCGCCGTACGCCGGGCGGTGCGTCGGCAGTTGGTCGGTCATCGGCGTCTGGTGCATCGGTCCCGTCGACGCCAACAGCGACGTGCGCTCGGCGTCGGTGAACACCTTCGGGGCATCCGGCGTCTCGCCGCTGTGCACGCGGATCAGGTCGGCGCGCATCTCCGCCGCGGTCTGATAGCGGTTGTCGGGGTTTTTGGCCAACGACTTGAGCACCACGGCGTCAAGCTCGGGTGAGATGTCGGCATGGCGCTGCGACGGGGGAACCGGGTCCTCCCGCACGTGTTGGTACGCCACGGCCACCGGCGAATCACCGATGAACGGCGGTTCGCCGGTGAGGATCTCATAGAGCACGCAGCCCAGCGAGTAGACATCGGAGCGGGCGTCGACCTTCTCACCGCGGGCCTGTTCGGGAGACAGGTACTGCGCAGTGCCGATGACCGCTGCGGTCTGGGTGACGCTGCTGGCGTCGGCGAGCGCGCGGGCGATGCCGAAGTCCATCACCTTCACCGCGCCCGTCTTGCTGATCATGATGTTGGCGGGCTTGACGTCGCGGTGAATGATGCCGTGCTGATGACTGAAGTTGAGGGCCTGGCAGGCGTCGGCGATGACCTCGATCGCCCGCTGCGGCTCCATCGGTCCGTCGGAGTGCACGATGTCGCGCAGCGTGACCCCTTCGACGTACTCCATCACGATGTAGGGCAGCGGGCCGTTGGGCGTCTCCGCTTCGCCGGTGTCGTACACCGCCACGATCGCCGGATGGTTCAGCGCTGCGGCGTTCTGCGCTTCGCGGCGGAACCTCAGGTAGAAACTCGGGTCGCGGGCCAGGTCTGCGCGCAGCACTTTGACCGCCACGTCTCGATGAAGGCGCACATCGCGCGCGAGATGGACTTCGGACATGCCGCCGAAGCCGAGAATGTCGCCGAGTTCATAGCGGTCGGACAGGTGCTGCGGGGTGGTCATTCCAATGTCTGTTCTAGATCCGATGACGCCGCCCGCAGCAGTGCGGACGGCGCGATCGTGTTGGGTCGGTGTACCCCGATTTGTTCTCCACGATGACCGATGGACCCCTCATCGGTCCAGCCCGGCACTGTGACCAGCGGCGGAGCGCCTCGCGGGGTGGTCTGGGTGACGGTGTCGGTGACCGTCGGCGGCGGCGATTGGTGGTCTTTCTTGTCCTGGGCGTTGAGCACGATCAGGATCGCAATGGCGATGGCCAGCGCTCCGAGGACGCCCGCGGCCCACAGCAGCGCGCGCTGACCCGAGGAGAACGTCCTACGCGGTGGCGGCGGACGGTGCCCGCCGGTCATCGGCCGCGACCGGGTCGCTGTCGCCGGGCCCCGGGTCGTCGTCGCGGCGCTGGCCGGAGCGGAGCCCACGGCGGTCGGCGTCGCGCGGCCGAGGCTCGGCGTGGCGTTCGGCCGGGGCGGACGACGCCCGGCCCGCACGGCGGCCACCGCGTCGGCGAACGGGCCGCCGGAGCGGTACCGCATGCCGGGGTTCTTCACCAGGGTGATCTCGATCAGCTCCCGCACGTTGGGCGGCAGATCGGCGGGCAGCGGAGCGGGCGTCTCCTTGATGTGCTTCATCGCCACCGTCAGAGCGCCATCGCCGGTGAACGGCCGCTTGCCCGAAACCGCTTCGTAGCCAACGACTCCCAACGAATAGACGTCGCTGGCGGCGGTCGCGTCGTGACCAAGGGCCTGCTCGGGCGCGATGTACTGGGCGGTGCCCATCACCATGCCGGTCTGCGTGACGGGCGCGGCGTCGACGGCCTTCGCGATGCCGAAGTCGGTGAGCTTCACCTGGCCGGTCGGCGTGATCAGGATGTTGCCCGGCTTGACGTCGCGGTGCACCAGCCCGGCGGTGTGGGCAACCTGCAGCGCGCGGCCGGTCTGCTCGAGCATGTCCAGCGAGTGCCGCAGCGACAGCCGGCCGGTGCGTTTGAGCACCGAGTTGAGCGGCTCGCCGTTGATCAGCTCCATCACCAGGTACGCGGTGCGGCCTTCACCGTCCATGTCCGTCTCGCCGTAGTCGTACACGCTGGCGATGCCCGGGTGATTGAGCATCGCGACCGTGCGCGCCTCGGCGCGGAAGCGCTCGACGAACTCCGGGTCCGACGAGAACTCGGCCTTGAGCACCTTCACCGCGACCCGGCGGCCCAGCCGCGAGTCCACAGCCTCCCACACCTGGCCCATGCCGCCGGTTGCGATCAGCCGCTGCAGGCGGTAGCGGCCGGACAGGGTGACTCCGACGCGGGGGCTCATTGCTCGCCTCCCATGTGTGCGCGGTGGGGGCTCATGTGCCCGCCCGCAACGCCGCGGCGATCGTCGCCCGGCCGATCGGCGCCGCCAGCGCGCCGCCCGTCGCCGAAAGCCGGTTACCGCCGTTTTCCACCAGCACCGCCACCGCAACCTTCGGTGCGCGGGCAGGCGCGAACGCGATGTACCACGCGTGCGGCGGGGTGTTGCGCGGGTCGGTCCCGTGCTCCGCGGTGCCTGTCTTCGATGCGATCTGCACGCCGGCGATGGCTCCCTTCTGCTGCGTCACCTGCTCGGCGTCGACCATCAAGTCAGTAAGTGTATCGGCGACCTGCCCGGAGACCGCACGGCGCTGTTCGTGCGGCACGGTCGTCGCGATGTTCGAGAGGTCGGGACCTTTGAGGCTGTCGACCAGGTAGGGCTGCATGGTTACCCCTTTATTGGCGATGGTGGCGGCCACCAGCGCGTTCTGCAGAGGTGTGAGTGCGACGTCCTTCTGCCCGATGCTCGACATCCCCAGGGCGGCGGCATCGCTGATCGGGCCCACGGTGGACTCGGCGACCTGCAGCGGAATCGGCTCGGGACTGGTGTCCAGGCCGAAAGCCTGCGCGGTGGATTTCAGTGCGTCGACACCGGTGTCGATGCCGAGTTGAACGAATGCGGTGTTGCACGATTTCGCGAATGCCTCGCGCAGCGAGGCGGAGGGCCCGCCGCCGCACGTCATGCCGCCGAAGTTCTCCAGCGTTGCGGTGCTGTCCGGCAACGGTATTCGCGCAGCGGACGGCAATTGAATGTCCGGTGTGGCGCCGCTCTCTAAAGCCGCGGCGGTGGTGATCACCTTGAAGGTGGAACCCGGCGGGTAGGTCTCCGAGATCGCCCGGTTCAGCAGCGGGTTGCCCGGGTTGTCGCGCAGTTGCTGCCAAGCGTCGGCCTGCTCGTTGATGTCATGGCTGGCCAGCAGGTTGGGGTCGTAGGACGGTGCCGAGACCAGCGCCAGGATCTTGCCCGTCGACGGCTCGAGCGCGACGACGGCACCGGTGCACGGCCCGTCGCAGCCGTCCGCCATGGCATCCCAGGCGGCCTGCTGCACCTGTGGGTTGATGGTGGTCGCGACGTTGCCGCCGCGCGGGTCGCGGCCGGTGAAGAAATCCGCCAGCCGACGGCCGAACAGCCGTTCGTCGGAGCCGTTGAGGATGGTGTCCTCCGCACGTTCCAGCCCATTGCTCGAGAACCGCAGCGAGTAGAAGCCGGTGACGGGTGCGTAGGTGAAGGGGTTCGGATAGACCCGCAGGAACCGGAACCGGCCGTCGGTCGACACCGAGTACGCCAGCAGCTGACCGCCCGCCGAGATCTGGCCGCGCTGACGCGAGTACTCGTCGAGCAGCACGCGCTGATTGCGTGGGTCGGCGCGAAGACCGTCGGCCGTGAACACCTGCGTCAGCGTGGCGTTCGCCAGCAACAGCACGATCAACCCCATGATCATGACGGAGATCCGGCGTAGCGAGGTGTTCATACGCGCTCGATCACCTCGGTGCCGGCCGAGGCGATCGGCGACTTGTTGGGCGGCTTGGTGACGATAGGACGCCGCGCAGCGTGCGAGATCCGGATCAGGATCGCCAACAGCACATAGTTGGCCAGTAGCGACGAACCGCCGTAGGACATCCACGGCGTGGTCAGACCCGTCAAGGGAATCAGCTTCGTAACACCGCCGACCACGATGAACAACTGAATCGCCAACGTGGAGGACAGGCCCGCGGCGAGCAGCTTGCCGAAGCTGTCGCGCACGGCGATCGCGGTGCGCAGACCACGAAGGATGACGATCGCGTACAGCATCAGGACACCGGCGAGCCCGACGAGACCGAGTTCCTCGCCGATCGCGGCGATGATGAAGTCGGTTGACGCAGCGGGCACCACGCCTGGCTGACCGTTGCCAAGACCGGTGCCGAAGATCCCGCCGGTGGCGAAGCTGAAAAGCGACTGCACCATCTGGTAGCCGGCACCGTCGGGATCGGCGAATGGGTCCAACCAGTTCTGCACACGCGTCTGCACGTGAGCGAAAAGGTAATACGCCGCAACGCTTCCCGCCGCGAAGAGCGCGAGACCGATAACGACCCAGCTGAACCGGTTGGTGGCCACGTAAACGATTACCAGGAACGACGCGTAGAGCAGAAGCGACGTGCCGAGATCCTTCTCGAAGATCATCACGCCGACCGAGAGGATCCACGCTGCGAGTAGTGGCGCCAGGTCGCGGGGCCGAGGCAGGTCCATGCCGAGCACGTGCTTACCGGCGCTGGTGAACACGCTGCGCTTGGCCACCAATACCGCCGCGAAAAAGATCAGCAGCAGGATTTTGGAGAACTCCGCCGGCTGAATTGAGAAGCCGGGCAACTGGATCCAGATCTTCGCGCCGTTCTGCTCCGACATCGACCTCGGCAACACGGCGGGGATCGCCAGCAGGATGATGCCCACCGCGCCGCACACGTAGCCGTAGCGCGCCAGCATGCGGTGATCGCGTAGGAATACCACGACCAACGAGAACGCGACGACCCCGACCAGCGTCCACAGCATCTGCTGGTTGGCACTCGGCCCGCGCTCCCCACCCACGGTGCCGTCGCCCGCAGCAAGGTCGAGCCGGTGAATCATCACCAGCCCCAACCCATTCAGTAGCGCCACGACCGGAAGCAACAGCGGGTCGGCATAGGGCGCGAAGCGCCGGATCGTCAGGTGCGCGCCGCCCAACAGCGCCATGTAGGCCAGTGTGTAGGAGGCAAGGTCCCAGCTGAGGCCCTGCTCCTGGTTGGCTTCCACGATGAGCAGCGCCACTGTGGTGATGACGGTGGCGAACCCCAGCAGGATCAACTCGGCGTTGCGCCGGTTCGGAAGCGGCGGCAAAACGGTGACTGGTGGCTGGGGTTGTGTCGTCATGACACGGTCCGGCAGGTCGTGCCCGGCTCGGAGGGCGGCGGCGGCAGCGCGGTGGCTGTCGGCGACGGTGATGGGGGAGCGGTGACGGTGGTGGGCGTCTCGGGCGCGGGACCGGGGAGCGGTCCGCGCGCGGGACTCGTTGTCGGGCTATTGGGATCGGTCGGCGTCTCCGGTGCGGGTGACTCCGACGGCCCCGGCGGCGGCGGCACGACGGGCGGCGTCGGCGGCGGCGGCGTGCGCGTCGGACAGGTCGGCAGCACCGAACTGCGGGCGAGTTCTTCAATCTGGCCGATCGCGTTGTCCAGACTGCCCGACGGCAGCCCCGCGATGATCTGTGCACGCTCCGACGGGCGCATGTCGTTGACGTTGAGCATTCGGCAGTTGAGATTTTCGTGTGACTGCTCGGCGCTGATGAGCGACAGATCATTTCGCTCGTTCAGACAGCCGAGGAGGTAGGGCTCCTGAAGTTGGATGCCGAGAAAGGAACCCTGAACACCGCGCATGATGGAGACGGTGCCGTCGTGCTGGGTGACGTAGTAGTTACTGCGAATGATTTCCCGGCCGACGGCGAGGCCGGCAAGAACGACAAGAACCAGAATCGCCGCGGCGATGATCATCTTGCGCTTGGACCGTGGCGCTTTGGGGATCTCTTCCGGTTGCGGCACAACACGTTTGGCTTCGGTGCGCCGCGGGTTGAATGCCGACGCGCGACCCGCGGCGGTGTCGGGAGGGGCGACCTGGTCGTCGTCGCCGGACACCGCGCCCGCGAGGATCGGTTGGGTCTGGCCATAGTCGTAGTCGATGACGTCGGCGACAACAACCGTGACATTGTCCGGACCACCGCCGCGCAGCGCGAGTTCGATGAGGCGGTCTGCACTTTCGGCTACATCCGAGATCTGCAGGGCGTCGAGAATGGTGTCGTGGCTGACCGGGTCCGACAGGCCGTCGGAGCACAGCAGGTATCGGTCGCCGGCGCGGGCCTCGCGCACGATCAGCGTGGGCTCTACCTCGTGTCCGGTCAGCGCCCGCATGATCAGCGAGCGCTGCGGATGGCTGTGCGCTTCCTCAGCGGTGATGCGGCCCTCGTCGACGAGTGTCTGCACGAAGGTGTCGTCCTTGGTGATCTGCGCGAGTTCGCCGTCGCGGAGCAGATAGCCGCGCGAGTCGCCGATGTGCACCAGCCCAAGTCTGTTGCCGTCGAACAGGATTGCCGTGAGCGTCGTACCCATGCCCTCGAGTTCGGGATCGGCCTCGACGTGCGCGGCTATCGCGGAGTTACCGTCCCTGACGGCCGACTCGAGCTTGGAGAGCAGATCGCCGCCGGGCTCGTCGTCGTCGAGATGGGCCAGCGCGGCGATCACCAATTGCGATGCCACCTCGCCTGCCGCGTGACCGCCCATGCCGTCGGCGAGCGCCAGCAACCGGGCGCCCGCATACACCGAGTCCTCGTTGTTGGCCCGGACCAGGCCGCGGTCGCTGCGCGCGGCGTATCTGAGAACGAGGGTCACATCGCTCCTCGCGTGCGCGGGGTTATTTTCGCTCCTCGCGTGCGCGGGGTTATTTTCGCTCCTCGCGTGCGCGGCGTCACGGGCGCAGCTCGATTACCGTTTTGCCGATCCGAACCGGCGTGCCTAATGGAACTCGTACCGCCGTAGTCACCTTCGCCCTGTCAAGGTATGTGCCGTTGGTCGATCCTAGGTCTTCCACATACCATTCCGAACCCCGCTGCGACAGCCGGGCGTGCCGGGTCGAGGCGTAATCGTCGGTCAGTACAAGGGTGGAATCGTCGGCGCGGCCGATCAGCACCGGCTGGCTGCCCAGCGTGATGCGGGTACCGGCCAGCGCGCCGTCGGTCACCACGAGGATCCGGGCTGTGTTTCGCTTCTGTCGTGACGGCAGCAACGAGCCGCGCAGCGCCAGGCCCCGCCGCACCATCACCGCTCCGGTCGGTGCGTAGATGTCGGTGCGAAGAATCCGCAACACCGACCAAATGAAGAGCCAAAGCAGGAGCAGGAAACCGACGCGCGTCAGCTGCAGCACTAAACCCTGCATCTGACGTCCTCTCCGTCCCCGCCGTTCGGCAACGTCACGATACTTGGACAGCTCGCAGCGTGAGGGTTAAGCCGACAGCTTGTACCCGTGCTGTGACCGCCCGTGTCCCTCAGTGGACGCGGACGATGATCTCGGAGTGGCCGAGTCGGATCACGTCGCCGTCAGCCAACTGCCACTCCTGCACCGGCGCGTTGTTCACCGTGGTGCCATTGGTGGAGTTGAGGTCTGCCAGCAGCGCGACCTGGCCGTCCCACCGGATCTCCAGATGTCGGCGGGAGACGCCGGTGTCGGGCAACCGGAACTGGGCATCCTGCCCACGGCCGATCACATTGGCGCCCTCGCGCAACTGGTAGGTCCGGCCGCTGCCGTCGTCGAGCTGCAGGGTGACGGTTGCGCCGCCGGCCGGGTAGTCGGGCGCTCCGTAGCCGCCGCCGTAGCCGCCGGGCGCACCGGCGGGTTGGCCGTAGTCGTAGCCGCCGCCCGCGGGCTCGCCGTACCCTGGTTCGCCGTAGCCGGCGCCGGCCGGCTGTCCGTAATCCTGGCGGCCGTAATCGGGCTGCCCGTAGTCCTGCCTGCCGTACTGCTGGCCGCCGTAACCCGGGTCCTGGTAGCCGCCGCCCTGCTCCGGATAGCCGCCCTGGTCGGGATAGCCGCCGGGGCCACGCCCGTAGTCGTCCTGGCGCGGTGGCGCCGGCTGACGGCCGTAGTCGCCGCCGCCGTAATCGCCGCCGTAGCCCGGCTGACCGCCGGGCGGCGGGTAGCCGCCGGGGGCCTGGCGGTAGCCGCCCTGCTCGGGGTAGCCGCCCTGCTCGGGGTAGCCGCCCTGGTCCGGGTAGCCGCCACCCTGCGGGGGGCCATAGCCGGCCGGCGGCCGCTGCTCGTAGCCCTGCGGCGGATAGCCGCCTTGGTCGGGGTAGCCGCCCTGCTCGGGGTAGCCGCCCTGCTCCGGGTAGCCGCCACCCTGCCGCTGGCCGTACCCGGGGTCAGCCGGTGGCGGATAGCCCCGCTGATCCGGCGGGTACTGGCCGCGGGGATCCTGGCCGCCTTGGTCCTCGGGGCGCCCGTGACGGTCGTCGTAATACTCGTCGGGCCGCCCCTGTCCCTGGTTTCCGCGGTAACTCGGGTTGTCGGTCATCGGTTGTACTCCTGGTTCTGCGGTGTACGCGCGGTCTTGTCGTGCTGGGGCGGGTTCGCCAGTGGTGGAGTCTGGGTTGACCGCACCACGAGCGCGAAATTGTCCAGTGTGCAGGTTCGCTGACTGCTCGAATCTGACGACCACATCACCATACGTTTGCCACCCCTGCTCATGGATGTAACCCTCCAAGTGCCGGGCGAACGTAGCCGAAGTGATGTCCGGGTCGGCGCTCACCTTCTGGTAGTCGGGCACGCTGAGGGTAATGACGTATTCGTTCGGGGCCAAAATCCTGCCGCCCGCCAACTCCCGCACACCGGCATCGGCTTCCTGGTGCAACATGGCTTCGACCTCTTGCGGCACAATCGATCCGCCGAAAACCCGGGCGAAGGCGTCGCCCACAGTCGACTGCAGCTTGCGCTCGATGCGGTCTGCCAGACCCATCCAATTGCCCGCCTTACTCGCCGTGGTCGGTCATTTCCGACCAGATGCCCGGTCATCTGCGTGTCGTGTAACCACACCTGTCACATTGCATGGTATCGGGCCAGCACAAGGATGCGGGACCAACAGAACTCTGAGAATCGTCTCGGCGCTGGTGGCAGACGTCTGGCAGGCGTCGGTACGGTTGGGGATCGGGGCAGCATCAGTGATACGCTCCCCCGGTTGTTGGGGCGAGTGGCGGAATGGCAGACGCGCTGGCTTCAGGTGCCAGTGTCCTTCGGGACGTGGGGGTTCAAGTCCCCCTTCGCCCACAATTGTGATGAGCGGGTCATGGGTTACAAATGAGTCGCGCCATCGGTTACTGAAAACCCCGGCCATCGGCCGGGGTTTTTGTTCGTTGCGCCAGTAGTTAGTGCGGCTTGGACGCTGTCGATGCCCGCTCGACGACCGGCCAGCAATCCCCGCGCGGTATCCGACGAGGTGATCGTCGCGAAAGCCGGGCGGTTAACCGCCGCCCTGCGTCGCCGCTCAACTTGGATTCCGCTGAGAGTTGCGCACGATACGCGTGGACGACGGCACAACGGGGAATGCAGCTACAGAGCTCGATGGACGAGCAAAGAGCTGGTCGCCGAACGCCGTCGTTCCTCAGCCATCGAGCAAATGAGCGAGATCACGGATTCGGGGTGACACATCATGTCGACTGAAGTCGCCGATGCCCTCACGGCCCAGGTGATGCTGGGCGTCGGTGGAAACCAGGGAAAGCTCGCGCTCACGCCCAAGCTGGTCCGGCGGCGCATCCGCCGGGAGGGTTGAGCGATGTCGCCTGTCACCAGGGGTCCGTACGGAAGGCTGACATCGGGACTGCGTCTCGTCAGTCGGAACCGGGGCCACTTCCGCGAGGGCAGGTGGTTCCTGCTGGCCGAGGGCGTGCTCGTGATTGCCCTCAGTGTCGCCGGGTTCGTCTCCGGTGCAGCACACGCCAACGCCCCACCAACCGGGGCCCCAGTGCTGCTGCTGGCGTTGACTCCGTGGCAAAGCGCGTTACTGCTCGCTTTCGGCGTGTTGGCCGTGGTGGGTGCTCTGCGACGCCGAGCAGCGATCACCGTCACCGCCCTGGGCTCAGCGGTTTTCGTGGTGCTGGTCATTATCGGCTCGGTGAGCGCAGCGCATCATGCGCCCGGGCCGCTCGGATTCGAAGCCCGTGACATCGTGCTGTACGGCGTGCTGGCGGCGGCGAACTTCGCTGTCCTGTACTGGCTTGTCCCCGACGCATTGGAAGGGCCGGACTGGGTTCCACGCCCGGAACGCCAGACTGAGCATCTGCCGACGTCAACCGTGCCGCCCTCTGATCCGCTCTCGCAGATAGGCATCGAGCCCGCACCAGCACCCGTCGTCGACCACAGCGCGGGAACTGCGCGGACAAATCACCCAACCGAAACAGATCTATCGAGGAGGAATCCCACCATGACAGCACGAAAGAATGTCGTCATCACTGGAGCAAGCGCGGGGATCGGGCGCGCTGCCGCGCGTGCATTCGGCGCCCGCGGCGACAATGTCGCACTGCTAGCCCGGGGGCAAGGCGGACTCGACGGCGCCGTCAAGGACGTCGAAGCCGCCGGGGGCCAAGCGTTGGCGATCGCCACCGATGTGGCCGATTACGACCAGGTCGACGCGGCGGCCACCCGGGCCGAGGAGACCTTCGGGCCGATCGACGTCTGGGTGAACGTCGCCTTCACTTCCGTCTTCGCCCCTTTCCATGAAATCTCTGCCAAGGAATACCGGCGTGTGACGGACGTGAGCTATCTGGGCTACGTGCACGGCACTATGGTCGCGCTATCGCGGATGCGGCCCCGCAATGCCGGCACCATCGTGCAGGTCGGTTCCGCGCTCGGCTCGCGCGCAATCCCGTTGCAGTCCGCCTACTGCGGCGCCAAGCATGCGATCAACGGCTTCACCGAATCGGTGCGGACCGAACTGATGCACGAGCACAGCAATATCAATATCACCGTCGCCCAGATGCCTGCGGTCAATACTCCCCAGTTCTCCTGGGTGCTCTCCCGGCTGCCGAAACACCCACAGCCGGTGCCGCCGATCTACCAGCCCGAAGTCGCCGCCCGCGCGGTGCTGTTCGCCGCCGAGAATCCGCGCCGAAAGCAATACTGGGTCGGCGCCAGCACAGCCGCCACCACTATCGGCCAAAAGGTCGCCCCCGCGCTGCTCGATCGTTACCTGGCGAAGACCGGATACGCCTCCCAACAAACGAAGGAGTCGGTGAGCGCGGATCGACCGAACAACCTCTGGGAGCCACGTGACGGCGAGGCCGGCGACGACTATGGCGCTCACGGCGTTTTCGACTCGCGTTCGCACGACTGGGCCCCGCAGGTATGGCTGTCCCAGCATGCCCGCTCGACCTCGATCGCCGCGGCCGGCGCCATCGCCATGGGCGCGGCACTCACCATTCTGCGCCGCACCTAAGGGTGCGGCGAGTGTCTTCGGTGACAGCCAACGCGGCGCGGCAGCACCCGAACCCCGCCCCGGCGGGCCAGTCCGGGCAGGCCTCGCGGTCGACGGAGTTTTCGCCCTACGTGTTGCGCGACTACGCTCTGCTGGCCGACGGTGAACGCGGGATTCTGGTCGACCCGCACGGCAATTACGCGTGGATGTGTGCCCCGCGGTGGGATTCCCAGGCAGCGATGTCCACGCTGATCGGTGGCAGGGGCGGATACTCGGTCACCCCGACCGATCCGAGGTTTGTGTGGGGCGGCTACTACGAGCCGCGATCGCTGATCTGGCGGTCGCGGTGGGTGACGTCAACCGGCATCATCGAATGCCGCGAAGCACTGGCATTTCCCGGTGATCCCAACCGCGCCGTGGTTCTGCGACGTGTCGCGGCCGTGCACGGGGATGCCGAGGTCCATGTTCGGATGGCGGTGCATGCCGGTTTCGGCGCCCAACCGATGACAGTGACCGAGCGCTTCGACGGCGGGTTGGTCGCATGCTCGGGTCCGCTGCGGCTGCGCTGGAACGCCGGCGCAGATTTCGCCATTCGCTTCGACGGTGCCGCCGAGACGGTGATCAGGATCGCGGCGGGCGAGACTCACGATCTGGTTCTTGAAATCGGTGACCGGCCGCTGCCCCATGACCTGGTGGACGCCGATGCGTGCTGGCGCGCGACCGAACAGGCGTGGCGTGCCGCGGTGCCCGCTTTTCACGACTCACTGGCCGACCGAGACGTCCGGCACGCCTACGCGGTGCTGCGCGGCCTGACCAGTGCCGGTGGCGGGATGGTGGCAGCGGCGACGATGTCGCTGCCCGAACGCGCCGAACAGGGCCGTAACTACGACTATCGCTACGCCTGGATCCGCGACCAGTGTTATACCGGCCAAGCGGTCGCAGTGGCCGGGCCCGGCGACCTGCTCGATGGGTCGGTCGGCTTCGTTGCCGACCGGATGCTGGCCGACGGACCCGACTTGAAGCCGGCGTACACAGTGACCGGTGATCGAGTGCCCGACGAAGAGTCGCTGGCACTGCCGGGATATCCGGGCGCCGCGGTGAAGACGGGGAACTGGGTCAACAGCCAGTTCCAACTCGACGCATTCGGCGAGGCGCTGCTCTTGTTCGCCGCGGCAGCCCGCCGCGATCGACTCGACACCGACGGATGGCGTGCGGTCGAAGCGGCAGTCGCCGCAATCGAGTCCCGTTGGGGCGAGCCCGATGCCGGGATCTGGGAACTCGACAACACGCGGTGGGCCCACTCCCGGCTGACGTGCGCGGCCGGCCTGCGGGCGGTCGCGGCAGCGGCCCCGAAGGCCCAGGCCGCCCACTGGGCAGGATTCGCCGACGCAATCGTCGCCAACACCACCGCGGACTGCCTGCATCCCAGCGGACGCTGGCAGCGAGCCCCGGGGGATCCGAGGCTGGACGCGGCGCTGCTGCTCCCGGCGATTCGCGGCGCCCTGCCCGCCGACGATCCGCGCAGCCGCGCCACTGTCAACGCGGTGCGCGCTGAACTGAGTTCGCAGGGCTACGTCTATCGGTTCCGCCACGGTGACCGCGAACTGGGTGAGGCAGAGGGAGCGTTCCTCCTGTGCGGGTTCGTGATGGCTCTGGCCGAACACCAGCAGGGCAACGCGGTCGCCGCTGCACGCTGGTTCGAACGCAATCGGGCGGCGTGCGGTCCACCAGGGCTGTTCACCGAGGAGTACGACGTCCGGCAACGGCAACTGCGCGCCAACCTTCCGCAGGCATTCGTGCACGCCGTGTTCTTCGAAGCCGCGCACACCCTGGCGATGGGCGAATAAGTTCGGCACGCCGCAAAGACATTCACAACCGAAGCGCTCAAGACGCACCAAACACGTTGGGCGACAACGGCCCAACTCAACCGCGGCGACCAATCAGCGCGCGTCGTCAGTGCTCGAGAAGGTACGACGCCGCGGTGATCGCCTTGTCGCCGTTGCCTTCGTCGTGCAGCAGGGCCCGTACGGCGATGGTGCCGTCGGCCCCGACGAGCGGCTGCGCTTCGACGCGGAAGGGCCCGACCTTGCCGCGCGCCAAAAACATCACGTGCGACGACGTGCCCTGCAGGTGGTCGGTGCCGACTGCGCCCGCGGCGACGTCGAGCGCCGCGGTCTCCAGGATGACGAACTGCGGCCCGATGTGCAGTGCGGCGTCGGGCGACGCCACTTCGGCCGACAGCTCGGGCAGCACCCAGTGCCCGTCGGGCCGGCAGGCGCCGCCGAAGGCCTGCCACAGCGGCGGCAGGTCCGGGGAGTCGACGATCTCGAGGGGGACGTGCTCCATCTTCTGCAGACCCTCCGGCGGCACGCCGATGCTGACGCCCTGCCCCTCGGTCAGCGCGAGCACCCGACTTGGTTTGTCGGCGTCGACGATCGTCGAGCGGCTGTAGGCCATCTGTCGTCCCTGCTTGAGCACCTCGGTCCTGACCTCGAAGCGGGTGACGTCGCGGCCGGGGTCTAGGACCTGGCAGGACCAGATGACTGGGTTCGGAACCGCCTCGAGGTCCGACACGCCGCCGCTGTCCGGCGATGCGATGCCCAGCACCGCCATTAGCAGGCCGCCGGTCGGATTGCGCATGTCGCGGCGGATCTTGACCGTTTCGTCGGCCGGGCCGTTGTCCATCGACGCATGGAAGCGGCCGATGTAGCGGTAGCTCAGCAGCCCGCCCCAGCGCCTGCGGAGCTCGGCGGCGTACGCCTCGGGGTCGCCGGTCAGTTCCCGAATGTCCTTAAGCATGTGTGCCTCCAGCGCTCAGCACACCGTGCAGAACGAGATCGGTCAACTCCTTCGCGGCGCGGTCGGTGTTGGTGACATGCCGGACGCACACCGCGTACCAGGCGCCGCCGGCGATCACGTCCATCAAAGCGTCGGCGCTGACACCGCTGCGGGCCACGCCTGCGGCGACCGCCTCGTCGACCGCTGCGGCGAGCTGGCTGCGCGCCGCCGCCTCCAATCGGTCGCTGATGACCCTGCGCATTCGACGATCGGCGCGCAGGTCCACCATCAACCCTGGAATCGCTTCGCGCACAACAGGATCGCGGTACATCCGGACGGCCCCCGTGCACAGCCGGGTGATCTCGGCGACGAAGTCGTCCTCCGGTGGTTCGGGTCCGAGGTCCGGGAACACGGCCTCGTGCACGAGCTGCGCCTTGGAACTCCAGCGGCGGTAGACGGCCGGCCTGCTCACCCCTGCGGTGACGGCGATCAGGTCGATGGTCGTCGCCGCGTACCCGCGCTTGACCAGCAGCCTCCGCGTTGCGGTCAGCACGGCCTCGTCGATGGCCGGATCGCGGCGCGAGCCCTGTCGCCGGTGCCGGATAGTGGCCACGATGGCATTCCTTTGGTCGTGATTTGTCGTTACAGTTTGTCACGTCTCTCGTTGGAAGCACGATTGGAGGCGTCGATGACTTCGGGCGTGACCGAGCCGGTGGCCGCACCGGGTGAAGACGGCAGGCACCTCTACACCTGCCCGCTGTGTGAAGCCATGTGCGGCTTGGAGATTCAGGTCGAAAACGGCAAAATCGCGTCCATCCGCGGCAACCGCGACGACACCTGGAGCCGCGGGCACATCTGTCCAAAGGGCGCAACCCTGGGCGCCGTGCATGAGGACCCCGACCGGATCCGCCGCCCGATGATCAAGGTCGACGGGCAGTGGCATGAGGTCAGCTGGGACGCGGCCTTCCGACGGTGTACCGAGCTGCTCGCCCCCGTCATCGACAAGCACGGCATCGGGGCGGTGACCTGCTACACCGGCAATCCGCTCGCGCACTCCTTCTCGCTCGGCCGGTACACCGGAGTGCTGCTCGGCCTGTCGGGCATCCCGCTCAGCTACTCGCCCGGCACCGTCGACCAGTGGCCCAAGAACCTGTCGTCACACCTGATGTACGGCGGCTGGTGGACCTTCCCCGTGCCGGACGTCGAACGCACCGACCTGCTCGTCGTGATGGGCGCCAACCCCGCCGCCTCGCAGGGGTCCCTGCTCGCCGCGCCCGACGTGATGGGCATCATCGACGGAATCCACAAGCGCGGCAAGGTCATTGTCATCGATCCCGTCCGCACGGCGACCGCCGCGCGCGCCGACGAATGGCTGCCGATCACGCCCGGCACCGACGCCGCCCTGCTGCTGGCCATCTGCCACACGCTGTTCGCCGAAGGCCTCGTCAACGTCGGCGACCTCGCGCCGCACCTCGACGGACTCGACCGGATGCGAGACGTGGCCGCCGACTGGTCACCGGAACGCGTCGCGGCCGTCACCCACATCGACGCCGAGCGCATCCGCGCGCTGGCCCGCGAACTCGCGGCCACTCCGCGAGCGGTGGTCTACGGCCGGATCGGCACCTGCAACCAGGAATTCGGCAGCCTGGCCAGCTGGCTCGTCGACGTCGTCAACATCCTGTCCGGCCACTTCGACGTCGAGGGCGGTGCCATGTTCCCGCGGGCCGCGGCGTGGTCGGTGACGGTTCAGCCGATCCCGGGCCTGGAGGACGGCGCCCCGGAGTTCGGCCGCTTCCGCACCCGCGTCCGCGGCGCCAAGGAGGTGCTCGGACAGGTGCCGGTGTCGTGCCTGGCCGAGGAGATCGCGACACCGGGCGAGGGTCAGATCAAGGCGCTCATCACCGTCGCGGGCAACCCGGTGCTGTCCACGCCCGCCGGCCACAAGCTCGACGAGGTGCTGCCGACACTGGACGCGATGATCTCGGTCGACCTGTGGCTCAACGAAACCACCCGGCACGCCGACGTCATCCTGCCCGGCTCGTCGCCGCTGGAGCAGCCACACCATGACGACCTGATCCTCAACTTCGCGATCAACAGCATCGCCAACTACTCGGCGCCGGTCTTTCGACCCGAGCCCGATGCGCGGGCGGAATGGGAGATCCTGATCCGGCTGACCGGCCTGTGCACCGGCATGCCCGCCGAGGTCGTCGACGTCGCGGCGATCGACGACGGCTTCTTCGACTACATGGCATTCACCAAGGGATTCGACGGCGCCGAAATTCGTAAGAACTATGACCACGGCGGGCCCGAGCGGATCCTCGACTTCACCTTGCGCACCGGCCCGTTCGGTGACCGTTATGGCGAGAACCCGGGCGGGCTGACGCTGGAGAAGCTGAAGGCGCAGCCCAACGGCATCAACTTCGGCCCGATGACCCCGCAGGTGCCGCAGGTACTCGGAACGTCGGACGGCAAGATCCGGCTGGCTCCGCAATACCTGCTCGACGACCTGCCGCGCCTTGCCGCGCGCCTCGAGCGGGCGCCCGACGACCTGGTTCTGGTGAGCAGACGCCATCCGCGGTCCAACAACTCGTGGCTGCACAACGTGGGACCGCTGATGAAGGGCGCGGACTTCGCGCACGCGAGGAGCATGAGCAACAGATGCACGCTGCTGATGCACGACGACGACGCGAAAGAGCGACGGGTGCAGACCGGCGACCTGGTCACGGTCACGTCTCCGGGCGGCCACATCGAGGTGCCGGTCGAGGTGACCGACGCGATCATGCGTGGCGTGGTATCGATGCCGCACGGCTGGGGCCACGGCAAGGACGGCACCCGGATGGCGATCGCCAACGGCGCGCCCGGCGTGAACACCAACGTGCTGTCGCCACCGACGTTCATCGACGAGCCGTCGGGCAACGGGGCGCTGAACGGCATCCCGGTGACAGTCACCGCGGTGCGGACCTGAAAGTATTCGACCGTGGGCAGAAACGAACGGGCGAAGATCGTCATGTCCGACGAGGAGATCGCCGAATTCATCGAACGCAGCCGCACCGCCACGATGGCCACCATGCTGCCGGACGGGCGGCCGCACCTGGTCGCGATGTGGTATGCCGTCGTCGACGGGGAGATCTGGTTCGAGACCAAGGCCAAATCGCAGAAGGCGGTCAACCTGCGCCGCGACCCGACCATCACCGTGATGATCGAGGACGGCCAGAGCTACGACACGCTGCGCGGGGTGTCCATCGGCGGCCACGCCGAGATCATCGATGACCCGGAAACGGCTCTGCGCGTTGGGAAAAGCGTGTGGGAGCGCTACACGGGTCCCTACACCGACGAGATGCGCCCGTTCGTCGACGCGATGATGCACAACCGGATATGCGTGCGGGTGGTGCCGGGCCGGATGCGCAGTTGGGATCACCGCAAGCTGGGCATGGACCCGATGCCGATCGGCGGCAGCACCGCACCGTATCTAGGTTCATGACATGGATGCGAATAAGAAGCCCAAGCAGCTGAACGCGCCGTTCGTCAAGACGGCGATGAGGTATGCCGGCCGTGCGCACGCCTGGCTCTACCGACGCAGCGGCGGCAAGATCGGCGCGACCTGGCGCGTCGGCGCCGGGGCCAAGAAGCCGGTGCCGACGTTGCTGCTCGAACACCGCGGGCGCAAGTCCGGCAAGCTGTTCGCATCCCCGCTGGTGTACATCACCGCGGGTGACGACGTGATCATCGTCGCGTCGATGGGCGGACGGGACGAGAACCCGCAGTGGTACCACAACCTCATCGCCGACCCCGATGTGCACATCGAGATCGGTCGCGACCGACGCGCCGTGCATGCCGTGCTCGCCAGTCCCGACGAAAAGGAACGGCGCTGGCCCAAGCTGGTCGAGGCCTACGCTGACTTCGACGCCTACAAGGCGTGGACCGACCGGGACATCCCGGTCTTCATCCTCAAGCCTCGCTAGAGCGCTTCGGCGGGCGGAAGCCGGGGTTCACCAGTCCGGTTGCCACTCCGGTGCCGATCGGGCCGAGGCGGTCGAACAGCGACGCCGTTCCGGTGGCGACTCCCGCGTGGCTGTAGTGCGTCAGCGCCGCCAGACCGATGTACTCGCCGTCCGGCAGCCTGCTCAGGGTCAGGGTGTAGTCGGCGTTGATGAAGTTCAAACCGCCTGCGCTGGAATGGGTCAGCGAGCTGGTCACATCGCCGGCCATCGCGGCGCGGACGAACGGTGTGATGGGCTCGCCCTCGACGAGCAGTTTCACGTCGCGCACCCACGCGTACTTCTGGCCGCCGTGCCGCCACTCGCTGAGATCGTTACTGGGGGCAGTCAGTTCCGAGTTCGCGCTGTAGGCCCAGAGTTCCATGGTGAAATCGCCCGTCACCTCGGCCGGCCGTGCGGGCGGCGGCGGCATCTCGATGGGCAGGGTCCAGGCCGGGTCGGGCGGTTGCTCGGCGCGCCGCAGGTACAGCGCGCTGGCCCGGGCCACTACGGCGTCATTTTGGCGCATCGTGGCGTCCACCAACCGAATTCGCCGTCCCTCGCGCTCGACGGTGGTGCCCACCCGCACCGGGTCGGCCAGTGCGACGGGCCGCAACAGGTCGACAGTCAACCGCGCAGGTTGAAGGTCGGGGTCGCTGCCTGCCCTCTCGATGGCCCGTCCGAGCAGGCCGCCGACATAGGTGCCGCTGATCGTCGAGCCCCATGGCCCGCGTGCGATCGGGTTGGGCACCAGCAGGTCCCCATCGGCGGTGAAAAACGCCTGGTCGTTAGTCGTCATCGGCAGAGACGATAGCCGACCTAATTTGCGACGAGATCCTTGAACTCGTCGTGCTTGGAGACGTAGTCGGCCACCATCGGGCACTCGGCGACGATCGGCACGCCGGTGTCACGGGTCTGCCGCAGCGCTCGCCGATGAGAATCGTTGCCAGGCCGCGACCTTCGTAGCTCTTGTCGACCTCGGTGTGGGTGAACACGCGTCGGCCGTCGCGGTCACAGAACTCGGCCTTGCCGACCTCCGCGCCGTCGACCGAGATCGCGTAGCGGTCGGATTCTGCGGTGACCGTGGTGGCTGCGCCGGTCTTGTTTTCTGTCATTGCTCACCTCTTGGGTTGGGTCGTGGTCGCAACGTCGCATGCGGAAGCGGGGGAGCGGGTAGCCGCTGAACGGTTCCGCGGTATCCCTCGACGGCGCCGAAACGGTCGTCGTGCTCCTGCCACTGGCGCCGGTAGGTGGCGATGTCGTCGTGGCTGCGCCCGACGAAGTTCCACCACATCACCAGTTCCTCGCCGAACGGCGGCCCCCCGAGCAGCAGCGCCCTGGCCGGACCGTCGCCCGAATTGTCGAGCGTCAAAACGTCCCGGCCGGTGCCCTGGAAAGCCAGGTCGGCGACGTCGAGCGGACATCCCCCGCTTCGATCCGCCCGCGGTCGAGCAGCACGCCATGCTCGAAGGCCGGCTCGATGTCGAGGTCCAGTCGCGCGCCCGGGTCGAGATCGACCTGCGCGCCGAGCAGCGGCGTGAACGTGTGCACGGGTGACCGACTACCCGCCAGCTCCCCAATGAACACGCGCAGGACGGCGCCGGGTACCGCGACGGGTCCGGGCGCGTAGTGGGTGAAGTCGCGGCCGGTGTCACGATCGGCGTCGGGCAGCGCCACCCACAGCTGCACGCCGTGCAGGACCGTCGTCGCCCCGGTGGAGACCTCTGAGTGGCAGATGCCCGCGCCGGCCGTCATCAGGTTCAGCTCGCCCGGCCGCACCAGCGCATGCACGCCGGCGCTGTCGCGGTGCTCTATCTCTCCCTCGAACAGCCAGCTGGCGGTCTGCAGCCCGGTGTGCGGGTGGGGCGGCACGTCCATGCCGACGCCGTCGCGCACGTCGTGCGGCCCGTAGTGGTCGGCGAAACACCACGCGCCGATCAACGACCGCTCCCGCTGCGGCAAGGTGCGGCGCACGCGGATGGCGCGCGGACCGCCCAGCGGCACCTCGCGCGGGTGCAGCACACCGCTGAATGCCGAAGCCGCGCAGGTCACTTCGGCGGGCGCGGCGTCGGTGTTGCTCACCCGGTGACAGTAGCGCTACTCCGTCATCGCGGAGCGGATCACCTCGAGGTCGTGATCGTCGATCCGAAAGACCCCGAAGCGGAACTTGTATCCCCAGCGGCGCTTGTCCTCGATGAAGTCGAGTTGGTCGATCAGCGGCCTGATCTGTGTCTCCGAACAGGACAGGAAGTCGACATTGCGCCGCCACGGGTGGAAGTCGTCTGACATCTCCACCTGGTACGGCTCGTCGTCGGCCACCTGCCCGATGGCGGTGAACGCCTGCAGTGGCTCGCCGTCGGGGTGCACGGTCCGCGGCGAATAGAAGACGATCCAGTCGCCGCGGGCCATCTTGCGCAACATGTGCGGCTTACCGTGGTTCGCCTGGGTAAACCGGCCACGGACGCCACGTTCGACGTGATCGCGGCTGACGGTGTTGATCCAATTCGTCATGTCTGCACGCTAAGCGGGCGACCCGACACGAGCGCGCCCTCGATCGACAGCCTGTGGATAACTCCGGGCGAGACGCTGACCTAAAACGGGCTGCTGTTGCGTTGCCACTTCGCCTCTTCCGGGCGCGGCCCGTACTTGGCGATGTAGGCGTCGTGGATGTGGGCGTTCTTCTTGCGGTTGATCTCGTCCACCAGGTTCGGGTCGAGGCCGTGCTGTGCCAGCCGGTGGCGGCGCCACACCTTGTTCAGCGCCAGCGCCATCAGCAACGCCCAGATGTAGATCGGCGCCGTCATCTCCAGATGCACATACAACGACGCAGGCAGCAGCCAGAACGGCGCCAGTATCAGAAACGGCGGGATGGCGTAACGCAGCATGTGGCGGCGGACGGCGCCATGGTCCGCGAGGTCGTGCGCCACCCACTCCCGGTAGTCATCGGGGAGCCTGCGACCGAAGACATAGCCGAGGTATTGCAGAGGGCTTGGACGTTTCATGAGCGTTCTCCTTCGAGGGCGTCCGCGGCGAGCGCGGCGCGGTTGACCCGGGTGAGCACACAGTGCAGGTGCTCGAGTTCGTCGAGACCGACCCCGAGTCGCTCGATCACGGCGGGCGGAATCTTCAATGCCTTGCGTCGCAGCTGCAGACCCGCTCTGGTGAGTGTCACCTCGGTGGCCCGTTCGTCGGACGCCGACCGCGTCCGGGTGATCAGGCCCAGCGCCTCAAGCCGTTTCAGCATCGGTGACAGGGTGGCCGAATCGAGCTGCAGCGAGGATGCGATCGCCTTCACGGACAGCGGGGGGCCGTTCCTGTCGGCGCGGTGATGGTCCCACAGCGCCAGCATCACCAGGTACTGCGGATGCGTCAGCCCCAGCGGCTCGAGCAGCGGCCGGTACACGGCGAGCACGGCGCGGTTGGTGATGGCCAACGCGAAGCACACCTGACGTTCGAGCGCGAGTGGGTCGACCTCGGCGTCGATGACGGTCATACCCCGATCGTACGCTAATAGATAGCGCCCTAACTAACCGGGTGATGGACCTCACCGGGTCGTTGTTAGCATCAGCGGATGAGCGACGAGGGGCCGATCCGCGACGACCACGCCGAGCTGTTGCGGCGGCGCGCACTCACCGAGGACGCAGCCCGGCCGGACGCCGTCGAGAAGCGGCACGAATACGGCCGAACTGCGCGGGAGAACATCGACGACCTCGTCGACCCCGGCTCGTTCATCGAATACGGCCGGTTCGCCATCGCCGCCCAGCGCTTCCGCCGTGAACTCGACGACCTCATCGCCCGCACGCCTGCTGACGGGCTGATAGCAGGAACCGGACGCATCAACGGCGCCCTGTTCGGCGACGAGCGCAGCGCCTGTGCGGTGCTGTCCTACGACTACACCGTGCTCGCCGGCACCCAGGGCTATCTCGGACACCGCAAGAAGGACCGGCTGTTCGAGTTGATCGAGCGGATGCGGCTGCCGACCGTCTTCTTCGCCGAAGGAGGCGGCGGCAGGCCGGGCGACACCGACTTTCCGACGGTGTCGTCGCTGGAGACGCGCGCGTTCAAGCTGTGGGCGCAGCTGTCGGGAGTGGTGCCGCGGATCGCGATCGTGAAGGGCCGCTGCTTCGCGGGCAACGCGGTCATCGCAGGCACCTCCGATCTGATCGTCGCCACCCGTGACGCGTCAATCGGGATGGGCGGCCCGGCGATGATCGCAGGCGGCGGGCTCGGCGACGTCCACCCCGACGAGGTCGGGCCCATCTCGGTACAGGAGCCCAACGGGGTGGTCGACGTCGTCGTCGCCGATGAAGCCGAAGCGGTCGCCGTCACGAAACGTCTGATCGGCTACTTCCAGGGATCCACTCCACCAGGTGATGGCGGCGACCAAAATCGTTTGCGCACAGCGATTCCCGAGCGGGAGCGGCGCGCCTACGACGTCGGCCCGGTCATCAGGACGCTGGCCGACGACGGGTCGGTGACGTTCCTGCGGCCGCGCTTCGCCCGCGAGATGGTGACCGCGTTCGCGCGTATCGAGGGCCGTGCCGTCGGGGTCATCGCCAACGACACCCGCTATATGGCCGGGGCGATCACCGCCGCCGCAGCCGACAAGGCGGCCCGCTTCCTTCAATTGTGTGACTGCTACGGCATTCCCGTGCTATCGCTCATCGACTGCCCGGGGTACATGGTCGGTCCCGCAGCGGAGGCCGAGGCGTTGGTGCGGCGCGCGTCGCGAATGCTCGTGGCCGGCGCGGCGTTGAGCGTGCCATTGGTTGCGGTCGTGCTGCGCCGCGGTTACGGCCTTGGCGCGCAGGCGATGACGGGCGGCAGCCTGCATGAGCCGGTGTTGACGGTGGCGTGGCCGGGCGCGCATCTCGGGCCGATGGGGCTCGAGGGTGCGGTGCGGCTGGGGATGCGCAAGGAGCTGGAGGCGATCTCCGACGACGAGGAGCGGGAGGAACGGGTCCGCCAGGCAACGGCCGCCGCGCAGGATAATGCCAAGGCGCTCAACGCCGCTGCGCTCTTCGAGATCGATGACGTCATCGACCCGGCCGACACGCGACGGGTCATCGCCGAGACGTTGACGGCCGCGACGGCGCATGTCGAGGTGTCGCCGCCGCGGCGGTTCGTCGACACCTGGTGATCGGTTGCCGCCGTAGCGCCTGCCCGTCGCCGGTTATTTGACGGCGAGCGTGCGCGTTTGTTGGTATTTCGCGCGGCGTGTGGGCGACAGACACGCACGCGCGCGGGGGTTAGTTGATCGCGAGTGCCGCGGCGATGGCTCGGCGCATGTCGTCGTCGTTGACGACCAGGTCGGTGTCGGCGGCCTGGGCCAGCAGTTGCGGCGGCGTGCTGCTCAGCCTGCGGGCGCGCTCGTGTTTGCAGTGCACGATGACCTTGCGCGCGAACCGGCCGTTGCCCGCGGTGTCCAGCGCGGTGCCCTGCTCGATCGGGGTGTCGCGCAACCGCGCGGCCTCGTCCCGCAGCAGCGGCCATGCGGAGTCGGCGATGGCGATCTTCTCCTTACCCGCGATCACCTGACCGATCTGCACAATCTCGTCCGGTGTGTAACTGGTGAACGACAGGGTCAGGTGGAAGCGCGACGCCAGGCCCGGATTGGCCTGCATGAACCGCCGCATCTCCTTCGGATACCCGGCCACGATCACCACCAGCCGGTCACGGAAGTCCTCCCCTCCAGCTCGGCACGGATCACCAGCTGCCCCTTCAGATACGCGACATCGTTGCACGCCATGATGCCCTGCGCGATGTCGACGGCCGGTCGCTTCATGGCGGCGGGCTCGATCTGCACGCCCAGGGTGTGACCGGTCAGTGCGACCCGCACGAAGATCGTGTTGTCGGGCGTCGCGGCCGTGAAAGACTGCTCAGTCAAGGCGCAGCTCCGCGGCGTTGATCTCGTCCTGATCGCGGAACTTCGCGGCGATGGAACGCAGGTTGTCGGCGGCGGCGCGGTGCGCGGCCTCATGGTGGGCGAAGGCGGCATCGCGCCGCTGCACGACCTCGTTCGCCGCCGCCTTGAACTGGTGCATGATCGGCCCGTGGGCGGCCACCGACGCGATGATGTCCGAGCCGGCGTTGCGGGCGACGGCGATCTCGTCGGCCACGCTGTCGTGGCGCGAGGCGACCTGGGTCAGCAGCGACGGGGTGATGCGGATCGTGGTCATCAGTGCTCCTACAGGCGGCGGGCCGGCCGGGTCGGTGCGGGACCGTCCTTCGGCGGCTCGCGGTAGTCGGGTGCGAGGGGCTCGGAAGGACGCTCGTCGTCGGCCGCGGTGTTGTCGGCTGCGTCGTCGGTGTCCTCGTCGTCGGCGTCCCGGTGCTCGTCGGCTCGACTGTCGTCGGCGGGTGCCCCGTCGATGCGGTCGTCCGCCCGGGCGGCTTCGCCGTCGCGCTCGGCGAGCCCTGACGCCAAGCCGGCCAGCGGGCTGGCTGCGCCCGCCAATCCGCTTGCGCCCTGGGCCGGAGCGGCGGCCGCGCCCTGAGCCGCCTGAGGCAGCGCGCCGAGCGCCGAGCCGAGCGCCGGCGTCATGCCCGCGGCCTGTTCTGTGATCGGCGCACCGCCGGCCGGCGTGCCGGGCGGGGAGTCCGGCGCGCCCCCCGCGGATCCGGAGACGCCGACCAGATAGCCGCTGCCCAGGGCGCGGGTGAGCCTCGCGTGGTCCTCGTCGGTCAGGGTGCCGGTGTCGACGATCGACTGGATTTCGGCGACCTTGCTGCGAAGGAACAGCAGGAAGTGCCGCTCGCCCGCAGGGGTATCGAGCGCCGCGACCGGATTGGTGATCGCCTCGACGAGCTGGCGCTGGATGTCCTGCAGCCGTGCGCGGCCGGACACCGTCACCGCGTGTGCGGACAAAATCGCCTCGGTGAGTTGGATTTCTGCCGACCGGATCTCGGAGTAGTCGGCACTGAGCTCGGCCTGCAGGGTGCGCACCGCGTCGGCGGCCGCGCCGGATTGTGCGGTGTCCAGCGACGGGTGCGTCACAGCAGCCCACCGCCGAGATCGTCCTGCAGGTCGGGCCGCGGCGCGAACTCCGTCGGCAACGTCGGACGGCCGGCGCCGTCGAACAGCTCCTGGGCATGCGAGAGCGCCGTCAGCACGGTGCTGACCTGCCCGAGCAGCCATCCGTCCACGTCGGCCCCTTCCGTCGCAGTCAGCCTAACCCGCAGGACGGGGGGCTTTCTGCGGCAATTTCGAGCCGAGCAGCAAATGCCGCCGACGGGGGTCGATCAGGCGTCGAGGTCTTGTTCCACCAGATCGGCGATCTTCTTCAGCGTCTCGTCGTCGTCGGAGTGCACGGTCACCTGGGCGCCGTTGCCCGCTCCGAGCGTCATGATCATCAGCGCCGAGCCGGCGTCCACCGGCTCGCCCCCGTCCATCGAAAGCGTCACCGGTACACCGGCGGTGACGACGGCCTCGGCGATGATCGCGGCGGGGCGGGCGTGCAGGCCGATCGCCGATCCGACGGTCACGGTCTTGTCCGGCATGGGTTCTCCTTGATGTCGTTGGGGTTTGATTGTGGGGATCAGGCGGTGGCCAGCGCGGGCGTTTCGCCGACCTCGACGCTGGGCTTGGCGAACTGCTTGGCGGCGACGACGGTCAGCGCGCCCGCCACCGAACCGATGAGGATCGCGACGATGAACCAGAGCAGGTTGCCGATCGCGAAGAACACGAAGATGCCGCCGTGCGGTGCCCGCGACGTGACGCTCGCCGCCATGGAGATGGCGCCGGTGATCGCGCCGCCGAACATCATCGACGGAATGACGCGGAACGGGTCGGCGGCGGCGAACGGGATCGCGCCCTCGGAGATGAAGCAGGCGCCGAGAAGCACCGCGGCCCTGCCGTTTTCCCGCTCCGGCTCGCTGAACAGTCGCGGCCGGACGAACGTCGCGAGCGCCATCGCCAGCGGCGGTACCATGCCCGCGGCCATCACCGCCGCCATGATCTCGAACGAGGCCGTGGTGGCCGCGGTGAGGCCGGCGGTGGCGAACGCGTAGGCCGCCTTGTTGACGGGTCCGCCTAGGTCGAAGCACATCATCAGGCCGAGGATGACGCCGAGCAGGACGGCAGACGTGCCGGACATTCCGCTGAGCCAATTGGTCAGCCCGGAGGTCAGCGCGGCCAGCGGCCGACCGAGCAGCATGAACATCAGGAGGCCGACGACCAGCGACGCGACCAGCGGGATAATGACCACCGGCATCAGTCCCCGGAACCATTGCGGCACAGCCCATTTGCTGATCCACAGTGCCGCGAAGCCGGCGATCAGGCCGCCGACGATACCGCCGATGAAGCCTGCCCCGACGAACACGGCCACCGCGCCTGCGGTGAATCCCGGTGCGATACCCGGCCGGTCGGCGATCGCGAAGGCGATGTAGCCCGCGAGCGCAGGCACCAGGAAGCCGAAGGCCAGCCCGCCGAGGCTGAAGAGCACGGCACCGAGGTATTGCGAGAAGCCGCCCGGCGGCAGGTTCCACAGCGAGTTGTTGAGGGCGTACATGTGGGCGAACGAATCCGTGCCGCCGTCGGGTTTGTTGGCGATCTCGTAGCCGCCGAACAAAAAGCCCAGCGCGATCAGCAACCCGCCGGCCGCGACAAACGGGATCATGTAGCTCACGCCGGTCAGCAGGATCTGCCGGGTACGGGTGCCCCAGCCGACACCGCCGCTCGTGGCGGCGCCCGCGGGCGCGTCGGCGCCGGAGCCCTCGACCCGTGCCGCGTTCGGATTGCCCGCGGCGGCAAGGGCTTCGGCGACCATCTTGGCGGGCTCGTTGATCGCACGCTTGACGCCGGAGGCGACGACGGGCTTACCGGCGAAGCGGCCCTTGTCCTTGACGCCCACGTCGGTGGCAAAGATGACCGCGTCGGCGCCGGCGATCGTCGACGCGTCCAACGGGGTGCTGCCCGACGAGCCCTGCGTCTCGACGTGCATGGTGACGCCGGCCTCCTTCGCCGCGGCGGCCAGCGAGTCGGCGGCCATATAGGTGTGGGCGATGCCGGTGGGGCAGGCGGTGATCGCCACCAGGGTCTTGGGCTTGGCGGCCTCAGGTGTGGCGGTCGGCGACGTCTCGGCCGGGGCCGCGGGCGTGGGCTTCTCACCCGGCGTTAGCACCTCGTTGACGAGCGCGACCACCTCGTCGGGGTCGGACGCGTCGCGCAGCGACTGCACGAAGTCCTTGCGCACCAGCGCTCGGGCCAGGCTCGACAGCAGCTTCATGTGCTCCTGGCCGCCGCCTTCGGGCGCGGCGATCAGGAACGCCAGATCCGCCGGGCCGTCGGGTGCGCCGAAGTCGACGGGCGGCTGCAGCCGGGCGAACCCGATCGACGCCGTCTCGACGTGCGGCGAGCGGCAGTGCGGGATCGCGATGCCGCCGGGCAGCCCGGTGGCCGACTGTTCTTCGCGGGCCATCGCCGCGGCGACGAGTCCGTCGGCGTCGCCGGTGCGTCCGGCGTCGGCGAGCCTGCCGACGAGACGCCCGATGACGGCCTGCTTGTCGGCGCCCGCGTCGACATCGAGCAGAACCAGATCGGCGTCGATGATCGGTCGGGAAGCGGTGCTTGTCATGGCGATACCTTCGGTTGGTTGTTACAAACTGGTGGGGTTTGCGGCGGGCGCCAGCGCGGTCACCCGAACGGCGTTGAGGTCGATCTGGGCGGGTGTGGGCAGCGCGGATCCGGGCAGTGCGGCAGCGGCGCTGCCGTACGCGACAGCCATCTGCAGCCGCTGCGGCGGTTCGGCGCCGCCGACGTCGGCGCGGACGTAGCCCGCCAGGCTGGAGTCGCCCGCACCCACGGTGCTGCGCGGGACGATGGGCGGCGGGGTGGCCAGCCAGGCGCCGGTGCCGTTGACCAGTACGGCGCCCGCAGCGCCGAGCGTCGCGAGCACCGCGCCGACGCCACGGTCGACGAGTCGCTGCGCCGCCGACACCACCGGATCTGGATCGCCCTGCGCCACCGCCGCTTCCAGCGCCTGGGGGGAGAATCCGATGACTCCGGCGAGCTCTTCGGCGTTGGGCTTGATGAGATCGGGTGCGGCGCGGTCGAATCCGTCGACCAGGGCGGCGAGCGGGCCGTCGGAGGTGTCGATGGCGACCTTGCAGCCGTACGGCGCGAGCATCGCGACGACGTCGGCGTACCAGCTTTCGGGCATGCCCGGCGGCAACGAACCCGACATCACGACCCACGAGGCATGCTCGGCGCTGCCGACGACCGAGCGGGTGAGAGCGTCGATCGCGGCATCGTCGAGCAGCGCGCCGGGCTCGTTGATTTTCGTAGTGGTGCCGTCCTTTTCGGTGACGGCGGTGTTGGTCCGCACGGGCGCGGTGATCGGAATGCAACGGAAGGGCACCCCGGTGGCTTGCAGGGCGGTCACCATGGGGTCGGTGCCGGCCGCCGGCAGCAGCGCCACGGCGTCGACGCCGGCGAGGGACAGTGCGCGCGCGACGTTGACGCCCTTGCCGCCGGGTTCGGTGGTCACCGAACTGACCCGGTGCACGGCGCCGCGGGTGAGCGGGGTCGCGAGCGTGACGGTGCGGTCGATGCTGGGATTGGCCGTGACGGTGACGATCATGCGACGACCACTTCGATGCCCTGCTCGGTGAGCTGCTCTCGGTAGGAGCCGCTGAGTTCGGAGTCGGTGATGAGCGCGTCGACGCTGGACAGCGAGGCGAAGCTGACGAAGTCCTCGCGGCCGACCTTCGACGAATCAGCTGCCACCACAACGTAGTTCGCGCTGGCGATCATCGCGCGCTTGACGGCGGCCTCCTCACTGTCCGGCGTGGACAGCCCGTGTCTGACGCTGATGCCGTTGGTGCCGATGAAGGCGATGTCCACCCTCAGCGTGTCGAGCACGCGCAGCACCTGCTCGCCGACGGCGGCCTGGGTGAGGCCACGCACCCGTCCACCGAGCAGTTGCAGGGAGATCGACGGCATGCCCGCCAACCGGGCCGCGATCGGCACGGAGTTGGTCACGATGTTGAGCTCACGATCGGACGGCAGCGCGGCCGCGATCCGGCTGGTGGTGGTGCCCGCATCGAGCAGAACGCTGGCCCCGCTCAGCGGGAAGAACTCGGCCGCCGCGGCGGCGATGGCGTCCTTGTGTTCGGCGCGGGTGTTCTCCCGTTCGCCGACGCCGGGCTCGACCAGGCGCAGCGCCCGTACCGGGACGGCGCCGCCGTGCACCCGGCGCACCAGGCCCGCCCGGTCCAGGGCCGCGAGGTCGCGACGGACCGTCTCGGTGGTGACGGCGTAGGCCTCCGCTAACTCGGCCACCGAGGCGCGGCCCCTGCTGATCACCAACGAGGCGATCGCTTGCTGACGCTCTTCGGCATACATGGTGCTCCGTTTGTGTGGGTTCGCGTGATAGCGGATGTTGATATCTGTTGTTTTACCCCCGAATGTGTTGACTTGTCAACGGTTGATTTGTAACCTGCTTCACATGACCACTTCATCACCGCTCACGTCACTGCCGTCCGACGGCGGGTCTGCTCCCGCCTCGGGCACCGTCCTGCACGGCGTCCCCGTCGTCGCCGGTGTCCAATACGGACCGGTGATCCGTCCCGGCCGGCTGCCGGTACTGGACGATGTGGACGCCGCGCCTGAGGTCCAGGAGGAGGATCGCCCTGCCGAAGCGGCCCGCTTCACCGCGGCCGCGAATGCCGTCGCTACCCGGCTGCGTGACCGCGCCGCCCACGCCACCGGCGCGGCGTCGGAGGTGTTGGCCGCGACAGCCACCCTGGCGCAGGACCGGGCCTGGCTGGGTGCGGCCGAGAAGCTCATCAACGCGGGCGCACCGGCCGCGCGCGCAGTGGTGGCCGCCGTCGACCAGTTCGTCGACCTGTTCACACAGCTCGGCGGGCTGATGGCCGAACGTGTGACCGACCTGCGCGACATCCGCGACCGCGTCCTCGCCGAGCTCAAGGGTCTCCCGGAGCCGGGCGTCCCGCTGCCCGATGTCCCGTCGGTGTTGCTGGCCGACGACCTCGCCCCCGCGGACACCGCGGGCCTCGACCCGTCGCTCGTCATCGCGCTGGCCACCACCTTGGGCGGCCCCACCAGCCACACCGCGATCATCGCGCGCCAGCTCGGGCTGCCCTGCGTGGTGGCGGTCGACGGTCTCGATGCGGTCCCGGCAGGCGCGATGGTGCTCGTCGACGGCACCCGCGGCACCGTCACGGTGTCACCGGATGCGGCAGAAGCGGCGCAGGCGGTGGCAGCGGCCCAGCGTGAGGCGCAGCTCGCGGCGGGCTGGACCGGGCCGGGTGCGACCGCCGACGGGCACGCCGTCGCGGTGCTCGCCAATGTGCAGGACGGCGCGGCCGCCCGCAGTGCCCGCGAGACGCCGGCCGAGGGCGTCGGGCTGTTCCGCACCGAACTGTGCTTCCTCAACCGCGACACCGAGCCCGGCGTCGACGAGCAGGCGCAGATCTACGGTGAAGTGCTGCAGGCGTTCGCCGGGCACAAGGTCGTCATCAGGACGCTGGACGCCGGCTCGGACAAGCCGCTGAAGTTCGCCGGTCATCCCGAAGAGGCCAACCCGGCGCTGGGCGTGCGCGGCATCCGGATCGCCGACGGAAATCCCGGGCTTCTGGAGCGCCAGCTCGACGCGATCGCCGTGGCCGCCGAACGCAGCGGCAACGCGCCGTGGGTGATGGCGCCGATGATCGCCACGGCCGAGGAAGCCGAGCGTTTCGCCGCCCAGGTCCGCGCGCGCGGCCTCACCCCGGGCGTGATGATCGAGGTGCCCGCTGCGGCGCTGTTGGCCGACCGGATCCTCGAACACGTGGAGTTCCTGTCGATCGGGACCAACGACCTGGCCCAGTACACGATGGCCGCCGACCGCATGTCGGCCGCTCTGGCCACGCTCACCGATCCCTGGCAGCCCGCCGTGCTCGCCTTGGTCGCGATGGCGGTGCGGGCGGGCGCCGCCGTCGGCAAGCCGGTCGGTGTCTGCGGTGAGGCCGCCGCCGACCCGCTGTTGGCGTGTGTGCTGACCGGCATCGGCGTGACGTCGCTGTCCGCAGCGGCCGCGGCGGTCAACGGTGTCGGCGCCAAGCTCGCGCAGGTGTCGCTGCAGCAGTGCCGGGACGCGGCCGATGCCGTGGCGGCGACGAGAAGCGCAGTCGACGCGCGCGCGGCCGCCATGGCGGTCCTTGGCTGAGGTGCCGCGCCGATTTGCCAGTCACCGTGGGTGGTCCGATCACCGCTGCTTGCCGGCCCGCCCGGCCCGGATATTCCGAAGTTAACCGACGAGTAACTACCACCGCCGTGCCACCGACCGTTTCACCTGGATATCGCGCAATGTCGCGATAGGCTCATAATTGGCGTCACCACAAGACAATTTGCGGAACGAGCGACGGATTCGCGCAACCGCGCGCATACTTCACCCAGCATCGGGTGCCGAGGCGGGTTCGCTGAGATCGTCGGTCCTGGCTCTCGCCCGATGGACGCAGCAGAACATTCGTGCCCGAGGACCGATACGACATGACCACCAGCGCTGACGGACTGCAGCAGTCCTGTGGGGTGGAGATGCGCGTCCACGGAGTGGGGGACCACGGGGTGTTCAGCGCGCTCGGCAGGCCGGTCTACACAGGCACGGTTGCCGACCGGGTGCGGATCGGCAGTCTGCCGCTTCTTCCCAAGCATGAGTTGAAGTTGATCCACTGGAGCCGGCCGAACAGGAAGATCAGCCGAACCGTGAGCTGGTACCTGGCGTACCCATTCACGTTGGTCAACATGGCCGGCTTCATGGGCCCGCAGCGCAGTGAGGACTCCGCCGAAAGACGCTTGTGGCGGTTCACGCGGACGGCCGTCGTGATCGCGAGCCTGATGATGACGTTCGCAATGGCGATGTGGATCTCCGTCATCGTGGAGACCGCATGGCGGTTGCTCGGCGGACTGCCGAGCGGCCTTGCGGGTTTGTTCCAGTGCATCGTCGGTCCGGGTTTGCTCGGCTGCGTTGTCCTGAACCGGACGCTTCGCGGCCGCCCGCTCGTCGACCAGGGGAACCATCGGGTCGCGCTGCTCACCCTCGGGGTGCTGTTCGGCACCGGTTGTCTGCTGGCGGGCAGGGGGATGGTCGGGAGAGGGGTGCTCGACCCCGGCGACGCCACCGTTGGGGACCCGATGACCCTGATGATCGGCGGCACCACTCTGGTCGCATGGGGTTTCGCCATCACGCTGTGCTGGATCGCGTGGCGGGCGGACGGCAACCGGAAAGGCCACAGGCGACCGAGCGTTCGACAGCGCGCGGACCGCACCGCGCTGGCTGGTGCTGGTCTGCTCATCGCCTTCGCCGTGGCGGTACTCCACACCGCGGGGTCCGGCCTCCGACTGGTATTGCAGACGGTCCTGACGTACACACCGCCGGTGATCGAGCGGCGGGCGCAGGGCGCCCAGGCCGGTTTCCCGGTGCTGCCGATCGATCTGATCCCGGTGCTGTCCCTGATGACGGCGGCGGTGTTCGGCGCGCTCTTCTGGCGGGAGTATCGGCGCCGTAAGCCGATGGGCGCCAACGGTATTGCCCGGCCGGGCGGGTTGAAGGCGCCCGTGCCCAGTCATGTGCTGCTGCGGGACACCGACGAATTCCTCGGTCGTACGGGGCTTGTCGGGCTTATCGCCTCGCTCGGACTGTGGATCGCAACGGCCGGGCTGATCATCGCGGCTTCCCACGGTGAGTCGGGTTTCGATGGATCGGTCACGCCGTTGCTCATCACGCTCAAGATCACGGGCCTGTTGCTGCTCGTCGCCGTCGTCGTTCGTAGGCCCGAACAGGCGGTGGTTCGCATCAGGAGGGCACTGGAATCGTTCGCGGACCTGGCCGGGTTCTGGGCGCCCGATCTGCATCCGCTCGCGGGCGCGTCCTACCGCCTTGCGGTGCTACGTGGACTCCGTCGCGGTGTCCGGGAGGTGCGGACGAATGCGCCGGAGAAGCCGATCGCGCTCGTCGGTCACTCCCAGGGCGCCGTCATCTGCGCATGGTTCATCAGGGGCGGCTATTGGCGGGAGAGGCCGTCGGAGAACTGGTCCGACGAACACGCGCTCGCCGCGCGCATGCACGACACCCCCGGCGAACAGTCGGATCGCATAGCGCTGTTCACGTGTGGCTCGCCGCTGGGCTCGCTGTACCGCACCTTCTTCCCCCGATATTTCAACGACGACTTCGTCAGGGCCGTGGCGGGAAAAGCGCACGGAAACATCTGGCGCAACTACTGGCGGACGACCGACCCCTTCGGCGCCAGGCTCGGCCGCGGCGCCGTCGGCACGGCCGTCGATCGTTCGCAGGTGTGCGACGTCGACGTGACCGAGTTGGCGGACGAGGTGACCAAGGGGCACTACGAGTACTGGCAGGAAGGCCGCGTCCGGCGGGATGTCGAGGAGTACCTCGCCTCCTTCGAAAAAGGCGGTGTGCAGCGCAGGCTGCGCGGATTGAAGGTGGCGCTGCCCCGGCTGCATCTGCACGGGAATTAACCGGACCGCAGTCCGGTTCTATCCGGCATGCCTGCTATCACCGCTGACACATTGACATTGCCGAGGCTTTCAGCGCCCGCGGCAGCCGACACCGAGCGGCCGGTTCGCTCGATCACCACCGGGCCGCGCGGCTTCGAGGGTGAGGGGTTCCCCGTCGTGCGCGCCTTCGCGGGCGTGAGCGCCGCGGACCTCGACCCGTTCGTGCACATGGACCAGATGGGCGAGGTCGAATACCAGCCCGGTGAACCGAGGGGCACGGACTGGCATCCCCACCGCGGCTTCGAAACCGTGACCTACATGATCGACGGCCGCTTCGCCCATCAGGACAGCCATGGCGGCGGCGGCCTGATCACCGACGGCGCCACCCAGTGGATGACCGCCGGATCGGGCATCCTGCACATCGAGACGCCACCGGCCGAGCTGGTCGAGAGCGGCGGCACGTTCCACGGCATCCAGCTGTGGGTGAACCTGCCGCGCGCGGACAAGTTCGCGACGCCGAAGTACCAGGCCATCGAGGGCAGCGAGGTCAAGCTGCTGTCGTCACAGGACGGCGGCGCGCTGGTGCGCGTCATCGCGGGAGAGGTCGACGGCCATGGCGGCCCAGGCGCCACGCACACACCGATCACACTGTCGCACAGCACAATCCAGCCCGGTGCGCGGCTGAGCCTGCCGTGGAACCGCAACTTCAATGCGCTCGTCTACGTGCTGTCCGGGCGCGGCACCGTCGGCCCCGTCGGACACCCGATCCACGAGGGCCAGCTCGCGGTGTTCGGCCCCGGCGACCGGCTGACCGTGACAGCCGACCCGAAGGGAGAGTCGCGGCGATCCGCCATGGAGGTGCTGATCCTCGGTGGCAAGCCGATCCGCGAACCCGTCGTCGCCTACGGCCCGTTCGTGATGAACTCCAAAGCCGAACTGATTCAGGCACTCGAGGACTACAACGCAGGCAAGTTCGGTGCGATCCCGCCGAATGCGTTGATGCCGCACCGAGTTGGCTGACGGGCTACCGGGGGGCCATATCCATGTCCACCGGATGCGGGTAGACGAGTTCGAGCTCGCCGATCGCCGCCGCCACCGTCACCAACGGCATCGCGGCCGACACGGCGAGTTCTGCTTCTCCGCCCCGCGGGAGAGGTGACCCCACGCCGCTCGACTCGGCCCGCAGCGCGATCACGAACTCGTCGCCGATCGGTGCCCAGTCGCCCCCGCTGCCGATCTTGCCCGACAGCCGGTCGCGGATGGCATTAACGTGCGACTCGACCACTTCGCGAATTCGTGGATAGGTCCCCAGCGGGGGAGGTGTGGGGATGTCGGTGATCAGGTCGGCTGCCGCACGTACCCGGATCGCCCGGTTGACGGCGCGCACGATGGGCCCGCGAAAATCGGTGTTGCCGCCGGATTCCGAAAGATATTGCCGCACAGCGTCATCAGCGACGCGCGACGCACCGATAGCTTCGTGGCTCAGGGTGGCGAGCTTGTTGGTCATGTACTCGTAGTCGCCGCGGGTGATCCGCAGCACCGCCGCCTTGAGGTAGCGGGCGAACACGTCGCGGGCCGACTCGACCGCTCTCTCGGCCGACGCGGTGGCGCCGCGCGGCCACAGCAGCAGCGACACCATCACCCCCACGAGTGCGCCGACGGCGACGTCCTCGACCCGGATCAACCCGACGCTCCAACCCGTCGGCACGATCAGGTTGAAGAAGATCAGCACCATCATCGTGAACGCTGCCTGGCCCGCAGTGAACGATGCGACCTCGGGGACGAAGGCCGAACCGAACACCACGACCGGCATGAGGATCCACAACACCGCCGGGTCGACGCCGACCACGCCGATCAGCACGGCCCCCAGCGCGAACCCGATGGCGGTGCCCACCACGGCGCGCAGCGTCTTGGTGCCGGTGGTGAGCGCGCTGCTGCGGAGCACCGACAGCGCGCCGAGCACGACCCAGAACCCGTGCTCGACAGGGAAGAGGTGGGTGACGGCGACCGCGAGCGCCAGCCCGAGACCGGTGCGCAGCGCATTGCGCACCGCGACCGATCGGCCGGCGAGAAAGCCCGTCGTCGTCACGGTCAGCGCGGTGGTCGCCGGTATCAACCGGTCGGTGGCGGTCGTCGCAGGCAGTCGCAAACCCAGGGCCCTCAACCACACCGGACGCGCATCGGCGGCGGCAGCGGCGGCGATAACGCGGCCGGTCGCTCCGATGGTGGCCGCGATGGTCCGGCGGTTGAGCAGACGGCGGCCCAGGTCGACCGCGGTGGCGTCATCCGGTGCGCCGAGAATCGCCTCGACGTCGACGCGGTAGCGGCCGCGCGCCACCGAACGCAGGTGGATCAGCGCCGCCTCGAGATCGGCGCGCTCGGCCGTCCGATCGGCCGACCTGGTCTCCCGCAATACCGCCGCCGAACAGCGCAGCACCCGGATGCCCGGTGCCTGCATGTCCCGCATGCCGGGACCCGCTTCGTCGCTCACCCGGTCGGCCAGCCATTCGAGGTCCTCGACCACCCGCACGAGCGCCCGACTGCCCGCGGACAGCCCGACCGGGCGGAAGTCCGCACCGAGGAAGTTCTCCCGCAGCGCGAGCATCGCGGTCACCACCTCGGCCCGGTTGGCCCTGCCTTCGAGGCGGTCGGCGAGCGCCGACACCGCGGTGGCCGCGTGCCGGCGCAACTCTCCGTGGTGGCGCGGCGGCAGGAAGAACAGCGCGGCGGGCACGCAGACCGCCAGCGCGATCACCCACCCCAGCAGCCGCTCGTCGATCGGTCCTTGCGGCGTGCACGCGGGCAGCACGAACGTCAGCAGCGTGGGCCGCTGGCCCGCCGCGATCGTCTCGCTGAGCACCCCGGAGAACGTCACCGCCACACCCAGCAGGAACATCAGCGCCACCGACAGCCAGGCGTACGGCGCCACCAGCGTGCCCAGCGTGATGAGGACCGCGCCGTTGATGCCCAGCCCCGCATACGCCACGGCGCGGGTCTGGGTATTGCCGGGAAAATCGGCCAGCACCATCAACGCGAACGACCCGAAGATCGTGAACAACGGCGTCTGCGATCCACCCGCGACGGCGAAGCTCACCGCCGCGGCCGACGGGACGACCACCGCGGCGCGGACCGCTCGCCGCAATGCATCGAACTCGGGATCGCGCTCGCGGATGCGCACGCGGACGCGAGGAGCGGAGAAGGTACTGACCGCCCGGCGTAGCAGACCGGTCGGCCCGCTAGTCATCCGATGGGACGGACGCAAATCGGCCGCTGTCGAGCGCATCGGTGAGCTGCTTGGCAATCCATGCCAGCGCGGCGGTGTCCTTCTGGATCGTCGCTTGTTCGTGTCCGACCAACAGGTAGACGGCCCACCGCGCGAACATCTCCGCCTGGTTGTGGTTGCGCAGGATCTCCATCGCCGAGGAGTACATGACGTCGAACCGCTGCTGGTCCACCTGCACCTGGATGTCGTAGACATCGGGGTCGATCGAGCTCCACACCCGGATGGCGGCTTCGGCACTGTGGGGTAACTCGAGGCCGACCTGAATCAGGCTGTCGATCCGGCGACGCGGATCGGTCTCGCTTTTGAGGAAATCGATGACGAGAACCGTTCGCTCTTTCATCCAGTTCTCGACGAGCTCCCGTGTGTAGGCCGGCCAGCTGGAGAAGTAGTGATAGAACGACCCGGTCGTGACGCCAAGGCGGTTACACACCTCGGCCAGCTTCAGGCCGCCGTAGCCGAGGTCGGACAGCACGTCGAGGCCGGTCTCGAAGTAAGCCTCGCGTGAGACGACGCCCGCCATGGAAGGGAACCCTAGCCTGCATGGCGGATTGCGGAGCCCGGTCCGACATCTGCTTGTCAGATCACCCGGCCAAGGCTCGTAACCATGCGCATTTCCGCACAGTTTGCTGAATGATCATTCAAAACGGGTGTTCTGCGAAGCCCGGTTATGAGCTATGGCAAGATATTGACTATGCCGCATACGGCAAGTAGGGGGCCAGGCCGTCCACCAGCAGCGAAGGCAGCTGAAACACGTGAGCGCATTTTGCGTGCAGCCCGCGAGGTGTTCAGCGAACTCGGCTATGACGCTGCCACCTTTCAGGCCATCGCCATCCGCGCCGATCTCACCCGACCGGCCATCAACCACTATTTCGCCAGCAAACGGTTGCTGTATCGCGAAGTAGTGGAGCAGACGAATGCAATGGTGGTCAAAGCCGGCCTCGCGAAGGCCGAAGGCCAGACCAGCCTGCTCGGCCGGCTGTCCGCGTTCTTCTCCGCGGCGATGCAGGCCGACAGCGAGGACCGTTCGGCCGCAGCATTTCTGGTGACCTCGGTGCTGGAGGGGCAGCGGCACCCCGAGCTGCGCAGCGACGAGCACGATTCGATGCGGAACTCACGGGCCTTCGTGTCGTGGGCGGTCAACGATGCGATCGAGCGCGGCGAGCTCACCACCGACACCGACGTCCCGCAACTTGTCGAGATGCTCGTGGCGGTGATGTGGGGCATGGGCTTCTACGCCGGTTACGTCGGCTCGCACAACGAACTCGAGTCCATCGTCAACAAGCTCGAACTGCTGCTGGCGAACAAACTCTGGAAGCTTGCCGAGTAGCCGCACCTGGAACACGCTGGGCGAGCTTGGGTGATGTTTGCCACAGATGCATGTAGATGGGCTAACTTATTCTGTAGCATTGCTTAGGATATGACTGATCTACATGACGTCACCTCGGCTCGTACCGAGGGTGACAGCTGGGACATCACCGAAAGCGTCGGCGCGACCGCCCTCGGCGTCGCCGCCGCCCGCGCCCTCGAAACCGCCCGCGAGGACGCGCTGATCCGCGACGACTTCGCCTATCTGCTTGTCGCGTCGGCCGGCCCGCAGTGGGCCCAGATGGCCAGCAGCGACCCGGACTGGCTGGCCGACGACGAGGAGTTCCGTGCGCTCCACGAGATGTCGCGCGACTACCAGGCCGTGCGGACCCATTACTTCGACGAGTATTTCCACGCCGCGATGCGGGCGGGCATCCGCCAGGTCGTCATTCTGGCCGCCGGTCTGGATTCCCGTGCCTACCGACTGGAGTGGCCCGCGGGCATGACGGTGTTCGAGATCGATCAGCCCAAGGTGCTGGAGTACAAGACCTCGACGCTGGACGCGCACGGAGCACTGCCGCGGGCGCGCCGCGTTCCGGTGGCGGTCGATCTCCGCGACGACTGGCCCGCTGCCCTGACCGCAGCGGGCTTCGACGCAGCGCAGCCGACCGCCTGGCTGGCCGAGGGACTGCTGCCCTATCTGCCCGCCGACGCCCAGGACCGGCTCTTCGAACTCGTCACCGAGCACAGCGCGGTCGGCAGCCGCATCGCGGTCGAGGCGTTCAGCATGGATTTGTCGGCTCAGGCCGAGCAGGACCGGATCGCGCGCCGGGAACGCAGCGCCCGCATGCGTGAGCGGTCCGGGATCGACATCGACGTCGACACCCTGACCTACGCCGACGGCGACCGGGCCGACGCCGCGGGCTGGCTGGCCGACCACGGCTGGCGTGTCGATGCGGTGGCGAGCGAGCTCGAGATGACCCGGTTGGGCCGACCGGTACCGGACTACGAAGCCGAAGAAATCGCATCCAGCGTGCTGCTGCGTGCCGAACTGTCCTAAGGAGACGACATGAGCTCGCTGCGTACCCACGACGACACCTGGGACATCGCCACCAGCGTCGGAACCACCGCCGTGATGGTGGCCGCGGCGCGCGCCGCCGAGACCAGGCAGGACGACGCGCTGATCACCGATCCCTACGCCGACATGCTCGTCGAGGGCGCGGGCACCGGCATGTGGAGCACGATGCTCGACGACGAGATCGTCGAGAGGGCCGCGGCCATCGACCCGGAGATCGCCGCGATCTTCCGGCACATGCGCAATTACCAGGCGGTGCGCACGCACTTCTTCGACGACCACTTCACCCGGGCCAGCGCGGCGGGCATTCGGCAGGCCGTCATCCTGGCCTCCGGTCTCGATTCACGGGCCTACCGGCTGGACTGGCCCGACGGCACGACGGTCTTCGAGATCGACCAGCCCAAGGTGCTGGAGTACAAGGCCGCGACGTTGGCGGCCAACGACGTTAAGCCTGCGGCGACGCTGCACCAGGTGCCGGTGGATCTGCGTCACGACTGGCCAGCGGCGTTGCGCGAGTACGGCTTCGACCCGAAGCAGCCGACGGTGTGGCTGGCCGAGGGCCTGCTGATGTATCTGCCCGCCGAGGCGCAGGATCGGCTCTTCTCGTTGATCACCGACCTCAGCGCGCCCGGCAGCCGCATCGCGGCAGAGGCGGTCGGGGTGCGTTCCGACGAGCGGCGTGCGCAGATGCAGGAGCGGTTCGAGAAGATCGCCGACCAACTCGGCATCGAACGGGAGATCGACGTGGCTGAGTTGATGTACGACGACCCCGACCGCGCCAACGTCGCCGAATGGCTCAACGCGCACGGCTGGCGCGCCGAGGCGGTGACCTCGCAGGACGAGATGCGCCGGCTGGGCCGATTCGTCGCGCTGGCCGACGCCGAGGACGACGCGTTCGCCACCTTCGCCACCGCCGAGAAGCTCTAACCCAGCTCTAACCCCGCACCGCGAGCGACCGTGTCTGCACACCGGCACGCCGCGGAATGACGTGCAACTGCGCACGCTCGCGGTGGAGGAGCTACCCCTTTTTGGCGTCCCAACCGGTTGGTTAGGATCGGGCGCATACGGGGTGCGGTAATCCGTGCGCCTCGGGTCAGGAAGGACGTCCATCATGACCACCGATTCGATTCCCCAGCCCGCGCCCGCAGTACCCGCGCCGGTAGCGCCCGATATCCCAGCGACCGTCGCCCGGCTGCGGGACACCTTCGCGACCGGCCGCACCCGCAACCTCGAATGGCGTAAGCAGCAGCTCAAGGCGCTGGGCCGGATGATGGCGGACAACGAGCAGGCCATTGCCGCCGCACTTGAGGAGGATCTCGGTCGCAAGCCCTTTGAGGCATGGCTGGCCGACATCGCCAGCGTCGTGGGCGAGGCCAAGGACGCGGCGAAAAACGTCAAGAAGTGGACTCGCCGTCGGTACCGGATGCTCGAGATGTCGCAGCTGCCCGGGCGCGGCTGGGTCGAATACGAGCCGTATGGCACGGTGCTGATCATCGGCGCGTGGAACTTCCCGTTCGCGTTGACTCTCGGCCCGGCCGTCGGCGCGATCGCCGCGGGCAACACCATGGTCCTGAAACCGTCGGAGGTCGCGCCTGCATCATCGGCGTTGATGGCGGAGTTGGTGTCGCGCTATCTGGACAAGGATGCGATCGCCGTGATCGAGGGCGACGGAGCGGTCAGCCAGGAGCTCATCGAGCAGGGCTTCGATCACTTGCTGTTCACCGGCGGCACCGAGATCGGCCGTAAGGTCTACGAAAGCGCCGCAGCACATCTGACGCCGGTCACCCTGGAGCTCGGCGGGAAGAGTCCGGTGATCGTGACGGCCGATGCCGATATCGATGTCGCCGCCAAGCGCATCGCCTGGACGAAGCTGATCAACTCCGGCCAGATCTGCATAGCACCCGACTATGTGGTCGCAGAGGCCAGCATCCGCGACGAACTCGTCGGCAAGATAGCAGACGCGATATCGACGTACGAAGCCGACCACAAGAACGGAATGCGGATCGTCAACCGACGCCACTTCGACCGGCTGACCGCGTCGCTCGCTGCGACGAAGGGCGATATCGCCGTCGGCGGTGGAACCGACGCCGACGACATGCACATCCATCCGACCGTCGTGGTCGACCCCGACCCCGCCGAGCCGTTGATGACGGACGAGATATTCGGACCGATCCTGCCCGTCGTGACCGTGCAAAACCTCGACGAGGCAATAAAATTCGTCAACTCTCGTCCGAAGCCATTGGCGGCCTACCTGTTCACCAAGACCAAAGCCATTCGCGAACGGGTGATCAAAGAGGTGCCCGCAGGCGGCATGGTCATCAACCATCTGCTGTTCCACTTCGCTACGAACAAGTTGCCGTTCGGCGGCGTCGGTCCCTCGGGCATGGGTGCCTACCACGGCAGGTTCGGCTTCGAGGAGTTCAGCCACAAGAAGACCGTGATGACCAAGCTGACCCGACCCGACGTCGGCGCGTTCATCTATCCCCCGTATACAGAGAAGGCTTTCAAGCTCGCCAAACGGCTGTTCTAGAGAGGAATCCCATGCCAGGAGTGCAGGATCGCGTCATCGTCGTCACCGGAGCGGGCGGCGGACTGGGCCGCGAGTACGCGTTGACGCTCGCCAAGGAAGGCGCCAGCGTCGTCGTGAACGACCTCGGCGGCTCGCGTGACGGCACGGGCGCCGGCCACAACATGGCCGACGAGGTGGTCAAGGAGATCAAGGACGCGGGCGGCCGCGCGGTCGCCAACTACGACAGCGTTGCGGAGTCCGAGGGTGCCGAGAACATCATCAAGACCGCCATCGACGAGTTCGGCAAGGTCGACGGCGTGGTCAGCAACGCGGGCATCCTGCGCGACGGCACCTTCCACAAAATGGAGTTCGCGAACTGGGACGCCGTGCTCAAGGTGCACCTCTACGGCGGCTACAACGTCATCCGCGCCGCCTGGCCGCACTTTCGTGAGCAGAGCTACGGCCGCGTCGTCGTCGCGACGTCGACCAGCGGGCTGTTCGGCAACTTCGGGCAGGCCAACTACGGCGCCGCCAAGCTGGGCCTGGTCGGCCTGATCAACACGCTGGCCCAGGAGGGCGCGAAGTACAACATCAAGACCAACGCCGTCGCGCCGATCGCCGCCACCCGGATGACGCAGGACATCCTGCCGCCGGAGGTGTTCGAGAAGCTGACACCGGAATACGTCGCACCCGTGGTGGCGTACCTGATGAGCGAGGAAAACCAAGAATCCGCAGCCGTTTTCATCGTCGGCGGCGGCAAGGTGCAACGAGCGGCGCTGTTCCAGAACGAGGGCGTCACCTTCTCCGACGGTGTGCCGTCGGTCGACGACATCGCAGCCAAGTGGGGCGAGATCACCGACCTGTCCGCGGCACAGCGGGCCACCTTCAGCCTCGGCTGATCGCCCCGCATGAAAGCGCTTGTCGCGCGGGAGCTTTCCGGGCCGGCAGGTCTTTATTTCGCCGATGTGGACGACGTTGTCGGTGACGACGCAATCGTCGTCGACGTCGGTGCGGCCGGGGTCAGCTTTCCCGACCTACTGCTGTTGCGCGGTGAGTATCAAATGCGGCTCGAGCCGCCGTTCGTCCCCGGCATGGAGGTCGCCGGGGTGGTGCGGTCCGCGCCGTATAGGTCGGAATTCAAACCCGGCCAACGTGTCACGGCACTGTCGATGCTCGGCGGCTGGGCCGAACAGGTGGTGGTGCCGCCGACCAATCTCACGCTGACGCCGGACGGCCTCGACGACGCCGAGGCCGTCGCTCTGCTGGGCAACTATCAGACGATGTATTTCGCGCTGGCCAAACGCGGTCAGCTGCGCCAGGGCGAGACCGTGCTGGTGCTGGGCTCGGCCGGTGGCGTCGGGACGGCGGCGGTGCAGGTGGCAAAGGCGCTGGGCGCCACAGTGATTGCGATGGTGCACCGTCCGCAGGCGGTCGAGTTCGTGCAGTCGCTCGGCGCCGACGTCGTGCTGCCCCTCACCGACGGCTGGTTGCAGGCGGTCAAGGAGCACACCGATGGCCGCGGCGTCGACCTCGTCGTCGACCCCATCGGCGGCGAGGCGTTCGACGACGCGGTGCGGGCGCTGGACACCGAAGGGCGGTTGCTGGTGATCGGCTTTGCGGCGGGCGGAATTCCGACGGTCAAGGTCAATCGGTTGCTGCTGCGCAACGTCAGCGTCGTCGGCGTCGGATACGGCGAGTACGTCAACCGCAGGCCCGGATCGCAGTCGGTGTTCGAGTTCGGCGTCGCCCAGTTGGTCAAGGCCGGGCTGCGGCCGCCACCCCCGATGCGGTATCCGCTGGCGCAGGGCGCTGCGGCGCTGCAGAGCCTGGCCGACGGCGGAGTGCTCGGAAAGGTCGTGCTGGTGCCGTGATGCCAAAAGCTCTGGCATTCGACGTGTTCGGCACCGTCGTCGACTGGCGCTCCAGCATCATTCGCGAGCTAGAGGAGTTCGGCAGAGCGCACGGCGTCGACGCCGACTGGGCGGCCATGGCGGACGACTGGCGCGCCGGTTATGCCCCCGCGATGGCTCGCGTGCGCCGTGGCGAACTGCCGTGGACGCGGATCGACGACCTGCACAGGATGATCCTGGAAGATCTTCTCGGCGCGGCGGGAATCACGTCGATCTGCGTCGAGGAGGTGGACGAGCTCAACCGCGCCTGGCACCGCCTCGACCCGTGGCCGGACAGCGTGCGCGGACTCACGCGAATGAAGGAGCGCTACGTCATCACCACGCTGTCGAACGGCAACGTCTCGCTGCTGACCAACATGGCCAAACGCGCAGGGCTGCCGTGGGATTGCGTGATCTCCGCCGAGCTGTTCCAGCACTACAAGCCCGACGCGGAGGCGTATCTCGGTTGCGCCGACCTGCTCGGTGTTGGACCCGAAGAGCTGATGCTCGTCGCGGCCCATCCCTCCGACCTGCGCGCCGCGCGCGACGTCGGGCTACGGACCGCCTACGTCGCCCGGCCGCTGGAATACGGGCCGAACCAGCGACCTCCGAACTACCAAGAGGGCGAATTTGATGTCACGGCAACCGATTTCCTCGACCTTGCCGACACACTCGGCGCCTGAAAGTCAGGCGTAGCGTGGAGGGATGACCGATCACAAGACCACCACCCTGCCGCCCGCGCTGAGCAGAGCCATCGACCTGCTCGCCGATCCGCCCGCCGAGCCCGATGTCAGCAAGGGCTACCTCGACCTGCTCGGGAGCACTGCCGAGGCGCACACGCCGGAGAAGAACACCGGCGCCATTCAGGCCGTGTGGGCGTCGGGCCTCGGGTCGCTGCTCTACGACAACGCGCAGGCGTTCGCACGCAAGCGGGTGAGCGCCTGGCAGCTGCCGATCGACTGGCTGGACATTCCCAGCGGTGGTGTCGCGCTCGACGTCGGCAGCGGGCCGGGCAACGTGACGGCGTCGTTGGCCCGCGCCGCAGGCCGCGACGGTCTCGCGCTGGGCGTCGACATCTCCGAGCCGATGCTCGCTCGGGCCGTCAGTGCCGAGGCGAGGCCGAACGTCGGCTTCCTTCGCGCCGATGCCCAACAACTGCCCTTCCGCGACGGGATTTTCGATGCCGTCACGTCGCTCGCCGTGCTGCAACTCATCCCGAATCCGGCGACGACGCTGGCCGAGATGGCGCGGGTGCTGAAGCCGGGCGGACGGGTGGCGATCATGGTGCCCACCGCGGGACGCGGCGGGCACCTGCTGCGCTGGCTTCCCAACGGCGGCGTGCACTTCTTCACCGAGGACGAACTCGGCGACGCCTTCGAAGAACTCGGCCTCGTCGGCGTGCGCACCAAGACACTCGGCAACATCCAGTGGGTGCGGGCCAGGAAGCCCTGACGGCCGGTGTGAATGGGTGCTCCTCTCGTCCGCAGTAGATTCGAGCCGTGAGCACCGGTGGAGTCGTCCTCGTCGCGCTGGTGATCGCCGTCGGCTTGATCGGCATCGTCGTGCCCCTGCTGCCGGGCATCCTGCTGGTGTACGCCGCGATTCTGGTGTGGGCTGTCATCGAGAGCTCGGAGCACACCGTGACGGCATGGGTGACGCTCGGTGTCGTGACGGTGCTGATCGGCGCGACCACGCTGATCAAGTACATGTGGCCGATGAAACGCATGCGGGCCGCCGACGTCGGCACGCTCACTCTGCTGGCCGGCGCGGTGCTCGGCATCGTCGGGTTCTTCGTCATCCCGGTCGTCGGCCTGGTGATCGGTTTCGTGCTCGGTGTCTATCTGGCTGAGCTGGCGAACCGCCGCGATCAGCGGCGCGCGTGGGCGTCGACGGTGCACGCAATCAAGGGCGTGGCGCTCTCGGTGGGGGTGGAACTGGCCGGTGCATTGCTCGCCACGGTGGCGTGGGTGTTCGGGGTGTACCTAACTCAGTAAAAAGACGGCGCGATCTGGCTAGGTTCTAGTCATGGCCAAGCTCCGTTTCGGATATTTCATCGCGCCGTTCCACCGCGCAGGCACCAACCCCACCCTCGCGCTGCAGCGTGACCTCGCGTTCGTCGAACATCTCGACGCGGTCGGCTTCGACGAGGTGTGGATCGGCGAGCATCACTCGGCGGGCAGCGAGATCATCAGCTCGCCGGAGGTGTTCATCGCGGCCGCGGCCGAACGGGCCAAGCGGATCCGGTTCGGCACCGGCGTCATCTCGCTGCCGTACCACAACCCGCTGTGGGTGGCCGATCGGCTGATGCTGCTGGACCACCTCACCCATGGCCGGATCATCGGCGGCGTCGGGCCGGGCTCGCTACCGACCGACTCGTCGATGATCGGACTGACCCCGACCGACACCCGCGAACTGCTCGAGACCAACCTGGACATCCTGGTTCGCCTGCTGGCCGGGGAGACGGTCACCGCCAAGACCGCGACGCACGAACTGCATGACGCCCAGCTGCAGCTCGCACCGTACTCCGAGGACGGCATCCCGCTGTCGGTGGCGGCGGTCGCCTCGCCGACGGGTGCGCGGCTCGCGGGCAAGCACGGCATCGGCCTGCTGTCGATCGGCGCGACGCTGATCGTCGAGGGCTTCGACGCGCTCGCCTACCACTGGGGCATCGCACAGGAGCGCGCCGCACACTTCGGCACCATCGTCGACCGCAAGAACTGGTCGTTGGTCTGTCCCATGCACATCGCCGAAACCGAGGAGCAGGCCCGCGCCGACGTCCGCTTCGGCATCGCGCCGTGGTTCAGGTACTTCCAGAAGGTCGCGGCGTTCCCGCAGATGACCATGCCCGGTGATCAGGTCGACGAGATGATCAGCATCATCAACGATGCGGGGGCGGGCGTCATCGGCACACCCGAGACGGCCAGGGCTCAGGTGCAGCGGTTGTGGGATCAGTCGGGAGGGTTCGGCTGCATGCTGCAGATGGGCCACGAGTGGGCCAATCCCGCAGCGACCAGACGCTCCGCGGAACTGTTTGCCGCCGAGGTCATTCCGCACTTCCAGGGGCAGGCGCAGCCGACGATCGATGCGGCGGCGCGGGCCAGCGACGTGCGGGAGAACCTGGCACAGACGGCGATGAGCGCCATCGAGCACATGACCCAGAAGTACGAGGCGGAGAAGGGCTCCCGTTAAGCACTGGCCTGCTGCCGCGTGATCTCTTCGTCGACCAGTCCGGCGATGGTGTTGAGCGGGGACGACCGGGCGATCGTGCGGCCGAGTCGCTGAGCCGCATCGCGAAGCGCATCGGCGTCCCGAACGGCTGTGGCGATCGCCTCCGGCGTTGGGTGCGCCGTGCCGAGGTTCACGCCGACGCCGGCGTACTCGACCCGGGCGGCCACTTCGGCCTTGTCGGCGGATTCTCCTGCGACGACAACCGGAATGCCGTAGCGCAGAGCGTGCTGGACGCCGCCGTAACCGCCGTTGGTGACCATCACATCGACGTGCGGGAGCAGCGACGAGTACGGAATCCATTCGGCGACATACGCATTCGACGGGATTCGGGTGGGTAGGCGCTGACCGCCACAGCGGCCGGTGGTCGCGATGACGGCCACCCCTTCCGTGTCGGCGAGCGCCCGAAGTGTTGGTCCGATCAACTGGTCGAGGTTGGCGTTGTCCAGTGTGCCCTGGGTGACATGAACGACCTTCTCTGCGCGCAGCGCCGCGTCCCACCACGGCGGCGGTTCGAAGCCGTCGGCGGTCTCGGGCGGCACGGGACCGACGTATTCGACCGTGGGCGGTAGGTCGCTGCGCGGATACTCGAACTCGGGGACGGTGAACTGCAGCAGCCGGTCGGCCAGCCGGGGCCAGTCCATCAGCGGCACGTCGATCTCGGCAGCGCCGAGACGGGTCAACTCCGCATTGACCTCATTGTGGATGTCCCTGAACATGATCCGGTGCACCACCGCGTGCATGCCGCCGTAATCAATGCCCGGCTGCGGAATCCACGAGGTCCCGAATGACGGCGTGTCGACGCTCGACAAGGTGAGCGGTCCGACGCCGCAGACCACGACGGCAGGCCGGGACTGCTCGGACACCACCAACGGCAACGCGCCGGTGAATGCCATGTCGACGAGCACGACATCGACCACCTCTTCGTCGAGCAGGCGCGCGAGCCCCCGGTACTGCGCGGCGAGCGGCGCAACGAAGGTGGCCCGCACATCGGCCTTGCCGAGCAGGTAGCGACGAATCAAGTTCGGCAACAAGCGATTCGCCGTCGACGGCGACGACGGAGTGTCGGGGCAGCCGGCCGGCTCCAGCGGCTCGAACACCAGCCCGGCACGCTCGACGACGTCGCGGTGTCCTACGTCGGTCAGCACCGTGACCGTGTGGCCGACGCGCCGCAGGTGGGCGCCGATCACCGCCATCGGCAACACGTGGCCCGACAGCGGGCTCACCGCCACTACTATGCGGGCCAACGGACTGACACCAACCTCACGCGAGCAGCGAGGCGCGCAGTTTGGCGACATGGTCGCGGGTCACCCCTGCGGCGTCGAGATAGCGGTGCAGGGAGCCGAAGTCCTCGAGGATCGTGCGCCTTGCCGACTCGAGATAGGCCTCCTGCACGCCTAGCACCGCTTCGGTCAGGCGCGCTTCGGCCACCTCGGCGACTTCCGGAGTTTCCGACATGCGGTGGCGGATGGTCTCGACGATGTGGGTTCGCAGTTCCGGCACGGCGTCATTGCTGGCCAGGTAGTCGGCCATGATCGCGCCGCGGTCGACGCCCGCTGCCTCCAGCACCACCGCGACCGTGAAACCGGTGCGGTCCTTGCCGGCGAAACAGTGCGCCAGCACCCGGTTCTCGTCGCCGAGCAGCGTGATCACCCGGTGTACTGCGCGCTGCGCGAGCGGCGAGCGGGCGATCCGGCCGTACTCCTCGATCATGTATCGGGACGCGGCGTCGCCGACCGACTCCTCATCGGGTTTCTCGGTCAGCATCTTCTGGAACGCGTGCTCGTGCGGGGCATCGGCATCGGAGGCGATGGTCTCCACGAACGGCAGATGGTGGATCGTCACGCTGTCGGGCACGAGGCCCTTGCCGTGGCGCTCCAATTCCGGCGCGGATCGCAGATCGGCCACGTCGGTGACGCCGACCCGGGCGAGGGTCTCGCGACCGGTGTCGTCGAGCCTGCTCAGCTCACCGGACCGGAACAACCGGCCGGGCGCAATCCCGGCCTTCTCCGCGACGTCACGAAAGTTCCATGCCCCCGACAGCGGCGGCACTAGCGCGTCACCGCCGTGTCCGATTGGCGGCACTAGCGCGTCACCGCCGTGTCCGATTGGCGGCCCGCCGCCGTGTCCGATTGGCGGCCCGCCGCCGTGGCGAAGGCGGACTTCTCTTTACCGAGTTCGGCCCGGGCGATGGTGCGCATGTGCACCTCGTCGGGGCCGTCGAACAAGCGCATCGCGCGGTGCCAGCCATACAGCCGGGACAGCGGCACGTCGTCGCAGATGCCCATCGCGCCGTGCACCTGGATGGCGCGGTCGATGACATCGCAGGCCACCTGGGGGGCGACCGCCTTGATCTGCGCGACGAGCACCTGGGCGTCCTTGCTCTTGTTGCCGTGCTGGTCGATGGTCCAGGCCGCTTTGTGGCACAGCAGCCGAGTCTGGTCGATCTCGTTGCGCGACTTGGCGATCGACTCACGCACCACACCCTGCTCGCTCAGCCGCTTGCCGAACGCGATGCGCTTCTGCACCCGGTCCACCATCAGCGCCAGCGCACGTTCGGAGGCGCCGATGGCACGCATGCAGTGATGGATGCGGCCGGGGCCCAGGCGCGCCTGCGCGATCGCGAAACCGCTGCCCTCCTCGGCGAGCAGGTTCGACGACGGCACCCGCACGTTATCGAAGCTGACCTCACAGTGCCCGTGCTGGTCCTGCCAGCCGAAGACCGGCAGCGACCGCTCGATGGACACCCCGGGAGTGTCGACCGGCACCAGGATCATCGACTGCTGCTGATGGCTGGCCGCATCGGGATTGGTGCGGCCCATCACGATCAGGACCTTGCAGCGAGGGTCGGCCGCACCGGAGATCCACCATTTGCGACCGTTGATGATGTAGTCCCCAGATCCCGAGGCGTCGCGCAGAATCGTCGTCTCGATGTTTCGCGCGTCGCTGGAGGCGACCGCCGGCTCGGTCATCGCGAACGCGCTGCGGATGTCGCCGTTGAGCAGCGGCTCCAGCCACTGCTTGCGCTGCTCCTCGGTGGCGAACAGGTGCAGCGTCTCCATGTTGCCGGTGTCGGGGGCCGCGCAGTTGGTCACCTCGGGCGCGATCTCCATGCTCCAGCCGGTCAACTCGGCCAGCGGGGCGTACTCCAGATTGGTCAGGCCCGACACCGACGGCAGGAACAGATTCCACAGCCCATGCTCCTTGGCCAGGCCCTTGAGCTCTTCGATCACCGGGGGAACGGTGTGGTCGTCGGGCCCCGCCGCGCGCCGGTACTCCTCATAGGAGGCCTCGGCGGGAAAGACGAATTCGGTCATGAACGCCGACAGGCGTTTGTGGTAGTCCTGCGCCTTGGCCGACATCGCGAAGTCCATGTAAGCCACACTAAACGGTGGCCAGAATGGGCTCATGACCGACAGTCGTCCCCCGTTTCCGCCGTTCACCTTCGAGACCGCGCAGCAAAAGGTTCAGGCCGCCGAGGACGCCTGGAACACCCGCGACCCCGAGCGTGTCAGCCTCGCCTACACTCCCGACTCGCAGTGGCGCAACCGCGACCAGCACATCGTCGGCCGCGCGCAGATCGTGGCATTCCTGACCCAGAAGTGGGACCGCGAACTGGACTATGTGCTGCGCAAGAGCTTGTGGGGGTTCCGGAACAACCGGATGGCGGTGCGTTTCCAATACGAGTGCCGCGACGCGGCCGGGCAGTGGTATCGCAGCTACGGCAACGAACTCTGGGAGTTCAGTCCCGAGGGCCTGATGGCGCGCAGGGAAGCCAGCATCAACGACGTCATGATCGACGAGTCGGAGCGTCGCTACTTCGGCCCGCGCCCCGAGTCCGAGTACGGCCTCGAGATCCCGTTGTGGTGACCGACGCCCAGGAGGCTGAGGCCGGGAATCGTATAGCCGTCCACATCGGCGAACGCCCGCAGCGCTGACTCAGCGTCGGCGCGCATCGCCGACGTGATGTCGTCGGGGAGGGAGTTGACGATGGCTGCCACCGGCCCGGCCAACGACGGCACGACGGTCCACCACTCGTCGATCGAAGCCACATGGAGCGGGGTGGCGACCTCGCGGACATTCACATCCGCGAAGCCGGCAGCCGTGAGGACCTGCGCAAGGGCGCCGTCGCCGGAGAGCGCGAACGGACCCGGCATGCCCGGAGACGGAACCCGTGCACCGAGTTGAGCGCTCACCACGTCGAGCAGCACGCCCAACCACGGATTCGCGGCCGGAGGCCCCCACACCGCGAACACCGCCCACCCGCCGGGCCGCAGAGCCCGCAGTGCCTCCCGGGCCGCCGCCGTCGGATCAGCCACCAGCATCAGCGCCTCGCGGCACAGGACCTTGTCGAAGGACGCGTCTGGAACATCGATGTCCTCCATGTCCAACTCCCGCACGACGACATTGCTCAGTCCGTGGCGCCGCGCCCTGTCCTCGGCGATCGCCGTCATTTCGGGCACCACATCAGACAGGACGACGTGTCCCTCGCCGCCGACGATCTCTGCGGCGGCGATACCGACACCGGCGGGGCCGCAGCCGAGTTCGAGCACATCGTCGCCGGGCTGTAGATCGGCGGCGGCGAGCATGGCGGCGCGAACGACCGCACCGCGGTCCTCGACGAAGTCGGCGTGCACGTCCCACGACGGAGCCGCCGCGGCCCAGATCGCATGGAGCGGGTTGGTGCTCAATGCGGCGGCGTCGGGTGCATTGATCGTGTCGTCATTTCGTGAGTGTAGAACCAATGAATGAGGCCCTCCCCGGGTTACGCCGCCTGGGGAGGGCCTCTGTGGAGGGTGGTCTATTGGATTGTCGGCTCAGTGGTTGAACAGGTACGAGTGGCCGATGCCGTGGTGGTAGTACCAGCCGGGGATCGCGCTGGGCGCCGGTGTCGCGTAGGTGTCCGGGGTGGCCACGATCGACGTGTTCGGGCCGTTCTGGGTGGTGGTCACCGCGGCGTTGGCCATGCCGGCCAGGCCGAGGGCGGCTCCGCCCAGGATGCCGGCCGAGACGATCGGGAGAGCGATAGCGCGAGCGATGGTGTTTGTCATGTGATTCCTTTGTCTCCGTTGGGTTTTCAGTTCCGCGGCCGGTGTGCTCCAGCGATGACTCAAGAATGCCGGGGTTGGCGGCCGATGTATGTCGGCAGATCGGCCGGTGACACGGAGGAATCCGGTGTCCCCCAATCGGGGGAAGCGCGCATGTTGCTGTGCCAAGCTGAACCGCATGGCGGCCGAAAAGGTGCGGGTCGTGGTCGGAGACGACCACCCGATGTTCCGCGAGGGCGTCGTGCGGGCGCTGGTGTCCAGCGGCGAAATCGACGTCGTCGCAGAGGCGGCGGACGGCGTGGAATCCCTCGAGCTGATCCGCACCCACCGGCCGCAGGTCGCGCTGCTGGACTACCGAATGCCCGGCATGGACGGCGCGGAGGTGACCGCTGCCGTCATCCGCGACGAGCTGCCGACCCGGGTGCTGCTGGTGTCGGCGCACGACGAGTCGGCGATCGTCTACAAGGCGCTTCAGGAGGGCGCAGCGGGCTTCCTGCCGAAGGAGTCGACCCGAAGCGAACTTGTCAGCGCCGTCCTCACGTGCGCAAAGGGCAAGGACGTGATCGCGCCGGAGCTCGCGGCCGGTCTGGCGTCGGAGATCCGCCGCCGGAACGAACCCGACGTGCCCGCGCTGAGCCCGCGCGAGCGCGAGGTGCTCAAGATGATCGCCGCGGGCAGCAGCATCCCCGCGATGGCCAAGGAGATGTACCTCGCGCCGTCGACGGTGAAGACCCACGTGCAACGGCTGTACGAGAAACTCGGTGTCAGCGATCGAGCCGCCGCGGTGGCCGAGGCCATGCGCCGCAAGCTGCTGGATTAGCCGCGGGCGCGAGGAGCACAAACAACCCGCGGACGTGAGGAGCACAAACAACCCGCGGACGTGAGGAGCACAAACAACCCGCGGACGTGAGGAGCACAAACAACCGTGGACAACCCGGCACACCGGCTCATCGACCACCTCGCGACGGAACCCGTTCGTGTGTCGGCGATTCTGCGCCTGCCGCTGATCGGCCTCATCGCGATTCTGGTGTGGATCTGGGAGGTCGATCACTGGCTGCCCGGGCTGTACGCGGTGATCCTCGGCGTGTATGCGGTGGCGGCTGTGCTGTGGCTGATCGCCGTGGTGCGCGGACCGGTTCCGCGCTGGGCGGATTGGGCGTCGACGATCGTCGACCTGCTGGTGATCGTCGCGCTGTGCCTGGTGTCCGGTGGTGCGACGTCGGCGCTTCTGCCGGTGTTCTTCCTGCTGCCGATCTCGATGGCGTTCGGGAACCGGCCCGCGCTGACGGCGGTCTTCGGCGTCGTCACGGCGGCCGGCTATCTCGCCGCCTGGATCTTCTACTCCAAGCGCGACGACAGAATCGGCCTGCCGAACATCGTGTACACGCACTTCGGCTTCCTGCTGTGGCTCGCCGTCGCGACGACCGCGCTGTGCTTCGTGCTTGCTCGGCGGTCGGTGCGCGTCAAAGCATTACAGGAGGTGCGCCGTCAGTTGGTGTCGGAGGCGATGCAGTCCGACGAACGGCGGAACCGGGAAGTGGCCGAACATCTGCACGACGGCCCACTGCAAACCCTGCTGGCCGCGCGGCTGGAACTCGACGAGGCTCGCGAGCGCAGCCCAGATCCCGCGCTGGACAGGGTGTACGAGGCGCTGCAGGAGACCGCGACGGGGCTACGCTCGACGGTCACCGAATTGCATCCGCAGGTGCTCGCCCAACTGGGCCTGACGCCCGCGCTGCGGGAATTGGTGAAGCAGTTCGAGACTCGGACGCAGGTCGTCGTCGACGCCGACCTCGAGGAGGTCGGTAAGCCGGAGTCGGCGCAGCTTTTGTACCGGGCGGCGCGCGAACTGCTGACCAACGTCGGCAAGCATGCCGACGCGAAGACGGTGCGGATCGCGTTGGGTCGCAGGGGAAACAGGCTCACGCTGACCGTCGCCGACGACGGGCGCGGCTTCGATCCCGCGGTGGTCGGTCAGTCGCTCGCCGACGGGCACATCGGGCTGGGCTCGCTGCTGGCGAGGTTCGACGCGATGGGTGGGTCGATGCACATCGACTCGCAGGCCGGCGGCGGCACGCGCGTGATCGTCACCTCACCGCCCGAGCCCGTCACCGCACCGCCCGAACCCAACTCGTCCTAGGGGGTTGCCTGCTCGCGCTTAGGGGGTGGACCAGCCCGCGCGATGACGAGGCGCTGGATCTGGTTGGTGCCCTCGACGATCTGGGTGATCTTCGCCTCGCGCATAGCCCGACTTGGCTCACGCTTCGCGGCGCGCGGTTGTCGCAGCGGGTTGCTCGGGTGGCCAATGTGCACACCGTGAGGGCCGCCGTCGGCGCGACCGCGGTGCAGATCGGATGGTTTTCGAGGCGTGGATCGCGCGCGGCCGAGCACCTCGTGGCTGATGATGACGGCCACTTTCCCGGCGCGGTTTGGGCGGACCAGATTTGTCGCACCCGTCTGTGATGATGACGTTATGTCGTTGACCGCATCTCCCGGCGCCACGGCGGTGCGTGCTGATGAGCGTCTGGAGGTGTTGTTCGAGGAGTTGGCGGAGTTGGCCGGTCAGCGCAACGCGATTGACGGGCGCATCGTGCAGATCGTCGCCGAGTTGGACCGCGACGAGTTGTGCGGCGCCACCGGGGCACGGTCGATCTCATCGTTGGTGGCCTGGAAGACCGGCTGCTCACCGGCGAACGCTCACACGATCGCCACCGTGGCGGGCCGACTCGATGAGTTTCCCCGCTGCGCCCAAGGCATGGCGGAGGGCCGGCTGTCACTCGATCAGGTCGGGGTCATCGCAGCACGGGCCGGCCAGGGCTCCGATGAGCACTACGCGGAGTTGGCGCGCAGCGCCTCGGTCAACCAGCTGCGCACCGCGGTCAAGCTCGAACCGCGACCCGACCCCGACCCGCGGCCCGAACCGCAGGCCTCGATCACCAAAACCGCCGACGAGCAGTTCAGCTGCTGGCGGATCAAACTGCCCCATGTGGATGCGGCGAAGTTCGACGCGGCCCTGCACGCACACCAGGACGCGCTGATCGCCGAGTGGAAACGCGACCACGACAATCGCAGGACGACCTCAGAGGTCGCGCCAGATGTCGCGCCCCCGTTGCCCGGCACCGTCGAGGCGTTCCTGCGGTTGGTGGAGGCCGGCTGGGACGCCGAGGCCGCCCGCCGCCCGCACGGCCACCACACCACGGTGGTGATGCATCTGGACGTCAAAGACCGCGTCGCGGCGCTGCACCTGGGCCCGCTGCTCACCGACGCCGACCGCCGCTACCTGACCTGTGACGCCACCTGCGAAGTGTGGTTCGAACGCCACGGCCACCCCATCGGCGCCAGCCGGACCACCCGGCTGATCAACCGGCGGCTACGCCGCGCCCTGGAGCACCGCCACCCCACCTGCGCGGTTCCCGGCTGCGGGGCCACCCGCGGCCTGCACGCCCACCACATCCGGCACTGGGAAGACGGCGGCCCCACCGAGCTGGCCAACCTGGTGCTGCTCTGCCCGTATCACCACCGACTGCACCACCGCGGCATCATCACCATCACCGGACCCGCACACACCCTGACCGTCACCGACAGCGCCGGCCGAGTACTCACCGACGGCGCCCTGGCCCGACCGCCCACCCAGCCCCCACCCGCCGTCGCACCCTGCCCCGGCTCCAGCGGCGAACGCGCCGACTGGTGGTGGTACGAACCCTTCCAACCGCAACCACCACCAACGAACAACTAAGTTGATCACCGGCGCCGGTCATGACCAGCACCGTATCGAAGCTCAAACAGGTTGGCGAAGCAAGAAGTTCGTTCGCGATACGCCCAGCAGCTGCATCGTCAAAATCGAGGCCGCCGCAAGGCCCTCTTCATGATCCGCGCCGACGTGCGCAACAACATGAGCCAAGCCAGGGCCCGAGCCCGTCACCCCTCCCGCTCGCGGGGTTAGGTGGGGTTAGGTGACCAGTCCCCTGGCGATGACGAGGCGCTGGATCTGGTTGGTGCCCTCGAAGATCTGGGTGATCTTCGCCTCGCGCATATAGCGCTCGACGCGGTAGTCGCGGGTGTAGCCGGCGCCGCCGAACACTTGCACGGCGTCGGTCGTCACCTTCATCGCGGCATCGGTGGCGGTCAGTTTCGCGATGCTGGCCTGAGCGGAGTACGGCTTGCCGAGGTCGCGTCTGCGTGCAGCATCGAGATACGTGGCCCGCGCACTGGCCACGGCGGCGGCCATGTCGGCCAGCAGGAATCCCAGCCCTTGGTGGTCGATGATCTTGCGCCCGAACGTCGTACGTTCGTTGGCGTAGGCGCACGCCTCGTCCAGCGCGGCCTGCGCCAGCCCGACCGCGACGGCCGCGATGCCGAGCCGGCCGGAATCCAGTGCGCTGAACGCGATCTGCAGGCCCTGGCCCTCCTCGCCGATCCGGCGGTCGGCGTCGACATGCGCATGGTCGTAGAACGCCGACGTGGTGGGCACCGCGTGTAGGCCCATCTTCTCCTCGGGCTTGCCGAAGGTCAGCCCGGCCAGGTCGCCGGGAATCAGGAAGCACGAGATGCCGCGCGACCCTTCACCGGTACGCGCGAACAGCGTGTAGAAGTCGGCGCACCCGCCGTGGGTGATCCACGATTTCGAGCCGTTAAGGACATAGCCAGGCGTCGGTCCTTCGGCCGAGAACACCGCCGCACACCGCAGCGCCGCGGCGTCCGAACCGGCCTGCGGCTCGGACAGGCTGTAGGCGCCGATCTGCTCACCCGAGAGCATGCCGGGCAGCCAGCGCTGCTTCTGCTCGTCGGTGCCGAACGCCAGCAGCGGGTGCGACGAGAGGCTGTGCACGCTTACCGCGACCGCGACCGCCGCCCACCGGGCCGCGATCTCCTCGAGTACCTGCAGGTACACCTCGTACGGTTGGCCGCCGCCGCCCCACTCCTCCGGCTGCGGAAGGCTCAACAGCCCGGCCGCGCCCAACTGTGCGAACACACCCTCGGGATAGGTTTCCGCCTTCTCGTGCGCGTCGACGACGGGATCGAGCACCTTGTCGCAGATGTCCCGCGTGAGCGCGATCAGGTCCTCCGCGTCCTGCGACGGGAGCAACCGGTCGACGGCCATCGAGGACCTAGACCCTCTCGGCGACCGAGAGCGCGGCGTTGATCGCGTCGACCCGGTCTTTGGCGTCGCCGAACAGCATCTGGGTGTTCTCTCGGAAGAACAGCGGGTTCTGCACGCCGGCGTAGCCCGAGGCCATGGACCGCTTGAACACGATCACGTTGGCGGCGTTCCAGACCGTCAGCACTGGCATGCCGGCGATCGGGCTGCTGGGGTCCTCCGACGCCGCCGGGTTGACGGTGTCGTTGGCGCCGATGACCAGGACGACGTCGGTGCTGTCGAAGTCGTCGTTGATCTCGTCCATCTCCAGCACGATGTCGTAGGGGACCTTGGCCTCGGCCAGCAGCACGTTCATGTGGCCGGGCAGGCGTCCGGCGACGGGGTGGATGCCGAACCGGACGTCGACGCCGCGGTCGCGCAGCTTACGGGTCAACTCGGCGACGCCGTACTGGGCTTGGGCCACGGCCATGCCGTACCCCGGCGTGATGATCACCGACTTGGCGGACTCGAGCAGTTCGGCGGCGCCTTCGGCGTCAATCTCGCGGTACGAGCCGTAGTCCTTGTCGTCAGCCGGCCCGGCCTCGATGCCGAAGCCGCCGGCGATGACGGAGATGAACGACCGGTTCATCGCCTTGCACATGATGTAGGACAGGTAGGCGCCCGAGGACCCGACCAGCGCCCCGGTGATGATCAGCAGGTCGTTGCCGAGCAGGAAGCCGGACGCCGCGGCGGCCCAGCCGGAATAGCTGTTGAGCATCGACACCACCACCGGCATGTCGCCGCCGCCGATCGAGGCGACCAGATGCCAGCCGAGCAGCAGCGCAAGCACGGTGACCACGGCCAGCAGCCACAGCTGCGGGTCGATCACGAACCAGACGGTGAGCGCGGCGAAGGCGACCAGCGCGCCGACGTTGAGGACGTTCTTGCCGGGCAGCATCATCGGCGCGGACTTGATGCGGGCCGACAGCTTGAGGTTGGCGACGATCGAGCCGGTGAACGTCACGGCGCCGATGAAGACGCCGATGACGACCTCGGCCGAGTGGATGCCCAGCATGCCCTGCTGGTGCAGCATGGCGGCCTCGGACCCGGCGAGATCACGTTCGACGTGCAGGTAGCCGTTCCAGCCGACCAGCACGGCGGCCAGGCCGACGAACGAGTGCAGCAGCGCGATCAGCTCGGGCATGCCGGTCATCTCGACGACTTTGGCGCGCCACAGCCCGATCGCGGCACCGATGGCCATGGCGCCGACCAGCAGCGCGATGCCCACGGGTTCGATGTGGCGGGCGAGGGCCAGCGCGATCGTCGCGATCAGCGCGACGGCCATTCCGGCGATCCCGAAAGTGTTACCGGCCCTGGATGTTTCGTGCTTGGACAGGCCGGCCAGCGCGAGGATGAACAGGATGGCCGCGACGACGTACGCCGCGGTCGCTGTGGTTTCCAGTGTGAACATGATCTAGCTCCTCGAGAACATGGCCAGCATGCGGCGGGTCACGGCAAAGCCGCCGAAGACGTTGATGCTGGCGAGCAGGGTCGCCAGGGTTGCCAGCGCGGTGATGACGACCACGCCGGACTCCAGGCCGGGCCCGATCTGCAACAGTGCACCGACGACGATGATCCCGGAGATGGCGTTGGTCACCGACATCAGCGGCGTATGCAGCGCATGGTGCACGTTGCCGATCACGTAGTAGCCGATCACGATCGCCAGCGCGAACACCGTCAGGTGCACCTGCAGCGCCGACGGTGACAGCGCAATCAGCGCGAAGAGCACCGCCGCGACCGTGAACGTCAATCCCAGTCGGCGGGCGGTGGTCATGGGCTGTTTGGTCGGCTTGGCCTCGACCGGCGCCGCCGCGGCGACGGCCGGTGCCGCCGACACCTGCACCGGCGGAGGCGGCCAGGTCGTCTCGCCGTCCCGCACAACCGTCACCGAGCGCTGCACCACGTCGTCCCAGTCCAGGGTGAGCTGGCCGTCCTTCTCCGGGGTGAGCAGTTTGAGCAGGTTGACCAGGTTCGTGCCGTACAGCTGCGACGCGGTTGCGGGCAGTCGCCCGGCCAGATCGGTGTAGCCGATGATCGTCACCCCGTTGTCGGTGACGATCGCCTGGTCCTTGACGGTGCCCTCGACGTTGCCGCCGTTGGCCGCGGCCATGTCGACAATGACGCTGCCGGGCTTCATCGAGGCCACCATCTCGGCGGTGATGATGCGCGGTGCCGGCTTACCGGGGATCAGCGCGGTGGTGACGATGATGTCGACGTCCTTGGACTGCTCGGCGTAGAGCCGAGCCTCGCGGGCCTTGTAGTCGTCGTCCATTTCCTTGGCATAGCCGGTGGCCGACACTTCAGCCTCCGGCGACTCGATTGAAAGATATTCCCCACCAAGAGATTTGACCTGATCTGCCACCTCGGGGCGGGGATCGGTGGCGCGCACGATTGCGCCGAGGCTGCCTGCCGCACCGATAGCCGCCAGACCGGCCACGCCCGCGCCGACGACGAGCACCTTGGCCGGCGGCACCTTGCCCGCCGCGGTCACCTGCCCGGTGAAGAACCGGCCGAACTTGTTGGCAGCCTCGATGACGGCGCGGTAGCCCGCGATGTTCGCCATCGACGACAGCACGTCCAGTGACTGGGCCCGGGAGATACGCGGAACAGCGTCCATGGCCAGGACGGTGATCGGCCGGGAGGCCAGCTGCTCGACGAGCTCCGGCTTCAGGGCGGGGGAGATCAGGCTGATCAGGGTGGCGCCGTCGCGAAGGGCGGCGATCTCTTCGCTGTCCGGCGCGTTCACCTTGAGCACCACGTCGGCCGCCCAAGCCTGCTCGGCGGACCCGACACCGGCGCCGGCGTCCGTGAACGCCGCATCGGAGAAGCTCGAGGCGGCGCCCGCGCCCGTCTCGACCACTACCTCATAGCCCAGTTTGATGAGTTGGCTGACCGTCTGCGGCGTCGCGGCGACACGCGTTTCTCCAGGCAGCGACTCTCTCGGAATCCCGATGATCATCGATTTCGATCCGATCTAGGTTTCTGTCACGGTCTGGTCGGAGCGCGAGAAAGCGTCCCGACACAGCTCGTCGTGGGACGAGTGGAATACGTCAGTGTAAGAGTCGGCCCAAATCGGCGACGCGCCCCGTCGGGCACATGCCGAATCGGTGCGGGGTTTCGGCCACCGCCCCGAAGGGAACCCGCGGAATTAGCGGGTGCGTCAAGCGGCGGCCCGGGGTTTTGAGGTTTCCCGAAACGAAAGGGACCGTCATGGACAACACCACCGTCGTCTGGATCGTTGTCGCGATCGCGGCAGTGATCGTGATCGCTTTGCTGATATTCGCGGCGCTCAAGAGGCGCAATCAGCGCAGGCACCTGGAGGCCGAGCGGATCCGCGAGGACATCTCCACGCACACCTCGAAGGTGGAGAAGCGCCAGGCACTGGCCGACGAGACATCGGCCCGCGCCCGCGCCGCAGAAGCCGAAGCGGAGGCGAAGGCGGCCGAGGCGGCCCGGCTCAAGGAGCAGGCCGCCAATCACAACGATGCGGCCGCCACGTCGCGCGAGGAGATCGAAGAACGCCGCAGGCATGCCGATCGGCTGGACCCGAAGACGCGGGTGCGCGACGAGGCTGCCGAACCGAACGTCGAGCAGAGCGCTGCGGCGCAGGACACCACAGCGCACGAGGCCGCCGCTCAGGAGCCTCGCCGCAACTAGCAAGCCCAGTGCCGCGCTCTGGGTAGGCGTATTCCTGGAGCGTGGCACTGCCATGCATTCATCCGCGCCCGAAGTGCAGTAGCCGACTACTCGTGCCGCGGTGGCCGCGGACGCAAACGCTGGTGTCATGCAAACGACACCGCAAGAGGTGCTGCAGGGTCAGCCGCCGAAACTCGAGGAGTCGACGGTCAAGGCGTTGCCCACGGACAAGGACCTGGAAATGCTGCGTCAGCAGCGAATCCGCTTTGACGGGTTCTTCACCGGCCTGACGTGGTAGGCCGGCGCGTTCTCACAGCGACCGATTAAACCGGCGGATACGCCGGCGGGGGATATACCCCGCGCAGGATCCACGCGAACCAGTTAGCGCCGTACTCGACCTCGTCGCTGGCGTCATAGTCCGGGTTCGGATCCATGTGCTCACCCTCTCGCGCTTATCGCTCGTCCCTTGGCAGAAGTCTAGACCCGACGCGACGGCGGCGACACCCTCAGCACCTAGACTGTCCAACCAGTTGATTGACACCCCCGGGCGCCGTCCGGGCCTGCCCGAAGTGAGTCGCCATGTCCTCCGATGAGCCGCTTGCGCGAAGAGCAACAAGCTCCGATGAGCCGCTTGCGCGAAGAGCAACAAGCTCCGATGAGCCGCTTGCGCGAAGAGCAACAAGCTCCGATGAGCCGCTTGCGCGAAGAGCAACAAGCTCCGATGAGCCGCTTGCGCGAAGAGCAACAAGCTCCGATGAGCCGCTTGCGCGAAGAGCAACAAGCTCCGATGAGCCGCTTGCGCGAAGAGCAACAAGCTCCGATGAGCCGCTTGCGCGAAGAGCAACAAGCTCCGATGAGCCGCTTGCGCGAAGAGCAACAAGCTCCGATGAGCCGCTTGCGCGAAGAGCAACAAGCTCCGATGAGCCGCTTGCGCGAAGAGCAACAAGCTCCGCAACACCGAACGGAATGACCCGTCGCGAGGAGCTCCTGGCCGTCGCCACCAAGTTGTTCGCCGCGCGGGGCTACCACGGCACCAGAATGGACGACGTGGCCGACGCGGTCGGGCTGAACAAGGCCACGGTGTACCACTACTACGCCAGCAAGTCGCTGATCCTCTACGACATCTACAAGGGCGCTGCCGACTTCACCGTGGCCGCTCTGCACGACGACCCGTCGGCGTCGGCCCGCGAGACGATCTACCACTTCACCCGCAGGCTGTTGGTGGGTATCGCCAGCGACCTCGAACGAGCGGCGGTGTATTTCCAGGAAGGCCCCTACATCACCGAGTGGTTCACCGAAGAGCAGGTCGAATACATCCGCGAGAAAGAGACACAGGTCTACGAGCACGTGCGCGATGTGATCGATCGCGGCATCGCCAGCGGCGAGTTCTACGACTGTGACTCACATGTGTTGGCGCTGGGGTACATCGGCATGACGCTCGGTTCGTACCGTTGGCTGCGCCCCCAGGGCCGGCGCACCGCTCAGGAGATCGCCGCGGAGTTCAGTACCGCGCTGCTGCGCGGGCTGATCCGGGACGAGACCGTTCGGGTGGAATCGCCGCTGGGCGTGAACGTCGGCGAGCTCGCTTAGCGCACATTTCGAGCCTTGTACACGCCGCCGATAGGCTGGGCGGATGCCGCTGGTGAGCAAGACCGTCGAGGTCGACGCGTCCGCAGAATCGATCATGGCGATCGTCGCGGACTTCGAGGCCTACCCGGAGTGGAACGAGGAGATCAAGGGCTGCTGGGTGCTGGCCCGCTACGACGACGGCCGGCCCAGCCAGCTGCGGCTCGACGTCGTCGTGCAGGGGCAGTCGGGCACCTTCATCACCGCGGTGTATTACCCGAGTGTGAATGAGATCTTCACGGTGTTGCAGCAGGGCGACCACTTCGACAAGCAGGAGCAGAAATTCTCGGTGGTGGCCATCGGCCCGACGTCGCTTCTGACCGTCGACCTCGATGTGGAGACCAAGCTCGCCATTCCCAAGACGATGGTGAAGAAGGCGATCGCGGACACGCTCGACTACCTCGCAGGCAATCTCAAGTCCCGCGCCGAGCAGCTCGCCGCCGAATAGTTCCGTCCCGCGGTCCGAACAGCGCGTCCCAGAAGACGCCAGCACCAACGGACGTCCGACGGGCGGCCTCGTCTCGGAGATCCATCACCCGGTTGTAGATGCGATCTTCCGTCGAGCGCGGCATGGAACGCGGTCGGTACCTGCCGCGCTCCACTCGCGCCACCCTGCCGTGCCCGATCTCCCATCGGAGTGCATCGGATACGGCCTTCGCGCCGCCGGGGATGTCGAAGCCTTGAAGGTCGAGCGCTTCCATGAGGTCGGGCAACCGTAATGGGCCGTGCTGAAACAGATACAGGGTGAGCGCGTATCGGAGTTCGGTTCCCCGCAGCGCGTACCGGTCGACCGCATCGCCCGTCATAGCCGAACAGTGCCAGGCCGGACCGACACAATTCGGTCTGCGGCCCGGGTCGGGTGGGGATCATCGGACCGCAGAACCGGTGGCTTTCGAAGTGCCCGCCTCGGAGCGAAAGATTCGCTGCTACCGAAAGGCCGTCAGTACGAGCGAATGATTCGCTCGGAGGCGGGCAACTCGAACGTCGAGTCGGCGCGCGGCAGAGCCGGTCCGCGGCGCCGGGTCGATCGGTCGGCCGGCGTCAGTTCCAGATGCCGGTTTCCTCCAGCCGCTCGGTCAACCGCCGCGCGCCGTCGTCGAACTGCCAACTCGTCAGCCGGACCACCTCGGCGACGTCGCGCCGGCGCAGGGCGGCGATCAGCTCGCGGTGGTTCGCGACGGCTTCGACGCCCCACTGCGGATCGGCCGCGTAGATCAGCGGCGGCATATAGCGGGCGACGTGCAACAGGAACCAGGCCAGCTTGATCCGCCCGGTCGTGTGATTGAGCGAGCGATGGAACCTGAACTCCGCCGCGGCGATGGCTTCGGCCTCACCCGTCTCGACTGTGGCGGCCAGCTCGTCATTGAGCCGTTCCAATTCGGCGATGCCTTCGTCGGTGATGCGGTCGGTGGCCGCCGCCGCGAGCTCTTTGGCGATGGCGGCCTGCAGCCAGAAGATGTCCTCGACATCGCGCCGGCTCAAGGGGGCGACGACGTGGCCGCGGTGCGGCTCCAACAGCACCATCCCGTCACCGCGCAGCGTGCGCAGCGCCTCACGCACCGGTGTGATGCTCACGCCCAGCTGCGCGGCGGTCTCGTCGAGCCGGATGAACGTGCCCGGCAACAGCGTGCCGGACATGATCGCGGCCCGCAGGTGCCCGGCGACCTCGTCGGACATCTGCTCTCGTCGCACGGGCCGCCGCGGGCGGTAAGCGGGTCTCGCCGGAGCGTTCACTCGGCCTCCATTCCGGGGCTTGTCCCCTGACCGCCCCAGGCCATAGTGTGACCCTCGCAACTCAATGTTTGATCAAATATCAACGTCGTGCAACCCCGGGAGTCTCCGCCGTTGAGCGCTCAGCAGTCGCCGATCGATCAGCCGTACCTCGCGAGAAGGCAGAACTGGACCAACCAGCTGGCACGGCACGCGCTCATGCAGCCCGACGCGACGGCGCTGCGTCACCTCGGCCGCACCACCACCTGGGCCGAACTCGAGCGCCGCGTCTCCGCTCTCGCGGGCGCGCTGAACCGGCGCGGTGTCGGCTTCGGCGACCGGGTGCTGATTCTGATGCTCAACCGGACCGAGTTCATCGAGTCCGTCCTGGCCGCCACCAAGCTCGGGGCGATCGCCGTTCCGGTCAACTTCCGCATGACCCCGGCGGAGATCGCGTTCCTGGTCAGTGACTGCGACGCCGAGGTGATCATCGCCGAGTCGGTACTCGCCGGTGTCGCTACGGCGGTGCGGGATCTCGAGCCGACGTTGAAAACCGTGATCGTCGCGGGCGGCGTCACCGACGACGGCGTGCTCGGCTATGACGACCTGCTCGCGGAAGACGGTGAACCCGCGGCACCCGTCGACATCCCCAACGATTCTCCCGCGCTGATCATGTACACCTCGGGCACCACGGGCCGGCCCAAGGGTGCGGTGCTCACTCACACCAACCTCGCCGGGCAGGCGATGACATTCCTGTTCAGCAACGGCTCCGACATCAACAACGACGTCGGGTTCATCGGCGTCCCGCTGTTCCACATCGCGGGTATCGGCAACATGATCATCGGCCTGCTGCTCGGCCTGCCGACAGTGGTGTACCCGCTGGGCGCTTTCGGCCCCGGCGCGCTGCTCGACGTGCTCGAGGCCGAAAAGGTGACCGGCATCTTTCTCGTCCCCGCGCAGTGGCAGGCAGTCTGCGCCGAACAGAAAGCCAACCCGAGGAAGCTGGCGCTGCGCGTGCTGTCGTGGGGGGCCGCGCCCGCATCGGACACCTTGTTGCGCAGCATGTCCGAGACGTTCCCCGGCACCCAGATACTCGCGGCGTTCGGCCAGACCGAGATGTCGCCCGTGACATGCATGTTGTTGGGCGACGACGCGCTTCGCAAACTCGGCTCGGTCGGCAAGGTCATCCCGACGGTCAGCGCCCGGGTGGTCGACGACGACATGAACGACGTCCCGATCGGCCAGGTCGGCGAGATCGTCTACCGCGCGCCGACACTGATGGACGGCTATTGGAACAACCCGCAGGCCACCGCCGAGGCGTTTGCCGGCGGCTGGTTTCACTCCGGCGACCTGGTCCGCCAGGACGAGGAGGGCTACATCTGGGTCGTCGACCGCAAGAAGGACATGATCATCTCCGGCGGCGAGAACATTTACTGCGCAGAGGTCGAGAACGTCCTCGCCGGCCACCCGGCGATCGCGGAAGTGGCGGTGATCGGGCGAAGCCACGAGAAGTGGGGTGAAGTGCCGGTGGCCATCGCGGCAGTGACGCAACCGGACCTCGCGCTGGGTGATCTGGACGAATTCCTCACCGAACGGCTTGCGCGCTACAAGCATCCGAAGCGCCTGGAGGTCGTCGACGCCCTGCCCCGCAACCCGGCTGGCAAAGTCCTCAAAACGGAGCTGAGAGAGCGATTCGGCGTCGGCGAATTTGTTGACGCCGACGAAAGTTCTTCTGCTGCAAGGGTTTCAGCCGGGCAGTCAGAAAGTTAACTGGACGAGGTGGGTTTGCTAACGGTTAGAGGCTCAATCCGAGGGATGCGGTGCAACCTCAGGGGGGCATCGGGTACAGTCCTGTGGTCCGTCTTACTACCCGCGGGTAGGGAGACGGTGGTCACAGCTACGGGCTCGGTGCAAGGAGGGGGCGTGCGACAGGTGCTGCCGTACCGCCACGTTGGCCGCGGCATGGGCAGGGGAGCGCGCAGGTGACGGCCACGCAACCAGGCATCGGCGACTACGTCGCAAAGCAGACCCGGCCCGCACTGGAGGCCGTCGGCGGCTTCGTGCGGATGTGCGTGCTGACCGGTAGGGCGCTGTTTCGGCGGGATTTCCAGTGGCGTGAGTTCATTTTGCAGAGCTGGTTCCTGTTCAAGGTCTCGTTCCTGCCCACGATCGCCGTTTCCATACCGCTGACGGTCCTGCTCATCTTCACGCTCAACATCCTTCTCACGGAGTTCGGCGCGGCCGACATCTCAGGTGCGGGCGCGGCGCTGGCCGCCGTCACTCAGCTGGGACCACTGGTGACCGTCCTCGTCGTCGCAGGCGCCGGCTCGACGGCGATCTGCGCCGATCTCGGCGCCCGCACCATCCGCGAGGAGATCGACGCGCTCGAAGTACTCGGCATCGATCCGATCCATCGGCTCGTGGTGCCGCGCGTGGTCGCGTCGACATTCGTCGCGCTCCTACTCAACGGCGCGGTGATCACCATCGGTCTCGTCGGCGGCTTCATCTTCGGCGTCTACCTGCAGAACGTGTCCGCAGGCGCCTATGTCTCCACGTTGACGCTCGTCACCGGATTGCCCGAGGTATTGATCTCCGTCATCAAGGCCACGACGTTCGGCCTGATCGCCGGGCTGGTCGGCTGCTACCGCGGCCTGACCGTGGCCGGCGGCGCGAAGGGCGTCGGCACCGCGGTGAACGAGACGCTGGTGCTCTGCGTCATCGCCCTTTTCGCGGTGAACGTCGTGCTCACCACCATCGGTGTGCGGTTCGGCACGGGGAGCTGACGTGAGCACTACGAATGTCCTCAAGGCCCGCTTCCCCCGGGGGTACGCGCGCACCGAGAAGTTGGCCGGCGCACCGGCGCGGTTCCTCGACAGTATGGGGCATATCGCGTGGTTCGTCGTGACCGCGATCGGCTCCATCGGCCACGCGCTGCGCTACTACCGCAAGGAGACGCTGCGGCTGATCGCCGAGATCGGGATGGGCACCGGCGCGATGGCCGTGGTCGGCGGCACCGTCGCGATCGTCGGGTTCGTCACCCTGTCGGGGTCCTCACTGGTCGCAATCCAGGGGTTCGCGTCCCTGGGCAACATCGGGGTCGAGGCATTCACCGGGTTCTTCGCCGCGATGATCAACGTGCGCATCGCCGCACCCGTCGTTGCGGGTCAGGCGCTGGCGGCGACCGTCGGCGCGGGCGCCACGGCGGAACTGGGCGCCATGCGGATCAGCGAGGAGATCGACGCCCTCGAGGTGATGGGCATCAAGTCCATCTCCTACCTGGTGTCCACCAGGGTGATGGCGGGCTTCGTCGTCATCATCCCGCTCTACGCGATGGCGATCATCATGTCGTTTCTGTCCGCACAGATCACGACGACGTTCTTCTACGGCCAGTCGATCGGCACCTACGAGCACTACTTCCGGACGTTCCTGCGGCCCGACGACGTGTTCTGGTCCTTCGTGCAGGCGATCATCATCTCGGTGATCGTCATGCTCAACCACTGCTACTACGGCTACTTCGCCAGCGGCGGACCGGTCGGCGTCGGCGAGGCTGTCGGCCGGTCGATGCGCGCCTCGCTCGTCGCAATCGTGTGCGTTGTCCTGTTCGCTTCGTTGGCGCTCTACGGCGTCGACCCGAACTTCAACCTCACGGTGTAGGGCATGACGGCACCCCTGAACGAGACCCGCACACCGCCGTACAAGCTGGCTGGCGTCGTGCTGACCCTGCTGACGATCGTCGCGATCGCGCTGGTGTATCTCCAGTTCCGCGGCGACTTCCTGCCGCGCGAAGAGGTGACGATGTTGTCCGAGCGCGCGGGTCTCTCGATGGACCCCGGCGCCAAGGTCACCTACAACGGCGTCGAGATCGGCCGGGTGGGCGCCGTCGACGAGACCTCGGTCGGCGGCCAGCCGCAGGCGAAGATCACACTCGAGATCGACAAGAAGTACCTCGACCTGATTCCGAAGAACGTCGACGCCAAGATCAGCGCCACCACGGTGTTCGGCAACAAGTACATCTCGTTCACGTCGCCGAAGAACCCGAGCCCGCAGCGGATCAGCTCGTCGGACGTGATCGACGCGACGCACGTGACGACCGAGTTCAACACGCTGTTCGAGACGGTCACCTCGATCGCGGAGAAGGTCGACCCGATCAAGCTGAACCAGACGCTGACCGCGACCGCGCAGGCGCTGCAGGGGCTGGGCGACCGGTTCGGCCAGTCGATCATCAACGGCAACCAGATCCTCGGTGACCTGAACCCGAAGATGCCGCAGATCCGCCGCGACAACCAGCTGCTGGCCGACCTCGGCGACGTCTACGCCAACGCCGCACCCGATCTGTTCGACGGCCTGGAGAACGCCGTCACCACGGCGCGCACCCTCAACGAGCAACAGGGCAACATCGACCAGGCGTTGATGGCCTCGATCGGCTTCGGCAACACCGGCGGCGAGATCTTCGAAAAGGGCGGCCCCTACCTGATCCGTGGGGCCCAGGACCTGATCCCGACGTCTCAGCTGCTCGACGAGTACAGCCCGGCGCTGTTCTGCACGATCCGCAACTACCACGACGTCGAGCCGAGGATCGCGGCGTCCCTCGGCGGCAACGGCTACTCGCTGAACACGCACTCGCTGGTGCTCGGCGCGAGCAACGCCTACGTCTATCCGGACAACCTGCCCCGCGTGAACGCGCACGGCGGTCCTGAGGGCAAACCCGGTTGCTGGCAGCCCGTCACCAAGGATCTGTGGCCGAACCCGTACCTGGTGATGGACACCGGCGCCTCGATCGCCCCGTACAACCACATCGAGCTCGCCTCGCCGTTCGGCTGCGCGGGCCTGCCGCCCTGCCTCATTCCACTCCTGCCGCTCCCGATCCCGGTCATCGCTCCAGGCAGCGAATACATCTGGGGCCGTCAGTTCGGGGAAAACACGATCAACCCATGAAAATCACCGGTACGGCCATCAAGCTCGGCGCCTTCGCCCTGGTGCTGCTGCTGTTCACCGCGATCATCATCGTGGTGTTCGGGCAGATGCGGTTCGACCGTACGACCGGCTACTCGGCTATTTTCAGCAATGCCAGCGGTCTGCGGGCCGGCCAGTTCGTCCGGGCGTCCGGCGTGGAAGTCGGCAAAGTCAAGAGTGTCGAGATCCAGGACGGCGGACGCTTCGCGAAGGTCGACTTCGCCGTCGAGCGCGATCTGCAGCTGTTCCAGGGCACGACGGCGTCGATCCGCTACCTGAACCTGATCGGTGATCGCTACCTGGAGCTCAAGCGCGGTGACAACGACCAACGCCTGCCCGCCGGGTCGACCATTCCGCTGGAACGCACCGAGCCTGCGCTCGACCTGGACGCGCTGATCGGCGGCTTCCGCCCGTTGTTCCGGGCGCTGGACCCCGACAAGGTCAACAACATCGCGCAGTCGATCATCACGATCTTCCAGGGCCAGGGCGGCACCATCAACAACATCCTGGATCAGACGGCGCAGCTCACCTCCGCGCTCGCCGACCGTGACCAGGCCATCGGCGAGGTGATCACCAACCTGAACAACGTGCTCGACACCACCGTCAAGCACCAGCAGCAGTTCGACGCGACCGTCGTCGACTTCGAGAAGCTGATCACCGGCCTGAAGAACCGCAAGGACCCGATCGCGAGCTCGGTCGCCGACATCAGCGACGCGGCGGGCACCGTCGGGGACCTGCTCGCCGACAACCGTCCGCTGCTGCAGAGCACGATCGGCAGCCTCGAGGTCATCCAGCAGCCGCTCGTCGACCAGAAGGACGAATTGAACGACATCCTCACCCGGCTGCCGACGGCGCTGAAGATCATCGGTCGTGCCGGTGGCGTGTACGGCGACTTCTTCAACTTCTACGCCTGCGACGTCACGCTGAAGCTGCCCGGCCTGCAGCCCGGCGGACCGGTGCGCACGGTGAAGGTCTGGTCGCAGCCCACGGGTAGGTGCACGCCGCAATGAGAGTCCTGGAGGGTTCGGACCGCATCCGTAACGGGATGATGGGCATTCTCATCACGCTGTTGGTCATCGGTGTGGGACAGAGCTTTACGAGCGTGCCGATGATCTTCGCCGAGCCGACGTACTACGCCTACTTCTCCGACACCGGCGGCCTGAGCGGCGGCGACAAGGTGCGCATCGCGGGCGTGGACATCGGCAAGGTGAAGTCGTTCGAGATCGAAGGCGACAAGGTCAAGATCGGCTACACGCTGGGCGGCACGCAGATCGGCACCGACAGCCGGGCCGCCATTCGCACCGACACCATCCTGGGTCGCAAGAACCTCGAGATCGAGCCCCGCGGGACGAAGGCGTTGCAGGCCAACGGCATCCTGCCGCTGGGGCAGACGACCACGCCATACCAGATCTATGACGCGTTCTTCGACGTGACGAAGGCGGCGTCGGGCTGGGACACCGAGACGGTGAAGCGGTCGCTGAACGTGCTGTCGGAAACGATCGATCAGACCTACCCGCACCTGAGTGCAGCACTCGACGGGGTGGCCCGGTTCTCCGACACCATCGGCAAGCGCGACGAGCAGGTTCGGCAGTTGCTGTCCAACGCCAACAAGATCGCGGGCGTCCTCGGCAACCGCTCCGAGCAGATCAACGCGCTGCTGACCAACGCCCAGACCCTGTTGGCCGCGGTCAACGAGCGCCAATACGCGGTGAGCATGCTGCTGGAACGCGTCGCCAAGTTCTCGTCGCAGGTGACGGGTTTCGTCAAGGACAACCCGAACCTCAACCACGTGCTGGAACAACTCCGCACGATCAGCGACGTCCTCAAGGACCGCAAGTTCGATCTGGTCGACGTGCTGTCCACGTTGAGCAAGTTCACCGCGTCGCTGGCTGAGGCAATCGCGTCGGGCCCGTTCTTCAAGGTCATGCTGGTGAACCTGCTGCCGCCGTGGCTGCTGCAGCCGTTCGTGGACGCGGCATTCAAGAAGCGCGGTATCGACCCCGAGGAATTCTGGCGCAACGCCGGCCTGCCCTCATGGCGGTTCCCCGACCCGAACGGCACGCGCTTCCCCAACGGTGCGCCTCCGCCGGGACCGGACGTGCTCGAAGGCACTCCGGAGCATCCGGGACCGGCCGTCGTCGCGGGAACGCCGTGTTCCTACACGCCGACGCCCGAGACGCTGCCGCGTCCGGACAACCCGCTGCCGTGTTCACACCTGTCTACCGGACCGTTCGGGCCCAACCCGTACTCGAACCCGCCCGGTCAGCCCTACAACACCGCGCCCGATGTGGCGACGTCGCCGCCGAACCCGAACGGCCCCGGGTTCACGCCCGGTGTGCCCGCCGCGGCCGTCCCGGGACAGCTGCCGCCGGACATGGGTGGTGTGCCCGCCCCGCTGCCGCCGGCACCGCCGGGTGCCCGCACGGTGCCGGTCGGACCGCTGCCCCCCGAGGGTCCCGACTTCACCCCCGGCATCGCACCGCTGCCGCCGGCGCTCAACGGGCCGCCGCCGCCGCCGGGGCCGGGCCAACAGGTGCCGCCGGCCGATACGCCGCCGCCGCCCGGCAATCCGCCGTACCTTCCACCTGGTTCGCAGAACGGGTAGGGCGCAGACATGTCAACTATCTTCAATGTGCGAAACTTCAAGCTGCCGAGAGTATCTCGGGCAGCGCTGATCATCGGCTCGATCGTGGTGGTGCTGGCGTTGGTCGGTGGCATCGTCGGGTGGCAGCTGTACAAGAAGCTGACCCACAACACCGTGGTCGCGTACTTCCCGCAGACGCTGGCGCTGTATCCGGGCGACAAGGTCGAGATCATGGGCGTCAAGGTGGGCACGATCGACTCGATCGAGCCGGCGGGCGACAAGATGAAGGTCACCTTCAACTACGCCAACAAGTACAAGGTTCCGGCGAACGCAACGGCGTCCATCCTCAACCCGAGCCTGGTCGCCTCGCGCACCATCCAGCTGTCGCCGCCCTACACCGGCGGACCGGTGATGGGTGACGACGCCGTCATTCCGATCGACCGCACGCAGGTGCCGGTGGAGTACGACGAACTGCGCGATTCGATCAACCGGATCCTCACCGATCTGGGGCCGACGCCGGACCAGCCGAAGGGCCCGTTCGGTGACGTCATCGAATCCTTCTCCGACGGCTTGGCCGGCAAGGGCGACCAGATCAACAAGACGCTGAACGGGCTCTCGGAGGCGGTCACCACGCTCAACGAGGGCCGCGGCGACTTCTTCTCGGTGGTCAAGAGCCTGGCGCTGTTCGTCAATGCGCTCTACAAGAGCGACAAGCAGTTCGTCGCGCTGAACAACGATCTGGCCAAGTTCACGAACTCGTTCACCAATACCGATCAGGAACTCGCCACCGCGCTGCGGGATCTCAGGGACCTGCTGTCGACCACACGCAAGTTCATCGGCGAGAACGGACAGGTGCTGGCGCACGACGTCAACAACCTGGCCGAGGTGACCAACGCCATCCTGCAGCCGGAGCCGCTGAACGGTCTGGAAACCGGTCTGCACGTGTTCCCGAACCTCGGCTCGAACCTGATGAACATCTCGTCGCCGAACGCGGGCGGCATCGTCGGCCTGCCGGTGATCGCGAACTTCGCCAACCCGATGCAGTTCATCTGCAGTTCCATTCAGGCGGGCAGCCGGCTGGGCTATCAGGAGTCCGCGGAGTTGTGCGCGCAGTACCTGGCGCCGATTCTCGACGCGATCAAGTTCAACTTCCCGCCGATCGGTATCAACGAGTTCGTGACGGCCATGACGCTGCCCAAGGAGATCTCGTACTCCGAGCCGCGACTGCAGCCGGCGCCGGGTTACAAGGACACCACCGTGCCGGGCATCTGGTCGCGCGACACGCTGTTCTCGCACGGCAACCACGAACCGGGCTGGGTCGCCGCACCGGGCATGCAGGGCATCGAGGTGCAGCCGCACACCGAACGGAACCTGACACCGGAGTGCCTCGCCGAACTGCTCGGCGGACCCGATTGCGAGATTCCCGGTGCGCCACCGGCATTCGGTGTCGGCGCGAACGGAAAACTCCCCGGACCGCCGAACGCCTACGACGAGAACAACCCGCTGCCGCCGCCGTGGTACCCGCAGCCGGGCCCGCCGCCGGGACCGGCGCCGGGCGTCATCCCCGGTGATCCGCTCGGCGCGATCGCGCCGGCACCCGCCGCCGCTCCGGCGGCCGCACCGGCACCGGCTGGACCACCGCTGCCCGCTGAAGCAGGAGGGGGCTGATGACCACCTGGACGCGAGGAGCGGATATGCCGGCGGCCAAGTGGGGCCGCATCACGCGGCGCACCGTCGGACTGCTGGCGATCGCGCTGATGCTGACGTCCTGCGGCAGCTGGCGCGGCATCGCGAACGTGCCGCTGCCCGGCGGACCGGGCACCGGTTCGAATCACATGACTGTCTATGTGCAGATGCCGGATACGTTGGCGCTCAACGTCAACAGCCGGGTTCGCGTCGCCGACGTCTACGTCGGCCGGGTGCGGTCGATCGAGCTGAAGAACTGGATCGCGACGCTGACGCTCGATCTGGAGCCCGACGTCAAGCTGCCCGAGAACGCGTTGGCGAAGATCGGTCAGACCAGCCTCTTGGGTTCGCAGCACGTGCAGCTCGACCTACCGCCGGATCCGTCCTCGCAGCAGTTGAAGAGCGGCGACACCATTCCGCTGAAGAACGCGTCGGCGTTCCCGACGACGGAGCGGGTGTTGGCCAGCATCGCCACCATCGTGCGGGGTGGCGGCATCCCGAACCTCGAAGTGATTCAGACCGAGGTGAACAACCTGCTGACCGGCCGGGCCGATCAGATTCGCGAGTTCCTCAACCGGCTGGACACCTTCACCGACGAACTCAACAAGCAGCGCAACGACATCACCCGGGCGATCGATTCGACCAACCGCCTGCTGTCCATCGTCGGTCAGCGCACCAACACGCTGGATCGCGTGCTGACCGAATTCCCGCCGCTGATCAAGCATTTCGCGGACACCCGCGACCTGTTCGCCGACGCCGTCGAGTCGCTGGGCCGCATCAGCAAGGCCGCAGACTCGGCACTGGGACCGGCGAGCGACCCGCTGCACACCAACCTGGTGAACCTGCAGCGCCCGCTGAAGCAGCTGGGCAAGGCGTCGCCGTATCTCCTCGGCGCACTGAAGCTGTTGCTCACCGCGCCGTTCAGCATCGAGAACGTGCCGAAAGTCGTTCGTGGCGACTACATCAACGTGTCGCTCAATGTCGACCTGACGCTGAGTTCGCTGGATCAGGGCTTCCTGTCCGGTACCGGTGTGGCGGGCATGCTGCGCGCACTCGAGCAGGCCTGGGGCCGCGACCCGGCGACGATGATCCCGGATCTGCGCTACACGCCGAACCCGCACGACGCGCCAAACGGACCACTCGTGGAAAGGGGTGAGTGACCAGTGCTGACCCGGTTCATCAAGTTCCAGCTGATCCTTTTCACAGTGCTCACGATCCTCGCGCTGGTGGTATTGGGCTGGTACTACCTGCGGTTGCCGAGCCTGGCCGGCATCGGCCAGTACAAGCTCTACGCCGACCTGCCACGGTCGGGTGGGCTGTACGAGACGGCGAACGTCACCTATCGCGGTACCCAGATCGGCAAGGTGACTGCCGTCGAACCGACGGAGAACGGCGCCAAGGCGACGATGAGCATCGACGACCGCTACAAGATCCCGGCGGATGCCACCGCCAACGTGCACTCCGTCTCGGCGATCGGTGAGCAGTACCTCGACCTGGTGTCGACGGGCAATCCCGGGCAGTACTACAGCAACGGGCAGACGATCGCCACCGGCACGGTGCCCAGCGAGGTCGGGCCGGCCCTCGATGCCGCGAACCGCGGCCTGGCCGTGCTGCCGAAGGAGAAGATCGACTCGCTGCTGACCGAAACGTCAAAGGCCGTCGGGGGATTGGGCCCGGCGCTGCAGCGGTTGGTGGACGGCACCACGAACCTGGCGCAGGGGTTCCAGGAGAACCTGCCCCAGATCAACGACATCATCCAGAATTCGACACCGATCCTGCAGAGCCAGGCCGACTCCGGTGACAACATCGCGCAGTGGTCGCGGAACCTGAACATTCTTGCCGCGCAGTCGGCGCAGGAGGATCAGGCGCTGCGCAGTGGGCTGCAGCAGGCGGCGCCGACGCTCGATCAGGTGACGGCCACGTTCAGTGACGTCCGCGAGTCCTTGCCGCAGACGTTGGCGAACCTCGAAGTCGTCATCGACATGCTCAAGCGCTATCACAAGGGCCTCGAGCAGGCGATGGTGATCCTTCCCCAGGGCGCCACGGTCGCGCAGGCGGGCACGATCTTCGAGGGCGAAGGCCTGCTGCACTTCGGCCTGTCGATCGGCCAGCCGCCACCGTGTCTCACCGGCTTCCTGCCGGCGTCGGAGTGGCGGTCACCGGCCGACACCAGCATGGCGCCGCTGCCGTCGGGCACCTACTGCAAGATCCCGAAGGACGCGCAGAACGTGGTCCGCGGTGCGCGTAACTACCCGTGTGCCGACGTGCCGGGTAAGCGCGCGGCGACCCCGAAGGAATGCCGCAGCAACGAGCCGTACGTCCCGCTGGGCACCAATCCCTGGTACGGCGATCCGAACCAGATCGTGAACTGTCCCGCCCCCGCGGCGCGTTGCGATCAACCGGTCAAGCCGGGCTACGTGATCCCGGCACCGCCGGTGAACAACGGGATGAACCCGCTGCCCGCCGACCAACTGCCGCCCGGTGGGTCACCTCAACCTGTCAGCGACCCGCTGAGCCCGCCCAACCAGGGCACTGTCCAGTGCAGTGGACAACAGCCCAACCCCTGCACGTACACTCCGGCACCAGGCAGTGCGGTGTACAGCCCGTCTAGCGGCGAGGTCGTTGGGCCCGACGGCGTGAAGTACTCCGTCAGCAATTCGAAGAACCCAGGAGACGACGGATGGAAGGAGATGCTGGCACCCGCCAGCTGAACCCCACCGATGCTGAGGACGCGCCAGACGATTCGGTAGCGGTATCCGAACAAGAGCAGACAGACCACGAGCAGCAGGACGGTCCGGCCACCGAGGTCGCCGAGGAGACAGCCCAAGACGCCGAGCCGGCGGAGGGAGTCGATCGCCGTGCACCCCGGCTGGGCCGTGGATGGATGGCTGGTATCTGCGCAGGTTTGGTGGCGCTGACCGCTGCCGCGGTGGTCGGCGGCATCCTGCTGCTCCGCGACAACCGGGAAATCGAGCAAGCGGCCCGCAACGACGCGGCCGCGGTGCAGGCCGCCAAGGATTGCGTCGCGGCGTTGCAGGCCCCTGACACGGCGGCGATGTCCGCGGCCCAGATGAAGATCATGGAGTGCTCCACCGGCGCCTTCGGGGCGCAGGCATCCACCTTCGGCGGGATCCTGGTCGAGGCCTACCAGGCCGCCAACGTCAAGGTTCAGGTCTCGGACATGCGCGCGGCCGTGGAGCGGCACGACCCCAACGGTTCGATCGACGTCCTGGTGGCGGTGCGCATCAAGGTGACCAATTCGGATACCGCCAATCAGGAGTCGGGATACCGGCTGCGCGTGACCATGACGCCCGACCAGGGTCAGTACCGCATCGACAAGATGGAACAGGTCACCTCGTGACGGCTGTTCTCGATGCCGGCACGGACGCGGCGACCGACGACTCCTCGCCGTCGCGCCCGCTGGCGTCGTGGCCTTCGCGAGCGGGCGCCCTCTGTGTGGATGTGTTGCCGGGCGTCGGTGTGCTGGCCGTGCTGGCGCCCCTTGTCTTGACCGCGCCGCAGCGAGGCTGGCTGTGGTGGTTGTACTTGGCCGTCGCGGCGGTGATCGTGCTGCTGACGCTGGCCAATCGATGGCTGTTGCCGGCCATCACCGGATGGAGCCTGGGCCGGGCGCTATCCGGGATCAGGGTCGTTCGGCGCGGCGACGGCGCGACGGTCGGGTTCGTCCGACTGCTGCTTCGCGACGTCGCGCACGTGCTGGACACGGCGGCGATTTTCGTCGGCTGGCTTTGGCCGCTGTGGGACGGCCGCCATCGGACGTTCGCAGATCTGTTGTTGCGCACCGAGGTTCATCGAGTAGACCGGCCCGAGCGTGACATGCGTCGGTTCACAGCCAAGGTCTTGGTCGCTGCGGTGGTGGTGAGTGCGGCTGTTGTGGCGCTGAACTATCAGGTGGTCTACCGGCAAGAGCGCGCGATCGATCAGGCGCGTCAGCAGATCGCCGACCAGGGTCCGCGGATCGTCGAGCAGATGTTGACCTACAAGCCGGACACCCTGAAGGAGGATTTCGCGCGCGCTCAGTCCCTGGCCACCGACAGCTATCGGTCGCAACTCGTCAGCCAACAGGAGGCGGCGCAGAAGGCGGGCCCGACGGCGAACGAGTACTGGTCGGTGAGCAGCGCTGTGACCGCAGCGTCGGCGGACCGAGCAACGATGCTGCTGGCGATGCAGGGCCAACGCGGCGCTGATCCCAACACGCTGCGCTTCATCACCGCGACCGTGCTCGTGGACTTCGACAAGGGCAGCGACGGCAAGTGGCGGGTGGCCAACCTCAGCGTGCTCAAGAAGCCCTACATGGACCAGGCGCCGCAATGAGTCCGCGCCGCAAGATCGATGCCCAGGAGCCGGAGCTCTACACCGCTCCCGCGCCGAAACCCCCACGGCGCTGGGGGCTTCCGCTGGTGGCGAGTGTCGCGGGGTTACTCATGGCGGCTGCGATCACCGCAAGCACGCTGATGCTGGTCTCCCACGAGACCGATCGCAGAACGAACACCAGGGACGCCGACGTCCTCGGCTATGTGCGATCGTTCATGACCACGTACACGACGCTGGACCCGTACCAGGCCAATTACTACGGCGACCGGATTCAATCTCAGGCGACCGGCGACTTCGCCAAGATGTTCAAGGAAAAGATCAACGAGATCCTCGTCAGGGTCGCGCGCGCTCAACCCACCGAGGGCAAAGTCGTGGCCGCCGGAGTTCAGCGGTGGAACGACGACGGCAGCGCCGATGTCTTGGTTGCCACAGATGTGTCGAGCAAGATGCCCGACGGTAAAACGATCGAGAGCGGAAACCGTTGGGTGGTAACGGCAAAGAAGGAAGGGCAGCTGTGGAAGATCAGCCAAATGATTCAGGTGATCTGACCACGGATGCGGCCGGGGCAGCGTCGACGCCGGCACCGCGAGGTCGTCACCGGATGCCGAGCGGGAAGAGGCTGCGGACGCGCCAGCCGGAACCCGAGGAGTCACCGGATTCGCCGGAGGAGCCTGTTGCGGCCGGCGACGAAACCGCTTCTGCCGCTGAGGCCGAACCCGTTGCCGAGGCAGAGCCAGTTGCCGAGGCAGAGCCAGTTACCGAGGCAGAGCCAGTTACCGAGACAGAGCCGACGGCGCCGCCCGTCGCGGAAGCGGCGCCCAAGCAGGGCCGTCGGTGGCGCTTCTTGAAGCGTCGCAAGAAGGAGGCCGCCGAATCGACCGAGGACGTCGCACCGACGGCAACAGACGCTGACAACGATGTACCGGCGGCGGAGGCTACCGAACCGGTGGCCGCGGAAGCCGAAGCCACGGAAGCGGAAGCCGCGGAACCGGAGCCTGTCCTCGTCCCGCACCGCCCCGCGGGCAAGCGGCTGAAGATCGCCGCGGCAGCGGCTGCGGTGCTGTTCGTCGCGGGCGGCGCCTTCGTGGGTGCGACGGCGCAGCCTGTCATCGCCAACCGTGCGCTTGTCGAGACGAAGCTGGACATAGCGCGCACGGCCGCCAACGCGATCACCACGCTGTGGTCCTACACGCCCGACAACATGGATACGCTGGCCGAACGGTCGGCGCGCTATCTCACCGGCGACTTCGCATTCCAATACCGCAAGTTCATCGACTCCATCGTGGCCACCAACAAGCAGGCGCAGGTGACCAACACCACCTCGGTGCTCGGCGCCGCGGTCGAATCGGTCAGTCAGTCGGAGGCGTCGGCCATCGTGTACACCAATTCGGTTGCCACAAGCCCGGTCTCGAAGAACATCCCGTCGCTGCGGTATCTGTCCTACCGGCTGGAGATGAAGCGCGACCACGCGGACTGGCGCATCACCAGGATGACGACGATCACTACGCTGGACCTCACCCCGCAGCTGTAGGCAGGCGCGGTGGCCGTCGCGACTGCGGAGTCGCGCGGCAACGTGATCTTGCTCGGTTTCGGGTTCGCCCAACAGAGGGTCGCCGATATGACGGCGGCCGTGGTGGGCGCTGACCGCGGTTCTCTTCTGGTTCGGGCCGCCCGCTCCGGCCGACGACTAAGGTCTCCGCTATGCCATCAGTACTCGTCACCGGCGCGGCTCGGGGTATCGGCAGAGCCGTCGTCGAACACCTGGCGTCCACCGGCTGGGACGTGATAGCGGGCGTCCGAAGCGAAGAGGACGCCAACGCGATCACCAAGGTCGACCCGCAGCGGATATCCGCTGTCATCCTCGACATCACCAACGCGGAGCACATCGCGAACCTGTCGGACGCGTTGCCGAACCGGCTCGATGCCGTGGTGAACAACGCGGGTGTTGCGGTAGGCGGTCCCGTCGAGACTGTGACGCCCGAGGAATGGCGAAAAGTCCTGGACGTCAACGTTATCGGACAGTTCGCCGTGACCAGGGCGGTGCTTCCGAAGCTGCGGGAGTCACGCGGCCGGGTGCTCTTCATCTCCAGCGTGAACGGCCGGATCGCCACGCCGATGCTCGGGCCGTACTCGGCGTCGAAGTTCGCGCTCGAGGCGGCCTGCGACGCGTTGCGGGTCGAACTGCGGGGATGGGGTGTGTCGGTGGTGCTGATCGAACCGGCACAGACCGATACGGACATGTGGCGGACCGCCGACAACATGGTGGTCGAGATGGAGGCAGCGATGTCGCCGGACCAGCGCGAACTGTATGCCAAGCACATCGCGGGGATGAAGAAGTTCGTCCCGCGAGCACGCAAGATGGCATCGCCGACGGCCAAGGTGGTCGCCGTGGTGGAGGAGGCACTCACCGCACGTCGGCCGAGGGCGCGTTACGTCGTCGCGCTGGTGCCGAAGCTGCAGACGGTGTTTGTGACGAATATGCCCGTGGGCCTGCGTGATCGCCTGATGACTTTGATGGTCGGTTTACCCCGACGCCCGCGTGGCTGACTTCGTCAAGAGCCGTGCGAGCGCGCCTGCGGGCTTCTTTGCGTTGGAAGCGGCGGGGTTGCGCTGGCTGGCGGTGGACGGTGGTGTGCGCTGCGCGCGGGTTGTCGCATTCGACGACAGTTCGCTGACGCTGGAGCGGCTGGAGTCGGTGACGCCAACGCCCGATGCGGCAAGGGATTTCGGGTCGCGGCTTGCGGTGACGCACAACGCGGGCGCACCGCGGTTCGGCGCGGGCCCCGATGGCTGGGAGGGAGGCGGCTACTTCGGCCCGTTGTCGCAACCGCTGCCGATGTCGTTCGCGGGCTACGACGAGTGGGGCATGTTCTATGCGCAGGAGCGGTTGCGCCCGATGACCGAACTTGCGGGAAGGCGGCTGAGCGTCAACGCGAGACGGGTGATCGACGCGGTCGTCGAGCGCTGCCTCGCCGGTGACTTCGATGACGACGACCCGCCGGCGCGGATCCACGGTGACCTGTGGAGTGGCAATGTGATGTGGACGGGCGGCGGTGTGGTGGTGATCGACCCTGCGGCGCAGGGTGGGCATCGCGAGACGGACCTGGCGATGCTGGACCTGTTCGGATGCCCGTATCTGAATGAGGTGCTCGAGGGCTATCAGTCGGTGCGACCGCTGCAGGAGGGGTGGCGAGACCGGGTCGGGCTGCACCAGTTGTATCCGCTCCTGGCCCATGTGGTGTTGTTCGGCGGGAGTTACGCGGGCCAAACACAGGCGACCGCGGAAAGTGCGCTCTAGCAACTGTAGATCCTCTCAGTAGAGCGAGTTGCTCGGAATCGAAGACTGGCGCGAGCTCAGGGCCTTCAGCAGGGAACCTATATTGACGCAATCGCCATTTAAAAGTTTGCCCGCTTCGATATATGACCGGTCGGTGAATTTCACAGCAATCATCTGGAGTGCGGGCAACCTGGGGTACACCGACGTCGAGCGCGTCCAGAACGCCGAAGGCGACTGGGAGTACGTCCGCACATTCGACGACACCGAGGTGCCGACGGCGTTCGGCTCGCTGCCCGACGTCGAGTGGGGCAAGGTGCTCGGCGACCTCCTCAATCTGCTGCGGGTCGGCATTGAGCAGGCGATCGACAACGGGATCGAAGGCGAGCCAGGCCCGAACGCACTCGCGGAGCTGCTGAAGTTGCTCGGCCTCGGCAACTCGTCGAGCCCCGTCGGCTCGGGGCTTGGTCTGACAAGCGTCACCGGTCCCACCGAAGGCCTTGTGGGAAACGCACTGGGTTCGACACTGCAGTCGGAGGAATCGCCGAGCGACGCTCTCGAACCAGTTGCCTTCACCCCTTCTGACGTGAGTTCGACCGAAACGGGGTCTGGACAAACGGTGCAACTCAGCCAGACCACAACAGCTGACTCACCCCCACCGAGAAGGCGCCCAGTGCGCGAGATCATCGAAAGTCTGGGCAACTCGGTGACGACACCGCAGACGACTGATGCGCCGGAAGGCAGTACCAGCCGGCCGACACCGCTCAAGGGTGCCGCCAAGCGGGCGAGTGACGATGTGAAGAGGACCGCCGACTCGGTGAACGACGGATTGAAGACCGCCGTCAAGGACGTGCAGAAGGCAGTCAAGGACACCGCCAAGAAGGTGAGCGACGCCGCCAGGCCGAAGGCGGGTACGAGCGAAAGCTAGTCGCGGAAGCGGCAGCGAGCGATTCCAGTTGGCCAGCTAACGACGAACTTCGGTTTGCTGGGCTGAAGAGTAGGCGAGAATCGCGTTCGATTCGGCATGTCCCGCAGGTGGGACATGTACTCCGCAATGGATAACGATGTACGGATTCCGAAGCTCGAGGCGATCTTGCGATTTCTGGCAACCATGCCGAGACGCAGGGTGTACAGCAACTTAGCTACCGCAACGAGTGTCAGTTGCTGACAGTTTTCGTGATTGGGAAATATGAAGCCGCTACCAGCGCTTTCATATTGACGCCGTCGTAATTAATAAGTTCGCCCAGTGGGCTACGATCGGGCGAAAGGAAATCTCCAGCAATTTAGTGATAACGATCACAAGGATGCTAGGGTGCCCGAGGAGAACCTGAGGCGGCGACTGAGAGGACCGGTCACGTGGCATCGAAGCATCGTGGATCCAAGCAGCGGAAGCGCAGCGAGCGCATTAGCTCCCTAGGCAAGCACCGGGCCCAGCCTACGGCTGCCGCCAACGCAGGGAAGGCCGTCATCGGAGCCATTGCGACCGGTGCGTTTGCTTCCGCCTTCTGGGGCTTCTCCGCTGGGACGGCCAATGCGGCGTGCGCTGCAATTGGCGGTGTCGGAAAGATCGGCGACGGCAGTTGCTCCGCGGACGGGCAGGGATCTTGGGCCCTTGCACTGTTCCCGGGCAGTACCGCATACGCGAACGGCGACGGCAACTCCGCTCTGGCAATTGGCCTGAACAACAGCGCCAGCTCGGAGGTCGGCACCAACAACTTCTCCGGCGCACTCGGTATCGGTAACGCCGCGAGTTCATTGATCGCCGGCAACGGCAACAAGAACACCGCGATCGGAATCAACAACACCGCTTCGTCGACCGGGTTGATCGGCCTCGGCGCCGCCGGCGACCCACTTGTCATTGACTCGACCGGTAACAACAACACGAATACTGCATTCGGCATCGGGAACTCAGCCACGTCTCTGCTTGGCAACGGAAACAAGAACACCGCTGGCGGCTTCTTCAACCAGGCCGCCAGCATCGGCACGCCAGGAATTACGGCCAATCTGCTCCCGATACCGGGGCTCGGCACGATAACGGGTACTGTCGATCCGACCGGTGACAACAACACCAATACGGCGCTGGGCTTCGGGAACGTCGCGCTGACGGCGCTGGGCAACGGCAACAACAACTTCGCGGCCGGATTCCTCAATCAGGCCGCCACCGTCGGCACGCCCGGTGTGGACGTCGGGGGGACGTTGGACGCCGTTGACCTCGGGCCCCTTGGTGACTTACTCGGTATCACTAATCTTGCGACGGTGACCGGGAACGTCAAGGCAGATGCCACCGGCAACGGCAACAACAACTTTGCCGTGGGTGCAGGCAACACCGCGCTGACCCTATTCGGCAACAACAACAACAACATCGCGGGTGGCATCCTCAACCAGGCCGCAACCGTTGGGACCCCAGGCATCTCGGCCCTACTCGACGCCGCCGTAGGCGGTATAGACGTGCTAGGTGCTGACTTGACCGTGCAAGGGACCGGCAATAACAACAACAACATCGGACTCGGCCTCGGCAACACCGCGGCCACGGTGTTGGGCAATGACAACAACAACATCGCGGCGGGAATCGTCAACCAGGCTGTCACCGTAGGAACCCCGCGAATCGACTTCCTCCTGGACGCGGTTGGCGGCAAGAACCTGGCGACAGTAGACGTCGGCGCAACCGGCAACGGTAACAACAACTTTGGCTGGGGCCTGGGAAACACTGCGGCCACGGTGTTGGGCAATGACAACCAGAACACCGCGGTCGGGGCCGTCAACCAGGCGGTGACCGTCGGCCTGCCGCAGATCACGGCGAACGTGGCCGGTGTCGTGGACGCCACCGTCACCGGCACTGGTACCGGCAACAAGAACACTGGGTTCGGCGTCGGAAATACTGCGTCCACCGTGCTGGGGAACAGCAACAAGAACCTCGCCGCGGGCCTCAACAACGTCGCGGCAACGGTCGGAACCCCGGGTGTCACGCTGAACGGCAGCCCACTGTTAGATCCCACAGGCAACGGCAACAAGAACATCGCCATCGGGCAGGGCAACACCGCCAGCTCCGTTCTGGGTGACTTGAACAAAAACATCGCGGCAGGCAAGAACAATCTGGCGTCCACGATCGCGGGCGTCGCCAACACGGTCAAGGCGTTGGGCCACAGCAACACCGCGACCGCGACCGGCGTGAACAATCAGAATGTCAGCGCCACAGGACACGACCAGACGTCGACGGCGCCCTAGCTACGCGCCAAGGCCCGCTCGACCATTTCGGTCAGGAGTGGCGCCAGCACCTTCGCGTACTCGATGGTGAGATGGTTGTCGTCGCGGTACACCAACGTGTTCCCGACGACAACCGGGCAACGGTCGGCCGTGCAGACGAAGTCCGATAGGTCTGCATACTGGCCGCCGCCCGCCGCAACCGCTGCCCTCTCCGCCGCGATGCCGCCATCGTTGAGCCCGTCGGCCCTGGCCGGCGCACATGCAACGGCGTTGTCCATATGCGCCGACAGGCATGTCGGCACCGTAGTATGCGGATCCGCCACCGGACCCAACACCAAAACACGTGCGCCCGTTCGCCGCAGCGTCTGCACCACAAGGGTGAGCCTGTCCTGCCACGCCTGGTCATAGCTCGTGAAACCGAAGTCCGCGCCATACCTACGTGACATGTCGAGCACGATCAGCTGTGGCCTCTCCTTGAACAGCCGCGCCATCACGGAGCCGCGCCACTGCTCACACTCGGTGAACTTGCGGCCGAGATACGGGCTGTTGGTCGGAAGATCCAGGAATGGACACAGCACTTTGCTCATCGTCTCCAGCCGCCAATGCCGCTCTCGGGCGACTGGTTCCAGCGCCGGATGCCACATCGCGGCATGCGAGTCGCCCACCAGCGCGACCGTCGTCGGTGCTCCCGCATCACCCGACGCACATTCGGGCTGCGCTACGTCCCGCCAGGACAGCACGCACCCGTTGACGAATACCTCAGGCTTGGCGATCGCGTTAAGCGCCGGTGTCAGGTTCGCCGGGACAGGACCTGGCACCGCCGACTTCGCGACGGCTGCGACCAGCTGGTCCCGTACCGATAGCGGCACAGGAATTCCACCCGGCGGGTCCACAGACGAATTCGCAAGAGGCGCAACCGGTGCGGCTGCCATACCCTGGCCGACCGGAACCGGCCGCACTCCCAACAAGACCAGGCACACGCCGACCGCTACGGCTGTCAACACCCCACCGACCGCCAGGCTGCGCTGTGCCGATGACGTCAGAGACGGCCAGAACCGTAACGGATTCTCAATGAGATGCAACGTCAGGATCGCGAGGCCGAAGGACACCGCCGCCATGGCCAACCGGCTCGTCAAACCGAGCGGTTGCCCCAGCAACGCCGGTGCCAGCATCAGCACGGGCCAATGCCAGAGATACCAGGAGTAGGACAACCGACCGATTGATCGCATCGCCGGCTTCGACAGGAAGCGCCCGACGCCCACATACGGTGTCGCGCAACCAGCCCCGATCACGAGGGCAGTGCCCAGCACCGGTAACAGCGCCGTCGTACCGGGATACGGCGTCTTGTCCCCGATCTGCGTGCACGTGACGACGATCAATGCCAACCCGCCCCAGCCCACCAGCGCGGCCGAGGGGCCCGGCAGCTGCCGCCACGCACCCGCCGTCAACGCCACCAGACCACCGACCGCCAACTCCCACGCTCGCGTCGGAAGCGAGAAGAACGCCCACGAAGGCGAGGTGTCCGTCCATAAAAGCGACAACACGAACGACACCGCGGCCAGCAGTCCGAGAACCAGCACATACGGCGCCACCGAACGGGTCGCCGTCGTTCCCGTCCGCCGCGCCACATAAGCGAGAAGCCAAGCGGTGCCGATGATCAACGCCGGCCACAACAGATAGAACTGTTCCTCGACCCCCAGCGACCAATAGTGCTGCACCGGTGACGGCGGCGCGTCCGCCGCCAGGTAATCCGTGCCCCGAATCGCGAACCGGTAGTTGCCGACATACAGCGCGCTCGCGATGCCGTCGCCGAGGACACTTCTCGCCTGCAGTGGCGGCAGCAACACGGTGGCCGCGAAGCACGTCGCGACAAGTACCGTCACCGCGGCCGGTAGCAACCGCCGGGCCCGCGCTCCATAGAACCGGGCCGTGCGCACTGTGCCGGTCTCAGCGGCTTCGCGCCACAGCAGGCCGGTGATCAGGAATCCGGAGACCACAAAGAAGACGTCGACTCCGATGAAGCCGCCGCTGACGCCGGGCATCCCGGCGTGGAACAACACGACCACGATGACGGCGACCGCCCGTAGGCCTTCGATGTCGGGTCGGAAGTGCGTCTGCGGCAGACCCGACCGCCCGTTCGCTGGGGGACCGCGTCGGGAGGCAGGGCGGGGTGGCGTCGCAACTCTGTTCACTCGAGCAACGATCGTCTCATGCGACCCGCGGCTATGCCGGGATCAACGCGCTACGTCGCCAGCCAGGCGAACTCCCTGGGCAACTTCTCCTTCCATGCGGCCACGTCGTGCCCGCCGATAAAGGAAACCCCCGACGGCGGCCTGCGTAGCGATGCCACGAACTGCTTGGTGGCGTCATAGAACCGGTCGTTGGCACCGCAGTCGATACGCAATGGAATCTCCGACAGTGCCGGCGTTCCGTACACCGAGTACGCGAACCAGTCGGCAGGACCGTCGAACGCTCGCTCCGCAAGAGCCAGGCCGTAGTCGGTGAACAACGCGGGCGCGACCGCGCAGATGGCCGCCGTCCGCGCCGCGCCAAGGGCACCGCCGAGCAATAAGGCGCCGTAGCCGCCCATCGACCACCCGATGAAGCTCACCCGGCGCGTGTCCAGGCCCTTGCCTGCCAGCATCGGCAAGAACTCGTTGAGCACCATCGCTCCCGAGTCCTCACCGGTGACGCGACGGTGCCACCAGCCGTTGCCGCCGTCGACGGCGGCCACCGCGAACGGCGGATATCCCGCCTTGGCCAGCTCGGCCAACCCGGCCTCGACGCCCATGCCCATCACGCCGTCCGCGTCCATGTCGCGACCGTGCAGCGCGATCACGGTGCGCAGCGGCTGCGCATACCGGCCCGGCGGCAGCGCGACCGCCCACTTCGTCTCGACACCGCCGCGCGCCGCGGACATGAACGAGCCCGTGACGTACGTCGGACCCGTCTTCGCCGACGACGGCGACGGCTGGTCGGCCGGAGGTGCGCCGGACGCCGTCGCAAGACCCAACTGCCACAACGGATCCAGCGCACACGCTCCAGCGAGTCCGGCGCCCAGCCGCAGGACCGTGCGGCGCGTCAACTCTGCCATCGGCGTGTCAGGCGAACGCCAGCCAACTGGGAAGCGCGCGCTCGCGCGAATCGCACAGCACCTGCTGTGTGTCGCAGCTGCCCTTGGGCACTCCGGCGCCGCTCCACATGCCGCCGGTGTCACGCCGCAGCACGATGGCCGACGAACCGCCGCCGTCGAGCAGTACGGCGGTATCGGCACCCAGCCCGCGAAACAGGTCCTGGATCTGGTCGGGGGTGTAGCTGCCGCCCTGGAAGACATACATCTGGTCGTTGGTCCGGTTGTACGCGAGTGCGGTGCGAGCCGCGCTCGGCCCGCCGTCGTTCAACTGACCAGTGTCACCCGGAGCCAGCAGCCCGATGCCGGCCACGGCCACGAACTTCGCGTTCTGGTCGAGCAGCTTCTGGATCACCGGGGAGGCAGCGTCATAGTCGCCTGCGCCTTTGGGCATGACGACGTACGGTTGGCCGCCGACCGGAAGAATCATCGTTGCCAGCGACGACCAGTTTTCGCCGCCGCCCGACAAGCCTTGCTTGCCCGCGTACGCGAGCGTGCCGGTGACGGCCGCGTTGGCTCTGCCCTGCCCGCGGGTGTTGTCGACGTAGGCGCCAAGCGGCGAACTACATTTCGTGTCGCGCCACGACCCGCCCTGCTGGCCGCGCACGTCGAAGAAGTTGGCGTTGATTGCGATCGTCGGTTGACCCAGCGCCTGCCACGCCTCCAACGGCGCATAGATCTCGGACGCCTGCCACAGGCCTTCGCCGGTGCGCGCGCGGGGATCGTGTTCGCATCGCGCCTGATAACCCGAGTGGCTGTCCACCAGTAGTCGCGGATGCAGTCGGCCGGAGGCGTTCTTGATCGTCATCAGGTGGCCGCCGCTGTTCATCTCGTACCAGCCGCCGCCGGCGTTGAGCATCGGCGCCGGGTGGCCGTCCCCGAAGTTGTAGACGAGGTAGGACCCCCGGGTGTTCGCGATCGCGCCCGCGAGCAACGAACGCCCGTCGGCCCTGGCGACCGGCGCAACCGTCGTCACCAGCGCCGCAGACAGCACCAACGCTGCGGCGCACACGACGAGTTTTCTGCTCCTCGCGTGCACAGCCGCGCGCCGGCTGATCGCGGCAAGTGTCGGCACGGTTGGTCGCTCCTCATTAAAAGACCAGGAAACAAGACATCCTCAATCACACCAACCCCACAGTCAACTTCAGTAACAGCGTCGTCACGATTGCATATCGGCACATCGGGGCGTGGATTCACGCGACGATTGGGTAATCCCGTTTGGGGTCGGAACTCATCTGAAGGAGCAGGACATGATCGGAACGATTCTCAGCGCGTTGGTCGTCGGCTTGATCGTCGGCGCGCTCGCGCGGCTCATCATGCCCGGTAAGCAGAGCATTGGCATCATCATGACGATCGCCCTCGGCGCGCTGGGCTCGTTCATCGGCTCGTGGCTCACCTACCAATTGGGCTATCACAACGCCAACGGCGGCTGGGAGGTTATCCCGTTTCTCGTCGGGATCATCGTCGCGATCGTCCTGATTGCGATCTACGTCGGCATCACCGGACGTCGCGGCACCAGGACACCCACCGCGCGTTAACGGCCCGGCGGGGTCAAACGGTAGACGGCTCCGGCGTCGTCGTCGGTGATGTAGACGGCGCCGTCGGGGCCGACCACGGCCGCGACCGGGCGTCCCCACCGGGCGCCATCGTCGGCTTGAAAGCCTCCGACGAGTGTCTGCTGATCACCGAGAGTGCCGTTGCGCCAAGGGAAGAACGACACCTCGGGTGCGCGCGGCGGCTGCCGGTTCCATGAACCGTGCACCCCCACCAAGGCGCCGTCCGCGTACGGCGGCGGCAACACCCCGGTCGTGAACGCCAGTCCCAGCGGCGCCGAGTGAGCACCCATACTCTGCTCGACCGGCGGCAGCTTGCCGCAATCCAAGCGCGACCCATCCGTGTTCGTCGACATATCCCGGACGAACGGCAGATTGGCCGGCCCACCGTCGGGATTGCAGTAGGGCCAACCCAGTTCGCGGCCGGGTGTCAGCCGCGCCAACGATTCCGGCGGATTCTCGTTGACGTACGCGGGGTCGACGCTGCCGTCCGGGCCCGGCGCGTTGTCGCGGTTGTTGACCGCCGTCCACAGCGAGCCATCGGGCGCGACGGCCAAGCCGGTCCCGTTGCGGACGCCCGTCGCGAACGGCTCGGCAGGACCGCCGCCCGGCGGAATCCGCATGACCGTCGCGCGTGGCGGATCGGCCTCACGGTCCTCTGCGGAGATGTTGCCCGTCGAGCCGATCGAGAAATACACCGCACCGTCCGGCCCGACGGCGAGGCTCTTCAGCGCGTGCGCGTAGGCGCCCCTCAGTTCGGGACTGCGCGCATCGGGAAGGTCGTCCGCCACGGTTCGGCGGTTCGCGGCCGCCCCGTTGACATAGTCGTACGCGTCGATCTGGTCGCTCTCGGCGACGTACACGGTCGAGCCCGCGAAGGCCATTCCGTGGGGTTGATCGAGTCCGCCGAGCAGAGTCGACTGTTCTGGCGCCGCACCGGTTTTCGGTGTCAGCTTCACGATCTGACCGGTAGCGGGCACCGAGACGAGTAGTGCGCCGTCCGGCGTCCATGTCGCCAGCCGCGCCTTCGGTATCCGGGCCCACACCGATATCGACCAGCCGTCGGGGATCAGCGCCTGCCGCGGCTGATCGAACGGCGCCTGGGCGAGATCTGCGGCGACGCCGACCGGTGTGGACACCAGCTTTCCGGAGGCAGGCGCAGGCGCGGCAGCCGTCGTCTGCGCGGCCGACCCCGGCGCGTTCGGCGACGACGGCGGAGGCGAACATCCCGCGAGCAGCGTGACGCCGACCAGTCCGATGGCGAATCCGCTACCTGCCGGCCAAATCCGCATGCATCTCCCACACCAGAATCTCGGACGGCTCGGTTGCCGCGACGCGCTCACCGCCCGCGCCGGTGAACCGGACCGCATCGCCTTCATGCAGGGTTCCCGCGCCGTCGAGCGTCACGTCGCCGCGAGTGACGAACAGATGAAGAAATGGGGCCTCCGGCAACTCGACGACATCACCCGGCCGCAGTCGCGCAGCGTGAAGCGCGGCGTTCTTGTTGTGGATGCTGATGGCTGCATCGTCACGCATGCCCGATACGATGGTCATCAAACCACCGGACAACGCCGCGTCATCGATCTCGGCCTGCTGGTACGCGGGCTCGATGCCCGCCTCGTCGGGTGCCACCCACATCTGCACGAAGTGCACGCGTTCGTCGGCAGACCCGTTCTTCTCCGAATGCAGAACTCCGGTTCCCGCCGACATCCGCTGTGCCAGACCGGGATAGATCACGCCCGAGTTGCCCAGCGAGTCGTGGTGCTCCAGCGTGCCCTGCAGCACCCAGGTGACGATCTCCATGTCGCGGTGCGGGTGCGTGTCGAAGCCGGCGGCAGGCGCCACCCAGTCGTCGTTGTTGACCAGCAGCAACCCATGGTGGGTGTTCGACGGGTCGTAATAGTCGGCGAACGAGAACGAATGCCTGGAGTCCAGCCATTCCGTCGTGCTCGTGCCGCGGTCGGATGCGCGACGAATGTCGACGGATGCCGTCATGCACCCCAGGGTAACGAGCAACTACAGCGTCGACGGCAGGCCGAAGCGCGCGAACAGCCCGTCTCCGGCGTGGAACGCCACCACATGCGCGATGCCGCCGGGTCGCACCTCAAGCACGTGCATCTGAAACTCCTCGTGCAGACCGGTCTCACGGTTGCGCATGTAGAGCGCCGCCGCGGGCTGGTCGTTTGCAGTGGTGGCGAGGAAACGCATGTCGCCGGGCCCCTCCGCGGGGCAGTGCGTCTTCGACAGCGCAACGATGTTCGCCGGACCCTGGTACCAGCCGTCGAACGGAGGCATCTCGAAGACCGCGTCCTCGGTGAACAGCGCCACCAGCTGGTCCATGTCGTAGTCTTCGAACGCCGCGATGTAGCGCGCGAGCTGGTCTTTGGCCTCCGGCGACTCGGGAGGCGCGGTCCCGCCTTCCTGCGTCGGCTGTGCGGCGTCGAGTTGCGCCCGCGCCCGCTGCAGCAAGCTGTTCACTGCGGCGGTCGACGCCCCAATGGCCTCACCCACCTCGGCCGCCTTCCACTGCAGCACCTCGCGCAGCACGAGCACTGCGCGCTGCCGGGCCGACAGGTGCTGCAGAGCCGCGACGAACGCCAGCCGCACCGATTCGCGCGACTCGACGATCACCGACGGGTCCGACGGGTCTTCTTTCGGCGAGTCGGGCAGCGGCTCCAGCCAGGTGATCTCGCGGTGCTCGGCGATGTCCCCGGTGGGATCCGACGCGGACTGGCCCAACCCCGACGGCAGCGGCCGACGTTGCCTGCCCTCCAGCGCGGTGAGACTGGTGTTCGTCGCGATCCGGTACAGCCAGGTGCGCACCGACGATTTGCCCTCGAAGTTCTTGTACGACTTCCAGGCGCGCAGATACGTCTCCTGCACCAGGTCCTCGGCGTCGTGAACGGAGCCGGTCATGCGGTAGCAGTGCGCGAGCAGTTCACGCCGATACCGCTGCGCATCGGCAAGAAATGCGTCTGCCGCGGCTGCTGCGCTCCGTGGGTCAGCGGGTTCCAGGCTTTCTGCGAGGACGCTCACGCCGACGAGCTTACGCACCGTCCCGACATCGGGCGGCGGACAATTCGCCCGGGTTGGCTAGTCTGCGCTGATGGCCAGTACCCGCACCGAACGGTCCTTCGACGGCGTCGGCGGCACTCGCATCGTCTACGACGTATGGGAACCCGACGAGAGAGACTGTCGCGGCGTGGTCGTGCTATGCCACGGCTACGCCGAGCACGCGCGCCGCTACGACCACGTCGCTCACCGGTTGGGCGACTCAGGCCTGGCCGTCTACGCCCTCGATCTGCGGGGTCACGGCCGCTCCGGCGGCAAGCGGGTCTATCTGCGCGACATCTCCGAATACACCGACGACTTCCACACCCTCGTTGGCATCGCGGCCGCCGAGTACCCCGAACTCAAGCGCATCGTGCTCGGCCACAGCATGGGCGGCGGCGTGGTGTTCACCTACGGCGTCGAGCACCCCGACGACTACGCCGCGATGGTGTTGTCGGGGCCTGCTGTGGACGCCCAGGACTCGGTGTCGCCGGTGATGGTGTTGCTGGCCAAGGTGCTGGGCAGGGTGCTGCCCGGCCTGCCCGCCGAGGACCTGCCCGCCGACGCGGTGTCGCGGGATCCCGACGTGGTCGCCGCCTACGAGTCCGATCCGCTGGTGCACCACGGCAAGCTGCCCGCAGGCATCGGCCGGGCGCTCATCGGCGTCGGCGAGACCATGCCGCAGCGTGCGCCATCTCTGACGGCGCCGCTGCTGGTCGTGCACGGCGAGCGGGACAAGCTCATCCCCGTCCAGGGCAGCCGACACCTGCTGGAGTGCGTCGGCTCCCAGGACGCGCACCTCAAGGTCTACCCCGAGCTCTACCACGAGGTGTTCAACGAGCCCGAGCGCGCCGTGGTCCTCGACGACGTCGCATCGTGGATCGAGTCCAGGCTTTGAAAGCCCTTGCCGCGCTGATCCTTTCGCTCCTGCTGCTGGTGTCGGCCGGCTGCTCGTCGAATGACGGGAAACAGGCGCAATGGGTCGAGGACGAGGTCAGCTTCGACGCCGACGGTCTCACCATCCACGGCACCTACCGCCACCAGAAGGACGCGGCCCCCGGCCCGGCCGCCCTGATGATCTCGGAGAGCGGCAACACCGACCGCAACGGCGACAACATCGTCGTCGGCAAGATCGGCAACATGCGGCAGCTGGCCGATCAGCTGTCGGACCGAGGTGAAGCGAGCCTGCGCTACGACAAGGTCGGCACCGGCAAGACCGGCCTGGGCCCCTATGCGCAGCGGCCCACCGAGGTCGTCAGCGGCGTCTACACCACCGGCGCGAAGGCCGCCGCCCGCTTCCTCGCGGAGCAGCCGGGCACCGACAAGAACCGCCTGTCGGTGTATGCGCTGGGGGAGGGCGCCGTGCACGCGATGACGCTGGCCTCCGACACATCGCCGGGCGCGCCGAAGATCCACTCGCTCGGCCTGCTGCAGCCGCTGTCCGGTCGCTACCTCGACATCATCACCAACCGGGTGCGCTCCGACGCCAGCCCCGAGACGCTGAACACCTGGCTGGCGGCCGTCGACGAGGTCCGTACCAAGGGCAGCGTGCCCAAGGACCTGCCGGAAGGCCTGAGCGCCATCCTCAACCCGGGCAACGCGAAGGCCATCGAGGAAGCCGACAAGATCGACCCGGTGGCGTTGGCCGCGAAGATTCCCGCGGCCACGCCGGTCCTGCTGACGTGCTCGGACACCGACCGTCAGGCGTTGTGCAGCACCATGAAGCCGCTCATCGACGCGCTGGCGCACACCGCGCTGACCGTCGTCGAGCTCAAGGGTGTCAATCACGTGTTGCGCGACGACCCGACCGACAGCATCGCCAACCTCGCGAAGGACGCGCCGCTTTCTCCACAGCTTGTGAATGCGCTCGACGGGTTTGTCGCCAAGTAGCCCTAGTCTGGTCGGCGATGACTTGCGAGCGAGTAACGAAGTGGATCGCGCATGACTGACGACAAGATGCTGGCCCGCATCGCCGCGCTGCTGCGCCAGGCCGAGGGCACCGACAACGCGCACGAGGCCGAGGCGTTCATGTCCGCCGCGCAACGGTTGGCGACTGCGACGTCCATCGATCTCGCCGTTGCCCGTTCGCATTCCGACAAGCGGACCACGGCGCAGACGCCGGTGCAGCGCACGATCACCATCGGCAACGCCGGCGCACGCGGGCTGCGCACCTACGTGCAACTGTTCGTGCTGATCGCCAACGCCAACGACGTGAAATGTGACATCGCGTCGAACTCGACGTTCGTCTACGCCTACGGGTTCGCCGAGGACATCGACGCCAGCCACGCGCTCTACGCCAGCCTGGTGACGCAGATGGTGAAGGCGTCGGAGGCCTACATCGACTCGGGCCAGCACCGGCCCACCCCGACCATCACCGCGCGCATCAACTTTCAGCTGGCCTTCGGCGCCCGCATCGGCAAGCGGCTGGCCGAGGCCCGCGACCAGGCCCGGCGCGAAGCCACCAAGGGCAGGACGAGACAGCCCGGCACCGCGATCGCGTTGCGCGACAAGGACATCGAGCTCAAGGATTTCTACCGCGAGACGTCCGAGGCCCGCGGTACGTGGCGCGCCAGCAGCGCGACGGCCGGGTATTCGTCGTCGGCGCGGCGGGCCGGCGACCGCGCGGGCCGCCGGGCCCGGCTCGGCAACAGCGGAGAGTTCAACGGCGCGCGCACCGCGCTGAACCGGTGAGCCCCCGCGACAGCCAACGCTCCAAGGTCTACGCCGCCGAAGCGTTCGTCCGGACCCTGTTCGACCACGCAGGCGAACACGGGAATCGCACGGTCGAGTTCTTCGGCACCAATCTCACGCTGCCGCCGGAGGCTCGGTTCTCCTCGGTCGAGTCCGTGCAGCGCTATGTCGACGACGTGCTCGCGCTCGGATCCGTCCGCGCGCGCTGGCCGGACGTGGCCGCGTTGACTGCGCGGCCGCGGCGCGGGCTCACCGCCGCGCATTACGAACGCGACGCCGACGGGGCCACGATCGCGGTGCCCGAGCGGCGCAGCAGCTGGGCGCTTCGTGAACTCGTCGTGCTGCACGAGATCGCCCATCACCTGTGTGACGCCGCGCCGCCGCACGGGCCGGAGTTCGTCGCGACGTTCTGCGAACTCGCCGAGGCGGTGATGGGGCCCGAGGTCGCCCATGTGCTGCGGGTGGTCTACGCCAAAGAGGGTGTGCGCTAGCGTCGGACGTGTGACGAACTGCTCGCCTGCTCCTCGCGTGGGCGGACCGGATCCCAGATCGCTCGACGAGGTGTTCAACGATGTGCTGCACACCGAGGATGATGCGCTGCGGGCGGCACGGGAATCCGCTGCGGCGGCGGGCATGCCGGCGATCGAGGTGTCGGCGCAACACGGCAGGCTGTTGTCGCTGCTGGCCAGGATGACGAACGCCGAGCGGGTACTGGAGATCGGTACGCTGGCCGGCTACAGCACCATCAACCTGGCTCGTGGCGTCGGCCCCGACGGCCGCGTCGTCACGCTCGAATTCGAGCCGCGCCACGCGGAGATCGCCCGCGAGAACTTCGAGCGGGCCGGTGTCGCCGACCGGGTCGAGGTCATCGTCGGTGCGGCGCTGGACACACTGCCGCGACTGGCCGAGCGCGGCGAGTCGTTCGACATGTTCTTCATCGACGCCGACAAGGAGAACAACGTCGCATACGTCGAGTGGGCGATCAAGCTGGGCCATCCGGGATCGGTCGTCGTGGTCGACAACATCGCTCGCATGGGCCGGGTGCTTGACCCCGCCGCCGACGACCATCAGGCCAGGGCGGTGCGCGCCATGTTCGACATGATGGGCGAGAACCCGCACCTTGATGCGGCGGCGATTCAGACTGTCGGAAGCAAGGATTGGGATGGTTTCGCGGTCGCGCTGGTGAAATAGCCTGCGTGGCCGTCCGGCCAACACCAGGAGGCGATTTCTCAAGCCGACGTCAAGCGGTCACGGTGTCCACGCCGTCGAGTCCGCCACCGCCCGTAGCGCGGCCACGATCAGCTTCTCGTTGGCGACGAAACGGTCGGTCGGCGCAGGCACCGAGAGCGCCAGGATGTGGCCGTCCGCCGTCCTGCCTGCGATGCCCGCGGCCGAAATCCCGGCGGTGTGTTCGTCGCGATCAAAAGTGATGCCGCTGTGCGACAGGCTGTCGTCGGCAAGCAATTCCAGCGCGGCCTTTCCGTTGGCTGTCGAGTCCAGGGGAAAGCGCACACCCACCGCCGACACCGCGCGCAACCTGTGCGCCGACTCGATCTGACCAATGAACAGCATCTGCCGTCCCTGCAGTACCGACAGGTCGACCGTCTCACCCGTCGCCTCGGCCACGTCCTCGAGCGCAGGACGAAACACCGCCGCGAGCCGCGCGTGGTCAGCCCCGCCGAGCGCCAACAGACGATCCCCCAGCGAGAACCGACCCTGCTCGTCGACTCGGGCGAAGCCGACCTCGACGAGGCCGACGAGCAGGCGACGCGCTGTCGATTTCGCAAGCCCGAGCTGGGGGCCGAGGTCGACCAGCCGCAGCCGGCCCGGCGCCGCCGCGATCTCATCGAGCGCGGCCGCAGCGCGGCGCAGCACTTGAATGCCGCCTTCACGTCCGAGATCAGCTCGCGGATTCTCTTCCGGACGCGGCACCCCCCCACTATATTGATCCGCATAGCGAATCACAATGATTCAATATGCGAATCTAGGAGTGATCGTGGTGGCACTGCCGGAAGGCCGGTTCTTCGAAAAGGGCGACGACGGCTACGAGGCCGCGCGGCGGGCAACCGTCTGGAACGCCCGGACGCCGGATCGTTTCCCCGATTTGATCGTGGTGGCCCGTGACACAGAAGACGTGCTCGCCGCGGTGCGCTACGCCGACGCCAACTGCCTGCAGATCGGCGTGCGCTCCGGCGGCCACAGCTGGGCGGGCAGCCACGTCCGCGACGGTGGCCTGCTGCTCGACGTCAGCGGTCTCGACGACTGCTCCGTCGACGCCGAGACGATGACCGCCGTCGTCGGACCAGGCAAGGGCGGCAGCGTGCTGGCGATCGAACTCGAAGCGCAGGGCCTGTTCTTTCCGACGGGCCACTGTAAGGGCGTGTGCATCGGCGGCTACCTGCTGCAGGGCGGGTACGGCTGGAACAGCCGCGTGCTCGGACCGGCGTGCGAAAGCGTGATCGGCGTCGACGTCGTCACCGCCGACGGCGAACTCATTTACTGCGACGGGGACCATCACCCCGAACTATATTGGGCTGCAAGAGGATCCGGTCCAGGCTTTTTCGGGGTAGTGACCGCGTTTCACCTTCGTGTGTACCCGCGGCCGGCGATTTGCGGCAGCAGCCTCTACGTCTACCCGATCGATCTGGCCGATGACGTGTTCACCTGGGCGCGGGACATCAGCGCCGACGTCGACCGCAGGGTCGAACTGCAGATCGTCTCCTCCCGCAGCGTGCCGGGCGCGGGCCTGGAATCACCGGGGATCGTGCTGGCCTCCCCGGTGTTCGCCGACTCCGACGAGGATGCGGCGACCGCGCTCGCACTGCTCGACACCTGCCCGGCGCGCGAACACGCGATGGTCGCAGTCCCGTATGCGCCAGCGGATCTCGCGAGCTGGTTCGAGGCGGTGATGAGCAACTACCCGACCGGATACCGCTACGCCACCGACAACATGTGGACTTCGGCGTCAGCGGCCGAGCTTCTACCCGGAATCCGCCGCATCATCGAGACCATGCCCCCGCACCCGTCGCACTTCCTGTGGCTGAACTGGGGGCCGTCACCGGCCCGCGAGGACATGGCGTACAGCCTCGAGGACGAGATCTATCTTGCCCTCTACACCGCCTGGCACGAACCCGCCGACGACGAAAAGTATTCGGACTGGGCACGTTCCAACATGGCGGCCATGGCAGGTCTGGCCAGCGGTATCCAGCTCGCCGATGAGAACCTCGGCCGCAGACCCGCCAAGTTCGCGACGGACGACGCTATGTCGCGACTCGACAAGGCGCGTGCGCGGTACGACCCCGACGGGCGCTTCCACAGCTGGATGGGCAGGGTGACATGACCGGCGAACTCGGCTATCGGCAGGACGACTACGACACCTCGTTCGCCGATTTCTACCAGCCCGAAATGGCCGCGCTTCCAGGCCATGTCGTCGATGCACTGCACCAGGGGCCGCTGGCCGGGCCGACCCTGCCGCAATTCGACGACGCCGGTTCTCTGCTCGGCGATGGCTATCAGCAGACCGAGAACGGATACGGCGTGCTGCGCGACGGCGGACTGCAGGTCTCGGTGCGCACCGATATGCTGGGAGTCACGCCGACGATGTGGTCGTGGTGGTTCGGCTGGCACGGCAGCGACTCGCGGCGCTACAAGCTGTGGCACCCCCGCGCCCACGTGTCGGCGCAATGGGCGGACGGCGGCGGCGACGGCCGCTACCTCGGTCGCACCTCGCTAGTACAGGAGTATCTGGGTTCGACATTCACGCGTGCCGCCATCCGGTTCATCGAGCCGTCTGCGATCGGACTGCAGAACATCGGTGACCACGAAGTGGCGATCTGCGCCCGACTCGGCTCGAGCGACCTCCCGGTGGACGTCGGCTGGCTCGTCCACTACGTGCGCCCGACGCCCGACGGCGCCGAAATGCGTTCCCGGTTCTGGATGGGCGGCAAGCACGTGGGCGTGCGCGCCAACCTCGCGAACCGGCTGACCGATGCTGCCGTTCGCCCGGTCGCGGCCCGTCAGCTACCCGACCCGCGCGATCTGCTGGTCCACTGCGCTCAGGAGATGAACCACCTCGCCGGCTTCCTGCCGATGCTCTACGGCCGCTTCAGCGGTCCGTAGGCCAGCGCGGTCCCAGTGGGAAATGCCCGTCGATCAAACGGCGCTTCACTATCTTTCCCGTCGCCGTCCGCGGCAGCCCGTTGACGAACGTGACATCGCGCGGAATCGAGAAGCGACTCAGGCGGTTCCGGACGTAATCCTTGACCATCTCTTCGTCCAGCGATGCGCCCTTGGCGCGGACGACGAACGCGGCGAGGCGTTGACCGAATTCCGGATCGGGAACGCCGACGACTGCCACGTCGGCGACCTGGGGCAAGACGGCGATAGCCTCTTCGACGGGCCGCGGAAACACGTTCTCGCCGCCGGAGATGATCATCTCGTCGTCGCGTCCGGCGACGAAGAGCCGCCCGCTGGCGTCGAGGTAGCCGAGATCGCCGGTGTCCATCAGCTGATCTTCGACGGCAGGTGACGCCGCGTTGGTGTAGCCGTCGAACAGCATGTCGTTGCCGACGAAGATGCGACCGACGGCGCCGACCGGCACGGGATTGCCGTGCTTGTCGAGGATGGCGACGCGCGTACCGAGGGGTGGTCGGCCGGCGGTTGTCGGGGCGAGGCGCAGGTCGGTGGGATCGGCGATGGTGGCCCACGACACCTCGGTGGAGCCGTAGAAGTTGTACAGGATGTCGCCGAAGGTGTCCATGAACTTGATGACGGCCGCGCCGGGAATGGGCGACCCGCTGCTGGCGACCACCTTCAGCGACGACGTGTCGTATCGGTTGACCACGGCGGCGGGCAATTCGAGAATCCGCTGCAACATCACCGGAACCAGGACCAGGGCGGTGCAGCGCTGCAGCGCAATGGTTTTGAGGCACTCTTCGGCATCGAACCGCTCCATCAGCACCACCGTTGCGAGTATCGGAGCGCTCACTTGCAGCGCGGCGAGGCCCCAGGCGTGAAACAGCGGTGCGGCCAGCAACATCACTTCGTCGCGACGCAGCGGCATCCGTGACAACATCGCGGCGATTGCGCCGAAGCCGGGTGGCGTGGGTCGGCGCGCGCCCTTGGGCGTGCCGGTGGTACCCGAGGTGAGGACGATCAGCTTGCCGGGTTGCTTCGGTGGCGCCACCGGCCCCGCGCCTGCGCCGGCGGAAATGAAATCTTCGATCGAACGCCGGTGTGGGAGCGATGAATCGGGGTGTGTCGAAATGCGCGGAATTTCGGCAGGGAGATAGCGCACCTGGGGCTCGAAGTCGTCGTCGACGAATATGGCGTCGACCGCGTTGTGTTCGATGATCTCTTCGATCGCGCGGGCCGCAAGGCCGGTGTTGAGCAACACCAGGTCTGCACCCAATTTGCTCGCCGCGACCATGCACTCGACCATCGCCGAATGATTGCGTGCCAGGACCGCGAACTTGCTGTCCTTGGTGAAGCCACCTGCGGCGAGGCCCGTAGCCAGGCATGCGGTGCGCTCGGCCATGTCCGCGAACGTCGACGTCCCGTACCGATCGACAGCCGCTACGTTGTGAGGTGATCGCGCGGCGGCCGCCCCGAGACCGCCTGCGAGCGTGAACCCCCATTTGGCCAGCGAATTGAGCTGTCGAAGACCACGATCCGGCCGCGAAGCGCGCACCACACCGCTGACGATCATGGTCTTCACGACGCTGAGCGCAAGAGAGTGCCCGTCGCCCATGTTGACCAGGAGTGAGGACTGCTTGCCTTCGAGGTAGTCGGATATTCGCAGCAGGCCATCCCGGATCCAGTTGCGGACGGCGCTGTCGCCGGCTTTCGCCAGGTCGGGGTGGAGCAGGCCGAGCCCGAAGACCCTCAGCGCGATCCGCGCACCGCCCGTTTCGGGGGTCAGCCGAATCGACACGAAACAGCCGCTCACCTGTGTTGCGTCGAGTCGCATTTCCATGCGCGACTGCCGGACCTCCCGGCGCATCTGGTGAACGACGACGGCGCCGCCAGGGGTGGACAGACGGACCTCGAACCGCTTCGCTTCGCCGGAAACCTGATCGCACGCCCCGAGCCCGCGGAAGAATCGCGGGTACCGCTCGGGTGCCTGAAGGATGCCCCAGATATCCGGACATGAGTGAGCCAGCGTCGTGTCGAAGGCGATCACGTCATGTGCCACGTTGGTCCTGCCGGGTCGTTCGTGGGCCAACTGAGAGAACACATTGTGGTTCATCCGGCCTTGATGCGGAACTATTTCGTCGACTGGAGCGCTGGCGCGATGCCGTCGCCACTTTACGATCGGCAAGTAGCGTCCTGTACGATCGTCAAGTATGGAGACGCTTGCGGTGCAGACGCCGGGTGCTGTCGACACCCGGCAGCGCCTGATCGACGTCGCCGTCGACCTCTTCACCCGACACAGCTTCGCGGGCACCTCGCTGCAGATGATCGCCGACGAGATGGGCTTCACGAAGGCCGCCATCTACTACCACTTCCGCACCCGCGAGGAACTGCTCGCCGCCGTCGTCGAACCGATGCGCGAGCAGCTCAGCGCCATCGTCACCGCCGCCGAATCCCAGCGCACCGCCAACGCCCGCGCCGAGCACATGCTGCGCGGCTACGCCGAACTGGCGGTGGCCAACCGGGCGCTGGTCTCGGTGCTTGCCTGCGACCCGAGCGTGACCACGCTGCTCCGCCACCAGCCGCACTGGGCAGAGCTGATCAACCGCCAACTCGCACTGCTCGCGGGCGACGACCAAGAGCCCGCCGGACGCATCAAGGCGACCGTCGTACTCGCAGGACTCTCGGGTGCTGTCGGACCGGCATGGATCGCCGTCGACGACGACGACCTGTTGACCCATCTCGTGCAAACAGGACGGCGCACCCTCGGGCTGCGCAGGAAAGGACATCGGTCATGAAGACAGCCGTGGTAACCGGCGGGGCGTCGGGCATCGGCCGCGCCATCGCGCAGCGACTCGAAGCCGACGGTCATCACGTCGCCACGATCGATCTGCAGCGGTCGGCGGGCGACTTCGCCTACACCGCCGACGTCACCGACCGCCACCAGGTCGACGCCGCCCTGCAGAAGATCCGTACCCAGCTCGGCCCGGTGTCGATCCTGGTGAACGCCGCGGGGCTGGACGGGTTCTCCCGTTTCTCCGACATCTCCTTCGAGGACTGGAACCGGGTCATCGATGTCAACCTCAACGGCGTCTTTCACTGCTGTCAGGCGGTGCTGCCCGACATGGTCGAAGCCGGCTGGGGGCGGATCGTGAACATCAGTTCGTCGAGCACGCATTCGGGCGTACCGCGGATGGCGCACTACGTGGCCGCGAAATCCGCCGTGAACGGGCTGACCAAGTCGCTGGCGCTGGAGTATGGCCCGAGCGGCATCACCGTCAACGCCATCCCGCCGGGATTCATCGACACCCCGATGCTGCGTGCCGCCGAGGAGCGCGGCGACACGAATTTCGATCGGGCGCTGCAGATGACACCGGTGCGCCGGGCGGGCAAGCCCGAGGACATCGCCGCGGCGTGCGCGTTCCTGGTCTCCGACGAGGCCGGCTACATCACCGGACAGATCCTCGGGGTGAACGGTGGTCGGAATACATAGCGTCTTCGCGTTGCTAGGGTGCTTCTGAGTAGATGCGCGAGCGCGCATCCCGGACGAGATGTGCGCCGTACCCGGCCCGTCAAGACGACGCACACTGGAGGATCGATGTCCGGTGTTGCTCAACACAAGTCGGAAACCGCCAAACCACTTGATGTGCAATGGATTCACGGATCGCCATCGTCGAAACACAACTCCGACCCCGATCTGCAGACCTACTGGTATGACGACAACACCGTCATCCTCCGGCAGAACAAGGCCATCGATTACGAGGCGCCGTTTCTGTTCTTGCTGTTCGGGGAGCAGCGCGCGCGGTTATGCTCGACACCGGTGCCACCGCCTCACCCGACTTCTTTCCGCTCCGCCGGGTCATCGACGACCTGATCGACTCCTGGCTCAGTCGCAACCCGCACAGCGAATACGAACTGCTCGTCCTCCACACCCATGCACACGGTGACCACGTGGCCGGAGACGAGCAGTTCGCCGACCGCGCCGACACCGTGCTCATCAAGGCGGAGAAAGATGCCGCGTGGCCGTTCTTCGGATTCACCACCGACGCCGACGACATCAGACCCGTCGACCTCGGTGGTCGCGTTCTGCAGGCATTCGCGACGCCAGGACACCACTCGGCTGCGGTGACCTTCTGGGACCCGTGGACTGGCATTCTGCTCACCGGGGACACCGTCTACCGCGGTCGGCTCTACATCGTGGACTGGGCGGCTTACTCACACAGCATCGATCGGATGATCGAATTCTGCGAGACCCATCCGGTAACCCACGTCATCGGATGTCACATCGAGATGACGCTTCAAGCGGGTGTCGATTATCCGGTTCGGACGACCTATCAGCCGGACGAGCCACCGCTGGAGATGACCGTGGCGCATCTGCACGCCGTCCGCGCCGCCCTCGACGAGGTCGGTCCCGAGCCCGCCCTGCGGGCCTTCGACGATTTCATTCTCTGGCCCGACGATGACGAGTAGTCGATAGCGGGTATGCCACCCCAATGCTTTCCGTCAGTAGACACATCGACGCTCCGGCCGACGCCGTCTGGCAGCTTCTCATCGACACCGACGCGTGGCCGAAATGGGACCGACCGTCGCCGGCGGCGAATCGACGGCGCAGATGACGCTCGGCGCGAGCGGACGTGTGCACACGCCGGTCGGCGTCGCGCTGCCGTTCAGGATCACCGAGTTCATCCCCGGCCGCCGATGGGCATGGTCGGTCGCGGGCGTGCCCGCCACCTCGCATTCGGTGGAACCCGACGACGCCGGTTGCCGCGCCAGCATGGCGGCGCCCTGGTGGGCGCCCGCGTACCTGCCGGTGTTGGCGATCGCCCTGCAGCGGATCGACCGGATGGTCAGCTAGATGCAGACCGCGCCCTGGGCCGCGGAGCCGACGAGCTTGGTGTATTTCGCCAGCACGCCGGTGGTGTAAGTCGGCGGCAGCGGTTCGAAACCGGCTTTGCGCGCGTCGAATTCGGCCGGATCGACCAGCACGTCCAGGGTGCTGTTGGCGACGTCGAGACGGATGCGGTCGCCATCGCGCACGAACGCGATCGGCCCGCCGTCGACCGCCTCGGGCGCGACGTGCCCGACGCACAGACCGGTGGTGCCGCCGGAGAACCGGCCGTCGGTCATCAGCAGTACGTCCTTACCGAGACCGGCACCCTTGATGGCACCGGTGATGGCCAGCATCTCCCGCATGCCCGGGCCGCCCTTGGGGCCCTCGTAGCGGATGACGACGACGTCGCCGTTGGTGATCGTGCCGTCCTCGAGCGCGTCGAGTGCGGCCCGTTCGCGCTCGAAGACCCGTGCGGTGCCCTCGAACACGTCGGAGTCGAAGCCTGCCGACTTCACGACTGCGCCTTCGGGCGCCAGCGATCCGTGCAGGATCGTGATGCCGCCGGTCGGGTGTATGGGGTTGTCCAGAGCGCGCAACACCTTGCCGTCGGGATCGGGCGGGGCGATGTGGGCGAGGTTGTTCGCCATCGTCTCGCCGGTGACGGTCAGGCAGTCGCCGTGCAGCAGACCGGCATCCAGCAATGCCTTCATCACGACGGGCACCCCGCCGATGCGGTCGACGTCGAACATCACGTGCTGGCCGAACGGCTTGACGTTGGCCAGGTGCGGCACCTTCTGCCCGATGCGGGTGAAGTCCGCCAGCGACAGGTTGACGTTGGCCTCGTGGGCGATCGCCAGCAGGTGCAGCACGGCGTTGGTGGAGCCGCCGAAGGCCATCACCACCGCGATCGCGTTCTCGAACGCCTCCTTGGTGAGGATGTCGCGGGCGGTGATGCCGCGGCGCAAAAGTTCGACGACGGCCTGCCCGCTGCGCCGGGCGAACCCGTCGCGGCGCCGGTCGGTGGCGGGCGGAGCGGCGCTGCCCGGCAGTGACATGCCCAGCGCCTCGGCGGCCGAGGCCATGGTGTTGGCGGTGTACATGCCGCCGCATGCACCTTCACCAGGGCAGATCGCGCGCTCGATGGCGTCGACGTCCTCACGCGGCATGAGGCCGCGGGCGCACGCGCCGACCGCCTCGAACGCGTCGATGATCGTCACGTCCATCTCGGTGCCGTCGGAGAGCTTGGCCCTGCCGGGCAGGATCGACCCCGCGTAGAGGAACACGCTGGCGAGGTCGAGCCGGGCGGCGGCCATCAGCATGCCGGGCAGAGACTTGTCGCAGCCGGCCAGCAGCACCGACCCGTCGAGGCGCTCGGCCTGCATGACCGTTTCGACACTGTCGGCGATGACCTCGCGTGAGACCAGCGAGAAGTGCATGCCCTCGTGGCCCATCGAGATGCCGTCGGATACCGAGATCGTGCCGAACTCCATCGGATAGCCGCCCGCGGCGAAGACGCCGTCCTTGACGGCCTTGGCGAGCCGGTCGAGCGAGAGGTTGCACGGGGTGATCTCGTTCCACGAGGACCCGACGCCGATCTGCGGCTTGGCGAAGTCCTCGTCCTCCATGCCTATCGCCCGCAGCATCCCGCGGGCGGCGGCCTTCTCGAGGCCGTCGGTCACGTCGCGGCTGCGGGGCTTGATGTCCGGCCTGGCCGGCGATGAGCCGCTTGCGCGAAGAGCATCAGCAGAGTCTGAGGGCATGGATGCCAGTATGCTCGCTGCGTTTCACCCGGCCAAACCAATATGCATACCCCGGTGGGGTACCGGTATGCTGATGGGATGACCGCCTCGCACGGCTACACGTCCAACAAGGACAACTACGCGAAACGGCTGCGGCGCATCGAAGGCCAGGTCCGCGGCATCGCGAAGATGATCGAAGACGACAAGTACTGCATCGACGTGCTGACTCAGATCAGCGCCGTGAACAGTGCCCTGCAATCGGTCGCCCTGGGTCTGCTCGACGAACACCTCGGCCACTGCGTGTCCCAGGCGGTCGCCGAGGGCGGCGACGAAGCCGACGCGAAACTGGCCGAAGCATCCGCTGCGATCGCCCGCCTCGTCCGGTCGTAGCGGTCCCCCGCCTCGTCCGGTCGTAATCGTCGCCCGCGCTCGGAGCGAGCGCCGAAGTGCCCGCCTCTGAGCGACAAAGTCGCTGATACGGAAAGCGGGCAACTCTGCAACTGGTCTGGCCGGCGTTCGCCGTCGGGAGAGTGGTTTCACCGAGGAAATCCCGTCCCGTCGTAGCGGCCTCCGAAGGCGGCTGTTACTTCTTCGTTATCGAGTTTCCCGAGCCGATGTCGTTGACCGTCGGGTCGCCGGCCTCGTAGGTGACCTTGTTGTTCAGTCCTATCACCCTCAGCTCACCATCGATCCGTTTGAAGTCGATGGTGTTGCCGGCACCGCCGATGATCACCGAGGCGCACTTGCCCTGGACGGTCAGCGTGTTGTTAGACCCACCGACATTGAGTGATTTCCCGTCGGCGCAGTCGATTTCGGCAGTGGTGCCGAACGATCCGTAGTTGACGGTGTTCCCGACTTCGACCTGAGCGCCGGAGGTATTTACAGTGGCCTCGGTTGGGGTCGACACGTTCGTGGCTTGATTGTCCGCACCGCAGCCGGCCAGCGCCAGCGCGGCTGTGGCCACCCCACAACTGAGAGCAAGCCGAAAGCAATCGGCACGCATGGTGTCCTTCTTTCGTCAGATAGTGCGTTGCCACCAAGGATTACCCCGTTGGCCGGGCGTGATACGCGTTTTGGCGAATGACATGTCGCGTAGACCGTGCCGTTCAGCCGTCAACTGGAGTCCTGGCGGGAGCCGTCGCCAGTATGTGCCGCGGCGAGCCGGCGACCTGGCCAGCCGCTGACGCGACCGACCAGCACGATGAGACTCGGAACCAGCAGCGATCTCACGAGGAAGGTGTCGATCAGCACGCCGACGGCGACCGCGAACGCGAGTTCCCGGAAGGGTGCCACCGGTATCAGCCCGACGAAGGCAAAACTGGTCGCGAGCGTGACACCGGCGATCGTGACCGGACGCCGCGGCGATCCAACGGCCACGGCATGGCGCAGCGGGCGGGACCGGGCTTCGTCCCAGATCCATCCGACGGTGAAGATGTTGTAGTCCGAGCCCAACGAGGCCAGCAGCACTGCCGCCGCGAACGGCGCGTAGAAGATCAATCCCTCGTAGCCCACTCCTGTTTGGAAAACCAGAGTGGTGAGTCCCAGCGCCGCGCTCACCGACAGGAGATTCGTGGCCAACAGATAGAGGGGCGCCACGATGGCGCGCAGGAATACGACCAACAACACGAGATTCACCACCCCGACGGCGATGCCGACGCGGATGAGATCGCTTCGGGCGGTTTTCACGAACTCCACGCCCAACGCGCCGGCCCCCAGATACTCGACGGTCGCATCCGTCAGACCCGCCGCCGTCAGCAGCGCAGGCATCGCACCCTGCAGGCGTTGGAGGTCCTGCAACCCGGACGCGGCAAGGGGCTTGTGCGCGAAGACGATCAGGTAGCGGGCGGCATCACCGCTCGGCGCCAGGAAGAGACCCATTCCGTTGACGTGGACATCGACCGGCTGCTGTTGCGGGCCGACCACGACGGCGACCCCTGGCTGTTTCGCTATGCGGCGCTGCAACGCGACGAGCGCCGCGCGATCGGCGGTGATGCCCTTCCGCTCGACCAGAAGCTCGGTGGGTGCCAGCACACCGGGAGGAAAGCCCTGCACGGCCGCTGCCGCCGCGAGCCGCACCGAGTTGTCGGGCGGCAGCGTTTCGGGTGACGCGACGGAGGCGCGGAAGCCGGACAACGGCAAGCTGGCCGTGATCAGGGCCGCAAGGGAAAGGAGCACGACGAGCGCGGCCACCCCCCGAGTGGTCAGCAGCCGCGCGGAAAGCCTGCTGCCGATGGCGGGGCTGTCGTCCGTGCGGAGTACGGACCTGCGCGATCCGGGCCACAGCGCGAACCTGCTGCAGATCGCGAGAAGCGCCGGCACCAGGGTGATCGACACAACCAACGCCACGCCCACTGTGATGGCAAGCCCGGGGCCGAAGGCCTTGAACAGCGGCATCTGAGCCACCACCACACTGGCCACCCCTGCGGTGACGGTGAGCCCGGCTACCAGCACGATCGGCAGATTGTGAGTTACCGAGAACCTGAGGGCGTCGCGGGGAGACCGGCCCGCGGTCACCCGCCGCCGCATCCCGGACAGGAAGAATATCGAGTAGTCCGTGGTGATTCCGAGGGTGAGGGCGATGACCACCGGCTCCAACTGGGTCGGTGCCGAAATCCCCAGCCGCGCAGCTGATTCACCGATGAGGCGGACCGTGATGAGGTACGCGACGACGGAGGTTCCCAGGGTGATCACCGGGGCAATGGCGGAGCGGAAAGCGACGCCGAGGATGAGGGCGACGACGAGGAATGTCGCGACCTCGACCCATTTCAGCTGGGAACTGACCACCCTGCCCTGCTCTACTTGGACTGGAATGATCCCGGTGACGCCGACGACTTTCGCGTCCGGCCCCAGGCGGTCACCGTAGTGCCGGCCGGCATCGAGGAGTTCGCCGCCGTTGAGCCTGGAGCCGCCCCACAGATAGGTGACCATGGTCGTCGGATGACCAACCACCGGAGGTGAATTCGGTATCGGCAGCGCACCGGCGATGCCGTCGGCCGGAATGCCTTGGGTGATCGTGTCGGCGTTGGTGGCCGCCGCTTGCCGAAACGATGCTTCGAACGCTGCAACGCCCAGGCCGTCCTGGTCGCGTTGGACGAGGACGGCCGGGCTCAGCAGTGGTAGACCGAACATCTCGAGCACCCGACGTTCGCCTTCGAGCGCGGGTGAGTCGTGCCGGGTGACCTCGAGGCCGGCATCGGCCTGCAGACTCGGCAGCTGCATGGTGGCGAGCAGTGCCGCCGCGGCCATCGCGGCGACCACGAGCCAGCGCAGCCGTACCACCCATACGGCATAGAGCCGGCTCAGCCGGCTGACGCGCCTGGGCTCAGCCATATCCCGCGCTTCCGACGACGCCTCAGCCGCCGAGCGCGTCCTCGATCCGCTTGACTTTGGCGGTCAGCTGGTCCGGGTAACCGGGCCGGATGTCGGCCTTGAGCACCAGGCTGACCCGGGGCGCCGCAGCGGCGACCGCGTCGACCGCCCGCTTCACCACCGCCATCACCTCATCCCATTCACCTTCGATGTTGGTGAACATCGCATTGGTCTCGTTGGGCAGCCCCGACTCGCGAACCACCCGGACTGCCGCAGCGACGGCCGCCCCGACGCCGCCACTTTCGTCGCCGCCCGACGGGCTGACGCTGAAGGCGACGATCACTGCTTACCGAACCCGGTCGGGTCGGACACGGTGGCGAGGTGCCCGGAGTTGGGGCGTTCCAACAGACATTCGTAACCCTCAGGGATTGCGACCATCGCGAGCCTTTCCTCGATTACGCGGTCGAGCCGATACCGTGATGTACCCAGGTTATGACCGTGGACACCCGCATCGTGCCGAGCCCGGCATGGACACCCCGCATCGCCGTGCAACTGGCGGTGCTGGCGGCGGCCGCGTTCGTCTACGTGACCGCGGAGATGGTTCCGGTCGCCGCGCTGCCCGACATCGCGGCCGGCCTGCGCGTGAGCGAGGCGTTGGTCGGCACCCTGCTGGCCAGCTATGCGCTCGTCGCCGCGATGACGACGGTGCCGCTGGTGCGTCTCACCGCGCACTGGCCACGGCGCCGCACGCTGCTGCTGACCATGGTGTGTTTGACTGCCTCCCAATTGATTTCGGCGCTAGCGCCGAATTTCGCGGTGCTCGCCGGCGGCCGAGTGCTGTGCGCGGTGACGCACGGGCTGATGTGGTCGGTCATCGCGCCGATCGGCGCGAGGCTGGTGCCTGCGACACACACCGGCCGCGCCACCGCCGCAATCTACGTGGGCACGACCCTCGCGCTCGTCGTCGGCAACCCGCTGACCGCAGCGATGAGCGAGCTGTGGGGATGGCGCCGGGCGGTCGTCGCGGTCGCCGTCGCGGCCGCCGCTGTCACGGTCATGGCCTGGGTGATGCTGCCGCCGATGGGGGAGTCACCCGCCGAGGTCGACACCGCGCGGTGCTACGAGCGCCATCGCCGCAACACCAGGCTGGTGGCGCTGAGTGCGTTGACGCTGATCGGGGTCACCGGCCACTTCGTCTCCTACACGTTCATCGTGGTGATCATCCGCGACGTCGTCGGTGTGCACGGACCGCCTCTGGCCTGGCTGCTTGCCGGTTTCGGCGTCGCCGGCCTGGTGGGCATGGCAGTGATGGCCCGACCGCTCGACCGATATCCGAAGGGCGCGGTCGTCGGCTGCCTCGGTGCGCTGGCCGCCGTGTTCGCGGTGCTGACGGTGCTGGCGGGCGGTCCACGACCAACGGCGGTGACGATCACGGTCGGTGCCGTGGCGATGATCCTGTGGGGGGCGGCGTCGACGGCGTTGCCGCCGATGCTGCAGGCGGCGGCCATGCGCACCGCACCGAACGACCCCGACGGCGCGTCCGGCGTCTACGTGACGGCGTTCCAGGTCGGGATCATGGCCGGTGCGCTGGCCGGCGGCCTGCTCTACGAACGGGCCGGACTCGCAGCAATGGTCGCGTTGTCGACCGTGCTGATGGCGGTCGCGCTCTGCGGGGTGCTGGCCGCTCGGGGCCTTTTCGTGGTTATGACAGGTAACCAGCAGGAAGTAACATTCGACACTCCGTCGCGATGATCGCAGCAGTTCAGCGCCCTTCTCTGGACACGTGTCCGGCCTGGGAGGGCCCTTTTCGGGGTTAGCCGGGGTTCGCACTGTGCGAGACTGGTCGGAGCTTTGACTGGAGGTGTTCGCATGCCGCAGCGTTCAATGCGGAAGCTCATCACCGCGACGATCGCGGTTGGTCTGATCGGGGGAACGGCGTTCGGTAGTCCGCTGGCGTTCGCGGAGCCCGAACCCGGACCGGGTCCGTTCGGTCCACCGCCGGGGCCCGATCCCGCCGTCGTTGCGCCCGCGCCCGAGGCGCCGGTCGACGCCGCTGCTGCGGTAGCGCCCGCCCCGCCCGTCGCGGACCCGGCGGCGCCGCCCGCCGATCCGCTGGCCGTTCCGCCGCCCCCGCCTCCCGCTGATCCGTTGGCGCCGCCGCCCAATCCGTTCGCACCGCCTGCCGATCCGATGGCGCAGCCGACGACGATCCCCGAGGGCACCCCGGCGGGTCAGAACCCCACCCCCTACACCGGCGAACCGGTGTTCGTCCCGCCGAGCTTCAACCCGGTCAACGGCGCCATGGTCGGCGTGGGCAAGCCGATCATCATCAATTTTGCGCGGCCCATCGCCGACCGTCCGATGGCCGAGCAGGCGATTCATATCTCGTCGAACCCGCCGGTTCCGGGCAAGTTCTACTGGATGAGCAACACCCAGGTGCGCTGGCGTCCGCTGAACTTCTGGCCGGCCAACACGACCGTCAACATCGATGCGAGCGGCGCCAAGTCCAGCTTCCGTACCGGTGAGTCGTTGATCGCCACGGTCGACGACAAGACCCACCAGATGACGATCACCCGCAACGGGAAGGTCGAGAAGACGTTCCCGGTGTCGATGGGTAAGCCCGACGGCAAGCACGAAACCAAGAACGGCACGTATTACGTGCTGGAGAAGTTCCCGTCCATCGTGATGGACTCCGCGACATACGGCGTCCCGAACACCTCACCCGAGGGCTACAAGCTGACCGTGCAGAACGCGGTCCGCATCGACAACAGCGGCGCATTCGTGCACAGCGCACCGTGGTCGGTGGGTGACCAGGGCAAGCGCAATGTCAGCCATGGCTGCATCAACCTCAGCCCGGACAACGCCAAGTGGTTCTTCGACAACTTCGGCAGCGGCGACCCGATCGTCATCAAGAACTCCGTCGGTACGTACAACCAGAACGACGGCGCCCAGGACTGGCAGATTTAGCCAAGTTGTTGCGGCGTTGATCTGACCGCGACCAGGATGGGATATGGCCCATCGGGCGCGCGTCGGCGCGGTGATCGTGCTCCTGATCGTGGCTGCCGCCGCGCTGCACGGATATCTGCCCGGCGCTGAAACGCCGTCGCCGGAGCGGCCGTCCAATGGCGTCGGCAGCCTGTTCGCCGTCATCGCGATGCTCGCGGTGTCGATGGCGATCATCGTCATCGCGATCCTCACGCAGTCGCGGCACCGGCCGGTCTCCCACGGCCCGGGCGAACCGCCACGCAAAATGGCAGGCGAACGGCGGCCGTTGACGTGGCGCATGGTGCTCGTCGCCGTGGCGGTGGCGATCGCGTGGCTGCTGCTGTTCGCGCTGCTGTCGCGGATGAACGCGCAGTTGGGTATCGAGCAGCCACCGTCCGACGCGGGCACGCCGCCATCCGGCGCGCCCCAACCGCCGGCGGCTCCATCCGGCGAGCCCGAGCCCTCGTCCAGCGTCTTCTCACTGCTGGCCGGGTCGACGGTGCTGCTCATGATGGCCGTCTTCGTGGGCGCGGTGATCGTGGGCCGTTGGCAGCGGCGCGCCGCGACCGCGGCGGTGCCGGTCGACGACTACCGGCCCGCCCCGTCGGAGCCCGGCTCTGATCCGCTCGCACGGGCGGCGGAGGTCGGGCTGGCCGAGGCGGCTGATCTGAGCCGCGAACCCAGAGAAGCGATCATCGCGTGCTACGCGGCGATGGAGCGCGAACTGGAGAACTCGCCCGACATCGTTCCGCGCGAATCCGATACACCGTCGGAGGTGCTGGCCCGTGCCGTGGAACACGGTGCGCTGCGCGCCGACAATGCGACCGAACTCGTCGAACTGTTCGAGGAGGCGCGGTTCAGCCCGCATGTGATGACCGAGGACCACCGGGCGACCGCGATGCGGGTGCTGACGCTGGTGCTCGAGGAATTGCGGAGCATGGCGTGACGCTGAAAAAGCTTGTCGCAGCGAGCCTGTGCCTGGTGGTCGGGGTTCAGGTGCTGGCAATGCTGATGCCTGACCGTCGGCTCGTGCTGGTGATCGCCGGGGCGGCGGTCGCCGTGACGCTGCTGACCCTGCGATGGTATCTGGCGCACGCGACGGAATCCGAGCAGGACGCACCGAGCGTCAATGACGCGGAGGAGTCCTTGCGCCGCTGGCTTTCTCGGACCGAGACGTTCATCTCGTGGTCGGAATCCACCCGCTCCGACTGGGACCGCCATCTCCGCCCGATGCTGGCGCGACAGTTCGGCATCGCCACGGGCCAGAAGCAGAACAAGAATCCCGACGGCTTCCAGGCCACCGGCCGGATGCTCTTCGGTGACGAACTGTGGTCCTGGGTCGATCCCGAAAACGTTGCGCGCACAGACAATCATGTGCCCGGCCCGGGCCGTGAAGCGCTCGACGAAATCCTTCGGAGGCTGGAGCAGGTATGACGACGATGCCGGCGGCGACGACCACCGCCAACTGCGAAGCGGTACTCGATGAGATCCAACGCGTCGTGGTGGGCAAGCGGTGGGCGCTGACGTTGATCCTGACCTCGGTGCTCGCGCGCGGGCACGTGCTGATCGAAGACCTTCCGGGCCTGGGCAAGACCCTGATAGCCCGGTCGTTCGCGGCGGCACTCGGCCTGGAGTTCACCCGCGTCCAGTTCACCCCCGACCTGCTGCCTGCCGACCTTCTCGGCTCGACGGTCTACGACATGCAGTCGGGCCGTTTCGAATTCCGTCCCGGCCCGATCTTCACCAACCTGCTGCTGGCCGACGAGATCAACCGGACGCCCCCGAAGACGCAGGCCGCGCTCCTCGAGGCGATGGCCGAGGGGCAGGTGAGCATCGACGGCGTCACACACCGGCTGCCGGAGCCGTTCATCGTGCTGGCCACCGACAACCCGATCGAATACGAGGGCACCTATCCGCTGCCCGAGGCGCAGCTGGACCGCTTCGCGATCAGGCTCGAACTGCGCTACCTGACCGAGCAGGAGGAGGCCTCGATGCTGCGCCGCCGTCTCGAGCGCGGCTCGGCACAGCCCAGAGTGAATCAGGTTGTGGATGCCCACGATCTGGTCGCCATGCAGGAGTCGGTGGAGGAGGTGACTGTGCACGACGACGTGCTGGCTTACGTCGTATCGCTCGCCAACGCGACGCGCCAGCATCCGCAGGTCGCCGTCGGCGCCAGCCCGCGCGCCGAACTCGACCTCGTTCAGCACGCGCGTGCGCGGGCGCTGCTGATGGGTCGCGATTACGTGATACCCGAGGACGTGAAGTCGCTCGCCGTTCCGAGCGTGGCCCATCGGATCAGCCTGAAGCCGGAGATGTGGGTGCGCCGCGTGCAGGGCGCCGACGTTGTGGAGGAACTGCTGCGGCGACTGCCGGTTCCGCGGGCGCGGGCGTGACCGAGTCCCGCCGCACCACAGCCGAGTTGCGCTGGCATGCCTCACCGTTGACGCGCGCTGTGGCCACCTGCGCCGGCATCGTCCTCGCCGCCGCCGTCATCGGATCGCATTGGCAGCTCATCGCGTTCGTCGCGCCGCTGCTGGGTGTGCTGTGTTCGATCGGCTGGCAGCGGACACTGCCGAAGGTCTACGTGCACGCGGAGCCCGGCCTGCAGCGATGCTTCGAGGGGGAGCAGACGCGGGTGTCCGTGTGGGCGACCGCGGAGCCCGCCGACGTCGCCGTCGCGCTGGCGGTCCGGGGCGTCGACGGGATGGCGCTCGATGTGGTCGGCGGTGAATGGCCTGCGCGACAGGTGGTTACGGCCGCAGCGGACCGATGGGGCCGCTACCCGATCCGGGTGGCGGTCGACGTCGTCGCGCCGGGTGGTCTGCTGTCGGGCACCGCGATCGTCGAGGCCGCCGATGTTTTCGTGTTCCCGCTGGCGTCGCCGCAATCCACGGCGATCCCGAAGACGGAACTGTTGGATCGGTTGGGCACCCACCTCACCCGTCATATCGGCCCGGGCGTGGAATACGCCGACATCCGGCCGTACGTTGCCGGTGATCATCTGCGTACGGTCAACTGGCCCGTGAGCGCCCGCCGCGGCAGCCTGCACATCACCCAGCGGTTGACCGACCGGGCCGCCGATGTGGTGGTGCTGATCGACACCTATGCACAGCCGCCGGGCCCGGCGACGGACGCTACCGAACGGGCGCTGCGCGGCGCCGTCCAGGTGGTGCAGAGCGCGTTGCGCAGCGGCGACCGGGCCGGGATCGTCACCCTCGGCGGCGGCCGGCCGCGCTGGCTCGGCGCCGACATCGGGCGGCGGCAGTTCTACCGGGTGCTCGATACGCTGTTGGGTGCGGGCGACGAATTCGAAAGCACGACCGGCACATTGGCGCCTCGCGCCGCCTTGCCGCCAGGTGCGATCGTGGTGGCCTTCTCCACGATGCTCGACACTGAATTCGCGCTGTCGCTGATCGACCTGCGCAGGCGCGGGCACACCGTCGTCGCGGTCGACGTTCTCGAAGGCGCGCCGTTCGGAACGGACGCCGCGCACGCGAGGGGCGGAAAGATCTATGATCCGTTGTTCACCCGGATGTGGGCGATGCAGCGCTCGTTCATGTATCGCGACATGGGCACGATCGGCGTGGACATTGTCCCGTGGTCCTCGGAGCACACCCTTGACCAGTCGATGAAACTGGTACCTGAGCGTCGACGCCCGGTGCGGGGGCGGCGATGACGGAGCGGCTTCGCAAGGCCCATCTGCTGTCCACGGCCTTCGGGCTGATGATGGTGGCCGCGGTCGGATTTCAAACCGACGGCCTCGCACTGCTTCTCGCGATGGCGGCGGCGGTCACGGTGATGGCGGGCATCGCACTGCGCGTCGCGACGACGGTGGCCGTTCTGTCGGCCGCAGCGGCGATCGTCGTCTCCGACGCGGGACCGATGTTCGCCGCGCTCGCCGGTCTGTCGGCGGCGTGCTATCTGGTCCTGAGGCACACCGAGGGCGGCTCGACGCGGGTGATCGGCGCGTCTGCACCGGCATTGCTTGCGGCCCTTGGCTTCGCGTTCGTCGGTGTGCTCGCGGCGTCGTTCCCCTTCGAGCTGCCCTGGCTGCCGGTGCTCGCGCCGGTGGCGGTATTCGGAATCTACGTGCTCGCCACTCGCCCGTTCTACCGGGCGGGCAAGGACGCGCCCGGCTTCAGTTCCAGATCCTGACGCGCCGCTGCGGCTCGAGGTACAGCGCGTCGTCCCTGTCGACCTCGAAGGCCTCGTAGAACGCGTCCATGTTCCTGATCACGCCGTTGCAGCGGAATTCGGGCGGGGAGTGCGGGTCGATGGCGAGCCGGCGAAGAGCCTCCGCGTCCCGGGACTTCGTCCGCCACACCTGCGCCCAGCCGAAGAAGACCCGCTGCACGCCGGTCAGCCCGTCGATCACCGGCGCGGGCTCGCCCTTCAGGGAGAGCTGATAAGCCAGCAGTGCGATCGACAAACCGCCCAGGTCGCCGATGTTCTCGCCGACGGTGAACGCGCCGTTGACATGTGAACCGTTGTTGCCCTCGAGTTGTCGCGGCACGTACTCGTCGTACTGCGCGATCAACGCCTTGGTGCGCGCACCGAATTCGGTGCGGTCGTCGTCGGTCCACCAGTCCACCAGGTTGCCGTCGCCGTCGTACTTGGCGCCCTGGTCGTCGAAGCCGTGGCCGATCTCGTGCCCGATCACCGCCCCGATGCCGCCATAGTTAGCGGCGTCGTCGGCATCGGCGTCGAAGAACGGCGGCTGCAGAATCGCTGCGGGGAAGACGATTTCGTTCATACCGGGGTTGTAGTAGGCGTTCACCGTCTGCGGCGTCATGAACCACTCGTCGCGGTCGACGGGACCACCGAGCTTCGCCAGCTCGCGGTCGGAGCTGACGGCATACCCGCGGCGGTAGTTGCCGTACAGATCGTCGCGTTCGATGACCAGCGCCGAGTAATCGCGCCACTTCGCGGGGTAGCCGATCTTCGGTGTGAACTTGTCCAGCTTGGCCAGGGCGCGCTGGCGGGTCTCGGGCGTCATCCACTCCAGCTGGTTGATGCTGACGCGGTAGGCCTTCCGCAGGTTGGCGACCAATTCGTCCATCCGCGCCTTGGCGCCCGGCGGGAAATGCCGCTCGACGTAGAGCTTGCCGAGCGCATCGCCCATCAGGTTCTCCACCACCGAGACGCCGCGCTTCCACCGTTCGCGTATCGACTCGGTGCCGCTGAGCCTGCGGCCGTAGAAGTCGAAGTCCTCGGCGACGAGGTCGTCGGTGAGCAGAGACGCCCGCGCGTGGATCAGCCGCCATCGCGCCCAGCGCTTCCAGTCCTCGAGGTCCTCGCCGGTCCAGAGCGCCGCGAACGCGGTGAGGTAATCCGGTTGTCGTACAACGACTTCCGCTGCCTTCTCCGGTGTGGTACCCATCGCGGTGACCCAGCCCGCCCAGTCGAAGCCGGGCGCCTCGGTGGGCAGATCCGCGAATTTGCGCAGGTTGTAGGTGAGGTCGGCGTCGCGCCGCTTCACGACATCCCAGTGCGCGGCGGCGAGTTTGGACTCCAGCGCGACGACGCGCTCGGCGGTGGCCTGCCACTCTCCCGGTTGCGGCTCCTCGCCGTACACCAGCGCGAGCATCGCGGCGATGTGGCGCGGATAGGCGGCCAGGATGTCGGCGTGCTGTTCGTCGCGGTAGTACGACTCGTCGGGCAGGCCCAGCCCGGACTGGCTCAGGTGCAGCAGGTAGCGGGTGGAGTCCTTGGAGTCGGTGTCGATGTAGGCGGCGGTGCCACCGCCGACGCCGGTGTGCTGCAGTGCGCCGATCACCGCTGCCAGCGCGTCGGCGTCCTCGGCGGCGTCGATCCTCGCCAATTCGTCCAGCAGGGGCCGCACGCCGATGCGCTCCACCGTCTGCTCGTCGGTGAAGCTCGCGTACAGGTCGCCGATGCGCTGCTGGTCGGTGCCCTTCTCGGAGTGCGCCTCGGACACCTCGGTGATCAGATCGCGGATCTGCTCCTCTGCGCGGTCATAGAGCGAGCGGAAGGCACCGTCGGTGGCCCGGTCGGCCGGAATCGCGTACTCGGCCAGCCAGCGGCCGTTGACGTGGCCGAACAGGTCGTCTTGGGGGCGGGCTTGCTGATCGACGTGGCTCAGGTCGATGCCGGACTTGATTGTCGCTGCCGCTCCGCCGTGGGTTGCTTCTACCGTCACCCCACCAGGTTGCCAGACGTCGCGATTTCGGCGCGTTCGGTCACGCTCAGCGCGACTGCGCGCACCGAAATCGCGGTTCGGTACCCTCACGGCCATGCCCGACGACGAGCGCACCGACGACGGCGCCGACGGCGAGCGCACCGACGACGAGCGCACCGACGACGGCCGCGTCTTCTCCGGTTTCGGCGTCGCGTCGGCGGCCCTCGGCGCGCTCTCGGTGGCCGCGATCGTGCTCGCCGTGATCATCTGGTCGGGCCACCGGGCGGATGTCGCCGAACGCCGCTACCAGACCGAGGTGCTCGCGACCGCCGCCGACTGGACCACCGTGCTGATCAACATGAACTCCGGCGACATCGACGCCAGCCTGCAGAAGCTGCACGACGGCACGGTCGGCGAGCTCAACAACGAGTTCGAGTCGGCGCTGGAACCGTACAAGAAAGTGGTCCAGACGCTGAAGTCGCGGACCCGGGGCCAGGTCGACTCGGTCGCTATCGAGACGATCCACCATCGTCCGCAGACGCTGCCCGACGGCAAGCCCGCACCCGCGCCGACCCCGCAGCCCGGGCTTGCCGACATGGTCCGGCGCACCGACACCGTGAACGTGGTGGCGACGTCGATCAGCGACAACATCGGCGGCAAGCCGCAGACCCTGCGCTGGAACATCCGCCTCGACGTGTCGGACGTCGACGGCAAGCTGTTGATCTCGCGCCTGGAGCAGATCCAGTGAGGAACCGGCTCCGGGTGTTGGCGTTCGACGTCGCCGCACCGGTCGCGGCGATCGCCGCCCTGATCTACCTCGGCTTCGCGATGGCCTGGCCGCTGTGGTGGGTGTCGCTGGCTTCGGTGCTGTGTCTGCTGATCGTCGAGGGCGTCATCGTCAACGCCGTCCTGGCCCGGCGCGACGGGGTGACGGTCGGCACCGACGACGACGGCCCTGGACTGCGTCTGGCCGTCGTGGGATTGGCCACCGTGGCGTTGGCCGCCGCCGTGGTGGTCGGCTACCTGCAGTGGACAGTGCCCGACCGCAACCTGCGCAACGACAGCGTAAAAGTCGCCGGCATCGCCAGCAGCGTCGCCGAGGCCAGTGCGACGTTCAGCCCGTCGAGCCCGACGGCGGCGATCGACCGGGCCACCGAGTTGATGACGCCGGAGCGCGCAGAAAAGTACAAGAACGAATTCGCCGCTGTCGCAAAGCAATTGACGAGCAAGGACGTGACGGCCACCGCCAGCACCATCTCGGCGGGTGTCGAGGCCATCGGCCCTACGGACGCGAGCGTCGCGGTGATCATGCGGGGCACGCAGAACGTGCCGGGTAAGCCGCCCGATGTGGGAGTGCTCGCGCTGCGGATCACGTTGTCGAAGGACGGCGGGCGCTGGCTCGTGGACGACGTGACGCCGATCAACTCACGCTGAGCAGTCGGGCGTGCTCCACCTTCAGGCAGCGGTCCATGACCACTTGCAGGCCCGCGGCCGCACCGTCGCGCGCCACCTGCTCGTCTGACAGACCCGACTGCAACCACAGCGTCTTCGCGCCGACGTCGATCGCCTCCGCGAGTACCGCGGGCAGGTGCTCGCGGCGCCGGAAGACGTCGACGAGATCGGGTACCACGGGCAGCGCCGCCAGGTCCGGGTACGTCGGGGTGCCGTCGATCTCGTCGACAGTCGGGTTGACCAGGAACAGTTCGTAGTCACTGGCCGACGCGAGATACCTCCACACGCCGTAGACGGCGCGCGCCCGGTTGGCGGACGCGCCGACGATGGCGATGGTCCGGGTCTCGCGCAGGATGCGGTCGATATCGGCTGCTGGCATGCCCGCCTGTATACCCGCCGAAGGCAGCGCTCAGCGCGGGCCGCGTGCCCGCTGGGCCTTGATCTTCGCGAAGCGCTCCGACAGCCTGCTCATCCGGACCATCAGCGAGGCGGGCGGACTGGTCCTGCCCTCGAGATAGCCCGCGAGTTCCTCGCCGGGCACGCCGATGCGCGAGGCGAATTCGGTGGGTTTGAGACCGGACCGGCCGAGCAGCACCCGGATCTGGCGGGCGACTTCAGCGCGTTCGTTGGCTTCCAGGTTTTCCCGGGTGCGGGTCAGCACTTCGGACAGTGCCTTCGAAACCCCGTACGGCCGTGTCGACTCCAACACCTCCTCGACTTGGCGCGCGGTCCTGCCATAGGGGTCACGCTTGATGGCGGTGACGATGCGCTGCCAGACCGTCAGGTCGTCGGTTTCCAGCGCTTCGCGGATCGCGGCCGTCGGCCAGAATTCCACGGGTTTGTCGTCGGTGGCCGGGCGGCGAGCCCGTCGCGGAGCGCCGGCCGGTATGCGCGCGGTGGCAGCGTCGCGGTTGACAGCCCGCGTCTCGGAAGCCACCGTCACCTCGCCTCCTCCAGCATCGCGACCGCTACCGACAGGCACCGCTCCCTGACCTTGGCCCAGTCGGCCTCCGCCTCGGGCCCCGACATCGGGATGTCGAACTCGTCCGACGGGTGCGGATCAGCCAACCGGCGAACCAGTTGCGTGGCCACCCACTGCTTCCTGGATGGCTCACCACAGTAGTACCGATCCATTCCGGCCAGTACCACGGCGGCCGTTTGAGTCTCCATCGAGTCGACCAAATCGGCAAACTCAGCGAAGTCTTTCGTGCTGTTGCGGCACATCAGCAGATAGCTCTTCAACCGCAGCGTCTCCGCCCCCGTCGGAATCGACAGCCGGTCGCCGGTGGGCAGCTGAACATTGGTGGTCTCCATCGGGCTGTTGCGCTCGACGGGCGCGCGCTCGGTTTCGGCCTCCGTTTCGAGCGCATCGAGCGCCACCGTCAGCCGGCCCCGCCACATCGTGACCGGATGCATCGGCCGCAGGGCGCGTTTGAGCTTGACCGTCTTGCCGTTGGCCGCGCCCTGGGCGTGAGAAGGACCGTTGGTGTGGCCGTTGAGTGCGTTGATGCAGTCCGAGCCGTTGGACGGCAGGCAGCCGCTGAACGCGAGCGGATCGGCGACGGTGATCGTGTGCGGCGCCATGTTCTTCAGCTTGGCCGCCGATTTCACCACGTTTCGGATGTCGATGCCGGACGCCGCCAGCGTGGAGATGTCGTCGGGAATGATGACCAGGTCGCCGATGTCGGCCTTGGGAAGCGGCTTCTCGAAGTCCACCGACGGCAGAATGCGGTCCAGCCAGCGCGGCAGCCACCAGTTCCATTCGTCGAACATGGCCATCAGTGCGGGCACCAGGATGAGCCGCACGACCGTGGCGTCGACGGCGATCGCCACCGCGCACGCCACGCCCAGCTGGGCGACCAGCGGCATGCCCGCGAACGCGAAACCGATGAACACCGCGATCATGATCAGTGCGGCGCTGGTGATGGTGCGTGCGCTGGTGCTCACGCCGTAGGCGACGGCGTCGCGGGTGTTGTTGGTCTGCAGGAAGCGCTCGCGGATACGGGTCAGCAGGAAGATCTCGTAGTCCATCGACAGCCCGAAGGTCATCGCGAGCACCAGCGGCGGGATCGTGCTGTCCAGCGACGCGATCGGCCGGAAGCCGAGATCGGCCAGCCACCCCCACTGGAAGACCACGACGAGGCTGCCGTAGGCGGCGGCCACCGACAGCACGGTCATCACGACGCCCTTGAACGCCAGGAAAACCGACCGAATGGAGACCAGCAGCATCAGAAACGCGATCAGCGCGACGAACCCGAACACCGCCGGCTGGGTCTTGGACACCCGGTCGTCGAAGTCTTTGATCAGCGCGGTCGGCCCGCCGACGCTGATCTTCGCGTCACCACCGACCACCGGCGGCAGCTGGGCCCGCATCCAGTCGACGGACTGACGGGCGGCCATGTCCTCGGGATCCACCGACAACACCGCCGACACCAGCGCGCTGCGGTAGTCGTTGCCGAACACCGCGGGCTGCACGGTCACGACGTTGGGCGCCTGCGCCATCCGTTGCTGCACCTGCTGCAGGAGCGGTTCCTTCGCCGGCGCCGACGCGGAGTTGCCGTCGGGGAACGTCACCAGCACGCGCACCGGACCGAGCGCACCGGGACCCAGCGCGTCGGCCGCAGCGTTCACGCCGCCGCGGATCTCGTGCGTCGGATCGAATTGCCGCTGCATGCTGTTGCCGAGCACCATCGAGAACGCCGGTGCGGCCAGCGCCAGCAGCAGCACCGTCGCGCCGAGCGCCGACAACCACGGCCGGCGCATCACCCAGCCGGTCCACCTGGTCCAGAACCGCGACTGCGTGGTCTCGGGCCGCCGCGACCAGTGCAGCAGCCAGGACCGCTTCGCCGCCGCCCGCCCGAACGTCGCCAGCACGGCGGGCGTCAGTGTCGTGGAGGTGAGCACCGCGACGGCGACGGCGAGGATCGCGCCCGTCGCCATCGATACCAGCACGGGAGTGTTGATGAGGTAGATGCCGGTGACCGACGCGATGACCGTCAGCCCGGACAACACGACCGCCAGGCCCGAGGTCGCCATGGCGGCATCGGCGGCCTGTTCCGGTTCCCGGCCGGCGCGCAGTTCCTCGCGGAACCGCATGAGAATGAACAGTGAATAGTCGATGGCCAGCGCGATGCCGAACATCGACACCGTCGACGTCACGAACACCGACATCGTGGTGTACATCGACAGCAGATAGACCAGGCCCATGGTGACAGCGACCGTGCAGATGCCGAGCACCAGCGGCATCGCGGCCGCGGCCAGCGATCCGAACACCGCAAGCAGGACGATCAGGACGATCGGCAGGTTCCACTGCTCGGCCTGGGCGATGTCGTGTTTGGTGGCCGAGGTGGCGGCGGCGCCGAGCGCACCCTGGCCGATGACGTAGAGCTTGACCTTGCCGCCGGCGACCTCACCGGGCTGGTCGTCGTGGATGCCGACCTTTTGGCGCAGCTGCTTGGCGACGTCCACCGCGCCGGTGTTGTTGAAGTCGAGCTGCAGCGTGACGACGTAGGGCCGGTCCGGTTGCGGGGGCGGCTGCTGCGGGTTGGGCACCACCTTGACGCTGGGCACCTCGCCGGCGAGCCGCTCCAGATGCGCCACCGCGGCGTCCATGTCCGCATAGGAGGCATCGGCACGCGGGGCCGCGACCAGCGCGAGCGGCGAGGCGCCCTGATCGGGGAACTGCCCCTCGAGCTCCTCCTGAACGTAGAGCGACTGGGAGCCGGCCACCTCGAAACCGCCCCCGGTGAGGTGGCCGGACTGGGTCATTGCGAGATACACCGCGGGTACGAGGAGAAGTAGCCATACCACGAACACCGCCCAGCGGAATCTGCGCAGGCCACCGCTCAAGCGCATCATGAACTGCTGGATGGTTGTCCCGCCTTCTCCCCAACTCGCGTTTTGTAGCCCGAGGATATCTCAGCGTGCGCTGGCGCGATGCGGCCTAACTAACGCCTTAAGCTGCTCTAACCGGCCTCTGCATATAGTGGCGGCCCTCGCTGCGCGCTCCCCGTGGGCCGCCGCTGCGCTGCGCGTTCCGTTGCTGGATTGGCCTCGGTGGGGGCGCGATGGCATTATGTCGTCTTGGCCGCCACCGCGTCGGCGCCTCAATTTCGCCGATCGCAGCCGTTTGCGGAGTACTCGATGTCCGCAAATTCGTAAGGAGTTGTCGATGACACCGACTCATGTGACCGCCCGCCGCGGATTGTTCGCCGCCTTCGCTGTTTGCGCCGCAGGCGGTGCCACGGTCGCCGCGCTGGCGGTGCCGTCGCCGTCGGCGACGGCAGCCACCGACCCGTGTGCGGCCAGCCAGATCGCGAAGACCGTCGGATCGGTGGCGAACTCGATGGGCACCTATCTGGACTCGCACCCGGAGACGAACCAGGCCCTGACCACGATCTCGCAGCAGCAGGGTGGACCCCGGTCGCTCGTCGCGCTGAAGACCTATTTCGACGCCAACCCACAAGTGGCCAAGGACATGCAGACATTGCAGTCGCCGCTGTCGGATCTCGCGGGCCGGTGCAAGCTGCCGGTGACGATTCCGCAAATCATGGGTTTGATGCAGGCCGCGCAGCAGGGCGGCGGACTGCCGGGCGGTTTACCGGCATCGCTGCCCAACGCGCAGAACGTCGGCGTGCCGGGAGCGGCTTTGCCAGCTCAGTCCTCGCCCGCTGCGGCCGTGATCCAGGGCGCCGGTCCGCTGCCCGGTCCGACGACGGTAGCCACGCGGTAGCTGTACTGCGCCGAGTCACGGATACCGCCGGTGGACTGAGCTGCGGTTTTTGATTTTTCTAGTATTCGATTCGCCGCAAGGCAGGAAAGTCGGCAGCGATTCTGATTAGCTTTCGGTGTCTGTAACCGCAATGGTTACTGCCTCAACTCATTCGATGAAGGAGCCTGTAGATGTTGCTCTCTGCCCGTACGGTGCGGCGTGCGGTAGCCGGTGCGGCCGGTACCGGTGCGCTCGCCGGCGCGTTGCTGTTCGGCGCCCTTCCGACGGCGATGGCCGAGGAGCCGCCGAACTGCACCGCTGCCGACCTTGCCTTTGTGGCCGCAGGCGTGTCCAAGGCGACGGCGGACTACCTGTTCAGCCACCCGGACGTCAACTACTTCTTCACCAGCCTCGAGGGCAAGACCCGCGACGAGGTCCGCACCGAGGTGGACAAGTACATGAACGGCAACCCGATCGCGAAGGCCGAGCTGACCGGTATCCGCCAGCCGCTGGTGGACATCAAGAACCGGTGCGGCGACACCAACGGCGACGGCATCGCTGACACCCCGTAGTCCGCGTGCGGGTCGGAGGCGAGCCGCACGCGCACGAGAGCACCGGTCGGATGGTGCTCATGGTCGACGACGATCCCGACGTCAGAACGTCTGTTGCCCGCGGACTGCGGCATTCAGGCTTTGACGTGCGGGTCGCCGCGAGCGGGAAAGAGGCGCTGCGGGTCCTGTCCAACGAGAAACACGACGCCCTGGTTCTGGATGTGCAGATGCCCGAACTCGACGGCGTCGCGGTGGTCACCGCGCTGCGCGCGCTGGGCAATGACATCCCCATCTGCGTGCTGTCCGCGCGCGACACCGTCAATGATCGGATCGCCGGCCTGGAGGCGGGCGCCGACGACTATCTGACCAAGCCGTTCGATCTCGGCGAACTGGTGGCGCGACTGCACGCGTTGCTGCGCCGCACGAGCCAGTCCAATCAGTCGTCCGACACCATGACCGTCGGTCCGCTGACCATCGACACCGCGCGGCGGCTGGTGTTCGTCGACGGCGAGCGGGTCGATCTGACCAAGCGTGAGTTCGACCTGCTGGCGGTGCTGGCCGAGAACGCCGGCGTGGTCCTCAGTCGACAGCGGCTGCTCGAATTGGTGTGGGGTTACGACTTCGACGTGGACACCAACGTGGCCGACGTGTTCATCAGTTACCTGCGGCGCAAGCTCGAACGCGAGGGACTGCCGCGCGTGATTCACACGGTTCGCGGGATCGGCTACGTGTTGCGAGACGGGGACGAGACATAGTGGAGTCGAGCCGACAAAACCGAGACGAGCAGTGAGTGCGCCGGTTACGTCTGGTTCGTTCCCCGTCGCTGCGTACCAGGGTCGCCCTGGCCGCGGCGGCCGCAGCCGCGGCCGTTGTCGCGGTGTTCACCATCCTCACGTCGCTGGTCCTCGCGAATAACGATGCGGTGCAACTGGATCGGCGACTCGATGCGATCGTCGAAGCCAGCATGTATCCCGAGCAGCTGTCCGATTCCCGACAGGGTGTGCTGACGACGGGCCGGATGAAGTCGACCGGACAGGTGGTATTCCAGCGCGGGCTTCAGCTGCCACCGCTACGCCCCGGCACCACGGACGTCGTGGTGAACGGCGTCGACTACCGGGTGCGCACCATTCCGGTGGAACGACAAGGCGGCGTGCTGATTTCGATCGGTATCCGGGCCGACAGCATCCTGTTGAGCCGGGCCCGGATACCGTTCTACGTCGCGGTCGGTCTGGTGACGGTGTTGATCGCCGCGGGCGTGGGTTGGTTGTTGTCCGGGCCGGCGATCCGGCCGCTGCGCAGGCTTACCGAACAAACCAGGAAGCTCGGCAAGGACACCGAGGAGATGCCGGAAGTGCGCGGTGTCCGCGAGGCCGAAGAACTGTCCGAGGCGATGACGGGCATGCTCAGCCGGCTGGCCGCCGCACAGCAGGTCACGCAGAACTCGCTGCAGGCCGCGCAGGACTTCGCGGCCAACGCCGCCCACGAGCTGAGGACACCGCTGACCGCAATGCGTGCCGATCTGGACACGTTGCGCATCCACGACCTGCCCGCCGAGGAGCGGGCCGAGGTGATCGACGATCTGTCGCGTGCGCAGCGCCGCGTCGAGGCGATCATCACCGCACTCGGCCAACTCGCCTCCGGTGAACTCGCGCAGGCCGAGGACCGCGAGGTCATCGACGTCACGGACCTGCTCGACCGGGTGGCCCGGGAGAACATGCGGCCGGGCGAGTCGGTGCAGGTGGTGGTGGAGGCCGACGAGAAGCTCGGCACCATCTGGGGCTGGCCGAGCGGGTTGCGGCTGGCCGTCGACAATCTGGTACGCAACGCGGTCACGCACGGCGAGGCGACCAGGGTCGTGCTGGCCGGTCACCGGATGAACTCCACGATCACGATCACCGTCGACGACAACGGTCGCGGCCTGCCCGTCGACGAGCATGAGAACGTGCTCGGACGTTTCGCGCGCGGAAGTACCGCTGCGCCAGGGGGATCGGGACTCGGCCTGGCGCTGGTGGCCCAGCAGGCCGCGCTGCACGGAGGTAGCGTCGTGCTGTCCGACAGTCCGTTGGGCGGGCTGCGGGCCACGCTGACCGTGAACAGTCAAGAGTGATCGGGTCGGCGACGCAGCGCGGCGAGCGCCGCCCGCCACCCGAGCAGAAGCACCGCGGTCGCCACTGAGGCCACCACGATGAAGCTCACCGCGACGCCCGCGGAAGTGGCCTTGCGCAAGAGCATTCCGATCACCACGGTGCACGCCCACACCACCACGCCGGTCGGAACGACCGCCGTGGGCCTGCGCCACGCGCGGATCAGCAGCCAGCCGACCGCCGTACCCGCAAGGAACGGCCATGCGGTCTCGGCCACACCCGCGACGGTCAGCCCCTCGGCGTGGCTGCGCCGGCCGACGGCGCAGAACACCAGGACCGCGACGATGTCCGCGAGGGCCGCGAAGGCGCTACCGCGTCGCATAGGTCATCACGTCGAGAACCAATGGGCTGACGTCGGATTCGTCGCGGGCAGTGAAGTCGGGCTGCACCGACGCAGGCTTGCCCTGGAGGAGCGGATCCAGTGCGGCCTGCGATGTCAGCCGGCCAACCACCGTGAACGACTTGATCAGGAACGGCAGTCCGTCGGATCTCAATGGGTCGGGCGTGCTCATCACATGGAAGTGCAGGTGTGGCGCATCGGAATTGCCCGTGTTGCCCAGTGCCGCGATGACCTGTCCAGTGGCGAGTTGATCGCCTGGCTTGACCTTCACACTGTCGGTCTTGAGGTGTGCGTAGAACGCGTAGTTGCCGTCGCCGATGTCCTGCACGATGTGGTTGCCGCCGTACTGCTCGAGTGGCAGTCCGGTGGGGGTCTTGGTCGGAATCTGTTCGGGCAGGCCGTCGACGACCGCGACGACGGGTCCGTCGGCGACGGCGTGGATGTCGGCGCCGAAGTACGGATAGCTCTCCACCTTGGTGATGTCGCCGGTGGTCATGGTGCCGTCGGGCTTCAGTTGAACGTAGTCGATCGCGTAACGTTCCGCGGCCCACAGCCCCCCGCTGAGCGGGTTGAGCGCGTTGCGGTGGGCGGTCATGTCACAGCAACTGTTGGCGTCCAACCAATTCGGGCCGTCCAGCGGAGGCGCGATCACCGGCGGCTTACGGCTCTGCACCGTGACCGGCGCGACGTCCTCGTCCATGGCGGCGGGAATCAGCGGCGGTGACGGTTTCGGGATCGTCACACCGACGGTGTGCGTCAGATCCTTGGGTATCGCCGCGGACGCATCCAGCGCAACGTCGAGCCAGACCACCCCCGCCTGTCCGGGGCCCAATTTCGTTGTGGGCGTGGGTGCTCCGAGAACACGAGTCCAGTATCCGAGTCTGTCACCGGACAGGACGAGCAGTGTCTGGTCGCCGGCGTGGACGGCCACCGATGTCAGCGTCACCTCTTGGCTGAGCGTGTTGGTCAGCATCAGTTCGTAGGCCAGATGAGTCTTGCCGTCGGTCGCAGGGGCGGGCACCGGTGCCGAAACGACACTCGCGATCACCGGAGTGACGGCCACCGGCACCGCTGTCGCACTCGTTGTCGCCGACGGTGGCCGGCCTACTTCGTGGAACCGGTCTGCCGATGCGGAGCAGCCACCGATCGTGAGCGAGAGAGCACCCACAAGCGCGGCGGTGACATTGGCTCCGGATGGCAAGGGTGCTCCTAGGAGTCGGGCCGGGGCACGTCGAGGCCCGCATCGGGGTCGACGTCCTTCTCGGTGCGGAACATGAAGAAGAACACCACCCAGCCGATCGCTGCGATGAAGATCCAGCTGACGAGCCGGTATATCAGCATCGCAGAGATCGCGGCGGCCAGCGTCATACCGCTCGACACGAGTCCGGGCACCAGCACCGCCTCCACGACCAGAAGGCCCCCGGGCATCAGCGGGATCGAGCCCACCGCGCGTGCGGCCGCATACGCCACCGTCAGCCCGGCCAGCGAGGGCTTGCCCCCGGAGGCGTAGGCGGCGAACGCCAGGCATGCCACGTCGGCGACCCAGTTGAACAGCGACCAACTGAACGCCACCGTGAGGTCGCGCCGGCTCGGGCTCACCGACTCCAGCTGGTGGAGATGCGCCCGCCAGCTGTCCACACCCGTGTCGACCGGCTTGCCGCGCAGCGAGTTGAACCGGGACAGCACCTTGACCCCGATGCCGTCGATCAGGTCGGGTCGTGACGCGACCGCCTGCGCGAGCAACAGCAGGGCGATGAAGCCGCCGAGGGTGAAGATCAGCGACAGGGGGTTCTTCGACGCACCGAGCAGGAAGGCGCCACCCAGGCCGAGCAGGGCGAGACCGACCACCTGCAGCACGCCGGACATCACCAGCTGCCAGGACGCCACTACCGGGGAGGCGCCCCAGATCCGCTGCTGGCGGTAGATGAACGTGGTCGCGAGCACCGGGCCACCCGGCATCGTCGTCGACAACGCGTTGCCGGCGTAGAAGGCGGCCTCCGACCGCCACTGCTTGACCTCGACGCCCGCCGACTTCAACAGCGTGCGCTGGATCTGAGCGAAGCTGTGCATCGACGCCATCGCCGCGACCACCGCGGCCAGCACCCACAGCCATTTGGCCGCATACAAGCTGTGGAAGGCCTTCGCGAGCTGATCCCAGACCAGGGTGATCTCGGCCGTCAGCACCACCACTGCGGTGCCGATGATCACCCAGCGCAGCCACCAGTACTTACCGCGGGTGGGTCCCTCTTGGCTGCGGGCACTATTCGCCGGCGCGTCGTGGGACACGCTTTACAGGGTAAAGGTTCCCCCCTCCGACCCGCGGTTACGCTACCGGCATGGCCCCTGTTGGATCTGGGTACGACGATGCGGTCCCGCCCGTCATCCACAAGGCGGCCGCGTGGGCCTGGCGCCTCTTGGTGGTGATCGCGTTGGCGGTCGCGGTGCTGTGGGTGGTTCGGCGGCTCGAGGTCATTGTGGTGCCGGTCGCGCTGGCGTTGATGGTGACCGCGCTGATGATCCCGGCCGTGGACTTCCTGGACCGCCGCGGCGCACCCCGCGGCGGTGCGGTCGCGCTCGTGCTGTTGACCGGTGTCGCGATCGTCGGCGGGATGCTGACCTTCGTCGTCAGCCAGTTCGTCACCGGCCTGCCGGGACTTGTCGACCAGGTCACTCACTCCATCGAGAGCACCCGCACCTGGCTGATCGAGGGTCCCGCGCACCTGAGCAAGGACCAGATCACCAACGCGGGCAATTCCGCGATCGAGGCGCTGCGCAACAACCAGGCCAAACTGACCAGTGGGGCGTTGTCGACGGCGGCCACCGTGACCGAGATCGTCACCGGCGCGCTGCTGACGCTGTTCACCCTGATCTTCTTCCTGCACGGCGGACGCAACATCTGGCAGTTCGTGACGCAGATCTTCCCGGCGAATGTCCGGGGCCGGGTGCGCGATGCGGGTCGGGCCGGCTTCCACACGTTGATCGGGTACGTCCGCGCGACGTTTCTCGTCGCCCTGGTCGACGCAGTCGGCATCGGCACGGGGCTTGCGATCATGGGCATCCCGCTGGCGCTGCCGTTGGCCTCGCTCGTCTTCCTCGGTGCGTTCATCCCGTTGGTCGGTGCCGTCGTCGCCGGATTCCTTGCCGTGGTTGTCGCACTGCTCGCCAAGGGGTTCGTCTACGCGCTGATCACGCTGGCGCTCATCATCGCCGTGCAGCAGCTGGAAGGCCACGTGCTGCAGCCGCTGGTGATGGGGCGCGCGGTGTCTGTGCACCCGCTGGCCGTCGTACTGGCCATCGCCGCTGGCGGCGTGCTGGCGGGTATCGTCGGCGCGCTGCTGGCAGTGCCGACGGTCGCCTTCCTCAACAGCGCCGTGCGGGTGCTGACGGCCAACGAACCCGAGGCGGAATTCCAGGCTCAGGCCGAGGCCGACACGGGCGTCATGATCGAGGCCGAACCCGACGAGGTCGACGCGCCGACCCGGGACTAAACGGACTAGCGCCCGCGGCCTTCCCTGCGCAACAAATCGGCGGCGCTCAGGTTGCCGCGACGCCTGCCCTGCTCTTCGGCCTGCTGCGCGGTCAGCTTCTCGGTGGCGTCCGGATCCTGCGGCCGTTGGGTGGGTATTGCGGTGGTCGGCTCGGCGCTTTCGTGACGGCCGCCGCGCGGATTCTGCGTCGGGATCGCGGTGGTGGGTTCCGCGCCCTGCTCCGGCGGGGGCCGGTGCGCGGGCCGCGCCGGGGCAGGTCCGTTGCCGCGCAATTCGCCGAGCCACGACTCGATCTCGCGGTCCTCACGCACGGGCGGCGGCGGTGCCGCGCGCCTGCTGCGCTGTGGCGCGGCATTCGCGGCCGGTATCCGCGTGGTCTGCGGCTCGCCGGTCGGGGCCGGTGGCTGCGCCGTCGGCATCCGGGTGGTGCCTGCGACCGATGGTCCGGTCGTGCGCGCGGGTGGGGCCTGGATCCTGGTCGTGGCGGCGCCGGGCCGCGACGAGCCCTCGACCGCGGGATGGGTGGGATCGTGCGGGGGCAGCGGCCGCGGCGGCACGGGTGCACCGGCACCGACCAGCGCCTCCTCCTGCTCTCGGACGGCGGGCCGCTTGCGTTCGTCGGGCAGCTCGGTCTCGCCGAGGCCGAGACGCTCCTGGATCCGCTTCATCCACTTCGGGGCCCACCAGCAGTCGTCGCCGAGCAGCTTCATCACGGCGGGCACCAGGAACATGCGGATCACGGTGGCGTCCAGCAGCAGCGCGATCAGCAGGCCGAACGCCAGGTATTTCATCATCACCAGGTCGGAGAAGGCGAACGCGCCCGCGACGACCGCGAGGATCAGGGCGGCGCCGGTGATCAGCCGGCCGGTGGTGGCCGTACCGATCCGGATGGCCTCCGCGGTGGACATGCCGCGCTCCCGCGCCTCCACCATGCGGGATACCAGGAACACCTCGTAGTCCGTCGACAGACCCCAGATGATCGCGATGATCATGCCGATCATCGGCGCCATCAACGGCTGCGGTGTGTAGTTCATCAGGCCGGCCCCGTGACCGTCGACGAACATCCAGGTGAGGATGCCCATCGTGGAACCGAGGGTGAGTGCGCTCATCACAGCCGCCTTGATCGGCAACACCACCGACCCGAACGCCAGGAACATCAGGATCGTGGTCGTGACGATGAGCACGGTGACCATCAACGGCAGCTTGGCGAACAGGCTGTGGATGCTGTCCTGCTCGAGCGCCGGGGTGCCACCGACGGAGATCGTGACGCCATGCGGCGGCGGTATCGCCCGAAGCTCCTCGATCTTCTTGGCGGCGTCGTTGCGGTTCTCCAGACCGTTCTGAATCACCCGAACCGAGGGGTTCTTGGACGCTCCGTCCAGGTAGGGCCGTTCCTGCCACATCTTCGACGGGTCGTTGTTCGCGTCGATGAAGCCCGAGATCTGCATCGCCTTGTTGCGCACCTCGGCGATCTGCGCGGGTGTGACCGGCTGTCCGTTGTCGCTTTCGATGACCATGGTCAGAGGTTCGGTGCGGAAACCCGGGAAGGTCTTGTCGAACTCCTCCTGTGCTTGCCGCACGCTGTTGTCCGGCGGCAGGTATTTCTCGCTGATGCCGCCCAGTGAAAGCTGGCCCAGCGGGATGATCAGCAGGATCATCACGATGATGATCGGCGCGGCGAACGCGACGGGCCGCTTCATCACGCGGTTCACCAGCTTGCCCCAGAAGCCCTTTTCGACCTCTTCGCGGGTCTTGGTCTTCTGGGTCTTCTCGGCGAACCAGTCGATGATCCGCCGGGAGAACGTCCAGTTGCGCAGGAACGGAACCCGCAGCAGCGTCCGCACCCCGAGCGCGTCGATGTTGGGCCCGACGATCGCCAGCGCCGCCGCGAGCACGGTGATCGACAGGATCGCCGAGAGCATGACCGTGGCGATGATCGCGTACGTGATCGACTTCAGGAAGCCCTGCGGAAAGAGCAGCAGCGGCACCGCCGACGCGACGATGATCACCGCGGAGAACGTCACGGTTCGGCCCGAGGTCATCATCGTTCGGCGGACGGCCGCCTCGGTGTCGTAGCCCTCGGCGATCTCCTCCCGGAACCGGCTCACGATGTACAGGCCGAAGTCGATCGCGATGCCGAGTCCGACGAGCGTGACGACGGGTTGGGCGAAGAAGTGCACCGGGATGAACTCGGCCGCCAGCCGCATGATGCCCAGCGACCCGGCGATCGTCAGGCCGCCGACGATCATCGGCAGGCTGGCCGCGATGACGCCGCCGAACACGAAGAACAGCACGACCATGACCAGAGGCACGCCTAGCAGTTCGCCGCGCTGCTGGTCCTCGCCGATGGTGCCGGTCAACTCGCCGGCCAGTGGCTGCAGGCCGGCCTGCTTGACGTCGACGCCGGGGATGTTCAGCGCCTCTTTGACGGTCTTGCCGTCCTCCCCGACCTTCTTGTTGTAGTTGCTCAGGATCGCGTCGTCGTTGTCGCCCTTGAGCTGGATCGACATGAACGCGTGCTGTTTGTCGGCGTCGGCCATGTTCTTGAGCACTTCGGGGCTCTTGAAATAGCCGATCGACCGCAGGACCTGGTCGGGATGGTTCTTCTCGACCTCGGCGAGGTTGTCGAGGATTTTCTTCTGGAAGGCCGGATCGTCGACGGTCTTGCCCTCGGGGGCGGTGTAGATCCCGATGATGTGGCCGGAGGTATCGCGACCGTAGGCCTTGTCGGCCGCAACGGAAGCGTGCACCGACTCGCTGCCGTCGTCGTAGAAGCCGCTCTGGGTGACGTGCTGGCCCAGGCTCATGCCGTAGACGCCGCCACCAAGGCACAGTGCGACCATCACTCCGATAACGATGTATCGGTAGCGGTAGACCGTGCGGCCCCACCAGGCGAACACCTAAGCTCCTAACTCACAAATTCTCTAGGCGCCCCGAGCGCAGTTCAATTGTTCACACGCGCGAGGTCAGTAGCGAGGACAGCGGCCGGAAAGGTTGCAGCCATGCCCCCTGCTCGGGCAGCGAATCTAGGCCGATTCGCGGTAGTGGCTCCCGAAAGACGCCGGGGATCTCTTCCAGGTCGACGAACTCCAAAGTATCCGAGGCTAGCGCCCAACTCGCGTGTTCGCGAAATCCGAGTACCTGAACTGGGGTACCTGCACGGGCGATGTCCTCCAGCGGCTGACGGAATGCCTGTCCGTCGGCCGAGGCGACCAGCAGCCCAGCCAGCCCCTCGCCGCGGCGAAGGGCGATGTGATTGAGCATGTCGACGTCGACATCGCTGTCCTCGTCGACCTTGGGCTTGGCGAAAACCGCGAAGCCCACGTTTCGTAGTGCCTCGACCCACGGCCGCACCACATCGGCGCTGCCGGGGGCGATGTTGGTGAAGACGGTGGCCTCGGGCTCGAGGGACACGTTGTCGTGCGCGGTGTTGTCTTCGCTCCTCGCGTGCGCGGTGCCGCCTTCGCTCCTCGCGTGCGCGGTGCCGCCTTCGCTCCTCGCGTGCGCGGTGGCGTTTGTCTTCGCTCCTCGCGGTGCTCAATTCGGCGGTGCGGGCCAGCAGCCAGCGGCCCAGTGCGTCGAACCGGGGTCGATGAGCGGCCGTCGGACGGCCGCCGAGGATGGAGCCGAGGCCCATGTCGAGGTTGGGTGCATCCCAGACCAGCAGGACGCGCGAGATGCCCGGTGTCAGCGACGGCGCCTCGACGACTTCTTCTGCGATGCTCATGAGCTGTGTCCTCGGCTCTTCGCCGATGGCTCTTCGCCCGAGGGCTCATCACTGCGCAAGCGGCTCATCGCTTCTCCCAGAGCAGTTCCGCGACCGAGCTGCCCGCGTCGCGTGCTTTCGTCTCGTATTTCGTGATGGGCCGGGCCACCGACATCGGCAGGTTGTCCCCGGAACATACGCGGCGCAGACGGGGTTCGGCGTCGCCGCACTCGGCGATCTGCTCGGCATAACCCGGATGGTCGGTGGCGGCGTGCAACACACCGCCGATGCGCAGGCGGTCGGCGATCAGGGCGACGGTGTCGGGCTGCAGCAACCGGCGCTTATGATGGCGCGCCTTGGGCCACGGGTCGGGGAAGAACACCCGGACACCGGTCAGCGAGTCGGATCCGAACATGTGCTCGAGCACGTCGACGCCGTCGCCGCGGACCAGCCGGATGTTTTCGACCCCGTCGCGGTCGATTGCGCTCAGCAGCTGGGCCAGGCCGCGCCGGTACACCTCGACCGCGACGACGTCGATATGCGGCTCAGCCTTGGCCATTGCCAGCGTCGAAGTGCCGGTTCCGCTGCCGATCTCGAGCACCACCGGTGCCGATCTGCCGAACCACGTGTCGGTGTCGAGGAGTCCGGCGGGGCCCTCCGGCGACCGGGCGTGCGTGCCGAGTTCGGGCCAGAGCCGCTCCCAGGTCTCCTGCTGACCGGTGGAAACGGAGGATCGCCGGGACCGGTAACTGGTGACCCGCGGGTGCAGATGCGAAGCGGGTCGGCTCATCGCCGCCTCTCGGGCATCAGTCCTTCATCGGACTCCTCGACGCGGCTCGTGCCTCCGCGCTGCGCATGCATCCGTCCATGGTCGCGCATCGACGCCTCCAGCCCCTCATCGTGGTGCAGATTGATACCCAACAGTTGCCTATTCACACAACCGCAGGCGGCCAGGTGCCGCGCTGAACAAGCGCTCGCACAGGGGCCACGGAGATGCCACCATTTGCGGTGGGGACCGGTGTCGAATTCCGCCGGCGGGGGACAGCGAGGACAGGCGCGTGAGCGAAGCGGGAACCAGGGAAGGCCATCAGATTTTCACCAAGGAACTGACGCGGTTCGCTGAACAAACAGGTGACGCGCGAATCTTCGGGCTCATCGATGACGTCCGCGGCCCGTTGCGGGTTGCGGTCCGCGGCCGTGACGGGGTGGGGCGCGGAACCGTGGCGGCCGCCCTTACCGGTGAAGGCGTCACCGTCGGAGACCCCGTGATGCCGGCGGATGTCGACGTCGTGGTCGTCGCTGAGGCGCTCAAGCCGGAGGACCGGGCGACGCTCGCTGCGCGCCCGACGCTGGTGGTGCTCAACAAGGCAGACCTGGCCGGGTTCGGCGCAGGCGGGCCGATCACCGTGGCCGACCGGCGGGCCGCCGAGATTCGGGTGTTGACCGGGATGCCGACGGTGTCGATGGTCGGCCTGCTGGCCGTGGCGACGCTCGATGACGAACTCGTGGGTGCCCTGCGCGTGCTGACCGCCGAGCCCGCCGACCTGACCTCGACCGACGGCTTTCTGCGGGGCGACCACAGCGTGTCCCGCGATGTGCGCGCCCGGCTTCTCCAGTGCCTCGACCTGTTCGGCATCGCCCACGGCGTCCTCGCGCTGCGCCAGGGCACGGACGCCGCCGACCTGCCTGCGGTGCTGCGTCGGCTCAGCGGTATCGACCGGGTGGTGGCGCGCCTTGCCGCCGTCGGCGCGGAGGTGCGCTACCAACGGGTGCGCTCGGCGCTGACCCGGCTGCGCGCACTGGCGGCCCATGACGTTCCCGCTCTCGCCGACTTCCTATCCGGTGACGACGCCGTTCTCGCCGTGATGGCCGCGGCCGTCGACGTGGTGCAGGCGGCAGGCCTGACAGTCGACACCGGCGACGAGCCGTCGGCGCATCTTCGCCGCGCACAGCACTGGCACAGGTACAGCAGGGGGCCGGTCAACCCCATCCACCGCGACTGCGGGGCCGACATCTGCCGCGGTTCGCTGCGGCTGTGGCGGCATACGGAGGATCGGTGACCGACGTCGACCAGGCAGGCGACCCGATCGGCGCGGTGGACGCGCTGGTGGCCGGCGTCGATCCGGGATTCAGCTCACCGGGCGTGGAGAGCCGCGACGTCGTGCTCGTCACCGGACCGTGGCTGGCGGGCGCGACCGGTGTCATCGGCGCCCTACGGGACCGGCTGCCCGAGCACGAGTTCGTCGAGGCCGAGGACATCGAACCCGCGCATGCACCCGCCGCCGTGGTTTTCGTGGTGTCCGCGGTGGCGCCCATCACCGAATCCGACTGTGCGCTCATCGATTTCGCCGCGCAGCATACGGATCTGGTGATCGGTGCGGTGTCGAAGATCGACGTTCACCGCGGCTGGCGTGAGGTGCTGGCCGAGGACCGCTCCCGCCTCGCCGCACGCGCCCCGCGGTACCGGGACGTTCCCTGGGTGGGTGTCGCGGCAGCGCCCGATCTCGGCGAGCAGAATGTCGACGAGCTCGTCGAACTGCTGCGGTCGCGACTGGGCGATGCCGACTTGAAACGACGAAACAGGTTGCGGGCCTGGGAATCCCGATTACAAGCGGTGATCGCGCGGCACGACAAGGACGGCGCGGGCGCCGACCGGCAGGCTCGGGTGACGGCGTTGCGGGAGCGACGGGAGGCGGTCCTGCGCGAACGCAGGGTGTCGAAGTCCGAGCGCACCATCGCGCTGCGCAGCCAGATCCAGCAGGCCCGCGTGCAGCTGGCATATTTCGCGCGCAACCGCTGTACCTCCGTGCGATCGGAGTTGCAGGAGGATGCGTCGTCGATGACGCGACGCGGGCTGCCGGAGTTCGAGACCTACGTCGGCACCCGGGTGAGCGACGTGGTCGGCGAGGTGGAGGCCGGCGTCACCCGGCACCTCTGCGACATGGCGACCGAACTCGGCCTCACCCCGCCCGAGACGCCGCCGCCCGCGGCGCCACCGACGTTCGCACCGCCGCCGCTGAAATCGCGACGGCTCGAAACGCAGCTGATGATGGTGCTGGGCGCGGGCTTCGGCCTGGGCGTGGCGCTGGGCGTCAGCCGGTTGTTCGCCGGCCTCGCGCCGGGCCTGACCATCGCGGGATTGGTTGCAGGGGGGCTGGTGGGACTGCTGATCACCGTCTGGGTCGTCAGTACGCGTGGCCTGCTGAACGACCGCGCGATGCTGGACCGCTGGGTCGGAGTGGTGATCGGCCTGCTGCAGGGCTCCGTCGAGGAACGAGTCGCCACCAGGGTGCTGGACGCCGAGGCGTCGCTGACCGCCGATGTGGCCCGTCGCGACGAAGAGGACGCCGAGACGGTCGCGGCCCAGGTGGCCGAGATCGACGCCGAGTTGCGCGAGCATGCCGTTTCCACGTCGCGGGCCGCCGCCGTGCGGGATCGGCGGTTGCCGCCGCTGCAGAAGGCGCTCGACACCGTCCGCGCGGAGCTGGACGGTGGACAAGGGCAGTGATCAGTTTCTTCTGAATCGTTCCTGTGAGTGATCGGACATAGATCCGAATTTCCACGGGTATGTCACCCGCGTTAACCTGGTTAAGAGGGCGATAAGCACCAGTGACGCGATTGCCCGCGTCCTGGCGACAATACGTACGCAGGAGATGTTGATGACGTCAGCGACCATTCCCGGTCTGGACACCGCACCGACGAAACATGCAGGACTGCTTGCCTGGGTCCGGGAAGTCGCGGAGCTCACGCAGCCGGACCGGGTGGTGTTCGCCGACGGTTCCGACGAAGAGAACGCCCGACTGTGCGATCAGCTGGTAGCGGCGGGCACCTTCAAGAAGCTCGACGAGAAGAAGAAGCCGAACTCGTACCTGGCGCTGTCTGACCCGTCCGACGTGGCGCGCGTGGAATCGCGGACCTTCATCTGCTCCGAACGCGAGATCGACGCCGGTCCCACGAACAACTGGATGGACCCCGCCGAGATGCGCACCATCCTGACCGACCTGTACCGCGGCTCGATGCGCGGACGCACCATGTATGTGGTGCCGTTCTGCATGGGCCCGCTCGGCGCGGAGGATCCGAAGCTGGGTGTCGAGATCACCGACTCCGAGTACGTCGTCGTGTCGATGCGGACCATGACCCGGATGGGCAAGGCCGCGCTGGACAAGATGGGCGACGACGGCTTCTTCGTCAAGGCGCTGCACTCGATCGGGGCGCCGCTGGAGCCCGGGCAGAAGGACGTGCCATGGCCCTGCAATGACACCAAGTACATCAGCCATTTCCCCGAGACCCGCGAGATCTGGAGCTTCGGCTCGGGCTACGGCGGTAACGCACTGCTGGGCAAGAAGTGCTACTCGCTGCGCATCGCGTCGGCAATGGCGCACGACGAGGGCTGGCTCGCCGAGCACATGCTGATCCTCAAGCTGATTTCGCCGGAGAACAAGTCGTACTTCATCGCCGCGGCGTTCCCCTCGGCGTGCGGCAAGACCAACCTCGCGATGCTGCAGCCGACGGTTCCCGGTTGGCGCGCCGAGACCATCGGCGACGACATCGCGTGGATGCGGTTCGGCAAGGACGGCAGGCTCTACGCGGTCAACCCCGAGTTCGGGTTCTTCGGCGTCGCGCCGGGCACCAACTGGAAGTCCAACCCGAACGCAATGAAGACCATCGCGGCAGGCAACACTGTCTTCACGAACGTTGCGCTGACCGATGACAACGATGTGTGGTGGGAGGGCCTGGAGGGCGAACCCGACCACCTCATCGACTGGAAGGGCAACGACTGGATCCTGCGGGAGACGGAGAGCAAGGCCGCGCATCCGAACTCGCGCTACTGCACGCCGATGTCGCAGTGCCCGACGCTGGCGCCGGAGTGGGACGACCCGCAAGGCGTGCCGATCTCGGCGATCCTGTTCGGTGGCCGCCGCAAGACCACGGTGCCGCTGGTGACGCAGGCCCGTGACTGGCAGCACGGGGTGTTCATCGGCGCGACTCTGGGTTCCGAGCAGACCGCGGCCGCCGAAGGCAAGGTCGGCACCGTGCGGCGTGACCCGATGGCGATGCTGCCGTTCCTCGGCTACAACGTCGGCGACTACTTCGCGCACTGGATCGACATCGGCAAGAACTCCGATGAGTCGAAGATGCCGAAGATCTTCTTCGTCAACTGGTTCCGCCGCGGCGGCGACGGCCGTTTCCTGTGGCCGGGCTTCGGCGAGAACAGCCGCGTGATGAAGTGGATCATCGAGCGCGTTGAGGGCAGGGCCAACGGTTCCAGCACACCGATCGGCATCGTGCCGACCGCGCAGGATCTCGACCTCGACGGCCTCGACGTCGATCCCGCTGACGTCGAGGAGGCGCTGGCAGTCAACGCCGCCGAGTGGCGCGAGGAACTCCCCCTGATCGAGGAGTGGTTCGAGTTCGTCGGCGAGAAGCTGCCCACCGGCATCAAGGACGAGTTCGACGCCCTGAAGCACCGCCTCGCCGAAGCCGACTAATTGGCACCGGCCACCCCGGCGCGCGAGTGCGCGTGTCTGCAGTCGACACGCCGACCAACTTCGGTAGTTTGCGCATGCTCGTTGCCTCCATCGGTGCTCGAGAGCGACCTAGACTGACAGCGTGATCGACGTCCCCGAGACGCGATACGCGAAGTCGGGCAGCGTGAACATCGCCTACCAGGTGGTCGGCGACGGTGCGTTCGACCTCGTTCACGTTCCGCCGTTTGTCTCGAACCTCGAGTTGCAGTGGGAGGACCCGACCGAGCGCCGCTACTTCGAGCGCCTCGCGTCGTTCAGCCGTCTGATCCTGTTCGACAAGCGGGGAACTGGGCTGTCTGATCGCGTGGCAGTGGCGACGCTCGAGGAGCGAATGGATGATCTTCGCGCCGTGATGGATGCTGCCGGCTCAGAACGTGCGGTGGTCTACGGCAGTTCCGAGGGCGGTGCACTGTCGATCCTTTTCGCCGCGACGCTCGTCCTGCATCGAACAGCGGACCTGTCCCACGCGACGGGCAGCCGCTACCTTGGTGCGCATATTCCCGGTGCCAAAGTGGTTGAGCTACAGGGCGATGAGTACTTTCCGCACCTGGGCGACCAGGACGCGATCCTCGACGAAATCGAGGAGTTTCTCACCGGCGTTCGTCCGGTCCATGCGGCTGACCGCGCGCTGGCGACGGTGCTGTTCACCGCCATCGTGTCGTCCACGCAGCGGGCAGCGGTTCTAGGCGATGACGAGTGGACACGGATCTTGGACCAACACGACTTTCTAGCGGCCCGTGAGGTCGACCGTCATCGAGGCCGAAGAGTCAAGACGATCGGTGACGGCATGCTCGCGACGTTCGATGGTCCTGCCCGTGCAGTCCGCTGCGCGCAAGCGATTTGCACAGGAGTCCGCTCACTGGGCGTCGAAGTGCGGGCGGGTCTTCACACCGGCGAGATCGAGCTGCGCGGCGACGACATCGGCGGATTCGGTCGCTCGGTGCAAAAGTTCTGTGCTGCGCTCCGGTTTGCGTTCGCCGACCAACGCCGAGTCGAGCCCTCGATATCCGAGAACGCGACGACACTCATCGCGCCTCATCGAACTGCATGAGATGTGCACGCGCGGAGTCTATTTGCTCGAGCGCGTAGGCTGCCAACGTCGCGTTGGACATCGATTCACCCCGCAGGGCGAATCGCTCGAAAGTCTCGTCGCCGAGAACGTCGCGCAGACGGGCGACCGTGCGGTGGATTGGCGGATAGGCGGCGCCCGCGAAAGGCGTCGCCGCACGCGTGCTGATGGTGGCGGCGGCTTCGTGAAGTTCCAGCTGGTCCAATACGGAAGCGAGAACGGCGAAGGCGGCCGGCAACACCGAGAAGTGACCGGTGTTGTAGAAGCGTGTCAGCGCAATCGTGGCGTAGTCGAGCGCTTCCGCGAAATCGCCCTGATCGCTGGCAAGCCACGACAGGTTTCCTGAATGGTACGACTCCAGCTGTCGATTCCCGCTGTCCCTCGCTATCTGCATGCCCCTGCGAATAGCGGAACAGGATTCAGCCGGATCGGCGTCGTGACGGGCCAGGCCGTATGCCAGCAGCGCATTGCTTGCCACATTCGGGTTGTCGGAGGCCTCGGCAACCTCGAGGAAATCCGCGGAAACCGCGATCGCCTCGTCGGGCGCGCCAGCGGTGCACAACGCCATCGCCAGGCAGATGCGCGTGAAATCATCGGTGCCCCCGCTATTTTTGAATGCCTCGCGGCACAGGTCGACCCAGAGGTCAGCTCGGCCGTGCGACAGGTACACGCCCCCCAAAGTCGCCTCGACTGCAAACGGTAGCGTCGCGGACGCAGCGGTTCCCGCGACTGCCCGGGCCGCCTCGGCATAACGAAGGGCGTCGTCAAGTCGGCCGGTTCCGTAGCACTGCGCAGCCATGTTGTACAGCTGCGCGAGGCGCCAGTGATCGCAGGCCCGCGCGGGCTCGATGAGTTCCTCCGCCCATGTGATCGGCTCGTATTGCTCAACGAAATTTCCGAGGAATGCTGCATATACGGCGATCGCGGCTGCCGTGTCGAGGTCTCGGCTATCGGCAGCCCACCGGAATGCGGCTCGCAAGTTCGCGAGCTCGAGCAGGAACCAATCGTATGCGTCGCGCTGACGCGGGCCATCCCAGCGTGCAAGCAAGTCGGCTTCGCGTCCCGCGAAGTAGCGCGCATGTGCGTTCCGCGCGTCGTCCGCCTCGCCGACCTGCACAAGTTGTTCCTCGGCGAATTGCCGAATGGTCTCCAGCATCGAGAACCGGGTTCGTCCCGTCGTCTGATCGGCCACCAACAATGACTTTCGTACCAATGCATCGAGCAGATCCAAGGTCGCGAACGTGTCGACGGAACGAGCCACCGCTTCGGCCCCTGCGATGTCGAACCCACCCGCGAAGACCGAACATCGATTAAGCAGTCGCTTCTCGTCGTCGCCGAGAAGGTCATAAGACCATTGCATGGCATGGCGCAGCGTCTGATGACGCTCCAATCCGCGCCGCGCGCCTACCAGGAGCCGGAAGCGGTCGTCGAGATGGTCGCGGACCTCCAGAACGGTCATTGACAGAAGGCGGGAAGCGGCCAGTTCAATGGCTAGTGGTATCCCGTCGACCCGTCGGCAGATCTCGGCAACTGCATCCGCGTTGCCCGACAACGACGCGGAAGGGGCAACTGCCGAGGCACGTTCGGCGAATAGGGTTGCGGCGCTGGAGTCGACATCGAGTGACGGCACGGGCCATAGCTGTTCATCGCCCAGCCGAAGTCCCTCGCGACTAGTGGCCAGCACCTTTACGGTGGCCGACCTGGCAAGGGCAGCATCGACGATGTCAGCAGCAGCGTCCAACACGTGTTCACAGTTGTCGATCACCAACAGCTTGCGACGCCCTTCCAGGGCGGTGGCGATGCTCTCGGTCAGAGTCATCCCCGGCTGTTGAGTGATACCCAACACCGCCGCAACTGCTTCAGGCGCAGCAGCGGGGTCTCCGACGGCCGCCAGCTCCACCACGAAGACTCCATCCGGAAAGTCGTATGCCGAACGTGCGGCGACCTCGAGCGCCAGCCTCGTCTTGCCGACGCCGCCGACGCCAGTAAGTGTCACCAAACGGTGTGTTTTGAGCGCTGCAGAGACCTCGCTCAGTTCCGATTCGCGCCCGACAAAAGTTGATGCGGGTAGCCGCAGATTGCCCGGGGTTGGCTCAAGGGTCCTCAATGACGGGAATTCGACCCTCAGGCCGTTGGCGGCGACCTGAAACAGGCTGACCGGCTTAGCGATACCGCGCAGCCGCCGCTCACCGAGGTCCAGCAGCTCGACGCCACTGAGGAACTCGGCCGTCGCGCCATCGACGAGGATCTGACCGCCGTGACCCGCCGCCATGACTCGCGCGGCGCGGTTGAGCACGGCACCGAAGTAGTCCTCTCCGCGCAGTTCCGCCTCGCCGGTCGCGAGGCCCATCCGTACCGGCAATTCCAGCGCCCGTTGCGCACTCACTGCGGCATCGACCGCCGACCGCGGCGACGAGAAGGCCGCACATATCCCGTCGCCGGTGTGCTTGAACAAGTAGCCGTAGTGCGCCTCGACCACTTCGGCCATCAGCTCGTCGTGAGCCACCAGCGCCGACCGCATGGCCTCGGCGTCGGCTTCCCAGCGCCGAGTGGACCCTTCAATGTCGGTGAACAGAAAGGTGACGATGCCGGACGGCGCGACCACGAGGCAGATGGTAAGTCCGCGACCGTCATCACCTGCGATTTTGAACCTCTTGACACCTGTCAAGTTCGGGCATCGTAGAGTTCAGCCATGCAGATTCGCGAGCATGCCGAAGCACATCCGCTCAAGCCCGCCGTCGTCATGCACCCGTCGGGCATGACGGTGACGTTCGGTGAGCTCGAGGCGCGCGCCAACAAGCTCGCGCACTACTTCCGCCGCCACGGCCTGCGTGAGGGCGACGCGGTCGCGATCCTGATGGAGAACAACGAGCACTACCACGCCGTGATGTGGGCCGCGCGCCGCAGCGGCCTCTACTACGTGCCGATCAACACCCATCTGACCGCTGCCGAGGCCGCCTACATCATCGACAACAGCAACGCCAAGGCCGTCATCGGCTCGGCGGCGCTGCGCAAGACGCTGGAGGGCCTGGAAGCCGAGCTGCCCAACGGGATGCCGAAGCTGCTGATCATCGCCGACGCAGCCGAACGGTCGGCGACATCCGCCTCCGACGATATGGACGGTTGGCACCGCTACCCGGAATGTGTTGCCGATCAACCTGTTACGCCAATCGACGACGAAATCGAGGGCGACCTGCTGCAGTATTCGTCGGGCACCACGGGCCGGCCGAAGGGCATCAAGCGGGAGCTGCAGCACAAGCCACCGGCCGAGGTACCGGGCATGATGTCGGCGTTGGTGAGCTTCTGGCTCGACCCCGACGCCATCTATCTGAGCCCCGCCCCGCTGTATCACACAGCGCCATCGGTCTGGTCGATGACGATCCAGTCGGGTGGCATCACCACCGTGGTGATGGAGAGGTTCGACGCTGAAGGCTGCCTCGATGCGATCCAGCGCCATCAGGTCACGCACGGCCAGTTCGTTCCCGTCATGTTCACCCGCATGCTGAAACTGCCTCAGCAGGTGCGTGATTCGTACGATTTGTCCAGCCTCAAGCGCGTCATGCACGCTGCCGCGCCGTGCCCGGTCGAGATCAAGAAGCAGATGATCGACTGGTGGGGCCCGATCGTCGACGAGTACTACGCCTCCTCTGAGGCGATCGGTTCGACCTTGATCACCGCCGATGAATGGCTGGCGCATCCCGGTTCGGTCGGCAGGTCGATGATGACGCCGCTGCACATTCTCGACGAGGACGGCAACGAGTTGCCGCCGGGTCGGGCGGGGGAGATCTACTTCGAGGGCGGCTTCGACTTCGAGTACCTCAACGACCCCGAGAAGACGGCGAAGTCACGCGACAAGCATGGCTGGAAGACCGTCGGCGACATCGGCTATCTCGATGAGGACGGCTATCTCTACCTAACCGACCGGCGCCACCACATGATCATTTCCGGCGGGGTGAACATCTACCCGCAGGAGGCCGAGAACATGTTGGTCACCCATCCCAAGGTGATGGACGCCGCGGTCTTCGGCATCCCCGACGACGAAATGGGGCAGAGCGTCAAGGGCGTGGTGCAGACGGTGGATCCCGCCGACGCCACCGACGAGTTCGCCGACGAACTGCTGACGTGGCTGCGGGATCGACTGTCGCACTACAAGTGTCCGCGTTCGATCTCATTCGAACCGCAGCTGCCGCGCACCGACACCGGCAAGTTGTACAAGCAGGAGCTGATCGCCAAGTACTCCTAAACATGTCCGAGCCCCGCGCTACTATTCGAACAAGTGTTCGGATACTGGAGGTGGGCCGTGATCGTCGACGAGGTGGCATCGCGCCTGGCGCGGCTGCAGGCCGCGGCGGCTGAGCTTGCCGACCTCAGCTGGGACGAGGTTCCCATCGAGGGCGCGGACGCGGTGGTCGGCGGTGTGGAATCGGTGCAGCGGACGCTGTCGACGGTCGGCTACGCCGCCATCAACCGGCTCAAGGACGACGGCACACTCGGTCGCGGTCGACGGCTGCGCGATCACCTGGCCAACGGTCTGCACGTCTCGGCCACCGAGGCCGGCAAGCGCATCGCCACCGCCGCCGACCTGGCCGGCGACCAACCGAAGCTGCCGGAGACGGCCGCGGCGTCGCGCCACGGCCTGATCGGCGCCGAGCACATCGACATCATCCGCGACACCGCCGCCAAACTGCCCGACACCGCCACCGCGGCCGAGCGCGCTCGCCTGGATCTGGAACTGACCGGCGTCGCCGTCGCCGACCGTCCCGAGGTGCTGCGCAAAGAGGCCGCGCTGTGGCTGGCCGACTACGACGCCACCCACGCCGACCCCGACACCCGCGAACGCACCCGCGCCGCCCGCCGCCACTTCATCCTCGGGCCCCAGGACGCCGACGGGATGAGCCGCGGCCGGTTCTGCGTCGACCCGGAGGCCAGGGCCTACCTGGAAATCCTGCTGGCCAAGCTGGGCCGTCCCGGTATGTGCAACACCGCCGATCCGCTACCGGCCGTCGACGGCGACCCCGACCCGTTCGCCGCCGCCGGTGACACCCGCAGCACCGGCCAACGCAACCACGACGCCCTCAAAGCCGCCCTGCGCGCCCTGCTGGCCTCCGGGAAACTGGGCCAACACCGCGGCCTACCCGTCACCGCCATCATCACCATGACCCTCGAGCAGTTGGAAGCCGGCTGCGGGCTCGCGCTCACCGGCGGCGGATCCACCGTTCCGATGGAGGTCGCCATCCGGATGGCCGCCCATGCCCATCACTACCTCTACATCTACGACCAACACTGCGGACGGCCCCTGTTTCTGGGCCGAAGCAGGCGCCTGGCCTCAGCCGATCAACGCATCGTGCTGCACGCCATCGACGGCGGCTGCACAATGCCCGGCTGCGACCAACCCCCCTACCACTGCGAAGTCGGCCACCTGCTGGACTGGTCGATCGGCGGCACCACCGACATCGACCGGCTCACCCTCAACTGCCAAGACGCCAACCTCAACACCGGACCCAGCGACGACCAATGGCAAGCCCGCCGCCGCTACGACGAACAAACACTCGGCCAAACACTCTGGTACCCACCCAAAACCGTCGACCCCAAACGACAACCCCAAGCCAACCGATACCACCGCACACCAAAACGCCCCAAACCCGAACCCGACGCCGCCTGACGGGGCGGTCGGAGGCCACAATGTGAACCGTGACGATGCGCGGTCATGAGCCCGGCGGACCGTACTTCGACGATCTGGTGGTCGGCCAGGTCTTCGACTGGGCTCCGTCGATGACGCTGACGGCCGGTGCCGCCGCAGTGCACCAATCGATCATCGGTGACCGGTTGCGGCTGGCACTGGACGCCGACCTCGCTGTCGCCGTCACCGGCGCGACCGGTGCGCTCGCTCATCCGCAATTGGTCTGCGACGTCGCGATCGGCCAGACCACGCTGGCCACCCAGCGGGTGAAGGCCAACCTGTTCTACCGCGGGCTGTCCTTCCACCGGTTCCCTATCATCGGCGACTCCCTGTTCACCCGCACCGAGGTCGTCGCACTCAAGCAGAACACGGCCAAGCCGGGGCGGCCGCCGACCGGACTCGCCGCGCTCCGAATGACCACGATCGACCAGATCGGCCGGTTGGTCCTCGATTTTCACCGCTGCGCCATGCTGCCGCTGCGCGACGACGCCGCCGACACCGGCCGTGCCGACGACATGTTGGCGATCGGCGCCGAGCCCGCGCCGGCGCCCGACCCGACCGCCGACTGGGACGCCGATGCCTTCCGCGCCAGGGTGCCGGGCTCCCACTTCAACCCCGGAATCGCCGGGGAGGTCCTGCACAGCACCGCCGATGTCGTGACCAGCGCACCGGAGCTGGCCCGGCTGACGCTCAATATTGCTGCCACGCACCATGATTCCCGTGTCGGTGGCCAGCGACTCGTCTACGGTGGCCACACCATCGGGCTGGCCTTCGCGCAGGCCACCCGACTCCTGCCCAATATCGCGACGGTGCTCGGCTGGCAGTCGTGCGACCACACCGGTCCGGTGCACGAGGGCGACACCCTTTACAGCGAAGTTCACGTCGACGGTGCCGTGCCGCTGCCCGACAACCGCGGCGGCGTGCTGAAGCTGCGCTCGCTGGTCTATGCCGTCGGCGACGGCAGCGAGGACCGCCGCGTCCTCGACTGGCGTTTCACCGCGCTCCAGTTCTGAGACGTCCTACGTCAGCGTGGCTTCGAAGGCCACACGGTCGCCGCGGTACAGCGCGCGGACCATCTCGATCGGCCGGCCTTCGGTGTCGAGTGAGCGCCGGTTGAGCAACAGCATCGGCATTGCCGTCGTGGATTCGAGCAGCGCGGCCTCACGGGGCGACGGTAGCGCGGTCTCTATGCGCTCGACTGCTGAGCCGAACCGCACCCCGCCATCGCGGATCGCGGCGTACAACGATGTGGTCGGATCGAAGGTGTCGGTGAGATGCGCGAAGCGGTACCGGGGCAGGTAGCTGCTCTCCAACCCGATCCGCATCCCGTCGGCGAGCAGTACTCGCTCCAGATGCATGACACCGTCGCCGGCCGAAATCGCCAGTCCCTCGGCCATATCCGACGTCGCCTCGATGTTCTCCCAGGTGACGAGGACGCGTCCGGGAACCCGTCCCCGCTCCCGCGCGCCCTCGGTGTAGGACCGCAGCGACAACGGCTGGATCAGCTTCGGCCTCGATACCACTGTGCCGCGGCCCCGGCGCTCGATGCGGCCCTCTACGAGCAGTTCGTGGAGCGCCTGCCGGACGGTTTCCCGCGATACCCGGAATCGCGCCGCCAGTTCACGCTCGGGCGGAACGGCGTCGCCCTCGTCGAGGCTGGCCAGTATGTCGTCGACCGCGGTGCGGACGAGGTACGGCTTGGGCAGCCGATCGGGTGCGGTCATAGCGAATGTCGTTGCCATAACACGCGTCCAGCCACTGCGAGCACATCGTCGATCGCTGCGGCTTTCGCGCGTGGGGCCTTCGCCGCATCGTCGTAGCGGCGCAGGCGCAACGCATCGGGGCGCCAGGGATGGTCGACGAAATCGGGGTCCACGCCCGCGCCGCCCTGGTGGTGCAGTGAGTCGACCGACACATCGGACAGCGTGTTCGCATAGTTCGGGTCGGTCGCGGCCAGATAGCGCTTGGCGGCGACATGCGCCCCCGCCAGCCAGCCCACCCGCTCGCCGAACCGCGGTGTCAGCCACTCCTGTGCGACCCTGTCGTGGCGGCCCGCCGCGACGTCGCCGAACAACGGGCTGTGCGCGATGTCGTGCAGGGCGGCGGCCAGCACGAGTTCGTCGTCGGCGCCGTCGTCGATCGCCCGCGCCGCCGCCTGCAGCGCATGGTCGAGTTCGTCGACCGATTCCTCGTCCCACACCCCGTGCAGCGAACGCAGCACGGCCCCGACCTCGTCCAGCGCAGTCATGGTTTGAGGATACCCGCAATTGGTCTATACCAATTGTTAACCTGCTGTTAGGCGCCGCAATACCCGCTGGTCGAACGGCCGTTGCGGGGAGTAGGAAGGCTCAACCGCCATGCGCGTGACGATTGTCGGAGGTGGCATCCTCGGGACCGCGCATGCCCTCGAGGCGATCGCGCGCGGCCACGATGTCGTCCAGCTCGAGCGCGAGGCCGAGGCGCGCGGCGCGACCGTCCGCAACTTCGGCCTGGTCTGGGTGTCCGGGCGGGCGCGGGGTGAACTCGCCGCCGCGCTGCGCTCGCGCGAACTGTGGGAGAAGCTCGGCGCCGATATCCCCGGCGTCGGATTCCGGCCTGCCGGTTCCATCACGCTGATGCGCACGCCCGGTGAACTCGCGGTCGCCGAGGAGATGGTGGCGCGGGCCGACGCCGAATGCCGCGGCTTCGCGCTGTTGGAGCCCGCCGAGGTGCGCGCGCTGAACCCGGCGTTGCGAGGGCGATTTCTCGCGGGCCTTCATTGCGCCCACGACGCCGCCGTCGAGTCGCGACAGGCGCTGCCCGCGATGCGTGAACACATGGCAGCCACCGGGCGATACACCTTCGTCGCGCGCACCGAGGCACGGTCGGTCACGGGCACCGCCGTGGTCGACGATCGGGGAACCACCCACGACGGCGACCTCGTCATGGTGTGCGCGGGCGCAGCCCACGGCGGACTCGTCCGCGAGATCGCAGGCGAGCTGCCGATCCGCCGCGTGCGCCTGCAGATGATGCAGACCGAACCCCTCGACGAACCGCTGACCACAGCGATCGCCGACGGTGACAGCTTCCGCTACTATCCCGGATTCGCCGGGACGGCGCTGAAGGCGCTGCAGCACAAGGAGTCCCAGGCAGCGGTGGCCGAAGAGCACCGGATGCAGCTGCTGTGTGTGCAGAGGCTGCACGGTGGGCTGACGATCGGCGACACCCACGAATACGAGGAGCCGTTCGACTTCGATGTGACCGAGGCGCCGTATGCCTATCTGGTCGGTGTCGTCGAGGAGTTCCTCGGCAGGTCCTTGCCTCCGGTGCGTCAGCGGTGGGCGGGTGTCTACAGCCAGTGCGTGGATCCCGACCAGCTGGTGTGCCGGACGTCGCCCGACGACGGTGTGTGGGTGATCACCGGCCCCGGCGGCCGCGGTATGACCCTCGGCCCCGCCATCGCCGAACAGACCGCCGACCTGATCGGTCTTTGAGAGAGCACGAGGAACTCATGCGGGACAACACTATTCAGCTGGCGGTCATCGACATGGCAGGCACGACCGTCGCCGACGACGGCCTGGTCGTCAGCGCGTTCGAGTCGGCGGCCACCGTGGCGGGCTTACCCGAGTCGGGTCCGCGACGCGACGAGGCGCGGCAGTACGTGCTCGACACCATGGGCCAGTCCAAGATCAGCGTCTTTCGTGCGCTGTTCGGCACCGAGGAGCTGGCGCAACGGGCCAACGCGGCCTTCGAGCACGCCTACGAGGAACTCATCGACGAAGGCCGCGCCGAGCCCATCGACGGTGCCGGACAGGCGATCGCACGTCTGCGCGACGCGGGTATCAAGGTGGCGCTCACGACAGGCTTCAGCGGAACCACGCAGGAGAAGCTGTTGGCCGCACTGGGCTGGCAGTCCCTGGCCGACCTGGTGCTCGCCCCGGGGGACGGGATCCGCGGACGTCCTCACCCCGACCTGATTCTGACCGCGCTGATGCGGCTGGACGTCGACGGTGTGCACAACGTCGCGACGCTCGGTGACACCAGCAGCGACATCGAAAGCGCCTTGCGCGCGGGGGCGGCGGTGGCAGCGGGCACGCTGACCGGCGCCCACAACGAAGATCAGCTTCGCACCGCGGGGGCCACCCACGTCGTCGGCTCGGTTTCCGACTTCGCCGATCTGATCCTGCAGAACCGTTAACCCAAGAGAAGGAAACATGAAGCGACCCAACCTTTTGCGCGCCGCCGCCGTCGCGGTGATCGCGGCTACCGCCACCATGACCGCGGCATGCGGCGGCACCGGCTCCTCGGGTTCCGCCTCCGGCGAGACCGTCACGGTCTACAGCGCCGACGGCCTCGCCAACTGGTACAAGCCGCAATTCGACAAGTTCACCAAGGACACCGGCATCGCGGTGAACCTCGTCGAGGCCGGCTCGGGCGAGGTGGTGTCGCGGGTGGAGAAGGAACAGTCCAACCCGCAGGCCGACCTGTTGGTGACGCTGCCGCCGTTCATCCAAAAGGCCGACAAGTCAGGGTTGTTGGTCGCCAGCGGCGCGGACACCAACGGGATTCCCGCCGACCAGGTCGGGCCAGGCGGGAATTACGTACCCATCGTCAACAACGCGCTCAGCTTCATCGTCAACCAGGGCGCCAACCCGAAGCCGACGACGTGGGACGATCTGCTGGCACCGCAGTTCAAGGGCAAGCTGCAGTACTCGACCCCGGGTCAGGCCGGCGACGGCACCGCCGTACTGGTGCTTCTGCAGCATTTGCGCGGTAAGCCGGGCGCGCTCGATTACCTGACCAAGCTGCAGGCCAACAACGTCGGTCCGTCGTCGTCGACGGGCAAGCTGCAGCCCAAAGTCAGCAACGGCGAATTGCTGGTGGCCAACGGCGACGTGCAGATGAACCTCGACTCGATCCGCAGCGACGGCTCCAAGTTCGAGATCTTCTTCCCGGCCGGCGCGGACGGCAAACGCACCACGATCTCGGTGCCCTACGTCGCGGGCATCACCAAGGGCGCCCCGCACGCGGACTCGGCGAAGAAACTGCTGAACTACCTGCTTTCCGACGATGTCCAGAAAACGGTCGAGCCGGACGCGCTCGGTATCCCGGTGCGTGACCAGATCCGCACGGCCTCAGCGGAATCCCCGGCGCCGAACACCCCGGCCGCGGTGCTTGCCGGTGTCGATGTGTGGGTGCCGGACTGGAACACCGTGCTGTCCGAACTCGACGCCGACCTGGCCGCCTACCAGAAGGCCACCGGTAACTGACGTGGCCGGGGTCGGCCAGGCGCAGACCACCGCCGGCGAGGTCGAGCTGCAGACGCGCGAAACCGTCGCACCGGCAATCACGTTCGACCGGGTCGGCGTCTCCTACGGGCGCGGCAGCGCGCGCACGAAGGCGCTCATCGACTTCAACCTGCGGGTCGCGGCGGGCGAGACGGTCGCGCTGCTCGGGCCGAGCGGGTCGGGCAAATCGACCGCGCTCAATGCGCTGGCCGGGTTCGTCCGGCCGACCACCGGGACAGTCCGGCTCGGCGGCCGCGACGTCACCGACCTTCCGCCCGCCAAGCGCGGTATCGGGGTGGTGTTGCAGTCCTACGCACTGTTTCCGCACATGCGGGTCGCCGAGAACGTCGCGTTCGGGTTGAAGGCGCACCGTGCGGCGCGCCGCGAGATCGGTCCGCGGGTCGCCGAGGCACTCGACATGGTAGGCATGGCGTCGTACGCAAAGCGTTTGCCGCGTGAGCTTTCCGGCGGTCAACAGCAGCGGGTGGCGATCGCCCGAGCGCTGGCGATCCAACCCAAGGTGTTGCTGCTCGACGAGCCGCTGGCGGCGCTGGACGCCCGGCTGCGCCAATCCACACTCGCCGAGTTGCAGCGGCTCAAGGAGTCGCTGCCCGACACCACGATGCTCTACGTCACCCATGATCAGGCCGAGGCGCTCGCGCTCGCCGACCGCATCGTGGTGATGAACAACGCCAGGCTGATGGACGTCGACACCGCCGAGAACCTCTGGCGGCGGCCGCCGACCAGCTTCACGGCCGCGTTCCTCGGCGGCGCGAACCTCATCCCGTGCACGGTGGGCCGCGTCATCGGAACGTCGGCGCTGATCTCGATCGCCCACAAGACGGTGAGCGCCGAGGCACCGCAACCGTCGGTCGGCAAGATTGACTGGGCACCGGGTTCGGCCGCGCTGCTGTGTATTCGGCCCCACGCGATGAGGATCGTGTCGCTGGGCGACCGTGATGCGTTGCGGGCGAACGTGAAAGCCGCGGTCTGGCGCGGGGCCACCACCCGGCTGGTGGTGTCGGTCGGGGGTTTGCCCGATCAGCTGATCGAGATCGACGTGCCCGGCAACGCGCAGATCGACATCGGTACGGAGGTGGGTGTGCGATTGCCCGAGCCTGCCGGGGTGCTGGTTCAGGCGACCACGTGACCGCGCTGCTCGAACGGCCGGCACGGGGAGCCGACGCCCCGGTGCGGGCAGCGCCGACGCGCTCACTTGCCTCGCTGTGGGCGATCCCGCCGCTGGCGGTCGTCCTGATCGCCGCGGTGTACCCGTTGATCCGGGTCTGCCTGGAATCGACCAGAGTCGTTGAGGGGCAGCGCGGCTGGGGCACCTGGTCGCAGGTGCTGGCGTCGGAGATGTTCCGCGATGCGCTGTGGCGCACGGTCGCGGTCGCGGCCACTTCCACCGCGGGCTGTCTGGTGTTGGGCACCTTCCTCGCCATCGTGCTCGCGTTCGTCCCGTTTCCGGGGTCGCGGCTGGTCGGCAGGCTCATCGACACGGTGCTCGCGCTGCCGTCGTTCCTCATCACGCTGGCGTTCACCTTCCTCTACGGCACCGCGGGCGCGGTGAACGCCGCCATCGCGGCCCTGACCGGCGGATCGTCGCCGGCGTTGAACTTCCTCTACACACCCGCCGGCGTCATCGCCGCGGAGATCACGTTCTTCACGCCGTTCGTGGTGCGGCCGCTGCTGGCCTCGTTCGCGGTGCTGCCCCGTGCGCAACTCGACGTCGCCGCCAGCCTCGGCGCCTCGCCGCTGCGGGTGCTGCGCTCGGTGGTGATGCCCGAGGCGTGGCCGGCGCTGATGGCCGGCGGCAGCCTGGTACTGCTGTTGACGCTCAACGAGTTCGGCATCGTGCTCTTCACCGGAGCCAAGGGCGTGATCACGCTGCCGGTGCTGATCTACACGCGCGGCATCGTCACCTTTGACCTGCCGGGTGCCGCCGTTATCGCGACCGTGCAGATCGCGCTGTCGCTAGCGCTGTACGCGGCCTACCGGTTGATCTTCGCCCGGTTGATGGCCGGACGAGGGAAGGGAGAGGCCGATGTTGTTGTGGAGCAGGCGAAGTAGGCTCGCGGTTCTCGTCGGCTTCGCCGTGGTGGTGCTCGTCGTGTTCGTCGCGCCGCTGGCGACGGTGGTGGTCGCCGGGCTGGCCGGCTCGTGGACCGAGGCGCTGCCGTCGAACCTGGGCGTCGGCCGCTTCGATGACGCGCTTAGCGGCGAGAACCTCGCCAGCCTGTCGGTCAGCCTGCAGACGGCCCTCATCGCGGGTGCTCTGGCGCTGGTGCTCGGATCATGGGCGGCGCTGGCCGCCAGGGAGACACCGCCGTGGCTGAGCCGCATCACCGATGCGGTGTTCCACCTGCCGATCGCGGTGCCCTCGGTCGCGATCGGTCTCGGCCTGCTGATCACGTTCAACTCGCGGCCGCTGTTGCTGGGCGGCACCAGATGGATTGTCATCCTGGCCCACACCGTGCTGGTGCTGGCCTTTGCGTTCAGCGCGGTGTCCGCCGCGCTCGACCGCCTCGATCCCGCTTACCGGCAGGCCGCGGAATCGCTTGGCGCAGGACCGGTTCGGGTGCTGTCCCGGGTGACGGTGCCGCTGCTGTTGCCTGCACTCGGCGCCGCGGCGGGGTTGGCGGTGGCCCTGTCGATGGGTGAGCTCGGTGCGACGGTGATGGTCTACCCGGCGACGTGGAAGACGCTGCCGGTCACCATCTTTGCACTGACCGACCGCGGGCAGGCCTTCCAGGCCGCGGCATGCACGACGATCCTGCTCCTCGTCACGCTGCTGGCGCTGGTGTTGCTCGGCCGCATCCGCGGCCGCGCCACCCTCCGCTGAGCTCCTCCAACTTCCGCGAGCTCCTCCAACTTCCGCGAGCGTGCGTGTCTGCGGCGCGACACGCGACCAAATACCCGAGTTTGCGCACGCTCGCGACCGGGATGAGGCGCCCCGCAATTGATGACACGGACCCGACGAGCGTGCGTGAAGTCCGCATTTTTCCCCGGCGTGTCGACCGCAGACGCGCACACTCGCGGAAATACGGGACGGGCTACTTGAGCAGCGGATCGCGGGGCAGCCCGAGGATGCGCTCGGCAATGGTGTTGCGGGTGATCTCCGACGTACCGCCTGCGATCGTCATCGCCCGGCTGCCCAGATAGCTGCGGATCAGCTTCTGGTTGGCGCCGACGACTGCCGCCGAGCCCGCCAGCTCGATCCCCAATTCGGTGAGATGCTGGCCTGATTCGGCGACCAGCAGCTTTGTCACATTGCCCTCCGGCCCGGGCTCCGCGCCCGCGATCGCACGGCTGGCACGGCGCAGGTTCAGCAGCCGCAGCGTGTGCAGCTCGGCGATCACCTCACCGGCCCGCCGCACATGCTGGGCCGCGACGTCGGCGGGAACGCTGTCGAGCAGCTTGACGAGGTCGTCGGCGTCGAATCCGACCTGACCGCCCGAGCCGCCGCCGATCGAGATGCGCTCGTTGCCCAGGGTGGCCCTGGCCACCAGCCAGCCCTTGTTCACATCGCCGACCACATCCTCGTCGGGAACGAAGACGTCGTCGAAGAAGACCTCGTTGAAGTGGGCGTCGCCGGTGAGGCCGCGCAGCGGATTCACCGTCACGCCAGGGGCTTTCATGTCGATCGCCATCATCGTGACACCCGCGTGCTTGGGCGCCTCGGGGTCGGTGCGCACGGTGGCCAGGCCCCACTGGCAGTGCTGGGCCAGGCTCGTCCACACCTTCTGCCCGGTGACCTTCCAACCGCCGTCGACCTTCTTGGCGGCCGTGCGCACCGCCGCGGCGTCGGAGCCCGCACCCGGTTCGGAGAACAGCTGGCACCACATCACCTTGCCGCGCAGCACCGGTTCGACCCAGCGCTCCCGCTGCTCGTCGGTGCCCGCCTGCGCGACCGTCAGCGCCACCCACCCGGTGATGCCCATGTCGGCGCGTTCGACGTCGGCGAACTCCTCCTCGATCACCAACTGCTCGAGTACGTCGGCGGCCCGCCCCCACGGCTTCGGCCAGTGCGGGACAAGGTATCCGGAGTCGACCAGGAAGTCGCGCTGTTTGTCCTCGGGCAGGGCGCGTACCTGCTCGACGGCCTCGGCGGCCTGGCGGCGGTAATCGTCGGCCTCGGCGGGCAGGGGGAACGATGCGGCATGGGCCTGGCCGCTGCGCCTGCCCTCCACGACGTCGAGCAGTGGGTCGGCGCCGTCGCCCATCAGCGCTGCCAGCGTCCGCCCCCGCCGCAGGTACAGGTGCGCGTCGTGCTCCCACGTGAAGCCGATACCGCCGTGCAGCTGAATATTGTTCTGGGAGTTGAAGATTTGAGCGCGAATGGCATGGGACGCCGCGACGGCTGCCGGGAACCACGCGCTGTCCAGATCCTCGGCGCGGGCCGCGTCCCACACCGCGGCCGTGGTCTGCTCGGCGTCGACCAGCATGTTGGCGGCATGGTGCTTGACGGCCTGGAACGTGCCGATTGTTCTGCCGAACTGTTCGCGGACCTTGGCGTACTCCACCGCCATCTCCAGGGTGGCCCACGCCACCCCGACGGCCTCCGCCGCGGCCAATATCCGGAACACAGTGCGGGCCCGCTGCGCGGCGCCGCGCAGCACCCGGTCCTCGCTGACGGTCACGCCGCGCAGCGTCACCGATCCGACACTGCGCGAGGTGTCGAGGGCGTCCAGTGCGCTCACCGTGACGCCTTCTGCTGCCGCGTCGAGGACCACGACGTCCTCGCCGGCGACGACGACCAGGACATCCGCGTCTGGTGCGCCCAACACCGCAGGACTCTCCCCGGTGACATCCCGGTCGGAGCCGACGACCACAGTGCCCGACAGGCCGAGCGCGCCGACGATCGTTCCATCGGTGAGACCCGAAAGCAGTTCAGCGCGAAGCGAATCGGGCCCGCAGCGGTCGATCACCACCGATGTCGCAACGGTCGGAAGAAATGGCCCGGGGCTCAGTTCCCGGCCTTGAGCCTCCAGCACGATCGCCAACTCCGAAAGCCCGAACCCTGAACCGCCGTGCTCCTCGGCGATGGCGAGGCCCAGCCAGCCCTGTTCGGCGGCCGCCTTCCAGAGATTCTCGGGGTGGGCGGAGCCGCCCTCGAGCGTGGCGCGCGCGGCGGCACGTGATGACAGCCGCGTCAGTTGGCCGATCGCCGCGTCGGCGAGGGCGGAGTGTTCGTCGGTGATGGCTAGCGCTGACTTGCTCACGGTGGAAGTCCTTTTGCCGTTGACGGGTGTCAAACAAAGTTAACCTGCATTCTGGCAGGGCACTGAATGTGATAAGGGTCACATCCGGGCCAGCGGCGTGCGATTAGTGAACAACTCCCGGATGTTGTCGTTTGTGCTTGCGCTACCGGGGTACGCTCGCGAAATGTCGGCACAACCGGATACCCGGTATTCCGCGTCATCGATCATGTGGAAGCGCGCCCGTTGGTTCCTGCGCGCAGGCCCTTCCGATTATCTGCTCGCGATGAGCGTCGCGTCGGCGTCGCTGCCGATCATCGGGAAACGCCTTGAGCCTCTTGGGGCTGCGACCGCCATGGGTATCTGGGGCTACCGCCACGCACCGGACTTCTTCGCAGGCGCCACGCGCTCGCAGCGCACCCGCGACCAGACGGAACTGCGCAAGCAGGACCGCGATTCCACCAATGCGGTCGTCCAGGCGGCGCTGCGCGGCGTCGTGTCCGCAGCCGATCTGGCGATCGAGTGGCCCGCACCGGAGCGACAGGCGCCGGTGCTGAAGATGCGTCAGCACCGTCGCAGCCTGCATCGGTCCTCGGTGCGGTACGGCGACCACCCGTCACAGTTGCTGGACGTGTGGCGGCCGAAGGAATTGCCGGTCGAACCGGCACCGGTGATGATCTTCGTGCCCGGCGGCGCGTGGATCCACGGCGGCAGGCAACTGCAGGGCTATGCGCTGATGTCGCATCTGGCCCAGCAGGGCTGGGTGTGCCTGTCGGTGAACTACCGGGTATCGCCGCACCACCGCTGGCCGCAGCACATCACCGACGTGAAGACCGCGATCGCGTGGGCGCGCGCCAACGTCGACCGCTTCGGCGGCGACCGCAATTTCGTTGCGGTCGCGGGCTGTTCGGCAGGCGGTCACCTGGCGGCGTTGGCCGGTCTGACCCCCAACGACCCGGAGATGCAGACCGACCTGCCCGAGGGGTCGGACACCTCGGTCGACGCCGTCGTCGGCATCTATGGCCGCTACGACTGGGAGGACCGTTCCACCCCCGAGCGCGACCGGTTTGTCGACTTCCTCGAACGCGTCGTGGTCAAACGCAAGATCGACCGCTATCCCGACGTCTTCCGCAAGGCCTCGCCGATCGCCCAGGTCCATCCCGACGCGCCGCCTTTCCTGGTCATCCACGGGTCCGGCGACTCCGTGATCCCGGTGGCGCAGGCCCGCAGCTTCGTCGGGCGGCTGCGTGCGATGTCCCGGTCGGTGGTGAGCTATATCGAACTGCCCGGCGCGGGACACGGGTTCGACATGACCGACGGCGCGCGTACCGGGTCGGTCGCTACGGCAATCGGATTGTTCCTCAACCAGATTCACCGAAACCGGTCGCTGATGAAGGCCAAAGAGGTTATATAGCCTCCTGGCAGGGAGGTGCTGGTTGAAAAGGCTCAGCGGCTGGGACGCGGTCCTTCTGTACTCCGAGACGCCCACCGTGCACATGCACACCCTCAAGCTGGCGGTGATCGAGCTCGATGACCTCGGCGGCCGCACGTTCGGCATCGAGGAGTTCCGCCGCGTCATCCACGGCCGGCTCCACAAACTCGATCCGTTCCGCTACGAACTCGTCGACATTCCCTTCAAGTTCCACCATCCGATGTGGCGGGAGAACTGCGAGGTCGACCTCGCCTACCACGTGCGGCCCTACCGCGTCGACAGTCCCGGCGGCCGTCGCCAGCTGGACGAGGCGGTGGGCCGGATCGCGAGCACCCCGCTGGACCGCAGCAGGCCGCTGTGGGAGATGTACTTCATCGAGGGTCTCGCAGGAGGCCGCATCGCGGTTCTCGGCAAGATCCACCACGCGCTCGCCGACGGTGTCGCGTCGGCCAACCTACTGGCGCGTGGCATGGATCTGCAGGCTGGGCCGCAGGCCGATCGTGACTCGTATGCCACCGATCCCGCCCCGGGTCGCGGAGAGCTGCTGCGGACGGCGTTCGCCGACCACATGCGCCAGATCGGGCGGCTGCCCGGGGTGATGCGCTACACCGCGCAGGGCATCGGCAGGGTGCGCAAGAGCAGCAAGAAGCTGTCACCGGAGCTGACCCGGCCGTTCACGCCGCCGCCCTCGTTCATGAACCATCGCGTCGACGCGCAACGCCGGTTCGCCACCGCCACCCTGGCCCTGGCCGACGTCAAGGAGACCGCCAAACGTCTCGACGTCACGATCAACGACATGGTGCTCGCCATCTCGGCGGGTGCGCTGCGCAAACTGTCGCTCAAGTACGACGGCCACGCCGATCATCCGCTATTGGCTTCTGTCCCAGTGAGCTTCGACTTCTCCAGGGATCGGATATCGGGTAACCGCTTCACCGGCGTGATGATGGTCGTGCCGATCGAGCTCGAGGATCCGCTGCAGCGGGTGCAGGCCGTCCACGACGCCGCGGTCGACGCGAAGGAGACTCACAACCTGATGGGCCCCGAGCTCGTCAGCAGGTGGTCGGCCTACTTCCCGCCCGCGCCTGCCGAGCGACTGTTTCACTGGCTCGCGGACAAGGACGGCCAGAACAAGGTGCTGAACCTACCCATCTCGAATGTGCCGGGGCCGCGGGAGCCGGGCCGGGTCGGTGGCGCGCTGGTCACCGAGATCTACTCCGTCGGTCCACTGACGACAGGCAGTGGCCTCAACATCACGGTCTGGAGCTATGTGGACCAGCTGAACATCTCGGCACTGTCCGACGGCGCCACGCTCGCCGACCCGCACGAGCTCACCGACGCCATGATCGACGCCTTCGTCGAGATCCGCCGTGCCGCAGGGCTTTCCGAGGAGCTAACGGTTGTCGCCAACGCGATGGCGCAGTAGCTAGCGTTCGTCTCGGCTGGCATGCACCCAGGACAGAAACTTCTCGACCGCCTGCGCGGTGTAGTGGCCCCGCGGTGAGCCGAAGAAGTCGAACGCGTGCTGAGCGTGCGGAATCTCGGAGTACACCACCGTGTCTTTCGAGACGTCCTTCAGCGCAGAGACGAAGTCACGCGCCTCCGGCACGGGGATCAGCGAGTCGTCCACGCCGTGCAGAATGTAGAACGGCGGCGCGTCGGGCCGCACTCGGGTGATCGGCGAAGCGTCCCGGTACACCTGCAGGTGCTTGGTCAGCCGTTTCTTCACGACGAACCGTTGCAACAGCCCGAGGACGAATTCCGGGCGGCCACGTCCCCTCGTGGTGAACCAGTCATAGCGGCCGTAGATAGGAACCGCTGCCACGACGGAGGTGTCGGCGTCCTCGAATCCGGGCTGATACTGCGGATCGTCGGGCGTCAGTGCGGCCAGCGCACAGAGATGGCCACCCGCCGAGCCGCCGGTGATCGCGACGAAGTCGGGGTCACCGCCGTATTCGGCGATGTGCTCCTTGATCCAGGCCAGTGCGCGCTTGACGTCGACGATGTGGTCCGGCCACGTGTGCCGGGGACTGACCCGGTAATCGATCGACACACACACCCAGCCACGGTCGGCCATCCGACTCATCAGCGGGTAGGCCTGGGGGCGTCGCATGCCGATCGACCACGCCCCACCCGGAACCTGCAGCAGCACCGGCGCTTTGCCGTTGCGCGGCAGGTCGCGTCGGCGCCAGATATCCGCGCAGTTGACCTCGGGGTGCGGTCCGTACCGGACGATGTCGGACTTCTCGACGTATTGGCGTCGCAGCAACTCGTTGGGCAGCACATGGCGCAGGCTGCGGCGTCCGACCGGCTGCGACTGTGCGGCAACGGCTTCGTAGTCGTCACCGAGGCCGTCCCGCAACGGCGACTCGAAGTAGGGCTCCGACGTCACGTTGCGACGATAGATGAAGTACAGCAGGCCCCACGTGATCACCTTGAGCGCCAATGCGATACGACCGCCACGGCTGGCATAGTCGCCGCGCAGCCACCGCCAGATTGCACCGAGCGCCGAGCCCGTCATGTACAGCGGTGCCATCTCCGTCGTCGGCCAGCCGCAGAAGAACGCTGGAATGGTGAGATAGCCGTCGCGGCCGAACGGTCGCACCCCGTTCACGGCGTTGGCGAGTTCCAGAGTCGCCCGAAGCACGGGCCTGCGCTTACTCATTGCCCACCAGTGCGTGAAGGTCCTTGCGCACGATCTTGCCGGTGATGCTGCGGGGGAGTTCGTCGAGCACCGTGATCTGCCGCGGCACTTTGTAATTCGCCAGGTTCTCCCGCACGTGCTGCTTCAGCGCATCGGGTGTCGCGCCTGCCCCCTCGTGCAGGACCACGAACGCGGCCAGCCGCTGCCCGTACTGCTCGTCGTCGACGCCGATGACCGCGGCCTCGGCGACGTCGGCGTGCGACGCCAGCGTCTTCTCGACCTCGATGGGATAGACGTTCTCGCCGCCCGACACGATCATCTCGTCATCACGGCCGACGACGAACAGCCTGCCGTTCTCGTCGACGTAGCCCATGTCGCCCGAAGCCATGAAGTCTTCGTGGAAGTCCTTGGTCGTGCCCGAGGTGTAGCCGTCGAACAGAGTGCCGCTGCGGCAGAAGATCTGACCGACCTCGCCGGCCGGCACCTCGTTGAAGTCCTTGTCCAGCACGCGGATCACTGTTCCGGGGGCCGGCTTGCCCGCGGTGTCGGGAGCCGCCCGCAGGTCTTCGGGCGTGGCCGATGCGATCAAGCCGGCCTCCGTGGCGTTGTAGTTGTTGTAGATGACGTCACCGAACTGGTCCATGAAGGCCGTCACCACATCAGGGCGCATGCGCGACCCCGACGCCGCGGCGAACCGCAGAGACCGTCCGCTGTAGCGGCTGCGTACCCCGTCGGGCAACTCCATAATCCGGTCGAACATCACCGGCACCACGGCGAGTCCCGTCGCGCGGTGGCGGTCGATGAGCTCGAGCGTCGCCTCGGGATCGAACTTGCGCCGGGTGACGATCGTGCACGCCATGGTCGCGGCGAAGATGGTCTGCGAAAAGCCCCACGCGTGGAACATCGGCGCCGCCACCACGATGGCTTCCTCGGTGTGCCACGGGGTGCGGTCCAGGATCGCCTTCAGCGCGCTGGGGTCACCGCCCGTCATCGTGGCGCCCTTGGGGGTCCCGGTGGTGCCGGACGTCAACAGGATCGTCCTGGGTTTGGTTGTCGCGCGCTTCGGCGACTGACCGGCGTGCGCGGCGATCATCTTCTCGACGGTCGGTGAGTTCCCGTGTGCGGCCGGGTCGTCGGTCCAGGCGACGATGCGCGTGACGTCGGGCGTGTCGGCGAGCGCACGGTCGACGATGCCGGCGAACTCCTCGTCGTAGACGACGGCGTCGGCGCCCTCGCGCGCGACCACCTCGGCCAGGGCCGGTCCGGCGAAGGAGGTGTTCAGCAGCAGCAGGTCGGCACCGACGCGGTTGGCCGCGACGACAGCCTCGATGAAGCCGCGGTGGTTGCGGCACATGACACCGATCACCTTCGGCTGCCCGCCGGGCAGCGCCTGCAGCGCCGCGCCGAACGCGTCGCAGCGTTGATCGATCTCCCGCCAGGTGAGGGTGCCGAGTTCGTCGACGAGCCCCGGGCGATCCGGGCAACGCTGCGCGGCGGAGGCGAAACCCGATACCGCCGAGACATTTTCGCGTCGCATGGCCGCGGCGATCCGCAGGTACTTGTCCGGCCGCAGCGGTGCGATCATGCCGGCCCGCCGCATGGTGGCGACCAGGCCGAGCGTGTCGTTCAGCGCACGCGAGGAGCGAAATGACGTCAGTCGGTCTAACAGCGCCATGATGAGCTCAGCCGAGGATCGGCAGTCGGCGTTCGGCCGCCAGCTCGTCCAGTGCCCGCTGCATGACGTGCCGGACGTGGGCGTCGACCTCGTCGATGTCTGGGTTCTCCCCGAACTCGGCGATGATGTCGATGGGCGGCAGCACCTGCATGGTGATCTTTGCGGGCAGCGGAATGTTCGGCGGCACAACCAGGCTGAGGCCGAACGGAAAGCCGAACGAGATCGGCACGATCTTTGCGCGCGCCAGCCGGGCAATGGGCCCGAGCCGCTTGGCCAGCCAGGTGCCGCGGGACAGATACAGCTGCGTCTCCTGGCCGCCGATTCCAACGGTGGGCACGATCGGCACGCCGGCGTTGAGCGCCGCCTTCACGTAGCCGGTGCGGCCGCCGAAGTCGATCGTGTTCTCCGACAGCGTCGGGCGATACACGTCGTAGTCGCCGCCGGGAAACACCACGACCAGACCGCCGGACCGCAGCGCCTCGTCCGCGTTCTCGTGGTTGGCGCTGATGTAGCCGATCTTCTTGAAGAAGTCGCCGGTCGGCCCCACCATCAGCATGTCGTGGCTCAGTGTGTACAGCGGCCGCTCGTAGCCGTGCTCGGCGTAGAAGTCGGCGGACAGAATCGGCACATCCATCGGCAGCATGCCGCCGGAATGGTTGGACACCAGCAGGGCGCCACCGGGCGGCATGTTCTCCAGGCCGCGCACCTCCGACCGGAAATACCGCTTGAGGAACGGCCGGGTGATACCCATGACGCGCTCGGTCAGGCCCGGATCCCACTTGGTGATCTCCGACGGCTCGATATCGGTCGTGGCCATGGGGCCCCCTCTTGCAAGAATTAGAACGTGTTCTAGTTTTACATAGTACCCAGACGCTGTAGCGCGCCAAACCTCGGTCGATAGCATCACCGACGTGAGCGAAGAAGCTGGCGTCGACGGACGCCAAGATAACCCGGTCCTGGTCGAACAGCGCGACCGGATCCTGATCATCACCATCAACAGGCCCCAGGCCAGAAACGCGGTCAACGCCGCGGTCAGCCGGGGGCTGGCCGATGCCATGGACCGACTCGACGGCGACGACGGCCTCTCGGTCGGCATCCTGACCGGCGCGGGCGGCTCGTTCTCAGCGGGCATGGACCTCAAGGCGTTCGCCCGCGGCGAGAACGTCGTCGTCGAAGGCCGGGGCATGGGGTTCACCGAACGCCCGCCCGCCAAGCCGCTTATCGCCGCGGTCGAGGGGTACTGCCTCGCGGGCGGATGTGAGCTGGCGCTCGCCACCGACCTGATCGTGGCGTCGAAAGAGTCGGCGTTCGGCATTCCCGAAGTCAAGCGCGGCCTGGTCGCCGGTGGCGGCGGTCTGCTGCGGTTGCCGCAGCGCATCCCGTATGCCATCGCCATGGAGTTGGCGCTGACAGGCGAGAACTTGCCGGCCGAGCGGGCCCACGAGCTCGGCCTGGTCAACGAGCTGGCGGAGCCCGGTTCTGCGCTGGAGGCGGCCATTGGGCTCGCGGAACGCATCAGCGGCAACGGTCCCCTGGCCGTCGCCGCGACCAAAAAGATAATCGTCGAGTCGCGCGGCTGGAGCCCCGACGAGATGTGGTCCAAGCAGACCAAGATCCTGGCGCCGGTCTTCACCTCGAACGACGCCAGGGAGGGCGCGGTGGCGTTCGCCGAGAAGCGGCCGCCGAAGTGGACCGGCACCTGATCGTTTTCGACGGGCCTGATCGTTTTCGACGGGCCTGATCGTTTTCGACGGGGAGGTCATGGGCAACCGATAGGCATGGCCCACAACGACCAGCTGCCGATTCCCGATTACGACCAACTGTCGCTGGCTGACCTGCGACACCGGATCCGCGGACTGGAGGAGTCGCCGCTGCGGACCCTGTTCGATCGCGAGACCGAACACGGCAACCGGATCCCGGTGCTCGAGGTTCTGCATGCGCGCCTGAAGGAGCTGCACCAGGGCGCCGAACCGTCGGCCGGTGATCCGTCGAATGCCCCTGGTGTGACGCCGACGCCTGCCGGTTCGCCGGTGCAGGAGTCGACGGCCGCCCAACCGAACACTCCGCTGCGCCATGGCGTGGCATCCCAGACGCCGTCGCGCGGAAAGCCGTAACGCTTGACCTGAACCACGGTTGATGTCGCAGCATTCAGACATGACCGCCGACGCCGTCGCAGAGTACCTCCGCCGCATCTCCTACACCGGCCCCACCGATCCGGCTTTCGATGTGCTCGCCGCGGTGGTGGCCGCGCACATCCGCTCGATCCCCTTCGAGAACCTCGACCCGATGTTGGGTGTGCCCGTCGTCGATCTGCGACCGGAGGCCCTCATCGACAAGCTGGTGCGCCGCCGCCGCGGCGGATACTGCTTCGAGCACAACGGGGTGATGGCAGAGATGTTGTCGCGCTTGGGTTTCGGGGTCGAGATCCTCGGCGGACGGGTGGTCTGGATGAACACCAGCGGCGAACTGCCCGCGAAGACGCACATGGCGCTGGCGGTGACGGTGCCCGGTGAGGGCGGCCGCTACCTCGTCGACGTCGGGTTCGGCGGCCAGACGCTGTCGTCGCCGATCCGATTCGAAACCGGTGCGGTGCAGCAGACGCGCCATGAGCCCTACCGGATCCGCGAGCACGATGCCGGCTACGTCTTGGAGAGCAGCATCCGCGACAGCTGGGAACCGCTCTACCTGTTCAGCAGCGAACCGTTTCCGATGATCGACCGCCGGGTCGGAAGCTGGTATGTGTCAACGTTTCCGGAGTCGCATTTCGTCACCGGGCTCACCGCTGCGCTCGTCACCGACGATGCGCGGTGGAACCTGCGCGGTCGGAACCTCGCCATTCACAGCAGGGGCAACAGCGAACGGATCCGCTTCGATACGGCGGCCCAGGTCGTCGACGCGTTGACCGACCGCTTCGGCCTCGACCTCACCGGCCTCGGCGACGTCGAGGCCCGCGTCAACCAGGTGTTGGACAGCTGACGACGACGTCCCACGGATCGTCGGCCGCGAGCGTCATGCGGCCGAGTCGTCGCGCGTAGTGCGCGGTGCTGCCGAAGTCGTCGACCCAGCTTCGCGCCCTCATCGTGGCCAGCCAGAGGTGGTGCTCACGGGTCACGCCGATCGCCCCGTGCAATTGGTGCGCGATGGTGGTGACCGGCTCCACCGCACGGCCCACAGCCACCTTCGCCACCGTTACCGCGTAGTCGGCCCTGACGCTGCCGAAGCCATAGTCGGCCGCCGCGGCGATGGCCAACGTCGTTGCGGCGCGGGCCCGTTCGATCTCCCCCGACATGGCCGCCAACGAATGTTGGACGGCCTGAAACGCGCTGAGTGGCCTGCCGAACTGTTGCCGCTCGCGGGTATGGCCGACGGTGAGGCCCGCCGCGGCGTCCAGTACACCGACGATCTGCACGCAGCGGGCCCACGCGCCCCGTCGGACAAGCTCGTCGAACACGGCCGGATCCAGCCGGGTGGTTTTCTCGACGGGCAGGTCGAACCCGAACGCTCCGCGCGGTTCGCCGGCGAGGTTGTGAGCGTCGATCACCTCCGTGGCGTCGACGACCGCGACATGGAGTGCGTCGGCGGTGCGCGCGGCGAGCAGCACCGGGGCGGATCGCGGCCAGGGCACATCGGTCGCCGTTCCGCTGACCCGGCCGCCGGCCGCTGTCGCGTCGGCGATCGCGACCGTGAGCGGTCCGGTGTCGGGAATCGCGACACCCGCGGCACCCGCGAGCCAGGCGACGAGCAGATCCGTCTCGGCGATCGGCACGGCACCCGCGTGCCGGGCAAGACCCGACAGCACGATCGCAGCCTCGGCAGGCCCTGCTTCTTCGCTGGCCGTCAGCCGGCTCAGCCCGGTCTCCTCGAGATTGCGCCACAGCGCCTGGTCGAACTCCTCGGCACCGCGATGCCCGAGGCGTGCGTCGAACGACCGGCGGCCGATGTCGTCGACCAGCTGTGTCAGTTCGTTCACCGTGCACGCGAGGAGCATGGGCGACTCCAGCGCCCCCATCCCCTTGGCGACCACGCCGCGCAGCACCTCGTTCGTCCCGCCGCGCAGGGTGAACAACGGCGAGTGCAGCCGGGCGGTGGCCAACAGGCCGCGCAGCAGTGGGACCCTTGGCGAGTCGGGACGGACGGAGTCGATGAGGTCGGCGACCAGTTCGACAGAACCCTGCTCGAACCGGGTGCCGAGGTCTTTGACCAGAGCGGCACGGCTGGTGGCGTCCTCGCCGTCGGACAGGGCGCGGGCCACCGACACCGACAGCTGGCGCAGCGAGATCATCCGGGCCAACAGGTCGCCGACCTCGGCGGCCGTCCGGTCGTCGACGTCCTGCTCGGCGAGCGCCCGCACGGCGGCGAAGACGAGCGTCGCGGTGGACAGAATGCGTTCCGGCCCGCTGCGTTCGAAGCCCAGCTCCGCGGTCACCTGGTGCCAGCCGTTGCCGATCTCGCCGAGCACATCGGTATCGGCGACGAAGACGTCGTCGAACGTCACCTCGTTGAAGTGGTGTTCACCGTTCATCAGCTCGATCGGGCTGATCGTGATCCCTGCGGAATCGGTGGGCACGATGAACTGGCTGAAGCCGGCGTGGCGGTGCTGCGGATCGAGCGGGCTGGTGCGGGCCAGCACAACGATCTGGTGTGCGACGTGCGCGCCGCTGGTCCATACCTTGGTGCCGGTCAGCAGCCAGCCGCCCTCGGTCGCGACCGCGCGCGTCTGGACGGCCGCGAGATCGGAGCCCGCGCCGTGTTCGCTCATACCGATCGCCGAGTACAGCGTCCCCGCGGCGATCCGGGGCAGGAGCCGATGCCGCTGCTCCTCGTTGCCGTAGGCGAGCAGACCGGGTGCCACCTGGCGGTCGGCGATCCAATGTGCGGCGACGGGCGCTCCGTGCGCGAGCAGTTCCTCGGTCACGACGTAGCGATGCAGGTGACCGAGGCCGTGGCCGCCGTATCGGGTGGGAATGGTGAGGCCGACGAAGCCGGCGTCGGCCAGCCGCGCGGAGAACTCCGGATCCCACTTCGCCAGCCAGCAGTCGACGGCAGGCTGCCAGCCGTGGGCGGCGCGATCAGCGGTCAGAAAGTGCCGGATCGACGTCCGCAGCGTGGCCAGTTCCCCGTCGTTGGCGCACAAGGCATCGAATTCGCTCACTGAACACGCAAGTCTAGCGAAGCGGTCGCAGCAGGCATTGTCATGTTCTCCGCCAGCTCTATGGCATCGTCTCGCACGTGCTCGACTGCATGAGAGGCAACTGACATGGCGACGATCTACTACACGGCATCCAGCATCGACGGCTTCATCGTCGACGACCGCGACAGCCTGGAATGGTTGATATCCCGCAACATCGACCCTGAGGGTCCCTTCGGTTACCGAGCGTTCAGTAACTCGGTCGGCGCGCTGGTGATGGGGGCGACAACCTATGAATGGATCCTGGCCAACGACCCCGACGAGTGGCAGTACACGCAGCCGACCTGGGTGATGACCCACCGGCCCAACATCATTCGCGCCGGCGATCCGGTGCGGGCATTTCAGGGCGACGTCACGGAGCTGCACTCGCAGCTGGTGCGGGCGGCGGGATATCAGGACGTCTGGGTGGTGGGCGGCGGCGACGTGGCTGCGCAGTTCGCCGGCGCGGGATTGATCGACGAGATGATCGTCAGCTACGCGCCGTGCACGCTGGGGTCGGGCGGGCGGTTGATGCCGATGCACACCGAGTGGACGCTGGTGGAGTCGACCACAAACGGCGACTTCATCTGCGCCCGATGGCGGAAGGCCTAACGGTCGCCGGTCGGCAGACCGTTGCGCCGGACGAATTCCCTTGACTTGATCAGGAATTCCATTTGGCATGCCACTTGCCGCAACGGCTCGGCGTTGCGGATGGAGCGGCACAACACCACGGCGCCTTCCAGCGACGCGATGCAGGTGACCGCCAGTGACTCGGCCTCGGCGGCGTCGAAGTCGTCGGCGATGAACGCCCGCGTCAACGCATCGCGCCAACGGGCGAAGATGTCGCTGGCGATCGCGGTCAGCTGCGCCTCGTCTTGTGTGCAGCCGATCGCCGCCGCGACGACGGGGCAGCCCGCTCCGAAGTCGCTCTCTGTCAGCGTCCGCTCCCAGAAATCGGTGAATCCTCGAACCAGGGGCAGTGCGCCCCGCTCGGCCGCGGCGTCGATGCTCTCGGCAATCGCATCCCCTGCCCACCGCAAGGCCTCGGCGAGGATCTGGTTCCGCCCTTCCGGGAAGTGGTAATACACCGAACCGCGAGGCGCGCCGCTGCGGGCGAGCACCTCGTCGATCGTCACGCCGGCGGCGCCGCGCTCACGCATCACCTCGGCGGCGCTGACCAGCATGCTGCTGCGCGTCGAACCTCGCTTGGTTCGCGTCTTGGTGGCTGTCACGGTCTAGTGCGTCCTCATGCCGCGTGCTGGTCGCGAAGCTGCGCCGGGCGCCATCCCACAGTGCGGGTGGCCAGCCGGTAGAGCCGCTGACGACGGTCAGGCACACGATGCGTGAACTGGTGGCCGGCAATGTTGAGCTCGATGACCCACATCGGGTGCCTCCTACAGAAGAGCGGCGCCATTGCCGACTCGCGAATTATGATCTGTAGCATAGAACGTATCAAACACCTGTGCAATTCCGCCATGACCCTATCGCCCTTGATGGCGGTAAACAGCAGGTAAACGCCCGTTGGACGGCGCGCCGAGGGTGAACTGGGGCGGAACGTGATTATGGTTTGAGGCATAGTCCGGCTGAGCGGTGCGAACACTGGTCCGGGCCGGTCGCCCAACGGTTACGCTCGGCGCAGTCTCTTCAGAAGGGCTGACCATGGGCCATTACAAGAGCAATGTGCGCGATCTCGAGTTCAACCTCTTCGAGGTACTCCATCTCGAGAAGGCGCTGGCGACCGGTGAGTTCGGTGACCTCGACGGCGAGTCGGTGCGCCAGATGCTCGACGAGGCGGCGAAGCTGGCCGAGGGGCCCGTCGCCGAGTCGTTCGCGGCGTCCGACCGAATTCCACCGACCTTCGACCCGCAGAACCACACGGTGTCGCTGCCGGAGCCGTTCAAGGAGTCACTGCGCGCCTGGCGGCAGGGCGAGTGGTTCCGGGTTGGGCTCGACGAGGCGCTCGGGGGTGTGGCTGCACCCGCGATGGTCGCGTGGGCGATCAACGAACTACCGTTGGGCGCGAATCCGCCCGTCTTCCTCTACATGGCGGGCCCGATCATGGCGGACGTCCTGTACCACATCGGAAACGAACATCAGCGGCAGCTGGCTTCGCTTGCGGTCGAACGCAATTGGGCCGCCACCATGGTGCTCACCGAACCTGACGCAGGCTCTGACGTGGGGGCCGGCCGCACGAAGGCGGTGCAGCAGGCTGACGGCACCTGGCACATCGACGGCGTCAAACGGTTCATCACCAACGGCGACACCGACGACCTGTTCGAGAACATCATGCATTTGGTGCTCGCGCGACCGGAGGGCGCGGGGCCGGGAACGAAGGGCCTCAGCCTTTTCTTTGTTCCGAAATACCTGCCCGACAATGAGACCGGCGAACCCGGTGAGCGCAACGGAGTCTTCGTCACCGGCCTCGAGCACAAGATGGGGCTGAAGGCCTCGGCGACCTGCGAGCTGACATTCGGCCAACATGGAGTGCCTGCGGTGGGCTGGCTGGTCGGTGACACTCACAACGGCATCGTCCAGATGTTCAAGGTCATCGAGTACGCGCGAATGATGGTCGGCACCAAGGCGATTGCGACGCTGTCCACGGGATACCTGAACGCGCTGGAGTATGCAAAGACCCGTGTGCAGGGTGCGGACATGACACAGATGACCGACAAGAGCGCGCCGCGGGTCACGATCATCCACCATCCCGATGTGCGCCGCGCATTGATGACCCAGAAGGCCTACGCCGAAGGCCTGCGGGCCCTGTATCTGTTCACCGCGGCGCATCAGGACCCGTCGGTGGCCGAGATCGTTTCGGGGGCCGACGCCGAACTCGCCGAACGGGTCAACGATCTGCTGCTGCCGATCGTCAAGGGCGTCGGCTCCGAACGGGCCTATCAATGCTTGACCGAATCGCTGCAGACCTTCGGTGGATCGGGCTTCCTCCAGGACTATCCGATCGAGCAGTACATCCGCGATGCCAAGATCGACAGCCTCTACGAGGGCACCACCGCGATCCAGGCCCAGGACTTCTTCTTTCGCAAGATCGCACGCGATCAGGGGGTGGCGCTGCAGCACGTCGTTGCGCAGATCGAGAAGTTCCTGAACAGCGACGCGGCCAGGCCGGAGCTGGCACAGGCTCGCGCATGCCTGGCCACGGCGCTGGCGGAAGCGCAGGCGATGACGGCGACGCTGACCGGTTATCTGCTGAGTGCCCAGGAGAACGCACGCGAGCTTTACCGCCTGGGTCTGGAGTCGGTGGCGTTCCTTCTGGCGGTCGGGGATCTAGTGATCGGCTGGCTGCTGCTCGAGCATGCCGAGATCGCGCTCAAGGCCCTCGACGGCGACGTGTCGGATGGCGATCGCCAGTTCTATGCGGGCAAGGTGGCAGCGGCGAAGTTCTTCGCGCGTAATGTGTTGCCGCGGTTGACCGCCGAACGCAAGATCGCCGAGGGGGTCGACCTGACGATCATGGACCTAGGAGAGGAAGCATTCTGATGAAGGTGATCACGTCGATCGACGACGCCGTCGCTTCAGTTGGGCAGGAACTCGGCATCAGCCAATGGCAGGAGATCGACCAGGACCGCATCAACGCCTTCGCGGATGCGACCGGGGATCACCAGTGGATCCACATCGACCCCGAGCGCGCCAAGAACGAAAGTCCCTACGGCACAACCATTGCGCACGGCTTCCTGACGCTGTCCATGATCCCGGCGCTCACCAAGGACAATTACCGCGTCGAGAACGCGAAGATGGCGATCAACTACGGGTCGAACAAGGTGCGGTTTATCGCCGCGGTGCCCTCAGGCGGCCGGATCCGGGCGCGCTCGGAGTTGATCGACGCAACCAAGGTCGACGACAACACCGTCAACCTGACCGTCAAGAACACCATCGAACTCGACGGGTCGACCAAGCCCGCCGCAGTGGCCGAGACGATTGTGCGGGTGCTTTTCTAACCCGCTTCCTCGACGGCGACGAGGGCCGCGGCGATGGCGAAGAACTTGTTTTCACCCAACTGTCGGACCGTCTTGACGCCGAAGGCCTCCTCCAGGAGCTTGGCGTCGTTGTCGGTGACGCCGGCCAGCGCGGCAGGGGACGCGTCGAGGATCTCCTTGAGCGACTTGCCTTCGTAGGCCTTGTCGAGAGACTTCGCCAGATCTACGGATACAGCCACGATTGATCCCTCCTGTTAGAGACAGCGGAGGGTCAACGTAACGATCGAACCTTATGCCCAGCTGTCAAGTTGCTGGCTGAGTTATCACGGTCGCGAGTTCATCCACAGGTAGTAGTTGAGCTGGTGGTTTTCGTGGGTGGCGGGCGGTTGACCGGATCCGCGCTACACCCCGTCGCGGCCGCTGTGTGAGTTCGTCCGCGACGTACACGCCGTCAAATTCGGGCATGTTGGCTGCACGGGTTGCGTCGAGCGCCGCAACGCTCTGACATTGCGGGATTTCCGGCCACTCCACGCCGACGCTTTCGGGTGGCAAACTTCGCATTACTCGAACGATCCCGCATGTTTTCACGCCGTTTGTTGCGAACGGTCTCCTTTCACCGCCAGGCCGCTCGACACCCGGCCAACACCCCACCCAGCAGCGCAAACACGCCTGGGGGGTAGACCCCTCTACACGCCGCCGCCCCTCAGCGGCATAGGCGGGCTTCTATTTACGGACCTGAAACGAATGGACCTTTGACATGGCAGACGCCCCCGATTCCGACGCCCCGGTCGGCTTGCAGTGGTCAGGCCGGCGGCTGCGGCAGGCTGTCGCCGACGAGTTTGAGCTGTCCGAGCACGAAACGTCGCTGCTGTTGCAGGCGTGCCGCACGGTCGATTTGCTCGACCAGCTACAGGCCCGCATCGACTGCGACGGGACGATCGTCGACAGCCCGCAAGGCTTGAAGGCGCACCCAGCGGCCGCGGAGCTGCGCCAGCAGCGCATCACGTTGGCCCGCTTAGTGGCCGCGTTGGGCTTGCCGACCGGGCTCGTCGAGGATCAGCCGAAGCAGCGCCGCTCCGCGCGTGGCGTGTATCAGGCGAACGTGGGCGCGCCGTAATGAGACGCCGCCAGGAGCCCGAGCAGCTCGACCCGGTGGCCGAGGCTGCGGCGACGCCCGATGAGCCGTTCGACGCCGCGCACATGCTGGTCTTGGATCGCATCCCGTGCGGCTCGTGGCAGAGGTTGGCTGAGTTGCAGGCCGCCCGTCGGCCGCACGTCAACCGCAAATCGTAGGTGTCCGACATGGCTGACACCGGGTGCAAAGCCGTTACGGCGGGCGAAATGGATTTCGCCGAAACCCACCGCTATGTAGAGGTGACGGCGAAGAGATGCCATTCGCCGGGCACACCTTTGAGCTCGTGAGCGCCCCGGTCCTCGAACTCGAGCCCTGACCCGATCACGAGGTCGCGCAGCGTGCTGGACACGAGCACGTCGTTCGCCCCGGCCAGTGCGCTCACACGTGCGCCGATATGCACGGCGATACCGCCGATGTCATCGCCGCGGACCTCGCACTCGCCGGTGTGCAACCCGGCGCGCACCTCGATGCCGAGCGCCTGAACCGCATCGCGGATCGACAACGCACAGCGGATCGCTCGCTGAGGGCCGTCGAACATCGCGAGGAAGCCGTCGCCCGATGTGTTCACCTCGCGGCCTCGGAAGCGAGTCAGCTGCGACCGGACGACAGCGTCGTGCGCATCGAGTAAGGCGTGCCAGTCGCGGTCACCGATCTCCGCAGCGCGGCGCGTCGAATCCACAATGTCGGTGAAAAGCACGGTGGCGAGAATCCGGTCATCGGCCACGTCAGCCTGCTCGCCGGTGAGAAACTCGGCGATCACCTGGAACGAATCGCGCCACGGTTCCACGAAGTGGTAGAAGTTGCGCCCCGGCAGCTCAACGTATTTCGCCCCCGGTATTTGATCGGCGATGTACTTGCGTGTGTGCCCCCACGTCTCGTGCAGGGGGTGGTCGGTGTGCTGCATGACCAGGGTGGGGACGCGGATTGTCGGAAGAACCGCCCGCACATCCAAATCCGTCATTAACGGCAGCATCATGTCCACCATCGCGGGGCTCGCCGCCATGCGCTCGTGTCGGGCCCACGCTGCCCGGATCTCCTCGTTCCACGGCATATCCGGATTCAAGAAATGCTCGACCTCGCCCGTGCCCCACATGGCTGCCGACTCAGCGACGGTTTCGCGGGCGCGTTCGACGGTTGTTGTATCCGCGTAGCCTTCCAGCGCAATCAGTGCGGTCGTACGGGACGGATGTGTTGCCGCGAACAGCGCACCGGGCGCAAACGCGTTGAAAATGCTGCACAGGATGACCGCTTCGCGGCTGTCGAGATCGTCCAACACCGCCGTGATGCTGTCGGCCCATTGCTCCACGGTGGGCAGAGCACCCGGCGTGACCGGATCGGACAGTCCGCTGCCCGGATGGTCGAAGAAGATGATCCGACCGAGCGATGTCATCGCCTCGACCCACCCTTGAACGGACGGTAGTTCTGGAAGGACCTCGCAGCAGAAGAACCAGTTCGGGACGAACACAATGTCGCGAGAACCTTCACGCGACGCCCGATAGGCGACGCGCAAGTCCCCGTTCAGCGCGTAGCGCGTCTCCGAGAACATTGCCGAAGTGTAAGCAGAGGAGCGGGTCGACGGTGCGCGCCGCCCGCATTTATGCTGCTCACGAGCGCGCCTCTTTGAATGTACTTTAGCCAGTCGTTAACAGCACCCGCTGTGGGCGTTCAAACAAACGGAGTTGGCAAGGAGGTTATGCCGGTGGGAATCCCGGAACCGGCGCGGGAGCCGCGGCGGATACTTAGGAGTCATGACCGGCTACAGCGATGGTGTGCTGTCGGACGCCCGCATCGCGGCGATGTCACCCGCGCAACGCCGCGACTTGATTCAGCGGCTGCAGCGTCCGCTTGACGAAGTATTTCCACCACCGATCGCGAGACGCATGCGGCGGAACCGGTTGACCTTGATGGTGGGCGGCGCTATCGGGCTGATCCCGTGGATGGTCTACCTTGGCTTCACTCTGCCCCCGACTTATGTCGCCCATAATTGGCCGGCGACGTGGATAGGCTTCGACTGTGTGCTGGTCGCATTCATGGCCGTCACCGCGGTGCTGGGCTGGCTGCGCCGGCAGCTGGTGCTGCTCCCCGCGTTCACGACGGGGGTGCTGCTGATCTGTGATGCCTGGTTCGACATCATGACCGCGGGCCCGGGCCAGATTTGGGTGTCGGTGTTGACCGCCGCCCTCGGCAACCTGCCGCTCGCGGTGATCATGACCACCGGCGCAGTGCGGATTTTGCGGCTGACAGCAACGCGCCTCTGGTTTCTCGACCCCGGGACGCCGACGTGGCGCCTGCCTTTGGTGCCCTAACTGGTCCGGCGCAACCCTGGGCATTCTAAAACGTGCGTCACGTATCCGGTGCCACCGACGGCTGAGGACACCGGCTCGACCAAGCACGACCGACCAGCATTCAACGTCATTTGCACACGCTCAACTCGTTCTCAACGGAACATTGTCCAATGGCTGATGAAGGACCGAACCCGTTGTATGACCTCTACCTTCGCGCGATGCGCCGACTGGGGCACTACCGATGGTTCGGGCTCATGTTCAAGCACCTCGGGACACCGGCGGATCGGGCGCTGATGCGCATGAGCCGGGGCCGACTGTCCATGGGCGGTTCCGCGTTGCCGACGATGCTGCTTACGACGACAGGTAGAAAAACCGGAAAAAAGCGAACTGTCCCGCTGAACTACGTGCGGGATGGCTCGAACGTGGTCGCGGTATGTGAGAACTTCGGCTTGGATACGGCCTCAAGTTGGCCTTACAACCTGCTCGGCGACCCCAAGGCCCGCCTTGAGATCAAGGGCATCGCCGCGGACTATCTCGCGCGACCAGCCACCGAGGAAGAAGTGGACCGCAACATGCCGAAGCTGATTGCGATGTGGCCAGCACATGACACCTATGTCAAACGCAGCGGCACACGCAAAGTATTCGTCTTCGAACCCGCGAGTTCGCAGTCGTGAGCCGCAACGACATTGATGTTGCGCATGCGGTCAACGACAGCAGTGGGGCCGCCCGCCAAGGGTATGGCGGTCCGATCTCTAGCTGGCCGGATGTTTGGTTTTCGGAGGCGGATAAACCGACCTGGCAATCGTCGCCGAGGTCCAACCGATCAGCCAGCCGAAGCCCACCAATAGATAGGTGCGCAGGCGGTCGGGATACCGAACCGCTACAAGAGCCATAATCGCCGCCCACACGAGCCCGCAAGCGATGCTGTAAGACATGTAGGTGTTTCGCGACGGCATGCCAACAAGGCTAGGCCCGTATCGTCCGGATGTGCGGCACAGCCAATTCCGTCGCCCACACGGCTGAAGTGTTCTTCGGCGGATACCACTCGCAACCCCTTCAAGACGCCCCTGGGGATCGGGACCTATTACTTCGAATCACCACTTTCGATCCAACGATGAGCCCTCCACTATTGAAATATGGATCGACGAATCGTTCGCTGTTCCTCCGGAGGCCTCTTTTCCACGATCTGGGTGCCTCGGGTCTCCCTTAAAGCCATCAGGCTCGGCCCCACGCGAGTTCAACGTTGTCCGATCCACCACAAATGGGAGCGCGTGCAGCGCGTGGATCCAGATGCCCTCACGACTCAGGAGCGCGCCGCAGCCGAGGGCGTCCATGACATCGGGATTCCCTGAGGCAGCGTCATGATACTGAACGCCTCCTCCAGCAACTTGGCGTCGTTGTCGGTGACGCCAGCCAGTGCGGCGGGCGATGCGTCGAGGATCTCCTCGAGCGCCTTGCCTTCGAAGGCCTAGTTAGCTGCATCCGCGGGTTGCGGTTGAGCTGGTGCGGTTCGTAGAAGGCGGTCGCAGCTCAGTACGCCGGATAGCCCGGATATCCGCCATACCCCGGGTAGCCCGGGTAGGCCGGATAACCCGGAGGCGGCGGTGGGGGTGGCGGCGGAGGTGGAGGCGGGACAAAATACCACCACGGCGGTATCCAATCTCCGATATCTACCCAGTCGACCCCGCCGCCCCAATTCGGTCCCCAGTGCCCGGGCCCGGGAATCCACGGAATGTGAGGCCCGTGTGGCTTGGCGTCAGCCACGCCTGCGCCGAGCCCCAAGGCGACGAACCCGACCATTCCAAAGGTCGCGGCTACGGCGATAATTTTCTTGAGGTTCATCGAGCACCCCTAGTGCTGGTGCAATCACTTACCCTGTGAGCCTCATCGTCGCCGCCTTGCCTCACTAGAGGATTTCGTCACGACGCAGCGATCCGGCCGGAACTACTCCGGTGTGTAGCCGAACGGCAGCAGCACGCTCTTGGCTTGCGTGTACTGCTCGATACCCTCCGGCCCGTTCTCTCGCCCGATGCCCGAGTTCTTGTAGCCGCCGAACGGTGAGCCCGGATCGAACGCGTACATGTTGACCGCGTAGGTGCCCGTGCGGATCTGCGATGCGATCTTCATCGCCTTCTCGTTGTCGGTCGTCCACACGCTGCCCGCCAGCCCGTACACCGAGTCGTTGGCGATGCGCACCGCGTCCTCTTCGGTGTCGTAAGGAACGATCGACAGCACCGGCCCGAAGATCTCCTCCTGGGCGATGGTCATCGAGTTGTCGACATCGGCGAAAACGGTTGGTTGCACGAACCATCCGCCGTCCAAGCCCTCCGGCCGGCCGCCGCCGGTGACCAGGCGCGCGCCTTCCTCGACGCCCTTGCGGATGTAGCCCTCGACGCGCTCACGCTGCTTCTCACTGATCAGCGGGCCGATCATCGCGCCCGGATCGTCGGGCAGCCCGACCGGCATCGCCGCCGCACCCGCCGACACCTTCTCCACGACCTCGTCGTACCGCGACCGCGGCGCCAGAATGCGGGTCTGCCCCACACACGCCTGCCCGCTGTTCATCAGCCCGGAGAACAGCAGCATCGGTAGCGTCGAATCCAGGTCGGCATCCTCGAGGATGATCGCCGCCGATTTACCGCCCAGCTCCAGCGAGCACGGCTTCAGCTTCTCCGCTGCGATCTTGCCGATCTCCTTACCGACCGCGCTCGAGCCGGTGAACGTGAACTTGTCGATCGCGGGGTTGGCGGTCAGCGCCCGCCCAGTCTCCGGTCCGCCCGGCACCACCGACAAAACACCCTCCGGCAGCCCGGCTTCGGCGAAGATCTCGGCCATCGCGAACAACGACAGCGGCGTCTCAGCGGCCGGCTTGACCACGATGGTGCAGCCCGCGATCAGCGCGGGGCCCAGTTTGTTGGCGGCCAAGAAGAACGGCACGTTCCAGGCGGTGACGGCCGCGACGACGCCGATCGGCTCACGCACCACCATCGTCTGCCCGTACACGCCGTCGCGGATGTCGCGCCAGGTGAACTTGTCCGCCGCGCCCGCGTAGAACTGGAACGCCGACATCGCGGCGCCGTACTGCATCATGTCGACGATGGTCGGCGGCTGACCGGTCTCGGCGGCCAGCAGGAATTTCAGCTCGTCGGCGCGCTCCTCCATCAGCTTGACCGCGGCACCGAGCACAGCAGCCCGCTCCTGCGGCGACATGTGCGGCCACGGACCCTCGTCGAAGGCCTTGCGCGCCGCGGCGCAGGCAGCGTCGACGTCGGCCTCGCCCGCAAGCGGGACCTTGCCGACAAGCTCGCCGGTGGCCGGCGAGTGCACCTCGATGACGTCGGCCGTCGCGGGCTCGGTCCACTTGCCGCCGATGAACAGCTTGTCCCACTCGGTCTTGAAAGCCGTGCTCTGGGTCATTTGTGCTCCTCGCGTGCGCGTGTCATGAGCGTCACATTACCTACGGAACGGGAAAACGAGAACCTGTTGCAGTTCAGCCGGTCAGCGCGGCCGCAGCACCAGCACCAGATTGCTCACTGTGAATTCCCGCAGCAGCGGCACCTTCGTCATCCACCACGCCCATCGCGGGTGGTAGCGGGGGAATGCGGCGGCCAGAAGACCCGAGCTCGCGCCGAAGTCGAGGCCGTCCGCGGCGGACACGGCAAACAGTGACGATCCGTAGTTGTTCTTCGCCGGGTGGCCGTGTTTGCGGGTGTAACGTGCCGCGGCACGCGCCCCGCCGAGGTAGTGGGTCAGCCCCATCTCATGGCCGCCGAACGGGCCGAGCCACACCGTGTAGGACAGCACGGCAAGCCCGCCGGGCCGGGTGACCCGCAGCATTTCCCGGGCCAGCCGCCACGGTTCCGGCACGTGCTCGGCCACATTGGACGACAAACAGATATCGACGCTGGCGTCGGCGAACGGGAGGGCCATGCCCGACGCGCGGACGTAGGTGGCTGCGCCCCCGGCCGCGAGGCCCGCGTGCATCTCGGCAGGGTCCGGCTCGACGCCGATGTAGGCCAAGCCGGCGTCGTGGAACGCCCTCGCGAAATAGCCCGGACCGCCGCCGACGTCGAGCACCGTCCGGCCGGCCGCCGGCTCGCCACAGGTCGCCAGCCACAGGTCGCCGACCATCGCGGCGGTGTCCTCGGCGAGCGCGGTGTAAAACCGGGCCGGGTCGGACTGTTCGAAGCGGAACTGAGACAGCAGCCGTACTGACCGCGCCAAGGTGGCCCGTCGGGCGAAGGCGTCGGTGGCGGACATAACCAGACCTTAAGCAGCGGTTACGCTGGCACGGATGTCTGGCCCCGTGAGATCCGTGTTGCTGCTGTGCTGGCGCGATACCGGCCATCCCCAGGGCGGCGGCAGCGAGGCCTACCTGCAGCGCATCGGGGCACAGCTGGCCGCCGCGGGTGTCGACGTGACGCTGCGGACCGCGCGGTACGCCGGCGCCCCGCGCAACGATGTCGTCGACGGCGTGCGGATCAACCGCGCCGGCGGCTCCAACTCCATCTACATCTGGGCGGGGCTCGCGATGGTGCTGGCCCGCGTCGGCCTCGGGCCGCTGCGCACGGTCCGCCCGGATGTGGTGATCGACACCCAGAACGGTCTCCCGTTCCTCGCCCGTCTCGCCTACGGCCGCCGCGTCGCCGTTCTCGTCCACCACTGCCACCGCGAACTGTGGCCCGTCGCGGGACGGTTCAAGGGCCGCTTCGGGTGGTTCGTCGAGTCGAGGTTGTCGCCGTGGCTGCACCGGCGCAATCAGTACGTGACGGTGTCGCTGCCGTCGGCTCGGGACCTGACTGACCTCGGCGTCAAAGCCGAGCACATCGCGGTGGTGCGCAACGGCCTCGACGAGGCGCCGGCCGAGACACTCGCACTGCCGCGCGCGGACCACCCGCGCATCGCCGTGCTCAGCCGGCTGGTGCCGCACAAGCGGATCGAGGACGCGCTGACCGCGATCGCCGAGCTGCGACCGCGCCTGCCCGATGTGCACCTCGACATCGTCGGCGGCGGCTGGTGGCGCGACCGCCTCGTCGGGCACGCCAGGATGCTCGGCGTTTCCGATGCAGTGACGTTCCACGGCCACGTCGACGACAGAGCCAAACATGAAGTGCTGCAACAGTGCTGGGTACATGTCTTGCCGTCGCGCAAGGAAGGCTGGGGCCTGGCCGTCACGGAGGCCGCGCAGCACGGCGTGCCGACCATCGGCTACCGGTCCTCCGGTGGGCTGACCGACTCCATCGTCGACGGTGTGACGGGTGTGCTGGTCGACGACCACCGCGAAATGGTCGTCGAGCTCGAACGCCTGCTGACCGATCCTGTGCTGCGCGATCAGCTCGGCGGCAAGGCGCAGGTCCGAAGCGCGGAGTTCTCCTGGGGGCAGAGCGCCGGCGCGATGCGTGCCGTGCTCGAGTCGATGCTCGCGGGCCAGCGGGCCAGCGGTGTCATCTCCGAATCGGGCTAGACGGCGTCGAATCGGATCGGAAGCGTTGCGGGACCGGTGATTCCGACCATCGGCTTCCACGTCGCCAAGCCGTCGTGGCGCAGATTCTTCATCCGCCCCGACATCACCTTCAGAGCATCCGCGATTTCGCGCCGCGCCAGGTTCGCGCCCAGGCAGTAGTGCGCACCCGCGCCGAAGGTCTGCATCGGCGGCGCGTCCTCACGCGTGATGTCGAAGCGCTCCGGCTCCGAATACACCTCGGCATCGTGATTCGCCGCGGCCGTATTGCACACGACGAAGGTGCCCGCCGGAATCACCACACCCGCCAGCTCGACGTCCTCCGTGGTCATCCGCATCGCACCGAAAACCACCGGGCAGAAGCGCATTAGCTCCTCAACCGCCTTCATCGCCAGCTCCGGTCGCTCGGCGAGAAGCTCCCACTGCCCCGGATGGTCGCAGAACACGTCGAGGGCGGCGGCCACCTGGTTGCGAGTGGTGTCCGTGCCGGCCATCAGGATGCCCGCCGCGAGCATGCGCAACTCGCTGATCGTCAGCCGGTCGCCGTCGTCCTCCGCGCGGATCATCTCGGAGATCAGGTCGTCGGTGAGTGACTCGCGCCGGGTGGCGACCATGCCGTCGATGTAGTCGTCGAGTTCTGCCCACGCGGTGAGGATGTCGCTTTCGTATTCGGCGACGTTCCACGTGAACAGCTTGAAGAAGTCGTCGGCCCAGTCGGAGAACCGCCGCCAGTCCTCACGCTGCGCACCGAGCAGCGCGGAGATGATCGGCACGGGATAGGGCCTCGCGATGTCGGCGACGGCCTCGCAGCGCCCCTTCGGGCAAACCGGCTCGACCAGGCCCGAGATGACGTCGACGATGATGTCGTCGAGTCGTGTGACGGACCTGGGTGTGAAGGCCTTCGACACCAGCCTGCGCAACCGGGTGTGGTCGTCGCCGTTCATCGCCAGCAGGCTGGTGCTCGCGCGCTGCCACAGCGGACCGGAGGTGATGCCCTGGGTCTCCAGGCCGAGACCCCTCGGCACCTGGAACCGGGGATCGCGCAGTGTCTCGCGCACCAGCGCGTAGCTCAAGATCTCGGGTCCGTGCGCGCCCATGGCGATCGGGCCCCGCTCGAGCGCCTTCCGCAGATTCCTGTGGGCTTCGTCGGGCGTCGTCGCCTCCTCGTACTCGACGGTCGGCAGGTCCGCTTCGAACACGCTCACAACGGTCATGAAAACGATGGTTCTGCCGGCGAAAAACGGTGGGTAGCGTAGTGCGCTACTCCACTCGCCGCCGGGCCGCGCCGATGACCGCGACCGCCCCGCCGGCAACCAGCAGCGCCACCCACACGGCATGCGTGACCAGCATCAATCCTCGATGAGGCGCAGCGGGATGGTCGCCGCCCAGCCGTGTCACGGTGACGCCCTCGCCGGATTCCGCCACCAGCCAGCCGACGCCCGCGCGGGCCAGTGCGTCGTGATCGGCGCCGGTCGACAGCAGCCGCTCGATGTCCCTGGCGCGGCCGCCCTCACCCGGCACGAGGTGTCCCGCGATCGTCAGGTCGCCGGTCGTCAGGACGTCGGCGCGGACCCACCGTGGCAGAGGGTCGAGCACCGGCGCGTCGCCGGCCCACGGAAAGTGCCGCATGCTGCCGGTCGGCAGCACCGCGACCGGCCGCGGGTCGGCGTTGATGACCGCCGCGGCCGCCGCCCAGCCCGGCGGATACCGCACCGCGACGACCTTGCCGCCGACGCCCCACGCCAGGTCGGGCAGTGTCGCGATCAGGGCGAGGCTGCATACCGCCGCGGTCGCGAAGCCCGGCACCCAGCGCCGCAGCGTCATCACCGCCGCCGCGGCCGCCAGCGTGTAGCCCGGCACGGCCAGCGCCACCCACTTCTGTGCATCGCGCACCACCCCGAGGCCCGGAAGTGTCCGGACCACCGATTCGACGGCCGCAAGCCCAGGGCCGGTCGCCATCAGCGCCGGTACCGCGACGGCGACGACGGCCAGGACGAGCAGCGGCACCGCCGCGGGCGTGCGCGTTGCGACCGGCAGACCAGCCACCACCACAACCAGCAGCGCCACGGCGGCGACTACCGCGAAAAGCGTTGTCCGAGAGGAGGGTACGGCCTCGCTGTTCCAGATACCGCCAAGGCTGGCCAGGCTGCCCAGGGTGGCCAGACCCGGCTCGGCGCGCGCGGCGAACGCTGGCACACCCTCGGCCTGTGACGGCGACAAGGACTCGGAGACGACGGCCGCGGTCAGCCACGGCAGCGCCGCGAGCACGGCTGCACCCAGGCCGACGGTTGCGCACAGCCATCGCGGCCGGCCGGTGCCCGGCGCCAGCGAGCAGACAAGCGCCACCGTCGCGGCCAGCATCAGGCCCGTCGGTGTCAGCCCGGCGAGCGCCGTCCAGAACGCCAGAGCGCCGACGTCGATCCACAGCGGCGCGCTGCAGGTTCGCATCCGCAGCACGGTCGTCGCCACCCAGGGCAGACACCCGTAGCCGACCAGCAGGCTCCAGTGCCCCTGCAAAAGGCGTTCTGCGACATAGGGATTCCACACCGCCAGCGTCGCCGCGACGAGCTGGCCCCCTACACCCGCGTCGGGCAGCACCGCTGCGGTGAGCCTGGCGCTGCCCCAGCCCGCGAGCCACAGCCCGGCCACCAACACCGCCTTGACGACCACGCCGCCGTCGACGACATGCGACGCCAGCGCCACCGCGAAGTCCTGGGGCAGAGCCCGCGGCGCCGCATCCGAAAGGCCAAGCGCCGCATCGGTCAAATAGGAGCGCGGCGTGGATACCGCGTCGCGCAGCAGCAGATAGCCGGGTGCCAGCAGCGGGCCCGTCACCACCAACGCAAGGGTCAGCGAATACGCCGGCGCCCAGAATCTCGCCAAGGAGCGGTTGATCGGACCTACCGGTCCGGTGGTTGTCGGGGCCGTTGGGTGGGCAATTGCATCTTCTCGGTCTTCGCCTCGGCGCCGGGCACCTTGATGCCCTGGGTGTCGAAGAAGCCATGATCGGCCTCGTCGAGGCCGGGGTCGATCAGCGTGGATTCGGCCCGCAGGCTGAACGAACCGAGCAGCGCGCCGCCGACGAGCGCGACCAGACCGATCGCGGTGAAGGTGATCGGCAGGATGCGGCCCCACAGCGCCACCCTGTCCCGCTCGTCGCGGGCTGCGGCGACCTGGGATTCGACGGTCTGCTCGTTCGAGGTGACGGTGTAGTCGACGAACGTCACCTCCGGCTTGAGCGCGTCGCGCGCGTAGTACTGGTTCGCGCGCTCCTTCGACTTCACGATCGTGCCGGACACCGGGTCGACCCAGAAGGTGCGCTGCGCTGCGTAGTACCGGGTCATCGTGATCTGCTCTTCGGGGTCACCGGGCAGGCCCCACATCCCCGCCGACGCGGTCACCTGGCTGTCCTCGTCGTTGTCGTACAACGATGCGTATTTCACCGGTTCGACGAGCTTGCCGTCCGCGTCGTAGCCGACGTTCTGGGTGAACCGGTAGGTGGTCAGGCCGTTGACGTCTTCTTCGCCGTCGTAGTTGGCGTCGAACGCCTTCTGCGCGATCGGGTCGAAGAACGGATACGTCTTCTTCTCGGTGTCGAACGGGAACCGGTACGCCAACCCATCGTGCGGCAGCGCGATGTTGGTCGGCGGCTGATCGTCCTCCATCGTGCGGGGCTTCTGTACGGCGCCACCGGGATTGCTTTCGCTCGAGACCGCCATCGCCGTTTTCCGGTCGAGGGTGACGGTGTCGACGAGCGCGAGCAGCAGGCCCTGATCCTTCTGCTTGTCGGTCCGGCGCAGCGTCGTGCCCACCTGCAGGGTGACGACGTCGGCGTTCGACGGCGCTTCGACGCTGATCTGCTGCTGCTGGCTCAGCGGGACGTTCTTGCTCACCTCGAACTTCGGTGCCGAAAGTGACGCCGGGTCGAACGCCGTGCCTGTCCCGTCGCTGACCAGGGTGGCGTCCACGTCGAGCGGGATCTTGGTGATCTTGCCCTTGGTATAGGTCGTGAGCAACAGCGCGGCGATCAACAGGGCCGCGCCGAGCCCCAAGATCGCGCACGCCGCGATACGCAACGCCACTGCGCGGTTCAAACCGTTCCTCCCTGGCTCGATGTCGCCGGCCAGCCGGCGCCGTCGGTTTGGGCGACCCCAATGGGAAGCGACCCTAACAGCACAAACTAAGGCCCTCACTTACTACGACGGCGATCGGTGCACACTGGTCGGCGTGACAGAGACCGCCGGGCGGGCCGACGATGTCGGAGGGACCCGTGGATTCCTGCCCCCCGTCGAGGGGATGCGGGCGTGCGCGGCCGTCGGCGTCGTCGTCACCCACGTGGCTTTTCAGACCGGTCACACCGGCGGCGTAGTGGGCCGGTTGTTCGGCAGGTTCGACTTGGCCGTCGCGGTGTTCTTCGCACTGTCGGGCTTCCTGTTGTGGCGCGGCCACGCCGCCGCGGCGCGCGGCCTGCGCCCGATTCCGCCGACAGGGCACTATCTGCGGTCCCGGTTGGTCCGCATCATGCCCGCCTATCTGGTGGCGGTCGTGGTGATCCTCACGCTGCTACCCGACGCCAAGGCCGACCTGACGGTGTGGCTGGCCAACCTCACGCTGACCCAGATCTATGTGCCGCTGACACTGACCGCCGGGCTGACTCAGATGTGGAGCCTCGCCGTCGAGGTCAGCTTCTATATCGCACTGCCCGTTCTCGCGCCGTTGGTGCGGCGGGTGCCGGTGCGGGCGCGCATCCCCGTGGTCGCCGCCGCGGGCGTGCTCAGCCTCGGCTGGGCGCTGCTGCCGATCCACACCCCGGTCGGGGTCAGCCCGCTGAACTGGCCGCCCGCGTTCCTGTCCTGGTTCGTCGCCGGCATGCTGCTGGCCGAGCTGACGGTGACCCCGGTCGGCTGGCCGCACCGTCTGGCCAGGCGGCGGGTCCTGATGGCGGTCGTCGCGGCCATCGCGTTCCTGGTCGCGGCGTCGCCGCTGGCGGGCCCGGAGGGCCTCACGCCCGGCACCGCGCACCAGTTCATCGTCAAGGTCGCGATGGGTGCGGTGGTCGCGGGCGCGCTGCTGGCGCCGCTCGTGCTGGATGCGCCCGACACCCCGCACCGACTGCTGGGCAACACCGCGATGGTGACGCTGGGCCGGTGGTCTTACGGGTTGTTCATCTGGCACCTGGCCGCGCTGTGGATGGTGTTTCCGATCATCGGCGAGTTCGCCTTCAACGGACACATGCCGGTGGTGCTGGTGCTGACAGTGGTGTTCGGCTTCGCGATCGCCGCGGTCAGCTACGCGCTGATCGAATCGCCGTGCCGAGTTGCGCTGCGGCGCTGGGAGTATCGCCGCAGCAGTCCCGACGAGCCCGCGCCGCCGCGAGACAGTGCGGTCAGGAGTGCGCCCGAGCCCGTCGCGCGATGACGTCCTCGCGCACGGCCGACCGTCGCGCCTTACCCGCGTCGTCGCGCAGTGGGGTATCGGTGAACTCGACCGTGCGCGGCAGCTTGTGGCCGGCGATCTGCTCGGCCAGGAAGTCGATCACTGCGGCCTCGTCGAGCCGGTCTGACTGGACGATCGCGTGGGGAACCTGTCCCAGGTCGTCGTCGGGCACGCCAACGACCAAGCAGGACAACACCTCCGGATGGGCGCTCAGCGCGGACTCGATCTCGGCGGGATACACGTTGCGGCCGCCGACGGTGAACATATCGACACGCCGGTCGTTGAGATAGAGGAAGCCATCCGCGTCGAAGTAGCCGAGGTCCCCCAGTGAATCCCAGCCGTCGCGGCTCTTCGCCGTCGACCCGATGTAGCGGTACGTCGGCGGACTGCCGGGTGACGGTCGCATGTAGATCTCGCCGCTGACGCCGGGCGGGCATTCGTTGCCGTCATCGTCGAGCACCTTCATCTCGCCCGCGACGACGACACCGACCGAGCCGGGGTGGGCCAGCCACTGATCGCCGGAGATGAACGTGAGCGCCTGAAGTTCGGTGCCGCCGTACAGCTCCCACACGGCTTCGGGCCCCACCAACTCGATCCACGCCTGTTTGATCGCGGGCGGGCACGGCGCTGCGAGATGCCAGAAGCGGCGGATCGAAGACAGGTCGTAGGTGTCGGGGTTGGCCCGGTACACCGGCAGCAGGCGCTGCATGATCGTCGGCACCGTCGCCAGAAACGTGACCCGGTGTTCGGTGACGAGCGAGAGAAAATCGTGTGGGTCGAAGCGCGACATCAACACCAGGTGGTGGCCCTGCACCAGACCGACGGCGAACGTGGTGAAGCCGGTGTTGTGGGAGAGCGGCACCGAGATCAGGTTGACGTCGCCGTCCTGGGCGCCGAGCGGATATCCGGCTCTCGGCGGGAACCGGCTGTCGCCGCCGGCCTCGATCAGCTTGGGCGTGCCGGTGCTGCCGCCCGAGGCCATCGACTTCCATACCGGGGACACCACTTCGGGCAGCTCGGCGTCGGACAGCGTCGGATTGGGTGTGAAACCCATTGGCACGCTTGGTGTTCGACCGCGCGGGTCCTCACGGCCGACGATCAATGCCTGCGACCGCAGGTCGAGCAGCGGCGCGAGTTCGGCATCCGGCAGTCGAGCCGACAGCGGCTGCGGCGTCGCGCCGAGCTTCCATGCCGCCAGGACGGACTGCACCCACTGGATCGAGTTCGGCAGCAGGATCGTGACGTAGTCGCCGACGCCGACACCTCGCTCGGCGAAGGCGCGCGCGAGCCGGTTCGTCGACAGATCGAGTTCCCGACGGGTCAGGGTCTGACCGGAACAGGTGATCGCGGGCGCGTCGGGGTCCGAGGCGGCCAGCGCTGATACCTGGGCGCCGATGGGCGGCGTGTCGGAGGGCACGTCAGTAGCCGCGCTGGGTCGCGAAGATCGTGCGCGGGTTGTCGACCATCATCATGGCGATTTGCTCGTCGGATACGCCGCGCTGACGCAGGGCGGGCAGCACGTCGTCGGAGATGTGGAGGTAGTGCCAGTTCGGCATCGCGATCGGCACGAGTTCTTCTGGCAGCCAGTCGATGAAGCACGACGCATCGTGTGACAACACCATCTTGTCCGCGTGCCCGCGCTCGCACATGGTCGCCACGGTGTTCACCCGCTGTTCGGTGTCGAGGAAGGTGTCCAGCCCGAATCGGTCCATGCCGATGTAGGAGCCGTTGCCGATGATCTCCTCCAGGTAGTCGATGTCGGTGGTGTCACCGCAGTGCCCGATGACCACCCGCGACAGGTCGACACCCTCCTCGGCGAAGATCCGCTGTTGTTCGAGGCCGCGCCTGGTGGGGGCGTGCGTGTGGGTCGAGATCGGCACGCCGGTCTGCCGGTGTGCCTGCGCGACCGCCCGCAGCACCCGTTCCACGCCGGGGGTGACGCCGGGTTCGTCGGTGGCGCACTTGAGGATGGCCGCCTTGATGTCGGTGCCCGCGATGCCGTCGGTGATGTCGCGAACGAACATCTCGGTCATGGTCTCCGGGCCGTCGAGCAGCGTGCCCGGGCCGCTGAAGTGGAAGTACATCGGCACGTCGTTGTAGGTGTAGACGCCGGTCGCGACGATGATGTTGATGTCGGTGGCCGCGGCGATGCGGGCGATCCGCGGGATGTAGCGGCCCAGCCCGATCACGGTCAGGTCGACGATGCTGTCCACGCCGCGCGACTTCAGCTCGTTGAGGCGGTTGATGGCATCGGCCTCGCGCGTGGCCTCGTCGCCCCACACCTCGGGGAAGTTGTTGTTGATCTCCGGAGAGAGCACGAAGACGTGTTCGTGCATCAAGGTGACCCCGAGGTCCGCGGTGTCGATGGCCCCTCGCGCGGTGTTCAGTTGCGGCACGCCGCCGATGCTACCGACGCGGCCAGCGCGGCAGTCGAGATCAGCGCCAGTAGTTGCACGCTCGCAGAGTGTCCGGCGTAGCCGTCCACCGAACGCCACGGATGCTGCGACAACACCGCGCCTGCCAGGAGCAGGCCACCCGCGCTCGCGCCGACGGTAAGGGCGTCGCGTAGCCGGGCCCGGTCGCGCAGCAGGTATCGAACGCCCATCGCGGCGCCCATCACCACGACACCGGTGACGCCCGCGATCACAGCGCCGACTAACAGGATCGCCGTGCCCGCCACAACCGGACCGGGCTGCCACGGCCGCGCCGGCTCGTCGGCCGGCGGTGGGCGCCGCGCGGGTATAAGCGCCAGCAGCGCGAGGATCGGCAGCAGCGCCAGACCACCTGCGATGCCCGCGCGGTAGATCGCGTTCGAGCCGAACGACAACGTGATCGCGCCCGAGGCGCCTGCGGGCACCACCCAGCCCTGCTGCCAGCCGTTGACGGTCAACGGGGTCAACTGGGCGCCGTCTGCGGTGCGTGCGGTCCACCCCGGGTTGACGCTCTCCGGCACCACGAGCACGCGGGATGTCCGCGACGCGGGAACGTCCACCTCACGGTGGTCGGATCTCCACTTCGCAGGCTGAAGGGGAGTCGTTGTCGCAACCGGTAATTCGCGACCCAACGGGCCGACGAGCTGGACGCCGTCGACGAAGAACGCTGCGCCCGGACTGATCAGCAGCTCCTGCTGTCCGGCGGGCAGCGCGACAGGGCCAGGCTGGCACGGCTTGGCCGGAACCGGGTCGCCGTCGAGCAGGGCACCGACCGTGGTGTCGATCGAGGTCTGCACGAACTGGCCTGCGACGGCGATGATCGGCCCTCGCCCACACGGCAGCGTCACCGGACGCGCCCTGTTGCGCGCGGCGTCGGCGGCCGCGATCGGCCGACCCTGGCGGTCGAGCGCGGCGACCTCGGCCAACCCTGGCGGCTTGATCTGATCGAAACCCAGTGCGGTGCGGTCGATCACGTCGTCCCAGTCCAGGATCGACACCTTGACCGTGTCGGTGACCTTCGGGCGCAGGTCGACCGTCTGCGGTCCGTCGTCCGACAACCGCCGCACCTGGGGGCCGTCGCCGAGGTCGATCGCCACCAGCTTCGGATGCGCGGGCAGGGTCGACGAGCTCGGCGTCAGCCGCAGAGCGCTCACCTCGCGGACGGTCGGCAGTTTCAGCGTCAGGTTCGGCGGCGTGCGGTACTGAACGACGCGCTGCGGTGCCGTCCACGCGGTGCGCGGATCACCGTCGGCGGCCGCGTAGGCAGAACCGCGGACATCGATAGGATCGGAATCGCCTGTCGCCCTGGCGGTTCCCGGATCACTGATCAGATCGGCGAGGTTGGGGCCCTGACGTGGTCGCACCCACACCGTGGGCCTCACCGATATCGGAACCGGGACCGTCAGCGTCCGGCTCAGGTTGACCGGCTCCTCGGGCGACAGCGCCATCGTCGCCGCGCAGTGCACTCCGTCGGGTCCCTCCGCACAACCGGAGCGCCCCAGCAACTCGCCACCCAGATCCCACTGTGCGACAGCCGAATTCGATGGCGGTCCGGGTACCGACACCGTATGCCGCAGCTCGATCGGATGCGCGAACCCGGAGGCGTCGTACTGGGTGACGGTGAAGTCGGTGATGCCGAACTGCACGCCGGGCGAGCCGTCGTCGGTGCCGACCGCGGTGATGCGCACCCACGGTGTCTCGCCGTAGGGCAGCGCCGCGGTGATCGGCTTTCCTGGCTCGTCGAAGCGCAGCGTGCTCGTTCCGTTGACGGTGGAGATCTCGATCCGGCGGACCTGCGCGCCGACGGCCGTCGCGCTCGGTGTGACGGTGATGGTGGCATTGGTGACCGGATGGTCGAAATCCACCTGCAGCCATTGGCCGAGCGCGGACTGCAGCGAGTTGGACACCCAGCTGGTCGCGGCGTCGCCGTCGATGGCCGCGGTCGGGCCGGTCGCGGGCGCGACGTTGGGTAGCGCGGTGGAGTCCGCAGCGGAACTCGACACCGTGATCCGGCCGCCGGTCCAGGCACCGTAAAGCGGGCGGGTCTCGCCCGCCGGATAGTCGGGCACCCGGTTGAAGGTGTGCCGGGCATCGCCTTCGGCGCGGATCGACGAGGAGTGGTCGTCGACGCGGCCGTAGTCGGTCTCGCGGGCCAGCGGGGTGTCGGTGACGGTGACGACCGGGGTCGGCAGCCCGGCGTGCTGGGCGTCGGCGGTCAGCAGCATCGGTCCGAGCGGTGGCTGACCGAGCAACCTCCGGCGCTCGTCGAGACGCAGCAGCGCCTCGGGTCCGCCGTCGACGCGGGCCATGGCGTCGATGTCCGCGAGATAGGGGGCGCCGGGCCGCTCCTGCGCGTCAACCTTTTCGCTCCTCGCGTCCGCGTCAACCTTTTCGCTCCTCGCGTCCGCGTCAACCTTTTCGCTCCTCGCGTCCGCGTCAACCTTTTCGCTCCTCGCGTCCGCGTCAACCCGGTAGATCTCGACGGCCGGATACTTCGGCCGCAGCCCGCTGTCGGTGATGAAACCCCGCAGCGTGCCCGGCCCCACCTGCTCGCCGAACTCGGCCACCTTCGTCAGGCCGGGTGAGCCGTCGACCGTGCGGTGAACCAGCAACGGCCGCGCCGACCGCGACGTCTCAGGATCGAGGTCGTTGCGAACAGCCAGGTAGGAGATCCCCTGCCGGGCAAGGGTATCGGCGAGTCCCGCTGAAGGCCGTCCGGCGGCGAACAGCCGCTGCACGGAGTCCAGCGCACGGATCGTCTGAGGTGGGGTGAGCGGGATCGAGTCGCGCACACCCCACGGGCTGTCGCCGAGCACCTGCAAGGGCTCGTCGTGGCTGGCCCCCCACACCTGTGTGGCGAACGGTGCGCCCGGCGCCACGAGCACGCGACCCGGCGGTGAACCGGTGTTGTGCTCGTCGAGCCAGGCCGCCGCCTGATGCCAGTACGGCGGGATCGCGTCGAACGCTCCCGGCGGCGTCAGTCGGCCCGTCCACGCCAGCGAGCTTCCCGCCGCCAACGCGAACAGGACGACGATGCCGACCGTGACCCGCTTGTCGTTCTCGGGATGGGCGAACGCATGCACCCATTCCCGGCGCGGCACGCTGCCGGGAAGCGGAATGCGGCCCAGCAGTTGCGCGAGGCCGAGCACCAACGGGAGCCGGATAAGCGGTTCCAGCTTGTGCACATTGCGCAGCGGGGTTCCATTAGCGTCGAGAAACGCCTGAACCGCATGTGCGACAGGTGATCCCAGGCCACCCGAATATCCGGCCGCAAGGAGGGCGATCCCGGTCAGCAGTATGGTGACCAGCCTGCCGCGGGCGGGCATCATGCGCATCGCGAGCCCGGCCAGACCCGCCGCCGCGACGATCGTGGTGGCCAGGACCGCGACGGTGCCGGTGACCAACGACGCACCCGCGGTGGCGTTCGGCGCGACGAACGGAGTCCAGCTGTCGGTGCCGCGCAGCACCTCGGTCAGCGACGCCCATTGCGTTGTGACGCCGGAGGATTCGATGAAGTCGAGGAACGGCGGACTGATCCGGCCGAGCATGACGAGCGCCACCACCCACCAGGCGATGGCCAGCATCACGCACAGCGCCCACCACGCGGTGAACCGCAGCCACAACCGGTTGGGCCGGTGGCACGCCCACCAGATGAGCGCGGGCAGGCACCCCGTCAGGGTGGCGACCGCGTTCACCGCACCCATGAGCGCGATCGCCAGCGCGGAGCGCGCGGCCAGGACCCGCACGCTGCTAGTACTGCTCCTAGCGTCCGCAGGCGTTGTACCGCGCAGCGCCGACACGACCGGCAGCAGCACCCACGGCGCCAACATCATTGGCAGCGTCTCCGATGAGATGGCCCCGATCGTCGTCAGCACGCGGGGCGACACCGCGAAGGCCGCAGCCGCGACGACCCGTGAACCCGGCGACCCGATGCCCAGCGCTTCGGCCAGCCGCAACAGCCCCCAGAACCCGACCGTGAGCAGCAGTGCCCACCACAGCCGCTGGGTCACCCAGCCCGGCAGGCCCAGCGTGTGACCCAACAAGAAGAAGGCACCGTGCGGGAAAAGGTAGCCGTAGGCCTGGTTCTGCGCCTGGCCGAACGGCAGGTCGCTGTTCCAGAGATCGAGTGCGCGCGCAAGGAACCGCAGCGGGTTGGCGGTCAGGTCGAGCTTGGTGTCGGGCGAGATCTTGCCCGACGACTGGGCGAACGTCAGAGCCAGCGATACCGCCGCGACCAACCACAGCCAACGGCGACGTACTGGGGTGAGGCTAGCTCCGGTCGCCGTACTCGACACGGTTCAGCACGGCCGACGCCGGATCGCCTGCCTGCACTGGCGGCTTGGTGTCCTGCTGCACCATCAGCGTGATCCCGAAGATGGCGGCCGCGCCCAGCAATAGGCCGACAACGATGCTTGCCGCAGCGGGCACCAGAAACCGGTCCATGCGGCCCAACGTAGCATGCACCGATGGCCCTGCCCCGTGTCCTCGGAGCGCTCGCGGCATTGACCGGCTTGCTGCTGGCCTGCTCGCCCGCCCACGAGAACCCCGCCGCTTCGCCCACTCCCAGCCCCTCCAACACCTCACAGGGTCGGCCGTTGCCCGGCGCGCCCGTGCCACCCGCCTGTGGCGATGTGCTGGCCGCGATGTCGACCCGCGACAAGCTGGCCCAGCTGCTGATGGTGGGTGTCACCGGCGCCGACGACGCCCGCGCCGTCGTCGACAACCAACACGTGGGCGGCATCATGATCGGCAGCTGGACCGACCTCTCGATGATGGGTCCCCCGCTGGCCGACATCGCCGCCTCCGCGGGCCCGCTGCCGCTGGCCGTCAGCGTCGACGAGGAGGGCGGCCGGGTGTCCCGCCTCAAGGGCCTGATCGGCGAGCAGCCGTCGCCGCGGGTGCTCGCGCAGACCAAGACCCCGGCCGAGGTCCACGACATCGCGTTCCAGCGCGGCCAGGCGATGCGAGGCATGGGCGTCACCATCGACTTCGCGCCGGTCGTCGACACCACCACGGAATCCGATGACCAGGTGATCGGCGACCGCTCGTTCGGATCCGACCCGGCGCAGGTCGTCGACTATGCGGGCGCCTATGCACAGGGTCTCCGTGATGCCGGTGTGCTGCCGGTGCTCAAGCACTTCCCCGGCCACGGGCACGCGTCGGGCGACTCGCACCAGGGCGGCGTCGTCGACCCGCCGCTCGATGAGCTCAAGACCGACGACCTCGTGCCGTACCAGACGCTGACCGCGCAGGCGCCGGTCGCGGTCATGGTCGGCCACATGCAGGTGCCCGGCCTCACCGGCAACGACCCGGCCAGCCTCAGCCCGGCCGCCTACGGTCTGCTGCGCTCCGGGAACTACGGCGGCCCCGGCTTCAACGGCCTGGTGTTCAGCGACGACCTGTCCAGCATGGGCGCCATCAACCAGCGCTACACCGTCCCCGAGGCGGTCCTGCGAGCGCTGCAGGCGGGTGCCGACGTCGCGCTGTGGGTCACCACCGACGAGGTGCCCGCTGTGCTGGACCGGTTGGAGAAGGCGCTTGGAGCAGGCGAACTGTCGCAGGCCCGCGTCGACGAGTCGGTGCTTCGGGTGGCCGCCCAAAAGGGCCCGGATCCTCGGTGCTGACGCCGGTCGGGCGCTGATTGCTTACCCTGGTGTGAGCAGAGCGTCGCAGAAAGGCACTACATGGCAGGTGGTACCAAGCGGTTGCCGCGTGCCGTCCGCGAGCAGCAGATGCTCGACGCCGCGGTGCAGATGTTCTCCGTCAACGGCTATCACGAGACGTCGATGGACGCGATCGCCGCCCAGGCCGAGATCTCCAAGCCGATGCTCTATCTCTACTACGGCTCCAAGGAGGAACTCTTCGGGGCGTGCCTGGATCGTGAATTGGGCCGGTTCGTCGAAACGGTGCGCGCGGAGATCGACTTCGGCCAGAGCCCTAAGGACCTGCTGCGCAACGCCGTGCTGTCGTTCCTGAACTACATCGATACCAACCGCGCTTCGTGGATCGTGCTCTACACCCAGGCCACCAGTTCCCAGGCGTTCGCGCACACGGTGCGGGAGGGTCGTGAGCGGATCATCGACCTGGTGGCCCGGCTGCTGCAGTCGGGCACCAGAAACCCCGAGCCCGACGCGGATTTCGACATGATGGCCGTCGCGCTCGTGGGCGCGGGCGAGGCGGTGGCCACCAGGGTCAGCACCGGCGACGCCGACGTCCACGACGCCGCCGAGCTGATGATCAACCTGTTCTGGCGAGGCCTGAAAGGCACGCCCAGCGACAAGGAGACCGCCGCCGCGACGAGCTGACGCCCGGGCCGCTACCGTCCGGCGTCGCGAACGACCCGAATCAGAGCGGGCAGCCCCACCAACAGCGCCTTGCGTTCGGCGGCCGTCATCGCCGCCGTCCATCGTCGGTATTGAGCGCCGTACCCGTCGGCCACCCGCGAATGGAAGTCGCGGCCGGCGTCTGTCAGCTTCAGCCGATAGGTCCTGCGGTTGTTCGGATCGCGTTCGCGCTCGACGAGGCTCTTGTTCTCGAGGTCGGCGACCATTCGGCTGACCGTGCTCTTCTCCAGCAACAAGCGCTCGGCGAGTTCCTGCTGGGACAGTCCCGAGCCGTGGTCGAGCTCGTGGATCGCGAACGCCTGCGAGAGCGACACCGATAGGCCGGGCAACTCCTGGTCCGGCTGGAGAAGTCCGGCGACACGGACCAAGTCCATGAACAGTTCGTGCAGCTGCTCTGACTCGTCGCGGACCACGCCCACCCCCTCGGTTGTGCCGCACAACTATAAGCCGTACGGTGGATCGCAATAGTTGCATGACACAACTGTTGGAGGCTCGAATGCACACACACCTTCACGGCAACCGCCCTGCGCTGTTCTCCGGCCGCGGCAGCCGCGTCTACGACTTCGTCGCTCGTAGAGTTCTTCGACGGCTCTACCGCCGGATCGCCGACGACCTCGCGACCGTCATCCCCGACGGTGCCGCCGTCCTCGACGTCGGCACCGGTCCAGGAGTCCTGCTGGTCGAACTGGCGCACCGCAGGAAGGATCTGCGACTCGCAGGCGTCGACCTGTCGGCAGACATGATCGCGGCGGCCGAACACAACATCGCGGAGTTCGCCGGCCGCGCATCGGTGCGGACCGGCGATGTGACCGCGTTGCCGTTCGACGACGATTCGTTTGACATGGTCGTGACGTCCCTCAGCTCACACCACTGGGATGACCCCGTGTCCGCGGTGCCCGAGCTGGCGCGGGTGCTCCGTCGGGGCGGCGGCTTGATCGACTACGACTTCCGGTTCGCGCCATTCGGCATCATCAGCGAAACGGCACGCGAGCAAGGCCTTTTCGGCGGCGCTCCGGTAGTGCAGCCGTTTCCGACCGGCATTCTGATGTTCCCGAAAATCGAGCGCCTGACGCTCCAGTCCTAGGCGATGGCTTGGGCGCGGCGGTCGGCACCACCCGTGTCAACCGAAAACCGGCCTTCTCCTACAGCTTTCGATACTCGTCTGCGGTGCGTTCCCTCGCACGTTCCTGAGCCAGCATCTCCATGTCGGCCCATTTGCCGACGAACTGCCGGTCGTGGTCGGAATGCCGCAATCAGCGGGTCGGCGACGAACTCCGACATGTTCGTCATCGCGTCGATGAAGATGGCGGCCAACTCGGGCGATTGGCAGCGGACCGTCGGCCAGGGCATCGGCCACCCCCAACGCGGCGGGTGGTGTGGTGCGCCGATGGACCTTGCCGATGGCATGCCGGGCGCGTTCGACGACACGGAGGAGCTTTGCGGGTGGCATCTTCTGCGTGTCACCGTCGACCTTGGGACAGGAAGGGTCGCATCGAGCATTGTTTACCTGTGACCTCGCGTGGACTGGTGTGGCGCAGTCTCGGCATGTTGCGGTCGGTCAGCGGGTTGATCGTGGTCTCGGTCGTCCTCGGCGTCATCGCGTCGGCTCTGCCCTACGTCTCGGCTGCTGCCTTCGGCCCCTTGGCGCAGGTCGTCGCCAACGCCGGCGAGAGCGGGACTCTCGGTCGTGTGTGGGAGATGCGTGGTCCGTTGGTGGCTCGCGAAAACGGCCTGCTGGCCTCGGCGGCAGCCCCCGTCCCGTTCGCGGTGCTTCTCGTAACGTGGGCGGGCTCGTTGATCCTGACCCAGCTGATGTACTTCGTCAACGCCTGGGTCGGCGCGAGGGTCGATCGGATCCTTCTGGTCGACATCCGTCAACGTGTTCACGACCACGTCCAGTCGTTGTCGCTCGACTTCTTCACCGCGTCGCGCACCGGCGAGTTGATACAACGGGTAACCGTCGAACCCGCTGCCGTGCAACGTCTTTTGACCGGCTGTCTGCTTCCGCCGTTGATCGACATCATGGTGCTGATGGTGGCGGTCGGCTATCTGCTGGCTCTCTCCTGGCAGATGACGGTCGCTGCGCTGGCCCTCACTCCGATCGCCCTGATCACGCTGAAGTACGCGGGCCGCGGCGTGCAGGCCGCGATGCGGCGGGTCATGCGTGCGGACCGGGCGATGGCCACCGAGCTCGAGCAGACGGTGAGTGGTATCGCCGAGATTCAGATGTTCAATGCTCAATCGTTGCGCAGCAGGCGTTTTCGCGCAGTCTCCGAAGAGGCAGCGCGAAGCGATGCGACTTCTGTGGTATGGATGCAGGCTACCGCGAACGGGTCACAGGTGTTCGTCGCGCTGAGTACTGTCGTGGTGCTGGTCGTCGGTATCGGGTTCAGCTCGAGTTTTGGTCTGACCTTCGCCGGTCTGATCGTCTTCACCGGCATGGTGCCAACGTTGTTCGGTGCGGCGCAGCGGGTCATGGGTGCCTACACCACCTATCAGTCGGTCGCACCGAACGCGGCGTCCACCTACGAACTGCTCGACACCGGTCCGACCGTACGGGAGGCCGCGAACGCCGTGGTGCTCGGCGACGTGCACGGCAACGTCGTGTTCGAGGACGTGACGTTCGGCTATACGCAGGAGCAAACCATTCTCGACGGCTTGTCGTTCGCGATCGCCGAGGGCGAGACGGTGGCCCTGGTGGGCGGTACCGGATCGGGTAAGTCGACGGTGTTCAACCTGGTGTTGCGGTTCCTCGATCCGCGGGGCGGCCGGATCTTGCTCGACCATCACGACATTGCGGGTGTGACGATTGCGTCGCTGCGTGAACAGGTTTCGAAGCTCGCACAATTCCCGTTCTTCATCAAGGACACGATCCGGGAGAACATTCGTCTGGCCCGGCCGTCGGCCACCGACGCCGAGATCGAGGACGCTTGCGAGAACGCCCATGTGCACTCGATCATCACCGACCCGGCCAAGATGCGCGACGGCTACGACACGGTGGTCGACGTGCAGGTGCCGTCCGGCGGTCAGAAGCGGCTGATCGCGTTGGCGCGCTGCCTGTTACGTTCGCCCGAAGTTCTCCTGCTCGACGAGCCGACCGAAAATCTCGACGCCGACCAGCGGGCCAGGCTGACCGGTGTGATCCGCGGCTATGCGCGCGACAGGACCTGTGTGGTCATCAGCCACGACATGGATTTCGTTGCCGCCGTGGCTGATCGAATCCTGGTCCTGGAGAACGGCCGCATCGCCCAGGAGGGCGACCACCACACGCTGATGGCCCGGGGCGGGCTGTACAAGCGGCTGTACGAGGCGCAGAACGCCAGCGCTTAGAGCCCGGTGACGCTTCCCTTCAGGTGGGGCTCACCCTTCTTGAGGTCACGCAGTGTCAGCTCCCAGCCGTCGGAGATACGGTCGACGTAGAGGCCTGCGGTCGCGGGGAGCACCACAGGCTTGGCGAACCGCACCGAGTACTTCACCGCATCGGGCAGCTGACCTTCGATGTTGGCCAGAACAGCTGCGGCGGTGAACATCCCATGCGCGATCACGGTGGGGAAACCGAACAGCTTCGCCGCGATTGGGTTGGTGTGAATCGGGTTGTGATCCCCGCCGACGGCGGCGTAGTGGCGGATCTGGCCCGGGGTGATGCGCAGCACGGCGTTCGGCGGACCCAGCTTCGGCTGCTTCTCCGGTGGCGGCTTCGGCTCGTCCGACAGGCTCGTCCGCTGCTGGTGCAGAAACGTCATCACCTGATGCCAGGCCGTGTCGTTGCCGACCTTGATGTCGGTGACGATGTCGACCAGCAGTCCCTTGCGGTGCTCCCGCAGGTTTTCCGCGTGCACCGCCACGTCGACGGTATCGGTCACCGCGATCGGGCGGTACTGGGTGATGTGGTTTTCCAGGTGCACCGCGCCCAAAGCGGTGAACGGAAAGTCGAAGCCGGTGATCAATGCCATGACCGTCGGGAACGTCAGCGCGAACGGGTAGGTCACCGGCACCGTGTCGCCGAACCGCAAACCGGTCACGTTGGCGTAGGCGGCGACGTTGGCCTGATCGATCACGAGTTCGTCGACGGTCAGCGTGCGGTCGGGAAGCGAATCGCCCCGCGGAACGAACGGCAGCGCCCCCGCCGCGGCACGCAGCAGGTTCCTCAGGCCAGACGGCTGTGTCACGGTGTCTCCCCTAGGCCCCGAGCCAGGCCTGTCCGCACACCCGGATAGTGTTGCCGGTCACCGCGTTTGACGACGGGCTCGCAAAGTAGGCAATGGTCTCCGCGACGTCGACGGGCTTCCCGCCCTGGTACAGCGAGTTGAGCCGGCGCCCGACTTCGCGGGTGGCCAGCGGGATCGCCTCGGTCATCTTCGTCTCGATGAACCCCGGGGCGACGGCGTTGATCGTGATGCCCTTCTCGCCGAGTTTCGGTGCCAGCGCATCGGTCAGGCCGATCATGCCCGCCTTGGTCGCCGCGTAGTTCGTCTGGCCGCGGTTGCCCGCGATACCGGCCATCGACGACAGACCGATCACGCGGCCGCCCTCGCCAAGGGTGCCGTTGTCGACCAAACCCTCGGTGAGTTGCAGCGGCGCAAGAAGATTGACGGCGAGGACGGAGTCCCAGCGTGCCTCGTCCATGTTGGCCATCAGCTTGTCGCGGGTGATGCCCGCGTTGTTGACCAGGATGTCGAGGCGGCCGCCGAGGTCCGAGTGGTTCTCGCGCACGTGCTCGGTGATGCGGTCGACGGCGTCGGCGGCGGTCACGTCGAGCGTCAGCGCGGTGCCGCCCACCTTGGTCGCGGTCACCCCGAGCGCTTCGTGGGCCGCCTCGACGTCGACGCAGACGACCTTCGCGCCGTCGCGGGCGAACACCTCGGCGATGGTGGCGCCGATGCCGCGCGCGGCGCCGGTGACCACCGCGACCTTGCCGTCGAGAGGCTTGTCCCAGTCGGCGGGCGGGGCGGCATCGGCCGCACCGACGCGGAAGACCTGCCCGTCGACGTAGGCCGACTTGCCGGACAGGATGAACCGCATCGTCGATTCCAGACCGGTCGCGGCCGGCTTGGCGTCGGGGGAGAGGTAGACCAGCGACACGGTGCCACCGCGCCGCATCTCCTTGGCCAGGGATCGGGTGAAGCCCTCCAGCGCGCGCTGCGCGATCTGCTCGTGCGGGCTGCCCGCCTCGTCCGGCGTGGTGCCGACGACCACGATGCGGCCTGACGGGCCGATATTGCGCAGCAGCGGGGTGAAGAACTCGTAGAGCCCCTTCAGCCCGGCGGGTTCGGTGATGCCGGTGGCGTCGTACACCAGGCCGCCGAACGAGTCGGCCCACCGCCCGCCGAGATTGTTCGACACCACGTCGTAGTCCTCGGCCAGCGCACTGCGCAGCGGCTCGACGACGCGGCCGTCACCGCCGATCAGCAGCGAACCGGCCAGCGGCGGTTCGCCGGCCCGGTAGCGGCGCAGCGTCTCGGGCTGGGGAATGCCGAGCTGCTTGGCGAGGAAGTTTCCCGGCGCCGAATGAACGAGTTGCGAGTACAAGTCGGTAGCCACGAGACCGAACTTACTCCTGAGTAATAAGGGTGCGTAAGATGGCCCCCATGGCCAACACATCGAGCAGGCGAGTCGCCATTCTCGGCGGCAACCGAATCCCGTTCGCGCGCGCCGACGGCGCGTACGCCAATGCGTCCAACCAGGACATGTTCACCGCCGCGCTGAGCGGGCTCATCGACCGCTTCGGTCTGGCAGGCGAGACGCTTGGCGCCGTCATCGGCGGTGCGGTGCTCAAGCACAGTCGCGACTTCAACCTGATGCGAGAGTGCGTGCTCGGCAGCTCGCTGTCGTCCTACACGCCGGCGTTCGACATCCAGCAGGCGTGCGGCACCGGCCTGCAGGCCACCATCGCCGCGGTCGACGGTGTCGCCGCCGGGCGCTATGACGTGGCCGCGGCCGGCGGCGTGGACACCGCATCCGACCCACCGATCGCGTTCGGCGACAACCTGCGTCGCGTGTTGTTGGCGCTGCGCCGGTCGAGTTCAAATGTCGACCGGCTGAAGCACCTTGGCAAGTTGCCGGCCTCGCTGGGTGTGGAGATCCCGGTGAACAGCGAGCCGCGCACCGGCCTTTCGATGGGCGAGCACGCCGCGATCACGGCGAAGGAGATGGGCATCAAGCGCGTCGACCAGGACGAACTGGCCGCCGCCAGCCACAACAACATGGCGGCCGCCTACGATCGCGGCTTCTTCGACGACCTGGTCACCCCGTTCCTGGGGGTGTACCGGGACAACAATCTGCGGGCCGACTCGTCGGCGGAGAAACTGGCCAAGCTCAAGCCTGTGTTCGGCGTGAAGGCGGGCGACGCGACGATGACGGCGGGCAACTCCACTCCGCTGACCGACGGCGCGTCGGTGTCGCTGGTGGCCACCGACGAGTGGGCGTCCGCCCACGGCATTGAGCCGCTGGCCTACTACGTCGACGGCGAGACCGCGGCGGTGGACTACGTGAACGGCAAGGACGGCTTGCTGATGGCGCCGACCTACGCCGTGCCGCGGCTGCTGGCCCGAAACGGCTTGGGCCTGAGCGACTTCGACTTCTACGAAATCCACGAGGCCTTCGCGTCGGTGGTGCTGTGCCATCTGCAGGCCTGGGAGTCCGAGGAGTACTGCAAGGAACGGCTCGGCCTGGACTCGGCGCTCGGGTCGATCGACCGCTCGAAGCTGAACGTCAACGGCTCGTCGCTGGCGGCGGGCCACCCATTCGCCGCGACGGGCGGCCGGATCGTCGCGCAACTGGCCAAGCAGGTCGCCGAAAAAAAGAAGGAGACCGGTCAGCCGGTCCGCGGCCTGATCTCCATCTGCGCCGCCGGTGGCCAGGGCGTCGCCGCCATTCTGGAGGCCTGACCGGGCCGTTCGACGGGGCTGTAACGCCCCCGCCGGGCGGCTCGATACACCGGGTAGCTCCGTGTTGTCGTCTGACCCCCCGACCCGACGGCAACACGGGGCGACTACTTCGGCGGGTCTTGCACCGCCTTGATCGGCCCCGCCGCCGGCGCCGGTGCGAACAGACTTCCGCCGACGCCCGTGCTTCGATGGACGGCATGCGAATCAGCCTCAATCTCGTCAGCGCCATCGGCGGGTCGCCGATCGATTCCTTGGTCGACGCCCTCGCGAAAGCCCGTGACGAGGGTTTCCGGCGGGTCTGGATGGCCCAGATGCCCTTCGACGGGGACCTGTTGACGGCGCTGGCGGTGGCACTGCGTGAGGTCGACCGAATCGAGGTGGGTTCGGCGGTGTTGCCGATACAGAACCAGCATCCGATGCAGATGGCGCAGCGGGCCCTGACGCTGAACACGATCGCAGGCGGCCGGTTCCTCCTGGGCCTGGGTATGACGCATCAGGCAGTCACCGAGGGCATGTGGGGCATCCCGTACGACAAGCCGGTTCGCCGCATGCGTGAATACCTCGACGCATTACAGCCGCTGCTGGCCGGGCAGGCGGTCAATGCGGTCGGGGAGACGGTGACGGCACGCGGAGCCCTTCAGATCGCGGGGGCGCCGACGCCGGACGTCTACCTCGCCGCGCTCGGGCCGCAGATGCTGAAGCTGGCCGGCCGCCGAACGGCGGGCACGCTGACGTGGATGTGCGGACCGAAGACGTTGGGCGAACACATCGGCCCGGCGCTGCGTGCCGCGGCGGAGGAAGCGGGGCGGCCGCAGGGCGCCGTCCGAGTCGTGGCGGGCCTGCCGATCAGCGTCACCGACGATGTGGCGGGCGCGCGGGCGCAGGCCGCCGAGCAGTTCGGCATGTATGGAACCCTGCCGTCGTACCGCGCGATGCTGGACCGCGAGGGGTATGCGAACCCCGAAGACGCCGCCATCATCGGTGACGAGGAGGCGGTGTCCGATCGGCTTGCCGAGTTGAGCGCGCTGGGCGTCGACGAGTTCTCCGCTGTCGTCTTCGACGCCGCGCCTGACGTGCGCGAACGCACCCATGCGCTGCTGCTGTCGCAGGACTCGTAGCGCCCAAAATTCCCTCTGGTGTGACCGGTACCACAGGCGTACAGTCGATCGCACGACGGGTTCGGGAGTGACTGATCCGAAGAGTCGGCAAGAGGTGAAAGCCGACCGCGCGAGACTAATGTGACGCACCTCGAGTGTCCTCCCGAACCCGCCCTTTATTTGTCGGCCAAGAATCCGACGATCCCCGCGGTGATGGCGTCGGCATAGCGTTGGCGGCCGTCGGCGGTCTCCATCGCAGCCGCCTCGCCGGCATTTCGCATATTGCCGGTCTCGACCAGGACGGCCGGATACTCGGCAAAGTTCAGCCCCGCCAAATCGGGCCGCCCGTAGAGGCCGTCCGAGCCGATGTAGGTCGACGGTTGCAGGCCGGCGGCGATCATGGAGTCGCGCATGGTGGCGGCCAACTGCATCGCCGGTCCGCGTTGCGCGCCGTTGAGCGGCGGCGCCGAGTAGTTGACGTGGAAGCCGTGGCCGGCGCTCGGCCCGCCGTCGGCGTGGATGCTGACATCGGCGTCGGGGTGCATGGCGTTGGCTGCCGCCGCGCGCTGATCGACGCAGGGTGCGACCGACGCGTCGTCCGCCCGCGACAACTGGGTGTGCACCCCCATCTGTTCCAGCGCAGCGCGCACCCGCATCGCGACGTCCCAGTTGAAGCTGTGCTCGGCATACCCGTCGCTGGTGGAGGTTCCGGTCGTCTGACACTGTTTGGTCCCGCCGCGGCCATCGGTCACCTGGCTGCTCATCGACGCGTCGTTGCTGCCGTTGTGGCCGGGATCAAGGAAGACGGACATCCCCTCGATCGACGAGGCCTGCGCGGTCGCGGGATCGAGGTAGGCGAGCACCACGATCGCTGCCGAGATGACTCTGCTTGCACGCATCACCACAAGTAAACCCGGGCGCCTGCGGAATCCGTGAGCCCGTACGCAAAAAGCCCCCGGGAAGAGACCGGGGGCTTTCTGTGTCGAAGCGGGCTTTAGCCTTGCTTTGGTTTAGAAGGCCGCCTCGTCCAGTTCCATGATGTCGTTGTCGATCGCGTCGATGACACCACGTGTGCTGGTGAGCAGCGGCAGCATGTTCTTGGCGAAGAACGACGCCACCGCGACCTTGCCCTCATAGAAGGCGCGGTCGTCACCGCCGGCACCCGCGTCGAGCGCCTCGATCGCCACCGCGGCCTGCTTCTGCAGCAGCCAGCCGATGACCAGGTCGCCGACGCTCATCAGGAAGCGCACAGAGCCCAGCCCGATCTTGTACAGCTCGGCCGGGTTCTCCTGCGCCGACATCAGGTAGCCGGTCAGCGTCGCCGCCATCGCCTGCACGTCCTCCAGCGCGGTGGCCAGCAGCGTCCGCTCAGCCTTCAGCCGTCCGTTGCCGGACTCGTTTTTGACGAACTGCTCGATCTGGCCCGCCACGTGCGCCAGCGCCACACCCTTGTCGCGGACGATCTTGCGGAAGAAGAAGTCCTGCGCCTGGATGGCCGTGGTGCCCTCGTACAGCGAGTCGATCTTGGCGTCACGGATGTACTGCTCGATCGGATAGTCCTGCAGGAAGCCGGATCCACCGAAGGTCTGCAGGCTCTCGGTGAGCTTGGCGTAGGCCTGCTCCGAGCCGACACCCTTCACGATCGGCAGCATCAGGTCGTTGACCTTGATCGCCAAATCCGCGTCGACATCGTGCAGCGTCTTGGCCACGGCGGCGTCCTGGTAGGTGCTGGTGAACAGGTACAGCGCCCGCAGGCCCTCGGCGTACGCCTTCTGCGTCATCAGCGAGCGACGCACGTCGGGGTGGTGCGTGATGGTCACGCGTGGCGCGGTCTTGTCGGTCATCTGGGTCATGTCGGCGCCCTGCACACGCTCCTTGGCGTACTCGAGCGCGTTCAGGTAACCGGTGGACAGCGTGGCGATGGCCTTGGTACCCACCATCATTCGGGCTTGCTCGATCACGTCGAACATCTGCGCGATGCCGTTGTGCACCTCGCCGACGAGCCAACCCTTGGCCGGCACGTCGTGCTGGCCGAAGCTCAGCTCGCAGGTGGCCGAGACCTTCAGACCCATCTTGTGCTCGACGTTGGTGACAAACACGCCGTTGCGCTCGCCGAGTTCACCGGTCTCGAAGTCGAACAGGAACTTCGGCACGAAGAACAGCGACAGGCCCTTGGTGCCGGGGCCTGCGCCCTCGGGGCGGGCCAGCACCAGGTGGAAGATGTTTTCGAACAGGTCGTCCGAGTCGGCCGAGGTGATGAAGCGCTTCACACCCTCGATGTGCCACGAGCCGTCGTCCTGCTTGACCGCCTTGGTGCGGCCGGCGCCGACGTCGGAGCCCGCATCGGGCTCGGTGAGCACCATCGTGGCGCCCCAACCGCGTTCGGCGGCGAGCACTGCCCACTTCTTCTGCTCTTCGGTGGCCTGCTTGTAGAAGATGCTGGCGAAACCGGGGCCGCCAGCGTACATCCAGGTCGCCGGGTTGGCGCCGAGCAGGTGCTCGTGCAGCGCCCAGACGAGCGACTTCGGCATCGGCATGCCGCCGAGCTCTTCCTCGATGCCGACCCTGTCCCAGCCGCCGTCGGTGACGGCGCGCACGGACTTCTTGAAGGCCTCCGGCAGGGTCACCGAGTGGGTGTTGGGATCGAACGTCGGGGGATTGCGGTCACCGTCGGCGAAGGACTCCGCAATCGGACCCTCGGCCAGGCGGGCGATCTCGCCCAGCATTTCCTTGACGGTGTCGGCGTCGAGATCGGCATAGGCACCCTCACCGAGGGCCCTGTCGAGGCCGAGAACTTCGAACAGGTTGAAAACCTGGTCACGGACATTGCTCTTGTAGTGGCTCACATTTCCTCCTCGATGAGAATGCCACTTTCGGTTGGGTACTTTTGGCTAAGTTACCCACCAGTAACTGTGGCCGACTATACCCGTCGGTAACTTGAACGCAAACCCGCCACGAGCAATTTCCAGGGGCTAAGTAACCAGGTGGTTGGTCGGGCCCCGATTGACCGGCGAAAACGATGATTGACGTGGGCTTTCGCCATGCTGTGATACCGACCACAGCGTCGTCACACGCACCACTAGAGTGTGCGTATGCAACAGCGCGTGGCGGTGTGGGGTACGGGCAACATGGGGTCGACGGCCATCCGTTCGGCGCTGGCTTTTCCGGGCCTGGGCCTGTCCGGGATCATCACCTCGACGGAGTCGAAGGCCGGCATGGACGCGGCCGAGTTCGTCGGTCTCGACAGCCCAACGGGGTTGGTCGCGACGACCGACGTCGACGCCGCCCTCGCCGACTGCGACGCCGTCGCCTACATGGCCTCGGGCGACATCCGGCCCGACGAGGCCGTCAACGACATCGAGCGATGCCTGCGCGCGGGCAGGCACGTCGTCACGCCGTCGCTGTATTCGCTCTACGACCCGCGGTCGGCGCCGCCGGAATGGGTCGAGCGGCTGACCGCGGCCGCCGAGGAGGGCGGATCGACGCTGTTGGTCAGCGGCGTGGACCCGGGCTGGGGTAACGACGCGCTCGCGGTCATCGCCGCGGGCCTGTGCACCCGAATCCGGTCGATCCACTGCCAGGAGATCTTCGACTACTCGACCTACAACCAGCCGCACGCGGTCAAGGTGCTCTGCGGATTCGGCGGCTCGATGGACGACACCCCGATGATGCTGTTGCCGTCGATCCCGACCATGGTGTGGGGCGGCAACCTGCGCCTGATCGCGCGCGGCCTCGGCCTCGAGATCGACGAGATCATCGAGGACGTGCAGCGTCGCCCGCTCGAATCAACGGTCGACACCGTCATGGGCGCGTTCGATGAGGGCACCCAGGGCGCGTTCTGGCTGAAGGTGATCGGAAAAGTGGACGGGCGTGAGCGGATCGTCATCGACCACATCACCCGCATCCACCCGTCGTGCGCACCGGACTGGCCGCAACCCGACCAGGGGGCGGGCGACCACCGCGTCATCGTGCACGGCGATCCGGAGCTCACGCTGGTCAGCCGGGCCGACGTGCCGGGCGGTACCCGAGCCGACGGCGGCAACACCACGGCGGCCAACCGGCTGCTGGGCGCCATCGGATGGCTGGCGACGCAGAAGCCGGGCATCTACGACGGGCTGGACGTGCCCATCCACCCGCCGCTGCCTCCGGAGATCGAGGCGCAGCGCTGGGCCCGCGACTAGTGCCAAAATGGACCTGAGATGTCCGACTCGACCAACCTGACCCCCACCACGCTGCGGGAGGCGTTCGGTCACTTCCCGTCCGGCGTCATCGCGATCGCCGCCCAGGTGGACGGCATTCTGGTCGGGCTGGCCGTCAGCACCTTCGTTCCGGTGTCGCTGGATCCGCCGCTGGTCTCGTTCTGCGTGCAGAACACCTCGGAAACATGGCCCAGGCTGAAGGACCTGCCCCGGCTCGGCATCAGCGTGCTCGGCGAATCACACGATGCCGCGGCGCGCACGCTGGCGGCGAAGACCGGAGACCGGTTCGCGGGTCTGTCGACGGTGTCGACGGACAGCGGTGCGGTGTTCATCGAGGGCACCAGCGTGTGGCTGGAAAGCGCAATAGAGCAACTCGTGCCCGCGGGCGATCACACGATCGTGATCCTGCGGGTCGCCGACATCAGGGTGCATTCCGCCGTGCCGCCGATCGTTTTTCACCGCAGCACGTTTCGCAAACTGGGCGCTTAGGTCGGCGCTTAGGTCAAGGACGCTCGGCGAGCTTCTCGCGGTAGCCCTGCACACGCTGATCGAGTTCGGCGGCGTCGTCCGGCCTGCCCTCCTTGCGAGCCAGATCGGCTCGGGCAGACAGCTCGCGGATGGCGGTGCGAATGTCTTTGATGCTGTGCGTGTCTGACATGGGTGCTGCCTTTCGTCGGTGATTGGCCGCTAACGAAAGGCTACCCGCGACACCGCCCGGCTATTTAGCATCTGTGCTATCTGCTCCTCGCGCGAGCGCTCATCGCCGGAACAGCTTGTTGCCGAGCCAGACCACCGGGTCGTACTTGCGGTCGACCGCGCGCTCCTTCATCGGGATCAGCGCGTTGTCGGTGATCTTGATGTGCTCGGGGCACACCTCGGTGCAGCACTTGGTGATGTTGCAGAAGCCGAGGCCGTTGTCGTCCTGAGCCTGCTCGGGGCGCCGCTCCAGCACGTCGAGCGGGTGCATGTCGAGCTCGGCCTGCCGCATCAGGTAGCGAGGCCCGGCGAAGGCCTGCTTGTTCTCCTCATGGTCGCGCACCACGTGGCAGGTGTTCTGGCACAGGAAGCACTCGATGCACTTCCGGAACTCCTGTGACCGGTTCACGTCCTCCTGCGCCATCCGGTACTCGCCGGGCTGCAGGTCCTTGGGCGGCGTGAAGGACGGGATCTCCCTGGCCTTCTCGTAGTTGAACGACACGTCGGTGACGAGGTCGCGGATCACCGGGAAGGTCCGCAGCGGCGTCACCGTGACGACCTCGTCCTCGCCGAACGTGGACATCCGGGTCATGCACATCAGCCGGGGCCTGCCGTTGATCTCCGCCGAGCACGAACCGCACTTACCCGCCTTGCAGTTCCACCGCACCGCGAGGTCGGGCGTCTGGGTCTGCTGCAGGCGGTGAATGATGTCGAGCACCACCTCGCCCTCGTTGACCTCGACCTCGTAGTTCTCGAGCGCGCCGCCGTTGAGGTCGCCACGCCACACCCGCATGTTGGCTTGGTAGGCCATCAGTTGCTCCGTTCTGGATGCTGGGCCAGTTCCTCGTTGGTGAAGTACTTCTCCAACTCAGACAGCTCGAACAGGTCGAGCAGATCCTCACGCACCGGGATCTGCGGCTCCTTGGTGACGCTGACGTCGGGCACCAGGGTGCTTTCGTCGCCTTCCGCGCGGCAGACCAGCAGGGTCTTGCGCCAGTCCGACTCCATCGACGGGTGGTCGTCACGGGTGTGACCGCCGCGGCTCTCGGTGCGCGTCAGCGCGGCCTTGGCGATGCACTCGCTGACCAGCAGCATGTTGCGCAGGTCGATCGCGAGATTCCAGCCGGGGTTGTACTGCGTGCCGCCGTCGATCCGGACGTGCTTGTACCGCTCGCGCAGCTCGGCCAGTTTGTCGAGCGCTTCGGTGATCTCCTCGGCCTTACGGATGATGCCCACCAGGCTGTTCATCGTGTCCTGAAGGTCGAGCTGCAGCGTGTACGGGTTCTCCGGAGTGTCCCCGTTGGTCGCCGTCTCGAACGGCAGCAGCGCACGCTCGCTGGCATCCTGCAACGCCTGCTCGGTCACCTGCGGGCGTTCCTTCAAGCTCCGCACGTAGTCGGCGGCGCCCAGCCCGGCGCGGCGGCCGAACACCAGCAGGTCCGACAGCGAGTTCCCGCCAAGGCGGTTGGAGCCGTGCATGCCGCCCGAGCACTCGCCCGCCGCGAACAGGCCGGGGGTCTTGGCCGCACCAGTGTCGGGGTCGACCTCGATACCGCCCATGACGTAGTGGCACGTCGGGCCGACCTCCATCGGCTCCTTGGTGATGTCAACCTCGGCCAGCTCCATGAACTGGTGGTACATCGAGGGCAGCCGGCGCAGGATCTCCGCCTGTGGCAGTCGGGAGGCGATATCGAGATACACGCCGCCGTGCGGGGTGCCACGACCGGCCTTCACCTCGGAGTTGATGGCACGGGCCACCTCGTCGCGGGGCAGCAGGTCGGGGGTGCGGCGCGCGGAGTCATTGTCCTTGAGCCACTGATCGGCTTCCTCGATGCTCTCGGCGTACTGGCCCTTGAACACCGGCGGGATGTAGTCGAACATGAACCGCTTGCCGTCCGAGTTCTTCAGCACTCCGCCGTCGCCGCGGACACCCTCGGTGACGAGGATGCCCTTGACGCTCGGTGGCCAGACCATTCCGGTCGGGTGAAACTGGACGAACTCCATGTTGATCAGCGTCGCGCCGGCCCGAAGCGCCAGCGCATGCCCGTCGCCGGTGTACTCCCACGAGTTCGACGTGACCTTGTAGGACTTGCCGATGCCGCCGGTGGCCATCACGATCGCGGGCGCCTCGAACAGGATGAACTTCCCGGTCACACGCCAGTAGCCGAACGTGCCCGCGATCCGGTCCCCGTCCTTGATCAGGTCGGTGATCGTGCACTCGTGGAAGACCTTGATGCGCGCCTCGTAGTCGCCGAACTCCGCCTTGTCCTCCTGCTGCAGAGACACGACCTTCTGCTGCAGGGTGCGGATGATCTCCAGACCGGTGCGGTCACCGACGTGGGCGAGCCGCGGATAGGTGTGGCCGCCGAAGTTCCGCTGGCTGATCTTGCCGTCCTTGGTGCGGTCGAACAGCGCGCCGTAGGTCTCCAGCTCCCACACCCGGTCGGGTGCTTCCTTGGCGTGCAGTTCGGCCATCCGCCAGTTGTTCAGGAACTTGCCACCGCGCATCGTGTCCTTGAAGTGCACCTGCCAGTTGTCTTTCGGGTTCGCGTTGCCCATCGCCGCCGCGCAGCCGCCCTCGGCCATCACCGTATGGGCCTTGCCGAACAACGACTTACAGACCACCGCTACCTTCAGGCCGCGTTCGCGTGCCTCGATGACTGCACGCAATCCAGAGCCGCCGGCGCCGATCACGACGACGTCGAACTGATGCCGCTCGATTTCCGATGAGCCGCTTGCGGACTCAGTCATAGATCCTCACTTGCTTGTGTTGCCTGGGCTGTGCGAAAAGGTCTGCCAGCCAATGATTTAGCCGATGAACCGGAGGTCGTGGATGGTGCCGCTGGCCACCAGGGCAACGTAGAGGTCGGTCAGGATCAGCGTGCCGAGCGTGATCCAGGCGTATGTCTTGTGCCGGGTGTTCAACTTGCTGACCTGCGTCCACATCCAGTAGCGCACCGGGTGCTTGGAGAAGTGCTTGAGCCGGCCGCCGACGATGTGGCGGCACGAGTGGCAGGACACTGTGTAGGTCCACAGCAGGATCACGTTGATGACGAGAATGATGTTGCCCAAACCGAATCCGAAGCCGGACGGCGACTGGAACGCGATGATCGCGTCGTAGGTGTTGATGAGCGAGATCAGGGCCGCAATGTAGAAGAAGTAGCGGTGGGAGTTCTGGATGAGCAGCGGCATCCGCGTCTCACCGGTGTACGTGGCGTGCGGTTCGGCGACGGCGCACGCCGTGGGCGCCTGCCACACCGACCGGTAGTAGGCGCCGCGGTAGTAATAGCAGGTCAGGCGGAACAGCAGCAGGAACGGCAGCGTGCCCGCCGCGTAGGGAAGCCACCAGACGTCGGGCAGGATCTGCGGCCAGAAGTGGCTGGCCTCCGGCACGCAGCCCTTGCTGATGCAGGGCGAGTAGAACGGCGTCAGGTAGTGATACGCCTCGACGTAGTAGTTGTTCTGCAGGAAGGCCCGCACCGTCGCGTACACGAGGAAGATGAGGAACCCGATGTCGACGATCAGCGGCGACTGCCACCACCGGTCCGTGCGCAGGGTGCGCTGGGGGATCTCAGCGCGGTTCGGCGAGAAGACGCCGGTGGCCTTGGGGTCGGCGGTGGGTGCGCTCACAGTTGCCTCTCCAGTTATGAACTCCGCAGTGCGACAGAGCCTAATTCAGCCCCTGCTGTGACCCCCGACACCCTCGTCGTCGACGTCCCGCCAGAAGGCGGTGTCGTACTGCGTGTCGGGAATCGCGATCTTCTCGGCTATGTGCTCATGCTGGGTCACCCCGCGGCTGAGTTCCAGTTCCTCGGCGTCGATATCGAGGCGATCGATGTCGTTGAGGATGCGTTCGGTGTCGTTGACGATGCGCCGCATGCCGGGGGAGTCTCCGTAGCGTGATGCCAACGACGTCACGCACCGGCGCAGTCCACCGATCAGCTCGTGCAACTCGGCAAATTCGGTCGTGCTCGACATCAGACCTCCTTGGGCTGAAGGGTGTCTCGGATCACAGTACGACAACCGATGCTAGCGAGATCATGGTGATACGACGTGAGACCGGTCACGTCAGGTGACGAAAGGGTGACATGACGGACAAGCAGGTTCTTTCGCAGCGGGCCGCAGCACTGCTCGAGTTGCATCAGCCCGGCAATCCCGTGGTGTTGCCGACGGTGTGGGACGCGTGGTCGGCCAAGCTCGCCGTCGAAGCGGGCTTCGCGGCGCTGACCGTGGGCAGTCACCCGGTCGCGGACTCGATCGGCAAGGCCGATGGCGAGGGAATGACCTTCGACGACTTGCTCGCCCGGGTCGTCCAGATCACCGATGCGGTGGAGGTGCCGGTCTCCGTTGACATCGAGTCCGGCTACGCCGAGGCACCGACGCGGCTGATCGACGGCCTGCTCGGGGCCGGGGCGGTCGGCCTGAACATCGAGGACACCGTGCACAGCGAGGGCGGGCGACTGCGTTCGTCGACCGAACACGCCGATCTCGTCGGGGCGCTGCGGGCGGCCGCGGATGCCGCGGGCGTGCACGTGGTGATCAATGCGCGCACCGACCTCTTGTTCCGCCAGGACGGTGACGAGGCGGATCGCGTGGACCGCGCGATCGGCAGGCTCACCGAGGCCGCCGAGGCGGGCGCCGACGTGTTGTATCCGGTCGGCCTTCACGACCCGGACACGTTGCGGCGCTTGACGTCCGAGCTCTCCCTGCCGGTCAACGCCATTGCCTTGCCGGATCAGTCGGATCCTGCGTCGTACGGCCCGCTGGGGGTGGCGCGAATCAGCTTCGGCCCCTTCCTGCAAGCTGCGCTGTCGGGCCGCGCGAAGGAGATCCTCGCCCTCTGGGCCTAGCATTCCCGGCGTGCCTCACGACCACGAACCCGAGCACTGGGTGAACCGGCCGGGAACGATCTTCGCCGCGGGCGCGGCCGCCGTCCTCCTGATCGGCGTGCTGATCTTCGCCGTGATGCGGACCGCCGACGACTCGTCGCTACCGCCGGACACGTTCATCCCCCCGTCGAGCAGCACACCGTCGAGCACCTACACGACGTCATCCACCACGACCACCACCTACACCACCCCGGCCGCGCAGACCAGCGACCAGAACCTGCCGCCGGCCGGGCCGTCGCCGTCGGACACCAGTGCGCCGCCGACGTCGGAGACGGCGGACACCCCTGAATCCGGGACGGTCACCGAGACCGCGACGCTGCTGCCCACGCCGCCGTAAGCTGGCGCAATGGGTACCTCGACGCGCTTCATGACGATCGTTGTCGCCGTTTTCGGGCTGTTGGCTCTGGGGACGGCTTCGGCGGCGGCCGAGGTGGCCAACGGCGGGACGGCCCCGCTGAGGTCCACCTACCGGTCCTGCGATTTCACCCCTTCCGATTTCGTCGATGCGACCGGCTTCGGCGACGGCCAAGCAACCATCGGCACCGGCGGCACCAACACCGTGACGGCCGAGGTGCACCTCGCGATCGGCATTCCGAACGCCCCGTATCAGGTGCGGCTCATCCAGGGCCCGCGGTCGGGCGCCCAGACATGCAACGCCGGTGACCCGGGCGTCGCGAGCGCCGTGTTGAACACCGACGGCAACGGCACGGGTGCGGTGACTCTGCACGGCGCCCTTCGGTCCGGCGCGACCAACGCGTGGGTGTTCGTCGAGGGTCCGCCGGATCCCGGCGAGATCCGCGGCGAGTTCTACACCTCCGAAGTCCTCACCAGCTTGACGTAGTCCCCGTGAGAACACCGTGACGACCGCGTCACACGGGGCGACATCGCGGCAATATCGGCTGCTTAGCCTCGCGTCATGCCCTCTGATACCGCACGTGCCAAGCACGTCGTCGTGGTCGGGCACGGAATGGTCGGACACCGGTTCGTCGAGGCGATGCGCGCGCGTGACACCGAAGGCCGTTGGCGGATCACCGTGCTGGCCGAGGAGGCCGACGCCGCCTATGACCGGGTCGGTCTGACCGGCTACACCGAGCACTGGGACCGCGGACGGCTCGCCCTGCCGGGCAACGACTATGCCGGCGACGGCCTCGTCGAACTGCGGCTCGGCGCTCGGGTGTCCGAGATCGACCGCGCCGCCAAGTCGGTGGTGATCGCCGACGGTGGTCGTGTCGACTACGACGCATTGGTGCTCGCGACGGGCTCCTACGCGTTCGTGCCTCCGGTGCCGGGTCGCGACCTGCCATCCTGCCACGTCTACCGGACCCTCGATGACCTCGATGGGATCCGCGCCGACGCCGAACGCGCGCGCCGCGCCACCGACACGCGGGTGGGCGTCGTGATCGGCGGTGGACTGCTCGGTCTGGAGGCCGCCAACGCTCTTCGGTCGTTCGGCCTGCACGCCCACGTCGTCGAGATGGCGCCCCGGCTGATGGCGCAGCAACTGGACGAGGCAGGCGGTGCGTTGCTGGGCCGGATGATCGGCGACCTCGGCATCACGGTGCACACGGGCGTGGGCACCGAGCAGATCGCGCCGGCGCAGCGCAATCGGCCGGTCCGGCGATCAGCCGAGGACGAGGCGGTACGGGTGACGCTCAGCGATGGGACGGTCATCGATGCCGGGGTGGTGATCTTCGCCGCGGGTGTGCGTCCCCGCGACGAACTGGCTAGGGACGCGGGGCTGGCGCTCGCCGACCGCGGCGGCGTTCTCACCGATCTATCCTGTGCGACAAGGGGTTGCAGCATCTATGCCGTTGGCGAGGTGGCCGCGATCGAAGGGCGCTGCTACGGCCTCGTCGGTCCCGGATACACCAGCGCGGAGGTCGTCGCGGACCGGCTGCTCGGTGGCGCCGCGGAGTTCCCCGAGGCCGACATGTCCACCAAGCTCAAGCTGCTCGGCGTCGACGTCGCGAGTTTCGGTGACGCAATGGGCGTCACGCCGGAGTGCCTGGAAGTGGTCGTCAACGACGCCGTCGGCCAGACCTACGCCAAGCTGGTGCTTTCCGATGACGCCAAGACGCTGTTGGGCGGCATCCTGGTCGGCGACGCCTCGGCATACGGAATCCTGCGCCCCATGGTCGGCGAACCGCTACCCGGTGATCCGCTGGCGTTGATCGCACCGGCCGGATCCGACGGCGGTAGTGCGGGATTGGGCGTCGGGGCGCTGCCTGCAGGAGCCCAGATCTGCTCGTGCAACAACGTCACGAAGGGCGATGTGACCGACGCCATCGAGGGCGGCTGCTGCGACGTGCCCGCGCTGAAGGCCTGTACACAGGCGGGCACGTCCTGCGGATCGTGTGTGCCGCTGCTCAAACAGCTGCTGGAGGCCGAGGGTGTCGAACAATCGAAGGCGCTGTGCGAGCACTTCGGCCAGTCCAGGGCGGAGCTGTACGAGATCGTCGCCGCCACGTCGATCAGGACGTTCTCCGGGTTGATCGAACGGTTCGGCACCGGAAAGGGTTGCGACATATGCAAACCCGCGGTCGCGTCGATTCTGGCGTCGACGAGTTCCGAGCACATCCTCGACGGTGAACAGGCCTCGCTGCAGGACAGCAACGACCACTTCCTCGCCAATATCCAGCGCAACGGCAGCTATTCGATCGTGCCCCGGGTGCCCGGCGGCGACATCACGCCCGAGCAGCTGATCCTGATCGGCGAGATCGCCAGGGACTTCAATCTCTACACCAAGATCACCGGCGGTCAGCGCATCGACATGTTCGGCGCCAGGGTCGACCAGCTGCCCGAGATCTGGCGTCGCCTCGTCGACGGCGGGATGGAGTCCGGCCATGCCTACGGCAAGGCGCTGCGCACCGTGAAGAGCTGCGTGGGTAGCGACTGGTGTCGCTACGGCCAACAGGATTCGGTGCAGATGGCCATCAACCTCGAGTTGCGCTACCGCGGTCTGCGCGCCCCGCACAAGATCAAGATGGGCGTCTCGGGCTGTGCGCGTGAGTGTGCGGAGGCGCGCAGCAAGGACGTCGGCGTCATCGCCACGGACAGCGGCTGGAACCTCTACGTCGGCGGCAACGGCGGCATGACGCCGAAGCACGCGCAACTGCTCGCCGGCGACCTCGATGACGACACGCTGGTGCGCTATATCGACCGTTTCCTGATGTTCTACATCCGCACGGCCGACCGGCTACAGCGCACCGCGCCGTGGGTCGAGCAACTCGATGGCGGGCTCGAGCACCTGCGTGACGTGGTGTGCAACGATTCGCTCGGGCTGGCCGCGGATTTCGAGGAGGCGATGGCGCGCCACGTGGCGGGCTATTCGTGCGAATGGAAGGGCGTGCTGGAGGACCCCGAGAAGTTGTCGCGATTCGTCTCGTTCGTCAACGCACCCGATGCCCCCGATCCCACCGTCACCTTCACCAAGCGGGAGGGCCGCATCGTGCCCATGCCGACGCCGACTTTTCGGAAGGCAGTCGAAACATGACCACGCTCAACGCTATTCAGGTGTGGATTCCGGCTTGCGCCTACGACCGCTTGATTCCGGGCCGCGGTGTCGGAGTGCTTCTGCCCGACGGGGCGCAGGCCGCGCTGTTTCGTCTCGACGACGGCAGCGTGCATGCCATCGGCAATATCGACCCGTTCTCCGGGGCGGCGGTGATGTCGCGCGGCATCGTCGGCGATCGGGGCGGGCGCGCCACCGTCCAGTCGCCGATCAAGAAGCAGGCGTTCGCCCTCGACGACGGTGTCTGCCTCGACGATGAGACCGTCGCGGTGCCCGTCTATGCAACGCGCATCATCGCCGACGGCACTGTCGAGGTCAGGCCGTAACCGCGCTGTGCGCAAGGGCAATGCGGGCGCGACGGAACCTGTTCGCCACGAGTTGGACCGTTCCGAAGTGAGTGCCGAGTGGCTCGGTGACGATATCGGCGCCGCTCTTCCGCAGTCTGTCGTGAAAGAGTCCTTCGGACAACAGGTATGACGCCACCACGACGCGAGCCGCGCCCCGGTTGCGCAGCGCCGCCACGGCCTCGGCCACGCGAGGGCCGCCCGTCGCGACAAAGGCCAACTCGACGCGGGCGCCGATGGTGCCCGACAGCCACGCGGCCGTGGTGTGCAGATCACGCCGCGCTGCCGGATCCGAGGTACCCGCGGCCGCCAAGATCACCGAATCGCCCTGCCGCCAACCGCTTGCGACGAGCCGATCAGCCAGCACTCGCACGATCTGGGGGCTCGGTCCCAGCGGCTGAGTGATCAGGGCATCGGTGTGCCCGCTGGCGGCGACGTGCGCGGGAATGTCGGTGTTGACGTGGTAGCCCCGCGCCAGGAACGCCGGCACGACGATGGTCGACGGGCGCAGCACTTCTCGCGGGGTCGGCCCGAGCACGTCGACGAACGCGACGTGCACCCGCTGCTCGAGTAGTTCGGAGACCCGGTCGGCCAGTTCGCCGATCTTCGCGACGCCCTCGGGTTTGCGCGTGCCGTGGGCGACCAGGAGAAGACTCATCGCGCGTGCGCCAGTGGTTCGTCGACGGGGAGCCGATAGCCGCGCTTGACGACCGTCGAGACAATGCTCTTCTCGCCCAACGCTGTTCGAAGTCGCAGCACCGCGGTCTCGACGGCATGGGTGTCGGTGCCGGTGCCGGGAAGGGCGCGCAGCAGATCGGCCCTGCAGACGACGGTGCCGGGACGCTGTGCGAGCGCGCGAATCGTCGCCATTCCGGCCGGCGACGGCTCCTTGACCACGCCGTCCACCAGCACGCACGTGCCGCGGATCTCCAGCAGATGACCCGCCACTCGCAAGGTGCGCGCCTGCAGCAGCGGCAGCTCGTCGGTGATGTGACGGGCCAGCGCACCGAGCCGCATCCGCTCCGGCGCCGAGGTGGGCACGCCCAACCGGACCAGCGGCCTGGCCGTGACCGGACCGACGCACATGGCGTGCACGTTCGTGCGGAGCGCGCCGAGCACCTTGTCCTCGACACCCATCTCGGCCGCTCGCATCAGCACCGCCGCGACGGCGGGTGCCGAGGTGAAGCTCACCGCGTCGAACTTCTCCTCGGCGATGCCCGCGACCAGCTGATCGAACTCGCCACTGCGGGGAGCGGGATGCCATCGGTAGACGCGGATGGGTACCACGTCGGCACCTGCGGCGCGCAGTTCATCGAGGAACTCCGGGAACGGGTCCCAGTCCGCGGTGGCGCCGTGCAGCTGGACGGCGATGCGCTGACCGGAGATGCCGCCGTCGACGAGGGAGTGCAGCAGCTCGCGGGACGATTCCGAGTCCGGTGACCACTCCTCCGGTAGGCCCGCGGCGCGCAGCGCTCCGGTCGCCTTCGGGCCCCGGGACACGATGCGGGCCTTGCCGAGCGCCGTGATCAGGTCGTTGGCCAGCCCCCAGCCGTCGGCGGCAGCCACCCAGCCGCGGAAGCCGATGCCGGTGGTCGCGATGACGATATCGGGTGGCGCCTCGATCAGCTGTTCGGTGTGCAGGCGCAGCTCGCGGTCATCGGGCAGCGGCACCATTGCGATGGCCGCCGCGGCGGTGACGGTGGCACCGCGCTTGCGCAACAGCGCGCTGAGCTCGTCGGCGCGGCGTGCGGAGGTCACCGCCACCCGGAACCCGGTGAGCGGTGCCCAGTCGGGCTGGCTCATGTATCCAGTGTTTGCAGTTCGTGTTTCCGGACGATTAACCGGTCATTGCCCCGGCATGTCGCCGCCTGTCGCGGCGTGAATTTCGGCTCACCGGCGCCGCTGAACCGGTGTGAGATCGGCTGTCAGTCCACCCGGTGCGCGTGCACGACCGTGAACGGCAGGTGCACGCGATCGCCGTCGAGCAGGTCCGCGATGGTGGAAAACCGGGCCCGGACGTCGGCCATCCGCTGCAGCATCTCGGCAGGCATCTGCTCCGCCATCGCCTGCGGAACGTCTTCGCCGGGCGCACCGAAGCCGCCGGCGCTGGCCAGATACGTTGTCGGGCCGAGGAAGTCGATGCGCCAGCCGTTCGCGGTCAAGGTGTCGCGAAGGTTGGACTCCGGCACAGAATCCCTTGGCGCGACGATGCCGTTGATGTTGCTGTCAGAAAAGCAGTACAAGTGCCACCGCGCGCCCGAACGCGTTGCGCGGTACAGGCCCGCGGCGTAGGCCTGTCGGCCGTCGTCGTCCAGGCAGTGGTACAGCGCGCTGTCGATGACGGTGTCGAACCGGCCGTCATAGCCGTTCAGGTTGGTGGCGTCGGCGACGCCGAACGTGACGCCGGCGGAGCCGGCTGTCGGGCTCAGGACCCCGGCCTGCGCGGCACGGCCGCGTGCGTGCTCGATCGCTGCAGGCGATCCGTCGAGCGCGGTCACCGAATAGCCGCGGGTCGCCAGGAAGATGGCGTTGTCGCCGAGGCCGCAGCCGATGTCGAGCACTTCGCCACTGATCCCGCCGAGCGCCTCGAGCTCCATCAGCCGCGGCTGTGCCTGCCCGATATCCCACGGCACTCCCGCGGGCGTGGGCCAACCCTCCACGGCCGGCTCACCGCGGTAGAGCTTGTCGAACGATTCCGGTGTGTGCTGAAAGGCTTTGGGCGTGGTCACTTCATCCAAAGTACGCGCGTCACCACACGTCACCGTCTCGCCAGTCGCACGTGAGCGGCTCGCTCGTGTCCAATTCCACGGACACTGGAAACACGAAGACCGACGCGTCGTCGTCAGGGGTGCGCTGCACTCCGGAGGGCGCGAGCACCGAGGTCGGGCCGCGCCACGGCAGCCAACCGCGCGCTTCGTACATCGGTCGCCCCGCCTCGGAAGCGCTCAGCGCGCCGAGTTCGTATGCGCCGCGCAGAACCTGCTCGACGGCGTCCATCAATGCGTGGGCCAAGCCCTGGCCGCGCCAATCCTCGCGGACCGCGACGCCTTCGACATAACCGCACCGCAGCGCCGAGTCCCGGTAGAGCAGATGGCGTTGCACCACCGCCGCGTGGCCGATGAGCGCGCCGTGGTGGCAGATCAGCGCATGCATGCCGCCCAGGGCGTGTTCCCAGTCGACGTCGGTGAATTCGGTCTCGCCGCCGGCGAAGGCGTCGATGACCATGCGGCGGGCATCGTGGCGGGTCTCGTTGTCGAGGTCGGCGGTGTGGACCAGGCGGGCCGTCATCAGACCGCGGACGTGAGGAGCACCAGATGGCGCAGTTTGCACACCATGTGTCTACTCGCTCACGACCCGTTGTGGAAGGGCCTGCGCGGGCGCGACCAGTGCAGCCGGACGGTCTGTCCCGGCCGCACCTGCGCGATCCTGTCAATGTCTTCGTCGACCACAACTCCGATCACCGGATAGCCGCCGGTGACCGGGTGGTCGGGCCCGAGGATGACGGGAAAGCCGTTCGGCGGCACCTGAATCGCGCCGCGGGTGGCCCCTTCGCTGGGGAGCTGCCGATCGCCGTGGCGGTACTCCAGCGGCATGCCGACCAAGCGCATTCCGACCCTGTCGCTGCGGTTGGTCACCTGCCAATTCGTGCGGACCAGCACGTCCGGGTCGGTGAACCAGTCGTCGCGCGGGCCCGGCACCACCGACACGTCGACGACGTCCTCGTCGATCGCGGCCACCGGTGCCTGGTCGATTTCGGGGAACTCGTCGGTGTGGTCGCCGATCGGCAGCACGTCGCCCGGCTGCAGCGGCAGGGGGCCGATGGACGACATCACGTCGTAGCTGCGGGAACCGAGTACCGGCTCGACGTCGATGCCGCCGCGAATCGCGAGATAGGACCGCAGCCCTGAGTGCGGTGCGCCGAGCGAGATGATCTGACCCTCGTGTGCATGGTGAATACTGTTGGTGCCGAACGGAATTCCGTTGACGGCGGGATCGGTGTCCGCGCCGGTCACAGCGATGGCCACATCGCCTCCGTGGACGCGGGCGCTCAAGCCGCCGAGCGTCACCTCGATGGTCGCGCGGTCGCCGGGGTTGGCCACCAGGCGGTTGGCCAGCCTGTGGGCCCGGCGGTCGGCGGCGCCCGAACGGGACACGCCGAGGTTCGCCATGCCCCTGCGGCCGAGGTCCTCCACCAGCGCCAGTGGACCGGTGCGCAGAATCTCCAGCGTCGTCGTCATGCCGCGACCTCCCGGAACGAAACCCATTGACCCGGCATCAGTAGCGCCGGCGGGTCGCGGTCGACGTCCCACAACCGGGCTTGATCCTTGGAGGTGTGGCCGATCAACTGCCAACCCCCGGGGGACTCGCGGGGGTACACGCCGCTGAACGCACCCGCCAGGCCGACCGACCCCGCTGGCACCTTGGTCCGCGGTTCCGGCCGGCGCGGCACGTTGAGTCGTTCGTCGCCGCCGACCAGGTAGCCGAAACCGGGTGCGAAGCCTGCGAACCCGACCCGCCATGGGCGCTGGGTGTGCGCGGCGACCACCTCACGCGGCGGCAGTCCCGTCAGCCTCGCAACCTCGTCGAGGTCGGCCCCGTCGTAGACCACATCGATGACCACGTCGGCTCGGCCGCCGACCGGGGCGGTCGCTCGCTCGAGGCTGTCCGGCGCCAGCCTGAGCTTGCCGATCTGTTGCCGGACCATGCCCTGATAGCGCGCGCCGTCCAGCTTGATCAGCACCGTCCTGGCGGCCGGGACGATGTCCACCGCCCCGCTCAGATCAGCATCCCGCAGGACCTCGCTCCACGCCAACACCTCGGCTGTGCTGTCGAATTGAAGCAGCAGCGCCTGATCCCCGTAATCGGTGACCGCGCCGATCACCATCGCGTCCGGTGTCACGGTCATCCTCCAAAGCTACCGGCGAGTAGGGTGCAAAGCCGCAGCTCTGTGAGGGTTGCCAGAATTGCCTTACCGAAGCCTCAGAGCCGTGCTTCTCCGCTCCTCGCGTGCGCAGGCGCGTACGTGGGCTCGCGCCGCTTGATGAAGGCGATCACCCGGTAGGTCACCGGTAGCATGACCACCTCGACACCGGTCTTGTAGAGCCACCCCAGCGCCGTGTAGACGGCGAAGTCGCCGAAGGTGGTGATGCCGATGGCGCTCGCCGCGATGCTGCAGAAGACGAGCGTGTCGCCGAGTTGGCCGGCGAAGGTCGATCCGACCAGCCGCGCCCACAGGTGCTTCTCCTTGGTGCGCTCCTTGATCGCCACCACCACCCACGCGTTGATCGTCTGGCCGACGATGAAGCCCGCCAGTCCGGCGATGATCAACTGCGTGTAAGCGTGCACGACGTTCTCGAAGTGCTCCTGGTTGGTGTAGAAGTCGGCGGCCGGAAGGTAAATGGTGATCCAAAATGCAAGCGCGGCAAGCGCATTCATTGCGAAACCGAGAAAGATCACCCGGCGGGCCGCCTTGAACCCGTACACCTCCGACAGCACGTCGCCAATCACATAGGTCAGCGGGAAGACGATGAAACCGCCGTCGGTGATGATGGGCCCGAACGCCACGCCCTTCGTCGCCGTCACGTTGGAGATGATCACCAGCGCGGTGAACACCGCGGCGAGCGCGGGGTAAAAGGCCGACCCCACCTGGGCGAACGCCGCGTGTTGTGCCTCGGTCGAGGTCTCTGGGTCGTCTCCTGCTCCTCGCGTGCGCGGGTTCACCCGGTTATCAAACCGTCAGCCGAGCACCTTGGCCAATGCGGGTGGCAGTTGGTCCGCCACGACCGGGTAGGAGAGCGGTGATGCGAAGGAAATGGCACCGGCCAGGTCCTTGCCGGTGAACACGTTTCGCGCACCGGTGGTCGCCCTCAGCGCCGCGATGGTGGGGTCGGCCAGCAGCGCGGCCTGCTGCTCGTCGCTCTCGGTCATCCAAATCAGTACGTCGGCACCGTCGAGTACCGACGCCATCCTGTCGCGCGTGATCGCGCTGCCGCCGGTATCCGGAACCACCAGACCCATCTGGGTCAGGAAATCGCTTCGCCAGGCCGGGGTCAGCACCTGTGCGGCGTCGTCGGCCAAGGCGCCCTCGAGCAGGACCGCCTTCTTGCCGGAGAACTGCGGATTGTTCTTGCCGACTTCGGTGAACTTGTCCTCGACGCCCTTGACGATGGCCGCCATCTCGTCGAACTTGAAGACGGCCTGGCTGATCGCTGCGGCCTGGTCCTTCCACGGCTCGTAGAACGCCTCCTGCCCGGACTGCGCGATGGTCGGCGCAATCGCCGACAATTTGGTGTAGGTGTCCTTGTCGACGCCGGCGTTGGTGGCCACGATGAGGTCGGGCTTCAGCGACGCGATGCGGTCGATCTGGATTCCGTTGGAGAGATCGAGTACTTCGGGCTGTGCACCTGCGAGTTTGGGCAACGCCCACGGCCACACACCGAACGGCTGATCGCCCCACCAGTTGGTGACAGCTACCGGCACCACCCCGACGGCCAGCAGATCGTCTTGTTCGGTGAATCCCGCGCTGACCACGCGCTTCGGTGGGGCGGGCACCCTGGTCTCGCCGAACACGTTTTTGACCGTGACGGAACCGTCCTTGGCCACCGCACCTGGTTTCTTCGAGCTACATGCTGCGACGGTGGCAACGGTTGCGGTCATCGCCAGGAAACGCCGCCGGGACCAATCCTTCGGCACACCGCGAGCGTAACCGGAGAAGCAGCTAACTAGCGCGATGCGTAAGCAGCGAGCCCCCGCAAGACCACCGCGAGGCCGAATTCGAACGCGTCGTCGGCACGCGCTGGCTTGGCGGCTCCGGTGGCGAGCGCCGCGGCCAATTCGGCACCGACTTCGGCGCCCGATTCCCACGGTTCCACGGGCGCGGCGAGGTCGAGCGCCGAACCCAGCACAAAGCAATCCATCAGCGTGATGACGCGCAGCGTGTCGGCGTCGCTGAACCCGGCCCGGTTCAGCGTGGCGGCGAGCGCGTTGTACATCCGGATGGCATGGCTGCTGCTCACCGCGTGTGTGGTCAGCAGAGGTATCAGTCGCGGGTACCGTGCGTAGCTCCTGCGGTAGGACCGCATGATGTCGGCGACGGTCTCGGTCCACGGCCGGTCCGGATCATCGGTCGGCAGCACCACCTCGGACATCGCCAGCTCCCGAAGCAGCTCGACGATCTGTTCGCGGCCCGACACGTGGTTGTAGAGCGAGGACGGACTGACCTTCAAGCAGCGGGCCAGCTCGGGGATCGTGAAGCCGCCGGTCGTGTTCACCAGATCCATTGCGGCGGTGGCGATGCGATCAGTCGACAGCAAAGGCACCGGCGGCCGTCCCATCCGACCATGATAAACGAACAGCATTCGTTTCAGGGGTGATTCGCGTTCACTGGTCCGGCTAAGAAGTTTCAGTTCGGCGATTCGTGGAACAAACAGCGCGACACCGTGGGAGGGACTGGATGACCGAGCATGAGAAAGCCGATCAGGCGCGCAAAGGTTTGATCGGCAAGATGAAGGGCAAGGCGAAAGAAGTTGTCGGCGCGGTGACCCGCAACGACTCGCTCACCGCTGACGGCCAATTGGAGCAGGCGCAGGCCGAACAGCGGCAGGAGGCCGGCAAACTCGACTCCGTCGCGGATGCCGAGGCCGCGGAAGCCGCCGACCGGGCCCGCGAGGCGAGCCTGGAAGGCGCCGAAGAGCGCAGGCACGTGAGCGAGGAAGCCGGCGCCCGGCAGCGAGAGATCCAGCGTGAGCAGGAGGCGCGACACCGCGAGGCCGAACAGGCCGGCGCCCGTGACGCCGCGAGGGGACAGGCGCGGGCCGAGGCGACTGCCCGGCAGCGGGAATCCCAGGCGAGAGCCGAAGAAAGCGTCGACTTGGATGCGGCCCGGGCAGAAGTCGCCGAGGCCGTCGATGTGCACCTGCAGGCGAGCCGTGAATCAGCCGCGGCCAAGGCTGAGGCCGAGCGCATCAGACGACAAGCCGACAGCCTGTCCGATACCGCCGACGTGCCACGAGACCGTTAGGGAGCCCGATGAAGATCACCGACGTGCCATTCGCGGTACTGCGTTTGCAGTACCAACTCGCCCGTTTCCCGCTTCAGCTCGTCGAAGACCGTGTGCTGGCCCGGATGGAGTCCGAAGCCCCAGCACGGCTGCTGTACGAGCGCTCGATCGGCATGCTCGACAGGGCCGTTGGCACCGCCCTGGGCGATCGCGAGGCGGAGCGGCGTGGCGAGGCGCTGGTCGAGCGCAGCGCGGCACTGAGCCGCGCGGCCCGACTCGACACCGCTGCAGACCGGGCCATGAAGGAGGCCGCCGCCGATCTGAAAGACGCGCGCGACGCGGCGGCGCTGGTCCGGGAGGAGGCCCGCGCCGACAAACAGGACGAGGCCATAGCGGCCCGGGCCGACGCCGCGCATGAGAAAGCCGCGGCGATCCAGCGTTCCGAAGATCGGGTCGCCGCCGCCAAGAAGCAAGCCGACACGGTTGCCGCGCAACGCAAGGAGGCGGCAGAAACGGCCAAACATGAAGAGCAGCAAAGGATTCGAGTGGCCGAGCGAACCGCGACCGCCGTTGCCGAAGCGAAAGCCGAAGACGCTCAGGACAAGCGCGCCGCCGCCGCCACCAGTTTGGCTCAGGCGGAGCGGGTGGAGCAGCTGGCCGACGCCCAGAAGCACGGGCGCCGCGACGACGGGGCTGACTGATCGTGACGAACCGGACACGCCGTGGCGTTTAGTTCTCGCCGGGCGACGGGTAGCCGGATTGTGGTGCACCTCGCGCCGACAACCCACGTCAACGCTGAGGGAGAAATGTTATGACCACACCCGATACGACCACGCTCTTGGCGCAGCTGCGCGCCATTCTCGATCTGACCAATACCGAGATCCAGGTCGCCGAGACACGGGTCGCTCAGGCCCGTACCGAAGCCGTGCAACGCGAGCTGTCGCAGAACGCCACCAACGGCCGGGCGCGCGCCGAGGCCATCGAGGCGGCGATCCGCGATCTCGGTGGCTACCCGGACGTGATCGGCCCGTTCATCGGCCGCGCGGCGGCCGCGGTGAAGGCGCTCACGGAGCAGGCGCAGCCGTTCGACGAGGCGCTGCTGGGCGACCTGGCGCTCGAACACCAGTTGCTCGACCGGGCGCGCTACATCAAGGCTCTTGCGGTCGCAACCAGCCAGAAGCCGATCCAGGATCTCGCCGATCGCCTCATCACCGCGCACAGTGCGACGGTCGACTGGCTGACCACCGTGTTGGCCGAGGACGCCCTTGGTGGTCCGGCCGCCCTGCGGCGTACACCGCTTCAGGCCGCGACCGGTGCCGCCGTGCGGTTGGCGTACATCCCGATGTCCCTGTCGGCCCGCGGTCTGGATAGGGCCATCGACACCGTCCGAACGGCTCCGCCCGCCTTCGGCGAGCTCCTGAGCCGCGGTGCCCAGGCCCGCGACGTGGCGCTGAAGACACTCACGGCGTCGCGGAACGCCGCCCTGGAGACGGCCGAGCGGGTCGTCCGGCGAGAGGGCGCCGAGGATGCCGCCGACGCGCTGCATTCGGTGCGGGCGGCGACCGGAGTCCTCGACCCGGAGGAATTGCCGATCGCTGAGTACACCGAGCTGAACGTGAGCCAGGCGGTGGCCGCGGTCAAGGACCTCACCGAACCGGCCGACATCCGGGCGATCATCGCGTACGAGGAGGCAAACAAGAATCGACAGGGCGTCGTCTCGGCGGCGCAGACCCGGCTGGCCGATATCGCCAAGGACGTCGTCGGCATCAGCTGACCAGTTCAAGCGAAATGCCTCGGTGCCTCGCGGCGCCGGGGCATTTTTGCGTCTTGCCAAATGCGTGTGTCTGCTATCACAATAAACGAAAGGCATTCGTTTTAGGAGCGCCATGCAGACTCTGACCACCTCGGCCCCCGGTCCGGTGTCGCGCACCACGCCCTCGGACCGCCCGCCGCTGCGAGTGGCTCTGGTGCAGCACCGGTGGCGTCCCGACTCCGCGGAGTTGGCTCGCGTACTTCGAGGCGCCATCGACCGGGCGGCCGGTGAAGGTGCGCGAGCCGTCTTTCTGCCCGAGATCACGCTGCTGCGGTATCCGGCTGACGTGCCTGCGGGCCCCGATGCGGCCGCCGCGGCCGAGGACCTGGAGGGCGGCCCCACCTTCGCGCTGGCGGCAGAAGCCGCCACCGCACACGGAATCTTCGTCCATGCCTCGCTCTACGAGAGGGCACCCGCCGGCGACGGCCTCGGGTTCAACACCGCGATCCTGGTGTCGCCCGCCGGTGAGTTGGTGGGGCGGACCCGCAAGATGCACATCCCGATCTCGGCCGGCTACTACGAGGACACCTACTTCCGGCCAGGACCGGGCCCGGACTCCGGAGAGGCGAACCCCTATCCGGTGTACGAACCGGACGGCCTCGGTGCGCGCATCGGAATGCCGACATGTTGGGACGAGTGGTTTCCCGAGGTCGCCCGCAACTACTCGCTCGGCGGCGCCGAGATCGTCGTCTACCCAACGGCGATCGGCTCGGAACCGAAGTTCCCCGCCTTCGACACCCGGCCCCTGTGGCAGCAGGTGATAGTGGCCAACGGCATCAACAGCGGCCTGTTCATGGTGGTGCCCAACCGCACCGGCGACGAGGGCGCGCTGTCCTTCTATGGTTCGTCGTTCATCTCCGATCCGTACGGCCGCGTCCTGGTGCAGGCGCCCCGCGACGAAGAGGCCGTGTTGGTCGCCGACCTCGACCTCGACCAGCGCCGCGACTGGTTGGAGCTGTTCCCGTTCCTGCTGACCCGCAGACCCGACAGCTATGCGGCCCTGACTGCTCCGGTCGACTCGGAGCGACCCTACGGGGTGGGCCATGCCGCCACGGCCGTCATCAAATGACTGCGCTGATAACACCTCTCGGCGTAGGGTGCCGCGGGTGACCGCGACGATCTTCACCGGCGGAGTGATCTGGACAGGAACTTCAGAAACCGACGCCTTGCTGATCGCCGACGGTGAGGTACGCGCTCTGGGTGAGCAAGCCAGGGCGTCGGCATCAGGTGCGGACGAGGTCGATCTCGACGGTGGCTTCCTGATGCCCTCGTTCGGCGACGGGCATGCACATCCGTTGTACGGCGGCCTGGAATCCGCCGGACCCGCCGTGCGGCCCTGCAAAACGGTCGACGAAATCGTCTCAGCGGTAGGGAAATTCGCTGCCGAGCACCCGGACGACGAGTGGATCATCGGCGCGTCGTACGAAAGCAGCCTGGCGCCAGGCGGCCTGTTCGACGCCCGCTGGCTCGACGCGGCCGTACCCGACCGACCGGTGGTGCTGAGGGCATGGGACTACCACACCATGTGGTGCAATTCCGTTGCGCTGCAGCGTGCGGGCATCACCGCCGACACCCCCGACCCTGCTCTCGGTGAGATCCCGCGGCGCGAGGACGGGTCGGTTCTCGGCACCCTGCGCGAGTGGGGCGCGATGGACCTGATGAACGCCGTCATGCCGGCACGCGACGAGGACATCCGGGTGTCCGCGCTGCGCACCGCCGCCGACTACTATCTCGCGCGCGGGGTGACATGGGTGCAGGACGCCTGGGTCGAACCCCAGGACATCGACACCTACGTCGCCGCGGCACGGCGTGACGCGCTCGGCGTGCGTTTCAACCTCGCCTTCTACGCCGATCCGCGTCACTTCGATTCCCAGGTAATCACTTTCGCCGATGCTCGCCGACGCGTCGACGAGGCGAACTCGCCGTTCCTGACCGCCCAGACGGTGAAGTTCTTCGCCGACGGCGTCGTGGAGAACGAAACCGGGGCTTTGCTTGCGCCGTACTGCACGGCCCTGCACAACCACGGTCAGCGCAACTGGGAGGGCGACTCCCTGGCCGAGGCGGCGCGCCGCGTCGACGACCTGGGGCTGCAGATCCACATCCACGCCATCGGCGACGCCGCCGTGCGTCAGGCGCTGGACGCCGTCGAATACGTGACGCGGCACAACGGCCGGCGTGACCGGCGGCCGGTGATCGCTCACGCGCAACTCGTCGACGACGCCGACCTCGGCCGGTTCGCCGAACTGGGCGTCATTCCCAACATGCAGCCACTGTGGGCGCAGCTGGATGCGCTGATGGTGGTGTTGACGTTGCCGCGCCTCGGTGCGGAACGCGCGGACAAGCAGTACCGCATCCGCAGCATCCAAGATTCCGGCGCGCCTCTGGCGTTCGGCTCCGACTGGCCGGTCTCGTCGGGCCATCCGCTGGACGGGATCTCGGTCGCGGTCTCGCGCCAGACGGCCGATGGTGAACCCGAGGGCGGATGGACACCCGAGGAGATCATTCCGATCGAGCGTGCGCTGTCGGCGTACACGGCAGGCGTCGCGCATCAGGCGTTCGCCGAAGACCGATGGGGCACGCTGGCGCCCGGCGCCAGCGCGGACCTGCTCTGGCTCGAACGCGACCCCAGAACCGCTGCGGCGTCGGAACTTCCCGAGTTGCCGGTGCGTGCCACCTACCTGCGAGGCAGGCCGGTCTACTCGGCCACGAAGTAGAGGAGAAAACATATGTCGTCCACGGTGCCTGCTGACTCGACCGCACTGCCCCCGTCGCAGCAGGACGAAGGCCACCTGCTGCGGGTGCTCGGCACACCGTCTCTGGTGCTGTTCGGCCTCGTCTACATGGTGCCGCTGACGGTGTTCACCACCTACGGCATCGTCACCGAGACCACCGGCGGCCGACTTTCGGTGGCGTACCTCGTCACCCTGGCCGCCATGGTGTTCACCGCGCGGTCCTACGCCCGCATGGCGACCGCCTATCCCGTTGCCGGCTCGGCATATACGTACACACAGAAGGCGTTCGGCGCACCGTTGGGCTTCCTCGCCGGCTGGTCGCTGCTGCTCGACTATCTGTTCTTGCCGATGCTCAACTATCTCGTCATCGGTATCTACCTCAACGCGGCGATCCCGGCCATCCCACCGTGGCTGATCGTCATCGTGACCATCGCGATCGTCACGGTGCTCAACATCGTCGGCATCGTGTCGGTGGACCGGGCCAATTTCGTCATCATCGCCGTGCAGGCGATCTTCATCGTGGTGTTCATCGTGCTGGCCTGCGTCACGCTGTCACACTCGGGCACCGTCGATTTGATGGCTCCGCTGCGGGGCGACGGCACCGCGCCCGGATTCGACCCGATCATCGCCGGGGCGGCGATCCTGGCCCTGTCGTTCCTCGGATTCGACGCGGTGTCAACCCTTTCCGAGGAGGCCAAGGATCCGACACGTACCGTGCCGCGGGCGATCATGATCGCCACTGTCACCTCGGGTCTGATCTTCATCGTGCTGTCCTACATTTCGCAGCTGGTGTTTCCGTCGAACCAGTTCGGCGACGTCGACTCCGGCTCGCTGGACGTGATGACGACCGCGGGCGGACAGTTCCTCAACACCTTCTTCACCGCCGCCTATGTGGCGGGGGCGCTGGGCTCGGCGATCACCTCGCAGGCGTCGGTGGCGCGCATCCTCTACGCGATGGGCCGCGACGGCATCCTGCCGCGGCCGGTCTTCGGCCATGTGTCGTCGCGGTTCAGCACGCCGGACTACGCGATCCTGGTGGTCTCCGCCATCTCGCTGCTCGCCATCGTCCTCGATCTCGCCACTTTGGCGTCGATCGTCAGTTTCGGTGCGCTGGTGGCGTTCTCGGCGGTCAACTTGACGGTGATCAAGCACTACTTCATCGACGGTGGCGAGCGCGGAGGCGGCGGCGTGTTCAACAACATCTTGCTGCCCGTGGTCGGTTTCCTACTGACGGTGTACCTGTGGACACAGCTGTCGGGCCTCACCCTGGCGGTCGGATTGATCTGGCTGGCCGTCGGTTTCGTCTGGCTGCTGTTGGTGACCCGCGGTTTCCGTCGTCCCACGCCGGTGCTGGACCTCGAGGAGTAGTCCGAGGGTAACGCGGTCACATATGCGCGATGCGCTTGTTGACCAACCGTTGCATCCAGAAGGGAAGGCGGCCGGTGAGCGCGGATGCCTTGGTCTGCAAGCCGACCGGGAAGTGCACCTGACGAATGGCGCGGCGCGGCAGGGACGGTTCGACGGCGGCGATGATGGCGTCGGCGACGTCCTGAGCGGTCAGCCGGATGCCGAGGGATTCGGTCGTGCCCGTCTTGATGTTTTCGGTCATCGCGGTGTTCACGTAGAGCGGCCACATCGAGATGACGCGAATGCCGTACCGGCTCCATTCGATGTCGAGCGCCTCGGTGATGCCGCGGACGAAGAATTTCGTGGCGCTGTAGGTGGCGAGTTCGGCCTGCCCGTAGATCGCCGACGCGGATGCCAGGTTCACGACGACAGGGTTGGGCGTGGCCCGCAGGTACGGGAATGCGGCGTACAGACCGTTGACGACGCCTTTGGCGTTGATGTCGATCTCCATGAGTTGGGCGGCGAGGTCGATGTCCTCGAACCGGCCCGCTCGCAGGATCCCCGCGTTGTTGATCATCACGCTCAGCCGACCTCCGGTGGCCTCCGCGAACTCGGCCAGCCGCTGTGCCATCTCGTCGGGATCGGTGACGTCGAGGTGTCCGGTGACGGCCCTGCCGCCCAGCGCGCCGATCTCGGTGGCGAGCGAGCCGAGGCCCGCCTCGTCGATGTCGTAGCCGCCGACGGTGTATCCGTTGCGGGCAAAGGTCAGCGCGGTGGCGCGTCCGATGCCTGCGGCGGCTCCGGTGATGAAGACGGATCTGGTGACGGGCATACGTCAGGATCGCATTGTCGCCAGGTTGCGCCACAGGTTGGCCAGGCTGTCGGTGCCACCGAACAGCGTCGTGAAGTGCGTGGAGTCGATGAGCACGATGTCGCCCGAGCGCTGACCGTTCGGTGGCATCCAGATCAACGCGTTGAACTCGGTGTTGCCTTCCGTGGTGAAGGGATGCGGCCGGTTCGGGTCGACGCGCTGTTTCCCGAGCACCCGCAGGGCATCGCTTTCCGGCGCGGTGAGTTCGTAGTGCGGCAGGTGCGGGTGGAAGTTGAACGTGGTGACGTTATCGAGAAGCCGGGCGTTGTCGAGATCGCGGATCGCGTTAAGGGGCGCGATGTCCTTGGTGCCCTCGACGACGGCCGGCCGCAGCCCCCAGATGTTGTGCACCGGCACGTCGAGCGCCCGCATCAGTGATCGGGTGTACTGGCTGAACCGTTGTTGGCGCGGCACGAGTCGGTCGCCGTGGTGTAGGTACTCGACCTGGCGCTGCTCGTAGTCGTCGGTGAAGCCCACATCGTGGTGGGGCGCCAGCAGCAGACAGGTACCCTCGCGCTTGAGCCACTCGGTGATCGCCGCGACCTCCTCGGGTGCGGCCTCCTGTTCGCCCAGCAGATGGTCGAGCCCGAACACCATGAGCGTGTCGGTGTCAGCCAGGATCCGTTCGTCGATCGGCAGCTTGTAGCCGGCCTGGTCGATGCGCTGGTAGACGGCCACCGGGTGCCCGGTGGCTTCCCCGGCGAGATCCTGGAACGCCAGGGCCGAGCGGTGGAACAGCTCCAGTGTGCCCGCGACGCCCTGCAGAAAGTTGGCGGCGTTGTACTCCTCCGTCTCATAGGCGGGCCACAAAACGTTTCGCACTTCGGTCATGGTGGAGAAGCGGTTGTAGATCTCCGCCGGGTCGCGTTGGGCCTCCCAGGGATAGCTCCACGTCCAGTAGATGCTGATGCGTCTGTGTCCGTCGTGATTGCGCGGAACGTGGCTCTGGTTGTAGGTGCGTGGCGGCTGGGCCAGTGTGCTCATGGTCGATCCTTTTAGTTGCCGAGCGAGGCCAGATAGCGCATGGCGTTCATTCCCGGAAGGAAGAAATACGCACCCCCGGTCAAGGTGGTGAAGGCGGGAATCCCTTTGTGCACCTTACGGATGGGACGCTTCGGTACGGTGAAATCGAGGGTGCCGTCCTGGGTCCCGGTGATCGGGTCGTGTTCGTTGCCGAGTTCGTGAAAAGCCTTGTCGTTGATCCAGACGTTCTGTGCGAACTCGAACTGGCGCACGAGGTCGGCGCAGATGATGAACGCGGCGATGCCGCGATCCACCCCGTCGTCGGGTGCGTCCTCCGGCAAGGCGGGTCCATACGTCGCACCTCGGCGGATCATGCGGCGACGGTTCATGTAATGCGCGGTGTCGCGAGGGTTGAGCCGACGGGCATGCGAGCCGAGCGGACACGCATAGCCGAACGGATCCATCTCCTTGTAGTTGAAGTCGTTGTTGCGCATCGGGTCTGCCCCGAGCTCGGGATCGTCAGCATCCGGCCGGAGAACCAGTGGCGCGCCGCTGCGCCAGCGCCCCATGAACTTCGCGGCAAGCAGCTCCTGGTCGTCAGGTGTCTCGGCGTGCTCGCGCAGATACTCGCGGAATCGACCGACGTGTTCCTGCAGTCGTCGGTAGGCCATATAGCTGCCGTTGCGGGACAGCACCTCTGGCTGAGGGAGATTCGCGACAGGCCCGTTCTCGTCGGGATAGCCGAGGATGAACTCGCCCGGTTCCAGTGCTGCGCCAGAACCGGGGGTGGGTTCCTCTCCTGACCCCTTCATCACCGGCTGCGACAACCGGTCTCGGAAGCCGAAATGGTCGTGCGCGTAGTTGAACGGTGGCGTCGCATTGAGGTCGAGGTACGAGACGCTGCGCACCCCTTCGGTGCGGGCCAGCAGCTTGTCGTGCTCCTCGATGGACCGGCGGCACTGTTCATCGGTGCGGGAGAACAGGATCGCGATCGCGTGCACGTCGTCACCGGCGAGCCCACCCACCCAGTGCTCGGGTGCACACGGACCTGTGTCGCCCAGGATGTCGGCCCGCGACGCCATGCCTGCGCGAAATTCCTCGGGAAACGTGGCCAGCGATTCTTCTGGGACACCCAAAGCTCGAAGGCCGTTGCAGGTGAAGGCGATCGTCACCCAGCGATCCGATTCCTCCACCGTCGCCTGTACGTCGGCCGCACTCTGCACCTTGTCGAGCAGTTCGGTGAGCCACGCCCGCCCGCCTGACGCCGTGTCGAATGACAGGAACTCGTAGCGACCCGTGATCGCAGGCGTGCGGGTCAGCAGGATGTGCTGGATGTCGTCGAACTCGAGCACCGGCGCAATTTCACTGCATCTGGTCGAGCATGTTCGAGAACGCCGCCTTCAACCTCAGTGCCTTCTTGATCTCGTCGGCGGTCACGTAGGGGTACTCGCCGTACTCGAGGAAGCTGGGCACCTGGTGTTCGCGGACGAACTTGATGAAAGCCTCGGGGTTCTCCTTCCAATCCTCCGGGAATCCTTCGAGATTGGTGAACACCGTCGTGATGCCGGTGGCGCTGAACAGTTGGACCGCGTCCTCGGTGTACTTGTCGAAGTCGGTGTCGAAGATGCCCTGATACTGGAAGTGAAGACCCGACCCCACGTCGAAAAGCACCCAGCGGAGGTAGTGCAGCCGAAGCGGTGCGAGCGCTTCGGGACTGGCGGCGATCGTGTCCTCGATCGTCTTCCCGTAAGCGCGAACGATCTCTTCGCGGCCTTCCTTCACCTTGGCGATGATCGAAAAGCCGTGACAGGCAGGTGTTCTCGGGAAGACCGGACCGTACCGGCCCCGCTCCTCTGTGAAGTAGCCCTCGGGCGGTATCGCCATCGCCGCCGGTCTGGTCCAGTCATATTCATTCGCGGCCACGGCTGCCCCTCTTTCATCCCCCCGGATCAGACGGAGCGTAACACCGGAAGGCGCAACGCAAGTCCGCTTTCATCGCCGCAGTCCCTGGTCACAGCGTCCCTGGTGAATTCAAAACAGGAATGTCCAATCGGCAACGACAGCTGTCGATCAGACATACGCTGCGCGGATCAGGGGTTTTCCGTGCATGGTCGAGAATTCACGGCGATGCACCACATCAGGAGGGAACGGCCGTGCGATTCAGACAGCGCTACCTGATAGTGGGATTGGCGACAGTGACAGCCCCGATCGCGATCGTCGTTGCGGCGCCCCCGGCGGGAGCCGACTGCACCTACAGCGGCGGCTCAACGGTGTGCGCGCAGGGCGAGGTTCGCGGTGCGGACGGCGTGCCGAGGGCGGCATCGCCCGTCGTTCCGTACCCATGCGAAAACGACTGGTATTGCGGCACCGATTGGGATCTCAACGTCGACTGGAATCCGGGTCGTCCCGGCATCGGCGGACCCGGCGGACCCGGCGGAGGCGGCGGCATCGGACCACGTCGATAAAGACCAAGACCATGAACCGACAAACATTCAACAAAGGAGCCAACATGCTGACCTCCGCAATCAAAGGAGCCATCGGCGCCACAGTTCTTGCGGGGGCGGCGCTTTTCGGCACTGCCGCCCTCGCGTCGGCCGACCCGCCGGTGCCGCCGCCGTGCACGGCCGCCGAGTTGGCGCGGGTGATGTCGGGTGTGACGTTCGAGACGTCGAACTACCTCACTGACCATCCCGACGTGAACGACTTCTTCACCAGCCTGAAGGGTCAACCCAGGGATCAGATCGGGCCGAAGGTGCAGACTTATCTCGACGCGAACCCGACCGTCAAGAGCGACCTGCAGGCCATTCGGCAACCGTCGGTGGACTTCCGCAACCGCTGCGGGGTGGCGCCGGCGACGCCCTGAGGTCAGGGCGTGATCATCGCGACGCCCAGTCCGATCATGGTGACCGCGATCAACCCGTCGAGTACGCGCCACGTCATCGGCGTGGCGAACAGTCCGGCCAGGCGTCGTGCCCCGAAGCCGAGGCTGACGAACCAGACCGCGCTCGCGGTGACGGCGCCGACGCCGAACAGCCAGCGGCCGTCGTCATGCTCGTTGGCCAGCGTGCCCAGTAAGACGACCGTGTCCAGATAGACGTGCGGGTTGAGGAAGGTCATCGCTGCGCACGTCACGAGCACCTCGGCCAGTCGTGCGGGCGCGGCGTCTGCCGGTGTCAGTGACGACGGCCGCCACGCTCGCCGTGCCGCCAGCAGGCCGTAGCAGAAGAGAAAAAGCGCGCCGCCGAACTTCGCGACGTTCACCGCGGCCGGATGGGCGTTGATGAGCGCGCCGACGCCCGCAATGCCGGCGGCGATCAGCGCGATGTCGGAGGCCGTGCACAAGGCGACCACGGGCAGTACGTGCTCACGGCGAATGCCCTGACGCAGCACGAACGCGTTCTGTGCCCCGATCGCGGCGATCAGGGTGAACGAGGCCAGGAAGCCGACGATCAGGGGCGAACTCATGCCACCGACGGTAGGCATCTGCTTGGAATCAGTACAGCTAAGGATTCTTCGGATACAATAATCTGGCTAATGTGAGGATCGACGGCCAGCAGTTGGCGGCGTTCGCCGCGGTGATCGAGCACGGCAGCTTCGATGCCGCTGCCGCGCGACTGCATGTCACGCCATCGGCGGTCAGCCAGCGGATCAAGGGGCTCGAGCAGCGCGTCGGCCAGGTTCTGGTCCGCCGTGAGAAGCCTTGTGTGGCAACGCCGGCCGGCATCCCCCTGCTACGGCTCGCCGCCCAGACCGAGCTGCTGGAGTCCGAGGCGCTAACCGAGATGGGCGGCGGCTCGTCGCGACGAACCCGGGTGGCGATCGCCGTCAACGCAGACTCGATGGCGACCTGGTTCACGGCGGTGTTCGACGAACTCGACGAGGTCTTGTTCGACATCCGCATCGAGGACCAGGACCATTCCGCCGCGCTGCTGAGACAAGGTGCGGTGATGGGCGCGGTCACCACGGAGCGCACCCCGGTGCCCGGTTGTCGGGTGGAGTCGCTCGGGATCATGCGCTATGTGCCGGTAGCGACGGCACGTTACGTCGAGCGGTATCTGGGAGACGGTTTCACGGCCGCGGCCCTAGCCTCTGCGCCGTCTTTGGCGTGGAATCGCGAGGACGCGTTGCAGGACTTGCTGATACGCAAGATGCTCCGTCGCCACGTCGAACGCCCTGTCCACCAGGTCCCCACCGCCGAGGGGTTCGGCGCTGCGGTGCGGGCCGGGCTGGGCTGGGGCATGTACCCGACGAGCCTGGCCGCACCGTTGTTGGCGGACGGCTCGGTCGTCCGGATATCCGATGCGCATCTGGACGTGCCGCTGTTCTGGCAGTGCTGGAAACTCGACAGCACCACGGTCGAAGCCGTCACTGCGGCGGTCCGGTCAGCCGCTGAGGGTCTCGACGGTAGTCAGCCGAAACACGTGTGAGTACCACCTGAGTACCAAACATTTGTCCCGTCCGGGGATTGATTAACCAGGCTGCGTAAATTAGATTTCCGTAGTTGGAGAATCTGATTCACATCGGCGGAGGACACATGGCTGGACGGCTCGAGGGCAAGGTTGCTTTCATCACGGGCGGGGCCCGCGGTCAGGGGCGTGCGCACGCGATTGCGATGGCCAAGGAAGGTGCCGACATCATCATCGTCGACATCTGCCGCAACATCGACTCCAACCCCTATCCGCTCGCGACGCCCGAGGACCTGGCCGACGTCGAGCGGTCGGTCAAGGAGCTGGGTCGGCGCGTCTTCGCCAGGATCGCCGACGTCCGCGAACGCCACGAACTGCGCGACGCGCTCGAGGCGGGTGTCGCCGATATGGGCAGGCTCGACATCGTCGTGGCCAACGCGGGCATTCTGCCGATGGCGTTCGGCAAGGAGTTCGACCCGATGCACTTCGTCGACGCCACCGACGTCGACCTCCTGGGTGTGATGAACACCGTCGCGGTCGCCCTTCCACATCTGCCCAACGGCGCTTCGATCATCATCACGGGTTCGACAGCGGGAATGATCAAGGGCACCAGCGACAATCCGATGATGGGCCCGGGCGGCGCAGGCTACGGCTGGAGCAAGCGGACGCTGATCGACTACGTCGACCACCTGTGTCTTCAGGTCGCGCCCAAGATGATCCGGGTCAACGCCATGCACCCCACCAACGTCAACACCCATCTGCTGCAGAACGACGGCATCTACAGCGTGTTCCGGCCCGACATGATGGCCGAGGGCAAGAAGCCCACCCGCGAGGACGCCGAACCCGCCTTCACCTACTTCAACGCCATGCCGATCCCGTACGTCGAGCCTGAGGACATCGCCAACCTCGGCGTCTTCCTCGCCAGCGACGAGAGCCGCTACATCACCGGGCAACACATCCGCGTCGATGCGGGCTCGATGCTCAAGTGGCCCAACGGTCCCGGCGCTTAGCCCTCGCTAGTCGCCTGTCATGCCACGCTTGTCGCAATAATGTTCGACAGGGGCGCGATCGCGGCCAGAATCTGAGCGGCGGTGTCCTGCGGCACGCCCGCGGCCCCGAGGCTGGCCGCGAGGTGGCCGGCCACCAGGTTGAAGTGACGCATGGTGATGCCCCGGTCCTGGTGGACCTGACGCATGGGCGCACCGGTATAGGGCTCCGGGCCACCCAGCGCAGCGGCGAAGAACTCGACCTGCTTGCCTTTGAGTCGAGCCATGTTCGTCCCGGTGAAGAAGCCCGCGAGTTGGTCGTCGGCGAGGACGCGGTCATAGAAGTCGGCGACGACGACCTCGAGGGCTTCGTGTCCGCCGAGCTGGTGATAGATGGTTGTCATGGCGTCAGTGAACGCCCGGGCGATTGCGTATCTATTTCTCCGGGTTGCGCGGCGTGAAACTCTGGTTCACAACGGCGCCGGCCACTGTGTGAGCGCTTCGCTCAGGAATTGCGGATCTTGGAGATCAGCTTGTCCTTGTTGAGATTGGAGTATCCGGACAACCCGATTTCTTTCGCCCGCTTTTTCAGGTCAGCCACGGTCCAGTCGTCGTAGGACCCCGACTTGCCACCCTTCTTGCCGACAGCCGACTTACTGCGGGCGGCCGCGGCATTGGCGATGCGGGCGGACTTCTGCTTGGAATTGCCTTCCTTGCGCAAGTCCTCGTACATCTTTTCGTTCTTGATCGACGAATTGGGCATGGTCGCGCCTCCTTTCGGACACCAGTGGAAGTGCCCGTTTACTCGGGCAGGCAAACGGGCCGCGCACTCTTGATCAGGGCCTCGCCGCGGTCGTAGTCGTCGTCCGCGTTCAATGTCAGCACGCCGACCGTCGCGCCGCCCCGCTCATACCACGCGGTGAAGCCGTCCTCGTGGTCGATCAGCCGGCTGCGGTCGTAGCCGTCGCCCCACGCGTGGTACTTGACCGTGGCATCGCCGATTGTCGTCCAGAAACCCGGGACGCCGTCCCACTGGCCGGTCGCGCCCGCGGCCACCGTCCCGGCGATTTCCCCCTGGTCGGCGGCGTCCTGCCAGTGCTCGACCGAGATGTGGCGTCCGGCGGTGGCATTGAACGCCAGCGCGGCGTCGCCGGCGGCGAACACGTGCGGTGCGGACGTGCGCATATCGGCACCGACGACGACCCGCGAGCCGTCCACCGTCAGGCCGGCGCGTTCGGCGAGCCTGCTCTGCGGGTGCACACCCGTCGCGGCGAGCACGAGGTCGCAGTTGATGGTGACGCCGTCGTCGAGCTCGACGGCGTCGTCTCGGACAGCCTCGACCGTCACGCCGCCGACATATCGGGCGCCGGCAGAAACGATCAACCCGCGCAGGCGTTCGCCGGCCTCGGCCCCCAGCCGGTTGTCCTGCGGAGCCGAGTTCGGCGCGACCAACGTGACCGAAATACCCTGGCGGGCAAGGGAAGCGGCGGCCTCACACCCGATGAAGCCCGCGCCGATGACCACCGCCGACTGCGCGTCGACGCTGCCGTCACGCAGGCGCTGCGCGTCGTGCAGCGAACGCAGCTGGTAGGCGTGCTCGCCACCGGCTACCGGGAGCGGCGTCGGCGCCGACCCGCACGCGAGCACAAGCGCGGAGTACGGATGGCGCTGCCCATCGGCGAGGACGCACCGGCCGTCGGTGTCGACGCGGTCCACCGGTGTGTGCACGACCTCGATGCGTCGCTCGGCGTACCACTCAGCCGGGTGCAGGAAGATGTCTTCGGTTTCTCCCCGCAGGTACTCCTTGCTCAGCGGCGGTCGGGCGTAAGGCGCAGCGGGGTCGGCGGTGAGGATCCGCACGGGCGTCTCGTCGTCATGTCGTCGGAACGCCTCCGCGGCGCCGACACCCGCCGGTCCGCTGCCGACGACGATCAATGCCGCCTCGCTTGATGTCATCGAGTGCTCGTACCCCGCACGGCGGGGAGTATGCGTACGGTGGGCGGCTACTTGCGGGTCGACCGGTCGCGTTTGCGCTTCGGCTGCGGCATTTCGAAGCGGTCGATGAACCGGTTGACCAATCCGATCGCCTCGTCGTGACCGCCGGTGGTGCCCAGCGCCTGCTCCAGCACCAGGGTGCGGCCGATCGAGGCGACGACGACGGCCAGCGCGGCGGGCGGAAACTCCTCCGCATCCATCCCCGACTGGCGCACGATGAAATTCAGTGCGGTGATCTGCATCTCGCGCCAACGCTCCGACCAGGCCGAGATCTCGGTCTTGATCTTCTTGCGGTGGTTGGCCAGCCCCATGAATTCCAGTAGCAGCCGGGTGCCGCGCGGTTCGCTCACCGTCTCCCAGAACGCGTGCAGCGGACGATCCGATGCGAGCGCTTCCTGTTGCCGGTCCAGGTTGGCAGTCGCGCCGCGGCGGAACACCGCCAGATAGAGGTCGTCCATCGTCGGAAAGTAGTAGTGCACCAGCGCGGGCTTGACACCGGCGAGGGCGGCGACACGACGAGAGGTGGCCGCGGCGTATCCCTCGTCGAGCATGATCTGGATGGTGGCGTCCAGCATCCGGTCGCGAGCGGCGGAGTCCCGCGACCCCACCTTGTCCGGTTTGGTCATGTGCGGGCCCTTCGGATGACGTTCTCGGCGTGACGCATCAGCGCTGCGTCGACGAGTCTGCCGTCGCGTCCGATCGCGCCCAGCCCGCCCGCTTCGGCGCGGCGGTAATCGGCGATGACCGCCCGCGCTTCGGCAACCTCGTCGGCTGTCGGCGTGAACACCTCGTTGGCGACCGGCACCTGGCTGGGATGAATCGCCCATTTCCCGTCGAAGCCAAGGAGACTCGCATGGGCTGCGGTGTGCCGGTAACCGTCGAGATCCCGATAGCCGGGGTAGGGGGCGTCGATCGCGTCTAACCCTGCGGCACGCGCGGCCGCCAGCACCTGCATGCGCACGTGATGCCAATAGTCGCCGGGGTACTCGCCTGAAGGCAGGAAGTTGCCGTCGACGCGCGACCGCAGCGATGCCGACAGATCTCCGGCACCGAAGATGAGTGCCTCCAACCGTGGGCTGGCCCTGGCGATCTCGGCGACGTTCAGCAGTCCCTCGGCCTCTTCGATCAGCGCCTCGAGCGCGATCGGTCGTCGCAAGCCCAGTTTCGACTCCATCTGGGTGAGCAGCACATCGACCCACCAGACATCGCGCGCCGAGCGCACCTTCGGGACGATGATGACGTCCACTGCGTCGCGCGCCCCACTCACGACCTCGACAATGTCGTCGTGGCACCAGTGCGTTTCGAGGCCGTTGATCCGGACGGCCCGTAGCGTGGGCCCCCAGTCGAAACCGGTGAGCGCATTGACCGCGGTGGTGCGCGCGGATTCCTTCGCCGACGGTGCGCACGCATCCTCGAGGTCGAGGAACACCAGATCGGCGCCCGCGCGGGCCGCGACCTCACACATGTGCTCGCTGCTGGCAGGCGTCGCCAACTCCGACCGGCGGGATCGTGGTGGCGTCATATCGTTCCCGCCGTTCGCAGGGTATCGAGACGCGCAGCATCGAAACCCAGCAGACCACCGTAGACGGCATCATTGTCTGCGCCGAGCATCCGCCCGAGATGGTTTACCTCGCCTGGGGTTTCGCTCAGCACGGCGACGGGTGACTGCACGGTGACCGGACCGAGTTCAGCATCATCGACCGCGACGAACGTGCCGCGGGCGCGGAAGTGCTCGTCGGCCAGCAGATCGCCGGCGTCATAGACCGGGGCGGCGGCCACTCCTTCGGCCAGGAACTCCGTCATGACCCGGTCGAAGGTGTGCCGCGCGACCCAGTCGGCGACCAGCGCGTCGATCTCCTCTGAGCGCTGCTGGCGCGGCTCCGGATCGACGTAGCAGCGACGCTCGGCCAGATCGGCCCTTTCGATAGCCCGGTACACGGCCTTGGCCGTGCTCGACGCCGCACTGGAGACCGCGATCCACTTGTCGTCACACGTCCGGTAGGTGTTGCGCGGGGCGCTCGCGTCGACTCGATTGCCGGTCCGCGACTGGGCGACACCGAGCTGGTCGTAGGCCAGCGTGGCCTGCTCCAGCAGGCGCGCCAGCGGCTCGACGAGGCTGACATCGACCAGCTGGCCGGCCGCGCCGTGGGCATCGCGGTGATAGAGCGCCATCATCACCGCGTAGGTTGCTGCCAGCGCGGCGACCCCGTCCGCGAGCATGAACGGCGGTAGGGTCGGCGGACCGTCGGGCTGTCCGGTGACGGCGGCGAACCCGCTCATGGCTTCGGCGAGCGTGCCGTAACCCGGCCGGTCGGTCGCGGGACCGCCGTGTCCGTAGCCGGTGACGTGCAGCATGACCACCTGCGGGTGGAGGTGGTGCACGGCGTTGTAGTCCAGCTGCCAACGGGTCAGCGTGCTCAGCCGGGTGTTGACGACGAAGACATCGCTGAGGTCGAGCAGCTCGTGCATCAACGCTTGCCCCTCCGCTGTGCGCATGTCGAGGGTGACACATTTCTTGTTGCGGCTCACGCTCTTCCAGACGAGGCCGATACCGTCGCGGCGTGGCCCCCAGGTGCGCAGCGGATCTCCGGTGCCGGGTTGTTCGACCTTGATGACTTCGGCGCCGAACTCGCCGAGTGCGGTGGCCACCAGCGGGCCCGCCGCCAGGGTCGCGGCGTCGACCACGCGGAGTCCGGCCAGCGGGAGAGTGCTCACAGCGCCGGTTCGGCGACCATCTCGAAGAAGGCGGCGCCGGAATCGGGGATGCGGTTCTGCTTGAAGATGTTCACGGCGTAGGACACCAGAATCATCGAGAACAACAGATGCATCAGCCGAGTGGCCTCGATGCCGAGGTCATTGACATCGAGCCCGTCGAGGTGCGCGATGGCGCGCTCGGCGTGTGGGGCGATCCCGTCGTAGAACGCCACCAGTTCCGGGTAGGGCCGGTCCAGCCGTGCGGCGTAGCGCTGCGCCCTGGTGGGCAGGGCCCAGTCGTCGACCCACTGTTCGAGCTCCGAGAATCCCTCCGGCAGTTGGCGTTCGGTCATGACGTCTGCTCCTCACTGGACTGATAGGCCGTGACGGTGTCCCGAATCACCCGGTGGAACTGCCGGATCAGTAGTTCCTGGTCGCTGAGATGAAAGGTGTTCTGCGCGCGGGTCTTCAACGCCGAGTGGGTGGCCTCGATGGTGTTGACGTCCTGCATCGCGAACTCGATGGTGCTGTCGACCACCACCTCCTGGGCGAGCCGTTCATGGGCGTTGGCGGGCGGCACGAAGTACATGTCGATTTCGTAGATGTGTGTGTCGACCGTCTCCGGCCAGTACGTGTAGGTGATGTAGTAGTTGCGCGCCCAGATCTGGATCGAGATGTTCGGAAAGACCCAGAACTGATCGTTGCCCCACGACGCGATCTCGCCGCGGTTGAGAAAGCTTGGCAGCGGCCCGATATCGGGGACATCGTCCGGTCCGAACAGGCCGGCGCGGAACAGCTTATACACCCAGCGCTGGTCTTGGCGCGCCTCGCCGGCGGTGCCCGGTGCGCGCGGCGGCAGGATCGGCGGCCCAGGCACCGAGGTCAGCATGTGCGGGCGAAACAGGTCGTAGTGGTAGGCGTCGACCGGCGGCACCATCTTCTCGGCTTTGGACACATCCGGATCGATGAACCGGCCGTGCACGTAGGGCGGGTGGTACCACTCGCAGACGGAGTCCACGGCCAACTTCCAGTTGCCCTTGATCCGGGTGGAGAACCCGTAGTGCTGCGACATCAGATGGAACGGATAGGACTCCATGCCCAGCAGGCCCTCGCCAAGGAAGGTCCGCAATGGCACCGGATCCTCTGCGAGGTTGACGAAGATGAAGCCCGCCCACACCTCACAGTGCACGGGCGGCATCCGCAGCTTGCTCTTGTCGAGGTCGAAGAACTCCTCCTCGTTGGTGATGTGATTGACCACGCCGTTGAGCCCGTACCGCCAGCCGTGGTACTTGCAGGCGAAGGCGCGGCAGGTGCCCGCCGACTCCTCCATCGGATGCTCCTGCCAGACCACCTTGTTGCCGCGGTGTGCGCAGACGTTGTGGAAGGCGTAGACGTTGTCGTCGAGATCGCGGGTGATCACTATCGACGCCAGCCGCCCGGGCAACTCGCGGGTGAAATAAGACCCCTTGCGCGGCAATCGTTCCAACCGTCCGACGCACAGCCAGCTGCGCTCGAACACCGCCTTGCGCTCGGCGGCGAAGAACTCCTCGGAGATCGAGTCCTCGTAGTTCACCGGGCCGGTGCCGAGGTCGGGGTAGTCGGGGGTGAACTTTCCGCGGCCCGTCGCGAGTTTCTGCTGAATGCCGGTCATTGCCGCGCTCCTTCATCGGCGGTCTGGCCGTTCGACCACGGCTGTTGGTCCCACGGCCGGTCCAGCGGCGCCATCTCGCCGCCGAACGGGAAGAACGCGCGCTGGGCGTAGGTCTCGCGGGCCAGGCCGTGGCCCAGCTCGTCGATGAACGCCCGCTTGAGCGGGTTGGTGAACAGCTGACGCGAGTAGCGCAGTGTCAGCGGCGGCCGCTTGACCAGTTCGCGGGCCAGCTCCCAGGCGCGGTCGAGCAGTTGGTCTTTCGGCAGCACCTCGTTGACGACACCCCACTCCTTGGCCTCCTGCGCGGACAGCTTCTTGCCCGTCAGCAGGAAGTACCGCGCCCGGGTGTGGCCGGCCAAAAAGCTCCAGATCACGTGCTGCCCGTCGCCGGGCACCTGGCCGCGGGGGAAGTGCGACGCGTCCTGGAAGTAGGCATCCTCGGCGGCCAGCACGATGTCGCCCATCAGCGGAACCTCGGAATGCATGTTGCACGGGCCGTTGACGGCGCTGATCATCGGTACGTCGACGTCGAGCACGTTGAAAATGAGATGCCTTGCGTACCAGGCTTTCTCATCAAGCTTGACGAGTCCGCGGGTGTCAGGCATCAGCTGGTACACGGGCTTGGTGACCGGATCGCCGTTGGGCATTCGGCCCCAGTTGGCGTTGTAGTTCTCGCCGGTGCCGGTGTGGATCAGCACCTTGATCTCGCGGTCGCCCGCGATGTCGGCGAAGGCATCGGACATGTCGTCGTGGGCCTGCCAACTCCAGACGAGGCTGTCGCCCTCGGTGTGGCACTGCATGAACAGGATGCCGTCGTCGGTGAGTTCGAACTTGTAATTGGCGTACCGATCCTGGTACTCGGTGAACCTCGTCCGTCTGGCCATGGGCGCCTCGTTCTGTGTTTGGGCGATCGCTCAGTCGGACATTACAGGCCGGTGAGCCTCGCGACAATGGGGGCGAAGGCCTCGATCTGTGACTGCTGCACGGTGACGTAGTTGACGCCCAGCTCGTCGCGCCGGTGCTGAAGGAGATCGACGGCGGAGTCGACCGACCCGATCAGCACATTCGGATGCGTGCGCATGATGTCGGCCGAGATGTCGGTCGAGGACGCGATATTCGCAAGTGCTCCCTCGGGATCGCCGGTGATCGCGGTGAAGTACGGCGAGGTCTCGATGTCCATGGTTCCGAAGCGTTCCGTGGACGCGGCACGCACGTACTCGGCTCGCCGTTTCGCCTCCGCGAACGGTGTCAGCCCCGCCTCGTTGCGTGCCACGAAGGGCACGTTGGAAATGCTGACGATGTCGGCTTCCCTTGCCGCCAGCGTGAGCACGCGCCTGCCCCCGCCGCCGACCATGATCGGGGGATGCGGGCGCTGCACCGGCCGTGGCCGGCCCGCGAAACCCGAGACGTTGACGAACTCACCGGCGCAGGCGATCTCGTCGCCGCTGAAATGCGCCTTGAACAACGCAATCACCTCGTCCAACTTGGTGATTCGGCGGCCGGCCTGCTCGAAGGCGAGCCCCATCGCCGAGTACTCGTCGGGACTCCAGCCGGCTCCGATTCCCAACTCGAGCCGCCCGTCGGAGAGCAGATCCAGCGTCGCGGCCTCCTTGGCGAGCACGGCGGGCACGTGATAGTCGATGCAGAAGACGCGGCATCCCACCCGCAGGGTCTCGGTGACCGCCGCCGCCGTCGCCATCGCCGCGATGGGCGCCAGGTCCTGCCTTGGGGTGTGGGCGGCGCGCTGCGCGGGGCCAGGGCCGAGGTAGTGGTCGGCCAAAAACAGCGTGGAATAGCCGAGATCTTGCGTCTTGCGTGCGGTCTCGCGCCACTGCGCGCCATCCGAGGCGTTTGTCGCCTGCACGGCGAACCGGAACGGCGGTCTGTTCATTTCGTGACCCTAGCAATAGCACGTACTTGACATTGGGCGATCGCCCAGTTAGATAATAGGCGTGTCGACTACGACCGCACTTGTGACCGGCGGGGCTTCCGGGATCGGTCGCGCCATCGTGGCGAGGCTGCGCAGCGACGGCCATCGGGTGGCGATCCTCGACCTCTCGCCGACCGACGAGCCAGCGGGCTTCGTCGCCGACGTCACCGACCCCGCCGCGGTGCAGGCGGCTGTCAGCGCGGTGCGCGACACACTCGGCCCGATCACCATTCTGGTCAATGCCGCAGGGGTGGAACGGTTTCGGCGGTTCCACAACCTGTCCTTCGAGGACTGGTCCAGGATCGTCGACGTCAATCTCAACGGGGTGTTCCACACCATCCAGGCGGTGCTTCCCGACATGGTCGACGCCGGATGGGGCCGCATCGTGAACATCTCGTCGTCGAGCACGCATTCCGGCCAGCAGTTCATGACGGCGTACGTCGCGGCGAAGTCCGCGGTCAACGGGCTCACCAAGTCGCTGGCGCTGGAGTACGGGCCCAGCGGCATCACCGTGAACGGCGTGGCGCCCGGCTTCGTCGACACCCCGATGCTGCGCAGCGCCGAGGAACGGCAATTGCTCGGTGGCTCGATCGAGGACAACATCGCACGCACGCCGGTCCGACGCGTCGGGCTTCCCGATGACATCGCGGCCGCGTGCGCATTCCTGATCTCTGAGGAAGCCGGTTACATCACCGGACAAATCCTCGGCGTCAACGGCGGCAGAAGAACCTGAGGGAGACGATGTACAAACGCGACAAGCTCTTCATCGACGGACAGTGGTCGGCGCCGCAGTCCGGCACCACCATCGACGTGATCTCGCCGCACAGCGAGGAATCGATCGGGACCGTCTGCACGGCGGGGACCGTCGACGTGGACCGCGCGGTGATCGCCGCACGCAAGGCCTTCGACGACGGGCCGTGGCCGCGCGCGCAGCCGGCCGAGCGTATCGAGGCGGTGAACCGACTCGCCGAACTCTACAAAGAGCACCGCGACGAGATGGCGGAGCTGATCACCGCCGAAATCGGGGCCCCGATCTCGTTCGCCAAGCGCGCGCAGGTGCGGATCCCGTTGATGATGTTCTCCGCGTTCGCCGGGCTGGCGGCGTCCTACGACTGGCACGAGTCGCGTCCGGGCTTGTACGGCAACGACATTCGAATCAACAAACAACCGGTGGGCGTGGTAGCGGCCGTCGTGCCGTGGAACATGCCGCAGTTCCTCACGGTCTGCAAGATCGCGCCCGCACTGCTGGCAGGCTGTTGCGTCGTGCTCAAGCCGTCGCCGGAGTCGATACTCGACGCGCAGCTTCTGGCCGACCTCGTGGACCGGGCCGGTTTCCCGCCGGGTGTCTTCAACGTCGTGCCGGGAGATCGCGATGTGGGCGAGACCCTGATCAAACACTCTGGCGTGGAGAAGGTTTCGTTCACCGGATCGACGGCTGCGGGCCGCCAGGTCGCGATGGCGTGTGCCGAGGGTTTGAAGCAGGTCAGCCTGGAATTGGGCGGCAAATCGGCGGCCATCGTGCTCGACGATGCCGATCCGGCGCTCGTCGCTCCCGCCATCCAGGCCGCGAGCCTGGCCAACAGCGGCCAGGTGTGCAACGCGCTCAGCCGCATCCTGGTCCCGGCCGGGCGGCAGCAGGAGCTCGTCGACGCGCTGGCCGCCGGGATGCAGGCGATGGCAGTGGGGGATCCGAGCGATCCCGCAACCCAGCTCGGCCCACTGGTCGCGCAGCGGCAGCAGGCACGCGTGCGCGGATACATCGAGGAGGGCCGTCGCGAGGGCGCACGGCTCGTCCTCGGCGGCACCGAGATGCCGGACGGACTGGACACTGGCTGGTACGTGAAGCCGACGCTGTTCAGCGACGCCGACAACGGCATGCGGATCGCGCGCGAGGAGATCTTCGGTCCGGTGTTGACCGTGATCCCTTACGACACCGAGGACGATGCCGTGCGCATCGCGAACGACTCGGACTACGGCCTGGCCGGCTCGGTCTTCACCGATGACCGCGAGCGCGGGTTCGGCATCGCCGGCCGGGTGCGTTCGGGCACCTTCGGCGTCAACCAGGGCTACATCATGGACCCGGCCGCGCCGTTCGGCGGTGTCAAGCAGAGCGGGTACGGCCGTGAGCTAGGGCGCGAAGGACTGGAGAGTTATCTTGTGAGTCAGTCTGTTTCGAGTGCCGCCCTGAAGTAGTGCCATGCGTCGAGGTCGGCGAGCAGCTTCGTGTGGGTGGGCCGCCAGCCGAGAAGTTCCTGTGTCCGCTTGCCGGTGGCAGGCGCATCCACGGAGAAGAGCGGACCGATCCAGCCGAAGTGGTCATAGGCCTCCTCGGGCGCTACGGATGTGACCGGCACGTCCAGATGCCTTCCGATGGTTTCGGCGATCGAGCGCGTCGTCACGCCCTCGTCATCGACGGCCTGGATGACCGACCCGGCCGGCGCTTCCTCCACCGCGAGTCGGAAGGCGCGCGCGGCGTCGAGGCGGTGCACGGCGGGCCAGCGGTTCGCCCCGTCGCCGACATACGCCGAGACGCCCTTGTCGCGCGCCACGGTGATCAGTTGTGGCACGAATCCGTGGTCGCCCTCGCCGTGCACACTCGGTGGGAGCCGCACGACCGCGGTGCGAACACCTCGATCGGTGAGCCCCAACACCGTCGCCTCGGAGAATCGCGGTAGTTCCGGCGGCGCCGGCTGGTCCTCGGTCAAGGTCGTGCCGGGCGACAGCCACAGGATCCCGCCCGCGACCACCAAGGGCCGGTCGGAGCCGGCGAGCGCGTCGCCGAGCACCTCGATTGCCTGTCGGTCCAGCCCCGCCCCGGCAGCGAAATCGCTGAAGTCATGGTTGAACGCCAGATGGATTGTGCCGTCGGTCTTCTCGGCGCCCTGTCGCAGGCTGTCCGGGTCGTCGAGGGCTTCCGTGCTGCACCTCAGCGCCCGCGTTCGCCACGGCCTGCGCCGACGCATCCGAGCGAGCGAGACCGACGACCTGGTGGCCCGCGCCGACAAGCTCGGCCACGACCGCCGAACCGATGAACCCGGACGCACGGGTGACGAAGATCCGCATGATTCCCTCCTGATGTCAGTTGCTGTCATCACGGTAACGCCGATGACAGTCGCTGTCATTCCCGTACGATCCGGAGATGGTTCGGTGGCAGCCCAACGCGCGTGGCCGCCTCGAGGAGGCCGCCCTCGAGCTCTACACCGAACGCGGATTCGACGAGACGACCGTCGCCGAGATCGCCGAGCGCGCGGGTCTCACCGAGCGGACCTTCTTCCGGCACTTCGCCGACAAGCGGGAAGTGCTGTTCGGCGGGCAGGACGACCTGCTGGAGCTCTTCGTCACCGCCGTTGCCGACGCACCGGAGTCGATGTCCCCGCTCGACGCGGTCGGCGCCGCACTGATGGCCGCCGGTCCGGTGTTCGAGGACCGCCACACACACGCCAGGCGCAGGCAGGCCGTCATCGCCGCCAACCCCCGCCTGCAGGAACGGGAACTGACCAAGCTCTCGGCAATCGCCACGGCGCTCGCCGACTCGCTGCGCCGTCGCGGCGTCAACGACTCGACGGCGAAACTGACCGCAGAGGCCGGCGTAGCGGTGTTCAAGGTCGCCTTCGACCGATGGATCAACGAGGGTCGGCGCGACCAGTTGCCGCAGTACCTGCGGGAGTCCCTCGACGAGCTCAAAGCGGTCTCGAGGGGCTAACGATTGCACCGCGCCCCGGGTCGTCGCTTCGTTATTTGATTACGCAATGGTCTGGTGGACGACGTGATGCGCATGGCTTCGGCGACGGCCGCGTTGGCGGCTCTGCTCGTCGTTGCCCTTCCGTCGGCGGCAGCGGCTCCGGCGACGGACGACCAGGGCTATGTGGACTCGACCGCACGGTGCGCTGCGCCGTATTCGGTCGTCGTGTTCGGTAGCACCGACGCCTCACGCGTCGCGATCTGCAAAACACCCGACGGCACGTACGAATACCGAGGTGTGCGCATCAGCGACGGCGCGAAGCTGATCGTCCCCGCCGAGGGGTCAGGGGGCGACAGCTTCGTTGCCGACAACAGGGGCATCAGTTACCTGGTGACGCCGAAGTCTCTCGTCGTCAGCGCGGGCGACAAGGTGATCCGCGAGGAGCCGATGGTGGACTTCCACGGCCCGACGGCGCCGACCCCTGCGCCCGCGACACCTACGCCGACGACGCCCCTGCCGCCACCGCTACCGGCCGAGCAGGGTCATGGCAGCTGAGCGGTGAACCATCCGTCCGGCGCTCGTCCGGACAGCGCCACCGTCAACTGCTGAGCAGCCGAGCGGACCGCGCGCACCAGTTCCGTTGCGGGCGCGCGGGAACCCTCCTGGCGGCGCGTCACGCTGAACGCCGCGCACGGGTGGCCGGTGTGGTCGAAGGCGCATGCGGCCACGGACTGCAGCCCCGGCGTGATGAGGCCGACCTCTTCGGCCCAGCCCTGACTCCGTTCGGTCTGCAGGAGTCGTCGTAGCTCGGGCAGCGAGGTAGGGCCTTCGCCCGTTCGGTTCACGAATGCGCGGGTGGACGGAAACAAGCCGCGCACCTGAGCGGTGGGCAGATGCGCCAGTATCGCGCGGCCGCTGGCGGTCAGGTGCGCCGGCATGCGCACACCGATCCCGGTGAGCGTGACGGCCATGTGTGCCGCCGTCGGATGCTCGCGAAGCAGGTACAGCGTCTCCGCGCCATGCAGGATCCCGAGGTGACAGGTCTCGTGCACCTGAGCGACGAGGTGCTTCAGCACAGGACGGGCCCGCATCTCCAGAGGCCCGTGGCGCAGATAGGCCGAACCCACCTCGAACGCCGACACCCCCAGGCCGTAGGTGCGCTGGTCCCGTACGTGCACGACGAACCCTCGCTCGGTGAGCACTTCGAGAAGGTGATAGCCCGACGAGCGAGGGATGTCGAGATCGCGCATGATCGCGGCGCCGGAAACGGGGCCGGGCCGCCCGGCGAGGTACAGCAGGACGTCGAGCGCCCGTCCGACGGCCGGTGATGTGCTGGACACGGCACCCCTCCTGCAAAAGTCTCGGATACGAGACGATACTCGGCTCGCGGGTCTGGATGCGACGACGGGTTGTCAGGTGTGCTGAAGGCATGACTTCGATGACCGAGCCGCGCACCATCCGCGCCCCGCGTGGTACGACGATCTCCTGCAAGGGATGGCAGCAGGAAGCGGCGTTGCGCATGCTGATGAACAACCTCGACCCAGAGGTCGCCGAGCACCCCGAGGATCTCGTGGTCTACGGCGGCACCGGCCGGGCAGCCCGCTCCTGGCCCGCGTTCGACGCCATCGTGGCTACGCTGCGGGATCTCGAGGACGACGAGACGCTGCTGGTGCAGTCCGGCAAGCCGGTCGGTGTGTTCCGGACCCACGTCTGGTCGCCCCGCGTTCTGATCGCCAACTCCAATCTCGTTGGTGACTGGGCGAACTGGGAGAAGTTCCGCGAGCTGGAGGCGGCGGGCCTGACGATGTACGGCCAGATGACCGCAGGCTCGTGGATCTACATCGGCACTCAGGGAATCCTGCAGGGCACCTACGAGACATTCGGCGCCGTCGCGAGGAAACGGTTCAATGGAACGCTCGCCGGGACGATCACTCTCACGGCGGGCGTCGGCGGCATGGGCGGCGCCCAGCCGCTCGCGGTGACGATGAACGAGGGCGTGGCGATCTGCGTGGACTGCGACGAGAGCCGCATCGACCGGCGAATCGCGCACCGGTACCTCGATACCAAGGCGGGCAGTGTCGACGAAGCGCTCACGCTGGCCGTCGAGGCGCGGGACGCGCGGCGCCCACTGTCGATCGGTCTGGTCGGCAACGCCGCGGACGTTTTCCCCGAGTTGCTCGAGCGCGACGCGCCGATCGACATCGTCACCGACCAGACGTCGGCGCACGACCCGCTGTCCTACCTGCCGAGCGGCGTCCTGTTCGAGGACATGAAGAAGATGGCCGAGAAGGACCCGGTGTACTTCACCGAGCAGGCGCGCGCGTCGATGGCCAAGCACGTGAAGGCGATGGTCGGCTTCATGGACAAGGGTGCCGAGGTGTTCGACTACGGCAACTCGATCCGCGACGAGGCACGAAAGGGGGGTTTTGACAGGGCCTTCGACTTCCCCGGTTTCGTTCCCGCCTATATTCGGCCGCAGTTCGAGGAGGGCCTCGGCCCCTTCCGGTGGGCGGCACTGTCGGGTGACCCGAAGGACATCGAGGCGACCGATCGCGCGATCCTCGAACTGTTCCCGGATAACGCGCATCTGCGACGCTGGATCACCATGGCCGAAGAGAAGGTCGCCTACCAGGGCCTGCCCGCGCGGATCTGCTGGCTCGGCTACGGCGAACGGCACAGGGCCGGACTGAAGTTCAACGAGATGGTCGCTTCCGGCGAACTGTCGGCCCCGATCGTCATTGGTCGCGACCACCTGGACTCGGGTTCGGTCGCGTCACCGTACCGGGAGACCGAGGCCATGGCCGACGGCTCCGACGCCATCGCTGACTGGCCGCTGCTGAACGCCTTGGTGAATACGGCGTCTGGAGCATCCTGGGTGTCGATTCACCACGGCGGCGGCGTCGGCATGGGCCGTTCCATCCACGCGGGCCAGGTGTGTGTGGCCGACGGCACGCAGCTTGCCGCGCAAAAGCTGGAGCGGGTGCTGACCAACGATCCCGGCATGGGCGTCATCCGCCACGCCGACGCCGGCTACGAGCACGCCATCGCGGTGGCTGCCGAGCGTGGCGTGCGAATTCCCATGCAAGAGAATTGATTATGGACTTCGACGCTCAGTTTGATTCCCTGTGGGAGTCGATTCTCGACGTCGGTCGCGAGCCGGCTACCGGCGGCTACCGCAGATTCGCCTGGAACTCCGCCGACCTCACGCTGCGCGAATGGTTCACCGGCGAAGCCGGGCGCCGCGGCATGACCGTCGAGGAGGACCGCAACGGCAACACGTGGGCATGGTGGATGCCGGTCGGGTGGAGCGGCGATCCGAAGGGCGCATTCGTCACCGGATCTCATCTGGACTCGGTCCCCGACGGCGGTGCCTTCGACGGACCCCTCGGCGTGGTGTCGGCGTTTCACGCGGTGGATCTTCTCCGCGCGCGTGGTGTCGAGCCGGTCATCCCGGTCGCCGTCGTCGCATTCGCCGACGAGGAGGGTGCCCGGTTCGGCGTCGCCTGCGTCGGCTCGCAGCTGAGCACCGGTGCGCTGACCGCCGAGCGCGCGCTCCGGTTGCGGGACAACGACGGAACCACGCTCGCCGATGCGCTGCGTGGCGCGGGCCGTAGCCCCGAGCACCTCGGCGTCGACGACACGCTCACCGAGCGCGTCGGTGTCTATGTCGAGCTGCACGTCGAGCAGGGCAGGGCACTGGTGGACCGGGGTCGGCCGGTGGCCGTGGCGTCGTCGATCTGGCCGCACGGCAGATGGCATCTCACCTTCGGCGGGGAGGCCAACCATGCCGGCACCACCCGGCTGGTCGACAGGCGCGATCCCATGTTGCCGTTCGCGTCTGCGGTGCATGCCGCCCGCATCGAGGCGGCGCGCCACGACAGCGTCGCGACGTTCGGCAAGGTCCGGGTCACACCGAACGGCGCGAACGCCATCCCGTCTCGAGTCGATGCGTGGCTTGACGCACGTGCTGCCGACGAGGCCACCCTGGCCACCGTCGTCGACGCGATCCGGGTTGCGGCTGCGCAATATGCCAGGGACGGCCACGTCACGATGGATTTCGAAGCCGAGTCGATCACCCCTGTCGTCGTGTTCCCCGATGCTCCGCGTTGCAGACTGCAGTCTGCGCTGTCGCGGTTCGGCGACGTGCCGGTGCTCCCGACCGCCGCGGGCCACGACGCAGGGATCCTGTCGGCGGTGGTGCCAACGGCAATGTTGTTCGTGCGCAACCCCACTGGGGTGTCTCATTCCCCGGAGGAATACGCGGAGATCTCCGATTGCCGCACCGGAGCCGAGGCGCTCGCGGACGTGATGGCCGACTGGGTGTCGCCGTGAGCGGCGGAACCTTCTGGTGTGAACACGCGTGGCTGGAGGGCGACGTCTCAGACGCGGTGCTGGTCAGTGTCGGCGACGGACGGATCACCGCGATCGAGACCGGTGCGCGACCGGCCGCTTCGTCGGCGGTGCTTCGCGGCCTGGTCATCCCGGGAATGGCGAACGCGCACTCGCACGCCTTCCACCGAGCACTTCGGGCGAGAACGCAGCGCGATCGCGGCAGCTTCTGGACCTGGCGAAAGCTGATGTACCACGCCGCAGCACAACTGACGCCGCAGCGCTACCGCGCGCTTGCGACGGCCGTATACGCCGAGATGGCGCTGGCCGGAATCACGGCGGTCGGCGAATTCCACTACGTGCACCACGACACCGGTGGACGTCGCTACGCGGATCCGAACGAGATGGGCAAGGCGCTGATCGCGGCGGCGTCGGACGCCGGTGTGCGGCTGACGCTCCTGGACACCTGCTATCTGCGGTCCGGCATCGACGGCGCGCCGCTCGCAGAAGGCCCGCAACAACGGTTCGGCGACGGCACGGGCGCGGCGTGGGCCGACCGGGTCGACGACCTGAGGCGCGATGTGCAAGCTAGCTCGCAGGTAATCATCGGGGCCGCAATACATTCCGTGCGGGCCGTTCCCCCTTCGGAGATGGCTGCGGTCGTGGACTGGGCGGACACGTGCGAAGCGCCGCTGCACGTGCACTCGTCGGAACAGACCGCGGAGGTCGACGAATGCCTGGCGGTACACGGCCGCACCCCGACCGCGCTGATGCGCGACAACGGGGTGCTCGGACCGCGCACGACGACGGTGCACGCCACCCATCTGTCGGAACAGGACATCGCCGACATGGATCAGACGGCGACGGGCGCCTGCTTCTGCCCGACCACCGAGCGCGATCTGGGCGACGGGATCGGGCCCGCCGCTGCGCTGCTCGCCGGGCGGGGATTCTTCAGCCTGGGTTCCGACAGCCACGCAGTGATCGACCTGTTCGAGGAGGCGCGCGCCGTCGAACTCGACGAGCGGCTTGCCCGGCGCGAGCGCGGGATCATTTCTGCGACAACGCTGCTGGACGCCGCGACCAGCGCAGGGCAACGCGCGCTCGGCTGGACCGATGCGGGTGTGCTGCGGGTCGGCGCGCCTGCGGACCTCGTCGCCGTCGACACCGGGTCGATGCGGACGGCGGGCGGTGGGGCCACGGCGGAGAACGTCGTGTTCGCCGCGTCGGCGGCCGATGTCACCGACGTCATCGTCGACGGAAGCAGGGTGGTCACCGAGGGTCGACACGTCTCGGTTCCCCAGATCGGCGATGCCCTCGCCAAGGCCATCGAGGGGTGCCGGTGACGATTCTGTACGACAACATCGGCGAACTGGTGACCAACGACGCGTCACAGGGCGACGGATCGGCGCTGGGTATTCACCACGGCGCAGCCATGGTCGTCGACGGTGACCGCGTCGGCTGGATCGGTCCGAAGGACCGGGCTCCCGCTGCCGAGCACAGGGTGGACTGTGAAAACAGAAGCTTGATACCGGGATTCGTCGACAGCCACGCGCACCTCGTGTTCGCGGGGGACCGGTCCGCCGAGTTCGCCGCGCGAATGAGCGGCACGCCGTACGACGGCGGTGGCATCGCGACCACGGTGTCGGCGACCCGTGCGGCCGGCGACGCTGAGCTGTCGGACAATCTCGCGCGGCTGGCGGGAGAGCTCGCGCGAAGTGGCGTCACGACCTTCGAGACCAAGAGCGGCTACGGCCTCACCGTCACCGACGAACTGCGCTCGCTGGAGATAGCGGGCCGCGTCACCGACGAGACCACGTTTCTGGGTGCGCACGTTGTCCCCGCCGAGTACCAGAACCGTCGTGACGACTACATCAGGCTGGTGGCGGGCGACATGCTGGCGGCCTGCGCGCCGAGGGCCCGGTGGATAGACGTGTTCTGCGACCGCGGCGCGTACGACGTCGACGAGTCCAGGACGATCCTGCAGGCCGGGGCGCAGGCCGGCCTCGGGCTGCGGCTGCACGCCTGCCAACTCGGCCCGGGGCGGGGAATCAAGCTGGCCGTCGAACTGGGAGCGGCATCCGTCGACCACTGCACGTATGCCGACGACAGCGACCTCGAGGCGCTCGCGTCGAGCACTACGGTCGCCACATTGCTTCCCGGTGCCGAATTCTCCACCCGCGCACCGTGGCCGGACGGGAGGCGCTTCGTGGCAGCCGGCGTGACGATCGCCGTTGCGACAGACTGCAATCCGGGCACGTCCTATACGACCAGCATGCCGTTCTGCATTGCGCTCGCGGTACGCGATATGCATCTGACGCCCGCGGAGGCGTTGTGGGCTGCCACCGCGGGTGGAGCGGCGGCGCTGCGGCGCGCCGACATCGGCGTTCTCGCACCGGGTATGCGCGCGGACTTCGTCACGCTGAACGCACCCTCCTACGTTCACCTCGCGTACCGCCCGGGTGTACCGATCATCGATGGCACCGTGGCCGGTGGCATCCCGACGAACGAAAGCAGCGCGAACCGTCATGAATGACTCCACAGTGTCCAAAGTGATCGTCGGCGTTGGCCCGGTTACCGTCGGCGAGGTCGTCGCCGTCGCCCGTGAGGGTGCCGGCGTCGTGATCGCACCCGAGGCGCTCGACGCCGTCGCGGCCAGCCGTGTGCACATCGAGGCGCTCGCCGAGCAGCCGACACCCGTGTACGGGGTGTCCACCGGGTTCGGCGCGCTCGCCACCCGGCACATCCCTCACCAGATGCGGACTCAGTTGCAGCGCAGCCTCATTCGGTCGCACGCCGCAGGCGCCGGATCGGAGGTCGAGCGTGAGGTGATCCGCGCGATGATGCTGTTGCGACTGTCGACCTTGACGACGGGTCGCACCGGGGTCCGAACGGAGACCGCGCAGGCCTACGCCGACCTGCTGTCGGCCGGGCTGACTCCGGTCGTATACGAGTACGGCAGCCTCGGCTGCTCCGGCGATCTCGCGCCGCTCGCCCATGTCGCGCTTGCCGTGATGGGCGAGGGTCAGGTCCGCACCCCCGACGGTGCGCTGAGGGCGTCGGGTGAGGCGATGGCCGAGTGTGGGTTGGCACCGGTGACGTTCGCCGAGAAGGAAGGGCTGGCGCTGATCAACGGGACCGACGGAATGCTCGGCCAGTTGGTGCTCGCGCTCACCGATCTGGAGAACCTGTTCCGGCTGGCCGACATCGCGGCCGCGATGAGTGTCGAGGGTCAACTCGGCACCGACCGCGTTTTCGCCGACGACCTCCAACGGCTGCGGCCCCATCCCGGACAGGCGGTGTCCGCCGCGAACATCACCCGCATGCTGGCGGGTTCGGCGATCGTGGCCAGTCACCGCGGGGATGACTGCACGCGGGTTCAGGACGCCTATTCGCTGCGGTGCTCGCCGCAGGTCGCTGGCGCGGCGCGCGATACCGCACAGCACGCGCGCGTGGTGGCCGAACGCGAATTAGCAAGCGTCATAGACAATCCCGTCATCACGCTCGACGGGCGTGTCGAGTCGAACGGCAACTTCCACGGTGCCCCGGTGGCCTACGTGCTCGACTTCCTGTCGATCGTGGTGGCCGACCTGGCCAGCATCAGCGAACGCAGGACCGACCGGTTTCTCGACGTGTCCCGCAACCACGGCCTCAACCCGTTCCTCGCCGACGACCCCGGTGTCGACAGCGGTCACATGATCACTCAGTACACCCAGGCCGCGATCGTGTCCGAACTCAAACGGTTGGCCGCTCCCGCCAGCGTGGACTCGATCCCGTCGTCGGCGATGCAGGAAGACCACGTGTCGATGGGCTGGGCGGCCGCTCGCAAGCTCCGCAGAGGTATCGACGGCCTGACACACGTGCTGGCGATCGAGGTACTCAACGCGGCCCGCGGCGTCGAGCTGCGCGGACCCCTGACGCCCGCACCGGGTACTGCGGCGGTCGTCGCGGCGCTGCGGGAACACGTCGCGGGCCCCGGCGGCGACCGCTACCTGGCGCCGGAGATCGCCGCGGTCGCCGAACTCGCGCGAACGGGAGCGCTGGTGCGGGCCGCGGAAAGCGCAGTCGGCGCGCTGTCCTGAAGAATGAAACCCATGACTGCAGCAGCCCGCGAACGCGCCGCCCTCGTCGACACCATGCGGGCCGTCGGACCCGATGCCCCGACCCTGTGCGGTGACTGGACCACGCGCGACCTCGCGGCACATCTGATTCTGCGCGAGCGCCGACCCGACGCGGCCGCAGGCATCCTGGTGTCCAAGCTGGCCGGCTACACCGAACGGAAGCAGCGGCAGCTCGCGGACGGTAAGCAGTGGCCGGATCTGCTCGATATGGTCGCGTCGGGCCCGCCGCTGTATTCGCCGTTCAACCTGCTCGATCCGCTGGTCAACACCACGGAGATGTTCATCCACCACGAAGACGTGCGCCGCGCGGCGCCCGGCTGGCAGCCGCGGGAGCTGGACGGCGACCTGGCGGCCGCGCTGCGCAGACAGGTGAAGCTCGCCGCGCGGATGTCACTGGGCCGCGCCCCGGCCACGGTCACCCTCGTCGATTCCGACGGCACGACGCTGGCGTCGATCGGCAACGGCCTGCAGTGCACGATCACCGGCGCGGCACCCGAACTGCTGCTCTTCCTGTTCGGCCGCGACGCCGCCCAAGTCGAATTCACCGGCGACGACACGACCGTTGAGCGGGTGCGCGCCGCGCGCCGTGCGCTCTGAACCCTAGCCGGCGATTTCGACCTGACCTGCTGCGCTCTGTATCGTGGTTCGGTCGTCTTGATCAGGAGCAACGCTGTGACCCTCAACACTATTGCGCTCGAGCTGGTGCCTCCCAATGTGGAGCGCGGGCCGGGGTATGCGGTGGAGGAGGCGCGCAAAGTGGCGCAGATCTCCGCGGACTCGGGGCTCGCAGGCCGGCTCAAGCACGTGATGATCCCGGGGATGATCGCCGAGGACGACGACCGCCCCGTCCCGATGTTGCCCAAGCTCGACGTGCTCGAATACTGGTCGCTGATCCAGCCGGAGCTGCCGGGGCTGCGCGGGTTGTGCACGCAAGTCACCGCCTTCATGGACGAGGCGGCCCTCGGGGAGCGGCTGACCACCCTGCGCCGTGCCGGGTTCGAGGGCATCGTGTTCGTCGGTGTGCCCCGCACCATGAGCGACGGCGAAGGTTCCGGCGTCGCGCCCACCGACGCCCTGTCGATCTATGACCAGACGGTCGACAACCGCGGCGTGATCCTGATCCCGACCCGCGAGGGTGAACAGGGCCGCTTCGACTTCAAGTGCAACCAGGGCGCCAACTTCGGCCTGACGCAGCTGCTGTACTCCGACGCGATCGTTGGTTTCCTCACGGATTTCGCCAAGAACACCGACCACCGGCCGGAAATCCTGCTGTCCTTCGGCTTCGTGCCCAAGGTGGAAACCAGGATCGGCCTGATCGACTGGCTGATCCAGGACCCCGGCAACGCGGCCGTCGCCGAGGAGCAGGACTTCGTCCGATCGCTGGCCAGCCGCGATCCCGCTGACAAGCGCCAGCTGATGGTCGATCTGTACAAACGGGTGATCGACGGCGTCGCCGATCTCGGCTTCCCGTTGAGCGTTCACTTCGAGGCGACCTACGGCGTATCCGGTGCGGCCTTCGAGACGTTCGCGGAGATGCTCGCCTACTGGTCGCCGGACTCGCCTGACCGCTAAAGCGCGCGAATTCCGGTGTAGGTCAACAAAACACCGACGACCATGAGGATGGCTGCCGTCACGACGGCGTGCTGGCGCTGCATCCAGTCCCTGGCCCGTTCGAGGTGGTGATCGACGCGCTCACCCGCCACGACGTACGCGAGCACCGGGGCGATCACCGTCGAGCCGGCGAGCGTGGTGTAGAACGCGACGGCGAGCCATCCGCTGACGCCGACCGCGGCGGTACCGATGATCAGTCCCGCTGCCGCGTTCATGACGAGCACCTTCGGATTGGCCACCACCAGCCCCAACCCGATCATCGCGGCGGCGGCGGGGGTGATCCTGCGCAGCCGATCAAGCAGGGCGGGGGGACGGGTTGCGCGGTCTCGCGTCAGCCAGCGGCCTACGGCGAAGACGATGAGCAGGGCGCCGATCGTGATCCGTAGCCAGGGCGCCCATGGCGGCGACTCTCGACCGATGCCGTCGAATAGATGCGGCACCTGGACGAAAACGGCCGTCAACAGGGCGAGTCCGAAAAGCCAGCCGGCCATGAAGGCCAGCCCGGTGGGTCTGGGGTGGTCGGTGTGCAGCACCAGCACCACCGCGGGAATGATCGAGACCGGAGACAGTGCGACGACGAGCGCGAGTGGTACCAGCTCGCCGAGCAACGACCGGTGAACTAGCGCGAAGCGCTATGTGCGGTCGCGGGGTGCTTGCCGTGCAGCAGGTAGGTCAACCAACGGAGATCGATGAGCACGTGATCGCCCTTTCTTTAGGCGGTCTTGGTGAGGATGGGAAGCAGGCGGCGCCGTTCGCCGATGCGGTCTGCGAAGTGGTGGAGCGCCTCGGCGACCGAGCCCACGATGGGGAACGTCTCGCCCTCGCCGAACAGTCGCAGGGTCCGGTGGACCGGTTGGCTGGCGACGACCGACCACTCGACGTCGGCACGGAAGCAGTTGTCATCAACGGCGTACAGCAGCGAAATGCAGTCCGGTGAAAAAGAATTCACACCGGTCAGGTCCAACACATAGGGCTTCTCCGACAGGACGAACCGCCGTGCGTAGGCACTGATGAGGTCGACGTTGGTGTCGCTGATATCGCCGGTCACCGTCACCACGGTTGCCAGCTGACGACACACTGCACGCATCTGCGCGCCGTCACAGTCGACTGCTTGGTTTCCGTACATGCCCTAAAGCTAAGCCGCTGATCTAAGGCATTGGGGAGCGTCCGGTAATACTTTGCTAAGAACCCGATTTCGGCGCACCCGGTTCAGCGATTGCGGAACTGTGCGCCGGAGTAGTTGTCCCACGGGCTGTAGTCCGCGAGCAGCGCTTCCTGCGGTGGTCGCAGGTCTTCGGGCACGTGCTGCAGGTTGATCCGGACGCGATACCAAATCGAGCTCGGGCCGCGCATACCGTCGAGTAACACGTCGGCGGGGTTCAATTTCTTAGCCACTTCCTCATATTTCTCACGCCACTCTTGGAGTGCGGCCATCGCCTCGTCTTTCGTTTTGGTGCGGGCGATCTCGATCAGCGGCATGACAGATTCCCGGCGGCCGGTTCCCTTCTTCACGCCCTTCGGCGCCTTCTCGGCCGGGCCGAGGCGGTCGGCAAGGTCGAGTAACTGATCCAGGCTGCCCGCGGCGTCGTCCATGCCCTCCCATGGGTCACCGCGCTCGGCGAATCGCTCGGGCACCGTGGCGATGGTGAATCTTTCGGGGCGGCAGTCGACGACCTCGTCCCAGCGCAGTGGCGTCGACACTCTCGCGTCGGGCGTGGCCCGCACCGAGTAGGCCGACGCCACCGTCCTGTCGAAGGCGTTCTGGTTGAAGTCGACGAAGACGCCTTCGCGCTCTTCCTTCCACCAGCGCGCGGTGGCAAGGTCGGGCGCCCGCCGTTCGACCTCGCGGGCCACCGCCTGGGCGGCCAGTCGGACGAACTTGAACGGCCACCGCCGGTCGATGCGCGCGTAGATGTGGAAGCCGCGCGAGCCCGAGGTTTTCGGCCACGCGGTGAGGCCGTGGTCTTCAAGGACGTCGCGGGCGACGAGCGCGACATGGATGATCTGGCGCCAGTCGACGCCCGGCATCGGATCCAGGTCGACCCGCAACTCGTCGGGGTGGGCGAGATCGTCGGCGCGAACCGGGTGTGGGTTGAGGTCGACACATCCGAGGTTGACCGCCCAGACCAGACCCGCGGCGTCGTGCAGGACCGCCTCCTTCGCCGACGTGCCGGAGGCGTACTTCAACTCGGCGACGTCGACGTAGTCCGGCCGCTTTTCGGGTGCCCGCTTCTGGAAGACGGCCTCTTCGGTGATGCCCTTGACGAAACGTTTGAGGATCATCGGCCGGTCGGCCACTCCGCGCAGCGCGCCCGGAGCCACCGCGAGGTAGTAGCGGATCAGGTCGAGCTTGGTGACGCCGATCTGCGGGAAAACGATCTTGTCGGGATGTGTGACGGATATCTGCTCGCCCTCGACCTCGAGGTGCTCAGCCCTGGAGGTCGCCATACCGCCATGGTAGTTACGCAGTACTTTCCCGCCGCGGTGCGACGGTCGTCACATATGGTGGTGCCATGCCGAACCTAGTTGGTCTCCCGCTGGCGGCAGCGGCCAAAATCCAGCAGTCCATCGGACAGTATGTAGAGCGAGGCGCAGCCGAACTTCACTACGCCCGCAAGATGTTCGAAGCCGGCGCGTTGAAGCTGGAACCACCGCAGAACATCGTCGCGTTCCTCGCCGACATCAGGCGCTGGGGCGAGTTCGGGATGATCCCGGCGTTGAACGCACGCCGCACGCCGGATCGCACGGCCATCGTCGACGACGACGGCGAGATCACCTTCAAGGAGCTGGACGACGCCGCGCATGCCGTGGCCAACGGCCTGCTTGCGATGGGGGTCAAGGGCGGCGACGGCGTGGCGATACTCGCCCGCAACCACCGCTGGTTCCTGATCGCCGTCTACGGCGCGGCGCGCGTCGGCGCTCGCATCATCCTGCTCAACAGCGAGTTTTCCGGGCCGCAGATCAAAGAGGTGTCCGAACGCGAGGGTGCCAAGCTGATCATTCACGACGACGAGTACACAGCCGCCGTCTCACAGGCTGATCCGCCGCAGGGCAAGCTGCGTGCGTTGCCGACGAATCCGGACGCCAAGCCGGCCGCCGACGGCGAGGAGCCGAAGCACAGCACCGACGAAACCCTGGCCGAACTCATCGAGCGCAGCAGCCGCAAGCCCGCACCGAAGGTGACCAAGCACTCGTCGATCATCATCCTCACGAGCGGCACCACGGGAACGCCGAAGGGTGCCAACCGCAGCACGCCGCCGTCGCTCGCGCCGATCGGCGGTGTGCTCTCGCACGTGCCGTTCAAGGCCAACGAGGTGACGTCGCTGCCCGCGCCGATGTTCCACGCGCTTGGCTTCCTGCACGCCACGATCGCGATGTTCCTGGGCTCGACGCTGGTGCTGCGACGGCGCTTCAAGCCGGCGACCGTGCTCGCGGACATCGAGAAGAACAAGGCCACCGCGATGGTGGTCGTGCCGGTCATGCTGTCGCGGATCCTCGACGAGCTGGACAAGATGGACTCCAAGCCCGACCTGTCGTCGCTGCGCATCGTGTTCGTGTCCGGTTCACAGCTCGGCGCCGAGTTGGCCAACAGGGCGCTCAAGGATCTCGGCCCGGTGATCTACAACCTGTACGGGTCGACGGAGATCGCGTTCGCGACCATCGCGCGGCCGAAGGACCTGTCGATCAACCCGGCCACGGTTGGACCGGTCGTCAAGGGTGTGAAGATCAGGATCCTCGACGACAACGGCAACGATCTACCGCAGGGCGAGGTCGGCCGGATCTTCGTGGGAAACACCTTCCCGTTCGAGGGCTACACCGGCGGCGGTCACAAGCAGATCATCGATGGGCTGATGTCCTCGGGCGATGTCGGCTACTTCGACGAGCACAACCTGCTCTACGTCAGCGGCCGCGACGACGAGATGATCGTGTCCGGCGGCGAGAACGTCTTCCCCGCCGAGGTGGAGGACCTCATCAGCGGTCATCCCGAGGTCGTCGAGGCCACCGCTCTCGGCGTCGAGGACAAGGACTGGGGCCACCGGCTGCGCGCGTTCGTGGTGAAGACCGACGGGGCAAGCGTGGACGAGGACGCCATCAAGACCTTCGTCCGAGAAAACCTCGCGCGCTACAAGGTGCCGCGCGAGGTCGTCTTCCTCGACGAGCTGCCGCGCAATCCCACAGGCAAGGTCCTCAAGCGCGAACTCCGTGAAATGCCCGTCGGCGGAGACGACGAGAAGGCAGAAGTCGGCGGAGACGACGAGAAGGCAGAAGTCGGCGGAGACGACGAGAAGGCAGAAGTCGGCGGAGACGACGAGAAGGCAGAAGTCGAAGTAACGCTTCTCGCCTCTACTGCGGCGGCGGCTGCTGGTCCTGGGGATTCTGCTGCTGCGGGGTTGCGGCACCTGCGATCTGTTGAGCGGCATCCGTTCCCCGCTGGGCCGCGTCGGCAGGTACGACACCGTCCTTGCTGGTGCATGGTCCTGCGTGGACGGGACCGGAGGGGACGCCTGACGCTGCCATTTCCGAGGGGATACCGCCGGGTGGGATGTAGATCGGGAACCCGTTCATGCGCATGCACACGCCGCTGGGTGCCCCCGTCGTTGGATAGGGGCTGACCGCGGGACCCTGGGATTGCCCCTGGCTCACCTGGTCTGCTACGGACCCGGCGATTCCGGCCGGATCGACCGGCGGCTGCTGCTGTTGCTGGGTTGGGTCGGTCGGCGGCGGCGGATCGTCGGCGCCCGCGATCGGCGCGTAGGCGATGACTCCCCCGGCGGCCGCCCCCAGCAGCAAAGTCGTGGCGCTGATGCTGTGCTTCGGCATGCGGTAGAGAGTGGCAGTCCTACAAGATCGGCACAGGCCTTTCCGATATTGGATTCATGTGATTGCGATGACAATCAACTGCCGAATCACTGGCCAGCAAAACTCGCCGCTGACCAGGGAATTGACAGGCAGACCAGCATCAGGGTGAGGAGAAACCAGCCGGCGCCCTGCCAGATCGGCCAGGTTCCGCCGACGCGCCAGACACGGTAGGCCTTGACCAGCGCGCCGACACCGCCGAGGAAGAGGATCGTCGGTACGGCGGCGGCCAGGATCACCGAGGTCTTGTCGACGACGGCGAAGACGGCGAAGGCCACTCCGGCCACCACGATGACGCCGACGCCGTACTCAACGGCTTGTCGCATCGCGGCAGGGTCGTGCCAGCGCTTCTCGACATCTCTGCTGTCGCTCATGGGCATCGGGTTTCCGAGGGAGGGCCGAAGAAACTAGCTGGGGCCTACCAGGGCCCGTTGACATACCAGGACAGGCAGCCCGGGTGGTCGCGGCAGGCGATGATCGCCCCCGCGTCGGGGGCGGCGCCCCGAACCCGCGGCCCGCGCGGCGGCAGGTTGCAGTTGACGACGTACGGGTTCCACGGGATGACGCCGTTGACGCATGGCTGCGCCGAAGCTGGTGCCGCTGTCTGGTCGAACAGCGACGGAGTGATCAAGAATGCGGCTGCGGCCGCTGCACCGATTGCCAGACGCACGATGCGTTGTCGGATGTTTTTCATCTCATTACCGCCAACAACTTTGGAAGGCTATATATTTCGAGGATATACCTCGATCACAAGGCCAGCGGCGCAATCGCGTTGCGGGGCACGTGCACGGTATGCGCGCCGGCGGCGCCCGCCATCAAGCCGCCGCGGTCGAAGAAGAACACCAGGTCAGTCGGCGTGATCGCGAAGTTCTGGTAGTAGGACGGGTCCGTCCCGGCACCGTCCAGCACCGGGGCGGGCACGCCCATCTCCGATTCCAGCTGCTTCTGCACGATTCCGAAGATGGCGTTCATCGGGTTGACGCCCGGGGCGAAGAGGTCGGCGAAGGTGATCGCGCGGTTGCGGACGGTGTCGTAGTTGAAGGCCTTGTACCACGTATTCGGGTGTGCGCCGCCGAGGTTCTCGTAGATCTCGAACGACGTCGACTTCGTGGTGTCCGACGCCCACAGCGACGCCTTCATGTCCATCTCGTAGGGCACGTTCGCGAAGTTCCGCGCATCGGTCTCGTTGAGGAAGCCTGTCCGGGTCTCGGTGAGGAAGTCGTCGACGGCCGCCTGGTCGGGGAAGTCGACGGGAAACGACATGTCGAGGGTGTAGTTCGGCTTCGTCTGGTGCAGCCGACACAGACCGTCCTGCTCGACGGCGCCGCCGAAGGCCGCGCAGACGTCGGCGGCATGTGCGATCGGAGGTGCCATAGCCAGCTCCAGAAGCAGAGCCGCCGCCACTGAGGCCGCCCGCACAGTACGCATCATGGGCGGGAGCGTAACTGTGCGGGCGGTGTATCAGTATTCGATTGCCTCGATCAGCGGGGACGGCTCGTCCATCAGCGCCCAGAACCGGTCGCGGATCTTTACGGTCACCGGGCCGGGTTCGCCGTTGCCGATCGGTTCACCGTCGAGTGAGTTGATCGGCGTGACGCCGCCTGCGGTGGTCACGGCCATCAGCTCGTCGGCGTTGTAGAGCTCGTGGCTGGTGACGTCGCGGAGTGTCGCCTCGATGCCCATCGCGTCCGCGATCTCGAACACCGTCTTTCTGGTGATGCCCGGCAAGGCATTTCGCGACGGGGACGCGAGCTTGCCGTCTTTGACGATCACCACGTTGAAGCCCGGGCCTTCGGCGACGCAGTTGTCGGCGTCCATCAGAATCGCGGTGCGGGCGCCGCGGTCCTTGGCCTCGAAGCTGGCCGCGGTGAGGTCGCCCCACTGGTAGTTCTTGATCGTCGGGTCGACGGTGTTGCGGCCTGCGCGGCGCACGTGGCGCGGCACGATCGCCGTCGTCCCGAAGATCTGCTCGTCGGGCGGGAACGCCCACAGGTAGGGGATCGCGTAGATGTAGACCTGGTGGGTGAGTTTGGAAAGGTCCTTCTCGCCCTTGCGTTTTCCGTATCCACGCGTGACCGTCAGGTTGACGAACGACTCACGCAGTTGCGACATGCTGACACACCGTTTGGTGATGTCGGCCAGCTCCTCCTTGGTCATGCCTGCGTCGAGCCGCAGCTTGCGCGCGCCGTCGAGCAGCCGGTCGAGGTGGTCGCCGAGCCGGAAGATATTGCCGTGCCAGACATGCGCGACGGTGTAGGTCAGGTCGGAGTGGCCGAAGCCGGTGTCGAAGATGGAGATTCGCGCTTCTGCGGCGGGCAGGTACTCGCCTTCGATCCACGCGACGCCACCGGCGAAGGGGCTCGAGGTGTCAAGCTGGTAGTCGGTGTACTGGATCACCGAACCGGGTGGAGTGTCCTCCCGGATGGCGCCGGGTTCGACGGCGACGAGGTTGCTGGTGCCGAGGTCGGCCGACGAGCGCTCGCGCGAGGAGTTGACAGCAGAAGTCATTGTGTGACAGTCCTTTCGAGGATTCAGTTCAGGTGGGTCTTGGCGTAGTCCGACCCGGCGTCACCGCGGCTCAACCGGGTCCGCAGCCCGGTGGCCCACCACGCACCGGCAACCGCGACCACGCCGAGGAAGACCCACTTGTTGCTGGTGAACTGCGGCAGGAACAGCAGGGCGACGGCGACGGCGAGGAACGTCACGAGCGCGGTGACATAGAGCGGGAGCCGCCATCTCCCGAGGTCGAAGGTGCCCGCCTCGGGCTCGGGAATGGTGCCCCTGCGGTAGCCGATCAGAAGCCCGATGGTCTGCAGGATGTAGACGAAGAAGAAGAGCAACGAGGCGATGCCGATGATGTAGTTGAACGCCTTCTCGTTGACCAGGGCCGACAGCAGCAGGATGGTCGACAGGCAGCCGAGGCCGATCACCGCGTAGGTCGGGGTCTTGGTTTTCTCGGAGACGTGCCGCCAGATGTGCGAGAACGGCAGCATGTTGTCGCGGGCCATCGAGTAGGTCAGCCGCGTGGCGACCAGGATATTGGCCAGCAGGCACGCCAGAATGTTGGTCAACGCAACGGCGACAACGATTTTCGTGACGATCGGACCGGCCTGCTGGTTGATGATCTCCTCGATCGGAGCGGCCGAGTTGGCTTCGACGGCGGCGGAGTCCTTGATCGCGAGCACGTACACGACGTACATCAGCAGCTCGATGACGATCGAGGTCACCAGGGCGTAGAACATCGTCTTCGGTACGACGTGCCGGGCGTTCTTGGTCTCCTCGGCGACGTCGGCTCCGGACTCGACGCCGATCAACCCGAAGAAGGGCCCGAGGGCGGCGGCCAGCCAGGCGAGCAGGTAGGAGTTCTTGTCGCCGGACTCGCCGCCGGTGAAGAGCACCGAGATCGGCTGGTGATTTTCCGGCGCGGAGAACGCGATGATCGCGACCAGCGCGGTGGCGCCGACCGTGATGATCAATTCGAGGCTGACACCGATGTTGTTGACCATCGTGGCGAAACGGACACCGTAGATGTTGATCAGCACGCACAGGAAGACGACGCCGATGGCGAGCAGGATCTGAGCCGATTGACTCATGCTCCAGCCGAACAGCCCACCGAGGTAACCGGACAGGATGAAGCCGACGCCTGTCATGCCGCAGACCCAGCCCATCAGCGCGATGAATCCGGTGAAGAAGCCCAGGTCGGGTCCGTTGATCCGGCTGATCCACTGATAGGAGTAGCCGGCCAGGGGCAGCTTCGCCGTCAGGTCGGCGGCGATGAACGCCCACAGCGCGAACACCGCCCCGGCGAGGAGCAGCGTCCACACGAACGGCGCGCCCGCCGTGAAGTAGCCGGCGCCGAACCCGGTGAACACGGCTGTGGTGGCGCTGATCGTGGCGAACCCGATCGCAAAGGAGGCCAGCGTCCCGACGGAACGATCAAGCCTCTGCTTGTAGCCGAGTTCGGCGAGCTTGGCGTCCTCGGGGTTGGCCGTCGGCGGCACCGTGGCGTCCGTGGCGGGAACGACGTCTGTCATGGTTTCTCCAGCGCAGATGGGTCAGTCGGTGCGTCAAGGAAACCGGACCCGGTGCCGGCGGCGGAAGTTCCGATTTCTGATGTACTGATAACCAGCGTTTATCAGTTGGGGTGCGCACGCGAGGAGCAGGAAGACATCAGTAATACGTCGCGGGCCGTTCCACCGGTTGACCCTCGCCGAAGCTCCATTCCTCCCTGACGTGGCGCACGAGCTCAGCGGCCTCGTGCGACAGGCCCGCCGGGTGCCAGGCGAGCGCGGTGTAGTTGCGCGGCCGGTCGGTGATCGGCACGTAGACGATGCCCTGCCGGTCATACAGCCGGGCGCTGGCCTCACTGGTGAAGCTGATGCCGAGGCCGCGCGCGATGGTGGTGGTCTCTTCTTCATAAGTCGCGGCGACGGCGGCGACGGTCGGCGGCTTACCGTCGCGGGCGTCCATCGCCATCCAGTAGTCGCGCCACCGTCCTGCGGTCGACGGCGCCACCACGATCGGTTCGTCGAGCAACTCGGCGATCGTCAACTCCGACCGCTGCGCGAGTCGGTGGTCGCGGGGCAGGCACGCGACCCAGTCCTCGGCGTCGAGGATGAACATCCGGTGGTCGGGCAGATCCACCGGCGGCCGGATGATGGCCACCTCGGTAGTTCCGTCGGCGAGGCCTGCGGTGGGGTCGGAGAAGTTGAATTCGCGTGGTTCCAAACTGATTTCGGGATGTGCGGTCTCGAAGTGGCGGACCAGGCGGAACAGCAGGTCCGCGCCCGTCCCGATGAGATAGCCGAGTCGAACGCGACGATAATGCGCCGACAGGGCGATCAGATCGTCGACCGCCGAGTCGATCCCGCGCAGTGCGTCGCGCACCGTGGGCAGCCACGCGGCGCCGAGTTCGGTCAGTGCGACTTCACGGGTGTTGCGGCGGAGCAGCATGACGCCCAGCTGGTGCTCGAGCTGTTTGATTGCCGTCGACAACGCCGGCTGGGTGATGAACAACCGTTCGGCGGCGCGTCGGTAGTTCAGCTCCTCGCCGAGCACGGCGAAGTACCGCAACTGCCGCAGAGTGACGTCTCCGGTCGTCGGCCCGACCTCCTTACGGGTCGCGGGGCAGGCCCAACAGTCGCTCGGCGATGATGTTGAGCTGTACCTCCGACGTGCCACCGTAAATCGTGGTGGCGCGGCTGTACAGCAGATGTTCCGCCCACTTGCCCTGTATCGTCCCGGGATCGCCGATGGCCCCGTCGGTGCCGAACGAGGACACCGCGAACTCGGCGTAACCCTGGCCGGTGCGCATCGACAACAGCTTCGAGATCGCCGCGGCGGGCATCGGATCGCTGCCCGCGAGCGTCAGCAGCGTCGAGCGCATGTTCAGGATCTTGGCCGCATGGCCCTCGGCGATCAGCCGGCCGGCCTGGTTCTGCGCGATCTGGTCGAACTGGCCGTCGCGGACGAACTCCACCAGCCCGTCGAGGCTGGCCATGCCCGGCGGCTCGCTGCTGCCGATCGAAACCCGTTCGGCGGTAAGGGTATTGCGGCTGACCTCCCAGCCGCGGTCGACGTCGCCGAGCACGTACTCGTCGGGAACGAAGACGTCGTCGATGAACACCGTGTTGAACATCGCGTTGCCGGTGAGCTCCCGCAGCGGCTTCACCTCGACGCCCTCGCTCTTCATGTCGAGCAGGAAGTAGGTGATGCCGTTGTGCTTGGGCGCGCTGGGGTCCGTCCGCGCCAGCAGCGCACCCCACTGCGAGAACTGCGCCGCGGTGGTCCAGATCTTCTGCCCGGTGATGCGCCAGCCGCCGTCGACCTTGGTGGCCTTGGTGGACAGGCCGGCCAGATCCGAACCGGCGCCGGGCTCGGAGAACAGCTGGCACCAGATCATTTCGCCGCGGAACGTCGGCGGCAGGAACCTCTGCTGCTGCTCGTCGGTGCCGAACGCGACGATCGACGGGATGATCCATGCCGCGATGCCCATCAGCGGGCGCTTCACCTGGCCGCTGGCGAACTCCTGGGCGATGATGATCTGCTCGATGGGGTCGGACGCCCGCCCCCAGGGTTTCGGTAGGTGCGGCTGCACCCAACCGCCTTCGGCGATCGCCGCATTGCGCTCCGCGCCGCGCGGCAATGCCTTGAGCCCCGCCACTTCTGCCCGGATCTGCTCGCGCAGTTTCTCCGTGTCGGGATCCAGATCGATGTCGAGCTTGCGCATCCCGGTGGTGGTGGCGACGTCGACGACCCGCTGCGGGTAGTCGGCGGCGCGACCGAAACAGGCCGCGAGCAGGAGCGCGCGGCGGTAGTAGACGCCTGCGTCGTGCTCCCAGGTGAAGCCGATGCCGCCGTGCACCTGAATGCAGTCCTGGGTGCAGCGCTGCGCGGCGACGGGGGCAAGGGTTGCCGCGACCGCAGCTGCGAACTCGAAAGCGCTGTCCTGCGCGCCGCTTTCGTGATCTTTTTCGCTCCTCGCGTGCGCGGAATCCTTTTCGCTCCTCGCGTGCGCGGAAAACTCGTCGATGGCGCGGGCAGCGTCCCAAACGGCGGCGGTGGCGCGCTCGGTGTCGGCGATCATCTCGGCGCACTTGTGCTTGATGGCCTGGAACTGCCCGATCGGCCTGCCGAACTGCTCGCGGATCTTGGCGTACGCCGCCGCGGTGTCCGTGGCCCACCGCGACACCCCGACCGCCTCGGCCGACAGCAGCGTCGACATCAATGCGCGGGCCAGCGTGCGGCTCAGGTTGCTCAACACGCGGTCGTCGCCGACCTCGACGGCGTTGGCCCGAACGTGTGCGAGCGGCCGCAGCGGGTCGACGCTCGTGACGGGCTCGATCTCCAGCTGGTCGGCGTCGAGCACGACCCACTCTTCACCGCTGTCGATCGATACCGGCAGCACCAGCACCGATGCCTGAGCGGCCGCGGGGACGGCCCGCACCTCGCCGCGGATGACAAGGCCGTCGCCGTGCCGGGTGGCGGTCAACCCGGAGTCGATGGCGTATGCCGCGATCACCGCGCCGGACGCCAGTTCTTTCAGCAGCGCGGCCTCGGGGTCGTGCGCGGAGATCAGCGCGCTGGCGATGGCCGACGGCACGAACGGGCCGGGCACCGCGCCGTATCCGAACTCGGCGAGAACGATTGTGAGTTCGAGAATGCCGAAGCCTTGTCCGCCAACGGCTTCCGACAGGTGCACGCCCTGGAGGCCCTGCTCGGCGGCGGCCTTCCAGTACGGCGGCGGGTTCGGGATCGGAGTCTCGAGGGCCTCATGCAGAACGTCCGACGGCGCCACGCGCGCCACCAGGGACCGAACCGAATCGGCCAGATCGTCGTGTTCAGGATTGACTGCAATGGGCATGCCGCGCGCCTTCTCTAATAACCGGTCGGTTGGGAACGAGATTACCCGGGTGCGTTGACGACGTTTCGCAGGTCCCGGCCGTCGCGGATACGCCTGCAGTTGTCGACGGCTTCGGTCAGGTAACGGCGCATGGTGTCGACGGTGTACCAGGTGACATGCGGCGTCAGCACGACGTTGTCGAGGCTCAGCAGCGGGTTGCCGGCGGGCACGGGTTCGACGGCGAAGACGTCGAGACCCGCCGCGGCCAACCGTCCCGTTCGTAAGGCGTCGACCAGCGCGTCTTCGTCGATGATCGGCCCGCGCGACGTGTTGACGACCACGGCGTTCGGCTTCATCCGGGACAGCGCCGCGGCGTCGAGCAGGTTCGCGGTCCCCGCGGTCAGCGGCAGGTGCAACGAGACGATGTCGCTGGCGGCCAGCAGCCCGGCCAGTGGCCGCCAGCCGGAATGGCCGTCGTCGCCGGTGCTGGTGTGCAGAACCTCGGCGCCCATCGCGGTCACGATGGTCTCGACGCGTTGGGCGATGTTTCCGTAGCCGACCAGTCCCACCGTGCAGCCGCCGATGTCGCGCACGGTCTCCCCGAGGCTGGGATCCGACGGCCAACCCTTGCCCGCCCTGGTGGACCGGTCGAGTGCGGGCAGCCGGCGAAGCGCGGCGAGCATCAGAAGCACGGCACCCTCGGCGACCGAGGCGGCGTTCGCGCCCGGCATGTTGGCCACCGCGATGCCGAGGCGCGATGCGGCGTCCACGTCGATGGTGTTGACGCCTGCGCCGAGCTTGTGCACCAGTCTGCACACGGTCGCCCGCTCGAGGTCGTCGGCCGACAACGGGCGCAGCACATGCCAGATGACCTCCGCATCCGGCAGCTCACGGTAGAAGGTGTCGTCGTCGTTCTCGGCGCAGTAGCGGATGTCGAGCCAATCGGCTTCTGGCGCAACGAACTCCAGCACTGTGTCGCCGGGTACGAAATGGGCCAATACCCTCACCGACGAGCGCCCGCGAGAGGAGTCAGCAGCTAGCGCCACCGCTTCGCGATCCACCTGGCGATCGTATCGGCCTTCTCGCTGCGCGCACCCGGCGTGGTGAAGTAGTGGTCGGTGTCGATGGCGCACTGCGTCTTGTCGCCACTGGCAAGCGCGTCGAAGATGCGCTGTGCGTCCGACGGGTAGACGCCGGTGTCCTGCTCGGCATTGATCACCAGGGCGGGGCATGTGATGCGGGCCAGATGCGGCTCGGCACGCGTCTGCGCGTGCCGCAGGCTCCACATGCCCAGCCAGCTGCGCAGCGTGGACGCGGCGGCGATACCGTGCGCCGACCGGTTGGCCTTGACCGGCTCGCCGACGTAACACATGTTCGGGGGGCGCTTGGTGGGCTCCAGGGTCGGGTCGACCATGCGGGGGTCGGCCCAGGTGCGCAGAACCGTGAACGGGCGGTCGGAGAAGCCCGCCGCGCGAACGCGCTTGAGCTCGCGTTCGGCCCAGTCGGTGATGGCGTGGTTGCGGGCCACCTGTGCCGACCGATAGCGGGCCACGAAGTCCTCGCTGTAGGGCGGCCCATTCTCGGGGTCGAACAGATCAAGATCGGAATCGGTTGCCAACGCATCGGTTTCATCGGTCACCGAGGCGTCCATCCAAGCGGTCAGGACGTCGGGTCTGCCCGGGTGCGCCGCGCTGGCCACATACCCGTCGGCGGCCGGAAGCTCGGTGAGCCCCGCCGCCGGGCGCATGCCTTCCAGCGGCGTCACATGCGGGTCGACCGCCTGTGCCTGGTAGGCCGCCATCAGCGAGCCACCGCCGGAATTTCCCAGCAGCACAATCGTTTCCACGCCTTGGACTTCACGCAGCCAGCGGACACCGACCCCGATGTCGACCAGGGCGTGGTCCAGCATGAAGCTGCTCTCGAAGCCCCGAAACCGGGTGTTCCAGCCCAGGAAGCCGATGCCGCGAGTGGCCATGTAGTCGGCGAGGTAGTGCTCGGAGAAGTCGATCTGATAGTGCACGGCGATCATCGCCACCTTCGGCTTGCGCCCCACACCGCGGTGATACAGCCCCTGGCAGGGATGGCCGCCGGAACCGGCCCGTCGCGCGGTCGTGGAGTCCAAGCCGATGAACTCGCGCATCACGCCCGGAGTGCCCGATGACGGTGTCCTGGTCATATGGGACCGCTCTCCTTGTAATAAACCGTCCGGTAGAAGACGTTGGCCAACGTGGTGATGCAGGCCTCGTCGTCGACGGCGTCCGCCCTGCCGTCGCCGGAGAGATGTGCGTAGCCGAACCCGTTGAGCATGGAAACGAGGGCAATCGCAATCAGTTTGGGATCGTCGTCGGCGGCGAAGCCCTCCCGTTGCGCCCGCTTGACGATCGCGGTCATCAGCGAGATCGACGTCTGACAGATTTCGGCCCAGTATTCGGCGAAATCAGTGCTGATCGTGGCCATCTGCGACACCGCGACGATTTCGGCGAACCGGTTGCGGTAGGTGTGCCAGTGCGCGGCGATGATCTCGACGGAGCGCTCGCGGTTGCCGAGACCCGGGTCGCCTCGCGATTGACCACGTTGGCCGACCTCGTCGAGGAAGCGCAGCGCCCACTGGCGGACCATCGCCTCTTTGGACTCGTAGTAGTTGTAGAAGGACGCCGTGGACCGGCCCGCCTCCGCGGCGATATCGGACACGGTGGTGGCGAGAATCCCCTTGCGCGCGACGACAGCTCGCGCTGCGGCGTCGATCGCAGCCTGCGTCTGCCGCCCGCGCACTGTCGGCAATTGCTCGCGCGGACCGACCGTCACTGTTCTCCTCCGCCCAAGGCTGCGAGGTCATTGAACACACCTGAACCTGATGTTAGATTCAGATTTCAATCTCGGCAGGAGTTTCGCGACATGATCAAGCCCGACAACGAGAATCCCGAGTTTGCGCTCGGCGGCATCAACCACGTGGCGCTGGTGTGCTCGGACATGCAGAAGACCGTCGACTTCTATTCGGGCGTGCTCGGCATGCCGTTGATCAAGTCGCTCGATCTGCCCGGCGGTATGGGCCAGCACTTCTTCTTCGACGCCGGCAACGGGGACTGTGTGGCCTTCTTCTGGTTCGCCGATGCGACCGATCGCGTTCCGGGCGTCTCGTCACCTGACGCGATCCCAGGGATCGGAGACATCACCAGCTCCGTCAGTTCGATGAACCACCTGGCGTTTCATGTGCCCGCAGAGAAGTTCGACTCCTACCGGCAGCGGCTCAAGGACAAAGGCGTGCGGGTCGGTCCCGTGCTCAACCACGACGAAAGCCCGGCGCAGGTTTCGGCGGCCGTGCATCCGGGCGTCTACGTGCGGTCGTTCTACTTCCACGATCCCGATGGCATCACCCTCGAGTTTGCCTGCTGGGTCAAGGAATTCACCGACGCCGACACGCAGACCACGCCGAAGACGGCGGCCGACCGGCGCCGGCCGGTACCCGCCCGCTAACCGCCGTAGAGCTGGGGGCTCGCCAACTCCTCGACGATCGCGGTGAGCTGGTCGATGAGTTGATCCTGGTCGAGGTCGAAGTCGCCCGCCAGCCATGCACTCAGCGTTTGGCCGACGCCGCCGACGACGAACCGAACGGTCGCCTTGAGACGGCTGTTCGGGTTGCCCCGTAACGATGACTCGACGTGCTGCCCCGCGAGGACGGCGAAGATATCGCCCAGGTCGCCGCGTTTGCGCAGGATCACCGGATCCGACAGTCGGACATCGAACAGCACGCGGCCGATGCGGGAGTCGGCGCTGACGGTGCGGACCAGGTTCGCCATGCCCGCACGATTCTGATCCGCCTGCGGTGAGGTCGCCACCGCGGCCTGCGTCGACGCGGCGATGTCGGCGACGGCGGCGTCGAACACCGCGGCGAGGAAATCGTCCTTGTCGGTGAAGCTCTCATAGAAGTAGCGCGCGGTCAGGCCCGCCCGCTTACAGACTGCGCGGACGGTCAGCTCGGACTCCGGACCGTCGGCGCCGAGCAGGTCAAGGCCCGCGTCGAGCAGCCGGCGTCGGCGCTGGCTGAGGCGCTCTGCCGCCTCGACTCCGCGATACGACCGAATCTGAGCCACGCCGGCCATCTTGCCATCTTGACAGCCGTCAACGACGTCGGGCAGAATCTGACAACGAACGTTCTCACAATTGGCGCATGCGAGGTAATCCGTGCGAGGTAAACAATGACGATCAGCGACATCCGCCGTCCATTCACGAGGCGCCGTCCAGCAGCCGTCGGCGGCATGATGGGGGTGGGCCTGCTGGCAGGCGCGGCCAACGTCATCATGCAGCTGGCCAATCCCGGCGTCGGCTACGGCGTGCTGGAGAGCAGGGTGGAAAGCGGCCGCATCGACCGCCATCCGATCAAGCGGGCGCGCACCACCTTCACCTACCTCGCCGTCTCGGCACACGGCACGCCCGAGCAGCAGGCGGCCTTCCGGCGGGCGGTGAACCGCGCGCATGCGCAGGTGTATTCGACCGATGAGAGCCCGGTGGCCTACCACGCGTTCGACCCCGCGCTTCAGATGTGGGTCGGCGCCTGCATGTACAAGGGCATCATCGACATCCACAAGATCTTCGTCGGCGAGATCGACGACGAGGTGGCCGCGCAGCTGTTCGATGAGGGCATCGCACTCGGGACCATGTTGCAGGTGCCTCGCGAAATGTGGCCCGCGGACCAGGCGGCATTCGACCGCTACTGGGAGGAGTCGGTGGCCAAGGTGCACATCGACGACGCGGTCCGCGACTTCCTCTGGCCGATCGCGGCGGGCCGCGTCCGCGGAGCCAGGCTGCCCGCATCGGTGCAGCGCAAACTCGACGATTTCAACCTGCTCATCACGGCGGGCTTTCTGCCGCAACGGTTCCGCGATGAGATGCGACTCGAGTGGGACGACGACAAGCAGCGTCGCTTCGACCGCCTGATGAGGCGCATCCGGACGGTGAACAACGTGGTGCCGCGGTTCCTCCAGGAATTCCCGTTCAACGTCCTGCTCAAGGACCTCGACTGGCGGATCCGCACGGGGCGCCCGCTCGCCTAGTCGCACCTGTCGTCAGGGCGGACCCCGCTTCCGTCAGTAGTGTGACATTCCGCTGGTCAGCGAACTGCCGGATTTGCGGCGTATAACCGGGCTTATGCGTTCCGACAACGACACCTGGGATATCACCACGAGCGTGGGCGCGACCGCGCTGTTCGTGGCCGCCGCGCGAGCGCTCGAGGCGAACAAGACCGAGCCCCTCGTCGTCGATCCGTACGCGGAGGTCTTCTGCCGGGCGGTCGGCGGAGAGTGGGCCGACGTCCTCGACGGCACGGCGCCGGAGAACAAGCTGATGTCCGACTTCGGCGCACACTTCGTCGATTACCAGGCCGCCCGCACCAAGTACTTCGACGACTTCTTCTATGCCGCGGCCGACGCCGGCGTGCGCCAGATCGTGATTCCGGCGGCCGGTCTGGACTCGCGTGCCTACCGGCTGGCGTGGCCGAAGGAGACGGTCGTCTTCGAACTGGATCAACCTGCGGTGCTGGAGTTCAAGCGGGACGTCCTCACTCAGAGTGGGGACGCGCCGACCGCCGAGCGTCGCGAGATCGCCGTCGACCTGCGCGACGACTGGCCCGCGGCGCTTCGCGAGAGCGGCTTCGACGCGTCGGAGCCGTCGGCGTGGTTGGTCGAGGGGCTGCTGGTGTACCTGCCCGCCGCGGCGCAGGCCGAACTGTTCGCCGGTATCCAGCACTTGACGGTGCGGGACAGCCGCGTCGCCGTCGACGATGGCAAGCCGTTCAGCGAGGAGCTCTACCAAGCGGCGCGTGAGCAGGAACGCGCCTCCGCGGATGGTTCGCGATTCTTCACGCTGATCTATAACGAGCAGCACGCGCCGGCGATCGATTGGTTCACCGACCACGGCTGGCGCGGCGCCGCAATCGAACTGCCCGACTACTTCGAACAGATTGCCCGGCCCGTGCCGGATCCAGACACGGAGGCCGGGCCGATGTTCGCCAGCATTTCCCTGGTCAGCGCGATCAAGGGGTGATCGGGCCGCCCAGCGACTACTCATGGCCTATCAGCTGAACATGAAAGGACGCATGAAGCGCGTCATCCTGCGCAGGTAGTCCGGCTGGCTGACATGCAGGATGTGGTTGCCGGGGAACCAATGGAACGCACAGCGGTCCCAGTGCTCCCACAGCGCCTCGGCCTGCTGCGGCGGGGCGAGCCGATCACCGAGACCGGCGATGATCAACCGCCGGTCCTTCGGCACCAGCGCCGGATAATTCAACGGGGAGTTGAACATCGCCGCAGCCGTTGTCAATTCGTCGTCGGCGCCGCCGAACCGGTCGCCGAGTGCCACCAGCATGTTGGCGGGCCACCATTCGTCGACCAGCTTCTCCGGCATCACCACCGGCACATTGGGGATCACGGCCTGGACCCGATCGTCGGCGCAGGCAATCAGGGCAGACGTGTAGCCGCCCAACGACATTCCGGTGAGCGCGACCCGGTCGACGCCGGTGAATTCCAGATAGTCGATCAGCGAGCGGAAGTCGTGAACCGCCTGTGCCATCGCTTCGGCGAAACCGGCGAAGCCGTTGGCGAATAATCCGTAACCGCTGTACGGGGAATACTTTTCGGCACGCCGACCGTGGAACGGCAGTGTGTAGAGCATGATGTCGTAACCGGACCGGTAGAACCAGGGCAGCGAGAAGAACAATCCGTTGAACAGGTACGCCGACCCCATGAACCCGTGGATCACGCACAGGGTGGGATGGGGACCGTCGTCGTGGCGCCAGTGCTGGGCGTGCACCACATTGTTTCGGGCATAGGCGCCGCAGTGGTCGCGCATCGCGGGGTTGACCGCTTGAAAGCTGCTGTTGAACTTCACGTTGTGCACGCGGCCGTTGGCGATCCACTCTGCGACGGGGTTCGCCGGGCGCGACGAAATTCGCGGAGCCTCAGTCGGTGTGGGGAACGACAGCTCGGGATCTTTCGCCGCGGCCAGTTCGGCGTAGAACTGGAGCGCATCGCGCTGCTCCTTGGCGTTCGAACCGTTGAGCGCGGCCAGAGCTATCTGCGGCACCATCGCCGCACCGACCACCGATGCCAATGCGGTGCGCAGGCCGAGGTCGGCGATCGCCGAGGAATCGACGATCAGCCGTTGGCGCAGCGTGAGATCCACCCGTCGAGGAAGGCCGCGCGCTCCTGCCTCGGCGCCCGGGACGTCGGGAACGGGAATCGGCGGGTCGACCGGCGCAGCGATGGGCTGCTGGGAAAGGGGCACGGCCCCAGGGTAGCCAGCCGGTCACGTCAACCGGTAGACCGTCGATTGGCCGATGACGGTTCCGGAATAGTGATCGGCGACCCATTCGGCGATTTCGCGGGTGTGCGCGGCGCTGTGGCTGCGCCCGAAGATGACCTGGCCATGCGCAGTTTTGGACGCGGCTCCGCGGCCGGCCTCGACGTAGTACGCGATCTTGCCGGCATGCACGTCATCGATGAACGACTGCAGCGTGGGCACCGGGTCACCGGTCCATCCGCCGATCGCCATCACCGACGTGCCGGATGCGACTTCGAGCGCCGCGGCGGATTGCGACCCGTTCGTCGCCGCCGACCATTCGGTGTGCGTGCTTGCCAACACATCGGCGAGGTCCGCGTTGGTCGATTCGTCGCCCGTCCAGTTCCCGACGTGGGCGGCGCCCTTCTTCAAGGCGGTCGGGGTCGCGCCCTGGTGCGGCGTGCCCGCGGTGGCGGCCGCGAAGAGCGTTGTGCCGCCGACAGCAGCCAGCACCCCGACGGCGATGGCAGCCGCTCCGACGCGGTGCGCACCGAGGCTGAGGACCGCGACGGCCGCAAGGACTGCGACGACAGTCGGTATCCACGGCAGCCATGGCGGGCCAAAGGCATTGCGGTGCAGTAGTTTTGCCGCCCACAGCGCGGTGGATGCGATCATCGCGGCAAGTGCGATGCGGCCGGGCCAACCGGCCCGGTCCCGCCACGCCCATACCGTGCCTGCACCGACGAGGCCCGCGACCGCCGGTGCCATCGCCACCGTGTAGTACGGATGCACCATGCCGCTCATGTAGCTGAACACCAGTGCGCTGACCAACAGCCAGCCCGCGAACATGGTGAGCGCCGCCTTCTCGCCCCGGCGCAGCCTGCGACACACGATCAGGTACCCGCCATAGCCGATGGCCAGCAGCGCCGCGGGCAGCAGCCAGGAGATTTCGTTGCCCATCTCGCCGGTGAACAGCCGGCCCAGTCCCGTCCCCCCGCCCCGCCTGGACCAGCCGTGGTTGATCGCCGTCGACGCGAGACCCGTCGCGTGACCGCGGTTGTGTCCGAGGATGCGCGTCATGCCGTTGTAGCCGACGGCGAGCTGGATGACGGTGTTGTCGGTCGAGCCCCCGATGTAGGGTCGCGCGGTCGCGGGGAACAACTGCACCGCCAGCACCCACCAGCCCGCGGCGGCGATCAGCGCGGCCGTCGCACCGAGAAGGTGCAGCATCCGGTTCCGCCAGGTTGTCGGCGCCCACAACAGGTAGGTGAGGATGAAGGCGGGCAGCGGGAGGAAGCCCTCGAGCATCTTCGTCAGGAACGCGGCCCCCGTCGCGACGCCGACCAGTGCCAGCCACCGCCAAGACGCTGACTCCACCGCACGGATCAGGCAGTAACCGGCGACGGTCAATACCAGCACGAGCAGCGCGTCGGGGTTGTTGAAGCGGAAGATCAGTGCGGCGGCGGGCGTGACGGCCAGCGCCGCACCGGCGAGCAGGCCGGCGAGCGCGCCTGCCGGGGCGTCGTCGAAGGCGCGGCGCACCGTGGCGTACAGCACGCCGACCGACGCCGCACCCATCAGCGCCTGGGGGACAAGGACTGCCCAGCTGTTCATGCCGAACAACCGGACCGACAAGCCGGTCACCCACAACGAGGCGGGCGGCTTGTCAACCGTGATGAAGTTGTTCGCATCGAGCGATCCGAAGAACCACGCCGACCAACTGTGGGAGCCCGCCTCGGCCGCCGCGGCGTAGAAGAGATTGCCGTAGCCGGTTGCCGACAGGTTCCACACGTACAGCGCCGCCGTGGCCGTGAGCAGCGCGGCGAGCGCGATCTGCGGGCGCCTTTCGACAGCGGCGATCATGGCGATCACGGTGCCGTGTGTTGCTGACGCGCGGCCTGACCCGCCGCTGCGAACCGCCTGTGAAACACCCGGGTGCGAGACTGAGGGCCATGTGGAATCCGGACGTCTACCTCACCTTCGCCGACCACCGCGGCCGCCCCTTCTTCGACCTGACGTCACGGGTGGCGGCCCAAAGCCCGCGCCGGGTGGTCGATTTGGGGTGCGGTCCGGGCAACCTCACCGTCACGCTCGCCGAGCGCTGGCCCGACGCGGTGATCGAGGCGTGGGACAGTTCACCTGAGATGGTGGAGTCCGCCAGAGAGCGCGGTGTTGAGGCTCAGGTGGGCGACGTCAGGTCGTGGGAACCCGAGCCCGACACCGACGTCGTGGTGAGCAACGCGACGCTGCAATGGGTACCCGAGCATCGCGAACTGCTGGTGCGCTGGGCCGGCGAATTATCGGCGGGTGCGTGGATCGCGGTGCAGATGCCGGGCAGCTTCAACACACCGTCGCACGAGGCGGTTCGAACGGTTGCGCGTCGTGAGCCGTTCGCGAACAGGCTGCGCGACATGCCCTTCCCCGACAGCAAAGTCGTCAGCCCGGCGGCCGACTATGCCGGGATGCTCACCGACGCGGGCTGCCGGGTGGACGCATGGGAGACCACCTATATCCACGAGCTGACGGGCGAACACCCGGTGCTGGACTGGATGTCCGGCACTGCGCTGCGGCCGGTGATCGATCGACTGTCCGAGGAGGCGTGGCATCAGTTCCGCCGGCAGATGATCCCGATCCTGGACGAGCACTATCCGCGGCGCCCCGATGGCAGGACGTTCTACCCGTTCCGACGGGTGTTCGTGGTGGCACAGGTGATCTAGTGTCGTGAGGGCCGATCACTCGCTCATCGAGACCGAGTTATGCACAGTTGCGACTTCATCCCCAGGTTGGGGCGTGGACGTGTGGTTTGGGTGGGTCGGTGGTCGTGGGCCGCGGCTAGGTTCGAATGTATGTTCGATTCGGAGTTCGCGGCGGTCAGCGATGAGGAGCTCGTCGCGGCCATCGAGGACGGGGTGCGCGCCGAGGCCATCGCCGGGGCGCGCCGGTTGGCCGCGGTCGCCGAATTGACCCACCGCCGCGTCGACGACGGGGACCCGCGCGCACTGTGGGTGATCGACCCGTGGGCATCGGCGGCCGCCGAGGTGGCCGCGGCGATGGCCGTCGGCACCCGCCGCGCCTCCGGGCAGATGCGCATCGCCGCAGCACTGCGCGACCGGCTGCCGGCGGTGGCGGCGCTGTACTGGGCGGGCGCGGTGAGCAGCCGGGTGGTCGCCGAGATCACCTGGTCCACCCAGCTGGTCGTCGACGGGCAGGCGTTGGCGTTGATCGACGCCGCGGCCGCCGAGCGCGCCGCCGGCTGGGAAGCGCTCTCGGAAGACAAACTGCGCCAGGCCGTCGAGGTGTGGGTGCACCGCTATGACCCCGACGCGGTGCGCCGCACCCACACCCGCGCCCGCGCCCGCGATTTCACCGTCGGCTGCTACGACGACGACGCCGAAACCGCGGCGGTGTGGGGGCGGCTGCTGGCCCACGACGCCGCGGTGTTCGACGCGCGGGTCACCGCGATGGCGCGCGCGGTGTGCGCCGCCGATCCGCGCAGCATCGGCGAACGGCGCTCCGACGCCGTCGGCGCGCTGGGCAACGGCCTGACCCAACTGGCCTGCCGCTGCGGATCCACCGACTGCCCCGCCGCCACCACCCCACCCCCCACCAACGTGGTGATCCGGGTGATCGCCGACCACGCCGCCCTCAACCACGCCACCACCGACCAGACCGCCACCGAGCCCGCGGCCGCGCCGCAGGCCGCCACTGATGGCGCGGCGCCCGAAACCACTGCGCTGCAGCCGGTGACCGAACCCACCCCCGACGACTCACCCGAGCCGCAGCCGGTGACCGAGCCCGCCACTGATGCCGCTGCGCGGCGGCCGGCTCGGCGGGTGTCGTCGCCGGCGTTGCTGCTGGGTCGCGGGGTGCTGCCCAATGCGCTGCTGGCCGAAGCGATCCGCGCCGGCGCGACGATCAAGGCGATCCGGATGCCCGGCGCCGAGCCCGAGCCGCGGTATCGGCCCAGCGACGAGTTGGCCGAGTTCGTGCGGATGCGGGATCTGTACTGCCGCTTCCCCGGCTGCCCCGTGCCCGCCGACCGCTGCGACATCGACCACGCCCGGCCCTGGCCCTACGGCCCCACCCACGCCTCCAACTGCAACTGCAAATGCCGCCAGCACCATTTGTTGAAGACGTTTTGGACCGGCCTCGGCGGTTGGGCCGACCAGCAATACCCCGACGGGACCGTGGTGTGGACCGCCCCCAGCGGCAAGAAATACCGAACCCAACCCGGCAGCCGACTGTTCTTCCCCGACTGGGACATCACCACCGCCGCTCTACCCCCGCCCACCACACAACCACCACCCACCTCACCCGGCCGCGGACTGAAGATGCCGCGCCGACAACGCACCCGAGCCGCCGACCACACCGCCCGCATCCACGCCGAACGCGCCCACAACCAACTCGACACACCGCCCTTTTAACCCGTGCCGCAAGCGCTTACGCGGAAACCGCTACTCCTTCAGAAGCGCCGTTACCGCCGACGGGTTCTTGTAGTACACATCGAGTTCGGTGATGAGTCCGTCTCGAACCGTGAACACTTCAGCTACGCCCATCTCGACGCTCTTGCCGGAGCCGCGAGCGGTGAACGTCAGGCGGTAGTAGATCGCGACGCTGTCGCCGTCCACGAGGTACTGCATGTCTGGGCTCGGTGTGAGCTCCAGCATCTCCATCATCGTCGTGATGAGGTCCGTGAAGCCCTCGGCTCCAACATAATCACCGCTGTAGGGCACATCTCCCGCGGCGTGGACGACGAAATCGTCATGCAGAAGGTCCAGCGCATCGCGCAGTCGTCCTTCGCCGAATGCGACGACGAACCGTTCCACGACGGCCCGGCAGTCCGCGGTCATCCGCTTTCGGGGACGCCAACCGCGCGCAGAACGTATTCGGACGGCACCTCGAATGCGACCGACCGGCGGGGCAGTTGCGTCAGCACCTCGTCGGGGATCGGGGTCTTGTAGTTCAGCGAGAGATGACCGGTGAACTTCGGGTTGACCTCGCCGATGTCCACCTCGATGTGCAGGCCGGTGTTCGACAGCTCGGCCGTGACGGGTCCGCTCTGCGGCGCGTCCCAAGGTTGGTCGATGGTACGGCCCGCGAGCTTCGGCACCGACGACAGCGTGCCCAACACGCGCTGCGGGGTGAGTGCCAGCGAGCCCACATAACTCGAGATGTCCGTGTTGGCCCGCTTGCCGGGCACCGATCCGCTGAATCGCCGCGTGACCGGCAGATACTCGGCCAGAAAAAGGACGCCCTCGGCGTCGACTTGAGCCCGCAGCTCAGCAGGCAGCCCGCCGATGTGGAGCAGTTTGCGGAGAAAAACGGCCATGCCTGCACCGTAGCGACAGCGTGGTAGTCGTTGGAGGGTGACACAGCGCAGAATCTGGCTCGTCGGCCTCGGCGCGTTCGCGCTGGCGCTCTACGCCCTGCTGTGGGTCGGTTTCGTGCAGCAGTGGTCGTGGATCGACGCCATCGACCGGTCCGCCCTCGATCCGCTGCACGCGTACGGCACCGCCCACCCGCTGTGGGTCACGTCGTGGAATGTGTTCTGCACCGTCCTCGGGCCGACAGCCTTTCGCCTGGTCACTCTCGTGGTGATCGTGGTGGCGCTGACCCGGCGCAACCTGCGGCTGGCGGTCTTCCTCGTCGTCAGCGTCGAACTCGCGGGGCTGGTCACCGAAGCCGCCAAGACCGCGGCGAACCGACCGCGGCCCGCCGAGGCCCTCGTCCCCGCGTCGTCATCGTCCTTCCCGTCGGGGCACGCGCTCGGCGTGATGGTCGGCGTGCTGGCCCTGCTGACACTGCTGCTGCCCGTCGTGCACCGATCGCTGCGGCCCTGGCTCATCGTCGTCGGCGCGGTCGTCGTACTGGCAATCGGCATCGGGCGGGTCGTGCTCAACGTGCACCACCCCTCCGATGTGCTCGCCGGATGGTCGCTGGGTTACGCGTGGTTCGTCGTCTGCCTGCTGACGGTGCCACCCGTCGCGCCCGTCACGGCAGCGGACGAAACACCGGCAGCGCCCGGTAACTCACGTTGAAGCTCGCCTCGGTGATCCGGGTGCCGACCTCGCCGTCGTGCGCCAGCACGGTGGGGCCGTCGACCGCCTCGAACGCGAATTGGGGCACCCGCATTTCGTGGTAGAGCGGGCTGCGCTCCAACCGGCCGAGCGCCAGCGAAGTCACGATCCGCAGCGTGGCGAACCGGCGGCCGGTTTCCAGGATGCGCACATCGATGAGCCCGTCGTCCATCCTGGTGCGTCGCGACGGCGCGAAACCCGATGGCAGATATGTCGAATTACCAAGGAAGAAAAGCGATGTCAGCAGCGTCTTGTTGTCGTACGTGATGCGCACGGGCTGGTCGCGCCGCAATGTGTGGAACATCGCGTACAGCCCCGCCATCGGTTTGCCGATCTTGTGCTCGAGCTTCTCGCGAGTGCGCACGAATTTCGGGTAGGCGCCGATGCTGGCCGTGTTGATCACGATCTGTTTTTCGTTGAGGCACACCAGATCAACGCACGAGACGAGGCCGCGTCGAATCGCATCGACGGTTTTGGCGACGCTGTCGCAGCCGATGTCCTTGGCGAAGTGATTGAACGTGCCGCCGGGGAATACCGCGAGCGGCAGACCGTGCTCAATAGCGATGCCTGCTGCACACGACACCGTGCCGTCGCCACCGCCCACCGCGAGCACCTCGGCCCGTTCGGCGGCATCGCGCAGCGCCGCCGCGATGTCGTCGCCGTCGCCGAGCTCGACGACCTCGGCGGCGGGCAGCGCTGCACGAACCTCGTCGACGACGCGCGCCCCGGTACCGCTGCCCGATGCCGGGTTGATGACCAGCACCACACCCGCCCCGTCGGGCCGCGGCGGGGTGTCCACCCGCAACGGGTCGGCGGCGGGAATCTTCGTCGGCACGACCGGTGGAACGATGCGTCCGCCCAGCACCGCGATGCCCGCGCCGATACCGAAACCGGCGAACACGTCGCCCGGATAGTGCGCGCCGACCACGACGCGGGAGAGCCCGACGAGCCCGGCCAGCAGCGCGAGCCCCAGCCCGACGGGCGGATTCTCGAGCCCCACCCCGACGGCGAATGCGGCGGCGCTGGCCGAATGACCGGACGGCAACGAGTTCGACGTCGGGAATCGGCGGCTCTGCCTGGCCAGCGGGACCAGCGTCCGGTTGGGTCGGGGCCGCTTCCAGACGCGCTTGGCGAACTGGTTGGTGACCAGGCTCGTCACGCCCAGGGTCGCGACCCCTCGCACGGCGCCCCGCGCGGTGGCCTTGTGGCGCGTCGCGATCAGTCCCGCGGCGATGACGAACCACATCTTGGAGTGATCGGCGGCCCAGGTCAGTCGGGGCATCGTGGTGTCGAGCAGGGGGCTGGGCGATTCCGCGACCGCCTCGAACACCTCGCGGTCGAGGGTGCCGAGCCCCTGGCCGATCTGCGCCAGGCCCTGCAGACCTTGTGGCTTTCGACGGAATCGCATGACGCAAACTTACCCAGCCGGCCATCGGCCCAACCGGTGCGTGGTGTGCAACCATGGGCCAGTGCGCCGATGGCTGGTCTCCTTGATGGCGATGCTGGCTCTCGGAATCGGCTCGATTTCGGCGCCGCTCGGCCACGCCGACTACATGCCGTGGTTCGCCCCGAAGGTCGGCAATGCCACCCAGGTCATTTCCGTTGTGGGAGATGGCGGTTCGTCGGCCAAGATCGATGTCTTCCAGCGCACCGCCAACGGGTGGCAAGCGGTGCGCACCGGTATCCCGGCCTTTGTGGGCGAGAACGGCATGGCTCCGGAAACCCATGACGGCCAAGCGAAGACCCCGATGGGAATCTTCACCCTCGATTTCGCCTTCGGCACCGCCCCGAATCCCGGCGGCGGCCTGCAGTACGTCCAGGTCGGTCCCGACCACTGGTGGGACGGCGATATGAAGAGCCCGACCTACAACACCATGCAGGTCTGCAAGAAGTCGCAGTGCCCGTTTCGTACCGACCCGGCCAGCGGCACCGAGAACCTCGACATCCCTCAGTACGTGCACGCCGTGGTGATGGGCGTCAACAAGCAGCGGGTGCCGGGCAACGGCGGCGCGTTCTTCCTGCACGCCACCGATGGCGGTCCGACCGCGGGATGCGTGGCCATCGACGACGGCACGCTCGTCGAGATCATGCGCTGGCTGCAGCCGGGCGCGCTGATCGCGGTCACCCAGACCTAAAAGCTCAAATATTAAGCGCCTCACCGGGTGTCACCTTGAAGTTGGTGATCGCCTCGGTGGACATGTTGACCTCGTAGGTGCGCTGGTATCCGGTGGCGCTGATCCGCCAGCCGTCAGGGGTGCGCCGGTAGCGGTCGTGATAGAAGGCCGCGCCGTAGAGCATGAAGTTGAAGTCGGGCACGATGACGCGGTCCTGCAGGTACCAGATGCCCGTCGCCTCGTCGCCGTCGACGTCGATCTCGGGGTGCGTCACCCGGTGCTCGGTGAGCACGTTCGCCGGCATCGAGGTGCGCATGAACTCCACCAGCGTTTCCCGGTCGGTGAAGTGGTGCTCCTCACCTACCGAGCTGCCGTAGTCGCCGACGATGTCCTCGGTGAGTGTCTGCGCGAACTCATCCCAGTGCTTGGTGTCCAGCGCGCGCAGATACCGGTACTTCACCCGCATGATCTCGTCGATATCGCCCATGCGGGGATCCTACTGAGCAGCGGTGAGATCCCGTGTCGCAGGACCTTCGAGCAGCTTGCCGTCGGGCGCGAAGCGCGAGCCGTGCAACGGGCACTCCCACGTCTCGTCCGCGTCGTTCCAGTTCACGATCCCGCCCAGGTGCGGACAGACCGGCGACACGCGACGCTCTACACCGTCGACGACGCTGCGGCCCTCGAGTTGCCATGGCGGGCCGCTGACGACGCCACCGTCGCCGGGCGTGCGGTCGCCGAGACGCGTCACCGGTGTGATCCAGCCCCTCGCCAGGTACAGGCCGACCTCGAGGTTGTTCTGCATGGCCTTCGGAATCCCGGACAGTTCATGGGGACTCCAACTCGCGAATGCCTCGGCCCAATCCATCCGCCCACCGAGAATCCGGCCGGACAGCGCAAGCGCGGCCGCCGTTCCGTTCGTCATGCCCCATTTGTCGAAACCCGTTGCGACGAAGATCTTGTCGTTGCCGGGAAGGATCGGCCCGACGTAGGGCAGCTCGTCGACGGGTGAATAGTCCTGCGCCGACCAGTAATGCGTCTGCATCGCGCCGGGGTAGTGGATCTTGGCCCAGGCGTCCAACTCCTGCACCGACGACGCAGGCGCCTTCGCGTGGCCCACCGGATGTCCCGCGCCGCCGACGATCAGGCGCTGTCCGTCGGCGGTCGGCGCATAGCGGACGGAGCGAGTCGGGGAGTCGGTGGAGATGTACATTCCGCTGGTGATGTCGCCCGGCACCCGGTAGGCCATGCAGTAGGACCGTTGCGGCTTGAGCCGCGCGAAGAATCCGCCGCGATCGAGGATCGGAATGCCGGTGGCGAGCACGCACTGCTTGGCCTGCACAGTGAACTCGTCGGCGTCGGTCTTGCGCACGTGCAGTGCCAGCCCGTCGCCCGCGCCCGAAACCTTCTGCACGCGAACGCCTTGGGCGAGACGGCCGCCACGCTCGTCGAGCTCGACGATCAGGCTGTCGAGCAAGGGCATCGGGTCGAACTGGGCCTGATCGGCCAGGCGAACGCCGCCGTGGAACGGAAACGGGACATCGGCATCGTCGGCCCACTCGGCGGACAGGCCCGCGGCCTTGCACGCCTCGAGCTCGGCCCGCACCGACGGCACACCCTTCTCGGACTGCGCGTAGGTGTAGGCGTCCTCGCGCTGCACCGAAATGCCGTGCGCCTCACAGTGGCCGACCAGCCAGTCCTGTCCTTCGCGATTGCCTTCGACATACTGCTGCGCCCGCTTCGGCCCGTGCCTGGCGATGATCTTCGACAGCTTGCTGCCCTGCAGCAGGCTGATCTTGGCAGTGGTGTTGCCGGTGGCGCCTGCGCCGGCCGAAAGCGCTTCGAGCACGATGACGCTCTTACCCGCTCGGGCCAACAACACCGCCGTGATGAGGCCGGTGATACCCGCGCCGACGACCACGACGTCGGCGCGCCGATCCGCTTCGAGCAAAGGATTGGGTGGTGCTGGTCGGTTTGCTCGGTCAGCCAGCCACAACGAAGTCATGGCACTGCCAGTACCCTGCGTGACAGTGATGAAACGCACGCCCTCAAAAGCGCGCTGGCCGAACGCTGTTCAAACGGGCTGTGCACGGAGTGTCTGAGCGAAATTCGCTTGCAACGGAGCTATCGTGTGGGCCGTTATGAGCGACCCGTTGGGGTTGTCGGTCGGGACAACAAACCTGGTCGCGGCGCGTGTCGGCAATCAACCTGTGACGCGCCGCTCGATGCTGACCCTCGCGCAATCCGGCGGCAGCATAAGCGGCTTCGTGGAACGCGTCGGCGACCGGGTTCCGCTGGTCACCCCCGGGGGCACAAGCTATCGAGCCGAACAGCTTCTGGTCCAGGCCCTCGACGCGATGGTGCAGGTGGGCGGGGGACCGTCAGCCGACGTCACGATCGCCGTGCCCGCGCATTGGAACCCCGCGACGATCTGGGCGTTCCGCAGCGCGCTCGGTGACAGCCGGACCCTGTCGCCGCCCGGCGAGCCGGTGCGGGTGGTCTCCGACGCGGTCGCCGCGCTGACGGCCCTGCAGGCCAACCCCGGCATCACCGCGAACGGCGTGGTGGCATTGGTCGACTTCGGCGGGAGCGGCACCAGCATCACGCTCGCCGACACGGGCGCCTCGTTCGAGCCCGTCGGCGAAACCGTCCGGTACCCGGACTTCTCCGGTGACCTGGTGGATCAGGCGTTGCTGGGCCATGTTCTGGACAATCTTTCCGAGAAGGCCGATCCCGCCGGGACGACGGCCGTCGAGTCGCTGCGCAAGCTGCGGGACGAGTGCCGTCGGGCCAAGGAGCGGCTCTCCGCCGACACCGCCACTCAAATGGTTCTCGAGCTTGCAGGCTACCGCGCCGACATCCGGGTGACCCGAGACGAACTGCAGGAACTCATCCGACGTCCCCTGGACGGTGTGCTGTCGGCCCTGGACGAGCTGGCCGAACGCAACGCAACCACGGCGACCGGTCTCGCCGCGCTCGCGCTCGTGGGCGGTGGAGCCAGTATTCCGCTTGTGGTGCAACGGCTTTCCGAGCACACCCGGCTCCCCGTGGTAACGACACCGCAGCCGGCGTTCAACGCCGCCGTCGGTGCCGCGTTGTTCGCGGCCTTCGGGGCCGACGCCGAGGCGCCAACGGGAGCCAATATGGCGACCGCCCTTGATGCCGAGGCGCCGACGGGTGTGGCGGCTGCCGCCAGCGACGTGACAGCGGCCGAACCCGTTTACCACGGGCCGGGCCCCGAGGCTCCCGGGTCGGCGACGTTCCGCGCTTTGGCGTGGTCGCAGGAGGAGGGCGGCGAGGAGCTGGTTCCGTATACCGGCGAAAACCCCTATCTGATAACCGATGACGTCCGTCCGGCGATCGAGTACGTGCCGACGACAGGCCGGAGCTACGAGGAGCCGCGACGGCCGTGGCACCGGGTAGCCGGGCTGGCGATCGGCATTGCCGCCGTCCTCGCCATCATCGCGGTGGGCGGCGTGGCGTACGCGCTCACCAGTGCGACCGAAAGCACCAAGGCGACCGAGCAGTCGAAGGTCGACCCGCCCAAGCAGCCCGAACCAGAGCCGCCATCGCCGCCGAAACAACAGAACCCGGAGCCGCCACCGCCGAGCCCGCAACCGCCGCCTCCGAGCCCGGAACCGCCGCCTCCGAGCGTGGTGACAGTCACGAGCGAGGCGCCGCCGCCTCCGCCATCGCAGACCTGGACGCCGACGACCACGGTGCCCACCACCACGAGAACGACGACCACTACGTCGCCGACGACCACCACGACGTCCCCGACCACGACGACGACAACCACCACGACGACCACGACCACGACGACCAGCACCACGCCCTCGATGACGACGAGCTACATCAGGGTCCCGTTCGTGCCGGTGCCGGTGCCGATTCAGGTGCCCAACCAGGGTCCCGTTGAACAGCCGCCGGTATATCAGGCGCCGGTGTACCCGCAAAGCCCCTGGGGTTAGTGCTCGACGAAGTGTCCTACCGACGCGACCACCAGGGAAATCACTGGACGCTCGTGCGGAAGCGCACAATGGAGGAATGAGTAGCAATGGGCCGTTCGGATTCGACCCGGACGACTTCGATCGAGTGATCCGTGAGGCCGGCGCGGGACTGCGCGACGCAATCGGCAAAGTCTTCGACATGACCGGCGAGCGGGCGGGCTGGAACGTCCTGTTCGACGAGTTCTCGCGCCGCCAGCGACATGAGCCCGAGACCGCGGGCGAGACCGGTGACGGGGTGTGGTCGATCTTCACCGTCGACGACGAGGGCAAGGCGCACGTCGAAGAGGTGTATGCCACCGAACTCGACGCACTACGGGCGAACAAGAACAACACCGACCCGACGCGCAAGGTGCGCTTCCTGCCCTATGGCATAGCCGTCAGTGTCCTGGACGCATCGCCCGACATCGACGAGGAGCCCGACGTCGCCGACTAGAGGTTCTGCGGATGGTGGCAGGCCGCCAGGTGCTGTCGCCGGTGATCGCGTCCACGGGCAGCGGGTGTGAAAGCGGCAGCCCGAAGGTGGATCGATGGGGCTGGGCACGTCGCCCTCGGACACTCCCATACACCTACGCCACATCTATTGCACCTTCTGTCACATGCGCCCGCCCTGCAACTCGAGGGATCTATCTCGAGCGTCAATTGTGTTATCCGGCTTGAAAGACGGGACTAAAATTTGGCCTCAAGACGGTCGGGGTCCGAGTCTCAAGGGAGGCCCTCGATGAGGAACATGTATCACCGATTGTCGATGGCCGGTGTCTGCGCGTTCGCGCCGGTTGTATTCATGACGGTGACGCCGGCGGGGGTCGCCAGCGCGGTCGAGTGTGGTGTCGGAACCGTCTTCGATGCACCGTCGAACAGTTGCGTCGCCGCCCCGGCGCCGCCGCCCCCTCCGCCACCTCCGCCGCCTCCGGCGTGGAACGGAGACATCACGCCATACTTCTCGGTGGGGATCTGTGCACCCATCCCGTTCGTTTCGCTGTGCGCCGGAATCTAGCGTCCCCTGCATCGGCGTCAAATTTTGCTATGGGGACTGGCGCGACTTCGCTGCCTGTGCCACCATGGTCGGTAATTCCTGCCGATAACGATGCAGGTAAATAGGTAAGGACACCTGATGAGGACACAAACTCGTTTGCCTCGCCGTATCGCCGCAGTTGCCGGTTTGGGCGCCATCGCGACCATGGGCGTGATCACCGCTGGTTGTGCGGGCAAGGAGAAGGCCCCGGAAACCTCGACGACGACGACCACCACCACAACCACAACCACGTCTCCGGCGGCTCCGGTGTCGCCGACCGAGAAGGCTCCGCGTATCGATCCGCAGGCGCCGAACCAGTTCACACCGCCCGTTCTCGCGCCGCCGCCGTCGCAGGCCCAGCCCGGCGAGCATGGACGGCACGTCACCAACGGCTCCTAGCACCATCACCGACATGCGGCGGCGTCTGCCGGCGCTCATTGCGGCCTCGGCGCTGATCGTCGCGTCCGGAATGACCGCCGGCTGCGCGCCGCAGAGTTCGGCGGTCATCACCGGTCCGTTCGCGTCGATGCTTGCCAGCTCGGCAAATCTCGGCCCGTCGCGCGCCGGTGACGCGCAGCTCACGGTCACCCTGCCGAATGCGGGCCGCCCCGAGGACCTGATGGCGTGGGCGGGTGCGCGAGGACTCGTGGTGCGATGGCGCCAGGGCGATCAGTGGGCGATCGTCGAGGGTGCGGCCGCAGATGTGGCGCGCGCCTTCGACGTGCCGGTGAACGACTACCGCGGCCGAAAAGGCCAGCTGTTCTATGCATCTCCGGAACAGCCGTCTGTGCCTGCCCCGCTCCACGACGCCGTCGCCGGGATGGGGCGGATCATGAGCTATACGCCGCACCGCATCAACCGGCCGGACAACATTGCTCTCGATGTGCCGAAAGGCGGTCTGACCCCGAAGGGGTTGCTCGAGGCATACAACGCCGACCCGCTGGTGAAGGAAGGTCACACCGGCAGGGGCGAAACCATCGTGTTCTTCGAATTCGACGGCTTCGACCAGAGCGACCTCGATAAGTATGCCGACACGTCAGCGCTACCCAGGTTCACACCGGAGGTGATCGGCGGGGTGGCCGACGAGGCGCACGGTGAGACGACGATGGATCTGCAAGTGGCCCATGCGATTGCGCCCGATGCACATCTGGTCTACATCAATGCCCGGCCGACCCTGGAGGGCGACGGGGCGTACGAGAAGATCGGCAGGATGTTCGAGGATGCCGATCGACGGTTCCCCGGGGCGCTGTGGAGCCTGTCGATCGGGTGGTCGTGCGACTCGTTCGTCAACGCCGCCGACCTTGCACCCGTCGAGTCCGCGTTGGCCAAGGCCCAGTCGCACGGCACGTCGGCGTTCGATGCGACCGGGGACAACGCGGGCCTCGAGTGCAAGGGCGCCGACGAGTGGTCGTCGCCGCCGGGACCCGATGATGTTGGGCTGGATGCGGTTTCGTCGTTGCCGACGATGACCGCGGTCGGCGCGACGACGTTGTCGACGGGGCCGAGAGGTCAATGGCTGAGCGAATACGCGTGGTTCGATTCGCCGTTGTCACAAGGGTCCAGCGGCGGGGTGTCGACCTTGTTCGCCCGCCCGAGTTGGCAGGACAAGCTGTCCGTTGATCGGGACACTGAGCGGCGCCGGCTGTCGCCCGATGTCGCCGCGGTCGGGGACCCGCTGACCGGGGTGAGGTTCATCTTCGGCCAGAACGAGTACGTCGGCGCGGGCACGTCCCAGGCCTCCCCGATCTGGGCAGCGCTGACAGTGCTGATGAATCAGTACCTCAAGGCCAATGGCGGCCGTGCGCTCGGAAACGTCAACCCGCTGCTGTATCGGGTCGCGGCCGGCGCCGACAGCCCTGGTTTTCGCGATGTTCGCCTCGGCGGCAACGCAGTTGACATGTCGGAACCCGGTTACGACACGGTGACGGGGCTGGGCAGTCCCAATACCTACAACCTCGTCCGAAACTTCCTCGCCATCCAATCGGGGGCGTCGCACGGATGATGTCTGCGCCCGTCGGCGATGGCGGGACGGCAACCATGTCATGCCGCGCCTGCGATAGGGAAGTGCCTGCCGCCGCATTCTGCGGGTACTGCGGCGCAGTGCTTTTCGCGTCGCGCGGCAACGGGCGGGGCCGGCTCCGGCTGGGCGCGTACGCGGCCGCCGCGGGGGAGCAGGTGGTGCGCCTGTCCGTGGCGAGTTCACTGTTCCCGCACCTGCCACAGCGCTCGCGCGCGGCGTTTCGGGTGGGTCTTGCGCTGGTCTTCCTGTTGCTGATCACGCTCGCCCTGCTGCGGTGGCAGTCGCCCTTGATGGCGATCAGCGCGCTCGGCCTGCCGCTGGTGTTTCTGCTCTACCTCTACGAGGCCGGTATCCACCGCGACGGCGCACTGCTTCGCATGTTGGTCCCGACCGCTTTGCTCGGTGTCGGGCTCGGCGTCGGTTGGGCGTTGGCGACCGGCTCGATGGTCTCCGACTTCTACGACGTGTCTCTCGCCGATGCGGACTCCCGACGGCTGGCAACGATGGTGGGCATCGTCGTCCCGGTCGGCAGCGCGATCCTGATGGTGGTACCTGCGGTCGTGATGCGGTTGTTCCGACCGACCGCAAAGTCGTTGGATGGGTTCGTCATCGGGGCGCTCGGCGCAATCGCCTTCACCGCCGCGGCCACCTTGACCCGGCTGGCCCCGCAGTTCGCGACCGGTGTGGTCGCCGGCGACCGACCCGCCAGTGTGCTGTTGGTCCAGGCGGGCATGCAGGGTGTCGCCGTGCCCCTGACAGCGGCGGCGATGGGCGGACTGGTCGGTGCGGCATTGTGGCTCGGCCAGCGGAATGCCGTGGTGTCGAGTGTGCTGGCGACCGTGGCCTTGTACGCCCTGCTCGGCGTCGCCGAAGTCATCCCGGTGCTCGAGGGACTGCATCTCGGCGCCCATCTCATGATCGCCGTAATCGCCTTGCTGGCCCTGCGAATCGGGCTGCAGCACTGCCTACTCCACGAGAAACCCGACCCGCCGGACCCGGGCGGACATGTGCTCTGTCCGCACTGCGAACACGTTGTGCCCGACACGGCGTTCTGCCCGAACTGCGGGGCCGCGGCAGCGGCGGCGCCGCGGGGGGCGCGAACCGCGCACCGGACCGCGACCGGCGACGAAGAAGCCCAGACGCGGCCGGGTTATGCGGTGTCGGCTGGATCGTATGTGGTGGCGCCGGTGCACCGCAGCGCCCCTGGGCAGTTGTTCGCGGCGATGGGCGCCGGGCTCGCCGTGGCGGTCGCGGCGGGGGTGACTGCGGCGGCCGTGGCGACGCCGCCCCGCCCGCGGTACACCTGTCCGCCCGACTGCGGGCGTCCGCCGATCGGCGAGCCGATCGACACCAACCCGCGCTTCGTCTCCGAGGACGGCGAATTCTCGGTGCAGTATCCGAGCCCGGGCGCGCTCTACAAGGCCACGCTGTACCCCGACTGGGTCGCGTTGGACTATGTCGGCGGTGACACCGGGAATCTCGACCTGTGGGGCGAGCCTGCGGCCAAGCGCTCACCGAAGCAGATCATCGACACGATGATCGCCGACTACTATCCCGACGCCGCGCTGGATTACGAGATCCCCAACGCCATGGTCGGTTACGAGCCGGGGTATGGCGCCGTGTTCGACGAGTACCCGCAGGACTCCAGCGGTCAGTCCACCCGTCTTCGGCTGGTCGCCCTCTGCGCCGTCAAGAACGACTATGCGTTGGTGGCCACCGCGGCCGGTCCGTATCACGAGTTCACCCCGGATTACGGCACCGGTCACCCGTCGGCGGCCAATCTCGCGCTCGCGTTGGATATGGGCAAGTACGTCAACAGCTTTCGCTGGCGCAGCGGACCGTCAAGCTGAAACGGCCGAAGCGGCGGTGAAGGTGACGGGCATCGAACCGATGCCGTTCATCAGGGTCGAGCGGACCCGCTCGACGGGGCCCGCCAGTTCGAGGTTCGTCAGCCTCGACAGCACCTCGGGGATGATCGCCGCGGCCTCCACCCGGGCCAGGTTCGCGCCGAGGCAGAAATGAGTGCCGCCGCCGCCGAAGGCGAGGTGTGGGTTCGGGGCGCGACCGATGTCGAAGCGGTCGGGATCGGCGAACCGGGTCTCGTCGCGGTTGGCCGACGGATAGAACATCGCCGCACGGTCGCCGGCCTGCACCGGGACCCCGCGCAGCTCGGTCGCCGCGGTCGCCGTTCGGACGAACACCGTGACGGGGCTGGTGTAGCGCAGCATCTCCTCGATCGCGGTCGGCAGCAGCGACGGGTCCGCAGCGAGGCGGGCCTGCTCCCCGGGATGCTCCAGCAGCGCGAGAATGCCCGCCGCGACCAGGTTGCGGGTGGTGTCTCCGCCCGCGTTGATCAGCAGCAGGAAGAACATGTTGAACTCGAGGTCGGTGAGGCGTTCGCCGTCGACCTCGGCGTGCAGCAGTGACGTCGCGATGTCGTCGCCCGGGGTCGCACGCTTGAGGGCGGCGAGCTGGGTGCCGTACTCGAACATCTGCATCTGCGCGTCCAGCACATGCGAGTGCTGGACGTGGGTGTCGCCGACCGCACCGCTGTTCATGATCTCGGTCAGTTCGTAGAGCCGGCGGCCGTCCTGCAGCGGAATGCCGAGCAGCTCGGCGATGACGAACGACGGCAGGGCGCCCGCGATGTCGTCGACGAAGTCGCACTCGCCTCGTTCCACGACACCGTCGACGATGTGGCGCGCCATGTCCTTCACGTGGTCGTTCAGCCGCGCGACCTGACGGGGCGTGAAGCCCTTGCTCACCAACGACCTCAGCTTGGTGTGCCGCGGCGGGTCCATCGTGAGCATCATCAGCGCGAGCTGGAACTCGTCGTCCGGCCGCGCGGGCTCGAAGAACACCCCCGACGCCCGTGACGACCATGTCGCGCTGTCCCGGGAGACGGCGAGAATCTCGTCGTATCCCGTCAGCGCGAGGAAGCCCGGCCCGTCTCCGTACGGGTGCCAGGCGACCGGCGCGCGCCGCCGCAGTTCCCGGAAGGCGTCGAACGGCATGCCGGACAGGTAGGTGTCCGGGTCGGCGAGGTCAACGCCGCCGATGCTGATGGCGTCGGATGGCACGCCACACAGTGTGACCGACATCGCCGACCGGCGAGACACATCGAACCGGTCGAGCGAAAACTGCCGGCTCGGTTAAGGCACCCGACCGATTCGACGCACACTGAGGTTACGGCCATCTCCCCGCCTCCCCCGGAGGGCGCGCCGATGAGCTGCGGAAACGTGACCTGTCAGAAGAACTGCGTGGTTTGGGTGCTGGTGCCGTTGTCGCAGGTGACGTTGATGTTCCAGTTGTCGAGCTTCGGGACGGCCGGAACGATCTTGAGATCGGTCGACCCGTTGGCGTCCAGCCGGAAGGTGCGGGTGAAGCCGTCGGCGTCGTAGGTGCACTGCGAGGTGACGCCGCTGCGGTCGGTGATGTGGACGTTCAGCCCGCCGAGGATGGGATCGAACGACACCGTCGGCCCTTGCTTGGGAACCTCCGCAGCCGCTTCCTTGATGCATTTCAGGGGCGCCGCTGTCGTCCAGTCTGGTGTCCCTTGGACTATCGGTGACGAGTTGTGCGACTTGCCGCTTGCCATTCCGTCGGGACCGACGACGCCGTTGTAGCTCTGTTCGGCGCCTCCCGAGCCTTCGGGGCCCGGCATGTGCTGCGAAACTTCGATGTAGTTGTTCTCGTGGACGACGGCGCTGGTGGGGACAGTCAAGTCTCCTGCGCTCGCCGAGCCGACGAAGCTCGGTCCATCCGCGGTGAAGGATGCGACGGTTCTCCCGTTGACGACGATATTGGTCGTCCCACCGAAGCCCCACTGCTGGCAGGCAGGGGGAGCCAGCGGCGCGGGTGGGACCGCGTGTGCCGGCGCCGGTGCGACGACGAGTCCCGCCGCGAGCAAAGATGTTGCGCCAGCAAAGTGTGGCCAGCGATTCGAGTGGGTCATTGCACTGCCCTCCTGTCATGTCGGCCTATGCCCGACACTTGAGGGCGACGTTATCGATTCGTGACCAGCAAATCTATCGGGTGTTTCCCTACATTTTGGCGCCGATCGGTCAGCGGCCTTCCGCGGCGTGTGCTTGCTGCGTCACATGCGCAAGCCAGTTCTTAAGGGTTTATTGAGGGAAGATGAACATTCGGGGCTTTGCTCGTATGGTGCTACGTGATGGGGAGGCATAGTGTCGCTCGCCGCCGACGGATACCGTCGGCGGTCCCTGCGGCAGCAGTCATCGCTCCCTACGCCCTTCTGCTGGCCACCGGCGGTGACGTGTCGGTCCCGGCGCCCGGTGGCGAAGCCCAGGCCGCCGACCAGATCGTCGACGACGTCGCGGCGCGCAGCGTCCAGGTCGTCGCCTCGGCACCCACCAACGCCGTCGATCCCGCCGCCGGCGCGGAGTCGGCTGTCGGCGCCGCCACCGCGCAGTTCGCCACCGCGTCGCGATACCGGGTCTACGACCGTGAGGCGGAGCGGGTGCTGCCCGTCGGCCTGGCGCCCGAACGGGGCCTGCAGGTCAAGACCATCTTGGCGTCCCGGGCCATCAGCGCGTTGTTCCCGGAGATCCACAACATCGGCGGGGTGCGGCCCGACGCATTGAGGTGGCATCCCAACGGCCTGGCGCTCGATGTGATGATTCCCAACCCCACCTCGGCCGCGGGTATTGCGCTGGGCAACAGGATCGTCGCGTTCGCGTTGGAGAACGCCGAGAAGTTCGACCTGCAGGACTGCATCTGGCGTGGCGTGTACTACACGCCCAGCGGTGCGAAAGCCGGCGGTTACGGCCACTACGACCACGTTCACATCACGACGCACGGCGGTGGATACCCCAGCGGCGGCGAGGTCTACATCCGCTGAGCCTGCCAGGCGCGGGCCGCGATGAGTTCGGGGACCAGCACCTCGGCCAGTAACCGCACGGTGTCGTCGGAGTCGCCCGGATAGCGCAGGTTGTACTGCGCGCCGGGCACGACCCCACCGACACCGACGACCGTGCTGCCGCGCTGGGCGGTCCACTCCGCCAGTTGAGACTCCCAGCGGGAACCGGCGAACACGAGCAGTCGGTAGTCGGTGGTCTTGGTCAGATAGATGTCGACGTGGCTCCAGTCGCCGGTCTCGCATCCGACCGCGGGCAGTCGCGGCCCTTCGCGCAGCATGAGCGCGCCCTGCTGCGCCGAACAGAACCGGTGCGCCGGCGCCGCCAGGTACACGCCCGACGAACCGAGGAGAGGTTCGGAAACCTCGAAGCGCCAGTCGGTTTCGCTGTCGAGCAGGTGGGCGCTCGCATCCGCGGCCAACGCCACGGCAGTCGCGAGCCCGGCTGTGTTCTCGCCGACGAGATGGCATTCGAGCGCGAGGAGCAGTGCCAGCGTGTGCTGATAGCTGCGGCAGGCGACCCTGCCGACCTCGGGCTGGGCGGCCAGGTCCACCACGGCGTCGCACTGCTGCGTGATGGCCGAGCCCGCCGTGTTCGTCAGCGCCACCCTGCGCACGGATCGGGGGAGGCGGTCCAGTGCGGCCAGGGTTTCGGCCGACCCGCCGCTCGCCGACGTCGCGACGATCAGCGTTCGCTTACTCCATGCCGGCAAGAGTTGCGAGGACGCCAGTTCCGACGAGGCGACGAGCCCGCGTGCCCGCATGCGCGCCGCGGCGACGCCGCCCGCATACGCCGACGATCCCATTCCGATCAGGACCACTCGCTCGATGTCTCGCGGGACCACTTCCGACCACGGGTTGCCGTCGCGCAGTATCGCTGCGAGACGCTGCAGGACCTTGGGCTTGCGGTACAGGTCGGCGGCGAAGCCGTCGGGTTTCACGATGCGCTTCCTTCGTCGAGAAGAGCCGGCAGTGCCGCATCCGGTACATACATCCATCTGGACAAATGCTTTGCGGCATAGATGATCTCGCGCAACACCTGTTGTACGCGAAAGGGCCGGAGCGCACGCGCATCGAGCAGATCGGCGTGGCCCAGCCGGTTGAGCCGGTCGGCATATGCGGCAAGGAACGCCGACCGGGTCAGCGCGTCGATCTCGGTGAGCGTCGCGGCGTCCAGCGGCGTGTACTTGCCCGCGACGATGGCCGCGTGTGCGAGCGACTGCGACATGCCGGCGACATCCAGCGCCGCGGGAACCCGCAGCATCCGCTCCTGCGATCGCAATACCGGGTTGCCGTCGAAATCGGTCACCACGAAGCGGCCGTCGGCGAGCAGCACCTGCCCCACGTGAAGGTCGCCATGTCCCTCGATGATCGGCGTGCCCGCGAGGGTGTCGAGCCGGCTCAGGATCGTCGCGATCTCGTCGCGGCGGTCGCGGGCGGTCGCGACGCTCGGGCAGTCGGCAAGCCCGCAAACGATTTCCAGCGTGTCGAGCGCTGCTTCGCGCCATCGATCAGCATCAGCGGACGACGCGGTCGTCGCCGTGCCCGCGAGGGCGGCGTGCAATTCGGCGACCAGGACGCCGACCTTCGACGCGGCGTCGACTGCCGGTGCAGGGCGGTGGTCGCGGGCCGCGTCGGTGATCAGTCGCACCGCCCACGTCCAGCCGTCCACCGCATCCGGCAGGAATTCGTCGACGCTGGCGACCAGGGTCTCCTCGCCATGCGCGGGCCGCCAGGTGACAAGACCCCAAGCGGTGGGCATGCCGGCGAACCCCGCCTCGCGCAGCACAGCTATCCGCCGGGCCGCGGGATGCGGTCCCTCCTGCAGATGGGCCGCCCACTTCACCACCGCGGTGTCGCCGACGACCACCGACTCGTTCGTCTGGTCGACACCGATGGCCCTCTCGCCCAATGCCGTTCGCGAGCTCCAGGATTGGATGGTGAAGCGGCCCCGTGTCGTGGAGCCGGGTTGTTGTGCCAGCGTTGCCAGCAGCGCTTCGGCCGCGCCGTCGCCGGGCCGGGCGCGCCGCCACCGCCCGTTCCGGTCGCGCACCATCGGCAACGCCGCGAGACCGTCGTCGTCGGCGACGATGGCCAAGCGCATCCCCTCGGTGAGGTCGAGCGCATCGAGCGGGTCAGGCAACCGACGCCCGATGTTGCACGCCCACCTCTTCGATGACGTCGGCGCCCACCCGCAGACCATCGCGCGAGCGAATCGTGGCACCGATGTCGGCGAGCCGGGCGCGCAGTTCGGTGTCGGCCAGCAGCCTGTCCACCGCTCCGGTGAGCTCCTCGTCGGCGAACGCGTACGTGTTCAACCGGATGCCGAAGCCGAGTTCGTCGATGCGCTGGGCGTTTTCGTACTGGTCCCAGAACAGGGGCAGCACTATCAGCGGCTTGCCGAAGTGCAGCGTCTCGGTCACGGTGTTGTTGCCGCCGTGCGAGATGACGAGGTCGACCTGCGGGATCACCTTCGTCTGCGGCAGCATCTGCGCGCCCACCATGTTGTCGGCCAACGTGATTCGGTCCGCCTGCGGTCCCTTGCTCACGATGTAGCGGTGCTTGGTCGTGCCCAGCACGTCGACCAGGCGCTGCATCAGTTCGATGTCGGCGCCGCCCAGCGACCCCAGCGAGAGGTACACCAGCGCACTGCCTTCGGGCCGGTCGGCCACCTCGGCGGGCAGCCGGTATTCCTCGTCGGTTTCCCGCACGCTCGAGTCCATCCGCGTCCACATGGCGTCGAGCGGTCGGGCGTCGAGGTAGTCGGCTTCGGCGGGATAGACGTAGAGGTTGGCCGCGGCGGCGTGGGGCATGAACTCCAACTCACGCAGCGCATCCGCGCCCTGGGCCTGCACCCAGTCGTTGAAGTCGGACCACATCGCGCGGTGGGTGCGGTCGAACTCGCGACGGTAGGCGTCCCAGTGGCTGCGGTCGGCACTCGGAAGGCCGGAGAACGGTGGCGGAACCTGAGGCCCGGTCACCTCAAGAGGGCTGCACGACACGATCCGCACGAATGGCGCGCCGGACGTCGCCAACGCGGGGAACAGCACGACGTTGTCCTCGACGAGGACGTCCGGTCGGTGCTTGGCGATGATTTCGCGCAGCCGCGGCTCGCAGTACGTCGCACCGTCGATGAGGGCCTTGTAGGTCGGCTGGATGAAGGACTCGAGCTGGTCGATCGTGGGCTTGCGGAACTCCGGCGCCGTGTCGGCGATGAACTCGGTCCAGAACGCGCCCGCGTCCTCCTCGCCCGCACCCTCGGCCGGTTCGGCCAGATCGACGAGTTCCTCGATGAAGCCGAACGGCGCGAGCTTGCCCGCCCACGAACTCTCGGCGGCGAACACGATGGTGTGGCCGCGGTCTCGCAGAATGGCGGCCAGGCCGATGCACTGGTTCGTCGGCCCGTAGGCCGACTCCGGCCAGAACATGATTGTCAGAGGTGTCGACCGCATGGTCGGACCATACTGCCCGGGGGTGTGCGGCGTCAGGGGCGGAATGTGACTCCGCCGTCGACGCTGATCGTCTGGGCCGTGATGAAGCTGCCGTCGTCGGAGAGCAGTAGCGCGCCGAGGGCGGCAACGTCGTCGGGCCTGCCGAAGCGCGACTTGATCATCTGCCGCGCCCGTGTCTGGTCGACGATGCCGTCGGGCATCGGATTCTGGTCGAACTTGTAATGCCAAATGAGCCCCGGCGCAATCGCATTGGCCCGGATGCCCTTCGGACCGTACTTGCGGGCGATGTGACGCATCAGCGCAAGCTCGGCGGCCTTGCTCATCTGATAGGACACCCTGGTGCTCGCGCCGTTGTAGGCGTCGATTGACGCGGTGAACACGATGGACCCGCCGCCGCCGTCGATCATCGGCGGGATGGCGTGTTTGGCGCAGATCACGAAGCCGCGGGTGTTGACGCGCATGACCCCGTCGAACGCCTCGAGCGGCAGGTCGACGACGCCGCCGGGCAGGTAGGCGTCTGCGGCGTTGGTGAAGTTCAGGTGGATGCCGTCGAGCCGGCCGAAGCTGTCGACGGCGAGTTCGACGGCCGAGATGACGGACTCCTCGTCGGCGCCGTCGAGGGATACGCCGCGAACGCGCTCACCCGACGCGTCGAGATCGGCGGCGACGCGGGACGCCAACTCGGCGTCGAGATCACCGATCACGAGCAGCGCACCCTCGTCGGCGTAGCGCTTCGCCAGCCCGTTGCCGATGCCGCCGAGCCCCGCGACGATGATGGCCTTGTTCTCGAGACGTCCTGTCACGGCTTTGGATCCTTCCCGATTCAGCGTCCGAGGCGATGAGTTTCGAGCGTCGCTGCTGTCTGTATGTCGAGAGAGGGACCGAAAGGAGACTTTCATGTCGGACATGACGGCGAAACCACGGGTCGTCGATCAGCAGACCTGGCGCGCGGAACTCGACGAGCTGCGGCGCCGGGAGAAGGCGGCGACCCGTGAGCTGGACGCCATCGCCGCGCAGCGCCGTCGGCTCCCCATGGTCGAGATGGCCGACTACACGCTCGTCGGCGAGGACGGTCCGGTTCGGCTCGTCGATGTGTTCAAGGGGCGCTCGCAGCTCATCGTCTACAACCACATGTGGGAGGACGGTGCCGAGTGGCAGTGCGGCGGCTGCACGGGATTCACCTCGCAGTTCACCCGGCTGGAGTTCCTCGACGGTTACGACGCGCGGTTCGTGATCGTCACGAACGGGCCGATCGAGGAGGCGCTGGCCTACCGCGACAAGGTGGGCAACAAGATGGAGTGGTACTCGTCGTCGGAGAGCTCGTTCGGCGCCGACGTGGATGCGCCGGCCGGCGCAGGCTTCGGCGTCAATGTGTTTCTGCGGGATGGCGATACGGTTTACCGCACGTGGCACACCAACGGCCGCGGCACCGAACAGCTCAGCCATTCGTTCGCGCTGATCGACCTGCTGCCGTGGGGACGCCAGGAGGAATGGCAGGATTCGCCGGCCGGCTGGCCGCAGTCGCCGACGTATTCGAGGTGGCTGGACTCACCCGACATCGCCCGCGCGTACGGCACTACTTGACGCAGACGTCGGTAGTCGGGTCGCAGGGCTTCGGCGCGGCGGGGTCGACCTTCTTGGGCGCCGGACCGACGGGATCGGGGACCTGGTTCGGCGCGGGCCCGACGGGGTCGGGCACCTGAGCCGGGACCTGGGCCGGCGCTTGCGCGGGCGGCTGTGCAGGCGGGGCCTGGTTGGGCGCCTGAGCCGGGGGCGCCTGAGCCGGAACCTGCGCCGGATTCTGACGGGGCAACTGCAGCGGGAGTTGGATCGGATTCTGCGGTAGAGGTATCTGCGGCAACGGCAGCTGCCCAACCGGTGGCAGGGGGACTGGTGCGGGTGCAGGCGCCGCAGGCGTCGGCGGCGGCGCTTGCGGTTGTGGTGTCGGCAGTTTCGCTTGAGGAGTCGGCAGCGGGGCGGCCGGGCGCGGCGTCTGCACCGGCTTCGGCGTCGGGGTTGCCTTCGGCGGCTGAGGCGTCGGCAGGACCGCGGCGGGCGTCGGCGCGCGAAGCGAAGGCGCCGGTGCCGGTGTCGGCGAGGACGCCGGTTGCACGACGCCGCTCGGCGACAGTGCCGTGCTCGGCAGATACACCCATGCCAACGTTCCGCCGAGGATGACCAAGGGCAGGCCGATCAACAGCGCCATGAACGGCACCACCCGGCGCTTGTCCTGGTCGGGCGGGATGTCGGCGGCGGGTGGCGGCTGGATCGCCGGCGCGGCGGTCGTCGCCGCCGCATGGAAGTGCGACTGATCCACATGCGGGCTCATCTGGGTGGCCGCGCCGCTGTTGGACATGCGATGGGATGCGGACGTCAGCTCGAAGTCTGCCATGACGTTCTTCTTCAGCCACACCGGCGCGGGGATGAACACCGGCGCGCCAAGCAGGGCAGCCGGACTCACCGATCGGCGGCGCAGATTCTCACACGCTTCGCACGACTCTATGTGTCGCGCAATGCGTTTGCGCATCAGGATGTTGAACTTCCCGTCCCAGCCGTGCAGGACTGCGGCCAACTCCGGGCAGCTGCCCGGGTCACTCTGGATCCGGCGAGCCACCAGCAGCGCCCCGAGCGATCGCTCGATGGTTTCGCGAAGGCGGCCGACCATGGTGTTGGCGTTCGTCTGCGTGACGCCGAGGGCCATCGCGAGCTCGGGTCCGTCCAACCCTTGACGGTAGGCCAACTCCAGCACCGCCTGGTCCCGGTCCGAAAGGCCGCCTGCCGCTTCGGAAATCAGGTTCGCGAGCTCCATCCGCTGAGCCATCGTGTCCGGGCCGGCGTCGTGCGATACGACGTCTGGCATCTCGTCGGACGGTCGTTCGCGCTTGAGCTCGCGAAGTCTCTTGTGGGCTTCGTTGCGGACGATGGAGTAGAGCCACGGGCGCAGCTTGTCGGGCTCACGAAGACCACTGAGGCTGGTGGACACGATGCAAAACGCATCCTGGACGCAGTCTGCGGCCGAGTCCCGGTCGCGCAGCATCCCGATGCAGAAGTCGTGCAGCCGATCGGCGTAGCGGTCGTAGATCCGGGCGAACGCGTGCCGGTCGCCGGCCGCCGCCGCGACGGCCAACTCGGCGTCGCTGCTGCCTGGGCCTATGCCACTCCAGTTCGATAGCGCGGCGGTCATGGGCGTTACTCCAAATCGATCAAGCGGCGTAGCCGTCAGCGTAGTTGCTGCGACCCTTCGTAGCGCGGGATTCGGGTGATGGATCGGCTGCGCCCAGACCGGTTTGGGCTGGGCTGAACCGCGTGCTGCGACCGGCTGTTGGTGTCAATTCCCCGCACTCTCCGCGGCTCCGCCGACAGCATCGACGATGTCGGTCACGGCGTTGCCGTCTGCCGGCTTGGTGCCCTCGCCGGGGGTCGTGCCGTCGGTCTTCGCCGTTCCGTCGGTCTTCGCCTGGCCGGCGGGCGGCTGACCACCGGGCACGGCAACGACGACGTCGCCGCCGTTCTGACCGGGAACACCGACCTCGACGCCGGGCGTCTTCACCGACACGCCGCCGTCACCGGGCACGCCCACCTCGACGCCCGGAGTCTTGATCGACACGCCGGGACCCTTCGCCGGCGCCGAGCCGGAGCCGGTGCGGGAGCGGGATTCGGCGCGGCGCGGCGACGACCCCAGGCGCGACGACGGTCTTCGGCGAGGAGACCGGCCCGCTCACGCGAACGGGAGCCGGGTTGTTGACGATCACAGGAGCCGGTGTGTTTCGTGCCGGGGCCAATGCCGGAATGTCAACAGCGGAAGGAAGATTGACGACGGTGGAACCGGCTGTGTCCGACGCCGCGGCCGTGCTCGCGGCGATGGTCTTGGCGGACTGCGAATCGTTCGAGTTGAGAAGCATCACACCGCCGAACGCGGCGGCGCCGACCACGGCCAGGCCCGCAACGAGGAGCAGTCCCTTGCCCGTCGACGAGGACTTCGCGACCGGCGCCTGCACCGGCTGCTGCGGCATCGGCGCGTGCTGGTTGTAGTAGGAGCCGTACTGAGGCTCCGACGAGTACGCATACTCCGACTCGGGCAGGCACTGCGAGTAGGCGAGCGCGACGTCGTTGCGCACGGTGGGCTCTGAATAGCGGATGAAGTTGGTCGTGGCGTTCATGATCTCTCCTCGGTCCAAAGCCGCCGTGGTGGCCGCTTTCACGGGTAGGAGCGATCGGCAAGCGTCGGTCGCACAGTTTTTCTCGACTTTTTCCGAAATTTTTTCTCGTAACCCATCGCCCCTGGCCAGGGGATCGACCCGCGATTGCATGCAGGCGATGACAACAACGTCACCATTGGGAAACGGTGCGGTGCGGCGCGTCGCCTGTTCCATCGGTGCTACTGACAATTGACGCCGTCGTTCAAAACACGCAGAAGGAGTCGACGTCGATGGCGATCTTTGACCGGTTCAACATCATTTCCGTTGCCGGGGCTGGGTTGTGTGGGATGGCCATAGCGTTGAGTCCGAACGTGGCAGCCGAGCCGTACATGACCGGCGGCTACGAGTGTCAGCAGTCGTCGGCGAGCGCAGGCGCCGCACCGGCGGCCGCAGGCGGCGCGGCACCGGCGGCCGCAGGCGGCGCACCCGCCGCGGCCGTGTGCGCGGCCAACGCCCCACTTGCCGATATGGCGGGCGTACCGATGGCTCTGCCGGGCCCGCTGCCGGTGGCTCCACCGGTTGCGCCGCCCGTGGTGCCGCCCTTGGCTCCGCCGCTGCCACCGCTGGCCCCGCCGCTGCCGGTGGCTCCGATCGTGCCTGCGGGTGCGCCGTTGGCGGCCGCGCCCGCACCGGCGGCGGGTGGCGCTCCGCTCGTCGAGATGGGAGGCCTCGGTGGGAAGGGCCAGCCGACCGGTCCCGCGCCGGCCGGCGCGCCGGTTCCCGGTCAACCGGTGATGCCGGGACCGTCGGGCAGCTAACCCGACCCGCACGCAACCGAAGGAATCGAAAATTATGCGCGGGGCATTTGCGTGTGTGTTCGTCGTACTCGTGATCGCGGCGAGTGTGGTCGCGAAGCCGGCGGCTGTGGACCTGACGGCGGCGGACGAGTCGTACAAGTACGCCATCGCCTCGGTGCTGCCGGAGCGCGGCGCGGTGGTGGGTGTGGCGCACCCCGTCGTGGTGACGTTCAAGGCGCCGATCGCCGACCGGCGCGCGGCCGAGCGGGCTATCGGAATCACGACGTCGCCCTCGATGACCGGCAGGTACGAGTGGCTCGACTCCGACAAAGTGCAGTGGGTGCCCGATCGGTACTGGCCCGCACACACCACGGTGGCGCTGTCCGCCGGCAATCAGACGGCGGCCTTCGATACGGGACCCGCTGTCATCGGTGTCGCCAGCATTTCGAAGCACACATTCACCGTCACCGTCGACGGTGTCGAAGCGGGACCCCCGCCCGAACTGCCGGCGCCGCACCATCGGCCGTTCTGGGGACAACAAGGAGTGTTCCCCGCCTCGTTGGGGAGGCCCGAATACCCGACGCCGGTCGACCACTACACCGTATTGTCCAAAGAGCGCTCGATCACCATGGATTCGAGCAGCGTCGGCATCCCCGTCACCGATCCCGACGGCTATCTCCTCACGGTCGATTACGCCGTGCGTATCACCAGCCGGGGCCTTTTCGTGCATTCGGCGCCCTGGGCGGTCAATGCACTCGGCTACGAAAACGTCAGCCACGGCTGCATCAGCCTGAGCCCAGAAGATGCCGAGTGGTACTACAACACGGTCAACGTCGGTGACCCGGTGATCGTGGAGGAATGACGCGCGGCTGCGGCCGCGTCCGGACTCAGTCCAGTACGACGGACTCGAGCATCAAGTCGCGGACCACCGTCTGATACTCGCCGTACGTGTTGTGCTCGATCGTGTCGAACCGTTTGCCCTGTTGTTGCCGCATGTATTCGCGGTACTTCGGCGCGCCCGGAATGCGGACGTTGTCGGCGACCACGATCGACCCTGGGTGTAGCCACCCGCGCTCGGCGATGCTCTGCAGATCCGCCAGGTATGCGCTCTTGACGTGGTCGAGGAACAACAGGTCCAGCGCGCCGGCGTCGAACCCGCGGTCTTCGAGAGCCTGCAGTGTGCGCCCGCCGTCGCCGATCATGCCGACCACGCAGGTGATACGTTCCTCCATGCCGGCGTGGGCCCAGATCCGCCGCGCGATAACGGCATTCGCATCGGCGCACTCCACGGAGAACACTCGCGCCGTCGGCGCGGCCCGCGCGATGCGCAGCGCCCCGTAACCGCAGTAGGTGCCGAGCTCCAAGGCGAGTCGGGTGCCGGCACGTTTGACCGCGGCGTCGAGCAGTTCCCCCTTTCTGTCGCCGACGCTGATCAGAAAGGTTTTGTCGTACGCGAACCTGTCCATGGTGTCGAGCGCGTCGTCGATATCGCCGCGACGGGCGTTGGCGAGCACGTACTCGGCGACCGCCGCTTCGCGGCCGTCGCCGAACTGGCCGGTTCTGGCGAATGTCCGCGGAAACAGGAATGTGTTGATGACCGACCAGCGCAGCGGAGCCAGCAGACGCTTCACGGTCATCGGCGTGAGCCTCGTGCAACGCTTTGGGCGGGCTCAGTGGCCAGATGATGCGCTATCTCGCGGGCCAGTCGGGTGGCGTGCCGGCGGATCGAACGCAGTGGGCCACCGGGTGGAACGCCGTATCCGATCGTGAACAATCCGTCGCTCACATGGCAGGCAAAGCCGCTGCGCGGATTGCCGCGGTGATCGAGGACCCCGAGATGCCCGACCAGGCCATCGAGATCTGCGCTGAAGCCCGTGGCCGCGACGATCACCTCCGGAGCGACGGACGAACCGTCGACGAGCATCACCCGGTCGGGTTCGACCGATTCGACCGCGGCGACGACCTCGATGCGGCCGGCCCGCACGGCGCCGACGAGCTCGTCGGCCAACGTCGGGATGCGGCCGCGCTGTTCGACGGTGGCCTTCAACCCCATCGGTGGCCGATGGAACCCGACGACCGAAAGGTCGCCACCCCACATGAAGCGGTGGGTGCGGGATATCAGCGGATCGACCAGGGTCGCCGGGACACGGGCCGACAACTCGAGGAGCAAATCGGACGGAATCGGTCCCATCGAGCGACGTACCAGGTGCGGGGGAGTCCGGACCGCAAGCCAGATCCGACCCGCGCCGTGGTCGGCGAGCTGGGCTGCGATGTCGGCCGCCGAATTCCCCGCGCCGACCACCAACACGTCGCGCCCCCGGTAGGGCCGCGCGCTGACGAAGTCGCTGGAATGTATGAATTCGCCGTTGAAACGGCTCAGCCCAGGCCATGTCGGGACGATCGGTGTCCGGTAATTGCCAGTGGCGAGAACGACGGCTCGTGCCCGGATCGCGTGCGCCGATGTGTCGAGCTGCCATCCGCCCTGCGCGCGGTCGATACGGTTCACCTCGCATCCGAGTTGAAGCGTGATGTGCTGTCGCACGACGTAGCGGTCGTAGTAGGCGACCATGTCCTCCCGGCTCGGCCAACGGCCCGCCCTGATGGGGATCCGTTGTCCCGGAAGATGCGAGATGAAGCCCGTCGTGTTGAGACGGAAGTTGTCATAGCGCGTACGCCACGCAATCACCGGAAGTGCTGCGCGGTCGATGACCAGCGCCGTGATGCCGTGGTGATGGCTGAGCTCACGGGCCACGGCGAGACCTGACGGACCCGCGCCGATCACGACGGTGTCGAAAGGATCCCGCGCATCCGTGGTCATGCACCCCCCTCGCCCAGCGAACACGATTTGCCAGGGGTGGCGCTGCGGCATCGGTCTGGCCAGACTAGCTGACCGGGGCCGCGGCAGGATCTCATTCGGCGATCAAAAATCCGCTGAGTCGTGTTCGGTATGTCCTCTCGCCCTTTGTGTTTGCCGTATCAAACATACTGCGGCTGGAGGCTTAGGCAGAATCGAGAACAACGGCTGTAACATCGCATTCCGTCACCGTCGTTGGATCTTTCGTCCGCAAAGGGCACGAACCTGCTGCATCGAATTGCGCGACTTGCCATTACGGCACCACGCCTCACCATCGCCGTGGCCGCGATGGCGACGATTCTTGCAGCGATATTCGGCATACCCGCGGCACGCAGTCTGTCCCCGACGGGGTTCGAGGACCCGAACTCCGAATCGGCTGTCGCGTCGCGCCTGCTGGCCGGCCGGTTCGGCCAGGGAGATCAACAGATGTTGGTCGTCGTGTCGTCGCCGGATGGGACCGGCAGCATGGCTGCCCGCGGGGCCGGCGCAGCTATCGTCGGCGAACTACAGCGATCACCGCATGTCGTGAGCGTCACGTCGGCATGGACGGCACCGCCGGCGGCCGCGGCCCAGCTGGTCAGTAACGACGGCAGGTCGGGGCTGATCGTCGCGGGCGTCACCGGCGGCGAGCGGGATGCGCCGGAGCGCGCCAAGACGTTGTCGGGCCAGGTCTCGCGGGACTACGACGGGGTCACGGTGTCGTCAGGCGGGCCCGCGATGGTCAACTCGCAGATCACCGCGCAGACACAGACCGATCTACTGGTGATGGAGTCGATTGCCATCCCACTCAGTTTCCTCGTCCTGGTTTGGGTTTTCGGCGGACTGCTCGCCGCGGCGCTGCCGGTCATGGTCGCCGTGACGTCGATCGTGGGTGCGCTCGCAATCCTTCGTCTGATCACCTTCACCACCGACGTGTCGGTGTTTGCGCTGAACTTGAGCACAGCGATGAGCCTCGCATTGGCGATCGACTACACACTGCTGATCATCAGCCGGTTTCGAGACGAGTTGGCGTGCGGCGCACATCCGCACGATGCACTCGAGCGCACCATGGTGACCGCGGGCCGCACGGTGCTGTTCTCCGCGACGACGGTCGCGCTGTCGATGGCGGCCCTGGTCCTGTTTCCGATGCACTTCCTGAAGTCGCTGGCCTACGCCGGGGTTGCCACGGTGGTCGTGGCCGCGATCGTGGCGGTGGTGGTGACACCGGCGGCGATCGTGCTGTTCGGTGACCGACTGAATTCGCTGGACGTGCGCAGGCTCGTTCGACGGGGACGCGGGCGACCCGCTCCGATCCCCAGGCCGATCGAGCAGCAATTCTGGTATCGCTCAACAAAATTCGTTATGCGCCACGCGATTCCCATCGGATTGTCGGGCGTCACCGTACTGTTGCTGCTCGGGGCGCCGTTCCTCGGCATACGGTGGGGATTCCCCGACGACCGGGTGCTGCCGAGTTCCGCGCAGGCACACCAGGTCGGCGACCTACTCCGCACCGACTTCGCCGCCAACCCGGCCACATCGGTGTCGGTCGTCGTCCCCGAGGCGAACGGACTGCAGCCGTCGGAGATAAGCCGCTACGCAGCCGATCTCTCGCGGGTACCCGGCATCGCTTCGGTATCCGCGCCGACGGGCACGTTCGCCGACGGCACGGCCGCCGGGCCGCCGTCAGCGCCCACCGGGGAGGCACAGGGCAGCATGTTCCTCACGGCCACAAGCACGGCGCCGCTGTTCTCATCGGCTTCGGAGGCCCAACTCGATCGGCTGCACGCGGTGGCGGGGCCGGGCGGCCGGGACGTCTACCTCACCGGGACCGCGCAGACCAACCGAGACACGGCGAAGGCGATCATGTCGCGGCTGCCGATGGTGCTCGGTCTGATCGCGATGATCTCGCTGGGTCTGCTGTTCGTGTTGACGGGCAGTATCGTGCTGCCACTGAAATCGCTGGTGCTCAACGTGCTGTCGCTCAGCGCCGCGTTCGGCGCCATGGTGTGGATCTTTCAGGACGGGCATCTGGGCGCGCTGGGCACGACAGCAACCGGCACGCTCGTTACGAACATGCCTATTCTGTTGTTCTGCATCGCCTTTGGTCTGTCGATGGACTACGAGGTCTTCCTGGTGTCGCGGATCCGCGAGTTCTGGCTGGCGTCGGACCGGACCCCCGCCGACAACGACGAGAGCGTCGCCCTGGGGGTGGCGCATACCGGTCGGGTGATTACCGCGGCCGCGCTCGTGATGTCGATCTCGTTCGCCGCGCTCACCGCCGCGCATGTGTCCTTCATGCGGATGTTCGGCCTCGGCCTTACCCTGGCCATTCTGGTCGACGCCACGTTGGTGCGAACTGTGTTGGTGCCGGCGTTCATGCATCTGATGGGCAGCTGGAACTGGTGGGTTCCGGGGCCGCTCGGCCGGCTCCATGAACGCATCGGCATCAGCGACGGCGACCCGTGCCCGCAGGCTCCGAAGGACCGCGGGATGAGCGCACCCAGCCGTGACAGCGAAGAGGTGCAGTAAGTGGCCCGGCGTCGCGTTGTCTGCCTCGGTGACAGCATCACCCGGGGCCAACTCAGCGTCGACTATGTGGCGATGTTGTCCAGCCGGAAATCGTTGGCGCCGTTCGTGTTCACCAATGCGGGCGCCAACGGCGACCTCACCGAAAACGTGCTGCGCCGTCTCGACGCGGTGATCGACCTGCGCCCCGACCTGGTGACCGTGCTGGTCGGCAGCAACGATGTCAATGCGAGCATGTCGCAGAAGAACAGCCGCCGTGCGGTGCGGATGAACAAACTCACCGCACGACCGGCGATTGACGGATTCAGCGATAACATCTCCGCGATCGTCGACCGGTTGGCTGCCGAAACGTCCGCCCGCATCGGGCTGTTCTCGCTGCCGGTTCTCGGCGAGGACGTCGGTTCGGAGTCGGTGCGACGCTCCCGCCTCTACAGCGAGGTGCTCAAGCAGATCGCCGAAACCCGCGGCATCGTTTACCTTCCGCTGAACGAGCGGCAGCTCGCGCACCTGACCGAGGGCGGGTTCCGCCCGGACACGCCCTACCGCGACGGCGTCGCGCTGATGGCCGGCGGCGCGTTTCAGCACGTTGTGCTGCGGCGTCCGCTCGACGAGATCTCCCGGCGCCGCGGCCTGGAGCTGACAACGGACCTACTACACCAAAACACCCGGGGTGCGGCGATGATCGCCGACCTCGTCGAGGAGTTCGTGTTGGCGTGATCAGCGTCACGCCCGCTGAAGGGACACGCCGCAACACACGGCCGCTGTTTCTCAGCATTCTCTAGGCATGCGGACCGTGCTTGCGGGTAGTCCCGCAACGGAATGCAGAAGAAGAATGTGACCGCCGCGATTCGTCGCACAGCCGCTGGGCTCGGACAACTGTCCGGGTCGTTGGGCGACATCGCACGATTGCCCCTGCGCATGGCGCATCGGATTGCCGACGGAGGCGCAGCGGCCGGGCCGGCGCAAGGGCCCCGCGGCGGCGAGCTCGTCGTCGTCGGGGGCATGCCCGAAGGCGTGCCGCCCGCAGCGCTGCGCCCCGAGCCTGCGCTGCCCGCCCCCGCCGACTGGCCGTTCGGCGAGCATTTTCCACGCACCTGTGGCACCGGGCGATCCGCTGCCGGTGCGGTGTTCTGGACCGACTTCATCTATGACGACCATGGGGCCGACGGAGTCAGGGTGAGCTTGTCGGGCGGACGGGTGGTGCCGCCCAAGGGAACCTACGTCTATCCAGGCGGTCCCGCTGCGGGGAATGGCGCCGACATCTTCCGTGTCGCCGTCGGTCTTGCCGACGAGGCCACGTGGTGGCGGATCGACTGGAACACGCTGAACGATCCGTCGGTGCCGATCGCGATGTTCACCTTCGACACCGGTCGCGGCCGCGCCGCGGGAGATCAGTGGCCCGCCGGAGCGGGCGTTCGCTCCGCCGGAATCGATATGGCGCTGCTCGTCTCCTGCCGTGGCGCCAGGCTGATCGACCTGGCGACGGGGACGACGACGGCGGTCGAGCACGCGGTCGACCGGCAATCTCGGTCGTTTCTCGCGCGAGTGCCGCGCGCGCTGATCGAGCCGACCGGAACATGGACGGTGCGGCTGGCCGCCGGTCTCGCGAACGAAACAGGTGACGCATTCGCCGCCGTACCCACCGAACTCGGCGCTGAGAAGGGCCAGCCCAACGTCTACAACGTCGCCTTCCGCAGCTGCGCGCAGGAGTCCGCGCATCACAATTTCTGGTCGGACCGGGCGCAGGCGGCGGCACTCGCCGACGGCGATGTCTCACAGTTCTCACTGTCTGTGCCGTGGGATCAGCTCGCGGCCGGCAAGTGGACCGAGGAGCCGGTGGTGACCGGCACCTCGACTCGCTGGTATGTCTCCTCGGTCGAGCTCGGGCAGGGGGTGGCCGACACCGACCTGCTCGCTACCAAGCCGCATTTCCTCGGCCGCGTGCAGCCTTACTCGGTGTGCGTGCCCACGTCATACAAACCTGGCCGCACGTTGCCGTTGACATTGATGCTGCACTCAATCGCTATGGGGCAGAACCAATTCGCTGCAGTCGAACCCGATCTGCTTGACCAGATATGCGACGGGCGCGATTCAGTGGTGGCCAGCCCGCTGGGCCGCGGACCGGCGTGCTGGTTCTTCGACGAGGGCGAGCTGGATGTGTGGGAAGTCTGGGCGCGAGTCACCGACCAATTCGGCACCGACCCGAACCGAACGGTGATCTCGGGCTATTCGATGGGCGGTTACGCCGCCTACCGGCTGGCCCTGACCTATCCCTCTGTGTTCGCGCAGGCCGTCGTCTTGGCAGGTCCGCCCGCATGCGGTGTCCGGCTGTTGCCCGGCATCGACGTGCCCGCTGACGTCGACCCCGATTCGCACTGTGTGCACGAGGGCGAAACGTGGCCGCTGCTGCGCAACGCCAGGTGGCTCCCCTTGGTCATCGCCCATGGCCTGATCGATGAGTTCGTGCCCTTCCCCTCGGTCGCCCAACAGGTGTTCAAACTCGACCGGCTCGGTTACCGCTATCACTTCACGGTGTACCCGGTCGAGGACCATGTGGCCCTGGCACTGCAGGGCTCGTTCGACGATGCGGTGTCGCGCATGGGCACCGGTGAGCGAACGGCGGACCCGGGCCACATCACGTTCAGCTGGTACCCCCAGCTGGCAAGGCCGGACATCGGTGTTGGGCCCCAACGTGTTTGGTGGATATCCGAATTGCGGGCCAGCCCCGAGGTGGCCTCACGTCGCGGTGCTGTCGCCACCGTGGATGCACGGTCGTATGCGAAGCGGGACGAGATCGACCGGACCGCGCGGCGCTACGGGCTTGTCCTGAATTTCAGGCCGACGCCCGGGCTGTATGCGGAGCAGACGTGGCAGCGGATGCGTCGGCGCGAGGCCCGTCCCCACCTGTCGCTTCGCCTCGACGGTGTCGCCGCCGTCACCGCCGACCTGGATCGGGCCGGGCTTGCCTCGTTTCCTGACGCGACGATCGAGGTCGTCACCGATGGTCCGGCGGAAATCACGCTGGAGCGGCTGCCACCCTCGACGACTGTTGACATCGACGGCGAACCCGCCAGCTGCAGCGTGACCGCGACAGAGGGCCGACATCTGATCAGACTGACCGGAATTGAGACGACGAAAAGAGGTGCGACGAGTGTTACCGACGGGCGCTAGAAGGACCGTGCTGATCACCTTCGGCCGGTCGTTCCTTTCACTTCACCTGGCCCGCTTGATGGGCGCCGCCGGACACGACGTTCTGATCGCCGACTCGGTGCCCGTTCCCATCACCAAGTTCTCCTCACGGGTGAAGAAGACGTTCCGCACGCCACGGCCGCGCTACGAACCACTCGAATGGACGCGGGCCATCGCGGACATCGTCCGGGAGCACGGCGTGGACCTTGTCGTGCCGGTGCACGAGGGGACCGAGATCTTGGCGAACACCATCAAGCGACACCCCGACCTGTTTCCGGACGACTGCACTTTGTTCTTCTCCGATTTCGATCTCGAGGCCCGGTTGGAGAACAAGTACGAGTTCCAGGCAGCTCTCGCGAGGCTGGGCATACCCACCCTCGACTTCGCGCTGGTCCGTAGCCAAAGTGACCTCGCGGCTTTGGAATTCGATCAGGACTTCGCGCTCAAGCGCGTCTACTCGCGTGGCTCGCAGGAGGTTTACAAGGTGCATCCGGGCGAGCCTCCGGGCGGCCTGACTTTCGAAGCGGGAAATCCGTGGATCGCGCAGGAGTGGGCCGAGGGCACGAACTACTGCTCGTACTCCGTCTGTCACAACGGTCAGGTGAAGGCGCATGCCGTCTACCCGGTGCGCTACGCGATCGAGGGCACCTCGTGCCTGACGTTCGAATCCGTTGAGCACGAACGCATCACCGCGTGGGTGCACGAATGCGTCAAGTCGTTCAATTTCACGGGGCAGATCGGGTTGGATTTCGTCGAGGTCCCGGGCCGGGGGCTGTTCAGCGTCGAATGCAATCCTCGGGCTACCAGCGGAATACTGCTGTTCGATCCGGAAACCGGGGTCGACAGGGCCTTCTTCGGCCGCAACGATGAGGTCATCGCGCCCAAGCCCGGCGCGAGCAAGATACTGGGTCCCGGGATGCTGATGTACGGATGGCGGAAGTCCTCATTGCCGGACAACACCTTTCGCGGATTCCTGCGCGACTACCGGCGCGCTGACGGGGTCATCTTCAGCCGCCGCGATCCCGGGCCCAGCCTGGCGCTGCCGCTCGCCATGGCTAACATCCTTGCCGAGGCCGTTCGGTATCGCGTGAACATCCCCGACGCGTTCATGCACGACCACGAGTGGGACGGCGGCTCTTAGCTTAGCTCCCGCGGTGGGCGCAGCAGAACTCGGTGATCCGGGCGACGCTGTCGCCGGGTCCGGTGAAGATGCCGCCGTGGCCCGCGCCGTCGATCCGGGCGAACTCCGCGGCGGGAATCAGTCGGGCCGTCGCCTCGCAGAGCGCCGGCGGAAAGAACAGATCGTATTCGAATGCCAGGACGAGCGTGGGCACGCCGACCGCGCGGAGGTGCTCCGGGGTCGGCTCGCCGGCGGCGATCCACTGCTGCGATGCCGTCAGCTGTCCCTTGAACCCCTCCGGCCCGGCCCACCCGCTGTCGTAGCCTGCCGACAGCATCTGGTGCCAGCCCTGCACCGTCGACGGATCTTGCAGCATCGGCGGGTGCAGGGTGGTCAGCAATTGCTCGAAGACCAGTACCTCGCGTGGCACCTCGCCGTACCGCTCGATCAGGCCGAGTTCCATCTCGCCGACGATCGCACCGACCGGCGAGGGCGCAAGCCCGGCGAACAGAACGAGCGCATCCACCAACTCCGGACGGCTGCGCAGCAGCGTCTGCGCGGTATAGCAACCCATCGAGTAGCCGACAACCGTCGCCCGCGGGACCTGGAAGTGGTCGAGGATCGCGGCGGCGTCGCGGGCCAGGTCGGCCACCGAGTACGGCGCGGGCGGCGCGGAAGAGGGCGGTATCCCGCGCGCGTTGTAGACGAGGACCTGGAATCCGGCGTCGACCAGGGAATCGGGAAGTCCGCAGATGTCCCATGTGACACTCGGCATGCCGAGGCCACCCACCAGGAGAACGGCCGGTCCCTCGCCCGATCGTTTCACCGCGAGTTCGACGCCGGGTTCCGCGATGACGAACTCGAAGCCGTCCTCCGGCGTTGTGCCCGCGGAATCACCCATCCATGCAACTGTAACGAGCAGCCGCCAACCGGACCTGTGGCGCATGACACGCTGCGGTGATGTTGGTGCACCTGCGTCGCACGGGTAACCCAGGTTATGTGCGGGTTACGACCAGGTGTCGAAACGTCGCAGCCACCCGCTGAGCACCCGCGTGGTGGGCCCGCACCAGCAACGGCGGAGCTTGTCCCGTGCAAGCGATGGCCGTCGCCCCAATGAACCCGAGGCATGGCTCAAGACGAGCCTGCCGTTGGAAGGAGAACAATGAAGCGTGGACAAATGTCCAAGATGATGCCGGCCGCACTGTTTGCGTCCCTCGCAGCGGGCGCCGCCGGTTTCGCCGTCGCCACGGCGGCGGACGCCAGTGCCAACGTGCCGGACATGCCGTGTCCGGGCAATGTCGCCGAGGCACTTGTCATCCAGGGCTGCCTGCCGAGCACCGATCCGTCCGCGGATTCACTCGACATGCGCGGACCCAACCAGGTTCCGAAGGTGGACGGGATTCCGTGCACCGGTTCCAACACGGGGACCTGCATCGGACTGAGCAGGCTGCCGTCGGCGGACGCTCCCCAACCGGACACCTCGGTCCAGCACAGCCCGTAAACCGCACGATCAGCAGGGCCGCACCGGACGGGCTTCACGCTCGCCCGGTGCGGTTCTTTGCGGACCCGATGACGCGAATCGAACCCGCGTAGTCAGCTTGGGAAGTCGCGAGGCCGTCCAAAACGCGGCAACGTCTAGTGGTCGCGGCTAGAGCGGGCCGATGCTCGCTCTCGGTCGACTGCCCTCCGCCATCGCGTCAGCGCCGATCGGTGCGGCCGCTGGGCGCTGCCGTGCCCGCCAGATTGTGTACACGCTGCAGATGAGCACGAGACAAAGCGCGAACAGGTAAGCCGCAGGAAGCAGCTGATCCCACATCCCCGGGTGGCGCAGGGACAGCAGACCTGCTTGTGGAGGATCGCTTCGCGATGCGACGAACCATCCCGCGAGAATCGCCGCAAGCGTCCACATGGCCAGCGTCGCGACGCGCGAGCGGTGTACGTACCCGAGAAGGCCAAGGTGGACAAGGAGCGGTGCGAACCACACCCAGTGATGGCTCCAGCTGAAGGGTGAAGCGGCGGCCGAGGTCATCCCCGCGATGGCGACGCCCAAGAGCACATGACCGCGACGCCACGCCAGCGCGGCGATCGCGATGGCGAAGATCGCGAAGACGACCGCGGCCACGGTCTCCCACCGCGTCGCCCAGTCGAGGCGCGCGAGGAGTCCAGTCAGACTGGTGTTCGCCAGCGGGTCGCTGGAGATCCTTCGCACATCCTGAAACCGCCCCCGCAGCCAGAACTCGGTCGAATCGGCCGGCAGCAGAACGAACCCGACGGCGATGGTCGAAATGAAGGTCAATCCAGCGATGGCTGCCTCGCGACGTCGCCCGGTTGCGACGAGGAAGACGATGAACAACGCGGGAGTCAGTTTGATCCCGGCGGCGATCCCGATACCTATCCCAGTCCACCTGCGTGACGACAGTAGGTCTGCGATGACGACAGCCATGATGAGGACGTTGACCTGGCCGAGTTGCAGTGAAAGCCGGACAGGCTCCAACCAGAGGATCGGAGCCATCAGAAGCGCCGTCAACCCCCACAGACCGGTTTCGGCCGTAATTCCTGCAGCGCAGAGCATTCGGCGGACGATGTAGCCAACGCAGGCGATGTTCACCAGGAGACCGAGGCCGAGAATGCCGGGCTGACCCAGCCCGATCAGCGGGAGAAAGCAAAGCGCAGCGAATGGCGTGTAGTCGAACAGCATCGTGTGTGGATTTCCAGTCATCCCCACCGAGTACAGGTCCTGGCCATCCCAGACGCGCATTGCTCCGAACCGGTACACCAACAGGTCGACCTGGCTGGCCAGGCTGGGCCACCGCAGATATGCGGCTAGGTACAAAGCCAACGCAACCAACAAGACGACCGGCCCCAACACGCGGACCGATCGAGAGATGGCGCGCACTGGGAGATGGTCCTGCACGATAAGGCGACTCCTTCATCGGCATCCGTACTCGTTGCCCTGGGCAATTACGGTGCGCGAGGATAGCGGTCCAGCCTGAAAGCGCTCCTGGCGCTGCGCCCGATGCCTCGCCGACATCTGAGCAGCGACGTCCCGGAGACGTAGCTCATACCAGAGGAATTCGTGGGTTCCTTCTGGCTGGCGTACAGCGGGCTGCCAGGCTTGCTGAAGAACGGCGAAAGCCCGATCGGCGGCCTCCTGACAGCCCTACCGTTGAATCCTGGGTTCTGCAGCGCGCCGAGGCCAGACGTCGTCAGGAACTACGAAGGGTATGACTATGACAACGGTTCAAATCCCAACGCGACGACTGATCTTGGCCAGCGCAGTCGCCATGGTTCTTACTCTGGCCCCGATGATCGCCGGACCAGCCGTCGCCCCCCACGCCGTCGCGCAGGAATGTACAGGCGGCGACACGCCGGACGACTACACGCTGCAGTGTGCTCCCGCCGCGGTGCCTGACTTCAACGACCAGCTCAGCGAAGCAGAGGTGGCTGAACCAGGCTTCAATGCATCACCGGGCGGTGGTGGAGGCGGTGGCACCGGGGGCGGTGGAGGCGGTGGAGGCGGTGGACATCGTTGAGCAACTACCCCATTATCCGTCAACCACTCGATGAAGGAGCCCGCATGTTGCCCTCACCACGCCCTGCGCGCCGCGCGATAAAAGGAGCGATCGGCACCGGAGTCCTCGCCGGTGCAGTGCTTTTCGGGGCCGCCGCCATCGCATCGGCCGACCCGCCGCCCCCAGTTCCACCGCCGTGCACGGCCGCCGAACTGTCGCGCGTCATGTCAGGCGTCTCGTTCGACACGTCGAACTACCTATCCACCCACCCCGACGTGAACAACTATTTCACGAGCCTCATGGGCCAACCCAAGGATCAGGTCCGGGCTCAGGTCCAGACCTATCTAGACGCCAATCCGCAAGCCAAGGGCGACCTTCAGCGCATCAGGCAACCCGCGGTCGATTTCCGGGCCCGCTGTCCAAAGGCCCCCCAGTAGTGACGGATCACCCGGTGGTGTCCGCTGGCTACGCGCGGGCTAGTCCTGCTTTGCGCTCTCCTGCAGCTTGGCCAACACCTGGTCGAGGTTGAAGCTTGCCGACTTTTGGCGTGGCGGGAACTCGACAAAAGTCTGCAGCATCTGGGCGACGTAGTCCTGGGCGGGGATACACAAGAAGACGTGGTCGAGGAGCCAGTCGTAGTAGGTGTTGGAGGTGATGTCAGCCCGCTCGTAGGGGTCGGTGCGCAGGTTGAAGACCTTCGGGATGCGCAGATCGGTGAACGGCTCGGCCCAAATTCGCAGGGTGCCGGGGCAGCGTTGCTCTTTGAACACCAACTTCCATTTGTCGTAGCGCAGCGCGGTGAGGTCGCCGTCGTCGGAGACGTAGAAGAAATGCTGACGCGGGCTCTCGTCGGTCTGGCCGGTGATGTAGGCCAGCTGGTCGTGCCCGTCGAGGTGCACCTTGTAGGTGGTGCCGCCCAGGTCCGTTCCGGCGCGCAACTGTTCGGCGATATCTGGGACACCGACCGCCGATAGCAGCGTCACGAACCAGTCGTTATGGCTGACGATTCCGTTGAGCACCCGGCCGGCCGGGATACGGGCCGGCCAGCGCACCACCGCCGGAACCCGGTAAGCGCCTTCCCAGTTGGAGTTCTTCTCGTTGCGGTAGGGGGTCATACCGGCGTCGGGCCAGGAGTTCATGTGCGGACCGTTATCGGTGGAGTACATCACGAGCGTGTCGTCGGCGATGCCCAGTTCGTCGAGCAGATCGAGCAGATCACCGACGAGATCGTCGTGATCGAGCATCGTGTCGTGATACTCCGACTGCCAGCGCCCAGAGCGGCCGATGCTCTCCGGTTTGGGATGGGTGCGGAAATGCATGTGCGTTGCGTTGAACCACACGAAGAACGGTGTCTGCGCGTCGTGTTGACGGCGGATGAAATCCGCTGCGGCGTCGCGGAACTCCTCGTTGACGGTTTCCATCCGCTTCTTGTTCAGCGGCCCGGTGTCCTCGATGCGCTGGGTGCCGTCGGGGTTGGCCCAGGTGTGCAAAACTCCGCGCGGCCCGAACTTCTCCCGAAACGCCGGGCCTTTCGGATAGTCGGGTAGTTCTGGTTCCTCTTCGGCGTTGAGGTGATATAGGTTGCCGAAGAACTCGTCGAAGCCGTGCATCGTGGGCAGGTGCTCGTCGCGGTCGCCCAGGTGGTTCTTGCCGAACTGGCCGGTGGCATAACCCTGGGCCTTCAGCGCCGTGGCGATGGTCGGGTCCTGCGGCTGCAGCCCAACCGTCGCACCGGGCATGCCCACCTTCGTCAGGCCGGTCCGGTATGGGTTTTGGCACACCTGCGCAACGCTGATGCACCTGTCCGCCGTGCCCGTGTCGGTGATCGCGGCATGGATCGGGCACAAGGACGCCAGCCAGACGATGAAGCTGTATGCGCACAGCCAAGACGAGGCGCTCAAGGCTGCTGGTGCGACGCTGGACCGAGTTGTCCGCGAGTTGTGACAACGTGTGACATCGAGGCCGGGTAATCGAACAGCTCGAACAGCATCTCTGCTGGTCACAAGGGAGCCGATGACGGGAATCGAACCCGCGTATTCAGCTTGGGAAGCTGATGTTCTGCCATTGAACTACATCGGCATGCCGGCCGACGCCGGTGACCACGAAGGCTAACACCTCAGCGGCTACGCTCGTCGGGTGCTGCTCTCCGATCGCGACATCCGTAGCGAGATTGCCGCCGGACGCCTTGGCGTCGATCCATTCGACGAGAGCCTGGTGCAGCCGTCGAGCGTCGATGTCCGCCTCGACAACCTGTTCCGGGTGTTCAACAACACCCGCTACACCCATATCGACCCCTCGGTGCGCCAGGACGATCTGACCACTCTGGTCGAGCCCAAGGAGGGCGAGCCGTTCGTCCTGCATCCCGGCGAGTTCGTGCTGGGGTCGACGCTGGAGCGGTGCACGCTGCCCGACGACCTCGCCGGGCGCCTCGAGGGCAAGTCCTCGCTGGGTCGGCTCGGCCTGCTGACGCACTCGACCGCGGGCTTCATCGACCCGGGTTTCAGCGGACACATCACACTCGAGCTGTCCAACGTCGCGAACCTGCCGATCACCCTGTGGCCCGGGATGAAGATCGGCCAGCTGTGTCTGCTGCGGCTGACCAGTCCCGCCGAGAGCCCGTACGGCAGTGCGAAAGCGGGGTCCAAGTACCAAGGTCAGCGCGGACCCACGCCCTCGCGGTCGTACCAGAACTTCATCAAGGCGACCTAGCGGGAAGTTGCACCGACCCGTCCGCGTTTGCATTCACGCGGGTAGATTCGAATGCGGGCGTCGTTGAGCATCAGCGTCGTCGCGATCCGGCCAGAACTTCACCGCCGTCAGCAAACGCGGTTGGCTGTAACGACCGCCCTGATAGGGGCGATGAAGTAACTAGTTGTCGGCTCGCGCGCGATGAGTGTGCAACGACAGCCTAGATAGCGTAGCAAACACTTTGGAGGGTCAGTGGACATCGTATTAGGTGTGTCGATGACACCTACGACGGTCCGCATGGTGCTGGTCGAGGGCGAAAAGGCGGACGGTGTCACCGTCGACCACGATGCCTTCGACGTCCACACCGCCGACGGCTCAGCAACGTCGAGTGCGGCCGATCAAGTCGTGGCGGCAGTGCTCGGAACGCAGGAGAGTGCCGCCGCCAGCGGTCACCATCTGAAGTCGATCGGTGTCGCGTGGACGCACCATTCCGACGCCGCCGCACTGCGAGACGGCCTCGCCGCGCGCGGCATCGAGGACGTCATGCTCGTCTCAGCGACACACGCCGCCGCCTCGCTCGCCCAGGCCGTCGGCCGCGCGATCGGATACGACACCACCGCGGTCCTCTTCATCGAGAAGGACACCGCCACGATGTCGGTCGTACAGACCGATGACGGGTCGGTGGTCAAGGTCCTCAGCCGCGATCTGCACGACACCGACGCCATGGCGGTACTGACCGAGATGGCCCGGTCCGTCGAGTCCGCGGAGTCAGCGCCGCAGGGCCTCTTCATCGTGGGCTCCGGTGTCGACGCGGCAGCCGTGAAGGCCCATCTGGAAAACCTGCTGGCGTTGCCGATCAGCGCACCCGACGAGCCGGAGCTTGCCCTCGCCCGCGGTGCGGCGCTCGCCTCGGCGCACGCGCCCGAGATGGAGGCCTCGACCGCAGGTCTGGCGTACTCGCAGGACCACGACGGAACCACCGCCGCCAGCGCCTACCCAGGGCTGGCCGGCGCGGCCACCCAGATGGCGGGGATCGCCACGCAGCTGGCACCGGTCGGTAGCGGGGAAAGCTATTCGGACGCGCTGGCGTACTCCGACGAGATCTCCGAGTCCGACTCCGAACCGTTCTACGGCGACGAGAGCCGCAAGCCGTTCCTGCTGGTCGGCAGCGCGCTCACGTCGATCTTCGTGGTCGGGGTTGTCGCGCTGGTGATCTCGCTGGCCGTCAGCATCCGGCCGACGGCCGACCAGCGGCCCAGCCCCGGCGACACGCCGGTTGTGCCGAGCCAGGCGGCACCGGCCCCCGTTCAGCAGCTGGCCCCTGCCGCGCCGGCTCCGGCGCCCGCCGCGCCTCCGCCGGAGACCATCAAGGCCCCGATACCGGTGGTCCAGCAGGCCCCGGCGCAAACACCGCGCACGGTGTTCGTGGAGCGGCCCGCGCCCGCACCGGCGGCACCCGCCCCGGCACCGCCGCCCGCCGCGCCCGCACCCGTGCCCGAGGCGCCCATTCCGGCACCTGTGCCCGCGGCGCCGGTCGTGCCTCCCGTATTGGCGCCGCCGCTCTACAACCCGCCGGCGTACAACCCGTACTACCCGCCACGGCCGGTTTACTCTCCACCGAAGCCGGTGTGGGTGCCGCCGTGGCGGCAGCCCCAGCAGCAGGTGCCCGACGAGCCGCAGTCCCCGCAGTATCCCGGCGGCGGCTCGGGCGGGTACCCGAATTCCGGTGGCTCGATTTCGGGCGGCTACCCGGATTCGGGTGGTAGCTCCGGTGATTACCCGGGTTCGAGCTCCGGCGATTACGGACGGGGTGGCCGCAGTGGAGGTTCGCGCGGAAGCAGTGGTCCGAGCATCTGCGTGTTCGGCATCTGCACCGGCGGCCACTAGCCGGTCATCTGCCGTTGGCTTGCCGCTTGGTGTCGCTTAGCAGTTAGCTAATCGCGGCCGCCTATAGAGGCAGTATGCGATGCACTGTGTTTGGCACGGGCTACCTCGGCGCGACCCATGCCGCCGGGATGGCCGAACTGGGTCACGAGGTTCTCGGCGTCGATATCGACCCCGGTAAGGTAGCCAAGCTGGCGGCCGGCGACATCCCGTTTTACGAACCCGGCTTGCGAAAGATGTTGCGCGACAATCTCGCTGCGGGCAGGCTTCAGTTCACCACGGATTACGACACGGCGGCCGATTTCGCCGACGTGCACTTCCTCGGTGTCGGAACACCGCAGAAGAAAGGCGAATACGGCGCCGATCTGCGTCACGTGCACGCCGTCATCGATACCTTGGTGCCCCGGCTTCGGCGCTCGGCGGTGATCGTCGGCAAGTCCACCGTGCCGGTGGGCACTGCGGGTGAACTCGGCGCCAGGGCCCGTGGCCTGGCCGCCGACGGCGTCGATGTCGAAATCGCCTGGAATCCCGAGTTTCTCCGGGAAGGCTTCGCCGTGCACGACACCCTGCATCCCGATCGAATCGTGCTCGGCGTGCAGCCGGACTCGGTACACGCCGAGGCAGCGATCCGCGAGTTGTACGCGCCTCTGCTCGACGAGGGTGTGCCGTTCCTGCTGACCGATCTCCAGACCGCCGAACTGGTGAAGGTGTCGGCGAACGCCTTTCTGGCGACGAAGATCTCGTTCATCAATGCCATCTCCGAAGTGTGCGAGGCCGTCGACGCCGACGTCACGCTGCTCGCCGACGCGCTGGGCTACGACCCGCGCATCGGCCGCCGGTTCCTCAACGCGGGCCTCGGCTTCGGCGGCGGCTGCCTGCCGAAGGACATCCGCGCGTTCATGGCGCGCGCGGGCGAGCTCGGCGCCAACCATGCGCTGACCTTCCTGCGTGAGGTCGACAGCATCAACATGCGCCGCCGCACCCGAATGGTCGAGCTGGCGACGAAGGCATGCGGGTCACTGCTCGGCGCCAACGTCGCGGTGCTCGGGGCGGCCTTCAAACCGGAGTCCGACGACGTGCGCGATTCACCCGCGCTTAACGTGGCGGGCTTGCTGCAGCTCAACGGCGCGACGGTCAACGTCTACGACCCCAAGGCGATGGAGAACAGCCAGCGGCTCTTCCCGACGCTGAACTACTCCACGTCGGTGGTAGAGGCGTGCGAACGCGCCGACGCCGTGTTGGTGCTGACCGAATGGCGCGAGTTCGTCGAGCTCGACCCGCACGATCTCGCCGAGACCGTGCGGGCCAAAGTCATTGTGGACGGCCGCAATTGCCTGGATTCGGCCGCGTGGGCCGACGCCGGCTGGAAGGTGTACGCGCTCGGCAAGAGCGCCACTGTTTGACGCTTGTAGAACAACGCCGGCGGTCGTAAGCTCGGCGTCATGAGGCAACGAATCCGATGGGTTGCCCTGCACGGCGTCATTCGCGTCCTTTCGAAGCTCGGCGTTCGCAACGGCGATCCGCAGGCCCGGCTCATCGCCGACCCCGCCGTCCGGGAGGACCCGGCCGCCTTCGCCGACGAGGTGCGCGGCCGCGGCCCGGTGATCCGCTGTCGTGCCGTGCTGCTGACCCTCGACCACGGCGTGGCGCACGAGCTGCTGCGTTCCGACGATTTCAGCGTCACCGAGCAGGGCGGCAATCTGCCCAAGCCGCTGCGCTGGGTCGCACGGAAGACCGACCCGGGTCTGCTGCATCCGCTGCGGCCGCCGTCGCTTTTGTCGGTCGAGCCGCCCGATCACACCCGATACCGCAAGCTGGTGTCGTCGGTGTTCACCCCGCGAGCGGTTGCGACGCTGCGGGAACGCGTCGAGCAAACCGCAACAACCCTGCTCGACCAACTCGAAGGCGATACCGGGGTCGTCGACATCGTGGGTCGCTACTGTTCGCAGCTTCCCGTCACCGTGATCGGCGAAATCCTGGGTGTCCCCGACGAAGACCGGCCCCGCATCCTGCATTTCGGTGAAATGGGTGCGCCGAGCCTGGATCTGGGCGTGTCGTGGCGGCAATTCAAGCAGGTGAATCAGGGCATCGTCGGCTTCAATGACTGGCTCACCGACCATCTGCAACGACTGCGCCGCAATCCGGGCGATGATCTGATGAGCCAGATCATCAAGGCCTCCGACGAGGGCCCGCGGTTGAACTTCGCGGAGCTGCAGGCACTCGCCGGCCTCGTCCTGGCGGCGGGCTTCGAAACCACCGTCAACCTGCTGGGCAACGGAATTCGCATGCTGATCGAGGCGCCCGAGCATCTCGAGACGCTCGCGGCCCGCCCCGAGCAGTGGCCGAACGCGGTCGAGGAGATTCTGCGGCTCGATTCGCCGGTGCAGATGACCGCGCGGGTGGCGGTCAAGGACGTCGATCTCGCAGGCATCCGTGTGCGGCGGGACGAGACCGTGGTCATCCACCTGGCCGGTGTGAACCGTGACCCCAACGTCTTCGTCGACCCGCACCGGTTCGACATCGAACGCGACAACGCGGGCAAGCACCTATCCTTCTCCGGCGGCAGGCATTTCTGCCTGGGGGCCGCGCTGGCCCGCGCCGAAGGCGAGGTCGGACTGCGAACCTTCTTCGAGCGCTTCCCCGACGCGCGGCTGGCGGGCAGCGGCAGCAGGCGCGACACCCGGGTGCTGCGCGGCTGGTCGTCGCTTCCGGTCACGTTGGGAACGGCGCGGGCGATGAGTTCGCCCACCTAGCGCGGTGCGTTAGGTTCGTGACGTGGATTTCCGTGCTGCGCTCATCGACGAGACAGAGGCGTTCGGCCAACTGATTCGCTCGGCCGACCCCGCCACCCCCGTGCCGACATGTCCGGGCTGGACCATCACCCAGCTGTTCCGCCACGTCGGGCGTGGCAATCGATGGGCCGCCCAGATCGTCGCGGACCAGCGCAGCGAGCCGATCGATCCGCGCGAAGTGCCCGACGGAAAACCGCCGGACGACCGCGCCGCCGCCATCGAATGGCTCAACGCGGGCGCCCGGCTCGTCCTCGACGCCGTCGACGCCGTCGGCGCCCACTCCGAGGTGTGGACGTTCCTCGGCCCCCGTCCCGCCCAGTGGTGGATCAGGAGGCGGGTGCACGAGGCGTCCGTCCACCGCGCCGACGCGGCAATCGCGCTCGGTGTCGACTACGAACTGACGCCCGAGCTGGCCGCCGACGCGATCGACGAATGGTTCGAGCGCATCGCCGTCGAGGCGACCGGTGAGACGTCGCCGCTGGACACCGGACAGACGCTGCACCTGCACGCCACCGACGACGGACTGGGCACCGCAGGGGAGTGGAGCCTCACCGGCACCCCCGAGGGAATCTCGGTGTCGCACGAGCACGGCAAGGGTGACGTCGCGCTGCGCGGAGGCGCGAAGGATCTCCTGCTGGCCGTCTTGCGCCGCCAGACGGCAAGCGACGGGAACCTCGAAATCTTCGGAGACGCCGCCGTCTGGGACGGGTGGCTGGACCGCACACCTTTCTGAGTGGGTACGTTTCGATCATGACGACCTCGGAGATTGCCACCGTCCTCGCCTGGCACGACGCGCTGAACACACAAGACTTCGACACGCTGGCCGAATTATCGAGCGACGACATCGAGTTCGGTGATGCCAACGGCGCCGGCCAAGGCCACGATGCGCTGTTGCAGTGGGCCCGGTCGCTCGACGCCACTGTCGAGGTGGGCCGCATGTACGTGCACGACGGTGTCGTGGTCACCGAGCACACCGGGGGCGGGGCATGGGCCTTTCGGGTGGTGCACGACGACGTCACCTCGGTGTTCCGGCACGCCGAACTGGCCTCGGCGCTGGCCGCTACCGAGCTGACCGAACAGGACCTCGCCGGCTGACGTCGGGCGCCTCGCCCGGCGTGGCGAGCACGGCGGCGATCGCGGTGGTCAGCGGCACCGATAGCGCGAGAGCGATTCCGCCGACAGCGGAGCGGGCGATCTCGATGGCCACCGTCTCACTGGTCAGCACATCGCCCAGCGACCGGTTGGCCACGCTGAACAGGATCAGCAGCGGCAGCGCGCTACCGGCATAGGCCAGCACGAGCGTGTAGACCGTGCTGGCGATGTGGTCGCGGCCTACCCGCATTGCGCCGAGAAAGATCGCGCGCCGGGAGCCGCCCTCGCCGGCGCCGGCCAACTCGAACACCGTCGACGCCTGAGTCACGGTGACGTCGTTGAGCACACCCAGCGAGCCGATGATGAAGCCCGCCAGCAGCAGGCCGGTGATCGACACCTGGCCCATATACGCGGCGATCTCGTTGTTCTGATCCTCCGAAAGCCCGGTGAGGTGAGCGAAATCGATTGCAGCCCAGGATAATCCAGCGGCAAGTACCAGCGATGCCAGGGTACCGAGGAGGGCGGCGCTGGTGCGCAGGCTCACACCGTGCGCCAGATAGATCACCGCGTACAAGATCGCCGCCGACGCCACCAATGCGACCGGAATCGCCGGTGCGCCGTCCCGCAGGGCAGGCAGCAGGAACACCACCAGAACCAGGAACGCGACCACGATCCCGACCAGCGCCCGCAGGCCGCGCCAGCGGGCAACGGCGACGATGACGACCGCGAAGGCCGCGGCGAGCCCGACCAGCGGCCAGGTGCGCTCGAAGTCGTAGAACGCGTAGGTCGTCGTTCCGGATTGATCGACCTGTCGGCTGACGCGGATGTGGTCGCCGGGGGCGAGTGTCGGCTGGCCTGGACCAGTGCTGAACTCCAGTACCGTCTTCGCGTTGGCGTTCGGTCCCGACTCGATGGCCACCACCGCGTGAACACAGGGCGCATCCTTCGCCTCGGGCGGTGTCACGTCCCTGGTGATGACCGCGCCGACATCGGGGCCGCCGCAGTCCGCCTTGCCGCTGGAGAGCACGGTCGCGGCCTCGGTGGTCACCGCACCGCCGGCGGCGTTCTGGAAGGGCAGCGGGATGTCGACCTTCTCCCGGCTGGGCCACAGCAGGGCGGCGCCGGCCACCACCGCAATGCCGATGACCGCCAGAACGCCGACGACGATCTTCGCGGCCAACGGCCCCAACGGCGACGGCCCGTGCAGGGTGTGCGAGTGGGCGTGCGAGTGCGTCACCCGGACGAGGGTAGAGGCAGCACCTGACGATGTGGTTACTGCCGGTAGCTGCTGAGGAAGTTGCCCAGTCGTTCGATGGCGTTGCTGAGGTCACGGGCCCAGGGCAGCGTCACGATACGGAGGTGATCCGGTGTGGGCCAGTTGAACCCGGTGCCCTGGGTGACCAGGATCTTCTCCTGGAGCAGCAGATCGAGAACGAGTTGTTCGTCGTCGGCGATGTCGTACACCTCGGGATCAAGCCGTGGGAAGACATACAGGGCGCCATGGGGTTTCACACAGGAAACGCCGGGGATCTCGTTGAGCTTCGACACCGCCACATCACGCTGTTCCAGCAGTCGCCCGCCCGGCAGCACGAGATCCTCGATGCTCTGGTGCCCGCCGAGGGCGACCTGAATGGCGTACTGGGCGGGCACATTCGGGCACAACCGCATGTTGGCCAGCAGGCTGATGCCCTCGATGAAACTGGCGGCGTGGTCCTTCGGACCGGTGATTACCAGCCAGCCCGAGCGGTAGCCGGCCACCCGGTACGCCTTGGACAACCCGTTGAAGGTCAGGGTCAGCAGATCGGGAGCGATGGTGGCGAGGCTGATGTGTTCGGCGTCGTCGTAGAGGATCTTGTCGTAGATCTCGTCGGCGAGCAGAAGCAGTTGATGTTTGCGCGCCAATTCGACCATCTGCTCGAGGATTTCGCGCGAGTAGACAGCGCCGGTCGGGTTGTTGGGGTTGATCACCACCAGCGCCTTGGTGCGATCGGTGATCTTGGACTCCATGTCGGCGATGTCGGGCTGCCAGCCCTGGGTCTCGTCGCACAGGTAGTGCACGGGGGTGCCGCCGGCCAGCGACGTCGACGCCGTCCACAGCGGATAGTCGGGCGCCGGAATGAGGACCTGATCGCCGTTGTCCAACAACGCCTGCAGCGTCATCGTGATGAGCTCGGAAACCCCGTTGCCCAGATACACGTCGTCGACGTCGAACCGCGGGAATCCCTCGACGAGTTCGTAGCGGGTGAAGACCGCGCGCCGCGCGGCCTGGATTCCCTTCGAGTCCGAGTAGCCCTGCGCATACGGCAACGCCTGGATCATGTCGCGCATGATGACGTCGGGCGCCTCGAACCCGAACGGCGCGGGGTTGCCGATGTTCAGCTTCAGGATGCGGTGACCCTCGGCCTCCAGCCGCGCCGCATGCTCGTGCACCGGCCCGCGAATCTCGTACAGGACGTCCTGCAGCTTCGACGACTGGGTGAACGTGCGCTGGCGCGGGTGTTGACCCGTCGCATGCCACGGCACCTGGTGGGTAGTCACGTCGTCCATCGTCTCATCGATGGCAAATCGAATTTGCCGATCGAGACCGGGCTGTGATGTCTGACCTGCGTCAGCGCTTACCCGGTGGCCGTGCACCCTTGGCGATGCCGAGGCCCTTCACCGGCTGCGCGGGCTGCTCGCCGTTGGCGTCGCCGGCCGGTTCGGACTGGGCCTGGGCAGGCTTGTCCTCGGCCTCGGCCTCGCCATCGGCTTCCGGGCGCGCCGCCGCTTCCGGTCGCGGGGGAGCCGCTGCGGGCGCCTTCTTGGCGCCCGGTCGACGCGCACCCGGTGCAATACCCAGTCCCTTGACCTCGGGTTCCGGCTTGTCGTCGAGACCGAGGTCAGAATCCGCGGTATCGGTCTTGGCGCCTGGCTCGGCCCTGTCGGGATCGACGTTCGGCGGCTGCGTGACGGTGGGTTCGCCTTCGTTCAGCGCCGCCTTGGAAGGGGCCTTCTTGGCGCCGGGGCGGCGTGCACCCGCGGCAATGCCCAGGCCCTTGACCTCGGGCTCGGACGCGGCTGGTGCCTCGGCTTGCGCCTCGGCGGCGGGCGCTTCGGCCTTCGCCTCGGCCGGTGCCTGGGGCTGCTTTGGCCGGCTCAGCCGGCGCCTTCTTCGCGCCGGGCCGCTTGGCACCGCCCGCGATCCCCAGGCCCTTGACGGGTGCTGCGGCGGCGGGCTTTTCGGCCGCGGGCTCAGCCGGGGCTGCTTCTGCGGCCTCGACCGGTGCGGCCTCTTCGACCGTCACGGTGGACGCCTCGACTGTGGCCGCCCGCTCCTCGGCTTCCTTTGCGGCAGTGCCCTTTTCGGGGAGCGTGGCCGAGCTCTTGTCGAGTGAGCCCAGCAGCAGCTGCGCCACATCCATCACCTCGGCCTTGGGCAGGTCGTTGGCCGCCGCGACGTCGTCGACACCGTCGGTGATCATCACGCGGCAGAACGGGCAGCCGGTGGCGATGGTCGAGGCCCCGGTGTCCAGCGCCTCCTCGACGCGTTCGTGGTTGACGCGCTTGCCGATGTGCTCTTCCATCCACATGCGCGCACCGCCTGCGCCGCAACACAATCCGCGATCGGCGTGGCGCGGCATCTCGGTGAGCTTCGCACCGGAAGCACCGATGAGCTCGCGCGGCGCCTCGTACACCTTGTTGTGTCTGCCGAGGTAGCACGGGTCGTGGTAGGTGATGTCCTGTCCGACGGGGGAGACCGGCACCAGCTTCTTGTCCCGGATCAACCGGTTCAGCAGCTGCGTGTGGTGCAGCACCGTGTAATTGCCGCCCAGTTGCGGGTATTCGCGGCCGAGCGTGTTGAAGCAGTGCGGGCAGGTGACGACCACCTTGCGGTCCACCCGCTCGACGCCTTCGAACAGACCGTTGAGCGTCTCGACGTTCTGGGCGGCAAGCTGCTGGAACAGGAACTCGTTGCCGGACCGGCGGGCGGAGTCGCCGTTGCAGGTCTCGCCCTCGCCGAGCACCAGGTATTTCACCCCGGCGATCGCGAGGAGTTCGGCGACGGCCTTGGTGGTCTTCTTGGCGCGGTCCTCGAAAGCGCCGGCGCAGCCGACCCAGAACAGGTACTCATAGCCCTCGAACGATTCGACGTCCTTGCCGAAGACGGGGACGTCGAAGTCGACCTCGTCGATCCAGTTGGTGCGGTCCTTGGCGTTCTGCCCCCACGGATTGCCCTTGGTCTCAAGGTTTTTGAACAGCACCCCGAGCTCGCCGGGGAACTCGGACTCCATCATCACCTGATAGCGGCGCATGTCGACGATGTGGTCGATGTGCTCGATGTCGACCGGGCACTGCTCGACGCAGGCGCCGCACGTGGTGCACGACCACAGCACGTCGGGATCGATGACGCCGCCCTCTTCGAGGGTGCCGACGAGCGGGCGGGTGGCCTGCTCCGGGCCGGAGCCCAGCACTCGTTCGAAGCCCGACTCGGGAACCGCGTGCTGCTCGCTGTGCTTCTCGCCGCGCAGTTCCTCGCCGAGACCGCCCTCCGGCGTGTTCTCCAGCGGGCTTTCCTTGTCGCCGAGGATGTAGGGCGCCTTGGCGAACATGTGGTCGCGCAGGTTCATGATCACGAGCTTGGGCGACAGCGGCTTGCCGGTGTTCCACGCCGGGCACTGCGACTGGCATCGACCGCACTCGGTGCAGGTCATGAAGTCGAGGTAGCCCTTCCAGGTGAAGTCCTCGATCTTGCCGCGGCCGAGCACCGCATCCTCGGCCGGATCCTCGAAATCGACCCGTTCGCCCTTGAACTCGACCGGCAGCAGGGGGCCGAGGCCGTCGGGCCTGCGCTTGAACGTGATGTTGATGGGCGCCAGGAAGATGTGCAGGTGCTTGGAGTGCAGCACGATGAGCAGGAAGATCAGCGCGACCGCGATGTGGCACAGCAGCGCCACGGTCTCGATCCATTCGTTGGCCGTGGCGCCCAGCGGAGACAGCACCGCGCCCATGCCGTGCGAGAAGAACGCGCCCCACCCGTAGGGGAGGTTGCCGTTGACGACGGCTGCGCCGCGGAAGAAGGCGTAGGTGAAGATGACGAAGAAGATCATCAGCAGCACCAGCCAGGCCCCGCCGGTATGGCTGCCGTAGAACCGCGACTCGCGGCCGTGCTCCTTGGGTTCCGACCGGAGCCGGATGATGGCGAACGTGATGATGCCGGCCAGCACGGCCAGCGCGATGAAGTCCTGCAGGAACCCGAGAAAGGCCCACCGCCCGACGACCGGGATGTGGAAGCGCGGGTCGAACAGCACCCCGTAGGCCTCGATGTAAACCGTGATGAGGATGAAGAAGCCCCACATCGTGAAGAAGTGAGCCAGCCCGGGGACCGACCACCGGAGCATGCGGGTTTGCCCGAACACCTCTTTGATCTGGGTGCCGATGCGGTCACCGAGATGGTCGGTGCGGCCGTTCTCCTCGCCGACCGGCTGGCCGGCCCGGTCCAGCTTGTACAGCCACAGCACGCGCTTGAGGGCGAAGGCCCCCACGATGACGGTCATCGCAAGACCGACGATCAGCCTGATCAGAGTCTGGGTGTCCACCCGTGCGCCTCCCGGTGTATAAGTTACCCAACAGTAACTTATCGTAAGTTACCCACCAGTAACTTATGCTAGATGCCTGCTCATAGTTGCATCTCACCGGGAAAGCCCGCTACACAGGCTGGCCTAACTCAAGTTCCTGGTTGCAGAATCGGGCCGAGCCCTGGAAGCAGGGGAGTATTCGCCGAGCCGCCGGAGCCGGCGCCAGAGTCGCTGCCGGTGCTCGTGTCGGTCCCCGTTCCGGTGCCTGATCCGGAAACCCGTTCCAGTTCCTCCCGTTCCGGATCCCGTCCCGCCGGTGGGTGCTCCGCTGCCCGTTCCGCCGTTGCCGGTGCCCGATCCCGGGCCCGGATTGCTTGGCGGGGTGCCGGAGCCGCCGTTGGTTGGAGAATGCCAGGGCGGATCCCACGGCGGAGTCCACGGCGTGGGTGGCGCGGGATTCTCCGGAGCCGGAGCGGGCGCCGGCGCTTCCGGGGCTGGCGCCGGGGCTGGGGCTGGGGCCTCCGGGGCAGGGGCCGGCGCCTCGGGTGCGGGAGCCTCAGCAGGTGGCGCTGCCGGTGCGGCGGCTGCCTGCTGCTGGCGAACGACCTGCTGCTGCGGCTGTGACACGACGGTGGTCGCCGCGGGAACCTGCACGGGTGCCTGCGCCTGCTGGGCGGGTGCGACAGCGTCCGCGGCGGCGGGTGCCGGCGCCGACGCGGGTGGAGCGATGGTCGACGACGAGCCCGCCGGCACCGTGGATGTGTCATGCGTGAAGGCCGTCAGGCCGACGACGACCGCGGAGACCACCACAGCCGCGCCCGCCAGCCCGAACAAGAGTGCCGGGCTGCGTCGACGCGCCGGAGTCTGCTGGTCCCACTCGTCGTGGTGAAAGTTCAGCTCGGGTCTGCTGTCGACCGGGTTGGCGACGTAGTCCGGCTCGAGCGGCGCTGCAACGGCCATGAGGTCGTCGTCGTCCACCTCGGACCAGGCCAATGCGCCGACGGCCGTCGGGGCGCCGCCCGCTTCGAACGCCGCCGCGGCGACGGTGGCCGTTGCGGGGGCGGCAGGCGCCATCGCGGTGGCCGTCTCGACGATCTGGCCGCGGTGCGCGATCAGCGCAACGCCTTGGGCGACGGTGAGCTGCGGCTGCGGCGTCGTGACGACCCGGGTGCGCAGCTGCTCGGACAGCCGCTGGGTGACCAGCGGGATTCGGGCGCCGCCACCGACTGTGGCCACCGCCGAGATGCTCGCCAATGGCACCCGGTTGCGCTCGAGCGTGTCGCCGAGGACGGCCGTGAACTCGGCCAGCGGCTCGTCGATCAGGTCGTCGAGTTCCATTCGGGTCATCCGGACCGTGGTCTGCAGCCCGGGCACGTCGACCGCGATCGCGGTGGCCGTCTCATCCGACAGCCGCTCCTTGGCGCGCCTGCACTCGTCGCGCAGCCGCGCCAACGATCCGACCATCGCGGTGCCTGCGGGATCGGCATCCGACGCCTCGAGGATGCCCGCGACGACCTTGCTCAAGACGGCCTGGTCGATCTGATCACCCGAGAAGTCCGGTATGCGGACCGTCCCGCCGATGGGCACGTCCTGCGCCGCCGCGTCGACCAGGGTGATGCTGGCGCCGCTTCCACCGAAGTCGCACAGCACGACGACACCGGTCGACGGCAGGCCCGGGTTCGAGCGCAGCGCGGTCAACGCGGCGGTCGCGTCGGACACCAGCGGTGCTCGGGCCAGGCCGGGCTTGCTGCCCAGCGCGTCGCGCAACGCGTCGACCATGAACGGCCGCCAATGCGCGGGCACCGCCACCGCCACCTCCGACACCGGCGTGACGGCCGCGCTGCGGGCGACCCGGTCGAGCGCCTCCGTCACGAGCGTCTCGGGGCGGTGCCGGGAGCCGTCCGGAGCGATCATCGGGACGGGATCGCCGACGCGGTCGACGAAGCCAGTGAGCGTCACCCCGGGCTCCACCGTGACCGCGGCCGACCGAATGACAGCTCGCTGACCGTCGCCGGTGCAGGCAAGGTTGGTGGCACCCACGGCCAGGCCGAGCGAATTGCCCGCGCCGCCTTGGGGATTCGACATGTAACACCTCGAGGTCAGGTTGGTCACGGAACGCTTGACTCGACCCTAGGGCGGGGAAACCCCGGGCGGATCGGTGCTTACCCCGGTGCTGGCGAGAGTCCCATGGGGGAACTCCATTAGGGGATTTGAGTGCGTTAGGGGATTGGCGGCGGCTCAACTCGGTGGGGTGGCCAGCATCGCCCGCAGCATCGACAGCATCTCGGAGCGGGACTCCGCTCCCAACCTGCGGCGAATACGGGCCACATGGTGCTCGACGGTCTTCGCCGAGATGAACAGCTGGCTGCCGATGTCACGGTAGGGCATGCCGAGCAGCAGCAGTTCGGCGACCTCGCGTTCCCGGTCGGACAGCCGCGACGACTGCTGGCGGGGCGAGCCGGTCGCCGCGGGCGTCGCGGGCACCGATTCGACGCTCGGTTCGTCGTCGACAGCGGAGGCCAGCTTGAGATCGCGGGCGAGTTGCAGCATCGCGCCGGATACCCGGCCGTCGGGGGTCTGCAGCGCGGCCTGCCCGGCCAGCCGGGTGGCGTCGGACGTCAGCCCGTACTGCGACAGCGCACGGGCGGCGGCGGTGACCTCGTCGGCGTCGACGTGGTTGGCCAGCACCCGAAGCCACGTCCGCCCCGCGCCGGCGAGGGCCTTTGCGAACGCGCTGGTGGCCGCGGCCGTCGTCAACGCGTGGCCGTGCGGCGCGACCGCCTCTGGCGAATTGGCCAGAATTCCGGCGTGCACACCCGCCCAGTGCAGCGGTACCGACCACAGCACCGGATCGCCCAACGAGCGCAGGAGGGCGAACGCTTCGTCGAGGGTGTGCGCAAGCCGATCGACCTGGCGCATCCGGGCGGCGGCCACCCACAACTCGCTCAGTGGAAGCAACGAGAAAAGGTCGACGGAGTACTCGGCGAGCACTTCCATCGCGGCGTACCAATGCTTGTGAACCGCTCCGCCGTCGCCGTTGCGGCGGGCGATCGCGGTGTTGAGAGCGGCCGCCCACAGCGCATCGCGGCGGTGCAACGAGACCTCGCCCACGGATGCGACGTCGGATGTGGCCGCACCCAGTTGACCGTCCTGCATCCGGACCCATCCGAGCAGCAGCCGGTGCCGCTGGGCCGAGAACGCGTCGTCCTCGCCGCCCGAGCGCACCGCGCGGCCGATGACGCTGCGCGCCCGCACCGGGTCACCGCCATGCAGGGCCGCCAGGGTGACCAGCGCGGCGGGACTGTCCGGCGCCACCCCGGGCTGGTGCTGTTCGGTCGTGATGGCCTGGCCGAGACGGGCTACCGCGACGGGGAACGGATGGTCCAGCGACAGCAGCAAGCCCTCGGCCAGGCTGCGCGCAGCGCGCGCCGTCGACGTTGGGGGACCCGCGCTGTCAGTGCCCAACGCCGCCCGTGCGGTCTGCCCGTCACCCGCTGCCAATGACACGATCGCGGCCGCTGCGCCGACGAAGGCGTCCGGGTAGGGGCCAAGCCAGCGAAACAGCTCCGCCGCCTGGGCCGCGCCGCCGTCGTGCAGAGCGATGCTCGCCGCGATACGGACGGCCGCCGCGCGCTCGGCCGCGTCGTCGGAAGCCAGCAGCTCGTCGGTCAACCGGGCCGCCGTCGCGCAGTCGCCCGTCATCGCCAACGCATCGGCGAGCCGGGCGCTGACGGCGGTCGCGCCCGCTTCCGAGGCCGCCCGGTAGAGCCGCGCCGCCTCGGCCGGTTGCCTCAGATGGTGCGAGGCGAGGTCGGCCAACGCGTTGGCGAGTCGATCGTCGCGCAGTCCGTGGTCGGCCATTCGCAACGCGAGATCTGCTGACAGCGTTGTCAATTCGAGCTGAGAGGACAGCAGCGCGATCTCGATGTCGTGATGCCGCGCAGCCCCGACGATCCCGGCCACACCGAGATGGACCGATCGCAGAAAAGCCTGACTGTGCGACGGCTCGATCAAACCGCTGGCCCGGGCGCGGTCCACCAACCGCTGCGCCTCGTCGGAGCCCAGCCGTAATGCCGCCGCGACGTCGTCAGGGCCGAGTTCCGGGCTGAGCGACGACACCAGGAGGGTGTCGAGCACCGGCTCATCGACTCGACGTAGCCGCTCGACCAACGCGAACCCGGCAGCCTCCATGATCGCGTCCGCCGCAGGCACGCCGTTCGGCGACACCGCGACCGCGAGCGCCGGCCGGAGAAGGAACGGCAATCCCGCAGTCGAAACCATCAGCGCCTCAACGAGTCCCGTTGCGGAAGGGGCACCCGTCGCCGACGCGGCGGCCTCGGCGACATCCGACGCGGTGAGCGAGCCGAGCGATACCACGGGATTCTCCCGCTCGAGCGCCGTCGCCAGCGCGCGCAGCGGCTGTCGCTGGGTGAGTGGTTCGGCCGCCACCACAACCGTCGTGCGCGGATCGGACAACCGCTCGACGAGCCGTTCCAACTCGTCGTCGGCGAGCAGATGCGCGTCGTCGATCACGATGGCGGCGTCGGGATCGTCGCCCGCCCGGGGTGCGCGGGTGATCACCTGGGTGCCGTTCGACCGCAACGTGTTTCGTATTTGTGCCAGCACCGAACTCTTGCCCGTACCGATGCCGCCCGACACCAGGATCCTGGCCGGCTCAGTGGGTGCGGCGGTCAAAGCCGAGACGGCCTCGCGGGCGGCCGGCGGTATCTCGGTCATCACCCGGAACTGGCCGACTGCTCCGGCTCGGGCGGTGGCTTCGGCTTCGGCGCCGGCGGTGACGTCGTCGTTGTCGTCGTCGGGGCCGTTGTCGTGGTGGTGGTGGTGGTCGGTGTCGTGGTCGTCGTGGTTGTCGTGGTTGTCGTGGTGGTGGTGGTGCTGCTCGTCGTCGTCGGTGACGTGGTGGTCGTGGTGCTCGACGACGGCGGGGGCGGTGGCGGTGTGATGACGGTGGTCGTCGGTTGGCCGTCCGATCCGGTCACCGTGACCGTCGTCGGCTCGGCGGACGCAACCGGCTGGCCCGATGTCGGGTTGAGCGAGAACGTCGTGCTGGTTTCGGTGACCGGTCCCAGGACGCCGCTGTTGCCGGTCAGCGTGATCGCCAATCCGCCGATCGCGATCAGCGCCGCAACGGCAGCGGCCCCGAACAGGATCGGCGGGCGTTTGTACCAGGGCAGCGGGGCCGGCTCGGCCTCGTACTGCGGCTCCGCGCCGGGGGCGAACTCCATCGGCGGGCGGGCGTCGGTGGGGCCGGAGTAGACGTCGGCGCTGTAGTCCCCGCCGGTGTAGGGCACCGGTTCACCGCCGGGCGCATCGTCCTGGGACCACGCTAACGCGCGGTATGTCGCCGACGGCGCTCCGTCGGCGGCCGATTCGCTGGCCGCCAGCCCCGCGGCGCCCGCAGCCCAGGCCGCGGGCGCGATACCCGTCGCGGCGTCGGCGGCGGCCGCCAGCCCGGTCGGTGCATCGGCGTCCAGGCCCCGGTCGGCCAGCAGTGCCGCACCGGCGGCCACGTTCAGCTGTGACTGCGGCGTGGTGATGACCGGCACGCGGAACTGCTCGGACAGCCGCTGCGTGACCAGCGGAATGCCCGCACCGCCACCGACGGTCGCCACCGCGGCAAGGCCGGATGGAGCAATGTTGTTGCGCTGCAACGTGTCCTCGATCGCGGCGAGCAGGCCGGCCAGCGGCCCGGCGATCAGGTTGTCGAGCTCGGTGCGGGTCAGCCGGACGTCGGACCGGAAGCCGGGCAGATCGACGGGTACCGCGGTGGCGGTCTCCGCCGAGAGACGCTCCTTGGCCAGCCGGCCCTCGTCGCGAAGACGGGTCAGCGCGCCGACCGCCGCGGTGCCCGCCGGATCGGCGTTGTTGGCGTCGGCGACGCCGGCGAGGACGTGATTGAGGATCGTCTGGTCGATCTGGTCACCGGAAAACTCGGCGTACCTGACGGTTTCGCCGATCGGGGCCAGGGTCGCGGTGGCGTCGGCGAGGGTGATGCTGGTTCCGCTGCCGCCGAGGTCGACCAGCGCGACGACGCCGGCAGGCAGCCCAGGCGCGGCCTGCAGCGCGGTGAGGGCCGCGACGGAATCGGGTATCAGCGCCGCGGGCACACCGTCCGGCGACAGGTTGGGCTTGTCGCGCAGTGCGGCGCGTAGCGCGCCGACCACCGCGGGTCCCCAGTGCGCGGGCACCGCGATCGCGATCGGCCGGCCACCGCCCACCGTGCGGGCCATCGCGTCGAGGGCTTCGACGAGCACGCGTTCGGCGCGGTGGGAACTGCCGTCCTCGGCGACCAGCGGGACCGGGTCGCCGACCCGTTCGACGAACCCCGTCAGTGCGACACCCGGTTGGTTGAGCGACGGATTCGCGAAGATCTCACTGGGGACGCCGACCTCGGGCGCGCGATCGGGAAACAGGGTGAGCACGGCGCGGCGCATCACCGGTGGCCGGCCGACGCGCGCGGCGACGAGGTTGGTCGCCCCGATGGACAACCCGAGAGAATCGCTCATGCTCACCTCTCCTGCATTCGGCCGCCCCTACGATAGCGGCCCACCGCGCGGGGAGCCGGGACATCCCCCTAATGTCGGCAATCCCCTAACGCCGTGTCCCCTAACCACATCGCCGCAAGGGCGGGGTTCACACCGATCACGCGGCCCGCGCTGCTGGATAGCATCATGACTAGTCACAGGGCGTTCGCCCCTGACCAATCGCAACAAGAAGGAAGGCGCGCGATGGCAAACCCGCTACTCGACTTCGTCATGTCGCTGGTGCGGGACCCCGACGCTGCCGCACACTACGCCGCCGACCCCGCGCAAGCCATCCACGACGCCAACCTGACCGATGTCACCAGCGCGGACGTCAACGCGCTGATTCCGGTCGTCTCGGAGTCGCTGTCGATGGGAACGCCGGCGACCGGCGCGGAAAGCCTCGTCGGTCATTCCGCCGGCAACGTGTGGACGAGCGGCGCGGCGACCGCCGCATTCGACGCATTCGACGACCACGTGCCGGTGTCTGCGATCGACGACGTGCACAGCGTGTCGACCAACGTGATCGAGGAGCCTGCGGATGCCGTGCATACGACCGTCGACGCCCTCGACGATCACGGTATTGCGCCGCTGACGGGGATCGATGACCCGTCGACGCAGTTCACGCACGGCGTCATCGACGATGCCCCGCTCGTGGGCGACGCGGTCGACGCGGCCGGCGTCGACTGGCATCCGGTGCTCGACGACGTCGCGCACCACGTGGATACCGGCGACACCGGTTTCGACATCTTCGACTAGTCTCCGCATTCGCCCCGACAACGGCGCGGCCATCGACGGCCGCGCCGTTTTCATGCGCCCTGACCAGGGTGAATTCCGCTCCCCTAGCTATCCCCTAATCCCCTAATCCATCATCCCCCTGGATCCCGGCATGGGGGTATATAGGGAGGGGTTTCGACCCCGTTTGCGGGGGCTTGGCGGATCCATAACGTGGTCCCCAGATCGCCGGACAAGCCCGGCGACGACCACCAGGACAACCCCGAATGAAAGGCGCCGAAGATGACCAACCCCATCTCGTTCCTGTTCGACTGGCTCCTCGGGCTTACCCGCCCCGGTGCCGATCCTGCCGACGTCCGCTCCTTCATCGCGAACCCGACGCAAGCGGCCTCGCAGGCGATGGGCACCGCGGTGACCCAGGCGCAGCTGGCGCAGGCCGCATCCGCGGTCGTCGCGCCGGCCGCGGTGTACGGCACCAACGATCCGATTCAGGCGCTGCAGCACACGGTCGCCGACAACAACGGTCTGGCCTTCGCCCCGCAGCGAGTGTTCGCCCCCGAGACGAACACCGACTTCGCCAGCCACAACGCGACGCAGCTCGCGAGCAACAACGACATCGGCAGCCCGCGGGCCGGCGAGGACGTTCAGCAGGGCGTCGGCAACGTCGATCTGGACTTCGACTTCAGCCGCGACATCAACGCCTCCAACGGCGCCGTGGTCAACACCGGCAACGCCGGCGACATCGACACCACCAGCGTCCACGGCTCCGGCAACGTCGTCGGCGACCACAACAGCGGTGCCAACACCGGTGACGTCTATGCCGGGCAGGGCTCCAACGTCCAGGCCGGCGGCAAGAACAACGACCTGCACGACAGCAGCCACGATGTGAACACCCAGGCCGGCGGCGACGTCGCCACCAACACCGGCAGCGGCCAGAACACCCAGGTCGGTGACATCGACACCAGCGGCGGCGGAGCTGCCGGTGGCAGCGCCGGCGGTCACAGCGGCGGGCTGATCAATGTGGGCGGCCACGGCGGCGACGGCGGTGCGGCAGCAGGCGGTTCCGGTGGCGGCGTGATCATCGCGCCGACGCAGAACACCGACAGCAACAACGCGGCCAACAGCAACAACAACAACCAATCGGCCGGTGACGACCTGAGCAATGTCAACGCACCGCACTCACACGCCCCGGTGTCCGTCGGAAACGAGGACAACAACTCGGCGTTCGGCGGAGACGCGACCCAGGTCGGCCATGCGGGCGGTGGCGTCGACGCCAGTCACGACGACAACTCGGTGCACCACCAGATGGACACCCACGTCGACACCAATGTGGACAACCACATGTTCTGACCGGCACCACAACCGGATAGCGCCGCTGGCGGGGATCGTCCTTCGGTCCCCGCCAGTTGGCACGTCTACCGTTGACCGAACGCTCTCGCAATCAAAGGCACACCATGACCCAACCCAACGACCCTCGCCAGGTGAAGGTCATCTTCGAGCTGATCGACCACACCCGCAAGATCGCCGAGGAAAATGACCGGACGGACCTGGCGGAGCGGCTCGCGGCGGCCCGCGTGCGCATCGCGGATCCGAAGATCCGGGTGGTGATCGCGGGCCAGCTCAAGCAGGGCAAGAGCCAGCTGCTCAACTCGCTGCTCAACGTGCCGGTGGCGCGGGTCGGCGACGACGAGACGACCGTGCTGGCCACGGTGGTGTCCTATGCGGAGCAGGTCTCGGCGCAGCTGATCGTGGCTCGGCCCGGCGGTGCCGAACCCGAGGTGATCCCGATCTCGCCGGCCGACCTGACCAACGACCTTCGCCGCGCCCCGCAGGCCGGCGGCCGCGAGGTGCTGCGGGTCGAGGTCACCGCGTCCAGCCCGCTGCTCAAACACGGGCTCGCGTTCATTGACACTCCGGGCGTCGGCGGCCACGGCCAGCCCCATCTGTCGGCCACGCTGGGCCTGTTGCCGGATGCCGACGCGATGTTGATGATCAGCGACACCAGCCAGGAGTTCACCGAGCCCGAGATGACGTTCATCCGGCAGGCCTACGAAATCTGTCCCGTCGCAGCCGTTGTCGCGACGAAGACCGATTTGTACCCGCACTGGCGCCAGATCGTCGCGGCCGACAACGCCCACCTGCAGCGGGCCGGCCTCGCGCTTCCGGTGATCCCCGCCTCGTCGCTTCTGCGCAGCCATGCGCTCACCGCCAACGACAAGGAACTCAACGAGGAGTCCAACTTCCCCGCCATCATCAAATTTCTCAGCGACAAGGTGCTGTCGCGCGAGAACGACCGGATCCGCGATCAGGTGATCGCCGACATCCGTTCGGCGGCAGAGCATTTGACATTGAAGGTGGATGCTGAGCTGTCTGCGCTCAACGATCCGGACACCCGCGATCGACTCAAGGACGATCTGGAGCGGCGCAAGGCCGAAGCCGAGGACGCCCTGCAGCAGACCGCGCTATGGCAGCAGGTGCTCAACGACGGAATCGCCGATCTGACCGCGGATGTCGACCACGACCTGCGGGCACGCTTCCGTGCGATCATGCAGCACACCGAGAAGGTCATCGACAGCTGCGACCCCACCAATCACTGGGCCGAAATCGGTACAGAACTGGAGGACGCGATCGCGACCGCGGTGGGCGACAACTTCGTCTGGGCCTACCAGCGCGCCGAGGCGCTCGCCGAGGAGGTGGCCAGGACATTCATGGAGGCCGGCCTCGAAGCCGTCAAGATGCCCCTGATCGATGCGCGCGACATGGGCGCCGGCCTGGGCGAGCTGAAGTCACTGTCTCGGCTCGAGGCGAAACCGATCAAGACCGGACACAAGGTGATCACCGGCATGCGCGGCTCCTACGGCGGCGTGCTGATGTTCGGCATGCTGACGTCGTTCGCCGGATTGGGCATGTTCAACCCGCTGTCGCTGGGGGCCGGTCTCCTTCTGGGCCGCAAGGCATACAAGGAGGACATGGAGAACCGGATGCTGCGGGTGCGCAACGAGGCCAAGATGAACACGCGCAAATTCGTCGACGATGTCTCGTTCGTCGTCGGCAAGGAGTCGCGCGACCGGCTCAAGGGCATTCAGCGCCAGATCCGCGATCACTATCGCGGCATCGCCAACCAGACCACCCGCTCGCTCAACGAGTCGCTGCAGGCCACCCTGATGGCCGCCAAGCTCGAGGAGAACGAGCGCAACGGCCGGGTCGCCGAACTGGAACGGCAGCTCAACATCTTGGGCCAGGTCACCGACCACGCGAACAGGCTTGCGGTGGGCGGCCCCGCATCGGCGCCGCAGCCCGTGGGCGGCAGCTAACCCGCCAACCCCATCGGTGGTGCTCAGCGCCCGTGCTTAAGCTGGTTGACCGGATATGAGCACGAGCGAACAGGTGCGCGCGATCCTGGGCGGCACCATTGGGGCCTACAGGGCCGATCCGGCGTACCGCCAGCGTCCGGACGTGCACAACGAGCTGGACCGGATCGGCCGTCGGCTCAACCAGCCCATCCGCATCGCACTGGCCGGGACACTGAAAGCCGGTAAGTCGACGCTGGTGAATGCGCTTGTCGGCGAAGACATCGCGCCCACCGACGCCACCGAGGCGACCCGCATCGTGACCTGGTTCCGCAACGGGCCGACGCCCAAGGTCACCGCCAACCACCGCGGCGGCAGGAGATCCAACGTGCCGATCGCCCGCAATGGCGGGCTGACCTTCGACTTCGCCAGCCTCGACCCCACCGACGTCGTCGACCTCGACGTCGAGTGGCCCGCCGCGGAGCTGATCGATACCACGATCATCGACACCCCCGGCACGTCGTCGTTGTCGCGCGACGTGTCCCAGCGGACCCTTCAGCTGCTGGTGCCCGAGGACGGCGTCCCGAGGGTCGACGCGGTCGTGTTCCTGCTGCGCACGCTGAACGCCGCCGACATCGCATTGCTCAAGCAGATCGGCGAACTCGTCGGCGGCTCGGCGGGGGCGCTCGGGGTGATCGGCGTGGCCTCCCGTGCCGACGAGATCGGAGCGGGCCGCATCGACGCCATGCTGTCGGCGCGGGACGTGGCCGAGCGGTTCACCGCGGAGATGGACAAGACCGGCATCTGTCAGGCCGTCGTGCCGGTGTCGGGACTGCTGGCGCTGACCGCCCGCACTCTGCGTCAGGGGGAGTACGTCGCGCTGGAGAAGCTCGCCGGGGTCGACGCCGCCGAACTGGCCAAGGCCATGCTCTCGGTCGACCGGTTCGTCCGCGAGGACAGCCCACTGCCCGTCGACGCCGCCACCCGCGCGGCGCTGCTGGACCGATTCGGCATGTTCGGGCTGCGGATCTCCATCGCCGTGTTGCGCACCGGCATCACCGACTCGGTCGGGCTGGCCGACGAGCTACTCGAGCGCAGCGGCCTGATTGCCCTGCGCGACGTCATCGACCAGCAGTTCGCGCAGCGCTCCGATCTGCTCAAGGCACATACCGCGCTGCTGTCGCTGCGCCAGTTCGTGCAGAACAACCCGATCTATGCGACTCCCTACATCCTGGCCGACATCGATCCGCTGCTGGCCGACACCCACGCCTTCGAGGAACTGCGCCTGTTGAGCCAGTTGCGCTCGCGGCCGACGACCTTGAACGAGGACGAGATGGCGTCGCTGCGCCGCATCATCGGCGGCTCGGGCACCGACGCGGCCAGCAGGCTGGGCCTGCAGCCCGACGACCCGTACGACGGGCCGCGCGCCGCGTTTGCCGCCGCCCAGCGATGGCGGCGCCGGGCCGACCATCCGCTCAACGACCCGTTCACCACCAGGGCGTGCAGGGCAGCGGTGCGCAGCGCCGAGGCGATGGTGGCCGAATATGCCTCGCGCGGCCGCTAGTTAACCGCCGGGCAGCGGGATCTGCGGGATCTGCGGAATCTGGGGGATCTGCGGGTTGCTCGACGGCGGCGACACCGTGACCGTGCTGGTGCTCGTGCTGACCGACGTACTGACCGACGTGCTGACGCTCGGCTCGGTCGTCGTCGTGGTCGGCTCGGTCGTCGTCTCGGTGCTCGTCGACGGCGGCGTGGTCGTCTCGGTGACGGTCTGGGTCGGCGCGACGGCCGGGGCGGATCCCGACGTGGTGGTGGCGGTCGTCGTGGTGGTCGTCGTCTCCGTGCTGGGAGAATCGTCGGACATCAGGCTCACCGACAGCCACACGATGAGGGCGATCAGCAGCGCGATGAGCGCGCCGAACCCGACCAGCGCCGCGGGCTTGCGATACCAGGGCACCGGCGGCTCGGGCGGCTGCCCCGGCTGGTCGTAGCCGCCATTGGCGCCGTATCCGCCGCCGTAGTTGGCCGCGTAGGCGGTGGGCTCGTCGTCCGAGTAGTTGTTCGGGTCGTCGGGGGGTCCGTATCTGGCCACGGAGACCGATAGTAGGCGCCGACGGCGGTCAGCCCGCCTGCTGGGGCGGCAGCGTACGGGTGATGTTGAAGCGCGGGCGGCGGGACGTCGGGCCACCGGGGCTCTCGTCGGTCTCGCGCCGGCGCGGTCGCGTGAACGGTGTGCTGCTGCTACTGCTGCCGCTGCTACTGGTGCCCGACGATCCGGTGGTCGACGGCGCGGGCGGCCCGTTGATCTCGGTGGTCGACAGCGGCGCGGTGCTGGTGATGGTGGCGGTGGTCGTGGTGGTCGGACTCTGCGACGCTGTCGCGGAGAAGGACGGATCGTCGAAGTCCCGCGGCGCGGCGGGTTCGCCCTGCCCGCTCACGAACATCACGGCGGCGATGAGGACGCCGATGACGGCGAGGCCCGCCGCGCTGGCACCCACCACCGCCCGCGTCGAGTTGTGCCACGGTTGCGACGGCTCGTCGCCGCCGAACTCGTCGACGAATTCGTCCTCGTCGAATTCGTCAAGGTCGGGCCCCGTCACGGCCACCGATATTAATCCGCCGACCTGGGCCAACGCTTGGTCAGCGGAGGGCGGCGACGACCTCGGCGGCGAACAGCTCCAGGTGGTCGAGGTCCGACATGTCCAGAAGCTGCAGGTAGACCCGCTGCACGCCGGCCTCGGTGAACGGGCCGAGCTTGTCGACGATCTCGCTCGGTGTGCCCACCAGAGGTGAATTGCTGCGCAACTCGTCGACCTCCCGTGAGATCGCCGCGGCACGCGTGGCCAGCTGGGCGTCGTCGCGCCCGGCGCACACCACGAACGCCGCCGAGTAGGTCAGGGAATCCGGTGCCCGGCCGGCGTCGGTGAGCGCAGAGCGGACCCGGTCGTAGCTGGTCTTGACGGCGTCCAGGGCCATGAACGGGGCGTTGAACTCGGCGGCAAACTTCGCGGCCAGCGCGGGTGTCCGCTTGGGGCCGCCGCCGCCGATGATGATCGGCGGATGGGGTCGCTGCACGGGCTTGGGCAGCCCGGGTGAGTTCACGACCGACAGGTGGTTGCCGGTGTAGTCGAAGGTCTCGCCCTCGGGCGTGGTCCACAGCCCGGTGATGATGTCCAATTGTTCGCGCAGCCGCTCGAACCGTTCGCCGAGCGGTGGGAACGGGATCGCGTACGCGTCGTGCTCGGCCTCGAACCAGCCCGCGCCGAGCCCCAATTCGATGCGGCCGCCGCTCATCTCGTCGACCTGGGCGACCGAGATGGCCAACGGGCCCGGGTGCCGGAACGTGGCGGAGGTGACCATGGTGCCGAGCCTGATCGTGGTCGTCTCGCGGGCGATTCCGGCCAGCGTGACCCACGAATCGGTGGGTCCGGGCAGGCCGTCGCCGCTCATCGCCAGATAGTGGTCGGAGCGGAAGAACGCCGAGTAGCCCAGTGCCTCAGCGGCTTTGGCGACGGCGAGCTGGTCGGCGTAGGTGGCGCCTTGCTGGGGTTCGACGAATACGCGGAAGTCCACGAGATAGAGCCTAGATGCGGACGTCACTGCCAGCTGAGGTCGGCGTCCATGTCGTGGTCGCGGTGGTCACGCTGATCCGCAGAGCGGGTGTCGATCGTGACTTCCTGCCAATATGCGGGGCTGTAGAGGTGAATGTCCTCACCGCTGTTGACCCTCAGCACACCGCTTGGCAGCACCTGATAGGTGGCGTTGTCGGAAAACTCCTCGTCCTCTTCCTGGCCACTGACCTGTATCCACATCTTCATGACGGCGCTCAGTCCTCGTCGTCGAGGTCCTCGATGACGTGCATCGCGGCTTCCTCGGCAGACGCCGCGCCGCCGCTGATCCCGACGTCCTCGGCCACCAGTTCGTCCTCGGTGTCTTCGCCGAACCCCATGTCGGGGGCGATCAGACGACCCGCGCGCATGCGCCCGACCTCACGGTGTTCGGGGAACTCGGATTCACGTTCGGCGTCGTCGGCGGTTCGCTGCTCGTCCGCATCGCCGGTGTAGATCAGCGATGCCGGATCGCATTCTTCCTCCGCCAGATGTTGCTCCAGGCTCTCGGACGGACCGTAGGCGCCTGGGCCGTACGGCTGCTCGGGCGGCGAGTAGCCCTCGTCGAGCGTGTCCTCGATACCGCGATCGAGAAGGGTGTCCTCGGGCTGGAGCTGATCCTCGGGGTCGAAGCTGTATTCGCCGGCAGCCGGCCCGATTCCATAGGAAGCGCTCATGGACCCGATATTCGGCCGCGACCGGCCTGTCGCATAGAGCCGTTGGGCCCTGCGGCCGGCGACGTTAGTAGCTTTCGACCTTCTCGATGCTGACGAACATGCCGTGCTTGGTGGCTTGATTGGTGAACCGGGTGCCGTCGCTCGTCGCCACGATCGTCCAGCCGACCGCGCTGTAGGTGCGGTAGTCGATAGTTACCACCGGGATATCGCCGAGGTTGCCGACCACCCATTCCATGGTGCCGTCCGCGGTCAGGCGGACCCCGTTGGCCTGTATGCCGTTTTTCACCGGCGAATTGGTGAACTGCGCCTCGCAGTCAACCTCGCGCTCGTTCAACTGGCAGCGCGTCTGGCCGGATTTGGTCTCGATGAAGACGTAGCCGGCGTCGGCGGGCGGCAGCACCTCTGCTGCCGGCGGTGCGACCGCGGTGGACGGCGTGGTCTTGGTGGGTGGCGCCGCGGTCGGCTTGCTGGTACCCGGCCGCAAGGGCGTCGGCGCGCCGGGGCTTGTCACCGGTGTGCCTTGCGTGTCGACCTTGCATCCCGCGACCGGCGCGCACGCCGCCAGCACGCACGCGAGAACCGTCAGGGGCTTCATCTTTGACAAGGCTACTTAACCGCAGGTCCAGAGCCCGGCAGTGACGCGCCGTGTAGGACTTCAGTACCAGGAGGTCGCTCATCGGGGCTTTTACCCGTTCTGCCGTGGAGACGTTGGGTAAGCCGGGGGTCCGGCTCGAGGAGCGCGGGTCAAACCAGCCGGTGCTCGAAGGCGAACGCGGCGGCGGCGGTTCGGGAAGTGACGTCGATCTTGGCGAAGATGTTGGACAGGTGCCGGGCGACGGTCTTCTCGCTCAGATACAGCGCGGCGGCGATCTCGAGGTTGGTCTTGCCGGCGGCCACCAGCCGCAGCACTTCGATCTCCCGGACGCTCAGCCCGCCGGGTGCACTCGTATGCAGAAGGGCCGCGGCTTCCCGCTCCGCGGGGCGGGCGTCGAGTCCGGCGAAGGTGCGACGCGCAGTCACCAGCTCGGCGACGGCCGAGTCTTCGTCGCCGAGAGCACGCAGTGCCCGGCCGAGCAGTACAGCGCAGCGGGCGGCGTCGTATGGTGCACCGAGTTCGGTCCAGATCCGACCCGCGCGGCGGAGTTCCGGTATGGCGGTCGCGTGATCGCCGCGCGTCAGCGCGACGTGACCGGCCGCGCGGCTGGCCATGGCACGCAACGCCATGCACCCAAATCCGGCGGCGATTTCGGACAGTTCTGCGCTGGCGTCGGTCGCCAGGTCGGTTTCGTCGGCGGCCAGCAGGATCTCCACTGCCCCTGGCAACAACTGCGAGCGGTGCACGGCGTCGCGCGGCTCCGCCAGCAGTCGCTTGATGGCTGCGACCGCAGCGGCAACGCGGCCCCGGCTCAGCCACAGCAGCGCCAGGCCCGGTTGCGGCTCGTGGCCGTATGCGATCGCCTCCGTGTAGGCCGCCTCGGCGGCATCGAACTGTCCACGGATGCGCAGCACGTCGCCGCGTTCTGCCAGTGCAAGACCGGCGGCTGGGCCTGTGTCGGCCTGCACGTACCGCTCGACGGCCTTGCCGAACTCCTCCAGCGCCTCGTCGAATGCGCCATACAGTCGCATGATCTGGCCACGGTGTACCGCGCACTGGCCGGTAAACGGGACGAGGCCCGGCTGCTCGTCGCACCACCGCGTCAACGCGGCGGTCCATTCGGCGGCCCGGCCGAAATCCGAAATCTCCTGGCAGCCCTCGATCATCGAGCAATAGATGTGGCCCGCAAAGATCGGCGACACGGCGCCCGTCGCGATGCACACCATCGCCTCGTCCAGCAGCGCCAAGCCTTCGGACACATGCCCGGCGTACAGCGCGAGCCGGCCCTGCGACATGACGCCCATCGCGACGAGGTTGGAATCGCCGAACCGGCGCCCGTAATCAGTGATCTCGAGGGCGTTCTTGTGTGCCGGTGCGAACTCGGCGGCGAAGACGTCGCGCAACATCAGCGGGATCAGCACATAACCGCGCTCGACCACGTCGCCGGACACGTCCTCGAGCAACCGTTGCGCGCGAGCGGCCCACCCGCCACTGACTGCCGATTCGCCGGCATCCATCAGCACCATCGCCAGCCAGAACGCACATCTCACCGCGCCGAGCACATCGTCGGCAGCCAGATTGATCTGGTAGGCGCGCTGCAAGGCCTGAACGCAGTCGTTCATCCGACCGGTCAGGTACGCGGCTGTCGCGAGGCACACAAAATCCTCTGCGGCCAATTCGGCCGCGTCCCGATCGGCCTTGCCCAGACCCGACAAGGCCTCGTAGGCCGCCACCCATTCCCGACGCTCGTAATTCTCGCGCGCCGAGAGCAGGTCTTCGACGACGCCCACCGCGCATCACCCCCAGGTATCGCGCATCACCCAGGTTACGCGGTGGTGGTGGTCGTCAGGCCGATAGCTGATGCTGAGGCCGGCCTGGTGACTGTTGTCCGCGCCCCCATGCGCGCCGCAATCTTGCGCGCGACGTACTCCGCGTCGCGGCCGACGCCCGGAAACACCATCGAGCCGAACGCGTACTGGAAACTCAGCCCGCAGAAGAACAACCCAGGCGCCTCGTCGCACACGCCGCGGTATTCCCGCGGCCAGCCGTCCGATTCGAAGATGGGTACCTCCATCCAGTCGAAGACTTGCTTGAATCCGGTGCACCAGATGACGTTTTGTACGTCGAGGACGGTGCCGTCGTCCAGCACCGGCCGCCCATCGGTCACGCCGGCTACCCGGGCGGTGTGGCGCTGCACGCCACGGGCCGCCAAATCCTTGCGCTTGACCCGAATCATCGGCCCACCGTGAGAACGGATGTGCGGCATGGCCTTTCGTCCTATCGGTGTCCTTCTGGTGACGAGGTGGCGCCACATGAACACCAAGACCGGTAACGCTACGTGGGTACGTCGCGAGTCCCACGGCACCGGGATCTGCCCGCAGTCGCGCCCGCACAGGATCGTCGGGTGCGTCAGCGCGGTTTCGTGGGCGATATCAGTGCCGGAATGCGAAGCGCCCACCACCAGCACACTCCCCGGCTGCAATTGTTCGGGGCGGCGGTACTTGCTGGAATGCAATTGCCGGACGCCCGGATCCAACGCAGTAGCGAAGTCGGGAACGTTGGGCGTGCGGCCGAATGTTCCGGTAGCCACGACGACGTTGTCGCAGGTGATCGTCTCGTCGCCGATGATGGCGGTGTAGCCGTCGGCCGGCCCTGCGACCAGCCGATCGACCCGGGTGCTCATCCGCACTGGCAAGTCCCACCCGATCGCGTATCGCTCGAGGAACTCGGCCACATCGTCTCTGCCGGGATAGCGCCACCGATCCTCGCCCGGGAATGCCATGCCCGGCAGCCCGCTGTACTTGGCGGGGGTATAAAGCCGCAGCGAGTCGTAATGCCGGCGCCAGTTGTCGCCAATTCGCTCGTTCGCGTCGACGATCAAGATCGGCCGGTTCATCCGTTGTAGGTGATATCCGGTGGAAAGGCCGGCCTGCCCCGCTCCGATGATCAATGTCTCGATGTGCTGTGTGGTCATTTCACACCCCTCGGCTAATGGAGATGTCACCACGCTAGGAAGCTCAGGCCGTTGGCCGAATCGGGCGAATGACCCATTTTCATCGGTGCGAGATGGGTGGACCGTCGTAGTCACGTCACGATCAGCGGGGCGAAGGAAAGCGGCGCCCGCGCCAGCGGGGCTTCGACAATGGCGTCCCCAGCGGGCTATACGCGATCAGCGACGGCGTGCAGTGTCAACCGCTGCTGGAACCGTTGCGTGCAGAACCGATACGCGCAAACATGGGCCCGGTACGGAATCCTCGGACTCCACACTTTTGCGAGGAGTCCCCAACACAGATGACGAATCGCGATGAGCCAGCAGAATTCGCCGGGCAATCCCTACTCCACCGAACCCCATGACCCGCAGGCGTTCACGGCACGGTTTGATCGTCTCTACTCGGTGCTGGCCCGCCCCTACGACCTGGCAGTGAAGGTATTGCCGGTCTGGAGGCACTGGATCAGTGCCGCGCTTCCGCACATCCGCGGCCCGCGTGTGCTCGAGGTCTCCTTCGGCACCGGCCTGCTGCTCACACGCTACGCCGGCGACTTCGAAACCTACGGCGTCGACCTCAACGAGCGCATGGTTGCGATCGCGCAGCGCAATTTGCACCGGGCGGGCGTGAACGCCGAATTGCGGCAGGCAAACGTCGAGGCGCTGCCCTATCCTGACGGTCACTTCGACACTGTGATCAATACCATGGCCTTCAGTGGCTACCCCGACGGTCAGCGAGCGATGTCCGAACTGCATCGCGTGCTGCGCCCGAAGGGGCGGCTGGTGTTGATCGACGTCGGCTATCCCCAGGACGGCAACCGCCTGGGCAGCGCACTAGTCGGTATCTGGAAGCGGTCGGGCGACGTGATCCGCGACATGGCACCACTCTTAGAGAGCTCGGGATTCGATGTCTACCACGAGCAGATCGGTGGTTTCGGCAGCGTCCATCTCTATATTGCGACCAAGTAGTGAGGATGTTACGACGCAGCCGGGCCTGCCAGGCGGCATGCAGACATTGGGGGAAGGATGGCATGCATGAAGGTCCGTTCCGCGTCCCGCTTGGCGGCGTGACTCAGGGGACAGGATGGCGATGAAGCCGACGCAGGCCAAGGCTGTGTACGACCGCATCGGTCGTATACAGGATTGGCAGTTCTACGAAGACCGTGCCGTGGCGGAGTTGCTCGCCGATTCCGAACTACCGACAGCGCGCACTGTCTTCGAGTTCGGTTGTGGCACAGGCAGGCTGGCCAGCCGGATGCTGGAGTTGCTCCCGCCAACCGCACGCTATCTCGGAGTGGATGTCAGCCCAGTGATGGTCGCGTTGGCGACCAAGCGGCTGGCGGCGTGGGGCGACCGCGCCCAGGTGCGCCTCGTCGATGGGTCGATGCCGTTGCCGGCCGAAACGGGAAGCGCCGCGCGCATCGTCTGCACGTACGTCTTCGATCTGCTTGACGACGACGTCGCGGGTGCGGTGCTAGATGAGTTCGAAAGAATCGTCACCCGCGAAGGGCTGCTTTGCCTCGTCAGCCTCAGTCCGGGGATCAGTCGATTGGAACGACTGGTAACGGCGCTGTGGACCGTGGTGTGGCGACGCGCCCCACAACTGTTGGGTGGTTGCCGCCCTATCCGGCTGGATCGGCTGCTGGACCAACGATGGGAAATCCGTGATCGGCGCGTGGTCCACGCCTGGGGCTTGGTCTCTGAAGTGGTCGTGGCCGCACCTCGGCAAAGCGGGCACGGGCCACTGCCGCCCGACGACAGCTAACCCCAGCTAACCCCGGTGACCGCCGAAGCAGCGCATCCCACGCATCTGCCTCGCGTCTGCCCCGCATCTGCCTCGCGGCAGGCGGCGTGCCCTCGCCGTCAGCGATGGCCTTGGCCACGAACCACGACTTTCCTCGATTCGTCGGCGACGTCCGGGAACAAACCGAGACCAGCCGCCGTTGACCAGTTCGACAAGTTGAGTGGATCAGACTCAAGTCCGGCTTGACACGGAAGCGTGGACAGGGGCAGGCTTGAGCGCGGTCCGCTCAGACCCTACAAAAGCTAACTCAGGAGGATCACCATGGCTCGTGCGGTCGGTATCGACCTCGGGACCACCAACTCCGTCGTCTCGGTTCTGGAGGGTGGCGACCCCGTCGTCGTCGCCAACTCCGAGGGCTCCCGCACCACCCCGTCGGTCGTCGCGTTCGCGCGCAACGGCGAGGTGCTCGTCGGCCAGCCCGCCAAGAACCAGGCGGTGACCAACGTCGACCGGACCATCCGTTCGGTGAAGCGTGAAATCGGCACCGACTGGTCCGTTGAGATCGACGGTAAGAACTACACCTCGCAGGAAATCAGCGCTCGCATTCTGCAGAAGCTGAAGAGGGACGCGGAAAGCTACCTCGGCGAGGACATCACCGATGCGGTGATCACCGTCCCCGCTTACTTCAACGACGCCCAGCGGCAGGCCACCAAGGAGGCCGGCCAGATCGCCGGGCTCAACGTGCTACGCATCGTCAACGAACCGACCGCGGCCGCACTGGCCTACGGCCTGGACAAGGGCGAGAAGGAACAGACCATCCTGGTCTTCGACCTCGGTGGCGGCACCTTCGACGTCTCGCTGCTGGAAATCGGCGAGGGCGTCGTGGAAGTCCGTGCCACCTCCGGTGACAACCACCTCGGTGGCGACGACTGGGACGACCGGATCGTCGATTGGCTGGTCGACAAGTTCAAGGGCACCAGCGGCATCGACCTGACCAAGGACAAGATGGCCATGCAGCGGCTCCGTGAGGCCGCCGAGAAGGCCAAGATCGAGCTGTCCAGCTCGCAGAGCACCTCGATCAACCTGCCCTACATCACCGTCGACGCGGACAAGAACCCGCTGTTCCTCGACGAGCAGCTGACCCGTGCCGAGTTCCAGCGGATCACCCAGGATCTGCTCGACCGCACCCGGCAGCCGTTCAAGTCGGTCATCGCCGACGCGGGCATCTCGGTGTCCGACATCGACCACGTGGTGCTCGTGGGTGGTTCCACCCGCATGCCCGCGGTGGCCGACCTGGTCAAGGAACTGACCGGCGGCAAGGAGCCCAACAAGGGCGTGAACCCCGACGAGGTCGTCGCGGTCGGCGCCGCGCTGCAGGCCGGCGTGCTCAAGGGCGAGGTGAAAGACGTTCTGCTGCTTGACGTCACACCGCTCAGCCTTGGCATCGAGACCAAGGGCGGCGTGATGACCAAGCTGATCGAGCGCAACACCACGATCCCGACCAAGCGCTCGGAGACCTTCACCACGGCCGACGACAATCAGCCGTCGGTGCAGATCCAGGTGTATCAGGGTGAGCGCGAAATCGCTTCGCACAACAAGCTGCTCGGCAGTTTCGAGCTGACCGGTATCCCGCCGGCCCCGCGCGGCGTGCCGCAGATCGAGGTCACGTTCGACATCGACGCCAACGGCATCGTGCACGTCACCGCCAAGGACAAAGGCACCGGCAAGGAGAACACGATCAAGATCCAGGAAGGCTCCGGCCTGTCCAAGGAGGAGATCGACCGGATGATCAAGGACGCCGAGGCGCACGCCGAGGAGGACCGCAAGCGTCGCGAAGAGGCCGACGTTCGCAACCAGGCCGAGTCGCTGGTCTACCAGACGGAGAAGTTCGTCAAGGAGCAGCGCGAGGCCGAAGGCGGCTCGAAGGTTCCCGAGGACACCTTGACCAAGGTCGACGCCGCGATCACGGATGCGAAGACGGCGCTGAACGGCACCGACATCTCGGCCATCAAGTCCGCGATGGAGAAGCTGGGCGAGGAGTCGCAGTCTCTGGGCCAGGCGATCTACGAGGCCACCCAGGCCGATCAGGCCGCGGGCGCGGGCACACCGGGCGGTAATGGTTCGTCTGACGACGATGTCGTCGACGCCGAGGTTGTCGAGGATGACCAGGAGAACAAGTGAGTTCCAACGATCCGCACGAGCCGGTGACCGTCACCGACAAACGGCGTGTCGATCCCGTCACCGGTGAAGTACGCGAACAGGCGACCGGGCCGGCCCCCAGTGGGCCGGCGCCGGAGCCGTTCGCGGGAGAGACACCCGAAGAGGCGGGCAAGGCGGCCGAACTGCTCTCCGACCTGCAGCGGGTGCAGGCCGACTTCGCCAACTACCGCAAGCGGGCGCTGCGTGACCAGCAGCTGATCGCCGACCGCGCCAAGGCGGCGGTCATCAGTCAGCTGCTGGGTGTGCTGGACGATCTCGACCGGGCCCGTAGTCACGGTGACCTGGAATCCGGTCCGCTGAAGTTGGTGGCTGACAAACTAGTGGCTGCGCTTGGGGGACAAGGCCTTTCGGGCTTCGGCGCGGAGGGCGACAAGTTCGACCCGGCGCTGCACGAGGCGGTTCAGCACGAGGGCGAGGGCACCCACCCCATCGTCGGCATCGTCATGCGCCGCGGCTACAAGGTCGGCGACCAGGTGGTGCGCCATGCCCTCGTCGGCGTGGTGGACACCGTGCCCGACGGCGACGAAACGGCCGACAACGCCAGCGCTGCGCCCGGACAGGCCGCAGAATCAGACGAGGACAACTAGACAGGTGAGGAGGTGACGCACCATGGCCCAGCGTGAATGGGTCGAGAAGGACTTCTACAAGGAGCTCGGCGTCTCCTCTGACGCCAGCGCCAAAGAGATCAAGGGTGCCTACCGCAAGCTCGCTGCGGAGTTGCATCCGGACAAGAACCCGGCCGGGGCCGAACGGTTCAAGGCGGTCTCCGAGGCGTACAGCGTGCTGTCCGACGATGCCAAGCGCAAGGAGTACGACGAAACCCGGAGGCTTTTCGCCGGTGGTGGTTTCGGCCGTGGCCGGTTCAACGGCGGCAACTTCGGCGGCTTCAGCACCGGCGGCGACGGCGCCGAGTTCAACCTGAACGATCTGTTCGACGCCGCCGGCCAGACCGGCGGCGCGAACATCGGCGACCTGTTCGGCGGGCTGTTCGGCCGCGGCGCACAGCAGCCGCGGCCCAGCAGGCCGCGCCGCGGCAACGATCTGGAGACCGAGACCGAGCTGTCCTTCATGGAGGCCACCAAAGGTGTGGCCATGCCACTGCGGCTGACGAGCCCGGCGCCGTGTACGAATTGCCATGGCAGCGGGGCGCGTCCGGGTACCAGCCCGAAGGTGTGCCCGAACTGCAACGGTGCGGGGGTCGTCAACCGCAACCAGGGCGCGTTCGGCTTCTCCGAACCGTGCACCGAGTGCCGGGGCAGCGGCTCGATCATCGAGCATCCCTGCGGCGAGTGCAACGGCACCGGCGTGACGACGCGGACTCGCACCATCAACGTGCGGATCCCGCCGGGGGTCGAGGACGGCCAGCGGATCCGGCTCGCCGGACAGGGGGAAGCGGGACTACGCGGTGCGCCCTCGGGCGACCTGTACGTGACCGTGCACGTCAGGCCTGACAAGGTGTTCGGCCGTGACGGCGACGATCTGACAGTCACCGTTCCGGTGAGCTTCACCGAATTGGGATTGGGCACAACGCTTTCCGTCCCGACCCTGGAAGGTAAGGTCGGTGTGCGGGTACCGAAGGGTACCTCCGACGGCCGCATCCTGCGGGTACGCGGCCGAGGCGTGCCGAAGCGGTCCGGCGGCCACGGCGACCTGCTGGTCACCGTGAAGGTCGCAGTGCCGCCGAATCTCGAGGGTGAGGCTGCCGAAGCGCTCGAGGCCTACGCGAAAGCCGAGCGGGCCAGCGGGTTCGACCCGCGCGCCGGATGGGCCGGTGCGTGATGAGCGCTCGCGCGAAGAACCGAGGGCACTGATGAGCGCTCGCGCGAAGAACCGAGGGCACTGATGAGCGCTCGCGCGAAGAACCGAGGGCACTGATGGCCGGAAAGCGCTCCGAGGATCGCGAAACGGCGCGCACCTTCCTCATCTCGGTGGCCGCCGAGCTGGCCGGCATGCACGCGCAGACCCTGCGCACCTATGACCGGCTCGGGCTGGTGAGCCCGCGACGTAGTTCGGGTGGTGGACGCCGGTACTCCCAGCGTGACGTCGACCTGCTGCGCGAGGTGCAGCGGCTGTCCCAGGACGAGGGCGTCAACCTCGCCGGCATCAAGCGCATCATCGAGCTGACCAATCAGGTCGAAGCGCTGCAGTCGCGGCTTTCAGAAATGGCCGACGAATTGGAACAGCTGCGCGCCACGCGCAGTCGCGATGTGGCCGTGGTGCCGAAGAGCACCGCGCTGGTCGTCTGGCAGCCGCGGCGCAAATCCCGCTGAGTCAGCGTGATCGGAGCTGTTTGACCTAGTTGGTGCTCGGTGGTGGTTGGGGTTGGAAGGGTTGGTACCACCACCAGTCGGCGCGTTCGCCGCTGGAGCCGGGGCAGGGTGCGACGGCGGGTGGGGGTTGGGTGGGTGGTCGGGCCAGGGCGCCGTCGGTGAGTACTCGGCCGGTGCTGTCGGTGACGGTCAGGGTGTGCGCGGGTCCGGTGATGGTGATGATGCCGCGGTGGTGCAGTCGGTGGTGGTAGGGGCAGAGCAGCACCAGGTTGGCCAGTTCGGTGGGGCCGCCGTCTTCCCAGTGCCGGATGTGGTGGGCGTGCAGGCCGCGGGTGGCCCCGCAGCCGGGGACCGCGCAGGTGGGGTGGCGGTGCTCCAGCGCGCGGCGTAGCCGCCGGTTGATCAGCCGGGTGGTCCGGCCGGCGCCGATGACCTGGCCGTGGCGTTCGAACCACACTTCGCAGGTGGCGTCACAGGTCAGGTAGCGGCGGTCGGCGTCGGTGAGCAGCGGGCCCAGGTGCAGCGCCGCGACGCGGTCTTTGACGTCCAGATGCATCACCACGGTGGTGTGGTGGCCGTGCGGGCGGCGGGCGGCCTCGGCGTCCCAGCCGGCCTCCACCAGCCGCAGGAACGCCTCGACGGTGCCGGGCAACGGCGGCGCGACATCTGGCGCGACCTCTGAGGTCGTCCTGCGATTGTCGTGGTCGCGTTTCCACTCGGCGATCAGCGCGTCCTGGTGTGACTGCAGGGCGGCGTCGAACTTCGCCGCGTCCACATGGGGCAGTTTGATCCGCCAGCAGGTGAAATCGGTGTCGGTGGTTTTGGTGATCGAGGCCTGCGGGTCGGGCCGCGGGTCGGGGTGGGGTCGCGGTTCGAGCTTGACCGCGGTGCGCAGCTGGTTGACCGAGGCGCTGCGCGCCAACTCCGCGTAGTGCTCATCGGAGCCCTCGCCGGCCCGCGCTGCGATGACCCCGACCTGATCGAGTGACAGTCGGCCCTGCCGCATGCCTTGGGCGCAGCGGGGAAACTCACCGAGTCGGCCGGCGACGGTGGCGATCGTGTGAGCGTTCGCCGGTGAGCAGCCGGTCTTCCAGGCCACCAACGATGAGATCGACCGGGCCCCGGTGGCGCCGCACAGCTCGTCGCGGTCCAACTCGGCGACGATCTGCACGATGCGCCCGTCAATCGCGTTGCGCTGACCGGTCAACTCCGCCAACTCCTCGAACAACACCTCCAGCCGCTGGCCAGGACTCACCGTCGCAGTGCCAGACGACGCGAACGAGGACATGACCTCATCATCACAGACAGGTACGACATTTAGCCTCCGCCGTCCTGGGGCGGAGTTCACGCCAACCGCGAACCCAAATCGTGAGCCAGGCAGGCTCTCAGACGATTTTGATCGAGAACCGCATCGTCTCCGGCTTGCCCGCGACGGCGTATCGGTAATTCCCCCTACGCAGCGCGTCGGTGGGTGCGGCCATCGGCTCGATCGCGACGAGCTGTTCACTCGGCGGCGCGAAGATCTGCGCCGCCGGATAGCCCTTGTCGAAAGTCACCACGATCCGGTGGTCGCCGCCTGCGAGCGCGAAGACGGCCCCGTCGGGCACCTGGTCGAAACCGTCGTCGTAAGCGGCGGTCTTGAGTGGTTCGGTGGCGCCGTTCCACTCCTCGGACTCGCCGGTCGGAATGCCCCAGTTGTCGACGGGCAGCCGTCGCATCGTCGGCGTGGTGAGCAGCCACTCTTCCCGCGGCACACCCGGGATCGTCAGATAGGGGTGGTAGCCGAAGCACAGCGGCACGGACGCGGCCGTCGTCGGCATGACGGTCGTCTCGACGGTGAGCGTGCGGTCCGCCAGCGTGATGTGCTGGGTCAGCACGTGCGGGAACGGAAATGACGCCAGCAGGCGCGGCCTGCCGCCGTAGTCGAGGACGGCCGTCAGCGTGCTGTCCGATCTGGCCGTGACCAGCCAGCCGGGATAGGCGGCGAGCACCCCGTGGATCGGCACGCCGTGTTCGTCGGCGCGCACGCCGCCGGTTCCGACGGTCAGGGAGACCACCGCGCCGTTGATCCCATACTTGCTGGCGCTCAACCGGTTTGCCCACGGGTAGAGGATCGGGATGCCCATGGTCTTGCCGTTGGTCACGTAGGCGTCGAGCCCGCGACGCTGACCGAGGAACTCCACTCCGTCGTCGGCGAGAGACGTGCAGATCATCCCGGCGACCGGCACATAGGTCGCCGACAGCGACGACGACGGATCGTGGAGGGTTATCGACTCGAAGTCCGGCATGGACGCGATCCTGCCACGCGGTGCCGGATCGTCGCCATGTTCACTCCTTGTCAGCCGGCCGGTGGATCGTGCTGAATACGTTCGGGCGAAGCACCTTTGGCGATCAAGGCCTCCTTGGTGGCGGCCACCATCGCGGGCCCGCCGCAGATCAGGATCTGCCGATCGCCCCAGTTCCCGTATCGGGTCACCACGGCCGGCAGCTTGCCGGTCTGGCGCACATGGAGGCCTCGGGGCGGCTGCACGTCGGGGTAGTCGGCGGCCCACGGCGGATCCTGGGCGAACTCCGACACCGGCGATACCGACAGCCACGGATTGTGCGCGGCGATCTGCCAGAGTGTGCGCAGGTCGTACAGCTCGCACGGATACCGCGCGCCGAAGAACAGGTGCACCCGGGGGTTCACGCCCCACTGGGTGAGATCCATGATCAGCGCCCGCAGCGGGGCCAGCCCCGTGCTGCCCGCGACCATCAGCACGTCGCCACCGTCACGGTCGATTCGCATGCCGCCGTGCGGGTTCGACAGCCGCCACCGGTCGCCGGGTTGCGTTTCGGCGACGATGCTGGGGCTGACCATCCCGCCGGCGACGGAGCGGACATGGAACTCGATGGCACCGCTGGGGTCACACGGCATGGCCGGGCTGAGATAGCGCCAGCGGCGCGGCCACTGCGGCACCTGCACGGTCACGTACTGGCCGGGGTAGTACGACAGCGGCTGGTCCAGCGCAAGCCGGACCACCGAGATGTCGCGGGACACCCGGCTGAGTTCGACGACGGTGCCGTCGCAGAACGGCGGGCCCTGTTCGGCATCGGCGGCGCCGTGCATCACCCCGATGAACAAGTCGAGGGCCGCACGGGCGGTGTCGTCGAGCTTGTCGTCCCAGTTCTCGCTCAGATGACTGCGCAGCGTCGTGTACAGCGCCTCGTGCAAGCTGAAGTACTGACCCTGCAGGACGCCGTATTTGCGATGATCGCGGCCCAACTGTGCCAGGAAGGCGACGGGCGCTTCGGCCCGTTGGTCGATGAGCTCGCCAAACAACCACGTCAGTGCCCGGCTGAACACGGTGAACTGGTCGTCCAGATCGGGCGGAAACAGGTCGCGCACCGCCATGTCGATCGCGAACCACTGAGAGTAGAACCGGCGGATCACGTCGCGGCCCCCGAGGCGTGGGTCGACGGCGTCGCGCAGCATCCGCAGCCCGTCGCGGTCGTCGAGTCCCACGCCGCCTGATCTTAGGTATCAGCAGGGCTGCTGTGCATTCTTGCCGTCGCGCACCGCGGCAATCACGACCAGCGCGGCTCCCGCGACCGCCCAACACGTCAGCACGACGATGGCCATCGTGGCACCCGAACCGCCGAAGAACGCCGTCGAGCGCAGCAGCGTGGCGCTGGCGCCCTGCGGCAACCACTGGCCCAACGTGCCCCACCCGCTGGGGAGAAGTTCGGGCGCGCTCGTCAGCCCCGACAGCGGGTTGCCCAGCAACAGTGCCAGCAGCGCGCCGACGACCAAGCCGGCGCGGCCGAACAGCGAACCGAGCCCGAGCATGAACAGCCCCATGGCCAGTACGCCGAGCGCGAGGCCGCCAGCAACGCCCCAGAAGTTCGCGTCGATCGAGCCGAGCACGAACCGCAGCAGGGCGGCGATCGTCCAGCCGGCCACCCCAGCGAACACCACTGTGGCCGTCAGTCGTGTCCACACCGCGCGCCGCAGCATGAGCACGAGCGCGATGGCGGGCAGCAGACCGGCCAGTGTGATCGGCAGCGCGGACGCCGCCAGGCCGATACCGCGCGGGTCGTCGGTGGTCGGCGGCGCCACGTCCTCGGTGCGCAGCTGGACCCCGGCGCGCTGGGCGATGCCGGTGCCGACCTGGCTGAGCAGTTGGGCGACGGTCGGGCTGGCGCCGGTGGCGATGAGAAGGGTGCGGCCGTCGGGTCCGAATGAGATGCCGCCGTACACCTCGCGGTTGCGGATGGCCTCGCGCAACGCAGCCTCGCCCGGGTAGTAGGTGATCTCGAACGCGCCCGGCGCCTTTTGCTCGAGCATGTCGGCAACGTCTCCGCTGGCCGCCTGCGGGCCCGCCGCACCGATCGGCACGTCGTGCGGCTTGGACCGCGCGGCAGGAAGGGCGAACGCGATCGCGACGATCGCGATCACCACGGTCAGCAGCGCGACGATGCCGGTCGCGAGCACTGTGGCGGGAGGTTCATGACCCGGCGCGGCGTGATGCGGGTGGCTCTGGAGCGACTCCGTTGTCATTGCTCTCTCACTTTTCATCCGTCGTTGAATTAACGTCGGACATAGCGTATCGCCGCGCCGGATAGATTTCAACAGTTATTGAAATGCTAGTCTCGGCGTATGGCGTCACCAGCCAAGACGACAAGTCGCCGCCGTGGCAGGCGGCAGGGCGAGCCGGTGTCGCGCGACGCGGTGCTGCGCGCCGCCAAGCAGCGATTCGCCGTCGAGGGTTATGAGAAGACGACCCTGCGGTCGATCGCCGACGACGCCCGCGTCGACCCGTCGATGGTGCTCTACCTGTTCGGGTCGAAGGCCGAACTCTTCCGCGAGTCACTGCGGCTGATCATCGATCCGGATGTGCTGGCCGCGGCGATCGCCGAGGGGGACGACGACATCGGCACCCGGATGGTGCGCACGTATCTCGGAATCTGGGAACATCCCGACACCGCCGCCAGCATGATCGCGATGCTGCAGTCGGCCACCTCGAACTCCGACGCCCACGAGGCGTTCCGCGCTTTCATGCAGAGCTATGTGTTGACCGCGGTGTCCGGTGCGCTCGGCGGCGTCGAGCATGCGCAACTGCGGGCGATGCTGGCCGCAACCAATCTGGTCGGGACGGCGATCCTGCGGTACGTCATGCGGGTGGATCCGCTGGCGACGCTGCCCGCCGATGACGTCGTCAAGCTCATCGCGCCGTCGGTGAACCGTTACCTGAGCGCTTCGGCCGACGAGCTGGGCCTGTCCGGGCTATAGCCCGTGAATCCCCTTGTACAGCACGAGAAGACCGATGACGACCATGATGCCCGCGACGAGCGCGCCGTGCTGGCGTTCCATCCAGTCCCGCACGCCTGCCAGTGGTTCGTCGAGGCGGTGGCCCGCCGCCGCGTAGGCGAGGATGGGGATCGCCACCGTCGAGCCGGCGACCAGGACGAACCAGATGACGGCGGCCCACGCCCCCGGCGCCCGCAGACCCGCGGTTCCGATCGCTAAACCCGCTGCGGCACAGATGAAGAGCACCTTGGGGTTGATGACCGTCAAGGCCGCGGCGACGAGCAGCGCCCGCGACGGGGTGAATTTGCTCATGCTGTTCAGCCAACCGGGGGTATGCGCCGAGCGTTTGCGGGTGAACCAGCGGTACAGACCGAACACGATCAGCGCCGCTCCGACGATGATGCGCACCCACGAGGCCCAACTCGGGGGCTTGTCCCGCAGGCCACCGGCGAGGCCGGAGATCTCGACGAGGACGGCCGTCAACACCGCGAGACCGAACAGCCAGCCGGCCAGGAAGGCCAGGCCGGTCGGCCGTGGCCGCGGCGTCTGCAACACCAGCACCGCCGGGATGATCGAAAACGGCGACAGCGCCACGACAAGCGCCAGCGGAATGAGCTCGGTCAGAACCGATCCCCATTGGCCCGACATCAACGGCCCTTTCGTCGCAGCATCTCGGGAGAACGTAGCAAGTCGCGCGACTCGATGGCGGATATCCGGCGGCTAGCAAATACGCCGCGGGCGCACCTCCGGCTCGGTACTGTTTGCGCTGACTCTCCACCCACGTCGTGAAACGGGGGGCGCTATGTGGCGTCTTCGCACCAAGTCTGCCGTCATCATCGCGCTGACCGTCGTCATTTCGATGACCATGACGATGACGTCCTGCAGCAAGGAGAAGACCGCACCCACGCCACAGGCGGGCGTCAACGCCGGTCCGAATGGCAAACCGGCCCCGTTCAAAGAACCGGTCCGGCTCTCCAGCAAGGACGGCGTACTCGAGGTTCGGCTGTCGGCGCATCAGGGCACCGTCAACCTCGACACCGTCAAGGAGCCCGTCACGGACTTCCTCGTCTTCGGCTACGACCTGATCAAGGGGGCGAGTTCGGACGGCTCCGCCAAGGGCGACAACCTGTATCCCGCGCCCACCCTGCGGGTCGACCCCGGGGAGAAGTTGATCGTCCACTACGACAACGATCTTCAGAATCTCGACATCGCCGACTTCTACGACCCCGCGTTCACTCCAAAGGGCGGCGACGTACCGATCTATCCGGCGCCGCTGACGGATTCGCCGCTGAACCTGCACACCCACGGCCTGCACGTCAGCCCGTCGGGTAATGCGGACAACGTCCTGTTGTCGATTCCCGCGGGCATGGGCAACACCTACACCTACGACGTCCCGAAGACGATGCCCAACGGGCTCTACTGGTACCACAGCCACCGGCACACGATGACATCGCAACAGACCTACTTCGGCCTCGCCGGACTGCTCGAGGTCGGCCGTCCCGACGGCAACCTGCCGCTGGTGACCAACGACAACATTCCCGTGCGCGACATGGCAATTCAGTACAACTATGTGTTCGACCGCAAGGGCAGGGGCCACAAGCTCAACAACGAGACCTGGCCGCAGTTCGTCAGCACGCTCAAGCCGCCCGAGGGCGACCAGCTCGCCGACGGTACGTATCAGCCGAGTCTGGCGCCGGTCAACTTCGCCGCGACCACCGAGGGCGCCCAGTACATCACGCCGTGGTGGGCCGGGCCGCTGTCACCGCACAACAATCGCGGGCAGACCCAGTTCATCCCGTCGAACCTGATCGGCTTCGACAGCCCGACGGTGAAAGTCGCCGAGAACCCGACTCTGCCCGAGAACCAGCGCGATCTGCAGTTCACCGTCAACGGTCAGTTCCAGCCGGAGTTGAAGATCAAGCCCGGTCAGACGGAGATCTGGGCGGTGGCCAACATCAGCGACATTGCCTACATGACACTCCGGTTGACCGAGACGGCAACCGGCAACCATCCGAAGTTTTCGATCGTCGGCCAGGACGGCAACCCCTACACGCAGGTCGGAAGGCCCGTCTACGGTGACGGCACGACGCTCAACGTGCCGCCCGGTTCGCGGTACGCGATCGCCGTCACGATGCCCAAACAAGGCGATCTGGTGCTGGAGTTCCCGCCGGACCCGCACGCGAAGGAAGTCGTGAACCCCGGTGTGCTGTACACGAACAACGGCACAAAGAGTCCGCCTGCGGTGCTGGGCACGTTGACCGTGGATCCGAAGTATCTGGCCTTCGCTGACGGCTTCTTCGTCTTCCCCACCCAGACCCTGATCCGCGCCACGCCGGATACCAGCGGCGAAGGGCACACCACCGCCTTCGAGCCGGGCCAGAACCTCGACGCATACACGTCGTTCGTCGACACCTCCGTGATGGATCCCGCGGTCAAACGGGCGCTGACGATCACGGACGCGATCGGTGCCGACAAGTTCAGCAACAACGATCCCAAAGCGATCACCTACATGTTCGACGACAACTCGTTCCCCAACATCCCGCTGATTCAGCCGCGACTGAACTCGGTGGAGGAGTGGTTGATCACCAACTTCAACAACGACGCCCACCCCATGCACATCCATGTCAACGACTTTCAGGTCATGGGGATCGACGACCCGAACCGCGGGAAAACGGGCGTGCAGCCGTGGGGCCTCGACAACGTCAACGTCCCCGCACCCATATTCGACGACCGCCACGTCGTGAGCACGCCCGCGACACTGACGTTGCGTCAGGAGTTCCTGCAGTTCGCGGGTACCTACGTCATCCATTGTCACCGGCTCAATCACGAGGACAACGGTCTGATGGCGCTGATCAACGTGATCCCCGAGGTGTCGACGTACGCGGAGGCGGTGCCGGGAGGAAACGGCAAGCCGGCGACGGTTCAAATACGTGATGCCAACGGAGACAAAGTCGTCCAGACCGTCACCCCGTTCCCCGACTTCGAGGGCACCCCGTCGGTGGCGATGGCCGACGTGAACGGGGACATGATCCTCGATCTGATCGTCGGCACCGGCAAGGGCGCCTCGCCGGAAGTGGTCGCCTACGACGGCAACAACACCGTCGACGGCGTGTTCAAGACCGAACTCACCCGGTTCGTGCCGTTCGACTCGAGCTTCACCGGCGGGGTCACCGTCGCCGGCGCCGACATCGACGGGAACGCGATGGCCGACAACATCATCGTTGGCTCGGGGCCGGGCATGGAATCACAGGTGAAGGTCTTCTCCTCGACCTTGCCGTCCGAATCGGGCCGGGCTCCCGATGTCTTCTCCACGTTCACGCCCTACCCCGGATCCCGGTCCGGCGTCAGCCTGGCCACCGGCATGGTCGAGGCCGGGTCGGGCAGGCAGAGTGTGGTCACCGCGCCGGGACCCGGCGTCGCACCGCTGGTCAAGTCGTTCCGGTGGGACCTGTTCACCCCGACGGCCAGGGCGCGGGCCAATGGCACGGCGACACAGGGGCATTCGAGCAAGCCGACCGAACCGAGGATGACGTCGCAGATCATGGCCTACGACGAGAACTACAAGGGCGGCGTCGCGGTGTCGACCGGATGGGTCGCGGGCGCAGAGGGCGGCGCGATGAGCATCGTCACCAGCCAGCTGGCAGGCGACGGGACGGTGCGCGTCTGGTCGAACGGGTCGCGCCTCGACGGGCAGCCGGCCATCTATCTGGACAACCCGAACCACCACGAGGAGGACATCCCCTACGCGCCGATCGCGTCGTTCGCACCGTTCCCGGGCGCGAACCCAGGCGTGATGGTGGCGACCTCCAGCACCGTCTACGGTGCCGACCTCTTGGTGGCCGGCATCACCCCGGGCGGTCAAGAGGTCCGCAAGTACACCTTCGCGCGGCCAGCGCCGGATGCCAGAACGGTTGCGCCCAAGCAGATCGCGACGCTGCCGGTGATCGCCGGGGTGACCGCGGCGGCGCCACTGGGCGGTCGTTAGGGAAAGCGCCAGAAGACCCTGGTGACCAGATAGAACACCACCGCCCAGAACACCAGCGTGGCGGCGGCGATGGCGATACCCCGCCAATTGTTCCTGGCCGCAGACACATTCGCCGGTGGCCGGAGCCAGCGCCGCAACAGCGGGTTGACGTAGTACGGCATGGTCAGGAAGGTCATGGCGAAGCTGGAGAACAGATTCCCGACGAGCATGTTCAGCCACAGCGGCAATTTCAGCGGCCACATCATCAAGGCCAGGAACACGACCGTCGGGTACAGACCGACCCACACCGCGACGGACGTCTTGACGTCGGAGGGCGGTGGTGCCTCATGTCCGTTCTCATCGAAGGCGAACCAGTTGCCGAACGAGTTGTCGATGGTGCGGGACTGAAAGTCGGCGAACTTCTCGCCTTCTGCCAGCAGCCGCCTGCGTTCGTCGGAGACCAACCACCGGTCCAGGTCGGCGGCGCTGTCATAGCGATAGAGGGCGGTCCACTCGTCCTGCACACCGAGCACCGGCCGGAACAGCTCGGTGCCGCGAAAGCCGGGAAACATGCTCTCCGCCAACCGAAGCCGGTCTTGCCATGCGATGAACTCGTCGACGTCCGCGTCGCTCACGCGGTGACTGACCGCGACGGTCACCAGCGGGTCGGCGCTTCGCGAACCGCCTCCGAGCACCTGCTGCGTGCCGGGGCCGTCGAAGAATTCCTGCCCTGCGGCCAGCCGCTCCTGACGGGTCGCGCTGTTGAGCCATGCCATTACGTGGGGGATGGAGTCGAAGCGGTAGACCACCACCCACTCCTGTTGCACCGTCGTCGGCGCATTGATCTCGGCGGCAAGGAATCCCGGGTATTTCGAGGCTTCGCGGTTCAGGTCATGCTGCCATTGTTGGTAGGACTGCTCGGACCCGGCGCGGACCTTCTGGCCGATGATGATGGTGGCCGCCGTGTCGGTGGCATGCTCGGTGCTCATCAGGTGGCGGCAATCAGTCGGTTGTCGACGAGCCTGCGGAAGATCCGCTCTGGCGTCAGCGGCAACTCGCGGTAGCGAACGCCTGTCGCGTCCTGCAGCGCGTTGGCCAGGGCCGGAGCCACCGGGTTGACGTTCGACTCGGCGATTCCCTTGGCGCCCATCGGTCCGACCGAGTCGCCGGTCTCGACCACGAGCACCTCGGTGCGGGGAGTGTCGGCATAGGTGGGAATGCGGTAGTTGCGCAGGTTGGGGTTGACCATTGCGCCCGTGTCATCGACGCGATAGTTCTCGGTGAGCGCGAAGCCGATGGCTTGGGCCACCCCACCCTCGACCTGACCGCGGACCTGCGCCGGGTTGATCACGACGCCCGCGTCGGTGGCGTGCACGCTGTAAAGGATGCGAATCTCGCCGGTGACGCGGTGCACGGCGATGCGGAAGCCGTGTGCGTTCGACGTCACGCTGCGCGGCGACCCGTATGCCTTGCGGGACACCGAGAATCGGATGTTGCCGTCCCGGGCGGCGGCCAGCAGTTCGGACAGCGCAAGCGTGGCCTCCCCGCACGTGACCGCATCGTGCTGCAGGGAACAGGCCCCGACGTCGACGCCGGCCATGTCCGCGGCGAAGCGCAGGATGGCATCGCGCAGCGCGGCCGAGGCCTTCTGCACGGCGTTACCCGAAACGAAAAGGCCCGCGCTGGCGAACGCGCCGGTGTCGAAACCGGTTCGGTCGGTGTCGGACTGCACCAGGTGTATCCGCGACGGCGTCGTGCCGAGCACGCTGGCGGCGATCTGCACATGCGCGGTGGAGGTGCCTTCGCCGAATTCGACCGTGCCGACCGCGATCTCATAGCTGCCGTCCTCGCGCAGGCGGGCCCACGCGTCGGAGATGTGCTCGGTGGGCGGCGCGGTTTCGTGGATGGAGCTCGCGGTGCCCGTGCCGATCAGCCAGTCCGCACCGAACGTGTGCCCGTTGGCGCTGCGCCGCAGTGCGGCATCCACCATGTCGATGCATGCCGTCAGTCCGTCCTCGGTGAAAGTCACGTCATCGGGATGTTCGCCGATGGCCAGCAGCGCATCACCGGGGCGGACCACGTTGCGGCGCCGCAGTTCCATCGGGTCGAGATTGCACGCGAGCGCGAGCTCGGTCATGGCGGACTCGACCGCGAACGTCGGCTGGGTCATGCCGTAGCCCCGCAGCGCACCGCTGGGCACGGTGTTGGTGTAGACCGAATAGCCGTCGAACTTCTTGTTTGGGCAGCGGTATTGCATCATGGCCGCGCCGCCGGCGAAGAGTGTCTCGCCACCGTGGTTGCCGTAGGCGCCCGTGTTCGACACGTTGCGGAAGTGCACGGCGGTCAGTGTGCCGTCGGCCTTCGCGCCGAGTGTGACGGTGATTTTCATCGGGTGGCGCGGCGAGGCGGTCGTGAACTCCTCCTCGCGGGTGTACTCCCAGCACACCGGCCGCCCGAGGTCGATCGCGGCGAGCGAAACCAGATCCTCGGAGATGACCTCCTGCTTACCGCCGAACCCGCCGCCGACCCGCTTGCAGAACACCCGCAGCTGATCGGGCCGCAGATCGAACAGATGCGACAGCTTGAGCTTGCAGATCGACGGCGACTGCGAGCTGGTCCGCACGTTGAGCCTGCCGTCCTGCATCCACGCGATCGAACCGTGCGTCTCCAGGTGCGCGTGCTGTACGCGGGGAGAGAAGTAGGTGCCCTCATGGATGACGTCGGCTTCGGCGAAACCCGCTGCCACATCGCCGATCTCACTGTGCAGCTCGAGCAGGATGTTGTGCTCGGGGTCTTGGATGAACGGATCCTTTGAGCCATGAAGCTGCGGTGCCCCGTCCTTCATCGCCTCCTCGGGGTCGAAGACGGCGGGCAGCAGCTGGTAGGTGACGTCGACCTGACGGCAACCCTCCTCGGCGGCACCGACGGTGTCGGCGACCACGGCGACGACCCGCTGTCCGACGAACCGCACGACGTTGTCGAGAATCAGCGTGTCGTCGGGATCGACGAGGTGGTCGGTGTGGATCGCGGTGTTGAATCGCTTCTGCGGCACGTCTTCCCAGGTGTAGACACGATGCACGCCGGGCACCGCCAGCGCGGCGGTCGTGTCGATCGACACGATGCGGGCATGCGCATGGGGCGAGTGCAGCACCTTGAGATGGAGCATGCCCTCCATCTCGGTGTCCATGGTGTATTCGGCGCGGCCGGTGACCACGTCGGTTCCTGCGGGTGCCGCGACGCTGGTGCCGATCGTCTCACCGGGGGCCGCCTCCTCGATCTCGACGACGCCGTTGACGGCATCCTCGAGCGCCCGATATCCCGTGCAGCGGCAGAGGTTTCCCTTCAGTGCCCGTGGCAGGTCCTGCTTCTGCTCCTCGGTGAAGGTCGCCGAGGTCATGATCATGCCCGCGGTGCAGAAGCCGCATTGGAAGCCGGGGGCGTCGCGGAACTGGCGTTGCAGCGGATGCAGGTTCTCCGGTGTGCCGAGGCCCTCGATGGTCGTGACGTCGCGTCCTTCGGCGCGAAACGCGGGCGTGATGCAACTGTGCACCGGATCACCGTCGAGCCACACCGTGCAGGCGCCGCAATCGCCTGCGTCGCAACCCTTCTTGACGCCGTGCCAGCCGAGCGAACGCACAAAGGTGCGGAGGCACTGCCCGGGCCCCGGCTGCTGGTCGACGCCCTCGCCGTTGATGGTGTAGGTCATGCCAGCTCCTGCCTGATCTGTTCGGCGAAGTACGCGGCCAGGTGCCGTCGGTGCTCAGGCGTGCCGTTCGGGTCGTCGAACCAGACGTGTTCGGGCACCGAGTCGATGCCGTGCGCGAGCGCGTCGGCGTCGGGCACCGCATCGAAGGCGAGCCGTACCGGATGCGTCGTCGCGGCCGTGATCGTCAGCAGAAGATCCCCTGTGCCCTGTGTTGCGATCATGAAGATCGTGGACCGGCCCAGGCGTGTCAGCGTGAATCGCCGGTGCGCGAACCGCTTCCTCAGGGCGCGCGCAGGGATGTCGACCTTTCGCAGGAGTTCGCCGGGGGCAAGGATGTTCTCGTGGTTGCCGGTGACGAAGTCGAGTGCGTCGACGGTGCGTTCGGACCCGTCCGTCGCCTGCAGCGTGTAGCAGGCCTCGAGCGCGACGGTCATGGTGATCATCGGCCCGGCGGGCAGGGACATGCAGATGTTGCCGCCGACCGTCGCGGTGTTCCAGACCTTGAACGACGCGAGGAACGCCTCGCAGCAGGTGCGCAACAGTGGTGCGGCCGACCAGTGCGCCGGGGCCGCGAACTCGTAGAGGTCGCGGACCGTGCACATGGCGCCGACCTCGAGGCCGGCATCAGAGGCTGTCAACCCGTGCCAGCCGAGCGGCGCAAGGTCGATGAGGCGGCGCAGGTCAGGTTGCTGGTCGGAGAACAGCCAGGTGCCGCCGGCTAACCAGGCGTCGCCGTCGCGCCAGTCGCTGCCGGGCTGCTGGGACGGCCGCCTGACGACCTCGGTGATCGTGTTGATGTCCACCTCAATGACCCTTCGCGGGATGGAAGGCGAAACGCAGTGGCCGGCGACGCCGGCGTAGCTGACTCTAGCCACTCGACCCCGTGATCACCGGTTAATGACGGCAGCTGCGCGATTTGCCCGATCGGTGGCTCGGAAAGGGGTACTACGGCCCTAGCCATCGACTCGGCAAAAAAGTTAAAGTTGAGCGGAACAGACTCAACCTTGACGACGTTGACATAGGCGACCAGCATTTCTTCAGACTTTGAGACGACAGATCGGAGGTAGTCGTGGATTCGTTCAACCCGACGACCAAAACCCAGGCTGCGCTGACCGCGGCGTTGCAGGCGGCGACCACCGCAGGCAACCCGCAGATCATGCCGGCCCATCTTTTGATGGCACTGCTCACCCAGAACGATGGCATTGCCGCCCCCTTGCTGGAGGCCGTCGGCGTCGAACCCGCGACCGTTCGCGCCGAGACGCAACGGCTCCTCGACCGGTTGCCCAGTGCCAGCGGTTCCAGCTCGCAGCCGCAGCTGTCCCGCGAATCCATTGCCGCGATCACCACGGCCCAGAACCTGGCCACCGAGATGGACGACGAGTACGTCTCGACCGAGCACTTGATGGTCGGCCTGGCGACGGGCGATTCGGACGTCGCCAAACTCCTCAGCGGCCATGGCGCGTCGCCGCAGGCGCTGCGCGACGCGTTCGTCAAGGTGCGCGGCAGCGCCCGCGTCACCAGCCCCGACCCGGAGGGCAGCTACCAGGCGCTTGAGAAGTACTCCACCGACCTGACCGAGCGCGCCCGCGAGGGCAAGCTCGACCCGGTCATCGGGCGCGACAACGAGATTCGTCGCGTCGTGCAGGTGCTGTCCCGGCGCACGAAGAACAACCCGGTGCTGATCGGCGAGCCCGGCGTCGGCAAGACTGCGATCGTGGAGGGCTTGGCTCAGCGCATCGTGGCAGGCGACGTGCCGGAGAGCCTGCGCGACAAGATCGTGGTCTCGCTGGACCTCGGTTCGATGGTCGCGGGATCGAAGTACCGCGGCGAGTTCGAGGAGCGGCTGAAGGCCGTGCTCGACGACATCAAGAATTCGGCGGGCCAGATCATCACGTTCATCGACGAGCTGCACACCATCGTGGGTGCGGGCGCGACCGGCGAGGGCGCGATGGATGCGGGCAACATGATCAAGCCGATGCTCGCCCGCGGCGAGCTGCGCCTGGTCGGTGCCACCACGCTCGACGAGTTCCGCAAGCACATCGAGAAGGACGCCGCGCTGGAACGCCGCTTCCAGCAGGTGTTCGTCGGTGAGCCGTCCGTCGAGGACACGGTCGGCATCCTGCGCGGGCTCAAGGACCGCTACGAGGTGCACCACGGTGTGCGCATCACCGACTCCGCGCTCGTCGCGGCGGCCACGCTGTCCGACCGCTACATCACGTCGCGCTTCCTGCCGGACAAGGCCATCGACCTCGTCGACGAGGCCGCGTCCCGGCTCCGGATGGAGATCGACTCGCGGCCCGTCGAGATCGACGAGGTCGAGCGCCTTGTGCGTCGCCTCGAGATCGAAGAGATGGCGCTGGCGAAGGAGGAGGACGACGCGAGCAAGGAGCGGCTGGCGAAGCTGCGCGCCGAGTTGGCCGACAAGAAGGAACAGCTGGCTGAACTGACCACCCGCTGGCAGAACGAGAAGAGCGCCATCGACGTGGTGCGCGAACTCAAGGAGCAGCTGGAGGAGATGCGCGGCGAGGCCGACCGCGCCGAACGCGACGGCGATCTCGCCAAGGCCGCCGAGTTGCGCTACGGCCGCATCCCCGAGGCCGAGAAGAAGCTCGACGCGGCGGTGCCGCAGGCCGAGGCGGGCGAGGACGTCATGCTCAAGGAGGAGGTCGGGCCCGACGACATCGCCGACGTGGTGTCGGCGTGGACCGGCATACCGGCCGGCCGGATGCTCGAGGGCGAGGCGGCCAAGCTGCTGCGCATGGAGGATGAGCTCGGCAAGCGCGTCGTCGGCCAGAAAAAGGCCGTCCAGGCGGTGTCCGACGCGGTGCGCCGCACCAGGGCGGGTGTCGCCGACCCGAACCGTCCGACGGGCTCGTTCATGTTCCTCGGCCCGACCGGTGTCGGCAAGACCGAGTTGGCGAAAGCGTTGGCGGAGTTCCTCTTCGACGATGAGCACGCGATGGTCCGCATCGACATGAGCGAGTACGGCGAGAAGCACTCGGTGGCCCGCCTGGTCGGTGCGCCTCCCGGCTACGTCGGCTACGACCAGGGCGGTCAGCTGACCGAGGCGGTCCGACGGCGTCCGTACACGGTGATCCTGTTCGACGAGATCGAGAAGGCCCACCCGGACGTGTTCGATGTGCTGCTGCAGGTCCTCGACGAGGGCCGGCTGACCGACGGCCAGGGCCGCACGGTCGACTTCCGCAACACGATCCTGATCCTGACGTCCAACCTCGGTGCGGGCGGCAACGAGGAGCAGGTGATGGCCGCGGTGCGCGCGGCGTTCAAGCCGGAGTTCATCAACCGCCTCGACGACGTGATCATGTTCGACGCACTGAACCCCGAGGAGTTGGTGCACATCGTGGACATTCAGCTGGAGCAGCTGTCCAAGCGGCTGGCCCAGCGGCGGCTCACCCTCGAGGTGTCGCTGCCCGCCAAGGAGTGGTTAGCGCAGCGCGGCTTCGACCCGCTCTACGGTGCGCGTCCGCTGCGTCGGCTGATCCAGCAGGCCATCGGCGACCAGCTGGCCAAGATGCTGCTGGCCGGCGAGGTGCACGACGGCGACGTCGTGCCGGTCAACGTCAGCGCCGACGGCGACGGGCTGGTGCTGGGCTAGCGCCGTTGACTCTGCGGAGGGGGTGGCTCTTACTCGCATAATTGCGCCCTGTGCGCAGAGTCAACGTCAGCAGGCTTGAGAGCCAGCTCACAAATTGACGTTTCCGATGGATCGTCGACGGCTACTCCTCGCTTGACGAGGAGGTCGAAATGTCCCAGTGGATTTGGGTGTTGATCGCTGTCCTGGTGTTGGTCGTGCTGGCCGTCGTGGGGTGGTCGCTGAGCCGCCGCAGACGGTCCGAACGGTTGAAAGAGCATTTCGGCCCGGAATACGAACGCACGGTCGGCGAGTTGGGTGAACAGCGCGCCGCCGAGGCCGAACTCCGCGAGCGGGAGAAGAAGCGCAAGAAGCTCGACATCGTCGAGTTGGCACCCGAGGCGAGGCAGGAACACACGGCGACGTGGCAGCGGGTGCAGGCCGAGTTCGTCGACGACCCCCAGGGCGCATTGGGGCGCGCGGAACGCCTGGTGACGCGGGTGATGCGGGAGCGTGGCTATCCGATCGACGACTTCGACCAGCGCGCGGCCGACATCTCCGTCGACCATCCCGACATCGTCGAGAACTACCGGGGCGCACACGCCATCTACGAGTCGCAGCACGACGGTGACATCGGCACCGAGGACGCCCGGCAGGCGTTTGTGCACTACCGCGCTCTCTTCGATCGGCTACTCGGGTCCGAGCCCGAGCCCCGTACCGAGAACGTCAACGACGACCACAGGAGGCAGGCCCATGACCACGCATGACATCCAACCGACCGAGGCGCAACCGACCGGGGCGCAACCGGCCGAGGTGCCACCGACCGGGACGCAACCGGCTGAGGTCCAACCGACCCAGGCGGAGCAGGCACCGCCAGAGTCCGAGAAATTGGCGCCGGAATCCGACGCCAGCGGCGCACATCGCGAAACCAGTTCTCCCGCTGAGGGTCCCATTGGAAGTGTTGCTTCCCAGCCGGCGAGCGACCAAACGCTGTTCGGCGATGGCGAGATGACGGAGCTTCGCGCACGTTGGACCGAGGTGCAGGCTGCCTTCGTCGACGATCCTCGCGACTGCGTGCACAAGGCCGACGGCCTGGTCTCCGATGTGGTGGACAGGCTGACCGCCGGATTCGCGCAGGCCCGCTCGGGACTGGAGGAGCAGTGGAGTCGCGGCGAGGAGGCCTCGACGGAAGACCTGCGCGTCGCGCTTCAGCGGTATCGCGACTTCTTCGAGCGCCTACTGGCGGTCTGAGCGCGCTGCGGCCGCGCGTAACGGGGTTGTGACTTGGATGAGTTCTGGTATCTGGCCTACCTGCAAGTAGGCTATGGGTAATGGTTCCCCTCTGGTTCACACTGTCCGCACTCTGTTTCGTGGGTGCGGCAGTGCTGCTGTACGTCGACATCGATCGTCGACGCGGGCTGGGGCGCCGTCGCAAGTCGTGGGCAAAGTCGCACGGCTTCGACTACGAGCACGAGTCCGACGACCTGATCAAGCGCTGGAAACGCGGCGTCATGTCGACCGTCGGCGATATCAGCGCCAAGAACGTCGTGCTCGGCCAGATCCGCGGCGAGGCCGTCTTCATCTTCGACCTCGAGGACGTCGCGACGGTGATCGCCCTGCACCGCAAGGTCGGCACGAACGTCGTCGTCGACCTGCGGCTCAAGGGCATCAAAGAGCCTCGCGAGAACGACATCTGGCTGCTCGGCGCCATCGGGCCGCGGATGGTGTACTCCACCAACCTCGACGCCGCCCGGCGCGCCTGCGACCGGCGCATGGTGACGTTCGCCCACACCGCGCCCGACTGCGCGGAGATCATGTGGAACGAGCAGAACTGGACGCTGGTCAGCATGCCGGTCACCAGCACGCGCGCGCAGTGGGACGAGGGCCTGCGCACCGTGCGCCAGTTCAACGACCTGCTTCGGGTGCTTCCGCCGTTACCGCAGACGGGCGCCGCGGCAGGCCAGGCGGCACGCCGGGTCAGCGCCCCCGGCCGCCCGCTCAAGCCGGCGCAACCCGCTGCGCCCGCCCCCGCGGAACCGCGCTCGGCCCAGCCGCCGCGCGCCGACACGAACCGCTCGGATCCGGCGATCCGCCAGCCGCCGCCGCGCAACGGCCGCCAGTCGCCGCACTATCAGCGCTAGATAACCTGTCTGCATGCCGCGTCCTGTCGCTGTGATCACCGGACCGACGTCCGGGCTTGGCGCGGGTTTCGCCCGGCGCTACGCCATCGACGGATACGACCTCGTCCTGGTGGCTCGCGATGTCGAGCGCCTGGAACGGCTCGCCGCCGAACTGCACGACGAGGCCGGCGCCGCCGTCGAGGTGCTGGCCGCCGACCTGAGCCAGGCGGCCGATCGCGCCAAGGTCGCCGACCGGCTGTCCGCCGGCGTTCGGGTGCTGGTCAACAACGCGGGCTTCGGCACGTCGGGCGAATTCTGGACCGCGGACCTCGCGGTGCTGCAGTCGCAGCTGGACGTCAACGTCACCGCGGTCATGCAACTGACGCACGCCGCTCTGCCACCCATGCTGGATGCGGCCGCGGGCACGATCATCAACGTCGCCAGCGTCGCGGCCCTGCTGCCCGGCCGCGGCTCGACCTACTCGGCGTCCAAGGCGTGGGTGGTCTCCTTCACCGAGGGCCTGGCCAACGGTCTGGTCGGCACGGGCGTCGGCGTGCACGCGCTGTGCCCGGGCTTCGTGCGCACCGAGTTTCATGCGCGCGCGGGCATCGAGATGGCCGGCACCCCGTCGATCATGTGGCTCGAGGTCGACGACGTCGTGCGGGACTGCCTCGCCGCCGCCGCGAAGGGCGATGTCCTGATCGTGCCCGGCCTGCAGTACAAGGCGCTCACCACCGTGGGACATCTGGTGCCGCGAAAGCTGGTGCGGCGCATCAACAAAGTGGTGGCCAAGGGCCGTGGCCGCACCTGATCGCCGGTGCGCGCACTAATCGCTTCGCTGTCGGCGGCCCTGCTCATGGTCACGTCGGCATGCTCTGACGGCCACCCCATTGCACACCCCTACGGTGCGCGGACGGCCGCGGTCGGGGAGTCGCTGGCCGTGCTCGGCTGGAACATGTCGCTGTCGAACCTCCGATTCGACGGCGACTACGTGCTGTTCGACATCGACGCATCGCCTGCGCAGGCCGATGCTCCGCACGCGAAACCCGAGGACATCCGGTTCGGCCTGTACGGCGCGCTGGCGCATCCGTTGGAGGCCAACGCAATCGGCGGCTGCCGCGACGTGACCAGTCTGTCGATCAAGCCCGCGGCCGCCCCGACGCCCAATGAGCTGTCGGGCACGGTGTGCATCGGACCGCTGCGGGACCATTCGCAGGTGCGCGGCGCTTATGTGTACTCGCCGAGGGACCGGATGGCGGGCACCACGGTGTCGTACGGCGCGGCCTACCCGCTCGGCGTTCCGCAGACCAACGAGAACGACGCCGGCCTGTCGATCTCGACGACGAGCGTCGACGGGTTCCGTGCCGACGGCGCCCAGCTCGACCCGACCGCTCTCGGCGACCCGAGTGCGTTCAACGGCAAGGGCTACATGCTGCTGGGCCTCGACATCAGCGGGTCTGCGGCGCGATACCGCGACGAATCCGCCAAGCGCGGCGGTCCGTTGATGGTGCTGGCAGCGCCGACGCTGCCCGCCCCCGGCCTGTCCCATGCCTGCGACATCTACGGTGCGTCGCTGTTGGTGCTGCCCGACGCGTCGCTGGACGCCGTGCAGGTCCGCGCGTCGCTGTGCACACAGGGCGACATGACCGCCGCACTGCTCTACGCCTCGGTGTCCCTCGTCGGCACGCACGCGGGGCTGTGGACCACGAGTGACTGAGCCGTCCGGGCCGACCGAGTGGGGTGAGACGGCGGGGGTCGGTCCCTGGCAGGGGCCGCTGCCCGACGACGCGCGCTACGACCCCGCGCTGATGCGCGACGGCGACGCCCGCAACGTCGTCGACGACTACCGCTACTGGACCCGCGAGGCGATCATCGCGGATATCGACCGGCGCCGTCACCCGCTGCATGTGGCGATCGAGAACTTCGGCAACGACGCGAACATCGGCGCGGTGGTGCGGACGGCCAACGCGTTCGCCGTCGACACCGTGCACATCGTCGGACGGCGGCGCTGGAACCGGCGAGGCGCCATGGTCACCGACCGCTACCAGCGCCTGCACCACCACGACTCGACCGCCGACCTGCTGGCCTTCGCCGCCGACACCGGACTGACGGTCGTCGCGGTGGACAACGTGCCGGGCGCCGCGCGTCTCGAGGAGACCACCTTGCCGAAGCACTGCCTGCTGATCTTCGGCCAGGAGGGCCCCGGCATCACCGCCGACGCCAAGGCGGGCGCCGCGCTGACGGTCTCGATCGCCCAGTTCGGTTCGACCCGCAGCATCAACGCGGGCGTCGCGGCGGGCATCGCGATGCACACCTGGATCACCCGCTGGGCCGATCTGTCCCGCGCATGGTGATGGGCGGGAGTGTCGACATGTCGCAGGCCTGGTAGGGCAGGATCAACGGCATGGATCAGGTATGGGCGAATCGGGCGGCCAGCGCTGAAGCCGCGGTCGCCAAGCGCCATCTGAAACGGCTCTGGTCGCTGCCCGGCACGCAACTCGGCGTGGTCGCCTGGCCGTCGACGCGGCGTGACCGCTTGTTCGGCACCTGGCACTACTGGTGGCAGGCGCACCTGCTGGACAACCTCGTCGACGCCCAGCTTCGCGACCCGCAACCCGAGCGGGAGAAGAAGATCAGGCGGCAGGTCCGCTCACATCGCCTGCGCAACAACGGGTCCTGGGTGAACAGCTATTACGACGACATGGCGTGGCTTGCGCTGGCCCTCGAGCGGGCGGGCCGGCTCGCCGGGGTCGACAAGCCCGGGGCCCTGAAAAAGCTCTGCAACCAGTTCGTCAACGCGTGGGTGCCCGAGGACGGCGGCGGGATCCCGTGGCGCAAGCAGGACCAGTTCTTCAACGCGCCGGCCAACGGTCCCGCCGGGATCTTCCTCGCCCGCTACGACGACCGGCTGCGCCGCGCCCAACAGATGGCCGACTGGATCGACGAGACGCTCATCGACCCGCAGACCCATCTGGTGTTCGACGGCATCAAGGCCGGGTCGATGGTGCGCGCGCAGTACACCTACTGCCAGGGCGTGGTGCTCGGGCTGGAAACCGAACTCGCGGCGCGCACCGAGGACGTCGACCATGCGCAACGGGTGCACCGGCTCGTCGCCGCGGTCGAGGCGGAGATGGCCCCCGACGGGGTGATCAAGGGCGCGGGCGGCGGCGACGGCGGACTGTTCAACGGGATCCTGGCCCGCTATCTGGCGCTGGTCGTCACCACGCTGCCCGACAATTCGTCCGAAGACACCGCGGCCAAGGCCACCGCGCGCAAAATCGTGACCGCGTCGGCGCAGTCCGCGTGGGACTACCGGCAGACCGTCGACGGGCTGCCGCTGTTCGGGCCGTTCTGGGACCGCAACGCCGAGAGTCCGACGGTGGGCGGCCAGCAGGCCCAGTTCGTCGAGGGCGCGGTCAACGCATCGGCGGTCCCCGAGCGCGACCTGTCGGTGCAGTTGTCGGGCTGGATGCTGATGGAGGCGGCGCACGCGATCACCGCGAACGGCGAGAGCGCGACGGGCACGGAGGAGGACACACCGGCATGACCGAACCCGGGGGCTGGACACCGGACAACGACACCGTCGAACGCGCCAATCTCACTCGCTTCATGGCATGGCTGGCCGACACCGGTCGCGGTGAGTTCGCCGATTACCACCAGCTTCAGAAGAAGTCGGTCGACGACATCGCATGGTTCTGGGATGCGGTGTGGCACTTCTTCGACATCCGGGCCACGACACCCGCGGACACCGTGCTGGGTAGCCGGGAAATGCCTGGGGCGGAATGGTTTCCGGGCGCCACTCTGAACTATGCGGTCGAGGCCTTCCGGCACGAGACGGAGGCGTACCCTGCGCTTGTCGCCGTCGGCGAGGACGGTGCGACGGAATGGTCGTGGGCGCGGCTGCGGGGTGAGACGGCGGCGTTCGCGAACTATCTGCGCAGGCTGGGCGTCAAGCCGGGGGACCGGGTCGTCGGGTACCTGCCGAACATCGGCGAAGCGGTCGCCGCGTTCCTCGGCGCTGCCAGCGTGGGCGCGACCTGGGCGGTGTGCAACCAGGATCTCGCCGTGGACGGCGTGGTGGCCCGGCTCGGGCAGCTGGAGCCGGCGGTACTGGTGGCCAGCGACGGTTCGGTGTATGGCGGCAAACGCCATGACCGCAGCGCCGAACTCGCCGAGATCCGGGCCAAGCTCCCGACGTTGAAGTCGACGGTGCTGGTGCCGCGGCTGGGCGGCGAGCATGACGACAGCTGCGACGTCACCCCGTGGTCGACGGTGCTGGAACTCGATGCGCCGCTGGAGATCACGCCGGTACCGTTCGCGCACCCGCTGTGGGTGCTGTTCTCGTCGGGCACCACCGGAACGCCGAAGGGTATCGTGCACGGCCACGGCGGCGTGACGCTCGAACACCTCAAGTACCTCAGCCTGCACGCCGATCTCAAACCGGGCGAGCGGTTCTGCTGGTATTCGACCACCAGCTGGATGATGTGGAACCTGTTGGTGTCCGGACTGCTGGTCGGCGCGACCGCGGTGCTCTACGACGGCAGCCCGACCTACCCGCAGACCGACGGCATGTGGAAGGTCGTCGCCGACCACGACGTTGCGCTGTTCGGTGCGGGCGCAGGCTATTTCCTCGGCTGCGCCAAGGATGAACTGCACCCGGGCGAACAGTACCGGCTCGACTCGCTGCGCGCCGTCGGCTCCACCGGCTCTCCGCTGCCCGCGTCGGGATTCCGGTGGATCCAGGAGGGTGTCGGTCGCCCCGTGCCCGTCATGTCGATGAGCGGTGGCACCGACGTGGTGACCGCGTTCATCGGCGGCTGTCCCTTGGTGCCGATCGTCGCGGGCGAGCTCAACGTCATCTGCCTGGGCGCCGACGTGCAGGCGTGGACGGACGCGAACACCCCGGTCAGGAATGAGGCCGGCGAACTGGTGATCACCCAGCCGATGCCGTCGATGCCGGTGTTCTTCTGGAACGATCCCGACGGCAGCCGCTACCGCAGTGCCTATTTCGACAAGTATCCCGGCATCTGGTGCCACGGTGACTGGATCACCATCACCGACCGTGATTCCGTTGTGGTGCACGGCCGTTCGGATGCCACGCTGAACCGGCAGGGCGTGCGGATGGGCAGCGCGGAGATCTACAACGCGGTCGAAGCGCTGACCGAGGTAGCCGACTGTCTGGTGGTCGGCGTTGAACGGGACGACGGCGGCTACTGGATGCCGTTGTTCGTCCACCTCGTCGGTGACGCCGAACTCGACGACGAGTTGCGCGACAAGATCACCGTCGCCATCCGCAAGGGCGCGTCGCCCCGCCATGTCCCCGACGACATCCTGGGTGTGCCGGGCATTCCCCGCACCATGACCGGCAAGCGGCTGGAGATACCGATCAAGCGAATTCTGTTGGGCGCCAAGCCCGCCGATGTGGTGTCTGCGAGCGCTGTCGACAAGCCCCACCTGCTCGCCGTGTTCGCGGAGCACGCCCGGACGTGAGCGTCGACGCGGGGAACTCGAGCGCCAGCGGCTTCCCGCGCATCGTTCGGATGCTGCCCACCCGCTTCAGCCGGGCTTCGAACGCCAACCGCAGCACCGAGAACACCGCCGCGGGTCTGTTGTTGCTGGCCACCGTCGTCGCGATCCTGTGGGCGAATTCGCCGTGGTCGGACAGCTATTGGACGCTGCTGGACAAGCACGTCGGGGTGAGCTTCGGCGACACGCACTTCGAGCTGACCGTCAAGCACCTCATCAACGACGGCTTGATGACGTTCTTCTTCTTCATCGTCGGTCTCGAGGTGATGGCCGAGTTCACGATCGGCGAGCTGACCGACCGGGCCCGCGCGGCGGTCCCGGTGCTCGCCGCCATCGCGGGCCTCGCCGTGCCCGCGCTGATCTTCGTGTCGATCAACTCGTCGGGCGAGAACGCGAGCGCCTGGGGGGTGGTGATCTCCACCGACACCGCGTTCCTGATCGGCGCCCTGGCCATCATCAACCCGAAATTCCCTGCGCGGGTGCGGCTTTTCCTGCTCACCCTGGCGGTCGTCGACGACATCGGTGCGCTGACGGTGATCGCGCTGTTCTACTCCCACGGCATCCGGATCGGCCCGCTGCTGATCGCCGCCGCCCTGATCGCGGTGATCGCGCTGGTGCGCTACCTGCCCGCAGGCCGCGGCCCCGCCTACGCCGCCTCCGGGTTCGCGCTGTGGGTGGCGCTGTACTTGTCCGGCGTGCACCCGACCCTGGCGGGGGTGGCGATCGCATTGTTGATTCCGGTGTTCAGCCCGGAACGCAGGCGGGTCGAACAGACCGTCGAGCTGATCCGGGCCTTCCGCCAGTCGCCGAACTCCGACTATGCGCGCGCGGCCAGTCGTGGTCTTCGCGACTCGATTTCGATCAACGAGCGATTGCAGACCCAATTCGGGCCCTATGTGTCGTTTTTGGTGCTGCCGCTCTTCGCGTTGGTCAACGCCGGCGTCAGGCTGACCGCTGAGACGATCTCGGCGGCGATGGGGTCACCGCTGACCTGGGGCATCGTCGGCGGCCTGGTCGTCGGCAAATTCATCGGCATCACCGGCGCGACGTGGCTGGTGGCGAAACTTCGTTGGGGGCAGCTCGCCCCCGGCCTCACGCTGCGCCGGGTGGCAGGGGGCGCCGCGCTGTCCGGAATCGGTTTCACCATCTCGCTTTTCATCATCGACATCGCGATACACGGTCCGCTGCGACAGGATGAGGCCCGCGTCGGCGTGCTGCTCGCGTCGCTGCTCGCGTTCCTGCTCGGCTGGGCCATCTTCCGGGTCACCGACTGGATCAGCCCGCCGAAACCGGTCGGGCTGAAGCTGGTTCGCGATGTCGACCCCGAGCGCGACCACATCCGCGGCAGCGTCGACGCGCCGCTGACCCTGGTCGAGTACGGCGACTTCGAGTGCCCGTTCTGCAGTCGCGCCACCGGTTCGATCGACCAGGTGCGCGAGCACTTCGGCGACGAGCTGCGCTACGTGTGGCGCCACCTGCCGCTGGAGCGCGTGCACCCGCGCGCGTTCGACGCCGCGCGCGCCGGCGAGGCGGCCGCGCTGCAGGGCAAATTCTGGGAGATGGCCCGCGAGATGTTCGCCCATCCCGACGATCTCGAGTGGTCGGACATCTACCGCTACGCGGTGACCGTCGGCTGCGACATCGAACGGTTCGACAAGGATGTGCGCGTGCACGCCTCGAAGGCGGTCCACCGCGTGCAGGACGACGCGCAGGACGCCGAGGTGATGGACCTCAACTCCACGCCGACGTTCTTCGTCAACGGCAAACGGCACAAGGGGCCGTGGGACGCCGCCAGCCTGATCCGCGCACTGGCGGACTCTCGACTCACTGAGTGACTAACTCCACAGTGTCACATGCACTTTGGGACGGAAGCGCGTCACGCCGACGCCGGTGCCCTTCAGCATCGCCTGCGTGCAGCGTGGCGTGGTGATGAAGCGGACCAGCTCCGAAACGGCGGGCTGGCGCGCGGACGGCGCCAGGGTGGTCGCGCACCATTCGCCGGGCACCTGCAGGCCTTGCCCCTTCACGTGTACCACGCGGCCGGCCGACAGATCTTTGCCGACCGCGAAGCCGAGCGCCAGTGTGACGCCGCCGACGCGCTGAACTTCCTCGAGCGCGGCCGCATCGCTTTGAAAGATCCGCTGTTGTGATTCCGGGATCGCCAGATTGCGGAGTATGGCTGCGATTTCACCGTCCGCGTTGCCCGCCGACGGACCCAGCATCCACTGCTGATCGGTCAACAGCGCCGTCGTCGCGGGGCGGGTCGCGAGCGGGCTGTCGGGTGCGGCGACGGTCAGGATCTGATACTTGAGGAAGGGTCGTACGACGATCGGCCCAACCGCCGAGCCGTCGTCCGCACTGGGGCCGAGCGCGATGTCGACGGCCCGCGAACTGATCAGCTCGCGGAATCGGCCGGTGGGATGAACGGACAGCTCCACGGAGAGATCGTTGGCCCGCGACGAGAACAGCTCGATCAGCCCGGGCGCGGCATGTTCGGCGAACGCGCTGGAGGCCGCGATGCGCAACAGCCGCCTGCCGTGCGCCGCCTCGGTCACCTCGATCGCGGTCTGCTGCTGCAGGCCCAGGATCTCCACCGCCCTGCTCGCAAGCCGCAGACCGCCGGGCGTGAACGCAAGTCCGGCTGCCGTCTTGGCGAACAACGGGTCGTCGAGCTCCTTGCGGAGTTGCGCAACGTGCATCGAGATTCCGGCATCCGACATGCCGAGTTCTGCTGCCGCTGCGTGTACGGAGCCCAGCCGTACCACGGCCGAAAAGGCCCGAAGCTGAGCCGGTGTCACGAATTGAGCCTACGTTGGGTTGCGTGCGTGAGGTGCTGAGCGAGCTGATGGCTGTCTGGGAAGCGGGCGAAACCGCTGGTGTCGGCACCGTCGTTCGCACCTTCCAGTCGGCCCCGCGACCTGCCGGAGCGTCGATGGTGGTGGCGCCCGACGGCCAGGTGAGCGGGTCGGTGTCGGGCGGCTGTGTCGAGGGTGCGGTATATGAACTCGCCAATGACGTTGTGCGCGACGGGGAGCCTCGACTGCAGCGCTACGGCATCAGTGACGACGATGCCTTCTCCGTCGGGCTCACCTGCGGCGGCATCCTCGACGTCTTCGTCGAACCGATATCGCGAAGAACGTTTCCCGAGCTGGGCGCCGTCGCCGAGGACATCGCCGGGCATCGGCCGGTTGCGGTGGTCACGGTGATCTCCCACGTCGATCCCGAGTGGGTGGGACGCAGGCTGGTGGTCGGTCCGGACGCGACGCACGGATCGCTCGGCTCCGCGCGGGCCGATGCCGCGGTCGCCGACGATGCCGCAGGCCTGCTGGCCGCCGGCCGCAGCGAGGTGCTCACCTACGGGCCCGATGGTCAGCGCCGCGGCGCGGGCATGGAGGTGTTCGTGGCCAGTTACGCGCCGCGGCCGCGGATGCTGGTCTTCGGTGCCATCGACTTCGCCGCGGCCCTTGCACGGCAGGGCTCGCTCCTCGGCTACCGGGTCACGGTGTGCGATGCCCGCCCCGTGTTCGCGACGCGGACCCGGTTCCCGACCGCCGACGAGGTCGTCGTGGAATGGCCCAACCGGTACTTGGCGGCGCAGCACGACGCGGGCGAGATAGACGCCCGCACCGTCATCTGCGTGCTCACCCACGACCCGAAGTTCGACGTTCCGCTGCTGGAGGTCGCGCTGCGGCTGCCCGAAATCGGATACGTCGGCGCGATGGGGTCGCGCCGCACACACGAGGACCGGTTGGCACGGCTGCGCGACGCCGGGCTGACCGAGACCGAACTCGCCCGGTTGCACAGCCCGATCGGGCTCGATCTCGGCGCGCGCACCCCTGAGGAGACCGCGGTGTCGATCGCCGCGGAGATCATCGCGCGTCGGTGGGGTGGCGAGGGCAGGCCGCTGACCGAGACCGACGGCCGGATCCACCACGAAACCAGCGAGTTAAGCGATCACTTAACTCAATATTGACGCGCGTGTCGGACCGGCCGACACTGGGCGCACACCCCAACGAGCGAGGTCGGTCACATGCAGGTACCAGGACCTTTTGAGTACGAGCGCGCAACCAGCGTGGACCACGCGGTGGGACTGCTGGACCGGCTCGGCGACGGCGCGCTGATCGTGGCGGGCGGGCACAGCCTGCTGCCGATGATGAAACTGCGCATCGCCAACCCCGAGTACCTGGTCGACATCAACGACCTCGCCGACGAGCTCGGCTACATCAGCATCGAGCCCACCCAGGTCCGGATCGGCGCGATGGCGCGGCATCGGCAGGTGCTCGAAAGCGACGCGCTGGCCGCGGTCTGCCCGATCTTCCGCGACGCCGAAAAGGTGATCGCCGACCCTGTCGTCCGCAACCGCGGCACGATCGGCGGCTCACTGTGTCAGGCCGATCCCGCCGAGGATCTGACCACGGTGAACACCGTGCTGAACGCCGTGTGCCTGGTGCGAGGGCCGTCGGGTGAGCGCGAGGTTCCCATCGACGACTTCCTCGAGGGTCCGTACGAGACGTCGTTGGCGTTCAACGAGATGCTCGTCGAGATCCGCATCCCGCTGCGGCCCCGCTCGTCCAGCGCCTACGCGAAAGTCGAACGCCGCGTGGGCGATTGGGCGGTGGCGGCGGCGGGCGCCGCCGTGACGCTCGACAGCGGGACGATCTCGGCGGCCCGCGTCGGCCTCACCGCCGTCAACGCCGACGCAGAGGCGCTGGCGTCGGTCGCCGAAGCGCTGGTAGGCAGGCCCGCGACGGAGGAGACGTTCGCCGAAGCCGGCCGGGCGGCGTCGCAAGCCTGTGAACCGGTGAGCGATATGCGCGGCAGCGCCGAGTACAAGCGGCATCTGGCAGGCGAACTGACCGTGAGAACTCTTCGCACGGCCGTCGAGAGGATCGGTTGACATGCAGGTGACCATGACCGTCAACGGCGAGCAGGCGACCGCCGAGGTGGAGCCGCGAATGCTGCTCGTGCACTTCCTTCGGGATCATCTGCAGCTCACCGGCACCCACTGGGGCTGTGACACCAGCAACTGCGGCACCTGCGTCGTCGACCTCGACGGTGAGCCGGTGAAGTCGTGCACCATCCTCGCGGCGATGGCGTCCGGTCACAGCGTCCGCACCGTCGAGGGCATGGAGACCGACGGCAAGCTCGACCCCGTGCAGGAAGGGTTCATGCAGTGCCACGGACTGCAGTGCGGGTTCTGCACTCCCGGCATGATGATCACCGCCCGCGCGTTGCTCAACCGGAATCCCGACCCCAGCGAAGACGAAATCCGCGAGGCGATCTCCGGGCAGATCTGCAGGTGCACCGGATACACCACGATCGTGCGGTCGGTGCGGTGGGCGGCCCAGCATGCGGACCAGGAGGCGAACGCATGACCACGCTCGAGTCCCGCCCGGCGTCGCCGGATGATCTGGCCGACAACGACCAGAAGCCCTGCGGCCACGGCCGGATGCTGCGCAAGGAGGACCCGCGGTTCATCAGGGGACGGGGCAACTACGTCGACGACGTGAACCTGCGCGGCATGCTGCACCTGGCGATCCTGCGCTCGCCGTACGCGCACGCCCGGATCAACAGCATCGATGTCACGGCGGCGCAAGCACATCCGAAGGTCAAAGCCGTCGTCACCGGCGCCGACCTCGCCGAGAAGGGCCTGGCGTGGATGCCCACGCTGTCCAACGACGTCCAGGCCGTCCTCGCCACCGACAAGGTGCGCTTCCAGGGCCAGGAGGTGGCCTTCGTCGTCGCCGAGGACCGCTACTCGGCCCGAGATGCGCTCGAGCTCATCGACGTCGACTACGACCCGCTGCCACCGGTGATCGACGCGCGCAAGGCGCTCGATCCCGACGCCGAGGTGATCCGCACGGACCTCGACGGCAAGACCGACAACCACTGCTTCGACTGGGAGACCGGCGATGCGGCGGCCACCGAGGCCGTTTTCGCCACGGCCGACGTCGTCGTCAAACAGGAGATGGTCTATCCCCGAGTGCATCCGGCGCCGATGGAAACGTGCGGCGCGGTCGCCGACCTCGATCCGGTGACGGGCAAGCTCACGCTGTGGTCGACGACGCAGGCGCCGCATGCCCATCGCACGCTGTACGCGTTGGTGGCGGGCCTGCCCGAGCACAAGATCCGGGTCATCTCACCGGATATCGGCGGCGGGTTCGGCAACAAGGTGCCGATCTATCCCGGATATGTGTGCGCGATCGTCGGCTCGCTGCTGCTGGGTAAGCCGGTCAAATGGATGGAGGACCGCAGCGAGAACCTCACCAGCACGGGCTTCGCCCGCGACTACATCATGGTCGGGGAGATCGCGGCCACCAAGGACGGCAAGATCCTGGCGATCCGGTCCAACGTGCTCGCCGATCACGGCGCGTTCAACGGCACGGCGGCTCCGGTCAAATATCCCGCGGGCTTCTTCGGCGTGTTCACCGGCAGTTACGACATCGAGGCCGCGTACTGCCACATGACCGCGGTGTACACCAACAAGGCGCCGGGCGGTGTCGCCTACGCCTGCTCGTTCCGCATCACCGAGGCCGTGTATTTCGTTGAGCGCCTGGTTGATTGCCTGGCGTTCGAGCTGAAGGCGGACCCTGCGGCGCTTCGGCTGCAGAACCTGCTGCGGCCCGACCAGTTCCCGTACAAGTCCAAGACGGGCTGGGTCTACGACTCGGGCGACTACGAGACCACGATGCGCAAGGCCATGGACATGATCGGCTACGACGCTCTGCGCGCCGAGCAGAAGGCGAGACGCGAGCGCGGCGAGCTGATGGGCATCGGCATGTCGTTCTTCACCGAGGCGGTTGGCGCAGGCCCGCGCAAGGACATGGACATCCTGGGCCTCGGCATGGCCGACGGTTGCGAGCTGCGGGTGCACCCGACGGGCAAAGCCGTTGTGCGGCTATCGGTTCAGACGCAGGGCCAGGGCCATGAGACGACCTTCGCCCAGATCGTCGCCGAGGAGCTGGGCATTCCGCCCGACGACATCGACGTGGTGCACGGCGACACCGACCAGACGCCGTTCGGGCTCGGCACCTACGGCAGCCGGTCGACACCGGTGTCGGGTGCGGCGGCGGCCCTGGTCGCCCGCAAGGTCAGGGACAAGGCCAAGATCATCGCCTCGGGGATGCTGGAGGTCTCCGTCGCCGACCTGGAGTGGGACAAGGGCAGCTTCCACGTCAAGGGTGACCCGTCGGCATCGGTGACGATCGCCGACATCGCGATGCGCGCGCACGGCGCGGGCGATCTGCCCGAGGGGATCGAGGGCGGTCTGGACGCCGAGGTCTGCTACAACCCGGAGAACCTCACCTACCCCTACGGCGCGTACTTCTGTGTGGTCGACATCGATCCCGGGACCGCCGTCGTGAAGGTCCGACGCTTCCTGGCCGTCGACGACTGCGGCACCCGCATCAACCCGATGATCATCGAGGGCCAGGTGCACGGCGGCCTGGTGGACGGGATCGGCATGGCGCTGATGGAGATGATCGCGTTCGACGAGGAGGGCAACTGCCTCGGCGGCTCGCTGATGGACTATCTGATCCCCACCGCCATGGAGGTGCCGCACTTCGAGACGGGCCACACCGTCACCCCGTCGCCGCACCATCCGATCGGGGCCAAGGGCATCGGCGAGTCCGCCACGGTCGGCTCCCCGCCGGCGGTGGTCAATGCGGTGGTCGACGCGCTGGCACCGTTCGGGATTCGGCATGCCGACATGCCGCTCACGCCGTCGCGCGTGTGGGAAGCCATGCAGGGCCGGCCCACGCCGCCGATCTAGAGGACGTCATGGTGACAGCGATGAGGATGGACGAACGGGCGCAGCAGCTGCGGCGCGCCAGGACGCCGTTCGTCCACGCGACCGTGGTGCGTGCGGCGCCGCCGACGTCGGCGCATCCCGGCGACGAGGCGATCCTGTTGTCCGACGGCACGATAGAGGGTTTCGTCGGCGGCCACTGCGCACAGAACTCCGTTCGCAAGGCCGCGATGGGAGCTCTGCAGACGAACGAGAGCGTGCTGCTGCGGGTGCTGCCCGACGGAGACGTGCACTTCCCGGAGGCACCGGGCGCATGCGTCGTCGTCAACCCATGCCTGTCCGGCGGCGCGCTGGAGATCTTCCTGGTGCCGCAGGTGCCCGCGCCGCTGATCCGGGTCTTCGGCGCCACACCGATCGCCGACTCGTTGGTGGAGCTCGCCGTGGTGATGGGATACGACGCCCGCGGCGGTGACGTCGAGGACCTGGCAGGCGCGACCGCGGTGGTGATCGCGAGCCTCGGCGGCCCGGAGGCCGAGACGATCCGCGCGGCGCTGGACGCGGGGGTCGGCTACATCGGGCTGGTCGCCAGTCGTGTCCGCGGCGGCTCGGTGCTGAGCGGTCTGAACCTGACCGATACCGAGCGCGCCAGGGTGCACACCCCGGCCGGCCTGTCGATCGGCGCGAAGACACCCGCCGAGATCGCGGTGTCCATCGTGGCCGAGGTGATCAGGTCGATTCGGGTCGACGGGCTGAAAGCGAACGCGTGAACACCTTCGCCGATATCGACGAGGTGATTCACCGCTTCGACGCGCAGAACTATCTGCTCGACCTCGGCACCGCGTCGGCGATCTACCTGGCCGTCAGGCTCGGTCGTCCGCTCCTGCTGGAGGGCGAGCCGGGGGTGGGAAAGACGACGGCGGCGAAAACCCTTGCCGCAGTGATGGGTACGCCGCTCGTCCGCCTTCAGTGCTACGAAGGGCTGACCGCGGCCGAAGCCCTCTACGACTGGAACTATCAACGCCAGCTGTTGAGTATCCGGCTCGCCGAGACACGCAACGCGGGCATCGCGGAGTCCGACCTCTACACCGAGGAGTACCTTGTCGACCGCCCTATTTTGCAGTGCGTCCGCTACCGCGGGCCCGGCGCCCCGGTCCTGCTGATCGACGAGATCGACCGTGCCGACGACGAATTCGAAGCGCTACTGCTGGAGTTCCTCGGCGAGGCGTCGGTCACCGTGCCGGAACTGGGCACCTTCGTTGCTGAGCGGCCCCCGGTCGTGGTGCTCACCAGCAACCGCAGCCGTGACCTGCACGACGCACTGCGACGCCGTTGCCTGTACCACTGGATCGACTATCCGGATCCGTCGCGGGCGGTGGCGATCGTGCGTCGCACCGTGCCGGGCGCAGGCACCGCCCTCATCGAGCGCGCCGCCCAGTTCATCAGCTACACAAGAGGTCTCGATCTCGACAAACCGCCGGGCGTCGCCGAGACCATCGACTGGGTCTCCGCGCTGGTGGCACTCGGGGTCGCCGACCTGGTCGAGGCGGACACCGAGCAGCCGTTGGCCGGCCTCGGCGCATTGGCCAAGACCCCTGACGACTTCGCCTCGATCAGCGAGGCGTTCGCCGAGTACAGCTCACAGTGAGAGGACCGCGTGATGAAGATCGCCAACGAGTTCACCGTCAGTGCGCCGATCGAGGACGCGTGGAACATCCTCACCGATCTCGAGCAGGTCATCCCGCTGATGCCGGGTGCTCAGATGACCGGTCGCGAGGGTGAGGACGTGCTGGGCAAGGTGAAGGTGAAGGTCGGTCCGGTGACAAGCGAGTTCAGCGGCAAGGTGCACTTCGTCGAGCAGGACGCCACCGTGCATCGCGCCGTGATCGACGGAAAGGGTAAGGAGGCGCGGGGCACCGGCAACGCGGCCGCCACCGTGACCGCGCAGTTGCACGACGCAGGCGATCACACCCGGGTCACCGTCGACACCGACCTGAAGATCGTCGGCAAGCTGGCCCAGTTCGGCAGCAGCATGCTGCAGCAGGTGTCCGAGAAGCTGCTCGGGCAGTTCGTCGCGTCGCTGGAGGCGAAGCTCGCCGCGGACAGTGCACCCGCACCACCCGCGCACAACGGCCAGACGCCGGGGGTGGTCGAAGCTCCGCGACAGCACGAGGCCGAGCCCATCGACCTCATCCAGCTTGCGGGTGGTTCAGCGCTGAAGAAGTTCGGGCCGCCGATCTTAGTCGCCTTCGTGATAGCGGCGGTGATATTCACTATCGGTCGGTTGCGGCGGGCGCGAAAGGCGCTGCGCAGCAGGCAATGACACACGGACCCGTGCTGCCGGGCGTCGACCTGTCGGCTTTCGCGGTGGCATTGGTCGCCAGCCTTCGCGGTGGCGGCGTCGCGGTGTCCGCGGACGGACCCGCCACGTTCGTCGCCGCCATGCATCACATTCCACCGCATTCGCGCACCGCGCTGTACTGGGTGGCCCGGCTGGCCCTGGTCAACCGCGCGCAGGACCTGCGCGCGTTCGATGCGCTGTTCGACGCGATCTTCGACGACGCGTTCGCAGCGCGGCGGATCCAGCCCGAGGACAGCGGGCCCGTGCCGGCCGGCGCCGCGGTGCCCGGTGTCGGCCGACGTGACGACGGCGGAGCCGGCGAAGGCGATGGCCTGCCCTGGACGACGCTGCCGGCATCGATACGCGCCGTCGAGTTCTCCGAGGACGGCATCGCGGTGCCCGATGCCCTGCCCAGTCGTCTTGTGGTGCGTGCCGACGAGTCGTTCGAGCGGTTCGATGAAGGCGACCTGCGCCGCATCGGCAACTGGCTGGAACAGCTGTCTGCCCGCTGGCCTAAGCGGCGCAGCATGCGCAGGGAGGTGCACCGCCACGGCAAGCGCATCGACGTGCGGGCGTCGATGCGATCCGCGCGCCAGACCGGCTGGGAGGTGTTGCGGCTGCGACGCACCCGCGCGCGCTATCGGCCGCGCCGCGTGGTGCTGGTTTGTGACGTCAGCAGATCCATGCAGCCCTACGCGACCATCTATCTGCATCTCATGCGGGCAGCGGCACTGCGCCAGAAGGGCGTTCGCCCCGAGGTTTTCGCGTTCTCGACATCGCTGACCCGGCTGACGCCCACGTTGTCGCATCGTTCGGCCGAGGTCGCGTTGGCAAGGGCCAACGCCAAGGTCGTCGACCGGTACGGCGGAACACACCTCGGCCGCTGCGTGGACGCGCTGTTGGCCGCGCCGCACGGCAGCACGCTGCGCGGCGCGCTGGTGATCATCGCCTCCGACGGCTGGGACAGCGATCCGCCGGAGGTGTTGAAGCATGCGCTGGCCCGTGTGCGGCGCCGGGCGGCGATGGTGGTCTGGATCAATCCGCGGGCGGCACAGCCCGGATTCGAGCCGCTCGCGGGATCGATGGCGGCCGCGCTGCCGTACTGCGATCTATTCCTGCCCGCGCATTCGATCGACGGATTGCGTGAGCTATTCGACGCCCTGGGGTGAGCTCTTGGCCGCTTTGCGCCGCTTGTACCACTCGACGATCATCGGGGTGATCGAGGCGACGGCGATGAGGATGAAAATCGGCTCGAGCAGCTTCTGGATGATCTCGAACTGACCCAGCCCGTACCCCAGAAGCACCAGGCCGACGCCCCAGACGACGGCGCCGATGACGTTGAAGAGGGTGAAGACGCCGTAGCCCATCCTGGCGGCCCCCGCGGTGATCGGCGCGAGCGTTCGCACGATCGGCACGAAGCGGGCGATCACGATCGCGAACGGCCCCCGCTGTTCGAAGAATTCGTGCGCCTCGTTGAGGTAGCGCTCTTTGAGGATGCGTGCGTTGGGCTTGAACATGTGGGTGCCCACGTACCGCCCGATGAAGTAGCCGACCTGCCCGCCCAGGATCGCGGCGATCGGGACGAACACCAGAAGCTGCCACAGCGCGAAATCGGCCCGTCCCGCTGCCGCGGTGCCTGCTGCCAGCATCCCGGCCACGAAGAGCAGCGTGTCGCCGGGCAGCACGGGGAACAGCACGCCCGACTCGACGAAGATCACCACCAGCAGCCCCACAAGGGCCCATGCGCCGAAGTAGCCGATGAGCTTGATCGGGTCCAGGAAGTCCGGCATCAACATCACCGTGTTCAATGTCGCCGCCCTTGTGGTCCCGTGGTGGTGGTCATGGCTCACCAAGATACCGGCGTGCGACGGACGGCCTGCTCAGCACGGCCGGACTTGACATACTGCGGGTGGACAGCCGAACCAGGGAGAGGACGTCCCATGCCCATCGCCACGCCCGAGGTCTACGCCGAGATGCTGGCCCGTGCCAAAGACCACTCGTATGCGTTCCCCGCCATCAACTGCACCTCGTCGGAGACGATCAACGCCGCGCTGAAGGGATTCGCGGATGCGGGCAGCGACGGCATCATCCAGTTCTCGACCGGTGGCGCGGAGTTCGGCTCGGGACTGGGCGTCAAGGACATGGTCACCGGGGCGGTGGCGCTCGCCGAGTTCGCGCACATCGTCGCCGAGAAGTACCCGATCACGGTCGCCCTGCACACCGACCACTGCCCGAAGGACAAGCTCGATACCTATGTGCGGCCGCTGCTGGCGATCTCGCAGAAGCGGGTCGCTGACGGCGGCAACCCGCTCATCCAGTCGCACATGTGGGACGGCTCGGCGGTGCCGATCGACGAGAACCTGACGATCGCCAAGGAACTGCTGAAGCAGGCGGCCGCGGCCAAGATCGTCCTCGAGATCGAGATCGGCGTCGTCGGCGGTGAAGAGGATGGCGTCGAAGCCGAGATCAACGACAAGCTCTACACCACCCCCGAGGACTTCGAGAAGACGATCGAGGCGCTCGGCGCGGGCGAGCACGGCCATTATCTGCTGGCGGCGACATTCGGCAATGTGCACGGCGTGTACAAGCCGGGGAATGTCAAGCTGCGCCCCGACATCCTCGCACAGGGCCAGAAGGTGGCCGCCGTGAAGCTCGGATTGGCAGACGACGCAATGCCTTTCGACTTCGTCTTCCACGGCGGCTCCGGGTCGCTGAAGTCCGAGATCGAGGAGTCGCTGCGTTACGGCGTGGTCAAGATGAACGTCGACACCGACACCCAGTACGCGTTCACCCGTCCCGTCGTGGGCCACATGTTCAGCAACTACGACGGTGTGCTGAAGATCGACGGCGAGGTCGGCAACAAGAAGTTCTACGACCCGCGCAGCTATATGAAGAAGGCCGAAGCCGCCATGTCCGAGCGGGTCGTCGAGGCGTGCACCGACCTGCACAGCGCCGGCCGGAGCGTGTCCGCCGGCTAGAAGCGATCCGGCCGGTTACTGCGGCGCTTGGCAGATCTTCCACTGGTCGTCGCGGAACTGCAGGTCGAAACTGCGGGTGGACCGGGTCTGCGGCGCGTAGGCCATGAAGGTCGTCACATTCGCCTCGGCGTGGTCGCCGTTGACCACCACCTGGTCGATGCTGGCCACCACCGGATACTGCTTCGCCGCGGCCACCCTGGCGTGAGTGTCGGCCCAGGCGCGGTCGTCGTAGTTGACGTAGCTGTCGCGGGTGGCGCCGCAGGTGATGCTGCGCAGGGTGGCCAGGTCGCCCTTCTGCACGGCGACGTCGAAGTTCTGGATCGTCGAGCGGACCTGATCCTCCTGCGACTCCTTGGAGTCGGAGTCGCGCGTCAGCAGCAAGGTGCCGAGGATCGCGACGGCGGCGAGTGCGGCGATCACCAGGATCAGTGCCACCACCCAGCCCCAGCTGCGGCGCCTGCCGGGTTGCTTGGGCGTCTCCCCTCGCGGTGGAATCATTTGCGGCGGAACGGATTTGCCGGGCGGGATGGGTTCGGTCGTCGGCGTCGAGAAGATCTCGGTGGCCGGGTCGGGCGGGGTCTCGATGAACTTCGTCGTCGACGAGTCCATTCCGGAGGGCGCGGTGAACCGGCGCTCCGCGGGCTGCTCCTCCGTCGGCGGCTCCCATCCCGACGCACCGGTGTCCTCCACCGCCATCACCTCGGTGGGATGTTCCTCGACGATCGGCGCGGCTTGGGTGGGGTCTTGGCCGTCGTCGTCGGATGCCGCGTCGTCGCCTGGTGTCACAGCCGGTTGATCTCCCTGGTCGGGCCCCGATGGGTTCGACATCCCTGCTGCAGTCCTCCCGTGACGACGAAGTCCGTGTCGGATCGGCCGATGACATCTGTCGGCTCGGCCGACGCGAGCCTGTGCACGAGCTTAATCAGCCCCACGGCACAATAGGCTCCATGACGCGGATGGGTGATCTTCTCGGACCGGATCCGGTACTTCTGCCCGGCGACCCTGCCGCCGAGGCGGAACTCGAGGCCGGCGAGAATCCGGCGATCGTGGCCGCTGCGCATCCCACCGCCTCGGTGGCGTGGGCGGCGCTCGCCGAGCGCGCCTTGGCCGACGAGGAGGTCATCGCCGCGTATGCCTACGCCCGCACCGGCTATCACCGCGGCCTGGACCAGTTGCGCCGCAACGGCTGGAAGGGATTCGGGCCCGTGCCGTACGCGCACGCCCCGAACCAGGGCTTCCTGCGTTGCGTGGCCGTCCTGGCGAAGGCTGCCGACGCGATCGGCGAATCCGGCGAGCACGCTCGCTGTCTCGATCTGCTCGACGACTGCGACCCCGCCGCGCGCGCCGAACTCGGTCTCGGCTAGGCCTGATTGTCGGCTCGGCCGACGTCCCTACCAGGTTGCTTCGCAGTTGCAGTCGCCCGCGGCGTCGGGGGGTTCGACCTGTACGGTCGCGTGTTCCAGCCCGCGGGCGCTCAACACCGCCTTCGCTTCGTCGAGCACCTTCGCCGAGTCGGCCGTCGACGTCAGATGGGCGGTGACCATGTCCTTGCCCGGCACCAGCGTCCAGACATGCAGATCGTGCACCTCGCGGACGCCGTCGACCGCACAGAGGGCGGTGCGGAGTTCCTCGACGTCGATGTGAGTGGGTGAGGACTCGGAGAGGATGCGCAGCGCCGCCCGCGCGAGCGAGATGGCGCGCGGCAGCACCCACAACGCGACGAGGACCGCGACGACGACGTCGGCGTAGGGCCAGCCCGTGGTCACCGTCACGATGCCCGCTATCAGCACGCCGACGCTGCTGACGGTGTCGGCGACGACCTCCATGTAGGCGCCCTTGACCGCGAGGCTGCCCTCCGACTGCGACCGCAGCAGCAGCACCACAGCGATGTTGGCGACCATGCCGACCAGTGCCACGATGATCATCGGTACGCCGGGGATGTCGGGTGCGTCGCCGAGCCGCTCGAAGGCCTCGTAGAGGATAAACGCGGCGACGAACAACAGCAGCACCGCGTTGGCCACCGCAGTGAACACCTCGGCGCGGTGCCAGCCATAGGTGCGGTCGGCCGACGCGCTTGCGTGCCGGGCCACCAGCACCGCGGTCAGGCCCATGAACAGGGCGACCAGGTCGGTGAGCATGTGGCCGGCGTCGGCGAGCAGCGCGATCGAGTTGATCAGCAGCGCTGTCGTCAGTTCGAGGACGAAGAAACCGGTGAGGATGGCCGCGGCGATGACCATCCGGCTGGCACGGGCATCGGCGCCGCCGTGACTGTGGCCCGCACCCATGTTGCCAATCTATGCGCAGAGACGCATATGTCGCAAGGTGCCGCAGCTACAGCCAGGCCGACCAGAAGCGGGTGAGGCCGAAGCCGAGTCCGATCAGGTTGCTGTTCACCCCGGACAGGTCGAAGAACCACCCGACGACCGCGAAGAAGTACCGGTTGAGCGGGGTTGCGATGAACAGCAGCAAGAAGATGAAGAACGCCCACCCCTTGGCGGGTTCGAGCGCACGCCGGGTCTCGGGGCTCAGGTGCGGTTCGAGCGCGCCGTAGCCGTCGAGTCCGGGCACCGGCAGGAGGTTCAGCAGGGCACCGGTGATCTGCAGGAAGCCCAGAAACGCCATCCCGGCCCAGAAGACCACGTGGGCGGGGTCGTAGTACAACCGCGTGACGACCAACAGCACGACGGCGAGCACCACGTTCATGGACGGCCCGGCGAGGCTGACGATCGTCTTCTGCCGATCCGTCATGAACGACGTCCGCACCCACACCGCACCGCCGGGCAGGCCGATGCCGCCCAGCAGCGTGATCAATACCGGGAGCCCCAGCGAGAGCAGCGGATTGGCGTACTTGAACGGGTTCAGCGTGAGGTAGCCGCGCACCGCGATGTCATGGTCGCCGTAGCGCCATGCCGTGAAGGCATGGCCGAACTCGTGAAAGCACAGCGACACGATCCAGCCGGCGATGACGAAGACGAATACGCCCGCGTACGCCAGCGGTGTCCGCGATGCCTCGGCCAGCCAGGCGAGCACCGCGCCCGCGGCGGTGACCGCCACGACGATCAGGAACATCGGGCTTGGCCGCACCGATTGGTGCGCCGGACGGATGGTCACCACACGAAACTACCGCGGGTCCAACTGCTCACGTGCGCGGCGGCCAGTCGCATTCGGTCAGCTCGGCGGACAGCTCCCACAGCCGCCGGGCGGTCTGCGCATCGCGCGCCTTCTTCAGCCGCCGGGTCACCCGCGGCTTGCCGAATTGCTTGAACACCGGACACAGATAGGTGCCGGCGGGGATGTCCGCGGTCACTCCCATGACCGTCGAACGGCACGCGAGCCGGGCGCTCTGCGGGAAGTTGCGCAGCCAGGACAGCTGTGACGACCAGCCCAGGAAGCCGCCGCTGTAGCGGACGATGTTGGTGTCGGCGCCACCGGGATCCACGACGATCGCCCGGACGCCCCTGCGGGCCAGTTCGTCGGTGAACAGCATGACCGCGAGCTTGGACTGCCCGTAGGCGGCCCACTTCGAATACGGGCGGGTATGCCAGTTCAGGTCCTCCAGGTGCATCCGGGCGAACATGTGGTTCATGCTCGTGACGGAGACGACGCGGTCGGTGATCCGGTCACCGAGCAGGCAGGTCAACGCGAAGTGGCCGAGGTAGTTCGTGCCCATATGGGTCTCGAACCCGTCGGCGGTGCGGGTGAGCGGCAGCCCGAGCACGCCGGCGTTGTTCACCAGCACATCGACGGCGTCGACCGAGTCGGCGAACTTGCGCACGCTGGTCAGGTCGGCCAGGTCGAGGTGGGCGACCTCGACGTCGCCCGCCATCTCGGCGGCGGCCCGCTCGGCTTTCGGCATGTCGCGCGCCGCGATCAGCACGCTGTGACCGGCCGCGGCCAGCGCCGTCGCCGTTTCCTTGCCAACACCACTGTTGCCGCCGGTAACGATGATTCGCACGGGCCTATCTCACCAGCAGCCAGCCCTGTGTGTGGCGATAAAAGGTAGATCGGCGAACGATCTTTGGCGCCTCGCTGCCGTCACGCACCAGCACCGCGCCCGTCGTGCCCAGCTGAGCGGCCCGCCCGGCCACCCAGCGGTGTCTGCCGGCTCCGGTGACCGCCGCCCGCAGTCCGGGCATGGTGTACGTCGGCTCCAGCCGAACGCCTGCCACCTCGCCGTCGAACAGCACGGTGTCGTCGACGACCGCCTCGCCGCGCAGCGGTGCGCCGCCCTCGCCGCGCCACTCGGCACAGCCGACGATCACCTGTCCGGCGTCGTCGCGGATCAGCGGCACCCGCCGCGGGGTGCCGCGACGGGCACGCCGGGCGGACCACCAGCCCGGTGCGTGGGCCACCTCGACGTCGAGCCGGTCGGTGCGCAGCAACCGGGTCAGCACCGCCGCCAGGTCGGCATCGGAGCCCACCACGATCAGCCGCGCGCAGCGCCCGGCGACGGCGTCGATGTCGTCCGGTCCGCCGGTAGTCGCAACCGTCAGACCGGCCAGCGGCCCGGGAGCTCGTCGGCCGCCGAACAGCAGCACCACGTAACTTCGGCTGACATCCTCAGCGATCAAGGCAGCTCCTTGCGGGTCCGCAGGGACCAGGTCAGATACAGTGGCTCACCGGCTGGATCACAATAAGCGGGAGAAACGCCATGCCGGCAATCGTGCTCATCGGCGCTCAGTGGGGCGACGAGGGCAAGGGGAAGGCCACCGATCTGCTCGGGGGCCGCGTCCAATGGGTAGTGCGGTATCAGGGCGGCAACAACGCCGGCCATACCGTGGTGTTGCCGACGGGCGAGAATTTCGCGCTGCATCTGATTCCGTCGGGCATCCTGACGCCCGGGGTCACCAATGTGATCGGCAACGGGGTGGTCGTCGACCCCGGCGTGCTGCTGGACGAACTGAAGGGTCTGGCCGATCGCGGTGTCGACACCGAGCGGTTGCTGATCTCCGCCGACGCTCACCTGCTGATGCCCTACCACGTGGCCATCGACAAGGTCACCGAGCGATACGCGGGCAGCAAGAAGATCGGCACCACCGGCCGCGGCATCGGCCCGTGCTACCAGGACAAGATCGCCCGCATCGGGATCCGGGTGGCCGATGTGCTCGACGAGGCGGCGCTGGCCCAGAAGATCGAGGCTGCACTGGAATTCAAGAACCAGGTGCTGGTCAAGATCTACAACCGCAAGGCACTGGAGCCCGACGAGGTGCTCGACGCGCTGCTCACCGAGGCCGAGGGGTTCAAGCACCGCATCGCCGATGCGCGGCGACTGCTCAATGTCGCCCTCGACAACGGCGAGACCGTGCTGCTGGAAGGCTCACAGGGCACCCTGCTCGATGTCGACCACGGCACGTATCCCTTTGTCACATCGTCGAATCCGACCGCGGGTGGCGCCGCCGTCGGGTCCGGCATCGGCCCGACCCGCATCACCACGGTGCTGGGCATCCTGAAGGCGTACACCACCAGGGTCGGTTCCGGGCCGTTCCCCACCGAGCTGTTCGACGAGATGGGCGAATACCTGTCCAAGACGGGCGGCGAGTTCGGTGTGACGACGGGCCGGCGCCGTCGCTGCGGCTGGTTCGACGCGGTGGTCGCGCGCTACGCCACCAGGGTCAACGGCATCACCGACTACTTCCTGACCAAGCTCGACGTGCTGTCCAGTCTGGAGACGGTGCCGATCTGCGTCGGCTACACGATCGGCGGCAAGCGCACCGACGACATGCCGATGACGCAGAGCGACATCGCCGACGCCGAGCCGATCTACGAGGAGATGCCCGGTTGGTGGGAGGACATCTCCACTGCGCGCGAATTCGATGACCTGCCCGCCAAGGCGCGCGACTACGTACTGCGCCTGGAAGAGCTTGCCGGGGCGCATATCTCGTGTATCGGTGTCGGACCGGGCCGGGAGCAGACGATCGTGCGCCGCGACGTCCTGGCGCCGCGATGACCGCGGACGCGAGGAGCGAACAGGCCGGAGACGACCCGAGGCTGGTCGACCCTGAATACGACAGGCACGGAGGATTCCCGAATTTCGAAGCGGCGCAACCCGGTCCGGGGTTCGGCCGGTTCCTGGCCGCCATGCGCCGAGCGCAGGACCTGGCCGTCTCGGCCGACCCCGACAGCGGCACCTGGGATCAAGCGGCCGACCGCGCCGAAGAGCTGGTCAAGCTACTCGACCCGTTCGAGGCGGCCGAGGGCGTCGGTCCCGCCAATCGGGTACCTGACCTCCCCGGCTCTGGCAGTCTGTTGATGCCGCCCTACCGGGTGACGAAGTTCGATTCCGAAGGTGTCGAGTTGACGGTCCAGTTCAGCCGCTACCACGTGGGCGGCAACCATGCGGTGCACGGCGGCGTGCTGCCGCTGATGTTCGACTCGACGTTCGGCATGGTGATCCACGCCTCCGGCAGGCCGATCAGCCGCACCGGCTTCCTGCATGTGGACTACCGCAAGGTGACGCCCATCGACACCGTGCTGAACATGCGGGGCTGGGTGGCAAGCGCCGAGGGGCGCAAGGCGTTCGTGAACGCCGAACTGCGAGACCCCGACGGCAACCTGCTCGCCGAGGCGAACGGGCTGATGATTCGACTCCTGCCGGGCCAGCCGTGACAACGTCGAAGACGCCGCACGCACTTTCCACGCCACGCGCCGCCGCGGTCGCCGGAGTGCTGTTCGCCCTGCTCTTCGGCGCAGTGCTGCTGCTGGTGCGGTTGGCGCTCCCGGAGGGCGCGGAACCCGGCTCTCAGTGGCTGCTCGCAGGCGACACAAACCTCAGGATCGCCGCGAAAATCATGCCGTTCGCGGGCATCGCCTTCCTGTGGTTCATCGGTGTGGTGCGCGACGGCTTCGGCCGCTTCGAAGACAAGTTCTTCTCCACGGTTTTCATCGGCAGCGGAATATTGTTCCTCGCAATGATGTTCGTGGCGATCAGCGTCGGCGCGGGCTTGGAAGCCATCAGCACACACATCGTCGAGGCCGGCGCACACACCGAGGTGGCAACCTTCGGGCAGATGGTGCTGCTGGCGGTGTCGAAGACCTATGCGCTGAGGATGGGCGCCGTGTTCATGATCTCGCTGGCCACGATCTGGTTGAGGACCGGACTGATGCCTCGCTGGCTGGTGGTCGTGACATACCTTGTCGCGCTGACGCTGATCCTGGCCAGCGACATCAGTATGTGGATGACGTTGGCATTCCCCGCGTGGGTGTTTATCGTCAGCGTGCTGCTGTTGGCGCGGGCCGGCGTGATCGATATGGACCGCGACGACTAGTCAGTCGACGATCGACAGCGCCTGCGACGGGCAGAGCTTGACCGCTTCGCGCGCCTTGTCCTCTTCGTCGGCGGGGACCTGAGAATCGGGGTCGACCAGCACCACCACGATGCCGTCGTCGTCCTGGTCGAAGAGGGTGTCCGCGACCATCACGCAGTTGCCCGCCTGGATGCAGACGTCGCGATCGGCGTGCACCTTCACCAGCTCACCTCCAATGACTTCAGGCCGTAGATGAAGTTCCAGCTCCGGAAAGCCACATCGGCGAAATCCTCTGCCAGCGCCAGATTCGGGAATCGCTGCAGCAGTGCGGGAAAGGCGATGCGCATCTCCATGCGCGCCAGTGGGGCACCGAGGCAGTGGTGGACGCCGTGGCCGAACGCCAGATGACCGGGCGCGCCGCGGCGGATGTCCAGGCCGTCCGGCGACTCGATGAATCCCGCGTCGCGGTTACCGGAGGGCAGCGACGCGAAGACCAGGCTGCCCGCGGGGATCAATACGCTCGCGACCTCGACGTCGGTGGTCGCGATTCGGGGAATCGCGGTCTGCACGATGGACAGCCAGCGCAACAGTTCCTCGATGGCGGGCGCTACGGCGTCGGGCTCGTCGCGCACCGCGGCGAGCTGTTCGGGATGGCGAAGCAGGGCCAGGGTGCCGAGGCCCAGCATGTTCGATGTGGTCTCGTGGCCGGCGAGCAACAGCAGTCCGGCGACGCCGATGAGTTCATTGTCGGTGAGCTCGTCTCCGTGGTCGCGGACCAGCATGCCGAGGATGTCCTCGCCGGGCCGGCGCCGCGCCCGCGCGACCAGCGTCGCCATGTAGGCGCGGGCCTGCCGTTGCAGCTCGATCCGCTCGGGAATCGGAATCGAGAAGTCGAGCTGTCGTGCGCTGCGCCGCTGGAAGTCCTCACGGTCGTCGTAGGGCACGCCGAGCAGTTCGCAGATCACCAGCGACGGGATCGGCAGTGCGAAACTCTCCACCAGATCCACTGGCGGACCGGCGTTTTCCATCGCATACAGCTGCGCATCGACGATTTCGACGATGCGCGGCTCCAGGCGCTTCATCCGCCTGATCGTGAACTCGGGTGTCAGCATGCGGCGCAGCCGCGAATGCCCGGGTGGGTCGAGGCCGAGCAGGTTGCCGGCCCGGTTGGCGGCCGCTTCTTCTTCGGACGGCTGCTGCGCAGCCTGGCCTGCGAAGCCCACCGGCCGCTCGTTGGAGAACCGCTCGTGGTCGGCCAGCACGGCCTTGATGTCCTCGTGCCGGGTGATCAGAAACGACTGCATGCCGAACGCATTGGTGAATTCGCGGACGCCCGGTCCCTCGCGAATGTCCCGAAGTGCGGCGATGGGGCTGAACGAATCGCGCCGCATGTGCAGCGGTGGCAATTCCACTTCGGTCATGACTCCAATTCCACTTCGGTCATGACTCGACGCTACTCGCGGAAGACGAACCCCTCGATGAGCTTGCTGACCAACGGTGGGTTCTCCAGCCCGGCGAGATGTGCGACGCCCTCGAGCACCGCGACCGCCGCATCGGGTATCGCCTGGGCCATTGCGAGGGTCTCGGGCACCGGGAACGTCGCGTCCTCCGCCCCGGCGACGACAAGGACCGGCGTCGAGATTTTCGCGAAGAGCGAACGTTGGTCGGGCCGGGCGGGCACGACGCTTCTGACCGCCCAGGCGGCCGAACCGATGTCGACCGCCTGCACGCTGTCCCGCACGAACGCGACGACCTCGGGTCGGGTCGAGAAAGTCGTCGGCCCGAGGAACGCCTTGAGCACCGATCGGGTGAGCGGGGGCCGCACCCCACCGAGCAGCCTGGCCAGGCGAAGAAGCAACCCGTACTCCAGCTTCTGCCTCGGGCCGGCCGGCGACGCGGTGCAGTTCATCAACACGGCATGGGCGATCCGGTCCGGGTACGTCGCGGCGAAGGTACCGCCGATCATGCCGCCCCACGAGTTGCCGACGAAATGCGTGCGTTGCTCACCGAGTGCGTCGAGGATGTCGACGATGCAGCGGGCACAGTCGGCGAAATCGAACATCGCGGTGAGCTTTTCGCTCTCGCCGTGGCCCGGTGGGTCGACCAGGATGACGCGGCAGCGGTCCGCGAAATGGTCGGCCTGCGCTCGCCACATGTCGCCGGTCATCAGCAGGCTCGGCCAGAACATCATGGCTTCGCCGCTACCGCGAGTTTGTACCCTCAACCGCCCCAGCGCGGTGTCGACCATGTGTCTTTCCACCGTTGGAACGGTAGCCCGAATCGCGCAGGGCGGGCCACCAGATGCGTGGCCCGATGAGCGTGAACAGGGCAGGGATGATGACGGTGCGCACAACGAAGGTGTCCAACAGGATGCCGAGGCCGACGATGATGCCGACCTGGGTGAGCGCGATCAGCGGCAGCACGCCCAGCACGCAGAACACCGCGGCCAGCACGATGCCTGCGCTGGTGATGACCGCGCCGGTGGCCGAAACCGCCCGGATGATGCCGTATTTGGTGCCGTGTACCGGTGTCTCCTCGCGGGCGCGGGTGACGAGGAAGATCGTGTAGTCGACGCCGAGCGCCACCAGGAACAGGAACGCGAACAGCGGAGCGGTGTTGTCGAGCGCGGGGAAGCCGAAGATGTGCACGCTGGCCCAGCCGCCGAGTCCGAGCGCCGCGAGTGCGCTGAGAACCGTGACCGCGACCAGGATCAGCGGCGCCAACGCCGACCGCAGCAACACGTAGAGCACGATCAGCACCACGGCGAGGATGGCCGGGATCACGACCAGCCGGTCCCGGCCGGCGGCCGCGCTGGCGTCGCGGGCCTGGGCGTCGGAACCGCCGACGAGCGCGCCGCTGTCCACGCCGTGAACCGAATCACGCAGCGCATCAACTGTTGTGAAGGCCTCATCGGACGCCGGTTCGGCACCCAGCACCACCGACCACTGGGTGAGCCCGTGCGACGATGCGCCTACCGGGTTCGCCGACACCACGCCGGGGGTGGTCTTGATGGCCCGTTCGATCTGCGGGGCCTTGTCTGTTGAGGCGATGACGCGGGTGGGGTCGGTCAGCCCGCTGGGGAAGTGCGCGGCGAGGGTCTTGTAACCGCTCACCGATTCCGCCTGCACACGGAACTGCTCGGTCTGCGACAGACCGATCGGCGTGGTCAGAAGTCCCAGGCACAGCAGCACCAGCGCCGAGACCGCGACGGTCGTCACACGGCCCGGCCGGCGTGCCACCGCCTCGGCGATGCGATGCCAGGCACCGCCCTCGGTGAGGGGTTTCGCGCCGACCTTGGGAATGAACGGCCAGAACAGCCGACGACCGAACAGCGCGAGCAGCGGCGGCAGCACGAGCAGCACGTATACCGCCGCGACAACCAGGCCCGACGCGGCCTGCACCCCGAGGCTGCGGGTGCTCGGCGAGGTGGCGAACATCAGCGTCAGCAGCGCCAGTACGACGGTGGCGTTGCTGGCCAGGATCGCCGGTCCCGCCCGCCGCACCGCGACGCGAAGCGCATCGCGATGATTGTCGTTGTGGCCCAGCTCTTCTCGATAGCGGGAGATCAGCAGCAGCGCGTAGTTGGTGCCCGCCCCGAACACCAGCACGCTGGTGATGCCGGACGTCGAGCCGTCCGGCGTCATCCCGACCGCTTGCGCGACTGCGCTGCCGACCACGGCGGCAACGCGATCGGCGAAGCCGATCACGGCGAGCGGGACCAGCCACAGCACCGGCGACCGATAGGTCACGATCAGCAGAAGCGCCACCACGGATGCGGTGACCGCCAGCAGCGTGATGTTGGCCCCGGAGAACGAATTCGCGATGTCCGCGCCGAACGCGGGCCCACCGGTGACCTCGACGCGTAGGTCGCCGGGCAATCCGTCGTTGGCCGTCTGCCGTAGCTCCTTGACCGCGTCGGTGAGCGCGAACCCGGAAAGCTTGGCGTCCAAGGCAACGGTGGCCACGGCGGCCCGGCCGTCGTCGCTCACCACCACCGGCTGCTGCTTGATCGCGCTCAGGTCGGCTGGGGTCAGGGCGGCGCCGTCGCGACGGCTGAAGACGAGGATTGCCGGCACCCGGTCGCCGCCGGGCAGCTGCGCCCGAAGCGCATCGGCGCGCGCCGACTCGGCGCCGGCCGGCACGGGCACCGGCGACTGCTGACTCGAGTCGTCGCTGCCGATCAAGCCCATCAGCGCACCGGAGACGATCAGCACGGCGAACGCCAACAACCAGGAGAACCGGCCAGTCATGACACCAATATTTCAGATACTTAATATTTAATCAACCGAAGTTTGGCGCTATGCTGGGTCGGTGGCGAGATCCGACCGCGCGGCGCTCGAGTTGCAGATTGCGGCCGACGTGAGGGCGATGACGGCCGAGTCCGATGAGATCGGCAGGTACTTCGCGGGCCGGCACGATGTGTCCGCCAACGACTTTCGCGCGCTCCTGCACGTGATGGTGGCCGAGACGGCGGGAACCCCGCTCACCGCGGGCGAACTCCGGACGCGGATGGGCATGTCGGGCGCGGCGATCACCTACCTCGTCGAGCGGATGATCGCCTCCGGTCACTTCCGTCGCGAGTCCGATCCGGCCGATCGGCGAAAGGTCATCCTTCGGGTCGCCGACGACGGAAGAGCCGTCGCGCGAGGCTTTTTCACACCGTTGGCCGAGCACAACACGCGCGCGATGGCCGACCTGCCCGACGGCGACCTCGCCGCCGCGCACCGCACCTTCGCCGCGATCATCGATGCGATGCGTGCCTTCCGCTCCCAGCTCGACCGGACCTGATCTCGTCGACGAGCCGCCCGGCCGCCACCGACGCACCATCGGTGCGGATCCTGCCGGCGATCGCGGCCGCGCGGGCGCGGGTCTGCGGGCTCAAGGCCGAGCGCAGCGCCGCCGACAGCGACGCGACCGTCGGCGCCGGGCCCTCGTGTGCGGCGCCGATGCCGAGTTCGGCCACCCGGGCCGCCCAGTGGGGCTGATCGGCGATCTGCGGAATCACCACCTGTGGCGCGCCCGCCAGTGCGGCGGTCGTCGTCGTCCCCGCCCCGCCGTGGTGCACGACCGCTGCGACCCGCGGGAACAGGTCCTGATGGTTGACCTCGCCGACGGCGAAGCAGTCGTCCCCGTCGTCGATCAGCCGCAGGTCCGCCCAGCCGCGGCCGACCAGCACGCGGCGGCCCTGCGCCCGGATCGCCTCGATGGCCACTCGCGCGGCATCGGCCGGAGCGCGCACGCTGCCCATGCCCACGTACACCGGCGGTGCGCCGGCAGCCAGGAAGGCCTGCAGATCGGCGGGCAGGCGGCGGTCGTCGGGCAGGATCCAGGCGCCGGTCTGCACGACGTCGAAGTCCGGCGAACCGGGCCACGGCGCCAGGATCGGGTCGGCCGCCAGCCACGGCTGGTCGGTGAAGACGTGGTCGCGCACGTTGTGAACCGGCGGCAGTCCCAGCGCCGCCCGATGCGAGTTGAGCGCATCACCGTAGAGCGCCTGCACCCGTTCGGCGTCCACCTCCCACAACAGCCGGTTGTCCGCTCCCGGCGGGAACGGCCTGCCGGGCCGCGGCAGCGGCGCGTGATGCGGCGACGGAATGGGATACGGGTGCAGCGCCACCAGCACGTACGGAATGTCGCGCACCTCGGCGATCGTGCGAAGGCCCGCGGGCATCAAACCGGACGCCACCACCGCGTCGCATCCCTCGGCCGCCGGTGCCACGGTGTCGAATTGCATGTCCACCAGGCCGGCCGCTGTCCTCGGCGCGTCTGCAGGAGTCAGCGGCTTCGTGCCGTGCAGCATCTCGCGCAGCGACTGTCCGATCGGAATCAGCGGCACCTCGGCCCGCGCCGCGAGGTCGGCGAAGTCCGGTGGTGCGCATACCCGCGCCTCGACGTCGAACTCGCGAAGCCGCACCGCCAGCGCCATGATCGGCTCGACATCCCCACGAGACCCCCACGTAGACATAAGAATTCGCATGGCCAGCGATTCTGGGGCATGACCGGGGTCTTGCCGCAAGACCCCCCGTGCGCTATATGTTGGAGTGGGAAGGAAGTACGGCTCCCGCTCCTGCTTCTTTTGCTCCTCGCGTCCGCTCTGCTTCTTTTGCTCCTCGCGTCCGCTCTGCTTCTTTTGCTCCTCGCGTCCGCTCTGCTTCTTTTGCTCCTCGCGTCCGCTATGTCCGGTTGAGCGTCGCCTCCTCGAGATCCAAGCCGTGCAGCACCGACCGCAGCACCTCGTCGTCGATGTGACCGCTGTCGCGCTCCGCGATGAACGCGGCGCGTTCGGCCGCCAGCATCTCCAGCCGCAACCGCCGGAACGCCGACGTCGGGCTCTCGCCGATCTCCTCCGCGGTGCGGCCGAGACGTTCCCACGCCGAGTTGCGTCGCCGAGTGTTCCACGCGTGCAACACTTCTGCGGCCCGCTCCGCTTCGGTCGTCGGGGATTCGGCGAGCAGCTCGTCGAGCCGGTCGGCCGCCGCGTTTGCGGCCTTCTCCTGGGCGGCGGCCGCGGCGATCGCGTCGGTGCGCGCCTCGTCGCCCTGCACACCGAGCTTTCTGATCAGCCACGGCAGCGTCAGGCCGTGCAGCAGCAGCGTGCCGATCACCACGACGAACGTGAGGAACACGATGTGCTCACGGCCGGGGAACCGCGCACCCGACACCGTCGTCAGCGGCACCGCGAAGGCGGCCGCCAGCGAGACCACCCCGCGCATGCCCGCCCAGGCGAGGACGAACACCTGCGCGGGTGTCGGCGCGGGCTCGCGCTCCCTGATGCGCGGCGAGAGCGCTCGCGGCAGGTAGGAGAACGCGTACATCCACACTATGCGCACGACGATCACCGTCGCCAGCACCGCGGACGAGTAGAACGCCATCGTGGTGAACGGCATGCCGCGGATCTCCTCGACGACGCTCGGCAACTGCAGGCCGATCATCAGGAACGCGAACGACTCGAGCACGAGCTGAAGTGCCTTCCACACCGCCTGGTCCTGCAGCCGGGTCTCATATCCGGCGTGGAACGACTTCTGGCCGAGGATGAGCGCCGCGACGACGACCGCGAGCACACCGGAGCCGTGCGCCTCCTCGGCGGCGAGATAGATGACGAACGGCGCAACCAGCCCGACCGCGCTTTCCACCAGGGCGTCGTTGAGCCGCCACCGGATGAACGCGATCAGGAAGCCCAGCACCAACCCGATCACCACGCCGCCGCCCGCGGCCAACGAGAACGTCACCAGGCCGCTGCTCCAGCTGGTCGCGGTGCCGATCGCCGCGGCGAGCGCCACCTTGTACGCCGTCAGCGCGGTCGCGTCGTTGAGCAGGCTCTCGCCGCCGAGCAGCGTCATGATGCGGCGCGGCAGCCCGAGCCTGCGCCCGACCGCCGTCGCCGACACGGCGTCCGGGGGCGCCACGATCGCACCGAGCGTCAGCCCGGCTGCGATCGTCAGGTCCGGCACCGTCTTGTAGGCGACGAAGCCGACCGCGAACGTCGTCGCCAACGGCAGCCCGACGGCGAGCAGCCCGATCGGGCGCAGGTTGTTCTTCAGCCCGACATAGCTGCTCTCCAGGCCCGCCGACCACAGCAGCGGGGGCAACAGCACGTAGAGGACGAGATCGGGCTCCAGTTCGATGTCGGTGAAACCGGGGATGGTGCTCGCCACCAGGCCCGCGACGACCAGGGCCAACGGCGCCGACACGTCGTAGCGGCGGGCCACCGCGGCCAGCAGCACCGACACCACCAGGACCGCGAGCAGGGAGCCATGCACCTCGCGCGACCTCCTATCCTTGGTCAGCATGCTGAAGAGATCCCGGGTCCGCGACTCGAAGGCGCCCGCAGCGCCGAACACGTGCCCGCATCTCACGGCTGCAACCTCGCAACCGCAGCCGCTTACTCCAGGAGAATGCCAGGGTTGTGCCGAGCTCGGCGAGAACACGTGGGCGCATCTGCGGATGTGCATGACGTGCGGTCGCGTGGGCTGCTGCGACTCCAGCCCGCATCAACACGCCAGCGAACACTTCCGCCAGACCGGGCACCCGGTCATGCGCTCGGTCGAACCGGGGGAGGACTGGCGATGGTGCTACATCGACATCCGGCTCGGGTGAGAATCTGGCAGTCTTGCGGTCGATGAGTGAAAGCACCCAGACCCCCGAACCCGAGGACGTCGCGAACGCGGATCACCTCGACACCGAGCCGCCGCAGCAGCGCGCCGAGCGCAGTGCGGTCATGCTGCTGGGCTCCGGTGAGCTGAGCCGGGAGTTGACGCTGGCGTTTCAACGGTTGGGCCGCGAAGTGGTGGCCGTCGACCGGTACGCGAACGCGCCCGCGCACGGGGTCGCCGATCGTGCGGCCGTGGTCAAGATGAACGACGCCGAGGCGCTGACCGCGATCATCGACCGCGCCAACCCGCTCTACGTGGTCGCCGAGTCCGGCGTCATCGCCGTCGACGCGCTGGTGGCCGCCGCGGAGCGCGGCCTCGAGGTGTACCCGACTCCCCGTAGCGTCCGAATGGCCCAGGACCGGGAGGGTATGCGGAGGCTGGCCGCCGACGAGCTGGGCCTGCCGACGGCGCCGTTCTGGTTCGCCGGATCGGTCGACGAGCTGACCGCGGTGGCCGAGCATGCCGGCTTCCCGCTGGTGGTCAAGCCGGTCGCGGGAGTGCCGGGCGAGGGCCAGTCGGTGCTGCTGCGCGTCGACGATGCCGAGGCGGCCTGGCAGCGCGCGGTGGCCGCGGGCCGCGTTCCGCACAATCGGGTGCTCGCCGAGACGGTCGTCGAGGTGGATTTCGAGATCACGCTGCTGACCGTCCGCACCACCGGGCCGACGGGACCCGCGCTGCACTTCTGTGAGCCGATCGGCCACCGCGAGGGCGACGGCGACGTGCTCGAGGCATGGCAGCCGCAACAGATGTCCGCACCCGCGCTGGACGCGGCGAAGTCGATCGCCGCGCGCATCGTCAACGCGCTCGGCGGCCGCGGCGTCTTCGGGGTGGAGCTGCTGGTGCGCGGCGATGAGGTCTATTTCTCCGACGTCCGCACCCGTCCGCACGACAGTGGCCTGGTAACCCTTCGCTCGCAACGGCTTTCGGAGTTCGAGCTGCATGCACGGGCCATTCTCGGGCTGCACGTGGACACCATCATGATTTCGCCGGGTGCCGCCGAGGTGATCTACGCGGGCTCGGAGACGGCGCCGGTCGACATCGCACCGGAGAACGTCAACGCGGTGTTGTCCGACGCTTTGGCCGTCGCGGAAAGCGACGTGCGACTGTTCAACCGACCCGACGAAACCGGGCCCCGACGCCGGCTCGGGTTGGCGCTGGCCACGGCGCCGGACGTGACGACCGCCAGGGACCGGGTGCGGCGGGCGACCGGCGTGCTGCGCAAGCTCTGGTAACCGTGCCGTCGAACGAGGAGTCCGACACCCCCACGATGGCCCCGTTTCTGGGGGCGCTGGCAATCATTGCGATCGTGGTGATCGCAATCTGGCTGTTCAACGTGTTCCAGGGCGACCAAACGCCACAAGATCAGCAGGTCGGACGCGCGGCAGTCGGGCAGAACGACGCGCTGCAGCGCGAAAACTTCGCTGACTTCGGTGCCTACACATGCGCGAAGATGCGCGGTTCCGAGGCCGAGCTGCTTGCCCGCCAACGAGATTCGGTCGCAAAACGTGGTGCGCGCTTCGTCGATGACGTGACCGACGTGAAGATCGACGGCGACAGGGCGACGGCGACCGTGACGTATCACTTCGACAAGGCGCCGGATGAGAAGACGCCCGTCGCGATGACGTTCGTCCGCGAGAATGGGGCCTGGAAGGTCTGTTCGACCGGCCCCAGCTAGGTGTGGGACACTCGCGACTGTGAGCTATGCGGGAGACATCACGCCTGAAGAGGCGTGGAAAATTCTCAACGACGACCCGCAGGCCGTGCTCGTCGACTGCCGCACCGATGCCGAGTGGCGCTTCGTCGGGGTGCCCGACATGACGGGCCTCGGTCGCGATGTCGTCTATGTCGAGTGGAACCGCACCGACGGCAGCCGCAACGAAAGCTTCGTCGACGATCTGGTGGCGGCGGGCGTCGAACCGGGCGATCGGCAGGTGGTGTTCCTGTGTCGCTCCGGCAACCGCTCGATCGGCGCCGCCAAGGCGGCCACCGAGGCCGGAATCGCGCCGTCGTACAACATCCTGGACGGTTTCGAAGGCGACCTCGACGAGAACAAGCATCGAGGGTCGACCGGTTGGAAGGCCGTCGGCCTGCCCTGGAAGCAGTCGTGACTGACATCCCGTCTGTTCGTCGGCCCGCCGAGCTGCCGGAAGGCGTCGGCCAGGCCACCATCGGGGTGCGCGGCGGGCTGCTGCGGTCGGGCTTCGAGGAGACCGCCGAGGCGATCTATCCGACCTCGGGCTATGTCTACGCGAGCGCCGCGGAGGCGGAGAAGGCGTTCACCGGTGAGATCGACCGGTACGTGTACTCGCGGTACGGCAACCCGACGATCTCCATGTTCGAGGAGCGGCTGCGGCTGATCGAAGGAGCGCCCGCGGCGTTCGCGACGGCGACCGGAATGGCTGCGGTGTTCACCTCACTCGGCGCATTGTTGGGCGCGGGCGACCGACTGGTCGCGGCCCGCAGTCTCTTCGGCTCATGCTTTGTGGTGTGCAACGAGATCCTGCCGCGGTGGGGCGTGGAGACGGTGTTCGTCGACGGCGAAGACCTGTCCCAGTGGAAAGAGGCGTTGTCGACGCCGACGCAGGCGGTGTTCTTCGAAACCCCGTCGAACCCGATGCAGTCGCTGGTCGACATCGCAGCGGTGTGCGAGATGGCGCACGGTGCGGGCGCAAAGGTGGTGCTGGACAACGTCTTCGCCACTCCCATCCTGCAGCAGGGCTTCCCGCTCGGCGTGGATGTGGTGGTGTACTCGGGCACCAAGCACATCGACGGGCAGGGCCGCGTACTCGGCGGCGCCATCCTCGGCGACAAGACCTACATCGACGAACCTGTGCAGAAGCTGATGCGGCACACCGGCCCTGCGCTGAGCCCGTTCAATGCGTGGGTGCTGTTGAAGGGCCTGGAGACACTGTCTTTGCGGGTGCAGCACGGCAGCGATTCGGCGATGCGCGTCGCGCAGTTCCTCGAGAACCATCCCGCCGTGAGCTGGGTGCGCTACCCGTTCCTGGAGTCACATCCGCAGTACGATCTTGCCAAGCGCCAAATGACAGGCGGCGGAACGGTAGTCACGTTCGAGCTGAAGGGTGGCACAAAGGAGCGCGCCTTCGAGGTTTTGGACAAGCTGAAGATCGTCGACATCTCGAACAACCTCGGCGACGCCAAGTCGCTCATCACTCATCCCGCCACCACAACGCACCGGGCGATGGGGCCTGACGGCCGCGCCGCCATCGGCCTCGGCGACGGCGTGGTGCGAATCTCGGTGGGGCTGGAGGGAACCGAGGATTTGCTCAACGATTTGGACCAGGCGCTGGGCTAGGTGTCTCGCGGAGAGGCGAAGAAGGCGCGTCGTGACAAACGGCGAGCCAAACGGGACGCGAACTGGGTTCCCGACACCGTCATGGACAGCATCGTCGAGGACGTCGATTTAGCCGAATACCTGGAACACTTCCACGAGCTCGTCACGCAGCGGGGCTGGACCTACGACGACGAGAACTCCACCGACGACAACCTCGTGTGGTTCTACGAGCCCTCGGTCGGCAGCGGCGACGAAAAGTACACGTCGGCCTGGCTCAGTGCGGACGACGACGCCGACTTCGTCTACCTGCTCCTGACAGGCTCGACCGAGGGCTATCGGTTCGAGCCGGAAGCCTTTCTCGAACAGCTCGACGCGATCGAGGCCTACCGTGCGGGCGATCCGCCGCCGGCATTCGACTAGCTGTTGTCGCGTCCTTCCACCACGCCCTGAGCGGCCTGTGCGCGCTGCTCGTAGCTTTGGCGCTTGGCGTGGTCGAAGTTGAGGAACACGCTGTCGAGGCCGAGACGCTTGTTGAGCCAGCGACGGCCGCGCGGTCCGAGCATCTGGGCTGCCTGTGCGGTGAACCGCAGTGGAGTCGGCACGGAGACATGGGTTTTCGGCTTCTCCAAAGTCTTGACGATCGCCGCCGCGATGTCCTCCGGTTCCACCGGCTTGATGGTGCCACCGGTCCTGGTGCCCGAGATCAGTTCGGTGTTGGTGAACGGCGGCATGATGACCGACACGTCGACACCGTGCGGCGCCACCTCGTCGGCGAGCGCCGCGGTCAGGCCCACCACGCCGAACTTGGCGCCGACGTAGACCACCTGACCCGGGACCGGGATCAGGCCCGACAGTGAGGCGATGTTGATGATGTGGCCGCGGTGGCGGGCGATCATGTCGGGCAGGGCGAGCTGGCAGCCGGTGATCACGCCGTAGAGGTTGACCTCGATGGAGGACCGGATCGACTGTTCGGACTGTTCGAGGAAGGGACCGATGGGCATCACGCCGGCATTGTTGATCAGCACGTCGATGTGGCCACCGCCCTCGGTGCGGGCCTTGTCCAGGAACGTGGCGAACGACTCGCGGTCGGTGACGTCGAGCGGGTAGCCCGACACCGGGCCGAGTTTGGTGAGGTCTGCGACAGCCGACTCCTGGAATGCGACATCGCGGTCGCCGATGACCACCCGGGCGCCGCGGGCCAACAACGCCTTGGCGGTGGCGAAGCCGATGCCGCGAGCGGCTCCGGTGATCGCGATGGTCTTGCCCCTGATGTTGTCCATGCGGCCAAACTTTACAGGTGTCAAGTTTCTGAGGGAAGCGGCGCCTGCAGCGGTTGATCGCCCTGAATTTTGCAGTGAGGGCTGCGCCGGCGCGCGCATCACGACCCTGGCTGCAAAAACAAGCGACTTGCAGTTAAGTGATGTCCGTGTCCGCCGAAGACCAACTGCGCTTCGTGGCGGTCGACCAGGGTGATCCACTGGCCGAGCCGCTGCTGGCCGAACTCGCGCTGGAGTATGCGAGCCGCTATCGCGCGCCGGTGGAAGCCGTGGCCAAATGGCTCCGCTCGTATCCGGCTGACGAGTTCGCCGCTCCCGGCGGAGCCATGGTGATCGGCCTGCGCGGCGGCCAGCCCGTCACTGGAGGAGCGTTCCGGCGCTTCGATGCCGAAACCGCAGAGCTGAAGCGCATCTGGACCGACAGCCGCTATCGACGGCGCGGCTACGGGAAGGCCCTGCTGGCCGAACTCGAAGCACTGATAGCCGCTCGCGGATACCGGCGCATCTACCTGACGACGGGTGATCGCCAACCCGAGGCCGAGGAGCTGTACCTGTCGACGGGATACCGCAGGCTCGATGAGCCGCTGCCCGCCGAGGGTGAGGTCTATCCGCTCGCATTCGTGAAAACGCTTGCACAACCACCTCTGCCTATAGGCTGAGCCGAAGCTGTCGCAGAGGCGGCCCGGGGTGTGGTGGGGTGCAGATTTCGCAGACGACCGTGGGATGGCTGCTCTTTGCCGCTGCCGGTTTGACCCTGTTGGTGGGGCTCGTGCTGCGGTCGCTGCTGGGCCGTCGTCGCGGTGTCACAGACGACGCCGATCTCGACGACAAGATCTTGATGCCCACGTTCGTGCTGTGCTGCGGGCTGTGCCTGACCGCGATCTTCCTGTTGGGCTACGAAGCGCTCACCTAACGAGGTGTGGCCTGCGCTGCAGCCTCTCGGATCGGGCCGCGCCACACCTGGCCGTGTCCGGGGATCAGCACCTCGGTATCGAGCATCGCCAGCGCGGCCAGGCTGCGCACGCAGCCCGCCTGGTCGTGGTTGAACACCGTGTGCAGCAGCTGCGGCCCGCTGCGGGTGGCCACCGGATGTCCCGTCACCAGCGCGTCCCCGCTGACCAGCACGCCGTCGACGACGAATGAGCAGTGCCCACCGGTGTGGCCCGGGCTGGGGATGGCCATCGGTGCGCCCGGCAGTGAGGCGGCGACGTCCTCGGTCAGCGCCTGCGTGGTCGGGATGCCGTCGTGCGTGAACGCGCCCTTGCGACTGATCGCCACCGACCACTTCAGCCATCGCGGCTGCCAGGCATGTGCGGCGACGTCAACCGGCGACGCCTGCTCGAGGTATTCGCGCTTCGCGTGACCGACCTCGTCGGCATGGCAATACACCGGTGTGCCATGGGTTTTCGCGAACCAGATCGCCGAACCGAAGTGGTCGATGTGGGCATGGGTCAGCAGGATCGCGCGCAGGTCGTCGACACCGAAGCCGAGGTGGCGCAGCGACGCCAGCACATCGTCGCGGCTGCCCGGGAAGCCCGCATCGATCAGGATGACGCCGGTGTCGTCGGCGACCAGGGTCCAGTTGACCAAGTCGGTGTAGGCGAAATGGACCCTGTCGGTGATGGCGGTCAAGGCTGCTGCCATCTGCCGAGTGTATGAGGGTGGAGTAGAAACGAGATACCGCGGACGTGAGGAGCAGAAGAAGAAATGGACCTGAAACTCGGATACAAGGCGTCGGCGGAACAGTTCGCGCCGCGCGAACTGGTCGAACTGGCCGTGGCGGCCGAGGAGCACGGCATGGACAGTGCGACCGTCAGCGACCACTTTCAGCCGTGGCGTCACGAGGGCGGCCACGCGCCGTTCTCCCTGGCGTGGATGACCGCGGTCGGCGAACGCACCAAGCGCCTCATCCTGGGCACCTCGGTGCTGACCCCGACCTTCCGCTACAACCCGGCCGTGATCGCGCAGGCGTTCGCGACGATGGGCTGCCTGTACCCGGACCGGATCTTCCTCGGCGTCGGAACCGGCGAGTCGCTCAACGAGATCGCCACCGGCTACGAAGGCGAATGGCCCGAGTTCAAGGAGCGCTACGCGCGGTTGCGCGAATCGGTCAAGCTGATGCGCGAGTTGTGGCTCGGCGACCGTGTCGACTTCGAGGGCGAGTACTACCACACCAAGGGCGCATCCATCTACGACGTGCCCGATGGCGGCATCCCCATCTACATCGCCGCGGGCGGGCCGCAGGTCGCCAAGTACGCCGGACGCGCGGGCGACGGCTTCATCTGCACCTCGGGCAAGGGCGAGGAGTTGTACAAGGACAAGCTCATCCCCGCGGTGAAGGAGGGCGCCGAGGCCGCAGGCAAGAACCCCGACGACATCGATCGGATGATCGAGATCAAGATCTCCTACGACACGGACCCCGAGCTCGCACTGGAGAACACCCGGTTCTGGGCGCCGTTGTCGCTGACGGCCGAGCAGAAGACGAACATCCACGATCCGCTGGAGATGGAGAAGGCCGCCGACGAGTTGCCCATCGAACAGGTCGCCAAGCGCTGGATCGTGGCGTCGGATCCCGACGAGGCCGTCGAGAAGGTCGGCCAATACGTCGAATGGGGCCTCAACCACCTGGTCTTCCATGCGCCGGGACACGACCAGCGCCGGTTCCTCCAGCTGTTCGGCAAAGATCTCGAGCCGCGCCTGCGCCGTCTCGGCTGATACGTTTGCCGCGTGCCCACCGGGACATGGTCTTCGCGCGAGCGCTCATCGGGGACATGGTCTTCGCGCGAGCGCTCATCCGACGCGCATCGAATGGTCTTCGCGCGAGCGCTCATCCGCGATCTATGTGGCTTCGCCCGAGGGCGACACCGGCAAGTCGACGATCGCGCTCGGCATCCTGCACCGGCTGGCGGCCACGGTCGCCAGGGTCGGCGTCTTCCGGCCCATCACCCGGCTGGGCGAGGACCGCGATTACATCCTGGATATGCTGCTGGCCCACACCACCGCGGGGCTGTCCTACGACGACTGCGTCGGGGTGAGTTACCAACAGCTGCATGATGATCCCGACGCGGCCATCGCCGACATCGTCGACCGCTACCACGAGGTGGCCGCCCGCTGCGATGCCGTGGTGATCGTCGGCAGCGACTACACCGACGTCGCCACGCCGAGCGAGTTGGACACCAACGCCCGTATCGCGGCCAACCTCGGCGCACCGGTGGTGCTGGCGGTCAAGGCCAAGGACCGCACCCCGACCGAGGTCGCTCAGGTCGTCGAGTTCTGCCTCATCGAGATCTCCGGGCAGCACGCCCACACCGCGGCCGTGGTGGCCAACCGGTGCGACCCGGCGCAGATGGCCGCCGTCGCCGAGGCGCTCGGAAAGTTCGAACCGAAGTCCTACGTGCTACCCGAGGAGCCGCTGCTCGTTGCACCTGCGGTCAGGGACCTTCTGCAGGCCGTCGGCGGCACTGTCGTAAGCGGTGACCCCGAGCTGCTCAAGCGCGAGGCGATGGGAGTACTCGTCGCGGGCATGACCGCCGAACACGTGCTGGAGCGGCTGACCGAAGGCGTCGCGGTCGTCACCCCGGGCGATCGCTCCGACGTCGTGCTGGCCGTCATGAACGCCCATGCGGCGGAGGGATTTCCGTCGCTGTCGTGCATCATCCTCAACGGCGGGTTCGAACTGCACCCGTCGATCGCCGCGCTGGTGTCCGGGCTGGGCCAGCGGTTGCCGATCGTCGCGTGCCCGATGGGTACGTTCGAGACCGCGAGCAAGGTCGCCGCGACGCGCGGCCGGGTCACCGCGTCGTCGCAGCGCAAGATCGACACCGCGATCGAACTGATGGACACGCACGTCGACAGCACCGATCTGCTCGCCCAGCTGGCGATCCCGATACCGACGGTCATCACGCCGCAGATGTTCACCTACCAGCTACTGGACCGGGCCCGGGCGGATCGCAAGCGCATCGTGCTCCCCGAGGGCGAGGACGATCGCATCCTCAGGGCTGCCGGCCGGCTGCTGCAACGCAATGTCGCCGATCTGACCATCCTCGGTGACGAGCCGCAGATCCGTTCCCGCTCAGCTGAACTCGGCGTCGACCTGTCCGAGGCCACGGTGCTCAACCCGCGAACCAGTGAGCTGTGTGATCGGTTCGCCGAGCAGTACGCCGAGATGCGTAAGCACAAAGGCGTCACCGTCGAGCAGGCGCGTGAGGTCATCCACGACGTCTCGTACTTCGGCACCATGCTGGTGTACAACGGCATGGTCGACGGCATGGTGTCAGGCGCCACCCACACGACGGCGCACACCGTACGACCCGCTTTCGAGATCATCAAGACCCAGTCCGGCATCACGACGGTCTCGAGCATCTTCCTGATGTGCCTCGCCGACCGGGTGCTGGCATACGGCGACTGTGCGATCGTGCCGGACCCGACGTCTGAACAACTGGCGGACATCGCGGTCTCGTCGGCCCGCACCGCGGCCCAGTTCGGCATCGAACCGCGGGTGGCCATGCTGTCCTATTCGACGGGAACGTCGGGCACCGGTGCCGATGTCGACAAAGTCAGGGCGGCAACCGAACTGGTGCGGGAGCGACAGCCCGATCTGCTGGTGGACGGACCCATCCAGTACGACGCGGCCGTCGACCCGACCACGGCGGCCAGCAAGATGCCCGATTCGAAGGTCGCGGGCAGGGCGACGGTGCTGATCTTCCCCGACCTCAACACCGGCAACAACACATACAAGGCCGTGCAGCGCAGCGCGGGTGCGATCGCGATCGGCCCCGTGCTGCAGGGGCTCAGGAAGCCGGTCAACGACCTGTCCCGGGGTGCGCTCATCGAGGACATCGTCAACACCGTGGCGATCACCGCCATCCAGGCGCAGGACAACAAGTGATGGCGACCCAGCCCGCCGTGCTCGTCATCAATTCCGGCTCGTCGTCGCTGAAATACGCTGTCGTCGAACCTGACTCGGGGAAGATGGTGGCCGACGGGATCGTGGAGCGCATCGGCGACGGGCCGGTCGCCGACCACGGCGCCGCCCTGCAGGAGGCGTTCAGGCAGCTCGCCGAGTCCGGCCAGCCGCTGGAGACTCTCGGCCTGGTCGCGGTGGGCCATCGCGTCGTGCACGGCGGTCCGGACCTGTACGAACCGACGCTGGTCGACGAGGCGTTGATCACCAAGGTCGAGGAGCTGGCTCCGCTTGCGCCCCTGCACAACCCGCCGGCGCTGCTCGGCATCCGGGTCGCCCGAGACGCCCTACCCGACCTGCCGCACATCGCCGTCTTCGACACGGCGTTCTTCCACGATCTGCCGCCCGCCGCGGCGGTCTACGCGATCGACCGGAATTTGGCTCAGCAGTGGCATATTCGGCGCTACGGGTTTCACGGCACCTCGCACCAGTACGTCAGCGAACAGGCGGCAGCGTATGTGGACGAACCGCTGGAATCTCTCAATCAGATCGTGCTGCACCTGGGCAACGGCGCTTCGGCGTCGGCGATCGCAGGCGGCAGGCCCATCGACACCTCGATGGGGCTGACTCCGATGGAGGGCCTGGTGATGGGCACCCGGTCGGGGGATGTCGACCCCGGCATCATCACCTATCTGGCCCGCACCGCGTCGATGAGCGTCGACGACATCGAGACGATGCTCAACAAGCGCTCCGGAGTTCTCGGCCTTGGCGGTGAAATCGACTTCCGCGTGCTGCATCAGCGTATCGAATCCGGTGATGCGGCAGCGCAACTGGCGTATGACGTTTACATTCACCGGCTGCGCAAATACATCGGGGGTTACCTGGCGCTGCTCGGCAACACCGACGTCATCACATTCACCGCGGGCGTCGGCGAGAACGACGCGGCCGTACGCCGGGATGCGCTGTCCGGCATGGCCGCCCTCGGGATCGAACTCGACGAGCGCCGCAACGACAGCGGCGACAGGAGTGCACGCCGGATATCCGCGGATGCGTCGCGGACGACGGTGTTAGTTGTTCCGACCGATGAGGAGCTCGCGATCGCGCGCGCTTGCGTGGATGTCATCGAGGACTGACTGCGGCGCTTCGAGCGGCAGACTGCCGTCCGGGTCGCATATCGCCAGCAGGCGGCGCAGCTGTCGGCCCGCCCGCAGCACCCACGTCGCGTCGTACCGGCAGCAGATCACGTTGATGTTGTGGAGCGCGGCGAAGCCCGCGGTGCCGAAGAAGTCGACGAGCCGAAGGTCCACCTCGAGGCGGGGCCGGCCGGCGATCCGGCCCTCGACGTAGCGGGCGAGCGCACGGGCGTTGGTCGCATCGATGTCACCGGTGACGGTGACCACCAGTGTTGACGGCGGCCGGTTGCATGCCGTGAAGGTTGCGCTGCCCTGTTCCTCGCGACGGTCGAGTGTCCGAGGATCGATGCGGAACACTCGTCTGGTGCCGATATCTGTCATGGGGGGCCCCTCAGCCGGATCTGGCGTCGCTGTGGGTGGCTGTGAATTCAACCTACGCAGCACGCTACTACGAAATCCGTCGCACGGCGAAGGTCAATTCTTGACCAATTCGGCCGCGGTGACCTGGGGGTCAGCCGGAATCCGCGATAAGACCTAGTCGGAGTCGGGCTTGCCGACCACCGATTTCGTATCAGTGCTCTCGGTGAGCCCCAGTGCGATGAGCACATCGGCGAAGGTGACGAACAACCCGGCCCAGTACATCCACTTCAGCGTCGGATCGGGCTGCGACGCGAAGTAGACGATCAGGAAGATCGGGCCGACGATCCCGAAGACGAACATCATGGCTTGGAACGCCAGGTAGCGCTTGAACGTCTGCACGGCGCGGGCCTAGAAGGTGCTCGTGGGCCGCACGCTGTTGGCGAGATCGACCAGCGCGTAGCGGTGCGCCTGAGTCGGCGCCGCGCGCGCCAGCCCGCGCAGCGACGCTTCCACGCCGAGCTGCAGGCCGTGCTCGGTGAACGGGAAACCGAGAATGTGGTTGGTGGACGCGGTGTTGTCGGCGAGCCAGTCCATCGCGGTGCCGAGGACCAGCGCGCGGATCTGCAGCACCCTCGGCTCCGAGTCGGGCAGCGCCTCCACGCGCCTGGCGGCATCGCGGATGTGCCGCTCGGTGATCTCGTTCATCGAGCGGCCGGACAGAAGCGTCACCGCGCTGGTGAGCCGCGCCGTCGTGAAATGCCTTGAGGTGGCGGGCACGCGGTCGAGTGTCTTGACGGCGTCATCGCGATCGCCTGCCGCCGATTGCGCGCGGGCCAGGCCGAAACCCGCGGAGATGATGCCGTTGTCGGTGCTCCACACCGTGTTGTAGAACTTGCGTTCGTCGGCGTTGCCTGCCAGCTCGGCCGTTGCCGCCAGCGCCAGCTTGGGTGCCAGCTCGCCGGGCAGCGTATTCAACACCTCGGTGAAATGCTTTGTCGCCGCGTCGTAATCGGTGGTCAGCATCTCCGAAACGGCGCGGAACCACACCAGCCGCCATTTCCAGCCGATCCGTCCCGCGAGATCGTCGAGCTTGCGGGTCGCTTTGGCGACATCGCCGAGGTCCAGCAGCGCGCGCACCTCCATCAGCGGCAGCTCGACCGACTCCGTCACGTCGATGCCCTCGGAATCCAGTGCACCGTGGCGCGCGGCGCGGAGCTGGTCCAGCGTCTGCACCGGCTGGCTCAGCACGCTCGCCGACAGCACGGTGGCGCCGACATCGGTCGGGTCGACCAGCGGTACCGGTAGCGCCTTGACGATCTCCTGCGCCGTCAGCTTCTCCGAGTGCACCTGCCCGTCGAGGTACACGTCGGTGTGCGCGACAAGCAGGTCGATGCCGAACGTCGACCGCGTCGGGCTGAAGACCGTCGACAGCCCCGGCCGCGGCATGCCGCTGTCCTGGGCGACCACCTCGCGCAGCACCCCGAGCAACTGGCTCGTCATCTCCTCGGAGCTGGCAAACCTGCGCCGAGGATCGGGATCGATCGCCCGGCGCAGCAGCCGGCCGAAGGAGTCGTACTGCGTCAACACCGGATCGTCTTCCGGTAGGCCGTCGACGAAGCGACCCTTGCGGGTGCGCAGGGTCAGCGTCAGCGCCGCCAGCGTGCGGCCGACGGTGTAGATGTCGGTGGCCACCGTGGGGCCGGTCCGGACGATCTCCGGCGCCTGGTAACCGGGTGTGCCGTAGAGATATCCGAACGAGTTGATCCGCGACACCGCACCGAGGTCGATCAGCTTGAGCTGCTCCTCGGTGATCATGATGTTCTCCGGTTTGAGGTCGTTGTAGGCCAGCCCGATGGATTGCAGGTAGCCCAGCGCGGGCAGGATCTCGAGCATGTAGCCGATGGCCTCGGAGACCGGCAACTTCTGGGCCCTGGCCTGTTTCAGCGACTTACCGCCGACGTACTCCATCACGATGTAGCCGACGGGGTTGCCGTGCTGATCGGGGTGCTCGACGAAGTTGTAGATCTTGACGATTCCCGGGTGGGTCACCTCGGCGAGGAACTGCCGCTCGGCCATAGCGATCTTCTGAGCTTCGGCGTCGCCGGAGTGCACCAGACCCTTGAGCACGACCGGTCGTTCGTTGACGTTGTGGTCGAACGCCAGATAGACCCAACCGAGTCCGCCGTGGGCGATGCAGCCCTTGATCTCGTACTGGTCGGCCACCATGTCGCCGGAAACCAGTTGCGGCAGGAAGGAATACGCGCTGCCGCAGTGCGGGCACCAGCCCTCCGACAGCGCCCTGCCGTCGGCCGATGACCGGCCGACCGGACGCCCGCAGTTCCAGCAGAACCGTTTCTGCTCGGCCACAACGGGATTGGTCATCAACGCCGACAGCGGGTCGATCTCGCGCACCCGCGGGATCTCCACCAGCCCGCCGCCGAGCCTGCGGGTCGGCGAGAGCGCCCGCGTCATCGGCGTCGAGTCCTCGGGTTCGGTGTCGACGGTGCCGACCGACATGCCGTCCGTGTCGTCGAAGTGCGGCCGGAAAACCGCCTGCGTCGCCATCGGCCGCATCGTCGACATGGAATCCATGTCGAGGTCGTCCAGGCTGGCCGGTTGGGTTCCGGGACCTTCGAGGTCTTCTTCCGCCGTCGACATCAGTCCGAGTACCTCGGGACTGGCGGTGCCGGCGGCGGCCCGAGCACCGTCAACCACTTGCGGTAAAGCGTGCTCCACGTGCCGTCGCGGCGGATGCGCTCCAGCGTGCCGTTGACGAACCGGACCAGCCCGGTGTCGTCGAGGTTGATGCCGATGCCGTAGGGCTCGTCGTTCATGCTGGGCCCGACGAGGTGCAGATACGGGTCCTGGGCCACCAGCCCCGCGAGGATGGAGTCGTCGGTGCTGACCGCGTCGACCTGACGCTGTTGCAGCGCCACCAGGCAGTCGGCCCACGTCACCACCTCGATGACGATCGGCGACGGGCTGATCTCCTGGATCCGCTGCAGCGAAGTGGTGCCCTTGACCGCGCACACCCGCTTGCCCGACAGATCGCTGGCCTGCGAGATCGTCGAGTCGCGCGGTGCCAGAATGCGTTGATTGGCAACGAGATACACCGTCGAGAAGTTGACCAGCTTCTTGCGTTCGCACGTGATGCTCATGGTCTTGACGACGATGTCGACCTGGTTGTTCTGCAGCGCGGTGACGCGATCGGCCGACGACAGGATCCGGTATTCCACCTGCGACGGGGTGCCGAAGATGTCGCGGGCCACCTCCCCGGCGATGTCGACGTCGAACCCGGTGATCTCCCCGGTGATCGGGTCGCGGAAGCTGAACAGGTTGCTGCCGATGTCGAGTCCGACGATGAGGCGGCCACGGGCCTTGATCTTGGCGACGGCGTCCTCGGCCTGCGCGCGATCGGGGAAGGGCCGCAAGCTCGCGGTCACGTCGCACTGGTCGCCTTTGTCGTTGGGCGCCGACACGAGCTCGGGCGGCAACTCCCGCATGCCCGCAGGGGTGGGTGGGGACAGTGTGAGCGACGGCGTCGGCGCCACCCCTTCCGCGCGGCCGCAGCCCGCCAGCACGCACACCGCGGTGAGCACGACTGCACAACAACCGGACGCTCATCAGCGGCCGTCTCTTCTTCGCGCAAGCGCTCATCACCGGCCGTCTCTTCTTCGCGCAAGCGCTCATCAGCGGTACTCGCTCAATCGTGGCCACAGGCCCAGCGCCACCGCAATCGCCGCCACGACCGACAGCACCGCGGCGCCCACGGTCGCGCCGGACAGCACGCGCCTGGCGTTGAGGATGTCGCTGCGCAGCTGCTGGCGGCTTTCGGAGATGCCCTTGTTCAGCGCCTCGTCCAGCCGGTCGAACGCGGGCGTCGAGTCGTCCTCGCCACGGCCCAGCGCGACCTGCGTCGCGGCCTGGTAGTTGCCGACCGCGATGTAGGAGCTGATCCGGTCGTCGGCCGCGCGCCAGCGGCGCAGCAGCTGTTCGGCGTCGGACAGATCGCCCTTGTCGATCGCGTCGTGGCGGCCGAGGTACTCGGAGAGCTGCTGTTGCATGGTGTCGATGCGTTGGTAGTAGGACTGCTTTCGAACAGTCTCGTCGCCGCGCCGGATCAGCGACAGGGTCTCGTCGGCGCGCGCCTGCTGCGCGGTGATCGCCAGCGTGGTGACGGTCTTCAGCGATTCGGCGGCGGTGTTCTTCGCGCTGCGGCTGTCGATGGTCGATATCACCAGCGCGGTGAACACCCAGATCAACATGATCAGCACGGCCATCCCGCCGGCCACGAAGCCGATGTTGACGCGGCGCCGGGTCCTGCGGGCCAGCCAGCGGTTGGCGAACGCGCCGAACAGCAGTGTCGCCAACACGACCAGGATCACCGGCGCCGGGATGCGGGTCGAGGCCGTGGTGTCCTTGTCCACGCGCGCCGAGGTCTCCTCGTAGAGCCGCTGTGCGTCGGGCAGGATCGTCTGCTGCATCAGCGACGACGCCTCGGACAGATACGACGAGCCGACCGGATTGCCCGCCCGGTTGTTGGTGCGCGCCGTTTCGACCAGCCCGGTGTACACCGCGAGGTTGGCGTTGATCCGCCCGAGCAGCTGAATCAACGGCTCGTCGGTCAACCCGCTCGACGCCCTGGTGACGGCGCCGGCGGCATCGGTGATCGCCTGTTCGTAGCGCTGCCGGACGTCGCGCGGCTCGGCTCCCGCGATGAACGCCGTCGCGGCGGTGGCGTCGGCGACCGACAGCGTGGTGTAGAGCTGCCCGGCGGAGAAGGCCAGCGGCTCGGTGTGCTCGAGGACGGTCGTCAGTGCCTGCTGGCGGTCGTTGACGGTGGTCGAGGTGGCGAATGCGCTGCCGATCACCAGGGCGGACAGCACGATGCCGATGGTCAGGATCCGGCCGGGCGTCGTCCACAGGAACGACCACCGCGGGTGCGCGGGGGCGGTCGGCGACCGCGACGCAAGGGGCTCGGTCGACGGGTGCGCCAGCTCCACAGTCACCGGTGCGCGGACCTCATCTTTACGGCTACTTTCCCACTGCTTTTTCGACCTACTGAAGAACTCTATAAAAGAAGTCTAAGAGTTGTCCGAGTCACGTGTGGGCATTCGACGCCCACCGGCTTGCCGTGTGTTCCCTAAGCTGAACGGGTGCGTGGCGACGGCGACGGCTGGGTGGTGTCCGACAGCGGCGCTGCCTACTGGGGCAGGCACGGCGCCGCGGGTCTGCTTCTGCGCGCGCCACACCCTGACGGTTCGGCGCATGTGCTGCTGCAACACCGGGCGCCGTGGAGCCATCAGGGCGGCACCTGGGGACTGCCCGGCGGCGCGCGTGACAGCCACGAGACCGTCGAAGAGGCCGCTGTCCGCGAGGCCAACGAGGAGGCGGGGCTGGCCGCCCACCTGCTGGTGGTGCGCACAACCGTGGTCACCGCGGAGATTTCGGGCACCGGCGGGGCCCGCTGGACCTACACCACCGTGATCGCCGACGCCCCCGAACTTCTCGAGACGGTGCCCAACCGGGAGAGCGCCGAGTTGCGATGGGTCGCCGAGGACGAGGTCGCGGCGCTGCCCCTGCATCCCGGGTTCGCCGCCAGCTGGGTGGAGCTGCGTGCCGTCGCCGCGACTATCCCGCTGATCCGAGCCGAGCTCTGAGCCGGCTCGCAGCCGACTGGGGGTCGTCTGCCGCGGTGATGGCCCGCACCACGACGACGCGGCGCGCCCCCGCCTCGAGCACCTCCGGCAGGCGCTGTTCGTCGATGCCGCCGATCGCGAACCACGGCTTGGCCGCCCCGGTCGCCGCCGCCGTTCTGACGAGATCGAGACCCGGTGCCGGCCTGCCCGGCTTGGTCGGCGTCGGCCAGCACGGGCCGACGCAGTAGTAGTCCACCGGTTCTGCCACTGCGGCGGCCAACTGGTCGCGGTCGTGGGTGGAGCGGCCGATCAGCGGCTGCGGCCCGACGATGTCGCGGGCGACCGGCAGTGGCAGATCGTCCTGGCCGAGATGCAACACGTCGGCGCCCGCCGCACGGGCGATGTCGGCCCGGTCGTTGACCGCGAACAGTGCGTTGTGGCGACGCGCGGCATCGGCGAGCACCTCCAGCGCGGCGAGTTCGTCGCGCGCTTCCAACGGTCCGAACTGCCGCTCGCCGGGCGAGCCCTTGTCGCGCAGCTGAATGATGTCCACCCCGCCCGCCAGCGCCGCGTCGGCGAATGCGGCGAGGTCACCGCGCTCGCGCCGGGCGTCGGTGCAGAGGTACAGGAACGCCGAAGCCAGCCGAGCGCGGGGTGGGGGCACACCGCGAGAGTAATGTGGACCCTCGACACGGGAGTCCGGAGAGCGGGCTGAGAGTGGGCACATGGTCATCGCACCTGCCCTTACCGTCGCACCTGATCCGGATCATGCCGGCGAAGGGAGGGAGCAATGGGATCACTGGCCGTCATCGGCGGCGGCGTCATCGGGCTTTCGGTCGCGCGGCGCGCGGCGCTCGACGGCTGGACCGTGCGTGTGCACCGAGGCGATGAGCCCGGTGCGTCGTGGGTGGCGGGCGGCATGCTCGCCCCGCACAGCGAGGGCTGGCCGCGGGAGGAGCGGCTGCTGCGGGTCGGCCTGGCGTCGCTGGCGCTGTGGCGCGGCGAGTTCATGACCGGGCTGCCCGACAGCGTCGTCACCGCGCGCGAGTCGCTGGTGGTCGCCGTGGACCGCGCCGACGTCGCCGACCTCAAGACGGTCGGGGAGTGGCTCGCCGCGCAGGGGCATCCGGTGGCGTTCACGTCCAACGCCCGCGATCTTGAACCGCTTCTGGCGCAGCAGATCCGGCACGGCTTTCTGGCCGAGACGGAACTCGCCGTGGACAACCGGGCGGTGGTCGAGGCGCTCACGGCGCACTGCGAGCGACTCGGTGTGCAGTGGGCGAGCCGGGTGGACGACCTCGCGGCGGTGGACGCCGACGTGCGGGTGATCGCCAACGGCATCGACGCGCCAGGGTTGTGGCCGGGCCTGCCGATCCGCCCGGTCAAGGGCGAGGTGCTTCGGCTGCGGTGGCGCAGAGGATGTATGCCTGTGCCGCACAGGGTGATTCGCGCTCGCGTGCACGGCCGTCAGGTGTATCTGGTGCCGCGCCGCGACGGCGTGGTGGTCGGCGCGACCCAGTACGAGCACGGCCGGGACACCGCACCCGCGGTGACCGGCGTGCGGGAACTGCTCGACGACGCCTGCGCGGTGATGCCCGCGCTGGGTGAGTACGAGCTGGCCGAATGCGCGGCGGGCCTGCGCCCGACGACGCCCGACAACCTGCCCATCGTCGGCCGCCTCGACGACCGCACCCTGGTGGCGGCCGGCCACGGACGGTCCGGGTTCCTGTTGGCGCCGTGGACCGCCGAGGCCATCGCGGGTGAGCTCAACGGCGCTCCGCTGCCGGACGCCGAACTGTTGGAGGTTCGATGAAAGTGATCGTCAACGACGAGGACGTCGAGGTGGACGAGCAGACCACCGTCGCGAGCCTGCTGGAGCGACTCGGCTTCCCCGAAAAGGGAATTGCGGTCGCGGTGGACTGGGCGGTGCTGCCGCGGTCGCAGTGGGAGACCACGCTGACCGACGGCGCGAAGCTGGACGTGGTGACGGCGGTGCAGGGTGGCTGAGATTGATTCTCGTCACGCAAGCGGTTCGTCGGCCAAACTGACGATCGCGGGCCGTGAATTCGGTTCGCGGCTGATCCTCGGCACCGGCGGTGCGGCCAACCTGGCCGTGCTGGAGGAGGCGCTGGTCGCCTCGGGAACCGAGCTGACGACGGTCGCCATGCGCCGGGTGGACGCCGACGGCGGCACCGGCGTGCTCGGCCTGCTGAACCGGCTGAACATCACGCCCCTGCCGAACACCGCGGGCTGCCGCGGGGCCGCGGAAGCGGTGATGACGGCGCAGCTGGCGCGGGAGGCGCTGGGGACCGACTGGGTCAAGCTCGAGGTCATCGCCGACGAACGCACCCTGCTGCCCGATGCCGTCGAATTGGTGCGCGCGGCCGAACAATTGGTGGACGACGGGTTCGTCGTGCTGCCCTACACAAACGACGACCCGGTGTTGGCGCGCCGGCTGGAAGACACCGGCTGCGCGGCGGTGATGCCGCTGGGTTCGCCGATCGGCACCGGCCTCGGCATCGCCAACCCGCACAACATCGAGATGATCGTCGAGCAGGCGGGCGTGCCGGTGATCCTCGACGCGGGCATCGGCACCGCCAGCGATGCCGCGCAGGCGATGGAACTGGGCTGCGCCGCTGTGCTTCTCGCAACGGCCGTGACCAGGGCCGCCGACCCGCCGGTGATGGCCGCCGCGATGGCCGCCGCCGTCACCGCAGGCCACCTCGCGCGCCAGGCGGGACGTATCCCGAAGCGGTTCTGGGCGCAGGCGTCGAGCCCGTCCCTATGACGGGACGGTATGTCGCACTTGGTAGTTCGATGGCCGCGGGTCCCGGCATCCCGCCCCGCGACACGGATGCCCCATTGCGGGCGGGGCGTTCGGCGGCGAACTACCCGCACCTCGTTGCGCAGCGACTCGGCCTCGACCTCGTCGATGTCACCTACTCCGGCGCCACGACCGCGCATGTGCTGACCGACTCGCAGCACGGTACGCGGCCGCAGGCCAGCGTCCTCGACGGGTCGGAGGTACTGATCACGGTGACGATCGGCGGCAACGACGTCGGCTACGTGCCGCTCCTGACGGCGGCGGGTGTGCCCCATGCCGCGCGTTCGGTGCCACTGCTGGGCGCCCTGCTGCGCGAGATGCTCGACCCGACCGCCCGCGATCGCGCGCTCGTCGACGTCGGCGAGTCGCTCGGGAAGGTCGGCCGGACGATTCGACAGCGCGCGCCGCGGGCGACCGTGTTGTTCGTCGACTACCTCACGGTGCTGCCACCGGCCGGACAGGACGCCTCGCCGCTGTCCGGCGCGGATGCCGCGCTGGGCCGCCGTGTCGCCGCGACGCTCGAGCGGTTGACTGGTGAGGCGGCGGCGGAGACGGGCTGCGGATGGGTGCGCGCCGCCGAAGCCAGCCGGGAGCACCACGCGTGGTCGAACGACCCGTGGACGACGAAGCCGTCGCGCATCGGCCTGCCGCTACCCGGGCGTCCCGCGCCCGCGCATCCCAACGCGGCGGGCATGCGCGCCGTGGCCGAGCTGATCATCGGGGCGCGACGCGGGAGCCGCTAACGTGGGTGCAATGCGGCGTCAATGGCGTGGGTTACCTGCTGTGCTTGCGACGGTCGTCGTCGCCGCCGCCCTTGGCGGCTGCGGCAGCAACGCCGCCAAGCAGACCGCCGGTTCGCCGCCCCCCGCGGCTTCGGCCGCGGCGTTCGAATACGCGACGACGCTGCGTGATCGGATCAAAGCCGACTCGCTGATGGCGCACCTGAAGAATCTCCAGGGGATCGCCAACGCCCACGGCGGGAATCGTGCGCTGGGGACCCCGGGCTACGACGCGAGCGTCGAGTACGTGGCGAACGCCCTGCGGGACAAGGGATTCGACGTACAGACACCCGAATTCGAGGTGCGACTGGCGTTTGCCGAGGAGCCGCAGCTGACCGTCAACGGCGCCGATGTCGCGGCCAAGCCGCTCGAGTTCACCGTCGGCACCCCTGACCAGGGTGTCTCGGGGCCCCTGGTGGCGGCCCCCGTCGACGATTCACCCGGCTGCACCGCGTCGGATTACGACGGCCTGCCGGTACAGGGTGCGGTGGTGCTGGTGGATCGCGGCACCTGCCAGTTCTCGCAGAAGCAGGCCGTCGCGGCTGGGCGCGGCGCCGTGGCGTTGATCGTCGCCAACAACGAGGACGGCGACGAGATGGGCGGCACGCTCGGCGAAGACGCGAACGCGAAGATCCCGGTGGTCAGTGTCACGAAGGACTCGGGAGAACGGCTACGCGCCGCGCCGGGCGACACCACGCTCAAGCTCAACGCCGGTGTTCGAGTCGAGAAGACCCGCAATGTGATCGCCCAGACGAAGACCGGCTCGACGTCCGACGTGGTGATGGTCGGCGCTCACCTGGACAGCGTGCCCGAAGGGCCCGGCATCAACGACAACGGCTCCGGAACGGCGGCCGTGCTGGAAACCGCTCTGCAGATGGGCCCGTCGCCGCAGGTGCGAAACGCGGTGCGGTTCGGCTTCTGGGGCGCCGAGGAACGCGGGCTGAAGGGTTCGAACAACTACGTCGGATCGCTGGACGCCGACGAACTCAAGAACATCGCCCTGTACCTGAACTTCGACATGCTGGGCTCGCCGAATCCCGGCTACTTCACCTACGACGGTGACCAGTCGCTGCCGCCCAACCTACGAGATCCCGCGCCGCGGGTGCCGGAGGGCTCGGCGGGCATCGAGCGCGACTTCGTCGCCTACCTAAAGGATCAGGGCGAGACCGCGCAGGACACGCCGTTCGATGGGCGCTCCGATTACGACGGCTTCACGTTGGCGGGAATACCCTCGGGCGGTCTGTTCTCGGGAGCCGAGGAGAAGATGACCCGCGAGCAGGCCGACTTGTGGCACGGCACGGCCGATGAGCCGTTCGACCCCAACTACCACAAGAAGACAGACATCCTGGACCACATCGATCTCAGGGCACTGGGCATCAACGGCGCCGGGGTCGGCTACGTCGTCGGCATCTACGCACAGGATCAGCGCGGCCGCAACGGCGTGCCGATCCGCGACGACCGCACCCGGCACGTGCTCGCGAAGTCATGACGATCAAGGCGCTGGAGCCGCACCGGCGGCGACATCAGGCGCTGGAGCCGCACCGGCGGCGACATCAGGCGCTGGCACCGGCGGCGGCGATCGTCGCCGCGCTGCTCGGTGGCTGCTCATCGGCGCCCGCGCCGGCCGGCGACCCCGCCCGCGATCTGGCGGCCGCGGTCACCGTCGACGCCATGTTCGCTCACCTGCGCAAGCTGCAGGAGATCGCCGATGCCAACAACCGGTCCCGCGCCGACGGCACGCCCGGCTACGACGCCAGCGTCGACTATGTCGCGCAGACCCTGCGCGACAAGGGGTTTGACGTTGCAACGCCCGAGTTCGAGCGGCTGGCGGTGGCGTCACCGGGTAAGCCGACGCTCACCGCGGGCGGCCGCGGCTACCTCGTCGATCAGGCGTCGCTGCTGACGCCGACACCGAAGGGCGGGTTGCGGGCGATCACCCTGCGCCCGCAGAAGCCCGCGGGCTGCACCGCCGCCGACTACGGCACCAAAAATATGACGAACGCGATCGCGGTGGTCGACGACACGGGGTGCTCGATCGTCGACAAGCAGAACACCGCCGTCGCGGAGGGGGCCCTCGGCCTTCTCGTCGTCAGCAAGCCTGGCCCGAACGGCAGTCCGCGGGGGCTCTTCACGCCGGGTTACTACCGGGCGCTGACGGTGCCAGTCGCGGTGATCGACGCCGACGCCGACGCTGCGCTACGCCGCACCGAAGCGGCGGTGCTGTTGACGCTCGACGCCAAGGCAGCCATGGTGAAGTCACGAAACGTGTTGGCGCAGACCAAGACCGGTGATCCGCACAACGTGGTGGTGGCGGGCGCGCATCTGGACACCGTTGCCGGAAGCCCGGGCATCAACGATGACGGTACCGGGGTGGCGGCGCTGCTGGCGACCGCCTCGGCGCTGGGCGGACAGCCGCGGATCACCAACGCCGTGCGGTTCGGGTTCTGGGGTGCCGAGGAGGGGGTGCTGGCCGGGTCGACGAAGTACGTGCAGGGCCTGGACCGCGATCAGCTCAACGACATCGCGCTGTATCTGAACTTCGACCTGCTGGGGTCACCCAATGCGGGCTTCTTCACCTACGACGGCGACCAGTCCGGGCAGGCCAATCCCGCCGTACCCGCCGACACCGTGCCCGTCGGCTCGGCGGGCATCGAACGCACGTTGGCCGGCTACCTGAACCTGGCCGGGATCCGGCCCGCCGACATGCCCCTGGGCAAGGCGAGCGACTACAGCCCGTTCCTCGATGCAGGCGTGCCGATCGGCGGCACGACAACCGGTGCGGCGCAGCGGAAGACGGCACTGCAGGCGCGGCTGTGGGGTGGCACCGGAGGCGTGCCGTTCGACCGCAACTACCACCTGCCCGGCGACACCGTCGACAACGTCAACCGCGACGCGCTGGCCGTCATGGGCCCTGCTGTCGCGTTCGCGGTCGGCACCTACGCCCGGTCGATCGAGGGCGTCAACGGTGTCCCTACCCGCGAGCAGCGCCGCCGGAATACGCCTTAGCGACCCTGCTGACGAACTGGTACACGCCGTCCTCGTCGGGAGCGAGCGGGCCGGGCTTCGCGTGCGGCGAAGCGAGCCCGCGCTGCACCGATTCGCATGCGGCCCAGTCCTGCCGGTTGGTCAGATCCCAGAAGTCGACCGCATAGGAGGGGTCGAAGCCCGGCTTCTCGGCAACCTCCTTCGGGAACGCCCAGGCGCATTCGACGTGGGTGCGGTCGACGGCCACCGGCGTCATGAGATGGGTCATCACGTAGTCGGGGTGCAGGCTGATCAGCAGGTTGGGATAGCCGACCACATACTCGCCGCTGGTCGGCCGGCTGATGCGGCACCGGGCCGAACGCCGTCCTGCCGAGCGCGCTGATCGCCGAGGTGCCCAACCATTCCGGCCCCGGATCGGTCAGCCACCGGCCGGGCGAGCGGGTCAACTGTGTCTGTCCCCATGACGCGGTGCACGTCCTGCACAGAAGCTCGACGCGGGTGGTCACCGACCCGGTCGCGGAGAACCTCAACGCGCTCAGCGTTTCTTGACCGCGCGCTTCTTCTCGGCGGGCAGGTTCAGCTCCCGTTCGGCGAACCGCATCGCGACGTCGTAGGCCACCGCCGAGTCGACCTCCGGGTCCTCGAGCGCCACCTGGATGGACAGCCCGTCGAGCAGTGCGGAGAACTCCAGGGCGAACATCTTCGCGTCGACTTCGGCGCTGACTTCGTCGGATTTGATGGCGTCGACGATCATGCTGCGCCAGCGGGCATCGAGTTCGGCCCGACCCGCCTTGATCTCGTCGTGCCGAAATGCCTGCGCCCACAGGTCGAACCACAACCCCCAGGCACCGGGGATTTCGTCGTTTTCGTCAGGTACACATGTCCACTTGATGAGCAGGGACAGCCGTTCGCGCGCGGAGGACTCCTCGGCCAGCATCTTCTCGGCGGCTTCGTAGAAGGACTCTTCCGAGTAGCGCAGTGCATCGACCAACAGGCGGTCGCGGGTTCCGAAGTAGTAGATGACGAGCGCCGAACTGACGCCTGCGCGCTTGGCGACGTCGGCGATCCGGGTGTCGCCGAAGCCTCGCTCGCAGATCAGCTCGGCTGCGGCGCGCAGCATTTCGATGCGACGCGCCTCGTTGTTCTCGGTCGCGGGTGCCGGATCGGCCATGGTCTCGTGCTCCCCCTCGTCGTCGCAGCGTTGCCACTTGTTTCCAGCGTAACACCATGGATTGAACGGTCAGTCAACTTCACTCCTCGGGCGTGGATCGCAGTGCCGAGTTCAGCCAGGTGCGCAGCGCGGCCACCGGCGCAGCGCCCGCCTTTCTGGCCAGCACCTGGCCGCGGTTCAGCAGCAACAAAGTGGGCACAGCTTGGACGCTGAATCGGCGGGAAAGGTTCGGTGCCGCGTCCACGTCGACCTTGACGAGCTTGAGTTGACCCGCGCGTTCCCTGGCGAGCTGCTCCAGGGCCGGACTGACCATTCGGCATGGGCCGCACCAGGTTGCCCACAGGTCGACGAGTGTGGGGATCGGGGACTGTTCGGCGACTTCGCCGAAGTTCTGATCGCCGGCATCGGCGATCCACGGCAGCCAGTTATGGCACTTTGCACACCGCGGCCGCCCCGTCGCAGCCGCAGGGATGCGATTGTTCGCCGCGCAATTCGGACATTTGACGACAGATGCGGTGTCCATGGCAGTGAGTGTCCTCCCATCAGGCCGTGTTCGGGACTTGTTTGGAAGCTGGCCCACAATTAGATTGAACAGTCAGTCCAGGCGCTGGTCGGCGCGAAAGTGGGTCACCGAGTTCGACGGTGACACCGCCTAGGCCGATGCCGTCCTCGATGTCGCCAAGCACACTTGCGCGCCGATCGCGGTGCTGGCGTCGGTGGCGTCGGGCCATCCATCCCCTGATCGCACAGCGGCTGCGGGACAACGGGATTCGGTGTGACCGTGTCGACGCGGAGATGGACCCGGCGCGGCGTGCGCGGTGGACCGCTTCGGGCGGCACGGATCCCTTTGGGCTGCCGGCCGACTACGGCGTGCCCGTGGTCGACGTGCGATCCGCCGACTCGGTCGATGACGTCGTCGCGGCCGCCGACGCCGTCGGATATCCCGTCGTGCTGAAAACCGTTGCCGCTCTGCACAAGAGCGACATCGGGGCAGTGGTGCTCGGCATACCCGGTGAGGCGGCGCCGCGGGAGGCATATGCGACCATGGCCGACTCGCTGGGGCCGGCCGTGACCGTCGAGCCGATGGTCGCGGCGGACGTGGAGATCTCGCGGCGGGCGGCACTTTGGTGGAGTTGCTCGCCGACCGGGTGGTGGCCTGCCCGCCGGTGTCGCATGCCGGTGCCCGCAGCCTGCTCGACGGCCTGGTCGGGCAGAATCCTAGGTATGGCATGGGACTTCTCGACTGATCCGGATTTCCAGAGGAAGCTCGACTGGGTCGAGGAGTTCTGCAAGGAGGAGGTCGAACCGCTCGAGTTCGTCTTCCCGTACGCGGTCCGCTCGCCCGACCCGAAGGTCAAGGCGTACGTCCGGGGCCTGCAACAGCAGATCAAGGATCAGGGACTGTGGGCGCTGTTCCTCGACGAGGAACTCGGCGGGCCGGGCTTCGGCCAGCTGAAGCTGGCGCTGCTCAACGAGATCATCGGCCGCTACAGCGGCGCCCCGCAGATGTTCGGCGCCGCCGCGCCCGATACCGGCAACATGGAGATGCTCGCCGCGTTCGGCACCGAGGAGCAGAAGAAGCGGTGGCTGGAGCCGCTGCTGAACCAGGACATGTTCTCGGCGTACTCGATGACCGAGCCTCAGGGCGGATCCGACCCGAACCTGTTCAAGACGACCGCCGTGCGCGACGGCGACGAGTGGGTGATCAACGGCGAGAAGTGGTTCACCTCAGCGGGCCGCGTCGCCGACATCCTGTTCGTGATGTGCACCAACGGCATGTTCGTCGTGCCGCGCACGACGCAGGGGGTGGAGATCCAGCCCGAACCGCGTAACCACAACCACATCATCTACCGCGATGTGCGGGTGCCGCTCGACCATCTGCTGGGGCCCGAAGACGGCGCGCAGACGCTGGCGCAGCGCAGGCTCGGCGGCGGACGCATCCACCACGCGATGCGCACGATCGCCCAGTGCAAGCTCGCGTTCGACATGATGTGTGAGCGCGCGCTGTCGCGTGAGTCGCACGGCAAGGTCATCGGCGAGCACCAGATGGTGCAGGAGAAGATCGCCGACAGCTACGCGGCTATCCGCATGCTGCGGCTGCTGGTGCTCGAAACCGCTTGGAAGATCGACAATTCCAGCACCAAGGAGGCCCGCACCGACATCGCCACGGTCAAGTTCACGATGGCCAAGGTGTTACGGGAGGTGTCGTTCAACGCGCTGCACATCCTCGGGTCGCTGGGAACGACCGACCTGACGCCGCTGCAGGCGATGTACGCGAGCGCGCCGACGATGGGGTTGGCCGACGGCGCCGACGAGGTGCACAAGGCCACCGTCGCGCGCCGCGTGCTGCGCGACTACTCGCCACAGCAGCATCCCTATTGGCCGACGGAATACCTTCCCGCAAAGCGGGCGGCCGCGTGGGAGAAGTTCGAGCCGAAGTTCGAGGCCGACCCCGAACTGCGCGCGTCGGCCGATGCCTATAAGAAGTACTTCCGCAACCGACGCTGAACTCGTCCGACATGAAGTAGTCGATTACTCACCTCCCCTCGGTTGTGCCCTGGTACGACTGTGCTGTCACGACTTCGGCAAGTCGGCGGGAGACCAACGTGAACGCTCCAGTCGTTCTGGATATCCCGGTGTTGCGCATCGATGACCTGGTGAGCTTGCGGATCCGCGCGGTCAATCTGAAGCTGGACACCGGCACTCCCGACGAGGGTCCAGCGCTTGTCTGCGCCGACCCCGCGCGGGATTCCCTGCTGGTGGTGCGGTTCCCGCCGCAGACGATCTTCGAGCAGGCGTTCTACGAGGCCGGTGCGGAGACATACGAACAGCCGCACGAAAAGCCATCGCCTCCTCCTGCAGGTCCGCTGCAATCGCCGGCAGCGCCGGGCGGCGTGGCCAGCCGGATGGGTGCGGAGACCCGTCTGGTGTTCCAGGTGCCGACCGACGTGCGCATCCCGTACACGGTCGCCGGCCTCCTCGACTGGACGGGGTTCGCGCTGCTCGTTGCGCCGATCGCCGACGTCGAGGCGGGGATGGACCCGCCGTCCAACGCGCTGACGATCCGGCCGCCGACGGACCGCGAGTCCACCCTGCAACTGCCGTTCCGCCTGCACTTGTCGCCCACGCACAGCGCGATGTGGCGGCACGCCACCAAGCCGGTGTCCCACGGCGGGCGCTCCGAACTGTGGCACACCAGGATCGTCGCCGATGAGAAAGACCCGGTCGCGCTGCGGGCGATCTGGTCGCCGGACTATCACCCCGGCGAAGGCGGACTCGATCCAGCGCCGACGGGTCTCGGTCAGGGCCTCCTTGCACCGATGTCGATCAACGACCGGCACCAGATCGTCATCCTCACCTCGGCGTTCACCGGATGGGCCGCAAGCGTGAGCGAACGCTATGTACCGCAGCCAGTGCAGGCCAGCCTGGTGATGCTCTCAGCGCTCGGCGGGTGGCTGCGTTCGTTCGGGCACTGGACACCGCCAACGGCGATCAAGCCGCGGCGGCCGTGGTTGGACGTCGTGGGCCGGTTTGGTGCCGGGCGTCTCGACGGCGCCGTGCCGCGGGAGGGGCTGGCGGCGTTGGCCCTGGACCGGATCGTGCCCAGGGGCGACGAGCCCGATCCGCAGCCCGTCGCGAGGGCCGAGCGCGAGGACGTCGAGGTCGACCCGCAGCTAGTCGTCCGGACGAACCAGATCGAGCGTCGCGCAATCGATCCCGGCGTCTGGACCGCCTTCCCGATCTACGACCTGGACAAGAACAAGACCCTCGATGTGTCCGAGTGGGCGCATGTCGCCGCACAGGGTCGTGACCACTACGTGCGGGTCGTTTACGAGGGTCGGCTGGCCGACACCGGGCACCGGGCATCACTGGTCAAGGTCACCGAGCGCCGTTTCGAAAAGGGCGACAACGGCCCCGTGGCCTGGCTGCGCCAGTACTTCTACATCGTCGTCAAGGAGCCCGAGCGCCGATACGCGGCGAACGGGTCGACGCGGCGCGGCCGGGAGATGCCGCTGCGCACAATCACTTTGACGACGACTGTCACGCCGCACATCGACTACCCGTACGCCGCGCCGCGCGCGATCACCGACCGCTCGTTCTGGGTGCAGGTCAACGGCGCCGATTTCAAGTTCACCGGCACCATGCGTGGGGCCGACGGGCAGGTCGGCGACTTCAGCAAGGCCATGATCTTCGTGCCCGACAGTGAAGCCGATCTGTCGAATGTACGGACGGCCATGGTTAGCCTGACTGGCCGTGAGCGGCTGAAAGCGACGGTGCCTGGGCAGCGGGTCGCTTTCGCGAATCCCCGCACAGACAATGAGAACACCGTGTTCGTCACCGAGGAGTTCATGCTCGGCGACCGCGTGAAAGCCGGTGCGACAGACCTCCGTGATGCGCTGTTCGAGCCGACGCTGCTCGCCGCCAAGGTCCACATCCCCGCTGCCGAGGCGCTCACTGGATCGAGCGAGGCGAAGACCATCGCCCTCGACGACGACTTCGTCGCCGACGGGTTCGACGCGGCCGGCAACGCGACCGGTGTGTTCGCCAAGGTCGTCGAGCTGACAGAGGTATCGGGTCAGGTCGACTTCGACAACGCGTCGGTAGCAGCGAGGTTCACTGCCGCCGGGGCGGGCGGTGCCGCCACCCCGTCCCTCGATATCACAACGCTGACCCGCGACCATGGACCGCTTGGCGGCGCCGTCGCCGACGCCAAAGCCAACCTCTTCAACGCCGCCGCGGTGTTCCCGGCGAACACCGCCCAGCTGTTCGGCGCGTTCGACCTCGCCAAGCTGCTGCCCACCGGCGGACTCACCGTCGACGCCAACGCCCCCAAAATGACCGTCACGCGCAACGGCGCTGCGGTGGTGACCAAACTCGACTGGCACAGCACCATCGACGATAAGCAGACGTTCGGGCTGGTGACCTTCGTCCCGAAGCCCCCGACGGACATCGACGTCAAAGTCACGATCACCGCAGACTCCAGCGGCACCGGATCCACCGAGATCGACGGCCGGCTCACGGCTTTCGATGTGGTCTTCCTGGATTCGCTGGCGGTCAAGTTCAAAGCGTTTCACTTCGAGTCGGTCACCGGCGCAAAGCCCACGGCCACCGTCGATCTCGACGACGGCATGCCGGTCCAGTTCATTGGCGACCTCGAATTCGTCGAAGGATTGCGCGCCCTCATTCCGCCCGGGGTGTTCGGGAAAGGCGTCAGCGTCGACGTGACCGACGAACCGGGCCTGCGGGCCGGCCTCACGATCGGGCTGCCGCCGGCACAGGTCGGCGTCTTCGGGCTCAAGAACATCTCGTTCTCCGCCAGTCTGAACCTGCCGTTCCAGGACGGTAAGCCGGTCGTCGACCTCGGCTTCGCCAGCAGGGACGCGATGTTCCAACTGGCGGTGCTGATCTTCGGTGGCGGCGGCTTCTTCCACGTCGAGCTCGACACCGACGGGATGCGAATGCTGGAGGCGGCCTTCGAGTTCGGCGCCACCGCCGCGCTCGACATCGGCGTCGCCAGCGGCGAGGTCCACATCATGGCAGGCATCTATTTCGCGATGCAGAAGAAGCAGACCCCGAAAGACGGAGAACAGCTCGCCGCCCTGCTGTCGGGTTACCTGCGCTGCGGCGGCTCGCTGTGCGTGCTGGGGTTGGTCACCATTTCGGTCGAGTTCTACCTGACGTTCATCTATTACGGGCCACCGGTGAAGAAGGCCAAGGGGCGTGCCACCGTCACCGTGGAAGTCGAGGTCGGCCCCTTCAGCAAATCCATCGAGCTCACCGTCGAGAAGTCGTTCGGCGGCAGCGGCGCTGACCCGAACTTCCTGCACCAGTTCGAGACGCCCGCGCTGTGGGCCCGCTACGCCGACGCGTTCGCCTGACCGGAATCGACTTCAAAGGAGGGTGCAGTGGCCGTCACCCAGCTCGTCATCGTCACCCCGGTCCCCGCAGGCCTGCAGCTCGACCGTGACACGGTCCGGGTGGCCGCGCTGTTCTCGCCGAGGCTGAGCGGCGACGACACCCTTGGTTCATTCCCGGATTGGATGCGCTGGACCCGCAAGCTCGCCGACGACGGCCTACAGATTCGCTTCCAGTGCGCCGGGCAGACGCTCGACGTGGCCGCCGACACCTCGCGGCTGCAGCCCGAGCTGTGGGAGGCGCTGTTCCGCTGGGACACCTACGTGCGCTCCTACCGGTTCGACGACTACACGGATCGTTTCGTGCCCAGTTACAGCAACCGCATGGCCCTCGGGCTCATCCAGGCCGCATACCAGCAGGCCGCGGTGGACCTGGCCGTACCGCCGGCGCAGGGCGATGATCGCGAGACATTGTTCACCCAGCGCGGCCGCCTCGAGTCGCTCCTGAAAGACTTTGCAGTGCAATGGGACTCGCGCAACGGTCGTCAGATGCGGGAGAATTCCCGTGCGCGTCAGGAACAGCTTCGTGATCGGCTCCAGTCGGCCACCACCACCAGAGGCGTCGCCGCCCTGGCAGCGGGCGCGGGGGAACTCGACGCCAGTGGCCTCATCCCGACCGGGATGCTGCGGCCCGGCGCGGCCGAGTACCGAACGGCCGCCGCCACGGTGAAGGAGGACTTCGCCGTCTTCACCCACCAGCCGCAGGGCGCAGAGGTCACCAAGGAGGGTCTCGACGTCGAGCATGTGCTCGACTTTCACCAGGTCCTCAGTTCCGTCCACGCCTACCGTCAGCTGCAGCGCGATCTCGGGCTGGTTTTCGACCTCGAGCTGCCGCGCGACTTCGTCGCCGACGCTCTCGATCCGCATGGTGAGCTGGCGATCACCGGTGTCGACGTGCGTTGGGATCAGGACATCCCGACGCAGGTGCCGCCCACCAAGGTGGCCTACCTGCACGCCGACCTCGACGCCGAGCACCGGCTGTTTTGCGTGGCCCCGCTGGGGCTCACGGCACCGCGGCCGCTGCTCGCCGGACTCCTGCAACTCGCCCCGCGGTTCTTCGGTATCGCGCAGATCGATGTCGACGGCGCCATGCACAAAACCCTGATGCATGCGGCCAACCTGGACCGACTGCCCGGTGAGTCGATGCCGCCGACCGCCGACGTGAACGATCCCTTCACCGCCCTGAGTGCCCTTCGTTCCGGCGGCATGTCACTGTTCGCCGATTCACGGGCGCTGGTCATGCGCGACACCTTCGATCGCGGCAAACAGCACAACGCTGACCTCGAGGCCGGAGCGCCCCAGCGGGCACCGTTCTTCGCCGAGGACCTGACGCGCGGCTACCGCCTCGACGTGTGGGATAGCGTGACGACGCGGTGGCATTCGCTGCACCGCCGCACCATGACTTTGCATGTGGGCACCGGCGGGCTGACCGTCGAGAGCCCCGACGATGAGGGTTTCTTCCAGGCGGCGATGACGCAGGCTGCCCCCAACACCGACGGAACAAGGGCCAACACCGATCTGCACCTGCACGAGGCGATGGTGCGGTGGTCCGGGTGGAGCTTGAGCGCACCGACAGTCGGCACCCACCTCACCCGCTCGGGCGATCCCGACAACGCCCTGCCCTCCAAAACGAATCCTGACCCGGAGAACCGGCCGGTGACACCGTTCAAACTGACCGCCGACATCGGCCACATCCCGGGCAGCCTGCCCCGGCTGCGATTCGGCGTCGGATATCGGTTCCGGGCGCGTGCGGTTGACCTCGCCACCAACGGGCTCGGTGCCAACGACGCGGAGTGCGACCTGTTCACCCCGATGTTCTCGCTGCCCGCAGGCGAAGGGATGATCCCGTACCTGCGCTACGAGCCGGTGATCGCACCGGTGCTCGTCGCGCGCGACATTGCCGCTGTCGGCAACGGGTCCCGGCTCGATCGCCTGGTGATCCGGACATACAACGACCGCGCAGACAGGGACACCGCTGCCGCCTTGACCGACGCGTCGGACCGGCACGTCGCACCACCGGATGTCGCGGTCGAGATGGCCGAGCGGCACGGCATGCTCGACGACGCGGCGGGCAAGCTCAACGCATCGGCTGCCATGTGGCAGCTGGTCGGCGAGCGCGACGGGGGCGCGTTCGCTTCGGTCGAGGTCCCCGACATCGTCATCGATGGCAAGGTGCAACGCATCCCGGTCGATCCCGCCGAACAGGTCGACATCTTGCCCTACCTACCCGACCCGCTGGCGCGCGCCGCGGCGTTCCGGGACCTGCCTGGCACGAAAGGCGCTGTGATCGGCCGGGTTTCGCCAGGTGTCGGTGCGGCGGCTCAGGTCGCCTACACGCCTTTGGACGACCCTCAACCGCGTCGCGGCACAGCGACGATCGTCGAGTACGGCGGTCGCGACGACTGGCAACAGGTGAAGCCGTTCCGGCTGGCCGTGACTGATGGCGACGGCCCACCGCGCTGGGATCCCGACGAGCGAGTGCTTACCGTGGCGCTGCCCAAAGGCACGACGCACGTGGTTCCGATGAGCTCCTGCTGCGACGCCGAGGACCTCAAAGCCCTCGGTATCTGGGCATGGCTGCGGGAGTACGTCGAACATGTCACGACGTCGGCGCGGGGCGTGGAATCGGCCTACTTCGAATCACCCGCCGCGCGCGACCGGCTCGCCCACGTCCTTCAACTCGCGGCCGAAGGCGGTCACCGGATGATCACCCCGCCCCGCCTGCTGACCCTTGTGAGCGCGGTCCAACAACCGATCGGGCACCCGGCGTTCAGCCGCCTCACCGCGCAGTTGCGGCTGACTCCAACCGAGGACGATCCCGTCGCCACCACCCTGCGCACGGAGCCTGAAGATTCCCCGACAGCCGGCACGGAGGGAGCGGTGCTCACAGGGTGGCGCGAACCAAATTCGACGGACGCCTTCCTAGTTGGCGCTCTGCAGGTGCACGGCGCCAGCACCGCAACGATCGACCTGCGTGCGGAGTGGGCCGATCCCGACGACGATCCCGTCTCCCGGCCGCAGGGGCCCGGTGAGAGGTCGTTCTCCGCGGCGGTCGACCAGATCCCGCTACCGGATCCGCGACCCCGACGCTTCTGGTGGAACGACGACACACTCAGGGAGCCCGGCGGCACCAGGGCCCTCGGCCATTACGTGAGCGAGCACGACCTCATCGCCTTCGCTCCGGCCGGCAGCCAACTGGGCAACTTGCCGGAGGGGGAGGTGCTCGGGGAGGACTCGGTCCCCCGGCACCAGATCGGCGATACTCGGCACCACGTGGTGGCGTACACAGCGGTCGCCACGTCGCGCTACAAGGAGTATTTCGCTGACCAGGATCTCGACTTCACCCGGACGAGCCAACCGGTCGTCGTCGACATCCCCGCGTCGGCGCGTCCCGTCGCGCCGCTGGTGCGTTACGTCGTGCCGACGTTCGGCTGGGAGCGGGCGGCCACCGCCAACCAGGTGCGCAGCGTCCGTACCGGTGGCGGGCTACGGGTTTATCTGGACCGGCCGTGGTGGTCGTCCGGCGCAGGAGAGTTGCTCGGAGTGACGCTCGCGCACCGCACCGACATCGACCGCGAGAAGTGGAAGGACTCGATTACGCAATGGGGCGAGGACCCCTTGTGGGCGTCGAGTCCGTTGCCCAGCTTTCCCCGCATCTCGTCGTTCCCCGACGCCGTGGCAAGCGAGCGCGACCTCAGCCTCGAGACCGTCGACCATGTCTCAATCCCGTTCGCCGAGTTCAACATCCCTCGGCGCGTCGATGTGGCAGGCCACGGGGTGGCCTGGGACGAGCAGCGCAAACTCTGGTATTGCGATCTGCGCGTCAAGACCGACTCACCGACATACGCACCGTTCGTGCGGCTGGCGCTGGCGCGATACCAACCCCACGCGCTCGAGGACGCGAAACTCTCCCCGGTCGTGCTCGCCGACTTCGCGCAACTCACGGCCGAACGCGCGCTCACTGTGACCGGAGACCCGTTCATGTCCCGGACACTGGAGGTCACCGTGTCGGGACCGGGACCGACAGCGCCACGGCGGACGAGTATCCGGGTCAGCGTGCAGCAGCAGGATCCGGATCTCGGCCGTACGGACCTCGGCTGGGAGACCGCGAACGACGTGACTATCACGGAGACGGGCGCCGATCCACAGGACCCGCCACCCCCGCAGTTCGTTCGGTGGAACGGCCGGGTCACGCTCTCCGACGAAGCCGCATCGGGCGAGGGCCGCTACCGGTTGTTGGTGGAGGAATTCGAGGCCTATCGCATCGACGATGGAGGACTGCCCGCGGCGGCCGTGCGCGGACCCCGACTCGGGGAGCGGCTGGTGTACGCCGAGACGGTGCCGCTGGACGCCGCGCTTCTCGCCCGGCCCGGATATCCTGCTTCGTCGACGTCGGTGTGAACCTCGATGGTTACAAGTTCATGCCGGAGAACATGATTCGGCCGGTTCGCCTCGAGGTAGTTCACGTCGCCGCCGGCCGAATACGGCTGTACCGCTTGGGGTGCCGTGAAGGCTCGGCACCGGTATGGGGGATTTGTCTTAGTTGTTTGTGGGTGGTGGTTGGGGGTGGAAGGGTTGGTACCACCACCAGTCGGCGCGTTCGCCGCTGGAGCCGGGGCAGGGTGCGACGGCGGGTGGGGGTTGGGTGGGTGGTCGGGCCAGGGCGCCGTCGGTGAGTACTCGGCCGGTGCTGTCGGTGACGGTCAGGGTGTGCGCGGGTCCGGTGATGGTGATGATGCCGCGGTGGTGCAGTCGGTGGTGATACGGGCAGAGCAGCACCAGGTTGGCCAGTTCGGTGGGGCCGCCGTCTTCCCAGTGCCGGATGTGGTGGGCGTGCAGGCCGCGGGTGGCCCCGCAGCCGGGAACCGCGCAGGTGGGGTGGCGGTGCTCCAGGGCGCGGCGTAGCCGCCGGTTGATCAGCCGGGTGGTTCGGCCGGCGCCGATGACCTGGCCGTGGCGTTCGAACCACACTTCGCAGGTGGCGTCACAGGTCAGGTAGCGGCGGTCGGCGTCGGTGAGCAGCGGGCCCAGGTGCAGCGCCGCGACGCGGTCTTTGACGTCCAGATGCATCACCACGGTGGTGTGGTGGCCGTGCGGGCGGCGGGCGGCCTCGGCGTCCCAGCCGGCCTCCACCAGCCGCAGGAACGCCTCGACGGTGCCGGGCAACGGCGGCGCTGACTCTGGTGCGACCTGGGTGTCCTGCGTTGTCGTGGTCGCGTTTCCACTCGGCGATCAGCGCGTCCTGGTGTGACTGCAAGGCGGCGTCGAACTTCGCCGCGTCCACATGGGGCAGTTTGATCCGCCAGCAGGTGAAATCGGTGTCGGTGGTTTTGGTGATCGAGGCCTGCGGGTCGGGCCGCGGGTCGGGGTCGGGTCGCGGTTCGAGCTTGACCGCGGTGCGCAGCTGGTTGACCGAGGCGCTGCGCGCCAACTCCGCGTAGTGCTCATCGGAACCCTCACCCGCCCGCGCTGCGATGACCCCGACCTGATCGAGTGACAGCCGGCCCTGCCGCATGCCTTGGGCGCAGCGGGGAAACTCACCGAGTCGGCCCGCGACAGTGGCGATCGTGTGAGCGTTCGCCGGTGAGCAGCCGGTCTTCCAGGCCACCAACGATGAGATCGACCGTGCCCCGGTGGCGCCGCACAACTCGTCGCGGTCCAACTCGGCCACGATCTGCACGATGCGCCCGTCAATCGCGTTGCGCTGACCGGTCAACTCCGCCAACTCCTCGAACAACACCTCCAGCCGCTGGTCAGCACTCACCGTCGCGGTGCCAGACGACGCGAACGAGGACATGACCTCATCATCACATCTGGGTACGACATCTGGACCTCCCAAGGCAGCACGGTGAAATCGGTGTGCCCGCTTGGCGAGATCTGAAGCCGGCTCGGCGCTGGCCCGTAGCGAGCCGAAGACCGTGCCTGCGGCCAACGCTCCTGCGGAGATCAGAAGATGGAGTAGACCTTTCGCACCGTCTCGTGGATGTCCCAGGTGCCCTTCCAGCCGAGCGGAAACACCGCGATGTCGCCGGCCTTCACCTCGGCGGGCTCGCCGCCGTCCGGCGTCACGGTCATCCGGCCCGACAGCACGTAGATGACCTCGTTCTCGTCCTGTACCCAGTACGACGGGCCGGGTGTGCACTGCCAGATGCCCGCCGATTTGTCGCCGTCGACCCACATCTCGACGCCGTGCGTGGACATGGGATCGCCGGTCGCCTCTTCGAGCGGGCCCCAATCCTCGAGTTCTGCTGTGGCGGCCTGGGCCAGGATTTCGGTGTTCACATCGCGGGCTTCTCTGGAAAGGGAAGCGAAATCGGTTCGGGCGCAAGGCGACTGTTGCCGTCGGCGTCGAAGCGGTCGAGCCCGAGGTCGGCGAGGTCGAGCCACTCACATCGGCCGGTCATCGTCAGATCGGCGGCCACCTCGGCGACAGCGGGTCCCCACATCATCCCGTGGCCCGCGGGGCTGGCGACGACGGTGCCGTCGACCGGACCGTCGTCGGTCAGTAGCGGGCCGAGGATCGGCAGGTGGTCGGGGGTGTAGTCGATCGTGGCTGCCCACATCCGCCGCAGCCCGAGCCCCTTCACGCCGGGCAGCAATTCCTCGATGCGATCGCGAGCCTTCCGGTAGTAGGTCTCGTCGAAGTCGGCCGCCACGCCGGGCGCTTCGTCGGGATTGCTCATCCCCCACAGCAGGCCGCCGGCCTCCCCAGGCCGCCAATAGATTCCGGAGGTGATGTCGAAGACCATCGGCACCTCGTGCACGTCGAACGCCGACACCGGCGCCGTCACCAGCACCTGGTGGCGGGCACCCCCCGCGGGCACTCTCGCTCCCGCCGCCGCACCGACGTCGGCGAGCTTGGGCCCACCGGTGAGCACGACACGCTCGGTGTCGATCGGACCGTCGGAGGTGTCGACGCCGATCACCCTGCCGCCCGCGATGCGCAGGCCGGTGAACCGGCAGCGCTCGCGCACCACCACGTTGTGCGCCGTCAGCGCCGCGGTGTAGGCCAGCACGTTGCGCGGCGCGTCGATGTACCCGTCACCCGGCGCGTACGACGCGCCGAGGGTGGCACCCGGCGCGATGCCGGTGTTCCGCCCGTCGATGTCCGGGCCGGACCACCATTCGACGGTGAGGCCGAGTTTCTGTTGCAGCGCGATGCGGTCGTGGGCCTGGGCCACCTCGGCGTCGGTGAAGCACGGCATCAGATAGCCCTGGGCGACGAACCCGCAGTCGAGCGGGAACCGGTCGCCGCTGGCGGCGTAGAACTCCTGCGTCCGCATGCCGAGCACGATGGCGGGTTCGGTGCCGCCCTGGGCGCGCACCATGCCGGCGGCGCGGCTGCTGGCGCCGTCCCCCAGCGTCGCCTTCTCGAGCAGCACCACGCGTCCCGCGCCACGCTCGGCGAGCTGGACCGCCGTCCACGCCCCGACGGTTCCGCCACCCACCACTACGACGTCAGCACTGGTCATACCGTGGAACGCTGGCATAGACTGAACGCTCAGTCAATAGCAGGGAGCAGGCCACGATGTACGGATTCTCGGAGGAGGATCTGCGGATCCGCGATACGGCACGGGCCTTCGTGGAGTCGTTGATGCCGCACGAGGTGGAGGCCGAGCTTGCCGGCGGGCTGCTGCCCAAGGAACTGACGGCCGAACATTTCCGGCGCGCGGTCGAGCTGGGTCTCTTCGCCATCAACATGCCGGCCTCGGTCGGCGGCCCGGGCTGTACGGCGCTGCAGCAGGTGCTCGTGCAGGAGCAGTGCGGGCGGGTCACCAACGGGCTGGCGTGGGTGATGGCGACGCCGCCGCAGTGGTGGCCGGAGGTCGCCACCGACTATCAGCTCGAGCGCTGGCTGCTGCCGTCGGTGCGTGGCGAGAAGCACGAGGCGTATGCGATCACCGAGGAGTTCGCGGGGTCGGACGTGGCCGGGCTGCAGACCACCGCGCACCGCGACGGCGACGAGTACGTGATCGACGGCACCAAATGGCATGTGACGTCGTTCAACCTCGCCGACTACGTGTTCGTCGAGGCCGTGTTGATGACCGGCGAGCATGCCGGTCACCACGTGCTGCTAGTGGTGGACCTGCCCTGCCCGGGCGTGGAAGTTGTTCGCACACCGCACTATTCGCACAACATCGCCGACGAGCATCCGATCGTCGCGTTCAACGACGTTCGGGTACCGGTGTCTCATCTCGTCGGTGCCGAAGGCGAGCCGATGACGTTCACCCAGGACTGGTTTCGGTTCGAACGGATGATGGTGGCCGCGCGGTGTGTCGGGGCGGCGCAGCGCCTCGTCGACGAGATGACGGCTTTCGCGCAGACCCGCGAAGTCGGTGGCAAGCCGCTGGGCGAGCACCAGCTGGTGGCGGGCATGCTGGCCGACAGTGCCACCGAACTGTTCGCCGCGCGCGCAATGCTTTACGAGGTGGCCCGGTCGATCGACGCCGGCCGGGACCGCAAGATCCTGCACGGCCAGGCCTCGATGGCCAAACTGTACTGCTCGGAGATGGCGGGCCGGGTCGCCGACCGTGCCGTGCAGGTGTTCGGCGGCCGCGGCTACATGCGCGAGAATGTCGCCGAGCGGATGTTCCGAGAGCTCCGCGTCGAGCGAATCTGGGAGGGCGCCAGCGAGATCCAGCGCATCATCGTCGCTCGCCAGATGCTGACCCGCGGACCCGCGGCGGTGCTGGACGGTCAGTGACCCGGTCTAGTCGACAGCGGCCACGAGTGGTTCCAGCCGCACGTGCGGGTTGTCGCGCCGGATGCTGTCTAGACGCCAGCGACTGTCGAACAGGGCGATGTGTACGCCGTCGGTACGCGTGAGGACTTCCACCGATCGGTGGCGTTGCAGCAACGCGATGTCAGCAGCCTCCGTCTTGCGGGCGATGGTGTAGTCGAGGCGGTCGAGCGTGATGGGCGCACCGATTTCGCCGGCCATGCGGTGGGCGGCCACCTCGAACTGCATGGGGCCGACGGCCGCCAGCACCGGAGCTTGATCACCGCGGCGGTCCGACCGCAGCACCTGGATCACGCCTTCCTCGGCAAGCTGAATGATGCCGCGGCGGAACTGCTTGTGCTTGCTGACGTCGGCGGGTTGCGCAACGGCGAAGTGTTCAGGCGCGAAGCTCGGAATGTCCGGGAAAGTCACTGGCTCGCCCTGGTAGAGGGTGTCGCCGACCCTCAGCGCCGACGCGTTGACCAGCCCGATGACGTCGCCGGGCCAGGCGTCGTCGATCGTGGCACGGCGCTGTCCGAAGACCGACTGGGCGTACTTTGTCGTGAACGGTCTTCCTGTGCCGGCGTGGGTCACCACGTCGCCGCGACGGAACCGGCCGGTACACACCCGCGCGTAGGCGAGCCGATCGCGGTGTGCGGCGTCCATCCCGGCTTGCACTTTGAACACCAATGCGCTGAAACCAGCTGACATAGAACGGACTTGCCCTGCAGCATCGAGTGGTTCGCGCGGCGGCGGACCGTAGCGCACCAGGGTGTCAAGGAGTTGAGAGACGCCGAAGTTGAGGACCGCCGAGGCGAACAACACCGGCGTGCTGAGCCCGGCCAGAAAGGTCTCGTTGTCGAAGTCGGCGCCGTCGGCACTCAATAGTTCGCTTTCCTCGGTCGCCCGCACCCAGTCCGGCCCGGCGGCGGCCTCCGCGGGCAGGTGCTCTTCGGGGGCAATGGTTGCACCGCCCGCTGTTCGGGTGAACCGAATGAACGTCCGGGTCGCGCGCTGCAGTACGCCGCGAAAGTCGCCTGCGATGCCGACCGGCCACGTCAATGGCATGGGCCGCAGGCCGATTCGCTGCTGCAGTTCGTCGATGAGTTCGAGCGCCTCGCGGCCGGGGCGATCCCACTTGTTGATGACAGTGATGATCGGTATCCGGCGGTGCCGGCACACTTGAAAGAGCTTGAGAGTCTGCGGCTCAAGGCCTTTGGCGGCATCGACGAGCATGACCGCGCAATCCACCGCAGCGAGCACTCGGTAGGTGTCCTCGGAGAAGTCGGCGTGCCCCGGCGTGTCGAGGAGGTTGATGACGTATTCCTCGCCGCCGGAGTCGGGCCGGTAAGCGAACTGCAGTGCGGTGGACGTGATGGAGATGCCGCGGGCCTTCTCCATCTCCATCCAGTCCGACACGGTCGCGCGACGCCCGCTCTTGCCGTGGATCGCGCCGGCCTCGGCGATGACGCGAGCGTGCAGCGCCAGCGCCTCAGTCAGGGTGGACTTGCCCGCGTCGGGATGGCTGATCACGGCGAACGTGCGGCGCCGCTGTGACTCGCCGCGGATCTGCGCAGCGGTGACGCCCGTGACTTGGGCAGCGGTCGTCACCGGCACCTCGCTTTCTCGGTCGACTCGAACCGCGCACGTCGCTGTCGCGGCCCCAATCGGAAACTCTACCCTAACGGTAGAGTAGCTGGCTGTCAGGTAGGGAATGCCCCGGGATCAATTGGCCCGCAACGGTATCGGACCGACCGCGCTCACCGGCCGGTGGCCACGGGTCGGGCGCCACGGGCCGCGAGCAGTTCAGCGAGTTCGTCAGCGTAGGCCAGTTGGCGCCGCAGGCGCGCGGCGCTGTCGGCGACCTTGTCCTGAAGCCCCGTGAGACGTTTGACGGCGCGGCGGCGCTGGGCGGCACCGGCGTCGGGGTTCTCCAGGATCTCGAGGGTATCCAGCAGTTCTTTCATTTCAGCGAGGCTGAAGCCCAGCGGTTTCATGCGCCGGATCACGAGCAACCGCGCCACGTCCTCCTCGGTGTAGAGCCGAAACCCTCCGGCTGAGCGGGCCGACGGGGTCACCAGGCCGACGTCGTCGTAGTGACGGACGGTTCGAATCGACAGTTCGGTGCGCGCCGCGACCTGTCCGATCTGCATGTGGCCTTCTGCACCGCTGCGCATGGCCGCTCCCTCCTGTGCCTGCCGGCCACGAGTCGACAGGACCGCCGCTGAACCGGATCACCCCGCGGTGGCCCCACTGTACTTCGACGCGCGGGTAGAGATGGGTCGCGTCGGCGGGGGCCTCAGTGCTCTGCGCCCAGCTGTCCCGACAGGCGTTCGTGGCGGTGCGCGGAATCGGTGTTGAGACCAACGATTTCGACGTTCTTGCCCTTGGCGCCGTACTTGGTGGTGATGGCGTCGAGTGCGGCCACGGTGGACGCATCCCAAATGTGCGAATCGGACAAGTCGATCACGACGTTGGGAGGGTCGCCATAGTAGTCGAACTGATAGACCAGATCGTTGCTGGAGGCGAAGAACAGTTCCCCGGTTACGCGGTAGACGACGCTGTCGGTGACGCCGTCGCCGTCGGCGTCGGTTTCGACCACCTTCTGCACGGTCATGAAGTGGGCGATCCGGCGGGCGAAGAGGACCGTCGCGGTCATGGACCCGACGATGACGCCGTAGGCGAGGTTGTGGCTGACGACGGTCACCACGACTGTGGCGAGCATGACGGTGGTTTCGCTGCGCGGCATCCGGCGCAGGGTAGCCGGATGGATGCTGTGCCAGTCCATGGTGCCGACCGAGACCATGATCATCACCGCCACCAGCGCCGCCATCGGAATGTCGGCGACCACATCGCCCAACCCGACCACCAGACCGAGCAGAAACAGGCCGGCCAGGAACGTGGAGATACGGGTGCGGGCACCGGAGACCTTGACGTTGATCATGGTCTGACCGATCATCGCGCAACCACCCATGCCGCCGAAGAACCCGGTCACCACGTTGGCCACGCCCTGTCCCCAACCTTCGCGGGTCTTGTCGCTGTGGGTGTCGGTGATGTCGTCGACGAGCTTCGCGGTCATCAATGACTCCAACAGTCCCACCAGCGCCATCGCCAGCGCGTAGGGGGCGATGAGCGAAAGCGTCTGCATGTTAAGCGGGACATGTGGAATGAATAGTGCCGGAAGGCTTTTCGGTAGCTCGCCCTCATCGCCAACGGTGGGGATGTGGACCGAGAACGCCATGGCCGCGATGGTCAACACAACGATGGCGATCAGAGGGGCCGGCACGGCGGTGGTCAGCTTCGGCAGCGCGACCATCAGCACAAGGCCGACCGCCACGAACGGATACACCAGCCACGGCACGCCGAGCAGGTGGGGAAGCTGGGAGAGGAAGATCAAGATGGCCAGGGCGTTGACGAAACCCACCATCACGCTGCGCGGCACGAACCGCATCAGCCGTGCCACACCTACCACGCTCAGCAGGATCTGCATCAACCCGGCCAGCAGCACCGCCGCGATCAGATAGTTCAAGCCATGTTCGCGTGCCAACGGCGCGATCACCAGTGCGATCGCGCCTGTGGCGGCGGAGATCATTGCGGGGCGGCCACCGACGACGGCGATGGTCACCGCCATCGTGAATGAAGCGAACAATCCGACCCGCGGGTCCACCCCGGCGATGATGGAGAACGAGATGGCCTCGGGGATCAGCGCCAGCGCCACCACCAGGCCGGCGAGTACTTCGGTCCGCAGCCGGGCCGGCGATCGCAGCGCGGCCAACACCGAGGTGCTGGGATCACCGGCCTCGCGCACGGTCGGGGCAGATGGCAGCGCAGTAGAAGACACACATGTTCCGTTCATGACGACAGCACCGTGCGTGCTGACACGTTGGTTGGCAGGATCGCCGGAGAGTCGCAGCGCTGCGCTGTGGGGGCCGCACCCACAGCAGGCGGCAGCGATTCACCGCCCGGCGTCCTGAACCCTACTCTTACCGCAGGGTCGAGTGCATCATTCGTGGCTGAGGTCACCAAACCGAGGAAGGGTCAGCTCGGGCGCCCGCGAAGGCGAACAGAAAGACACGTCACGCAGCCCTCGAGCTTTTCGAACTCGGAGATGTCGACGCCGACCACCCGGTAGCCGCGCTGCCGAAACAGTTCCGCGGTCCGCGGCGCCGCCGCCGACATCAGCAGCGCATCGTCGTCGAGGAGGACGACGTGCGCGCCCGGCTCCTCGGGCACGGCGAGGAACTTCTCACCCCAGATGCCGGGGTCGTCGACGACGGGTTGCCAGCCGACGATCGTGCCGTCGGCAAGCGCGGTCACCGCGGACTTGAGATGCAGCGCCCTCGTCAGCGGAACGCTTACGACGTCGACGCCGAACGGCTCCAGATGGGCCTGCAACTGCGCGATGCCCGCGGCGTTCGTGCGTCCGCCGACGCCGACCCAGGCGGTGCCGGCGTGTTTCAACACGTCGCCGCCGTCGAGGGTGCCGGGTGGTTCGATGCGCACCGTCCGGTACCCCCAGGCGCGCACGGCGTCTTCGGCCGCGAAAACCTCGGGCCACCGCTCGTCGGCGCCAGGACGACAGATGACCGCCAGGTCGCCGTAGACGACCATGGTGTCCTCGACGAAGACGGAGTCGGGACATTCCGGCGCCGCGGGTACCTCGTGGGTGACCCAGCCTTCGTCGCGCATAGCCTCGACGTAGCCTTCCCACTGCCGTTGCGCGAGTTCGGCATCCACGTCGTCGCTGCGCGAAATGTGGGTGATGAGCCCGTCGGCGAGCCGGGGCGACGGCCGGCGAACCAGCGCGTGCCGCGTGAACATCACTGCTCCACGGGCGCGGGGTCCGTCGCCGTCGATTCACGCAGCCCGAGCAACCGCATGCCGTGGTACACCACCAGTGCGGCGATGGAGCCCAGCGCGATGCCGGTGAACGTCAGATCGCCCCACTGCCAGGTGAAGTCGGCGATGCCGATGATCAACGGGATGGCTGCGGTCATCTGGTTGCGCGGCCTACCGAAGTCGACGCCGTTGGTCAGCCAGATCCGCACGCCGAGGATTCCGACCAGCCCGTACAGCACGATGGTGGCGCCGCCGAGCACGCCCGGAGGCACCGCCGAGATCGTCGCGCCGACCTTGGGGCACAACGATAGAGCGAGGGCCACCGCGGCGGCCACCCAGTACGCCGCGGTGGAGTAGATGCGCGTCGCGGCCATCACGCCGATGTTCTCGGCATAGGTGGTGGTGGCCGACCCGCCGCCGAAGCCGGCAAGCGTGGTGGCCACACCATCAGCGGCCAGCGCGCGGCCCATGAGCGGGTCGACGTCGGTGTCGGTCATCTGGCCCACCGACTTCACGTGCCCGATGTTCTCGGCGATCAGAGCGATCACCGCGGGCAGGAACATCGGCAGCACCGCGAGCGTGAACGTCGGCGCCTGAAACTCGGGCAACCCGATCCACGGCGCCGCGGCGATCCCCGACGTGTCGACGTCACCGAGGATCAGCGCCAGTACATAACCCGCGACGACGGCGAGGAAGATCGCGAGCCTGCCGACGATGCCGCGGAAGAAGGCCAGGATCGCCACCAGCAGAAGCCAGGGTGACGAGGCCGACCAGGGGACCCTTCTCGAAATTGGCCTTCGCCGCGGGCGCCAGGTTGAAACCGATCAACGCGACGATCGCGCCGGTGACCACCGGCGGCAGCGTCACGTCGATCCAGTGCGTGCCGATCACATGCACCACGAGGCCGATGACGATCAGCGCGACGCCGACCGCGACCAACCCGCCCAGCGCGCTGCCGCTGCCGTGCGAGGCGACCGCCGCGGTCACGGGCGCGATCACCGAGAAGCTCGAGCCGAGGTAGCTGGGCAGCCGGTTGCCGGTGATGACCAGGAAAAGCACGGTGCCGACACCGGAGAACAGCAGGGTGGTCGCGGGCGGGAAGCCGGTCAGCACCGGCACCAGAAAAGTCGCGCCGAACATCGCCACCACGTGCTGGGCGCCGATGCCGATGGTGCGCGCCCAATCCAGCCGTTCGTCGGGCGCGACGACGAAGTCCGGGTCGGCCTGCGCTTCCACGTGCTTCCATGTCAGCGGGATCACCATGAGTATCTTGCCTGGACTGGAACAATTCCGCGGTTATCGGCGGGAATGGCTGCGCGGTGACGTCGTGGCCGGGATGACGGTCGCCGCCTACCTCGTGCCGCAGGTGATGGCCTATGCGACGGTGGCGCGGCTGCCGCCGGTCGCCGGGCTGTGGGCGGCGCTGGTGCCGCTGGCCGTCTACGCGGTGCTGGGGTCGTCGCGGCAGCTGTCCGTCGGTCCCGAGTCGACCACCGCGCTGATGACCGCGACGGCGTTGGCGCCGCTCGCGGTGGGCGATCCCGCGCGCTACGCCGCGCTGGCCGCCGCGGTCGCGCTGCTGGTCGGCGTCATCTGTTTCATCGCGGGCCTGTTGCGCATCGGGTTCCTCGCCGACCTGCTGTCGCGGCCGGTGCTGATCGGTTACATGACCGGCGTGGCGGTGATCATGATCAGCGGCCAGCTCGGCAAGGTCACCGGCATTGCGGTCGACGGCGACGCGTTCGTCGACCAGATGCGCTCGTTCAGCACGGGGCTGGCCGGGGTGCACTGGCCCACCGTTGCCGTGTCGGCCGCCGTGCTCGCGGTGCTGCTGGCCCTCGGCCGGTTCGCGCCCCGGCTGCCCGGCCCGCTGATCGCCGTCCTGCTGGCAACCGCGGTCGTCGCCGTGTTCTCACTGGACCGCAACGGTATTCGGGTGATCGGTCAAATTCCGAGCGGATTGCCGACGCCGCGATTGCCCGGCATCGCGTCGTCGGACCTCACCGCGCTGGTGATTCCGGCAGTCGGCATCGCGATCGTCGCGTTCTCCGACAACGTGCTGACGGCGCGTACCTTCGGCGCCCGTCGCGGTCACCGGATCGACGCCAACGCCGAGCTGCGGGCGCTGGGTGTCTGCAATGCCGGAAGCGGCCTGCTGCAAGGTTTTCCGGTGAGCTCCAGTGGCAGCCGCACGGCACTCGGCGATGCGCTTGGCAGCCGCACCCAGCTGTTCTCGCTGGTGTCTGTGGTGTTGGTGCTCATCGTGATGGTGGCCGGCCGCGGCGTGTTGGCGAGCTTCCCGATGGCCGCGCTCGGCGGGCTGGTCGTCTACGCCGCATTGCGGCTCATCGACGTGGCGGAGTTCAAGCGGCTGGCCCGATTTCGCCGAAGTGAGCTGTTGCTCGCCCTCTCCACCACGGCATCGGTGCTGTTGGTCGGCGTGCTCTACGGCGTGCTGGTGGCGATCGCGCTGTCGATCCTCGACCTCTTGCGCCGGGTGGCCAGGCCGCACGACGCCATCCTCGGATTCGTGCCGGGCGTCGCAGGGATGCACGACGTCGACGACTATCCAGGCGCCGACCCGGTGCCCGGGCTGGTGGTGTACCGCTACGACGCGCCGCTGTTCTTCGCCAACGCCGAGAACTTCCGGCAACGAGCGCTGGCGGCGGTCAACGACAACCCCGGTCCCGTCAAGTGGTTCCTGCTCAATGCGGAGGCCAATGTCGAGGTGGATCTCACCGCGCTCGACGTTCTCGATCAGCTGCGAGCCGAATTGGACAGCCGCGGAATCGTCTTCGCGATGGCGCGGGTCAAACAGGACCTTCGCGTGATGCTGGAGGCGGCCGGGCTCGTCGACAAGATCGGCGAGGATCACATCTTCATGACGCTGCCGACGGCGGTGCAGGCCTACCGCGACAGCCGCACCGCGTAAGACGGCTGCGTCAGCCGAACTCGATGAGCCGCGGAATGATGTCGTCGCCCAGGCGCTTGACGAACCCGACGGGATCCGGGTCGCCGGGCAGGGGTCCGGCGTTGATCTGCTCGATGCCCAATTCGGCGTAGCGGTGGGCGGTTCTCAGCCAGCCGTCGACGTCGTCGAACGGGTTGCTGAACATGGCCGCTGTCAGTCGGATGTCGGCGGGGTCGCGGCCGACGTTCTCGCAATGGGCATACAGCACCCGGATCTTGTGCGCGAGCTCGTCGGCGTTCGATGTCGTGGCATTCCAGATATCGGGATGGCGATAGGTGACCCCGGTGACCAGCGGTGCCAACGCGATGCTTCGCGTCTTGCCTGCGAGGAACCCCAACGTCGAGAACACCTCCAGGAACGGGTCCTGTGCGCTCGCGATGCCCTCCATCTGGAAGAAGTGGTCGGCCAAGGTGAACATCGTGGCGCCGGCCTCTTCGGCGGCGGCCGCTGCCTGCGCGACGTCCGAAGCCAGCCGGTCGGGCGCACCGGGTAGGAAGTCGATGTAATGCACGCTCAATTCCATTGCGAGTGATTGCCTTTCAATCGGTGAGTCGATGCAGCAGCGATAGCGCCTCATTGATGACACCGCGCTCGCGTTCACTGAAGTGGTCCTGCATGGCGTGCACCAACCATTCCTCGCGAACCTTCCGGTCGCTTTCTGCGTGTGCACGGCCGCGCGATGTCAACGCGATGAGCTGGCTCCGTCCGTCGTCGGGATCGGGTGTGCGGTCGATCAGGCCGTGCCGGTCGAGTCCCGCCAACGTGGTCGCCATCGACTGCGGCCGGACCCGCTCTGCGCCCGCCAGTTGGCTGGTCGATGCGGGGCCGTCCTTGGCGAGCCTGATGAGGACCGCCGTTTGCGACGGGGTGAGGTCCTCGGCGGTGGCGACCTCCTTGAGCCGCCTGCGCAGCCTGCTGAACACGACCCGCAGATCGCGGGCCGCCGCCACCGCTGAGGAACTGACCGTCACCATGTGGGCAACTCTAAACTAAACAGTCGAAACTGTACAGTTAAAACTGTCTAATTGCGTAGATCGCTACGCCGAGCAGCACCACCCCCGCGCCCGCCAGCACCGAGCTGACGGGCAGCAGCACGGCCAACACCAGGCAACCCGCCAGGCCGATAGCCGGAATCAGCTTGCGGCCCAGCGTCATCGCCGATGCATTGGCGATTGCGTAGTAGACCAGCACCGCGAACGCCGAAAAGCCGATCGCACCGCGCACATCGACCACGGCGGCGATCACCGCGACGACGGCGCCCACGAGCAGCTCGGCGCGATGCGGGCTGGCGAACCGCGGATGCACCGTCGCCAGCACGTGGGGCAGGTGACGATCGCGGGCCATCGCCAGCGTCGTTCTCGACACACCGAGGATCAGCGACAACAGCGAGCCCAGCGCGGCGACCGCCGCTCCCGCACGAATCACCGGTTCGAAGCCGGGGTGACCCGCCGCGCGTACGGCGTCGGCCAACGGGGCGCTCGACGCCGCCAGATCCGCGCCGCCCAGCTCCGCCAAAACCGCCACGCCGACGATCGCATACACCGCGAGCGTGAGGCCCAGGGCAATCGGAATCGCCCGCGGGATCGTGCGTTCCGGGTCGCGCACCTCTTCGCCGAGGGTGGCGATGCGGGCATAGCCGGCGAATGCGAAGAACAACAGCCCGGCCGCCTGCAGCACCCCGCCGACGTGCGCCTGGCCACCGAACAGCCGCGAGCCGTCGACGTCACCGGCGCTCAGCACGATTGCCACCACCGCGGCGAGCACGGCCAGCACGATCGCGACGATGACGCGGGTGAGCAGCGCCGACTTCTGGATGCCCGCATAGTTCACCGCCGTCAGCGCGACGACGGCGGCAACCGCGACGGCGTGCGCATGCGCGGGCCACGCATAGATGCCCACCGTCAGCGCCATCGCCGCGCAGGACGCTGTCTTGCCCGCGACGAAGCTCCAGCCCGCGGTGTAGCCCCAGAACGCGCCCAGGCGCTCGCGGCCGTACACGTAGGTGCCGCCGGACTGCGGATGGAGCGCCGCCAGCCGCGCCGACGACGTGGCATTGCAGTAGGCGACGACGGCCGCCACCGCCAGCCCGGCGAGCAGACCGGAACCCGCCGCCGCGGCTGCGGGCGCGAGGGCGACGAAGATGCCCGCACCGATCATCGACCCGAGGCCGATCGTCACCGCGTCGACGACGCCGAGCCGCCGCCGCAGCGCGGGTTCCTCCGGCGTGCTCACCGGACGGGATTTTAGGTCAGGCCGGTGAATCCTCTCCGAACACCGCCTCGCGGCCCCATACGGTGGCCGCGATGAAGACGATGATCGCGAGGAGGATCGAGCCGATCACGATCAGCGGGATGGTCCACAGCCGGCGCAGCAGCAGCGCCGTCTGGCACTGCCCGACGTGGTCGCCACCGGTGGCCTCCGCCGCCTGCGCCAGGTTGGTGCTGAAGCCGGAGCCGCATTTGATCTGGAAACCGAACTGGTCGTACGCGTCGATGAAGACGGGGAAGTTCAGCGCGAGCAGCCCGGCCCCGATCAGTGCAACGGCGAGTACGCCGAAATAGAACGCGCGGTGGTGGTAGTGGTGCACGTATTGCCTCCCGTTCAGGTCATGCACACGTCGGGGACGAGCAGAACCGGCCACGAGACGGGACCCCCATCCGGCCTGCAACTGTCGATTATGTTAATGGTCATTCTTCTTCTGGTGGCAAGGTTCAACAATATTCATCAGCCGAAGTCGGCCGATATGTGTGCCCCAGGTCCGTTACTGTGATCGCCATGGCGCGCCGCGCAGGCGAGGAGCGGATGAGTCGGCCCACCCCCGATGTCGGCATCCGGCGACGGCCGAAGAACCGCAAGGCGCAGATCGCCCGCGCGTCGGCAGAGGCGTTCAGCGGGCTCGGCTATCACGCCGTGAGCATGGAGTCGATCGCCTCGCGCGTCGGGATCTCGGCGACCGCGCTGTACCGGCACTACCCGAGCAAATACGACCTCTTTCGCGATGCGGTTCTCGCGCTCGGCGAGCAGTTGGTGCAATGCACGGCGTTCGCCGACGAGGCGCAGGCCAACGCCGACACATTGCAGCGGCTGATCTCCGCGATCACCGACACCGCGCTGGCCAATCGCGAGGCCGGCGGGCTCTACCGGTGGGAGGCGCGTTACCTGCGCGGGGACGACCAGGCCAGCCTCAACAGCCAGACGCGAACGGTCAACCGGCGGATCCAGCGGTCGCTGTTGGCAATCCGGCCCGGGCTGACCTCGCGTCAGCGCTGGTTGCTGTCCTCGTCGATGCTCAGCGTGCTCGGCAGCATCGTCGATCATCGCGCGAAGCTGCCCGCCGTCCATATTCGCGCCGTGCTGGGCGAGATCGCCACCGCCATCTCGACGGCCGACGTGCCCGACCCGCCCGACGCGCCCGCCGCGGACGAGTGGGGGCGCCGGCCCGCGCGGGTGGACCCGTCGAAATACGAGGCGCTGCTCACCGAATCGGTGCGGTTGTTCAACCGGAAGGGCTACCGCGACACCACGATGGAGGAGATCGCGTCCGCCGTCGGCATCCCGACCTCGGGGATCTACCGGTACTTCACCGGTAAGAACGACATTCTCGCGGCGATATACCGGCGGGCGGCAGACCGGCTGTCGTCGGAGGCATCCTCGATTCTCGGTGCGGTCACCGATCCGGAAGAGGCGCTGACCGGCTTGATCGACGCCTATGTCCAGCGATCCTTCGATCATCCGGAGCTGGCCTACGTCTACTACACCGAGCGGGCGAACATGGCGCCGGGCGACCAGAAGATCCTGCGCAACCTGCAGCGCGCGACGGTCGAATCATGGGTGCGGCTGGTGACCGCGATCCGGTCGGACTGGACGGTCGGGCAGGCGCGGTTCGCCGTGCACGCCGCCATGGCGCTGGTGATCGACGTGGGCAGGCTGGTGCACTACGACAACACCGTTGCCTCGCGGGTGATGGTCGGCCGACTGATCGACCTCACGCTGCTCGGTCGCTACCGGTTGCGCACGACGTTGCCCGCCAGATAGGCGCCGTAGCCGATCAGCCCGACGACGGCCAGCTTCCGCGTCTTCGGCGAACTCAGACCAAGCCCGATCGCGGTTTCGATGCCGCCGTCGATGTATACGTGGGTCCGGGTGTCCCGCGGGAACGCCTGACCGGTGATGTCTTCGAACGCTTCCGGCTTGACGAAATGCGCGACGCCCACCCCGGCGACCGCCAAGCCGACAAGCGTTACGACGCGCGATCCGCCGGATCCTTCTCCTGCCACGGTTGTTCCTTTCGGGTTACCCAAATCGGTAGTCGCTCAACGGAAATTCCGATGCTTCTTTGATGGCGACCCGGGTTGACATGGGCCGTAACAGCGTGGGTTCGCCGCTCGGATTGAAGTAGTACGAGCGCGAGGTGGCACAGTTGCCGACGGTGAACACCGAATCGCCGATCAACTCGGTCATCCGGTCGAGATAGCGGGTGTTGGCCTCTTCGGTCACCTCGAAGGTGTCCGCGCCGCGGCGCTTCATCTCACCGAACAACCGGGCCATATGGCGCATCTGGTATTCCATCGTGTTGAAGAAGTTCAACCCGAGGAACGCATACGGACTGGCCAGGCTGAGATAATTCGGGAAGTACGGTATCGACACGCCCTGATATGCCTGGAATCGTGTTTCGCGCCACCATTTTCCGAGGTTGCGGCCGTTGCGTCCGACGATCTCGATTGCCGGAAAGTTCGCCTCCCACAGGTCGAACCCGGTCGCCAACACCAGCGTGTCGATGACGGTCTTCGTCCCGTCGTTGGCGACGATGCCGTCCGCCTCGATGTGGTCGATGCCGCTGTCCTGAAGATGCACATGCGGCTTGGTGAAGGTGCGGTAATAACTGTTGGAGAATGTCGGTCGTTTGCATCCCAGGTCGTAATCGGGTGTCAGCCTGTCGCGTAACCCCTTGTCGCGGATCTGGGCGAAGCGAAGCATCTTCGCGAGGTCGGTCGCGCCGATGTTGAGTCTCCGGAAGAGCAGCTGCCGGTGATGCAGGCCGGTGAAAATGATGAACTCGTAGATCGCGTCGGTGATCGCTCGAATCACCCGTTGCGTCAACGGAAATCGGCGGAACATGCGCTTGGCCGAGTCGGAGAACCGGAAGTCGAACTTGGGCACCACCCAGATCGGCGTGCGCTGATACACAGTGAGATCCGCCGCTTTTCTGGCCAACTCGGGGATGAGCTGCACTGCGGTCGCACCTGTGCCGATGATCCCGATACGCCGACCGGACGCGTCATAGTTGTCGTCCCAGTCCGCGGTGTGGATCACCGTGCCGTCGAAATCGGTGATACCGGGTATCTCCGGGAGCTGCGGTTGGGAGAGAAAGCCCGTCGCGGTGATCAGGATGTCGGCGGTGACGGTGTCGCCGCCGGCCAGTGTGAGACGCCACAGCTTCTCCTCCTCGTCCCACCGAGCCCCCTCTACCCGGGTGTTGAAGCGCATGTAGCGGCGCACACCGTACTTGTCGGCGACGTCGTCGGCGTATTGCTTGATTTCGGTGCCGGTGGAGTACAGCCGCGACCAGTTCGGGTTCGGTTCGAAGAAGTAGGAGTAGGTGGTGGTGGGCACATCCACGGCCAAACCGGGGTAGTGATTGACCAGCCAGGTCCCGCCCAGGTCGCTTTCGCGCTCCAGGATCACGAAGTCGTCATAGCCAAGCCGAGTGAGCTGAATCGCCGCGCCGATACCTCCGAAACCCGCCCCGACGATGACCGCCCCGAAGTGATCAGAAGGCATTCCCCAACGCTACCGTCACGCGCGAGCACGGTGCCGCCCCAGCCCCCGGCTCAGAGCTTCAAGACCCCGGTTCGGGCCGGCGGCGGCTGATTCACCAAAGCAACCGTAGCGCCGCGTCGACCGCCATGACCGGCACGTCGAGTGTCTTGGAGCCGAGGTCGTGGCGGGCGCCGGTGATCTCGACGACGTCGGTGGACGCCGGGATCAGCGCCGCGGCGGCGCGCAGTTCGTCGATCGAGCCGAACGGATCAGATGTGCCGTGGGTGAACACCGTCGGCGCCTGGATCCTCGGCAGGTGTTCGGTGCGCAGCCGGTCCGGCTTGCCCGGTGGGTGCAGCGGATAGGAGAACAGCGTCAGCGCGTCGACGCGCGCCGCTCCGTCGGCCACCACCATCGATGTCATCCGGCCGCCGTAGGAGTGGCCGCCCGCGATGACGGGCCCGCCGGCCATGCCGCGGACCACCTCGATTGCGTCGATGACCCCGGCCTGGTCGGTGGCCGCGGAACCCGACGGCGGTCCCTTGGGCCTGCGCCTGCGGTAGGGCAGGTTGTAGCGCACCGCGAGCCATCCGCGCCGCGCCCACTCCTCGCAGATCTTCGTCAGCAGAGCGGACTCGCGGCTTCCGCCGGCGCCGTGGGTCAATACGACCGCGCCCGCCGGGGTGCCGTCGGGCTCGTGCGCGATGCCGGCGATGGCGTCGAGGCTCACGACGACTCCGGTACCGAAAGCCGCCACAGCGGCGACACCGGGCCATGACCGTGGCCCAACGGGTAAGCGGCGCGCAGACATTCGGTCACCCACAACTTCCCGAACGCCACCGCGTCCGGAACGGTGTAGCCGTGCGCCAGCGCGCTGGCGACGGCGGCCCCCAGCGTGTCGCCCGCGCCGTGGTCGTCGCCGGTGTCGATGCGCGAGGCGCCGAACTCGTAGAAGTCCGTGCCGTCGTACAGCAGGTCCGGACTGTTCGGTGACGACCGCAGGTGGCCACCCTTGACCAGCGCCCACGCCGGCCCGAGCGCACGCAGGGCACGGGCCGCGGACCGCTGGGACGCGTCGTCGACGACATCTATCCCTACGAGCAGCCGGACCTCGTCCAGGTTCGGCGTCACCAGCGTTGCCAGCGGAAAGAGCTGGGCGCGAAGCGAATCCAGAGCACTGGGATGCAACAGCGGGTCGCCGTGCATCGACGCACACACCGGGTCGACCACGAGCGGCACGACACCGGCCAGGCCCTGCGAGCGCCAGGTGTCGACGACCGTGCCGATGATGGCCGACGAGGCCAGCATGCCGGTCTTGGCGGCCTGGATTCCGATGTCGCTCGCCACGGCTTCGATCTGGCCGGAGATGACGTCGACGGGGATTTCGTGAAAGCCCCTGACACCCATGGAGTTCTGCACGGTCACGGCCGTCACCGCCACGCAGGCGTGCACGCCCAGCAACGCGAACGTGCGCATATCGGCCTGGATACCCGCACCGCCACCGGAGTCGGAACCGGCAATCGTCATCACCCGTGGCGGCGTCCGACCGCCGGGCGTCAGAGGAAGGAAAATCACGAACAACTCCCTACGCCGGCATTATCCGGTCAGGTTCATACGGTCGACGGCACCGAAAGCCGTCCTCTCAGCGCGCTCGCAGCGCGCTCCCGCGTGGTTGATCAGGCCGTCCCCACGCTATCCCATGGAACACGAATTGGTCCCCATTGGTTTGTATAGCTAATATATGTGTTTTGACCGCGAGACGATACATAAGCGAAGTTGATGACGACCGAGATCGAGATGACGAAACCCCCAGTCGTGGCGAACGCCGAAGCGGCTGTCACCGAGACCGCACGCCGGCGCGGGCGGATGGACCACGACCATCCCTTCTACAAGTGGGTGGTGCTGTCCAACACCACGCTGGGCATGCTGCTGGCGTCGATCAACGCCTCGATCGTGCTGATCTCGCTGCCCGCGATCTTCCGCGGCATCGGCCTCAACCCGCTGGCGCCCGCGAACGTCAGCTACCTGCTGTGGATGCTGATGGGCTACCTCGTGGTCACCGCGGTGCTGGTGGTGTTCTTCGGCCGCCTCGGCGACATGTTCGGCCGGGTGAAGATCTACAACATCGGCTTCGCGGTGTTCACGTTCGCCGCGATCGCGCTGTCCTTCGATCCCTTCCACCTCGACGGCGGCGCGCTCTGGTTGATCGGCTGGCGCGTGGTGCAGGGCGTCGGCGGCGCGATGCTGATGGCGTCGTCGGCGGCGATCCTCACCGACGCGTTCCCGTCGAACCAGCGCGGTATGGCGCTCGGTGTGAACATGGTGGCCGCGGTGGCCGGGTCGTTCCTCGGCCTGCTGATCGGCGGTGTGCTCTCGGAGTGGCACTGGAAGGCGATCTTCTGGGTCGGCGTGCCGATCGGTCTGCTCGGCACGGTGTGGAGCATGCGGTCGCTGAAGGAACTCGGGGTGCGGACGCCGGGGCATCTGGACTGGGCGGGCACATTCACGTTCGGCATCGGGCTGACCGCACTGCTGACCGGCATCACCTACGGCATCCAGCCCTACGGCGACTCGACGACCGGGTGGACCAACCCGTGGGTACTCGGCACCATTGTCGCCGGGCTGGCTCTGCTGGTCGTGTTCTGCCTCGTCGAGTTGCGGGTCGCCGAACCGATGGTGAACATCCGGCTGTTCCGCTCGGCGTCCTTCGGCCTGGGCAACCTCGCGGGCTTGATGTCGTCCGTCGGCCGCGGCGGACTGCAGTTCATGTTGATCATCTGGCTGCAGGGCATCTGGCTTCCGTTGCACGGCTACAGCTTCGAGTCGACTCCCCTGTGGGCGGGCATCTACATGCTGCCGATGACGGCGGGCTTTCTGGCCTCCGCGCCGCTGGCCGGCTCGCTGGCCGACCGGTTCGGGGCGCGCCCGTTCACCGTCGGCGGGATGGTGCTGATGGCGGTGACGTTCGTTGCGCTGGTGATGATCCCGGTGGACTTCAACTACCTGGTGTTCGCCGTGCTGGTGTTCTTCAACGGCCTCGGCGGCGGCATCTTCACCGCGCCCAACACGGCGGCGATCATGTCGAGTGTGCCCGCCGCCGAACGCGGCTCCGCATCGGGCGTGCGCGCGACGTTCTTCAATGCGGGCTCCTCGCTGTCGATCGGCATCTTCTTCTCGTTGATGATCGTCGGCCTGGCCCACACCTTGCCCGGCGCGATGAGCGCCGGTCTGCAGCAGCAGGGCGTGTCCGCGTCGGTGGCGCACGAGGTGGCCAACACCCCGCCGGTCGGCAGCCTGTTCGCGGCGTTCCTCGGCTACAACCCGATCGCCGAGCTGCTGGCGCCGCACAACGCGCTGCGCGAGCCGGGTGTGAACGCCGACGTGCTGACGGGTAAGACGTTCTTTCCCAATCTGATCACCGAGCCGTTCCACACCGGGCTCGTTGTGGTGTTCGTCGCCGCCGCGGTGATGATGGTCATCGGCGCGCTGGCGTCGATGTTCAACGCCGGCCGGTACGGCGGCGCCGACGAGGACTGAGGTCACTGCGCAGAGGGCTTTCGGCCCTGACCGCGCAGCGGGGCCGAACCTAGGCTGCGCACATGGCAGCCTCGCCAATGGTCACCGAAGCCCGGAGCCGCACCACGATCGAGAAGCGTCCGCTCTCGGTCGCGCAGATGATCGTCGACAGAGTCAAGGCAACCCCGTTGCGGGAGGCCTTCCGCTATCCGCTGGACCACGAGTGGGCCAGCGTCCTCTGGCGAGACGTCGGCGAGCGTGTCAAAGGAATTGCGGCAGGACTGATTTCGCTGGGGATACAGCCCGAGGACCGCGTGGCGCTGGCGTCGTCGACGCGGTATGAGTGGGTGCTCGTCGACTTCGCGATCATGTGCGCCGGCGCCGCCACCACCACCGTGTATCCGACGACGAAGGCCGACGACGTCGCCTACATCGTGGGCAACTCGGGCAGCCGCGTCGTCGTCGCCGAAGACCGGGGTCAGCTCGACAAGCTGCGCGCCCACCGCGACGAACTCACCGACGTGATGACGGTCGTCGTCATCGACGGCGAGGGCGACGGCGACTGGGTGATCACCCTCGACGAGCTCGAGCGGCGGGGCCGCGCGCTGCTCGACGAGAAGCCCGGGGTGGTCGACGAACGCGTCGCCGCCATCGGGCCCGGGCAACTGGCCAGCATCATCTACACGTCGGGCACCACGGGCAGGCCCAAGGGGGTGCGCCTCACCCACGGGGCGTGGACGTATACCGCCGCGGCGATCGGCGTGTTGAACGTGCTCGGGCCCGACGACCTGAACTTCCTGTGGCTGCCGCTGGCGCACGCCTTCGGCAAGGTCATGTTGGCGTTGCCGCTGCTGATCGGCTTTCCGACCGCGATCGACGGCAGGGTGGACCGGATCGTGGAGAACCTCGCGGAACTACACCCCACGGTGATGGGGGCGGCGCCGCGGATCTTCGAGAAGGCGCACTCGCGAATCCTGGCCATGGCGGCCGAGGAGAGCGCCACCAAGAAGCGGATCTTCGACTGGGCGCTCGAGGTGGGGCTGCAGGTGTCGCGGGATCGCCAGGCGGGACGGAAGACGCCACTGACGCTGAAGGTGAAGCACCAGATCGCCGACAGGCTGGTGTTCTCGACGATCCGCGAGCGGTTCGGCGGCCGGTTGCGGTTCTTTGTCTCCGCGGCGGCCGCGCTGGACCGCGACGTGGCCCAGTGGTTCGATGCGGTGGGCATCGTGGTGTTGGAGGGCTACGGGCTGACCGAGACAGCGGCCGCGTCGTTCATCAATCGGCCGGACGCCTACCGGTTCGGAACGGTGGGCTGGCCCTTCCCGGAGACCGAGGTCAAGATCGCCGACGACGGCGAGATCCTGCTGCGTGGACCCGGTGTCATGACGGGTTACCACGACCTGCCCGAAGCCACCGCCGAGGCGCTCGAGTCCGACGGCTGGTTCCACACCGGCGACATCGGTGAGGTGGACGCCGACGGATTCCTGCGGATCACCGACCGCAAGAAGGACATGTTCAAGACGTCCCAGGGCAAGTTCGTCGCCCCGTCGCCGATCGCGGCGGCATTCAAGGGCATCTGCCCCTTCGCCGGGGAACTGATCATCATCGGCGAGGGCCGGCCGTACTGTGTCGCGCTGGTCAGCCTCGACGGTGAAGCGATCACCGACTGGGCGGCGAAGAACGGGATGGCTGGGGCGACCTTCGCCGAGATCGCCAGGGACGAGAAGACCCACGAGCTGATCAGTGGCTACCTCGACGTGCTGAACAACCAGCTCAACCGCTGGGAACAGATCAAGAAGTTCGCCATCATCGACCGCGAACTGTCGGTTGAGGCAGGCGATCTCACCCCGAGCCTGAAGCTCAAGCGCAACGTCGTCACCAAGGACTTCACGGATGTGATCAGCGCGCTCTACGAATGAGGTTCGTGGCGCAGGTGTGACGTAGCGCACGAGGTGGGTACACGGGCCTTATGACATCGACCGATAGCAGACCACGCGAGATCCGGGCGCAGGCCGCGCAGCACGCCGAAGAGGCGCGGGCGAAGATGGACGCCCGGCGCGGCGACCACGACGGCGGGGTGGGCGGCTGGCTGGCGGAGCGCGCGGGCGAGTGGGACCTGCGGGGCCCGGACGAGGCGACGATGCAGCGGCAGAAGTTCTTCTGGAACTTTCTCGTCGACTACTGGTTCCGGATGGAGATGGACGGCTGGGACAACCTGCCCGAGCCGCCGGTGCTGCTGGTGGGCATCCATTCCGGTGCACCGTTCGTCTGGGACGCGTGGACGGTCGGCGTGCAGTGGTGGCGGCGCTTCGGCCAGGAGAGGCTTTTGCACGGCACCGCCCACGACGCGTTGATGGCCATCCCCGGGATCGGTCGCTACTTCCGTGCGATGGGCGTGCTTCCCGCCGCGCCGGACTCGATGGCGACGGCCCTGGCGGAGGGACGCGACGTCGCGGTGTGGCCCGGCGGTGAAGTCGACTCACTGAGGCCGTGGCGCGAACGGGATCGGGCTAACCTGGCCGGCCGCAGCGGATTCGTGAAGATGGCGATTCGGGCCGGCGTCCCGATCGTGCCGATCGCCACTGTCGGCGGCGCCGACGCGATGCCGGTACTGATCCGCGGCGACCGGCTGTCGCAGACGCTTCGGCTGGACAAGTTGTTGCGACTGAAGGTCTTTCCCGTCGCGGTGTCGCTGCCGTGGGGGATAGCGCCCGCGGCCCTGCCGCAGTTCCCGCTGCCCGCCAAGATCAGGACCCGGCTGATGCCCGCGGTCGAAATCGATCACGATCCCGCGCGCGCCGACGACGACGAGTACGTCGAGGGCAAGTACAACGAGGTGCAATCCAGCATCCAGCGCGGGATGGACGCGCTGGCGCGCAAACGCGCACTCCCGCTTTTCGGCTAGGGGTGCGCCCGACCCACCCCCAGCCCAGCGGCGTCATGAGCACCCCGCAGCCAGCGATCAGGGTGGCGATCATCTGGGTGCCGACGACCGCGCTCAGCAGGATGGGCGCCGGGGCCGGTCGCGACCAGAACGAGCTGCGGCTGCGGGCGACGAAAACGTCAAATGCCCCGACACCGATAGTTTGAGGTAGATCAACGTTCGGATCATGTCGTGATCCAAGCCGAACACCTTGTCGGCGAGCATGAAACAGGAGAAAGGTCTCGGCCACCCCATCACGCCAAGTGCGGTGGCGATCGTCAGCACGCTGCGCATGTTCCAGACGGCGGGTTTGGAGGCGCCGCACGTGATCGTAGGCGATGGCCAGGATGGCGCCGTCGTTCAGCAAGGCCAAAAAGACGATCATCACCGCGGTGACCGTTCCGGCGCACGTTTAGCGCACCCCCGGAAAGATAGGGAAACACCTGATTCCCAGGGCGCCCGTGAGCCCATAGCGTCAAGGACATGGGCATTTCAACTGTCTTCCGCGCCGTGTCGGCCGTTGCCGCGTTCGCCGTTCTCGTTCCCGGCGTGGGTGCGCCGGCGGCCGGGGCGGACACGCTGCCGGCCCAACTCAAGAGCGCCACGGTCAAGAAGACCACGCTCACGTACACGTTCTCGTTGCAGGAGACCGAAGACGTCGGCGGGATCTGGCTGACCGTGCGCGAACGCGACAACCCGGACAACGTCATCGTCAACGGGCAGGACGTCGACATCCACCCGATACCGGGGGCCTTCCGGGACATCACCAAGACAATCAACGGGATGCCGGAGGGCACGCCGGTGTGCGTGAGCATCGTCGTCTGGAAGTACGTCCACCTCGGGATCAACGATGATCCGTCGCCGCCGTCGAACCAGATCTGCACGGATCCAGAGAAGACGGCCAGTCAAGCCGACGTGGCCCTGCAGAACATCCGCGGCAAGCAGGATCCGCTCGCTCCGGAGACCTACGCCTACCTGATCCTGGTCGACAACAACAGCGCCAACGAGGCCAAGGACGTCACCGTTGATCTCGCCACCTCCGGTGTCGCGACCTTCGCAGCAGACCAGAGCCTGGTCGCAGCAGGCTGGCCGGCCAACGGATTCAATTGCGCGCCAAGGCCGCCCGCCGGTGGCGAGTCGTCAGCGATGACGTGCACCGGTGGCACCGTCAAGGCCAAGGACCACATCGATCCGGCCGTGATGGTGACCTTCAACAGCGCCGGCTTCGGCACGATCCATGCGCAGGTGAGCGGAGGCGGCGACACGACGCCGGGCAACAACGGCACCGCGCTGACGCTTCAGCCGGTGCAGAAGACAGGTTGAGAGGAGTTCATCATGTGGAGTCGAGCATCCGACAGGTGTGTTGTGGTCGCCGCCATGGTCGTCGGCGGTGGGCTCGCCGGAATCGGGGTCGCGGGACCCGCCTCGGCGACTGTGCTCGCCGACCAGTATGTCGAAGTGCCGCAATGCCAGCCGAACACCACCCAGGACTGCCCGCAGATGCCCGAGGTGCACTTCATAGTGCCGGGCGGCGCCCGCGTGCAGGCCTCCTACACCGCCAACGCGAACCACTGCTCGGACATCAGAGTGCGGTTCCTGAAGAACACTTCGTCGATGGGGTTCTATCCGGCGAGCGACTGGTTGCAGGCGGGCCCGGGTCAGACCGTGACGACCGGCTACATCGATCTCTCCGACGGTGATCAGACACTCAAAGTGCAGGCCCAAGGGGTTCCCGGCGGCTGCAACGTCGGCCACATCGACGCGTGGGGCGGGATGGTCCATGTCGAGTCGGAGGTGATCCCGACGGAGGCGCCCAGCGGGCCGACGTTCGACCCGTTCCCGTTCGGACGCGGCATCCCCGACGACCTCGGGATCCACTAGGACAGTTCGACGAGCACCGGCGCATGGTCGCTGGGCGCCTTGCCTTTTCGCTCCTCGCGGACGATCTCGGCGTGCGACACCCGCCGCGCGAGGGCCGGTGAGCCGAGGATGAAGTCGATGCGCATGCCGCGGTTCTTCGGGAACCGTAGTTGGGTGTAGTCCCAGTACGTGTAGACCCCGGGCCCCGGTGTGAAGGGCCGCACCACGTCGGTGAACTGGGCGTCGACGATCGCCTTGAACGCCGCGCGCTCGGGTCCGGTGACATGTGTACTGCCGCGGTAGAACTCGACGCTCCACACGTCCTCGTCGGTCGGCGCGATGTTCCAGTCACCGGTCAACGCGATCGGCGCCTGCGGGTCGTTGGCCAGCCATCGCTGGGCCGCATCTCTCAGCGCGCCAAGCCATGCCAGCTTGTAGCCGTAATGCGGGGAGTCCACTGTGCGACCGTTGGGCACGTAGAGGCTCCACACGCGGACGCCGTTACACGTGGCGCCCAGCGCCCGCGCCTCCGCCGCTTCTTCCACGTCCGGCCGGTCGCTCCACGTCGGCTGCCCGTCGAAGCCCACCGCGACGTCATCGATGCCGACCCGCGACGCGATCGCCACACCGTTCCACTGATTGAAGCCGCAGTGCACGACGTCGTACCCGATCGCGGCGAACGGCATGGTGGGGAATTGGTCGTCGGAACACTTGGTTTCCTGCATGGCCAGCACATCGACGTCGGCGCGTTCCAGCCAGTCGGTGACGCGGTCGACGCGGGCCCGGATCGAGTTCACGTTCCAGGTGGCCAGCCGCATGGCTACAGGCTACGGATCCACACTGCCCCTCACGTGCGCAGCGTCGATGTAGCGGGTGCGGTGCTGCGCGGTGAATCCCAGCTGCTCATACAGCGCGAGGGCCGGGGCGTTGTCGACGAGCACCTGCGCATAACACTTCTGCGCGCCGTGCGCGCCGGCCCACGCCATCAGCGCGCCGCACAGCGCACGCGCGTGCCCTCTCCGTCGGTGGACGTCGGCGACCCGGACGGCCGACAGACCCGCCCAGCGGCGGCCGTCAGGTGCTGCGGTCACCGCCGCTCGTCCCACCGCGGCGTCACCGCGAGTTGCGAACACCACCGCGCCCTCGACGACGGCGGTCAGCACGTCGACGGGTACGTCGCGTTCGTAGAGCCGCAGCCATCGTTTGTCGGGGCGCGGTGCGAGCGACACCGCGGTGTCGCGTGTACCGGCCGGCAGGTCGCGGACCATGACGACCGTCTCCATGTGTGCCGGCACCCGTCGGGGCAGTGTCAGCAGTCGGTCCGGCACCGCCAGCCACGGCGTCTGCCCGCGTCGGGAATACCAGTCGATGATCGCGGGAAGGGCAGCTGGCCGCGCGTCGATCCCAAGCGGCACAGCCGAATTCGCGCGATGGGTGTGTCCGTGCGCGCCGCGCAGCAGCCAACCGCCGATCCACTCCTGTTCGGTACCGGGCCATGCCATCGCGGCGGCATGCTCCATCGACCGGATCTCCGAGGTACGTACCGGCGCCGCCGTCAACGCGCGCACGCCGACGACGTCGCCGGCCGCGATCTGCACCACCGCACCGGATTTCGTCCGAACCTGGATGCGGGCACCCGTCTGCACCAGGTGGCCGATCACATCGGTGAATGGCGGCACCGCACCGTCGGCGCGCCGGTAACGCAGGCTGACCCGGGTGCCGACCGGCGGAAGGTCGACCATGTCAATGGCCGAACGGGTCGGGGTCCTCACCGGGCATCCACGTCAAGCCCGGCACGCCCCAACCGTTCGACTTCACCGCCCGCTTCGCGCTGCGCGCATGCCTGCCGACCAAGCGGTCCAGGTACAGGAACCCGTCGAGGTGGCCGGTTTCGTGTTGCAGCATCCGCGCGAACAACCCGGTGCCCTCCAGCGTGATCGGCGTGCCGTCGGCATCCAGGCCGGTCACCCGTGCCCAGTCGGCACGGCCGGTGGGAAAAGATTCGCCCGGCACCGACAGGCAGCCCTCGTCGTCGTTGTCCGGGTCCGGCATCGTCTCGGGCACCTCCGACGTCTCGAGCACCGGGTTGACAATCACGCCGCGTTTGCGCGCCGTATTCCCGCGCTCCTCCGCGCAGTCGTAGACGAACACGCGCGTCGACACCCCGATCTGGTTGGCGGCGAGGCCGACCCCGTGGGCGGCGTCCATGGTGTCGTACAGATCTTTGATCAAGTCGGCAAGATCGGGCGGCAGCGAACCGTCGTCGGCCACCGGCACCGGTGTGGTCGCGGTGTGTAAGACGGGATCTCCGACGATTCGGATGGGGACGACAGCCACGATTGGCAAGCTTAAGTGAGCCGACTCGCCCGGTTGGCTGACGGCCCAACAAGCGAAGCCGTGGTTGAATATCGCCGTATCGCTAGCTAGCTCAAGCGTGGGAAACGAGTCAGGGAGCAATGGGGAGCAATCCAGACGGCGCCACGGCGCGGACTGAGCAATCCGGGGACGGCTCTGAACTCACCGATGGGCTGAGCCGTCGCGAACACGACATCCTCGCGTTCGAGCGCCAGTGGTGGAAGTACGCCGGCGCCAAGGAAGACGCCATCAAGGAGTTGTTCTCGATGTCGGCGACCCGCTACTACCAGGTGTTGAACGCGCTGGTGGACCGGCCCGAGGCGCTGGCGGCCGATCCGATGCTGGTCAAGCGGCTGCGACGGCTGCGCGCGAGCAGGCAGAAGGCGCGGGCCGCACGCCGCCTCGGCTTCGAGGTGACCTGAGGCTTTCGCGGGTTCGCGCACCTCGCCGATACAGTGGGCCCAATGAACGAGCGCCCTTCCGACTCCTCCGGGCTGCCCCTGCGCGCCATGGTGATGGTGCTGCTGTTTCTGGGCGTGGTCTTTCTGCTGGTCGGGTTCCAGGCCATGGGGTCGGGCGACGACTCCGGCTCCGATGACTCGCCGGTGGCCGTCAGCAGCACCTCGACGCCGTCGCCGACGTCTTCGGCGCCGCCCGCACCCGTCGCGAAGGCCGATGTGCGCGTCTACAACATCTCCGAGACCGCCGGGGCCGCCGAGAACACGGCCAACCGGCTGCGCGATGCCGGCTGGAACGTCACCGAGACCGGAAACCTCACCATGGCGGGGGTGACGGCGACGACCGTCTATTTCAGCGACGCGCCGGGCGAGCGCGAATCCGCCGAGGAGGTCGGCAAGGTGCTCCAAGCGCCGGTCGAGCCGAGAGCGCCGGAGCTGACCGAGCAACCACCGGGCGTGATCGTGGCGGTGACGGGATAGGCTCACGGCATGCTTGCCTCGCGTGCGCTACACCTGCCCCGCTCCACTCGTGCGCTGACCGTCGCCTCCCTGATCGCCCTGCCCGCACTCGCCGTCGGTGCCTGCAGTTCCCCCCAGCATGCGACCTCGCAACCGGGCACCACACCGTCGGTCTGGACCGGTGCGCCCGCACCGTCGGCGCCGGCCAGTGGGGGCGAGGCGCAGGCGGCACCCCAAGGCGACAAGCTCACCGCCCAGCTCAAGAACGCCAGTGGCACGACGGTGGCCACCGCCGACTTCGCCTTCTCCAGCGGCTTCGTCACCGTCACGGTGAAGACGACCGCCCCGGGCCAGCTGGCGCCGGGCTTTCACGGGCTGCACATCCATTCCGTGGGCAAGTGCGAGGCCGCCTCGGTCGCCCCGACCGGCGGCGAGCCCGGCGACTTCAACTCCGCCGGAGGGCATTTCCAGGCGCCGGGCCATAGCGGGCACCCCGCCAGCGGCGACCTGACCTCGCTGCAGGTGCGTGAGGACGGCACCGCCGAACTGGTGACCACCACCGATGCCTTCACGTCCGACGACCTGCTCGCGGGCGCCAAGACGTCGATCATCATCCACGAGAAGGCCGATAACTTCGCCAACATCCCGCCGGAGCGCTACCAGCAGATCAACGGTGCTCCGCCTCCCGACCAGACCACGCTGGCTACGGGCGACGCCGGAAAGCGGGTCGCGTGCGGTGTTATCGGTACCGGCTAGCAGTCGAATCGATTTCGCCGGGTCGGCCCGGCCCACCGTCGGTGTCGAGTGGGAGTTCGCCCTCGTCGACGCGGAAACCCGCGATCTGAGCAACGAGGCGGCCGCGGTGATCGCCGAGGTCGGCGAAAACCCGCGCGTGCACAAGGAATTGCTGCGCAACACGGTCGAAGTCGTCACTGGCATCTGCGACAACGCCGGTCAGGCGATGGAGGATTTGCGGTCCACCCTGCTGCCCGCGCGCCGGGTGGTGCGCGATCGCGGCATGGAGCTGTTCTGCGCGGGCACGCATCCGTTCGCCAAGTGGTCCGCCCAGAAGTTGACCGATGCGCCGCGCTACGCGGAGCTGATCAAACGCACGCAGTGGTGGGGCAGGCAGATGCTGATCTGGGGCGTGCACGTGCACGTCGGGATCTCTTCGGCGAGCAAGGTCATGCCAATCGTCACCTCGCTGCTCAATCACTATCCCCACCTGCTGGCGCTGTCGTCGTCGTCCCCGTACTGGGACGGCGAGGACACCGGGTATGCGAGCAACCGCGCCATGATGTTCCAGCAGCTTCCGACCGCGGGTTTGCCGTTCCAGTTCCAGACCTGGGCGCAATGGGAGGGTTTCGTCCACGACCAGAAGAAGACCGGCATCATCGACCACATGAACGAGATTCGTTGGGACATCCGGCCTTCCCCGCACCTCGGTACCGTCGAGGTGCGCGTCTTCGACGGCGTGTCCAATCTCCGTGAGCTCGGCGCGCTGACCGCACTGACCCACTGTTTGATCGTCGATCTGGACCGCAGGCTCGACGCCGGTGAACAGCTGCCGACAATGCCGCCGTGGCACGTGCAGGAAAACAAGTGGCGCGCAGCGCGTTACGGACTCGACGCGGTGATCATCCAGGACGCGGACAGCAACGAGCGGTTGGTCACCGACGATCTCACCGACCTGCTGAACCGGCTCGAGCCGGTGGCGAAGTCGCTGCACTGCGCCGATGAATTGGCCGCGGTCGCCGACATCCCCCGGCGCGGTGCGTCCTACCAACGGCAGCGGCGCGTCGCCGAAGACAACGACGGTGACCTGCGCGCGGTAGTCGATGCGCTGGTCGGCGAGCTGGACATCTAGCCGTGCCGACGATCCCGATGTTTCCGCTCGAGCGGGCGATGCTGCCCGGCGAGGAGTTGCCGTTGCGGATCTTCGAGCCGCGCTACTCCGCGATGGTCGCCGACTGCCTGTCGATGGGCGACCCTGCCTTCGGGGTCGTGATGATCGAGGCGGGCCGGGAGGTCGGCGGTGGCGACAGCCGCAGCGATGTGGGCGCGCTGGCACACATCACCGAGGTCGCCGATTTCGGCGACGGCCGCTATCGACTGAACTGCGTGCTGGCCGAGCGGATCCGGGTGCTGGAATGGCAGCCCGACAGCCCGTATCCGAGGGCGGCGATCGAACTGTGGCCCGACGAGCCGGGTGAACCGGTGGCCGCCGACGCCATCCGAGACGTCGAGGACGGCATGATCGCCCTGTTCGAACGGATCGCCCGGGCCCGAGGGGCGGAGGTCAGCGGGCGGGATTTCGTGGCCGGAGCCGACGCGGCGCCCGATGCCGCAATGTGGTTGTACGGCTTGGCAACCCGATTACCGATGGGCGAGGCCGACCGCTATTCGGTGCTGGCCGCACCGACCGTCGCGGCGCGGTTGGCGGCGCTGCGCGAAGCCGTCGAGACGGTCACCGCGCTGGTCGAGTTTCAGCTGTCGGGCGAGTAGTCGGTCAGTACCCATTTGGCCTCGACGAAAACCGTTCGGGGCGTGGTGTCGTCGTCGGTCGTGCGGCCGTACCGCTTCATCAGGTCAGCGGCATCGATCGCCGACACGTCCCAGCCGCGCGCCGAGAACCAGTCGGTGACCTCGGTGCGGTCCTCGATGAACCACAGGTCCGCGACGTCGGGAGTGTTGTCCGGGACACCCGCCTCTTCGCGCATCTGCCGCATCCGGTCACGGCGGCCGGCCAGGTACGCCGGATCGAAGAACCCGGCGCCGAAGGCCTCCACGGCGACGCGGCTACCGCGCGCGCTGAGGTCGGCGATGCGCTCGAAAAGAAGGTCCTGGCCATCGGCGGGCAGGTAGGGCAGCAGACCCTCGGCCGCCCAGGCCGTCGGTTCGTCGGCGTCGAAACCGGCCTCGCGCAACGCCTTCGGCCAGTCGTCGCGCAGATCGACCGGCACGGCGACATATCCGGCGGCCGGTTCGACGTGGTGGGCGTGCAGCGTCTCGGTCTTGAACGCCAGCACCTTCGGCTGGTCGATCTCGTAGACCACGCTGGCGTCGTTCCAGGGCAGTCGCCACGCCCTGGCGTCGAGGCCCGCGGCCAGGATCACCGCCTGGCCGATGCCGCTCGCGCCCGCGGCGATGAAGAACTCGTCGAACCATTTCGTGCGCGATGCCGCGTAGCCCGAGATCGAGCGGATCCGTTCGGCCATGTGTCGTTGCGGCAGCTGCCAACCGCGCGCGACGGCCGCGTTGACGAACATCTCCGCGTACGGGTCGGTGAAGAGCGGACACGTCGACGTCGACTCCAGCGACCGTGCCCACGCAACGCCGAGGGCGGTCGCGCCGACACTCTCGGTGATGTCCCAGGAATCGTTGTCAGTTCTGGCCATTCGTACCGCCTTCGGTGTACTTTGCTCGGCTCCCGCTCGCTCCGGTCCTCGCTCGTTCCTCGCTGCGATCCTCACTCCCGCTCGCCTTCGGCGTACTCGTGTAGTTCGTCCTTGGTGAGCAGGTCGTGGACGTTCTGCTCGCGGTATGCCAGTTGGCCCACCCGGTTGGCGACGACCGGTGCGGTGATCAAGGTGAAGATGCCGGTCAGAATCAGCATGCCGACATCCACATTGCCACGAAGTCGGATCGCCGCGCCGACCAAGACCAGCAGCAAGCCCAGCACCTGCGGTTTAGTGGCCGCGTGCATGCGCGTCAGCGTGTCGGGGAACCGGACGACGCCGATCGCTGCGGTCAATGCCAGCGCCGAACCGCTAAGGACGAGCACGGCGGTGACGATGTCGGCGACGTTCATCGCGGGTACCGGCTCTCGCGGCGGCCCCGGTTGTATCTGCTCCTCGGGTGCGCACCTGCGTCCGGCACGCGGAACCGCGCGACGCTCACCGAGCCGACGAAGCTGATCAACGCGAGCGCGGTGAGACCGTAGGTGACGGTGGTGTCCAGGCTGAATGCCGCCCAGGTGCCGATCGCGCACATCGTCACCGCCACCAGGGTGTCCAGCGCGACAAGGCGGTCCAATGTGCTGGGACCGGCGAGGATCCGGAACATCACGATCGTTGCGGCCGCGGTCAGCATGACGGCGGCGATGATCCAGACGACGCTCATTTCTGGTCGCCCTTTCCGCGAAACGGAATTCCGGCAGCAGAAGTGCGAGTAGCGGCCTGCTGGAATTCCGTTTCGCGGCGGCAGTGACGCTGTCGGGTACTCATGCGGCCTCCTCCTTCGCCGACGGCCGCCAGTCGGCGTCGCGCTCGAATGTCGCCACCAGCAGGCGTTCGATCTGTGCGACCTGCCGGTAGAAGCGGGCGACGGCCTTGTCGTTGCCGACGTCGATGACGTGTACGTAGATCAGCCGCCGTTCCTGGTCGATCTCCAGCACCATCGAGCCGGGGATGAGCGTGACGATGTTCACGGCCAGCGCCAGCACCAGATCCGACTTGATCGACAGTTGCGCCCGCAGCACGGCGCTTCGCAGCGGCGGCCCCGGCCTGATGGCCAGCCAGGCGAGCTGCAGGGACGACGACACCAGCTGGCTGCCGACGACGAGGACCAGGCGCAGCAGCGACAGCGGGTGCAGCCGTCCCTCGACCGGCACCGCGGGCAGCGGCAACATCACGGTGATCAACGCCGCGACCGCGAGGCCGCCGAGAAAGTTGGCGGGGGAAGCGCTGCCCCACAACAACACCCACACCAGTATCAGCCAGCACAGCACCCATGCGCGCAGCGCGTGACTCCTCATGGCGCGACCCCGCCGAGAACAGCGGAGATGTAACGGCCGCGATCGAGCACCTCGGCGGCCGCGCGATCGGTGAACGACACGATCGGGCCGGCCAGCACGGTCATCGTCAGCCCGACCGCGATGAGCGCGCCGGTCGGGGCGAGCATGCCGACCGGCATGCGCCCGACGTCGCCGCGGTCGGTCAGCTCGATGTCCTCGGCGTCGTCGAGCAGGGCCGAGGGAGCGGCCGCCGCGACGTGGCCCTCGGGGGCGTCGGCGCGGGCCCGCCAGAACGCCAGGGTCCACACCCGCGACACCACGTACAGCGTCAGCAGGCTGGTCACCACGCTGCCGCCGACGAGCAGCCAGGCCAGCACCGAACCGCTCTGCGCGCCCGCCTCCAGCAGCGCGACCTTCCCAATGAACCCGGAAAACGGCGGGATACCACCGAGGTTGAGCGCGGGCACCACGAACACGAACGCCAGCACCGGGCTCGCGGCCGCCAGCCCGCCGAGCCGCGCAAGCGTCGAGGCGCCCGCTTGGCGTTCGATCAGGCCGACGACGAGGAACAGCGTCGTCTGCACCAGGATATGGTGTGCGACATAGTAGATCGCGCCCGACAACCCGAGCTCGCTGGACAGCGCGACGCCGAACACCATGTAGCCGATGTGGCTGACCAGGGTGAAGGACAACAGCCGCTTGACATCGCTCTGGGCGATGGCGCCCAAGATGCCGACGATCATCGTGAGGAACGCGGCGACCATCAGCATGCGGTCCAGGCCGCCGTTCGGGAACAACAAGGTGTGCGCCCGGATGATCGCGTACACACCGACTTTCGTCAGCAGGCCGGCGAACACCGCCGTGACAGGCGCGGGCGCGGTGGGGTAGGAGTCGGGCAGCCACGCCGACAGCGGGAAGACGGCCGCCTTGATCCCGAACGCGACCAGCAGCACGGCGAAAAGCGCGCTGCGGGTGCCGTCGGCGACCCCGTCCAGCCGGGTCGCCAGCTCCGCCATGTTCAGCGTGCCGGTCGCCGCATACACCAGCGCGATGCCGATCAGGAAGATCATCGACGACACCATCGACACCATCACGTAGGAGATGCCGACGCGGACCCGTTCGGTGCTCGCGCCGATGGTCAGCAGCACGAAGCTCGAGGCCAGCAGCACCTCGAAGCCGACGAAGAGATTGAAAAGGTCGCCGGCCAGGAACGCGTTGCACACCCCCGCGGACAACACGAGATAGGTGGGCAGGAAGATCGACACCGGCTGGCGCTCGTCGCCGTCGCGGATGCCCTGCCCGATGGCGTAGAACACCACAGCCAACAGCACGATCGACGAGACGACCATCATCAGTGCCGAAAGCCGATCCACCACAAGCGTGATGCCGAGCGGGCCTATGCCGGCCACGCTCTGTGCCCAGCCGCCGACATGCACGGCGATCGTGCCGTCCCGGTCGGCGAGGTACAGCAGTGCGGCGCAGACCGCGACCACCGCCGACAGGGCGGCGAGTGTAATCGTTCGCTGCAGCCGTGGCCGGCGTCCGGCGAACATCGTCGCTGCGGCAGCGATCAAGGAAATCAGCACGGGCAGCGGCGTCAGGACCGCCGATGCCGTCATCTCGATCCCTCCAAACCGGGTAGCGCGTCCAGTTCGTCGGGTTCGTCGGTGTCGCGTCTGGTGTCCGGTTCGGGCCGTGCTTCGTCGAAGGCGGCGGCCTCCTCCTCGGTCATCTGCGAGACGCGGGTGTCCTCGGGGTCGTTGGCGATCTCCTCCTCGGTGGTCAACCGGTACGTCCGGTAGATCAGCGACAGCACGAACGCCGCGATGCCCATGCTGATGACGATCGCAGTGAGGATCATGCCCTGCGCCAACGGGTCTGCGGTCGCGGTGTTGCCGTCACTGACCCGGCCGCGCACCGGCGGATTACCGGCGGGTCCGCCGACGAGCAGGATCAACAGGTTGACCGCATTGCCGATCAGCAAGAGCCCCAGCAACATTCGGGTCAGGTTGCGCTCCAGCAGCAGGTATACCCCGACACTGGTGAGGCCACCGATCAGGATCAGCGGAACGATGAAGGCGGTCATCGTGGCCTCACCGCCGCGGGGCGTTGCTCGGCCATCTCGACGTCGACCCGGGCGCCGAGGCTGCGCAGGACATCGAGCACGAGACCGACGACGATCAGGTACACGCCGAGATCGAAGAACAACGCGGTGACGAGCTTGACGGTGCCCAGTACCGGGATGTCGAACTGCAGCACGGCCGATGACAGCACCGGAGCGCCCAGCAGCAGCGACGCCACAGCGGTACCCCCCGACAGCGCCAACCCGACGCCCAGGATCTTGCCCGCGTCCAACGGCAGCGTCTCGCCGAGCTCGTACCGGCCGCCCGCGAGATAGCGCAGCACCAGCGCGAGACCCGCGGTCAATCCGCCGGCGAAGCCGCCGCCGGGTGTGTTGTGGCCCGCGAAGAAGAAGTACGCCGACAGCACCATGATCAACGGGAAGATCATCCGGGTCGCGACCTCGAGTACAAGCGACCGGTGCCGCGGGTCGCGCAGCTCGCTGCCGCGCAGCCAGGTGACGTCACCGGCGGCCGGACTGGTGGCAATCGAGGAGGGTAGCGCGATGTCGGGCTGGCCGGCGTCGGCGACGCGCGGTGCGGCACCGAACCGTCTGTGCCGGAACACCATCGACGCCACCCCGGTGGCGGCGACGACCAACACCGAGACCTCGCCGAGGGTGTCCCACGCGCGAATGTCGACGAGCAGCACGTTGACGGTGTTCGAGCCGTGGCCGCGGTGGTAGGCGGCGTCGGGCAGCAGCGCGGCGATCGGGACGCCGCTGCGGGCGGCCATCGCGAACGCCGCGACCGTGGTGACGCTTGCGCCGACGGCCACCGCGAGCGCCGCGCGCGGCAGCCGGTGTCTGCGGATGTTGTGCTGATCGGATTCGGCAGGCAGCGTGCGCAACACCAAGACGAAGATGACCAGCGTCAGCGTCTCCACCAGGAACTGCGTCAGCGCCAGGTCCGGTGCGCCGTGAAAGGCGAAGATCGTGCCGCAGCCGTAGCCGGTCACACCGACCAGCAGCACCGAAGCGAGCCGGTTGCGCATCACGGCCGCGCCCACGGCGGCGGCGAGGATGAGCAGGCCGACGATGACCTGCAACGGTGAACCCCACAGCGCCAACTCGGGCCGGTCGCGGGCCCCGAGCGTCAGCGCCACCACCGGCACCACGGCCAGCGTGGTCAGGATCACCGACTGGGTGGCCGACAGCGAGCCGCGCTGAGTGCTGCCGGTCAGCCGCACCGCCAGCACGTCCGCGCCACGGATCACCGCGTCGTAGATGCGGTCGGCGTTGCCGAGCGGCAGATACATCAGCCGGTTGCGCGGCAACCGCGTGCGGCCGAAGAACGCGACCGTGCCGATGGCCAGCACGAGCACCGACAGCACCAGCGGCAGCCCGAAGCCGTGCCAGAGCGCCAGGTGGTAATCCGCTCCGCCGGGAACCGTGTCGGCGTAGTTCTCCAGCGCGTGGTCGAGGGGGCTCGGCCACAGCCCGAAGAGCAGGCCCGCCCCGGCCAGGACGGCGGGCGCGGCGAGGAATGTGGTTGGCGGAGCGTGCATTTCCGCGACGCGCTTGCTGGGTTCCGGCCTGCCCTTCCTGGCGAACGCGCCCCACAGGAATCGCAGGCTATAGATGGTGGTGAACACCGAACCAGCCACGATTGCCGCGAGCACGAACGGCGCTGCCCGGCCCAAAGCCTGGGTGTGCAACAGGGTTTCGTAGTCGGCTTCCTTGGCGACGAAGCCCAGAAACGGCGGCAGCGCCGCCATGCTGGCCGTCGCACCGGCCGCGATGACGAACAGCGGTCGGCTGCGCTGGCCGAGCCAGGCCAGCCTGCGGATGTCGCGTGTGCCGGTGGCGTGGTCGATGATGCCGACGACCATGAACAGCGCGGCCTTGAACATCGCGTGCGCGCACAGCAGCGCGAGCCCGGCCAGCATCAGGTCGCTGCCGCCCGCGCCGACCATCACCGTGATGAAGCCGAGCTGGCTCACCGTGCCGAAGGCCAGGATCAGCTTCAGGTCGTATTCGCGTACCGCGCGCCAACCGGCGAGCAGCACGGTCAGCACGCCGAGCGTGATCACCATCGGCCGCCACGGAGGTGCGTCGGCGAAGCCGGGTGTCATCCGCGCCACCAGGTAGACGCCGGCCTTGACCATGGCTGCGGCGTGCAGATAGGCGCTGACCGGGGTCGGTGCGGCCATCGCACCCGGCAGCCAGAAATGCAGCGGCACGATCGCCGACTTGGCCAGTGCGCCGATGAGGATTCCCACGACGGCGATCGACGCCGCCAGCCCGGACGGCGGCGCCGCGATGAGTTCGGACAGCAGATAGGTGCCCGAGATGGTGCCGAGCACGATGATGCCGACCAGCATGGCCAGCCCGCCGGCGGTGGTGACCAGCAGCGCCTGCACGGCGGCCTTGCGGCTGCTGGCGCGTTCGGCGTAGTGCCCCACCAGGAGGAACGACAGCACCGTGGTCAGCTCCCAGAACACGTAGAGCATCAGCATGTTGTCGCTGACAACCAGACCGAACATGGCGCCGGCGAAGGCGACCAGTTCGGCGGCGAAGCTGGGCAGCCGGTTCTCGGTGTGGCCATCACGATGGTGGAAGTAGTCGGCGCAGTAGAACAGCACCAGCGCTCCGATGCCCAGCACCAGCACGCTCATGATCGCCGCGAGCGAATCGAACCGCAGCGTGATGTCCATCGACAGCTCCGGCACCCACGGCACGGTGATGCTGTGGGCCCGTCCTGACCCCGGCCAGTTCAGCGCCACCCAGGCAAGGGAGCCGAGCGGCACGAGTGCCAGCGGGTAGAACGCCCGCCTCCCCCACCGGTAAACCAGCAGGGGAGCCGACGCGGTGGCGACCGCGTGGGCGAACAGGACCGCGAGCATGGCACTCCGAATCTGGTGAGCGTGGTCGGTGATGAGCCGTCAGGCGAAGAACAGATAGCAGGGTGTCAGCCGGATGGAGGCTTTGACTGAACCCCAGTCTACGTGGGCGGATGCAGCTACCATCCCGCCTAGTGGACACCTCCGATGTGGTAGTGGTCGGCGCGGGACCCACCGGGCTGATGCTTTCCGCGGAGCTCGCGCTCGGCGGCGCCGACGTAGCGCTGCTCGACGAGCGCATCGACATGCCCAACATCACCAGGGCGTTCGCCGTGCATGCGCGCACGCTGGAATTGCTCGACGCACGCGGTATGGCCGACGAACTCCTGACGCGCGGGGTGCCGGTCTACGAGGTTGCGCCTCCGGGCGGGGCGACGATCAACCTGCGGGAACTGCCGAGCAGATTCGCGATGTTGTTGATCGCCCCGCAAAGCGGCACCGAGCATGTGCTGCAGAGCCGGGTGGACGACCTCGGGGTGCCGATGCTGCGCGGCGCGAAGGTGGTGGGCCTGGTCGGCGACGGCGACGGCGTGACGGTGCAGTGTGCCGACGGCAGATCGATCCGGGCGAGTTATGTCGTCGGGTGCGATGGCGCACACAGTGCCGTTCGCGGGTTGGTCGGCATCGGGTTCGAAGGCAAGCAGTACGAGACGCACATCCTGCTCGCCGACGTGCACCTGACGCGGGCGCCGGAGGGGACCTTGACCGGTGTGACGAACGAGCGCGGTGCGGTGCTGATGATTCCGTTCGGCGACGGCTGGTTTCGGGCCATCGCGTGGGACCGGCTGCGCGAGCAGGCGCCGCTGCGCGAGCCCGTCACGGTGGCGGAGATCCGCGACTCGTTTCACCGCATCGCGGGCGGCGACTACGGCATGACGGATATGCGGTGGAGCTCACGCTTTTTGTCCGAGCGCAAGCAGGCAGAGCGGTACCGCGAGGGCCGGGTGTTCATCGCAGGCGATGCGGCACATGTGCACTCACCACTGGGCGGCCAGGGCATGAACACCGGCATCGGCGACGCGATGAACCTGGGCTGGAAGCTCGCGTTGGCGGTGCACGGCACCGCACCGCCCTGGCTGCTGGACAGCTACCAGGGCGAGCGCCATCCGGTCGGTGCCGCCGTGCTGCGGCTCACCGACGCGTTCAACCAATTGGTGCTCGGCCGGTCGAGGGCGCAGCGGCTGGCGCAGACCGTCGCGATCGGAACGATCACCCGTGTGCCCGTGGGCCGCCGGTTCATGGCGGGACGGCTCAGCCAGCTCGACATCGGTTATCCGCGCACGTCCCGTGACGACCACCGCATGGTCGGCAAGCGCATGCCCGACGTCGACTGCGGCGGGGCGCGGCTGTACGAACTGCTGCGCGAGGGCCGGTTCGTGATGGCCACCACCGACGACGTCGAGATCGATCGCGCCGACGTCCTGCATGCGGTGCACCGCGACAGTGCGTTACCCGCAGCGGTGTTGGTGCGTCCGGATGGCTACGTCGCGTGGGCCGACAACCGGACGCCCACCGAGCCGCACGCCGCGGCCGCGATCGCTCACTGGAGCGCGCGGCACTGGGGCAGTGCGTAGTGGATCGGTAGTGCGTGACCGAGGACGCCGATGCCCGCTCCGAGGATCGGCCAGACCGGCCAGAAGTACCACGCGCCGGCGGTCAGGCCGACGGCGAGCCCCACCGTGAGCACGATGACCACCATCGCCAGGTTGCCCGCCAGGCGTGCCTCGCGGCGGCGCGGGTCGTTGCGCCGCAGCTGTGCCAGCGGCAGGTCGGCGACGAGCTGATGCAACTCAGTCGTGGTGTGGGCGGCGAACGCGGCCTGCAGCCGGGTTTCGTACTCGCCCATGTCGAGATAGCCCTGGGCCAGCGCCGAGCCGAGCTGGCCCGCGGTCTTATCCCGCTCCTTGTCGCCCGCCCGGAGCGCGATTTGGGCGCGTCTGGTCACGCTGAGCGTGACTGCGCGCGCCGAAATCGCGGATCAGCGGGCGGCCGAGAACGCGCGCAGGGCTTCCACCTGCGCCGGGTCCAGCGACGGGCGCACGGTTTCGCGGGCCTTGGCGACGTCGGCCGCTGTGACGTCGGCGGCGTCGATCGAGCGCCGCATCGCCGTCAGCGCGGCCTCCCGCAGCAGGGCGACGCAGTCGGCGGCGCTGTAGCCGTCGAGCTCACCGGCAAGGGCGTCGAGGTCGACGTCGTCGGACAGCGGAACGGATTTGCCTGCGGTGCGCAGGATTTCGCGACGGGCATCGGCGTCGGGCGGTTCGACGAACACCAGCTTCTCCAGCCGCCCCGGCCGCAGCAGCGCGGGGTCGATCAGGTCGGGCCGGTTGGTGGCGCCGAGCACCACCACGTTGCGCAGCGGTTCGATGCCGTCGAGTTCGGTCAGCAGCGCGGCCACCACGCGGTCGGTCACCCCGGAGTCGAAACTCTGTCCCCGCCGCGGGGCGAGCGCGTCGATTTCGTCGAGGAACACCAGCGACGGCGCCGAGTCGCGGGCGCGGCGGAACAGATCGCGCACGGCCTTCTCCGACGCGCCGACCCATTTGTCCATCAGCTCGGCGCCCTTGACCGAGTGCACCGACAGCCGCCCGGAACTGGCCAGCGCCCGCACGACGAAGGTCTTGCCGCAGCCGGGCGGCCCGTACAGCAGCACGCCGCGCGGCGGTTCGACACCGAGCCGCTCGAAGGTCTCGGGATGCTGCAGCGGCCACAGCACCGCCTCGGTGAGCGCCTGTTTGGTGTCGGCCATGTCGCCGACGTCGTCGAGCGTCACCGAGCCGACCGACACTTCCTCGGTGGCCGACCGCGACAGCGGACGGATCACGCTGAGCGCGCCCGTCAGATCGTCCTGGGTCAGGACCGGTGGCTTCTCGTCCACGCTGGCCCTGGCCGCCGCCCGCAGCGCGGCCTCCCGTACCAGTGCGGACAGGTCGGCGACGACGAAACCTGGTGTGCGCTCGGCGATCTCACCGAGGTTGAGGTCCGCGGACGGCACGTCGCGCAGCAACACGTCGAGCAACTGGGTGCGCACGGTCGCGTCGGGCAGGCTCAGTCCGAGTTCGCGATCGCACAGGTCGGGCGCACGCAGTCGGGGATCGAGGTCGTCGGGCCGCTGGGAGGTGGCGGCGAACGCGACGCCCGGTGTGGCCACCGCCTTGCGCAACTCGCCGAGGATGAGCGTGGACACCGGCTCCGCGGTCGAGGGGAGCAGCGCGTCGATGTCGGTGATCAGCAACACGCCGCCGCCGTCACGGACGCTGGCCACCGCCGAGGCGACGCTGCTCAGCCGGTCCTCGGCGCGCAGCGAACCCACCTCCGGCCCGTCCAGTTCGACCAGTCGCCGGTCGGCGCAGACGGCGCGCACCAGCGCGGCCTTGCCGACACCGGCAGGCCCGGACACCAGCACACCCAGATTGGGTTTGGCTCCCAGGGTTGCCAATAGCTCGGGCTGATCGAGCGCGAGCCTCAGCCATTCGGTCAGCCGGCTGGCCTGTGCGTGCGAACCCTTGAGGTCGTCGATGTTGACGGTCGCCGATTTCTCCGGGGTGATCACGACGTGCTGACCCGAAGGGGCCTGCGCCGCCGGTGTCACCCCCTGGCCCCAGATCACCATCGAATTGGGTTGCACGCTCACGGTTCCCGCGGGGTCGACACCGGTCACGGTCAACAGCTCGGATGTCCAGGTGATGCCGACGGCGGAAGCCAGCGCGCTGCTGGCCGCCGTCGTCGGGATATCGGGTCCGAGCTCGCGCGGCAGCAGCGACACGGTGTCGCCGACCATCATCACCTTGCCGAGCAGTGCCTGGCGCAGCGTCGCCGACGATATCGACCGGGTGGCCAGATTCGATCCGCGCACCGTGACGGATCGGGCGCCGAACACCGTCACCGGCGCGACGAGCACGGTGGTGTTCTCGCGCACGCCTGCGTTGGACAGCGTGACGTCGTCGAGCAGTGCGGTTCCCGCCGGCGTTGCGTTCGGCGCCACCCCGACGACCGCGGCGGTCGTCCGCGAGCCGGTCAGCGACACCGCATCCCATTCCCGAATGCCAAGCGCCGCAATGGCTTCGGGATGCAGCCGCACGACACCGCGACGCGAGTCGAGGGCCGAGGTGTTCAGCCGCGCGGTGAGGGTGAGTTGATGGCGGGGCGCCGGGCGGTCGGCGACGTCGAACCCTGTCACGTCAGGGTCCCGGCGGTCTGCGCAGGCCGAGGCGGGCCATCGAACGACGGTGCGTGCGCGGCTGCGCCCGGCGGATCGCCCGTCGCGCCTGACGTTGTGCCTTGGGCTTGTCGCCCCACACCTCCGGGTGCTTCTTGAGCCACGCCTCCGTTCGGACAGCGAACGGAATGTGGATGACGTAGCCCACGATGATCACCATGAGCACGATGTAGCCGTACAGGATCGAGGCGGCCACTCCGATCGCCAACAGCACCAGCAGCGGCACCACCATGTTCTGCGACACGGCGAAGGTATGCACCTTGCGCATCGGAATGGTGCTGACCACCAGCAGGGAAACGCCGATCATCCAGATCACCACGGCCGGCTCCGAGGTCCACCAGCCGTCACCGAACTGCATCTTGGCCGCCAGCGGCCCGATCGCACCGATTGCGCCCGCCGGTGCGGGCATGCCGACGAAGAACTCCTTGGTGTAGGCGGGTTGGTCGCCCGCCAGCATCGCGTTGTAGCGGGCCAGCCGCAGCACGATGCACACCGCGTACAGCAGCACGACGATCCAGCCGACCCGCGAGTGCGACAGCAGCGTCCCGTAGACGATGAACGCAGGCGCCACACCGAAATTCACCGCGTCGGCGAGCGAATCGATCTCCTCGCCCATCTTCGACGTGGCCTTCAGCAGCCGGGCCATCCGGCCGTCGAGCGCGTCCAGGATCGCGGCCACCGCGAGGAACGCCATCGCCTCGGTCGGCCGGCCGTCGAGCGCGAACTTCACCGCCGAAAGGCCGAGGCAGATCGCCGCGACCGTCATCGCGCTCGGCAGCATCTTCGCGCTGAGGACGGGCCTCTTGACGCGTGGTTTCATCGCGGCAGCTCTGCGAGGATCGTCTCGCCGCAGACCGCCCGTTGTCCCGCCAGCACGAGCACCTCGGACCCCTCCGGCAGGTAGGTGTCGAGTCGGGACCCGTACCGGATGAGGCCGTAGGTGTGGCCGATCGCCACCTTCTCCCCGGGCCGGATGTCGCAGACGATGCGGCGCGCCACCAGGCCCGCGATCTGCACGGCGATCACCTCATGCCCCTCGGGCGTGCGGATCAGCACACTGTTGCGCTCGTTGTCCTGGCTGGCCGCGGCGAGCTCGGCGGATTTGTACAGTCCCGGACGATGCACGACGGACACCACCTCACCGCTGACCGGGATGCGCTGGACATGGGCGTCGAAGATCGACAGGAAGATGCTGATCCGGGGCAGCGGCCGCGCGGGCAGGTTCAACTCGGCGGGCGGCACCGCCTCCTCCACCAGGCAGATCAATCCGTCCGCCGGCGCCACGACGACGCCGGGCCGGGTGGGTGGCACCCGCGGCGGGTGGCGGAAGAACGCGGCGTTGACCCCCGCCGCCAGCAGACCGGCGCGGCGCAGCCAGCGATTGCGGCGGCCCACCACCGCGACAGCGAGGCCGGCGCCGACGAACGGCAGGCCGGCGGGGTGCATCGGAGGAACCGTGGTCTTCGCCAGGGCCACCAGTCGCGCGGGGCCTGATCTGAGGTCGGGGCGTCTGGCCATCGTGTGGCGATTCTACGGGTGGCTACCCGCCCGACAGGTCCCATACCTGCACCGCGGACCCCGCCGGAAGCTCGGTGACGTCCTCGCCGATCTCCAGCAGGCAGTTGGCCGACGCCAGCCAGCGCAGATGATGCGATGCGGGCGGGCCGTAGCTGGTGACCTCACCCGCCTCGGCGTCCAGCACGCCGCGGCGGAACTGCCGCTTGCCGGACGGCGACGTCAGATCCTCTTTCAGCTCGGCGGTCACCCGCGGCCGATCCGGGTGCGCCAGCCTCATCACCGCGCGCAGCGGTGTCCGGATGAACACCTCGAACGAAACCAGCGCGCTGACCGGATTGCCGGGCAGAGTGACGATCGGCGTGTTGCCGATTCGCCCCGCCCCCTGCGGCATGCCCGGCTGCATCGCGACCTTGACGAAGTCGACCTCCGTCAGGAGCGCGTCCTTGACGACTTCGTAGGCGCCCGCGCTCACCCCGCCGGTGGTGATGATCAGGTCGACGTCACCGGCGTGTCGGGCGAGTGCCGCGCGGAACTGGTCGACGTCGTCGCCGACCATCGGCGATGCGATCACCTCGCCCCCCGCGTCGCGCACCGCCGCGGCCAGCATGAAGGCATTCGATTCATAGATCTGGCCGGGTTTCAGCGGCACCCCGGGTGCGACAAGTTCCGAACCGGTCGACATCACCAGAACCCGTTGTCGCGGAACGACTCTCAAGTCTCCGAGGCCTAGCGCCGCGGCGAGGCCGAGCACCGCGGGCGTCACAACCTGCCCCGCCCGCAGCACGGTGCTGCCCGCGGTGACGTCCTCACCGGCGCGGCGGATGTGCTGTCCGGCCGAGGCGCTCGCGCGGATCGCCACGGTGTCCGTCGCGCCGTCGGCGTCGGATGTCGCCGACCAGGCGGCTCCGGTGGCCTCGACGGGCACGACGGCGGTGGCGCCGGAGGGCAGCGGCGCGCCCGTCATGATCCGGTGCGCGCTACCGGGTTTCAGCGTCAGCCGGTCGGTTCGGCCCGCCGGGATGTCCTCGGTGACGGGCAGCAGCACCGGATGGTCGGGGCCGGCCCGTGCGACGTCCTCGGCGACGACGGCGTAACCGTCCATCGCCGAGTTGTCGAAACCCGGCAGCGACAGCGGCGCCGCGACGTCTTCGGCGAGCACCAGTCCCAGCGCGTCGGCCAGAGGCACGGCAACCGGTGGACGCGGGGTGATGAGGGCGGCGACGACGCGCCGGTGCTCGTCGACGGAACGCATCAGACGGGGTAGGTGACGCCGGTCAGTTCTTCGGACATCGTCCAGAGCCGTCGCTGCAGCTCCTCGTTACGCGATTGTGCGCTGGAGGCAACGACTTTCGGACTTCCCTTGACCTCGCCGATGCCGTCGGGCCCGTAGTACTGACCGCCGGTGGCGGTCGGGTCGGTGGCGGCCCGCAGCGTCGGCAGCGCGCCCTTGTCCGCCGGCTGGGTGGCGATCTTCCACATGAATTCCGGGATGAAGTCCGGCAGATAGCGCATCAGCTCGGTGTCGGAGAAGCCGGGATGGGCCGCCAGCGCCACCGTCGGCGCCCCCTTGAGCTTCAGCCGCCGCTGCAACTCGTAGGTGAACATCAGGTTGGCCAGCTTGGACTGGCCGTAGGCCTCGACGCGGTTGTACTTCCGTGTGAGATGGGGGTCCTCGAAGTGAATCCGCGCCATGATCCGGTGCCCCACGCTGCTGACCGTGACCACCCGCGACCCGTCTACCGACAGCATGTGGTCGAGCAGCTGACCGGTCAGCGCGAAGTGGCCGAGGTGGTTGGTGCCGAACTGCATCTCGAAGCCATCTTTGGTGGTCTCGCGGGTGGGCACGTACATCACGCCCGCGTTGTTGATCAGCAGGTCGATGCGGGGGTGCGCGGTGCGCAGTTCGTCGGCGGCCCTGCGGACACTGTCGAGCGACGACAGATCCAGTTCCTGCAGCGCGACGACCGCGTTGGGACTGGTCGCCTTGATGCGGTCGGCGGCCTGTCTGCCCTTGTCGAGGTCGCGGATGGCGAGCACGACATGCGCGCCCTTGCCGGCGAGTGCGGCGGCGGTGTCGTAGCCGAGGCCGGAGTTGGCGCCGGTGACGATGGCGACGCGGCCGGACTGGTCGGGTACGTCTGCGGAGGTCCACTTCTGGCTCATGATCAGCACACTACCGACGGGCGGTTACCGTCGTTGCCATGTCACATCGTGCAGGGGTCAGGACGGTCGGGGTGGCTTTCGCGGGGGTCGTCGGGATCGCAGTGGTGGCGTTTTCGGCGCTGGTGGTCGGGATGCGGTGGAAACTGCCGCCGGTGCTCAACGCGGTGCGGCGGATGAACCGGTCGGTGACGAATCCGCGGGTGATGCGGTCGGCCGGGGCGGCGGGCACCCAGACGTCGGTCATCCGCCATGCCGGACGCACGAGCGGCCGACGCTACGAGACGCCGGTGGACGTCATCGCCACCGATGACGGCTTCCTGATCGCGCTGCCGTACGGCACCGGCGCCGATTGGGTACGCAATGTACTGGCGGCGGGCTCCGCCACCATCGTGCACCTGGGCGAGAGCATCGGCGTCGGCGCCCCGATCATCGCCGCCACCTCCGATGTCGCGCACCAGATCCCGGGCCGGACGCTGCGCACGCTGCGGCTGTTCGGCGTCACCGAGTGCCTGCACGTGCAGAGGTCTGCCGATGGACTTGGTTGATCCCGCCAATCCGCCCAGCCGCAAGGCGCCGCTGGTGTGGGCGATCGGCGCGGCGATTCCGTGGTCGGTGCTGACGGTGGCCCAGGTGGTGTGGTTCGTCGTCGACAGTCGGCTCGGCTGGCTGCACGCCGTCGCCGCGGCGGTCACCGCTGTCGGCATCGCGGTGTTCGTCGTCGTCGTCCCGCTGTGGCGGTACCGCGTGCACCGCTGGGACATCAGCCCGCAGGCGGTGTACACCCGGTCGGGCTGGCTGGTGCAGGAGCGCCGGATCGCGCCGGTCTCCCGGGTGCAGACCGTCGACACGTATCGCGGGCCCCTCGACCGGCTGTTCGGGTTGGCCAACGTGACCGTGACGACGGCGTCGTCGGCGGGTGCGGTGCGCATCGTCGCGCTCGATTCCGACGTCGCCGACGGGGTCGTCGCACAGCTCACCGACATCGCCGCTATCGGCGCGGAAGACGCCACGTGACACCGCGCACGCGAGGAGCGAAATTGACACCGCCGGTGACCGAGCGGCAGTGGCACCGACTCAGCCCGCGAATGTTGTTGGTGCACCCGGTCCATGAGGTGTTGCGCCAGATTCCGTTGCTCGTCGGCGCGGTCGTGGTGGGCTCGGCGACGGGCAACTCGATATGGACGGTCGCCGCGCTGGGGGTGACCATCGGCTTCGGCGTGCTCCGCTGGTTCACCACCACTTACCGCATCGCGCCCGACGAGGTGCAACTGCGCGCCGGGGTGCTGCAGCGCAAGGTGGTGTCCGTGCCGCGCAACCGCATTCGCTCGGTGCAGACCGAAGCTCGGCTGCTGCACCAGCTGCTCGGGCTGACGGTGCTTCGGGTCAGCACCGGGCAGCACACCACCGGCGCCGCCGAGTTCGCGCTCGACGCGGTGCGCGCCGAGGAGGTGCCGCGGCTGCGGGCGATCCTGCTGGCCGACTCGCTGGCTCCCGCCGATGGAGGCGACGATCAACAGCGCGCGCCGGGCCGGCTGCTGGCACGGTGGCAGCCGTCGTGGCTGCGCTACAGCCCCCTGAGCTTCACCGGCCTGGCCATGATCCTGGCCGCGGTCGGCGTCGTCTACCAGGCGGGTCTCGGTGCGGCGCTGCAACATTCGCGGCTCGCCGAGTCGGGTCGCGACGTAGCGCAGCGGTTCGGTGTCATCGCCAGCGTCGCCCTCGTCGTCACGGTCGTGGTACTCGCGTCGGTGGTGTTGTCGGTGCTGCGCTCACTGGCGACGTACGGGAATCTGACTCTGCGGCGCGATGCGGACGTGCTCCATCTCGAGCACGGCTTGCTGCGCAAGCGCGAGCACACCTTCGACATGCGCAGGCTGCGCGGCGGCACCCTGCGTCAGCCCCTGCTGGTTCGTCTGCTCGGCGGGGCGCGGCTGGACGCGGTGATGACCGGGGTGGCGGGCGCGGGGGAGGCGTCGCTGCTGCTGCCGCCGTGTCCCGTCGACACGGCCGAAACCGTGCTGACCGGTCTGATCGACGACGCCGATGCGGTGTCCGGCGCGGTGCTCGGGCACGGTGCGGCCGCCACGCGCAGGCGGTGGACCCGCGGGCTGGTGCTGCCGGTCGGTGTCGCCGTCGGGCTGGCGGTCGCCGCGACGGTCGTGACGGTGCCCGTGTGGGCGTGGATCGCCACGGCGCTGCTGGGGCTGTGCTGCGCGGTGCTGGCGGCCGACCGGGCGCGCGCGCTCGGGCATCGGGTCGACCGGCGGTGGCTCGTCGCGCGGGCAGGCAGCCTGGAACGCCGTCGTGACTGCATCGCCGCCGACGGCATCATCGGGTGGACCGTGCGCCAGACGTTCTTCCAGCGGCGCGCGGGGGTGGCCACGCTGGTCGCGGCGACCGCCGCCGGCGTCAAGCACTACCGGGTGATCGATGTTCCCGCAGAGCGGAGTTGGTCGATCGCGGGCACGGCGTCGCCCTGGGTGGCGGACAGTCGGTGGGCGCGCCGTTAGCGGGCCGTTTACTGTCGCACCATGGCGATCGGTGGTGTGCTGTTCGACATCGACGGCGTCCTGGTGACGTCCTGGCAGCCCATCGAGGGCGCCGCCGAGACGCTTCGGGTGCTCGCGGACAACCAGATTGCCCGGTCGTATCTGACCAACACCACCACGCGTACTCGCAAACAGATCGCCCGGCTGCTCACCGACGCGGGCATGGACGTGGCCGCCGACGAGGTGATCACGGCCGCGGCGCTGACGGCGGAGTACGTCCGCGGCCAGTATCCCGATGCGCGCTGCTTCCTGGTCAACAGTGGGCAGATCGCCGAGGACATGCCGGGCATCGACATCGTCTACTCCGGCGACTTCGGCGCCGACGACGTGCCCGAGACCCCGGACGTGATCCTGCTCGGCGGCGCCGGCCTGGAATACGACCACGTGACGCTGAGCCGTGTCTACGACTGGATGGCGCAGGGCGTGCCGGTGGTAGCGATGCACCGCAGCACCTCCTGGAACACCGCCGAGGGCCTGCGCATCGACACCGGAATGTATCTGATCGGGATGGAGGAGACGTCGGGCCGCAAGGCGACCGCCGTCGGTAAGCCCGCGCCGGCCGGATTCCTGGCTGCCGCAACACGTCTCGGCGTCGACCCCGATGAGATGTACATGATCGGCGACGACCTCAACAACGACGTGCTCGCCGCCCAGGTGGTCGGCATGATCGGCGTGCTGGTGCGCACCGGGAAGTTCCGCCAGGACACCCTCGACCGGTGGGCGGCCGACGAGTTCGCGATGCAGCCCAACCACGTCATCGAGTCGGTCGCCGACCTGCCCGAGGTGCTGGGCCTGTAGCGACGAGCGATGAGTTTGGTGCGGGCGTTTCGCGTTGGCCCGTTGACTCTGCGTTGACGGCGGCGATCACTCGCACTTCTTCGCGCTGCGCGCAGAGCGAAGTCTGGTTCATGCGCCCAAACTGCTGGAGAGATCGCGAATCGACGCGCGAAAGGACGATCGGTGAGCAGTTTCGATGAGTTTGGTGCGGGCCGGCGGTCTGTACCGACATGACTGAAGAACACGTGAGTGTCAGCGCCACCGTCAACGCGCCCGTCGACGCGGTGTTCGGGGTGCTGGCCGATCCGACGACGCACGAGGCGATCGACGGCACCGGCTGGGTTCGCGCGTCGCTGGACGGCAAGCCGTTGACCGAAGTCGGTCAAATCTTCCGGATGGTCATGCATCACGACAACCATCCGGAGGGCTACTACGAGATGGCGAACCGGATCGACGTATTCGACCCGCCGCACGCGATCGCGTGGCAGCCCGGCCAAGGACCCGACGACACCACACTCGAGTTCGGCGGATGGATCTGGCGCTATGACCTCGAGCCGGTCGCCGACGACCGGACCGCCGTGACGCTGACCTACGACTGGTCGGCGGTGCCTGCGCAACTGCGCGAGCACATCCAGTTCCCGCCGTTCGATCGGCAACACCTCGACAACTCGCTCAAGCACCTGGCCGAGATCGCCGAGGCACGTTAGGCGCGCAGCTCCCGCACGGCCTCGATGCGGGCCCTGAGCTGATCGGTCGTCGCGGCCGCGATCGGCGGTCCGCCGCAGATCCGGCGCAGCTCCTTGTGGATCCAGCCGTGCGGCTTGCCGGTGCGGTGGTGAGCCACCGACACCAGCGCGTTGAGCTGGCTGCGCAACTCGCGCAGCTGCCCGTGCGTGGAGAGTCTCGGCACCTCGCCTGACGCAGTACGTTTGGTGATCTGCTCTTCTTGTCTGCGCCGCAACAGGTCTCGCATCGCCTCGGCATCCAGCAGGCCGGGGATGCCGAGGTAGTCGGCTTCTTCCTCGCTGCCCGCGGGCGTCGCGGTGCCGAACGACGAGCCGTCGAAGATCACCTGATCCAGTTCGGCGTCGGCGCCCAGCGACTCGAACCCGTTGTCCTCGTCGGGTTCGGTCTTCTCGCGCGCCGCGTCCCGGAGCGCCTCGTCGTCGAAACCCTGCGACTCGCGGTGCGGCTTGCCCAGCACGTGGTCACGCTGCGCCTCCATCTCGCTGGCCAGGTTGAGCAGCGTCGGCACCGACGGCAGGAAGATGCTCGCGGTCTCCCCCGGCCGGCGCGACCGCACGAAGCGGCCGATGGCCTGGGCGAAGAACAGCGGCGTCGACGCGCTTGTGGCGTAGACACCCACCGCGAGCCGGGGCACGTCGACGCCCTCGGACACCATCCGGACCGCGACGAGCCAACGGCTGCTGGCCGCCGAATACTCCGCGATCCGCGCCGAAGAGCCCGGGTCGTCCGACAGCACGACGGTCGGCGTCTCGCCGGTCAGCTTGGTCAGCACGGCGGCATACGCGCGGGCGGCCTTCTGATCGGACGCGATGACCATGGCGCCCGCGTCCGGCACGCCGCCGTTGCGCAGCTGGGTCAGCCGGGTGTCGGCGGCCTGCAACACCGCTGGAATCCATTCGCCCTTCGCGTCGAGGACCGTGCGCCAGGCCCGCGCCGTCTGCTCGGCGTTCAGCGGCTCGCCCAGCCGGGCCGCATGCTCCTCGCCGGCGCTGGTGCGCCACCGCGCCTCGCCGGAGTAGGCGAGGAACACGACGGGACGGACGACGCCGTCGGCGAGCGCCTCGGCGTAGCCGTAGGTGTGGTCGGCCTGCGAGCGCATCAGGCCCTCGACATCGGGCGCATAGGTGACGAAGGGGATCGCGGAGTCGTCGCTGCGGAACGGCGTGCCGGTGAGGGCCAGCCGCCGGGTGGCGTCGCCGAACGCCTCGCGGATGGCGTCGCCCCAACTCTTGGCGTCGCCGCCGTGGTGGATCTCGTCGAACACCACAAACGTGCGACGGTTCTCGGTGCGCACCCGGTGCCGGGTCGGATGGCTGGCGACCTGGGCGTAGGTGACGACGACGCCGTGATACTCCGCCGACGTGTGCGCGGCCGAGTTGCTGAACTTCGGATCGAGCGCGATGCCGACGCGGGCGGCGGCCAGAGCCCACTGCGTCTTGAGGTGTTCGGTGGGCACCACGACGGTGATCTGCTCGACGGCGCCGTCGGCGAGCAACTCGGCCGCGACACGCAGGGCAAAGGCCGTCTTACCCGAACCGGGAGTGGCGACAGCCAGGAAATCCTTCGGCTGCGCGGCAAGATACCGCACCAATGCCCGACGCTGCCAGCTCCGCAAAGCCTGGGTGTCGGGCGCTGCACCAACCCGCACCCAAGACTCCTCAACTGATCGGACAGCAGCCTAACGCAACGGATTTGGGGTTTGCATCCCGGAGCCGCAGCGGCGGCGACATCGAGTTCTGCTGGACGCCGTGTCGCGGTCAGTCGACGAAGTAGTTGTCGTTCTTGACGAACCATTCCCGGCGTTCCTCGTCGGTCATGTCGCCGAGCTGGGCCAGGCCCTCGAAGTAGTGCTCGCGGGGTGCGCCGGGAGCAAACAGCATCAGGATCGACGTCGGCGCGGCGGCTTCGTTGCGGAAACCGTGGATGCCGCCGGGTGGAACGTAGAGGAAATCGTTGGGCTGCCCGTCGATCCAGTCGGTCCCGTCGTAGAGCTTCACCGTGCCCGACAACACGAAGAACGCCTCGGACATCGCGCGGTGAAAATGCGGGCCGGGACCGCCGCCGTTGGGCGCGATCTCGACGCGGTAGAGGCCGTAGTCGCCGTCGGTCTGCTTCTGGTTGGCCAGGTAGTGGTATTCGACGAGGCCGAAGGAGTCGTAGTCCGGCGGATCGGTGCCCCGCCGGAGCCGCGCGCTGACTTCGGGATCGTCGCGCGTGTAGCGCGGCGGTGGATACGGCGGCACTCGCCGGGGATCCCAGAGTGACATCAACGCTCCATCGCGGTCGTAGCATCGAAGCAGTGACCATCGCCGACGAAGACCTTCGTGCCGCGATGCTGCTCGACGCCCAGGATAGGGCGGCGCGATTGTTCGCCGAGATCGAGCGCGGCGGAATGATCCGCCCCGGCGTCCGCGAGAAGGCGTTGTCGGACGAGATCCGCGATGTGGCCGCCGACATGTTCGGCGTCGAGCGCCACTGGCACAAGCGAATCGTGCGCGCGGGGGAGAACACGCTGCAGCCGTATCGGGAGAATCCGCCGGACCGGGTCATCGCCGAGGACGACATCGTGTTCTGCGACTTCGGGCCCATCTTCGATCGGTGGGAGGCCGACTTCGGCCGCACGTTCGTGCTCGGCGACGATGCGGGCAAGCATGCGCTGTGCGACGACCTTCCGCGGGTATGGGCGAAGGGGCGCGAGTATTTCGACACGCATCCCGAGGTGACGGGTGCCGAGCTGTTCGCTCACGTCGTGCAGCTCAGTCACGAGGCGGGCTGGGAGTTCGGCGGCACGATCGCGGGTCATCTCGTCGGCGAGTTCCCGCACGAGACGATCGCCGGCGACCGGGTCGAGTCCTACATCGCGCCGGGGTCAGACAGCCCGATGCGGCGCACCGACCGCACCGGGCGTGTCTGCCACTGGATCCTCGAAGTGCATCTCATCGATCCCGCGCGCAGGTTCGGCGGCTTCTACGAGGAGCTGCTGGACCTGTCGTAGGCCGGGAACGTGACGCCGGTCAGCTCCTCCGACACCGTCCAGAGCCGCTTCTGCGCGTCGACGTCGTGCGACACCCGGGTGGAGGCCACCACGACCGGATAACCGCGCTGTTCGGCGAACCCGTCCGGGCCGAAGTACTGGCCGCCGATCACACCGGGGTCGGTGGCGGCCCGCAGCTGCGGTAGCGCGCCCATATCGGCCGGCTGGAACAGCGGTTCGGCGAGCTTGGAGGCGGCACCGACCAGCGGTGGCAGGTTGCGGGTCAGCTCCGTGCGCGACCCGCCGGGGTGCGCGGCCGCCGCGATGGTGCGGGTGCCCTGCAACCGGCGCTGCAGCTCGTAGGTGAACATCAGGTTCGCCAGCTTGGCCTGCCCGTAGGCGCCGACCCGGCTGTAGTCCTTCTCCCCCTGCAGATCGTCGAAGCGAATGCCGTTGCGGGCGAAGCGGTGCCCGACGCTGCTGACGGTGACGACGCGCGAGCCGGGTGCGGCCACGATGCGGTCGAGCAGCAGGCCGGTGAACGCGAAGTGGCCCAAATGGTTTGTGCCGAACTGTAATTCGAAGCCGTCCTTGGTCGTCGACCTCGGCGTGAACATGACTCCCGCGTTGTTGATCAGCAGGTCGATGGTGTCGTGCCTGGCACGCAGTTCGTCGGCGGCTCTGCGGATCGACTCGAGCGATGTGAGGTCGAGCTCCTGCACGGCGACACTGGCGCCGGGGTGGGCGTCACCGATGCGGGCGGCCGCGTCGGTGCCCTTCTCGGTGTTGCGGACGGCCAGCACCACGTGCGCGCCCTTCGCCGCGAGCGCAGCGGCGGTCTCGTAGCCGAGTCCGGTGTTGGCCCCGGTGACGACGGCCGTGCGACCGGTCTGATCGGGAATGTCGGTAGTGGTCCACTTGCTCATGTCGGTCTCCTACAATCGGTAAACGGGGCGGACGCTCCGTTTGATCACCGACTATACGGAACGCACGCCCCGCTTTTCTATTCCCCCGAGGTGATGACGGTGGCTCAACCCGACCGGCCGCTGCGCGCGGACGCGGCCCGCAACCGCGCGCGCGTGTTGGAGGTCGCCTACGACACCTTCGCCGCCGACGGGTTGTCGGTGCCGATCGATGAGATCGCCCGGCGTGCCGGCGTCGGCGCGGGCACCGTGTACCGGCACTTTCCGACAAAGGACGATCTGTATCGCGCGGTGGTGGCCGACCGCATCGAGAACATCATCGAAAGTGGCCGGGCGCTGCTGGCCGCGGGCGATCCCGGTGAGGCGCTGTTCACCTTCCTGCGCGCCATGGTGTTGCAGTGGGGCGCCACCGACCAGGGCCTGGCCGAGGCGTTGGCCGGGGTGGGCATCGACATCGCGACCGCGATGCCCGGCATCGAGGCGGACTTCCTCGCGATGCTCGGTGACCTGCTGCGAGCCGCGCAGAAGGCGGGCACCGTCCGGTCCGATCTCGACGTGCGCGATGTGAAGGCGTTGCTGACCGGCGCGAGCGCGATGCAGGCCGCGTATCCGGACACCGCCGAGCGGGTGACGGAAGTTCTTCTGGACGGCCTTCGCCAGCGGTGAACGGCGCTCACCCGACCTTGCACTCGCCTTGGCTGAGTGCTAAAAATGCAGTTGGCACTCGCGAACCGTGAGTGCTAGGTCGGGCCGGTGAGGCCGGGGCCGCGCACGCGGAGCACACCCCAGCCGTCCGTCGCGGGCACTGCACCCGACCACAGACGTGTCATCCCCTAATCGGAGGAATCACTTCGCAATGTCCAAGATTATTGCGTACGACGAAGAGGCCCGCCGCGGCCTCGAGCGGGGCCTGAACGCCCTCGCCGACGCGGTAAAGGTGACGTTGGGTCCCAAGGGCCGCAACGTCGTCCTCGAAAAGAAGTGGGGCGCCCCCACGATCACCAACGACGGCGTGTCCATCGCCAAGGAGATCGAGCTGGAGGACCCCTACGAGAAGATCGGCGCTGAGCTGGTCAAGGAAGTCGCCAAGAAGACCGATGACGTCGCGGGCGACGGCACCACCACTGCCACCGTGCTGGCCCAGGCGCTCGTGCGCGAGGGCCTGCGCAACGTCGCGGCGGGCGCCAACCCGCTCGGCCTCAAGCGCGGCATCGAGAAGGCCGTCGAGAAGGTCACCGAGACGCTGCTGAAGTCGGCCAAGGAGGTCGAGACCAAGGAGCAGATCGCTGCTACCGCGGGCATCTCGGCCGGCGACCCGTCCATCGGCGAGCTGATCGCCGAGGCCATGGACAAGGTCGGCAACGAGGGTGTCATCACCGTCGAGGAGAGCAACACCTTCGGCCTGCAGCTGGAGCTCACCGAGGGTATGCGCTTCGACAAGGGCTACATCTCGGGTTACTTCGTGACCGACGCCGAGCGTCAGGAAGCGGTCCTCGAGGATCCCTACATCCTGCTGGTGTCCTCGAAGATCTCGACCGTCAAGGATCTGCTGCCCCTGCTGGAGAAGGTCATCCAGTCCGGTAAGCCGCTGCTGATCATCGCCGAGGATGTGGAGGGCGAGGCGCTGTCCACACTCGTCGTCAACAAGATCCGCGGCACCTTCAAGTCGGTCGCCGTCAAGGCCCCCGGCTTCGGTGACCGTCGCAAGGCGATGCTGCAGGACATGGCGATCCTCACCGGTGGCCAGGTCATCAGCGAAGAGGTCGGCCTCTCCCTGGAGACGGCAGGTGTCGAGCTGCTGGGCCGCGCCCGCAAGGTCGTCGTCACCAAGGACGAGACCACCATCGTCGAGGGTGCCGGTGACAGCGACGCCATCGCGGGCCGCGTTTCCCAGATCCGCGCCGAGATCGAGAACAGCGACTCCGACTACGACCGCGAGAAGCTGCAGGAGCGCCTGGCCAAGCTGGCCGGCGGCGTTGCGGTGATCAAGGCGGGCGCCGCCACCGAGGTGGAGCTCAAGGAGCGCAAGCATCGCATCGAGGACGCCGTTCGCAACGCGAAGGCGGCCGTCGAGGAGGGCATCGTCGCCGGCGGTGGCGTGGCCCTGCTGCAGTCGGCTCCGTCGCTGGACGAGCTCGAGCTCACCGGTGACGAGGCCACCGGTGCGAACATCGTTCGCGTTGCGCTCGAAGCCCCGCTGAAGCAGATCGCCTTCAACGGAGGGCTGGAGCCCGGCGTCGTCGCCGAGAAGGTCCGCAACGCGCCTGCAGGGACCGGCCTGAACGCTGCGACCGGCGAGTACGAGGACCTGCTCAAGGCGGGCGTTGCCGACCCGGTCAAGGTGACCCGTTCGGCGCTGCAGAACGCGGCGTCCATCGCGGCGCTGTTCCTGACGACCGAAGCGGTTGTCGCAGACAAGCCGGAGAAGGCCGCCGCACCCGTCGGCGACCCGACCGGTGGTATGGGCGGCATGGACTTCTAAACAGTCCTTCGTCTACGAAAAGGCCCGGCCCCCACAAGGGGTCGGGCCTTTTCATGTCCGCAGTTTCATGCCTCCAGCGGGTGGCAGTCATCCTTGCAGCCGGGCTTGGTCGCGACGCCCTGTTGAGCTTTACGGTGCAGCACCGCACGGTCGGGGACGATTTGTGCGCCGTCGGCACGACCGTCGACGATCAGCGTGTAGCCGCCGCGCTCGGCGGGCGGCCAGACGAGCGTGACGGCTGGGTGTGCTGAGAGGTTGCGGCTCGTCGCGCCGCCGACAGGGCCGACGTCGAAGGTGCCGCTGTCGAAGACGGGTTCGACGGCGACGGTGTGGGCGCGGAAGTCGTCGCCGACCGTCACCAGGTAGGCGAGCGTGTAGTCGCGCAGCGCGTCGGCCAGTTTGTCGAGATCCACCTTGACGCTCATGGTGTGAGCGTAGGCCGAGCCGTGCGTCCCAGTAGTCACAAGGCCGAACCACCTACCGTTTGCGCGGCGTCGTCAAATGATGACGCCGCGAGGACGACAACTGCTTCGGCAGAGGACGAAAAGCGCTCAGGATGAATGTGCCTACGACTTCCGCCGGGCCAGGCGGGCGGCATAGATGTGCATCGGCAAGGCCAGGCCGAGCGCCATGCCCGAGACGATGACTGTCGCGCCGATCAGATCTGCCGCGGCGGAACTGAGCAGCTGCGCCGACGGGTGACCGGCGAAGTCGATGAAACCGGCGACGGTGCGGAACACGAATACGCCGGGAACCAGGGCGACCACAGCGGCGAACCCGATGCCCGCGAACGGGATTCGCATGTGATGGGAGATGGGCACCAGCAGCACCCCGACCAGCAGGCAGGCCAGGAAAGCGGCGAGCGCCAGGCTGGCTCCCGCCTCCAGCCCATACCAGTGCGCGGCGTGGGCCAGCATGCCCGCGGCGACGGGCCAGCCGATCATCCGCCACGGCATCGAGAAGTAGACCGGGTAGGACGCCGCGGCGACTCCGGCGGCGAGGACGTCGACGACGAAGGGCGCGCTGCCCAACGGCGCCGACACCCCGAGCGTCTGCCCACCCGCCTGCAGCCCCAGAATCAGGCCGGCAGCGATCGCGGTGAGCCCCAGCAGCCCGTAGGCCAGCCGCGCCAGCCCGAGCGTCACCCGCAGGTCGAGCAGATCCAGGGCGCCGTTGAGGATGTGCGGGCCGGGCACCAGCACCATCGCCGGGCAGACGGCGACCACCGCGGCGGACGCGCCAAGATGCAGGTGGGTGGCCGCTGCGCCCACCGCCCCCGCGACAACCGCAGCTGAGAAGACCTGCACCAACGGCCCGGCCCCGATTGCCCCCGACCACCTGCGTAGCAGACCGCCGACCGCCGCGGCCAGGGCCACCAGCAGGATCGCCAGTGGTTGGGTGGCGCCGTAGATGACGGACAACGCTGCGGCGCCCGTCGCGCAGGCGAGTACGAAAGCTGTGGTGGCCGAGACGGATTGCGCCTCGGCGTCGACGACCCCGCTCGCCACGTGCGGCAGTTCCAGCGGACCGTCCTGCGCCCGGTCGACCACCGACATCATGCTCGCGACCCGTCGCATGTTGATCGCGGTCGGCGACACCGCCGCGGTCAGCACGGTGTTGCGGGAGCCGGCAGCGGTCAGCGTCATCATCGACCATGACGGCACCACGACCGCGTCGATGTCCAGCCCGCGGTTGAGCCGCTCGACCGCGGTCCGGGTCATCTGCGTGGATTGACCGTTGGCGAACAGCAGCGCGGCCGCTGCCAGCAGCGTGTCGTAGCGTTCGGCCCGTTCGTCGTGATCCATCTGCAGCCTCTCGTCACCTCCGAAGACAGCGTGCCTCATCAAGCATCGTCGGTCCGGCTCTACACTTCGGCTCATGAAGCGCTGGGCGTGTGCATTCGCGACGATCTGCGCGGTGGCCGGACCTGCGCCCGTCGTCGCCGCGCAGTCGCTGCCGGCGCCGGCACACATCGTGATCGTCGTCGAGGAGAACAAGCCCGACAGTGCCGTCATCGGCAGCAAGTCCGCGCCGTACCTCAACGCGCTCGCCAACGCGGGCGCGAACATGACGCAGTCGTTCGCCGAGACCCATCCCAGCGAGCCGAACTATCTGGCGCTGTTCTCCGGCAACACGTTCGGGCTGACGTCGGACGCGTGCCCGGTCAACGCCGGCGCGGCGCCGAACCTCGCCTCCGAGCTGCTGGCGGCGGGCTACACGTTCGGGGGCTTCTCCGAAGATCTGCCCGCGGTCGGGTCGCCGGCCTGCAGCGCCGGCAAGTACGCCCGCAAGCACGTGCCGTGGGCCAACTTCACGAATGTGCCTGCGGCGAACTCGGTTCCGTTCTCGGCGTTCAACAACCGCACCGATTACGCGAGCCTGCCGACGGTGTCGTTCGTGATCCCGAACCTGGACAACGACATGCACGACGGCACCGTGGCTCAGGCCGACACCTGGCTCAACAACAACCTCTCGCACTACGCGAACTGGGCGGTGGCCAACAACAGCCTGCTGATCATCACCTTCGACGAGGACGACGGCGGCTCGAAGAACCAGATCCCGACGCTCATCTACGGCGCCCACGTCCGGCCGGGCACCTACAGCGAGCCGATCAGCCACTACAACGTGCTGTCCACCGTCGAGGAGATGTACGGCCTGCCGAAAAGCGGACTGGCCGCCAACGCGCCTGCGATAGCGGATATCTGGGCGTAGCCCGAGCCCTGGCCGCCGGTAGGTTCGACCCGGGTCATGCGGGCGCGGGCGCCGGCTGACGGCCGCGCACCAGCTTGCCCGGGCGGGCGCTGGTGGGCTTGCCGTTCTCGGCGATGATCTCGCCGGAGACGATCGTCGCGACGTAGCCGTCGGCGGTCTGGTCCAGCCTGCGGCCGCCGGCGGGCAGGTCGTAGCTGACGATCGGTTTGTGCAGTCGAAGCGCGTCGTGGTCGATGACGTTGACGTCGGCCTTGTAGCCGACGGCGATCCGGCCGCGATCGGCCAGGCCCGCGACCCGCGCCGGCACCGAGGTCAACTCACGGACCGCCTCGGCGACCGTCAACCGGCCCGACGCGCGGTCGCGCACCCAGTGCGTGAGCATGTAGGTGGGAAAGCTTGCGTCGCAGATCATTCCGTAGTGGGCACCGCCGTCGCCAAGGCCCAGTACGACATCCTCGCGGCGGACCAGTTCGGCGACCGTGTCCAGGGAGGCGTCGCGGAAGTTGGCCAGCGTCACGAGCAGCATGGCGTGCCCGTCGTCGTCGAGCAGCCGGTCGTAGGCCTCCTCCAGCGGGCTGACGCCGCGGGCCTTCGCGCGTGCGCCGATGCTGTCGGCCGGGTCGGGCTCGTAGTCAGGCGGATCGCCCAGCGGGAAGATCCAGTTCCAGGCCTGCACCGCGAACATCAACGGGTGACCGTCGGAGGCGGGCTTGTCCTTCAGAATGCGTTCCCGCACTTCGGGTTTGCGCATTTCTGCCACGCGCTCGGCCAGCGGAAGGTGCGCGATCTCGCGGTAGCTGGGATACATGACGAACGGATTGCCCGACAGCTCGAGTCCGATCACCAGCCCGATCGGCCGCGGGAAGATCTGCGCCGTGATCAAAGGACCGTCGGCGCGGGAATTTTGGTTGGCCTTCTCCACCATCCTCAGCGCGTCTTCGAAGAAGGCGGGCCCCGCATTGCCGATCGCCAGCGTGAACGTCACCGGCAGGTCGACGTCGGCGGCGACGTCGAACACGGTCTGCAGCGCGGGCTCGTAGTCGCCCGCGACGAGATCGGGCACGAACTGGATCAGCCCGCCGCCGGCGTCCTGCACGCCACGGGCGATGGCCTCGATCTCGTCGTGGCCGGCGTCATAGCTCGGGATGGGATGTCCGCTCTCGGTCTTGTGGATCGTCAACCGTGACGACGCGAAGCCAAGCGCGCCAACGTCAATGGCCTCGGCGGCGAGCTTGCGCATCTGCGACAGGTCTTCGGCCGTCGCGGGTTCGCGGTCGACGCCCCGCTGACCCATCACATAGACGCGCAGCGGCGAGTGCGGCAGGAACGCCGCCACATCGATATCCCGTTGTCGCGACGCCACGGCGTCGAGAAATTCGGGGAAGGTCTCCCACGTCCACGGCAACCCGTCGACCATGACCACACCGGGGATGTCCTCCACGCCGGCCATCACGTCGACGAGCACCTCGTGATCCGCGGGGCGGCAGGGCGCGAACCCCACACCGCAGTTGCCCATCACCGCGGTCGTCACCCCGTGCGCCGACGACGGCGTCATGCGATCCGACCAGATGGCCTGCCCGTCGTAGTGGGTGTGCAGGTCGACAAAGCCCGGCGTCACGAGCAGCCCGGTCGCGTCGATCTCGCGCGCCGCCCCGGCGTCGATGGATCCGGCGGCCGTGCTGTCTGCGCGGCTCACGGCGGCGATCACGCCATCGGCGATCGCGACGTCCCCGACGAAGGGCTCACCGCCAAGGCCGTCGACGACGGTGCCGTTGCGGACTATCAGGTCATACGCCATCAGCTGAATGTACGACGGTGTCCGGCCGCCATGCCAGGATGGGGCGGTGATCGACCATCTGGGAATCAATTGTGCGGACTGGGCGAAAGCGACGACGTTCTACGACGAGGTGCTCGGCGCGCTGGGCTACACCCGACAGCTGGACTACCAGGTGGCCATCGGGTACGGCAAGGCAGGCAAGCCCGATTTCTGGATCGCCGACATGAATGCGGGCGACGCGCGCGGCCCCGACCGCGAGGTGCACATCGCGTTCCACGCCAAGGACCACGACGCTGTGCACGCCTTCTACGACACCGCTCTCCGCCTCGGCGCCGAGCCGCTGCACGCGCCCCGGTTCTGGCCGGAATACCACCCCGGTTACTACGGCGCCTTCGTCCGCGACCCGGACGGCAACAACGTCGAAGCGGTCTTCCACGGCGCCCCGCCCCAGTAGCACCGTGAGCGTCTTGGTCGTGGGGGCCGGCGCGGCGGGCGGATACCTCGGCGCGCAGCTGGTCGACGCCGACCGCGACGTGACCTTTCTGGTCCACCCGTCGACGAAAGAACGCCTGGCGTCGGACGGTCTGCGTGTGCGTGAGGCGGGCCAGACCCGGACTGTCGGTGTCGACGCGGTGACGTCCCGCGAGCTTCGCGGCCCGTATGACGTCGTGGTGATGGCCGTGCGCACAAGCGGCGTCGCGGTCGCCGTCGAAGACATTCGAGGCGCGGTCGCAGCGGACACGCCGATTGTGCCGATCATGAACGGGATTCGGCATCTAGATGCGCTGACAGCCGAATTCGGGCCAAGCCGCGTCCTCGGCGCGGCCACCCGGCTGATCACGTCGCAACTGCCGGACGGCACCATCGAGGTCGTCACGCCCGGCATCCGGATGGAGATCGGGGCGCTGGACGGTCGACGCTCGGCCGCTGTCGAGGTCGCCGTGGCCGAACTGGATGTGCCGACCATCGAAGTGTCCGTGCGCGACGACATCGTCGACGCCATGTGGGAGAAGTTTGCGTTCATCACCTCCACCGCCGTGCTCACCTGTCTTGTCGGCGACGAGATCGGGCCCATCGTTCGCGCCGACGGTGGACCCCGGTTGGCGCATGGGGTCGTCGACGAGGTTGCGGCGGTGGCGGCGGCCGAGGGACATGCTCTCGGCGGTGAGTTCTCCGCCGGTCTCCGCCGACTCGTCACCGACCCGTCGTCGACATTCGGGCCGTCGATGTTTCGCGATATGAGCGCGGGGCGGCCGGTCGAGATCACGGTGCTGGATGACCTCGCCGATCGCGCCCGGACCCATCACATCGATACGCCCCTTCTGCAGGCGGCGCTGGTCAGGATCGGCGTGCACAACCGCCGGCTCGCGCCGGCGTAGCTGGGTCGCTCGCATGCAGACTGCGCACGCCGCGGGACAACTCGCCGCGGGTAGCGTCGGTCGCATGGCTGACTCCGATGTCCAAGTGGTCCGCGAACTGCTTCGCGACGCCTTCACGCGACTGATCGAACACGTCGACGATCTGACCGACGAGCTGACCGACGACGTGTCGTTCTTCCGGCCGACGGCGACCGCGAACAGCATCGCGTGGCTGATCTGGCACAGCGCCCGCGTGCAGGATCTCCAGCTCTGCGACATCGCCGGCATCGAGCAGGTGTGGACCCGCGCCGGCTGGAAGGACAGGTTCGACCTCGACCTGGAGGGCAACGATTTCGGCTACGGCCACGGCCCCGACGACGTCGGGCAGGTCCGGGCTCCTGCCGACCTGCTGGCCGGCTACTACCACGCCGTGCACAAAGCCACGCTGTCCTACATCGCCTCGGTGACCGCCGAGGAGTTGAGCCGCGTCGTGGACACCAACTGGGATCCTCCGGTGACCGCCAGCGCGCGCCTGGTCAGCATCATCGACGACTGCGCGCAGCACCTCGGACAGGCCGCCTACGTTCGCGGCATCGCGCGCTGACGTGCGGGGTCTGGCCCCCCGCAGCGCGCTGCTGCTGTGGTCGGCGATCGCGATCGCGGCGATGGCCGCCGTCGGCTGGGCGGTCGGGAAACGGTCGACCCCGCTGGACGACTGGTTTCACCACCTCCGGCACAGTCCCGCGCGCCGGCTGCTGTTCTTCACCGATCCCTGGATGCTGACGATCGTCCTGATGTTCGGTATCGCCGCCGCGCTCTTTCTCGGTCGTCGGCGGCTGGCAGTGGTGATGGCGGCGGCACCGCTCATCGGAATCGTGCTCGCACAGGTGCTCAAGCCGCTGTTCGGGCGGCGCAGCGGCGAATCCCTGGCCTATCCGAGCGGTCACACCACCGCGGTCGTCACCGTGACGGGCATGCTCGTCCTGGTGGCGGGCGCGGCGTGGTGGGCGGTGGCCGTAGCGGCCGTCGTCAGCGTGCTCGGGGCAATCGGGCAGGCCGTCACCTATCACTACTTCACCGACACCCTCGGCGCGTTGCTGCTGGGCAGCGCGGTGGTGTGCATCGCAGCGGTGGTGGCAAACTTGACAGGCGTCAACCCGGTTGCGACGCAGATCACATCGCTCGATAAGCTGAAGTCATGACCGCGACGCCAGAACTCGATTCGTCCTCGTCTGCGACGACCATCCGCAACCCCGCGACCGGCGCGGTCGCCGGGCAGGTGCGCTGGACCGACCCCGCCGATGTGCCGCGCATCGCCGCGGGTCTGCGCGAGGCGCAGAAGGGGTGGGAGGCCCGCGGCGCCAAGGGTCGCGCCAAAGTGCTTGCCCGCTATGCCGTTTGGCTCGGGGAGCACCGCGACGAGATCGAGTCGTTGCTGATCAAGGAGACCGGCAAGTCGGCGGTCGACGCGGCGCAGGAAGTGCCTCTGCTGATCATGATCCTGTCGTACTACATCAAGACGATGGAGAAGGCGCTCGCGCCGGAGACCCGGCCCGCGTCGCTGCCGTTCCTGGCGATCAAGAAGGTCACGGTCCATTACCGCCCCCGTCACGTGGTCGGCATCATCGCGCCGTGGAACTATCCGGTGGCCAACGCCCTGATGGATGCCATCGGGGCGCTCGCCGCGGGCTGCTCGGTGCTGCTCAAACCGTCTGAACGCACGCCGCTGACCGCGGAGGTGCTGCTGCGCGGCTGGCAGGACTCGGGCGCGCCGGAGGTGCTGGCGCTGGCCCAGGGTGCCCGCGAGGTGTCCGAGGCCGTCATCGACAACTCCGACTTCATCCAGTTCACCGGATCCTGCGCCACCGGCGCCAAGGTGATGGAGCGGGCGGCCCGCAGGCTCACCCCGGTCAGCCTCGAACTCGGCGGCAAGGACCCGATGATCGTGCTGGACGACGCCGACGTCGAGTTGGCTGCGCACGCCGCGGTGTGGGGCGCGATGTTCAACGCCGGCCAGACGTGTGTGTCGGTCGAGCGGGTGTATGTCCTCGAGCCGATCTACGACCGGTTCGTCGAGGCGGTCGTGCGCGACGTCGAGAAGCTGAAGATGGGCGCGGGCCAGGGGTACGACGTCGGCTCGATGATCGACGACGATCAGGTCGCCGTGACCGAACGCCACGTGCGCGACGCGGTGGCCGCGGGCGCCACGGCGCTCACCGGAGGCGAGCGCCCGGCGGGCCAGGGCAGCTTCTACCCGCCGACGGTGCTCGTCGACGTCGACCACTCGATGACCTGCATGACCGACGAGACCTTCGGCCCGACGCTGCCGATCATGAAGGTGTCGACGGTCGGGGAGGCGATCCGGCTCGCCAACGACAGCCCGTACGGGTTGTCCGCCTCGGTCTTCTCGAAGGATATCGAGCGCGCCAATCACGTTGCGCTGCAGCTGGATTGCGGTGCGGTCAACATCAACGACGTGATCTCCAACCTGATGTGCACCACCGCGCCGATGGGCGGCTGGAAGACCTCGGGGATGGGCGCGCGGTTCGGCGGTGCCGAGGGGCTGCGCAAGTACTGCAGGCAGGAAGCCGTCGTCGCACCGCGCACGAACATCGGAGCGGGCGGGAACTACTACAACAACTCGCACAAGGCGCTGACGCGGATGAACAAGCTGATGACCCGGCTGGCCCTGCTGCGTCCGCGCCGCGCCGCGAAGTAGTCCATCGCCAGTTCACCGGGGGTTCACTCCGGCGTCTGCGCGCGCCGATAATTTTCAGCCGGTGACTCTGGATCTGCACAGTTACCGCGTCCACGACGACGACGATGACGACCCCATCCTGCTGGACGGCAGCGGAGTTCCGGTCGACACCTGGCGCGAGAACTACCCGTATGACCACCGGATGGGCCGCGACGAGTACGAGGAGCAGAAGCGGCTGCTGCAGATCGAATTGCTGAAGCTGCAGAAGTGGAGCCAGGCGCACGGGCAGGGGCACATCATCGTGTTCGAGGGCCGCGACGCAGCCGGTAAGGGCGGCACCATCAAGCGGTTCATGGAGCACCTCAACCCGCGAGGGGCGCGCGTCGTCGCGCTGGAGAAGCCGACCGATCGGGAACGCACCCAGTGGTATTTCCAGCGCTATATCAACCACTTCCCCGCCGCGGGCGAACTCGTGCTGTTCGACCGCTCCTGGTACAACCGCGCCGGCGTGGAGCGGGTGATGGGCTTCTGCACGCCCAGGCAGCACGCCGAATTCATCCGCCAGGTACCGCTGTTCGAGCAGATGCTGGTCAACGACGGCATCAGCCTGACCAAGCTGTGGTTCTCCGTGTCACCGACGGAGCAGCGCACCCGCTTCACCATCCGCCAGGTCGACCCGGTGCGGCAGTGGAAGCTCTCGCCGACGGACGTCGCGTCGCTGGACAAGTGGGATGACTACACCGCGGCCAAGGAGGACATGTTCGCCTGGCGGGACACCGAGGTCGCGCCGTGGACGGTCGTCAAGAGCAACGACAAGAAGCGCGCCCGCATCAACGCCATGCGACATGTGCTGAGTAAGTTCGACTACGACAACAAGGACCACGAGGTGGTCGGGCGGCCGGACCCCCTCATCGTGGGACGCGCACTGGGCGACTGACACCACGCGTCCGATCTCGTAGGAGGACAGCGTGCGGTTTCTGGCGGCGCTGCTGTTCTGGCTCGTCACCACCGTGCTGCTCGCGGTCGCGGTTCCCGCGACGTGGGCACAGCACACCGTGGTGAGCGAGGACGGGTATGCCGCCCTGGCGGCGACGGCCGCCAGAAATCCCCCGCTGCAGCAGGCGATGGCCTCGGTGTTGACGACGCAGATCATCGGCCTGGCCGCCGACAACGGCTACGACCTCAACAACACCGAACTGGTGCACGGCGTCACCTCCGCTTACACCGCGAACCAGGGCTTCCCGGGCCAGTTCGCGCAGGCCAACCGCATCGCTCACCGGTGGATGTTCACCGACTCGGTGCAGCGCGACCACGGCGACCGGTGGCTCGTCGACATCGCGCCGATGCTCAAGGACGAGTCGCTGCGGGACACGCTGGGCAATCTCAACCTCGACGTGCCGGACACCCTCACGGTGCCGATCACCGTGCCGGAACACTCGTCGCTGCGCCCGGGGCAGCTGACGATGCTGTCCACGTGGGGGCCGTGGGTCAGCAACGGCGTGTGCGTGCTGACCGGGGTGTTCGCCCTGCTCACCCTGGCCACGGCTCGCTCGCGTGGCAAAGCGCTTGCCGCGCTGGGCGTTTCGGCGCTTCTGGTCGGCGCGGCGGGGTGGGCCGGACTGGAGGTGGGCAGGCGCTACATCGACGACGCGCTGAATCGCACCACCGGTGATATCCGCCAAGTGGCCGACGTCATGGTCGACACCGCCGAGGCGAGCCTGCACCAATGGCTGAACCTGACGCTCGCCGCGGGCGGTGTGCTGGTGGTGTTGGGCATCCTCGCCGCGATGCTCGGTGGCCTGCGCAGCAGCGATTAGAGTCGCGCCATGCCGTTCGTCACGGACATCGCGGGCCCTCGGCGGCCCGTCCAGACATGGCCGCCGCTGCTGACCGGCGTAGTGCGGCGCACCAGCACCATCGACACCCATCCGGCAGGCACCGGATCCGACCGCACGCGAGGAGGACAGAAGGCTGAGGTGGAGTTGCGGGCTCGTGACGCCGTCGGCCGCGGGCCCGGCGCGGTGGATGTGCTCGACCAGGTCGCGGTGCGCGCGCACTTGGCCGAACGCGTCATCGACGACATCGCCGCGCCCGACGACCGGGTCGCGCAGTTGGTGGGCACGCGGGTCGGGCCGGGATTCCGGTCGACGATCGGCGCGCTGTTTCCGGACGACGTGGCCCGCGCCGGCCTGCTGCACCTGCTGCTCGACGACTGGGTCGGCGCGGCGCTGGTGTCCGGTTACGCGGTGCAGCACACCGCGATCACCCTCGGCATCGAGGAGAAGCTGCCGCCCGGCACCGCCGACCACATGGCCGGCATCTGCGCGGGTTTCGCCGAGGATGCCTCCCTTGTCCCGTACGCCAAGCGCAACGGCACCATCCCGTCGGTGCGCGGCCCGGTGGCGCCACCGCTTCCTGCGGACGGCATGCACGCGGTGGAACCGCTGCGCGCGCACGGCATGCGTCGGTTCCGGCGGCTGGACCTCGCGCCGAACGGTGGTTTCGACACGCACTTCCGCGACTCCCACCTCGACGGCGACGGCGTCGAGACCATCGTGCACGAGTACACCGTCGAAGGTACGGTCGACGCGGTCGCGAGAACGATCACGTCGGTGGCCGCTACCGTGCGGGTGCTGCCGTGGCAGGAGTGCCCCGGCGCGATCCGGAGTGCGTCCCGCATCCAGGGAATGGCGTTGTCTTCAGTGCGAAGTCGCGTCCGCGGCGAGTTCGTCGGCACGAGCACCTGCACCCACCTCAACGACACGCTGCGCGCGATCGCCGACCTCGATGCACTGATCGACCTACGGGCCGGTCTCTAGGGTTCGATGACGTGTGACGGGTCGGGGCGCCGCTCGGGCGGAGCTTGGCTGTAGTCACCCCAGGGCCCGTCGCGCTGCTCGATCGCGGCCCGCACCCCGTCGGTGCCCGCCGTCTCGATGAACTGCAGCGCATCGGGGGTGTTGCGCATCAACCCGTCCAGGATCACCCCGAGCGTCTGGGTCGACGCCAGACCCATGTTCTCGTAGGCCTGATTGACGATCAGCTTCTGAGCCTGCAACTGCGACAACGGGATTCGGCCCAGCTTCGAGGCCACCTCGGCGACCCGGGCCTCTAGCCGTTCGAACGGGACGGACTCGTTGATCAGCTCGACGTCTGCGGCCTCGCGGCCCGTCAGCGGCTCCCCGGTCAGGGAGTGCCACTTCACCTTCGCGAAACTCATCCGGTACAGCCACATTCCGCTCAGGTACGCGCCCCACATCCGGGAGTACGGGGTGCCGATGACGGCGTCGTCGCTGGCGATCACCAGATCGGCGGACAGCGCGAAATCGCTTGCCCCGCCGACGCACCAGCCGTGCACCTGCGCGATCACCGGCTTCGACGCCCGCCAGATCGCCATCAGCTTCTGCGTCGGGCTGGTGGCTCGTGCGGTGGTGAACGCGAAGTCCTTTCCCGGGTCCCACTTTCCGCCGGTGTTCATCGACTCTCCCCAGTGTGCGAAGCCGCCGCCGAAGTCGTAGCCGGCGCAGAAGGCCCGGCCCGCGCCGCGCAGCACGATCACCTTGACCGCTGGGTCGTGTTCGGCGAGGCCGACGGCCGCCTCCACCTCGTCGGGCATCGGCGGAACGATGGTGTTCAGCTCGTTCGGCCGGTTGAGGGTGATGGTCGCCACGGGTGGCGCCGTCGTATACAGCAGGGTTTCGAATTCAGGCTTCGTCGGCATGCCTGCAGTATCGCCGTCAGCCGGCAACCGCAGCCACCGCTTCGGCGATCGCGGTGTCGCCCGAGATCAGGTCGAAACTCCTGCCCGCGGTGCGCGGTTCGTCGAGTACCGCGACGAGCACGGCTGCGACGTCTTCGCGGGGAATGCTGCCGCGGCCGGTGGACTCGGCAATCGTCACGCGTCCCCTGCCCGCATCGTCGGTCAGCATGCCGGGCCGCACGATGGTGGATCTCAACGCTGAGCGCGCCCGGATCGCCTCGTCGGCCGCGCCTTTCGCGCGCAGATACGCCTGGAACACCTCATCGTCGGCGGTGGCCGCTGGATCGGCGGCCATCGCCGAGATCATCACGTATCGGGCCACACCGGCGGCCTCGGCGGCGTCGGCCAGCAGGATGGCGGCGTCGCGGTCGACGGTTTCCTTGCGCGCCGCGCCACTGCCCGGCCCGGCTCCGGCGGCGAACACGACAGCGTCGGCGTCACGCAGGTGGTGGGCCAGCTTGTCCAGCCACGTCTTCTCGAGATCCATCACGACAGCCTCGGCGCCCGCGGCCGCCAGATCCGCGGCCTGCCCCGGGCTCCGGATGATCCCGGCGACCGAATCGCCCCGCTGTGACAGCATCCGCTCGAGGATCAACGCGATCTTTCCGTGTCCGCCTGCGATGACTACGTGCATGCCACCACTCTTACTCCCCGTCACCCGCCCGCGCCGGAGGCGGGTCGGGCCGTTTGGGGTCGCGCATGAACTCGTAGATCCGGCCGCCGAGCTTGATGTGGGAAGTGAACCGGTAGGCGATGAGCACCATGACGAACAGCGACGCGAGAGCGACAAGGAGACCCGCCCGCCAATCAGGCAATTGGGAGACGAACATCAGCAGCGGTCCGCCGATGGATACGGTCCAATAGAAGCGCCGCTGAATCGAAGCGGGAGACAGCGTTCGTGATTTCCACAGCGGAAACATCCCGAACAGACCGCCCAGCACAAGAGCGGCCAGGCCGGCGTAGAACAGCATTCTTTCGACTGTGGACGGTTCCATCCGAGCTCCCTTACCAGCTTCCGCCGCCGCCACCGCCGGTCGACGAGGTCAGCTTCGGGTCGAAGATGCTGCCGATGCCGCCGCCGAGATCCGATCCCGCGAAGCCGCCGAGCAGCCCGCCGATGATCGCGGCGGCCGCAGCGGTGTAGGGACCCGCGACGGAACCGACGGCCGCACCCGACGCCATTCCGCCCAGGATGCTGCCGCCGACACCCCCGACGGCCTCGCCGAGTTCTTCGTTACGGTTCATCCCGCCGTTGGACCATTCGTTGAGCGCGACCGCGAGTTGGGCGAGGTTGCCGGCCCAGCCGACCCGTCCGCCCCACTTGGAGAGAAGTTCGGCATCGACCTTCGACAGTCCGTTCAGCGCGTGCTCGCCGGTCTCCACCGACTTTCCGTATTGATCGACACCGGTGCCGATGCTGTCGGACAGCGAACCCATGCCGGTGACCAATTTGCGGATGCCGTCGTCGGACACGCCGAGGTTTCTGAGCTGATGCTCGATCCGGTTGAGGGCGATCGCGCGGGCCTGGGTGTCGCAGCTGTCCAGATACGCCGTGGCCGCGTCTGGGCCCATCGGCGAACCGAGGAGGCCGGCCTCGAGTTTCTTTTGGTAGTCGAGACGCACCTTGGCCTGCTGGCGGGCGTCCGTGCCGAGGACCGGATCGAGGGGAAGGGGGCCGACGAATCGGGACATGGTGTAGTCGTCGAGGCGCTCGCCCGCGTACTGCTTGGCGTAGGGATTGGCGTTGGGGTCGTTGACCGTGGCGAAGTCGTGCATGCGGGCGGCGGCGGCCTGCTTCTCCGGGGTCATCGGGCCTGCGCTGTAGACCAGTGCCTCGTCGGCGGCACGCTGGGTGGCGTCGTACTTCTCGGCGGCGCCCCGTGCCTGATCCTGGGCGGACGCCTCGCCCTCGCCCTGGCCGCCCGCCAGCGCGTCGGTGTCATAGCCGTCGGCGGCCATGTCGAGTTGTGCTTGGTCCAGCTTCGCGCTGTATGCATCACGCACAGCGGTCATCTCGCTGAGTGACTGTTTGGTGGCTTGAATGGCGGCGGCCTTGAGCTCTGACCAATCCAGGTTGACGCCGTCGGCCTGCGCTTGTGCGATCTCGGCTGCGATGGTGTTGTCGAGTTGCACAAGCCGGCCGTCGAGGTTGCCGATCGAGACGTGGCCACTGCGCTGCGCCTCGGCCAGTGTCGCCGCGATGTTCTGCAGGTCCGCCGAGACTTTCGCCATCTGCTGCTTGCTCAGCCGCAGCCACTCCGTCGCGCGTCGGACCTCTTCGGCGTCGTTGATCGGGTGCGCGGGATCGTCACGGTCCCAGGCCGCGTCGAACCGCTTCTCGGCGGCGGTGAACTCCTCGTCGGTCTCGGTCATGCACACGCCCGCATTGCGGAATGAGGTGGCCAATTCGCTGATCTCTCCCGGCGCGCCGGCCTGGATGGTCTCGTCGATGTGCCAGGGATCGCCGCCGGCCGCGCCGATGAGCTCCGGCACGCTCAGGTAGACCAGCTGCGGATACTCACCCATCCGGGACGGTGTCGACCTCGGCCTTGTTGTCGGCTTCCGTCTCCTCGAACGAAGTTGCGGCGTGGTGCACCTTGTCGGCGACGTCGGTCAGTATCCGATGGTTGCCGCGCATTGCCCGCACATGGGACTGGTGGCCGGCGCTCAACGCGCTGTGGAATTGATGTGCCGCGGCGAAGTCGCCGAACATGCCGGCCGGGATCGACGCCTGCGCCAGCGTATCTGCGCCGTTAAGCGCCATCTTTCCGGCATTGCGCGAGACGTTTGCACCCTCCTTGAGGACATCGGGTTCCACCCTCATGATCCACTCCAGCGGTCAGCCGACAACTGTTTGCTGTCAGCCTACCGCGGCCAGCCGGGTGCCTGAGGCATCAGGTGTGCAGCGTGCGATGCAGGAACTCGAAGATCAGGGCGGACCGGAAGGCCGTCTGCGCATTGTCGGCCGCCCCGGCATGGCCGCCCTCGATGTTCTCGTAATAGAGGACGTGGTGGCCCGCCGCCTCCAGCGCGGCGGTCATCTTGCGCGCATGGGCGGGATGCACGCGGTCGTCGCGCGTCGAGGTGGTCATCAGCAGCGGCGGATAGCGACGATCCGCCGAGATGTTCTGGTACGGCGAGTACTTGGCGATGAACTCCCAGTCCTCGGCGCTGTCCGGATCGCCGTACTCGGCCACCCACGACGCGCCGGCCAGCAGCAGATGGAACCGTCGCATGTCCAACAGCGGCACGCTGCACACGAGCGCGCCGAACAACTCCGGATACTGCGTCAGCATGATGCCCATCAGCAGGCCGCCGTTGCTGCCACCCTGCGCCCCCAACTGTTCGACGGTGGTGATCCCGCGCCGCACCAGATCCTCTGCGACCGAGGCGAAGTCCTCACCGACGAGGTGACGACCCTTGCGCATCGCCTGCGTGTGCCACTCCGGCCCGTACTCACCGCCGCCACGGATGTTGGCCAACACATAGGTGCCGCCGCGGGCCAGCCACAGCCGACCCAGCACACCGTCGTAGCCGGGCGTCCTCGACACCTCGAAACCGCCGTAGCCGCCCAGCAGCGTCGGTGCCGGACCGCTGCGGTCATGCGGACCGACCACGAAGTAGGGGATCGCCGTCCCGTCTTTCGAGGTGGCGAAATACTGTGTGACGCGCAGGCCTTCGGCGCTGAAGAAGGCGGGCGCCGACTTGACCTGCTCGAGCGGGCCCTCGACGGGTCCCTGCAGGAGCCGCGACGGCGTCGTGAACCCGCTGAAATCCAGGAAGATCTCGTCGGCGAGGTCGTCGGTGTCCACGATGACGGCGTTGGTGTTGTTCGGGATGTCGGGCATTGGTTCGCTCACCCAGGTGCCGGGTGCCACAATTTCGACCCGGCTGGCGACGTCGGCGAGCGTGACGAGGACCAGCTTGTCCCTCGTCCAGGCGTAGTGGTTGAGGCTGGTGTGGTCGTCGGGCTCGAAGATCACATGGAGATCGGCTGTGCCGGCGAGGAATTCGTCATAGTCGACAGCTATCAACGACCCCGCCGGATACGAGCCCGTGCCGGTGTACCAGTCGCTGCGCAGCTCGATCAGCAGCCAGTTCCGGTGAAGCGACACCGAGGCGTCGGTGGGGGCGTCGATCCGGATGAACTCGCCCTCGCGGAGTTCGTAGACCTCGTCGTTGAAGAAATCGACGGCGCGGCTCAGCAGAGTCCGCTCGAAACCCGGCGTACGGTCCCTCGAGGCCACGACGAGCACGTCGGAACGCGACGCGCTGAACAGGGTTTCGGCATCGTCGAGCGGCGCTCCGCGGCGCCAGCGTTTGACCAGACGCGGATAGCCGGACTCGGTCAATGAATCTTCGCCCCAGTCCGTGCCGATCAGCACGGTGTCCTCGTCCTCCCAGCTGATCTGGGTCTTCGCCTCGGGCACCTGGAAGCCGTCGGGCACGAATTGCTTTGTCAGCATGTCGAACTCGCGCACCACCGCGGCGTCCGAGCCGCCCCGGGACAGAGTGATCAGCGCAAGGGAATGATCGGGTTCGATGACCCTGGCGCCGGCCCACACCCAGTTCTCGTCCTCGTCGGCGGCCAATGCGTCGAGGTCGATCACCACCTCCCAGTCGGGTGCGTCGGCGCGGTAGCTGTCCAGCGTGGTGCGCCGCCACAGCCCGCGTGGGTTCGTCGCGTCGCGCCAGAAGTTGTACAGCCAATCGCCGCGACGGCGGACGTACGGGATGCGCGCATCGGTGTCGAGCACTTCGAGCGCCTCGGCGCGCATCCGCTCGAAGCGCTCGTCGCAGAGTTCGGTGAGCGTGGGTTCGTTGTGCCTGCGAACCCAGTCCAGCGCGTCGTCTCCGGTGATGTCCTCGAGCCAGAGGTAGGGATCGTCACTCACCCCGCCATTGTGGCGGCTCGGGTGTCAGCTCAGGTGATGGACCTCCTGTAGGCCGTACACCGGGGTGGGAATCCCCTCGTAGCGCGCCTCCAGCTGCAGCTCCAGATACAGCGAGTAGTGCCGCGACTGGTGCAGGTTGTCGCCGTGAAACCAGAGGTTTTCCTGCTGGGTCGGCTTCCACATGTTGCGGTGTTCGCCCTCCCACGGGCCCGGGTCCTTCGTGGTGTCGGAGCCGAGTCCCCAGACCTTGCCCACCTTGTCGGCGACGTCCTGACCGATGAGGTCGGCCGCCTGGTCGCCGGGCGGTCGACGACAACGGCGGGCACCCCGAGCTGACGCAGCCGCGCGCCCAGCGCGATCCCGCCCTGTCCGCCGCCGACCACGAGGGTGTACGGCTGCGTCGTGTAGCCGAGGGCGGCCTCCTCTTCGGCGCGCTTCTCCGCCCAGGAGCTTGGGTCGGGGTCACTGCCGGCCAGGCGTTCGCCGAGCATGAAAAAACGTACCAGCGGGGCGGTCGATCGACAGTGGCGTCAGGAGCCGTCTCGGGGTGAGGCCAGTCCGAAGCGGGCGGTCGCGACGGTCGGTGGCCGGAGCCGACCTCCCTAGACGCCGGCCGCCGTCGCGACCGCCCGCCGGGTCAGCACCTTCGCGAGATGGCTGCGATAGTCGGCGTCGGCGTTGCCGTCGCTAAGCGGCTCGATGCCCTCCACGGCATGCTCGGCAGCAGCCCGGATGGCGTCCTCGCTCGCGGGCTGACCGATCAGCGTCTCCTCTACCGCCCGGGCGCGCGTCGGCACCGGCGCCACGTTGGTCAGTGCGACGCGAGCAGCCCGGATCGTCCCCTGCTCGACGTCGACGGTTGCAGCGACCGCCACAATGGACCAGGCCTGGGCTACCCGGTGAAATTTCTCGTAGTGCGCCGCCCAGTCGGTGTGCTTGGGAATCCTTATCTCCGTGAGGATTTCGTCCGGCTCCAGCGACGTGGTGAAGTAGTCCACGAAGAACTCCGCCGCGGGTACGGTGCGTTTTCCCGACGGGCCGACGACCGTCATCGTCGCCTCCAACGCCAGCACCGGTGCGGACAGGTCACCGGCCGGGTCGGCATGTGCGAGGTTCCCGCCCAGTGTTCCGCGGTGCCGGATCTGCGGGTCCGCGACCGTGCGGGTGGCATCGGCGAGCAGCAGCGCGTGCTTGCCGATGAGCGGATTGCCCAGCAGGCCGTAATAGGTGGTCATCGCTCCGATCGCCAAGCTGTCCCCGTCGTCGCGCACGCCGCGTAGCTCGTCGATTCTGCCGAGGTCGATCAGCACGCTCGGCGCGGCAAGCCGCAGCCTCAGCACTGGCATCAAGGTCTGACCGCCCGCGATGACTTTGGCGTCCTCACCGCCTTGAGCCAGCGCCGTCACCGCGTCGTCGACGGTGGTCGGGGCGACATAGTCGAAACCAGCCGGGATCACCGGGCACCTCCTTGCGCTTGATTGATGGCCTGCCAGACACGCATTGGACTGCAAGGCATTTCGATGTCGCTGACACCGAGATGTCGCACCGCGTCGATGACCGCGTTGACCACCGCCGGGGTGGACGCGATGGTGCCCGCTTCGCCGACACCCTTGACGCCGAGCGGGTTCGTGGTGGCAGGGGTTTCGGTCCGTCCGGTGGTGAACGACGGCAGATCCGCCGCGGATGGCACCAGGTACTCGGAGAAAGAGGCGTTGACCAGCGTGCCGGACTCGTCGTGGACGGCTTCCTCGTACAAGGCCTGAGCGATGCCCTGCGCGAGCCCGCCGTGCACCTGTCCATCGACGATCAGCGGGTTGACCACATGCCCGATGTCGTCGACGCAGACATACGAGCGAATCCGCACCTGCCCGGTCTCGGTGTCCACTTCGGTGGCGCACAGATGCGTGCCGTGCGGGAACGAGAAGTTCTCCGGGTCATAGGTGGCCTCGGAGTCCAGGTTCGGTTCCACACCGTCGGGCAGATCGTGCGCGGCGAACACGGCGAGCGCGATGTCGGGGAGCGTCACCGCCTTCTCGGTTCCCGCCACGCGGAACTGTCCGGCACTGAACTCCAGATCGTCTTCGGCGCATTCCATCATGTGGGCCGCCAACGGCTTGGCCTTGGCAATCACCTTTTCCGCCGCCTTGACCACTGCGACACCTCCGACCGCCAGTGATCGCGACCCGTAGGTGTCCAGACCGCGCGGCGAGGACTGGGTGTCGCCGTGCAGGATTTCGACGTCCTCGAACGGGACCCCGAGTTGGTCGGCGACGATCTGGCTCCACGCCGTCTCATGGCCCTGGCCGTGCGGCGACGATCCGGTCACCACCTCCACCTTGCCGGTCGGCAGCATGCGGATCGCCGCGTGCTCCCAGCCGCCTGCCCCATAGGACAGTGAACCAAGCACCCGCGACGGGGCCAGGCCGCACATCTCGGTGAACGTCGAGACGCCGATGCCCAGCTGTACCGGATCCTGGCGCTCGCGGCGCTCGGTCTGCTCACGCCGCAACCCGTCGTAGTCGAACAGCTCCCGCGCCTGAGCGGTGGCAGCCTCGTAGTTGCCGGAGTCGTAGGTCAGCCCCGCAACGGTGTCGAACGGGAACTCGGAGTGGGTGATCCAGTTCTGGGCGCGCAGCTCAAGCGGGTCGCGCGACAGCTCGACGGCGAGCTCGTCCATCATCCGCTCGATGGCGAACGTCGCCTCGGGGCGCCCTGCGCCGCGGTAGGCGTCGGTGGGCACCTTGTTCGTGAACACGTTGGTGCACGTGAAGTGATACGAACCGAACTTGTAGATCCCGTTGAACATGAACGCGCCGAGAATCGGTATGCCGGACGTGACCAGCCGCAGATAGGCGCCCATGTCGGCGAGGAGTTCGACCTTCAGGCCGGTGACGGTGCCGTCTCGGCGGGCGGCCAGCGTCAGCTTCTGGATCTGGTCGCGGCCATGGTGTGCGGCAAGCATCGACTCGCTGCGGGACTCGGTGTACTTGACCGGCTTGCCCAGCCGCCGCGCGACGAGAAGGGTGATCACCTCCTCCGGCGTCACCTGCAGCTTGCCGCCGAAGCCGCCGCCGACATCGGGGGCGATCACACGCACCTTGTGTTCCGGGATCCCCAGCGTCATCGCCAGCATCAACCGCAGGATGTGCGGAACCTGCGTGGCCGACCACATCGTGAGCTGAGGGCTGGTCGGATCGACCACCACCGAGCGCGGTTCCATGAACGCCGGGATCAGCCGCTGCTGGCGGAAGGTGCGCGCCACGACCACCTCGGCGTCGCGGATGGCGTCTTCGACGTCGCCGCCGGTGCCGGCCTCCGCGGAGTCGAACGTCCACACCGCGCTGACATTGGTGCCGAGATCGGGATGCACCAACTCGGCGCCGTCTGCGGCAGCCGCCGCGAGGTCGAGCACCACCGGCAGGTCGTCGTAATCGACGTCGATCGCTTCCAGCGCGTCCTGCGCTTCATAGGCGCTGCGGGCCACCACGACCGCCACGGCTTCGCCCGCGAAGTTCACGGTGTCCACTGCAAGGGACGGCGCGGGTGGTGCCTTCATGTCCTCGGTGATCTGCCATGCGTTGGGCAGGCTGCCTTGTTCTGCGGCGAGGTCGGCACCGGTGAACACCGCGACCACGCCGGGCTTGCTGCGGGCGGCGGCAGTGTCGATGCCGGTGATGCGGCCGTGTGCGACCGGGCTGCGCAGGACGGCCATGTGCTGCATGCCGGGCAACACGATGTTGTCGGTCCACCGGGTGCGCCCCGTGATCAGATGCTGGTCTTCCTTGCGCACCCGCGCCTTGCCGATTTCCGGCTCAGCCGTTGTGGTCATCGCACACCTCCCGCCGTATCAGCATGAGCCGCATCAGTTTTGGCTTCCAGACGCTGTGCGGCATCTCGCACTGCGCTGACGATGTTCTGGTATCCCGTACAACGACAGAGGTTGCCTTCCAGGCCCTGTCTTATCGTGTGTTCGTCCGGATGGGGATCCTCGGCGAGCAGGTCGATGGTCTGCATGATCATGCCGGGCGTGCAGAAGCCGCATTGCAGGGCGTGGTTGTCGCGGAAAGCCTCCTGGACGGGGTGCAGTGTGCCGTCGTCCCGCGACAGGCCTTCGACGGTGACGACGTCGCCGCCGTCGACCTGCACGGCGAGCACCGAGCAGGACTTGACGCTGTAGCCATTGAGGTGCACGGTGCACGCTCCGCAATTGCTGGTATCGCAGCCGACCACGGTTCCGACCTTGCCCAGCCGGTCGCGAAGGTAGTGCACGAGAAGCAGCCGCGGCTCGACCTCGTCTGTATAAGTCGTTCCATCGACGGTGACAGTGATGCGCATAGCCCTACTCTGCTCTGACCGGCGGCCACGAACGCCCGAAACGACGAAACCGGTTCCGTGTCAGTCGCGCTCAGGCGTCGCGGATTTCGTCGAGTAGCAGTTGCAGCGTCGCGAGGCTGTGGCCTGCCAGCAATCGATCGACGAACGGCAACGCGGCCGCGATCCCGGATTGCACCGGCCGGTAGCCGTCCGAACCCGCATGCGGGTTCACCCACAGCACCGCATGGGCGAGCCGCGCCAGGGCAGCCATCTGTTCGGCGAGCAGCGACGGATCGCCACGCTCCCACCCGTCGGAAAAGGTGACCACGACCGCGCCGCGGGCAATGCCGCGTCTGCCCCAGCGGTCCAGGAACGCGCGCATCGTTTCGCCGAGCCGGGTCCCGCCCGCCCAGTCGGGCACCGCCCGGCCTGCGGCGGCAAGAGCCACTTCAGCATCGCGGACGCGCAGCGCCCGCGTCAGCCGGGTCATCCGGGTGCCCAGCGAGAAGACCTCGGTGCTGGGGTTTGCGCGGGCGACGACGTGCGCGAAACGAAGCAGCGCATCCGCATACGGGCTCATCGAGCCGGACACATCCAGAAGCAGGACCGTTCGCCGCGGCCGGGTGGCCCTTCTGTGGCGCCTGGGCCGCACCGGTTCGCCTCCCGCGGCGAGCATGTGGCGCACGGTGCGCCTCGCGTCGACGCGGCCCCGACGCGACGGCCGCAGCCGCAGGGCCGGGCGAGCCGCGGCGTGCGGGCGCAATTCGGCGATGAGCTCGGCGAGGTGTGCTCGCTCGGCGGCTGTCAGTTCGGCGATATCGCGGTGGCGAAGAATTTCGGTGTCGGCGGCTGCGACCCGAAGTCGAGGTGCATCACCGCCGGTGTCGGTGGCACCGGCGGCATCGAGGGCGGCGATTCGGGAACGACGTGGATGCTGCGTGCGATGCGGCGCCAGGTTGGGCACGGTTCCGCCGAACCAGCTTTCGAAGACCAGGTCGTAGCGCGGGATGTCGTCGGGGGCCCGGCACAGGGTCGCCAGACCGGTCCAGTACACCTGCCGGGGGTCGGCGATGTCCACGTGACGCAATGCGCGCGTGCAGGTTTCGACGGCGTCCGATGCCACGGGCAGCCCTGCTGCCGCAAGGGCGTGGGCGAAGCCGGCGATGCCGACGAGCGGGTCGGTAGTGGCGGCCACCTGCGTGTCACCCGGCCAGCAGCCGGTCTAGCCCGGCCCTGGCGACCCGATCCAGGTCCTCGCGGTACTTGAGCACCGCGCCGAGAGTGGCGGCCGCCGTCTGCGCGTCGAGGACATCGCGGTCGAGTTCACGCAGCGCCCGTGCCCAGTCGAGCGACTCGGCGACACCCGGCGGCTTGACGAGCTCCATGCCGCGCAAGGCGTGCACAGCGCGCGCCACCTGCTCGGCGAGCGCCGTGGCTATGCCTGGGATGCGGCGATGAAGAATCGCGATCTCCCGCGCCAGGTCGGGATGCTCGAGCCAGTGGTAGAGGCAGCGCCGCTTGAGCGCGTCGTGCACGTCGCGGGTGCGGTTGGAGGTGAGCAGCACCAGCGGTGGCGTTGCCGCACGCACCTCGCCGAGTTCGGGAATCGTCACCGCGTTCTCGTCGAGCACCTCGAGCAGGAACGCCTCGAATTCATCGTCGGCTCTGTCGATTTCGTCGACGAGCAGCACGCACGGCGCTTCGGTGAGCGCGCGCAGCAGCGGTCGAGCCAGCAGGAAGCGCTCGGTGTAGAGCGAGCGTTCAGCGGATTCGGCCTCGAGGTGACCCGCGCTGGCCGCCTCCAGCGCCCGCAGGTGCAGTAGCTGCCGCGGGAAATCCCAGTCGTATAGCGCCTGTGCCGCGTCGATGCCCTCGTGGCATTGCAGGCGGATCAGCGGCAGTCCCAGCGCCTCCGCCAGCGCGGCGGCAAGCGAGGTCTTCCCGGTACCGGGCTCGCCCTCGCAAAAGAGCGGGCGTCCCATCCGCAATGCCAGGTAGGCGGCCGTCGCGACGCCGTCGTCGGCGAGATAACCGGTCCTCTCGAGCTTTTGTGCCAGCTCCGCCGGCGAACCGACACCGGGCGTGGAATCGCTCACGCCCGCGAGCCTAGGTCAGGGCTTGGTCTCCGCTCAGCATCTTTACGGGGCTAGATTTCAATCGTTGGCGAACGTTCCTTACCAGTCGAAAAATCGCCGAAAATTCGACTGGTAAGGAACGTTCGCGGGAGAGAGGGGCTGGCCGATGAGCGACGCCGGGCCGCCGAACCGGGCCCTGATCACCCAAGCGGCCGCCGATCTGCTGACCTCGCTGCAGGCCAAGCACGGGCCGGTGATGTTCCACCAGTCCGGCGGCTGCTGCGACGGGTCATCGCCGATGTGCTACCCCGACGGCGAGTTCCTGGTCGGCGACCGCGACATCCTGCTGGCGGTGCTCGATGTCGGGGAACCGGGTGTGCCGGTGTGGATCTCCGGGCCGCAGTTCGACGCGTGGAAGCACACCCAGCTGGTCATCGATGTGGTGCCGGGCCGCGGCGGCGGATTCAGCCTCGAGGCCCCCGAGGGCGTGCGGTTCCTGTCTCGTGGCCGGGCGTTCACCGATGCCGAGAACCGGTCGCTGGCCGAGCACCCGCCGGTGACGGGCGCCGACTACGAGCGCGGGGCGCGTCCGTCTGCCGCCGGGACACACATCGTGGCCGAGGCAATCGATGCGTGTCCGATACCTAACGCGCCGCGCGGGTAAAGCCGTTTCCGCAGCGGGCGGCGTTATCGTCGGACCATGATTCCGATACCGCGGGCATGGCTGTTGGCCAGCGCAATGCTGGTCGGAACGGCGGCCGGACTGATCGGCGGAATCGCCGCGACGAAGGTGGTGACCGCGAGCGTGCGGCCCGATGTCGTCATCGCCTTGGTCGTCGGCGTGCCGAGTCTGTCCGGGCTGGTGATGATCCTGCTCTCGCACCGGTGGTGGATGACCGCCCTGGGTGCATCCGTCCTTGCCATCGCGCCGGGCTGGTTCGGAGCGCTGGCCGCAATCCAGGTGGTGCACGGTGCCTGAGCAGACGTACCGGGGAACCCATCGCCATCGCGCGCCGCTGGGTTGGCATCCGCCGCGCATCAAACCCGGCTCGAACGGCGAAGGCGACCCCGCAGCGCAGGCCGAGCCGACGGTGCCGTTCACGCCGACGTTCACCGGCGAGATGCCCGCGATCGCCGACGACGTGCCGTCGGAGCCGCTGCCATCGCCCGACCCTCCCGCCGCTGCGGGCGAGCATCTGCTCAAGCGCTGGACGTTCGTCCTCGTCGTGGCGGCGGTGTGGGTCGTCGCGGCGGTGATCGGACTGGGCCTGTTCTACTGGTGGTTCCACTCGATCGACAAGACGCCCGCGGTGTTCGTCGTGCTGGTCTACCTGGTCGTGGGCACCGTTGCGGGCCTGATTGCGGCGATGGTGCAGGACAAGCCGGTGATGGCGGCGCTGTCCATTGCGCTGATGTCGGCGCCGTTGGCGTCGACGGCCGCGGCGGCCGTGCTGTACGGGGTCTACTTCTGCGAACACGCCAGCCGCTGTTTCGCAGGCGTCCTGCCCTATTAGTGTTGGCGGGGTGAGCCACTATGACGTCGTTGTTCTCGGAGCAGGTCCAGGCGGGTACGTCGCAGCGATCCGCGCCGCCCAGCTAGGCCTGAAGACCGCAGTCGTCGAGCCGAAGTACTGGGGCGGGGTGTGCCTCAACGTCGGCTGCATCCCGTCGAAGGCGTTGCTGCGCAATGCCGAACTCGCGCACATCTTCACCAAGGAAGCCAAGCAGTTCGGCATCGGCGGGGAGGCGACGTTCGACTACGGCGTCGCGTTCGACCGCAGCCGCAAAGTCGCCGAGGGCCGCGTCGCCGGTGTGCATTACCTGATGAAGAAGAACAAGATCACCGAGATTCAGGGCTACGGCAAGTTCACCGACGACCACACCCTCGAGGTCGACCTGAACGAGGGCGGCACCGAAACGGTGACGTTCGACAACATCATCATCGCCACCGGCAGCAGCACCCGGTTGGTGCCCGGCACCTCGCTGTCGGAGAACGTGGTCACCTACGAAGAGCTGATCATGTCGCGGGAGCTGCCGAAGTCCATTGTGATCGCAGGCGCGGGCGCGATCGGCATGGAGTTCGGCTACGTCATGAAGAACTACGGCGTCGACGTCACGATCGTGGAGTTCCTGCCGCGCGCGCTGCCCAACGAGGATGCCGAGGTCTCCAAGGAGATCGAGAAGCAGTTCAAGAAACTCGGCGTCAAGGTGCTCACCGGCACCAAGGTCGAGTCGATCTCAGACGACGGCGACGGCGTCACCGTCACGGTGAGCAAGGACGGCAAGTCCGAGGAGCTCAAGACCGAGAAGGTGCTGCAGGCCATCGGGTTCGCGCCCAACATCGAGGGCTACGGGTTGGACAAGGCCGGCGTGGCGGTCACCGAGCGCAAGGCCATCGGCATCGACGACTACATGCGCACCAACGTCGACCACATCTATGCGATCGGCGACGTGACGGGGCTGCTCATGCTGGCCCACGTTGCCGAGGCGATGGGGGTGGTTGCGGCCGAAACCATCGGCGGCGCAGACACATTGCCGCTCGGCGATTACCGGATGCTGCCGCGGGCGACGTTCTGCCAGCCGCAGGTGGCCAGCTTCGGCCTCACCGAGGAGCAGGCGCGCGACGAAGGCTACGACGTCAAGGTCGCGAAGTTCCCGTTCACCGCGAACGCCAAGGCGCACGGTGTCGGTGACCCGAGCGGGTTCGTCAAGCTGATCGCCGACGGCCGCTACGGCGAGCTGATCGGCGGCCACCTCATCGGGCACGACGTGTCCGAGCTGCTGCCCGAGCTGACCCTGGCGCAGAAGTGGGATCTGACGGCCACCGAGCTGGCCCGCAACGTCCACACCCACCCGACGATGTCGGAGGCGCTACAGGAGTGCTTCCACGGTCTCCTCGGCCACATGATCAATTTCTGAACGTGGTTCAGACGGTCAGCACAGCGAGAGCGATCTGGGTCGCCGGCATCGGCGGATTGATCGTCGGTCACATGCTGTGGCTGGCCGGCATCTCCGCCGCGATCGCGACGCGCACGGTCAGCCACTGGGTGTTGGTGGTGGCCGCGGCGTCGTTCGTCGTCGGCATCGTCGCCGGACTGCTGGCGTGGCGCGACTATGAACGGAAGGCGGAGGTGCGGGCGGCGTTCCTGGCGGCCCTGCCGGTGTCGCCGGTGTTGTTGTCGCTCGTCGTGCTCGGCGTGACGTACCTGTAGCGGCTGCTACCGGCCGGGCAGGGCTCGGTGATCTCCTGCAGTCGGGTCAGAAACCTTTGACTTTCGGCGCTTTCATTGTCGGGGCCACCGACGCTTGCGCGGGCGCCGTCGGAGGAGTGGTCGTGGTGGCGGATTGGCCCATTGTCATACCGCCGGATTGCGGGATGTCCCAACGCGGCGCCGCCGCGCTGACGCTGGTTGTCGTCACACCGAGGGCAGCGAGGGCGCCCATTCCAACCGCGGCCGCACAGATTTTGGCGCGACCTCGAAGCGATAGCGCAGCCATACGATGTCCCCCTTTTTCACACATGGCATTGATTTGGATCCCCGACTATTTCAAAGGATTCTGAATGGACGCTGAAATTTCACTTCAAACCAAGAAGGAGCCTGCAGCGATTCGAACTCGACGGTGTATGCCCTGCTCGGCGAGCCTGATCGCGCCCTAAGTTTCGCGCAACGGATAATTCGTTGAGCACATCGGATGGACTGGTGGTGGCCATGATGAATTTAAATAGATCTCTTTGTGAGTAATGATCATTTAAATGCAATCACCGAAAAGAGGCACCGGCTGGATCAGTCGGGATAGTCCAGCGGGATCTGCAGCGTGGCGATGGTGGCGGCCGTTGCGTCGTATTGACCGGCCAGCGTGCAGAACTCGATGAGTTGCGCCTTGCTCAGATGGCTCGACAACGTCGCCCAGGTTTCCGGTGACACTCCGCGGGTGATGACGAACTCGTCGGTCGCGGTGATCAGTGCGCGCTGCCGGTCGGTCAGACCTTCGGCGTCGGGGCCCTCGAAGATCCTTGCCTGCAAGTCCGGCCCGACACCGCGGCTGCGCGCCAGCCGGCGATGCTGTTGCAGCTCGTATTCGGAGTTGCGGAGATGTCCGACCCGCAGGATGACCAGTTCGGCGTCGTCACGCGGCAGCTTGCCTGCGAACAGCAGGTATCCGCCCAACATCAACCACGGCCAGAGCAGCAGCCGATGTCGACCCATGATCGTGAACAGATGCAACTGCGGGATCCGCTGCCGCCGCGCCGCGAGCCTGCAGTACACCCAGCCGAGGGGGCCCAGTTCGCGGAAGCCTCCCGGCTCGATGCGGGCGGGCACGCTCATGACTGCTTCACCAGGTAGGGAGACACCGTGCTGCGGTGCTCGTCGATGTCCAGGGCGCGGCCGAGCGCGGGGAAGGCCCGCTGCGGGCAGGTGTCGCGTTCGCAGACTCGACAGCCCGCCCCTATTGGTGTCGCGATGTCGCCGGACACGTCCAGTCCCTCCGAGTAGACGAGCCGGTGTGCGTGCCGAAGTTCGCAGCCGAGCCCGATCGCAAACGTCTTGCCCGGCTGACCATATCGCGAGGCGCGGCGTTCGACGGTGCGCGCCACCCACATGTAGTTGCGGCCGTCGGGCATCTGGGCGACCTGCACCAGGATCTTGCCGGGGTTGGCGAACGTCTCGTAGACGTTCCACAGCGGACAGGTGCCGCCGCTGGACGAGAAGTGAAAGCCGGTGGCGGACTGCCGCTTCGACATGTTGCCCGCCTTGTCCACGCGGATGAACGAGAACGGCACCCCCCGCATCGACGGCCGCTGCAGGGTCGACAGCCGGTGGGCGACCGTCTCGTAGCTGACCGAGTAGAACGACGAGAGCCGCTCGACGTCGTAGCGGAACTTCTCGGCGACCTCGTGGAACTGCCCGTACGGCAGCACCGTCGCCGCGGCGAAGTAGTTGGCCAGCCCGAGCCGGGCCAGCGTGGTCGACTCGGCGCTGGTGAAGTGGCCTTCGGTGACCAGCTTGTCGATGAGGTCGCCGAACTCCAGATAGGCCAGTTCGGCCGCCATCTTGAAGGCCTGTTGACCCGGCGACAGGTGGTTGGTGATCTCCAGCCTGCGCGTCGCGGGGTCGTAGCGGTGCAGCACGTTGTCGCCGAGGTCGGTGCGCCTGACGATATGCACCCCGTGCACGGCCTTGAGCCGGTCGGACAGGTCGCGGGCGAGGTCGCCGCGGTGCATGCGAAGGTCGATGGTGAGGTCCTCGGCCGCGGTGTCGAGCTCGTGCAGATAGTTCTGTCGCTGATAGAAGTAGTCGCGCACTTCCTCGTGCGGCATGGTGATCGAGCCGGACCCGGAGCTGGAGCCACTGCCGTCGGAGAACCGGTCCTCGGTGGCGGCGGCCAGCCGGGTGGTGGTCAGCTGATAGCGCCGGTGCAGGTTGACCATCGCCCGAGCCAGGGTGGGGTGGGCGTTGACGATGTCGGCGATCTCCGCCGGGTCGACGTCGATGTCGAGATCGCGGTCCATCGTCACCTCCCGCAACTCGGCGACCAACCGGGTGTCGTCCTGCGACGCAAAGAACGTCGCGTCGACGCCGAACACCTCGGTGATCCGCAACAGCACCGCGACGGTCAACGGGCGGACATCGTGCTCGATCTGGTTCAGGTAGCTCGGCGAGATCTCGAGCATCTGCGCCAGCGCGGCCTGACTGAACCCGCGCTCGCTGCGCAGCTGGCGCACCCGTGAGCCGACGAACGTTTTGGCCACGTCAGCCAGCATAACGGGCTGCGAAGAACGTCTTCGCATTCTTGGCATGGCAGGCGCTGTGGCAGGATCGTGGAGCCGTCGGAGTTAGCAGGGGAGAACCAATCGTGGCGGGAAACGCAGGTAGCACCGGTTTGGCGAAGGTGATGATGCCTGTGCCCGATCCGCATCCGGACGTCTTCGACAGGGAATGGCCGCTGCGGGTCGCCGACATCGACCGCCTGGGCCGGCTTCGCTTCGACGCGGCGTGCAGGCACATCCAGGACATCGGCCAGGACCACCTGCGGGAGCTGGGCTTCGAAGAGACCCACCCGCTCTGGATCGTCCGACGCACGATGATCGACCTGATCAAGCCGGTCGAGTTCCAGGACATGCTCCGGCTGCGGCGCTGGTGTTCGGGCACCTCGAACCGCTGGTGCGAGATGCGGGTGCGCATCGACGGCCGCCGCGGCGGCCTGATGGAGTCCGAGGCATTCTGGATCAACATCAACCGTGAGACTCAGGGCCCCGCGCGCATCGCCGACGACTTCATCGAGGGTCTGCAGCGCACGACCAGCGAGGGCCGGCTGCGATGGAAGGCCTACCTCACGGCGAGCAGTCGCGACGACGCGACGCAGGTGCGCGAGTATCCGGTGCGCGTCACCGACATCGACCTGTTCGACCACATGAACAACTCGGTGTACTGGACCGTGATCGAGGACTATCTGCTGTCCCGCCCCGAGATGATGGAGCAGCCGCTGCGCGTGACCATCGAGCACGACGCTCCGGTGGCGCTCGGCGACAAGTTGGAGATCATCGCGCACGTTCACCCGGCGGGTTCGACCGAGCAATTCGGTGCGGAACTGGCGGATCGCACTGTTACAACGCTCACATACGCCGTCGGCGACGAGACCAAAGCGGTCGCCTCGATCTTCGCGCTCTGACACCCCCGGCGTTAGCAGTACGGTCGTACTGACCTGCGAAAATTGACTACTGGTCGGTAACTTCTGAACCGGTCAAGCGCCGCAGCAACTTTGCAAACTTCGCAAATCATCGCCCGCCGTTAACCGAAATTGGCAATCGGTGCCGCTGGACCTGCGCATATACCGCGGTGCATTATCGGATTAGCGCGACAGCGAAGTTGTTTGGGCGTTAACAAGCTGGGAACTCTGGCGGCGCCGCAGCGATGTGTGAACACAGGAGGAACAGCCCCATGTCTACCGTTGGCAAGCCGAAATCAGCCGAACAGATTCAGCAGGACTGGGATACCAACCCGCGGTGGAAGGGCATCGAGCGCACCTACACCCCCGCGGACGTGGTGGCGCTGCAGGGCTCGGTCGTCGAGGAGGCCACGCTGGCCCGCCGCGGCGCCGAGGTGCTGTGGAACCAACTGCACGACCTGGAGTTCGTCAACGCGCTCGGCGCGCTGACCGGCAACATGGCCGTCCAGCAGGTCCGTGCCGGGCTGAAGGCCATCTACCTGTCCGGCTGGCAGGTCGCCGGCGACGCCAACCTGTCCGGCCACACCTACCCCGACCAGAGCCTCTACCCGGCCAACTCGGTGCCGCAGGTGGTCCGCAGGATCAACAACGCGCTGCTGCGCGCCGACGAGATCGCCAAGGTCGAGGGCGACACCTCCGTCGAGAACTGGTTGGCGCCGATCGTCGCCGACGGTGAGGCCGGCTTCGGCGGTGCGCTCAACGTCTACGAGCTGCAGAAGGCCATGATCGCCGCGGGCGTTGCCGGTTCGCACTGGGAGGACCAGCTGGCCTCGGAGAAGAAGTGCGGTCACCTCGGTGGCAAGGTGCTCATCCCGACCCAGCAGCACATCCGCACGTTGACCTCGGCCCGCCTGGCCGCCGACGTCGCCGACGTGCCGACCGTCGTCATCGCACGCACCGATGCCGAGGCCGCGACGCTGATCACCAGCGATGTCGACGAGCGTGATCAGCCGTTCATCACCGGTGAGCGCACCAAGGAAGGCTTCTACCGGGTCAAGAACGGCCTCGAGCCCTGCATCGCGCGCGCCAAGGCCTACGCGCCGTACTCCGATCTGATCTGGATGGAGACCGGCACGCCCGATCTCGAGCTGGCGGCGAAGTTCGCCGAGGGCGTCAAGTCCGAGTTCCCCGACCAGATGCTGGCCTACAACTGCTCGCCGTCGTTCAACTGGCGCAAGCACCTCGACGACTCCACGATCGCGAAGTTCCAGAAGGAGCTGGGCTCGATGGGCTTCAAGTTCCAGTTCATCACGCTGGCCGGCTTCCACGCGCTGAACTACTCGATGTTCGATCTGGCCTACGGCTACGCCCGCAACCAGATGAGCGCCTACGTCGAGCTGCAGGAGCGCGAGTTCGCCGCCGAGGAGCGCGGCTACACCGCGACGAAGCACCAGCGCGAGGTCGGCGCGGGCTACTTCGACCGGATCGCCACCACGGTCGACCCGACCAGCTCGACTACGGCGCTGACCGGCTCGACCGAAGAGGGCCAGTTCCACTGAGTCCGCCCGGCTTGACAGCGCAGACCCCGCTCGGGTTTCTTGAGCGGGGTCTGTCGCTGTCGTGAGGAGACATGGTGAGCATTGAACGGGTCGGCGTCGTCGGCGCGGGGCAGATGGGGTCCGGGATCGTCGAGGTGTCGGCGAAGGCCGGCGCGAACGTGGTCGTCTTCGAACCGACCGAGGAGCTCATCGACGCGGGCCGCAATCGCGTCACGCAGTCGTTGGAGCGCGCGGCAGGCAAGGGCAAGCTCAGCGAGGCCGACCGCGACGCCGCACTGGCGAGGCTGACGTTCACCACCAGCCTCGCCGACCTGTCCGACCGTCAGCTCGTGATCGAAGCGGTCGTGGAGGACGAGGCCGTCAAGGCCAAGATCTTCGCCCAGCTCGACGAGCTGATCGCCGATCCAGATGCCGTGCTCGCATCGAACACATCCAGCATCCCGATCATGAAAATCGCTGCGGCGACAAAGAATCCGAGCCGAGTGCTCGGTCTGCACTTCTTCAACCCGGTGCCGGTGCTGCCGCTGGTCGAGCTGATCAGCACGCTGGTCACCTCCGACGACGCGCTGGCGCGCACCGAGCAGTTCGCCGGCGAGGTGCTCGGCAAGAAGGTGGTGCGCTGCGGCGATCGCTCGGGTTTCATCGTCAACGCGCTGCTGGTGCCGTATCTGCTGTCGGCCATCCGGATGGCCGAGGCCGGCGTCGCGACCGTCGAGGACATCGACACCGCCGTGGTGGCGGGACTGTCGCACCCGATGGGGCCGCTGCGGCTGTCCGACTTGATCGGGCTCGACACCATGAAGCTGATCGCTGATTCGATGTACGACGAGTACAAGGATCCGAATTTCGCGCCGCCGCCGCTGCTGCTGCGGATGGTCGAAGCGGGTCAGCTCGGCAAGAAGTCGGGTCGGGGCTTCTACGCGTACTGACCAGCGGCTCTGGCCCGTGCGGCCTGCACCCGAAAGCCGATCTGCGGACGCTCATAACGCAGTTGCCGAGCGCTGACTCGCACGATGATCCACCCTCGGGCCGCCAGGAACTCGAGGCGCTCGATGTCGTCGGCGTAGTCGTCGGGATTGGCGAAGTGCTGTTCACCGTCGTACTCCACGCCGACCTTCAATTCTGGGTAACCCATATCGATTCGGCGGACCACCTTGCCGTAATCGTTCCTTACCGGGATCTGAGTCACGGGTCGCGGCAGGCCTGATTCGACCAGAAGTAGCCGTAATCGCGTTTCCTGCGGTGACTCGGCGCCGCCGTCGACGGATTCGAGTGCCGCTCTCAGCTGCCGAATGCCTCGTGCCCCCGGATAACGCTCGGCGATCGACTTGACCTGTGCGACGGACACTTTCGTTCTGTTCATCACTGAATCGATGCGAATGATCGCGGTCTCTCCGCTGAGGCGACGACCGAGATCGTAGGCGGTTCTGGCCGGCGTCGTACACGTCATACCGCGTACCGCTTGTTGCTCGTCATCGGCGATGGCATCAGCTCTAGTCACGATGCCCGCAGTGGCGCCGAAGCGGGGTCGCGCCAGCTCTGCGGGTTCATCGGAGGGGAGCCATCGCGTTCCGAGCACGGCTGCGGCCGAGCAACCAACGAGTACCGCCTCGCCGCGGCACCAGAGCCACGCCGCAACGGCGCGATCGAATGCGGTCAACTCGAGGCCTGCCGGGGCATAGACATCTCGATGAAGCTTGACGTATCGCGTTCGCAGATCCTGCCGCGTCAACCTGCCTGATGCGAGCGCCTCTGACCCGACCACCATTCCTCGCACATCATTTGGATGCGCCGACCCGCAAATCGGTTCCGCGAGACTACGGAAGATGACGCGAATCAGGCGAATTCCGTCAACAACCGTAGTTTCGGCGAGCAGCGGAAGCTAGGACGCGGCCAGCCGCTTCTTCTCCAGCGTTATGTCGAAATCGGCTGGCGGCCAAGCCAAGTTGAAGTTCTTGAGCGCTTCGATGAGCAACTCGGTGATGGCCAGTCTGCTGTACCACCGCTTATCGCACGGCACCACATACCACGGTGCATAGTCCGTGGAAGTGCGGTCCAGCACCACCTGGTAGGCCTCCTGGTAGTCGCGCCAGAACTCGCGCTCGTCAATGTCCTTGGTGTTGTACTTCCAGAACTTGGTGGGATCGTCCAACCGCTCGAGCAGTTGCTTCTTCTGCTGGTCGCGCGACAGGAACATCGCGACCTTGACCAATCTCATTCCGCCGTCGGTCAGTTCCTTCTCGAAGGCGTTGATCTCGTCGTACCTGGCACCCCACATACCCGGCGGCACCATGTTGTGCACCCGCACGATCAGCACGTCTTCGTAGTGCGACCGGTCAAACACGCCGATGTGGCCCGCAGGCGGCAGCGCCTTGCGGATCCGCCACAGATAGTCGTGGGCGCGTTCCTCCTCGGTCGGCGGCCCGAACGCGGTGTAGCGCACACCCATCGGATTGACGGCTCCGACAACATGTTTGACGATGCCGCCCTTGCCTGCGGTGTCCATCCCCTGCAGCACGAGCAGCACCGAGTAATCGTCACCGGTCTCGGCCTTGCTGTTGGCGAACAGCAACTCCTGCAGTGAGGCGAGCCGCTTGTTGCGTTCGACCTGCAGGGTCGCGGCGTCGGCCTTCTTGCCCTGGAAACCGGGAGTCGCGCTCGTGTCGATATCGGCCACCTTCGCGCCGGCCTGGAATCGAAGGTTGAGGTGCGGCGCGTGGGACCACAGCGACGGGAGATCTGGTTCTTCGGTCATTGTTCGAGCAATTGTTGCGGCAGGATCGGGGATGGGTGAGCCATTTCCCGGAACTTCTCCAGCGAGCCGCCCACTTCGACGATGCCGCAGAGCGCACTCCACGACAGCATCGCGAGGTAGTCGATCAAGTCCTCGGCGCTCATCCGCGGGTTCGACATCCACGAGTGGGTGGCCAATTGCACGCCCCCGACGGTGTGGAATGCCCACGGTTCGACGCCGCGGGTGTCCATGCCCACTTCCACCATCCGCCTGCGCAGCATGACGGCGAGCATGCGCGCGATGATCTCCTCGCTGTTGGCGATCGCCTTGTTCTTGCTGGCCGAGTTGTTCGCCATGACGAAGCGGTACGGCTCGGGTTCGGCGGCCACGGTCTCGACGTAGACCTTGATGATCTCGCGGGTCAGCTCGAAGCCCTGCATGTTCGACGACAGCGCAGCGGCCATGTTGGGGATCAGGGTGGTCTGCGCGAACCGCATCATCACGGCGGTCGTCAGGTCGTTCTTGTCGACGAAATAGCGGTAGAGAACCGTCTTCGACACTCCGATTTCGGCGGCGATCTCATCCATGCTGACACCGCTGCCGCGTGTTCGGATGGCCACCAATGTGCCGTCTACCAGTTCATTGCGGCGCTCCACCTTGTGTTGGTGCCAGCGCCGCTTCCGTCCATCGGTCTTGACCGCCACCGGCGGAGTCTGCTGTGTCACTATCGCGCTAGTCCGTTCATATGGATCTACTCGATACTACGGCGAATGATCATGGCGGGGCCTGTCGGCACGGCCGACCCCGCCGGTTGTAGCGGATGATGGAGGTGTGGCACACAGACCAGACGCGGGCGCCCGCGGATTGCGGGCGCTGCCTGCGCCGCCGGCACAGCGGGCCAGCTTTGCCGAAACGCTGGCGGGCGCCGACACCGCTGCCGACGCCGAACGTCGTCGCGGCCTGCGCCGGATGAAGATGGTCGCGCTGGGCTTCCTCCTCGGCGCGACCGTGCTCTTCCTTTTCTGTCGCTGGGCCGAGGCCCGAGGTGCCGGGGCGTGGACGGGATACGTCGCCGCCGCATCGGAGGCCGGCATGGTCGGTGCGCTCGCGGACTGGTTCGCGGTGACCGCGCTTTTCAAGCACCCGTTGGGGATCCCGATCCCGCACACCGCGATCATCAAGCGCAAGAAAGATCAGCTGGGCGAGGGTCTCGGCGCTTTCGTGCGGGAGAACTTCATGTCGCCGGAGGTCGTCGAGACGAAGCTGCGCGACGCCGAGGTCGCGGGGCGGCTGGGCAAGTGGCTCTCGGAGCCGTCGCACGCCGAACGCGTGGCCGCCGAGGCGTCGACCGTGCTGCGGGTCGGTGTCGAGATGTTGCGCGACGAGGACGTCCAGCACGTGTTGGATCGGATGATCGTCAAGCGCATCGCCGAGCCGCAGTGGGGACCGCCGATCGGCCGGGTGCTGGCCACGCTGCTGGCCGAGGGGCGCCAGGAGGCGCTGCTGCAGCTGCTGGCCGACCGGGCCTTCCAGTGGTCGCTCAACGCGGGCGAGGTCATCGAGCGGGTGATCGAGCGCGATTCGCCGAGTTGGTCCCCACGCTGGGTGGACCACCTGGTCGGGGACCGCATCCACCGCGAGCTGATGGACTTCACCGACAAGGTGCGCCGCAATCCCGACCACGAGCTGCGGCGCTCGGCGACACGGTTCCTGTTCGAGTTCGCCGACGACCTGCAGCACGACGAGACGACGATCGACAAGGCCGAGAACGTCAAGAACCAGATCATGGCCCGCGACGAGGTGGCCCGCGCCGCCGAGACGGCCTGGAATGCCGCAAAACGGATCTTCTTCGAGTCCGTCGACGACCCGTCGTCGGCGCTGCGCACCCGCATCGCGGACTCCGCGGTGCACATCGGCGAATCGCTTCGCGACGACGCCGACCTGCGCGACAAGGTGGACAACTGGATCATCCGGGCGGCCCAGCACCTGGTGACCCAATATGGGGCGGAGATCACAACGATCATCACCGACACCATCGAGCGCTGGGACGCCGACGAGGCCAGCAGGCGCATCGAACTCCACGTCGGGCGTGACCTGCAGTTCATCAGGATCAACGGCACGGTCGTGGGTGCGCTGGCCGGCCTGATCATCTATTCGATAGCCCAGCTACTCTTCTGACCTGCGCTAACTAGTGCTTGCAAAAGTTAGCACCCCGTCGTACCGTGGGGTTTGTCTCACCCGCATACCCAACGCACCGAAGGGGGTAACCCATGTCGCAGGACGAGAAGCTCGTCGACGTGGTCTCCAACGCTGCACAGGACATCGGCAGCTTCATCCGGACGCAGCGTGAGGCGGCTCAGGTATCGGTGCGGCAGCTGGCCGAGAAAGCGGGCGTCAGCAATCCCTATTTGAGCCAGATCGAACGGGGGTTGCGCAAACCGTCAGCCGATGTGCTGAGCCAGATCGCCAAGGCGCTGCGGGTCTCCGCGGAGGTGCTCTACATCAGAGCCGGAATCCTGGAGCCCAGTGAGACCAACGAGGTTCGTGACGCGATCATCACCGACGCGGCGATCACCGAGCGGCAGAAGCAGGTGCTGCTCGACATCTACACATCGTTTTGCGAACAGAACGAAGCCGTTCGTATCCACGAGATCGAGGAGACGGCGACTGACTGAAAACAAGACGAACCCGCTGTCCAAGAAGACCGAATGACCCACTGATTCAGTGAAGAAAGGAAAGAATCGACATGGCGAAGAAGACGCAGAAGAACACCACCCAACCGACCGTTGATGACCTCAAGGCTCCGCTGCTGGCCGCAGTGGGCGCCGCCGACCTGGCGCTCGAGCGGGTCAACGAGATCGTCGCCACCCTGCGCGACCGTGCCGGCGAGGCCCGCACCGACGCCGAGACGCGCGTCGAGGAGAGCCGGGCCCGGCTGACCAAGCTGCAGGAGGATCTGCCCACCCAGTTCGGTGACCTTCGCGACCGGCTGAGCTCCGACGAGCTGCGCAAGTTCGCCGAGAGCTATGCGGACGCCGCGCAGACCACCTACAACAAGCTCGTCGAGCGCGGCGAGGCCGCCCTCGAGCGGCTGCGCAGCCAGCCCGCCCTCGAAGAGGCCGCAGGCCGGGTCGAGACCTACACCGACCAGGCCGTCGAGCTGACCCAGGAGGCGCTGGGCAACGTGGCGACGCAGACCCGCGCGGTCGGCGAGCGTGCCGCCAAGCTGGTCGGCGTTGAGCTGCCCAAGAAGGCGCAGAAGGGTGCGGCCCCGGTGAAGGAGACCGCCAAGAAGGCTCCCGCCAAGAAGGCCCCGGCCAAGAAGGCCCCGGCCAAGAAGGCTCCGGCCAAGAAGGTCACCCAGAAGTAAATTCGACGCCGACGGTGGCGCCCGCTTAGGCTGGTGAGGTGATCCTTGCCGACCTAGCGGGCGTCATCGTTTTGGTCCTCGTCGTAATTGCATTCGCCGTGGCCGTCTACGCCTTCGTGCACGCAGCCATGCAACGCCCCGACGCCTACACCGCGGCAGGCAAGCTCACCAAGCCGGTCTGGCTGCTGATCATCGGCGGCAGCGTCCTTCTGCTGCTGGTGTTCCGTGATCCCTTCGGCGCAGCGATCGCGGCCGTGGCGTCGGGTATCTATCTGGTCGACGTTCGGCCGAAAATCCTCGATATCCAGGGAAAGTCGCGATAGCGGGTGCGTCGCCTCCTTGTCGCTTCGGCGGCTGCCCTGACCGCTGCCCTTTCTCTCACCGGCACCGCATCCGCCGACCCCGCGCCGGGACCGCCCTACGTCGCACACACCGAATGGGCCAAATGGGGCGACCTCTCGAGCCTGCGCGTCTATCCGACCGACGCCGCCCGCGCCGCATCCGTCCAGATCGGCACCGCTGCCGACGCCGACGAGGCGTGGACGGAAGTGCTGACACTCGCCCCGGATGCCGACATGCCCGGCATGCGCGAGCAATTCATGTGCCATTGGCAGTACGCCGAACTCGCCTACCCCGGTAAGACCAGCTGGAATCTCGAGCCGTGGCGGCCGGAGGTGTCCAGCGACGAGATGCTGGCGGCGCACTGCAATCCCGGCGGCACAGAAGAACCGTTCTAGTGGCGCGCAGCCGCGCGGAAGTCGCCGCGGTCGTCGACCACACACTGCTCAAACCCGAAGCGACGCAAGCCGATGTGACGGCTCTGGTGGCCGAGGCCGTCGAACTCGGGGTGTACGCGGTGTGCGTGTCGCCATCGATGGTTACCCTCGCCGGCTCCTGTGCGCCCGCAGGCCTGCACATCGCCTCGGTCGTGGGATTCCCATCCGGCAAACATCTTTCGGTGATCAAGGCCGACGAGGCCGCGCACGCCGTCGACGCAGGCGCCGATGAGATCGACATGGTCATCGACGTCGGTGCCGCCGTGTCCGGCGACGTTGAGGCGGTACGGGCCGACGTCGCCGCGGTCCGGGCCGCAGCGCCCGACGCTGTTCTCAAGGTGATCGTCGAGTCGGCGGCGCTGCTGAGCCTGGCCGGCGATGACGCGCTGGCATCGGTGTGCCGTGCATCCGTCGACGCGGGTGCAGATTTCGTCAAGACCTCCACCGGATTTCACCCCGCCGGGGGTGCATCGGTGCACGCGGTCGAACTGATGGCCGCGACCGTGGGCCCCGGCATCGGCGTCAAGGCCAGCGGAGGCATCCGCAGCACCGAGAACGCCGTCGCGATGCTCGATGCGGGCGCGACCCGGCTCGGGCTGTCGGGAAGCCGCGCGGTGCTCGCCGGGCTGGCTTAGCTGATCCCGCTCTACAGGCCTGCGAAGCAGGGATCGGTGTTACCCGCCGGAATCGACGCGTTGCGGGTCGAAAAGTGCGCTGTCACACCGGTATCGCTGACCTTCACGTCATCGGCCTTGACTCCGAGCGGATAGCCCTTGGTCAGCTGCGCCGAGAACGCGTCGAGCGCGGGCTGAACCATCTCACGCGGCAGCGTGAAACCGAGGCCGTTGAGGTTGACCATCTGCAGCGCGATCCCGCCATCGACCACCGTGGGTCTGGTGGTGACGCTGCCCAGCGCCGCCTCCAACTCGATGGTGCCGTCCGACGGATTCGTCTTGACGTCGGTGATGAAGCTGCCGAGAACGGGGATGGCGTTCTGCACCGTCTGCTTGATGCCGTCGGCGGTCCACGAGATCGTCGCGTCCAGCGCGCCGATCGTGCCCTTCGAGTTCCCGTTGCTCTGCAACCGGACATCGTCGATGTTGATCTGCGCCTTCATGCCCTTGGCGTCGCGGATCTGATTGCCGGCGGTCTCGATCGAGATATTGCTGTAGTGGCCCGTCATGTGCTGAATCAGAAACGGCGACGCGCCGAACGACACGGTGACGTCGTCCTTGACGACGCACTCGGTGGCGGCGGCCACCACGTCGTCGGCGCGGCTGCGGGCATACAGCTCTGCACCGAGCAGACCCGCGGCGATCAGCGCGACGACGATGACGACGACCAGGACGATCGACAGCGGGTCGCGGAAGAGGTTCTTGACCTTGGCGAGCGGCGACGACTCCTTCGGCGCGGGCCCACCCGGCGGTGGCGGCGCCTGGCCCGGCGCGCCCTGCGGGGGCTGCTGCGGGGGAGGCCCCGGCGGTAGGGGGCCAGGCTGGTGCTGGTCGGCCGGTCGGGCCCAGGGATCAGTCACGCCCGCGATTCTGCCCTATGCGCCTCGGCGAGGTCTGTGCGGTTACGGAGCACCGCGATCGTATCCCGGACCGATTGCACGGCATCCGGTTCGATATCGGTGACGAGCAGTGACGGGTCGGCCCCCGCCGCCTCGACGACTTCGCCGTAGGGGGATACAACGATGCTGCCGCCCACGCCCGTCGGCCCCACCTCGGCGATCCTGTCGCCGGGATAGGCCTGACCGACGGCGCCGACGAAGCTGCCGGTGTCCAGCGCCCTGGCCCGGGCCAGCAGCGTCCACTGCTCGAGCTTGCCGGGCCCGGTCCCCCACGAGGCGTGCACGGTGATCAGCTGTGCGCCGCGGCGCGCCAGCTCGACATAGAGCTCGGGGAAACGGATGTCGTAGCAGAGGCTCAGCCCGACACCCACCCCGTCGACGGTGATCACCACCGGTTGGTGGCCCGGCGCGACGGTGTGGGACTCGGTGAACCCGTAGGCGTCGTAGAGGTAGATCTTGTCGTAGTGTGCGTCGACGCCGGGCCCGGACGCGATCAACGTGTTGGTGACGCGCCCGTCGTCGGAGGGCACGAACATGCCTGCGACGACGGTGATGCCCGCATCCGCGGCGATGCGGCGCACGCCGTCGGCCCACGGCCCGTCCAGCGGTTCGGCGACTTCGGCCAGCGGTACCCCGAAGCGGCACATCGTCGCCTCGGGAAACAGCACGAGGCCGGCCCCAGCGTCCGCCGCGCGGCGCGCATACTCCTCGACCAGCTCGAGGTTGGCCGCGGGCTCGGTGCCGCTGCGGATCTGGGCCAGCGCTATTCGCATGGCTTCAGGCTAATGCCCGACTCCTCCTCCGGGCATCGTCGTCGGGCGGAGGCTAATGCCCGACTCCTCCTCCGGGCATCGTCGTCGGGCGGAGGCTAATGCCCGACTTCTCCTCCGGGCATCGTCGTCGGGCGGAGGCTAATGCCCGACTCCTCCTCCGGGCATCGTCGTCGGGCGGAGGCTATCCAGTCACGGCCCCCAGGCGTGCCGGTCCCGCGAGGCGGCCTTGCGGCCGAGCTTGCCGGACCGGATCTGGCTGGCCAGGCTGTCGAGGATCACCCGCGAGCTCAGCAGCGCGGTCTGCTCGGCCCAGTCGTACGGCGGCGAGCACTCCACCACCTCGATACCGGCCAACCCCGGCTCGGACACCATCCGCACGAGGTTGAGCGCCTCCCGCGGCAGCAGCCCACCCGGCTCCGGCCAGCCGGTGCCCGGCACGAACCCGGCGTCGATCACGTCGATGTCGAAGGAGAGGTAAACGGCCTTGGCGTCCTTCCACGCGACCTCCAGCGCCATCTCGGCGATCTTCTCGACGCCGACGCGCTCGACGTCGCCGACCGTGATGACGGTCGAGTTGCGTTCCCGGCCGACCTTCACCCCGGCCCGTGGCGCCTGCCAGCCGCCGATGCCGATCTGCACCAGGTTCGTCGCCGGGGCGTTGCGGATGTTGGTGGCGTGGAACCACGGTGTGGTGTGCATCCGCTCGTCGAGGTCGGATTCCTGGGTGTCGACGTGGCGGTCGAAGTGGATGATGCCGATGTTGCCGTCCAGATAGGGGGCCATGCCGCGGATGGTGGGAAACCCGATCGAATGGTCTCCGCCGAGCACGACCGGCATCACGCCCTTGCCCACGACGTGCGCCATCGCCTGGCTGATCTGGTCGAACGACTTCTCCAGATTGCCGGGGATGGTGAACACGTCCCCGATGTCGACCATGTTCAGCTGCTCGCGCAGGTCGACGCCCATCTCGTAGTTGTACGTGCCGAAGAGGTTGGTGGAGCGCCGGATTCCTTGCGGGCCGAATCGGGTGCCCGGCCGGTAGGTGGCACCGGCGTCGAGCGGCACGCCGAAGATCGCCACCTCGGCATCGTCGACCTGGTTGACGTCTTCGACGAAGGGACACTTCAGGAACGTGCCGCGTTCGCCCGCAAAGTGCGGCAGCTCGCCGCGCACGAAGGTGGAGATGCGGCGGTCGGTGATGGTCGGCGCGGCCTCCAGCCCGAACATCAGAGAGCGCTCGATCTCCTCGCGCTCCCGGCGATCGGGCAGCGCGGCCTCGGCCTGCTGTGCCCATGCGCCCTCGCGGTTGACGGGTTCAGACGACTGATCGGACATGGTGACTCCTCGAGCGCCGTCTTGTCGCTTGCCGGGTACGACGCACCTCGTCCGGGGAACCGGAATGCGGCTCCTGACTTCTTATCTTGGCAGTGTTCGGCGAAGCCGCCACTCGAAAACGCAACGAACCGTTAACACGTCGCGCCCACCGCCGTAACGGTGCGGAGTTTTTCTGGCTGACGACTCACAAGCAGTTGTGAGGCGCGTCTAGGGTTCCGCCGCTCGCCGGGTCTGGTCCGAGAGATGCAGGCGGTCGGCGGCGAAGCCGACCGTTCCACGGCGGGACAAAAACCCGGGAGGCTCCCAGCTCGCAAAGGAGGCTCCCATGATTCTTCTCGGCGTCGGAATTTCCATCGCGGCCGTTGTCTTCATCGGTTTCCTGGTGTCGAAACGAATAGCAGGCGACAGCGCCAACTTCCTCGTCGGCGGGCGCAGCCTGCCGCTGCTGTTGGTCGGCGGTGCGCTGATGGGGTCGGCCGTCGACACCAACGCCACCCTCGGAAACACCGACCTGGCAGCCGAATTCGGCTTCTGGGCGGGCGCGTGCCTGCCGCTGGGGCTCGCGCTGTGCCTGGTGTTCACGGGTATCTTCTTCGCCAAACCGATGAACCGGATGGGGCTGACGTCGTTCCCGGACTACTACCACCTGCGGTTCGGGCGCCCCGTCGAGGCGGTGGCGTCCCTGATGCTCATCGTGGGGTTCTGTCTGCTGGTCGCGGGCAATCTGGTGGCCGGCGGCTTCCTGTTCAACTACTTCGTCGGGATTCCGTACTGGCTGGGCACGGTGATCATCGCCGTCCTCGCGGTCGCCTACACCGGCGCCGGTGGCCTGATCGCCGACGCCTACACCGCGATCATCCAGATGGTCCTGGTTCTCGTCGGCGCGGTCGGTCTGCTGATCTGGATGGCCGCCACGCACGGAATCGTCATTGCCGACGGCACAGGCCCTCTCGACCTCGGCCAGCTGACCGACCCGGCGCAGGGCGCGACGATCAACTGGGCGACGCTGATCGCGCTGGGCATCGGCGACATCGTCGCGATCGACTTCATGCAGCGGGTGTTCGCCGCGAAGTCTCCGGAGACGGCGCGGCGCGCCTGCTTCGGCGCCGCGACGGGGGTGGTCGCGATCTGTGTCCCGTTCGGCCTCGTGGTGCTCTCGGCGAAGGCATTCCTGCCCGAAGAACTCGACGGGCCAATCCTTTTCGTGCTGCTCGACCGCTACGCACCGCTGGCGCTGACGATCATCGTGCTGTGCGGTCTGGTCGGCGCCTCGATGAGCACCGCCAACGGCGCCATCCTCGCCATCTCGAATGTCGCGGTGCGCAACCTCGGCGGCGTCCGCCGGGTGCACGTCCCCGGTCAGCGCGACCCGCTGCTGCGTGCGACCCGCATCGCGATGATCCCGACCACCCTGTTCGCCATCTTGATCGCCAATTACGTTGCCGAGACCGGGATTCTGCTCACGCTGGCCTTCGACCTGCTGTTGGCCTGCCTCGTCGTTCCGTTCATCCTCGGGCTGGTGTGGCGCAAGGGCACCGCGCCGGCCGCCCTGGTCTCGATCGTCGTCGGCCTGACCGTGCGGCTGGTGCTGTTCGTCATGACGCCGACGATGTACGGCCTCGACAACACGATCCTGTACATCCCCAACGGGGTCTTCGACGCGTCGTTCGACGGCTGGCCGACGTTCATCGCCTTCGCGGCGTCGTTGATCACGTACGTGACGGTTGCGTTGGTCATGCCGCCGGCGCCGATCCGGGGACTGGACATCCAGTTGGCTGAGGACGTCGACGACGCGCTGTCCGATGTGGATGCGGCCGAGACGGAGGCGGATCGGGTCAGGGCCGAGGAGGGGCAACCGTTGCCCACGGCACCGTGAGCACGCCGTCGCGCATGCGCCGTCGCGGAGGTTCGACCGGCCAGTCGCCGTCGCGCAGTATGGTCAGCATCGCGCGCCACCGCTCCCGCGGTCCGAACACGCCGTGGCCGGCGACGCTGGCCCACGCGTGATCCGCGGCGGTCAGGAGTGTGTGAATGGGCTGACCCGGGACATTGTGGTGGATAAGGACTTTCGGGAGCCGTTCGGCAAGGTCTGACGGGCGCTCGATGGCGAACGGGTCGCAGGCCAGCGTCAGGCTGACCGGTCCCTGGCCGTCGAGCAGCACCCAGCAGCACCGCCGGCCGAGTTCGTCGCAGGTGCCGTCGACGATCAGGCCGCCGGGCGCCAGCCGTGCCCTCATCAAGGCCCAGGCCTCGTCGACGGCGTCCTCGGGGTACTGCCTCAGTACATTGAAGGCGCGCACCAGCACCGGGCGGTGGCCGGCCAGTTCGAAGCCGCCGAGCGCGAACTCCACACCGCCTTGCGGCGGCACGATTCGTCCAGGGTCGATCTCCAGGCCGATCACCCGCACGTCGATGCGCACCGTGCGCAACCGGCTGGCCAGTTCCAGGGTGGTCACCGGCAGCGCGCCGTAACCGAGATCGACGACCAGCGGGTCGGCGGCCGACTGCAGTGCGGTGCGAACCCGCTGCGAGTGCACGAGCCAGCGGTCACAGCGGCGCAGCCGGTTGTGGCCCGTCGTACCCCGCGTCAGCTGTCCGACCGGGGCGCCCATGACCCGATTTTAGGGTGGGAAGCAGTATTCGCCCTGATCCACGCCGTGCGCATCCGCTAGTGGTGTTTGGCGATCCAGTCGCCGGTGAACGCCTCCTCGGCGTCGAAGAGCTGCCTGATGTGGTGCAGGATCAGATCCTCGAGTGCGCCGCCGATGAGCGGGATGTGCACCTTGCAGACGCTGACGAGCCGAAGCTCGCTGCCCGCGTCGGTCTCGGTCAGGAAGTAGCGGCCGCCGAAGTGCCCGGGCCCGCGCGGAACGCTGGCGCGGTAGCTGCCCTTACCCCGCTTGGCCGCATGGTCGTACGGATCGAAATGCTGCTCGCGGGTGATGACCATGTCCACGGGCATCACGCTGCGTGCGACCGGCGGCAGATACATGCGCGGCAGGTTCTGCTTGAAGACGATGTCGGTACCCGACCCGTTGGACCTAAACGTCGTGATCTCGGACTGCGGGGTGAGAAACCGGTAGGCATCCATCAGGGTTTCCCAGTACTCGCGGCTGGTGAAGTCCTGGTAGATCTTCTCGGCCGGCGCCCCGAAGGAAACCCTGTAATCCATCCGGCGCGCCATAACACCAGGTTACCGGCAGGTTACGGGTTATTTTTGATCCACGCCGTGGTGAATCGCTGCTCCGCGATGAGCAGTTCGACGAGCTGGCCGCCGATGAAGTTCTCGACCTTGCCGCCGACGAGCGGGATCCGCACTTCGACAGTGGCGGTGAACTGCAGCCGCGAGGCGCCGTCCCCGGCGGACACGAGCACCGCGGTGCCCGACAACGACACGGGCGCGCCGGGGATCGCACCCGTCACATCGGCGGTCGCCTTGCCGTCACTGACCGGAGTCCATGCCTCCTCCCGCACGATCGCCAGGTCGCCGGGATGGAACTGCGCAACCATGCCGGGCAGGCGGTCGGCGCGCAGCACCTGCGTGGTCTTGATCCGGATACCGCCGGCCCCGTTGTCGTCGACGTGCATCGAGTCCAGCGTCGCCGCGTCGGCGCCGGAGTCGGCCAGCCGCTCGAGCCAGTAGGCCTGATCGCGCAATGCCTGATGGACCTGTTCGACGCTGCCCTCGTACTCGGCGGCCATGTCGAATGAACGCGGCATAGCTGGCCAGGCTACCGTTACGGCCCGTGGTCAGTTCGCTGCTAGGGGGTGTACCGGTCGCCGAGCAGGTGCCGCTCGCACCGCTGACCACGCTGCGCGTCGGTCCGGTCGCGCGCCGGCTGATCACCTGCGAGACGACCGAGGCCGTCATCGCCGTCATCCGCGCCCTGGACGGCGGGGCGGAGCCCGGCGCACGCGCGCTCGTGTTGGCCGGCGGCTCCAACGTGGTGCTGGCCGACGAGATCGCCGACCTGACGGTGGTCAGGCTGGCCAACGCGGGCATTTACGTCGACGGCGGCATCCTGCGCGCCGAGGCGGGCGCGGTGTGGGACGACGTCGTGCTCGCGGCGCTGGAGCACGGGCTCGGCGGGCTGGAATGCCTGTCGGGCATCCCCGGCTCGGCGGGCGCGACGCCGGTGCAGAACGTGGGCGCCTACGGGTCGGAGGTCTCCGACACCATCCGGCGGGTCCGGCTGCTCGACCGCGCCACCGGCGAGGACCGCTGGGTCGACGCCGCGGAGTTGCGATTCGGTTATCGCACAAGCATTCTCAAGCACTCCGATGCCGGCATCGCGCTCGAGGTCGAGTTCGCCCTCGACACCGACGGCCGCAGCGCGCCGTTGCGCTACGGCGAACTCACCAAGGCTCTCGGCGCCGAGCCCGGTGCGCGGGTCGATCCGGCCGCGGTGCGCGACGCCGTGCTCGCGCTGCGCAGACGTAAGGGCATGGTCCTCGACGAGGCCGACCACGACACGTGGAGCGTCGGATCCTTCTTCACCAACCCCATCGTCCCGCCCGTGGACTTCGACCGGATCCAGGGGCGCTCGGATGTGCCCGTGCCCCACTATCCGGCGCCCGACGGTGTGAAGCTGGCCGCGGGCTGGCTCGTGGAGCATGCCGGCTTCGGCAAGGGCTATCCCGGCGATGGGGCGCCCGCGCGGCTGTCGACCAAGCATGCGCTGGCTGTGACCAACCGGGGGAACGCCACCGCCGCCGACGTGATTGCGCTGGCCAGACGGGTGCGTGACGGTGTCGCGGCCGAATTCGGGATCGAACTCACACCCGAGCCGAGCCTGGTAGGCGCTCAACTCTAGGTATCTTTGGAACACGTGACTCCTGGCTCGACCCCCAACTCGACGCCGCCGCCGATGAACAGGCGGCGGGCGTTGACCGCGCTTGCGGTCGGAGTGGTCGCTCCGGGGGTGCTGGCTGCCTGCTCAGGCACGTCCAAGGCGCCGTCGGACGCCGCACCCGCGCCGTCGAAGCCGACGCTCGATTTCAGCCCCAAGAACGACGCATCCGACGTGCTGCCGACTTCGCCGGTCCGCGTCGAGGTCCGCGACGGCTGGTTCCAGCGGGTGGCGTTGACCAACAGCGACGGCAAGGTCGTCGCGGGCGCCGTCAACCGCGAGCGCACCGCCTTCACCGTCACCGAGCCGCTCGGTTACGGCGCCGACTACACGTGGTCCGGCTCGGTGGTGGGCCGCGACGGCAAGGCAGTCCCGGTGAAAGGCAACTTCACCACCGTCAACCCGACCACTCGAGTCAATGGCCAGTTCCAGCTCGCCGACGGCCAGGTCGTCGGCGTCGCGGCCCCGGTGATTCTCCAGTTCGACGCATCCATTGCCGACGAGGACCGCGTCACCGTCGAGAAGGCGCTCAAGGTGACCACCGATCCGCCGGTGGAGGGCAGCTGGGCGTGGTTGCCCGACGAGGTGGGTGGATCGCGGGTGCACTACCGCACGAAGGAGTACTACCCGGCGAACACCACGGTCAACGTCCAAGCGAAGCTCTACGGCGTGAAGTTCGGCGACGACGCATACGGCGCCGAGGACATCTCCCTGAACTTCGCGATCGGCCGCCGCCAGGTCGTCAAGGCCGAAGCCTCGTCGCACCGCATCCAGGTGCTCGACGGTGACGGCGCGGTGATCATGGACTTCCCGTGCAGCTACGGGGAGGCCGACCTGCCCCGCAACATCACCCGCAGCGGTGTGCACGTGGTCAGCGAGAAGTACGAAGACTTCTACATGACCAATCCCGCCGCCGGCTACAGCAACGTGCACGAGCGCTTTGCGGTGCGCATCTCAAACAACGGCGAGTTCATCCACTGCAACCCCAATAGCATTGCCTCGCAGGGCAATACCAATGTCACCAACGGTTGCATCAACCTCAACCTGGAGAACTCCCAGGAGTACTTCAACAGCGCGATCTACGGTGACCCGGTCGAGGTGACCGGAACCTCGATCGAGTTGTCCTACGCCGACGGCGACATCTGGGACTGGGCCGTGCCGTGGGACGAGTGGACGTCGATGTCGGCGCTGTCGTCGCAGGCGCCGCCGTCCAACATCCCCAGCACCGCGCCCGTCACGCCGACGGGTGCGCCGCAACCCGTCAACGACCGCCCAGGCCGCTAGCCACTACCGACGGTTGAAGCGCGAGGCGCTGGCCTGGTCGCGCGGCCGGATCACGATCGTGTCCAGGTTGACGTGCGACGGCCGCGATGCGACGAACCCGATCACCTCGGCGACATCCTCGGCCACCAGCGGTGTCACACCCTTGTAGACGGCGTCGGCGCGTTCCTCGTCACCCTCGAACCGGCGCAGCGAGAAGTCCGTTTTGACCATGCCCGGCGCAATCTCGGTGAGCCGCACCGGTTTACCCAGCAGTTCACCGCGCAGCGTGCGGTGCAGCGCACCCTGGGCATGTTTGGCCGACGTGTAACCGGACCCGTTGTCGTAGGTCTCGAGCGCGGCGATCGACGTCACCGTGACGATCAGCCCGTCACCGGAGTCGATGAGCTTGGGCAGCAGCGCGCGCGTCATCCGCAGGGTGCCGAGCACGTTGGCCTCCCACATCCACCGCCAGTGCTCGATGTCGGCTTCCTGCACGGGCTCCAGGCCGCGGGCGCCGCCGGCGTTGTTGACCAGCACGTCGACCCGGTCCAGGCTCTCGGTCAGCGCCGTAACGGCGGCTCCGTCGGTGACGTCGGCCGCGAACGCGGTGCCGCCGATCTGCGCGGCCAGCTCCGTGATGGGGCCCTCCCGGCGCGCCACGCAGACCACGTGAAAGCCTTGGGCGGCAAGGGTTCTCGCGGTCGCTGCACCTATGCCCGCACTGGCGCCGGTGACCACCGCGACCCGGCGGTCGGCCTCGGGTGTTGTCATGGGAACCCACTGTAGTAGTCGGCTGCGATTAGTTGGCTGTGCTAAGTTGAGCCGCATGTTCCGGTGTTGTTGTTGTCGCCGCGCGATTCGCCGCGCCTGACCGACCCCGGATAATCACGCAGTCCCGTTGAGTCGCCAGGTGTGGCCAAGACCCACCCGACGACGTCAACCAAAGGACAGCCGTGCGCACCACCACCACCCTTCGCCAGGCCCCGACCGCCGCCCACACGAAACGGGCGCTCCTCGCGCGCCACCACGTCGTCGCCCCCTCGCTGTGTGTCGCCGATGCGGCGGCGGCGGCGGTGTTTGACGCGGCGCGCTCGCGCGGCCCGATCGCGCGCGACGTGATCGCCAAGGTCACCCAGCTGTCCATTGCAACCGTGAACCGTCAGGTGACCGCCCTGCTGGACGCGGGCGTGCTGCGGGAGCGCGCCGACCTGGCGGTGTCCGGTGCCATCGGCAGGCCGCGGGTGCCTGTCGAGGTGAACCACGAGCCGTTCCTCACGCTCGGCATTCACATCGGTGCGCGGACCACGAGCATCGTGGCCACCGACCTGTTCGGCCGCACCCTCGACGTCGTCGAGACCCCGACGCCGCGGGGTCCGCAGGACGCCGCCCTCGAGTCGTTGGCGGGCAGCGCCCGTCGCTACCTGAGCCGATGGCACCGTCGCCGCCCGCTGTGGGTCGGCGTCGCGGCGGGCGGCGTCGTCGACAGCGCGACCGGCTACCTGGACCACCCGCGGCTGGGCTGGTCGGACGCACCGGTCGGGCCCGTGCTCGCCGAGACGCTCGGCCTGCCGGTGTCGGTCGCATCGCACGTCGACGCCATGGCGGGTGCCGAGCTGCTGCTGGGCACGCGGCGGCCCGCCGGTCCGGCGACCAGCCTCTACGTCTACGCCCGCGAAACCGTCGGCTACGCGCTGTCGATCGGCCGGAAGGTCCATTCCCCCGCCAGCGGCCCCGGCACCATCGCCGGCCTGCCCGCGCACTCCGATGTCCTCGGCGGCACCGGCCAGCTGGAATCCACGGTCAGCGACGAGGCGGTGCTCATCGCTGCGCGCAAGCAGCGGGTGGTCCCCGCAGAGGGGCCCGCGTCCACCATGGCGGCCGTGCGCAGGGCGGCCCGGCAGGGCAACGAGCAGGGCCGCGCTCTGCTGGCCGAGCGCGCGCGGGTGCTGGGCGAGGCCGTTGCCCTGCTGCGCGACGTGCTCAACCCGGACGACCTGGTCGTCGGCGGTCAGGCGTTCACCGGGTACCCGGAGGCCATGAGCCTGGTCGAGACCGCCTACCGGCAGCGCTCGGTGCTGCCCGCGCGCGACATCCGGGTCACCTCGTTCGGCAACCGCGTGCAGGAGGCGGGCGCGGGCGTGGTGTCGCTGGGCGGCATCTACGCCGATCCGATCGGCGCGATGCGGCGGGCGCTCGCACGGGCGGTGTAGACATGAGTGTGTGCGCCTAGCGACGGATCTGCCTCGCAGAGTGGCCGTGTTGTCCGTGCACACCTCCCCGCTGGCACAGCCCGGCACCGGCGACGCCGGCGGCATGAACGTCTACGTGCTGCAGTCGGCGCTGCAGATGGCCCGCCGCGGCGTCGAGGTGGAGATCTTCACCAGGGCCACCTCCTCGGCCGACCAGCCGACTGTGCGGGTGGCGCCAGGGGTGCTGGTGCGCAACGTCGTCGCAGGCCCGTTCGAGGGGCTGGACAAATATGATCTGCCCACGCAGTTGTGCGCGTTCACCGCGGGCGTGCTGCGCGCCGAGGCCACTCACGAGCCGGGCTACTACGACATCGTGCACTCGCACTACTGGCTGTCGGGTCAGGTCGGCTGGCTGGCGCGCGACCGGTGGGCGGTGCCGCTGGTGCACACGGCGCACACTCTCGCCGCCGTCAAGAATGCCGCGCTGGCCGACGGCGACGCACCGGAACCGCCGCTGCGTGCGGTTGGTGAACAGCAGGTCGTCGACGAAGCGGACCGGCTGATCGTCAACACCGAACACGAAGCACAGCAACTGGTTTCGCTTCACCACGCCGATCGGGCGCGCATCGACGTGGTTCATCCCGGTGTCGACCTGGAGACCTTCACCCCCGGCGATCGGCAGGCGGCGCGGGCCGCGCTCGGCATCCCGGTCACCGAACGGGTGGTGGCGTTCGTCGGCCGCATCCAGCCGTTGAAGGCACCCGATGTGCTGCTGCGGGCGGCAGCCAAGCTGCCGGACCTTTCGGTGTTGGTGGCGGGTGGCCCATCGGGCAGCGGGCTGGCCGCTCCCGATGGGCTGGTTCGGCTGGCCGACGAATTGGGTATCGCCGATCGGGTGACATTCCTTCCTCCGCAGTCGCGCGACGAACTGGTCAACGTCTATCGCGCGGCCGACCTGGTCGCGGTCCCCAGCTACTCGGAATCCTTCGGTCTGGTCGCGGTCGAGGCGCAGGCGTGCGGCACCCCCGTGGTCGCCGCGGCGGTCGGCGGCCTGCCGGTCGCGGTCCGCGACGGTGTCACCGGTTCGCTCGTCGACGGCCACGACCCCGACGACTGGGCGCAGGCGATCTCCGCGCTGTTCGAGCGGGACGCCGCCAGGATGCGGCGTGCGGCCGTCGACCACGCCGCCACCTTCTCCTGGGCACACACCGTCGACGGCCTGCTGGCCGGCTACGGGCACGCGATCAGCGACTACCGCGCCCGCCACCGGCCGCGCAGCGTCGGCGCGCGTCGCACCGGACGCCGGTTCTCGATGCGACGGGGCGTGCGGGCATGACCGCCCCAACTGCCGCGCAGGTCATCGAGGACGCCTGCGAGGAGAGCGGCCTCGTCTGTTCGCGACACGAAGGCGTGCACGGCGGCCTGCCGGGGATCATCGTCGAGCTGCCCGGCGAGCGGCGGCTGAAGACCAACACCATCCTGTCCATCGGAGAGCACTCGGTGCGCGTCGAGGCATTCGTCTGCCGTAAGCCCGACGAGAACCACGAGGGCGTCTACCGATTCCTGCTCAAGCGCAACCGGCGGCTCTACGGCGTCGCCTACACCCTCGACAACGTCGGCGACATCTATCTTGTCGGCCGGATGTCGCTGGAGTCCGTCACCTCCGACGAGGTGGACCGGATCCTCGGCCAGGTGCTCGAGGCCGTCGACAACGACTTCAACACGTTGCTGGAGTTGGGTTTTCGCTCGTCCATCCAGAAGGAATGGGAGTGGCGGGTGAAGCGGGGCGAGTCGCTGAAGAACCTGCAGGCGTTCGAGCACCTGATCGACGACGAGGACTGACTCGCGTCTGCATGAGAGGATCGTCGCCATGGGTGATTCGACTCTGATCCTGCTGCGCCACGGCGAAAGCGAATGGAACGCGCTGAACCTGTTCACCGGGTGGGTCGACGTCGACCTCACCGAGAAGGGCAGGGCGGAAGCCGTCCGCGCCGGCGAACTGATCTCCGACCTCGAGCGCCAGCCCGACGTCGTCTACACCTCGCTGCTGCGGCGGGCCATCACCACCGCCAACCTCGCGCTGGACAAGGCCGACCGGCACTGGATCCCCGTGCACCGCGACTGGCGGCTCAACGAGCGTCACTACGGCGCGCTGCAGGGCCTGAACAAGGCGGAAACCAAGGAGAAATACGGCGAAGAGCAGTTCATGGCGTGGCGGCGCAGCTACGACACGCCGCCGCCGCCGATCGAAGCGGGGAGCGTTTACAGCCAGGACGCCGATCCGCGCTACGCCGACATCGACGGCGGCCCGCTCACCGAGTGCCTGAAAGACGTGGTGGCGCGGTTCGTGCCGTATTTCACCGACACGATCGTGCCCGACCTGGAGGCGGGCAAGACGGTGCTGATCGCCGCCCACGGGAACTCGCTGCGCGCGCTCGTCAAATACCTCGACGGCATGTCCGACGAGGACGTCGTCGGGCTGAACATCCCGACCGGCATCCCGCTGCGCTACGACCTCGACGGCGATCTGCGACCGAAGATCGTCGGCGGTACCTACCTGGATCCGGAAGCGGCCGCCGCCGGCGCGGCCGCGGTCGCCAGCCAGGGAGCGAAATAGTCGCCGGTGACAGCGACGTCGAGAAAACACTGGGTGAACGCCAACCGAACACCTGCGCCTGTGTGTGTGACTTGTCCCGTTTTGGCCGCACGCTGCTGGGATGACGTTCACCAGTTTCGTACGATTTGCTCGTGAGTGTGGTATCCGCGCTGCTGCTGACGGCAGTCGTGGCACTTCTCGCGCTGGTGATCGGTGTCGGCGCCGCGGCTGTTCTGGCACCGAGGATCGTCGAGCGCAAGCGCAGGCGGGCGGCCGAGGAATCCGGGATCACCGTCTCGGAGATGCTTGCCCACATCGTGTCGCTGTCGCCGGTGGGCATCGTCGTGGTCGACACCTACCGTGACGTCGTCTACACCAACAACCGGGCCCGCGAACTGGGTCTGGTGCGCGACCGACTGCTCGACGACCGCGCCTGGCTGGCGGCGCAGCGCACCTTGGCCACCGGCGAAGACGTCGAGGTCGACCTCTCCCCGCGTAGGCGGGCGCAGCCCGGGCGCTCCGGTCTGTCCGTGCGCGGCCACGTCCGGCTGCTGACCGAGGAGGACCGCCGGTTCGCGGTGGTCTACGTCGACGACCAGTCCGAGCACGCACGAATGGAAGCCACCCGCCGCGACTTCGTCGCCAACGTCAGCCACGAACTCAAGACGCCGGTCGGTGCGATGGGCGTGCTCGCCGAGGCCCTGCTGGCCTCCGCGGACGACCCCGACACCGTGCGCAGGTTCGCCGACAAGATGGTCGTGGAGTCGAAGCGGCTGGCCAACATGGTCGGCGAACTCATCGAGCTGTCCCGGCTGCAGGGCGCCGAACCCCTGCCCGATCTCGAGGCGGTCGACGTCGACACCGTTGTCGCCGAGGCGCTTTCGCGGTACCGCGTGGCCGCCGACAACGCCGACATCGCCATCACCACCGACGCGCCGACCGGTTACAAGGTGCTCGGCGACCAACCCCTTCTGGTCACTGCGTTGGCCAACCTGGTGTCCAACGCAATCGCCTACTCACCCAATGGATCTCCGGTGTCCATCAGCCGCAGGCGCCGGGGCGACAACATCGAGATCGCCGTCACCGATCGGGGAATCGGCATCGCTGCCGCCGATCAGGAACGGGTGTTCGAGCGGTTCTTCCGCGTGGACAAGGCCAGATCACGAGCCACCGGAGGCACCGGCCTCGGGCTCGCGATCGTCAAACATGTTGCGGCCAATCACAACGGATCAATCCGGCTGTGGAGCCAGTCGGGCACGGGATCGACGTTCACAATGTCGATTCCCGCCTATCCGGATCGCATCAGCGACTCGGACGAACGAGAGGATCAAGAACGTCCATGACCAATGTGTTGATCGTCGAGGACGAGGAGTCCCTGGCCGATCCCCTGGCGTTCCTACTGCGCAAGGAGGGCTTCGAGGCCACCGTGGTGGCCGACGGGCCTTCGGCGCTGGCCGAATTCGAGCGGGCCGGCGCAGACATCGTGCTGCTCGATCTGATGCTGCCCGGCATGAGCGGGACCGACGTGTGCAAGCAGTTGCGGTCCCGTTCCAGCGTGCCGGTCATCATGGTGACCGCTCGCGACAGCGAGATCGACAAGGTGGTCGGGCTGGAGCTCGGCGCCGATGATTACGTAACCAAGCCGTACTCGGCGCGTGAACTGATCGCGCGGATCCGGGCCGTGCTGCGCCGCGGCGCAGACCCCGACGACCCGGGCATCGCTGACGGTGTGCTGGAGGCCGGCCCGGTGCGGATGGATGTCGAGCGCCATGTCGTCTCGGTCAACGGCGAGCAGATCACGTTGCCGCTCAAGGAGTTCGACCTGCTCGAGTACCTGATGCGCAACAGCGGGCGGGTGCTCACCCGCGGACAGCTCATCGACCGGGTATGGGGCGCCGACTATGTCGGCGACACCAAGACCCTCGACGTGCACGTCAAGCGGTTGCGGTCGAAGATCGAGGCTGACCCGGCCAACCCGGTGCACCTGGTGACGGTGCGCGGGCTGGGCTACAAGCTGGAGGGTTGAGTAGCGATTCGGCGCGGCGGGTCACGCTCAGCGTGACCGCGCGCGCCGAAATCGCTACTCGGCGGCCCGGGTGGCCGGGTGCACGGCGATCAGCCCTAAACCGCTGCGCCGCTTGCACATTGCCGCCAACTCGGCATAGGCCTTCTCGCCGAGGAGCTCGGTGAGCTCGGGCGCATACGACTCCCAGACCTGCTTGGCTCCGACGTGCGCATTCGGATCGCCCGTGCAGTACCAGTGCAGATCGAGTCCGCCCTCGCCCCAACCACGCCGGTCGTATTCGGTGATCCAGGTCTTGAGGATCTCCGACCCGTCGGGTCGCGTCACCCACTCCTGGGTACGCCGGATCGGTAGCTGCCAGCACACTTCCGGCTTCATGGTCAACGGCTCGACTCCGAGCTGCAGCGCCTTGGTGTGCAGCGCACAGCCGATGCCGGCCTTGAACCCCGGCCGGTTGAGAAAGATGCAGGCGCCCTTGTACTTTCGTGTCCGCAGGTTGGGCTTGTCCTCGTACTCGTCCATCTCGAGGTAGCCCTTGGGGCCCAGCCCCTTGTCCCGGAACTGCCAGTCGTCGTCCGTCAACTTGTTCACGGCCTTCTCGAGGTTCTTGCGGTCGGCCTTGTCGGACAGGAATGCGCCGTGCGAGCAGCACCCGTCGTCGGGGCGGCCCTCGACTGTGCCCTTACAGGCCGGGGTGCCGAACACGCACGTCCACCGCGACAGCAGCCACGTCAAATCGGCGGCGATGAGATGTTCGGGGTTGTCGGGGTCGTAGAACTCCACCCATTCACGGGCGAAATCCATTTCGACTTCGCCGGGGTACTTACTCGTCACAGTGCTCAACGCTAGCGCCGAATGCGGTCGGACGCTAAGTTGCCACGGCCGTCGTCGCCAACGGATTTCGGTGATCATGATTCGTGCGTCGACCTGTGAAATCGTCTGCCGCCACGCCACACCGCGGTCCGCTCACGAAGTTCACTCGCCGAACGGTTAGGTTGAGTGTGTGCGACTGGGTGTCCTCGACGTGGGCAGCAACACCGTCCACCTGTTGGTGGTGGACGCTCGCCGCGGCGGCCATCCGACGCCGATGAGCTCCACCAAGGCCTCTCTCCGGCTGGCCGAGGCCATCGATTCGTCGGGCAAGTTGACCCGCAAGGGCGCCGACAAGCTGATCGACACCATCGACGAGTTCTCCAAGATCGCCGCGAGTTCGGGCTGCGCCGAATTGATGGCGTTCGCGACCTCCGCGGTGCGCGATGCGAAGAACTCCGAGGACGTGCTGGCCCGGGTGCTCGCCGAGACCGGGGTGGCCCTGCAGGTGCTCAGCGGGGTCGACGAATCGCGGCTGACCTTCCTGGCGGTGCGCCGCTGGTACGGCTGGAGCGCGGGCCGCATCATCAACATCGACATCGGTGGCGGGTCGTTGGAGCTGTCCAACGGCGTCGACGAGGAGCCGGAGGTGGCCCTGTCGCTGCCCTTCGGCGCAGGCCGGTTGACCAGGGAATGGCTGCCCGACGACCCGCCGGGTCGGCGGCGCGTCGGGATGCTGCGCGACTGGCTGGCCACCGAGCTGGCCGACGCGGGGGCCGAGATGCTCAAGGTCGGCAGCCCCGATCTCGCGGTCGCGACCTCCAAGACGTTCCGCTCGCTGGCCCGCCTCACCGGCGCGGCGCCGTCCGGCGCGGGACCGCGGGTCAAGCGGACCCTGACAGTAACGGGCCTTAGGCAGCTCATAGCTTTCATCTCTAGGATGACCGCGGCTGACCGAGCAGAGTTGGAAGGGGTGAGTGCCGAACGGGCGCCACAGATTGTGGCCGGAGCGTTGGTTGCGGAGGCGAGTATGCGCGCGCTGGCGGTGGACACTGTGGACATCTGCCCATGGGCGTTGCGAGAAGGCCTGATTCTGCGGAAACTCGACAGCGAAGCCGACGGAACCGCACTGGTGGAGACGTCCGTACGCGATGCGGACCGGCAGCCCGCTAAGCCCAGAGGCAACACACGATGACAGGACCAGAAGACAGCTACAGCAGCACACGGCCGATCTCGGTCGCGGAGTTGCTGGCGAAGAACGGAACGATCGGAGCGCCGCCGGTCGGCGGCCGGCGTCGGCGCCGGCGCGGCAACTCCGACGCCGTCACAGTCGCCGAGCTGACCGGTGAGATTCCGATCGTCAGTGACGACAGCCACAGAGACGTCGCCGATCCGGCCACCGACGAGCTCGAAGAGGTCCGCGACGACTACACCGGCCCGCTACCAGGCAATGGCGTCGCCGAGTACGTCGAGGAAGTCGAGGACGACGAGTTCGTCGACGAGAGCCCGGACGAGGCCGCGCTGACCGACGAGGAAGCCGACTACGCTGCGCACATCGAGGAGCGCGAGGCCGAGCCGATGTTCTTCGAGCCGCCGCCACGTCGACCCCAGTACACCGGACTCGGGCCCAAGCGTTATCCCGGTGGCGTCGGCGCCGAGGAGATGAGCCCCGATCCGCTCGACGTCGACGTCGACGACGATGACGCCGTTGACGCCGTCGCCTCGGATGTGACCCGGCCGGCGATGGCCGCCGCGACCCCACCAGAGACCGAGGACGATGCCGACGAGCTGCCGTCCTACCTGCGCTCGTCGGGGGCGAGCTTGTTCGGCGGTGAGACGGCCGCCGACGACCCGGCCCGTCGCGGTGGTGCCGGCCTGGACGACCTCGAGTTCGGCGCGGCCGACGTCGAGCATGACGAGGACGAAGTCGAGTTCGAGGGTGACGAGGAGTCGACGACGTCGTTCGCGCGCGGCGCCCTGGTCGTCGGCCAGTGCGTGCTCGCGGTGCTGTTCGGGGCGGGCCTGTTCATCGCCTTCGACCAGCTGTGGAAGTGGAACAACATCGTCGCGCTGGTGCTGTCCGTGCTGGTCATCCTCGGCCTGGTGGTCGGCGTTCGGGTAGTGCGCAAAACCGAGGACATCGGCAGCACGTTGATTGCGGTGGCGGTCGGCGCTCTGGTCACACTCGGCCCGCTCGCGCTGCTGCAATCGGGATAGCGCCCAGCCAGCACAGTGCGCCCCGCCATCAAGGTCGGTCTGTCGACGGCCTCGGTCTACCCGTTGAGGACCGAGGCCGCTTTCGAGTACGCGGCCAAGCTGGGCTACGACGGGGTCGAGCTGATGGTGTGGGCCGAAACGGTCAGCCAGGACGTGGACGCCATCGAGGCGATGTCGCTGAAGTATTCGATGCCGGTGTTGTCCGTGCATGCGCCGTGCCTGCTGATCTCGCAGCGGGTGTGGGGCGCCAACCCGATCCCGAAACTGGAGCGCAGCGTGCGCGCCGCCGAACAGCTCGGTGCCCAGACCGTCGTCGTGCATCCGCCGTTCCGGTGGCAACGTCGTTACGCCGAGGGGTTCTCCGAGCAGGTCGCCGAGTTGGAGTCGGGCAGCGATGTGATGGTGGCGGTGGAGAACATGTTCCCGTTCCGCGCCGACCGGTTCTTCGGGGCGGGGCAGACGTCGATCGAGCGGATGCGCAAGCGCGGCGGCAAGCCCGGACCCGGGATCTCGGCGTTTGCACCGTCCTACGACCCGCTGGACGGCAACCACGCCCACTACACGCTCGACCTGTCGCATACCGCGACGGCAGGCACCGACGCGGTCGACATGGCGCGCAGGATGGGTGACGGACTGGTGCACCTGCACCTGTGCGACGGCAGCGGCGCATCCACCGATGAACATCTGGTGCCCGGCCGCGGCACCCAGCCGACGGTGGAAGTCTGCGAAATGCTCGCCGGCAGCGACTTCGCCGGCCACGTCATCCTCGAAGTCACCACGTCGAGTGCGCGCACGGCCGCCGAACGCGAAGCCCTGCTCAACGAGTCGCTGCAGTTCGCCCGCAAGCACCTGCTGCGCTGACTCTCGCGGCGGACGAGAGGAGCACCGAATCGATGCGGACGAGAGGAGCACTCCATTCATGCGGACGAGAGGAGCACCCGAATCGATGGGGACACCCGTGCCTGGATCCACTCTGTTCACCGACGCGATGGCGCTCACGCCCGCCGGCGACGGCCATTACGACGGCGAGCTGAACGAGCACTGGACGATCGGCCCGAAGGGATCGGGTCCGAAGGTTCATGGCGGCGCGATGCTGGCGCTGTGTGCGAATGCAGCGCGTCTGGAGCACGGCGAGGACAACGTCTGGCCGATCGCGATCTCGGGAAATTTCCTGTGGGCGCCGGATCCCGGCCCCCTGCGGGTGACGACGACGGTGCGCAAGCGCGGCCGCCGGGTGAGCCTGATCGACGTTGAGCTGACGCAGGGTGACCGTACGGCGGTGCGCGCCGCCGTGACGATGGGCGAGCCGGAACATCACGTGCCGCCGCTGCTGTCGGCCAACCCGGTGGTGTCGTTGATGACGCCGGAGCCGCCGCCGGGCCTCGAACCGATCGGCCCCGGCCACCCGATGGCCGCCGTGGTGAACCTGGCGCACGGCTGCGACATCCGGCCGTCGCTGACGACGATGCAACCGCGCGGCGACGGCGCGCGCACGCGAGGAGCGCAAGAAGCTCCCGTCATCGAGTACTGGGTGCGGCCCAAGGGCGTGGCGCCCGACCCCCTATTCGCGCTGCTGTGCGGCGACGTGTCGGCTCCGGTGACGTTTGGCGTCAACCGGTTCGGTTGGGCGCCCACTGTGCAGCTGACGGCGCTTCTGCGCACGTTGCCCGCCGATGGCTGGCTGCGCATCGTCTGCACGACGATGCAGATCGGCCAGGACTGGTTCGACGAGGACCACATCGTGGTGGATTGCGAGGGCCACATCGTCGTCCAGAGTCGCCAGTTGGCGATGGTGCCGCCCGCGCAGTAACCGCCGATGTCGTCTGCAATGCTTTGACCGTGGCAAGGATTGCGATCATCGGCGGCGGAAGTATCGGCGAAGCGCTGCTGGCTGGGCTGCTGCGCGCGGGCAGGCAGGCCAAGGACCTCGTGGTGGCCGAGAAGGCCACCGACCGCGCGAATTATCTGTCCGAAACCTACAAGGTGCTTGTCACGTCGGTGGCCGACGCCGCGGAAAACGCCTCGTTCGTCATCGTTGCCGTCAAGCCGGCCGACGTGTCGGCGGTCATCGACGAGATCGCCGACGCCACCGCACATGCCGAAAGCTACAGCGCCGAGCAGGTTTTCGTGACGGTCGCCGCCGGTGTCACCACGGAGTTCTACGAATCCAAGCTGCCGGCAGGCGCGCCCGTGATACGGGTGATGCCCAACGCGCCGGTGGTCGTCGGCGGCGGCGTGAGCGCGCTGGCACCAGGGCGGTTCGCGACCGCCGAGCAACTCAAAGAGGTGTCCGGGATCTTCGACGCCGTCGGCGGCGTGCTGACCGTCGTTGAGTCACAGATGGACGCGGTGACCGCGCTGTCGGGATCCGGGCCCGCCTACTTCTTCCTCGTCGTCGAGGCTTTGGTGGACGCGGGGGTCGCGGCGGGTCTGAGCCGAGCGGTGGCCACCGATCTGGTCGCGCAAACCATGGCGGGATCGGCCGCGATGTTGCTCGAGCGCCTCGATGTCGCCCAGCCGGCCGGAGACGTCGCACTGGGCACCACGATGGACACCACGGCCGCCCAACTGCGGGCCGCGGTGACGTCGCCGGGCGGCACAACCGCCGCTGGTCTGCGGGAACTCGAGAAGGGCGGGCTTCGGGCCGCGCTGGCGGAGGCCGTCGAAGCGGCGAAACGCCAATCTTCGCAGCTGGGAATCACATCCGGGTAATTCAACGAATTTCAATCGATTAGCCCACACCCGTCGCAATAACCCCAATAACCCCGCTATTCTCCTCGTGTAAGCGCGGGTCGTACCCAGCGGTGGGGAAGCCGCTGGAACCGCCCGTGCCTGAAGGATTGGGTTGCGATGACGTCTATGAACGGGCCATCGGGGCGGGATGCGGCGAACGGGAAGCATGCCCGAAACGACGCTGCTCCCGACCAGCCGCCGCGGGCTCAATTTCTCACCGTCGCCGAAGTGGCCAGCCTCATGCGGGTCAGCAAGATGACGGTCTACCGCCTGGTGCACAACGGCGAGCTGCCCGCGGTGCGGGTCGGCCGGTCGTTTCGGGTGCACGCCAAGGCGGTCCACGACTTGTTGGAAACGTCGTATTTCGACGCGGGCTAAAACCCGGCGCTCACCGTTGTACGGTTTCGGGCTGCAGAACCGTACACAGATGAGCGCTCGGCAGATCCTGGGAGGAAGTCGCCGTTTTTCCTCCGCACCAGCGGACCGGTAAAGTGTGCGGGTCGAGCCAAGTGGCACGAAAACACGTCTTGATTCACGTCTAGGTAGCGGAGTTCATGGGTTCAGTCATCAAGAAGCGGCGTAAGCGCATGTCGAAGAAGAAGCACCGCAAGCTGCTTCGTCGCACCCGGGTGCAGCGCAGAAAACTCGGCAAGTAGTTCCCAGGCTCCGTCGATAGGCTGCACCGGATGGATTCGCAAGACCGCTCCGGGGGCCGTAACCCGGGGCCAGACGATGACACCCTGCACTACCCGAAGGTCGTGCTGGTCACCGGCGCCTGCCGGTTTCTGGGCGGTTATCTCACCGCCCGGCTCGCGCAGAACCCGTTGATCAACCATGTCATCGCCGTCGACGCAGTCGCGCCGAGCAAGGACCTGCTGCGGCGCATGGGCCGCGCGGAGTTCGTCCGCGCCGACATCCGCAACCCCTTCATCGCGAAGGTGATTCGCAACGGCGATGTCGACACCGTCGTGCATGCCGCGGCGGCGTCCTACGCGCCCCGCTCGGGCGGCAAGGCGGCGTTGAAGGAACTCAACGTGATGGGCGCGATCCAACTGTTCGCCGCCTGCCAGAAGGCGCCGTCGGTGCGCCGGGTCATCGTCAAGTCGACGTCCGAGGTGTACGGCTCGAGTCCCACCGATCCCGTGCTGTTCACCGAGGACTCCAGCAGCAGGCGCCCGCCCGGCGAAGGCTTCGCCCGCGACAGCATGGACATCGAGGGCTATGCACGCGGGCTGGCGCGCAGGCGGCCCGACATCACGGTGACGATCCTGCGGCTGGCCAACATGATCGGCCCGGCGATGGACACCGCGCTGTCGCGGTACCTGGCGGGCCCCGTGGTGCCGACCGTCGTCGGCCATGACGCCCGGCTGCAGCTTCTGCACGAACAGGACGCGCTCGGCGCGCTGGAACGGGCGACCGTGGCGGGCAAACCGGGCACCTTCAACGTCGGCGCCTCCGGCATCATCATGATGAGTCAGGCCATCCGGCGCGCGGGCCGGGTGGCCCTGCCGATACCGAGGTTCGCACTGTCCGCTGTGGATTCGCTGAGGCGCGCAACTAGCTACACTGAGTTGGATCGCGAGCAGTTGAACTACTTGAGCTACGGCCGAGTGATGGACACCGCGCGAATGCGCAATGCATTAGGCTATAGCCCCAAGTGGACCACGGCAGAGGCTTTCGACGATTACGTACGTGGTCGTGGATTGACTCCGATCATTGACCCGCGATGGGTACGCTCAATGGAGAGCCGCGCAGTATCTGCGGCGCAGCGTTGGGGACGTTGAATGCAGGCTCAAAATCGGGCGGGGAGAAGGTATCGACGTGGCGGGCGAACCTAGAGCGAAAGTGATTCCGCTGCACTCGAATTCGGGTCGGCAGGCCGCACAGAAGCGGGCCGCCTCCCGTGGCGAAGGCGCGCGCCGGCATCCCTCCATGATCGGCGACGCCAACGGACGCGCCTCCGCCGAGCAGATCGCCGCCGTGGTGCGCGAGATCGACGACCGGCGTACCGCCGCATCGGGGGCCGGCCCCGCCAATGAGTCGCCGAACGAACTCGCCAAGCGGATCGCCGCGGTTGCTGAGTTCGTTCGCAAACGCATGATGGGCGACTACACCGTCGACGAATTCGGGTTCGATCAACACCTCAACAATTCGGTCTTCCTGCCTTTGCTGAGAGTGCTCTTCAACTCGTGGTTCCGGGTCGAGGTCAGCGGCATCGAAAACCTGCCGGAGACGGGCGCGGCGCTGATCGTCGCCAACCACGCGGGTGTGCTGCCGATCGACGGGCTGATGGCATCGGTGGCCGTCCACGACAAGCACCCCACGCACCGCGATCTGCGGCTGCTGGCCGCCGACCTGGTGTTCAACATGCCGGTGATGGGTCAGGCGGCGCGCAAGGCGGGCCACACCATGGCCTGCACCTCCGACGCGCACCGCCTGCTCGCGGCCGGCGAGCTGACCGCGGTATTCCCCGAGGGCTACAAGGGTCTGGGCAAGCACTTCAAGGACCGCTACAAGCTGCAGCGATTCGGTCGAGGCGGCTTCGTCGGGGCGGCGCTGCGCGCCAAGGCGCCCATCATTCCGTGCTCGATCGTCGGCTCCGAGGAGATCTACCCGATGATCGCCGACGTGAAGCTGCTGGCGCGACTGCTCGGGCTGCCGTACTTCCCGATCACACCGCTGTTCCCGTTGACGGGCCCCGCGGGGCTGGTGCCGCTGCCGTCGAAGTGGCACATCCAGTTCGGTGAGCCGATCGAGACGGCCGACTACGACGACAGCGCGGCCGATGATCCGATGGTCACCTTCGAATTGACCGACCAGGTCCGCGAAACCATCCAGCAGACCCTTTATCAGTTGCTGACGAACCGCAGGAACATGTTCCTCGGCTGATATCGGACCGACCGTTCGGCGATTGGCCGGCTAGCTCGTCGAGCTTTGCCCGGCAATCATTTTCGCAATGGCCGCATCGCGGCGCTCTTTGATCGCCGCGCTCACTTCCTCGGCCTCGTCGTCGTGGGCGGCCTCGCCGATCACGGTGACGATGCTCGTCAGCACCGGCTTGCCTTCGGCGTCGGTGACCTCGCCGCGGACCTCGGTGACGACGGTGCCGTGCGCCTCGATCACCGAGTCCAGGTACGAGTCGAAGAACAGCTTGTCCCCGGCGAGGACCGGCCGGTGAAAGGCGATCTTCTGATCGCGGTGCAGCACCCGCTCCAGGTTGATCGGGACGTTGAACTGCTCGAAGATCTCCAACTGCACCTTGCGTCCGGCAACGGCCAGGAACGTCAGCGACGCCACCAGCGTGTCGTAGCCGACCTCTTTCGCGGCGTCCTCGTTGTAGTGGGCCGGATGATCGTCTTTGACCGCGCTCGCGAACTCGCGGATCTTCTCCCGCCCGACTTCGAAATAGTCCGGATAGCGGTAGTGGGTACCGATGATGTCTTCAGCAATGGCCATGGTCGGCGGAAGCCTATCAGCGGCGGCGAGATGCGATCGCGGCCAGCGCGCCGCCTGCCGCTCCGAGCGCCAGCGCCGAGGGCACCCCGATGCGGGCGGCCTTGCGCGCGGTCCGGAAGTCGCGGATCTCCCAGCCGCGTTCGCGGGCCAGGTCGCGCAGGTCGGCGTCGGGGTTGATGGCCACGGCGGTGCCGACCAGCGACAGCATCGGGACGTCGTTGAAGCTGTCCGAATACGCCGTGCAGCGGCGCAGGTTGAGGCCTTCGCGGATGGCCAGCGACCGCACCGCGTGGGCCTTGCCGCTGCCGTGCAGGATGTCGCCGACCAGGCGGCCGGTGAACACGCCGTCGACGGACTCGGCGACGGTGCCAAGGGCGCCGGTCAGCCCCAGCCGGCTGGCGATCGTCGCGGCCAGCTCGTAGGGCGTCGCGGTGACCAGCCACACCTGCTGGCCCGCGTCCAGGTGCATCTGTGCCAGCGCGCGCGTGCCCGGCCAGATCTTATCGGCGATGATGTCGTCGAAGATCTCCTCGCCGACCGCGACCAGCTCTGCGGTGGAGCGGCCCTCGATGAACGCCAGCGCCTTGCGCCTACCCGCCGCCACGTCGTCGCTGTTTTCCCGACCGGTGAGCTGAAACTTGGCTTGCGCGTAGGCGAATCGGGCCAAGTCGCCGTAGGTGAAGTACTTGCGCGCCGCCAGTCCTCGCGCGAAATGCACCAACGACGAACCCTGCACCAGCGTGTTGTCCACATCGAAAAAGGCGGCCGCGGTGAGGTCCGGCGGCGGCGCGGCCGCAGCGGCTTCCTGGTCTTGGGCGAGGTGGGCGACGGCGGTCTCCGCGCTGGCATCGCCCGCCAACGCCTGCACGGCGGCTGCGTCGGCATCGCGATCGAACACGTCTCAACCCTAGGACACCGGGATTTTGGATACTGGTTGCGTGACCCGGGCACAGGTGGTGTTGCTGACCAGGAAGGGCTGTTCGCTGTGCGAGCGGACCGCGGCGCGGCTGGCCGAGCTGGCCGACGAGCTCGACTTCGACGTGGCGAGCATCGACGTGGACGCCGCGGCCGCGGCCGGTGACTCCGCGCTGCGCGCCGAGTTCGGCGACCGGCTGCCGGTGGTGCTGCTCGACGGCAGGGAGCACAGCTACTGGGAGCTCGACGAGGCGCGCTTGCGGGCCGATCTCGAGGCGCGAAACAAGGGTTAACCGCGTCACGAATTTGGTGACCTCACCGACAACCGATTAACCTGGTCAACGTGGTGATGAGGCCGTGAGTGTACTGCTTTTCGGGGTTTCGCACCGCAGCGCGCCGGTGTCGGTCCTCGAGCAGTTGAGCACCGACGAGTCCGATCAGGTCAAGATCGTCGAGCAGGTGCTGCAGTCCTCACTGGTGACCGAGGCCATGGTGCTGTCCACGTGCAACCGCGTCGAGGTCTATGCGGTCGTCGACGCCTTCCACGGCGGCCTCTCGGTGATCGGCCAGGTGCTCTCCGAGCACTCCGGCATGGGCCTGGGTGACCTCACCAAATACGCCTACGTGCGCTATGCCGAAGCCGCCGTCGAGCATCTGTTCGCGGTTGCCAGCGGCCTGGATTCCGCGGTGATCGGCGAACAGCAGGTGCTCGGGCAGGTGCGCCGCGCCTACTCCTGTGCAGAGGCCAACCACACCGTCGGGCGCACGCTGCACGAACTGGCCCAGCGCGCCTTGTCGGTCGGCAAGCGGGTGCACAGCGAGACCGGCATCGACGCGGCGGGCGCATCGGTGGTGTCCGTCGCGCTCGACATGGCCGACACCAAGTTGAACGGGCTGGCCGGGCGCAGCGCGGTCGTCATCGGCGCAGGCGCGATGGGCGCCCTTTCGGCGAAGCATCTGGTGCGCGCGGGCGTCGAGCGGGTCCATGTCGTGAACCGCACCCTGCCGCGGGCCAAGAAACTGGCGGCGAAGATCCGCGAACTCGGCGTCATCGCCGACGCGTTCCCGTTCGACCACCTCACGCCTGTGCTCACCGACGCCGATGTCGTGGTGAGCTGCACCGGCGCCGTGCGCCCCGTGGTGTCGCTGGCCGACGTGCACCGCGGCCTGGCCCACGGCTACGAGCCCAAGCAACTGGTGATCTGCGACCTCGGCATGCCGCGCAACGTCGATCCGGCGGTGGCGGGCCTGCCCGGCGTGTTCGTCGTCGACATGGACCGCATCCAGCGGGATCCGGCGGCCCGCGCGGCCTCGTCGGACACCGAGGCCGCGCGGGCGATCGTCACCGCGGAGGTGGCGAACTACCTGGCCGGCCAGCGGATGGCCGAGGTGACGCCGACCGTGACCGCACTGCGCCAGCGTGCCGCCGACGTGGTCGAGGCGGAGTTGCTGCGGCTGGACCACCGGCTGCCGGGCCTGGAGGCCGCCCACCGCGACGAGGTCGCGAGGACCGTGCGTCGCGTGGTCGACAAGCTGCTGCACGCGCCCACGGTGCGGGTCAAACAGCTCGCGAGCTCGCCGGGCGGCGACAGCTACGCCGAGGCACTGCGGGAACTGTTCGAGTTGGACCCGCAGGCCGTCGAAGCCGTCGCCGGACCTGAATTGCCCTTTGTCGCAACCGATTTCGAAAAGCCTGAGTAACGCTTGGCAGATCTCATCCGGATAGGCACGCGGGGCAGCCTGTTGGCGAAGACCCAAGCGAGTGCCATCAAAGACGCCCTGGTGGCCAAGGGTCATCCCGCCGATCTGGTCATCATCGCCACCGACGGCGACCGGTCCAGCGATCCGATCGCCTCGATCGGCGTCGGCGTCTTCACCGCGGCGCTGCGCGAGGCCATCGCCGAGCGCCGGGTGGACATGGCCGTGCACTCGTACAAGGATTTGCCGACCGCCGGGGATCCGAGGTTCACAATCGCCGCGATACCGCCACGCGAGGACGCCAGGGACGCGCTGGTGGCCCGCGACGGTCTGACGCTCGGAGAACTGCCGGTGGGCTCGGTGATCGGCACCTCGAGCCCGCGACGGGCGGCACAGCTTAGAGCACTGGGTCTCGGTTTGGAAATTCGCCCCCTACGAGGCAACCTTGACACCAGGTTGAACAGGGTAAGCAACGGTGATCTCGACGGCGTCGTCGTCGCCCGGGCGGGACTGGCCCGCATCGGGCGATTGGGGGATGTCACCGAGACTCTCGAGCCGGTGCAGATGTTGCCAGCGCCGGCTCAAGGTGCCCTCGCGGTCGAGTGCCGCGCAGGCGACACCGAGCTCGCCGCGCTGCTGTCGGAGTTGGATGACGCCGACACACGCGCCGCAGTCACCGCTGAACGAGTCCTGCTCGCCGAACTGGAGGCGGGTTGTTCCGCACCGGTGGGCGCGATCGCCGAGGTGGTCGAGTCGATCGATGAGGACGGCCGGGTCTTCGAAGAGCTGTCGCTGCGCGGCTGCGTGGCGACGCTGGACGGATCCGACGTGATCCGTGCGTCCGGCCTCGGGACTCCCGAACGGGCTCGAGAGCTTGGTCTCTCGGTCGCGGCGGAGTTGTTCGAACTGGGGGCACGCGATCTGTTGGTAGAAGCTGGGAGAGACAGATGACGACCCGAGGGCGTAAGCAGAGGCCCGGCCGCATCACCTACGTCGGTTCGGGACCTGGCGATCCGGGCCTGCTGACGACGCGGGCGCGGACGGTGCTTTCCAACGCCGCGCTGATCTTCACCGACCCCGATGTGCCCGAAGCGGTGCTGGCCCTGTGTGGGTCCGAGCTGCCGCCGCCGTCGGGGCCCGAGCCGGCGGAGACCGACACCGACGGCGGGGCCGACACCCCGACCGCGATTGCCCCCTACTGTCGTGGGGGCCCGGGCGGGCCCGACATCCGGCCTGCGCTCGGTGATCCGGCGGAGGTGGCCAAGACGCTGGTGACCGAGTCGCGCACCGGCGTCGACGTGGTTCGGCTCGTCGCCGGCGATCCGCTGTCGGTGGATTCGGTGATCACCGAAGTGAACGCGTTGACGCGAAGCCACCTGCCGTTCGAGATCGTGCCGGGCCTGCCCGCGACGACGGCCGTGCCGACCTATGCGGGGCTCCCGCTCGGGTCGTCGCACACCGTGGCCGACGTCCGTGGCGACGTGGACTGGGCAGCGCTGGCCGCGGCGCCGGGACCGCTGATCCTGCAGGCGAGCGCATCGCACCTGGCGGACGCGGCTAGCACCCTGATCGAGTACGGGTTGGCCGACACCACCCCGTGTGTGGTCACCGCGCACGGCACCACCTGCCAGCAGCGGTCGGTGGAGACCACGCTGGGTGGTCTGAACGACAAGACGGCGATCGGCGCGAACGAACCTGCGGGCCCGTTGACCGGACCGCTGGTGGTGACGATCGGCAAAACGGTGGCCAATCGCGCGAAGCTGAACTGGTGGGAGAGTCGCGCACTGTACGGCTGGACCGTGCTGGTGCCGCGGACCAAGGACCAGGCCGGCGAGATGAGCGAGAAGCTGGTGTCGCACGGCGCCCTGCCGATCGAGGTGCCGACCATCGCCGTCGAGCCGCCGCGCAGCCCGGCGCAGATGGAGCGCGCGGTGAAGGGTCTGGTCGACGGCCGCTACCAGTGGGTGGTGTTCACCTCGACCAACGCGGTGCGCGCGGTGTGGGAGAAATTCAACGAGTTCGGTCTCGATGCGCGCGCGTTCTCCGGTGTGAAGATCGCCTGTGTCGGCCGGGCCACGGCCGACCGCGTGCGCGCATTCGGCATCGAGCCGGAGCTGGTGCCCTCGGGCGAGCAGTCCTCGTTGGGCCTGCTCGACGAATTCCCTCCGTACGACGACATTTTCGACCCGGTGAACCGGGTGCTGCTGCCGCGTGCGGACATCGCCACCGAGACGCTGGCCGAAGGGCTGCGCGACCGCGGCTGGGAGATCGAGGACGTCACCGCCTACCGCACGGTCCGCGCGGCACCGCCGCCGGCGGAAACCCGCGAGATGATCAAGACGGGCGGCTTCGACGCGGTGTGCTTCACGTCGAGCTCCACGGTGCGCAACCTGGTTGGCATCGCAGGCAAGCCGCACGCCCGCACCATCGTCGCGTGCATCGGGCCGAAAACCGCCGAAACGGCAGCGGAATTCGGCCTGCGCGTCGATGTGCAGCCGGAGGTCGCAGCGGTCGGACCGCTGGTCGAGGCGCTGGCCGAGCACGCCGCCCGGTTGCGGGCCGAGGGTGCGCTACCGCCGCCGCGTAAGAAGAGTCGCCGCCGCTAGACCCTCGGTGAAAGAAGGTGGCTTAGCATGCCTTTTCCGAGGCACCGCCCGCGTCGGCTCCGGTCGACACCGGCACTTCGGCGACTCGTCGCGCAGACGTCTTTGGAGCCAAGGCATCTGGTGTTGCCGATGTTCGTCGCCGACGGCATCGACGAGCCCAGGCCGATCGAGTCGATGCCGGGCGTCGTGCAGCACACCCGCGACTCGCTGCGCAAGGCGGCCGCCGACGCGGTGAACGCCGGGGTCGGCGGGGTGATGCTGTTCGGCGTGCCGCGGGGTGAGGACAAGGACGCCACCGGGTCTGCAGGGGTGGCCGAGGACGGCATCCTCAACGTCGCGCTGCGTGACCTCGCCGAGGATCTCGGTGAAGCGACCGTGCTGATGGCCGACACCTGCCTCGACGAATTCACCGACCACGGCCACTGCGGGGTTCTCGACGGGTCCGGGCGGGTGGACAACGACATGACCAACGCCCGCTACGTGGAACTGGCGGTGGCGCAAGCCAATTCGGGTGCTCACGTCGTCGGCCCCAGCGGGATGATGGACGGTCAGGTGGCCGCGATCCGCGACGGGCTGGATGAGGCCGGGCACACCGATGTGGTGATCCTGGCGTACGCCGCCAAGTTCGCGTCGGCGTTCTACGGCCCGTTCCGCGAGGCGGTGTCCTCCAGCCTGAGTGGGGATCGCCGCACGTACCAACAGAATCCGGCCAACGCGCGCGAGGCGGTGCACGAGATCGACCTGGACATCGCCGAGGGCGCCGACATCATCATGGTCAAACCTGCGATGGGCTATCTCGACGTGGTCGCCGCGGCGGCGGACATCTCGCCGGTGCCGGTGGCCGCCTATCAGATCTCCGGCGAGTACTCGATGATCAGCGCCGCCGCCGCGAACGGCTGGATCGACGGCCGGGCCGCCGCGCTGGAGTCGTTGATCGGCATCCGGCGCGCGGGCGCCGACATCGTGCTCACGTACTGGGCGGCCGAAGCGGCCGACTGGCTTTCGTGAGCGAAGCTTGCGAGCGAACCATCGGCCCGGCACGCGGGAGCCGAGCCCGCGAGGCAACCGCGTGAGCGAGGCACGCCCAACCGACGTCGACACCGGTTTCTGGCTCTGGCTGGTGGCGGTGCCGTTGATGGTGACCGGCTATTTGGTGGACCTGGTGCACACGCAGCGGCCGCGGCCGCCGCTGGTGGTCTTCGCGTTGTCGGGCATCTTCGTCTTCGTCATCGCCGCGGTGGTGGTGACGTTCCTGTTTTTGATGCGGCAGGGCTATAGGTGGGCCCGCACGGTGCTCACCGGCGGCGGAGTCGCCTCGGTGGTCTACGCCGGAACCAGCCTGTTCTCGGTCGACCGGCCGACCGCCGGCGCGGTGCTGTACGCGTTCAGCGCCATCGTCGGCTCGGTCCTGATCATCGGGGGAGTGGTCCTGCTGCACCGCAAGGAGGCTCACGCATTCTTCGTTCGTTAGGCTTGCCGACCATGTCAGTGCCCGCACCGGCCAGCAGGCCCCGCATCGTCGAAGCGGTGTTCTGGCTCTGGTTGGCGGCCGCGATATCGCTGGTGCTGTTGGGCCTGCTCATGGCGCTGGCGCGGGGCGGTCTGCCGACGGTCTACCGGGGCGCCGGAATCATCTTCGCGGTGGCGGGCCTGGCCCTCGGCTATCTCGCGGGCCGGACCCGGGCGGGCCATGCCCGGCTGCGGCGCGCTGCGGTCGGCCTCTCGCTTGCGCTGGTGGTGCTGCTGGCGCTGTTCACGCTGATGACGGGCGGCATCTTGTGGTTGATTCCGATGATCCTGACGATGGTGGGCGCGGTGCTCATCATGCGGCCGTCGGCCCAGGACTGGTTTCACGCCCGGGAGACGCCGTGACACAGAGCAGCGAGCCGGCCGACGTGCTGTTCTACGAGCAGGGCGCCAGCTGGTGGTGGGTGGCGACGGGGCCGGTAGCCGCTGTTGCGATGGTGCTGATCCAGATGTCCGCGGGGTTGGGCTTTCAATGGCTGGTGCCGACAGTCTTCTTCCTGCTGGTGTCGGGTTTCGTGGCCATTCAGGTCAAGGCCGCGCGGATTCACACGTCGGTGGAGCTGACGCCGACAACGCTGCGCGAGGGCGCTGAGTGCATTCACATCGACGACATCGTGCGGATCTACCCCGAACCCGAGGGCAACGAGGAACCCCGGTGGATGTCGGCGCGGGCGCTCGGCGAGCTCACCGGCGTGCCGAAGGGCCGCACCGGGATCGGCGTCAAGCTGACCGGTGACCGGACCGCTCAGGCGTGGGCGCGCAAGCATCGGCAGCTACGGGCGCAGCTGATCAATCTGGTCGAGGAGCGCATCCCGCCGGAGCAGAAGGCATGAGGCAGCGGCGCCGCGCCACGCTCGAGCTGGGGCTGGCCGTCCTGGCGGCGGCAGGCGCGGTGTGGTCATGGTTCGGCGCGCGATCGGCTGTCACCGTGGCGCCGATCCTGCCCGGCGAACCGCAGACGACGTCGGTGGCGCTCAGCCCGCCGATGCTGGTGCTGATGTTGCTGTTGGCGACCGTTGCGGGTGTTCTCGCCGTGCTCGGCATCGCCCGCCTGCGGCGAGCCGGGGCGGCAGATCGGCAATCCGACGTCGAAAGCGACCTCGCTCACTAGGCTTCGAGGGTGTTTCGGTTCTCTGCTGAGGAGAGCTACCTGATGCCCGCGCACTTCGGCGGGTCGCCGCTGGGTTCCTGGACCTACCGCGAGGTGACCACCGTCGGCATCAGCTATCGCACCGACCGCGAGGCGCTGTCACGCTACATCCCGGAATGCTTCGAGGTCACCGAACCGGTGCTGGATGTCGGCTATGCGCTGAATCGCGGGGTGGAGTGGATGGCGGGCGGCGGTTACAACCTTGTCGCGGTGAACGTGCCGGTGCGCTACCGCTTCGGATCGGACGCCATCACCGGCTCCTACGCATTGGTGGTGTGGGAGAGCAAGGCGACTCCCATCCTCGGCGGGCGGGAACAGACCGGCATCCCCAAGATTTTCGCCGACGTCTCCGACCTGCAACAGATCGACGAGCGGATGCTGGGCCACGTCAGCTTCGAAGGGGCGACATTCCTGCGGATCGACGCCCGCAAGACGCAGGCGTTGACGGCGACGGAACTGGCCGAGTTGAACGGGCGCAGCGGACATCTGGATTGGTTCGGCTGGCGCTACATCCCCAACACCGGGCGGCCCGGGGCGGCGTTGAACCATCCCACGCTCTACCCGATCGACTACGAGTACACCGCGGCGTGGTGGGCCGACGGCAACGTCGACTGGCGGCTGCTGACGTGGGAGCAGAATCCGACCCAGGCGCACATCATCGACGCTGTTGGCCGGCTGCCAATCGAGTCCCACGTCGGCTGCCTGGTCACCGTCGGTAGCCAGGTGATCCGGGTCGACTCCGCGCGGGAGTTGGCATGGTGAGCGATCACTTCAGCGGAAGGGTGTGCGTCGTCACCGGCGCCGCATCGGGCATCGGCTTCGCGGTCAGTGCGGCCCTGCTGGACCACGGCGCCGTCGTAGTGCTCTCCGACCGCGACGCCGCCAGGCTGGTGACCGCGGCCGACGAGCTCCGTGCGCACGCCGGCCGGGTGCACACGGCAGAGGTCGACGTCACCGACCAACAACAGGTGCAGCAGCTGATCGACGACGCGGCATCGCGGCACGGATCGCTGGACTTCCTGTTCAACAACGCCGGTGTGGGAGGGACGCTGCCGATTGCCGACGCGACCCTGGAGCATTGGCGGCGGATCGTCGACCTCAACCTGTGGAGCGTGATCTACGGTGTGCACGCCGCCCTGCCGATCATGCGCCGCCAGGGCAGCGGCCACATCGTCAACACAGCATCGCTGGCAGGACTGGTGCCCTTTCCGTACCAGTCGCTGTACTGCACCACCAAGTTCGGCGTGGTCGGAATGAGCGAATGTCTGCGCTACGAACTGGCCGCCGAGGGCATCCGGGTGTCGGTGGCATGCCCGGGCAACGTCGTCAGCCGGATCTTCGGGACATCGATCCTCGGCGAAGCTGTCGATGCAAAGCCACCCGAGGACGCGATCCCGGCAGAGCAGGCGGCGCGGATCATCCTGGACGGTGCTTCCCGCGGTGAGGGCATCATCGCGTTTCCCGACAAGCCCAGAGATCTGTGGCGCACGTACGCCGCTTCACCGGAGAAGGTCGAGGGCTACCTGCAGGATCTCGCTGCCCAGCGGCGCGCCGCGTTCGCATCCGGCGATGCCGAGGCGCTGTTCCGTCCAGCCCGCCCGCGGGACTGAGCGTGACGACGGCAGCCTACGTCCGCACCCAGGCGGCGGTGGCCGGGCTGATCAACGCGGTGGTCAACCCCCTGATCGACTGGCTCTCCGCGCGGCACATGGGCCCCCGGAACATATGGGGCGCCGACGGTCTGGTGGTCAACTTCGTCATCACCTCGCTGGTGTTGTCGACGCTGGTCGGGTTGTTCAGCGCGCTGGGCGCGCGCCGCCTCGTCGACGACGGCACCGTGACCCCCCGGCGGTGGCTGCGCCGACTGCTGCCGCGGCGCGGCTGGCTGGCAGGGCTGATGCTGGGCGCTGGCGCCGCGGTGGTGGTGGTCGCGGCGTCCCGGCTGCTGCACGCCGCCGGGATGACGACGTCGTCGCTGGCCGGCCTGATGACGGTCAAGGCCGTTTACTGTGGACTGCTCGGTTTTCTGGTCGCCCGGTGGGTGATCATGCGAGTTCTACTCGCGAATATCGAGTGAGCCTGCTCACAAGGCACTTGGTACAAAGTTCAAAATTTGTAACACTGTTCCATATGACCCAGTTGGCCGAGACCCCGCAACAGCTCGACGCCCTGCCGCTGGGCCCGCAGTCGCTGGTCTGGCGCTACTTCGGCGACAACCGGATGTATCTGATCGGCCCGCGCCCTGCGGTGCTGCAGAACATGCTGGCCGAGCTCGGTCAGGGCGTCCTCGATCATTCGGTGTTCTTCTCCGACACCGCGGCGCGGGTCAAGCGGTCGCTGCCGCCGATCTTCATGACGGTGTACGGCAGCGACGACGACAATCCCGGCCAGCAGGTGCGCGACTTTCACACCGATATCAAGGGCACGATGCCTGACGGCGAGCGCTATCACGCGTTGGACCCACAGACGTACTTCTGGGCGCACGCCACGTTCGTCGAACAGGTGCTCTACTTCGCCGACACCTTCGTCAAGCGGCTCAGCCGCGAGGAGAAGGAGCAGATCTACCTCGAATCCAAGACCTGGTACCGCCGCTACGGCGTCAGCGATCGGGTGATGCCCGCCGACTACGCCGCGTTCGAGCAGTACTGGAACCGGATGATCGACGAGATCGTCATCGCCCACCCGACCGCCAAGTACGGCGTCGGCTACGTCACCAAGGGCTACCCGTGCCCGAAGGGCGTGCCGCGCCCGCTGTGGCGGGTGATATCCGCGGTTCTCAACCCGGCGGCGGCGTTCCTGACCACCGGCGGCATGCCGCCGCGCACCCGCGAGCTGCTCGGCCTCCCGTGGAGCGAGCGCCAGGAACGGCGCTACCAGCGCTTCGCTGCGCTGTGGCGGTCGCGACCGGTGAACTGGCTGTGGGATCATCTGCCGATGCGGCTGCGCTACAACAAATTCGCTCAAGCCGGGTATGCCCGCACCTGACCCGGGCACCGAAGCCATCCTCGACGCCGCGGTCGTCGAGTTCGAACGGCACGGCCTGCGTCGGGTCGCGCTCGAGGACGTCGCACGCCGCGCAGGTGTCAGCCGCACGACCATCTACCGCCGGTTCGCCAACAAGGACCAACTGGTCGCCGCCGTCATCGAGCGGGAGAACGTCGCGCTGTTCGCCGATATCGCCGCTGAATTGAAACAGGCTGGGCCGCAATCGAATTACTATGTCGAGGCGTTCACCTCGTCGATCCTGCGGTTCCGCAGGCACCGGGTGCTCAACCGGATGATGAGCGACGAGCCTGCCGTTGTGCTCGAGATGGCCCGCACGCACTACGGTGCCGCGATCGAGCGAATGGCCGACGCGCTGCGGGAGATCTTCCCCGCCGGGTTCGCCGACCGTATCGGCGCCCAGGCGGTCGACGACCTGGCCGACACCATCCTGCGCTACGCGGCGATGGCGCTGCTGCTGCCGGGTGCGCGACCGCTGGAGACCGCCGACGACATCCGCGCCTTCGCAACCCGGCACTTCCTGCCCAGCCTGCCGCCGGCGCTGCGGGCGGTTCCGGCATGAGCGCGAGCAGACGCTAACGCCCGTAAAGTCCCAGGTGCCTGGGGACCATTGCGTCTGCTCGCGGGAGAACGGGCGGCGGCATATTCCCTAAGCTGGTCAGTGATGACACCTCTGGACCAGATCGCGCCGGCCTTCATCGAGATGGCCCACTCGATCGTGTGGGCGTCGGTCGCGACCGTCGACGCCGACAGTCGTCCGCGCACCCGCATCCTGCATCCCTTCTGGGAGTGGGACGGCACCGACCTGTTCGGCTGGATCGCCACGGTGCCCAGCCCCGTCAAACGCAGACACCTGGCCGTGCATCCCGAGATGGCGGTGAGTTATTGGTCGCCTAGCCACGACACCTGCAGCGCCGAGTGCCTCGTGGAGTGGTACTTCGACGACGAAACCCGAAAAGCCGTGTGGGACAAGTTCGCCGGCGGCCCCGAGCCGGTCGGCTACGACCCGAGCATCATCCCGATGTGGCAGGACGGCCCGACGTCCGACGCATTCGCCGTGCTGCGCCTCACGCCGTACCGGCTGCGGGTGATGCCAGGCACGGTGATGACCCAGGGCGAAGGCGAGGTTCTGCTCTGGCACTCGTGAGCGACGTGAGCACACTGCCGCTGGTTCCGAGGAACCCGTTGTCGATCCGGCAGCTGTTGAAGGCGGTGAGGAATCTCGACGCAGGCCAAGAAGTGCTGCGCGACGCCGGCGGCACGGTCACCCGCATCCAAGTCGGGCCCAAGTGGTTGTTTCCTCCGGTCGTCGCGGTGTTCTCGCCCACCGGCATTCGCGACGTGCTGGGCCGCAACGACACCGCCGCCGAGCGGTGCGTCGTGCACGACGAGGTGCAGCACCTTGCCGGCGACAGCCTGTTCGTGCTGCCCAACGAGCCGTGGCTGCCCCGCAAGCGGGCACTGCAACCCGTCTTCACCAAGCCGAACGTCCGCACGTTCGGCGGCCACATGTCGCGGGCGGCGCAGGCGCTGTGCGAAAGTTGGCCTGACAGGGGAGAAGTCGATCTCGACGGCGACTGCCGCCGGGTGACCATGCGGTCGCTGGGCCGTTCGGTCCTGGGTCTCGACCTGAACGACCGCGAACACGTCATCGCCGAACACATGCACGTCGCGTCGTCCTACACCGCCGATCGCGCGCTGCGTCCGGTGCGCGCCCCTCACTGGCTGCCCACCCCGGCACGGGCCCGTGCCCGCAAGGCGGTGGCGGCGCTGCGCACGGTCACCGACGACATGCTGCAGGCCTGCCGCGCCGACTCGACCCTCGACGCGCCGCTGGTGCACGCCTTGCTGGCGGCCACCGACCCCGAGACCGGCCGGTCCATCCGCGACGACGACATCATCAACGATCTGCTGATCTTCATGCTGGCGGGTCACGACACCACGGCGACCGCGCTGACCTACGCGTTGTGGGTGCTCGGGCACCATCCCGACGTCCAGGACCGGGTCGCCGACGAGGTGCGCCAGATCGGTGGTCGCGAGATCACGCCCGCCGATGTGCCCCGACTCGGATACACCGTGCAGGTGCTGCACGAGGCGTTGCGGCTCTGCCCACCCGCCGCGGGCGTCGGGCGGATGGCCGTGCGTGACATCGTGGTGGATGGGTACCGGGTCCAGAAGGGCAGCCTTGTGCTCGTGGGAATCTATGCGGTGCACCGGGATCCGAGCGTGTGGCCGAAGCCGCTGGTGTTCGATCCCGACCGGTTCGGCTCCGAGGCGGTGAAGGCGCACGACCGCTGGCAGTTCATTCCGTTCGCGGGCGGGTCCCGCTCGTGCATCGGTGAGCATTTCGCCCGGCTGGAGACGACGCTGGCGCTGGCCACCATCGTGCGGTCGAAAGAGATCCGCTCGCTTGACGACGACTTTCCCGTCGACGTGCCGTTCACCACGGTCGCCAAGGGGCCGATCCGCGCGCAGATCAGCGAGCGGAAGTGACGCCCGGCGACATCGGCTCGCGCCGCTGAGGAAGCTAGGGACGGACATGGGTCTCATACATTCGGGCCGAGACGATCAGACCCGACACGACGGTGATCGCGGCTGCCGCCCAGACCGCCGCGCGTAAGCCCCATAGATCTGCGGCGACGCCACCCACGATCGCGCCGACCGCGTAACCGCTGTCCCGCCACAGCCGGTAGATGCCGACCGCCCTCGCACGCCACAGCGGGTGCGCGACATCGCCGATGGCGGCCAACAGCGTGGGGTAGACCATCGCCGTGCCCGCGCCGAGCAGGGCGCCGGCCATCAGCCACCACATGAAGGTGTCGCCGATCGCGATGAGCGCGAGTGCTGCTGCCTGGATCAGCATGCCCGCGGTGATGAACTGTTTGCGGCCCCATCGGTCCGACAGCCCGCCGGTGAGGATCTGGCCCGCTCCCCATACCGCCGGATAGACGGCGACCAGGATGCCGATGCGATCCACGGGAATCCCCCTGCTGGCGAACAGGATCGGGAAGAGACCCCACGACAGTCCGAAGTTCAGGTTGTTGACCAGACCGGCCTGGCACGCCGTGGACAACGCCGGCTCTGTGAAACTCGTGCGCACGAAGATGTCGCGATCGCTCAACCCGGCATGGGCAGCAGACCGCTCGTGATGCCCGGCGGCCTCGGCTCGGGCGTGCGCGTGCGTCTCGCGAACCAACGCTGCGCTGAGGGCCAGCCCGATGATCGCGTAGGAGAGGCCGAGGAGAAACGGCGCGGGGCGCAAGCCGTAGTGCGACGCGAGCATGCCGGCGACGACCGCGGTGACCGCGACGGCACCGTAGCCGGCCGCCTCGTTGAAACCCATGGCCAGCCCCCGCTGACTCGGGCCGACGAGGTCGATTTTCATCACAACGGTCGTCGACCATGTCAGGCCCTGATTGATGCCGAGCAGCATGTTGGCGGCGATCACCCACCCCCACGATGGCGCCCAGATCAACAGCAGCGGAACGGGAATGGCGATCAACCAGCCGGCCAGCAGGACTGGTTTGCGTCCGAACCGATCCGACCATGTGCCCGCCAAGTAATTGGTCGCCGCTTTCGTGATGCCGAACGCCAGCACATAGGTCAGCAGAAACGTGTAGCCGGTGAGGTGGAAGACTTGGTGTGCAATCAATGGCAGCACGGTTTGTTCCTGCCCCACCATGCCGCCGACGAGCGCGTTGACGACGACGAGAAGGCTGAACTGGGCGAGGTTTGCCCGAAGTCCCAGTCGTGGTTGACGGTTCGTATCCGTCATCCGCCCATCACCGCGCGACCTCCAGTGATGTGGCCCAATCCTGCGGGCCGCCGACCAAGACGGTCACGTCGCGGTGTCCGGCCCGCTCGAGCAGGCTTGCCGCCCCGACGATCAGCGAGCCGCCGGTAAACAAGCCGATCTCGTGGTCACCGTCGAGCAGCAGGAACGCCAGATGCTCGTGAGTATGACCGGGGGTGGTGAGGGCACGCAGCCGCAGTCCACCGAGGTCGACCTCGTCACCGTCGCGCAACCCGATGTGAGGAAACTCGCGATCCCCCGTCGCCGAAGCGAGCACCGTCGCGCCATCGACAGCAGCGAGTTGCCCTGCCCCCAAAAGGAAATCGGCGTGTAGGTGAGTGTCTGCGGCGAAAGCGACCGTGAGTCCCCGCGAGTCGGCCGCAGCGTAGACCGCTCGCAGGTCCCAGCTCACGTCGACGGCAAGCGCGCGTTCATCACCCAGATCGACCAGATAGGACGAGTTTCCGAGACCCTCGTCGACCAAGGGCACGACATCGACAGTCATGGGTTTACGCCGGACGGTGCTGCGGACCGCGCACCGCCGCCTCGTGGTCGCCGTGCCGCCACGGGATCAGCATCGGCACCCGCTTCCGGTAGGCGAGATACCGTTCGCCGAGGCTCGCCACCAGATCGCGCTCCTCCAATCGCACCGCGACCAGGATGTAAGCCGTTGTGACGGCCGCGAAGAGGAGATGTCCGGCGGTCATTGTCGCAGCCGCCCAGAACGCGATGATGAAGCCGAGCATGATCGGGTGGCGAATCATACGGTAAAGGAGCACCGTACGAAACCCTATGTCGCGGTAGGGCTTTCCGCGCCATGCCATAAAGACTTGTCGCAAGCCGAACAGATCGAAGTGGCTGATCATGAAGGTGGAGGCGAAGACGATGGTCCAGCCCAGCCAGAACAGCGCCCACAGCACGATGCGCCCGGTCGCAGAATTTACCTCCCATACGACCGCGGGCAGTGTGCGCCACTGCCAGTAGAGGAGAAGCAGGGCAAGGCTGGTCAACAGCACGTAGATGCTGCGCTCAACCGCCGGCGCGACGATCCGCGTCCACCAGCGCTTGAACGCAGGCCGGGCCATCACGCTGTGCTGAAGGGCGAAGACCGTGAGCAACACGAGGTCCACGATCACGGCCTCGCCCGTCGGCGCCGCGATGCCGTTGTCCACGGTGCGCGGCACGACGAGGTTGCCCACGAAACCGATCGCATACAGGAACGCCACCACGAAGGTCGCATAGCTGAGCGCGCCGAAACCGAGTATGAGTAGGCGCTTCATCGTTTTCTCCTTGCTTCGCTCCTATTGCCTGATTCGGTGGGATGTCCGGCCAGCCACCACTCCGGGTAGCCATCTGAGAGCCGGGTCGCGGTGCGCCCGTTCGCCCGCAGCAGCGCGACCGCCTCGTCCGCGTACACGCAATAGGGGCCTCGGCAGTACGCGACGTACTGTTGATCGCTGGGCAGTTCGCCGAGACGGTGGCCGATGTCCGCCACCGGCATCGACACCGCACCGGTGATATGACCGGCGGCATATTCGTGTTCGGGCCGCACGTCGAGGACGACGACCTCGCCACTCTTCATCCGGCGTGCAAGTTCGTCGGGCGTCACGGGTTCGAAGTCGTCGCGGGCGCCGAAGAAGTCCTCGACGACCCGATCGACCTCGGCAAGGTGGCTCTCCGCGGCATGGCGCAGCGCAACGATCAGCGCCACAACGTCCGGTCCTGCGAGTCGATAGTGGACGAACAAACCGTCGCGCCGCGCAATCACCATCTGTGCCTGCCGGAGCTGCTGTAAATGGCGTGACGCGTTGGCGACGGACTGTCCGGTTTCGGTCGCGGTCGAATCGACGGTCCGTTCGCCCTGGGCGAGCAGTTCGAGGATCTCCAATCGCTGTGGGCTGGCCAGCGCCTTGCCGATCCGGGCGAACTCGCCGAACAACCGGTTCTTGAAGTCGCGTTTCGGACCCACATCAATAGTCACGGATTCACGATAATTCTTGAATAAGCAGCTGAGCAAGGCCTCGCGGTGATTTCGACCGGGCACCTCAGCGGCGGGTGAGCAACACCGCGGAGTCGAACGGCAGACGCGGGAAGATCACTCGAGAGACCCCCGTCACGTACGTCGCCGCCTCGGCCTTGGGCATGACCCGCGGCCCGGTCAGCTCGACCGTCCGGCCCATCCGCCGGATCCGCGCGTGTCCCGCGGCGGTGATGTTCTTCAGCCAATCACGGTCAGGCCCGTAGCTCAGCAGAATTGCCACCCCGTCGTCGGTGGGAAAAACGTTCAGCGGCGTCCGGTACGGCTTGCCGGATTTGCGGCCGACATGCTCGAGGATGCCGAAGCCCGGCAGCCAGCCGGCCCACAGCCGCAGCACAGGGTTGGTCACGTGCCGGTTGAAGCGCGCGAGCCATTGCGGCAGCTGCATATCGCCATCAAACTCGGGGATATGGCCTACCTCAAGCCCCCGTGGTTCGTCCGCAAGATCTTCAACAGGGTCGCGATGGCGACCGGTGTCGGCAACAGCCAGACCCTGACGGTGACGAAGCGGGTCAGCAAGGAGCCGCAACACATCCCGGTGGTCGTTCCCGAGGTCGGCGGCGTCAAGTATCTGGTCTCCACCCGCGGCGAAGCCGAGTGGGTGAAAAACGTCCGGGCGGAGCCCAAGGTGAAGCTGGGCGATACGACGTATGTGGCCAGGGAGGTGCCCGTCGAGGAGCGCGCGCCGATCATCGCCGCCTACCGACCGCTGGCGGGCAAGGTCGTCGAGGGCTACTGGAAAGAGCTACCCGCCGACGCCGACCACCCCACCTTCGCGCTCACGCCCGGCTGACCGAGCCGCACGCCCTTCTGCGCGGTCGGCTGGATTAGCCAGACCGCTTCATCGAAGTTGCGCAAAAGCCTCCCCGTTCTCCGGTCGCGTCAATAAGCTGCTTTCAGCAAACGCTATGACTCGCTGAAACCACAGCTGATACACAGGAACCGGACAATCAGGCAAACCACCCAAACAGGGAGCAGGTTTCATGATCAGAACCCCTCGCGTTGCCGTGGCAATAGCGGCCGCCACGATCGGCATCGCCCTCGCCCCCGCCGGGCCGGCGATGGCCGCTCCCCACCCTCGCTGGCCTTCGAACCCCACCCCGAGCGTCCAGGAAACCCCTCGAGGGCGAAACTTCCTTCACGATGTCGGGGATTTCTTCGACAACATCTTCAGGGACAAGAGCAAGGACAGATGCTTGTTCGGCTGCGCTAGTAGATGATGCGCCCACTGGGGTGAGGCGCCTTCACCGCAGCGCAACCTGCACCACTACACCCTGTAGTTGACGCGCTGGGCCCAGCTGGAACACTGGTGGCATGTCCAGCACCGACGTCTCCGCGAAGCTCTTCGCCGACGCGTGCGCCCTGATCCCCGGCGGCGTCAACTCGCCGGTGCGGGCCTTCTCAGCCGTGGGCGGCACGCCGCGGTTCATCACCTCGGCCGAGGGCTACTGGTTGACCGACGCTGACGGCAACCGATACGTCGACCTGGTGTGCTCCTGGGGGCCGATGATCCTCGGCCACGCCCACCCGGCGGTCGTCGACGCCGTCCAGCGCGCCGCGGCGGGCGGCCTGTCCTTCGGCGCGCCCACGCCCAGCGAGTCCGAATTGGCCGCCGAGATCATCGGACGGGTCGGTCCCGTCGAGCGGCTGAGGCTGGTGAACTCCGGCACCGAGTCCACGATGAGCGCCATCCGTCTCGCTCGCGGGTTCACCGGGCGCGCGAAGATCGTCAAGTTCTCCGGGTGCTACCACGGTCACAGCGACGCGCTTCTCGCCGACGCGGGCTCGGGCGTCGCGACGCTCGGCCTGCCGGCCTCACCCGGTGTCACCGGTGCCGCGACTGCCGACACGATCGTGCTGCCGTACAACGACGTCGCCGCTGTCGAGGACGCCTTCGCCCGCTTCGGCGACGAGATCGCCGCCGTCATCACCGAGGCCAGCGCGGGCAACATGGGCACCGTTCCGCCGCTGCCGGGCTTCAACGCCGAACTGCGCCGAATCACCGCCCAGCACGGCGCGCTCCTCATCATGGACGAGGTGATGACCGGGTTTCGGGTCAGCCGATCCGGTTGGTACGGCATCGATCCCGTTGAGGCGGACCTGTTCACCTTCGGCAAGGTGATGAGCGGTGGGCTGCCCGCGGCGGCCTTCGGCGGCCGGGCCGACGTCATGGAGCGGTTGGCCCCGCTCGGGCCGGTGTATCAGGCGGGCACGCTGTCGGGTAACCCGGTCGCGATGGCGGCGGGCCTCGCGACACTGCGAGCGGCCGACGATGACGTATACGCCACGCTCGACGCCAATGCCGACCGGCTCACCGACCTGCTGTCGCGGTCGTTGACCGATGCCGGTGTCGCACACGGGATTTCCCGGGCGGGCAACATGTTCAGCGTGTTCTTCACCGACGCACCGGTGACCGACTTCGCGTCGGCGAAGGCCACCGAGACGTGGCGGTATCCGGCGTTCTTCCATGCGCTGCTGGACGCGGGCATCTATCCGCCGTGCAGCGCATTCGAGACGTGGTTCGTCTCAGCCACCCTCGACGACGCGGCGTTCGACCGGATCGCCGAGGCACTGCCGGGTGCTGCGCAAGCCGCTGCGAAGGCCCAACGCCCGTGACTTACCGAAGACGGACGCGAGTGAGGATCGCAGCGAGGCACGAGCGAGGACCGGAGCGAGCGGGAGTCGAGCGATGACCGAAGCGACGATCGTGCACGTGATGCGGCACGGCGAGGTGCACAACCCGGACAAGGTTCTCTACGGCCGCCTGCCCGACTATCACCTGTCCGAGCGCGGTCGCGCGCAGGCGCAGGCGGTGGCGAACTGGCTGGCCACCCGCGACGTCGTCTACGTGGTCGCCTCGCCGCTGGAGCGGGCCAAGGAGACCGCGGCCCCGATAGCCGAGCACCATCGGCTGTCGATCGACACCGACGACGAACTCATCGAATCGAGCAACATCTTCCAGGGTCAGAAGGTCTCACCCGGCGACGGTGCCCTGCGCGATCCCCGCAACTGGTGGCACCTGCGCAATCCTCGCACGCCGTCGTGGGGCGAACCCTATAAGGAGATCGCCGACCGGATGACGGCCGCATTGCAGCGCGCCCGCATCAAGGCCGAAGGTCATGAAGCGGTGTGCGTCAGCCATCAGCTTCCGGTGGAGACTCTGCGCCGGGCGATGACCGGAAAACCGTTGCACCACTTCCCGACTCGGCGGCTGTGCAACCTGGCATCGCTGACCTCGTTCTACTTCCATGGGGACGACTACGTCGGCTGGGGTTACTCGGAGCTGGCCGGGCAGTGAGGTGGTGGGTCGTCATCGCGAGTGCGGCGCTGGTCGCACTCGCCGGATGCTCGACCGGTGACGACGCCGTCGCGCAGGGCGGCAGCTTCGAGTTCGTCGCCCCCGGCGGCAAGACCGACATCGTCTACGACCCACCCGAAAGCCGCGGCCGCCCAGGGAAGTTGGCCGGACCGAGCCTGATGGACCCCGACAGGACCGTCTCGCTCGACGATTTCGCGGGCAAGGTCGTCGTCATCAACGTCTGGGGTCAGTGGTGCGGACCGTGCCGCACGGAGATCGGTCAGCTGCAGAGGGTGTACGACGCGACCAAGGCCGAGGGCGTCGCCTTCCTCGGCATCGATGTGCGCGACAACAACCGGGACGCCGCACGCGATTTCGTCACCGACCGCAACATCACCTTCCCCTCCATCTACGACCCGTCGATGCGCACGATGATCGCTTTCGGCGGCAAATACCCGACCACCGTCATCCCGTCGACGATCGTGCTGGATCGGCAGCACCGGGTCGCCGCCGTGTTCCTGCGGGAATTGCTCGCCGAGGATTTGCAGCCGGTCGTGCAGCGCCTGGTCGCCGAGCCGGCTGCGAAAACATGACCGGTTTCGGCGAGATCGCCGCCGCCGGACCGGTTCTGGCCGCGCTAGGCGTCTCTGTGCTCGCGGGGCTGGTGTCGTTCGCCTCCCCGTGTGTGGTGCCGTTGGTTCCGGGCTATCTGTCGTATCTCGCTGCGGTCGTCGGGGTGGAGGAGGAGCCCGGTCTTGTCGCGGTCCGCACCGCGCGACTCCGCGTGGCCGGGGCGGCGATGCTCTTCGTGGCGGGTTTCACCGCGGTGTTCGTCCTCGGCACGGTGGCGGTGCTCGGCATGACGGGTGCACTGATCACCAACCAGGTTCTGCTGCAACGCATCGGCGGAGGCATCACCATCCTGATGGGCCTGGTCTTCGTCGGCTTCATCCCGCTATTGCAACGGGACACCCGGTTCGCGCCGAGACAGCTGTCCACGATCGGCGGTGCGCCGCTGTTGGGTGCGGTGTTCGCGCTCGGTTGGACGCCGTGCCTCGGCCCGACGCTGACGGGGGTGATCGCGGTCGCCTCGGCCACCCAAGGCCCCGATGTGGCCCGCGGTGTGCTGCTGGTCGTCGCCTACTGTCTGGGTTTGGGAATCCCCTTCGTGCTGCTGGCTTTTGGCTCAGCGCGCGCCGTGCGGGGGCTCGGCTGGCTGCGCGGGCACACCCGGCAGATCCAGATCTTCGGCGGGGTGCTGCTGATCTTGGTGGGGATCGCTTTGGTCACCGGCGTGTGGAATGACTTCGTGTCGTGGGTGCGCGACGCGTTCGTCAGCGACGTCAGGCTGCCGATTTGAGGCGCGTGGTGGCGTTGGCCCGCAACACGTGGCGCACCTTGACCTCGATGGGCACGGCGTTGGTTCTGCTGTTCCTGCTGGCGCTCGGAGCGATCCCCGGCGCCCTGCTCCCGCAACGCAGCCTCAACGAGGTGAAGGTCGAGCAGTACATCGCCGAGCATCCGACGATCGGGCCCTGGCTGGACCGTCTGCAGGCCTTCGAGGTGTTCTCCAGCTTCTGGTTCACCGCCATCTATGTGCTGCTGTTCGTTTCGCTCATCGGCTGCCTGACACCGCGGTTGCTCGAACACATCCAAAGCCTGCGCGCCACTCCGGTTGCCGCGCCGCGCAACCTCGCCCGCCTGCCCAAGCACCACACCGCCGACGTAGCGGCGGAACCCGACGCGGTCGCGGCCGCGGTGTCGGAGCGGCTCTCCGGATGGCGGCGCGTCACCCGTAACGAGGGCGACACCATCGAGATCTCTGCCGAGAAGGGTTATCTGCGCGAGTTCGGCAACATCGTCTTCCACTTCGCGCTGCTCGGACTGCTCATCGCGGTGGCCGTCGGGAAGCTGTTCGGCTACGAGGGCAACGTCATCGTGATCGCCGACGGGGGACCGGGCTTCTGTTCGGCGTCACCGGCCGCGTTCGACTCGTTCCGGGCGGGCAACACTGTCGACGGCACTTCGCTGAACCCGATTTGCATGCGCGTCAACGACTTCGACGCGCATTATCTGCCGAGCGGTCAGGCGCTGTCGTTCGCGGCCAACGTCGACTATCAGGCCGGTGCCGACCTCGACACGGATACCTGGCGGCCGTACCACCTGAAGGTCAACGAACCGTTGCGGGTCGAGGGCGACCGGATCTACCTGCAGGGCCACGGCTACGCGCCGACGTTCACCGTCACCTTCCCCGACGGCCAGACCCGCACGCAGACCGTGCAGTGGCGGCCCGACGATCCGGTCACCCTGCTGTCGTCAGGTGTGATGCGGTTCGACCCGCCCGGCGGCACCTATCCCAACGCCGCCGAGCGCCGCAAGCACCAGATCGCGATCCAGGGCCTGTTCGCGCCGACCGAGCAGCTGCACGGCACCCTGCTGTCGTCGAGCTTTCCCGCGCTCAACGACCCGGCGGTGGCCGTCGACATCTATCGCGGCGATACGGGGCTGGACACCGGGCGGCCCCAGTCGCTGTTCTCGCTCGACCCCCGGCTGATCGACCAGAAGCGGTTGACCAAGGCCGCGCGGGTGAACCTGCGCGCCGGTCAGCAGACCCGGCTGGAGGACGGCACGCAGGTGCGTTTCGACGGGGCGGTGCCGTTCATCAATGTGCAGGTCTCGCACGACCCCGCGCAGGTATGGGTGTTGGTGTCCGCGCTGACGATGATGGGCGGCCTGCTGGTCTCGTTGATCGTGCGACGGCGCCGGGTCTGGGTTCGAATCGTGCCAGCTGATGCGGGTACGGTAGGCGTCGAGCTGGGCGGACTCGCTCGCACCGACAACTCCGGTTGGGGCGACGAGTTCGAGCGGTTGACGCACCGGCTGCTCGACGGGCTCGATACCGCGGAGCCGTCAAAGGAGAAGGTCTAGAACGCATGAATACCCAGCGAGAAGCGAAGGCGGATCGCGCATGAACAGCCAGCGAGAAGCGAAGGCGGATCGCGCATGAACACCGAGCACATCGACATCGGCTTGGCCCGCTACTCGGACTGGGCTTTCACGTCGTCGGTGGTCGTGCTCGTCATCGCGATGCTCTTGCTGGCCGTCGAGCTGGCCTACGCCCGCAGCCGGAAGGTCGCCGACCGCGAACTCGTCGCCGCCGGGTCGCGCACGCGAGGAGCGAATTCAGCCCCCATCAGCGCCGACAGCGCAACGCCCGGGCTGGTCGCCGACACGCCGCGGCGCCCGATCGACGAGCGCGTCGGCAGAGCCGGGCTCGCGCTCGTCTACGCGGGCATCGCGCTGCTGTTCGGCTGCATCGTGCTGCGCGGCCTGGCGACCGAGCGGGTGCCGTGGGGCAACATGTACGAGTTCATCAACCTGACCTGCTTCTCGGGTCTGGTGGCAGGCGCGATCGTGCTGCGCCGTCCGCAGCACCGCACGCTGTGGGTGTTCGTACTCGTGCCGGTGCTGATTCTGCTGACGGTGTCGGGTCGCTGGCTCTACACCAACGCGGCACCCGTGATGCCTGCACTGCAGTCCTACTGGCTGCCCATCCACGTCTCGGTGGTCAGCCTCGGCTCCGGGGTGTTCCTGGTCGCGGGCGTGGCCAGCATGCTGTTCCTGGTCAAGATGGGCAGGCTCGGCTCGCCGGACGCGCAGGGCACCGCCGCCCGCATCGTGGCGAAGCTGCCCGATGCGCAGACCCTGGACCGCATCGCTTACCGCACAACAATTTTCGCCTTCCCGGTGTTCGGGTTCGGCGTCATCTTCGGCGCGATCTGGGCCGAAGAGGCCTGGGGTCGCTATTGGGGCTGGGACCCGAAGGAGACGGTGTCGTTCATCGCATGGGTGATCTATGCCGCCTACCTGCATGCCCGCTCGACCGCGGGTTTCCGCGACAAGAAAGCGGCGTGGATCAACGTCGCCGGCTTCGTCGCGATGGTGTTCAATCTGTTCTTCATCAACCTCGTCACGGTCGGATTGCACTCGTACGCCGGCGTCGGCTGAGCCGGCAATGGGCCACCGTGGCTGACACAACTTTCGGAGACGAGAAGGGGCTAGTCGTTGTCTGACCATCCATCGCCTGGCTTTCGGTCACAACAGCGGTTCACCGATCCGGCGACCGACGAGTCGTCGCCACCACCGGAATGGACCGACCCCACGCCGCCGACGGGCATTCCGGTCAGCCAACCGGGGGCGGTGCCGCAGCCCTATCCGGAGCTGTCCACTGCATCGCTGCTGCGCCATAACAAGCGCCCGCCCACGGGCGGCTGGCGCCGGTGGCTGTTTTTGGCGTCCGGGAAGACGATCAACTTGGGCGAAAGCCCAAAGGCCGTCCACCGCAACAACCTGCTCGCACAGGTGAACCGGCCGATGCAGGGCTGCTACCGGATCGCGCTGCTGTCGCTGAAGGGCGGCGTCGGCAAGACGACCATCACCGCGACGCTCGGCGCGACGTTCGCCTCGATCCGCGGCGATCGTGTGGTCGCGGTCGACGCGAACCCCGACCGCGGCACCCTGAGCCAGAAGGTGCCGCTGGAAACCCCGGCCACCGTGCGCCACCTGCTGCGCGACGCCGAAGGCATCGAGCGCTACAGCGACGTCCGCAGCTACACGTCGCAGGGGCCGAGCCGGTTGGAGGTGCTGGCGTCGGAAAGCGACCCCGCCGTGTCCGAGGCGTTCAGCGCCGACGACTACTCGAGCACGCTGGAGGTGCTGGAACGCTTCTACAGCCTGGTGCTCACCGACTGCGGCACCGGTTTGATGCACTCGGCGATGTCGGCCGTGCTGGCCAAGGCAGACGTGCTCATCGTCATCAGCTCAGGCTCGGTCGACGGCGCCCGCAGCGCCTCGGCGACGCTGGACTGGCTCGACGCGCACGGACACGAGGACATGGTGCGCAACTCCATCGCGGTCATCAACGCGGTGCGCCCGCGGTCGGGCAAGGTCGACATGCAGAAGGTCGTCGACCACTTCTCGCGGCGCTGCCGGGGGGTGCGGCTGGTGCCGTTCGACCCGCATCTGGAAGAGGGCGCGGAGATCAGCCTCGAGCACCTGCGACGCGAGACCCGCGAGGCGTTGATCGAGCTGGCGGCGGTGGTGGCCGACGGATTCCCGGGCGCGAAGCGGCCCAACGACCTGTTCTAGGGCGCCGTCGATCACTTGGGGCGGGGATTGTCCCCGTGCCCGAGTCGGCGCAGGAATTCCGGGTCGTCGTCGGGGCCGATCGTGCGCGTCGGGGGACGGCTGGCCGTGCTGCGGGTCAGCCGCCAGCCGGCATAGATCAGGCCGGCCAAGACGAGTACGAGGAGTAGAAAAGCCACGCAAAAACCTCCTTGATGTGAATATACGCGCCGTCGGTAGGCTCGGGCCGTGTCTGAGTCTCGCCCTGGATCCCGTCTCGTCATCAACGTGGCGGTGTACACGCTGGCCCGCATCCTGCTCGTCGCCGCACTGACCGCGGTGATCTTCGGCGGCGCGCATCTACTGGGGTTGCGCGAATTCCCCCTCGTCATCGCCCTGCTCTTCGCGATCGTGATCGCTCTGCCGCTGGGCATCTGGCTCTTCGCTCCGCTGCGCAACCGGGCCACGGCGAGCATCGCGGCGGTCGACGAGCGACGGCGCCGGGACCGCGAGCAGTTGCAGGCGCGGCTGCGCGGCGACGAGCCGCCCGAAAAGTAGGTGCAATGGCGCGTGAGGCGTTCGGAGCCGAATTCGTTGGCGCCGAAGGATTCCTGAATTCACCGACTTATGGATTGCCGCCGCGGTTCATGTTCGACGCGCTGCAGGACTGCCTTCGCGCATGGCAGGCGGGCACGATGGACGTGCCGTCGTTCGATGCGTCCGTCGCTGCCGGCCGGGCCGGCTATGCCGCGTTGGTCGGCGTGCCGGAGGACTCGGTGGCGATGGCCGGCACCGTGTCGTCTGCGCTGGGACTGGTGGCCGCCGCCATCCCGGACGGCAGCAGGGTGGCGACGCTGTCGGGCGAATTCACCAGCACCAGTTTTCCGTTCGCTGCCCAAGCGGTACGTGGCGTCACGGTCACCGAGTTGGATTCTGACGAATTGGTGACGACGGCCGGCGACTACGAGGTGGTGACTGCCAGCCTGGTGCAGTCCGCCGACGGCGCGGTGTTGGATGTCGACGCGCTGCGAGCGAATGTGGCGGGTGCGGACACGCTGACCGTCATCGACGTCACGCAGGCGCTCGGCTGGAAGAACATCAACCTGTCGTGGGCCGACGTCACCGTCGCGGCGGTCTACAAGTGGCTGCTGGCGCCGCGCGGCACCGCGTGGATGTCGGTCAGCGACCGTGTGTCGAAGACCATGATCCCGCATTCCGCCAATTGGTATGCCGGGGAGGAACCCTGGTCGTCGATCTATGGGCTGCCGCTGCGGCTTGCCGATGGCGCGCGGCGGTTCGATGTGTCGCCAACGTGGTTTTCCGTACTGGGCTCGGGTCTGACCCTGCCGTGGCTGGCGTCGCTGGACCGCGCCGCGATCGAGGCGCATGCGCTGGGGCTGGCGTCGCGACTGCGGACCGAACTGCAACTGCCGCAACGCGCTTCGGCGATTGTGTCGATTCCGACTGCTGCTGTCGATGAGCTCAAGCAGGCTGGAATCCGGGCATCGATCCGGGCCGGCGCCGTCCGTGTCGGCTTCCACCTGTACAACACCGAGGACGACCTGGATCGACTGCTCGACGTGGTGCGCTAACCGCCGACGCGGCGCCGTCGCGCGGCGGCCGATCGGGGCGGAAGCGAGCGCATGTGGTCGCAGGCACGGCTCATGATGTCGCCGAGGGTTGCGACGTCCCGATCCCGATCAACCCGCCGCGTCCTGCAGGATCTGCCGAAGCTTGTCGATCGGGTCGCCTGTCCCCGGATCGAGGCGCAGTTCCCCCTGCTGGCCTTCGGGGGCCGACCCGCCTGCGGGCGGCGGAGGAGCGGACGGCGGAGGGGGCGCAGCCGGTGGCGGGGCGGGCGGCGGCGGTGGCGGAGGGCTGTCGAGCCCGGCGAGCTTCGCCTCCAGCCGTGGCGCCGTGTCGTTCCTGACGGCACGGCGCTCCTCGTCAGGATCGGTGTTGTTCTCGAAGCAACCGGAAGGGGCGGTCCGGACGATCTCGAGTGCGCTGCGGTACCTGTCGCGGGCTTGACCGGTTCGGCCTTCCCAGCCGTCGACATCGCCGAGGCGTTCGCGCACCAACGCGAGGTTCACCAGCACGGGGCAGCGTTGCTCGTCGCGCGTCAGCGACAGCGCCTCGGCGAACCGGGACTCGGCGTCGTCGAGGCGTCCCCGCAGCACGGCGAGCGTGCCCGCCGCGAAGGGCGCCTTGGCGGGCTGGATCACGTTGAGCGCGCCCAACGTAGAGGTGTCGTGGTGTAGGGCCCCCGTATCGCGGTCGCGGAAATCCGTGACCGCCGAATTGCCCGCAACCACAACGGAGATCATCTTGACGGCCGCGATCAGGACAACCAGCGAGACGGGTGCGGAGAACAACAGCAGCCGCCGGCGCAGTACCAACCGCCGCGGTCGGCGCGATTTGATCACAGCGCCACATCCCGTCGGGCCAGCCGCGTACGGCGCACGTCGCGGATGCTGGCGAAGAACTCGAACAGCAGCAGCACCGCGGCCAACATGGTGAACAGCCAATACAATTCGGTGCGCCCGGCGAGGCCCGATGACAAGCCGGGGCCGGCGGCGGGCGCAGGTGCGGCGTTGTCCGGTACGGCCTCCGGCATCGGTCTGCCGTCGTCGCGGTCGATGTAGGGAACCCCGAGTTGGTCGGCGATCGCGCGTAGACCGGGATGGTTCTGCGCCGCGCCGTAGCCGAACACCGCGCCGCCATCGACGGAGTGCGGCGTCGGCTCGAATTCACTCTGCGGCGCCCGCGAACCCGGCGCGCCGGAACCGAAGTAGAACACCAGGCTTCGGGAATCCGGATATTGCTGGCCCGCCCCGATGAGTTGGTAGCGCAACACATTCGATGCTGCTGCGGCGTTGACGTCCTCCTCGGTGTCGCTCGCTGGATACGGTGACAGGCGTGCCACCTCCGGTTTGAGGCTCCACGAATCCTCCGACAACGGCCAGGCCAGCGATGCGCGGGAGGCGAACTCGATCATCGCGAAGCGGGCCCGCGGATACTGGTCGATCAGCGCGTCGATATCGGTGCGGATAGCGGACATTCGTGACTGCCGATCACCGTAGTCGTCGACCGCGGAATCGGGCGACCGGTCGACCATGACGAAGATGTTCGTGTTCTCGGCCGACCGGGCTGCCGCCGCGCCTCGCGGGCCCTGATCGACGCCGGGCCGCGCCGCCGCGATGAGGACGAGCAACACGGCCAGCGTCAGCCCGGACCAGCGCCACACGGTCGACCACCGTGCTCCCGCCGTGGCGTGCAACCGACGCATGGTGAGCAGTCGCAAACCGATGACCACGACGGCGACCACCAGCAGGAAGACGCCGGGGACGACGGGCTGAAAGGTCATCGCCGCAGCACCACCAGCGACAGGCACAGGAGCATCGATGTCACAACGGCGACCGCCAACGGAACGGCCGGGGCGTCACCGAACCAGCCGGTGGCGACCCGATCGACGGGGGCCGAGGCGACGGGTGGGCTGGCCAGTACCGCGTCCAGGTCGGCGCCGAGCCGATCCTCCCGGCCTTCCAGGGAGAAGTATTGCCCGCCGGACGCTTTCGCGATCGCGGGTAACCCACCGGCGGCCCTGCTCGACGGGTTCAGCACGTTGATCTGGATACCGCCGTTGCCGGCCATGCTGCTGACCTGGTCGGCCGTGAGGAGCGACCGCCTCGACTCGTCGGCTTCACGGATCTGTCCGGGGCCGAGATAGATGAGCGAACGGCGGTGTGAGCTCTTGGAGTCGAACGACGGAAAGCCGGTCATACACAGCGCCAGCGCATCCTCCGCGCTGGGCGCGTAGTCGATGTAGGACACCGCCGGGGAGAACGCGGCCGCAGAGTGCGGCTCGTCGTCCTGCCGGCGGGACAACTGGGCGAGGTCACCGAGCGTGCCCGCCGCGTACTGGTAGTCACGGGTCATCGGGATGACGCGGCGGTTGGGTGAGGTGAGCCCAATGCGCTGGGCTGCGAAAGTTCGTGCCTCACCGGCGAAATACGTGAGGAACGCCCCGGTGGTGGCGTCGGTCACCGGTTGACCGACGCACAGCATGATGTCCAGCGGCGGTTCGGGTGCCGCGCTCGACCACCACCATCCGCTCGGTCGGGCGCTCGCGATCGCCGCCGCGCCGAACAACACACCGACCAGCACGACCGCCACCAGCATGGAGACGATCCGCGCGCGGGCCATTCGGGCGTACTCGGGTAGTCGCGTCAGCCGCGACGAGTTCGCAAGCCGTCGTAGCTGTCGGCGAGCGTGTTCCATGGGCATCAGGAGTGCGAGCACGAGCACCGTTGCCAGACAGACGAGTCCAGCGATAGCGACGGGCCACCACGTCAGGACCACGACCGGATCAACTCCTCGGCCGTCGACCCGACCCGCCTGATGTCCACCGGCGACGCGGTGTTGAACTGGGCGTCGTTGAGGGCGGTGAGCAACGGTGCGGCCTGGGCCAGGTCGCTGGACTTGATCTGGTCGACGTGCATGTACTGCGCGGGGGTGCCGGTCGCCTGATGCAGGAAGCTGCGCAGCGTCGCGCTCATCTGGTGGCCCGCTTCCGCCGCTGTGATGTCACCGGCGCGGTAACGTTCGTCAATGGCTCGTATGGTGCGAGAAAACCGGCGCCGCAGCAGTTTCGAGTGCGCCGGCCGGAGCCACGGGAGGGAGCGGAGCCGGTCGGCAGGCAATGTCCAGACGATGACGCCGACGTGCCAGGCGACGACGACGGCCAGCAGCGACAGCCCCAACCACAGCCACAACGCCGAATACGGCGAGGGACCGATCAGGAACCGGAGCACGTCATCCGGCACGGGTGTGCACCCCCGCACGCGAGGAGGACGAAAACGGCCCCGCACGCGAGGAGGACGAAAACGGCCCCGCACGCGAGGAGGACGAAAACGGCCCCGCACGCGAGGAGGACGAAAACAGTTGCGTCATCGCGGTCAATCGTGAGCGGACCTGTCGGCTGCCGGTGATGGTGGTGTGGGGGATTGCGCGGGCCGTCATGAACTCCTCGAGTTCGCGCCGCCGCTTCTCTTCGGCCCGCCGGTAGGCCGTGACGACCCGCGGGCCGAGGTTGGCCCCGCCGATGACGAACCCTCCGGTCGCGACGTCGTACCCGTCGCCGCTGCCGTCGGGTGTGCCGATCGCCGGCGCGTCGGCCACCATCGCCCACATGACGTCGTGGCGACCCGCGAGGCGACGGACCACGTCCTCGAGGTGGTCATTGATCTCGGGCTCGTCGGACACCACGACGATGAGCATCGAATGGCGGTAATGCGTTGCCACATAGTCCAGTTGGCAGGCGATGTCGCTGGGGCCCGGCTTCGCCAGGGCATGACCGTAGAACCGGTGCAGCATGCTCTCGATATGTGTTTCGCCGCGGCTCTGCCGGATGTTCACACAGCCGCGGGTGTCGCCGAACACCATGCCGATCTGATCGGTGCGGCCAAGGGTGATCAACCCGAACGCGCCCGAGATGTTCGCCGCGATATCGATTTTGGCCTCACCGCTCGGCGCCTGGGCGGTCATGTTGCGGCCCGCATCGGCGACAAGAAGGACCTTGTGGTGCTTCTCGTCGACGAAGCGCTTGATCAACACGCTGCCCGACCGCGCGGAGGCCTTCCAGTCGATGTCGCGCACATCGTCGCCGCGCACATAGGGCCGCAAGTCGTCGAATTCCAGGCTGCGGGTATGGAGTAGCGCATGGCGACCGCCTTCGAGCAGGCCGCGGGTGTCGGTGCCGAAATGCGTCCGCGCCCGGTTGAGGTGTTTGCCCACGCTGACCTCTAGGGCACCCGGACCGCTTGCAGCACAGCGTCGATGACGACCTCGGGGGTGACGCCGTTACTCGCCGCTTCGAAGCCGAGGATCAGCCGATGCCGGAGCACACGGTGCGCGAGCGTGGCGATGTCGTCGGGGATGACGTGGGCCCGGGCCGACAGCAGCGCCAGTGCGCGCGCAGACTTGACGAAAGCGATGGTTGCGCGCGGGCTTGCGCCGTACTCCACGAGCCGGGCGAGTTGGCGCGGCAGGAACTCGTCGGGCGCGCGGGTCACGGCGACGAGCTCGCTGGCGTAGCGCGTCAGCGCACGATCCATGTAGATGTGGCGGACGATGTCCTGCAGACGCCGTATGTCGTCGAGGCCGACCACCGGCCTGCTGCGGTGGCTCTTGTCGTAGAGGCCCGCGTCCATCCGGTCCATCACCTCGACCTCTTCGTCGGCGGAGGGGTAGGAGAGGACGTCCTTGAGCATGAACCGGTCGGTCTGCGCCTCCGACAGCGGGTACGTGCCCTCCTGGTCGACCGGGTTCTGGGTGGCGATCACCAGAAACGGCTCGGGGATCGGATACACCGTGCCCGCGATCGTGGTCTGCCGCTCCTCCATCGCCTCCAGCATCGCGCTCTGCGTCTTTGCGCTGGAGCGGTTGATCTCGTCGAGCAGGACGATGTTGGTGTGCACCGGCCCGAGTTGCGTGACGAACGAGTTGGTCGCCGACTCGTATACCTGGGTGCCGATGATGTCGCTGGGCAACAGGTCCGGCGTGCACTGGATGCGCTGGAATCCGCCGTGGATCGATTCGGCGACGACGCGAGCGGCGGTTGTCTTGGCCAGCCCGGGAACGCTCTCGATGAGGATGTGGCCGCCGGCGAGAAGGCCGATCAGCAGCGATTCGCGCAGGTGCTGCTGGCCGACCACCTTCGCCGAGAAGGCGTCGCCGACGGCGCCGACGATGCGCTGCGCCTCGGCGATGTCGCGCGGGTCGAGCCGTGCGGGTGCTGCGGTCATCTATGCCTTTCTAGTCTCAAAACGGGTGTAGTACCCGAGGCGGCGGGTCTGCACACACCGAAGCGCGGTTACATGGCCCACCGCGGTAGGTAGTAGCTGATCATGACTGGTGCAAAGCAGTTATACGAGCGCTGGATCAACGAGCTGTGGGCCGGTGAGCCCATCGCCGCCGACATCGTCACCGAAGACTTCGTCGGCCACTGGCCAGGCAGAGACGTGCACGGCCCTGATGAGCTGGCGGCGGTCATCGCCGAGACGAAGGACATGCTCAGCGACCTGACCTTCGCGATCGAGCTGGGGCCGCTGATCGACGGCGACCTGCTGGCGGGGCGCTGGGTCGGCACGGGTTACTCCGAGGACGGCCCGATGACCTTCACCGGCAACGACATCTTGCGGGTCGACGGCGACCGCTTTGCCGAGTACTGGACCGGCACCTCCGCGAGCTAGGCGCGCGAGAAAGTCAGGCCAGGAAGCGCTCGACGTAGGGGGTAAACGCCTCGCGCAGGACCCGCTCGTCGAGGCCGAACATCTCCGGCGAGGTCGCCACGGTGCCCAGCCTGCCGCGCTGGTGTCCGGCCAGGTAATCGGCGATCGCGGCGCGCGCCTCGTGGTCCAGCTTCTCGCCGGCCCGCTCGTACACCTGCGCCACCACCGCGAGTTCGTCGGCCATGAACTCGTCGAAGCGCACGTCGATCGACCGCTCCGGCGGGATCGTGTCGCGCTCGCGGACCAGCGCGCCCAGCATCACCGCCAGGCGGTCGACCCAGGTCGCCGCGATCTCCGTCACCGGTACCGGCGAGCAGTACATGCGGGCGCTGTAGGTGATCATCGCGAGCATCGACAGTGCCACCGGCGCCGGGTCGCGGTGCGTGAAGATCACGAAGACGTCCGGGAAGACCTTGTCCAGCACCGGCAGCTGCTCGAGGTGTTGCGGCGACTTCAGTAGCCAGCGCCGGCCGCCGCGCAGGAACTGCATCGCCTTGAGCTGGGTCTCGAGGTACTCGTAGTGCGACGTCTGATCGTGGGCCATGTAGTAATCGCGCCAGCGCGGCACGTGCGCCAGCGTCTCGAACAACATCGTTGAGAAGTCGTTGGCCAGCAGCTGGATCTCCTCGTGCGCGTGGTCCGTCGTCATCTCGTGCATGAGCGGGAAGTGCGGCATCACGAGGTTCATCACCTGAACGGCGACATCCATCCGCGTTCTGCGCGGGTCCGGCTCGATCCCGGCCTCCGCCGGCAGCGGGAACGGCTCGTTGCTCTCCCAGTAGGGCATCGTGCGGAAGGTCGGAGGCGCCGCCAGCAGGTTGTGCAGGTGTGTGGTGCCGGTGCGTGGCAGCCCGGCGATGACGACCGGCGGTGCGAGTGAGATGTCGTGGATCTCGGGACGGCGCTTCAACAGATCGGTGAGCAGCAGCCGGTTCTTCAGCCATTGCAGGATCTGGGCGTGGTGGTTGACGACTCCCGCTGGCTGCATATCCGAGATCTCTTGCAGTGCAGTCAGATACACCTCAAGACGCGCACGGTAATCGTCGTCGCCGAAATCGTCGAAACCCGTCTCGGCGACGGCCTTGGCGTGCAGAACGTCGGAGTCGAGCGGACATTCGGGTGCCATCGCCGCCATCATGTCGCGAATCGGTTGCGCCTCCTGGCTGAAGCGTGGTTCGGCAAGGTCGTCGAGGTGGACGACGGCTCCTGTGACATCAGGCCCAGACATCGATCGGTCCTCCTCTCGTCCGGCGCGACTTATGTTACTATGAGTTTCGTAATGACGACAGACCTCGGCCGCCCGCGCGATCCGCGCATCGACGAGTCGGTGCTGCGCGCGACCGTCGAACTGCTCGGCACATCGGGTTATGCCGATCTGTCGGTCGACGCGATCGCCAAGCGTGCGGGTACGAGCAAGCCCGCGATCTACCGCCGCTGGCCGAGCAAGGCACATCTCGTGCACGAGGCGGTCTTTCCGATCTCAGAGGCGACCGAACTGCCCGACACGGGCTCGCTCGCCGGCGACGTGCGTGAGATGGTGCGCCGCTCGACGGGCGTACTGACCACCCCCGCGGCGCGCGCGGCGATGCCGGGGCTGCTCGCGGAGATGACCACGGACCCGACCCTGCACGCGAAACTGCTCGACCGGTTCGCAGACGTCACGTCGCGGGGCATGACCGACCGACTCGAGGACGCGATGCGCCGGGGCGAGGTCAGAGCGAACGTGACGGCCGCCGACCTGGTGGAGGCCATTGCGGGCATGGCGCTGATGGCGATCATCACGCGCAACCAAGGACTCGACGACGCCTGGGTGCAGCGAACCGCCACCCTGATCACGAAGGGAATCAGCGCATGACTGCGAAGACGAACGCGAGCGAGGGACGAGCGGGCGGGAGTCGAGCCATGACCCGGCACGAGTCGACCGCGGCCTGGCGGGAACTGCTCGAAACGCTTGGCGGCCTTGACGCCTCGTTCCTCGAGGGTGAACGCGCCGTCACCGACGATCGCCATATCGCCGACGGTTACCGGATGCTCGCGACGACGCTGGGCGTCGCATTCGACACCTATCTCTTCCCCGACCCGAGCAGGCCGCGCTGGATCGAGGTCAACTCCCCGGCGCGCCAGGACCGGCGCTGGGGCGGGGACAACACCGACGCCTATTACTTCATGTGCCCGGTCGACCCGAAGCGCCGCTATCGCATCAGCGGGAACAAGGGCGACAGCGTGTACTTCTCGGTGACCGCCTACAACGAACCCGCGCCGGGGGCGTGGTCGGACCGCATCGTGGCGATCGTGCGCGACGACGACCTGGACATCGACTCCGATGGGAACTTCACCTTCGACCTCGGCCCGACGCCCGACGCCGCCGTGTTGATGACCCGCGACTACCAGGCCGACCCGGCGGCGGGGCGGCCGGTCAAGTGGCAGATCGAAGCGCTCGACGAGCCGGACCCCTTCCGCCACGGCGATGCCCAGACCGCGGCCGCTCTGCGGGCAAGCGCGGCGTGGATGCGGACGATGTTCGCGATCCTTCCGCTGGCCGTCGGCGCGCGCACCGAGGACGCGCACACGCTCGGACACGAGATAGCGCAGGCCGCGAACGAATTCGCCGATCCCTATCAGGTGCCGGACGCGAACTTCGGTTGGTCGGCACGCGACGCCTGCTACGCCTACGGCAGCTTCGTGCTGGAGGATGACGAGGCGCTCGTCATCACCCATCGGCCACCGCCGTGCAGGTTCTGGAACCTGGTGGTGTGGAACCAGTTCATGGCCACGCCCGGTGTCGCCGACGCCCGCAGTTCGGTGAACGGTCACAGCGCGGTTCCGAACGCCGACGGCTCCGTGACGATCGTGGTATCCCGCGGGATGACGTCGCACCCGAATTCCCTGACAACGCTGGACTATCCGCGCGGCAACCTCGCGTTTCGGTGGTTTCTCGCCGCCGAGGTCCCCGCCCGGCCAGAGGTGCGATTGGTCAAGACGACCGATGCGCCGACGACTGTGTCGTAGTGATTTCGGCGTGGTTAGTTGCGTTGAGCGCAACCGCTCACGCCGAAATCGCCAGCGCCAGTGCGACGGCGATCGACCACACGACCATCGTCAGCCCGGTGTCGCGCAGCACGGGGATCAGCGCCGCGCCGACCGCGCCCGTGTTGACCGGGCGCGCCGCCCGCACGCCCAACGGCGCGGCGATGAGTCCCACCGCACACCACGGCGTTGCGGTCATCAGCAGCACGGTGACGACCAGAGTCACCGCCAACAGCGACAGGTACAGCAGCCGGGTGCGGGCGTCACCAAGCCGGACCGCCAACGTGATCTTCTCGGCCTCTTTGTCGGTCGGGATGTCGCGAAGGTTGTTCGCCACCAATACCGCCGACGACAATGACCCGGTGGCCACCGCCAGCGCGAGACCGACCAGGTCGACGCGCAGCGCCTGGGTGTACTGCGTGCCGAGCACCGCGATCAGACCGAAGAATACGAATACCGCGACTTCGCCCAGGCCCAGATACCCGTAGGGCTTCGAGCCGCCGGTATAGAGCCATGCACCCGCGATGCACAGGCCGCCGACGGCGATCAGCCAGGGCGAGCTGACAATGGCGAGCGCCAACCCCGCCAGCGCGGCGAGCCCGAAGCTCACCAGTGCAGCCATGAGGACCGAACGTGGTGTGGCCAAACGGGATCCGACCAACCGCAGCGGCCCGGCGCGGACGTCGTCGGTGCCGCGGATGCCGTCGGAGTAGTCGTTGGCGTAGTTGACCCCGACGATCATTGCGACCGCGACGGTTAGCGCCAGCAGCGCCTTCCACCACACCGCTCCGTTCAGCCAGGCCGCGGCGCCGGTGCCCGCGATCACGGGCGCGATGGCGTTCGGCAAGGTACGTGGGCGGGCGCCTTCGACCCACTGCGCGACACTGGCCACGGGAGTCAGTCTGTCATGAGCACGTCCGATCACCGCTCCGGCCGAGCCCGTCCCGTAGCGTCGAATCCCCAGCGGATCTCGGGAGTGACCGACAGCTGATAGGCGTCGCGCCGCTGACCGGCCTCTGCCACCAGCACTGTGCCCCAATCCAGGTCGGGGTGGCCGACCAGCCGGCTGGGCACCTCGTGAAAGTCGCCGAATTGAGCGGCCGCGGCGAATGTGCCGCCGATGGACGGGTCGCGGTCCTCGCTGAAGTAGGGCCGCGGCGGCTCGATCACCACCCCCGGCGCCTGCGCAACGCCGCGTGCCACCCCGGCGATGTTGTGCACGCAGGGAAAGACGAAAGAGGTCGGCCAACTCATCAGCACAGGGCCGTTGGCGGCGAGGAACTCGTTGAGGCCGACCGCCGACCGCAACCGGAATCCGGTCGCCTGGAGCCCGGGGTCATCGGCCTTGATCCTGACCCGGTTGCTGCCCGGCGGCACGGCTGCCGCGTCAATTCCGATCGGGCGGCCCGCTGGTGCCCTCACGCCGAGTTCGACCACCTGCGCGCCGTCGCTCCTGCCGAATTCGAACGCCACCGCGTCGCGGCCATCGGCGCCACCTGAAAGGGACGCGGTCACAACGTCATTCGCGGCCAACCGCGGTAGGGCGAACCACGGTCCTTCCGCGCGGCTCAGCTCGGGGCCGTCGGGCAGCACCTGAATGTCGTCGGCCAGTCCGCACACCCGACTGCCCGACAAGCGGTGCAGGTTCGCCAGCGCCAGGGAACCGGCCGGTCTGCGCATCGGTGCGACGGCGAATGACCCCAGCACGACGATGACGGACGCCGCGGCGGCCGTTATCGCCGCAAGGGCCGGCGCCGAACGGGCCGCCTCCGCACGGGTCGCCAACCCGTAGACGACGCAACCAAGCGTGGTCCCGCCGAGCCACAGCAGCGGATTGTCCAGGGGAAGCCCTTCGGGCCGGATCGGACCGGCCTGCAGCGGAACGTCATAGACGGTCGACAACCACCATGCGTTGGGCCCGGCGAATGCCAGTGCTGCGGCCAGGGAAATCACCACCGCCCCCGCGACGGCTGCCACTGTGTGGCGGGCCGAAGTCCGGACACGGCTCGACGTCAGCACGACGGCGACGGCCAGAAACGATGCGATGAGCCCGGCCGCACCGCCCAAGTGATACGACCACTTCGACGGCACCGCGGCGAAGGCGAGTACGGCCAACACGACGACCGCGGCGAGCCGCAGCGCGGATCGTTCGACGGCGGTACGCGGGCGCCGATGCAACGCCAGCAGTGCGACCGTGACGAGCATCGCCGCCGTCAGCAGGATGGGCAACCGCTTGGCGGCGCTGCCCTGCTGGTCATCGCCGAGCAGATACGAGTAGCGGTCGGGCTCGTGATACCACGGCAGCGACGGCCCGAAATACGCGTGCCAGTCGGTCGCGGTGAGCAACGCCGACCACGTCTGGTCCGCGAATACTGCCGTAAGCGCAACGGCGGCAATGCAACTCAACAGCGCGATGTTCACAGCCAGACTGAGCCGGGACCGCGGGGCGTTGCGAATGATCCGCGGCGCGAACACCGCCAGCGGCGCGACCGCGAGCAGACCGGTGGGGCTGATCGGCACGGTCAACGCGGCTGCCAGCACCGCCCAACCCAGCCCCCGGGGCGTGCGGGCCCGCCACGCCAACGCCAAAACCGCGGTGGCGCCCAGCGCGACATAACTTTCCGGCCGAACCCCGAGATTGAAGGGCAACCAGGCGGCAAGCAGTAGAAGCGCCGCGAGCAGGCGGACCCGCGCGGTGCTTGCGATCGCGGGGATCGCGGCGCCGAGCACACCGCGGCTCAACACCAGCCAGGTGGCGAATGCCAGCACGGTGCTCGGCAGCCGCAACCACAACGGCGCCAGGCTCACTTCGGTGAACTTCGACAGCACCTGCTGACTCAGCGCAAACGGCACTTCCGCGGCGTTCCACCATCGGTAGTAGTTGCCGGCTTCCCCCGTTGCGGCGAAGTTCCGCGCGATCATCGTCGCCCAACCGTCGTCAACGGCCAGCGGGCCGATGATCGCCCAGCACGCGAGAACCGCGAGCATCCCGGCGTCGATCCACCACAAGCTCGGCTTCCAGGGCCTGCGCCGACGGTGTCGAGCACCGCGCAGCAGGAACAGTGCGGCCGCAGCCGCCACCAACTGCGCGACGATCATCGCGCGCTTGCCGAACGTGGGACTGGTCCCGAACGGCGAGGTGACGTCGGCGCTCACCGTCATTCCCTCTGCTTGTGCAGGCGTCAAGTCGGTGTGGAATCCGAAGACCTTCGGTACCGGGCCGGCGATCGTCGTGGTTGCGCCGTCGCCGTCGGCGACGGACAGCCCGTCGGAGCGTGCGTGAATGACAACGCGACAACCGGGGTCGTCGTACCGGGCGGCGAGCGCGTGGGCATGGTCCTCGTAATGCACGGCCGCCCCCGCCGCCCCCGCCGTCACCGCCAATCCGGCTCCGTCCGGTGCGGTAGCGAGCACCGTCGACGCCGATGTGCCCGTCGGACGCAGCGCCGTGCAGGGGATCGCCGCCGTCAGCGCAGACGGCCGATACGGCGCGAGCACCGCGGTGGTCGACGCGACGGGCTCGCCGGGTGTCGGCCAGGTGAGTGAGACGCGCTCGGCGATCACCGGCGCGAACGGCAACGCGAGCGCGGCCACCAGCCCGCACACGCCGACGAGCAGCGAGAGCAGTGGGTGGGCCGGGCGCGTTTCGGCGTCGGCTGCTGCCGGTTCAGAACGCATGCGCAGAGAAGCCTCGCAGTGTCGCGGCGCCGAGTCCAAGCTCGGCGTCGGCGACGTCACAACAACGTCACTACCCGAACGAGTGACGACGGACACATTGTGGGGGCGCCGGTCGCCGCCGAAGACTGATGACCATGGATGACCGACTCAGCATGGGCGAAATCCGCAAGGACGCCCTTCAGGAGACCGCCCAGTCTGTTGCCTCGACGGTGGGCGAGGTGGCCGCGATCATCAGCACCGCCGTCAAGGACGTTGTCGGTGCGATCGGCGGCTTGGCCACGGATGTGTTCGAGATCCGCGATGGGGTCCGCCGCGCGCAGGGGCGGGCCGACGAAACACGAGCGCCGGCCGACGACACAATGGAGTGATGCTCGGAGTCATCGGCGGCAGCGGCTTCTACTCTTTCTTCGGTTCTGACGCGCGGACCGTCAACCTCGACACGCCCTACGGCGAACCAAGCGCGCCGATCACGGTGGGCACCGTCGGTGACCACGAGGTGGCGTTTCTGCCGCGCCATGGCGTGAAGCACGAGTTCTCCCCGCACACGGTCCCTTACCGCGCCAACATGTGGGCGCTGCGCGCGTTGGGTGTGCGGCGGATTTTCGGGCCGTGCGCGGTGGGCAGCCTGACTCCCGAGCTGGGGCCGGGTGCCATGGTGGTGCCCGACCAGCTGGTCGACCGCACCCGGAGCCGCGAGGACACCTATTTCGATTCCGGCGGCATCCATGTCGAGTTCGCCGACCCCTACTGCCCGGCGTTGCGGGCGGCCGTCACCGATCTGCCCGGCGTCGTCGACGGCGGCACGATGGTGGTGATTCAGGGGCCGCGGTTCTCGACGCGAGCCGAGAGTCAGTGGTTCGCACAGCAGGGCTTCAGCCTCGTGAACATGACGGGATATCCCGAGGCCGTGCTGGCCCGTGAATTGGAAATATGTTACGCGGCAATCGCTTTGGTGACCGATGTCGACGCCGGCGTCGCCGTCGGCGCCGGCGTCAGGGCTGTGGATGTGTTCGCCGAGTTCGAGCGCAACCTGGTGCCGTTCAAGAAGTTGGTGCACGAGGCGATCGACCAGCTTCCCAAGGAACGGCTATGCACCCACTGTCTTCCGCACGATGGCGTCGAGTTGCCGATCGAACTGCCGTGAGGGTGCTGCTGACCGGCGCGGCCGGTTTCATCGGGTCGCGGGTCCGGGCGGCTCTCGCCGACGCGGGCCACGACGTCGTCGCGATCGACGCGATGTTGCCCGCGGCGCACGGCGAGAACGTCGAGCCACCCGAGGGCGTGCAACGCGTCGACGTTCGAGACGCCGGTGCCGTCGCATCGCTGCTCGACGGGATCGATGTGGTGTGCCATCAGGCCGCGGTGGTGGGTGCCGGAGTCAATGCGGCCGACGCGCCGTCCTATGGCAGCCACAACGATTACGGCACCGCGGTGCTGCTCGCGGAGATGTTCGCAGCGGGCTGTGGGCGGTTGGTACTGGCCTCGTCGATGGTGGTCTACGGCCAGGGGCGGTACAGCTGCGCGACGCATGGCGTGGTCGATCCGCTGCCGCGCACGCGCGCAGACATGGACTCCGGGGTGTTCGAGCACCGGTGCCCGATCGGCGGCGAAGAGTTGCAGTGGCAGCTGGTCGACGAGGATGCACCGCTGCGGCCGCGCAGTCTGTACGCGGCGAGCAAGCTGGCGCAGGAGAACTACGCGCTGGCATGGAGTGGCGCGGTCGGAGGCTCGTCCGTCGTTGCGCTGCGCTATCACAATGTGTACGGGCCGAACATGCCGCGGGACACTCCGTATTCCGGGGTGGCCGCAATCTTCCGGTCGCAACTCGAGGCAGGCGACGTGCCAAGGGTTTTCGAGGACGGCGGCCAGATGCGCGATTTCGTCCACGTCGACGACATCGCGGCGGCCAACGTTACGGCCGTGAATGCGGATCTCGAAGGCTTCCACGCCGCCAATGTGTGTTCGGGCAAGCCGGTGTCGATTCTGGAAGTGGCGACGGAACTGTGCGAAGCGCGTGGGGAGGCCGCGCCGGTGGTGACGGGCCAGTACCGCAGCGGGGATGTCCGGCACATCGTGGCGAGCCCTGCGGGTGCGGTGAAGTTGCTGCGTTTTCAAGCAGTTGTCGATCCGCGCGAGGGTCTGCGGGAATTTGCGTACGCAAAATTGCGAGGCTAACCAGCGCGCTTTACGAATTGTGCGCGTTCTGCATAGCTCAAGTTGTGGTGCCGTGTTAGCTTTTGCTCGTCAGGGGGACTTATCTGCGTCCACCGCATGAGTTAGGGGAGGCCTCCGTGGCTGGTAAGCACCGCAAAGTATCTAGGAACGCGGCCGTTGTCGCAGCCGTCGTGGCGCCGGGGGGCCTTGCCGCCGCCGCGTTGGCAGTGTCCGGCTTCGCGCCCGGTGCGGCGCCGAGTCCAGCGGACGCTGCGCCGTCTCCGTCGGCCGTTGATCTTTTGGCGCTGATCACGCCGGCCAACTCCACGGCGCAGATCTTCGCGGGCACCACCTACTACGGCACCGACTATACGAACCGCCAATCTATGGCGCCGCAGCAAGTCGTGCCCTTCCTGGCTGGGTCGGGCGGCATTGCCGATGCGACCATTCAAAACAAGGGCGATCCGACGGGCACAGTTGTGCGTCGCTTCCGGCTGGGGTGCCGGCCAGACGGGAACCGCGCTCGGACAGCTGATGCCAACACGACCAGCCCTCACAACGTCGACCTTCGTCATCCTCGACAACAACACGAACCGCGCCGGGCGGCGGCTTCTGGACGACCTACGCGCCATTCGCTCCGCTACTAGGACCTCGGCGGCCGCGACACCAAGCGATACTGGCGTGCCACACGCTTGATGTGGCATATGAGTACAACATCAACTCGGATGCACCCGTCGACCCACTGAATCCCTTCGCGCTCGGCAACAGCTTCGCCGCCTACGTGTATGACTACGGCGCGCAATCGACAGCACTGATTCCGCCAAATGTGCATGGCGGATGGCGGCTGGACAGGCGGACTCCGTCCGCACAACGCCTACGTGTATTCGATGACCAGGCGCACGGCACGTCGATCAGCACCGACACCATGCGGCACGGCACCACGACCTACGTGACAATTCAGGCTGGACAATCTTCCGCTGACGCGGCCACTGCGGCTGCTGCCCGGCGGCGACATCCTCGCCGACGCCATCGATCCGACGATGACACAGCTTGTGACGCCGGCTATAACGACGGCAAGGGCTTGCCCAGCGATCGCCGCGATACCTGCAGATCCGACCGTGACGCGGCCGATGCAGCCGGGCTCGTCGCTGTCGGGCTTGGGCGGTGTGCCGGGGTCGGTGCCGGTTGGCCTGGCCAAGGGCGTAGACACTGCCGGCGGTGACATCTCGAACCCGACCAATTTCGTCACCAAGCCGATCGATGAAGCCGGCAAGCTGCCGATCATCTCGTCGCTGTCTCCGTCGACGCTGACCAACTCAACAGTGTCGACCAGCACCCTCAAGGCCGGAAGTCCGAACTTCTTCGCGCCGGTGCTCCCAGGCACCGGCAACAACAGCTCGTCGGGCGGTTCAACCGCGACCGGTAGCAACGTCGTGAACAACTTCACCGACCAGGTCAAGAAGGCCGTCGACAAGGTGACCGGCGGCCTGACAAGCGCGAAGCCAGCAGGTTCGACCGGCGGCACCAACTAGCCAGCGGCGGATTCTCGCCGCGGCGCTTATCGTCACGCTGGTGGCTTCCGCTCTCATCGTCGCGATCCGGTCGCAGCAGCGACGGCTGATCTACTTTCCGACGCGTGACCCCGTGCCGTCCGCTGCGAAATTCATTTCCGGCGGTCGCGATGTCCTTCTCGACACAAAGGACGGAAAGCGCCTGGGCGCCTGGTACTTTCCCGTGCCGGGCGCCCAACCCGGGCCGGCTGTCGTCGTTTTCAACGGCAATGGGGGAGACCGGTCGGGTCGGGCGATGCTCGCCGACGGACTCGCCCGCCTCGGCCTGACGGTCCTGCTCTTCGACTACCGCGGGTATGGCGGCCACCCCGGCACCCCGTCCGAGAAGGGCCTTGCCGCCGACGCCCGCGCCGCCCAGGCGTGGCTCGCGCAGCAGCCGGAGGTCGACCCTAACCGCATCGTCTACTTCGGCGAGTCCCTCGGCGCCGCGGTTGCCATTGGGCTGGCGACGGAACATCCGCCCGCCGCGTTGGTGCTCCGGTCGCCGTTCACGTCGCTGCGCGACGTCGGCAAGGTGCACTACCCGTGGCTTCCGGTCGGGTGGCTGCTCTCCGAGCGTTACCCGTCGATCGATCGGATCGGCTCGCTGTCGGTTCCGGTCATGGTGATCGCCGGCAATCGCGACGACGTCGTCCCCGAATCGCTGAGCCGAAAGCTGTACGAGGCCGCGCCTGATCCCAAGCGCTACCTGATGGTGCCCGGCACCGGACACAACGACCCTGAGCTTGCCGACGGCCCAGGCATGCTCTCGGCGGTCCGACAATTCCTGTCAGAAACGCGGGTGCTCGGTCAGTGAACCGGCTCGGGAAGCATCAGGTCGGCGTAATCGGCGGGTAGCCGATCCAGCATGGTGTCCCACTCGCTGCCGTCAATCGCCGCCCTAACGGCGGCCATCACGGCTCGGGCATGCCGGCGTGCGTCCTCGAGGCTCGAGCCCTCGAACTGTCCGACGAGGTCGTAGAACACGTCCAGCGAGAACCGCTCACCCTCGCCGGCCAGCGCCAACGACTTGCCGAAAGACGGCGGTAACTGATTGCTGAGGTGGGTCGGCTGGCCCCCTGCCAATAGCAGACTGAGGACCGTGAGGGTGGCGTACGCGGCCCGCTCAACTTCAGCGCGGTCGTCGAGGTCGGAGTTGCTCTGGATGGCAGCGATCAGGCGCTCGTCGTTCACACGCCGCGGATACCCACGCGGCGGCGCTCTAATCCAAGGTCGATACTGGCATTCGTGAAACCCGCGATTTGTGAACAGTTCGGCATCGACTTCCCGCTTTTCGCCTTCAGCCACTGCCGCGATGTGGTGGCTGCGGTGACGAACGCCGGCGGTTTCGGTGTGCTCGGCGGGACGGCGTTCACACCGGAACAGCTCGATCAGGAGCTGTCCTGGATCGACGATCAGGTGGGCGACAAATCGTACGGCCTCGATCTGATCGTGCCCGCCACCTACGAGGGCAAGGGCGAGAAGCTGTCGTCGGCCGACCTCGCCGGGCGCATCCCCGATGAATACCGCGGGTTCGTCCATGATCTGCTCGCCGCCCACGACATCGAGTCCGATCCGAAGCCGTTCATCGGTGGTTCGTCGCTGTCGGGCAACACCGGCTGCGACCTTCTCGAGGTGGCGATGAGTCATCCGATCAAGCTGATCGCCAACGCACTCGGGGTCCCGCCGGACTACATGATCGACGCGGGCAAGGAGCGCGGCATCCCGGTCGCAGCGCTCGTCGGCGCGAAGGAACATGCGGTCAAGCAGGTCGCCGCAGGCGTGGACCTCATTGTGGCCCAAGGCACCGAGGCGGGCGGTCACTGCGGCGAGGTGACGACGATGGTGCTGGTTCCCGAAGTCATCGAGGCCATCGACGGCGCCGTTCCGGTGCTTGCAGCCGGCGGCATCGTGACGGGACGGCAGATGGCCGCGGCCGTGGCGATGGGCGCCGACGGCGCGTGGACGGGCTCGGTGTGGCTCACGACGGAGGAAGCCGAGACAGCTCCATACACGGTGCAGAAATTTCTCGCGGCGACGTCGCGAGACACCATCCGGTCGACCGGCCGCACCGGAAAGCCTGCGCGGCAGCTCGTTTCGGAATGGACAAAGGCATGGCAGCCGGCGCCGGAGGGCCACAAGACGCTGCCGCTTCCGTTGCAGTCGATGCTCAGCGAGCCAGTGATCCGCCGGGTCGATGTCCTTGCCGCACAGGGACATCCGGGCGCACAGGCGCTGGCGACCTATTTCGTCGGGCAGGGCGTCGGGCTGATGAACAAGGTCAAGCCCGCCCGCGAAGTCGTCCGCGAGTTCATCGAGGACTACCTCGCGGCGACCGAACGGCTGAGCAACTCACTGCCCGACTGACCACTCGATCGCCGGCGGTCGCACGGCAGCACACAGCGGTTGGCCCTTGGCGTCGGTGAGCCCGAGTCGGCCGATCAGCACGCCGCTGTCGGCTGCTGCGCGCAGGGTGTCGGCGGGCGCGGCGTCGAGCATCAGCTTGGCCCGCCGGAACATCTCCATGTCGCCGGCAGCGTCGACGCTGCCCCAGTTGAGGTAGAGGAACCGCTCGCCCGGCCGGCCCTGGATGTACGGGCCCCACACGTCGGAGCCGTCGACCGCGCAGTCGACCGTCCAGCCGACCTCGGTTGCATCACCGGGCTGCAGGTCGAGCAACTCCGCCGGCCGACGCTTGGTCTGCATGCCGACATGGACGTTCGCATAGCCGGGGAAGTTGTGGCCTGGCGGGCAGTCGCGGCCGGGCAGGTCGGTGCCGATGATGCGAATCTGCACGCACCCATTGTCGCGCTCAGTCGAAGGTGATGCGGACCGATATCGGATCGCTCTGCAGGGCGCGCATCCCGAGAGCAGTGACGGATTGACTGAGCTTGCTGTTGCCGCCGAAACTGCGGGCCCTGGCGATGACGTCATCGTCGGGCATGAAAGTTGCCGTGCCGGAGCGCCATTCGTTGCGAACACGAACCCGCACCGAGGGATTGGCGGTGATGTTGTGGGCCCAGCCTGCGCGTCGACCGTGCTGCGAGATCACCCAGACGCCGTCGTCGTCCGCGCGGCCGGTGAGTGGCACGCGACGCGGCTGACCGCTCTTGGCGCCGATGGTCTCCAGCTCGACCGTCGACGCCGCGCGGATACCGATCCTGCCGAGTGCCGTAACCAGCGGGTTGACGAATGTGCGGCCGACCTGCCGCTCGAACTTGAACTTGCGCAGTGCCCTGCGGGAATCGGCAGTGGTCATCGGTGGCACCTTCCAGTCGTGAGCGCCTGTCATGAGCAGCAGATTAACGACGATAATAGAACGACCTATCTAGTACAAGAACCGGGGGCACAACTTGGCGGTGCATCGAACCAATGTTCGAGTCATCAGTTCGGGTCGTGAGGACATCGAAGCGGCGTGCGACAACCCCGACGCCGCATTGACGCGGTCGCCGCGCTGTCCTACGGCGGCGCGCCTCGCCCAAATCCTCGACCAGGACGGACCGGGCCCCTCAGACGCCGACCGCGCGCGTCAGCGCTACTTCACGGTCGGCAAGCAGGGCGCCGACGGCACGAGCGAGGTGCGCGGGCGGCTGGATCCCGAATGCCGCGCCATCTGGGATGCCGTGCAGGCCAAATTGGCCGCGCCCGGCATTGCAACCCCGACGACGACGGGCCCATCGTCGACGGGCAGCCACAGGTTATGAAATATGTCAGCGTACTGCGTACTGCAGCCTGTGGTCAGGGCTGGTTCGCCACGACCGGCGGCCCGGGGCTCACTGCTTCGGGGGGCGGCCCAGGCTGTGACGGGTCCGGTGGAGGAAGCGCGTTCCATTCCTGCGTGCCGTCATAGTTGCCGTTTACGCACTAGTCGCAGTTCATCTTGCCCTTGATGTCCTTGTAACAGCACTGGGAAATCCTGTTCCCGCTACGGACGTACGTCGAGTAGTGGCCACGCCGGACCCGGCTCACAGTCGCTCCGATTTCGCCGTCCCGCACGATGGACCATAGCCACTGCGGGTCCCGGTGAACCTCGGCGGCGTACTATGGGCACCGCCGCATAACAGTCGGCGCGTTACTACCGGGGAGTCGCATTTCAAATGTCGGCTGAATCCGACAACCCCCTGCGTTCCGTTATTCTGCGCCTTGTGTCCCCTGACGCCCGCATCGGACGGAAGGTCGCCACCATCCTGTCTTGTCGTTACGTCGCTTGGCCGGACCCATACCACGTCGAAGAGTGTGCGACCGGCGCCAGAGTTCCATAACTCTGTTTCGGCTCGCAGCCGTGGCCACGCCGCGCAGTCTCGCCGCCTGGGAGGTTTGCCGCGAGGAAAACGCCTGTCTCAGCGCCGAACCAACAACCGCCTTGAGCGTGCGCATCAACGACCTGAAGCCACTTGGCGACGACACCTAACCGTGCTCGCCCTCGCACAAGGCCTGTGGACGAAGCAGTCGGACCTAGTCGCGGGCCAATGGCAGCCGCACCTCGAACCTTGCGCCGGTATCGAGGTTGCTTGCCGACAGCGTGCCGCGGTGCGCCTGCACCAGCCCGGCCGCGATGGCCAGACCCAAGCCGGAGCCGCTCGGCAGCGACGAGTCCGAGCGCGGCACCCGATCATTCGAGCCGCGATAGGCCACGTCGAAGACCCGAGGCAGGTCGGCCTCGTCGATGCCGACGCCGGTGTCGTCGACGCGTGCCCATGCGCCGTTCTCGTCAGCGCCCAACGCGAGTTCCACCCGGCCGCCCTCCGGCGTGTGCGCGATCGCATTGGCCACGAGATTCGACAGCACCCGCACCAGCGCCCGGTCACTGCCGACCACCCGAACCGGCTCGGGCGGCAGATCCGCCGTGAGCACCACACCGGCCCGCTCCGCGGCGATCCGGTGCGCTGACATCACGTCGTCGACGACCTCGTCGAGCGCCACCTTGTCGTAGGCGTGCTGGATGGCCCCCGCGTTGATCTTCGACATCTCGAACAGGTCGTCGACCATCTCGGACAGCCGAATCGACTCCTGCTCAATGTGTTTCGCGTGATCACGGACCTCCTCTTCCGGGACCACACCGTCGGCGATGGCCTCGGACACCGCCCGGATGCCGGCCAGCGGCGTGCGGAGGTCGTGGCTGACGAATGCGACCAGCCGCCGCCGGGAAAGCTCAGCCGAGCGCTCGGAGTCGCGGATCTCCTGCTCCCACACAGTGCGGCGGGCCTGAAAGCGCGCCATCATGATGGCCGCGGGGATCGTCACGATCGACACGATCACCAGCACGACGGCCGTCCGCTCGAACGTCCCGGTGACCATGAACCCGCTGGCGCCCAGCACGCCGGTGAACGTCGCGATCGTCGGAATCAGCACCAGGGCGACCATGCTGACCGCGAGCGACCACGACCGGGCCAGCCGGATGATCAGTGCGCCGGCGAGCACCACCGGCACAGAACAGGCCAGCGCCCACCCGACGATCTCCCAAAACTCATGCGGCGGCACCAGAACTCCACAGATACCCGCGGCCCCACACCGTTTGAACCCGATGCTGGTCGCCGAGCTTGGACCGCAAACGCTTGACGTGCACGGTCACCGTGGAGAGGTCGCCGAAGTCCCACCGCCACACCTGTTTGAGGAGTTCCTCGCGGGAGAAGACGGTATCGACGTGGGTCATGAAGAACAGCAGAAGCTCGAACTCGCGATTCGTCAAGCTGACGGGCGCACCGCGGACCGTCACCGATCGCGACCCGGTGGAGACGGTCAGCTCTCCGACGGTCAGCTCGACCGGCGATACCCCGGCCGGTGCGGGAGCCCGCCGCAGCACGGAACGCACCCGCAGAGCCAGCTCGCGGGGGCTGAACGGCTTGGTCAGGTAATCGTCGGCGCCGGCCTCGAGGCCCGCGATCCGGTCGTCCTCCTCGCCGAGAGCGGTCAGCAGAATGACAGGAACGGTGTAGTCCCCACGTTGGCGCAGGCTGCGGCACAGGGCCAGGCCGTCCGGGCCGGGCATCATCACGTCGAGCACCGCCACGTCGATGCGCTGGGTCCCCAACAGTCGCAGCGCCTCGTTGCCGTCGCGCGCGATCGCGACTTCGAGGCCATCACGCTCCAGATACCGGCGCACGACATCGCGGACGACGTTGTCGTCATCGGCAATCATCACGCGCGTCACAACTTCTCAGGTTAGCTGCGAACGGCCTTACCTGCACCGACGTCATGGTTTTGTCACCGTTGGCCTTGGTAGCCGGCCAGTGCCTGGCTTAGCGTCTCTGGTTATGGCCGACGGTTCGGTGACGGTGGTGCTGCCCTGCCTCAACGAGGCCGCCTCCCTGCCGGGGGTGCTTGCTGCCATGCCCGACGGGTATAGAGCACTTGTGGTCGACAACAACAGCACCGACGGCACCGCCGAGGTAGCCCGCCGTCACGGCGCAGAAGTTGTCACCGAACGCCGTCCCGGTTACGGATCTGCGGTGCACGCCGGTGTGCAGGCCGCGTCGACGCCGATCGTCGCGGTCGTCGATGGAGACGGCTCACTGGACCCCGCCGAGCTGCCCGCATTGGTCGACGAACTCGACCGCGGCGCCGACATGGCCATCGGTCGGCGCCGTGCCGTGCCCGGGCTGCGCTGGCCGTGGCATGCGCGACTGGGTACGGCGGCGGTGTGCTGGCGTCTGCGCAGTCGCTACGGGCTGCCGGTGCACGACATCGCCCCGATGCGCGTCGCCCGTCGAGATCCGTTGCTCGCGCTCGGGATCACCGACCGCCGCACCGGCTATCCGGTCGAACTCATGGTGCGTGCGGCGAAGGCGGGGTGGACGGTCGTGGAACGCGACGTGCCCTACGGCCCCCGCACCGGCGGCAAATCGAAGGTGAGCGGATCGCTTCGCGGGAGTGTCCATGCGGGAATGGACTTCTGGCGGGCGATCTCGTGATCCCGGTGACATTGGTCGTGATCGCCAAGGCGCCGGTCGCAGGCCTGGCCAAGACTCGGCTCGCCGCGGCCGTCGGTGACCGGGCGGCCGCCGATATCGCGGCCGCGACATTGTTGGATACGCTCGACGCCGTCGAGGAGACGCCGGTGGTTGCCAGAGTGGTGGCGCTCACGGGCGATCTCGCCCAGGCCAGGAGCAGCGGCGAGATCCGTTCGCGGTTGGCCGCGGTGGAGGTTGTCGAGCAGCGCGGCGATGACTTGTCGGCGAGGCTGGCCAACGCGATCGCCGACGCGGCAGCGGTCGCGGGTGCCCGTCCCGTGCTGCTGATCGCCTCCGACACGCCTCAGGTGACCGGCGGTCTGCTCACCGAATGTGCGCAGGCGCTGCTGGAGACCGACGTGGTGTTCGGCCTGGCGCGCGACGGCGGGTGGTGGGTGCTCGGGGTGACCGACCCGGGCATGGCCGACTGCCTGAACGCCATCCCCACCTCGCGCTCGGACACCGGGCCTGCCACGCTGGAGGCGTTGCGCGACAAGGGCTTAGCAGTAACGCTGGTATCCGAACTGTCGGACGTCGACACCGCCGACGACGTGGAAAACGTTCGCGCCGACTGTGCACCCGACAGCCGGTTCGTGCACGCGATCAAGGCTGCGGGGCTCTGACATGCTGGGAAACCTCTACGACCGGGCTTTGGACGGCGAGCGTTGTTGGGTGCGCCACGACGACGGCCGGCTGCGGCAACTGCCGGTGCGCAGTTGGCTCGGCGGGCATCATGCCGATCGCCTTTTCGACAACGCGGTGCTCGGGCTCTGCGCCGGACCGACCATCGACTTGGGTTGCGGCCCAGGACGTTTGGTGGCCCGGCTCATCGAGCGTGGCGTTCCGGCGCTGGGGGTCGACCAGTCCGCCACCGCGGTCGGGCTGGCGCGCCGCAGCGGTGCGCCAGCGCTGCGGCGCGACGTTTTCGACCCGCTGCCCGGAACCGGCCGCTGGCAGACAGTGCTGCTGGCCGATGGCAACGTCGGCCTCGGCGGCGACCCATGGCGGGTGTTGCAGCGCGCCAGCGAACTCCTGAAGAGGGGCGGCCGCTGCATCGCCGAATTTGACTCGGCCAGTACAGGTGTGAACTCCGGATGGGTGCGGCTGGAGTCGCGCCGGACCATCGGCCCGTGGTTTCGATGGGCTTCAGTCGGCATCGACTGTGCGGCGCGGCTCGCCGACGACGTGGGCATGGCGCTGACGGGCATTCATCCGATCGGCAGCCGGGTCGTCGCTAGCCTGGTGTCGGCGTAGGTCCGTTGGCCGACCGGCGCTCGGTCGCCAGCCGGATTCCGTACGCGAGGGCACTGATCGCGAACAGCGCCGCGGTCAGCAGCAGCCACCGGCCGAGAAACGGGTCTTGGGTCTGCCCGGTGGCGGCGACGTACGTGGGTGCGCCCTGCTTGATGATTCCCGGAAGAAACACCAGCAGTGTCAGGCCGGCGCCAAGGGCGGGCACCCGCAGGTAATTGATCACCGGGACCGACGTTTCGCGCGCAGGCCCTCGGATGCGACTGCCGGCCAACAGAATTCGATCGACGAACGCATAGATCGGGAGCAGCACGAGATCGTGCGCGATGATCGCTGCCGCGAACCACACCAGGATCGACTGCCACCAGGTGTTCGGATTCCACAGCGTCACCGGCTTGATGGTGGCCAGCACGTAGCCGAACAGTGCGAAGCCGGCGATGAGTGTCAGCAGATGCAGCGGGTTCGACCCGTAGACCGTGCGGAACCGATCGAGTGCCGGACGCACGTCAGCTCGTCCTGAAGTCGATGGAGGCGACCCACTTGGTGTTGTGCACACCCGGCAGGCCGGGAACGATGATGCGCGCGGGGAAGCCGTGGTCGGGTGACAGGTCCGCATCGTTGACGCGCAGCGCCAGAAGACCATCCCGATGCATCACCTGATTCGCCTGCAGGGTCGCGCGATTGAATGCGCCACGGCGTTCGACCGATCGCACGAACGCCGACGCCGGGTTTGGGACGCCGGCAAGCCGGGCGAGCTCGCGCAACGGCACACCAGTCCATGTCTCCGCCGTCGACCATCCCTCGACGCAGGCGATCGGCAGGCGCGCGGTGTGCTGCGGCATGCCGATCAGCGCCGCGCGGTCGAACACCACCGGCGTCGGGCCGCCGGTGAGGGTGAGCCGCCACTGATCGCCGGTGGCTTGCGGGGTGATGCCTGCGGCCCATGCGGTCCGGTTCACCTGGAAGTCGTTCGGGCCGTCGCCGTGGGTACGGCCGCGGGGAAGAAGCAACGCCGCCTTGCGGGTAACGCCGCCGACGGTCTGGCCCGCGGTGATGAGCGCCATGAACAGCGCGCCGCCGCCCACCAGGGCCAGCGCCCCCCGGCGGCTGATGGTTGGGGCTGTTGGGTGCTCAGCCGCCAGACCGTCGGGCTCATAGGGTTCGGGAACTGTGTCGGTTCGCTTGGTGCGCAACACCTCCCGCATGGACATCGACCGCAGGCCCGTCCACATCCGCGGAATCTTGATCGCGATGTGGACCACGAAGCCGGCGATGAAGACCCATGCGCCGTAGTAGTGCGCGGTGTAGAAGCTGAACCCGAAGATGTAATCGTACTGAATGTTCAGCACGCCGGTGATGATCTCGAACAGTATTCCGCCGACCAGCATCAGCAGTGAAATACGTTCCAGCACTTGCGCGATCGACCGTGCCGGCGGCCACGCGAACAGACGGGGGATGACCGACCACAGCTTGGCCAGCACAACGGGGATCAGGATCAGGCCGAGGCCGACGTGAAGTCCTTGGTTGAGCCGGTAGATCCACGCGGGTTCGGTCGGCCAGTCGAAGGTCGGCAATTTCAGCCACCCGACGTCGCCCGGAATGGCCTGGCCGAACTGCGGACCGTAGGCGATGTAGGAGAGCAGGCCGGTGACGATCACGACCGGCAGCGACGCCAGCAGCACCGAGCCGAGCACCGATGTCAGCCAGAGGCCGCGCAAAGGACTGCGCCAACGCTGAATTCGTTGCACTCCTGGTGGCGGATGCTCGGCCAGTTTCCGCCACAGACCGCGGGGGAAGTTCGGCTCGACGGGCGGTGGGCTCGTCATCAGACGATTATGGCTCTTTATCGGGTTCTGCAACCGGGAAGGCGCTGTATTGGCAACAACGTCATCGATTGGTCATCCGAGTCCTGATCGACGGCTATCCGGTGGCATCGAGGATGGCACGGACGGTTTCGGCGGGTTGATCCCAATGCGGGAAATGGCCGCAGTCGTCGAACCAGCGCATGGAGGCGTCGGGGAACAGCTCACACGCGCGCCGCGCCTGGCTGGGGAACGTGACGCGGTCCTGGCGGCCCCAGCCGATCACCACCGAACCCTTCAACGAACCACCCGGCGCCCCTTGCTGTTTCGGGCCGTGAATCAGCGCATCGAGGGCATCGTCCATGCTCGGCGATGCGTCGAAGTTCTGCAGCTCCTGCAGCACCAGGTCCGGGGCCAGCCGCCACGGCCGTGCCGAGAACTGCAGCATCAGTGCGGAGCGGCCCGCCGTGCTGCGGGTCAGCGCGGGCAGCAGCGGCTGAATCCTGCGCACCAGGCTTATCGACGGGCGCACGGTGGCCGTGAAGTACCTGAGTTGCGCGTCGGTCCAGAATCCACCGGGATCGAGCGCGACGACGTTACCCGGATGACCGCGGCGAGCCATCTCCAGCACCATCCGTGCGCCCATCGAACTACCGACGACATCGACGCCGTGCAGTCCCTGTTGTTCGATGAAGCGCTCTACTGCATCGGTCAACGACGCGACGGTCACCTCACCGTCCAACGGTGGGCTTTCCCCGAATCCGGGCAGGTCGACCGAGATGACCTCGCGGTCACGCGCGAGCCCCCCGAAGATCGGTGCCCAGTTCTGCAGGTTCGACAGGCCGTGGATGAGGAGCAGCGGCCGACCGGATCCTTCTCGCACAAACCTCATCGACACCGGGTAGCCCGAAGCCCGCGCACTAAACGACTGTCACCAGTTGGTCAGGATGACGCTGTTGAGCACCAGAGCGCCGATGACGTTCAGGCTGAGCCAGAATCGGTGTGACCGCGGCGGCAGTAGCGCGGGCGCCGCGGTCAGCCACATCGTGAACGGCAGCCAGATGCGCTCCGTTTCGGCCTTGCTCAGCATGCTCATATCGGCGCACACGATCGCCAGCAGCGCGGCCAGCACCAGCACTCGCAGGCCGGGTTGTTTGCGGATCGCTGCGATATCGAAAGCCCGGCCGATGCCCGCCACGCTGCCGAGCCCGATCGCGCACACCACCGACGCGAGGTTGGCCCATGACCAGTACTGGAATGGTCGGTCAACGGCGATGCCCTGCCAATAGCGCTCCTGCACAAGGTGATAGCCGTCGAACCACCAGAAGCCCAACGCGAAGAACGCCCCGATGACCAAACCGGCCATCAGGGCGGCGGGGACGAGGGTGCGCAGCGCCGTGTGCCAGTCGACGGCGGTGAGCAGCACCGCGACTGCCAGAAACGAGATCAGCGCAAGGCCGTAGTTGAGAAAGAGGGCCCAGCCCAACAGCACACCGGCGCCGCCGGCCACCAGCAACGGGACGCGGGCCTTCTGCATGGCGGCCAACGCGAACAGCGCGATGCCCCATGCGGCCACGCCCGCGAAGTAGCCGTCGGCCGACACGGCGACCCAGATCGCCGTCGGCGCCACCGCCACGAACGGTGCGGCCAGCCGAGCCGTCTCCTCACCCGCGACGGCGCGCACCGTGACGATGATCGCCGCCGCCGCGCTGGACCCGACGAGCAGGCAGAACAGGCCCGCCCATGCGCCACCGCCCAGTCCGATGCGGTCCAACCAGACGAATGTCAGCAGCGCCCCCGGTGGATGGCCGGACACGTGGGTGATCCACGAGTCGGGCTGGTAGTCGGGGATCCTGCGGGAGAAGCCACTGAGCGCCTTCGGGATATCGGTGATCGTCGGCACTTGGCGCAGGTACTCGTGGCGGGAGGTGAGCCGGCCGGCGAAGCCGCGCTGCCAGCCGTCGATCATGGCCAGCGAAAACGCCCACAGGCATGACGTCGCCCATGTCGTGAACGTCAGCGCGCGCCACGGCAGCCGCTGCGCGACGGCCGGTCCCCACAGCACCGCCCCGATCGCGATGAGGATGGCGGGCAGGGTGCCCCAGCCGACGTGCACGTTCCACCATCCGAAGATCGGGGCCGTGCCCGCGAAGTCGCGGAACCGTTGGGGCGACGCGTGGATGAGCGGCGTCACGATGCGCAGATGCAGGTGTGGGACCAGGAACGCCGCCACCACCAGGACGACGGCGACGGCGACCGCCACCGCCTCCCTTCGGCCGATCTGGAGTTTCACCACGACAGCCAGCGTATGGGCAGTCGCTCGACGCCGGCCCATACGCCTGGTGTCTCATGGTCATGTGGATCCGCTGTTCTGCAGCATCGAATTGGCCGAACGCATCGAGTCGGCCGAGGCGCAACTGATCGCGGCGGGCACGCAGCCCGCCCTTCGCCGACACCCCGATCGCGCATTCGTGACGCCTGTCGCGGGCGGTTTCGCCTGCTTCGGCGAGGACGGCGCGCCGTTCAACAAGGTTGTCGGGCTCGGCTTCGGCGGAGTGCCCGGTGATACGGCGCTCGACGCGATCGAAGCGGCGTATGCGGCCCGTGCCGCCGGCGTCCAGGTCGAACTCGCCGCCCTAGCCGACCCCGAGATCGGTGTGCTGCTGACGAATCGGGGCTATCGGCTCGTCGGTTTCGAGAACGTGCTCGGGCGAGCGTTGGGCGCCGGCACGACACCGACCACTGCGCCGACAGTCGAGGTTCGCCTGGGCCGTGACGACGAACTCGACGCCTGGGTCGACGTGGTGACGACCGGATTCGCCAGCCCGGACGACCAGGGGGTGCCGAGCCACGAGGAATTTTCCCGCGAGACCGTCGAACGGGCCGAACGGGATTTCGTCGCAGCCGGCGTGCGAAACTATCTCGCATTGCGCGACGGAATCATCGCCGGCGGTGCGGGTTTGCGCATCACGGACAAGGTCGCGCAGTTGGTCGGCGCCGCGACCGCGGTGGAGCATCGCAGACGAGGCGTCCAGACCGCCCTGCTGGCTGCGCGGCTCGCCGATGCGGCAGCCGCGGGGTGCGACATCGCGGTGGTGACGACAGCGCCGGGGTCGAGGTCTCAGCAGAACGTGCAGCGCCAGGGATTTCACCTGCTCTACGCCCGTGCGATCCTCGTGCGGGATACGGAATAGTCGGTCCATAATCCGCGTAGTGTGTGGTCATGGCGCGTCCCCGTACGTTCGATGAAGCCGACGTCATTGCCGCCGCCCGGGACGAGTTCTGGAGCCGCGGCTATGCAGCGACCTCCGTCGACGACCTCACCGCTGCAACCGGTCTCGGCAAGGGCAGCCTGTACGGCGCCTTCGGCGATAAGCACCGGCTGTATCTCCGTGCACTCGACGACTACATCGCGTCGTCGCTCGACGCTGTCCGCACCACCCTGCGCGACCGGCGGTACAGCGCCTATGACCGGCTGGCGCGTCACATCCGCGGCCAGGTCAAAGCCATTGCGGCAGATCGGAACAGGCGCGGCTGCTTGATGGCCAAGAGCGCGGCCGAACTCGCGGGCACCGACAGCGACGTCGAGCGGAAGGTGCAGCGGGCCTACGCGTGCTGGCGCGATGAACTGGTCACCTGCGTCGAGGAAGCCCAGCGCGACGGAACCGTTGACGCCGGGCGGAACGCCGTGGCGCTGGCGGGCGTACTGCTGGCGTTCATGCGCGGCCAGGAGGCGCTGCACAAGGGCGGAGCGAAAGCCGCGCAGTTGAAGGGCGCCGCGGAGGAAATGGTGTCGCTGATCCCGACCGGTGGCGGTCAACCCGCTCCGAACCGACGGCTCAGATAGTCGGCTTCGTCGAGCGACAGCGGGGCGAGGTACTCGCCGAGGCGCTCCCGGCGCCACCAGATGCGTTGTGACCTCAGTTCTCGCGCGGTGCTGAAGCGATACCGATACAGCGTCGCCCGCACATGTACCGGCGGCGAGTCCGGAAACGGGTTGGTGCGCAGAAGGCGCGTGATCGTCGGTTCGTTGGTCAGCAGCCCCCGGCACAGCGGAATGAGCCAGGTCTGGGCGTACGCCGGCGAAAGGGGGAGGAACCACATCAGCCAGTCGAGCCGCAGGTGATACGGGCTCCACTGCCGCGGCATCCGTCGAACGTCACCGGGCTTGCCGCGGAATTCGTATTCGGCCCAGGCGGTTTCGTCGGACGGGTCCGACTGTGACGTTCCCTCGAGGACTACTTCCTCACGGGTGCGGCTGATGCTGCCGAAGGCGCCGTAGGCGTTGACCATGTGCAGCGGGTCGAAGGTACTGTTCATCCGCTGGCGTCGGGAGACCAGGTTGCGAGCCGGGTACCAGCTGCGCACGACGACGAGCACGGCGAACGCGATGACCAATGCCGCATACCAGTGCGGCTGCGACCCGGGAACGTCGGCGGGCGGCGCGATACCGAATACCGCGGCCACCGTCGACGTGTCGATCACGCTGAGCGCCAGCACGATCGTCAGCCAGTTCAGCCAGGAGAAGTTACCCGATGCCACGAGCCAGAACTGGGTGACGGCGATGATCGCGGCGGAGACGCCTGCGATCGGTTGCGGCGCGAACAACCCGAACGGTACGACGAGCTGGGCGACGTGATTGCCCGCCACTTCGACGCGGTGCAGCGGCCGCGGCAGGTGGTGGAAGAACCAGCTCAGCGGGCCCGGCATCGGCTGCGTCTCGTGGTGGTAGTCCAGACACGTCAGATCGCGCCAGCAGCGGTCGCCCCGGAGCTTGATCAGTCCGGCCCCGAACTCGACGCGGAACAGCAGCCAGCGAATCAACCACATCAGGAGCACCGGTGGGGCGACATCGTCGTTGCCGACGAACATCACCAGCAGCCCGGTTTCCAGCAGCAGGGATTCCCAGCCGAACGAGTACCAGATCTGGCCGACGTTGACGATCGACAGGTAGCACACCCACAGCAGCAGCCACAGCAGCATTGCCGCCCACACCGGTACGGCGTCGGCGAGACCCACCACGATCGCGGCCGAAACCGCCGCTCCCGCCCAGGAGACGGTGGCGAAGAAGCTGTCGGAGTAGTGCAGGTGGAACATACTCGGCGTCGCGCGAAATGACCGATGTGCCAGGTATTTCGACACCGGGAGCATCCCGCGCTCACCGATGAGGCCACGAAACTGCCGGGCGGCACACACGAAGGCCACGACGTACACTGCCGCGACGCCGCGCTCCAAAACCAGCCTGCCCCACCACCACTCGGGGGCCGTCAACCAATCCACCGGTCACGCTCCTACTCGGAGCCTAACCCCGAAACGACGCGGCGAGGATGATGAACGCGGCCGGGTGCAATGACCGCGAGCGACAGGTGCCCAGCGCCTGACTGCGCGCCGCGCGCTCGAGTGTCCGACGTCGTCATACCAGCCGGCTTACCCGCGAGACCAGCGCCGAAACTACGGGTTGGACCCTGCTAGTAGAGGATCCTTCTCATGTGGTCCTCGCTGTAGTACTTCTCCAGCTCGGCGAGGCTCATGTCTTTCTTGATCGCCCTGGCGAGCTGCGCGACGCTGGGCGCCGCATCCGGGTTCCAGCTCTCCGGATTCCAGCTGTCCGACCGGAGAAACGCCTTGGCGCAGTGGAAGAACTCCTCGACGTCGATCTCCAGGGCCAGGATGGGGCGTTTGCCGTGCACCGTCATCGCGTCGAAGTACTCGGCGTCGGCGAGGATTCGCGCTGTTCCGTTGATCCGCAGGGTGTCGCGCGGCCGGGGATCAGGAACAGCGTGCCGACCTGCGGGCGCTGCAGAACGTTGAGGTAGCCGTCCACCCGCTTGTTTCCCGGTCGCTCCGGAATCGCGATCGTGGCGTCGTCGATGACGTGCACAAAGCCCGGCGGGTCGCCCTTGGGTGACACGTCCACGCGACCCTGCGCGTCGGTCGTCGCCACGAACCCCAGCGGGGAGTGCGCCAGCCAGTCCCGTTGCGCAGCGGAGAGCCGCCTGCCGACCTTGTTCGCCACGTAGGCGTTCGGGTGGCCGACGATCGCGCGGAGATCCTCGACGGTGGTGATGTGGCGCCGCATGGCTACATCATGCTCGAGATCATGCTCGGGTCCCTCACAGCGGACCGCAGGTCGGCGTCAGCTCCGAGTAGTGCACCGCAGGCATGCCGTCGACGGTCACGAAATCCGTTCCGGGTGACCATGTCGTGCCCGGGCTGATCCACGGCGGCGCGCCCTCGGGGTAGGCGATGGTCAGGTCCGTGTAGAACTGCACGTCCTGCGGGCATGCGGCGCTCGGGGCGGTCACCGGATTCCATGCGTGCACGACGATCGGGTTGACCAACGTGGCGCCCTGGGCGCAGTTGGGCCTGCACTCGACCGAACTGTCGGTGCCGGTGCCCCGTGCGCCGTCGGCGCCCCATGCGCTCCATGTCATGTCCTGCATGACGCCGGTGGTGTTGCAGTTGTAGGCGAACGACGCAGGGCGCTGCACCGGAGGCTGGCTGGGGTCGAAGCACTTGCCGATCGCGTAGGTCGGGCCGTCCCGGTCCACCGGATCCGCGGAGGCGGCCGCCGATGCCTGGAAGCCGAGGGCCGCGACGGCACCGGCGGCGATCGCGAGTGTGCGCATCATTCCCGGAGACTAGCTCAGCCGCTGAACCGGGCGACGAGCTTCCTTCGGTCCACCTTGCCGATACCGCGTCGCGGCAGTTCCTCGACGACGTGTACCTCGCGTGGTGCCGCCGTGGCATCGAGCAGGGTCTTGACGTGGGTGCGCAACTCGGCCAGCGTCGGCGCCGGATAGTCGTCGGCCGCCACGATGGCCGCGACCACGCGCTGGCCCAGACGCTCGTCGGGCAGACCGAAGACCGCGCAGTCGGCCACCCGCGGATGCGATGCCAATGCGTTCTCGACCAGCTGCGGGAAGACGGTCAGTCCGCCGGTGCTGATCGCGTCGTCGGTGCGGCCCAACACCCGCAGAATCCCTGAATTGTCAAGGGCGCCGACGTCGTCGGTGGCGAACCAACCCGCCTCGAACGGGTTCTCCTCGGCGGGATTGCGATAGCCCTCGGCGAGGGTGGCGCCACCGAGGGCGATGCGGCCATCGGCGTCGATGCGTACGCGGACGCCGTCGAGCGGGACACCGTCGTACACGCATCCGCCCGCAGTCTCGCTCATGCCGTACGTCCGCACTACCGAAATCCCTTCGGCCGCAGCTCTTTCCGCTATGCGCGCGGGCATCGGCCCGCCACCGATCAGAACTGCGTCCAGTTCGGCGAGCGCCGTGCGGGCGTGCTCGTCGGCCAACGCCTTGTCGAGCTGTGCGGCGACCAGCGAGGCATAGCGCCTGCCGGCGCCCATCGCCGAGATCGCCGCGGTCAGCTCGGCCGCGTCGAGCCGCGAGGAGACAGCGACCGGTGTCGAGCCCGCAACCACGCTGCGCACCAACACCTGTAGGCCCGCGATGTGATAGGCGGGCAACGCCAGCAGCCACCGGCCCGGACCGCCGAGACGGCGGTGTGTCGCGTCCGCGCTGGCGGTGAGTGCGGCCGCGGTCAGCATCGCCCCCTTCGGCTTGCCCGTCGTTCCCGATGTCGACACCACGACCGCGATATTCGCGTCTATTTCTTCGCCGGCTCGTAATGTTGTTGTGAGCAAACGGGTTTGATGTTCATCGTCGGCCGGAACCGGCAGCATTGCGAATTCCGCGCCGGCGAGTATGTCCTCCACCGCGGGCAGCACCCGCAGGGCCGCCGGTCCTTGCGGCACCGGGACGGGGCGGAGGACGGCTATTCCGTCTCCTCGGCGTCGCGTGGGTCGTCGAGTGGCCAGCCCTTGGCGGCCAGGCGGCCACGCACGCGCTCGACGTCCTCGGGTGCGGGTAGCTCGTCGGTGATCTGGGTGATCAGCACGCCGATGTCGACGTGGTCGAACTCGCCGCGCTTCATCAATTCCGTTGCGACGGATTTGGCCTCGTCGTCGGTCAGGCGCTGTCTCATCAAGGCGAAGAGCGGAACGCGATCCGGTCCGGGCACACCCTCGGGGTACCCCGCAGTGATCCACGCGACGATTCTGGCGAGGAAATTGTTCACCGTAATAGCTCCCCACGGCGTGGCTAACCGACCCTGATCCTACGACAGCACGATAGTGGACGTACCGGCGCTCAGCGGGCTGGGTCACCGGCGCAGGCAAACGTCCCCGAGACAGTCGGTGAACACTGAATGAACACCTCGCGGGATCAGGCAAAGTGCCTGATCGGAATGGGCCTTTAGGGTGGCTAGCGGCTGGTCAAAATCGCTGAGAATCCCCCAGAATTGGCAATCATGAGCGCAGAGATGGTCATCCTGGTGCTGCTGATCGCGACCGCACTGGCATTCGACTTCACCAATGGGTTCCACGACACCGGTAACGCCATGGCGACGTCGATCGCCACCGGTGCGCTGAAGCCCAAAACCGCCGTCCTGCTGGCAGGCGTGCTGAACCTCGTCGGAGCCTTCCTGTCGGTCGAGGTCGCCGTCACCGTGACGACCTCGGTGCTCAAGGTGCAGGACGGCAAGAGCGGTCACCTGCTTCCGAACATCACCCCGTCCATGGGTCTCACGATGATCTTCGCCGGCCTGATCGGCGGCATTCTGTGGAACCTGCTGACGTGGTTGTTCGGCATTCCCTCGAGTTCGTCGCATGCTCTGTTCGGCGGCCTGATCGGCGCCGGGCTGGCCGCGCTCGGCATGGCGGGCGTGAATTGGCCCGGCATCACGTCGAAGGTGATCATCCCCGCGGTCGCCGCGCCCGTGATCGCCGGCGTCGTCGCGGGATGCGGTACCTGGCTGGTGTACCGGCTCACCCGAAAAGTTCTGGCAAAGCGTCGCGAAGAGGGTTTCCGCTGGGGCCAGATCGCCACTGCGTCTCTCGTCGCGCTGTCGCACGGCACCAACGATGCGCAGAAGACCATGGGTGTCATTGCGCTCGCGCTCATCACCACCGGCCACCTGACCGGCGACGTGAAGAAGGACGGGCTGCCGTTCTGGATCATCTTCAGCTGCGCGCTCGCGATCGGCCTCGGTACCTACATCGGCGGCTGGCGCGTCATCCGAACCCTCGGCAAGGGCCTGGTCGAGATCGAGTCTCCGCAGGGCCTGGCCGCCGAGGCTTCGTCGGCCGCGATCATCCTGAGTTCCAGCGCGGCGGGCATGGCCCTGTCGACCACCCACGTGGCGACGGGCTCCATCCTGGGTAGCGGCGTCGGCAAGTCGGGCGCCCAGGTGCGCTGGTCGGTGGCTGGCCGGATGGCCGTCGCGTGGCTGATCACGCTGCCCGCCGCCGCGATCATGGGCGCGCTGGCTTACTGGCTGTCCCACGGGGTCGAGGCCGTCACCGGCTCGGACCTCGCCGGCGACGGACTGATCTTCGTCATCCTGTGCGCGCTGTCGGGCTACATCTACTGGCGCGCGCAGCAGCAGAAGATCGACCACAGCAACGTCAACGCCGATTGGGACGCCACGACCAACTCCGTCGTGCCCGCCGACGTCCGGGCGGCGACCAAGAAGCCGGCCGAGCCCAAGGACGCGGCAGCGGTCTGACCGCAGCCTGCCGAGCAAAGGAGACGTGATGACATACGTGGAAGCGCTTCTGAAAGTCCTGATCGTCGGACTCGTTCTTGGCGCAGGCCTGCCCGCGATCTTCGCAGGCGGCCTGGTGGCCTACTCGTTCGGCGCAGGGGGCGAGGAGGCCGACGGGGTCATCCATCGGCCCAACCCCGCGATGAAGTATCTGGGCATCCTGGTGTTCGTCTTCGTCGCCTGGGTGATCGTCACCGCGGTGGCGTGGATTGCCCGGGCCACGATCATCCACCATTTCGGCTTCGATCCGTTCCCCTTCATGAAGAAGTGAGCTGGCACCACATGACCGAAACCAATCAGGGTGTACTGGAGAACGTGCTCGGCTGGCTGCACCAGGGCTATCCCCAGGGCGTTCCGCAGAAGGACTACTTCGCGCTGCTCGCTTTGCTGAAGCGATCGCTCACCGAGGACGAAGTAGTGCAGGCCGCCAAGGCGGTCTTGACGGCAACCGACTCCGATACCGTCACCGAGGACGAAATCCGCACAGCGGTGCACCAGGTCATCGAAAAGGAGCCCAATCCGGAGGAGATCCACCAGGTCGCCTCCCGCCTGGCCTCCGTGGGGTGGCCCCTGGCGGCGCCTGCTCGCTGACGGCGCGCTCCTCGCCTGCGCGGAAAGTCCGGGGCCGCTTCAGTTTCTGGTGTCGCGGCGCAGCGGATGCGTCTCGGGCACCTGCACGAAGATCAGGGTGACGCCATCGGGATCGGCGACGTGCATCTCGTGCAGTCCCCACGGCTCCTGGCGGGCCTCCCGCGCGATCGGCACACCTCGATCGCGAAGCTCCTTCTCGGTGGCGTAGACGTCGCGCACCTGCAGCCACATCGTGCCGCACGCGTTCGGTCCGCCGTGGCTGGCGAGCTCGATCAGGGACTGGCCGGCGTAGAACACGGTGCCCGCGCCGTAATCGCGGGCGATCGCCAGGCCGAGCTCGTCGCGGTAGAACCGCAGCGAGCGTTCGTAATCGGCGGGCCGCAGGAGCATCCGGCTGGCCAGGATCTCCATAACTGAAGTGTCTATCACGCCCGGCTCGCCGGTCAGGCGCCGGGCTGCAGGCGTTGCCGCTTCATCAGCGCATTGAGCAAGCCGGGCGCGACGGTGTCGAGGGCCTTGGCCGTCACCGCCATGCGCGGTGCGATGCGCACCGGCCGACTGCGCGCGGCGGTCACCATCCAGTCGGCGGCCTCGGCCGGCGTGAGCGCGGGCAGCCCGTCGTAGGCTTTCGTCGGCGCGATCATCGGGGTGGCCACCAACGGGTAGTACAGCGTCGTCGAATGCACGCCCCTTTGCGCCCACTCGGTTTCGATGACCCTGCTGACGGCCGACAGCGCGGCCTTCGATGCGTTGTAAACCGCGAACAGGGGCGAGGATTCGCTGAGCACACCCCATGTCGCGACGTTGATGATGTGGCCGTCGCCGCGCTCGAGCATGCCCGGCGCCAGCGCCCGGATCAGCCGCAGCGGCGAGTAGTAGTTGAGGGTCATCGTCCGCTCGACGTCGTGCCATCGCTCCAGCGACTGGGCCAGCGGGCGGCGGATCGACTTGCCCGCGTTGTTGACCAGGATGTCGACGCCGCCGATCTCCTTTTCGACCCGCGCGGCGAGCGCGTCGACGGCGTCGAGGTCGGCCAGATCGCAGTCGATGGCGAGCGCGTCGCCGCCGTCGGCGAGGATCCGGTCGGCGACCCGCTCCAGCAGATCCTTGCGGCGGGCGACCACGACGACGGTGGCACCGCGACGCGCGAATTTCTCGGCGGCCGCCGCGCCGATGCCCGACGATGCGCCGGTGAGCAGGATGCGCTTGCCGTCCAGGTCGACGTCTCGTTGGCCGGGCCGGTAGGCCATCAGCTGTGGCGCGATCGGCGGTCGCATGCTGGCCAGCACCAGCTCGTCTGCCAGCCGGCGCAGTGGGCTCTTCCTCACCCGTGGAGTGTATGGACCGCGAAACGGAATTCCAGCATGGCCCTCCTCGCTCTTCTGCTGCCGGAATTCCGTTTCGCGACAAGAGTTGACTAGACTTCTACCTGTTCGTGAAGGGGAGTATTCCTCCGCGGCACTCGTCGTCATCACGGAAGGCCTTGCGGCCGACCCGGCTGTGCCGGCCCCGGCCCAGGCGTCGGGGCGGAAGAGACCTTCGGACCGTTGCGCTACGCCGTCCGGAGGTCGACCATGATTTCTGTTGTCTCGCCGTTGATTTGGGTCATCACCGTCGTGGTGCTGATCGGCATCATCGTGCTGGACCTGGCGGTGATATCGCGGCGACAGCAATCGGTCACCACCAAGGACGCGGTCCGTTGGGTGCTCGTCTACATCTCGCTGGCGGCCCTGTTCGCCGCCGGCCTGTTCGTCTTCGCGCCCGGTTCGAGCGGCCAGGAGTTCGTCGCGGGCTATATCACCGAATACAGCCTCAGCGTGGACAACCTGTTCGTGTTCATGATCATCATGGCCCGGTTCGGGGTGCCCGACCTGGCCGAGGACAAGGTGCTCTACATCGGCATCATCTTGTCGCTGGCGTTGCGCGCCATGTTCATCTTCGCCGGCGCCGCCACGATCGCGGCGTGGAGCTGGGTCTTCTACATCCTCGGCGGATTCCTCGTCTACACCGCGATCCAGTTGGCGCTCGAGGACCCCGACGACGAGCCGGATTTCCACCGCCACCCCGTGCTGCGGTTCCTGCGCCGGATCCTGCCGTTCAGCGAGCATTACGACGGCCGCAAGCTGATCTCCAGGGTCGACGGGCGGCGCATGTTCACCCCGCTGGTGATCGTCATCTCCGCCATCGGCATCGCCAACGTGGTGTTCGCGCTCGACTCGATCCCGGCGATCTTCGGGCTGACCAACGACGCCTACATCATCTTCACCGCCAACGCACTGGCGCTGATGGGTCTGCGGCAGCTCTACTTCCTGATCGGCGGCCTGCTCGAGCGGGTTGTCTACCTCAGCAAGGGCCTGGCGGTCGTGCTGGGCTTCATCGGGGTGAAGCTCATCGTCGAGGCGCTGCACCACAGCCACCTCGACCATCTCGGCAACCTCCGTCTGCCCGAGATCGGCATCGTGACCTCGCTGCTGTTCATCATCGTCAGCCTGACCATCACGACGGTGGTCAGCCTGGCCAAGACCAGCCGCGACGCCCGCCGCGCGGCAGCCGCCAACGTCGAGTGATTTCGGCGCGCTGAGTCACGCCCTGCGTGACCAGCCGCGCCGAAATCGCTAGAAGTAGCGGGGGAACGGGCTCCAGTCGGGGTCGCGCTTCTCCAGGAACGCGTCGCGGCCCTCGACGGCCTCGTCGGTCATGTACGCCAATCGCGTTGCCTCACCGGCGAATAGCTGCTGTCCGACCAGCCCGTCATCGGTCAGGTTGAACGCGTACTTCAGCATCCGGATCGCCTGCGGCGACTTGCCGTTGATCGCCGCCGCCCACTCCAGAGCAACGGTCTCCAGGTCCGCGTGGTCGACGACCTCGTTGACCGCGCCCATCGCGTGCATCTGCTCGGCGGAATACGGCCTGCCGAGGAAGAAGATCTCGCGGGCGAACTTCTGGCCGACCTGCTTGGCCAGATACGCGCTGCCGTAACCGCCGTCGAAGCTGCCGACGTCGGCGTCGGTCTGCTTGAAGCGCGCGTGTTCGCGGCTGGCCAGCGTCAGGTCGCACACCACGTGCAGGCTGTGCCCACCGCCTGCGGCCCAGCCGTTGACCAGGCACATCACCACCTTCGGCATGAACCGGATCAGCCGCTGCACCTCGAGGATGTGCAGCCGTCCGGCGCGCGCCGCGTCGACGGTGTCGGCGGTCTCACCCGACGCGTACTGGTAGCCGCTGCGGCCGCGAATCCGTTGGTCGCCACCGGAGCAGAACGCCCAGCCGCCGTCCTTCGGCGACGGCCCGTTGCCGGTCAGCAGCACGACGCCGACGTCGGGCGACATCCGGGCGTGGTCCAGAACCCGGTACAGCTCGTCGACGGTGTGCGGGCGAAACGCGTTGCGCACCTCGGCCCGGTCGAACGCCACCCGCACGGTCGGCTGCGGCGCGCCGTCGACGACGTGGCGGTGGTAGGTGATGTCGGTCAGCTCGAAGCCGTCGACCGGCCGCCACAGCGTGGCGTCGAAAGGGTTGTCGCTCATGCGCTTACCGGGTCCATGCGGAAGACCGGGCAACGCCCCGCGAGCGCCTCGAACTCGTCCGGGTTGGGCCCGGTGACCAGGCCGGCGTTCTTGATGAAGCCGACGCCGGTCGGCACCTTCACCGGAAACTCGCGCAGTAGCGGGCGCGCTTCATCGGCCGACATCTCCACCATCCGAACGCTTTCACTGGTGCGCCCCTGGTGCAGCGTGGCTTGGCCGGCAGCCCTGACGTTGGCCGCCCAATCGGAACCCGGAACGCCACCGACCACATACCGCTTGCCGTCGACGACCAACGGTGTGACCGGCGTCGAGCGCGGCTTGCCGGTCTTGCGGCCCGGAACGGTCAGCACCACAGGGCCCTTCCCGCCGAAGTTCACGCCGAGCTTCTGCAGGCCGATCATCACCTTGTTGACGTACTTCAACCACCACGGCAACGGAGTGTTGGACATGGCAGCGACGCTACGTGATCGGGTCGATGCGGAATACCACGAGTCGCCCGGCCAGCCGCTCCAGCTCGTCAGGGGTGCCGTCGGTCAGCACACCCACGCGTTTCATCAGCGCGACACCCGTCGGCGCCGCCGCCGGGAAGGCCCGCAGCACCGGACGCGCCGCCTCCGGCGACAACTCCACCATCCGGACCCGCTCGGTGCGCCGGCCCCGCGTCAACGTCACCTCACCCGCGGCCCGGACATTGCCGACCCAGTCCGCGCCGGGGTAGCCGTTGACGACATAGCGTCCGCCGTCGACGGTCATCGGCGTGACCGGCGTCGAGCGCGGCTTTCCGGTCTTGCGGCCCGGCACGGTCAGCACCACCGGCGACTCCACGCGGGAAACCGGCACGCCCAGCCGCAGCAGGATCATGAACACCGTGTTGGCCGGCTTGAGCCACCGCGGTGGCCGGACGCGCCCGGGCATGACGTGCGCTATCACCGGTCGGGATGCATGCCGTGGCGGGCCAGCGCATCCCGAAGACCACGGGCACGCTGCGCTGTCGGCAGCGGATCGACCAGTGCGAAATGGCAGCCGAGCGCACGGGCACCGCCGTCGGCCTCCTCGCTGTCCCCGACCATGACCGCATCCTCGGGTGCGACGCCCAATCGCGTCAGCGCGGTCGCGAAGATAGCGGGGCTGGGTTTGACCGCCCCGACTTCGAACGACAGCACGAACTCGTCGACGTCGTCGGCGGCGCCGATCGCCTCGAACGCGGGCCGGACGTCGAACGCGATGTTGGACACCACCGCGGTCTTGATACCGCGGCCGTGCAGACCCGCGAGGACCTCGGCGGTGTCCGGGTATGCGGTCCACGACGAGGGATCGATCACCCGCTCGTAGAGCACCACGGCGTGCTCGTCGGGCAGCCCCGACTCCCGCAGCACATGCAGATACGCCTCGCGATGCAGGTGCGGTTCGAGGTCGCGGTTGACCCACGCCTCGTACGCCTCGGGAGCCGCTTCGGCGGCGACATCGGATCCAGTCGTCATCTCCTTGAAAACACCCGTCGGTGCGGTGAGCCGGCGCATCAACTCCGCCTGCACGTGGCCGTCGACCGCCCGCTCGTCGACCCGCATGCCCTCGAACCAGCTGTCGTCCTCTTCGAGACGGAACAGCGTGCCGGAGTAGTCGAACAGCACGGCGCGTACCTGCACGGTCAGATCCTTCCATGGCCGGTACGTGTCAGATGCGGCCAACCGGCTATCCCACCCAGGTGACCGAGCCCACCAGTAATTCCGAGCGATTGGCGGCGCGACCTGTCGCCGAGGGGGGCACCCCCGCGGCGTTGTGGACCGATTGGGGCAGACACCTTCTGCCGCTGGACATCGATGACTGCCCGGCGTTGACCGTGGTTGCCGCGCACCCCGACGACGAGACGTTGGGACTCGGCGGCACCGCGGCGCGGCTCGCCGGGCGCGGCGTCACGGTGCAGGTGGTCTCGGTGACCGACGGGGAGGCCGCCTACCCAATCGACGCCCGCGGGCGCGAGAAGTTGGCGCAGACACGGCGTGACGAGCTCATCGACGCCGCTGCCCGCATCGGCCTGCCGAGACCGATCTTCCTCGGCGTCCCGGATGGGGAAGTGACCGACAACGAGGACCGCGTCGAGGTCGAATTGGCGGCGATTCTGGCCGAGACACAGCCGGGGGCCTGGTGCGCGGCGACGTGGCGCGGCGACGGCCACCCCGATCACGAAGCGACGGGCCGCGCAGCCGCGGCGGCGTCCAGGAACACCTCTGCGGTCTTCGTGGAGTACCCGGTGTGGATGTGGCACTGGGCTCTTCCCGACGACGCCGCGGTGCCCTGGAACGACGCCCGGCGCGTAGCACTGTCGCCGCGGGATCTGGCGACGAAAGCTGCGGCGTTGCAGTCCTTCGCGAGCCAGCTGACGCGCACCGACGGCCCGCCACTGTTGACACCCGCGGTCATCGAGCGGCAGATGGCGGTCGGCGAGATCGTGTTCGTGTAGCGCTCAGGTGTGAAACACCGCCGAATCGGCTATCTACCAGGGATGGAACTGGAGAAGGCCGTGGTGGTGGTGCCGGCCCACAACGAGGTGACGCACTTGCCGCGGTGCGTGCGGGCGCTCGCGACAGCCGCCGTCTGTCTGCCGGTTCCGGTCCTGACGGTGGTCGTGCTCGACGCGACCGACGACGGTAGCGAGCGTCTGGTGGGAGAGTACGGCCCCGACGTCCACTTCGTCACCGTCGAGGCGGGCAACGTCGGCGCCGCCAGGGCGGCGGGCTTCGAGTACGGGCGCACGGTGAGCGCAGATGTCGACCCGGCCCGCACGTGGTACGCGACCACCGACGCCGACAGCGTGGTGCCCGCCGACTGGCTGCTGCGCATGGTGGAATCCGACGCCGACATGGTGCTGGGCGTGGTGCGAGTGCCGGCGTGGCGAAACCATCCGGCGAAGGTGGTCCGGCGCTATCTGCGCGCGTATCACTCGAGCGGCCCGGGGCACAACCATATTCACGGCGCCAACATGGGATTCCGCGCCGACTCGTATTGGGCGGTCGGCGGCTTCCGTGCCTTGTCCACCGGTGAGGACGTCGAGCTGGTCGACCGTTTCGAGGCGGCGAGCTTCTATATCCACCGCGACGCGACGTTGTCGGTGGAGACGTCGGACCGGCGCGATGCCCGCGCGCCGGGCGGGTTCGGGCACCATCTGCGTGGACTGTCGGATTCGATGTTCAAGCGGAGGGCCGGCGACTCGGCATGAGCGCCCGAAGGCGAGCGGGAGTCGAGGCATGAGCGCCCGAAGGCGAGCGGGAGTGAGGATCGCAGCGCAGCGAGGACCGGAGCGAGCGGGAGTCGAGGCATGAGCACGGGCCTCGTCGAATGCTGGCTGGCGGCAGGCGAATTGGACCTGCCGCTGCCTGGGTCGGGTCACACGGCGCAGCGATGGCGTCGGCTGTCCGAACTGGCCGAAATCGACGTGACCGCCGGGCGACTCGCCGAGGCGCACACCGACGCGGTCGCGATCCTCGACGAGTTGCGGGGCCCGGACCCTGAACCGGCTCAGCTGTGGGGAGTGTGGGCCGCCGAGTCGGGCGACGCGGTACTTCGGGCCAACGGCCACGGTGACGACGTGACCCTCGAGGGCACCAAGGTGTGGTGTTCGGGCGCGGGCCGCTGCACGCATGCCCTGGTGACCGCGCGAGTCGACGCCGGCGGCCGCGCGTTGTTCGCCGTCGACCTCGGCGATCCTCGCGTGCGACCGCTGCCCAGCACGTGGCGCAACGCCGGCATGGCTGACTCCGATACGCGCTCAGTGCAATTCACCGGAGCACCCGCGACGGCTGTCGGCGCACCCGGCGAGTACCTCGACCGACCGGGCTTCTGGCACGGCGCCATCGGCGTCAGCGCGTGCTGGCTGGGCGGCGCGCGCGCGGTCGCCGCGCCGCTGTACGAGCGGAGCGCCGGTGAGTCCGCCGACCCGCACACGCTGGCGCACCTCGGTGCGGTGGACGCCGCGCTCACCGCCGCCGAGGCCACGCTGCTGTCGGCGGCATGCCAGGTCGACGCGGATCCCATGAACCGCGACGGGCGGGCGGAGTTGATCGCCCGACGGACCAGGGCCGTGGTGGAGACCGCGGTGGAGGAGGCGATCGGCCGGACCGGACGCGCGCTCGGCCCCGGTCCGCTGGCTCAGGACGCCAAGCATGCACAGCGTGTCGCCGATCTGACGATGTACGTGCGGCAGAGCCACGCCGAGCGCGACCTGGCCGAGTTGGGACGACTGGCGGGACGGTTCCGGTGACCGCGCGACTGCCGGACGCATACTTCGATCGGATGTACGCGGAGTCCGCCGATCCGTGGCAGCTGCAGGACCGGTGGTACGAGCGACGCAAGTTCGCGATCACCATGGCGCTGCTGCCGCACCCGCGCTATCGACACGCATTCGAACCCGGCTGTTCGGTGGGTGTGCTGACCGAGCAGCTCGCCCGTCGATGCGACCGCGTGACCGCCGCCGACGTCGCACCCGCCGCACTCGATGCCGCTGCCCGTCGGCTCGGCGAGGCCGGGTACGGCGACGCTGTCACGTTGTTGCGCCGCTCGATCGACGATGACTGGCCGGCAACCGATTTCGACCTGATCGTGTTGTCGGAGGTCGGCTACTACCTTGAGGCCGGCGCGCTGCGCGAAACGCTGGACCGTGAACTGCCGCGGCTGACGGGCCCCGCGACCGTCGTCGCCGCGCATTGGCGCCACCCCGTCGCGGACTATCCCATGAGCGGCGATGCAGTCAACGACGCCATCGCCGCGACGCCCGGGCTGCACCGGATCGGCGGTTACCGCGACGACGACGTCGTCATCGACGTGTTCGACACCGACTCGTCCGCGTCGGTGGCGGCGCGCACCAGCGTGCCGGGAGCCTAGCTGCGCTGCGCTCGAACAGCCTTGTCGAGCAAGATGTCCCGCTCTCGCTCGTTGTCGGCGAGTTCGGCAGCACGGGTGAATTCGGCGGCGGCCGCGTCGTGATGGCCCAAACGGGCCAGCAGTTCGCCGCGGATGCTCGGCAGCAGGTAGGACCCGTCGAGCCCGCTCAGCCCGTCGACGATCTGCAGCGCCGCCTCGGGCCCCGAGTCCATCGCCACCGCGACCGCGCGGTTCAGCTCGACGACCGGTGACGGCGCAATCTGTCTGAGGCCGTCGTACAGCGCAACGATTCGCTTCCAATCGGTGTCCGCGGAAGTCGGTGCGGTGGCGTGGCATTCGGCCAGGGCCGCCTGCAGCGCGTATGGACCCCAGCCGGTGCCCCGCTTCCCGATGGCCTGCGCCGCCCGCTCCAGCGCGACGACCCCGCGACCGATCTGCGCGCGGTCCCACTTCGTGCGGTCCTGATCCTCCAGCAGAATCGGCGTGCCGTCGGCGTCGGTGCGCGCGCCGAAGCGCGACGACTGAAACTCCATCAGCGACACCAGCCCGTGCACCTCGGGTTCATCGGGCACCAGCGCCGCCAGCACGCGACCGAGGCGCAGCGCCTCACTGCACAGTTCGTCGCGGATCCACCGCCTGCCGAACGACGCCGAGTAACCCTCGTTGTAGATCAGGTAGAGCACCGACAGCACCGCCGACAGGCGCTTCGGATACTCCGACCGGTCCGGCACCTCGAACGGCACGTCGGCCGCGGCCAGGGTCTTCTTCGCGCGGGTGATCCGCGCGGCCACCGTCGGCGTCGACGACAGGAAAGCCCTCGCGATCTCGTCGGTGGTCAGGCCGCCGACGACACGCAGGGTCAACGCGATCTGCGCCTCCCGGGACAGCACCGGATGCGTCGCGATGAAGACCAGCCGCAGCACGTCGTCGTCGATGCGGTCGGGATCCCAAGCGGGCTGGTCGATCTGGGTCTCCAGCTCGCGGGCCAGCGTCGCGTACTTGGCGTCCAGGCTGTCCTGCCTGCGCCAGTGGTCGATCGCTTTGCGCTTGGCGACGGTGGTCAGCCAGGCTCCCGCGTTGCGGGGCACACCGCTGGCCGGCCACTGGATCAGCGCGTCGACGAGCGCTTCGGCGGCCAGGTCCTCGGCGAGGCCGACGTCGCCGACGGTCCTCGTCAGCGTGGCGACGATCTTGGCGGCCTCCATCCGCCAGACCGCGTCGACGGTCTGCTGTAGATCGGTCGCGGCCACGTGCCTATTGTGCCGAGATGGACACCACTCGCGTCGAGGCGCTGCTCGCCCGACATCGCCGGGTGATCCTCGGCGTGACTGGTCCCCCGGGCGCGGGCAAGACGACGGTGGCCGAATCGATCGCGGCAACCTTCGCCGACGCCGTCCACATCCCGATGGACGGCTTTCACCTCGCCGACGTCGAGCTGCGCAGGCTCGGACGCCTCGACCGCAAGGGCGCCATCGACACGTTCGACGCCGACGGGTATCGCGCGCTGCTGGAGCGCATCCGCGCCGCGCCGCCCGAAACCGTGTACGCGCCGGCCTTCGACCGCGATGTCGAACAGCCGATCGCGGGCAGTATCGCGGTGCCGCCGCAGACCCGACTCGTTGTGACCGAGGGCAATTACCTTCTCGACGCCGAGCCGCCCTGGCCGTCGGTACGCGACGTGTTGTCGGAGGTGTGGTATGTCGAGGTGCCGCGCGAGGAGCGTCGTCGCCGACTCGTCGCACGGCACCTCGAGTTCGGCAAGTCGCCGGAGGAGGCCGAAGCCTGGGTGCGCGACGTCGACGAGCCCAACGCCGACCGCATCGAACGCTGCCGCCCCAACGCCGATCTAGTGGTGCCGGGCTAACCGACTCGGGTCACCCCGGCCGCCCCGCGAGCGTGCGTTTTTGCACACGACACGCCGCCATCTGTCGTCATTCTGTGCACGTTCGCGCAGCCAAGCTCAGCCGACGGCGCGGCTCGCGCCCTCCCAGAACTGGGCGCGCACGGCCTTCTTGTCCGGCTTGCCGAGTGCAGTCACCGGCACCGAGTCGACGACGATCACCTGCTTGGGCGACTGCACCGAACCCTTGCGCTCCTTGACCGCGGCCTGGATCTCAGCCGTCACGCTCGCGACGGCCTCGTCGTCGCTCGGCACGTCGGGCCTCAGCACGATGACGGCGGTCACCGCCTCGCCCCACTTCTCGTCCGGCGTGCCGATGACGCAGACCTGCGCGACCGAAGGGTGTTCGGCGACAACGTCTTCCACCTCCCGCGGAAACACGTTGAAGCCACCCGTGACGATCATGTCCTTGGTGCGGTCGACGATGTACCAGAACCCGTCGGAGTCTTCGCGGGCCAGATCGCCGGTGTGCATCCAGCCGTCGCGAAACGTTTCGGCCGTCGCCTCCGGCTTGTTCCAGTAACCGCCGGACACCAGCGGGCCGGACACGCAGATCTCGCCGACCTCGCCCTGCGGCACCGGCTTGCCGTTCTCGTCGAGCAGCGCGGTCCGGCAGAACACCGTCGGCCGTCCGCACGAGGTCAGCCGCTTGTCGTCGTGATCGCCCTTGGGCAGATACGTGATCACCATCGGCGCCTCGGACTGGCCGTAGTACTGGGCGAAGATCGGGCCGAACCGGTCGATCGCCTCCTTGAGCCGCACCGGGTTCATCGCCGACGCGCCGTAGTACACCGTCTCCAGCGACGACAGGTCGCGGGTGTGCGAATCCGGATGGTCCATCAACGCGTAGATCATCGACGGCACCAGCATCGTCGCCGTGATCTTCTGCTCCTCGATGGTCTTGAGCACTTCGGCCGGATCGAACTTCGTCAGGACGACGAGCTCGCCGCCCTTGATGATGGTCGGCACGAAGAACGCCGCACCCGCGTGCGACAGCGGCGTGCACATCAGGAACTTCGGCCGCTCCGGCCACTCCCACTCAGACAGCTGGATCGTGGTCATCGTGGTGATCGACTGCACCGTGCCGATCACGCCCTTGGGCTTGCCGGTGGTTCCGCCGGTGTAGGCCATGCCGCCGATGTGATCCGGCGGCAGATCCGCCGCGACCAGTGGCTGCGGCGCATACTTCGCCGCTTCGGCGGTCAGGTCGACGGCGACGTCGGACAGCGCGTCGGGGACGGGGCCGATCGTCAGCACCTGCTTGAGCCCGGGCACCTTCTCCAGCAGGCCGAGCGCGCGGTCGACGAACATCGGGTTCGGGTCGATGATCAGCGACGTGACGCCGGCGTCGTTGAGCACATAGGCGTGGTCGTCGAGCGAACCGAGAGGGTGTAGTGCCGTGCGGCGGTAGCCCTGCGTCTGGCCGGCGCCGATGATCATCAGCACCTCCGGCCGGTTCAGCGAGAGCAGTCCGGAGGCGCTGCCCGTGCCTGCGCCCAGCGCCTCGAACGCCTGAATGTACTGGCTGATGCGGTCGGCGAGCTCGCCGCCGGTCAGCGTGGTGTCGCCGAGGAACAGGACCGGCTTGTCCTTGTTCCGCTTCAGGGCCCCGACGGTGAGGTGCCCGGAGTGGATGGGATGGCGCAGCAGGTCGGCTGACGAGGTCATGCCATCAGATTAGAACGTGTTACAGAAATGGTTTCAAGGGCCGGGGAATCGGGCTTCCTGACAGACGTGACCGAACAGCTGCGGGAGGCCATTCTGCGGATGGCGCGCGAGCGAGGGCCGTCGAAGAGCATCTGTCCCTCCGATGCCGCCCGGGCGGTCGGCGGCGACAAGTGGCGTGACCACATGGAGCAGGCCCGTGCCGCCGCCCGGGAGCTGGCGAAGAAGGGCGAGGTGGAGGTCACTCAGGGCGGCGACGTCCTCGACCAGGACGCCGACTGGCGCGGACCCATCCGGATCCGCGCCAGATAGTGATTTCGGCGCGGCTGGTCACGCTCAGCGTGACCGAGCGCGCCGAAATCGCTGCTCAGGCCAGCTTGTCGGCGTCCGCCCGCGCCTGTGCCGCGATCTTCTCGGCGAGTTCGGCGCGCCACTGGATCTCCTTGCGGACCCACGGGTTGTCCGCGGGGAACTCCTCGGTGTCCGACACCCGGCGCACCTCGAGCTTGACGCCGCGCCCGAGCGGCACCCGGCGCGCCCACTGCTTGGCCTCCTCCTTCGATGACACGTCAAGGATCCAAAACCCGTTGAACAGTTCCTTGGCCTCGGTGTACGGCCCGTCGGTGACCACGGGCGGATCGGAGTTGAAGTCGACGACGAAGCCTTCCTCGGGTCCGGTCAGGCCCTCGCCCGCCAGCATCACGCCGGCCTTGATGAGTTCCTCGTTGAACCGGCCCATCGACTCGATGACCTCGTTGAAGTCGATGTTCTGCTCCGCCATGGCGGTCTCGGCCTCCGGGGTGGACCGCATGATCAGCATGTAGCGCGACATGGTTGAAGTCTCCTTCGATCGGTGGTGAAGGGGCGCGTCCATCGTGCCCTCGTCGACACGTCGAACGGCAACGCCCCGGAATCGACACGGCTGGAGAAAAAACTTTCCAAAAGTTTTCGAAAAAAGTGTGCGATGGCCGTCGGCTGATCGCTCCTACCCGTGAGAGCAGCCCAAACCGGGCCGCGACACTACCCACGGGAGAGATCATGACCAGCTACTACGCCCCCCAGAACGGCTACCACAGCCAGCCCGGCGCCTACTACTACCCGCCGGCCCCGCAGCCTCAGTACGTTCCGATGCCCGCGGCCCCCCAGGCCTCGAGTTCGGGTATGAAGGTGGCCGCCGGCGCGCTGGCCCTGCTGGCGGTCGGCATCGCGGCCTTCGCGGTCGTGCTCGGCATGAAGCACAACACCAACGTGGCGACCACCGCCGCGCAGAGTTCGCCGAGCACCGTCATCAACCTTCCGTCCGAGATCAGCATCCCGTCGCTGAACAGCTCGACGTCGCCGGCTCCGGTCGTCGTCAACAATCCCGCTCCTCGCGTCATCACGGTCCCTGGCCAGGCCCCGGTCCAGGCCCCCCAGCGGCCCCCGCGCAGCAGGCGCCGGCTCAGGTCCCGGCACAGAACGAAACCGACGCTCAGGCGAAGGCCGACGCGCAGGCGAAGGCGGACGCGGACGCGAAGGCGAAGGCCGACGCCGAGGCGAAGGCGGACGCCGAGCGACGCCAAGGCCGCCAATACGGCGAAAGCCGCAGGCCTCAAGCAGCAGGCCGCCGCCCTGCGTCAGCAGGCCCAGCAGCTGCGCCTCAATGCGTCGCTGCTGCTGCCCAACGACCCGGCGAAGGCCGCGACCCTGAGCCAGGCGGACAGCCTCGATGCCAGCGCCGCCTCGATGGAGGCCCAGGCGGCCCAACTCGGCGGCTGACCGAAGGAAGAGTCTCTCCCAACCCCAGCCCAGGCCCGCGCGGCCTGGGCTGGGTTCATTTCAGCCTTCAGCTACCCGGCGTCCAGCAAGATGGCCCTGTGGCCAACGCTGAGCTAGTCATTTACGGAACCGTGCTGACCGTCGACGAGTCGCAACCCACCGCGGCAGCGATGGCCGTCGAGGGCGGCCGCATCATGGCGGTCGGCGCCAAAGCCGACATCGAGCCGCTCATCGGCCCCGACACCGAGGTGCTCGACATCGGCGACGGCTGCGTGCTGCCCGGCCTGATCGAGGCACACGGACATCCGCTGATGGAGGCGATCGCGCTGTCGGACCGCCTGGTCGACATCCGGCCGGTCACGATTCCCGACGCCGACCGCGTCGTCGAGGCCGTCCGCACCGAGGTGGCCCGACGCGGCGCCGACGGCGCCTATCTGAACGGCTGGGACCCGCTGCTGCAGCACGGCTTGCCCGAGCCGACGCTGGACTGGCTCAACGGCATCGCGCCCGACAGCCCGCTGGTGATCATCCACAACTCCGGACACAAGGCGTTCTTCAACTCCGCGGCCGCCGCCCGCACCGGGCTGAGCCGCGATACGCCCGACCCCAAGGGCGCCCGGTTCGGTCGCGACGCGTCGGGGGAGTTGGACGGCACCGCCGAGGAAACCGCCGCGGTGTTCCCGCTGCTGGCCGGCGCCATTGCGCCCAGCGATTACCCCGAGATGCTGCTCGCCGAGTGCGCGCGGCTGAATCGGGCGGGCTTGACCATGTGCTCGGAGATGGCATTCGACCCCATGTTCCGCCCGATGCTCGAACACCTGCATGACCAGCTGACCGTCCGGCTGCGCACCTATGAGATGTCCACCGCGAAGATGTCCACGGACGAAAAGCCGGACAACGGCGACGATGTGGTCCGTCAAGTCGGCATCAAGATCTGGGTCGACGGCTCACCGTGGATCGGCAACATCGACCTGTCCTTCCCGTATCTGGACACCGACGCCACCCGCACCATCGGCGTGGTGCCGGGCTCGTGCGGGCACGCCAACTACACCCGCGAACAGCTCGCCGAGATCGTCGAGGCCTATTTCCCGTTGGGCTGGCAGATGGCCTGCCACGTGCAGGGCGACAAGGGCGTCGACACCATCCTCGATGTCTACTCCGAGGCGCTGACGAAGCATCCGCGCACCGACCACCGGCTGCGGCTGGAGCACGTCGGCGCAATCTCCGACGAACAGTTGCGGCGGGCGGCCGATCTGGGTGTCACCTGTAGCATCTTCGTCGACCAGATCCACTACTGGGGCGACATCATCGTCGACGGGCTGTTCGGCGCCGAGCACGGATCACGTTGGATGCCTTGCGGTTCCGCCGTCGCGACCGGTATGCGCATCTCCCTGCACAACGATCCGCCCGTCACGCCCGAGGAGCCGCTGCGCAACATCAGCGTCGCAGCCACCAGGACAGCGCCGAGCGGACGCGTGCTGGGGCCGGAGGAGCGGTTGACCGTCGACCAAGCCATCCGGGCGCAGACGATCGATGCGGCATGGCAGCTCTTCAGCGACGACGTCGTCGGCTCGCTGGAAGTCGGCAAGTACGCGGATTTCGTTGTGCTGTCGGCGGATCCGCGGTTGGTGCCGCCGGAGCAGATCGCCGATCTCGAGGTGCGGACGACGTACGTGGCCGGGCGACAGGTCTACCCGAAGCCCTGACCGTCAGGCGTTCACCGCAACGGCGATCTCGTTGCGGCGCCGGAACGGCAGCGTCCACGGCGGATCGTAGAACCACGCGACGGGATCGCCCACCGGCTCGATTCCCTTGTCCCGCAACACCTCGAGCAGTTCCCGGCCGCGGTCGGCCACCGCCTGCGGGCTGCGGTCGCCGCTGAAGCGCAGCACCGCCACGGTCTCGCCCGGCACGGTGACCAGCGCGACGTTGTCGTCGTCGGGCGTCGGCAGCGTGTCCATCGTCCACTTCGACGGCATGAAGAACCGGATGGTCCACCGGTCGTCGGCAGCGCGTGACTGCACGACCGGCGCCGTCATCGCGATCTCGTCGCCGCCCCGGTCCGACTGCTGGGCGACGGGCGCCGTCATCGCGATCGTCTCGGCACGGTGGTTCGCTCCGAAGATGTAGTTCGCCAGCCGCCGGAAGCCGATGTTGCGGGCCCGGTCCTCGTCGGCGGCGACGGTGGTTTCCGCCGCGATGCGAGGACCGTATTGGCGTATCTCGACGCCGGCGGTGAGTGGCCTACCGATGTAGTGAGGTTCTTCGGTGCCCACTCGGACGCCGACGATCGAGGCCGCCGACTCCGCTATCTGAAGGGGTAACTTGGTGATCTTCATACGGAATCCAGTATGGCCGATCCGCACGTCTGCGTCCGTGACCTTGTTATGACGTGGAGGATCATGGACGCCGTGCTGTCAGTACCGGACCTCATCGATCGCCTGCACGTCGTCGCCCTGCCGATGCGGGTGAGGTTTCGCGGCATCACGGTTCGCGAGGTGGCGCTCATCGACGGCCCGGCCGGCTGGGGTGAGTTCGGCGCCTTCCTCGAGTACGAGCCCGTCGAGGCGGCTGCCTGGCTGGCCGCTGCGGTCGAGGGGGCGTACACCGCGCCCCCGCCGACGAAGCGCGACCGCATCCCGATCAATGCGACCGTGCCCGCCGTGCCTCCTGCGCAGGTGTCCGAGGTTCTCGCCCGGTTTCCGGGTGCCCGCACCGCCAAGGTGAAGGTGGCCGAGCCGGGGCAGGTGCTCGCCGACGACGTGGCCCGTGTCAACGCCGTCCGCGAACAGGTGCCGACGGTACGGGTCGACGCCAACGGCGGTTGGACCGTCGCCGAGGCCGCAGCCGCGGCCAAGGCGCTGACGGCCGACGGACCGCTGGAGTACCTCGAACAGCCGTGTGCGACGGTGCCGGAGCTCGCCGAGCTGCGTCGTCTCGTCGACGTGCCGGTCGCCGCGGACGAGAGCATCCGCAAGGCCGAGGACCCGTTGCACGTCGTGCGGTCCGGCGCTGCGGACATCGCTGTGGTGAAGGTCGCTCCGCTGGGCGGGATCGCGAAGATGCTCGACATCGCCCGTCAGATCGATATCCCGGTGGTGGTGTCCAGCGCGCTCGATTCGGCGGTCGGCATCGGCCGTGGTCTGCTGGCGGCCGCCGCGCTGCCGGAGTTGCGCTACGCGTGTGGTCTCGGCACCGGCGGGTTGTTCGTCGAGGACGTCGCCGCTCCGCTGGTGCCCGTCGACGGCCATCTGCCCGTCGCGGCGGCGACACCGGATCCCGCGCGCCTGCATGCGCTGGCGGCGCCTCCCGATCGGCGGCGGTGGTGGATCGACCGGATCAGGCACTGCGTCGAATCAGGGGGCACAGACCTCGTGGCCGGCTAGCAGAAAGGGCCACAGTGCGGCCGTCGCGCCGAACGCCACGAGGTCGGAACCCGCGGGCAGACGCGTCTGCAGTTGGGTTTCGACCCGCGCGACGTCGTCGGCGTTGAAGAATGTCCAGACGATGCCGACGACGAGGTAGGGGATCGCGATCCACATCGCGACCTCCAGCATCGCTTCGATGCTCACCTTTCGGCTCAGCAGCCGGCGCAACCTCGTCACCGTCACACCAGGCTGCGCTGCGTCCGGACCCGCCTGCGCACGTCGGCCAGCACGAGGTAGCTACCGCCCTGGCGGATGAACACCGGCAGGAACCGATTCGCGAACGCCACCAGCAGGAACAGCCATTCGAAGCAGCGCTGCCTGCCCGCGGTCCACCGCACCCCCAGCGCGTCGCGGAACACCGGAGCCAGGAAGCCGACGGTGAGGAACTTCTGCAGCGGCCGAAAGGGCAGGGCCAGAAGGGGATTGATCATCCGCAGATTGATCAGATCGAGCAGGTACGTACGGACTGGCGGGTCGATGACGACCTCCTTGCATGCCTCGTCCCAGTACGCGTCGAAGTCAGCGCGGGTGGCCGGCCACTGGTCCTCGGTCACCTGCAGGGTGGTCCCCAGCGTCCACGCCGAGCGGTAGAACTGCTCGGCCTGGGCAGATGTCATCTCGCCGCGCAACAGCGTGTAGGTGTCCTCGAGGCCGACGAAAAGGCATGCCGCCACCCACATCTGGAGCTCGCGGTCGAACGCGTTGTACTTCACCGGACTGTCTGCGGTCGACAGCACCTGCCGGTGCACACCATCGACCGCCGCCCGGAACGCGGCGCGGTCCCGATCGGACCCGAACACCGCGATGGCAAGGTACTGCGACGTCGTGCGGAGGCGTTTCCACGGGTGCTTGAGGATGTTGCCGGAGTCGACCCTGCTCTCGATGACGCCGTAGCCGACTCCGGGGCGCGCCAACTGCATGACGACGTTGGCGGCCGCCCCGGCGAACGACCAGAAGTCCATCGCCTCCGTCACGGAGACCTCGGCGTCGGGATCCCAGCGCGCGGTCTGTCTGGAGACCGAAATACGGGTGTCTGTCATGTGGCGCCCTCGCCGGCGAGGCCGCCGCATGCGGGGCCGATGATCCTCTCGCAAGCTTCGCTCATGCCATGCACACATCCGAGAACAGCAGCACGGGCCAGCTCATGATCGACCCGAGGATCGAGACCGTGCGGTCGAGCCCGGTCAACCCGCCGAGGTGGCCGGTGTGCGTCGCCGCCCAGATCACGCCGATGACCAGGTAGGGGATCGCGGCAAGAATCGCGGTCCCGATCCATTCCGCGATCGTCATCTCGAACCCGAAGAACTTGCGTAGCGCGTCGAGCACGACGCCTATGTTAATGGCCATTCCGCGCTGGACAGCGGTTTCGGCCGGATCGCGGGGTGATGTCCTGATTTGTGGGGTACAGGGCGTAGACGACACGGTACGCGGTGGCCAACACTGGGACCGTGACCCGATCGGTGGTGATCGTCGGCTATCCCGGCGTCCAGGCGCTGGACATCGTCGGGCCGTTCGACGTGTTCACCGGCGCCACGCTGAACCTGGCCGCGCGGAACCGGGCCGACGACGGGTACGACGTCACGATCGCGTCCGTCGACGGTGAACAGGTCGCCACCGGCACCGGCCTGGTACTCGTCGCTCAACCGCTTCCCGACCCGCACGGGCCCATCGACACCGTCGTGCTGCCCGGCGGCTGGGGTCTCGACGCCGCACGGAAGAACCCCGACGTCGTCGACTGGGTCAAGGCCGTGTCTCCCAACGCGCGCCGCGTCGTCAGCGTCTGCACGGGTGCCTTCCTGGCCGCGCAGGCCGGGTTGCTGGACGGGTGCCGGGCCACCACGCATTGGGCGTTCGCAGACGAGCTGGCCCGCGAATTTCCGTCCGTTGCCGTGGATCCCGAACCGATCTTCGTGCAGAGCTCGGCGACGGTGTGGACGGCGGCGGGGGTCACCGCCGGAATCGACCTGGCCCTGTCGCTGGTCGAACAGGATCATGGCACCGAGGTCGCGCAGACGGTGGCGCGCTATCTGGTGCTGTACCTGCGGCGGCCCGGTGGCCAGAGCCAGTTCGCCGCACCGGTGTGGATGCCCCGGGCGAAGCGGGCCCCCATCCGCGAGGTCCAGGAGGCCATCGAAGCCGAACCCGGTGCTGCGCACGGCATTTCCGACCTCGCCCGCCGCGCCGCGATGAGCCCTCGGCATTTCACCCGGCTGTTCACCGAGGAGGTCGGCGAGCCACCGGGTGCGTACGTCGACCGCATCCGCACCGAGGCCGCCCGACGACAGCTGGAGGAGACCGATGACACCGTCGTCGTGATCGCCGCCCGCTGCGGCTTCGGCACCGCAGAGACCATGCGTCGCAATTTCATTCGCAGACTGGGCATTTCGCCGGACCAGTACCGCAAGACGTTCGCCTAGAGGAGAAATCATGCAGATCGCCATCGTGTTGTACCCGGGCTTCACCGCGCTGGACTTCATCGGACCCTACGAGAGCCTGCGCTTTCTGCCCGACGCCGATGTGCGCTTCGTCTGGCACGAGCCGGGCCCCATCACGGCGGATTCCGGCGTGCTGGTCGTCGGCGCGACACATTCATTCGACGAAACACCCTCTCCCGACATCATTTTGGTGCCCGGTGGGTTCTCGACGATGGAGCACGCGCGTGATCGGAAAGTGCTCGACTGGCTGCGCAGAGCACACGAGACCGCGACGTGGACGACGTCGGTATGCTCCGGCTCGATCATGCTCGCCGCCGCCGGGCTGCTGGAGGGCAAGCGCGCCACATCACACTGGGCGGCACTGTCGGCGCTGAAGACCTTGGGCGTCACGCCAGTCGGCGATGAGCGCATCGTGGCCGTAGAGGGCGACGGCCCCAGCAAGATCGTGACGTGCGCAGGTGTGTCGGCGGGTATCGACCTCGGCCTGTGGCTGGCCGGTCGGATCGGCGGCGAGGGCCGCGCCAAGGTCATCCAGCTGTCGATGGAGTACGACCCGCAGCCGCCGTTCGACTCCGGACACATGTCCAAGGCATCGGCGACCACCAAGGCTGCGGCGACGGCGCTGATGTCGAAGGATCTGATCAAGCCCAGGCAGCTCAGGGCCGCGACGGGGCTGATGTGGGACCACGCGATCAGGCAGGCCCGCGCGAAGCGTCGTCGCCGGACAGCCGTCGATGAGTCGCGGTGAAGGCTTCCGTACCTCGGACCAGTGCAGCACGCTCGGGCTCGCTCATATGCCGCACGACTTCGCCGAAGGCGTGGATGCGTAGCTCTATCAGTTCGTCGAGCACGGCTCGGCCGGCATCGGTCATCTCGAGAAGCGTGGCGCGCCGGTTGGTGGGAGAGACGCGACGGGTGATGTAGCCGGCGTCGGCGAGCCGGTCGCTGAGCCGGCTTGCGGTCGATGGCAGCAGATCGAGGTCGGTGCCCAGTTCGGTGACGAGGCTCGGCCCCAGCCGTTCGAGTGACTGCAGGGCTCGCAGTTGCGCCAGGCCGATCCGCTTTTCCATCCGCTCGAGCACCGAGACATTCAGCGCCAGCAGCCCGCGGGTGGCCTGCTCGAGGCGCCCGAGATAGTCCGCGCCGACCGGGTCGGATGAGCCGGCGGTACGGATCTTCTTCGTCGTGGGCATCTAAGTGCGTCCTTCTGAGCGGAGATCAGCGCGCGCGGCCGCGATGCCGGGGTGCAACCGGCTCAGCACGGCTTCGTATGTGATCCAACCGATCACCGCGCCGCGAGCGGTATCCACCACGGGAAGACCCGAGCCGCCATAGCCCGTCAGCGCAGCCAGGATGTCCCCGACGGCGGAGTCGGCGGCGACGAGCACCGGTCGCTCGACCAGAGGGTCCACTGTGCGCGGCGGATCGGGGTCGTTGAGAGCGTCGGTCACATCCGCGGTCGACAGACATCCGACATAACGGCCGTCGGCGTCGACGACGGGCACCATCGGGATAGACGCTGCCGCAAGCGCTTCGGCGGCGTCTGTCAAGCTGTCGTCGATGCGCAGGGGGCTGGGGCCGGCAACGGCGATGTCTCGCGCGGATAGCGCAGGCAGCGGCGCAGGCGAAGCCTCAAGGTCGACGCCGCGGCGCCACAGCTTCGCGGTGTAGATGGTGGTCTTCGACAGGAGGCGGCCCGTGCCCGCGGCCATGGCCACCGCCGCCATCAACGGCAGGATGATCGAGTATTCGCCGGTGAGCTCGAACAGGATGACAACCGCGGTGATGGGTGCCCGTGTCGCACCGCCCAGCGCTGCGCCCATGCCGATGAGGCCGTACGCGCCCGGGGATTCCGTGGCCGCGGGCCACAGATCGTGGGCGATGGTGCCGAACGCGACGCCCGCCATCGCGCCGATGAACAGGGTGGGTGCGAACACGCCGCCGGAGCCGCCGATGCCGATGGTCAAGCTGGTCGCGAACATCTTGCCGACCAGCAACAGCAACAGCATGCCGATGAGGTATTTGCCCGATACGGCGTTTTCCAGCACCGGGTATCCGACGCCGTACATCTCGGGCAGGGCGAGGAGCAGGCCGCCCAGCACGATGCCGCCGACGGCCGGCCGCGCCCACTCGGGTCCCCGCCAGATCCAGTCGCAAGCGTCTTCAACCAGATAGAGCACCTTGGAGAACGCGACGCCGACGACGCCGACGATGACCCCGAGGGCGATGTAGAGCAGGTACTCCGAGGAGTGCCGGACGCCGAACTTCGGCAGCGTCAGAAAGGGATGGTCGCCCATGATCGCCCGCCCCAGAACGGACGCGGTGACGCTGGACAGCACGACCGCGCCGAACGCCTCGGCCGCGATGGTCCGCAGTATCAACTCGATGGCGAAGAATGCGCCCGCCAGTGGCGCGTTGAAGGTTGCCGAGATGCCGCCCGCCGCGCCGCACGCGACGAGGAGTCGCACCCGGTCGGTGTCCAGCCTGAAAAGCTGCGCCACCGTCGAACCGGCAGCGGAACCGATCTGGACAATCGGCCCTTCCCGGCCCACCGAGCCGCCACCGCCGATACACAGTGCCGATGCCAGGGCCTTCACCAGCGTTACTTGTGGTGCGATGCGTCCGCTGCGATGGGCCACGGCGTACATCACCTCGGGAACGCCGTGGCCGCGCGCCTCCGGCGCGAAGTGGTACACGATCGGGCCGTAGATCGCCCCGGCGATGACCGGCACGAACAGCAGGAACCAGAAGCCTGCGCCCGGCCAGTGCGCACTGGGCACGCGGCCCAGCGCCGAGAAGTCGTTGTAGCCGGTGAACAGATGCGTGAAAGTGGTTATCAGCCAGCGGAATCCGACGGCCCCAAGCCCGGTCAGGGCGCCGACGATGATCGCCAGCGGCACCAGGGTTATCGGGTGCTGCCGCAGCCAGCCCGCCCACATCGCGGTGCGGGCGACGGGGATCTGCGCAGACGCGCTCGGTTCAGAGGGCAGCGTCGGGTTCACAACTGATAATCGGGCAGATCGATGTCGTCGCGCAGCGTGCTCGTGAGAACCCGGTCGCCGACGAACGGTATGTTCATCGCCCTCATGCCGACGTTGCGCAACCAGATGCCCAGCTTGGTGCGGGCGGCAAAGAACCCGATGAACTTCGTTGCACCCGCCTGCTTCGCTTCGATGAATGTGCGCAGGCGGGACTCGTAGGCGGCGAAGGCCCGAGGCAGATCGCCCTCCGCACGCGCGAGTTCACCGGCCAGCACGTAGGCCTCCACCATGGCCAGCCCTGTGCCTTCGCCCGCGAGCAGGGACGCGCATGCCGCGGCGTCGCCGATCAGCGCCACCCGCCCGGCGGACCAGCGATCCATGTGGATCTGGCTCACTTCGTCCAGGTAAAGATCGTCGACATCGTCCAGCGCTGCCAGGATCCGCGGTGTCTCCCAGCCTGCGTCGGCAAAGTGCCTGCGCACCAGCGCCTTACTCTCATCGAGCGAATCGGGAAGGACTGGCTTCTCCGATCGGAAGATGAACAGAACGAGCGTGCGATCTCCGTCCATCGAGAATCGGCCGACCTGACGGCCGGGCAGATTATGAGTGAGGTAGGTGAGCTCGTCGCGCGGCCGGTAACCGTCGATGACGCACGCGGCGACCTGGCAGCCAAGATAGCGCGAATACTGTCCGTCGGGCCCGAAGACCAGATTCCGTACCGTCGAGTGCAGTCCGTCCGCGCCGATGACCATGTCGAAATCCCGTGGCGCAGCATGCTTGAACGTCACGGACGCGCCATCGGGCCGGTTGTCGATGGAGGTGATCGTGTCGGAAAAGATTGTCTCGATATCGTTTTCGACGCTGCGGTAGATCGCTTCGGCGATGTCACCGCGCGCGACGCTCGTGTAACGATCGTCGAGTACGCGCCGGATGCCCTCCACGGCAACGCTTGCGATGGCGCGGCCGTCGTCGCCGACCGCGCGCAGTTCCTCGATCTGATAGCCGACCTTGCGGATGTCCTCGACGACGCCCATCTTCTCGGCCACCTCGTAGCCGAGTCCCCAGAAGTCGATGATGTAGCCGCCGGTCCGAAAACGTGGGGCCGCCTCCACCAGGGTCACGTCGTGTCCGGCCCGCCGCATCCAGTGGGCGAATGAGGGGCCGGCGACGCCGGCGCCGCTGATCAATACCTTCATCGGGCTCCTCTCGCCTTCTCGACTGGCCCATACGGTACGCTAATGTCGTGCAAAATGCACGACGTGCAGATTTGAAGTCAAGGTGGCCGGCGGTGGCGATCGCGACGCTCGGTGTCGCGTCGGTCGTCGGGAGTTGTAGCGCCCCAGCGGCGTCCACCACTGGTGAGCACTCGTCGCCGTCGGCGCACGGGGTCGCGCCGCTGAGCGCGTCGGCGATGGCGGCCGCCGCCACACCGGACGCCTCGGACATCGTGCACGCGCTGCAGCGCGCGGGTCTTGCGGTGCCGAACGCGCTCGACACCACGGCGCAGGAGTGTCCGGTCGCCGGATGCGATCAGGCGGTCGTGACCGACACCCTGCGAGTCAAGTCCTTCGCCACGGCGCAGCTGGCGATGCGGTACGCGGCGGCGCGCGGTCTCGATCACGCCGGCACGGTCGTCGTGTCGTTCGCCCCGCCGGTTTCCGCCCCCGAACGCGCGAGATACTGGCAGGAGATCCAGAAGCTCATCCGGAAGTTCCCATGACCGGCCGACGAGCCGCAAGCCTCGCGCTGGCGATCGGCGTGCTGGCCGCCTGCGGGCACACCACAACGGGAGGGCGGCAGGCGAATACGGCGCAGGTGCCCGCGCCGCTCAACGGCCTCACCGCGCAGCAGGTGATCGGTGCCATCACCAAGGCCGGTCTGCCGGCGCTCAACGCGCACGACGTCACCGCTGCGCAATGCCCCGAGGTGCACTGTGCCCAGGCGGTCGGCACGGACACCGTCTCGGTGTACAAGTTTCCGGCCACCGGGCTCGCGCAGAAGTACGCGGGCTCGATATCGAACGCCTACCAGGTCGAGGACATCGCATTGGTGTTCGCGCCGACCGTGCCGGCGGACCTGAGGCAGCACTACGAGTCTGTGGTGGCGCAGGCGGCCGCGTAGCCTCGGCTGGATGAATCTGGCGTACGACGACCGAGGCTCCGGCGATCCGGTGCTGTTCATCGCCGGTCGGGGCGGGGCGGGCCGCACCTGGCATCTGCATCAGGTCCCGGAGTTTCTGCGGGCCGGGTACCGCACCATCACGTTCGACAACCGGGGGATCGGCGCGACCGAGCAGGCCGCCGATTTCGGCATCGAGCAGATGGTCGCCGACACCGCCGCGCTGATCGAGAAGCTGGACGCCGCGCCGGCCCGCATCGTCTCGGTGTCGATGGGCTCGTTCATCGCGCAGGAGCTGATGCTGGCCCGCCCGGAATTGGTCCGCTCGGCCGTGTTGATGGCCACCAGGGCACGCCACGACCGCACCCGGGAATTCTTCAACACCGCCGAACGCGAGCTGGCCTTGTCCGGCATCGAATTGCCCCCGTCCTACGACGCGAAGCTGCGGCTGCTGGAGAGCTTCTCGCCGAAGACGCTGAACGACGACGCGGCGGTGCGGGACTGGATCGACATGTTCACCATGTGGCCGGTCAAGCCGACGCCGGGTCTGCACGCTCAAACCGAGGTTCGCCCGCACGGCAATCGGCTCCCCGCTTATCGAAGTATTACGACGCCGGTGCTCGTCATCGGGTTCGGCGACGACATCGCGCTGCCCCCGCACCTCGGCCGCGAGGTCGCCGACGCGCTGCCCAACGGCCGCTACCGCGAGATACCGGACGCCGGTCACCTCGGCTTCATCGAAAAGCCGCAGGTGGTGAACGCGGCAGCGCTGAAATTCTTCGCCGAATAGGCTGTAACGGTGAACCCATCGACGGCACAGGCCCGTGTCGTCGTCGACGAACTCATTCGCGGCGGCGTGCGCGACATCGTGCTGTGCCCGGGATCGCGGAATGCGCCGCTGGCCTTCGCGCTGCATGACGCGGACCGGGCGGGCAGGGTGCGGCTGCACGTCCGCATCGACGAGCGCACCGCCGGATACCTGGCGATCGGACTTGCGGTGGCCCAGGGCGCGCCGGTGTGCGTGGCGATGACGTCGGGCACGGCCGTGGCGAACCTCGGGCCCGCGGTGGTGGAGGCCAACTACGCGCGGGTGCCGCTGATCGTGCTCTCGGCCAATCGGCCGTACGAGCTGCTGGGCACCGGCGCGAACCAGACGATGGAGCAGCTGGGCTACTTCGGCACGCAGATGCGCGAGAACATCAGCCTCGGGCTGGCCCCGGAGCTGCGCGGAGCCGCGCCCGGCGATATCGACAAGCACAACGCGCAATGGCGCTCGGCGACGTGCCGAGTACTGGTGGCGGCCACCGGCTCTCGCACCGCGAACGCCGGACCGGTGCAGTTCGACATCCCGCTGCGGGAGCCGCTGGTACCCGACCGCGATGTCGACTCGTCGACGTCGTATGCGCCGCAGGGCCGCCCCGGCGGCAAGCCGTGGACCTACACCCCCCCGGTGACGTTCGACCAGCCGCTCGACATCGATCTGACGCCGGACACGGTCGTCATTGCCGGACACGGCGCGGGCGTGCAGCCGAACCTCTCGGCGCTGCCGACGGTCGCCGAGCCGACCGCACCGCCGGCCGACAATCCGCTGCACCCGCTGGCGCTGCCGCTGTTGCGCCCGCAGCGGGTGATCATGCTGGGCCGCCCGACCCTGCACCGCCCGGTCTCGGCGCTGCTCGCCGACCCGTCGGTCCCGGTGTACGCGCTGACCACCGGCCCGCGGTGGCCCGACGTGTCCGGAAACTCGCAGGCCACCGGTACCCGCGCGGTCATCACCGGCGAACCGAACCCGGCGTGGCTGCGCCGCTGCGCCGCGGTGAACGCGCAGGCCAACGAGGCGGTGCGGGGGCAACTCGCAGCGCATCCGCTGACCACCGGCCTGCACGTCGCGGCGGCGGTGGCCGATGCGCTGCGCCCGGGCGACCAGCTGGTGCTCGGCGCGTCCAACCCGGTCCGCGACGCGGCGCTGGTCGGCCTCGACACACACGGCATCACGGTGCGGTCCAACCGCGGGGTGGCCGGCATCGACGGCACTGTGTCGACGGCGATCGGCGCCGCGCTGGCGCACGACCGGGCGGGCGGCGGGAGCCGGGCGGGCGGCGGGAGCCGGGCGGCCGGCGACGAAGGACCCCGCACCGTCGCGCTGATCGGAGACCTGACCTTCGTGCACGACAGCTCCGGGCTGTTGATCGGGCCGACCGAGCCGACGCCGCGGCACCTGACGATCGTGGTGTCGAACGACAACGGCGGTGGCATCTTCGAGCTGCTCGAGCAGGGCGACCCTCGGTTCTCCGACGTGTCGTCGCGGATCTTCGGCACACCGCACGACGTGGACGTCGGCGCGCTGTGCCGGGCGTATCACGTGGAGAGCCGGCAGATGGAGGTCGCCGACCTGGCCGTCGCACTGGCCGAACCGTTCGATGGCATGCGGGTGCTGGAGGTGAAGGCCGACAGGTCGTCGCTGCGGGCGCTGCACGCGTCGATCAAGGCGGCGCTGTGATCGAACGGATAAAGCAGATCGAACGGATCAGGCAGTTCGTCCGCTTCGTCAGTCCGCACCTGCAAGGCGAACCCGGGGAGACCCACACCCAACGCCTGTTCCGTCGCATGCGGATCGGCGTCGTCATCGTCGCGTGCCTGGTGACGTTCCAGTCGCTGCTGCTGGTGCTCGGCGCCTGGCGCAACGACCGGCAGATCGAGGGCAACATGGGCGTGGCGGCCGCCGAGGTGCTCAGTGCGGGCCCGCGGCGCTCGACGATCGAGTTCGTCACGCCCGACCGCGTCACGTACCGGCCCGAGCTGGGCGTGCTCTACCCCTCCGAATTGGACACGGGCATGCGAATTTACGTCGAATACGACAAGGACAATCCCGACCTGGTCCGGGTCCAGCACCGCAACGCCGCGCTGGCGATCATTCCGGCCGGATCGATCGCGGTGGTCGGCTGGCTGGTAGCCGGGGCGGCATTGATGGGCTTGACGTTCTTCGAACGCAGGCTGGCGCGTCAGGAGGACGAGGACATCAGGTTGGTCAGCCAGCCGTCGTCGTGAATGTCGACCTTCTGCTTGGTGTCGAGGTCGTAAACCGTTGGCGTACCGGTGGTTATCGGGTCCACGCCGATCAGCGCGCCGTAGTTGTAGGCGGCCATCTCGTCGATCTTGACGTTCTGCGCGGTGTCACCGTCGCCGATCCTGCCCGCGACGTCGCCGGGCAGGCCGGACTCCTCGGCCATCTTCGCCATCTGCTCGTCGGTCGGTCCAGGGCCGCCGGGATCCTGGTGCGCCCACAGGTCCTCGACGAACCGTTGGAACTCCGGGCCCGACGTCATGTCGGCCTCGTCGGTCTCCTTGGGTGCGCCGATCGCGAGAAACAACGCGTTGGCGACCCGCGCCGAGTGCTTGTCGGTGGCGGGCGTGTCCAGGAACGTCAGCGGGCGGTACGTCACCGCGAGCTGGCCGAGGTTGATGTAGCGCTCAATGTCGTCGCCGTAGGCCGACTGCAGTTCCTCGCAGTGGTTGCACTGCGGTTCGGTATACAACTCGATCTGCACCGGCGCGTCGGGATAGCCCGCCACGATGCCGTATCCGTCATCGCTGAGAGCCAGCGGCGGTTGCGTCGGATCCTGCGTCGCCGAGCCGGTGATCTGGTTGGTGCAACCGACGGCGCCGATGAGCAGGGCCGCCGCCGTGGCAGCCACGCCCGCGCGAGAAAGCCGCATGTCAACCGCCCTTCCTTGTGCGCAGGATACCCGCACGCCGACCTCGATGGTCATGGCTGTCGGCACGAGAACTTCGCGTGTCGTATCCCCGGAGGCAACCTTGCCGACAGCCGCCGATGCCACCATCTCGGTGTGCGCGTTGCGATCGTCGCAGAGTCCTTCCTCCCGAATGTCAACGGCGTCACCAACTCGGTGTTGCGGGTGATGGAGCACCTCCGCCATCACGGTCACGAAGTTCTCGTCATCGCCCCGGATACGCCGCGGGGTGAACCGGCGGCGGACCGTGTGCACGACGGAGTGCGTGTGCACCGGGTGCCGTCCCGGATGTTTCCCAAGATCACGTCGCTGCCCCTGGGTGTGCCGCGGCCCCGAATGATCAGCGTGCTGAAGGGATTCGACCCTGACGTCGTGCATCTCGCATCGCCGGCGCTGCTGGGCTGGGGTGGGATGCACGCCGCCCGCTATCTGGGTGTGCCGACCGTCGCGATATTCCAAACGGACATAGCCGGTTTCGCGGAGAGCTACGGAATCGGCTTCACGGCGCGAGCAGCCTGGGCGTGGACCCGGATGTTGCACAGCCGCGTCGACCGCACCCTGGCCCCGTCCACGGCCGCGATGGAAAATCTTGTCGCCCATCGCATTCCCCGGGTGCACAGGTGGGCGCGCGGCGTCGACATCGCGGGCTTCGCGCCGTCGGCGCGCGACCCGCAGCTGCGCACGCAGTGGTCGCCCGCAGGCAAGCCGATCGTCGGCTTCGTCGGCCGCCTGGCCCCGGAGAAGCACGTCGAGCGTCTCGCGGTTCTGGGCCGCCGAGACGACCTGCAGCTGGTCGTCGTGGGTGACGGCGTGGACCGCGCCAAACTCGAAACCATCCTGCCGACAGCCGTTTTCACCGGCGCGCTCTACGGTGAGCAGCTCGCGAGCGCTTACGCCAGCATGGACGTCTTCGTCCACCCCGGCGAGCACGAGACGTTCTGCCAGGCCGTGCAGGAGGCGATGGCGTCGGGCCTTCCGGTCATCGCACCCGACGCGGGTGGTCCGCGGGATCTGGTGGCGCCCATGCATACCGGGCTGCTGCTGCCGGTCGGCGAGTTCTCCGACCGGCTTGCGACCTCGGTCGATCACCTGCTCGCCGAACGGCAGCGCTACTCGGTGGCTGCTCGCCGCAGCGTGCTCGGCCGCACCTGGCCGGCAATCTGCGACGAGCTGATCGGCCACTACGAGTCGGTGCTCGGCACCCGCGGCGTCAAAGCGGCCTGAGTCTCAGGCCCTCGCCCGTCGCCCGCAATACGCGCGAACGTTCCTTACCAGTCGAAAAAAGCGCGAATTCTCGACCGGTAAGGAACGTTCGGCGCGCGAACTCAGGCGCCCAGCGTGCGTTGGATGTCCGGCTTCATCGCCGCCAGCTGAGCACCCCAGTAGCCCCAGCTGTGTGTCCCGTTCGGCGGGAAGTTGAAGGTGGCGTTGCGCCCGCCCGCCGCCGTGTAGGCCTTCTGGAAGGCGATGTTGCTGTCCTTGGTCAGCCCTTCGAGGAACGTGGCGGGCAGATCGGCTCCGCCCAGTTCAGACGGGGTGCCGTTGCCGGTGTACACCCACAGGCGAGTGCCGTTGGACGCCAACTTGCCCGCCTGCAGCGTCGGGTCGTTGCGCTGCCAGGCCGGCCCGCCGCCGGGACCCCACATCGCGGTGGCGTCGAAGCGGCCCGCGTCTCGCATCGCGAAGCCGACCAACGTCGGCCAGACGCCCTGGGACAGGTTCAGGAAGCCGGAAAGCGATCCCGCATAGCGGAACTGGTTCGGGTGGTACGCCGCGAGAATCAAGGCCGCATTGCCCGACATCGACAGGCCGACGACGGCGTTGCCGCTCTGCGAAATGCCTTTGTTCGCCGCAAGGTACGCGGGCAGTTCTGACGTGAGGAAGGTCTCCCACTGGTAGTTGTAGCTGCCGCCGTTGCCGACCGCGGGCGACTGCCAGTTGGTGTAGAAGCTCGACATGCCGCCGACGGGCATCACAACGGACACACCCGACTGATAGAAGTCCTCGAATGCCGGGGTCTCGATGTCCCAGCCGCTGTTGTCGTCACGTGCGCGCAGCCCGTCGAGCAGGTACACGGCATGCTGGCCGCCGCCCTGGAACCGCACCGGGATGTCGCGGCCCATCGCCGCCGACGGCACCATCAGCGTCTCGACAGGAAGGCCGGGCCGGGAGAACGCCGATGCGGTCGCGGAGCCACCGGCCAGGGCGACGAGGTCCGGCAGCAGAAGCACAGCCAGCACACCGGCCATCAGCCGGCGGAGCCAAGTGTGGAAATTCATGGTTGATGCACATCCTTCATCAGCGAACGCTGTGGTCCGCTGGTCGTGTCTGGAGTGGCATGGCCGGCGCGACGGCTCGGCTGCCGGTCCCGGGCGCAGCTTCTTCGCGCCCCCTGGTTGGTCGCACCACCGTCAGTTCCCGTCACCCAACCGGCAAATCATTACGGATTCGTCATAGCTGGGGCGGGACGCGTCGCCCCGCTAAGCGACGCTGGGCATTTCTTCGGCGAAGATCGACACCGAACCCTTCGCCTCGTACAGGGCCAGTCCGACGTCGGAGACGTGCCGGTAGCCGTGCCTGCGCAAGATGGCGTCGAGGTCGGCGCGCGTGATTCCGGCGCGCCGCAGGTTGGCCTCGTCCAGGTCGCCGCGGCGGATCAGCACCCGCACCGGAGGGTCGGTCAGTCGCCGGAACCAGCCGAAGAACCGCAGCCGCGACACGACGCCGTGTGCAGTGATGAGTGTCAGCAGGGCGGCCGCACCGGTGAGCCAGGACGTGTCCGCCGCGGTGGCCACGCGGCCGACGATCGCCCCGACGGCCACCGCGGTGATCCAGTCGAACGGCGAGAACTCCGCGATGGTGCGACGTTGCGCGAATCTGAAGGCGACCGCCGCGGTCACGAACAGGGCCAGCGCCTTGATTGCCGCATATCCGGCTTGCTGCCACGTACCGACGAGTGCGTGTGCCATGTCGTTCGGCCCCCTTCCGCCTTCGACGAGCCTGCTGTCGAAGAGTGACCGCTGCAATGCGATGGAAACCGGATTCAACCGATCGATCAGCCCTGTGCGAGTGCGGAAACCGGCTGCCACTCCTCCCACGTGTCGAGGCGGCTCTGGTAGTCGGCCTTGGCCAGTTGCAGCGGAGCTTCTCCGAAGAAGACGCGCAGCGGCGGCTTCTCCGCATCGACGATTTTCACGATCGCGGCGGCCGACGCCTTCGGGTCGCCGGGCTTGGACACGCGTTGGGCACGCGCGCGGTCGGCCGCCTCGTGCACCTCTTTGTAGTCCGGCAGCGGGGTCGACCGCTTGGACGACGGCCCTGCCCAGTCCGTGTCGAAACCGCCGGGCTCGATGAGCGTGACGTGGATGCCGAACGGGGCGACTTCCTGCGCCAGCGACTGCGAGAAGCCTTCGAGCGCCCACTTCGACGCGTGGTAGATGCCGACGTTCTGGAACGCGGTGATGCCTCCGATCGAGGACACCTGGATGAGGTGACCGCTGCGCTGGGCCCGCAGATAGGGCAGCGCGGCCTGGGTGACCCACAGCGCGCCGAACACGTTCGTCTCGATCTGGGCCCGCGCCTCGGCCTCCGTCAACTCCTCGATGAAGCCGAAGTGCCCGTAGCCCGCGTTGTTGACGACGACGTCCAGCCGGCCGAAGTGGTCGTGGGCCTGCTTGACCGCGGCGAAGTCGGCGTCGCGATCGGTCACGTCCAGCGGGATCGGCAGCAGAGCGTCGCCGTATTTCTCGGCCAGATCGGCCAGCGTTGCGGTGTCGCGCGCGGTCGCGGCCACCTTGTCGCCGCGCTCCAAGGCCGCGATCGCCCATTCCCTGCCGAAGCCACGTGATGTCCCGGTGATGAACCAAACTTTTTCAGTCACGTGGTCAAGAATGCCCACGACAGTGCCGGGCATTCCCGGTCCTGGGAACTTCGCAGGTAGCGTCACGGGCGTGAACAGGGCGTCGCTCGACAAGGATCCGCGCGAAGTGGCGTCGATGTTCGATGCCGTCGCGCGGCGCTACGACCTGACCAACACCGTCTTGTCGCTCGGCCAGGACCGGTTCTGGCGGCGCGCCACGCGGTCGGCACTACGGAGCGGCCCCGGCGACAAGGTGCTCGACCTGGCGGCGGGCACGGCTGTGTCGACGGTCGAGTTGGCCCAGTCGGGGGCGTGGTGTGTGGCCGCGGACTTCTCGGTCGGCATGCTCGCCGCGGGCGTGAACCGGGACGTGCCCAAGGTCGCAGGCGATGCGACGCGGTTGCCGTTCGCCGACGGGGTGTTCGACGAGGTGACGATCAGCTTCGGGTTGCGCAACGTCGTCGACCACGCCGCGGGGCTGCGTGAGATGGCGCGGGTGACGCGGCCGGGCGGGCGCCTGGTGGTCTGCGAGTTCTCGACGCCGACGAACGGGGTGTTCGCCACCGTCTACAAGGAGTACTTGATGCAGGCGTTGCCGCGGATCGCGCGGGCGGTGTCGTCGAACCCGGACGCCTACGTGTATCTGGCCGAGTCGATTCGAGCCTGGCCCGACCAGGCTGCGCTGGCCCGTCAGATCGCCGACGCGGGCTGGTCGACGGTGCGGTGGCGCAACCTGACCGGCGGGATCGTCGCCCTGCACGCCGCGGTGAAGCCGTCGCGCTAGCTGAGGTCCTGCCAGAGCCGCTTGCTTTCCGGGCCGACGGCGGCGTCGTGCGTCCGTTGGAAGTTGCGCCCGCCGCGCCGGAACGTGGCGATGACGGCTGCGGGCACGGATGGCTCAAGCAAAGGCTCTGGCAGCCAACGGCATTCGCGGACATGGACAAGGTCTACAGCAGCGGCGGCCTCATCGGTGTCGTAGAAGTACGGGCCCGTGATGCGGCCGAGCCAGTAGAGGCCGTCCGGATCACGGGTCCAGACGAAGGAACCGCGGTCGATGTCGCGGAACCGCTCGATGCGGCGGGCGAGGCGGGCGCTGGAGGACCCACTGCTGCCGAATCCGCACAGGCCGAGAGTCCGCGCCCGTTCGATCGTCGCCCCGAAGTCGACGTCGTCGCGGCGCGACCGCATCGGTGCTCGATAGACGGCCACCGCCATGTCACTCATCATCCGCGAGCGAGCGCGGTCGTACGTCCCGCATCGGCGTGTCGCCGTGCAGACGCGCCCGCTCGCGGGGGGAGGGACGCCCGCTCGCGGGGCGGCGGGGCGGGGTCAGCTGAAGGGCGGGCGACGGTCGAGGCGCCGCGAGGCTGCCCCGCCGCGCCGCCATGCGCGCGCGATCCAGTCCGCGTCCTCGTCGGTGACAAGGTTGGCCATCACCCGCACCGCGACGTTCATCAGGAACTCCGACCGCATCGCGATCGGACCCGCGGCCGGCAGGAAGCGCGGGAACGTCAGCAGCAACGCCAACCGACGCGCGACCGAGAACCCGCGAGCGTAATGCTCCCGCAAGACCGCGGGCCACGCCATCGTGAAGTCGCCCGAACCGAGCATCTCCGCGGCCAGCCTGCCGGTTTCCAGGCCGTAGTCGATGCCCTCGCCGTTGAGCGGGTTCACGCAGGCCGCGGCGTCGCCGATCAGCATCCAGTTCGGCCCGGCCACCCCCGACACCGCGCCGCCCATCGGCAGCAGCGCCGACAGCCCCAGCCGTGGCTCGCCCTCGAAACCCCAATCCTGACGTCTCAGTGACGTGTAGTACGACATCAACGGCCGCAGTGCCGCGTCGGCGGGCCGCTTCGAGGTGGCCAGTGCGCCGACGCCGATGTTCACCTCGCCGTTGCCCAGCGGGAAAATCCAGCCGTAGCCGGGCAGCAGCTCGCCCTCCGGCGACCGCAACTCCAGATGCGACGTGATCCACGGCTCGTCGGCCCGCGGGGTCGCGATGTACCCGCGGATCGCCACGCCGTAGACCGTCTCCTTGTGCCACTGTCGGCCGAGCGCCCGCCCGAGCGTCGACCGTGCGCCGTCGGCGACGATCAGTTCGGCGCACCCCACCTCCGCGCCGGAATCCAGCATTACGGACGACACTCGGCCACTCGAATCATGCTGTGCGTCAACAGCTTTGACACCCAGCATCATCTTGGCGCCGTCATCGGCAGCCACCATGCGGATGCGGTCGTCGAGCTCGGTGCGCGGCACAGCACTGCTGGTCTTCGGAAAGGACAGCCCTGGCCAGGCAATCTCGACGTCGGCGCCGAAGCCCGACATCCGCAGCCCGTGGTGGGCGATCCGGCCGTCGAGCCACGGCCCGAGCCCCAGCAGTTGCATCTCGGCGATGGCCCGCGGCGTCAAACCGTCGCCGCACGCCTTGTCGCGTGGGAACTGGGCCGAGTCGATCACCAGCACATCGCGGCCGCTGCGGGCGGCCCACGCGGCCGCGGCGGAACCCGCCGGTCCCGCCCCCACGACGACCACGTCCGCGCTGATGCTCATGTGTCCCAGTATGTTGGCAGGGTGAGGACACCGGCGAGCGTGGTCGCAGGGGTGGATTTCGGAGACCCCGCCTTTGCCCAGGACGTCCGCGAGGGCGTGGCCCGCATCGAAGACCTGATGGCGACTGAGCTGGGCAAAGCCGACGAGCTGATGGCCGAGGCCGTGCAGCACCTGTTTCAGGCCGGTGGCAAGCGCTTCCGCCCGCTGTTCACCGTGCTGTCCGCACGGCTCGGTCCCGACCCCGACAACTGGCAGGTCACCGTCGCCGGCGCCGTCATCGAACTGGTGCACCTGGCGACGCTGTACCACGACGACGTGATGGACGAGGCGCAGGTGCGCCGCGGTGCACCCAGCGCGAACGCCAGGTGGAGCAACAACATCGCGATCCTGGCGGGCGACTATTTGTTCGCGACGGCGTCACGGCTGGTATCCCGGCTCGGCCCGGATGCGGTCCGGGTCATCGCCGAGACATTCGCCCAGCTGGTCACCGGCCAGATGCGCGAAACCCGCGGCGCCGCCGACCACGTCGACTCCGTCGAGCACTACCTGAAGGTGGTGTACGAGAAGACGGCCTGCCTGATCGCGGCGTCCGGCCGCTTCGGCGGCACGTTCTCCGGTGCCGACGAAGAGCAGATCGAGCGGCTGAGCCGGCTGGGCGGAATCGTCGGCACGGTGTTCCAGATCTCCGACGACATCATCGACATCGACAGCGATCCCGACGAGTCCGGCAAGGTGCCCGGCACCGACCTTCGCGAGGGCGTGCACACGCTGCCGGTGCTCTACGCCCTGCGCGAGACGGGCCAGGACGCCGACCGGCTGCGGGAACTGCTGGCCGGTCCGGTCGAAGACGACGATGAGCTCGCCGAGGCACTGAATCTGTTACGCGCCTCGCACGGCATGGTGCAGGCAAAGGAGACGGTCGTGCGCTACGCCACGCAGGCCCGCGAGGAACTGGCCAATCTCCCCGAGGGACCGGGCAGGCAGGCGCTGGCTTCGCTGGTGGATTACACGGTCAACCGCCACGGCTGAGGAACCTGCGTAGGCGTACGGAGCGTTGACGTAGCGGAGACTTTCGAGAGGACGACGCTGATGACCTGGCACCCGACCGCCAACAGGTTCAAGACTTTCCTGTTGCTGGTGTTCATGTCGGCGCTGATCGTGTTCGTCGGGGCGCTGTTCCGCAACACGGCGATTCTCGGCCTTGCCGTGCTGTTCGCCGTCGGCATGAACGTCTACGTCTACTTCAACAGCGACAAGCTCGCGCTCCGGGCGATGCATGCCCAGCCGGTCACCGAGGTGCAGGCGCCGTTCATGTACAAGGTCGTGCGTGAGCTGGCCACCACCGCCCATCAGCCGATGCCGCGGCTCTACATCAGCGATACCGCGAACCCGAATGCGTTCGCGACCGGGCGCAACCCCCGCAACGCGGCGGTGTGCTGTACCACCGGCATCCTGCAGATCCTCAACGAGCGCGAACTTCGTGCGGTGCTCGGCCACGAGCTGTCTCACGTCTACAACCGCGACATCCTGATCTCGTGTGTGGCGGGCGCGCTGGCATCGGTGATCACCGCGCTGGCCAACATCGCCATGTTCGCCGGCCTGTTCGGCGGCAACCGCGAGGGCGGCGCGAATCCCTTTGCCCTCCTTCTGGTTTCGCTGCTCGGCCCGATCGCCGCCACGCTGGTGCGGCTGGCCGTTTCCCGGTCGAGGGAGTACCAGGCCGACCAGTCCGGCGCCGAGTTGACCGGCGATCCGCTGTCGCTGGCGTCGGCGCTACGCAAGATCAGCGGTGGCGTGCAGCAGGCGCCCCTTCCGCCCGAGCCTCAGCTGGCCGACCAGGCGCATCTGATGATCGCCAGTCCGTTCCGGTCGGGTGAGCGGATCGGCAAGCTCTTCTCGACGCACCCGCCGATCGAGGACCGCATCCGCCGGTTGGAGGCGATGGCGGGTCGTGGGCCGGGTCAGTACTGACCGCTCAGCAGGTCACTTGCGCCCCGATGACGGCAAGAAGGGGCAGGAGCGCGGCGCCGTCGGTGCACATCATGATGCGCAACCGCTCCAGTGTCGCGCTGAGCAGCCGCGAGACGTGCACCTGCGAGATGCCGAGGCAGGTGGCGATATCGCGCTGTTTGAGGCACTCGTAGAACCTCATCCGCAGAATGGCTCGTTCCCTTGGGGGCAGATCGCGGACCAAATCGGCCAGCACGAGCAGATCCTCGACCTTGGCGTAGCGGGGATCGACTTCGCCGTGCAACGCGGCATGCGGTTGGGTTTCGCCGTCTGCGCTCGTGACAGGTGCGTCGAGCGACATCGGCCGGTAGGCCTTGGCCGCGATCTGTGAGCGTTGAATGACGTCGGAGGACATGTCCAGTTCGTCGGCGATCTCGGCCGTCGTCGGCGTGCGTCCCATTCGCTGCGACATCTCTGACACGGCGCCGCGCACAGCCAGCGTGGCCTCCTGGGAGCTTCGCGGCACGTGCATGCCCCAGGTGTTGTCGCGGAAGTGCCTGCGGATCTCGCCGAAGATCGTCGGCACGGCGAACGAGACGAACCGGCCCTTGTCGCGCTGATAGCGCTTGACCGCCTTCACGAGTGCCAGCCGGGCCACCTGCACGAGATCGTCACGGGACTCTCCGCGTCCGACGAACCGGCTTGCGATGTGATCGGCCAGCGGCATCGCTTTGGTGATGATGCGCTCGCGCCAGAACCGGCGCTCCTCGTCGCTGCGCGCACCTTCGAGACGGGCAAAGAGATGATCGACGTCGACGTAATCATTCGAGTCATTCGAGACATCCGAGTCATTTGCGTGATTCGCGTCGTCGTCCGGGCCGCTCTCGTCGACGCCGCCGGCCCAGGCCATTTCGGTGGTCACCGCGTTCCCCCGATCGAGGAGCGCGGGTCGATCGGCGGTTGGTCCACAGTCTTTCCTCATGTCTCACGGGGCCGCCGGGCTAACGTCCGCGACCCGCTACAGAACGGTCTGTAGCGGGGGTAGCCTGCGGTTGCTGAACTAAACCAAGAAGAATCTGAGACTGTGCCGGATAGACCCAGCGCCCGAGAGCGCATCGTCTCGACGGCCTACGACCTGTTCACCCGCCGCGGCGTCAACGATGTCGGCGTCGATGAGGTGGTGGAGAAGGCCAGCGTCGCCAAGACGACGCTGTACCGGCACTTCCCGTCCAAAGAAGATCTCGTGATCGCGTTCCTCGAAGAACGCGAGCGGCTCTGGACGGCCGACGTGATCGACCGGCGGCCACGTGATCGAGCACGAGATCCCGCGGATCAACTCCTGGCGATCTTCGACGAGTTGGATGACTGGTTTCAGAATCGGCGCGACTACGAGGCCTGCTCGTTCATCAAAGTGCTACTCGAGGTGGGACCCGAGGGCCGCATCGGCGAAGCGTGTATCAAGCATCTCGACCGAATCCGAGCCATCCTGCGCGACCGCGCCGAGGACGCCCGTCTTCGCGACGCCGAGTCGCTTGTCTGGCAACTGAACCTGCTCATCAAGGGCAGCATCGTGTGCGCCGCCGAGGGCGACGTCGATGCCGCCAAACGCGGCAAGGCGCTCGCCGCTCGCGTCATCGATTCGCATCGGTAGTAGCTCTGGTGTGGTCACCTCACCGCGGTGCTCAGATCGCTGAGCACCACGCAATCCGCGCCGGATCCGCCCCGGCATGTCGCGTCGGCCGCCGCGATCAACGCTTCGATGCCCGCCTCGAGCGCGTGCAGTTCGCGCAGCTTCTCCTGCACCGCGGTGAGATGGGCCTGCGCCACGTCCCGGGCCTCCAGGCACGATCGGTTGCTGTCCTGCGTCAAAGCCGTCAGCCGTCGCACCTGGTCGAGGGAGAAGCCCAGCTCCCGGCAGCGCCGAACGAACGTCAACCTCCGCACATCGGCATCGCCGTACCGCCGTTGACCGGCCACCCTGCTGGGGCTAGGCAGCAGCCCGATGCTCTCGTAGTAGCGGATGGTCGGCGGACTCGTTCGCGTCGCCTGAGCCAATTCGCCGATCTTCATGGTCATTCCACATTGTCTCGCCCGACGGCCTTGCACCTCAAGCGGCTTGAAGGTGCACGCTCGAGACATGTCTGCTGATGAGAAGTCGGCCATCGCCTGCACCCTGACCTCCGCCGACTACCGGAACCGCATGGCGTGGATCGAGCGGCTCAACCGGACCGCGCTGCGCAACTATCGGCGTGAGCGTTCTCGCATCGAACTGACCTACGACGCGACGGCGGCAGCGCGCGTCCGCGGATTCGTTCGCCGCGAGCAGCACTGCTGCCCTTTTCTGGACTTCTCCGTTCATGCGGCCGGCGATGTGGTCGTGCTCACCATCCGGTCAGATCAAGACCTCGGTGATGCGGCCGACGAGCTCTTCGGGGCCTATTCGGCAGGAGGCGGCGCGTGTTCGAAGTGATGGACGAATCCCTCGATGACGTTCTTGGCGTCCGGGCGACCGGGAAACTGACCCGAGCAGACTATGCGGATGTGCTTGAGCCACAACTGAAATCGCTGCTGCGCCGGTATCGCACCGTGAACGTGCTGTTCCTCATGGACGAGAACTTCGAGTGCTGGAGCCTTGGTGCGGCATGGGCGAACACCGTTCTCGTCTTCACACACCGGCGTGACTTCGGCAAGGTCGCCATGGTGGGCGGTCCCACCTGGGAGAAATGGTGCGCCGAGAAGGCCGCTTCGCCGCTGATGAACTGTGAGCTGCAGACGTTCGGCCGCGAGCAGCTGGCGCAGGCCTGGCTGTGGTTGCGGCCCTCATTGTGACCTGGTCGCGGTTTCGCGGTCATCTCGGCGGGTGTCGCAGTGCCGCAAGCATAGAAGTCGTTCGAGGTAGCGCTAGGTGTTTCTAGTTGCTTGCGGGACAGGCTTCGAGCGGCACCCGCATGGTCATGTCCCCCGCGCGTTGGAAGGTGAATGTCACCGTGACCGAGGTGCCGGGGCGGGCGTCGCGGTCCAACCCGTCGAGCGTTACGGTCGGGGGTTGTGGTGCGACGGCGGTAGGCGTAGTCGACGGCTCACCCACCGCAATTCGCTTACCGGGTTCGATCATGAGTCCGGAGGCAGGCGTCATTCGCACAACCTTCGCGGCATCGGTCGAGACGGCAAGGAGGCGTTCATCGCCGACCGTGCGGTTGTTCGTCGCGGTGAAGCGCAGATCCGCGATCCCGCCCACTTGGATCGCACATTCCCCGGCAACGAATTGCGGGACGATATGTGCATTTTCGACGGCGGTGCCGGTCGTGTCCGACCCCGACCCGCGGTTCGAGGAATCCGGTTCACTGTCCTCGCCGCAACCCTGGACCAAGAGCAGCGCCGCACCGGCCATCACCGATGCGGCCGCATGTCGAGCAGACATCCGGGTAGTCATGGTGATTTTGCGCCTCCTGCGGCCCTCAGGGATGCCGCGATAGCTTGAACGGTGTGCTTGGTTTCCCGGCCGCTGCCCAACTGCTGAATCTGGGTGCGGCAACTGAAACCGTCTGCGATGACCAGTGTGTCGGGATCGGCTTTCCTCACCGCGGGCATCAATTTGTCTTCGGCGCAGGCGACCGATACGTCGTAGTGGCCGCGTTCGAAGCCGAAGTTGCCTGCCAGCCCGCAACATCCGGCGTCGAGCACGTCGACTGCCACGCCCATGTCCTCCAGTAGCTTCTTCTCCTGGGTGTAGTGCAGGACCGCATGCTGATGGCAATGTGGCTGGACGAGCGCGTCGGCCTGCAGATGCGGCGGCTGCCAGTCCGGCGCCTTCTCCCGCAGCACTTCGCCGATGGTGTAGGTCTGGCCGGCAAGCCGGTGGGCGTCCTCGTCGCCGTGAAGCAGGTTGGTCAGATCCGAGCGGAACACGGCAGCACAGCTCGGTTCCAACACCACGATGGGCGTGCCGGAGCGCAACGCCGGCCGCAGGATCCGCAGCGTCCTCTGCAACACCTGCTTCGCGACGCTGAGCTGGCCGGTGGAAATCCATGTCAGGCCGCAACACACCGTGTGCTGCGGTACTTCGACGTCGAAGCCCGCGGCTTCGAGCACCGTGACGGCGTCGCGGGCGATGTCCGGATCGAAATAGTTGGTGAACGAGTCGGGCCACAACACCACGCTGCCCTTGGTGGCGGCGCGATCCGAGCGTCGGCGGCGGTGGAACCACTGTGTGAAACGCTCCTGCGCGAAACGCGGAATATCGCGGTGCTCGTCGATTCCGCCCACCTTCTTCAGCGCGGTGGACAGGCCCTTGGCATGGGCGGTCGCGTTGACAAACCGTGGCATGACCGACGCCAACCGGGCCGCCAGCGGGAGCCAGCCCATCGAGTAATGGGCCATCGGCCGCAGCCGGCCCTTGTAATGATGGTGCAGGAATTCGGCCTTGTACGTTGCCATGTCGACGTTCACGGGACAGTCACTGAGGCATCCCTTGCAGGCGAGGCAGAGGTCGAGCGCGTCTTTGACGTCCGTCGAACGCCAACCGTCGGTGATGACATCACCCTGCAGCATCTCGAACAGCAGCCGCGAGCGCCCTCGGGTCGAATGCTCCTCCTCGCCGGTGGCGCGGTAGCTGGGACACATCACTGCTGACTCTTCACTGCGGCACTTGCCCACGCCCACACATCGATTGGCGGCGTTGCTGAATCGGTGATCCTCCTCGGGATACGAGAACGACGTCTTGGGTTCCAACGGCAGGTAGTTGGTGCCGAGGCGGAGATTGTCGGTGATCGCGTAGGGCTTGACCACCTTGCCGGGATTCATCTTGTTCTTCGGGTCGAGCAGCGCTTTGGTCGCCTCGAACGCGTGGATCACGCGCTCGCCGAACATGATCGGCAGCAACTCACCTCGCGCCTGACCATCGCCGTGCTCACCCGACAGCGACCCGCCGTAGTCGGTGACCAGGTGAGCCGACTCTGTGACGAAATTCCGGTACCGGTCGATGCCCTCGGCGGTGCGGAGGTCGAAGGGAATCCGCGTGTGTACGCAACCCTGCCCGAAATGACCGTAGACCGAAGCCGATCCGTAGTCGTAGCGCTCCAGGAGTTTCCGGAAGTCGCGCAGGTAGTCGCCCAGCCGGTCCGGTGGTACGGCGGCGTCCTCCCAGCCGGCGTGCGTCGGGGGACCATCCGGTGGATATGCGGTGGCACCGAGCCCTGCCTCCCGCGCCGCCCACACCTCCTCCTTGCGCACGGGGTCGTCGATGACGACGGACCTGGCCGAGGCGCTCTTCTTCAAGTGTTCGGCCATCGCGCGGGACCTCTGATCGGCGTCGTCCTGGTCGTCACCGTTGATCTGAACCATCAGCCACGCGCCGCCCTCCGGCAAGTCGCGCATTGCCTTCTCGGCGAGGTGCCTGCTGTGTTCGAGCGATACCAGGCGATCGTCGATGCCCTCGAGGGCGGCCGGGTCGTGTTCCAGGACGGCCGGAACGGCGTCGGCCGCGGCGATGATGTCCTCGAAGCCGAGAATCGTCAACGTGTTCGCGGCAGGGATCTTCACCAGATCCAGTTCGGCGCGCAGCACCGTGATGAGTGTGCTTTCGCTGCCGACGAGCGCCTTGGCGAGATGAAAGCCTCTCTCGGGCAACAACGAATCCAGGTTGTACCCCGACACCCGGCGAGGGATGTCCGGATAGTCGGCGCGGATGTCGTCGGCGTAGCGGTCGACGATGTCCTTCAGCCCGCGATAGATGTCGGACCGCCGACCGTCCTGGGCCAGGATCTGCTCGAGTTCGGCATCGCTGGTGTCGCCCACCCACATCGAGGTGCCGTCATAGGTGAGCACTTCCAGCCGACGAACGGAATCGACCATTTTTCCGTAGGCCTGGGCGGTCGACCCGCATGAATTGTTGCCGATCATGCCGCCGATCGTGCAGTTGTAATGTGTCGACGGCTTGGGACCGACCATCAGGCCGAAGGGCTTCAGGTGAGCGTTCAGTCCGTCCAGTTTGATGCCGGGTTCGACGGTCGCCGTTGCCGCTTCGGCGTCCACCGAGACGACTCGGGTGCAGTACTTGCTCCAGTCGATCACCACCGCGGCATTGCAGCACTGCCCGGCCAGGCTGGTTCCGCCGCCGCGCGACAGTACAGGAACGTCGTAGTCGCGGCAGACCGCGATCGTTTCCTCCGCCGCCTCAGGCGTTTTGGGCACGACGACACCGATGGGGATCTGCCGGTAGTTCGATGCGTCGGTCGAATACGCGCCGCGCGAGCCCGCGTCGAAGCGCACTTCGCCGCAATTCCTCTTGGTCAGCTCGGCCGCCAGCGACTCGAACAGCAAGGGGGTACGAGCGCGCTGGCTTTTTGCGGTGGTCACATCATCTCCTGGTTGTCGTCAGCGGACTCGGTACTGCTCGACGGCGTCTGCGCGAAATCGCAGGCCGTTGCCGCATGCGGTGGGGTCGACGAACAACTGGCCGCCGATCGGGTCGGCGGCGCCGTCGAAACACATCTGTTCGATTCGCACATGGTCGTGAAACCACTCGAGGTGGCGGAAGTTGGGTATCGCGGCCGCCGCGTGTGCGTGCAGATACGGCGCGCAGTGCCCGGACACCGTCAGACCGTGAGCCGCCGTCACGGCTGCGGCCCGCAGCCATTCCGTGACGCCCCCGCAGCGAGACGCATCCACCTGGAGGCAGTCGACCGCGCGTGCCTCACACATCCGCCGGAAGTAGTACAGGTCATATCCGTACTCGCCCGCGGCGACGTCGGCGTCGACGGCGTCGCGTACCGCTCGCAGGCCATCCAGGTCATCCGAGGACACCGGTTCCTCGAACCATGTCACCGCAAGGTCTTTCGCCGCACGCATGACCCTGACGGCCTGCTTGCGGCCGTACGCCCCGTTGGCGTCCACATACAGGTCCACCGCGTCCCCGATGACGTCGCGGGCGCTGGCCATCCTGGCCAGATCGCGGTCGGTCCGGCAGCCGTTCGACTCGCCGATCTTGATCTTCACGCGCGGTATTCCCAGTTCCTTCGTCCAGCGTGTCAACTGGTCGTGCAGCCGGTCGTCGTCATAGGTGGTGAAGCCGCCGCTGCCGTACACCGGGACCGCGTCCCGCACGGCGCCGAGCAACCGCGCCAACGGCAGCCCCAGGATTCGTGCCTTGAGGTCCCACAGCGCGCTGTCGACAGCCGAAAGAGCTTGTCCCCCAACTCCGCTGCGACCGATGTTGCGAATCTCGTGCACCATCGCCTCGAAGCAGCCTGCGACGTCGAGCGCGCTGCGCCTGGTGACGACGTCGGCGAGCTTGTCGGTCACCAGGTCGGCAACGGCGGGCGCGCCATAGGTCCACCCGACGCCGGTGAGCTCACCGGCCCGCGCTTCTACGACGGTCATCGTGGTGGAGTCCCAGCTCAGCGTGCCGTCCGCCTCCGGCGCGTCCGTCGGAAAGGTGTAGGCGGCGGCCGATACCGATTCGACCGCCGCATCGTTGGATTCGGTATTCATCATGCCGGCTTCCGTCCTCAGCCGTTCTTGTGCGGCATGAACTCCTGCGCTTTGGTCTTGATCCCCGTCATGATGAAGCCCCAGCGGTCCTCGTCCCCCTTCAGCACGGCCGCCGCCGCGGCCTTGGCCTGGTCCCACTCGGCGTGCGGCGGAATGGGGGGCATGTCGGGATCGGTGAACACGTCGAGTACCGTCGGCCGGTCGGCGGCCAGCGCGTCCCGCCACGCGTTCGACAGTTCTTCGGGATCCTTGACGACCGTGGCATTGAGCCCGATGCTGGCCGCGAACGCCGCGTAGTCGACATCCGGAAGTGACTGCGACTCAGTGAATTTCGGCACGCCTGTCATCGCCCTCTGCTCCCAGGTGACCTGGTTGAGGTCGTTGTTGTGCAATATCGCGACGATCAGGCGAGGATCGGCCCATTGCTGCCAGTATCGCTTGATCGTGATCAGCTCGGCCATGCCGTTCATCTGCATGGCGCCGTCGCCTTCGAAGACGATGACGGGCCGCTCGGGTGCGGCGAACTTCGCACCGATCCCGTAGGGGACACCGGGACCCATCGTGGCAAGCGTGCCGGACAGCGATCCCCGGATGTCGCCGCGGAACCGCAGGATGCGGGCATACCAGTTGGCCGACGAACCGGAGTCCGCAGCGACGATGGCGTTGCTCGGCAGTTGTGGCGAAAGCTCGGAGAAGAGCCGCATCGGGTTGATCGGATGCGCGCTGACCATCGCCTCCTTGTCCATGGTCTCCCACCAGCGTGCGACGTTCGACTCGATCGTCTCCCGCCACTTGCGGTTCTCTTTGTGCTTGAGATGCGGGATGAGTGCCCGCAGCGCCGCCTTGGCGTCGGCCACCACGTTCACCTCGTACGGGTAGCGCATCCCGATCATCTTGCCGTCGATATCGATCTGCACCGCGCGCGCTTGGTCCAACTCCGGCAGGAACTGGGTGTAGGGAAAGCTCGACCCGATCGTCAGCAAGGTGTCGCAATCGCGCATCAGCTCGTAACTCGGGCGGGTGCCGAGAAGGCCGATAGCTCCTGTCACCCAAGGCAATTCGTCTGACAGCACGTCCTTGCCGAGTAGAGCCTTTGCGGCGCCGGCGCCGAGCTGCTCGGCGACCTCGGCGATCTCCTCATGCGCCCCGCGCGCGCCGGCGCCGACGAGGATCGCCACCTTGTCGCCGGCGTTGAGGACGTCGGCGGCCCGCCCGATCGCGGCGTCGTCGGGCGCGGGCATCGGCCATTCGACGCCGAGGCTCGACGGCACCATCTTGAAGGCGTGCGTGGGCGGCGAGTACTCGAGCTCCTGCACATCCGAGGGGATGATCAGGGCGGTCGGGGCGCGCTCGGTCATCGCGACGCGGATGGCACGGTCCAGCGCATTGGGCAATTGCTCGGGCACCGTGACCATCTGGACGTACTCGCTGGCAACGTCTTTGTAGAGGCTCAGCAGGTCGACTTCCTGCTGGTATGAGCCGCCCATCGCGGAGCGGTTGGTCTGCCCGACGATCGCGACGACCGGGACGTGGTCGAGCTTGGCGTCGTAGAGCCCGTTGAGCAGGTGAATCGCGCCGGGACCCGAGGTCGCCATGCAGACGCCGACCCTGCCGCTGAACTTGGCGTATCCGACCGCCTCGAACGCGCTCATCTCTTCGTGACGGGACTGGATGAACTGGGGCTTGTTGTCGGCGCGGCCGAAGGAGGCCAGCAGCCCGTTGATCCCGTCACCCGGATAGGCGAAGACATGCTCGACGTCCCACGCGCGTAACCGCTCGAGCAGGAAATCACCCACGGTCTGGCTGGACATGCTGTCGTGCTCCTTCCATGATCGAAGACTGTGTGAAGGCCAGCGACGGCTTGTTTGCGCTGACGCAACTATCTCCTGGTACCCGGATCACCGGCTTTTATGCGCCGAAATACCTGAGAGTGGTCTCAGCTTCGGCGGCGGGAACCCGCCGCCTGTTTGAGCGCGCGCATGCGTGGAATCACTTCTTCCGAAGCTGCCGGCGGGAAGGACCCCTGTGAGCGAACGCTCGGACGTCGTCGTGGTCGGCTCTGGACCGAACGGGCTCGCTGCCGCGGTGATCTTCGCCGCGTCCGGACTCTCGGTGCGAGTGGTCGAGGCGCAGCATCAGCCCGGCGGCGGAGTGCGCACGGAGGAACTCGATCTGGGCGTGCCGTTGCGCCACGATCTGTGCTCGGCGGTGCATCCGATGGCCGCCGCGTCGCCGTTCTTCACACGCTTCGGATTGGCGGAGCGCGGCGTGCAGTTCCGGTACCCGGAGGCGTCGTTCGCCCATCCGCTCGACGATTCGCCGGCGGGAATCGCCTACCGCAGCCTGGACCGGACAATCGAGGAGCTCGGCGGTCGCCGCACCCAGGACGGCCGGATATGGCGTCGCATCATGTCACCGCTGGTCGACGCGATCGACACCGTTCGCGACATCGGGCTGTCGGATATGCGGAGGCTGCCCGAATCGGCGTTCACACCGACAGGCATTTTCGCGGCGCTGACCATGGCCGCGCGCGCGCTCGAACTGGGCACCCCGGCGTGGGACCGACTGACCGACGCCCGCCGATGCGGGGCGATGCTGACCGGAGTCGGGGCGCACGCCAATACGGCTCTGCCATCGTTGGCCGGTGCCGGTACCGCGCTACTGCTCGGCTCGCTCGCACACTCTCCCGGCTGGCCGATGCCCGTCGGTGGCAGCCAGGCGATCACCGATGCCTTGCTGACCGATCTCCGAACGCGTGGGGTGACGATCGAATGCGACCGCAAGATCGACCACGCCGACGCGCTGCCACCGGCAGGTGTGTATGTGTTCGACACGTCGCCGTGGACCCTGGTGAACGTGTTCGGTGATCGACTGTCGGCGCGGTATCGCCGCGCCGTGGACCGGTTCACGCCCAACAACGGCGTCGCCAAGGTGGACTTCGCACTCTCTGAACCGGTGCCGTGGGCGGACCGTCGGGTGGCGGCCGCGGGGACCGTGCACCTCTGCGGCGACCGCGCCGAGATGGCGCACGCCGAGTCGGAATCCTCGGCCGGCAGGCACCCCGACAGGCCGATGATGCTGGTGAGCCAGCCGACCGTCGTCGACGAGTCGCGCATAGGGCCGGGCGGAGCGCGGCCGCTGTGGACGTACGCACACGTCCCCAACGGTTCGGATCGCGATATGACCAACACTGTCGCCGGGCAGATCGAACGGTTCGCGCCGGGCTTTCGTGATGTCGTGATCGGGTCACGCTCCATTCCCGCGAGTGACATGGCGCGCCACAACGCCAACTATCGCGGCGGTGACATCGCCGTAGGACACGTGTCGCTGTTCCGGATGGTCGCCCGCCCGGTCCCGAAATGGGATCCCTATCGGACATCGATCGACAACGTCTACCTCTGCTCAGGGTCGACGCCGCCGGGCCCCGGCGTGCACGGGATGTGTGGTGTGCACGCCGCGGCCCGGGTGCTCGACCAGCAGTTCGGAATCGCGTCGCTGCCCGAGATCGGCCCCGGTTCGGGGCTCGGAGTGCACCGATGACGGCGCGACTCTGATGTTTGCGGCGACCGCGGCCACTGCGGCCGCAAAGTCGGTGCAGCAGAACGCGCCCGGCGACCCCGACGCCCTGTTGATCCTTGGCCTGGCGCAGGGGCGGCAACGGAAGTTCGGCGATTGCTCGGAGACCACCGCTAGCACCAGTCCCGTGAGCGTCGCCTTTGATTCCGCTGAGAAGTGCGAGCCGTCGCGTGTGTGCGAGCGTCAGACCTGGGTATGCGCGTTGCTCAGTAGGAAAGCAGACGTAGACCGGGAGCAGCTGATGACATCCATCGCCAGGATCGCGCGCAGCGTCAAGCGAAGCGGCGGTGAGCACCGAAAATCTCGGCAGCAGACCGTGGTGGTCACCGGCGCAAGCGCCGGAATCGGCAGGGCGGCGGCGCGCGAGTTCGGCGCCGCCGGAGCCCGCGTCGGCCTGATCGCCCGCGGTCGCGCGGGACTACAGGCCGCGGCCGACGATGTCGAGAATGCCGGCGGCGAAGCGATGGTGGCGCAGGCCGACGTGGCGGACTACGGAGCTCTCGAGGCAGCGGCGGACGCCATCGAAGAGCGGTTCGGCCCCATCGACGTCTGGGTCAACTGCGCGTTTTCGACCATCTTCGCCCCGGTCGACAAGATCAGCCCCGACGAGTTCAAGCGAGCGACGGAGGTCACCTACCTCGGCTTCGTGTACGGCACGATGGTTGCGCTCAAGCGCATGAAAAGACGCAATCGAGGAACGATCGTCCAGGTCGGTTCGGCGCTCGGGATGCGATCGATACCGTTGCAGGCGGCCTATTGCGGCGGCAAGCACGCGATCAACGGCTTCACCGAGTCGCTGCGCACCGAGTTGCTGCACGAACACAGCGACGTGCACGTCACCGTTGTGCAGATGCCGGGGGTGAACACCCCCCAATTCTCCTGGGTGCGCTCCACGCTGCCGCGCCACCCGCAGCCGGTCGCACCGGTGTACCAACCCGAGATCTCGGCACGGGCCGTGGTCTATGCGGCCAATCATCCCAAACACAAACAGTATTGGGTTGGCGCGAGCACGGTGCTGACGCTGCTGGGGCAGCGCGCAGCACCCGCGCTGCTCGACCGCTATCTCGCGCGCACCGGCTTCTCGTCTCAACAGACCGACGAGCGCATCGACGGTAGACAGGGCAATCTATTCGACCCGCTCGACGATGAGCCCGGTACCGCCCGCGGAGCTCACGGCGTATTCGATGGCCGGGCGCACGCGCACAGCCCCGCCTGGTGGTTGCGCAGCCATGCGCGGTCACTGGCGACGGCCGGAATCGTCGGGTCGGTCGGCATTGCGGCGGGCCGGACGCTGCTCGACCGGGCCGGAGGGGCGGATCGATGAACTGGCTCGCCTGCTTCCGCGCCGCCTACGGCGCGTCACTTCTGGTGGCTCCGCACCGGTTCGGCGGGCAATCGAGGAAGGAGCATCTGACCACCGCGACCCGCCGGTCGATGCGCATGCTTGCCGGCCGCCAACTGTTCGAAGCCGCCGTGTGCGCGGTGGAGCCGACGCGACGCATCTTGCGGCTGGAAGCCGTTGTCGACGCCATCCACGCCGGCACGATGGCGGCTGTCGCGGTGGCCAGCGACCACCGAACCACCCGGCGTGCGGCAGCAGTCAACGTCGCGACCGCCGCCGCGTTCGTCGGCGCCGATGTCCTCAAGATGACGAGGGACCAAGGCGAACACCGCAGACCGATAGCCCAGGGCAACTCGTTGCTGTCGACGCGCGATCAGGTCGCCCATCGGCTGTGTGATGCGCTGCCGTATCCGGCGGGCGTTCGATGACCGGCTTCATCGGCGAGGTCCGCCGCACCGGCAACGGGCTGTTGCTGCGGGTGAGCATCATTGCCGCCATCGGCGGACTTCTGTTCGGCTATGACACCGGTGTCATCTCCGGCGCGCTGCTGTATATCCGAACCGACCTGCACGCCAGCGATTTCGAGCAGGAAGCGATTGTCGCCGCGGTGCTGCTGGGGGCGATGATCGGTGCGGCGGCATCGGGATATCTCGCCGACAGGATCAGCCGCCGCTGGACGAAGGTGATCTCGGGGACCGTGTATTTCATCGGTGCGATCGGCTGCGCGCTGGCGCTGAACGCGCCGATGCTGATCGGTTTCCGGCTCCTGCTCGGTCTCGCGGTGGGTACTGCATCGTTCGTGTCTCCGCTCTACATCTCGGAAATGGCACCGCCGCGGATCCGCGGCGGCCTGGTGTCGTTCAACCAGATGGCGATCACCTCGGGGATCTTGATCGCCTACCTGGTGAACTTCGCGTTCAAGGACCTCGACGCCAACTGGCGCTGGATGCTCGGGGTGGCCGCCGTGCCCGGCGCGGCGCTCGCCATCGGGATGCTGTCGGTGCCGCAGACGCCGCGGTGGCTGATGGAGGCGGGCCGCAAGATCAAGGCGCGCGACGTGCTGAGGCGCCTGCGATCGGGTGATCCGGACGCAGATGTCGACGAAGAACTCAGCGAGATAGAAAGCGCTAGCGAGGCGGAACGCCGGATGTCGTGGCGAGCACTGGTCCGGCCCAAGCTGCGACCGATGCTCACCGTGGGACTGGTCCTCGCACTCGCTCAACAATTCGTCGGCGTCAACACGGTGATCTATTACGCGCCAACCATTTTGGCCGACACAGGTCTGTCGGCGAGCGGGTCGCTGGCCCGCACTGTTCTCGTCGGCGTCACCAACGTCGTCTTCACCGTCGTCGCCGTCCTGCTTCTCGACCGGGTCGGTCGGCGCAAGCTGTTGCTCACCGGCACCGTCGGGATCATCGTCGGGCTGGTCACGCTGGCCGCCTACTTCACATCGACGACCCTGCAGGAGCATGCCGGCTATCTCGCCCTTGCCGGCCTGCTCATTTTCATCGCCTCGTTCGCCATCGGCCTAGGCCCGGTGTTCTGGCTGATGATCAGCGAGATCTTCCCGGTCGGAGTCCGCAGTATAGCGATGTCGGTGTGCACGATCGCCAACTGGGGAGCGAATTTCGTGGTCGCACAGACGTTTTTGAGCCTCGGCAACCTCATCACCAGGCAAGGCGTGTTCTGTTTGTACGCGGTACTTGCCGTCGCGGCGCTGGTCTTCTTCGCCAGCAAGGTCCCCGAGACGCAAGGCAGGTCGTTGGAGGAGATCCAATCCGAGCTCGCCGACACGGAAGGTGAGCGACGCTGATGCCGGCGACGTGGTTGGTGGTGCTGTCGTGGATCGCGTTGGGCACCGCCGTGGTTTCGGCGGCGGTCATCGCCGTCGACATCTACGGTCGCGGCTACCGCCAGCGGATGACGATCATGGAGGCCGTGTGGCCCGTGACCGCGCTCTATTTCGGACCGCTCGCCGTGTGGATGTACTTTCGCTTCGGCAGGCCGAACAGTCGGCGGTGGCTGAATGAAAAAGGTATGCAGCATCCCCCGGACAAACCCGGCTGGGCTACCACGGCGATCGGTGTCAGCCATTGCGGGGCAGGCTGCACGCTGGGCGACATCATCGCCGCGACGGCAGTCTTCGTCATCGGAATCGAGTTGCTGGGTCAGGCGCTGTGGCCGGAGATGATCGGCGACTACGTGGCCGCGCTCGCCCTCGGCATTCTGTTTCAGTACTTCGCCATCGCGCCGATGCGTGGTCTCGGTCTGCGCAAGGGCCTGGTGGTCGCGGCCAAGGCAGATGTGTTGTCGCTGACGGCCTTCGAGGTGGGCTTGTTCGGCTGGATGGCACTCATGGCGTTCGTGTTCTTTCCGTCGTCGCCGCTGCATCCGAACAGCCCGGTGTACTGGTTCCTGATGCAGGTCGGCATGATCATCGGTTTCGCGACGGCTTGGCCGGCGAACGTGTGGCTGATTCGGCGCGGAATCAAAGAGGCCATGTGACATGGCGCTTGTCCTGGCGTTTGGCCTGGTGCTGCTGATCAGCGTTTCGCTGTCGGGTCTTGCCGCTCGAACGGTGTTGTCCACGGCCTTGCTGTTCCTGGTGGCGGGCGCGCTCCTCGGTCCGGGCGGTCTCGGTATCGCCCCCATCCGGTCCGACGATCAGATCGTGACGGTGCTCGCCGATCTCGCCTTGTTCACCGTGCTCTTCACCGACGGACAACGGGCGTGTCTGCCGGCGCTTCGCGAGAGCTGGCGGCTGACGGGCCGCGCGCTGGGTCTCGGCATGCCTCTGACAATGGTCGGCATCGCGATTCCTGCGCATTTCCTCGCCGGCTTCGACTGGTCGACAGCGTTTCTCGTCGGCGCCATCCTGGCACCCACCGACCCGGTGTTCGCTTCGGCGCTGGTCGGTCGATCGGATGTCCCTCTTCGGCTTCGTCGGCTGCTCAACGTCGAATCGGGACTGAACGACGGACTGGCCCTACCGTTTGTGTTGATCTTCCTCGCCACCGCTCAGCACACCAGTTCGCACCTGGTGGATGTCGCCGTGGAACTCGTCGTCGGATTGCTGATCGGCGCCGGCATCGCGGCCCTCGTCGCGCTGGCGTGGCGAACCAAACTGCTCACCGCCGAGCCGAGGCTGCAGCCGCTCGGGCCGGCGGCCATCGCGGTGGTTGTCTACGCCACATGTCATCTCACCCATGCCAATCCGTATCTGGCCGCATTCGCGGCGGGTTCGACCCTGGCGACGCTGGACGGCGTCGCCGCGGATTCCTTCGAATCGTTCGGTGATCTCCTCTCGGAGTCGTCGAAGTTTGCGGCTCTGCTGGTTTTCGGTGCGTTGATCACTCCCGAGCGGCTTTCGCATCTGAGTTGGCAGGACTGGCTCGTGCCGGTGCTGGCCATTGTGCTGGTGCGCCCTGCTGCGCTGCTGCTGTCGCTGCTGTGGACCCCGCTTCCCCGACGCGAACGAATGACCGCGGCCTGGTTCGGCCCGAAGGGATTTGCCTCCGTGGTGTACGGGCTGATCGCGTTGCAGGCCGGACTGCCCAATGGGACGGCTGTTTTCGACATCGTCGCTGCCACCATCGCGCTGTCGATCGTGCTGCACTCCACGAGCGACGTGCCGGTGGCCAAAATGCTCCGTATTGAGCCGCCGGACAACTTGCCCAATACGGCCGCCGACGACGAGGCACGCCGGGCGGCGGAGACTACGACCTCGAGTTGACACATCGGCTCGCTGCCCGCGTGATCGCATGAAGTCGACAACTCGCGAAGTGCCATCCGGCCAGCAGCCGGCCTCGGGTCCGTCGAGCAGGGCGGCGAAACATGCGGGCGAATCGAACCGGGGCACACACAGCCAGTCGATCAAGCCGTTTCGGCCGACAAGGGCGGCGGTTTGCGGGCCTTCCGGCAACGCGCAGTCCTCAATGGCCTGACCGGTCATGCGGTCGACCTTCGTCCGCCATGCCGAGCTGGGCGGTTCAGCCCCGGCAGGCGCTGCAGCTGGTCAGCCCGCCGGGCGCCCACCCGTTCGGTTGGAAGCTCTGCTGTTCACTTCTGCAACATCTAAGCTGTGGCGATGCTGAGCAGAACGATCCTGTCGGGTGCTGCGGCGGCGGCCATGATATGTGCGCCGGGTATCGCCGCCGCCGATCCGACCGAACCGCCGCCTCCGCCACCTGCGCCCAACGTGAACGCCTGGGCCGCGGTGAAGCCGTCGGACTACGCGGTGCTGAGTAACCAGGCGTACGCGTTCACCACAGCCGATGGCTTGACGTGCATGATCCAGCGCAACGGCGGCTACGGCTGCTTCGGTGCGATCCCCGGTGCCCCCGGGGGTGCGAACCTCGTCAGTGGAAGGATTGGCCAGCCGCCCGGCTTCGCCACCGCCGGAGGGAATCCCTTCGCCATGGCGGGTGACATCAAGCCGCTTCCCAGTGGCTCGCGGCTGAGCTTCCAGACTTTGAGCTGTGGCGCCGACGGCACCGTCACGGCGTGCGTCGACAGCCAGAGCCAGGCAGGCTTCGTCATCAGCCCCGGTGCCAGTTGGATTGTCGGAGAGGTCAATCCGTTGGTCGACCGGCCGGAGGGCACCAACCCGTATTTCAACTGAGATACCCCCGGTCGTCACTCAACTCTGCGCGAGTGTCAGCGCCACCAGCGGAAGAGCCGTGTCGTCAGTGCTGATTTCGGTGCCCAACGTCGACTCCAAGGCAGGCTTCATCGTCTGCCAGGCCCGCTGATGACGCTCGATATAGGCGCGCAAAGCAGCGTCCGCGTCTGGTTGAGCAAGCCGTCGCGCACGCGCGGGAACCGAGACGCGCCAGCCGACAGACACCCGAACATCCGGATGTGCTTGGAGATTACGAAACCACTGCGCCCGTGTTCCAAAGCCCGAGGCCACGATGTAGACGTCCGGCGCCGGATGACCGATGACCTCGAGAACGGTGAACCGCCTGCGACCGGTGCTGCGTCCAGTGTGCTGGAGGAGCAGCAACCGCGCTCCGAACAGGAATCCCAGCCGCATCCGATAGAGCCAGATCGGCGCGCGCATCAACCGCCGCGAGCGCAGCAGGCGAGCGCCCAGCGTGGCAATCGTGTCAGCAGTACTTCCGGTCAGGTGTGGAAGCCGCAAGATGAACCCCTTCGCGTCCTGTGGTGATCGATTGCGTGTCAGCAATACTTGCGTGTACGCAATTAGTTGTATCACGACTGTGCCGGCAGGACCGAAAATGTGAGCGGGATATTTCAGGCGGTGGGCGGCCAGAACTGAGCCAGCATTGTGTCGTCGACGGGTTCGCCCGCCGAGTTGGCGAAGTTCGACAGCGATTCGGCGAGTGCGTCACGTTGCGCAGCGGGCATGGCGCGCAACACTTTCTCGATCGCCGTGCGTCTGCGCGCGGTGACCTTCTCGACGAGGCGGCGACCCGCGGTGGTCAAGGTCAGGGTGATGTGACGCCGGTCGTGCTCTGACACCGCGCGGTCGAGAAGCCCGGCCTTGATCAGCTTGTCGCACGTGCGACTGGCGTTGGAGGGGTTCACGTCGAGGTCGGCGGCGACGGCCGCCAGGTTCAGCGGGCCACGCGTGTACACCATCACGAGCACACGGAACTGCGGGACGGTGACCACGTCGGCGACGCCTGCGATGGACGACGCGGCGATGCCGACCAACGCGCGGGACGCCTGCAGGACGGCTTCGGTCTGGCCGGCGAGGGTGTCGTCGTGTCGGGTACGGGCGCGGCGTTGTGAAGGCACGCGTCGCATCTTGTCAACCGTCGCGGTTGCCGCGCAATACTTGCGCGTTCGCAACCATCGCGCGTACAACGGGGTGGAGGCGGCCAGGTGATCGAAGGGAGCAACCGATGTCTACGCCGCGACGGGCCGGCGAGCACCTCGCGGAGCCACTACGGCGCGACGGGGGCGCCCGCGGCGAGGCGGCGACCGCACAGGTCACCTTCGGAATGATGGTGGTGGTCGGGCTGTACACCGCATTGTCGCCCTCGCTCGTCGGGTTCACCTCTCACCGGCTCGCCACGGTCAGCCTGATCATCGGCATCGCCGTTGCCGTGCTGGCTGTCGGCTTCAGCTGTGCTCCCGATCGGTGCCGCGGCCTCACCTGGGTGGTACCCGTCCTCGGCTTCTGGCTGGCGGGCGCGGCGTGGGTCCTCGACGTTTCCGTCGCGCCACGGGCGGCCTGGTCGAACATCATGGCCGGCGTGGCCATCGTCATTCTGGGGGTCGTGGCCCCCGTCGTCGCGCTGCGCGCGCAGCACTGCTCGTCGTGTTGACGGCTTCTTAGAAGCCGGAGCCGTACACCTCGTGGCCCGGCTTCTCGGCGGCGAGCCCGCGGTAGGCCTGCTCGACGGTTGAGCCGTGGTTGAGGACGCCGTCGACCTCTCGTGCGATCGGCATCGGAAGCCCGTATTTCTCGGCGAATTCCATGATCACGCTCGCCGCCTTCACGCCTTCGGCGACCTGATTCATCGACGAGATGATCTCGTCGATCGGCTTGCCCGCTCCCAGCTGTTCGCCGACGTGGCGGTTGCGGCTGCGCTGCGACGTGCAGGTGACGATCAGGTCGCCCATGCCCGCGAGCCCCGCGAATGTATCGCGGTGCCCGCCCATCGCCTCGCCCAGCTTCGACATCTCCCGCAGCGCGCGGGCGATCACCATCGCACGGGTGTTCTCGCCGATCCCGAGTGAGTACCCCATGCCCACGGCGATGGCGTAGACATTCTTCAACGCCCCCGCCATCTCGACGCCGACGACGTCATCGGTGTTGTACGTCCGAAAACGCCTGGTGCGGAACAGGTTTGCGAGATTGGCGGCGAGGTGCTGGTCGGGCATCGCCAGCACCGCGGCCGCGGCGTATCCCTCGGCGACCTCGCGCGCGATGTTCGGCCCGGCCAGGATGCCTGCCGGGTGCCCGGGCAGCACCTCGTCCACCACCTGGCTCATCCGGTAATTCGTGCCCTGCTCGAGACCCTTCACCAGTGACACCACCGGTACCCACGGCCGCAGCTCCTTGGCGAGTTCGGTCAGCACACCGCGAAAGCCGTGCGACGGTACGCCCATCACGATGACGTCGGCGGATTCCGCCGCCTCGGAGAAGTCGGTGGTGGCCCTCAGCGAGTGCGCCAACTCGACCTCGTCGCCGAGGTACTTGGTGTTGCGGTGCTTCTCGTTGATGTCCTTGGCGGTCTCCTCGGAGCGCACCCACTGCAGTGTCGGGCCGCGCCGGGCGCAGATGGAGGCCACGGTGGTGCCCCAGGAGCCTCCACCGAGGACGACGACTTTGGGTTCGCGTTGAGCAGGTGCCATGGTCTTGAGCGTATTGCGAACGCATGCGGTTTCACTGGCAGATGGAAAACTGCGTCGCGCGATTCGCAGAGTTAGCTGGGGCGCCCAAATTGGTGCAGATGACCCCTCTTCGCCGCTGGTAGCGTCGGTTGCCGGCTGGCAGAAAGGCTCCCCGTGCCCGAAGCGATCAAGGTCGACCCGCAAGAGTTGGCGTCCGGCGCCGATGTCCTTCGTGGTCAGGCGGACCTACTGGCGGCCGGCCATTCGTCGGCGATCTCGGTGGCCGATGCGGCGCAGTCCGGCCTCGTCGGGCGGTCGGCCGAAGCCGTCATCGCCAGAGTGAACCGCTGGCAGTCCGCCACGGCGGAGTTGCACCGCGTGCTCGCCTCACAGGGCGACGCGCTGAAGAGCGCTGCGGCCGCGTACGCCCAGACCGAAGACGACAACCGCGACATGATCGCGTCGCTCAACCCGTAACCCCCATGTCACTGACGGTCGACGACGTGCAGCGCTGGGATCCCGGCGCGGGCCGGGCAGTCGGGGACGCCGCACGCACCCGCGCGCAGACGTCGATCGACACCGCGGACAGCCTGCCGAAGTTCCCCGAGTGGACCGGTCCCGGTTCCGAGGAGGCCAAGCAGGCGCTCGACAAGGCCAGAAAGGCGTTGTTGCGCGACGCCGATGCGGCTTTGGAAGCCGCCCGTTCGGCCGACACGGCGGCCGGCAACGTCGCGATCGTCAAGGACAACCTGCAGCAGGTGCTCGACACGGCCCGCGACTGCGGCATGGTGGTCGACCCGGTGGCGGGTACGGTGCGTCCGGGGCTGCCCTCGACGGCGCTGCCGAACGACTGGCACAACGCACAGGTGCTGCAGCAGGCGCTGCAACAGGTTCTGGCGCAAGCGAATACAGTCGACCAACAGTTGGCCGCTGCGATGGACCGGGCCGATGACGTCGTCGACGTACGGCCGGAGGCGCGGCCGATCCCGATGCCGCCGCCGAGCGCCGGCGACGAGAATGTAGCGCAGTGGTGGAAGTCGCTGAGCCAGAAGGACCGTGAGCGGCTGATCACCGAACATCCCGCAGAACTGGGCAACCTCAACGGAATTCCCGCGGCGGCGCGCGACACGATCAACCAGCAGGTGCTCACCGACGACGTAAACCGGATCACCGACACGGCTGCCCGGCACGGTGTTTCGCCTGACCAAGTGCTGGCCGATCCGGGCGTCTACGGCGTCTCGGCGAACGACGTCACCCGCTACCGCAATGCGCTCAAGGTGCAGCAGGGCCTGAACCACCAGCGCGGCTCCGATCCCGATCCGTCGCGTCAGCGGCCCGTCATGCTGTGGAAATACGAACCGCTCGCCGACAACGGGGAGGGCCGGGCAGCCATCGCGATCGGCAACCCGGACTACGCCGACGACACGACGGTGATCGTGCCCGGCACCAGCAGCAGTGTGGCGGGCGGTTGGTTGAACGACGGCCACAACGACGCCATGAACCTGTGGGATCAGGCCAACGCGGCCGACCCGAACAGCACGCACGCGGTGATCTCGTGGATGGGCTACGACGCGCCGAACAGCTTCGGCGACACCCGCATCGGCAACCCGGATCTGGCGCGCACCGGCGGCGACCTGCTGGCCGCCGACGTCAACGGGCTGCGGACCACCCACCTGGATCCCCAGCAGCACATGACGGTGATCGGCCACTCCTACGGCTCGACGACGGTGGCCGACGCGTTCGCGCATTCGGGTATGCACGCCAACGACGCGGTCCTGTTGGGTTGTCCGGGAACGGATCTGGCCAGAAGCGCAGCCGACTTCCACCTCGACGGCGGACACGTGTACGTCGGCGCGGCGTCGACGGATCCGGTTAGCTACGTCGGCACGGCACCGGAATACGTCCACGATTACCTGAACCGGGAACTGGGTTATCCGGTGGGACTCAATGCCGGTCTCGGGCTTGATCCCGCGGGCGACCAGTTCGGCTCGATCCGATTCGACGCCGAGGTGGCCGGACGTGACGGCCTCGACACGCACGACCATTCGCACTACTACGACATGGGCAGCGAGTCGCTGCGGGCGATGACCCACATCGCAACCGGTGACAGCGGTGAGCTGGCCGGCGAGGGGTTGCTGGCCGACGGGCGTCGGCAACCGCATATCGACCTGCCGACCGAGATCGATCTGCCGTTCGGCGGGAAGATCGACCTGCCACACGTAGGCTTCGATATACCGGGCTCGCCCGCGTACATCGATCCCGAAGCCGAACGTCCAGCGGAGTCAGTGACCAAAAACCATGCCTTTTAGACGATTTCAGTTCGGTGCGGGGCTGCTCGGGCTCGCCGTGGCGTTAGGAGGGTGCTCGATGACGCCTCACCACGAAGAATCATCGACACCGCCGCCGGCCCCGGTGGAGACGCAGTCCGACGCGGACGCGATGAAGCAGGTCGTCGGTCCCGGCAAGTCGATCGTGGCGGTGGCCAGGCTGCAGGAGGTGAGCGGCGGCTTCGCGTTCGAGGCGTGCAACGACCAGGGCCAGCCGCCCTACCGCGGCAGGCTGGACATGGGCTTCCGGATCCCGGACGACACCGAACCGAAGACCTATTTCACGCAGATCGCGCAGACGATGGTGCAGCAGGGTAACGGCTGGTACGACGGGCCGCCGCCGGGCAAGAATCCCTTCGGCACCGTCATCCACACCGATACGGTGTTCGCGGTCATCGGCCAGAATCCGTCCGCGCGCGAAGACGGCTATGTGCACGTCTTCGGCGAGTGCCGCAACATGAACGACCACCACGACGGGGCCAGCGTCAACGTCACCGACCAACTGCTGAACTAGCGATGGTCTTGCGTTTGAGGCGAGTGATGTGCACCTTGGCTGCGGCGGCCTTCTTGGCGGGTTGTTCGTCGTCGAGTCCCGACCCAGCCCGGGACCCGACACAGCCGTCGATGGTGCCGATGCCCGACCCGGCGTCGATGCAGCAGGTGATCGACCCGGCAAAGGAATTCGTCGTTCTGAACCACCTGCAGGACGTCAGCGGGAGCTTCGGGTGGGTGGCGTGCGGCGGCCAGGAGGAAGCGCTCTACTACGGCGAGGCGCGGGTGTACTTCCCGGTACCGGAGGACACGGACGCACAGCGCTACGTCGACAAGATCGCGCAGATGATGGTCTCGCACGGCTGGATGGACGGACCGGCGCCGGCGGACAGGCCGCCTGGCACCCTCATCCACACGAACGAAGTCCGGGCCGTCATCACCGGCGGCAGTCGCGACAATCCGGCAACCGGCCAGATTCAACTGCTAGGGGAGTGCCGCAACACAACCGATCACCGCGGCGCCAGTACCGCGGTCAGCATCACCGACCAACTGCGTCAGCGATAGTTGACGAACTGCAGCGCGACATCGAGGTCGGCGCTCTTCAGCATGGCGATGACGGCTTGGAGATCGTCGCGCTTCTTCGAGCTGACGCGGATCTCGTCGCCCTGGATTTGCGTCTTGACGCCCTTGGGGCCGTCGTCGCGGATCAGCTTGGTGATCTTCTTGGCGCTGTCGCTGTCGATGCCCTGCTTGAGGCTGCCGCTGACCTTGTAGGTCTTGCCGGAGGCCTGCGGCTCGCCGGCATCGAAGGCCTTCATCGAGATGTCGCGGCGGATCAGCTTCTCCTTGAAAACGTCGACGGCGGCCTTGACCCGCTCCTCGGTGGACGAGGTGATCGTGATCGACTCCTCGCCCTGCCATTCGATGCGCGTGTCGGTGCCGCGGAAGTCGAAGCGGGTGGAGAGCTCCTTGGCGGCCTGGTTGAGGGCGTTGTCGACCTCTTGACGGTCGACCTTGCTGACGACGTCGAAGCTTGAATCCGCCATTGGATTCGGTCCTCCTTCGGTTGCGGCTCGTATGTACTATCCCACGTCGCGGGTTGGCCGTTTTCGTCCCCGCCGCCTGCTCGTTGTACCCTGCTAGTCGCACCAAGGCAGGTTGCCCGAGCGGCCAATGGGAGCGGACTGTAAATCCGTCGGCTAACGCCTACGCAGGTTCGAATCCTGCACCTGCCACCACCAAAATCGCAGTTCAACGCAGTGATGATGAATCCGCCACCACCTTGAGCGGTCCGACCGTCCGCAGAACGTCCGCAGCGGATTCCGCCGCAGCGTCGAACGCGGTCGCTATGGCGTCCAGATCGTCCGGATACAGATGCCCGTAGCGGTCCAGTGTCAGCACCGCCGTCTTGTGTCCCACAAGCTTCTGAACGACCTTCACGTTCGCGCCCGTCTTGATCGCCAGCGACGCGCACGTGTGACGGAGATCGTGCAGCCGCACGCCGTCACACTGCTCGACTGCCGCTGCGGCTTTCTGGAAGGTATACCGCGCCTGACCGAGCGTCAGATGTCCGCCGCCGCGTAATGATCGGAACACCAAGGCATCCGGTTCGCGGCCCTCGACCTCGGTGGCGAGCAATCTCGCCAGGAACACCGGTACCGGCACGTTGCGAGAGGTGTGGTTCTTGGTCGGACCCTCGACAAGGCCGAGCTTGCGCACGTAGGTCACCGACCGGCGCACCTGAATTCGGCGCGCCTTCACGTCGACGTCGTCCACTCGCAGCGCGGCAGCCTCACCGAAACGCAGACCGCAGTAGCCGAGGACGAGGACGAGCGTGCGCATGCGGCCCGACGCGATGGCCACCCGGAGCAGCTGCTCATGACTCAGGTAGCGCTGCTCAATTTCTCGCAGCGTCGGCAGTTCGACGCCATCGGCAGGACTGGATGACAGATGCTTGGCGCGGACGGCGAACTTCAGCACCGCGCCGACGAGCTGGTGGGCCTGCCGCACACGTGATGCGCTCAACCCCTTGCCCTCGCAAGCGTGCGGACCCGTCGACCGACAGGTTGGTGATCCACACCTGCAAGTCATCGAATCGAATCTCACGCAGCGGGACGCCATTCCATCGAGGCAATACGACCGTGTCAAGGAGCGATCGATATCCGGCAACGGTCTTTGGTGCTCTTGTCGACTTGGTGGACAACCATCGTTCCGCCATCGTCCCGAATGTGATCTCCGGTCTGGTCGCCCCGGATGGCGCGAGGACCTCGACGACGCCACGGTAATAGCCCGCAACGCCGACCCGTGGACTCTTTGTTTGGTAATGGCCTGGAATTACGGTCACGGGATCTCCAACGGCATGCTTCGGGGTGACGATGCCGCGATTCGCGATCTAGAGGAGGCGCTGCAGATCGCCGAGGCAGCGAGCGACGACAACGCTCTGGGCACCGTGACATGGGTGCTCGCTCACGTGCTGCTGGATCGGGGGGCGGAAGGGAAGGGGACGGTCCGCGCGGACTCCGGCTGCTGGAGCAGGTACGCGACATGTGTCTGCTTCAACGGCTCCCATTTGTCAGAGCTACCGATGATGAACTTGTATGCCGCACGCGAGGAAGCTAGAAGCGGCGTGCTCGATGGTGCCATGCCCTTGATCCGTAAATCAGTGCACGACTTATTTACTCGTGGGCAGTTCATGTATGTCATTCGGCTACTGCTGTTCTGGTGGAAGTACTGGTGGATCGTGCCACCGAGGCCGACCTTGAAGAGGCTGAGGCTGCGGTTGAAAGGCTGGCGGCGATTCCGCGTGCCGAGTGTTGGGTCGCCCGCGACATCATGGTGCTGCGGCTGCGCGCGATGCTCGCCAGGGCCCGTGGTGATGAAACCGGCTACCACGACTACCGGGACCGCTACCGCGCCATGGCGACAGAGCTTGCTTTGAGGGTCACATGCAGTGGGCCGAGGAGATGCCATGACGACGATGATTCTAAAACCCTATTGATCTCTGCCTCAGCCAGTCGCCGGTCCGCAGTCCGTCCGCAGGCGTCGTTGATTGTCGTTAACAACAAACGATATTGGCGCAGGTCTGAGTTGGTTACTCGTACTTACTCGTCCTGCCACGATCTGGTCAGCCCAGGCATGAACGTCGACGTCAGTGCCGGTGATCTGTGTCTTGACCCGCATGTCCGGCGTGTAGAGACTGCCTACCCAGCGGCCCAACTCGATGTCCACCCTGAGCAGCGATCCGTCCGGGAGCCGATGATGTCCGGTCCTCATCGTGGAGATGGTGTTCATTGCGTACCCCTTGTGCAGTGGTCGCAGCCCGGCTGGCCGCTCTGCCCTGATCATCGGTCCGCCGCTTCCGTGCTCACATGGGGCGTCTGCCTCAAATCGCCAAGTCCTCTGTCGTCTTCGTCACCGCGCTAGCCTGCGCGACGCGGTTCCCTATTCAGCGATCCTCATGGCGACCACCATCGTGAGGCGACCGTCCTTTGCCGCCAGTCGCTGAGGGGCAGACCGCTAGGCCCATCCGGTACCGGTCTCGTGGCCCCAGTCAGCTCAGCCGCGTGGCCCGGGTACCGGCCAGGAGTCGGCTGTGGCCTGTTGACGCCGTCAACAACTCTCGGTGTAGCGCGTTCGATTCCCGGCAGCTCCATCGGAAGGGCCACAGACCAGCGGCCCTTTTTCTTTTGGTTCACTGAGCCGATCGGCGTTAGCTGCTGACCGATTAGCAGGTGGTCGTCGTCGGCCGCGACACCCGCAGGGCCTTGTAGGCGGCTTCCACGCCCGAGTTCATGGCGGCATTCATCCCTCCGCTGTTGGTCCAGGCCCCGGCGAGAAAGAGGTTGCCTATCGGTGTCTGATGGGGCAGCCAACCCAGGCCCGAGTTGGCCGGGGTGTTCTCGTAGCCCTCGATGGCACCGCGCGGATTGCGGGTGTAGTGGAAGTTCGTCAGGGGTGTCGAGGCCTCCCGGCACCGGATGTGGCCCCCTAGTGACCCGTGCAGCTGGTCGTCGGCTCGCCGGATTAGTGCGTCGGCCACCTGCTCCTTGATCCGAAGATAGGCCGGGTTGGCGTGATAGTCCGTGAGGTCGCCACCGGTTCCCCACACATTCTGGTAATCCCAGGAGGCCACCGTTGTCAGCACCACCACGCCGTGACCTGGGGGTGCGCATCCTGGATCGAAATGGGCGTAGTCGGTGACCGACAGGGCGACCCGGTCCCAGTCGCCCGATTGTGCTGCCTGCCACGCCTCATCGGCATCCCAGGACGCATTGAGAAACCATTCGTGCGCCCCCGCCTGCTGGCCAAGCTCGCCCTGGTCCAGTCCGAGGTAGACCGAAAAGGTGGTGTACGACGGCGAAGGTTTCTCGACCCGTTCCACGTAGTCGCCGGGAAGATGCTCACGCCCAACAAGTTCCAGCAGAGTCGTCGGGGCACTGGCGTTGGAGATAAAGACATCGGCCTCTATGCGCAGACCCTGATCGGTCGTGACCGCCAAGACACGGTCGCCCTCGACGTCGAAACCCGTCACCGTCTGCCCGCAGTGGATCTCACTGCCACAATCGCGCAGCTCGTCCGCCAGCGCGGTGGTGATGGCTTGCGCGCCACCCTCGGGGTACCAGCCACCGTGTTGGTGATAGGACCCGGTGATCACTCCTCCCATCAGGGCAGCGCACCGCGACGGGGGCAGGCCCATGTAGCCCCACAAGCCACCAAGAATGGTACGTAGCTGCGGGTCGCCCACATGGCGGGCCATCATTTCGTCCCAGGTCTCGCCACTTGCCTGCACCATGGCCGGATACCGCGCGACCATCTCCGCCGGCGATGGATCGCGGCCTTCCGCCCGATCGGTGGTGAGACGGCGCACGTCGCGGTAGACCGCGATAGCCTCATCGAGGTACGCCCTGATCTGATCTGCCTGGGCAGGGAAGTGTCGGATGAGTTCGGCCTCGTAGGCGAACGTGTCGGCGGGGACGATGATTTGCCGGTCAGGCCCGCGCAGGATGTACAGCGGATTTAAGCGGTGCAGCCGCAGACGATGCCAGATGCCCAGTTCCTGGTAAAGCGTGTCCATCCCGCCGCCCGCCGCGAACCCGTTGAGTTCGTGCAAAGCGGTATCGAACCGGTAGGGGCCGCGCTGAAATGAGGAAGCGTAGCCACCTGGGACAGAATGCTGCTCAAGGACAACCGTTTTCCTACCCAGATCGAAGGCCAGCGTTTTCGCTGCCGCCAACCCGCCGAGCCCAGCTCCGATGACCACCGCGTCCACTCGCTCGACCATGACAGTCCCCCCTTCTAAAACGGGTTCCTTCCGAAGGCTGTTCACCACGATTGACCTCGAAGCGCCAGCCAGGAAGGGGCAAAGGCCCCTCATCTACGGCGGAGATGGACCGATTCGACTGTCATTGCAGTTACGGTGTCGCTGTCGATGACGCATGTTCTGGACAACGGCTGTGACCCATTCGGATACAAAAATTAAACCGGACAACCGTTTAACAGTCCCTATTTATCTCATTGTTGTATACGCCGGTGGAGGTCCCTTCGCGGCTGCGGCGGCGGAGCGGTATCCAGATTGGCCCGAGGAACCGATTACCTGGGTCGTCGTTGCTTATTGGATACTCGGGCTAATATGTCCTGCCGCAATCGTCGTTTGGCTAGCTCACGCGGTACTGCCCGGTAAACCACCGCAGACAGTATCTGAGCATCCGTCGCCCATAGCCACCAGCTCAACCGCTATATTCGACGCCGCCGAAGCGGACAAGTCGGGTGACGGACGAAATGAGCATTGAAGTCGGCGAAGGTGTCGAGGTGCTCGTCAGCGGCCCGGCTAAGGTCCAGTTACGACCCGGTTACCTGCGGGTCGACTCGGGCGCACCGAACTTGCCGAACGCGGTGTCAGCGTCAATGCCCACCACCCGGCCATCTTGGCGGACCTGCGCGAAGATCGACCCCACGCAGGCCGCGACGGTGGCTACGGTTCGTATCGCCGTGGAAACAGCCGCCGAGTGGTCGTGGCTGCGGCAAGGATCGTGAAGGCCAGCACTGCCGTGGTAGTGCGTAACAGGTGAGCCATCTGCCAGCGGTCGCGCACGCGGGCCCAGTCGCTGGGCGGTGCGAGGACAGACCAGCCTTGTTGGTCCGTGTTAATGGGAACGCTGACCAGCAAGCTGATGGTGAACGTTACGAGGAGCAGGACGAGTGCGGTCAAGACCAGCCAGCGGGTGCGCCCCGGCCGTGCGATCGTGACGACGACAAGGGTCGCGGTGGCGAGCAGCGCCGCCGGCAGCAGGACAGTGGCGAGGTCATCGAGGTGCGCCAGCTCTACTTGCCGGACCTGGGTGTAGACAGATGCCGGAAATCGCCGCAGGCTGGCTTCGAGGATCAGGACCGCAAGAAGGAAACCGGCAAACAGGCCGCTGAATAACAACCCGGCGAACATTGTCATTCGGCGGATGGTTTCGGATGTCCGCTGCGACGGCAGGTTTCGTGTGCTCCTTGAGGATTCGGCACGCGCAGAGTGGATTTCGGGCGGCGTGGTCATGGCATCTCTCTTGGGTGGGGTCGGGGCGCCTGCTGGGTTCATGCGGCGGGGGAGCTCTGAAACGCGCTGGTGTGATCCACAACCCACTCGGCGTAGCTGTGTGCGGGTCGGCCGAGAGTGTTCTCGACCCCGTCGGTGACCGGATACGGATTGTCCAGCTCGCGGGCGTAGCGGGCCATCATCGCTTCAGCGAAGGACGGTGGCAGTCCCAGGGCGACAATGCCCTGCGCCGCTTCCGCGGGGGAGATCTCCTCGTAGCGCAGCGGCCTGCCGACCACCTCACCGATGGTGCTGACCATCTCCGCGTGGGTAACCGACTGCGGCCCGGTGATCGAAATCTTCTGTCCGGCAAGGCTGTCGTCGAGCAGCGCGCGGGCGAGCACGGAGGCGACGTCCACTTCGTGGATGAACGGGTCGGCGAACCCCGGGTATGGACCGCGCACGACATCGCCGTTTCGGATCTGAGAGGCCCACATGCCTGATGCGCTGACCGCGAATGACGAGGGCCGCACGCTCACCCACGACAGACCGCTGGCGATAACGGCGTCCTCGACCTCCTTGTTGCGGTCACCGTTGAACCGCGACGGTTGCCATGCCAGATCGTCATCGACGTTGATGGCCGATAGCGCGGCGACGTGTTTGACTCCGTGTTCGGCTGCCAGAGCCAGCAGCGTGGGAGCGGCGTCCGCTCCGACCGCTCGGGGATGGATGAACAACGTCCTGACGCCGTGCAGCGCCGCAACGATCGTCTCGGGTCGCGACACGTCGCCGCGAACCATCTCGACACCGGCCGGAACGCTGTCGGCGGGTATGCCGGTGTGGCGCGCGAGGGCGCGGACCTGCCCGCCCGCTGCCGCGAGCACGTTGACAAGGGGCCAGCCGATGGTGCCGGTGGCGCCGGTTACAAGTATCACAGATGATCCTTTCGCAGGCTTGCCGCGACTTGTCGCGGTCGCCGTCGCCGGGAAGGGTTGTGCACGTTTTGGTTTGGCACGGGAGTCGGTGCTGCGCTATGGCGTGGGAGCGGCCGGGCTCGGCTCGTCGGCGGGCTTCGAGCGCGCCTCCCGGCGGATCATCTGCCACACCGTCGGTGTGTGTTCCGTGGTCGACACAACGACGGTTTTGCCAACCGTTGCCGAGTCATCGGCCAGGGTCAGCAGGTAGTCGGCCAGATCGATGCGCGCGGTGAAACCGCCTATCGGATCAACCTCGCCGGCGTGATAGCCGGTGGGTGCCCGCAGATCAAACAGTCCTGATGGCCGCACGATCGTCCAGTCCAGGGCGCTGGCGCGGACGATCGTCTCCATCCGGCGCATGTCGTCATACACCGTCTTACCGATCGTTCGCGTGATGATTGGCTCAAAAATCCTCAGGGTCAACGGAAACTCCGTACGCCGGGTGGGGTAGGCACCGGTCGAGCTCACGACCGCGAGCCGCCGCACGCCAGAGGATTGCATCGCGGCGACGATATTTCCCGTACCGACCGAATAGGTGTTGACAGCCTCGCGCGTGAAGGAAACACCCAATGTGGAGAGCACCGCGTCGACACCCGCAACAACTTCGGTGACTGCGGCCGCGTCGCGTACGTCCGCCGCGGCCACGGTCAACTTCGGGTCTGACAGCGGGAAGTCATCGGGCCGGCGGGTCGCCGCGACCACGCGGTGCCCGGCCGCTAGTGCTTGTCCGGTGAGCAGACGACCGGTTTGGCCGTTGGCGCCAAAAATTGCGATGTTCACAACTACCTCCAAATGATCACTAACTATGATCATCACTATACTGGATCATCATGTCAAGTGCGATACGAGACTCAACGTCTATAACCTCCGTCACATGGTTCCGTGGCCCGTAGTCGTCATGATTTGTGACAGTCCGCGCTAGTGCTAATCTGCGGAGCATGGATGATGGTCAGCGCGGCATCGCGGCACTCGATGAGCGAATTCCCTTTCTGCTCGCCCAGTTGGGCTCGTATGTCGGCGCGGACTTCCAACACCGACTGGCTCCGATCGGGGTGGAGCCGCGGACCTATGCGGTGCTAGCCGCACTGGCGGCTGACGACGGACAATCGCAACGCCAGCTCTCGGAGCGACTCGGCATTCATCGCAACGCGATGGTCACCGCGATCGATAACCTGGAGCGACAGGGACTGGCCAAACGGTTGCCCCATCCCGCTGACCGTCGCGCAGTCGCGGTCACTCTCACCCCGAAGGCCCGCCGCCTGCTACCGGCGCTCGATAAGCACGCATCCGCCTTGGAAGACCAGATCGCGGCACCGCTGTCTTCCCGAGAACGCGACACGCTCAGGCGCCTGCTGCAACGCGTCGCCGCCGAGGCCGGACTCATCCCGGGCGTTCACCCTCAGTTGGCGTGAAGCGGAACGTCGCCCGGGTCTTACCCGGACATGTCTAGCGGGTGCGCAATCGACCGCCCGCCCTTTTCGCTGCGTCCTCGATGTCGACGGTGCGGTCAGATCGCTGTGGGCGAAAGATCCAGTCCGACAGTGGTGTAACCGAGCTTGGCGACATCCAGCGACAGGGCGGCTTCTCTGCAGCCGACATCGAGGACATTGCCGTGAAACTTGCCCTGCTCGATCAGCGCGGCGAGTTCGGGCTGTGCTTCATCGAGGCTCCCACGGTGCACGCACGCCGATCCCGAGCCGGCTCTCGCCGCGGTAGGCCGCGTCGAATTCGAAGTCTTGTGGTGCTGCAATGGTGCTCCTCAGGGACGGGGTCAGCTCAGAGCGATGGCAATTGCGTTGAGGCTATTAGCCTGCAGCGCGACGGCAAGGACGGCGACGTTGAGTGCGAGGAACCCACTGGCGAGGTAGAACTGCGGGCTGTAGTCGCCGGCACGAATGTGCGTGTAGATCGCGCATACGAAGAACAGGACTAGGCCGATCGCGGCGGCCACACCGAGCGGGGGAAAAGCCAGACCGGCTGCAAGGCCTAATGCCCCGGCTGTCTTCAGCGTCCCGATCGGGAACGTAAGCCACGAGATGGGTACGCCCGCCTTGGCCATGCCCGGAAGGATGGGCTTGAGGTGAAGCAACGCGGCGATTCCCGAGAAGCCGTTCGCCGCGATAGCGATCAGCGTCACGGTGATATATGCGGAAGTCATGGTCAGCGTGTCCCCTTCCTTCTGATGTCGCTCTGCTCGCGCAAGCGGCGTGTCGAATTCTGTTGCCGACCAGGATGCTTTAATGCGCGGTGCCGTGTAGCCATCACTGGTCCCCGATGCCGCCAGTCGCTTGACCCGCGGCCTCGCTGGCCTCAAAGCGTCACATCAACAGAATATCACTCAATGTGACAATAACATGATGGTACATTATTTGATATGGCCCCATCCATCACGACGGCGCGGTTAGGAGACCGACCATGGTGACGATCAGCGAAGGCGCCGACGTCCATACCCTCATCACCCTCATCGTGATGTTCACCGTCGACCCGACCCAGCAAGAGACTCTCGTGGAACATCTACGCGGAATGGCAGCGGAACACTGCAAGTTTGACGGCTTTGTCTCGTGCTCCATTCACCGCAGCGAGGACGGTACACGCGTCGCGGAGTACATCCAGTGGCGCTCGGCGGCGCATATGGAAGCTGTCCTGAACACCCCAAAGGGACGAGCTCAACTCGCGGAATCGTCGCGAATCGCCGATCTGCACGCTACCCAAGCCCATGTCTACCAAGTGGTGTCGGTAACGCAGGTCGGTCAGCCTGCGTGATATAGGCGCGCCGAGGTCCGAGGCATACTCGTAACCGTTGGCGGCCGTTGGGATCATCGTGCACGCATCACTGCGTCACTCCAGCACGACGGCGGTGATGACGAGCTGTGCCTGCGACATGGCCGACCTCTCCGACTTAACGAGGCGTCAACAATGTCGCGAGACAGCTGACAACTATGTCGTGAAACCAGACACTGCACCTGCCACGCATGCAAAGTGATACCGACGTCGCCGCGATGACAAAAGATCCAGTTCTTGAAGGGCGATCCCGACACCGCCGGCAGCCGAAGCAGGATGATGAAGAAGTGGGTACTGCGATCGTCGTCACGCTGCTGGTGCTGTTGGCCGTCGGCCTAGTGACCGATCAGCTCCTCCGCCTTAGGAAGTGGCTGAAGAGGCCACCGGACTCCCGCCCCTGACGCCGCCGAGCCGCTATGCCGGTTGTATGGCGTAGCGCCCCCTCTAGGCGATGATCAGACGGTGACTACCGGATGGAGAGGATCGGTCGTCGCGGAGGGGAGTTCTAGCCCACGTTTAATCGGGATGGACTCTTGCCCTCATCGCGCGGATGAGTGGTCAGACCGTCTCGGGCACACGTAGGTGGGCGAGCGCCAACTCGAAGTCGCACTCGTCGAGGACCTCTGCGCGCGCGTCCTGGCTGCCCGTGGCTCTGATCCTGTCCAACTGGTCCTTGTTCCGCTCCATCGCATCGGCGCTGTCAAATGTCGCCGAGGCCACGCCACGACCGGACGCTCGGTCGACCAGCAGGCTCGCGCTGCAGAATCCCTCCAGCTCCTCAAGTGCGGGCAGGATAGTCATCTTGTAGAAATCGATGCCCTGGTCCATCTGATCCGGGTCGACCTTCACCCAGGTGGCACGGACACAGGCGCCTTCACTCGAGCGGTGCTCGCGGTGCAAGGCAGCGATCTCCCATTGCTCGACCTGCGCGCTGCCGCCGAACAGCTCCGCAGCCCGGTCACGAATCGGCCGAACGGACTCCTCGCTCGCGCGCATCGCCTCCTCGGCCTCCCAGGCGCTGGTGGTAATGCAGCGGCCGGACGTGCGGTCGACCAACAGGGACAAGCCGACGCACCCGTCGATGCCCTCGAGCGCAGGCATCACGGTGTCGCGCAGGTGCGCGATGCCGGCGTCAATGGACGAGGGCTGCGCTTGGATGGTGGTGCTTCGTGCGTACATGATCTGCCTCCGTTTTTTGTGGGGCAGCGTCTCGACGGCGCCGCCGGACTCCTTCATCGTCCTCCCACAGGCAAGGCATCGCAATGGGTGCCGGGTGTCAGCCTCACGGCAATTCGGATTCTATGAAATCCATTGCGCGCCGGAACAATACGTGGTGAACAATCAAGCGCAACTAATGAGTTCTGCGCTCGGGCAGCAGGAGCGCGCTGTCTCCGAACTCATGCCAGAGGTATCCGTGCCCGACCGCTTCCTGGTACGCCGTGGTGACCAAGTCAGAACCGGCGACCGCCTCGAGCAGAAGAGGGTGCGAGGCGCCCGCATCGTGCCAACCGGTAATCAGGCCGTCGACCACGCGAATCGGAGCGGCTTCGCAGCATCGGCGATCCGGTTTTACGAGAAGGAGGGCGCCTGATTCAGGCGTCGCGAACGGCCGGTGGTCAGCGGCGATTTGAGCGAAACATGTGCGGCGCTGGCGTTCATCCGCGCCGCCCGTAACGTCGGATGGACGCTCGAAGAGTCGCCGTCGCGCTCGGCATGTTGCGTGGTAGCCGCACCCCGACCCGCGCAGACTGGACCGGTTTGTCCAAGGATTGGCGTGCGCGCCTAGACGACCAGATCGCGGGTCTGATGACGCTTCGCGACAGTCTGGATTCCTGCTGCGGCTGCGGCTGCCTGTCGCTGAAACGATGCGCGATCTCCAACCCCGCGGATACCGTGGCGGTCGCCGGACCAGGCGCAGTCTATCTACCGAAGTCCTTGCGAAGAGGAGCGCTTAACCGACGGCGCGGAGAGGCCAGCCGACAAAAGAGGCGGGCGGTGGAGGCGACTCGCGGATGAACCAGATCGGCTTCCCGAGCACCCGCAATTGGGGTTACTGTCGAGTAACAGCTCCGCCCGCGTTGGGAGGTCCGCCATGACCGTCACCGAACAAGTCAGCGAGCAACGGGCCAGGCAGGTCGCCGAACAGGCGCGAGAGATGCAGTGGCGCCAGCCCAGTTTCGGCAAGGAATTGTTCCTCGGCCGTTTGCGGTTGGACCTCGTTCATCCGCACCCCAGCGGGTCGGCGGAGGCGGCGAAGCGTGGCGAGGCGTTCCTGGACAAGTTGCGCGATTTCTGCGAGTCGCAGATCGATGCCGCTGTGATCGAACGCGACGCGCAGATTCCCGACAAGGTCGTCCGCGGCTTGAAGGAACTCGGCGCGTTCGGCATGAAGATTGCCACCGATTACGGCGGGGTCGGGCTGTCACAGGTGTACTACAACAAGGCGCTCGCACTCGTCGGCTCTGTACATCCGTCATTGGGCGCGTTGCTTTCCGCGCACCAATCGATTGGCGTACCGCAGCCGATCAATATGTTCGGCACCGAGGAACAGAAGCGAACATGGCTGCCCCGGTGTACCCAGGAGATCAGCGCCTTCCTGCTCACCGAGCCGGATGTGGGCAGCGATCCAGCCCGGCTGCACGCCACCGCCACACCTGCTGGCGATGACTATGTGCTGAACGGTGTCAAGCTGTGGACCACCAACGGCGTGATCGCCGACCTGTTGGTGGTGATGGCCCAGGTACCCAAGAGCGAGGGGCACCGGGGTGGGATCTCTGCATTCGTGGTGGAAGCGGCCGCACCGGGCATCGTGGTGGAGAACCGCAACGCGTTCATGGGATTGCGCGGCATCGAAAATGGGCTCACCCGGTTGACCAACGTGCGGGTACCGGGAGCGAACCGGATCGGCCGGGAAGGCGACGGGCTGCGGATCGCACTGTCCACGCTGAACGTGGGGCGCCTGTCGCTTCCGGCTGTGTGCACCGGAGCGATGAAATGGTGTTTGAAGATCGCCAGAGAGTGGTCTCGGGAGCGTGTGCAATGGGGCCGGCCGCTCGGCGAGCACGAAGCAGTGGCTGGAAAGGTCGCGTTCATTGCGGCCACCACATACGGGCTGGAGGCGATGCTCGACCTTGCCAGTGAGTTGGCAGACGCCGGCCAAACCGACATACGGATCGAGGCAGCGCTGGCCAAGCTTTACGGCTCGGAGATGGCGTGGCTGGCCGCCGACGAACTGGTACAGATTCGTGGTGGCCGCGGATTTGAGACCGCCGAGTCGTTGGCCGCCCGCGGTGAGCGAGGGGTGCCCGCCGAGCAGGTGCTGCGCGACTTGCGCATCAACCGGATCTTCGAAGGCTCCACCGAGATCATGCATCTGATGATCGCCCGCGAGGCGGTAGACGCGCATCTGTCTGTGGCCGGCGACATCATCGACCCGCAGGCTGACACCCGGCGCAAGGTGAAGGCGGCCGCAAAGGCCGGTAAGTTCTATGCCCGCTGGCTGCCGACCTTGGCAACCGGCAAAGGACAGCTTCCCACGTCGTTTACCGAGTTCGGACCGCTGGCGGGGCATCTGCGCTATGTCGAACGTGCCAGCCGCCGGTTGGCGCGAAGCACCTTCTACGGGATGTCGCGGTGGCAGGGCAAGCTCGAGCACAAGCAGCGGTTCCTGGCGAGGATCGTGGATATCGGCGCGGAGCTGTTCGCGATGACTGCCGCCTGCGTGCGGGCACAGCGTGACCGGGGGGACCATAGCGCCGTCGAACTCGCCGACGGGTTCTGCCGTCAGGCGCGGGTTCGGGCCGAGCAGCGGTTCGACCAGCTTTGGCATAACTGCGACGCCGCCGACCTCACGTTGGCTCGCGGCGTGCTTGACGATCGCTACACCTGGCTCGAAGAGGGGATCCTCGACCCGTCGATCGAGGGACCGTGGATCGCTCAGGAGGGCGGCGTCGGCAAGTCCGATGTGCACCGTTCCATACGCTGATCTGTCGCTGATAGGTGGGCAATCGGAAGGACCCGACATGACGGCAGCATGCCCCGAGCGACGGGACGAATTCCTCTCCGAGCGCGTCGCAGGCCTGGATGAGCCCTGCAGACAGATCACCAATGGTCGCCGCATTGAGAACTTCGATCTCGAAGAGATGATGCCTGCCCGACTTCCGGCATGCTTCGCGGATGATCTTTCTTCATCGGCTCAGGGTGCCTCGTTCTCTACATCTGAGTACCCCTGGGACGCGTGCGGCCGACTCAAACAGGCGCCGCCAGCATGTCCGGAACCATCTAGTTAGTTGCCCGCCTAAGTGCCGGCTGTTTCTGATCGCCCCCCGTCCCGGACCTACACCACGCGAGCGGTGGAGATAGCTGCCGCGGCAACCTCGTCCCAGCACTGTCCCAGCAGCCAGAGTCTAACGCTGGTCGCCCGCAAACCTATGCAAGTCAATCAATAGTCTCCGATAGATCATCGTTTGAGTGCGAGACCCGTTGCGGCACAACGCAAATTTATGGGCTAGCCCAAGCTCTCTAACAGCACGAATAACGGTTAGCTGAAACCGTGCGCAAACGCCGAGTATGGACTGTAAATCCGTCGGCTAACGCCTACGCAGGTTCTAATCCTGCACCCGAGACCGAGCTCAGAGGGTATTTTGACCGCACCGCCGTCGACGATGGTTCGGCATGACTGACGCCACCGATGAGGTGTCTGCTTGCCACGCTGGACCGTCTGTGTGCAGCGGTGGTCGTCTGTGTGCAGCGGTGGTCGCGATCGTCGACGAAGTCACGGCGGAGCCTGGGGCCGCGTTCAGGCCAGAGCGACGAATGGCCGCCGTGCCCCTCGTGAGTAAGGCGTCAACGCGTCACCCTGGCGTACACCTCGGCGAGGTGGTTCGCCGTGGTTGGAGGGTTGTGCGGGTTCCCAGTGACCGGCCTCGATCAGTTGCAGCAAGAACTCCTCGGTGCGATGGATGCGCTACCGACATGGCGGCCCGCCCTGTAGGACGGACGCATAGACCTCCTCGTACGCGGCAACCATGCGCTCCAAGCCGAAGCACTCCTGGACATGAGATCGACATGCCTTCGGATCGATATCGCCAACAGCTTTCACGGCGGCTCCGAGGCCTGACGGGTCGTCGCAGACGTATCCGGTCTCGCCGTCGACGACGACCTCACTGACCGACCCGGCCCGTAGGGCCACGACGGGTGTCCCGGTCACCATCGCCTCGATCATCACTAGCCCGAATGGCTCTTCCCAACGGATTGGAAACAATAGGCACCGCGCTGCGGCGAGTAATTCATGCTTCGCGCGGCCGCCGATAGGCCCGATGACCTTGTCGCTATCGGTTAACCGTGGCCGGACCTGTTGCTCGAAATATGGGCGGTCGGTCGGCTCGACAAAAGCTCCGGCGAGGACCGTGGGGATGCCCGCAAAGTGAGCGGCATCCAATGCCAGGTGCGGCGCCTTCTCTGGACAGAAGCGACCAAGGAACAGCGCGAAGTCATCTTTTGTCGCGCGAAATGGCCAATCGGTGACACGAAGGCCGTGGTGAACGGTCCCTACCCAATTGAGATCCGGCGCCAACATGCGTTGACGACCGCTGACTGCCACGAGGCCGAGGTCGCGATCGAGCGCCGAGTAGTAGCGGCGCATGTCTACGTCAATCGTCGCGTGCACTGTGGATATCGTCTTGACGTCGAGGCTGCCGTAGTCCGATGCGTTGAGGGCGCCGGACATGGTGTGATCATGAACGATATCCAAGCCATCCCGGCCTGCGATTCGCGTGATCGCCCGGCGCACTTCTATGGCGTGCACGATTTCGGGGCGAACCTGCCCGAGCCGTTCGGGCACAGCCTCAGGAGAAACCGCAACGAAGCTCGCGTTTGTCGTGGATCGCCCCGCGCCCAGCACGAAGACGTGGTGGCCGCGCGTGAGAAGGCCATCAGCCAGATCCGCGATCACCATCTCGGTTCCGCCGTAATCCTTTGGCGGAACCTCGTAATACGGCGGCGCGACAAGAGCCACTCGTAGTCGTTGGGAGTTCACGTCATTGGCTCTTCGGCGAAACGTCGCCCGACGTAGCGATGGCGCCGTCCATCGAGTCGAGCAGTGCCCTCCACGGACCCGCCGGAAACAGTGACTCTACGGCTCGCCGGTTCCGCTTCAGGGCGGCGACCAGGACGGCGTCGTGCCGAGCAAATCTCGCCAGCACGTCGACAAACTCCGTCGCCGCTTGGGTCATGCCGCTTCCGGCAGGCTCGAACATCGTGCAGGTGACGCCGGCAGCACCGTAGACCTCGTCGAAGGCGTTGTATCTCGTAGACACTGCGGGAATCTCTGCGGCAGCTGCCAAGCCGGGGCCCAGGCCGACCGTCTCGAAGTCGCTGACGGAAGGCGTGAAGACAACACCGCCGTTTGTCGCCCGCGCCAGCCGCAACAGGTCGACTTCGTCTAACCGCCAGTCCCCGTTGGCTTCCCGGATCGTCTCGAGAGGGACGCCGTCGAGGAATCGGACGTATTCCGCGGTAGCGAGTTCGTCGCGGAGTGTGACGAGCTCCTGTGCGTACTCCGGATCTTCATCCAGGCTCCCATAAATGAGGAGGTAGGGCGGGGGGAGGGAACGGTGGGAGCAATCACTCACGACTTCTGCGTGAAATCGCAGTGCCTGACTCACGCCCTTCACCCGGTATATCCGTACCGGGCTCACGAGTATTGGTCGTTGGAGGTCCAACTCGAACTGTCGCGCAAATTCACGGTGGTGTTGTTCGATTCCCGGCGGAACCGAGGGCAGCAAGTTGGCCAGGACCCGTGGGCGCGCTGTGGTGTTGTAGCTTTCAGCCTCCCGCGCAAGCGCTTGGGAAACGACGATCCACTTGATGTGAGGCGCCTCGGCGGGAAGTGGCGTCACGTCGTTGGGGGCGGACGGATAAAACCGTCGATCAACCGCGGCGTCCCAGCGCCCGTTTGATCCGCACAAATCATGGTCCCAAACCACGAGTCCACCCGGGCGTCCGCAGTAATGAAGGTCTGCGGCCATGTACAGCGCGGAGGTGACACTCACCGCGTGCGGAAGAGTGAGATTCATCGCGAAGACCCAATCTGGTTCATGGCGCTCCAGCCATGATGAAAAATGGTCGAAGTACACCTTTCGCAGATTCTCGATCCGGTCGGCCGTTGACTTCTGCTTCGATTCATCGAGCTGCTCGAAGATGGCGACGCATCGTCGGATGTCCTCGAGCTCTGCCGACAACGCGGCCCAGTTGAACCCGGCGATCGAGTTGTTGATGGTTGGTCTGAGCCACGGCGGATATCGGTAAGAATTCGGGCCGTTCGGAAAGAATCGCGCTTTATCCGATCGCCATGAGTACCCGAGATCGGCAACGACAACGTCATCGAAGAGTCCCATCGACCGTCCGAGGTGAAACACGTTGCGAAACACCGTCAGCAGTCCCGAGACAGGCAGGCCATCACCAGAAATAAGCCCGATTTTCACCCCGACTCGCCTCTCACGGGAGCCGCGTGCCCATGTGAACCTTGCGAGTTCCTCATGTCGTAACTGGGCGGTAGCCGTTGAGGGAGAAATATTCCTCACGGTTTCCTGCCCGGCGGACATCCCAAGTGGCGCAGTGCAATGAGCCGCCGAACTCAAAGACGTTCCTGAATGGAATGCTGAACACCTCGAAGCCGAGTCTGGACAGCAATTCCTGCAGCGGCCTCTCCTGCGCTTCACAGACAATTTTGGTTGGTGAGATGCTGAGAACATTCATCGACAGCCACTTCGACGACTGGCAGTAGGCAGGCATTTCGGCGTTGTCTGACGTAGATTCCGGAGCTTGAACAAGCTCCCAGTCGTTATCGAGGAAGAGGTTCTCCTCTCCGTCACGCAACGGTCGGTCGGGATTGGTAAGTATCAACCCGGGGCGGAGTGGCACGAAGGTGCAATCAATATGAGAAGGAAAGAAATCCAACGGAAAGTGCACGGGGTGTACCCGGAATCCTTTTGGCTCGAGATGCCGCTTCAGCCAGGTGACTCCCATCCGGTTCGTCGTCATCGATTCTTGGACGATCAGGTCTTGGCCGAATCTGCTTATGTCAGCCGCGTCGAAGACCACCTCGTCCTGCGTAACGCAGAACTCAAAAGCGTGCATCTCGGCGTGACGCTTCTCAAGAGGCCAGTCCCAGAAGCCCTCGCGGTACATGCCGTCGGCCATCGAGGGCTTGGGCGCGCACGTCCAAACAACGCTTGCATCTGCCTTCCAATATTCGTAGACAAGTTCGCGATAGGCTGTGAACTCGAAGTACCGCGATCGGCGAGACATCGGCGCTTCAATTATTTCCGTTCCGATCGTGATCATCACGTCGCGTGGGCACACCGCGCAATATTGGTTATCGACCGAGAAGTCTGGAGTCGACACACCTCTGCTGAAGTCGTATGGCTTCGGCCTGCGAACCTTTACTCCCTGCGACTCCAGTAAAGCCTCGAGCCCGGCTAGTTCGTCATTTGCACGCTCAATGGCCCCGCGCGGCTTTGGACCCGTAGGAAAAGGTGTGCTCCGGAGAGCGTTACGTATCTGCGGATGGTTGCCCGGCTCGGTTGGCTCGAAACACGATCCGTCCGCGGAGCCGACGACGACCTCCTCGAGCGGATCCCACTCATTCCAGGAATTGACCACCGCCGAAAAGGTACTCATGGCGTACAGCCTTTCGAAAATAGTTGGTGAGGCGTCGCGTACCGTGACGCCCACGGTAGCGGGTTTGAAGGTCTGATACTGGTCGGAGTGCAAAAACGGTTGTCGCAAAATTGGGGCACACCGCCACGTAATTGTCGAAACCGGTGTGAGATTCATCGATCCTCGATTCGATCACCGGAGGGGCGCCGGCAGAATGCCGCACCACGCCACGTCGTCTGGCTTATCTTTCTAGGCCGAATCAATTCTTTCCTGCATCAGTTCACAGGCTATGGCCCGACTCGCAGCATGTCTTTGTATCTCACGCCAACCACCATCCACAGCCCGGATGATCGCTGCATGGTGCCATGGCACAGGAGTGCGAGAATTGTTGGGGCACAGCAAGTGCGACTTCACCGTTCACGGTGGCGATGCGGTAGGCCTGCATCAGCTCGAGTCAGCTCGAGTCAGCTCGACAAGCCGGGCGAGCGGGTCAGTTAGCCGTAGTTGCGCTCGGTGATCATGCCGGGTTGGTCATGATGCGGTCAGCGCCTTCTGGAAGGTCTGCTGGTGGGTCCTCTCATCGGCAGCGATTTCTCGAAACAGGTTGGCGGCCTCGTGATTTCCCGCTTGGTCCGCTTGGCGGGCGTAGTCGGGATACATGATGTCAGCCTCGTGCTGTTCGCCGTTGATCGCGTCCTGCAGATTGGCGTTGGTGTCGGTGGCCACAAGCCCGGCGAGCGTGGCCAGTGTCGCGAAATGGTCGTTCAATTCGGTGTTCGCGGTGTTAGTGAACAGCTGCGCCACGGCCTCGTTGCCGTCGCGTCGCGCCTGATCGGCGTAGCGCATGTACTTGGCGTAGGCAAAGGCCTCACCCTGCATCGCCGTGCGCAGGTTCGCCAGCGTGGTTCCCCCCGACCGCGCGGGCCCGGCCGTGATGGTCACCTGTGGTGTTGGTGTGCCGATCGGTATGGGTGTACCACCGCCTGTATTGGCCACCGCGCTCAGTGCTGTTTGGAAGTCCTTCAGGTGGGTTGCCTCGTCGGCACCGATCTCGCTGAACGCCGACGCCGCCGCTGGGTCATTGTCGGCGGTGGCTTGCTTGGCGAAACCCGGGTACATGGTGTTCACCTCGGTCGTCTCCCCGCTGATCGCGCCGCGCAGGTTGTCGGCGATCGCACCGCCTAGCCGAATCAGGTCGGCTTCGCTGGCGAAGTGATCCGTGTGCTCGGTCTGGGCCGCAGTCGTGAAATCCTGTGCGGCCTGCTTCCGCCCGGCCTGCTGCGCCTGGGCGGCATAGGCCAGATACTTCGCGTGGGCGAGCGCCTCGCCATGCATGGCTGACAATGCGTTTGTCCGCGTCGAATCGGCGATCGTGGCGGTGGATGGCGCTGCCGGCGCTGCCGGCGGTGACGAGTGGCTTGAGCATGCACCTACCGAACCCAGTAACCCAGCCATGCACCCGGCAACCAGCAAGGATTTTGCCTGATACCTCATCTTTCCTCCTCAGATAGCGTCCGCTGAAAGGGGTTTCGGGTCGAACCGGGTGCGGCGCGCCGTCCTGCCGTAACGTCGACGGTAACTCTCGCCATATGCCAGACGTAGGGGCAGAAGTCCCGTAATTGCGCCGCAGAAACCTTGGAAGGAGCGGGAGGTGCGCTCCACAGTTAGTGCGGACGTCACCCGAGAAGCATCAACTGGCCTTTCCGTTTGGCGCTTTTAAGTGCACATCACCCGAACGGCCAGAACGGTGCCCCGCCGCCCGAGCCGCCCCGTGAACCACCTCGGAAACCTCCAACGCCCGGCAGTGATTGCGACGACTGTGGAGTCTGCTGCGCAGGTGGTGTCCACTGCTGTGCCGGGGGTGTCCACTGTTGGGCCGGGGGTGTCCACTGTTGGGCCGGTGGGGTCCACTGTTGGGCCGGTGGGGTCCACTGTTGGGCGGGTGGGGTCCACTGCTGGGCGGGCGGGGTCCACGGGGCGGGTGGGGTCCACTGTTGGGCCGGTGGTGTGTACTGCTGGGCCGGCGGCGTCCACTGCGGAGCCTGAACGGGTGGTGTCCATTGAGGCACGGGGGCCTGGGGCACTACCGGCGCCTGCTGCTGCGGTCGCAGGAACGCAGGTAGCCAACGCAGGAACGGCGCTTGCGGAGCGACGGCCGGGGCCTGGTTCACCGGCGGCCCCAGCGTGATCTGCGGCAGGAATTGCGGCACTTGCACCGGGGGCGCAGGAGGCGTGAACGCCGGAAGCTGCGGTGCGGGCGCGGCCACCGGTACTGGCGCAGCCGCGGGTGGCGGGTCGACGGGATCGGGCGCTGCCTGCGGTGGTGGCTCGACGGGGGCGGCTGCGGCGGGTCTCGCCGTGACTGGCGCTCGCGCGGCGGCGACAGGTTGGGCCGCTTGCGGCTGACTCGCAGGCGTCTGCGCCACCACGGTGCGTGGAGATTGCTGCACCGCAACTGCCGTCGGAGCGGGCGGCGGCGCCGGTGGTGCCGGAAGTTGTTGCAGTGGAGCGATATCCGGTGCCGGAGCGGCTTTGAAGGTGGTCTGCGGCGCCGACGCCTCGATGGTGCTTGGCTCGGTGGGAAGTATCTGTCCGCGCTCGAGCAGGCGCTCGGTGGAGGTGGGCGCGGTACTCGCCGCCAAGGCCATCACCACTGTGACGACACCGATCACGACGACGGATGCCGCCAGGCTACCGACGGGCACGAACCGTCCACCCGAAGACCGGGCGCCGTCCCGCACATCCAGACTTCCCGCCGAGCCCCGCCGGATGACATCGAGCAGGCCGCGTCGTGTGACTTCGTCTGCCGGTGCCAACGGCCCGGTCGCACTCTCGGCCGAATCGGCGAAATCCTCGTCGTCCGGGTCCTGCGCATAGGCCAGGCCCGTGGTGGATGCCTCGAAGCGGGGCGCGGCCGCCGCTGCCAGAGCGGCACCGCGGGCCAGCGCCCAGTCGGGTTCCTCCGGGAAGATGATCGGCAACGAGGTCGCGGTTTCAAGACACGGCTTGATGACCGGAAGCCGCCCGCTCGAATCGACGACGAACAGACCTTGCGGTTCCGCTGCGGTGAAGCCGGCGAACATCTCCTTCAGGACGTAGTTGACGTCAGCACTTTGAAGGCTGCGGCTGAGCTCCTCGACGACCGAGCGGTCGGCGTGGTCGACGACGGACAACGTCGCCGCCCGCTCCTGGACCAACAGCAATGCGGTCTTCGTGTAGCCGACGGCCCGGGCAACGGTGTGAGCAAGCGCGGCCGCCGCTTGCGGTTCGCTCACCACGACAACGTCGCCGAGACCACGTGCCGCCAGGCTCTTCCGAAGATCGTCGTCGTCGCATTCGTCACTCACGGCGATCCCGCACATGCTGAGGTTGTGGCCCTGACGGCTTGCGCTCTGCTGTGTCGCCAGGATCGCGCCGCCGACTTGTTCAGAAGCGCTCACGGCGACGGTCTCCGCATCGACTCTGGTGGGGAACTGATCGCACTCCACCGTGAGGCCGTCAGCTTTGTCGCCCTCGACGAGCACCATGCGTACCGTCGTGGCCGTCATCGATATGCCGAGTGCGATCTCCATCGCCCCTCCACAGTTCATGCGATGAACTTGTCGTTTCCCCGACGACGCAACCGTCGACCGGAGCTACCGGCTTACAGCGGCGTTAATTCCGCAAGCTACTCCGATGGATTGATGTGCACAGCGAATCCAACAAACTGGTGAGAACCCTGTTTTGCGCGATGCCCGTCCATTTCACACTGCAACGGTGGCGAAGTAATGCGAGTAGACCCCGCCGTCATCGCAGTCTCAATCAGCCTGCATCAGGATTCGCGTCGTTCGACGGCGAATTCGACTCGGGCAACTGGCTCACGAGATACTCCGCCAGCCCCCCGATGGTCGGATAGTCGAACACCGCGGTCGCGTTGATCGTGAACTTGCCGCCGAACTGGGTGTGCAACCGGTTACGGAGTTCGATCGCCATCAGTGAATCCGTACCCAGGTCCAGGAACCGACTGGTTGCGGCGGGCGGTTGCGCGAGCCGCAGGAAGTTCTGCACCTCGCGCTGAAGGAATTCGGTCACGAAACCGGCGCGCTGCGCCACCGGTACCTCCAGCAGCTGTCGAAGCAACTCGCTGTCGCCGGTCACCTCCCCGGCGGCACTCGGCAACACGAGGTCAAGGATCGGCGGACGCGAACTGCCCAGCACCTTCGCGGCGCGCTGCCAGTTGGCCTTGATCACCGTTGCCTGGCCCGTTCCATTGGCGACAACCTCGGCGAGTGCGCTCAACGCGGCCGAAGGCTCCAACGGAATAAGGCCTTGAGCCGTGATATTGGTGGTCGCTGCCTCCGACGAGGCCATGCCACCCTGGGCCCAGGGACCGAAGTTGACGCCGGTGGCCGGCAATCCTTGCGCCCTTCTCTGCGCGACCAGGCCGTCGAGCAGCGCGTTGGCGGTCGCATAGTTGGATTGACCGGGCGAACCGAACAGGCTGGCCACCGACGAGGACAGGATGAAGAAGTCCAGATCGTCGCCCCTTGTCAGACGATTCAAGTGGTAGGCGCCGAACGCCTTGGGCAGCAATGCCGTTCGGAACCGCTCCATGCTCTGCTGCGACAGCAACGCATCGTCGAGCACGCCGGCCAAATGCACCACTCCGGCCAGCGGCGGCAACTCCGCGCGGATTCGGTCCAGCAGCTTCGCAACCTCGGCCTCGTCGCCGACATCCGCCGCGAAGACGTGCACGTGGCACTTGTAGCGCTCGGTGATCTCGTCGATCACCCGTTGCGCGTCCGCATCGGGCGCACGCCTGCTGGTCAACACGATGTCACCCGCACCGACCTGAGCCAGGTGCGACGCCGTGTGCAGACCGATCGCACCGAGTCCGCCGGTGATCAGATAGCTCCGATCCGCCCGCGGCTGAAACGGTTTCGGTATCTGCAGCACGATCTTTCCGATGTGCCTCGCCTGTTGCATGCGGCGGAACGCGGCCCTCGCCTCGGTGAGCGGGTAAATCTCGGCGGGCAGCGGTGTCCACTCGCCGCTCGCCAACCCGCTCGACACCTCGCTCAGCAAGCCGCGGATACGCTCGGGCTCCAGCAAGGTCACAATGTCCAGGGCGACGATCTCGTAGGCGACATCGGGGCGGGCCGCCGCCATCTGCTCATGCGTCCAGATGTCGCGCTTGGCGATCTCGGCAAACCGGCCGTTCTGGGCGGTCGCCCGTACGGTCGCCTCGATGAACCCTTCGTTGGTCAGGCTGTTGAGCACCACATCGACCCCGGCGCCATTGGTGTCGGCGAGGATCTGGTCGGCGAAATCCGTTGTCCGCGAATCGTAGACGTATTTCACACCCATGTTGCGCAGCGTCGCACGTTTGTAGGTGCTCGCGGTGGCGAACACGACGGCGCCGTGCTGCTGTGCCATCTGGATCGCGGCCAATCCGACGCCACCGCTGGCCGCGTGAATGAGCACCCGGTCACCCGGCGTCAACTGTGCCCAGTCGAACGCCAGCCGCGCGGTGAGCGCCGCCGCGGGGATCGTCGCCGCATCGACCGCGCTCACCCCGTCGGGAATCGGCGCCAGCAACTGGGCAGGCACGTTGAACCTGCTGGAGAACGCGCCCTGCATGAAGCCGTAGACACGTTGGCCGACCTCCAGTCCGGTGGCGCCGCTACCCAAATGCGTAACGGTGCCTGCGAAGTCGCCGCCGATCGGTCCGGGGTCGCCCGGATAGAGGCCGAGCACGTTGAGCACGTCGCGGAAGTTGAGACCCGCGGCCTCCACCTGAACCTGCACGTAACCCTCGTCCGGCGGCGGCACCTCCGTCTCGGTCAGACGCAGGTTGTCGATCGCGCCGCGTTCGGTGGGCGCCAGCACGTAGTCGGTTGAGCGCGGCACAGTCAAATGACCGCTGCGCGCCCATGGCAATAGCCGTGAAGCCAGCAGCTTCCCTTGCCGCAGAGCGAGTTCCGGCTCATCGGCCGGTGCGGCGAGCAGGTCGGCCAGTACCTGCACCGCTTCCTGCGACCCGTCGCAATCGACCAGCTTGCAGCGCAGCGCCGGTTCTTCGTTGATCGCGGTGCGGCCGAATCCCCAGAGCGCCGCCTGCACCGGATCGACCGGCTCGCCGGATTCGCATGCTACGGCACGCTCGGTGATGATCCAGAGACCATTCGGAAGTTTCACGCTGCTGTTCTGCGAGCCACCCTGCACGGTGTGCACGGCGCTGAGCAGGTTGGTGATCTCGGTCTCCAGTCGCGCGGCCCACTTTTCGAAGCCGGCGCCCTCTTCTTCTCCGTCCGGCGCGGCGCTGCGCCAGACCACACCGGAGAACGGCAGACCGCGCTCGGCGGCCTGTGCCAGCAGCTGGCCCAGGGGCTCAGGATCCGTGGTCCGGTCGAACGGGATGCAGCCCGGCACCGCGGCGGCCAGTTCGTCGAATCCGGCGATCAACCAGGTCCCGATGCCCTCGGTCTCATTACGCGTCGGCGGCGGCACCTCGTGCCAGCCAAGGGTGTACAGCAGCCGGGTGGCGTCGCCGCCGAGCCCGCGTAGCAACGCCTCGCGGGGCGCGCGCTTGACCGTGAATTCGCGAATACCGCCCAGCTGACGGCCATCCCGGTCGACGAAGTCGAGATCGAAGACCTGGGTTTCGCTGTGGAGGTCGCTTGCGTGCCACCGCGCGTGGCAATAGAACCGCCGCGGCATCTTCTCGCGCAGCATGACCTGCCCGTACCGCAGCGGCAGGAACAGATCGTTGACGCCCTGTTCGGCGGCCAGGAGTGCCGGGAACGCGGGGAAGGCGACGCCCGTGCACAGATCCATCAGGACCGGATGCATCGGCTCGGTGCCGAGATGTTCGGCGAGCTCTTCGCCGACGGTGACGTCGCCGATCGCCTCACCGTCACCGAGCCACAACGACTTCAGTGAACCGGACCAGTTGGGCCCCCACGCCAGCTCCATGTCGGCGAAGGTCTCGAACAATTCCTGCGGGCGCAGGCGCTCCATCCGTTCGGTGACCGCGTCGACGGGCTCCGGCTGCTCGGGTGCCGACTCGTCATCGGCACCGGTGACGGCGATGCCGTCGGCGTTCAGCGACCATTCGGCGTCCCGGTCACCATAGGGGCGGCTGTGCACCTGGAAGCGCCGCTCACCACCGTCCGCCGCCGGATGCAGTGTCAGCTGGACTTCGCGAGAACTCTTCTCGGGCAGGATGATCGGCTCGTAGAAGAAGACCTCCTTCACCCGCGCCGGCGCACCGACTGCGGTCAGTGCCATCGCGGCATATGTCGCTCCGGGGACGACGACAGTGCCGTAGATGACGTGGTCGGACAACCACGGCTGCGATTTGACGGACAACCGGCTGGTGTAGACGCAGTCGCCAGAGGCGAGATCCTTTGCGCTACCGAGGATCCCGGATACCGCCGAGCCGTCGACGGCGATTCCGGACGTCTTGGGCCAGAAGCGGCGGCGCTGGAACGGATAGGTGGGCAGTTCGAGTCTGCGCGGGGCCTGACGGTGCAGCGCAGCGAAACCGGGCTGGAGGCCGCCGACGTAGGCGGTGGCCAGCGCATCGGCGATCTGGCGCCGGTCATCGACGCCTTTGCGCAGCGAGACGATCGCCCGCGGTGCGGCCAAGTGCTCCGGCCAGACCTGCACCGCAGCCCCGGTCAACACCGGTTGCGGGCCGATCTCCACCAAGACGGAGCATCCCAGCGCCGCCACGGTGCGCACGCTCTCGGCGAATTGCACCGGCTGGCGGGAATGCCGGCGCCAATACTGAGCGTCCAGCGGAGTCTGGGACGTCAGCACGGTGCCAGTACGGTTGCAGACCAGCGGCAACGTCGCCGGAGCGAAATCCAATTGACTTGCATACGACTCGAATTCGTCGAGCACCGGATCCAGCAGTTCGGAATGGAACGCATGACTGGTCTCCAGCCAGGTGCAGCGGATCCCCTCCTCGCCGAACGTGGCGACTATCTGTTCCAGATCCTCACCCGGACCCGAGAGCACGGTATTGGGTCCGTTGTAGGCGCCGACCGACACGCGCGGGAATTCGCCGGCGATCTCCTCGACGCGCTTGGGGTCGGTGAACACCGCCACCATCCGGCCGCCTTCGGCCAGGCTGCCGAACATCCGGCCGCGTTCGGCCATCAGCCGTGCGCCGTCCTCGAGGCTGAAGACTCCTGCCACGCATGCCGCTGCGTACTGGCCCACGCTGTGTCCGAGCACCACGTCGGGCTCGATGCCCCACGACTGCCACAGCCGGGCCAGTCCCATTTCGACGGCGAACAGCGCCGGCTGCGCAAACGACGTGTGCCGCAGCGCCTGTCGGGCCTCGGCGTCGTCGGCGAACAAGACCTCCAGCAGCGGACGCGCCACGATGTCTTTGACCGCATCCGCGCAACGGGTCACGGTCTCGGCGAAAACCGGCTCGGCGTCGAACAATTCACGCGCCATCCCGGGGTACTGGCTGCCCTGCCCGGTGAACAACCACGCGGTCGTCGGGTCGTGCGTGTGCTCGCCGCGCACGACTCCGGGTCGCACCCGGTTCTGGGCGAGTTCGGCCAGGTTTTCGCGCGCATCCTCGACCGAATTCACGACCAGCGCGGCGCGATGCTCGAAATGCGAACGGCCGGTCCCGGCGGTGAGGCATACGTCGGCGAGGTCGACATCCGGGTGGGCGCTCAGCCAAGTCTCATACCGCTGCGCCAGGGCCACCAGCGCTTCCGGTGACCGCGCGGACAGCGCCAGGACGTGCACAGGCTGCGCACCGGTGTCCGGCTCGTCATCGGCGGTCGCGGCGCGCGCGGGCGCCTCCTCGATCAGCACGTGCGCGTTGGTGCCGGTGAACCCGAAGGAACTCACGCCGGCGCGCCGCGGCCTGCCGTTGGCGTGCCACGCAGTCGCGTCGCCGACAACCCGCACAGGCAGCGAGTCCCACGGGATGTGCGGCGACGGCCTGTCGAAGTGCAGGCTCTGCGGCAGCAGGTCGTGCTGCAGCGACAGCACGACTTTGATCAGACCCGCTGCGCCGGAAGCCGACTCGAGGTGACCGATGTTGGTCTTCACCGACCCCATGAGCAACGGTCGGTCCTTCTCACGCCCGGCGCCGTACGCGGCTGCGGCCGCCTGCACCTCGATGGGATCACCCAGCGGGGTGCCTGTGCCATGCGCCTCGAGGTAGTCGACGTCCGCGCCCGTCCAACCGGCGCGGGCCAGCGCCGTCCCGATAAGTCGTTGCTGCGCTCCACCATTGGGCACTGTCAGGCCGCTGGAGGCACCGTCCTGGTTGACCGCGCTGCTGGGAATGACCGCGCAGACCCGATCGCCGTCGCGTTCCGCGTCGCTCAGCCTCTTGAGTACGAGAATGCCGCAGCCTTCACTGCGCACGTAGCCGTCGGCGGAGGCGTCGAAGGTCTTGCATCGCCCGCCGGGGGAGAGCATCCGGGCGCGTGACGCGGCGATCGACGTCACCGGACTCAGCAGGACGTTCACCCCGCCGGCCACCGCCATGTCGCAGTCGCCGGCGTGCAATGCCTGGCAGGCCTGATGGACGGCGACCAACGCCGAGCTGCATGCGGTGTCGACCGCCATGGCTGGTCCTTCGAGTCCGAGGGCGAAGGCAACCCGACCGGAGATGGCATTGAGCGCATTGCCGGTGATGAAGTAGGGCTCGATTTTGTCGACAGACTCCGAGGACAGCAGATGGGCGTATTCGTTGGCGGCCACGCCGGCGAAGACGCCGGTTCGGCTGCCGCGCAGGGCGGATGGCGCGTACCCGGCCCTTTCCAGGCCTTCCCAGACCGTTTCGAGCATCAGCCGCTGCTGCGGCTCGATCCAGACAGCCTCGCGCGGCGAGATGCCGAAGAATTCGGGATCGAACCCGTCGATTCCGTCCAGGAATCCGCCGAAGCGCGTGTACGTCTTGCCCGGAGTCTCCGGGTCGGGGTCGAAGAACTCGTCGATGTCGAATCGGTCCTCGGGAACTTCCCGGATCGCATCGACACCGCCGGACAGCACCTCCCAGAAGGCTTCCGGGTCGGGCGCGCCGGGGAAGCGGCACGATACCGCGATGATCGCGATCGGTTCGTCGGTGCGCGTCGGCTCCACGGAGGCCGGCTGAGGCCGTGATTGCGCGGACGCCTGATCGCTGAGCCCGAGCACCTCGCCGAGCAGGTAGTCGGCCACGTCGGACAGTCGCGGATGGTCCATCGCCAGGGTGGCCGGTATCTCCTTGCCCACGGCGTGCTCGATGCGCTGCCGCATTTCGACGGCCATCAGCGAATCCATGCCGAGATCGAAGAACCCGGCGTCCGCGCGGATCTCGGCGGCATCCACGCGCGTCACCTCCGCCACCGCGTCGCGCAGGTGATCGGTCAGAAGTTTCTTGCGCTGCTGCACCGGGGCGTTGGTGAGCCGCTCGACCAGAGGCGTCTTTCCGGACGGCGTGACGGCCGGCGCCATCGCCGTCGGCTGAGCAGGCAGCTCGCGCACCAACTCCGCCAGGAAGGCCCGCTGGCCTCCCTGCTGGTATAGCGGCAGGAAGCGGGCCCAGTCGATCCGGGCCACGACGGCCTGGGCTGTCCCGTGTGCGGAGCAAGCCGCCATGGCATCGGCGAGACCCGCCAGGGCGTCGGCTGGTCCGAGGGTCGCGATCCCGCGCTTGGCCAACCGGGCTCGGGACTCTTCGTCGGCCATACCCGCCGACCAGGGACCGAAATTGATGCTGAGGGCAGGGATGCCCTGCTCGCGCAGGCGCCAGGCCAGCCCATCGAGGAAGGCGTTGGCCGCGCCGTAGGCGGTCTGACCGAACCCGCCCCACACCGAGGCGATCGACGAGGTGGTGAGGAAAAAATCCAGCGTCAGGTCAGCGGCTGCTTCGCTCAGATGCCATGCACCCCAAACCTTCCCGGCGAAAACGCGATCGACTTCGGCGTCGTCCAGGCTGATCAGCGGGGTGGTACCGATCTCGCCCGCGGCATGGACGATGCCGGCCAACGGCGGCAGCTCGGCGTGCACGGTCGCCAACAGGCCTGCGACATCGTGCGCGTCGGCGACATCGGCGGTGACCACCCGGAATTCGCAGCCGTACTGTTCGCCGAGCGCGTCGATGCGCTGTTGCGCGGCCTCGCCGGGCGCGCGCCGACCGGTCAGCACCAGGTGCTTGGCGCCGTGGGCGGCCAGGTGTCCGGCGATCTCCAGGCCGACCGACCCGAGCCCGCCGGTCACCAGATACGTTGCGTCGTCGCGTAATTCCGGCGGCGTTGCACTCGGCTGCCCGGTCCGCCGAACCAACCGCGGCACATAGACCGCTTGATCGCGCACGGCGATCTGGTCTTCGATGACCGCAGAGTCGCTCGGCTGCTGATCCGGTCGACGAGCCGAGACCACTCGTCGGCTCCGTTTTCCCTGCCGGCTGCCGACAAGTCCGCCAGTCCGCCCCACATCTGCGGAAGCTCCAGCGACGCGGCGCGACCGAATCCCCACAGGCACGTCTGATCGGGCGACACGGTGTCCGCATCGGTGACTCGTTGCGCGCCGCGGGTCACGATCCAGATCGGTCTGCGCAGTCCGGCGGTGATCGCGGCGCAGAAGAGCCGCCGTGTTCCGCTGAGGATTCGCTGTTGCATCCGCGACGGTGACTGCATCGCCGGTCCGGTCTCGGCGTTCAGCGCCGCAAGGTGCACGATGCGCAGCTGCGAATCGTCTGCCGCCGCGCGCAGCGTGTCCGCGAGCTCCTGCTCGTCGGCGTCGGACACCGGCAACGCGACGATCCGGTATGAGTGGCCGCCGGCGGTCAGCACGTCGGCCACGGGCGCGAGCGTATCGGGGTCGTCGCCGACAAGCACCCAGGAGAAGCGCTCGTCGGCCTCCGGGGCGGCGATCGACGCGCCGGACTTCTCCCAGCGGAACTCGTAACGATCGTCCGCGATGGACTGCGTTGCGCGTTGTCGATTGTGTTGTGCCGCCAGCTTGGTCAGCACATCCAGCGTGTGATGGTCGCCGTTCGCGCCGTCGAGGAGGGCCGCGAGTTCTTCGACCCGGCCATCTTCGAGAAGACGAACGGCTTCGGTGCGCGCTCCGCCACGATGCTGTTGTCGGTCGGGTTGCTGCCGGTTGTCCCGGAACGAGTACTGGCGACGCTCGAACGGATAGGTGGGCAGGTCCAGCTTCCGGGCGTGCGCCCGCCGCAACGCCCCGAAGTCGGGTAGGTGGCCCAGGACATAGGCGTCGGCGACGGCTTCGGTGAGCTGCCGGTGGTCGGCGGTGTTCCGACGCATGGAGGCGATCGCCCGCGGTGCGGTGGCCGGATCAGGCCATGCCCGCAGTGCCGCGGCGGTCAGCACCGGTTGTGGTCCGATCTCCAGCAGCACTGTGCAATTCAAGTTCGCAAGGGTGCGCACGCTCTTGGCGAATTGCACCGGTTGGCGGGCGTGACGCCGCCAATAGGCGCCGTCGAGTTTCACGCTCCTGCCGAGCGCGTCGCCGGTGCGGTTGTCGATCAGGATCCGTTGCGGAGCGGAGAAGGTGAAGCGCTCGGCATACGACTCGAAGTCGTCGAGGATCGGGTCGAGCAGGGCCGAATGGAATGCGTGGCTGGTGTCCAGCCAGTCACACCGGACACCGTCGGCCACCATCCGGGCGACCGCGGTCTCCAGATCGTGGGCGGGCCCGGACAAAACGGTGTTGGCACCGTTGTAGGCGGCGACCGACAGGCTCGGGAACTCGTCGGTCAGGCTCTCGACACGCTCGGCCGCGGTGAACACCGCCGCCATTCGACCGCCCGCAGGCAAACTACCGAAGAGGCGACCGCGCTCGGCCACCAGCAGCGCGCCGTCGGTGAAACTGAAGACGCCCGCGACGCAGGCCGCCGAGTACTGGCCGACGCTATGACCCAGCACCACGTCAGGCTCGAAGCCCCACGACTGCCAGAGCCGAGCCAGGCCCATCTCCACCGCGAACAGGGCGGGCTGTGCGTAGCTGGTCTGCCGGAGCGTCTCTTCGCCGTCCGTCTCGAAAATGACATCCAGCAACGGCTGTGGAAGAACGTCGGCAACCACGGCCGCGCATCGATCCAGCGTTTCGGCGAACACCGGCTCGGTGTCGTACAACTCACGGGCCATGCCCGGGTACTGGCTGCCTTGGCCGGTGAACAGCCACGCCGTCTTCGGTTTGTCGTGGGATTCTCCGCGGACCAGACCGGGTGCCGGGCGGTCGTCCGCGAGCGCATCGAGGAGCTCGACGGCGGATTCTTTCGAGTTGACCACCAACGCGGCCCGGTGCTCCAGGTGCGCTCGCCCCGCGCCGGCGGTGAAGCAGACGTCTGCCAGGCCGGCCTCCGGGTGCGCGCTCAACCAGGTGCGGTACTCCTCGGCGATCTGCACCAGCGCGGCGGGCGTCCGCGCCGAGAGCGGAAGAACGCTGAACCCCGGATCCGGCGCGCCGATGGCCCGTGCCGTCTGCTCGGGCGCCTCCTCGAGGATGACGTGGGCGTTGGTCCCGGCGAACCCGAACGAGCTGACCCCGGCAATGCGCGGTCGCCCGTTGCGTTCCCAGGGCCTCGCCTCCCTGACGACCTCCACCGCGAGCCGGTCCCACGGGATGTGGGGGGACGGGTGCTGAAAGTGGAGGTGCCGCGGCAGCAACTCGTTCTCGAGAGACAGGATGACCTTGATGACACCCGCGATCCCCGCGGCGGCTTCGAGGTGTCCGATGTTCGTCTTGACCGAGCCCATCAACAGCGGGTCGCCCGGTTCGCGGCCTGCGCCGAGCACCGCCCCTGCGGCCTGGGCCTCGATCGGATCACCCAGCGAAGTTCCGGTGCCGTGCGCTTCGAGGTAGCCGACGTCGCTGGGCGCCAACTCAGCACGCCGCAGGGCATCGGCGATAACGCGTTGCTGGGCAACGCCGTTCGGCACCGTCAAACCACCCGATGCGCCGTCCTGATTGACCGCGCTGCCGCGGATCACGGCCCGGATGCGGTCGCCGTCGCGGAGCGCATCCTCGAACCGCTTGATGACGATGACGCCGCAACCCTCGCCTCGCACATAGCCGTCCGCGGCGGCATCGAAGGTCTTGCACCGCCCGTCGGGCGCGAGCATGTGTGCACTGGAAAACGTGATCATGGTCGCCGGCGTGAGCAGGACGTTCGCGCCACCGGCCAGCGCAAGATCGCATTCGCCCAGTTGCAGCGCCTGGCACGCCTGATGGATCGCCACCAGCGACGAACTGCACGCCGTGTCGACGGCGACCGCCGGACCCTGCAGCCCCAATCGATAGCTGATCCGGCCCGCGGCCGCGGCGTTCGACGTCCCGATGGCCATATAGGCCTCGATCTCGGGGTACGTCAGTTCATCGGAAGCCATCCCCAGGTAGTCATGGGTGGCCAGACCCACGAAAACTCCGGTGTTGGTGTCGGCCAGAGCCGTGGGGGCGGTGCCCGAATGCTCCACCGCGCGCCACGCCATCTCCAGCAGCAGCCGATGCTGCGGGTCCATCAACCTGACCTCGCGGGTTGACATGCCGAAGAACGGCGCGTCGAACCCCGTCACGTCGTCCACGAAACCCGCACGACGCGTCACGACTTTGCCGGGCACACCGGGTTCCGGATCGAAGAATTCATCGACATCCCAGCGGTCGCCGGGAACTTCCGTTACCGCATCGCGGCCCTCGCGCAGCACGTCCCAGAACTCATCGGCATCCGGGGCACCCGGGAAACGCGCTGCGTAGCCGACGATGGCAAAACGGGAAGCCGGCTCCCTCGGACGTTCCGTGGATGCCATATGGTGGCCCTCCTTGCTTCGGCGGTCGGAATGCGATTCCGCGGGCGACCTACACACTGCGCCGAATCAACGATGACGAAACTATTACACGCGAACCTGTGGCACGCGAGACGTTGCGGACTAAGGTTGTCGGCTCTGGCCGGCAGCGGTCGAACCGAGGGTATGTTGATGCGCCAGGAGCGATGCCGGACCGGAGCCGGCCAGCGGGGAGGACGACGTATTGCGAATCGGGAAGATAACTGTTGGCGCACTTGACGAATGGTCGTTGAGCCGGGGCTCGGTCACCTCATGGCATCCGACGGCTGCGGCTGTCGAGAACGCTCGACGAGCGCCGGTCAGTTCGGTGCCGGTCAGCTACATGCAGCGCCAGCATCTCCGCAACTATTGCGAACGCAACGCTGCGGGACTGAACTTCTCCCGGCAAATCATCGCCAGCTGTGAAGTGCCCGGCCAGTGCGACATTCCGGCGATGGATCACGCGGTCAATGCATATCTGCGCCGGCATGACACGTTCCGCAGTTGGTTCGAACACACCGGTGACGGCGAGTTCACCCGGTATGCCATCGCCGATCCGGCTGACATCGAATTCGCGCCGATAAACCACGGCCAGATGACGATCGACGAGATACGCGAGCATGTCGTGGCCATCCCCAATCCGTTGGAGTGGGGCTGCTTCACGTTCGGAATAATCCAGAACGAGGAGCACTTCACATTTTTCGCCGCCATGGATCATGTCCACGGCGACGCGACGTTGATCGGCACGACAATGCTGGAAGCCAACGGAATGTATTCGGCGTTGAGCAAAGGCGGCGACGCCCTCACACTGCCCGACGCCGGCAGCTTCGACGACTTCTGTGTCCGCGAGCGCGAGTACACCGCAGAGTTAACCGTGGACTCGCCCGGTGTGCAGGCGTGGATCGACTTCGCCGAGGACAACGGCGGCGGCTTTCCCGAGTTCCCGCTCCCGCTTGGTGATCCCCTGCGGTCGACCAGCAGCGACATGACCTCCGCGATCCTGATGGATACGGCGCAGACGGAACGCTTCGAATCGGCCGCCACGGCGGCCGGCGCGCGCTTCGTCGGCGGTTTGTTTGCCTGCCTCGCCCAGGTGGAGCACGAGTTGACGGGTGCTCTCACCTATTACGGGCTCACCCCCAGGGATTCGCGCACCGCCACGGATAACTTCATGACGCAGGGCTGGTTCACCGGGCTGATCCCGATCACCGTGCCCATCGGTGCGGCCTCCTTCGGCGATGCCGCGTGGGCAGCGCAGGCTTCTTTCGACTCAGGTCTGAATATGGCGAAGGTGCCGTATTACCGCGTGCTGGAGTTGGCGCCGTGGTTGAACTGGCCGCGGCCGAACTTTCCGGTATCGAATTTCTTGCACGGCGGCGCCGCTCCGCTCAACGCGATTCTCGCAGCGGCCGATATGGGCCTCGCGAACAATATCGGAATCTATCCCGACGGTCGTTTCTCATATCAGCTGACGATGTACATATTTCGGTACGGCGAGGGCACGGTGATGGCAATCATGCATCCCGATAACCCGGTCGCCAGGAAATCAGTTGTTCGCTACATGGAGGCGATGAAGTCGGTGTCCGGCCGTGTCGCTGACAGCGGGGACTGGAGACGTGTCGCGTAGCGAGGAGCGGTTCGATGGCCGCGAGCATTCCGGGGCTACGCCTCGACTGCACGATCTTCGTGCGGGGATGAGGGCGATATGCGACGGCTAGCCGATCTCGTGGTGCGGTGGCCATGGGCCGTGATCGGGGTTTGGATCGCAGTAGCGGTCGCACTTCCGCTGACATTCCCCAGCCTCAACGAGATGGCCCAGAGGCATCCGCTGGCCATCCTGCCCGCTGACTCCCCGTCGAGCGTCGCCGCGCGGCAGATGACCGAGGCGTTCCACGAGTCCGGGTCGGACAACCTTCTCGTCGTTGCCTTCATCAACGAAGACGGGCTCAAGCCCGCCGACGAAGCGACCTACCGCAAGGTGGTGGACGCGCTGCGCGACGACGTAACCGATGTGGTGATGGTTCAGGACTTCTTCACCACACCGCAGCTACGTCCGTTTTTGACCAGCAAGGACAAGACGACCTGGGTGTTGCCTGTCGGCTTGGCGGGCGAGTTGGGCACGCCGCGGGCCTATGACACCTTCACTCGTGTCGCCGACATCGTCGGCCACAACGCCGGGGCCGAGGGGCCACTCACTGTGCACGTCACCGGGCCCGCGGCCACCGTCGCGGACCTCACCGTCGCCGGCGAGCGAGACCGCTTGCACATCGAGATCGCGATCGGCGTTCTGGTACTCCTGGTGTTGCTGCTGGTGTACCGCAACCCGGTCACCATGCTCCTGCCGTTGGCGGCGATCGGGACATCGTTGGTGACCGCACAGGCGTTGGTGGCCGGAGTCTCCCAACTTTTCGGTCTGGGCGTCTCCAACCAGTCGATCATCTTCTTGAGCGCGATGATCGCCGGAGCGGGAACGGATTACGCGGTCTTTCTCATCAGCCGCTATCACGACTATCTGCGACAGGGTGCGGATCTCGATGACGCGGTGCGGCGGGCACTGGTCTCGATCGGCAAGGTGATCACGGCGTCCGCGGCCACCGTGGGCATCACGTTTCTCGGGATCAGCTTCGCCAAGATGGGCGTGTTCTCCACGGTCGGTGTGGCGTGCGCGATCGGGGTCGGGGTGGCGTTCCTTGCCGCGGTGACGTTGCTGCCGGCCATCCTGGTGCTGGCCGGGCCACGGGGCTGGGTCAAGCCGCGGCGCGAACTCACCGCCCGGTTCTGGCGGCGCTCGGGAATACGCATTGTGCGGCGGCCGAAGGCCCACCTCGTTGCCAGCCTGCTCGTGCTGGCCGTTCTCGCCAGTTGTGCGACCTTGGTGCACTACAACTACGACGACCGCAAAGCCCTCGGACCGTCGGCGCCGAGCTCGATCGGATACGCCGCGCTGGAACGGCATTTCCCCATCAGTCAGGCCGTGCCCGAATACATCCTCGTCCAGTCCCCGCGCGACCTGCGCACACCGCAGGCCCTCGCCGACCTGGAGCAGATGGCTTCGCGCGTCGCTCAACTGCCGAACATCGGCCTCGTCAGCGGAATCACCCGACCCACCGGTGTCGTGCCGCCGGAATTCAGGGCGACCTACCAGGCAGGCGTCGTCGGCGATCGGATGGCCGCCGGTTCCGCTCAGATCGGTCAGAGCACCGGCGACCTCAACCGACTGACGAACGGGGCCGGCACGCTGGCCGCCAGCCTCAACGATGTGCGCGCTCAGATCAACCGGATCGCCCCCAGCATGCAACGGCTGATCGACGCGATGTCGTCGATCCGGAGCCAGCTGGGCGGAGACAAGTTGGTCAAGAACGTCCGAGCCGCCGCCGACCTCGTGCAGAGCATCAACGCACTCGGCAACGAGATGGGCGTGAACTTCTCCTCGGTCAAGGACATGTTCGCCTGGGTGGGTCCGGTGCTGGCGGCGCTGAACGGCAATGCGATCTGCGACGCCAGTCCCTCCTGCAGCGCCACCCGCATCCAGTTCCAGAAATTGGTCGACGCGCGCAATGACGGACGCCTCGATCAGATCAACACCTTGGCCGGACAATTACAGGGGTTCGGGGACCAGAAGAGCCTCAACGCCACGGTGAAACAACTCAACGACACAATGTCGACCTTCAGCTCGGCGGTGAAATCCATGGGCCTGGACAAGCCCGGCGGCATGCAGGCGGGCCTGACCCAGGTCAAGCAGAACGCCAACCGCTTGGCGGACGGGAGCAAGCAGGTGGCCGGCGGCGTGGACCAACTCGTCGGCCAGGTCAAGCTGATGGGTGCCGGACTCGACGAGGCGGCGGCGTTTCTGTTGGCGATGCGAAACGACGCGGCGGATCCGTCGATGGCGGGGTTCAACATCCCGGCCCAGATTCTTGGCCTCGACGACTTCAAGAAGGCCGCGAAGGTATTCATCTCGCCGGACGGCCACTCGGCCCGGTACCTGGTGCAAACCACGCTCAACCCGTTCAGCACCGAGGCGATGGATCAGGTCAACGAGATCGGCGACGCCGCTCGAAGCGCACAACCCAACACTCAACTGGCGGACGCCACGATATCGATGGGCGGATTCCCCGCCGCGTTGCGGGACACGCGCGACTACTACGAGCACGACATCCGTTTCATCATCGTGGTGACGCTCGTGGTCGTCCTGCTGATCCTGATGGCGCTGTTGCGGGCAATCGTTGCGCCGCTCTATCTCATCGGCTCGGTGGTCATCTCCTACTTCGCCGCCCTCGGTATCAGCGTTCTGACCTTCCAATACGTGCTCGGCCAGCAACTGCACTGGAGCGTTCCGCCGCTGGCCTTCGTGGTCTTGGTCGCGGTGGGAGCCGACTACAACATGCTTTTCGTGTCGCGAATGCGCGACGAATCTCCGCACGGCATGCGGTTGGGCGTCATCCGCACCCTCAGTTCGACCGGCGGTGTGATCACTGCGGCGGGCCTGATCTTCGCCGCCTCGGTGGGTGGTCTGCTGTTCTCCAGCATCGGCATCGTGGTCCAAGGCGGGTTCATGATCGGAGTGGGAATCCTGCTGGACACCTTCGTGGTGCGCACCATCACGGTGCCCGCCATCGCTGCGCTGGTCGGGCGGGCGAACTGGTGGCCGTCACGAGTGGGCGCCGGCAGCGGCCGGGTCGGCGAGCATCCGTGATGTATGTGAGACTACGGATTCGACGAGCGAGTACGGACGCAATGTGACTCCCACCCCCCAGTCATCAATTCTTTCGATGCTGCATGGACGCGCCAGCCTGCGACCCGGTGACGTCGCGTTCACGTTCACCGATTACGCGACAGACCCGGCGGGCGTTCCCGAGAGCCTCACGTGGTCTCAGCTGTCCCGCCGGACGATGAATGTGGCCCGCGAGATCCGCCTTCATGGCTCGGTCGGTGACAGGGCGGTGATCCTTGCCCCGCAGGGGCTGGACTACATCCTGGCCTTCCTGGGATCGATGCAGGCCGGGCTGATCGCGGTGCCCCTCCCGCTGCCCCATCGCGGCTCGAACCATGACCGCGTGAGTTCGGTCTTCGCGGACACGCAGCCCGCGGTTGTCCTCACGACGTCCGAGGCCGCGGGTGATGTCGGCGATTACGTCGATCGGTCAGACACCGACACTGCGCCGAAGATCGTCGAGGTCGACTCGGTGAATCTCGACGACGAGGGCGGAACAAGCCTTGCGGCAACTGATCTGCCGAACATCGCTTATCTGCAGTACAGCTCCGGCTCGACCCGAGTGCCCACCGGGGTCATGCTCTCCCACCGCAACCTCACCGTGAATTTCGAGCAGCTGATGCGCAGCTTCTTCGCGGAATCCCCACTCCCATCTGACGCCACCCTCGTGTCATGGCTGCCCTTCTACCATGACATGGGTTTGGTGCTGGGAGTCTGCGCACCGATCCTGTGCGGACGACGCGCCGAGCTGATGAGCCCTGTTGCGTTCCTGGAAAGACCGGCGCGGTGGATGGGTGCGCTGGCCGAGAATCCGCATGCGTGGTCATCGGCGCCCAACTTCGCGTTCGACATGGCCGCCCGCAAGACGAGTGACGGCGATTTGGCTGGGCTCGACCTCGGTGGGGTGGTGGGCATCATCAGCGGCGCCGAACGCGTCGAGCCGGCCACGTTGCGACGATTCGTCGACCGGTTCGCGCACTTCAATTTCCGGGACCACATGATGCGCCCGTCATACGGCTTGGCGGAGGCGACGGTCTTCGTGACGTCAGGCACCTGGAGCGAATCGTTGCCGGCGGCTCATTTCGATGCCGGCGAGCTGGGCGCAGGCCGCGTTCAGCCGTGCGCGGCCGGGAAGGGCACCGCGCTCGTCAAATATCGAGTGCCGCAATCACCCACGCTGCGCATCGTGGACAGCGAGACGCATCGCGAGTGCGCGCCGGACTCGATCGGCGAAATCTGGGTGCACGGCGAGAATATCGCCGACGGCTATTGGCGCAAGCCGCCGGAGGAGCAGCGCTGCTTCGGCGCAACGCTTGTCGACCCGTCGCCCGGCACGCCCGACGGACCGTGGCTGCGAACCGGCGACCTCGGCTTCATCTACTCCGGCGAGTTGTTCATCGTGGGCCGCATCAAGGATCTGCTGATCATCCGCGGGCGCAACCACTACCCCGAGGACATCGAGGCGACGGTGCAAGAGATCACCCGTGGCCGGGTCGCGGCGATATCGGTGCCGGTTAACAGCACCGAGAAGCTGGTGACCGTCATCGAACTCCAGAAGCGAAGTGACCTCGCAGAGGACGCGATGGACTGGCTCAGTGAGATCAAGAGCGATGTCACCTCCGCGATATCCAACGCGCACGGCCTGAATGTCGGCGATCTTGTGCTGGTTGCTCCCGGCTCGATTCCCACCACGACGAGCGGCAAGATCCGGCGGGCCGCTTGCGTCGAGCAGTATCGGCAGGACCACTTCGTTCGGTTGGACGCCGAAACGCTGTCACAGGCACCGGCAGGGTAGGCGGAGTAAGGTCTGGTTTCAGCACAGCGACGTGTATTCGAGCAGGCGGGAGTGACCATGCGCAGAGCGTTCGCATCGATCGCTGCGCTGCTAACCGTCGGTGCCACAGGGTGTTTCGGCGTCGGGATCGCGGCAGCCGACGACTCGCAAGCCGGCTGGACGCCGGATCACGGATATCAGAACAGCGGGCCGCCGCCGTTGGGGACGCCGGGCCGGGGCTACGCGCTCGGCGGTGCACATGTTCTCGGTATCCCGTATGACGAGTACATCAAGCGCACGGGCGCGGACTGGTTCCCGGGACTGAATCGGCAGATCGTCGATTACCCGGCCGGTCAGGTTCAGGGGCACACCCTGGAACGACTGTTCCCGGGCATCGGCCGACTCGATGACAACTTTCCCGGAGTGGGTATCGACGGCCCCAGCATCGGCGAGTCGGTCGACGAGGGTGAGGGCAACCTGGAGACCGCGATCCGCAACGGCGGCCCGGGGACCGTGATCGGCTTGTCCGAGGGTGCGATGGTGCTCAATGCGGTACAGGGCAAGCTCGCGAACGATCCGACCGCGCCGCCGCCGGACAAACTGAGCTTTGCGATGTACGGCGACCCGGTGGGCAAGCACGCCTTCGGTGAGAGCTTCCTGACCCAGATGTTCCCCGTCGGCAGCGTCGTCCCCTCGCTCGACTACCGCATACCGGCACCGGTGGAAAGCCAGTACGACACCTACGAATTCGTCTCCGCCTACGACAGCATCGCCGACTGGCCGGACCGGCCGGACAACTGGATGTCGCTGGCCAACGCTGTCGTGGGCCTCGCGACCGGTCACACCGCGGTGGCGTTCACCAACCCCAGCATGGTGCCGCCGCAGAACATCAGGACGACCTTCAACTCCAAGGGTGCGAAGACGACGACCTACATGATTCCCGAGCAGCACCTTCCGCTGGTGTTGCCGTTCAAATACCTCGGGGTGGATGAGGGCACCTTGACCAAGCTCGACGGGGTGCTGAAACCGATGGTGGATGCGGGATATTCACGAAACGACGATCCGCTGACCGCCCCGATCACCGTGGACCCGGTGCACGGCTATGACCCGGCCGCGGTCACCGCGCCTGCCACGCAGGCCGCCTTCGGCGGGGGCGCCGATCCGGTGTCGCAGCTCCTTGCGGGCATGCAGTACGTGCTGAATCACCAGGGCGGTTAGAGCCCGGCCAGCCCCGCGCCGAGCAGCACGCAGCCGACCACGGTCAGCAGGACGGTGACCGCGCGACGGCGCCGCGTCCGCAGCCAGTCCTGCAGAGCCGAAAGCGTCGCGCGGGTACGGTCCGGTGCCACCAGGTAGCAGACCAGCGGGATCTCGACAAATCCGAACGCCACCACGTTGAACGCCAGCAACGAGCCGACCTGCACCGCCGCCGCGGTACCGGAGGCGGCGATGAGGGCCAGCACGGCCAGATAGTCGACGGACGGCAGGGCGATGCCCAGGCCCGCGACGCCCGCGGTCCACAGTGAGCGGCCGTTGAGCAGTTGCCGGGCGCGCGCCGCAATCGGTTCGAACCTCGCGGCCAGCCCCACGGTTTCGTCGCCGCGGTTGTTTCCAACGCCTGAGGCCACCACCACAGCGTTGATCAGCAACACCGCGCCGACCACGATCTGCACCCTGGGCAGCGTGAAATGGGCCGACCCCAGCGCAGGCCGCAGAACGAAAAGGACGGTCACACCCACCGCGATGCCCATCGCGAAGCCGCCGGCCAGGAAGACGAGTAGTTGTAGCGACGGCCGCGGCCGGTTGATCATCAGGATCGTCATGCCGATCCGAAACGGCTCCAGGCTGACGGCAACGGCCATCGCCAGCAGCGTGATCCACATGAGCCGGACGGCGTCGACGTCTGCCTACGCGGCCCGATCCCGGTCGCAGCTGGGGCGGGTGGACACGAAGTACGGCGCTGGCATGAGCGTCACGTTACTGGCCGGCGTGGTCACGCGTGATCCTCGCGAGGTACCCGCACAGTGAGCAACATGGCCGCCAAGCCCGCCGCCAGCACCACGCAGATGCCGGCCAAACCCGCCCGGTCCGAGTCGAACAGGTCGACAAGGGTGAAGAACATCCACGGTGCCAGGAAGGACACCGCGCGCCCGGTGGTGGTGTAGAGACCGAAGGCCACGCCCTCCTTGCCCTCGGCGGACATCCGCAGCATCAATGCCCGCGCGGAGGCCAGCGTGGGGCCGACGAACAGGCATAGAAGAAGCCCGCAAATCCAAAAGGCAAGCGGCCCGGACATAGTCAGCAGAACAACTCCGACGACGATCATCGCGGTGAGCGATCCCGAGATGACGTGTTTCGAGCCGACTCGGTCGTCGAGGCGGCCGCCGAGCACCGCGCCGATCGCGGCGACGATGCTGGCGCACATGCCGAACACCAACACGTCGGCCTGCGACACCCCGTAGACGCTGACGCCGAGCACCGCCCCGAAGGTGAACACACCCGCCAGCCCGTCTCGGAATACCGCGCTTGCCACCAGGTAGTAGACGACGTTGTGGTCGCGTCGCCATTCGCTCTTCAGTTCAACCCACAGCGCCGGGTAGGCGCCGAGCAACCCGAGGGGCGGCCGGCGGTCGGCGGAGGCGGGCGCGCGCACGGACACGAGCAACGGCCACGCGAACAACGCCAACCACGCCGCGGCGAGCAGCATCGACGCTCGCACGTTGTTCCCGTCGAGCGCCGCGATGCCCAGTAGGCCCCGGGTGTCGCCGTCACCCTCGATGAAGCCGAGGTAGATGAGCAGCAGCAGCAGCACACTGCCGGCGAATCCCGCGGCCGACCCCAGCCCGGAGATTCGTCCCGAGTTCGCACCCGTCGAGAGTTGCCCCAACATGGCGTTGTACGGCACGGTCGCGAGGTCGCTGCAGGCCGCCGCGCACGCGAGCAGGACCAGACCTGCCCACAGGTAGTGGTAGTCGGGGCGGATCAGGCTCATCGCCGATGTCAGTGCGATGACCAAGCCGGTGAGGACCGCCAGTGCCGTTCGGCGTCGGTTCGGCGCGTTCACCCACACGCCGGTCGCCGGGGCCAGCAACGCGACGCAGACCCCTGCGATGGTCAGCGCCCGACCCAGCCAGCTTGCGGGCGTGCCGGGGCCGGGCAGACCCGAACCGACCCGCTCGGTGAGATAGACGGAGAAGACGAACGTGACGACGACGGCGTTCACACCCGTCGCGCCGCAATCCCACAGTGCCCACGCCAGCACGCCGGAGCGCGGAGTGGTGGCAGGATCCGTGCGGCGGCTCAAGGTTGCGCTCCAGTCGTCACCCGCCAACTATGTCGTGCGATCGTGCGGTGCGCTGACACGGCCCGGCGAAGCTAGCGCAGGGGCGCCGCAGGCAGGGTCAGCGTGAACGTCGCGCCCTGGCCCGGCGTCGACTCCACCGCGATGTCGCCGTCGTGCGCTTGGGCGATCTCGCGGACCAACGCCAGCCCGATGCCGTACGGCTGGCGGCGTGCCGCTCCGGTGTGATCCACCCCGTGGGAGAAGCGGGTGAACAATTCGGCCGACGTCTGCGGGTCGATGCCGACGCCGTCGTCGGCGACGGCCACGCTGATCTGCCCGTCTCGTCGGCTCACCCGCACGTCGACGACCCCGCCGTCGTGCTCGTGGGCGAGCGCGTTGTCGATCAGCGACGTCAGCGCCCGCCGCAGCGCGGCCTCCGATCCGATCACCTCGAGCCTCGATGCCTGCTCGGCCGCGAAAACGATGCTGACACCGAGACTTTCGGCGTGCGCGGCCGCGCTGTCGCACACCGCCGCCGCCACCTCGGACAGGTCGACGGCGTCGCGCGGCGCTGTGCCTGCGGTCATCGTCGCCGAGGCGAGTAGATCGTCGACGATGTCTCCCAGCACCCTGGTGTCGGCCACCAACGCGTCGGCGTCCATCTTGACCGCATGGGCATCGCCGTCGGCCGCGCGGCGTGCCAGCATTTGCGCGCGGGTGTGCAGCACCGTCAGCGGCGCGCGCAGTTCGTGGGAGGCGTCGGCGACGAAACGTCGCTGCAACGCGAGCGCCTGCGCCAGCGGGCGCACCGACCTTCTGGTGAAAAGCACGGCGACCGCTATCGATGCCAGAATGCCTGCGAGCTCGGCGAAGCCCAGTGACATCAGCAGCCGAGCCCGGCCGGTGCGGTACGGCCCGAGGTCGAGAAGCGCCACCACCCTGCCTTCGGGCCGGTCGGCGACCAACGCCCGGTATTCGGTGCCGTGTGCTTCGACTTCGCTGAAACCCCTTGGGCCCGAGAGTAAATGGACGCCCGGTTGCCCGCCGTCGCTGACCGCGATCCTTCCGTTGTTGTCACGCAGTACGAGCTCCATGCCCGGGGGCGGATCGTTGACGTCGTCGGATGTCGCCGCCACCGCCTGTAGCTGGCTGCTGATTTGCCTGTTCTGCACGCGGACGTCGACCACGAACACCACCGAACCGACGACGAGGAGCACCGCCGCCAATGCCAGCGAGACTTGGGTGGCGGCGATGCGTGCGGCACGGTGCACCACGGTGAGATCGCTCGCCGGAGGCGGCGGCTCATGTCGCTTCTCGGATCGACGCGGCATCCTCACTCCAGACCGAACCGGTAACCCGTCTGACGCACGGTGCGGACCACCTGCCTGCCGAGCTTGCGCCGCAGGTAATGCACGTACGAGTCGACGGCGCCGGGGGTCTCCGCATCGTCGAAGACCACCTCGAGGAGTTGTCCGCGGCTGAACACCCGCCTGGGCGCCATCATCAGCACCGCGAGCAGCGAGGCTTCCCGCGCGGAGAGTTCCACGTCCGCCCCCGACGGTGTCGCGCCTGAGACCCGGCGCGTGACCCGGTCCAGCCGCAGACCGCCGGCACTCACGGTCGCCGAGGCGCTGTCCGTTCGTCGCAGCAAGGCCCGAACCCGCGCCAGCAGTTCGGAAATCTCGAACGGCTTGACCAGGTAGTCCTGCGCGCCTGCGTCGAGACCCTCGACGCGGTCAGCCACGGCACCGCGGGCGGTGAGCACAAGCGCCGGCGTGACCACCCCGCGCGAGCGCAGCAAAGTGATCAGGGCAGCGCCGTCCATGACCGGTAGGCCACGGTCCACGATCATCGCATCGTAGGAGCCGCTGAGTCCCCGGTGCAGGCCCTGCTGGCCGTCGAAGGCGGTGTCGACGCAGTAGCCCTGATCGGTGAAGAGTTCGACCAGCATCGCGCTCAGCTCGCGGTCGTCCTCCACCAGCAACAACGCAGGGCCCGGCTGTCCTGTGGACACGTAGCGAGGGTGCCACGCCACCGCGCTCGGCGTCCCCGAACGGCGGTCCTGACCATCCTTCATCTGCGCCGGTGGCGCGGCACGGCCCGCTGCTCATCGGCTCGGGCTGTGGGCGCGACAAGGGACAGCGCGAGTCGGGGGCAGCGGTCGACCGCGGCGCGGGCCTCGCCGAGCGACCTCGCGCTGATCTCGGGTTCGCGGGAGCCGTCACGAGCGAGGGGGTATCCCCAGGGGTCGCGACGCAGCACGCCGGGAAGCAGTTCGATGCAGAGTCCACGTCCGTCGCATCGCGTCCAGTCGATGTGCAGCCGTGGCTGCGGCCTCGGAGCGGACGTCATGTCGTCGGGTCCATCGCGAGGCGGTCGGTCCCGGCAGCGGGAGCGAAGACTGCGGCTTGGCAGCGCCGATGACGGTGGTGCTCGATGTCATCGGCGAATACGTCGAGTGCGCTGCGGATCATGCGCGCGGTTCCGTCGGGGTGTCGGCACGCACCCCGGCCGTCGACGAGGACGACCAATCGACGGATCTCGCGCAGGCAGGCGTTGTCGGCCCGGCCGTGGGCGAGTTCGTCGAGAAGCTGTGCCAATCGGGGAAGACCGATCCGGCACGGACCGCATTGGCGTGCGCTCTGGTCGGCGAGGTAGCCGGCGATCGCCGCCGTGCGGGCCAGCCCGCACTCGTGTGTCGCCAACGCATGGACGATGCCGACCCCCGACATCGGGCGCTCAAAGGCTTCGGCGGGAATCCACCTGCCGTGATAGCCACCGACGAGCGCCGCGCGCACGGTTGTGGGGTCGGTGGCGCCGATATGTCCGATCAGGGCGGCCAGCGGAGCACCGGTCGGCACCTCGACGACACCGGGTTTGGTGACGGCGCCCGACAGCGTGACGAGCATGCTGCCCGGATTGTCCCGGTCGCCCACGGAGTTGAACCACTGCGACCCGAACCGCGCGATGAGTGCGATATGGGCAAGTGTTTCAACGTTGTTGACCAATGTGGGTCGCCCGCTCACTCCGGATATCGCGGTGACGACCGTGCGGTCACGGGGAAGCGCGGGGCCGCCCTCGATGCGCCTCACCAATGCGGACTCTTCACCGGCGACGAACATCTTCGGCGCCTCGACCACCGCTGGTTTGTGTCGATCGATTCGTGCTTTGCGTCGCTCGCCGAGCGCGTGGGTTACCGCGTCGGCGGCCTGTGTGGGCAGATACAGGTACACCTTGTCGGCGCTGACCGCATTGGCCGCCAGTTCCAGCCCGTCGAGCACCAGATGCGGCGCATGCGTGAGCAGGACGGCATCCTTGGCGCTCAGAGGCTCACCTTCGGCGCCGTTGCCGATGACGACGGGTTTACCACCCGTTATCGCGGCGATCTTGCGGGCTGCCGGAAAGCCGGCACCTCCGCGCCCGGTGAGGCGGGCGGCCTCGAGCGATGAAATCAATTCGCGCCCAGTGACTTCGGGCGATACGCCGAACTGTTGGTGATGTGCCGCGAGGGAGGCTCCGCGCGCGGCAAGCAGGCGCGGCATCTGTGGTGGCCGAGGTGTCGTCATGCCCGCCCGGATGCTCGTGCGCGGGCGTACTCGGTGAAGTCGGCACGCAGTCTCCACACGACGGCGGCGCCGACGGTCAGCACACAACATCCGGCGAATGCCAGAAACCAGCCGCGGGCGGCGTCAGTTCCGTTGCCGAGTGCGTGTGCCAGCGCTATCGGCCACAGCGCGTAGGTGACCCAGTGAATGACTCGGAAGGCGCGCACTCCGAGGCGGTGCCGCAGCAGGCTGCTGACCACGATGACCAGGAGCACATCGAAGGCGAGCGTGCCCAACCCTTGCCAGAGGGGCCGGTAGGCGCCGGCGAACGGCACGACGAAGTCGACGATCCGCAGTTGGGCGTACGGGTCGAGGAACAGCAGCACCATGTGCAGCGCGACAAGCAGCGATCCGGCCAGCGCGGCGAAGCGGTGGACGTCGGCAACGGCGAACCTGGGCAACACCACAAGCGGGCGACCCGATCGGGTCGCGATACCCAACGCCACCGAAATCGTCAGGAAGCCGAGCGCGACGATCCCGCAGCCGCGGCCGACTGCCCACAGGGCATCATCGGTCATCGCCGCCCTGTCCGTTCCGGGGCCGGCCAGCCGCCGACGGTGTGCACAACCATGCTGCTGTCCACAAGCCGGGCCGGCACCTCAAGAGCGGCAATCCATTCCAGCGCTCGCCAGCCGCGAACGATCGCCGCCGTGGTAACGGTGTTGGCTGCGAAACATGTTTGTGCGGCGACGCTGACGGTGCGCCACACGGGCTCCGCCGATTGGCCGGTGCGCGGATCGACGATGTGATGGACGACGTCGCCGCCGCGACGCCATCGGCGATGAACAGTGCTCGACGTCGCCACCGCTGATCCGGCAGGCAGCGCGATGACGCTCGCGGGATCGTTGTCGCCGTCTTGGACCAGCACCGGCCAACCCTCATCTGGATCCGGTCCCGCTGTCGCAATGTCGCCCCCGAGGTTGACCAGGACTCCGCTGCCGGTGGCGGCGTGAACGCGGTGAGCGCATCGGTCTGCGGCTACCGCCTTGGCGGTAGCGCCGAGGTCGAGCACAACGCCGCGCGGCATCGTGAGTATTCGGTCGTGCAACGTGACCATCGACCACCTGGCGGGAGTCGTCATCGAAGCGGCGAGATACACGTTGGGCTCGAGCTTCGCGAAGTCGCTGTCGTACCCAAGGGCGATCAGGGCGGCGCCGACAGTGGGATCGACGTCACCGTTGGTGAGACGAGCAGCCGTCAACGCCGCATCGAGCAGGTCGGCAAGAACGCCGCTCACTTCGGTGGGAGCACCGGAAGAACTCGCCAGAGTGCTGATTTCGGAGTCTGGGCGGAACCGGGAAGCGGCGGCTTCCACGGCGTCGAGTTCGGCGTCGACCTCGTGGCGGGCAGTGTCGAGGCAGGCCTGATCGGTGACCACGAGCTGCATGTTCATCGTCCATCGCTGCCACTCCGCCGCTGCGACTTTTGCGGCGAGCGCTTCGATCGTTTCGGCTGCGATCATGATCCGCGCGATCGCGAGATAGGAGGCGAGAAGTTCGGGGCCATCAGCGTGGTCGGGGTGAGGGCGCGTCGTTGGGTCGTCCGCGGGGTCGTCACCTTCGGCGCTGTGGTCTCTTGCGTGACGGGTGCCTGCTCGACTGTTGTCTCGGGGACATATGTCTGCTCGGGTGCATAGGTCTGCTCGGGTGCATAGGTGCGGATCGGTGCCTGCGCGACGGTCGTCTGCGGTATCTCGGGCGCAGGTGCGACAGGGCTCGGTGGCGGAATCGGCGCGTCAATCGGGGCGGGAGGGGGCAGTGGAGCGTCGGGGACCGGAGCGGGGTCGAGTGCCGCGGGCGGTGCCTGCTCGACGACGTCGGCCTGCGGTTCTGTCGCCGGCGGTTTGACGGTGTCCCCATAGGCAAGCGCGGACGCGCCGGCGACACCGGCTATGCCGATGCCCGCCAGCGCCCACGATGCCGCAGCGGCCCGGCGGAATCCCGAACGCGGTGAGTCCATGGCGTCGATGCTGACAGCGGTTTCTTCGAAGCCTCCAAGAACCGGCCGCCCGCAGCGCCCGCGTTCGAATGCGAGTTCGGCCCAGCACGGCTAATTAGTTGGTTGAAATATTGACTTGGCAATGACACCGGTCGTCCGAGGGTCATAGCCGCTGCTGGTCAGCAAATGTGGATAAGGATTATCTCGCGGAGGCGAATGCGTGCGCACAGCAACGCCATTTCAGCAAGGGGGTTGTGCTTCCGCGAATGCCCTCGACCGGCGAAGTGCCCGCTCTATCCGAGGACCGGCGGGAGCCGCCAAGCAGGAGAAGCCCCATATGAGCGCCAATTATTGACGTATCAGAAAAATAAGCATTAGTACTCATGTGGCCGGTCATTCATGCGTGCAAGCTCATTGAGCGGGTGCCGCGGCAAACCATTGACCATGGTTCCGAAGCCGGATAAGCCGGGCGGGCTCCCGCCGCCAGCGAAAGCGAGAGGAGAGCGGGGACTCATGAGGCATAGGAAGACCGAACGTTGCAGCGTTGACCGCGCGCGCATCGGAGGCGGCCTACTGATCGGTGCGCTAGCGTCGGGTGCTTTGGCGGCAGGCGCGCTGAGCACGGCCGGGCAGGCTCAGGCCAGCTGCGTGTCGGCCGGCGGATGGTTCAGCATCGGATCCGGTTGCACGACCACAAATCCCGGTGACTTCGCGCTCGCGATCGGTCCCGGCGCCACGGCGACGGCGAGCGGCGGCGCCAACACCGCGATCTCGTGGGGTGTTGGCGCCAGCGCCAGCGCGACGGGTGTGCACAACACAGCAATCGCGATCGGCAATGCCGCCACCGGAGGCGACGCCGGTGATCCTCGGGCTCTCGCAAGAAGCACCAACACCGTCGCGGTCGCAGGCAGCCAGCCATACAACCTCGCCGCCGACGGCACCCAAACGGTCCAGACCAACAACACCGCGATAGCGATCGGCAATGGCGCCCAGTCGTTCGCCGGCGGTGTGCACAGCACCGCCATTTCCAATGGCACCCAAGCGAATGCGACGGCGCAGGGCGTGCGAAATCTGGCCTACGCCAGGGGGACTCAGGCATCTGCGCGGGCGCTCGGCGGTAGCGACAACACCGCCATCGCAATCGGTAACCCCGTCGACACCCCTGACACTCGCGCCATTGCAGCGGGGCCCACCTCCAGGCCGACCCAGGCTTACGCGGGCGATGTCAGTGAGATTGTCGCCGGTGGCAAAGCCAATATCGTCGACCAAACCACGCAATCGAGCCACAACACCGCAATTGCGCTCGGCAACGGCGCGATTGCGGCAGCAGGGAACGGCAATGACAACTACGCCCGCGCTGTCGGCGTTCGCAGTGCCGCCGGAGCCTTCGGCGGCAATCGGAACAGGGCCGTGGTGCTGGGCAACGACAGCACCGCCGTCGCCGGCGGCCGCCCGATCAGCGGCGCTGAAGAAGCCGTCGCCAAGGCTGAGCCACAGACCTCGGATGGCAACACCGCGGTAGTGGTCGGCAGTAACAGCAGGGCCCAGGCGGGTCCGGGCAACGGCAACCGCGCCCGGGTGTTCGGGAACAACAGCAGTGCGCGGGCCACGGGCGTGCGGCAGCGCGTCACGGCCATCGGCAACGACGTGCACAAGCCTGCGGACGACGCTGCGCAGAAGTAGTCGCAGTTCACATAAGTCGGTGTCGGGGACGTGGATGATTCCACGTCCCCGATTCTTTGCCCGGCTTCCAGCCTTGCATTCGCTGACGACGAATTCCGCGCGATAGCTTCGCGCATACCGTTGACGGAAAGCGCTTTGCCTGGGAATTGCTCCGCCCTCGACAGAAGCCCCCGCTCCGTATCTGAAGCGGGGGCTTCCGGTGCGTGGCTGCTGCGAGATCAATCGTTGCCAGTGCTCGGCTATGGGTCGCTTTGTTGCTTTTCTAGGAAAGGGTAACCATTTCGGCACTTGAGACGGCAAACGCAATTGCGCCTTTCGTTAGCTGACTAATTGAACGGTTAACTATGTGAATTTTAGTGCGGAGATGGCGAAAATCTACGCGTAAGTAAATATGCTTATCAACACGGATCATCGGTTTGCGGAGGGACTTACGGTGCGGGCGCGCCGCGCGCCAAAGTTGTTCTCGTCGGAAACCGGATGGCTCGATTCGTTTGCTGCCAAGGGTCGAACGCTCCCGCGGGGCGGACCCGAGGAAGGAGGGCCGGGAATTGGCACCGACTCTGCTCGAGCGTGAACGTGTGCTTGCCGAGATGAACGCACTCATCCAGAGAGCGGCACGCGGTTCCGGCCAGATGGTGTTGCTGCGCGGAGAGGCCGGTGTTGGCAAGACCGCTCTGCTTCGGCGCTTCCTCGACACATCGGCGAGCGGCGCAGACGTACTACTGGGGTCTTGCGACCCGCTGTCTGCGCCGCGGCATTTGGGACCTTTGATCGACATGGTCGCCGGGCCGTCCGGCGCTCAGGCAGCCGAACTCGCGGCCGCGATCGATGCAGGGAACAACGAGTGGGTTTACCGGCACCTTCTGAAATTGCTGCAAGACGGGCACCTGTGGGTGTGTGTGATCGAGGATGCGCATTGGGCCGACGGTGCCACTCTGGATCTCCTGCGCTTTCTTGCCCGCCGAATCGACGCGCTTCCCGTACTCGTCGTCGTGTCCTATCGGGACGAAGATGTCGGGCCCGGCCATCCGCTCGCCGCGATGTTGGGTGATATGTCGAATCACGCCCCGCTGACGCGGATCAGTCTGTCGCCGTTGAGTATTGACGCCGTTGGCGTGATGGCGACCACCAGTGGCGTCGACGCCGAGCACTTGTACACGCTGACCGGGGGGAATCCCTTCTATGTCAACGAGCTTCTGGCGGCCGGTTGGCTGAGGTCGGGTGCGGGTGCAGTACCCCGCAGTGTTGCCGAATCCGCATGGGGTCGGTTGGCGCGGCTGTCGGCCCCCGCGCGCGAGGCTGCCGAGGCCGCAGCCGTGTGTGGTCCAGCTGCTGACCCCGGCGTGGTCGAGAAGCTGTGCTCGGGTGCGGTGGCGGCCCTGAACGAATGCGTGCGTGCAGGGCTTCTGGTCGCGGTCGGTGACATGGTGCGGTTCCGCCATGAAGTCGTCCGGTTGGCGACGCTCGAGCAGATTCCCGAGTATGTCCGCCGCGATCTTCATCACCGCGCTCTCGCGGCGCACGGTCATTCGCCAACCAGCGGGCACCCCCGGGGAACCGGAAAGTCCGGCCCCCGCGTCCTCGCTACGGTCCATCCATCGCAGGCTCACGAGCACCGCACCGACACTCGTTCAGATCCTTGCCGGTTGACTCGCCGTGAGCGGGAGATTCTGGCACTGCTCAGTGTCGGCCACAGCGACGCCGAGATCGCCGAGAAACTCTTCATCAGTCAGCGAACGGTCAACAATCACGTTCATGCCATCCTGAACAAACTCGGTGTGCACAACCGCACTCAGGCGGCTGCCACCTATTCGAGTCAGAGATTGATCGATGTCACTGAGGCCAAAGCCGCTGAGACTGAATGACTTCAGGCACGAAGGCAGAAACCAGCGGGTCGTGAGTTACTGTCCGGCCTCGAGCACGCGAATGACTTGGCGCAGCGGTTCCGGCGACGTCGCGACCTCGCCGATGAAGGGATGCGAGAGTTCCAGCACGAGGAAGAGTTCAGCTCCGACGAGCACGCCGAGGATCGCGACCATCGTGTAGTGCGTGGCCGGCTTCTCGACGCCGTAGATGATCGCGCAACCCAGGAGCAGCGCGCTGGTCAAGAAGATGACCGCCCACAGCGACCAGGGCGGGCCGATGTCGGTGCGGGCCTGCAGTACCCGCTGAGTGCGGGCTTGGCTGAGACTGTCGAGGTTGGCGAACGACTGACCGAGCACGGTTTCCTGAGCGCCGCCGTGCGGCTGAACCCGTTCGTAGTCAGAACGGAGAACCGCCAGCGCCTTGTCGGCCTCGGGGAAGGACCGGCCTTGGGCGGCCTCATCCCACTCGGTGACGGCGGCGTGCTCGTAGTTCGAGAGGCTCTGGCGGAGCCTGTCGCGATCGGGTTGGTCGAACACCGTCAGGCTGCGCGCGAGTTCCACTCCGGCGGCGCCTTCGGTCCGTGCCCTGCCGTCCGCATCATTGATCTGGCCCCACATCGCCGAGACGACGAACCCGATGAAGAACGCGAAGACGAAGCCGATGACGCCGAAGGCGAACTTCGTGACGTCGTTGTGCTCGTCGCCCCTGAGTTGGGGATAGCGACGGCGGACAAAGATCTGGACAACGATCGCTGCGCCGGTCGTGATCAGCACGATCGCAAGCAGAAGTAGCCACGACGGCAGGTTGCTCACCAACCATTGACTCATAGCCAGCCTCCCTGGGACGGCATTCGCGCAACCCCCTGCGGGCCGGGCTTTCCGACTGTAAGTCCTAAGTGCCGTGCAACGAAGGCGATCTAAGATTATCGCCCGTAGCTGTTAGCTACAGGCCCACGCTAGGTCGGCGGGGGACCCGACCACGGCTCCCTTTCGATCCGGTATCCGGCCGGCAGCCGCACGCGGTACTCAGGAACGGCTTTCGCCCTCCTGATGTCGACGCTCTCGTGGATCGTCGCCCCTTCCGGGATGGGACGGTGGCGCCACGGCTTGACCAGCCAGTACCACGGCGCCTGCGCGAACCGCCAATACCAACCCATTTCATGCATGGGCGCGCACGCGTCAGTCTCGCCGAGGCTGCCGAAGCGGTTCATGTATTTCTGCCGACGCACGATGAGCCCGTGCTTAATCGCGCCGTCGATGATCCACCGCATCGCGACCCGACCGAGTTCCGGATTGTCGACGAACCCGCCGCCGACGTCGGAATGGACGCCGGCGAACCACACTTCGCTGCATTCCTCGCAGTCCTTGCTCGTCTCGTCGATCTGCACGAGGTATTCGGGATACGGCCGGCGCTTTTCGTCGATGGAAACCGCGTGGCGAATCACCCGGACGTTCGGAATTCTGACGGTGTAAGGCCAGCTGATGTCACGGCCGATGCCCTTCGTGGCCTTGACGGTGTCATAGATCCCCAGGTATTCGATCGGGAAGGACCGCCTGTCGCCGTCCCTGGTGATCGACAGCGCCTCGGAGAATTTGTCCATGCGATCCCAGCCCTCGGGCTTGGCGAGATCGGAGTCCTTACCGGGGCGACGTGCGTACACGCGTACCGCGTACGGAACGAGGTTTTCCGATCCGGGACGCAGCAACCCGATCCTGTACAGCATCCCGCACAGCGCCCGCGCCGTGTACGCGCCGCGGCTGAACCCGAAGACGAACACCTTGTCACCCTGTCGCCAGGTGTTCATCAGATACGTGTAAGCCTCGGCGATGTCCTGACGCATGCCGTGTCCGAGCAACATCCCGCCGAGCAGCGAAATTCTCTGTGCGACAGCGCTCCACGCGCTGGGTGCGGCCATGGTGCCGACACCGGGGCCGTAGTAGAGCACTTGCTTTGCGGGGTCTGTCAGGTCGGCGATCTCGGCGACCTTGAAGACGTTGGTGACGGCCTTTGCCTTCACCTCGTTCTTCGTACCGTCAAGGCAGACGAGGATGTTGCGTGCGTCGGCCATGGCAGCTAACCGACCAGATCGATGAGGTGAGGGACGCCCTCCTCGACGACTTCGATTCGGTCGTTGACGTCGGGGTTGTCGGCCAGGAATGCCGCGAGGCCGTTCTTCGCGTCCGACCATTTGGGGCGGACCTTCACGCTGGGCTTCTCGGCGTGCCGTCTCTGTTCGTCGGCTCTCTTGGTGTCCCACTCGTTCTTCCGTTCGACGTCGATCTCGTCGACTGGGTAGGTGAGGTGGATTGTGTAGGGGTCGTCACCGCGAGCATCGGCGAGCATCCGAAACGTCTCGCGTTCCGGATTGCCATGCTCTCCGTTTCCGGAGAACACGTAGTGGTCGGCCGTGACGCGCTCGAAGAACTCCTGTGTGTAGTTCCTGTCGCTGCCGTGATGTTGGCCCTTCAGCACATTGACGTGAATCGAGTCGTCCTGATTCAGCAGGCCAACCATCTTCAGTCCCTCGAGGATCTTGTCGCCGAGCGCATCCCCGGTGAACAGGATGCTTCTGTCCGCGGCTTCGGCGAGCACGACGATGCTCGACAGGTTGGTCGGGGAGCTGTCGGCGAGGCTTGCCAGTGCTGACGCGGTCACCCTCTCCTGAGCTTCGGGGTGCTTCTTCAGCCATGCCCGCACCTCGGCTTGGAGCTTCTTGATCTCGGGCAGCATCGGGCCGATGACGGTGAACGTCAGTTTCTTACCCATGTCGCACTGCACGCCGCCGTCGGTGGCCACGACCAATCCGCCGTGGACTTCCATATTCTGCTGGATACCAAGCTTTTTGGCGTCATCGCGCAGCTCACGACCCTGCGGGACGCTCGCGATGATCATCACCGTGTCGGACACCGAGCCGACCTCCGAAACCTCGAGACCGTCCAGCACACCGGGCGGCAGGCCACCGCCCAGAGATGCCGGTCCGAAGTGCGTTTTGACGGCACCGGCCAACTCCTCGGCGTCGTTGTCGATGATGTCGTCGAACGTGTTGTGCCAGAGGTCGAGTATCCGCACGATGCTCGGTTGCTCGTTGTCCTTGGCCTCGAGCAGTTCTCCGGTGAGCTCGAGCAGGCCCGCGACGTGATCGTCGTCGATGTGGCTGAGCATCGTCAGGTCGATGACCATCGGCTTGTCGTCCGCAAGGCCGCGCTCGGCGCGCAGCTCCTCGAGCCTGGGCCTCAGGAACGGCTGGTACACACCGTCGGGCCCGCCGTCGATCAGTGCGAGACCGGGCTTCGTGGTCGTCCCGTAGTGCAGCAGGCAGCAGTCGCCTTTGCGGGCTCGGACTACTTCGAGGCTGAAGACCGTCTCGGCCATGATGTCTGCTCCTTACTGACTTTGCAGTGCGCGAAGGACATCGAGCAAGCCGTGCCCTTGAAAGCTGCGCTCGCGGCCGAGATCTGATGCCGTCTCGCAGAGAATCTGTTTGATGCGGTCGGGTTCGCCGACGAGTTCGGGATAGCGCGCCATCAGCAGCGCGGCTGCCCCGCTGACATGAGGAGCCGCCTGGCTGGTCCCGTCCTTGTGGTCCCATCCATGGCCCAGTACCGGCGCACGGATGTCTTCGCCAGGCGCGACCAGATCTGGCTTGAGGCGACCGTCCCCGGTGGGACCGCGACTGGAGAAGTAGCTCACGCCGTATCGGTACGGGGAACTCCCGTGTGTGGAACCCACGGTGATGACGCGGTCCGCGTTCCCCGGATCGGTGATGCCGAATCCGAGGTAGTCGTAGAAAGCGACACCGTCGACGAGTTTCTCCTCCGCGCCCCTGTTGCCTGCCGCGGCCACGACGACGACGCCGGTGTCGATCAAACGCTCGCACTCGTCGCAGATGGGGGTGTGCCCGCACGCGTAGTTCTTGGCGTCGTGGGGAATCGACAGGCTCATGTTGACGCCCTTGACGACGCGCCTGCCGGCCTGGTCATTGGTGTGTCGGATGAATTGCAGCGCCGCGATGATCGAGAACTCGGTGTTTTCGAGTTCGCGGGGAGCCACCATCTCGGACTTGAGAACACGAAAGTCGTAAATGCTGATGGTCGGGCACATGCCGTCGGCGGAGGTGGCCGAGTCCGGCGGCGTCGAGTATCTGGCAGCGCCCAAGATTCCGGCGACATGTGTGCCGTGCGCACTGGCGGGCGGCGGCGGATCGGTCAGTGTCACCATTTTCGTGATGTCATCCAACGGCAGCGGATCGCCGGCGACAGCCGCCTTGGCGATCCTCTTGAGCGTGGCGTCGGCTCCGGTCGGCAGCTTGCCCTCGCGTGCCTCCTTCAGCACCCTGAGGCTCATCTCACGGACTTGCTGTCGTTCGTTGCCGAGGTTGACGATCTCGCGGTAGTTGGTGAAGTCGTAAGTTTCCTTGATTCTCGTGCCGAATGCCGGATGGGTCTGGTCGATACCCGTGTCGAGCACCGCCCACTCGATACCGGAACAGTCGACCTCGAAGACTCGACGCGCGGCGTCCGCCTTCACCGTGGGCACCGACGCCTGGATCGCCGCGGCGGCAAGGCGATTCAGGGCGATCTTGAACACCATCGGGTTGGGCTGTGACTTCATCGTTTGCAGGAAACCGAGCACCGCCGCCTCGATGTCCGACGTCGACTTCTGCTGTATGCGCGTGGTGGCCGCGGCAAGCGCCTGGAAGCCCTCCGCCTCGTCCTCGTCCGATTCGTTGAGAGCGTCGAGCGCGGCCAAGCCGATCAGGGTGCACATCGCGACGAACCTCTCGAAAGCCGATCGATTGTTCGGCAGAGCCGCTGTGGTGCCGTCGTCCAGCCAGCGGGTACGCAATTCGAGGATGTCCTCTACCGTGTGGGCCAGCTTCTCCGATCCCGCGTCGTCGTACTCGTCGAGCTCTTCCTGCGTTCGCCTGTCCTGCCACCAATCGGTGAGAGGCACCAGCAGGTGCAACATTTCGCCGAAGTACAGCTTGGCGGCGACGAAGTTCTGCAACGGGGCTACGCCCGGATCGTGTTCCGCCCCGTCGGGACGCCTGATCCCTTGGTAGATCGTGCGGGCCAGGTCGGGCGAGTTGCTTTCCGCATGTGACGTGATCAAGAGATCGACCGGCTTGTTGGGCGCAAGGGCGTACTGCACCCACACGTCGATGAGAATCGGCGAGTCCTGAATCTGGCGCTTGCTGTCGCCGCTGCCGAGCAAGATGTACTCGATGAGACCGCGTGGAATCGGGATGGTCATCGCGTTGTCCTCCCCTTGTGAAAACCGGCTCGTCGACTCACGAATTCAGCTCGAGTTCCCGACCACAACGGTATTGCCGCCGCGTGACCTCCGCGTGAGTATTCGACTACTCGATTGAGTGCATACGGCGAATGCGAGTGGCTAGAGCACGCCGAGTTCGCCGAGCAATTGCCTGACGTGGCTTTCGATCTCGTCGCGGATCGGCCGAACTGCCTCAACAGGTTGGCCCGCCGGATCGGGAAGTGGCCAGTCGACGTATCGACGGCCGGGGACGAACGGGCATGTGTCCCACTTCGGCCATCACCGCGACAGCCGACGGGTTGATCTGGTCGGCAGGCTCGCAGCCTGCCGAGTATCCGATCGCGCGGTCGCCGGCGAGACGGTTGAAGAATCCGAGCGCTGGTCGCGTTGTGTCGTGTGCTGGACCCCAACTGCTGCCCCTGACCAGCTCGGGACGTGCCCCGGCGGCGACGGCGGGGCGATTCTCGGCCGGACGCGGATAGTGGATGGGGTGAGCGACAACAGGGTGCCGACGGCGACGCATGACGTTCTCTCGGACGAACAGATCAGTGGGCTGACCGGAGCGCAGCGGCGCGACCTGATCCAGCGGCTGGAGCGGCCGACGGCGGATCTGGAGCCCAGGGGGCTCTCGCACACGTTGAGGCACGCGCACCTGGGGCTAATGACCGGTGGGGCCATCTTCATGATCCCGTGGATCGTTTACCTGTCCTTCACCTTGCCTGAGCACTACACCGTCCGCGACTGGCCGTTGACCTGGGTCGGTTTCGACAGCCTGTTGGTCGTGTTCATGATCGCGACCGCAGTTCTGACCTGGATGCATCGCCAGTTGCTGCTGTTTCCGGCGTTCACCACGGGGATCCTGCTGCTCTGCGATGCCTGGTTCGACGTCACGACCGCCATACCCAGCGAGCTACCGGGGGCGGTGGTGACGGCGGTACTCGGAGGGATCCTTGCGATCATTCTGATCGCCGGTTCGGTGAGCGTGGTGCGGACGAACGCAGGTCGCCTGTGGCTGCTGGAGCCGGGTCAATCGCTATGGCGAGTGCCTCTGATCCGATGAGGCACAACGCTCGCGTGCCGACCTATCGGCCGTTCGGTAGATCTCTTCGGCGGAGGCCGGCTCGACACCGAGTTCGGTCGCGACGGCGTTGATCGCTGCTTGGTTGACGACCACGCGGAATCCGCGTTGCGCGAGAACGGATGCCGTTGCCGCACCGATTCCCCGGCTGGCCCCGGTGACGACTGCAACACGAGCCATGGTGGACCTTCTTGCTGATGAGCCATTACCAAAACGACGAACGCGACGGCGGTTGATCGTCAACTGCCTGTCGGTACTTCGCGGAAGCCGGGCTCGCCTGCTTCGACAACGGAATCGAACCGGATGCGCGTCTGCAGCCGGTTGACCCCGCTCAGGACAACGACTCGTCCAGCTCCCCGAGCGACGCGATCAGGTCGCTGTTCGCCGAGTAGTCGACCGGGCAGTCGATGATGCTGACGGTGTCGTCCTCGAGCGCGCGTCGCAGGGTCGGGAGCAGTTCATCGGCGGCATTGATCCGGTAGCCCTTCGCGCCGAAACTCTCGGCGTAGGCGACGAAATCGGGATTCGTGAAGCGGGTGTCCACGTTGTGGCCGATCTCGAGGTCCATCTTCCAGCTGATCAGGCCGTAGGCGTTGTCGTCCCAGATGAGGATCACCATCGGGATCTTCAGTCGCAGGGCGGTCTCGATCTCCTGCGAGTTCATCAGAAACGAACCGTCGCCGGTGGCGACAAGGATCTTCGCGTCCGGGCGGGCGATCTTGGCGCCGATCGCTCCCGGCAGCGTCCAGCCCATGGTCGAGAGCCCGTTGGAGATCAAACACGTGTTGGGTTCGTATGTCGGGTAGAGCCTGGCCATCCACATCTTGAGGGCACCGGTATCGACGAGGACGATGTCGTTGCGCCGCAGCGCGGTTCGAGTGTCGGCGACGATTCGGGCGGGCGCGAGTGGGAACCTGTCGTCGGCGCGCCCCCGGTCGAGCTCATCCGACAGCAGCTGGCGGATCCGTTCGTGACCGGACGAGGACGGGAATTCGCGAGCCACCTGCGTCGCCAGCTCATCCAGCGTGCGGCCGATATCGGCGTGCAATCCGACCGCGACGTTGTAGTGGGCATCCACTTCGGCGGGGAAACGGTGGATGTGAATGATCCTCGTGTCCCCGCTCGGATTGATGCGAACCGGGTCGAACTCCTGCAGCTCGTAGCCGACCGCGACGATGGCATCGGCCTGGTCGAAACCGAAGTTCACGTAGTCATGGCGCATGAAACCCACGGCGCCGAGCGCAAGGGGATGATCGTCGGGCATCACGCCCTTGCCGTGGAACGTCGTCGCCACCGGGATGTCGAGCGCCTCGGCGAAACGGCGTACCGCCGCTGAGGCGTCGCCGCGCGCAGCGCCGTGACCGGCCAGCAGGAGGGGGTTGCGCGCGGCGCGCAGGATCTCCGCCGCGCGTTCCAGCTGGGCGGCCGACGGATCGTCGGGCCTCGGAACGTTCACGGGCAACGGGCCCCACTCCGCAACGGCGGCAGCCTCCTCGACGTCTTCGGGCACGGCGAGGTAGACCGCTCCCGGACGCTCGGTCTGGGCGAGTTTGAACGCCTTGCGGACCATCTCGGGTACGGCGGACGGTGTCGCGACAAGCGCAGACCATTTCGTCACCGGCGCGAACATCGAAACCAGGTCGACGCCTTGATGCGACTCCTTGTAGCTTCGCCCCATCCCGACCTGCGCCGAGATAGCAAGAACCGGAGTGGAATTCGTCGTCGCATCGGCCACGCCGAGGAGCAGGTTGATCGCTCCGGGGCCGAGCGTTGCCGAGCACACGCCGGCCCGGCCCGTCAGGCGCCCATACACCTCGGCCATGAAGGAGGCGCCCTGCTCGTGGCGCGTCAGCACGTACTCGATCGACGACCTCGACAGCGCTTCGACCAACCGGATGTTCTCCTCGCCGGGGATACCGAAGACGTGCGTCACGCCCTCATTCTCGAGGCACTCGACGATGAGTTCAGCGGTCGTGCGGCTCGGTTCACCCATGGCCGCGAGCCTAGTGCCGGTGCTCCGGTCAGCGAGGCAGATCCCATTGGCCGAAGTCCGCGGCGAGGATGTCGTCCTCGTCGACGTGGGTACCGCCAAGGCTGATTCCCGGGTCTGACCCGGTGACGATGACGTTCTGGTACAGCACGGCGGCCGGCTCCCGACTTCCGCCCGACCACGCCCTGGTCTGCCACGCCCACCGGTATCCCGGAGTGGTCGAGTGCCCGATGACGCCGTCGGCGATCGCCCAACCGCACACTCCGGCACTGCCGTACACGCCTGTTCGCTGCACGCCCAGCACCGAGTTGATGCCGCGAATCCATTGGCTGGCAACGTTTTTCCAGGTGTGGGCGCCGATGTCCTCGTCGATGCTGAAGAAGATCGGCGCCGTATCCGGGCCGCCGGCCGCGGCGTGCAGGCGCAGAGCCGTCTGCGCGTCCGCGACGCCACCGTCGTAGCCGCGGGTGAAGTCCGACGGCGTCGGCCAACCGGGCTTGCCGTACTGATAGCAGCTGACCACGTGAAGACCCAACGCGCGCAGGGCGTCCGCGTACTCGCGGGTGACCGGCTTGAAATCGAACGTCGCGCCGGGCCGTAACTCAGAGACGTAGACCAGGGCGCCGGCATAACCTGCGGCGGCGACCTGGTCCGCCGGCACCAACCGCTCGGCGAAGTCGATCAGCTTGGAGTTGGCGGCCGACGCTTGCGGTTCGCTCAGGACGGCACCCAGACTGGCCAGGCCGACGACCGTGGGAACAGCCAGCGCGTAGGTGAGGAGTTCGCGCCTGGTGACCCGGGTCCGACCCGCTGATACTCCGTCGTCGATGACACCCATGACGACATTGTCGCTGACCTGTTCGCCCCGCAGTGCTGTGGCCGCGGCAGCATTACCTCACAGGCAGGAAACCCGGGTCGTCACTCGGGGCCGACGACCCGGCATACCGTGGTGCACGAGTAGATCGTCTCCGGTGCGCCCTGCAGATGCGGTTGCGGTGTCGGGGGAGCGGCCGGTGACGGCGGTGTCGCGGCGAGCGTCGACAGTTGCGGTGCGGTGGGCGTCTGCTGCTGTGGCGCGGCGGGAGCGGGCAGGTGCGGTTGGCCGGCCGGCGCGGGCGCCTGCGGAGTCGCCTCGGGGGGAGGCGTCGTCACCAGCTTGGCCGCGGCGAAGGTCGCCGCCTGGTCGACCTTTCCCGTCTCCACATACTGCGTGTGCGCGTTGAAGTCGCGGCCGCTGGAGCAGACGAAGTCGTCATCGACGCACATCTCGACGGTCTTGTCGGCGTACAGCGGTCCGACCTCGACGTCCGGCTGGTTGATCGCACGCATGAACCGATCGTTGGGCTTGCCGAACAAGGCGACGGCCGCGACGTGCTTGGACACATCGGCCGGCATCGGGTTCGGTGCCCCTTCCGGTGCGCCATCGGGAATGACATTCGCGGTGACAAAGCCGGCGACGGCCGCGCCCTGCGAGAATCCGCCGAGCACGATGTTGGTGTTCGGACAATTGGCGGCCATCGATTCGACGCGGGTGCTCGCATCCCGGATACCGTCGAGCGCTCTGGGGAAGTCGGTGGTGGCGGGATAGTCGACCGGATACACATCGAGCGACTTCGTGCCGATGCGGGAGCGCAGCGCGTCCACGAACGCGTCTCCGGTCGGGCCGGCTCCGGGTGCTTCGGTGGTCCCGCGCGCAAACACCACTTCCACATCGGGGCACGACAGCGCCGACGCGGCGGGAACGGCGCACAACGAAACGAACCCTGTCGCAGTCGCCGCCCCGACGACGAAGGCCAAATGATGTCCCCTCACGGCGCAATGCTGACATAGGTTGGCGACGCCCGCGATTCGAAAAACCAACAGCTAATGAACGTCTTATGAATCGGCCATCAATGGCTTAGTCCTGTGCCGATAGCGGAAATATCCCACCACCACTCTCCGGGGCAATGTGGCTGGTCATTCGGTCTTTCTAAACCGCCTTCCGAGCGAATGCCCGCCGCGCAGCAGGCCATTCTCCGGCCGTCTTGTCGGTGGGCGTGAACCGGGTGCATTCCGCAGTCGATAAATCGCTCATTTGGCTGATTTCTGACGCAGCGCGGGAAACTGCTCGGCTTATCGGACGGGTCGAACCCGCGCCCCGGGCTAAGCATCGTCGGTGGTCGCCGCCGAAGGCTTTCAAGATCAAGCTGTTACCAAAGTGATAGACGAGACTATTGTTACTTAATGCAAAGAAGTGAATGTTGTGAGCTGACTGCATCCATTTACCTGCGGAGTCGCCGATGCTCGCTCGACGTGGTGCCCTTGCTCTCGTCTCCGGTGCCGTACTCATCGCCGCCGTGGCAATCACCGTTTCGGGCGCTCCCGCGGCAACGGCGGCAAACTCCACGTCCGTCGAAGCCGAGGCGATGAGCGTTTCACCGTCCTACGCCGGCGGAACCGTCAGCGACCAGAATGCGTCGGACGGCGCGGCGCACGCCCTGCGGTCTCCGGCGACCGCGTCGAAGTCCGTTGCCGTCGCCGCGTCGGCGAGCGTTGTGGTTCGTGCCCGCGGACAACGGACCTGTGGCAGTCCGCCGACGATGACTGTGACCGTCGACGGCAAGAACGCGTCGACGACGCAAGTGAGCGCGACGGCATGGACCGACTACACGAAGTCGATCATGATTGCGGCGGGTTCGCACACGATCGGTGTCCGCGCGCTTGTTCACCGGTGATTACTCCACCGGGAACTTCGCCCAGTGGCAAACCGTGCAGACGAGGTACTACAACTCTTCCGGCAGACACGGTGGTACCAATTCTCGACCCGGTTCGACCCCACATTCCCACAGAACCACGCCGATCTCGGCTGGGGAGTGACCAACGAAGTTTCATGCGAATGCCGGCACGGGCAGTCCGCCCGTCGAATGGAGTGTGAGCACAAATCGCTGTCTACTACAAGGAGGGTTACTACCGGCAGGCGATGAAACCGACCGGAATCATCTACCACACCGGCTTCCGCGCTGCGACGGAAGCGGGCGGCCTGAACTAGCCGAATTGCGGGCCTTCTTGCAGATTCGCGAGATCGAGAGCGGGACGGCATTCGCCGTCCTAGCCTCGATTCGGACCTTGGCGAAGGGGCGGCTGACATGACCACGACACCCGATCAGTCCGGTGAGTTCCTGTCCGAGCGCGTCGCGGGCGGCATGCTTCCGCGGGTTCTCAACACCTTCGACATGGTCGCGATCTTCGTGTCGGTCGTGCTGTTCATCACCAACGCCGCCGTGATCCAGAGTGCGGGGCCTGCGGCATTCGGTTGGTGGATCATCGGATTCCTCGCCTTTTTGATCCCCGGCGCGATCGTCACCGGCCAGCTGGGCCGCATGTTCCCGGGCGAAGGGTCGATCTACCTGTGGACCCAGAAGGCTTTCGGATCCTTCTGGGGCTTCTTCGCGGGTTTCTGTGCGTGGTGGCCCGGCGTGCTCGTCATGGTCGCGACCGGCACCGTTGTGCTGAGCTACCTCGGTTACGTCTTCCCGTCGACGATCGGCGCGGCCAGCGTGCAGGTGCAGGGGCTGATCATCATCGGCTTCATCGTGTTGTCCGCGGTGCTGGCCAATCAGCGATTCCGGTTGACCCAGAACATCGTCAACGCGGTGTGCGTGCTGTACGCGCTGGCCATTGCGTTGGTCTTCATCGCGGGCATCGTGCATTTGGCGAGCGGCGCACCCGCGGAGACCAATCCCACCGACTGGTCGGCCTGGGCGCCGTCGTCGGACACCGGCATCAACCTCGCGAACTGGAGCTTCTTCGGCGTGGTCGTGCTCGCGCTACTCGGCGTCGAGGTGCCGCTCAACATGGGCGTGGAGATCAAGGACGAGCGTTCGATCACCCGCTACCTCGTCTGGGGGTCGCTGGCGGTGATGGCCGCCTACGTGCTGGCGACGTGGGCGGTGATGGTGACCGTGCCTGCCGCAGAAGGAGAGTCGGCTCAGGTGACGGCCCTCGCGACGGCCGTCGGCTCGGCATTGGCGGGCTGGCTGGGCAAGCTCGTCGCGGTCCTGTTCGCCGCCTTCTTCCTCTTCATCACCGTGGTCTACAACTTCTCCTTCGCCCGGCTCATCTTCGTTTCGGGACTCGACCAGAGGCTGCCCGCCGCGATGGCGAAGGTGAACAAGAACAAGGTGCCGAGCAATGCGGTGTGGGTGCAGACGGCCATCGCGTCGCTGTTCGCGTTGGCGGCCTTCATCGTCATGCCGTCGCTCGGTGTGGGCGGCGGTGCCCCGATCGACATTCAGACCAAGGTGTACGACGTGCTCCAGGCTGCGGTGACGGTGATCTGGTGCATCTCGATGCTGGTGCTCTTCGTCGACGTCGTCATCATCATCCGCCGGTTCCTGCCGCGCTACGAGGAGACCAGGCTCGCGCGCCCGGCCGTGTTCTACACGTGCGCGGTCGTCGGTGGCCTGTCCGCCCTCGTCGCCGTCATCGCGACGCTCAGCGGGTCGTGGACGCCGTTGATCTCCAACGACTCCGGCGAGATCGGCTTCGCGGGTGCGACGATCGCCTACGGGGCGTGGTTCTACCTCGTCGCCGGAATCGCGGTGCTGTCGCTGCTCGTGTCGGTCGGCATCTATTGGCTCGGCAGAGTCACGGCGGCCAGGGCCGCCGCCGATAGCTCGCGAGCGTGAACCCACTGCGATCTGTGCCGCCTATATTCGCTGAGGGTTCACGTTCGGCGGGGAGCGCCGCCGGCTAGATCATGTCCTTCTCGGCGAGCCGGCGCATCAGGAACCAGCCGACGAAGACCGGCAGCCAGCACGTGAGCACCCGGTAGAGCAGCACCGAGGGCACCGCGACGCCTGCGGGCACCCCGAAGGCGGCCAGCCCGCCGATCAGCGCCGCTTCGACCGCGCCGACGCCGCCGGGGGTGGGTGCGGCCGACGCGAGGGTGCCGCCGATCATCGTCACCACCGTCACCGTGACGAACGTGGCGTCGCCGCCGAACGCCGAGATGGATGCCCACAGCGCCAGCGCGCCGCCGAGAGTCGTTGTGGCACAACCGAGGACGATGAGCGCCAGGCGCCTCGGCTCGCTCGCGAGCTCGCGCAGGTCTCGCAGCACCTCGGCGATCCGGGGCCCGACCGTCGCCGTCAGCCACTTCCGCAGCTTGGGCACGACGACGAACGCCGCGACGAGCACCAGCACCACCCCGCCGACGGCGTAGACGATGGTCGTCGACGGAACGAAGTGCGACAGGTCGGCCGACGCTCCGGCGAAGGCGCTGAACAGGATCAGCAGGGTGAGGTGGGTGACCACCTGGACCGACTGCTGCAGCGCCACCGCTGTCGCGGCCCGAAGTGCGCCAAGGCCGCCCTTCTGCAGGAACCGTGCGCTCAACGCCAGTCCGCCGACACCCGCGGGAGTGGTGGTGGCCGCAAACGTGTTGGCCACCTGCATCAGCGTGAGGTTGCGGAAGCTCACCAGACCGTCGGCGCACGCCCACAGCGCGGCCGCCGCACCTACGTACTTCAGCGCGGACACCAGAAGGCCCAGCAGGCCCCACCACCAGTTCGCGGTTCTCAGTTCCGAGAGGAAGGTGGGCACGGTGCTGATGAACGGCAGCGCCACGTAGACCAGCGCGACGAGCAGCACCATCTGCAGGATCTGGTTCCGGTTGAACCGGGTGACCGTCTCGGTCTCGATCTGGTCGGCGCCGGTCTGCAGTTGCACCTCGTCGCGTGCGGCTTTGATGACCCCACGGGCATCGGGGACCGAATCCCGGATACGTTTCGGCACAGCCGCTTTCGTCAGCCGTCCGGATGCCGTCAAGACCGCGCCCTTGCCGAACACCCCTATTGCCGCACGCACCGCGGTCGGCGCATCGTAGAGCGCGCTCGTCGTCACCAGCAGCGCGGCGATATCCGACTGCAGTTGCTTGTCGGTGGCCCCGTACTCGGCGTGGTCGAAGCCGCCGAACAACACCCCGTCGCCGTCGACGGTGATCTTGTTGGCGCGCAGGTCGCCGTGCGAGATGTGCTGATCGTGCAATAGTCGCAGCGCGCCCCAGATCCTCGGCACCAGGGTCGTTTCGGTGGCCTCGTCGAGCGGTGTGCCGCCGGCGGGTGTGTGCGCATACACCGTCCATCCGCGATCGAGCGGTGTGACCGCCAAGGGCGCGGTGTTGGCGACGCCCAGATCACCGATCGCGATCGCCATCAGCGCGCGATGTTCGACGACGCGGCGCATCGAGGCGTGGAATGGCGCGGTTTCCCCGCCGCGCAGCGTGAACTTTCGCCACAGCTGTCGCAGTGCGCCGCCGCTGCGCTGGTTCGGGCTGTACAGCTCGATCTCCTTGATCGCTCCGTCGGCGCAGTCCGCCGAGAGCAGCAGCGATCCCCGGCCGGCCAGCCGGAGCACGGTCAGCCCGGTTACCGAGCAGCCCCGACGGTCCATCGCCCGCACGGCACCTTCCAGCGGGACCTCGAGGGCCGGTGTGCCGACGACGAGGATCACCAGCGCGCCGACGAACCAGCCCACCGCGAGACCGAGCAGCGAGCGAGCGGGCACCACGGTGCTGACCACGAGGTGGATGGGCACGAAGGCCAGCAGCAGCGTCCACCACCAGTGCCGCCACCGGGCGGGCAGCCAGGGCCCGGACACCGTGAGGATGGCGGCGAGCATCGCGATCCAGCGAGGATCGTCGAGGAACTGCGAGAGAAACGTCTTGGGCTGTTCGGCCACGTCGAAGTGCCAGCGCGGCGCCGAGATGCCGTCGGGTCGGACCGACAGCGCGAGCACGGCGATGACGCCTGCGGCCGCGTAGGCACCCAGCAGCTTCCAATGCCTGCCGCCGATCAGGCCGATCAGAATCGCGAACGGCAGCGCCAGGATCGCGATGCCGTATGCCAGATAGACCAGGTTGGACTGGATGGGTGTCAGCACGCCGACGATGCCGGAGATCGACCGCTCCAGGCCCACCCAGTCATACCGGGTGATCAGCGAGCTGGCGATGACGACCGCGAGGAAGACGGCCGCCAGCAGAAGCCGCAGGATATCGCTGGTGCGGCGAGTCAGTGGCTGCAGCAAGCTGCCGGTAACGGTGATGTCCCGCCCGTCGACTCGCACGCCGACAAGTTAACCGGACCGGCTCAGCCGCCGTGCACGACATTGCGCAGCGGTTCGCCGCGCTGCAGCCTTCCGATATTGGCGACGATGTCGTCGACGCGGCCGCTGAAGGTATCCCAGGTCACGCCCGAGGAGTGCGGGGTCATCAGCAGGTTCGGCAGGGCGGCGAACGGCAGATCGGCGGGTGGGCTGACGTCGTCACCGGCCGGGTAGCGGTACCAGACGTCGATCGCGGCGGCCCGGATCAGACCGGAGGCGAGCGCGTCGTACAGCGCGCGCTGCTGCACCAGGGGGCCGCGGCCGACGTTGATCAGCACGCCGTCGGCGCCGAGTGCCTCGAACTGCGCGGCACCGATCATGCCTTCGGTGCGGTCGTTGAGCGGGGCGGAGATAACGACGACATCAGCTTCGCGCAGAAGGCGGTCGAGTTCGCCGGTGCTGCCCGCCCAGGCCAGACCCGCGTCGGCCACCCGACCCGAGCCGGTCACGGCGGCGCCGGTGCAGCCGAAGGCGCGGAACAGGTCCCACGCGCGTGTGCCGATGTGCCCGAAGCCGACAAAGCCGATGTGGGCGCCACCGAGTACGCTGGGTTGCCGCGTCTCGGCGTCGTACACCGAGGTGGCCCAGATGTTGCGGCGCAGTTCCCGATCCTGCGTGAGGAAGTCGCGGCGCAGCATGACCGCCGCCGCGACGGCGTACTCGGCGATGGACTGCTCATGCCGGAAGGTGTTGGCCACCAGGACATCGGGCGGCACCGCGTCGAAGTCGACTTTGTCGGTGCCCGCGCCCGCGACGTGGATCAACCTCAGCTTCTCCGCCGCGTCCGCCATCGCCGCCGTGAACAGGCTGCCGACGAACACGTCGGCGTCGCGCAGTTCGTCCGCCGACACGCCGTTGGTCTGCCAGCACACGCGCGCGTCGGGCAACGCGGCCTCGAGCCGCTCGCGGTGCGGCGCCAGCGTACCGGCGGCCACGACTACCTTCATCTCAACTCCGTTGCAGTGCAGGACGTTTGCTGTCGAACGTCCAGCCGGGAATCAGGTACTGCATGGCGACTGCGTCATCGCGGGCGCCGAGCCCTTCGCGCTGATACAGCTCGTGGGCGGCCGCCACCGCCTCGTCGTCGAGTTCGACACCGAGGCCGGGCTTGTCGGGAACCGTCAGGTACCCGTCGACGATGTCGTACGGCTCCTTGGTGATCCGCTGACCGTCCTGCCAGATCCAGTGCGTGTCGATGGCGGTGATGGCGCCCGGCGCCGCCGCCGCCACGTGGGTGAACATCGCCAGCGACACGTCGAAGTGGTTGTTGGAGTGCGAACCCCACGTCAGCCCCCACGCGTCGCAGAGCTCCGCGACGCGCACCGAGCCGGCCATCGTCCAGAAGTGCGGGTCGGCCAACGGGATATCGACGGCGTTGGCGCGGATCGCGTGGCCCAGCTCGCGCCAGTCGGTGCCGATCATGTTCGTCGCCGTCGGTAAGCCGGTGGCCCGCTTGAACTCCGCCATCACCTCGCGGCCGGAGAAGCCACCCTCGGGGCCGACGGGATCCTCGGCGTAGGCCAGCACGTCGGTCAGCTCGCGACACGTCATCACCGCATCCTCGAGCAGCCAGCCGCCGTTCGGGTCGAGCGTGATGCGGGCTTCGGGGAAGCGGTCGGCGAGCGCGATCACCGCCTTGGCCTCCTCGGGAGCGGGCAGCACGCCGCCCTTGAGCTTGAAGTCGACGAACCCGTAGCGCGCCCTGGCGGCCTCGGCGAGGCGGACGACGCCCTCGGGTGACAGCGCCTCGTCGTGGCGGACGCGCAGCCACTCGTCGGCCTCGGGGTCCTCGTCGTCGGGCGACCGGTATGCCAGATCGGTCTTGGTGCGGTCGCCGACGAAGAACAGGTAGCCCAACGCCTGAACCTTGTCGCGCTGCTGGCCGTCGCCGAGCAGCGCCGCCACAGGCACCTCGAGGTGCCGGCCGAGCAGGTCGAGGAGGGCGGATTCGACGGCGGTCACCGCGTGCACGGCGATACGCAGGTCGAACGTCTGGGCGCCGCGCCCGCCGGAATCGCGGTCGCCGAACGCCCGGCGCATGTCGTTGAGGACGCCGTGATGGTCGCCGATGCTGCGACCGACGACGATCGCCTGTGCGTCGTCCAGCGTGCGCCGGATCGGCTCGCCGCCGGGCACCTCGCCGACACCGGTGTTGCCGTCGGAGTCGGTGAGAATCACCAGGTTCCTGGTGAAGAACGGGCCGTGTGCGCCGCTGAGGTTCAGCAGCATGCTGTCGTGGCCCGCGATCGGGATCACCGTCATCTCGCGGACGACTGGAACGGTCATTGGGGTTCTCCTACTCACGACGCAAACCACTTGTCGCCGTTGGCCAGTGGGCGGACCACGCGGGTCACCTTGTCGCCCATTGTGCGCAGCGCGTCGACGATGTCGCGCTCGCGCTGCGGGGTCAGCCGCTCGTCGGGTATCGAGGCGCTGATGGCGTCCTGTGCGGGGCTGCAATAGCGCAGCGCCACCGCGAAACACCGCAGCCCCGGGGTGTTCTCCTGGTCGTCGGTGGCGTAGCCGCGCACCCGTGCGTCCTCGAGCGCGTCGTCGAGCGTGGTGCGGTCGACGATCGTCTGGTCGGTCAACGGCGTCAGGGCGGCGGGGACGTGCGCGTCGCGCTCGCCGCCGAACCGCTCGGCGAGCAGTGACTTGCCCAGCGCGGTCGCATACGCGGGTAGGCGCCGTCCGACCCGGCTCTGGATCCGGTTGTACTGTCTGGATTCCCGCGTGGCCAGATAGACGATGTCGGTGCCGTCGAGGCGGCCGAGATGAAACGTTTCGTCGAGGTCGCGACGCAGATCGTCGAGGAACGGAGTGATCAGCGGCAGGTACGGATCGCTGTCGAGATAGCTCGTGCCCACCAGCAGCGCCCGAATGCCGATGCCGTACAACGTTCCCGACGCGTCGGACCGCACCCAACCCTGCGCGACGAGCGTCCGCAGCAGGGCGTGGGCGCTACTGCGCGGCATCTGGAGCGCATCGCTGATCTCGCGCAGCCGTGCGGGGTTGTCGTGGCGGGCGGCGAGGTACTCGAGCAGCTCGACCGTGCGCGCCGCGGATTTGACACCCGCACGCGAGGAGGACGGATGGTGCGAGCGGACCGCGAGGTCCGGTGCCGGAGCCGCTGAGCCGGCGACATCGGACTGGGACTCGTCGGTCACGTCACCCTCCTATCGCGACGAGTTCGCGGCCGATGAGCACGATGGCGCCCACCGTTGAGACGCCGATCGCCAACAACCGCAGCCGTTGCGGATCGAGGAACTTGTTCATCGGCCGCGACAGCAGGTAGCCCGCGATCGCGGCCGGGATCAGCACGGCGAATCCCCACATGGTGCGGGTGTGAATGGATCCCGTCGCGGCCAGCGCGGCGATCGACATCATCGAGCCGACGAGGAAGAAGCCGCTCATCGTGCCGCGCAGCCGCGCTCCGGTATTGCGTTGCCAGACAAGCGCCATGGGCGGTCCGCCGATCGCCGTGGCCGTGCCGAGCACGCCCGACGCCGCGCCGGCCAGCACCACGTTGCGCCGGCGTGGCGCGGGGATCCAGCCGAAGCTGGTGAGGACCACACCGCCGAGCACCACCGCCGCGAGCATGATCGCCAGCGCCCGATGCGGCAGCATCGCCAGCAGGAGGGCGCCCGCGATCGTGCCCGGCACGCGGCCGACCAACGCCCAGCCGGTTCCGTGCAGGTCGATGTCCTCGCGCTCGCGGATCACCACCATCAGCGTGAGAAGGGTGGCGACCATGATCAGCGTCCCCGGAATGAGGCCAGGGTCGACGAGCGCGACGATCGGCGCGGCGAGCAAGCCGATGCCGAAGCCGATCGACGCCTGCAGCGCCGACGCGAGCATGACGGTCGCCGCCACGATGCAATACCCTGCGGCGCTCATGCTGAGGCGAGCACATCTTCCTCCAGAAGCGGGTGGTGGCATTGCGCGCTATGTCCGACGACCTCGAGATCGAGCGCGTTCGGCGGCGGGGTCGTCGCGCAGACCTCGGTGGCCTTCCAGCAGCGGGTTCGGAACCGGCAACCCGACGGCGGGTCGAGCGGCGAGGGCACCTCGCCCTTGAGCAGGATGCGCTCGCGGCGCTGTGCGCCGTCCAACGTCGGCGCCGCCGACATCAGCGCGGCGGTGTAGGGGTGGTCCGGCCGCTCGAAAACCGCTTCGGTGGGCCCGGATTCGATGATCCGGCCGAGATACATGACCGAGACCCGGTCGGCGACGTGACGGACCACCGACAGGTCGTGCGAGATGAACACATAGGAGATCTGCAACTGCTGCTGGAGATCGTTGAGCAGGTGGAGCACCTGCGCCTGGACGGACAGGTCGAGAGCGGACACCGGCTCGTCGCAGATGATCACGTCCGGGTCGAGCGCCAGCGCGCGGGCGATCCCGATGCGCTGCCGCTGCCCGCCGGAGAACTCCTGCGGGTACTTGTCGGCGGCCTTGGCGCCGAGGCCGACGAGGTCGAGCAGCCCGCGCACCCGCATGTCGCGCTCACGCCTGCCCCTGTACATGCCCTTGTGGCTGCGCCACGGCTCGGCGATGATGTCGCCGGCCGACATCCGCGCGTTCAGCGAGGCGTACGGATCCTGGAACACCATCTGCACGCGGCGGCGGAACTTCAGCAGGTCCGTGCCGCGCAGGCTGAACGGATCGATGCCGTCGAAGCGCACGGTGCCCGAGTCGGGCCGCTCCAGCATCATCAAAGTCCTTGCCAGCGTGGACTTTCCACAGCCCGATTCGCCGACGAGGCCGAGCGTTTCGCCGCGGGCCAGGTCGAAGTTGATGCCGTCGAGCGCGCATAACTTCTTCTTCCCCGCGTTCGGCACGGTGAACGACTTACGAAGGTCGCGGACCTCGAGCAGATTCTCAGACATGTGTGTGGTCCTCCTCTCCTGCGGGCTGGACCTCTTCGGAAAAATGGCACGCCGCCTTGCGGCGGCCACCGACGGATTCGAGCGCGGGTCGTGTGGTGGCGCAGATGTCCTGCGCCAGCGGGCAGCGGGCCTGGTATACGCAGCCCTCGGGGATCGCGTGCAGGTCGGGCGGCGAGCCACCGATGGACTTGAGCTCGTCGCCGCGGCGGGCATGCACGGGCACCGAGTTCAGCAGGCCCCTGGTGTAGGGGTGCTGCGGGTTGGCGAACACCTCGGCCACCGGACCGGTTTCGACGATGTTGCCGGCATACATCACCGCGACGCGGTCGGCCTCCTCGGCGACCAGCGCCAGGTCGTGGGTGATCAGCACGACGGCCATCCGGTATTCGGTGCGCAGGTCCCGCAGCAGGGCCATGATCTGGGCCTGCACGGTGACATCGAGCGCGGTGGTCGGTTCGTCGGCGATCAGCACGCTCGGGTTCAGCGCGACGGCCATCGCGATGAGCAGACGCTGCCGCATGCCGCCGGAGAACTGGTGTGGGTAGGAGTTCACCCTGGTCTGGGGCTGCGGGATGCCGACGCGGGCCATCAACTCGATCGCCCTGGCCTTGGCCTCCTTGCCGCTCATCCCGTGGTGGATCCGGAACGGTTCGGCCAGTTGGGTCCCGACGGTGTAGAGCGGATTGAGCGCGGTCAGCGCGTCCTGGAAGACGATCGCGAGTTCGGTTCCCGCGATCTCGCGCCGCTTCTTGCGGCCGGCGCCGAGGATCTCGACATCGCCCAGGGTGGCGGTGCCGCTGACGATGTCGGCGACGGGCTCGAGCAGGCCGGCGAGCGCCGTGGCGGTCATCGACTTGCCGCAGCCGGATTCGCCCAGCAGCGCCAGTGTTTCGCCGCGACGGGCCTGGAAGCTGACGTCGTTGACGGCGCGCACGGTGCCGGCGATGGTGCGGATCTCGACGCTCATGCCGTCGACGTCGAGCACCGGGTCGCCGTCGACCTGGTCGGTGGGCGCCTTGTGGTCGATCACAGCGGTCATCAGAGTGCCTTCGTGGTTTTGGTGAACGTGGACAGGCGCTTCTGGGGCACCGTCAGGCGCCACCGCTGTCCCGGATCGGTGGCGATGCGGGCCCAGGCGGCGAGGATGGTGGCCGACACCGTGGTGATGACGATGGCCACGCCGGGGAAGAACGACAGCCACCAGGCGGTGTGCAGGTAGCTGCGGCCCTGTGCGACCATCAGGCCCCAGCTGATGACGGGCGGCTGGATGCCGATGCCGAGGAAGCTCAGCGACGACTCGGCGAGCATGACGTAGCAGAAGTCGAGCGTCGCGACGGTCAGCAGCGTGGGCAGCACGACGGGCAGGACGTGGCGCCAGATGATCGACCGTGCGCTGGCGCCGAAGGTGCGGGCGGCGTCGACGAACAGCCGGCTCTGCAGTTCGGCGGACTCGGCGCGGGCCGTGCGCAGATACACCGGGATGCGGGTGATCGCCAGCACGGCAACGATGTTCGCAGCACTTGGCGAGAACACATACAGCACGACGACGGCCAGCAGCAGCGACGGGAAGCTCATGATGACGTCGGCGATGCGCATCGCGACCGTCTCGCGCCAGCCGCGGTAGTAGCCGGCCCACATGCCGATCAGCGAGCCGACGACGGCGGAGATGACCACCGCGGGGACCGCGACCGACAGCGTCGTGCGGCAAGCGACGATCAGCCGTGCGAGCATGCTGCGGCCCAGCGGGTCGGTGCCAAGGACGTTGGCCCAGCCGTGCGCCAGGGTGAACGGCGCCTGGTTGGAGTTGTCGAGGTCGATGTGGGTGGCGAGGTTGCCGACCAGCATCGGGCCGAGGAGCGCGGTGAGGAACACCAGGCCGAGAATGACCGCAGCGGCGGCGGCGACCCGGTCATTGCCCAACATCTGCAACCACTTCGAGCCGCCGCGCTTCTTGGCGGTCGCGGTGCCGGGCTCGCCGACGATGGCCGTCGTCGGCTTGACGGGAACCAGATCGAGTTGAGTGCTCATGTGTCGTCTCTCCCTTAGGCCATAACCGGTTCGCGGACGCGCGCGTCGAGCAAGGCGTAGCAGGCGTCGATGATGATGTTGAGGACGAAGATGCTCACCGCTGTCAGCAGCACGGCGGCCTGGAGGACGGCGAAGTCGCGCTGCAGTATCGCGTCGATCATCAGCTTGCCGATGCCGGGCCAGCCGAAGATGGCCTCCACGACGACGGCACCGTTGATGAGGCCGACGGCCAGGTCGCCCGCGACGGTCAGCGCGGGGGCGGCGGCGTTGCGCAGGGCATGGTGGGTGACGACGCGCAAGTCGCTGGCGCCCTTGCTGCGCGCCAGCCGCACATACGGTGCCGACAGTGCGGAAACCATTGCGCCGCGGACCACTTGGGTCAGCACGCCGAGCGGTCGGATCATCAGCGTCGCGACGGGCAGGATCCACGACAGCACGCCGCTGTCGACGCCGGACGTGGGCAGCACACCGAGCAGAACGGCGAACAGCCACACACCGGTGATGGCGAACCAGAAGTCGGGGATGCTGGCGGCCGTCATCGACAGCAGGCTGGAGAACCGGTCGGCCAGCGAGTTGGGCCGGTAGGCGGCCCAGCAGCCGACGATCACGGCGAGGACGGTCGCCAGAAGCATTGTGGTGACGGCCAATTGCAGGGTCGCGGGGAACGCTCGCAGCGCCATCGTCGACGCCGACTCACCGGTGCGCAGCGAGGTGCCGAAGTCGAGATGCAGCACGCCCTTGAAATAGTCGACGAGCTGCGTCCACACGGGCTGGTCGAATCCGTTGGCCGCTCGGAAGGCATCGCGCTGCTCCGGTGTCGCCGATTCGGACAGGTACAGGTTGGTCGGATCGCCGGTGAGCCGGGCGATCAGGAAGACGCCGAGCAGGACGATGATCAACGGCAGTGCGCTGGTGTACATCCGGCGCCGGACGAAGGGGAACATGGGCTGCCTTCCGGTTCTTACTGGGCGTCGGAGCGGTCGGCGGTGTCGGTGCCGGCCGGCGTCATCTCGGCCAAGCGCATCTCGTCACCGGTGGCGGAGTTGGGCGTGTAGTCGACCCGGCGGGACTTGCCGAGGATGCCGCGCATGTGGGCGATGTAGGCCATGCTCATCACCTCTTGCGGCTCTTCGGCGAAGAGCTTGGCGAAGGCGTCCTGGCGCGGCTGTCCGTCGAGGGCTTCCGCCGCGCGGATCTTCTTGTCGAATTCCTTTGTGCCATAGGACGCCTGGGGCCCGTCGCTGAGCATGTACTGGTCCATGGTGAAGGCGGCGTCACCGGCTTGGTTGCCGTGCATGATCATCAGCAGATACGGACCCGCACCCTCGGGGAACGGCCGCAGCTGGTAGAGCAATTGGTTGGCCGTGTCCATCATCTCGATCTTGACGTTGAGCCCGATATCGGCGAACTCGCTCTGCAGCACCTCGATGGTCTCGCTGATGTTCGGGAACTGCGCAGTGCGGCCGATCAGCCGGATCTGCCGGTCGACGGGAACACCGTCGGCCTTGGCCGCGGCGATGAGCTGCTTGGCCTTCTGCTGATCGTGCGGCCAAAGCGGAAGCGTGTCGTTGTACCCGACGACGCCGGACGGGATGAGTTGCGACGCGGGCTGTCCCAGGCCGCGGAACAGGGCCTTGACGATGCCCTCGCGGTTGACGGCGTAGTTGATGGCCTGCCGCACGCGCATGTCGTTGAGCGGCGCCTCTCCTGCCTGCATGCGCAGGGCGGTGGTCTCGTTGTTCTGGAACGGGACGCCGAGGTCGCCCGCGCCGTCCTCGGGGCCGAGCGAGACGGCGATGTCGGTCTCGTCGTTGGTGAGCATCGCGGCGCGGACGCTGCCCTCGCTGCGCCACTGATACTCGGCGCGGGCGAAGGCCGGCTTGCGGCCCCAGTAGGTGTCGTTGCGCTTCAGGAACAGCTTCTGGCCGTACTCCCAGTCGTCGATCGCGTAGGGGCCGGTGCCGATCGGCTCCCGCACCTTTTCGGTGGTGCTGGTGCCGCGCGGCACGATCTCGACGAACGAAATACGCAGCGGCAGAATCGGATCGGGGGTCTTGGTGCCGACGATGAGCGTCGAGTCGTCGGGCGTGGACAGCGCGAGCGGATCGTCGCCGAAGACGTAGCCGTCGACGTTGCAGTTGAGGTCGGAGTTGACGGCGCGGTCGATGGCGAAGGCGGCGTCCTGCGAGGTGAACGGCGCACCGTTGGAGAACGTCACGCCGCTGCGGATGTCGAATTCCCACTGGTTGGGCGAGAGCTGGCGCCACTTGGTGGCCAGCAGCGGCTGCAGGTCGCCGGAGTTGGGGTCGCGTTCGATCAGCGGCTCGGGCCGCGTTCGATCAGCGGCTCGGTGATGTTGGACCGGACGACGATGCCGGTGGAGGTCAGGGAGCTCTCGCAGGGTTCGAGGGTGGGCGGCTCCTGGGACAGGACGATGCGCAACGTGTTCGGGTCATAGCCGCCGTGGCGGGAGTTGGCGACGGTGCATCCGCTGGCGGCGAGGGTGATTCCCGCAAGGGCGACGGCGGCGGCCGCGGTGATGCGGCGGCGCGGGGTGCGTGCTGCGGGGCTCATGGATCCTCCCGGACTGCTTCTGTGACGTCCACGTATGTGGATGAGACCTGTGATCGCAGACACAAGGTAAGGACGTGGAGTTTCGAGCGTCAACCCCGGCCAAGTGGCCAAATCGGCGGGATCGGCGACGCGTCCGGTCGCGGGTGAGGCGCGGCTACATGGCCGTTGAACTGCTCATTTAGGCGTCGCGGTGACGTGTCGATACCTTGCCGGTCACTTCAATTCGACTGTCATGCGGCTTCGGTATAAGTCGATGCTAATTGGATGTTGGACGGGTATCCGCAGGTCGCCGTAGCGTGGTCACATCATGAGTACGCCACCCCGCAGCGCTTCGAGTCGGACCGTCATGCAGGTCGGGCCGCTGAAGCCCTCGCTCGCGCAGACCCTTCAGGACGACTACGCCGCCTACGTGCTGCCCGACGACCCGGCCGAGCGCGAGGCCTTCCTGTCCTCCCATGGCGGGGAGATCACCGCGGTGGTGACGTCGGGGCGCACCGGTGTGGATGCCGACTTGATGTCGGCGCTGCCGGGCCTCGGTGCGGTCGTGAACTTCGGGGTCGGCTACGACACCACGGATGTGGACGCCGCGACGGAGCGAGGGGTGGCCGTCAGCAACACACCCGACGTGCTGACCGATTGTGTGGCGGACACCGCCGTCGGGCTGGTGATCGACGTGATGCGACAGTTCTCGGCGGCGGACCGGTACGTACGTGAAGGCCGGTGGCCCCTCGACGGCATGTACCCGTTGACGCGGCAGGTGAGCAATACGCGGGTGGGAATCATCGGGCTCGGCCGCATCGGCGGGGCAATCGCCAAGCGGCTCAGCGCTTTCGGCTGCACCATCTCCTACCACAACCGCCACCGGGTCGAGGATTCGCCGTATGACTACGTGTCGACGCCGGCGGAGTTGGCACGCCGAGTCGACGTCCTCATCGTCGCCGCGGCCGGCGGCGCGGGTACGCGAAAGTTGGTGAACCGCGAGGTGATCGATGCGCTTGGCGCCGACGGGTATCTGGTGAACATCGCGCGGGGAAGCGTGGTCGACGAAGAGGCGTTGGTCGAGGCGCTCGAGGCCGGCCGGCTCGCGGGGGCGGGGCTCGACGTCTTCGCCGACGAGCCGAATGTGCCGGAGGCGCTGCTGACGATGGACAACGTCGTGGTGCTGCCGCATGTGGGCAGCGGGACCGTGCAGACCCGCGCCGCGATGGAGGCGCTGACGCTGCGCAACCTCGACAGCTTCCTGGAGTCGGGGCAATTGGTCACGCCGGTGCCGATGCCGGCCAACACGTCTAGGTAGCTCGCCCGGCGCCGACGGGATTGACCCGCGCCGTTGACAGGAGAATCCTCAGGGGCATCGCCGAACGCAGCCGGCAACCGGGACGATAACGGGGAGGGTCATGAGTTCGGAACACGCGACAGAGCAGGTGCCGCTTGGCGACATCCAAGAGGGCGACACGATCAAGGACCCCGAGTCCGGTCAGTGGTTCACCGTCACCCGAACGGCGGACGGCACAACGAGTGCCACTCATGAGCACGCAGATGGCGACACTACGGTGATCGAGGGATATCGCGTCTACTACGGCGACGAACGAGAAGGCGAGCAGGTCGATTCCCGGTGCATCGTCGACTCCCGGTCCACGAAAGGCCTGGTTACTCGCCAGGTGCGCGAGTAACCGCGGGCGCCCACCCGAACAGCGTCGCCGGCACTAGCCGACCACGTCCCCGACCAGATCGTCGGTCGTCCATTCCCGTTGCGGTAGCACGTCTTTGAGCAGACGCAGCAGCGCGGGGTTCGTGCTGTCACCCCGCCACACCGCGTCCAGTTCGACCGGCCGCTCCCGGAACGCGCCGATGGCGCGGAACACCACGCCCTCGGGGTGCAGCGTCGCCGCCGACGCGGGCACCAGCGCGATGCCGATGCCCGACCGCACCAGCACCAGCATCGTGTGCACCTGCGTCACGGTCTGCACGTAGCGGGGTGTCGCGCCCGCGATCGTGAACGTGCTGATGAGCAGCTCGTTGAAATAGCGTGCCTGCACCGGCGAGTACATGATCACGTCCTGGCCGTCGAGGTCGTTGAGGGTCAGCTGCCTGCCGAGACCGGTCAGGGGATGCGCCTCGGGCAGCGCGGCGACCAGCTGTTCGTGCAACAAGGGCCGCGACACCAGGCCGGGCCGCCGAACCGGCGGGCGCGCCATGCCCAGATCGACCTCGCCCGTCATCAAGCCCTCGAGCTGGACCGCCGTCACCATCTCCCGCAGGTCCAGCTTCACGTCGGGCAGCTTCTCCCGCGCCGCCCCCAGCAGCCGCGGCAACACCACGTGCGCGGAGGCGGCCGTGAAGCCGATGACGACGGTGCCGAGATCGCCTGCGGGAATCCGCTTCACCGTTTGCGCGGCGCCCTCGGCAAGCTGCAGGATGCGGCGGGCGTCGGGAAGGAAGGCCAGCCCGGCCGGCGTGAGCGTGACCGCCCGCGTGCTGCGCTCGATGAGTTGCACACCGAGCTCGCTCTCGAGCTGCTGGATCTGGCGGCTCAGCGGCGGCTGCGTCATGTGCAGCCGCTCGGCGGCCCTCCCGAAGTGCAGTTCCTCGGCCACGGCGACGAAGCAGGACAGCCTGGCCAGCGATAACACCGATGCACTCCTAGCATCACTTGGCGCCTTTGCGTCGTGATGGTGCATCAGTCTAGTGCCGCTGGGCGGCTGAATACGTGATGGCGGCAAACTCGAACCGGTAGCTTGGCAACGAGCGTCGAAAGAGGTTTGCGCGTTGGTAGCTGCTGAGCGTCGTCAACTCACCGAGGCGTCGTCGCACGATGGCTACCGCCGACTGGTCGACAGAAGCCCCGACGGAATCTGTGTGCACGCGGGCGGGCGCGTGGTGTTCGTCAATGACACCGGGGTGGGGTTGATGCTCGCCGACTCCGGCGAACAACTCGTCGGCCGACCCATCACCGACTTCGTGGCGACGGACTCGTTGCCGCCGATGGTCTCGGGTATCGCCGAGTTGCGCGAGGTCGGCGACCGCACTCCGCCCTACCAGGCGCAGATGATCCGGATGGACGGCAGCCGGTTGGCGGTCGAGGTCGTGATCGTGTTGACGGTGTGGGACGACGAGCCGGCCCATCAAGTCATCACGCGAGACATCAGCGCGCGGCACGCCGCCGAGGCGGCACTGCGGTATCAGGCGGCTCTGGTGAATCACGTCAGCGACGCCATCATCGGCACCACCGCGACCGGAGTGATCACGAGCTGGAATCCGGCCGCCGAGTCGATCTACGGCCTGTCGTTCGCCGAGGCGCGCGGCCGTCCTATCGGTGATGTGCTCGGCGCCGCAGTGGATCCCGCGGCGATCATCGGCTCCGGCGGCATCCTGCACAGCACCCACCGCTCCGCCGACGGCGCACCGTTGGATGTTCGTGTTTCCGCCGCGGTGATGGAGGACGGCTATGTCTTCCTCTGCTGTGACCTGACCGCACTGCGTCGCGCCGAACAGCATTTCGAGGCCGTCGTCGGCTCGATGGCCGAGGGTGTCATCGTGATGGACAAGGACGGCCGCATCAAGTCGATCAATCCGGCCGCGGTGCACATCATGGGAACCGGGGCCGAGCACATCGGCCGCGACTTCTTCGAAATCACCGGTCGATCACCGTTTTACGACTACGACGGGGTGAATATTCCGCCGGAGCTGCGGCCCGCCCGAACCGTGTTGCGCACCGGCGTGCCGTTTTTCAATCGGGTGTTCGGGTTCGATCGACTGGGCACGGACCGCATCTGGCTGCTGTCGAGCTGCCGGCTGTTGGATCCCGAGACGCCGGGGCAGTCCGACATGTTGATGTCGTTCTCGGATGTCACCGCCGAGCGTGCCCTTGCCGACAAGACGATGTTCTTCGCCACCCACGACGCGCTGACCGAGCTTCCCAACCGCGTCTCCGTGCTGCGCAGGCTCAAGAAGGCGCTGAGGACGACTGCTGACGGCGAGCCGTTGCGCTGGGTGCTGTTCATCGACCTCGACGACCTCAAGGCGACCAACGACACGCTGGGCCACACGGCGGGCGATGAACTGCTGCGCGCTGCCGCGAGATGCCTGCGCCGGGTGGTGGCGCCGGACGACGTGGTGGGACGGCTGGGCGGCGACGAGTTCGTCGTGCTGGTGTTCCGCGACGTGGCCCGCGGTGAGCTCGACGACATGATCGAGCGCATCCGCGTGAAGTTGGCCATGCCGGTGTCCGTCGGCGCGACCTCCGTGCCGATCACGGCGAGCATCGGCGTGGTCGAGGTGAACCGCGACGACCAGCGCACGCCCGACGAGATACTCCGCGATGCCGACCTCGCGATGTACGAGGCCAAGCGCGCGCGTCGACGCCGCGACGTCTAGCCGAACGGCCATTACCAGCGCGGGCTGATCGCCTCGAAATCGGGGTCGATGCTCTTCATGTAGCCGGTGTCGTCGCGGTCGCGGATGCCGCAGCGCACATATTGCTCGTGCAGCGCGGCGAGCGCGTCCTCGTCGATCTCGACGCCGAGTCCCGGCGTCGTCGGCACCGCGACCGAACCGTCGACGAACTCCAGCGCACCTGGCTTGACGACCTCCTCGGTCTTCCACGGCCAGTGCGTGTCGCAGGCGTAGGTGAGGTTCGGTGTGGCCGCGGCCAGGTGCACCATCGCCGCCAGGCTGATGCCGAGGTGGGAGTTCGAGTGCATCGACAAGCCAAGGCCGAAGGTCTCGCAGATGCCGGCGAGCAGCCGGGAGCGCTGCAGGCCGCCCCAGTAGTGATGGTCCGAAAGCACCACCTGCACCGAACGTTTCGCGACGGCGGGTGCGAGCTGGTCGAACGCGACGACGCACATGTTCGTCGCCAGTGGCATCGGCGCCTGCTGGGCGACCTCCGCCATCCCGTCGAGCCCCGGCGTCGGGTCTTCCAGGTACTCGAGAGTGCCCGCCAGTCCCGACGCTACCTTGATCGACGTCTGTGGTGTCCACGCGGCATTGGGGTCCAGCCGCAGCGGATGGTGGGGGAAGGCCGCGTGCAGCGCCTCAATCGCCGCCATCTCCTCGTCGGGCGGGAACACACCACCCTTGAGTTTGATTGCGGTGAAACCATATTCGTCAACGATCCGGGTGGCTTGCGCGACGATGCCGTCGGGGTCGAGCGCTTCGCCGAACGCGTCGGGTTCGCCGCCGGGGTGTGCCGCCCACTTGTAGAAGAGGTAGGCGCTGAACGGGACGGCGTCGCGCACCGTGCCGCCGAGCAGATCGGAGACGGGCCTGCCGGTGGCGTGGCCCTGCACGTCCAGGCATGCCACCTCGAACGGCGACAGCACCTGGTCGACAGCGCTGGCCGTGGTGATCATCCCCGCGGTTCCGACGGCACGCGAGTCGCCGGTGAGCCGGTCGGCGATGGCGGCACGAATCGCGTTGAGCGCGAACACGTCCAACCCGGTGACTGCGTCGGCGGCCGCCCGCAGCCGAGCCAGGTGCGTCTCGTCGGCATAGGTCTCGCCGAGCCCGACCAGACCGGCGTCGGTGTCGAGCTGGATGATCGTCCGCAACGCGTACGGCTGATGAACCCCAACCGTGTTGAGCAGCGGCGGGTCGACGAATGCGATCGGCGTGATCCTGGCGCCGGTGATCCGAATCCGGCTCGGCGCCATCGCTATCGCGCCTCGGTGAGGGCGTCTGCGAGCACCGCCCGTCCTGCGGCGATGATCGAGCGCAGCTCCGCGGTGTCCTCGGCGCTCGGCATCACCAGGGGCGGCCGCACCGGACCCGCAGGCGTGCCCTCGAGCGTGACGCCGGCCTTGACGAGCGAGACCGCGTATCCCGGCACCGTGTCGCGCAGCCGGACGAGCGGGTGGAAGAAGTCGCGCAGCAGTGCGTCGATCAGCGCCTCGTTGCCGGCCTCGAGCGCGTTGTAGAACGCCAGCGCCAGGTCGGGGGCGAAGGCGAAGGTCGCCGACGAGTACAGCGGGACGCCGATCGCACGGTATGCCTGCTGGGTGGTCTCGGCGGTGGGCATGCCGTTGAAGAACAGGAAATCCTTGTCGGTCGCATCGGTGACCGCACGAACGATGCGGGCCACCTTGTCGAGATCGCCGGTGCCGTCCTTGAATCCGATCACGCTCGGGATCGCCGCGACCGCGATCGCGGACGCCTCGGTGAAGCGGGCGTTGTTGCGGTTGTAGACGATCACGGGCAGGTCGGTGGCGGCGGCGACGGCCTGCACGTAGTCGACCAGGCCTGCCTGCGGCATCTCGACGAGGTAGGGCGGCAGCAGCAGCAGGCCGTCGGCTCCTGCGTCCTTGGCGGCACGGGCGAATTGCTTGGCCTGTGCGACAGCACCACCGGCACCCGCGTAGACCGGCACCCGACCTGCGACCACGTCGACCGCGGTGCGCACGACGGGACCGAACTCCTGCGGATCGAGTGCGTGAAATTCACCTGTGCCGCAAGCGATGAAGACGCCGCCGGGACCCGCGTCGACACCGTTTGAGACGTGGCGGCCCAGCGCGTCGAGGTCGACGGCGCCACTGTCGGTGAACGGGGTGACGGGGAAGAACAGAACTCCGTCGAAGACGGGGCGTGCGGGGGCCTTCAAAACGACTCCTTGATGAGTGGTTGGGTCAGTCCTGTTGGAGCCGGCCGTCGATGCGCCGCCACAGGTTTTCGGGGTTGCCGTCAGCGATTGCGCTGGGCAGCAACGACTTCGGCACGTCCTGGTAGCAGACCGGCCGCAGGTAGCGTTCGATGGCACGCGCGCCGACCGAAGTGGTGCGCGAATCCGAGGTCGCCGGCGCCGGGCCGCCGTGCACCATGGCGTGGCACACCTCGACACCGGTTGGCCATCCGTCGAACAGAATCCGGCCCGCCTTGAGCTCGAGCAGCGGCAGGAGCTGTCGCACCTCGTCGTGGTCGGATTCGTCGGCGTGTACCGTCGCGGTGAGCTGACCTTCGATGTTCTCGGCGACGGTCCGCACCTCGGCGGCGTCGGCGCAGCGAACGACCAGGCTGGAGGAGCCGAAGACCTCGGCCTGGAGCGTGTGGGATGTCAGGAAGCTGTTCGCATCGGTGGCGAAAAGTGCTGAGCGACAACGTGTCTGGTCGTCGGTGTCTTCGCCGCGGACGATCAGTTCGGCTTCCTCGCTGAGCTTGCCGACGCCGCTTGAGAACGCCTCGGCGATGCCGGGGGTGAGCATCGGGGTGGCGGGCGACTGCGCCAGCGCGTCGCGTGCCGCGGCGATGAACGTGTCGAGCCCTGGGCCGTCGACCGCGATCACCAGACCGGGGTTCGTGCAGAACTGACCGGAGCCGAGCGTCAGCGAGCCGACGAATGCACGGCCCAGATCGGCGCCGCGACTGCCCAGCGCGCCGTCGAGCAGGAACACCGGGTTGATCGAGCTCATCTCGGCGTAGACGGGGATCGGCTCGGGACGGGCGGCCGCGGCGGCGACGAGTGCCAGTTCCGCCGGAACGTGATCCGGTGAAGCCGACGGCCTTGATGCGCGGGTCGGTGACCAGGGTGACACCGAGTTCGGGTCCGAAGCCGTACAGCAGTGAGAAGGTGCCTACGGGCAGGCCCGCCGCGGTGACGGCGTCGGCGATGGCGCGGCCGACGATCTCGGACGTGCCGGGATGCGCGTCGTGGGCCTTGACGACGACGGGGCAGCCGGCCGCGAGTGCCGATGCGGTGTCGCCGCCCGCCACCGAGAACGCCAGCGGGAAGTTGCTGGCGCCAAACACCGCAACCGGGCCGAGGGGAATGCTTCGCTGGCGAATGTCGGGTCGCGGCAACGGCGTTCGGTCGGGCAGCGCCGGGTCGATGCGGGCGCCGTTCCAGTTGCCCTCGCGAAGGACGCCGGCAAACAGCCGGAGTTGTCCCGTCGTGCGGCCGACCTCGCCGGTCAGGCGCGCCTGCGGCAGGCCGCTTTCGGCGACCGCGCGCTCGATGACGGCATCCTTGACCGCCTCGATATTGGCGGCGATCGCTTCGAGGAACTGGGCACGCTGCTCGGACGTCGTGGACCGGTACTCGGCGAACGCCGCGGCGGCGGCGCCGCACGCCGCGTCGACGTCGGACGCGTCACCGTAGGCGTAGCCGGGCTCGAGCTCCCGGCCTGCGATGGGATCGAAGGCGCGGATCTGTTTTCCCGAGCCCCGAACCGGTTCGCCGGCGATGAGCATCTGTCCCGTCAGGTGAGTGTCGGGCATCGTCGCAGTCATGACTTCCTTGGCCTAGAACTGAGCACGTGGTCGCTGTCTGGCACTAACGGTAGAAGCGACATCAATGCTTGTCCAAGACCGATTACGGCATGACTGATGCACGATTTGGATTAATCGAGGGCGAAGTGTTCCGGGCTTCGTTCCCGGACGAATGTGCGTGGAGACGGTGCGGCGGTAGTCTCGGATCCGGATGACAGGCGGAGGGGGATAGCGAATGGACCTCGTGCTCGGTCTGTCGGTGACCTCGACAGCCGTCCGGTGGGTGCTCGTCGAAGGAGTCACCGGCGACGGCGATGCTATCGACCGCGGCGCGCTTGACGTGCTCGACGACACGATGTTCGATGCCGAAGCGCTGCTCACGGTGTTGCTGGATGCCAACGAGGCGGTCCTGGAAAACGGCGTGCACGCTGTCGGCGTCACGTGGACACCGACCGGCGAAGCCGTGGCGGGTGCCATCCTCGATGCGCTGCAGTCGCGCGGCCTTCCGAACGCCATCTCGGTGTCGGAGATCGAGGCCGCCGAGGCGCTGGCGGGCGGTATCGCCGACATCGCCGGCTACGAGAACGTCGCGGTCTGCGTGTTCGAACCCGATTACACGGTGGTCGCCGTTGTGAACGCCGACGGGGTGACGGCCGACCCGCAGAACCTGCCCGACGACGTCGAGTTGGCAGGCAGCGTGATCGCGCTCGACCTCAACGACCGCCAGTTGGACGCGATCTTCGTCGTCGGCTCCGCTCACCTCGATCCGTTCGTGTCCTCGATGGACGCGGTCGCGGCGGCACCGGTCATCTCCTCCGCCGAGGGGGATATGGCGATGGCGCGTGGCGCAGCGGTGGCCTCCGCCATGGCGGTGAACTCCATGGACACCCGGTCGACGCCGCTGCTGAGCTTGCGCGGGATGTCGAAGACCGGGGTCTTGACGTCTGTCCTCGTCGCTGCGGCGGTGACCCTGGTGGTCTCGCTCTCGGTCGCCCTCGGCCTGCAGGCCACCGACGAGCCGGCCGGGACGAAGAACGCCAGCGCCTCCGCCGATCAGGTGCCGGAAGCCACCGTGCCCGCGAAGGCGAAGGCCGCGTTGGCCGCGCCCAAGCTGCAGCAGCGCCCGGCCGCCGCCCCCCAGCCCGCACCCGCGGCGCTTCCGCCAGCGCCCGAGCCCGAGGCGCAGATCGCGCAGACGATGGTGGCGGCACCGCCCGCGCCCGCGGCGATACCGGATGCCGATCCGCCCGCCGCGCACATGCCGGACACCTGGGTGCCGCCCGCGGCGACGCCGCCCGCGCCGGCCTATACACCCCCCGCGCCGGCGTACGTCCCGCCCGCACAGCCGCAGGTTCCCGCCGTGCAGCCGCAGCCGCGTCTGCGCGACAAGATCATCGAGCGCATTCCGATCCTCAACCGGTTCCACGACTCGCAGCCGATGTACCCGACGCCTTAGTCACGTTCGAAATGCTGGTAGTCCTTCGGCGTTCGCCAATCACCACCCCAACGCCACCCGCGATCGGTGAACGAGCGCACGGCGGGGTCGCCGGCATGAAGCAGGCCCGCATCGGTGCGGTTGCGGTCGAGGTAGGGCCCGGCCGTTGCGGGCTCGATATGTCCGGTGCTGTCGATGTAGGGGTTGATGAGCGGGTTGACGTCGATGGCGCGGCCGTAGGCGTGCAGTGAGGGCTTGTTCGATCCGGGCAGCGGTCGGCAGTTGTAGGCCGACGTGTTGTTGTCCTCCATCGACAGTTCATCCTCGGCGCCCGGATAGTGGTCGACGGTCTGCATCTTCGCGATCGGGTAGCCGATCCGCTGCAGCTGCTCGAAGATCGCGATGACATCGGCGACGACGTCCCGGTGCACGACGAGCTCGCCGCGATGCGTCCGCTTGTCGAATCCGACGTAGTCGACCTCGACTCGCCGTAGCTGTTCGGGTGCGACGGGACAATCCGGCCGCCACGTCGCACCGAGTTCGGCGGCAGTGACGGGATACACGGCCGCGGGCACGGGCGTGCTCGTCGGCGCCGGGGGCGACGGGGGCGGCGTCGTTCGCGGCGTCGTGGCGTCAGACGACGGGGACGACGAAACCGGTGCGGACGGCGGGCGGCTGCACTGCGGCGCGCCTGCAACCACAGCGGTCAACACCGCCAGTGTGGCGATCGGTCGACAACCCCTGATGGCCCCTGCTCCATTTCCGCGAAACGGAATTCCAGCAGGCTGCTACTCGATATTTCTCTGCTGGAATTCCGTTTCGCGCGTCATGACCCCTAGAGGTCGCCCGGATCGTCCGGCACGTCGACGGCGTGCTCGGCGAGCGCCTCGATCGGCACGACTTCGAGCGTGCGCTCGTGCGTCGACGCCATCACCACCGGGGCCGCACAACCGTCTTGATAGGCCATCAGCCAGTTCGCGGCCGTGACGCACCAGCGGTCGCCGGGCATCAGGCCGGGAAACCGGTATTCGGGGCGCGGGGTGGACAGGTCGTTGCCGATCGAGCCCTGATGCTCGAGGAACTCCGCGGTCATCACCGCGCAGATGGTGTGCAGGCCGATGTCCTCCGGCCCCGACGAACAGCAGCCGTCGCGGTAGAAACCGGTGAGCGGGTCGCTGCCGCACGGCTCCATCGGTGTGCCCAGCACGTTGAGATCCGGCATCGGCTCAGTATCGCCGCATGACTAGTGTCGTCGCCATGCCTACAGTCACCCCCGTAGCGGGGCCGCCGAAATTGCTCCTCGGCGCCTACGACATCGCCAGCGTCGGATACACCGCCAGCGAGTATTTCGTCTCTGGCGCCGCGCGGGCCTACGGCGAGGGACCGCGGCCCGAGGCGGAGTACACGACCCGGATCGTGGCCCTGACGCCGACAGACATCGACACGTTCAACGGCACGGTGGTCGTCGAATGGCTCAACGTCAGCGGCGGCATCGACGCTCCGGCTGTCTGGTTCATGGCGCACCGAGAGATGATCCGCGAGGGCTACGCGTACATCGGGGTGTCGGCGCAGAAGGTGGGTGTGGACGGCGGCCTAACCATCACCGGCATCGACATGTCGCTGAAAATGCAAGACCCCGAGCGCTATTCGCCGTTGAGCCATCCCGGGGACGCCTACTCCTTCGATATGTTCAGCCAGATCGGCCAGCTGGCGCGGGAGTCGCCCGACGAGGTGCTGGGAAGGCTGACGCCGGAGTTCGTGGTGGCGATCGGGGAGTCGCAGTCGGCGATGTTCCTGACCACCTACATCAACGCCGTGGACCACCACGCGAAGACGTTCGACGGTTTTCTGGTGCATTCGCGTTTCGGTGGCGCGGCGCCGCTGGACGGGATCAACACGCTCGAGGCGTTCGAGAAGGGGACGCCGGACCCGTCGCCGTTCCGCGACGACCTGCGCGTGCCGACGATGAACGTCATCACCGAGACCGACGTCGTCGGCGCCATCCTGCCGGGCTACTACATGGCCCGGCAGCGGGACACCGAAATGCTGCGGACGTGGGAGATCGCGGGCACCGCGCATGCGGACGCCTACACCGTCAAGGTCGGCTTCATCGACACCGGTTCGACGCCGACCGAGCAGCTCGCGGCGGGCTATACCCCCAGCAACGAGCTGATGGGTCAGCAGCTCAAGCACTCCATCAACTTCGGGCCGCAGCACCACTACGTGCTGCAGGCGGCGATCGCCCGGCTGCACGCCTGGGTCCGCGGCGGCGAGGCGCCGCCGCACGCCGGGCGGCTGGAAACCGACGACGGTCAGCCGCCGTCGTTCATCGTCGACGACAACGGCATCGCGAGGGGCGGTGTGCGCACGCCGTGGGTCGACGTGCCGATCGCGCGAACATCGGGCATGGGCGACGATACGACACCGGTGGCGCTGCTGTTCGGTTCGGGTGAGCCGTTCGACGACGCGACGCGCACCAAGCTGTATCCCGGCGGCAAGAGCGAATACCTCGAACGCTTCACGGAGTCACTCGACGCCACGATCAGGGCGGGCTACCTGGTGCGTGCGGATCGCGACGAGATTCTCGAACTGGCCGCCGCGACCTACTGAGCCGGGGTGAACTTGACGGCGCGCATGCCTTCTCGCTGCGCGGCCTCGACGAACTCCTCGAGTGTGGGGACGCGGTTGTCGCGGAACTTCAGCCCCATCATGCGCTGCGCCTTGTTTGCGCCATAGGACTCGGCGGCGCGGTGGGACAGGTCGGCGACGGCGGCGGGGTCGCGGATGAGTTCGCCGTGCATGGTCGTCTTCCTGCCGTCCCACAGCACTTCCGCGGTGGCGCCGTCGCGGAAATTGGCCGTCCAGCCCGCGCTGGCCAGGGCATACAGCGTGTTGTCCAGCCGATGCGCGCTGACCGGCACCGAGAACTGGCGACCGCTCTTGCGGCCGGTGAAGTTCAACACCATCATCTGGCGGCGCATGCCGCCGCCCAACGGGGTCCCTAGCAGGAACTTCACCACCGGATTCATGGCCCGCAGGACGCCTTCCGGCGGATGCGAGATGGTGACCGCGGGCAACTGTTCTGTCATGCCGCTACCGTATGACCTATCGGGGTGTGCGAGCCCCTAATCGCATCGCGTTCTGTCGGGGAAAGATACGCGCGCGTCCAGTTCGATTGGCTGACGGACGCGTTAAACGAGCGTGCGATGCGGGAACAACAGCTAGAGCCGCACGTCGACGCGACGGCCGCGGTGAACGACGTCTGAAGGGACGGAAAGGAATCCGAATGGCCTCCCCGCAGGGCGATTCACGGCTGGGCACCCGATTCGGGCCGTATGAGCTGCAGTCTCTGATCGGCGTCGGAGGCATGGGCGAGGTGTACCGCGCATTCGACACGGTCAAGGAGCGCATGGTCGCCGTCAAGGTGCTGCGCCCAGAGATGGCCGCGGACAAGAACTATCAGGAGCGTTTCCGGCGCGAGTCACGGGTGGCGGCGCGGCTGCAGGAGCCACACGTCATCCCGGTGCACGACTTCGGCGACATCGACGGCACCCTCTACATCGACATGCGCCTGGTCGACGGGGCCAGCCTGAAGGACGAGCTACGGGTGAACGGCCCGCTGGAGCCCAAGCGCGCGGCGTCGATCATCACCCAGGTCGCCGCGGCTCTGGACGCCGCGCATGCCGACGGGCTGGTGCACCGCGACATCAAGCCGGAGAACGTGCTGCTGACGCCGGACGACTTCGCGTATCTGGTCGACTTCGGCATCGCGCACGCCGGCGGCGACGCCAGCGTGACGTCGACGGGGTTGATCATTGGGTCGTGCGCGTACATGGCCGCGGAACGGTTTGCCGGCGGGCAGGTCGGGCCGGGCGCCGACATCTACTCGTTGACGTGTCTGCTGTACGAATGCCTCACGGGTAGGGCGCCTTTCGAGACCGGCGGGGATTTGCGACAGCTGATGAGCGCGCACATGTTCTCGCCGCCGCCGCGGCCGAGCATCATGCGGCGGGGCATCACGCGGGCGTTTGACGAGGTGATCGCGACCGGGATGGCGAAGAAGCCGTCGGACCGCTATCGCACGGCCGGCGAGTTGGCGAAGGCGACGGCGGCCGCGGCGGGCTCGTCGCTGCCGCCGCGTCCTCCGCTGCCCACACCGAGCCCGCCGACGAGCACGCGGCAGTTCTCGGCGGTCTACGAAAACCCGTCCGGGACGGGCTTCACGCCGTATGCCCCGCCCGCCTACACACCCACCCCCGCGCCGCCGCCCGCGCGGAAGTCGCGGTTCGGCCGCACACAGATCGTGCTGGTGGCGGCGACGGTCCTGCTGTTCGGTGTCGCTGTGGTGCTCGCGTCGCTGCTGATCTTCGGTGGCCGCGACACCGGCACCGCGCCGCAGACCCGCCTCGCGGTACCGCCGTCGGCCAGTACGACGACGGCGACGGTCACCCCGTCGACGACCGATTCGACGACCACGACCAGCACGACGCCGTCGACGACGACGCCCTCGACGGCGCCGGCGGGCCTGGCCGGCGTGAGCGGAACCGACGACAGGGGCTTTATCGGTCACACCACCCGCTGCGAAGACGGCACCACGTTGGTGACGGCCATCCAGACCGCGCAGTCGATGGCGGTGATCTGCCAGACGTCGTCGGGCAGCTATGAATACAAGGGCGAACGCCTGCGCGACGGCGCGAATCTGCAGCTCGACAATGCCAAGCCGGTCGGGGGCGGATACGACGTGACGAACCCCGCCGACGGCGCGCGCTATGAGATCCGGCCGGACCGGCTGAGGATTCTCAGCAACGGCGGTGTCGACTCCGACGAGCCGGCGCTGCAATACGGATCGCGATAGGCTCGTCCGCTCGAACCCACGCGGCCCCAAACGGGCACTTCGGCAAATCCCCCGTTTAGCGAGCGCAGGATCCGTCGACCCTCGCGCCATGGACCGCAACGACCCGCCGGAAAACCCGAAGGATGCCAGGGAAGCCACCGAGGAGCAGCGCGAGATGCAGGACGAACTCGAGCACCAGGACGACGATCCGGACGCACCGGGCGGGCATCAAACGCAAGCTCAGGTCGCCGACGAGACCTGAGCCCGTATTGACGCACGCGCGGACAATCTCGGCAAACGTGGTGTAGCTTCAAGCGACACATCAGCGGGTTCGCGTGCCGAGGAGTAAACGCGGTGGATGCGACGCCATTCGGGCAGTATCAGCTGCAGGAGCTGATCGGTCGGGGCGGAATGGGCGAGGTCTACAGGGCCTTCGACACCCGGACCGACCGTATCGTCGCGCTGAAGGTACTGCCGTCGCACCTGGCCAGGGACGAGATTTTCCAGCAGCGTTTCCGGCGCGAGTCACAGGCCGCGGCGGGTATCAACGAGCCGCACGTGGTGCCGATCCACGGCTTCGGCGAGATCGACGACAAGCTGTACCTGGACATGCGGCTGATCGACGGCCGCAACCTCGGCTCGATGCTCGAAAGCGAGGGCGAGGGCGAGGATCAGAAGAAGAAGCCGCTCAACCCGGCGCTGGCCGTAGCGATCATCGAGCAGGTCGCGGCCGCGCTGGACGCCGCGCACGACCTGGGCCTCATTCACCGCGATGTGAAGCCGTCGAACATCCTGGTCACCAAGAACGACTTCGCCTACCTGATCGACTTCGGGCTGGCGCGCACCGCCGGTCAGCAGGGGCTGACGACGGCGGGCAGCACGCTGGGCACGATGGCCTACATGTCGCCCGAGCGGTTCGAGGGCGGCGAGATCGATCCGCGTTCCGATGTCTATGCGCTGACATGCGTGCTCTATGAATGCCTGACCGGGTCGCGGCCGTATCCGGTGGACAGCCTCGAGCAGCAGATCGCCATGCACATCAACGCGCCTGCGCCGAAGCCGTCGGCGATCGATCCGAAGTTGACCCCGTTCGACGGCGTCATCGCCAAGGGGATGGCCAAGAAGCCGGGCAAGCGCTATCAGTCGGCGGGCGAACTGGCCGCCGCCGCGCGCCGGGCGCTGAGTGTGCGGACGCGGGCGACGGGTGGCTCCGGTCGGCATTCGGCGGGACGGCCCAGGGCGGCGTCGTCGGGACGGACGCTGTCCGGCCGCACCGTGGCGATCCTGGGTGCCGCGGTGGTGCTCGGCGCGGCGCTGGTGTTCGGTGCGTGGCATTTCTGGGGTGGACGCGACGACGGCGGCTCGGCCGGGCCGACGTCGACGGCCGCACCGCCGGCGGGCGAGGGTGAACCAGGCGGGGTGGTGCCTGCGATCGCGGCCACGCTGCCCGCCGATATCAGGGAATCGGGCCGGCTGACCGTCGGCGTGAATGTGCCCTATGCGCCAAACGAATTCAAGAACTCCGCGGGCGACATCGTCGGCTTCGACGTCGACCTGATCAACGCGGTGGCCAAGACGCTGGGGCTGGTGCCCGAGTACCGCGAGTTCCTGTTCGAAGACATCATCGGAACCGTGCAGCGTGGCGAGATCAACGTCGGCATGTCGTCGTTCACCGACACGCTGGCGCGCCAGGATCAGGTCGACTTCGTGACCTACTTCGAGGCGGGGACGTTGTGGGCGCAGCGGACGGGGTCGGGCGTCGACCCGAACGCGGCGTGCGGGCTGCGGGTCGGGATGACGCCGGGCTCCACCCACGAGACCGTCGAGATTCCCGCCAAGAGCGACCAGTGCGTGGCGGCGGGGCTGCCGCCGGTTCAGGCCGTCGTGTACGACCGCCAGGACCAGCTCACCGCCGCGTTGATCAACGGCGAGATCGACGCGATGTCGGCGGACTCGCCGGTGACGGGGTTCACGATCAAGGGCAGCGGCGGCGCGCTGGAGCCCGCGGGTGAGGTATTCGACACCGCGCCGTACGGCTGGCCGGTGCAGAAGGATTCCGGGCTGGCCGAATCGCTGCGGCAGGCGCTCGAACACGTCATGTCGACCGGTGAGTACAAGGCCATTGCCACCAAGTGGGGTGTGGAAAAGGGCATGATCGCCAAACCGGTGATCAACGGCGCCATCAGCTGAGCGGCGTTATCAGGCCGAGAGATCGGGTATCGCCGCACGCAAAGTCATCACGATCGAGCATGCGCCGCTGGCGGGCGTGACCGCCGAGATGCTGGCGTGGTGGTATCGCCACGTGTCGGGAACAATGGAGTACGCGGGGCGACGTACCCGCGCCACTTGGTCTGGCATCCGTTGGACCACTGGAGAATTTCCTGCCGTCGCTGTTCGCGCGGCGGGCAGAGCGCGAGCCGTAGCCCGACTTATCTGACGTTGCAACCGCTGCCCATGTTGTGGCAGTGGCCGCCGCCGCTGCAGGTGGGGCAGTGGCAACCGCACGCTATCCGGGCCTGCGGTGCCGGCCTCGGCGCGGGCTGAGCGACTTCGATGTCGATGTCACGGTCTCGATTTCGACGACGATCGCGTCCTGGCATGTCAACTCCTTCGGCTTGCTGACTTGCTCCGACATCACCGACGGTAGCCTCGCTTATCCTTGCGATCCGCGAAACGGCTGATTCGGCCCACCAATCCAGCTTCGGCTTGTGATCGGTGAGCTTCTGGACCGCCCACTGGTTGAGTAACGCAGGCAGGACCCCAGACGTCAATCGGCACAAGCGATATCACCGGCGGTGTCACTATTCGGCGGGCACTATGGTCTGCTACTAGTGGCCAGAGTGACACAAGTGGTCTTCCCGCCTGCGGATTGACTAGGTTCTAGTCATGAAAGCCGCGCCGCTCAGCTACACATGGCTGGCCATCTTGTTCGTCACCACCCGCATTCAGCGGTCGGGCGGCCGACGCAGGGCCACGCAGATTCAGCGCACCAATTCGACCAACCTGCGCCGCCTGAACAATGAGCCGTCCCGCGTTCTCGCTGCCAGCCTGTTCTGGCTCGACGACCGCAGGTGGTGGCCGTACGTCCCGGCATTCGTCGGCGTCGTCGCACCCGCGGAACGCCGATTGCGTTGGTGGCGTTGGCTTTCTGTCGGCCTGGCCGCGCATGTCATCGGAACCTACGCCGGGCAGGGTTTCCTGCGGCTGCTGATCCGCAACAAGAAAGCGCCCAAGCGGCTCGCGAACGCCCGCGACGTCGGCGTGAGCTACTTCCTGCTCGGGGTGGCGGGCACGCTGACGGGTTACGTCCAGCCGCCGTGGCGCGCCCGAAGCCAGCTCACTGCCACCGCTGCACTGACCGTCAACGCCGCCACCCGCCCGACCTTCACCGAGGTCGGGCACCTGACCGCATTCCTGGTCGGCTTGGCGGCCGTGCCGTTGGCCCCCGATCGCGAACGAATGCCATACCCGTCGGCCGCGTACGACAGAAGATGACGTCATGACGTTCGCGCCGGACAACACGGGCCTGCTGGTGATCGACCCGTACAACGACTTCATCTCCGAGGGCGGCAAGGTATGGGACCGTCTCAAGGGCGTGGCCGAAGCCAACGGCTGCATCCCACACATGAAGCAGGTGCTGGTCGCCGCGCGCGACGCGCATATCCGGGTGTTCTACGCGTTGCACCACCGCTACCGGTCCGGCGACTACGAAACCTGGAAGTACATCGCCCCCATCCAGAAGGCCGCATGGGACCGCAGGACGTTCGAGTTCGGTACCTGGGGCGGCGAACTCCGCGAGGAATTCGCGCCGCAGCCCGGCGACATCGTGGCCCAGGAGCACTGGTGCTCAAGCGGTTTCGCAAATACTGACCTCGACGTGCTGCTCAAGAAGCACGGCATCGGTGAGCTCATCGTCGTCGGCCTGATCGCGCACACCTGCGTCGAGGCGACTGTCCGCTACGGCGCCGAGCTCGGCTACCAGATGACTGTCGTCAAGGACGCGACGTCGACCTACTCCGACGACCACATGCACGCCGCGATGGATGTGAACCTGCCGAACTACGCCGCCGTCGTCACCACCGACGAGGTCGTCGACGCCATCCGCGCCAGCCGATGACCAGCCGCACGCAGAGGCTGCTGCACAGAATCCGCAAGGAGATCCCCGAGGCGGTCGAGGGTCAGGACCACGACGACGCCGAGATCGCCGCGATGCTGCGGGAACTCGGCATCGCGCTCATCGAATGCGAACAGCCCGCCCAGCTGGTCAGGGCGCGGCTGCTCGCGATCGCCAAGCAGTACACCCACCAGACCGTTCGTGTGGTGGTGCTGCCGACGGCGCTGGTGGTTCAGGTCGGCACCGTCGCATACGAGGTCGAGACGGTCGTCAGCCCGACGACCCAGCTGAACCTCGCGGGCCGGGTCGACGCGATCGCCGAACTGGCCGAGGTCGGCGCGATCACCCCGGCCGACGCGGTGCGCGAAGCGGCCGCCGCCCGCACCACGGAGCCGCGCTTCGGCCCGGTCGTCACCGTCGTCGGCTACGTCATCACGACACTGGGCTTCGGCATGGTGATCAACCCGACGTGGGCGTCGCTGTGGGGCTACGCGTTTCTGGGTGCGGTGGTCGGCGTCATCGTCATGCTGGGCAGGCCGTTCCCGACGCTGATTGCGGTGCTGCCGACGTTGGCGGCGATGGTCGTCACCGTGCTGGCGACGTGGTTCGTCGCCGACGCGGCCAACGACGGTCTGCTGCGGGTGATCAGCCCGCCGTTGGTGGCGATCCTGCCGGGCCTGTCGCTGACGATCGCCGCGATGGAATTGGCCAGCGCCCAGGTGATCAGCGGCGCGACCCGGCTCATCTACGGTGTGACACAACTGATGTTGCTGGTCTTCGGGGTGGGGCTGGGCATCCATGTTGCCGGCCGGGTGGCGCCGCAGCCGCCGTCGCCGCAGATGGGAAGTTGGTCGCTCTACGTCGCGGTCGTGGTGATCGCCGTCGGGCTCTACATCTATCTCTCGGCGCCCAAGGGTTCGCTGCTGTGGTTGATGCTGGCGGTCGCGGTCGCGCTTCTCGGCCAGCAGCTGGGTGGCCTGTTCCTGTCGCCGACGCACTCCGGGGCCGTCGGCGCATTCCTGGTGGTGCCGTTCGCGACGCTCGGCGCGCGGATCAAGACGTCGCCGCCCGCGATCGTGATGATGCTCGCGGCATTCTGGGCCCTGGTTCCCGGCTCCCTGAGCTTTCAGTCGCTCGGCGAGGCCGTTCAAGGTGCAGGCAACGACGTCGCGACCCTCGGCACAAGCGTCGCCGCCATCTTTTCGATCGCGCTCGGCACCCTGGTCGGCTGGAGCGTCCTCGAGACGATCAGGACGCGGCTGGCGAGGCGCGCCGGCCGCGGCTAGGGCCGCAGCGCGACGCGGACGCACCCTCGTCGTTGCCGTCGAAGCGGAACGTCCTCTGCAACCGTGTCGGTGACCTTCTCGACGATCTGCTTGACCTGCGCCTGGCGGTTTCGACGACGTTCATTCGCTTCTCCTCGACGGCGTTGCGGTCGCGATTACCCCGCGCTCCGCTTCGCTTATGCCGCAGCCGTTCAGGTTCCTCAACCATGCGCTGCCGAGCGCGAGACCACGGTTGTTGATGAAAATCCATCGAAATCTCTCATCAACCGTAGTCTCGGCGAATTGGACACGGGCTCGACTCGGCGAGCTGCGCTGACTGTGCAGAATTGGACGCTTTTCCTATGTGAGACGTCAAAAGTTGCACACTCACTGCGGCAGTAGACAAGTTCTCGATAGTGTCGCCTGCGTGGACTTCGAGCTCGACGACGCCCAGCGCGCGTGGGTCGCCGAAGTGCGGCAGTTCCTCGCCGAGAACGTCACCCCCGCGCTACGGGCCGAAATGGCCGCGCACGGGCTCGAGTACCAGGGCGGCGAGCTGACGTCCTTCCGGCGCAAGATCGGCGAGAAGGGCTGGTTCGGCCTGAACTGGCCGGCCGAGTACGGCGGTCTCGGCCTGACGGCCATGCACCAGCACCTGCTGATGAGCGAGTTCGAGTACGCCGGCGTGCCCGGGCCCGACCTCACGGTGACCTCGATCGCGCCGATGATCATGCGGCACGGCACCGAGCGGAACAAGAAGGACTTCCTGCCGGGCATCGCGCGCGGCGAGATCGTCTTTGCGCTGGGCTACAGCGAGCCCAACGCGGGCACCGACCTGGCCAGCCTGCGCACCCGCGCGGTGCGCGACGGCGACGAGTGGGTGATCAACGGGTCCAAGATCTGGAACAGCGGCGCCCAGAGGTCTACCCACGAGTGGCTGTGCGTGCGCACCGATCCCGACGCGCCGCGGCACCGCGGCATCTCGGTGATCGCCGTCCCCGTCGACGCTTCCGGGGTGGACATCCGCCCGCTGTACGCCTGGTCGGGGTACCGCACCAACGAGACGTTCTTCCACGACGTGCGGGTGCCGGTGACCAACCTGATCGGCGAGGTCAACGCGGGCTGGACGTATATCACAGGCGCGCTCGATCTCGAGCGCGGCGCATTGACCAACGCGGGCGACCTGCGTCGCGCGCTCGATGACCTGATCGCGATGCCCGGCGAGCCGGATCCGGTGTTCCGCCGGCGCCTGGCCCAGGCCGAGGCCGACGTCGAGGTGGCCCGGCTGATGGGCCTGGAAGCCGCGTCGATGCTCGACAGCGGCCGTATTCCCAGCGTCGAGGTCAGCGTCGAGAAGATCTTCACGTCCGAGTTGCGCCAGCGCATCGCCGACCTCGCGATCGATCTGCTCGGCCCCGACGGACTGCGCGTCGGCAATTTCTTCGAGAGGCTGTATCGGGTGTCACCGCTGATGCGCTTCGGCGGCGGCACCAACGAGGTCCTGCGGGACGTCATCGCTCAGCGCGGTCACACGATGCCGTCGTACGGTCGGTGACGCGATGTGGGTGACCATGGACCAAGACGAGCGTGATCTGGCCGCGATGTGCCGCAGCGTACTGGCCGCCGAGCTCGAGCCGGACGCACAGTGGAAGGCGCTGGCCGACGCGGGCGTGCTCGGCCTGCCGACGGACGGGCGCCTCACCGACGTCGGCATCTTCTGCGTCGAGGCGGGACGAGCGTTGTGCCCCAGGGTCGTTCAGAGCACGATGTACGCGGCACTTGCTGTTGACCGGCTCGGTGTCGGCTCGGACTGGCTCCCACGACTGACCTCCGGCGAGGCGCGCGGCACGATTGCGCTGTTCGATCCGCGGGATGCGTCCAGCGGTCACCGAGTCGACGGTGTCGCCGAGTTCGTCGGCGACGCGGACGTCGCCGACGTGATCGTCGTGACCACCGATGCGGGCGTGGTGGCGGTCGACACCACGACGCCGGGACTGGCGATCGAGCCCGTGCCGATGATGGGCGGCTTCTCGGCCTCGACGGTCCGATTCGCCGATGCGGCGATCGGCGAGCCGGTGCCGGTCTCCGAGGAGCAGCTGCGCCGCATCGCCAATGCCGTTGTGGCACTGGACTGTCTGGATCTCGTCGGCGTCGCCGCGGCGGTGATCGACCGCACCGTCGCGTACACGAAGATGCGCGAGCAGTTCGGCAGGCCGATCGCGTCGTTTCAGGCCGCACAGCATCTCGTCGCCGATATGCACATCGCTCTCGCAGCGGCCCGCCTCGCCGCGCAGTCGGCGGTGTTCTGGATCGGGCAGGGTCGCACGGCCACCCGCGAGACGGCGATCGCCCGCATGCGCGCTGCCGAAGTCAAGAAGATCACGCTCGACGCCCATCAACTGCACGGCGGAATGGGCTACGTCGTCGACACCGGCCTGCATCGGTTTTCCGAGCGCGCGCGGATCCTGTCGACGCTCGGCGGCGGGGCCGACATCGCCGCCACATGGCTCGAGAGAGGGGACCGATGACTGGAGGCTCTGCGGACAGCCTCGTCGACCCGGAATCGGCAGAGAAGATCGGCCAGGTCGTCGCCGTCGCCACCGGCGAGGTGTACCGGCGCGACTGGCAGCGGTGGGCGGCCGCGGTCGGCGACCACAACCCGCTGTGGTTCGAGCCCGACTACGCGCGTGCACACGGCTACCGCGACATCGTCTGCCCGCCGCTGTATCTGCAGTACGCGATCCTCGGCGTGGCGGCACTCGGCGACCTGCGGCCCGACGGGTCGTCGGGTGCGGTCACCGGCAGCATGGCGTTTCCGCGTGCGCCGCGACGGATGGCGGGCGGTGAGAGCACGGCGTTTCACCTGCCCGCCTACCACGGCGACGAGGTCGAGATGACGCGCACCGTCGACTCGATCCTCGAAAAGGCCGGCCGATCAGGCAGATTCGTGCTGGTGACATGGCGCGCCGAATACCGCAACCAGCATCGCGAGCTGCTGGCCGAAGCCACCACGTCGATGATCGCGCGGCCCGCATGAGCGCGCAGGTGTACTTCGACGACATCGCCACCGGCGATGCGGTCCCAGCGCTGACGGTGACCGTCGACGAGACGCAGATGTTCTTCTTCAGCGCCGCCACCTACAACGGCCACCGCATCCACTACGACAAGGAGTGGGCGCGCGATCGCGAGGGCTACGACACCGTGCTCGTGCAGGGACCGCTGCAGGCGGCCTTGCTATCGCGCGCCCTGACCGACTGGATCGGCGGCGGCGGGCGGTTGGTGGCGTTCTCCGTGCAGAACCGCGCAACCGCCTACCCGGGCCAGGCGTTGACGTTCGGCGGGGTCGTCACCGCCAAGAGGGAAGGCGCGGACGCGAGGAGCAAGAACGGCTTGGGCATGGTCGATCTCGACATCTTCTGCAAGCGTGGCGACGACGTGCTGATGCCGGGCACCGCGACGGTCGCACTGCCGCAGCGGGGTGAGCCGTGACCGGTCTGCGTGGCGAGGCCGCCATCGTCGGCATCGCGGAGTTGCCCGCAGAGAAGAAGCAGAGCGCGCCGCCGTCGTTCACGATCGACCAGTACGCCCGGCTGGCGAAAATGGTGATCGAGGACGCGGGCGTCGATCCTGCTGTGGTGAACGGGCTTTCGACGCACGGCATCGGCGAGTCGGACATGTTCGCGCCCGCGACACTGTCGGAGTACCTCGGGCTGCCGCTCGACTTCGGCGACCGGGTGGACCTCGGCGGTGCGACCGCGGCGGGCATGGTGTGGCGGGCCGCGGCGGCCGTCGAGCTGGGGCAGTGCGAGGCGGTGCTGGTCGTCATGCCGGGTTCGCTCGAGGTACCGCGCTCCGCGACGAAACCGGGCCGGACGCTGCGCTGGTACGGGGCGTCGAGCAACAACTACGGCTCCCCGCAGGCCGAGTTCGAGATCCCGTACGGCAATGTCGGGCAGAACGGACCCTACGCGCAGATCGCCCAGCGCTACGGATACGAATTCGGTTATGACGCCCCGGCTTTGGCGCGCATTGCGGTGCACCAGCGCGAGAACGCGTGCGCCCATCCCGGCGCGGTGTTCCACGGCAAACCGATCACCGTCGACGACGTGCTGAACAGCCCGGTGATCGCGGATCCGATCCACATGCTGGAGACCGTGATGCGGGTGCAGGGCGGCGCGGGCGTGCTGATCGCGAGCGCCGACGTCGCGCGACGGGGCCGTCATCGACCGGTGTGGGTCAAGGGATTCGGTGAGCACATCCGCTTCAAGACCCCGACGTACGCCGACGATCTCCTCCGCACACCGATCGCGCGCGCGGCGGAACGCGCGTTCACGATGGCGGGGGTGCAGCGCTCCGATGTCGACATGGCGTCGATCTACGACTGTTACACGATCACGGTGCTGATGACACTGGAGGACGCAGGCTTCTGTGGCAAGGGCGAGGGCATGACGTGGCTGACGGACCACGACCTGACCTTCCGCGGCGACTTCCCGGTCAACACCGCTGGCGGGCAGCTGTCGTACGGCCAGGCCGGCATGGCTGGCGGCATGCACCACGTCGTCGACGGTGCCCGCCAGGTGATGGGCCGCGCGGGCGTCGCGCAGGTCGCCGACTGCAATACCGCATTCGTCACGGGCACCGGCGGCATCATGAGCGAGCAGGTGGCGCTGATCCTGGGCGGTGACCGATGAGCGCACCACTGCCCGAGCCGACGCCGGTGTCGCAGCCGTTCTGGGATGCGTTGCGGGAGAACCGAATACTGATCCAGTACTCGCCGTCGGCGCGCCGGTATGTGTTCTACCCGCGCACGCTGGCGCCGGGAACGCTGGCCGACGACCTCGAGTGGCGCGAGATCGACGGCGCCGCTTCGCTGTACACCTACACAGTCGCGCGCAGGCCGACGGGGCCGCCGTGGGCTGACAAGCTGCCGCAACTGCTGGCGGTCGTCGAGTGGGACGCCGGCCCGCGCGTCAGCACCGAACTCGTCGACGTCGACCCGCAGGACATCCGCATCGGTATGCGGGTTGCGCCCGTCTTCTGCGACGAAGCGGGAATCACATTGCTGCGCTACCGGCCTGCTTCGGAGCCAGGCTTGTCCGAGCGACCGGCGAACCATGGTTGAGACGCTGCAGCAATTGCTGCGGTCCCGGATGGACGACGACGGCGTCGCGATGAGGTACGGCGACCGCAGCTGGACCTGGCGCGAGCACCTCGCCGAGGCCGCGACCGAGGCGTCGGCGATCGTCACGCTCGCCGACCCGTCGCGCCCCATGCATGTCGGTGCGCTGCTGGGCAACACGCCCGCGATGCTGCGGTCGATGGCGGCGGCGGCGCTCGGCGGCTACGTGCTGTGCGGGATCAACACGACGCGGCGCGGCGACGGCCTGGCCACCGACATCCGGCGGGCCGACTGCCAGATCGTGCTCGCCGACGCCGAGCACATGTCGCTGCTGGCGGGACTCGACCTGGGCGGTGCGATGGTGCTCGACGTCGATGGGTCCGCCTATCGCGAGGCGATCCAGACGGCGGAACCGCTTGTGCCGCTTCGGGAAGTCGAGGGCATTGATCCCGTCGTGATGCTCTTCACGTCGGGCACGAGCGGCGACCCGAAGGCCGTGCGGTTCGCGCATGCGATGGCGGTGATGTGCGGTGCGAGCCTGGCCGAGCGGTTCGAGCTCACCGCCGACGACGTGTGCTATCTGTCGATGCCGCTGTTCCACTCGAACGGGGTGGCGGCGGGCTGGGCGGTGGCGTTGGCGTGTGGCGCGACGATGGTGCCCGCGAGGTTCTCGCCGTCGCGGTTCCTGCCCGACATCCGCCGCTACGGCGCGACCTACATGAACTATGTCGGCAAGCCGCTCGCGCTGGTGCTGGGCACGCCCGAGAAGCCCGACGACGCCGACAACACGCTGCGGGCGGCGTTCGGCAATGAGGCCACCGACCGCGACGTCGACGAGTTCGCCCGTCGCTTCGGCTGCCGCGTCGTCGACAGCTTCGGCTCGAGCGAGTTCGCCGTCGTCGTCATGCGCGAGGACGGCTGCCCGCCGGGTTCGATCGGCAAGGGATATCCCGGTGTCAGCATCTACCACGCCGACACTGTTACCGAATGTGCGCCAGCGGTTTTCGATGAGAACGGCGCTCTGGCCAATTTCGACGAAGCGGTCGGCGAGCTGGTCAACACCTACGGCGTCGGTGGCTTCACCGGCTACTACAACGATGCGGCCGCCACCGAGGATCGGATGCGGCACGGCATGTACTGGTCGGGCGATCTGGCCTACCGCGACGCCGACGGGTGGATCTACCTCGCCGGTCGCACCGCCGACTGGATGCGGGTGGACGGGGAGAACCTCGCGGCGGGCCCCATCGAGCGGATCCTGCAGCGGCTGCCCGGAGTGAACCACGTCGCGGTATACGCGGTGCCCGACGAGCGCGTCGGCGACCAGGTGATGGCGGCCGTCGTGCTCAACGCCGGAGCGGCGCTGTCGCCCAGCCAGTTCGCGGAGTTCCTCGCGTCGCAGCCCGACCTGTCGCCGAAGGCCTGGCCGAGATATTTGCGCATCAACGACGCGCTGCCGCAGACGTCGACGAACAAGATCCTCAAGCGCGCGCTGATCGGCGAGGGTGTGACGGCGGGCGGCGGCCTGCTCTGGGCGCGGGAAGCCCGCGGTCGTACATATTCGCCTGTCGAAACCGGTAGCGCAGGCCGCTAGGGCCGATATGGCTGACCGACAGCGCGCAGCAATGCCGATATGGCTAACCGACAGCCCGAAGCAATAGCGACTCTGCCCGCCTCTCAGCGAAAGATTCGCTGATACGGAAAGCGTTTCAGTACGAGCGAAAAATTCGCTCAGAGGCGGGCAGTTCGCCAAATCCTCGAGAACGCGGTATGACGGCGTCATGACTGCCGCACTGCCACCACCGGAAGGCTTCGTTCCGTACTGGAGCGGACTGCCCGTGCAGGTCGAGCCGGCTCGCGCGTTCGTGCCGCAGCCGAAGGACGACCCGTTCTACACCTACTCCGGCAGCATCCCGCTGGACCGGCTGCCGCGGGGCGCGGTGCTCGCGACGCGCAGCGTGCCGTACCACATCCTGGGCCTGCCGACGCCGCTGAAGACGACGCAGCTGCTGTACCGCTCGACGAGCCAGACGGGTAAGCCGACGGCCAATGTCACATCGGTGATCCAGCCGCTGGAACAACCGGATACGACGAGAATCGTGTCGTTCCAGTCGGCCTACGACTCGCTCAACCGCAATGACCAGCCGTCCTATGCGATCAACGGCGGACTGACGCTCGGCGGCCTGGTTCCCAGCGTCGAGCTGGCCGTGTTCGGTTCTTTTCTCGCGCAGGGCTTCACGGTGATCGTCCCGGACACCGAAGGACAGCGCGCCGACTTCGCCGCGGGTCCCGAATACGGGATGAACACCCTCGACGCGATCCGCGCTGCGTTCGACACGCCGTCGGTCGAGACGCCGGACGACGCCAAGGTCGCGCTGATGGGCTATTCGGGTGGCGCGATCGCCAGTGAATGGGCCGCCGAATTCGCGCCCGACTACGCTCCAGATATCAACGCACGCTTGATCGGAGCGGCCATCGGCGGCGTGCTGGTGCATCCAGCGCATAACCTGCATTACGTCGAGGGAACCTACATCTGGGCGGGCGTGATGCCGATGGCGCTCATCGGAATCGCGCGCGCGTTCGAGAGAGACTTCACGCCGTACCTGACGCCGAAAGGCATGGATCTCTACCGTGCGATGCAGAATGCGTCGATCGTGCATGTCCTTGGCCAGCCGCGATACTGGCGGTTGACATGGGCGGATCTCGTCATCGCGGACTACCCGACGCCGGAGAGCCTGCCGCTGTTCGTGGAGTTCGCCAACAAGCTCATCATGGGCACAGGCGGCACGCCGACCGTTCCGCTGTTCATCGGCCAGGGCGCCAACGGTTTCCCGGAGGGCACCCCGGGGAACAAGCCGGGCATCGGTCCCGGCGACGGTGTGATGATCGCCGGTGACGTGCGCACGCTCGCACGTCAATACTGCGCGAAAGGGACTGTCGTGGAGTACAACCAATACGACCTGCTGAGCCACACCTCCGCTGTCGGAATCTGGCTGATGCAGGCGATCGACTGGGTCCACGACCGATTCGCCGGGCGCCCGGCCCCGAACAACTGCGGGTCGATCAAACCGGGCAATCCGCTCGACCCGATCCCGCTGCCCTAGCTCAGACCGCCCACGACTGTGCGGATTTGTACGCCGCAGCGCCGTTTTCTGTCCGAAACTGCACAGTCAGGTTCGATTCGCTGTACCCAAGAATCGGTGGACCGCCTCGAAGGGGTGGCTCTGAACCGCTGGATCGCCGAAATCGGCGACGACCGTCGCCTGGTCGACGAGCGCACCCGTCAACGTCCGGCGAAATGAAGCTGCCGAGTTCGGCGAACTGGCGGGCGACGTCTTTACCGATGCCCGAGTTGGCGCCGGTGATCAGGGCGGGCGCGTTGGGTGACTCGGCCATGCCTCACTATGACAGCCGGGTACGGCGCCCGCCGCACTCGTCAGCGGTATTCGACCTGCCAGTGCTTGATGCCGTTGATGAAGCTCGACCGCAGGCGCTCCGGTTCGGAGACGGGCTGCAACCGAGGGATGTGGTCGGCGATCGCGTTGAACATCAGGTCGATCGTCATCCGCGCGAGGTTGGCGCCGACGCAGTAGTGCGCGCCCGTACCGCCGAAGCCCAAGTGCGGGTTGGGTTCCCGCAGAATGTTGAACGTGTACGGGTCGTCGAAGACGTCCTCGTCGAAGTTCGCCGACCGGTAGAACAGCACCAGCCGTTGGCCCTGCTTGATCTGCACACCGCCGAGTTCGGTGTCGACCAGGGCGGTCCGCTGAAACGCCGTGATCGGCGACGCCCACCGGATGATCTCGTCGGCGGTGGTCTTCGGCCGCTGCCTCTTGAACAGCTCCCACTGGTCGGGGAAGTCGGTGAACGCCATCATGCCCTGGGTGATCGAATTGCGGGTCGTCTCGTTGCCTGCCACCGTCAGCGTCACGACGAACATGCCGAACTCCGCCTCGGTCAGCTGACCGTCGGCTTCCGAGTCGATCAGCGTGCTGACGATGTCCTCGCCCGGCGCCTCCCTCTTCATCGCGGCCAATTCCATGGCGTAGCCGATCAATTCGACTGTCGCGCCGAGCGAGTCGTGCTCCGCGAACTCGGGGTCGTCGCCGCCGATCATCTGGTTGGTCCAGTCGAACAGCTTGTCGCGGTCCTCCAGCGGGACGCCGAGCAGTCCGGCGATGGCCTGCAGCGGCAGTTCGCGCGCGACCTGCAGGACGAAGTCGCCGGACGAGTGTGTGGCGGCTTCTGCGGCGATGCGCTGCGCACGCTCGCCGAGCTCGGCGCGCAGCCGCTCGACGGCGCGCGGCGTGAACCCGCGGGAGACGATCTTGCGCAGCCGGCTGTGCTCCGGGTCGTCCATCATGATCATCGACAGCTTGGCCGCCTTGACCTGGCCGCCGACATCGGCGCCGGGGGTGAAGTGGGGCACGATCGTCTTCGCCTCCGACGAGAACACGTCGCTGCGCAGCGATACCTCGCGGACGTCGCGGTGCTTGCTCACCACCCAGAACCCGCCGTCGCCGAACCCGCCGACGTCCGGCGGCTGCGAGTTCCACCAGATCGGCGCGGCCCGTCGCAGCTCGGCGAGCTCCTCGGTCGGCAGGCGGTCGGCGTAGATGTCGGGATCGGTGAAGTCGAAGCCTGCGGGGAGGTTGGGAGCGGCTTCGCGCACGCGAGGAGCAGAAGGGGGCATTGGTCCTCCTCGGGGGCGAGTCCGGACGCCGGCCGTCCTGGACACTTGTCCAGATTAGGCACCGGGCCCGGGCGGGGGTGCATTACCGTGCGATTCATGGACGACGGCGTGCAGAAGCTGATGCGTGCCATGAACGACACGTTCCCCGACGTCTCGACGATGACGGCTCCGCAGGCGCGCGCCGCGCTCGTCGACCGACGGCCGCCGATCACCAACCTCGACGACGTGGCGAGCGCCGACGACCGCGCGATTCCGGGGCAGGCCGCCGACGTGCGGGTACGCGTTTACCGCCCGCACGGAGACGGCGGTGTGCGGCCCGCGGTGGTGTTCGCCCACGGCGGCGGCTTCGTGCTCTGCGACCTCGACTCGCACGACGGGTTCTGCCGCGCGATGTCGCGGTTCACGGACACGGTCGTCATCTCGGTGGACTACCGCCTCGCGCCCGAGCATCGCGCGCCCGCGGCGGTGGAGGACGTGTACGCGGCGTGGTGCTGGGTGACCGACCACGCCGGCGAACTCGGCGTCGACCCGTCGCGGGTGCTGGTCGCCGGGGACAGCGCGGGCGGCAACCTGGCCGCGGTCACGGCGCTGATGTGCCGCGAGCGGCGCGCGACGATGCCCGCCGGGCAGGTGTTGATCTATCCGGTGATCGAGCCGTTCTTCGACACCGAGAGCTATCGCAAGTACTCGACCGGCTACGTCAACACCCGCGATGCGATGCAGTTCTACTGGCGACAGTATCTCGACGACACGCTGCCGTCGCCGGAGTATCTCGTCGCTCCGGCGCGGGCCGAGTCGCACGAGGGCCTGCCGCCCGCCGTCGTCGTGACGGCCGGTTTCGATGTGTTGCAGAGCGAGGGCATTACGTATTCACAGAGATTGCGCAACACGAATGTGCCTGTGGTGCATCGCGATTACCCCGGCGTGTTCCACGGGTTCCTGACGATCATGGGTTTTGCTACCGGCGCCGCAGCGCGGGAGCTGCTGTGGGCGGACATGCTGCGGCTTCTCGGTGTGTACGACAAGGCCTCGGCGTGAGCGTCGACGCGATCGTGATCGGCGCCGGGTTCGCCGGGCTGTACGCCGTGCATCGCTGCGCATCGGAGGGCATGACGGTACTGGCCATCGAGGCCGCGCCGAGCGTCGGCGGCACCTGGTACTGGAACCGCTACCCCGGGGCCCGCTGCGACGTCGAAAGTGTGGACTATTCCTACTCTTTCGACGAGGACCTGCAGAACGACTGGACGTGGACGGAGCGGTTCGCCGCGCAGCCCGAGATCCTCGCGTACCTGGACCACGTCGCCGATCGCTTCGACCTGCGGCGGCACTACCGCTTCGACACCGAGGTGGTCGGTGCGCAGTTCGACGAGGTCGCCGGTGAGTGGGAGGTGCAGACGTCGACGGGCGACCGCCACCGCGGCCGGTTCCTGCTGTGCGCGACGGGCTGCCTGTCGGCGGTGAACCGGCCCGACATCGCCGGGCTCGATGACTTCGCGGGCGACGTCTATTACACCGCGGCGTGGCCGCGCGACGATCCGCAGTTGCGCGGCAAGAAGATCGGTGTGATCGGCACCGGATCGTCCGGCATCCAGGTGACGCCGATCCTCGCGGAACAGGCCGAGTCGTTGGTGGTGTTTCAGCGCTCGCCGAACTACACGATCCCGATGCCGAACTACCCGTGGTCGGACCAGGACCTGGCGCGCATCCGCGCGGAGTACCCGGAGCGTCGACGGCGGTCGGCGTACGCGCCCGCGGGAACGCCGCACGGCACCTGGCCCACCAACGCGCTCGACGCGGATCCGCAGGAACGCGAAGAGGCGATGTGGGCGCGATGGCGCGATGGCGGGGTGTTGTTCAGCAAGACGTTCCCCGACCAGACGTCGGTGCTGAAAGCCAACGACATCGCGCGGCAGTTCGCCGAAGACCGCATCCGCGAGATCGTCGACGATCCCGCGGTCGCCGAGGATTTGATCCCCACCGACCACCCCATCGGTACGAAGCGCATCTGCACCGACGCCGGCTACTACGCGACCTTCAACCGCGACCACGTGCGGTTGGTCAACCTGCGTCGCGAGCCCATCGAGGCCGTCACGCCCGACGGCGTGCGCACGAGCCGAGCGGTATACGACTGCGATGTTCTCGTTTTCGCAACCGGTTTCGATGCCTTGACCGGGGCCATGACCCGGATCGACCCCGTCGGACCCGGTGGGCAGCGATTGTCCGAGATGTGGGCGGACGGGCCGGTCACCTTTCTCGGGGTGATGATGCCTCGGCTGCCGAACCTGTTCAGCTTCAGCGGTCCGGGCAGTCCGTCGGTGCTGGCGAACATGGTGCTGCACGCCGAGGTGCAGGTGGACTGGGCGGTCGAACTGATGCTGGCAGCCAGGCGCCAGGGCCTCACCGAGGTGGAGCCTCGTCGCGACGCCGCGCACGCGTGGACCCTCCACGTCGGCGAGGCCGCCGAACGCACGCTGTTTCCCCGAGCGCAGTCATCGTGGTATCTGGGCTCGAACATCGACGGCAAGAAGCGGGTCTTCATGCCCTACATCGGCGGATTCGGCAACTACCGCAGATTCCTGGATGACATTGCGCAGCAAGGCTATCCGGGATTGGTACTGACGACCCGCTGACCAATGACCGGTGCCGGGCCACCGCGGGAACCACCTCGGGTGTAATGTCATGGGTAGGCCGTTTCGTCCTCGCAGCGATCCTCGCTGAATCGAATCGCGAATCGAACGCTGTTCTCATTCGGCCCCATGTACGTGCAACCGGCCCGTACCTTCAAAGGAATTAATGTATGGATTCATCTGGCCTGTTCTCTCATCCCGACCAGGCTGAGGCGGTGCACGAGAGTGACTCTTCTTCGGAGCCCGTGCAGCCCCCTGCCTTCTCGGACCGCAATCCGGCTCCGGGTGAGGCACAACACCCACAACACTCATGAACGGGCTGACGGGATCGCCACGGCTGGCGCGGCCCGTCAGGCTCACACTCGCGACCCAGCTCGGCGGTGACATCGACGGAGCGTGGTGGCCCTATTCGAACTCGGTGGCCCAAGAGCTGCCGGGGCTGATCGGGACTCTGCACGACCGGCTCGGAGAAGTCGTCGACATCGGCATCAACTGGCCGGTCACCGAAGGGCCGCTCGACCTCGAGACTCTCGTCGGCGGCTCGCGCACGCCGGCGTTGACGAAACCCAGGCGGCTGCGCCTGATGTTCGTCGACGGCCGCGACGGCTGCGCAAAGCTCCTGGTGGTACCGCCCATGACGTCGGCGGATCTCGGTGCTCTGGTCTTGCGCTGCGCGGCGTCGATGCCCGTTCCTGAGCAGGAGCGCGACGGTCGCACGATGAACATCGCCGATCTGGTCGTTCGCACGGCACAAGTCGAGAGCGCGAACTGGGCCGCACGAATGCGCGCTGTGGCCGCCGCGGAAATCGTTGCGGAGAAACCCGTCAGCGGTGTGACCGCTTCCAGCGAGTCCTGACAACGCAGGTGGGCTGGTACGGATTACCCGCACCAGCCCACTGTCGTTGTTCTGGTCTGTCAGACCGCGGTGACTCCCACTGCCTGGGGGCCCTTGGCTCCCTGCTCGACCTCGAATTCGACGCGCTGGTTCTCGTCCAGCGACCGGAACCCGCTGCCGCGGATCTCCGAGTAGTGGACGAACACGTCAGGCGCGCCGCCGTCAGGAGCGATGAAGCCGAAGCCCTTTTCGCCGTTGAACCATTTCACAGTTCCCTGTGCCATTTGACTTACTTCTCTCATTCACATCGGATGTACCAAAAACATCCGCGCCGCACCCTAGCACGGGCCGTCAGTCCTGCACCGCCTTGGCGAGCGCGACGTACGCGGTGAGGTGACCGGGGTCCCGCGTCGCCTCCCGAACGACGCGCACGACGGCGTGGGCCCTGGCGAGATCCTCGTCCAGGCCGGCGGCGTCGACCAGGGTGTAGAACCGCCGCTGGACCCCGACCCGGACGTTGTCGGCAAGCTCCTCCCAGCGGTGCCACAACATCGGCGCAACCTCGAAGTGCCGATCGCCGTTGATCGGCTTCGGTGAAACGGCCAGCCACGGCTCGCGGTCGGCGGCGAGCACCTGCGCGTAGTGCAGGTCGCCGTGCAGCACAACGTCGGCCGGCTGACCCGCGAGGTAGCGGCACAGCGTGGTCGCCTGCTCGACGAGCCGGTGCGGCACCGGAGCGCTACGCGGCAGCGAAGCGAAGTCGTCTGACCACTGCTCGAAAATCGAACGGAGCGAAGGCAATTGGGGCATCGCCGGAACGTGCAGTCGGCGGTAGAGACCGGCGACGATCGCGCAGGCATCCACGTCGTCCAGACCCGCTAGCGAGGCCGGACGCAGCCGCTCCAGCAGCAGGGCTCGTCGGTGCGGGTCCGCCCGCAGCAGCCGTACCGCACCGTCACCGTTCCAGCGGCGCAATACGAGGTGCTCGTGCTCAGAGGCGCCGATCTTCAGCGCCGCGCGAACCCCGTCGGCCGTGCGGACCGGCAACACCGGCGCGCGAGAGCGGATGGCATCGCCGTCGGGGCGCAGATCCCACTCGGCAACGAGGTCGTCCGGTTCGGTCACGCCGGCATCGCGTCAGACATCGCCACTGAGTCTCTCACTCGGCGCTCCGCGGCCGTGTCGAACGCCGCCAGCAAAGACGAACACGGGAAATTGTCCAATTCCGTCCCGCGCGGCCGGCATGCGCGAATGCTCGTCAATACCGGCTGCACCCCCACGAAGGACAACATCATGAGCAACACCACTTCACAACGGGCCGCTCGGATCATCGCGAGCGTCATTCTCTCCGCCGCCGGGGTGAGTGTCACCGGCGTCCTCGCCGCAACGGGAATCGCCAACGCCGCCGACGCCTACGTCGCCGTGTCCGTCGGCCTCGCCAATGACAATCCCCCGGTTCAAACGATCGGCGGCATGGCGATCGACCCCGTCGAGAGCCAAGCCGCAACCGGGGCGCAGACGAACTGCGTGAACAACGGCGGCAGCCATTGCACGCTCGAAATGACGGCGCTCAACGCGTGCGCCGCGGCCGCGGCGAACGACTACGGCGAAATCCAGGCCGCGCAAGACCCGTCGGTACAGGCCGCCGAGAGCAGCGCGATGAGCAAGCTGTCGAATCAACAGGGCGCCCACGTCGTCGTGTCCGGTTGCTCGAGCGGGCAGGTGTCACCGCCGCCGCCGCCGAGTTCTCCGCCGCCGCCCGCGCCGAAGCAGGGACCGACGGTCTCGTTCAAGACGATCATCGGCGGTCGGGAGGCCGACATCACCGACCGCAGCGGTGTCGCGTCGCAATGCACGTACGCCACCGACAACTTCAACCGCAGCTTCGCGCTGCCTGCCAATTCCACCTATCAGCTCAAGATCGTGCCTGCCGTGCCGCAATTCAAGAACTGGACGGTGACCATCACGTGCGACAACGGCACCAGCACCACGGTCACCGACTTCTTCTGAGCCCGCGAGGCCGCTGCGGTCACGTCAATAGCGCGTCACACGTCACCGGCAGGTCCCGTACCCGTACGCCGGTGGCGTGGTAGACGGCGTTGACCACAGCGGCGGCCGAGCCGACGATGCCGATCTCGCCCGCACCGCGTGAGCCCATCGGGTTGGAGTGTTCGTCGACGCTGTCGAGCCAGATCGCGTCGATGTCGGGGATGTCTGCGTGCGAGGCGCCTGCCTTGACTTCGTCGAGCATGCCGACGGCCGAGCAGATCTGGCCGGGCGTGCAGTAGCCGCACTGGAAGCCGTCGTGCTCGAGGAAGGCCTGCGCGACGGGGTGCAGCGCGTCGGCGTCGCCCAGGCCCGCGGCGGTGACGATCTCGGCGCCGTCGTGCAGGACCGCGAACGCCAGGCAGGTGGTGGCGCGCCTGCCGTCGAGCAGGACGGTGCACGACCCGCATTGTCCGTGGTCGCAGCCCTTCTTGGGCGCGGTCACCCCGAGGTGTTCGCGCAGCAGGTCGAGCAGCGTGACGCGGTTGTCGACGCGCACTTCGTGGTGGGTGCCGTCGACGTCCAGCGCGATGTCGGTGAAGTGGGCTGGCTCCATCGGGGCGACGTACCCGCAAGTCGGGGGCCGGAAACCGTCAGCGCACGACGATCGTGTGCTCGTTGCGGGGGATCAGCTCGCCGATGACGGGTGCGCCGGGTATCTCGCCGGCGATCAGCAGCCCGCCCGAGGTCTGCGCGTCGGCCAGCAGCAGGGCCTCGTCCTCGTCGACGCCCAGCGCGATGTGCGGGCGGACCCACTCGAGGTTGCGTCGCGTGCCGCCGCTGACGTGGCCGGCCTTCAGTGCCTCGCGGGCGCCGTCGAGGTAGGGCACGGCCGTGGCGTCGACGACGGCGGTGACGCCGCTTGCCCGCGCCAGCTTGTGCAAATGCCCCAGCAGCCCGAAGCCGGTGACGTCCGTCGCGCACTCGACACCGGCTGCCAGCGCTGCTTCGGACGCCTCGGCGTTGAGGGTCGTCATCGCCTCGATCGCCTGCGGGAAGATTTCGCCGGTGGCCTTGTGCCTGCTGTTGAGCACGCCGATGCCGAGCGGCTTGGTCAGCGACAGCGGAATGCCGGGCTTGCCGGAGTCGTTGCGCAGCAGGCGGTTTGGATCCGCGATACCCGTCACGGCCAAACCGTACTTCGGCTCGGGGTCGTCGACGCTGTGGCCGCCCGCGAGGTGACAGCCCGCCTGGCCGCAGACGTCGAGCCCGCCGCGCAGCGTCTCCGCCGCCAGCTCGAACGGCAGCGCGTCGCGGGGCCAGCCCAACAGATTGACCGCGACGACCGGGCGGCCGCCCATCGCGTAGACATCGGACAGCGCGTTGGTCGCCGCGATCCGGCCCCAGTCGTAGGCGTCGTCGACGACCGGGGTGAAGAAGTCCGTCGTCGCAATGAGGGCGACGCTTGGCCCCTCAGCTCCTCGCGTGCCCACCTGGATCCGCACGGCGGCCGCGTCGTCACCGTCGTCCAGCCCGACGAGCAGCTCGCCGACCGGGTCGCGGGGCTGGGCCTTCGTCAGCCCGCGGACGACGTCTTCGAGCTCGCCGGGCGGGATCTTGCACGCGCAGCCGCCGCCGTGGGCGTACTGCGTCAGTCGGTAACCCATGCCCTCCATCGTGCCTGCCATGATTGGGCCATGGCCCAGGGAGGCGTATCCGGTCTGGTGATCGGCGCGGTCTTCAAAATCGCTGAGCGGCAGATGCTGTCGCTGGCGGGTTCGATTCCCGTCCGCCTCCGCCATAGTTCACGCGATTTCGGCGCGCGCAGTCACGCTCAGCGTGACCAGCCGCGCCGAAATCGCTGGGTGGCGAGCGGTGACTGACCCCCGCCGGCGGGTGCCCCGCACCGACGTGCTGCTCGCCGACCCGCGGCTGGCCGAGGCCGAACGCGTGCTGGGCCGCGAGCTCGTGAAAACCGTTGTGACACAGGCACAGGAGCGCGCCCGGACGGGTGAGATCGCGCCGGAGCAGGTGGCCGACGACGCCGTCGCCGCCCTGCCGCCGAGCGCGTCGAGCCTGCGGCCGGTCATCAATGCGACCGGTGTTGTCGTGCATACGAACCTCGGCCGTGCTCCGCTGTCGCGGGCGGCGGTCGACGCGGTCGTGACGGCCGGCGGCGCCACCGACGTCGAGTTCGACCTGGAGTCCGGCCGCCGCGCCCGTCGCGGTCGCGGGGCGCTGGCCGCCCTGGCCCGCGCGGTGCCGACGGCGGGCGGCGTGCACGTCGTCAACAACAACGCCGCCGCACTGCTGCTCGCGGCGATGACGCTGGCGCCCGGCAAGGAGATCGTGGTCAGCCGCGGCGAGCTGATCGAGATCGGCGACGGTTTCCGGCTGCCCGACCTCATGCAGTCGACCGGCTCGCGGTTTCGCGAGGTCGGCACGACCAATCGCACACATCTGCGCGATTACGCCGACGCGATCGGGCCCGACACCGGCTTCGTGCTCAAGGTGCACCCGTCGAACTACCACGTCAACGGCTTCACGTCGGCGGTGTCGGTCACCGAGCTGGCGACGCTGGTCCGGGGCGAGCGAAGCGACGGGAAAGATCGGGTGCCGCTGGTGGCCGACATCGGCTCGGGGCTGCTCGTGCCGCATCAGCTGCTGCCCGATGAGCCCGACGCGACGACATCGCTGCGCGACGGCGCCGACCTCGTCACGGCCAGTGGCGACAAGCTGCTCGGCGGTCCGCAGGCCGGGCTGCTGTTCGGAGACGCCGAGCTCATCGAACGGCTGCGCCGCCATCCCGCCGCCCGCGCCCTGCGCGTCGACAAGCTCACGCTGGCCGCGCTGGAGGCCACGCTCGCCGGACCGCCCCCGCCCGTCGCGCGGGCCTTGACCGCCGACGTCGCCGAATTGCGCGCCAGGGCGCAGCGCCTTGCCGACCGGCTGCCCGACGCCGAGGTGGTGGACTGCGTGGCCGCTGTCGGCGGCGGCGGCGCGCCCGACGTCGAACTGCCCAGCGCCGCGGTGAGCCTGCCGGAGTCGTGTGCGCTTCCGCTGCGGACCGGCACGCCGTCGGTCGTCGGGCGGCTCGAGAATGGCCGCTGCCTGCTCGACCTGCGCACGGTCGCGCGCGAGGACGACGAGACGGTTCTGCGGGCGGTGCTGGCGTGCATGTCATAGCGACCGCGGGCCACGTCGACCACGGCAAATCGACGCTGGTGCACCGGCTCACCGGCATGTGGCCCGACCGGCTGGCCGAGGAGCAGCGCCGCGGGCTGACGATCGACCTCGGCTTCGCGTGGACATCGATTGAGGGCCGGGCGTTCGCATTCGTCGATGTGCCGGGCCATGAGCGCTTCGTCGCGAACATGCTGGCGGGCGTTGGACCCGTGCCCGCAGTGATGTTCGTCGTCGCGGCGACCGAGGGCTGGATGCCGCAGTCCGAGGAACACCTCGCGGCGCTGGGGGCGCTCGGCGTGCGGCATCTCCTTGTGGTCATCAGCAAGGCCGACCTCGCCGATCCGGCCCCTGCCGTCGCGCAGGTGAGGCGGCGCCTCCCGGACGCACGCGTCGTGCTCGGCACCGATCTGCAGGCCGTGCGCACGGAACTCGTCGCGCTTGTCGACCGACTGCCGGATCCGGACCGCGACGGCGATGTGCGGCTGTGGGTCGACCGCTCGTTCACCGTCCGCGGCGCGGGCACGGTTGTCACCGGGACGCTCGCTGCGGGCACCATCCGCGTGGGCGACGAACTCGAACATCACGGCCGCCGCGTCACGGTCCGCGGGCTGCAGTCGCTCGAGCGCCAGCACACCGAGGTGGCCGCCGTCGCACGCGTCGCGGTGAACCTGCGCGGCGTCGACCGTCAGCACATCGGCCGCGGCGACACAGTGCGGACGCCGGGCGCGTGGCTGGACACCGCCGAGATCGACGTCGCGCTGCGGAATGCGAGTGAGCTGCATCGCGAACTGGTGCTGCACATCGGGTCGGCGGCGGTGCCGGTGGCTGTGCGGCCGCTCGGCGACGGCGCGGCGAGGCTGCGGTTGGCGCGGGCATTGCCGTTGCGCATCGGCGATATCGGGCTGCTGCGCGATCCCGGCGAGCACCGCATCGCGGCGGGCATCGCGGTGCGAGACGTCGCGCCGCCGCCATTGCGCCGCCGCGGTGCGGCACGAGCGCGGGCCGACGAACTGGCGACCGGCCGCGCCCGGCCGCCAGTCTGTGCCCGCGCAGACGAATTGCGCGCCATGGGTTTTGCGGTGGACGGCCTGCGCGTAGGCGACTGGGTCGTCGATCAGCAGTGGTGGGCACAGCGGCGTCATCAATTGACGACGGCCGTGACGGACTGGTCATCCCGGCACGACATCGCCGCGGGCATGCCGCTCGAGACGGTCAGGCAGCAAGTCGGACTGCCCGCCGCCGAACTCGTGACCGCGCTGCTTGACGGCACCGGGCTCGAGGTCGCCGACGGGCGAGTGCGCCGGCCGGGCACGACGCTGCCGCCCCGGGTCGACAAGGCGGTGCGCACGGTGCAGGAATGGCTGGCCGCCGAGCCGTTCCGCGCACCCGAAGCCGACGAACTGGCCGAACTGAAGCTCGGCCCGAAGGAACTAGCGGCGGCCACCCGCAACGGCCGCCTGACCAAGATCGCCGACGGCGTGGTGCTCGGGCCGAACGCTTTCGACGAGGCCGCCGCGACGCTCAAAACGCTGCCGCAACCGTTCACCGTCGCCGAAGCCAAGCGCGCTCTGGACACCACTCGACGCGTCGCGGTCCCGCTGCTGGAGGAACTCGACCGTCGACGCGTCACGTGCCGCGCGGACGACGGCACCCGAAGGGTGGTTTGATCGGATTGGTCGGCGGGTAGGAGACGCCGATGGACGTCAAGGGTTTGTTCGAGTCGTGGCCGGTGTACCGGCAGCTCACCGGGGCAGACCGGCTCGGCCGCGGCAAGGCCGCCCAGTCCAGGCGCTCGCTGGCCTTGACGCCGCGGACCGTCGACGCCGACGAAATCGTCCACTCCGTCTGCCCGTTCTGCGCCGTCGGCTGCGCGCAGAACGTCTACGTCAAGGACGGCAAGGTCACCCAGATCGAGGGCAACCCGGATAGTCCGATATCGCGAGGCCGACTGTGCCCCAAGGGTTCTGCGAGCAAGCAGCTCGTCACCGGCCCGCAGCGCCTGACGAAGGTTCGCTACCGCGCGCCGTACGCGAAAGACTGGCAGGACCTCGACCTCGATACGGCGATGGGCATGGTCGCCGACCGCGTGCTCGACGCGCGGGAGAAGGGCTGGCAGCAGTTCGACAAGGACCGCAACACGCTGCGCCGCACGATGGGCATCGCCAGCCTGGGCGGCGCGACGCTGGACAACGAAGAGAACTATCTGATCAAGAAGCTCTTCACCGCGTTGGGCGCGTTGCAGATCGAGAACCAGGCCCGTATTTGACACAGCGCAACGGTTCCCGGTCTGGGAGCCTCCTTCGGTCGCGGCGGGGCGACGGACTACCAGCAGGACCTCGTCAACTCCGACTTCATCGTCATCATGGGGTCGAACATGGCCGAGGCCCATCCGGTCGGATTCCAGTGGGTGATGGAGGCCAAGGCCCGCGGCACCAGGGTCGTGCACATCGATCCGCGGTTCACCCGCACCAGTGCGGTCGCCGACCAGCACGTGCCGCTGCGCGCGGGCAGTGACATCGCGTTCCTCGGCGGGGTGATCAACTACATCCTGTCCAACGAACTGGACTTCCGCGACTACGTCACCGCGTACACGAACGCGTCCTTCCTCGTCAACGAAGAGTTCGAAGACACTGAGGATCTGGACGGCCTGTTCAGCGGCTACGACGACAAGTCGGCGTCCTACGACACGTCCAGCTGGCAGTACGAGTCGATCGGCTCGAAGGCCGACACCGGCACCAAGGAACACGGATCGCCCGACCAGCACGGCTCCGGCGGCGCGCCGCTCGAGGGTGGCGCGGGCACGATTGTGTCGGATCCGACGCTGCAACATCCGCGCTGCGTCTACCAGATCCTCAAGCGGCACTACTCGCGCTACACACCGGAGATGGTGGAACGCGTCTGCGGCGTGCCCGCTGAGACGTTCCTGCAGGTCGCGAAGGCGTGGGCGGAGAATTCCGGCCGCGAGCGCACGGCCGCGCTGGTGTACAGCGTGGGCTGGACACAGCACTCGGTGGGCGCGCAGTACATCCGGGCCGGCTCGATCATCCAGCTGCTGCTGGGCAACATCGGCAGGCCGGGCGGCGGCATCATCGCGCTGCGCGGCCACGCGAGCATCCAGGGCTCGACCGACGTGCCGACGCTGTTCAATCTGCTGCCCGGCTATCTCGCGATGCCGAAGGCCGGTGACGACACCCTGTCGGACTATCTCGAGCGCATCATGAGCGATAACCAGAAAGGCTTCTGGCGCAACGCCGATGCGTACATGGTGTCGCTGCTGAAGGAGTACTGGGGCGAGCACGCCACCGCCGACAACGGCTACTGCTTCGACTACCTGCCGCGCATCAACGGCGACCACGGCACCTATCGCACGGTGATGGACATGGTCGACGGCACGGTGTTCGGTTATTTCCTGCTCGGCCAGAACCCGGCGGTCGGGTCGGCGCACGGGCGGTTGCAGCGCCTGGGCATGGCCAACCTCGACTGGCTGGTGGTGCGAGACCTCGTCGAGATCGAGAGCGCGTCGTTCTGGAAGGACGGCCCCGAGATCGAGACCGGCGAGATCACGCCGGAGACGTGCCGCACGGAAGTGTTCCTGTTCCCGGCCGCGTCGCACGTCGAGAAGGCCGGCACCTTCACCCAGACGCAGCGCATGCTGCAGTGGCGCGAGAAGGCGGTCGAGCCGCCGGGCGATGCCCGCTCGGAGCTGTGGTTCTTCTACCACCTCGGCCGCATCCTGCGCGAAAAGCTCGCCGGCTCAACCGATGAGCGCGACCGCCCGCTGCTCGACCTCTCGTGGGACTACGCGATGGAGGGCGACGAGCCGTCGGGCGAGGACGTGTTGCGCCGGATCAGCGGTGTGGATCTGACGACGGGCCGTGCCGTCGACAACTACCTGTCGCTGAAGGCCGACGGGTCGACGATGTCCGGCTGCTGGATCTACAGCGGGGTGTATGCCGACGAGGTGAACCAGGCGGCGCGGCGCAGGCCGCACACCGAGCAGGGGCCCTACGACAACGAGTGGGGATGGACCTGGCCGATGAACCGGCGGCTGCTGTACAACCGGGCGTCGGCCGACCCGCAGGGCAGGCCGTGGAGCGAGCGCAAGAAGCTCCTCTGGTGGGACCCCGAGAAGGGTGAGTGGACGGGCCACGACGTGCCCGACTTCGAGAAGAACAAGCCGCCGGACTACCGGCCGCCCGAGGGCGCGGTCGGTGTGGAGGCGCTGCGCGGCGACGACCCGTTCATCATGCAGGCCGACGGCAAGGCGTGGTTGTTCGCGCCCAGCGGCGTGGTCGACGGGCCGCTGCCGACGCACTACGAGCCGCACGAGTCGCCGATCCGCAACGCGCTGTACGCCCAGCAGGGCAATCCGGCGCGCAAAGTGTATGGGCGAGCGGACAATCCGTCGAATCCGGCGCCGCCGGAGCCGCACGGCGAGGTCTTCCCGTTCGTGCTCAGCACGGCACGCCTGACCGAGCACCACACCGCGGGCGGGATGAGCAGGCAGCTGCCGTACCTGTCCGAGTTGCAACCCGAACTGTTCGTCGAGGTGTCACCCGCGTTGGCCACCGAACGCGGCCTGACGCATATGGACTGGGCGCACGTGATAACCAGCCGGACGGCTGTCGACGCGCGGGTGAACGTGACCGACCGGATGCGGCCGCTGCGTGTCGAAGACCATGTGGTGCACCAGATTTGGATGCCGTACCACTGGGGCGACAAGGGCCTCGTCGACGGCGACGTGGTCAACGACCTGTTCGGGGTGGTTGCCGACCCGAACGTGTTCATTCAGGAGGGCAAGGTCGCCACGTGTGACATCCAGCCGGGTCGGCGGCCGCGCGGGCCTGCGCTACTGGAGTACGTCGCGATGTACCGCGACCGGGCAGGCGTCACGCGGGAGACAGGCACCGATCTCGACACCACGGCGCAATCGACGCAGCACACCGAGGAGACGCCATGAGCGAGAAGCGAAGCGGATCGCGCGACATCACCGCCGCCAACAGTTTCTACGGTCCACTAGCGGATCCGGCAGGTAACGCCGGCTACGACGCCGAGCATCCGCCGCGCGTGGGTTTCTTCACCGACACCTCGGTGTGCATCGGCTGCAAGGCATGCGAGGTGGCGTGCAAGGAATGGAACGAGGTCCCCGACGACGGGTTCAACCTGCTGGGCATGTCGTTCGACAACACCGGCGAGTTGGGCGCCAACACCTGGCGCCACGTCGCGTTCATCGAGCAGCCTGCGCCCGCGGGGAGCGGAGAAGCCAATGACCGTGAGCCGACCGACCTCGGAATTCCGTCGCTGACGCGGCCGGGTGACGGATCCGGTGCGGAAACGCGGCAGGACTTCCGCTGGCTGATGAGCTCGGATGTGTGCAAGCACTGCACGCACGCCGGATGCCTGGACGTCTGTCCGACGGGCGCGCTGTTCCGCACCGAGTTCGGCACAGTCGTCGTGCAGCAGGACATCTGCAACGGCTGCGGCTACTGCGTGTCGGGCTGTCCGTACGGCGTGATCGAGCGGCGCGAGGGCGACGGCCGGGCATGGAAGTGCACGCTGTGCTACGACCGGCTGCACGACGGCCTCGAGCCGGCATGCGCCAAGGCGTGCCCGACGAAGTCGATCCAGTTCGGCATGCTCGATGAGCTTCGCGAGCGTGCGGCGCAACGGGTTTCGGACCTGCACTCGCAAGGTGTTTCGGAGGCCCGGCTGTACGGCCACGATCCCAACGACGGGGTCGGCGGCGACGGGGCGTTCTTCCTGTTGCTCGACGAGCCGGAGGTGTACGGGCTGCCGCCGGACCCGGTGGTGCCAACGCGCGACGCCGGGGCGATGTGGAGGTACGCGGGCATGGCGGCGTCGGCGTTGGTCGGCCTGGCGGTGTCGTCGTTCGTCGGACGGAGGCGATAGTGCGCGAACAGCTGGCGGTTTCCCGCGGACACGAGAAGCGCAGAGAGTTCCAGGCCGAGTTCCGGTCGTACTACGGGCGGCCGATCCTCAAGAAGCCGGCGTGGAACTGGATGATCGCCGCCTACCTGTTCTCGGGCGGGCTGTCGGCGGGATCGGCGATGCTCGCCGCGGGCGCGGACCTGACCGGACGACCGGGCCTGCGGAAGGTGGGCCGAATCGGTTCGCTGGTCAGCGTTTTGGCGAGCCTGTACTTCCTGGTCGCGGATCTCGGGCGGCCGGAGCGGTTCCACCACATGCTGCGGGTGGCCAAGCCGAGCAGCCCGATGAGCATGGGCACGTGGATCCTGTCGGCCTATGGCCCAGGGTCCGGTCTCGCCGCGGTCGCGGAGCTGATGCCGAAGCGGATGCGGTCGACGTGGCTGGGTCGCCTGGTCGGGTCACTGGCCCGGCCGGCCGGGTTGTGGGCGGCGGCGACGGCGCCGGGGGTGGCGTCGTACACGGCAGTCCTGTTGTCGCAGACGGCCGTTCCGGCGTGGCGGGAGGCCCACCCGTACCTGCCGTTCGTGTTCACCGGCTCGGCGGCGGCGAGCGGCGGGGGACTGGGCATGCTGTTGGCGCCGGTCGACGACAGCGGCCCGGCGCGCCGCATGGCGGTCGGGGGTGCCGCGCTGGAGCTGGCCGCGTCCCGAACGCTGCAGCAGCGGCTGGGGCGCAGCGCAGACGCGTACACGACGGGCACGGCACACCGGCTGCGGCGATGGTCGGAGATCCTGACGGTCGGCGGGGCCGTCGGCGCAGTGGTCGGTGGCCGTCGGCGGTCAGTGGCCGCGGCCTCGGGTCTGGCGCTGCTGGCAGGCAGCGTGCTGCAGAGGTTCGGCGTATTCGAAGCCGGCGTGGCGTCGACGCAGGACCCGAAGTACGTCGTGGTGCCGCAGCGCGAGCGGCTTCAGGCCGGCCGGCCCGCTCGCGGGGACGACCGCGCGACCGTCCGAGACTGAAGCCCCGCGATCAACCGCGGATCTGGATGTCGTCGACGCCGCGGCTGCACTCGGTGCCGAAGCCGTTCATGGCCTGCTGATCGGGCGCCGGCGCCCAGCAGTCCCAGCCGTCGAAATGCACCCACTCGCCGTCACGCTGGAGCGCCGGATCGGTCAGGTAGCGGCTGATGACGGCCAACGCGTCGACGCAGGAGACGGTGCCTGCAGCGACGGTCACCGTGCCGCTCCGGGGAGCGGCGAGCGCACCACAGTCGTCACCCGCCTCGCCCGGCGCCATGGCGGGTGGCATCAGCGCGGCTACGGCGACGACCAGCGCGGCGAGGCCGGCGCCGCGGCGAATCGACATGGCGCGACTGTACGACAGTCCGCTTCTGCAGAAGCGGGCACTGCGCCACGCACCTCACGCCCCGGCAGCGGCCGATTCTCTGCGGAAGGCAACCACCCTGTAGGCTGGTGCCAACGTTGGCGCTCGAAAGAAGCAGCCAACAGCGTCGTGGACGACTTTCCCAACCTGGGAGACAGCACAAAGTTTTCTCGCGGCGATCGATATTGCCCCCCGGCAATCTCGCCACATTTGTGCTCGCCCGCGACGACGTCGTGCGCGGCGAAGCGCAACCGATGCCTGAAAGGCACCACCATTACCAAGCAACATAATTTCGCTGATTTCGGCGTGGACGAAAAGCTGATCGAGTCGCTCGCCACCCGCGGAATCGTCACCCCTTTTCCGATTCAGGAGAAGACACTGCCCGACGGCCTCGCTGGCCGAGATGTGTTGGGCCGCGGCAAGACTGGCAGCGGAAAGACGCTGGCCTTCTCGATTCCCTTGGTGACCCGGCTTGCCGGCGCGCGACGCCGGGGCCGGCCGACCGGCCTGGTGCTGGCGCCCACCCGCGAGCTGGCCACGCAGATCGCTGCGACACTCGAGCCCTTGGCGGCCGCGCACCAGTTGCGCGTCACCACCATCTTCGGCGGCGTCCCGCAGAACCGTCAGGTCGCGGCGCTGCGGTCCGGCGTCGACATCGTCGTCGCCTGCCCGGGGCGTCTCGAAGACCTCATGCGGCAGCGCATCCTGACCCTGGACTCGGTCGCGGTCACCGTGATCGACGAGGCCGATCACATGGCTGACCTGGGCTTTTTGCCCGGCGTCACCCGCATCTTGGCCGCCACCCCGGCCGACGGCCAGCGGTTGCTGTTCTCGGCGACGCTGGACAACGGCGTCGACAAGCTGGTCAAGCGCTTCCTGCGCAACCCGGTGACGCACTCCGTCGACGAGGTGCACTCGCCCGTGGCCGCGATGACCCACCACGTGTTCCATGTGGCGGGGGCCGCGGCGAAAAAGGACCTGGTCCATCATCTCGCCTCGGGCACCGGACGCCGAATCCTGTTCATGCGCACCAAACACCACGCCCGCAAGCTCGCCAAGCAGCTGACGGACGCGGGTGTGCCGTCAGTCGATCTGCACGGCAACCTGTCGCAGAACGCGCGCGATCGCAACCTTGCGGCGTTCACCGCGGGCACGGCGCGGGTGCTGGTGGCGACCGACATCGCCGCACGCGGTGTGCACGTCGACGACGTCGAACTCGTCGTGCACGTCGATCCCCCGGTCGAGCACAAGGCATACCTGCACCGGTCCGGCCGCACCGCGCGCGCCGGTAACGCCGGTGACGTCGTCACGGTGGTCCTGCCCGAGCAGCGCCGCGACACCCAGGCGCTGCTGCGCAAGGCTGGCATCACTGTGCGGCCGCAGGAGGTCGTCGCGCATTCGGAGCCGGTGAAGGCGCTGGTCGGGGAGGTGGCTGCGTACAAGGCGCCCGCTCGCCGCGAGACCCCCGCGGCGAACGCCGCGCCCGCGAAGACGGGCGGACCGGGGCGTCGCCGTGGCGGAGCACGTCGCGGCGGGACCAGCAACGGCGGGTCCGGGCGTTCTCAACAACGCGCGCACGGCGGCCGCGGTCCGGCGGCTGCAGGAAGAACGCGATAGGACCGCCGAAGGGCGGACCTCACCGGGTCACTGGTCGTCGGGCGACTCGTCCGGTGCGCGGTGGCTGCCGATACGTTCCTTGCCGCCGGCGCCGCCGTACGTCGTGCCGGCCGCGAAGCGCTGGGTCGACTCCTCCAGAGGCCGGAAGATCTTGGGCCCGGCCGCTGCGCCGGAGTCGATCCTCTGCGTCTGATCCGCCGCGGGGACGGCGATCTGTTCGGTGGCGTCGCTGGGAGCCCGGTGGATCCGGGGGGCGGCCGGGGCGGCCCACGCCGCATCCGTCAGCTGTTGCGTCGCGTCCTCGGACGCCGTCTGGATGCGCGCAGTGGCATCGGCGGCCGGCCGATGAATCATCGGCATCCCGGCCGGTCTCGGCTGCGCAGGCGCTGCCGCTGGTGCGGCGGCCCGGACCGGCATCCGCACCCGTTCGGGCTGCGCACGTTTCGTCGGAGTGTTTCGGTGAGCGGTCAGGAGCACGACGACGAGGACAGCCAATGCGACTCCGCACAGCACCACGTCGAACGTGCTGGTCAGCTGCTGCGCCAGGGTATTGCCGTACACCGGGTTGTCGCCTGCGTCGGCACCGGCAAGTCGCGGAGCAAGGACGATGCCAATCACGATGCGGGAGAACGTCATTGCCAAGAGCACACCGCACAGCGCCGTGACGACATTCGGCGGGATCGTGGTGTTCTTGAGATTCACTCGCAGCCAGATGGCGAGAACGGCGGCGATCACATCGAACGCCATCAACGTCATGCTGTCGTACGGCGAGTACGGCAGGTTCAGCGTGGCCGTGACCACCAGGTCCATTACCCGACACACCGCGGAGCCGGCGCACCAAATGGCAATGAGCAGCAACCCTTTTCGGGCTGAATCGCGCCACACCGCCCGGTCGAAGGCTGCGCCGGTGGTCCAGCGCAGCGTCAGCGGGCCGAAGATCGCCGCTGCGGCCACCCACGCCAGGTACCCCTCGAACCCGACGGCGGCGGTCGAGGTGTTCTCCGCGATGCCGTGATAGGCGTCGATATCGCGCCCGACCGGCAACACCCACACGATGAATCCGGCGAGCAGCGTCGACGCGCCGAGCGTCGTGACCGCCAGGCGGGACGATTCCTCTTCTCGGAGTAGCCAGCGCGTCGCGACGATGACAGCCGTCAGCGCCAGTGCGCCGTACACCAGTGTGCTGGCGATGATCACGACGTTCTGGCTGCCGAACGGTAGTTCGGACCCTGGCAGCACGTAGCGCGTGCGCCAGTACAGGTTCGCCAGCACTGCGAGCGACGCCAGCACGATCGCGACCAATCCGAGGATGCGCACGGCCTTGTTCCACGGAGCGATCCGCTGTTCGTCGGCCGCTGTGTCGGTGATCAGCGGTTGGGCACCCAGCAATGCGCCACCCAGACCGAACCACGCGCCGGGCCCGACGCCCGAGGGCAGCGTGGTGCTGCCGCCGTAGCGGACGGCATCGACGATGGTGAACACGATGAACGCCACAACGAGCACCAGGTAGGGCGCGTTGAGCGCGACACGAAGCCTGTCGAGTCGAGCATCCGCGATCCCGGCGTAGCGGAGGGCGAGAGCCGCCAGAGACGCCAAGGTGACCACGATCAGCAACGCGAACAGCAGCCCGTTGCTGTTCGGCACCCCGACTCCGAAGTGGACGCTCCACGGCAGTAATACCGCGATGACCAGCAGAATCGCCGCGCCCACGTCGCGGCCGACATTCCAGCGCTGTGTCGAGGAGTTCTGACCTTGACTCACTTGGGATCTCCCTGCACCTGTCGATCGGCTGCTGTGCGCCTAGTTAACAACAGCCCGGATCGTGTGACTACCGATCCCTCGGATAATCGTCCGTTCGAACTACGACCCTGTCCTCGGATGTCGTTCGAACGTCGGATAGCGGGCCGGGAAACCACCGGAGATGATCGTGGCCACGGCGGCAACTTCTCCGATCACAGGACGACCGGACAAAGATGTGGCCTAATGTCAGCAAACCTCGACACCACGTCGGCAAGAAGGAGTCGCAATGGCACGCATGGGGATGGACGTTGATCAGGTCGAACAGGCCGGCCGCCAGCTGAAGAGCCAGGCCTCTCAGATCGGCAACCTGGTCTCGCAGATCGACCGGGTGGTCAACGGCCTCGGCTCGATCTGGGACGGCCAGGATGCGCAGCGGTTCGTCCACGAGTGGTGGCCCCAGCACAAGCGCTCGCTGACCGCGGCCCAGCAGGAGATCGACGGACTCGGCCAGTCGGCGCTGAACAACGCATCCGAGCAGCGCTCCGTCTCGCAGCGCTGACCGCCGAGCGAGGACTCAGCTCATGGCACGCATGGGCATGGACGTCGACCTCGTCGAGCAGTCAGGTCGGCAGCTCAAGAGCCAGGCTTCGCAGATCAACGGCCTCGTCAGCCGGTTGGACCGGCTGGTCAACGGGCTGACGTCGGTATGGGATGGGCCCGACGCGCAGCGGTTCGTGCACGACTGGTGGCCGCAACACCGCAAGTCCCTGATCGCCGCGCAGCAGCAGATCGACGGACTCGGCCAGTCGGCGCTGAACAACGCCTCCGAACAGCGGCAGGTGAGTTCGGGCGGCGGGTCCGGTGGGTCGGGGGCTGCGGTAGCCGGCGGTGCGGCAGCGGCGGGCGGGTTGGGCGCAGCCACGGCGGTCAAGGCGAGCAGTAACGGCAGTGCAACCGGCACCGCCGGCCGCAATGCCGCCGCTGTCGACAAGTTCGTTTCGAAGTGGGGCGACGGCAAGCACCAGATCGACTACGACGGCAAGTTCGGCGCTCAATGCTTCGACGTATTCCGCCAGTACAACCACGACGTGACCGGCGCACCCGATGATGTCGCCAAAACCAGTATCAAGGCCTCGGCCATCTATACCGACTACGACCACAACGGCCTTGCGCCGTACTACGACCGAATTCCCGCCAGTCAAGGTGCGCCTCAGCCGGGTGACGTGATCGTGTACAAGTCCAACAGCACCGATGGGTATGGGCATGTCGCGGTGGTCACCGATGTCGGGTCGAACGGCGAGTACAAGGTGATGGAGCAGAACTACTCCTGGTGGGACGGCGTCGACGCCAACGACCCCGCCACGGTCCGCGAGCACACCTTGAACGAGAGGGGCACCGGCCTCACCGTCCTCGGATATCTGCGGCCCAAGGACGCCAAGGTCTAGCACTCGAACACCGAAATCGTCGCAGCGACCAGCCGATGCCGGGATTGGGCATAACCGGGCGAGGCGTCGATGAGAAGATTCGGGTGCAAGCGCACGAGAGCGTGGTGAGAAAGGGTCGCCCTTGTCCGAGTTCTGGTCGGTCGAGCTAAACGACGAGAACCCCGACCCGAGGGTCGCCTGCGTCGTCCTCGTGGACGTGTCGGGATCGATGCAGGGCGAGCCGATCACCGCGCTGGAGCGCGGTTTCGCTGCCTTCACTCACTACCTGCACAACGAGACCCTGGCCAGCAAGCGCGTCGAGGTCGCCGTGGTGACATTCGGGACCGTGGCCACGGTCCTGGTGCCGATGCAGGAGGCCCGGGCGCTGCAGCCGGCTCGCTTCACCGCGTCGGGCACCACCAACATGGCGGCCGGAATCCACCTCGCGTTGGACATCATCGAGGACCGCAAGTACGCCTACAAGGCCGCGGGCCTGCAGTACTACCGCCCCTGGGTGCTGGTGCTCACCGACGGCAAGCCGAACATCGACGGTTTCGACGAGGCGGTGGCCCGGCTCAACGCTGCCGAAAGTGCGCGCGGGGTCACGGTTTTCGCGGTCGGGGCCGGATCGAAGGTGGACTACCAGCAGCTGGCGAGGCTTTCGGTTCAGCGTACGCCTGCGCCGCTGGACGGCCTGAAGTACGAAGAGCTCTTCGAGTGGCTCTCCGCCTCGCTCAGCAACGTGTCCAACTCGCAAGAATTCGCCCGCAACGACGAAGCGCTCAGCTCGCTGGGCGACGCGGTCAAGCTGCCGTCGGTCGCCGGCTGGACGAGCGCGTGACGTGGCTGGCCTGCGGCGCATCGGTCACCGGTTCCGAGCACGAACGCCGCGGGCTCGGCTGCGACGACGCGTACGGGTACGGCATCGTCGGTGACTTCGTCGTCGCCGCGGTCGCCGACGGCGCTGGGTCGGTCAGCGGCACCTCGGCGTGGGGCGCCTATACGGCATGCCAGAGCGTGATCGCCGACGCACTGCAACCGCGCTTCGTGCACGACTTCCAGGCGACTCCGCCCGAACACGGCGAGACGTTGATGCGGTGGCTCTTCGACTGCGCGGTGATGCGCGTGCGCGAATCCGCGGACACGATGCGGCTGGACCCTTCGCGGTTGTCGACGACGCTGTGTGTGGCGCTGGCCGCCCGCGACCACGCAGTCTTCGGTCAGATCGGCGACGGCATCATCGCCACCGAAAACGGCGGCCACATCGAGACGCTGCTCATCGAATCCAAGGACGACTATGCCAACTCGACCTGGTTCATCCAGTCCGACGGCGCGTTCGAGGAGTCCTATCGCACCGTGATCCAAAGCGGCATCACGGCTTTCGCGCTGAGCACCGACGGGATGAGCTACAAGATCACCAACGTCGCAACCGGTGAGCCCTACGAACCGTTCTTCCGCGGATCGTGGCACCACGTCCGCTCCGGGGCGAGCGCCGACAAGTTCGCCGAACTGCTGCACGGTATCGAGGACGACCAGACGGGTGACGACAAGACGATGGTGCTTGCCGCGATGGCCGACGGTCAGTCCGACCCGACGCAGCCGATCGTCAGTTCCAGCGCACCCCCACCGGCGGCGCAGGAGATGGCACCGGATCCGCCCGTGCCGGTGCCGGTTTCGCCCGAGACGCCAGCGGCGAGTCCCGGGCGCCGACGCATATTCGGAAGGCGGCAGAGATGACCACCGGGCCGAATCCCTCCACGCCGCAACGGCTTCGCCTGGACACCGGCGCGCCGGTCACCCTCGGCCCGATGCTCGGCAAGCCGGCCGGTGAAGGAACGATCTATGAGGTCGCCAGCCATCCGGGATGGGTCGCCAAGATCTTCCACCCGACACTGAGCGATCTGCAGACCAAGCTCGGCAAGGTGAGCGCGATGACACAGTCCGCGCCACCGGGCGTTACCCAGCCCAACGGCTTCGTCGTGCTGACGTGGCCGCTGTACACGATCGCCGGTGAGCGCGGGCCCGTCGGTTATGTGATGCCGCGGATCAACACCGCGACGGCGGTGGAGATCCACACCATGAGCAATCCGTCGGATCGGCTCAACCCCACGCCGAACGTGCCGCAGTGGATCAAAAGCACGAAGTGGGGCCACCTGCTCAACGTCGCGGCCAATCTCTGTCTGGCGGTGGAGGTCGTGCATCGCGTCAACGCGGTGATCGGCGATTTCCAGGAGCGCAACATTCTGGTCGCCAACACTACCGAAGTCACCCTGGTCGATTGCGACTCAATGCAATTCACCGACCGCTCGGGCCGACGATTTCTGTGCGGGGTCGGGCGTCCGGAGTTCACCGCGCCGGAGCTGTCGGGCCAGGATCTCCGTACCGTGCCGAGGGAGAAGCCGTCCGATCTGTTCGCCCTTGCGGTGCATATCCATCTCCTGCTGATGGCCGGCAATCACCCGTTTATGCGAGGCATCTGGACCGGTGAAGGTGAGCAGCCCGACGCGTTGACGCTGGCCAAGACCGGACACTGGGCGGGCGGCCCGTCGTCTCTGCTGCAGACCCATCCGCTGGCTCCGTCGGTCGGCTTTCTGCCCACCGACATCCAGGAGCTGTTCCGCCGTGCGTTCACTGTCGGCGTGCACGACCCGCGAGCGCGTCCGACCGCCGCGGAATGGCGGCAGGCGCTGTCGGGCATCCGGCTGACGTCGTGTCCGCGGATGGTGCACGAGGTCCCCGTCGGCTGCGCCGTGTGTCCGTGGTGTGCCATCGAGGACGAGCGTCAGGCCCGCAGGCTTCGGGCGGGCTCGACGGGCCCGCAACGTGTCCGCCCGGCCGGCACGGGTCCGGTTTCGACGAGGCCCGCCACCACGGGGCGGATGCCGACGACGGGTCGGGTGCCGACGCGACAGCACGACAATCCCTTCGGTGTCAGCACGAATGTCCTTGTCGGTGCGATCGCGGCGGTGGTGCTGATCGTCGTGGCGCTGACGATCTTCATCGTCTGGGCGTTGCTCAGCGGCGCAACGACATTCGGGGCGCTACCGGCGACCGACCTTCTCCGGTGGAGCGTTCATCGTGATGGGATCTGGTAGCGCGGTGGACGAGCCGGCGGGCATCGCGATCGTGCCGCCGGCAGGGCGGGTTAGCTCGTCACCGGTGTCGAGGTTCACCAGCCGGAACTCGGTCATCGGCGTCATCGGCACCGGGTCGGTGAAGGACGCGGGTGCGTCGGTGTAGGAGATCGCGGCGACATACTGGGGCTCGTAGCCGGGCCATGTCTGCCCCTGGACTTTCAGCCTCTCGAAATCGACGCCGGCGGGCGGCAGCAGCGGATTGCCGCTCATGCAGTGCACGCGCGGCACGCCGGCGGAATCGACCAATACCGCGCTACCGGCTTGCAGCACAGACTGATACGGATCGGGCTGCCGATTGGCGTAGCGGTTGGCGGTGATCCAGGTGTCGATGGTCAGCACGACGGGCGTGAGCGTGTTGAGGTAGGCGGGGATCTGGTCGATCTGCAGGTGTAGAGCCGAGGCCCATGCCGAGGCGTTGGCGCGGCGGATCACGAGGTAGTTGGCGAGCGCTGCGGCGTCGCAGACATTTCCCTGTGCCGGGGTCCCGTACAGCCCGGGTCGGGCACCCGACACCAGTCGCGCGCCGCGATCGGGGGAAACCGGGAGTTGCCCGGTGGCGGTCTGGATCGCCTGCGCGGCCTGCTCGGAGACTGCCGGGCGACCGGTGATCATCGGTGCGGTGAAGGGGTCGGATCCTGCGGTGTTGGCTGCGGTGAGCACCACCTTGTCGTCGTGCTTTTGACGAAAGATGTTGTCGCGCTTGGCAATGACGACGACTACCAATGTGGCGACGACCACCAGCGTGAGCACCACGCCCGCGATCGTGAGCACCGTCTTGGCGCGCGGGTCGGTGGTAGTTGGCGGGTTCGGATCGGCCCAGGTCTGCGACAGTTGGTCGGTCACTGCTCACTCATCGCCCGCTCGCCGTCTGCTGATCCTGCGCGTTGCGGCGCGCCGACTGCGACGCATCATGCAGCGCGGACACGACGGCATTGAGCGCCGTGCGGTGCTGACCGTGCCAGTCCGACCGGAATCGTTCGGCGTCGGGTCCCTGCCAGTCGACGGCATCGACGGTCGACGACAGCTGGGTGACCAGTCGACCGATGTCGTCCGCTCTGGTGTTGAGTTGGCTCGCCAACTGCTGTACCTGTTCGACATCCTGTCCGAAATACGCCACGTTCTAATCCTGGTCAGAGGGTCGGTTGGGCAACCTGCAGCCAGGCGCCCCTGCCTTTGTCGACGAACACGCCACGGCCGGGTGGGAAGTCGCGCCGCCGCACCGATCCGATCGACGTGCTGAGCAGGCTGTCGGTTTCCATACCGTCAGGTGACAGGACGATGCCGCGGCGTGCCGACTTCAGCGGCTGCGCCAGCAGGAACGCCTGATTCCACGTCGACACCTCCGCTTCGCCGACGACGAAAGCCGAAGCGTCGGCGAGGGTTTTGATCAGCCGTGCGAGTTCGGCCTCGGCTTCGGTGCTGGCGAAGTCGGTGATCGATTCGATCAGCACCATCAGGTTCGAGCAGTCCGCTGTGCCGATGTTGACGCTCGACAGCAGGTCGTTGGCGAGGTCGAACACCGCGCTCGCCCCGATCGCCGTGTCGCTCCAGTCGCCGAGTCCGGTCAGCGTCGACGCGACCGGCGCCAGGTAGACGATGCGGGTCGCCGGATTGTTCCGGCGCACCGACTGGGCGAGTGTCAGCAGTGTCGTGGTGCGGCCGCTGCCCGGCGGTCCGGTGACCATCAGGACGCCGCGCGGCGCAATGCCGACCGGTTCGAGTGTCTCGTCGCCGACGCCGATCACCGTCCCGCCAACGACAGTGGCCGGCAGCGAGTCCAGGGTGATGTGCTCGGCGAGCCGCGCGACGGGCTCGGGCGCGGGGAATCCCTTCTCGCGCATCGCCGTCGTGAGGGAGTCGATGGCACGGCCCTGCACCGCGACGTTCGGGTCGCCGCCGAACACGGCGACCTGGATCTCCTGGCCGTCCATGATTCCGCGGCCCTGCGGCGAGGCGGCCGACAGAATGTCGGCGGGGACACCGGCGATCAGGTAATCGTCGTCGGTGGCCAGCCGCAGCACCAGGCGGCGCTGGATGGTCGACGCCAGCGACGACGACAGCGCGCCCGGTCGGTCGCCCGTCACGACCACATGGATTCCCAGCTGACGGCCGTCGGAGGCCAGCGAGCTGAACATGCCGAAATACGGTGTGTGGGTGATGTGTTCGTACGCGTCGCGGAAGGCGGCGATACCGTCCACCAGCAACAGGATCCGTGGCTCGGTGGCATCGGCGAGGCGCCGGTACTCGGAGATGTCTGATGCGCGCACCCGCGCGAACTTCTTCGCGCGGTCCTCAAGAACGGCGGTCAATCGGCGCAACACCCGGCCGATGCGCTCGTCGTCGTCCCCGTCGACGATGGCCGCGACATGCGGCAGCGCCGAAAGCATTTCCAGGCTGCCGGATGCGAAGTCGAATCCGTAGACGTGCACGGGTCCGTCACCGGGCGCGAGCGCGGCCGAGATCGCCAGCGTGCGCAGGGCCGTCGACTTGCCGGAGCCGCCGGTACCGATGATGGCCATGTTGCCGTCGCGGTCGGGAGAGAAGGCGCCGATCGGCTGCGCCTGCTCGGCGGGCAAATCGCTGGTGCCGATGATCAACTCGTTGTTGCGTGCGTAGGCGGTCATCGCTTCCAGCGCATAGGCCTCGCGCAGTGGCGGCAGCCAGGGCTTGCGCGGCGGCGGGATACGCAGTGTGGTGGCGGCCTTGCCGACATTGGTGACGATGCGGGTGATGTCGGTCGGCCCGGAGGTCACGGTGGCGGCACGACCGACCGCGACATCGGGATTCCATGGCCGGCGTCGTCCGAACGCGAACTCGCAGATGTCGATCGGCGTGACCTCCGGGCCGTCGCCAGACCAGCCGCCGACGTAGCCGGACTGGAAGGTGGTCAACCGTCCGGGACCGGTTTTGGCGGCCGCCCGACCGGGGATCTCGGGCGGGAAGAAGGCGGCCGTCTTCTCGTCGATGACATCGAGTGAGTCGTCGGCATCGTTGAGCCGCAACGCGATTCGGAGGTTGGTGTTGGCGCGCAGGTTGTCCTTGATCACGCCGGCGGGCCGCTGCGTCGCCAGGATCAGATGCAGTCCCAGTGAGCGTCCGCGCTGTGCGACGTCGATCACCCCGTCGACGAACTCGGGCACCTCGGTGGCCAGCGCGGCGAACTCGTCGACGATGATGACGAGGCTGGGCGGTGTGTCGGGGTCGCCGGTCTGTTCCAGGGAGATCAGGTCTTTGGCGCGCTTGACGTTGAGCAGGTGTTCGCGGCGACGCAGTTCGGCCCGCAGTGAGGTCAGCGCCCGGCGGACCAGGTGCGGCGAGAGGTCAGTGACGAGGCCGACGGTGTGCGGCAGTTGAACACACTCGGCGAACGCGGCACCGCCCTTGTAGTCGACGAGCAGAAATGTCACGCGGTCGGGGCTGTGCGCCGTGGCCATGCCCAGCACCCACGTCTGCAGGAACTCGCTCTTGCCGGCGCCCGTCGTGCCGCCGACCAAGGCGTGCGGCCCCTGCTCGCGCAGGTCGAGGAGGAAGTCGTCGGAGCCGGTCGAGCCGACCAACGCCTGAAGCGTCGCGGGCCTTCCGGACGGCGGCGGTATGCGCTTGTCGCGGCGGGTGACGGACTCATTCGAAATCCACTGTCGGCAAACAATATTAGGGTCGCTGGCCAGCCCCGCGCCGGCGAGCGTCAGATAGTTCACCGAGCGAGGCAGGTCGGTTTCGTCCTCGACCGCGGCGCCGACGTCGACGACGGGCGCCAGCAGCAGTGCGACCTGCCTGGCCACTGCGACGTCGAGGCTGTCGCAGGCGACGGGATAGTTGTGCTTGCCGTGGCGGACCTCTCCGACGGTCGAGCCCTCGGTTGCGTTGTCCACCAACAGGAAGGTGCGGCACGCAGCGGGCAGGCTGCTGACCTGGGTCGCCACCCACACGACGTGGACGCCGACCCCGGCGCCGCGTTCGGCGAGCCGTGTCAACCGGGAGCGATCGATCGGCGCGGTGTCCTCGACGAGCACCACGACGGCGGGCACAGCGCCCGAACTCTCGACGGGCACCGCGGCGCCCGGCTCGTCGGCGATCGCACCGAAGGTGTCGGCGACGGCGGACTGCGGGTCTGCGCTGCGCTGCTTGACCAGGTTCTCCAGCCGAGCCAGCAGCGCGGCGCCGCCGTTGGCGCTTTCTGTCAGATGGTTCCCCGACAGCGGGCTGTGCACGGATCCGCTGTGCGGCAGCCATTCCAGCCATTCCCACGAGTCGTGCGTCTGCGGCGAGCTGAAGGCGGTGACGGCGAGTTCCGCGGGCGAGTGCAGCCCGACCAGTTGCATGATGATCCCCCGCGCCACACCGTCCACGAGCCCGCGCGGTCCGCAGACGCCCAGCGCCCCGCACTCGCGGAGGTCGGCGACGATCGGCACCTCGCTGATCTGTGCGAATTCGTCGCGAAGCTCTCTGGCCTGTTTGAGGTATTCCGGCTCCGCCTCGGGATCCTCGGCCACCTCGACCACGCAGCGTGACGGTGCGTCGCCCAAACCCAAACGCACGGTGAGGAATTCACCGTGCTCGGGTCGATGAGTCCACAGCAGCGGGCCGAGCCGGTGGATCGCCTGCAGGGTCTCGTCGAGGGCGGGTGTCTCCGACAGCCGCACCACCCGTTCGACCCGTTGGGCCGCCTCCAGGTCGGCGGCCAATTGCCGCTGTCCTTCCGCGAACCTGTCGATCTGCTGTTTGTACTTCTTCTTGGTCTGGAACCTCGTGTCGATGTACATGCCGATCATCAGCAGCGGGCTCAGCGCGACGAACACCACCGCCAGCATGCTGCGGGTGACCACAAGCAGCACGACGCCCAGGACGAGCGGCAGCAGCATCGACGCGATCGGCAGGTGTGCGGGTTCGGGCCGCTGCGGGAGCCGCGGGGTCTGGAACTTGCGCTCCGGGAAGCGGGTGACGACGCGCGGCGATCTGTTGAATTCGATGACGGCGTTCTCGTTTTGGACCGTGCCGGGCCGCAGCGTGTGCAGCACGGCGATCGAGGTGTTGCCCACCCGCACGACGTCCGTTGAGCCGACGAGTGAGCGCTGCACGGGTCGATCGCCGAGCATGACTCCCGACGGCCCCGCGAGATTGGAGATCTCGACGCTTTCGCCGACGGTTACGGCGGCGTGCACGTCGGCGACGGCCGGATCGGTGAGGACCACGTCGCTGGTGATCGCGGTGCCGATGACGGAATTGCCTGCGGCTAGCTCGAATTCGCGCCCAGCATCGGGACCGTCGAGCACGCGCAGCACGGCCACGGATCGACCGCGCCTGCTTCTGGGCACCACGCCGGCAGCGGCGCCGGCGAGGCGCACGGTGGAGCCTGACCGAATTCCCGACTCGATGAGGCTGCGACCGGGGTCAAGCAGCCGACCTTGCCCTCCGTTGTCGAACGCGCTGTGCTCGAGCTTCAGCGTGGCATTGGTGGGGCGTCGGGTGTCGCGACGTTCGGGGTCGCCGACGACCAGCGCTGTCGCCAGATCACCGACCGATGCGCCGGCGTCGGCGGTCACCGCCACTTGCGCCTTGCTGCCGTCTTCTCGGTGAAGGATGACCTTGAGCTGCATCAGCGTTGTCCTGCCGTTCCAAGGGGTATCGGCGAATGCACGGTCTTGAGTCCGCGGTCGATGCTTCGGCGCAGGGCGGTCTGCTGCCGTGGGCCCAACGGGTTGGCGCCGGCCGCGACGTCGATCAGCGCCAGGCCGGCGACCCTGTCGTGCAGGCCTTCGCGCGGGGTGGCGCTGAGCACGGCGGGCAGTCCCGCCAGGCCGAGGGTGGCGGCGAACACCAGGCTGCGCGTCGTCGCCGCCGCATAGCCGGGCGCGCGCCGGTTCGATTCGCGGATCAGCCGCAAACCCAGGACCGCCTTGCCGAACGACATCCCGGTGAAGCCCTGCCACAACTGCATCCACACCCACACGGCGAGGAACGCGACCGGCACGACGAGGTAGACCACCTCGGCGACCCCGAGGATGGCGCCGATCGTGGCGAGCGGCAGCACAGGACTCGACATCAAGGCCAGATCGAGCACGAAACTGCAGGCGCGCACTGCGCGGCCGGCGAGCAGAATCTCGTCGTCGGTTGCTGGTTGCGGCGGCGAATACCGCTGAGCTGCAGGCATCTTCGGCGCACCGGAGGCGGGCGCAGCCACCATGCGATTGGTGATGGCCCGCCCGCAGGCGTTGCAGTAGTGGGCGTTGGCGCGCAGGGCAGAACCACAGTGTTCGCAGGTTGCGTCGGCACCTGTCGGTGACGTGGACGTCACGGTGTGGTTGGTCCCTTCGAATCCACTCCAGATTTCCGCGACCACACACTAGGCCGGGTACTTCGATATCGCAGGCAATCGCTGTCGATCGAACGTACGATTGCCCGCGCCGTCGAACCCCGATGACGATGAGGCGATCTCGACTTCGAGGAGTGGTTGTGAGCAACCCCGTGCTGCCGCCGAGTCGATTCGGCGCGGGATACACGACGGGTGCGCAAACCACCCACGCCGCACCGGCACCCAACGCCCCGACTGCGCCCGTCGCGCGGACCAACCCGCTGGCCGTGGCGTCTTTCGCCCTGGCGGTGCTATTCGGACCGTTTCTGGTGCCCGCGACGATCCCGATGGCCCTGGTTGCACGATCGCAAAGCAAAAGTCTGGGAGAAAGCGGAACCGGCCTGGCGAATGCCGCCCTGATCGTCAGCGCCGTCTACGCCGTGGTGGGCGCCGTCGTGGTGATCTTGTCCCTGGTCGTCGTGCGATAAACGCCCGCCCGAATCGTGCCAAATGTCGACCGATTGACCGATATCGTCTCCGGAACCGAAGTGTAAATATCTGTGATATCAATTAGCTGCAGGAGACGTCAGTGAACGTTCGCGCCACCCAGGCTCACGCCACAGCCTGCGTTTATCCGCGTCTCCGCTTACGCATTTCCGCCGTAGCTGTGACGTGCGGGTTCGTCGAAGGGGAGGCGTCGTGGACGCGGTTCTAGGGGTAGCGGTAACGGGCGCGTCCGCGCGGCTGGCGCTCGTCGGCGCCGACGGTGCGCGCAGCGTCATCGACCGATCCGAGGTCGCGCTGCCCGGAGACGCGGCCGAGCACCTGACCGAGACGATCGCGGGTACCCATCAGGGCCTGGCCGCCGGTGGTCATCGGCTCGTCGCCACCCAGATCTGCTCGTCCGACGCCGCCATGACCGCGCAGCTGCAGCAGCTGCTGGCCAACGCCGGCGTCGGCGGCGTTTCCGTCGTCTCCGAGGCGACGGCCGCGACGGCGCTGGTGCGCAGCCTTCCCCAGGCCGAAGCCGGACATGGTTCCGCGTTGCTGCTGGTCGACGACGACACCGCGACCTTGTCGATCGTCGGCGCGGACGAGGTGACGACGACCGTGGTGGCCGCCGAGCCGATCGCAGGTTCGGACGCGGTGACGGCGTGCCGCGCGCTGCTCGAGCGACTGCGCGAGGAGCCCGGTTCGGCCGACGACATCTATCTCGTCGGCAACACCGACGAGATCACCGCCTGCGCGAATCAGCTGCGCGCCGAATCCCCTGTGCCGCTCGACGTGGTGGCCAACCCCGCCTTCGCGCTTGCCGAGGGAGCGGCCTACGTCGCACCGACGTTGGCATCGCTCGATTCGGTGATGACGGTTGCCTCTCCGCAGCTCGGCCCGCAGCTGGCATATTCGGAGGCCGTCGATTCCGGGCCGCTGCCCTTCGAGGCCGGCAATTACAGCGACGTTCCGATGCAGAGTGCGATGGCGCCGCTGAGCGCCACGGCCTATGACGACTTCGAAGAGTCCGAAGAGAACCTTGCCCCGCAGGGGCGGCCGCGAATGTTGCTGGTCGGCAGTTCGCTCGCGGGGCTTGTCGTGGTGGGTTTCGCGGCACTGGCGGTGACGGTCGCCATCGGGATACGTCCGACGGCCGCCGTCGCGCCGGTGCCCAACGAGCAGCAGTACGTCAACCCGCCGCAGGACAAGTTCCTGCCGTACGTCCCCCAGCAGGAAATCATTCCCGGACCCACCGGGCCGGTGCCCGTCGAGAAGGTCGTCGAGCCGGTCCAGGGCACGAGCCAGGCGCGAACGGTGTGGGTGCCGAGCACGCGGTCGGGCGGACCGGTGGACGTGCCTCGCGGCGGCAACCTCACGATCGACCCCCCGCCGGTCGGCATACCGCCGGTCGACAACGGAATCCAGGGACCGCCTCCGCCCGGATTCCAGCTGCCGAACATCCCGATGCCGCAGATCAACCTGCCGGACAACATCAACATCCCGATCTTCGCGCCGGGCCAGCGCGGTCCGTTCGGCGACCCGTTCAACAAGGACAGACAGGGGAGCTCCGGCATCGATGGCGGTGGTGGGAAGCTCACCGGAGGTTCCACTGATTCAGGGTCAGGCGCCGGAGCGGGTTCGGGGTCGGACACGGGATCGGCTACTGGCGGAGGAGCCGGCTCTGAACCCGGCGCCGGCGCCGGCACAGGAACCGGGTCGGGTTCTGGCGCGGAGAAGGGTTCCGGTGTTGGCGCCGGCACACCCAGCATCTCGGGCAGCCAAGGCTCGGACACGCCGGGCGGTTCCGGTGGGTCCAGCTCGACCTCTGGCGGCGGCTCCAATTCCGTGACGCCACCCGTCGTCAAGAACGATCCGGCCCCGCCCGTCGTCAAGAATGATCCACCTCCCGTGGTTAAAAACGACCCGCCGGTTCAGCAGGCGCCCGTCGTCCAGCAGGCGCCGGTCGTCGAGGCACCGGCGCCCGTGGTGGAGGCACCCGCACCCGCGGCCCCGGCCGCACCGGTGGTGCCGAAGATCCCGTTCCTGCCGAGCTTCGGCGGCGGTGGCGGCGGCTCGTCGGGCAGCGGCTCGTCGGACACCGCGTCGAGTTCGTCGAGCGGGTCGTCGGACAGCGGGTCGAGCAGCGGCTCGAGCTCCGGGTCGGGCGGCGGCGGCCTGATCCCGTTCCTGCCCTTGCCCTGACAGATGTCAGAGGTCGTTGAGGCTGAGAATGCCGTCCTCGACCGCACGCGCGAGCAGGGCCGACTTCGTCGGCGCGGGGCGTCCGACCGCCGCATATTTGGCCCGCGCCCGTTGCAGGTGGGTGCGCACCGTCGTCGGCGCAATATAGAGGCGCTTGCCCACGAGTTCCTTGCTCTCGGTCTGGAACCAGGCGACCAGCACTTCCTTCTCGCGTTCCGACAGTTTGATGCGGCCCAGCGTGCGGTCGTTGAGCAAGGCCTTGGCCATGCGCGGTCCCATATAGGGTGTGCTGGTGTGCGCCGCCTGGATCGCTTCGATGAGGTGGCGCTTGCCCTCGGACTTGACCAGGTAGGTGATGGCGCCCATCTCCAGGCAGGTCAGGATGACCTCGTCGGCGGTGAGATGCGAGTAGACGATGACCCGCTGCCCGGCCTCGCACAGCTGGCGCAGCGTGTCGAAGTCGGGCCGGTTGCCTTCGATCTGAAGGTCGAGCACGACGACGTCGACGTCCTTCGGCGCATCCGGATACCGGGCGAAGAAGTCGTGCGGGGACAGGAAGTTGCCTGCCAGATTGATCGGCGGATCGGCGTCGGCACACCACGCCTCGACTCCGGCGTGCACCACGTCATGGTCATCGATGACTGCGACCGTCACCTCCTGCCGCGACCCACGCTCGGATGCCATCCCCCCGAGTTCTCCTCCCACTACCAACGCCGCCAGTCACGGTCGACTCGGCAAACTGCTCGCGACGAACACTCCATCTCCGCGATCGTCAATAGATTAACAATCGGGGCAGCGTGTGTCGGGCCGAACCCGGCTATTTCATTGCCGTTGCGCAACGACTTCCCAGAAGCGGCGAACGTCTGGGTTTTGGCCTATGTCTAGTCATTCGGGCATAGGTGCGGCGCTGGGTGGCGTATCCCAGCGTCAACTGATGCAGCGGGCGACGACCGTCGGGCTGATGATGCGTAACACCGTGAACCTGGTGGTGTCGGTGGTCGCGCTGATCGACCCCGGGTCGGGCGCGCGGCCTGTCGGCAAACTGCTGCTCGTCGCGCTCGGGCTGTGGTCGCTGTACCGGATCGCGACGCGGTCGCACCGTGCCGCTTTCGTGACCACGGACTACCTGGCCGTCCTGACGGTCTGTGTGGCGATTCCGCTGCTGGTCTCCGATCCGCAGTTCTTCACCTACAACACCGCCCCTCAGGCCATCGCGGGCACAGCGGTGATCAGCTTCGCCGTCGTGTTGCCCGCCGGCGTCAGCCTGGTGATGACCCTCGGCGTGGCGGCGGCCTACGCGGCAGGCGTCGCCGGGGTGTCCGGCTGGGGCCACGTGGTCGACGTGGCCGCGCTGTACTACTTCGCCCTGCAGTGGACGACGGCGGGGCTGATCCGGCTGATGCTGCTGCGGGTCGCCGCCGCGGTCGACCGGGTCGGTGGCGATCGCGAGGCGGCGGTGGTCAATCAGCGGGTCACCGAGGCGGTGCGCGATTACGAGCGCGAGCAGTTGGCGCTGCTGCACGACACTGCGGCGTCGACGCTGTTGATGGTCGGCCAGGGCGCCCCTCTGCCGCCGCGGCGGCTGGCCGCACAGGCACGGCGCGATTTGAAACTGCTGCATGAAGGGCCGTGGAGCGCGCCTCCCACCCGCGTCGAGCTGGTGTCGGCGCTGGAGAACTGTGCCGAACACCTGACGACGCCCGTCACATTCGCCGGATTGGACCGGGTTTGGGTGAAAGGCGATGCGGCACAGGCGGTGATCGCGGCGGCCAGGGAGACGATGAACAACGTCGACCGGCATGCCCGCGCGACTGCGCTGACCGTGACCGTCACGGCGGACTCGGTGCAACTGCGCGACGACGGTGTCGGTTTCGACCCGGATAGCCCGCGCAGCGGTTACGGCGTCACGGAATCGATCGTCGGACGGATGTCGCGGGCGGGCGGCACCGCCGTCGTCGAGTCGGCACCGGGGGTTGGCACGTTGACCGAATTGCGCTGGCCCACCGAGGTGCACGATGACCAGGCCGACCAGCCGAAGGACGATTCCGACCGCCTGATCGAACGCATCAGAAGTCGGTACGGCCTTGCCCTGATCGTCTATGCGGTCGCCAACCTCGCCGTCACGGTGCCCCATGCCGTGCTGGGCACCGACTTCCCAAGGGGTGAGGCGGTGCTGGGCATCATCGCAGTCGTCACGACGCTGACCGCCGTACCCGGTGTCGTGCGGGGTAGGTGGGAGTGGGCGAGGGTCGCGCCGGCGGTCCTGCTGGCGGTGACGGTCGTGCAGCCGCTGCTGCTACGCCCGGAATTCGTTGGCGGGCAATACCACTGGGCGCAGAGCGCGATCGGCTGGTGTGTCATCCCCCTGGTGCTCGGCCTGCCTACCCGCACCGCTGCCGCGGTGGTGATGGCGTACTGGGCGGTCGGCGCCTTGGTCCAGTTCTGCTACGAGCCGTCGACCCGAACCTTGGTGAACCTCGGGTTGGGCACGGCGAGCATCCTGAGCGTGCAACTGTTCGCGCTGATGTTCAACGGCCTGATGCGCAGCGCCGCCGCCGATGTGCAGGCCGAGACCCAGTCCCGCAGGCGACTGGTGCTGAGCGATATCGTCGCTCAGGCGCTACGGGCCGAGTACCAGCGCCGCTACGCGAAACTGGTCGACAACGTGGTGCCCCTGCTGGAAACACTCAGCGGCGAGGGCGAGGTCGACGACCGGCTGCGGCGCCAAGCGCGGGTCGAATCACGAAGGTTGCGAACGCTATTCGATCAGGCGACGACGTTCGACAACCCGCTGCTGCAGCAGGTGCGCCCATTGATCGACGCGACTGAGGCGCGCCAGGTCGACGTGGTGGTCGACGTCGCAGGCGAGCTACCGGATCTCACCGGGACCGATCTCTCCCGGGTCGTCGAACCGCTGGCGATGATCCTGCCCGAAGCGACGATTGCGGTGCGGATCGTCGTCTCGGCCGGGCCCGGCGAGGTGACGGTCAGTGTCGTCTGCCCCGAGACGCCGGCCTTGGCCGCACTTTGCGCGCGACTGGGGTCGCAGGGAGTCGACGTCGTCATCGCCGACGACACGGTGTGGTTTTTGCTCTGCTGCCCGCTGGACAGGTCTGCCCGTTACGCGCGAACGTTCCTTACCAGTCGAAGAAACGCGGGCGGTTTCCAGGGTTGATTGCAACAGCCTCTAGTTGAGGGGTTGTGATGGGGTCGTCGCGGTATCCGTTTGTGGGTAGGCAGTTCTGGGATCTGGTCGGTATCGGGATGTCAGCGGAGGACGCCGGTGTGGCCGTGGGCGTGTCGCGGCTGAGCGGACGGCGTTGGTTTGCTGAAGCTGGTGGGGTGAAACCGACCTTTGTAGATGAAACTGCCCCACGTTCGCGACCCCGTCTGAGCCTGGCCGAACGTGAAGAGATCCAAAACGGGATCGCCCGGGGTGAATCGATCCGTTCGATGGCGCGCCGGCTGGACCGCCCCCCATCGACGGTGATGCGCGAAATCAACCGCAACGGGTCATATCGGGGACCGGGACGCTATCGGTCGCGGTATCGCTTCGGCGCCCGGTGGCGTGGCGGCTGGGATCCCACCCCACGGTATCGGGCCAGCCAGGCCCATACCCAGGCGTGGCGCAATGCCCGCCGCAGCCGGCCGGGCAAGCTGGCCACCAATAGGCGTCTGCACGACGAGGTGCAGGCCCGATTGGAAAATGAACAGCACAGCCCCCGGCAGATCGCCGCGCGGCTGCCGATCGACTTCCCCGATGATGCGGAGATGCGGGTGTCTCATGAGACCATCTATCTGGCGATTTATGTTCAGGGCAAAGGGAATCTGCGCCGTGAACTGCACCGGTGCCTGCGCACCGGACGAGCCGTGCGTAAACCGCATCGCCGTGCTGATGAACGTCGCGGCCGGATCAAGGACATGGTCAACATCAGCCAGCGCCCGGCCACCGTCGCTGACCGTGCCGTGCCCGGGCACTGGGAGGGTGATCTGATCCTGGGCAGCACGGCCTCGGGCTCAGCGATCGGCACCCTGGTGGAGCGGGCCACCCGGTTTGTCATGCTGCTGCATCTGCCCGACGATCACACCGCCGAGGCGGTCCAGGAGGCGATCGTGGCCAAGATGGCCGCCCTGCCCGCGATCCTGCGGAAGACACTGACCTGGGACCAGGGCAAGGAGATGGCCAACCACGCCCAGATCGCCAAGGCCACCGATCTGGCCATCTACTTCTGCGATCCGCACTCGCCGTGGCAGCGCGGCACCAACGAGAACACCAACGGACTGCTACGTCAGTACTTTGCCAAAGGCACTGACCTGTCGGTGTTCCCGGCTGACTACCTCGACTACGTCGCGGCCAAGCTCAACACCCGACCCCGCGAAACCCTCGGCTGGAAAACCCCGGCCGAGGCCCTCGATGAACTACTCTGCAACCCGTTCAAACCAACAGCTGTTGCATAGAACCCTTGAAACCGCCGCGGAAATTTCGACTGGTAAGGAACGTTCGCGGGGAGAAGGCGGGCCGGTGTCGGTCGATTGAACGACGCGCGTGGTGTCTCGGGCTGGCTAACATCGACCCACTCGGACGCTGCTGCAACGGATCGGAGGGGGTGACGTGGCAGGCTACTCGGGCGCCGACCCGGACCAATTGCGCGCCCTCGCGCGGACCTTCGACCAGACGGCCGCCCGCCTGGACGGCATCGGCCGAGAGGTCAGCGGCCGGCTGTCGGCAACGTCGTGGACCGGGCCGGACGCCGAGCGCTATCGCTCGCAGTGGCACGGAGAGTCAATGGCCACCATCCGCAGTGTGGTCAGCGCACTGCAGGAGGCGTCGGCATCGCTGAAGCGCAATGCGTCCGAGCAGGAGTCGGCGAGTTCGGCCGCCGGCGCGTCTGGTATATCCAGGGCGGGCGGTGGCTCCGCCGGTGTGTCGTCGGGGCAGTCGAACCCTCTGGTGGATACGCGAAAATGGCTGGGCGGGAGCACATTCTGGCCGATCCAGAACAGCCTCTTGTTCGCCGACACGCCGTTGGCGAAGTACGTACCATTGGTCGATGCGCTCGGGTTGGCCGCCGATAGCGATATGGACCCGAGGAACAAGATGATCGACGCGTCGGGGTCACTGGTCGATCTCGGTGGCGGCCTGCTTCGCGGGGCAGGCAAGACCAACCCGGTCACCTACCTGAGCGGCGTCGCGGTATCGCAGTGGGGTGACGTCGCGACGAATGTCGCGAAGGCGGATTTCAGCGCCGCCACGCTCCAGAACACCGGCGACTTCATCGCCTCCAACCCCGGTGAGGCCTTCAGTGCGGCCGGCGATGCCGTAGCCGGTTATATTCCCAAGCTCATCTCGAACTGGTTCTGAGGCGGTTGTCGATGGACGACGATGTTGTGCTGCTCACCGACGACGAGGTGGTCGCGCTGTGCGCGATCGACGGTCGGCCATGGCCACTCGGCCTGCTCACGGTGGGCAGTTCGCCGGACGACTTGACGCAAGCAGGCCTGCGCGGTGTCCGCTCGCTGCTGGTACGCAAGCTGATGACCCGGTCGACCGACGGCACGCGCAGCCCTCACCCGTTACTGGTGCGCGAGGTGGCCGCCTTCATCGCTGCCACCGACCGGGTTGCTGCCCACATCGCACCGGCAGCCGGCCACGACATCCTGGCGGGTGCGTCCGTCACCGCCGCGCGCACCGCCGACGGCTGGCTGACCGACGCCGCGACGGCGGACGGTGTGCATTCATTGCGCAGGGTATCGGCCGACGAAGCGTGCACTGCTGTCGTTGATTTCGTCGAAGCGGCGCTCGACGAGGCGCGTGGCGGCATGGTGTGTGTGGTCCGCCGTGGGCCGGCCGGGCGAGACGCGATCGTCGTCTCGCAACGATCGGCGTGGAACCCGGACGTGGTCAGAGAAGCGCTCGGCGCGGGGGAGCGGGCGCTGTGAAATCCTTTTGCGCCGCGGCACTCGTGGCCCTGACGTGCATCGCGCTGGCCGGGTGCGGCGGACGCGACGGCGAGGCCGGCAGCCCGGGGCAGAGCCGTGCCAGGGCATCGGTGCCGACCGTATTGATCCTCGACGCATCGGGGTCGATGAACGAGTCGGATGCACCGGGTCCGCGAATCGATGCCGCCAAGGCCGCCGGCAACGCGTTCGTCGACGCGATGCCCGACGACTCAACGATGGCGCTGATGACGTACGGGACGGGCACGGGATCGTCGGACGCGGAGAAGGCCGCAGGCTGTCAGGACGTGAAAACGCTTATCCCGCTGGGCCAGTTGGATCGCGACAGCATGCGTTCGCAGATCGCGGGCCTGCGGGCGTCGGGCTACACGCCGATCAGCCTGGCGCTGCAATCGGCGGTCGGGTTGTTGCTCGCCGACGACTCGCCGCAGGCCATCGTGCTGGTCTCCGACGGCGAGGACACCTGCGGGGCACCGCCGTGCGATGCCGCCGCTGCGGCCAAGCAGTCGCATCCCGGGTTGACCATCTCGACGGTCGGCTTCAAGACCGAGGGCGAGGCGAGCGCTCAGCTGAGCTGCATCGCGCAGGCGACCGGCGGTTTGTTCGTCCAGGCGGCCAACGCCAACCAGCTGGCGGCCAGACTGACCGCGGTGCAGAATGTTTCGGCGGCCAAGGGTTCGCTGACATCGACGGGGATCGACAACATCGCGCTGGGCATGACGCCGGACGATATCCGCAGGCTGCACCCCGATTTCCCCGATGTGGCGTCGACCGGCTCGGTGACCGTCGTCTACGTCGACTGCGATATGACGTTCGTCGACGGCGTGCTCGATTCGATAAGGCCGCGTGACGGCGGCCGCACCATCGACGGACTGCGGCCCGGCAGCTTGATCGGCAAGGCTGTCGAACTGTACGGAAAGCCGGTGAAGACCGAGACCAACAGCGACGGCAGCCACAGCGTCATCTTCAGCGCCGACGAGAACACCGACGCGGGCTACCGAATCCTCGTCGACCGCTACGCCGTCGGTGATGGCGGGACGATCTCGGGGCTGGTCAAGACCATCGTGCTGTGCCGGTGCGCACCGCATCCTGGCGCCGGAAGCGACAACAGCTCGCGCGGTGGTTCGGGTGCCGAACCGGAGATCGTCGTGCTCAAACCCGTTGACGCACAGGGCAACGTGCAACCGGGATGGAGCAAGGACGACAGCCGACGCGACTCACCCATCGACTGCGCGATGGCGGGCATCGCGTCGGCGTCGCCCTACGACGTCACCAGCGGGGTGCGGTGGTGCGGCGCCACGGCGGACTCGGGTGACGCGTGCTGGCCGACAGCGGGCGGGGCTTATGTGCTGTGCCTGCAGGACGCTTTCAGCAAGAGCCTGAAGTTGATCGCTGCGACGGGCGCGACGGCGCCGCTGGAGCCCCGTAGCGCGGACCCGCGGCCGATGGCGTTGGTCCTCGATGATGGAACGCGATGCCAGGCACGCATCGGTGGCTCATGGCCGTCGCCGGCCGAACAACCGGACTGGGTGGGCTACTACGGGTGCAAGGGCCAGGGCTTCCGCGCTGTCTGGGCGCCCTACAACGACACTGGCCCGGACCATTCCGGCATCACCAAGGGTCCGGACGGATGGACGGTCTGGATGGGACCGGAGGACGGACACCTCGAGCAACACAAGATAACGACGGCGTACTTCGTGGGGATGGCATAAAGCGTTGTGGCCGCTGCAATCCCTACGGCTCCGATGGCAGGCCGGACATCTTCTGGTGTGAGGACCAGCGGCTGACCTGAAAACGGTCAATCCAGCGGCGTGACGGTGAAGTCGGCGAACTCGGCGGTCCCGGCCCAGACCCGGATGAACGGCTGGCCGCACTGCCGTCCGGCCGGCGCAGTAACCACTGTTTGACCGTCGACGGCCAGCGTGTGCGAGTCAGCGGCCATCACGAGTTCGACCTGATGCCACTCGTGATCCAGCGCCGCGGGCACGAGGCCATTGTCGGTGTCGCTCGGGTATACGGCGCTGCGATAGCCGCGCTGGCCGAAGTCGAATTGAATGGCGGCACCGGCCAACTCGGCATCATCAACGCTGCCGGGCGCGAGCGTACCCATCCCGATGCTGAAACCGCCTGAGACACCGCTTGTGTGGGATATGTCGCGCACTCGGCCGACAACGCGCACCGAACAGGCGGTCGTCTTGGGCGAGATGAGGCCGGACCACTTGGTGCGCCACGTGTCGGTGGTGTCGTGCGTGTCGAGCCGCACCGATTCACCGCCATCGCCGGGTGAGGCGTCTATTCCACCGAACCGTGTCCAGTCGGCGAAGTCGATGTGGGACGGCGTCGTACCCCAGCCCGGGTCGACCCACGTGGGCGTGCCGCCGTTGGCCGTCGGTGTGACGGTTGCGGTGTAGGGCTGCAATTTGATCCCGACGGGCTGCGCGTTCGCGATGACGAACACGACGACGACCGCCAACAACGTCGTCGTCGCCGCAATCGCGATCGCGGAGCCTTTCGAGAGGTGCCACCATCGGCGGCGCTGGCTGTCCGGGGCGGGTCCGCCGATGTCTGCCGCGGGCTCGTCAACCCAGAACGTCCACCCGGCCGGCGCCGGCGGCCACGACGGCGGCGGTTCCCAATTCGGCGGAGGCGACCAGCCGCGGGGGACCGGCCACTTGGGCGGCGCGTTGAATCTCATTGGCCGGCCTACTTGTTGAAGGCCGTGCTGTCGTCGATGGGATGCGTGGTGCTGACCAGTTTGGCGTAGCAGTGTTCGCTGTCCAGGTTGTGATCACGGCACCAGCCCAGCGCGCCCGCGGCGTCGGGGAAGGTGACGCCGGCGATGGTGACCCAGAAGTCGGACGCGGAGAACGTCGACCAGTCTCCCGACCACAGCAGACGCACTTCGGGATATTTCAGGCGCAGATCCAGGTGTTCGCGAAGGGTTTCGGCGTTGTTCCAGGTGATGCCGTCGGCCACCAGCCCGGGCCGTTTCGAGCTCAGCTGCGGCACCCAGCGGTCGGCCAGCTGGCCGGCGACGAACGGTCGGTCGGCGTTGGCGATCGCGCGCAGCGCGTCGAAGCTGGCTGACTCGTCGTCACCGGTCTCCGGTTTGGCCGCGCCGGTCGCGGTGCTCGATTGAGACGTGTTCGCGGTCTGGCCCGCATCAGAGCTGACGCCGTCTTCCTCGCAGTCGATCAGCAGGGTCGACGCATCGAGGTCCACCCGCCCCTGCTGGGTCGCGCCGTTGGTCGGTGCCTCGTCGGTGGACACCGGTAAGCGCCAGAAGGTTCCGGCCGGAAAGACGAACTCGTGGGTCACGGACGGCTCGTCGGTGGGGCCGCCGCCACCGGGAGCGACGACGATCGGCGAGCGCGACAGATCGAACTCGGCAGAGGCGACATTCTGGCCGGCCGACGTCACCGCGATACGGGTTTGCTTGCCAGACAGCACGTCCCCGCCGGGACACTTGGCGACGATCTTCATGGTGATCACCAAAGCCCCGGAATCGGCGCGGATCGCCTGGGGAACGAACTGCGGAGGCCGCCCGCACTTGGTGACCAGCCTTGTGCCACCGCTACTTTCGTCGTCGGCGTTCGATCGGCTGATTGCCGGTACCGATGCCGCCGACCCGGTGGGTTTGAGCAGTGCGATGCTCTTCGCGTTGACCATGAGCATCCCCGCCGGCGTCGCGTACAGCATCTGGGAGGAGTAGGGGCCCTCCGAATTCGCCCGAAGAGACCACGCCGGCGTGCCGTCGGCGATCGTGACCGCGTCGATTCCGCCGTGCACGGACATGAACATCCGAACGCCGTCGGTGAGCGCGTTGTAGACGTTCATCGAGTTGTCCGACGTCATCGGCTGACTCCACAGGCGGTCGCCCGAACCGATGTCATAGGCACCGAGACTCTGGTCGGCCGGCCACAGCAGGACATTGCCCACCAAAGCCGGTGGCGATGAATACTTGCCGGGTGAAGTCAGGTGCCAGCGCTCGGTGCCGCTGGTGGGATCGAGCACCTCGCCGTTCGACGTCGTCAACGGAGCCGCGGGGCCCCGGTGCACATCCATCGTGTACTGAAGCGGATACGTGTCGCTGTTGAACAGCGAATGCCCCTGTGTATCGGCAACTTCGACGTCCCAGTGGTCGCTGTCGCCGCCGTACTCGCAGCGCTTGCTGACCACGGTCCCGTCGGCGACCCACACGTCGGCGACATCGTGGTCGAAGATCGGTTTGCCGTCCGACTCGCGCAGCACCGTCGACGCACCACCGCCCAGATAACCCGCGACCAGGCCGTCGCTGACGCTGAAGGACCAGCCGTCACCGAGCGCGTACCCCTCGCACTGCCCGGCCGGAACCGTGGTCTTCCATGCGCCGACGGGGTCGTCGCGCGATCCTTTGGCGACGATCAAGGCATGCACACCGGGGTTGAAGCCGGCGATATACACGCTCTGGCCGTCGGAATCGATCAGCGACGCGTTGAAGGGAACGGTCGATCGCGAGGCGACCTTGCCGCTGCCGAGGTCGACGAACTGGACCTCGGTCCGGTCGACATCGTCCGTGTGCCCCAGGCACGGAAGAGTGTCGCCGAGCGCGTGCGGCGAGCAAACCCGCGAAAAGTTGTCGGGCGCAGTCCATTCGACGTGGCCATCCGATGCGCTCAGGGACACCAGAGCCGACTCGGTCGTCGACGGGATGCTGCGCCAGACCCGCGCGATGATGTGATTCCCCACGACGATCGCGCCGGTCGTCGGGCCCAGGCTCTTCTCGGGGGTGGCGAACCCGCCGTCCGAACCCATGTCGAACTGGTCCGCCGCGCGCACGGTCCAGGCCAAATCCGGCTGCGTGGGGAACGTGTTCGCGAGCATGTGCTCGGGCAGCGCCTGGCCATCTGCATCGCCGGTTAGCCAGGTGACCGCGGTGACCGTGCCGGCAACCAGCGCTACGGCCGCTCCCGCGGCGAGCGCGATCCGCTTCCAGTGGCGTCGACCGAAGGACTCCGCCGCCCCCGGGTCATTTTGGCGGGGCTCACGGCGGTCCGACATCGGATGTTGCTCAGCGTCGTATCGGCGGTCTGTTCGGTCGGGCAGCCAGAATTGCCAGCCGGAGGGCGCAGGCGGCCAGGACGGATCGGGGCTCCAGCCCTGCGGCGGCTTCCAGCCCTTCGGCACAGGCCAGTGCGGCGGCGGATTGAACTGCGCCCCTGCCATCGACGACCCCGATCGTGACCGCGCCGCATCCGTCCCCCCGGAGGCTGCGGCGCTGCGATAGTTACTCACCGCCTATTTGCGGAACACGAATTGTGGCATGGTGGCCGAAATTTGCGCAGCGGATCTGAGGTGATCGCGAGGTGCATCGGCGCTGTTCAGCATCGGGGCGCCGACGATTCGTACGTTCGGCCGACAACAGCGGTGCGGCGGCGACCACAAGATCGGTCGGGCGGAGTCCATGTCCGTCGTTCGTATCATTTGCGAGCGTCCTGTGAGCGCGCCCTGCGACGCCGTGCTAAACCCGTACGGTGAGTAACTCGCTACCTCCCAGCAAGTTCGGCGCGGGGTATGTGTACGGTCGGCCCGCCCCGCCGACGCCGCAGGCAGAGCCGGTCGACTATCCCGTGATGAGCGACGAGACTCCCGCGCGAGTTGTGCCACCCACGACCTATCCGCGGGCCGCCGCGTCCCCCGGCTACCCACCGGCGACACCGCCGGCCACCCCGCAGCCGGTCGGAATGCCGCAAGCGCCGGTCGCCCTGCCTGCCGTCGCCACCCCCACCGTGACTCCCGGTGGCGGTGCCGCGATCGCGGCCGGGGTGCTGGCGCTGGTGATCGGTATCTACCGTGCGTTCAAGACCTACGTGTACTTCTCCGTCGTAGCCATCTATAGCGGAGTTCCGTCTGAGCTCTCGTCATACACGAACGGGGTCAAGGCCTACTCCACCATCACGGCGATCGTGTCGGCGATCGGGACCGCGGCGCTATTCGTCGGCGCCGTCATGTTGTTCAACCGGCGTCTGGGCGGGCGAAGTTGGATCACCCTCGGCTGCCTGATCGCCATTGCCGATGTCGTCGTGATGTGGATCGTCGTCTTCCAGTTCGTGAAAGGCATCTCAAGCTTCACGTCGTCGTTGGTCGGCGACTACGGGGAGTCGTCGGACGGCATCGCCTCCTCTGTGCTGAGCGAGCAATTGCCGTCGATCATCATCAGCATCGCGTTCAGCGTCGGGCTGCCGCTGCTGACCATGATCCTGGCGCGGTCGCGGTCGACCCGACTCTGGTGTGAAGCGCCACGCGCAGGCGTGCCGGTCGCGACATATGGACATGTGCAGCCCGCCCAGCCGAGCTGGTCTCAGCCGAATAACCAACCGTGGCAACAGAATTACGCGACACCGGCGCCGGAAGTGACACCACGGCAGCCGTCCACGCCGATCGCCGGCTGGGGTGAGGCGAATCAGCCCGCTCACGCCGACCCGCACGCCGAATACCACCGCCAGGCCGCCGAGCACTTCGGCGCCGCATATCAGCGGCCGACGCCATCCCGTCCGACGTATGGCGCGCGGCGGCCCGGCGGCGACGGGGAGAACATCGTCACGCGATTGATGGACCGGGGTATGCGGGGCGAACTGTTTCAACAGCCGTGGTTCCTCAAACTCCGGGCCGAATCACCCGATCAGTTCGTCTACGTCAGTTACGGCGTCGGCTTTTTCATCAGCATCCTGCTGGCCTTGATTCCGTCGATGTTCGTCTCGACCGTGCTGAGCGATCTCCTGTGGCTCGCGATCGGTTATCTGTATTTCGCGCTGGGAACGAAGCTGGCTCACCAGTTTCTGGAGTTCGGTATCTGCGTGGTCGGGGCCCTCGTGATGCTCGGGCGAATCTGGTCGGTCGTGTCGACCATGGCGGTCACCAACAGCATGGCGCGAATGCTGGGGGCCAGCGTGGAGCCGACCGCGCTACTGCTTCTCGAACTGCTGTTGAATGTCGCCGGCGCTGCGTTGCTGGTCTATGTCGGAGTGCAGGTGCACAAGAGGATCCAGGGACTCTCGGCCTCCTGACATCTCGGTCGAGCACTCGGTGCGGGCGGCGGCGACGATGGCGTCGGCGGCCTGACACGCCTCGGTGTCCAGGTGCACGGCGAAGACGGGTAGCCGGGCGGCGCGGCGCAGCACCATGACGGCGAGCGCGGTGCTTGTCTGACTCGGGACGACCAGCAGACGGACTCGGGCACGACTGCCGGTCACGGTCATGACGCGCTGGGGCCGGGCGATGCGACCGGGAACGGCCGCACCGCGGTGCTGCAACGAGTCGAGGTTGGGCACCCCCTCGAGTGCGGTCCAATTGATGCTGATGTCGGCGACATCGCCCACCACATGTTCGAGCGCCTCGATCAATTGCGGAAGTTCGCGCGCGACCGCTGTCGTGTACGGCCACCAGGCCCCGTCAATCGGGTCTCCCAGTGGTGAGGCAACTGTGAGCCTGATCGGACTACCCGGCGATGATCGAGCTCGGTCCACCGCGGCGCTCATTATGGGTTCGACGCCAAAGCGGCGTCCGAGACCGGTTCGTGCACCGCGCTTTTCATGTGTGAGTCGACGCCATCCATGGACGATTCCTTAACATCGAGCCGATCTCGGGGCACGTGAGCGCGGGACCGGCATACGAATCGGATCGCACGTAGATCTTGTTCGGCCCACCCGAACGGAGGATCACGCTGACGACGACACGGTTCACCCTTCAGGCTACACCCGGGATGAATCGACACCACGTGCGGAATCGACCGAAATCGGACGTTGCTGGTTGTCGGCTTCGAAACGTTTTTCGTCCCAACAAAAAACACTTGACCAGGGCCGTGATACGCTTGACCAGGATGTTCTACTACATCTGTGCAAGAGTGAAAGAAGTTGGAAAGAATGGCAGAAGGAACCGTCAAGTGGTTCAACGGCGATAAGGGCTTCGGCTTCATCGCTCCCGACGGTGGTGCGGACGACGTGTTCGTGCACTACTCGGAGATCCAGGGAAGCGGTTTCAAATCGCTTCAGGAGAACCAGCGGGTTCAGTTCGATATCGAGCAGGGGGCCAAGGGTCCCCAGGCAGTCGGCGTAAAGGCCGTCTAGCGAGCTTTACCATGCGTGGGCTGGTGGATGATTTTCCACCAGCCCACAATACTTTTGAGGCTTCGAAAGCCCCGATTGCGGGTCCCGCTGTATCTGGTGCTATTCGGAAATCTGCGTGTACCGTTGGTGATACATCGGCGGTACGTCGAACGCGACCATCTGATTGTGTCGTCGCCGATTGACAGAATGTGGCCATGGCGGCCGAGACGGGACGTCGCAATGACGTTGCAGGAAGGCCGAGCCGATATCGGCCGGCTTCAACACCAATCACAGAGCACGCCGCGGCTGCGGTTGAAACCCAAGGCGCTGAGCACCGGATTTGTGGATGGTGCCTGGTGGCCGCGCAGTGACGACCTCGGCCACGAGTTGCCTGACCTGCTCACGGTGCTCTCGGTGCGGCTGGGCCCCGAGGTTCGGGTGACGTTCAACCCCGTCGATTGGTCGACCGCGCCGGCAAGCCTGCAAACCGCAAGCCTGCAAACCGGTGGCCGCAGTGTCGTGCTCGAGGGAACCCACCTGCGCGAGGCCGGCACGGTGGCGGTGACGGGAGCCGATGGAAAGAAGTTGCTGTTGGTCGTCGTACCCCATTGCTTCGATCCGGACATCGCACACGAGAAGATGATGGAGGCCGCAGCACCGGACAACGCCTCGAGGGTCGACGATCTCCTGATGATCAGCGCCGCAGAGCGGGCGGCCCGCATCCGCGCAGCGGTCAAACAGCTGCAGTGGACCGCGCACGGCTAGATGTGGCAATCCGCGAACAGCTCCTGTCCGCCGTCAATGGGTGGCGCGGGTCGGAGGCCGCCGACCGGCTGTGTGAGGCATGCGTGGCGCTTCTGGGAGTCGACGCGGCAGCGATCTCCCTGGTTTTCGACGGCACCAACCACGGAACCCTGGGTTCCAGCGACGCACATGCGCGGATGTACGACGAATTGCAGTTCATCCTCGGCGAGGGGCCCTGCCTCGAATCGGTCTCCCGGCGCGCGCCGGTTCTGGTGCTCGACCTGGCCGACCCGAAAGACCGGCGCTGGCCCATCTACGGCCCTGCGATGCTCGACCTGAAAGTGCGCGGTGTTCACGCGATGCCCGTCGTCGTCGCCGGAGAATACGTCGGAGCGCTCGACTTGTTTCGCACCCGGCCCGGTCCGCTTGACGCCGAACAGTTCTCCGGTGCCATCGCCGCCGCCGAGCTGGCGAGCTTGCCCCTGCTCGACCTGCTCGACGCTGATCTGCAGGCCGCCGCCGGCGACCCCGAAAGCAACGCATGGGCCGAACTGAACACGCTGTCGCGCTCCGAGGTCAGTCAGGCCACCGGAATGCTCGTGGCCCAGCTCGAGATCGAGCCGGCCGAAGCCCTGGTGCGGCTGCGCGCGCACGCCTACGCCAGCGGCTGCAGCGCCACCGAGGTTGCCCGCGACATCGTCGATCGCCGACTGCGGTTGAAGGCCGATTGATGCGGGTCGTCACCCCAAGAGAATCAGAGGAATGGAGGGCACAATGACTGACGCCCCTCGCGAATCGCGCGTGCTGGACGCGGTGGTCTCCCTCGTCGACACGCTGCTCGACGACTTCGACGTGGTGGACCTGATGACTGAACTGACCGAACGGTGCGCCGAGCTGCTCGACGTCGCCGCAGCTGGTTTCCTGCTCGCCGACCCGTTCGAGAAGTTGCGGCTGCTGGCGGCGACCAGCGAGGAAGCCCGCGAATTGGAGCTTTTCCAGCTGCAGGCCGACGAAGGCCCGTGCGTCGACTGCTACGCCACCGGACAGCCCGTGTCGGTTGCCGACCTGAATACCACGACCGCGCGGTGGCCCGGCTTCGTCCCGGCTGCGCTGGACGCCGGGTTCGCCTCCGTGCATGCCGTCCCGATGCGGGCCGCCGGCATCGTGGTGGGCGCACTGGGCCTGTTCGGCACGGACGCCGGCGAGCTGAACGAGGCCGACCTTCTCGTCGCGCAGACCCTCGCGCATATCGCGTGCGTGGCGCTCCTGCAGGAGAGTGCGCCGACGCCGTCGACCGTGATGCCGCGACTCCGCTCCGCGATCGCCGGCCGGGTGACCATCGAACAGGCCAAGGGCCTGCTTCGCGAAATGCTCGGTGTCTCCGTCGAAGACGCCTTCACCTACATGCGGTCCTATGCGCGCGCCAAGGGGGAGCACCTGACCGACGTGGCCCGGCGCCTGATGACCGATCGGCACACCCGCCCCGTGCTGGTCGCTGCCATCGCCGATTACGCCAGGGCGTCGGGCTAAGAGGACACGTTGGGGGATGGCGACTTTCGCGCCGTCCCCGATGGTCCGCCGGGCACTCGGCGCCGACCATGTCATCGGCGCGTAGAATGTGGTCATCGGCGGTATGTCGTACGCGACCACTTGAGATTGTGTCGTCGCCGATTCGATTGAAATTGGGCCGTTCAGTGGCTCAGATGGGATCGTTCCCATGGCAGTACAACAAAGCCCTGCCGCCTCCAGCCGACGTCACGCAGGTCCCGAGCACACGCCGCGACTGCGGCTGAAGCGCAAAGCCCCCGTCAGCGGTTATGTGGACGGCGCATGGTGGCCGTATAGCAATGATCTGACGACAGAACTTCCGGACCTGCTGTCCGTGCTGTCGGTTCGCCTCGGCACGATCGCGCGGGTGATGTACAACCTCGATGAATGGGCGACGGCACCGCGGCGCACCGTTGTCGACGGGTGCACGGTTCGGCTTGACGGATATCACGGCCAGCCGCCCAACACCGTGGAAGTTCTCGACAATTACGGCAACAAGATCGTCTTGCTGGTGGTCCCGGCGCACACCGACCCCGACCGGGCGCATGCGATCGCGGCAGCTGCTGCGACCACCGACGATGCCACGAGCGTCGCGGCCCTGCTCGCAGAGTTCTCTACCCCTGTCGCCGCGAACGGGTCTTGAGCTCTCATCGCCGAGCGGCAGGTGCGATCGCACTGACCGCGTGCGGGTAGACGTGGTCGCGGTGCTGAAACGCCAGGATGCTGGGATTGAGGATGACTCCGTCGCGGATCTCGATGGCGCGGGCAATTGTCGGGGTCACCTGCCACGTTTCCGGGCCCTCGAGTACCGCTTCGAGGTGGGGCAGCAATGCCTCGCTGATCTCCCACGTCGCTGAATTCCACAGGTACGACGGGCTGTGGTCAACGGCGTAATAGTGTATCCCCCTTGCATTTTCGACGATCGGCTCAGCGAACGAAGTCGGGTGCGCCCAGCTGAAGCCCATGCCGGTGTCGCACGAGACGTCGACGATCAGGCTGCCCGGAGTGAAGCCGTTCAGATCGCGCTCCGTAACGAAGACCAGCGGTGCGCTCGGATCCTGGAGTACGCAGTTGACGACGATGTCGTTGTTTGCCAGGAATCCGGCCACCGGGATGGGCCCGTCCCGGGTATCCGCCAGGATGCGGCCGGGCGTCGTCGGGTCGGGTGTCATCTGGACGATCTGGGTGGAGGGAATCGGCGAACCCACGGCGGCCACGTCTCGGTTGGTCAGCACCCGCACATCGTCGACGCCGTGGGCGTTCAACGCGGTCACCGCTCCACGGGCGGTGGCGCCGAATCCGATGACAGCGGCCCGTAGCCGGCGACCGTAGCTACCGGTGATGCCGATCAGTTGCATGGCGTGAAGAACAGAGCAGTAGCCCGCGAGTTCGTTGTTCTTGTGGAACACATGCAGGCCGAACCCGCCGTCGGGCTGCCAGTGATTCATCGCCTCGAAGGCGATCAGCGTCAACCGGAGATCGACGGCCATCTGCGTCAGGGCGGAATCCTGCACACAGTGCGGCCATCCCCAGACGATCTGTCCCGCTCGCAGTTCCGCCAGATCTTCGGCCTGAACCTTCGGCAGCAGAATGACGTCACAGTCGGCGATCAGCCGCTCTCGCGTGGCTATTTCACCGACGAGACCCGCCAGTGCGTCGTCCGTCGCACCGAAATCCGAGCCGTAGCCGTGCTCGAGGGCGATCCGTGATCGGAGCCGACTGTCGATTCTGTTGAAATGCGCCGGGTGAATCGGCAATCTACGCTCATTCGGCTTGCGTGAACGAGCCAGAATACCCAGCGAAAGTGGCTGCGCCTCAGCGCTTCTTGTCATGGAATAGAGTCTCAGCGGCCGAGGTCTTCGCCGCCGTCTTGGCGTGCTTGGCGGCGCGCTTCTCTTTCAGGGATTTTCCGGACTTCTTGGACATGGTCTGTCGTGGAGATTTGTCAGACATCACTGGCCCCTTGATCATTTGGGGCCTGGTCGGTCCCGATGCCGTGACCTTACTCTCCTTTCGACTGCCGCCCCAGAAGCGCAGCGATCAACGCGTCAGACGGGGCCATGGTTCGCATAGTGCGATAGCTGCCGGCCAGTAATCAAGGCTTCGACGATGACAGTTAAAGGCCGTTTCTGGTCACGATCGGTTGATCGCGACGACATCATTGTCTGGTATCGGACGGCTTGATCAGCCAGAGCGCCAGAATGACCGCCACGACCGGTCCGACCGCCATGATCAAGCTCAGCGTGTGAATCGCGTCGACGGCGTTGTGCGGCGCCTGGTCGATCACCAGCCGCGCCTGCTCCGGGTTGATCAGATGCGCGCTGCGGCCGCCGTGCGCCGTCAGTAACGCCTGGCGGGTCTCGTCGCGCGTGATTCCGGCTCGCGAGAGTTCGTGCACGCTGTCGGTGAGGAACAGGTTGATGCCGACAAGGGCGAAGAGGGCGGGGCCGAGCGAGTAGCCGCCTTCGTTGACGGCGCTCTTGACCGCCGAGACCGCACCGCCGAGATCGTCGGGTGCGCTGCTCATCATGATCGTCGCCTGCGGTGTGGTGACCAGTGCACCGCCGACCACGATGAGCGCCGTCGTCGCGAACACGACCGGCCGGGACGTGTTCAGGTGGAACGAGTGCAGCACCATCAAGCCGCCGAGCATGAGGACGAGCCCGCTGACGAGGACAGTGCGGGGACCGAACCGGTTCGCGGTCGGGCCTGCGGCGGTAGCCGCGAGGGCCGCCATCGCGGTGGCCGGGATCAGCAGGAAGCCGAACAGCTCGTGGGATTCCTTGCGGATGGTGACGAGGTAGAACGCCAGCAGCACCATCGAGCCGCCGAGCACGATGTTGAACACCACCCCGGCGGCGACGGCTGCGTTGAACCGGCTCGACCGGAAGACCCGCATATCCAGCGCGGGTTGGTGCGTGTGCAGTTCCTGCATCACGAACGCGCATGCGGCCGCGATGCCCACGCTGACAGAGGCGATGCCGACGGCGTCGACGCCCGTCTCCATCCGCGAGGTGCCGAAGATGACTCCCAGCAGTGCGACGGCGAAGAGCCCCAGACCCAGGAGATCGAGTCGGCGACCGGCATGCACTGTCTCGGGCACGAAGCGCCAGGTGATCAGTAGCCCCAGGGCCGCGATGACCGGCACGGCGAAAAAGCATGCGCGCCAACCGATGGCATGTGCCAGCGCTCCGCCGAGCGCGGGCAGCGGGGTGGCGACGGCGTAGCCGACGCCGAAGTAGGCGGCGATCGCCGCGGCCCGTCGACCGGGCGGGAATACGGCGTTGGTGATGGCGAGCGACAGGCCGATCAGGAAGGCCAGGGTCACGCCGACGCCGGCGCGGGCGATGATCAGCACCGCGGGGACTGGCGCGGCGGCCGCAAGGGCGCTGAACACGATCGCGCCGGACAGTCCGATCAGATACATGCGGCGCATGCCGTAGAGGTCGCCGAGCGCGCCCGCGGCGAGCACCGCGGCCGCCATCGTCAGGGTGGCGAGGCTGGCGACGAAGGTGGCGGTGGTTCCGGTGATGTGCAGGCCGGCGGACACGACCTGGAGGTTGGCCGAGAAGAGCGTCGGGTCGCCGATGGAGATGGCATACCCAAGGCCCATGGCGACGATGGTCATGGCGGCGGCCACACCGGAGACGTACTGGTGTTGCCCCTCGGTTGTCCGGGCACCGGTCGGCACCCGCTGGATGCTACTGGCTGGCTTCGGACACGCTCACTACATTCGGCTGATGAGCGCTTCCGTGTGGAATCTCGACGCGTCCGACGGCCAGCTGCTGGTGACGACCGGTGTCACCGGGAGGGCGGCGAAGCTGGGGCACCGGCTGACCATTGCGGCGAATGCGTGGCACGCCGAGGTGCGCTGGGCCGGTGGCGAACCCGTGAGCGTGGCGCTGGCCGTCGAGGTGAGCTCGCTCGAGGTGCTGCGCGGCGAAGGGGGCGTGAGAGGGCTGTCGGCGCCGGAGAAGGCGCTGGCGCGATCGAACGCGTTGGGTGTGTTCGACGCCGACCGGTTCCCGGAGATCCGCTTCACGAGCGACGATATTGAAAAGACCGACGGTGGATACCGCATCGCCGGCGCGCTGGAGATCCACGGGGTTGCGCGCGAGCACATCATCGATCTGGGTGTCGACGATCGCGGCGAGACGTGGCGGATGTCGTGCGACACCGAAGTGCGCCACTCGGAGTTCGGCTTGAAGCCCTACTCGATGTTCCTGGGCTCGATGAAGGTTGTCGACGAGGTGGCCGTCTCGTTCATTGCGGAACGGCGCAAGGACATCTGACTCACGCCGACGGATCGGTCAGCACGGCGCTTCGATCGTGAACGGCATGTCCTTCGTCTGGGCCGGATGCGCCGAATCGGTGACGACGGCGGTGCCGGTGATTGTGTACACACTGCTGTTCTTGAGTGACGCCTCGGCGTCGGCGACCTTGCCGCCGGAGATGGCGTTGAGGCCGTCGACGTTCTGGATATTGACGGTCCGGACGACCGGTTTCGGCCCGCCCAGCTGTAGGAATGCGTGTGCGCGCCCCGGGTCGGCGATCGCGTCGATCGTCAAATCCCATTCGATCTGAGCGCACTTGACCGACTGGGTGCGTTGCGACTTGTCGCCGACGGCGATCTTGCCGGACTGTTGGGAGGGCTCGCTCGGCGCCGACCCCGTCAATCCGCACCCTGCCGTGACGGCGATGGCCGCCAGCGCTGCCGTCATGCCTAGTAACCGGGACCTCATCGACCGCCTCCCCTTGTCACGCACGTTACCCACAACGGTATGCCCGCCACACGTCCGGCGAGGGGCCTTCGCTGACGTCATAGGATGTGCGCACGCCGCGGCGCGTATGAGACGATGTGCGCACTGCACGCCGGCGTGTCGATCCCGCTGCGTCCCCGCATGACACGGTTTATGGAGTTTTGATGTCTGCCAAACGTTTTAGTGGTGTTGTGACGTGGCCGCGAGCGGTGGCGTATGCGATCGCCGCGGTCGTCATGGGTGTCGTCGTCGGCGAGCTCGCCGCCATGCTCGTCTTCGCGGGCTCGAGCGACCGCCGGCTCGACGAGCAGGCGGCACGTGCTGCCGATGCCGCACCCGCCGTCGTCGCCGCGTCGAACGATCTGCAGCGGACGCGGCAGGCGCGCACTGCTCTGGACGATTCTGTTGCGGAAGCGAGTCGCCGCCGCGACGAGGCGCTGGTCGTTGCGCGCTGCGAGGTCAACCCGTCACCGGCCTGCCCGCAGACGCATATCACCGGTGTGCCCGGCGCGGGACCCGAAAACCGCACGGCTGATGCCTTTCTCGCGGACACGCAGCAGCAGCTCGACAGGGCGGTCGCCGAGCGCGACCGTCTGGCACCCGCGTTGGATGCCGCGACCGCCGACGAGCAGCAGAAGCTGACGCAGGCGCGCGACGCCGCGATCGCGAGTGCCGACCGCGGCTTCGGGGCGCGGTGGATGGCGATGAACGCCTACACGCTCAGCAACCCGGCAGCGACGGTGCTGCGGGCGCTGTTGGCCGGCCTGTGCATCGTGGCGTTCCTCGTCCCGCTGATCCTGAAGCTGTCGCGCGCCACGACGACCGAGGATCGACGCACGGCCGCCCGCGCTGCCCAGGAGCGCGCGGATCTGGAGGCCGACACAGCGATCGCGGTGAAGAAGGCCGAGGTGCGGGCCGCCATCGAAACGATGAAGGCCGAGCAGGAGCTGGCCAGCGCTCGCCTGGCGGTCGAGGCGCAGAACGAGATCGATCGGGAGGAGCAGCGGCGTCGCGTCGCCGCGGTGCTGGAGGCGCCGATCCAGGTCTCGTCGGAGCGGGTGGCCGAGCCCGTCGCGGCGCTGACCGCCGACCCTGTCGAACAACCGTCGGACAAGCTGCCCGCGCTGACCGAGTCACTCAAGCCGGAGGAGAAGCGCGCGCTGATCCCGACGGTGCCCGACGTGACGAAGGCAGCCGCGCGCTGGATTCGTCCGTTCGTGCCGCCGATCGTCGCCAGTGCCATCGACACGACCGCCAGGCCGCTGCGCGCCGCCCGCCAGGTTTTCGAGGAGACGGAGGAGATCCATTTCAGCCTCCGGCGCAGCCACCGGGTGAGCGTGACGTCCGAGGAGAGCTCCGAACCGGACGAGCACTGGATTGAGGCGACGCAAAAGGCGCCGGTCCGGAAGGCGACCACGACGGGTATCGAAGGCAGGCGTCAGTTGCCGTCAGCCGACTGAGGTCACTTCTGTCACAAGAACGGACCAATAGTGCCTCGCGGAATGTGAGACCGCATGCGGTATCACCGTCAGGCCAGTGCCATGTCCCAGAACGCCACCTCGTGCGACAGCACGTCGCCGACGAGCTCGTCGAACTGCTCCGGGGTCGCCAGCTCGCCGAGCGCGTCGACGTAGTCGGCGAACGCGGGCGCGGTCCAGTGCTCCACGAACTCGCCGAATGGCGATGAGTCCGACGCGGCGGAGGTCCACGCGAGCAGGTACACCCGTTCGATCACCCAGAGCGCCGTCACCGCCGCCTGGTACGTCTCGAGGTCGAGTCGTTGCTGAAGCGTGCGGTAGGCGAGCGTCGCCGGCAGTGCCGGTTGGTTCAGCCGGAGCCCGCGCCGCGCGGCCTGGTCTTCGAACCAGTCCAGTTCGGCGACCAGCGCGACGCATCCGCCGGCGATTACGGCCTGAGCCCGCCGCGGCGCCCGTGCCAGCAGGCGAGCCTGGAACGTCAGCAGGTCGGCGACGAACAGCGCGTCCTGTACCAGCCACCGGTCGAAGGCCGAGTCGGTGATCGTGCCGTCGCGTACCGCGTCCAGAAACGGATGTCGGGTCGCGGTGGCCCACAGCGAGTCATGCACACCACTGAGGCTAGTCATGGCGTTATGCGTGGCCGCGCGCCGAGGGACTGTCGCAAGTGCCCGCCTCTTGGCGACAATGTCGCTGAGTAGATAGGTGACCAATGTTGTCAGCGACAAAGTCGCTCGAAGGCGGGCACCGCGGCTCGCGTCCAGCGCGGGGTCGCGGCGCGTAGTCAGCCGTCGGCGGCGGGCCGGTCACCCGTCGCCGTCGTGCGGCGGCGGCGACAGCTGCTCCGTCGCGTCGGAAGTCGGTTCCCGACGCAGGATGCGGATCGCGGCCGTCGGCGCGGCGATCTCCGACGTCGACGGAGATAGCACCGTCGTGGACTCCTCCCGCAGCCGAACGATTTTCGGCACCGCGGCGGGTTGCACAGGCCGCGCAACCGTCGGTGGCACGGAAACCGGTGGCTGCGGCGCAGAAGCAGGCGCCGCCGCCTGTGCGTCGCGGCGGCGTACCAGGTAGCCGGCCAGCGGCCCGGTGAACAGCATCGCCACCAACACCGCGAGGCTCAGCAGGCAGACGGTCACGTCGAACGTGCTGGTGATCTGCTGCGCCAAGTTGTTGCCGTAGGCGGCATCGGGTGACGGCGCGGCGTAGCGCGGGGCGAGGGCGACGCCGATGGCCAGGTTCGCAACCGTGAACACGAACAGCAGCCCGCTGAACGCCGCGATGACGGTCAGAACCACCTCGCCCCGCACGAGTTGCCGGTGCACCCACCGCGCGATCACGCCGGTGATCACGTTGAACACCGTCATCGCAACGGTGTCGTACAGGGCGTGGTGCAGATCCAGCGACCAGGCGATCAGATAGTCGACGATGCGCAGCCCGGCCGCGGCGAACGCCCAGAACGCGATCAACGTCAGGCATTTCTCCGCGGCCGACCGGTAGGCACCCATCGTCGGCGGCTTGATCAGGAAGATGGCGTAGAGCGTCGTCGGTGCGACGATCGCGGCCGCGGCCGCCCAGAACAGGTAGCCCTCGTACCCGACGGCGGCCGTCGAGGTGTTCTGCGCGATGCCGTGGAACGCGTCGACGTCGCGGCCGACGGGAAGGATCCACACCAGCGTGGCCGCCAGCGCGCCCGAGGCGCCCAACGCAGTGGTGGCCAGCCGCGCGGCGGCGGTCTTCTCGATCAGCCAGCGCGACGCGATGACCAACGCGATCATCGCCGCCGCGCCGTAGAGCAGCGTGGTGACGATGACGGCGACGTCCTGGCCGCCGAAGTTGCCGTTGGTGACGAACAGATAGCGCAGCCGCCAGTACACGTTGAAGGCGACCGACAGTGTCGCGAGCGCGATCGATACCACGCCCAGGGTGCGCGCGGCGGCATACCAGCGGCGAAACCCGTTGTCCTGGATCGTGATACTGGTGATCGGCGGCTGCGACGCCAGCAACGCGCCGGCTACGCCCACCAGCAAGCCGGGACCGACGCCGGGCGGCACCAAGCCGGTTCCGCCGTTGCGCCACGTCTCCAGCAGCTGATACACGACGAAGCCGATTGCGGCCAACAGGTAGGCGACGCCGAGCAGCAGCCGGATCCGACTGGTGCGGCGGACGTCCTGCCCGGCGGCGGTGAGCCGAAGAGGGCCGACGTGCGGTGCGAGCGCGGCCAGCAGGGCGAGCAGTGTGACGACGGTGATGACGGCGATGAGCAGGCCGTTGCGGCCGGGGACGCCGACACCGATGTCGAGGTTCCACGGCAGAAGCAGCGCGAGGACGAGCAGGGCCGCGGCGACTCCGTCACGCACGAGGTTGGCGCGGGCCGGCGCGTAGCCAACCCGGGGCGACCGGGCGACGACGGCCGCGGCGCTGGTCGCCACCGCGGTGGTGTCGGGCGCGTCGTAACGCGGGTCGCTCACGTGACGATTCCTCTCCTGAGTGACGAGTCAGGGGCGATGCCACCCCAGAGTGCTCATTTTTGCTTCGGTGCACAAGCAAATTGGGCGTCGACTCGACCGCCGAGACGCGAAAACCTGTGCGGTAGCTTGGGAACTTCGCGAGGCAAGGAGTGAGGTGGACCGGTGGACGTCGTCCTCGGGGTAGCGGTCACCGGACGGGTGGCGCGTCTCGCGCTGATCGGTTCGTCCGCCTCGAGCGGCCAGGTGTTCGACGAGTACGCGCTCGACCTGACCGACGACGCGATGACCGACCTCGGCGACACCATCGTCGGTACCTACCGTGCGGTGGCCGACTCGGGCAACCGGGTCGCCGCGACACGGCTCTGCCTGCCTGACCCGACGCAGGCCGAGACCTTGCGGCAGACCGTGTCGAACGCGGGCGTGCAGAACGTCGACGTGGTGTCGGAGACCGAGGCGGCCGCGGCGTTGGCCCGCCGGGTCGGCGCGGACGCCGCGCTGCTGCTGTCCGACGACGACACCGTGTCGCTGGCGGTGATCGGCGCGGACGAGGAGTCCACCTCGGTGCTGGCGTCGATGCCCATCGGTTCGGCAGGTGCGGCCGCCGCGTGTGCCGCCGTGTTGCAACAGGCGCCAGAGGCCACCACCCGGGTCATGCTGGTGGGGCAGCGCTTGGACCTCGATTCGGTTGCGGCCGAGCTTCGTTCGACGACGCCGGTGGAGGTGCCGCCCGATCCGGGCTTCGCGATCGCCCGAGGTGCCGCACAGACGGCCACTGATCCCGGGTTCGCCGCGGCGGGCGCGGCGACGCAGATGGCACCGGCTGCTTCGGACGCAACACAGATGGCACCGGCCGCCGACGCGACGCAGTTGGCACCGGCCGCCGATGGGGCCGTCGGGCCGCTGCTGGCCTACTCGCAGGAAGAGCCGGACGCCTATGAGATGCCCGCGGGTTCGCTCGAGGCGTTGGTTCCGGAGCAGGCGGACGAAGAGGCCTACACCGCGATGATCGCGCCGCCCCCGCCACGGACCCTGCTGGTGGGAAGTGCGCTGGGGTTCGTGACGATCAGCTTTGCGACGCTGGCGGTCGCGGTCGCGGTCAATATCCGGCCGGTTGCCGACGTCGAAGCGCAGCCGGTGCCGCCCGCGCAGTCGGACACGGTGCCCGGGCGTTACCTGCCGCAGGTGCCGCACGAGCCGGACCCGGTGGCGTTGCCGATCGCCGTGGTGTCACCGCCGCCCGCCGCTCCGGCGATCTCGCGTATCCCGATCAACCGCGCGCCTGCGGTCAACGTGCCGTCGGCTCCGCCGGTGGTTGTGCCGGGGCAGGCGCCTGTCGTTCCGGTCCCCGAGGTGCCGCCGGTTCCGCTTCCGCCGACTGTCCTGCCGCCGTGGAATCCGTTCCCGAGGCCGACGTGGCCGTGGCCGACGCCGACGACGACCACGACGTCGCCGACGACTACGACGACGAGCCCGACAACCACGACAACCACGACAACATCGCCGACGACGACCACCACCACGACGACGACCTCGCCGACGACGACCACCACGACGACGACCACCTCGCCGCCGCCGCCGGTCATCCAGGCCCCGCCGCCGAAACCGGAGTCGGCACCCGAACCCGCATACAAGCCGCCTGCCCTCGCGCCCGAGGTAGCGCCGGCTCCGGTAGCTCCGGTGGCGCCGGAGCCCGCACCCGCGCCCGCGCCGGCCCCTGCTCCGGCTCCCGTGGTGCCGGAGGCGCCGTCGGGTGGAAGTGGGTCGTCCAGCGGAGGTGGCGGGACCGTTCAGGCACCCGCGACGACTCCGGTGCTGTCGCCGTGATCTCGCATCCCGCCGAGAATGACAAGATGGTCGGGTGGGGCGGAACGCATCTGCGCGAAAAGCCATGGCGGCAGGCGCTATAGCGCTGGTAACGGTCGCGGCCTGCTCACGCGACGGCGCGGCGCGGCCAGCCGTAACCGAAAGCGCGCGGGCAACACAGCCTCCCGTCGCTGCGCCCGCGCCTCCGCACATGCCGCCCCCGGAAGCGGCGCCGGCGTTCGACTTCGCGAAAGTCTCCACGTTGGTCGACGACGCGGTCGCGGCGCACAAGTTGCCCGGTGCCGTGGTGCTGATCGGGCACGGCGGACGGGTCGTCTTCCAGCAGGCGTACGGCGAGCGCAAGCTCGCGGGGGAACAGGGGCTCGATGGCTCGCCGTCGCCGGCGGAGCCGATGACCGAGGACACGATCTTCGACCTGGCGTCGTTGACGAAGCCTCTCGCGACGGCGCCGGCCGTCATGCAGCTGTTCGAACAGGGGAAGGTGCAGTTCGACGATCCCGTGCAGAAGTATCTGCCGGACTTCAACCGGGCGAACGATCCGATGCGGGCCGCGGTGACGATCCGCATGCTGCTCACGCACACGTCGGGCCTTCCGGGCGACGTCGAGCTCAAGGATCCGTGGGGGCTGGACCGGATCGACAGAGCTGAGGGCTTTCGTCGTGCGCTGACCACGCCGCTGGAGTCGAGTCCCGGCGCGGGCTTCCGCTACTCCGACATCAACTTCATTCTGCTGGGCGCGATCGTCGAGAAGCTCACCGGCGAAACCGAAGACGACTATGTCCAGCAGAACGTCTTCGCGCCGCTCGGCATGACCGAGACTCGCTATCTCCCCGCCGCCAAGGCGTGTGGTCCGCACATGATGAGGGGAGCGGCGATCGCGTGGGCTCCGGGGTCCGAAGAGGTCGAATGCCCGGCAGGGTCGTGGAACACCAGCCTTCTGTCGCGCATCGCGCCGACGGCACGGGACGAGGAGGGCAGAGCCGACCCGGGCAAGAACCCCGATCTCGATTCCCTGCTGCGCGGCACGGTCAATGACACGACGGCGCGGCGGATGGGCGGAGTGGCCGGCCATGCGGGGGTGTTCTCGACGGCGCGCGATGTCGGGCTCTATGCGCAGGCGCTGCTGGACCGACTGGCGGGAAGGCCGAGCCCTTACCCACTGCAGCAAGCGACGGTCGCGCTGATGACGAGCCCGCAGCAGCCGGGGCATAGCGCGGGACAGATCGATGCGGCGAACGCGGCGGATCGGGAGGCGATCACGACGACACCGAGGAAATCGGACTCGCTGCTCGCGCCCAGGTATCCGGCGATCAATGGGCAGAACCTGCGCGGGTTCGGCTGGGATATCGACACGGGTCAGTCCGTGCCGCGGGGCGAGGTCTTCCCCATCGGTAGCTTCGGCCACACGGGCTTCACGGGCACCAGTCTCTGGCTGGACCCGGCCTCGAATTCGTATGTGGTGCTGCTGACGAATTCGATTCAGGTGCGGGGCAGTGCACCGATTTCGAAGCTGCGGGGAGACGTGGCGACAGCGGCGGCTCAGGCTCTGGGTCGCTAGGTTTTGCGGTTCGACCTGACGAACTGCTGTTTCTCGTTACGCTCCCGGTGTCGGACTCCAGAGGGAATCGGGGAGAGACCACTATGAGCGAACGTCAGATCGCCCGCAAGAAGGCAGTCGCCATCACCGAGCAACAGAGGGAAGACGTGGGCCGGCTACGGGACTTCGAGGCCTTCGCGAAGTTCTCCGATGACGATCTGAAGCAAGTCGTCCAGGCTGCGCATCGAACCTCGACGTCGGGACCGTGGCCGCTGATCCGCGAGCAGACGGTGTCGGACGCCTGCTACATCCTGTTGAGCGGCGAAGCGGCGGTGTACGTCGGCCAGGACCGCATCGCTGTGGTGGGGCCGGGTGAGGTGATCGGTGAATCGGCGCTCAAGCACGGCAAGCTGCGTGGTGCGACCGTGACGACGACCGGGACCGCCGAAGTGCTGCACATCGATCGTGATGATCTCCACCGGTTGCTCAAAGAGCTGCCCGCGCTGCAACAACTCATCGACGACACGGTGGCGCGACGTGCCCCGGGCGCGGCATCGGCTGAGTGAGCTGAGGCCGACCCGTCCGCTGTTGCGAAGTGGTCGCGGCGGACGTCGTGCGAATTCTGAATTTATTAGCCCTTTTTCGCGTCCGTCGCCCCGCTGACGTCGCGGTTCACGCCCAGGTGTACCGTTGACTTTGTTGGTAATCCAGCCAGTCCGGAATGCATTCGCCGTCTTCCGCTGATCGCCGAGCAACCGCTCACGCCGGACATGCAGGTAACAACCGTCAATCGGAATTACCTTGAGCGCTCCACCTTTCTATCCTTACGGCCCCTCTCCCTTCGCGTCGGTCCTCGACCCTGCTGAGACGCAACGCTTTTCGCGAACGTCGAGTGTCGGTGTCCTCAGTACCTATGCGCCGACGCACTGCGGACTGGCGACGTTCACCGCTGCCCTGTCCGACGCCTTGGCCGCGAAAGGCGTCGATGTCAGCGTCGTACGCGTGGCCGATGGGGCGCCGTCGTCGAGCGAGCGGGTGAGCGGAGAGCTGGTCAGCGGTTCGGCGAGGTCCATAGCAGCCACATGCGAGCTACTAAATCAGAACGACGTCGCCGTCATCCAGCACGAGTACGGAATCTATGGCGGTGTCGACGGAGACGACGTGGTGGACATCGTCGACGGACTGCGCGTGCCATCGATCGTCGTTGCCCATACAGTTCTCAAAAATCCTACGCCACATCAGCGTTCGGTCCTCGGGGCGATTGCGGCCATCGCGGATCACGTGGTCGTCATGTCTGACGCCGCGAGGCAGCGGTTGTCTCTCGGATTCGACGTGGACAGCCGCAAGATCACCACGATCCCGCACGGCGCGACCGTCGCGATCGGGCCTGCCCTGAAGCGACCGAGCAGGCCCACCCTCTTGACGTGGGGGTTGCTGGGCCCCGGGAAGGGTGTCGAGCGCGTGATCACGTCGATGACTTCCCTGAAGGACCTGCCTGGCCGGCCCCGCTATCTGATCGCCGGCCAGACCCACCCGAAGGTCCTCGCCGACGCCGGCGAGGCATATCGCGATGCCCGGAAGGAACAAGCGCGCCGCGGCGGTGTGGCCGATTCGGTGTCCTTCGACGCCCGCTACTGGAACGTGTCGACGTTGCCCGCCCTCATCCAGTCCGCCTCCGTCGTCGTGCTGCCCTATGACTCCACCGATCAGGTCACCTCTGGCGTCCTGGTCGACGCGATCGCGTGTGGCAGGCCCGTTGTGGCGACCGCGTTTCCGCACGCCGTGGAGCTGCTCGGGACAGGGGCCGGCATCGTCGTCGGTCACGACGATCCGGATGCGATGGCGTCTGCCCTGCGTCAGGTGCTGACGCAGCCGCGACTCGCCGGCGCGATGGCCGCAGAGGCCCGCCGATTGGCGCCGGAGATGGCGTGGCCGGTGGTGGCGGGCGCGTACCTGAGTCTGGCGAACCGGCTCCTGGCCGACCGGCGGGCGCTGGTATGACCGCCGCGGCACCGCCCCCCAAGTTCGACCATCTGCTGCGACTGACAGACGGTCGCGGCACCTTCGAGCACGCCTGCTTCGCCGAAGCTCGGCCCGAGCACGGCTACTGCACCGACGACATGGCCAGGGTCCTCGTCGTGGCCACCAGAGAACCCGATGCCGAAGGCGCGGTGAACGGCCTCGCCCGTCTTGGGGTGCGGTTCTTGGGGGATGCCGGCGCCTTCCACGGCGGCTGCCGCAACCGAATGGACAGCAAAGGCAACTGGACCGACGAGGCGACCACGCAGGACCACTGGGGCAGATGCATCTGGGGGCTCGGTACGGCCGCCGCCCACAGTGGTGTGGGCATCGTGCGTAATTTGGCGGTAATCCAGTTCAGCCGCGCCGCCCTGGAACGGTCAACATCGCCGCGTTCGATGGCCTTCGCCGCGCTGGGGGCCGCCGAGATCCTTTCCGTCGACCCAGACCACCCGGCGGCGCGCAAGCTCATCGCCGACTATGCGGGATCGCTTGCCGCACCCAATGGCGACGACTCCTGGCCGTGGCCGGAGACGCGACTGGCCTACGCGAACGCGGTGCTCGCCGAGGCGATGATCGCCGCGGGGGTGGCGCTTGACGATGCGGCGTTGCGGCAGCGTGGTCTGGATTTGTTGGCATGGCTGGTCGACTACGAAACGACCGACGGCCATCTGTCTCCCACCCCGGTGGACGGCAGAGGACCCGATGACGACAGGCCCGCGTTCGACCAACAGCCGATCGAGGTGGCCACACTGGCCGATGCGTGCGCGCGCGCCGCTACCGTGGAACCCTCTGCGATCTGGTCGGACGGTGTAGCGATGGCTGCCGCGTGGTTCACGGGCGACAACGACGCGGGACAGGTGATGTGGGACCCGGAGACGGGCGGTGGGTTCGATGGACTTCTCGCCGACGGGGTGAACCAGAACCAGGGCGCGGAGTCGACCCTGGCTGTGATCTCGACATTGCAGCATGCTCAGCGCTTATCTGCTGTGCCGCAATGACTTCGGTGCAAGCCGGACTCGTCACACGCAGCCCGCAACGACTCGCGGCCGACCCCTCGAGGGTCATCACCCGGCTCTTTGTCGCCGGACAAGAAGGGTTCGAGCACCAGGACTCTCGAGCGGGAGCCGTGCTGAACCGCATCCTCGCCCTTGACGAGGACGTGGTGCGGGTGTCGTTGGACGACGTCGTCGCGCGCTTCGACGGGCGGCACCGAGATCTGGTGGGCACCTTTCGCCAGCACGCGGGTGAACTTGCCGATCGCCTGAATACCGGCGCCAGATTGTCACCGGCCCGAATGTTGTTGCTGGGTGCCATATTCACCAATGAATACGCCATCGAGGCGGCGGCATTGTGCAACCCCAGCATCGTCGCGCATCCGGATCAAGCAGAGACGGCGGCGGGCAGTCTGCGATTTGTGATGAGCGTTCGCGGTATCGGCGAAGGGCACCGGTCATCCATCGGGTTTCGGACCGGCGTGGTGGACGCGCAGGGCGCCGTGACTGTCGACGCTGCGGCTCGGTTCGCTACCGTCGGATCGATTGGTTCGACGCTGCTCGACGCTGCCGTGTTTCGCAGTGAGCTCGTGCGCCTTCACGACGGAGGCGAGGCCGCCGAATACGTTCTCGACGCACTCGGTGACAGATTCACCAGAGCCGACCTCAACGAACAGCTCGATACTTTGCAGACCCACATGAGCACACGCGGTCATGCGCAGCAGACGATTTCGCTGATTAGGGCAATTGCCGAGCGGTTTTACGCCGTCGAATTCGCCGGCGATATACCGCTTTCGGAGCGGGTTCTGTACCCGACGATGGACGCCGAGGCGGCGGGCATGGAGGATGCGCGTTTCGTCCGCTTCGTCGACGACGACGGGTCGGTCACGTTTTACGCCACCTATACGGCCTACAGCGGAACCCACATCAGGCAGCAGCTGCTGGCGACGACAGATTTCCAGTCGTTCACGTCCGCGCCGATGACTGGGAAGGCCGCGGCCAACAAGGGCCTGGCGCTGTTTCCGCGCCGCATCCGTGGACGCTTTGCCGCCATGTCGAGGTCAGACCGTGAATCGAATTCGGTTGCCTATGCCGATGATCCGTTCGTCTGGCCGAACTCCGCGCCCTGCCAGCAGCCCACGCAAGCCTGGGAGGCGGTGCAGCTCGGTAATTGCGGACCTCCTATCGAAACCGAGGCCGGGTGGCTGGTGCTCACCCACGGCGTCGGGCCGATGCGGACCTACCGCATTGGGGCGATCCTGCTGGATCTCGAGGAGCCGACGCGCATCATCGGTCAACTGCGGCAGCCGCTGCTGAGCCCGGCCGCCGACGAGCAGAACGGCTACGTCCCCAACGTCGTGTACTCCTGCGGTGCACTCGTGCACGCCGAGACGTTGGTGATCCCCTACGGGATCGGCGACGCGGCCATCGGCATCGCGACCGTGCCGCTGCCTGAGCTGCTTGCCGAGCTCGGGCGTTGAGAGTTGGGACGATCAACCGGGCGCCGCAGCGCGGCACAACGCCGTTGACCAACACTGTTGACAAAGAACCTATCGGCGCGTTTACTGAGGATCTAGCCCGAAGCCGCGGGTGGCGCCGTTCACACGCGTTCGCTGTCCACATCGATGCGGCCGTCGAGGCGATGACAGTCCCGGCGACAGGGAGTTACGTCGCCGACGTCCCGGGACATGACGTTCTGAGCAGCTGGAGCCCACTATGACCAAATATGACGACCAACAACGAAACACATTTCGCGAGAACGCGATCCATGTCGGCGCCGGCTTCGTAGCGAGGGAACGCGCGCACATTGCCGACATGTTGTCGGCGCTCGGGCCCCACCTGGGACGGTGGGATGCGAGTGATGTGAAGCTGGAGGTCTCCCTGCAGGACCGCGGCGGCAAGGAGCAGCGCGTCACATTGCGCACGAGCCTGCCCGGCCATCAGCCGCTGATAGCCGTCGCTGAGAACCCGGACATCGACCACGCGCTCTCCGAAGCTAAGCGTGAGCTGATCCGCCAGCTTCAACACCAGAAGTCGGAGGACGATCCCATGGACAACCGCCGGCGGCGGCGCGCCACGATCAGGCATCCGGGCGCTTCTGTGCCACCCCAGAGCGCCGAAACCGCAACCTAGTCAAGCGCACGCCCGCTACCGCGGGCAGATGGAGAGACACAGTCATGATGCACATACCCGACGAACGCGTTGTCGGCAATCACGCCGACATGGGCGCTTCGCCTGCCGCCGCTTCCCGAAAGTCGTTGACCGTGCACGAGATACTGCGTGCGGGTGTAAGCCGCAGAGCCAGAAGTAGGGAAATGGCTTCGGCCCGGTCCGTGTGGGATTCCGAAGGTGGGTCGGTGTCCGACGGTGCCGAGGGGTCACTGCAGGCACCGTCTCGCTATGGCCGCTGACAGCGGGACTCAGTCGACGAGCTGGTAGCGGCCGCCTGGTGACGTAGACCCACACCGTTGACGCACAGCGTTGCGCCAAGCGTTGCCAAGTCTAGGCTGGGGTTACGCTGACGCGTTGCCGTCTCATTTCGGCCGGTCCGCACTCACTTCGGGTTCTCACAACAGCCCAGCCCCGCTGTACGGCCGCATCACAGGACATTTTCAAATGGCAATCGCCGACATCGCCGCGTACACGCATCTGAGCCAGACCGACATCGAAAGCCTCGGATACGAACTGGACGCCATTCGCTGCGACATCGAGGAGTCACTCGGCGAAAAAAACGCCACCTACATTCGTCGCACCATCAACTTCCAAAGGCTGCTCGACGTCGGGGGGCGACTGCTCATCGGCGGCAGCCGGACACGGGTCGGCTGGGTGTTGGGCACCATGTCGCTGGCCTATGCGAAGAGTGTCGAGAACATGGAGATCAGCCACAACGTCCCTCATGGCCAATGGGATTGGATGAACGACCCCGAGATTCACTCGAGCAGCTGGGAGTGGGACATGGTTGGGGTCACCAAGGCAGTGGAAGTACTCGCGTGCTCGTGAATGAAACCCGGTCCGACTGGTATCTGCGTCAGATGCTGGGAGCCGCCAACTTCACCGCGGGTCGGCTGTTGGCCTTCTCGAGCGGCAATCTGTGTTACCAGATCGAGCACCACCTGTTCCCCGACCTGCCGAGTAACCGGTATGCACAGATCGCGGTGCGGGTCCGGGCGCTGTGCGACAAATACGACCTGCCATACAACAGCAGGCCGCTTGTGCATCAATATCTTTCAACGCTACGGACCATCCACAGACTGGCACTTCCCGACCGACTCCAGCCCGCCCGCTGACACGGCTGGGAACGGCGCTGCGGTCACGCACCCGCCGTGCTGCTCCAGGAGGTTGGCCAGTGCTGCATCGACGGTGTCGACGGCGGGCAGCGATCCGTGGGAGTCGCAGATGCGTAGCAGTCGGTCGACAGCGGCACCCGGTACCATCACCCACCCCGTTCCAACGCGCGCGCAACAAACCGATACTCTGTGCAGCGCCGAGAAGCCCTCGGTGCCAAAGAATTCCAGCCCGCGGAGATCGAGGATCAATGCGCGGCACCGCACCGCCTTCAGTATTGCGTAATCAGTGAGGGTGGTCGCGTTGGTTCCGTCGATTTCGCCGTGTGCGCTGACAATCGCCACCGACGACATCGTCCATCGAGCGTCGAATCGCGCCGCATGGCGCTGGGTGAGCGATCGAGTTTTGGCGCGACGAACAAAGGTTTCAATCATGGTGATCCCGGCGGGCAGACGATCACCGGCGTGTGGGGCCCGAAGCGAGTGCTCCTTGAGTTCAGCGGCGGACAGCCGAACCCATCCCGAACTAGCTGAGATTCTCAGCACCTATGACGCTACACCTCATGGCGCAGTTCGTACCGTGAAAGCCGGCTGTAGGCCGGAGTCGGCAGCATGCCGCCAGGAACCGATTAGTGTAGAGCCAATTCGCGGCGACCACGCCGCGAGTACGTGGCCGGTGGTCGCATGCACATTGGGCACCGGCGGACTGTGAGCGCAGGTGCCAGAGATGGCGGAGTTGATTGAAGGCGACGGCTCGCGGACATCGGACCAGGTCAGTGCGGATGACGCTGATTTGCGAGCTGGCATCGAGAACCTAGCGGGCCTGGTTGCGGACAGTCTCGGGTTGCCTGAGCTGCTGGCCGAGGTGGCCGCCTTCGCAGTGGGCGCGATACCCGGCGCCGACGGGGCTGGAGTGACCTTGTTGCGGGGCGACTGGCCGCACAACATCGTGGCGGCGCTGGCGGCAAGCGCTCCGTTTGTCGCCGAGATCGACGAAATACAGTACGTAACTCTTCATGAGGGGCCGTGCATCACCGCGGCACTGGAACGGCGCACAGTGCGTTCCGGGTCATTGGGTGGGGAGAAGATGTGGCCGCGGTTCGGTCCGCGCGTGGGCAGGCTAGGCGTGCACAGCGTCCTTTCGCTGCCACTGCTGCTACCGAATCAGGTTGTCGGGGCGATCAACGTCTATGCACACGGCAAAGACGTTTTCGATGAGCACGCGGCCGAACTCGGCGAGTTGTTCGCCAAACCCGCGGCAGTCGCTGTGCACAACGCCCAGATCCTCGCCGACGCGCAATCTCTCACCGTCCAGTTGCAGACGGCGCTGTCGACGCGCCCGGTGATCGATCAGGCGATCGGCCTCATCCGGGGACGTACCGGACGCAGCGTCGAGGACGCGTTGGCCTACTTACGCGCGACAAGCCAAGCCGAACAACGCAAGTTGGCCGACGTGGCTCAACGAATCGTCGACCAAGCCGTTCGTCGCGCTCGCGCCCGACACAAACCGACCGAGTAGTTCGGCGGTATGGAGCCCTTACGCGTGCTCCGGTTCTACAGCCGCACCGTTCGCGGGCTCGCCGTGGTTTGCCACGTCCGTCCACGACAATGCCGGCGGTTGGGCTGTGACGGGTACGGGTGCGATCTCATTCGCGGCGGCGGTTTCCCGAGTGAGGAAGCTGCTGATCTCGCCGATCGCACTCATCATGGGAGCGGGGAATACCACCGTGGTGTTCTTCTCGACACCGAGCTCGGCCAAGGTCTGCAGATTGCGCAGTTGCAAGGCGAGCGGGTGCGCCATCATCGTGTCGGACGCATCCCCGAGGGCGGCGGCTGCCATCGATTCGCCCTCGGCGGCAATGATCTTGGCACGCTTCTCCCGCTCGGCCTCGGCTTGCCGGGCCATCGCGCGTTTCATGCTTTCGGGTAACTGAATGTCCTTGAGCTCGACGAGGTTGACTTCCACGCCCCACTCGAGTGTCGCCACATCGAGGATTTTCTGGATGTTGTCGTTGATGACGTCGGTTTCGGAGAGCGCCTCGTCGAGGGTGTGCTGACCGACCACCTTGCGCAGTGTCGTCTGCGCGATCTGGTTGATGGCGGATCCGACGTTCTCAATAGCGATGACCGATTTGACCGCATCGACGACTCGGAAGTAGGCGACTGCGGAAATGTCGACGCTGACGTTGTCGCGGGTGATGATGCCCTGCGACTGGATCGGCATCGTCACAATGCGCAGCGACACCCGCACCAGCCTGTCGATCACCGGGATGATCAGGGCCAGGCCGGGTTCCTTCACTCCGACCACCTTGCCGAGCCGGAACAACACACCTTTCTGGTATTGCGTCACGATCTTCACCGATTGCGTCAACCCGATAAGGGCTACCACGGCGACTATGGCGATGACGAGGAAAGAGACGGTCAGAGCATTCATGGCATGTCCTTGATTGATGTTGCAGTGGGGGCTGCGCGTGGCTATCCGCAGCATCATCCAGCGAGCCGGTGGACCCGCTGCTCGTTCAGTTGGTCGCGGGAGGTGACTGCTTCGCTCCGATAGGCCGCCGCTTGCTGGTGCAGGCTGCACGCCCGGGCGGGGCTCTTGCCGTGGGTCTTGTGGGTGCGTGTCTTGTAGGCCACGACGGCGAGCGCACTGGTAAGCACGAGTGTCGCGAACGCGGCAACGACTACAAGAACCATTGTGTTGGCACCCATGTCGGTTCCTTAGGTCGGGTCAGCAAGACGCCGAGTCGGAGCGACACCACCGCGCCGACCGCGATCCCAAAGAGGAACAACGTGCCGGTCGACCCCGTGGGGTGATAGCCGAACACGGAGGCATCGGTCCGCGGGTGGGCCGCCCCTGTATTGCTCCGCACGCCACGATCGCGCGATCGCGGCGACGAGCAAGACAGTCACCAACGGTGACAGGCGTTCGAAGCCTCTCATCGGCTGGTAGATCTCCAGTACACACCCATTCCGGGGGCAAGTCAACAGTGTTGACACATAGCGTTAACATAAGACGGGGTAGACCCAGCGACCTGAAGGGAAGTGCTGCTCGCGATGACGAAACAGCGGACCTCGCCGGATCCCGGCGCCGACAGAATTGACCGGTCCGCCGCGGCCGCCGGCCAAACCGAGGGCGCGGTCAGCCGGTCGGTGATCCTGCAGGCGGCGCTGGAGATCATCGACCGTGACGGTATCGACGGGTTGTCGATGCGCCGCCTCAGTGACGAGGTGGGCCGCGATCCCACGGTGCTCTACCGACACGTACCGGGTAAGGCCGCGTTGCTCGACGGTGTCGCCGAGATCGTGCTCGGTCAACTACGGGTGGATACGGCCGATCCGGACTGGGCGGGTCAGTTACGAACCGTCGCTCACGAGTTTCGTCGGTTGGCAGTCACACACCCAAACGTGGTGCCGCTGTTGGTGACTCGGCCGCTGGCGACTCCTTTGGGACAGCGGCCGCCGGGGATGCTGCGGCCCCTCGAGGATGTCCTCGCGCTGCTCACGTCCTCCGGCTTCAGCGGGGCAGATGCCCTGCACATCTACCGGGTGCTCTTCGGCTATCTACACGGCCACATCCTCACCGAGCTGCAAGAGGTGATCGAACGACCGGACGAGACCGACGATGTGTTGCGCCTGGGCTTGCACCGGCTGGCGGTCACCGATTTCCCGCAGGTACGCGCCTTGGCATCGGTCCTGGCATCCTACGACGGTGAGGCTGAGCTCGACCGCGGCCTCGATCTGCTGTTCTTCGGTCTCACGGCGACACTGACGACGCCGCACGGGTCGTCTCGATCGCGTTCGCGCGCTACCCAACGCAAGTGACGGGCAGGGGCGTACCTTCAGGAGTATCGGGCCGCTCGGTTGCGAGCCAACATGCCCGACTATGAAGGAAAATTCATGGCTTCGCCAACAATTGCCCGCACGCCCTACGACCTACGAGTCCAGCTCGTCGAGGACATCATCAAGAAACACACGAAGATTGGCGACGAGGCGGCGGGCGAACTGGCCGTGCAGATCCTCCTCGCGCTGAATTCAATCCCCGAGAAGATCCGCTGACCCGCGGTCCGCGACATCCCACTCACATCTTTCATCTGATCCATACCGGCACCGGCCGGCGCATCTGGAGGCTTCCACCTTGACAGTTACCGTGACACTCCCCGACGGCGCAACCGATAAGTACATGCGGTTCGGCGACGCCTACATCAAGCACAACGACGGCAGGCTCGATGTCGTCCGCGGCGGCGCCAAACAGGCGTACAGCTACGCGTCGGGGGCCTGGGCCGACGTTGAAGGCAACGAAAAAAGTTGGAAGAAGAGCCGTTTCTGGGGCTGATCGATTAGCGGAGGCCGTGGGGGGCTTACGCGGCTTGACGTGCGGTTTGGTGATCACGTCAGACCGGGTACGCAAGGTCCGTATGGAGCGATTGAGTGGGCTCGACGCGAGTTTTCTCTACGTCGAATCGCCCAAGGTCCCATTGCATGTCTGTTCGATCGTCGAGTTGGACTCGTCGACGATCCCCGGCGGCTATTGCTTCGAGCGGCTCCGCAGCGACCTGGCCTCGCAGATCAGGGCACTGCCGGAGCTGCGGGCCAAGGTTGCTGATAGTCAGCTGAACGTCGACCATCCCGTATGGGTCGAGGACAGGGACTTCGACGTGGCGCGTCACCTGCACCGGCTGACGCTGCCGCGGCCGGGTGGACGCACGGAGGTGGCCGAGATTTGCGGGTACATCGCGTCGAAGCCGCTGGATCGAAGCAAGCCGTTGTGGGAGATGTGGGTGCTGGAGGGCGTCGCCGACACCGATGCGTCCGACGGCGGCCGGCTCGCGTTGATGATCAAGGTGCACCACGCCGCTGTGGACGGAGTGTCCGCCGCGAATCTGCTCAACCAGCTATGCAGCCTCGAACCCGACGCTTCCCCGCCCGATCCGGTGGAGGGACCCGGCGACGGTTCGCTCTTCGCGATTGCCGGCGGCGGACTGGTGAGGTCCCTCTTCCGTCCGCTGAAGCTGGTCGATGTGGTGCCCGCGACGATATCGACGATCGTCAAGACGGCCGGTCGGATTCGCAGCGGCACGGCGATGGCCGCACCGTTCGCCGCTCCGTCGACGGCGTTCAATGCAGAAGTCACCTCCGAACGCACCATCGCCCTGGCCCAGCTGGATCTGCAGGACGTCAAGCGCGTGAAGGACCGGTTCGGCGTCAAGGTCAACGACGTCGTGATGGCACTCTGCGCCGGCGCGCTCCGCGAGTTTCTGCGCGACGGCGGAGAATTGCCGGACAAGCCGATGGTGGCCGTGGTGCCCGCGTCGGTGCATGACAAGTCTGACCGGCCCGGGCGGAACAAGTTATCGGGGATGTTCTGTAACCTGCAGACTCACATCGCCGATCCGGGCGAGCGGCTGCGGGCCATCGCCGATGCGAGTTCGCATGCGAAGGACCATAGTTCGGCCATTGCTCCGACCCTGTTGCTCGACTGGACCGAACTCTGCGGCCGGGCGGCCTTCGGTGTCCTACTCGGCGTCGCGGCTCGCACCCCGTTGTCGCACGCGGCAATCCACAACGTCATCATCTCGAATGTGGCCGGGCCGCGGAGCACGCTGTACGGCATGGGCGCCGAGATCAAAGCGCTGTATCCGCTCGGCCCGATCTTCCATGGATCCGGACTCAACATCACGGTGATGTCGCTCGGCGGCGCGCTGAATGTCGGCATCATCTCGTGCCCGGAACTAGTGGACGACCTGTGGGATCTGGCCGACCGATTCCAGCCTGAATTAGACGCGCTCCTGTCCACTTCCTAGCGTGGTCGGCTTGATCAACACCACCGCGGCGACGATGGCCGCCAACGGCGCAACGGCCATGATCAGACTGAGCGAGTGGATGGCGTCGACCATGCTCTGCGTCGCTGCGGCGGTCACCATTCTGGCGCGATCGGCGTCGACGAAATGTGAACCGCCGACCAAGGTGCCGTGAGTCGCTCGAAACGCCTCCCGCGCCTCGTCGAGGGTGATTCCCGAGCCGGCAAGTTTGTGCATCCCCTTGCTGATGACGAGGTTGACGCCGACGAGGGCGAAGACGGCCGGACCGAGTGAATAGCCCGTTTGATTGACAGCGCCCTTGACTCCTGACACCGCCCCGCCAAGCTCGGCGGGCGCACTGGCCATCATGATCGTCGCCTGCGGGGTGCCGACAAATGCGCCACCGACGACGTTGAGTGCCACGGCGGCGAATACCACGGCTTGCGGGGTGTTTACGTCGAAAGTTCTCAGCAGCAGCAGGCCGGCGAGCATGATGCCGAGACCGCCCACCAGTACGGTGCGGTCACCGAACCGGGTCGCCGCAGGGCCTGCGGCGGTGGCGGCCAGCGCCGCCAGTGCCGTCGCCGGGATCAACAACAGGCCGAGCACTTGCGGTGACTCACCGCGGACGGTCACCAGATAGAAGGCGAACAGGATCATCGATCCGCCCGCGAGGAAGTTGAACGTCATCCCGGCGATGACGGCGGCGTTGAACCGGCCGGAACCGAAGATCCGTAGATCCAAAGCCGGTTGGGGTGTGCGGATCTCCCAAGCGATGAATCCCCCGGCGGCGATCAGGCCCGTCGAGATTGCCGTGACGGCGACGGCGTCGACGGCCGTCTCCAACCGCGTGATGCCGAAGATCAACCCGAGAAGGGCGATACCGACGAGTATCAGGCCGGGCACGTCGAGTGAGCGAGTGGCGCGTCGTGTCTCGGGGACGTACCGCAGCGTGATGATCAAGGCCAGTGCCGCGAAGGCCGGCGCGACGAGAAAGCATGCGCGCCAGCCGATATGGCCGGCCAGCATGCTACCGAGCGCGGGCAACGGGGTGGCGATCGCAAAGCCCGCACCGAAATACAGCGCGATCATGGTCGCCCGTCGACCGGGCGGAAACAGCGCGTTGATGAGGGCCAGCGACAGGCCGAGCATGGCGAGTGCCAAGCCGCCGCCGGCGCGGGCCACCACCAACACCGCCGCAGTGGGCGCGGCGGTGGCCATGACACCGAAGGCGATCGTGCCGAGCAGGCCGATCACAAGCATGCGTCGCATGCCGTAGAGGTCGCCCAGGGTGCCCGCTCCGAGTACAGCGGCGGCCATTGTCAAGGTTGCCAGGCTGGCGATGAAGCTGGCGGTGCCGGTCGTGATCGTCAGTCCAGTTCGCACTTCGGACATGTTGGCCGACAGAATCGTTGGGTCGGCGACGGTGATCGCGTAAGCCAGACCCATCGCGATGACGGTCATCACGGCCGCGACCCGTGAGACCGTCGCGTCGGCGGTGGCAGAAGTCATGGCGCGACAAGCGGTCGCACCATCTCAACGACGGCTTGGTTGAACTTGGCTGGTTCGTCTACGAAGGGCTCGTGCCCAGACTCGTCGAACCAGAGCACATTCTTGGAGGGTGCGGTGAGCGTGTCGAAATACGTCATGCTCGTTTCGGGTGGCACCCAGTGGTCGCGGCGTCCGAGGAAGAAGAACACGGGCATCCGTAACGCGGGTGCGGCATCGGCGAGGTTGAGGTCGCCTACCTCCTTCCACATCGCGTTCATCGAGAACCGGAAGCCGCAAGACTGGCGTGGCACGTCGAGAAGGGACGATTCGGCGCCGCCGAGCGCGATCCGCCCGAATCGCCACAGGGCCTTTGGGCTGAGTTGGCCGTCGAGGCGCTGCACCCAAGTCCGTTCTTTGAACACACTGGACGCGGGGTAGGGCGGCGGCCCGATCTTGTGCAGGCCTTCGAGGGCCCTGCGGTTGTTGCGACGTCGCGCCTCGGCGATCGCGTACGCATAGGACGCCGCTTCCGCGGCCGACCAGTCGCCGATCTGGCCGGTACCGAGGTAGGCCGCGACGCGCTGTGGGTATCGGCTGGCGTACAGCACGCCGAGCACGGAACCCCACGAATGTCCGTGGAGCACGACCTGCTCCCGGCCGACGCGGGCGCACAACATGTCGACCAGCTCACCGAGGTCGGCGATGAATTGCTCGACCGTCATCGACGCTTCCGGAATGGTGCGGCTGTAGGACTTACCCGCGCCGCGCTGGTCCCAATAGACGACGGTGAAATGTTTTTCCAGATCGGAGTTGAAGTGACGGAGTAGCCGCGTCTCGCTGAAACCCGGTCCGCCGTGAAGATGGATCAGCGGCGGGTTGGCGAGATTCTCGCCGCGGATCATCACCCATTGATCCACACCTCCCAGCCGGCAGTAGCCCACCTCGGCGACGCTTTTCGGCACGATCGCACCTGCGGCCGTGCGAAATGGAGGTGTGCGTCCCGGGTGCGCCATCCTTGACCTTCGAGGTTGCCTGCTGTCGTTCGCAACCTGCCTCCTGGCAAGGTGTACGGGCTAGAGCCCAACGGCCTGAATTGGAGGGTCCGATGTTGTCGACGCTGCCGAGCGCCGCTCAGCGGGGCGGGTAGGACGCTGGCAGCGGCATGCCGAGTTGTGCCATCACGTTGCGCAGCAGCGTGGGGTAGTCGGTGATGATGCCGTCGGCACCGGCAGCGATCTGGGCCCGCATGACGCCGGCGTCGTCGATCGTCCACGGAATGACTTTCAGGCCGAGTGCATGCGCCCGGTCGACGAAGGGCTTGTCGGCCACCAGTGCAAAGCCGGGATCATCAGGCGTCTGGCCGTATGGCACCGAGTAGCCGGGCGAGAGGATGTTCGCGCCGACCATGACCGCGCCGATGATCGGATCGGGGACGACCGCGGGATCGATTCCATTCAGCCACGGCGAGTCTGGGATCCATGTCGTCTCGTCCCACAACGCCACCAAGGGGATCGAGGGCTCCGAACGACGCACCATCGGCAGCGTCCGCCAGTCGAAACTCTGGATCTCCACCCGCTGGACCTTGTCGGCCGACCTGACCGCGGCCAGGATGATGTCGACGAATTCTTCCGGAGCGGCCGACGTGTCCGGCTTGTCCGCCTCGACTTTGGTCTCGATGTTGAAACGCACATCCGCGCGGTACGAATCGGTGAGCGCGAAGACTTGCGGCAGGGTGGCGATCTTGTTGCCCCGCACCACTTCGGCGTGAGGAAAGTCGGCGAGTCGTTTTCCGCAGTCGAGCGTGCGGACTTGCGCCAGCGTGAGGTCGTGCACCAGCTTGCCGACGTACGGGTAAAGCGGGTCGTGAGCGGAAACCGGTCCGGTGTCGGCGCACTTCTGCGGCTGAATCACCGGGTCGTGCCAGACCAAGGGTTGATGGTCCCTGGTGATGACGACGTCCAGCTCCAGTGTGCTGACCCCGAGTTCCAGGGCCTTGGCGAAGGCCCGCAGCGATTCCTCGGTCGTCTCGCCGCGGCCGCCGCGGTGGGCCTGGAGATCTAAGGTCGGGGCTTGGGCAGATGCCCGCGGCGGCGACACGGGGATGACGCTGACGGCCAACACCAGTGCGGCGAAGATCAAACGACGCGCGGCGGCGGTCAGGGCCACGATCAGAGGTGGGTTCGGAGGAAAGCGAGAACCTCGTCCGCGGTGGCGAATCCGCCGAGATGACTCTCCTCGGGGCGCAGGACGAGTTCGGCGTCAGGGAGAAGGTCGACGGCCGCTTGCGCGTCCCGCAGCGGGACGATGTGGTCGGCGTCGCCGTGCCACCACCGCACCGGCGCGGCCACATCGGAGAGCCGGAAGCCCCAGTCCCGTCCGAAGAGCCGGGCGTCGTCGACGATGGCCTGGAAGCGGCCCCTGGCGAGCAGCACGAGGTCGTCGATGAACATGCCCTCCATCTCCGGATCGCGAAGAACCCGGCGGTCGCCTTCGGGAGTGGTGCTGGCGTACGCCTGACAGGCGTAGTGCGCCAGCGGGATGACGGGCATTAACAGCGTGAACACCGTCTCGGCCAGGGGTCGGCGCAGTTGGCTCAGGAGCGGGGCGAAGCGGCGCGCCAGCTCGATGGCGCCGGATGCGATGGCGTCCGGGCCGACCGATGGAACAACCCCTCCGAGGACTGCCACGGCCGCGACTCGGCCCGCCAGCGGTGGCACCGCGGCGCAGGCCAGCGCGTAGGGTCCGCCGCCGGAGAGGCCGACGACCCCGAGGCGTTCGGCGCCGAGAGCGTCGGCGACGTGGACGACGTCTGTGGCCCAGTCAGCCACCGCCGCGTACGGATGCGGGTCGGACAAGCCGGAGCCGGGCCTGCCGACGACGACGACGCGCAGTCCGAGCTTCTCGGCGGCGCGACGGCCGAGCAGCGGGAATTGCCGACGTCCGCCGGGTGTGCCGTGGAACCACAGAACGGGGGCGCCCGACGGGTCACCGAACTCGGCGTAGCCGAGTCGGCGGCCGGTGGGCAGGTAGAAGCGGCCTTCCGCGCGCGGCTTCTCGACGCGAGGTACGCGGAAAGGGTGCCGCATCGGGTTGGCCATACGAATCTCCTGGGGAGTGGATCGTAGCCAAGCGGACACCGGTTGCGTCGGTATTTGCGCGGATCAGCACGCGCGCCGCTATTCGGCGAGCATGTTGACCATGCCGGCGAAGACGCCGGGAAAGGCGTTGGCAGCGGGCACGATTCCGCGGCGCATCGGTGGGAACGCGCTGGCGCGCAGCACACCGGCGGTGAGCAGCCGGTAGCGGCGCGACATGCGGCGCCATCGACGGTCGTAGTCGTCCACCCGCCCGGTGCTGATGCAGTTCACCAGCAGTTCGGCCGCGCCGAAGGCAATGCCGAGGCCTTCGCCCGTCAGCGCGTCGACATATCCGGCCGCGTCGCCGACGAGCAGCACCCGACCCGCTGTGCGGCTGCGCACTCTCTGCCGCAGCGGACCCGCCGCCCGGTCCTGGCCGTGTGGGTGGCCGTCGACCAGGGCCTTCAGCGCGGGGAATGCCTCGAACTGCTCACGGAATCCGCCGCGGTGCGTGGTGAGGATCGCGATGCCGACGCAGTCCTCGGCAACCGGTGTCACGTAGGCCTCTGCGTTCTCAGACCAGTGCACCTGCACGCAGTCGGTCCACGGCGTCATCGCGACGTGACGGCGGATACCCCACCTGCGCCGGCCCGCCGTGGGACGGCTCAGCCCGAGCGCGGCCCGGATCGGCGAATGAAGCCCGTCCGCGGCGGCCAGGTAGCGGGCGCGGAAGTCGCCGCAGCGTACCGACGTCGCGTCCTGACTCACCCGGCCGACCTCGCCATGCTCGATTCGCACGCCTGCCGCCGTCGCCGCAGCCAAAAGGCTTGCATGCAAACATGTTCTGCGCACACCGCGGCCGGGCCCGGTGCGGAACCGCGCGGTCACCCGGCGCTGACCGTCGAGGTAGGTGATGCCGTTGAACGGCATGCCCGGCGGGTTCGCGCCGAGCACTCCCAACTGCCGGAGCGTGTGGGGCATCAGCCCCTCGCCGCAGGCCTTGTCGACGGGCCCGCGCCGTCGTTCCACCACGACGGCCTCGAGTCCGGCGCGGGCGGCATGGATTGCGGTGGCAAGACCGGCCGGCCCGCCTCCCGCCACCAGCAGGTCGATCACCGCAGTCCCATCAGGGCAGCGTTCTCGACCCTGATGCGCATCCGCAGAACCGCGGCGTTCAGCGCGGTGAAGACCAGCGCGGTGATCCACGCGGTGTGCACCAGCGGCAGTGCCACCCCTTCGACGGCCACCGCTACGTAGTTCGGATGCGACATGACGCGATACGGCCCGCCGCTGACCCGCTCGGCGCCGGGGATGACGACGACGCGGGTGTTCCACTGGTGGCCGAGGGTGGCGATGCACCACCACCGCAGGCCCTGGGCGGCCAGCACCACCGCCAGCATGGGCCAGCCCAGCGCGGGCAGGAAGGGGCGGTGCGCGCTCTCCACCAGGCAACCGACCAGCAGGCCTACATGCAGGACCACCATCGCCGGATAGTGCCCGCCCCCGAGCTCGGTGCCGCCGCGGTCCCGGCTCCAGGCCAGATTGCGTTGCGAGACAACGAGTTCGGCGACGCGCTCGACCGCCACCGCGGCGATCAACAACGCATACCAGCTCATCGAACGCGATTCAGTTCCAACGCAGCAATACCAGCTCCGCGCAGAAGCCCGGGCCCATCGCCATCATCAGCCCCGGGGTGCCGGCCGGCGGCGGCTTGTCGCGTGCGTCGCGCAGAATGTGCAGCACGGAGGCCGACGACAGGTTGCCGATCTCGCTCAGCGAGCGCCAGGACAACTCCAGCGCGTCGTCGTCGAGGCAGCAGCGCGGTGTTGATCGATTCGAGGACCTTCGGTCCGCCGGGGTGCGACACCCAGGAGCCGATGTCGTCGACCGTCAGGTCGTGATCGGCCAGGAAGCCGGTGACGTCATCGGCGAAGTACCGCTCGATGAGGTCGGGCAGGTCGGGCGAGAGCACCAGATGGAAGCCCGAACCGTCGATGTCCCAGCCCATCGTGCCGAGCGAGTCGGGGTAGAGCCGGCTGCGGGAGGCCAGCACGTCCGGCCCGATGGCCCCCATGCGCTCGGCGCGGCGCTCGCCGACCGACACGACGGCGCCCGCGCCGTCACCGAACAAGGCACTGCCCACCAGTGTGGCGATCGTCGGCTGAGCCGCCGGGTAGACCAGCGAACACAGCTCGACCGACACCAGCGCGGCGACGCCGTCGGGGGTGCCGCGCAGATAGTCGTGCAGGCGGGCCACGCCCGCGGCACCGGCCACGCAACCGAGGCCGAAGATCGGCACCCGTCGCACGTCGGGCCGCAGGCCGAGCCGTGCGGCGATGCGGACATCCAACGACGGCACCGCCACACCGGTCACCGTCGTCGTGATGATCAAGTCGACGTCGCTGGGATGCAGGCCCGCGTCGTCGAGCGCGCCCGACAACGCCTCGCACCCGAGCTCGACGGCGTGCTCGATGAAAAGGTCGTTGGATTCCTTGAAGTCGGCGAGCGCCATCAACTCCGGCAACGGCAGGATGCTGTAGCGGCTGTCGACCTTCGCGCTCTTGTGAAGTCCGCGTAGCGCCTCTTCGTATCCGGCGAACGCCGGAATCCGCAGGAACGCTTCGGTGATCTCGTTCTGCGCGTACCGGTAGGGCGGTAACGCCCCGTGTACGCCCGCAATGATGCTGGAAGGGGTCACCCTTCAGACACGGTGGCCGGGCGGCCTCGGTTCAATGGCGACGCTGCTCGGTTCTGTCGGCGGTGGCGGCGCCGGACTGTGGCCGTCGTTGAGCCCGAGGCGGCGATGCAGCGCGGTCAGCCACCCCGGCGCCCACCAGTTCCATCCGCCCATGACGTGCATGAACGCGGGCACCAGAACCATCCGCACCAGCGTCGCGTCGACCACGACGGCCAGCGTCAGCCCGAGTCCGAAGAGCCGCAGAACCGACACGTGCGCGAAGATCAGCGCGGCGAACGAGATCGACATGATGAGCGCGGCGGCGGTGATGATCCGCCCGGTGCGGGCGATGCCGAGGGCCACGCTCTCGTCGCAGCGCACGTGAGGAGCGATCTCGCCGCAGCGCACGTGAGGAGCGATCTCGTCGCAGCCGTTGTCGGCTCGCGACGTGCCCGACACCAGCCAGAACTCCCGAATGCGGGAGACCAGGAAGACCTCGTAGTCCATCGACAAGCCGAACGCGACGCAGAACAACAGCACCGGGATGTTCGCGACCAGCGTGCCGGTCGATGTGGTGCCGAGCGCGCCGAGATGGCCCTCCTGGAAGATCCACACCATCGCGCCGAATGCAGCGGTCAGCGAAAGCACGTTGAGCACCAGCGCTTTCAGCGGAACGACGATGCTGCCGGTCAGCAGGAAGAGCAGCACGAACATGATGACGGCGATGGCTCCGAGGACCACGGGAAGCCGCGTCGTGATGGCGTCGACGCTGTCGCGGTTGATCTGGGCGGTGCCGGTCATGTCGACGTGGCGGCCTGCGGGTCCGGGTACGGCGTGCAGCCGGTCGAGTTGAGCTTCGGACCGATCGGAGAACAACGCAGCGGTGCTGTCGACGGTGAGGAAGGCGCTGCCGGAGCGGAGACCCGCCGGCGCAGAGGGCGGTCCGGCGCGTCGGCCGTCGACGAAGGTGCCCGTCGGCGCCGACACCGCCGACACGTCAGGCACCACGGAGAGGTCGGCGGCGTATCGGTCGAAGTCGTAGGCGGTGACGCCGTCGGCGTCGGGAAGGACGACGGTGACCGCGGTGTCGGTGTTCGTGGGGAAGTCGCGTCGTAACTGGTCGCCGACTTGGTGGGCGGAGGCGGAACTCGGAAGGACACGATCGTCGGGGAAGCCCCACCGCACGCTGAGGAAGGGCATGCCGAGGACAAGCAGCAGCGCGACGCCGCCGAGCCCGAGCGGAATCGCGTTGCGCATCACCCGTTTCGCTTGCCGGTACCAGAACCGTTGCTCTACGGGGACGGGCGGCGGATCGGGTCGGCGGAGGACACGGCGGGCGAGACGGCGGACGTCGAATGAATCCAAGCGGTCGCCGAGCAGAACGAGCGCGGCGGGTGTCACCACGATGGCCGCGCCTGCGGCGAAGGCGACGGTGGCGACGCCGGCGTAGGCGAACGACTTGAGGAAGTGCATCGGAAACAGCACCATCACCGCCATGGACAGCGCCACGGTCGTGGCGGAGAACACCACCGTGCGGCCCGCAGTCGTCATCATGCGGGTGAGGGCCTCGTCGCGGCCGGCGCCGTTGGCGATCTCGTCGCGAAACCGGCTGATCATCAGCAGCGTGTAGTCGATGGCCAGCGCCAAACCCATTGCGGTGGTGAGGTTCAGCGCGAAGATCGAGACGTCGGTGGCAAACGTCATGAGCCGCAGGACGGCGAGAGCACCCAGGATCGCCATGACGCCGACAGCGACCGGAAGGGCCGCCGCGAGCAGGCCGCCGAACACCCAGACCAGCACGAGGAAGCTCAGCGGGATCGCGAACGATTCCATCAGCAGCAGGTCGCGCTGCGACTGGTTGGTGATCTGGATGTTGACCATCGCGACACCGCCCGAGCGGACCGTGGCGCCGCCACGGTCGTGCGCCACCTGGTCCGACAGCTCATTGGCGTACTTCTGCTGGTCGGCCTCGTCACCGACGATGCCGGCGACGATCAGTCCGGCGGTGCGGTCCTTGCTGATCAGTCCGTCGGCGGCCGATGGCGGCGAGGTCCACGGTGAGCTGACATTCGCGACGTGGGGCGACCGGCGGAGTTGGTCGACGACGTCGAGGCCGGCCTGCTTGGCGGTCTGGCTGTCGACGCCGTCCGGGGTGGAGACCACGATGAGCAACTGCACGTCGCCCTGGTGGAACTTGCCGGTCAACATCTCGGTTGCCCGGGATGACTCGGAGCCAGGGTCCTGGAATCCGCTGGCGGACAGTTTGTTGGCGACGGGGAGCCCGAAGACGCCGAGCGCGACGGCCAGCAACGCCGCGACGGAGATGACGGCGCGTGGCGCGGCGATGGCCAGCTGGGCGGTTCGATGTAGCAGGATCGATCCTCCGCTCTCTGGACTGGCTGCCACCAGGCGGCAAGTTCCCCGGTCTCCGAGAGAGTCACGAAGTGAGAAGGCGAACGGTTCACTTCGTTCGGTGCAACAGGCGGGCTACGTGGCGCGGTCGGGCGGCCGCCGTACCGGGATGTCGGGCGGCCAGTCGCCGGTGAGCGCGGCCTCGACCGCCTCGCCGAGCCGGGTCAGCGACTCGAGTTCGCGATAGTCGAAATCGTGCTCCGAAACGGTGCGCCGCAGCCGCGCCAGCTGGTCGGCGATCGCGGACCTCTGGCCCGCATCGCTCGCGCACCACGCCAGCTCGCGAAGCAGAAGGAACAGGCGGGACAGGACCATCGGCTCGTCGGCTCCGTAGCGCCGGGGTTGCGATACCGCCAGATCGAGCAGCTCAGCGAGACCGGGGCGGTTGAGGACGACGCGCGCCGCCCCGTCGTCGTCAGTCAGAACTTTGTCGCCGAGCCGGCGCCCGGCAATGTCGCACAGCAGCGACGAGCTGTAGCCGAGCGCGTGCACGGCAGTCGTCGGGTCGTTGATTCCCGGCGACAGCGCCCGGATGGCGACGTCGGTCAGCTGCCGCAGGCCGTACGCGGCGTCTTGGACCGGGGTGCGTTCGTCGCCGGTGTGCACGGCGTTGGCGACGCGGCGGCGGAGAGTCTCGAGGGCATCGTCGTCAAACGCGTCGTCGCCGTCCGAACGCCAGGCGGAGGCGATCGGTGTGCCACGCACCAGCCAGTCGCCGGCAGGGCGGTGTACCCGGACAACTGCGTCGGCGTCTGCTGCTGCGGACAGCAACGCCGCCTCGTCGACTGCCACCAGGAAGCCGGAGGAGGCGGCGCAGACGGTTGACGCCCAGGGCGGCGTTGGAGGCAGCGGCGCGGGCGGTGTCGAATCTCGTTCGGCGAAAACGGCTTTCGCGGAGACCTCGGCGTCGGTGCACACGGTGTGCATCATCGTTTCGACGCGGATCTCGCGAACGAGGTGCGCGAGGAAAAGGACCAGGCCGACGACGCTCACCACGGCCAGCACGTAGGCCAGCGTCACCGAGACCTTCGGGACGAAGAGCTCGGCGACGGCCGACGCGTCGCGCACGCTGCGCAGCACGGTCAGGGCGTAGACGAACGTCGACAGGAACAGGGCGAGGGTGAACTGCACGAAGCGGTCACGGGCGAACGTGCGCAGCAGGCGCGGCGAATATTGGCCGCTGGCAAGTTGCAGCGTCACGACGGTCAGCGAGAACGTGAGCGAGGTGACGGTGATCAGAGATGACGCGATGGCGCTCAGCAATTCGCGTGCCTCTGCGGGGCCACCGCCGAACAAGTAGTTCGCCACGGTATCCGGTAGCGATTCACGCAGAGCGTCTTCGAGCTTCGGCAGGCCGATGCCGGCGATCAACGCGATGAGCACGCCGATGGCGGGCACCGGCCAGAGCTTGGTGCGGAGCGCATCAAAGACGCGGACGCGTCGTCGGTCGTTGTCGCTGGCCGCCACGTCGTCAGCCTGCCACGACGGCAGCGCGGCCGATGATCATTGTCAGAGCTTTCCCCGCCGCGGGGGATTCATACCTTGGCGAGGTGGCCCTCGCCGGTGCCGGTGGTTTGCGGCATGCGGGGTTCGGGAAGCCCTCCGTGATGAGCCCGGCGGGGAAACTCATCGAGGCGTTCGTGAATCCGCGTCGCGTTTCCGACCCGCAGCGTCTGCGCGGCGCGGTCGGAGGCGCGACCGTCCTGGTCACCGGCGCGTCTTTCGGCATCGGCGAGGCGGCCGCTTTAAAGCTTGCCGATGCGGGAGCGACCGTGTTACTCGCTGCACGGTCGGCCGACAAGCTGGATGAGTTGGCGGCCGCGATCAGCGCGCGCGGCGGACGCGCCGTGACCTACCCGGGCGATCTCAGCGACGAAGCCACGGTCACCGCCGTGACGAAACGCATTCTCGACGAGCACGGCGCGCCGGACATCGTGGTGAGCAACGCGGGTAAGTCGATCCGGCGGTCGCTGCATGACCAGTACGACCGACCCCACGACTTCGACCGCACGATCGGCATCAACTATCTCGGACCGATCCATTTGCTGCTCGGGTTGCTGCCTGCGATGCGAGCGCGCGGCAGCGGGCATGTCGTGAACGTGTCGAGCGTCGGGGTCCGTGTTCCGCCCGGCCCACGCTGGGGGGCGTATCAGGCGTCGAAGGGCGCATTCGACATGTGGCTGCGCAGCGTCGCCGCGGAGTTGCACGCCGACGGCGTGGACGTCACGACGATCTACATGGCGTTGATCCGGACCCGGATGATCGAGCCGACGGAAAGCCTGCGCAACGTGCCCGGCCTGGATCCCGACCAGGCCGCCGACATCATTGCGAAGGCGATCATCGAGCGACCGCGGACGATCGCGCCGTGGTGGTTGTGGCCGGCGGAAGTCGTCACGGTGCTCTTGCGGTCGCCGATCGAGCGCGTCACGCAGGTGTGGTACCGGCGCACGCAGGATTCCGATCGGCGCGAGCGATGACGGAGAGCTTGGTGACGACGGGGCTTCGCGCGTTGGTGCGGTCGCGGCTGCTCGTGCCGCCGGGGCCGCTGGCCATGCCGCGCTTTCTCGGTGCGGTCGCGCGAGGCCGGGCGAATCTCGTCACATTGATGGGGATGACGGCGGCGCGGTGGCCGGACCGGGAAGCGATGATCGACGACGACGGTGCGATCAGCTATCGCGAATTGCTCTCCAGCGTCGAATCGTTGGCGTTGGAGCTACAGCGGCGAGGTGTCCGTCCGGGTCAGGCAGTTGGCGTGTTGTGCCGCAACGGTCGCGGCTTTGTGGCGGGGGTGTTTGCGGCGGCGTCAGTTGGAGCAGACGTGGTGATGCTCAACACGGAGTTTCAGCGCAGCGCGTTGGCCGATGCCCTGAGTTCGCATCGGATCGGGTTGGTGATCTGCGATGCGGAGTTCGAAGAGCGCGCGCGTTCTGCGGGCGTCGATGTGGTGGACGCGGCGAGTGCCGTTGCGCATCAGGGTGGTTCGAGGCCGAAGGTGAGGTCGGCGGGTCGTATCGTCCTGCTGACGTCCGGCACCACCGGATCTCCAAAGGGTGTGCCGCGCAAGCCGGAGGTCGGTATGGCGTTGGGCATTGGGGCGTCGATCCTGGCTCGGACGGGGCTGCGGACCGGCTCACGAGTGGCGATTCCTGTGCCGATGTTTCACGGCCTTGGCTTCGGCATCCTGATCCTGGCGATAGGTCTGGGAGGCACGGTGCTGACGCGTTCCCGCTTCGATGCGGAAGCGACGCTGGTTCAGGCGTCGCAGCACCGCGCCGAGGCGATGGCGGCGGTGCCGGTGATGCTGGCGCGGATCGTGGATCTGGATGAGGAGGTGCGGGCGCGAAATCCGTTGTCGGCGTTGCGGGTGGTGATTTCGAGCGGGGCGCGACTCGACCCGAGTCTGGCCACGCGGTTCATGGATGCGTACGGCGACGTCATCTACAACGCGTATGGCTCCTCGGAGGTCGGTATCGGGGCGCTGGCGACGCCGGCGGATCTTCGCGAGGCGCCGGAGACGGTGGGCAGGCCGGTGGTCGGATGCGCGGTGCGGATTCTCGACGACGACGGCAAGGTGGTCGGTCCGGAGGTGACGGGGCGGTTGTTTGTCGGAGGGGATCTGACGTTCGACGCGTACACCGGAGGCGAGAAGAGAGACGTCGTCGAGAACATGATGGACACCGGCGACACCGGATACATGGACAAGGCGGGTCGGCTGTTCATCGTGGGGCGGGCGGACGACATGATCGTGTCGGGCGGCGAGAACGTCTACCCGCGGTCGGTGGAGAACGCGCTCGCCGAACTTCCCGAGGTGGCCGACAATGCGGTGATCGGGGTGCCGGACGAGGATTACGGACAGCGGCTCGCGGCGTTCATCGTGCCGCAGGACGGCGCGACCATTGAGGAAGAGGCCATCCGAGAGGTGCTCAAGAACAAGGTCTCGCGTTTCGAGCAGCCACGCGACATCAAGATCGTGAAGAAGATTCCGCGCAATCCCGCGGGCAAGGTGTTGCGGAACGAGTTGGAGGACCCTGGATGACCATGGCGAGGTGCGTCCGTAGGCGAGGGTTCACTCGGGGACGCGGCTCGCCTGACGACGATGCGAAATCAGCTGCCAGTGGACCTGGAGGACGGCAAAGAGGAACGCCGTACTGATGCCGAACAGCAGGACACCGTTGACCGCTTCCAGCGCGCTGAACATGTAAAAGCGCGACGCGATGGTCAGGTCCGGTATCTCGAATGTCGTCATGGTGGACAGGGCATAGATCGACGCCTTCGCGAACGAGTCGACAGCACCGAGGTGCCAATACGCCAATGCCCACAACATGGCCTCCAGGCCATGCAACACAGCGAGTATCAACGTGACGAGCCCGATGCGGCCTGTCACATCCATGATCGCCCGCGGCGCTGCCGGTGCGGGCGCGTCGAACCGGGGCCGCATTCGTGCATCGACGACGAACGCCATCACCACCACCGCCGTCGTGTGGATGGCGATGGTCACCACGATGAGCGAAAGGCCAAGGCTCCAGCTCGCAACATCCACCTTCTTTCCCTAGCACCGGTGATAGCGGCCGACGGCCACTTCGGCCGAAGTCGCCGAAGCGCAAGGTCGGGCAGCGCTAGCATGATGCCCCGGCTGGCGGATATTCAGTGGCGTGGGCGCGGGCCGCCGGGATCGAGGGGCGGAGGTAAGCGATGGGCCACTTCGGGATGGCGGGTCTCTGGGTCTTACTGGCCTTGGCGCTGGTGGCAGCGGTGATGATCGCGGCCGGAAGTGCGTTCCTGGCCGATCGGCTGATCGGCAAATCGGTGAGAGAAGGCCATAACTCGGCGTTATCGCCGTTTTTGACCTGTGTCAGCCTCGTCTATGGCGCTCTGTTGGGTTTCACCATCGTGGTCGCATGGGAGCAGTTCTCTTCCGCGGAGACCAATGTCTCCAATGAAGCCTCCACTGTCGTGACGATGTACCGGCAAACGGTCGGCATGCCCGTTCCGGAGCAGACTCAGATGCGGATGCTGCTGCGCAAGTACGCGGGCGCGGTGGAGGGACCCGAATGGCGGAATGCCATGGCTTCGGGCAGTGGGACCGAAACCGCTCGCGACGCCCTCAACGAGATGTACACGGTTCTCGGCAAGCCGGAATCGAGCGTGGCGACAAATCCGATCAGCCAGAAATTTCTGGACCAGCTGACCACCTTGGCGTCGCAACGCAATCAGCGGATCTTGGATGCCAAGCCTCGGATACCCGGATTGCTCTGGAGCGGTCTGCTTTTCGGCGGTGTGGTGTTGCTGGCGATCGCCGGTTTCATGCGGCTCGGCAGCCGGCGAGCGCATCTCGCGCTGCTGAGCGCCGTCGCCGTCCTGCTCGGCCTGCTGCTGTTCGTGGTGTTCTGGCTGGACCATCCATTCGGCAACGAGTTAGGTGTTACGTCGCAACCGTTCGAGCAGTCACTGACCGTGTTCGACTCGATCGACCGCGGAACATAATTGCGTTTTGGTTATGGCAGAACCGTTTTCATCAGCATCACGTTGTAGTCGTTCCACTCCGACAAGTTGAAGTAGAGCGTTTTACCCGTCGACCAGGGATGCAGGAACGGTGCATAGATGCCGCCCGGGTACTGCCCTGACGGGACGAGCAACTGCTCCGGACTCCAAGGTCCTTGTGGCGCAGGTGCGGTCCTGAACACGACATCGTTGGCGCCATTGCAGTACATCGCCAGGTACTGCTTGAGATACGTGTTGTATTGGGCCGACATCTCGCCGACGGGACCGGGGATGACCGGCGTCGCAGCCCCCGGATCGCCGGGGACCCAGGCGTTGCGGTCGGAGTTCCAGTACTCGTACCGAGTGGGGTCCGGTATCGCGTTCGGCGCGACCCGCGATATGAACGCCGAGCCACTGCGGCCTGCCGGTGTGCCGAACGAGTAGATGTAGGGGTCGCCGGGCCCGGGCTTGAGGAACGCGCCCTGCTGGAAGTTCTCATTTCCCGCAGCGTGCCGGGCTCCGGGAATGGCGCCCTCCCTCGGTGTGCGAACGGATCCGGGGTAGATGCCCCAGCGGTCGCCGTTGTCCGGCGACACCGCGATGGCCGAATAGTTGGTTGTCCACGCGCCGTTGGCATCCCAACTCCGGATGGACATGTAGTTGAGGTACTGCTTGCCGCCGACGGAGATGCCCGCGGTGGGAATGATGCCGGTCTCGTCGGGCGCCCACTTGGTGCTGTTGATGACCTGTCGGGAGATCCCGCGCGCCCACAGCGGTGAGTCGGCCACCTTGACGGTGTCGGCCAGCGCGTCGTCCTGGCTGCGCATGAGCACGTTGTATCGCCACTGGTGGCCAGGAGCGCTGCAATAGCCGGAGGTGTCGCCGAAGGCCATCAGAATTTGACGGGAGCCGTTGTCCCACATGATCCCGAGGTCGGTTCCGGAGACGGCGAAACGTTGCAGCGTGTTGTTCGGGCTGTTCGGTCCGGTCACCCAGCCGACGAGCGATGTTCCGGGCGGCTCGGCGGGCGGCGGTGCGGGAGCCGGAGCGGGGGCCGCTTCCTGAATCGGCTGTGCAGCCACCGGCGGTTGTTGGCCTGGCGGCGCCGGTGGTGCGGGTGGGGGCGCAACTCCGGCTTGCTTCTCGACGTGCCCTGATTGTGGAGTGAACGCGTTGAGGAGGGCCCGCGACAGCTGTCCGATTTTCGGTAGTGGTGAACCGGCTTTTGCGTAGGCAGGTCGGTGCCCCACGGGTGGGCCGCCGGTCGTGGGCAGAGGCGAAGCGGGCGCCGCGGGAACCTGCGGCTGGGCCGCGGCGGCGGCATCGGTGCAGGGCTCGGCGAACGCGGGTGGCGCGACGCCGGTTACGGCGCACAGACCGATAGCGGTCAGAGAAGCCACCGATACCGTGGCAATTCGCAGATGCGGCGGCATGAGTCACCTTCCCCGGGCGCACGTCGCCTTGACGTCAGCCAGTTAACGCATGTGACGTTAGTGATCCCTGTGGCTCATGTGCTCAGTGATGTACCGATAGGTATGCATCTGTGACCGTGTCGCTATACATCGATGTAATTCGCCTGCCTGCGGCGTAGCCGCGCGTGTTCGGTTTGGGCCGGTATTCGGCCGGTTAGGCGGAGCGGCGACATTCCTCTTGGGACTCGTGAAATAGGCGGCTTCGTAAAAATGAGAAGTACTCTGTGAGCATGTCGGAGGGGCGGCCGACGAGGGTCACGATCATCAAGCTGGCAGGCTGTTGCCTGCTGGCTGGGGTCGTGGCGGGGGCCCTGATGTTCCCGCTCGCAGGGGGCCTCGGGCTGGTGTCCAATCGCGCCTCCGATATCGTCGCCAACGGCTCGGCGCAGCTTCTCGAAGGTGACGTCCCGCAGGTGACGACGATGGTCGACGCGGCCGGGAATCCGATCGCGTGGTTGTATTCGCAGCGCCGGTTCGAGGTGCCCTCCAATCAGATCGCCAACACGATGAAGCTGGCGATCGTCTCGATCGAGGACAAGCGGTTCGCCGAGCACAATGGCATGGATTGGCAGGGCTCCCTGACTGGTCTGTCCGGCTACCTCGCCGGCGACCGCAGTACCCGCGGCGGTTCGACGATCGAGCAGCAGTACGTCAAGAACTATCAGTTGCTGGTGACGGCGCAGACCGACGCCGAGCGGCGGGCGGCCGTCGCATTCAGCCCGGCCCGCAAAATGCGTGAGATCCGCATGGCGCTGACGCTCGACAAGACGTTCACCAAGGCCGAAATCCTCACCCGCTACCTCAACTTGTTGTCGTTCGGCAACAACGCCTTTGGCGTCCAGGACGCAGCTCGGACCTACTTCGGTATCGACGCTTCCCAGCTGAACTGGCAGCAGGCCGCGCTGTTGGCCGGGATGGTGCAGTCAGAGAGCTCGTTGAACCCGTACACCAACCCTGCGGGTGCCCTGGCACGTCGAAACGTGGTGCTGGACACCATGATCAAGAACCTGCCGCAGTACGCCGGCGAGCTCCGGACCGCCATCGCCACACCGCTGGGCGTCCTGCCGCAGCCCAACCAGTTGCCGGGTGGCTGCATCGCCGCCGGCGATCGTGCGTTCTTCTGTGACTACGTGCTGGACTTCCTCGCGCGAGCAGGCATCAACAAAGAGCAAGTGGCACGCGGCGGTTATCTGATCCGCACGACGCTGGACCCGAAGGTGCAGTCTTCGGTCAAGCAGGCGATCGACAAGGTCGCCAGCCCGACCCTGGACGGGGTCGCCAGCGTGATGAGCGTGATCGCGCCCGGTAAGGACGCGCATCGGGTGATGGCGATGGCCAGCAACCGCACGTACGGGTTCAACAATGACGCCAACGAGACGGTGCAACCGCTACCGTTCTCACTTGTCGGCGACGGGGCAGGCTCCATCTTCAAGATCTTCACCACGGCTGCGGCGCTGGACATGGGCATGGGTATCGACGCTCAACTGGCTGTCCCGGGCTCGTTTCAAGCCAAGGGCCTCGGCAGCAGCGATACGCCGGGCTGTCCCAGGGAAACCTGGTGTGTGAAGAACGCGGGCAACTACCGCGGCTCACTGAACGTGACCGACGCGCTGGCGACCTCACCGAACACGGCGTTCGCCAAGCTGATTCAACAGGTGGGCGTTCCCCGCGCGGTCGACATGGCGGTCCGGCTGGGGATGCGCTCCTACGCGACGCCCGCGTCGGCTCGGGCCTACGACCCGCAAAGCAACGAAAGCCTCGGCGACTTGATCAAGCGCCAGAACATGGGCTCGTTCACTCTTGGCCCGTTCCAGCTCAACGCGCTCGAGCTGTCGAATGTGGCGGCGACGCTGGCCTCCGGCGGGACGTGGTGTCCGCCGTCGCCGATCGACAAGATCTTCGACCGCCACGGCAACGAGGTCACCTACACCATCGAGCCATGCGAGCAGGCGGTGCCCGAGGGACTGGCGAACACGTTGGCGAACGCGCTGAGCAAGGACGATCAGGCCGGCGGCACCGCGTCAGGCTCAGCCGGCTCGGTGGGGTGGACCCTGCCCATGTCCGGCAAGACCGGCACGACTGAGTCGCATCGGTCGTCGGGCTTCGTGGGCTTCACGAACCGCTACGCCGCGGCGAACTACATCTTCGCCGATTCCGGCGCGCTGTCGGGCATCTGCTCCTTCCCACTGCGCGGGTGCGGCGACGGTGATCTGTACGGCGGCAACGAGCCTGCACGTACGTGGTTCGAGGCGATGAAGCCGATTGCGACGGATTTCGGCGACGTGCATCTGCCGCCGACCGATCCGCGCTACGTCGAAGGCGCGCCCGGCGGCCGGGTGCCCAGTGTGTCCGGCCTGGACGTGGATGCGGCGCGTCAGCGCCTCAGAGACGCCGGTTTCCAGGTCGCCGACCAGCCCACATCGGTGAACAGCTCAGCCTCGTACGGCACTGTCGTGGGGACTTCGCCGAGCGGTCAGACCTTCCCAGGATCGATCGTCACGATCAACATCAGCAACGGGATTGCGCCTGCACCGCCGCCACCCCCTGTCGAGCGCCCGCCGGACATTCCAGGTCCTCCGGAGGGGGGTACGACGGTCGTGGAGATTCCTGGTCTGCCGCCGATCACCGTGCCACTTCTGGGACCACCACCGCCGGCCGAACCGCCACCGCCGCCGCCACCCTAGGCGGCTGAGAGGTTGCGAACCCTGCTGCCATTGTCGGGATGGTTGGGCGGCGCAACCCCGACCACGTGACCGCTACTTCGCGAGCAACCAGTGATAGAGCTCGAAGCTGGCCTGCTCGACCCAGCCGTGCTGCAGCTTTTCGTCGGCTACGGTCCAGACGGCTGTGCCGGTGAGCGCGATCGGCTTGCCGTTGGGTTCGGTGCCGAGAATTCCGTTGTTGGTCCCGGTCACCACCCATCGGGACGTGACGCGAGTGCCGTCCTCGTTCTGGAATGTTTCGACGGTGTCGACATGAAGCTCGTTGACATGGTCTAGAAACTCTCTCACCCAGTCTTTGACGTCGTCTTTGCCAGAGATCTCCTGGCCGCCTGCCTCGACGACGACGTCGTCGGCCACGAACCGGTCGACGGCATCCGGTTCATGCGCGTTCCAGACGTCCTCCCAGAACGCCGTGACAATCTCCGTTGATCGCATGTCTGCACGATCCCATTCGCCGGCATCAGCCGCAGGTCTTTCGACGACTCGAGTCCATGAACGCAGATGCAGCCCAAGGGCTTCAACTGCCTACTGACGTCGGACGTTTGAACGGTCGGCGGCGCTAGTCACCATCGCCGTGCCCGCGGCCGGAACCACCGTGGCCGCCGGACCAGGAACCCCTCGGACCCGGGTAGCCCGGGTAATAAGTGGGCGGCTGAAGAATCGGTGAAAGCCACGGTGCCGGCCACTGTATGACCGGTGGCGGCGGGATCACCGGCGGAACCACAACGGGCGGGAGTGGAGCGGCTGGCGCCGGGGGTGGCGCCGCCGCGGGCACGGGCGCGACGTTGCGAACCACCACTGGCGGCGGGGCCGGCAGATCCTTGAGCTGTGCCATGGCGATGCGCGCAGGTGGTGGTACCGCTGGAGCGGGGGTAAGGACTGTCGTGGGCACCTGTTTCGCCGCGGTAGGCGGCGCTGCAGTGCCGGGAGGTTCCGGCATGACGTCTGAGCGTTGATCTGCGGCCGGCCGCACATTGATCGCGACTGCGATGGTCAGTGCCAACATCCCGGCGATGAAGACGGCGGTCAGCGAGCTGCCGACCAACACGAACGGCTTGCTGCGTTCCGGCACGTCGTCGGGTTCCGAGACGACATCGGCGGCGTCCGGGCACGCGTCGTCGTGACCTACAAGGTCGGCCACCGAGATTGACTGGGCCGTTGTGCCGTCGGGATCCTGTGAGTAGGCCAGGCCGACGGTGGACGCGTCGTAGCGGGGCGCGTTCGCCGACGCCAGCGCTGCACCGCGCGCCAACGCCAGCTGGGGTTCTTCGGGGGCGATGACGGGCACCACAACGAGATCCGTCAAGTGTGCCTTGACCGCGGTGATATCCACGCCGGAGCCAACAACGAACAGGACATCGGCCACTGATTTCTGGATGTCCAGATCCTTGACCATCTCGGCCACCACAGCGATTGCATCGCCACCGTGGAGACTTTCGCTGCGTACCTTGACGACTGAGCCGACGGCGGTCTCGACGACCGCCAGCGTGGCCGTCTCGCGCTCGACGAACATCAGTCCTGTCTTGTTGTAGCCGGCCACCCGGCCGACCGCCTGCGCCAGAGCCGCGGCAGCGTGCAACTCCGAAACCAGCAGCACACCTTCGATGCCGCGGGCGACCAAAGCCTCCCGTAGGACGGCCGCTTCGGCGCGGTCAGTCCACGTCACCCCGGTCGACACCAGATGGTGGCCGGCGGCGATCGCACCCTCTTGAGTTCCCAGGATCGCGGCAACGACTTCGTCGGACGCACCCGAAGTTGCCGAGCCGTCCACCGCCCTGAGGTCGAAGACGTCGTGGTCGACGACGACACCGTCGGCCTTTTCGCCCTCAACGAGTGCGAGGCGGACCGTCGTGGCTGTCATCGACACACCAAGTACGAACTCCACCGCCCCTCCAACACATTTGCTAGGCGTACTCAACTTCCGGTTGGGAGCACGTCCCACGCACGGCGTCGATGGGATGGCGTCGACATGGGCTCGCACTGGCCCGCGATGAAAACGCTACTCGCTCAGTCCAGTCCAGGTGCGTCATGCGGCGAGATTGTTCACACCTGCCCGACTTCCCGCTTGGGCGATCGGGCGGCCCGGGAAAGTTCACGTGCACAAGCTCTTTCAAGATCATCAACCAACGCGAGGGCTCGAACGGTTGCGACTCGGACGCCTTATCTCGTCAACGTGATGGTGTGTTGACCCACGGGGACCGCCACTGTGGGACCGGTCGGCTGGTCGTCGATCAGCACCGTCGTGTTCGGCGGCAGCGCGGCGAGCGTGATCTGCGCGAGCGTGTCGGTGACGACGTTGATCGTCGACGAGCGCAACGGCGCAAGACCGGCCCTGGCGACATCCACGGTAAGGCCTGCGACGTGGGTGAGATTCAGCGCCAGGGACGGCAACGGGTCGACGGCCGGGCCGATCCGCCAGAGGAGCTCGGTGTAGAGCCCGGGGGATAGGTCGAGGTCGGGTTCGAAGCCGCGCCGACGGTAGGTGGTGCGCGTGGGGTCCGGCCTCGCGTGAGTCCTCGCGTCGACGGAGGCGGTCGCCCCTCGCTTGGCCGTGGTGTCCGGGTAGGCCGTCAGTTCCGATAGCCACCAGACCCGGTGCGGCCCGATGCCGAGGTCATGGCGCACCAGTTGCGGATACCACGTGAAGGTGATGTGCCCGGGGTCGCTCTGCCGCAGCCCAGTGCCCATATGGGAAACCGGATCGCCGAAGTCGTCTTCGAACACCCACCCGATGTGGTCCTCGGTCGGATAGACGCTGAATCGGTAGCGGTAGCCGAGCCGGTCGAGTTCGTGCACCTGGAACAACACCGAGGAGAACGGCACCAACTCGTCGATGAGGCCGTGGGCGATGACGAACGGAAGCCACCGCGCGTTGACGAGCAGGTGCAAGGTGTCGCCCTCGCGTGCGCAGTGCGAGTCCGGGTCCAGGTTGCCCGGAATAGTGGAGTCGGGCAGTAACTTGACACCGCAGGCGGGCGGGCCGGCCAGCACGACCGCCTGGGCGAACACTTCCGGATAGGCCAGCGCCAGTCTGTAGGTCCCGTAGCCGCCCATCGAGTATCCCGCAATCACAGTGCGGTCGGGGTCGGTGCCCAGCTGCTCGGCCACGCGCGCCCAGACCTCCCACAGGTCTAGCTCGCCCTCGTCGAGATACCAGGACGAGGGACCGCGGGCCAGCGGAGTCACCACCACGGAGTCCCGGTCTTCGCAGACCTGGTGCAGCAGTCGCGGGCCGATGGCGGCGAATTGGTTCTGGCCCAACGCCAGCGAGTGCAGCAACAGCGTCAGCGGCAACGTGCGGCCGGGGGCGTACGTCGCGGGCAGGCACACCGAGTACGGCTGCACCCGGCCGAGGAATACGGGGTCGGTGCTCAGCGGTCCGGGGTCGGCGACGCCCTGTCCCAGCTCGATCGACGAGACGTACCACCGGGTTGAGGTGCCGGTGACGATGGGCTCTTCGGTGGTGATGCGATCGGCTAGTGAATCCCATGGGACGGCCAGCGAGAACTGGGTGACATCGCCGTGTTCGAGGGCCTCGGCCTGGGCCGCGTCGGACCAGAAGTTCAGGTGCGGCTTCTCCTGCTCGTGGGTGCGGAAGGCGACGTTGTACACGTTCGGCTGCCCAGGTTTCGCGCCGTGGGTGAGGGGCACGTCGGCGAACCCGTCGCCGTGGTCGTTCGCCAGCCCCGCGGCCAGCCGAATCGTCCAGGTGCCTGCAGGCTCGACCAACGCGCGCGGCACCCGGGCGAGGTAGGAGCGCGCCGACATGTCGACGGTGTGTTCGACGGGAGTCGACCCGTGTGTCGTGAGGTCGATCAGGCGCGCGCCTGCGGCGGAGATGAGTAGGGCCAGGTCGATACCCGCGGAGCGGACGCCCGCCCCCGCCGGCCAGTCGTCGGTGGTTGTTGTCGCGCGGTCGGTATCGAAGGTGAACTGCGCGATGGGCACGGACGGGTCGAGCAGCGTGTTCCAGTCGACCCGCCACCACGTGTCGGTGTCGGTCAGCCCGACGGCGACGCGGAAGATGTCGGCGCCATTGCGGGCGGCGGGCCCGTCGGGGTAGATGTATGTGCCGCGTGGCGGCGCCCCGCCGCTCGGCAGGCTCACCGGCACGCCGGTCGCCCCGTGGTCGTCGTACAGAAAGTCGGTCCAGAACAGGGCGCCGCCGGCGAAGCGGCTCGTGCCGCAGGTGCGCGGGAACTCCTCGCCGAACGGCCATCCGGCCGGGATTGGAAGCTTGGGCTCGGGCCGTCGCGCCGCCGCAGGCACGCCTTCAGGCATCCCATCGACCACCACGAGCTTCGAGGACGGCGCGGGCGCCTGCGTTGTTACCGCGTGCAACACCGTGTCGACAAGGTTGCGTCCGATGCGGATTGGCAGCAGCGCGAGGTCGACCAATGACATGACTTCAACATATGGGTATCGGCCCGAGTGCGTAACCGCTTCGGTCCGCCGATTCCGCCCGGGCTGTGAAATTCCCGAAAATTGTTGCTGTTCCTGGCAATTGGTTTCGTTGCCTGAACATTGCGCCTAGCCTCGTCATATGGAACGACTCAGCGGGCTCGACGCGAGTTTCCTCTACATCGAAAGCCCTACCCAGCCCCTACATGTCTGTTCGATCCTCGAGCTGGACACGTCATCGGTGCCCGACGGTTACACCTTCGATCGGCTTCGCGACGACCTGGCCACCAGGATCGCCGCCATCCCGGAGTTCCGGGCAAAGTTGGCCGACAGCCAGCTCAATCTGGACTATCCGGTGTGGGTCGATGACGACGGGTTCGACCTCGATCGCCATCTGCTCCGCATCGAACTGCCCGCGCCTGGAGGACGCCGAGAGCTGGCGGAGATCTGCGGGCACATCGCAGCGAGCCCGCTCGACCGCAACAGGCCACTGTGGGAGATGTGGGTGATCGAGGGTGTTGCCGAGACCGACCCGCGCGCCGGCGGACTGTTGGCGGTGATGACCAAGATCCATCACGCCGCGGTGGACGGGGTGAGCGGCGCCAACCTCTTGTCGCGGCTGTGCGGCGCCGAGCCCGACATGCCGCCGCCGGAACCGGTGGAGGGTGCGGGGAGTGCCGGTCCGCTGCAGATAGCGGCGGGCGGGCTGATGAGGTTCGCCGCGCGGCCCTGGCAGTTGGCGAACCTGATGCCGACGACGGTCGCGACGATCGTGAAGACGCTTCGGCGTGCGGGCGACGGTCTGACCATGGCGGCGCCGTTCACAGCACCGGCGACCCGGTTCAACACATCAATCACCGCCGACCGCAACATCGCGTTGGTGCAGCTGAACCTCGACGACGTCAAGAAGGTCAAGGACCGCTTCAACGTCACGGTCAACGATGTGGTGATGGTCTTGTGCGCGTCGGTGCTGCGCTGGTTCTTGAGCGATTACGATGAGCTGCCGGCCAAACCATTGGTGGCGATGGTGCCGGTGTCGGTGCACGACAAATCCGACCGGCCGGGCCACAACCAGTTGTCGGGGATGTTCTGCAGCCTCGAGACGCACATCCGTGACCCTGCGGAACGATTACGGGCGATCGCCCGTGCGGACGCCGCTGCGAAGAATCACAGCTCGGCGATCAGCCCAACGCTGTTACAGGACTGGGCACAATTGGCGGCCCGGGCGGTGTTCGGCGCCGTCTTCCGTCTTCTGGCTGACTCGCCGCTGATCGGAAACCCCGTGCACAACCTCATCGTTTCGAATGTGCCGGGACCGCAAGCAACGCTGTACTTCTTGGGCTGCGAAGTCGAGGCGATGTATCCGCTGGGACCGCTGTTTCACGGCTGCGGCATGAACATCACCGTGATGTCGCTGGTCGGCAAGTTGAATGTGGGCGTGATCTCCTGCCCGGACATGGTCCCCGATCTGTGGCGGTTGGCCGACGACTTCGATGTTGCGCTTCAGGAGTTGCTTGAATGCCCGGTTCCGGCGCGCACGTGAACCCGTGGCTTCGGCGCACGCGGCTCAGCCGCTCAGCGAAGAGGCCGCCGCCACCGCGTTGGCGAAACGGATAACGGACGAGCACGGTGCGCCGGACATCGTGGTGAGCAGGTCGTTAGGAGCGAGCTGAAGCCGTGACTGTGGGTTCGAGGTGTCGCGTTGATGGGCGGTCAGTGCCGCCGTCTGAAATCACTTCTGGCACGGCCGGCTTCGTGACCGTCCGTGCGTACGCCGAGCTCAATGACTTCGTGGAAGCCGAGTCGCGCGGTCGGACCGTGCGCCGTCCGTTCCGGACCCATCAGACGGTCAAGGACGTTCTGGAGGCGATGGGCATTCCGCATACCGAGGTCGACCTCATTCTGGTGAACGGGAATCCGGAGGACTTCACCCACCGCCCGGCTGTCGGCGATCGCATCGCCGTGTACCCCGTGTTCGAGGCGCTCGACATCGGGTCGACCGCCCGGCTGCGGCCGGTACCGCTGCGCGATCCGCGCTTCGTCGTAGACGTCAACCTCGGTCGGCTGGCGCGAATGCTTCGAACGCTCGGGTTCGATGTGTGGTGGTCAAGTGACGCCGATGATCGCACCCTGGCAGATATCAGCCTTGGTCAGCAGCGGATCCTGTTGACCCGAGACCGGGGCCTGTTGAAGCGTCGGTCTATCACGCATGGCCTATTCGTCCACTCCGACCAAGTCGCGGAACAGACGCTCGAGGTGATACGGCGACTGGACCTCCGGCAGCGGTTGGCGCCGTTCACTCGGTGCGTGCGGTGCAACGGCACGTTGGCCGCAGTTACCAAGGACGAAGTGATCGAGCACCTCGAGCCGTTGACACGCCGGTATTACAACGAGTTCAGCCGTTGCGCGGAATGCGGTCGGATTTACTGGCCCGGGTCACACCATGCAAAGTTGGTGAGCATTGTCGAAAGGCTTCGCGATCAGCTCTGACCGACGGCCCACGCGGTGAGCACGATCCGATCCCTACCCGGTGCTCTTGGCTATCGGCGGCGCGGGTTCCACATGCCGGATGCCCCGCGGCCGCCCGGATCGCACCCACAGTGCGTATAGCCCAGCGGCGATCAGGACGGCCGCGGCGATGGAGACAATGGGCTCCCCGCGCGCGACATTGATCGCGAGCGTGAAGCTGACTGCGGCTGCGCCTACCAAATTGATTGCAAGAGAGCCGAACCGCCTCTCCTGCCACGAAAACCGGCACATGGAGATCAAGCCGGCGTGGAAGGCCACGAACACCGCCGCGGCGTAGAAAAGCACGAGTTCCTGGTCGCGTCCGCGTGCGGCCAGGGTGACCGCGCCGGCCGCGACCATGAAGACCGCGACGCCCCAGTACGGCGTATATCTGCTGTTTGTACGGCCCAGCCACGCCGGCAGGATCCCGGCGCTGGTGCCATCGATGTCGCGTTGCCGCGCAAGCGCTTTCAAAAGGCCGGGGCCAGCTTGGAAAGAGGAGCTGGCCGCCGACAGCAGGAGTAGCGCGGTGGCGAGCTGGAAGGCGGCGAACAGAGGCGGGGCGGTGGCGGCGCGGGCGAGCTCTGCGAGCTGGGTTGAGTCCTCTGGTGGGACGCCGATGCGCAGATAGGCCAGCTCTGCGGTCAAGCCGAGGGTGAGGGTGCCGACCACCACCGCGGTGAGCCACAACGTAATCCGGCCGAATCTGCGGCGGCCGGCATCGTCGAGTTGCCCCAGCTGTGCGATCGCCGACGACGGGGCCTCGATGCCCGTGGCGAGCGCCATGGCTACGGGAAACGCGAGGGCGACCGCCAAAGGCGGCGCGTGGCCGGGGTCGGTGTTGGCCGGCGAACCGAGACGTGGCGAGAGGAAGAGTCCGAAGATGAGTACGACGACGGTCAGGACGACGAATGCAACTGTCATCACCGCAAACACGGTGCGCCCCCGATGACCGAACCAGGTGCCGGCGGCGACCCCGGCGATCAGCAGCAGCGCGATCGGGGACCGTAGCCCGTCGAGGGCGGGAAAGAACGCGATGATCGCGGACGCGGCGGCCGCGGTGCTGATGGCGATGGTGAGGCCGAAGTCGACGATCAGTGCTGCAATCGGGATGAATGCGCTGGCTTCTCCGAATGCCTCCGCGGCCGCGGCGGGGGCGCCCCCACCGCGGGGATAACGGCCAACCAGCTGGTGATAGTTGACGATCACCACGACGATGATCACGACGACGAGAGACATCGTGGGGAGCAGCAGCGCGAGGTCGCCTCGCAACGCGCGGAGAGCGGCTTCGATCGCGTAGGCGACCGACGACACCGGGTCGGCCATCACAGCGAAGGCGAACGCGAATAGCAGTGCGGCCCGGTTGGTCATGTATCAGAATCGTGCCTTACGCCGGCGCGGCGAAGCACAACACGCTTGCGGTCATGTCCTTGAATGCCGCCTCGATGTCATCGATACCGATTCGCCGGATCAGGGTCTTCGGTGGCGGCCATGTGCCCGAACGCCGTCGTGTCCCTCGCCGGAGTTCTGGAGTACTGAGTCGGTCGGCTCGCCCCGGGCTCGCTGCGCGCGAGTAGGGCTCTTCTCGTGACGGTAGGAAGTATCGAGATTCAATTCCCATGGAAAAGCCAATTCGCCCCCAGATGACGTCGCGTCGGCAATTAGCGGAGAACGCTACGCAATGTCTCGCGGAGTTGGGTAACTATTCGATAAGGAGTGAATTGCGACTACATCATGTGGCGGAAGGGGGGCCGTCGGAGTAGTACCCGACGCACATGTCGGCCTTGGCGGTGACGCGGTGTCGACCGCGTTGCCGGAATGAACGATGAACCTGCCGGTGTTGCATCGTGCGATGCCTTAAGGGGTGTAGCGATGTCGAGTCAGCAGACCCACACCGACGATGTCGGTTTTCACAGCGGCGAGCTTGCTGTGCAACGGCGGGCCGGAGTTGAGGTGGAAGCCGCGCGGTTGCAGCCGATGATGGGTCCGGGCGAGTTGCGCGGCGGTGCCGCCGCTTCGTTGGCACACGCATCGTTCGCCGCAATCACCGCGCGCGATCTCGACGGGCGCCTGTGGGTCTCGCCGTTGGCCGGACCGCCGGGTTTCCTGGTGGCTACGACGCCGACGCGACTGTCGCTGCGCGACTCACTGCCCATAGGCGACCCGCTGCACGGGCTTCAGGAGGATCAGCCGGTCGGCATCGTGGTGATGGACTTCGCCGCCAAGCGACGCGTTCGCATAAACGGCACGTTGGTCGCAACCGACGGCGGAATGCTACAAGTGGATGTCACACAGGCATACGGCAACTGTCCGCAATACATTCATCCTCGGCGGATACGCGCCGAAAAGGAAGTTGCTGCAACCGATTTCCACACCAGCCACACTTCTTTGATTTCTGCCGAAGACATTGCGCTGATCCGTTCGGCGGATACGTTCTTCCTGGGTACCGCTCATCCCGAGCGCGGCAACGACGCGTCGCATCGCGGAGGCCCGGCAGGTTTCGTGCACGCCGACAACAAGACCGTTAGTTGGCCGGACTACGCCGGCAACAACATGTTCAACAGTTTCGGCAATCTCGAGGTGGACCCGAGGGCCGCGCTGCTGTTCGTCGACTTCGAGAGCGGGCGCACGCTTCACCTGTCGGGCAGGGCGCTGGTCGAATGGGAGAACTCGGCCGCAGACGGCGGCACAGGGCGCTGGGTGCGCTTCTCCACCGAACGTGTGGTCGCGAGCCGACGGCCCCTGCGCGCCGAGCCTCGCTGATCCGACCCGCTCCCTGTGGCGCGGTGCTCAGGTCGCCGAACGGCTCGCCCGGTATTGCCGCGGCGTCTGGCCGAACCAGCGACGGCATGACCGGTTCAGCGCGCTCTGTTCGGAATAGCCCAGCAGACCGGCGATCTGCTGCAGATGCAGTCCCGGCACCGCGAGGTAGCGCGCCGCATGCGCTCGGCGTTCCCCGTCGATGATGTCGTGACAGCGCATGCCCTCGGCGGCAAGTTGTCGCTGCAGGGTCCGCGGATGCAGCGCGAGCTGGTCGGCGATGGCCTCGGCGCTGCATTGGCCGGTGGGCAGCAGCCGCCTGGTCAGTTCGGCCACGCGTTCGGACAGCGCGGCAGTGCTGGGCAGGTAGGTGGATTCCAGGTACTTCGTGGCGATGCGTCGGGTCTCGGGATCGGCGGTGTCGATGGCCTTGTCGGCAATGTGCGCGGGCAGTTCGAATCCGCTCCAGGTCTGGTTGAAGCGCACCGGGCAGCCCAGCTCCGCCCGGTAGGCGTCCTGCGAACCGTGCTGGCTGTGCATGAACGAGACCACCCGAGGCAGCGCCGACGGACCGCCGAGCAGCCGGAGAATTCGCGCACCGATACCCATGCTGAGCTCGTAGCTCTGCGTCGGGTAGGGCACGCCGGGCTCGGTCACTTCATATCTGCACCGCACGTCGGACTCCGCAGACGCCCGGGCGACCGTCAGCGTCAACGCCGGGGAATGGACGTACAGGTAGCGGGCAATCGCCTCGAAACCGCCCAGCACCGTGTGGGCATTGCGGGCGATCACGGCGATGGGTCCGAGGATGTCGAGGCCCTGAAAACGGGACAGGCGAAGCCCGAAATCGGGACAATGCAGGTCCTCGGCGCTCGCCTCCAGCAAGCGGATGAACGCATCGACGGCGACGAAGCCGTCCGCCTGCTGCTCGGCGCCGACGGGGATACCGAAGCGCGCCAACAACGACTGCGGGTCGCCGCCCAGTTCGCGCACCAGATCGCCGTACCCCCGCAGCGCCGCGGTGCGGATCAGACTGCCCATAACAATCACCTGTCGGGAAATGATAAAAAACTGTCGGGAACTGTCAAGACCCGCAACGCCGCCTACGGCCATTCTTCTAGTCATGAACGCACAGCATTTCGACATCCTGATCATCGGCGCAGGTCTGTCGGGTATAGGGACGGCCGCTCAGTTGACCGCCGAGTTTCCGCACAAGACCCTGGCGGTGCTGGAGCGCCGCGAGCGCCTTGGCGGCACCTGGGACCTGTTCCGCTACCCGGGCATCCGCTCCGATTCGGACATGCTCACCTTCGGCTACAAGTTCCGGCCGTGGCAGGAACTGAAGGTGCTGGCCGACGGGCCGTCGATCCGCCAGTACATCGCCGACACCGCCGCCGAGTACGGCGTCGACGACAAGATCCAGTACGGGCTGAAGATCGTCGGCGCCGACTGGTCGAGCGCCGAGAGTCGCTGGACGGTGACCGCGGTGCACGAGGCGACCGGCGAGACGCGCCATTACACGTGTGGCTACCTCATCAGCTGCACCGGCTACTACAACTACGACGCGGGCTATCTGCCGAGCTTCCCCGGCGCCAAGCGCTTCACGGGCCGCTGCGTCCATCCGCAACACTGGCCAGAAGACCTCGACTACACCGGCAAGAACGTCGTCGTGATCGGCAGCGGCGCAACCGCGGTCACCCTGGTCCCCGCGATGGCGGGCGACGCCGCGCACGTGACCATGCTGCAGCGCTCCCCGTCGTACGTGTTCTCGCTGCCCGCGTTCGACAAGATCTCACAAGCGTTGGGCCGCTTCCTGTCCGAGGAGACGGTGTACGCGCTCGGGCGCAAGCGCAACATCGTGATTCAGCGTTCGCTGTACAAGGCGTGCCGGCGCTGGCCGAAGACGATGCGCCGTTTCCTGCTGTGGCAAGTGCGCCGTCGCGTCGGCGCGTCGTTCGACATGAGCCACTTCACCCCGAACTACATGCCGTGGGACGAGCGGCTGTGCGCGGTGCCCGACGGCGACCTGTTCGACGTACTGGCCTCCGGAGAGGCGTCGGTCGTGACCGACCAGATCGAAACCTTCACCGAGACAGGCATTCTGTGCAAGTCGGGCCGCGAGCTGGAGGCGGACATCATCGTCACCGCAACCGGTCTGAACCTGCAGATGCTCGGCGGCATGGCGCTGTCGGTCGACGGCGAGGCGCGTGAGCTGCACGACGCGATGACCTACAAGGGCGTGCTGGTGCAGGACATGCCCAACCTAGCGTGGATGTTCGGCTACACCAACGCGCCGTGGACGTTGAAGTCCGACATGGCCGGCGAGTATCTCATTCGGCTGATGCGGCACATGGACGACAACGGTTTCGCGGTGGCGACGCCGCGCGATGTCGAGGGCTGCGCGACGGGCGAGGGCATGCTGGACCAACTGCAGTCCGGCTATGTGCAGCGCGGCAAGGACGTCATGCCGCGCCAGGGTGCCAAACTGCCGTGGCAGGTGATGATGCACTACGAGAGGGACTCTCGGATGCTGCTCGACGAGCCCGTCGAGGACGGCGTGCTGTCGTTCGACGCGGCGCGGGTGGAGGCATTCGCGTGAGCGTCCATCCAAGCGTGGTCCGCGTTGCGCTGCGCGGCTGCCGACCAGTGTTGGCCTCCCGCCGGGTGACGGTCGGCGGCAAGCGCAGACTGTACGACCTGTTCACGCGGGTGGCTCGGGCGCCGAGGGGTACCGGATACGACGGCGTCACCATCGCGGGCGTTTCCGTGGAGGGGGTGCGGCCGCCGGGGGTGGACTCCGGCGCCACGATGCTGTACCTGCACGGCGGCGCGTATGCACTGGGTAGCGCCAAGGGCTATCGCGGCGTGGTGACGCGGTTGGCCGCTGCGGCCGGGATGACGGCGCTGGTGCCGGACTACTCGCGGTCGCCGGAGGCGCGGTATCCGGTTGCGCTCGAGGAGATGGTCGCGGTCTATCAATCGTTGATCGACTATGGGGTGGAGCCGGAAAGCCTTGTCATTGTGGGCGATTCGGCGGGCGGCGGGCTGGCATTGTCGCTGGCCATGGCCCTTCGCGATCGCGGGATCCCCGCCCCGGCAGCGATCGGCTTGATCTGCCCGTGGGCCGACCTCGCCGTGGACATCGACGGGGGCCGTCCACAGACGCGTGATCCGCTGATCAACCCGTCGATGGCCGCCGAGTGGGCGCCGAGATACGTGGGCGAGCATGACCCGCGGCTGCCCGGCATCTCGCCGGCGCATGGCGACATGGCGGGGCTGCCGCCGATCGTCCTGCATTCGGCCGGCGACGATCCGCTGTGCATCGATGCGGACAAGATCGAGAAGGCCGCCGCGGAAGCGGGAACAGGGCAGGTCGACCACCGCAGGTTCGATGCCCTGTGGCACGACTTCCATTTGCAGGCAGGGGTTCTCGCCGAGGCCGACGAGGCGATAACCCACATGGGCGCGCGGATGCGCACCCTCATCACCGAAAAGGAAGCAGCGAGATGAGTTCGTTCACAGGAAAAGTCGTCGTCATCACCGGCGCGGGTTCGGGTATCGGCAGGGCGCTGGCGCTCGATCTCGCGGCGAAGGGCGCCAGGTTGGCGCTCTCCGACATCGACGCCGACGGTCTCGCGGAGACGGTGCGTGCGGTGGAGGCGTTGGGGGCGCAGGTGAAGGCCGACCGGCTGAACGTCGCCGAGCGGCAAGAAGTGCTGGCCTATGCCGACGATGTCGTCGCGCACTTCGGCACGGTGCACCAGGTGTACAACAACGCCGGCATCGCGCATCACGGCGAGGTCGAGAGCATGGACTTCAAGGACGCCGAACGGATCATGGACGTCGACTTCTGGGGTGTGGTGAACGGCACCAAAGCGTTTCTGCCGCACGTGATCGGGTCGGGCGACGGACACATCGTGAACATCTCGAGCCTGTTCGGGTTGATCGCGGTGCCGGGTCAAAGTGCCTACAACGCGGCCAAATTCGCGGTGCGGGGTTTCACCGAGGCGCTTCGGCAGGAGATGCTGGTCGCCGGGCATCCGGTGAAGGTGACGTGTGTGCATCCCGGCGGCATCAAGACCGCGGTCGCGCGCAATGCGACCGTCTGCGACGGGCAGGACGCCGCAACGTTCGCGGAGTTCTTCGACAAGAAGCTGGCGCTGCACTCGCCGGAGATGGCGGCGGCGACGATCGTCGAGGGGGTGGCCAAGGGCCGGGCTCGGGTGGTGATCGGTTGGGAGGCAAAGCTTCTGGACGTGGTCGCGCGTGCAGGCGGGTCGGGGTATCAGCGCCTCATCGCCGCGCTGGCGGGGCGGTTCGTGCCGTCGACGGCTAAGCGGGCATAGCCGCGACGTATCGATGATGCTGTGTCAGCGGCGTGCGAGCTCGGTCCGTGGGGTGAGGATATCGCCGTTGACGGTGCCGTCGGTCAGGTAGAACGGCACGTATATCCGATGTGTGAACTTCCACTGGCCGTCGATGCGGGCGACGTCGTCGTAGTAGATGCCGTAGGTGTCGACGTTGATCGGTGTGCCGGCATCGCCCAGCTCACTGTCCATCGCAACCAGCCCGCGGTTCATCTCGTGAATCGTCGTCGTCGCGGTGGCGTGGTCGGCGTCGGTGAGTGTGACGACCGGGGCTTGGGGTGTCTGAATGAGAAGATCGTAGGTAGTCGTTGCCCGCAGGGTTTCCAGAAACGCCTCACGACTGTCGAAGCGCAGGCCCAGGCCGGGGCTCTCCCACAGCGCGTCCGCTGTGAAGACCGATTCGCATTGCGTCCAATCCGCTCGGGTCACGGCGTCGGAATAGCGGTAGATCAGATCCTGGATCGCCAGCCGGTCCAGCCATTGGCGTACTTCGCTTTCCATGGGCGAAGACTAGTCTGAATCGCTGCTGCGACTGGCGAGTTGTCTCGCGCACATTCGCCGCCCGACCCGGCTTATAGGTGGGAGCGCAGGAACGCCAAAACGTCATCGGCGGCGGCGAATCCGCCGAGGTGGCTTTCGTCGGGCATCAGGATCAGCTCCACGTTGGACAGGTAGCTGATGGCCTGCTTGGCGTCGTCGAACGGGATGATCGCGTCGGCGTCGCCGTGCCACCAGCGCACCGCGGCATCGATGTCGGTGAGGCGAAAGCCCCAGTCGCGGCCGAAGAGTCGGCCGTCGTCGACCATTGCCTGGAAGCCGCCGCGGGCCGCCAGGACGATGTCGTCGATGAACATCGCCTCGATGTCAGGATCGGCGAACACTCGCTTGTCGCCGTCGGGCATGATCGCCGACATGCCCTGGTAGGCCAGGTGGCCGAGGGGGATGATCGGCACGATCATCGCGGTGACGGCGGCGGCGAAGGGTCGGCGCATCGTCGAGAAGACGTCGGTGATGCGGCGCAGCAAGTCGATGCTGCCCGAGCAGGTCGCTTCGGGGCCGACCGACGGGGTGACGCCGCCGAGGACGGCCACCGCCGCGACCCGGTTGGCGAGCGCGGGCACCGCCGCGCAGGCCAGCGCGTAGGGACCGCCGCCGGACAGCCCTACGACGCCGAGGCGGTGCGCGCCGAGCGCGTCGGCCACGTGGACCATGTCGCGGGCGAAGTCGGCGACCGAGGCGTATTCATGGGAGTCGGATAGTCCGGAGCCGGGCCGTTCGATCAGGATGACGCGCAGGCCCAGTTTTTCCGCGGCGCGGCGACCGACGAGCGGAAACTGACGTCGCCCCCCGGGTGTGCCGTGAAACCACAGCACGACCGACCCGTTGGGGTCGCCGAACTCGGCGTAACCCAGGCGCCTGCCGCCAGGGAGGTAAAAGCGCCCTTCGGCGCGGGGTTTCTCACAGCGGGGCACGGCGGGTGGGTGACGCCACGGATTGCTCGGGCTCATGTTCCGGCACGACTCCTTTGTCGTTTGTTGCGGTGCAGCGTAAGGCTAGCCGAGGTCGACCAGTTTGCTGCGAGCTGGGCGAAGCATGATCCCGCCGTTGTTGACAGCGACCGCGACAGGCAGTGCACCGTTGCGCACCCGCCCGCGTCGGCGACCTTCGCTGAGCGGTGCGCGTTTTGGCGGCCGGCAACCCTAGGGTTCGGAACCGAATCGTTATCCTGCCCCCCGTTTAGGACGGCACCGGCGCGCCTAAACAGAAGTATCGCTAGGAGTTGTGATGTTGAGAGCAGCGGATTTCGTCCGGAGCGCCGAGGCAGTCGGCGAGTGGAGCCTGGTGCCTGACGAGTCGACGGTGACGTTCGAGAACAAGACGATGTGGGGACTGGCCACCGTCAGGGGCAAGTTCACGAAGTTCAGTGGCCACGGCCACGTCACGGACGCCGGAGAGGTGTCCGGCGAGGTGGATATCGAAGCCGATTCACTCGACACGGGTGTGCGCATGCGGGACCGACACCTTCGGTCAAAAGACTTTTTCAAGGTCAAACGGTATCCGCGGATCATTGTGGTGGTCACCAAGGCCGAGCCCGGCAACACCGACTGCGTCGGTCTGGAGGCCTTCATCACCGTGACGGGCACGACGAGGCCGTTGCCTCTGCAGGCGATTGTCAGCCGCCGCGACGACTCGGTGATGGTGAGTGCCGACCAGACGATCGATCACACATCCCTCGGAGTGCTGTGGAACAAGCTCTGGGTGATCAGCAAGAACACGGCGGTTCATGCCGACCTGGTGTTCGAGCGCGTGGAGGCCGCGCCGCACTAGGCTCATTCGCCGAGGTAAAGCCCGTCGATGCCGATCGGTAGATCACGGAAACCCTTGGGCCCGGGCCGGTTCGGGCCCATCAGGTCGGGATGCAGCAGGCAATGACAGAAGTCGCCGGCGGGGACGCCGAACATGGTGTTCATGTGGTAGGGCGCGAAGGTGTGCGCCGGATCTGGATTACCGCCGTCGCCCTGACCCAGGATGTCCCGAGGGCAGCGCCCACACGCTTCGTCCCTTGCGCATTCTCTTGATCTTTGGTGCTTTTGGCGGTGTCTTTTCCGCTTTCGAAGGTGTGTAGTAGTTACCGCTGCCCGCACAGGTACCGCTTGTCTTAGGGTCGGTATGTCGAGGAAAATGCCCGTTCGGCTTCAAACGCAGAGTGGCACAGCATGTGTCGCAGACACCATGGGTAACTTCAACGGTGTCGCGATGATTCTTGACCCTGGCAGGCTTCTCGGACTGTCCGGATGCGACGGGTCCCCGTCGGACACAAACGGAACAAAGTGACATGTCCAGTCGGTGCAATACCGATTCGGCAGCGCGAACAGATACCCGCCATGCCCCTCCCTCTTCTCTACCGTCTAAATGGACGCAAACGATAGCAACGAGGTGCGACAGGGAAATCAAGCCGCCCAGCCGAGGAACTGGATGAGGCAGTCGGCGAGTGGTGGAATGCCCGCGGAGGGGAATCGGAGCGACTTGCCGTGTCGGTGCCCGGTGCTATCTCTATTGACCAGTACGCCGAGATGGAGGTAGTCATGACGGGCAAGGTGCCGGTAAAGATCGTCAGGGACCAGTTGGTGCTGGGTCCGGTAACGGTGGAGTTTCAGCGGACGCTGCGAATCCCCGAGACGGGGTTGCATCCGCTGCCGCCCGGTCTGGGCCGGTTTCCGCTGCGGCGAGTTGCCGACTATCCCGACACCGCTCCAGCCGAGTGGCTGTCTCGCGGCGGGGTGATGCTGCCGATCTACCAACGCGAGGCAATGTGGCTGTCGTTCGATGCTTCTGAACCCACTGCTCTGCAGGTTGGCGTAGGCAAAGTGTGCGCGGTGAGCGGCCTGCCGTGGATCGACCACCTCATTGGTGACCCGCAGAATTACGTTGCGCTGCCCCACCAGCCGTGGCTGGACGGCATCAACGCCGGGGACGGATTCATCCGTCAGTTCGTTGCCGTGCCGCTGGGTTCGGGTGCCACAGTCGAAGGGCAGGTCACCGGGCAGGAGACCCACGGCGGAGTCCAACTCCGCGCTGTCGGTCTGACCGAGCAGGCGCTTGCCGAGTGGCGCGCCGCACAGGCATTGCGCCGCGAGTGCTGCGAGGACCCGATGCTGGACGGCGGCCCGCTCCCGGCGCCCTCGGCAAGCATGGGCTTGGGGGCCGGCGGGCGGATGCGGCAGGAGGTGTACGCCGATGATCGCCCGCTCGCCGACTACGACGAGAGCGGTGCCCGGCGGGTGTTCGTTCACTTGTGCTCGGCCGCGCAGTGGACTGCCATCACCGGAGAGGTGCCGCCCCCGACGCCGGTCGACCGGGACGCCTACGTGGACGCTGGTCTGCCGTGGTTCGATCTCTATGACGCCGACGCCCACGACCTTGCACCGTCCGAGACCTTGGCGCGTGTGAAGAGTGTCGGCAAAAAGCTTGGTGTCGAGGAGGGTTCGTTTGTGCCGGTCGACCCGAAGACGGTGATCACACTCGGCGGGCTCAGCCCCGACGCTGTCGCCGACGGGACGTGGTAGGACTGCAGCCGACCCAACAGTACTCGTGAATGTCGTCCAATATTGGCGGCAGTCATCGGCCAAGACGCTGGCAAGGCGATCTTCCCGCGGGTTAACCAGGCCTGACCGTCAGCTCAAATCATCGAGCACCTGGTAGCCGGCGTTGTAGCCGGGGATGAAAGTGATGCCGGGGCCGCCGTGGCACCCGGCGCCCCCGAGGTAGAGACCGTCGATGCCGATCTCCAGGTCGCGGAAACCCTTGGGCCCGGGACGGTTCGGGCCCATCAGGTCGGGGTGCAGCAGGCCGTGGCAGAAGTCGCCGGAGGGGGCGCCGAACATGGTGTTCATGTGGTACGGCGCGAAGGTGATGTGCCGGATCTGGATGTCCTTGAAGTTGGGGGCGTATTTCGTGATCTTGTCGACGACGCGGTCGGCCATTTCGTTCTTGAGGTGGCCGTGTTGGTCGCGAGGGGTCTCGACGGGGAAGGCGTAGGCGTACGCGCTGGCGGCGTGCATGCCTTCTGGCGCCATGGCGGTGTCGAGGACGGATGGGATCTGCATGCCCCAGCGACGGGTTGTTGGGGACGATCCCGCGGCGACCGCTCACTTCCCTTTTCGGATACCTAGCAACTTTGCCTATCGACCGATGTCGCTTAGCCCCAATGCTGTTCGTGGTACTCCACCATGTCATCCCCGTGGAACTGCTTAGTGGCATTGCCCGTTCTGACCCAGAACTCCTTGGTGTCGTTACCCGTACCTCTAGGTGGCTTGGCGAAGACAGGCTTGCCCGACGCTGCCACGGATACGACACAAAGGGTTGTGCGGAGCCGATTCTCGAATCGAATCCGCACGGTTGCAGCGGTGTTAACGGAAAGATTTGTGTCTAGAAGTTGTCGCAAGAAGAGCTCGTACCCATCGGCGTTGCCCTTGCTGCCGAGCGTCTTGAAGTCATCTTCGAGACCGAGTATGTGACCGTTGTCGTCGACGCCGATGAGCAGTGTGCCGCCTTCGGCGTTGAGGAATCCGCAGACGGTCTTTACGACCACGTGTTCTAGCTTCGGATCAGGCTGCAGCGTATGCAAATTCCATCGCGCAGTCGACTTGAACTCAGTGGTTTGTGACTCGCCAGCGGCAATCACATCCTCAACTGTCGCTTCCTTCGGCACATGGGCCGAACCCCACAGCGTTGCGAAGCCCTCGCGGACCACCTTGGCGATCAACGTTCGCCGTCGCTCGAGGAACGTCGGGTAGTCGAGTTGCTCCCAGCCAACGGGCAGGGCGTGCAGATTTATCTGCCGCTTGAGTCGGTCGGCGGGAACCTGAGACGCCATCAGCGTCCAATAATCCTGCGGGGCGTTGGCACTGATCGACGAATTCTCCGACCAGTCGAGGAAGGCCATGTTGGCGATCGCGTTCACTTGCCGGGTGTTGGTGACGCCCATGGAAGCGAGGTGCTTCTTCGGGAACAAGTGATGGCGTTCCATCGCGCGGGGTGCCGTAGTCGATGGGTCGAGTAGATGCGGGACCTTGATTTCGCTGAACAGAACGTCTGCGTCAAGCAAATTCAGGGCCGACAAGTACGCAAATAATGCCGGCGAGCGCGGGGACGAAGTGTCGAGCTTCGTGGGAAGCGTGATCTCCCAGTAGTCGTTGGTGAAGTTGGCCGTGACGATGCGGTCGAGTTCGGTGATGAATGCTTGTCCGTCGCCGCTGGGCAAATCGGAGATTCGACCAAGATCGGATTCCAGTTGAGACTCTGGTGAGGACGTGTATCGGCCAGTCGTGTGAGCCATGAAGAACCATCGGCTGATGACGGGGCGAAGGGAGCTCAGGTCAAGGCCGAAGTCGAAGCGGCCGATGAGCCAGAGCGCGTATGCGAACAGCACGGTGTTCTGTGATGTGATCATGCGCTTGCTGCGGTATCCGGCTGCGTAGATGCATTTCAAGAATTCATGCCAGTTGGTCAGATCAAGCGCCCGTTCTTGTGCGTCTGCCAGCGCCTGAAATTGGGTTTCGCGACGGTTCGCGCTGACGATGCCCGTTTCGAGATCCTTTCCGCGGAGGATGTTGTAGACGTACTGAAGTCTGGCGCGGCGGAACGCCAAAGCGACGCCCACCCGCAGCATCTGATCGGGACTCGGTTCGATGTAGGGGTTGCGGGGACTAGCGCCTACCACAGTTGGGTCTACTGCGGCTCGGCTGAACCCCTCTAATTGACGACGTCCCTTCTCCCAGTGGACGGACATCAAGGTCAAAATGAAGTCGGCTTGATTGAGCTTCACGCCCTCGGAATTGATCCGCACGAAGATTTCGGCGACCTGTTCCTCGTCGGCGGTTTTGTCGAGCTCAATTACCTGAAATCGGAAGGCCTCCAGGTCGTGAACGCGGTTGATGCGGTCCTCGAGTTGGTCCTCCTCCTCCTCAGATAGTCCGCCTTCACGGACGTCTTTCAATCCCTTGAGGAATTGACGAACCGTCGGGCGGTATCCCTCTGTCCACAGAAGCGTGACGTCGGGAATGAATTCGGGGTCGCGTTCGATTGCGGCGTCGGTCACCTCGAACGTCTCATCTGCCGGCCGATAGCCAATACGGATTCGGCGCTGTTCGAATGTCTTCGTGAGTACGTGCTGACCAGTGAGTACCGCATAGAGCGACGTGAGCCGCTGCTGACCGTCGACGATGAGGAGTCGAGGGGTTCCCGTATCGCTCTCACCGATCATGCGGGTGCCCTCCTCGGCACCCGTCTCCCACAGCATGATGGTGCCGATCGGATATCCGCGGTACATCGAATCAAGGAGATCGCGCGCCTTGGCAGACGACCAGACGAATGGCCGCTGGATGTCGGGAAGAGCGATGCGTCCTGCTTCGATGTCCGTGACGAGGTAGCGCAGCGAGTAGCCGGTATCGCGGTACAACGTCGGCATTGAATCCCCTGTCAGCTAGCCGGCTGGGACGCCCTCCGAAGTCCAGCCATCTAGGTCTCTACCCGGCTGGCTGCATTTTTCAAACTGACCCGGCGCTTAAGACGACGGCTCGCCAGCCCCTGCTCCCCGAAGGCGCGAACCAGTCGGCGTGTTTCGTCGCAGATACAGTCCGGCTACTACCGGGTTCAAGATCGCTGGCTTCGATCCTCGACAAGTTTGTTCGTCGGACGTGTCGGTTACTCCTGCCACGTACGGCAGCGACAAACCTGAGGAGCAACGGCAGGCGTGGGTCGGTCTGTCGATAGAGTGAGGGCGGGGATGAGCGAAACTTCCGGCGGAGCATTCGGGTACGACGAATCGGTGGACGATGACTCCACAGTGAACGCGCTCGGCACAGGTGGTGCGGCGCTCGAGTTGGTCAACAAAATCTTGTCTGTCGGCGTTAACGGAGTCGGCCCATATAAGTCGGCCGCAGCCGTCGCGGACGAGGCGCTGTCTGCGCATGGCGATATGGAGATAGCCATCGACCGGCTCGTTGCGACGCATCGTCGTTGGGTTGGTTCTACAGGCTTCGCGAGCGGATTAGGCGGACTGGTCACGCTTCCGGTGTCGCTTCCTGCTGACGTCACCACGTTCTACATGCTGTCCGCCCGGATGTCGGCCGCCATCGCGTTCCTACGCGGCTACGACATCAACTCTGAAGAGGTTCAGAGTGCTGTTTTGGTGTCGCTGCTCGGAGCGGGGGCTGCTGGTGCTCTAGGCAAGGTTGGAGTCGAGGTTGGGACCAAGACCGCAGTCGCCGGTTTGAAGCGTCTACCCGGCCGCGTGTTGATTGAGATCAACAAAAAGGTGGGTTACCGGTTGCTGACCAAGTTCGGTACTAAAGGCACCATCAATCTGGTGAAGGCGGTGCCATTGGTCGGTGGCGGGTTCGGAGCTGGAGTCAACGTAGTGGCGATCAACCAGATTGCTAAGTACGCGCGTACCACTTTCGTGCCGCTCGATGATGCTGCCGCGAGTCGAGTTCCATCGGAGGAGCTTTAGCTCGCCGCGGGGCTCGCTGCGAGGTCGTCGAGCACCTGGTAGCCGGCGTTGTAGCCGGGGATGAAGGTGATGCCGGGGCCGCCGTGGCAGCCGGCGCCGCCGAGGTAGAGCCCGTCGATGCCGATGGGCAGACCACGGAAACCTTTGGGCCCGGGTCGGTTCGGGCCCATCAGGTCGGGGTGCAGCAGTCCGTGGCAGAAGTCGCCGGAGGGGGCGCCGAACATGGTGTTCATGTGGTACGGCGCGAAGGTGATGTGGCGGATCTGGATGTCTTTGAAGTTGGGGGCGTATCTCGTGATCTTGTCGACGACGCGGTCGGCCATCTCGTTCTTGAGGTGTCCGTGTTGGTCGCGCGGGGTTTCGACGGGGAAGGCGTAGGCGTACGCGCTGGCGGCGTGCATGCCTTCTGGCGCCATGGCGGTGTCGAGGACGGATGGGATCTGCATGCCCAGCGACGGGTTGTTGGGGACGATCCCGCGGCAGGCGTTCTCCCACTGCCGCTGCTGCTCTTCGGGTGAGCCGAAGATGCCGACGGACGGTTGCATGCCGGGCTCGTTGAGGAACTCGTACGGCGGCGCGAATTCGGGCAGTCCGTCGAGGGCGAAGTGCATCTGGACGAAGGAGGCGCGGTGGTCGCGTCCCTTGAGGCGGTCGAGCAGTTGGGCCGAGATGTAGTTGGCGCCAACGAGTTCGGTGAGGGTGGTGTCGGGGGAGAGGTTGGAAACGACCGCGGGCGCGGTGATGGTTTCGCCGTCCTTGCAACGCACGCCGGTGACCTTATTGCCGTCGACGAGGATCTGCTCGACCTTGGTGCGGTAGCGGATCTCGCCGCCGCGGCTCTCGAACATCTCGCGTAGGTGCTCGGTGAGCGCGCCGATGCCGCCTTCGAGTTTGGTCATCATCTGCCCGCCCTCTTCGGGGACGGCGAGGGCGAAGGCGAGGCAGGTGGCGCTGCCGGGGGTGTAGGGCCCGCGGTAGGTGGAGTTGATGGCGAGGAAGGCGAGCATGCCGCGCATGACCGAGTGCTTCGTCTTGTCGGGCAGGTAGCGGTCGATGACGTCCATGGCGGAGCCGAAGAGGGTTTCGTGGATGGCGCGGCGCTCGGCTTCATTGGCGGCGCAGGCGTACATCTCGTCGATGGTCTTAGGTGGCTGTCGAACGTCGAAGCGGCCGAGCGCTTTTGCGGGTCCTTGGCTCCACGCAATGAGTTCGGCCATCCCCATGACGGCCTCGTTGCCGTGCTTCTCGGACAGGTGGGTCATGAGTTCCATGGGGTCGCGGTAGAAGATCATGGCTTCTTCACCGGCCTCGCCGATGTTGACGGACATGACGTCGGCGTCGACGGTGGGCAGGGTGTCGAGGCCGAGGTCTTTGGTGATCTCGCTGGGGGTGGGGAACTGGACGGACCCGGCGATCTCGTACTTGAAGCCGTCGATCAGCTCGACGGTGGCGGCCATGCCGCCGGCGTAGGTGTTTGCCTCGAGGATCAGGGTCTTGAGGCCGGCGCGTTGCAGCAGGGCGGCGGCGGTGAGTCCGTTGTGGCCGGCGCCGACGACGATCGCGTCATACTCAGTCATGACTCGGCACTTTATGTCATGACTGACGCAATTGTGTCGGTACTGACCAAATTCTGGGCTACGCTGTCCGGACTATGGCGATGCCCGTGAACCTGCACGCTCAACGAAGCCAAGCGACGAAAGAGGCGCTGCGGCGGGTGGCGCTGGAGCGGTTCAAGCGGGACGGTTTCGTGAATGTCACGGTGACGGAATTGGCCGCGGAAGCTGGGGTCACGGAGCGGACGTTCTTCAGGCACTTCCCGACGAAGGAAGCGGTGCTGTTCGAGGACTACGAAACGCAGCTCGATTGGCTGGCGGAGGCGCTGGCGAGGCGGCCAAAGTCGGAGTCGTTGTTCGATGCGGTGCTGGCGAGCGTGGTGAGCTTCCCGCACGACTTGGAGGTGGTGCGGCAGGCGGCGCTGCTACGGGCGGAGTTGATCGGAGGAGAGCGTGCGGCGGGTCATCTGCGGGTGGTGCAGGCGTCGTTCGCGGCGGTGATTACTGGGTTCGCCCGGTCGCGCTGCGTCGACGTACCCGATATCGAGTTGAAGGCTGACGTCGCGGGTGCGGCGCTTGCGGCTGCACTTGTTGTGGCGGTGGAGAACTGGGGTCGCGGCGGCTGCGTCGGCGATCTCGGGCAGATCGTCGCGGAAAGTGTCAACCTATTGCGCTCAGGGCTCGCGGAGCTGCATTGATCCTTGGCTGATCCGGCCGGCGCGGCGACCGGATCAGGTGAGGTTGGAGTGCTCCGCATCGAGGTCCGCCGACAGCCACGAGCAAGTGAGGCACACTTTCACCGCTTTCGACGGGACTGGCGACGCATGGTGCGTGATGGCTGCGGTCGTGTGGGGACCACTCCATTGGCCTGCGCTGACGAGCTCATGCCGCACCCGCTGCCGTTCGCAAAAACAGTCCCATGCACAATTCGACGGTCTTCCTTCTGCCGTACCAATGTGCAGTCGAACCGGGATCGGCGTATCTGAAATCCGCAGGCGGCATCGACCGGAGGGGTTGCCGATCAAGTTGACCGCCATGACGGTTGGGGATCTCGCAACACGGTGCGCGCCGCGCTGGCTTCGGAAGGGTCGCCGAAGTAGGAGCGCAAGTCGATGAGCTCGGCAGTGGATGCGTTTCGAGACGCGATCCGCGCCCAGTTCACCGACGTGCCGACGCCACTGTGATCGCCGAGTGGGTTGGCTGCATGTGTGGGATCACGCCGCTCGGCGGAGACGCGTCCGCGAGTTGTGGACCGCCTATCGGCCTCGACCCCGTCCGCGTCATAGGGTCAACACGTGGCGGAGATGGATCCTGGGATCTACGAGGTAGTCGTTACCGAGGCTCTGCGCCGTTATCTAGACCCACTTGGAAGCCTCGTGCGTAGACGTTCGCTACACACGGCTGAGGCTGCGGATCGGATCGCGCTGCATCTGAGTCGGCAGATTGAGCAATCGTTGTCGGACGTAGCCGACGGTGATCGAGTTCGAATCGGGATAGAGATTGCACGCAGCCTCATGACCCGGCTCGCTGAGCTTGTCAATACAGATACGTCCGCCATCCTCGTCGAACCCGGCGAGGTCCTGCATGCGATCCTCGAACGGCGGCCCGACGGGATGCCGCAGCCGATCGCTGAACCGCTTATCCCACTGCTTGATTCCACGCTGCTGACCAACGCGCCCGGTGAGCCGGGCCTGTTGAAGCAGCTCGACGCCGAGATCGATTCGGCTGACGCTATCGATGTCGTCATGGCCTTCATCCGACGCAGCGGCATCAATCCGCTTCTCGCGTCGCTGCGCCGGCACTGTGAACGCGGCAGACTGCTGCGCGTTCTCACCACCACCTACACCGGCTCCACCGAGCGAGCTGCGATCGAGCAACTCACCGGACTCGGTGCCGAGGTGCGTATCTCTTATGACATCAGCACCACGCGCCTCCACGCCAAGGCGTGGATCTTCCACCGCCGCTCGGGCTTCTCGACCGCCTATGTCGGCTCATCGAACCTCACTCACTCCGCCCAGGTCACCGGCCTGGAGTGGAACATCCGCGCCTCGTCGGCCCGAAACCCCGACATCCTCGCCAAGTTCGAGGCCGTGTTCGAGAGCTATTGGCAGAGCAGCGATTTCGTTCCCTACAACCGAGAACAGTTCGACAAGGTGGTCGCTCGCACCGACACCGGACCAGCCGTTTACCTCAGCCCCATTGAGCTTCGCCTCGAACCGTTTCAGGAACGTTTACTCGAGCAGATCTCGCTGTCACGCGGCCGCGGTCACCATCGCAACTTGCTCGTCGCCGCCACCGGCACGGGCAAGACCGTCATGGCCGCCGTCGATTATGGGCGCCTCCGTGACGAATTGTTGCGGTCCCGCATGTTGTTCGTCGCGCACCGCAACGAGATCCTCGATCAGAGCCTGGCCACCTTCCGCCACGCGTTGCGCGACGCGTCGTTCGGCGAGAAGTGGATCGGCGGCTCCCGCCCGCAACGCTTCGACCACGTCTTCGCTTCGATCCAGAGCCTCAACGCCGCCAACCTCGACGACCTGGCGCCCGATCACTTCGACGTCGTGATCGTCGACGAGTTCCATCACGCGGCGGCGCCCTCGTACCGCAAGCTCCTCGACCATGTGGAGCCGGTCGAGCTGCTCGGCCTCACCGCCACGCCCGAACGCAGCGACGACCTGTCAATCCTGCACTGGTTCGATGACCGCATTGCCGCCGAGCTGCGGCTGTGGGATGCGATCGACCAGCAGCGCCTCTCGCCCTTCATGTACTTCGGCATCCACGATGGGCTCGACCTGACTGACATCCCGTGGCGCCGCGGTCAGGGCTACGACGTCGAAGCCCTGAGCAATCTCTACACCAGCACCGACGCCTGGGCTCGCACCGTCCTGCAAGAGGCGCTACGTTTCGCAGACAATCCCGCCACCATGCGGGCCCTGGGCTTCTGCGTCAGCATCGAACACGCTCGATTCATGGCAAAGCACTTCAACCAGCACGAAATGCCTGCCGTCGCGGTGTGGGGCGACAGCCCGCCGGCCGACCGCAAGGCGGCACTGAAAGACCTCGCAGACGGCAAGATCCGCGTCGTTTTCTCGGTCGACCTTTTCAACGAAGGCGTCGACGTGCCCGCGGTCGACACCGTGCTGATGTTGCGTCCCACCGAGAGCCCCACGCTGTTCCTCCAACAACTCGGTCGTGGCCTGCGCCGATCGAAGGGCAAGACGTTCTGCAGCGTCCTCGATTTTGTAGGCATACATCGCCGGGAGTTCCGCTTCGACCGCCGCTACCGCGCTCTCATCGGCGGTACACGCCGCGACATCGAACGGGCCGTGCAGCAAGGCTTTCCGTTCTTACCCGCCGGGTGCTACATGCAACTCGACGAGAAGGCTTCCGAGATCGTGCTGCGCAGCCTGCGCGAGGCGATTCCGACACGCTGGCCGGCCCGCGTCGAGGAACTGCGGCTCGTCCACGCGGCCTACCCCGACGTCACGCTGTCGAAGTATCTCCAGGAGTCCGGGCTCGACCTGCCCGACGTGTACGACGGCTCACGGGGGTGGTCGGATCTGTGCGAGGCGGCGGGGGTGCCGATCGCGCCGGCTGGGGCGCACGAGAAGCCGCTGCGGAGAGCATTGGGCCGGCTGCTGCACATCGACGACGACGAGCGCATCGCCATCTACCGGCGACTTCTGGAGTCGTCAACGCCGCCTGACGTTTCCACGATGCCGGAGTGTGAGCGGCGCCTCGTGCGAATGCTCGTCGCCGGCCTGGGCGACCAGGTACTGACCAAGGACCACTCGGTGCAGGACGGCGTCGATCTCGTCTGGTCGCATCCGCAGGTGCGCGCCGAGCTCGCCCAGCTCCTCGTCGAACTCGACGACCGCGTCGACCACCTACACGGTCCGCTCGAGCGTCATCCCGACGTTCCGCTGCAGGTGCACGCCCGCTACACGCGCATCGAGATCCTGGCCGCCTTCGGCATTGGGGACCGGGCCACGGTGCCCCCGTGGCGGGAGGGCGTTTACGAAGCCAAGAGTGCCAATGCCGAGCTGTTGGCATTCACGCTCGACAAGAGCAGCGGGGCCTTCTCGCCGACCACTCGCTATCGCGACTACGCCATCAGCCCCACTCGCATCCACTGGGAGAGCCAGTCGATGACCCGGGCCGACAGTGACACGGGTCTGCGTTACCGACACCACGAGCGTGACGGCCGCTCGATCATGCTCTTCACTCGTTTGCGCGCCGACGACCGCGCCTTCTGGTTCCTCGGGCCCGCCACCTATCGCAGCCACGTGGGTGAGAAGCCGATGGCCATCACCTGGGAGCTGCAGATGCCGTTGCCGGGGGATTTGTATCAGTCGTTTGCTGCGGCGGTGGCTTGAGGTCGGTCGCCGACGTCGAGGATCAGTTCGCGGCGGGCGGTCAGACGGTTTGCCGACGTCGGATGGGCTGATCGGTAGCCGAATCATATTTCCAGCACAGGAAGCGCGCGTGCTCGTGCTTCTGCGGCGGCTCGTATGTCGGTAAGTTCTTTGTGAAACTTATTGTGCGCGTTGTCCTGAAGATTCAACGGAAGATCCAGTGAGCTAAGTAATTTGCGTTCCAGCAGCCATGGCTGGGGAACAGCTAGCCAGGAGACAAGTGCATTGCTGGCCATCCATTGACTCAGGACCGCCTCGTCAGGACCGAAAGTTCGCCTTGTCCCTGCTCCGACTCTTCTGAGCTCGATCCCAAGTTCGTCGGCCAGCAGACAGCCGAGAGTCTTACGTAGGGTTGAACCTTTCGCATTACCTCGAAAGTGGTATGTGATGCGCTTACGGATGTTCTGCTGGCTCGGCGGCTTTCCATTAAGAGGTGGCCGACTGGGACTAATGCCGGTGTAGAGCAATGTGAGGTCACCCTTATCGCTGGCATCCCGTAACGTCGACCGCTGCCGGTAAAGAGAGAAACCACCAACCGTAGACGCCAGGTGTCGCTGGAATTGGACTTGGCCTTGTGAAGACCTCACTGCGCGAACGCGGCGGCGCCGCGAGGTAGCGATCGATCAGTCCGTCGCGGTCCATTGCTGCCTCCTAGTAGGTCAAGTCGATGCACGAAGTCACTCCGTGGTAGCGGTGGAGCATCACCAACCCCTTAGTCCGGGGTAAAGTGTAGTTGACGGCGCGGGACAACTGCTGCAGGCTGAATCTTTCTGGGCCACAATAAAAGTAGAGTTCGTTGACCGTTACTTATGGCCGACCAAGGCGACGGCTAAGCTCGCCGTCGGCGATTGGATCGAACGAGTCTTCAAACCGCCGCAGGCGCCACTCCGCGATCGGCATGATCAGCCCCGCCGACTACGAGAACCGACACACTCAGACGGCACAAGCCGCCTTACCCCGTGTCTACCAAACGGGATCTAGCCCATCGTTCGTGAAATGCCCTATTGGCTCAGTTTTCCGGATGTTGTTGTTCGTTCAACGCGGCCGACAGTCCTTGAGTTCGTTCCCTGCGCCGACGGCTAACTGCTTCGCATCCACCACGGCGGGAAGCTGATGTCGAGTCTGACGGTCTCGTGGTACCCCGACCAGGCCGGCACGCCTTCTGGCTGGCCGCGGTAGATACCACGTGCCGCGGCAACGACACGCTCCCGTTGAGTCGGCCATTCAATCTCGGATGCAATCTCCTCCAACACCTTTCGGTCGCGCTCCAGCACGCGGTCAACGATGGCGATGGCCGGCAGCGCGCCACTCTTGTCGCCGTTGCAGCGCTCGCACGCGAGCACTAGATTCGCCAACCCGTCGATCCCTACGAGCGACCAGGGCAGCACGTGATCGATCGGGTTGTCCTCCGGTAGGTGTGTGCCGCAGTAGAAGCAGTGCGCACCGAACGCGTCTTTGAAGGGCTCGCGGACGACCGCCATCGCGGTGCGCTCGCGGCCGAATAGGTGTCCTGCAACATCGGGCACCTCCGCATGGAGGAACTTGTTCATCCGGCGCACATCATCGACCCACATGATCTCTAGCGCCGGTTTCAGCAGGCCGGCCAACCGTGCCAAACCGTGCGCCACAGCGGGCTTGAGCACGATCGCATCCCCGTGGGCGCGCAGCATCGACCGGGTCACGTGATCGTGCAGGAACGAGTCGTCGTACAGGAAGCAGTCAGCGCTTTCTGACCCGGGAACCCGCTGCAGCCGGTGCAACGGCTGCTGGGCCAGACACAACGTGATCTCGTCAATGGCTTTCTGGTAGGCCTCGGGCGTCCGCAAGCTCGCGACGTCCAGCGAGAGGCCGCCCAGTCCCGCGGATGCCGCCGCCCGTAAGTCGTTCGCGGCGAGTAGAATTCGAGCTCTCGGCTGGGTCGACTGACGCAACTCGTGACCGTCGAACGGCCGCACCTGGCGCCAGTAGATCTCAAGCACGCGACGCGCCAACTCGGGGATTGGCACCGTCAGCTCATCGTCAGCCCGTTCCGGAAGGTTCTCGATGCAGTGGTCGATCAGCGCCATCAGCGTCGCCAATTTGTACGTCGCTGTGCGCAGCCCGGTCTCCAGGATCGCCACCACACGTTGGCCCAGTAGCAACGGATCCACCTGCGTCCCCCTTTGTCGGTCCCGGTCGTAGAAAGTCAGTACAGCGCATCGTCGCGAAGGGGGACATGGATGGGTAAATTCGTTCGGGACAGGATTCCCGAGTCATCCGGCAGTCGGGCCGCACGTCGCACGTCACGACCGTCGACGAGCAGACCTACCGCAAGGCTCTCCATGACAAGCTGCTGGAGGAGGCCGCCGAGTACGGGTGGCACAACGCCGCGGTCATAGACGAGTTCGCAGACGTCTTCGAGGTCGTCGTCGCGCTCGACGCAACGTATGACGTCACCCTCGATACCATCACCAAGGCTGTGCGAAGGAAGCGCGCAGAGCGGGGAGGATTCGAGATGCGGGACTACTCAGTCGGCCGGCCTTCCCAAAGGCGCGCACCGTTACGGTGTCGCGGTTGCCGTTCGGAGGCGTACGCTCAAAACCCTTGGCCCTGAATTGGGCCGAAACCTCACCGCATAGATTCGACAGTTAGCCGAGCACCCCGGTTGGCCCTATCGCCATGCTGAGCAGGGCTGTGCCATCACGGCTTCCAGCACCTCATGCCGTCGCGGATCTTGGCCATGGCCGCGTTGTCGTCCTCGTTGTAGGTCAGCAGCCACGCCTTGGCCTTGGCGACCTCGTCTGGATCGGTGCTGGTGTGCACTTTGGACAGGTAGGTCTGGGAGATGGCGCCGCCGGGATCGTCGACCCGCCAGGTGAACCCGAAGTGCGGCGCAACCTTCTTGATGCTCGAGCCGTGCAGCGAGACGAAATTCGCTTTGAACACCTGTCTCTAGGTCCACGAAGACGCCGGTCTCGGGATCGACGAGGTTCCCGACTTCGGCCAGCCCCAGGATGCTTTTCAGTTTCGACCGCTCTGGGTGCGACCAGTGGAACACCTTCAGCGTCTGGCCGGCAGCCTCGGCCGCGTCGCGCTGCTCGCCCAACCAGGCGGCGAACCGTGCGGCGAGCGCCCGCTCGCGCTGGGAGTCGATTGGGTCCCACTCGACAAAGTCGGCGAAGTACTGTGCGTTGGAGTCGTCGCTGCCCCGACGCAGGCGGGCACCCCACATGTAGACCCGGTTGTCGAGGTCGTACTCGATGTCGACATCGATCTCCACGTCGGCGACCGGTACTTCCACTGGACACTCGTCGGACCGTTTGATTTCGATTCCGTCGCAGATCATTTCGGCGCGTTCGATCGCTGCTGTGAGACGCTTGCGTGCTTGATCGCGGGTCAGGTGGCTCACTTCGGCGAAGTACTCGTCGAAGAACAGCGGGTCGTCGGGGTTGACGGCTGACAGGGCTGCAGTCGTGGTCACGCCCATTCGCCGAAGCGTCAGCCACTCGCGCGTGCCGAGACGAGCGACTGTGAGCGCACCCGACGGGTCGTCTTCGCCCATTTCCTCGCGCGCACCACTGCTGGTATGGGCACCTGCGACATTCGTCCTGCCCGACCGGTTCGACCAGGGGTGGCGGGTCATCGTCGGCACCCGTGGCACGCCGGGCGTTGTCGGCCACCTTGACGCGGAAGGCGTGTTCGTGGTCGTACCGCTCCAGCAGTGAGCGCCGCGTCTTGCCGCGGGTACGAGAGAACGTGAAGAACAGCGGCTCGGCCAGGTTGTGCCACGCGAACACCAACTCCGGATCCTGGCCCGGTGTCACCTCCAGTTGAGTCGTGCCCAGCACCGCGCCCCACAACTGCTCGGGTCCGGGGTGGTAGCCGCAGGCCTGAAGCATGCGCGTGTAGTGGCCGAGTTGTAGCCCATCCTCATAGCGGTGCGCGGTCGCGGTCCATCCCATCGCCTCAAGCCGCTCATCGGGTGATGCGAGGGACGACACGAGGGCGCTCTTGACCTTCGCTCGTTTCAGGGTGAAGTGGTGCTTGACGTCGGCGGGAAGGTAGCCGCGGTCGGCTTTGATCAGGATGTCGGGTCGCCCGGTGCGGCCGCCCTCGACGTCATCCGGGAGCCACCCACCCAAGACCAGCGGTGCACCCTCGTCCATCGCCTGCACCGTCATCGCGATCGCGTCCGCCTTGGGCAGCTGCGGGTCCACCACAACCGCGGTCGGGTGAAGTGCGGCGAGATCCGCGAACACGTTTCGCTCGAACGCAATCCCGGCGTCAAGGCGAGCCTGATCCTCCGGCGACGGAACCCACTTCAGTGTCGGCACGAGCGGCAGGAAGTCATTCTGCACCCGCACCGGGCACTGTTTGGCCGCATAGGCGCCAAGCAGGACGGGCTCCTGCGTTCCTGTCACCATGTCATCATCGCGCCGAAGACCCACACCGACTTCGCGTTCCGGCGAAGTAACCCTTTCGACCGGAGCCAGCTGTAGTCCAGAACTCGGACGCGCCTTTGTTCGCCCAGCGTCGCCAGGGAGCGCGTCCGATCAGCTGTGAAACGAGTGTGGGAGCCCAGTCGTCAGACATCGACCGTCCTCGCGGTGGGATCGCTGTCATGTCGCTTCCGGTGTCGTGGTTTTCGCGTTGGGCCGGTTGGCCCGTGGGCCCCAGGTCCAGCCCGGCAACTCCTCGAGCCGCAATGAGCGATTGGGATCGAGCATGCCCCGCGCGAAGCGGTTGCGTTGGTCGACGACCCACGCGCCGAGCCGGCCCCCGTCGGGGGCGGTGTAGGAGCGCGGCACCCGGGCGTCGCCGTGATGGCGGACGTAGTCCAGGAGTTGTCTGGAATGTTCTCTCCCACTGTTCGGCACGGACACCGGACTCGACGCGTTGCCACCCGTAACCCTTATCGCGCGTCGGTGTAGCGCCTCGGCCCTCCCGGCGGTTTCCACCGACGTCTTCTTTGAACCATCTGTCGTATGCGGGTTGGATCTCGTCGGGTCGGACGAGAATGCCTTCGCTGACTGCCCGCAGGAGTTGGCGTTTCAGTTTCTCATCGGTCCGGTTCGTCGTGATGGCGAAGTTCGGCGTCTGCTGGTCCTCATGCCGGAAGTCTTCGCGTGAGACGCGCTGATGGAACCACTCGACTACTTCGCGGAACCGGTCCTCGAGGCGACCGTCGCCTAGGCACTCAGGATTTCGTCGGACGAAGTCAACGACGGGGTCCACCGACTGGAGCATCTTGACCAGCGCCGTGCGGCTTTCGTCCATCAACCGCTCGAGGTCGCTCATGTAGAAGTCGAGATCTGCCCGTGGGACGAGGTTGTTCAGGCCGAATCTCAGCACCCGGGCGAAAGCGAGGGCCTCGCCGAGTCGCGGTTCTCGTTGCCCGGCCTCGATTCGGGTGATTGCCGACGTGTCGAGCAGAACCCCGGTTTCGTGCCTCAGGCGGTCAGATAGCTGCTGCTGCGTCAGGCCTGCCCGCAGCCGAGCCGCCTTCGAGCGCTCCGCGAAAGTGGCTGCTGACCTCGTCATTGAGCGTCGCGGCACGATCGCCGAATTCCTGCATGTTCGCAGCCTACACTGCTTGCTTGCAGAAGCGCAGGCCGCGGTGCTACTGTACTAAGACAGGAACTGCTGCGGCAGCGCAGCAGCCTCCTGAACGGTTGAAGGACTGGCAGAGGATCGTCGGCCCGCGCGCACGTCGAGTTGTCGGTGGGTCGCTCTAAACTGACGTTGCTTCATGAGACGCCGTCGCCAAGCTCCGACTGGACGGCGCGCCAACCCCACGCTCGTGGGTGGCTCGGATGACGAAGCGGCCGACACCGTCCGGTGCCGGCAAGAGCGCCTCCCTCGGGAGGCCCGAACACAGGGGAGGTCCCCATGGTGTCCTACAGCGAGATCATCCGGGGTGCCCGCCCGTGGCAGGGCGTATTGGACACCTCGGTCATGGCCGATGACTTGGTCAGCGCGGGTCATCGGCTTGCCGATGCCGCGAAAGTCGGCAACTGGCCCGCAGTGATGACCGCTCTCGACAGCGAGTGGAACTGGCTGGTCATCAACCAGTGGCGGCCGGGCGGCACGGCGTGGTTCACCGCGCTGCACCAGGCCGCTTGGCACGGCGCGCCCACCGAGATCGTCGCAGAACTGATCGACCGGGGCTCGCTGCGGTCTCTTCGGGACTCGAAGGGCCGCACCGCCTTCGATGTGGCCGTCGCGCACGACCAGTCTCCGCATTGCGGGAACTGCTGCGTCCGCCGCGCTCACCGCTGACGCGGGAGCAGAGTCGGGCGCTCGACGCACGACTCGCCGAGCTCATCGACGGACGCATCAAGGGGCGGGTGTACGACGGCGATCTGCGTACAGTGCTGCGATATCCGCCGGTCGAAATCCTGCATGAGCTGCCCGGTCAGCGGGTGTGGTTTCCGGTACCCGGCAAGTACGCGTTCTACATTGAGCTGCAACGGGGAGCCCTCGAGGTCAAGAGCTGGTGCGGCTTGGTAGAAGGGTCCGGCCAAGCCCATATGGTCACCCCCGAAGGCTCGGTCCTGGTCGATCAAGGATTCGTCTAACCAGGGCATCTGCCGGAGCTGCACTGGGACTGAGACTCCTGCGACCGTGCCTGGCCGGCTGGCGAGCATCGCGGCCGCCATCTACGCCAACTCCGACACCTACTCCAATCTGCTCTCGGCTTGACGCTGCGCGTACGCCAACAAAGGAGGTCAACCATGACTTTGACTGCTGCCCAACGTGATCGGGCCTGCGGTGCCCTGCTCGGCGCTGCCGCCGGGGATGCACTGGGCGCCGGATATGAATTCGGCCCCCCGCTCGCTCCAGACGCACCCGTCGACATGATCGGCGGCGGACTGGGACCCTTCAAGCCCGGCGAGTGGACCGACGACACGTCGATGGCCATCGCGATCGCCGAGATCGCTGCCACCGGTGCGGACCTGCGTGACGAACAGGCACTGAATTACATCGTCGACCGCTGGCACTGGTGGTCCAGAAACGCCAAAGATATTGGCGTGCAGACCCGCTCGGTCCTCTCCGCCGCGGCAGGCAAAGGCCTCTCCGCGCGAACCGCACGCGAAGAGGCCGCCGCAATGCATGCACGTACCGGCCGCGCGGCAGGCAACGGCTCGCTGATGCGGACCGCGCCAGTGGCCCTGGCCTACCTAGACGACGAGGCGGGACTGGTGGAGGCGGCCCGCGCAATAAGCGACCTCACGCACCACGACCTCGACGCCGGTGACGCCTGCGTATTGTGGTGCATCGCGATTCGCCACGCCATCCTGACCGGGGAGTTCGACCTTCGGATCGGCTTGCGCCACATCGACATCGAACGCCGCGACCTGTGGGTGTCCCGCCTAGATGAAGCCGAGTCATCTCACCCGTCGGCGTTCGCCGCCAAGAACGGCTGGGTGGTCGGCGCGCTGCAGGGTGCCTGGTCGGCGATCGTGAATACACCCGTACCAGTCGAGAATCCCGGCTCGGAGGTGTTCCGTGCCGGCCACCTTAGGCTGGCGCTGGAGGCGGCGGTGCGCGGCGGCGGGGACACCGACACCGTCGCGGCGATCGCGGGTGGCCTGCTCGGTGCCGTGTACGGCGCATCGGCGGTGCCGTCGCGCTGGCGGTTGGCGTTGCAAGGCTGGCCGGGTCTGACTACCCGCGGCCTGGTGCAACTGGCGACCAAGATCGCCGACAGAGGCCGGCACGACACATCCGACACCAACTATTTCAAGTTCTGGGATGGCCACTACCCCAGACGGCATCCTTACGACGACAGAGTGTGGCTCGGTGGCGTCGGCGCCATCGCAAGGCCGGTCCAGTATGTCCCAGCGGGTGTCGATGCGGTGGTGTCGTTGTGTCGCGTCAAAGACGTGCAGCTGCCCGCCGGCGTGAAGCACCTCGATGTTCGGCTCATCGACCAGGCGGGTCAGAACGACCATCTCGACTTCGTGCTGCTCGACACCGTGCGGGCGATAGAGCAGTTGCGGGCCGAGGACCGAACGGTGTTCGTCCACTGCGTCCAGGCCCACAGTCGCACTCCCACTGTCGCCGCGCTCTACGGCGCCCGCAAACAGGGCGTCGACATCGATCAGGCACTGCGCGATGTGACGGCGGTGCTGCCGGGGGCCGACCCGAACGATGAATTCCGCGCGGCGCTGACACGCCTACACCCGATACCCAGCGGTGCACCGTGACTTGCCTCGAATCGGCCCAGGGTGGGGGAGGAGCGGGTGATGAATGGATTCGGTAAGGGTGGGAAGTTGCGGCCCTCAAGACAATTGAGCGCGAAGAATCCGTGGGGCCCATATTGGAATGCGCTGTTCCCCCCTGCTCTGGTCACAGAGTGGTTAGATTTCAAGCGCAGATCGAGCGGCCTCAACGTTGCGCGCAGGCTATGGGATCAACGTGAATACCTGCGCCGGACATACGAATCCGTCTACGGCACCGATCCGGCTGGCTGGCCGTCCCAGCACCCCGCCGTGGTCTTGGACGAGGTGCTGTGGATAGCGCATGCGGCGTGTCTGCGTTGCCTGTGGTTCGACGCCCGGGGCCACGGCATGCAAAGCCCAGAAGGACTGAGACGAGGTCTCCTCCTGGCGCGCCGGCACGAAACCTCCGACGGGGAATTCCGTGGCGGTAAAAGCTGAGGGGCAGCGGGCCGGGCGACTCTCGTATGCGGGATTTCAATCCGTTAGTCTGCGGATGGGGACTGCGCGTTATGGTTGCTGGTGGCTAAGCGTCGAGGGGGCTTTTTTTGATCTTGACTGTATGAAGCAAATCGCCCGGGTCAGCTTTAGGGGCGCGAGTATTTGCTGGTCTCAGACGCCAGCTTAGTCGGCGGTGAGTTCCTCGATTCGCAAAAGGGGAGGTGGACGATGGACGTCTTTCGGGGGTACATCGGCAATTGATCGATGACTATCGCGCGGTTTATCCGCGAGGTCTGAAGATCTACGACGCGATGGCCGGGGCGGAAGCAACCCGGGTGCCATATGGATCACCGTTGGATGAGATGAGCGCATCATGACGTGTGGGGGAGAAACGCGATGACCGAGGTAGAGGTCGGGACATTTGCTCGCGAGGCCGCAGTGGGGGTCGAGCGAATCGGGCGGCGACTGATCGATTCGGGTCTCGGCAAGGACGATTCGCTTCTTACTCCGGGACACACGATCTGGACGATGGCGAATCTCGATGAACTCACCAGGGATTACGTCGATCGACCCGACGCCGGGCCCGGAGGCTTCTTTGAGAAGCTGGAGCACCAGCTGGCTGACTCGTCACCGGCCGCTGTGCAGCTTTCGCCGAGCTGCTGGTTCTGAATTCGCTTCCGATCACCAACCTCGGCGGCACATTGAAGGTGAAACAGGTGGTGAACGTCCTCAACATGAGCAGCGCCCCCGTCACGCTGCCGGATGACGTTGAGGCCGCACTGCTGGGCGGTGGCGTGTTCCACGGAGGTCAGGCGTTCACCACCTACCGGTGGGCGCAGATCGTGTACCTCATTCAATTCACCCGCCACTTCAAATCGTTGCCTGAACAGCGTCAGGTCGACGCCCTGGCCGACCCGCTGATCTTCCGCGAGGAAGTTAATGCCGTCCCGACCGGCCAAGCAGCTCAGCGGCAATCGTTGCTGTACTTGGCATTTCCACGCTTCTACCTACCCGTCGTCAACATCGACCACCGCAAGGCCCTTCGCGACGGTCTCGCCGGCAAGTACCTCGCCAAATCGTCTGGAGATCTCGACACCGATATCGCCGAGATCTACGAAGCAATTACCGAGTCCGAGGGCGGACACGTCGATCTTTACGCCAAGCCGTGGATAGAGCGTTGGTTGAAGACGCCTGGGCCTGCCGTGCAGCACGCCTGGAAAGTTCACGGGTCCAACGTCAAAGGCCAAGACATGGTACCGATTTGGCGACGAAAGCAGTCGGTTTCGTTGGCGGCGAGCCTGCTACGGCCGGTTGATGCCGAGGTCACGCGCGAAGAACTCAAGGAGTTCATCGAAGAAGATTATGGCTCCTCGGGCTATGCCGCTCGTCAAGAAAAGTTCGACGAGTTCTTCGCGTTCCTGGAGCGGATGCACCCCGGCGATCTGATCGTCACCGTGAGCCAGGGGGCCGTCCACTTGGGCTCTGTCACCGGTCCCGCTGAGTTCGTCGTAAGTAGCGACGGACGATCCAACCTGCGCCGGCCGGTGAAGTGGTTCGACCATCCGTGCCCGTGGGCGGATCTCCCCGACGACCTCGCCGCGCGACTGAGCGCGCAGGGCGAGGTTCTAGATCTGAGTCAACATTTAGAGACACTTACCGCGTTGGCGGAGCGTCGTCCGCAACGGCCGCAGCCCGGAGCAGTTCATCTGCCAGGTGCCACGAACGAACTGGCGGAACGGCTCCACGTCGGCGTCGACTGGTTACAGGACTGCATCGACCTCCTACGAGAACGACACCAACTCATCTTTTACGGACCACCAGGCACTGGAAAGACCTACATTGCGCGGGGACTCGCCAGCCATCTCACCGATAAGTCGAACGTGAAGCTGGTCCAATTCCACCCGGCATACTCCTACGAAGACTTCTTCGAAGGCTTCCGGCCACAAGGCGACGCTAGTGGACAGATCGGTTTCACATTGAAGGCCGGCCCGCTCCGATCGCTGGTCGACAAAGCCGCCGACAACCCCGCTGTCGCATACGTTCTGATCATCGACGAGATCAACCGCGGCAACCTGCCGAAGATTTTCGGAGAGCTCTACTTCCTGTTGGAGTACCGAGACCAGGCGATCGATCTAATGTATTCGTCTGACAGCTCCGAGCCGTTCTCACTTCCAAAGAACATCTTCGTGATCGGCACTATGAACACCGCCGACCGGTCCATTGCCCTCGTGGATGGCGCACTGCGGCGCCGATTCGCGTTCCTGCCGCTGCACCCATCCGAGGAACCGACCCGTGGGATCCTGCGGAGTTGGCTAGCCTCCAAAGGCCACCCGAGCGCACTGGCCGACCTGCATGAGGAACTGAACTCGCGCATTGCCGACGCCGACTTCAAGATTGGTCCGTCGTACTTCATGCGTGACCGGATCGCCCATGACGCGACGGGTAAAGCCCTGGAGCTCATGTGGCGCACCGACATTCTGCCGCTGCTCGAAGAACACCACTTTGGTGATCGCAACGTCGACGTTCGCACCAGATATGGGCTGGACGTTCTGAGAAAGAGTATCGCTGCGAAATCCGCTGCGTTACTTGAGGACAGTGTCGAATCAAATGCCGAGTCGGATGACAATGCCGGAACCGCTGGTTCTGACTGAAGGCGGCCCAGCCGAGACGGTCAGGCTGTCTGAACCATCCCGGGTTTCATGCACCCTCGGGATTCTGTGAGCCGGCCGGTCGGTCGGTCACGTGTTGGGAATAGTAGTGGGCCTCGGCTTCGGCGGGTGGCACACGGCCCAGCCGGTGCATGAGGCGCTGCTGGTTGTACCAGGCGACGTAGTCGGCGGTGATGTATTCGACATCGGCGAGGGTGCGTAGCGGGCCGCGGCGAAACGGGGAATCCGCTCGGATGCACTCGTTCTTGTACAGCCCGATGGCGGTCTCGGCCAACGCGTTATCGTAGGCGTCGCCGACGCTGCCGACCGAAGGCCGTAAACCCGAAAGGCTCAGTGTCTCACCGAATCTCACACTGGTGTACTGAGATCCGGCATCCGAGTGGTGGATCGCACCGTCGATCGGATGGCCTTGCCGTGACCGCAGCGCTGCGGCTTGGCGGATCGCCGATTCGACGAACCGGGTGTGCTTGGATGCCGAGGCCTCCCACCCGACGATCGCTCCGGCGTAGGCGTCGATGACGAACGCGACGTAGACGAACACCCCGGTGATCAGCTTGACGTAGGTGAAGTCCGCCACCAGCAGCCGATTGGGCGCGCCCACCGCGAACTGGCGGTCCACCAGATCCGGTGGCCGTGTCGCGGTCGAGTCGGCGATTGTGGTGCGGATGGTCTTCTGCCGGCGTACGCCCTGCCAGCCGCTGCGGCGCATGAGACGCTCCACGGTGGACTTGGCCACCGGGATGCCCTCGCGCTGCAGGTGAGCCCACATCTTCAGCGACCCGTACAGCGACTCCGGCTTCCTACGGCCGTGTTCGTCGGGCTCGTAATAGCCGGCCAGAGTCTCGGTAATGGTGGCGTCCCACAGGGCCCGCTTCGAGGGCGCTCGCGTGGCCCAGGCGTAGAACGTGCGCGGGGCGATCGGCACACCGTGCTCGGTGAGCACGCGGCAGATCGGAGCGACCCCGAAGCGGTCCTTGTAATCAGCGATGAACTCGCAGATCGAACCAGTTAGCGGCGGTTGCGCGGGTCGCTCTCCCGCACGAAGAAAGACGTTGCCGCCTTGAGGATTTCGATCGTTTGCTCGAGCTCGGCGTTGCGGCGCTTGAGCGCCCGGATCTCGGCAGCCGCCTCGCTGGAGACCCCGTCACGCTGGCCACCATCAATCTGATGCTGACGGATCCAGCTCCGCAACGTCTCGGCGGTCATCCCCAACCGCTTGGACACCGCCGTGATCGCCGCCCACTCACTCGGGTAATCATCGCGATGCTCCAGCACCAGACGGACAGCCCTGGCCCGCGTCTCCGGGTCGTACTTGCTCGCCACGAAATGCACCTTCCCAAGGATGGAGGTGCGCATCAAACGCGGGAGGGTTCAGTCGGCCTCGGAGTGCCGCGCGTTGACGGACCTGGGGCTCGCGGTGGTCACCCGGACCTTCGATGACGGGCTGTTCGACGTCGCGGCCGGCCGGAAGATCGGCGCCGTCAACATTGGTGAACGCCAACTCGTGATTCGCCCGAAGATCACCGACCTGAACCGCCTGCTGTTCCTGCTCGGTTACGCGCAGAACCCGCAGATATGGCGAGATGATGCTGTGCAACTCGAAGCGGCCGACGACCTGTTGCCCGCTGTCGCCGAGCCGTTCGCGCGCCTCGCGGGCCGTGCGGTCGAACAAGGACTACTGCAGGGGTACCGGACGATCACCGACACGCTGCCGGTTTTGCGTGGCCGCATCCTGGCCGGCGAGCAGATGAACCGGCTGTATGGGCTGGCGGTCCCGATCGCAGTCGAGTATGACGACTTCACGGTGGACATCGCCGAGAACCAACTCCTGGCGATGGCCACACTGCGGCTGTTGACCGTCCCGCGCATCAGCGAACCTGCGCGAAGGCTGCTGCAACGCCTGCGTCGTGCACTGGCTGAAGTCTCGGTACCGGTTCGCGGCTCCCAAGTTCCGCGGTGGCAGCCGAGCCGGCTCAACGCCCGCTACGAGCCGGCGCTGCGTCTGGCGGAAATCATCGTTGCCGCTGAGTCCTTCGACCACCATCTCGGCGATGTCACCGTGACCGGCTACATGTTTGACATGTGGCGCATCTTCGAGGACTTCGTCGTACAGTCGCGCTGGGCGAATCGCTGACGGCGCGCGGCTGGCAATGCGAAACACAAGCCTCGCTGCATCTAGACGATGAGCGCCAGGTGGACATGCGCCCAGACCTCCTGTGCCGCCGCCATGGAACCCCAGCAGCGGTGGCCGATGCCAAGTACAAAGCCGAACGCCCCGAAGGCTTTCCGAATGCCGATCTGTACCAGATGCTGGCGTACTGCACGGTTCTCGGGCTCGGGGAGGGACATCTGGTGTACGCGAAAGGCAACGAGCCGGTGAGCATCCATACCGTGCAGAACGCCGACGTGACAATCCAATGCTACGCACTGGACTTGGGAGCGGAGCCGGCTGATCTGCTCCGCCAGATTGACGGCCTTGCATGCACGATGACCCCTATCAGCGAACTCGAGCTCCACTGAGTGAGGAGGTAACCGGTGGCAGAGAAAACTGGCGCTCGACTCGACACCGTCGACATCGCGGATGGGTCCGGATGGCAGGTCCATTCAACTCCCGAACGAGACGTGTTCACCAAGGGCGCCGTCACGATTGAAGTCCGCTACTCCGCGAACGACGACATCAAAAGCGCTGTGAAGCGAAGCGCGAGCGGTGACTTCGACACTATCGGGGAGCACGCGGCCGCGAAGGTCGACCAAGTTCGATCATGGCTGGCCGGTCGGAACGACTTTCGAGAGCAAGCCGAGGCGGCCATCACGTCAGGTTCGACTACCGAACGACCCCAACTCTACTGGGAATTCTGGCTACAGTTTCGTAGCCGAGTGGCCGCCGAGCACCCCGAGTGGAAGGCGCGGGCAGGCACGTCGAGGACCTCACCGAATGCCACCCTCCCCGCCGGTACGCCCCGGACCATCTTTTGTTCCGCTTTCAAGCCCGGACCCCTGCGTCTGGAGCTGGCATTCGTAGATCCCGAGCCGGCGGTCAACCTAGCTCGCTTCGAAGCCTTGCAAGCAAAGAAGGACCAGTTCGAGCGCGCGTTGGGAGACTGCGCGGTGTGGGACGAGATGGAGGGCAGGAATGACACTCGCGTGTACGTCGTATCGCCGTTCGAGAGCGTCGATAATCGCGATGAATGGCCCGCGATGATGGATTGGCTCATTGAACAGCATTGCCGCTTCAAGCAGGCGATCGAAGCGATCGGCGGTCTAGACGTCGGGCGGACGATCCACGGGCGTTGACGAATCCTCATTCCGGGCCGACCAACCCCTTCAACAGAACGGGAGGACACCCCCGCGACACTGACCGCATCAACCGCTACCACGATGCATCACACGACACCTCGTATACCAAGTTCCTGGACTTGACCAGTCCGCCAAAATCCAGGGACACTGCCGACCCACGACGACGATCGAATCTGGACATGTACATCGGATAACCAGCTGACCGCCAAACGATTGCCGGAGACGGTCGGCCATCTTTTCCTGCTGCTCAAGGGAAATCGTGGTGGTTTTGCACGTGGTACTCGTGCGCTCGGGCAGCTCGATCATTCGGGCATCGTCTGGATCTTAAGACCGTAGCTGTCAGCCAGGAGGAACCAGCATCCAGCTGCGTATCGTCATTGACGATGGGAGTCAGTCGTGAGGCTGCCGGCGTAGACGATTTCGCTGCCGAGGAGTTCCCTCAGTTGGCTGTAGTCCTCGTACACGGCCTCTTGCAGAAGCGGAATGATGTCGTTCAGGATGACATCACTGAATGTTTCCGCGGTCTCGATCGGCGCTCCCGGAAGTAGGAATGCCTAATCTGCCTTTCGCGTCAGGTAACTCGCGTGGTCCGTTGGTTGAGGTCTGCTGCAGCAGCCTGGCCGCAAAACCTTGTGCGGCCCTTGGCTGTTCCGGTTTCGTCGAGCTTATTCCCGACATGGAGCTGCTGGCCGATACGGCCGATTGCGTTTATGAAATCCACGCCAGACGCCTCCATCAAGGGCGAATTAAAACGGGAACGACAGGCTGAGCGGCACCCGCCGCCCATGCCCGGCTCAAAACGGCATCAGTGATCCGAGTCTTCGTCTTCGGTCTTGCGCCGCTTGAATGCCATCGACCTATTGCGAGTCGTCTTGGTCAAGAAGTCGCTGACACGCGCATACCCCTCGGTGGCGGCCGAAATGGCCTGCGTCGCAGTCTCACTAGCCAGGTCGGCTGCGGCCTGGACCGCCTGCATGGGTGTTGGCGCCTGAAAATCGTTCCACTCGTGGGCCTGGGCCCGCCGAGCCTTTGCGAAGCGATCGAGATCCTCGCGCAGCTTGGGTAGGTCGCGCGCCAGGCCTTGGACAGACCAGAAGCGAAAGCCGTCGATGGCCTCTGTCCGTGACACCGCGTTGAGCACCTCTTGAGCGCGCCGGTACAACTCTCCGTCTGCGAGCAACTGATGCGCCAGGAGTTCGCGCGCGTCGTCAAGCACCTTCTGGAGGTGCTCCGGCTCCGTCGCCTCGACCCGGGCGATCCGGAGACGCTGCCACTTGAACAAAGATTCTTCCGCCACCACCAGCAGACTGAGCGTCTCTCCGAGTGCCTGCCCCTCCACGGCGGTCACGATGAATTGCGCCCGCTCCTGGATCGGCCGTGTTGGGTCGAATGTCTTCAATGTCCCGATTGCGTGTTGACGCAACTGCTCGACGGTTCGGTTGAGTCCCGGGCCGATGCCCGAGATCCAATCCCAGTCGGCATCGGAGAACGAACCGTGCTTCTCGAGGTAGGTGACCATGCGGTCTACCGACGTCCGGTCGCCGAGGACATCGCCGGAACGACTGGCCTGAGCCAGCCGCAACACCTCTTCGACCTTGTCCTCGACGCGCCGCACCGCGTCTTCTACTTCGCTGATAGCCGTCTTGAGCGCTATCTGCACCGCAAGCATCTGGGCCGACATGAGACGGGCCGGGGTGACATCGGCACGTTTCCACTGGAGTTGCTTGGCGAACTTGTTGCCGGCGCCCCGGACCATCATCCGGTAGAAGCCATCCGTACCAGGGATCAAGTTGTACTTATCGATGGCTTTGACACTCTCGGGATGGAGCTGGACAAACTTCGCGGATTGGCCGAGCAGCGACGCTGCGCTCGCGGCGACCCCGGTGGCGTTTCCGAGGGGCGCCTTGTCGACGCCAACGACTTGCATCGCGTAGCTCGTCGAGTCCTGGATGCGTTTCAGATACGACTCGACCGCGTTCGGGTCACCGCCGACAAGTAGACCCTCGGGTTGCAGAGAAACGACGATCTCATCGCTGTGCGACTCGGTGGTCGCCGGGAGATCCGCCTGGTCTGCCCCGCTATCTGGATCATGAGCCATTGAGGTCCTCCCCGACGTGCTGGCCCCGACAGCGTAAGAATGCCCCATCGTAGCCAGAACGACACATCAGGGCGCTCGACCCCGTCACGACGGCGTCCACGGTTACCTCGATGCCTCGATGGTCCAGCTGATATCCCCGCCAACGCGCCGGTCAATCCCTTCAGCAGCCAAACGGACCGGCGACGCACCGCTCACCTAGCAACCAAAGTTTGCGCTGAACGTGCTGACGAGTGTCGGTTGCTGATGAGACGATGCGGCCGTGGCCAAGAATTCATCAGGAGGAGGAGCGGCGAACGCGGCGGCAGCTAAGTCGAAGTCGATCGAAAACCCTCTGTCGGCGTACGGGATCAGCCCCGTGGTCAGACCGCGTGCCGACACGTACAGCGACGGCGAAGGCGCCAGGCGTGGGGGAAGCCGCTATGTGCGATTACCTGCCAGCCGCAATTCTGTGTGTAAACAGCCGCCTCCCAGCCATTTCTCAGTTCGCAGAGAAAACATGGAGACGGAAGCTCAAAGCTGGAAGAGGAATCGGGAGCAGATAGATGTCGGGCCGTGCACTGTGGTGGCCATTCATGTTTATCGCGATCATCGTTATCGGGCTGCGGGGACCGCTGCACGGCGACATCGGCCTGCGTGCCTACCAGAGCGACATGGTCGAACCGGGTCTCGTCCTGGTCAACACCGACATAGGTCTTCAAGGCGCGGTCGGCGCCGGCACGGGCATCGTGTTGAGCCCCGACGGTGAAGTGCTGACCAACAACCACGTCGTCGAGGGCGCCACGCAGATCACCGCGACGGACAGCGGCACCGGCCGCACCTACCCGGCCACCGTCGTCGGCTACGACCGCAAGCACGACATGGCCGTTCTGCAGCTGCAGGGAGCTAGCGGGCTGCCGACCGCGCCGCTGGGCAACTCGTCGCAAGTCCGCGTCGGCGAGCCGGTCCTGGCCATCGGCAACGCAGGCGGGAAAGGATTGAGCCGCGCCAACGGAACGGTGACAGCGATGGGCCAGACGATCGTCGCCACCGACAAGCTGGCCGCATCCGAGCAACTGACCGGAATGATCGAAACCAACGCCAACATACAGCCCGGAGACTCGGGCGGGCCGTTGGTGAACGACAGCGGGCAGATCGTCGGCATCGACACGGCGGCCTCGGACAACTACCGGGTTTCGAGCCACAGTGGCGCAGAGGGTTTCGCGATCCCGATCGACACCGCGCTGTCGGTCGCCAGGCAGATCGAATCCGGATCCTCCTCCGGCTCAATCCATGTCGGAGAATCGCCGATGCTCGGGGTGGGCGTCGGACCCGGCCTGCGGGCAGGTGGCGTGCCGGTGCGTGAGGTGCTCGGTGGCTCCCCGGCCGACCAGGTGGGCCTCGCACCCGGCGATGTGATCACCGGATTCGACGGGAAGACCATCAACTCCGACACCACGCTGACCGATCTGCTGGACCAGCACTATCCAGGCAACGTCGTCAGCGTGACATGGCTGGACCAAGTCGGTCAGCCGCACAACGCCACCGTGCCCCTGGTGCCCGGCCCCGTCGGCTGATTCGCCACATGACCTGCGCGGGATGCCACCCGCCGAAGCGGCGTCTCGCCCCCATGCGCCGACGGCCTTATCGCTTGAAGAGCTGGAGAGTCATGAGTTGGACGTCCGCGGCCGATGTCCCCTTGTCCACGGTGTTGCGCCGGCACAACTCGCCATCGCGTCGGTATTCCGAGACCTCGATTCGACCGGTGAAGTCGAGAACGATGTCGACCTCCAGGTCGCCGTCGAACCGGGTCGTCCGGGAGAAGATCAGCTCCCGGCTGTCGCCGGGACCCGAGTCAAAGAACAAGTCCCAGTCGTGTTCGGCGGCAACGAGATTGATCAAGTCGATCACGTCGAACGTCTGCGTGTACATCGTCGCAACTCCTACAGCGCACCGGTGTAGCCGTTGCCGCGCGCCCACCCGACCACCGCCGCCTTCGTATCGGGGCACATGTTGTTCACCGCCGACATCAACACGATCGCCGACTCGGCTACCGCGAATCCTGTGTCCTGCAGCTTGCCCAGCACCACTGGCGGCGCCACGCCACCCCGCAGGTCGTGACAGAGCTCCTTGCCGATGTCGATCATGTCGAGCATCGACTCGTAGTACACCCCCGTGCTGTCCAGCTCACTGATGAAGTCGTACTCGTCGGCCCGAGCGACACCCGAAAACGCCACCGCCCCGCATACCGCGAGCACGACAGCAATACCCCCACGTCCGCGCATGATCCCCCCCTAGATTCGCGCTGAGAGGCCGACAGTAAACCCATGCACTGACAAATAATCTGCGACCGCGTCAGTTGCCGTGACGGGCCGCTCGCTACCATCGACACGACGCCCATAGGGGAGGGGTCGGATCGTCGTCGTTGGTCACACCAGAGAGCCCATGCGCCCGTGAGCATCGCCCCGACCGACTCCCCGGTTGTCGCTACTGGTTGGGCAATACTTTGAGCAAGTAAGCCTCCAGCGGAGAGGAATTCCAGCAATGGTCACGACACGTGCCGAAGCACTGCAGTACATCAAGGATGCCGGCGGTATAAAGCTTGTCGTTTTCGGAGCGGATGGGCGCGAGGTCGCGGCGATGTTTGTGCAAGGGTCGGTGAATTACGACGAGGAGGAATCCACCTTCCTGGCGGTCGCCGAGGACGGACGCACGGTTGGGGAGCTATTCGTGGACGAAACGGTCCTGTACGACGAGAACATCGACGCTTTCATCGTCCGCGCCGCCCAATAGCACCCGTCCCGGCCAGCGCACATCGTCGCGAACTGCCTAACAATGGTTTTCGAAGCTCTGGTCATCTCCACGTCTCATGATGTCGAGATGACCCGCTCTGATTGCGTCGCCTGCTGTCGGTTCGCATAAATCTCGGCGAGGAATTGCTCGACGGCAACTGCGGCGTGCGCGGCGCGCGCCGAGCCCAATGAGTCGAAAGCGTGCTGGGTCAAAGGCAATTCGGCGTACACAACCGGCTGGGTGCTGACATCCCGCAGCTTCGCGACGAACGCCCGCGCCTGCTCGACGGGAGCCAGCGAGTCGTTGCGACCGTGCAAGACGAAGAACGGCGGGGCGTCAGCGGCCACGTGGTTCACCGGCGATGCGTCGGCATAGGACTCAAAGTTCGTCGAGTGCGGTCTCTTGATGACCATCCGTTCTAGCAGCTCCGGCATCGACGGATGCAACGCGTCCTCGAAGCGGGTGAAGTCGTAGATGCCGTAGAACGGGACGGCGGCCTGAACTCGGGTGTCGACGTCTTCGAAGCCCGGCTGGTACCGCGGGTCGTTGGGTGTCAGTGCAGCCAGCGACGACAGATGGCCGCCGGCCGAGCCGCCGGTGATCGCAATGAAATCAGGGTCGCCGCCGTATTCGGCGATGTGCGTCCTGACCCATGCCAGCGCGCGCTTCACGTCGAGGATGTGGGCGGGCCACGCGTTGCGCGGGCTGTGCCGGTAGTTGGCCGCCACGCAGATCCAGCCGAGCTCGGCGAGGTGGCTCATCAAGGGATGCGCCTGTCCGCGTTTGTTGCCGGTGACCCAGCCCCCTCCCGGGATCTGGAACAGTACCGGCGCTTTCCCGGCCGGGTCGAGATCGGGACGCCGCCAGATGTCGAGATGGTTGGCGCTGCCGTATTCGCCGTAGCTGATGTCGGCGTCGTGGGTGTAGTCGCGGTAGATCCGCAGCATCCGCAGAGCGCCTGGGCTCTTGGCGGTGCCACCGCCGGCTGGTCGGCGCCACAAGCCTTGCGAGTCTGTGCGCCGATCGGTGCCCAGGCCGCTGTCCAACGCTTCCCTCAGCGGAATAGCCGCCCGATGTCCTGCACGGCTGAAGTTCAGCAGACCAACCGCCGAAATGCCGGCCACCACCCAGGCGATAGTGCGCACCGGTCGGGTCAGGCGGCGAGCGGTCAACGCCAGCCCGCCGAGCTGGCTCACGAGCGTCTGCAGCGGGAACTCGCTCACCACCAAACCGAAGACCCACGACCAGATCGACGGGTAGCCCCGACGCGCCAGCGGCCGGTATCCGTTGAGTGTCGAAGCGGCGGTCACTGCCGTGACAGCTAACGCCCCGACCTGCCGGGCGATGTGGATGACTCGCGCCTTCTGCATTCGGTCACCATACGAGGCGACGCTGGTGCGGTCATAGCACGGGCCATTCGTGCACTGGTGCACCGGTGTGCGCGTTCTCGACATAACGCCGAGTCATCTCATGCAGCGCCATGATTCGCTCGAGCCCGCGCTCCTCCAGACGGCGCACCACGTCGATCTGCCAGGCGGCGCCGGTGCGGCCCGATCGAACCCGCGCGTCGATGACACCGAGGTAACGGTCGCGGTCCTCGGAGTCCACGCCCCAGGCGTCCAGCCCGGCTGCGGCGGCCGGCAGCAAGACCTCACGGGTCAGCCGATCGGCCGGATAATCGATGCCCCGCCAGGACAATTGGGCCGTCAGACCGTCGCGCGCCGCGGCGTGCAGGTTCCGCTCGGCCACCGCGAACGGCACGTGCTCCCACGGGGCGATGTCGCTGTCGACCACCGCGCGGAGTAGTCCGTAGTAGTACGCGGCGTTGGCGATCATGTCGACGGCGGTCGGTCCGCTGGGCAGTACCCGGTTTTCGATGCGCAGCTGCGGGCGGCCGGCCTGCACGTCGTAGACCGGACGGTTCCAGCGCCACACCGTGCCGTTGTGCAGTCGAAGCTCACGCAGGCTCGGAGCACACCCCGTCTCGAGGGCGGTGTCGGGATCCTCGGCCTCCATCGTCGGAAGCAACGGAGGGAAGTCCCGAACGATATCGTCGAACAGCTCCACGGGATCGTCGACCCACCGGTCGCCGAGGCGAACCCGCGCCGGTGCGCCCGCGCGGACGTCCTTGAGGCGGCGGGTGTCAAGAAGCTGCTCCAACAACGGAATTCGGGTTTCCTGCCAGGCCCGGTAACCGAGCAGGAAGGGCGCGTTCGCGGCCACCGCCACCTGAGCGCCCGCGATCGTCTGTGCGGCGTTGTAGTAGGCGGCGAACCGGTCCGGTGACACCCGCAGGTGCAGCTGCAGGCTGGTGGTGGCGGCGTCGGGGGCGACGGAGTCCGTGTCGAACTCCACCGGCTCGCACCCGTCGAGGATACGCACCGAGAACGGGCGGTGGCGGGCAGCGCGCATGCGCCGCGCCAGCAGCTCGTAGCGCGGGTTGTGCGAGATGCGCTCGACGGTCAGCTGCTCGGCGCTCACGGTGGGCAGCATGCCGACAGCGACGAGCCGAACGCCGAGCCCCTCCATCGCCGCCCTGCTCCGGTCGAACACGTCGGCGAGATCGGCTTCGCACTCGCGCAGTACCTGACCCCGTAATCCGCGAGGAGCCAGGTTCAGCTCGACGTTGAACTGACCCAGCTCGTGCTGCATGTCCGTGCGGCCCAGGCGTGCCAGGACCGCGTCGTTGATCAGCCGCGGCCGGCCCAACGGATCAACGAGATCGAACTCCACCTCCATACCGATGGTGTCCTCATGGGCGCCGAACCAACCGTCGTCGACCATGCGTCGCAACGCCGCGACGCACCGCTCCAGCCTGTGCTGCACCGCGTGGCCGGCGCCGCCGACAAGGGCGGATGATTCGACCCGCTCGCCCATGGCGCACCTCCTCGGCGCTATTGGATCTCAACGAACACCGCTGAAGTGACGTTTTCGCCGACTGGTGATCGGCCGGGCTGACGGACCCTGTGGCTACCATCGACACGACGCTCACAGGGGAGGGGTTCGACATGTCGTGGTTGCGTCGAAGCGCGGCGCGGATCTGCCCGTGAGCATCGCCCCGGCCGAAACACCGCGCCTCGCCAACCGCGCCGAGCGCCGCGTCTACCAGGCGCTCGTCGAGCAACTGCAGCCCAACGACCTCGTCGTCGCGGGTCAGCGCGTCACCGACCACCTCAAGGACCACGAGGTCGACTTCGTCGTCGCCATCGAAGGCGCCGGCATCGTCTGCCTCGAGGTCAAGGGCGGCGAGGTGTGGCACGACGGCGACGGCTGGCGGCAGAAGCGCGGCGGCCACGACCACCGCATCAACCCGGTTCGCCAGGCCCGCGAGGCCTGCTACGCGCTGCGCGACTACATCGAGAAGGATCCCCGCTGGAGCCAGGGCCGACTGCGCTGGGACCACGTCGTCGTGCTGCCCAACACCGAGCTGCCCGACGACTTCGCGCTGGCGGACTGCCCGCGCTGGAAAGTCATCGACCGCAACGACCTTCCGACCATCGCCGACAAGTTGCGCGAAGTCCTCGTCCGCCAGGAGCTCGACCGGCCGCTCCTCGACCGGCGGGGCATCGACCAGATCACCACCGCGCTCAGCGGCAGGGGACTCCCGCAGCGCGACGTCGTCGCCCGGGCCTTGGCCAACGAGGACGCCGCCGATGCGCTCACCGAACACCAGGGCGTCGTCCTGGACGCCATCCGGCTGCTCAACCGCATCGAAGTCCGTGGCGGTGCCGGCAGCGGAAAGACCTTCCTGGCCATGGAACAAGCGCGGCGGCTGGCGCAACGCGGCCAGCGCGTCGCCCTCGTCTGCTACTCGCATGGTCTTGCGTCCTACCTGGAACGGATCACCGCGACGTGGCCGCGCCGTCAGCGGCCCGCCTACGTCGGCGAGTTCCACGCCCTCGGCGTGCAATGGGGAGCGCCGCAGGGGCCCGACGAATCGCTGCGCACCGAGGAGACCGTCCAGTTCTGGGAGCATGACCTGCCGCGGCAAATGGCCGAGCTGGCAATGGAACTCGAAGCCGGGCATCGCTTCGACTCCATCGTCGTCGACGAGGCGCAGGACTTCGCCGACTCGTGGTGGGAACCGCTGCTGATCGCGCTGAAGGACCCCGACGAGGGCGGCCTGTACGTGTTCACCGACGAGGGCCAGCGCGTCTTCAACCGGTACGGCTCCCCGCCGGTGCCGCTGGTCCCGCTGATCCTCGACCACAACCTGCGCAACACCCGCCAGATCGCCAACGCGTTCCAGCCGCTCGTCGACCACCCCATGCGGTTCCTCGGCGGTGAGGGACCGGCCGTCTCGTTCGTCGCCTGCAGCCGCGAGGACGCGCTGAGCGTCGGCGACGACCAGATCGAAGCACTACTCGAACAGGGCTGGCGCCCTGAGGATGTCGCGCTGCTGACCACCGGCGGCCGCCATCCCGAGCAGACCGAGCGGCAGAAGGAAGGGCACAAGGCGTACTGGGATACCTTCTGGGACGCCGATCAGGTGTTCTACGGCCACGTGCTGGGGTTCAAAGGGCTCGAGCGCCGCGCCGTCGTCCTCGTCGTCAACGAGGCCAGTCAGTTCGACCGCTCCCGCGAACGCCTCTACGTCGGATTGTCAAGAGCCCGTGACCAACTCGTCGTCTGCGGAGACCCAGACTTCATCCGCGACATCGGCGGACCAGATCTCGCGCGGCGGCTGAACCTGCCGCCGGTCTGAGGGCCCGTCCCTACCCAAAAAGTGGCTGGGGCCTGGTGGTGGCCCGATCTTGTCGGACCCATCGCGCAGACTCGGCAAGGTCAAGGCGAACTGGTAGAACGTCAATGGGTCACGGGAGTTCAACGTGCAGAGTCGGGCGAAGTTCGTCTCCCAAGGCAAGTGGCCGCGCGTTGTTGACTCACGTCGCATCTCTCTCCCATTGCGCTGTGCCGTGGAATTTATATCGGTTCCGATATAACATGGACCTCGATTTCAGGTCCATCAGATGGCTTGGCACTACTCGAGATGACATTCGCGAACTGCGCCCGGACATCCGGTACGAGCTCGGCCAGCAGCTGCTTCGAAGACCGATATCGATATCGCCAAGAAGCGCTACCGGGAGGCAAGGGATGGCTGACAGCGTTTTCACCGACCTCGCCGACACTCCACAGGAGGCGGCCAACCTTACCGCGCGTGGCCTGCTAATGATCGCCATCGAGCAGCGCATCAGGGAGCAAGGTTGGACGCAGGCCGAAGCTGCCGCACATCTGCGTGTCACCCAGCCCCGAGTTTCTGATCTCCTGAACGGAAAGATCACCAAGTTCAGCCTCGATGCGCTGGTCAATATGCTCGCACCTGTCGGCCTGATGTTTGATGTCCGACCGATTGAACGGCCAGCGGCGCAGGCATCCAAGAAGCGCAAAGCCACAGCGAAAGTGGCGGTAAGCGCCAGCGCCAAGACGGGCCGTCCCGTCGGTCCGCGGGTCAAGAAACTCGCTGAAATGCCCTGAGCACCCTTAGCCAGGCCGTCGGTTGAATGGCGGTCGACAGGCATTACTCGCATTCTCGACACCGACTAGGTTGGCAACCGTGAGTGTGACGCCCACGGCCCTGACTGGCACCGAGCGCGCCGTCCTACTCGTGCTCATGGCCAAATCGCAGCCGGTGCCCAATCCTGACCTGATCGCCCTCGGGCCCAAACTCGACAAGCCCAGCCGCGACAAACTCAACGACCTCGGCCTGATCGAGTCGGACCGCAGCAGCGGCCGCTTTGTCCACGAGCTCACCGACCGCGGCTGGCATCTCTGCCGCGAGATCGTCGCGGCCGGCGCGCCCCCGCGATCCACCGGACCGGCGAAAACCCTCTACACCGTCCTGGCCGCGCTGGATCGCTACCTGCTCAACGCCGACCTGAGTCTCGCCGACGTCTTCGGGTACACGGCCGATGTGCCCACCACCGCGACCATCGACGACCGCATCCGCGACGCCTACGCGCGCCTCGCCCCGCGGCCCGGCGGCTGGGTCAGCCTCACCCACCTGCGCGCCGAGTTCGTCGACGCATCACGCGACGACGTCGACGCCGCCCTGCACACCCTGTACCGGACACCAGGCGTCAGCCTTATCCCCGAAGAGAACCAGAAGGTGCTGACCACCGCCGACCGCGAGGCCGCCATCGTCATCGGCGACCAGCACAAGCACCTCATCGCGATAGAGCCCTGATGCACGAAGCGGAACGCGAAGCGCTCAAGTCACTGCGACTCACATGGGCCCCGACCGCCGACGACCTGTGGCAACCGCAGGCAGCGACGCACGTTTCCGGCCTCAACGAGCACGCCGTCGACGACGTCATGGACGCCTTCGGTGACGCCGTCCGCGACCCTGTCGCGACACCCCTGGGCGTCGTCGTGCGTGGCCAGGCCGGCTCGGGCAAAACGCATCTTCTCGGTCAGGTCCGCGAGCGCGTCCAGGCCACCGGTGGCTACTTCTTCCTCGTCGAGCTGCTCGACGCCGCCAGCTTCTGGGAGTCGGCACGCAACGGCATCCTCGACGGTCTCGGGCGTCCCGGCGCCGAGCGCGAGACACAGCTCAAGGACCTTCTGTGGGAGCTGTCGTCGATCGCGCACGTCTCCCGCGCCGACCGCCGGGCCATCATCGGCGACGACGACCTCGAACCCGACACGCTCGACCGCTTCGTCAACGCGCTCGCCAAAGCGCGCCCCGACCCCGTCCGCGACTGCCATCAGACACTGCGGGCGCTCGTGCTTCTGGGAGCCAGCGACTTGTCCGCGCACGACATCGGCGACGCCTATCTGCACTCCAGCGAGGAGCACGGCGACGACGAGCGCGACCGCTGGCGGCTGCGGACGTCACCGGCGTCGGCACAACAATGCGTGCACGACCTCTCCCGGCTGATCGCCATCGCTGGACCCGCCGTGCTCGCTCTCGACCAGATCGACACCCTGCTCGCCCAGTCCCTGGCGCACACCGAGGACACCGCTCACGATCCGAGCTCGCTTGTCCTCGAGCAAGTCGCACACGGTCTGATGGCGACCCGTCAGACCATGCGGCGCACCGTCGCCGTGGTGGCCTGCCTGCCGGGAGTGTGGGAGCACATCCGCGACCGTGCAACAGCGACCGTCGCCGACCGCTTTCGCGAAACCGCTCCGCTGCAACCACTTCCGACCGCCGACATCGGGCGTGCGATCCTCGAGCGTCGCTTCGTCGCCAAGTATGCCGAGGCCGGCTTCGATCCGCCCTATCCCAGCTGGCCCATCCTGCCGGCCGCGTTCGTGGACGCGCTCGACTACACGCCCCGGCTTTTGTTGAAACGCGCCGACGCACACGTCCGGCAGTGCCTGACGCACGACGAGGTCATCGAACTCGAGCGTTTGAGCGCCGGTCCGCAACCTCCGCCGGCACCGCCACCCGTCATTCCGTCAACCGACATCGATCGGCGCTTCGCCGAGTACCGCCGCAGCGCGGTGACGTCTGCCCCCCTCGACCACGAGAGCGAAGACACCAGCATGCCCGAGCTGCTGGCCGCCGCGCTCAACGCGTGGATCGCCGAGCGCGACGCCGACCAGGCCTACACCTGCGACCGGCCGCCGGGCCGGCTGGTGGCGCTGCACGCCCGTCTGCGGCAGAGCCTCGACCCGACAACCGAGGACGAACGACATTGGTCCTTTCGTGCCATTGCAGCGACGAATGCCGTTGCCGCACAGAGCCGCATCAAGAAGGCCCTCAGTGCGACCGGGCTCGAAGCCGACAGGCGCCAGCTGTTCATCCTGCGCAACTCGCCGTGGCCCACCGGGCCGAAGACGACCAAACTCGTCGACGAGTTTCACAACTCGGGCGGACGCACGCTGGCGATCTCTGAAGACGACATCCGAACGATGACGGCCCTTCGCGACTTGATTGGAGATGACTCTGTCGAACTGGCGAGTTGGTTGCGGGCCCGCCAACCCGCGCACAGTTTGACCATTCTTCGTGAGGCGCTTGGCAACAACGGCAAGACACCTTCCCCTGTTGTGCTCCCTGCAGACCCGCAGCCCGAGCCAGAGCCGCCGCCCGAGCCGGAACCGCCGCATGACGATGTACCCGATACTGCGGTGCCCCTCGGCGTCGAGCTGAGCAGCAATGCGATGGTTTCGGTTGATCTTTCGGCGCTGCGCAAGCACGTCGCGATCTTCGCGGGCACGGGATCGGGCAAGACGGTCCTGATCCGGCGGTTGGTCGAGGAGTGCGCGTTGCGCGGCGTGTCATCGATCGTGCTCGATCCCAACAACGATCTGTCCCGCCTTGGCACCCCTTGGCCTGAACCCCCGCCCGGCTGGCGGTCCTCCGACAGTCGGCGGGCGAAGGAGTACCTCGACAACACCGAGGTGGTGGTCTGGACGCCGCGGAAGAGCTCAGGACGTCCGTTGGCATTCCAACCGCTGCCCGACTTTGCCAGCGTCGTCGACGACGAGGACGAGTTCATCGACGCCGTCGAATCCGCCGCGGCCGCGCTCGAGCCGCGCGCATTGATCACCGGCCAAACCGCCAAGGCCAACCGTGCGCGAGCGGTGCTGCGGGAAGCGTTGCAGCACTTCGGGCGAGACCCTGCGCCGACACTTCCGCGGTTCGTCCGGATGCTCAGTGATCTACCCGACGACATCAGCGGCCTCTCCGGTGCGCACAAGATTGCGGGCAACATCGCGGAGGACCTTCGGGCGGCCATGGTCACCGATCCACTGTTCGGCGGGGAGGGCGCGCCGCTGGATCCCGGCGTGCTGCTCACCCCGTCGAAGGGTTATCGCGCCCGCGTCTCGGTGATCAGCATGATCGGGCTGCCCGCCGATGAGCAGCGCCAAAGCTTCGTCAACCAGCTGCAGATGGCGCTGTTCGCCTGGATCAAACGCAATCCCGCAGGCGATAGACCCCTTCGCGGGCTTCTGGTGATGGACGAAGCCCAAACCCTAGCGCCTTCACGGGGATTCACGGCATGCACCCGCAGCACGCTGGCACTGTCGTCGCAGGCGCGCAAGTACGGTCTCGGCCTGGTGTTCGCTACTCAGGCTCCGAAGGGACTGCACAATCAGATTCCGGGCAACGCGGTCACGCAGTTCTATGGTGCACTGCACGCGCCGGTGCAGATCGACGCCGCTCAAGAGATGGCCCGCGCCAAGGGCGGACTGGTTCCCGATATCAGCAGGCTGCGGGCCGGCAACTTTTACGTCGCCACCGAAGGACAAGCCTTCTATCGCATCGTCGCTCCGTGGTGCCTGTCGTACCACCCGGCCAGTCCGCCGTCGGCGGAGGAAGTGCTCGCGCTCGCGAAGGGTTGATTCCGGCGGCGAGGTCAGGATTTCGCCACCGGACCGATCGCCGAAATTGCACCCATGGTTGTTGCGGCGCGCAATCGACGACCGTGGAGGCAATTTCGCGGCTAGCGCGGACACGCCTCCGCCGGCCTCCGTGGGTCCATTGGCGCGGATGCTGTGTGGACCACGACGTCTGGACCTGCGCCGCCTGCGGCCACCAGTGGGGGTGAGGCCGCGCATCTGCGGCGGGTCCGCCGACGATCGCGGCATTCACAGTGACGAGATGCGCTGGCCTGGCTCCACATATCGGTCCAAGAGCATTCAGTAACGCCTCACCACCGCGCAGTCACATTGTCAGCGAGCTGTTTGGCGATTCTGACCGCCGAATCGGCGGGATCAGCGCTGCACGTGTTGACGTCGACAATGATGTTGTTACTGTGCGCCAGTGCACGTCCGCAGCCCCAGCCGGGGGCGGCGGCGTCCTGTTCAGTCGCAATCACACTCAGCGTGCCGTTGACGTTTGCTATCGGTCCAACGGTCCACTGGGTTCCGCTTTGCGTGTGGGTGTACTCGTGGCAGGCCGGCCACCGCTCGGCGGAGGCGTCGAGGAACTCACCGGCTTTCTCGATCGTCGGGAACAACACCACCGCCTGCTTGAGATAGTGCGTGAAGTTGTCACCGTTGTTCAGACTCTGGTCCCGCTCCGCCCAGTAGCCGCTGTCGACATAGATTGGCGCCTCCGCCGCGCCGTCGATGGCCAGGCACTCCGGCGGCGCCATCGTGGCGCTGTTGTCGGACATCGAGGCCTGCTGATGTGTGACCGCCATCCCGGTCGTCCCGATCGCGACGTTCACCTGGTCGGGGTTGAGCAGCAAGCCGGTCAGCTCACGCTCGACAAGAGGCCGCGGAATCCTCGGCCGGGTGGTGGTGGGCGCCTCGGCGTTGCCGATCGTGCTGGCGCATCCGACCACCGTGACGCCGATGAGTGCAACCGCAAGTGCGGCCGTTGGCTGGCGCATGTTTTCCTCCCCATGCCAGGTGTGCCCAACCCGGAGCGTGGCGCGACCTCCCGTCGCGCGGCTCATGAAGAAATGGTGCAGCAAGTTCGCCGACACATGCGTCAATTGCACGGTTATTTCCGATAACGAAGGACGGAGCTTTTCGATAACGATTGACGAGACGCCGTGAATGGCGCTCGCGGCCGCCTGGCGTCGTGACCCACCGCGGGCTCGGTAGCACTTCGTCGCCTCGCTGGTGTCTGCTTCGCAACTCACAGCTGAGGCTGGCCCACGAATCCGGCACCATGGTGATGTGGGGCTCTCCGAAAAGACGCTGCTCGAGGTGGCCGGCGAGCTGGTATACGCCCGAGGCGAAGACTACGTGCGTTATGTCCGAGGGCTCCGCACCACCGCATCCAAGGCCTACGCGTCGATCCAGGCCAAGAAGGTCTACACCGCGGAGCTGACAGTCATCGCAGCTCGGACCCGCTGAACGCCGCTCAAACGGCGCGGCGCCGTCCGAAGAACGCCGACGCGGCCACAGCCACCACGAGTACGGCGGCCACCGCCGCCGTCGCTGACAACAGTGTGCTGTCTCGCTGTGCGGCGCCGATCGCGATCGCCACCAGGGCCCACAACGAACCGGCCACATAACCCGGCGTCGCGCGGAACAGCCGCGTCAACGCGAGCACGAAGATGCCGGCCGCCACCAGGACGACGAACTGCCACCACGCCGTCGACGCCGACACGCCGCTGTTGATCAGTGCCGCCGCGACATTCGCTAACACCGCAACGCTGCTCCAGCCCAGATACAGCCCGAAGGTGACCGTCGCCAGCACCGCCAACCACGACGGGCACGTCAAGTCATGCCGACGCAGCACCAGCAGGCGCACGATATGGATCAACGACGACACCATCACCATGAAGACGACCACGCTGACCCACAGCCAGTCCTGCGCCGCCACCAGCAGCCACACGCTGAACCCGACGAACACCACACTCGCATCGATCAGCAGGCTCGTCTCCCACCACGCGCCCAACCCGTAGCGCACCACCGCCGCCGCGGTGACCGCACACAGCACGGTGATCACTCCCCACAAGCCGAACGCGTAGCCCGCCGGCGTGATGAGCGCCTCGTTCGTCGCGCCCGACTCCAGAAAATTGCCTGCCAGCCAGTTCACGACCGCCGGAGCCACGAGCTGACTTAACGCCAAGGCCGCGGCGACCCAGCGCCAGGTCCGCACTACTCGTGCATCCGCCGTCTGCGTATTCTGCGTTTCTGCCACTTCGCCTCCCTCCGCGGGTCCGTCTGTGATTCGAAGCCAGACGCCCGGTGGATTGCCCGCGACTACCGCGCGGCGCGTGTCATCGGCGTTCCAGCGCCTCGCGGTCCCAACCGCCCCTGTCGGCGGCGACCTCGTAGGTGCTCTGCAGGAACTCGAGCAACACGGCGTCGGGATCGTCGGCCTCCCGCACGGCGGTGTACGGCAGCGTGAACTCACCGAGACCTTCGTCGAACGCTGCCTGCGCCGGTGAGACGGACGCATCCCGATACCCGGGCGGTTCGGGATAGGCGTAGGAGTAGAAGACGCCCTCGCCATCCGGGCCGGGCCAGTATCCCGCGCTGCTCACTTCGTGGGAGTAGGCCTCCCACATCACGTGTGGGCCGCAGTTCGGCGCGCCGCCAGGATGTTTGGGCGCGGGCCGTCCGGAGAACCGCGTCACCGCCAGATCGATTGCGCCCCAGAAGAAGTGCACCGGGCTCACCTTGCCGATGTAGCGCGACCGGAATATCTCGAAGACGCGATTCATCTGCACCAGCGCCAGCCAGAACCGGTGCACTTGATCTCCGTCGTAGGCGATGTGTTGTCGATCGGTGTCGAACGGGATTGCCTCGGGAATCTCGACCGGCATGGTCCAGATCTCGGTCGACAGGCCCAGTTCGTCGAGTGCCGCCATGACGTCGCGGTAGAAATCGGCGATCGGTCCCGGCTGCAACGGCAGCGCGCGCCTCTCCCCGCCGGTGGTGGCGATGATCAGCTGGTGGTCGATGAAATCGAAGGCGATCGAAAACCCTTTGTCGCCGTGGGGGATCAATCCGGTCGTCAGGCCGCGCGCCGACACGTACAGCACGACGTTCCACCAATGGCTCATCAGCGGTGTGTTCGCCAACCGCACCTTGCCGACGACCTGCGTCATCAGTTGAACGGTGTCGCGAGTGTCGGCCCACTGCGCCACCGGAAGTTCAGGCCATACCGAAGCGGAGTCGGACATGTGGTACCTCCTCGTGCGGCTGTAGCCACCAGCATTGCAGCCGATCGGACTCTAACGACGAGGCGTCATCATTTGATGACGCCTCAAATTCGACAGCTGCGCCCACGTTGTGGCCGATGGTGCTGTTGGGACTTCCGTTGGCTCACGCCAGGGAGAACAGCTCTTGCATCACCACCACGCTCGCCACGCGCTGCAGGCCGCCTTCCACCGCGATGCGTTGATCATCCGGACTGTCGAGCAACTGATCGAGCGCCGTCGATACCTTCGTCATGTCGAAGATCGGCTGGTCCTTCGCCGCCTGCGACGCGAACGTGTCCCGGTAGAACTCGAGCATCGGGTCGTTGGTGTTGCGCGTCGGGGGAGTGGTGAACGGATGCTTCTGGCGGTCGTATACCTCGGGGATCAACACATCCTTCGCCGCTTCACGCAGCACGTGCTTTTCGCGAATGCCTTTCACCTTCATGGTCACAGGCACCCGCGCCGCGACTTCGGCGACGTGGTGATCCAGGAACGGCACACGCCCTTCGATCGAGTGCGCCATCTCCATCCGGTCGGCGAGATAGTTCAGGATGAAATTCGGCAACACCGTCTTGGCATTGACATAGAGCATCTGATTCAGCCGGTCGCGGCCGGCGATGCGTTGGGTCAGCGGCAAGCGATCCAGCGCGGACACCAGCGGCCGAAACTCCCGAACGGACGCCGGAAGATCATCACGGAACAACGGAGCCACGCTATTGGTCTGGGCCGCAAACACATTGAGCGTCGCCGGCAGCCAGCCCAGCCGACGCTCCGCTGCCTGCATCTCCGGGCTGTTGACCTGCTCCGGCATCATCAAAGCCCGAGTCGCCGCATTGGCGCCGAGCATCTCGTCGAGCAGCGCCGCCTTCTGACCGGCGCTCAACGTCGCGTCGTCGTTCAGCGCGTCGACGCGGAAGTACGGATAGCCGCCGAGCATCTCGTCGGCGCCCTCGCCGGTGAACACCACCTTGATGCCCGCGGCTCGCACGGCGCGGCTGAGCAGATACTTGGCGACGCCGTGGCCGTTGAACATCTGTGTCTCGGCATGCCAGACCGCGTCCGCGAAGGAATCCGCGATCTCGCGCCCAGTGATCGGAATCGGGTGATACGAGGCGCCGACGCGATTGGCCTGAGCCTCGGCGATGCTGGCCTCGTCATACAGCGGGTTCTCGAACGTCAGCGTGAACGCGCGGATCGGCCGGTCCATCTCCTGCTGCGCGAGCCCGAGCACGGCGCACGAGTCGATGCCGCCACTCAGATACGACGCGACCTCGACGTCGGCGACCAGCCTCTGCCGCACGGCATCGCGCAGCGCCTCGCGGAATTCGTCGACGATCTCGGCTTCGCTTCGCGCGTCTGCCCGCATCTGCTCAGCCGTGGGAATCTCCCAATCCCAATACGGATAGATTCGGACAACGCCATCGCGGGCGATCGCATAGCACCCCGGGGGCACGCTACTGATCCCGGCGAACTCGGTTTTCTCGTGAGACCGGCCCATCCCTCCGGTCGCGCCCTCGAGATCCCAGGCGGCCGGCACGCCCAGCGCCAACAGTGCCTTGATCTCCGACGCGAAGAACACCTCACCGTTCACCGCGGCGTAGTAGAGGGGTTTGACGCCGAACCGATCGCGGATCGCAATCATGGCCCGTTGCCGCTCGTCGGCGATGACGACGGCGAACTCGCCTCGCAGCAGCGACGCGGCCGCCATGCCGCGCTCCCGGTACAAGTGCAGCGCAATCTCGCTGTCACTCTCGGTAGAGAAGCGATAGCCACTGGCTCGCAAGCGCTCCCGAAGCTCGCGGTAACCGTAGAACTCGCCGTTGACCACCACATGCACGGCGCCGTCCGGGCTCGTCATGGGCTGACTGCCGTTTCGCAGACCGATGATCGACAACCGCGTGTGTCCGAGCGCCCACTGGCCATCACGCGATGTCCAGATGCCGGTGCCGTCCGGGCCGCGATGCTCCAAGACCTTGAGCGCCATATCGCACCGGTCAGCCGGAAGCCCGCGCCGCGTCATCGCAGCGAATATTCCGCACATCCGTTGTCCTCCGACATCGTTGTCGCCAGGGCCAGCAGGTCCACGATGCCTCGACAGAACTCGCGGCGCTGCTTTTCGGGCAAACGCCGGTTTTCGCCTCGCCATTCCGCAGCCCGCCACCGTCTTGTGCAGGGTGCGGTGGGTGGCTAGATTTTGGACGTCGCCACTGTGGGCGATCCCCACTCGATCGAGCCGAGGAGATCCCCCGTGTCGAACCACTTCACCGGTCTGAGTCTGGGGCCCCCACTCGGCGACCAGCGCCTCGATCTCTGCGACCTCTACGCATTCCAATCGCCTGCCGACCCGAGTCGCACGGTGCTCATCCTCAATGCCAATCCCAACGCCGATGCGCTGCATCCCGACGCCATCTACCGGCTCGCCATCGACAACGACGGAGACCTGCGCAACGACATCGCATTCAGCTATGTGTTCTCCGAGCCGGTTAACGGCGAGCAGACCGTCGACGTCTACATGGCCATCGGCGACGACGCCCGCTCCCCGGAACCCGCAGGGGAGAAGATCTTCTCCGGCGTCGAGGTGTCGTTCGGTCAGCAGCCCAATATCGCGACGTCGGGCGACATCACGTTCTTCGCCGGCGCGCGCAGCGACGCATTCTTCTTCGACTTCGACGGCATCAAGAACCTCTTCGACACCTCGGGCAAACGCAACTTCACCGAACCCCACCTCGGCGGCCCGTCACCGTGGACCGGCGTGGACTCCAATACCGAAGCCAACGTCTTCTCCACCGTCATCGAGCTTCCCACCGAACGGCTCGGCGGAGACCCGGGCATCAGGATCTGGGGCCGCTGCAGTCTGCGCCGCGACGGCGAACTCGAGCACGTCGACCGCGCCGGTCACCCGTCGGTGAGCAGCTTCTTCAACACCGACGACACCAAGCTGGAGTACAACGCCAGCGAACCCGTCAACGACCGCTCCCGCTGGCTGGACCAGTTCGTGCACCTCATGGGACACACCGGCAATTACACGCGCGAGGAAGCCATCGCCGAGATCGACAGGGAGGGCACGCTGCCAGACATGCTGAGCTTCAACCCTTCTGAGCCGGCGGCCTACCCCAACGGCCGGGTGTTCACCGACGACGTCATCGACTACCGGCTCGCGTTCCTGTCGAAGGGCGAGATACCGCCGACGGGACTTTCCCCACACACCGACGTCCTCGACGAGTTCCCCTACCTGGGAACTCCACACAGCACCGAGCGCTGACCGTAGAGCGTCAACAAATGTTGACGGCTCGGAAACGGTAGCCGCCGCTGAGCCTGTGACCGCTGTTGCTGATGGGGCGACCGTGCGGCGCGCACAACTCGAGGTTTGCGTTCACATCGCCGTGGGAACGCCGACCTCACCAAGTGTCCTGCTCGCAAGGAGGCGACCATGACAGCCCCAGCCGAGGCACCGGGTGTGATCCGGAGCATCATCCCGGCGCGGATCGACCGCCTGCCGTGGTCGCCGTTCCACACCCGCATGGTCGTGGCGCTCGGGGTGGCCTGGATCCTCGACGGTCTGGAGATCACCGTGGCCAGCGCGGTGGCCGACACGCTCACCCAGCCGGAAACCCTGGCGCTGTCGTCGGCCGCGGTCGGGTTGATCGCCACCGTGTACCTGGCCGGCGAGGTCGTCGGTGCACTCTTCTTCGGCCGGTTGTCCGACAAACTGGGTCGACGCAACCTCTTCATGGTCACCCTCGGCGTCTACCTCATCGGCAGCGGTCTCACCGCACTGACGCTCGGCAACGGCACGGGCTGGATCGTCTTCCTCTACGTCACCCGGTTCATCGCCGGCATGGGTATCGGCGGCGAATACGCCGCGATCAATTCGGCGATCGACGAGTTGATTCCCGCCCGCTTCCGCGGCCGTGTCGACATCGCGGTCAACGGAACCTACTGGGGCGGCGCGATACTCGGCACTCTGGGCACCTTCGTGTTCCTCAAGGTCATCGACATCAGCCTCGGTTGGAGGCTGGCCTTCCTGATCGGACCCGTGCTGGGTCTGGTGATCCTGTTCGTGCGACGGCACCTGCCGGAGAGCCCGCGCTGGCAGGTGATGAACGGCCGCGTTGCCGCCGCCGAGGAGTCGATCGACTACATCGAGCGCGAGGTGAGGGCCACCGGCGTCACGCTGCCGCCGGTCGACGAGACCAACGCCATCGAGCTGAAGCCGACCGAGAAGATCGGCTATCTGGCCCTGACGCGCGTGTTGTTCCGCGAGTACCCGGCTCGGTCCTTCCTGGGTGCGTCATTGATGATCAGTCAGTCGTTCCTCTACAACGCGATTTTCTTCACCTACACCCTGGTGCTGGGCAAGTTCTACGGGGTGGCCTCCGAATCGACGCCGCTGTACCTCATCGCGTTCGCCGTCGGGAATCTCACCGGCCCGTTGACCATCGGGCACCTCTTCGACACAATCGGCCGCAAGAAGATGATCGCCGGCACGTATCTACTGTCCGGGCTTCTGCTGGCCGTCAGCGCGGTCCTGTTCAACGCGGGCCTCCTCAACGCGATCACCCAGACGATCGCCTGGTGCGTCATCTTCTTCTTCGCTTCGGCGGGCGCCAGCGCCGCCTATCTCACCGTCAGCGAGATCTTCCCGCTGGAGGTCCGGGCGAAGGCCATCGCGGTGTTCTTCGCGATCGCCCAGTGCTTCGGCGCCCTCGGCCCGGTCATCTACGGTGCGCTGATCGGCGACGGTTCCCAACCCTTCCTGCTGTTCCTGGGTTATCTGTTGGGTGCGGGCGTGATGATCGCCGGCGGCCTGGTGGCCTGGTTCCTCGCCGTCGACGCCGAAGGCAAGTCGCTGGAAGACATCGCCACCCCACTGGCCGCCGCCGGCGTCGACCGACGCAGGGGTTCGGTCCGTGCGGAAGGCGCCGCTCAGCCCTATTCGCCCTGAGCCTGCGAGGCGCTGGTCGGTCCGCCCTCAGCCGGGTGGAATAGGCCGATAGGTTTGGTTGCCAGGTGCCGTCGGCGTCACTGACAGCTCCACGCCCGGAGTTGTTCGGCGATCTCTTCGATGATGTGGTCGTCGCCCGCGGCCACCCGGATCACCAACTCAAAGCGCGCGTCTTCCGATGCTTTGATCCATTCGCCGTTGATGGCGAGGAACGTGCGACAAGCAGTCCACGCAAGTCGCTTGTTCCCATCCATCAGTGCATGGTTGCGAGCCAGAGACTGCAGGAGCGCCGCGGCCTTGAGGTGCACGTCTGGATACGCGTCCCGACCGAACACCGACGCGCGCGGTCGCGCCAGCGCCGACTCGAGCAGTCCCCAATCGCGAACCGCAACGTCTTCTCCGACGACGCGTCGGGCGACTTCCAGGAGGTCTTCGAGATCGAGGTATTCGATCATGCGTCCTTGAGGCGTCTCAGCACGTTCGCCTCCTCGGCGACGACCCGGGCAAGCGCGTCGTCAACCTTGGCCTTGTGCGCGCGTCGTGCGATGTACTCATCGATGGCGGCCAGCGCAACGGCCTGCATCGATCGCCCCTCGGCGGCGGCCTGCCGACGCAACGCTTCCGTCTGCTCTTCACTGGCGCGCAGAGTCATGCCCATAGGCTAATGATACCTGTTTGATACCACCCGCTGACGCCGAGCACCATGTACCGCGCGCCGGAAGTAAAGCGTCATCAATCGATGACGCGCCTAATCTTGCCCACGCCCGTCAGAACAATGACAGCTGCCGCGTGCTCTCGTCGCCGAACGCCTGGGGCACCGGCCGTTGGCGCACCCGCACCGGCCACCAGAACCAGCGGCCGAGCAACGCCGCGATCGACGGTGTCATGAACGACCGCACGATCAGCGTGTCGAATAGAAGGCCCAGGGCGATCGTCGTGCCGATCTGGCCGAGCACCATTAGGTCGCTGAAGATGAACGACGCCATCGTGAACGCGAACACCAGCCCCGCGGCCGTCACTACCGAGCCGCTGCCGGCCATCGACCGGATGATGCCGGTGTTGATGCCCGCGTGGATCTCCTCTTTGAACCGGGAGACCAGCAGCAGGTTGTAGTCCGACCCCACCGCCAGCAGCAGAATCACCGCCAACGGCAATATCACCCAATACAAGTCGATGCCCAATAGGTGCTGCCAGACCAACACCGACAGGCCGACCGAAGCGCCCAATGACAAGGCCACGGTGCCCACGATCACCAGCGCGGCCACAATGCTCCTGGTGATGAACATCATGATCAGCAGGATCAAGCCCAGCGACGCGATACCAGCGATGATCAAGTCGTAGTGCGCCATCTCCGAGATGTCCTTGTACGTGGACGCCGTGCCGCCGATGTAGATCTTCGACCCCGCCAACGGCGTGCCCTTGACCGCTTCCTGCGCCGCGTGCCTGATCGTATCGATGTGCGAAATGCCCTCGGCCGTAGCCGGATCCCCGTCGTGGGTGATGATCATCCGCGCTGCCTTGCCATCCGGAGACAGGAACAGCTTCAGGCCGCGGATGAACTCCGGGTTGCTGAACGCCTCCGGCGGTAGATAGAACGAGTCGTCGGTCTTCGATGCGTCATATGCCTGACCAAGAGCAGTCGAATTCTGCAGCGCCGCCGCGCTCTGGTCGCTGATACCCGAGTTGGTCGCGTAGTTCGTCATCGTCAGATCGCGGTTGGTCTCCTGGCTCGCAATCTGCGGCGGGATCAGCGCGAGCAGTTTCGGCTGCAGCTCATCGAGCTTGGCGATGCTGCCTGAGACACTGGCCAGCTGGTCGGTCAGGTCGTTGATCCCGTCCAGCGCATCGAACAACGACCGGACCGCGAAGCATATCGGGATGTCGAAACAGTGCGGCTCCCAATAGAAGTAGTTGCGCAACGGCCGGAAGAAGTCATCGAAGTTCGCGATCTTGTCCCGCAGATCCTGCGACACGGCGACGGTCTGCTTGAACGCCTCGCTCTGCTCGTGGGTGATGCCGCTCGACTGCTGCTGCAACGAATACTGCTTCTTCAGAATGTCGATCGTCTTGTTGATCTCGCCGACCTGCTTGAGCAGATCGTTGGCCCGATCCTGTTGAAACGGCAGGTTGTTGATCTGCGACGCGCTCTGGGCGCTGATCTGGAACGGGATCGAGGTGTGGTCCAAGGGCGTGCCCAGCGGCCGAGTGATCGATTGCACCTGCGCGATACCGTCGGTGTGAAACACCGCCTTCGCCACCCGCTCCAGCAGAATCATGTCGGTGGGATCGCGCAGATCGTGGTCGGCTTCGATCATCAGCAGTTCGGGATTGAGCCGTGCCTTCGAGAAGTGACGCTCGGCGGCGGCGTATGCCACGTTGGACGGAGTGCTGGCCGGCATGTATGCGCCGATGTCGTAACTCACCCTGTAACCGGACAGCGACACCAGCCCGACGAACGCGAGCGCCAGCGTCGCGATCAGGATCGGTCCGGGCCAGCGCACGATCGCCGTCCCGATCCGCCGCCAGCCTCGCTTGGCCGTTTTGCGCTTGGGCTCGAGCAGTCCGAAGCGGCTGGCGATCACGATCACGGCCGGCGCCAGCGTCAACGAGGCGATCAAGGCGACGATTACGCCGAGCGCTGCCGGTATTCCGAGGCTCTGGAAGTAGGCGTTGCGGGTGAAGTAGAGGCAGAACACCGCGCCTGCGATGGTCAACCCCGAACCGAGGATGACATGCGACGTCCCGCGATACATGTCGTAGAAGGAGACCTCGCGATCCATGCCTTCGTTGCGGCGCTCGTGGTAGCGGCCGAGCAGGAAGATCATGTAGTCCGTGCCCGCGGCGATCACCAGCAGTGTGAGGATGTTCGTCGAATACGTCGACAGTCCGATGACGCCCGTGTCCGCCAGGAACGAGACGATCCCACGCGCTGCCGCCATCTCGATGAGCACCGTGGCCAGGGCGATGATCATGGTGATGAACGAGCGATACACGATGAGCAACATCAGCGCGATCACGCCGACGGTCAACGTGGTGACCAGAACGGTTCCTTTGTTGCCCACCTCGAACTGGTCGGCGATCTGGGCCGCCGACCCCGCGACGTAGGCATGGATGCCCGGCGGCGCAGGCGTTTTCGCGATGATGTCGCGCAGCGCGTCGACCGACTCCAGCGACAATGCCTCGCCCTGGTTGCCGGAGAGGAAAACCTGAACGTAGGCGGCCTTCCCGTCGGGGCTCTGCGAGCCCGCGGCGGTCAGCGGATCACCCCAGAAGTCCTGCACGTGCTCGACGTGCTTGGTGTCCTCGTTGAAACGCTTGACCAGCTCGTCGTAATAACGATGCGCCTCTGCGCCCAGGGGCTGGTCGCCCTCGAGCACGACCATGGCGGCGCTGTCGGAGTCGAACTCACCGAACACCTTGCCGATGCGTTGAAACGCTTGCAGCGACGGCGAATCGGGGGAGCTCAACGCCACGTTGTGCTCTTCGCCGACCGCCTCGAGTTGCGGCACCAACACGTTGGTCAGAGCGGCGACGGCCACCCAGAAGATCGCGATCGGCACGCAGAGCCGGCGAATCCAGGTGGCGAACCGGTCCGTCCTCGTCGGGCGTTCGGTGACGTGGTGGCTCATCCCGACTTGTCCAGGCAGTAGGTGAAGGCGTTCAACGTGTTGACCGTTCTCTCGTCCTTGACGACGTCGTCGATCTTGATCCGGCAGCCGATGGAGTCACTGTCGCCCTGGGCGGAGACGTTGACGAAGACGGCGGGTTGAGTGGTGGTCGTGTCGTAGGCCCACGGCAGCGCCGCGTCGTCGACCCGCTGCGGCTGAGCGTTCACATCCGTGTAGGTGATGGTGGCGACCGTGCCCGGGGGACCGAAGACCTCCATGACGACGTGCTTGGGATTGAACGGGACGATCTCGTTGGCGGCCCCGCTGGGGGTGGACGTCACGTCCTTCGAACCGAAGATGCCGTTCAACCGGTAGACGGCCAATCCTGCGACCGCGATCACGAACACCGCCACCAGAAGCATCCACCGTCGCAGCAATCGACTTCCGATCGAAACCCGCTGCATCCGTGACCCTTTCGACGAGCGGCGACACGTTGACGGACGGTGGAACGTTTATTTCAACAGGTGGTCAATATCAATCTAGTTGACAGTACGGTACCGGACCGGACCGCACAACCCCAACCGGTGTTCGCTGGATCATCATGACCCGGGGGTGTTGTGGCGAGTGAGGCCGGGCAGCAGCAGGTTGTCAACGAGGTCCTCAATGGTGCGATGGGACGGGGCCCGACCGGTCAGCACCGAACGGTAGATGAGGTAACCGGGCAATACGTCCCAGAATTCCTCGCTGACGGCGGAGGCCTCGATCTCGCCGCGATCGACCGCCCGGGTGAGGACATGGGCCATCAGAGCTTTGCGCTGGTCGAAAAACTGTGTCTGCATCATGGCCGCCAGCTCGGCGCTGCGGGAGACCTCGACGAGCACGGCCCGGATGGTGCTCGCATGGGTGCTGACGTGAGCGCAGATCTGCTCGCCGAGTCGCAACAGGTCGGCGCGCAGCGTGCCGGTGTCGGGGTCGACCGCGACCTGCCGGGTGCCCTCGACGAATGCGGCCAGCACCAGTTCGGCCTTGGTCGGCCAGCGGCGGTAGATCGTCGCTTTGCTTGCGCGCGCCGTCGCGGCCACCGCGTCGACGGTCAGCCGGTCGTAGCCGTGTTCCTGGAGCAGTTCCAGCGCGACCGCGAGCAACTCACCCTCCCGCGGTGACCACGGAGACTCCGCGACGCCATTGGAACTTCGGGTCACAGGCGCCTCCATGGAAATCAATTGACGGATGCGAACGAGTATTCGGCAAGTGTGCGGCACGACGGGAGGAATCGCGTCACCGCCCTGCACTAGAGGCCCTGATGGGATGCCCCGCAATAGCGTCCCCTTCATTCCGGTTCGTCCGGCTCACGGCAAGGGGACAGGGAAATGACCGCCGACGTAACCGCCCTGAGGCGGCACTGCCTCGTCGGTGCAGAACATATCCTTTAGGGCCATGATTCGAGTGTTCGTACTGCCGGCGGCGCGTTCACCTGGGGCGAGGGCAACATCGGCGGCGTGGATGCCGACGAGGTGACGTTGGCCTACGGCCAGACCTATCACTTCAAGGGGTGGACGGTGGCCCCGTCGTTCGACGGAACCCGTTTCGCGAACGATGGGAGCGGGCACGGCATGTTCGTCAGCATTGACCGCGTTGCGCCGTTCTGAGCGGCTACTCGTTCGACTGTCCGGCGAGACTCTCAGCGTGTCGATATGCGTTGCGCAACAGCGCCATACCGCTCGACGCGCCCTGGATCGCCGAGCGCGTTGTAAAGAACGAGACGCGTTGCGGTTTCACCGTACTTCTGGATCAGCGCGTCGGCCAGGCCGTCCCATGTCGACTCGGTCGCGAACGTCGCGATGTGGTCGTCGGTGATCTGCGCAGCCATTCCGTTGAAGTCGCCGGCCTTCTGCTTCTCGCGGATCCGCGCCGTCGTGCCCTCGAACCCCGCCTCGTCCCAGATGAACGCATAATTGGGTGTGCTGCCGTAGAAGCTCATGCTCGCCCGAACGCCTTCGCGTTCCTTATCGCGCTCCGCGTCGGTATCGCCGACAATCGTCATCACCGGCACGATCACGGCGATGTCGTTGGGCGATCGGCCTGATTTTTCGGCTCCCGCAGCCACATTCGGTATCACGTGCCGCGCGATGTAGCCCGGCTCGCCCAAGGGGTGCACGTGCACACCGTCGGCCACCTCGCCGGCCATCCGCAGCATCCACGGGTTCACCGCCGCGATGTCGACCTTCGGATCGGGCGCATCGATGGGGCCTGCGCTCCACTGTGGCGTGATGAAGTCCATGTCGTAGAAGTCGCCGTGATGGTCCAGCCGCCCGGTCCGGAACGCGTGGAAGCACGCTTTCACCGCCCGCACGTAGTCGCGTAGCCGTGGCCCTGGCCGCTCGAACTCCATCCCGTAACGCCGCACCACATGCGTGCGCACCTGCGTGCCCAGCCCCAGCCGGAACTTGCCGTCCGTCGCCTCCTGCAACTCCCACGCCGACGCCGCCGTCACGAACGGGCTGCGCGGAAACGCCACGGCCACGCCCGTCGACAACTCCAGACCCGGCGCCGCCTGCGACGCCACCGCCGCATTGAGGTAAGCCGTCCGCCCCGTCTCGGTGAAGAGCAGGCCGGAGAACCCCGCCTCCTGCACCCGTCGCGCCGATTCGCCGATCTTGCCCAACGGCTGCGGAACCGTCATCGCATCCACCTGCACGCCCGAACAGTACGCCGCGTGCCTGTTTCGGACGCCGGTTCGGCGGGGCCGCCGCGTCGGGCCGTTGATCGGTTACCCGGTCGCCGGCCAGCCCGGGCACCTCGGCCGGTCAAGGCGGCGGCGCGAGCGGCTAGCAGCCGGTAAGCTGGACGTGCGCCGACGCGCTGCCGTTGTCTTGACTTCGGCCGTGGTCCGCAATTTCAGGGTTCTCACCAGAGCCACCTCGCGACCCGGACCGAGCACCAGGACACGCATTGGCCATTACCGACATCGGCGCTTACGCGCACCTGAGCCAGCACGACATCGAAACGCTCGGAAACGAACTCGACACTATTCGCCGTGATATCGAGGAATCCCTCGGTGCGCGCGACGCCGCCTACATCTACCGCACCATCGCATTTCAGCGGACGCTCGACGTGGCGGCGCGCCTGCTGATCGCCTGCAGCCGCTCGCGGGTTGGCTGGGCCTTGGGTACCGCATCACTGGCGTTCGCCAAGAGCGTCGAGAACATGGAGATCGGCCACAACGTCAGCCACGGCCAATGGAATTGGATGAACGACCCGGAGATTCACTCGAATACCTGGGAGTGGGACATGGTCGCCGTCTCGTCGCAATGGAGGTATTCACACAACTATCGGCACCACGTGTTCAGCAACGTGGTCGGCGTCGACGACGACCTCGGCTTCGGCATCATGCGAGTGACCCGTGATGAGCGGTGGCAACCAGTTCACCTGCTGCAGCCGCTCCGGAACCTGTTGCTGGCAGTCATATTCGAGTGGGGAATCGCTCTTCACGGCGTCCATTCGGAGCGGGATCGGTTGGCGCCTGACAACTCAAAGGTGGCCGAGGCGAAGCGGACGCTGATCACCAAGATCGCGCGTCAATGCCTCAAGGACTATGTCCTCTTCCCCGCGCTGGGCCGACGCCGCTGGCGCCAGACCTTGGCGGCGAACGTGACCGCCAACCTGTTGCGCAACCTGTGGGCGTACATGGTGATCTTCTGCGGTCACTTTCCCGATGGCGCAGAGAAATTCACCGCCGATGTTCTCGAGGACGAGACCCACGCAGAGCGGTACCTGCGGCAGATGCTCGGCGCGGCGAACTTCACAGCCGGGCCGGTACTGGCGTTCGCGAGCGGCAACCTGTGCTTCCAGATCGAGCATCATCTGTTCCCCGACCTACCGAGTAATCGCCTCGCCGAGATTGCGGTCAGGGTCCGCGCGTTATGCGAGAAATACGATCTGCCCTACACCACAGGTCCGCTTGTGCGGCAATATCTTCTGACGCTACGGACGATTCACAAGTTGGCACTGCCCGACGTGCTCCTGCTGGCCTCGAGCGACGACGCGCCGGAAACCGCGTCGGAGCGCAAGTTCGCCGACCGCGTTCCGTCGAGTGTCGAATCGGGCGACCCGGCGATCGGTCTCCGAATGGCGCTGCGGAACCGCGTACGCGATCGGTTTAATGACGCTACGTCGTGAATCGGTTCGCTCTATCCACCGCTGCCCGCTCGCGATCGCTGACGTCTGTCAACGACACCATCAGCATCAAGGCGGTGGAGTAAAGGAGCATCGGCTCCGACGCGAGGGCAGCGAGTGGGTAGCCGTCGCTGTGGTTCCAGTTCGTGACGGTGTCCGGATTGCGCAGAAGCTCGATGCAGCCGCGCGCCGAATTGTCGGACTGGTCGACGAGCAGCGCGTTCACCCGTTGCCCCTCCAGGGTCAGCGCCGTCTGATACCCGAGCATCCGTTCGCACGCGGGGTTGGCGTAGACCACGACCCCGTCGAATCCGATCACGATCGTCGCGACGTCCAGTCGGTTCAACAACATCTCGGCGGGGCGCCCTCGAAGCACTTCCGCCGAGCTGAGCTGCGGAGAGTAGCGGGGTTCGGCCCAGCCCGGGAGATTGCGGATCGCGCCAATCGGAGTGGTAGGGATGATCGGCCTGTCGTTCACGGTGCTCCCGTCGGAAGGATGTCACCGTCATGGTCGGCGCGAGCGAAGTGCTCTCATGAGGCGGCGGCAGACGCGGCCACCTCGTCCGGCCTGGCTGTCATTTCAACGATTCCAGGGTAGCAAGAATTTTCACACGGTCAGGCCGAGCTGCCGCGACGTGCTCTCGCCCGTCGCACCGCTTCGTCCACCAGCCGCTCGGCTATCACGACCAGCTTGACGTTGTCGGCCTGGCTCAACCGCGTCAGCCGGTCGAAGGCTTCCTCGCCGCTCACGCCCGATCGACTCCGCATGATCCCGATCGCCTGGTCGATGACCGCTCGGTTGCCCAACGCCCGCTGCAATTGCTCCGTCCGCTCCCGTGCATGGTCGAGCAGTTGACCGTTGTACACCGAGACCGCCGCCGGCCCCGCGAATTGCATCCCCAGCGTCACGGCGTGCTCGCCGAACGCGTCACGGCTGTGGGCGTAGGCGTTGATCGCGCCGATCACCTCGTCGCCCACCACCAGCGGAAGCGATAGGGCGGAATGCACCCCCATCCGTGCCACCCGGCCCCCGAAGCGGGGCCATCGGCTGTCGCTGCCCAGTGACCCGCTGACCACGGCCCGCCGAGTTTGCATGGCGGTGATGCACGGCCCCTCGTGCAGCTCCTCGTATTGGACGGTGTCGATGTCGACGACGAACTCCGCCGTCGCCGCCCACGTCTCGATGTGCCGTGTGCCCTCACGTGGCTGCCATAACGTGACGCCGGCGCCGTCGACGCCGGGGATCGCTCGCGCCGCGAATTCGGCCACGTCAGCAAGCAGATTGATGACGCCGTGGGCATCGGTCACCAACCCGGCCACACCGGTCAGACCGGCATGCAGATCTACCTCGTGTGCTTCGCGCTGTGCCTCGGACAGGTGGGCCTGATCGGGCGAGCACCGACCAGGCTGGGCATCGTAGTCAGCCATGGTGCAATAAGAATGTACCCGCCTCCGAGCGAGGAGTTTTCGACGAGGATCAAGTCACCAGGGCCAGGGCGTGCGTGCGGCGCAGCTTGCCCGACGGGGTCTTGGGAATCGTGCCCGGTGCAAGGACGACCACATTGCGGGGCCGCACGTCCACCTCGGCCAACACCTCATGCGCCACCTGCCGCTCGACCCGGCGCACCTCGTCGTGATCGGCGAACTCCTGGCACTCCACGGCCACTGCAAACGTCTCCCGCGACAATCCGGCGTCCAGCCGCACCGCGACGGCGCAACCCGGCCGCACCCCTGCGACGCGGCACGCAGCGCGCTCGATATCGGTCGGGAAGATGTTGCGCCCGGCCATGATGATGACGTCCTTGAGGCGTCCGCACACCACCACCATGCCGGTCTCGGTGAGATAGCCCAGATCGCCGGTGTCGTACCAGCCGCGCTCGTCCTGCGCCGGGATGAAGCCCGCCGCCGTGGTGTAGCCCCTGCTGACCGGATCTCCGCGCACTTCGATGACGCCGACGCCGCGAGCGGACAACTCCGAGCCGTCTTCGTCGACGACGCGCACCTCAATGCCCGCTAACGGTTGACCGAGCGTCACCAGCCGCCGGGTGCGGCCCCTGGTCGCCGGGATCGCCCGGTGCAGCGCGGCCAGCAGATCGGCATCCACCTCGTCGACGACCATGCCCTTGCCGCACTCCGAGAACGACACGGCGACGGTCGTCTCCGCCATGCCGTAGCCGGGGACGATCGCCTGTGGCTTGAGCCCGAACGGCGCGCCCGCGTCGCAGAGATCCTCGACGTCGAGTGGGTCCACGTGCTCGGCGCCCGACAATGCCCACCGCAGCGACGACAGATCGAACGCCCCCGGCGACGCCTGCCTGCGCAACCGTTTCGCCAACAGGTTGTAGGCGAAGTTCGGCGCGGCCGTCATGGTTCCCCGGTATTTGTCAATCAGCTTGGCCCACAACAACGTGTCGCGCAGGAAATCCATCGGCGTCACCTTGACCAGCTCGGCGCCCATGTACATCGGCACGGTCAGGTAACCGGTCATGCCCATGTCGTGGAAGCACGGCAGCCAGCTGACGATCACGTCGGTGTCGATGTCGAAATTGCAGCCGGCGACCATCGCCTCCGCGTTGGAGACGATGTTGGCATGCGTGATCTCAACGGCCTTGGGTGATCCCGTGGACCCCGACGTCAGCTGCATCAAGGCGACGTCGTCTTCGCCGGCGTCGATGGGCGACACCGGGGTGGCGGCAAGAAGCGCCTCGATGGTCAACACCGTCATGCCGAGCCCCGACAGCACCGGCGCGGCGGCCATGAACGGCTCGGAGATGACGACGGCCTTCGCCGAGATCATGTCGATGACGGCGGTCGTCTCGGCGGCCCAGCGCACCAGGTCGGTGCGCGGAGTGGGCTGGTGCAGCATGGTCACGCTGGCACCGCGCATCCAGCTGCCCTGCGCCGTCGGGGCGATCTCCACGGGAAAGCCGGCGAGCACCGCGACGGCGTCACCCTGGCCGATGCCCGCCGCTGCGAGGCCGCCCGCCACCCGAGCGGCGCGCTCGTGCACGTCGGCCCAGGTGTGCCGGACGGGTTTGCCGGGCTCGCCGGTGACCATCCCGTTGAAGCTCCAGCGGGCGTTGTTGTACATCGTCTCGGTAAAGCGGCTCACGACAGCCCCCTGGCGTCTACGCGCGATATCGGCGCGTAACCGCTGTGTCGGTAACCTCGCGCGCACATGGCAGCGCGGATGACTGAGGAATGGCGGCTGACGTCGGGTTTCAGTACTCTGCCGGCGGGGAGTTCAGATCGCCGCCGCGACGTTTCCGTAAGGCTGGGGAGTCAACCCGGCTAGACGGTACCAAGTCGGTCGGCCATTCAGCGGTATTGACAGCCCGGTTTGCGAGGTCAAAACCGCGTCAGCCGCACCGGTCCGGCGCCATCGAGGCCACCCACGACAGGAACTCGTCGGCGGTGAACACCGGTTTGCCGTACTCCTGCGCCTTGCGCGCCTTGCCGGACTGGCTGCCCGCCTCGGCCGTCACCAGCAGCTCACACCGCGTCTTCGTCACCGACGCCACCGGCGCCAACCCCGCCGACTTCGCCAACTGTTCCATCTCCCAGCGTTCGATGATGCGGCCGCTGCTGTCCTGGGCCGTGCCCGTGAAACAGATCCGTGCTCCCGGGCTCAGGACGTCGGCGATGTCGTTGCGCCGCGCACACACCGAATCGGAGACGATTTCGACGGCCAGCAGGCCGGACGCCGCACAACCGCGCCACCACCTCCGTCGTCAGCTGCGCCCGCCCGGCCGCCGCGCGCAGCTGATCGGCCACCGACTGCCGCGCCGCCGCATCCCATGGCGTGTTCCCGCCGGCCCGCGCCGTTGCCGTGGCCGCACCCAGCAGCGCGCCGCCGACGTCCCGGCTCACCCTCAGCAGCGCCGACAACCCGGGTAGGTGTTCCGCGGCAGGGGTCGGCACCGAGTGGTCCCTGCTCACCAGCAGGCCCGAAATCGCCTCCGCCGGTTCGGGCTCCTCGAACGCTGAGGAGCCTTCTTCCGAATCCGACCCGCCGTGCGCCCGCAGCGCCGACCGCGCTCGCTCCAGCGCGGTCGCTCCAGATACCCGCGCCCCGCGCAGCTCGACACCCAACGGCAGCGGCGTCACATGCCCCAGCCTCTTGAGCTCGAAGTCGATCAGGCCGAGCGTCTCGTCCACCCCGACACCCACCGGCGTGCTACCCGCCAGCATCGGGGCGATCACCGCCCACGCCTCTCGCAAGGTCGGCGCCAACAACACGTCAGACACGCTTATCCCGAATGCCTTTCGCGCATCCGCCAGATCCCGCTGCGGGTTGATCAACGTCGTGACGGCCGTGCCGTCGTCGAACGCCACCGCCAACTCGACCGGTCTCGGGCGCGACATCCGGCCCTCGTCGCTCACCGTCAGCATTCCGATCGCGCAGTACCGCCGGGCGCTTGAGCTGCCGATCGAACTTCGCAGAAACCGCGATATGCGGCGGTCGGTCTTCAGATCCTTCGGCAGCACAGGCCTTTTCAGCACCAGGCCGGCCAACGATGTGCAGCGGCTCAACGCCACATACAGCTGGCAAGTCGAAAACATGCCACCCGTCAGGTCGACCACCAGGCGCTCCAGCGTCTGGCCCTGGCTCTTGTGAATGGTGATCGCCCACGCCAGCTTGAACGGCAGCTGCGTGTACGAGCCGATCACTTCGCGGCCGAGCGAGCCGCCGCTGACCACGGGCCGCGTCGCTTCCCACGAATACGGGGTGACGTCGGCGCAGGAGCCGTCGGCGAACTCGACTTCGACGGCGGCGCCGTAGCGGTCGTAGTCGACGCCGACCACGCGGCCGATGCTGCCGTTCACCCATCGGTCGCTCTGGTCGTTGTTCAGCATCATCACCTGCGCGCCGACCTTGAAGCGCAGCGTCTCCTCGACCGGCGGGTCGAACAGCGTCAAGTCGCCGAGGACACGGGCATGGTGGACGAGTTCGTCGCCCGGCAAGCGTTCGAGCTGCTGGCGATTGCGCGCGGTCACCAGGCGGTTGGTCGGCGCCAGGGTCAGCCAGAATTCGTCGTCGGGCAGCACGAATTCCGCGTCGGCGCGGGCGTTGAGCTGCTCCTGCGCGTGGCCCAGCAGTACGCCTTCCCGAATCTCGTTGAGGATGGCGGTCATCCGGTCGTCGCCGAGCTGACGGAACACCGTCGTCAACGCGACGGTGGGGAAGTCGTCGCGGTGAAAGCTGCGCGCGGAGAAGAAGTACGGCGTCTCGTAGGTCGTCGTGAAGAAGGCGGCCTCGTCCTCGGTGACGACGGGCGGCAGCTGGTAGAGGTCGCCGACCAAGACGATCTGCACGCCGCCGAACGGCGCGCCGGGCTGGGGACCGAACCGTGACAGCGCCGACGCCACCATGTCGAACACGTCGGCGCGCACCATCGACGCCTCGTCGACGATCAGCGTCTGCAGCGACGCCAGCGTCTTGGCGAAGCGGCCGGGCCGGTATTCGCCGCCGCGGACGTCGTCGAGCGTGGTCGTGGGTCGGTGTCGGACATGAAGAGGCGGATCAGCGTCGACTTGCCCGTGCCCGCCTTGCCGGTCAGGAAGACGTGCCTGCCGCCGGCCAGCAATTCGAGTGCACGGCGGAACTCGTCGGTGAGGACGAGCCCGTCGCTAACTGCCGCCACGCATGTCGACGTTACCCGTGGGAGAACCGCGTCAGCGAGGGCTCACATGCCGGTACAGGATTGGTTGAGCCGCGATGCCGTTGGCCCTGAACGTCGCGAGCACGAACCGCCGGAACGACGGCCGCAGGATGAACTGCGGAAGAAACGTCCAGTAGTGCGGCCAGCTGGCGTGGTTGATGATGCCGTATTCACCCGACTCGCCCGTAAGCGGTTCGAGCACGACCGAATCCGGGAGATGAGTGTTGTCGACGAACCAACGGGCCGTGTGTTCCCACACCGGGACGAGGTCGGCGTTGTCGTCGGCGTAGAAGAAGTTGAAGAGGAACACCGACCGCCTGCTGTGGTCGACGTCGGCGATCCGGCGCACGTTGCGCGCGACGATCTCATGCGTGTGTCGAGACGCCGCCGCCAGCTCCGACCGAATCGCCGCATACGCCGCGTTATCCCGCAGTGCCCGCGCAGTTCCTGTGCTATCTGTCTGCACCAACAGCACCACGTCGAAACGTGCAGGCGTGACGTCGCCGGCGCGCTTCTTCAGCAGTTCATGCCCCATCCCCGGTGCGATCAACTGCGCCAGGAACAGGTCAGCCTGTCGCACACCGGGTTTGCGCGCGAGCGCGGCGACTTTCGGTGCCAGCGCCGCGATCAGGGCCCGCTTGCGTCGGCTCGGCAGAAGCGGCCGTCTGCCCTCGACCGTGCCGGCCAACAGCAGATAACCGCCCGTGTCCGGCGGAACCAGCGCCACCGTTGGCGCGTTCGGGCGGACCTTGACGATGGTCATGTCGACTCCCTTCCTCGTCGGCGACCGCATTAATTCATCGCTGATGAAATAATCATAAGCCGGCCTGGGGCTAGAATTCAACTGTGATGAATAAAGCGCGTCCCGTCGGGCGCCGATCCGGTCGATCGGACACCCGCGCGAAGATCCTCGACGCCGCGCGCAAGCGATTCACCCAGGTCGGCTACGGCGCCGCGACGATGCGCATGATCGCCGCCGACGCGGGCGTCGACGCCGCCCTGATCAGCTACTTCTTCGGGTCGAAGGAGAAGCTGTTCGGTGCGGCCTTCGAACTGCGCGCCAACCCCGCCGTCGTCATCACCGAACAACTCGACGGCCCCCTCGACCAGCTACCGCGGCGGCTTCTCGGTGTTCTCCTCGACACCTGGGACGATCCGCAGAACCGCGCCACGCTCCTCGCCGTCGCGCGGGCCGGCGCAACACCCGAGACGGCGGCGCTGACCCGCGGCTTCGTCGAGGGGGTGTTGCTCATGCCGATCGCCGAGCGACTCGTGCAGACCGGCCTGCGCAAACGCGACGCCGCCCGATGCAGCGCGTTGATGGTGACGCAGCTGGTCGGCGTCATCTACGCCCGCTACGTCCTGGCCGTGGACGCAGTGACGGACCTGTCGAAGAAGGACTTTCTCGATCATTACGCCCCGGGTCTCTCCGCCGTTCTTGATAGATTCCTTGGCTGACGGCTGCCCGACATTGAGATGTCCCCGACGCAGGCTCGACGAAGTACTGTCCGATGGAACACCAGGTAACCCGAAGGGGCGAATCAAGTTGAGTATCAAGAAGTTTGCCGGAGTTTTTGCCGCTGCAGTCGTCATGTTCAGCCTCGGAGCCGTTGCGCAGGCGTCCGCAACCGACGGGCAAGCGTTCGGCCTGCAGCAGACGGTCAATGACCCCAGCGGCGGGGAGATCGGATACACCGTCACGAAGCTCCTCCCGAGCGATGATGCTGTCCCGTACCCGGTCGCCGGCCAGTTGTACGAGGTCACGGTGCGCGCCGACGCGTTGAACGGGATGCCCATCCCCGTCATCGCGGGATTCAGCGCGCAGTCCGACAGCGGGCAGAATTACCCGGCCCTCGCCGGCGTCTGGACGCCGCAGGGTCTGAGCGGCGCGACCTTGCTGCCGGGCGGCCAATCGACCGGCAAGATCTACTTCGACGCCGTGGGTGAGCCGCCGACCCGTGTCCTCTACAACGGCGGCGGGGAGACCTTGACCTGGGCCGAGCCGACGTCGACACCGCCGGCGCGTGACGCCGCAGCCGCCCCGAGCGGCGGCGACGGGTCCGGCGCTGCGACCGCATCGGAAGGTTCTGACAAGGGCGCTGCCGATTCCGAGGGCAACGGCGACGTCGCGACCGCCGAAGCGGATTCGGGCTCGTAGGCCGAACCGGCCGACCGGCACACGGCGCCGAACGTGCACCTATTGCGATGTATGGCGCGAATTTTCGCAGTGGCTTCACGTTCGGCGAACATAGAGGTGCGTCACCCGCGCAGTCGCTGAGCCAACCCTGATGCGCGTACCGCCCGACGCGCCACGGCAGCACGCACCGATGCCTCGGGCCCGATGATGCGCACCCGCTTCTTCGCGCGGGTAACCGCCGTATAGAACAGCTCCCGCATCAGCAGCCGCGAATCCTCCTGCGGCAGTAGCACTGTCACCTCGTCGGCCTGACTGCCCTGGCTCTTGTGGATCGTCATCGCGTGCAGCGTGTCCACTTCCGAGAGCCGACTCGTCGCGAACTCCTTGCGCTCCGACCCCGCGATGACCGCCCGCAGCGCATTGTCGCGCACGACCGTCACGCCCGTGTCGCCGTTGTAGAGTCCCAGCCCGTAGTCGTTCGCCGTCACCAGCACCGGCCGGCCCGCATACCAGTCCGACCAGATCGGCTCGCCCGTCTCTTCCGACAGCCACCGCTCGACCTGCCGGTTCCAGAACCGAACCCCATAGGGTCCTCGGCGGTGCGCGCACAACAGGCGATGTTCGTCGAGCGTCTGCAGCGCCACCTCGGCGTCGCCCAGGATCGCCGCCTCGCGCAAGCGACGTGCCTGCGGCACAACCACGATGCGGAGATGGTCCGACGGGTCGTCGGTGTCGACCCACTCGATGTGGTCGCCGCCGGCTCGCAGCACGTCGACGGTTCGGTCGGCGTCGCCGTCCCGGATCGCCGTCGCCAGCGCGCCGATCGACTCGCCGAACCGGTGCGGCGTCCTCAACGCGGCGAGCTTCGACTCGTCCAGCCCGTCGACCAGGTCCGCCAGCACCGCGCCCGCCTCCACCGACGCCAACTGATCCGGATCACCCACCAGGATCAGCCGCGCATCCGGGCGCACCGCCTCCAGCAGACGCGCCATCATCGTCAATGACACCATCGAGGTTTCGTCGACCACGATCACGTCGTGCGGCAACCGGTTTCCGCGGTTGTGGCGGAACCGCGCCGAGGTGTCCGGCCTGCTGCCGAGCAGCCGGTGCAGCGTCGTGGCATGCATGCCCGACAGCGCTTCCCGGTCGGCCGCCTCGAGCTTCTCGACCTCCAACTGCACCGCCTCCTGCAGGCGCGCCGCCGCCTTGCCCGTCGGCGCCGCCAACGCAATGCGCAACCGCGTGCCGCTGGCCAGCAGCGCGAGCAGCCGCGCCACCGTCGTGGTCTTGCCCGTGCCCGGGCCGCCGGTCAGCACCGTCAAGCCCTGCGACAGCGCCACTTTGGCCGCTGCGCGCTGCTCGTCGTAGCCCGCCGGGAACAGCCGGTCGATATCCGGCGACACCTTCTGCGGCTTCACCGCGATCATGGTGCGCACGTCGTCGCACACCTGCTGCTCCTCGAGCCAGTACCGGTCGAGGTACAGCAGGTCGCCGTACAGCCGCATTGCCGGCGGCGCGCTCGCCAGCGGCCCCGCACGGATGGCCGCCAGCCACGCGTCGGCATCCGGCCACGGCAACGCGGAGATGCCGACCTGCTGCTCGACCGATCGCAGATCGACGCACACCGACCCGTTGCGCAGCGCCCGCACGGCCAACGCCACCGCCAGAGCCACCGTCTCGTCGGACTCCTTCGCCAGCGCGGTAAGCCGCTGCGCTACATGCACATCCGACGATTCCAGCACCTCCGCGTCGGTGAACGCGCGCAGCAGGCCCGTCGCGCCCAGCGCCCGGCGCCACTCCATCGTCGTCATGCGGCCGCCCTACCCGCGTCGAGCAGCTCGGACATCGCGGTGATCAGCGACGCCGGCGGCTGCCAGCTGAACACCCCCGCCGGATGGCCGTCGACGACCGGGGTGTCCGGCCCGCACATGCCCCGCAGGAACAGGTACATCACGCCGCCGAGATGCGTCTCCGGGCTGTACCCCGGCCGCCGCCACCGCAGAAACCTGTGCAGCACAACGCTGTACAGCAGCGCCTGCAGGGGATAATCCGAGTGAAGCATCGCCTCGGCCAGCCGCGGCTGCGCATAATCGGCTGACGTCAGCGGCTCCGACGGATCGCCGAGCCAGTTCGTCTTGTAGTCGACGACCACATAGCGATCGTTGATCCGCAGCACCGCGTCCACCGAACCCGACAGATAACCCTTGAGCGACTGATTTCCCAGCGCCGCTCCCGTCAGCCGGTCCGCGTACGACGCCAACGGATCACCGCTCGGCAGATGATCCCGCAGCAACTCGCCCACATGCGACAGCCGGATCACCGGCGCAGCAGTGCGCAGATCGCCACCGGCAAGGGGAAATTCGAAGTCCATCTCCCGCATCCGGTCCCGCACGCCGATCTGCCGCAGCGTCAGGCCGTCGGTCAGCGGGCCCAGGGGAGTGTCATGCATCGGCACCATCGCCGCGGCCAGCTCGGCGGCAGGCACGTCGACCGGCCACCACACCGCGTGCTCGCGAATCTTGTCCTCCAGTTCGGCGGCCAGATCCGCGGCGAACGGGTCGGCGGTCTCCAACACCGCGTGCACCAGCGTGCCGAACTTCGCGCCCATCGGCAGATCCGCCATCGGCGACGGCGCATCGGCGCCGACCGCCGTCGTCGTCAACGGGATCTCGGCGACCTCGTCGTCGAGTTCGACGACCTCCGGCTCGCTGCTCACCGGCGTCGTCTCCGCGGCGCGGATCAGACCCGAGTACGACGTCCGCCGCCATGCGGCATCGATCGCGCGGTGGAAGTGCCGCGCCTCCAGATCCTCCCGCGGTTGCTCGTCCGGCATCGCGGGCACCGGCCGCGCCGCGGACTCCTCGATGACGAGGCCGCCCGCCGCCTCCCACTCCTTGAACCGGACCATCGCATCGTCGTCGGAAATCTTGTCCGGCGAACACCGATCCGGCACCGCGGCCTCGCCCGGCCGTCGTCCGCGCAGCAGCCGCGAGAGTCCGCCGTTGGGCTCGTCGTACGACGGCGCCCACCACGCCACGACCTGCGACTGGGCCCGCGTCATCGCCACATACATCAGCCGGCTGTCATCACTGGCGTCCTCGCGACGCCCCAAGACCGCGACCGCGTTGAAATCGGGGCTGTCAGAACCGCCGACGTGCAGGCAGCGCTGGTCGCCGTCGTGGAACAACACCAGATCGCGGTTCTGCACATTGCGGTTGAACGCGAACGGCAGGTACACCACCGGGAACTGCAGGCCTTTGGCCACCCATACCGTCATGATCTGCACCGCGGCCACGTCGTGATCGAGCCGACGCGCGCGTTCCGTTGCGCCGCTTCGCTCTTCGCGCTGCTCTTGCAGCCAGTCGCGCAGCGCGGGCAGGCTGAAGTGCTCGCGATGTGCCGCCTCCTGCAGCAGCTGCGTCATGTGCGCGAGGTCCGTCATCTGCCGCTCGCCGCCCCGCCACGACAGCACACGATCGCCCATGCCACGCAGCTGCGCGGCCTCGAAGATGGCGGCGACACCGCGCTCGCGGGCATGACCGGCCCATTCCCGCAGCGTCTCGGCGACATCGTCGGTCAGCGTGTCGCCGCCGTCGACGAGCTGGTCGGCCGTCTTGCCGAAGAACATCGTCGCCGCGGCCGCTCGCACCATGCCCGCGCGGTGCGGCTGGTCGAACGCCTCGAGCAGGCACAGCCAGTCCTCGGCGGCATCGGAGGTGAAGATGTCGGAGTCGCCGGTGTAGACCGCCGGAATGCCGGCCTCGCACAGCGCCCGGTAGCACGCGCGGGCGTCCTTGTGGCTTTCGACGATGACGGCGACATCGCGGGCCTCGACCGGCCTGCCGTCGAACGTGGCGTCGCTTGTCAGCAGCCCGCCGATGTCGGCTGCCAGGTCGTGCGGGATGTGCGCGCGCAGGTCGTCGATGGCGATGGTGCGAGTGCCGTTGCGGCCGAACGCCTCCCGCTTCACGACACGCAACCGAAGCGGGTCGTCGCACGGGGCGCCTTCGAGCCGTGCGCCGTGATAGTGCGCCTCGACCGCGTGCACGATGATCCGCTCGTCACCGAGTTGGGCGCCCCCCAGCAGCGTCTGCAACCGATTCACCAGCGGGGCGTCGCTGCGCCAGTTCTTGCCGAGCGTCTTGCGCACGCCTGCGGTTTCGGCGGCCTTGAGGTAGGTGACGATGTCGCCGCCGCGGAACGCGTAGATGGCCTGCTTCGGGTCGCCGATGAGGATCAGTGTCGAGCGATCGTTGAACGCGCGGTCGATCACCTTCCACTGCACCGGGTCCGTGTCCTGGAACTCGTCGACCATCACGATGGGCCAGCGCTGATGCATCCGCAGCTGTGCCGGTGAGTCGTCGGCATTCAGCGCATCGGCCAGGCGCGTCAACAGATCGTCGTAGCCTAGAATTCCCCGCTGCCGCTTCCGCTTGTCCAGTTCGGCCAGAACATCTTTCGCGAACGCGACGCAGACCTTGGCGCGGGAATCCGGCGGCGGATCCTTCGGTCGCAGCTCCGTGGCCGGGTGCTTGACCACCTCACGCGCCAGCCGCAGCGCGTCGGCGTGGCTCAGTAGCGGATCGTCGCGAATTTGGCCGAAGTGGCGCAGATAGAGGTCGTCGACGATCTCGGCGACCAACTCGTCGAGGCTCTCGACCAGCGTCACACCGGTGTCGGAATCGCCGGCCACCCCGAGCGATTTGAGCACCATCTGACAGAACTGGTGGGTGGTCGCGATCGTCGCGGCGTCGAAGGAGGCCAGCGCATCGCGCAGCCGCTGCCGGCGCGCGCCGCGTTCCCCGTCGCCGCAGTCGAGCAGGTGCGCGATCACCTGATTGTCACCGACCGCAGCGGGATCGTCGAAAGCCAGGACCGCGTCGACGATTTGGCGCCGGACCCGGTCGCGAAGCTCCTGCGTCGCCGCCCGCCCGAACGTGATGAGCAGCATCTGGTCCAGCGTGGCCGCGCCCTCGGCGAGGTAACGCGTCACCAGGCCGGCCAACGCGAACGTCTTGCCCGTGCCCGCGCTCGCCTCCAGCACGGTCGTCGACAGCGCCGCGGGCAGCGGGCCCAGCAGATCGAAGTTGTCCATCAGTCCATGGCCCCCAACATCGGCAGCCACAGCCGGCAGGCGTAGTCGTCGAGCCCGGCGTCGATGAGGACCTTCAGCCATGCGCCCCTGCCCCAGGTCCGCTGCTGCGCGGGATCCTGGTCCTCGCCCGGATAGCGGTTGCTGACCCACTTGTACCGGGCGGCCTGTTCGGGATCGCCGTGGCTGTGCCGGGCGCCCGCCCAGGCGTAGGACGTCTTGGGCGGAAGCGGCAGGGGTTGGCGGCGACCCGCGTCGTACATCGCCACGAGGTCCGCGAGCAGCTCGACCGCGGGGGTCGCCGGGCGCCGCAGCGTGTCCTGCTGCGGGCTGGTGCCGCGCCGCGCGCGACCGATGCAGACCGCCGCCCAGTGACGGCCGGGCTGGTGAGCGAGCAACGCCAGCAAGGGAATCCACGCCTGCAGCAGGTGCCGTCCGTCGAGCTTCGAGTACGTCACCGACACCAGCCGGTCACCGAAGACTCCAGAGACGGTGCCGGTCAACCGTCGGCCGCCGAGATCGATGTCGACGTCGACGGCCTCGGGTTTCGCGCTGCGGTAGCCGCGCGCGGCGTCGGCCAGCAGGGCGGCCTGCTCGCAGATCTCGGTGGCCTTGCGCCAGCCCAGCCGACCGGGAGGCAGTGTGCCGCGGCGCCATTCGGCGTCCCGCGCCCGGGCGGGCGCCATGTCGTGCAGCATGTCGTCGAGCATCCGGTCGCCGACCGTCCACTCCTCGAGCGCGTTGATGTCGACCGGCATGGCGTCCGCCACGCCGTCGACCTCCCACGGCAACGTGTAGTCGAGCGCGCGGTAGAAGCCCTTCACCGGATCGCGGAAGAACCCCGCGAGGTCGGCGAGCACAACGTCGTCGGGCGGGGGAGCGGGCAGGGGGCCGGAGATGAACGGCGGTTTGTCTGCGCGGTCGCCCGAGCGGGCCTTGGCCGCGTTCAGCACCGTCGAGTCGAAGCTGAACGGCTGGTCGGGGATCAGCATGCCGGGGATGACGTTGCGAGTGTCGAATGGCTGCAAGGGATGTTTGACGACGACGGTGTCGCGCACCTTCTGCTCGGTCGTCAGGTCGAGGGTGTCGAGCAGCTCGGCCAGCGGCACCGCGGGTGGCCGCTCCTGACCGGAGTATTCGTTGGCGCCGGTGTAGGTGATGACGAGTTTCTCGGTGGCGGCACCGATCGCGTCGAGCAGCAATTGCCGGTCCTCGGAACGGATGTCGCGCTCGCCGGTCATCGGATCGCGGGCCAGCACGTCGTCGCCGTCGACCACGCCGAGTCGGGGGAATACGCCGTCGTCGAGGCCGACGAGGCAGACGACCCGGTGCGGCACCGAGCGCATCGGCACCATCGTGCACACGGTCAATGTGCCGGTGCGGAAGTTGGCCCGCGTCGGCCGGCCGGCGAGGTGGCGGTCGGCAAGCGCGCGGATATCGGGCAGGCGCATGGTTGTCTCGGCACGCGGTCCTGCGTTGGTCAACACATCGCCGAACTCGCGCTGCAGCTGGCTGATCTGCCAGGCGTCGTCGTCGTCGACACGGGCCAGCAGGTCGATCCCGTCTTCCAGCGCGGTCAGCCACTGCCGCAAGGGCTTTGCGCCGGTGAGGGAGTCGACGACGTGCTCGAGCCGGTCGACGTACTCGGCCAGTTGGCCGGCGAGCTCGACGCGGTTGCTGCTGACGTCGTCCAGCGGCAGGGTGGTGTCGATCCACGCGCGCGAGTCGTCGGACATCGCCACTCCGGTGAGGATGCGGTCGATGCCGAAACGCCATGTGTTCTGGATGAAGTCGACGCCGTAGGGCTTGCGGTGGTCGCGGTCGAAGCCCCAGCGGATGTTGGCCTGACGCACCCAGCGGGTGAGGTCCTCGAGGTTGTCGTCGGTGAACCCGAACCGCGCCCGCACGGGTGCGGCCTGCGCGAGGTTGAGCACCTCACTGGAGGTGACCCGGCCACCGGCGAGCGCGAGCAGTTGCGACGCGACGCCGAGTAGTGGGTTGGTCTGCACCAGGGACCGGTCCGCGAGCCGCACCCGTAGCTGGTGTGCGGGATGCACGCCCTTGATCATGTCGCCGAGCCCGAAACCGGCCACGATCAGCGGCGCGTAGGTCTCGATATCCGGGCACATCACGAGGATGTCGCGTGGTTCGAGCGTCTCGTCGTCGGCGAGCACACCGAGCAAAACCTCACGCAGAACCTCGATTTGGCGCGCCGGGCCGTGACAGCTGTGCACCTGCACCGAGTGGTCGTCGGGTCGCAGCGTCCGTCCATCGCGTCGCACCTCGTTGGCGGTGATGTCGGACTGCAGCCAGCCCAGCAGGGTGTCCGGCCGGTCGTTCGCGCCAGCCGAACCAAGCAGGTACTCGTCGGTCTGCGGGTCGGGCGGCAGTCCGCGTTGCAGTTCGCGGAGGTCGCGACCGAGGGTCGCCAGCAGCGGATGGCCGACCACGCGGTGGCTGGTGTCATCGCGGCGGGGGACCTGGCCGTGGACGTCGGCGAGCGATTGCCAGAGGGGGTCGCTGGGATGCGGCAGCCACAGGTGGACATCGTGATGCGTGGCGAGGGCGTCGAGCAGTTCGATCTCGGTGCCGGGCAGCCGGGTGTGCCCGAAGAGGGACAGCCGCTCGGGCAGCTCGGTTGGGGACTCCTGCAGTGTGGCAACGGTTTTCGCGTGCCTGATGTGGGGCGGATCGGCGTCGACCCGGTCGAGGACGGCGCGCCACAGGTGCGGCTGCCATTCGAGGTCGGTGGTGACGCCACCGGTGGTCCCGTCTTCCCAGTCGACGAGCAGATGCGGCCGCTGGCGCGCATACGAGGCGAACAGTCCGGCCAGGCGGCGGGCGACGGCATAGCGCCGGCCCATCCGCAGCTCGCGTTCGTCGCCGGCTTCGAAGTGCCCGAGATGGGTGGCCAGCGGCTTGCACCAGTCGTCGTCGCAGCTGCCGTCGATGACCTCGAGCAGCGGCCAGACGAGCGAGTCAGGATGCCACGGGTCGTCGTCGGCGCTGCCGGTGATCTCGGCGATCAGCGAGCGCGGATTGCGGAAGGAGATGCCGGCGCAGACACCGTCGGCCGAGCCGACAATTCGGTCACCGTCGGCGGGGCCGACAATTGGGTCACCGTCGGCCGAGCCGACGATTCGGCCACCGTCCTGCCCGGTCCCGCGGCCGAGGATGTGCGACAGCCGTTGACTCAGCCAGCGCTCGACGCCCTTCGCGGGGACGATGACGAGTTCCTCTACAAACGGGTCGGGCAGCGGGTCGGCGAGCAGAACACCAAGCCCGTAAGCAAGCAGATCGGTGCGCTCAGCCCGATGGATGTGAAACGCCATCACCGCCAACCCTAGAAGCTGGGTCCGACGCGGTCAGGCATATGTCGGGACAACGGGGAAATCCGATGCCACGGGGACTGACACAGTGGACTCGAGGAAGGAGGGCCCGATGAGCGAGACAACGTCGTCGCCGCGGCTCGGCGCAGACGTCGCCACGATCATCGACGAGTGCAGCGACACCGTCATCACGCCCAAGCCGCCGTGGCGTCAGCGCAAAGAGAACTACGTCAACCACCTGCACACGGCGTCGGACAGCACCATACGGGTGTCGATGGCCGACAAACTCGACAACGCGCGGGCGCTCCTGCGCGACCTGCGCCGCCACGGCCCGCAGGTGTGGCAGCGGGTTCAACACCTCTGATCCGCAGGACCACCTCTGGTACTACCGGTCGCTACTGGAGATCTACCGGACCCGCAGCGACAGCTGGCTGGTCGACGAGCTCGACTTCCCGGCGTCACTCGGTTCGGGGCGAGTGCCGAAGTGCCCGCCTCTGAGCGAAAGATTCGCTCGAGCGGACGTAGTTACTGTTGCCCCTTCGATACCAGCGAAAGATTCGCTCTGAGGCGGGCACTTCGCCGTGTCTTCGGTCGCTGTGCGCGAAAGCGGACTCATGGCTGCAATTTCGCCACCGCCCGTCCGGCGAAGCGCCGCGGCTCGACCGATCATGGTGACATGACCAGAGATGAGATCACCGAACAGATCGTCGCCGCCCGGCTGGCGAAGGGGCTGACGTGGCAGCAGCTCGCCGACGCCATCGACAAGCCCGTCGTCTGGACCACCTCCGCACTGCTCGGTCAGCAGCCGATCCCACCCGAACTCGGCACGACGCTGGTCGAGCTACTCGGTGTCGACTCGTCCGCGGTGCCGGCGCTCGCCGCGGTGCCGATGCGCGGCGGACTGCCGACCGCCGTTCCGACCGACCCGACCATCTACCGGTTCTACGAAGCCCTCCAGGTCTACGGCGGCGCCATCAAGGAACTGATCCACGAGCAGTTCGGCGACGGCATCATGAGCGCGATCAACTTCAGCGTCGCAGTGGACAAGAAGCCGCACCCCGCCGGTGACCGCGTCGTGGTCACCTTCGACGGAAAGTTCCTGCCCTACGACTGGACTGCCGCCGAAGGCTAAGCGGCTCAACCCAGTTGCGCGACGAGCGCCTCGGTCACCTGCTCCGTCGACGCGCTGCCGCCCAGGTCGCGGGTGCGGGTCGCCGGCTTCGCCAGCGTTGCCTCCATGGCCGCGACCACATCGGCCGCCGCCTCCGCATGCCCGAGGTGGTCGAGCATCAACGCCGCCGTCCATACCGCTCCGACCGGGTTCGCGATGCCCTGACCGGCGATGTCCGGTGCCGAGCCGTGCACCGGCTCGAACATCGACGGGTACTCCTTCGTCGGATCCAGATTCGCCGAAGGCGCGATCCCAATCGAGCCCGCCACCGCCGCCGCAAGGTCGGACAGTATGTCGCCGAACAGGTTTGAGCCCACGACGACATCGAACCGCGAGGGCTGCAGCACGAACTTCGCCGCCAGCGCGTCGATGTGCTCGCTGTCGAACCGCACATCGGGATGCAACGCCGCCCGCTCGGCGACCACCTCGTCCCAGAACGGCATCGTGTGCACGATCCCGTTCGACTTCGTCGCCGACGTCACGTACTTGCGCCGCGACCGCGCCAGCTCGAACGCGAAGTCCACGATCCGGCTCACCCCGACGCGGGTGAACACCGACTCCTGCACCGCCATCTCGTCGGCGAAACCGCGGTTCACTCGGCCGCCGACCTCGCTGTACTCACCCTCGACGTTTTCCCGCACCACGACGAAGTCGACGTCGCCGGCCGTCCGCAGCGGGCTCTCGACGCCGTCGAACACCCGGATCGGCCGCAGGTTGACGTACTGGCGGAACGCCCGCCGGATCGGGATCAGCAATCCCCACAGCGAGACGTGGTCCGGCACACCCGGCCAGCCGACCGCTCCGAGAAAGATCGCGTCGAACTCCCGCAGCATCGCGATGCCGTCGGGCGGCATCATCGCCCCCTCGCGCTCGTAGCGCTGGCACGACCAGTCGAAGTCGGTGTAGGCCAAATCGATTCCGTGGCGCGCCGACACGGCATCCAATACGGCGCGCGCCGAGGCGATCACCTCCACGCCGATCCCGTCGCCGGGGATGACTGCGACGCGCTGAGGGCTCACCCGCTCGATCCTAGGCCGTCGACTGCGGCCCACCCGTCACAGGAAGTGTGCAGGAGCGCCCGGCACTGTGGATTCGTGGATGTCCTCTCCCGCCGTCGGGTCTTCCAGCTTGCCGGCGTCGCCGGCACGTCGGTCTTGGTGGCTGCCTGCTCCGCCGACCACCAACACAAGAATGCGCGTAAAACAACGAGGCCGACGCCTACGACGAGGCCCGCGACACCCGTCCCCGCCGACACGGCCTGCGCGAAGACCACGCCCCCCGAGACGGCGGGCCCGTTTCCCGCTGACGCGTCGAACGGCCCCAACGTGCTCGGTGAGGACGGCGTCGTCCGCCGCGACATCCGGACCAGTTTCGGGGGCCTCTCCGGCTGGGCTGAGGGGGTGCCGACGACGATCGAGCTGACCGTGCTCGATACGACGAAGAACTGCGCGCAGGGCGAGGGCATGGCCGTCTATGTGTGGCACTGCGACCGCGACGCCAACTACTCGCTGTATGCCGGGGACGCCGCGAACAAGAACTACCTTCGCGGCGTTCAGGTCGCCGGCCAGGACGGCCGCGTGGCCTTCACGTCGATCTTCCCGGCGTGCGAGGCCGACCGGTGGCCGCACATTCACGTCGAGGTGTTCGATTCGCTCGAGTCGGCTGTGTCCGGCGCAAACGCGCGGTTGACGTCACAGATCGCGCTGCCGGAAGACGCCTGCAAAAAGGTGTTCGACTACGACAAGGGATACGGGGACAGCGAGAATCACCTGTCGAAGATGAAGCTGGACTCCGACGCGGTGTTCGGCGATGGCTCCGACGCCCAGCTCGCGACGGTGTCCGGCGACCCGGAGAGCGCGATGCTCGTGACGATCACGATCGGCGTCGGCTGAAGATTTCTCTGGCGCGCCGTGTCTCGTCAGCCTGCGAACTGTCTGACGAGCAGTTGGAGACGTTCCGACTCGTAGCCGGGACGGAGCCGGCCACCACGGCTCAGGGTGACCAGTCCATGCAGTGCGGCCCATAGCACCTCGGTGAGCGCGTCCGCGTCCCGTTCGTCGGCGAGGAGGGCGACTGCTTGGTGCAACTCGGCGAAGGCCGCCGTCAGCTGCTGCGGTGTGTCCTCGGCGGCGAAGCGCAAGGTGGTCGCGCGGGTGAACATCGCGTCGTATACCGCCGGGTTGTCGCGCGCGAAGTCGAGGTAGGCCTGTGCAATCTGGCTCAGGGCGTCACTGGGCGTGTCGGCGCCTGAGCGGGCGGCCCGAATCACGTCGGCGAGCTCGCCGAACCCGTCGACGGCGATGGCATCGGCGATCTGTTCCATGCCGGTGAAGTGCTTGTACAGCACGGGCTGGCTGTATTCGATCTCGGTCGACAGCCGACGCGTGGTCACCGCCTCCCAGCCTTCGGCCTCGGCCAGCCTGCGGGCCGTTGTGACGATCAGCTGTCGGCGGGCGGACCGTTCGCGCGCACGCCGATCCTCGATGGCCATGCCCGAGGGTATCACGGCTAGAAAATCTAGCAGCGCTATTGACGCGTGCCGAAAACGGGGTTAGCGTTGCTAGCACCAACGACTGAGGGAGTTGTGACATGGGCCTCGACGTCCTTATCCACGCCGCCGCATTGATCGCGGTGTTGGGCACTGCGGTGGTCTACGGCACCGACGTGTTCTGTGCGATCGTGCTGCGACCTGCCTTGGCGGCGGTGGACGACCGCGCCCTGGTCGCGGTCATGGGAAGCGTGCATCGGTACGGAGACCGGCGAATGCCGGTGCCCGGGGTGCTCGGAGGTGTCGCCACCGCGACAAGCGCGGTGCTGGCCACGGTCGCCGCACACTGGGCACAAGCCGTCGCGGCGGCCGCCGCCCTGGTCCTGCTGGTGATCTGGATCGTGCTCTACACACAGGTGAGCGCACCGATCAACCGGCAACTGACCGCGGCCGCCGACGCCGGACAACCGTTACCGAACGGGCGTGTGCTGCAAGCGCAATGGGACCGAATCATCGGCGCCCGCGCGATGCTGCAGGGCCTGGCGGTGGCCGCCCTCTGCGTGGCGCTGACGATCTGACACCCCACGTCCATCAATGCACACAGCCGACTTGACCTGAAGGAGCGCAACTTCCGATGTTTCAGCTGCGGACCTACTCCCTGCGATCGCGCGAAGCTCTGCTGCAGTACGCGACGGTTCATTGGGCCCGCCACCTGGCGACCTTCCCGACGTTCGGGGTCACCACCCACGGCGTGTGGACCGAGCGAAGCAGTGACGCGAACCGACTCGTCGCGCTGATCCGCTACCCAACCGTCGCCGACCCCGAACACCTCACGCACCGGATCATGACCAGCCCCCAATTCACCGCCGACATGGCCGGCTTCGACGTCGACGAGATCGTCGACGTTCAGTCGGTCCTGCTCGACCCGACGTCGATCTCACCAATCCACTAAAACCCCAGGAGTGCCCGACATGACCGCCACCGCCGTCGCCTACCTGCTCGCCGGCCTGCTCGCCGCGGGCATCGTCTTCGTCGGCGCACGATTTCTGCTCGCGCCACGCGTCGCCGCCGCCGGCTACGGTGTGCAACCCGATCTCGCTCAGCTATCCGTCGGCGCCTATCTGAGCGTCAAGGGTGTCCGCGACATCGCATCGGGGCTGTTCGTCCTCATCCTGATGGCCGCGGGTGCGACTCACCTGCTCGGCTGGGTGATCCTGGCCGCCACGATCATTCCGGTCGCCGACGCGACCATCGTGCTCGGCAACGGCGGTCGCAAGTCAATCGCCCTGGGGGTCCATGGCCTCACCGCTGCCGTCATGCTCATCACTTCTGAGCTTCTGCTCATCTCCTAGGGAGGTGATACCCGCGCCTGTCACGATGGAGCCATGCCCGACGACATGGCCGAAGAGCGCGATTTCAACGAACGCAACATCGAGGAGTTCCGCCAAAACGGCGGCAAGGTGGGCGGACAGTTCGAGGGCAGGCCGCGACAGCAGCCCCGCCTGGGTGTTCAATTTGCGCGCCCATCCCGAGGTCCACGTCGAGATCGGCGCCGAGCTGCCCAAGCCCGTCGTCGCCAAGGAACTGCCCCGGGGCGACCGCGATCGCATCTTCGAGATCGTCAAGCAACGCGCGCCGGGCTTCGCGGAGTACGAGACGCGCACCGATCGCGTTATCCCCGTATTCGAAGTCGATACCGACGCTTAACCCATACCGCCGTCGACGGGTTTCCGCACGCCTTATAGTGGGGATCCGATCGGCATCATGCCGGTCGATCGCCCGGCCCATGCCGACCCACATTGGAGTACTTTTGCCCTGGTCTCGTCGCGTCCGAATCGGCTCCGCCGCCATCGCGGCTGCGGGGGTGGTTCTGCTCGCCGGAGATGTCGCCGACACCACCATCGGGTGCTCGACACAGTGCCAGATCGCCAAGGCGGCCAAGATCGTTGCGGCCCCGCGACCGGCTCCTCCGCAGCCCGCCGCCATCGGCGTGTTCCCGCGATCGCAGGCCGAGGACGTCAACCCCGCCGCGCCCGTCTCCGTCGCCGCGTTCGACGGCACCATCGACTCCGTCGCGATGGTCAACGACAGCGGCACGACGGTGCCCGGCGCGCTGTCGCCGGACAGGAAGGGCTGGCATCCGACCGAACAACTCGGCTATGGGCGCACCTACACCATGACGGTCACCGCACGCGGGCCCCGCGGCATGCCGTCGCGCCAGACGTCGAGCTTCACCACCTTGTCGCCCGACTACGAAACCGCCGTCAACCTCAACACCATCGCCGGTTTCTCGCTGATCGACGGCAAGACCTACGGCGTCGGCGCCATCGTCGCCGCGCACTTCGACGAGCCGATCACCGACAAGGCCGCCGCCGAGAAGCACCTGCACGTCACCACCAACCCGCCCGTCGCGGGAGCCTGGAACTGGGTCAACGATCATGAAGCCCACTGGCGGCCCGAGAAGTATTACGCGCCGGGCACTTCCGTCGATGTCACCGCCGACATCTACGGCGTCAAGCTGGGCGACGGCATGTACGGCCAGGAGGACCAGCACGTCTCGTTCAGGATCGGCAACGCGCACGTGTCCATCGCCGATGACACCACCAAGCAGGTCAGCGTCTTCGACAACGGCAAGCTCGTCCGCACCATGCCGACCTCGATGGGCATGGGCGGCACCGAGACCATCGGCGGCACCACGCTGTCGTTTTTCACGCCGCCGGGCACCTACACCGTGCTGGACAAGGCCAACCCGGTGGTCATGGACTCCTCGACGTTCGGGTTGCCGACGAGTTCGCGCCTGGGCTATCGCGAAACGATTGCCTACGCCACCCGCATCAGCATGGACGGCATCTATCTGCACCAGCTGAACTCCACCGTGTGGGCGCAGGGCAACACCGACACCTCACACGGCTGCCTGAACCTCAACGGTGAGAACGCCGCATGGTTCTTCGACTTCTCCGTCCCCGGTGACATCGTCGAGGTTCACAACACCGGCGGGCCCCCGCTCACCGTCGCGCAGGGCGGCGACTGGACGGTTCCATGGAGCGAGTGGCGCAAGGGCAGCGCACTCAACGCCTGATCTGTTGTGATTTCGGCGCGCGCGGTCACGCTGGGCGTGACCCGGCGCGCCGAAATCGGTAACTTTTACAGCCGGTACACGGGCGCAACGGTTTAGAAACAAAGCGGTCCTACGTTCGCCGAATGACCCAGGACGTCAGCAAAGAGCCGGTGAACGAGGCGGTGGTCGCCGACCTCGACACCATGACTGCCACCAAGGAAACTCTCGAGGACTACACGCTGCGCTTCGCGCCGCGAAGTTACCGGAAGTGGTCGACGGGCGTTGTCGGCATCTCCGCCCTCGGCGGCATCGCCTATCTCGCTGACTTCGCGATCGGTGCCAACATCGGCATCTCCTACGGCACCACCAACGCGCTGTGGGGCATCGCGATCTTCGCGGTCGTGATCTTCCTGACCGGCTTTCCGCTGGCGTACTACGCCGCGCGCTACAACATGGACCTCGACTTGATCACCCGCGGAAGCGGCTTCGGCTATTACGGCTCGGTCGTCACCAACGTCATCATGGCGACGTTCACCTTCATCTTCTTCGCGCTCGAAGGCTCGATCATGGCCCAAGGCCTCAAGCTCGGCCTGGGCATCCCGCTGTGGCTCGGCTATGCCGCGTCGACGCTGATCATCTTCCCGCTGGTGATCTACGGCATGAAAGTCCTGTCCACCCTCCAGGTTTGGACCACCCCGCTGTGGCTGGTCCTCATGGTGGCGCCGTTCGTCTACCTCGTCGTCAGCCACCCCGAGTCGGTCGGCGCGTTCTTCGCCTACCAGGGCGAGGAAGGCAAGGGCGGCTTCAACATCGGCTACACGCTGCTGGCCGCGGGCGTGTGTCTTTCGCTGATCGCCCAGATCGCCGAGCAGATCGACTATCTCCGCTTCATGCCGCCGCGCACGCCGGAGAACAAGCGCAGCTGGTGGACATGGATGATCCTCGCCGGGCCCGGCTGGGTGTTCTTCGGCGCCATCAAGCAGATCGTCGGCCTGTTCCTCGCCGTGTATCTGATCGCCAACGTCGCCGACAGCGCGGGCATCGCCAACCAGCCCGTGCACCAGTTCCTGGAGATCTACGAGAACTTCCTGCCCGGCTGGCTCGCGATGACGCTCGCGGTGGTGCTCGTCGTCATCAGCCAGATCAAGATCAACGTGACCAACGCCTACTCCGGTTCGCTGGCGTGGACGAACTCGTTCACCCGCGTCACCAAGCACTACCCGGGCCGCGTGGTGTTCCTCGGTGTCAACCTCGTGATCGCGTTGATCCTGATGGAAGCCAACATGTTCGACTTCCTCAACACGATCCTCGGGTTCTACGCCAACTGCGGCATGGCGTGGATAGTCGTCGTCGCCTCCGACATCGTCTTCAACAAGTACCTGCTGAAGCTGTCGCCGCAGGCGCCCGAGTTCCGCCGCGGCATGCTCTATGCGGTCAACCCGGTCGGCTTCGGGTCCATGCTGATCGCCGCGGGCGTGTCGGTGGTCGCGTTCTTCGGCGGCCTCGGCGAAGGCATCCGGCCCTACTCGCCGCTGGTGGCCATCGTGCTCGCCCTGGTGCTGCCGCCGATCCTCGCGATCGCCACGCGCGGCAAGTACTACCTGCGCCGCACCGACGACGGGATCGACATCCCGATGTACGACGAGCATGGCAACCCGACCGGCGAAACACTGAAATGTCATGTCTGCCATCATGATTACGAGCGGCCCGACATGATGAAGTGCGAGACGCACGACGCGCACGTCTGCTCGCTGTGCCTGAGCACCGACAAGGTCGCCGACCACGTGCTGCCGGCACAGGTCTAGCGACGGGCGAAGTTCGGCGCGTGCTGGGGCAGTAGGCCGACGCCGACGATATAGGCGGGGATCGTTGTCAGCTGCGGGAGACGTTCGATGAGCTTCAGCACCGACGGGGGCGGTGTTGCCTGCCGGCCCGCCAGCACGGGAACCATCACCTGGCGGTGCAGGACGCGCTGCACCGTCTGGGTCGCGACGGTCGGCAGGAGTCGGCGGCGATGCACCGCGGCCAGGTCCTTGTCCGTCACGCGGCCGGCCCGCAGAGGCTCGGCGAGATAGCCTGCGGCGGCGACGGCGTCGGCGATTGCGAGGTTGATGCCGACGCCACCCACCGGCGACATGGCATGTGCCGCATCGCCGATGCACAGCAGCCCGTTGTCATGCCAGCGGCGCAGCCGGTCCAGCCGGACGTCGAGCACCTTGACGTCGTCCCAGGACGTGACGGCGTCGGACGATGTTTCGGGGATCAGGTCGTCGAGTTCGCGCCGGAACGCCTCGAGCCCCCGCGCCCGTAGCTCGCCGTCACTGCCTTTGGGGATGAGGTAGGCGATCTGGAAATAGTCTTGGCGGGGGATCATGATCAGCGCCCGCCCGGGCTTGGTGCGCGGGATCAGTGAGTACTCCGCGGTGTGATCGCGGGCCAAGCGGAACCACCACACGTCGAACGGCACCGGATATTCGCGGATCGGCAGCCCGGCGTCCCGGCGCACGACCGAGGTGCGGCCATCGCAGCCCACGACGAGATCTGCCCGCAGCTCCCCGGGCCCGCTGGGACTTTCGTACCTCACGCCGGTGACGGCGTCCCCGTCGCGCAGTAACCCCGTTACCTCTGCCTGCATGCGCAGCGTGAATGTCGGTTCCGCCGAGGCGGTTTCGGCGATCAAATCGAGGAGATCCCATTGTGGCACCATCGCCACATAGGGGTGGGGTTGCTTCAATCGACGGAAGTCCACGAGTGTGTATGGTCGGCCCCCGACCTCGAACTGTCCCTTTTCGACGCGGCTCTGCGGCAGCTTGCTGAATCTCTCGAACAGGCCGAGCTCGTCGAGTAGCCGCATCGTCACCGGATGCACTGTGTCGCCGCGGAAGTCGCGAAGGAAGTCGGCGTGCTTCTCGAGCACAGTGACCTCGACGCCGGCGCGGGCCAACAACAACCCCAGGAACAGCCCCGCCGGGCCGCCGCCGACGACCGCGCATGTCGTCTTTTCAGTCATGTCGTTACCTTGCCTGTGAAGCGATGACTCACGCCAGCACTCTGTGAAATCTTCGCTGAGAGGTTGCCGCGCCTGACCACAGTTGCTTTCCGGACATTCCAATGTCGAGCGACGAACGCGAGAAGTTTCTGTCCGCCGTACAAGTACGTCACCGCCGAGGGCCTGCGATGAGATTTTCCAGGTCAGGGGGTTGAGCGGTTAGCTCATCTCCCTACCGCGTGTGGCCATCACGTTTCCGCACGCAAGCGGTGGTGAACGCAGGAATACGGCCAGACATCAAGATCACGAATCGACGCAGATGTTGTGAGTCAGCTCACGAACGGGGCTATATTGTGTTTGTCATCACAGCGAAAGGGCTTCACATGCGCGAAGCGCACAACGGCGCGGTGGTTGCCTCCAAGCTCAGCCCGTCGCGTGCTGCGCCGCGCAGCCATGCGCACATGTGGTGGGGTGTGCTGCTTTTGGTCATCGGCGTTGCCGGCATCGCCGCGGTCGCGGTGACGGCTGCGATGGGCCTGACGACCCAGGCCCTCATCATCGCGATCTTCACCGGCGCCTTCTTCTCGCGCTGCGCGTGCTGAGTCTTCGAAGTCGCTGACCTCGTCGCCGGTGCGTGCCCGCCGGTGCACGGGCGTGCCTTCCGCCTAGCCCTGCTCCACCACGTTGGAACCCATGGCGTCGATCTGTGGTGAACCGCCGTGGTAGGTGACCCGGTTGTCGAAGCCGGACGCGCCGATCGTGTCCGCCGCATCAACGGTGACGACGTTGTTCATCCCGGACACCGAAATCTTCACGCAGTGGCCGGTGATGTTCACGGTATTGCGGATGCCGCTGACCGTCACATTGGCGTCATTGCATGTGATCGTCTTGTTCTCGTCGATCCCGGAGACGGTGAGATCCTGCCCCGGCGCCCCTGTCATCACGTTCGGATCGGTGTCCGGAGAACCGGGCACTGCGGGAATGCTCGGCATCTCGATCGACGGAAACGTCGGAATGTCAATGGATCCGCCGCCGCTGGAGATTCCCGGCCGTGTGGTGGTCGACATCGAGGTCCAGATGACCGCGCCAATCCCGATGGCTACCAGGAAGACAACGGCGATGACGCCGAAGACTATCCACGGAATGCCCGCGGACGGCGTGCGCGGCGGCGGGCCGTACGGCGCGTTCCACAGCTGATCGCCATAGGGCGCGGTGCCGTAGGGCGGGGCGCCGAGCGGCGCACGGTTGCCGTAAGCCGGGGCGGTGTAGCCCGGCGCGGTGTACGGCGATGTCGGTGGCGCAAAATAGGCGGTGTTCGCGGGCTGCCCGCCGAGTTCGCTTGCCTGCGCTTGATCGTTGAGCGGGCGCTCGAGTTCCCTGATCCGGGCCTCGGGGTCGTCCTCGGGATTCATGCGCAGATGTTCCCACAGCGGCAGTGACGACGTGATCGTTTGTGCCGGGGCCATTGCGGCAACTCCTGGCCCATGATCGGAAAGCTTCGCTCCGTCGTTCTCGACACCAGGGATCCCGCCAAGCTGGCCAAGTTCTACGCCGATGTTCTCGGCGGCACGGTCCGCGGCGTCGACGAGACCTGGTCGGTGGTGACCGATCCGGACGGCAGACGGTTCGCCTGTCAGCTCTCGCCCGAACACGAACCGCCGCAATTCCCCGATCCGCGCGGCTCGCAACAATTCCACCTCGACATCGAGGTCGACGACATCGACACCGCGGAGCGCGACGTGCTGGCGCTGGGTGCCTCGCGGGTGACCGACGCCGTCGGCGAAGACCGGTTCCGGGTGTATCGAGACCCGGCCGGGCACACATTCTGCCTGGTGTGGGGCATCACGCCCGACGACGTCTGACCGGTTGTGACGAAACCTGACGGTGAGGAGTAGCAAACCCGCCGCGGTGGTAACCAGAAGAAATGGTGGCACCCGGCTTCATCGCCATCGGCAGTGGTCCCGCGGGGTTGACCGCCGCCGAGACGTTTCGCCGCCAGCATCCCAAGATTCCGGTTCACATCCTCACCAGCGACCCCGCCCTGCCCTACGCCAAGCCGCCGCTGAGCAAGGCCTACCTGTGCGGCCGCGACCCCAACGTCGACCTGCACAGCCCCGGCTGGTTCCTCCAGAACGGCATTCAGCTGCACCGCGGCATCACCGTCGACCACATCGACCTCGCCAACCGCGAGGTCGTCACCGCGGCGGGCCGGCGCTACGGCTACTGGCATCTGGTGCTGGCCTGCGGTGCGAGATCCGTTCCGCTGGCCGTGCCCGGCGGCGACTCCGCCCTGTCGTTGCGGTCGTTCGCCGATGCCGTCGTTCTCCGAATGGCCGCCATAAACTCCGAATCGGCCGTGGTGGTCGGTGGCGGCCTGATCGGCTGCGAGGCCGCGTCCTGCCTCGCCTCCCGCGGTGTCGCGACCACCCTTGTCGCGCCGGAGGCGGTGCCCGTCGAGCGCAGATTCGGCTTCGACGCAGGCGAGCGCGTCGCGAAGATGTTGTCCGACTTCGGCGTTCGCTTCATCGGCTCGACGACGGTGGCCGCGGTTGGAGACGGTGACGTCACCCTGGCCGGCGGTGCGGCGGTGGAGGCGGAGATGGTCGTGTCGGCGACGGGTGTGCGGCCCGACAGCAGGCTTGCGGTGGCGGCGGGGCTCCACACCGAGAACGGCCGCATCGTCGTCGACGAGCGTATGCACACCTCGGCGCTGAACGTCTACGCCGCCGGCGACGTCGCGCTGGCCTACAACGTCACCGCGGGCCGGCGGATCGCGTCCGAGCACTGGCGGGACGCCACCGAGCAGGGCCGCATCGCGGGCTCGGTCGCAGCGGGCTACTCCGCCGCATGGCATAGCGTACCCGAATTCAGCTGCGCCATAGGACGATACGAGCTGAGCTACCGCGGCTGGGGCAGCGGGTACCCGGACAGCGATCTGAACGAAAGCCGCGACGGGTTCACCGTGACCTACCGGTCGGGTCACGAGGTCGTCGGCGTGCTGACCGCTACAGCCAATCGCGACGCTTGAACGTCCAATACAGCAGCAGCACAAGGACGATGATCAACGCCGTGCTGACGACGAAGCCCCCGACGGTCTCGATGCCCGGATAAGCGACGTTCTGCCCGTAGAACCCGGTGATCGCCGTCGGCACCGCGATGATCGCTGCCCACCCCGTGAGCTTTTTCATCACCTGATTCAGCCGGGCGTCCTGCAGCGACAGGTTGGTCTCGAACACCGTCGTGACCATGTCCCGCAACGACTCCGTCCACTCCGACACCCGCAACACGTGGTCGTACAGATCGGCATACAGCGGGTCGAGTTCCGGCGCCGTCTTGGCGTCGAGCCTGCGGTGCTGGATCGAGTTGACGACTTCGCGCATCGGCAGCACCACCCGGCGCAGCTCGACCAGGTCCTTGCGAAGCCGAAACGTCTTGCGCTGCAGGCCGCCCCGCGGGGTGTTGTTCTCGAACAGGTCGTCCTCGAGCGCCTCGATCCCGTCGTCGAGATCCTGCACCGCGTCGAAGTGTCCGTCGACGACCACGTCGAGCAGGCCGTGCACCAGCGACCCGACGCCGTACTCCTGGCCGCCGAGCTCATCGAAACGCCGCGACACGGTGTCGATGTCGTACCACGGCGACAGCCGCACGGTGATCAAGCCCTGCGGCAGCACGAAGCCGGAGATGCGGTGCGCCACCAGCGTCGAGTCGGAGTCGTCGGCGGGCTTTTTGGGCGAGACCGCGTACACCGTGAAGAAGGTGTGCGTCCGGTACACGGCGGCCTTGGTGCGCTCGGCCTCCCCGACGGCATCCTCGACCGCCCACCTGTTGAGTCCGAGTTCCTGCGCGAGGTCGGACAGCGTCGACTCGTCCGGATCGAAGATGTCGCACCAGACCAGGGTGTCGTCTCCGACGAGGTAATCCGAGATCGACGTGAAGACGAAGTCGTCCTGCTGCGGCTTTCCACCGCGCCACACCCGGCCGCGAACATCGGTCATGGCTCCATCATGTCAGCGGGGCGACAACTCGAGGGGCGGTCCGCTGACGGCCGGGCAGGCGTGGCAGCAGCATCGGCACCCTGTTGCGGTATGCGGCGTACGGCGCGCCGAGCATGGCGACGAGGTCCCGTTCCTCCAGTTGCATCGCCAACAGGATCCAACCCGTCGTCGCCGACGCGAACAGCAGACGCCCCGCAGTCATCGTCGGAGCTGACCAGAATGCGATGAGAAAGCCCAGATTCAAGGGATGACGAACGATCCGGTAAAACAAGGTGGACTGAAAACCCTTGTCCGACTGCGGCGTCTGTCGCCATACCGCAATGACCTGACGTAGCCCGAACAACTCGAAGTGGCTGATCATGAAGGTCGACGCCAGCACGATCGCCCACCCCAGCCAGAACGTTGCCCACAGAGCGATCCGCGCCGGGGCCCACGTCACGTTCCACACCACCGCGGGCAGTTCGCGCCACTGCCAACACACCAGCGCGAGAACCGAGCTCGCGATCAGCACATACGTACTGCGCTCGATCGGTTGCGGAACGTAGCGAGTCCACCATCGTTTGAACGCGGGGCGTGCCATCACGCTGTGTTGCAGAGCGAACAGCACAAGCAAGGACAGGTCGACTGCCACCGCTGCTCCCCACGGAGCCGTGATGGCGTTGTCGACGGTCCGCGGCACCAGCAGGTTGCCGACGAACAAGATCGCGTAGACGAAGACGGTCAGGAAAAGTACATAGCTGACCGCGCCGTAGATGAGTGCAAACAAGCGGTTCATGCAACGATGCTCGGCGATGGCCGGCCGTCACGGCATGGGGCAACTGCCTCAGATAGTGGCCGACGGCCGGCCGGCCGGCGGCGCCCACCCGAAGCCGTCGAGGACCGAGGCCACCCCGACCTTCCAGCGTCGCTCGATCTCCGCAGACGAGCCCAGCCAGCGACCCGCCTCCTGTACCGCCAAACCTTGGGCCAAGGCCACCAGTACGTGCGCAATGTCCGTCGGGTCGCCGCCCAGCAGTCCCTTGTCGATGCAGCGCTTGATGCGGCCGACGAAGATCTCGCGCACGGCCGCGCCCGCCGCCAGTTCGTCGGGGCCCGGTTCGAAGTCGGCGAACGGCCGCGAGAACATCACCTGAGCCAGCCTCGGGTACGCGCGGCAGAAGAGCCGGAATACCGGCACCAGCCGTTCGAGATCGGCCTGCGCGTCGTCGGTCTCGGGAATCTTGGCCAGCTCCGCGCCGAGCAGCCGGAAGCCCTCGAAGAACATGGCCCGCACCAGGCCGGCCTTGTCGTCGAACAACTCGTACACCGCGGGCACCGAGGTGCCCGCCCGCTCGGCGACCCGCCGCGTGGTGAACCGCGCGATGCCCTCCTCGCCGAGTGTGGTGATCGCGACGTCGAGCACCCGATTCCGAAGTTCGGGCGTGCGCTGCTTCGCCCTTGGCATCGCAGTGGCCTAGCTGGTGGTGAATTCCGCTGGGAGCCCGTCGATTCCCGCGCGAATCGCCGCCAACGCGGACTCGCGTGCTCGCAATTTGGTCTCCCGGTGCGCGCCGGCGTGCAGCGTCGCCGCCGCCTCCGTCGCCACCTCCTGCGCCCGCGCCAGTACCTTGTCGGCGTCGACGATCTCGTCCAGCCAGCCTGCGGCGATCGCCTCGTCACCGGCGAACGTCGCCGCCATCGACGTGCCGCGGTGGAACGCAGCGGGCGTCAGCCGCATCCGCATGATCTCGATCGCGGCGATCGGAATCACCATGCCGATCGCCACCTCGATCGCCTGGCACCGCGACTTCGGCGCGCCGATGCGGTGGTCTCCGCTCAGCAGCAGGAACGAGCCCATCGCGATCGCCGGACCCGTCGCGGCCATGATGACCGGCTTCGGAAACGTCAGGCACCGGACCGACAACTCGAACCCGCCCGCCAGCATGGCCAGCGCCGCCTGCGCATCACCGGACTGGAAGACCGACAGGTCGAACCCGCCGCTGAACACCCGCTGATTGCCCGCCAGCACGACGGCCTTGGCGTCGTCCTTCTCGGCGCAGTCCAGCGCCTCGTTGATCGCGGCCTGCATCGTCGGCCCGAGGACGTTGACCTTGCCGTCGTCGAGTGTGATCGTCGCGACGGCCTCGTTGAGTTCGTAGTTCACCGGGCTGGTCATCGGGGCTCCCTTGACGTGGGCTTTCGTTTCAGATCGATGTTACGAAACAATGTTACGAAAGCCAAGCGTCCGGCCCGGGGCCGAGTCGGGCGATCAGGCGCCCAGGCCGCGACGGTGCCTGCCGTTGATCACCCGGGTCTCGGCATCGTCGTCGTCGTACGGTGGTTCGTCGTCGAAGGGCGGCGCCTCGTCGTACTCCGCCGGCAGCCCTTCATACCGCGGCTGCGGCTGGCTCTCATAGCGCGCCTGCTTCGGCGGCAACTCGTCGACCGAAACCGGTGCCGCGGGCGCGGTGCGTTGCGGCGCCTCCGGCTGAACGGCGAACTGGCTGCGGTAGCGCTCGCGTTGTTCGTTGGCGGCCGCGTTGATCCTGTTGATCTCGGCCTGCAGCGCCTCGTGGCGGCTCTCGGTCGTCGCGTAGTGGTAGTACGTCAGCAGCCCACGCAGCAGCTCCAGCTTCTGCTTCTCCTGGCGCGCCAGATCGTGAGTGGTCAGCAGCTCGAGCCGCTCGACCGGATGCAGCGTCGCCCAGTCCAGCACCGCGGGCGTGCGGTATTGGCGCCGTTTGCTTTTCGCCTTGCCCTGCCGGGCGGAGAGTGGCTGGTCGTAGAACGTGACCGCTCCGGCGAAGCGTGAGCCGATGGCCTCGCCCAGTTGCTTGCGGTCCAGGGCCGAGTCCCACACCGTGCGCCATTCCTGCGACGGGGCGAGATAGGGAATCTCCGTGGGCAGCTTCAGCGGGACGATGTCGACGTAGTTCTCGGTGTCCGCACTCTCGTAGCGAGGCACCGTCGGTGGTGACGCGAACTCCAGCTGGATCCCGTGGGCCGGTTTTTGGCCGAAGTTCTTCACCACCAGCTCGACGAGGTGCCAATCCGACGCGCTCGGCTCCATGAACATGGCGACATTCGGCTGCGCGATGTCTTCGCTCTCGTGTTTGGCCGCCTGAAACTGCCGCCAGGCGTAAACGAGGGCGGCAATGGTGACGCAGACGGCCAGCCAGGCCGCCATCGCCGTCCACGCGCCGGGGGACAAGTTCGCAATATCGCTGGCGCGGTCGTCGAACCAATCCGTAATCCCCACGCGTCGCTTATATCACGGTCTGCTGTCGAGGACAGCATTCGTAAGTGCCACCAGGGAATTTGCTGTGACGCTAATTTCTGGTGAGTTAGTTGAGGCTGAAGTGCTCCACGGGGTTAGGCCTGCAGATTGCCGGAGGATGCCGGAAACTCTAGGACGCGACCGCGGCGAGCTCGCCCGCGTCGGGCTCCGTCGTGATCGCGGGCGCGGCTTCGGGCGCCGGCAGCCGCTCGGCGCGGGCAGCCCAGTCCAGGTCCGACCACATGATGTGGCTTGGCAGCCGGCGCCAGTAGTCGGGATGCGCCCGCAGGTATACGTCGACGCTGGCGTGCACGAGCGCATCCTCGGGCACCCGGCGGAACCGCAACGATCGTGCGCCCTCGGCGAGCGCGTCCCGCTCGCACGGCGCGGGCCGGCGCGGCAGGTTCTCGTCGCCGACGATGCCGCCGGCCTTGAGCACTCCGTCGAGCATCCAGTCGAGCGTGATGTCGGCCAACGGCCAGTACGCATTGGGGCCGCCGACGACATCGCAGTGCGCGCCGCGGAACCAGACCTCCTCGATGGTGTCGTCGTCGCGCCCGATCCGGCATTCACCGAACGGGCCGAACCCGCCGTCGATGGCGACCGCATGCCGGCCCGAAACGACGGCGCCCAACCAGTCGCCGCCGGAAATTGGCGGTGTGCCGGGCACTTTGACCGTGTCCCACAGGCCCAGGAAATGCACGGGGACGGCCACATCGGCTCGGTCCTCGAGTTCGCAGGCGATGCGGTGGATCTGCTTCCAGTCCTGCTTTGTACGGTTCTGTGCGGGTAGTGAGTAGGCGGCCAGCGCGTACTCCACGACGTGGTCGTCGCGATCGGTCATCATCCCGACGGTGCCGAGCATCCGGGCCAGCGCCCGCGCGCAGTACGCGCCGCGGCCCGCGCCGAGCAGGAAGATCCGGTCTCCGGGTTGCCAGTGCTCGGCCAGGAAGAAATAGGCGTCGAGGACCGATTCACGGGCGGTCGCGGCGATGCTTCGGCGCCAGCGGCGTGCGGCGGGGTTGAGCAGGCGCGGCGAGTTGAGTGCCGCCTCGCCGGCGTCATACCAGGTCAGCTGGCGGAGGTCATCGGAGGAGTCCAGCAGCCGGAAGAGGGCTTCGGCGTTGGTGGCGTCACGGGGACCCGGACGATTGACTGTGCTGTCGAAGCAGAGAATGACGTTCTTCATAGCAAACTCCCTGACCGCACGCCCCACGCGCTCGAGGCGTTCCCAGACAGAGTTTGCCAGGCGAAGCCGACCGTGTCTTGCGTATTGCACTACTCGTCTGCCTGGGCCTTCGAATTCCGGACCTACGGGCCGGGTTTGGCACGGATCCGATGGTGGAGATCTTGATTGCAGCCCTATACCGCGCGGACCGCGAGCGGCTGAGTCCGGTCCGCGACCCCGGAGAAGGGCGTCGTCGTTTGCTCACGACGTGGGCAAGCGCGCATCAAGCCGTTGCTGTACTCAATCCGGATGGGCTGGCCGAGATGGTTTGTTGCGGTACATAGCAACCGCAACGGCCTCACCGGGCTATGCGACGGGCAGTTCCACGCCCGGGCTCGTCGGATCGGCGTGCAACTCGACCGCCTCGGGCACGGTGCCGGGCGGCACGTCGTAGGCCAGCCCGACCTCGACCTGGCCCCCGGGCGGTATGTCCACGAAGCCGCCGCCGACGTAGAACGTCGCCTGGTCGTCGATCGAGTACACCTGTCCGGCGGCCTTCAGCTTCTGGGACGTGCCGAGGAACTGAGCGGGGTCTCCGCTGGTGTTCGACACCGTGAGGTGGACGACGATGAACTCGCCCTGCGCGTCCTTGGTGAGGAACTCGTTTTCCGGGTCGGTGACGGTGGTTCCGCTGTCGACGCTCGTGACCGCGAACGTCAGCGGACCGTCGACAGCGCCTGCCAGCGGTGGCGGCGGCGCCGGTTGGCTCGCGGTGCTCTCCCCCGTCGCAGTCACTGTTGTTGTGCTGGAGGATGTTTCCTTGCTCGGGGAGCTGAGCTGCGTTGACGCCGGCTTGTGGATCACGAACGCGTAGACAGCGGCGAGAGCCAGGATCAGCAGCAGGCCGGCGACCGCGCCGCCGAAGCCCACGATCAACTTGCGGTTGTCGACCGGGGCCGGCGGCTCGGTGCCCGCGGGCGGCTCGACGGCGGGCGGCTCGGCCGGCGTGGGCGTGGTGGCATCCGCATACGGCGCCGGCTCGGGCGTCGATTCCGGCGTCGGGTCAGGGTGCGCCTCCTCCGGCGCCTCCTCCAGCGTCGCCTCCGGCTCGAGCGGCGGCGGTTCGAACGACCATTGCCGCAGCGGCACCTCGGCGGTTGGCTGCTCGGTGCCCGGCAGCGGGTCGGGGTCTGAACCGGATTCCGGTTCGGGCGCAGGGTCCGGAGCGCGATGCGCCCCCACGTGATCGGCACCACGAGGTGCCGCCGCCTCGGCGCTCGACTCCGGCGCGACGGGTGTCTGCGAGGCGGCAGGAGCGGGCGGTTCCTGCCCCGGGGATCGATGCTCCGTCCACGCGCCGCCGTCCCAGTACCGGAGCCCGCCGGCGTGCTCGGGATCGGGATACCAGCCTGCTGGGGTGGGCGGTGTCGTCATCGAGTGGGTTCCCTCCCGTTGGGCGCCCGCGGGCGCTCAAGACACGGCGACGTAGCCGTGGTCAGAACCCTACTGCGAGATCAGCCGCCCATCAGCATTCGCCACTGCTCGAGATTGCTCGCCCGGTACACGTAATTGGTGCGGCGTACATCCGACAGCGACGCGCTGGGCTCCATCGAATACCAGTGCCCGGGATAGACAGTCGGGTCGCCGGACAGGTTCGCGAGCTGTTGCAGGCTGCGGAACATCTCGTCGACATTGCCGCCGGGGAAATCGGTGCGCCCGCAGCCTTCGAGGAACAACGTGTCACCGGCGACCAGTCGCCCATCGAGCAGGAAGCACTGGCTGCCCGGCGTGTGGCCGGGGGTGTGCAGCAGCTCGATCTCGACGTCGCCGACGCTGACCTTGTCGCCGTGCTCGTGCGCGGTGAGGTCGCTGCGCGCGATGCCGGTGACCCGCGAAACCCATTCCGCTTCAAGGCTGTTCACATGCACGGGTACGCTCTGACGTTCGAGCAGCTCGGCCAGGCCCTTGAGCTCGAAACCCATCATCGAGCCGCCGACATGGTCGGGGTGGTGATGAGTGACCAGCACCCCGGTGAGTTTCATGCCGTCGGACTCGAGAATGTCGACGAGGTCGTTGGCGGCGTACGCCGGATCGACAACGACGGTGTCGCCGGTTTCGCGGTCGCCGATCAGATACGAGAAATTGCGCATCTGCTGGGCGATCACGTCGGACTGCGCGAAGTCACGGCCGGACAACAGCTGCCGGAAGTACAGGCGTTCGCTCATGGGCCCAGCCTAGGGAGGGTCAATCTTCCTTGTGCAGCCGCACCATGCGGTTGTTGCTGGACTCGTCGAGGTCGGCGACATCGCTGCGGGAACGCAGGAAGTCGCTGAAAGAGCGGAAGCCGAGCGACTTCTCGGAGAACGACGGGTCCATCCGCTTCATCTGCGCCTTGACCGCGGAGTTGTGCAGCCAGTCGGCGTCGTCCTTCTCGTGGCCGATGCGCAGCGCACGCTGCAGCAGACCCGTCGCGGCGGCCTGCGGATCCCCTGGCTCCGGCTCGTCGTCGGGTGCCTTGGACTTCGCGCTCTTGGTGGCCTTCTTCGCGGGCACCGGCGCGACGGTCGGGATGCCGGGCAGCGCGTCGTAGGTGACGAATTCGTCGCACGCCGACGCCAGCGACCGGCTGCTCGCGCCCGCCACCCCGATGCCGACCACATACCGGCCCAGCCGCTTGCACCGCTGCGCGAGCGCGATGTAGTCCGAGTCGCCGCCGACGATCACCACATGCGTCAGGTCCGGCAGCCGGAACATGTCCTCGACGGCGTCGACCGCGAGCCGGATGTCGGCGCCGTTCTTGCCGTAGGCGGCCGCCGGGAACAATTGCACGAGATCGACCGCCCGGCCGACCAGCTGGTTCTGGTAGTCGGCGTTGATGTCGTCCGACCAGTCGGCGTAGGCCCGAGTCAGCACCAGCGTGCCGAACGACGACGCGAAATCGATGATGGCCCCGATGTCGACGGTGGCCGTCGTCAGCTTGTCCTTCTCCAGGCCGCGGGCCTTGTCCTTCTGGAAGGAGTTGCGGCCGTGCACCTGGTCATAACGGGAGATGACGATGTTGTCGAAGTCGAGGTAGACCGCGACGCGTGGGGTTTCCGCTGCTAGAACCGTCTCCGGCATGGCTCTGTTTACCACAGTCAGAAGCGGTCGCTGGGCCGCTGCAAACCGATTCGTTATTGCTACCCAGAGCATCGACCTCCGTTAAAGTGCGGCTGTTGGACCGTGAGTGATTAGCTTGCAGAAAGGTCGCAACCTGTGACCACACCCGCTGGTTGGCATCCGGATCCCGACGGGTCAGGCGGCCAACGCTATTTCGACGGGCACTCCTGGACCGACCACCGCGCTCCCGCCGTCGAGGCCCTGCCGCCGGACGGTGCGGCACCGGCCGTGCGTCGGTCGTCGGGGCCCAAGGGCAAGGTCATCGCCGGTGTGATCGCCGCGGCCGTCGCCGTCATCGTCGGCGCCGCGGCAGTGGTGATGACACTGAAGACCGACGTCGGCGAGGCGCCGGTCACCCGCAAGCCGTCGGGAGCCGCGGGCGAGACGTCGGTCGTACCGTCGGAGTCCGGGAGCGTCGAGGCGCCGCTGGAGAACCGGGCTTCGAGCGTCGGCCAGCGGGTGCGCGACGGCAACTTCGAGTTCGTCGTCACCGGTTTCGACCGCGCGCCCGCCGTCACCGACCCGGAGTTCCCCACCCTGCAGAAGGCGGCGGCGGGGGAGTACGTCCTGGTGAAGATGACGGTCACCAACGTCAGCGCCGAACCGCAGACGTTCTTCGCGTCGTATAACACGCTGTCCGACGGAAACACTGAGTACAAGTCCGATGACGAAGCCTGGATCTATCTCGGCAATACCCTCGCCGACCTCAACCCCGGCGATTCCATCGACACCGCAGTGGTCTTCGACGTCCCGGTCGGTACGGATCCGCAGTCGATCGAGCTGCACGACGGGCCGCTCTCGAAAGGCGTGACCGTCCGGCTCTGAGCGGTTTGGCGACCCAAACGCCGAGAATGTACCCTCTTTAAGGCCCGCGAGCATGACTGCGCGGGGCCAGGCCCCCTTAGCTCAGTCGGCAGAGCGTTTCCATGGTAAGGAAAAGGTCAACGGTTCGATTCCGTTAGGGGGCTCGGTGGTCGCCGAGCTTTTCACCAAGGCGAAGTGGCACCCGGATGGCGGTGTAGCTCAGCTGGTTAGAGCGCACGACTCATAATCGTGAGGTCGGGGGATCGAGTCCCCCCACCGCTACAAGCAGCAAGAACCGAGAACTCCTGAAAGAGGGCAGTTGACGTGGCGTCCAGTACCGACGTACGGCCGAAGATCACTTTGGCCTGCGAGGTGTGCAAACACCGCAACTACATCACCAAGAAGAACCGACGGAACGACCCCGACCGGCTCGAGATCAAGAAGTTCTGCCCCAACTGTGGCAAGCACCAGCCCCACAAAGAGTCGCGGTAGCCGACGACCCTTCGGGTCTGTGGAGAACTTTAGGTAGGTTCACTAGCCGTGTCATCGTCGTTCCTGGACAGCTTGGTCGGGCTGCAATACAGATATCCCGACCACTACGAGGTAGGGCGGGAGAAGATCCGCGAGTACGCCGTAGCGGTGAAGAATGCGGACGACTCCTTCTTCGAGGAGAAGGCGGCCGCCGAGCTCGGCTATGACGCCATCCTCGCGCCCCTGACGTTCATCTCCGTCTTCGGCTACCAGGCACAGCTGGCGATGTTCAAGCACAACAACATCTCGATCACCGATGCGAAGATCGTGCAGGTCGACCAGGAGCTCAAATTCCTGATGCCGGTCAAGGCGGGCGACCGTCTCTACTGCGATGTTCAGGTGCACTCGGTGCGGCAGTCATTCGGCGCGGACATCATCGTGACGAAGAACGTCGTGACGAACGACAAGGGTGACGTGGTACAGGAGGCTTTTACGACCCTTGCGGGCCGTACGGGCGACGACGGAGAAGAAGGTGGCTTCAGCAATGGCACTGCGTGAGTTCGATTCGGTGAAGGTGGGCGACCAGCTTCCCGAGAAGGTCATTCCGTTGACCCGGCAGGACCTGGTGAACTATGCAGGCGTCTCCGGAGACCTGAACCCGATCCACTGGGACGACGAGATCGCCAAGCAGGTCGGCCTGGACACCGCGATCGCGCACGGCATGCTCACGATGGGCCTCGGCGGTGGTTATGTCACCTCGTGGGTCGGCGACCCTGCAGCGGTGACCGAGTACAACGTCCGCTTCACCGCCGTGGTGCCGGTGCCCAACGACGGTGTCGGCGCCGAGATCACGTTCTCCGGCAAGGTGAAATCCGTTGACCCGGAGACCAAATCGGTGACTATTGCTCTGTCAGCGACATCCGGCGGCAAGAAGATCTTCGGCCGTGCAGTCGCGTCAGCGAAGCTGGCCTGAGGGTCTGGGCGGATGGCTATCAAGACCAATGTGCTGGGAATGGTCTACAACCACCCCGACTACTTCGTGATCGGTCGCGAGAAGCTTCGCGAATACGCCGCCGCGATCAAGTCCGACGATCCGGCACACTTCGACGAAGCGGCGGCGGCCGCGCTCGGCTACCAGGCACTCGTGGCGCCGCCGACCTTCATCTCGACGCTGGCGCTGATCATGCAGCGCGACTTCTTCCGCAAGGTCGACACCGGCTTCGAGACGATGCAGATCGTGCAGGTCGACCAGAAGTTCCTCTACCACAAGCCGATGCTCGCCGGCGACAAGGTGTGGGGCCGCATGGAGGTCATCTCGGTCAACGAGCGGTTCGGCGCGGACATCGTCCAGACCAGGAACCTGGCCCTCGACGAGAACGGCGAGCTGTATCTGGAGGCGTTCACGACGCTGATGGGCCACGAGGGCGACAACTCGGTGTCGCTGAAGTACGACCTCGAGACCGGCCAGGTGGTGCGGACGGCGGCCAAACCGTCGCCGCCTACATCAGAGGTGGCGGCCGAGGCCGAGGCCGGGGTCGCGGCTGGCGAAACAAAGGTGGATTAGTAACAAAGACCAGGCCCGATGTACACTCGGACCTCGGGATTTTCCCAGTCAAGCGCGCTGTCCGTCGGTTTGTAATCGACCGATCGGGGAGCGCGCGAATTGTGTGAGTCCCGTGCGGGGTGATGGCCTGCCGGCAGGGCGCCAGCAGTGCTATCCATGAAGGGGCGTAGCTCAACTGGCAGAGCAGCGGTCTCCAAAACCGCAGGTTGCAGGTTCAAGTCCTGTCGCCCCTGCTCAACTGAATACTCGACAGGTGTGGACACTGGAAGGTGACCACACGAACTAGACGAAAGGCATGCGGTGAGCGACGAGCCCGAAGGTACCGGCTCCGTAGTGACGCAGCCGGCGCGACCCACCGGAAAGCGGTCGCGACGCGGTGCCGCTGTCGACGACGACACCTCGACCGGCGCCAGGGAAGCGGTCGCGCTCGAGGACGCCGGCAAGGGCAAGAAGAAGAAGACCAAGAAGGCCGGCAAGGGGCCGCGCGGCAACCCCATCGCGTATGTCATCAACTACCTGCGCGAGGTCATCGGGGAGCTTCGCAAGGTCATCTGGCCGAACCGCAAGCAGATGATCACCTACACCATGGTCGTCCTGTTCTTCCTGGCGTTCATGGTGACGTTGATCGGACTGGTCGACCTGGGCGTCGCGAAGCTCGTGATGCTGGTGTTCGGCTGACTGAGGATATTGAGAGGACTGACACGTGACTAGCTTCGACGGCGATACGGCCGCGAGCGTGTCCGACGCGCTCGCGCAAGCCGCGGACCCGGCGACCGTGATCGCAGACGAGGCCGCCGAGCATCTCGAGGAGAGCACCGCGGCCGAGGCCGTCGAGGGCTCACCGCTCGAGTCCGAAGACGCCGAGGACACCGCCGACGCGGCTGCCGAGTCTGATGTCGCCGCCGACGCGGCTCCGGAAGACGAGGACGAGGACCCCGCCGTCGCGCTCAAGAAGGAGCTGCGTCTGCGGCCCGGTGAGTGGTACGTCATCCACAGCTACGCCGGCTACGAGAACAAGGTGAAGGCCAACCTCGAGACCCGCGTGCAGAACCTGGACGTCGGCGACTACATCTTCCAGGTCGAGGTGCCCACCGAAGAGGTCACCGAGATCAAGAACGGTCAGCGCAAGCAGGTCAACCGCAAGGTGCTGCCCGGCTACATCCTGGTCCGCATGGAGCTCAACGACGAGTCGTGGGGCGCGGTGCGCAACACCCCCGGCGTCACCGGCTTCGTCGGTGCGACGTCGCGGCCATCGCCGCTGGCTCTCGACGATGTCGTGAAGTTCCTGCTGCCGCAGGGCCCGGCGAAGAAGCCCGGCAAGGCCGCGTCGACCGCTGCCGCTGCCGAGACCGGCGGAATCGAACGGGCACCCATCGAGGTTGACTTCGAGGTCGGCGAGTCGGTCACCGTCATGGACGGCCCGTTCGCGACGCTGCCCGCCTCCATCAGCGAGGTCAACGCCGAACAACAGAAGCTCAAGGTGCTGGTGTCCATCTTCGGCCGCGAAACACCTGTCGAACTGACCTTCAACCAGGTCGCCAAGATCTAGCGATTTGGGCGTGGTTTGTTGCGACCAGCGCAACCAAACACGCCGAAATCGCAAACGAAAGGAAGAGTATGGCCCCGAGAAAGAAAGTCGCCGGGCTGATCAAGCTGCAGATCCAGGCCGGGCAAGCCAATCCCGCCCCGCCGGTCGGTCCCGCGCTCGGCCAGCACGGCGTCAACATCATGGAGTTCTGCAAGGCGTACAACGCTGCGACCGAGAATCAGCGCGGCAACGTCATCCCCGTGGAGATCACCGTCTACGAGGATCGCAGCTTCACCTTCGCCTTGAAGACCCCGCCCGCCGCCAAGCTGCTGCTGAAGGCCGCAGGTGTGCAGAAGGGCTCGGGTGAGCCGCACAAGACCAAGGTCGCCAAGGTGACCTGGGATCAGGTGCGCGAGATCGCCGAGACCAAGAAGGAAGACCTGAACGCCAACGACATCGATCAGGCCGCCAAGATCATCGCCGGGACAGCCCGGTCGATGGGGATCACCGTCGAGTAGCCGGATCCCCGTTGAGACTGCGCTGACGGCGGAAAAGTGCGAGTAAGCATCGCCGTGGACGCAGTCTCAACGCAAGAAGCCGTGGGAGGGCCAGCTTCGGCCCGATCAACCACACCTCTGATTAGGAGACATCAATGAGCAAGAGCAGCAAGGCATATCGCGAAGCCGCCGAGAAGGTGGACCGGGAGCGGCTGTATTCGCCGCTGGAGGCCGCGAAGCTGGCCAAGGAGACGTCGTCGAAGAAGCAGGACGCGACCGTCGAGGTCGCCATCCGCCTCGGCGTCGACCCGCGCAAGGCCGACCAGATGGTCCGCGGCACCGTGAACCTGCCGCACGGCACGGGTAAGACGGCCCGCGTCGCGGTGTTCGCCGTCGGCGACAAGGCCGAGGAGGCCACGGCCGCAGGCGCCGACGTGGTCGGCAGCGACGACCTGATCGAGAAGATCCAGGGCGGCTTCCTGGACTTCGATGCCGCGATCGCCACGCCCGACCAGATGGCCAAGGTGGGCCGCATCGCCCGCATCCTCGGCCCGCGCGGCCTGATGCCGAACCCGAAGACGGGCACCGTCACGCCCGATGTCACCAAGGCGGTCAACGACATCAAGGGCGGCAAGATCAACTTCCGCGTCGACAAGCAGGCCAACCTGCACTTCGTCATCGGCAAGGCATCGTTCGACGAGAAGTCGCTGGCCGAGAATTACGGCGCCGCGCTCGACGAGATCCTGCGGGCCAAGCCGTCGTCGTCGAAGGGTCGCTACCTCAAGAAGATCGTCGTGTCGACGACCACCGGCCCGGGCATCCCGGTCGACCCGTCGGTCACCCGTAACTTCGCCGAGGCCTAAGCCGCTGTCTGGCGTACTTCTGCGGTCGCTCGCGGTTCTATTCGTGACCGCTTTCGGTGCGGCGCCCATCGCCGGTGCCGAGCCGGCGACCGCGGAGCAGGCCGGCTTCGTCGACATCCGCAGCGTGATTCCCGACGTCGTCGTCGACCTGCGCTATGCGACCGCCGACAACTTCGTCGGTAAGCCGCTGTATCCGGCGGACGCGCGATGCCTCGTGCACGAGTCGCTCGCGCCGGGGCTCGCGAAGGCCGCCGATGCGTTCCGCGCCCGCGGCGCCAGGCTGGTGTTCTGGGACTGCTATCGCCCGCACGCGGTGCAGGTCGAGATGTTCGAGGCCGTGCCGGATCCCAATTGGGTGGCGAAGCCAACCGCGACGGCGCGCAGCCACGAGTCGGGCCGGTCGGTCGATGTGACGCTGGCCGACGCACACTACGGGTGGCCGATCGACATGGGCACCGGCTTCGACGACTTCTCCGCCAAGGCAAAGGCTTTCGCAACCGACGGCGTCACCGCCGAGCAGCAGGCCAACAGGAAGTGGCTGCGCGACGGCATGAACGCGGGTGGACTGTCGGTGTACTCCGGCGAGTGGTGGCACTTCGATGGCCCCGACGCCGACGTCGGTCAGCCGATCCTCGACGTCCCGCTCGACTAATAAAGCTCGGGGCTAGGGCGAACACTCGGTGATGCGGCGGGACAAGAAGGCGCGCGCGGGAGCAGAGCCCGCAAACGGCAACGCCCTCTCGTACCAGGCGCGCGCCTCGTCGGGACATCCCGCCCGGCGCAGCAGATCCGCGCGGATCGACGGCACAGCGCTCGAGCGCGCCAGCCGCGGATCGTCTGCCACCTCATCAAGCACCGCAAGGCCGGCCGCGAAGCCGTCCCGAAACCCGATCGCCAGCGCGCGGTTGGCCCGAACGACCGGCGAGTCGGCAAGCTGCAGCAGTCGGTCGTAGGCCGCGCAGATCGTGGTCCAATCGGTCTCTTCCCAGGTGGGTGCCGTCGCGTGCAGCGCAGCGATCACCGCCTGCGGCAGGTAGGGCCCCGTCGCCCCCGCGGCCGATCGCAGGCGTTGCATGCCCTTGGCGATGGTGGCGCGATCCCACCTGGTGCGGTCCTGCTCGTCCAGCGGCACCAGCGCACCCGCGACGTCCACCCGCGTCGCCCGTCGCGAATCATGCAGCAGCACAAGGGCGGCCAGCGCTTGCGCGTCGCGAGAGGCCGGCATCAGATTGCACAACTCGCCCGCCAGCCGGACCCCTTCGTCGCACAGTTCGTCGCGGATCGCCGACGGTCCCGCTGTCGACCAATAGCCCTCGGTGAACACCGAGTAGATACAGCCGAGGACGTGCGGCATGCGCTCGGCCAACAGCTCGGCGGGCGGAACGCGCAGCGGGATGTTCGCGTGCCGAATCTTGCTCTTGGCCCTGGTGATTCGTTGTCCGACCGCCGCATCGGTCTGCATCAGCGCCCGGGCGATCTCCGCCACGGTGAGGCCGGAGATGAGCCGAAGGGTCAATGCGAGCTGCGAGGTCCGATCCAGCGCGGGGTGCGCACAGGTGAACATCATCCGCAGTTCGTCGTCTCGAACGGCGTGCGGTATCGCGGCGCGTTCGGTGCGTGCGCGGATGTCGTCGACCACGGCGGCGAGTTCCTTTCCGGGCCGGACGGACTCACGGCGCAACCGGTCCAGTGCGCGGTTGCGGGCCACCGTCACGACCCAGCCGCCGGGATTCTCCGGAACACCGTCGCGGGGCCAGGCGCGTAACGCCTCGGCGAAGGCCTCCTGGACAGCGTCCTCGGCAACGGTGAGATCGCCGGACCAGCGGGCAAGCGCCGCTACGGCGGGGCCCCATTCGCGCCGAAAAACGCTGTCCAGGTTGGCCATCGGCAAACTACAGGCCGGAGACGCCGGCCAACCGCCTCAGCTCTACCGTCGTCGCGGGGATCATCGAAGCCACCTTGATCGCGTCGTCGCGATCCGCGGCGTTGATGTAGTAGAAGCCGTTGGCGACCTCGGCGCCCTCGACGTAGGGCCCGTCGGTCAGCAGCACCTCGCCATCGCGCACCCGCACCGTCGTCGCCGTCGACGGGCGGTGCAGCGGAGCGCCACCCACTGCGCGCTCACCGGCGACCTTGCCGAACTCGACGTGGGCCTTGATGCCGTCGTCCCACTGCGGCGTACCCGGCTCGACGGTGCTCTCCGGCGGCTCCAGCAACAGGGCCAACCAGCTGTCGCTCGTCAACGGCACACGGGCGGGGGAGAAGTGGACCATCGGCCAGACCTCGACGGCCCCGTATTTGGCGGCCGGGATATCGCGAGCCAACGCGAGGGCTTCGTCGAGGTTCTCTGCCTCGAAGACGTAGTAGCCGCCTGCCACCTCGGCACTTTCGGCGAATGGACCGTCGGTGACGGCCGGTGCGTCCGGTCCGCCGGTGATCCGGACGCCGGTCGCTGCCGGCTGCAGCGCGTCGCCTGCGCGTATCGCGTCGGCCGCCGCGGCGTGGAAGTTCTGGTAGGCCGTCATCTCGGCCGCACCCTCGGCGGGCGTGAGTTGGCGTTCGGGGCTGATGAGCAAGGCGAAGTAGAGCATCGATCGGACCTCTCCCGTAGCGAGCAGAACCCTCTAGTTCCACTCTCTACCTGTCCGACGAATGGGGCATCGCGTATCCGACATCTGTCGCGCGCGTGAATCGGCTCATATCCATCGGCGACCGTCTGTCGCGTGTTCGGAGCACGCACAGGTGTCTGTCTGGGTAGGGTCGGGGGACATCGAAAAACTGGTCGGAGGGGTCGCGGTGGTGCTGCACGTCGCCGAGGTGCGGTGTGAGGTGCGTCGTCGTCGAAACAGCGCTTCCGGCGCGGCCGCCACGCCCAGCAGCAGCCAGGTGGAGGCGCATCATCCACCCTCGCGAGCGGCGCGACCGCCGCTGCAAAAATGGCAAACCGTCTCATTATTTTGTCCGAATGTGACGACTTGTTGCCGGTATTACAGAAACGCAGAACGATGTCACGTTTTCGCAGATCGGACGCTGGAAAGGACCCTCCGAATGCAACGATTCGATCTCGCCGATTCACGACTGACGCCCCCCATCTCTTAGACTGCGCTTATGCAACGTCCTCCTGTGCATGGCGCACCGAATCGGGGAGTAGGGCCGGCCACCGAGCCCTACTTGGACGAGCACGGGCACATCTCTCTGCCGGAGGGCACAAACCTGTCGGCGCTGCTCGAGAAGAACATCGCCGACTTCGCTGACGCGCTCGCCTATCGGTACGTCGACTACAGCCAGGATCCAGACGGAAAAGCCCTCGAGCTCACCTGGGACCAGGTGGGCGCCCGCTCGCGGGCCATCGCCGCCCGGCTGCAGCAGGTCACGTCGCGCAGTGATCGGGTCGCGATCCTGGCGCCCCAGGGTCTGGACTACGTGACGAGCTTCTTCGCCTCCCTCCAGGCAGGCAACATCGCGGTTCCCCTGTTCGCGCCGGAGTTGCCGGGCCACGCGGAGCGTCTCGACGCGGTGCTCACCGACGCACAACCGGCTGTCGTGCTGACGACCACGGCGGCGGGCGACGCCGTGCAGAAGTTCGTCCGCCTGATGCCGCGCGAAAAGCGGCCTCGCATCATCGCCGTCGACGCCATCCCCGACACTGTCGGGGCGACGTACGCCCCGGTCGACTTGCGCAACGACGAAATCGCGTACCTCCAGTACACGTCGGGGTCGACACGCACACCTACCGGTGTGGAGATCAGTCACCGCGCCGCGGGCACGAACCTGCTGCAGATGGTGCTCTCCATCGGTCTCGAGGGTTCCTTCGACGAAATCAACGGCGTCAGTTGGCTGCCGCTCTATCACGACATGGGCCTGATGATGATCGGCTTTCCGATCCTCTACGGCGGGCACCTCACCTTCATGTCGCCGATGGCATTCGTCCGCCGACCACTGCGCTGGATCCAGGTGTTGTCCGACGAGTCGCAGACCTGCCACATCGTCTCTCCCGCACCGAATTTCGCGTTCGATCTGGTCGCGCAGCGCGGAATGCCGGGCAACACGCCGGTCGATCTGAGCAATGTGGTTTTCATCAACGGCTCCGAGCCGGTGAACCTCGACTCGATACAGAGGTTCACCGAAGCGTTCCTGCCCTACGGGCTCACCAAGACCGCCGTTCGGCCGTCGTACGGAATGGCGGAGGCGGCGCTGTTCGTGTCGTCGATCCGGCCCTACACCGAGCCGACGGCCGTTTACGTCGACCGCGAGCAGCTGGGCCAGGGTCGGGTCGTCCGCGTGCAGGCCGATGCGCCCAACGCGCTCGCTCAGGTGTCCTGCGGCGAGGTCGCGGTCAGCCAGTGGGCGGCCATCGTCGACCCGGACTCCGGTGCGGAACTACCCGACGAGTGCGTCGGCGAGATCTGGTTGCACGGCGACAACATCGGACGCGGCTATTGGGCGCGGCCCGAAGAGACTGCGTACACGTTCGGCAACAAGCTGCAGTCCCGGCTGGACTTCGGTAGCCACGCCGACGGCACGGCCGACGACGCGACCTGGCTTCGCACCGGCGATCTGGGCTGCTACATCGACGGCGACCTGTACATCACCGGCCGCATCAAGGACATGGTCATCGTCGACGGCCGCAACCATTACCCGCAGGACATCGAGGCGACGGTCGCCGAAGCATCCGACGGGATCCGGCACGGCTTCGTTGCGGCGTTTTCGGTGCCGGCGCGCGAGCTGCCCGACGGCGACCCGAGCGATACCAGCGAGAAGCTGGTGATCGTCGCCGAACGCGGACCGGGAGCCGGCCGCGCAGATCCGCAGCCGATCATCGACGCCGTCCGCAGGGCGGTGTCTCGTCGGCACGCCGTCAACGTGCGCGACGTGCGGCTGGTCGCTGCGGGCGTGATTCCGCGTACCACGAGCGGCAAGCTGGCCCGTCGCGCATGCCGGGCGGAGTACCTCGACGGGACGCTCGGCACCCGCTAGTCAGGCCACCGCGCCGGGCTTCAGGTATGTGACGAGGCTGACGTCGATGCTCTCATCGATGAAGTAGTACTGGCAGCCCTTGAGATACCGCATGTAGCGGTGGTAGTTCTCCTCGTCGGTGGCCGCGATCGCTTCGTCCTTGTGCGCTTCCAGCCGATCGGCCCAGATGCCGAGAGTCTTGATGTAGTGGTTGCGCAGTGAAAGCGCTTCCGGCACAACGAAGCCCGCCTTCTCGCCGTGCTCGATCATCATCTGGGTGGTCGGGATCCGGCCACCAGGGAAGATCTCGGTGATCATGAACTTGATGAAGCGCGCCAGCTCGAACGTCAGCTTCTTGCCGCGCTCGGCCAGGTCGTAGGGGTGGTAGCCGACGCTGCTCTGGATCGTCATCCGACCGTCGTCGGGCAGGATGTCGAAGCACGTCTTGAAGAAGTCGTCATAGCGCTCGAAGCCGAAGTGCTCGAAGGCCTCGATCGAGACAATCCGGTCCACGGGGGAGTGGAACTGCTCCCAGCCCTCCAGCCGCACATCGAACGTGCGCTCGGTGTCGGTCTTGCTCAGCAGCTGCTCGCAGTACGCCTTCTGGTTCTTCGACAGGGTCAGGCCGATGACGTTGACGTCATACTTCTCCATCGCACGCTGCAGCGTCAGACCCCAGCCGCAGCCGACCTCAAGCAGCGTCATGCCGGGCCTGAGATTCAGCTTGTCGAGGTTCTGGTCGACGTTGGCGATCTGCGCTTCGGAGAGCGTGACGTTCGGTCCGGTGAAGTACGCACAGCTGTACTTGCGGGTCGGATCCTGGAACACGCCGAAGAAGTCATCGGACAGGTCGTAATGCGCCTGGATGTCCTCAAAATGCGGCTGCAACCGGTCTTCTGCCTTCATTGGCGTCTCCGTCAACTCGCCTCCCGGATGAATCTTGTTCGGCACCATACCCGGCGTGGCTCCGCTGAAGCCATTTTGGTCCCGCCCGGCGTCCGAAATATTTATGACTTTTCCAGCGTGAACTGATTGATGTCGATAAAGCCGATGCGGAAGCCCTCCGCCGTTCCCCGCAGGAACTTCATGTACCGCTCGTAGACTTCTTCGGACTGGATGGCGATCGCCTCGTCCTTGCGGGCTTCCAGCACATCGGCCCACATGTCGAGGGTCTTGGCAAAGTCCGATTGCAGCGACTGAACACGGGTGGGCGTGAAGCCCGCTTTCATGGCGTGCGCTTCGACCTTTTCCACTGTCGGCAAACGACCGCCCGGAAATATCTCGGTCAGCACGAATTTGATGAACCGGGCTGTCGAGAACGTGATCGGCACGCCACGCTCGACCATCTCCGGCAGGGTGAACGACGTGATCGAGTGCACCATCATCACCCCGTCGTCGGGCATGAGGTTGTAGGCAAACGTGAAGAAGTCGTCATAGCGCTCGAAGCCGAAGTGCTCCAACGCCTCGATCACGACGATCCGGTCGACCGGTTCCTTGACCTCCGACCAGTCGTGCAGCATCACCTTGTGCGACCGGTTCGTCTCGGCGCCTGCGAGCAACTGCTGGCAATACTCGTACTGGTTCTTGCTCAGGGTCACACCGACGACGTTGACGTCGTATTTCTCCAGCGCCCGCTTCATCAGCGAGCCCCAACCGCAGCCGATGTCGAGCAGCGTCATACCGGGCTCGAGGCCCAGCTTGCCGAGGCTCAGGTCGAGCTTGGCGATCTGAGCCTCTTCCATGGTCATGTCTTCCCGGGGGAAGAACGCGCAGCTGTAGGTGACCGACGGGTCGGTGAACAGCTGGAAGAACTCGTTCGAGAGGTCGTAGTGTGCGCGCACCTCATCGACGCTCTGCTGCTTCTTCGTCGACGCGGCCGCGGTGTCGGTCATCACTTTTCCAACGTGAACTGGTTGACGTCGATGTATCCGACGCGGAAGCCGTCGGCGCACCCTGTCAGGTACCTCATGTACCGCTCGTAGACCTCTTCGGACTGAATCGCGATCGCCTCGTCCTTCTTGGCCTCCAGGTTGGCGGCCCAGATATCCAGAGTACGGGCGTAGTGCGGCTGCAGGGACTGGCGACGCGCCAGCGTAAATCCGGCCTTGCTGCTGTGGTCGGTGACCTTCTCGATCGACGGCAGCCGGCCGCCGGGGAAGATCTCGGTGATCATGAACTTCACGAAGCGGGCGAAGTTGAAGGTCAGCGGCATGCCGCGGTCGACCATCTGCGGGCCGGTGAGCGCCGTGATCGTGTGCAGCAGCATGACGCCGTCGTCGGGCAGCGCTTCGCGGGCCATCGTGAAGAAGTCGTCGTAGCGGTCGAAGCCGAAGTGCTCGAACGCGCCGATCGACACGATGCGGTCGACGGGCTCGTCGAACTCCTCCCAGCCCTTGAGCATGACCCGCTTGGTCCGCGGGCTGTCGGACTGCTCGAAGGCCTTCTCGACGTGCGCGGCCTGGTTCTTCGACAGGGTCAGGCCGATGACGTTCACGTCGTAACGCTGGATGGCGCGCATCATCGTCGAGCCCCAGCCGCAGCCGACGTCGAGCAGCGTCATGCCGGGCTCGAGTCCCAGCTTGCCCAGCGCCAGGTCCACCTTGGCCAGCTGCGCCTCGCCAAGGGTCATGTCGTCACGCTCGAAGTACGCGCAGCTGTAGGTGCGCGACTCGTCCAAGAACAGCGCGAAGAAGTCGTCGGACAGGTCGTAGTGCGCCTGGACGTCCTCGAAGTGCGGTTTCAGGGCCAATTTGCCCGTATTTGACATGTCGCTATTGCCTCTCTCATTGCGGAGGCATCCCCCGGAACACCTGGTCAAGGCCCTTGCCCCGGGATGCACCATGGATCAACCCCGGATGCCTCCCGCCTGCGAATGCTAGCCGATATCCGGGTGAGCGCCGAATCGGCAAAAATCGCTGATCAGGAGGCTTCGGCGAAGTTGTTCTTCAGTTCGCCGACGATCTGGTCCCACAGCTGCTCGGGCAGGTCATGGCCCATGCCGTCAATCAGCACCAGCCGCGCGCCCTCGATCGCGCGGGCGATGGCGCGTCCGCCGGAGGGGCGCATCAACTTGTCGGCCTTGCCGTGGATGACCACCGCGGGCGCGCTGATCTGGCGGTCGTACCGCAACAGGCTGCCGCTGCCCAGGACGGCCGCGAAGTGCCGTGCGATGCCTGCGGGGTAGTAGGCGCGCTCGTAGCCCTCGATGGCGTCGGCCCGCAGTTTGTCGTCGGCCTGCGGGTAGCCGGGGCTGCCGATGATCCTGCTGACCCGAACCGCGTTGGCGACGATCGCCTCGCGGGTGGAGTCCGCCGGCCGCTGCAGCAATGCCCGCAGCTGCTGGGGTCCCGGTGGAGGCAGAATCGCCTGGTTGTTGCTGGAGAACAGGACGCCGAGGGTTTCGGTGCGGTGAGCGAACCTGGCGGCGAAGATCTGCGCGATCATGCCGCCCATCGAGCCGCCGACGACGTGAGCGCGGTCGACGCTGAGGTGATCCAGCAGCGCCGCCGCGTCGTCGGCCATGTCCTCGAGCGTGTAGACGGCAGGGCTGGGCCGGCCGAGGAAGGAGCGGACCATGCTCGGCAGCAGCGTCGCATCCGAGCGGCGCCCGTGCAGCTTGCTCGACAGGCCGACGTCGCGGTTGTCATACCGGATGACGCGCAGACCCTGATCGACCAGCTTTTCGCAGAAACCCTTGCGCCACAACAACAATTGCGCGCCGAGGCCCATGATGAGCAACACCGGAGGATGGTTCGGGTCGCCCATGTCCTCGTAGTAGAGCTCGAGATCGCCGGATTTCGCCGTTCCGGTGCGAACCTGCATCAGACGTCGACCTCATCTTTCTCGGGGTCTTCGTATTCGCGGCTCACCTCGACCATGAAGTTGGCGAAGTAGCCCGTGAGCTGCGGATCCGACATCATCTGCCAGCGCGGGGCGAGCAGCTTCATGTAGCGCTCCACGTAGAGGAACTGCTTGCCGATCAGTACCAGCTCGCGCGGCAGCTTGACGTCGTAGGCGTCGGCGAGGGTCGACAGCTGCTTGCCGATCTCGGCGTAGGACATGTCGCCGAGATTCTTCATGGTCAGGGGAGTGGCGAACTTCTCCAGGTCCTCGGCGGCCTGCGCCTCGGGCTTGACGGTGCCGACCGCGCCCATCAGCACGACGATCTTGCCCGCGGCGGCATGGTCCTTCTTCACCAACAGCGCGTACACCAGCTCGCGCAGCAGCCAGCGGGTGCGCGGGTCGACGCGGCCCATGATGCCGAAGTCGAAAAACACGATCTTGCCGTCGTCGTCGACGTAGAGGTTGCCCGCGTGCAGGTCGCCGTGGAACAGGCCGTGCCGCAGCCCGCCCTCGAAGACGCTGAACAGCAGCGCCTTGACGAGATCGGTGCCGTCGAAGCCCTTCTTGCGGATGGCGGCGACGTCGTCGATGCGAACGCCCTGGATGCGCTCCATGGTCAGCACCCGTGCGCTCGTCAGATCCCAGTACACCTGGGGCACCCGGATGTTGCGGCCCAGCGGCGAGGCGTGCATGTGCGACACCCAGGCGTCCATCGACTGCGCCTCCAGACGGAAGTCCAGCTCCTCGGCGAGGTTGTCGGCGAAGTCGGCGACGACGTCCTGCGCGGACAGCCGCCTGCCCAGCTTGGCCAGCTCGACCAGCTGCGCGCCGCGCTTGAGGATCTGCAGATCGGCGGCGACGCGGCGCCGGATGCCGGGCCGCTGGATCTTGACGACGACCTCTTCGCCGGTGTGCAGCGTCGCGTAGTGCACCTGCGCGATCGACGCCGACGCGAACGGCGTCACGTCGAAGCTCTTGAACAGGTTCTCAGGCTCGTCGCCGAGGTCCTCGACGAACAGCTTGCGGATTTCGTCGGCGTCGGCGGGCGGCACGCGGTCGAGCAGGCTGCGGAATTCCCGGGAGAGCTGTTCGCCGAACGCGCCGGGGCTGGACGCGATGATCTGGCCGAATTTCACATAGGTGGGGCCGAGGTCGGCGAACGTCTGCGGGATCTCCCGGACGATCTTCTCCTGCAGGGAGCCGCGGCCGGCGAGCTTGGTGACCACCCGTGCGCCGGTGCGGGTTACCTGCCAACCCGTCGCTCCGATGCGGGCGGCCTCGATGGGCAACGGGACCCGATCAAGCTTGGCCACCTCGCGGTGCTGTGTCTTCCGCGTGGCACTCATGGCTAGCAGTCTCTCAAAATCGTTGATCACCCGCTAAAACCTGTGGAGCCGGTCACAGTGACCTGCGGTTGTGCGCTCGCTTGAGCTGCGCCGAAACGGAATTCCAGCAGGCGCCTACTCGCACTGCTGCTGCTGGAATTCCGTTTCGCGGGTGTAGAACGCCGGCAGTCAGGCGAAGCTGTGCTCGACCTCGTCGCGGCTGAGCACCGGGTCGCTGCCGGGCACGTACGTGGGCAGGGTGTGCGGCGCCGTCGTGCCGGCCTTCACCCGCGCCTGCGCTTGACGGAACTCGGGGATCGGGCCGGTCGCGGCCGTCAGCCCGTTGATCACCGACCACACCGCGGCGCGGCGGGCGGTGCGTTCGACGACGTTCGGGTCGGTGTGCGCCACGAGTTGCTTGCCCCACTTCGGCAGCGTGTCGCGGATCGCCCAGTCGACGGCGCCTTGTGCCATCGATAGACCGGGCCCCGTCGCCGTCGCGGTGCCGTGGGTGACCGCCAACTTGGGCAGATACGACTCGAGGCAGGCCAGCGTCTCGGCCTTGGTGGTCGGCAGATCGGTGCCGCCCAGCGCATGCCCGACGCGCACGAATTCGCCGTAATAGCGGTCGATCTTCTTGCCGCGCAATGGCTGTGGGTGATAGAGCTCGTGCGCGGTGGCCAGTCCCCAGACCACCGTCGCATAGTTCCAGCGCAGCCAGTCCGGGTCGTCGGCGTCGTAGCGGGCGCCGTCGGGGCGGGTGCCCTTGATCGTGTGGTGCATGGCCCGTACCGACTTGGCCAACCGTTCGGCGGTCTCGGTCGAGCCGTAGGCGGTGCCGATGAAGAACGCGATCGAATGCCCGAGTCGCACCGCCGCGCCTGCGGGGTCGATTCGCGGAGTCGACGTCCCGGCCCCGGTCTCCGGGGAGCGCTTCACCAACCGCGAGTGGTGCATGCCCATCCAGTAGATCGACGGGTCGAGGCGCTCCATGTACGCCGCGCACTGCAGGCCGAAGATCAGCGCGTGCATGTGCGAGTGCAGGTGCCACACGGCGCTGCCGGGGCCGAACCAGCCAGGGTCGCCGACCGGTGTGGCGAACTCCATGCCGCGGAAGTAGTGGCGGCGGATGTCCTCGTCGAACTTCTTGTTCAGCAGTTGTCCGGCGATCTGATGCGGCAGGTACATGCGTCTCTCTCCGAATTCTGGTCACGGCTGTAACCAGACTACATTTTGGGTACGGCTGTGACCAGATCTGACCAACCGACGTAGTCTGACCCGATGTCGAGCCCCACGCGCTGGGCCGGTGTGTCGCTGACCGATCGCCGCACCGAGCGGCGCGCGTTGCTGGTCGAAGCGGCTTTCCGGCTGTTCGGCGACGAGGGCGAGTCGGCGGTGTCGGTCCGCTCGGTCTGCCGCGAGTGCGGCCTGAACACGCGCTACTTCTACGAGAGCTTCGCCGACGTCGACGACCTGCTGGGGGCGGTCTACGACAGGGTCAGCGCCGAGCTCGTCGAGGTCGTCGGCACAGCGATCGGGCAGGACGAGGATTCGGTCAGGGCGCGCACGCGGGCAGGCATCGCCGCAGTGCTCGGCTTCAGCTCGGCCGATCCGCGCCGCGGCCGCGTGCTGTTCACCGAGGCGCGCGCCAATCCGGTGCTGGCCGAGCGTCGCGTGGCGGCCCAGGAGCTGCTGCGGGAGGGCGTGCTGAGCGAGGGCGGCCGGCTCACTGGAGCGTCCGACCCCGTCGCCGCCGCGGTGGGTGCGGCGATCTTCACCGGCGCCATGGCCGAGCTCGCGCAGCAGTGGCTGGCGGGCAATCTCGGTGACGACCTGGACGCCGTGGTCGACCACGCGGTCGAATTGGTGCTGTAAGTCTCAGCCGGCCTGGGCGAAGTTCTCGGTGAGCGCCTCGACGATGGGACGCCACACCGGCGCAGGCAGGTCGTGGCCCATGCCGTCGACCACCACGAACCGCGCACCGGGAATCGCCCTGGCCAGATTGCGGCCGTTGCGTGGCCGCACCATCGGGTCGTCGGTGCCGTGGATGACGATCGTCGGCGCGCCGATGCTCCGCGTGTAGCGCAAGAGGCTGCCGGTGCCGAGGATGGCGTCGAACTGACGCAGCATTCCCTGCGGGTAGTCGCTCCTGGCCCGCAGGGCCTCGACGCGGCGGCGCAATTCGTCGGCCGACGGTAAAAAGTTGGGGCCGTTGATGATTGCGATATTGCGCACCTCATTGGCGAGTCGGTCTTCCCACGCCGCATCCGTGGCCGGTGCACCGAGCGCCAGCTTGATCACCCGCCAGCGCGGCAGCGCCGACAGCGGCTTACCCGAACTGGACATGATCAGTCCCAGCGAGGCCACCCGGTCGGCGTGGCTGCCCGCCAACACCTGGGCGATCATCCCGCCCATCGACGCGCCGACGACGTGGGCGCGGCCGATGCCGAGGTGGTCGAGCAGGCCCCTCACGTCCTCGGCGAGATCCACCAGCGTGTACGGCACCGGGCTGCGCCGGCCGATCAGGTAGCGCGCCACCCGCGGGTAGACCGAGCCGGCGGCGCGCTTGCCGCTCATCTTGGTTGACAGGCCGGTGTCGCGGTGGTCGAAGCGGATGACCCGGTGACCCCGCCGGACCAGCTGATCGCAGAAGCCGTCCGGCCACTGCGCCAGCTGCGCCCCGACACCCATGATCAGCAGCACGGGCGGGGCATCCGGGTCGCATCGCGCACGCGAGGAGCGGGAAGGGCCGAGGTCCTCGTAGAACAGCTCCACGTCGCCGCAGAGCGCGGTGCCCGTTCGGGTCTGCACGAATCCTTTCTACCGCGCGGCTACGCCGACTTCTTCCACGGCTTGATCCAGTCGGTCTCCGGCCAGCCGAGCAAACCGGCCATCAACTCGTACATCGTTGCACCGTCGATGGATTCGCGGATGATGTCGCAATGTCCGGCGTGCCGGGACAGTTCCTCGATCAGATGCATCGCCACCCAACGCACATTCCAGAAGTCGACGTCTTGGGGGAACCACGGCACGTCGTGCGGCACCGGCACCTGCGTGTCGAGGTCGGTCTCGGCGAAGATCCGCAACGTCTCTTCGTTCTGCGCACGCAGACCGTCGAGGAGCTGCTCGAGCGTTTCGTCGTCGCGCATCACGTACTGGTCCTGGTACTCGGCCGTCTGCTCCTCGAACGGTCGGTCGTCGCGTGGCGGGGAACCGGGCGCCGCCGTCACGCGCGCCATCCAGCTGTACTGGACACCGGTCGCGTGCTTGACGAGTCCGCCGATTGACAGCGCGCTCGCCGACGGCGTGGACCGCGCCTGCTCGTCGGTCAGGCCGTAGGCGGCCGCGAAGAACGCGTTCTGATTGAACCGCAGGAACTCGATCATCGTCTGGCGGTCGTCGTTGGCGGGCGGGGGCATTCCTTGCATCGGCTACTTCTCCTTCTTTTCGGTGCTGTTTGCGTAAAGATCTCGGATGCAAGCGATTTCGGCGCCGTGATGGATCATCTCGCGGTTGATGTGCAATATCAGCTCGCTCAGCGGATGTGCGGCGTAATGTCCCTCGGCGGGTCCGCACGGCCGCTGCAGGTCATCGTCGGTGAGTGCGCGGACGCCGGCCGTCCATGTCCGATAGGCGTCGTCGAGCTGACGCAGGGCGGTCGCCGCGTCGGTGGCGTACTCCCAGCTCTGGTAATCGGCGGGTGGCCCCGCGAAATGCGAGTGGTTGCGCATCGCCAGCACACCGACGATGACGTGTGCGAGCCGCCACACGATCGTGGTGAACGGCGTCGGCTGCGGTGCCGGGTACTCGAAGTCGATCCGGCCATCGGGGTGAACGGTCCAGCAGTTCGGCACCGGACACCAGAAGTACTCCTCGTCGGTCAGGCCGTCGAGTCGCGGCCTCAGCTGATGGGTCCAGTGGAAGTCGAGTTGGTCGGCCAGCTGGTTGACGAAGTCGCTCATGACATCAAGGTCTCATCCGCTTAGGACAAGTTCTGTCCTATGACTGTGTGATTCTGAGTTCGTGTCCGAGACGACGAGCCGGGTGTTGCAGCTGCTGGGTCTGCTGCAGTCGCGGCGGGTGTGGTCGGGGGAGGAGCTCGCCGAGCGGCTCGAGGTGACCACCCGCAGCGTGCGCCGCGACATCGAACGACTGCGTGACCTGGGCTATCCGGTGCTCGCCAGCAAGGGCCACGGTGGCGGCTACCAGCTCGGCGCGGGCGCCGCGCTGCCGCCGCTGCTGCTGGATCCCGAGGAGGCGGTGGCGATGGCCGTCTGCCTGCGGCTGGCCGCGGGCGGCAGCGTGGCGGGCGTCGGCGAGTCCGCGCTGCGAGCGTTGAGCAAGCTCGATCAGGTGATGCCGTCGCGGCTGCGCTCGCAGGTGTCGGCGGTGCACGACGCCACCGTCACGCTCACCTGGGACTCCTCCGACTCGCCCGTCGAACCCGACGTGCTGATGACCCTGGCCCGCGCCTGTCGCGACCGCGAACATGTGTCGGCGTCTTACGTCGACCGCGCGGGCAACGCCACGCAGCGGCGGCTGGAGCCGTATCAACTCGTCACGACGGGCAGGCGCTGGTATCTGCTGGCGTTCGACCGCGACCGCGAGGACTGGCGCAGCCTGCGGCTGGACCGGATGGGTGACGTCACGGCGCGAGGCACCACGTTCGTCGCGCGGGAGGCACCGGACGCCGCGGCGTATGTGCGGCGGTCGATCAGCGCATCGCCGTACCGGCATGTGGCACGGGTTCGTTATTGCGCGCCGCAACATGTTGTAGCCCAGCACTTCTCACCGTCATCAGTGACGATCGACGCGGACGGCCCCGACGCCTGCATCGTCACGGCGGGTGGCGACGACCCGGAGCGGATGGTGTGTTATTTCGCGACCGTCGGCGTCAACTTCGAGGTGCTCGAACCGCCCGAGGTGGTCGATGCGGTGGAATCGGTCGCCGAACGGCTGCGTCGCGCCGCGAGCAGGCCGTGACGCCTGCGTCTGGCCGCCGATCCGCGCAGCCGCAGCCGGAGCAGCAGCAGTCGGCGGTGCGCCTCGAAGCCCATCGACAGTGGGTCCGACCAGTTGCGCGAGCCGCCTGCCGTCTTGGATTCAGTGGTCATGATGACTCCATTGTGGCACCTTGCCGCAGATGATGCAGACGGCACGCCGCGACCTGCGCGTCCACGGCCCGTCGAAATGAACTGTGGCTCAACCGCACTCAAAATAACGGCGACGTAACGACATACACGGGATGGACAGCGGTGTGACGATGCTCACCGCGCGCGAATCACGCAGTGATGCCCAACCGGTCGGCGAGCACCAGGAATGCCACCGCGAAGTCGTTGCCTGCGGTGTCGGAACGCAGCCTGTCCCAATCGACTTGCTCGCGTACGGCGCGTGCGACGGGTAACAGCGCCGTGAAATCGCAGTGATGCTCGTTGAGGGAGTTCAGCTTTTCGGTCATCACGTGCGTCGGCGCAAGCACCCTCATCCGGATGGCCAGCACGTCGAGTTCCTCCGACGCCGCGATCGCGTCGGCGTCGACCGGGGTGCCGTTGAGCTGGTGCAGGACGTCGATGACGAACTCCTGCTCAACACACGCCTTGAACAGCCAGTCCTCCGGGGTGCGCTCGATCCGGAAGCCGGCCTTCGCCAACGTCAGCGCCGCCTGCTCGGTGTCCTCCTCGGCGACGACGAAGTCCACGTCATGCATGGGTTCAGGGCCGCCATAAGCCCACAGCGCATAGCTTCCGGCCAGTGCGAACTCCGGCCCGTGCGCCTTGAGCGCCGAGGCGGCCTGCCTGAGCGCATCACGTAGATCCACCGTCATCGTGGGTACCTAGTACCCATGCAGATGCGGATGGCCACCTTCAACATCCTGCACGGACGAAGTGTGCACGACGGCGCGGTGGAGCTGGACCGGCTGAGGGACTCCGTGCGGCGGCTCGACGCCGACGTGCTGGCGCTGCAGGAGGTCGACTGCGACCAGCCACGCTCGGCGATGGCCGACCTCACCGCGCTGGCAGCGGAGGCGATGGGCGCGGTGGCGCACCGGTTCGTCGCGGCGATCTCGGGTACGCCGGGGGCGACGTGGATGGCGGCGACGGGTCGCGAACAGCCCGGCACCGCCGCGTACGGCATCGCGCTGCTGTCCCGGTATCCGGTGCAGAGCTGGCAGGTGGTGCGTCTGCCTCGCATTCCGGTGACGTTTCCGATGTACCTGCGCGGACCCAACAAGGTGCTGATGGTGCACGAGGAGCCGCGCGCGGCGATGGTCGCGCAGCTGGACACGCCGCTGGGGCCGATGACGGTCGCCAACACCCATCTGTCGTTCGTGCCCGGCTGGAATCGCATGCAGCTCCGTAATTTCGTCCGTGACCTCCGCGGTTTCGTCGGGCCGCGGGTGCTGATGGGTGATCTCAACCTCACGCCGCCGCGCACCGGGCGATGGATCGGAATGCGTTCGCTGGGCGCCGCGCTCACGTTTCCGTCCGACGATCCGCAACGTCAGCTCGACCACATCCTCACCGACGATCCGACTCTTCAGGCCGACGACTGCCGGGCACCCGAGTTGCCGATCTCGGATCACCGCGCGCTCGTTGTGGACGTTTCGCGGCCGTAACTACGTAGGGTGGCGGTCGTGGCGTTCGGCGTGACCTCCGCGGAATCAACGGACCTCTTCGTGGGGCCGCCGGATGCTCCGCTGCAATTGGTCAGGGTCGCCCACACCGGCGGCACCTCGTCGATCGTCGTCGACGGCGACGGACTTTCGACGCCCGAGCCGGCGTCGGCCGATCCCACAGGTGGCGTGGCCGAGGTACCCGTCTCGGTGAGCGACCCGGTGGTCGGCCAGCGACGAGCGGCGCGGGTGCTGTGCGACGGCGTCAGCACCGATTTCGAGTTCGTCGTCGCCGAGCCGGGCTGGACGATGTTCATGATCAGCCACTTCCATTACGACCCGGTGTGGTGGAACACCCAGGCCGCGTACACCAGCCTGTGGACCGAGGAACCGCCGGGTCGGTGCAGGCAGACCAACGGGTTCAACTTGGTGGCTGCGCACCTCGAAATGGCCCGCAGAGAACCGGAATACAAGTTCGTGCTCGCCGAAGTCGACTACCTCAAGCCCTACTGGGACACCCATCCGGAGGACCGCGCCGACCTGCGTCGGTTCATCGGCGACGGGCGTGTCGAGATCATGGGCGGCACGTACAACGAGCCCAACACCAACCTGACCAGTCCCGAGACGACGATCCGCAACTTCGTGGCAGGCATCGGTTTTCAGCGAGATGTGATCGGCGCCGAGCCTGCGACGGCGTGGCAGCTCGACGTCTTCGGCCACGACCCCCAGTTCCCGGGCATCGCGGCCGACGCCGGTCTGACCTCCAGCTCGTGGGCGCGCGGACCGCACCATCAGTGGGGGCCGATGCAGAATCAGGGCGACCCCGAACGCATGCAGTTCTCCAGCGAGTTCGAATGGATCTCGCCGTCGGGTCGCGGCCTGCTGACCCACTACATGCCTGCGCACTATTCGGCCGGCTGGTGGATGGATTCGTCGGCGACCCTCGAGGAGGCCGAAACGGCCACCTACGAGTTGTTCTCGACGCTGAAGAAGGTCGCGCTGACGCGCAATGTGCTGCTGCCCGTCGGCACCGACTACACGCCGCCGAACAAGTGGGTCACCGAGATTCACCGCGACTGGAATGAGCGCTACACCTGGCCGCGGTTCGTGTGCGCGCTGCCGCGGGAGTTCTTCGCCTCGGTGCGGGCCGAATTGGACGACCGGGGGATCGCGCCGTCGCCGCAGACCCGCGACATGAACCCGATCTACACCGGCAAGGACGTCTCCTATATCGACACCAAGCAGGCCAACCGCGACGCCGAGAACGCGGTGGTCGACGGCGAACGCTTCGCGGTGTTCGCCAGCGTGCTCAGTGGCGCCACCTATCCGCAGGCCGCGCTGGAGAAGGCCTGGGTGCAGCTGGCCTATGGCGCCCACCACGACGCGATCACCGGCTCGGAGTCCGATCAGGTCTACCTCGATCTGCTGACCGGCTGGCGCGACGCCTGGGAGCTGGGCCGTGCGGCGCGCGACAACGCGCTCGCAGTGATCTCCGGCGCCGTCGCGGGATCGGTGGTGGTGTGGAACACGTTGTCACACAAGCGCACCGACGTCGTGACGGCGCGGTTGGACAAGCCGATCGGTGACGGCGTGCGGGTGCTCGACGCGGACGGCAACGAGCTACCCGCGCTGGTGGAGCACGGCGGCCGGTCGGTCACCTGGCTGGCGCGCGATGTTCCGTCGCTGGGTTGGCGCGCCTACCACCTGACGCCCGGAGGTACGTCCGCAGGCTGGGAAGTGTTGGACCGCAACGAGATCAGCAACGGGGGGTACCGGTTGCGGGTCGATCCGGCGCGTGGTGGCGCGGTCTCATCGTTGACCGACGACGGCCGAGAACTGCTCGCCCACGGCGAGGTCGGCAACGAGCTGGCCGTCTATGACGAGTACCCCGCCCACCCGGACGCCGGGGAGGGGCCGTGGCACCTGCTGCCCAGGGGCCCGGTCGTGGTCTCGTCCAGCGCTTGCGCCGAGTCCGTGCAGTGCTACCGGTCGCCGGCGGGGGAGCGGGTCGTGGTGCGCGGGCGGATCGCGTCGGTGCTGCGCTACACGCAAACTCTGACGCTGTGGCACGGCGTTTCGCGGGTGGACTGCAGCACCACGATCGATGAGTTCACCGGTGAGGACAAACTGTTGCGGCTGCGCTGGCCGTGCCCGGTGCCCGGGGCGATGCCGGTGAGTGAGGTCGGCGACGCGGTGATCGGCCGTGGGTTCGCGCTGCTGCACGACGCGGGCTCCGGCGGGGTCGTCGACACCGCGAAACATCCGTACACACTGGACAATCCGGCTTACGGCTGGTTCGGGCTGTCGTCGGCGGTGCGGGTCAGAGTGGCGGACGAGAGGAACACCGAAAACCACAGGGACAGAGTGCGGGCGGTGTCGGTCGCCGAGGTGGTGTCACCGGCCGAGGCGCAGTCGGCGGCGCAGGCCCGTGATCTGATGGTCGCGCTCGTCCGCGCCGGTGTCACGGCGACCTGCAGCAGCGCCGACAAGCCGCGCTACGGGGATCTCGACGTCGACTCCAACCTCCCGGATGCACGGATCGCGCTCGGCGGCCCCGACCAGAACTGTTTCACCGCAGCGGTTTTGGCGGAGGCCGATCCGGCCTACACCGACGAGCTCAAGCGTCAGCTGTACGCCACCGGCTCGGCAAGGATGTGGGTGCCCGCCGCCGCGCCGCTCGCAAAGTTGTGGCAGCCGAGTGCGGACCTGCGTGGGGTGCGGGCGCTGCCGGTGCTCGTCATCGCGGGCGGTGACGGGCTCCAAGAGGCGGTCGCGTCGGTCGTCGACGACCTCGCCGACGCCGAGATCTCCGTCGACCAACAGGTGCCGTCGGACATCGAGTCGTTCGAGTGGCGGACGGTGGCGGTGCTCAACCGTGGCGTGCCCGGCTTCGCCGTCGACACCGACGGCACGCTGCACTCGTCGCTGATGCGGTCCTGCACCGGCTGGCCGTCCGGAGTGTGGATGGATCCGCAGCCGCGTCGCACCGCGCCCGACGGCTCCAACTTCCAGCTGCAGCACTGGACCCACACGTTCGACTATGCGCTGGTTTCCGGTGCCGGCGACTGGCGGTCGGCCGCGGTGCCGCAGCGCAGCGCCGAGTTCTCGCATCCGCTGCTGGCAGTCGCGGTAAACGGGAGCGCCGCAGGCGGATTGCCCGACTGGGGCTCGCTACTGGAGATCGAACCGGCGGGAGCCGTGCAATTGGCCGCGTTGAAGGCGACGGGCAATCCGCTGGCATCCGGCAGCAGTAAAAGCGTCAATCCCGACGCCGTGACGGTGCGGCTCGTCGAAACGACGGGTGCCACTGCCGATGTCACTATCACGTCGGGGCTGCGCAACGTGTCGCTGGCGTCGCGGGCCGACCTGCTCGAAGAGCCCCGCCTGCGCGAACACGCGATGGACGGGCTGACCCTGCACGGCTACGAGATCGCGACCGTGCTCGGCACGCTCAACATGCCACGGTTGGTCGACGCCGACCATGCCCAGCTGGCTCCCGAATCGGAGGCGGCGCAGCCGTTGTATGCCCGCTACTGGCTGCACAACCGCGGGCCCGCGCCGCTCGGCGGGCTGCCTGCCGTCGCGCATCTGCACCCGCAGGCCACCGTCGCCGAACCGATTGACGAAGTGGTGCTTCGGCTGACGGCCACCAGCGACTGCACCGATTCGGTGCTGCACGGCACGGTACGGCTGGTGTGCCCCGACGGCTGGACCGCGAGCCCGCAGAGCCTGCCGTTCGTGCTGCCGAGCGGCGAACACCTGGAGGCTGACGTCGAATTGACGATGCCGCCCGACACGCCGCCCGGGCTCTACCCGATCCGGGCCCAGCTCGTCGTCACCGGCGACGACGCTGCGTCCATGCCCGCGTCGTGGCGCCAGGTCGTCGAGGACGTCGCGACCGTCGCCGTCGGCACGCCGCGGGAGGACAACGAAATCGTCTATCTGGTAAAGGAACCCGCTGACGTCGACGTCGTGGCCGGCGACTCCGCGCGGCTCGCGGTGACGGTTGGCACCTCGGCGCGGGCAAGCCTGTCGCTCGAGGCCCACCTGATCAGCCCGTGGGGAACGTGGGAGTGGATCGGGCCGGCGGCGCAGGGTGCGGTGATATCGCCGGGCGAACATGTGGCACTCGGCTTCGACGTCACGCCGCCGCCGTGGGTGCAGCCCGGCGAATGGTGGGCGCTGGTTCGGGTGGGTTGCGCCGGACGGCTGCTCTACTCGCCCGCGGTGAAGGTGACGGTCCGATGAGCCGCCCGCATATCGCCGCCACCGTCGCCGGACGCGATGTGCCGGTCGCCGATCTCGACGAGCGGGAGCGGCGACTGCGCGCCACCCTGCCCGCCGCGGCGCTGCCGCGGGCAGGCACCAGCGAGGGCAGGCAGTTGCGCCGCTGGCTGACACAGCTTCTGGTGACCGAGCGGGTGATCGCCGCCGAAGCCGCGGCCGTCGGCGTGACAGCGGACGGCGCACCTTCGGAAGACGAACTGCTGCCGAACCCTTCGTCGCGGCTGGAGATCGGCAGCGTCGCGGCGGCGGCGCTGGCCGATCCGCTCGCACGGGCGATGTTCGTGCGCATCACCGCCGCTATCGGTGTGACCGACGCTGACGTGACCGACTACCACGCCCGCAACCCCTTGCGCTTCGCCACGCGGTCGGACGCCGGAAACGGTTGGCGCACAACAGCAGTCGATGTTCCGTCGTTGGATGCGGTCCGCCCGTTGATCCGGCAGCATCTACGCAGCGCCGCCCAGCGGCGGGCGTTCCGGCTGTGGCTCGACGCGCGACGGGCCGAGCTGGTCCGGCTCGCGCCCGGCTACGACCATCCCGGCGACCCCCGTCAACCCGACAACACCCACCGGCACTGATGGCAGACCCGACACTGGCGATCGACATCGGCGGCACGAAGGTCGCCGTCGGTCTCGTCGATGACGACGGCCGACTCGGCCACCACGCGCAGCTGCCGACACCCGACGGCGACGCCGAGGCGATCTGGGCGGTGGTCGACTCCTTGGTCACCGAAGCGCTTGCCGCCGCGGCCGGTCGCGTGCGCGGTGTGGGTATCGCGTCGGCGGGGCCGATTGACCTGCCGTCGGGCACGGTCAGCCCGATCAACGTCACCGAGTGGCAACACTTCCCGATCGTCGAACGGGTAACCGATCTGGTCGGTGCGCCGGCACGGCTCGGCGGCGACGGCCTGTGCATGGCGATGGGCGAGCGGTGGCGCGGCGCGGGCCGAGGCGCGCACTTCATGCTCGGCATGGTGGTGTCGACGGGTGTCGGCGGCGGGTTGGTGCTCGACGGCGCGCCGTATGACGGCCGCACCGGCAACGCCGGACACGTCGGCCATGTCGTCGTCGACCCCGACGGGGCGCCGTGCACCTGCGGCGGCCACGGCTGCGTGGAGACGATCGCGTCGGGTCCGAACATGGCGCGCTGGGCCCGCGAGAACGGGTGGAACTCAGCGCCCGAGGCGGACACCAAGGAGTTGGCCGACGCCGCGAACGCGGGCGATCTGGTGGCGTTGCGGGCATTCAGGCGCGGTGCCACCGCGGTCGCGGCGATGATCGCGTCGGTCGGTGCCGTATGCGATCTCGACCTGGTCGTCATCGGCGGCGGAGTGGCGAAGTCGGGGTCGCTGCTGTTCGACCCGGTCCGCGAGGCGTTGCATGCCTATGCGGGGCTGGACTTCCTGCGGGATTTGCAGGTGTTACCCGCCGAGTTGGGCGGAGACGCTGGCCTGGTCGGCGCCGCCGCCCTGGTGATTTCGGCGTGATCAGTTGCGCTCAGCGCAACGATCCACGCCGAAATCGCTTGGTCGCGATCGCCGTTTTGGCTGATCGGCGGGCGGTCGGCTACTCTTGACCAGTTCCACCAAAGACCGTCGGTCACCGAGCAATCGGTTGAAGGTCCGGGATTGTCCCGGCGGCCCACGCAGGAGGACGAGGCAGTCGTGTATCAGCGCGCCCCGACCATCTGCGTCGGGGCGTTCGTCATTTCCGGCCCCACCTCCGTCGGTCTACCAACTACGAGGAGGCATGCATGGCCAAGGCTGACAAGGCCACCGCGGTTGCCGACATCGCCGAACAGTTCACCCAGGCGTCGGCGACGCTCGTCACCGAGTACCGCGGACTGACGGTGGCCAACCTCAAGGACCTGCGCCGCTCGCTCGGTGACTCCGCTACCTACACCGTCGCCAAGAACACGCTGGTCAAGCGTGCCGCGGCGGAGGCCGGTATCGAAGGCCTCGACGAGTTGTTCGTCGGCCCCACCGCGATCGCGTTCGTCAAGGGCGAGGCGGTCGACGCGGCCAAGGCGATCAAGAAGTTCGCCAAGGACAACAAGGCGCTGGTCGTCAAGGGCGGCTACATGGACGGGCGACCGCTGTCCGTCTCCGAGATCGACAAGATCGCCGATCTCGAGTCGCGCGAGGTGCTGCTGGCCAAGATGGCCGGCGCGATGAAGGCCAACCTGACCAAGGCGGCGGGGCTGTTCCAGGCTCCCGCGTCGCAGGTCGCCCGGTTGGCAGCCGCACTTCAGGAGAAGAAGGCCGGTGAAGAAGCCGCATAGAAGCGGCATAGAAGCGGTACAGACGCCACGTAATTCACACCCACCCACCAGACAGAAGTAAGAAGTAAGGAAGGACCACCACCATGGCAAAGCTGTCCACCGACGAACTGCTCGACGCGTTCAAGGAACTGACCCTGCTCGAGCTCTCCGAGTTCGTGAAGGCGTTCGAGGAGACCTTCGACGTCACGGCCGCCGCTCCGGTCGCCGTTGCCGCCGCACCCGGCGCCGCCGCCGGCGGCGCGCCCGCCGAGGCCGCCGAGGAGCAGTCGGAGTTCGACGTCATCCTCGAGGCCGCCGGCGACAAGAAGATCGGCGTCATCAAGGTTGTCCGCGAAATCGTCTCCGGCCTGGGCCTCAAGGAGGCCAAGGATCTGGTCGACGGCGCTCCCAAGCCGGTGCTCGAGAAGGTCGCCAAGGAGGCCGCCGACGAGGCCAAGGCCAAGCTCGAGGCCGCTGGCGCGACGGTCACCGTCAAGTAGGTGTCTGCAACGCTGTGGGGCTGGTCTGGCAAACAGACCGGCCCCACAGTCGTTTTTGCCGTCGATGCTGGTCGGAGCCGAGATGTGACCTCCGACAAGTGTCCCTGCACCGGCGTCGTAAGCTACAGTGACTCAAGCCACAAGCGGGAGGCGTGTGGCGGCAGCACATACCGGCGGAAGGATCTCGCGTGGGCATCGGCATTCAGGTTGAAGGCCTGACCAAGTCCTTCGGAGCCCAGCGAATCTGGGAAGACGTCACCTTCGACATCCCGCCGGGCGAGGTCAGCGTGCTGCTCGGCCCGTCGGGTACAGGTAAGTCGGTGTTCCTGAAGTCGCTGATCGGACTGCTGCGGCCCGAGCGCGGCTCGATCGTCGTCGACGGCACCAACATCATCGAGTGCTCGGCCAAGGAGCTCTACGAGATCCGCACGCTGTTCGGTGTGATGTTCCAGGACGGCGCCCTGTTCGGCTCGATGAGCCTCTACGACAACACCGCTTTCCCCTTGCGTGAACACACCAAGAAGAAGGAAAGCGAAATCCGCAACATCGTCATGGAGAAGCTCGAGGTTGTCGGTCTGGCCGGCGACGAGAACAAGTTTCCCGGCGAGATCTCCGGCGGTATGCGCAAACGCGCCGGGCTGGCCCGCTCGCTGGTGCTCGACCCGCAGATCATCCTCTGCGACGAGCCCGACTCGGGTCTTGATCCGGTTCGTACCGCCTACCTGTCGCAGCTGTTGATCGACATCAACGCGCAGATCGACGCGACGATCCTGATCGTCACGCACAACATCAACATCGCCCGCACCGTGCCCGACAACATCGGCATGCTGTTCCGCAAGCACCTGGTGATGTTCGGTCCTCGCGAGGTGCTGCTGACCAGCGATGAGCCCGTTGTGCGCCAGTTCCTCAACGGCCGCCGCATCGGCCCCATCGGCATGTCCGAGGAAAAGGACGAGGCGCAGATGGCCGAAGAGCAGGCCATGGTCGACGCCGGTCACCACGACGGCGGCGTCGAGGAGATCGTGGGCGTGCCGCCGCAGATCTCCGCGACGCCGGGCATGCCCGAGCGTCAGGCCGTCGGCCGCCGCCAGGCGCGCGTGCGCGAGATCATGCAAACCCTGCCGCCGAGCGCCCAGGAAGCAATCCGAGACGATCTCGAGGGCACCCACAAGTACTCCTCCGACCAGTTCGCCGAGGGGGCATCGGCGCGGCACCGCCAGGACGAAGAGGCGCCGACGGGTCGTATCCCGGTTTCCGAGGAGCGCTGATCCCGACGGCCCCGCCGTCGCTATCTGACGGCCTTCCCCAAACGCTCACCTGACCCTGCCGTCGACCGCTAGCGTTACCGGCGGTCGAGGGACAGGAGACTGCGTGGTCGACCGGTTCTTGCTCTGGCTGGGTGCCGGCGCGGTCTGCGCCGGTGTGACGGTAGGGATGCTGGCGGGCGCAGGCACCGCGTGCGCGCAGACCGACTCCGACGGCGACGGCGGTGCGACCCAGACGTCGCAGCCGGCGAAAACCGTTGAGAAAAAACAGGATTCAGACCGAAGCGATGCCTGGAAGCATCCGCGACGCAAACGCGACGACACCGTCGGCAAGCCCGCAGGGCAGACCGCAGACACAAACGCCACCGACGCGCGAGACGACGGCACAGACGCCGCCGCCCCAGCAGGCGTCACCGCACACGACGCCGCCGACAACGCGGCCCGTCCGACCGGGCGCAAGGCGGCGATGAGCGAGGCGGGCAAGCGCACCGTCGATCTGATCAACGACGTCGTCGCGGCGGTGACACCCAAGCCCGACCGCACCGTCTTGGTCGAGAGGACCCGACACACCGACCCCGTCGAAACGCCGGATCCGGTCGACACCAGCCCGGTCGACGCCGTCGCGACGGTCGAGGCGAAGACCGCCGTCGTGGCCCGCGATCCGATGCCGCCGATCGCCGAGCGGATCGTCGGCGCCGCCACCTACTCGCCGACGCGGTCGACCCTCTCGCTGGCGGCACCGACGCAGGCACCATCGCAAGCTACGGCCGCGCAGCCGATCGACGTGCCGCCGGTGGTCAGCGCAGTCGGCACGCTGGTCTTCGGCCTGATCTCGCTCGCCGAGAGTGTCTTCGAGGGACCTCCGATGGCGCTGCCGGGCAGCGGAGTCACCGTCAAGCGCTCGACCCTGGTCATCGGAGACCAAGAGGTTCCCGCCGACTGGTACTTCCCCGAGGGCTCCCTCGACGCGAACGCCACCCCGCCGGAGCACATCATCTATCTGCAGCACGGCTTCCTCGCCACCGGGGTGTTCTACGACTACACCGCCTCCTACCTGGCTCAACAGACGAACAGTGTGGTCGTCGCGCCGACGCTGACGTCCAACATCTTCGCCACCGACGGCATGTGGCTGGGCGGCACGCAGATGCACGAAGCGGTGGCGGACCTCTTCCTCAACGGCAACACCGCACTCCAGCAGAGCGCCGAGGACGCCGGATATCCGGATGGTGTCGCGCTGCCGAGCGACGTCGTGCTCGTCGGCCACTCGCTCGGCGGGGGACTGGTGATCGACACCGCCCGCTCCATCGCCGCCGACCAAGACCCGAGTGAGGATTACTACAGGCTCGCCGGCGTGCTCATGCTCGACGGCGTCGCTTTCACCGACCCGGTGCCGATCCTGCAGGGCATTCCCGACGACATCCCCGTCTACAACTCGTCGTCGACGCCGTACATGTGGAATCTGTTCGGCACCATGGACCACGCCCTGGCACAGGTCCGGGGCGACCAATTCCACGGGGCCCAGCTGCTCGGCGGCCTGCATTCGGACTCGATGATCGGCGGCAACGCGCTGGTGCAGTTCGGGGCCTACCTGCTCACCGGGTTTTCCCTGCCCAGCAACGTCGCGGGATCGCAGATCCTCGCCGCTACCTGGATCAACGACATGTTCGCGTGCCAGGACGATCCCTACTGCAGCAAAACCGGCTTCTACGGTCAGCCCGGCGATACGCTCACGATCCCAACCCCCTACGGCCCGGCCTTTGGCCTTGTCCAACCCACGCCAGGCCCCGCCGACACGGTGGCCCGTGAGTTGACGGCGGCATTCATGGGACTACTGGCGAACGTGAACTTCGCCACCGACGTGCCTGCTGCTCAGGAAACCGGCGTCTTGATGTAAAACTCCACAGCGACACGGCGTTATCTCTTGACGGAAAGCCGCCGACGGGCCAGTCTGTTGGGCAGCATGTGTGTACGGGTCGAGGACGCCAGCCAGCGCCCGAGTTGACTCTGCATGCCGTGGTTGAGGAATACGCCGTCCTGCGCTATTGTTGGACGTTGCGCTGGCTGCCTCCTGCCCATCTACCGCCTCTGACACCGTGGTCCTAGGCTGAGCCCCGTTTCCGGCTCAGTGATCTAGTTGTGCCCGACGTTTGGGGCCGTCTGGATTGGGAGAACGCCAGCCGAACCGACGCAGAGTTCGCGGCGTAGGGATGGCGCAGGCCGTTCCGACATCGCATGAGGTGCTGGAAGGATGCATCTTGGCAGTCTCCCGCCAGAGCAAGTCCACTACTACTACTTCTAGCTCCGTACCCGGAGCACCCAATCGCATTTCGTTCGCCAAGCTCCGCGAGCCTCTCGAGGTTCCGGGGCTCCTCGAGGTTCAGACCCAGTCCTTCGAATGGCTGGTCGGCTCCGAGCGCTGGCGTGAGGTCGCCACCGCCCGCGGGGACGTCAACCCCGTCGGTGGCCTCGAAGAGGTGTTGTCCGAGCTGTCGCCGATCGAGGACTTCTCCGGATCGATGTCGCTGTCGTTCAGCGATCCGCGCTTCGATGAGGTCAAGGCACCGGTCGACGAGTGCAAAGACAAGGACATGACGTACGCGGCCCCGCTGTTCGTCACGGCCGAGTTCATCAACAACAACACCGGTGAGATCAAGAGCCAGACGGTGTTCATGGGCGACTTCCCGATGATGACCGAGAAGGGCACGTTCATCATCAACGGCACCGAGCGTGTCGTGGTCAGCCAGTTGGTCCGCTCGCCGGGCGTCTACTTCGACGAGACCCGCGACAAGACCACCGACAAGACGCTGCACAGCGTCAAGGTGATCCCCGGCCGCGGCGCGTGGCTGGAGTTCGACGTCGACAAGCGCGACACCGTCGGTGTGCGCATCGACCGCAAGCGTCGTCAGCCGGTCACCGTGCTGCTGAAGGCGCTGGGCTGGACCACCGAGCAGATCACGGAGCGCTTCGGCTTCTCCGAGATCATGATGTCGACGCTGGAGAAGGACAACACCGCAGGCACCGACGAGGCGCTGCTGGACATCTACCGCAAGCTGCGTCCGGGCGAGCCGCCCACCAAGGAGTCCGCGCAGACCCTGCTGGAGAACCTGTTCTTCAAGGAGAAGCGCTACGACCTGGCCCGCGTCGGCCGCTACAAGGTCAACAAGAAGCTGGGCCTCAACGCCGGTCAGCCGATCACGTCGTCGACGCTGACCGAAGAGGACGTCGTCGCGACCATCGAGTACCTGGTGCGGCTGCACGAGGGGCAGACCTCGATGACCGCCCCCGGCGGCGTCGAGGTGCCCGTCGAGGTCGATGACATCGACCACTTCGGCAACCGTCGCCTGCGCACCGTGGGTGAGCTGATCCAGAACCAGATCCGGGTCGGCCTCTCGCGTATGGAGCGTGTCGTGCGCGAGCGCATGACCACCCAGGACGTCGAGGCGATCACGCCGCAGACCCTGATCAACATCCGTCCCGTCGTGGCGGCGATCAAGGAGTTCTTCGGCACCAGCCAGCTGTCGCAGTTCATGGACCAGAACAACCCGCTGTCGGGCCTGACCCACAAGCGCCGCCTGTCGGCGCTGGGCCCCGGCGGTCTGTCCCGCGAGCGCGCCGGCCTCGAGGTTCGCGACGTGCACTCCAGCCACTACGGCCGCATGTGCCCGATCGAGACCCCCGAGGGTCCGAACATCGGCCTGATCGGCTCGCTGTCGGTGTACGCGCGGGTGAACCCGTTCGGCTTCATCGAGACGCCGTACCGCAAGGTGGTTGGCGGTGTGGTCTCCGACGACATCGAGTACCTGACCGCCGACGAGGAGGACCGCCACGTCGTGGCGCAGGCCAACTCGCCGATCGACGACAAGGGCCGCTTCACCGAGGAGCGCGTGCTGGTTCGTCGTAAGGGCGGCGAGGTCGAGTTCGTCTCGGCGACCGAGGTCGACTACATGGACGTCTCGCCGCGCCAGATGGTGTCGGTGGCCACGGCCATGATCCCGTTCCTCGAGCACGACGACGCCAACCGCGCCCTGATGGGTGCCAACATGCAGCGCCAGGCGGTTCCGCTGGTGCGCAGCGAGGCCCCGCTGGTCGGCACCGGCATGGAGTTGCGCGCCGCGATCGACGCGGGCGACGTCGTCGTCGCCGAGAAGGCCGGCGTGATCGAGGAGGTCTCGGCCGACTACATCACCGTGATGGCCGATGACGGCACCCGGCACACCTACCGGATGCGCAAGTTCGCCCGGTCCAACCACGGCACCTGCGCCAACCAGCGTCCGATCGTCGATCAGGGCGACCGGGTGGAGGCCGGCCAGGTCATCGCCGACGGACCCTGCACCGAGCAGGGCGAGATGGCGCTGGGCAAGAACCTGCTCGTGGCGATCATGCCGTGGGAGGGCCACAACTACGAGGACGCGATCATCCTCTCCAACCGCCTGGTCGAAGAGGACGTGCTCACCTCGATTCACATCGAGGAGCACGAGATCGACGCCCGCGACACCAAGCTGGGCGCCGAGGAGATCACCCGGGACATCCCGAACGTCTCCGATGAGGTGCTGGCCGACCTCGACGAGCGCGGCATCGTCCGCATCGGCGCCGAGGTCCGCGACGGCGACATCCTGGTCGGCAAGGTCACCCCGAAGGGTGAGACCGAGCTGACCCCGGAGGAGCGGCTGCTGCGCGCGATCTTCGGCGAGAAGGCGCGCGAGGTCCGCGACACCTCGCTGAAGGTGCCGCACGGCGAGTCCGGCAAGGTCATCGGCATCCGGGTGTTCTCCCGCGAGGACGACGACGAGCTGCCGGCCGGTGTCAACGAGCTGGTCCGCGTGTACGTGGCCCAGAAGCGCAAGATCTCCGACGGCGACAAGCTCGCCGGGCGCCACGGCAACAAGGGCGTCATCGGCAAGATCCTGGCGGTCGAGGACATGCCTTTCCTGCCGGACGGCACGCCGGTCGACATCATCCTGAACACCCACGGTGTGCCGCGACGGATGAACATCGGCCAGATCCTGGAGACCCACCTCGGGTGGGTGGCCAAGGCCGGATGGAAGGTCGACGGCTCCCCCGACTGGGCGGGCAATCTGCCGGAGGAACTGTTGGAGGCCGAGCCGAACTCGATCGTCTCCACACCGGTGTTCGACGGCGCCCGCGAGGCGGAGCTGCAGGGGCTGTTGTCCTCGACGCTGCCGAACCGCGACGGCGACACGCTCGTCGACGAGGACGGCAAGGCGCAGTTGTTCGACGGCCGCAGTGGCGAGCCGTTCCCGTATCCGGTCACGGTCGGCTACATGTACATCCTCAAGCTGCACCACCTGGTGGACGACAAGATCCACGCCCGCTCCACTGGCCCGTACTCGATGATCACCCAGCAGCCGCTGGGTGGTAAGGCGCAGTTCGGTGGCCAGCGGTTCGGTGAGATGGAGTGCTGGGCGATGCAGGCCTACGGCGCGGCATACACGCTGCAGGAGCTGTTGACGATCAAGTCCGACGACACCGTCGGCCGGGTCAAGGTTTACGAGGCGATCGTCAAGGGCGAGAACATCCCCGAGCCGGGCATCCCCGAGTCGTTCAAGGTGCTGCTCAAGGAGCTGCAGTCGTTGTGCCTCAACGTCGAGGTGCTGTCTTCCGACGGCGCCGCGATCGAGATGCGTGACGGCGACGACGAGGACCTGGAGCGCGCCGCTGCGAACCTGGGAATCAACCTGTCTCGCAACGAATCTGCTTCTGTTGAGGATTTGGCCTGACGGCCTTTTAGTAACTAGTCCCGAAAGGGGAAAGGGAGTTACGTGCTAGACGTCAACTTCTTCGATGAACTCCGCATCGGTCTTGCCACCGCGGACGACATCCGCAACTGGTCCTTCGGCGAGGTCAAGAAGCCGGAGACCATCAACTACCGCACGCTGAAGCCTGAGAAGGACGGCCTGTTCTGCGAGAAGATCTTCGGACCGACTCGCGACTGGGAGTGCTACTGCGGCAAGTACAAGCGCGTCCGCTTCAAGGGCATCATCTGCGAGCGTTGCGGCGTCGAGGTGACCCGCGCCAAGGTGCGCCGTGAGCGGATGGGCCACATCGAGCTGGCCGCGCCCGTCACGCACATCTGGTACTTCAAGGGTGTGCCGTCGCGCCTGGGCTACCTGCTCGACCTGGCGCCGAAGGATCTGGAGAAGATCATCTACTTCGCGGCCTACGTCATCACCGGCGTGGACGAGGAGATGCGGCACAACGAGCTGTCGACGCTCGAGGCCGAGATGGTCGTCGAGAAGAAAGCCGTTGAGGATCAGCGCGATTCGGATCTCGAGGCGCGAGCGCAGAAGCTCGAGGCCGACCTCAAGGAGCTCGAGGAGGAGGGCGCGAAGTCCGATGTCCGGCGCAAGGTCCGCGACGGCGGCGAGCGCGAGATGCGTCAGCTGCGCGACCGTGCCCAGCGCGAGCTGGACCGGCTCGACGAGATCTGGACCACCTTCACCAAGCTGGCTCCCAAGCAGCTGATCGTCGACGAGGTGCTCTACCGCGAGCTCGTCGACCGCTACGGCGAGTACTTCACCGGCGCCATGGGTGCAGAGTCGATCAAGAAGCTCATCGAGAACTTCGACATCGACGCCGAGGCCGAGTCGCTGCGTGACGTCATCCGGAACGGCAAGGGGCAGAAGAAGCTTCGTGCCCTCAAGCGTCTGAAGGTGGTCGCCGCGTTCCAGCAGTCGGGCAACTCGCCGATGGGCATGGTGCTCGACGCGGTGCCGGTGATCCCGCCGGAACTGCGCCCGATGGTGCAGCTCGACGGCGGCCGGTTCGCGACGTCGGACCTCAACGACCTGTACCGCCGCGTGATCAACCGCAACAACCGCCTCAAGAGGCTGATCGACCTCGGCGCGCCCGAGATCATCGTCAACAATGAGAAGCGGATGCTGCAGGAGTCGGTGGACGCGTTGTTCGACAACGGCCGCCGCGGCCGTCCGGTCACCGGGCCGGGCAACCGTCCGCTCAAGTCGCTGTCGGATCTGCTCAAGGGCAAGCAGGGCCGGTTCCGTCAGAACCTGCTCGGTAAGCGCGTCGACTACTCCGGCCGCTCGGTCATCGTGGTCGGCCCGCAGCTCAAGCTGCACCAGTGCGGTCTGCCCAAGCTGATGGCGCTCGAGCTGTTCAAGCCGTTCGTGATGAAGCGTCTGGTCGATCTGAACCACGCGCAGAACATCAAGAGCGCCAAGCGGATGGTCGAGCGTCAGCGCCCGCAGGTGTGGGATGTGCTCGAAGAGGTCATCGCCGAGCACCCCGTGCTACTGAACCGCGCACCGACGCTGCACCGCCTCGGCATCCAGGCCTTCGAGCCGCAGCTGGTGGAGGGCAAGGCAATTCAGCTGCACCCGCTGGTGTGCGAGGCGTTCAACGCCGACTTCGACGGCGACCAGATGGCCGTGCACCTTCCGCTGTCGGCGGAGGCGCAGGCCGAGGCACGCATCCTGATGCTGTCGTCGAACAACATCCTGTCGCCCGCGTCGGGCCGCCCGCTGGCCATGCCCCGTCTGGACATGGTGACCGGGCTGTTCTACCTGACCACCGAGGTGGCCGGGGACAAGGGCGAATACCAGCCGGCCGCCAAGGACCAGGCCGAGACGGGTGTCTACGCGTCGCCCGCCGAGGCGATCATGGCGCTCGACCGCGGTGCGCTGTCGGTGCGGGCCAAGATCAAGGTGCGGCTGACGCAGCTGCGCCCGCCTGCCGAGATCGAGGCCGAGCGCTTCGGTGAGAACGGCTGGAGGCCCGGCGACGCCTGGACGGCCGAGACCACGCTGGGCCGGGTCATGTTCAACGAGCTGCTGCCGACGGCGTATCCGTTCATCAACCAGCAGATGCACAAGAAGGTGCAGGCGTCGATCATCAACGACCTGGCCGAGCGCTACCCGATGATCGTGGTTGCGCAGACCGTCGACAAGCTCAAGGACGCCGGCTTCTACTGGGCCACCCGAAGCGGAGTGACGGTCTCCATGGCTGATGTGTTGGTTCCGCCGAACAAGCAGGAGATCCTCGACCGCTACGAGAAGGAAGCCGACGGGATCGAAAAGAAGTACCAGCGCGGTGCTTTGAACCACGACGAGCGCAACGGCGAGCTGGTCAAGATCTGGCAGCAGGCGACCGAAGAGGTCGGTGACGCCCTGCGGGAGCACTACCCGAAGGACAACCCGATCATTACGATCGTCGACTCGGGCGCGACGGGTAACTTCACCCAGACGCGCACGCTGGCCGGCATGAAGGGTCTGGTGACCAACCCGAAGGGTGAGTTCATCCCGCGGCCGATCAAGTCCTCGTTCCGCGAGGGCCTGACGGTGCTGGAGTACTTCATCAACACCCACGGCGCTCGAAAGGGCCTGGCGGACACAGCTCTTCGTACCGCCGACTCGGGTTACCTGACCCGTCGTCTGGTGGACGTGAGCCAGGACGTCATCGTCCGCGAGGCCGACTGCGAGACCGAGCGCGGTATCACCGTCACGCTGGCCGAGCTGGCTTCGGACAACTCGCAAATCCGCGACCCGCACATCGAGACCTCGGCGTACGCGCGGACTCTGGCCGCCGACGCCGTCGACGAGAAGGGCAACGTGGTCGTCGAGCGGGGTCACGATCTCGGTGACCCGGCCATCGAGGCGCTGCTCGCGGCGGGCATCACCGAGGTCAAGGTCCGCTCGGTGCTGACCTGCACGACCGGCACCGGTGTGTGCGCGATGTGCTACGGCCGTTCGATGGCGACCGGCAAGCTGGTCGACATCGGCGAGGCGGTCGGCATCGTGGCCGCGCAGTCCATCGGCGAGCCCGGTACGCAGCTGACCATGCGCACCTTCCACCAGGGCGGTGTGGGTGAGGACATCACCGGCGGTCTGCCCCGCGTGCAGGAGCTGTTCGAGGCCCGCGTGCCGCGCAACAAGGCGCCGATCGCGGACGTCTCCGGACGGGTGCAGCTCGAGGAGAGCGACTCCTTCTACAAGATCACCATCGTCCCCGACGACGGTGGCGAGGAAGTCGTCTACGACAAGCTGCCCAAGCGCAACCGTCGTCTCAAGGTGTTCAAGCACGAGGACGGCACGGAGCGGCTGCTCACCGACGGCGACCACGTCGAGGTCGGCCAGCAGCTGATGGAAGGCTCCGCGGACCCGCACGAGGTGCTGCGTGTCCAGGGGCCCCGCGAGGTGCAGATTCACCTCGTCAAGGAGGTCCAGGAGGTCTACCGCGCTCAGGGCGTGTCGATCCACGACAAGCACATCGAGGTGATCGTTCGCCAGATGCTGCGCCGCGTGACCATCATCGATTCGGGTGCGACGGAGTTCCTGCCCGGTTCGCTGACCGAGCGTGGCGAATTCGAGACCGAGAACCGTCGGGTGGTTGCCGAGGGCGGCGAGCCCGCGGCGGGTCGTCCGGTGCTGATGGGCATCACGAAGGCGAGCCTCGCCACCGACTCGTGGCTGTCGGCGGCGTCGTTCCAGGAGACCACTCGCGTGCTGACCGATGCGGCGATCAACTGCCGCAGCGACAAGCTGCAGGGTCTGAAGGAGAACGTGATCATCGGCAAGCTGATCCCGGCCGGCACCGGCATCAACCGGTACCGCAACATCCAGGTGCAGCCGACCGAAGAGGCGCGGGCCGCCGCGTACACGATCCCGTCCTACGAGGATCAGTACTACAGCCCCGACTTCGGCCAGGCCACCGGCGCCGCGGTTCCGCTGGACGACTACGGCTACAGCGACTACCGCTGAGTCGAAACGAAGAAGCCCCCGGTCTTGCCGGGGGCTTTTTCGTGCGTCAGTGTGGTCAGGGCTTGACGAAATCCCCCCATACCCAGCCCGTGTCGTGATTAGGCACGCCTGTGCCCGAGATCTGCACCCAGTTATCCGCCTGGCGTGTCAAGACTTTCACCTTTCGGCCTGCGGGTACGAAATCGACCGGCAGTCCTACGCCGCCCGGTTGCTCATACAGATCGACGTTGTCGCTGATGGTCGCCGTGTTCTGGTCCGCGGGCGGATTCCCGGGGTCGGCCGGCTTCGGCGCCGCTGGCTCGGCGGCCCGTGCGCTGCACGTGAATTTCCCTTGTGCCGTCCATCCGTTCGTCACGTTCTTCTCGTTGACTGTGGTGCCACTCGCGACACCGTTGGGGTCGATCTTGCCTGTGAATGCGCTCATCGGATGCTCGGCGCCGACGCCCTGCGTCCAATTGATGCGAAACTTGATCGTGTCCCCTTGGTACGTCCCGCCGCCGGGTTCGATGTCGCCCTGCCATACACCGCCGTCCGGTGAATGCAGAATCGATGCGCCCTGGGTCGTTCGGACCTTGTTCGTCCCGGCGAGCCAGGGCACGCCGATGTTGACCCCGTTGTCCAGATCGAGGAAAAGTGCGGCATCGGGGAACCGCCAATCCAGGCAGGCGGGGTCCGCGCTGGCGGTGAACGTGATGGTCAGCGTCCCGGCGGCGGCGACCGCGGCCGCCGCGACGGCGATGAGCTTCGGTGTAGTCATGCGCCTGACGCTACGAACGACATGCACATATATCAATCAGGTGTTTCCCTACGCTCTCGCAGGCGGACAGTCCCGAACGTGCGCTCACTGCGAGAAATCGGCCGATTTCGCGCAGCAGCTGCACGTTCGGCGCGGGGCTCTTGGTGTCCGCGGCCATCACTAGACTCGACCACGTGCTCATTGGTTCGCACGTCCATCAAGACGACCCCCTGGCAGCGGCGCAGGCCGACGGCGCCGATGTCGTGCAGTTCTTCCTCGGCAACCCGCAGAGTTGGAAGAAGCCCAAGCCGCGCGACGACGCGGAGACGCTGAAGGCGGCCAGCATGCCGCTGTATGTGCATGCGCCCTACCTGATCAACGTGGCATCGGCGAACAACCGCGTACGCATCCCGTCGCGCAAGATCCTGCAGGACACCTGCGACGCCGCTGCGGAGATCAGCGCGACCGCGGTGATCGTGCACGGCGGCCACGCCGACGACAACGACATGGAGGCCGGGTTCGAGCGCTGGGTCAAAGCGCTGAAGTACCTCGAAACCGATGTACCGGTGTACCTCGAGAACACTGCCGGCGGAGACCACGCGATGGCGCGCCACTTCGACACCATCGGCAGGCTGTGGGACCACATCGGCGACAGCGGCATCGGCTTCTGCCTGGACACCTGCCATGCCTGGGCGGCGGGCGAGGCGCTCATCGACGCGGTCGATCGCATCAAGGCCCTCACCGGCCGGATCGACCTCGTGCACTGCAATGACTCGCGGGACGCGGCAGGCTCCGGCGCCGACCGGCACGCCAACTTCGGCACCGGCCAGATCGACCCCGACCTGCTCGTCGCCGTGGTGAAGACCGCCGATGCGCCGGTCATCTGCGAAACCGCCGACGAGGGCCGCAAGGACGACATCGCGTTCCTGCGCGAGCACGTCGGCTGACGACGGTTCGGTAACCAAACGCATACCGAACGCGCGGTTTCACCTTGGTGAACTACGCTCGTCCGAGTGTCGGCAATTGACGATTCGCCAATTGCGGCGACGCGCGTCGACGACGACACCGTCGAAACCCGCGGTCGCTGGCTGAAGATCGTTCGTTGGATCGCGATCGCCGTATGGGCCGCGGTCGTGATCTACCGCACGGTGGTCGATGGCTTTGCGTTCAACCGTGAGTTGCTGCTGCTCTACATCTGCACCGGCCTGGCCGCGGCCAGCATCGGCCAGGGCCGGCGCATGTTCTACGTCATCCGGGACTGGCTGCCCTTCGCGCTGGTGCTCGTCGCCTATGACCTCAGCCGAGGCGCGGCCACCCTGGTCGGCAGACCCACGCTCTGGCACTGGCAGGCCGACGCCGACCGCTGGCTGTTCTTCGGCAACATACCGACGGTGTGGCTGCAGGAACACTTGAAGCTTCCCTATCCGCCGTGGTGGGAAGTCGTCATGAGCACCGTCTACATGTCGTTTTTCATCCTTCCTTACGTGGTGGCGGGCGTGCTGTGGCTTCGCAACCGCGACGAGTGGAAAGCGTTCGTCAAGCTGTTCGTCGGACTGTCGTTCGCCGCACTGGCGATCTACGCGCTCCTCCCCGCGGCGCCACCGTGGGCCGCGGCCCGATGCACGGCGGCCGATGTCGAGGGCGGACCGTCCGGGCCGCGTTGCATGTTCCGCTCGGCGCGCGGTGTGCCCGACGGCGGACTGCTCGGCGCCATGCAGAGCACGCAGGACGGCGCCAACGACTGGGTCGAGCGCATCGTCGGCCGCGGTTGGGGGAAGCTGCACATGCACACCGCGAGTGCGCTGCTCGACCAGGGCCAGGCGAGCGTCAACCTGGTGGCGGCCATCCCGTCTCTGCATGCCGGTCTGACGCTGGCGATCGCGGCGTTCCTGTGGAACAGGGTCAATCGCGGATGGCGGCCGATGCTGGCCGCTTACGTGCTCATCATGGCCTTCACGCTGGTGTACACCGCTGAGCACTACGTGACCGACATTCTGCTTGGGTGGGCGCTGGCCGCCACCGTACTGCTGGCGGTCAGATGGCTCAGATCCCGTCGAGCGGAGCCGTCGGCCGACTGTGTGGACAGTCGGCAGACCGTGGCGGCGCAGTCGTGATGTGATTCCCGTGTGCAGGCAGCGTCACGCGGTTTCAGAATCAGCTACACAGTAGCGGGAGATGGCGCGCCGCTCCTGCTTGTGCCCGGAACGCTGTGCGCTGCCCGGCAGTGGGCCGACTACGGGTACAGCGCGAGCCTCGCCCGCCGTTGGCGGCTCATCGCAGTCGATCCGCTCGGACACGGAGCCAGCGACACCCCGCACGACGCCGAATCATATGAAGTAGCCGGCGTCACCGCGGATCTCATCGCGGTTTTGGACGCCGAGGGCATCGACCGCGCGACTGTGTGGGGTTATTCGCGCGGCGGTTGGCTGGCCTGCAATCTCGCCAGTCGATATCCCGATCGAGTGAACCGCATCGTTGTCGGTGCGTACGCGATGAGTGCCCACCAGGAGGAAGCCGGCCGGATCCTCGCCCCGTTGGCCGACTGCCTGCGCAGCGGGGACTGGGCAGGCACCTGGCAGGCGCTCAACGTCACCGACCACGGATTTCAGCAGATGATGGAGGACGGCAACGACGCCCTGGCGGTAGCGGCGGCGATCGACGGGTCGCTGCGGCCCACCCGCTTTGTCGCACCGTCGACGATCCATTGCCCGGCAACTTATTACGTCGGCTCCGAAGACTGGATCGTGCCGCATGTGCGCTCCGATGCCGACGCGCTCGCCGCAACGGTGGATGTGATCAACGGCCAAGGTCACATCGGGTCATTCTTCGCCGCGGCCGACGCGGTGCTGGCGGCGGTGACCGCGCGTTTCGACAAGTGACTACGGCCACGTACCCGCATCAGCCACTCCTATTGTGGGTGCATGGTCCGCACGATTGTGCTGCTCGCGCTTCTGGTCCTGGTCTCGAGCTGCTCTGCGCCCGGTTCGGCTGCGCCTCAGGCGTTTACGGTCGGGTCCACTAGTCATGCTCTGAGTTGGGGCGGACTCGACCGCTCCTATCGCCTGCACATTCCCGACGGACTGCCGACGCCGGCTCCGCTGGTGGTGATGCTGCATGGCGGATTCGGCAGTGCCGAACAGGCCGAAAGGGCCTACGGCTGGGACCAACTGGCCGACAGCGCCAAATTCGTCGTCGCCTACCCGGACGGCGAAGGACGCGCATGGAACGCCAACGGCGGATGCTGCGGGCGGCCCGGCCGCGAGAACATCGACGACGTCGGGTTCATCGTCGCGGCCGTCAACGACATCAGTGCCAACGTCGGTATCGACGCCAACCGCGTGTACGCCACGGGCATCAGCAACGGCGGCATGATGGCGTACGCCTTGGCGTGCAACACCTCGGTGTTCGCCGCGATCGGTCCCGACTCGGCGACTCAACTCGACGGCTGTGCGGCGCCACACCCCACCTCGGTCATGCACATCCACGGCACCGCCGATCGACTGATCCGCTACGACGGCGAACCCGGGATGGGCCTCGCCCGCATCGACGGGCCGGCGGTGCCGGATCTCAACGCGTTCTGGCGAGGCGTCGACCACTGTGCGCCGCCGACGACGACGATCGACGGCGCGGTGACGACGTCTGCGGCGGACTGCGCCGACGGCCGAAGCGTGGTGCTGAAAACCGTGGACGGCGGCGGACATGCGTGGCCGCCGTTCGCCACCGGTGCGCTGTGGCAGTTCTTCACGGCGCAGCCGGGGCCGAGCGCCTAAGAGGCCTACGCCCCAACGCCCGTTACGATCTGCGGCATGGCCGACTCCGAATCAGCCCCACCGCCTCCACCACCCCCTCCACCTCCGCCCCCGCCGCCGTACCCACAGGCGGCACCTCGAGCGACGTCGTCAGGAGGAGGCGCGCGCGTGATCGCGCTGCTGTCGCTCGTCGTGGCACTGGCCGCCGCGGGCGTCGCCGCGTGGGCGGTCGTGATGGCGTGGCCACAGAAGGAGGCGACGCCACAGCCGAGCGCCGAATCGAAACAGAAGGTGTGCGCCGCATTCGACACGGTGAGCCGGGCCGTTCAGTTGCAGACCCACGCCGATCTCGGGACCGACCCCGTCGCCCAGACCGCGGTGGCCAGCAACGCCCGGCTGTCGCTGATCGGCGGGGGCGAATACCTGCGGAGTCAGCTCGACGAGCAGACCGCACCGGAGTTGGCTGACGCCGTTCGCATGTTCGCGAACAATCTCGAAGACATCGGGGTCAACGCCCTCGCCGGGGTGACCAACGACGACCCGCAGCAGGCGGCCCGGCTCACTGCGGGCGAGGACGGCAGGAACAAGGTCGCCGACCTCTGCAAGTAGGTCTATTACGCCTATTGTGCAGCTGTCGTGAAACTGTAATATCGATGGCATGCCAGACACGCACGTCGTCACCAACCAGGTCCCACAGCTCGAGGACTTCAACCCGGCGTCGTCGCCGGTACTGACCGAGGCGCTGATCCGCGAGGGCGGGGAGTGGGGCCTTGACGAGGTCGCCGAGCTCGGCGCGCTCTCCGGCAGCGCGCAGGCGCAGCGATGGGGCGAGCTGGCCGACCGCAACCAACCGATCCTGCACACCCACGACCGCTACGGGCACCGCATCGACGAGGTCGAATACGACCCGGCCTATCACGAGCTGATGACGGTGGCGATCGGCCATGGTCTGCACGCCGCGCCGTGGGCCGACGACCGGCCCGGCGCCCACGTGGTCCGAGCCGCCAAGACGTCGGTGTGGACGCCCGAACCCGGCCACATCTGCCCGATCTCGATGACCTACGCCGTCGTTCCGGCGCTGCGCTACACCAAGGAGCTCGCCGAAACCTATGAGCCGCTGCTGACCAGCCGCTCCTACGACCCCGAGCTGAAGGTGCCCGCCACCAAAGCCGGTATCACCGCGGGGATGTCGATGACGGAGAAGCAGGGCGGATCCGACGTGCGCGCCGGCACCACCCAGGCGACGCCGAACGCCGACGGCACCTACGCCCTGAGGGGCCATAAGTGGTTCACGTCGGCACCGATGTGTGACGTCTTCCTCGTGCTGGCCCAGGCTCCCGGTGGCCTGTCCTGCTTCTTCCTGCCGCGGATTCTTCCCGACGGCACCCGTAACCGGATGTTCCTGCAGCGCTTGAAGGACAAGCTCGGCAATCACGCCAACGCGTCGTCGGAGGTGGAGTACGACGGTGCGACCGCGTGGCTGGTCGGCGAGGAGGGCCGCGGAGTGCCGACCATCATCGAGATGGTCAACCTCACCCGGCTGGACTGCGCGCTGGGCAGCGCGACCAGCATGCGCACGGGTGTGACGCGGGCCATCCATCACGCACAGCACCGAAAGGCGTTCGGCGCGTACTTGATCGATCAGCCGTTGATGCGCAACGTGATCGCCGATCTCGCCGTGGAGGCGGAGGCGGCCACCATCGTCGCGATGCGGATGGCGGGCGCCACCGACAGCGCCGTGCGCGGCGACGAGCGGGAGTCTCTGCTTCGCCGTATCGGCCTGGCGGCCACCAAGTACTGGGTGTGCAAGCGCGCGACCGGACACGCCGCCGAAGCGATGGAATGCCTCGGCGGCAACGGCTACGTCGAGGAGTCCGGCATGCCGCGGCTCTACCGCGAGGCCCCGCTGATGGGCATCTGGGAGGGCTCGGGCAACGTCAGCGCGCTGGACACGTTGCGCGCCATGGCAACTCGGCCGGAAAGCATCGGTGTGCTCTTCGACGAACTTGCCAAGACGACGGGTCAGGACCCCCGCCTGGACGCCCACGTCGACGGGCTCAAGCCGCAGTTCGACGACGTGGAAACCGTCCAGAGCCGGGCCCGCAAGGTCACCGAGGACATCGCCCTCGCATTGCAGGGCTCGCTGCTGGTGCGGCACGGGCACCCGGCAGTTGCAGAAGCCTTCCTCGCCACTCGGATGGGCGGGCAATGGGGCGGCGCGTACGGCACCATGCCGGCCGGGCTCGACCTCGCACCGATCCTCGAGCGGGTCCTGGTCAAGGGATGACGTCCACCGCCGTGCAGACGCGAACTCGCGCAAACACCCTGGATTTTCGACGACATTCCGTCGCGCTTGAAGGCGGGACGTCGTTGAGCGTCGAACGTGCGGTCACCGCGAAAACCCGCCCAGAACTTCGCACCGGATGCACGTTCGCCGCGCCACCGCCAAGAGGCGCTGGCCGCCCTTTGCCAACGGCCACGGCGCAGCGCGGCCACCCCTCGACCTGCTCGCGCGTGAAACGGGATCGCGCATGACTCACGCGATCAGGCCGGTCGACTTCGACAATTTGAAGACGATGACCTACGAGGTCACCGATCGCGTTGCGCGAATCACGTTCAACCGGCCCGAGAAGGGCAACGCGATCATCGCCGACACTCCGCTGGAGCTGTCCGCGCTCGTCGAGCGCGCCGACCTGGACCCCGCCGTCCACGTCATCCTGGTGTCCGGCCGCGGCGAGGGGTTCTGCGCCGGCTTCGACCTGTCGGCCTACGCCGAGGGCTCGTCGTCGGCGGGCGGCGGCAGTCCGTATGCGAACACCGTGCTGTCCGGTAAGACGCAGGCCATCAACCATCTGCCCGATCAGCCGTGGGATCCGATGATCGACTACCAGATGATGAGCCGCTTCGTTCGCGGCTTCTCCAGCCTGATGCACTGCGACAAGCCCACAGTGGTGAAGATCCACGGCTACTGCGTGGCCGGAGGAACCGACATCGCGCTGCATGCCGATCAGGTGATCGCCGCCGTGGACGCCAAGATCGGCTACCCGCCGATGCGCGTCTGGGGCGTGCCTGCCGCAGGGCTGTGGGCACACCGACTGGGGGATCAGCGCGCGAAACGCCTTCTGTTCACCGGTGATTGCATCAGCGGCGCGCAAGCCGCCGAATGGGGACTCGCCGTCGAGGCCCCCGAACCTGCCGACCTCGATGAGCGAACCGAACGACTCGTCGAGCGCATCGCAGCGATGCCGGTCAACCAGCTGATCATGGCGAAGCTGGCACTAAACACCGCCCTGCTGCAGCAGGGCGTCGCGACCAGCCGGATGGTGAGCACGGTGTTCGACGGCGTCGCACGCCACACCCCGGAAGGGCACGCGTTCGTCGCGGAGGCCCGCGAGCGCGGGTTCCGCGAGGCCGTCAAAAGCCGCGACGAGCCCTACGGCGACGCCGGCCGCACGACTTCCGGAGTCTGACCGGTGACCCCGCTGCGCCGGATGACCGCACGGTCGGTCGTGTTGAGCGTGCTCCTCGGCGCACATCCCGCCTGCGCGACTGCCGCTGACCTGATCCGGCTCACAGCCGATTTCGATATCAGGGAAGCCACGCTGCGGGTCGCGCTGACGCGGATGGTCAGTGCGGGCGACCTGGTGCGGTCCGCGGACGGCTACCGGCTGTCGGACCGGCTGCTGGCCCGGCAGCGCCGCCAGGACGACGCCATCAATCCGCCGTTGCGGTCGTGGGACGGTGCCTGGACGACGCTGGCGATCACCAGCGTCGGCATTGACGCTCGTGCTCGCGCTGCGATACGAACCACCTTGCAGCAGAACAGGTTCGGCGAGTTACGCGAGGGCGTCTGGCTGCGTCCGGATAATCTGACGATCAGCCTTCCCGACGGGGTGCTGTCACGGGTCCGGGTGTTGCGCAGCTATGACGATGACCCCGCCGACCTGGCCGGTCGGCTGTGGGACCTGGCCGCATGGTCGGACAGCGGCAGGCAACAGCTCGTGGACATGGCATCCGCCACCGACATTCCGGGCCGGTTCGTCGCCGCCGCAGCCATGGTGCGCCACCTGCTGACCGACCCGGTCCTACCCGACGAGTTGGTGCCCGTCGGCTGGCCCGCCGCGGCACTGCGGCAGTCCTACGCGCGATTCGCCGCCGAACTGGTGGCACTTCGAAATCAATCCGAATTGATGGAGGCGACATGAGTGTGCGAGTCGAGCGCAGCGGCCCGGTCACCACGGTGATCATGAATCGGCCCGAGGCGCGCAACGCCGTCAATGGCCCGACGGCAGCCGAACTGTTCTCCGCCTTCGACGAATTCGATCGCGACGACACCGCGTCGGTCGCCGTGCTGTGGGGTGACAACGGAACCTTCTGCGCCGGCGCGGACTTGAAGGCGTTCGGCACACCGGACGTCAACCCGGCCCGCCGGACCGGGCCCGGACCGATGGGGCCGACGCGAATGGTGTTGTCCAAACCCGTGATCGCCGCCGTCAGCGGCTACGCGGTGGCGGGCGGACTCGAGCTGGCCCTGTGGTGTGATCTGCGGGTCGTCGAGGAAGACGCGGTGATGGGCGTGTTCTGCCGACGCTGGGGCGTCCCGCTGATCGACGGTGGCACCGTGCGTCTGCCGCGGCTGATCGGCCACAGCCGCGCGATGGACATGGTTCTGACCGGCCGTGGCGTCGAGGCCGCCGAGGCGCTGGCGATGGGCCTGGCCAACCGAGTCGTACCGAAAGGCGCCGCGCGGCAGAAAGCCGAGGAACTCGCCGCGGAGTTGGCCGCGTTGCCGCAGCAGTGTATGCGTGCCGACCGGATGTCACAGCTGAACCAGTGGGGGCTGCCCGAAGCGGAGGCGATGGACTTCGAGTTCGGCAGCCTGTCGCGCGTCGCCGCCGAGTCGCTGGCAGGCGCGCAGCGCTTCGCCGAGGGGGCCGGCCGCCACGGCGCGTCGGCCTAGGACCCGACTAGCTGCGCCTTTCTGACGAAGTCGCCGATGGCGTCCGCGGCCACCTCGGCGCCGTCGCGCTGGCGGATCTGCGCACCGAGACGGCTCGCCGCCCGGCGATAGCCGGCATCGTTCAATAGGGTCAGTACTGCTGACCGAATACGTTGCGGGCGAGCATGTTTGGGCAACAATATTCCCGCACCGGCCGCTTCGATGGCGGCGCCGACCCGCTTCTGATCGATGAGACTGTTCGCCGGCATGACCACTGTCGGTACCCCGAACGACAGCGCCCGCATCGCCGTGCTGTGCCCGCCGTGGCCGACCACCACGGAGGTGGTTCGAAGAACTTCGTCATGGTCGAGCCAGTCATGTATGGCCGCATTCGCGGGCACGCGCAGACCGGCAGCGTCGATTCCCGGTCCGACGGTGACCGTCGCCTCGACCGGCAGCGGCGCCACCCCATCGAGGATGTTTTGAAGCATCCGGCGTTGCCCCGCAAAGGCGTTGGTGCTCAGGCTGATCAGGATTCGCGGTACCGGCGCAGCCTGCGCCGCAGACGGGATGCCCTGCCACACAACACCGGTATGACACAGCAGCGGGTCACCCAGCACCGGATCGAGATCGGCGCGGGCCGAGACCACCCGCATCAACCCCGCATGCTCGGCGGCGAGCGGATCGGTGCCGCGCAGGCGCAACAGCCAGCCGGCCGGGCTGGCGGCGAGGTCCTGAACCGCGCGATAGAAACAGTGCACGAAGACGACCGTCGGGATGTCCGACTTCGCCACCTCGGCGATCGTCGCGGAGAGGATCATGTCGACGACGACGGCGTCGGCCCCATGACGCCGCGCCGACTCGACGACGCTACGCGCGAACCGGCGATCTGCGGCCACCCGCACGAAGCCCGCCATCACCGCCGACCGCCGGTTGGTCGGATCGAAATGCCTTCCGTCGGTGAACGGTTCGAACGGGAGGCCCGCGGCTTGCACCCGTTCGCGGATACCGGAATGGCCGAGGACGCGGATCTCGGCGCCGCGCGCCTGCAACGCCCGCGCGACCGCCAGCTGCGGCGGGATGTTGCCCCCACCGTCGACCATGACGAAGAGGATCTTCATCGCCTCGGCCCTTCGGCCAGCAGCGCCTCGGTCATCAGCGTCATGCGGTCGTGGACATCGTCGGCAGACAGGCCGCGGTCGAGCCGCAACAGTTTCCAGCAGTAGACATCGGTGGCGACGACGAGCACGTCGACCAGGCGCGAACGCGACTCGGAATGTGCGGGTAGCCGTGACCCGAAGACCTCTTCCACCCAGGCGCGGTGGGTGAGGCGCCCGGTGTTGTTCATCTGTCGCGCTCGGGGATCGCTGTCCTCGGCCAGCATCGCCAGCACGACCTCGCCCATCCGCTCGTAGTGCGCGACGAGCAACCGCAGCGCAGCGACGGGATCATCCGGCGGCGGAGTGCGTTCGGCCACGACCTCGTCGTATGCCTGCGAGTAGGCGGTGTCGATCAGCGCCTCGCGGCTGCCGAAATGCCGCAGCACCGTCTTGACGGTCACGCCGGCGCGGTCGGCCACCGCGGGAAGGGTGATCGCGAACGAACGTTCGGCCATGAAGGCGTCGATCGCGGCCCTGATGATGGCGTCGCGGGTGGCGCATTTCCCCTGTTGGCGGCTCGCCATGTCGTACTTGCGTGATTTCATGTCCATGGCAATGTACATCAAATCAGCATTTCGTGTCCATAGTAGTGGACATCAATAATGATGGGCCGAGTCAGCCCTTGCTGATCTTGTTGCCGGAACCGGTGTCGTTGATCTTCGGGTCGCCCTGTTTGTAGGTGACGGTGTTGTTGAAGCCGACGACGCTGAGTCCCTTGTCGACCCGGTCCATCGTCACGGTGTTGTCCGCGCCGCCGATGTTGGCGTTGGCGCAGGTGCCCTTGACGGTGAGCTTGTTGTTGTTGCCGCCGATGTTCAGCGATTTGCCGTCCGCGCAGTCGAGCTCGGTCGTCGTGCCGACCGAGCTGTAGTTGATGGTGTTGCCGATCTCGACCTGGCCACCCCCGGAGCCGAATGTCGCTGTCGGAGTGTTGGTGTCGCTGCTCTCCGAGCCGCAGCCGGCGAGCCCGACGGCCGCGACGGCCGCAGTGACAGCGATCAAGACGTGCGTGCGCATGGTCCTCGCTTCCGATGGGGCGAACAGAACGCGGACGATCACGCCGGAATGCGGTCGATCCGGTTCATCATGCCCAGTTCGCGTCCGCGGTCCCAGATGACCGGGTCACCGTTCTTGTAGAAGACGGCCTGATCCGACCCGTAGACCGTGATGTCGTTGATCACGTTGTCGGCCACGATGGTGTTCCCCGAGCCCTGCACCGTGACCGCCCAGCAGGTGCCCAGCGCGTTGATGGTGTTGCCCGATCCCAGCACGATGAGGGTCGACTCGTTGCAGTCGACTGTCTGGTTGCTGCCGATCGAGGTGATGTGCGTATCGCCGTTCTTGGCCTGCGCCGCCGGCGCACCCACGGTAAGGGCAATGGGCACCGCAACCGCGCAGACAACCATCGATCGGCGCAGCACCCGGAAACCCCCAGCGGTCATGGCTGTAGAGCGTACGTGGTCGACGGTGTGCATGGCAGTGCTTGACCCTCTCGGATCGGTGCCGGGCCGTGTCGAACGGGTCGCGACACCGCACTGCGCTGGGTAGCGTGTGCAGGCGATGCGTAGGCGTGTCAAAGCGGTTGCTATCGCAGCGGTCACAGCGGTGGTGACCGTCGCGGGATGTGCGCAGACCGTCAGCGGAAACGCTCAACGGGCGCATCCGGCCGTGCCCGATCCGGAGCGCAGCTACGGATACGTCGACAACCGGTGCGGGCTGTTGGAGGACAGCTCGATCCAGGAGATGCTGGGCGCCAAGAGCGTCGTGCGGCCCTACAGCGGTGCGGTATGCCAGTACGTGCTCGAGCGCTCTGATGTCGGCGCCGGTGCGCCTCCGGCTGCCACCGTCGACGTCGTCTTCTCGTGGTTCGAGGCGGGCAGTGCGGACCGGGAACGGACGTTGGCCGAACAGCGAGGCGCAAAGATCACCGAGAAGGTGGTGGAGCGCCACCAAGCCTTCACGGCCCGTCGCGATACGAACGGCGCGGCCTGCTCGGCCACCGCGGCGGCCGGCTCCGGCGTGCTGAGCTGGTGGGTACAGACGCGCGGCACGACCGACTCCGACCCCTGCGCGGACGCCGAGAAACTTCTCGCCGCCACGCTGTCCTCGGATCTATGACCATGGCGCGCGGCACCCCGTTCGCCTTCTTCGCCGCGCTGTTGGCCGCTGTCGGCGTGCTGGGTTCGGGTTGTGGCGCACCCGAACACCCCGCCGCGACCAACACCCCGCCTGCCTCGCCCAGTAGCGGGTTCCACAGCGGCGAGTGCAACAACGTCACCGACGCAGACGTCGCCGCGGCCGTCGGGTCGGCGACCTTCACGAAGGTCGTCGACAGCGACGCCGGCTGCTTCTGGCAGGAGAACACGATGCTCGGCTCGTTCGGGGCGGGCATGGGCATCTCGACGTGGTGGTACCGCGGCAGCGACATGGACACCGAGCGGACCCTCGAGCAGCAGGCGGGCCGCACGCTGACCGAACTGTCCGTCGACGGCAACAAGGGCTTCAAGGCCTCCGACGCCAACGCCTGCAGCATCTACGTCGCGAAGGGCGGCGACGTCATCACGTGGTCGATCCAGACGATGAACCCGGCCACGCTGCCCGATCTGTGCGGCATCACCGAGCAGCTCGCCCAGCTCAGTCAGGAACGTGTCAACTGAGTCCGGGAAAACTAGAGGTGTTAGTTTTCGCATATGGCAGCTCGGAGCCGCCCGGCCGGCGACATGAAGCCGGCGCCCATGCCCCAGTCGTCGGGTCGACGACCGGGCAAGCTGAGCCGGGACGCCATCGTCAACGCCGCCCTGACCTTTCTCGATCGCGACGGCTGGGACGCGTTGACGATCAACGCGCTGGCCACCCAGCTCGGCACCAAGGGGCCGTCGCTGTACAACCACGTCGAGAGCCTGGACGACCTGCGGCGCACCGTGCGCATGCGGGTCGTCGGCGACATCATCGAGATGCTGAACACCGTCGGCCAGGGCCGGACCCGCGACGACGCGGTGATGGCGATGGCCAGCGCCTACCGCAGCTATGCCCACCACCATCCGGGCCGCTACTCGGCGTTCACCCGGATGCCGCTGGGCGGCGATGACCCAGAATTCACCGACGCCACGAGGGCGGCCGCGGGTCCCGTCATCGCGGTGTTGGCGTCTTACGGGCTGGACGGCGAGGATGCCTTCCATGCCGCGCTGGAGTTCTGGTCGGCGCTGCACGGTTTCGTGCTGCTGGAGATGACCGGGGTGATGAACGGAATCGTCGATACCGATACTGTGTTCAGTGACATGGTCATGCGGCTGGCAGCCGGCATGCAGAGGCGCTGAGCCTCCGTACCGGTTGACCTGCGATAAGGCGCCTGCTCATGGGTTTGGATCGATGAGCTGTGCCCTGGTATCGTGGATCGCCGTGCCTGGCAGGTAGGCGGTTGCCGCACGCCGGGCCAATTCGCATGTTTGTGAAGCATCGAAATGGATTGTCAAAAATCCCGGTGCGCGCGTATGCGACACTCCCGGTCGCGGGGTAAGCGGACGGGGCATAACTGCAGTACAGAGACTTACGACAGCACGATATGACGAAGAAAGAAAGCCGGTAGATGCCAACCATCCAGCAGCTGGTCCGCAAGGGTCGCCGCGACAAGATCGCCAAGGTGAAGACCGCGGCCCTCAAGGGCAGCCCGCAGCGGCGTGGTGTGTGCACCCGCGTGTACACCACCACTCCGAAGAAGCCGAACTCGGCGCTTCGCAAGGTGGCCCGCGTCAAGCTGACGAGCCAGGTTGAGGTCACGGCCTACATCCCGGGCGAGGGCCACAACCTGCAGGAGCACTCGATGGTGCTGGTCCGCGGCGGCCGCGTGAAGGACCTTCCGGGTGTGCGGTACAAGATCATCCGCGGCTCTCTCGACACCCAGGGCGTGAAGAACCGCAAGCAGGCGCGCAGCCGCTACGGCGCCAAGAAGGAGAAGAGCTGATGCCGCGCAAGGGGCCCGCACCCAAGCGTCCGCTGGTCAACGACCCGGTCTACGGATCGCAGTTGGTCACCCAGCTGGTCAACAAAGTCCTGCTGGACGGGAAGAAATCGCTGGCCGAACGCATTGTTTATGGTGCGCTCGAACAGGCCCGCGATAAGACCGGCACCGATCCGGTCGTCACCCTCAAGCGCGCTCTCGACAACGTCAAGCCCGCCCTGGAGGTCCGTAGCCGCCGCGTGGGTGGCGCCACCTACCAGGTTCCGGTCGAGGTTCGTCCGGATCGTTCGGTGACGCTGGCCCTGCGTTGGCTCGTCAGCTTCTCCAAGCAGCGCCGCGAGAAAACGATGATCGAGCGGCTGTCCAACGAGATCCTCGATGCCAGCAATGGCCTTGGTGCCGCCGTCAAGCGACGTGAGGACACCCACAAGATGGCCGAGGCGAACCGGGCCTTCGCGCACTACCGCTGGTGAGAATCGCCGGCGTGCGGTGCGGCCGCCGGGCGTGACAACAACAGCAACCAAGCAACTGAAAGAGTGAGACTTCCGTGGCACAAAAGGACGTGCTTACCGACCTGAACAAGGTCCGCAACATCGGCATCATGGCGCACATCGATGCCGGCAAGACGACGACCACCGAGCGCATCCTCTACTACACCGGCATCAGCTACAAGATCGGTGAGGTGCACGACGGCGCCGCCACCATGGACTGGATGGAGCAGGAGCAGGAGCGTGGTATCACCATCACCTCGGCTGCCACCACCACCTTCTGGAAAGACCATCAGATCAACCTGATCGACACCCCCGGCCACGTCGACTTCACCGTCGAGGTGGAGCGCAGCCTCCGGGTGCTAGACGGTGCCGTTGCCGTGTTCGACGGCAAGGAGGGCGTGGAGCCGCAGTCCGAGCAGGTTTGGCGGCAAGCCGACAAGTACGAGGTTCCGCGCATCTGCTTCGTCAACAAGATGGACAAGATCGGCGCCGACTTCTACTTCTCCGTGCGCACTATGGAGGAGCGTCTCGGCGCGAACGTCATCCCGGTCCAGCTGCCGATCGGCTCCGAGAGCGAGTTCGAGGGCATCGTCGACCTGGTCGAGATGAATGCCAAGGTTTGGCGCGGTGAGACCAAGCTGGGCGAGACCTATGACACCATCGAGATTCCCGCGGATCTGCAGGAGAAGGCCGCCGAGTACCGCACCAAGTTGCTGGAGGCCGTCGCCGAGACCGACGAGGCGCTGCTGGAGAAGTACCTCGGCGGCGAAGAGCTCACGGTCGAGGAAATCAAGGGCGCGCTGCGCAAGCTGACGATCACCTCCGAGGCGTATCCCGTGCTGTGCGGTAGTGCGTTCAAGAACAAGGGCGTGCAGCCCATGCTCGACGCGGTCATTGACTACCTACCCTCGCCGCTGGACGTGCCACCGGCCACCGGCCATGCACCCGGCAAAGAGGACGAGGTCATCATCCGCAAGCCGTCCACCGACGAGCCGTTCTCGGCGCTTGCCTTCAAGGTTGCCACGCACCCGTTCTTCGGCAAGCTGACCTATGTCCGGGTGTACTCGGGCAAGGTCGACTCCGGTTCGCAGGTCATCAACGCCACCAAGGGCAAGAAGGAGCGGCTGGGCAAGCTGTTCCAGATGCACTCCAACAAGGAGAACCCGGTCGAGTACGCGTCCGCCGGGCACATCTACGCGGTGATCGGTCTGAAGGACACCACGACCGGTGACACCCTGAGCGACCCGAACCAGCAGGTCGTGTTGGAGTCGATGACGTTCCCCGATCCGGTGATCGAGGTGGCCATCGAGCCCAAGACCAAGAGCGACCAGGAGAAGCTGTCGCTGTCGATTCAGAAGCTGGCCGAGGAGGATCCGACCTTCAAGGTGCACCAGGACGTCGAAACCGGCCAGACCGTCATCGGCGGCATGGGCGAGTTGCACCTGGACATCCTGGTGGACCGGATGAAGCGCGAGTTCAAGGTCGAGGCCAATGTCGGCAAGCCGCAGGTGGCCTACAAGGAGACCATCAAGCGTCCCGTCGACAAGGTTGAGTTCACGCACAAGAAGCAGACGGGTGGCTCGGGTCAGTTCGCGAAGGTCCTCATCTCGGTCGAGCCGTTCAGCGGCGAAGACGGTGCGACCTACGAGTTCGAGAACAAGGTCACCGGCGGACGCATCCCGCGTGAGTACATCCCGTCGGTGGACGCCGGCGCGCAGGACGCCATGCAGTACGGCGTGCTGGCCGGCTACCCGCTGGTGAACCTGAAGGTCACTCTGCTCGACGGCGCGTACCATGACGTCGACTCGTCTGAGATGGCATTCAAGATCGCCGGCTCACAGGCACTGAAAAAGGCTGCGGGACAAGCCCAGCCGGTCATCCTGGAGCCGATCATGGCCGTCGAGGTCACCACGCCCGAGGATTACATGGGCGAAGTGATCGGCGACCTGAACTCCCGCCGTGGCCAGATCCAGGCCATGGAGGAGCGGAGCGGTGCACGCGTCGTCAAGGCGCACGTGCCGCTGTCGGAGATGTTCGGCTACGTCGGCGACCTTCGGTCGAAGACCCAGGGCCGGGCGAACTACTCCATGGTGTTCGACTCCTACGCCGAAGTTCCGGCGCAGGTGTCGAAGGAGATCATCGCGAAGGCGACGGGTCAGTGAGAATCGAGGGCCGTGAGGCCCGAGGCTCGGAGCTGACCCGGAGTCGAGCAATCGACATCGCGAAGGCGACGGGTCAGTGAGAATCGAGGGCCGTGAGGCCCGAGGCTCGGAGCTGACCCGGAGTCGAGCAATCGACATCGCGAAGGCGTCGGGTCAGTAAGTCTGACCTGTCGTCGCTGCGGCGAACAACAACTGCAAAGATCAAGACTGCTTTACAAGAAGCACCAACACAGTCCAGGAGGACACAGAAGTGGCGAAGGCGAAGTTCGAGCGGACGAAGCCGCACGTCAACATCGGGACCATTGGTCACGTTGACCACGGCAAGACCACGCTGACTGCGGCTATCACGAAGGTTCTGCACGACAAGTTCCCCGAGTTGAACGAGGCGTCGGCCTTCGACCAGATCGACAACGCACCTGAAGAGAAGGCGCGTGGTATCACTATCAACATCTCCCACGTGGAGTACCAGACCGAGAAGCGTCATTACGCACACGTCGACGCTCCCGGCCACGCCGACTACATCAAGAACATGATCACCGGCGCTGCCCAGATGGACGGCGCGATCCTGGTGGTCGCGGCGACCGACGGCCCGATGCCGCAGACCCGCGAGCATGTGCTGCTCGCCCGTCAGGTGGGCGTGCCCTACATCCTGGTCGCGCTCAACAAGGCGGACGCGGTCGACGACGAGGAGCTCATCGAGCTCGTCGAGATGGAGGTCCGCGAGTTGCTGGCCGCCCAGGAGTTCGACGAGGAGGCCCCGGTCATCCGCGTATCGGCGCTCAAGGCGCTCGAGGGTGACGAGAAGTGGGTCAAGAGCATCGAAGAGCTGATGGATGCGGTCGACGAGTCGATCCCGGACCCGGTCCGCGAGACCGACAAGCCGTTCCTGATGCCCGTCGAGGACGTCTTCACGATCACCGGCCGCGGCACCGTGGTCACCGGTCGTGTCGAGCGTGGCGTGATCAACGTCAACGAGGAAGTCGAGATCGTCGGCATCCGTCCGGAGACCACCAAGACCACCGTCACCGGTGTGGAGATGTTTCGCAAGCTGCTCGACCAGGGCCAGGCAGGCGACAACGTCGGTCTGCTGATCCGTGGTGTGAAGCGTGAGGACGTCGAGCGCGGTCAGGTCGTGACCAAGCCCGGCACCACCACCCCGCACACCGAGTTCGAGGGCCAGGTCTACATCCTGTCCAAGGACGAGGGCGGTCGGCACACGCCGTTCTTCAACAACTACCGTCCGCAGTTCTACTTCCGCACCACCGACGTGACCGGTGTGGTGACGCTGCCGGAGGGCACCGAAATGGTGATGCCCGGTGACAACACCGACATCTCGGTGAAGCTGATCCAGCCCGTCGCCATGGACGAGGGCCTGCGCTTCGCGATCCGCGAGGGCGGCCGTACCGTCGGCGCCGGCCGGGTCACCAAGATCGTCAAGTGACGATCTGACCTACAGCGCCGAAGTGGCGCTCACCCGAAAGGGTGAGCGCCACTTTGCGTTTGAGGTCGCTCTCACTCCATCGTCAAGACCATGCGGAACCGTGCCGCGCCGCTCATCATCTTGTCGTAGGCCGCTTGGGCGTCGGACAGAGGCACCGTCTCGATCATCGGCCGCACACCGGTCAGCGCCGAAAATCGCAGGGTGTCCTCGGAATCCTGCGACGTTCCGGACGCATGGCCCTGCACCGACGACGACTTGAAGATGATGGATGTACCCGGCACTTGGAGCGGATCGTTGGGGGCACCGACGACGACGAGTTGCCCGCGTGCCTTGAGTCCGTCGAGCGTGGCGGTCATCGCGTCCGCGACCGTCACGGTCGCCAGGACTACCTGCGCGCCGCCGAGGCCATTCAGCTCCTCGGCGACATCTGAAGCTCGGGAGTCGATATAGTGATGCGCACCAAGTTGTTTGGCGAGCGGCTCCTTATCGGTGCCACGCGCGATGGCGATAACCTCGAAGCCCATTTTCGCGGCGAACTGGATACCGAGGTGCCCTAGGCCGCCGACGCCGAGAATCGCGACACGGTCACCGGGGCGAGCGACGGACTCGCGAAGAGCGTTGAAGGTCGTGATGCCCGCACAGAGAAGCGGAGCCGCTTCGACGTCGGATAAATCGTCGGGGATGCGAGCGAGCGCCTCCGCGGGGGCAACCATGTATTCCGCGTAGCCGCCGTCGTAGGCGATGCCCGGGATCTGGCCGTTCTCGCAGGAGATGAAATCGCCTCGGCGACAAGGCTCGCAGGTGAAGTCACAGCCGCCGAACCAGCCGACACCGACTCGGTCCCCGGACTTCCAGGTGGTGACGCCGTCGCCGACGGCATCCACGACGCCCGCGATCTCGTGGCCGGGCGCCCGAGGAAACGAGTTGCCCAATGCGCCGGCAACGGTGATGGAGTCGGAATGGCAGACACCGCAGGCGTGGACCTTCACGCGCACGTGCCCTCGGCTGGGCTCGGGTATCTCGACGTCGGTGATTTGGAACTTCGCATTCGCCGCTGGGATGCGGGCGATCTTCATCGTGGCCACGTCGGGGACGTTACTCCGCAACCGAGGCGGTCGGCTCGGCGAGCCAAGCTGAGAGCAAGCTGAGAAAACGACCGAAGAATCGAGCGCAGCACAGTACCAGACGATCCGTGAGCTAATTGCGAGGTGTAGGGTAATGTCGTGCTCTAGACAAACGTCAGCCTATGCCAACTGGGCATCTTGACGCTCGTGTTGATAACCAACATCGCCTGCGGGGTGAGTGGGGGGTTTCGGTTACATGAATACAAGCAGTTCAAGCATCATTGCCCCGCTTGTGCCTGCACGCGGTCGTTAATTTGCGAACTTCGCACGAGATCGCCACCAAATCGGCGTTCGTTGTGTACGCTAACGTCCGTATGTGACACTTGACACAGCGTCCAGCAAAGATCTAGCGTCGCGTAGCGCAACTTAGGTTCGACACAGCTTTTATCTGAGGGGTGGGTCAGAGATGACTCCAGATGGAAGCGGCGGAGGTCGGTCTGTGCCCAAAAGGCAACGAGGCCGTCACCGATCGCCGCGTACGCATCAGCGGGTACTCGTTCGCGCGATCGGCGTGGGGGGAGCGGCCGCGTGCATCGGCCTGGTCGCCGAGATGAACGCGCCGGACGCCGAGGCGTTGTCGATCTTGCTTCCGGCAGGCAATGGCAATGCCACGCAGATCAACATCCTCGAGGGCAATGTCATCGATCCGCAGTTCAATCCGGCGGGAAACACGAGCAACAACACGACTGTCGGCAACATCATGTTGGGCGGCACCCCGGTGGGATCGTCCGACATCACCGTGCCGGTCGGCTCCAACGGCACGACGGGATACGGCAACGTCACCCAGGTGAACATCCTGTCCTACAACATCTTCAACCCACAGGCGAGCCTCTTCGGCAACAACATGGCCACCAATACAACGGTCAGCAATGTGTCTGCGGGCAACGGCAACGGCCCAGCGCCTGCCAGTTCGGGCGGCGGGCTGATCGGTTTGGCGCAAGGAAGCGGCAACACAACTCAGATCGCTCTGTTGTCGGGGAACATCTTCAATCCGCAGGCCAGCCTCTTCGGCAGCAATACCAGTAACAACACAGCGCTCACGAACATCTCGCTGTTGAACGGCAACGGCGCCGCAACAGGCATCTTCGCGACCGACGCGTTCAGCGCAATCAACGGCAGTGGCAACACAAATCAGTCCGCCATCGGCGCTGGAAACATTGCCAACCCGCAGTTCAGCCTTCTCGGCAGCAACACCAGCGGCAACACGGCTCTGACGAATCAGTCGTTCTTCAACGGCAACTGGAGCCCGACATCCGTCCAGGGCGACGGTCTCGGGACGTTTCTGGTCGGCTTGACCGGCAGCGGAAACTCGAACCAGCTCGCCGGTGCGGTCTCCAACATTTGGAACACCCAGGGGACCCTCGGCGGCTTCAATCTCAGTAACAACGTTGCCGGCTCCAACAACGCGGGATGGAACGGCAGCTGGAGCCCGACGGACGTGTCGTCGACCAATGGCGGCAACAACACCATCTTCGGGCAAGTGGGCGCCGGCAACGCGAATCAGGCCGGCCAGGGAAACGGCAACATCTCGAATGATCAATTCCGGCTGTTCACCGGGCTGACGCAACCTCAACAGCAGCCCGTCGGGAATTCGGTTCAGGTGATCGATCAGACGACGTCAACTGAGCAGACAACCGTAAATCAGCCGACGACAGAGGGTCAACAGCTGACGGCCCAGGACCAGCAGACGACACCGCCTGCGGACAAGCAGTTGTCACTCACCAACGCCGAGGTCGGTGCCAGCGGCGAGCAGGGCAGCGGAACTGGAGCCGTCAAAAACGGCAACGGAGTACTGCTTTACCCCAACGGCCAGGGCGGCACAGGCAACGGCCTTTCACCCCTCGGTCAAAAGGTCGCCGACGCCGTGAAGAACGCGTCGGACGCCGTCAAGGGCGCCCTCTCGCCGAATAAGGGCGCTACCGGTAGCAATTCGGGCGATGGCTCGACAGGAGGTGGCGGCTCGTGACGCTAATAAGGGGGTGCGGATGACGTGACTGTCCCCGGCAGTGTCACTGAACCGCACTGCAGTCAGATGTGAATCGACTTCAAAACTTCAGAAATCAACCGGCACAACAAAAGGGGCTCGACACATGAGTACACAGATGAGGAAAACCATCGCGGCATCCGCCATCGCCGGTGCCGCAGTGGGATTCGGCGCACTTGTCGCCGCGCCACTGGCATCCGCCGATACCAACGACAACACGGGCTGGTGGTTGGGCAGCGGCAATGCGAGTGGCAACAACACCATCATCGGCCAGGCCGGTAGCGGCAACGGCAACCAGTTTGGCAACCTCAACGGGAACATCCAGAACAATCAGTTCAACGTGCTGAGCCCGGTTATCGGCGGCACCGCGGTGCAGACGAACACGACAGCCAACACCACCACGGAGGCGCAGACTGCGGCTCCTGTGTCGGCTGCCAACGGAGCGACGCTCGGCACGACCCTCGGCCTAGACGCCAATACGCCCGTAGCCGCGCCGATCGGAGCGGCGGCTCCCATTGGCGGCGCCGCGAACGTCACCGGCGCGAACACCGACGCGACTGTCCCGATCAATGCGGGCGCAGCCGTTCCGGTTCAGATCCCGATTCAGGTGCCCGTCGCGGGGGGTACCGGCGACAACTACAACGTGGGCGTCGGAGCACTGCAGGGCGGTACAACCGGCGGCACCGTGAACGACGGGGACACGGCCACCAACACACAGACCGCGACCAACTCCCAGGTTGCCAGCGCAAGTGCCTCGTCGAGCAACGACAACCACACAACTAACAGCGGCGGCAACACGATTCAGAACACCAATCAAACCGGAGCCACCGTCCGCAACAGCACGACCAACAACAATACGGCCACTGCCGGCGGCAACATCGCCAACAACTCCTCGAACAACAACACAAACACTGGCAGCGGAAACAACAGCAACACCAGCGTTGGAAACAACAACGGCTAGCCGCTGATCAAGGCCGGGACGGCGCCCACCCCCACCGGGTGGGCGCCGTTTCTCTTGTCCCTAGGCCCTCCGAAAGGCCAACACCGCGAGGCCGGCGGGCAGCAGGGCCGCCGCGATGGCCAGCAGCACGGCGCTTATCCCAGTGCCCGTTGACATTCCGCCCTGCCGCAGCACCTCGATCATCGTGCCGGACACCGCGACGCCCACGCCGGCCAGCGTCACCAACGACGTCAGCGCCACCCCGGCCGCCTCGCCTGCGCGCTCGGGGCGTACGACTGCCTGCGTCGCGACGGTGGTGAACGCATACACCAGACCCATGGTGAATCCGCATGCGCTGAGCGCGATTACATAAACAACCCAGCCATTCGATACCGCCAGCGCCGCGAGCGACAGCGCAGCGGCCGCACAGCCGAGTCCCATGACGAGCACCGGCGGATACCTGGTGGCCAGTCGGCCCGACAACGGGCCGCCGAGGGCCGCGCCGATGGAGGGTCCCAGAAACGCCAGGCCGGCCATCAGCGGATCGAGGCCGCGCACCTGCTGCAGGTTCAGCGTGGACAGATAGATGGTCACCGCGTAGGCGATATTCGCAATCGTGCCCGCGACCACCACAACGGTGAAGAGCGCGTTGCGGAACAGCGACAGGTCGAGCAGCGGCCAGCGCACCCGCTTCTCGACAAGAACGAACGCACCCAGGATCGCGATCGACGCGACGAACGCGACCACCGTCCCCGGCGCCAGCCACCCCCAGTCGGGCGCGCGGTCAAAGGTCAACGTGAACAAGCCGATTCCCGCGACGATCAATGCCAGACCGGTGACATCGACGCGGCGTGGCACGGTGTCATCGGAACTCTCGGGGACGGTGAGCGCGGCGATTGCAAAAGCCAGCAGAGAGAGTGGCACCAACAGCCAGAAGATCGACCGCCAGCCCAGCGTCTGGGTCAACAGCCCACCCACCAACGGCCCCGCTGCGTTACCCAGACCCGCTATGCCGTAAGCCATTCCGATCGCGTGGCCGGCGCGCACCTCAGGCAATGCATTGGTCAGCACGCTGACCGACACGGGGAAGATCAACGCGGCACCGACGCCCTGCGCAGCGCGGAAGGTCACCACCATTGCGGCCGTCGGCGCAACGGCGCACAACGCCGAGGCGATCCCGAAGAGCGCGATACCCGTCAGCAGCGCACGCCGGCGCCCGAAGATGTCACCGATCCGGCCGGCGGGCACCATGAACGCGCCCAGCGCCAGCATGTAGACGCTGATCACCCATTGCAGGTCGGTGGCGTTGCTGTCGAGGTCCGTCGCCATCCTCGGCAGCGCCAGGTTCATCGCGAAATAGTCGATCTGGACGCAGAACAGCGCCGTCGACACCGCCGCCAATATCCAGCGGTTCCGCGCCGAGCCGTTCACCGTGCTCACGCGCCGACGATACGGTCCGCAACGCCGGATTGCGCTGACCACGTATTTCTTGATGCTTTTGTAACGCGTGAGATCTATGTGGCGATAAATCTCGCGTATATCGTGTTTATGCAGGTCGGGTTGGGGGTTTCATGTTTCGTCGGAAGAGTGCGGCGGCCTTTGCGGTCGCTGCGGCAGGAAGTGCTCTGGTCGGGTTGACGGGCGGCACCGCAAACGCGGCGCCCGCTTGTCCCGATGTGCACTGGATGGGTGCCGCCGGCTCGGGTGAGCGGACCGCATACGACATGGCCGCCAATGACGGTATGGGCCAGATCGTCTACCAGTCCTACCAAGCCCTGCAGCAGCAGCTCACGCAGGAGGGCCGCACCATCACGGCGGAGGCCGTCGACTATCCCGCCAAGGATGTGCCTGCCGATCCGGGCGTCCTCGACTGGGCCGACTACATGGGCAGCGTGGACGCCGGCACCAAGGCGCTGGGCGCGCAGTATGCCGCGTTCACCGCGCAATGCCCGACGACCAAAGTGGTCCTCGCGGGTTACTCCCAGGGCGCGATGGTGGTGCACCGCAACCTCGCGGCCATCGGAGCCGATCCCAATCTGGCCGCCTCGCTGCTGATCGCCGACGGCGACCGCATTCCGGGCGACACCACCGTCAACATCGGGTCGGCGTCGACGGACCCGGACAAGACGGGCGGCGCCGCTCAGGACTGGCCGATCCTGGCGCATGCCCCCGCGAAGCTGCCCGCGAACGTCGGCGTCCGCACCATCAGCGTGTGTGATGCCGGTGACGCGGTCTGCGACTACGACCCCGATGCCGACAAGGTCTCCGCCACAGCGGTGGCGATTCACACGAGTTACACCGTCGCGGGCAGCAACGGGCAGATGTGGACCTGGATGGTCCATCAGCTTCTCGGCTCGTCGTCGGCACCTGCACCTCAGAACCCCGAGGGCCCGACCACCCGCGCCTAACTCTGCGTCAACGGCGCCCGGGGCGCTAATCTGACACGCATACCGCGTCAAGCGAGGAGCGTGGCAGATGGTGTGGCGTTACATCAAAGCCCAGCTGATGGTGCTGCTGTGCGGCGGTCTGGTCGGCCCGATTTTTCTGGCCGTGTACTTCGCCACCGGCCAGGAGTCGATCCTGAAGTGGATGTTCTACGTCGGGCTGCTCATCACGGCCCTGGACATCCTCATCGCCTTGGCACTCGCCAACTTCGGCGCGAAATCGGACGCGAAGACGGCCGCGCTCGAGCAGAGCGGAGTGCTGGCAGTCGCCCAGATCACCGGCATGGGCGAAACCGGCACCCGCATCAACGATCAGCCGGTGGTGAAGCTACAACTGCATATCGAAGGGCCCGGTATTGCGCCCTTCGATTCGCAGGACCGCGTGATCGCCAGCGTGACTCGGTTGGGCAACCTCACCAATCGCAAGCTGGTCGTGCTGGTGGATCCGGCCACCCGGGAATACCAGATCGACTGGGAGCGCAGCGCTTTGATCAACGGTCTGGTTCCCGCTACCTTTACGGTTGCCGAGGACAACAGGACCTATGACCTCAGCGGCCAAACCGGCGCGCTGATGGAAATCCTGCAGATCCTCAAGGCCAACGGAATCGGGATGAACAACATGATCGACCTACGAGCCAATCCCGCCGCCCGGCAACAGGTTCAGTCCGTCGTTCGGCGGGCCGCAGCGCAGCAGGCGCCCGCCGGGCCCGGCCCGGGTGCATCTGTCGGCGCGCCACCGCCACCGCCGCCGCCCGGCGGGGCGCCGCAGTACCCGGCCATGGCGCCGGAGCCGTCGACCTCGCAGCGGCTGCAGGAGCTCGAAACGCTGCGCGCGACGGGTGCCGTCTCCGAGCAGGAGTACGCCACCAAACGGGCACAGATCCTTTCCGATCTCTAGTTCTTCCATCCGCTTTCGAAGGTCCGATATATGACCTCCACCGCGTCGTCGACCGAGACGTCGAGCGACAAGGTCAGTCTGCCGACACTGACCGCGATGGTGGTCGGTTCGATGATCGGATCGGGCGTCTTTCTGCTGCCCCGGCGGTTCGGTACCGAGACAGGCGTGCTCGGCGCGATCATCGCCTGGACCATTGCTGGCGCCGGAATGCTGATGCTGGCCTTCGTCTTTCAACGGCTGGCCACCCGCAAACCCGACTTGGATGCTGGCATCTTCGCCTACGCCAAGGCGGGTTTCGGTGATTACGTCGGGTTCAACTCGGCAATCGGTTATTGGGCATCGGCGTGTGCCGGCAATACCTCGTACTGGGTGCTCATCACCGCGACGATGAGCGCGGTGGTGCCCGCGTTCGGCGCAGGCGACACGGTGCTCGCAGTGATCGTCTCGCTGGTCGGGGTATGGCTGTTCTGTTTCCTGGTCCTTCGCGGCGTCAAGGACGCGGCCGTCATCAACTACATCGTCACCGTTGCCAAGGTCGTACCGATCCTGGTGTTCATCGTCATCGCGATCGTCGCGTTCAAGGCAGACATCTTCGCCGGCAACTTTTGGGGCGATCCGGAATACTCGATGTCGTCGATATGGGATCAGGCGACCGGCACGATGTTGATCACGGTCTTCGTATTCCTGGGCATCGAGGGAGCCAGCGTCTACTCCCGGATGGCCCGCAAGCGTGAAGACGTCGGGCGCGCGACCGTCATCGGATTCCTCAGCGTGCTCAGCGTATTCGCGCTTGTGACGCTGGTGTCCTACGGCGTGATGCCGCAGGGTGAATTGGCGGGCATCAGCCAGCCGTCGATGGCTGCGGTGCTGGAATCCATTGTCGGGCCGTGGGGGTCCATCTTCATTCGTGTCGGCGTCATCGTCTCGGTGCTGGGCGCCTACCTGGCGTGGACGCTGATGGCCGCCGAGGTTCTCTACATACCCGCCACCACCGAGGACATGCCGCGGTTCCTGGCGCGCACCAACCGTCACAACGCGCCGTTACCCGCGTTAGTGATGGCCGCGGGGCTGATCTCGCTGTTGCTGGTCGCTCTGCTATTCGCCTCGGATGCGCTCGACTTCATGCTCGATCTGACGGCCGCGCTGTCACTGATTCCCTACCTGCTCGCTGCGGCGTACGCGCTGAAACTGACCCTCACCCGCGAGACCTACGGCGATCGGAAGGCGCTCGTCGGCGACATGGTGGTCGCGGCGGTGGCGACGGCGTACACGCTGTTCCTGATCTATGCGGCGGGTACGGACAAGCTTCTGCTGTCGTGCATCCTGTATGCGCCCGCGGCCGCGCTGTATTTCAAGGCCCGACGCGAGAGGGGCCTTCGCGTCTTCACGCCCGCCGAGGCGGTGCTGTTCGGCGTGATACTCCTCGGCGCGGTCGCGGGTGTGGTGTCCTTGGCGACAGGTGCGATCGAGATCTAGGAGCCCCCCCGGCGCGAGAGGAACTCAGGTGACGAACCCGTCCGCCAACTATGGCGTTCACTCCGAGGTCGGCAAGCTGCGCAAGGTGCTGGTGTGCTCGCCGGGTCTGGCGCACGAGCGACTCACGCCGACCAATTGCGATGACCTGTTGTTCGACGACGTGCTGTGGGTGCAAAACGCCCGCCGCGACCACTTCGACTTCATGGACAAGATGCGCGACCGCGAGGTCGAGGTCGTGGAGTTGCACAACCTGCTGACCGAGACCATGGAGATCCCCGACGCCAAGACCTGGTTACTGGATCGCAAGATCGTTGCGAATGAAGTCGGCCTGGGGCTGGTCAACGACACTCGGGCATTCCTTGATTCACTGCAGCCGCGGAGGCTCGCCGAGCTGCTGATCGGCGGAATGTCGATGCACGATTTGCCCGCCGAGATCCAGTCCGGCTACCGGGCGCTGGCGCGCGAGGACACCGGATTGACCGAATATCTGATGCCCCCGCTGCCGAACACCCTCTATACCCGCGACACCACGTGCTGGATCTACGGCGGCCTCACACTCAACCCGCTGTTCTGGCCCGCCCGGCACGACGAGACGTTGCTGATGAAGGCGATCTATGAGTTTCACCCCGAGTACGTCGGCTCGACGGTGTGGTGGGGAGATCCCGAAAAGTCCTGGGGACTGGCGACATTGGAAGGCGGGGACGTGTTGATCCCCGGCAACGGGGTGGTGCTCATCGGCATGAGCGAGCGCTCCTCCCGCCAGGCGATCACCCAGGTCGCGGCCGAGCTCTTCAGACAGGGTGCCGCCGAGAAGGTGATCGTCGCCGGGATGCCGAAGCTTCGCGCGGCCATGCACCTGGACACGGTATTCACCTTCGCCGACCGCGACGTCGTCACCATCTACCCCGAGATCGTTGACAGCATCGCGTCGTTCACATTGGTGGCCGGCGATTCCGACGTCGGCGTCGACGTGATCGAGGAGACGAAACCGTTTGTGGAGGTGGTTGCGGCGGCGCTGGAGTTGCCGAAACTGAGGGTCGTGGAGACGGGTGGGACCAAGTACGACTACGAGCGCCAGCAATGGGACAGCGGCAACAATCTCGTCGCCGTCGAACCGGGCGTGGTGTTCGCCTACGACCGCAACACCCACACCAACTCGCTTCTGCGTAAGGCCGGCGTAGAGGTCATCACCATCGTGGGGGCGGAGTTGGGCCGCGGCCGCGGCGGCGGCCACTGCATGACCTGCCCGCTGATCAGAGACCCGATCGACTGACTCCGCGAGGCTCCTAGAACACGTTCCAGTTCGGCTGTTAGCCTGGTCCGCAGCCCACGAAAGGAGCAGTGGTGGCGGCATCGGACGGCCCTCTGGAAGGCCGAGTGGCATTCATTACCGGGGCCGCGCGCGGTCAGGGCCGGGCGCACGCGATCCGGCTGGCGAACGACGGCGCCGACATCATCGCGATCGACATCTGCCGGCCGGTGTCCGACACCATCACCTATCCGCTGGGCACCTCCGAGGAACTCGCGGAGACCGTCAGGGCCGTGGAAGCCACCGGCCGCAAGGTGTTGGCTCGCGAGGTGGACATCCGGGATCTCGGCGGGCTGCAGAAGGTGGTCGCCGACGGTATCGAGCAGTTCGGGCGGCTGGACATCATCGTCGCCAATGCGGGCGTGCTCAGCTGGGGCCGGATACATGAGATGTCGGAAGAGCAGTGGGACACCGTCATCGACGTCAACTTGAATGGAACCTGGCGCACGATCCGTGCTGCCGTCCCTGCGATGATCGAGGCGGGTAACGGCGGATCGATCGTCATCGTCAGCTCGTCGGCCGGCCTGAAGGCCACCCCCGGCAACGGCCACTACTCGGCGTCCAAGCACGGACTTGTGGCGCTGACGAACGCGTTGGCGATCGAGCTGGGCGAGTTCGGTATTCGGGTCAATTCCATCCATCCGTACTCGATCGAGACGCCGATGGTGGAGAAGCAGGCGATGATGGAACTGTTCACCAAGTTCCCCCAGTACGTGCACAGCTTCTCGCCGATGCCGTATCACCCCGTCAATCACCAGGGCAAGAAGGGCCTGATGGAATTCATGATGCCCGAAGAGGTGTCGGACGTGGTGGCGTGGCTCGCCGGTGACGGGTCCGCGACGATCTCGGGCAGCCAGATCGCCGTTGACCGCGGCACGGCGAAGTACTGAGATCAGCTGGGCAGTACCAGCACCGGCACCGGGCTGTGCCGGATGATCTTCGCGCCGTGGGAGCCGAGGAACACGGTCTTGATGCCGCGCCGCGAGGTCGTACCCAGCGCGAGCAGTTCGCCGTCGTCCCATTCGGTGTCGTCAAGGGCTTCGTCCCAGCCGTTGCCGGTGATGACGTCCAGGTCGACGTCGTCGCCGACGATGCCGTCGGACTTCAGCGTCGCGAGCATGGCCCGTAATTGGCGCGCCCACTCCTGCAGCAGCGAATCCTCGGCGTGCAGGCCCACTTCGGGCGGAAACATCGTGCGGCCCCTGATCGCGTAGGTCACCACTCGCATCTTGACGTCGAGTTCCTTGGTGAGGGCCGCGACCCGTTCGACGACGCGCACCGACTCCGGCGTTCCGGAGTAGGCACAGGTGACTCGGATGAGCCTTCCGGACTTGGCCCCCCGGTATCCCCGCGGGCTGATCGCCACGGGCACGGGGGAGGAGTGCAGCAGCCAGTCGGTGGTCGATCCCAGCACCACCTGGCCCAGTGGGCCGTGGGCGCACGAGCCCGTCACCAACACCTCGGCATCGAGTTGTTCGGCCGCGTCCAGGAGGCCTTCACCCGCGGTGCGGCTGGCGAATTTGTGGAAGCTGACCTCCACGCCCTTGGCGATCTGATCGAGCGCTTCCTGCGCTTGGCGCTGCGAGTCCGTTCCCAACTGATCTGCCCACGTTGAGTATTCGGCATCGATGCGGGCGGGGGACGGCGTGGTCCACGGTTTGGGTACCACAGTCACGACCGCCATCGAGGTCTTCAGCGTGTGCGCCGCCTCGACGCCGAGATGCAGGACGGACCGCCGACTCTTTCCGGCTATGTAGCCGACGACGACGGTCACGGCGCATCCTTCGGCGGGCCCGCGGTCAGGACGTCATCGTCGCCCGCCACGGCGGTGGGTATATAGCCGTCACCGCCGTCGTTGAGCGCGCTGTGCCGTCGTCCCCATACCAGGTAGAAGATCAGCACCGCGACGACGCAGGCGCCGAACACCAACCACGTCTGCCAGCGCAGCCCGTACAGCACCGCAATGCACGCAGCGACCGAGAGCACAGGTGTGACGGGGTAGCCGGGGACCTTGAACGGGCGCGGTAAATCGGGCTCCCGCACGCGCAGCACGATGACACCGATCGACACCGTGATGAAGGCGACGAGCGTGCCGATCGACACCGCATCGAGCAGCCAGGTCAACGGAATGAAGCCGGCGAGAATTCCGGTGGCCACGGCGACGATCACCGTATTGGCGACGGGAGTCATGCTGCGCGGGTTGACCTTTGCGAACATCGACGGCAGCAGGCCATCGCGTCCCATCGCGAACAGGATGCGGGTCTGGCCGTACATCACCACAAGGGTCACCGAGAAGATCGAGATCACAGCACCCGCTGCCAGAATGGTGCTCGCATAGGTGTGTCCGGTGATGTGCTCCAGGATCACCGACAGCCCAGCTTCGGCCTGTTCGTCCGACCCGAACTCGGCTGCGTCCTGCGTGCCGAGTCCGGCGAAGGCGACCAGGATGTAGAAGCTGGTGACCACGATCAGGGCCGCAATGATCGCGCGGGGCATGGTCTTTTGCGGATTCTTCACCTCGTCACCGGCGGTCGATACCGCATCCAGGCCGATGAACGAGAAGAAGATCATGCTCGCGGCCGTAGTGATGCCGGCCACGCCCTTGTCCCAGAAGCCCTGGAAGTGGTCGGCGTTGAACCCGGTGAGCGCGATGATGATAAACATCAGGAGCACACCCAGCTTGATGAGCACCATGATGGTGTTCACGGCAGCCGACTCGCTTGCGCCGCGGATCAGCAGCAGCATGCACATCAGGATCAGCAGTACAGCGGGAAGATTGACGATTCCGGGGGTGGCGTCCCACGGAGCCGATGTCAACGATTGGGGCAGTTGCCAGCCGAACAGGTTCTCCAGCAGCTTGTTCAGATAGCCGCTCCAGCCGACCGCGACCGCCGATATGGACACCCCGTATTCCAGCAACAAGCAGGCAGCGACGCCCATCGCCACGAATTCGCCCATCGTGGTGTACGCGTAGGAATAGGTGGAGCCCGACACCGGTACTGATGACGCCATCTCGGCGTAGCAGATGGCGGACAGCCCGGCGGCTGTGGCGGCGAGGACGAAAGAGATGAGCACGGCCGGGCCCGCTTCTGGGACAGCCGCCGAGAGTACGAAGAAGATGCCGGTGCCGACAGTGGCGCCGACGCCGAACAGCGTGAGCTGGAACGTGCCGATACTTCGTTTGAGGTGATCGGAGGCACCGTGGGCGATCGGAGCACCCAGCACGGGTCTGCGCCGCAGTAGCTGCTCGGAGAAGCTGATCGATGGAGTAGCCATGATGCCTCCTATAGGGCTTAGATCTCCTTAGGCAAAAAGTGTGAACCCGCATCCGCCAGAACGTCGGCGAACTGCCCGACGGCCCAGTCGATCTCCTCGGCGGTGATCACAAGGGGTGGCGCGAAGCGAAGCGTCGATCCGTGCGTGTCCTTGACCAGCACGCCCCGCTCGGCGAGCCGCATGCTGATCTGCTTACCGGTCCCGATGGCGGGATCGATGTCGACGCCTGCCCACAGGCCGAGGCCGCGTACGGCGACCACGCCACCACCGATGAGTGCCCGCAGCCGGGTGTGCAGCCGCTCGCCGAGTTCTGCCGAGCGGGTTTGGAACTCGCCCCGACGCAGAATGTCGACGACGGTGGCGCCAATCGCTGCGGCCAGCGGATTACCGCCGAAGGTGGAGCCGTGCTCACCGGGATGCAGCACGCCGAGCACGTCCTCGTCGGCAACCACGGCCGACACCGGCACCACACCCCCGCCGAGCGCCTTGCCGAGCAGATAGATGTCGGGCACCACACCCCAGTGATCGCACGCGAACGTGCGGCCGGTGCGGGCCAGGCCTGCCTGAATCTCGTCGGCGATCATCAGCACAGTGCGGTCGGTGCACAGCGCGCGCACGCGGGGCAGATAGTCGTCGGGCGGCACGATGATGCCGGCCTCGCCCTGGATCGGCTCGATCAGCACCGCAACGGTGTCGTCGTCGACGGCGGCGGCCAGCGCATCCGCGTCGCCGAACGGCACCGAGCGGAAGCCGGGGGTGTAAGGGCCGAAGCCGCGGCGGGCGGTGTCGTCGTCGGAGAAACTGATGATCGTCGTGGTGCGGCCATGGAAGTTGTTGCGCGCCACCACGATGTTGCTGCGACCGGCGGGCACGCCCTTGACGTCGGTGCCCCACTTGCGTGCCACCTTGATGCCGCTCTCGACGGCCTCGGCGCCGCTGTTCATCGGCAGCACCATTTCCTTGCCGCACAACTCGGCCAGCGCCTGGCAGAAGGGGCCGAGCCGGTCGGAGTGGAAGGCGCGACTGACCAACGTCACCGCGTCGAGCTGAGCATGTGCGGTCGCGATGATCTCGGGGTTGCGGTGACCGAAGTTGACCGCCGAATAGGCGGCGAGGCAGTCCAGGTAGCGCTTGCCCTCGATATCGGTGATCCAGGCACCCTCGGCGCAGGCGGCGACAACCGGCAGCGGCGAGTAGTTGTGGGCCACGTAGCGATCGTCGACGGCTATCGCGTCCGAAGTCAGCGTCACAGTGTCAAGGATGGTCACGAATGCACCTCCAGCGTGCAGCATTTGATTGATCCGCCGCCTTTCAGCAGCTCGGACAGGTCGATCCCGATCGGCCTGAACCCGGCGTCGGTGAGTTGCGCGGCGAAGCCGGTTGCGGCCGCCGGATGGACGACGTGCAGACCGTCGGAGACGGCATTGAGGCCGAGCACGTAGGCGTCGGCTGTGGCGACCTCGATGGCGTCGGGAAAGAGTTCGAGCAACCGCCTGCGCGATTGGTCGCTGAAGGCCGGCGGGTAGTAGGCGATGGTGGCGTCGTCGAGGACCGCCAGCGCGGTGTCGAGGTGATAGAAGCGGGGATCGACGAGTTCCAGGCTGACGAGCGGCATCCCGAGCGCCGCGGCGATCTCGTCATGTGCCCGGCGGTCGGTGCGGAATCCACAGCCCGCCAACACGATCGAGCCGACGACGAGCAGGTCGCCCTGTCCCTCGTTGACGTATCGGGTTTCGGCGGGATGGTAGCCGTGACGGTGCATCCATTCGGCATAGGCGGCCGATTCACCCGCGCGCTGCGGATAGGCGAACTGTGCGACGACCGCCCGACCGTTGACGAGCATGCCGCCGTTGGCGGCGTACACCATGTCGGGCAATCCGGCGACCGGCTCAACGAGTTCGACGGTGTGCCCCAACTCTTTGTAGGTCTGGCGCAGGCCTTCCCACTGGTTCATCGCCAGATGGATGTCCACCTCGGTCGAGGTGTCCATCCACGGGTTGATGGCGTATTCGACGGCGAAGAACGTCGGGGGTGTCATTGCATAGTGGCGGGTACGAGCGGATCGATGAGGCGCGGCGGCGACATCGGACACCGTGGCCGTCCAGGCGGCGACATCTGAAATCGTCATGATCAAACGATATGGGCGGCCGCCAGCGCAATCAATCGCCGTTCGTTGCGTGTTCACCAGCGATCTGTTGTGCCAGAATGAACCAGATAGCGATTTATTGCGTGGAGGCGGTATGGAGCGGCTGGACGAGACCGACGAGCGCATCATCGCCGAGTTGGCGGAGGATGCCAGGGCCACCTACGCCGATATCGGCCTGCGGGTGAACCTGTCCGCGCCCGCGGTCAAGAGGCGCGTCGATCGCATGCTCGACACCGGCGTCATCCGCGGGTTCACCACCGTCGTCGACCGAAACGCGCTGGGCTGGAACACCGAGGCGTACGTACAGGTGTTCCGGCACGGCACCATCGCCCCCGACGAGCTGCGCAAGGCATGGGTCGACATCCCGGAAGTCGTCAGCGCGGCCACGGTCACGGGCACCGCCGACGCGATACTTCACGTGCTGGCCCACGACATGCGCCACTTGGAAGAGGCGCTCGAGCGCATCCGCTCGGCCGCCGACGTCGAGCGCAGCGAGAGCATCGTGGTGCTGACGAACATCATCGACCGGATGCGCGGCTGAGGTAGCCGATCGGCAGGGTGGCGTACACGCCAGCCACGCCATCGTGTAGAAACCCCACGTGAGCGAATCCGCGGGCATCGTCATTGTCGGAGGTGGGCTGGCCGCCGCCAGGACCGCCGAACAGCTGCGCCGCTCGGAGCACACCGGCGCCGTCACGATCGTCAGCGACGAGGACCATCTGCCCTACGACCGGCCGCCGCTGTCCAAGGAAGTACTGCGCGCGGAGGTGGACGACGTCACCCTGAAACCGGCGGAGTTCTACGAGGAGAACGACATCACCGTGCGGCTCGGCAACGGCGTGCGCTCGGTGGATCCCGCCGCGCAGACGGTGACGCTGTCCGACGACAGCGAGCTGGCTTATGACGAGCTCATCATCGCGACCGGCCTTGTCCCCAAGACCATTCCGTCGTTCCCGGACCTGGACGGCATCCGGGTGCTGCGCTCACTCGAGGAGAGCATCGCGCTGCGCGAGCGTGCGGCTACGGCCCGCAACGTGGTCGTTGTGGGCGCCGGCTTCATCGGCTGCGAGGTGGCGGCGAGCCTGCGCGGCATGGGAGTCGATGTCGTTCTCGTGGAGCCGCAGCCGACCCCGCTGGCCTCGGTGCTCGGCGAGCAGATCGGCGCTCTGGTGACCCGGCTGCACCGGGCCGAGGGTGTCGACGTGCGGTGCGCCGTCGGCGTGGCCGAGGTGCGCGGCACCGATCACGTCGAGAAGGTGGTGCTGTCGGACGGCACCGAACTCGACGCCGACCTGGTGGTCGTCGGAATCGGTTCGAGGCCGGCCGTCGACTGGCTCGAAGGTAGCGGCGTCGCGCTGGACAACGGCGTGGTCTGCGACGACGTCGGCCGCACCTCCACCCCACATGTGTGGGCGATCGGCGATGTCGCGTCGTGGCGTCATCCGGTGGGACACCAAGTGCGCGTTGAGCATTGGAGCAATGTAGCCGACCAGGCGCGGGTCCTGGTGCCCGCTCTGCTGGGCAAGGAGATCCCGGCGACGGTCTCGTTGCCCTACTTTTGGAGCGACCAGTACGACGTCAAAATCCAGTGCCTCGGCGAACCGCAGGCCGATGACACCGTGCACGTGGTCGAGGACGACGGGCGCAAGTTCCTGGCGTACTACGAACGCGACGGCGTGGTGGCCGGCGTGGTCGGCGGCGGGATGCCGGGCAAGGTGATGAAGGTGCGGACGAAGATCGCCAACGGCGCCCCGATCGCCGACGTCCTCCCGTCGCCCTGAGCGATTTCGGCGCGCTGAGTCGCGCTCCGCGCGACCAGCCGCGCCGAAATCGCAGTCAGAACTCGCCGAGGTAGAAGCGGCTGCCCTGGTCGTCGGTGCACTGCGCGGACTTGCCGTACGGCTGCTGCGACGGCTCGTCGATGACGGTGCCACCGGCCTCGCGCACCCGGGCGACTGCGGCATCGATGTCGGTGACGGTCCACATCGGTATCGTCACCTGCTGCGCGCGGCCGCCGGCAACACCGGCCATCGGGTGCGTCTGCCGCACCTGCCAGCCGTCGGCGACGCGGCCCGGCTCGAAGGTCCAGAACAACACGCGGCTGAAGAAGGACTTGAACTCGGCAGAATCTGTGACCTCGTAGGTGATGTACGCGAGTTCGGCTGGGCCGCTGCCGTTCTGAGCCGGCCGGGGTTGTCCGGGGTTCGGCCGGAACACGCCGAACGAGTTTCCCCGCGAGTCGGTGGCACCACTGAGCGTGCCGAAGTCGAACTCCTCGATGTCGTCGACGGTGCCGCCGCCATCGACGATGGCCAGGCGGGCACCCTCGAGGTCGGCCACCGCGTAGCAGCAGAACAGCGTGGGTGCCACGTCGACGGAATAGATGCCGATGCGCTCCGTGGTGTTGGTGACCTGATGAGTCTGCGGGTCGTAGGTCCAGCCCAATACGTGGCCGTAGAACGCGGCGGCGCGATCGGCGTCCGGCGTCCAGACCGAGACATAGCCGACGTCGCCGTGCTGGATCTGGATCGGCGCGCCGGTCGCCGGTCCGCTGAGCATCCACCGGTGCCCGAATGGGTCGATGATCGACGCACTGCGGGCACCATAGTTCTCGTAGGGTTCGCGCTGCACGACCGCACCACGCTCCCGTGCCCGTTCGAGCGTGGCGTCGGTGTCGGCCACCTGCAGCATCAGGCTCACCGAAACTGCTTGCGGTGAGGGTGCTTTCAGACCGAGTTCGGGATACTCGTCGGCAAGGTAGAGCACGCCGTCGCCGATCCGCAGTTCGGCATGACCGACGCGCCCGTCGTCCATCTCGTACAGTTCGCCGACGAGCGACGCGCCGAGGGTCTCGATGTACCAGTCGATGGCCGCACGTGCGTCGGCGACTGCCAGGTAGGGCAGTGCCGCGGGGCGTGGCGGTGCCGCTGGTTCGGGCTGGTCGGTGGATTCATTCAGCTCTGCGATAGCGGTATCGGTTCCAGTCATCTCGACTCCTCCTGTTCGATTTGGCAGGGACAGTGCCGATTCCAACCGTGCGCGCAGTCGTGCCGCGAACGCCGGATCCGGTTGAACCGGAAGATCGTCGCCACGCAGCACGGTCAGCGGATCTGTGTTGTCGTTATTGGTGCTGCTCTCGTCCGCGTTGTTGATCATGACGCCCCTCCTTCCGGGTGCGGGTAGTGCGATCTGAACGCGCGACGGGCCCGTACCAGCAGCGCCTCTGTGGCATGCACAGTGCGGCCGATCAGCTCGGCGCACTCGGGCACGCTGCAGTCGTCCATGTAGCGCAGCGCCAACACGGTGCGGTGCTGTACGGGCAGTTTGGCCAGCACGCTCTCGGCCACTATCCGGTCCAGCTCGGTGTCCCAATCGTCGGGCGGATCAACAGGTTCGGGCAGATCGGCCACCGGAACGGTGAACCGGTCGGACCGTCGCCGGTAGTGGTCGGCGAGCTTGTGCCGCGCCACCCCGATCAGCCAGGGCACCGTGATCGGCGGCGGACTGTCCTTGCGTGCGGCGTCCATCGCCGCCAGGAAGGTTTCCGACGTCAGGTCTTCGGCGGCTCCGCGGTCACCGCAGCGTCGGACGAAATATCCGTACACCGTGGGCAATGCCTCGTCGTACAGCGTCAACAGCGCCCGCGGAGCGTCGCCCTGCTCTGGTTCGGCGCTCACACCCTTATCGTCGCCTCCAAGCGCCGAACTCCGACGCCCCAATCGGAATAATTTTCTATGCCTCTCAGGTCAGCGCGCCGAGGCCCGCGCTGACCGTGTCGAATGCGTCGTTGAGCGCCTGCGCCAGGGACACCGATTCATCGACCAGCCATTGCTCGTAGGCGGACAACGCCACTCCGAGCATGGTCCACGCCACTGTCTGCGGCACGAGGTCGCCGACGTCCACCCCCAGGCGTCGTGCGACGAACGCGGCAACCACCGCTCGCCACCCGGCGTACATGGTCATCGAATACGCCTGCAGTTCGGCCGTCTGAAGGATGACCCGCATGCGTTGCCGATGCCGCGCGGTTTCGGTGTCGTCGAAGGTGTTGAAACCCAACAGCGCTGTGCGCAGCGCATCACCGATCGGCACACTTGGATCAAGGGCGGCCAACTGACCCCGCATCTGTTCGAGGTGGGCATCGAAATCACCCCAGGGCAGCGCGTTCTTGGACGGGTAGTAGCGGAAGAGCGTGCGGCGTGCGATCCCCGCGGCGTGCGCGACGTCGTCGACGCTGACCGCATCGAAACCGCGGGCGGCGAACAAGTCGATGGCGACATTGCTGAGCTGGTCCCACGTCGTGGAGCGACGCCGGCCTACCCGGTGCTCGGAATCCGGCCGCATCACCACCCCGCTCTTCCATTCTGGCACTCGATGCCATATTCTTGCGATCTCGATCACATTTGTCGATACCCCGTGAGAGAAAGGCGTGAACTATGGAGCCGCAGCAGACTGTCGAGAGCGACGCCGGAGCCGGTCAGGCGGCGACATCGGACTCAGCGCTCGTTACCGAGACGCTCGTCGAAGAGGTGTCGATCGACGGGATGTGCGGCGTCTACTGACCCGCACGCCAGGAGGACGGAAGCCGTGACGTTCGACCCGGACGCCAGCTGGCGGCTGCACCACCAGGTGGCGGTGCGGCCCGAGCCGTTCGGCGCGCTGCTGTATCACTTCGGGACGCGCAAGCTGTCGTTTCTGAAGAACCGCACCATCGTCGAGGTGATCAACTCGCTGAGTGATCACGCCGATGTCAGGTCCGCCTGCCGCGCGGCCGGCGTCGACGACGCGCAGCAGGGTCCGTACTTGCACGCGCTTGGCGTGCTGGCCGAGTCGAAGATGCTCGTAGCGGGAGACGATTCATGACTGTTGTTCATTCGGCGCTCGCGCCGGAAACCAATTCGGTGCCAACGCCGAAAGTCCAGCCGGTGCCCCGGCTTGTCGAACAGTTCGAGCGCGGACTCGACGCCCCGATCTGCCTGACGTGGGAGCTGACGTACGCGTGCAACCTGGCGTGCGTGCACTGCCTGTCCTCGTCGGGCAAACGCGATCCGCGCGAGCTGTCGACGCAGCAGTGCAAGGACATCATCGACGAGCTCGAGCGTATGCAGGTGTTCTACGTCAACATCGGCGGCGGCGAGCCGACCGTGCGCCCCGACTTCTGGGAACTGGTCGACTACGCCACCGCCCATCACGTCGGGGTGAAGTTCTCCACCAACGGTGTGCGTATCACCCCCGAGGTGGCTGCCCGGCTGGCCGCCAGCGACTACGTCGACGTGCAGATCTCACTCGACGGCGCAACAGCCGAGATCAACGACGCCGTGCGCGGCGAGGGCTCGTTCGCGATGGCGGTCCGCGCGTTGGAGAATCTCGCCGACGCGGGATTCAAGGACGCCAAGATCTCGGTCGTCGTGACCCGCCATAACGTCGATCAGCTGGACGAATTCGCCGCCCTGGCAGCGCGTTACGGTGCGACGCTGCGCATCACCCGCCTTCGCCCGTCGGGCCGCGGCGCCGACGTCTGGGACGACTTGCACCCGACGCCGCAGCAGCAGGTGCAGCTCTACGACTGGCTTGTCGAGCGTGGCGACCGCGTGCTGACGGGCGACTCGTTCTTCCATCTGTCCGGCCTTGGCGCGCCGGGCGCACTGGCCGGGCTGAACCTTTGCGGCGCGGGCCGGGTGGTCTGCCTCATCGATCCGATCGGCGACGTCTATGCCTGCCCGTTCGCCATCCATGATCGGTTCCTCGCCGGAAACGTGGTGTCCGATTCCGGCTTCGACAACGTGTGGAAGAACGCCCCGCTGTTCCGCGAGTTGCGGGAACCGCAGTCAGCGGGTGCATGTGGTAGCTGCGGTCATTACGACAGCTGCCGCGGCGGCTGCATGGCGGCCAAGTTCTTCACCGGTCTACCGCTGGCCGGCCCCGACCCCGAATGCGTTGAGGGCTACGGTGTTCCGGCCCTCGAGCAGGAACGGGTCAAGCCCAAGCCGAGCGGTGACCACTCGCGTGGGACGAAGCAGGGGCCCATCCCGCTCAAACTGTTGGCCAGGCCGCCCGCGCGGCTGTGTAACGAGAGTCCGGTCTAAGTCATGGCACGTGACAAGTGGTTCGAGACCGTGGCCTTCGCCCAACAACGGGCGAAGAAGCGGCTGCCGAAGTCGGTTTACAGCGCGCTGCTCGCCGCCAGCGAGAAGGGCATCACCGTCGCCGACAATGTCGACGCGTTCGGTGAGCTGGGCTTCGCGCCCCATGTCGTCGGCGCACTCGAGAAGCGTGACCTCGCGACTACGGTTATGGGGCAGGAGATTTCGCTTCCGGTGGTGATCTCGCCGACGGGGGTTCAGGCGGTTCACCCCGACGGCGAGCTGGCGGTCGCCCGCGCGGCCGCGGCGAGGGGCACGGCGATGGGGTTGTCGTCATTTGCGAGTAAGCCGATCGAAGAGGTCGTCGCCGCCAACCCGAAGACGTTCTTCCAGGTGTACTGGCTGGGCGGCAGGGACGCGATCGCCGCGCGGGTGGAGCGTGCCAGGGCGGCCGGTGCCGTCGGGCTGATCGCCACCACCGACTGGAGCTTTGCGCATGGCCGTGACTGGGGCAGTCCGAAGATTCCCGAGCATATGGACCTGCGCACGACGGTGCGGATGCTGCCCGAGGGTTTGACGCGACCGCGCTGGTTCATGCAGTGGGCCAAAACCATGCGACCGCCGGATCTGCGGGTGCCCAACCAGGCCGCTCTTGGCGAGCCCGGACCGCCGTTCTTCGCCGCCTACGGTGAGTGGATGGCAACCCCACCGCCCACATGGGAAGACATCGCATGGCTGCGCGAGTTGTGGGGCGGCCCATTCATGCTCAAGGGCGTCATGCGTGTCGACGATGCGAAACGCGCTGTCGACGTTGGTGTCTCGGCCATCTCGGTGTCCAACCACGGTGGAAACAACCTGGACGGCACGCCGGCATCGATCCGCGCCCTGGCCCCCATCGCGGCAGCGGTCGGGAACCAGATTGACGTGCTTCTCGACGGCGGCGTACGGCGCGGCAGCGATGTGGTCAAGGCTTTGGCTCTCGGCGCACGGGCGGTCATGATCGGCCGGGCGTATCTCTGGGGGCTGGCGGCCGAGGGGCAGGCGGGCGTGGAGAACGTGCTCGACGTTCTCCGGGGCGGCATCGACTCGGCGATGATGGGCCTGGGCCGCGCTTCGGTGCACGACCTCGTCGCCGGCGACGTGGTGGTTCCTCCTGGCTTCGTCCGGGCACTCGGTGTGCCGCCGCGCACGCGAGGAGCAGAACAGCCTGAAGAGCCGGGCGACTGACGCATCAGCTCCGCTACCAGCCAGGTTGCGCGTGAAACCTGCGGTGCAGGGGGGACAGACGTGATTAGCCGACAGCCGCGACGGCAAATTTATGGGAAACAAAATCTGCGCATGCGCCAACAACCGGCGCACGGCAGGTGAATTCGTCCTACCATCGGCGGGTGGCTTTCCCCAGCGAGCTTGGGAACTCAACGTCGAGACAGCTGCACGGCACGTCACCCGCGTTGGTTATCCCGGTAGGTTCCACCGAACAGCATGGACCTCACCTGCCGCTGGACACCGACACCAGGATCGCTGCGGCCGTGGCTCGCGAGGTTGCTGACCGGCTCGCAGAAGCCGATCACGATTGCGGATGGATGCTTGCACCGCCGATCGGCTACGGAGCCAGCGGCGAACACGAGAGCTTTCCCGGCACGGTCTCGATCGGCAACGCCGCTTTGCGGCTCTTGCTGGTGGAGTTCGGCCGGTCGGCCGCGAATTGGGCGACGAGGCTGGTGTTCGTGAATGGGCACGGTGGGAACGTCGAGGCGCTGGCCGCCGCGGTGGCGTTGCTGCGGTACGAGGGACGCGATGTCGGGTGGTGCTCGTGCGGCGCGGACAATGCCGACGCCCACGCCGGCCACACGGAAACATCTGTATTGCTACATATTTCGCCAGAAGTTGTCAGGCTCGACGAAATGGTGCCGGGCAACAGTGCGCCGCTGGCCCAGCTGCTGCCCGCGATGCGCAGCGGCGGGGTGGCAGCTGTGAGCGAGCTCGGCGTCCTCGGCGATCCCACGACGGCCACCGCCGCCGAGGGTGAACGCCTGTTTGCAGAGATGGTCGACGGGTGCGTGCGCCGGGTCTCTCGGTGGAAGCCCGATCGCGATGGGATGTTGACATGAGTCAGCCCCGACTGCCCGACGGCTTTGCCGTCCAGGTTGATCGTCGAGTCAAGGTGCTCGGCGAAGGGTCGGCTCTGCTCGGCGGCTCACCCACCCGCCTGCTACGGCTGGCGCCCGCCGCCCAGACAATGCTCAACGCCGGCCGACTCGAGGTGCATGACGCACTCAGTGCCCAGGTGGCCCGCACGCTCCTCGATGCCACTGTCGCTCATCCCCGACCGGCCAGCGGACCATCGCACCGCGATGTCACAATCGTTATCCCGGTGCGCGACAACGCTTCTGGTGTGCACCGGCTGGTGTCTGCGCTGCGCGGCCTGCGGGTCGTCGTGGTCGACGACGGCTCGGCGACCCCGATCCGGCAGGTGGATTTCGAAGGCGTGCACTGCGACATCACGGTGATACGTCATCCGCGGAGCAAGGGGCCGGCCGCCGCTCGCAACACCGGTCTCGGCGTGTGCGCGACGGACTTCGTCGCATTCCTTGACTCCGACGTGGTCCCGCGGCGGGGTTGGCTCGAAGCACTTCTCGGCCACTTCTGTGATCCCGCAGTCGCTTTGGTGGCACCGCGCATCGTCAACCTGGCACAGCCGGACAGCCTGGTGGCGCGTTACGAGGCCGTGCGGTCATCGCTGGACCTTGGGCAGCGGGAGGCTCCCGTCGTGCCGTACGGCTCGGTGTCCTATGTTCCGAGCGCGGCGATCATCTGCAGGCGCTCCGTTCTGAACGACGTCTGTGGGTTCGACGAAACCCTCAGGTCGGGGGAGGACGTCGACCTGTGCTGGCGGTTCGTCGAAGCCGGTGCGCGGCTTCGGTACGAGCCCATCGCGATGGTCGCCCACGAGCACCGCACTCAACTGCGAGAGTGGTTCGCGCGCAGGGCGTTTTACGGGGAGTCGGCTGCGCCACTGGCGGTTCGCCACCCGGGCAAGACCGCTCCGCTGGTGATCTCCGGGTGGACACTGGTGGTATGGACCCTGCTCACGATGGGCTCCGCCATCGGCTATCTCGCCTCCATGGTGGTGGCCGCGATCACCGGTCGCCGCATCGCCAACTCGCTGAACTCGGTCGAGACCGAGCCGAAGGAAGTCGCGGTCGTCGCCGCACACGGCCTCTGGTCGGGGGCCCTGCAGCTCGCGGCGGCGATCTGCAGGCACTACTGGCCGATTGCACTGCTCCTTTCGCTGCTGTCCCGGCGCTGCAGACACATCGTGCTGGTCGCCGCCATCATCGACGGCGTCGTCGACTGGGTGAAGCGACACGGCAACGTCGACGAGGAGACGAAGCCCGTGGGCCTGGTCAGCTATCTGCTGCTCAAGCGCCTCGATGACATCGCCTACGGGACAGGCCTGTGGACCGGCGTGGTCCGCGAACGGCATATCGGCGCGCTCAAGCCGCAGATCCGGACCTGACGCGGCGTTGCACAGTACTCGCGCATCCAGCGATGTGCTGATCGTCGGCGCCGGCAGCGCTGGATCGGTGTTAGCAGAACAAATCTCGGCTGACTCGGCCTGTCATGTCACGGTCGTCGAGGCAGGCCCTGCGCCATCCGATCCGAGGGTCGGCGCGCAGATCACCGATGCGGTACGGATGCCAATCGGTGCCGCGAGCTCGGTGGTGAGGCACTACACCACCACGCTGACGGAGAGTCCGAAGCGTGCCGGCCACATCATGCGTGGTGCGGTGGTTGGCGGATCCGGGGCGGTCAACGGCGGGTACTTCTGCCGCGCGCTGCCGGAGGACTTCGAGCGGTGGGCGCTGCCCGGATGGTCGTGGGCCGACGTGCTGCCCCATTTCCGCGCAGTGGAAAACGACCTCGACTTCGTCGGTCCGCTGCACGGTGCAGATGGTCCGATAATCGTGCGGCGGATAGCTGAATTCGACGGGTGCACAGACTCGTTCGTCAACGCCGCGTCCGAAATGGGATACCCGTGGGTCGCGGATCTCAACGGTGCGAGCCCGGGCAGGCCTTTGCCGGCAGGTGTTGGTGCCGTACCGCTGAACATCAACGGCGGCATACGAATCGGTCCCGGAGGTGCTTTCTTACAGCCTGCGCTCGAGCGGGCTAATCTCACGCTGCTCTCCGACACGCGCGTCCTTCGCATCGCCATCGACCGGGGCCGCGCGGTCGGTGCGGACTGTGTCGGTCCCGACGGGTCCGTTCATCTCACCGCGGATCGAATCGTGCTGTGCGCCGGTGCAATCGGATCGGCACATCTGCTGATGCTGTCCGGAATCGGACCGGCGGATGTGCTTGCGGGAGCGGACATTCCGCTCGCGCTGGACTTGCCGGTCGGGATGCGCACGAGTGATCATCCGGAGTGGGTTCTACCGGTCGACTGGGCGCCCACCCACGATCTCCCTCCTCTCGAGGCGGTCCTCACCACGCCCACCGGGCTCGAGATCAGGCCCTACACCAGAGGGTTCGGCGCGATGGTCGAGGGCGCGGGCGTCGATCCAGCCGACCGCCCGCACATCGGTGTCGCTCTGATGCAACCGCGATCCACGGGTCGGCTGCGGGTGGTGTCCGACGACCCTCAGGTGCCGCCGATCATCGACCATCGCTACGACAGCGACCCGCATGATGTGGTGACCTTGAGTACGGGTGCCGAGCTCGCACGCGAATTAGCCGCCTCATCAACGAAAGCCGGGCAGGCGACGTGGTCGACGTCGCAGCACCTCTGCGCGACGGCGCCCATGGGTCGTGACGGTGATGGCGCGGCGGTCGTCGACGAGCGGTGCAGGGTTTACGGCGTCGACGGGCTATGGATCGTCGACGGCTCGATCCTGCCCACCGTCGCATGCCGCGGTCCCCACGCCACTATCGTGATGCTCGGGCATCGCGCCGCCGAGTTCGTCGTCGGATGATCGGCGCGCCGTCATGCGGCGCACGGCCCGCAGTTGCCTGCCCGCGCGCCCCGGCGCCCAGACGGCGACGAAGGCGGCCGCGACGGCCAGGACCGTCGAGACCACGATCAGTGAGAGGTCCATCGCGTCGAGGAACGCAGATTCGGCGAGTCTTGTCAGCCTCGGCCCCTGAGGGCCAAGCTGTTTCGCTACTTCGAGTGCATTCGCCAGCGATTCGCTGGCCACGCCGCGAACCTGGGCGGGAAATGCGTCGAGACCGGGCGCCAGCGCGTTGGCGTACTGCGCGGCAAGCACGGATCCGGCGACGGCGATGCCGACCGCCGCACCAACCTCTCGGGTCGTGTCATTGACCGCCGAGGCGACGCCTTGCTTCTCGGTCGGGACGGCATTCATGATCGCCGACGTCGTCGGTGCGACGCACAAACCGATTCCGGTGCTGGTGACCAAGAATGGCCACACGAGGTCGATGTAGGACGAGTCCGCGTGCAGGTATCTCATGCTGAACAGCCCGGCACCGATAAGCAGCAGTCCGACGGTCACCACCAACCGCAGCCCGACCCGGGGCAGGATCAGATGCATCGTCGCGCCAAGAGCGATGATGGGCACAGCCAAAGGTGCCAGGGCCCAAGCAGTTTGAAGCGGGCTATAGCCGAGGATCAACTGCATGTACTGCATGACGACGAAAAAGAAGCCGAAGTTGGCGAAGAACAGAAAGGTGATGCCGACCGACCCGGTGGCGAAGTCGGGACGGGTGAAGAGTCTGACGTCGAGCAGGGGATGCCTGCGTCGCAATTCGACGATCGCGAAGACCACGGCCAGCGCCACACCTGCCGACATGCATCCCCATACGACGGGGTGGGTCCATCCGCGAACGGGTGCTTCCACGACGCCGAACACGAAGACCGCAACGGCGCCACCGATCAGCACCGCGCCGACCCAGTCGACTGGAGCGGCTGTTTCGTCGCGTGACGAACGAATCGTGCACGTGCAGACGAACAGCGCCACGCTGCCGATCGCGAACGCATAGAAGACGGATTGCCATTCGAAGAAGTGCAGGAGTAGCCCGGAGCCCATGAACCCGACGATCGCGCCGGAACTCGCGACCCCGGCCCAGATGCCGATGGCCTTGTTGCGCTCGTCCTTCGGAAACGCAGCGGTGAGCAACGACAGCGTGGCGGGCATGGTGAACGCCGCGCCGGCGCCTGCGACGGCACGCGCGACGATGATCTCCATCGGGCTGTCGAATATCGTCGGCGCGAGTGAGGCGAGCGCGAAGATCGCCAGCCCGACAAGCAGTGCACCGCGCCGCCCGTACCGATCGCCGAGCGCGCCCGCGGGCAACAGCAGGCAGGCCAGCACCAGCGTGTAACCGTCGACCACCCAGGTGAGTTGCGTCTGGGTCGCCGCGGTTTCGCGTGCGATATCCGGCAGCGCCGCATTCAGGGCGACCATCGAGGAGATGACCAGCAGAACGTCGACCCCGGCGACGGCCAACAGCCAGAACCGGCCGAATTTCGACAAGGAGGCCAGGTTGGCGTCGATATCCTGGTCAGACCGGACGAGGGTGTCGACCATGTCGTCGCTCTCTTTCGATCGAAGATTTTCGAGACTAACAGTCTTGTTGTGAGACCAACAGTCTTGTTCCCGCAGGGAAGGGAGCTAAACCATGACCAGCGGGCGAAACGACCCGCGGCCGGCGCGGTCGCGGGCGCGTCTACTCGATGCGGCTACTGCGCTGCTGCGCTCGGGAGGCCCGAGCGCGGTGACCGTCGATGCGGTCACCCGTGCCGCCAACGTAGCTCGCGCCACGCTGTATCGCCACTTCCCGAGCGGAAACGATCTGCTGGCAGCGGCTTTTCACGCGCTGATACCGCCGGCGCCGACACCCCCTGCGGACGGTTCGCTGCGCGATCGCTTGATCGCCTTGGTGCAGGCGCAGGCCGATTTGATCGCCGAGGCACCGGTGACGCTGGCCGCCATGTCCTGGCTGACCCTGGGCGGCGACCTCGAGAGACTGCCTGGCGCGCCGCACCGCGGGTCGCCGGACAGTCCAGAGGTGCAGACTCTGCGCGAACGGGTCGCCGAACAGTATGCGGCGCCGTTCGACGTCATTCTCAGCAGTCCGCAGGCCGTTGCCGAACTCGGCGACGTCGATCGCACCAGGGCGGCGGCATTGCTCCTCGGCCCGATCGCGTTGGGCAAGCTGTCGACGCTGCCGAACTTCGACTACCGCGAGATCGCGATCTCAGCCGTCGACGGCTTCCTTGCCACCCATCGCAAGAACGCCAAGGGTTTCAGCGCAGCGAGTAACGAATAGGCAGATGCTTGAGTCCGCCGACGAACGTGGTTGCAGACAGTTCGGGTGTGCCGGCCAATTCGATGGACTCCAGGCGCGGCACCAATTCGGTGAACAGGCTGTTCATCTCCATCCGGGCGAGCGCGGCGCCCAGACAGAAATGCACACCGTAGCCGAACGCCAGATGCTTGTTGGGGTCGCGGCCGACGTCGAATCGGAACGGGTCTTCGAAGATGTCCTCGTCGCGGTTCGCCGAAACGTAAGCCAGATAGACGGATTCACCCTTGGCGATGGGCACACCACGAACGGTGGTGTCCTCCGCGGCGGTCCGCATGAACTCCTTCACCGGGGTTGCCCACCGGATCATTTCCTCGACCGCGGTCGGCATCAGGTCCATGTTGTCGCGCAGTCGCGTCAGTTGGTCCGGGTTCTGAATGAGCGCATGAAGACCACCGGAGATCGCGTCCTTGGTGGTGTCGTGTCCGGCACTGGCGACGATGACGTAGTAGGACAGCGTATCCATGTCTGACATCAACTCCCCGTCGACGCGGCCGTTGGCGATCGCCGATGCCAAATCTTCAGTCGGGTTGGCGCGGCGCGCGGCCGTCAAAGCCGAGAAGTAGTTGAAGAAATCGGCCAGTACGGCCAACAGGTCCTCGGTCGATCCGCCTCGTTGGTGCTCCTCGTCGTCGCCGCCGAACATCTCCTGGGTCAACTTCATCATCCGCGGAAAGTCGTCCTCGGGCAGCCCGAGGAGCGAAAGGATCACGTAGAGCGGGAAATTGACCGCGATGTCTTCGACGAAGTCGCATTCGGGGCCGATGTCGCGCATCGTGTCGACGTAGCGTTTGGCGAGTTCGTCCACTCGGATCTTGAGCGCGCGCATCGCCTTCGGGCGAAACCAGTCCGCGCCGATGGCCCGCACCTTCCGATGGTGCGGATCGTCCATGTGGATCAGGGTGCGGATGCCCATGCCGGCTTCCTGTTGGGCCTTCAACACATCGTCGGTCTCGGCGGTGGCCAGCAGTGGGCGCGGCTCCGACAGGAACAGGTCGTTCGCGCGCTCGATGGCCATGATGTCTTCGTGCTTGGTGATCGCCCAGAACGGCCGATACGGCGGGTTGTCGACCCATGCCACCGGGTTGTTGGCCCGTAAATGGGTGAGCGCGGCGTGCAGCCGCTCGTCGTCGGCGTACGCCGTGGGGTCGGCCAGGACCTTGGCGGCCTCTTCCATCGTGCGCGAGCTCGTCATGAGTCTCCTGAGGGTGGGCTGGGACGAAAGTTGACGGGTGTCAAGTTTGCAGTCTAGGGGATTGCCACGTCGGTGATCCAGGGTTTCGGCTGAAAGCCTGCGTAGGCTCGGAATCCGTGCAGCCAGGGACGGCTCGAAGCCTGCGGGTGGTCCTACTCGTCGTGATGGCGACGGTGCTGGTGGTCGCGTTGGGCCGGCTCGTCGGGGCGTCGCCGAGAATGGCCGTGCCGGCGATACTCGAGCCGCCGTCACCGGTGATCCCGACGCCGTTGCCGCAGTCGGACACCTCGCTGGTGCGAACGGCTACGGGCATGGTGCGCGGCGTGGTGAAAGCGGATCACCGGCTGTTCGCCGGCATTCCCTACGCGGCTCCGCCGGTCGGCCCGCTGCGGTTCCGGCCACCGGCACCGGCGCAGGCCTGGACGGGGATTCGCGACGCCACCGATCCAGGGCCGCAATGCATCCAGGACCCCGGCGCCGATCCAGAGTTCGGCAAGCAGAGCGATGAGGACTGTCTGAACCTGAACGTGTGGACCCCCACCATGACCGGGTCGCCGCGACCGGTCATGGTGTGGATTCACGGCGGTTCGTTCACCGGCGGCAGTGGCAAGATCTACGACGCGCGATGGCTCGTGACACGAGGCGACATCATCGTCGTCACCATCAATTATCGGCTCGGGACGCTGGGGTTTTTGGCGCACCCGGCGCTCGGGCCGCCGGGCGACGTCGGCAATTACGGCCTGCAAGATCAGCAGGCGGCGCTGCGCTGGGTCAGAGACAACATCGCCGGCTTCGGCGGCGACCCGGACAGGGTCACCATCGCCGGAGAATCGGCCGGCGGCATGTCGGTGTGCGACCACCTGGTGGCGCCGGGGTCGAAGGGACTATTCCGCGCGGCGATCATCCAGAGCGCGCCGTGTGGCGCCCAAGCCGATCTGCCGACGGCGGAGAAGAGCAGCGTCGACTACGCAGCGAAGGTGGGGTGCGCGGACCCGAAGACTGCCGGGGAGTGTCTGCGCGCGTTGCCTGTCGACAAATTGCGAGAGCCGGTGGCGTTCTACAACATCGGGGAAGATTCTCTGCCCGGCCCGGTAACCGGAAGCGCAGCGCTTCCGGTCGATCCGGTGACTGCGATCGCCAACGACGAGGCCGCGCGCATCCCGGTGCTGATCGGCACCAACCGCGACGAGTTCACGCTGTTTGTTGCGTTGCAGTACCTGCGGCTGGGCAAGGTGTATGCGGCCGAGCAGTATCCGGAGCTGCTTCGAGACACGTTCGGCGCCAACGGGGGCGCCGTCGAGCAGCGCTATCCGCTGAGCGACTACGGCGGCAATGTGTACTCCGCGTACTCCGCGGCGGTCACGGACGGGGTGTTCGCGTGTGTGAACGAGCGGATGAGCGATGATCTCGCCCGGGTCGGAACCGTCTATGGATACGAATTCAACGACCGCGACGCCCCAGCGCCAGAGTCCATGCGCACGTTGCCTTTTCCCGTTGGCGCCAGCCACTCGCTGGAGCTGCGTTTCCTCTTCGAAGTGGGGGGTGCCGAGCCGTTGGATGCTGCGCAACAGGCGCTGTCTGACCAGATGCTCGATTACTGGAGCCGGTTCGTGACGAACGGATCGCCGGATGCGGTCGGCCAACCGCGGTGGCCGGCGCTCGGCGCAGTCCGTGCCGCGCAGCCCTGGATGTCGCTGCAGCCCGACGGCAGCCGCCTGGTGAGCACCTTCGACGCCAGTCATCAGTGCGCGTTCTGGGCAAGCCTGAAGTAATCCATTCGGAGTTCCGCCAGCCCGTCACTACGCTTGCGACATGCCGACGCCGGATCCCCGGAGGTTCGCCGATGCCTGGTTGCTGGCCTGGAACGCGCACGATGTCGACGCCGTGCTCGAGCACTTTCACGACGATGTCGTGTTCACCTCGCCGGTTGCGGCGCGCGTGCTGCCCGAGTCGGATGGCACGGTGCGGGGCAGGGATGCATTACGCCACTACTGGACAACGGCTTTGAAGGCGTTGCCGGACCTTCACTTCGACGTCATCGGGGTGTACCAGGGCGAGTCGACGCTGGTCATCAACTACCGCAACCATCGCGGCGAGCTGGTCAACGAGGTGCTGACCTTCGACGGCGACCTCGTACTCGTGGGGCACGGCACCTATCTGGGGCAGGACCCTGCAGGTTGACGTGGATTCTGTGGGGAGATCGCCGTTCGCCGAGGAATAGTGATCTGCCCGCAGAAACGAATTGGAGTCAGTGCGTGGGTGTCACCCAGCAGGTGATGTCGGCGTGCACCACTTCGACGCCTGATTCATCGGTCACGCTGACGGGAATCGTCAGCTCGACGCCATCGGTGATCGCCGAGAAGTCCGGCGGATCCAGTTCGGCCCGTGCCCGCAGCGATGTGGTGGCCTTCTGGAGGTATTGCACGGTCATGGCCTTCGGGATCCACCGGTGGCTGGTCGGCACGGTGGCTTCCATCAACATTCCCATCGCGATCTCCGCGGCATTGCACGACGCGATCGCGTGCACGGTGTGCAAGTGGTTGTAGACGAAGAACCACTTCGGCACGGTGACCTCCGCGAGCCCGGGCTCCATCCGGACGACGTGCGGGACGATCGAGGCAAAATAGGGCACCCGAGCCATCGCCGCCAAGGAGAAGAGGCGGGTGCCGCCTGGACGCCCGACGAGGCGTTTCCACATCTGATAGGTGGTGGTCGGCGCTGCCATGCCGGGCTACCTTACTCTGAAGTAAGGTAGCCCGTTCGCTACCGTGGGGTTGAGGCCGCCTGCCAGCGCGGCAACCGCATGGCCAGGGATTTGGAGCAGCCCGCGATCTAGGGCATACTGGTCGGGTTGCTCTGCGCCGGGTTCGCGCCTGGCCGGGCATACAACCGGCGCCCAAACGGGCGCATCCGGTGCCAACTTCGACGAAGGCGGATTCCGCCGAGGCGAAGTGTGCGTGCGGGCGACACACCCGACCGCGGGGATCGGTGAACTTAGACAGGTAAACAGCGGCGGCAACACCAGCGCTGCGGCCATGTGGACGCCCACATGGACTACAGCGCAGGGACCAGGCCCGGGTACGGGCCGGCCGAAGTACGAAGCAGGAGCGAGGTAGGAGAAGCGTGGCGGGACAAAAGATCCGCATCAGGCTCAAGGCCTACGACCACGAGGCGATTGACGCCTCTGCGCGCAAGATCGTTGAGACGGTCACCCGTACCGGCGCAAGTGTGGTGGGTCCAGTGCCGCTGCCGACCGAGAAGAACGTGTACTGCGTCATCCGGTCCCCGCATAAGTACAAGGACTCGCGGGAGCACTTCGAGATGCGCACGCACAAGCGGCTTATCGACATTCTCGACCCCACGCCGAAGACCGTTGACGCTCTCATGCGCATCGATCTGCCGGCCAGCGTCGACGTCAACATCCAGTAGGAGACCCAGGACAAATGGCTAGAAAAGGCATTTTGGGCACCAAGATGGGTATGACGCAGGTGTTCGATGAGAACAACCGGGTCGTGCCGGTCACGGTCGTCAAGGCCGGCCCGAACGTCGTGACGCGAATCCGCACGCCCGAGCGCGACGGCTACAGTGCAATCCAGGTGGCATACGGCGAAATCAGCCCCCGCAAGGTGAACAAACCGGTCACCGGCCAGTACAGCGCCGCGGGCGTCAACCCGCGCAGGCATCTCGCCGAGTTGCGCCTGGACGATGAGACCGCCGCCGCCGAATTCGAGGTCGGCCAGGAACTGACCGCCGAGATCTTCGCCGACGGCACCTATGTCGACGTGACGGGCACCTCCAAGGGCAAGGGCTTCGCCGGCACCATGAAGCGGCACGGCTTCCGCGGACAGGGCGCCAGCCACGGCGCGCAGGCCGTGCACCGGCGCCCCGGTTCGATCGGTGGCTGCGCCACCCCGGGCCGCGTCTTCAAGGGCACCCGCATGTCGGGCCGCATGGGCAACGATCGCGTCACCACGCAGAACCTGTTGGTGCACAAGGTCGATGCCGAGAACGGCGTGTTGCTGATCAAGGGTGCCATCCCTGGCCGCACCGGTGGCCTGGTGATGGTCCGGAGCGCGATCAAGCGAGGCGAGAAGTAGAAATGGCATCCAACACCGTGAAGATCGACGTTCACACTCCAGCGGGTAAGAAGGACGGCTCCGTCGAGCTGCCCGCCGAGTTGTTCGACGTCGAGCCGAACATCGCGCTGATGCATCAGGTCGTGACGGCGCAGCTGGCGGCCGCCCGACAGGGCACGCACTCCACCAAGACCCGCGGCGACGTCCGCGGCGGTGGTCGGAAACCGTATCGGCAGAAGGGGACCGGTCGTGCCCGCCAGGGTTCGACGCGGGCGCCCCAGTACACCGGTGGCGGCACCGTGCACGGCCCGAAGCCGCGCGACTACAGCGAGCGCACGCCGAAGAAGATGATCCGGGCCGCGCTGCTCGGCGCATTGTCCGACCGGGCGCGCAACGGCCGGATCCACGCGGTGACCGAGCTCGTCGAGGGACAGACGCCGTCGACGAAAAGCGCCAAGGCGTTTTTGGCCACCCTGGTCGAGGGCAAGCAGGTGCTGATCGTCATCGGTCGCAGCGATGAGACCGGCGCCAAGAGCGTGCGGAATCTGCCTGGCGTCCACCTGCTTTCACCGGACCAGCTCAACACCTACGACGTGCTGCACGCCGACGATGTGGTGTTCAGCGTCGAGGCGCTGAATTCCTACATCAGCGCGGCAAGCGAAGGCTCGCAAGACAACACTGTGGAGGTATCGGCGTAGATGGCGACCGTCACCGATCCGCGCGACATCATCCTGTCGCCGGTCATCTCCGAGAAGTCCTACGGGCTGATCGAGGACAATGTCTACACGTTCATCGTTCACCCCGACTCGAACAAGACGCAGATCAAGATCGCGATCGAGAAGATCTTCAAGGTCAAGGTCTCGTCTGTGAACACCGCCAACCGCCAGGGCAAGCGCAAGCGCAGCCGCGCCGGCTACGGCACGCGCAAGAGCACCAAGCGCGCCATTGTCACGCTTGCCGAAGGCAGCAAGCCGATCGATCTGTTCGGAGCGCCGGCCTAGCCGGCAGGGAGATTTAGAAGATGGCTATTCGCAAGTACAAGCCGACGACCCCGGGTCGCCGCGGTGCGAGCGTGTCCGACTTCGCCGAGATCACTCGCTCGGAGCCGGAGAAATCGCTGGTGCGTCCGCTGCACGGCAAAGGCGGACGTAACGCGCACGGTCGAATCACCACCCGACACAAGGGCGGTGGCCACAAGCGCGCGTACCGCGTGATCGACTTCCGTCGGCACGACAAGGACGGTGTCAACGCCAAGGTCGCTCACATCGAGTACGACCCGAACCGCACCGCCAACATCGCGCTGCTGCACTACCTCGACGGCGAGAAGCGTTACATCATCGCCCCCGAGGGACTGAAGCAGGGACACGTGGTCGAGTCCGGCCCCAACGCCGACATCAAACCCGGCAACAACCTGCCGCTGCGCAACATCCCGGCCGGTACCGTCATCCACGCGGTCGAGTTGCGACCCGGTGGCGGCGCCAAGCTGGCCCGTTCCGCGGGCGCGGGCATCCAGCTGCTGGGCAAGGAAGGCACCTACGCCTCCCTGCGTATGCCCAGCGGTGAGATCCGCCGCGTCGACGTGCGCTGCCGCGCCACCGTCGGCGAGGTCGGGAACGCCGAGCAGGCCAACATCAACTGGGGCAAGGCCGGCCGTATGCGGTGGAAGGGCAAGCGCCCCACCGTCCGTGGTGTCGTCATGAACCCGGTCGACCACCCGCACGGCGGCGGCGAGGGCAAGACCTCCGGCGGCCGTCACCCGGTCAGCCCGTGGGGTAAGCCCGAGGGCCGTACCCGCAAGTCGCACAAGCCCAGCGACAAGCTCATCGTCCGACGCCGGCGCACCGGCAAGAAGCATCACCGGTAGACGGAGCCAGGAGACTAGAGGATGCCACGCAGCCTGAAGAAAGGTCCGTTCGTCGACGACCATCTGCTGAAGAAGGTCGACGTACAGAACGAGAAGAACACCAAGCAGGTCATCAAGACCTGGTCGCGCCGGTCGACCATCATCCCCGACTTCATCGGGCACACCTTCGCGGTCCACGACGGCCGCAAGCACGTCCCGGTGTTCGTCACCGAGTCGATGGTGGGACACAAGCTCGGCGAGTTCGCCCCCACCCGCACGTTCAAGGGTCACATCAAGGATGACCGGAAGGCGAAACGGCGATGACCTCTGTTGAGACGGAATACCCGACCGCGACGGCGAAGGCTCGCTTCGTCCGTGTGTCGGCGACCAAGGCGCGCCGGGTGATCGACCTGGTGCGCGGCAAGTCCGTGTCCGAGGCGCTGGACATCCTGCGCTGGGCACCGCAGGCCGCGAGCGAGCCGGTCGCCAAGGTGATCGCCAGCGCCGCCGCCAATGCACAGAACAACGAGGGACTCGATCCCTCGACCCTCGTGGTGGCCACCGTCTACGCCGACGAAGGCCCGACGGCCAAGCGCATTCGGCCGCGCGCCCAGGGGCGGGCGTTCCGAATCCGCAAGCGCACCAGCCACATCACGGTGATCGTAGAGAGCCGGGCAAGCCGGGAGGAGCGCGGCGGACGCGGGTCCGCCGGCAGTTCGCGCGCACGTCGTGCGCAGGGCAGCAAGGCCGCCGCCGCGAAGAAGGCGCCCGCGACGAAGGCGACCGCCGAGAAGGCGACTGCCGAGAAGGCTCCTGCGAAGAAGGCCGCCGCCAAGAAGGCACCCGAGGCGGCGGCGAAGAAGGCAGCACCGGCCAAGAAGGCCGCGAAGAAGGCCTCTGGAGCCGAGAAGTCGGCGACATCAAGCACGGCTGAAAAGGCTTCTGACGAAGCGAAGGAGGGCTCAGAGTAGTGGGCCAGAAGATCAATCCCCACGGCTTCCGGCTGGGTATCACCACCGACTGGAAGTCCCGATGGTATGCCGACAAGCAGTACAAGGACTACGTCAAGGAAGACGTCGCGATCCGTCGGTTGCTGGCCACCGGTCTGGAGCGCGCAGGCATCGCCGACGTCGAGATCGAGCGCACCCGCGACCGGGTCCGCGTCGACATCCACACCGCCCGGCCGGGCATCGTCATCGGCCGCCGCGGCACGGAGGCCGATCGCATCCGCGCCGACCTCGAAAAGCTCACGGGTAAGCAGGTTCAGCTCAACATCCTCGAGGTGAAGAACCCCGAGTCGCAGGCTCAACTCGTAGCCCAAGGTGTTGCGGAGCAGCTGAGCAACCGCGTGGCGTTCCGTCGTGCGATGCGCAAGGCGATCCAGTCCGCGATGCGTCAGCCCAACGTCAAGGGCATCCGGGTGCAGTGCTCGGGCCGCCTCGGCGGTGCCGAGATGAGCCGCTCGGAGTTCTACCGCGAGGGTCGGGTGCCGCTGCACACACTGCGCGCCGACATCGATTACGGCCTGTACGAGGCCAAGACGACTTTCGGTCGCATCGGCGTGAAGGTCTGGATCTACAAGGGCGACATCGTCGGTGGCAAGCGTGAGGTCGCCGCCGTGCCGGCGGGCGCCGATCGTCCACGCCGCGAACGGCCGTCGGGCACCCGCCCGCGCCGCAGTGGCGCGTCGGGCACCACCGCGACGAGCACCGAAGCTGGTCGTGCCGCCTCCGGCGGCGACGCCGGTGCCGCCGCGCAGTCGGGTACCGGAGAGGCGCCTGCAGTTGCGGAGGCGGCGACAGGTACAGAGGCTGCTGCAGGTGCGGCCGCCGAGGCGACCCCGCAGAGCACGGAAAGCACTACGCAGGATTCTGGGAGCTAGCTGATGTTGATTCCTCGTAAGGTCAAGCACCGCAAGCAACACCACCCGAGGCAGCGCGGCATCGCCAGCGGTGGTACGTCGGTGAGCTTCGGTGACTACGGTATCCAGGCGCTCGAGCACGCCTACATCACCAACCGGCAGATCGAGTCGGCTCGTATCGCGATCAACCGGCACATCAAGCGTGGCGGCAAGGTGTGGATCAACATCTTCCCGGACCGTCCGCTTACCAAGAAGCCGGCCGAAACCCGGATGGGTTCGGGCAAGGGTTCGCCGGAATGGTGGGTGGCCAACGTCAAGCCCGGCCGCGTGCTGTTCGAGCTGAGCTACCCCGATGAGGGCATCGCCAGGGCGGCGCTGACCCGCGCGATCCACAAGCTGCCGATCAAGGCACGCATCGTTACCCGAGAGGAGCAGTTCTGATGGCAGTGGGAGTGACGCCGGGCGAACTGCGCGAGCTTTCCGACGACGAATTGGCCGACAAGCTGCGCGAGTCGAAGGAAGAACTGTTCAATCTGCGCTTCCAGATGGCGACCGGTCAACTGGCGAACAACCGCCGGCTGCGGGTCGTACGTCAGGAGATTGCGCGCGTGTACACCATCCTGCGCGAACGTGAGCTGGGTCTGGCTTCCGGACCCGCTGGTGAGGAATCGTAATGGCAGACAAGGCAACTACAGCGAAAAAAGGCGAGGCGGGCCCCAAGTACACGCCTCGCACCGAGAAGCCGCGCGGGCGTCGTAAGACCCGCATCGGCTACGTGGTGAGCGACAAGATGCAGAAGACGATCGTGGTCGAGATCGAGGATCGCAAGAGTCATCCGCTCTACGGCAAGATCATCCGCACCACCACCAAGGTGAAGGCGCACGACGAGGACGGCATCGCGGGCATCGGCGACCGGGTGTCGCTGATGGAGACGCGTCCGCTGTCGGCCACCAAGCGCTGGCGGCTCGTCGAGATCCTCGAGAAGGCCAAGTAGTCGTTCCTGCGCGAGCAGACGCGTGAAGCCCCGGCCACCTCGGTGGCGGGGGCTTTTTCGTCTGCCCGCCACACAGGTCACTGGCGTCGAGCTGACGTTCATTCTGCGTTGCGGGCGTTGATGTTCGAGTGGATCGCGCCCTGGACGCAGACTCATCGACTCGGCTAGCAGTCGTCGTGGTTGTGCTCGCGCCAGGCCCGCTCGAACGGCAGCCGCCATGCGTTCGGCGCGATGAGCTGATGGATCGCGTTGGGACCCCAGGTGCCCGGCTGGTAGATCTTCGCCGGCGGTGGGTCGGCCAGCAGTTCGGCCGACCGCTCCCATAGCGACTCGATGCCCTCCGCTGTGGTGAACAGCGTGTGGTCGCCGCGCATCGCGTCCAGGATCAGCCGCTCGTAGGCCTCCAACACGTCGCCTACGGTGTCGATCTCCTGCGTCGAGAACTGCATCGACAACTTGTCGAGCTTCATGCCAGGCCCAGGACGCTTGCCGTAGAACGACAGCGACACCTTTGAGTTGTCGGCGAGATCAAACGTCAGATGGTCTGGGCCCTGCGAGCCCACGCCGGAACCCGACGGGAACATCGTGCGCGGCGCCTCCCTGAACGCGATGGAGATGATGCGGATCCCCTCGGCCATCCTCTTGCCGGTGCGCAGATAGATCGGCACACCGGCCCACCGCCAGTTGTCGATACCGACCGTGAGGGCGATGAACGTCTCGGTGTCGGAATCGCGTGCCACGCCCTCGGCGTCGCGGTATCCGACGTACTGGCCGCGGACAACGTTATTCGGGTCGACGGGCAGCATCGAGCGGAAGACCTTGTTCTTCTCCTCGCTGATCGCGCGCGGCTCGAGCGCCGTCGGCGGTTCCATCACGACGAACGCCATCACCTGGAACAGATGTGTGACCACCATATCCTTGTAGGCGCCGGTGCTCTCGTAGAAGCTGGCTCGGTCGTCCAGGCCGAGTGTCTCGGGGATGTCGATCTGGATGTGGTCGATGAAGTTACGGTTCCAGATCGGCTCGAACAGGCCGTTGGCGAAGCGGAACGCCAGGATGTTCTGCGCAGCCTCCTTGCCCAGGAAGTGGTCGATACGGAAGATCTGGCTTTCGTCGAATGTCTCGTGGACGAAGTCGTTGAGTTCGACGGCGCTTTCCAGGTCGGTGCCGAACGGCTTTTCCATCACGACGCGCGACCGGTCCACCAGCTTGGCCTCCCGCAGCATCGTGATCACCGACCGGGCGGCCTTGGGCGGCACCGAAAGATAATGCAGTCGGCGGACGTCGGGACCCAGCTTTTCCTCCGCCGCCTCGACGGCCGCGGCCAGCGCCTCGGCCCCCTCGCCCTGTGGGACGTAGGTGACCGTCTCGGCGAATCGTGCCCACTGCTCCGCGGTGAGCTTGTGCGTGCCGAAGTCATCGATGGAAGTCTTGGCGATCTCGAGGAACTCCTCGCGCGACATCTCCTCCAGCGACGTGGCGACGATCTCGATGTTGGGCGCCAGCTTGGACTGGTCCAGGTAGGCCAGCCCGGGTATCAGCTTTCGCCGCGCCAAGTCCCCCGTCGCTCCGAACAGCACGACGACATGCGGGTCGACCGCGATGTCGTCATTTCGGTGCGGGCGGGCGCCGAGCGCCGGGTAGGAAATCGTCTGCGCTTTGCTTGTCCCCACCTCCGGCATATTTCCATCGTCGCTTCCGCGATGCACGGCCACCCGCTCATTCCTGCCGGGACGTCATCGATCCGGCAACCCGGCGTAACCGATCCCGACCGCCCAAGGCGCCCATAGTTCCTGGTCAAGCGAGTCGAATCTGTGATGTCGCCGGCGTCAATTTCTCAGCAAACGAATACATAGCGGGTGTAATCTCCGGGCGGTTGGGGACCGCGCGGCAACGCACCTACGCAGACGAGGCTGGGCCATGGCAACCGAATTCAACGGCACGATCGAGCTGGATATCCGCGATTCGGAGCCGGACTGGGGGCCGTATGCCGCACCCACCGCACCCGAGGGCTCGCCCAACGTCCTCTATCTCGTCTGGGACGACACCGGCATCGCGACATGGGACTGCTTCGGCGGCCTGGTGCAGATGCCGACGATGAGCCGCATCGCCGAGCGTGGGGTGCGCCTCTCGCAGTTTCACACGACGGCGTTGTGCTCGCCGACCCGCGCCTCGCTGCTGACCGGACGCAACGCGACCACCGTCGGCATGGCCACCATCGAGGAGTTCACCGACGGGTTCCCGAACTGCAACGGCCGCATCCCGGCCGACACCGCGCTGCTGTCGGAGGTGCTGAACGAGCGTGGCTACAACACCTACTGCGTCGGCAAGTGGCATCTGACCCCGCTCGAGGAGTCGAATCTTGCTTCCACCAGACGCCACTGGCCGCTGTCGCGCGGATTCGAAAGGTTCTACGGCTTCATGGGCGGCGAGACCGATCAGTGGTATCCCGATCTGGTATACGACAACCACCAGGTCTCTCCTCCTGCGACACCGGAGGAGGGCTATCACCTCTCGAAAGACCTGGCCGACAAGACGATCGAGTTCATCCGCGACGCCAAGGTCGTCGCCCCGGACAAGCCCTGGTTTTCCTACGTCTGCCCCGGCGCGGGCCACGCGCCGCATCACGTCTTCAAGGAATGGGCCGACCGCTACGCCGGCGAATTCGACATGGGCTACGAGCGCTACCGCGAAATCGTGCTGGAGAATCAGAAGAAGCTCGGCATCGTGCCACCGGACACCGAATTGTCGCCGGTGAACCCGTATCTCGACGTCGAGGGTCCCAACGGTGAGCCGTGGCCGCCGCAGGACACGGTGCGGCCGTGGGATTCGCTGACCGACGAAGAGAAGCGACTCTTCAGCCGGATGGCCGAGGTGTTCGCCGGATTTCTGTCCTACACCGACGATCAGATCGGCCGCATCCTCGACTATCTCGAGGAATCCGGCCAGCTGGACAACACCATCATCGTGGTGATCTCCGACAACGGCGCCAGCGGTGAAGGCGGTCCGAACGGGTCGGTCAACGAGGTGAAGTTCTTCAACGGCTATATCGACACCGTCGAGGAAAGCATCCGCCACATCGACCATCTCGGCGGCACCGAGACCTACCCGCATTACGCGATCGGCTGGGCGATGGCGTTCAACACGCCCTACAAGCTGTACAAGCGCTACGCGTCCCATGAAGGCGGAATCGCGGACACCGCAATCATCAGTTGGCCCAATGGAATCAAGGCACACGGCGAGGTGCGCGACAACTATGTCAACGTCTGCGACATCACCCCGACGGTCTACGACCTTCTCGGAATAACTCCGCCCGACGAGGTCGGCGGGATTGCGCAGAAGCCGCTCGAGGGCGTGAGTTTTAAAGCGGCGCTTGATGACCCGACCGCCGACACGGGCAAGGACACGCAGTTCTACGCGATGCTGGGCACGCGCGGAATCTGGCACAAGGGTTGGTTCGCCAACACCGTGCACGCAGCAACGCCTGCGGGCTGGGGGCACTTCGACAAGGACCGCTGGGAGCTGTTCCACATCGAGGCCGACCGAAGCCAGTGTCACGACCTCGCCACCGACCAACCGGACAGGCTCGAGGAACTGAAGAAGCTGTGGTTCGAGGAAGCCGGAAAATACAACGGTCTGCCGCTCGCTGACCTCAACATCCTGGAAACGATGACGCGCTGGCGTCCGTACCTGACGGGCGAGCGGAAAAGCTTCACCTACTACCCCGGCACGGCGGAAGTCGGAATGGGCGCCGCCGCCGAACCGCGCGGCCAGTCGATTTCGGTTCTCGCCGAGGTCGTCATCGACACCGCGGGCGCCGAGGGCGTGCTGTTCAAGCAGGGCGGCGGCCACGGTGGCCACGTCCTGTTCATCCAGGACGGCCGTCTTCACTACGTCTACAACTTCATGGGCGACGAGGAGCAGATGGTGTCGTCGGCGGGCGCGGTTCCGTTGGGACAGCACATCTTCGGCGTCGGCTACAGCCGTACGGGCACGCTCGAGAACAGTCACACGCCGCTCGGTGACGTCACGCTGTACATCGACGGTGACGCCGTCGCCTCGCTGCCGAACGTGAAGGCGCATCCGGGAACGTTCGGGCTGGCCAGTGCCACCATCAGCATCGGCCGCAACAGCGGCTCGGCGGTGTCCAGCACGTTCAAGGCTCCTTTCGCATTCACCGGCGGCACCATCGCGCAGGTCAACGTCGACCTATCGGGGGCGCCGTATGTCGACGTCGAGAAAGAATTCGCCCTGGCCTTCGCCAAAGACTGATGATGGAGCGGTGAAGCGCTTCGGTTCGACGGCGGTGATTGTGCTGAGCCTGTTGGCCCCGCTGGCTTCGGGATGCGTGCGCACCGACGAAGGCCTGGCCATCCGCGGCGAGGACGCCCCGACAACCACCAGCGCACGTCCACGACCGACACGACCGACCGAGGATGCCGGGCCCGCCGCGCCGGGTGTCGTCACCACCTCGCGAACGCCGGTCCCGGCGGGCGCCGTCAGGTGTGCGCAACCGATCAAGCCGGCGGTCACGGCCGTCGCACAGGTATCGGATCCTGCCGCTCCGACGATCACCGTCGCCGTGCCCGACGGCTGGTCGGTCGAACCGGGCTCGGGTGATGTCGGCATGCGCATGCAGGGCCCCGACGGCATGGTCGCGACGGTCACCATCGCGCAGACGAAGCTCGATCCCGCCGAGGCGTTCACCGAGTACACCGACAAGGTGATGGCGGTGTCCGCGGTCAGCAGCGTCAGCGTGCTGCCCGCCGAACTGTGCGGCTACAGCGGACAAAAGCTGATGGGGGCGTGGTCGGACACGCCGCAACAGTCCGTCGAATTCCTCGACCGCATCGCGCACATCTGGACGAATACCAACGACTATCTGGTCGCCATCCACGTCCAGGCGCCCGCCGGAACGGACGGATTCGACGCCGCCGGGGCGGTGCTCATCGAGGACTTCGCGGTCGGCCTACCCTGAAGGCATGCTCGCTGAGCTCGTCGAGTTGCCGGGCGGGTCGTTCCGCATGGGTTCGACGAACTTCTACCCGGAAGAGGCCCCCGTCCACACCGTGCAGGTGGCTGCGTTCGCGATCGAACGGCATCCGGTGACCAACGCGCAGTACGCCGAGTTCGTCGACGAGACCGGGTATGTGACCGTCGCCGAGCGCGAGCTCGATGCCGCGCTGTACCCCGGAGCGAACCCGGCCGACCTGGTCCCGGGGGCGTTGGTGTTCCAGCCCACGTCGGGACCGGTGGACCTGCGGGACTGGCGGCAGTGGTGGCAATGGAGACCGGGCGCGTCCTGGCATCATCCTTTCGGCCCGGGCAGCGGGAACCCCAGCTTCGATGACCGGCTGGATCATCCCGTCGTACAGGTGGCCTACCCCGACGCGGCGGCGTACGCCCGCTGGGCCGGACGTCGGCTGCCGAGCGAAGCCGAATGGGAGTACGCCGCGCGCGGCGGCAGCACCGCCACGTACGCGTGGGGTGACGACGCAGCGCCGGCCGGCCAGGTGATGGCCAACACGTGGCAGGGCCACTTCCCGTACCGGAACGACGGTGCGTTGGGCTGGGTCGGCACGTCCCCGGTCGGCAAGTTTCCGCCGAACGACTACGGGTTGGTCGACATGATCGGCAATGTCTGGGAGTGGACGACGACCGAGTTCGCCGGGCACCACCGACTCGATGGCAGCGCGCAAGGATGTTGCCCGTCAAGCGATCAGCCCGATCCGTCGGTCAGTCAGACCCTGAAGGGCGGGTCGCACCTCTGCGCGCCGGAGTACTGCCACCGCTACCGGCCTTCGGCGCGTTCACCGCAGTCACAGGACAGCGCGACCACGCACATCGGATTCCGTTGCGTGGCCGATATCGCCTGACCGGCACCGGTGCCGCGGCTAGGAGGGCGACCCGTCGATGCGCCCTCCGCCTACTACCGCGACGGTGCGTGTCTGCCGCCGACGCGCCGTCGAAATAGCGACGTTCGCGCACGCTCGCCGTCCCCCGCCCGCTGCCGCGTGGGACGGTGTATGCGCAGGTAGAGGACCGACGTGCGGTCGCGAGCGTGCGTAAAATCAGGAATTAGAGCGGCGTGTCGGGCTCAGACACGCCCGCTCGCGGGGAGAGGTGAGCGGCGCTAACGGGCAGAGATTGAGTGCCGGCTCGCGATGGCTGGGGGAGTGCTGACCAGCGGCGATTTGGAGCATTGCCGGTCATCACCTAGAATTCACTGGTTGCCTTGGGCAGACCTCGGCCAGCCGGTTCCGGCAGGCCCTGCGTGCCCTTCGGTGACGCAAGACCGCGTACGTCAGGTCGGTATCTGGCGTGCATACATAACCAGGTCGAGGAGATCGAGTGATTCAGCAGGAATCGCGGCTGAAGGTCGCCGACAACACGGGTGCCAAGGAGATCTTGTGCATCCGCGTGCTCGGTGGCTCGTCGCGGCGCTATGCCGGCATCGGCGACATCATCGTGGCGACCGTCAAGGACGCCATTCCGGGTGGCAACGTCAAGCGTGGCGAGGTGGTCAAGGCCGTCATCGTCCGCACGGTCAAGGAGCGCCGCCGCTCCGACGGCAGCTACATCAAGTTCGACGAGAACGCGGCGGTGATCATCAAGGCCGACAACGACCCCCGCGGCACCCGCATCTTCGGTCCGGTCGGCCGGGAACTGCGCGAGAAGCGCTTCATGAAGATCGTTTCGCTCGCTCCGGAGGTGTTGTAGATGAAGGTCCACAAGGGCGACACCGTGCTGGTCATCTCCGGCAAGGACAAGGGCGCCAAAGGCAAGGTGCTCGAGGCTTTCCCGACGCGCAACAAGGTGCTCGTCGAGGGCGTCAACCGCATCAAGAAACACACTGCGATCTCGCGCAATGAGCGCGGTGCGCAGTCGGGCGGCATCGTCACCCAGGAGGCGCCGATCCACGTGTCCAACGTGATGGTGGTCGACTCCGACGGCAAGCCGACCCGCATCACATTCCGGAAAGACGAAGAGACCGGCAAGAAGGTCCGCATCGCCAAGACCAACGGCAAGGACATCTGAGAATGACCACGGCTGAGAAGACAGAAAAGGCGCTGCCGCGTTTGAAGCAGCGCTACCGCGAGGAGATCCGCGACTCGCTGCAAAAAGAATTCGGCTACGGCAACGTCATGCAGATCCCCGGCGTGGTCAAGGTCGTCGTGAACATGGGCGTCGGCGACGCCGCCCGCGACGCCAAACTGATCAACGGCGCGGTCAACGACCTCGCGCTGATCACCGGCCAGAAGCCGGAAGTCCGCCGGGCCCGCAAGTCGATCGCACAGTTCAAGCTGCGCGAGGGCATGCCGATCGGCGCCCGCGTTACGCTGCGTGGCGACCGGATGTGGGAATTCCTTGACCGGCTGATCTCGATTGCACTGCCGCGTATCCGCGACTTCCGCGGCTTGTCGCCCAAGCAGTTCGACGGCACCGGCAACTACACCTTCGGGCTGACCGAGCAGTCGGTGTTCCACGAGATCGACGTGGACAGCATCGACCGGCCCCGTGGCATGGACATCACCGTCGTCACCTCGGCGACGAACGACGACGAAGGACGAGCGCTGTTGCGGGCCCTCGGCTTTCCGTTCAAGGAGAACTGAGCAGATGGCAAAGAAGGCTCTGGTCAACAAGGCCAACAAGAAGCCCAAGTTCAAGGTGCGCGCCTACACCCGGTGCAACAGGTGCGGTCGCCCGCATGCGGTCTACCGCAAGTTCGGGCTGTGCCGTATCTGCCTGCGCGAAATGGCGCACGCCGGCGAATTGCCGGGTGTGCAGAAGTCCAGCTGGTAACAGCGATGAGCGCTTGCGCGAAGAGCCGACAGCGTAAGCACAAGACCACAACATCGGAACAGGTTGCGGCAGGCCCGAACTGGGAACCGCCGCGAGGAAGGTGAACCGGCTGTCATGACCGCGATGACGACCATGCAGAGCGTAGCGATGAAGAGGAGCAGCGCTCGATGACTATGACGGACCCGATCGCAGACTTCTTGACACGTCTGCGCAACGCCAATTCGGCGTACCACGACGAAGTGACCCTGCCGCACTCGAAGATCAAGGTGAACATCGCCGAGATCCTCAAGAGCGAGGGCTATATCAGCGACTACCACACCGAGGATGCTCGGGTCGGCAAGTCGCTGGTCGTCGAGCTGAAGTACGGCCCGAGCCGTGAACGCAGCATTGCGGGCCTGCGCCGGGTGTCCAAGCCCGGCCTGCGGGTGTATGCGAAATCGACCAACCTGCCGCGGGTTCTCGGCGGCCTCGGCGTGGCGATCATCTCCACGTCATCGGGCCTGCTGACCGACCGCCAGGCGGCCCGACAAGGCGTGGGCGGCGAAGTGCTCGCCTACGTGTGGTGAGGGGAACTAGCCATGTCGCGCATTGGTAAGCAGCCGGTTCCGGTACCCAACGGAGTCGACGTGACGATCGACGGCCAGCACGTCTCGGTCAAGGGCCCCAAGGGCACCCTCGGCCTGGCGGTCGCCGAACCGATCAGGGTGTCCCGTGACGACGACGGCGCCATCGTGGTGAGCCGGCCCGACGACGAGCGGCGCAACCGCTCGCTGCACGGGCTGTCGCGCACCCTGGTGGCCAATCTGGTCACCGGCGTCACCGACGGATACACCGTCAAGATGGAGATCTTCGGCGTCGGCTACCGCGTGGTCGCCAAGGGCAGCAACCTCGAGTTCGCCCTCGGCTACAGCCATCCGGTGCTGATCACCGCTCCGGAGGGCGTGACCTTTGCGGTGGAGACGCCGACGAAGTTCTCGATCTCCGGCATCGACAAGCAGAAGGTCGGCCAGATCGCGGCCAACATCCGCCGCCTGCGGAAGAGCGACCCCTACAAGGGCAAGGGCATCCGTTACGAGGGTGAGCAGATCCGCCGCAAGGTCGGAAAGACAGGTAAGTAGCAATGGCTCAAGCCCAGCAAGCAGCAGGCGCTGCGAAGAAGACCGGGTCGACCGTCTCAGCGGTCCGCCGCACCTCGCGGATGCGCAGGCACGCCCGGTTGCGCAAGAAGATCGAGGGGACGGCCGAGAGGCCGCGCCTGGTCGTCAACCGCTCGTCCCGGCACATCCACGTGCAACTGGTCGACGACCTGACCGGCACCACGCTGGCCGCGGCGTCGTCGATCGAGGCCGATGTGCGCGGGGTGGATGGCGACAAGAAGGCCCACAGCAAGCGGGTCGGTCAGCTGATCGCCGAGCGCGCCAAGGCCGCCGGGATCGAGGACGTGGTGTTCGACCGGGGTGGCTACACCTACGGCGGACGGCTCGCGGCGCTGGCCGATGCGGCACGCGAAGGCGGGCTGAAGTTCTGATGACGAATGACCTGAAAACAATTGGAAGGACTGCGTAATGGCCGAACAGGCAACTGGCGGCCCCGCTACCTCGGACGGCCGTCCCCAGCGCGGTGACCGCGAGGGCCGGGGCCGACGTGACGATCGTGGCGGTCGTCGTGACCGCGACGGTGGCGAGAAGAGCAACTATCTCGAGCGCGTCGTCGCGATCAACCGCGTGTCCAAGGTGGTCAAGGGTGGCCGGCGCTTCAGCTTCACCGCGCTGGTGATCGTGGGCGACGGCAACGGCATGGTCGGGGTCGGCTACGGCAAGGCCAAGGAAGTTCCTGCCGCGATCGCCAAGGGCGTAGAGGAAGCCCGCAAGGGATTCTTCCGCGTTCCGTTGATCGGTGGCACGATCACCCACCCGGTGCAGGGTGAGGCCGCTGCGGGTGTGGTCATGCTGCGCCCGGCTAGCCCGGGTACCGGTGTGATCGCCGGGGGCGCCGCCCGTGCGGTGCTGGAATGCGCTGGTGTGCACGACATCCTGGCCAAGTCACTGGGCAGCGACAACGCGATCAACGTGGTGCACGCCACGGTTGCCGCGCTGAAGCTGCTGCAGCGTCCCGAAGAGGTGGCGGCCCGCCGCGGTCTGCCCATCGAGGACGTGGCGCCGGCCGGCATGCTGAGGGCCCGTCGGGAAGCCGACGCTTTGGCTGCGAGCGCCGCTCGTGAAGGAAACGCATAGTCATGGCAGAGCTGAAGATCACCCAGGTTCGTAGCACCATTGGTGCGCGGTGGAAGCAGCGGGAGAGCCTGCGGTCGTTGGGGCTGCGGAAGATCCGTCAGTCGGTCGTCCGTGAGGACAACGCCCAGACTCGCGGGCTCATCAAGACGGTGCATCACCTCATCGAAGTAGAAGCGGTGGAGTCCAAATAATGACAATCAAACTGCACGACCTGCGCCCGGCGCCGGGGTCGAAGACCGCGAAGACCCGCGTGGGTCGCGGCGAGGGCTCGAAGGGCAAGACCGCCGGTCGCGGCACGAAGGGCACGAAGGCACGCAAGAACGTCCCCGTGATGTTCGAGGGTGGCCAGATGCCGATCCACATGCGGCTGCCGAAGCTCAAGGGCTTCCGCAACCGGTTCCGCACCTCCTACGAGGTCGTCAACGTCGGCGACCTGAACAGGCTGTTCCCCAAGGGCGGCGACATCGGCGTCGATGAGCTGGTGGCCGCGGGCGCGGTCCGGAAGAACTGTCTGGTCAAGGTGCTCGGCGACGGCAAGCTGACCGTCAAGGTCAACGTCACCGCGCACAAGTTCAGCGGCAGCGCGAAGGAAAAGATCTCGGCCGCAGGCGGTTCGGCGACCGAGGTCGCCTGACGTCCGCGAGCCCACGCGAAAGGCCCCCGCACGCTCGGCGTGGCGGGGGCTTTGTGCGTTGGATTCAGTGCAACCGCGGGAGCACTTCGGCGGCAAGCCGTTCCATCTGCTCGCGGTCTTCGGCGACGGTCGCTCCCACTGGGTTGAGCAGCACCATCTCGGCACCGGCCTCGATCACCTCGCGGACGCCGCGCACCACATCGTCCGGCGTTCCCGAGACGGGCACATCCTCGATGCCCGGCATGTCGCCGTAGATCCGATGCAGACCGTCCACAACCCGCTCGCGCGCCAGGGCGGCATCGTCGTCGACCATCAGGTACACGCGCTTACCGATCGTGAATCGGCTTGCGTCCCTGCCCTGGTGGTCGAGTTCGCGGCGCACCGTCCTGACGGCGTCGGCGAAGGTCGAGGTCGTCGACGAACCCGCGCCGAGAAACGCATCGCCGATGCGTACACCGCGGGCCAGCGCCGTGGGCGCCGTGCCGCCGATCCACAGCGGCGGGTGCGGTCGTTGCACCGGCTTGGGTTGGATCGGCAATCAGTCGACGTCACGGAACCGGCCGTGGAACGTCACGGTGGGTTCGTCGGACCATGCCGCCTTCATCAACTCGATGCCCTCGGTGAAATAGCTGACGAACGTCTCCCGCTCGACTCCGAACGCGCTGAATGGCCTGCGCTTCCCGCCGTGGCCGACACCGACATCCAACCGGCCGTGGCTGAGCCGGTCGACCGCGGTGATCGCCGAGGCGAGTTGAAGGGGATCGTGCATCGACGTGATCAGGACGGCGACCCCGAGCCGCAGCCTGCTCGTGCACACCGCGGCGTAGGCGAGCATCTGCAGCGGCGCAATGCCCGGAGTGTTGCCGACGACCTGCTCCATCGTCCAGCCGCCGTCGAAGCCGAGTTCCTCGGCGCGCGCGAGGTAAGCCTTGACCCCGGCGTCGTCGAAACCGTCATAGTCGAGTTGGGGAATCGAGATCGAGAACCGCATGTATCCACCGTAGGCGTCCGGCGGATCGCGAATTCTGCAAGAGGCAAGGGGGTTGTCTGTACCGCCGAACCACGACCACTGTGCAGAGCTCGGCGAAGCCGTAGAGCCGTCTTGCGATTACCGATCGGTAGGCTCGGTGCATGTTCAGCTTCGTGCCAGGCATTCCGAGTCTCGACGACCTGCGGTCTCTGGGCCGCAGGGTAGACACCGCCCGCCACCACGGTGTGCCCGACGGTTGCGTGCTGGAACTGGATCTGCTGACGGCCCCGCCCGAGACGAGCGGGTTCGACCCGATGGCGATCATCAGCGGGGGCGGCAGGCCGCTTGTGCTCCGGGAGGCGGTCGCCGCGATTCACCGCGCCGCGGAGGACCCACGGGTGTCCGGCCTGATCGCCCGGGTGCAGATCCCCGCGGCCGCCGCGGGACCGGTGCAGGAGCTGCGCGACGCGATCTCCGCATTCAGTGACGAGAAGCCCTCGCTGGCGTGGGCCGAAACCTATCCCGGCACGCTGTCCTACTACCTGGCGTCGGCATTCCGCGAGGTCTGGATGCAGCCGTCCGGAACGGTCGGGCTGGTCGGCTTCGCGACCAACGCGCTGTTCCTGCGGGACGCACTCGACAAGGCTGGTATCGAAGCGCAGTTCGTCGCCCGCGGTGAATACAAGTCGGCCGCAAATCTTTTCACGCAGGACCGCTACACCGATGCGCACCGCGAAGCGGACAGCAGGCTGCTGGACAGCCTGCACTCCCAGGTGTGGCAGGCGGTCGCGGAGTCCAGGAACGTCGATCCCGCTGCGGTCGACGAGCTGGCCGACAAGGCCCCGCTGCTGCGCGAGGACGCCGTCACAGGGCGACTGGTCGACCGGATCGGCTTCCGCGACGAGGCCTACGCGCGAATCGGCGAACTGGCCGCGGACGCGAGGAGCACGAGTAAGGTTGGTGCGCCGGGGATTTCGCCGGAAATGGGGAACGCGGCTGGATCTTCGCCTCCGGCCGGCAGGTCCGATGACCCCGACGCACCACCGCGGCTGTACTTGTCCCGCTATGCCCGGGCGACCGCGTCCCGACCGGGCCCGCAGCTGCCCTCGGTCCCCGGCCGCAAGTCCAAGCCGAAGATCGCCGTTGTGACGCTGCACGGACCGATCGTCAGCGGCCGCGGTGGTCCGCAGGTTTTGCCGTTCGGGAACTCCAGCGCGGGCGGGGACACCATCGCCGCCGCGCTGCGCGAGGCGGCTGCCGATGAATCGGTTTCAGCGATCGTGCTGCGGGTCGACAGCCCAGGCGGATCGGTCACCGGGTCGGAAACCATTTGGCGAGAAGTCAATCGGGTTCGTGACCGCGGCAAGCCGGTCGTCGCGTCCATGGGCTCAGTCGCGGCGTCGGGCGGCTACTACGTGTCGATGGGCGCGGACGCGATCGTCGCCAATGCGGGTACGATCACCGGATCCATCGGGGTGGTGACCGGCAAGCTGGTCGCGCGTGAACTCAAGGACCGCCTGGGTGTCGGCTCGGACTCGGTGCGCACCAACGAGAACGCCGACGCCTGGTCGATCGACAAGCCGTTCACCGACGAGCAACATGCTCGCGTCGAGGCCGAAGCCGACCTCTTCTACACCGATTTCATCGAGCGCGTCGCGCAGGGGCGCAAGCTCACCGTGGACGCCGTCGACGCCGTCGCCCGCGGCCGGGTATGGACCGGTGCGGACGCGCTCGAACGCGGTCTGGTGGACGAGCTCGGCGGGCTGCGCACCGCTATCAACCGGGCGAAGGTGTTGGCCGGGTACGACGAGGACGCCGACGTCCGCATCGTCAGCTACCCGGGCTCCTCGTTAATGGAGCTCCTGCGGCCGAGGGCGTCATCGCAGCCGGCAGCGGCTTCGCTTTCGGAGGCCGTCGCGGCGCTGCTCGCTCGCTCCGTCGTGGAGATGCTGGGTCAGGCCGAGCGGTCGCTGACCGGCGTCACCGCGCTCTGGCTCGGCGAACACCGGTTCTGACCGCAACCTGACCAGCGGGGGCATCGAACTTAATCATCGGGTAACAGGGAATCTCTTGCTGTCGTCGCTGGCCAGGGCTAATCTTCGGATTGTCTACAAAACTACGACCTGACCCGGCTCTGATTGCAACCCACCCGTTGTGGGCATGGCTATAGGCACCGGGAGGGTCAGCGTCCGAGAGTGTCAATGACACGAGGAGGATCCCAATGGGCATCCCCGACCACCCACCGCAGTCAACTGCTAACGACAATGTGCCCCCCTCTGTACTGAAGAAGGCGGTCGCGGCGTCGGCGATTGGTAACGCGACGGAATGGTTTGACTACGGCATCTACGCGTACGGCGTGACCTACATTTCGGCCGCCATCTTCCCCGGGAACACCGAGCAAGCAACGCTGCTGGCGCTGATGACGTTCGCGGTGTCATTCCTGGTCAGACCCCTTGGCGGACTGGTGTGGGGACCGCTCGGCGATCGGGTCGGGCGTCGCCAGGTGCTGGCGATCACCATCCTGATGATGGCTGGCGCCACCTTCTGCGTCGGCCTCGTCCCGTCCTATGCATCGATCGGGTTCTGGGCGCCGGTGCTGATGGTGCTGCTGCGCATGGTCCAGGGCTTCTCGACCGGCGGCGAGTACGGCGGCGCGGCGACCTTCATGGCGGAGTATGCGCCGTCCCGCAGGCGCGGATTCTTCGGCAGCTTCCTGGAGTTCGGCACATTGGCCGGCTTCTCAGCCGGCGCGCTGCTGATGCTCGGATTCTCGTTGGTGCTCAACGACGATCAGATGAACACCTGGGGCTGGCGGCTGCCCTTCATGGTCGCGGCCCCGCTCGGTCTGGTCGGCGTCTACCTGCGGTCCCGGCTGGAGGACACCCCGATATTCCGCGAGCTGGCGGAATCCGGTGAGAAAGAGGAGCACACGTCCACCGAATTCAAGGATCTGCTGCTGGGCTACTGGGGACCGATCCTGCGGCTGGGCGGCTTGGTGGTCGCGCTCAACGTGGTGAACTACACGCTGCTGAGCTATATGCCGACCTATCTCGAGCAATCGATCGGCCTGTCCTCCAACATGTCGTTGATGGTGCCGATCATCGGCATGCTCGCGATGATGGTCTTTTTGCCGATCGCCGGTGGCACGTCGGATCGTGTTGGCCGCAAACCGATGTGGTGGTTCTCGCTGGTCGGCCTGTTCATCGCGGTCGTGCCGATGTTCATGTTGATGGGCACGAACGTAGTCGGTGCGGTGATCGGATTCGCGGTCCTCGGCCTGCTGTACGTGCCGCAACTCGCGACGATCTCGGCGACGTTCCCGGCCATGTTCCCCACTCACGTGCGCTATGCGGGATTTGCCATCGCCTACAACGTGTCGACGTCGATCTTCGGTGGCACCGCACCCGCGGTGAACGAATGGCTCGTCAACAGAACCGGCGACAACCTCGTGCCCGCGTACTACATGATGGCCGCCTGCGTCATCGGCGCGATCGCGCTGATCAAGGTGCCCGAGACCGCCCGCTGCCCGATCAACGGCAGGGAGATCCCGGGCACCGACGACGCCGCGCCGCCGCTCGCTTACGAGAAGCAGAGCAGCGGCGCCTAAGAATCCCCGCGCATCTGGACGAGGAGCGCCGGTTGGCGGGCCGGGCCGCGTTGGGCTCAGCGCGATGCGACGGCACCCACGGCGTCGGCCCAGATCTCCGCTGCCTCGTGGACCTGATCGCCGGTCACCACCAGCGCCGGGATGAACCGCACGACCTGGCCCCACGCCCCGCAGGTCAGCAGCAGCAGACCGCGCCCGGCCGCCTCCTGCTGGGCCGCCGCCGCCGTCACCGGGTCGGGTTTGCCGTCGGCGTCACGGAATTCGTTGCCGATCATCAGGCCGAGGCCGCGCACGTCGGTGATCGCCTCATGTTTGTCGGCGACGAGCTGAAGCGCCTCCTTGAGTTGCGCGCCGCGGTGTGCCGAGTTGTCGACCAGCTTCTCGTCGCGGATCACGTCGAAGGTGGCCACAGCGGCGGCGCAGGCCACCGCGTTGGCGCCGTAGGTACCGCCTTGGGATCCGGGCCAGGCCTGGCCCATCAGATCCGATGACGCCGCGATTGCGGACAACGGGAATCCGGACGCCAGCCCCTTCGCGATGATCAGAATGTCGGGCCGTGCGTTGAAATGCTCACCGCCCCAGAACTTTCCGGTTCTGCCGAAGCCTGTCTGCACCTCGTCGACCACCAAGAGGATGCCATGTTCGTCGGCGCGTTCCCGCAGTCCGGTGAAGAACCGCTCGTTGGCGGGCACGTATCCACCCTCGCCGAGCACCGGCTCCACGAAGAACGCAGCGGTGTCGGCGGGCGTGGTGAGGGTCTGCAGGATGTAGTCCAGTTGGGCGAGCGCAAAGTCGGTGGCCTGCTCGACCGGCCAGCCGAAGTGGGTGGGGTCGGGGAACGGTGCCACGTGCACGCCTGCCATCAACGGAGAGAAGCCGGAGCGGAACTTCGTGCCGGACGTCGTCAGCGAGGCCGCCGCAACCGTGCGGCCGTGGAAGCCGCCGTGAAACACGATGACGTTGGGTCGGCCGGTCGCCTGGCGAGATAGCCGCAATGCAGCTTCGACCGCTTCGCTGCCCGAGTTGGCGAAGAATATCCGGTCGAGTCCGACCGGCAGCACCTCGCCCAGCCGCTCCACCAGCGTGAGCAGCGGGCGGTGCATGACGGTGGTGTACTGGGCGTGGATCAGCGTGCCGACCTGGCGCTGCGCCGCCTCGACCACCCGCGGGTGGCAGTGTCCCGTGCTGGTCACACCGATCCCCGCGGTGAAATCGAGATACCGGCGGTCGTCTTCGTCGTACAGCAGGACGCCCTCACCGCGGGCGGCCAGCACCCCGGTCGCTTGTTTGAGGATCTGTGAGAGCTGCGCGGACCCAGCCACGTTCCTGCCCCTTGCCTGTAGACGGGTAGATTGTCAACAATCAGCGTATCGGACGGACGCGCCGACGATGAAGGGGTAGTAGTTGTGAGCGAACAAGACGAATCGCGGGTCGTCGCGGCCGTCCAGAAGCGGCTGTTCATCGACGGCAAATGGCTCGACGCCTCCGACGGGCGCACGTTCGACGTCGCCGACCCGGCCACCGGTGGCACGCTCTGTGCGGTCGCCGACGCGTCCCCGGACGATGGCAGGGCTGCACTCGATGCCGCCGTCGCCGCCCAGCCGTCGTTCGCGACGAGTTCGCCGCGCGAGCGGGCCGACATCCTGATGGGGTCCTTCGAACTGCTACACGAGCGGATCGACAACCTCGCACTGTTGATGACGTTGGAGATGGGCAAGCCGCTCGCCGAGGCCCGCGGCGAGATCGCTTATGCGGCGGAATTTTTCCGCCACTTCGCGGAGGAGGCAGTTCGCATCGACGGTGGCTATCAGACGGCGCCGGCCGGGGGGTCGCGCTTCCTGGTGACCCGCCAACCTGTCGGTCCCTGTCTGCTGATCACGCCATGGAACTTCCCGATGGCGATGGGAACCCGCAAGCTGGGGCCTGCCATTGCGGCGGGATGCACCAGCGTGATCAAGCCTGCCCCGCAGACACCGCTGTCGATGCTGGCTTTGATGGACATCTTGGCCGAGGCGGGGCTGCCCGCGGGCGCCGTCAACTGCATCACGGTCACCGACGCGGGCGCGGTGATGGAACCGCTGATCCGCTCGGGTCTGGCCAGGAAGCTGTCGTTCACCGGTTCCACCCAGATCGGCCGGCTGCTGCTCGAGCAGTGCGCGGAGAAGATCGTACGGACCTCGCTCGAGCTGGGCGGAAACGCGCCGTTCATCGTCTTCGAGGACGCCGATCTCGACGAGGCCGTCGGGGGGGCCATCGCGGCGAAGATGCGCAACATGGGCGAGGCGTGCACCGCGGCCAACCGCATCTACGTCCAGACCTCGGTCATCGACGAGTTCGGCCGCCGGCTGGCCGCCCGCATGGCGGCGCTACCGGTCGGCCGGGGCACGCAACCTGGCATCGCCGTCGGGCCGCTCATTGACGAGGCGGCGCTGCGCAAGGTCGAGTCGCTGGTCGCCGACGCGGTCGAGCGTGGCGCCACCGTGCTGACCGGAGGGTGCACTCCGGGCGGCTCGACGCCTGCCGCTGGCTACTTCTACCCGCCGACCGTGCTCACGGGTGTGCCGCGCGAGGCCGCGATGTGCGACCAGGAGATCTTCGGCCCGGTGGCCCCGCTGACGCCGTTCGCGACCGAGGCCGACGCGATCGCGGCGGCCAACGACACCGAATACGGACTGGTGTCCTATGTCTTCACCAATGATTTGCGCCGCGCGTTGCGGGTCGCCGAAGCCCTGGAGACCGGCATGGTCGGGCTGAACCAGGGTGTCGTGTCCAACCCCGCGGCGCCGTTCGGCGGCGTCAAACAATCCGGACTGGGCCGGGAGGGCGGTTCCGTCGGAATCGACGAGTTCCTGGAGACCAAGTACATCGGCATCGCGATGCGCTGAGGGTTACGTGCCGACGGGCTCGGCTCCCTCGGCCGTGGTCTCGTTGAGCCGGCGGATTGCGTCGTCCATGTGAGCGGTCAGCAGCCGGTCGGTGAGTTCGCGGTCACCGATGCGGATCGCGTTCGCCAGCGCGCGGTGCTCCTTGTCGCGGACCTCGGATTTGGCGTAGCTCTCGTCGAGGGCGTGGATGCACATCCGCGTCTCGGTGATGAACGTCTGGTGCATCCGGGACAGCCGCGGACTGTGGGCCAGTTGCAGCAAGCGCTCGTGGAAGGCGATGTCGAGCTCACTGACCTCGGCCGGTGTCTCGGCCGCCGCCATCTGATCGACGACGAGCAGCAGCTCGGCACCCGCCGCCGCGTAGTCGCCCTCGAGGATCTTGCGCGCGGCGGCACGTTCGATCGCCTCACGCGCGTAGTACATGTCGCGGACATCGTCGGGGGTCATGTCGACGACGAACAGGCCCCGGTTGCGGATCGCGACGAGCAGCCCCTCCTGTGTGAGGCGCTGCATCCCCTCCCGTAACGGTCCGCGGCTGACCCCGAGCTGGCGGGCCAGTTCGGCCTCGCCCAGCTGTGCACCGGGCTTCAGCTCGCCGTGGGCGATTGCCTGGCGCAGCTTGTCGGCGATGATGCTGGGCGTCGACTCCCGGACGAGCGGGCCGATGTAGCTGGTCATCGCCGGCCCCCGAACAGTGTGCCGAGCCCGGGCAGCGCCGGCACCGGACCGAGCAGTTGCAGGCCCTTCCAGACCGTCACCTGATTGGCGGTCAGCACCGGCTTGCCGACGGCCGCCTCCAGCTGGTCGACGATCGCCAGGGTATGCATCGCCGTATCCGGTACGAGCACCGCTTCGGCGTCGGGGTGGTCGGCCGTGGTGACCATCGCAACCACCTGGTCGGGACCGAGCGTGCCGACCTCGGCAGCGGTGTAGATGCCGTGACTGCCCATCGAAACCACGTCGGCGCCGCCTGCGGTCAGGAAGCTGACGAAGTGCTGCGCCACGTCATCAGGGTAGGACGCTGCCACCGCGACCCGGCGGATGCCGAGGTGCCGCAGCGCATCGACGAAGGCGATCGAGGTGGACGATGCGGGGACGCCTGCCGCAGCCGCGACGGCGGACACCTGGTCCTCGGCGCCCTGCGGCCCGAACACAAAGCTGCCCGAGGTACACGCCCACATCACCGCGTCCGGCTTCTCGTCGGCCAGCAGTGCCGCGCCGTCGGCGAGCCGTTCGTCGCTGCCGAGGTCGAGGAGGGCATCGACGCGGTGTGCGTCGTTGCCGACCGAGGTGATCGCGACGGGCAGGCGCACCGCGCCGTCGAGCCGTGCCTCCAGTGCCGGAAAGTCGTCCTCGGCGCTGTGCCCGGGATAGAGCAGGCCGACCGTTGGCATGTCCACCTCCCTTGGATCATCCAGACCGAAATAGGTAGATTGTCGACAATGCTAACCCGCGCGAGCTACGACGCCAGCAGGCTCGGTGGAGCGCTCCGTTCGGAGATCCGCGGTGCCGTGCGCGACGACGCCGCCAGCAGGGGCCTGTACGGCGTCGACGCGTCGAGCTACCGCGTGCTGCCCGACCTCGTGGTGGTGCCTGCCGACGCCCAGGATCTCGCCGCAGCGGTGGCGCTCACCGCGGCGGCAGGCGCTCCGGTGACGCTGCGCGGCGGTGGCACGTCGATGGCCGGGAACGCGATCGGTCGCGTCGTCATCGACGGCTCGCGGCACGTGAACCGGATCCTGGACATCGACACCGCCGCCAGGACCGCGGTCGTCGAACCCGGCGTGGTGCTCACCGATCTGCTGGCCGCCGCACGGAAGCACGGGCTCACATTCGGCGCCGATCCCTCCTCGGCCAGTCGCGCAACCCTCGGCGGCATGATCGCCAACAACGCCTGCGGCGCACACTCCGTCGCGTGGGGCACCACCGCCGACAACGTCCGGTCGCTGGACGTGATGCTCGCCGACGGCACCCCCCTCACGGTCGAATCACACGGAGCCCGAGATGAATTGGCGAGTAGACCCGGACGTGAGGGTGAATTGCATCGTCGTCTGCAGGCCTTCGTAGACGAGCATGAACTGTTGATCCAACGCCGGTTCGGCCGCTTCACCCGGCAGATCTCGGGCTACGCGTTGCACCGGCTGCTGCCCGAACACGGCTACGACGTCGCGGGGGTGCTGTGTGGCAGTGAAGGCGGATTCGCGGCGACACTGCAGGCGACCGTCGCGCTGACCCCGCTGCCGACTTCGCGGGTGCTGTGTGTACTGGGTTTCGCCGATTCCGTTTCCTCGGCGGAGTGTGTTCCGGTGGTGCTGGCGCACAGTCCGCTGACGATGGAGTCCATCAACGTCGACCTGGTGGACCGGTTGCCCGGCGAGGTGCGGCGGGCAGCGACCGAGGTCGGGCTGCCCGCGGGGCGGGCCTGGCTGCTCGTGGAGGTGGGCGGCGAGGACCGCGCCGCGGCCGAAATGTCTGCAGAGAAAATCATTGCCGCACTGCGCGATTCGGGTTCACCGGCGACGGCCTCATTGGTCACCGACCCCGGCGCGCAGGCCGTGCTCTGGCGGTGCCGCACCGATGCGGCCGGGCTTGCGACTCGTCGCGCCGACGGCGGCGAAGCATGGGGCGGCTGGGAGGATGCGGCGGTGCCGCCGCAGCGCCTCGCCGACTATCTGCGCGGCCTCGACGAGCTGATGGGCAGATACGGCCTGCACGGCGCGTCCTACGGGCACTTCGGCGAGGGCTGCATGCACATGCGAATCGACTTCGATCTGCTCAGCGAGCGAGGCGTCGCCGCCTACCGGGCGTTCGTCGAGGAGGCCGCCGACCTCGTCGTGTCGCTCGGCGGATCGGTGTCGGGAGAACACGGCGACGGCCGGGCACGCTCGGAACTGCTTGGCCGCATGTATGGTCCCGACGGGCTGGCCCTGCTCGGCGAGATGAAGCACATCTGGGATCCGCACCTTCTGATGAACCCCGGCGTCATCGTCGACCCACCCGCACTTGATGCGGGGATCCGACACCTGGGTCCGGCCAAGGACCGAAAACCGTTGACGCTGTTCGCCTATCCCGACGACAACCACGACTTTGCCCAGGCGCAGCGGCGCTGCGTCGGCATCGGCAAGTGCAGGCAGTCCAGCGGCGGCGTGATGTGCCCGAGCTACCAGGCGACGCACGAGGAGATGCACTCCACCCGCGGGCGGGCACACCTGCTCTGGGAGATGCTGCAGGGCGACCTGGTCGCCGGCGGCTGGCGGTCGACCGAGGTGCGCGATGCACTCGATTTGTGCCTGTCCTGCAAGGGATGCCTGTCGGACTGTCCGGTCAACGTGGACATGGCGACATACAAGGCCGAGTTCACCCACCACCACTACGCGGGCAGGCCATGGTTGCGTCCGCTGTCGCATTGGTCGATGGGGTGGCTGCCGCAACTGTCGCGGCTCGCGTCGGTGGCGCCGCGGGTGGTCAACGGGATGGCGGGTACACGGCTGGCGAAACGCCTCGGCGGGATCGCGCCGGAGCGGGAGATTCCCGCTTTCGCCGAGCAGACGTTCACGTCGTGGTTCGCCCGCCGTGCAACAAGCTCGCGGTCGGGGGGGATGCGCGGCGCGGTCGTGCTCTGGCCGGACAGCTTCACCAATTACCTTGCGCCGCAGGTAGGTCAGGCTGCCGTGGTGGTGCTGGAGGCCGCCGGATACGAGGTCGTAGTACCCGACGGTCCGGTGTGCTGCGGGCTGACCTGGATCTCCACCGGACAATTGCGGGCGGCCAAGCGGCGGATCACCCGTTCGTTGAAGGTGCTGGCGCCGCATCTGGAAGCCGGCACCCCGATCGTGGGACTCGAGCCCAGTTGCACGACGGTACTGCGGCGGGACGCGGTCGAACTTCTGCACGACGACCCTCGCGCCGAAGCGCTGACCGCGTCGACCTTCACCTTCGCCGAACTGCTCACCCGCTCGGGCTGGGAGCCACCCGCGGTCGTGGCGGATGCGCTCGTGCAGACGCACTGCCACCAGCATGCGGTGCTCGGCTTCGACGCCGACCGCGCATTGATGGCCAAGGCAGGCATTCGAGCCGACATTCCGGACTCCGGATGTTGTGGCCTGGCAGGCAATTTCGGTTTCGAGCGCGGGCACTACGAGGTGTCTCGGGCCGTCGGGGAGCGGGCGCTGCTGCCCGCCGTCCGGGCGGCGGCGCCAACCACTGCCGTCGTGGCCGACGGCTTCAGCTGCCGCACGCAGATCGCGCACGGCACGCAGCGGCGGGCGGTGCACCTGGCCGAGCTTCTGGCCGACGCACTCCGCTGACAGTTCCCTTGCGAGCAGTCGCAAATGTCCCGCGACACGCCGCATTGCGGGGGATTTTCCGTCTGCTCGCGCAGGAACAATCAGCCCAATTGGCGTAGCGCGGTCAGCGCGTAGGTGCGGGCGGCGATCACCAGCTCCTCGATCGCCACCGACTCGTCGGGACGATGAGCCTGTTCGCTGACGGAGCCCGGGCCCATCACTACGACGGGCACACCGAGATCACGGGCGACGAACCCGCCGTCGCACGCGGCCGTCCAGCCGCCAGGTGGCACAGTCGGCCCGCCCGCGTCGGCCACCGCCGCACCGACCGTGCGGGCCAGCGGCGAGTCGGCGGGCGTCTCGAATGCGGGCATCTCCATCGGCATTGACACCTCGACGGTCAGGCCGCGGTCGGCCAGCCGCAACGCGTCGACCCGCGCGTGCAAGTCGTCAAGCATGGTCGCGGCCGACTCGCCGGGCAGCAGTCTGCGATCGGCGACCACGACACAGTCGGCCGGTACCACACTGCCGCCGGTGCCACCCTGAATGTGGCCGACGCTCCACGTCGCGGCACCCAGCAGTGGATGCGGGTGGGCCGCCAGCTCGCCGTGCACGCGTTCGATCTCGGCCACTACCGCGGCCGCGCCGTAGATCGCGTTCGCACCGTCATCGGGATTACCTGCGTGACAGGCGGCACCGTGGACGTCGATCCGTAGGAAGGAAGCGCCGCGGGCGCCGATGATGGTCTGCAGATCGGTGGGCTCTGCGGTGATGCAGCCGAGGAACGATGCCGGAGCGGACGCGACGTAGGCGCGGATTCCGGTACCCGCCTCCTCCTCATCGACTAGTGCGGCCAGTTCAACGCGTCCGCTCAGGCTGGCGCCACGGAGCGCCGCCATCGCCGAAAGAGACGCTGCCAGGCCACCTTTCATGTCAGAGGCGCCGCGGCCGTATACGCGCCCGTGCTCGATCACAGCGCCGAACGGGTCCCTCGTCCATCCGTCGCCGACGGGCACCACATCGGTGTGTCCGAGCAGCAGCAGGCCGGGCCCGTGGCCCCCTGCCAGCGTGATACGCAGGTTGTTGCGGCCCGGATGCACCGGCGACTCGCACACGTCGAGGCCCGACCCGACGGCCGCCGCGGCCAGCACCGCAACGGTCGCCGCCTCGTCACCGGGCGGATTCTGCCCATCGGCTCGCAACAGCGACCGCGTCAGCTCGACCAGATGTTCCTCGTCGATCTTGTTCAGGACGGCCCGCTCGGCGGGGGTCAGCGGCACGTCAGTCCTTCGCGAGCAGGTCGACGGCGCGGCGCAACCGCGCGACTCCTTCGTGGATGCGGTCGGGCGGGTTGGAGGCGAAGCACAGACGCAGCGCGTTGGTGAACCGGCCGGTCGGCGAGAACGCCGAGCCGGGGATGAACGCGACCCCCTCGGCAAGCGCCGGCTCGAAAAGCGCTGTGGCGTCGACGCTGTCGAAGGTCACCCAGCAGAAGAAGCCACCCTCGGGGTCGGTCCACCGCGCGATGTCGCCGAAGTGTTCGCGCAGCGCCGCATGCATGGCGTCCTTACGTCGCCGGTACTCGGCCCGCTGGGTCGCCAGGTGATCAGACAGATGCCCGCCGGTTAGGAAGCCGGTCAGCAGCCGCTGCGCGGGCAGGTTCGTGCAGGTGTCCATCGCCTGCTTCGCGTTGATCAGCAGCTGCTGCAGTTCCGGAACGGTGTCGACCCAGCCGACGCGCAACCCGGGTGCGACGATCTTGGAGAACGTGCGGACCGCGAACACCAGCGGGTCGCCGCCGCCGAGCTCCCGCAGGGTCGGCAGTGGCTCACCCGCGAACCGCAACAATCCGTAGGGGTCGTCGTCGATCACCATCGAGCCCCAGCCCCGGGCCAGCTCGAGGAGCCGCAGCCTGCGCTCCAGCGACATGGTGACGCCGGAAGGGTTCTGGAACGTCGGGATCGTGTAGATCGCCTTGGGTGTGCGGCCCGCCTCGCCGACGAGGCGCTCGAGCGCATCGATGTCCATGCCGTCGTCGTCGACGGGTATCTCCAGCAGGGTGGCGCCGTAAGAGAGCGCGGTCGCGCTGCCGTTGGTGTAGGTGGGCGACTCGACGGCGACCAGATCGCCGGGATCCACGAAGATCTTGCAGAACAGGTCGAGCCCCTGCATACCACCGGCGGTGATCGTGAGCCGGTCGGCGGTTGTCTCGTCGCCGGTACCGCGCAGCATCTCCAGTAGTGCCGCGTGCAGCGGGGGATCGCCCTCGGTCGCGGCGTAGTCGTAGGCGTCGGGCGCGGTCAGTTCGATCGCGGCGATCGCGGCCAGAATCTCGGACGGCACGGCCTCGGTCGCCGGACTGCCCATGGCGAACCGGACGACGTCGTGCTTCTGTTTGTGCAGCAGCGAAGTGCTGGAGTCGATGACCGAACCGACCAGACCCGCGGCGCGCGCGGCGAAGGGGAGCGTCGAGGTTGTCACGGGTTACCTCCAGATCGTGAGTTCGTGAGGAAGGTCGGTCAGGCGTTCCACACCGGTGTCGGTGACCACTATCGGCTCGGACAACTCGTAGCCCCAGTCGTCCATCCAGATGCCGAGAATGACGTGGAAGGCCATGCCCGCGGCCAGTTCAGTAGTCTCGCCCGGTCGCAGGCTCACGGTCCGCTCACCCCAGTCGGGCGGGTATCCGATGCCGATCGAGTACCCGATCCGCGAATCCTTCTGCAGCCCATGGGGTCTGATCACCCGGTCGAACGCCTGATGGACGGCGGCGCCGTCGACGCCGGGACGCACGGCCGCAAGGGTGGCGTCCATGGCTTCGGCGACCACTTTCGCGGTGTCGGTGAGTCGGGGCGGCGGATCACCAAGCATCACGGTGCGCGCCAGCGGAACGTGGTAGCGGCCGTAGACCCCAGCCAGCTCGATGGTGGTCGCTTCGCCGACTTGGAAGGTCCGGTCGGTCCAGGTCAGATGCGGTGTTCCCGCCGCGGCGCCGGTCGGCAGCATCGGCACCAGAGCCGGATAGTCGCCACCGTGTGCCGGTGTACCGCAGGCCTGAGCGGCCATGATCTCGGCGACCACGTCGCACTGCCTGCGTCCGGGTCGCACGTTGTCGCACGCGGTGCGCATCGCGTGTTCGGCGATCGTGCCCGCAATGCGCAGCTGCCGAATCTCGTACGGCGACTTGACCACCCGAACCCAGTTCACCAAATCGGCGGAGTCGGCCAGCCGGTTCGACGGCAGCCCACGCTCCAAGGCCAGATACCCGCGCGGTGAGAAGAAGTGCGAGTCGGACTCGACGCCGATCGGCTCGCTCGCGGGTACCAGCCCGCGCACCGCCGCGGCGATCCAGTCGAAGGGATGCATGTCCGGCCGGTGCACCAACTCTTCCGGATAGCCGTGGATGTGGTCGTCGTCGAGATTGCACGTGAAGGCCGCACCGGCGGCGTCCATCGCCCTGGTGAACAGGTGCGGCGGGCCGTCGGGCCCGACCAGTAGGCACTGCGGGGTGTAGAAGGACCATGCGTTGTAGCCGGTGAGATAGAACAGGTTCGCCGGGTCGCACACGACAAGCGCGCCGAATGTGCGCTGCACCATGGCATCCCGTACACGGCCGAGCCGGTCGGCGTATTCGGCGGCCATCGTGGGGTCCGCCATCACTGCTCCAACAACTGTTGACCGGGCCCGACCGCCTTGCGGCAGATGAGGTCGAGCGCCGACCAGATCGTGACCTGGTTGGCCGTCAGCACCGGCTTCTCGAGCTCGGCTTCCAGTGTGGCGATGACATCGTACGTCGGAAGGTTGGTGCAGCTGATGAAGACGCCCTGCGCGGCGGTGGTGTCGGTGTCACGGACGAGGCCCGCGGTGACGTCGTACGGGACCGTCCAGATATCCGACGTCAAGCCGAGGCCTGTGGCGGCGACCACCTCGACACCGGCCTCGGCGAGGTAGGCGGCCAGGCCGACGGTGAGTTCGGCGACGTACGGCGTCACCGCCGCGATCCGCCAAAGGTTCAGATGGCGCAGCGCCGCCAGCAGCGCCCCGCTCGTGGTGACCGCGGCCGGTGCGCCCGCCGCCGTCATCGCCGACACCAACGCGGCTTGCCCGGCGAGGCCGCCGATGAAACTGCCCGATGTGCATGCGTAGGCCATCACCAGCGGCCTGACCGCGCGCACGTCGTCGTAACCCTGAGCGACCAGGGCCGGGTCGGAGATGTACACCGCCATCTGCCGCGTCGGCGGGAGCGGAGCATAGGGCATGCGGGTGATGTGCAGGCTGACGTCATCGGGCACCCAGCGCCATAACTCCCGGTCGAGCGCGAAATCGTACGGCGCGACGACGCCGATCCCGGACTGCAGCGGTGGCAGCGCATGGCTCACCTATCCATTCTGGTGGCGCACTGGCTGGGCCGCAAGGGAGATTGTTGACAATCGTACGGTTTCGTTCATAGCCTCGGGCCTGTGCCTCGAACACGACCGGCCGTCGCGGTCCTGTGCGAGAACGCGACCGACCGTCCCCGCGGTCTCGACGGGCTGGACGTCGACTTTCGCTTCTGCGCCGCCGACGGGCTCGCCGAGGCGGTGCGCGGCGCGCGGGCGCTGCTGCTGTGGGACTTCTTCTCGAAGGCCGTGCGCGACGTGTGGGCCGAGGCCGATCACCTCGAGTGGATCCACATCACCGCCGCGGGCGTCGACACCCTGCTGTTCGACGAACTGCGCGATTCTCAGGTCGTGGTGACCAACGCACGCGGCGTCTTCGACCGGCCGCTGGCCGAGTACGTGCTCGGCGCGGTGATCGCCCACGCCAAGGACAGCCTGACGAGCTTCGACCTGCAACGGCGACGCGAGTGGCGGCACCGCGAGACGCGCAGCATCACCGGTGCGACGGCGTTGGTGGTCGGCACCGGCGGAATCGGGCGGGAGATCGCCAAGCTGCTGCGCGCGGCCGGGGTGGTGGTGCGGGGCGCTGGCCGCAGGGTTGTCGCCGACGATCCGGACTTCGGCGAGATCGTCGACAGCGCCAACCTGGCCGGTGAGGTCGGCTGGTGCGATCACCTGATCCTGGCGGCGCCGCTCACCCCGGCGACCCGCGGCCTGGTGGACGCCCAGGTACTCGCCGCCATGAAGCCCGACGCGCACCTGGTCAACATCGCCCGCGGCCCGATGGTCGACGAGCCTGCGCTGCTCGAGGCGTTGGGGCAGCGGCGAATCGGCGGGGCAACCCTCGACGTGTTCGACACCGAGCCGCTGCCGCCCGGCCACCCGCTGTGGGATGCGCCGAACGTGACGATCACCGCGCACATGTCCGCCGACGCCGTCGGCTGGCGCGAAACACTGGCCGCCCAGTTCGCCGCCAATGCCCGGCGCTGGCTCGCCGGCCAACCGCTACTGAATGTGGTCGACAAGAAGCTCGGCTACGTGTCCGCGGGCGCGGTCCGATGATCCCGTCGGCGACGGAGCTCGTCGAGGGCTACCGGAACAAGACCATCTCGCCCGTCGAGGCCACCGAGGCGGCGCTGGACGCGATCGCCTCCTACGACGGCCGGGTGAACGCCTTCGTGCTGGTGGATCGTGACGGTGCACGGGCGGCTGCGAAAGAATCCGAGGCCCGTTGGCAGTCGGGCGAGCCACTCGGTCCTGGCGACGGCGTGCCCACTTCGATCAAGGACGCGCTGTGGACCCGCGGATGGCCGACCCTGCGCGGCAGTGCACTCATCGACGCGGCGGGTCCGTGGGACGAGGACGCGCCCTGTGTTGCGCGGCTGCGCGAGACGGGCGCGGTCATCCTCGGCAAGACCACCACGCCGGAGTATTCATGGAAGGGCGTGACCGACTCGCAGCGGTACGGCGTCACGGGCAACCCGTGGGATCCCGAAATGACGTCCGGCGGATCCAGCGGCGGAAGTGCGACGGCGGTCGGGCTCGGCATGGGGCCGTGGTCGGTCGGCACCGACGGCGGCGGGTCGGTGCGCATCCCCGCGGCCTTCACCGGAACGGTCGCTCTGAAGCCGACGTACGGGCTGATCCCGTTCTATCCGCCGAGCCCTTTCGGGACCCTGTCACATGCCGGGCCGATAACCCGCAGCGTGCGGGACACCGCCGTGCTGCTTGACGTGATCACCGGATTCGATGCGCGCGACTGGGCGGCCATGCCGACACCGACGTCGTCGTTCCTGTCCCGAATCGGCGACGGGGTGGCGGGCCTTCGCATCGCCTACTCGCCGCAACTCGGCTTCGTCCGCAACGATCCCGAGGTGGATGCCGCCGTCCGGGCAGCCGTCGAGGTCTTGGTCTCCGCGGGCGCCGAGGTCGACGAGGTCGACCCGGGGTTCAGCGACCCGGTGCAGGCCTTCCACGTGCTGTGGTTCACGGGCGAAGCCAAGGTTCTGGCGACCTACGGTTCGCTCGATGCGTTGGCTGACCGGATCGACCCCGGGCTGCATCGCACCGCGACCATCGGCGCTACCTACTCCGCTTCCGACTACTTGGACGCAATGGCCGTCCGGATGGAGTTGGGCGGTCTGATGGGGCGTTTTCACCAGACATACGACGTGCTCGTCACGCCGACGCTGCCGTTACCCGCGTTCCCCGCAGGGCAGGACGTGCCCGACGGCTCGGCATCGTCGGACTGGACCAGCTGGACGCCCTACACCTATCCCTTCAACCTGACCCAGCAGCCCGCGCTCAGCGTGCCGTGCGGGTTCACCACAGCCGGACTGCCGATCGGCTTGCAGATCGTCGGCGCCCGTCACACCGATGCTCTGGTGCTGCGCGTGGGCGAGGCGTACCAGTCCGCCACCGACTGGCACCTGCGTACTCCGGGGCTGCTGGCCGAGGAGGTTTGACATGAGCAGGCAGATCACGGTGTCGCTGGACAAGCGCGGCGCGAGCTGTGTGGCGCGAATGCTCGACGACGAGGCACCCCGCACCTCGGCCGGCGTGTGGGATGCGCTGCCGCTGTCGGCGCCGGTGTTCCACGGAAAGTACGCGCGAAACGAGATCTATACGCTGCTGCCTGCTTTCGCTCCCGTCGACCCTGGCAAGGAGAACACCACGATAACGCCGATCCCGGGTGACCTGTGCTGGTTCTCGTTCGACTCCGGCGATCTCGGCAATCCCGCGTACGGCTACGAAAACACCACCGGCACAGGGACAACGGGAGCGATCGTTGACCTGGCGCTGTTCTACGGCCGGAACAATCTGTTGATCAACGGGGACCGGGGTTGGGTCCCAGGCAATGTCTTCGGCGCGATCATCGAAGGTCTGGATGAGATGGCCGCCGCCTGTCAGGACCTCTGGATGGCCGGGGTGCGCGGGGAAACGCTGAGCTTTCAGCGCCGCTCCTGATCTCCCGCGAAAATGGTTCGCGTGGCGCAGACTGCTGCTCGTGGTCGGCGGCGGGCAGTCGGGTGCCGATCGCAGGTGCCTGCTCAACGTGTCCAGCGCTGAGCGGCCCGTCACGCCTGCGCGAGCGACCGCATTTGTACGGAATCTGACGGCGTGTCGTGCAACAGCCACGCACGCTCGCGGTACAGCGCTACATCGGGTGCTGGCGCAGGTAGGTGTAGACGCTTGCGAAGTTCTTGTTGACCTCGTCGGGGATGGGCACCGGACCACCGAGAGCCCTGGCGCCCCAGACGATCTGGGCGGTTCGCTCGACCAACGCGGTGACATGCAGCGCCTTGTCCGGCCGCGGCGCGACGGCGACGAGGCCGTGGTTGGCGATCAACGCCGCAGCCCTGCCCTCCAGCGCTTTCACCGCATTGTTGCCGACGTCGGGCGTGCCCGAGGCGGCATAGTCCGCACAGCGGATCTCTCCGCCGCAGTACACCGCGAACTCGTCGACGGCGGCCGGAATCGGCTGGCGTGCCACGGCGAACATCGTCGCCCACACCGGGTGTGAATGGATCACGCTGCCGACGTCATCGAACGCGCGGTAGCACGCGAGGTGCAGCTGTATCTCCGACGACGGGTTGCGGCCGTCGGCGGCCTGCACGACGGCCCCGTCCGAGTCGACGACGACGAGGTCATCGATCGTCATGTCGCCGTAGTCGACTGACGACGGAGTGATGACGATGTCGCCGTTCTCCCGTCGCGCCGAGATGTTGCCCGCGGTGCCTTCGACGAGGCCGCGTCGCAACATGTCCTTGGCGGCCGCCAGCACAGCGGCCTGCGGGTTGTCCACGAACCTCACCGCGCCAGCACCTCCGGGTTGACGATGTAGGCAGGCCGGCCACCCGACAGCAGCGCATCGAGGCCGTCGGCGACCATGCTCGCCTGCCGAAGTTCAGTGTTCCACGTGGCGCCGCCGATATGCGGCGTCAGCACCACGTTGGGCAGGCCGGTGAGCGGATGGTCGACAGGCAGCCACTCGCCCTCGAAATGGTCCAGCCCGGCCGCCGCGACCTTGCCGGTCCGCAGCGCGGCGACCAGCGCGTCGGTGTCGTGCAGGGCGGCTCGGGCGGTGTTGAGGAACACCACACCGTCGCGCATCGCCGCGAACTGCGCGGCGCCGATCATCCCGACGGTGTCCTCAGTGACCGGCGCATGCAGCGAGACGATGTCGCTCTGCGCCAGCAGGTCGTCGAGGCTGTGCCGGGCCTCGTCTTCATACGGGTCGTGGGCGATGACCGAGACGCCCAAACCCTCCAGCCGCCACCGCAGCGCCCGGCCGACGGCGCCGAGGCCCACCAGGCCCGCGGTCCGCCCGGCGATCTCTTCGCCGCGGAAACGTTGGTAGGGGATCGTGCCGTCGCGGAAGATCTGGCCGGAGCGGACGTCGGCGTCGGCGGTCAGCAGGTGTCGGGTGGCCGCGAACAACAGCGCGATGGCCATCTCGGCGACGGCATCGGCGTTGCGCCCCGGCGTATGCAGAACGGGTATCCCGGCCGCCGTGGCGCCGGCGATGTCGACGTTGTTCGGGTCACCGCGGGTCGAGGCGATCGCTTGCAGCGGCAGCTCGAATACCGGCCCCGCCACCGAATCCGACTCGACCACAAGGACATCGGCGCGCTCCGTGCGCGCGCGCTCGGCCAGCTGATCGGGGGTATAGATGCGCAGCGGGTTCTTGTCGATCCAGGGGTCGTACACGACATCGGCCAGTTCGCGCAGCTTGTCGAACCCCGGCCCGCGCAGCGGGGCGGTCACCAGGGCACGCGGTCTCGGGGTCACGACTGCCCATGCTGGCGTACGGTGACGCGCGTGTCACGCGAAGAGGTGACAATCGGCATCGACATCGGCACGACCGCGGTGAAGGCGGTGGCCGCCGATGAGCACGGCGCCGTGGTGGCCCGCGCCCGCATTCCGCACCAACTTCGCGTCCCCGCACCCGACAAGCTGGAGCACGACGCCGCTCAGGCCTGGCGCGCCGGCCCACTGGCGGCGCTCGGCCAACTGGGCCGCCGCGACGCCCGTGCGGTCGCCGTCTCGGCGATGGTGCCCTCACTGACGGCCGTCGACGCGGACGGCGTGCCACTGACTGCCGGCCTGCTGTACGGCGACTGCCGCGGACGGGCGGCGGCCCCGATCCCCGGCATGGGCTTCATGATCGGCGAGGCGGCCGAGTTCCTGCGTTGGACGGCCCGCGAGGCACCCGATGCGGCGGGGTACTGGCCGGCGCCCGCGGTGGCCAACTACGCGCTGGGCGGTGAGGCGGTGATCGACGTCGCCACCGCCTTCACCACGCTGCCGCTGTTCGACGGCACCGGCTGGAACGCGGCGGAATGCGCCGACTGCGGCGCGTCGGCCGACCGGATGCCTCGCGTGGAGGCGCCGGGTACGGCCGCCGGCGTCGTGCACGACAGCGACGCCGTGCTGGCGGCCGGCGCCATCGACGCCACCTGCGAGCAGATGGTCGCGGGCGCCGACCGGGACGGCGACGTGCTGGTGCTGTGCGGCGCCACGCTCATCGTGTGGACGACCATCCCGGAGTTTCGCGAAGTGCCGGGCTTGTGGACAGTCCCGCACACGGCGGCGGGCAAATGCCAGATCGGCGGCGCGAGCAATGCCGGCGGTCTCTTCCTGAACTGGGTCGATCAGCTTGTGGCGCAGGCTGATCCGTCGTCCGCCGACCCTCGCCACGTGCCGGTGTGGTCGCCGTATGTACGGGGTGAGCGCACGCCGTATTACGATCCGGATCGGCGCGCGGTGCTCGACGGGCTGACCCTCGCGCACGATGCCGCGTCGGTGCGCCGCGCGGCCTACGAGGCGTCCGGGTTCGTCGTTCGCCAGCTCATCGAGCTGGCAGGCACGTCGCCGAAACGCGTCGTCGCGACCGGCGGCGGCACGCGCGTGGGCCCGTGGATGCAGGCCATCGCCGACGCGACCGGACTGCCTGTCGAGGTGTCGGGTGTCCCCGAGGGGGCCGCACTCGGGGCAGCGTTTCTCGCCCGCATGGGAGTTGGATTGGAGTCGTCGGTGGCCGACGCCGCGCGATGGGCGTCGACCGAGCGCACCGTCGAGCCCGATCCGGCTTGGAAGCAAGCCATGGCGGACCGCTACGGCCGGTTTCTGGACTTGGCAGACGGCGGGTGACGTCTCTTCGGCGAGAGGAATTTAGCGCTTGATCGCGCTGACGTAGCTCATGTCGGTGAAGAAGCCCATGGCGCCGTCGTCGGGGAATTCGAAGCCGTTGTCGGTGTACGCGTCCGGCACCTTCCGGGCGCTGACGTCCCAGCCATGGCCGGTGAGGTAGTCGACGACGTCGCTGCGCTTCTCGTGGTAGATGAGGTCGCGCATCTCGAAGTCGTGGCCGTACTGCTTGAGCCGGTCGGAGATCAGCTGCGACCGTTCGTCGGAGAACATGCTGACGTCCGGGATGTGCTCGGTGGCGACCCGGCTTCCGGGCGCGCTGAGTTCGTCGATTCGGTCGAACAGCAGGTCCTGCGCCTCGGCGGGGAGGTAGATCAGCAGCCCTTCAGCGATCCATGCTGTCGGCTCACTCGTGTCGAAGCCGTTGTCGCACAGAGCCTTCGGCCAGTCGTCTCGCAGATCGATGGCGACGGCGCGGCGGTCCGCCTTGGGCTTGGCGCCCAGACCGGCGAGCGTGCTCGACTTGAACTCGATCACCTCGGGTTGGTCGACCTCGAAGACGACGGTGCCGTCGGGCCACGGTAACCGGTACGCGCGCGCATCCAGTCCAGCAGCCAGGATGACCGCCTGGCGGACACCGGCGTCGATGGCGTCGGTGAACAGCGTGTCGAAGTGGCGGGTGCGCACCGCCATTCTCTCCGCGGACCGACGGAAGTTGAACCGCGGATCGACGGCCTCCAATTCGGCAGAGTCGATCTCACCGTCCAGAGCGCGGGTGAAGAAGTCCATGCCGACCGCTCGCACCAACGGTTCGGCGAACGGGTCGTCGATCAACCCCTCCCGGTGAGACAGCACGCGCTGCGCAGCCACCATCGTCGCGGTGGCGCCGACGCTGGAGGCCAGATCCCACGAATCGTCGTCAGTGCGCGCCATCAATGCTCCTGCGGGAGAGCGGCCGTCAGATAACCCGAATCGCCCATCAATTTGACCAATTCGTCGTCGGGGAGGGTGAAACCGTGTCGGTCGTACAGCTCGTTGGTCGACGAGACCTTGACCTGCCACCCGTGTGACGACAGGTAATTACGGGCCTCGTTCCGCTCTCCGTCGTAGAAGAGATCGCTCAGATTGATGTCGGAGCCCGCGCGACGCCACCGGTCGTTGATCCGGTCGGCCCAGTCGTCGGGCAGGCTGGTGGTGTCCATGTGCTCGGTGGCCAAGCGACTGCCGGGGGCCGACAGCGAGGTGATGTGGTCGAACAGTCGGTCCTGTGCTTCAGGCGGCAGGTAAGGCAGCAGGCCTTCTGCGATCCACGCGGTCGGCTGGGCCGGATCGAACCCCGCAGCACGTAGGGCCGCAGGCCAGTCGTCACGCAGGTCGATGGAGACGGTTCTGCGGGTCGCTTTCGGCGCGGCGCCGAGGTCGTCGAGCATCGCGGTCTTGAACGCGATCACCTCGGGCTGGTCGACTTCGTACACGTGGGTGTCCGCGGGCCAGCCCAACCGGTAGGCCCTGGTATCAAGGCCTGCGGCCAGAATCACCGCTTGCCGGATGCCGGCACCGGTGGCGGTTGTGAAGAAGTCGTCGAAAAACCTTGTTCGTACGGCGATCTGCTCGCTCATTGCTCGACGAGTCATCACCGGATCGTTCTCGTTGAACGACTCACCGTCGACGACCTTCACGAATTCGTCGAGGCCGACGGCGCGCACCAATGGCTCTGCGAACGGATCGTCGAGCAGTGCATCAGGACCCTGGGATGCGACCGCTCGCGACGCGGCGACCGCCGTTGCGGTGGCGCCCACGCTCGAAGCGAGGTCCCAGCTGTCGTTGTCAGTTCTTGCCATGGAGTTTTCCTATTATCGTATTGCGGTGACGGCGAGCGAATCCCGCATCGGTGCGAGCTCCTCGGTGTCGGGAAATTGTCGTCCGTATTCGGTGAACATCTCGGGCCTGCTGCGGGCGGTCACCCGCCATCCATGGTCGGTGAGGTACTCGACGACGGGATTGCGGTCGCCCTTGTAGAACAGGTCCGCGAGGTTCATGTCGAACCCGTGCTTCTGCCACCGCTCACGAAATGCCTCTGCGCGCTCGCCCATGCTCGCGCCTGCGTCAGGGTGATACTCGGTGGCCAGCCTGCTGCCCGGCGCCGAAAGCCTCGCGATGTCGTCGAACAACCGGTCCTGTGCGTCCGGCGGCAGGTATACCAACAGTCCCTCGGCTGACCACGCGGTAGGCCTTGTGTCATCGAAACCGTTGCGGCGCAACGCGGTCGGCCAATCCTCGCGCAGGTCGATGCTCACCGCGCGGCGCACCGCCGTCGGCATCGCGCCGAGCGCTGCCATCGTCGAGTTCTTGAACTCGATCACCCTGGGCTGGTCGATCTCGTAGACGACAGTGCCCGCGGGCCACGGCAACCGGTAGGCGCGCGCATCGAGGCCGGAGGCCAGGATGACCGCCTGTCCGATACCCGCCTTCGTCGCTTCGGTGAAGAAGTCGTCGAAAAACCGGGTGCGGACCGCCATCACGTTCGTGATCAACCGGGTCGCGGCTCCGCCGTCTTCGTCGGACACATCGATCTCGCCGTCGATCAGCCGGTTGAAGAAGTCCAGGCCGACCGCGCGCACCAAGGGCTCGGCGAACGGGTCGTCGATGAGCGCGTCGGGCTCCCGGCTGGCGATCGCGCGAGCGGCGGCGACCATGGTGGCGGTCGCGCCGACGCTGGACGCGATGTCCCAGCTGTCGGCGTCCGCTCGTGTCATCGTTTGATTCCTCGGCTCGCGCCGAGGGTGCCGCGGACGTAGCGCAGATCCGCGAAGGGCGTATCTCCGTCGAACGGGGGATAGCCGTTGGCGGTCAGTAGCTCGTTGACGCCGCTGCCGTCGACCGTCCAGCCGCGCTCGGTCAGGTAGGCGGCGGGCTCGTTGCGGTCGCCGAGATAGACGAGGTTGGCCCAGTCGAGGTCATAGCCGTGTTCGCGCCACCGCTCGGCGGCCGACTGCATCTTCTCCATGGCCTCTTCGGCGTCCGCCTGGTCGATCGGCGGTGCGCTCTCGGTCGCCAGCCAGCTTCCGGGCGCGCTCAGGTCGGTGATGGTGTCGAGCAGCCGGTCCTGGGCGTCGGGCGGCAGATAGCCCAGCAGCCCCTCGGCGCTCCAGGCCGTCGGCTCGGCGGGATCAAATCCCGCGTCCTTCAGCGCGGCGGGCCAGTCGTAGCGCAGATCGATCGCCACGGCGCGGCGCTCGGAGGTCGGCTCGGCGCCGAGGTCGGCAAGCGCCTGCGTCTTGAACGCGATGACGTCGGGCTGGTCCACCTCATAGACCACGGTGCCGGCCGGCCAGTGCAGCCGGTAGGCGCGGGAGTCCAGGCCCGACGCCAAGATCACCACCTGCCGGACGCCCGCGGCGGTCGCGTCGGTGAAGAAGTCGTCGAAGAACTTGGTCCGCACCGCCATGTTGTCGACCATCCGGTCCATGCCGGCGTTCGTGTCGTCGTCGACGTCGAACGCCGACGGGTCGAGTTCTCCGGTGGCGAGCCGGGTGAAGACGTCGACCCCGACGGCCCGCACCAGGGGCTCGGCATAGGGGTCGCTGATCAAGGCGCCATCGATCCTGGTCACCATCGCGCGCGCGGCCGCCACCATCGTTGCGGTCGCCCCCACGCTGGAGGCCAGATCCCATGTGTCGTTGTCCGTGCGCGCCATGTAGAACCCCTGTCGATGAGCTATCCGTCGATTAGTTAGCTGGTGTAACAAGCTGTCTTCGACTGTACCCCCCGAAACTTGATGGTCCCTTGACCTCAATGCCTGGTCCAGCGGATGCGGGGTAGACACCCACCAACTGTTACTCTCGTAGACTGCGTGACTCCGCAGGCTGGGCGCAGGTCAATAGGCCTGGGCTGACAAACACCCAGGCTGCCGAGCTCGGCATATGACTTGACCGACGCTGGTAACGACCAGCCCCATTTGGCACGCCGCGATAGAGCCCGGCTGCGCAGGAGGAAAGAGTGCTTTCGGCTTTCATCTCATCGCTGCGGACGGTCGACCTGCGTCGCAAGATTCTGTTCACCCTCGGCGTCCTGATCCTGTACCGGGTCGGCGCCTCGATCCCGTCGCCGGGCGTCAACTACGGCAACGTGGAGAAGTGCCTCACACAGCTCAGCGGCGGCGACTCGGCGCAGATCTATTCACTGATCAACCTGTTCTCCGGCGGCGCGCTGCTGAAGCTGGCGGTGTTCGCGATCGGCATCATGCCCTACATCACCGCGAGCATCATCGTGCAGCTGCTCGGTGTGGTGATCCCGCGCTTCGAAGAACTGCGAAAGGAAGGCCAAGCCGGCCAGGCGAAACTCACCCAGTACACCCGCTACCTGTCGATCGCGCTCGCGCTTCTGCAGGCCACCAGCATCGTGGCGCTGGCCGCCAACGGCGGGCTGCTGCAGGGCTGCACGCTCGACATCATCCAGAACTCGTCGATCTTCAACCTTGCCGTCATCGTGATCGTGATGACCGCCGGCGCCGCGCTGGTGATGTGGATGGGCGAACTCATCCAGGAGCGCGGCATCGGCAACGGCATGTCGCTGCTGATCTTCGCCAGCATCGCCGCCCGTATCCCGTCCGAAGGCAAGAGCATCCTCGACAGCCGCGGCCCGGTGGTCTTTACCGCGGTCTGCGTCGCCGCGCTGGTCATCATCGTCGGCGTGGTGTTCGTCGAGCAGGGCCAGCGCCGCATCCCGGTGCAGTACGCCAAGCGCATGGTCGGTCGCAAGATGTACGGCGGCACATCGACCTATCTGCCCTTGAAGGTCAACCAGGCCGGCGTCATCCCGGTGATCTTCGCGTCATCGCTGATCTACATCCCGCACCTGATCACCCAGCTGATCCAGAGTGGGCGGGCCAACGCGGGCACCGGCTGGTGGGACAAGTTCGTCGCGAACTACCTCACCAACCCGGCCAGCTGGTCCTACATCGCCATCTACTTCGGCCTGATCGTCTTCTTCACCTACTTCTACGTGTCGGTCCAGTTCAACGTCGACGAGCGCGCCGATGAGATGAAGAAATACGGCGGCTTCATCCCCGGTATCCGACCCGGCAAGCCGACAGCGGACTACCTGCGTTTCGTGCTGAACCGGATCACCCTTCCCGGCTCGATCTATTTGGGCATCATCGCCGTCCTGCCGAACCTGTTCCTGGAGATCGGCAACACCGGCGGCGTGCAGAACATACCGTTCGGCGGTACAGCGGTTCTCATCATGGTTGGCGTCGGCTTGGATACGGTCAAACAAATCGAGAGCCAGCTGATGCAGCGCAACTACGAAGGGTTCCTGAAGTGAGAGTCGTACTGCTCGGGCCGCCGGGGGCGGGCAAAGGGACGCAGGCGCAGAAGCTGTCCGAGAAGCTCGGCATTCCGCAGATCTCCACCGGGGATCTCTTCCGCGAGAACATCAGCAACGGCACCCCGCTGGGCCTCGAGGCCAAGCGTTACCTGGACGCAGGCGACCTGGTTCCCTCGGAGCTGACGAACAAGCTGGTCGAGGACCGCATCGAGCAGCCCGACGCCACCGACGGTTTCATTCTCGACGGCTACCCCCGCTCGGTGGCGCAGGCGGAGGCGCTCGACGAGATGCTGGAGAACCACAACGCCAAGCTCGACGCCGTGCTGGAGTTCGCGGTGTCCGAGGAGGAGCTGTTCATCCGGCTCAAGGCCCGTGGCCGCGCCGACGACACCGAAGAGGTCATCCACAACCGGATGAAGGTGTACGCCGACGAGACCAGGCCGCTGCTCGAGTACTACAGCCACAACAACCTGCAGACCGTCGACGCGATCGGTGGACTCGACGAGGTGTTCGCCCGGGCCCTGCGCGCGCTCGGTCGGTGAACCGACCGTTGAGTTGGGGCAAGTAACCGATGATCACCCTTCCAGGGTTGCGCACCCGCAAGGTCGTCGACCCACGTACCCCCGGTGAACTCGACGCGATGGCCGCCGCCGGATCCGTCGTCGCCGCCGCGCTGCGGGCGGTGCGTGAGGCCGCCGTTGCGGGGGTGTCCACCCTCGACCTCGACGAGATCGCCGAATCGGTGATCCGCGACGCCGACGCCACCCCGTCGTTCCTCGACTATCACGGCTTTCCGGCGAGCATCTGCTCGTCGGTCAACGACCGCGTCGTGCACGGCATACCGGCCGCCACCGAAACGCTGGCCGCCGGTGACCTGGTGTCCATCGACTGCGGCGCCATCCTCGACGGCTGGCACGGTGATTCGGCCGTCACATTCGGGGTGGGTGAGCTGATACCGGTCGACGAGGCGCTGTCGCAGGCCACCAGGGAGTCGATGGAGGCAGGCATCGCCGCCATGGTTCCGGGCAACCGGCTCACCGACGTCTCATATGCCATCGAGACCGGCACCCGGGCAGCCGAGAAGCGCTACGACCGCACTTTCGGCATCGTCGCAGGCTACGGCGGCCACGGCATCGGCAGGCGCATGCACATGGACCCGTTCCTGCCCAACGAAGGTCAGCCCGGACGTGGGCCGTACCTGGTTGCCGGCTCGGTGCTGGCCATCGAACCGATGCTCACGCTCGGCACATCGAAGACCGTGGTGCTGGCCGACGAATGGACAGTGGTCACCGCCGACGGATCCCGCGCGGCGCACTGGGAACACACCGTTGCTGTCACCGACGACGGGCCTCGCGTCCTGACGCGCTAGCTCGCGCCAAAACCTGCAGATTCCCCGGTTGTTCGGGGAAGATCGATGAACCGGATCGGCCTTTGCCTCGTAATAACGAGGGAGGTATTGAATGGACGATCCCGAGACGGCGCTGATGCGCCTCCTCTACGAGGAGCACGGCGCGGCTTTGTGGCGGTATGCCGTGCGGCTTACCGGGGATCGAGCACGGGCAGAGGATGTAGTGCAGGAAACATTGCTGCGGGCGTGGCAGCATCCCGAAGTCACCGACGGTGACCGGTCGGCGCGAGCCTGGTTGTTCACCGTCGCCCGCAATATGATCATCGACGAGCGGCGCAGTGCCAGGTTTCGAAGCGAGTCCGGAACCCCGGACCCCGAGAAGACCTACGATCGCGCCGGCCCGGATGAGGTGGACTCCGCCTTGGACCGAATGTTGTTGAGCGGCGCCCTGGCACAGCTATCGCCTGACCACCGGGCGGTGATAAAGCGGTCGTACTACCAGGGCTGGACGACCGCGCAGATCGCCGCCGACCTTGACATTGCCGAAGGCACGGTTAAATCGAGGCTGCATTACGCCGTACGGGCGCTGCGCCTCTCACTGCAGGAAATGGGGGTGACTCGATGACGCAGCCCGCGAACCGCGAAGACGACCTGCGCGGTGACGACCCATATGCACTGTGGGACGCCGCCTACGTCCTTGGCTCGCTGTCGGGCACCGAACGGCGGGAGTTCGAATCACATCTCGCCACCTGCCCGCGCTGCAGCGCCGCCGTCGCCGAACTGAGCGGCATTCCGGCCTTGTTGGCGCACCTGGACGCCAAGGACGTGGAAGCACTCGACGACCCGGCGGCGGAACCACCGCTTCGGCCCGAGGTGCTCGACTCGCTGGTGGAGAAAGTTCAGTGGCGACGGCGCCGCACCCGCAGGTTCAGCGTGATCACGCTGGCCGCCGCGGCAGCGGTGGTGGCCGTGGCGCTGGTGGTCGGAATCTTGCCCGGTATTCGTGGGCACGGCGGCGACGAGCCGATGGCCTCGGCAGTGACGATGAGTAAGGTCGCGCAGACCCCGATCAACGCCGCGGTCACCTTGACCGGTTTCGGTTGGGGCACCCGGGTGGACATGGTGTGCACCTACGGCGACTACGCGAGCCGCGGCCAGGAGACGACGGAGAATCTGTCGATGGTTGTGTTGGGCCACAACGGAACTCAAAGCGAGATCGCCACCTGGGTGGGCGTGAACGGCGCCACCGCCCTGCCGAGTGGCAACACGACCATGCAGAAGGACGAGATCAAGTCCGTGCAATTGGTCGATACCGATACGAAAGCGGTGCTGCTCCAAACGGACTTGTGAGCCCGCTCACCCGTTGAACCGTCGTCGCTCGCGGGCCGTGTCACTTGCAGTCACGGAAGCAGGTGAATGAATGGCCAGGACACATCGGGTGGTCGATCACATCGTCGATCATCTGGCGGCGACCGGAGCGGGCTTCATCTTCGGTGTCGACGGCGCCAATATCGAGGATCTGTACGACGCCGCGCACTTCTGCGACGACGTGACCGCGGTCCTGGCCAAACACGAGTTCTCCGCGGCAACCATGGCCGACGGGTACAGCCGCAGCGGTGCCGGGATCGGTGTGGTGGCCGCGACCTCCGGCGGCGGCTGCCTCAATACCGTTGCCGGACTTGGTGAGGCGCTGGCCAGTCGGGTGCCGGTACTGGCGCTCATCGGCCAGCCCCCGACGCCGCTCGACGGGCGGGGCGCCTTCCAGGACACCAGCGGCCGGAACGGCGCATTGAACGGTGAGGCGCTGTTCTCCGCGGTATCGGTGTTCTGCCGTCGAATTCTGGCGCCCGAGGACATCACAGCGGCGCTGCCCGAGGCCGTCGCCGCCGCCAATCGAGGCGGTCCCGCTGTGCTGCTGCTCCCGAAGGACATCCAGCAGTCCCGCCTCGAAGTCCGCGGGCCGGTGAACGGGGTTTCGACCGGCGCCCTGCTCGGCGACCCAAACCCCATTGCGCGGGCACTGCGCAGCGCCGACGGCCCGATCACCATCATCGCCGGTGAGCAGGTCGCCCGCGACGACGCACGCGCCGAACTCGCGCAGCTGCGTTCGATGCTGCGGGCGCGCGTCGCCACTGTGCCAGACGCCAAAGATGTCGCGGGCGCGCCCGGACTGGGGTTGTCCTCGGCGCTCGGGGTGACCGGTGTGATGGGGCATCCCGGCGTTGCGACGGCGATCGCCGACAGCGCGGTGTGTCTGCTGGTCGGCACGCGACTGACCGTGACCGCGCGCGCCGGGCTGGACGAGGTGCTGGCATCGGTGCCGATCTACTCGATCGGCGCGGCGGCGCCGTACGTTCCGTGTCCGCACATTCACACCGAAGACTTACGCGGATCGCTGAAACTGCTCGCGCAGGAATTGAACGGCAGTGGCCGACCGACCGGTGTCCGGGTGCCGGATGTGGTGCCGAGGGTCGAGCTGACGCCGCCGGCACATGACGGCGCCGGGGTGCGCTACCGCGACGCGATGGCCGTGCTGAACGACGTGCTGCCGGACGGGGTCGACATCGTCGTGGACGCAGGCAACATCGGCGCATCGGCGATCCACTACCTCCCTGCGCGCAGGGACGGGCGCTTCATCGCCGCGCTCGGCATGGGTGGTATGGGTTACAGCTTCGGGGCAGCGCTCGGTGTGGCGTTCGGACGCGGGCGCCGGACCGTCGTCGTCGCGGGTGACGGGTCATTCTTCATGCACGGCATGGAGATTCACACCGCGCTGCAGTACGGGCTGCCCGTGACGTTTCTGCTCTTCGACAACCACGCGCATGCGATGTGCGCGACCCGTGAACAGCTCTTCTACGACGACCTGTACAGCTACAACCGATTCGGTTCGAGCCGCTTGGGCGCCGGCCTGGCGGCCATGTTCCCCGGCCTGCCGTCCGTCGACGTCGATACGCTCGACGATCTACCCGCCGCGCTTCGGGCCGCGCTCGACGTCAACGGCCCATCGGTGGTGTCGGTCGAGTGCTCGCCCGACGAAATCCCACCGTTCGCAGCATTTCTCGGCAATGCGGCCGAGAAGAACCCCGTAATCGCAGAGGAGAGCAGTTCCCATGTCGTTGCCCGCACTTGATGACATCACCGCCCATCGAGGCTCAGCCGAGCCGATCGACGGGGTGATCCGTGTCGAGACGTCGCCGAGGGAGAAGGCCACGCCGATCATCATGGAGATGATGCGGTCGGTCTACCCGCATGACGAGGTGTTCGGAACCTATTGCACCGTCAACGATTTCATCGACTGCCCACCCGATGAGCTGTTCGACTACATGGCCGACACCCGTTGCCTGGAGGAGTGGACCTACAGCCTGCGGGGGTTCGCGCCGACCGAGGAGCCCGGACTGTGGGTGGCCTACGACAAGCTCGGCGGCGACAAGGGCAGTCCGATCTTCACCCGCACCGTGGCCAACAGGGTGGCGCGCACGGTCGACTACCACTGCGCGTGGGATCAGGGCAGGCATCTGTGGATGATCTACCTGATGCGCATCGTCGACGCGCAGGTGGTCTTCGACAGGCCCGGGTCCGTCGTCCTGTGGACCAACTGCCACCACCCGTTCTACGACAGCAATCCCTATCCGGAGACCGCGCCGCCTCAGCGTCCCGTGTGGGTCGGCGACTTCTGGGACATGTTCGGGCCCGGCCATCTGCTGGAGCTGAAGAACCTCAAGGCAATCGCCGAATACCGGCACCACAACGGCCTGCCTGTCACGCCGGCGTGGATGAAGTGAGGATCAGATGACTGCTACGCACGCGGGAAGCACATCAACGGTCAGCCTGCTCGACATCTCGACGTATCTGCCCGGGGACCCGGTCGGCGCCGACTACTACGCCGGCTTCGCCGAATCCGATGAGTTGCGCGAGAACCTGATGTTCCGGGCGCCGAGGTTCCGCCACCATGTCGCCACCGATCAGACGGCCGTCGACATGGTGGAACGCGCGGCCGCCGGCCTCATCGAGCGTCACGGCCAAGACGCCATCGCCAACGTCGATATCCTGCTGACCCACGTCCAGCTGCCTGACATGCCGTTCTACGGCGGTGGCGGGGCCATGGCGCATCGCCTCGGGATGAAACCGACGTGGGTGCTCGATCTACACAACGGCGGCTGCGCGGCATTCGTGCTCGGCATGAATGTGGCTCGCACGCTGATCGAGTCGGGACAGGGGGAGACGGCACTGATCGCCGTCGCGCAGAACGCCGCGGGCACCGTTTTCGACCAGAAGACGATCCGCTCGAAGGCCCAGGCGTCGGTGCCGGGAGACGGCGCAGCCGTCGCGCTGCTCGCGCGGTCGGACACGTCGCCGATCCTCGACATCGAATGCCGCACGTACGGCGAATTCGCCGGCGATATGACCATTGCCGTCGAGCCGTCTCGCAAATGGTGGGAGGCGGGCCCCGGCGAAGGCTGCATCGGGTTCACCGAAAGCAAGATCACCAAGGTGCTGGCGCGCGGCAACCGCCAAGTCCCCGAGGTGTCCTACGCCGTCTGCGACCGGATCGGCATGAAGCCCAAGGATCTCGACCTGCTGGTGACCAACCAGCCGAACAGGGCGTTTTTGCGCAACTGGCGCGATGCCCTGGAGATCTCGAAGGACAAGCATCGCGACACGTTCGAGCAGTGCGGCAATCTGTTCGCCGCGGGCATCCCGATCAACCTCGATCGGGCCATCTCCGACGGCCAGCTCAAGAAGGGCGATGTGGCGCTGTTGGCCGCCTTCGCGCATGCGGGTGACTTCGCGGGAGCGGCTGCCATCAGATGGGGTGGTCGCTGATGGACGCGAGGAGCAGTAAAATTTCCGCGGACGCGAGGAGCAGTAAAATCTCCGCGGACGCGAGGAGCAGTAAAGATTTCGCGGACGCATATCTCACCGAGGCGGTGTCCGGACTGCCCAGCGCGGTCGACCCGATGGCGTTGTCGCTCAACGAGAATCCGTTCCCGCCGCTGCCCGGCGTGCGCTCTGCGCTGACCGAGTCCGTCGAGGTGGCCAACCGGTATCCGGAATTCCTGCCGGAGCGCCTGCGCGCGTTGATCGCGAGCCACATCGGGGCGCACGAGGAGCAGGTGGTGATCGGCGCCGGCGCGACCGGGGTGATCATGCAGGTGCTGAGCGCGGTGACCAGTCCGGGCGATCGGATGGTGATGACGTCGCCGACGTTCGACGGCTATCCGATCTTCGCCCGGATGGCCCGACTGGTTTCGGTCACCGTGGCGCTGGACGAGCACGGCCACCACGATCTCGACGCGATGGCGCAGGCGGCACGCCAGGCCCGGGTCGTGGTGGTGTGCCGACCACACAATCCGACGGGCACCGTGGAGCCGGCGGCCGACATCGAGCTCTTCCTGCAGCGCCTGCCGTCCGACACCGTCGTGCTGCTGGACGAGGCTTATGTCGAGTTCCTCGCCCCCGAGCACCGTATCGACGCCCTGTCGCTGGTTGGGCGGTACCCGAACGTGGTGGTAATGCGTACGTTTTCGAAGGCCTACGGATTGGCCGGAATGCGCATCGGCTACGGCTTCTGTGCGCCCGACCTGGCCAGAAGCCTGTGGACTATGCAGTTGCCGTTCGGGATCGGTCTCACCGGGCTGGTGGCGGTCGCGGCGTCCTACGATGCCGAAAGTCAACTGCAGCAACGGATCCGGATGATCTCCTCCGAGCGACGGTATCTGCGAAAGCGATTGCGTTCGATGGGGGTGTACAGCACCGACGGCCATGCCAACTTCGTCTACCTGCCTGCCACCAGTCGGCCGTGGCAGCAGTTCTTCCACGACACCGGCCTGCAGATCAGAAACTATGCCGACGGCAGCGCCAGGATCACCGTGGGCAGTCGCCAGTCGACCAGAGCGGTGCTCAGCGCGCTCGACGGCGTCGCGGTCGGCTGAACCCTGTCGTAGCGGGCTCGGGCTGCGGTATGAAGAGGCGTGGCCTCAGAACCGCCCGCGGACCCGCACCAGCGCGATCCCATCGAGCTCGCGCGCGCCAACTGGGAGCGGGCCGGCTGGGGTGATGTCGCCAACGGCATGGTGGCGGTCACCTCGGTGATGCGGGCCCACCAGATCCTGCTGGCCCGTGTGGAGAACGCTTTGCGGCCATACGACCTCAGTTTCGCGCGCTACGAGCTGTTGCGGCTGCTGGCATTCAGCCGCAACGGTGCGCTGCCCATCACCAAGGCCTCCGACCGGTTGCAGGTGCACGTCACCAGCGTTACGCACGCGATCCGCCGATTGGAGGCGCACGGGCTGGTGGCGCGGCTGCCGCACCCCACCGATGGCCGCACCACGCTGGTGCAGATCACCGATCTCGGACGTTCGACTGTCGAGGACGCGACCGTCACGCTCAACAAAGAGGTCTTCGCCGACATCGGCATGTCCGACGACGAGTCGCGGGCGTTGGCGGCGTCGATCGAGACGCTACGGCGCACCGCGGGCGACTTCTAGGTGACTCACTCCGCGACGTTGGGCAGCGGGATGGTGGCGGTGACCGCCGTTCCCGCGCCGGGGCGCGAGCGGATGTTGAGCCGGCCGCCGACGATCTCGGCGCGTTCGGCCATCGACAGCAGGCCGTAGCCGCCCATCTCGTCGCTACCCAGGGGATGCTCGAACGTGTCGAAACCGACTCCGTCGTCGACGATCTCGAGCCGCGCGAACTCCCCGGTATCGCCCTCGTCGACCGCGAAGGTCAGCCGCGCCGTCGACGCGCCCGCGTGTTTGACGACGTTCTGCAGGCACTCCTGAGCGATGCGATACAGGGCCAGCTCGATGTGGTCGGGGAGCCGCGTCTCGGTGAGGTCGACCTTGACATCGAGCTGTCCGATCGAGCGGGCCAGGCTGGCCAGCCCCCCTGCCAAGCCGAGGTCGTCGAGCACCGGCGGCCGCAGACCGCTGATCGCCGCGCGTGCTTCCTGCAGCGTGAGATCGACCAGTTCCCTTGCCATACCGAGCTGTTCGGTCATCGCCGCGGGGTCGGTTTCCGCGGCACGAGCAGCCGCGTCGAGTCGATACGACAACGTGATCAGTCGCTGCGAGATGCCGTCGTGAATGTCGCCGGCCAGCCGTCGGCGCTCGAGTTCCTGCGCCTCGATGACCTGTTCGACGAAGTTCTCGTGCGCGCGTTCACGCGCCACCAATTGACGGTGCAGCCGCGCCTGGTGCAGCGCGCCCGCGATGAGCCGTCCGATCACCAGGAGCAGTTCCACGTCGCCGCTGGTGAATTCGCGCCGCTCGACGGTGTGCACGTTGAGCACGCCGACGAGGCCGCCGGGATCCGTCTCCATCGGCACCGACACCATGGAGGTGAAGTCGGATCCGCGAAGCGACTGGAACGGCATGTACCGCGGATCGGATTCCTTGTCGTGCGTGATGACCACGGGCTCGCGGTGGCTGGCCACCCAACCGGATACGCCGGAGCCCAGTGGAAGCCGGATCTTGCCGATCTCGGCGTCGAACGGCGGAGTCGCGCCGGCCAGCGTCAGCGACCGGTCGCTGTCGTCGAGGACGTGCACGAAGCAGACGTCGGTGGCGGTGGCCTCGGTGATCATCCTGGCGGCCGCCGCCGCGAGCGGTTCGACGCCGGGTCCGCTGGACGCCGCCTGGATCAACTCCCGCAGCAGCGCGAGCTCGCGGTCGGCGGCCAGCTCGTATTGACCGAGATCGCGCACCGCGTTGGGGCGCAACGGCCCTCCGCCGACTGGGCTCATTGGTAAATCCCCTCGCGCAGAGCGGTGGCGACCGCACCGGTCCGGTCGCTGACCCCCAGCTTGCGGTAGATCGAGCGCAGATGCGTCTTCACGGTTTCGTCGCCGATCACCAGCTTGCTGGCAATGCCGCGGTTGGACAGACCATTGACGACGTAGGACAGGATCTCGCTCTCCCGTTGGGTGAGGCCCTGCCGTGCGCCGGGCCAGAACTCGTCGCGCTGCATCCTGGCCGCGGTGTCGGCCGCCCTGGCCGCCATGCCCGGGTCGATCGCGGTCGCGCCGCCGTGCACGAACTCCAACTGGCGCACGAGTTCGTCGCTGCCGATGCTCTTCAGCAGGTATCCGGACGCGCCGACGCGCAGGGCCTGAAACAGGTACTGCTCGTCGTCGTACACCGACAGCATGACCACCTTGCGGTCCGGCTGGCGCTGCCGCAGCGTCTGGCACAGATCCAGGCCGCTGGAGCCCTGCATGCGCACGTCGGTGAGGACGATGTCGGGATCGAGTTCGTCAATTACGCTGAGCGCCCGCTCAGCACCGACGGCCTGGCCGACCACCGCCACCCGGTCGGAGAACGCGGCCAGCATCGCCTTGAGACCCTCGATGACCATTTCGTGATCGTCTACCAGGACGATTCGCACTGGTCTAGAGGCGAGCGGGCTGTCGGACGCCATGGCAACACCTTAGAGGTGGGGTAGATCAGGGTCGCGCAAGTTGGCTCACCCAATCCCCCTAATGGGGGAGGTAGGAATCCCGTGATCTGGGCCACCCTTTTCTACGTGCCTATGACACAGCAGAAGACGTGGCGTGCCGGACGGTTTTGGTGGGATTGTGCGTCGACAGTCGGCGCCGAGGTGGATTCACTTCGTGCCCTGATATTCGACCTCGACGCGCTCGCGGATGTCGAGTGCGGCGGCCACCGGGTGGCCTACAACGCCGCCTTCGCGGCGCACGGCCTGAACTTCGAGTGGAGCCTCACCCGGTATCGGCAGCTGCTGGCACTGACCGACGAGCGTCAGCGAATCCTGGCCGAACTGCGCAAGCGCGGTGTGTCGACCGAGTCCGATGTGTTGACCCAACTGCTTGCCGACGACATCTACACGACCAAGACGATGATGCTCGACGAGATGATCCTCGACGCCGACCTGACTCCCCGGCCCGGGCTGATCGACCTCGTCATGGAAGCCTTCACCGCAGGCATCGAGATCGGGGTGGTCGTCGGTGGACGGCGAAGCTGGGCGGAGCCGCTGGTGCGTCAACTGATCGGCGACGGTGTCGTCGAAACCGTCGTGACCGCCGACGATGTGAAGAAGCCCATGCCGGATCCCGAGTCGTTTCGTACCGCACTGTGGGAGCTCGGGATACCCGCGGAGAACGCGCTGGCCATCACCGGCTCCGCTTCGGGTTTGCGCGCGGCGACGTCCTCTGGTCTGGCCACCGCGGTCATCACCGGCGACGGTGCACCGGCGATTCCCGCCGCGGTGTGCGTGAGGCCGGACTACGCCGGCGGGGAGCCGATGCGGATCGCGGATTGCCAACGGCTGCAGAGGCGTTGGTATGCGGCCCACAAGCCGGCCGACGCCGCCTAGGGGTCAGGTCCCGCGCACTCAGCTGCCGCGCAGCAGTTCGATCACCGCGCTGAAGTCCTTGTCCGCATGGTCCGCGGCATACTTTGCGTAGATCTCGGCGGCATGCGTCCCCAGCGGCGCCGCCGAGCCCGTCGAGTTCACCGCGTCCATCGCCAGGCCGAGGTCCTTGTTCATCAGCGCGGTGGCGAAGCCGGGCTTGAAGTCGTTGTTGGCGGGGGAGGTCGGCACCGGACCCGGAACCGGGCAGTTGGTGTGCACCGACCAGCAATTGCCGGTTGCGCCGGTGATCACATCGAACAGCGACTGGGCGGACAGGCCGAGCTTCTCGGCCAGCACAAAGGCTTCGCCGACGGCAATCTGTTGCACCGCGAGCACCATGTTGTTGCACAGCTTGGCGCTCTGGCCGTTGCCCGAGCCGCCGCAGTGGATGATCTTGCCTGCCAACGGCTCCAGCACCGGACGTGCCCGTTCGACGGCGTCATCCTCGCCGCCCACCATGAACGCCAACGTGCCCGCGGTGGCGCCCTTGACGCCTCCCGACACCGGGGCATCGAGTTGCGCGAAGCCTCCTTCGGTGGCCTGCTTGTGGACGTCGCGGGCGTCGTCGACCGAGATCGTCGACGTGTCGATGAACAGGGCACCGGCCTTCGCCGCGGGTAGCACCTCGGCGTAGCAGGCCTTGACGATCGCGCCGTTGGGTAGCGAGGTGATCACCACATCGGCGTCGGCCACGGCCGCCGCGCCGGTATCGAAGACCGTGACGCCGTTGGCTTCTGCCGACGCCTTCAGCGCGGGCACCGGATCGAATCCATGGACGGTGTGGCCGGCCGCTACGAGGTTGGTCGCCATCGGTCCGCCCATGTTGCCCAGCCCCAAGAACGCGATGTTCATGCCTCCGCCCTTTCTACGAGGCGCGGGTTCGGGCGGCTTGGTGCCGAATTGCGGGCTCGGCCCGCGGCAGCCCGACCGATGACCACGCGCATGATTTCGTTGGTGCCCTCGAGGATGCGGTGCACCCGCAGGTCGCGGACGATCTTCTCGAGGCCGTACTCGTTGAGATAGCCGTAGCCGCCGTGCAACTGGAGTGCCTGATCGGCGACGTCGAAGCAGGCATCGGTGACGAAGCGCTTGGCCATCGCGCACAACTCGACCTTGTCGGGGTGGTCGCTGTCGAGTGCTGTTGCCGCGCGCCACAACAGGTTTCGGGATGCCTCCAGCGAGGTCGCCATATCGGCGAGCTTGAACCGGACCGTCGGCTCGTCCAGCAACGGACCGCCGAACGCCTCCCGGTCGGCCAGGTAGCCGGCGGCCTTGTCGTAGGCGGCCTGGGCGCCGCCGAGCGAGCACGCCGCAATGTTGATCCGGCCCCCGTTGAGTCCGTTCATCGCGATGGAGAACCCGGTGCCCTCACCCTCGGCTCCGCCGAGCATCGCGTCAGCCGGCACCCGGACGCCGTCGAAGATGACCTGCGCGGTCGGCTGGGCATTCCAGCCCATCTTTTCCTCGTTGGCGCCGAAACTGAGCCCGGGAGTGCCCTTTTCGACGATGAATGCCGAGATACCGCGGGGGCCTTCGCCGCCGGTGCGGGCCATCACGATGTAGACATCGGATTCGCCCGCGCCGGAGATGAACTGCTTGACGCCGTTGAGCACGTAGAAGTCTTCGTCGCGAACGGCCCTGGTGCGCAGCGCGCCGGCATCCGATCCCGCACCGGGCTCGGTCAGGCAGTAACTGGCGATGGCGTCCATCGACGCGAGTCGCGGCACCCACGATTTGCGTTGTTCACGAGTGCCGTACGCTTCGACCATCCACGCGCACATGTTGTGAATGGACAGGAAGGCCGCGACGGTGGGGTCGGCTGCGGCCAGTTGCTCGAAGATGCGCACGGCGTCGATGCGGCGTAATCCGCTGCCGCCGGCGTCTTCATTGCAGTAGATCGCCGCCATGCCCAGCGCGGCGGCCTCGCGCAGCTCGTCGACGGGGAAGTGGTGCGTTCTGTCCCACTCCAACGCATTTGGGGCAAGACGCTTGTCGGCGAACGCCGCCGCCGTCTCGGCGATGACGCGTTCGTCGTCGTCCAGACCGAAGAACTGCATCTGGGTCTGCTTCCGGCTCTACTTCATGGTGGGGATGACGAATTCAGCGCCATCCTTGATGCCCGACGGCCACCGCTCGGTCACCGTCTTGACTTTCGTGTAGAACTGGATCGACGCCGGGCCGTGCTGGTTGAGGTCGCCGAATCCGGACCGCTTCCAGCCGCCGAACGTGTGGTAGGCGACCGGAACCGGGATCGGTACGTTGACCCCGACCATGCCGACCTGCACGCGAGACACGAAGTCGCGCGCGGTGTCACCGTCGCGGGTGAACACCGCCACCCCATTGCCGTACTCGTGTTCGGAGGGCAGCCGCAGCGCCTCTTCGTAGTCCTTCGCGCGCACCATGCACAACACCGGCCCGAAGATCTCGTCGGTGTAGATCGACATGTCGGTGGTCACGTGATCGAACAGCGTCGGCCCGATGAAGTAGCCCTTCGACAGGTCTGCCTCGTCGAAAGTCAGTTCGTCGCTGGCACGTTCGCGCCCGTCGACGACGGCTTCCGCGCCGGCTTCCACGCCCTGGGCGATGTAGTCGCGCACCCGCTTGAGCGCGGCCTCGGTGACCAGCGGACCGTAGTCGGCCTTCGGGTCGAGGCTGTGGCCGACGCGCAGCTGGTTGATCCGCTCGACGAGCCTGGCGCGCAACCGGTTTGCCGTCTCGTCGCCCACGGGCACTGCGACGCTGATGGCCATGCACCGCTCGCCCGCACTGCCGTAGCCGGCCCCGATGAGCGCGTCGACGGCCTGGTCCAGGTCGGCGTCGGGCATCACGATCATGTGGTTCTTGGCGCCGCCGAAGCACTGCGAGCGCTTCCCGTTCGCCGCGGCGTTGGAGTAGATGTATTGCGCGATGTCGGAACTGCCGACGAAGCCGACGGCCTTGATATCGGGGTGCTCCAAAATCGCGTCGACGGCCTCCTTGTCACCCTGCACGACCTGGAAGACGCCTGCAGGCAGACCGGCCTCGAAGAACAGTTCGGCGAGCCTCAGCGGCACCGAGGGATCGCGCTCGGAAGGCTTGAGGATGAAGGCGTTACCGCATGCCAGCGCGGGGCCCGCCTTCCACAGCGGAATCATCGCGGGGAAGTTGAACGGAGTGATGCCCGCGACCACGCCCAGCGGCTGACGGATCGAGTAGACGTCGATGCCGGAACCGGCGCCCTCGGTGAACTCGCCCTTGAGCAGGTGCGGGATGCCGATCGCGAACTCGATGACCTCGATACCGCGCTGGACGTCGCCCTTCGAGTCGGGGACCGTCTTGCCGTGCTCGAGGGAAAGCAGCTCGGCCAGTTCCTCGATGTTGGCGTTGACCAACTCGATGAACTTCATCATCACCCGCGCCCGGCGCTGCGGGTTCCAGGCCGCCCATTCCTTCTGGGCCTCGACGGCCTTCGCGACCGCGGTGTCGACGTCGGCGGCCGAGGCCATCAAGACCTGGGCCTGTACTTCGCCGGTGCTGGGATTGAGTACGTCGGCGGTTCGGGTCGACCCCAGGTTGCTGCGGCGCCCGTCGATGAAGTGTGGAATCTGTGTGGTCATGACCGTGCCCTTCGGCGAGAAACGCTGAATACTAGGACATCCTAGTATTGCCTCAGGGCGGGGCGCAAGAATCCAGTTGGGGAACTGTTCAGAGCCCCAGCATCCGGACGGTTTCAGCCCTCATGTCGACCTTGCGTACCTTTCCCGTGACCGTCATCGGGAATTCGTCGACGATGTGGACGTATCGCGGGATCTTGTAGTGAGCGAGCTTGCCGGACGAGAACGCGCGCACGGCATCGGCGTCGAGCGGCGGACCGCCCGACCGCACCTTGATCCACGCGCAGACCTCCTCCCCGTACTTGTCGTCCGGCACGCCGATCACCTGGACGTCGTCGATATCGGGATGGGTGTGCAGAAAGTCCTCGATCTCACGCGGATACACATTCTCGCCACCGCGAATGACCATGTCCTTGATGCGCCCGACAATCACGCAGTACCCGTCGTCTCGCATGACGGCCAGATCCCCCGTGTGCATCCAGCCGTCTTCGTCGACTGCTTCCCGCGTCCTGTCCTCGTCGCACCAATAACCCAGCATCACGGAGTAGCCGCGCGTGCAGAACTCGCCGGGCTCACCGCGGTCGACCGTCCTGCCGGTGTCGGGATCGACGATCTTGATCTCGACATGCGGATGCGCCCGGCCGACGGTCGCGGTTCGACGGTTCAGGTCGTCATCGATCAATGTCTGGCAGGACACCGGCGAGGTCTCGGTCATGCCGTAGGCGATCGCGACCTCCGCCATGTTGAGCTCGTCGATACAGCGTTTCATGACCTCCATGGGGCAGGTTGCCCCCGCCATGATCCCGGTGCGTAACGACGACAGATCACGGTCGCCGAGGTCGGGTTGGCCCAACAACGCGATGAACATCGTCGGGACACCGTAAACACCCGTGCAGCGCTCTCGTTCGATTGCTTGAAGCGTCGCTGCGGGATCGAAACCCGCAGCCGGAATCACCATCGTGGCGCCGTGACTGGTGCAGCCCAGGTTGCCCATCACCATGCCGAAGCAGTGGTAGAAGGGTACGGGTATGCACAGCCGGTCACCGGGGCCCAGCTTGATCAGTTCGGTCACGAGAAAGCCGTTGTTCAGGATGTTGCGGTGCGACAGCGTGGCTCCCTTCGGCGCGCCGGTCGTACCCGAGGTGTACTGGATGTTGATTGCATCGCCTGGCCTCAGCATGTCCATCCGGGCGCGCAGCTCATCCGCGGACACCTGTTGGGCGCGACTACGCAGCCTTTTCCAGTCGTCGGTGGCCAGGAACACCACCTCGGCCAGTTCCGGCGTCTGGGGAAGGATCTCGGCGACCATCGAGCGGTAGTCGGACGTCTTGAACGTCGTCGCCGACACCAGCAGCCGGGCACCTGACTGCCGCAGCGCATAGGCCAACTCGTGGGTGCGGTAGGCGGGATTGATCGTCACCAGGATCGCCCCGATCTTTGCGGTGGCGTACTGGAGAATGGTCCATTCCGGGCAGTTGGGCGCCCAGATGCCGACGCGATCCCCACGCTGGATGCCGCTCGCCATCAAAGCACTTGCCACGCAGTTGATCTCGGCGTTCAGCTCGGCATAGGTCCAGCGCCGGTCACTGGCGACGTCGACAAGCGCCTCGGCGTCGGGATACCTCGACGCGGTGCGCTCGAAATTCGCGCCGATCGTCTCCTCGAGCAGGGCGGGGTGGGCAGGGCCTGCGTCGCAGGCCATGGCACGTGCATGCGCCTCACGCAGGCGTGCCTTGAGCACCTTTCCGCCGGCGTTGCGCGGCAAGGCATCGACGATCGCGACATGGCGCGGGCGTTTGTAGGGGGCGAGGTGTGCACGACTGTGCGACTCGATCTCGGTCTCGGTCGGTGGAGCGGCGGGGTCACGGGGCACGACCACCGCCAGTGGGGTCTCGCCCCACGCGGGATCCGGCACACCGATGACCGCCACCTCGGCGACCTTGGGGTACGCGGCCAGTACGTTCTCCACCTCTGCGCAGTAGATGTTCTCGCCGCCGGAGACAATCATGTCCTTCTTCCGGTCGACCACATAGATGTAGCCGTCGGCGTCCTGCCTGACGAGGTCGCCGGAATGGAACCAGCCACCCCGAAAAGCCTCGGCGGTTTCGTCCGGCCTGTTCCAGTACTCCTTCATCACCAGCGGACCGAGATACACGATCTCGCCGACCTCACCCTGCGGAACGTCGTTCATCTCGTCGTCGACGACGCGGATGTCGACGTTGAGCATCGGGGTGCCCACCGAGCCGATCTTGCGGATCGAGTCCTTGCCGCGGAGCAGGCAGGTGATGGGGCTGCACTCGGTCTGTCCGAACGCGGCGACGATCTCCGCGCCGGGGAACGAGTCGATCATGTTGCGTAACAACGTTGTAGAGGCCGGAGCGGCCCCCCACCAGACACGACGCAACCGGGTGAGATCCCGAGAGGCCAGATCTGGCATCGCGCAGACCGCCTGCCATCCCGTCGGGACCATCCAGCACGACGTGACCCCCTCGTCGACGATCGTGGCGAGCGTGGCCGCCGGGTCGAAACCGCCCGATGGTGGAATCACGACCTTGCCACCGGTGAGGAACATCGGCAGCATCCCGGACACACCCGCGGTGTGGAACAGCGGCGCGACCGCCATCCAGCAGTCGTCGTCGGCGCGGTGACCGAGGGTGCCAATCGAACTGAACGCATGTAGGTACAGGTTGCGGTGCGTGATCACCGCGCCCTTGGGGAACCCCGTCGTTCCCGACGTGTACATGATGAAGGCGGGTGCCTCGTCGGCCACCGCGACGTCAACGGGGGAGCCATCGGCGTCCGCGATGATCTCGTCCAGGTCGCCGCGGATGGTGATGACGGTGTGAACTGCGGGCGCTCCCGACTGCGCCTGTGCCACAACGGGTGCCAGTGCGACGTCTACGATGACGGCCGTCGAACCGCTGTCTGCGAGCAGGTACGTGATCTCGTCGGCCACCAGCCGGAAGTTGACGGGCACCGCGACGGCGCCCAGCCGCAGCGCGGCGAGCCAGGATTCCACGAGCTCGAGGCTGTTGTACCCGAGGACAGCGACACGATCGCCGCGACGAACCCCACGGGCGGACAGGGCGTTCGCCAACCGGGTAACCCGCCCGCCCATTTCCGAAAAGGTGCATCGCCGTTGCGGATCGACGAACGCGACCTTGTCGGGACGGACCCGGGCGTGCCGACCGAGTACGTCGCTGAGCGTGATGCCGGTGCAGGCGGATGCGGACAACGTCGGCGTGGTCATCGTCGGCTCCTTCGCTGGTGACGGATCAAAGGCCCGCGCGTTCGGCGAGCAGTCGGCGGTGGTGCGTGCTGCTGCCGAAGAGCGCCTGGGTTGTCTTG
>CAWJIX010000004.1:0-304577 GCA_963843125.1 uncultured Actinomycetota bacterium | reverse complement strand
GGGAGAGGGGTGTAGGGTGCCACGAAATGGAGTGAAGTGGTGACCGAGTGGTGGGGCGAGGGAGGTCACCGCCCGGGAAGGGCCCCGCAGGTGGCGGACGAGGACCGAGAGGCGAGGGATTCCGGATGTTCCTGGGGGAGTTCCAGCACTCCCTGGACGCCAAGGGGAGGGTCATCCTCCCGGCGAAGTACCGGGACCAGCTCGCCGACGGGGCGTTCGTGACCAAGGGCAAGGGCGGCTGCCTCTCGGTGTTCACGCCGGAGGAGTTCGAGACAGGTGGCGACCCAGATCCGGGAGCAGTCGAAGCGGGGGCCCAAGGAGCTCAACGCCGCCCGGGTCTTCTTCGGCGGCGCCAGCGAGGTCCAGCCCGACAAGCAGGGACGGGTCGCGCTGCCCGCGAACCTCCGGGAGTTCGCCGACCTCGAGCGCGAGGTGATGGTCGTCGGGCGTCTACTCCCGGATCGAGATCTGGGACCGCGACCGCTGGCTCGAGCTCGACCGGATGGGCGCGGAGGCGCTCACCGAATCCGACGACCTGCCCGACTTCGGGATCTGACGCGAGGCACGACGCAACGGCAGACACATTGACAACGGCGAGCCTCCGGGCCCGCCACCAGCCCCCCGGGCGGCGCGGCGCAAGCGCCCCTTCCGCCCGCTTCGCTTTCGCCGACGCGTCCGGGGGGCTGGTGGCGGTCCCGGGGAGACGACGGAGGGAGGGGAGTCGAGGCGATGGCCGAGAGGGCGATGGCCGAGGACTTCCTGCACCTCCCGGTGATGGCGGCGGAGGTGATCGAGCTCCTGGCCGCGGTGCCGACGGGTCTGGTCGTGGACGCGACGGTGGGTGGCGGGGGCCACGCCCGGGCGCTCCTGACCGCCCGGCCCGACCTCCGTCTCCTCGGCATCGACCGGGACCCCGTCGCCGTGGCAGCGGCGGGCGCGGCGCTCGAACCCTTCGGGGACCGGGTCCGCATCGTGCAGGGCGGCTTCGAGCACGTCTCGGAGATCGTCGGAGTGCCGACATCGTGGGAAACGAGGGAATCGTGGCGATCCTGTTCGACCTGGGCGTCAGCAGCCCGCAGCTCGACCGCCCCGGTGCGGGGCTTCTCGTACTGGGCCGACGCCGCGCCGCTCGACATGCGCATGGACAGCGCGCAGACGCTGACCGCGGCGACGGTCGTCAACGAGTACTCGGAGGCCGACCTCGCCGCGCTCATCGCCCGCAACGGCGAGGAGCGCTACGCGCGCCGGATCGCGGCGGAGATCGTGGCCGCCCGGCCGCTCGCAGACCACCGGCGAGCTCGTCGAAGCGATCAAGCGCGGCATCCCCGCGCCGGCCCGCCGCCGCGGTGGCCACCCGGCGCGCCGCACGTTCCAGGCGATCCGCATGGAGGTGAACCGCGAGCTGCCGAGCCTCGAGGCCGGCCTCGACGAGTCGGTGCACCTGCTCAAGCCCGAGGGTCGGATGGTCGTGCTCGCGTACCACTCGCTCGAGGACCGCATGGTGAAGGAGCGCTTCGCCGACTGGTCGCGCACCGAGGAGCCGGGCTACGTGCCCACCGGCCTGCCCGCGGCGACGCGCAACCCGCTCACCCGCCTGCTCACCCGGCGCGCGCTGCGCCCGTCGGCGCCGAGGTCGAGGCGAACCCGCGTGCCGCGAGCGCCCGCCTGCGCGCGGTCGAGCGCCTCGCGCCATGACCACGATCGCCGCGCCCGCTCGCCGCGCGCCGCGCCGTGCCGCGACGATCGCGCTCGTCGGCGCGCGCAGCTCCGCACGCGCGCGCGACGGTGTCGACGCGCGACGGCCGACGCCGGGCGGCCGACCGCGCGCCGCCGCGCGTCGGGCGCGTCGGCACGTGGCTCGCGCTCGTCACCGTGTTCGCGCTCGTGAGGGCGGTCGTGTTCCACGTGGTGCTCGCGCAGGACCAGCTGGAGCTCGACCAGCTCAACGGCGCAGATCACCACGGAGCAGCGCACGCTACGAGCAGCGCCGGCTGACCGGTCGCTGCTCGCGTCGCCGCAGCGGATCATCCAGGAGGCCGAGCGCCTCGGATTGGTGCGTCCCGCCGACCCGCCGCAGTACCTCTACGTCGCCGGCGCGCCGTGCCCGCGACCGACGACGGCCGACCGCCGACACGCATCGCCGACTGGTCGAAGGCGAAGCCGAGCCTTGGCGCCCAGCAGCCGTGACCGCGCGCGGCGCCGCGCCGCCCGCCGCGCCCGCGCGCCGTGCCGGCGCCGCGGTCGCCGCGCGCCGTCGCCCGCGCGCGCCGGCACCGCGTCGCGCGCCCGTCCGCCCGCGCGCGCGCCGGCCGCGCACGGCCGCAGCCGGCCGCGTCGGCACGCAGCCGGCGCGCCCGCGCACCACGACGCGCCCGAAGCGCGAGCCGGCCCGTCCGCTCCCGCCGATCCGCGCTGCGCGTCGTCGGCATCGTGCTCGTCATGGTGCTGGCGTTCGCCGCCATCGGCGTGCGCCTCTTCGACCTCCAGGCGCGCGACCGCTCGCACCTCGTCGTCGCTCGGTCTCGGTCAGCGCGTCCGCACCGTCGCGATCCCGCGCCGAACGGGGCAACATCTTCGACCGCACCGGCAAGGTGCTCGCGGTCTCGGTACCCCAGACGACGATCGTCGCCGACCCCCGCGTGATCAAGGACCCGGTCGCGTACGCGGCGAAGCTGGCGCCGATCGTGCAGGTCGACCAGGCGGAGCTCGAGGCAGCGCCTCGCCAACCGCAAGAGCGCGTTCGCCTACGTCGCCCGCAAGGTCGACGACGCGACCGCCGAGCAGGTGCGCAAGCTCGACCTCGTCGGGATCTCGTTCCAGGACGAGTCGCGTCGCTTCTATCCCAACGGGACGGTCGCCGGCGCCGGTCCTGGGTTTCGTCGGCACCGACAACAACGGCCTCGGCGGCATGGAGTACCGCTACGACAAGTTGCTCACGGGGACGCCCGGCCAGCGTGCAGGTCGAGCGCGACCCGCAGGGCAACGACATCCCCGGCGGTGAGCGCCAGGTGCGCCGGCGCAAGCGCGGGCAGGACCTCGTGCTCACCATCGACCCGTCGCTGCAGTGGAACACCGAGCAGGCGCTGCTCCAGGGCGTGACGCGATGAGCGAAGGGCGGCACGGCGATCATCGTCGACGTGCAGACCGGCGACGTCCTCGCGATGGCGACGGTCGACGGCGCCACCGACACCGCACCCGGCGCAGGCCGCGCCCGCCACCGGGAACAACCGTCCGATCACCGACGTGTACGAGCCGGGATCGACGAACAAGGTCATCACGATGGCGGGCGCGATCCAGGAAGGACTGGTCTCGCCCGACACTGTGTTCGACGACGTCGGCCAGTCGCATCAACATCGGCGGCACCGACTACGAGGACGTCGACGAGCACCCGATGCACGATGTCGGTGACCGACATCCTGCCCAGTCGTCGAACGTCGGCACGATCAAGATCGCGCGCGAGCTGGGCAAGGACCGCCTCGCGCACTACCTCGACGCGTTCGGCTTCGGGCACCCCACCGGTCTCGGCCTACCGGGGGAGTCGAGCGGTATCCTCCTTCGCGCTGTCGCAGTACAACGACACGAGCATGGGGTCGATCCCGATCGGCTACGGCATCGCGGTCACCGCGATGCAGATGCTCGACGTGTACACGACGATCGCCAACGACGGGATGGCGCCGCCCGCCGCGCCTCGTCGCCGCGACCGTCGACGCCGACGGGCAAGCGCCACGACGAGCCGCTCGCCGCGCCCGCCGGTGGTGTCGGCGGCGACCGCCGACGCGGTACCGGGATGCTGCAGGAGGTGGTGAAGGACGGCACCGGCACGAAGGCGCGATCCCGGGTTACCCGGTGGCCGGCAAGACCGGGACCGCCCGCAAGGCGCCGTACGACACCGGCGAGTACATCGCCTCCTTCGCCGGGTTCGCGCCGGCCGACAACCCCCGGCTGGCGGCGATCGTGGTCATCGACCCGCCCCAGGGCAGCATCTTCGGCGGCGACGTCGCGGCGCCGGTCTTCCAGCAGATCATGCGGTTCGCGCTCGCCTAGAGCGGGTACCGACGACATCGTGAGCCGCCGCCGTGGCCATCGGCCGCGATGGCGACCGGTACCCTGCACGTTCAATCCCGTGACCGAGCCGAGAGGACGCCCGCCGTGCGTCGGCACGACCTGCTCGCCGGTCTCGACGGGCTGCGGTACCGGCCGTGCGAGCTCACCGGCGACCCGACGTCGAGGTCGACGCGATCACCCACGACAGCCGCCAGGTCGTCCCCGGCGCGTGCTTCGCGTGCATCCCGGGCGCGGTCACCGACGGTCACGACCACGCGCCCGAGGCGCGGTCGCGGCGGTGCGGTCGGCGCTGCTCGTCGAACGCCCCCTGCCGCTCGACGTGCCGCAGGCCCGCGGTGCCGAGCGTGCGCGCCGCGCTCGGGCCGGTCGCCGCCGACGCTCCACGGCCATCCCTCGGCGGCGCTGCGCTGCTCGGGGTCACCGGCACCAACGGCAAGACGACCACGACGTACCTGCTCGAGCGATCGCCCGCGACGCGCGGGCGACCGGGTCGGCGTGATCGGCACCGTCGGCACGCGTCGCGCGCCGGTGGCGCGGAGCCGCGTCGCGACCGCGCACACCACCCCGGAGGCGCGTGAACTGCAGGCGCTGCTGGCGCGCATGCGCGACGCGCGGCGCGGCACGGTCGCGATGGAGGTGTCGTCGCACGCGCTCGACCAGCACCGCGTCGACGGCGTGCAGTTCGCCGCGGTGTGCTTCACCAACCTCAGGCACGAACACCTCGACTACCACGGCACGATCGAGGCGTACTTCGAGGCGACAAGGTCGCCGGCGTACGCGCGCCTTGCACGAACGTCGATCATCGGCTTCAGAGCGGTGTCGAGTAACCCCGTGGCGGCGTCCAGCCACTGCGTGTCGCCGGTGATCTGATGCAGCGTCAGCAGCGCGGTGGCCAGCGTCGCATGGTCCTCGAGGATCGCGGCGCTGTCACCGACGCGGCCGCCCAAGCTGGCGCGGCGCAGCCGGCCGCCGACCATGTGCAGGTCGAGCAGCATCCGTGCGCATCTCGTTGCGGCAGCGAGGAATTCGTCGTCGTCAAGCGCGACGCTCGCCTCGGCCAGGGCGGTGATCGCCCATCCGTTCCACGCCGTGACGACCTTGTCGTCCCTGCCGGGTTGCGGCCGAGTCATCCGGGCGGCCAGCAGCGCGGTCCTGACCCGGCCGAACCGTTCGGTGTCGTCAGGGTCTGCGGGCAGCTGCAGCACCGACTGGCCGTGCTCGAAGGTGCCCGCCTCGGTGACGCCGAAAAGGTCTGCAGCCCAACGTCCGTCGTCTGCACCGAGCACTTCGGTCAGCTGATCTGGCGTCCAGACGTACGTCAGCCCTTCCTCGCCGGCCGCGTCGGCGTCCAGCGATGAGATGAACATGCCGTCGGCACCCAGCTCGTCGATCATGAAGCGCGCGGTCTCGCGAGTGACCCTGCGCGCCAACGCGGTTCCGGTACGCCGCGCCCAGTGGGCATACACCCGAAGCAGCAGCGCGTTGTCGTAGAGCATTTTCTCGAAGTGCGGAACCACCCACGAGGCGTCGACACTGTATCGCGCAAAGCCGCCCGCGAGCTGGTCATAGATGCCGCCGCGGGCCATCGCGGTCGCGGTGCGTTCGACGGTCGCCAACGGCGCCGGCTCCGCGGTGCGCTCGTGGCTGCGCAGCAGCGCCTCCAACAGCGCCGAGGGCGGAAACTTCGGCGCGCCACCGAAGCCGCCTCGTTGCACGTCCTCGTCCTCGAGCACCGCGGCGACGGCGTGATCGCACAATTCCGGCGCCACCTCGGGGCCGCCGCCAGGCAGTCCGGACGCCATCGACCGCAGCTCCCCGATGATCTGGTCGGAGGCCTTCTCTACCTCGTCACGGCGGCTCCGCCAGATGTCGCTGACGGCCGCGAGCAACTGCAGGAAGTTCGGCTTCGGGTAGTAGGTGCCGCAGAAGAACGGCCTGCCGTCGGGGGTGAGGAAGCATGTCATCGGCCAACCTCCCTGCCCGGTCAGCGCGACGGTGGCGTTCATGTAGACCGAGTCGATGTCCGGCCGCTCTTCGCGGTCGACCTTGATGCAGACGAAGCCCGCATTCATCGCGGCCGCGACTTCGGCATCCTCGAACGACTCGTGGGCCATCACATGACACCAGTGGCAGGCGGCGTAGCCGATCGACAGCAGGATGGGGACGTCGCGCTCCGCCGCCTCGGCCAACGCTTCGGGTGTCCACTGCCGCCAGTGCACCGGGTTGTCCGCGTGCTGGCGCAGGTACGGGCTGGTGGCCTCGACCAGGAGGTTGCCCGGGATCGGCACTAGGGCGCCTTGCCGTCCGTATCCGAGGGCGCCGCGCCGTCCGGATCCGTTTCGACGCTTCCCTCGTCGGCCGCCTGATCCGGCTCCGACGGTCTGCGGTCGAACGACTCGGGCAGCCGCTTGAGGCGCCGGTTCATCGACCGCACCAGCAGGAAGGTGCCGATCAGCAACAGCACGACGACCAACAGACCAACCGGGCTGGCCTTGCCGAAATCCGGTCCGGTGTCCTTGGGCGCCTCGTCGGCCAGCACGCCGACGATCATCAGGAAGGTGTCAGTCACGGTCGACCTCGATCCCGGCGAACAGGTCGGTCTCGGGCAGGCTGACCGGGACCCTCGATCGCGCCAGCTCGTATTCCTCCGTCGGCCACAGTCGCTGCTGCCATTCCATCGGCGTGGTGAAGAAGAAACTCTTCGGATCGATCTGGGTGGCGTGCGCGAGCAGGGCTTCGTCGCGCCTGGCGAAGTACTCCGAGCACTCGATCCGCGTGGTTACCCGTTTGATCAACAAATCGTCGTCGGCATCCCACTTCTCGAGCCACTTGGCGAACGGCCCCTCTTGTCCGTTCTTGGCGAACTCGTCCTGCAGCACCTGCATCCGCTGCCGGAGAAAGCCGTGGTTGTAGTACAGCTTGGCCACGCTCCACGGTTCCCCCGCCTCCGGGAACCGCACATGGTCGGCGGCGGCCTCGAAAGCCGCAACCGACACCTGGTGACAGCGGATGTGATCGGGGTGTGGATAGCCACCGTTTTCGTCGTAGGTGGTCATCACGTGCGGCTTGAAGTCGCGGATCACCTTCACCAGGGCCTCGGTGGGGGTTTCGAGGGGTTCGAGCGCGAAGCACCCCTCGGGCAGGGGCGGCGTCGGATCGCCCTCGGGCAGTCCCGAGTCGACGAAGCCGAGCCAGTGATGCTCGACCCCGAGGATCTCGGCGGCCTTGCCCATCTCGTCGCGACGGATCTCGGGCATCCGACCGTGCACGTCGGGCAGGTCCATCGCCGGGTTGAGGATGTCGCCGCGCTCGCCACCGGTCAGGGTCACCACCATCACCCGCGCGCCCTCGGCGGCGTAGCGGGCTGTGGTGGCGGCACCCTTGCTGGACTCATCGTCCGGGTGGGCGTGCACCGCCATCAACCGCAACTGCTTCAACTGATTCCTCATCACTTCAAGCTCACGTCGACACGTTTCAACCATTTCGGTAGCCCTATAGTTCCAGTCCTAGTAGATGTATCCGACCGACGGGCCACCGAATCCTTGATTGATCGTCCCGCAGCCCGCTACGGGCGGCAGCGCATGTCGCGCAGGTCACGTCGCTGGTGGGCCATCGGCCTGACCGCGGCGGTACTGGCTGCCGGCTTGGCCGTCGCGGTGTTGGGCTCGCAGCGGCTCGGCAGGGGCGAGGTGCAGGGCGAATTGGTCGGATACCAGCTGATCGATGACGAGACGTTGGCGGTGACGGTCAAGGTCACTCGGGCCGACCCGTCGCGGCCGGTGGTCTGCATCGTGCGCGCCCGCGCCGTCGACGGCGGCGAGACCGGGCGCCGCGAGGTGCTGGTCCCGCCGTCGTCGCAGGACACCGTGAACATCACCACCACCGTGAAGTCCACCCGGCGTCCGGTCGTCGGCGACGTATACGGGTGCGGGACGGATGTGCCGCCCTATCTGGTGGCCTCCTGATAGCGGCCTGTGATCGGCCAGGCAACAAACGGCGAACAGCGAATACGTGAAAAGATGCCGACGTGTCGGTGGTAACATTGGCCGATACACGGTTCCTGCTGGGACCGTGTATTGCTGCTTTTGCGCGCTGATTAGGTGCCGGCGATCGTGGCAATACATACGAAGCTCCCGGCAGCAAAACATGACTTCAACCGCGAAGAGCGCGAACACGAAGACAGGAGCGCGAGGACATGACCGACATCCAGGTCACCTGGTTGACCCAGGAGGCACATGACCGGCTGAAGGCGGAGCTCGACCAGCTGATCGCCCACCGGCCGATCATCGCCGCCGAGATCAACGACCGCCGTGAAGAGGGCGACCTGCGGGAAAACGGTGGCTATCACGCCGCGCGCGAAGAGCAGGGCCAGGAAGAGGCCCGGATCCGCCAGCTGCAGGAACTGCTGAACAACGCGAAGGTCGGCGAGGCACCCAAGCAGTCCGGTGTCGCGCTGCCCGGATCGGTGGTGACCGTCTACTACGACGACGACAAGTCCGACAAGGAGACGTTCCTGATCGCCACCCGCCAGGAGGGCGTCAGCGACGGCAAGCTCGAGGTGTACTCGCCGAACTCCCCGCTGGGTGCGGCGCTGATCGACGCCAAGGAAGGCGAAACCCGCAGTTTCACCGTGCCCAACGGCAACACCGTCAAGGTGACGCTGGTCAAGGCCGAGCCCTACCACTCCTGACGCAACCACACGCGGGCCCGCGCGTTACAGTGCCGTCCGTGGCGCAGATCGCCGAGGACTTGTTCTTACTGCTGTTGGATAACGCCGACGCACAACCCGGTCTCGACCGGTCACGGCGCAGCCGCGTGCTCGCGGGGGCGGTGTTGCTGGACTTGGCGTATCTGTGCCGCGTGCGGCCCACGGTGAACGGCGAACCGGTCCCGCCCGGTCGTCTCGTCGCGTTGGCCGGTCCGATGCCGCTGGACCCCGTCCTGGATCCGGCCTTCGAACTGCTGGCACGTCGACCGTTGACGCCGTCGGCCGCCGTGTCGAAGCTGCGTCGGGGTGCCCAGGACAATATCGTCGGCCTTCTCGAGCACACCGGCCAGATTCGACGCGTCGAGTCGCGGACCAACCGATTCAGCCATCCCACCTCGTGGCCGGTGACCAACCGTGACCGCATCACACACGCCCGGGCGGCGCTGTTGGCCGCGCTGTTCGACCGGGAGCCGCCCACACCGACGACGGCGGCGATCGTCTCGCTGCTGCACGCCGTCGACGGCCTCGGCGCGCTGTTCAGCCTCAACGACCGCGGCTGGCGGTGGGTACACATGCGCGCCAGCGAAATCGCCGGCGGCAGTTGGATTGACGAATACGAAACGGCGCTGCCGGAGATGAATCTCGCGGTCACCGCCTCGGCGGTCCGGTCCGCGCTAAGGTAGCGCCTGCTCCAGATCGGCCAGTAGGTCCGAGGAGTCCTCGATGCCGACCGACAGTCGAACCAGGTCGGCGGGCACCTCGAGTTGCGAGCCTGCGGTCGACGCGTGGGTCATCGCACCAGGGTGCTCGATCAGCGACTCGACGCCACCGAGCGATTCTGCGAGGATGAAAACCTCTGTCCGCGAGCAGAATCCGCGCGCGGCGTCGACGCCACCCCGCAGCCGGACGGACACCATGCCGCCGAATGCGCTCATCTGCTTGGCGGCGATGTCGTGGCCAGGATGGCCCGGCAGACCCGGATACAGCACGGTTTCGATCGCGGGATGGTTCTCCAGGAACTCGGCGACCAACGCGGCGTTGTCGCTGTGCCGCTGCATCCGCAGCACCAGCGTCTTGAGGCCGCGCATCGTCAGATAGGCGTCGAACGGGCCCGGGACCGCACCAGCCCCGTTCTGCAGGAACGCGAACGCCTCGTCGAGTTGCTCGTCGTTCGTCAATAGCGCACCTCCGACGACGTCGGAATGCCCCCCGATGTACTTGGTCGTCGAGTGCAGCACGATGTCGGCGCCCAGCGTCAGCGGCTGCTGCAGTGCAGGCGAGGCAAAGGTGTTGTCCACCAGAACCTTTACCCGCGACGATGCGGCGATCTCGGCGATCGCGGTGATGTCCGCGATGGACAGCAGCGGGTTGGTCGGCGTTTCGACCATGATCAACTTGGTCTGCGGGGTGACCGCGGCCCGCACCGCGTCGAGGTCGGACAAGGCGACGGCCGTGTAGTCGATCCCCCACTGGGTGAACACCTTGTCGATGAGCCGGAAGGTGCCGCCGTAGGCGTCGTCCGGCATCACCACGTGATCGCCGGGACGCAGCATCGCCCGCAGTGCACAGTCCGTCGCGGCCATGCCCGAACTGAACGCCCGCCCGAAATTCGCCTCCTCCACCGCCGCCAGCGACGCCTCGAGCGCGGCGCGCGTCGGGTTGCCGGTGCGGGCGTACTCGAACCCGCCACGCAGCCCGCCGACGCCGTCCTGGGCGAAGGTGGAACTGGCATAGATCGGCGCGTTGACGGCACCGGTCTGCGGGTCGGGCCGGAACCCGGCGTGGATAGCCTTGGTGGCCAAACCCTGGTACCTGCTCTTGTCACTCATCGCCGTCCAGCGTAACGAGGGCGTCGACGGCGGGATACCGTCAGGCGATGGAACAGTTTCGCCGCGACGGTCTTGTGTTCGACGTGATCGATGCCGGACCCGTCGACGGACCCGTGGTCGTCTTGTTGCACGGCTTCCCGGAGCTGAACACCATGTGGCGGCCGGTCATCGAGCGATTGACCGCGCAGGGGTACCGCTGTCTGGCCCCGTTGCAGCGCGGTTACTCACCCGGCGCCCGGCCGAAGCGGAGGCGGGACTATCGCAACACCGAGCTGATGGCGGACATCGGCGCGTTGATCGATGCCAGCGGCGCGCACCGGGTGCACCTCGTCGGCCACGACTGGGGCGCCGCCGTCGCGTGGTACGTCGCACAGCAGTTTCCCGACCGCCTGAACACGCTCACCGCGCTGTCGGTGCCGCACCCCGCCGCGTTCATCAAGGCCGTCGGCACCAGCCGTCAGCTGCTGGCCTCCTGGTACATGGTGTTCTTCCAGCTGCCGTGGCTACCGGAGCGACTGCTTCTGCATCCGCGGGTGCAGAACGGGTTCCTGAAGACCCGGACGGACCTCGAATTGGGACAAGCCGAGATGACGGCGCTGCAGCAACCGGGCGCGATGACCGCCGCGCTGAACTGGTACCGCGCCATGCTGCTGAGCGGTCCGCGCGAGACGGGTAAGAAGGTCACCGTCCCGACGATGTACATCTGGAGCGACGACGACGTCGCCCTGCGCGAGAAGGGCGCGCGGCTCTGTGCTGACTATGTCGTCGGCGAGTACCGCTTCGAGCGCCTACACGGCTCGCACTGGCTCCTCGACGAACAGCCCGAGACCATCGCCGAGCTACTGCTTGACTGGATCGGCGCCCACCCCGGCCGCTAGATCCAGTGGGCCGCATCGAACATCGAACCGCTCGCGCACGGTGTTGAGCACGAAACGGAGATGCTCGCGCTCGCGACGGTGCGTCAGCATGAACTTGACCAAGCTCAGCGCACGACGCGGCGCCGGATACCAGCGGTTGACGTCGATTCCGCATTGGGAGAACACCTTGCTCGGCACGCTGTCGGTGATGAGGCTGACATTGTGCATCGCCAGCGTGAACAAAGTGAGCGGGAACACTGCGTTCGCCCTGTGCCGTAACTCCATCGCATCAAGTTCATACAGCGGGACCTCCCGCAGCTTGCCCAGCATCATCAGATGCGTCATGAAGTAACCCATGAATGTGGTCAATTGAAGCGTGAGGGAACGGGGGTTGATCGACAGCACCGCTCCACTTGGTGATGCATAGGGCTCGTAGGGCCGATCGTCGTACTTGAAGTATCCGGTGCAGTTCACAACCCAGCTGCCCGGCTGAATCGCCTTGGTTGATCCACTGCGGAACACCAGATCGGTACCGCCATTGCGGTCGACGACGTCCTCGAGGTGATCCATCACCACGTCGGTCAAGCCGGCCGCGATGGTCTTGTTCTCCGACTCGGACATGAGGCCAAGCAGGAAATTGCCGGTCTGAGGGGTCAAGTGGAGGCCGTAGGTGTCTCGAAACCACTCGGCGGCGACGGCCTCGTTCGTGCCGTCGAAGCGATGCGTCACGTCCATCGCGAGTCCGTTGAAAGACTTTCCGCGCCACCACCTTCCGGCACCGGTGGGCAGGATGCGTTCGCGGCTCAGGAAATAGGTGCCCGACCCCGCGACGAGGTTCACCTCACGGCCGGGGTACTCGGTGATCAGTGCGTGCGCGGTGTCCATCGCGGTCTTGCCGCCGCCGATGATCCACACCGGGGTGTCGCTCGCTCGCATCTCCTCGCCCCTCACGTCGCAGTAGTTCGGAGACACCGACTGCACACGCTCGGTGGACAGTTCGAGCGGATCGTTGGGCTGTGGGGCGAACCCGTAGGCCTTGATCAACCGCTTGGCCTCGATGACAAGGCGTCGGCCCTCGGCAGAGCCGCAGGTGACGCGGACTGTGCCGTCGGTCTCGTCGTGGGACTCGACCTCCCAACCGAAGTACTCGTCGATGCGCACCCGCTCCTTGATGACGTCGAGGCAGTAAGCGAAGTGGTCGAGCACCTCGCCCTGCGTCGCCAGATACGAGCGATCCCGGCCGAGCGTCCACTTGATGTTCCCCGCGGTGAACATGGGATGTGGCTGGTGCAGCCGCACGTACGGGTAGGTGTCGACCCACATGCCGCCGACGCGCGGCCGCCGGTCGACGAGAATGACCTTCTGATCTCGCGACAGGTACTGGCTGGCCACGAACAGGGCATTCAGTCCGGCGACACCGGCCCCCACGATGCAGACATCACAGCTCTCGACAGCGACGTCCGGGGTGACATCGGATGGTTGAACGGTGGTCATCGTTGACCCCTTTCCTGGCAGCGCGATGAGCCTTCCGCATCGCGATTCCGACGACGTGATTGTCGGCCAGGGCTGCGCGGCGCCATAGCGTATTCGACTACGCCAGTTGTCTGCGTCTCCCGAACGTTCCTTACCAGTCGAAAATCCCGAGAATTTTCGACTGGTAAGGAACGTTCGCGCCAGATGGGCGAGGTGTAGACATGGACCATGAACGCTTCCGCCCGCATCGATGACCTGCTCGACCTCGACTCGTTGCTGACGCCCGAGGACAAGGAGCTGCGAGCGACCGTCCGCCGCTTCGGTGAACAGCGGCTGCGGCCGCACATCGCCGAGTGGTTCGAGGCCGGCGAGGTGCCGGTGCGTGAACTCGCCGCCGATTTCGGAAAGCTTGGCGTGTTGGGCATGCACCTCGAGGGCTACGGCTGCGGCGGCTCGACCGCCACCGCGTACGGCGTGGTCTGTCAGGAGCTCGAGGCGGTGGACAGCGGGCTGCGCAGCCTGGTGTCGGTGCAGGGGTCGCTGGCGATGTTCGCCATCCACCGGCACGGCAGCGAGGAGCAGCGCGAGCAGTGGCTGCCTTCGATGGCCACCGGTGATCTCATCGGCTGTTTCGGGCTGACCGAACCGGACTTCGGCTCCAATCCCGGTGGCATGCGCACCACCGCGCGCCGCGACGGCTCCGACTGGATCCTCAACGGTTCGAAGATGTGGATCACCAACGGCTCGGTCGCCGACGTCGCGGTGGTGTGGGCGCGCGCCGAAGAAGGGGTGCTCGGCTTCCTGGTGCCCGCAGGGACAGAGGGATTCGCCGCCACCGACATGAAGCGGAAGCTGTCGCTGCGGGCGTCGGTGACCTCCGAGTTGCACCTCGACGATGTGCGGCTGCCCGCGGATGCGCAGCTGCCGGGGGCGCGCGGCCTGTCCGGCCCGCTCGCCTGCCTCTCCGAGGCCAGATTCGGCATCGTGTTCGGCAGCGTCGGCGCCGCGCGGGACTGCCTGCAGACCGCCCTCGATTACGTGGGCACCCGCGAGGTGTTCGACAAGCCGCTGGCGGGATACCAGCTGACGCAGGCCAAGATCGCCGACATGGCGGTCGAACTCGGCAAGGCGCAGCTGCTGGCGCTACACCTCGGCCGCCTCAAGGACGACGGGCGCATCCGGCCGGAGCAGGTCAGCTTCGGCAAGCTGAACAACTGCCGGGAAGCGATCAAAATTGCGCGGGAATGCCGAACGCTGCTGGGCGCCAACGGGATCACATTGGAGTACCCCGTGATCCGGCATGCCAACAACCTCGAGTCGGTGATGACCTATGAGGGCACGTCCGAGGTACACCAGTTGGTCATCGGAGAGGCGCTGACGGGTATCAGCGCCTTCCGATGATCGTCACTAGGGGGTCAGCGGCGCGACCTGACCGCCGCTGATCTTTCGCCACGCGCAGACCAGGAACAGCGCCGCGACGGGAACGGCGACCAGCAGGCCGATGCCACAGACCAGCGCGCCGACCAACACGATCACGATTCCGACCAGCCAGGTGAGGAATGCGTTGCCGAAGTTGGCTTTGCTGGTGTCGAAGCTCGTCTTCACCGCGTCGACCGCGGACAGATTGCGGTCAAGCAGGGCCACGACGGTGAAGATCAGCATGATGCTGGCGAGCAGGCCAGGGATGACGCACAGGAACAACCCGATCGTCGTGATGACGCCGACGATCAATCCGGCGATGATGACCTGGCCGATGTTGCGTGGCCGGAAAAACGACCCGACCGACACCTGCTGCCCGTTGGCGATGTCGAGCACACCGCTGAGGAAGCCGGACTGGATCGCAGCGCCGACGACAAGTGACACGAACCAGCCGACGATCGCGATGAGGAGCCCGCCGACTCCCATCGACGCCGTGCTGAACGAGTACGAGAAACCGCTGCCGCTCGACGTGTAATCGCTCACACCGGGGCTCACCGCCGCCTGCAGCAGGTTGATGATGACCTGCAGGACGATGAGGATCAGGCCGTAGACGAGCGTCGCGATGACGAGCGGCGCGGCATTCTTGGTGAACTTGTTCCACGCCCACGAGAACGCCTCGCCGACGCTGAACGCCTGTGCGCCACCGTATCCCGGCGGGTAGCCCCCGGGCGCCGGCGGATAGCCACCCTGCTGAGGTGGGGGCGGATAGCCGCCCTGCTGGGGTGGATAGCCGCCGTGCTGAGGTGGCGGCGGGTAACCGCCCTGTCCCGGCGGCGGGTAACCGCCCTGTCCCGGCGGCGGGAAACCGCCCTGTCCCGGCGGCGGATAGCCGCCCTGTCCCGGCGGCGGGAAACCGCCCTGTCCCGGCGGCGGGAAACCGCCCTGTCCCGGCGGCGGATAGCCGCCCTGTCCCGGTGGTGGGTAACCGCCCTGCCCCGGCGGCGGGTTGCCGCCACCGGGCGGAGGGGGAGGTGGTGGATTTGTCATCGAACCTTCCAAGGGTGCGTGTGAATTCAGAGGGGAACGGCGATCGTTGAGATGATCTTGTCCACGAGCGTCTGCCGCTTCACATCCCAGAGCGGGAACAGGACTGCGATGACCCAGATGATGCCGCAAAGGCCTGCAAACACAAGGTAAATCAGTTCGCGAACAACCGACATGCCGAAACCGATTGGCTGCCCGGTCTTCTCGCTGACGATCTTGAACTTCATGATGCCCTTGCCGATGCTCGAACCGGTGGTGCCCTGGCGATAACCGAGGTTCCAGATCACGTAGGCAAGCGCGATCAAGCCGGCGAGCGCGATGGACAGCTGACCGATCGTCGACGCCCCCGTCGCGCAGAATTGACCGAGGTCATATTCGGATGTGTCTGTGACACAGGCGGTCTCGCGAGTACCGATCAGCAGCAGCCAGCCAATGCCCTCGATGATCGCAACCGGAATGTAGTCGATGATGTACGCCAATACGCGTGTGCCCCAAGGGGTATACGCCTCTTTGGGCAATACTCCGCCCGGTGCGGCCGGCGACGGAAACCCGCCACCCTGCGGCGGCGGATATCCCCCACCCGAAGGCGGTGGCGGCGGGTAACCACCCGACGGAGGCGGCGGAGGCGGGTAATTACCCGGGGGAGGTGGCGGTTGCTCGGTCATAGACGCCTTCCAGTTTCATTAGCTGGGATCAAGCGTGCTTAATGTACCTGAGAAGTTGCTCACCGCAGGGTCTTCGGCAAGAACCGAACCAAGACGTGTCAGACCGCGATCGGCCCTGTTCAGACTGCTGAAACGGCTAGCGCCGGGAGTTGCCGTCCGACAGGAATCCCAGGAGGTCATGGCGGGTCAACACGCCGACCGGCTTGCCTTCCTCCACCACCATGACCGCGTCGCAGTCGCGCAGGGCCTTGGCCGCGTGGCTGACCATCTCGCCCGCGCCGATTAACGGCAGCGGCGGCAACATGTGCTGGGACACTGCGTCCGCGAGCTTGGCGCGACCCTCGAAGACGGCGGAGAGCAATTCGCGCTCGGACACACTGCCCGCCACTTCACCCGCCATCACAGGCGGTTCGGCGCCGACCACCGGCATCTGGGACACCCCGTATTCGCGAAGGATGCCGATCGCATCGCGCACGGTCTCCGACGGATGGGTATGCACCAGGTCGGGCAGCGCACCGGATTTGCCCCGCAGCACATCACCGACCGTGGCCTGCTCCAGCGAGCCGTCGAGCCTGCTGCGCAGGAAGCCGTATGAGGACATCCATGCGTCGTTGAAAACCTTTGACATATAACCCCGTCCGCCATCGGGCAGCAGCACGACGACGAGGGAACCAGGCCCCGCCTTCTGAGCGACCTCGATCGCGGCCACCACGGCCATCCCGCAGGACCCGCCGACCAGCAGCGCCTCTTCACGAGCGAGCCTGCGGGTCATGTCGAACGAGTCCGCGTCGGAGACCGCGATGATCTCGTCGGGCACGTTCGGGTCGTAGGCCGCCGGCCAGAAGTCCTCACCGACGCCCTCGACGAGGTAGGGCCGGCCCGTCCCGCCCGAGTACACCGAGCCCTCCGGGTCGGCGCCGACGATGCGCACCCGGCCGTCGGACACCTCTTTCAAATAGCGGCCGGCACCGGTGATGGTGCCGCCGGTGCCCACTCCCGCGACGAAGTGCGTCACGGTGCCGTCGGTGTCATTCCAGATCTCGGGTCCCGTCGTCTCGTAGTGACTTTCGGGGCCCATCGGGTTGGAGTACTGATCGGGTTTCCACGCGCCGTCGATCTCTTCGACGAGGCGGTTGGACACGCTGTAGTAGCTGTCCGGATGGTCGGGCGGCACCGCCGTCGGGCACACCACAACCTCAGCGCCGTACGCGCGCAACACATTCTGCTTGTCTTCGCTGACCTTGTCCGGGCAGACGAACACGCACTTGTAGCCGCGCTGCTGGGCGACCAGCGCCAGACCGACACCGGTGTTGCCGGACGTCGGTTCGACGATGGTGCCGCCGGGCTTCAGCTCCCCGCTGGCCTCGGCCGCATCGATCATCTTGACCGCGATGCGGTCCTTGGCGCTGCCGCCGGGGTTGAGGTACTCGATCTTCGCGACGACCCGGCCCGCGCCGTCGGGAACGACGGAGGTCAGCTCGACCAGAGGGGTGTTGCCGATGAGCTCACTGACGTGCCGGGCGATCCGCATGCGTCCATGGTCTCAGGCCGCCAGAATGCCTACCAGGTGGCCTCTCGGATGTAGTCGCCCACCTGACGTAGCGACCGCGCGCCCTCCTTGAGCACGGGTGCCGCGATCTGGAACACATGCATTTGCCCCGGCCACACGCGGACCTCGACCGGGACCCCGGCGGCCGCCAGCATGTGCGCGGCCTTGCGGGCATCGTTGAGCAGGACTTCGGACCCCGACACATGGATCAGGGTGCGCGGCAGGCCCGGCTCGATGTGGTCCAGCGGTTCGAGGACCTCCTCGGGCTTGCCGTCGATGATATTGCGTGCAGCGGCAGCCTCCACCAGGTCCACCAAGGCATGAAACGCCTTCGGCGGGAACATCGCATCCGACCGGACGTTCGGATGGTCGGCGCGCGACTCGTTGTCGATCTCGAACAGCGGCGACATGGTGACGATCGCCGCGGGCGATTCACCCGACATCGCCTCCTGCTGCAGTTTCTCCGCGAGCGCGAGCGCGAGGTAGCCGCCGGCGGAGTCGCCTGCGAGCACGATCTGCTCGGGGTCGTAGCCCCTCAGCCGCAGCCACTTGTAGGCGTCGTGACAGTCGTCGAGCGCCATGCCGACCGAGTGCTTGGGGATCATCCGGTAGTTGACGACCAGCACCGGACTGTCCGCGAACTTGGACAGTGTCTCGACCAGCCGGCCGTGACTGTTGACGCCGCAGGTCAGAAAGGCGCCGCCGTGCATGTAGAGGACGACGCGACGGTTGCCGTCGGCCGGCAGCACGCCCGCGGCGCGAACCAGTTGCGCATTGCAGTTCGGCAGCGAGATGGTCGCCCTGACCGTGCCGGCGGCCGGCTTCAGCACACGAGACGCGAAGTCCACAACCCCGAACGGCCACGGTAAACGCGGAGCGTAGCTGCCGATAGCCAGAGTCGGCCTGATCGTGAGCATCGCGACCAGCAAAAGCAGCCGTCCGGTCAGGCTTGGACCGTCTTCGACGATCTCGACCGGCGCACCGTCGCTGACCGGAAATCTACGGGGTTTATGCCCTCTAGCTGCACTCATAGCAGCACGGGGCGTGCTGGGAACCTTGCTTGGTGCCGTCATCGCCACCACTTCCTACGACGCTGTAGTGCCCTTGGGTGGCGCGTTGCTCGGCCAACCCCGGTAACTTAGCTTGACATCGCTAGTCAGTTCAACAATCAACGAAACTGATTCGATACCGGACTTGATACCGCACCGTGACCGCTAATCGGGACTCGCCACGCGGATAACCCGAAACTCGGCTAATAAACTGGTCTCGTGAGGATCCGCGCACCGCGCCGGTCCACCGCCGCCCTGGCGGCCGCGGCCGCGCTCGCATCGACAGGCTCCGCCTACGTCGGAGCCCGCACCTACCTGAGCGGACAGGCCGACCAGGCCCGCCGCGTCATTCCGAAGTCATGGGACATTCCGCCGCGCGCCGATGGCGTCTACACCGCGGGCGGCGGGCCGGTCGAGCGCTGGCACCGCGGGTTGCCGGTCGATCTGCACCTGATGGTGTTCGGCGACTCCACCGCGACCGGCTATGGCGCCCGCAGCGCCGAAGAGGTGCCCGGCGTGCTCATCGCCCGCAGCCTGGCCGAGACGTCCGGGAAACGGATCCGGCTGAGCACCAAGGCGATCGTCGGCGCGACCTCGAAGGGGTTGTCCGGCCAGATCGACGCCATGTTCGTGGCGGGACCGCGGCCGGACGCCGCGGTGATCATGATCGGCGCCAACGACATCACCCGGTTGCACGGCATCGGCCCGTCAGCCAGGCGGTTGGGCGCGGCGGTGCGGCGCCTGCGGGCCAGCGGCGCCGTCGTCGTGGTCGGCACGTGTCCGGACTTCGGCGTCATCACCGCTATCCCGCAGCCGCTGCGTACGGTGGCCCGCACCCGCGGGCTGCGGCTGGCCCGCGCGCAGGCGGCCGCGGTCCGCACCTCGGGCGGCGTCCCGGTGCCGTTGGCCGACCTGCTGTCCCCCGACTTCAAGCAGGCGCCGGAACTGTTCTTCTCCGAGGACATGTTTCATCCGTCCGGCGCCGGATATGCACTCGCGGCCAAGCAGCTGCTGCCCGCACTGTGTAATGCGTTGGGCAACATGACCGCAACGGCCGAGCCGGAGTTAGCGCTGGAGAGCCGCGCCGCCGACGTCAACACGCTGTTGTCGCGGCTCGGCGGGGTCAGCCGGTTGTGGCGGCGGTCGACTGGGGTCCCTGCACCCATCGTGGTGCCCGCCAGCTAGGTTTTCTCTCCTAAGCCACTACCGAGGAGCTGTCATGTCAGAAGCCGTCATCGTCGCGACCGCACGTTCGCCGATTGGTCGCGCAGGCAAGGGGTCGCTGGTCGACATGCGGCCCGACGACCTGGCCACGCAGATGGTGCGCGCCGCGCTGGACAAGGTGCCCGCACTGGACCCGAAGGACATCGATGACCTGATCATGGGCTGCGGGCAGCCCGGCGGCGAGGCAGGCTTCAACATCGGACGGGCAGTCGCCGTCGAGCTCGGATACGACTTCCTGCCCGGCACCACCGTGAACCGCTACTGCTCGTCGTCGCTGCAGACCACACGGATGGCGTTTCATGCGATCAAGGCCGGCGAGGGCAGCGCGTTCATCTCCGCGGGGGTGGAAACGGTGTCGCGGTTCCCCAAGGGCACCTCCGACGGCTGGCCCGACTCGCACAACCCGTTGTTCGCCGACGCCGAGGAGCGGTCGGTTGCCGCATCGGCCGGCGCCGAGGAGTGGCATGACCCGCGCGAGGACGGCGTGCTGCCCGATGTGTACATCGCGATGGGCCAGACCGCCGAGAACGTCGCGCTGTTCACCGGCATCAGCCGCGAGGAGCAGGACCACTGGGGCGTTCGCAGCCAGAACCGCGCCGAGGAGGCCATCAACAGCGGCTTCTTCGCGCGCGAGATCTCGCCGGTGACGCTGCCGGACGGGTCGCAGGTCAGCACCGACGATGGGCCGCGGGCAGGCACCACCTACGAGAAGATCAGCCAGCTCAAGCCGGTGTTCCGGCCGAACGGCACGGTCACCGCGGGCAATGCCTGCCCGTTGAACGACGGTGCGGCAGCGGTGATCGTGATGAGCGACGAGAAGGCCAAGGAGTTGGGGCTGACACCGCTGGCGCGCATCGTCGCGACCGGCGTGAGTGGCCTGTCGCCGGAGATCATGGGCCTCGGGCCGATCGAGGCGACGCGCAAGGCACTTGCCAACGCGGGCATGACGATCGACGATATCGACCTCTACGAGATCAACGAGGCGTTCGCGGTGCAGGTGCTCGGCTCGGCCCGCGAGTTGGGCATGGACCACGACAAGCTCAATGTCTCCGGCGGCGCGATCGCGCTGGGCCACCCGTTCGGGATGACGGGTGCGCGCATCACCGCCACGCTGTTGAACAACCTGCAGACGCACGACAAGACGTTCGGCCTGGAGACGATGTGTGTGGGCGGCGGCCAGGGCATGGCCATGATCATCGAAAGGCTCAGCTAGCGATGCACCGCTGACTCTGCGATTTTGGCGCAAAAGTGCGAGAACGCTCAGCCAAAATCGCAGAGTCAATGCGTCCGTGAATCCCAGGCACGCCGCACGCGACGGAGAACCTCTGCCGGATGGTGCCGTGCGGCCACCTGTATCACGAGCCAACCGACCGAGCGGATGTCCTCGGCCCGCTCGATCTCGTAGGCGAAGCGCGTGCGACTGGTGCGGTGATGGTCGCCGTCGTACTCGACCGCCAACATCAGCTCCGGCCAACCCATGTCGAGGTAGTACCGGCGACGGCCATCGGGGCTGAGCACGCGGATCTGCGTCTGAGGTCGCGGATACCCGTCCCGAATCAGCATGAGCCGCAATGCCGTTTCTCGCGGCGACTCCGCGCCCTCATCGACGAGATCAAGCACTTCCGTCAGCTGTCGTGGTCCGCGGGTATGGGGATGGCGCGAGGCCAGCTCCTCGACTGTCGCCGTTTTCAACCGCGTGGCCCTTCCCAGTGCATCAAGGTGGGCAACCGCATCGTCGATCCGACTGCGACGGCCCAGATCGAAAGCTGTGCGCTCGGCAGTGGTGACGGTCAGGCCGTCGAGCAGTTGCATCTCGTTCTCGAGCAACAGTTGCTTGCGTGTGATCACGCCGCCGGGCGGTCGCGCATTGGCCCAGATCATTTCGACGGGCGAGTCGTCGTCGACCCACTTGGCACCGTGCAGCATCGATGCGGCCAATCCCGACACGATTGCCTCACCGCGCGACCAGAGATGCGCCGCCGCGATGCGCTGCCGCAGAGACGGCTCTATCCGCTTGTGCAGATAGATGTTCGGCATGATCGGCCGGTGATACCGGCGCAGTTCGTAGCTGCTGAGCCGGCCCGACGAGACCGCCTCGCTGCCGATGAACGGGTGCAGTTCCTCTCCCATAGCGTGAGGTTCGCAGCGGCGGCGGACTCACACGCATTGGCTCTGCGGCCACAGCGCAAAAGTGTGGATGAAGTGCGCACTGTGCGCAGAGTCAACGCGCGCAAAGAGAAAGCCCCCGGCACGCCGGGGGCTTTCGTCGTGAAAGGTCGTCAATCGCTCTGCAGGATGCTGAGCAGACGCAGGATCTCGATGTAGAGCCAGACCAGTGTGACGGTCAGACCCAGCGCGACACCCCATGCGGCCTTCTCCGGTGCGCCGGCGCGGATCATCTGGTCGGCGGCGTCGAAGTCGAGCAGGAAGCTGAACGCCGCCAGGCCGATGCACACCAGCGAGAAGATGATCGCGATCGTTCCGTTGCCGCGAAGGCCGAGACCCTCGCCGCCGCCGACTCCGAACAACGCCAACACGAAGTTGCCGAGCGCGAGCACCACCACACCGAAGATGCCCGCGATGATCATGCGGGTGAACTTCGGGGTGACGCGGATGGCGCCGGTCTTGTAGACGACGAGCATGCCGACGAACACGCCGATGGTCGCGAGGATCGCCTGCCCGATGAGCGCGCCTGCGCTGGCGCCGGACACATACAGGTTGGCGAGCAGGAACGAGATCGCGCCGAGGAACAGCCCCTCCAGCGCGGCGTACGTCAGCACGATCGCAGGGCTGTCCTGCTTGCGGCCGAACATCGCGACGAGCAGCACGCCGAGCCCGCCGAGCGCACCGACCATCACGAACGGCCCGGCGAGCGCGAGGTTGCCCGCGACCAGGAAGTACGAAACGACCGCGACGCCCGTCAACACCGCGAGCGTGATACCGGTCTTGGTCACGACGTCGTCGATGGTCATCGGACGCGCAACCCCGGCCTGCTGCTGATCGGGGTACTGCGTCACGTAGGGGTCTGCGTGTGTTGCCTGCGCACCGTAGCCGGCAGCGCCGGTACCGAACTGCGCATAGCCACCCTGCGTTTTTGGCAGGGAACGAAATACCGGGTTGCTGGTCTCCCGCACCGTCGGTTCCTCTCCTGTGCTGTCGTTCGCCTGATGACGAACACATACTCAACGATTCATGACCCGGTACCGGTTCCCGAGACGGAATCTTCTCGAGCCGACCTCCCAGGTCCTTCACAGGAAAGAGTACCCGTGGCACGCCCGGGTGGGGTGACGTTCTACATTGCATAACCGTGGGCGAAAACGAGGATGTCCTAGTAACAGTCGACCGCGGAGTGGGCCTGATCAGCCTGAATCGGCCCAAGGCCATCAACTCGCTGACCCATCCGATGGTCGCAGCGATCTCTCAGGCGCTCACCGAGTGGGAGCACGACGACGCAGTCAAGGCCGTCGTACTGTCCGGGGCGGGTGAGCGGGGATTGTGCGCCGGCGGCGACATCGTCGAGGTCTACAACAGCGCGCGCGGCGATCACGGCGTGGCCAGCTCGTTCTGGTGGGACGAATACCTGATGAACGCTCAGATCGCGCGCTATCCGAAGCCGTACGTCTCGTTGATGGACGGCATCGTGATGGGCGGCGGCGTCGGCGTCAGCGCCCACGGCAGCGTCCGCGTCGTCACCGACACCACGAAGATGGCGATGCCCGAGGTGGGTATCGGCTTCATCCCCGACGTCGGCGGCACCTACATCCTGTCGCGCGCACCGGGCCTGCTCGGCATCCACGCCGCGCTGACGGGTGCACCGTTCGCCGCAGGCGACGCGATCGCCATGGGCTTCGCCGACCATTTCGTGGCGCACGACAAACTCACCGAGTTCACCGAAGCGATCCTCGCCGACGGCATCGACGCCGCCCTCTCCGCGCACACAGCCGCGCCGCCCGCCAGCGAGCTGCTGGCACAACGGGAGTGGATCGACGACTGCTACGTCGGCGAGACCGTCGAAGACATCGTCGCCGCACTACGGGGCCACGACGCGGGACCCATCCCCGGTGGAACTGGCGGCACCGCCGCCGTCGATGCGGCCAACCTGATCATGACGCGCTCCCCCGTCTCGGTCTCGGTCGCGTTGGAAGCCGTGCGGCGCGCCGCCAAACTTGACACCCTGGAAGACGTGCTACGGCAGGAGTATCGGACGTCGTGCGGGTCGCTGCGCAGCCACGATCTCGTCGAAGGTATCCGCGCGCAGGTCATCGACAAGGACCGCAACCCCAAGTGGGCACCGCCGTCGCTGGCGGCGGTCACCGAGGCCGACATCGAGGCGTACTTCGCACCGCAGGATCCCGACCTGACGTTCCCCAAGGAGACCGCATGAGCTACGAGACCATCCTCGTCGAACGCGACGAACGCGTCGGCACCATCACGCTGAACCGGCCCAAGGCGCTCAATGCGCTCAACAGTCAGGTGATGGGTGAAGTCACCACCGCGGCAGCCGAATTCGACAGCGATGCGGGGATCGGCGCCATCATCATCACCGGTAACGAGAAAGCGTTCGCGGCAGGCGCCGACATCAAGGAAATGTCCGAGCTGTCCTTCGGCGACGTGTTCAGCCAGGACTTCTTCGCGCCGTGGGCGAAGCTCGCCGCGGTGCGCACACCGCTGATCGCCGCGGTGGCGGGCTATGCGCTCGGCGGGGGCTGCGAACTGGCGATGATGTGCGACCTGCTGATCGCCGCCGACACCGCCAAGTTCGGACAGCCGGAGATCAAGCTGGGCGTGCTGCCCGGCATGGGCGGCTCCCAGCGGCTGACGCGCGCCGTCGGCAAGGCCAAGGCGATGGATCTCATTCTCACCGGTCGCACCATCGACGCCGAGGAGGCCGACCGCAGCGGCCTGGTGTCGCGGGTGGTCCCCGCCGACGAACTGATCCGCGAGGCAAAAGCCGTGGCCACCACCATTTCCGAGATGTCGTTGTCGGCGTCGCGGATGGCCAAGGAGGCCGTCAACCGCGCCTTCGAATCGTCGCTGTCGGAGGGTCTGCTCTACGAGCGCAGGCTGTTCCACTCGGCGTTCGCCACGGCCGACCAAACCGAGGGCATGAACGCCTTTACCGAGAAACGCCCACCGAACTTCACGCACCGCTAATCTGCCTTCGTGACCGACACGGCGGAGGCGAGGGAAGAAGCACCACCGCAACCGGAACCACCGGAGAAAATCCTGTTTTGGTGGCAGCGGCACTACACCTTCAGCGGGACCGTCCTCGCCGTGGTGTTCCTGTGGTTCTCGTTGACGCCGTCCCTGCTGCCGCGCGGCCCGCTGTTCCAGGGGCTCGTCAGCGGCGCGGCGGGGGCGATCGGCTACGGGCTCGGCGTCTTCATCGTGTGGCTGGTGCGCTACATGCTGTCCAAGGACGCCAGCCCGCACGCCCCGCACTGGGCGTGGCTCGCCGTGGTCGTCGTCGGGATCATCGGTCAGATCCTGATGATCATCTATTTCCACATCTGGCAGGACGAGGTGCGCGACCTCAACGGTGTGCCACGCATGGGTTTCTGGGACCACCCGCTGACCGCGGTGCTCGCCATCCTGGTGCTGTTCGTCTTCATCGAGATCGGACAACTCATCGGCAAGCTGACCCGTTTCCTGGTGCGCCAACTGAATCGCTTTGCCCCACCGCGCGTTTCGATAGTCGTGGTATTCCTGCTTCTGGTTGCGCTGACGATCGCATTGCTCAACGGTGTCGTCGTCCGGGCCGGAATGGGCTTCCTCAACAACACCTTCGCCGCCGCCAACGACGAGACTGACCCCGACTACCCCGCGCCGACGTCAACTCTGCGGTCGGGCGGGCCGGAGTCACTGGCCAGCTGGGAATCGCTGGGCCACCAGGGCAGGGTGTTCGTGTCCGCGGGTCCGACGGTCGACGAACTGTCGAGGTTCAACGGCAAGCCGGCGATCGAGCCGATCCGCGCTTACGCCGGTCTGCATTCCGCCGACGGCATCAGGGCCACCGCGGCGCTGGCCGCCCAGGAACTTCTGCGCACCGGCGGCTTGAGCCGCGATGTGGTCGCCGTTGCGACCACCACCGGCACCGGCTGGATCAACGAGGCCGAGGCGTCGGCGCTGGAGTACATGTACAACGGCAACACCGCGATCGTGTCCATGCAGTACTCCTTCCTACCGAGCTGGTTGTCCTTCCTCGTCGACAAGGAGAACGCGCGACAGGCCGGCCAGGCGCTGTTCGAGGCCGTCGACTCTTTGATCCGCGAAATGCCGCAGGCGCAGCGGCCCAAGCTCGTGGTGTTCGGCGAAAGCCTCGGCTCGTTCGGCGGCGAGGCACCGTTCCTGTCGCTGAACAATCTCGTCGCTCGCACCGACGGCGCCTTGTTCTCCGGGCCCACGTTCAACAACACGATCTGGACAGATCTCACCCGCGACCGCGACAAGGGCTCGCCGGAGTGGCTACCGATCTATGACAAGGGTGAGAACGTCCGCTTCGTCGCACGCCCCGACAACCTCGGCCGCCCGCCCGACCCGTGGAGCGAGCCGCGCGTGGTGTATCTCCAGCACGCGTCGGATCCGATCGCCTGGTGGAACCCCGACCTGCTGTTCGCAGAGCCCGACTGGCTGCGCGAGCCGCCGGGGTACGACGTGTCCGGGCGGATGCAGTGGATCCCGGTGGTTACGTTCCTTCAGGTCTCCGCGGACATGGCGGTCGCGGTGGACGTGCCGGACGGGCACGGCCACGTCTACGTCAAGGATGTCGCCAATGGCTGGGCGGCCGTGTTGCAGCCACCGGGGTGGACGCCGGAGAAGACCCAGCGGCTGCGCCCGCTGCTGTCCAATGACGAGAACGCTTGAGCCCCTTCGCTCCTCGGGTGCGCGTGAGCCCCTTCGCTCCTCGCGTGCGCGTGAGCCTATTCGCTCCTCGCGTGCGCGTGAGCCTATTCGCTCCTCGCGTGCGCGTGAGCCCCTTCGCTACGCCAGAACGCCTTCCGCTTTCAACGCGTGGTATCCGCCGACGACGTCGGTCGACCTGTGCAGACCGAGATCGAGCAACGACGCGGCGGCCAGGCTGGAGGTGTAGCCCTCCGAGCACAGCACCACCCATTCCACGTCGTCGTCGACGGCCTGCGGGAGTCTGGCGTCGCTGGTGGGGTCGCAGCGCCACTCAAGAACATTGCGTTCGATCACCAGTGCCGCCGGGACATGGCCCTCCCCGTCACGCTGCGCCTGGGGCCGGATGTCGACTAGCACCGCGCCACGCTTCAGGGCGTCGGGCACGGCATCGGCAGACATCCGCTGCAGCCGGGCGCGGGCGGCGTCGAGCGCCTTGTCGATACGGCTGGTCATCTCATCCCTACCCTTCCGGGCCATCGGTGAGCTCGGTTCGGTTGCGACGCAGCGTATTCCGGCTGGTGACTTCGTAGTACGACATCGCCGTCAGCGGAGGCGAATACGCGTGCACGCTCAGTGTAGGCATGATCGGTGTGGCGGGCGTCGGCGCCCAGACGACATCATGGACCCACCCGAGCGGAAACGCCGCCTGGTCGCCCGCATTGAGCCGCCTGCGACGCAACACCTCGCCGTCCCAACGGAATTCGTCGAGCGCACCGGACAGCAGCGTCAGCGCGCCGAGCGAGCCGCCGTGGTCGTGCAGCTCGGTGGCGTGGTCCTTGACCCAGCTGATCAGCCAGATGTCGAGCTCGTCGTCGCCGTGGATGCGCGTGTACCAGCGGTCATCTGCGGGCAGTCCGCCGGTGGGTAGAAGATGCTCGTAGCGGCCGGAAAGCACGTCGTCGGCGGCACGGTTGACCGCGTGCAGCAGGTCCGGGACGCGCAGGCGGGTAGGGGCGGAGATGGCCGACATGGAAGCTCCAAAAGGATGGACGGACAGAGGGTCGGCGGCTAGACAGCCGGACAACATCCCCTCGACCCGGTCAGCTCCATCACGCTCGCGAGTGTTGCATAGATTGGCTGCATGCGCTCCTACCCCCTATGCGTCGCGGCCGTCGCGACGACCGTGGCGATCGCCGGCTGTTCATCGGGAGGCCAAGGTGGCCAGACGTCGTCGGCGCCCACGACGACGACGGCAACAAGCTCAGAAACCCACACCGCGGCGCCGGGCGCCGTCGAAGTCTCACCGGGCGGCGTGACCACCGCCGTGGGCGCGGACGCAGAGTCGACCGAAGAGGAATACTCGCAGGCCTGCCAGGCCGCGAAGGCCTGGATCGACCAGCAGGGCGGTGACCGCAAATCGAAAATCGAGCCCTACCTGAAGACACTTCAGGACCCCAACACGCCGCCGGGGCCTGCCACCTACAACACCCCGTGGGCCCAGCTCTCCCCTGCCCGGCAGGCGGCGGTCATCGTCGCGGTCCGGGCGGGCGCCGACTCCCTCTGCTGACAATTCGAATCACGGGTGCGAAAAAGTCGGCAACCGACTCTCCGCGCCGCGACAGAATGGACATATGGCTGGCACTCGGGTCGCGCTGGCACTCGGTAGCGGGGGCGCCAGGGGATACGCGCATATCGGGGTGATCACCGAGCTGCAGGAGCGCGGTTACGAGATCGTCGGGATCGCCGGATCGTCGATGGGTGCGCTCGTGGGCGGCCTTCAGGCGGCGGGAAAGCTCGACGACTTCGCCGAGTGGGCAAAATCGCTGACCCAGCGCGCGGTGTTGCGGCTGCTCGACCCGAAGATCACCGCGGCCGGGGTGCTGCGGGCCGCGAAGATCCTCGACGCGGTCCGCGACATCCTCGGCGAGGTCACCATCGAGGATCTGCCGATCCCGTATACGGCCGTGACGACCGACCTGATCGCCGGCAAGTCGGTGTGGCTGCAGCGCGGACCGGTTGACGAGGCGATCCGGGCATCGATCGCCATCCCGGGAGTGATCACCCCCTATGTCCTCGACGGTCGGCTGCTCGCCGACGGCGGCATCCTCGACCCGCTGCCGATGGCGCCGATAGCGGGCGCGAACGCCGACCTCACCATCGCGGTAAGCCTCGCCGGAAGCGAGGCAGGCGGCGACGGGCCGTCCGGGCCGGAGCCGAAGGCGACAACGGAGTGGCTCAACAAGATGTGGCGCAGCACCTCGTCGCTCTTCGAATCGAGCACCATGCTGAACAGATTCGGCCTGGCTCCGGACGACGGCGAGGAGGGCGATCCGGTGGGTGAGGACGAAGGGATCGACAACTCGAAAGAGGCGTCGGTGCCGAAGATGGGCAGCTTCGAGGTGATGAACCGCACGATCGACATCGCCCAGGCCGCACTGGCCCGTCACACGCTGGCGGCATATCCGCCCGATCTGCTGATCGAAGTGCCGCGAACCGCCTGCCGCAGTTTGGAATTCCACCGCGCCGCCGAAGTCATCGACATCGGCCACGAGTTGGCCGCGAAGGCGATCAAGGCCCTCGAACGCTGAACCCTGACGCGATTTCGGCGTGGTTTGTTGCGCTGAGCGCAACCAAACACGCCGAAATCACTCGGTCAGCAAGCGAGGAACTCAGCGACCGCCGCGGCGGCGCGGCGGCCTTGCGCGCGCCCGGCACGGGCCGACGGTTCCCGGCACGCGGGGTCCAGCGGGTTCGGCCCGAACGCGGCCAGCGCGTCGTCGTCGGCGAACACCCCGAAGGCGCGGCCGGGGAACGCGTCGACCTCGACGGCCGGATCGCGACCGAACGGTGACGGCGCGCCCTTGCCCGACGGCACGAGGACAACGACGGCATCGCAGTCCTCGGCCAGCCTGAGGTTCATGGTGCTGCCGACACCGCCGTCCATGTATCGCCGCTCGCCGATCGTCACCGGGGGCCACGCCCCGGGCACCGCGCAGCTGGCCGCGACGGCGTCGACCAAGCCGACGCCCGATTCACGATCGAAGGCGACCAGCTCGCCGGTGCCGATGTCGATCGCACTGATGCGCAGGTCGCGCTGCGGCCAGGCGTGCGACGGCAGTCGCTGGGCGATCACGTCGCGGCGATCCGCCTCGGCCACGGTCTTCGTCGAGCGCGCGACGTGCCCGATGCGTTGCAGCTTCTGCGCCATCGTCGCGTCGGGGTCCGACAGCGCATTGAGGAACAGCGCGGTGATGTCGTCGATGTGGACCTCCGGATCGATCTCCTTCGAGACGCCGTCGACCTGGCGTTCATACAGCTCGTCAAGCCTCAGCCCGCTGTGGAGCTGGGCGGCGACCGTCGAACCGGCCGACGTGCCGATCACGACGTCGGAGGCCAGAAGCGCGCCCGCCGTTTGTGGTGACTCGTCCTCGATGCCGCGCAGAATGCCGGTCTCCCAGGCGATGCCCGCCAGTCCCCCGCCCGCCAGCACCAGGCCCCGTTTCGATGTCACACACGAAAGTCTGCCAGGCTGACGATAATCACCCCTGGACACACCGACCTCGAGGAGCAGACGTCGATGAAGACGAAGGCCGCCGTGCTGTGGGGACTGCACCAGAAGTGGGAGGTCGAGGAGATCGACCTCGACGGCCCCAAGCGCGCCGAGGTGATGGTCAAAATGACCGCGAGCGGCCTGTGTCACTCCGACGAGCACCTGGTCACCGGCGATCTGAAGATGGCGATGCCGGTGGTCGGCGGACACGAGGGCGCGGGCGTCGTCGTCGAGGTCGGCGAAGGAGTCACCGACGTCGCCGAGGGCGACCCCGTGGTGCTCAGCTTCATTCCCGCCTGTGGTCGGTGCGGGCCCTGTGTGCGCGGCATCAGCAACCTCTGCGAGCTCGGCATGTATCTGCTCAAGGGTCCGCAGCTGGACGGCACCCACCGCTTCCACGCCCGCGGCCGCGATGTCGGCCAAATGTGTTTGCTCGGAACGTTTTCCGAGTACACCGTCGTTCCGACGGCGTCGGTGGTGAAGGTCGACGACAGCATCCCGCTCGACAAGGCGGCGCTTGTCGGTTGCGGTGTCACCACCGGCTACGGCAGCACGGTCCACACCGGTGAGGCCGCCGCGGGCGACACCGTCGTCGTGATGGGTGTCGGCGGCGTCGGCATCAACGCGGTGCAGGCTGCGAGGATCGTCGGCGCACGGCACATCGTCGCGTTGGACCCGGTCGCCTACAAGCGTTCTCGGGCAATCGAATTCGGCGCCACGCACACCGCGGCCTCACTCGAGGAAGCCGCCAGGCTGGTGGTCGGGCTGACCCGCGGGCAGAAGGCTGACGTGTGCGTCGTCACCACCGACGTCGCCGAGGGCGCATACGTCGGACAGGCACTCAGCCTCGTCGGCAAGCGGGGCCGGGTAGTGATGACGGCGATGGCACACCCGGACGAGACGCAGGTGGCGATGTCGCTCGTCGATCTCACGCTGTTCGAAAAACAGGTCCGCGGTTCTCTTTTCGGCTCGTCCAATCCGCGCATCGACATCTTCCGGATGCTCGACCTGTACGACTCCGGACAACTGATGCTCGATGAACTGATCACCCGCGAGTACACGCTGACCGATATCAACGCCGGCTACGACGATCTGCGCAGCGGCGTGAACCTGCGCGGGCTGATCCGGTTCTGATGGCTGGTGCCCGCATCGCGACCGTCGTCGCCGTCCTCGCGGTGCTCGTCTCGGCTCCCACCGCGGCCGCCGAGCCGCCCGCACCGCCGGCGCCGATCGTCCCGCCGCCGGTCCAGCCCGCCAACATCGGCGATCTGAAGGTCGAGGCGACCCGCTACTACGACAGCGGCGCGTATCTCACCGACCTGCAGCTGGCCGCATGGCCCGCGATCCCGTGGATCACCGATCAAGCCGCTCATGTGGATCGGCCCGCCGTCGTGTTCGACATCGACGAAACCGCGCTGTCGAACTGGGAAGTCATCAAGGCCAACGACTTCGGGCGGGTGATCACCGGTTCGTGCACCGAGCTGCCCAAAGGGCCGTGCGGCTGGGAGGCGTGGGATCAGACCGCAGAGTCGACGCTGATCCCACCGACGATGAATGTGTTCAACACCGCCAAGGACCGCGGCGCGGCCATCTTCTTCATCACCGGCCGCCCCGAGTCGCAACGCGCGGCGACCGAACGCAACCTGGCCGACGTCGGGTACACGGGCTATGCCCGGCTGCTCATGGAACCGACTGGCGCGCATTATGTTTCGGCCGTCGACTTCAAAGCCCGGCAGCGGCAGGCAATCGAGGGTGAGGGCTACACGATCATCGCGAACATGGGTGATCAGCCGTCGGATCTCGACGGCGGATTCGCCGAGCGCACGTTCCTGCTGCCGAACCCGTTCTATCGCATCCCGTGACGGCTCAGTGCACGAGTTGCCGGGACAGTTCCTCCAGCGACTGGCGGGCGTAGCCCTTCCACAGCTTGCCGAAGACCGGTAGCAGGGGCGCCGCCAGCGCACTGCGCGGGTGGATGGTCCACCGCCACGTCACATTGGTGCCTGCCCCGATCGGTTCGAACATCCACTCTCCGTCGACATGGTGGACCAGCGGGGACAGCGGACCCTTGACGTCGGACAGCGTGTAGCCGAACGAACGGGGCGCGTCGAACCGGGTGAGCTGCTCGTGCATGCTGCCGCCGCCGACCAGCACGACGGTGCGTGACTGGCCGACGGCATCCCAGTCGCCCGTTTGGTTTCGGGTTTCCTTGATCGGTGGGATGGGGCCGTACCAACGACGGAACAGATCCGCCAGCGGCATCGGCACCATGTCGCGGAAGACGTCCGCCTGCCCCATCGGAATGGTGCGGGATTGCTCGACGACCAGAGGTTCAGCCATGAAGCGAGACTAGCTCGGCAGCTCCACGTCGCAACGGTCACGGAAGTCGAGCGACGGCTGGCGTATCGCCCGCACCTCCGCCTCCACCTGCGGGTTGGCGTTGAGATAGTCCTGCAGATGCTGACGCTGCTGGTCTCGGGGCAGACCCTTGAGGTCGGTGAAGAACGCGTTGACGTCGGGATGGGTGAACAGATAGGTGGACATCGCGGCGGACACGCCGGTCAGCACACCGGCCAGGTCGGCGGCGGTGCAGTTGGGCGGCGCGGGATCGTCGGCGGCTGCCGGTGCCGCGGTCGCGAGCAGAGTCGCGGCGGCCAGCGCACAGACTCCGTAGACCAAGCCTCGTTGCTTAATGGGCATTCGTGTGCTCCTCACGGATTATGAGCTCGGACTGAGATGGGGTGTGCGGCCTAGATGCATCCGCTGACGCTGATTCGGCGTCCGAAGTTCGCGCACACGTTGACGTTCGGCGGTGGGGGCGGGGGCGGTGGCGGTGGCGGAGCCGCGTCGTAGTCCTCGGGTAGCGGCGCATAGACCGCAGGCGGCGGCACATAGGGCGCGACGGCATCGGCGATGCTTCCGCACCCACCCACCGAGACGCGGCGTCCGCCGACCGATCCGCACACGTCGGCTTGGGCCGGCGCCGGCTCCGCGATGACCGCGAGCCCGATCACGATGGCGCACAGGCCAAGCGGTGCGGTTGTCTTGAAAGCGATCACAGCATGTACCTCTCAGACGGCGAGCCGCGCGCGTACCGTCGTGTCGTCGTCGAATCCCTATCACCATCTTCGCAGTTCGACGGCGGCCCAAGGGCACAAAGGCCCCATTTCACAGCAGAATCAGCCCAAACCGGGCGCCGCCTTTCCGCTGATCAGCGGAAGGTCGAGGTAAGTGAGGATGCCCGGCTTGGCCGCGCAGGTCGCCGGAACCGAGTTCACACAATGCGCGGCGGTGCCGACGATGCCGTATTCGGGTCCCTCCCCGCCGACCTCGGAGTGGAAGCCCTTGACGACGATCGTGATGTCGGGATTGCCGCGCACCTCCATCTCGTACCGCTGACCGGCAGGGCCGAGCGTCCACGCGGGATCCAGGTTGTCCTCCCCCATCAGCCAGTTCACTGTCACGCGAACCACGGGCTCGCCATCCACGAGCGCCTCCCAATGGAATCGCCGTCCCGCGACCTGTCCGGGTTCGATGACGCCCATCGGGGATTCGATCGGCGCCGACGCCACGGCGATCTCTTGGGTGGCACGCACCTTCGGGTCGGCGCGGAACCCCATCTGGTCGACGACCATCCGCACGGCCTGGATGAATCCGCTGTCGAGCATCTTCTGCATCGGCCCGGTGAGCGCCTTGTCCGGCGCATCGCCGAAACCCATGACATGGCGCAGCACATCGGGCGCTTCGTATGTCCGCAGATCGGAAAACTCCTCGGCGCGTACGGATGTCACGCCGGTGGAGAACGCCGAGAACAGCATCGGGAACTTCTCGCTGATGCCGCCGGGCGCCATGCCTGTGCCGTGCAACGTCGCATTTCCCTCCAGCGCCGCTTCCCGCATCGGGGCGGCGCTGCGCTCACTGGGGTACAGCCAGCCGACGGGGGTGACGACGTTCTTGCCGGAGCGCAACAGCGCGGCCACCTCGTCGGGATTGGCCATCAGCGGGGCATAGATCACCGCATCCGCGTCCATCGCGAGGATGTCGTCGATGCTGTTCGTCGCGGTGACGCCTAGTGGCTCCGTGCCGATCAGATCACCGACGTCCTTGCCCGCTTTGTGCGGTGAATGCACCCAGCAGCCGACGAGTTCGAGATCGGGGTGCTGCAGCACGCCTTTGATCGCCGCGACGCCGACGCCGCCGGTCGCCCACTGCACGACCCGAAGGCCCATAGTCTTCCTCCCGGGATCGCAAAACTAGAACACGTTCTACTCAGGTGTACACCACTTCGCCGACGGGCAGGTCCTAATTGCCGACATGGCCGCCATCGTCGGCGCCGCCGTGCCGCCATGCCGTCGTGCCGTCGGCGCCGTCGCGCCGTCGAACGTGAAGCCACTGCGACTTATCAGGCGATTTTTCGCAGTCAGCGCACGTTCGCGGCCGCTAGCCGGAGCGGGCCGCTGCCCGACGACGACATCGTTCGGTTTGCGGTGTGACGCACCGGCCTCGGCATTAGGGTGTGTTCGCCGGCGAATACGACAGGAGTGATCGATGAGCGGCACCGAGGGCGGCTCACGGGTGGGTACCAGTTTCGGTCGCTACCGGCTGCGTCGCCTGCTCGGCAAGGGCGGCATGGGCGAGGTCTATGAAGCAGAGGACACCGAGAAGGACCGCATCGTCGCGTTGAAACTGTTGCCGGAAGCGGTGTCCCACGATCCGGTGTTCCGCAAGCGCCTGCAGCGCGAAGCGCATTCGGCGGGCAGGCTGCTCGAACCTCACGTCGTCCCGATTCACGACTACGGAGAGATCGACGGGGTCATGTTCGTCGACATGCGCATGATCGACGGCACCGATCTGCGCAATATCCTCAAGAGCTACGGCCCCATGACGCCCGCCAGGGCGGTCGCGATCGTGCGCCAGATCGCGTCGGCGCTCGATGCCGCCCACGCGTCCGGCGTCATGCACCGCGACGTCAAGCCGGAGAACATTCTGATCACCCGCGACGACTTCGCCTACCTCGTCGACTTCGGTATCGCCAATGCCGCCACCGACGAGAAATTGACCGAATTGGGCACGGCCGTAGGGACATACGCCTATATGGCGCCGGAGCGGTTCACCGATGACGAGGTGACCTACCGCGCGGATATCTATGCGTTGGCCTGCGTGCTGCACGAGTGCCTGACCGGATCGCAGCCCTTCCCCGCCGACAGCGTCAGCGTGGTGATCACATCGCACCTGATGCAGCCGATCCCGCGCCCGAGTGTCATGCGGCCCGGGATCCCTGCAGCCTTCGATCAGGTGATCGCCCGCGGCATGGCCAAGAAGCCCGGGGACCGCTACGCGAGCGCAGGCGATCTCGCCGCGGCCGCGAACGACGCGCTGACGCAACGCGATCAGGACCAGGCCGCCACCATCCTGCAACGCAGCCAGGAAGCGACGATGCCGGGTATCGCGGGCGCAATCGGCACCGCGTTGGCCCCGCCGCCGGGCGCGGTCACGCCGTCGCCGTACCAGACGCCACCGCCGCCACCCACCCCACCGGCTTTTCCCGCCGCGGCGCCGGCCTCGTTTGCCGGGCAGTGGAACACACCGCCGCCCGGTGCGCCGAAGCCCAAGAGCATGACGTGGATTCCGCTGGCCGCCGCGGCCGCGGTGTTCGTCGTGGTGATCGGCGCCTTCGGAGTCTGGTGGGTGCTCAAGAAGGACGATTCGAACGCTCGCAGCGTGGCTGCCAGCACCTCCACCACACGAGAAACCACCAAGTCGCGGGCCCCCAGGACGACGGCGCCGTCGGCGAATCCGGAGCCGTTCGAGAACAAGCTGATCTCCGCGCTGCCCGCCAGCTACGACGACGGCGCCTGCCAACCGGCGCGCCCGCCGGCCACCGGCGCCCTGGCCACCGTGGATTGCGGCGAAACCAACGTGCCCACCGGCCCGAAGGCGGCGCGGTATTCGATCTTCGCGGACCAGGAGACGCTCGACCAGCACTTCAAGGAAGCCGTCGCACAGAACTCCGAGCTGGTGCGCTGCCCCGGCAGCGACCTCGACTCGCCGACCGCGTGGAACTACAACGCCAACCCCGAAGAGCTCGCCGGCCAGGTCGCCTGCGGCACGTATGACGGCAACCCCGACGTCACGTGGACGAAAAATGCCGACCTGCTCCTCGCCGACGCGCAGGGACCCAACCTCGAAGACCTGCACAACTGGTGGAACCAGTACGGCTGACAGGCCGCAGTCCGACGCGGCCCAGGCTCCCGCGATATGTTTCACCTTGACCGCGCGGTGCAGCGAAGGGACAGGAATATGCCGAACAAAGTTTTCGTCGTCGGGGTCGGAATGACGAAGTTCGAGAAGCCGGGCCGCCGTGAGGGCTGGGACTACCCGGACATGGCACGCGAATCGGGCACGAAGGCGCTCGAGGATGCCGGCATTCACTACTCGGAAGTCGAACAGGGCTTCGTCGGCTACTGCGCGGGCGATTCCACGTCCGGTAACCGGGCTCTGTACGAGTTGGGCATGACCGGCATTCCGATGGCCAACGTCAACAACAACTGCTCGACGGGGTCGACGGCGTTGTTCCTGGCCGCGCAGACGATCCGCGGCGGACTGGCCGACTGCGTCATCGCCCTCGGTTTCGAGAAGATGCAGCCCGGCGCGCTGGCCGGCGGCGCGGAGGACCGCGAGTCGCCCCTCGGCAGGCACATCAAGGCGCTGGCCGAGATCGACGAGTTCGCCTTCCCGGTCGCACCGTGGATGTTCGCCGCCGCGGGCCGCGAGCACATGCGGCAGCATGGAAGCACTGCTGAGCACTTTGCAAAAATCGGCTATAAGAACCACAAGCATTCGGTCAACAACCCGTATGCGCAGTTCCAGGAGGAGTACACGCTCGACGACATCCTGGCCGCGCGGATGATCTCCGATCCGGTGACCAAGTTGCAGTGTTCGCCGACGTCCGACGGCTCGGGCGCGGCCATCGTGGCCAGCGAGGCGTTCGTCGACAAGCACGGCCTCGCGGGTCAGGCCGTCGAGATCGTCGGCCAGGCGATGACCACGGATTTCGAGTCGACGTTCGACGGCAGCGCCAAGAACATCATCGGCTACGACATGAATGTGCAAGCCGCACGCAAGGTTTACGACCAGTCGGGACTGGGCCCGTCGGACTTCCAGGTGATCGAGCTGCACGACTGCTTCTCCGCCAACGAACTGCTGCTGTACGAGGCGCTGGGGCTGTGCGGTGAGGGTGAGGCGCCCAAGCTGATCGACAACAACGACACCACCTATGGCGGCCGTTGGGTGGTCAACCCGTCGGGTGGGCTGATCTCGAAGGGGCATCCGCTGGGTGCGACGGGTCTGGCGCAGTGTGCGGAGCTGAGCTGGCAGCTGCGGGGCACCGCGGACAAGCGTCAAGTCGACAACGTAACGGCGGCGCTGCAGCACAACATCGGGCTCGGCGGCGCGGCGGTGGTGACGGCCTACCAGCGAGCCGAGCGCTGACCATCGTTGAGTCTGCGCTCAGGGCGGCGACTACTCGCACTTCGTCGCCCTGTACGCAGACTCAACGCTGGCGACGCGGGAAGCCGTACGTCAGTCGCGGTGCTCGATGACGTCGTAGGCGTTCTCGGCGTAGCGGGCCCTGATCGTCTTCTTGTCGAACTTGCCGACGCTGGTCAACGGCACCTGCTCGATGAACGCCCACCGTTCGGGCAGCCACCAGCGAACCACTTTGTCGCCCAGGAATTCTCGCAACTCGCTGACGTGGACCTCCGCGCCTTCGTGTACGACGACCACCGCCAGCGGCCGCTCCTGCCAGCGCTCATCGGGCACCGCGACGACGGCGGCCTCTGATACCGCCGGGTGGCCCATCAAGTGGTTCTCCAACTCCACCGAGGAGATCCACTCGCCGCCGGACTTGATGACGTCCTTGGCCCTGTCGGTCAGCGTCACGAAGCCGTGCGGGTCGATGCGGCCGACGTCGCCGGTGTGCAGCCAGCCGTCGACGAACTTCGATTCATCGCGGTTGCGGTAGTAGGCGCCGGTGATCCAGGGGCCGCGCACCTGCACCTCGCCGACCGCTTCACCGTCGTGCGGAAGCGGGTTTCCCTTGTCGTCGACGATCCGCGCCTCCACCCCGCACACCGGGCGACCCTGCGTGCCGCGCTGCGCCCAATGCTGTTCGTCGTCGGCGCCCGGCACCGGACGCGCGATCGTGGCCAGCGGCGAGGTCTCGGTCATGCCCCACGCCTGCACGATCGGCACACCGTGCTCCTTCTCGAACGCCTTCATCAGTGACGTCGGCACCGCCGACCCGCCACAGGTCACCAGCCGCAGCGACGAAATATCATGTCCGGGATTGTTTTCCAGACAATGCAGGACGTCGTTCCAGATCGTCGGCACCGCAGCGGCCACCGTCGGGCGCTGCGTCTCGATCAGGTCGATCAGCGATTTCGAGTCGAGAAACCGGTCGGTCATCACGATCTCGGCGCCCGCCATCAACGCGCCGTACGGCATCCCCCACGCATTGGCGTGAAACATCGGCACGATCGGCAGCACCTTGTCGGTGAACCCGAGGCCCACGGCGTTGGCGGTGTTGGTCATCATCGCGTGCAGATAACTCGAGCGATGGCTGTAGACAACGCCTTTCGGGTTTCCCGTCGTCCCGCTGGTGTAACACATCGCCGCCGCCGACCTCTCGTCGACGTCGGGCCAGTCGAACTCGGCCGATTCGGCCGCCAGCACGTCGTCGTAGCGCAGCACGGTCTTGCCGGAGTCCGTCAGCGCGGAGATATCGCCGTCACCGACCACGATCACGGTGTGCACGGTCTCCAGCAGCGGCAGCACGGGCGCCAGCACGGCCGCCACCGATAGGTCGGCGATGACGATCCGGTCCTCGGCCTCGTTGGCGATATAGGCGATCTGCTCGGCCGACAGCCGGATGTTGAGCGTGTGCAGCACCGCGCCCATCGACGGGATGGCCATGTACGCGGTCAGGTGCTCAGCGTTGTTCCACATGAAGGTCGCCACGCGCTCATCACCGGCGATACCCAAGCGGCGCAACGCATTCGCCAGCCGCGCGGCCTGCTTCCCGACCTCGCGGACCGTCGTGTGGCGATAGCCGTCGCCGGTCGCCGTCGTCACCGTGCGGTCGCCGTGCAGGTCGCAGGCGTGTCGCATGATGCTGGTGATCGTCAGCGGAACGTCCTGCATCGTGCTGTCCATCGGGGCACCCCCTCCGACATCGGGCGCCGTGCCCGTCGCGGTCAGATGGACGCGATGCTAGTTGGCCGATCAGGCAGTGTCGGCGGTTCCGGCCGATGGTAACGACTCATGCCGACGGCGCCACGCAGCCAACCAGCGCAGACCACGACCCGTTCTGCGCCGCGGCTGGCGGTACACGCTGCGCAGCCGGTCCATCTCGACGTGTTCGAGCGGTTCGACGCCGACGACCTCCAGCGGCCGGTCCTCCAGCGAATGCAGCGGTGAATCCGACGCCAGCAGCGCATCCTGCCAGCCGCCGGGTACGCCGACGATCCCGTGTGCCCGAGCGGTGTCGCGCAGCACGTCGCCGAGTTCGGCCTCCAGCAGCTGACGCACCATATCGGCGCCGTGCCGGGGATTGGCGAGCATCCACGAGTGGTGGGCCCCGGGCACCCGATAGAGGGTCGCGTCGGCGCGTTCGGCCATGTCCTGGGCGCTCGAGAACGGGACAACCAGGTCCTTCTCCCCGTGCACGACGATGGTCGGCACACACTGCTCGCGCATCGCCTCCAGCATCGGCGCGTAGTCACCGGAGGCGATGATGGCGCGCAGCGCGCCGGGCAGCCCCAGCGGAGTGCGCACATTACGGGCCAGTGCGCGGGCCATCTGCCGTGTGTAGCGCTTGCGTTCGGGCGCGGGCAGCCGGCGGGGGTCGGCCGGCGCGTCGTAGGCCGCGTTCACCAACGCCCGGGCCGCGCGGCGAGGCGAACGCACCGGTGTCCGGATGGATTCGTCGAACGGCGAGCCCGCGGCGGCGTTCAGCAGTACCGCCGCCAGCACCCGCTCGGGAGCGACGGCGGCCAACTGGATGCTCATGCGGCCGCCCATCGAATGCCCCATGAAGACGGCCTTGCGCACCCCGAGTGCGTCGAGGGCACGCAGCGTCAGGTCGACGCGATGGCTCAGGTCGGCCGCATTGCGGGGCAGGTTGGGGGTGACGCCGTGGCCGGCCGCGTCGAGCGCGACCACCATGAACCCCATGCCCGCCATCCGGCTCAGCAACCGCACATAGGCCCGCCCGCTGAGGGCGATGCCGTGCAGGAAGACCAGCGGTACACCCCGGCCCCCCACGGTCACGCCGACCTTGTGCCCGTCGCCGAGCGTCATGACGTGGTGCGACAGCCGGACCCGGGTGGCCGTGGCCTGGTCGCGCGCTACCGATGTCTGACTCACACGAACATGGTTAACCAACCGAGCGGGCGATAGCCATCCTCGCCGCTGTGGGGTTGATTACGGTCGCGTCGACCTGCGACCAACCTCACGACGTGCGCTTCGCGAGAGAACCGGGCCGCTCAGCCGGGAACGAAACGAGTGTCGCCGGCGCTTCATTTGAGGGATCATGGAGCGAACCGGAACGAGAGGTGCGGCAATGCGCAACAAGTGGACGCTCGCGGCTGCGATGGTGGGTGCCTGCGCCGCGATGGCCGTGCCCGCAGGCTTCGCCTCGGCCGACGACAGAAGCGCGCAGGAAGTCATCAACGACCTGCAGAGTCAGGGGTACACGGTCAACATCGACCGCGTCGGCTCCGCGCCGATGAGCGAGTGCGTGGTAACCAATGTGCGCAACCCCAAGCAGGTCACCCAGTGGGTGCCCTACATCGGCCCCGGCAACAACGGCAGGGACCGCGCCCTGGTGCTCGATGTGGTCAGCCAGTCGATCTCGGTCACGCTGGACTGCAACCGCCGCTGAGGCGGATAGACCTGACCACAGGTGAAGGCCCGGCCGGTGGCGGTGCCGGCCGGGCCTTCCTGTGCGCGCCCTACGCCGGAGCGGGGATGCGCTGCTCCCGCGCCGGTTCTTCGGCGCGCGGTGCCGAGGATGATGTCGCCGACCGAGCGACTCCGTGATCGTCATCCACCATCGTCAGCTCGTCGAACGGGTCGTCGCCGCGCAGCACGGCGCTGACCTTGTCCTTGTCGACGGTCTTGGTCCACGACCCGACAAGCAGCGTGGCGACGGCGTTGCCCGAGAAGTTGGTGACTGCACGGGCCTCGGACATGAACCGGTCGATGCCGACGATCAGGCCGACGCCGTCGAGCAGGTCGGGGCGGTGGCTCTGCAGGCCGCCCGCCAAGGTCGCCAGACCCGCGCCGGTGACACCCGCCGCGCCCTTGGAGGCGACGATCATGAACACCAGCAGGCCGATCTGCTCGCCGACCGACAGCGGGCTGCCCAGCGCGTCGGCGATGAACAGCGACGCCATGGTCAGGTAGATCGCGGTGCCGTCCAGGTTGAACGAATAGCCGGTCGGGACGACGACACCGACGGTGCTGCGGTCGACACCCAGGTGCTCCATCTTGGCGATCAGCCGCGGCAGCGCGGACTCCGACGACGATGTCGAGAAGATCAGCAGATACTCGCGGGCCAGGTAGCGCACGAGCTTGAAGATCGACACACCCGACACCGCGCGCAGCAGTGTGCCGAGCACACCGAAGACGAAGAGCACGCAGGTGATGTAGAAGCCGAGCATCAGCGTCAGCAGTTGCGTGACCGCGGTCCAGCCGGTCTGTCCGACGACGTTGGCGATCGCGCCGAACGCGCCGATCGGCGCCAGCCACAGGATCATCACGAGGATCTTGAACACCAGCTTCTGCAGATGCACGATGCCGCGCAGGATCGGCTCACCTGAGCCGCCCATCGCCTGCAGGGCGAACCCGACCAGCAGCGCGACGAAGAGCGCTTGCAGCACATTGCCTTCGGTCAACGACGACAGCAGCGTGTCCGGGATGATGTGCTGGACGAAGTCCATCAACCCGCCCGACTCGTGCGCCTTCTCGGCGAGTTGAGCGCCCTTGCCCGCCGCGCTCTCCGACAGGTGCATGCCGCTGCCGGGGTGGATGATGTTGCCGACGAGCAAGCCGATGGCGAGCGCGAAGGTCGACATCACCACGAAGTACACGAACGCCAGGCCGCCGACCTTGCCGACGGTGGCGGCTTTGCGGACCGATCCGATGCCGAGCACGATCGTGCAGAAGATCACCGGCGCGATCATCATCTTGATCAGCGCGACGAACATGGTGCCGAGCACACCGACGCTCTTGCCGACATCGGGCGCGAGGAGGCCGACCGCGATGCCGACCAACACCGCCGCGATGACCGCGATGTAAAGCCAGTGCGTGCGGTCCTTGCGCACGCGAGGAGCGGAACCGTCTCTGCGGCGGCGCGGCTCAGGCGGCTCGGATGGGGGCCGGCGGTCGATGACTGTCATGTTCGGACTACCTCCAGGTCGACATCGAATGTGATGTGCAAGTAGGTTCGCCCCAGTACGTGAGCCAGGTCACGTTTTAGTTCATTACGTTCAATCGGGAGGCGGATGGCATGGCGGAAGGGGTGACGACCCCGGACGGCCGCCGGCTGACGTATCTCGAGGTCGGAGATCCGCAGGGGCCGCTTGTCCTCCACAATCACGGCGGGCCGAGTAGCCGCCTCGAGGCGCGACTGCTCGCGGAGGCCGCGACGATGAACGGGCTGCGCCTGATCTGCGTGGACCGGCCCGGCATGGGGCAGTCCAGCCCGCAGAGGGCGCGCTCCTACCAGGGCTGGGCCGACGACCTGGTAGACGTCGCCGATGCCTTGGGATATCGCGAATTCGGCGTGACGGGCTGGTCGGAGGGCGGCCCGTGGGCTCTTGCGGCGGCCGCGTATATCGATGCGGCCCGGCTGCGTCACGTCAGCAGCATCGCGCCGGGCAGCTATGGCGCGTTCGGCGACAACTCGGCGGCGCAGTACCTGTCGAAGATCGACGCGCTCGGAGGTGCTCTCGCGCTGCGCTTCACACCCGGCTTCCGGCTCATGTACGCCGCGCTTGGCTTGACCGCCAAGCGCTTCCGCCGGAGCTTTGTCAACCAGGTCCGCAGCACCGTCGGCGACGACGACCGTCGGCTGCTCTCTCGAGACGACGTCGCGACCGGATTCGCCGACGCATGCGCCGAATGCTTCGCCCACGGGTCCGACGGCCTAGTGCGAGACGCCGAAATCCTGTACCGCCATTGGGCTTTCGACGTCAGGACGATCGAGCGTCCCGTCCATCTCTGGCAGGGCCTGGACGACAGGCTGGTCCCAGACCCCATCAACAAGGCGATTGCCGACGCCATGCCCGGCGCCGTATGGCATCCCGTCGACGGTGCGGGTCATTTCGTGGCGATCGGGTGCGGCGACGAAATCTTCGGTGTTGCAGCGAAAGACCTGGGCGCATCGTGAGAAAGTGGTGGCCCCGATCGCTGGCCGGGCAGGCGATCGCATTGCAGATCCTGGTGATCGCGGTCGTCGTGATGGTCGGCAGCGGACTGGCACTGCTGGATGCCCGCCAGGACGGCGACGCCGCCGCACGCCAGCAGGTCGTCGCCATCGCGACGGCGCTCGCGGATTCACCGTCGACCGCCGCGGCAATCGAATCCGGAAGAGCCACAGCGATTCTGCAGCCCGTTACCGAGGCGGTGCGCACCAGCACCGGCATTGCGTTCATCACGATCATGTCGCCGGACGGGACGCGCTTCACCCACACTGATCCGGATCAGATCGGCGGTCATTATCTCGGCACGATCGAGCCGGCGCTGCGCGGCGAGACGTTCACCGAGGTGTACACCGGCACCCTCGGTCCCTCGGTGCGGACGATCGTGCCGGTGCGCGACGGCTCGGGCCGCATCGTCGGCTTGGTGTCGGCGGGTATCACGCAGCAGACGCTGGCGCAGCGCTGGCGCTCGCAATGGCCGACCATCGCCGCGGTCGGCGTCGGGGCTCTGGTGATCTCGTTGGTCGGCGTGTGGGCGATCCGTCGGCGGTTGCTGCGCCAGACTCACGGGTTGCGTCCCGACGAGCTACGCGTGATGTACGAACATCACGATGCGATCCTGCATTCGGTGTCCGAAGGCTTGATCGTGCTTGACCGCAACGGGGTTGCTCTGGTCAACGACGAGGCGCGGCGCTTGCTCGGCCTGCCGCCGGGTCCCGTGGCCCTGGCGGACCTGCCCGAATTCCTGCGCAGCTACAACCCCGGCGCACGCGACGAGGTGCATGTCACCGACGAACGTGTGCTGGTCGTGAACCGTTCGCAGGTGGACGGCGGGAGGCCACAGGACGCTCACACATCGGAAGTCGTCACCATTCGCGATCGCACCGAATTACAGGGCGCGCTCGGCGAACTCAGCTCCCTGCAGGTACTCACCGACTCTCTGCGCTCGCAGGCACATGAGGCTGCCAACAAGCTGCATACGGTGATCACCATGGTCGAGATGGGCCGCGCCGACGAAGCGGTCAGTTTCGCGACCAACGAACTCGAACTGTCCCAGCGACTCGTGGACCGGTTGTCGACCGATGTCGGCGAGCCTGCGCTCGTCGCACTGCTTCTCGGGAAGACCGCGCAGGCCGACGAGCGCGGTATCGACCTGTCCGTCACCGAGGACACCCACCTGCCGTCCGACAGCGACGTCGTGCCGCTGTCCGGCCAGGAAATGGTGACGGTGCTCGGCAACCTGATCGACAACGCGATGGACGCGTGCGATCGCGACGACCCGTGGGTCGAAGTCACCGTCAGCCAGGACAACGGCACGCTGCTCATCAGGGTCGCCGACAGCGGACCCGGCATGGACGCCGCCACTTTCGAGAAGGCCATGCAACGCGGCTATTCGACCAAGTCCGGCGCCGACGCCGGACAACACGGCCTCGGACTAGCCCTCGTCGCGCAGGTCGTCAAGCGCCACAACGGCACCCTGACCGCCGACGTGACGTACGGGTCCGTGGTCACTGTGACGGTGAGCGACACATGATCCGCGTGCTGATCGTCGAAGACGAGCCGTTGATCGCCGAGGCGCATCAGGCTTATCTCCAACGGCTGAAGGGGTTTTCGATCACGGCGGTTGCACACACCGCTCGGGATGCGATGCGCGCCGCCGCCGATGCGGCGGCCAACGAGACGCCGGTCGATCTGGTGCTGCTGGACATCGGGCTTCCCGATGCCAGCGGTATCACCCTGGCTTCCGGGCTGTCAGGTCTGCGGCCGGCACCGGACATCATCGCGATCACGTCGGAGCGCGACCTGGAGATGGTGCGCGCCGCGGTCGGCCACGGCGCGCTGGCCTATCTGCTGAAACCGTTCACGTTCGCGGCGTTTCGCGATCGGCTGGAGCGGTATCAGCGCTACCGGGAGGCGCTGCCGGCGGGAACCGACGCGGCAAGCCAGGCCGAGGTCGACCGTGCGCTCGCCGAATTACGGGTCGGCACCGACAGATCCGCAGCGCCGAAGGGGGCCGCCGCGGGCACCAATGACGAAATCGCCCGCGCGGTGCGGGATTCGATCGACGGGATCACCGCCGATGCGGTTGCCAAGCAGGTCGGCGTCTCGCGTGTGACGGCGTGGCGGTATCTCGAACGTCTCGCCGACGACGGCACCGTCACCCGACGCACCGACTATGGCAAGGCGGGTAGGCCGAAAACCCGCTACCAGTGGCGCTGAGACCTAGACGGCCGCCGGCTCCAGCTTGCGCAGTTCCGGGGCGGCGCTGACGGTCAAGCTGATCAGCTGCTCGGTGGCGTCCTCGCTGGGAGCCGGGGCGACCGACATCACGGTGACTGCGCCTGCGTGGTCGGCGATGTACAGCCGGCTGCTGTCCGGGCTGACCGCCACACATGACGGCTCGGCGGTCACCGTCAGGATGTCGACGACCGCGTTGGTTTCCGTGCTCAGCACGGCGACATGCTCGTAGTCGGCGACGTAAAGGCGTGCGCCATCGGGGCTGAGCGCCATCTGCATCGGTGCACCGCCGATACCGACCTTCGCGGTGATCTCGTTGATCGCGGTGTCGATGAGATCGACGGAACCGCCCCAGTGCGGATGGAAGCTGGCGACGTAGGCCAGTGCACCGTCGCGGCTCAGCGCAATGCCCCTGATCGGCGATGCGATGGGCACCTCACGGACGACGCGGCTCGTGCCGGCGTCGACGACCAGCAGAGCACCGCTGTCGGCGTCGGACGTCGCGACATAGACCAGGCGTCCGTTGGGGCTGACCCGCACCGCGTCTACCGTGCGGGCGAGGCCGTCGGCGAGGTCGATCGTGTGCGTGCGACCGAACGTGTTGACGACGGCCAGTCCGATGCTGTCGCGCCCGGACAGCCCGACGAAGATCCGGGTGCCGTCCGGGCTGACCGCGACGTCGGTGGCGTTTCCGTCGACGCGGTGGTTGGCGATGACGCGCTTGGTGTCCGTGTCGATGACCGCGACCGAGTCGTACTGGTGCCCGGCGATCGTGACGTAAGCACGCCGCCCGAACGCGGCGACCAGAAGCGGTTCGACGGGCATGTCGATGGCGGTATTCGAACTCATCGCCGTGACGTCGATGACCGACACGCTGCCGGAGCCGTAGTGCGTCGCCACGAGCTGGGTGCCGTCACCGCTGACGGAGAGATCGGCGATCGCACCGCGTCCGGTGTCGAAGGTGTCGACCATGGCGAAGTCCGGTTCGACATCCGTGGACTCGGCCAAGCCCGCATGGACAGTGTTCTTATGCATGAAGTATTTGCCTCTTCATCAGTGCTGGTGCCGGTTGTGGCTACGTCCGGCCGTGAGACGCGTGCAGCTGCGCTAAGTCAGCGCAGGTTCGGGACGAGTCTAGCGACGGAATTTCAGCATTCGAGATGTCTTGTCGGCCGGATGCCATAAAGCTGACATTTGGTCTCAGGCCCCGCTTATAAAAGCATTCGTTACCCGTTCGTGACCGTCGTCCAGCAAGCCACAATAGTGCGTTGAACTGCGCGCAAGGCGTGTCGGCAAGCAAACTGTCGCATTGTGACGCATGAGGTTGAATTTCGAATTCTTAGTTTTGCCGGGAAAAAGTGAGATGGAGAACACACCGCGAAATGCCAGCAAACTAATGTCTCACTCTGTCCGTGAAGTGGGCGCCGCGCGGCACGTCCCGGGTTTGCGTCATCGCCGCCAAGACGGCATGAGGAAGAAGTTCGCTGACGGCCACCCACCGGTTGCCTGACGAATCTTTTCCCAATCGGAGCCCGCGCGCACATCCGGCAATGGAGTATCGATTTCGCGGACCACGACAACCGAGAGGAACACATGATTCGCCGACTCGGCATCCTCATCGTCGCGATCCTGGTCGCAGCCGGCTGCAGCCGCCAAGCGTCACCGCCGGCGGCCCAACCGACCGCTTCGGCGACCGCGGCCACCTCCTCCGCTAATGCGCCCAGCGCGACGGCCCTTGGCGGCACCATCCCTGACCCGTGCACGCTGCTGAGCGACGCCGAGGTCACCGCCCTGACCGGGCGGGATATCACCCAGATCGACAGGGACGGGGCCGACGCGAGCGCCTCGGTCCGCTACTGCCAGTGGCAGCAGTCTTCCGGCCAGCTGGCGGTGTTCATATCCCGCATGACAGGCGCCGATTTCACGGCCGCGCGCGCAGACTCCCCCTCGATACCGGGAATCGGCGACGACGCATACTCGCGCGACGGCCATCTCTATGTGCTGGCCGGGACGGTTCAACTCGACGTGTACGCGCGCGGCGGCGATGACGCGCAGAGTCAGGCCGAGGCCGAGAAGGTGGCTGCGGCGTTGCTGCCGAAGGTGTCGGCCTTCGCCTGATCGCAACTAAAACGGCAGCCGGATCCCGCCGAGGATGCCGGCGATGTTCGGCAGCGGCGGGGGTGGCGGCAGCGCAGGCATCGGCGGCGGTAGGGGCAACGCGGGCAGTTGCGGAGGCGGCGCGGCGGGCAGAGCCGGCAGCTCCGGCAACATCGGCGCCTGCACGGGTGGGGCGACCGGCGCCGCCGGGAGTTCCGGCGGGACGAACGCCGGGGCCCGCATGTCGGCCGGCTTCGGCAGGTCCGGGATCGGCGCTTGGGCGGGCGGGGCGATCTTCGGCGGCACGATCTTCGGCAAGATGTCCGTCCGCGGCAGGTCCACCGGCGCGGCTTGGGCATCCACCGCTTGGGCAGGTCCAGCGGTGCGGGCTTCGGCAGGTCCGCCGGGGCCGGCTTCGGCACGTCGGCCGGCGCGGGCGCGGCCACGTCGGCTGGCTGCGGCAGCGCGGCCGGCTTCCACCAGCCGGGCCTCGACGCGGCAACCGGAGTCGCGGGCAGCGGTTTGTCGACCGCGGGCGCCGCTGCGGCCATCGACGGGGCGTTGGGCGTGAGCGATTGCAGCGGCGTCGGCTGTACCGCGGGCTGCGGTGCGGTCGGCAGCGCCGGGCCCTGTGCAGGGGCGCTCAACGGCTGCGCGCTGGGCGCCGCGGCGGCAGGCGCAGCCGGTGTCAGCGGCGCACCCGTGGAATCGAAGGAGCCGGCATTGACCGGCGGCCCGCCCACGCCGTAGGGGCTGCGCTGATCGATCGGAGCCGTTCCGAACGGCCGGATGTTGGCGGCCTCCTGTGCGCCGTCATCCACGCCCGTCGGGATCGCGATGATGAAGTTCATGCCGGTCTGTACTGGGTTGGGGAAGTAGAGGATGCTCGCCTTGGTCGGCGCGCCCGGGCTGACGGTCCGGTCGTAGCCGGCCTCGACCAGCACGCGCGTCGGCGCATCGAGCATCGTCACCAAAGGACTGGGCACCCCGGCCTGATCCAGCGGCATCAGCAGCGGCAGGCGCTGGCTCGGAATCATGTAGTAGTCGGTGTCGCCGTAGGAGCCCTGATAGAGCGCGTCGCCGAGCCCGACACTTTGGTAGTCGCTGTGCAGGTACTGGATTCCGGCGATCGCGTTCGCGGTCGCGAACGGGTTGAGCGGGTTGTTCGGGAAGTCCGACCAACCGTCGTACTGGCGGGTGACGTCGACGGTCTTGAAGCTCGTGTCGGTAGGGGTGGCGCCGTCGAAAGTGATTCCTGCGACCGGGATTTGCAGGCCTTGGAAGCGCTCGAGGATTCCACCGTTGGGCCGGTTCGGATTGCCGATCAACACAAACGACACCGGCAGCGTCGAGCCCGCCGCAGCGAGATTGCCCTTCTGGATCGACGCGATGCGCGCACTCTGCGAGTAACCGAACACGACGAGCGACTCGCCCGCCGGCTGGGCGTTGATCGCCTGATCCAGGTTGACCACACCTTGGCCGACCGACTGGTCGAACGGCATCGCACCCGACACCGGCATGAACTGCTCGGGCGTGCTGACCGCGGTGGGCGTACACGAACCGGCGCCGCAGAACCCGGTCAGCACGATGTAGTCGCTGTTCGCGTCGGTGGTGTAGCCGTCGATGAACTCCTGGCTGTCCTGCGGAGTGCTCAGCGGATGACCGGTGCCGCCCATGATCAGCGCCGTCGCGGTGAGCGCGACCAGCGCAGTCATCGTCTGCATGCTTGCCAGCACAACCGTGGAGGCAAGCGACAGCACGACAACACCGACGGAATAGGCAAGACGGCGCACAACAGCCCCCACAGGCATCTATTGCAGTTGGACGTCCCCGCGCGCCGAGCCACTCGAATGTGGCACAAGTGAATTCTGCGACTCATCCGGTTTGCTCGCAACCGAATGCGCAAATTCGCCGCTCGACGCGATGCACCGTAGATGCCCCGAACAGCAGCGTCTTTCGCTAGTTTCGGCCTGGTGGCCGACCTGATGAACCGCCAGATACTGCTCCGCCGGCGTCCTGTCGGGCTGGTCAAACCCGACGACACCGAGATGGTCACGTCGCCCGCACCCGCGCTCGCCGACGGCGAGGCGTTGGTCCGCACCACCTACGTGGGCATCGACGCGGCGGCCAGGACCTGGCTCGACGACCAGCCGGGTTACCTGCCGCCGGTGCAGTTGGGCGAGGTCATCCGCGCGGCAGGCATCGGAGAGGTGGTGCAGTCGCGGTGTGACGCATACACCGTCGGCGACGTCGTCACCACGCTGACCGGCTTCCAGGACTACGTGACCATCCGCGACGACATCTTCGCCACGCCCGTCACCGGTTATACGGACCAGCTGGCCGTGATGTCGGTGTACGGGCCGACCGGCGCGACGGCCTATTTCGGGATGACGGGCGTCGGCTGCCCCCAGCCGGGTGAGACGGTCGTCGTCTCCGCGGCGGCGGGGGCCACGGGTTCGGTGGCCGGGCAGATCGCACGGATCGCGGGTGCACGGGTGGTTGGCATCGCAGGAGGGCCGGAGAAGTGCCGCGCGGTGGTGGACGACTTCGGTTTCGACGCGTGTATCGACTACAAGAACGAGGACATCCGCGCCGCGCTCAGACAGCAGTGCCCGAAGGGTGTCGACGTCTACTTCGACAATGTGGGCGGACCCATCCTGGACGCGGTGCTGGGCCGCCTCGCTCCGAAGGCCCGCGTGGTGCTGTGCGGCGTCATTTCGAGCTACCTGACCGGTGAGCATCCCGGACCCGCCAACTACGTGAACCTGCTGGCGAAGACAGCGACGATGCAGGGCTTCAACGCGCTCGATGAGTGGGGTCGCTTCGATGAGGCCTTCGCCGCGCTGAGCGGCTGGGAGCAACAGGGCCTGCTCTCCCACCGCGAGACGGTGTTCGACGGCCTCGAGTCGTGCGTCGACGCGCTCAACGGGCTGTTCACCGGGGCGAACATCGGCAAGATGCTGGTCAAGGTCAGTGAACCCACGCCGACGTGAAGGCGTTTCGGCGATGAACCGGATACGGCTCTTCGTGTCGCTGATTGCGGTGACGGCTGCGGCGGCGGGTTGCAGCGGCGGGCTCGGCGAGGCTCTGCACCGGTTGGCCCACGGATCGTCGACATCGGTGGACACCCCGGATCTGGCGGCGGTCTCCGAGCAAGTGGTGGCCAAGGCGCGCCCGAGCGTCGTGAAGGTGCACGGCGAGGCCGAAAGCTGCCTGAAGGTCACCGAGGGAAGCGGTTTCGTGGTCGCGCCGCACAAGGTGATGACCAACGCTCACGTCGTCGCGGGCGCCGAGAACTTCTCGGTGGACGCAGACGGCAAAGCGCTTGGCGCACAGGTGGTCTCGTTCGATCCACGAGCCGACATCGCAATCCTCGACGTGCCCGATCTGTCCGCGGAGCCGCTGAAGTTCGCCGGGTACACCGCCGGCACCGGCGTCGACGCGTTGGTGCTCGGCTATCCGGGCGCGACATCGTTTCGGGCCTCCCCCGCCCAGATTCGCGAGGTCGCCGACATCAAGGGTCCCGACATCTACCGGGCGACCTCGGTCACGCGAGAGGTGTACGTACTCATCGGCTCGTTTCCGGAGTCCGGCGCGAGCGGCAGTGCCGTAGTCGATCTCAGCGGTCAGGTGCTCGGCGTGTACTTCGGTGCGGTGACCGATGATTCGACGACCGGATTCGCGATGACCGCCGCTCAAGTGCGACCCCAGTTGGCGCGGACCGGTGAAACGCAGGCCGCCGACACCGGCGACTGCATCGTCTGACGCCGCCGACCCAGCCCCGGCTTACGCCGAAAAGCCCCGCGCGGGCGTTACCGTCGCTGGACAAGCAGCACAATCTCGGGGGCGCCATGACGACGGCAGCGGGTGAATCGGACCACACGGGCCGGGCCACGTACCGGTACCTGCGCGGCGGCATGGTCGTCGTCGTCGTCATGCTCTTCGCGGCGATCTTCATCGACAGCGTGCCCGCAGACTGCTGGCAGGGATCGATCAGCGCCTACTACTACACCGCCGCGCGCGACGTCTTCGTCGCGGCGCTGTGCTGCCTGGGCATCATGCTGATCGTCTACAAGGGCAGTAACGACACCGAGGACGTGCTGCTCAACCTTGCGGGCACGCTGGCCTTCATCGTCGCCTTCGTACCCATCCAACTTCCCGACGTAGCCGGCTGCCAGCAGGTTCTGCCGACGGCCGCCGAGCGATCGAATGCGATCACCACCAGCGTCGGCGCCGTGCTCGTCGCGCTGGCGGTCGCCTGGGCGATCACCGCGCTCGCCTATCTCGTCGACAAGGAATCCCGCTCCGACATCAGCGGCTGGGGCAACGCCCTACGGGTGATCGCGGTGATCATCATCGGCGGTTTCGTCATCGCCTACCTGTGGTTCCCCGAACAATTTGCGGCGGGCGCGCATTGGGTCGCGGCGGTGATGATCTTCGTCATTATCGGCGCTGTCGTCTTCATCAACGCGTATCTGGTGCGGAAGCAGGACATGCAGGACCCCGACACCAGGACGCGCTTCCGGCGGCGCTACCGAGTCATCGGCTGGATGATGGTGGGCTCGGTGATCGGCGCGCTGGTCGTCGCCGTCGTCGGCGGGCTGGCCCATCTCAAAGGCGCGGCCTACGACCTCCCGGTCTTCGCGCTGGAGACCGCGCTGCTGCTCGAGTTCGCCCTGTTCTGGGCGTTCCAGACATTCGAGCTGTGGAATCACGCCGACCGCAACACGCTCATCTCCGATGAGCAGCAGCAGACGCTGGCGCCAATGTGACGGGCGAGCGTGCGGGTCAGGCCTGCTGTTGCACGCCCAGCACCCGCAGCAGGTCGGGCTTCATCTCCTGCAACTGTGCACCCCAGTAACCCCAGCTGTGGGTGCCGTTCTCGGGGAACTTGAAGATCGCGTTGCGTCCGCCTGCGGCGATGTACTTCTTCTCGAACTCCTTGTTCGTGTCCAGCGTGATGGTCTCCAGGTACTGCGCGCTGAACTGGGTGCCGAAGTTGCCGTCGTTGGCGTCGAGGTCGGAGAGGGCGCCGTTGCCGCAGTAGACCCACAGGGCGGTGCGGTTGGCCACCAGCGTATTGATGTTGACCATCGGGTCGTTGCGGCGCCAGGCCGGGTCGCTGGTGGGTCCCCACATGTTCGTTGCGTTGAAGCCACCCGCGTCCTTCATCGAGAGGCCGATGAGCGTCGGCCACAAACCTTGTGAGGGATTGAGGAAGCCCGACAGCGAGCTGGCGAAGATGAACTGCGCCGGATGCCAGATCGCCAGCGTCAGCGCCGCACCGCCCGACATCGACAGTCCCACAACGGCGTTGTTGGACGGATCCTGGCCCTTGTTGGCGGCCAGCCAGGACGGCAGTTCCTGGGTAAGGAACGTTTCCCATTTGTAGGTCTGTGTGCCGGCGCTGCCGACCGCGGGCTGATACCAGTCCGAGTAGAAGCTGGACTGGCCGCCGACGGGCATGACGACCGAGATACCGGACTGGTAGAACCACTCGAACGCCGAGGTGTTGATGTCCCAGCCGCTCGCGTCGTCCTGGGCGCGCAGACCGTCCAGCAGATACACGGCGTGCGGGCCGCCGCCCTGGAATTCAACCTTGACGTCGCGTCCCATCGACGGCGACGGAACCTGCAGATACTCCACGGGTAGACCCTCGCGTGAGTAGGCCGAGGCGTGCTGAGCATCAATCACGCTGACCGCCATGGCCAGCGTCGCCACCGATAGCACCACTACCGCATACGCCCAGGCCCGAAAAGTTCCCCTGATCGCTCGTTCTCCCACCATCACCGCCACACCTCACCCGTCTCGGACTCGCCTTCGCGCAAAGTAGCAACGACGCACGACGGACCGGCCGACGCAGCGCCGCGCGTGATCGGCTTGTTATCAACAAGTTCCGAGACTGTGAGGTCGTCAGCGCGAGCAGTTCAGCGACACCGTGATGGTCCGCTTCACCACAACCGGGACGAAGTCGCGGTCACCGCGGCCGCCGACCCGCACAAGCTCCGTCCGTTCCCGTGGATTGCGGACGTCGACGACCTCGCACTGGTTCAGCGGCGCGCTGCCGACGCGGTCGAGCTTGACCTCGAACCCCTGCGCCTCGAGCTGACCGATGGTGACGGCCGCCGACTCCGCACCCGCCGCGGCGGCCGTCGACAGAGCCGCTGCGGCAAGGCCCGTGCCGATGAGCACAGAACCGATGATCGTTTTCATGGCGGAAACCCTTGTTCGGGCGAGCGGGCGCTCGCTTGCGCAGGACGGCTTCATGCTGCTGCGGGCAGGCGGGTCGGCGCTTGGAGGCCTGGTGGAGATTCGGTGGAGATTGCCGGTAGATCTCATCCACGGACGCCGAAATGCCCAGACGGCAGACGGGTTTTTCCTATTCTCGAATCGCGGCGGCGGCACGACGCGATGCGATGCGAAGGAATGCTTGATGACTGGTGACGTCACGGTGGACGGTCGTCATGCGACCCACAGCTACCACTTCGACCGGCACGCACCCCAATACCGAGACCGGTTTGCGGCGATCACCGCCGAGATGCTCGACCGCTGCCCGCTCGCGTGGACCGACACCTATGGCGGGCACTGGGTCGCCGCCGGAAACCACGAGGTGTTCGAGCTCGCGCGCTGCCCGCACATCTCCAACGACAACGACATCACCGGCGAACGCAAGGGCTACACGGGCATCACCATCCCGTACACGGATACCAGCAGGATCGTCCGCGGCGGCATGCTGGAAATGGACGACCCCGAGCACCGCACCTATCGCACGCCGCTCAACCCCTACCTGTCGCCGGCCGCGGTCCAGCGCTGGAGCCCGGTCGTCGATGAACTGGTCAGGGCCTGTCTCGACGAGAGAATCGAGACGGGTCACATCGACTTCGTCGACGACCTCGCCAACATCGTGCCCGCCGTGCTCACCCTCGGCCTCCTCGGCGCCCCGTTGAAGGACTGGGAGATTCACTGCGAGCCTGCCCACGCGTCGGTGTACACACCGGCCGACTCGCCGGACTACGCCCGGGTGGCGGAACTGCAGATGGCCTCGGCGGTCGAGATGATGCGACACGTCGCAGAGATCCGAGAGAGGCCGCGGCCGGGACTCATCGACGCGCTGGTGCGACTGCGCATCGACGGAGAGCCTGCCCCCGACGTCGAGATCATGGGCATGCTGATGCTGCTGGTCGGCGGCGGGTTCGACACCACCACAGCGCTGACCGCCCATGCGTTGGAATGGCTCTCGCAGCACTCCGAGGAACGCGAACGGCTCAGCCGCGACCGGGACACGCTGCTCAACTCGGCGACCGAGGAGTTCCTCCGCTTCTTCACCCCCGCGCCCGGCGACGGCCGCACGGTCGCGGAGGATCTCGAGGTCAACGGCGTGGAACTGAAGGCCGGTGAGCGCTTGTGGATTTCCTGGGCGATGGCCAACCGCGACCCGCACGTCTTCGACAGCCCCGACGAGATCGTGCTGGACCGCACGGGTAACCGTCACTTCAGTTTCGGTCTCGGCGTGCACCGGTGCATCGGCTCCAATGTCGCGCGCCTGGTCTTCAAATCGATGCTGACCGGCGTGCTCGACCGGCTGCCGGACTTCCGGTGCGACTCAGCAGGCGCGGTGCATTACCAAACGATCGGTGTCATCCAGGGCATGCAACACCTGCCCGCGACGTTCACGCCGGGCCGCAGGCTCGGCCCCGGTCTGACCGAGACCCTCGAGCATCTGCAGCGCATCTGCGACGAACAGGAACTCGCCGCGCCCATCACGGTCCGGAAGTCAGCCGCGGTCATCGACTACTGAGCACCGCCGGGCGTCTCGCGAAACGGAATTCCAGCAGGCCTGCACTCGCATTTCTGCTGCTGGAATTCCGTTTCGGGAATCGGGCGATGTCAGCTGAATTGTGTCTTCGGACGCGCCAACGTGTCACCGTCGACGGCGATGTCGAGCTTCTCGTTGTAGAACGCCACCATGCCCGCGATCGGGGCGACGGCCGGCAGCGGGTAGTGGTACGTCCACGCAAGGTCCTGGTGCAACGTGTCACCGGCCCGCACCGACCAATAGCCCGATGTCGTCCCTTTGTAGGGGCACAGCGACTGGGTCGAGCTCGGCTCGAGATGCTCGAACGCGATGTCCGTCGGATCGATGTAATACCGTGTCGGCAAGCCGGTTTCGAACAGCAGGACTGGCGCGACGGTATCGGCCAGCACGATGTCGTCGAGCCGGACGCAGACGTGGCGGTGCGACCGCAGGGCATCGACGCGTGAATACGGGTTGCGCGGATGGCCGTAGATCGGCTCGTCCTCTTCGAACCAACGCAATCGCTCCCACTCGAAGCGCACCGTGCCCGCCACGGGGCCGTCGTCGAACACTCGGGCCGCCGACTCGTGCGTCTGGCCGGCGCCTACCAGAGCGTGCAGCCGAGAGGACCCGAACTGCACCTTCTGCGGATGGTTCTCATCGCGCAGGAAATCGGTCCGCACATCGCCGAGCGGGATGTAGTACTGCGGGTAGTACGGCACTTCCCAGACATAGCGGGCCGCGGTGGTGTCGAAGACCAGTTCGTGGCCCAGGTAGCCGCGCACTCGCCGGGGTGCCGGTTCGATCCGTCCGCGTGCGGCGGCCATCTGCGGGTAGTCATGTTCGACGGTCATGCAGTCATGATGTCTTGCGAAGGCCCGAAGCACACGCGGTGTCGTGAGTTCCGGTCGACTGAGCGTTCAGACCCGCATCAGCTTCTCGGCGTTGCGATGCGCGATCGCGGTGCGTTCCTCGTCGGTGAGGTCCGCCTGCTCGAGGAACTGTGACACGTTGTCGCGGACGACGTACGGGAAGTCCTCCGAATGGATGATTCGTTCGGCCCCGACCTCAGCGGTGAAGAACGCCAGCTGATTTCGGCTGTACATCCCCGACGGCGTGATCCACACGTGCTCGCGGTAGTACTCGCTGACCGGACGGTCCAGATGCTTGGCCCAGCCGACCGTCTCGTCGAGGCGGTCCAGCCAACCCGCGACGAATTCTCCCCAGTGTCCGCTGAGGAGCTTGAGCCCGGGATGACGATCCAGCGCGCCCGACAGGATGAGGCGCAGTATGTGGATGCCGGCTTCGGCGTGCCAGCCGAAGGCCGGCGAGGAGAACAGGTACTGAACCGACGTCGGCCAGTTGCCCACGTAGTAGGCCGCCGTCACCGGGTTCGGCGGCACGCCGGGATGGACATAGATCGGCAGGTCCACCTCCGCGGCGGCGCTGAGCACGGGGTCGAACCGCTCGTTGTCGAGAAACCTCCCGCCACAGGTGACCGCGACGAGGGTGCCTGCGAAACCCAGCTCGTGCACGCATCTGCGCATCTCGTCGGCCGCCGCGGCGGGATCGTGCAACGGAATGGTGGCGAATCCGCGAAATCGGGTCGGATGCTCCGAGATTTGTTTTGCCAGATCGTCATTCACACTGCGGCACAACTCGACGGCCTCGGGGTGGTCGAGGCTGCTGGGGCTATTGGCGCCGTGCGACACCACCTGCACGTCGATGCCGACGCGATCCATGTGCGACAACCGCTCACCGCCGAGGCGCTCCGCGGAATCCCTGTCCGGAGTGAAGTCCTCGAGGAAGGCGGCGATCCCGGCGTCGGGTTGGACAGGGCGCGAGCACGCGGGCTACCGCCTCCGGATGGTGGAAGTGCTCTTCGACGGTGATGATGCGCAATGGGCGTCCCCTCACGATTTCATTGACGCGTGGCTGAAATCGCCCGCCAACTCCTTGATACGCCGGAAACCTGGACAGCGTCTCAGCGTCGCTTGAACCTGCCGCGGCGCGCCTCCAGCCGCTTGGGCACCTCGGCGGGCGACGACACCGTCGAGTTGGCCGGTTCGTGTTCGCTAGCGAATGCGTCGTAGGCGTCGGCGATGTGGTCGGCCGTCGCATCGGGATGCTCCTCCGCCACGGCTTCGATCGCTGTGCGCGTCTTGTCGCCCAACCCGATCCATTGCGCAGGACGTTGACCATGCGCGATGGCGCAGTTCAACGAATCCTGAAACGCGCCGCGCAGATTGGCTCCCGCTTCCATGACCCAACGCTACGGATGCAGGCGCCGGCCCATCGACGTTGCAGCAATATTTAACCCAAACGTCAACCACGCGCCGGACGCGTCGGACGCCCATGCGTGCCAACCCGCGTCGACCGCTGAGCTCCAGAGTATTCTCCAGGTGAGTTCGAAGGCGGCCGGGTGTCGAGAAGAGGAACGTCGATGTTCACTGCGACCGACAACTCTCGCATTGCCATTGCCAGGGCTGACGAGCTAATCGCCGCAATTCAAGCTGAGTTCGCCGTCTCCGAACGTCTCTGCAGGAAGGTCGGTGAAACCCTCTGCGCGGCGGCCAGTGCGCACCTGCGGACGTGTCTGCTGCACCATAGGCTGGCCAAGTCGGCGAGCGAACGTGACCGTTGGTGGCACGAACAGTTGTACGCGATGACGCGGGCGCCCCACTCGGATTCGAAAGCGCGCTGACGCATGCGCTCGAGGTTGGGCGGCGGCCGCCGGCCCGGCGCTGTTGCCTCAACACATCAGGAGTTACCCCATAACGGCCGCCTGACAGGAGCGGCGCCTAGCGCAACCAAACCGCACAATGGCCCTCCCGTTGGCGCTGCGAGTACCCGTGGGCCTGACCGGCCAAACTGAAATGTGTCGGGCGGCGCAGCGGCGCGACTCGCTCGTTCGGCTAGAGGGCTGACGCTGAGAAGGGCTCGCTGCACCGCTCAGCGAGGTACTCGGGCCTCGGCGCATCCGCGCGGAATGGCGAAACGAGCGGATTCTCCACCGAGTTGAACACCAGGAAGATGTTCGACCGCGGGAATGGGGTGATATTGGAACCTGAACCGTGCATCACATTCGAGTCGAACCACAAAGCCGTTCCAGGCGGCCCGTTGACCTGCGCGATGCCGTAGCGTTCGGCCACGCGCGTCAGGGTGGCCCGGTCCGGAACGCCGACTTCCTGCCTGACCAGCGAGGATGCGTGGTTGTTCTGCGGCGTCGCGCCGACGCACGGGTAGAACGTCTGGTGTGAACCGGGCATCACCATGAGGGAACCGTTATACGGAAAGTTCTCCGTCAGCGCGATCGAACATGACACGGCCCTCATTGCTGGCATGCCGTCCTCGGCATGCCAGGTCTCGAAATCGGAATGCCAGTAGAAGCCGCTGCCGGTGAAGCCCGGCATCATATTTATCCGCGCCTGATGCAGGTAGACGTCGCTGCCGAGCAGTTGCCGCGCGACGGGCAGCACGGTGTCCAAGGTGATGACCTCGGCGATGAGGTCGCTGAAGAGGTGCGGCTGAAATACCGACCGGATATCTCCGTCGGGTTCCCTGATGATTCGCGGATCGTCGTCGCCGGCGTCCGCCCCGATCCACCGCAGTTCGTCGCCGAGCGCCGAAATCCAGTTCACCCCAACCGATGTCGGTCGGACGAGGTATCCGTTGGAGCCGATATCGTGCAGGTCCGCTTCATGGAGTGGTCCGCCCCATGCGTTCCCCCACACCGTCGGCTCGATCCGCGCAATGGGATCGATGGGGTGGTCGAGCCGGGTCGGGTAGGCGTCGTGCTGTTTCTCAATTAGATTGACACTCAATTGATTTGCACCGCCGGAGGATAGGTACCGGTTTCGTCGTGCACCTCGTTGCCGGTCACGGGCGGGTTGAACACGCAGAGCATCCGCAGTTGCGTGTCACAGGTGACGCGGTGTCGTTCGTGACCATCGAGCAGGTACATGGTGCCGGGCCGCAGCGGATGGTCCTGGCCCGTCTCGCGATTGGTCAAGGTGCCTGTGCCCTCGATCACCCAGACCGCCTCGACGTGATGGCGGTAGTGGAACTCACTCACCGAGTTCGCATTGATCGTGGTCTCGTGAAATGAGAATCCGACCCCGTCTCCGGCGAGGACGATGCGCTTGGACCTCCAGTCCTTCGCCGCCACATCGCGCTCGGTTCCGGTGATTTCTTCGGTAGTACGCACTATCACGGGTCAATCCTATGTCTTCCGTGCGGTCAGGACAGCGTCGCAGCGACGGACTCGGCCACGATGTCGATACCCGCATCGAGATCGGCCTCCGATGTCGTCAACGGCGGGAGGAGCTTGGCAACCTCGTCAGATGGACCGCTGGTTTCCATCAGCAATCCCCGTTCGAACGCTGCGCGGCAGACCGCGGCGGCCGACGACGGCTCTGCGAATTTCAGTCCCTGCACCAGGCCGCGTCCCCGCGCTTCGATGCCCGGGTATGCCGCGGAGATGGCCTCCAGGCGGTCACGGACGCGCTGGCCCTTGATTCGCACCTGTTGGCTGAACTGCGGTGTCTCCCAGAACTTTTCCAACGCCGCTTTGGCGGTGACGAACGCGGGGTTGTGCCCGCGGAAGGTGCCGTTGTGTTCGCCGGGCGTCCATACGTCGAGGTCACGGCGGAACAGTGTGAGCGCCATCGGCAGGCCGTAGCCACTGATCGACTTCGACAGCGTGACGATGTCGGGGACGATGCCGGCGTCCTCGAAGCTGAAGAAGCCGCCCGTCCGGCCGCAGCCCATCTGAACGTCATCGACGATGAGCAGGATCTCGCGGCGGCGGCACAACTCGGCCAGTGCCTGCAACCATTCGATGCGGGCCACGTTGAGCCCGCCCTCGCCCTGGACAGTCTCGACGATCACCGCGGCGGGACGGTTCAGCCCGCCGCCGGAATCGTCGAGTACGCGCTCGAACCAGTGAAAGTCCTCGGTCACGCCGTCGAAGTAGTTGTCGTAGGGCATCGGCGTTGCATGGACGAGGGGAATGCCCGCCCCCGCCCGCTTCATCGAGTTGCCCGTCACCGAGAGCGCACCCAGCGTCATGCCGTGAAAAGCGTTCGTGAAGTTGATGATCGCTTCCCGGCCCGTGACCTTCCTGGCCAGTTTCAGCGCGGCCTCCACCGCGTTGGTCCCTGTGGGTCCGGGAAATTGCACCTTGTAGTCCAGACCTCGGGGGCGCAGGATGATGCGCTCGAACGCCTGCAGGAACTCGGTCTTCGCCTGGGTGGCCATGTCCAGCGAGTGCACGATTTTGTCACCCGCGAGGTAGTCGATGAGCGGCTGCTTGAGCTTGGGATTGTTGTGCCCGTAGTTCAACGCGCCGGCCCCGGCGAAGAAGTCGAGGTAACGGCGCCCGGCGGTGTCGGTCAGCCAGGAGCCCTGCGCGCTGTCGATGGTGGTGGGCCATCCCCGGCAGTAGCTGCGCACCTCCGACTCCACCACGTCGTATACCTCGGGAAGACCATTCGCAGCGGACTCGGCCTCGGGTGGCGGGGACGTCAATACAGATTCAGACATGGGTCCTTTCGAGGGTTAGTCGGTCAACGACGCGGCAATGGGACCGATCCGCAGTAGTGGTTCGTCTTCGTGGTCGTGATGAATATCGAGCTGCTCCGAGGAGAAGCACGGCTCCTCGACCATCGGCACACCGTGGCGGCGGGCGAATCCCCCGAAGAGTGCGCGAGAGGCCGAATTCTGCGGCGCCACAGTGGCTTCGACGGTGAGGGGATGGCCGCGTCGGTTCTCGCGAATACGACGAACCAGGGTGTCGAGCATTGTGGTGGCCAACCCGGTGCCCTTGGCGGGGTCGGCGACGGCTACCTGCCAGACGAACAGTGCCTCGGGCCGTCTCGGCGGGTGATAACCGGTAATCAAACCGCATAAATCGCCGTCACGGTCCGCCACGATGGACGTTTCGGCAAAGTGCGTCGCCATCAGCAGATAGCTATACGTCGAGTTGAGGTCGAGGACTTTGCTGTCGGAGACCAGGCGCCGCATCGCGATTGCATCCTCAGCCACCGGCTGGCGCAGAAATCGCTGCCACGAATTGTGTTGTGCGACTGCGCTGTCCGAGCGCTTCGTCCACGGACTCAGATTCTTGCGCTTCGTGCGATCGTGCATTTCCAGGTAAATCGTTCCCACCGAACCAGATCATCGAATTTCGTCAGTAAGCGTCATCGGCGCCGCGACCGTATTGCAGCAAAGAAGATCAAAGCAAACCGGCGATGCCGCCACGCTGCCGTGCGTCCACAGCCGCTTTTACGACGATCACCAGCGCCTACAGAGATCGGAGGCGGAAGTCGGACGCGTCGCGCTTGTTATTCAATCGTTATCTAGTGTCCTGCGCCGGGAATTCGTTGAAGATATGAGTTGAGGCGTTCGAAGATTTCGTCGGCGGTTTTGGTCCAGGTGAATGGCCGTGGATTTTGGTTCCAGTCGGCGATCCAGTCGCGAATGTCCTTCTCCAGGGCTTGGATTGATCGATGAGCGCCGCGGCGTAGTTTCTTGTCGGTTAGTAGCGCGAACCAGCGTTCGACCTGGTTGAGCCACGACGAGTAGGTCGGGGTGTGGTGCATATGGAACCGCGGATGTGCAGCAAGCCATTTGGTCACCACCGGTGATTTATGGGTGGTGTAGTTGTCGCAGATCAGATGCACATCCAACTCGGTGGGGACCTCGGTATCGAGCTTGATGAGGAACTTCTTGAACTCGACTGCACGGTGGCGGCGGTGGATCGATCCATAGATCTGGCCGGTGGCCACATCCAGGGCCGCGAACAGTGTGGTGATGCCGTGGCGCACGTAGTCGTGGGTGCGGCGTTCCGGCAGCCCCGGCATCATCGGCAGCACCGGTGCCGAGCGATCCAGGGCCTGGATCTGGGATTTCTCGTCCACGCACAGCACCAGCGCCTTCTCCGGGGGGTCCAGGTAGAGGCCGACCACGTCGCGGACCTTGTCGATGAACTGCGGATCGTTGCTGATCTTGAAGGTGTCGACCAGGTGCGGTTTGAGACCGAACGCCGTCCAGATCCGACCTACCGTCGACTTCGACAACCCGGACTCCTTGGCCATAGACGCCCGCGACCAGTGCGTGGCATCGGCCGGGGTGCGTTCCAGCGTGGCCACCAGCACCGCCTCGATCTGGTCATCGGCGATCGTGCGCGGCCCACCCGGACGCGGTTCATCACTCAAACCATCGAGGCGATCCTCAACAAAACGTTGCCGCCACTTGCACACCGTCTGCGGCCAGACCCCCTCTTCGGCAGCCACTTCCTTGTTGGATTTACCTGCCGCACAGCCCAACACGATCCGCGACCGCTGCGCCAGCGCCTGCGAGGACTTCGGCCGCCTCACCCACCGCTGCAGCGTCTCGCGTTCCTCATCGGTCAACACCAACTCAACCACCGGACGGCCCCGTCTTGCCATCCACCGATTCTACAATTAATCAACGAATTCCCGGCGCAGGACACTAGCCGCTCCCGGTGCCACCTGCTGGTCGCGACCGTGGGGCTGCGGCGGTTTCCATGGACGACCCGTGCGGCGTCAGCCGGCGGCGAAGTCCGGGCAGAGATTCGTCGTCGCGGCGCTGACGAACAGAGTTCCCTGCCCGGCAGGCAGCGAGTACTCGCGCTCCACGTTTGCCATCTCATCGAGAACGGAGACGCCTTGGCGCAGGTTGTCGCAGGTGTGGTAGCCGGCTGCGACGGTATCGGCCTGCTCGGTCCAGGGCATGACGATGTTGAGATCGGCGAGTTCGGCTAGGAAATCGTCGCGCGGGTATGCGGAGGCCGTCGGGGCCCCCGCCACGGCGATTGTCGCCGCAGCGACGGTGAGCAGAGTCGTCAGGACTTTCGTGCCAGTCATGGGGTCCCCTTCGGGTCGAAGCGCTTGATTACACGCACGCTAGCTCCGCGGGCTCGGCGGAGAAATCGGGTGAACACCTATATTTTTGGTCGACGCGACGCGCTCACCAGGTCCGATGCCCGGTGTACGCGGCTCAGCCGGCCGCCGGCCGCAGGCGCACGGCAAGCACACAGACATCGTCTTGGCGGGGCGGCAAGGCAAGCGTTTCGGTGAGTCGCCGGCATTCCTCAGGCAGCGCGGTGTCCGGCGGCCAGCCCGCCAACAGCCGCTGGGCCTGCGAGATGCCGGTCTCGATGTCCCGGCCCGGGCGCTCGACCAGGCCGTCGGTGTACATGAGCAGGATGTCGCCGGGCTCGAGCCTCACCTTGCCCTCGGTGTAGCTGGCGTCGCGGATGGGCCCGAGCACAGGGCCGCCGGCGTCGACGAGTCGCACGATTTCGCCGTCGCGCGACCGACGCAGCAACGCCGGTGGATGACCTGCCACCCCGTAGGACAACATGCCGGTCACCGGATCGAACACGGCGACTGCCATCGTGGCGAACCTGCCGTGGCTGGCGTGGGCGGTGAAGGTGTTGAGTTCGGCGAGCAGTTGCGCGGGCGGCAGCCCCTGCAGGGCCATGGCGCGCCCGGCGCTACGCAACTGTGCCATGTCTTCGACTGCCGGCAATCCGTGTCCGACCACGTCACCCACCGCAAGGTAGGTCCGCTGCTTCGGCAGCGACATGACGTCGTACCAGTCGCCGCCGAGGCCATGCTCGGCGTCTGCCGGTTCGTAGCTGACGGCCAAGTCCAGTTCGGCGATATCGGCCGGTTCGGTGGGCAGCACCGCCGCCTGCAGCACCGCGGCCCTTGCGTGCTCGTCGGCGTACACCTGCGCGCGCACCAAGGCCTGCCCGACCATGGTGGCGACAGCAGAGATGTACGCCAGCTGCGCGGCATCGAGCGGTTGAGGACGCGTCCACATCATGCCGAGCACACCGATCGGCTCGGCGCCAGACGTCAGCGGCCAGTTCGCCAAGGCCTCAGCCCCCGTGAGCGCCATGAAGTCCCCGATGTCGGGGTATCTCTGCGCGTACTCAGGGGGGCTGCCGATCACCACGGGTCGCCCGTTACGGACCGCCTCGGTCGCAGCCGTGAGGTCGTCGAGCGGAACGCCGGCTGCGAACTTGTCGTGCACGAGCTGTGGGTAGCCCGCCATCCCGACCCATTCCAGCCGGCGTCCGTCGGTCGTCACCAGGCCAAGCGCCACCGCGTGTGCCCCCGCGTCGTTCACCAGCTGCGTGACGACGGCGTCGCCGATCTGGGTGGGCATCAACGCCGCCGACAGCCGCTGCGCCAATTGCGCCAGGGTTTGCAGCCGGTCCCGCTCACGACGTTCGGCTTCCCGCGCCCTGACCGCTGCCACGCGTCCGGCGGCTTCTTGCGCGATCAGCATGGCGACCAACACGATGACCGCGATGAACGCCTGTGTCACCGCCAGCCGGGCCGGCGCAACCAGGTTCAGTTCCGCGAACAACCCGCGTCCCGAGCCCGTCACGTAGTTGACGGTGAACGCCAGCGCCGCACCGGCGACCGCGGCACCGATCACGTCGAGCCGAAACGCCGCCCACGCCATCACCGGTAGCAGCAGCAATGTCGGTGGCGCCTGCCACCAGAACGCTGTCAGTGACAAGGCGGCGGTGCCGACGACCACCACGGCAGTCTCCGCAAATCGAGTCCGAAGTATGTGAGACTGCATGGGCCACAAGAGAATCGGGGCACCGACCACCAGAGCCCCGATTCCATCGCCTGCCCACCAGTGCACAGCCGCTTGGGGCCACGAGGTGTTGTTGGATGCGGCACTGACCGCACCGCCGATCAACCCCCCGACCAGCGGCCCAGCGAGGCAGGCCGCGGCCACGAACTTGGCCAGATCCCGCCGGAGCCGAAGGTCTGGCATACCGTTGCACCAGGCCAACGCCAGCGCCGCTCCGACCGCAGGCTCGACCGAGTTGGCCAACGCAAATCCCGACGCAGCGCGGATGCCGACGCCATAGTGAAAATCGACGGCCAACTCCACGGCGACGATCGCGGCGACGATGACCGCCCACCGTGATCGTGGGGTCATCAGCATCGCGGCCACGGTCACACCGGCAGGCGGGAAGAACGCCGGCCCCACTCCGGCGCCGAACGATTGCCATGAAAGCACCGCGCCTACCGAATAGGCCAGCGCCACCACGGCGAACAAAGCGCTTGCCGACCGCCAACTCCCGCGGCGGCTCGTGCGCGGCTTACTCGCCGTCGTACCAGGCCAAGACACCTAAGAAGCGTATCGACACCGCGGTCAATGCGGTTCGTAACTACCGGTTGGGCAACTAGGAAGGCGCATTCGTCACCGGCCGGCGGTATCCGGCGGCCAACTAGCGGTGAGTTACTCCACCACGAACACGGGGATCAGCCGGTCGGTCTTGGTCTGATACTCCGCGTAGGGCGGGTAGGCCTCGACCGCCAGCGCCCACCAGTGCTCGCGCTCGGCGCCCTCGACTTCACGGGCGGTCATGGTCGCCACCTTGTCGCCGTCTTGAACGACTACCGCCGGGTTGGCCTCGACGTTGTGGTACCACAGCGGGTGCCTGGGGTCGCCGCCCTTGGACGCCACCATGGCGTACCGTCCGTTCTCCTCGACGCGCATGAGGGGCACGTAGCGCTTCTGCCCGGACTTGGCGCCGGTGGTGGTGAACAAGACGACCGGGCGGTCGAGAATTTCGACGCCGTCGGTGGTGCCTTGCTCGAGAATGCGTTCGGTCTGCTCGCGCACCCAGTCAGTGGGGCTCAGCTGTGGTTGCTCAGTCACGCCACACGCAACGCCTGACGATGCGAGATATTCCTGCCCCGGTGCTGCTTGGTCCTGTCCGCTACGTGTGCGGCAAGTCGTGTTTCCAGATCTCGAGCACATTCACGTAGGGGTCGGGCTTCACCGACAGTGCACCGACGAACGGATGCTCGAGCGCGAAGATCAGATACATGACAAAGCCCATCAAGGCCGCCGTCAGAGCCACCCCGACGGCATGAACGAATAGGTCGCGAGTGCCGAACATGAAGGTGAACGCCATTACCACAGCGCCGCCGCCGAGGAGCAGTACCCACAGTTCGCCGGGAATCGCCGACTCACCCGTGGAGACCCGTAATTTGCGGTTGGCACTCAGATCGTTCAACTTGACGATGTCGTGATCGAAGAAGGCGATCTCGTTGCGTGTCTCCGGCTGGACCTTGAGGAACGCCGTCCACACTTCGGTCGTGTGATCGGACTCCTCCTCGATGGTCTCACCCCGTCGCATTCTCGGTAGTTCGTCGTTGATCACGTCTTCGGTGTATGCGATGAGGCTTTGTTGGACTGCGGGCCGGTACGCAGCAGGTATCGCGGTCGAGTCCCGCAGTAGATCAGCGATGGCGCTGGCCTCCGCCTGGGTTGCGTTCTCGGCTTCGCCGAACTGTTCCCACACCACGACCACCACGAAGGCGACGAGCACGGCGTCAAAGGACGCCGGCGAGCTGAAACACCTGACCTGAGACGGCATTCGCATTCTCGAGTCGGGTGTGAGACAGCGTCAGGGCCCCGCCCGACGCTGGTACCGCGAATCGCCTTGCGCTGAGCGTCTTGCTAGCCGCCAGCGCCAGGACTCACCGGTGAGGACGTGGTGGTCGTCGCCGAGGTCGACGGTGTCGTCGTCGCGGTCGTGCTGGTCGACGACGACGATGACGTCGTTGCCGGACTGGTGGCGGGCGGCACCGGGGCACCGCTTGTCTCCGTGACGGTCGACGTGCTCGTCGAAACCGACGTCGAGGCCGCTGCCGTCGCGGGAGCAAGGACCGCACAAGCCACCCGCGGACCGGCGTCGCCAGTCGCCAGTGTCTCGGCATCCGGGCCCGGGACTCCGTCGTGCGTGTAGCGCTGCGGGATGTTGGCGAAGTTGTCGGGAAGCGCGTGAATTATCAGCGCGCTTCCTTCGGGACCCTTCAGGTCCTCTGCGGTGAATGCGTCGGTGGTCGCCACCACCTTGCCAGACCCGTCGGAGCGGACATTCAGAGGTGTCAGGTCGCCGCTCGCCGGATGTCCGGTGTGACCGCCGACTTGCAGGTGACCTCCGGCGGAGTCGAAGTCGCCCGGAGCGCCGCCGGTGGGAGCGACGGAGTTGGCCTCGCACTTACCCACGGAGTGGATGTGCATCCCATGGCTGCCCGGAGAGAGCCCGCCGCCCGCGACGGTCTCTACCGTCACCGTCGCGTACCCGTCGGTGAAGTCGATCGTCGCGTTGGCGACGGGTTTGCCTTCGGCCGACTTCAGCTCAGCGTTGATCGTCTGCCCGCCTGCGGCGGCCGACGTCGTCGTCGAGCCACTCGTCTGTTCATTGCTCGTCTGACTGTTACTGCAGCCTGCCAATAGCGCCACAGGCGCAGCGAGGACGGCGGCGGCAGCGGTTACACGGTTTACCATTCGCGACGAGTACCCCGAAAGTTGAATCAATACCATGGGTGCGCAACTTCGGGCTGACCCGCTTCCAACAGCTGCGCGCCATTGCGGCTATCCGTTGGTCACCGCTAACTGATGCGCTGCGCCAACCACCTACGCGGCACTCCTTAGCAGACGCGCCGGCGGACCGGCTAGCAAAACAAAAAATGCCCAATCGATATTTGACACTGGCAACCAGCTGCGGCCAGTAAGCAACTGGCATATGGTTTGCTAATACCGCAGAGAAATGTGCTGGTGATCGTTCTAAATATAGTTATACAGCGGAAACTACATTTCTATGTCCTCTGAGGTCTATCATCAACCGTAAGATCAACTTTGCTGAATTCATAGCTGATGGGCAACAGGGTTACAGCGTTGCGTCTACTTGCCCGCTAGTTTTCTTGCGGGTTCAAAATGATTCAGCACGGTGGTAGCGAATGGGAGTTACCTGTGGAGGAGCTGCGGTAGCTTCCAGCTGTCCAGCTTCACTGCAAATACATGGGGACTTCACTGCAGCTCGCTCTACGCCCGTATGTCACAACGGGCATCGTCATCGCCGGCGCCAGTGCGCTGGTGGCAGGCCCACTAACCATCGCGCCGTCGGCGCTGAATCCGCCGACGGGCTCGATACGCCCACGGGGCCGCGACTCAATGTGTTCGCAGTGAACCCATTGGCCAAAACCGGTGGCCAATCAACAGTCGGCCTGAACGGATCGAGTGGCTCCGCTACGCCGAGGCCGCTCCTTCACGTCGTTCAGAAGCTTTCGCAAGCACCCCCGGCGATCGCGCACACCATTCGTGATGCGCTCAAGCCGCATCACGACGACGAGTCTGGGACAACTCCGCCGAGTTCAGACGCCGACGACTGATCGCAGTGAGTCGAGTGCGGGCGATCCCCTCATCGCCCGCACTCACTCAACGCCCCGGCTTGTCGGCGATCAAAAGCCGTGTCCACCCATGTCGGTATGAGTCGACGCATGAGTGTCGGCCTCGACATGCGTCTGCAGCGGCTCGTGACTCGTATCGAACAGCGGTGCGTGGCTTGATGATTCGGCCGCCGAGTGATCCGGCTCGCTGACCGCGTGGGTAGACGAACTGAGCGCCGAGTGGTCGTCGATCGTCGTCGACGAGTGGCTCGTGTCGATCGAACTCTGGGTGCCCGCATGCGTGCTCTGGTCCGGAGTGGAGATGACGGACCCCGTGTGCGACGTGGCGCCCACGCTGGCCCCGGTCGACCCCGTGGTATCGATGACGTGACCACCACCCGCGGTCGCACCGGTCGTGTCGATGACACCACTGGCGGCCGTCGAGCCCTGATCGCTGATGGCGCCGTGGCCCTGGCCGGCGGTGTGGCTGTTCAGCGAAGCGCCCTCGTTCGCCAGGATGCCGCCATGGCCACCTGCCGAAGCGCCGCCGTTCAACGAACCACCGGCTTGAACATTCGTATGACCGCCCAGGGTCGCCGCCTCGTCGCTGAGGATGCCGCCGTGGCCCGCCGCCGACGCGCCGCCGCCCAACGAACTTCCCGCTTGAACATTGCTGTGTCCACCCAATGTCGCCGCCTCGTCGCTGAGGATGCCGCCGTGGCCGCCCGCCGATACGCCGCCGCTCAACGAACCTCCGGCCTGAGCGTTCGTATGACCGCCCAACGTTGCGGCTTCGCTGCCGAAGAATCCCCCACCACCGCCGACGTTGCCGCCGCCTGTCAGCGAGCCGCCACTTTGGAAGTTGGTATGGCCGCTGGCGGCACTACTTTCGTTGCCGACCAGCCCGGCCGCCGCGACATTGCCGCTGGCGGCTGCCTGGCTGCTGATCGAGGCGGCCCCCAAGCCGGCAGATGCTGCACCGGTCGCTCCCGCCGACGCGGCACCGGAGATTCCTGCGCTGCCGAGGCCGGTGCCACCGGCCCCGAAGCTCGCGCCGCCACCGAAAGCGGTCTGCTCGCCAATCGACGCGCCGCCCAGCGGGCCAGAGAAGCCGGCCGAGGCGGCGTTCGAGAAACCGCCCTGGACATTGGCGTTCGTGGTACCGCCCACAGCAGAGTCGCCGGCCACGGACCGGTCGGAGGCGTTGCTCATCGAGCGGACGTCGCGACGTTCGTCGAATGCCGCGCCGCCCTGTGCGCCGGCTTGGCCGCTCAGCCCGGCATTACCGCCGAACGCGCCGCCAGCCTGCACTCCTGCGCCGCCCTGCACTCCGGCACCGCCCTGAACTCCGCCGCCGCCCTGAACTCCGCCGCCGAAGCCTGCACCTGCATGTTCGGCACCGCTGATCTGCGCGCCTTCACGGAATCCCGCTCCCGCACCAAACTGACCGCCAGCACCAAAACCAGTGCCACCACCGAATCCGCTGCCACCGCCAAACCCGGCTTCGCCTCCCAGACCGGCCTCGAACCCGCCGCCGACCTGACCACCAGCACCAGTGCCACCACCAAATCCGCTGCCACCACCGAATTCGCTGCCGCCGCCAAACCCGGCTCCGCCTCCCAGACCGGCCTCAAATCCACCGCCGACCTGACCACCAGCACCAGTGCCACCACCCAATCCGCTGCCACCACCGAATTCGCTGCCGCCGCCAAACCCCGCTCCGCCTCCCAGACCGGCCTCAAATCCACCGCCGACCTGACCACCAGCACCAGTGCCACCACCCAATCCGCTGCCACCACCGAATTCGCTGCCGCCGCCAAACCCGGCTCCGCCTCCCAGACCGGCCTCAAATCCACCGCCGACCTGACCACCAGCACCAGTGCCACCACCCAATCCGCTGCCACCACCGAATTCGCTGCCGCCGCCAAACCCGGCTCCGGCTCCCAGACCGGCCTCGAAACCGCCGCCGAACTGACCGCCAGCACCAATGCCCTCGTCGAAGCCCGCACCGGCGTGCTCACCGGCACCAAAACCAGTGCCACCACCGAATTCGCTGCCGCCGCCAAACCCGGCTCCGCCTCCCAGACCGGCCTCGAAACCGCCGCCAACTTCGAAGCCGCCGCCGACGGCTCCACCGAGCCCAGCACCCAGCCCTGCCGCCCCTTCGAGGCCTGCCTCGAGTCCGCCAGCGACTGCGGAACCGAGGCCGAGCCCCGTTTCGAGCCCGCCGCCGAGCGCCGTCTCGAGACCTGTCTCGAGTCCCGCGCCCAATCCGAGTCCCGTTTCCAGTCCCGCCTCGAGGCCGCCGCCGAGTCCGAGTCCCGTTTCCAGCCCGCCGCCCAGTCCAGTGTCTACGCCGCCGCCCGACTCCAGGCCGATGCCTTCATTACCCCCGAACCCGAACTGGTCGGAGACGGCTTGCTGGAGGCCGGCGACCGGATTGCCACCGCCTAGATCCAGTCCGGGCACAGCGGTGGCGGCCGCTGATTGCAGCTGTTCAGCGGTAACACCCGACAGTCCGGCGTTTGCCAACGCCGCCTCGGGATTGGCGGCGAACTGCTGCGCGGCGACCTCGTTGTCGAACAGCTGGAGGATGTACTGGATGACGGAGTCCATGCGCAAATGCCTTTCCGTTGCTTGCAGTGAGCGTTGCCGAACACGTCCGGTCTACTGCCGCCGACGTTAGGGGCTGCCAACCCCCAGCGGACAGGGGGTCAGGGCCCGTGCTCATTAATCCCGGTCCGGGATTCGACGGCTGGCCCCAGTAGGGGATTAGGGGATGCATGGGGGATCGGCACAGCATTCCCAGATATTCCACAGGGCTCCCAGCGTGCCTGTGGGCGTGCTCGGCCCCTACGATGCCCAACGCGCCAGTTGCGACTGTTCGGGCTGCCGTGACGAGATTCACCGGTTGTCTCGTGCGCCTGGACAACTCGAAGTGAGACGTCTGCGGAATCAGCCCGACTCCGACAGCCCCGCACAGCTGTCGCAGCGCGGCCAGACCATCGGGCGTACCAGGCCAATGTTTGGCGATTACTTCCGGCCCAGCCCTGACCGTCGCCGACCGGAGCACCAGGGCGACCAGAATGGCGTCGTCCGCGTAGCCGAGCACCGGAATGAAGTCCGGAATGAGGTCGATTGGCAGTGCGAGATAGACAAGTAGCAACGCCATGCGAATCCGAACACCGCGTGGCACGTCGGCGTCAGCGGCAAGCCGCTTCAGTAGCCGCATGAGATCTGGCAGCAATCGCATTGCCTCGCGAATGCGACTCGCGTCAGGCTTCGCAAGCCACAACGCAGCAACAAGCGCCAGCCACATCAGCACTAGACCACCCGCAAGGCTGCAAGGGATCAGCCACCAGTCGGACCACACCTCTCGAACTTAGGCGATACCACGTAGCAGTCGAGGTGCTGGCCGGCCCGCCTCAGCCGTCCCTTCCAATTAGGCGATGCCTCAAGCTCGCCGCGCTCAACTCAGTCAGGCGGATCCGCAGCCTCGTCGTGCCAAAGCTTCAACTCCACAGCGTTAGCAGTCAGCTCGTCCATCAGACTTGCGCCGCAGAGGTTTGATCCCGGCCCCGAACCGGGCCGCAAACTCATTGGCCGCGTTGACGTACCGCTCGACCATTGGCGCGAGACCAAAGCACTGAGCCCTTCGGTTTCACCTCGGCTCTCATCACCACGTACCGAAGTTCTCAGTTCACATGCGAGCTAAGCACGCGCTGCTCGAAGAGCTCGGCGCCGCGGACTACACCGCCAGTCGCGTCGAAGCCCGCCGCAACCCGTTGTGCCCCTTCGGTCATGATCATCGCTTCCCGCACCTTCGCACGGAGGCGCTCCGCCGACAGCTTCTTCGCCGGTAGTCTGCTACCGCACCGCGCTACTTCGACACGTCGCGCGACCTCGAACTGGTCGCGTCCGAAAGGCACCACGCATACGGGTACACCGCGGGCCAGCGCCTTCTGGGTCGCGCCCATACCGCCGTGCGTGACCGCACACACCGCGCGGTCCAGCACCAGACCATGCGGAATCAGCCGACACACAGTCGCATTCGGCGTCTTTGGAAAGCTATCTGGTTCACCAGCCGGAACACTTGCCACGACGTGCACCCGATCGTCCACCAATGCGGCCATCGCCGTGCGGACGAGCCTGTCGTCGGCCTGCTTTTCCGACGACGTTGTGACGAGAACAATCGGCCGATCAATGGACGCCAGCCAATCGGGTGCCGTATCTGATCCTGGATCAAGGGAGCATGGCCCGATCATCTGAACCGCTTCGCCGTAATCCGCTTGCGGATAGTCGAACGGCTTGCCGCTCGCGACCAGCATCAGCGGCGCACGGCGCCAGAACTCGTCCATGGAGCCCACCCGACCCAGGTGCAGCTTCTCGCGAACCTCGTTGATATAAGGTAATCCGCTTCTGACGGGACCGCTCGCCATGGCCCCGACGATGGCGTCGCGAACGCGTCCCAATACATTTGGCAGCGGTTTGAGGCCCGGGCCGTAGGGTGGCATGCCGTCTGCGCGTAGGAGTGGTGTGAACGGCGAGAAGGAGGCCCACGGGATGCTGCCGCTTTCAGCCGCCGACAGTGCGCCCCAGCACATCACATCGATGAGCAATGCGTCAGGGCCGACGCCCACGATGGCGTCCGCGAGGTCGGCGACCTCGTACTGAGCCCGACGGCCGAACACTGCGAAGGACCGCTTCAGCGCGGCGCCTGAGCTTTTGGCCTTCCAGTCGTCGTGCTCGAGCGCCTCGATCCGTGAATCGATCGCGTCCGTGGCAAAGCCGAGCCGTTGCCCGATCTCCACACCCGCAGAATATGTGCGGAGATGCACCGTGTGGCCGCGGCGGTTCAACTCCGACAGCAGCGCGCTGATCGGCAGCACATGACCGAGGGCGGGCGAGGTGTAGGCCAGTATCGTTGCCATCTTTGTCAACCTTCCGCGGCGCCTACGTCGACCATCTGACGCGCTTCAGCGAGACGCCCTCGGGCGTCGAGCTTTTCGCAGAGCGAGAGGTACTGCGCCGCCAGGTCGGCATAACTGTTGGCTTCACCTTCCGCGTCGGCCAACAGTGCACGCGACTTCAGCCACCACAATTCCGCCGCGGGCACGCCCGGCCGCCTGGCCTCCCACGCGTCGATGATGTGGTGGGCGTCGATGAGATCGTCGGCCGATCCACGATCGATGAGCAGCCTTACGAGTGCTTCACCGGTGCAGCCGACTTCGACCCGAAGGCCGCTGTCCATATGCTGAAGGAATAACCGACGGAGGCCATCGATGGCCTCGTCGCGTCGACCGTTACGTGCGGCCTCGATTGCAAGGTCAGCGGCGACACCCGGCATCAGGTTCGTCATCATCACGTCGTGCTTGACCATGCCGGCACGGGCTCGTTCGAGGGTCTCGATCGCCTCGGTGCGCGACCGTTTGTCTGAGCGTAATAGCGCTGTACCGTAGGCGAATTGAGCGGTAATGATGCCGCAGATGTCGCCAAAAGACTCGGCGCGACGCAATGACTCGCGCATCTCGTCAACCAGTTCCCCCGGCTCGTACATACCCAGGACGACCATGAGACCCCAGAAGGAAAGAATGATCGCGTAGCTGACCGGCGGGAGGACTCGAGCGTACCGGACTCCCTCTCGGAGATGCTTCCTGCCGCTGTCGTAGTTGCCGCGGCACAAGTCGATCACGCCCCGAAAGAAGAAGGTCCCGGCAAAGTCGAGCGTCGGTTCGTCGTGAGGTCGGGCCTCCATCTTGTCGATCACCGCTAGCGCCGCATCGTAATCGCAGTTCGCGTGATAGGCGCGAACTATGGCGATGAGAATGATATCGATCTCCGGCACCGCGTCGAAGTCAATGTCGCACAGCATGTTTCCGAGTTCTGACGCCAGTTCGGCAGCTTCGGGAACGCGGCTGTTGTTGAAGGTGAATGACATGATGCGTCCCGCAGTGGCGATCGCGAGAGATCTCAGGTCACCGGCCTGCAGCGTCAGTTCACGCAGTTCTCGGTACTGTTCGTCGGCGTCGGCGTCGGTGCCGACGAAGGACTGCGTCGAGATCAGCATGGTGCGCGGCGCGATGCGCTTTGCAATGACGTCGTCAAGGTCATCGGGCAAGCGATCGGCGAGCCGGCGTGCACTCAGCCATTGTGCTCGGGCGGCTGGAAGGTCTCGGCCGCGAAGCCATTCCGCTGCGCGCATATGCCAACAGAAGGCGTCGGCGATTTCACCGGCTGCTTCGAAGTGCGAGGCGATCAGCGCCGCATTCTCGTCGGTGGCGGCGGGGTCACGGGTCTCGATCGCGACGGCCAGGCGGCGGTGGGCCTGCGCGCGGGTTGCGCTCAGCTGCGACTCGTAGGCGACCGTGCGCACCAACGGATGACGGAAGCAGTACCGCTGGCGCGGAACGAATTCGGTCTGATCTATCAGCTCCGCGGAGACCAGGTCGGCGAACGCGGATGACTCCGCATCCGGGAGCAGAGCATGTAACGTCTCGACATCAAACCGATTTCCGATCACCGCCGCTGCATTGACGACGGTTTTCGCCTCGACTGGCAGCCGATCGATGCGCGCCGCTAGTACAGCTTGTACCGTTGCGGGAACTCCGATCTCGTCCACACTACCCACGAGTCGATAGTGGCCACGGCTACCCAATAGCACCCCGCGGTCGGCCAGATCGCGGACGATCTCCTCGGCGAAGAACGGGTTACCCACCGCTGCAACGACAATCCGCTCCACCAAGACAGCCAGTGACGGATCGTTGCCGACCAATTGGCCGACCAGCCGCACCGACATCGCATCGGTCAGCGGCTGCAATGTGATCGTCTCATCCGCATGCTGCTGCAGCGCACCGCGAAACTCCGGCCGGTACGTCATGACGAACAGCGACGATGTCGACTTGAGTCCTTCGATGAAATCGGCGAGGACCTCGTCACTTGGTGTATCGATCCAATGCGCATCCTCCAACATGAATAGGAACCGCGCCGGCCGGACCGACACCGCCTGTGACATCACCTCCACCAGACGGCGACGACGACCGTCGACACTGACCTGTAATGGTGGGGCTGCTGGGTCGGCGATGCCCATCCCCTCGAACAGGATCTGCGCGTCGGCAGACATTGCCGCCAGCCCACCCCCGCTTTGAGCCACCACGTGCGCGCGGGCCTCGTGATCAGGCAAGCCGTCCACGCTGAACATCGCGCGCAACAGTCGCCCCAACGCGCGAAACGCCACCGTCGTGGTGTGAGACGCGCACCTGGCTAATACGACCTGCGCCCCCCGATGCGCAACCATTGCGCTGAACTCACAGATCAGCCGGCTCTTGCCGAGCCCCGGGGCCCCCACCACACCCACCAGGTGACTGCGGCCAGTGTCGAAGATCGAGTGCAGGCGGGCCAAGTCAGCATCGCGGCCCACCATCGCACCTTCATTGCGGCCCACGACTGTCCGTCCGGACTCCAACGCGAGCAGCCGCCGCGCACATACCGCGACGTCGGTGCCCTTGACCGCCACTTCCTCGACGGGCCCGAGCCTGGCCACATTCTCCACGAGCCGCGCGGTCGATAAGGAACACAGAACCCCGCCCGCCGGCGCGGCAGCTTCCATGCGCTGCGCCATACCAACTGAGTGACCTACCGCCGTGTACCGGCCGGGACCGGAACCGATCGAACCGGCGATGACTTCGCCAGAATTGAGCCCCACGCGAAGCTGCAGGCGAACACCGTCGCGGCGGTACACCTCGTCGGCGAACCTTTCGGCTGCCGACTGGATCTCCATCGAGGAGATACACGCGCGCAACGCGTGATCCTCCAGCGCCAGCGGGGCGCCGAAAAGAGCCATCAGGCCGTCGCCGGTGAATTTGTCCATCGTGCCCTGATAACGCTGCACCACCGCGGCCGAACGGTTGAACAACTCATTCATGATCTCGCGCAGCCGTTCCGTCTCTAATACGGCGGCCAGTTGCATGGAACCAACCACGTCGGCGAACAAGACGGTGACTTGCTTGTACTCCGCTGCTTGGCTGCCCTGTGCAAGACGGGCGCCGCACTCGCTACAGAACTTGGCGGTCGGGCCGGACTGCACGCCGCAGGAGTCACAGACGCGCCCCGTCGCCGTCAGTTCGCCGCCACCATGCCCGATGCGGTCCACCTAAGCTAAGCATCGTGACACCGCTGTTTTATCGGCGCGCCATCTTCGACACGAGGTTTCGAGACGCTGATATGTCGCCTATTCCGAGAAATCGACGTCGCCGCGAACTCCGCAGCAAAGGATGCCGATGTCGCGCGTTTGCGCCCAGCCGACCGTGGGCGTTCGGGACCGCGTGGACGTGGTTCATGCGCTGCTGCGCCGTATGCGATCAGCTACATACCCAGCCAACGACCCGGCAGCCGGTCCCGTACTGACTGCATGAGAGTAGTGCCCTGTTCTGCGCACCGGTGCTGGTGCGGTCCCGGCCCCATCCCCAGGACGTGTTGAATGATTGGGCGACCGCGCCGCAAGCGTTGGTGAAGTTCACAACTGCCCGACAATCGCTTGCTTTGCACAGACCGACGGCCGCCTGTTCGGCCTCGATAGCCGAGTTGAGGCCCTTCGAGTAGCCCACCCTGCCGGCATCTGCTGAGATCGCGATCGCTCCCCACCCCAAGGCTCCGGCAGTCGGTGCTGTAATTCCCGTACCCCCGAGCAAGCCGGCGGTGACCAGCAAGACCGCAAGCAGACGCCGGAGAGCTACCCGCATGAGTGCGGATCCTATTATCTCCGACCTTTGTTCTTGGAGAGACACGCTGAAGGGTTTCGCCCAACCTTGTTCAGCACAAGACAGATACCGGATTCCCAATCTCATTGGCTCGCGGCAGTCCTCGAGGGCCAGCCATCGCAGTCGCAGCACCAACCGGTTCCGTACCGAGCACGCGTTCGTCAATGTCGGCGACATCGACTGCCTGGCCCGAGGCGCCGACATCGGCATCGACGAGCTGTCATAGCCGTCGCGGAAATGCCTGTCCGGGAACAGGATCCCTATCGTGGCCCGGGCGTCATTGCCGACCGCCCCATCGGCTCGAAGGCCCGCGGCGCTGCTGGTACAGCGACGACGTGGCCCATGGATGTGCCGTTCCGGGGTTCGAGCGACGCAACCCATGCCGGCTGCATCATGAATTGAGAGCGCCGACGAGAGAAGGAGACGTATCCCAGTTGGAATCCTGTCACCTCGAAATCGTCTATTGTGAACGGCCGCTCGGGTCGCCGCCACCACAAGTCATCGAGTACACGTCTTGCCCCGTCCTCCGGGTCGATGACGGCAGTCTCAATCGCCGTTTCACGGAGCACCTTTCGCCAATCCACTCCCCAACGCACCAACGTGGCGGCCGGTCCAATACCCACGTGAACAGACGCTCGCCCCAACACGGGCAGGTCGCCGATGTATCGGCGAAACGCTCCCAGAACCTCAAACAACGCAACAGGAGTCGTTTCAACGGAAGGCTTCTGCTTGCTCGCAATGAGCACGCCACGGCCCTTCCACTCCCAGCTGCTCTCGAAGCGCAGGGACTCACCATCACTGACGTAATGCTCGGCAATCGAATGAGCCAATTGCTCGGCGCGGGCTATCAGCGGTTTGCGATCGACCTTCCGCTCGTCGTGTTCGATCGGGTTCAGCCCCGGGCGTGAGCGTTTAAGCCCGGCGATCGCACCTGATGGGTGAAAAACCGTCACATGGCCTTCGTCCGGCAGCGGAATTGTGGCCGTCACCAGGTCCTCGGTTGCGATCTGCCACGGCAGGCACTCGTGAAGCTGCGGCCAGAGCAGGCCAATCAGGCGTTGCGCCATTGCTGACGATTCATGGCTAGTGGGTTGCTCGACGCGGTAAAGTGTCACCGAATCTCGATAGTTTTGAGCCTGCTCGAAAAGCGCCTTCAAGAGACCGCTGTCGGTTCCCGGATGGTGGGGCTTGGTGTGCTTGACATCAGCCACGCAGACCACCGTCCCACCAGTGCGCCGCCATCCAGGACTGCTCCTCCGGCCTGATGTCGCTGAAGGTGTAACCCTTGCCCCAGACGTGGTCGCAGCCGATCACAGTATCTGGCCAGAGGACGTGACCCCCGTTGTAAGTCTCGTATCTCTCCACAGAGACCACGATGGGATGATTGGCGACGTACCAGTCGGAAACCCCGTCTCCCCATGAATCCGACACCAACATCCCAGAGTTCAAGTTGTCTGCCGTGTCGGCTCCGACTTCGTCGACAGACCAGGCGTCGTGCATTGAGCCATAGGCTCCGCACATCAAGTGAAGCCTCTGAAAGACGCTCTGGTGCCGGTCGAATTCATTCTTGTCGACGGTGTGGCAGCCATAAATCATCAGCCATTCCATGTTGCAGTTGTCACCAAATCGCCAATCCGTCGAATTGCTTTTCCACCTTTCCTCGGGTGAGTCGAAGAGGAGCTCTGCCCGCTTCAAGTTGTAGCGGCCGTGGGTAATGATCAGATAAAGATCCACGCTGTCGGCGTTATTGACGTCATCACCAGCCATAGATGCATCGCGGAGATGGAGTTCCTTGACGTCGTGTTCGCTCCGCAAGAACCTCAGCGTATGCCCGGCCTGCGCCATACGCGGGCCGAACCAATTCGCTATGTAGTAGGGACATTCCAGGTCCTCCCCAGCGGTTTCGTCCGCAGCACGAGCATTGGCGAAGTGCTGGATGTACTCGACTCCGACGACGGCTCCCATGTCGGCTCCTTAGTCGATTCGTTGACGTATTCAGAGATCCGCTGGCATGAAACGCGCAAAATAACAGTAACGCCGGGGTGGTTCACCTGTTGCGAAATCAGCAGGCGCCCAGGGACGGAAGAGGGCTTTGCGTGCCCGTGAGTCGTCGTTACACCCGGGCGGCCGAGCCATAACGTCATCCACCGCCCGCGCTGCGGGGGTCTTACGATCCAGCCGCACTGCGAACAGGCCGGTGACCTTTGCGCCGAGTTTCATGGGCCCGGCTGCGGGCTAGACCGAGCGGCGGGTCGGAGTCTCCGACGACTGTGCAGAGCGGACCTATGCCCACAGGGCCCCGATCGCGCGATAATGAATTGCTGCGACACTCTGGCGGCAAGTCGAGCGCCCGTAGTCGAGCGCCCATAAAGGAAGGTGTGGCGTGGAAGAGAACAGGTCCGCTCGCAACCCCGGTGCCGATAACCCACAGATCCCCCCTGGCTCCGACTATGAGTACGACGAGGCACACGACGTGCCGGCCGGACTGCTGCATGAAACTCCGCCACCACATCGAGTCGATCCCCCATCGGGGGTGCCTCTCGGCGAGGGCGGGGACTATGGCTACGACGAAGCCCACGATTTCTGCGCCCGCCGATCAACCAAGACCTGAAAACGCGACTGTGGCACGTGACCGCAGCAGTAGCGCGGTCTCACGTCTCCGCACCCTCCAGCAATCCCCGCGCCGACCCGCTTGCCCAGGTCGCGCTGATCGAAGCAGCAAGTCACCGACAGGCACAGCCCGCATGATCAACCCGCCGACTAAGACAACGGGGCCGGCTCAGGAGTAGAACGAGTCGAGCAGTTCCTCGTTCTGCTTCTCGACGACCGAACGCTTGACCTTCAACGAGGGTGTGAGCTCTCCACCCTCTATGGACAGCTCGTGATCCAGCAGCTCCCACTTCTTGATGGTTTCCCACCGGTTCAACTCCGCATTGAGCTTGCCCACGTACCCGCCGACCATGTCGCGCACCGCATCCGACTTCACCAGATCGGCGTAGGGCTTACCGCCAAGTCCGTGCTCCTTGGCCCAGTCCAATAGCGCGTCGGGGTCCAGCGTGATCAACGCAACACAGAAGTTCCGGGATTCACCGAAGACCAGGATGTGACTCGCGTACGGACAAAGCGCCATGAACTTGCCTTCGATCGCCGGCGGCGCCACGTACTTCCCGCCGGAGGTCTTGAACAACTCCTTGATCCGACCGGTGATCGTCAGGAAACCATCGTCGTCCAACTGCCCTTTGTCACCAGTGCGCAGCCAGCCGTCCTCGGTCAGCGTCTCCGCCGTCTTGTCGGGCAGGTTGTGGTAGCCGTCCATCACGCACGGACCCTGCACCTGCACTTCACCATCGTCGGCGATACGCACCGACGTGCCGTCGAACACCAGCCCCACGGTGCCCAGCTTGTAGTTGTCGGGCCGGTTGATGAAGGCGCCGGCAGCGGTCTCGGTCAGGCCGTAGCCTTCGAGAATCAGGAGGCCGGCGGCGTGGAACCATTCCGCGATATCGCGGTTCAGCGGCGCGGAGCCGGAGATGAAGAACTTGATGCGTCCGCCGAACAGGTCGCGCACCTTGCTGAAGACCAGGCGGTCGAACAGGCCGTGCGCAACCTTCAGCGGCAACGGAACCCCCTTGCCGGCGAGCCGGTAGCGGTCGGCCTGACGTCCCACGGCGAAGGCGGCGGTGAACAGCTTCCCCTTGACGCCCTCCTGCGAGGTGACGACGCGCGCGTGAGCCTTTTCGAAGATGCGCGGGGCCGCGCCCATGAACGTCGGCTTCACCTCAGCCATGTTCGGGACGATCTTGTCCACGCGGCCGTCGATCGCGCTGGCGAAGCCACACGCCAGCTGTGCCGTCATCAACACCTTGCCGAACGCGTGGGCCATCGGCAGCCACAACAGCTGCAGGTCGTCCTCGTGCAGGATGCCGAAGTCGGCGACCGTGGTGCCCTCATACACCCACGCCCGGTGCGACAACCTCACACCTTTGGGTTTGCCCGTCGTACCCGACGTGTAGATCAGCGTCGCCAACTTGTCGGGGGTGATCGCCTCCGCCGTTGCCTGCACGCACGCGGGGTGATCGACGAAGTACTTCTCCCCGAGCTCGGCCAGTTCGGCCAGGGAGATGACTCGTTCACCGTCGCCCGCTCCGTCGAAAAGCACCACCTTCTCGAGGTTGGGCAGGTCGTCGCGGCGTTCTCGCAGCTTCTCCAGTTGTGCTTCGTCCTCGGCAAAGACGACCCGGGACTCCGAATCGCTCAGGATGTAGGCGGTGTCGGTCGGGTTGGTCGAGGGATACACGGTGGTGGTGGCGGCTCCGGCGCACATGATCGCCAGATCGGCGAGAATCCATTCGTATCTGGTGCTCGAGGCGATACCGATACGTTGCTCAGGCTGGATGCCCAGCGCCAACAACCCGGCCGCCAATTCTTCTACCTGCTCAGCAGCCTCCTGCCATGTGACCGATACCCACCGGTCCCCCTCCAGTTTCCGAAACGCTTCCCGGTCAGCGGATTCCCTGACGCGGCCGAAGAACATGGCGGCCACGCTCGCCGGCATCACGGCCGCGGGTCTCTGGTTGGTGTGGGTCGACATCGTCGTCTTCCTTCTCGGGCTTCTGACATCACGGCGCGTGATGCTGTGCCGTTGATGTTGCGCTTCTAGTACCCAGCGCGGAGGCGTATGACGCGATACGACGGACCAGACATCGGTCAATACCAATTGCTGTCGGTTTCGCGACCTCTTTGAGAGGGCGGCCACTGGGCCGACCCACCTGCCGCTGGGCATCGAGAGCCGCCCACGCGATCCAGCCTGCATCGTTGCGACGAGAAGTGTGCCGATTGCCGTCATTGCGGCCTGGCTGGGGCACTCCGGCGCAGCGTTCACATGTCGGTCTATTCGCACAGCCAGGACGACGCCCTGAGGGCGGCGACAAGCAGTTTTTCGCGAGTTGTGACAACTTGTGACACTCAGACCACGGCTGATGGTTGGCGCGCCAGTGAGAGATAGCCTCTCGCCTGGTAATGATTCGTCCCCCGGTCGGACTCGAACCTCGCGACAACCTGCATCTGCGACACTCAACGGGCGCTGAAGAATCAACTCGCAGAGGCGAACAGCCGCGAACTAATGCAGCTGGATCATACGAGGATCCGAGTGTCAGCAACCGGTGGCGCACACGTATTGGCGGACTCAAATCCGCGACGTGCTCGGTCTCGATTAGGGCACATTCCGTGGCGCCGAAAGCCGCCATGTGTAGGGAATCACCCCATATCTTCACCTCATTTGCGGGCCTAGCGTCGAAACGTGCCCAAGAACGAATCAAATTTGCCTGCAGTACATCCGGTCATAGACAAGCTGCTTGCGACGGCGGATGCCACACCGCCGAAGGCGCTTTCCGGCTACGTCGGACGGTCGTCTCGCGACGGCTACGTCCTCGTTTATCCCAGTCTGCGCACGCTCGATCGGAGCTACGAGATCTCGACCGCCGACATCCTGCACACGGAGTCGATCCCTGAGTCGATCAAGCCCTTCGGCGCCACGATGTTCTGGCTGCGTCCCGACGCGGTTGTCGGCTTCCGGCATGTAAATACCGGAAATTCGTCGCAAAGCAGCGCAGCACAACCAGGCGGACCGCAGTTGCCCGAGGGCCGTGTTGGGCGGTTGATGTTCCAGAGTCCGATGCTGAACCCGAGCGCCGCTCCCCCTGAGCAGATGTTGACGAACGGATGGCAGGCGTTCCACTGCACCTGCACCGAGTGTGTGGTCTGCATGTCTCACTGCGACAACTCGTGTTCGTCTTGACAATGGCGGTCGTCGAGGGGGATCACGAGTAATGACCGCGACCGCCGAAAATGTCAGTGCGCGGGCTGCCAGCCGCGGGCTCAGTTCCTCGCATACGGCCGCTTTGAGCTTTGAGGCGCCGTACGTCATCGAGAAACTGGTCAAGAACCGGACCGCCGACTCCGAGGACGATGCGCGTCTGCTGTTCCGCGAGGCCAAGCGATACCTCGTTCTCGCGCAATCCGACCGGGCCACCGCGTGGCAGATGCATTCGTTGCGGGTCGACGAAGCGTGGCACCAGTTCGTGCTCTTCACTGTCCAGTACGCCGACTTCTGCATGCGGCACTTCGGGCGGTTTGTCCACCACGCCCCAAGTAACTCGCCATCGACCGCCGCGAATTCGTCTGTGCCGCGGGCTACTTTCGCCGAGTTTCAGGTCCGCTACTTGGACCTCTTCGGCGAGGGCCTACCCGCGGTGTGGTTCGACGCGGAGACGGTCACCGACGACCGAAGGCTGGTCAACGAGCACGTCGGGGCGCTGACCGTCGGGGACGCGGGTGACATGGTCGAACTGACGGCGCTCGACGGCACCGTCTTGTTCCGGGTCAACGCGCTGGCGCGCGCGACTCTTCGCTTCGCCTCGAACACCGGCGCCTTCTACGTTCGCGAGCTCCCCGGTGACCTGACCGTCGAGGAACGGGTTGGCCTGGCCAGTGCCTTGGTCGCTGCGAGGCTGCTGCGTGTCTGTGGGTGAGGCCGCGGCGTCATATGCGGCGCTGTGCGACAGCCGCAAGACCCACCCGCTGTTGGTCTACGCGTTGAGTCGCACCGGCCTACGACCCGGCCCTGCACTCGACATCGGTGCGGGCGCGTTCGGTGAGACTCGATACCTGTTGGACCGCGGATTCGACGTGGACGCTGTCGACCCCGACCCTGTTTCGGCTGAACTGGCCAAGGAGGTAGCCAGCCACCGATCCCGGTTCACCATGTCGCACAATACGATCGAGGATCATCAGATCCCGCGGGACGCGTACTCGCTGGTGGTGGCACTCCATGTTCTTCCCTTCCTGCCGGTCGACGACATCGACCGCGTCGCCGCCGATATCGTCAGCAGTCTGCGATCGGGAGGTGTGTTGTGCTGTACCTTGTTCGGCGTCCGCGACTCGTGGGTCACTTCCGACCTGCCCGTCAACGGAGTCACGGAACGACGTGCGGCAGAGCTTTTCGCCGGATTGAAGCCGATCTACTGCGGCGTGTCCGAACACGACGGGTCGGACTTGGAAGGCAAACCGAAGCACTGGCATGTCCTGCGACAAGTGATGATCAAGTCGTAGGACGGCATCGACCTCGACGACTGTCATTCAAGGAGTGACGCGCGCAACGCTCAGTGGGCCGCGTCGAGCTCCCGTTCTTCGCCGAACGCCTCGGACTCGACGTGCCCCACGCTTTCCTGCACCCGCGCGGTGGGCAGAAGCACCTTCAGTGCCAGCCAGTACACCAAGGCGCTGAGGGCCAGGATCACCAGGAACCCCCATCCGAAACTAATCAGCCCGAGGTTTCCTGCTTGCTTGCTCGGCTCGGGATAGTCGCCGAGATAGCTGATCACGAAGAGCCCGACGAACCACGGCAGCGCCCAGGTGGCACCCGCGCGCAAGTCGAGATTTCCGGTGTCGGCCGTCCCAGTGAAGTGGAACAACGCCAGCACGATGAAGCCCAGCACGACGGCCGCGAACAGCTTCCAGTCGACGGTCCAGCCCGCCCAGTAGACGATCAGATTCGAACAGTAGAAGGCCAGAAACGGGATCACGTCACCGAACGGAATCCGGAAAGGCCGCTCCTGATCGGGGAGTTGGCGGCGCATGGCGGCCAGCACGATCGGCCCCGAACCAAACGACAGCACCGTCGCGGAGGTGATGAAACCGACCAGCTGCTGCCAACTGGGGAACGGGAGGAACACGATAAGGCCCACGACGAAGGCCAGCAGCAGGCTCACCAGGGGTACGCCATTTCGAGTGGTCCGCGACAGCGACTTGGACGCGTTGCCGTTCCTGGACATGGCATAGGAGATCCGGGCCGTCACGGTGGTGTAGATCAAGCCGGTGTCCGCCGGCGACACCACGGCATCGATGTACAGCAACACGGCCAACCAGCCCAGGCCGATCACCGTGGCGATCGCGGCCAACGGGCCGAAGCTGTTCTCCAGGTTGGAAGCGATGTTGCTCCACCCGCCCGACAGGGTGTGTGGATCGACCGCGGCAATGAACGCCACCTGCAACAGCACATAGATGACAGCCGTCAGCAGAATGGAGCCGATACACGCCAGCGGGACGTTGCGTTTGGGGTTGCTGGACTCCCCCGCCAGTTCGATTCCCTGCCGAAAACCCAAATAGGAGAAGACGATCCCGCTCGTGGCAATCGCGGTGAGCACGCCGTGCAGGCCGTCGTTGGCGAAGCCCATGCTGGTGAAGTTGGAGCCGTGGAATGCGGTCAACATGAAAGCGGCCACGACCAGCACGATGATGCCCAGCTTCCACCACACGATCGCGTTGTTCACCCGCGCGAACCATCGGATGCCGAAGTAGTTGATCACCACGAACACGGCCATCGCCACCACCGCGGCGCCGTATCCCAGCGGCGTCAGAGTGTGCACCGTTTCCCCCTGGACGGTGTGCGCGACGGTGAAGGGGGCGTATTTGGTGGCGTACTGCAGGGCGCCTTCAACCTCGATCGGAGCCACGGCGGCGGCGGCGACCCAGTTGACCCAACCCATCGTGTAGCTCGCGAACGAGCCGAACGACAGGTGCGGGAATCGGATGACGCCACCGGTCAGCGGGAACATCGCGCCGAGTTCGGCGAAGCACAGCCCGATCAGCAGGATCATCACCGCACCGATGGCCCACGAGAAGACCGCTGCGGGACCGGCGATGGCGGCGGCATTCATCGCGCCGAACAGCCAACCCGAACCGATGATCGAGCCGACGCCCGCGAAGAGAAGGCCGATGGTGCCGATATCGCGCCGAACCTTGGTGTGGTGCTCCTTCACCGATCCCTGCGCCGACGCAGTTGAAGTAGCCATGACCATTCACCTTTCCGTCCAGGGTGAACATCCGCTGGACCCGTCTCAGCGACTACCCAGATTTACGTTGGCGGAAAACGCCTGGAAAGTTTCGTTTAGGTTTCGTTCACGTGGCTCAGCCGCTGGTGATGCGCGGGTGGGCCGGCCGAGAGCTTGGCGGGAAGCGCTGCCATGTACGCGCGGCTATCTCAGCCTCGGCGTTAAATGCCCGGCGTCGGGATGCGGCGGTGCGCTGATGAATGGTGCGACCCAGCTTGACAACGGACCTGTTCCCACAGCCTCGGCAGGGCCGCGGTAGGCGGATCTAACGACGCAGATGCCAGTCGCGACGATGTCGCCGGTCGGCCGCCGCCGGTCAGTACGCATATCGGGTGGTGTCGACCGAGGCGACGGGTCGATATTGGCGATGGCCACCCCAAACGCTGTGCCCCCACTGGGACTCGAACCCAGACTGTGCGGATTTTAAGTCCGCTGCCTCTGCCAATTGGGCTATGGGGGCCGTCGTCGCAGAGCACGCTACCGCGTTGCCGAGGTCATCGAACGTCGCATGCGACCACAGACGACGCCGAATTCACGCATGACCTACGTTCGGCGATCCCCCATATTCGTTAGCCCAGTCAACTAACTTACGTGAAGTGGAACCACCCCACAGCTATCTACGGGAGCCCTCCGCTTCAGTGGTGCACCACGCCGACTATCTGAGTGTTCGGGATGACCGCGCGCTTTGTGGAGTGAGCCTCAATAATCCGACCGCTTTGGGCCAGGAAGACACCACCGAGACCCTCTGCCCCGACTGTGAGGCACAGTTGGTCGTGTATCACCTCCAATGGTGGCGCGAAAGGGCCTTGGCGTCCACTGCGGAACTAGAGAAGCTTCGCGCCAAGTACGGCGAGTTGCAGGAGCGCACCGACATAGAGCGTTCAACTTCCGCCGGAGCGCAGATCGATGACGGCTCGAGCGAAGTCACCCCCGCTGACGGTGCCGAAGCCGCGCCGACAACCTTGCTTGACCATGCGCGACGGGAACTCGCAGAACTCTGCCGGCAGTTCGACGGTGCAGTCCCGTACTGGCGCATGAAGAACACGATGCAGGAGTTCAGCGACAGGCTCGATACTCATCAGCGAGTGCTTCTCGCAGAGGAGATCGGCACTGATGGTTCGCTAATCCGTTGGGCCACAGTCCACGTCGCAACCCTCGGATGGCAAGTCACCAATAGTCCCGTCCAGGAGAACTCCGACATGATGTGGGAGGAGTGGCTCCACGAGTCACATCAGGCGCCTAAGAAGACCAAGCGGCGGTTCGGACGGTCCCGGTCTCACGATAATAGCTGACGATGTCGCTCTAACCACTTGTCCTCGAGCGCAAGTCATCGCACTGGCTGCACGCTCGGCGCTAGTGACGGCGCAGGGTTTCCCAGTCGTGCTCGTCGTCGAGTTGGCGAATGAGCCGCGCGGTGCGTTCGCGCAACAGGAACGTCATTGCGATGCCGACGATCACCGCGACCACCAACGCGATCCAGGAGAACCGGGACAGCCAATGTTCGGCGGCCAGTCCGGCATAGTAGACCACCGCGGTGGTGCCGCCAGCCCAGATCAGGCCGCCAGAAGCATTGGCGGCCAGAAACTTTGGGTACCGCATCCTTAGCGCACCGGCGAGCGGGCCCGCGAGGATCCGCAAGAGCGCAACGAAGCGACCGAAGAAAACCGCCCACATCCCCCATCGCATGAACAGCTGCTTGGCCAACGCGACATGGCCCGGGCCGAAATGCTTCGGGAATCGCTTCCCCATCCGCTCGAACAGCGACATGCCGTACCGCCGGCCGACCGAATATCCGATGGTGTCGCCGATGACTGCTCCGAGAGTTGCGGCCACCCCAACCCATACCGGGCTGATGTCCAGGGTCTGGCGCGACGCCAGCAATGCGGCGCTGACGAGCGCGATTTCACCCGGCAGAGGTATGCCGAGGCTCTCAATGCCGATCACCACGCCGACGACCACGTAGACCGCGACAGGCGGGAAGGTTTGCAGCAGCGACTCGACGTTCACGCAGCCAAGGATGCCATTGACCGAGAAGCCCGAGCTCGTGCTTGAGATTCCGCCTGATCGGCGCGCGGATCGCCGTCAGCCCCCGGAACGGCGACGTCGCCCAAGCTGACGCACGAGAGGACGACCGCATGCTCGCAGGTGATCCACGCCATCTTCGCTATCATCGCCCGGCACGGCGTCAGCTAGCTCACTCTTCAGGCGGTGACCAAGCCACGAGCGCAGCCCCACGGATATCCACCCGCCTGTGTGCGGGCACTTTAGCGGCCAGCTCGTCTGACCGCGTCGCGCCGACGACAGCGCTGCGATCTCGCAAGAGAATGACCCGCGACACTAAGTCGACGGTGATGCCGGCGCTCTCTAAACCAGCTCGCCACCGCATCAAAGCGCAGAGCGTCAGCGGGGTAACTGATCGCACTCCCCCGGAATGCTTTGCGGTACATCGCACAACGGCGAAGTACCACTGCTTCGTCTAACCGGGTGTCCGCCGCTCCGTCCGCGCCACTGCGCCGGACGGACCACACCATTGATCGTGTGAGTGATCATGCCGCGTACTGCTCCGTGATTGCGCGTCCCGGTGAGAGCACGACGATCGGGCGCGGGAAGCGCATCGTCCCGCAAGCGTCGTCGAGGGATTCGTCAATCCGGCTGGCCAGCTCCGGTAGCCCGACCGCCCAGCTGTCGGACGGCACGAGACCGCCTCCGCCCAATCCGAGCCGCGTCAGCACGACGCCGTGCTGACGGCGGATCTGGCTCATCTCGGCGATGACCGCACCAATCGCGGCCGAACAACAGACGTTGTCATGCTCGTAGGCACCGACGTCGGAGTACAAGCCGATCATGTCGAGTCGCGGGCAGTTGAGGAGCAGGCTTACCGCCCGGTCCAATTCGGTTGAATCCAAATGAAAACCGCCATGGAAGGCATACCGACCATCGGCTAAAACGAGAGCCGGCGCATTGCCATCGATCACGTGGACGAGGACGATTTGCGTGCGGTGCTCAACGGCCGCCGCCAGCAGGTCGATATGCGTCATCGAGCTGACGACGATCCGTCCGGGAGCCAGGTTCACAGTGGCACGAAGATCGGATTCAGACAGCTCCCCGGCGTGCACAATCAAACGAGCGGGATGAGTTTCCGCCGCGATCGCGACAGCCAGGTCCTCGCCAGTTCGCACCTCGACGGTAAGGCGATGATCGCGCACCCATTTCGCAATAGCGCGGGTTTTCAGCGCGCACGCCGGTAACACGATGTCCGTCATCGGGAACGCCTTGCGATAGGCGTCGCAGCGACGCAGGGCCGCCCGCTCGGAGTCGCTCGGCACGAGCGCGGCTTCAGATCTGCGCGCCGCCGAGGCGTATACGGAATGAAATACGCCGGAGATAGCCACCGAAATCCCTTTTCAACTAATCCTTGGCCTACTGCCAAACCGGGTTATCAGTCGACGATGGCGCATGACGACTGTCGTCCGCCACACCTTTAGCGGTCTCTTTACGCGGCCGCACCGAGCTTTGACGACGCGTTGACGAAGGATCTCGAAGGTGCCTGTCAGCGGCGCCCGATGTCGCGCCTCGTCGCGATGGCCAGCAGTCGGATCAGCGGGCAAACAACAGTCAGGGTGATCAGCACGATGTACGCCACGGTCGCGGTCGTCATGTCCTATTCCATTCCGCACTACCGAAAGCTCGCGGATTTCCACTGGGTTCCATGCGGCCCAGCCTGCAGGTCCCGCCATCGGCTTCCCGCGCTCCTAGCGATCCCCTCACGACGATGCGCGCAATTTGTACGGCGTCTTGACGGCAGGCGGGCAATGGGCGCACAGGCTGGCCGCCCATCGTCGGTCCGCGGACCGGGAGCGCACGCGCGGGACAGCCCGGGTAACGCGTTGGTTTGCGATGCACCGTAAAGGCTGATTGTTGTACGAAGATTACGCACAACAGAGTCGAAAGGCCCTACGGCTCACCCGCCGACCGACATACATTCCAGCTGGCCAAACGCATATTCGCCAATGGGTCTCGGTCGTCGGAGGGGCTGGGCGATGGCTGCCGCTCGCGGATCTATCGGGCGGAGTGACGAAGGCCGTAAAGGTGCGACCGAAGGGCGTAAAGAAAGTGTCAACGACGGGCGTTGCATCCCCGATTGGGGTCTAGCTTCGCTGTGGTCCTCGAGGACGAGGGCCCCGCGCAGGTTCCCCGGACGAGGGGTCGGCGCGACTGCGAATCCGCGAATGGAGACGAGATGGGTGTCCTGGTCTACATCGTGCTGACGGTGTTGGTCTTTGGCCTGCTCGGCTTGGTGCAGAGATTGGTCGAAGGACTGTGAGCTACGACAACGTCGTCGGCCTGGTGCTGGCAGTGCTTCTTGCACTGTTCCTAGCCGCCGCACTGCTCTTTCCCGAAAGGTTCTAGTGACTACCACAACGGCGGGGATTCTGTTCCTCGCGCTCCTCATCGTGGCGCTCGCCGCGGTGCATGTGCCGTTGGGCGACTACATGTACCGGGTTTACAACTCCGACAACCACTCCCGTGTGGAGCGAGGTATCTACCGGCTGATCGGAGCTGACCCGAAGTCCGAGCAGACCTGGGGCGCCTATGCCCGTAGCGTGCTGGCGTTCTCGGCGGTCAGCATCCTGTTCCTGTTCGTCTTCCAATTGATCCAGGGCAAGCTGCCGCTACACCTCAACGATCCGGCGACGCCGATGACCCCGTCACTCGCCTGGAACACTGCGATCAGCTTCGTCACCAACACGAACTGGCAGGCCTACTCCGGCGAATCGACACAGGGTCATTTGGTTCAGATGGCAGGCCTGGCCGTGCAGAACTTCGTGTCGGCCGCCGTCGGCATGGCGGTCGCCATCGCGCTGGTACGCGGATTCGCCCGCAAACGAACCGGCGATCTGGGCAACTTCTGGGTCGACCTGGTGCGTGGCACGCTGCGCATTCTGCTGCCGGTCTGCGTAGTCGCAGCCATCGCTCTGATCGTTGGCGGCGCGGTCCAGAACTTCCACAACTACGACCAGGTCGTGAACACAATCGCTGGCGCACAGCAAACCATCCCGGGCGGCCCGGTCGCCAGCCAAGAAGCGATCAAGGATTTCGGCACAAACGGCGGTGGCTTCTACAACGTCAACTCCGCGCACCCGTTCGAAAACCCGACGACATGGACGAACTGGATCGAGATCTTCCTGCTGCTGGTGATCAGCTTCTCGCTTCCCCGCACGTTCGGCCGCATGGTCGGTAGCAAAAAGCAGGGTTTCGCGATCGCCGCAGTCATGTCGACGCTGGCCTTGATCAGCTGGAGCGCCACCATGTGGATGCAGCTGCAGGCACACGGCACGGTGCCCTCCGCCGTCAGTGCGGCGATGGAAGGTGTCGAGCAGCGGTTCGGCGTGGCCAACTCGGCGGTGTTCGCAGCCTCGACGACGCTGACCTCTACCGGGTCCGTGAACTCGTTCCACGACTCATACACGAGCCTCGGCGGTTTGGTGCTGTTGTTCAACATGCAGCTCGGTGAGGTGGCGCCCGGCGGCGTGGGTTCGGGCCTCTACGGCATGCTCGTCCTTGCGATCATCACGGTGTTCGTCGCCGGTCTGATGGTCGGTCGCACCCCGGAGTATCTCGGCAAGAAGATCAACCCGCGCGAGATCAAGCTGGCCGCAAGCTATTTCCTGGTCACGCCGCTGCTTGTGCTGACTGGCACCGCAATTGCGATGGCGATGCCCGGGCAAAGAGCCGGGATGCTGAACAGCGGTCCGCACGGGCTGTCGGAAGTGTTGTACGCGTTCACATCCGCCTCCAACAACAACGGCTCTGCCTTCGCCGGCATCACCGTCAACACCGAGTGGTACAACACCGCCTTGGGCCTGGCGATGGTTTTCGGTCGGTTCCTGCCGATCGTGCTTGTGCTGGCGCTGGCCAGTTCACTGGCCAAACAGGGCAGCACCCCGCCGTCGATCGGCACCCTGCCCACTCATCGACCGCAGTTCGTCGGGATGGTCGCAGGCGTCACCCTCATTCTGGTGGCCCTGACCTTCCTGCCGATGCTCGCGCTCGGCCCCCTCGCTGAAGGAATCCACTAAATGTCAACACCCACCATTGATTCCGCTGCAAGTCAGCAGCAGAACACAAGCGCGCCGAACAAGCGCGTGCAGGGTGGCTTACTCGACCCGCAGATATTGTGGAGGTCAACACCCGGGGCGCTGCGCAAGCTTGACCCCCGGACACTGTGGCGCAACCCCGTCATGTTCATCGTCGAGATCGGGGCGGTGTGGAGCACGATCCTGGCTATCGTCGACCCGACGTGGTTCGGCTGGCTGATCGTCGTATGGCTCTGGCTCACAGTGATCTCCGCCAACCTGGCAGAAGCGGTGGCCGAAGGCCGCGGAAAGGCGCAAGCCGAATCGCTGCGCAGGACCAAGACCGCCACGATGGCGCGTCGACTCGTCGGATGGCAGGCGGGGAAACCGGGACGCGAAGAGGAAGTCGCCGCGCCCCTGCTTCAACAGGGCGACGTCGTCGTCGTCGAAGCGGGACAGGTGATTCCCGGTGACGGCGATGTCGTGGAAGGCATTGCCTCGGTGGATGAGTCGGCCATCACCGGCGAGTCGGCACCCGTCATCCGCGAGTCCGGTGGTGACCGATCCGCGGTGACCGGCGGCACGACCGTGCTGTCGGACCGCATCGTCGTCCGGATCACGCAGAAGCCGGGCGAAAGCTTCATCGACCGGATGATCGCACTCGTCGAAGGCGCCAACCGGCAGAAGACACCCAACGAGATCGCACTGAACATACTGCTGGCGGCGCTGACGATCATCTTTGTGTTCGCGGTGGCCACGCTGCAGCCGCTGGCGATCTACTCGAAGATCAACAACCCCGGCGTTCCGGACAGCTTGGCGCTGACCTCGAACGGCGTGACCGGCATCGTGATGGTCTCGCTGCTGGTCTGCCTGATCCCCACCACGATCGGCGCCCTGCTGTCCGCCATCGGCATCGCGGGCATGGACCGGCTGGTGCAGCGCAACGTGCTGGCCATGTCGGGACGTGCGGTGGAGGCCGCGGGCGACGTGAACACCCTGCTGCTCGACAAGACCGGCACCATCACGCTCGGTAACCGGCAGGCATCCGACTTCGTTCCGCTGACCGGCATCACCGCCGAGGCGCTGGCCGATGCCGCGCAGCTATCCAGCCTCGCCGATGAAACGCCTGAGGGCCGCTCGATCGTCGTGTACGCCAAACAGCGGTACGGCCTGCGCGCCCGCACCCCTGGCGAGCTCGCCCATGCGCATTGGGTCGAATTCACCGCCGCCACTAGGATGTCCGGTGTCGACCTGGACGGGCATCTGCTCCGCAAGGGCGCCGCCAACTCCGTCGCTGAATGGGTACGCGGCCAGGGCGGCGAGGTCCCGATCCAACTCGGCGACATCGTCGACGGCATCGCCGCCAGCGGCGGCACGCCCTTGGTCGTCGGCGAGGTCAAGGACGCCACGGCCCGGATCCTCGGCGTCATTCACCTCAAGGACGTCGTCAAGCAGGGCATGCGCGAGCGGTTCGACGAGATGCGCCGCATGGGCATTCGGACGGTGATGATCACCGGCGACAACCCGATGACCGCCAAGGCGATTGCCGACGAGGCCGGCGTCGACGACTTCCTCGCCGAGGCCACGCCCGAAGACAAGATGGCGCTTATCAAGCGCGAGCAGGAGGGCGGCAAGCTCGTCGCGATGACCGGTGACGGCACCAACGACGCCCCCGCCCTGGCGCAAGCCGACGTCGGCGTCGCGATGAACACGGGCACGTCGGCGGCCAAAGAAGCCGGCAACATGGTCGATCTCGACTCGGACCCAACCAAGCTGATCGAGATCGTCGAGATCGGCAAGCAATTGCTGATCACCCGCGGCGCGCTGACGACATTCTCCATCGCCAACGACATCGCGAAATACTTCGCGATCATCCCGGCGATGTTCGTTGCGCTCTTCCCAGGACTGGATCTGCTGAACATTATGCGGCTGCATAGCCCGCAGTCCGCGATCCTGTCGGCGGTCATCTTCAACGCGATCATCATCGTGGCGCTGATTCCGCTGGCGCTCCGCGGCGTCCGCTACACGCCGAGCAGCGCGTCCAAACTGTTGAGCCGCAACCTCTATGTGTACGGGCTCGGCGGAATCATCGCGCCGTTCATCGGCATCAAGGTGATCGATCTGGTCGTCCAATTCTTACCGGGGATGTGAGAAATGAAATTCTCAAACTTTGTTCGCACACACGGGGCGGCCTTCCGAGCGCTTCTGGTGCTCACCGTGATCGTGGGCATTGCCTACCCGTTGTTCATCTGGCTGGTGGCGCAACTGCCCGGCCTGCGTGATAACGCCAACGGGTCGATCGTCGAGGTGAACGGAAAACCGGTCGGCAGCAAGCTGATCGGCCAGTCGTTCACCGACGCCGACGGCAACGCGCTGCCACTGTACTTCCAGAGCCGACCGTCGGCGGCCGGCGACGGGTACGACCCGCTGGCCACCAGCGCCAGTAACCTCGGGCCGGAGAGCATCGTCGACATCCCCGGAGATCCGTCGCTGCCGGTGGACGACAACGGCTTCAAGGCCAGCCTCCTCACCCTGGTCTGCAAGCGCAGCGCCGCCGTGGGCGAATTAGAAGGCGTCGATGGATCACGCCCGTTCTGCACCGGTGACGGTGTGGGCGCCGTGCTGTCCGTCATCGGCCCCCGCGACTCGACCGGCAACGTCGTGCACCCGACCCGGGCGGTAAGCGTCAACCAGCCTTGCGAAACGACGCGAATGCCCTTCCTGAGCACATACGAGGGTGTCAAGGTGGAATGCGCCAAGTTCGGCGAGGACTACTCGATCGGCCAGATCGTGCCTATTCGCGGCACCGCCCCGGCCGAACCCGCGGTGCCTGCCGATGCCGTCACGGCGAGCGGCAGCGGACTCGACCCGCACATCTCGCCCACCTACGCCGCCCTGCAGGTGAACCGGGTCGCCAAGGCTCGCAGCGTCAGCCCGGATCAGGTCAAGCAGGCCGTTGCCGACAACACCGACGGGCGGTGGCTCGGTTTCTTCGGCCAGGCCAGGGTCAACGTTCTCGAACTCAACCTCGAACTGGACGCGAAGTACCCCGCTAAGAGCTGACGGTTTCGGTGGATGATGAGCAAGTGAGCGCGGCCGATCAACCGGTGGCCGACAGGGCCGACTCCAAGAAGAAGCGTGGGGAGCTGCGCATCTATCTGGGCGCAGCTCCCGGCGTCGGCAAGACGTACGCGATGCTCGGCGAGGCCCATCGCCGGGTGGAACGCGGCACCGACCTGGTCGCCGCGGTGGTCGAGACGCATGGGCGCAAGAAGACCGCCGACCTGCTGGCGGGTATCGAAGCGATCCCGCCGAAATTCATCGAATACCGCGGAACCAAATTCCCCGAACTCGACGTCGAGGCCGTCCTCAAGCGACGGCCCCAGGTCGTACTGGTCGACGAGCTCGCCCATACCAATACGCCGGGCAGCAAGAACCCCAAACGCTGGCAGGACGTCGAAGAGCTTCTCGACGCCGGCATCACGGTCATCTCGACGGTGAATGTCCAGCACCTGGAGAGCCTCAACGACGTCGTCGCACAGATCACCGGCATCGAGCAGAAGGAAAAGGTCCCCGACGAAATCGTTCGTGCGGCCGACCAGGTTGAGCTAGTCGACATCACTCCAGAAGCGTTGCGGCGCCGACTCGCCCATGGCAACGTCTACGGGCCGGATCGCGTCGATGCGGCTCTGTCCAACTACTTCCGCCGCGGAAACCTGACTGCGCTGCGCGAGCTCGCGCTGCTGTGGCTGGCCGACCAGGTCGACGCCGCATTGGAGAAGTATCGCGAAGAGAACAAGATCACCGATACCTGGGAGACCCGCGAGCGCGTCGTCGTAGCCATTACCGGCGGACCGGAGTCGGAAACTCTGGTGCGCAGGGCATCTCGGATCGCCTCTAAGTCGAGCGCGGAGCTGATGGTCGTCCACGTCGTTCGGGGCGACGGATTGTCGGGGGTGTCCGCACCGCAAATGGGCAGGGCTCGTGAGCTCGCCATCAGCCTGGGCGCCACGCTGCACAGCGTCGTCGGCGACGACGTTCCGACTGCCCTTTTGGATTTCGCGCGCGAGATGAATGCCACGCAGCTCGTGCTCGGAACATCCCGGCGGTCGCGGTGGGCACGCATTTTCGACGAAGGTATCGGCTCCGTCGTCGTGCAGCAGTCGGGCCCCATCGACGTGCACATGGTGACCCACCCAGAGGCCAGAAAGGGCTCACGCTGGTCGCGCATCGGTCCGCGCGAACAACACATCGTGTCTTGGCTCGCCGCACTTGTGGTTCCGTCAACAATCTGCGCGCTGACCGCATTGTTGCTCGACCCCTACCTCGGGATCGGGGGTGAAAGCGCATTATTCTTCATCGGCGTACTTGTCGTCGCACTGCTCGGCGGTGTCGCACCAGCCACGCTCTCGGCGGTGCTGTCGGGAGTGCTGCTCAACTTCTTCTTCACCAATCCTCGCCACACGTTTGTAATCAGCGAGCCAGATGCCGCCGTGACCATCGTCGTATTGCTGCTTGTCGCCGTGGCGGTCGCGGCGCTTGTCGACGTTGCCGCGAGCAGGGCCCGGGAGGCCAAGAGGGCGTCGCAGGAGGCCGAACTGCTCGCGTTGTTCGCCGGTTCAGTGCTGCGCGGCGCCGATCTCGAGACACTGTTGGAGCGGGTCAGGGAGACGTATTCCCAACGCGCCGTCAGCATTCTGCGGGTCCTGGACGGCGACCTCGACGGTCGGATCATCGCCTGCGTCGGCAAAGATCCGTGCGCCGACGTCGACTCCGCCGACACTGCGATCGAGGTGGGTGACGACGAGTTCTGGATGCTGATGTCCGGACGCAAGCTGCCCGCGCGCGACCGCCGAGTGCTCACCGCTGTGGCCAAACAGGCGGCCGGCTTGGTCAAACAGCGCGAACTGAGCGAGGAAGCCGGTAAGGCTGAGGCGATCGCACAGGCCGACGAACTGCGGCGCTCGCTGCTGTCGGCGGTCAGCCACGACCTGCGCACACCGCTCGCGGCAGCCAAAGCCGCAGTGTCGAGCCTGCGCAGCGACGACATCGACTTCTCCGACGAGGACACCGCAGAGTTGCTCGCCACCATCGAGGAATCCATCGACCAACTGACCGCGCTGGTCGGCAATCTGCTCGACTCGTCACGGCTGGCGGCAGGTGCGGTCCGCCCGGAATTGCGACGCGTGTATCTCGAGGAGGCGGTGCAGCGCGCGCTACTCGGCGTCAGCAAGGGAGTCACCGGTTTCGGTAGGCAGGGCATCGATCGAGTGAAGGTGGACGTCGGCGACGCAGTGGCGATGGCAGACAGCGGTCTGCTCGAGCGGGTGCTGGCCAACTTGATCGACAACGCGTTGCGGTATCCGAAGGACAGCCCGGTACGGGTCACCGCCGGTCAGGTCGGCGACCGTGTACTGATAGCTGTCGCCGACGAAGGACCGGGCATTCCGCGCGGAACCGAGGAGCAGTTGTTCGCACCGTTTCAGCGGCTCGGCGACAACGACAACAGCAGCGGCGTCGGCCTCGGTCTCTCCGTCGCCCGCGGCTTCGTCGAGGCGATGGGCGGCGCGATCTCCGCCACCGACACTCCTGGGGGCGGACTGACCGTCGAAATCGACCTTGCCGCACCGCCAAAGGGGATGGCGGCATGACTCCGATGAAGACGAAGGTCCTCGTCGTCGACGACGAGCCGCAAATCCTGCGGGCGCTGCGGATCAACCTTTCGGTGCGCGGGTACGAAGTCATGACCGCGGCCACCGGCACCGACGCGTTACGCGTGGCCGCGGACAAGCACCCCGACGTCGTCATCCTCGACCTCGGGTTGCCCGACATGTCAGGCATCGACGTGATCGGCGGGCTGCGCGGTTGGTTGACGACGCCGATCATCGTGCTGTCGGCCCGCACCGACTCGGCCGACAAGGTCGAGGCGCTCGACGCAGGCGCCGACGACTATGTCACCAAACCCTTCGGCATGGACGAGTTCCTCGCCCGTTTGCGGGCGGCGATCCGGCGTGGGGCCGCCGCTGCCGATACCGACGAGCCAGTCATCGAAACATCCTCTTTCACAGTCGATCTGGCGTCCAAGAAGGTTACTAAGAACGGTACCGAGGTGCACCTCACCCCCACCGAGTGGGGCATGCTGGAGATGCTGGTGCGCAACCGCGGCAAGCTGGTGGGGCGCGAGGAACTCCTCAAGGAGGTGTGGGGGCCCGCCTACGCCAAGGAGACGCACTATCTGCGCGTGTACCTCGCACAGTTGCGGCGCAAACTGGAAGACGACCCGTCCCACCCCGTCCACCTGTTGACCGAAGCCGGCATGGGCTACCGCTTCCAGGAGTAAGCGGCTCGCGACACGGAATTCCAGCGGCGAAAATGCGAGAGAGGGCCTGCTGGAATTCCGTTTCGCGGAACTTTGAGCGGCCGGAAGCCATGTTTTGGGGGCTTTTACGTCTGCTCGCCGAAGGGACGGGACTACCGTGCGGAGACTATGGGATACCGCGATTTGTTCGACGCCAGCATTCGGGACCCCGCGGCATTTTGGGCCGACGCGGCACAGGCGGTGACGTGGACCCGTGAGCCGACCCAGATCCTCGACGACTCGAACCCGCCGTTCTACCGCTGGTTTCCCGACGGGGAGCTCAACACGTGCGCCAACGCGCTGGACCGCCACGTCGAAGCAGGCCGCGCCGACCAGCCCGCACTGATCTACGACTCACCCGTGACGGACACCAAGCGCACCTACACCTACCGCGAACTGCTCGACCAGACAGCACGATTCGCCGGCGCGCTGCGCGCGCTGGGTGTCGGCACGGGCGACCGGGTGGTGATCTACATGCCGATGATCCCCGAGGCGGTCATCGCGATGCTGGCGTGCGCGCGGCTGGGCGCGGTGCACTCGGTGGTGTTCGGCGGGTTCGCGGCGCATGAGCTGGCCACCCGCATCGACGACGCCCGCCCCGCCGCCATCGTCACGGCGTCATGCGGCATCGAGCCGACACGCACCGTCGAATACAAGCCGATGATCGACGCGGCCCTCGACATGGCAGAATACGCGCCGCCGGTGTGCGTCGTCGTGCAACGCGGCCAGCAGCCCTGCGAACTGCAGGACGGCCGCGACATCGACTGGCACGAGCTGATGAGCACGGCGCCGGCGGTCGACGCGGTGCCCGTGGCCGCCACCGACCCGCTCTACGTCCTCTACACCTCCGGCACGACCGGCAAACCGAAGGGCATCGTGCGCGACAACGGCGGGCATGCGGTCGCGCTGCTGTGGAGCATGCACAACGTCTACGACGTCGCGCCCGGCGAGGTGTTCTGGGCGGCATCCGACGTCGGCTGGGTGGTCGGACATTCCTACATCGTGTACGGGCCGCTGCTGCTCGGCGCCACCACAGTGCTCTACGAAGGCAAGCCGGTCGGCACGCCCGACCCGGGCGCGTTCTGGCGCGTCGCGTCCGAACACGGCGTGAAGGCGCTGTTCACCGCTCCGACCGCGCTGCGCGCGATCCGCAAGGAAGACCCGGACGGCGACCACATCGGCCGATACGACCTGTCGAAGATGGAGTACCTGTTTCAGGCCGGCGAGCGACTGGATCCCGACACCTACGCCTGGGCATCGGAGAAGCTGGGCATCCCGGTGGTGGATCACTGGTGGCAGACCGAGACGGGCTGGGCCATCGCCGCCAACCCGATGGGCCTGGATCCCGTGCCGATCAAGGCCGGTTCACCGTCGCTGCCGATGCCCGGATATGACGTCCGGATCCTGCGCATCGACGGCTCGGAATGCGCCCCCGGCGAAGAGGGCGCGATCTGCATCCAGCTGCCGCTGCCGCCAGGGACGTTGCCGACGCTGTGGGGTGACGACGACCGCTACGAGGCGTCGTATCTCTGCGAACATCCCGGCTACTACCTGACCGGCGACGGCGGTTACCTCGACGAGGACGGCTATCTGTTCGTGATGGGCCGCATCGACGACGTCATCAACGTCGCCGGGCATCGGCTGTCCACCGGATCGATCGAGGCGGTGCTGGCCGCCCACCCGGCGGTGGCCGAGTGCGCGGTCATCGGTGTCGCCGACGAGATCAAGGGGCAGGTGCCGCGGGGCTTGGTCGTTCTCAAGGCCGGCGCCACCGACGACGGCCTGGCCGACGACCTCGTGAAGGCGGTCCGCGACGAGATCGGCGCGGTGGCGTGCTTCAAGACGGTCGACGTCGTCGCCGCGCTGCCGAAGACACGGTCGGGCAAGATCTTGCGCAAGACGATGCGCGGCATCGCGCACGGCAAAGACGAACCGCTTCCGTCGACGATCGAGGATCCAGCGGTGCTCGAGAAGCTCAAGCCCATCCTCAACCGTTGACTCCCCGCGAACGTTCCTTACCAGTCGAAATTTCGGCTATTTCTCGACTGGTAAGGAACGTTCGCGCGGGGTGGGTGAGCGCGCTGTGCGCGCAGGTATCGTCAAAGGCACGGTCCGCCGTCGACGTAAGGGAGCAATGAGTAGCGCCTCGCGCGCACCCCGAAGACCTCTCCCACCCCGGATCGACTGCCGTGAGACGTCTCCGGAGGTGGGCTCGTGTTGACGGCGCTGGCCAATATCGGCCTCGGCGTACTGGTGGTGGTGTTGATCACGGCGTTCACCGCGTATTTCGTCGCGCAGGAGTTCGCCTACACGACCGTTAGCCGTGCCGGCTTGACGGCGCACGCCGAAGCGGGTGACACCGCCGCGGCCCGCGCGCTCGGCGTCACCGGGCGGACGTCGTTCATGCTGTCCGGCGCGCAGCTCGGCATCACCGTCACCGGGCTGTTGGCGGGCTATCTCGCCGAGCCGCTGATCGGCACCGGCCTGGCGGATCTGCTGGGCCTGGCCAGTGTCAGCCCCGCGGTCGGCGTGGCGATCGGCGCGGCCGTTTCGCTGCTCTTCTGCACCTTCGTCCAGATGCTGTTCGGTGAACTGTTTCCCAAGAACCTCGCGCTCGCCATCCCCGAGTCGGTCGCCCGGCGGCTGGCGGTGTCCACCCGCTGGTATCTGCGGCTGTTCGGCTGGTTGATCTGGTTCATGGACCAGTCATCGAACGTGCTGTTGCGCGCGGTGCGAATCGAACCGGTACACGACGTCGAGCAGGCGGCGACCGCACGCGATATCGAGCACATCGTCGCCGCTTCGTTCGCGTCGGGTGAGCTGCCGGCCGACCTGTCCACGCTGCTCGACCGGGTGCTCGACTTCCCCACCAGCACAGCCGAACACGCGATGATCCCGCGCACCCGCGTCGACACAGTCCGCTTTGACGAGCCGGTCGACACGGTGCGCACCCGGATGGCGACCGGCCACACTCGCTACCCGGTCGTCGGCCAGACCACCGACGAGGTGGTGGGCGTCATCGATCTGCGCGCGGTCCTCGCCGCGGAACCGACCGCGACAGCGCAATCGCAGTGCCGCCGCGCGGTGCAGGTGCCGACGTCGTTGCCGCTTCCCGAAACGCTCAACCGGCTGACCGAGACCGGTGACGAGATGGCCGTCGTGATCGACGAATACGGTGGTTTCGCAGGCATTGTCACCGTCGAGGACATCGCCGAGGAGTTGGTCGGCGAGATCACCGACGAACACGACGCGGCCGACGGTCGCATCACCCGGCGTACCGACGGCTGGCTGCTGCCTGGCGACATCCATCTCGACGAGGCCCAGCGGCTACTCGATGAACGGCTGCCCGACGGCGATTATGAGACCATGGCGGGCCTGCTGATCCAGCAGTTCGGCCGGCTGCCCACGGTCGGTGACAGTGTCGACATCCCACTGCCGAGCGGCGCCGCAGGCTGGCCGGTGAGGCCGAAAGTGCTGTCCGCCACTGTCCGTTCCGTCGAGCGGCGAGTGCCCGCCGAGGTGTTCGTGGCGATCCGCACCGGTGGTCATGGCAATGAGTAACCCGTGGATCGTGCTGGCGGTCACCATCGGTCTGATCGCGGTCAGCGCATTGTTCGTCGCGATCGAGTTCGCGTTGCTGACGGCGCGTCGACACCGACTGGAAGACGCTGCGGGCCGGAGTCGGTCGGCCCGCGCGGCGCTGCGCAGCACCACGGAACTCTCGCTGCTGCTTGCCGGCTCGCAACTCGGCATCACCGCGTGCACGCTCGCCCTCGGTGCGACCACCAAACCGGCAGTGCACCATTGGCTCACTCCCCTGGCGCACGAGGCGGGCGCACCGATGTGGCTCGCCGACGCCGGCGGCTTCGCGCTGGCCCTCGCCATCGTCACGTTTCTGCACCTGGTGATCGGCGAGATGGCGCCGAAATCCTGGGCCATTGCCCATCCGGAACGCGCCGCGATCCTCCTGGCGATTCCGATGCGGATGTTCATGGCGCTCACGCGGCCGGTGCTGATCGCGCTCAACCGCGCCGCCAACTGGTGCGTGCGCAAGGTCGGCGTCGACCCGGTCGACGAACTCGGCGAGGGACAGGACCCCGATGCCCTGCGTCAGCTCGTGGAACATTCCGCGGCCGCAGGAGCACTGGATCCGCGGTACTACCGCAATCTCGCCACCGCACTCGAGCTCGAGAAGCTCGCCGTCCGCGATATCGTCTCGCGCACAGCGCAATTGAGCACCGTCATGGCTGATGCCGACCCCGGCGCGATTCAGGCCATGTCTCAGCTGACGGGTCATCAACGGTTGCTCGTGCAGGGCGACGACCGTGGCGTGACCGGTGTGGTGCATGTCCGCGACAGCCTGCGCGCAGAACCCGACACCACGGCACGCGAGCTGATGCGCCCGGTGTTGCGACTGCGGCCCGACGTAGCGGTATACCGCGCGCTGCATCTGATGCGTTCGACCCGAAACCATCTGGCGATCGTCGTCGACGGCGCCGAGTTCATCGGGCTCATCACCCTCAGCGACGTGTTGCAGCGCCTGCTGCCGCACGCCGACTCGGCGGCGTGACGAACGCGACGGGTTTGCTTTATTCCAACGTGCGGCGAACTATGGTGATGACGGCATATGTTGATAAGAACTCTGCTCCCACCTGGCACAGGCGGTCAGAGCGACGAAGGAGTTGACCAGCATGCGAATCTCGGAAACCAAGGCCAGCGGCTGTAATTGTCACTGCAGTGCCTGCGATAGCGGCCATCACTGCGGTAACCCGCCGAACTGTAACGTCAGGCGCTGACCACGGCGGCGCCAGCCGCTTTCACTGAAATACCTACGTCGACGACCCGAATCTGTCGTCGGTGATTCGCTGCCCGTTTCCCGGGTTGTTCCTCCCCAGGCCGTGACTCGGCGAAACGGGGCTTCGCCGAGTCACCCGTCGTCGGCTCGATTAACAAGCCGATCGCCGGGGTACTGCATTTACCTACCGGCCCGTCAATAGCCGGTCCGAAGGGAGGCCAGGCGATGGCAAAGGCTCCCAAACTGATGGCGGTTCAGGGCGCAGCGATACTGGTCGCCGCCGCGTTCCTGATCGTTGGCGTGCTGGGCTTCATCCCCGGCGTGACGACCCACTACGACCAGTTGCAATGGCTGGGCCACCACTCCGATGCCCGCCTGTTCGGCGTCTTTCAGGTGTCCGGCCTGCACAACCTCGTCCACATGGCGTTCGGCGTCGCAGGCCTGGCGATGGCACGGACATATGCGATGGCGCGTGCCTACTTCTTGCTCGGCGGCCTGGCCTATCTCGGGCTGTGGTTCTACGGCCTGTCCATCGACCACGGAAGTCCGGCCAATTTCGTGCCGGTGAACAACGCCGACAATTGGCTGCACTTCGGCCTGGCGCTCGGCATGGTGCTGTTGGGCCTCACCCTCGCCGGTCAGCACGACCCCACGAAACGGCGCTCGAAGGTTCGCACCTAGGCGATCGACAGTGCGATGCCGTCGAGGATGTCGTGCTCGCTGACCACCAGTTCGTCGATTCCTGCCCGGCTGCCCAGCGCGTCGGCCAGTTCCTCGACGATGATGGCGCCGCCGCCGATCACGTCGACCCGGCCCTCGTGCATGGGCCCCAGCGCCGCACGCTGGTCGTGGCTCATCGCGATGATCTGCTCACACACCGGGAGCAGGTCGCCGAAGGGCACCCGGGACAGATGAATTGCCGCGGGGTCATAGGTCGACATCTGCTGTGCGAGAGCGGCAAGGGTGGTCATCGTTCCTGCGACGCCGACCCAGGTGCGCGCCCGCTCGACGGGCACCACCCGCAGCGCCTCCCCCAGTCGTTCGCGCACCACCTCGCGCGCGGCGGCCACCTCGACCGCCGTGGGCGGATCGGTGTGCAGGCATCGTTCGGTGAGCCGGACGCAGCCGATGTCGGCCGAGTAGCCGGCCTCCGCCTCCCGCTCTCCCACCACCAGCTCGGTTGATCCACCGCCGAGGTCGACGACCACGAAAGGCGCTGCGGCGCTGTCCAACTCGTAGACGGCGCCGTGGAAAGACAGCCTGGCTTCCTCGTCGCCGGTGATCACCTCGGCGACAGCGCCGGGCACGACGGCGCCGAGGACATCCGATGTCATGGCGAAGAAGATGTCGCGGTTGGCGGCATCACGGGTCGCCGATGTCGCCACCATCCGAACCTTCGAAACCTGATGGCGCGTCAGCAGTTCGGCGTATCCGACCAACGCCGCCCTGGTCCGTTCGATCGCCTCCGGCGCGAACTGACCGGTGGCGTCGACACCCTGGCCCAGCCGCACGATGCGCATTTCGCGATGGACGTCGCGCAGCCTGCCATCCACGGCGTCGGCGATCAACAGCCTGATCGAATTGGTGCCGCAGTCGATCGCAGCGACCCTGGAAGTCACGTCCACGCCTTTCTGTCCAGAATGCCCGCCATTGCCTGCTCTTCGGCCAGCAGGGCGAGCGCCTCGTCGCCGAACGGATTCACCCCAGGGCCTTTTGCCAGCGAATGCGCAATCAAAACGTGCAGACACTTCACCCGCTCCGGCATGCCACCACCGGAAAACGTGGTGCCCAGCGATTCGATCGCGTCGCGTTCGGCCAGATATGACTCGTGCGCGCGTCGGTACGCCTCCGCCAACTCCGGCTCATCACCGAGTCGATCGGTCATCTCACGCATCAGCCCCGACGACTCGAGGCGGCTCGCCGCCGCCGTCAGCACCGGGTGCGTCAGGTAGAACAACGTCGGAAAAGGCGTTCCGTCAGGCAATCTCGGGGCCGTCTTGACGACGCCGGGCTCCCCGTTGGGGCATCGGTAGGCGATCTCCAGTACGCCGCGGGGCTCGCGGCCCAACTGCCGCGCGACGTCATCGAGATCCGACCGGTCAACCACCGGGCGGCGGAGCATTCGGCGGGGCGCCGCCCGCCGGAGCGGGGGGCGGAGGGGGCGCGGCGGCCGGAACGTTGTGCGGGTCATCGGCGATCGTGTGCCAAAGGGATGTGTACCACGGCTGACCCGCCCGCTTGGCCTGCTCGGCGGCGGTGCCCGGTTCGGCCGGCGCGATCGCACCCGGAGGCAGCTGCACCTGGTACGGGATATCACCCGGCTTGACGAAACCCAGCCGCTCCCTGGCCTGCGCCGCGATGTACACCGGGTCGGCCAGTTTCGCCTTCTGCTCTTCCAGGTCCGCTATCTGGCCGCGTAGCTTCTCTTCGCTCGCCGCCAACTGACGCATCTCGGTCCGCTGCGCGAAATACGTCCGCACCGGGCCGGCGATCGTCAGGGTGAGTACGCAGACCACGGCGGCGAGGATGGCCGCCCGGCGCGCCGCCGAACCCAGGCGCTGCTCGGACTGCTGCTCGGCCGCCTCGGCGATCGACTTGCGGATCGAGTCCGCGCTCGTCTGCTCCTCGGGCTGCGGCGCGGCCTTCGGTTCGGTCTTGCGCGGCTCGCGGCGCGCGGAAGAAGAAGAACCCGCCCGCGGACGGCCCCGCGCGGGGTCTCCGGCTTTACCCGACTTGGCCGACTTGGCCGGTCGGGATGCCGGGGACCGTCGCCTCGGGTCGGGCCGTTTCGCGTCGGGCACAGGCTATTTGGCCTCCGGTGTGAACCGCGGGAAGGCGAGGTCACCGGCGTACCGTGCGGCGTCGCCGAGCGTCTCCTCGATACGCAGCAGCTGGTTGTACTTGGCGACCCGCTCGCTGCGGGCCGGCGCCCCGGTCTTGATCTGACCGCTGCCGACAGCGACCGCCAGGTCGGCGATCGTGGTGTCCTCGGTTTCGCCGCTGCGATGGCTCATCATCGTGCGGTAACCGCTGTTGTGGGCGAGCGATACGGCATCGAGTGTTTCGGTCAGCGTGCCGATCTGGTTCACCTTGACCAGCAGCGCATTGGCCGCTCCCCGCTCGATGCCCTCCTCGAGTCGTTCGGGGTTGGTGACGAAGAGATCGTCGCCGACGATCTGGACGCGGTCACCGATCGCGGTCGTCAGTGCCACCCAGCCGTCCCAGTCGTCCTCCGACAGCGGATCCTCGATCGAGACGAGCGGATAAGAGTCGAGCAGACCGGCGTAGAACTCCGTCATCTGACCCGCGCTGCGAGTCTCCTTCTCGAAACTGTAACCTGTTCCGTCGGTGAAGAATTCGGTGGCGGCGGCGTCGAGCGCCAGCGCCACGTCGGTGCCCGTCTTCAAGCCCGTCACCTCGATCGCCGACAGGATCAGGTCCAGTGCGGCCCTGGTGCCTGCCACGTCTGGCGCGAATCCGCCCTCGTCGCCGAGGCCGGTGGACAGTCCCTGCTTCTTGAGCACCGATTTCAGCGAGTGGTACACCTCGGCGCCCCAGCGCAGTGCCTCCTTGAAGCTCGGTGCGCCGATCGGCGCCACCATGAACTCCTGGACGTCCACGCCGGTGTCGGCGTGTACACCGCCGTTGAGGATATTCATCATCGGCACGGGCAGGACGTGGGCGTTGGGTCCCCCGACGTAGCGGAACAGCGGCAGCCCCGCCGACTCGGCCGCGGCCTTGGCCACCGCGAGCGAGACGCCGAGAATGGCGTTGGCGCCCAACCGCGATTTGTCCGGTGTGCCGTCGAGATCCAGCAGAGCCTGGTCGACGAGCCGTTGGTCGTCGGCGCTCAGGCCGATGACGGCCGGCGCGATCTCGTCGAGCACCGCTTCGACGGCTTTCCCCACGCCCTTGCCGCCGTAGCGCGAGCCGCCGTCGCGCAGTTCGACCGCCTCGTGCTCGCCCGTCGAGGCGCCCGACGGCACCGCCGCCCTGGCGAACGTGCCGTCGGTCAGGGCCAACTCGACCTCGACCGTCGGGTTGCCGCGTGAGTCGAGGATCTCGCGAGCTCCGACCTGCTCGATGATGGGCACTGGCGTTCTCCTTGGTCGGTCGGGTGGGACTACGGGCTAGGGAATGAGCCTAGTCGGACGACGATCAAGCGGCGGGCGCCGCGTTGAGGAGTTCGACAATCGGCACAGTCGGACGACGATCAAGCGGCGGGCGCCGCGTTGAGGAGTTCGACAATCGGCACAGTCGGACGACGATCAAGCGGCGGGCGCCGCGTTGAGGAGTTCGACAATCGGCACAGTCGGACGACGATCAAGCGGCGGGCGCCGCGTTGAGGAGTTCGACAATCGGCACAGTCGGACGACGATCAAGCGGCGGGCGCCGCGTTGAGGAGTTCTGCAATCGGACCTCAAGCGTGGCGGTGGGAACGGTGCGACTAAAGGGGGTGCCCGTCGGCGTAGGCGGTCGCCCAGTCGCGCACGGTGCGCGCGTACTGGTCGGACAGGTTGTAGGCGCGCAGCGCGTTCATCCAGCCTCGCGGCGTGGACAGATCCTTGCCTCGCCAGCACAGATACCCCGCCGCCGACAGCGCAGCGTCGTCGAAGTTGTCCGGGCTGACCTTGTCGTCGTTGTTGGCGTCGACCCCGTAGAGCCGCCATGTCTCCGGAATGAACTGCATGGGGCCCATCGCCCGATCGAGGCCCGGGTCGCCGTCAAGTAGCCCGGAGTCGCTGTCGACGATCTCCAGGTTGCCCATCGTGCCGTCGAGCCGCACGCCGCGGATGAACGGAGTCACGTCGCCGTTGGGCGCGATGGTCGCCCCGCGGTAGGTGCCGTGGTGGCTCTCCACCATGCCGATCCCGGCCAGGGTGGGCCAGGTGATGTGGCAGTTGGGGTTCTCCACTTCGGCGACCCTGGCCGCGTAGGCATAGGCCTCCAGCGCCCCGACCGGTATGCCCAGCGCGGGCGCGCGTTCGGCGGCCCACTGATGCAATTGGTCGGCGGGCCTGCCCTTGGCGTGGGTGTCGATCGACGGCACCGCATCGCCTGTCGGCGGCGGAACGCCTTCGGGAATCGGCGTGCCGAGCTGCCATGAGCAGCTGGAAGCCATCAGCAGCGCTGTCGCGCCGATTACCGCGACAGCCCGCAGCCAAAGCACTGGCGACACCGGACTCCTCTAAACCCCTCTGGTGAAATCCATCGTCCCACGGCCCGAGGAGTGCTCCGGGAAGCCGCGTGTCACCGGCTCCAACTAAGGCGAGCCAAACAATATTTAGGTGTGCCTACCCTTGTCGGCGAAAATCGTTGTATCGTTCGCGCGTCAAACTACGAGGAGGCTCAATGAAACTGCATCTCACCTGGCCCGCGTCGGTTGCGGCGGTGGCCTTGGTACTTGCCGGCTGCTCCAGCAGCGATGCGGGCAGCACCGCAGAGAGCAGCGCCTCGAGTTCCGCCAGTGAGATGTCGATGTCCGCGGCCGCGGCGCCGGGCCCGCAGCTTCAGAAGTCCGCCGACGACTACAAGGCGTATGCCGTAGCCCAGGCAGGCGAGCTCGTCAGAGTCGTCATGGTGCTCACCGACGCGGTGCGGGCAGGCAACCTGAAGGCCGCGCAGGACGCGTTCGCGCCGTCGCGCCAGCCGTGGGAGCGCATCGAGCCGATCGCCGGGCTGGTCGAAGACACCGACGCCAAGACCGACTCCCGCGTCGACGACTTCGCGAACGTCGACGATCCGGCCTTCACCGGTTGGCACCGGCTCGAGTATCTGCTCTTCGAGAAGAACACCACCGAGGGCGGCGCGCAGTTCGCCGATCGGCTCGACGCCGACATCGCCAACCTGCAGAAGAAGCTGCCGAGCGTCCAGGTCAAGCCGATCGACGTGGCCAACGGCGCCGCCGAGCTGATCGAAGAGGTGTCGGAGGGCAAGCTCACCGGCGAGGAGGATCGCTACTCCAAGACCGACCTGTGGGACTTCGATGCGAACCTGCAGGGGTCGCAGGTCGCGATCGACAAGCTGAGCGGACCGTTGAAGGACGCCGACGCCGCGCTGCTCGGCAAGATCAGCGCCGGGTTCTCGCAGCTCTTCGACACCATGCGGCCGCTGCGTCAGGGCGACGGCTGGGTGAACTACTGCATCGAGAACAGTGGGTTCCCCTCGCCGCGGTGCCCGTCGGTGACCGTGCAGCCGCAGGTCGTCGACGCGATGAAGGCACAGTTGGCGGGGCTGTCGGAGAACCTGTCGCAAGTTGCCGGAGCCCTGAAACTGCAGTGACCGGACGGCCAAGAACCAGGATCTCCCGCCGCGGTTTCGTCACCGGGGCGGTAGGCGCCGGTGTCGCAGTGGGTGCGGGAGCGGCGCTTGCCGGGTGTTCGTCACCGCAGCCGGCCAGGCCGCCGGCTCCGCAGCCCGAGTTCGTCGCGTTCGAAGGGCCGCACCAAGCGGGCATCACCACGATGCCGATCCCCGAGCAGGGCTTGATCGCCTCGTTCAACGTGCAGTCCAGAGACCGCCGCGGTGTCCGGGCGATGCTGCAGGAGCTGACCGAGGAGATCCGCGCGCTGATGGCGGGCCGACCGCCCCAGACCCGCGGCCCGGCCTACCCGCCCGTCGACTCCGGCATCCTCGGTGAGAAACCACCGCCTGACAACCTTTCCGTCCTCGTCGGCGTCGGGGCGTCGCTGTTCGACGATCGGTTCGGGTTGGCGGACCGCAAGCCCAACGAACTGGTCACGATGCCGTTCCTGGCCAACGACAGGCTCGACCCAAAGCTTTCACACGGGGACCTCTCGATCATCCTGGAGGCCGGGCACAACGACACCGTGCAATTCGCACTGCGGCAGTTGATGCGCTGCACCCGCAGGCACCTGACGCTGCGGTGGATGGTCGACGGGTACGCCCGCGGCGTCGGCGCGGGTAAGACGGCAGAAGCCGCAACGCCGCGAAATCTGTTGGGGTTCAAGGACGGTACGGCCAATCCCGATGTCGACGACAAGGCCCTGATGGACCGCCATGTGTGGGTGCAGCCGCAGGACGGCGAACCGGACTGGGCGGTCGGCGGCTCGTATCAGGCCGTGCGAATCATCCGGATGTTCGTCGAGTTCTGGGATCGCACCCGCCTCGCCGAGCAGGAGGCGCTCATCGGCCGCAAGAAGGTCAGCGGTGCGCCGCTGGGCATGACCGAAGAACTCGCCGACCCGGACTACGCCGAGGACCCCGACGGCAAGCGGATTCCACTGGACGCCCACATTCGGCTGGCGAACCCACGCACCACGGAGACCGAGCAAAACGTCATTCTGCGAAGAGGTTTCAACTATTCGCGGGGATTCGACGGCGCGGGCCGGCTCGACCAGGGGTTGGCGTTCGTCGCCTATCAGCGCAGCCTGCAGAAGGGCTTCCTCGCCGTGCAGAGCCGGCTCAAGGGTGAGCCGCTCGAGGAGTACATCCTGCCCGTCGGCGGCGGCTTCTTCTTTGTGCTGCCCGGGGTTACGGGTTCGGACCGGTTCCTCGGGGACCAGCTCGTCGACTGACTCTGCGGTTAGTGCGCGATTTCCGGTGACATCCCGCACTGGCCGCAGACTCAACGGCTATGCGGACTCGGCCTCAGGCTCGACGGGCTCGACAGGCTCCTCGCCGACAGGCTCTTGTTCAGGCTCCTCGTCGACGGGCTCAACCTCGGCGGCCGGCCAGAATGCCCGCCACTCCTCCTCGGTGATGACCCCGAGCGAGGCGATGTCGAGTTCCTCGGGGACGTCCTCGCCCCGACGGTCCGCGGCGATCGCCTTCTCCACGGTGCGTACCGTGTCTATGAACTCCAAAACCTCAGCCCGCAAGTCGTTTTCGGCGTCGCCGTTCAGCGACACCGCCACACTCGTCATCGACGCCGGGATGAGGTCGGCAGGCAGTCCCGACGCGCTGACCCGGTCAATCACCTTCTGCGCCAACGCCAACGCGGGCTGACCCGTCGGTACATCATCCATAATTGAGTCGCGCGACTTCGCCTTCTTTTCGGCGGCCTTGCGCTCTTCCCACTGCGCCAGTTGGTCATCCAGCGATATCGGCTCGCCCGCGAGCACTGCCGGAACGCGATTGGCGAGCTTGCGCAGCAACGAGTCCGCGACGTCGTCGATGGTGAACGCGTGCTGGGTCGCATCCTCGGCGATGCGGGCGTGGAACAGCACCTGCAGCAGCACGTCGCCGAGCTCCTCGCGCAGTTCGTCGGCGTTGCCGCTGCGTACCGCGTCGAACAACTCGTAGGTCTCCTCCAGCAGAAAGCGGCGCAGTGAGTCGTGCGTCTGCTCGCTCTCCCAGGGCCCGGCGGTGCGCAGCTTGTCCATCATCGCCACCGCATCGACCAGCCGCTCCCCCGGTTGGGCGGCCGGGGCGGCGATCAGCTTGTCACCGGCGGCCAGTCGCGCCTGCACGGCGGGATGATCGGGATCCGACGACAACAGCACCGGCGCGTCCTCACCCTCGTATGCCGGGCGGGCCGACGGCAGCGACCACGGCACCTTGACGGGCATCTCTTCGGTGTACTGGACGTCATCGGTCAGCAAGGAAATCGCCTCGACCGGTATCAGCGAGGGACGGCGCGGATCAACGAGTACGACGGTCATCGCGCTGGTTGCTTACCATTCATCGCCGCAATCCCTCCGACGTTCGTTATATCAACCTCGTCCTGCGGTTTTCCATTGAGGGCCAATACCAAACCGGCCACCATCTGCAGAAGTTCGAGGTCGCGTATTCGCGGTGCGCCGACGCCGGCGCCTGACCGCGGGATCGGCACCTGCACCGTCGAGGTCGTCGCGCGGTAATTCGCACTCGGATGCATCCGCTTCAGCCGGAGCTGCTGCGAATCGAGCAACGTCATCGGCGTCAACCGCAGCGTCGACTCCGACGGTGCGCTGATCTCGGTGATGCCGTATTCACGCGCCAACAATCGCAACCGTGCGACCGAGACCAGCCGCTGCGCCGGCTCAGGCAACGGGCCGTACCTGTCGACCAGTTCGTCGACCACCGCGCCGACGGCGTCCTGGTCGGCGGCCGACGCCAGCCGCCGGTAGCCCTCCAGCCGCAGCCGGTCGCTGGCGATATAGTCCGGCGGCAGATGCGCGTCGACGGGCAGGTCGATCCGGACGTCCTTCGGTTCCTCCACGGCGGCAACGGTTTTCCCGTCGGCGGCGGCGCGGTAGGCCTCGACGGCCTCACCGACCAGCCGCACGTAAAGATCGAACCCGACACCGGCGACGTGGCCGGACTGTTCGACGCCGAGCACGTTGCCCGCCCCGCGAATCTCAAGGTCCTTCATCGCCACCGCCATGCCCGCACCCAACTCGTTGTTTTGCGCGATGGTGGCCAGCCGGTCATAAGCCGTCTCGGTCAACGGCACCTCGGGCGGATACATGAAGTACGCATAGCCGCGCTCGCGCGAACGACCCACCCTGCCGCGCAGCTGGTGTAGCTGCGACAGCCCAAACGTGTCGGCGCGTTCGACGATCAGTGTGTTGGCGTTCGAGATGTCCAACCCCGTTTCGACGATCGTCGTGCAGACCAGCACGTCGTACTCGCGGTTCCAGAACCCTTCGACCGTGCGTTCCAGCTGCTCCTCAGGCATCTGCCCGTGCGCGACAACGACGCGTGCCTCCGGCACCAGCGCCTGCAGGCGGGCGGCGGCCTGATCGATCGAGCGCACGCGGTTGTGGATGTAGAACGCCTGCCCGTCGCGCAGCAGTTCGCGGCGCAGCGCGGCGGCGATCTGCTTGTCGCTCTGCGGCCCGACATAGGTCAGCACCGGGTAGCGCTCCTCGGGCGGGGTGAGGATCGTCGACATCTCGCGGATGCCGGCCAGGCTCATCTCCAGCGTGCGCGGTATCGGTGTGGCGCTCATCGTCAGCACGTCGACGTGGGTGCGCATCGACTTGATGTGTTCCTTGTGCTCGACGCCGAACCGCTGCTCCTCGTCGACGACGACCAGGCCGAGGTCCTTCCACGTCACCCCGGTCTGGATCAGCCGATGCGTGCCGATCACGATGTCGACCGACCCGTCCTTCATGCCCTCGAGCACCGCGCGCGATTCGGTCGGATCGGTGAACCGCGACAAACCCTTCACCGTCACCGGGAAGCCGGCCATCCGTTCGCTGAACGTCTGCAGGTGCTGGTCGGCCAGCAGCGTCGTCGGCACCAGCACCGCCACCTGCTTGCCGTCCTGCACCGCCTTGAATGCCGCGCGCACCGCGATCTCGGTCTTGCCGTAGCCGACGTCGCCGCAGATCACCCGGTCCATCGGGATCGGCTTCTCCATGTCGGCCTTGACCTCGGTGATGGCGGTCAGCTGGTCGATGGTCTCGGTGAAGCCGAACGCGTCCTCCATCTCGGCCTGCCATGGGGTGTCGGGCCCGAACGCATGGCCCGCCGACGCCTGGCGTTTGGCGTACAGCGACACCAGCTCGCTGGCGATCTCGCGGACGGCCCGTCGGGCCTTGGTCTTGGTGTTGGCCCAGTCGCTGCCACCGAGCCTGCTGAGGGTGGGCGATTCGCCGCCGACGTACCGCGACAGCTGGTCGAGCGAGTCCATCGGCACGAAGAGTTTGTCCGACCCGCCGCGTTTGCTCGAGGCGTACTCCAGCACCAGGTACTCGCGGCGGGCGCCGCCGACGGTGCGTTCGACCATCTCGACGAAGCGGCCGATGCCGTGCTGGTCGTGTACCACCAGGTCGCCTGCGGTCAGCGCGAGCGGGTCGACGACGTTGCGGCGCTTGGCCGCCAGCCGCTTGCCTTCCGGCGCGGTGACGCGGTTTCCGGTCAGGTCGGTTTCGGTGATGACGACGAGGTTGGCCCCGGTCAGCACGACGCCGTCGTGCAGCGGGCCCTTGAGGACGCCGACGACGCCGGGCTTGGGCGCTTCGCCCGGTTCGAGCATCGCGGCCGGGGTATCGGCGTCGGCCAGTTGCTCGCAGACGCGGTGCGCCGTGCCGGTGCCCGGGGTGACGACGGCCGCCGACCCGCCCGTGGCGACGTGCGCGCGCAGCATCGCGAAGATCTCGTCGACGCCGGACTGCTGCCCGCGCGCCGACGGCGACGGGCGGATGTCCAGCTCGATTGCGGCCTCATCGCTGAGCTGGCTGAGCGTCCACCACGGATGATCACCGGCTCGGGCCGCCGCGGCCACATCGTCGAGGTCCAGGTAGCCCGACGCACCGAGCGCCTCGAGGTCGATCGGCGCGTCGCCGCCGACGGCCGCCGTCGACCATGAGGCTTCGAGGAATTCGCGGCCGGTCTTGATCAGGTCGGCGGCCCGCGTGCGCACCTTCTCCGGGTCGCAGATCAGCAGCGGCGTCTGCGCCGGCAGATGGTCACTGAGCTGGGTCAGGTCGGAGGGCCGCAGCAGCGGAAGCAGGGCCTCCATGCCGTCGACGGGGATGCCCTCGCCGAGTTTGGCCAGCATGTCGGCCACGCTGCCGGGCACCTCGGTGCCGGTCCTGGGATGTTCGGCGGCGAGCTCGAACGCGCGCACCCTGACGTCGTCGGTCAGCAGCAGCTCGCGACACGGCACGGCGATCACCGTGTCGACGTCGATGTCGGCGATCGAGCGCTGATCGGCGACCGCGAACATCCGCATCTCGGAGATTTCGTCGCCCCAGAATTCGACGCGGACCGGATGCTCGGCGGTGGGCGGGAACACGTCGAGGATGCCGCCGCGCACCGCGAACTCCCCGCGCTTGCCGACCATGTCGACGCGGGTGTAGGCCAGTTCGACGAGCCGGTGGACGAGGTCGTCGAAGTCGGTTTCCGCACCGAGCGTGAGGGTGACGGGTTCGATGTCGACCAGGTCCGGCGCCATCGGCTGCACCACGGAGCGCACCGTGGCGACCACGACCCGCAGCGGAGGCCCGAGCCGCGCGTCGTCCGGGTTGGCCAGCCGGCGCAGCACCATCATCCGTGCGCCGACGGTCTCCACGCCCGGCGAGAGCCGTTCGTGCGGCAGCGTTTCCCACGACGGGAACAGCACCGCGGAGTCGCCGAAGACGCCGCGCAGCTCGGCGGTCAGATCGTCGGCCTCGCGGCCGGTCGCGGTGACCACGAGCAGCGGCCCGGCCTCGGCGAGCGCGCACGCGGCGAACAGCCTGGCGCTGGCCGGTCCGATGAGCGTGAGATCGGCGGGTCTGTCGGCGGCGCGGCCGATGACGTCCTGAAGACAGGGATCACGCAGCGCCAGGTCAACGAGGCCCGCGATCGGGGTTTGGACACGAACGGTCCCCGATGCGGTCATGATGATTCCATCCTAGGCATTGGCGATTTCGGCGCGCTTGGTCGCGCTGAGCGTGACCCGGCGCGCCGAAACCGCTATTCGTCGAGCAGTTGCGGATCGTCCTCGAGGTGCATCAGCCCGTTCCAGCACAGGTTCACCAGATGCGCGGCCACGACTTCCTTCTTCGGCTCGCGGACATCGAGCCACCATTGCGCCGTCATCGACACCGACCCGACGAGCGCCTGCGCGTACAGCGGCGCCATATCGGGGTCGAGCCCGCGGCGCTCGAAGTCGCCGGCCAGGATCGATGACACCTGGTTGACGGCCTCGTTGAGCAGGGTCGAATAGGTGCCCGAGGTGATCGCCGCGGGCGAGTCGCGAATGAGGATCCGGAAGCCGTCGGTGCGCTCGTCGACATAGGTCAGCAGCGCGAGCGCCACCCGCTCGATGCGCAGCCGCGACCGGTTGTTGGTCGTCCTGGTCAGCGACGACGTGATGCCGTCCAGCAGCGCCGACATCTCCCGGTCGACCACCACCGCGTAGAGGCCTTCCTTGCCGCCGAAATGCTCGTAGACGACGGGCTTGGAGACGTTTGCGCGCTGGGCGATCTCCTCGATCGACGTGCCCTCGTAACCACGCTGAGCGAACAACGTCCGCGCGATGTCGATGAGCTGGTGACGCCGCTCGGCGCCCGTCATGCGAGCGCGGGGTACGCGCAGTTCCTTCTCCGGTACTGCCACGCCTGTGAGCCTAGTTGCTTGCACTACCATCACGGGTTGATCAGTCCGTCGTGGTGTAATCGGCAGCACCTCTGATTTTGGTTCAGATAGTTCAGGTTCGAGTCCTGGCGACGGAGCGAAAAGTTATGACGAACCACGGCCAATCCGCGGTCCTGGTGATGGCCGCCGGGGCCGGTACCCGGATGCGCTCGGACATCCCCAAGGTGCTGCACACGCTGGCGGGCCGCAGCATGCTCTCCCACGTCCTGCATTCGGTGGCCAAGGTCGCCCCGCAGCACCTGATCGTCGTGCTCGGCCACGACCGCGAGCGCATCACCCCGGCCGTCTCCGAGCTGGCCGACTCCCTCGGCCGCACGATCGACATCGCCGTCCAGGAGCAGCAGCACGGCACCGGGCATGCCGTGGGCTGCGGGCTGACCGCTCTGCCCGCCGACTTCGCGGGCACCGTCGTGGTGGCCTCCGGCGACGTCCCGCTGCTCGATTCCGAGACGCTGGCCGGGTTGATCGCCGCCCACAGCGCGGAAACCGCCGCGGCGACCGTGCTCACCACGACGCTGCCCGATCCGACCGGCTACGGCCGCGTGCTGCGCACCCAGGACCGCGAGGTGATCGGCATCGTCGAACAGGCCGACGCCACCCGTTCTCAGCAGGCCATCAGCGAGGTCAACGCCGGCGTCTACGCCTTCGACATCGAGGTGCTGCGCTCGGCTCTGCACCGGCTGCAGCCGCACAACGCCCAGCAGGAGCTCTACCTCACCGACGTCATCTCGATCATCCGGCAGGACGGCCGGATCGTGCGCGCCCAGCACGTCGACGACGCCGCGCTGGTGGCAGGCATCAACGACCGCGTGCAGCTGTCCGAACTGGCCGCGGAGCTGAACCGGCGCATCGTGGCGGCCCACCAGCGCGCGGGCGTCACGGTCACCGACCCCGCCAGCACCTGGATCGACGTCGACGTCGGCATCGGCCGCGACACCGTCATCCAGCCCGGCACCCAGCTGCTGGGCGCCACCCGCATCGGCGGCCGCTGCGAGATCGGCCCGGACACCACGCTGACCGACGTCACCGTCGGCGAGGGCGCCACGGTGGTCCGCACCCACGGGTCGGCGTCGGCCATCGGCGAGGGCGCCACCGTCGGCCCCTTCACCTATCTGCGGCCCGGCACAGTCCTCGGCGACGTCGGCAAGCTCGGAGCGTTCGTCGAGACGAAGAACGCCACGCTGGGCACCGGGACGAAGGTGCCGCACCTGACGTATGTCGGCGACGCCGACATCGGCGAACACAGCAACATCGGCGCATCCAGCGTCTTCGTCAACTACGACGGCGAGACCAAATGGCGCACCACGATCGGCTCGCACGTGCGGACCGGCTCGGACACCATGTTCGTCGCGCCGGTCACCGTCGGCGACGGCGCCTACACCGGTGCCGGCACTGTCGTGCGCGACGACGTGCCGCCCGGAGCGCTGGCCGTGTCGGCCGGCCCGCAGCGCAACATCGAGGGCTGGGTGCAGCGCAAGCGGCCCGGCTCGGCGGCGGCCGCCGCAGCGGCGGCGGCATTGAGCAGCGCCGAGGCCGCTCGGCGCGCCAACGAATCCAGCGAAGCCCCGAACTCCGAGGACGACAAAACGACGTGAACCGGTAGGTTCCCGTTCTTGTTCTGGCAACCCGGCCACGGGCGTCCAGCCGTGATACGTACGATTAGGCCGAAATCGATCCCCAACCGGCAAGGGCACACAGTGGGCACCGAGTGGACCGACAACCGCAAGAACTTGATGCTGTTCTCCGGTCGCGCGCACCCGGAACTGGCCGAACAGGTCGCCAAGGAGCTCGACGTCCCGGTCACCGCGCAGACCGCCCGCGACTTCGCCAACGGCGAGATCTTCGTCCGCTTCGACGAGTCGGTCCGCGGCTGCGACGCGTTCGTCCTGCAGAGCCACCCGGCACCGCTGAACAAGTGGCTGATGGAACAGCTGATCATGATCGATGCGCTCAAGCGCGGCAGCGCCAAGCGGATCACCGCGATCCTGCCGTTCTACCCCTATGCACGGCAGGACAAGAAGCACCGCGGCCGTGAGCCGATCTCGGCGCGGCTGGTCGCCGACCTGCTCAAGACGGCGGGGGCGAACCGGATCCTCACCGTCGACCTGCACACCGACCAGATTCAGGGCTTCTTCGACGGCCCTGTCGACCACATGCGCGCGCAGAACCTGCTCACCGGTTACATCGCCGAGAACTACACCGACCACGACATGGTCGTGGTGTCGCCGGACTCCGGCCGCGTGCGCGTCGCCGAGAAGTGGGCCGACTCGCTGGGCGGCGTGCCGCTGGCGTTCATTCACAAGACCCGCGACCCGTTGGTGCCCAACCAGGTGAAGTCCAACCGGGTTGTCGGCGACGTGCGGGGCAAGACCTGCATCCTCACCGACGACATGATCGACACCGGCGGCACGATCGCGGGCGCGGTGAATCTGCTGCACGAAGACGGCGCGAAGGACGTCATCATCGCCGCGACGCACGGTGTGCTGTCCGATCCGGCGCCGCAGCGCCTGGCCGAATGCGGCGCCCGCGAGGTGATCGTCACAAACACCCTGCCGATCGGTGAGGACAAGCAGTTCCCGCAGCTGACGGTTTTGTCCATCGCGCCGCTGCTGGCCAGCACTATTCGCGCGGTGTTCGAGAACGGCTCGGTGACAGGGCTTTTCGACGGGTCGGCATAATTGACTGACTCCGTCATCTATCACAATCCCCGCTGCACGACCTCGCGCAAGACGCTGGAGTTGTTGCGGGACAACGGCATTGAGCCGGAGATCATCCAGTACCTGAAGACGCCGCCGTCGCGCGCCGAACTCGTCACGCTGATCAATGACGCCGGCATCGACGTCCGGCAGGCGGTACGCAAGCGCGAACCGCTCTACGCCGACCTGAACCTCGACGACGCGCCGACGACGACGAACTGCTCGACGCCATGGCCGAACACCCAATCCTGATCGAGCGGCCGTTCGTCGTCACCCCCAGAGGCACCCGGCTGGCCAGACCGCTCGACTCGGTTCGCGAGATTCTGTGATTCGTCACCGCTGTGCGGCGACTTTCGCGTTGCTGGTCATTGCCGCCGCAGGCTGCGGCGCGCAGTCGCCCGACTACACGTCGCTGCTGACCACCACCACGAGCGCCAAGCCGACCGAAACGACGACGCCGGTGCCGATCTCGCAGTACCTGGAGAGCGCGGGCGTCGTCGGGCAGCCGGTCGCCCCGGACAAGCTGACCGACCTCACGGTGTCGATGCCGAGCCCGAAAGGCTGGTCGCAGTACAGCAATCCGAGGTTCGCGCCGGGCACCCGCGTCATCGCCAAGGGCGACACCTATCCGACCGCGATGCTGATGGTCTTCGCGCTCCGCGGCGGCGACTTCGACGCGAAAAAGGCCCTCGAGCACGCCGACGCGGATGCCGAGTTGTCGGAGAACTTCAAGCAGCTCAACGCTTCTTCCGACGACTTCAAGGGCTTCCCGTCGTCGATGATCGAGGGCAGCTACGACCTCAACGGCAAGCGGATGCACTCCTACAACCGGGTCGTCATCGCGACCGGCTCGCCGCCGGCCAACCAGCGCTACCTGATCCAGTTCACCGTGACCGGTTACGCCGACAAGGCCGCGGCGGAGGCGCCGGACATCGAGGCGATCATCTCCGGGTTCACCGTCGCCAAGAAATAGCGCGCGCCCAGCCGGTTAGGGTGGCAGCCATGAGCGAAGCTTGCGAGCGAATCAGCGGCACCGAATGCGACGAACCCGCGTGCGGGGACGCCGCATGACTGGATGGACCGCCGCCGACCTTCCCTCCTTCGCCGAGCGCACGGTCGTCGTCACCGGCGCCAACAGCGGTCTCGGCGAAGTCACCGCCCGTGAACTCGCCCGGGTCGGGGCCAGGGTGATCCTGGCCGTGCGCAACACCGACAAGGGCAATGCGGCCGCCGCCGGCATGACCGGCGATGTCGACGTCCGCAAGCTCGATCTGCAGGACCTGGCGTCGGTGCGGGCGTTCGCCGACGGCTTCTCCGGACCGGGCGACGCCGTCGATGTGCTCATCAACAACGCGGGCATCATGGCCGTGCCGTACGCGCAGACCGTCGACGGCTTCGAAAGCCAGATCGGCACCAACCACCTCGGCCATTTCGCGCTGACCAATCTGCTGCTGCCCAAGATCACCGACCGGGTGGTCACGGTGTCGTCGATGATGCACCTGATCGGCTACGTCAGCCTCAAGGACCTGAACTGGAAGTCGCGGCCGTATCTGGCGTGGCCGGCCTACGGCCAGTCGAAGCTGGCCAATCTGCTGTTCACCAGCGAGCTGCAGCGTCGGCTCGACGCTGCCGGGTCGACCGTGAAGGCGCACGCCGCTCATCCGGGATACTCGGCCACCAACCTGCAGGGCCACAGCGGCAACCCGGTCGGGGAGCGGCTCGCCAAGGGACTCAACCGGGTGGCCACCGATGCCGACTTCGGCGCCCGGCAGACGCTGTACGCGGCATCTCAGGACCTTCCCGGCGACACGTTCGTCGGCCCGCGGTTCGTGATGTGGGGCCCCACCGGTCCCGCGACCCGCAGCCCACTGGCCCGCGACACCAAGAAGGCCGCCGGCCTCTGGGAGCTGTCCGAGCAGCTCACAGGGACCAAATTCGCACTCTGAGGGGTCCGTCGGATACCCTGTCTGCGCTGGACGTCGCCCCAAGCGGCTCCGGTGTCACGGCGAGGGTGGCATGTCCACCGTTATCGACGGGAACGCGTTCGCGTGGTTGCGACCCTGGCCGATGCACGAGAACTGACCGGCATTAGAGGAGCAACACCCCATGGCCAAGACCGCGGCCCGCAATGAGAACAATCTGACCGCCACCGTGCGCAGTGAGACCGGTAAGGGCGCGTCGCGCCGCGCACGCCGCGCCGGTCAGGTGCCCGCCGTGCTCTACGGCCACGGCTCCGATCCGCAGCACCTGCTGTTGTCCGGCCACGACTTCGCCGCGGTCCTGCGGCACTCCGGAACCAACGCCGTGCTGACCCTCGACATCGACGGCAAGGAGCAGCTCGCGCTGACCAGGGCGCTCGAGATCCACCCCATCAAGCGCAACATCCAGCACGCCGACCTGCTCGTGGTCCGCCGCGGCGAGAAGGTGACCGTCGACGTCAACGTCATCGTCGAGGGCGAGGCGATCCCCGGCACCCTGGTCACCCAGGACACCAACTCCATCGAGATCGAGGCCGACGTGCAGGCGATCCCCGAGCAGCTCACAGTGTCCGTCGAGGGCGCCGACGTCGGCACGCAGTTCACCGCGGGCTCGATCACGCTGCCCGACGGCGTTTCGCTGATGTCGGATCCCGACATGCTGGTCGTCAACGTCGTTGCCGCCCCGACCGCCGAGGACCTCGAGGCCGAGGGCGGCGGCGAAGGCGCCGAGGGTGAAGCCGAAGAGACCGCCCAGGGCGACGAGGCCGCAGGCGAAGGCGAGGGTGGCGAGGCACCGGCCGAGGAATCGTCCGAGTAGTCGAGGTTCTCTCGCGACATGGCCGAGCCGCTTCTGGTGGTCGGCCTGGGCAATCCCGGGCCGAGATACGCCGCGACGCGGCACAACGTCGGCTTCATGGTCGCCGACCTGCTGGCCGACCGCATCGGCGAGAAGTTCAAGGTGCACAAGAAGTCCGGGGCGGAGGTCGTCACCGGCAGGCTCGCAGGCCGATCGATTGTGCTGGCCAAACCGCGCGTGTACATGAACGAGTCGGGCCGCCAGGTCGGGCCGTTGGCGAAGTTCTACTCGGTGCTGCCCGCCGACGTCGTGATCGTCCATGACGAACTCGACATCGACTTCGGCCGGATCCGGCTCAAGTTCGGTGGCGGCGTCGCCGGTCACAACGGTCTGCGCTCGGTGGCTTCGGCGTTGGGCAGCAACGACTTTCAACGAGTTCGCATCGGCATCGGCCGACCGCCCGGACAGAAGTCGGGCGCATCGTTCGTCCTGGAGAACTTCAGCGCCAGAGAGCGACCCGAGGTTCCGGTGATCTGCGAACAGGCCGCCGACGCCACTGAATTGCTGATCGCGCAGGGCCTCGAACCCGCCCAGAACACCGTCCACGCCTGGACGTGACGGCCGCGGCTAACGACCGCTGATGCCGCTGTCCACCACCTTGACCCGCTTGTGCGGGTAGCGGCGTTCGGCATGGGCCTTCGCGGCCGAATTCGGGAGCACGTAAAGCGTTTCCACCTTGTTCTGCAGCGGTTTGAGGACCAGATCCATGAAACCCTTGCGGTCGTCGAGGTACGGCTCGATGACGTCCTCGCCTGCCGGGCAGACGGCGAGGCAGTACGCGGCCTTGTAATTCGCCTTGAACGACAGGCTCTGCCACATCGAGGCGTTCTCGGAATCGCTGACCCGAGAGCGGAAATCGGCGGCGTCCTCGCTGTCGGCAATCGTCTGCGCCCAGTCCGTGAAGCCGCCCATGAACTCGCGGTAGTTGTGCACCGAACATGCGACGAAGTCGAAGTCGCCGTTCTTCCTTATGGCGCCGACGGGACACGCCGCCACGCACAGTTTGCACTCCAGGCAGGGTGAGTAGTCCAGCGGCTCACCGTAATCGCTGACCGCGGCATCGACGAGGACCGTGCCAAGCAGGATGAAGTTGCCGAACTTCGGATGAATCACATTGCGGTGTATGCCCATCACGCCGAGGCCCGCGGCGACCGCGACCGGCTTGTGGGCGACCACCCAGATGCGGCCGGGAAAGCGGTCCATCTCCATCGGAAACGACATCGACGGGTTGATCGCGCGGTAGCCCGCCTCTTCCAACGCGCGGGTGATCCGGTGCGCGGCCTCGTTCATGATCTCACCGCTGCGGTGGAACTCCTGGTTTGCGACGCTGCGGGCGGTCGATCGGACATTGTTGCGGTTCATCTTGACCACCAGCGCGATGTAGCTGCGCGTGCCGGGCAGCGCCGCCTCGACATGCTCACGCTCGGAGGCGAGGTCGGGGTTGTCGACGCTGGCGAACGCGACATCGTCGACGCCCGCCTCCAGGCACACCCGGCGCAGCCAATCGGCGTCGATGACACCGGGCTTGCGGGTCGGGCGCGCCGCGACCTTGCGAACGGTCGGGTGATCGGCGATGCGGGCGGGTACGTTGTCGACCGTCATGCTGAGTATAGTACACAATACTCAGGATCACGACAGCGCCGCGAGACGGAATCCATGCAGGCCTGCTCTCGCACTTCCTCTGCTGGAATTCCGTTTCGCGGGCTACTGGTCCCGCCTGCGGCGGGCCAACAGCCGCTGCACCTGTCCGTACGCGTCGATAGGACTGTGCAACGCCAGCCCGCCGTCGGCGAACACCGTCTGCCCGGTGACCCAGGACATTTCGAGGACGGCGACGATCGCCTCCGCGACATCGTCGGCCTCGCCCAGCCGGCCGAGCGCGGTGCGCTCGGTGAGCCCTTCGACCCAGCCCGGTAACTGCTCGGGGTTCGCGAGCATCGGCGTGCGGGTCACGCCCGGCCCGACGGCGTTGACGCGGATGCCGTGCACGCCCCACTCCGTCGCCGCGACCCGCACCAGCATGTCGATGCCCGCCTTGGAGACGCAGTAGGCGCCCATGTCGCGGTCGGCGAGCGTTCCGCTGATGCTGGACACCGCGACGATCGAGCCGCCCGACCCGTGATCGACCATCGCCTGCGCGGCCGCACGCATCGTGAGCCAGGTCCCGGTCAGGTTCGTGTCGATGACCCGCTGCCAGTCCGCGAGCGCCTGCTCCAGCAGCAGCCCCGACGCGCCGATGCCGGCGCATGCGACGAGTCGGCTGGGCGCACCGTGTGCGGCGATCGTGCGGTCGATCGCGGCCGACACCGAGTCGGGTTCGCCGATATCGCACTGGACGTCACCGCCGTTGATGTCCCAGACCACGACGACGTGTCCGGCTGCGCGTAGTCGGTCGGCGACCGCCGCGCCGATCCCCGATGCTCCGCCGGTGACAATCGCGGTGCTCATTGCGGTGGACCGATCAGTTCGACCCGGACGGCGTCCGGCGCGGTGATCACCGCCATGGCCACCGTCTTTCCGCCCGGTGCGGGCATCTCGATCCGGCGCACGCCGTCGTCGAAGCCGAGCCCGGCCAGCGTGGCCAGCGTCGTGTCGACGTCGCGCTGCAGCGACAGCAGGAAGAAGCCGAACGTCGGAGCGTTCGCCGACGGTGTCGGCGCCTCGGCGCCTTCGAGCACGACCAGTTCCACGATGCCCGTCTCCGGGGTCGTGGGGTCGCCGAGGAAGACCGACCTCAGCCGATCGGTCGCTGCGCCGAACAACGTGGGCCAGTCTCCTGTGAAGGTGTGGTCGAACAACTCGGTGAAGCCGAGGCCGTCGCGCCAGAATCGCAGCGAGGCTTCGACGTCGGCGGTCACTATCGCCGTGTGATGGATTCCTGGCACGCGATCGATTCCTTCCGGTCGAACTCGTCAAGGCCTACGCGGGCCAGCATCTCAACGAACTTCGTTCCGCTGTAGGGGAACTGGGTCACGACTTTGCCGTTCGGGTGGCGGTAATAGCTGTTGCAGTTGGCGAGCCACACTGTGCCCGTCATCGCGTTCTGGATCTCGGCGTTGTAGCGGTCATGCACGTCGCGCCTGATGTCGATGGCGCCCACTCCTGCCGAGGCCATGTCGTCGAGGATGCGGCGGACGAACTCGGCCTGCGCCTCCAGGATGTAGATGATCGAGGTGACGCCGTTGGTGTTGGGCCCGTACAGCGTGAACAGATTCGGGTAGCCCGGGACGACGGTACCCAGGTACGCCTCGGCCCCGTCGCGCCAGTCGTCGCGCAGACGACGCCCGCCGGTGCCGTACACGTCGAGGCTGCGCAGGTAGTCGGCGGCATGGAAGCCGGTTCCGTAGATGACGGTGTCGAATTCGTGCTCGATGCCGTCCGTGGTGCGCAAGCCGCGTTCGCTGAACTCGACGATCGGCGACGTCTCCAGCGTGACGTTCGGCCGGGAGAACGTCGGGAACCAGGCGCGCGACTGCAGGGGTCGCTTGCAGCCGACGGGATACGACGGGGTGAGCTTGGCGCGCAGTTCCGGATCGGCGACCTTGCGGGCCAGATAATCGCGGGCCATGTCCGTCAGCCCCTTGGTCATGTCGGAGTCTGCGCCGAAATTCGCCGACTCGTAGGCCTGGAACGCCGCGTCGCGAACTTTGCGCGCCTCGTCGGGGTCACGCTCGAAGAGGTCCTGCTGTTCTGGGGTGAACGGTTCGTCGTAGCGGGGACTGACCCAGATCGGGGTGCGCTGGAACACCGTCAGGTGCGCGGCATCGGCCGCGATCTCGGGGACGTACTGAATGGCGCTCGCACCCGTACCGATCGACGCGACGCGTTCGCCCGCAGTCGATCTGGTGTAGTCCCAGCTCGACGAGTGAAAGGTCCGGCCGCCGAACCGGTCGGCGCCGGGGAGCGCGGGGATGTTGGGTACGTCGAGCATTCCGACAGCGCTGACGACGGCATCGAACGTGCGAGTCGTCCCGTCGGCCGTCGTGACCGACCATCGCTGCGTATCGTCGTTCCACCGCAGTTCGGTGACGCGCGTGCCGCCGACGAAATGCCTACCCAGTCCGTGGTCTGAGGCCACCTTTTCCAGATAGGCCAGGATCTCCGGCTGCTGGGCGAAGGTGTTGCTCCACCGCGGGTTGAGCGCGAACGAGTAGGAGTAGAAATGCGACGGTACGTCGCACGCCGCACCGGGATAAGTGTTGTTGCGCCAGGTGCCGCCGAAGCCGTCGGCACGGTCGAAGATCGTGAATTCATGACCGGCGGCCGCGAGCTGGATGCCCATCGCGATGCCACCGGGCCCTGCCCCGATGACCGCGACGTTCACAGGATGCTCCACCCTCTCGGACGCTCAGACGTTAACCGCTTGCGGCTTTACATCTGGCATACCATATGTAATGCCTTCGATCCACGAACAGTCGGCTCTGCCATCAAGAAGCCGTCGAGAAGCCGCCGCTGGGCGTAAAGAAATCGTCCGAATGTCACTTCCGGCAGATCGATGCGCGTACACCGAAGATATGCGTGAGACAACGACGCGCTCGGGTCGACTGCAGCGCTGGTGCAGCCACCTGCTCGACGGCGAGAACCGGTGGGGTTTCGTGCAGATCCAGGTCGACCGCTTCGGGGTGACGCGCTACCGGCTGGTCGTCTATCCACCCGGAATCAGCGATGACGAGCGACGCCACCTCCGTGTCTGGCGCGGCGCGCCGGTCTGGGGAGCGGCGCTGTGGGTGGTGTCGGAGATCTTGCTTCAGCAGGTGGTCGGCGCGTGGCCCGCGCTTGTCACGTCGACGGGCACGGTCGTGGCTCTGGTCGCATTCGCGCTGGCGAAGGCACGCGCGACTTGCACGATGGTCCGGTCGATGGGCGTGGTGACGATGCCCGGCTATACCAACGCCGCCATGATCGCCACTCGCGCTGAGCTGCTCGAGAGGGCGATGACGTTGACGACCGCCGATGCGCGTCTTGACGAAGAGCGGATGTCGCCGCTCGACCACGAGGCGCTCTGGTGGCGGGTGTACGACCAGCTGGCGCCAGCCGCGGGATCCGCGAGCGTGCGCAAAATGCCGCATTAGGATGGCGCGGCGCCCGCAGACACGCCCGCTCGCGGCCTAGGTGACCAGCGAGACGGAGTTGGCGCGGCGCAGCTTGCCCGACGGTGTCTTCGGAATGGTGCCGGGTCCGAGCACGACGACATTGCGCGGCCGGACATCGACCTCGGCGACGACCTCGTGGGCCACCTGACGCTCGATGCGGTGTACCTCGTCGGGGTCCTCCCACGAGTTGGACTCCACCGCGACGGCGAAGGTCTCGCGCGAGTGCCCGGCGTCCAGCCGCACCGCGACCGCGCAGCCGGGACGGACACCTTCGACACGGCTCGCGGCCCGCTCGATGTCGGTCGGGTAGATGTTGCGGCCCGCCATGATGATGACGTCCTTCACGCGACCGCAGACCACGACGTGTCCCTCGTCGGTCAGGTAGCCGAGGTCGCCGGTGTCATACCAGCCGTGCTCGTCCTGCGCCGGGATGAAGCCGCCCATCGTGATGTAGCCGGGCGTGACGGGCTCGCCGCGCAGTTCGATGATGCCGACGCCGCGCGCGGGCATCACATTGCCCTGCTCGTCGATGATGCGCGCCTCGAGCCCCTCCAGCAGCGGACCGAGCGTGGCCAGCCTGCGGGTATTGCCCTTCGTCGCGGGCACCGCGCGCCGCAGCGCGGCCAGCAGGTCACGGTCGACCTCGTCGACCACCAGGCCGGCGTTGCATTCGGAGAAGGACACCGCCAGCGTCGTCTCGGCCATGCCGTAGGCAGGCAGGATCGCCGACGGCTTCAGCCCGAACGGCCGACCCGCGTCGAGCAGGTCCTCGACGTCGGCGGGCTCGACGGGCTCGGCACCCGACAGCGCGAAGCGCAGCGTGGACAGGTCGTACTCGCCGGGCTGGGCCTGCCGCCGCAGCCGCTTCGCAAGCAGCGCATAGGCGAAGTTCGGCGCCGCGGTCATCGTGCCGTTGTACTTGTCGATGAGCCGCGCCCACAGCAGAGTGTCGCGCAGGAAGTCCATCGGCGTGACCTTGACCAGTTCGGCGCCGAAGTACATCGGGATGGTGAGGAAGCCGACCATCCCCATGTCGTGGAAGCACGGCAGCCAGCTGACCATGACGTCCGTGTCGACGTCGTACTCGGCGCCGATGAACATTGCCTCGGCGTTGGAGTGGATGTTGCGGTGCGTGATCTGCACGGCCTTCGGTGAACCCGTGGATCCCGACGTCAGCTGCATCAGGGCCAGTTCGTCCTCGTCGACCTCGATGGGGTCGACGGGATCCGACGCCAGCAGGTCGGGGACGGTCAGCACGGTGATGCCCTGCTCCTCGAGCACGGGCACCGCGACCATGAACGGCTCGGACACGATGACGGCCTTGGCCTCGATCATCCGGACGACATTCATCGTGTCTTCCGCCCAGACCATCAAGTCGGTGCGCGGCGTGGGCTGGTGAAGCATCGTCAGGCTGGCGCCGCGCATCCAGAGACCCTGGGCGGTCGGTGCGATCTCAACGGGGAAGCCGGCCAGCACGCCGACGGCGTCGCCCCGGCCGATGCCCGCGGCGGCGAGGCCGCCTGCGATCTGGCGGGCCCGCTCGTGCACCTCGCCCCACGTGTGGCGGACGGGTTCCTGCGGTTCACCGGTGACCATGCCCCTGCTGGTGGTCCTGGCGTTGCGGTACATCTTCTCGGTGAATCTGCTCACGACAGCCTCCTCGGGTTCCCCGCAAATGCCAAGGTGTAATGCTCCGCCTGGTAGGCGACGCTTTCACGTAGGCGCGCACACATTTGGAGCGCGGTTATGTCTCGATTCGGTGATGCGGTACGGCGCGACGGCCGCCTGCCGGAATGCCCGGCGGCGGCGAAATCGGCGTCCAATTCTTGACCGCTAGTTTTCACCGTCAGTCATCTTATGCAACTCTTAAGTAACTGCCAAACTCATGCACTAATTGAGGTTTGTGTCACACCTGCGGCGTCGGAGCCGGGACGACCCTCGCGCCCTGAACCGGGCCGCTGGCCACCCGCACCGTGCGGCACACCCCGGCGCCGGCCAGCTCCGCTCCGACATCGACGGCCGACGTCGACGAGGCGCACAGGAATGCACACGTCGGGCCCGAACCAGACACGATGCCGGCCAGTGCGCCCGCCTCGACCCCCGCCCGCAGCGTCCGCCGCAGACCGGGATCGAGGCCGAGCGCCGCCGGCTGCAGGTCATTGCCCAGCAGCGGGGCCAGGGCCGCGGGATCGCCGGACGCCAGCGCGGCCAGCAGGGGTTCGGGATCGTCGAGCGCGGCAGGGACGTTCCGGCCCGATTCGCGTAGCCGGTCGATCTCGGCGAAGACGGCCGGGGTGGACAGTCCGCCGTCGGCGAATGCCAGCACCCAGTGGAAGGTGTTCCTGGCCAGCACGGTCGCCAGCTCTTCGCCGCGGCCGGTGCCCAGCGCGGTGCCGCCATGCAGGGCGAACGGCACATCACTGCCGAGCTGGGCGGCCAGCGTGTGCAGGTCGCGGCGCGGCACTCCGAGCTCCCATAGTGCGTTCACCGCGACCAGCACGCCCGCCGCGTCGGCACTGCCGCCCGCCATACCGCCGGCGACAGGGATCGACTTCTCGATGGTGATGGCCACGTCAGGGGCCCTGCCGACGTGGTCGGCCATCAGTTCTGCGGCCCGCCACGCCAGGTTGCGATCGTCGGTGGGCAGCGAATCGACACCCTCGCCTGCCATCTCGAGCGACAGCACGTCGGCATTGCGCACGGTGATCTCGTCGAGCAGCGACACCGCATGGAAAACGGTGGTCAGCTCGTGGTAGCCGTCGTCGCGGCGGTCGCCGACGCCCAGATACAGGTTGACCTTGCCCGGCACGCGCACGGTGACCGACCCGGTGGGAACCCACTCGGATGCGGTACTGCCACCTGCCACGGCACGACACTAGCGCCGACACGCCGCAGACAAGTAGTCATGCGGCCAGAAAACAGCACGGCGGGGCGCGCCTAGGCTGGGAGCGTGATCCTGGTCGGCGACGACTTCGCGGGCTACGTCATCGACGCCACGCTCGGACGGGGCGGATACGCCGCCGTGTACCGGGCGCACCGGCCTGCCGACCCGAATCGCCAGGTGGCACTGAAGATTCTCGACGAGAACCACCGGCGCGACGATCAAACTGCCCGGCTGCAAAGGGAATTCGACTTCGCTCGTCAACTTCGCCACCCACACATCGTCACGGTGTATGACAACGGCGTCGGCTGGCTCACCATGGAGGTGATCGACGGCGGCACCTCCAGCGCACTACCGGACAACCGGACGCGGCTGAGCGCGCTGATGCAGATTGCCGGCGCACTGGATTACACACACCGGTGCGGGATCGTCCACTGCGACGTAAAACCATCGAACATCCTTGTGTCGCGGGACTTTTCCCGCGCGGTGCTCATCGACTTCGGCGTCGCCATTGCAGTCTCGGAGACGGTCGGATGGCGTGCCACGCACATCGAGGCCTCACTGCCGTACACGGCGCCGGAACTGCTGCGCGGCAGGCCACCGTCGGCACTCACCGATCAATACGCGCTGGCATGTACCGCGGTGGAGCTGTTGATCGGTAAGCCACCGTTCACCGCCGACACGTGGATGGAATTGGTCGACGCGCATCTCAGCCGGCCCGTGCCGAGCTTCTCGCATAAAATCGACTGGGTGCCACGCCTTTTCGACTCGTGGCTGCACCGAGCACTGGCGAAGATCCCGGACAGCCGCTACGACTCGTGCACAGACCTCATCGAGCACCTCAACCGTGCCCTCGCCAGCGACTAAGGCGACTCGACCGGCTCGATCACCCTTTTCGTCTGAGGGTCCCAGACCCCCGAGCGCTCCAACAGCCGCACGAAATCGGCGACCGATAGCGTCTCGCCCCGTCGCGACGGGTCGATGCTTGCCGCCAGCAGCCGTCTCGCCGACTCGTTCCCGCTGCCCGCCCATTCGGCGAATGCGTTGCGAGAAGTCTTGCGGCGCTGGGCGAAAGCGATGTCGATCAGGTTGAACACCTGCTGACGGAAACCGGGGTCGGTCGGCCACGGCGTGGTCTCATACCGGTCGATGCGGACCAGTCCCGAATAGACGCGCGGGATGGGCCAGAACACCGTCGGCGACACCATGCCGTGCCTGCGCACCTTGCCGTAGAAGCGGATCTTGGCGCTGGGTACGCCGTAATCCTTGCCGCCGGGCTCGGCGGCGAGCCGCTCGGCCACTTCGGCCTGCACCATCACCATGACGGTGCGGATCGTCGGGAACTCGGCCATCAGGTGCAGCAGGGCCGGGACGGCGACGTTGTAGGGCAGGTTGGCGACGAGCGCGGTCGGCTGCTCGGGCAGATCGCCCGGCATCAAATCGAGGACGTCGCTGTTCAGCACGCTCAGCCTGTTGATCTCGCTGTGCGAATGCTCGGCGACGGTGTGCGGGAGCTGCGCCGCCAGCACGGGGTCGATCTCCACGGCGGTGACCCGCGCTCCGCGGTCGAGAAGTGCGAGTGTCAGTGAACCGAGCCCGGGACCGACTTCCAGGACGTGGTCTTGGCGGTTGATTCCGGATGCGGAAACGACACGGCGCACGGTATTTGCGTCGTGAACGAAATTCTGGCCGAACGATTTACGCGGCCGAAAATCGAGTTCTTTGGCAAGGTGCCGAATTTCGGTCCGGCCCAGCAGTCGGATTGTCAGGACGCCCCCACTCTTCCGCTACATACGGGCCATGCGCCCCATCCTTGACGCGCCCGAGTGACCTCAGCAATCGCGATCTGTTCTTCACGTGTTGCCAAATCTGCCCTCGCAGCATACCTCAGACCGCCGTTTCGCTCCCAAGTATTTTGATCAAATTGCACGCCGCCAAAAAATCCATTGCCGGTATTGATCGCCCAGTTGCCGCCGGCTTCGCAGGAGGCGAGCGCATCCCACCGACCGCCATTGCTCACAGGGGGCACTTCCGTACCAGGCTTGGCGCCGACCCGAAGCACCCCGTCGACGGCCGGCGTGACGATGACATTAGCTACTGGCAACCTGCCGGTCTCGATCCCATTGACCTTGGCGATGGCAAACGTTACGTCCTGAACACCCGGCGATCCGGGGTTCTCCACGACCTGCCGGCTCATATTTATGGTCGGATCTTCGATCCGCGCGTTGTGCGGCGGTAGCGGCACCCGTTCGGTCACCTTCTCGATCCGGACCCTGGTGACCTGGATCTGCATGCCCTCGACGACCGGGGAGGTGGCGGGGGGCGTCACGGTGTCGCTCTGCTCGAGCGGAGCCCCAGCGGCGGCCAGCAGGCCTGCGACGTTCGGCGCAGCCAGATGCACGTTTCTGACGACGCCACCGTCGTCGATCTGCACGTTTTTGGCGCTAACCACCGGCAGCGACATGCCGCCGAGGGGCACGCGGCTGCCCCGCGAGGCGGCAGCGGGTGCCTTGTCGGTCATCGACAGCTGCGCGAGCGCCTCATCGACCGTGGACGCCGTCGTCCACACCTCGCGGCTGTTCTGACCGTCCAGCGAGATCTGCAGTGGGCGACTGCGCCGCAACACGATCGTCTCGGATTGGTGTACCGGCTGATCGCCCGCGGGATAGAGATCGTCACGGTCGCCGACCTCGTAGCCGTTCTCGGTGATCACGTCGATGACGCGCGATTTCATCGTCGCCACGGTCATCTGGGTGCCGTCGACGGTCAGCGTCACGGTCTTGTGAGCGGCGACGGCAAAGCCGCCGGCAAACGTCAGTGCCAGCAACGTCACGAAGACGAGCAGCCGAAGGTGCGGCGACCGCGACTCGTGGAGCTTGTTCAATGCATTCAAATCAGTGCTAATCCCCGACTCGGAACCCCGGACTGCTTCAGTGCCCCCGCCAACGTCACAAGACGGTAACGAACCGGCCTAGCAACGGCAACTCTCGTCGTCGTTCACGACCGGTTCACAGAAAATCCATAAACCTGCTGAGCGGTCGCCGATGTCTCCAGCGCAACGTCGGCGGCGGGCCGACCCACGATATCGGCTATTGCGCGGACCGTGTACGGCAGGCAGTACGGCTCGTTGGGGGCGCCGCGGTAGGGATGCGGGGTCAGAAACGGCGCGTCGGTCTCCACCAGCAGCTGCCCGGCCGGGATGAGCGCAGCGGCCCGGTGCAGCGCACGGGCATTACGAAAGCTGACGGTGCCCGAGAGGCTCAGCACCCAGCCCGCGTCGACACAGGTGCGCGCCATGTCGGCGTCCGACGAGAAGCAGTGGAAGATCACCGTCGGCGGCGCGCCCTCGGACCGCAGCACGTCGAGGACGTCGGCGTCGGCATCGCGATTGTGGATCATCAGCGGCTTGCCGGTCCGCTTGGCCAGGTCGATGTGCCACGCGAAGGCCTCGCGCTGCTCGGCCGGTGTGGCACAGCCCTCGAGCCGGCCCGGCCAGTAGTCATCCATGCCGGATTCCCCGATCGCGACCACCCGGGGATGCGCCGCGAGCCGCTCGATGACCGTTTTCGCCTCGTCGGTGAGCGCGTTGGCCCGCGTCGGGTGCAGCGCCACGGCCGCGTACACGCGCGGATCCCATTCGGCGGCCTCGACGACCCACCGGGCGGAATCCAGATCGTCGGCGATCGTGACGACGGCCTGCACGCCGACGGCCGCGGCGCGGTCCACGATGGCCCGCACGTCATCGCCGGTCTCGGCCCCGCAGGCGTCGAGGTGCGTGTGCGCGTCGACCAACGGACCCACGGGCTCGGGAGGGGGCGGCGCCGGACGGCGTCGGGCGGTGGGCGGGGAATTATCAGCGCTCACAGCCACACAATAAGGTTGTGTGGAAATGAGCGAGCCGTACTACATAACGACAGCGATCGCCTATCCCAACGGCGATCCGCACATCGGCCATGCCTACGAGTACATCGCGACCGACGCGGTCGCCCGGTTCAAGCGGCTGGACGGGTTCGACGTCCGCTATCTCACCGGCACCGATGTGCACGGCCTGAAGATGGCCGAGACGGCGGCGACCCAGGGCATCCCGACCGCGGAATTGGCGCGACGCAATTCCGATGTGTTCCAGCGGTTGCAGGACAAGCTGAACATTTCCTACGACCGCTTCATCCGCACGTCCGACGCCGACCACTACGAGGCGTCCAAGGAGATCTGGCGGCGGATGAACGAGGCCGGCGACATCTACCTCGACGCGTACAAGGGCTGGTACTCCATCCGCGACGAACGCTTCTTCACCGAGGGCGAGACCACCGTCGGCCCCGATGGTGTGCGGGTGGCCACCGAGACCGGCGCACCGGTGACGTGGACCGAGGAGCAGACCTATTTCTTCCGGCTGTCGGCCTACGCCGACAAGCTGCTCGCCCATTTCGCGACCCATCCCGAGTTCATCGGGCCGGACGTGCGGCGCAACGAGGTCGTCAGCTTCGTCTCCGGCGGGTTGCGCGACCTGTCGATCTCGCGCACGACGTTCGACTGGGGCGTGCCGGTTCCCGACCACCCCGATCACGTGATGTACGTGTGGGTCGACGCGCTGACCAACTATCTGACCGGCGTGGGCTTTCCCGACACGTCCTCGGAGTTGTTCACCCGGTTCTGGCCTGCCGATCTGCACATGGTCGGCAAGGACATCATCCGGTTCCACACCGTGTACTGGCCGGCGTTTCTGATGTCGGCGGGAATCGAGTTGCCTCGCAGGGTTTTCGTGCACGGCTTCGTACTCAACCGCGGCGAGAAGATGAGCAAGTCGGTGGGCAACGTCGTGGACCCGGTGAACCTCGTCGACACGTTCGGCGTCGACCAGGTGCGCTACTTCTTTCTGCGCGAGGTGCCGTTCGGGCAGGACGGCAGCTACGGCGAGGACGCGATCATCAACCGCATCAACGCCGACCTCGCCAACGAGTTCGGCAATCTTGCGCAGCGGTCGCTGTCGATGGTGGCCAAGAACCTCGACGGAATCGTCCCGGAGCCGGGCGAATTCAGCGACGACGACCGCGCCCTGCTGGACCGCGCAGGCGAGGGCTTGCTCGCGACGGTGCGCGCGCATTTCGAGGTGCCCGCGATGCATCTGGCGCTGGAGGCCATCTGGCAGATGCTCGGCGAGGCCAACCGGTACTTCTCGGCGCAGGAACCGTGGGTGCTGCGCAAGTCCGAGGCCGAGGCCGACCAGCAGCGGTTCCGTACGGTGCTCTACACCACGATGGAGGTCGTGCGGGTGGCCGCGCTGCTGGTGCAGCCGGTGATGCCCGAGTCGGCGGCCAAGCTGCTCGACCTGCTCGGCCAGCCCGAGGATCAGCGCGACTTCGCGGCGATCGGTACCCGGCTGGCGCCCGGCACCGCGTTGCCGGCCCCGGTCGGCGTCTTCCCCCGCTACCAGCCGGACTGACTTCCCCACGCCAGCAGACGCTTAGGTCCGCGATGTCCTGGGCTCTTGCGCGCGTTTGCGTCTGCTCGCGACGAAGACGAAAGTGATGCGCGTCACGTCTTGTCACGTCTCGCGGCTCGGCGGTGTCTTGAGGGCATCACCGAGAGAACCCCGCGCACGCGAGGAGCGAAGAGACAGGAGACAACATGACCGGCAAACGCACGCACGTCGTGGTCATCGGCGGCGGATACGCCGGCGCGTTCGCGGCCAACCATCTGCGGCTGCGCAACGACGTCGACATCACGCTGATCAACCCCCGCCCGCAATTCGTCGAGCGGATCCGGCTGCATCAACTGGTCGCGGGCAACCATGACGCGACGGCCGACTACGGCTCGCTGCTCGGCGAGGGCGTCGCCCTGGTGGTCGACACCGCAACCCGCATCGACACCGCCACCCGCACCGTGCATTTCGCGTCGGGTCGACGTCCGCTGACCTACGACTACGTCGTCTACGCGGTCGGCAGCACCGGCGCGACACCGGCCGTCCCGGGTGGGCAATTCGCTTATCCCCTTGGGGAATTGGAGTATGCGCAGAAGCTTCGCGCCGCGATCGACGAGTTGCACCCGGACGCTCCGGTCACCGTCGTCGGCGCCGGCCTGACCGGCGTTGAAATGGCCTCCGAGCTCGCCGAGCAGGGCCGCAAGGTCACACTCGTGTGCGGCGGCCAGTTGGCCCCGTCGCTGTCGGAGTCCGCTCGTCGATCGATGGCCAAGTGGTTCGCCAAGCATGGCGTCGTCGTACTCGTCGATGACGTGGTGGCCGAGGTGCGCCGGGACGCGGTCGTGTTCGCCGACGGTGCGGTGCGGCCGAGCGCGCTGACCATCTGGACGGCCGGCTTCGGCGTACCCGCGCTGGCCGCCGACAGCGGGTTGCGCACCGACCCGCTCGGCAGACTGCTCACCGACGAGACCCTGACCAGCGTCGACGACGCGCGCATCGTTGCCGCCGGTGACTGCGCGGCCCCGTCGGGGCGGCCGCTGCGGATGAGCTGCCAGGCGGCGGGCCCGCTCGCGATCCAGGCGGCGGACACGGTGCTGAGCCGCATCGCCGGCGAGGAACCCGACGTCATCGAGCCCAAGTTCGTCGCGCAGTGTGTGAGCCTGGGCCGGCGCGGCGCCACGCTTCAGTTCACGCACGAAGACGACGCGCCCGCGAGGTTCCACCTCGGCGGTCGGTTGGCGGCGTCGGCGAAGGAAGCGATCTGCAAGGGCACGCTGTGGGGGCTGCGCCGCGAGGCGCGGAAGCCCGGGTCGGCGTTGTTGTTCAAGGGCTCCGAGCGCGCCGAGGTGCCCGCAGTCGAGCCCCAGGTGGTCGCGAACCCGTGATCACCCAGGGTCCGGCCGCGGGTGCGGCGGGGGGTGAACACGCCGAGCGGTTCACCTACCTGCGGCCGCTGCTGTTTACGATCGTCTACGAAATCCTCGGCTCGGCAACCGAATCCGACGATGTGCTGCAGGACAGCTATCTGAGGTGGGCCGAAGTGGACCTCGCGACCGTGCGCGACACCAAGTCGTATCTCGCGCAACTGGTGACCCGGCAGGCACTCAACGCGCTGCGTGCCGACGCCCGCCGTCGCGAGGACTACATAGGCCCATGGCTGCCCGAGCCGCTCCTGCTCGACGAGTCAGATCCGTCCGCCGATGTCGTTCTCGCCGAGTCGGTTTCGATGGCGATGCTGGTGCTGCTCGAGACGCTTTCGCCCGACGAGCGGGCGGTCTTCGTGCTGCGCGAGGTGTTCGGCTTCGACTACGACGACATCGCCGGCGCGGTCGGCAAATCGGCGGCCACCGTGCGTCAGGTCGCGCACCGGGCGCGCGCGCATGTGCAGGCCCGCCGCAAGCGTTTCGAGCCCGCCGACTCCGCGAGGACGGCCGAGCTGACCCAGCAGTTCATGGCGGCCGCGTCGACAGGCGACGTCGAGGGGCTGCTGACACTGCTCGCGCCCAACACCACCTGGACGGCCGACAGCGGCGGCAAGGCCTCTGCGGCGCGCAGGCCCATCGTCGGCGCCGACAAGGTCGCCCACATCCTGGTCGGGTTGTTCCGTATCGCGGCGCAACGCATGCCGGATATCCGATATGAGATGGCGGTGTACAACAGTGCGCCCGCGGTGATCATCTACGACGGCGAGCACCTCGAAGGCGTCTTCCTCGTCGAGGTCTCCGACGGGTTGATCAGCCATTTCTATGCGATGCGCAATCCCGAGAAGCTGTCCGGCATAGCCGTACCGCGGGAGATCACCCGCCGCGTCTGACAAGCTGAGCCGATGCGTATCCAGCGGCTCGGCGACCTCGGCAGCGCCACCGGGCTGCTGCGCGCGCTCGCCGCGGCCGCTGCCAAGCGAGGATTGGCCCCACCGGCAGCGCTGATCGGCGAGTGGTTCGGCTCCGGTGCCGTCATCGCACCATCGTTGGCGGCGTCACCCGTCAGCGATTTCGGCGCGCTGGGTCGCGATGGGCGTGACCAAGCGCGCCCAAATCGCGACGGCGCGGTCGGCGGCGGCTGGTTCGGGTATCTGTCCTATCCCGATGCGGGCGCCGACGGACAGCCAGCGCGCATCCCCGAAGCGGCAGGCGGGTGGACCGACTGCGTGCTGCGTCAGGACAGCGACGGGTGCTGGTGGTACGAAAGCCTCTCCGGTGCAACCCTTTCGGAGTGGATCATCGACGCGATGCGAAACCCGCTGTCGCCGAGCAGGTTCGATATCCGCTGGGGTGACGCCGACCGGGACAGCCATCGCAGGGGCATAGGCGAATGCCTGGCGGCGATCGCCGCGGGTGAGATCTACCAGGCGTGCGTATGCACGCAGTTCACCGGCAGGCTCGACGGCGCACCGATCGACTTTTTCGTCGACGCGGTGGAGCGCACCGCGCCGGCTCGGGCGGCCTACCTGGCCGGCGATTGGGGTGCGGTGGCGTCGCTTTCGCCGGAGTTGTTCCTGCGACGGGTCGGCGATCAGGTGACGTCGAGCCCGATCAAGGGCACGTCGCCGCGGACGGCGGACCCTGCGGCGTTGCGGGCCTCGACCAAGGACGTCGCCGAGAACATCATGATCGTCGACCTGGTCCGCAACGACCTGAGCCGCGTCGCGACGACGGGGTCGGTGACTGTGCCGGAACTTCTCGCCGTGCGACCGGCGCCGGGCGTGTGGCATCTGGTGTCGACGGTATCGGCTCGCGTCCCTGCCGACGTGCCGATGGCCGCGCTGCTGGATGCCGCGTTCCCGCCGGCGTCCGTCACCGGCACGCCCAAGGCCCGCGCCCGCCGACTGCTGACCGGTTGGGAGCCCCGACGCCGCGGAGTGTACTGCGGCACAGTCGGTTTGGCGTCGCCTATCGCGGGGTGTGAACTCAATGTGGCGATTCGCACCGTGGAATTCGGCGCCGACGGGTCGGCGGTGCTCGGCGTCGGTGGCGGCATCACGGCGGACTCCGATCCCGACCGCGAATGGGACGAGTGCCTGCACAAGGCTGCCCCGATCATCGGCGCTACCCGTAGCGCAGGCAGCGCTGCACGAGCAGATCGGCCAGCAGTTTCGGCTCGCTGATCATCATGTCGTGGCAGGTGGCCATCGGGATCACCGTGTGAACTCCGCCGAGCGCCGCGATGCTCCTGCGCTGCGATTTCACCGATAGCGCGCGGTCGCGAAGCGTCAATACCCAGGTCATTGGAATGTCATTCGGCATATCGCGGCGCGACACGACTTCGGTCGCGACGCGCGGGGAATCAGCGCACAGGCGGTCCAGCATGAATTGCCGCGGTCCGCGGGCCACCCCGTTCAGAAACACCAATCTACCTACGAGAGAGGGCAATTCGCCGACCTTGCCGGTCTTGGCGCCGCGGCGCGCGTACCACGAAACCGGGCCGGAGAGCGTGTCGACGACGGCGGTGCCCTCCGGTGGAATGAACGCGGAGGCAAAGACCATCTCCCGCACCCGGGATGACCCGAGTTTGGCTGACACGCCGGGAACCGATACCCCGCCCAGCGAGTGGGCGACGATCACGACGTCGTCGAAACCCGCCTCCTCGATGTCAGACACGATCGAGTCGACCCAGTCCGAAATGGTGACCGTTCGCAGGTCGCCCGCCTTGCCTCGACGGCCGGGCAGGTCGACGGCAAGGACTCTGAGATCCGGCTCGAGCCGATGGATTTCGTCGACGGTCAGATCCCAACAGTCGCCCGCGTGGGCGCCGCCGTGCACGAGCACCAAGCCGGGCAGTGCCATGGCGCCTCCGGATCAGTCGCGCGAGCGCAGAACCGCATCGTAAAGCGCGCGCCGCGACCGCGCCCCCGGATTCGCGGCGACGACCTGTGCGCACGCATCCTTGACCCGCGCGCCGTCGTCGACAAGCGCGTTCACCTCGGCCACCAGCGTGTCTAGGTCAGCCTGCGGCTGCGCACCGGCCAACACGACGGTGATCTCGCCGAGCACACCGTGCGCCGACCACTCGGCGAGTTCGGCCAGCGAGCCGCGGACGATCTCCTCGTGGGTCTTGGTCAGCTCGCGGCACACCACGGCCCGGCGGTCCGGTCCGAGCACCTCCACGGCGTCCTGCAAACAGGCCCCAAGCCGGCGCGGTGACTCGAAGAACACGGCGGTGCGCTCCTCCGCCACCAGCGCGCCCAGCCACGTTTTGCGGGCCGAATGCTTGCGCGGCGGAAAACCCTCGAAACAGAACCGGTCGGCCGGCAGTCCGGAGATCGCCAACGCCGTCGTCACGGCCGACGGACCGGGCAGGCAGCTGACGACCAACCCGGCCTCCACGCAGGCGGCCACCAGCCGATATCCGGGGTCGTTGATCACGGGCATGCCCGCATCGCTGACGACCAGGACCGTCGCGCCACCCTTGATGTCGTCGACCAGCGCGGGCACGCGCGTCGCCTCGTTCTGGTCGAACAGGCTCACGACCCGGCCGGCGATCCGCACGTCGAGGGCCGCCGCCAGCGTGCGCACCCTTCGGGTGTCCTCGGCGGCCACCACATCAACGCTGCGCAGCGCGCTGACCAGCCGGGCGGACGCGTCGGTGGGCAGGCCCAGCGGCGTGGCCGCCAGCAGCAATCGTCCGGGGCTCATCCCGCACAGCCTACGATCGGTCGCGTGACCGCCACCGCCACCGCAACCGAGGAGACGACGGCCGGGCGCTCGGTCCCCGTGATCAGCCCCGGACCGCTGATGCCCGTCGCGGATTTCGGGCCCGTCGACCGGTTGAACGGCTGGGCGATGACCGCGGTCATCACCGCGCTGGCGGCGATGACCCGCTTCCTGAACCTCCGCTCGCCGACCGACGCGGGCACTCCGATCTTTGACGAGAAGCACTACGCGCCGCAGGCCTGGCAGATGCTGTTCAATCACGGCGTCGAGGACAACCCGGGGTACGGCCTGGTCGTCCATCCGCCGGTCGGCAAGCAACTGATCGCGATCGGCGAGGCGATCTTCGGTTACAACGGACTGGGCTGGCGGTTCACCGGTGCGGTGCTCGGCGTCGTCGGGATCGCCCTGGTGGCGCGGACCGTGCGTCGGATGACCCGTTCGACGATGGTCGGCGCGATCGCTGGTCTGCTGCTCATCGCCGACGGGGTGAACTTCGTCGCGTCCCGAACGGCGCTTCTCGACGGCTTCCTCGCATTTTTCGTGGTGGCGGCGTTCGGTGCGCTGATCGTCGACCGCGATCAGGTGCGGGAGCGAATGCATGTCGCCCTGCTCGAGGGCCGCATCGGCGAAACGCCGTGGGGGCCGCGGCTGGGTGTGCGGTGGTGGCGCTTCGGCGCAGGCGTGCTGCTCGGGTTGGCCTGTGCGACAAAGTGGTCCGGGCTCTACTTCATCGTGTTCTTCGGATGGATGACGTTGGCGTTCGACGTCGCGGCCCGCAGACAGTACCGGGTGCCGCGGCCCTGGGTGGGCACGCTGAGGCGTGACGTCGGCCCGACCGCCTACGCGTTTCTGCTGATTCCTTTCGGCGTCTACCTGGCCTCCTACGCGTCGTGGTTCGCGTCCGAGACCGCAGTGGACCGCCACGAGGTCGGTCAGTCGATCGGGCCTGGCGGCTTTCTGCCGGACGCGATCCGGTCCTTGTGGCACTACACATATGGGGCCTACCGATTCCACGCCGGGCTGACCAACGCCGACGGCAATCACCACCCGTGGGAGTCCAAACCGTGGACGTGGCCGATGTCGCTACGACCGGTGCTCTACGCGATCGATCAGGAGAACGTCCCCGGATGCGGCGCACACTCGTGCGTCAAGGCGGTGATGATGGTCGGTACGCCCGCGATGTGGTTCATCGCGGTGCCCGTTCTCGGTTGGGCGTTGTGGCGGTCGTTCGTCAAGAAGGACTGGCGCTACGGGGCGGCGCTGGTCGGCTACAGTGCAGGCTTTCTGCCGTGGTTCGCCGACATCGACCGGCAGATGTACTTCTTCTACGCGGCGACGATGGCACCGTTCCTCGCCATGATGATCGCGATGATCTGCGGCGACATCCTGCATCAGCCGAACCAGAATGCAGAGCGAAGAACGCTGGGCCTCATAGCCGTCAGTTGTTATGTGGCCCTGGTGATCACGAACTTCGCCTGGTTGTACCCGATCCTGACGGGCATCCCGATTTCGCAGTCGACGTGGAACCTGGAGATCTGGCTCCCCAGCTGGCGATAGCGCCATGTCCTCGGGCTAGCGCCGGCTCTTTTGCAGTCAGGGCTGTGAATCGGCGTTATCCACAGCCGTAGGCGCAAAATGTCCGTCACGACCGAAGAATTGTCGCCGGCTCTCCTCAACATCACGGTGTGGACGAGGTGTTCAGGGGCAGTGAGGCGCTGGCGAGCGGGGCGATGAGTCGTGGCCGGTTGAGGTGGAACTACCGCGCTGTCTTCCCCGACGTGTACGCATCGAAGGCGGCCGTCCCATCATTGCAACGCCAGTCGCGAGCGGCATGGCTATGGTCACGTCGAAGCGGGATAATCGCCGGTCGCGCAGCGGCGGCGCTTCACGGCGCCCGATGGATCGACGTCGACACACCCGTCGAAATGATCTGCGCAAGCGGCAGACCGCCTGCGGGAATCATCGTCCACAATGAGCTGATCGAGGACGATGAGATCGTCGAGATAGCGGGGCTACCAGCTACGTCGCTCGAGCGGACGGCGTTCGACATCGCCAGGCATCTGCCACGCGACCAGGCGGTCAGACATTGCGACGCGCTCGCAAATGCCACCGGTGTCAAAGTGGTCGACGTGTTGACGCTGGGCGAACGATATCCGCGGGCCCGAGGTTTGCACCGCGCGAGGAGGTCGCTCGCTTTGGTTGACGGCGGCGCGCAATCGCCTAGAGAGACCTGGTTGCGACTGTTGTTGATAGATGACGGCCTGCCCGCCCCGCGAACACAGATCATGGTGAGCGACGGTTTCAACGCGGCATTTCTCGACATGGGCTATGACGAGTCGAAAGTCGGCCTGGATTACGACGGCCGACAACTCATGACGGATCGCGACCGTTACGTCCACGGCATTGGTCGGTCCGAGTTGATCGACCGCCAAGGTTGGATCGACATACACGTGGTTGGCGAGCACAGCAGGCCTTTCATTCTGCATCGCGTCCGCGAAGCATTCGCCCGCCGGCGCTACGATCCGCCAAGATTGCGCAGAAGGTCGTGATCTTCGAGAACTCGCGGCCGTGAGTGCAAAAAGGGCGCTACACGGGGTCGCGGGCCGCCGGGCAGGACATGCAGCGCGGGCCGCCGCGGCCGGTGCCCAGCTCGCTCGCTGCGATCGGCAACACCTCGATGCCCGAATCCCGCAACCGCGCATTGGTCTCGTTGTTGCGTTCGTAGGCGACGACGACGCCCGGCGCCACGGCCAGCGTGTTGTTACCGTCGTCCCACTGCTCACGCTCGGCGGTGACGGGATCCAGGCCCGTCGCGATGACGCGCAACTTCTCGATGCCCATCGCATTCGCGGCCGCGTCGACGAACGGCGCGGCATCGTCGATCTTCACGCCGCCATCTCCAGTGCGGTGAATGGTGAACGCCGACAACGAGTCGACGATATTCGGGTACATGACGACGGCGTCGGTGTCGACCATCGTGCAGACGGTGTCGAGATGCATCTGCGCGCGCTCCTGTGCGATCGGCACCGCCAGCACAGTGTGTGCCAGATCGTCGTCGAACAGGCTGCGGGCCAACGCCTCTGCACCGGCGGGCGTCGTCCGCTCCCCGACACCGACGGCGATCACACCGGAAGCCAGCAGCAGCACGTCACCACCTTCGACCGGCGCCGACCGCGACTCGTAAGCCCGCCGAACACCGAGAAACCGCGGGTGGTGCGCATAGATCAGGTCGGTCAGTGACGTCTCGCGGACCCGTGCGTGCAGCGCCAGCGATGTGATGGCCACCCGCGGTCCGATCCAGAACGACGAGTCGCGGGTGAACATGAGATTGGGCAGTGGCTCGATCACGAAATCGCCGCCGTGGTGCATCCGACGGACCAGCGACACCTCACCGACGGCGATCGGCAGTTCGGTGAACGTCATCCCCGCCATCAACACCCGCGCCAGCGCGGCCGGCTCCAACGTCCGCAGATACGCCGAGAGGTGCTGCGCCAACGGCAAACCGAGCCGCCGCGAATCCACGGCCGCCGAGATGCCGTGCATGCGGGCCGCGCCGCTGGACAACGCCTCGGTCAGCAGATCCGACAGGAGAAGCACCTCGACCCCGCGCGACCGCAGCAGGTCGGCGAACGCGTCGTGCTCCTCCTGCGCTTTGGTGACCCACGGCAGCCCGTCGAACAGCAAGGCGTCGTTGTTGCGGGGTGTCAGTCGCTGCAGTTCGGCGCCGGGGCGGTGCAGGATGACTACCCGCAGCGCCCCGACCTCGGAGTTCACCCCTAAAGCTGTCTCGGACACAGTAAGCACCGTAGCGCGACGAACACTTTTGCTCCTCGCGTGCGCTGCACCTCAACTATGGTTTAGGTATGGATGTGCACGAGCTGACGCCGAGCGAGATGGCCGACCGCAGCGGCGTGGCCGTCTCAGCTCTGCATTTCTACGAACGCGAGGGGCTGATCGCCAGCCGACGCACCTCGGGCAATCAGCGCCGCTATGCCCGCGAGACGCTCCGACGGGTGGCGTTCATCCGGATGTCGCAGCGCCTGGGCATTCCGCTGGCGCGTATTCGGGAGGCTTTGGCGACACTGCCCGACGACCGCGTCCCGACCAGCAAGGACTGGGGCCGATTGTCCGCAGGCTGGCGCCAGGACCTCGACGATCGCATCCTGCACCTGCAGCGGCTGCGCGACAATCTCACCGGCTGCATCGGCTGCGGTTGCCTGAGCCTGAAGACCTGCTCACTGTCCAACCCCGGCGACGTTCTCGCCGGGCAAGGCCCCGGCGCGGTGCGGCTCTGATTTTTCGAACGGGTGTGCGATAAACTCGTGCGCATGGAGGTGGCGCTGCAAAGCTCTCTCTTCGACCCCGCCGAACGGCAACACCTGGGCAGCGGTGCGTGGGTCGAGGTGCGTTCGGGATGGCTGACCGACGCCGATTTGCTGTTCGACGAACTGTTGGAAGCCATCCCGTGGCGCGCCGAGCGCAGGCAGATGTATGACCGGGTGCTCGACGTGCCCCGCCTGGTGAGCTTCCACCACCTGATCGACGAACCCGTCCCTCATCCCATGCTCAAACAGATGCGCAGGCGCCTCAACGACACCTACGGCGGCGAACTCGGCGAGCCGTTCACCACCGCGGGCCTGTGTCTCTACCGCAATGGCGACGACAGCGTGGCCTGGCACGGTGACACCATCGGCCGAAGCAGCACCCAGGACACCATGGTGGCGATCGTATGTTTGGGCGCGACAAGGGTTTTCGCGTTGCGGCCGCGCGGCGGCGGCAAATCTCTACGCCTGCAGCACCGACACGGTGATCTGCTGGTGATGGGCGGCTCGTGCCAGCGGACCTGGGAGCACGCCATCCCGAAGACGGTGAAGCCGGTCGGCCCGCGGATCAGCATCCAGTTCCGGCCGCACGACGTGCGTTGAGCCTCAGCCCTTTACCGCGGCCACGCCGGCACTGAGCAACTCGCCCGCCCGCTTGGTGTCGACGGGTGCCACCGGCTTGCCGGGAACGACGAGCGGGTTGGCGGTGACGATGACCATGAGTGAGCCGACTCTGGCGACGTAGTTGTAAAGCTCGCCGGTGCGGGTCTTTCCGCCGAGGGCCGTCTGCAGGACGCGGTGAGCCCCCTGCGTCTGGACACCGTCGATCTTCGGCGCATCGACGACCTCGATCAGGCCGCGCACCGCCGGGCCGGTGAACCCGACTTTGTGGCAGTTGTCGGGAGGGCCTTTGACGGGCACGGTCTCCGATGTCTCCACCGCGATGACGATGAACCGGTTGCCGTCACCCTCGGCCGTGAGCGCGGCCATGTTGCCCTTCACGCCTGCGGGCAGCACCTGTTGATTGGCGAATTGTCCGCAATCGGCTGGCTCGAATTTGATTTGCGGAGGCAGCTTTTGGGGTTCGAGGATGCGAGGATCGATCGCCGTCGGGGCGATATCGGTGACCTTGAACGGCGGGGGAAAGTCCGACCGCAGGTTCTTGATGTTGGCGATGTCGGCGTGCGACAGGTCGCGCTGCGCCGATTCGCCAGAGCCGCACGCGGCCAATGTGCCGGCACACGCGATCGCGAGCACCGCCCTCAGGTTGAACATCGCCGCCAATGTACCCGCCGACACGGTCTCAACCGCGTAGCGCCGACACCGTTTTGACCAACAGATCGGCGGCGAATTCCTGGCCGAGTGGGGGATTCGGCGATCCCGGATCCGTCACCACGGTGACGGATGCCAGGTAGTCACCGAGATACGCGCTGAATGTGTAGGCGGTCGAGGTCGTCTCGGTGCCGCCCTCGACTACGGTCCTGGCGACGGTGCTCATGCCGACGGTGGTGGCGCCGTCGATCGTCGGGGCGTCGACGAGGTTGACCGTGGCGGTGGTGTTGGCCGATGTCACCGTCCACTGTCCGCATTCGGTCAACAAGCCGCGATCGACCGGGACGGGGGCCGTCGGCGATCCGGTGACCGTGGCATGCACGATGCCGCCGGGACCCGATGCCGACCAGCCCTTCGTCGTCGCGTCGTCGGTGGGCGGGCCGGCCAGTACTGCGCACAGCGGCGGCTCGCTCACCCAGCCGGGCCCGACGCCCCAGAACTGCGCGGGCGATGCGGGCCCGCCCGCGTCCGTCACCTCGTATCCGGCGGGGAGATCACCGCGGGTCCGGCTGATTCGGGCGGGGTTGACCTGGGCTTCTTCGACTGCCGCCGCACTCGTCGAGGTCGGCGGCGACGTATCCGGTTGGCCACACGCCGTCAGGACGCAGAGCAGCGCCACAGCTTGACCGAGCCGACGGCGGCGCACGGCCCGTTGATACCACAGAGGAAGCTCTGAACCAGCTGGCAACGTTTTGCGTGTCTCGAACGATCAACTAATTGGGTCGGGCCGATCAGAATTACGGAGACTGTCATGCGCGCAGTGTGGGCTATGGCAGGGGGGATCGTGGCGGCGGGCGTGGTGCTCGCGGCGGGGGGTACGGCAGCGGCTGAACCCGTTGCGGCGGGTAATGCGTATGCGACGATCGGGCAGCTTGAGGCTGCCGGATACGACGTCAACATTGACCGGGTGGGCAGCGCGCCGCTCGACCAGTGCATTGTCACCAGCGTGCGGAACCCGCAGGACATCACGCGGACGATCCGCGTGGACAACGGCCGCAAAGGCGACAAGCGGGACTTCGACTACGTGACCATCGTGGTGCGCCGGACGATCAGCGTCTCGCTCAACTGCGACGCGCGGACCTAAGCGGCAGCGCCGGCGTCCGTCTTCGAGTCAGCTGCCGGCGTGTCGCCGGTTGCCGGCTTGGGGTGCTGTCCGGTCAGGGCCTTCACGATCTGCTTCAGCGGTCCGTCACCGCTGGGCCGGGTGGCCGACGGTTGCTTTGTCGGATCGAAGTTCAGCGAGTCGCGCACGATCTGAAGCGGCCGCTTCGGCTTGATCGCATCCAGAGTCGTCGTCGGAAGAGTGACCTCATTGCCCAATTGTTCAGGCTTCTGGTCGTTCTTGACTTCAGGCTGGACTGCGTTGCCACTCGCCGGCCCACTTGCAATCGTCAAGGGCGGCGTCTGTCCGACCTGCGATGACTGCGTCCCCGCAAGACCGGGCGCAACCGGATCGTTGAAGACGTTGCCTCCGGTTTCCACACCCTCGGGTGCTCCGGTGACCTTGTTGTATGTCTCGCCGCCGACACCGAAGGGCCGAGCTACATCGTTGGTTCCGAGCGCTCGTCCGACCCCGGCTTCCTGCAAGCCGTCGTCGATGCCGACCGGTATCGATGCGAGCAGATTGACGGCCAGGGTGCCGAGGTCCTTCTGGGGAAGCAGCTGGAAAGAAACGGACTGTCCCGGACTGGTGTCCCGGTAGTACGCCGATTCGATCAGCACCCGCAGCGGCGCGTCGGCGACTGCCAGTAGAGCGTCTGGCACACCGATTTGCTGCAGGGGCATCAGTATCGGAAGCCGCTCCGAGGGAAGCAAGTAATAGGTTGTGTCGCCGTATGTGCCCTGGTTAATCGCTTCGGTGAGCGAGTGACTGGGCACATCGCCGTGCAGATAGTAGTAAGCGGCGGCAGAGTTGGCCCAAGCCAGGACGTTCCACGCCACGGCCGGCGCATCGCCGCCAAGCAGGTCGTATTCCTGGGCGACGTCGGTGGTCTTGAGGACGTAGTTGTCACCAGCACACGAACCGTTGCAGCTGTTCTGGGTTGGCCCGTAGAACGTGATGCCGATGATCGGGATGGTCATACCTTCGAACCCGCGTCCCAAGATTCCGCCGTTGGGCCGCATGGGATTGGAGATGAGGTAGAACTCCGTGCCGTTCGAGCCGGGATAGCTTCCGGGGTTGTTGATCATGTCGTTCTTGACCAGAGACGCCACGACGGCGCTTTGCGAATACCCGAAGACGATGTACGGAGGCGCTCCTTGCGGGCTGGGCGAGGGATCACCCTGTGAACCAAAGGCCGTGCTGGTGCCGCATGTGTCGCCCTGCGACGAAAGGCAATGTCCCAGGTTGTCGACACCATCGGAAACAGAGTTGTCGAACGTCGTCGTGCCGGACACCGGGAAGAACTGTGCGGGATAGGTCACGGCGTACACGTTGTAATCACCAGCGCCGGAACCAGGGTCGATGTAGTTGTTGACCGCATAGCCCAGGTATTGATTGACATAAGTCGGATCGTCACCCGGAGCCAACGAGTGGCCCGTGCCCCCCAGGATCAACACCGTCGTGGCCAGTAGCTGCACGGCAGTGGTGAGCGTGACCGACACCGCCAGCGCGGGTACGGCGATCAGCGCCACTAGAACAACGATCAGCGAACGTGCGACCGACTTCATCTGCAAACCTTCCCCTCGCCACCCCCAAAAGCTCGCGCCGGCCCCCCTCAGCGACGACGCTGCGAGGCGGTTGTGGCGTCCGCCTCGCAGTACAGCAGCATTTTGCACTAAGCAGCCCGAAGTTCACAGCGAAACGAAGGAAGTTCTCTGCAGTCAACAGCGGCGATGCTCTAACCAGCGACCAATGGCATGGCCGAAAGTCCCACGGCAAACCCCTGTCGGACACGTTTGGATTCAAAATTCCGGCCGCCGGTCTTCACGGCGATTCGTCCCTCATCGAGCGTTTGCCGACCGTAGGCTCATGGCGCAGATTTCGACTGACACGGGAGACTCAATGACAGAAGTGAGGGCCGGCGCCATCGCGATCATGGCCGTCCTAGTCGGCTTGGCCCTGGCGGGCTGCGGATCCAACGACAAGAAGTCCGAGCCGACGACCTCGAGCTCGGTCAGCAGTTCGTCGGCCGCGCCCTCGTCGCAGGAGGCCGTCAAGCCCAACGCCACGATCCCCGACTACATCAAGCAGAACGGCATCACCGAAACACCGGTCAAGCGCGATGACCCGGGAGCTCCCGAAATCAACATCCCCTTCCCTCCCGGCTGGGAGGACATGGGCGCTGAGACTCCCCCGTGGGCGTGGGCCGGTATGAAGTTCACCGGTGACCCCGCAATGGCCGACAATCCCCCGACGATCATCGCGCTGCTGTCGAAGCTGCAGGGCAACGTGGACCCGGCGAAGATCCTCGAGTTCGCGCCCGGCGAGATGAAGAACCTGCCCGGCTACGAGGGCGACGGCCAGGGCTCGGCCAGCCAACTCGGCGGATTCGACGCCTGGCAGATCGGCGGCACGTACATGAAGAACGGCGTCAAGCACGCCGTCGCACAGAAGACGGTGGTGATTCCCGGGTCCGACGGCCTGTTCGTCCTCCAGCTCAACGCCGACGGCACCGAGGATCAGATGGGCGCCCTGATGGACGCGACCAGCGTCATCGACGAGCAGACCACCATCACACCGGCACCGTGACCGCGGTTCGGCTGCCCGGATGGTGGCGTACCGACGTCGTCGTCGACGCGCCGTAGTCAGGCCCGGGACACGGCCGACGCATCGGCGACCTGTTCGGCCGTCGGGGCGACGCCCGTGTAGCGCTCGAACTGCTCGGCGGCCTGCAACGCGATCACCTCGGCGCCGGTGATCACCTTCGCCCCGGCCTCGCGGGCCGCGACGATCAGCGGGGTCTCCGACGGCAGCGCGACCACGTCGAAGACAGTGTCCGCCTTGGCGATCGTTGACGTGTCGAACGCGCTCTGCCGTTCCTCCGGTCCACCCGCCATCCCGACCGGGGTCACGTTGACGATGATGTCGGCGGTTCGCGAACCCAGCCTGGGCGCGTAGTCGTAGCCGAGCTTGCGCGCCAACGCTTCACCGGTGTCGGTGTTGCGAGCGATGATCAGCCCGTTGTGAAAACCGCTGTCCCGGAACGCCGTACCGACCGCACCGGCCATCCCACCGCTGCCATGGATCAGCACCGACTGCGAACCAGCCAGCCCGTGGTCCTCGATGAGCCGTTGCACCGCAATGTAGTCGGTGTTCGAAGCGGTGAGCCGGCCGTCATCGTTGACGATGGTGTTGACGGCGTTGATGGCGCGGGCGGAGTCCTCCACCGTGTCGACGAGCGCAATAACGTCCTGCTTGAACGGCATCGACACCGAGCACCCGCGGATACCGAGCGCACGCACACCGCCGATCGCCGCCGCGATGTCGGTGGTGGTGAACGCCTTGTAGATGAAGTCCAGCCCCAGCAGGTCGTACAGATAGTTGTGAAAGCGGGTGCCGATGTCGCTCGGCCGAGCCGCCAGCGAAATGCACAACCGGGTGTCCTTGCTCAACGGTGGACGCATCAGCCGACCGCACCCATGACTTGGCGTGCCATCCCGTGGATTTCGCGATACAGCTCACGCGACATCGACAGGTCGCGCAGTGCGGGCACGTCGATGACGGTGGTCACCACGCCGAGATCTTCCCGCTGCCATTGGGCGCCGAAGTGGTCGAGGATCTTGCGCATCGCCAGGTTGTCCGACAGCACGCGCGCCGAGAATCGCCGCACCCCATCGCCCCTCGCCGCAACGGCCAACGCCGCCATCAGGAATGAGCCCACGCCGCGGCCCTGATAGTCGTCGCCGACGATGAACGCCACCTCCGCGAGCGTCGGATCGGTCTCGTCGCGCACGAATCGCGCGTCGGCCACCACCGGCCCTTCTTTGCCCTCTGTCATCACCCATACGAAGTGATCCTTGTAGTCCACCTCGAACAGGTAGGTCATCAAGGATTTGGTCGGCGTGCGCGGTGTCTGAAACCGGCGGTACAGCGTGTCGCTGGAGTACTCGATGGTGCCGTCGGCGGTGCGTTCGCTGTCGCCCGGCAAAACCGGGCGCAGATAAAGCCATGAGCCGTCGCGCATTTCGACGGGAATCGGCGTGATGAACGCGGCGAGGCGTTGCCGGGCCGTGCGCACCAGCTTGTCCAGAATGCCGGGTACGTCGAGCATCGCGGCGAAGGCGCTGTGGCCGCCGGCCCAACCCTTCAGGGTGTCAGTCGCGACGACAGTCGCCGTCCGCGGCGCTTCCCGCAGAAGTGCGATCTCGCCGACGATCAGTGGCGGCGACAGCTCCAGCACGGTGGACACGCCGTCGCTGTCGGTGTGGGTGACTTCGGCCTTCCCGGAGTCGATCAGCAGGAACGATTCGGCGCGTTCGCCTTGGCGCATCAGGACCTTGCCCGCTGTCGCGTTCAGCGGGCGTAGCTGCGCCGCCAGCGTCACCAGAGCATCCGGACGGCAGCCCTTGAAAATCTCCAGGGCAGCGAGTTCGTCGGCGCTAACGGCCGTCAGTCCGGCCACGTGACGAGGCTACCGCCTCGCCGCCGCGACACTGCGGACAGATCGCGATCTGTCGGCGGAACACGATCTCCCCTCAGACTCGGCGGTCAAGACCCAGCGTCCGGTGCAGAGATCTGCGTGGCCTCGGACCGCCCGCGCAACATCTCGCTGCCCTTGGCGGCCCAGTGTTTGCGCTCGGCTTCGTCGGCGCGCTCGATGGCCGCCGACGAGCACAGGATCCGCCGTTCCGATGTCTTGGCGAGGTCGGCAAGCCGCGCGGCTTCGTTGACCGGATCGCCGATCACCGTGTACTCGTATCGGTACTCCGCGCCGATGTTGCCCGCGAAAACCGGACCCGCCGAGACACCGATGCCGTAGTCGACCAGCGGCAACTCGCGCATCTTGTCGCCGAGGGTGCGCGCCGTCGCCAGCGCCGCCGAGGCGGCGTCGACATGGCGCAGGGGCGCCCCGAAGACGGCGAGCGCGGCATCGCCCTGGAACTTGTTGATCATCCCGTCGCGGGCATCGACCGCATTGACGACGATGCGGAAGAAGTCGTTGAGCACCTCGGCGACCTGCTGCGGCGGATGGCTCGCGGCCAACTCCGTCGACCCCGTCAGGTCAATGAAGAGGATGGCCGCCTCCTGCACGTCGCCCGACATCGCCGCGCCCTCTTCGATCGCGCGTCGCGCGACGTTGGTGCCGACGTGGCGGCCGAACAGGTCACGCACCCGCTCCCGCTCGGCCAGTCCCGCGACCATGTTGTTGAATCCGTTTTGCAGCCTGCCGATTTCGGACCGTTCGAACACGTCGACGGCGGAGTCGAAACTGCCTCGCTCGACCGCGGCCATTCCGTCGACGACTTCTCCGATCGGCTCGGAGATCGACCTCGACGTCAGGATCATGGTCGGCAACCCGAGAAGCACGGCGGCCAGTGCCACCACCAACGTCGCTATTTCCACCGACGCCGTTTTCGGGATGAGCCAGCCGTTCGACTTCACGACGACGAGCGCGACGATGACCGCGCAGGGTAGCGCGCTGCACAACAACCACAGCAGGATCAGGCGGGCCTGCACTCCCGGCGCCGCGACGAGGCGCTCGGACGCATGGGTCGCGGCCGCCAGCATGGGGCGGATGAGTTTCATGGTCAACAGAAGGCCGATGCCCGTCGCGGCGGATCCGCCCAGCACCACACCGAATGCGGTGGCGACGACGACGCCGATCCCACCGCCGAGATTGAGCAGCACCGAAATGGCGCCGCTGACCACCCACGTGCTCGCGAGGATCGCAGATTGACGGGCGAGCAGCCTTGTCAGTGCCCGGCGCTGACGGTCATCCGGCTCCGAGCCCGCAATGAACCAGCGCAGCGTCGGCACGATGTTCAGGACGCCGCCGACGGTGACCACGATCGTTCCCAGTACGACCAGCACCGCCGAACTGATGATGTTCGCCTTGGTGAAGTAGGCCTGGGCTCCGGTGAGCGCCTCACCGCCGAGTGGAATCAGGATCGCGACGGCTGCGGTGATCGAGAGCAGGTATGCACCTGCGAGCCGGCTCGCATAGTTGACCGCCAACCTGCTCATGTGAACAACGTAGCGATGCCTTCCGCGTTACGGGACCGGCTTGAACTCGAGGTGCAGTTCGGCCAGCCCGCGCATGATGAACGTCGGCTCGTAGCTGTATCGGCGGGCGCCCGGCGGACCGTGATGTTCTTCGGTGAGCCTGAAGTCGGTCATCCGGTCGAGGATCCTGTTCACCGAGATCCGTCCTTCGGTGCGCGCAAGCGGGGCGCCGGGACATGAGTGCACGCCGCGAATGAACGCGATCTGCTCGCGAACGTTGCGGCGGTCGGGACGGAACGTGTCGGGGTCGTCGAACTTTCGCGCATCCCGGTTGCACGCGCCGGGCAGCAGCATGACGGTCGTACCGGCGGGCACTTCGGTGTCCCCGATGGTCGTCGACGTGCGCGCCATCCGGAAATGCGATTTCACCGGGCTTTCCGTCCGCAGCGTTTCCTCCAGGAAGGCCGGGATGCGGCCGCGGTCGTCGCGCAGATACGTTTCGTAGTCCGGATTCTCGGCGATGATGCGCATCGCGGAGCTGACCAGTTTCGTCGTCGTCTCGGTTCCGGCCGCGAACAGGAACGTCGACAGGTTCATCACGTCTTCGATGTCCGGCGTCGACCCGTCCTCGTACTTCGCCTCTGCCAGTTCGGTGAGCACGTCCTGTCGCGGTGTGCGCCGACGATCTTCGATATAGCTGTGGAACTTGTCGTTCAGCCACTGCAGCGGATTGTGCGTCGTGGGCGCCTCTTCACCGAGTTGACCGACGAGCTCCCCCGAGAAGACGGCACGGAACTCCTCGTGGTCCTCCGCGGGTACACCGAGCAGGTCGGCGATCACCAGAAGCGAGAAGGGCTTCGCGTAGTCCTCGAGGAATTCGCACGAACCGCGGTCGATGAAGGTGTCGATCCGCTCGTCGGCCAGACGCCACATGAAGTCCTCGTTCTCTTTGAGGCGCTTGGGCGTGATCAACTTGTTCAGCAGTCCCCGGGTGCGGGTGTGCAGCGGCGGGTCCTGTGACGTGATGTGTTCGGCCATCGGAACGTTCGCGCGGTGCTGCTCGATCAGCTCGGAGACGTCGTCGCTGTCGCCCGGGCTGATGGGCATCCCCGAGAACGGTCCGGCGACCGACACACAGGATGAGAACGCCGGATCCCGGTATACGGCCAACGCTTCGTCGTAGCCGGTGACGGTCAGCACGTTGAACGGTGTCGCCTGCGTCACCGGGCATTTCGACCGCAGGTGATCGAAGTATGGATACGGGTCACCGACGAGCGACTCGTCGGTGAAGAAGTCGACTGTCTCGAAGTCGGTCACGCAACACCCCTGGAAGACGGGTCGAAGAGCACGGGCAACGATGTCGGCGAACGGAACACCATGCCGCGGATGTGCGGGTCGTCGCCATTGGGATCCATCCGCAGGTTCGGCAACCGGTCGAGCAGGAGATTGACGGCCGTGCGCATCTCGAGCCGCGCCAGATGCATGCCGAGACACACGTGGACGCCGTGTCCCCAACTGATGGGAACCTTCGCCTGCCGGAAGATGTCGAAGCGGTTCGGATCGGGATACCGGTCCTCCTGCCGGTTGGCGGCGCCGAGCATCGGCATCACCGAGGAGCCCTGCGGTATCGGCACCCCGGACAGCTCGGTGTCACGCGTCGCGACCCGAGTGATGTTCAGCAGCGGGGCATCCCACCGCACCGCCTCTTCGATCGCCTGCGGGATGAGCGACCGGTCGGCGCGGACCGCCTCGAGTTGATCCTCGTTGGTCAACAGCCCGAACAGCAGGTTGCCCAGCGACCGGTATGTCGTCTCCACCCCCGCCGGCAGCAGCAACCGGATGAACGAATAGATGTCCTCGTCGGCCAGCTTGTGCCCGTCGATCTCCGCGGCCGAGAGGCCGCTGATCAGGTCCTCGCGTGGCTGCGCCCGGCGCGCCTGCAGGATCGGCTTGAAGTAGTCCACCAGCGCCTGCGACGCCGCCTTGCCCCGTTCCGGGTTGACGGTGAAGCTCAGCATCGAGATCGACCAGCGCTGGAACTGCGGAAAGTCCTCTTCGGGCAGGCCGAGCAAAGCAGCGATGATCCGGGTCGGATACGGGAAGGTAAACGTCTTGACCAGATCCGTCTTGCCGTCCGAGGCGAACTGGTCGATCAGTTCGGTGCCGATGCGCCCGACGATCTCGTCCTCCCAGCGCGCGAGCGCCTTCTGGGTGAAAGCCTTCGTCACCAACGACCGGAGCCTGCCGTGCACGGGCTCATCCATGCCCAGCATGACGCCGTGGCCGAGCACGTCGCCGAAGATCTGGATCACGACGTTGGATGAGTATGTTTCGTTGTCGCGCAACATCGTCTGAATGTCCTCGTGCCGGTACACGATGAAGACCGGCTTGCCCTCCTCTCCCGGCATCGCGGACATGTCGATGCGCTGGATCGGCGTCTCGTGGCGCTGCTTGGCCAACTCGGGGTACGGGTCGCGTACGTTGCCCGAGACGACGTCGTCGAACGCCCCGAAGTCTTCGAGGTCGTCGAACAGGTCTGACATACTGCTCCTATCGGGGTGAATTTTCTTCGCGCAAGCGCTCGTCAAATGGCCGGATAGGCCACGGATTTCACTTCGGTGTACTGGTCGAATCCTGTGATGCCGTTCTGGCGGCCGACGCCGCTGGCCTTGTAGCCGCCGAACGGTGTGTCGGCGCCGTAGCCGGCGGTGCCGTTGAGGCCGATGAACCCGGCACGCAGCCGTTTGGCCACCGCCAGCGCGTGATCCAACGTTCCCGCCATCACGTTGCCGGCGAGGCCGTACACGCTGTCGTTGGCGATCCGCACGGCGTCGTCTTCGTCGTCAAACGGAATGACGGCGAGAACCGGCCCGAAGATTTCCTCCTGGGCGATGGTCATCGAGTTGTCGACATCGACGAAAAGCGTTGGCTTGACGAAGTATCCCCTGTCGAGACCTTCGGGCGCCTCGGCTCCGCCGACCACCATCCTGGCGCCTTCCTCGACGCCCTTGTCGATGTAGCCCCGGATCCGGCTGCGCTGCTTGTCGGAGATCACCGGCCCGCACATCGTGGCGGGATCCTGCGGGTCCCCCGGCGCGACGCCTTCGTAGATGCCCCTGAGGATTTCGACGCCCTCGTCGTAGCGGGACCGCGGCAGCAGCAGCCGTGTCGGCATCGCGCAGCCTTGTCCTGCATGCATGCACGGCGCAATGCCCATCATGCAACCCATTGCGAAATCGGCGTCTTCCAAGACGATGGTCGCCGATTTGCCACCGAGCTCGAGGAAGAGCCGCTTCATCGTCGCCGCACCCTTTTCCATGATGCGCTTGCCGACGACCGTCGAACCCGTGAACGAGATCAGATCGACCTTGGGCGACAGGGTGAGCTCCTCGCCGACGAAATGGTCCGACGCCGTAACGACATTCACCACACCCGCTGGAATGTCGGTGTTCTCCGCGATCAGCCGACCGATACGGGTCGCGTTGAACGGCGTGTTCGGCGCGGGTTTCAGAACGACGGTGTTTCCCGTCGCCAGCGCCTGCCCCAGCTTCTGGATGGTGACCTCGAACGGGAAGTTCCAGGGCACGATCGCGCCGACGACACCGGCGGGCTCGCGCCACACCTTCCGAGTGGTGTTCACGCCGGTCAGCGCGATCATTGCATCGCCGAGCGATGTCTCCCAAGGGTATTCGTCGATCAGCTTGGCCGGGTAGCGCAACGCGTCGGCCAGCGGCGCGTCGAGTTGCGGCCCGTAGGTCACCGAACGCGGACAACCGGCCTCGAGAATGAGTTCCTCGCGCAGTTCCTCACGTTCGGCCTCGATCGCGTCCTGCAGTTGCAGCAGACACCTCTGCCGGAAGGAGTGGTTCGTCGACCAGTCGGTTTCGTCGAACGCCCGCCGCGCCGCGTCGATGGCGCGGTGCATATCCTCTTTCGACGCGTCGGCGACCTCACCCAGAGCTTCCTCGGTGGCGGGGTTGATGTTGGTGAAGGTGCCGGCCGTGCCGTCGACGAGCTTGCCGTCGATCATCATCTTCGATTCGAAACGAACGTCAGGCATTCTTCTCGTTCTCCTGGGTGTGCGGGTCTGGTTCTCCCATGGTTGCGGCCGACGTACTCCGCAGAGCACCGAATCGAGGAATTCCCATCATCAGACGTGTGATGGAATGCATTGCGGCGCCGGGCAGCAGCCGATTGGCGATCATCAGCATCCGCGCATCGGGCCCGACGGACCGCCGGACGAACGGCTTGTTGCCGTCGAGCGCCTTGGCGAGCCCGGCCGCGAAACGGTCCGGCGATTTGGCCGCCTTCTTCATCGCTGCACGCCCACGCTTGTCCATCGTTCGGTGGTGGCGCGCATACGGGCCGTCGAGAACGCGGCTGTCCGTGGTGCCCGCGTCGGTGATGATCTCGGTGTCGTACGTGCCGGTCACCAGGATCGTCACGCCGATACCGAACGGCGCGATCTCACCGGCCATCGACTCGCCCCAGCGCTCAAGCGCCCCTTTGACAGCGGAGTACGGCGCGGTCGCCGGCATTCCACGCACGCCACCGGCGCTGGAGATCAACACGATGCGTCCACGGCCCGCCGCCCGCATCGAGGGCAGCAGCGCCTTCGTCAAGGCCACCGGGCCGAAGATGTTGGTGGCGAACATGGTTTGCCACAGCGTCATCGGGGCTTCCTCGACCATTCCGGCCGCCGAGATGCCTGCGTTGTGCACCACCGCGTACGGGGCGCCGACCGCCCCCTCGATCGACTTCGCCGCGGCGGTGACCGACGCCGAGTCGGTGAGGTCGAGCGTGACGCCGATCAGCCGCGGGTCGTCGGCGCTCGCACCGGTCGCCGCGCGAACGTGCTCCATACCGACATCCACCGACCGCATGGCCGCGACAACTGTCCAGCCTCGCTCGTACATCAGCGACGCCGAGGCCAGCCCGAGTCCCCGGGAGGCTCCGGTGATGACGACAGATCGCTCTTCGCGCGAGCGCTCATCGACGCTGCGCGTCTCGGACATCATCTTCTCTTCGCGCAAGCGCTCATCAGCCATTCGGGCCTTCCGCCGCACAACGATCGCTCTTCGAACCCAACTCGACGTCGGGCCGGCCGTCCGGCAGCCCCTGCTGCCAGGTGGACCACTTACCGACCGAGTACGGGCCTTCGGCACCGTTCTGCTCGTAGAACCCCTGCGGGTCGTACACCTTCGCCTCGGGATAGGGCCATGGGCAGGCGACCGAGGTGGCCAACCCGCTGGCCTTGATCGCCCAGAACCACCCGCCGTAGGCGAAGTACGACACGTTGATGATCGCGAACATCACCAAAAACGTGCCGAGTACCGGCTTCGTGGGAAACAGCTTGGCCTTCGCGGCGAGCTTTTCCGCCACCGACTTCCCCGTGTCGTCGCGGTAGACGAGGATGGCGGCCGGAATCATCACGAAGGTCACCGACAGTGACTCCCAGATCAGCGGAAACTGGAACGTGCTGCCCGGGAACAGTGTTCCGAACGGGATCGACTGTGAGTAGATGTACAGCCCCGTGCGGACCAGGCTGATCTCCAGAATGGCATCGAAGATGAAGCCGATCACCAGCACCAGGGCCGCCAGGCTGATCAGCGGGTGTCGGGCCACGAACGCTTCAGGCCCGCGCTTGGCCTGCATTTTGCGAAGAATCCAGATCGCCGGGAAGTACGGGCCGAAGTAGAACGTCACGTACCCGAACACGATGAAAGGCTCGACGGTCGGCGACATCATGATCAGCGGCCAGGATTCCGGCCAGTGCAACAACGCCGGGTTGTACACCGCGTATGGCGACCAGTTCATGATCGGGTCCTGCCAGACGATCAGCGTCGTCACCAACACCATCAGCAGCACGGGACTGCCGGGGTTGCGCCGCCAGCCACGGATGAAGACGATGGTCAGCACCACGACCATGATGAGTGCGCCAACCTGCGGGATGACTTGCCAGTGATCGAATCCCGTCAGGAACTCGACCGGTCGGGGCCGTCCCTCCACGTTCGGGTTGGCTACGCGCGGGTCGACATGCGTACGCCCGACAGCGGCGAACAACCCGAGAAACCCGAGCCAGGCGAGCAGAGCGATCACTCGGCCCCAGTTCGGGCCGGTTCGCGCCGGACGCTGCGAACCCGACTCGGCGTCAAGCGGTCTGGATTCTTGAGTTGTCATGTCAAACCTGTCCGAAGCGATCGACGAGATGAGAGTTGACACCGTCCGGGTCGAGCGTGCGCGCCACCAGATAACCGGAGCCCATCCATGCCCGCCGAGTCCACTTGCCAAGCGACACCCGGGTTCCCGGCGCGCCCGAGGCGGCGGGCATCATCTTGACCCGCTCCAGCGCGTCCTTGACACCGCGCGGGCTCAACGGATGGGCGTCGGCAAATGCACGAACCAGCGTGGCGGCGACATCGTGATTGACCACAGACACGCAATACTCGGGACGACTTCCGTTGTACCTCATCGCGTATCGGTCAAGCCAGGCCTGGCCGATCGGGTTGTTCTCGTCGTACTGGTCGACCCCGATCCAGCCGATGAACGCGTTCCACATGATCGGGTTGACCCACGCATTCTGGAATGCGGTGGTGGTGAAGCGGGGCGGGTCCCAGCCGACTGCCTCGAGCGCGGGATTGATGAAGACGATCCCGAATCCAAACCCGAGGTGCACGATCGCCTGCGCCTTGGCTTCGTAAAGCGTGCTGACGGCCTGATTGATGTCCTGTGCCGTTTGCGCGATCGGGGCTTCCGCCACAATGCGAACACCTTTGCGGGCGCAGGCGCTTCGCAGATTCCTCAGGTAGCTCTCGCCGATCAGATTCTGTTCGACGAGCACTCCGATTTCCGACAGACCCCGCTTCGCCACGAGATCGGTCAGAAAGATCGGCTCATCGGTCATCGATCCCTGCGGAAAGGCGAACGTCCACTCACCCAGCCAGTCGTCGGTGCCGGTCACGCTGATGGCCGGCACCTTGAACCGCTCTTCGATGGCCTCGCGCACCGGGACACAGTTGTCGGTGATGTTGGGACCGAACACCACAAGACAGCCCTCGTCGACGAGTTCGCCGTATGCGTCGATCACCGCCTTGACCGAACCCTTGGGCAGTCCCTCCACCTCGCGGTAGATCATCTGCACGGGTCGGTCCATGACACCCTGTTCGACCGCCTCGGAGAAGATGAGGTCGAAGGTCTGCGTGAACGATGCCAATAGTTCTTCGGGAAAACCGGGCGGCAATGTGAAGTCCATCAGGTAACCGACCTTGATCGGCTCGGCTGTGCTCTCGTAGGACATGCAACCTCCGTTGGTGTGCGAACCGTCAGTCGATGTTCGGTTGTTCGAGGTCTTCCAGTCCTCCTCGCGTGCGGGCCAGGTAGACGTCGATCATTTCGACCAGGCCGCGGGTGACGGTTGAGTCGTCGGTGAGCGGTCCGGCGATGGCGGCGCGGGCGGCGTCACGCGGGCTCAACCCCTCGGCGATCAGTTGGCCTGCCGCAATGAGCACGCGTGTCGACGCCACCTCGCGCAAGCCGCCGGTTTCCAGCCGGCGGATGGCCTGACCGAGCCGAACCAGCTCTGCTGCGCACTCGTGTCCGACGCCCGCCTCGTTGACGAGGATCTTCTCCTCCACATCCGGTGTGGGAAAGCCGAAGTCGATGGCGACCATCCGCTGCCGCGTCGAATCCTTGAGGTCCTTCAGCACGCTTTGATAGCCCGGGTTGTAGGACACCACGAGACAGAAGCCGGGTGCAGCATCGAGCGTCTCCCCCAGTCGCTCGATGGGAAGTTGCCGCCGGTGATCGGCCAGCGGGTGTAACACCACCGTGGTGTCCTGACGCGCCTCCACCACCTCGTCGAGATAGCAGATTGCGCCGTCGCGCACCGCACGGGTCAGCGGGCCGTCGACCCATTCGGTGTCGCCGCCGCGCAGCAGAAACCGCCCGACGAGGTCGGCGGTCGTGAGGTCGTCGTGACAGGAGACGGTGACGAGCGGACGGTCCAGATCATGTGCCATTGCCTCGACGAACCGGGTCTTGCCGCACCCGGTCGGGCCTTTGAGCGCGATGGACAACCCCTGCCGGTAGGCGGCCTTGAACACCTGCTCTTCGTTGGCCACTGGCACGTAGTACGGGCGCGGCGGCTTCACCGGCATCGTTTCCTCTCTCGGCATCCGCTTTGCAGCACCCTAGCGCGGAACAAGTGTTTGGTTCAAGACCGAAAGTCTCATAAGACCCTGCGGCGCAGGTCCGCGCTGCGCAGCGCGGCGCGGAACAGCGGCCCGATGACATCGGCGAGCTGCGTCGGCTTGGGTATCGATGCGTGCGCCGCGCTGCCGAACACCCTGCCGAGCTCGCCGGTGCCGGTACCCGCGCCGATCGTGAGGCACAGGCAGCCGATTCCCTGACGACGGGCCTCACCGAGCGCACGTCGCGCGTCGGCGGCTCCGTAGCCCCGTTCGTATCCGTGGTCGTATGCCAACCCGTCGGACAGCACGACGAGCAGCCGTCGCGACGTGCCGGCTTTTTCGGTGATGATCGACGCGCCATGACGTATCGCGGCGCCCAGCCGCGAGTATGCACCGGGGACGAGACTGCCGAGGCGCTGCATCACCAGCGCGTCGAAGCTGTCGTCGAAACGCTTCACGGGAAGCATGTGCACCGCCGAGCGCCCCTGCGACTGATAGGCGTACAGCGCGACACGATCACCGAGCTCGTGCAGCGCGACGGTGAGTGCGGCGGCGGCGGCGCGTTGCTGTTCGTGAACCGTTTGGCCCAATGTGCCTGCCTCGGAGGAAGATCCAGAGATGTCGAGTAACACGAGAACCGCGAGATCACGGCGACGGCGCAGGCTGTCCAGATAGACGGCCTCGTCTGGCGCCGAGCCCGCCAGGAATTCCACCCGCGCCTCGACCGCGGCATCGACGTCGATGTCGTCGCCCTGCGCCTGGCGGTGACACCGATCCAGCCCTATCCCGAGCCTTGTCAAGGGCCGGCGCAGTGCATGGACATCAGGACGTTCCAACGGAGGCCCCTGCTTCTGCGGAACATCTGTCTCGCGAACGGTGCACCAGTCGTGTTTGTAGCGCCTGCGGTGGGCGTCCCATTCGGGGTACTTCCTGCCCTCTCCTTCAACGTCATCGTCGAATTCAGACGCCGGCACGGAGGTCGACGTGACCATCCCCGCTCCGCGAACTCCGTCGCGCAGGCGGTGCGTTGGCGTGTCGGCCCCGGGCGGTCCGCTGCCGCCCAGCTGTCTGACCCGGCTCAACACGCCCTGCAAGAGTTTTCCGAGAAAGCCGCCGCCGCCGACCGGGCTGGAGAACGGGTCCACGTCGTCGCCGTCGGCGCTTTCCGCGTCGTCGTCGGGTTCGGCCAGGTTATTTTGCGCATTGCGGCGGGCATGGTGGGTTCCCGCGCCGTCCGCTTGGGCGGCACTCGCGTGCGCGGCCGACAGCTTGCGCGCCTTGATCACACCGAAGCACGGCGGCGGATCGGCGATCTTGTGGCCGCCGGCCACTTCGAGCGACGCATCCGGAGAATCCGCGCGGGTGGCCAGGTTGAAATCGATGAGCGACCGAACCGGGTAGGGCAGCAGGTCCTCGTTCGCCGCCAACGCGCGGTGACCTTCGACGGCGAGGTATTTCTTGGCCAGCGCCGGCCGCCGAACGAGCCTCCGGACGATCTCCGGACCGAGACCACCGCCCGCAAGCAATGAAGCCTGCACGGTCACCGATTCGAGTTGCCGCCTCGGGCTCTCGTCGGCGTCGACGAAAACCGTGACGCCGTCCGTCCACGCGGGTTCACCACGATCACCCGACGCGACCGCGACGGTCCGACCGGCCAGCGCGGACGCCAGCAGACCGAGCCGATGGGGCCCGTCGTCGTCATCGCCGGTCCTGGAGCCCGTCGTCACGACACCTCGCTCGATTGACCAAATATCTGTTCCACCGTAATGTCCGCCCCGACGCCAGTCAACGGACCAAGGAATGGACACATGATCGACTTCGAGGGTCAAGTCGCGGTCGTCACTGGGGCCGGACGCGGGCTCGGCCGCCTCTACGCCATCGAGTTGGCGCGCCGCGGCGCGTCGGTCGTCGTCAACGATCTCGGCGGCACGATGCACGGCGACGGCGCCAATGCGGCCGTGGCGGATCAGGTCGTCGACGAGATCACCGCGGCGGGGGGATCGGCGGTGGCGTCGCACGCCTCCGTCGACAGTCCCGAGGGCGGCGAAGAGATCGTGGACACCGCGGTCGAGAGCTTCGGGCGGCTGGACGCAGTGATCTCGAATGCGGGCATTTTCAACAGCATCGCGTTCGACGAGCTGACGCCCGACGATTGGCGACGCATGCTGCGTGTGCACCTCGACGGCGCCTTTTACCTGGCACAGCCCGCCTACCGCGTGATGAGGAAGCAGAGCTACGGCCGGTTCGTTTTCATCGCGTCCTCGGCGGGCATGTTCGGCCAGCATCTGGAGGCGCACTATGCCGCCGCGAAGAGCGGCATCATTGGGCTGACGAATGTCATCGCGCTCGAAGGCGAACCGCACGGAATACTCGCCAATTCGGTTCTGCCGTTCGGCTTTTCACGCATGGTTACCGAAACACTCGGCGATCCGAAGGCACTCGAGGAGACCGGGTTCTTGCAGGCGATCAGACCCGAACTCGTGACACCGATGGTGGTGTATCTGGCCAGCCGCGCGTGCGAATTCAGCCACCGCAACTACTCCGCGTTCGGCGGCCGCTTCGCCAGGGTCTTCGTCGGACTCGGTGACGGCTGGCTCGTCGAACCGGGCAGCGATCCGACCGCCGACGACATCGCCGATCACCTGGCCGAGATTTCGGCGACCGAGCCGTTCATAGTTCCCGGTTCGATCTATGAAGAGGTCTTCGCGGTGTCGGAGCGGCTCGGAATCAGAGTCATCTGACCTCACCGGCTCGTCGTCTCGCGATTTCGGCGCGCGCAGTCACGCTCAACGTGACTAGCCGCGCCGAAATCACTCTGTGCCATGGCTCTGAAGAGCACACGGCGCGGCATCGGACTTCTGGTAGCGTTAACCAAACATTGGGTCAGTCAGGCAAACCCACGACGGGAGTCAGAAACCGTGGAGGTGTTGTGGGGCGTCGGCACGTGACGCCGACGAACGCCGGACACGCCTATGACGACGGCTCCAGGCGGACCGAGATCCTGCAAACCGCGGCGTCGTTGATCGCCAGTTCCGGTCTGCGCACCTCGTTGCAGGAAATCGCCGACGCGGCGGGCATCCTGCCGGGCAGCCTCTATCACCACTTCGAGTCGAAGGAAGCGATTCTCGTCGAGTTGCTTCATCGCTATCACGCCGATCTCGATCGCATCGCCGAGCGCGCCCAAGGCAAGCTGGACGATCCGGCATCGCGGTCCGCCTTCGACCAGATCGTGGATCTCAGCGCGGCCATCGCGCAGTGCGCGGTGACTCATGGCGCGGCGCTGCAGATGACGTTCTACGAAGGCCACGGCCCCAATCGGGAACTCACCGCCCTCGCCCAGCAGCGCCCGACGGCGATTCTGGAAGCGATGGTGCAGACGTTGCGGGCGGCCCGCTGGAGCGGATACCTGAAGTCGGACGTCGACCTGCCCATCCTCGCCGACCGCATTGTCCAGGTGATGCTGCAGGTCGGTCTCGATGTCATCCGCTACAACGCCAGCGCTGACAAGCTGGCCGACCTGTTGTGCCGGATCCTGCTGGAGGGACTGGCCGCGGTGCCTCCGACCGACGCACAGCTTGACCGGTCGGCGGCGTTCATCGCGGCCGACAGCGTGGTGACGTCGTGGAGCGATGACGCGGACGCGGAGCCGGGCGACAAGGCCGCCCACGTGCGGGCCGTCGCGCGTGCCGAGTTCGGCCGCAAGGGCTACGAGGTCACCACGATCAGGGACATCGCGTCGGCCGCGCAACTCGGAACCGGCACGGTGTATCGACTGATCGGCTCGAAGGACCAACTGCTCGCGTCGATCATGCAGTCGTTCGGCGAGAAAGTCGCCGAGGGATGGACCCGCGTGCTGCGCTCAGACTCGTCGGTGATCGAAAAGCTCGATGCGCTGACGTGGGTCAACACAAACGTCCTGGATCGCTTCGGCGACGAGTTCCGCATTCAGCTGGCATGGATGCGCCAGTCTCCCCCGGATGCGCCCAACATCGGCTGGCTTTTCGCCAAGCGCATCCGGCAGATGAAAACGCTTCTCGCCGAAGGCATCCGGTCCGGCGAGATAAAGGTCGACAGCCCGGCGAACGAGACCATGGCGCGATCGGTCATCGGTATCGGATGGATACCCGAGAACATCCTGCAGCAGTTGGGTACGCGGGCGTCACTCATTCACCAGCGCGACACCATGTTGCGCGGCGTCACGACGACCCGAGCCTGACGGGCAGGGCGCCCGTCACTGCGTCGCCTCGGCCATCACGACCTCTCCCACTCGCTTCAGGTAGGGCCAGGCGATCTCCGGCGGCACCCCGCCGCACAGCGGCGACAGGTTAAGCACCTCGCCTGCGCGCACCCTCGCGACGGCTTCGTCCACGCTGTAGATCCGGTGCGACGTCGGGTTGGCACGCAGTTCGTCGATGGTTCGCACGTCGGAAAACCCCGCCGAGTAGTCATTGCCCGGGTTCCAGTCGGCGTAAGCGCGGACGTCGTGCAGCAGATACGGGCCGATTTCCTCCCACGCCTTGTCGACGTCGTCGGCGACGAAGCACACCGACGGGGTCTCGCGGTCCGGCAGATAGATCGGCCCCGGCTCGTGGCCGTGCTGACGGCAGGCTTCGCGGTAGGCCTCGTGCATACCCTCGACGTTGGCGTTGCCGAGCATTCCCAGGCCGTACCTACCCGCCCGCCTTGCCGCCGCCACGGAACCGCCGCCCCACATCAGCATCGGCCCTCCGGTGGTATGCGGAGCAGGCGTGGCGTTGATGCGGCGACCGTCGAACAGCGTTTCACCGGAAAGCAGTTCGCGCAGCAGCGCCAGTTTTTCATCGGCGAGGCGACCGCGGGTGCGCATGTCGACACCGAAGTGTTCGAACTCCTCCGGCCGGTAGCCGAGCGCGAGGATGTAGGACGCCCGGCCCTTGCTGATGATGTCGAGCACCGCCATGTCCTCGGCGAGCCGCACCGGGTCGTAGAAGGGCAGCAACAGAATCAGGCTCAGCGGGAGGTGTCGGGTGCGCGCAGCGATCGCGGAGGCGAGAATGAGCGGTGACGGCAGATAGCCATCCTCCACGCCGTGGTGCTCGCACAGCACGGCGGCGAGGCAGCCGTGGTCCTCGGCCCAGGCGCTCATCTCGGTGGCGGCGGCGTAAAGCTCCACCGTCGGCGCGCCGATCTCCGGTGCACGCATGTCGAAGCGGAGCATGTACATGGCGCCTCCCGTGTCAGATTTCTCCACTATGGCTGTTCTAGCAGCGATTTCACGACCGTCATGCAGAAATCACCGAGTCTGTCAATCGAAGGCGTACCGCGGCAATGTGTTCGGCATGTCCAGCGAACTGAGCAATCCGGCGGCCGCGTCGACCACATACGGGATCGCATTGACCACCCGCATGGCCGTCGCAGCCATCGCCGCTCGCCCCGCCCCGTGACCCTCTGCGTCGCCCAGGTTCATCGCGCAGTGGATATCCGGCTCGCCCTCGATGTCCACGCGGTAGGTGGCGTCGAACTCCGACGCCAACCAGTCCGGCGCGACGTCGCGGGCCATCCGGATGATGTGCTCGATGACGATCGCCTCGCGGCCATTCACCACTCCCGCGGCCCGGGTGAGCACCGCCGCGCAGGTTCCCGCCTTGATGGTGCCGAATGCGACCTCAATGTCACGGTCGGTCAATCGCCGGTCCAGCGAGCCTCGGACCTCCTCCACCTGCACGCCGAGCCCCTCCGCCATCAGGTGAATCGGCGCCTTCCAGGCCATCTCGATGAACCCCGGGTTCTTCAGCATGGGCTCGAAATCGAGTGGATGGCCGAATCCCATGCCGTTCATCATGATGTCGGCGACCGGGTAGTGGTCGTTGAGCGCGATCTCCGTGGCCTTGATGCACCGGATCTTCTTCGACTGCGTCGCCAACAGCAGAGCCAGTTGGTCGGAGCCGAAGCCGGGGAAGATGCCGGATGCGTAGAACGAGGCGCTGCCGGACTTGGCGGCCGCCTCGAGTTGCTCACGCCAGTCCGGCGAATAGAACGCCGGCGGATACACCAGGCTCGTGGATGACGTTGACACCACGTTGATTCCGGCTTCGAGCAGCCGCAGATAATCCGGGACGGCACCGGCATCGCGTTCGGGTCCGCTGGCCGCGTAGACCACGCAGTCGGGCCGCAGATCGATCAGCGAGTCCGCGTCATTGGTCGCAAGGAGCCCGATCGGTCCACCACCGGCGAGCTCACCCGCATCGCGACCCACCTTGTCCGGCGAATGCACCCACACACCGGCGAGTTCGAGATCCGGGCGGCGATGCACGGCGTCGACCGCCATGGAGCCGACACCGCCCGTCGACCACACCACAACGCGATTCCGACGTGGCTTCATGCTCCTCCTTCGGTCAGCCGACGTGTGCCGCCGCTTCGGCCGCGCGCTCGAGATACGGCCACGCCACGTCCGGCGGTAGCCCACCGCACAGCGGCGCGAGCGGAAGCGCCTGCCCGCCGCGCATGTAGTCAGCGGCTTGATCGATCGTCATAATCCGGTACGGGCCATCGGCCGCCCGCAGGCCCGCGACATCGGTCGCGCGGGAAATGCTCGCCACGCCTACGTCGCCGTGCCGGTAGGACGCCGCCGTCACGGCGTCGTGCAGCAGATGCGGGCCCAGCTCGTCCCATGCCTTGTTCAGATCGTCGGCGACGAACACCGCGGTCGGGGCGTTGTCAGCGGGAAGCTGGACGAAGCCGGGTTCGTGGCCGTGCGCGCGACATTCGTTCTCGTACAGCTCTTTCAGGCCGCCCTGGTTGGTCTGCAGCACGACACCCAGGCCATGTTTCGCCGCGCGTTTGACCGCGGCTTCGCTGCCGCCGGCCAGCATCATGAACGGCCCACCGGATGACGTGCACGCCGGCGTGACGTGGATACGCCGGCCCTCGGCCTCCACGGGTTGACCCGCCAGCAGGCGCCTGAGCAGCGTCAGCTTCTCGTCGGCGAGTCGGCCCCGCCGACGCATGTCGACGCCGAAGTGCTGGTACTCCTCCGGGCGGTGCCCGATGCCGAACGCGTACGACACCCGGCCGTTGCTGATGATGTCCAGCACGCTCATGTCCTCGGCGAGCCGGACCGGATCCCAGAACGGCAGCACGATGGCGGCCAGCATGATCGGCAGCCGCTCGGTGCGCGCCGCGATCGCCGATGCCAGCACGATCGGCGACGGCAGATGGTTGTCGTCGGCGCCGTGATGCTCGGACAAGACGGCCACGATCGCGCCGCGGGTTTCCGCCCAGGCGCACATGTCGATCGCGGCGGCGTACAACTCGCTCGCGGGCGCGCCGGACGCGGGAGCGCGCATGTCGAACCGGATCGTGAACACCAGGCCGGACTATAACCTAATTTTTGTTCAGCACCCAGGGCTGTTCGAACATTGACGATAATAGTGCCCACTGTTAACTTCAGGAAGCAGCAGATCCGAGCCGGGCGCCGGGAGGAACGATGGCAGACGGTCAGTACCGCGTGGTGGTGTGGTCGACAGGCGGCATCGGGTCGATCGCGATTCGCGCCATCCATCAACGGCCCAACCTCGACCTCGTCGGTGTCTGGGTGCACTCCGCGGAAAAGGTCGGCAGGGACGCCGGCAAACTCGCCAACGGTGAGCCGATCGGGTTGGCCGTCACCAATGACGCCGACGCGCTGATCGCCCTTAAGCCGGACTGCGTCGTCTATGCCGCCAGCGGACCCGAACGCGACGCGCTGGCCATCCCGGACTACGTCAAGCTGCTCAGTGCGGGCATCAATGTGGTGACGACGAGCACGACGCGCCTGGTCAATCCGCACGCTTACGAACCGGCGGAGTGGCGGGATCAAATGGTCGCCGCCGCGAAAGAGGGCCAGGTCTCGCTGTATGCATCGGGCATCGAGCCGGGGTTCGCCGCCGACTACCTGCCGCTGGTCCTTGCCACGCAATCGTCGCAGATCGAGAAGATCCACGCCTACGAGATCGGGTTGTACGACGACTATGGCGTACCCGACATCATGAGCGACGCAATGGGTTTCGGCCGGCCGCTGGACTATCAACCGTGGATCGGCTTCCCGGGCGCGATCGCCGGTGAGTGGCAGGGCCAGATCCGGATGGTCGCCGAAGCACTCGGTGTCGAGGTCCAGGAATTCCGCGAGACGTTCGACCGTGCGCTTACGGAGCGGACGCTGGAGGTCGCCATGGGCACCGTAGAGGCCGGCACCTGTGGCGCGCTGCGGATGCAGGCGATCGGTGTCGTCGATGGACGCGAAGCCATCGTCATCGAACACGTCACCCGGTTGGCGCCCGATGTCGCGCCCCATTGGCCCACACTTCCCAACGCGCTCGGCTACCGCGTGGTGATCACCGGTCAGCCCGACATCGACTGCTCTTTTGATGTCACTCTGCGAGACCGCCGCAAGGCCGGCATCGAGGGCATGACGTCGGGCGCGGGCGCGATGGTCGCGACGGCGATGCGCGTCGTGAACGCCGTGCCGTATGTCGTCGCCGCACAGCCGGGTCTGGTCAGTTCGGTCGATCTGCCGCTGACCATTCCGCGCGGGGCCTTCAACCCGGCCTGACGAGCGACTTCGGCGTGTTGTGTTGCGCTGCGCGCAACCAACCACGCCGAAATCACGTTCACGCGACGGGCGTCAGCTTGAACGGCATCTGGACATTGAGCTGCTTGTTCTTCCCGCATGCGCCGCTGGGACCAAGCGTCGTATCCCATCCTTCGAGGGCCGGGTTCGGGTAACCCTTCCAGAAGGTGAACGTCTGCCGGCCCGGAAGGGCCGTGCCATTTTGGCACGGCTCCCAATTGTCGACGGTTCGGGCCACTTTCCACCGGCCGCTGAGGTACATCAGATCGCCGCTCCAGCCCTGGTCGCTGGTGACGCGGCCGGTGCAATCCTGATACGTGCTGCACGACGACGTGATCGTCCACGTCTGGCTGACACTGCGCTCGTCGTGATACGAGTCGTCCGTCTTCGCCCACGCGCCGTCCGAAAACGCGGTATAGGTGCCATTGAGCGCGATGCCGTCCCCCGGATCCGCGTGAGCCGACGGTGCGCCGACCGTGACGGCCAGTGCCGCAGCGATTCCAATGCTTCTCAATCGCAATATCATTCGTCCGCCCTGAACATCAGATCCTGCCAGGACTTAGGCGACGCCACGAGGTCGGTTTGGCGGTAGACCTGGCCATCAGGCGTCGCGTACTGCCCCGTCTGCGGGTCGTAGTGCGCCAGCGCCACCGATGGGCCCGGCTCGGACTTGTTGACGTCGAACGCGCTCGGCGTCGCAGCCACCGCGCCTCCGGTGTCCAACGGAGGGAACACCTCTGCGGGCGGTGGCGGCGCAGGTGGTGGAGCGCCGGGTGGCGGCGCATCGGGCGGGGTTCCCGACGGCATAGCGCCCGGCGGCATAGGCGTGCCTTCGACCGGGGCGTGCAGCCGTTGGTTTTCGTCGACGCGACCGTCCGGCGGAATGCCCTGCCCAACGAGGTTCGGGTCGATCGGATACGGACCCAACGCATGCTGCCGCATCGCCAGCGGCATGTACGGCTTGTCGCTGTAGCACTCCTGCACCGTCGGCGCCCGCTTACCCGGCACGCCCATGCACGGCGAGTTCCGCGCTCCGCGCACGACGATCGGCGAATCCTGGGGCAGCTTGCAGTAGAGGCCGTCGGGCGTATCCATCTCCGATGTGTCGGCCGGCGAACGCCACTGCGACGGAGGGAGGAAGCCGACTGTGCAGGGCGGCCCGTCGCCGAGCTGGATCCGGAAGTCCCCGAGCGCCAGCCCGGTCGGGTTGTTTTGCGGAGCCGACGAGAGGATGTCGGCGACGAACGGCGGCAACAACACCAGCACCTGCTCGAGTGACGGGTGATAGGTCACGCCGACCTTGCCGAACGTGGTGAGGTTGGCCAGCAGTATCGGCAACGTCGGCTTCACCTGATCGAAGAGCCGCGACACCTCGTTCGCCGCGGGCGGCCCCTCGCGCAGCAGCGTGCGTACCTGCGGATCGTTCGCCACCACCTGGCCGGTGACCCCGGCCAGGCTTCGCGCCCACACCCGCAGTGAATCGGTGGTCTCGGCCTGCGAATCCAACAACGGCCCAGAATCTTCGACCAGCGCCGACGACTGATCGCCCACCTTGTTGAGATCGGCGGAGATCTTCGCCGAGGAATCGAACAGCGAGCCCAGATCGAAGCCGGCTCCGTTGAAAGCGTTGAACGACTCGTTGACCAGGCCGCTCAACTCATCCTTCGGGACGCTGCTGATCAGCGTGTTGACCCTATCGAGCATCGGGCCCACCGGCTGCGGAATCTTGGTGTCGCTCATGGGAATCACGGAGCCGTCCCGAAGGTAGGGCGGTGAGTCCGTGCGCGGCATCAGCTCGACGTACTGTTCGCCGACCGCCGAAACACTGCGCACTTCGGCGACCAGATCCGCGGGAATCTTCGGTGAGGTGCCGAGCGACAGCGTTGCGGTGGCCCGTGTCCGCGACACATCCATGCCCGTCACCTTGCCGACCTCGACGCCGCGGTACGTCACATTCGAAAATCGGTACAGGCCGCCCGAAGCGGGCAGTTCCAGCTTGACCGATATTCGCCCGATGCCGAGCAAGGTCGGCGCCTGCATGTACACGAGCACCATCAGCAGCACGCCGACGATGGACGCGATCGTGAACACTGCCAATTGGATCCGAACGAACCTGGTGAGCATCAGCCACCACCCGGTTCCCACGGCGCCGGAGCGGCGTTCGGGATCGGCCCGAACGGCGGTGAGGTGCCGACGCCCAGCGGGAACTTCGTGTAGTAGGCGTGATATCCCGGATCGCCGGGCGCTGGGATCATCGACGCACGGTCCTGACCGAGTCGCGTGCCCAGCAGCAGCCCGCGCTTGAGCCGCGCATTAGTCCAATCGACGGTGACGAACAGGTTCACGTAGTCACCGCGCACACCCCGGTCGATGAGATTCTGGGTCAACGGGAACGTCGGGATGTAGGCCAGCGCGCTGTCGATGTCCGGCCCCACGTCGGCTAGCGCTTTGAGGGCGGGTTCGAGGTTTTGCAGGTTCGTGACGAGGTCGGCCTGGGTGTCGTTGACGAGTCGGCTTGTGGTGTCGGCGAGGGTGCCCAACTTCACCAGTGCCGTGGTGATCCTCGGCCGCTCCTTGATCAACACGTCGAGTGCGGGGGGAATCTTGTTGAGCGCACGAGTGAGCACTTCCTGCTGACCACCGAGGGTCGACGCGAACCGGTTCAGCTCGTCGATGGTTGCGACGATGTTGTCGCGCTGTTGGTACAGCGTTCCGACGAAGGTGTCGAGGCGGGCGATCAGATCGCGTGCGACGTCCTGGCGTCCGCTCAGCGCGGCGTTGAAGTTGTGGACGATGTCACCGATCTGCCCGAGACCGCCGCCGTTGACCACCGCCGCCAGCGACGACAGCGTCTGTTCGGTCGACGGGTAGGTCGACGAATTGTTCAGCCCGATCGTGGCGCCCGGCTCCAACCGGCCATTGGGCGCCTCACCCGGCGGCGGATCGAGCGCCAAATGCATGGACCCCAGCAGGCTGGTCTGGCCGACGGTCGCCACGGCATTGGCGGGGACCACCACATCCGGCTTGACCGATACGTCGACGTCGATGTGCCAGCCGTGCAGTCGCATCCCTCCGACACTGCCGACGACCACATCGTCGATAAGCACCGGCGAATTCGACTCCAGCGTACCGACATTCGCAAGCTCGACATGGTAGACGGCCGCGTCGCCGCCGCGCCCCACGGTGCCAGGCAACGGAAGCGAGTTCACGCCTTGGAACGCGCAGCCGGTCACCGTCACCATCACGCTGCACCCGACCGCCATCAGGCGACGCGCGCTCAATGCCCCGATCACGGTGGTGTCCCGTCACTCGGCGGCGGCGCATCTGCGGGTGGATCGCCCGCCGGCGGCGGGGCCTCGGCGGGCAGCAGCATGCCCTGCAGCGTCGGCGGTGGGGGCGCGGGGTCGGGTGCCACCGGCAGCGGGGGCGGCGGCCCCGGCGGCGGTCCGTAGCCGGGCGGTGGCGGGACGTCGCCGTTGAAGCCCGTATACGCCGACACCGCAGGAGGATTCGTCGCCGGCGGAGGCGGTTGGCCCTCGTTCTCCGGCCTCAGCCGGTCCTCGGTGTACCGCAGCATGTAGTCCGGCGGCGCCGCGGTGATAAACGGGTTGAACGGCAGCGGGATGTTGTTGATGTCGATGGTGTTCAGCGCCGGGCCCACGTACTGCGAGCAGAGCTTGCCGGTCTCCGGCGACGTCACGTTGTCCAGGGCGCCGATCATGGTGCAGATCGCCCACGTCGGGTTCGACAAGTTGTTCAGCACGAACACGCCGCTGGCCGCGCCGGTGCGGGGGTCGAACATGTTGTAGGCGTTGGCTATCGAATGCGGCGCGATGTGCAGAACGTTCTCCAGGTCCATCCGGTGGTCGGCCAGCGTCTGAGTGACATCGGCCAGCAGCCGGATCTGCTCGGCTGTCTTGTCGCGCGTGCCGGCGATGAACCGCTGCGTCTCTCCGACGACATCGGAGAGGTTCTTCAGCGCCGCATCGAGATCCGAGCTGCTGTCGTTGAGAACGCTGGTCAGCGTCGCGAAGTTGTTCTGGAACTGCACGATCTGGTCGTTGCTGTCTCGCAATGCGGTGACGAAGGTCGCCAGGTTGGTGATCGTGTCGACGATGTTCCCGCCGCCGTCGGCGAGGATCCTTCCCACACCCGACAACTGGGCCAGGGTGTGACGCAGCTTGTCACCGTTGCCGTTCAGCGCGTTGGCGGCGCTGTCGATGAATCGACCCACCGAGCCCGTCGACATGCCCTTGTCCGGGCCCAGTTCCGATGCCAACCGCGTCAGCTGCTCTTTGACCTCGTCCCACTCGACGGGGATCGCCGTGCGGTCGAGCGGGATCACCGCGCCGTCTTGCATTTTCGGGCCGGATTCGTAGGCGGGCGCGAGCTGCACGTAGCGGGCGGAGATCAGGTTCTGGGCGACGATGACCGCCTTGGCGTCAGCGGGAACCGAGACCCCGTGCTTGACGTGCAACGTCATCTTGGCCTGGGTGCCGAGCGGTTCGATCGAGTCGATGGCGCCGACCTTGACGCCTGCGATGCGAACCTCGTCGCCGGGATAAATCGCCACGGTCTTGGTGAAGTATGCGGTGATGGTCTTGGCTTTGAAGTAGGTCTGCTGGATGACAACAGCGACACCGCCCACAAGCGTTACCGCGAGCACTGCAGCGAGCGCCAGTTTCAGGAACCGGTTCCGAGTCATGGCGGTGGCGGACCCCACTTCTCATTCTCCTGCGGTATCCCGTTGTACGGGAAAGGCAGTTCTGCGCGCGGTCCGGCATTGTCCGGCGGCTGACCGGCGTTGGTTCCCCGCCGGAAGCCGAATGCGTAATCGAAGAACGGCTGAAAGATCTCGCCGAAGAAGAGGTTGGGGATATAGGCCTGGTAGTACGGACCGTTGCCGATCGTCTCGCCGAGAGTGGTCTGGAATTTCGCCAGGCCCGGCAGCGCCTTCGCGATGTTGTCGCGGTTCTTCTCCAGCACCGCCGTGACCGCGTTGAGCTTGTCCAGCGTCGGCGCCAGCTTCTCCTCGTTCTCGTGGATGAGCGCCGAGAGTTGTTTTGACAATGCCGAGGTGTGGGTCAGCAACTCGACGATGGCATAGCGCCGCTCGTTGAGCACAGCCACCAGATCGTTGGCGTTGAGGATCAGCGTGTTCACCTGGGCGCTGCGGTCGGACAGGATCTTGGTGACGTCGGCGCCGTTGGAGAGCAGCGCGCCCAGCTGATCGTCGCGGTCGTTGATGGCCTGCGACAGCCGGGTGACGCCGTCGAACGTCGGACCGAGTTGAGGGGCAACCTGATCCAAGGTTTCGGACAGGGTGTCCAGCGACTGGTTGAGCGAGGCGGTGTCGGTCCCCGCGGTGTTGGTCGTCAACTCGCTGACCGCTTCGGTCAGTGAATATGGCGATGCGGTGCGCGACACCGGGATGACGTCCATCGGGTGCATGGTGTCGTTACCGGCCGACTCCAAGGTCAGCACACGTTCGCCGAGCAGGGTCCCGGTTCGCACGTGTGCGGTGGTGTCCGAACCGAGTTCCACGGTGCTGTCGATGGCGAACGTCACCAGCGCGTTGCGGCCCTGCAGCGAAACATCGGAGACGCTGCCGACCTTGATCCCGGCAATCGTGACGTCATTGCCCGCTGTCAGGCCGCCGGCGTCGGACAGCTGGGCCTGATACCTGACGGCGGTCGCCAGGGACGTCAACGACTCCGGCGACAGCCCGACAAGAACGATCAGGACGCACAGCACCACGCCGATGAATCCCGTTCGAAGAAGCTTGATTCCGCGGTATTTCAGCATCAGGGTTCGGCGCACCTCCCGCCGTCTTGTCTGATCCACGGGAATTCGGCGGTGCGTCCCTGCAGATCGGTCACCCGCCACTTGAGTTCGCAGATGTAGTAGTTGAAGAAGCTGCCGTAGGAGCCGGTGCGGACCAGCTTGTGGTAGTTCTGCGGCGCCTTGACCAGAGCTGTGTCGAGGCGGTCCTTCTGACCGTCCATGTTGGTGGCGAGCCGATTCAACTGGTCGATGGTTCCCTTCAGCGGAGGCCGGACGTCGGTGAGCAGATCGGCCACCGACGCGGTGCCGTTGTTCAGCGACTCGATGGCCGTGGCGATCGGATCCTTTTCTGCGGCAAGCGCAGTCACCAGCGTCTCCAGCTTGGCGATCGTCCCGGAGAACTTGTCGCCCTCTTTGGTGAGGGTGGCGAGGAGCGTACGCAGATTGTCGATCAGCGCCTGGATCGTCTGGTTGTGTTCGGACAACGCCGTCGTGAAGCCCGACGTATTGGACAGCAGGGACTGCAGGGTGCCCCCCTGGCCCTGAAAGATCTGGATCAGCGACGCCGACAAGGCGTTCACGTCTTGCGGATTCAAGCCGCGGATCACCGGCTTGAGGCCACCGAGCAGCAGGTCAAGATCGAGTGCGCCGGAGGTCCGCTCGGCGGGAATACGGGAACCGGGCGGCAAGCGCCGGTCGCCTGGGCCGTCGATCAACTCCAGATAGCGATCGCCGACGAGGTTGAGGTAGCGCACCGCGATCCGGGTTCCGGTCGTCATTTGGACGGCGGGATCGGCGTCGAACGTGACCAGGGCCGTCTTGTCCTTCTGGAGTTTCACGCTGTTGACCGTCCCGACGCGCATGCCGCCCACACGCACCGACTGCCCTGCCTTGAGACGCGAGGCGTCGATGAACACCGCCGAGTAGTCCTTGGTCGAACCGGTCTGGTACTGCCCGAAGATGAAGAACAAGCACGCCGTCAGCACCGCCATGACGATGCCGAAGATCCCGAATTTGATCAGCGTTGGACGTAGTGAGCGCCTCATCCGGGCTGTCCGATCTGATACGTGTTGCGTGGCGGGCCATCGATCTCGCCAAACAAAATCCGTTTCAGCCCATCGGAATTCAGCACGATGCCGGGATTGGTGCGTCGCCACGGGTTGGTTCCGGTGTCGGCTACGACATACGGCGGTACCGCCTCGAACGGCAGGTTCGGCAGACCGGTGCACTGCGGACCGCCGGTGGCCCCCGCCTTCGGCAGGTCCATCGGGTAGCGGTACCGCTCCTGACCCCACAGGAAACCGGCCAGCACCTGGACACCCGGCTGCTTCAGCGGCGGCAGTTGTGACGCGTGGACCATCCCGCTGAGGCCGCACCACAGCGCCTGGTTGTACTTGTTCAGCAGATCGGTGGTCGGCACCAGCAGGTGCAGCACATCGGTGAGCGGCTGACGGTTCGTGCCGAGCACGTCGTTGCCGATGTCGGCCAGCCCGATGACGCTGACGAGCGCGGCGTCGAGATTCTGTTCCTGGTCGACGATGGTGTCACTGATGCGTGCCGAGTTGTCGGCCACTGTCACGAAGTCGGGTGCGGCGTCGCCGTAGGCCTGCAGTACCTGGGGAGCGGTCTCGAGGTCGTGGCTCAGCGCAGGCAGGCTGGGCTCGATCCGGGCAAGGTAGGCATCGAGGTCGGTGAGCATCTGGCCGATCTTCTCGCCGCGCCCGTTCAGCGCCGACGCGATAGCGCCGAGCGCTTCGTTGAGCTTCGGCGGGTCGATCCTCGACAACACCGACGTGAGGTTCTCGAACACCGTGTTGATCTCGACCATCACATGCTTGGCGGCGAGCACCTGGCCGGCGCGCAGCGATTCCGGCGACGGGTCGGGCGGAAGGACGAACTGAATGTATTTCGCGCCGAACACCGTGGTGGACGCGATGTCGACGAGCACGTTCGCCGGAATCGCGCTCATTCGCTTGGGATCCATCGCGAGGTGGATTGCGGCCTGGCCGTTCGGTAACTGCTCGATCGAGGCGACCTTGCCCACCTGCACGCCGCGGATCTGGACTTTGGCGTCGGGGTTCATCACCAGCCCGGCGCGCGGCGACATCACCGTCACGGGCACACTCTCGGTGAACCCGCCGCGGAACAGGGTTGCGGCAAGGACGACCACCGCGACAATCGCGACAACGGTGGCAATGCCCGTCAACGGGCGCAGAGCGCGACCGGTCATTCCGCCACCATGCGCGCAGTCATGCGACTCCGGGATGGAAGAGTTTCACCGTGCCCCCACTGACCTGATGCCGTTGTCCCCGGTCCGGGCGGCGACTCTACCGGCGGAACAAGTATTTGGTCAACTGTCCCAGGGCTGGGACATCTGTACGGTCCGCGCCGAGACCGATGTCGGCGCATCGGCCGTACGTCCATCGATCCCCCTGCTCTGTTCGGCTGCTGCCTGGGGCGACGGCTATTATCTAAAAATAACAATAATTGGTCAATGGCGCGCCAACGTCGGCCGCCGTGCGACGGCGACGTACCGGGTTGCGATCGTGCCGCCATCGCGCCTCCCCTGCGGCAGCAGTTGTGAACTCACCGTATGAGAAGTGCAATCGGCGCGTATTCGGATTTGGTGATTAATTAACTGTGCGTCGGCTGTACCTGTGGTCGGCATCCGCGCGCCGACTCGTCAGTGAGTATCGCCGTCGAGCCAGAGACGCGGTAGCGATGCGTTTCGGTCAGCGGTCGGATGCTGCGCCCAGCTTTGTAATCTACTGCGCCCTAACCTATTTCGTAAGCGAAACCGTATTGCAGGTCAGCGGAGAGGCGACGGCCTGTCATAGTCGGTAACTGTGCACCCGGGCATTCCGCGTCAACGATCGGCGTCACATCGGCAATTCGTACGGTTTCAATGGCTTTGCGACGATCGGTCTTTTCGTGTCGCACGGGTGTGACATCGGCAGCGTCGTTGATTCGCGCCGCGGCGCTAGCCGATGCGGACCGGCAACCGCGCCCATCCGCGCACACTGGACGTCCGGGCCCGGCTGGCATTGACGTAGTCGACCTCCCAGTCGGTCCATCGCTTGAGAACTTCCTCGAAGGCGACCCGGCCCTCGAGTCGGGCGAGCGCCGAGCCGAGGCAGAAGTGCAGTCCCTGTCCGAAGCTCAAATGCCCGCCCGTGCGATGAATGTCGTAGCGGTCGGGATCGGTGAACCTCGTCTCGTCGCGATTGGCCGAGCCGTTGAGCAGCAGCATGTAGGAGCCCTCGGACACGGTCTGCCCGTACAACTCGACGTCGGCCGCGACGTAGCGCGCCTGTACCGGCGACGGTGGCTCGTAGCGCAGGGTCTCCTCCACCGCGGAGGGAATCAGCGCCGGGTTCGCGACGAGCTCGTGTCGTTGGTCGGGATTGTCGCCGAGCAGTTGGCCCATGAACCCGATCAGCCGAGCGGTGGTCTCGTTGCCGGCACCGGCGATCATCGCGGTGTAGGCGAGCACTTCCGTGCGCTCGAGCCGACGACGGGTCCCGTCGGCCTCTTCGATCTCGGCGTTCAGCAGTTCGGTCATCAGGTCATCGGAGGGATGCGTCGATCGCCACTCGATGTACTCGGCAAACATCGCGATCGATTCCTCGATGACCGTCTGGCTGAGGTCGGCCTGTTCCGCACCTACCGTGATGCTCTTGTCGTTGCGATCGCGGATCTGCTGCTGACCCTCCTCCGGGATGCCCAGGAGATAGCCGATCGTCCGCATCGGCATGAAGGCGCCGAGATCAGCGACGAAATCGAAGCCATCGGCATCACGGAGGGGATCCAGTGCGCTGACACAGAATTCGCGGACCAGGTCCTCGACCGCCAACATCCGTCGGGGAGTGAACACCCGCGACAGCAGCCGCCGGTGGAGATCGTGCAGGGGCGGATCTTCGAACAGAAGAATTCCCGGCGGTACTTCGATGCCACTGAACAGAATGTCGGCGGTGGTGCCGCGGCCCGACCGGTAGGTCTGCCAATCGGGCAGTGCGCGCGCGACGTCGTCGTAGCGACTCAACGCATAGAAGTTGTACCTGTCGTTGAAATACAGAGGCGCCTCGGCGCGCATCCGTTTCCACACCGGATACGGATCGTCGTCGATCGTGTAGTCGAACGGGTCGTAGTACACCTCGACGGTCGGGCTTCCGGCCACAAAAACCTCCTGGCGGTGCTATCTGGGTTGGTTCGGCACGCCCGGGAACAACTGCTCACCCGTTCCCGAAGTCACATAGCCCAGTTGCTTGGTGATGAGATGGGGCGCGAAAACGGCGGCGTAGAGCGCATTTCCGATGACGATCACGGCGACGATGGACAGCATGGCCGATTGGACCTTCGTCGTCGACACCTTGTCGGCCCACATCTCGATGACGTTTCGTCCTTGCGCGTCCGTCCGGCCGAGAAGGTAGGTGAACACCATCATCTGCACGCCCATGGCGATGGCGTCGTAGATCGGGTATTGATGCAACGTGCCCTCGAACAAGCCGAGGCCGGGGATCACGTAGGCATAGTAGAAGACGCCGAGGTGGGCTCCGACTCCCGCGTTGAACAGCAGGGCCCAGCAGAAGCCGACGACAAGGCCGACGGTGAGAAGCGTTATCGGCCTGCGCCATCCGAACCGGGCACTCAGCCGCTGTCCGAGCGCAGCGCCGATCACCGCGGGCAGGCAGAAGTAGCCGATGTAGCCGACGGGCACCGAAGAGGGCAGCCCGCCCCAGGTCATGTTCAGCGGCCACCACGACGGCATCCGCGGCAGCGCCGGGGGGAACTGCGCGTACATCGCCCAGTCGTAGGGCGCCTCGATCCACGAGAACGAGATCGCCGAGATGCACAGAAGAAGCAGTGGGTGCAGTCGGCGGCGGCGAATGCTCAGGTACACGCCGGCAAGGGTGAACAGAATTCCGCTGGCCCAGCCGAAGATGACGGACGCTGTCAGCAAGGGCGTCAGCTCCTGGGTCATTGATCACGTCCCTTACCGGCCCGGGCTTCGGGATCGAAATAGACGACCACGCCGAAGATGACGACGATCAGCCCGAACAGTGTGCCGAGCATGATGAGTTGGCCCATCGTCGGACCCCTTCCATCCCGTCCATCGGATCGGTAATAGTGGACACTATTACTAGTGGCGGGTCAAGGCCGACTATCGTGAACGACCGTGCCGCAGCGACGAGCATCGACAAACCGGAACGCCAAGACGGCGGTCCAGACCGGGCGCCGGTCACCCGGCGAGGCACGCAGACTTCTTCTCGATGCCGCCCGGGAACGGTTCGTCCGCAAGGACTATCGCAGCACCACCACGCGCGAGATCGCCGAAAGTGCAGGTGTCACCGAGTACCTCCTCTTCCGGCACTTCGGCTCGAAAGCCGGCCTGTTCCGGGAGGCACTGGTGCTTCCTTTCACGAACATCGTCGACGAGTTCGCCCGAACGTGGCAGACGCTCATACCCGAGGAGACCGACGAGGACGAGTTGGCCCGACATTTCGTCGAACAGGTCTACGACGTCGTTGTCGAGCATCGGGGTCTACTGCTGACGCTGGTCGCGTCGGAGGCGTTCAGCGAGGACGAACGTGCCGACGCAGGCATCGCCGACATCAGGCGGGCGCTCGGAGTGCTCGGTCAGATCAGCGTCGAAGGCATGCAGTTGCGCGGGCTGCACTCGAATCAGCCTGACCTGCCCGCGCATTCGACGATGGCGATGATCGTCGGCATGGTGGCGCTGCGTTCGACCTTCTTCGGAACCAAGCCTCCGTCGCGGGACGCCATCGTCGACGAACTCGTCCAAGCGACGCTGCACGGCTTCCTGCACCGCGGCGACTAGGTCCGCAGGGTCGCGTGGGGACTCTGGCCGTAAGACAACCGGTAACTCGCGGCGAACCGGCTTGACGTCGGCAATCGTTCTGAGCCGGCCTGGATGCCTCGTCGAGAAGACGAGCGTGAAGCGCTTGATCAAGCACTTCGAAGTCTGACGATATCGTGCCTATCCGACGAAGCGGCCGTCAACTCGGTGCCGATGACAGAAAAGTGACGGCCGCTACGGCTTGGCAAAGCCTGCCGCGCTCAACACCTTCTGCCCCGCTTCAGCCGTCACCAGCTCGACGAACTTGCCCGCGAGCTCGGCGCTCTTCGACTGCTTGAGCACCGCGATCGGATAGGTGTTCACCGCCTCGGCGGACTCCGGGAAAGCGACCGCGCTCACCTTGTCGCCCGCGCCCTGTGCGTCGGTGACGTAGACGAGCCCGGCGTCGGCCTGCCCGCTGGTCACCTTGTTGAGCACATCGGTCACCTGCGATTCCTCGCTGACCGGGTTCAACTGCACGCCGGTGGCCTTCTCGACCCTTTCCGTCGCCGACCCGCAGGGCACCTGAGGCGCGCACACCACCACCTGCAGACCCGGTTGGGTCAGATCCTTGAACGACGCGATCTTCTTCGGATTGCCCGGCGCCACAGCGATCGTCAGCGTGTTGGAGGCAAAGTCGACCGGCTCGGCCGCCAGCAGATCGGCTTGGGCGGCCTTGTCCATGTTCTTCGTATCGGCAGAGGCGAAGACGTCGGCAGGCGCGCCCTGCGTCAACTGCGTGACCAGATCCGACGATCCGGCGAACGAGAACTCGATGTCGGCGCCGGGGTTGTCGGTCTTGAACTGCTCACCGATCTCGGTGAACGGCTTCTTCAGCGATGCCGCCGCGAAAACGGTGATCTTCCCTCCGCCGGCAGCGTTCGTCGACGACGAAGCCGCCTCATTGGTTGAGCCACACCCGGCGACGACGAGGCCCGCCACGGCGGTCACGGCCGCGATGCGCGCTGCCATTTTCACGACTGTCCTCCAGGGGTTTCCACGATCACGGTGGTGGCTTTGACGACGGCCACCGCGACGCTGCCGGGCTCCAGCTTCAACTCACGCGCGGCATCGGCGCTCATCAGCGATACGACGGTGAACGGTCCGCACTTCATCTCGACCTGCGCCATCACGCCGTCGACGAGCACCCGGGTGACGAGTCCGGTGAATCGGTTACGGGCCGAGCTCGCAATGCCCAGCGGCTCCTTGGGCGCCGCGCCGGAATTCGCGGTCGCGAACTCCGCGAGCGCCTTACCCGGGATCACTTTTCGGCCCGACTCGTCCTGGTCGACGGGCAGCGACCCGTCGTCGATCCAGCGCCGGATCGTGTCGTCGCTGACGCCCAGCAGGTCAGCGGCGTCGCGCACCCGAATCATCGCCACCTGCGCATCGTAGCCGCATGATCGGGTCTAAGAAGTGATCAAGTCCGTAAATGCGGCTCGGGGGCGGTTGGCAAGCGAAACAACGGCTTCTCGCCGAGGCGGCGGACAAGACTCGACGCTGGTGGTTTCAACGTAGTCCGGCTGCAGAACCCTGTCCGCCTTCGACGGGTTCACGTGCAGCCTTCTTTCAGCCCGTCGCAACGGGAACGCTACTCCCTCGACCGACGCGCAACCATCGAAGAACAAAGCGCGGCCTCCGCGGCCTTACCAGCTGGAGAAGGCTTCATTGACAGCTGTCATTGACAGTCGTCAGCAAGAGGGGTTACGGTTCGCGCATGGGTTATGCACCTGCCTCCGCCGTGGCTGATTCGCCGGGGGGCGGCGTTCGGGAAGCCCGACGACTCGAGACCCGTGCGCGATTGTTCGACGCCGCGGTGGCCGAGATTGCGCGGCGGGGGTTAGCTGCCGCCGATGTCAGTGCCATCGCGGCGACGGCGGGCGTCGTTCGGGGCACGTTCTACTTCCACTTCCCGACAAAGGAACACGTCATCGTCGAGCTGGAGCGGAATGAAGAGACGCGAATCATCAGTGAACTCGGCGGAGCCGAGAGTGATTTGGGGTCGGTGCTGTCGCGGCTTGTACAGCATGTCCTCGATGCCGAACTACGGCTCGGCGCAGTGGTTTTCCGCGATATGCTCGGATTGCACTTCTCCTCCGCACGCCCAGTCGACGATGAGTTGACGCAGCACCCGCTCGCCGAGTATCTCGTGACGGTGATCAGTCGGGCGCAGGAGACAGGGCAAGTCTCGTCGGACGCAGACCCCGTAGAACTGGGAACCTTCTTTCTCACGGGCCTATTCGCACTGCTGGCAACCGGGGCGCACGACGCTGCGTTGTTAAGCCGTTACGTGAGAACAATTGTCAAGGGAATGGAGACGTCGTGAATCCGACAGGCATCGAGGGCTATCGCGAGTTTTTGGCTCGCCGTGACGGCGAAGCCGACCTGCTCAACCGGCGATTGACCAACCGAGAACAGTTCTTCCGCGAGATAGAGGCGAATCCGGTTCGGTCGGCCTGTCCCGCGGACCGCACCGTCTTCCTTCGCAACCTGCGGCGACGGAAGCCCGAACCCGGACTCGACAAGAAGATGCTCTTCCTGTTGGCTACCGCCAAGCTCAACCAGGCGGAACGATTCGGCGTGGGGCTCGGCGAAACCTACGGTCGCAACAGCGACGAGAACCTGCCGCCCGAGAACGTCTATCTCGAACTCGAGGAGCACTACCACACCCGGCTACTGGCGTACGCGCTCGACGTCTTCGATCTGACATTCCAGGTCGTGCCCCCGCCGTTCGTGATGCGCCAGTTCGTCAAGACGGGCGTGTTCCTCCCCGAACGCCTCGGCTTCATGTTCGTCGGAGCCGCAGAGATGGCCGGCTGCATCATGTTCGACGAACTGCGCCGCGTGGGCATCGAACTGTTCGCCGACGAACCGGCGGTCGCTGAACGAATCGAACTGCTCTACAGCGAAATCCTCACCGACGAGATCGGCCACGTCGGCTACTGCGCATCGCGCTGTTCATCGGCGGAGCGGGCCGTCATGCGACGGCTCTACCCAATGATGGGACGACTCTTCGCCCGCCAGACCGCAGAAATCAGTCTCCTCATCGAACCGAAGGCGTTGCACGCCCGCCTCGACCGGCCGTTCGACATCGAGGAACTCACCGCGGACCTCGGCAACGAGACGTACCTCGTCACGCATCCCTGAGTAGAGGTACCGAGCGATAGGGCAACGCCGGAAACCCGGCGGGCAGGTGTTCACAATGGTGGAGCTAAGGGGAATCGAACCCCTGACCTACTCGATGCGAACGAGTCGCGCTACCAACTGCGCCATAGCCCCTGGTCGGTAGCACAGGCTACCAGCCAATCCCGCCTCCGCAGAAACCGGCAGACAGGACGCCGAATTACTGGCCGGCCGCCCTCGGCAGGTCGTATTCGCGGGCCGACGGTGCGTACTCGAGATGTTCGAAGGCCGGATCTTCGTCGTCGATCTCCAGCACGACCGAGCCGGGCCTGCGCAGCCTCGAGGGGACCAGGTCGAGGTCGCCGTCGTTGGTGTTCTCCACACCGAGGCGCGAGCGCGCCATCCGTTGCAGTCGGCGGCGCCGCAGTCGTTCCTCGATCCGCGTCTGACGACGCAGATAGCCGAGATAAAGCAGCGTGACCGCGGCGACGCTGCCACAGACGTACCAGGCCCACGGCGCCAGGTAGTAGGCGGCCGCCGCGGACCCGAGGATCGCGAGCGTCATCACCGCCAGCATCCGCTTGCGGAACTTGTACTTGCGGGCGCTGATCGCAGCGGCCTTCGCCGGGTCGTACCGGCGCCGCCGCGCAGCCATCATCGTGTCGGCGATGCGAAGGTCGCTCTCCTCCGGCGCCTCCAGACCCGAGGAGTCTTCGACGTACTCGTACTCGTCCTCGGTGCCGTCCGCCTCGTCCTCTTGCTCATACTCGTCGTTCGCGACCTCATAGATCGCGGTGTCGACGTCTTCCTCTGCGGCTTGAGGCCTTTCCGACTCTTCGAAATTCAGTGTCAGCTTGTCGGATTCGGCGAGTTCTGCGTCGAGGGCCGTTGCACCGGCCGGCAACGCGCCCGCAGCCTGCTCAACGATGTCGACGTCCAGATAGTCCGGTTCAGCGTCTGCCACGACGGGCGCCGCCAGCACCACGGTCTTCTGCGTCTCCTCCTCGTCGAAGTCCTCCTCGTCGTCGTCAAAGGTCTCGTCGAGGTCGTCTTCCGCCGGGCGCCAGTCCGGATCGCTGCGATGGCCTGACGCCGGTCTCCCGCGCTTGAGCAACCGCGCACTGGCCGCGCTGTTGAGGACCCGCGTCGCCAACGCCACGTCGCTCGTGCGTCGCACGGCGTCGCGCTTGCTGATCAACATCGGGACAAGCACGAAGAGCCAGAGCACAACGAGCGAGATCCAGAGGAGAGATTGGGGGATGCTTGGCATGACGCCTGCTCCTTTCCCCATCAGGCTAGGTCCGTGACCAGCGTGTCCGTCGTTGGCGCGCCGAGACAATTACACACCTGTAATTCACTGGTGACAAGCACCAACAGTCACTTATGTCACATTTGCCACAGCACTCTTATGTTGTGCGCCGGTGCCGCTGCTGTGTACAACCCCGTAATGCCCAGCAGTGCGCGTCGGACGTCGTCAGCATTCTTTGGACATGAACGACGCGTTGGAGTGGCCGTTTCGAGGCTGGGAGGCCGTCGAATCGGGGGCACTCACTGCCCGTCAGCTACGTCGCCTCTATGAGCCGGTCTACCCCGGCGTGCACATCCCGCGGGGTATCGAACCCTCAGCGGTCCAACGCGCCCGGGCGGCCTGGTTGTGGTCGCGCCGCGACGGCGTCATCGCCGGCATGTCGGCCGCGGCGATGCTGGGTGCGAAGTGGATAGAGCCGGGACTACCCGCCGAGTTGATCCACACCAACCGAAGGCCGCCACCGAAGCTTGTCGTAAATACCGACGACCTCGCTGTCGGCGAGACCCAATACCTCGACGGCGCCGCTCTTACGACAACCGCGCGCACTGCCTTCGACATCGGCAGACGCCTTGACCTCGAAGACGGCGTCCAACGCATCGACGCGCTGATGAACGCCACCGACGTCAAGGTCGGCGACATCGAATTGGTGGCCGCACTGCATCCGGGCGTCCGTGGTTTGAAGCGGCTTCGCCACACGCTCGACCTCGTCGACGGCGGCGCCGAATCGCCATGGGAATCGCTCACTCGGCTGTTGTTCGTACAGAACGGTTTTCCACGTCCGGAGACACAGATACCGGTGCTCGACGACTACGGTGTCCTCGTCGCGGTCATCGATATGGGCTGGCGCGACTACCTCGTCGGCGTCGACTTCGAAGGCGCGCACCACTGGACCAACACGCGGCAGCGGCACTGGGACGCCGAGCGATTCACGCGATTGCCCGAACTTGGGTGGAAAGATTTCCGGGTGACCAGTCGCATGGTTCGCAGCGGGCATCGGCTGCTGCTCGATCGCGTCGGGACGGCGCTCGTCGCTCGCGGCTGCGCAAAGACGTGGTGACTGTGCACCTGGTGACGCGTTCCGCCGCAGAACCGTCAAAACAAGCACAGTCGCGCGCGGCACACTCGCCGTCGCGAGACAGCCGTCAGGTCCAGCTGGCGTGGCCATCGCGCACCAGCAACGAGCTCACCGAACCATTGACCTCTTCCACCGTGATGCCCACCAGTAAGTGGTCGCGCCAGGCACCGTCGACCTCGAGATAACGCTTCAGCAGGCCTTCCTCGCGGAAGCCGGCCTTGGCCAGCACGGCGCGGCTCGCGGCGTTCTCCGGCCGCACCGTCGCCTCCAACCGATGCAGCTTGACCGCGCCGAACGCATGGTCCATGCCAAGCGCCAGCGCCGCGGTCGCCACTCCCCCGCCGGTATGCGAGCTGGCCACCCAATAGCCGATCCACGCCGAGCGCAGCGCGCCGTGGGTGACATTGCCGATGGTCAGCTGGCCGGCGAAGTCGCCGTCGACCTCGATCACGTACGGCAGCATGCGACCCTTGCGCGCCTCCGACCGCAAGCCCGAGCAAACCGACGGCCATTGCGAAATCGAATGCCGCACTTCCCAATTCACTTCGGCACTGGGCTCCCATGGCTCCAGGTGCGCGCGGTCGGCCAGCCTGGTGCGGCTCCACACTGCGCCGTCGCGCAGCCGCACCGGTCGCAGTCCGACCACCCCGGCCGGCACCCGAAGTGGGCCGACCGGCATCGGCCAGCCCGGATGGGCGGAGGTCGAGCGCCACAGGTTCACGACGGGATTGTCGCTCAGCCGCGCTGCGCGAGGAAGGCGACGTCGACGATCTCGCCGGTGCGGATCTGTTCGGCCTCGCTGGGAACCACCACCAGACAGTTCGCCTCGGCCAGCGTCGCCAGCAGATGCGACGATGCGCCCGGCGCTCCGCCAAGCGCCTGCACGAGGTATTCGCCGGTGTCCTGGTCACGCATCAACTGTCCGCGCAGGAAGCCTTTACGGCCGGCCACCGACGAGATCGGCGACAGCGCCCGCGCCTGCACCACCCGTCGCATCGGCTGCCGCTTGCCCAGCGACAGCCGGATCAACGGCCGCACCATCACCTCGAATACCACCAGCGCACTGACCGGGTTGGCCGGCAGCAGAAACACCGGCACGCCTTCGGGTCCGAGTTGGCCGAACCCCTGGACCGAACCCGGGTGCATCGCGATCCGGGTCACCTCCATGTCGCCGAGCTCGGCCAGCACCGAGCGGACGCTTTCGGCAGCGGCGCCGCCGACGGCCCCGGCGATCACGACCACCTCGGCGCGATTGACCTGGCCCTCCACCACATCCCGCAGTTCCTTGGGATCGGTGTCGACGATGCCGACGCGGTTCACCTCAGCGCCGGCGTCGCGCCCGGCCGCGGCAAGCGCATAGGAGTTGACGTCGTAGACCTGGCCGTTGCCGGGAGTGCGCGAGATGTCGACGAGTTCACCGCCGACACACATCACCGACAGCCGCGGTCGCGGATGGACCAGCACGCGTTCGCGCCCGACGGCGGCCAGCAGGCCGACCTGCGCGGCACCGATGATCGTGCCCGACCGCACGGCCACATCGCCGGGCTGGACATCATCCCCGGTGCGACGGACATACGCGCCCGAGCGCACCGGCCGCAGCACCCGCACCCGAGACTGTCCGCCGTCGGTCCAGCGCAGCGGCAGGACGGCGTCGGCGAGGGTCGGCATCGGCGCGCCGGTCTGCACGCGGGCGGCCTGTCGCGGCTGCAGCCTGCTCGGCGTTCGCGCGCCCGCCTCGATCACGCCCATGACGGGCAGGCTGACGTGCCCGTCGCCGGGGTCCTCGCTCGCGTCGTCCGCGTCATCACCGCCGATCGGGGCCACGCCCAGCACGTCGACGCTGCGTACGGCGTAGCCGTCGATGGCGGCCTGGTCGAACCCGGGCAGCGGCCGCTCGGTCACTACTTCCTCGGCGCACATCAGGCCCTGAGCTTCCGCGATCGCGACGCGCACGGGCCGGGGGGCTACCGCAGCGGCCGTGACCCGAGCCTGTTGCTCCTCAACCGAACGCACAAGACGCCTTTCTCCATTGGGGGCCGCCGTGCGTCAGCAGTCGATCAGCCCGAGCCGTTCGACCAACCACCGCCGCAATTCGGGGCCGTAGTCGTCGCGCTTCAACGCAAAGTCAACCGCAGCCTTGAGGTAGCCGCCGGGATTTCCCAGGTCGTGTCGGTCCCCGCGATGCACCACGACATGGACCGGATGGCCCTCGTTGATCAACAGCGCCACCGCGTCGGTCAGCTGAATTTCGCCGCCGGCGCCGCGCGGCACCCGCCGCAGCGCGTCGAAGATCGCCCGGTCGAGCACGTAGCGACCCGCGGCGGCGAACAGCGACGGCGCCTTCTCCGGTTCGGGCTTTTCGTACATGCCCTTGACCCGTAAGACGTTCGGATTGTTGGTGTCTGGGACCGGCTCGACATCGAAAACGCCGTAGGCGCTGATCTCTTCCTTCGGCACCTCGATCGCGCAGAGCACCGAACCGCCGCGCTTGGCGCGCACCTTGGACATCGTCTCCAGCACGCCGGTCGGCAGCACGAGGTCGTCCGGCAGCAGCACGGCAATGGCGTCCTCGTCGGGCGCCAGCGAGGACTCGACACAGCCGACCGCGTGACCGAGGCCCAGCGGTTCGGCCTGCACCACCGACTCCACCTTGAGCAGCCCGGGCGCGCGGCGGACCTTTTCCAGCATCGATTGCTTGCCGCGGGCCTCCAGCGTGCCCTCGAGAACGAGGTCCTCGACGAAGTGGGCGACGACGCCGTCCTTGCCCTCGGAGGTGATGATGATCAGTCGCTCGGCGCCGCCCTCTGCGGCCTCGGCGGCCACCAACTCGATGCCCGGCGTGTCCACGACGGGCAGCAACTCCTTGGGCACCGTCTTGGTCGCGGGCAGGAAGCGGGTCCCGAGTCCGGCGGCTGGGACAACCGCCGTGCGCGGAATCGAGACCTGAGGGGGCGTCATCGTTGACACACTATCGCCATCGAGTTGAGCGTCGCCGGGGTCGGCACCATGACATCGTGGTCGCGTGGGGTTTGCGAGCAAGGTCGAGATGCGGGCGGCGATCCTTGCGGCCCGTCGCGCGGTGTCCCCGCAGGTTCACGACACCGAGGCCGACGCGCTGTGCGGCCATCTAGCCGATGTGGCCGGTCGCGGCCAGACGGTGTGCGCGTACGCGCCGATCCGATTCGAGCCGGGCTCAATCGCCCTGTTGGACAGGTTGTTACAGCTCGGGAGTAGGGTGCTGCTGCCCGTCGCCCGTCGTGATGCCGACGGCGTGCCGATGCCGATGCGGTGGGGACGGTACATACCCGGCGAGCTCGTCCCGGCAGGGCTGGGCTTGCAGGAGCCGCAGCAGCCGTGGCTGCCCGCGGAGGCGATCGCCGAGGCGGCGGCGGTGCTGGTGCCGGCGCTGGCCGTCGACCGCGCGGGCGTGCGGCTGGGCCGCGGCGCGGGTTTCTACGACCGCACCCTGCCCTTGGCCCGGCCGGCGGCCCGCTTGGTGGCGGTGGTCCGCGACGACGAACTCGTCGACGCGATTCCCGCCGAGCCGCACGACGTCCCGATGACGCACGCGCTGGCGCCCCGGCGGGGGGTCGTCGAGCTGGGTTAGGGCCGGGGTGTGACGCTTGGTGGGGCTGAGTCAGCAGCGCGCCAGCACGTCCGTCATCGCCCGCTTCTCATTCGCCGACACCCACAGGCCGTATGCCGCCTTCACCTCGATCTGGCGCGCGACGAACTCGCAGCGGAAGGCCTCATTGGGCGGCAGCCAGGCGGCGGCATCGCGAAAAGCCTTGTCGAAGTTGGCTTGTCCACCGACTGCCAGCAGGTTGCGCGGATCGTTGGCGAAATCTCGACGACGTTGATCGTTCCATTCGCGGGCGCCCTTGTACCAGGCGTCGGACAGCGACACCAGATGGTCGATCTGCACGGCCTCCGACGTTGCCGGGCCGCGGGTGAACCCGATGGTCTGGCCGGTGTAGGGGTCCTGCAGCACGCCGCTCTGCGCGTAACAGGTGCCCGGACGCACGACGAGATCGGCGAGGTCCCGGCGCAGAACGTCGTCGCGGGTGTTGCACCCGTTGTGCCCGAACTCGACGTTGACGTCGTCACTCCACGGCTCACCGAACCGGTACCGGGCGAAGTCGGTGTTGCGGTCCCAGCCCTTCACCGGCAGCCGCGCCAACATCGCGCGCGCGGTGTCATACGACGGGCTTGCCGCTCGCACGGCGGATTGCGACGTCTCGGCGGGCGGCGCCGAGGGTGAATAGAAATGCATCCAAATGGCTATCCCCATGGCCAGCACAAACAGGCCGACAAGCACGGGAATGACAGCGGGTGGTCGGGCGGGAATTCTCGAGCCCACATAGCGGTTCTAGCACTTAAGCCGGTAGAGTGCTAAGTAGTTAGACCATCACGGAGGATTTTCGTGCCTACCTATTCCTATGCGTGCACCGAATGCGACAACAAGTTCGACATGGTGCAGGCCTTCAGCGACGACGCGCTGACCCAGTGCCCCGAGTGCGAGGGACGCCTGCGCAAGTTGTTCGGCAAGGTGGGCGTGGTCTTCAAGGGCAGCGGCTTCTACCGCACCGACAGCCGCGAAGCCGCGAAGAGCTCGTCCAACGGCTCGTCCAACGGCTCGTCGAAGGGCTCCGAGTCGACGAGCTCGTCCGATTCGTCCGGCTCGTCGGAGAATAAGTCGGAGTCGTCGAAGTCCGACAGCTCCAGCTCGAGCTCGTCGTCGAGCAGTTCGAGCTCGTCGGCTCCGGCCGCCGCAGCCTCCAGCTGACGCCCGAAGTTATCCACAGCCCGGCGTGACGGCACGCCCCGCAGGCGGTCGGGCTGCCTAGCGTGAACGCATGGGGGAATCGCTCAACCCGCCGATAGTAATGCGACTCGTCCACGACTGGCGGCCGGACTGGACGCGCACCGTCGCCGCCCGCAGAGTGACGGCGGGAGCTTTGGTCGTGCTCGCTGCGGTCGCCGCGCTTCGGTCCGACCCGCGGGGCGACCAGACCGACGTCGCGGTGGCCACGCGGGATCTGTCCCCGGGAGTCCAACTGACGGCCGATGATGTTGTGCTCGAAAAGCATTGGACAGCAACGATTCCCGACGGATCGCAGTCCACCGTCGACAAGATCGTCGGGTCGACGCTCGCCGGTCCAGCCCGTCGCGGCGAAGTGCTGACAGACGTGCGACTGCTCGGCCCGCGGCTCGCTCAGGCGGCTGCCGGACCCGACGCCCGCGTCGTGCCGTTACACCTCGCCGATACCGCACTGTTGGACCTGGTGCGGCCGGGCGACGTGGTGGACGTCCTGGCCGCCGCCGGCGACGACGCCGATCCGCGCGTGGTCGCGACCGACGCCGTCGTCGTGCTGGTGTCGGAGAAGCAGAAGGGTCCGGGTGCCGGAAGCGACCGTGTCGTGCTGGTGGCGCTGCCCGCCCACGCCGCCAACGACGTCGCGGGCGCCACCCTGATGCAGGCGGTGACCCTGACGTTTCACTGACCTGTCAACGCCCTCATGGGACTAACGTGGCAATCCTCTTGGTCACGTTCACACATCGACTGCACGAAGGGATTTCACGCATGTTCAAGGGCTTCAAGGAGTTTCTCTCGCGCGGCAACGTCATCGACCTGGCGGTCGCGGTGGTCATCGGCGCGGCGTTCACCGGACTGGTCACCGCATTCACCGGCAAGGTCATTCAGCCGCTGGTCGATCGCGTGGGCGCTGGCGGCGGCAGGGATTACGGAATCCTCAAGATCTCGTTGGGCGGTGATCCCGAGCAGTTCGTCGACTTCAACGCGGTGCTGGCCGCCTTCATCAACTTCCTGATCGTGGCGGCGGTCATCTACTTCGTCATCGTGCTGCCCTACAAGAAGCTGCGGGAGCGCGGCGAGGTCGAGCAGGCGCAGGACACCGAGTTGAGCATGCTGACCGAGATCCGCGACATCCTTGCGGAACAGGCCGATAGGCCGAAGGAGACGACCCTGCCGGGCACCGGCCCGAGCCCCGACTCCGCGAACACCACCAGCGCCGACTGAACGGCCCCGCACACCAAACAGCCCCCGGCTTTTCGGCCGGGGGCTGTTTGTCTGACTGGCAGGGAGTTACTTCATGTCCCAGGGCTCGCCATAGGTGGTGACGCTGTCACCGGCCGACGAGATCAGGCGAGCGAACGGACGCAGCAGCACACCACCGGCCGCACCGGTCACAGTGCCGTGCGCGTTGGAGACCGCCACACCGCCCTGCGGGCCCTTGACGTCGACCGAGAAGGTTGCGACCTCCTGGATACCGGGACCGTTACCCAGGTCAGCGCTGATCGACACGCCGGGGAACAGGTTCGGCGTGATGACCGAGCCCAGCGGGTTGAAGCCAGCGCTCAATGGGTTGATGTTGGTGTCGTCCAACAGGATGTTCGGGGTGGTGTAGCTGAAGTTGATGCCGACGCCCAGCGACCACGGGAAGCCGATCTGGTAACCCAGCTCCAGTGTGCCCTCGAATTCGTCGGCGCCGGGGCCGACGACGTTGTACTTGGCGCGACCTGAGTGGAACCACTCACGGGTCAGACGGTTGCGGTCCAGCGGGAACACGCCGTTGAGGAAGGTGTCCCACTGCTGGATCGTCATCGTCCGGTCCTGACCGTCAACCAGGCTCAGCTCGTTGTCCAGTCCTGCGTGAGAGGTACCGGTGCTCACGAAAAGAGCCGCGATGGCGGCGACCATCGCGATCAGCACCCGACTGATTGCCTTCATGTTCTCCCTAGCTCTGTCGGCGGTGACCGTACCGGCTCACCGATTTGGTGTTTGTGCTGGCGAGTCCCCTACACCACACACGACGCAAGAGTCACACGTGCGACAAATGAGGAAGTCCACATGCTCTTCTTACTTTTTGCTCATCGTTGACACGAGGAACATAACGGGAGGGCATCGGACCGGCAACGCGTACGGGTGAACGTTCAAACGCCTGTCACCAGTTGGCGCAAGTTTGCTAGATCCAGCAGCGCGGGGTGTCAGAAGCGGCGGTGCCGCCACGGTCCGTCATCGGGCGCCGCGGCGGCACACCGACCGTTCGTAGCGACGGCAAGCGCGCTGATCAGCGCCTCGACCAGTTATTTCGCACGGTTAACGCGAGTTGAACGCTCATTCATGGTGAGGCGGAATATTGTTCCGCAACCAATCGTCGCGCTCGGCATCCGCGGCAGTTGAATCGTTTTCGCGCTCGTCCGCCGACGCCTGGGGTAGCTCCTCGCCGAAAATCTTGTTAACTGCATCGCGGGACGGCTTCTTAGAGGAGGTCACACTTCACCTCCGCTGTGACCAAGATCACATTCCCGCATAGCCCGTTGTTCACCTTCGCATAACGAAAAGGGCATTGCCAAGCATCGCCCTGGCTGATAGCCGCGGGGCGCGTTCCAGCACGAACCGGAATTCTTAGATCTCCAAGCTGGATAGCTGGCCGATGATTTGAGTGGCCAACGGGTTGAGTGTCGCCATCCCGTCGCGAACCGCCGATCGGGAGCCGGCGATGTTAACGACCAGCGTGCTCCCGGAGACGCCCGCGAGGCCACGCGACAGTCCGGCCTCGATGATGCCCGCGGCCAGCCCCGATGCGCGGAGGGCCTCGGCGATGCCGAGCAGTTCGCGGTCCAGGATGTCGCGGGTCGCCTCGGGCGTCACGTCTCGCGGCGTCACCCCGGTGCCGCCGACCGACACCACCAGATCGACGCCGCCGATGACCGCGGTGTTCAGTGCGTTGCGGATCTCCACCTCATCGGAGGACACCACCACCACGCCGTCGACGACGAAGCCCGCCTCGTGGAGGAGTTCGGTGACCAACGGGCCGCTGTGGTCCTCCTCGCCGTGAGCTGTCCGGTCGTCGACGACGACAATGAGCGCGCGACCGACCAACTCGCCTGGCTGTTCCATGAGTGTCACCGTATATCCGGCGGCTGACGCCGGCGCGGCCACTCTCAACGTCGGCGCGCCCGGTCCGGAGGTCACTGCTGTGCCTTGCCGAGCGTCACCTGCACGGTCTGCGGTTTGCCTGACGGGTCGAGGTAGGTCAGCGTGACCTTGTCGCCCGGCGCCTTCGAGCGGACGGCGGCGACGAGCGCGTCGGCGCTGCCGATCACCCGGTCGTCGACCTTGGTGACGATGACCCCGCTGGGCAGGCCGGCCGCTGCGGCCGCGCCACCGCTGGTGACCTCGACGATCTTCGCGCCGTGCGACGCCGCGTCGTTGCCGACCTGGACGCCCAGCGACGCGTGCGAGGCGTTGCCGCTCTGGATCAGTTCGTCGGCGATTCGCTTGGCCTGGTCGATCGGGATCGCGAAGCCCAGACCGATCGAACCGCTCTGCGCGTCGACGTTGTCGCCGCCGAGCGTGGCGATGGCCGAGTTCACGCCGACCAGTTCGCCGTTCATGTTGACCAGCGCGCCACCCGAGTTACCCGGGTTGATCGCGGCGTCGGTCTGGATCGCGTCGAGCACGGTGTTCTGGTTGCGGATGTCCCCACCCGCGGCCACCGGCCGGTTCAGCGCGCTGATGATGCCGGTGGTGACGGTGCCCTCCAGGCCGAGGGGTGAGCCGATCGCCACCACGTCCTGTCCGACCTTGAGATCGGCCGACGAACCGATGGTGATCGGGGTCAGACCGGTGACACCGTCGGCCTTGACGACCGCGATGTCACTGCTCGGGTCCGTGCCGACAAGCGTGAACTTGGCCGTTCGGCCGTCGGCGAAGGTGACCGTGGTGTCGGCGCCCTTGGCCGCCTGAACGACGTGGTTGTTGGTGAGGATCAGTCCGTCCGAGGACAGGATGATGCCGGAGCCCTCTTCAGAAGCCCGGCCCATGTCGGTCTCGAGCTTGACCACGCTGGGTACCACCTTGGCCGCGACCTGCTCGACAGATCCCGCCGGCAGGCTGGCGGCCGGGACGCTGGGCGCCGCGGTGATCTGGGTTCCCCCGCCGCTGCGATTGTCGGGGTGGGCCATCAGTGCGACGCCGCCGCCGATACCCGCCGACACCACGGCGATCGCCAGCGCGCCGACGGTGACGGCCCCGGCGCGCGACTTCTTCCGGGGTGGCTGCGGGGGGCGAGGCGGCTGAGGGGCGCCGCGGTAAGGGTCGTATTGCTGGCGGTAGGCGTGCTGTTGCTGTTGAGTCGCGTAGCGCCAGTCGAAGGGCTGCTGTTGGTAGCCGGTGTGCCCGGGCTGACCGGGATAGACGGCCGTACGGTCATCGCCAGGCCGACGCCCCTGGTGGGGCGGCGGCGGTGAATACCTCGGGTGGTTCGTCATATCGCTACGGACTCTTTCTACGAGTTCGGGAAAGACCGACACTTCTTCAACGAAGCACTGAGTCCCCACGGTGCCCGGACGGGCTGAGAATCCACTTAGAGATTATTCGGCGCATCCCCAGACTTCCGGCGGTCGTTGTCGACCCCCTACCCATTGTCGGCATTGGCCACTGGTTGCGCGACCTCCGTCGGCCGTGTCGCGGAAAAAGGTCGCCCCGGCAACAGCACATAGATAGAAGTGCCGGGCGGCTGCCCGCCGTGCACGGTGTCCTCCACGCGCAGCGCACCGCCGTGTCTGAGCACGACCTGTTTGACGATGGCCAGGCCGAGGCCGGATCCGGGCATGGCTCGCGCGGAGGTGGAGCGGAAGAACCGCTCGAACACCAGCTGCCGTTCGGGCGGCGGAATGCCGGGGCCTCGGTCGGAGACGACGAGTTCGGCGTGCACGGGATCGGTCTGAGTCAGCCGGACGCCGACGCGCCCGTTGGGGGGACTCCACTTCGCGGCGTTGTCGAGCAGGTTCAGGACGGCCCGCGACAGCCCCGCCGCGTCGCCGTAGACCTGCCACGGAACGACGTCGACGTCGAATTCGATGTCGTTGCGGCGCCGCCGGACCCGTTCCAGGCACCGGTCGACGACTTCTGACATGTCGACGGTCTCGTGCACCACCCCGCCAGCCTCGTCGCGCGTGAGATCCACCAAATCGCCTACCAGCGTTGATAATTCCTCGATCTGGGCGATGACATCGGCGCGCAGGTCGGCCATCTCCTCCTCGGGCAGCCGCGGCGCGCCGGGCTCCTGTGACGCGATCAGCAACTCGACGTTGGTGCGCAACGATGTCAGCGGGGTGCGCAGTTCATGGCCCGCATCGGTGACCAGGCGGGCCTGACGCTCCCGGGACTCGGCCAGTCCGCGCAACATCAAGTTGAAAGCCTGTGTGAGGCGGGCGAGTTCGTCGCTGCCCAGCACCGGGATCGGACGCAGGTCGTCGGTTCGGGCCACCCGTTCGGCGGCCTCGGTTAATCGAGCCACCGGTCTCAACCCGGCGCGGGCCACCATCCCGCCGGCGAACGCGGCGATCGCCACCCCGAGGCCGCCGACGATGAGCAGCACAGTGCCAAGGCGTTTGAGTACCTTGCCGGTCGGCGCCAGGCTTTTGGAGATCAGCAGGGAGCTGCCGTTGTTCAGGTGTACCGCCAGCACGCGTTGATGGTCGGCGGTGCGCAGCGACAGCAGCAGCTGGCCGGACATCACCTCCTTCTCCTGCTTGCCGATCGGCAGCGTCTGACCCTGCTGGTTGGCGGTGTAGATGGACCGGCCGGGGTTCACCAACATCGCGTTGACGTCGGAGTAGGCGGTGCCCTCGATGGCCTTGCCGGGATCGGCTGCCAGCGAGCCGCTTTCGATGAGCAGTCGGGCCCGGCTGTGCAGCTGGTTGTCGATGTCGTCGTAGAGCGCCCTGGAGACGACGACGTAGACGGCGAGCGCCATCAGCACGACCACCATGGCGACCATCGACATCGCGAGCAGCATCACCCGCCAGCGCAGCGACAGAGAGCTGGGCTCGGGAAGCGAACTGGGGCGGAACGGGAGCGGTCGAAACGTGGCCATCAGATCAGTCGGTTCTTCGCGCAAGCGCTCATCAGGGTCTTCTGTTCTTCGCGCAAGCGCTCATTACGGCGGCGTCTCACGCAGCACGTAACCCACCCCGCGCACGGTGTGGATCAGCCGCGGCTCACCTTCCGCTTCCGTCTTGCGACGCAAATAGCCGACGTACACCTCGAGGGCATTGCCCGAGGTCGGGAAGTCGAATCCCCACACTTCCTCGAGGATGCGGCTGCGGGTGAGCACGCGCCGGGGGTTGGCGATCAACATTTCCAGGAGTGCGAACTCGGTGCGGGTCAGGCTGATCTGGCGCTGCCCACGGGTGACCTCGCGAGTCACCGGGTCGAGTGTGAGGTCGGCGAACGTCATCGCGGCGGAATCGGCGCCGTCGTCGGGGGTGGTGCGGCGCAGTAGCGCACGCATGCGGGCGAGCAGTTCCTCCAGCGCGAACGGCTTGGGCAGGTAGTCGTCGGCGCCGGCGTCGAGGCCTGCGACGCGCTCGGACACCGAGTCCCGTGCGGTGAGCACCAGGATGGGTAGATCGTCGCCGGTGCTGCGGAGCTGACGGCAGACCTCCAGACCGTCGAGCCGGGGCATCATGACGTCCAGCACCAAAGCGTCGGGCCGATCGCTGGCGATCACATCCAGCGCTTCGAGCCCGTCCTGTGCCAACGCGACGGAGTAGCCGTTGAAAGACAGCGAGCGACGGAGGGATTCGCGCACGGCACGGTCGTCGTCAACGACAAGGATTCGCACGGCCACCAGTGTTAACCCATCGCCTGAGAGTGACCTGAGAGGCTCGCCGGAGCTGGTTTGCCCGCGACGTCAAAAGCCGCTGGGCAAAACGGTTACCGGCGGTCGAGATCGATCAGGCCGAGTCGAGCGGCTTTGAGCAGACGCCGCGGCACCTTGTGCTGCTGGCCCGCGACGGTCACCCCGACGAGTTCGGTGCGCTTGGCCTTCCACTGCGAGCGGCGGCTACGGGTGTTCGAGCGCGACATCCGGCGCTTGGGCACAGCCATGGGTAAAAGCTCCTCTTGAGGGGTGTTGCCGCGCGACGTTCGGCGCCGGCAATTGCTTATCAGGATAGCCGGTGACCTGCGCGGCCTCCAAAACCGCGACTACCGGCGGCGACGCAGACCCGTCAGCCGGCGCGCGGGCGGCGTGGACCCGGGCTCGCGACGCGGGTTCTCCCGGTCGAAATCGCTGATCATGCCGCGGAGCTTGCGGTTCTCGGTTCGGAACCGGCGCACAATCCAGACCACCGTCACCACCACCAGCGCGGCCAGGACAATCCATGCCAGCCAGTCCATACGCACCCCTCTAGCCGAGCGTAGCCTCCGAACTGTGCGATTTCGGCCTGAATACCCGCGCTGAGCGCGGTTTATCGCGCTGGAACCGCAATCGGGGTGTCTTGACGGCGTACCGGAGGTACCGGCTAACCTACCGGTTGGTTGGCGCGCCGATCGACGCTGATGACTGAGGAGAACGCGTGACACCTGCGGGCACTTCTGCGGTGCGCATCGGCAACTGCTCGGGTTTCTACGGGGACCGGCACGCGGCGATGCGCGAAATGCTGACCGGCGGCGACCTGCACTATCTCACCGGCGACTATCTCGCCGAGTTGACCATGCTGATCCTGGCCCGCGACCGCGCCAAGTCGCCCGAGCGCGGCTACGCCAAAACGTTCCTGACCCAGCTCGAGGAGTGCCTCGGCACGGCACTCGACCGGGGCGTGCGGATCGTCGCCAACGCCGGCGGGCTCAACCCGGCAGGCCTGGCCGCCGCGGTAAGAGCGCTGGCGGAACGGCTCGGCCTCAACGCCACAGTGGCTCACGTCGAGGGCGACGACATCCTGGCACGGGCAGCCGACCTGGGTTTCGGCAGCCCGTTGGCGGCCAACGCCTACCTCGGCGCATGGGGCATCGTCGACTGCCTGAACAGCGGCGCGGACGTCGTCGTCACGGGGCGGGTGACCGACGCGTCGGTGATCGTCGGGCCGGCCGCCGCCCACTTCGGCTGGGCGCGGGACGATTATGACCGCCTTGCCGGTGCGGTGGCCGCCGGCCACGTCATCGAATGCGGGGTGCAGGCGACCGGCGGCAATTTCGCGTTCTTCACCGAAATACCCGACCTGACCCATGCGGGCTTTCCGCTCGCCGAGATCTACGACGACGGCGCGTCGGTGATCACCAAGCACGCCGGCACGGGCGGGCTTGTCAGCGTCGACACCGTCACCGCCCAGCTGCTGTACGAGATCACCGGAGCGCGGTACGCGAATCCCGATGTGACGGTGCGGATGGACAGCTTCGAACTGTCGCCCGACAGCACCGACCGCGTGCGCATCGACGGGGTGCGCGGTGAGCCCCCGCCGCCGACGCTGAAGGTGTCGCTCAACAGCATCGGCGGCTTCCGCAACTCGATGACCTTCGTGCTGACAGGCCTCGACATCGACGCCAAGGCGGAACTGGTGCGGCGGCAGCTGGAGTCCGGCCTGACCGTCAAACCGGCCGAGTTGGATTGGACGCTGGCCCGCACCGACCATGCCGACGCCGGCACCGAAGAAGCGGCGAGCGCGCTGCTGCACTGCGTGGTGCGCGATCCTGATCCCGCCAACGTGGGACGCCAGTTCTCTTCGGCGGCAGTCGAATTGGCGCTGGCGAGCTACCCAGGCTTCACGACGACAGCACCGCCGGGCGACGGGCAGGTGTACGGCGTGTTCACCCCCGGCTACGTCGATGCGACGGAGGTGCCTCACGTCGCCGTGCACGCCGACGGTGGCCGCACCGACATTCCGGCAGCGACCGAAACCAAGGTGCTCGAACCCGTCGCGCCGTTCGCGCTGCCGGAACCGCTGCCCTTCGAGGACACCCAGCGCGTGCCGTTGGGACGCGTCGCCGGTGCCCGCAGCGGCGACAAGGGCGGCAGCGCGAATGTCGGCGTGTGGGTGCGCACGACGGATCATTGGCGGTGGCTCGCCCACGCCCTCACCGTGGAGAAGCTGCGCGACATGCTGCCGGAAACAGCAGACCTCGAGGTCACCCGCTACCTGCTGCCCAACCTGCGGGCCGTGAACTTCGTCATCGAGGGCATCCTCGGCGAGGGCGTGGCGTACCAAGCGCGTTTCGACCCACAGGCGAAAGGCCTCGGCGAGTGGTTGCGCAGCCGTTACATCGACATACCGGAGAGCCTCCTGAAATGAGCACGAGTATCTGGCACACACCCGAGCGAGAACAGCTGCGAAAGACGGTGCGCGCGTTTGCCGAACGCGAAGTGCTGCCGCATGCCGACGAGTGGGAGCGCTCCGGCATGCTGCCGCGCGAACTGCACCTGGCGGCCGGCGAGGCGGGCCTGCTCGGCGCCGGCCTGCCCGAGGCCGTCGGCGGTGGTGGCGGCGACGGCGCCGACGCAGTGGTCATCTGCGAGGAGATGCACTACTCGGGCGCCCCCGGCGGTGTGTTCGCGTCGCTGTTCATCTGCGGCATCGCGGTACCCCACATGATCGCCTCCGGCCACCAGCGGTTGATCGACACCTACGTGCGGCCCACGCTGCGCGGCGAGAAGATCGGCTCGCTGGCGATCACCGAACCCGGCGGCGGCTCCGACGTCGGACATCTCACCACCAAGGCCACCAAAGACGGCGACGACTACATCATCAACGGCGCCAAGACCTACATCACCTCGGGTGTGCGCGCCGACTACGTCGTCACCGCAGCCCGTACCGGAGGCCCTGGCGCGGCGGGTGTTTCGCTGATCGTCGTCGACAAGGGCACACCGGGCTTCGAGGTCACCCGCAAGCTCGACAAGATGGGCTGGCGGTCTTCCGACACCGCCGAGCTGTCCTACACCGATGTCCGGGTGCCCGCCGCGAATCTGATCGGCGCGGAGAACTCCGGCTTCCTTCAGATCGCCGCGGCGTTCGTCTCCGAACGCGTCGGCCTGGCCGCGCAGGCATACGCCAGTGCGCAGCGCTGCCTGGACCTCACGGTCGAGTGGTGCCGCAACCGGGAAACCTTCGGAAAGCCGCTGATCTCGCGGCAAACGGTACAGAACACGCTGGCGGAGATGGCGCGACGCGTCGACGTCGCGCGGGTGTACACCCACAACATCGTCGAGCGGCAGCTGACCGGCGACAGCGACTTGATCACCGAGGTGTGCTTCGCGAAGAACACCGCCGTCGAGGCAGGCGAATGGGTGGCCAACCAGGCGGTGCAACTGTTCGGCGGGATGGGATACATGGCCGAATCGGAGATTGAACGCCAGTATCGCGACATGCGGATTCTCGGGATCGGCGGCGGCACAACCGAAATCCTCACCTCGCTGGCCGCCAAGACGCTGGGGTATCAGTCATGACGACGCTGGCGTCGACGCTGGATCCTCGCTCGCCGGCGTACACGGAGGCAGCCGAGGCGATGACGGCCAAGCTGGCCGAACTGGACGCCGAGCACGCCAAGGCGCTGGCGGGTGGCGGCGAGAAGTACGTCCAGCGTCACCACGACCGCGGCAAGATGACCGCCCGCGAGCGCATCGAAGCGTTGGTTGACGCCGACTCGCCCTTTCTGGAACTGAGCCCGCTCGCCGCGTACGGCAGCGACTACCAGATCGGCGCCAGCGTAGTGACCGGCATCGGCGTGGTCGAGGGTGTCGAATGCATGTTGGTCGCAAACGACCCGACGGTCAAGGGTGGCACAAGCAATCCCCTGACGTTGAAGAAGATGTTGCGGGCCAACCAGATTGCGCTGGAGAACCGCCTCCCGCTGATCTCGCTGGTGGAGTCCGGCGGCGCGGACCTGCCGACCCAGAAGCTGATCTTCATCCCCGGCGGCCAGGGTTTCCGCGACCTGACTCGGCTGTCGGCCGCCGGCATCCCGACCATCGCGCTGGTGTTCGGCAACTCCACCGCGGGCGGCGCCTACATCCCCGGAATGTCCGATCACGTCGTGATGATCAAGGAACGCTCCAAGGTCTTCCTGGCCGGGCCGCCGCTGGTGAAGATGGCCACCGGCGAGGAGTCCGACGACGAGTCGCTCGGCGGCGCCGAAATGCATGCCCGCGTCTCGGGTCTCGCCGACTACTTCGCCGTCGACGAACTCGACGCGCTCCGGATCGGCCGGCGCATCGTCGCCCGGCTGAACTGGCGCAAGCAGGGACCGGCGCCTGGTGCTGTCAGCGAGCCGCTGTTCGACTCCGAGGAACTGCTCGGCATTGTGCCGTCCGATCTGCGCATCCCGTTCGATCCGCGCGACCTCATCGCCCGCGTCGTCGACGGCTCGGAGTTCGACGAGTTCAAACCGCTGTACGGATCCTCACTGGTGACGGGCTGGGCCAACCTGTACGGCTATCCGATCGGCATCCTCGCCAACCACCGCGGCGTGCTGTTCAGTGAAGAGTCGCAGAAGGCCACCCAGTTCATCCAGTTGGCCAACCGGTCGGACACGCCATTGCTGTTCCTGCACAACACCACCGGCTACATGGTCGGCAAGCAGTACGAGGAACGCGGGATGATCAAGCACGGCGCGATGATGATCAACGCCGTGTCGAACTCGACCGTGCCGCACATCTCGCTACTGGTCGGCGCGTCTTACGGCGCCGGGCACTACGGCATGTGCGGGCGGGCGTACGACCCGCGCTTCCTCTTCGCGTGGCCGAGCGCGAAGTCCGCGGTGATGGGCGGCGCCCAGCTCGCGGGCGTGTTGTCGATCGTCAACCGGGCCGCCACCGAGGCCAGGGGCCAAAAGGTCGACGAAGAGGCCGACGCGGCCATGCGTGCCGCCGTCGAAGGGCAGATCGAAGCGGAGTCACTACCGATGCTGCTGTCCGGAATGCTCTACGACGACGGCGTCATCGACCCGCGCGACACCCGCACCGTGCTGGGAATGTGCTTGTCCGCCATCGCCAATGGCCCGATCAAGGGGACGTCGAACTTCGGCGTATTCCGGATGTGAGTCTCATGATCACACGAGTTCTGGTCGCCAATCGTGGGGAAATTGCCCGCAGGGTCTTCGCCACCTGCCGTCGTCTCGGGATGGGCACCGTCGCGGTCTACACCGACCCCGACGCCGGCTCGCCGCATGTCGCGGAGGCCGACGCACGGGTCCGCCTCCACGGCAGCAACGGCTACCTGGACGCCCAGCAGTTGATCGACGCGGCGCGGGCATCGGGCGCCGACGCCGTGCATCCGGGATACGGATTCCTCTCCGAGAACGCGGATTTCGCGGCCGCCGTGCTCGATGCAGGGCTGACGTGGGTCGGGCCTCCGGTCGCCGCGGTTGCGGCGATGGGCTCCAAGATCGAAGCCAAGAAGATGATGGCCGCCGCGGGCGTACCGGTACTCGACGAGCTGGACCCCGAAGCCGTGACCGCCGACCAGTTGCCGGTGCTGATCAAGGCGTCGGCGGGCGGCGGCGGCCGCGGCATGCGCGTGGTACGCGAATTGTCCGAGCTGCCTACGCAAGTGGAGGCCGCCCGCAGTGAGGCGCAGTCGGCGTTCGGTGACCCCACGGTGTTCTGCGAGCGCTATCTCGCCACCGGCCACCATGTGGAGGTCCAGGTGCTCGCCGACGAGCACGGCACGGTGTGGGCCGTCGGCGAACGCGAATGCTCGATTCAGCGGCGCCACCAGAAGATGATCGAGGAGGCGCCGTCTCCGTTGGTCGAACGCACGCCGGGCATGCGGGAAAAGCTGTTCGACGCGGCCCGACTCGCGGCGGGCGCCATCGGCTACACCAGCGCGGGCACGGTCGAGTTCATGGCCTCCGGCTCAGAAGACGGTGACTTCTTCTTCCTCGAGATGAACACCCGCCTGCAGGTCGAGCATCCGGTCACCGAAGCGACCACCGGCCTGGATCTCGTCGCGCTGCAACTGCATGTCGCCGACGGCGGGCGCCTCGACCCCGAACCGCCGCCGTCGCGGGGCTACTCCATCGAGGCGCGGTTGTACGCCGAGGACCCGGCCAAAGACTGGCAGCCGCAAGCGGGGCCGGTACACCGCTTCGAAGTGCCCACCACGACAACGCAATTCGGGACGCTCGACGGGCTTGGCGTGCGCGTCGACACCGGCATCGAGAGCGGGTCTGAGGTGTCGGTGTTCTACGACCCGATGCTGGCCAAGATCATCTCGTACGCGCCGATGCGCCGTCAGGCCGCGGCACTGCTGGCCGACGCGCTGGCCCGCACCCGCATTCACGGCGTGCGCACCAACCGCGACCTCCTCGTCAACGTGTTACGGCATCCGGCGTTCCTCGAGGGTGTCACCGACACCGCGTTCTTCGACACGCACGGTCTGGCCGAACTGGCCGCGCCTCTCGCCGCACCACGCGCCGTCGATTTGTCGGCGCTCGCCGCCGCGTTGGCGGACGCCGCGGCGAACCGGAAAGCCGCACGCGTCTTCGCGGCGGCACCCAGCGGCTGGCGCAATGTCACCTCCGGCTTCCAGACCAAGCGTTACACCGACATCGCCGGCGAAACAAGCGAAGTGCGCTACCGCTTCACCCGCGGCGGTGTCGAACTCCCGAACAGCGACGGGGTGAGCCTGGTGTCGTCGTCGCCCACACGGGTGGTGCTGGCGGTCGACGGGGTGGACCGGCCGTTCGACGTGGCCCGCTACGGCGACCAGGTGTTCGTCGACTCCGCGTTGGGCTCAGCGCAGCTCGCGGCCCTGCCCCGCTTTCCCGACCCGACCGCCGCGCTTGCGCACGGCTCCCTGCTGGCGCCGATGCCCGGCTCGGTGTTGCGCATCGGTGCCGCGGTGGGCGATGCCGTCACCGCGGGCCAGCCGCTGATCTGGCTGGAGGCCATGAAGATGGAGCACACCGTGGCCGCGCCGGGCGACGGTGTGCTCGTGGAACTCAACGTCGAACCCGGCCAGCAGGTCGAGGTCGGCGCCGTACTCGCCCGCGTGGACGACCAGCCCAAGGAGACGCCCGAATGACGCAGACCGACAACGGCTTCATCGAGAGCGAAGAGCGCCAGGCGCTGCGCGAGGCAGTCGCCGCGATGGCCGCCAACTACGGCCAGGACTACTACCTGGAGAAGGCGCGCGCCGATCAGCACACCGACGAATTATGGAGCGAGGCAGGCAAACTCGGCTTCATCGGGGTGAACCTACCCGAGGAGTACGGCGGCGGCGGAGCGGGCATGTACGAGTTGTCGATCGTGATGGAGGAGATGTCGGCCGGCGGTTGCCCGCTGCTGCTGATGGTGGTCTCCCCCGCGATCAACGGCACGATCATCGCCAAGTTCGGCACCGACGAGCAGAAGAAGCGGTGGCTGCCCGGTATCGCCGACGGCTCGATCACGATGGCGTTCGCGATCACCGAGCCTGACGCGGGCTCGAACAGCCACCGCATCACCACCACCGCGCGCCGCGACGGCGGCGACTGGATCCTGAACGGCCAGAAGGTGTACATCTCCGGTGTCGATCAGGCGCAGGCGGTGCTCGTCGTCGGCCGCACTGAAGAGGCTAAGACCGGTAACCTCCGGCCCGCACTGTTCATCGTCCCCACGGACACGCCCGGGTTCAGCTGGACCAAGATCGACATGGAAATCGTCAGCCCGGAGAACCAGTTTCAGGTCTTCCTCGACGATGTCCGGCTGCCCTCCGACGCGCTCGTCGGCTCCGAGGACGCCGCGATTGCGCAGTTGTTCGCCGGCCTGAATCCCGAGCGGATCATGGGAGCGGCCAGTGCGGTCGGCATGGGCCGGTTCGCGATCAACAAGGCCGTCGACTACGTCAAGACCCGTCAGGTCTGGAAGACGCCGATCGGCGCGCACCAGGGCCTGTCGCATCCGTTGGCGCAGAACCACATCGAGGTTGAACTCGCCAAGCTGATGATGCAGAAGGCCGCGACGCTGTACGACAGCGGCGACGACGTCGGCGCGGCCGAGGCGGCGAACATGGCCAAGTACGCGGCGGGCGAGGCGTCGGTGCGCGCCGTCGATCAGGCTGTGCAGTCGCTCGGCGGCAACGGGCTGACGAAGGAATACGGCATCGCCGCGGCGGTGACGGCGTCGAAGCTGGCGCGCATCGCTCCGGTCAGCCGTGAGATGGTGCTCAACTTCGTAGCGCAGACCTCGCTGGGTCTGCCACGCTCTTATTGATGAGCACTCTGGTCCATTACTCCGTCGAAGGTCCCGTCGCGCGGCTCACGCTGGACTCGCCGCACAACCGCAACGCGCTGTCCACGGCGCTGGTCCATCAGCTGCACCAGGGGCTCTGCGATGCGTCGGACGACTCGTCGGTGCGGGCGGTGGTGCTGGGCCACACCGGGGGAACGTTCTGCGCGGGCGCCGACCTGTCGGAGGCCAGCAGCGGCGACGCGGCCGAGACGGTCGCGCACAATGCGCGACAGCTGACGTCGGTATTGCGCTCGATTCTCGAGCTGCCCCAGCCGGTGATCGGTGCGATCGACGGGCATGTCCGGGCCGGCGGGCTGGGGCTCGTCGGGGCGTGCGACATCGTGGTGGCGGGCCGCAACAGCACCTTCGCGTTGACCGAGGCGCGCATCGGGGTGGCGCCGTCGATCATCTCGCTGACGCTGCTGCCGAAGATGTCGCCGCGGGCCGCGGGCCGGTTTTTCGTGACCGGGGAGAAGTTCGGGGCCGACGAGGCCGCTGCGATGGGCCTGGTGACCATCGCGGCCGACGACGTCGACGTCGCCGTGGCTGCGTTGACCGCGCAGATCGCGAAGGGCTCGCCGCAGGGTTTGGCGGCGTCGAAGGCCCTGACCACCGCGCCGATATTGGATGCATTCGATCGGCACGCCGAGGCTCTGACCAGGCAATCCGCCGAACTTTTCGTCTCCGATGAGGCCCGCGAGGGCATGCTCGCCTTCCTGCAGAAGCGCCCGCCGAACTGGACGAGAGGGTCCTGACGTCAAGACCCGTAGGGCGCTCGGCTTCCATCGTCGGCGCGTAGGCTCAGTGAACGATGGCTCGTGAAGTTCTCGTCACCGGTGCGACCGGCACGCTCGGGCACCGAGTGGTGTGCGAAGCCACCGAGGCCGGCCACAAGGTTCGCGCACTCAGCCGGAAGTCTCACGTCGGCTACACCGGCGTCCACTGGGCACAGGGCGACCTGCTCACCGGCGAGGGCATCGACGAAGCGCTCGACGGCATCGACACCGTCATCCACTGCGCCACCCAGGGCACCCGCGGCAAGGACGTCGTCTCGGCGACGAACCTCATCTCCGCCGCGCGGCGCGCGAAAACCGACAACATCATCTACGTGTCGATCGTCGGGATCGATCGCATCCCGCTCCCGTATTACAAGACCAAGCTGCGCGTCGAAGAGGCACTGACCGCGTCCGGACTCGGCCACACGATCATTCGCGTCACCCAGTTTCACGACCTGATCGAGACGATGTTCTCGGCGCAGCGGTTCTCGCCCGCACTGATCACGATCAAGGGCGTGCGCTTCCAACCCATCGACACCCGCGATGTCGCGACACACCTGGTGTCTCTCGTGGACAACGGGCCCGCGGGCCGCATCGACGATATCGGCGGCCCCGCGGTGCTCGGCCACGACGAACTCGGGCACATCTATCTGACGGCCCGCAACAGTCGTCGCCGCGTGCTGAACTTGCCATTGCCCGGTGGCGTCGTCGCCGGTTTCAGGTCAGGCGCAAATTTGGTGCCCGCAAACTCAATCGGCACCATCGGCTTCGCCCAGTACCTGGCGCGAACTACGTGATCTTCCTGTGCTTCTGCGGACCCACGCCGTAGGCTCGACACTGATGAGCACCCCAGCGTCGCGAAACCGGTCGGAGCCCGCAGCGGACACCGATCGGATGCAGGCAGCGCAGCTCCTCGCCGATGCCGCGGCATCCGGTCAGCTCCCCATGACGGAGTACGAGGAACGGCTGTCCAAGGCGTACGCGGCCAAGACCTACGACGAGTTGGATCGCCTCAGCGCCGATCTGCCCGGCGCCGTCACGACGAGTCGCAGAGGCGGCCCGCTGCACCCGGCTCCGTCGACGCTACTTCTGGCCATCATGAGCGGCTTCGAGCGCCGCGGTCGCTGGAATGTGCCGAAGCGAATGACGACCTTTGCGCTGTGGGGCGGCGGGGTCGTCGATCTGCGCTACGCCGACTTCACCTCACCCGAGGTCGAGATCCACTCCTACTCGATCATGGGCGGGCAGACGATCCTCGTGCCGCCCGAGGTGAATGTGGAACTACGCGGCCACGGCGTGATGGGTACGTTCGATCATCTCGACCATGGCGCGGGTCAGCCCGGCGCACCCGTGGTGCGGGTGCGCGGCTTCTCGCTGTGGGGCAAGGTCGCCGTCAAGCGCAAGAAGCGCAAGGCCGGCTGACTTTCAGTCTCAATCTAAATCGGGCGGGCCTCCGAAGAGTGCCCGCCCGACTTGTTGTTCTGTACGGCTATTAGGAGCCGCCGTCGCCTTCGCCTTCGCCGCCACCGAGGCCGGCCTTCTTGAGCATCGAGCCCCAGCCGCGGATGCCGTTGTCGACGCCGGGTGTTCCGCTGCCGAACAGGAGCGGATTGTCGCCGATTGCCTTGGGGGTGTACTTGTTCGAATTCCGCGTGACGTTCTGCTGGTTCGAGCCGCCGTTGTCCGTAGTCGCCGCAACGGATTCGACCTTCGGCTCCTCCTTCGGCGCCGGCGGCGTGAAGTCCTTCGGCTCCGGAAGCGAGGCCACGAACGTCTTGACGGGGTTCGTTACAGGCGGCGTCTTCGTGGTCGGCGCAGGATCCTGCACCAGCGTTGCCTGCGTCTGCGGCGCGGCGAAGGTCGTTGCGGCCATTGCGTGGTGTGGCCGGTTGAGGTACGCCGGAATAGCGCTCAGCGCGTCGTAGTTGGCCAGCGCGTCGACCCCGCCACCGGTGAACACGCCCAGACCAAACGGAGCAGCTGGGTCAGTCCCAAAGAAGACAGGCAATGCGCTCAACGCAGCGTAACCGCCGTTGCCCTCCGCGTCGGGAGCCAGCGCGTTGATGCCACCGCCGGTGAAAACGCCGCCCTGTCCGTTGTTATCTCCGAAGAAAGTGTCGATGGCGCTCAACGCGTCGTAGCCGCCGAGCGCGTTGACACCGCCGCCTGTGAACACCCCATTCGTTCCGAAAAAGACCGGCACAGCACTCAAGGCGTCATAGTCAGCGAGCGCGTCGATCGCTTCCGTGGGCGTGGTGGCGTTGGCGACATTCTGGAACACCGGTATGGCGCTCAGCGCGTCATAGCCGCTCAGCGCTTGGACACCGCCACCGGTGAACACCCCATTCGTTCCGAAGAAGACCGGCACAGCACTCAAGGCGTCATAGTCACCGAGCGCATTGATATCACCATTGAGGAAGGCCAACACCGCCGGAATGCCGTTGATCGAATCAAGGCCCGCAGCGCCTGTACCAAGCGCACCCGAGAGAATGTCGATGTAGTACGGGATCGCGCTGAATGCGTCGACGTCCGTGATGGCGGCAAGCCGCAAATCCTCGGTCGCAAGCTTTTCCGCCGCACTGCCCGCCCACGGCAGCGTTGCCGCCGCTGCGATGCATGCCGCGCAGGCCATCGATGTTGCTGAGTTAGAGATCTTTGCCCACACGGTGTGCGCCTCTCACTGATGCGGACTTAGCCGCAAGACCAATTGTTTTTAGTCCGGACGAGCATGACCCCACCCTTGGGCTGCAATTTACCTTAAGAAACCCTGAGATGCACGATGAGCCGGACACGAGTTCAGCTAAATTTTACCTAGCTGCTGAAACAGCCTCCGACTAGCTGGCGATGAACCATGAATACATGACATCGCAAACACAAAATCCTTTCAGGTAACGCTTAAGAAAGCGGTCGCGCCTGGGCATCCGTAGCAACGACGACCGTGCGTCGTCCAGCGCAAGAGGCAGGGGCGTTCAGCTGCCGACCTTTCTCAGTTATTGAGACGCGCCCGGATGGAGACCTACGGGACAGCGCGGACGCGCCGCGCATGAGGTTGCGCGCGCGCAGCGTAGCGGCGTAGCGATCTGCTTAGCCGGAATCCCGTTGAGCATGCCCGCTCTCTGTTTCGCCGAGGGCCTGGCCATAGCCGGTCCGGAGCGGTGACCCGTTCAGCGACCATACCGTCCAGGTCGAATACCGCAGGGGCGCCGCCGGCGGCGGGCGACCGGCGGGTCACTAGTCCGAGCGACGCCGTAAACATCCGGACATGCTCCGATGCTTCTATCTGCGGTCGGGCTTACGACACATGACTAGCCGGGAGCGGACACGCGGCCCATCGCACAGCCTGTGTCGCGCCGCGATTGCGTACCCCCTCAATGAGATTCGCGCTAAACGCGCCGAGTTATCCACAGTTGCGAGTTCATCCACAGGGCACGTTGGGACAGACCCCTTTCGCACACATGTTCGAATACTCTCAATGGTGTGAGCTACCAGCAGGAGGAGATCCGCGCCGCACTCGATGCGGTCGACGCCGGGTATGCCCGGCTGCGGGCCACCTGCTCCGCCTCGGTGGGCAATGCGTTTCGCGTCGAGGTGGCCGAACGGCTGGAAAGACAGAACCGCATCAATCGCGGGCAGATGTACCGGGTTTTCGGTGACCTGATCGACCCGCCCGACGGGCCCGATGACCCCGACCTGCCCGCCGGCACCGTCATCTCCAAGCTGCTGTGGCAGCGCTTGCGCATCACCACCGCCGAGGTTCACCGCCGCTTGCGCATCGCGGCGCGCATCCGCCCGCGTCACACTCCGACCCAACCCGAGCTCCCCGCCGAGCTGCCGCATCTGGCCGCCGCCGTCGAGGAGGGCGCGGTCGATGACGACCACATCAACGCGGTGTGCAAAGCCCTGGATGCGTTGCCCTCATGCGTGCGCGACGACAAAAGGGAGAAATCCGAGCGAGTACTGGTGCGTCACGCGAGAAGTCAGGACGCAAAGTTCGTCAAAGTGATCGGCAGGCGCATCGCCGACCATCTCAATCCCGACGGCCAGTTCGACGAAGACGACCGCGCCCGCCGCCGTGGACTGACGCTGGGCCCACAGGGCCCCGACGGCATGAGCAGGCTAAGCGGCCTCGTCGACCCCGAAGGCCGCGCCTACCTGGAAGCCGTGAACGCCGCCGTCCGACCCGGGCGCCACCTGCCTGACAACCCCGATTCGAACGAGCACGTGGAGGTCACCCCCGACGCCCGCACAGCACCGCAGCGCTTGCACGACGCCGTGAAGCTCGGCTTGAAAGCCGCGATCGCCTCCGGCGAATTCGGTCAGCACCGCGGAATGCCGGTCACCGTCATCGCCACCACCACATTGGGCGAGCTCAACCAGGCTGCCCATGCGGTGAACAACCCCGCCATTCCGATGCCGCCACCGGCGCGCACCGGGGGCGGGTCGGCCCTGCCGATGCGCGACCTCATTCGGATGGCCACCGACGCCATCCACTACTTGGCCGTGTTCGAGGACCACACCGAGCGGCCGCTGTACTTGGGCCGGTCCAAACGCATCGCCACCACCGATCAGCGCATCATCTGTTATGGGCGCGACCGCGGCTGTACGCGGCCGAATTGCCCGGAGTCCGGCTATCACTGCGAAGTTCACCACGAACCGCCGTGGCGTGCCGGCGGAAACACCGACGCCGACTGTCTGTTCTTCGGCTGCGGACCCGATCACGCGCTGGAAAGCAAGGGACTGCTGGAAACGAAGATCACCGAAACCGGGCGACTCGCCTGGACCGACGCCACGGGACCACCGGAGATCAACCTCATCCACCACCCGGACGAATTACTCGCCGAACTCTACGAGTACGACGAGGACGGAAACGACGACCGCAAGAAACCGGGTTGACGGCGGCGCCGCGACCGCAGATAGTCGCCGACCACGGCGGCTCCGAGACCGTCGAAGTCGAGATCGATCACAGCGCGGGTCGCGGTCAGTTCCAGTCCTTGTACTCCACGCAGATGCAGTGATGGTCGCCGTAGGACATGTCGCGGCACGCGCCGTGGCCTGCCTCGCCTTCTTTGCGAGTCGTGGCGTGGCCCTTCTTTGGGTCGAGATGCACATTCAGGTCGTGGTGCTCTTTCGCGTGACCGCAGACCTTGCAGTACACCGTCGTCGCTTCAGTACTCATGCGTGATTCCTTTCCGGCCGGTTGCCGTCGTCACCACCGTGCGCGTCGACCAGCACCCCGAAGTAGAGACCTTCGCCCCCTTTCCAGCGGATTACGTCATTCCAATCCCACGGGGGTTACGGCCATGTCGGGCAGTCGGCCTGCATCGCACACCCGGGTCAGCGCCGGCGGCGCGCCCTCAGGTAGTCGCCGACGACGGCGGCGCCCAGCCCGTCGAGGTCGGGCACCACGACGCGACCCTCGACCCGTCGCGCGACCTGGTCGATGAACCTCGCGAGGCCCGGATCGTTGCCCAACCGGAAGATCGTGACCTGCGCACCGAGCCGGGCCATGTCGTCGAAGCCCTTGACGGTGTGCGCGATCGTCCGAGGATGCGGCGGATAGTCGAAGAACACTCCCGGCGGCTGAGCCGAATCAGACCCGGTGTCGTTTCCAAATCTCTCGAGGTGCGCCGTCGGCTCGCCGTCGGTCACGACAAGAACCACCGGCTGTGCGCTGGGATGACGCCGCAGATGCCGGCCCGCCAGCGCGAGGGCATGGTGCAGGTTGGTGCCCTGCTCGTACACGCCTTCCAGGCCGGTCAGCTCGGCCGCCGACACCGTGCGCGCGTAGCGGCCGAACGCGATGATCTGCAATGCATCCGAGCGGAACCGGGTGCTCACCAAATGGCTCAGCGCCAACGCCGTGCGCTTCATCGGCAGCCAGCGGTTCTCCATCACCATCGAGAACGAGGTGTCCACCAGCAGCGCCACCGCCGCCTGCTGGCGGGTCTCGGTCTCCGACACCTCGACGTCCTCGACGGTCATCCGGATGGGCTTCTCCGTCACACCCGCGCCCGCCTGCCGCAGAACAGCATTCGTCAGTGTGCGGGTCACATCCCACGGCTCGGTGTCGCCGAACTGCCACGCCCGCGTCGCGCCGGTCAACTCGCCGGCCGCGCCCGCGCGCCGTGTCTCCCGTTCGCCGTGCCGACCCGAAAGTTGTTGCGCCACATCGCGCAGAGCCGTCTGCCCGAGCTGCCGCATCGCCTTCGGCGACAGCCGCCACTGCCCGTCGGAGCCGCGGTCGAGGAAGCCCTGGTCCATCAACGCCTTCTCCAGGTCGGCGAGTGTCCGCGCGTCGACGGCCGCCTCGTCGCCGAGCTGACGGGCCAGCGCCTCGAGGTCGATGTCTTCCATCGTGGCGCCGGCATAGCTCTGCGACAGCGCCTCGGCGAGCTCCTCGAGTTCGGCGATGTCGGCCATGGCCTGCGTGCCCTCACCCATGCCCATCGGGTTGTCGCCGGAGAAGCGTGACGACCCCTGCCAGTCCTCGCCCGGCCGGGCCGCCTGGAGGTGTCCGTCCAGCCGATTGAGCGCGTTCATCAGCGACGGCGAGCCGAATGCCTGCTGCGCCAACGCATCCAGCTCGGCGCGCTGGTCGGGCGACAGGCTGTTACGGAAACGCTGTGCGGCAGCAGCACGTTGGGCCAGCGAATCCAGCAGCTCGTCAACGTTCTGCGGGTTTTCCGGGAAGAACTCGCCGTGCTTCTTCATGAAGTCGTCGAAGTCCTGCTGGGTGTCCTCCCCGCGAGAGTGCTTGTCCAGCAGATCATTCAGATCGTCCAGCATGTCGTTGACGCGCTGACGGTCCTCGTCGGTGGCGTTCTCCAGCGCCTGCTTCATGCCGGCGAAGCGCTGATCGAGCATCTCCCGGCCCAGCAGGTCCTTGATCTGCTCGTACTTCTCGCGCGCCTCCTGGCTGCGCCAGTCGTAGTCGGACAACTCCTGCACCGCCTTGGCCGGCGACGGCGGCAGCGACTCGATCCGCATCTCGTTGAACCGGGCGTCGTCGTCCAGAGCGCGCGCCAACTCCTTGCGCTCGGCGAGCACCGCTTCGTCGAGCAGCTTCTTGATCTCCTGCAGCGTCCCGTCAAGGTTGTTGCGCTGCAACAACTCCCGACGACGCCGGTTGGCTTCGGCGGCCAGCTTGTCGGCGCCGCGCATGTTCTCGGTGCCGCGCCGGAGTAGCTCCTGCAGCGCGCGCCGCGGCGACGAGCCCTCCATCACGTCCTGGCCGATCGCCTCCAACGCCTCGCGCAGATCGACCGGCGGCGCCAGCGGATCAGGTCCGCCGGTGTAACCGGAGTACCGGGACGAGCGCCCGTGACCTCTAGCCATGATCAGCCGTAGACCGTTTCGCCCTCGCCGGACACCTTGTCGATCCGCTTCGCCAGATACAAGGCCTCCAGCGCCAATTCGACCGCGGCGGCGCGCGCGCCGTCCGACGTCGCACCGAGCCGCTCCTGAACCTGCGCGATCGCGTGCACCTCGGGCACCGCGGCCAGTACGTCGCGCGCCGACACCCGCTCACCCGTCGTCACCGCGGTACCGCCTTCGATCGCGATCACCAGCGGCCCGACGTCGATCCCGCCGAGCAGCCGTTGCGCGGTGTCCGCCGTCGCGCGTCGCAGCAGGTGCTCGAGCACCGCCTGCTCGCGGCCCTCCTCACCGGACTCGAACTCCAGCTTGCCGCGCAGCACGTCGATCACCGTGCCGAGGTCGACCACCCGGGCCACCGGATCCTGCTCGCCGAGAATGGCCGAGCGATGCCGCGCCGCCGCCGCGACGGTCTCCGCGGCCGCGATCGCGAACCGCGCCGACACACCCGAGCGCTGATCGATCGACGTCGACTCGCGCAGCAGCCGAGCGAAGCGCGCGAGGATCTGCAGCAGATACTCGGGCACCTCGGCGGCCAGATGCGCCTCCTGCCGGATGACGCCGACCTCTGCGGCCAGCTCCAGCGGGTAGTGCGTGCGGATCTCGGCGCCGAACCGGTCCTTCAGCGGGGTGATGATGCGCCCGCGGTTGGTGTAGTCCTCGGGGTTGGCGCTCGCGACGACGATCACGTCCAGCGGCAGCCGCAGCGTGTAGCCCCGCACCTGGATGTCGCGCTCCTCCATCACGTTGAGCATCGACACCTGGATGCGCTCGGCGAGGTCGGGCAGCTCATTGACCGCGACGATGCCGCGGTGCGCCCGCGGGATCAGGCCGTAGGCGATGGTCTCCGGGTCGCCGAGGCTGCGGCCCTCGGCCACCTTGATCGGGTCGATGTCGCCGACCAGGTCGGCCACGCTGGTGTCGGGGGTGGCGAGCTTTTCGAAGTAGCGCTCGCTGCGGTGCCGCCATTCGATGGGCAGATCCTCGCCGGACTCGGCCGCCCGCCGGATCGACTCCGGCGTGATCGGCGTGTATGGGTGCTCCCCGAGTTCGGCGCCCGCGATCACCGGCGTCCACTCGTCGAGCAGGCCGGACAGCGCGCGCAGCAGCCTCGTCTTGCCCTGGCCGCGTTCGCCGAGCAGGACGACGTCGTGGCCCGCGATCAGCGCCCGTTCCAGTTGCGGCAGGACGGTGTCCTCGAAGCCCAGGATGCCGGGCCACACATCGCGGCCGTCGGCCAGCGCACCCAGCAGGTTCTCCCGGATTTCCTGGCGGACGCCCCGCTCGCGATGGCCGGAGGCACGCAGCTCGCCGACGGTCCGGGGCAGATCATTAGATGGCATCACTACTCCACGCTACGTCGAGCTGCCACGGCGCGCGTGTCTGCGCCCGGTAGCTCGCAAAATGTCATCATTTCGGCCGCGCTCCCCCGACCGTTCGAGCGCAGCCTCACCGGCAGCTACCGGCGCGCGGCAATCGTGCAGGAGGTCAGCAACCGGTCGTGATTGCGAACGTCGCGGATGAGGTCTTGTTGGGCTGCTCGGAGGTGTATCCCACCGCGGTTCCGGAGAGGCTGAATTCGCTGCCGTCGATCCGGACATCCGCGTCACCGGTCGTGTATTTCCAGTAGGCACCGGTGAATCCGCCGAGGTCGCGAATCTGGACCGCCTTCGGGCTCGGGGTGTTTCCAGCCTCCAGCATCGCGGTGAAGCCGGGCGCTTCCGGCACGGTCACGATCTTCCAGTTCCAGCCGAACTGCGTGCATGAAACGCGAAGGTGCGCCTGCGTTTCGTGACCGTTGATCGTCACCGTCGCGGTGTGCGCGGCAAGCGCAGGCGGCTGGGTAGCGCAACCGGCGACAGCGGCGATGCTCAGCACCGCACCTGCCGCCATGGCCACCGACCGATCCACGAACGCCAAATTCCCCCGCCGACATGCGTTCATACATCACAGTTCAGTAACCGACGGGCGGACGCATGGGCCGGTGTCACATGAGCAGGAACACCGACAGGACGGGCAGCACCGCGGACATGTCGCTCCACAACCGGCCGCGCAGCCGCTCCAGTGCCGTACTCAACAATCTCGACACGTGCACTTGCGATATGCCCAGCGCCCTTCCGATTTCAGACTGAGTTCGACACTCGCAGAATCGCATTCGCAGAATCGCCTGCTCTCGGTGCGAGAGTTCCGGGATCGCATCGGTCAGCGCCATGACATCTTCGATCGTGTCGTAATGCGGGTCGTCGGCGCCTTGCATGGCGCCAAGAGTCCGGTCGGTGGTGTCGCTGCCCGGCGTCGTCGCATCCAGCGACAGTGGGCGGTAGGCGTAGGCGGCTTCCGCCGATTGGACGACCTCTTCGTAATCCACGCCGAGCTCGACAGCCAGTTCGCGCGCTGTCGGGGTTCGACCGAGCCGTTGAGCCATCGAATCGAGGGCTTCACGGGCGCGCAGACGAGTTTCCTTCATCCTCCGCGGCACCCGCATCCCCCAGGTGTTGTCGCGGAAATGGCGCCGCACTTCGCCGATGATCGTCGGAACGGCGAACCCCAGGAAGCGGCCTTTGCGCGGGTCGTAGCGGTCGACGGCCTTGACCAGACCCAGGCGTGCCACCTGGATCAGGTCGTCATCGGGTTCGCCGCGACCGACGAAGCGGTAGGCGATGTGGTCGGCCAGCGGCAAGCATCTCGTAATGATCTGCGCTCGGCGCCGGCACCTTTCCTCGGCGTCTTCGAGTCGCAGCAGCTCCTGGAACTGTATCTCGATGTCGGCGTAGTCATCTCGGGCCAGATCGTCCGCCCGATCCGCTGTCGTCATCGCGCTGACCTCCTGTCTCATCGCGTACCCGCTCGCCTCCCCGCGGAACGCAACTCCGACACCCCTGACCTATCTGCGATCTACCCGTGACCGGATCGTTACGGCGGCACCCGGCGCTCAGACCTCACGTATAGCCGAGGTCCGGTTGGGGAACAGTCATCTGCCTCTCGCGGGCCGCAGTCGGCCTGCGACCGCAAGGAAGGAAGGCAGGACAGTGACTTCGGAACACACCAGTCATGGACGCAGCGGCTTCATGAGTATTCCCCGTAGCCGGGGCGCGACGAGCGGAGTGCTGCTGATGGCGCTGGGCATTTGGGGCCTGTTGATCCCGTTCCTGGGCAACGAATTCGGCTTCGGCTACGCCGATGGCGGCGGCCAAGAGTGGACAGCCGCACACGGTTGGCTTCAGGTGTTGCCCGGGGCGGCCGCCGCATTGGGCGGCGTGATGCTGCTGGTCTCGCGAAATCGGGCGACCGCGATGTTCGGCGCCTGGCTGGCGATCATCGCCGGGGCCTGGTTCGTGGTCGGCAGGGCCGTTGCCGAACCACTGCCCATGGGCACTATCGGCGGGCCGGAAGCGGACTCGGCCGCAATGCGAGCGGCGCTGGAACTCGCATACTTCAGCGGTCTTGGCACTTTGATCGTCGCGATCGGCGCGATGGCAGTGGGTCGTCTATCGGTTCGGAGCTTGCGCGACATCAGGTACGCAGAGACGGCGGACTCTGGCGACAACGCGGCGATTGACGCTGAACGAACCGGTGAACCGCGGCGGAGCATCTGGCGAGGTTGGGGCGGTCGTAGGTCGGCGGCCCACTGAGGACTTCTGCTTCGCGAGGTGTCTCAGGCGTCGGATGGCGGAAGCATCTGGAAGCCGGTGAGGATCGTTTCGGCATCGCGCTTGTACGTCGGGTTGTCGGCGTCGGCGCTCTGCACCGTCATCGTCATCGCGAAGGTGGTGTCCTCGGTGTGCAGCACGGCGGTCAGCACGCGCGCCGGATGCGGAGGCAGTATCCCGATCGGCGGCGTCGTGTAGTCGACCGTCTCGGCCGGCAGTTCGCACAGTGTGGTCTCGGTGACCTTGACGTCCGTCGCCCCGACTGCCGTCTCGAGCGCGTCGCGCTGGGCCTCGAACACCTCTTGCGGTTCGGCGAGACCGCGGTGGCTTTCGAGCGTGACCACCGCCGTCGGCGCGAACCCATCTTTGACCAGGCTTTCGTTGCGCATCGTGAACCGGATCAGCTCTGAATCCATCATCGTGACCCGCGTCCAGCCGTCCGGCTGCGGGATCTTCATCACCGGCTCTTGGTCGTTGTGGTCGGGGATCGAGGTCATCGGCGCGTCGACGGACGTGCAATCCGATGCGGTCGCACCGGCCTTGCCCATGTCGTGGGCGGCCACCACGCGGGCGTCGCTGACGACGCGGGTGCACGATGTGAGCACCACGATGGCCGCGGCGCCGAACACCACCGTCGCCACGCGCGCCGCCGTCACCATGGTCGGCAACCTATCAGTGCGCGAAGTGGCGCGCTCCCGTCACGTAGAGCGTCACCCCGGCCTTCGCGGCCGCCTCGGTGACGAGTTCGTCGCGCATCGACCCGCCGGGATGCACGATCGCCGTCACGCCCGCGTCGGTCAGCGTCTGCAGGCCGTCGGGGAAGGGAAAGAAGGCATCGGACGCCGCGACCGCGCCACGAACCCGGTCGCCGCCACGCTCCACCGCCAGCCGTGCCGCGTCGACGCGGTTCACCTGGCCCATGCCGACGCCGACCGTGGCGCCGTTGGCTGCCACGACGATTGCGTTGGACTTCACCGCGCGGCAGGACCGCCACGCGAAGACCAGGTCGGCGAGCGTCGCCGGATCGGCAGGCTCGCCCGCGGCCAGCGTCCAGTTCGCCGGATCGTCGCCCGGCGCGTCCAGCGCGTCGCGCTGCTGCAGCAGCAGGCCGCCGCTGATCGGCCGCATCTCGACACCGCCGACCATCGGCTCCGACGCCAACAGCACGCGGATGTTCTTCTTGCGTGCAAGCACTTCCACCGCGCCGTCTTCGTAGGCCGGCGCGATGACGACCTCGGTGAAGATGTCGGCGACGGTCTCGGCCATCTCGACGCTGACGGTGGAGTTCGACGCGATCACGCCGCCGAAGGCGCTCAGCGGGTCGCACGCGTGGGCCTTGCGGTGCGCGTCGGCGACGGACACCGACGAGATGGCGATGCCGCACGGGTTCGCGTGCTTGATGATTGCCACGCACGTCTCTTCGTGGTCGAATGCGGCCCGCCATGCCGCATCGGCATCGGTGAAGTTGTTGTAGGACATCTCTTTTCCGTGCAGCTGCTCGGCCTGCGCCAATCCGGGCCACGCGGTGTCGTCGCTGTAGAGCGCCGCCTGCTGATGCGGGTTCTCGCCGTAGCGCAGCACGCCGGTGCGGCGCCACGTGCCGCCGAACCAGGCGGGCAGCTTCTGCGCCGGTTCCTCGGGAGCCAGCGTGTCGCCCATCCAGCTCGCGACGGCCACGTCGTACTCGGCGGTGTGCCGAAACGCCAACGACGCCAGGATCTTCCGTTCGGCCAGCGTGAATCCGCCTGCGCGAACCGCCGCAAGCACACCGTCGTAGCCGCGCGGCTCGACCACCACGGCAACGCTGGGATGATTCTTGGCGGCCGCCCGCACCATGGACGGGCCACCGATGTCGATCTGCTCGACGCACTCGTCGGCGTCGGCGCCGGAAGCGACCGTCTCACTGAACGGGTACAGGTTCACCACGACGAGATCGAACGCCTCGATACCGAGTTCCTCCAGCGCGGCGGCGTGTTCGGGTTTGCGGAGGTCGGCGAGCAGGCCGGCGTGCACCCGCGGGTGCAGGGTCTTGACGCGGCCGTCGAGCACCTCGGGAAAACCGGTGAGCTCCTCCACCGGGGTCACCGGGACACCGGCTCCCGCAATGGCTTTGGCGGTCGAACCCGTCGACACGATCACGACGCCCGCATCGTGAAGACCGTTGGCGAGTTCGGCCAGTCCGGTTTTGTCGTAGACGCTGACCAACGCCCGTCGAATCGGTTTGCGCCCGTCGCCGGAGGCGCTTGCCGCCGACATCGCGTAAAAGTCGGTCATCCGATGATTGCCTTTCGTCCGGTCCAGGTCACTCCGCCCGTGGCCAGCGCGGCCAGGACATCCACCAACAGTCTGCGTTCGACGACCTTGATCCTCTCGTGCAGGGTGGCCTCGTCGTCGTCATCAAGCACCGGGACCGCCTGCTGCGCCAGAATCGGCCCGGTGTCGGTTCCCGCGTCCACCAGATGCACGCTGCATCCGGTGATCTTCACGCCGTAGGCCAGCGCGTCGGGCACGGCGTGCGCGCCGGGAAATGCGGGCAGCAGCGCCGGATGCGTGTTGAGAATTCGGCCCATGAACTGCGAAAGAAACCGCGAGCCAAGGATTTTCATGAATCCCGCCGAAACGATAAGGTCCGGCTCGTGCGCCGCGGTGGCGTCGGTGATGGCCTCGTCCCAGGCGTCGCGGCTGGGGTAGTCGCCCAGCCGGACCCGGTAGCTGGGCAGCCCGGCCGCTGCGGAGACATCGACGGCCCGGCACACACGGTCCACGCCGACGGCGACGATGCGCGCCGGGTAGTCGCCGACAGCGGATTCGAGCAGGGACTCCAGCAGCGAACCGGTACCGGACGCCAGCACCACCACGCGGGCCGGTGCGCTCGGGGGCACACGGAGCGGTTGCTGCACGCGACGAGCCTAATCGTCGGCCGGGCGCGTCTGATCGCCCGTGGGGCCCGGCGCGGCGTCGTCATCGTCGATGTACTCGAAGTCCTCGGGATCGGGCAGGTCGTCGTCGAAGTGTGGACGTCCGGTGGCGGCACGCGGGAGCGGCGTGACGTCCGCGGGCTCCTCGACGGGCGGCGGTTCGTCCTCGAGGGGGAAATCGGGTTCCGGCTCGGGCTCCGGCTCGAATACCGGTTCGGGTGCCGGTTCGGGTTCGGGTTCGAACACCGGCTTGAACTCCGGTTCCGGCTCTCCGACGTCGCCGTCCTCGACCGGCTCGCGGCGCGGGGTGGCGACCTTGGGCCTGCGGGCGATCCCGCCCGCCATCGCCACCGTCAGCCCGCCGATCGCGGCGAACCACAGGAACACCGCGGGCCCGAAGGTGGCCTGGTCCACCCCGACATGGCCGAAATTGCCCAGCTCGCCGCCGCCCGCGTAGCCGAGCAGCGCCATCGTCACCGCCGCCAGCGCCGACGCGATCACCAGCTTGCCCAGCGCGGGCAGCAGCGGCAGCGGCCGTCGACCACACTGCTGGCCGACTACCACACCGGACGCGGCCCCGACGATCAGCAACGCGACCCAGATCGGCCCCAGCGGCGGCGTCGGCACCGCAGCCAGCACCGGCAGCGCGGGAATGTCGCCGCCGAACACGGTGAACGAGCTGAACGTCGCCAGCCCGACGTGCGCGCTCGAACCCACGGCAACGGCGGAGGTGCCGACGATGACGTTCGGCGCGTAGAGCGCCGACAACACAGTGAGGCTGAACTGGCCGAACAGCGAGTCGGTGACGGCGTACAGGTCGTACATCGTCGACCAGTGCACCACCAGCGACAGCGCGGTGACGGCGCCCGACAACCCGACCAGCGCCAGCACCCCGGCGACGGCGGGCCGTCCCGCGTCGGCCACCCACCTCGGCAGTCCGGCCGCGGCCACCAGGCGTCTGCCCGCTCGCGAGCCCACGCCGATCACCGCGCCGATCGCGTGCACGGCCGCCACCCCGGCGAACGCCCGCAGCGCGTTGGGCGTCTGCAGCTCAGTCAGCACCGACGAGGCGTCATGGATGACGGCCAGGGAGATGGCGGCGATGAGCAGCGGGCCGCCCAACGCCGACGCGGCGATCCAGCGGATGACGAACCAGGACCCTTGCGGCGGCGTTGCGGCTGCGGTGGTGCGCGCGGCACCCCACACCATCGCCAGCACCGGCAGCAGCGGCATCACGCCCAGCTCACGGCCGGCGATCGAGACGGGCACCTGATGCACGCCCAGCCACATGCTCGCGATGGCGCCGAGCGCGCCCGTCATGTCGCTGTTCGCGATCAGCAGCTGCAGCAGCGTCACCGCCGCGATGATGACCAGTGCCACCACCGACGGGCCGAAGGCGACCCTGAACAGGTCGCGAGCCTGGCGACTGCCGACCGACCTGTTCTCCACCACTAGCGGTATAGCAGCTCTTCGCTCACGCGCGCGGTATTCCCGTTCGCGGGGCTCGGACTAGGACGACGAGTTGCCGGATTGATTCGACGAAGACGACGACGACTGCGGCTGTGAGTGCCCCTGGCCCGTCGGCGCAGACGGTGACGCCGGCGGCTGGCTGTACGTCGGGAAACCGGTAGGCGGGGTGTTCGGGCCACCCTGCTGACCGATCGCGGAGAAACCACCGGATTGCTGCCCGCCGGAATAGCCGCCGTACTGACCCTGATACGGCGGACGCTGTTGGTGATGGCCGCCCTGGTGCGGCTGGTGCTGGCCGTAGTACTGGCCGGGGCCGCCGTACGGGCCGCCGTACTGCGGCTGCTCGTATTTCGACTTGGGCGCCGGCGCGCTGATGATGCCCGCGTCGAGCAGCAGAGCGCCGATCGCGACCGCGGCCTGCAGGAAGGTCAGGGCAATGACGACATAGAGCGCCCACCCGATGCTGACGCCCTGGGGCTTCTGGATGATCTCGGCGAGCACCAGCAGGAAGGCCAGCATGGCGATCGCCGCGATGACGCCGACGGGCGCCTTCTGCCTGGGCAGCAGGCTTGCCGCGGCGATGAGTCCGGAGACCAGCGCGGCGACGACGGCCATGCCGAGGCCGAGGGACGTGCCGCTGGCGCTGCCCAACTGCGGGAAGTCGGTGCTCTCGATCGTGAACATGTCGCCGAAGCTGAACAGGTAGACGAGCAGGCCGAGCACCGCGACCGCGGCGAGCAGGATGTATGGCAACTTGCTCACGCCGGCGGCGGCAGGCGCGGATGACTGCGCCGACGGCTGGTCGGCCTTGCCGAACTGCTGGGTCGGCGCGCTGAACTGGGTGGTCGGCTGCTGGCTGGGCGGATAACCCGAGCTACTTGGCGGGTAGGTCATGACCTCTCCTGCTTTTGGTTGGGCGCCGCTGCCCGCGACGCTGCATCGGAACGCCGTTCACGGAACTCGCGATCTGCCGACCGCATAGGCGATTCCACACCACGCTAGCGCACCTTGCGATATGCGGACACGAGCACGGCAGCGTCGACCCACGCGTCGTCTTGCCGGGAGTGCAGGAAGCCGCGGCGGCTGGCCGCCGACTGCGCGCCGGCTGTGAGTGTGCGAAATCGAACGCCGTTGCGGCGCGTCCCGTACGAAACCGCACAGTCGTCGGCATCGCGACCCCGGCCTTGCCCCTCAGACTGGAACACGTTCTAATTCTGCTATGGACTATGGGCTCGTACTTTTCACCAGCGACCGTGGGATCACCCCATCGGCGGCGGCCAAGCTGGCCGACGACCACGGATTCACCACGTTCTACGTGCCCGAGCACACCCACATCCCGGTCAAGCGCGAGGCGGCGCATCCGACCACCGGCGACGAGTCTTTGCCCGACGACCGCTACATGCGCACCCTCGACCCCTGGGTGTCGCTGGGCACCGCGTGCGCGGTGACGTCGCGGGTGCGGCTGTCGACCGCGGTGGCCCTGCCCGTCGAGCACGACCCGATCACGCTGGCCAAGTCGATCGCCACGCTCGACCATCTCTCCGGTGGCCGGGTCAGCCTCGGCGTCGGGTTCGGTTGGAACACAGACGAACTCACCGACCACAACGTGCCGCCGGGGCGTCGGCGCACCATGCTGCGCGAGTACATCGAGGCCATGCGCGCCCTCTGGACCCAGGAGGAGGCCGAATTCGACGGCGAGTTCGTGAAGTTCGGCCCGTCGTGGGCATGGCCGAAGCCGATCCAGTCCCATATCCCGGTATTGGTCGGCGCGGCGGGCACCGAGAAGAACTTCAAGTGGATCGCCCGGTCTGCCGACGGCTGGATCACCACGCCGCGCGACTTCAACATCGACGAGCCGGTCAAGCTGCTGCAGGACACCTGGGCCGCCGCCGGACGCGACGGCGCACCCCAGATCGTCGCTCTGGACTTCAAGCCAGATCCCGAAAAGCTCGCCCACTGGCGCGAACTCGGTGTCACCGAGGTGCTGTTCGGCCTGCCTGACAAATCCGAACAAGAAGTCGGCGCTTACGTGGAACGCCTCGCGGGCAAGCTGGCCGCGCTGGTCTGAATCGAGCGCAGCAGTTCGACGAACGCCTGCGCTGCCGCGTCGACGCCCTCGTCGTCGTCGGTGGCGACCAGATCGAGCAGCAGCCCGCGGGTGACCGCAAGCCCGAGCCGAACCAGCGCCGGGTCGGCGGTCTGCCCGGTCTTCGCGTCCACCTCCCCCAGCCAGGATTCGACGGCGCCGGGCAGCATGCGCGCGAACGGCTGCTCGCCCTGCGCGCCGCGCGCGTAGCACTCGAAGAACAGCCGCTCGAAGCGCCGCAGTTCGGGTCGGCGGACGTCGGCCCACATGGCAGCCATCGCGTCGGCCGGTTCGGTGCCGGCTTCGGGCAGCACCGACATCTGCCTGCGCTCCACCCCGTCGACGATGGACAGCAGCAGTTCCTCGCGTGACCCGAAGTGGTGCAACAGCATTCGGTGACTGGTCCCGACGGATCCGGCGATGTCGCGCAGCGAGCGGTCACCGATACCGCCGTCGGCGAAGGCGTCGATGAGCGCGTCGAGCAGCTGTCGGCGCCGCTCGACGTCAGGAGGTCGAGCCACGCAGTTCCTCGCTGCGCGCCTTGAGGCCCCGAGCCTCCAGCTCGAGGTAGCGCTTGGTGGTGCCGTGCATGAGCCGGCCGATCAGTGCGCCGACGGGGCCCTGCTGGTCCAGCCGCTGGCGCACCAGCGTGCGGCCGGCATCCGGGTTGACCTCGTGCACCGCGACGGTCCGACCGCCCGGCGAGCGCTGCTCCCACGTCCACGACGTGCCCTCGACGAGCTCGGTCACCTCCCACACCAGCTTCGGTAGTCGCGGCTGCTTGATCTCGAAGCGCTTGCCGACGGCGAGACCCGGCCCGTCGAGTGCCCTGAGGCTGGTCACCGATGCCGTCCATTCCGGCCAGCGCTCGACGTCGGAGAACACGTCCCAGACCAGCGTCGAAGGGGCATCGATGTCGACGGCACTGTCGGTAATCATGTACCATATGGTACAAGAACTGTCCGGCCGTGTGAAGTAGTTCTCATGCCAGCCGCGCGCGGTTGCCCTTTTCTGTGGAGCTCACGACGATGCGCGCCCCGAGCGGATCGCCGTCGGACATCAGGCCGACGAGATCGTCGTCCTCCGTGAGCGCCATGAACCGGGACCCGTCGGCATCGAGCCTGCCGACGACGACCCCGGTGCGGACCGGCCAGTCGTAGCGCACAGAGTAGGTCTCGACCGTCGCGGGGCCGTCAGCCGTCTCCGTCACCGCGACAGTCGGCAGCGCCGCCACCTCATCGTTCAGGGCCGCACTGCGATCGGTGCGCCAGTCGGTCGGCAGCGTCGAGTAGATACCCACCGAATACTTGCTCATGGTTCCGCCGTTGGCACCGACTAGGCCGAATTGTCCTGGCTTGTAACGCATCTCGGCCACCGTCTCGGCGATGGCGTGAAGTGAGTAGCTGTTGCCGGGTCCGCCGAAATAGGGCAGCCCGCCGGTCAGCGTCAGACCGCGGGGGTCGTCGCCGTCGATGCCGAGGGCCTCGCACATGGCGAACACCGGGAACGGGAAGCAGCTGTACAGGTCGAAGGTGGCGATGTCGTCGACGCCAATGTCTGCCACTCGCAACGCTTCCCGCGCCGCGTGTGTCGTCGCTGGGCTGGCGCTGAGATCGACACGGTCCAGCAGGCCCTGCTCGACCATGTCCGAGTGGCCGTGCAAGTACACCCACTTCTCTTCGGGAACACCGAGTCGGCGGGCGGCGTCCACCGACATCATGATCGCCGCCGCACCCTGGTTGACCTGATCGCGGGCGACGAGCAACCGCGGATACGGGTCGCAGATCATCCGATTGTCGTCGGTGACCGTCTCGATCTCCTCGACCGTGCGCTCTACCGGCGATGACGAGAACGGGTTCTTCGCAGCGACTTTCGACAACGGCGCGAAAAGCTCCGCCATGCTTCTCCGATAGTCGGCGACACTCAGCCCGAGCCGCCTGCGGCGGGCGTTGTCCAGCAGGCCGTACTGCACAGGCGCACCCGTGAGGCCGTGCTTGATCGTGTATTCGCTGACATAGTTGTAGATCTGATGGCCGCGGTCCTCGAGCTGGCCATCGATGTGCTCGGTGAAATCCGGCTTGTTGTCCCGGTTGGCGAAGTAGCGAAGGGTCGACCCGTTCTCCGAGCCGATGATCATCACGACGTCGGCGTCGCCGTTGGCGATCTCCGTGCCGAACTCGGTGACCAGCTTCTGCGGGCCCTGGCCGCCGACGGGTTCGACGACCGAACGGGCCGGCTGCGCACCGAGGCGCTGCATCACCGACCGCGGGTAGTTGTTCGACTTGCCGAGCGGAGCGGGCATGCCCGCCGAGATCTCGAACTGCCGGAGGCCGACGACGGCGTCGATGGCCGTGGCGACGTGGTCCGCGTTGGCTCCGGTGTCGGCCAGCGCCGCTCTCGCGGCTGCGGTGGCCAGCTCCACCGCCGACATGCCGCGGTAGCAGGGGTCGTCGATGCTCTCGGTGAACTGGCCGACGCCGACGATCACCGGTGTACGCGGGCCAACCCCCATTACAGACCTCCTGACGACTGTTAATTCGTCAGGCTAACCGAAAACTGGAACGTGTTCCTAATTGCGCGGCGTCGGTCACATTGCGCGAGCGTGCACAAACGCAGGCGTCGTGGCGGCGCGTCGCGGAACAGACGCGCACGCTCGCGGGGCGAGGTGAGGAGCTAAGAGCGGGGGCTAGAGGCTCTGCAGGATTTCGCGGGCCAGCTGCGCCGTCTCCGACGGCGTCTTGCCGACCTTGACGCCCGCTGCTTCCAGGGCCTCCTTCTTGGCGGCCGCGGTGCCCGACGACCCCGACACGATCGCGCCCGCGTGGCCCATCGTCTTGCCTTCCGGCGCAGTGAATCCCGCGACGTAGCCCACGACCGGCTTGGAGACGTTGGCCTTGATGTAGTCGGCCGCGCGCTCCTCGGCGTCGCCGCCGATCTCGCCGATCATCACGATGACCTTGGTGTCGGGATCCTTCTCGAACGCCTCGATGGCGTCGATGTGCGTGGTGCCGATGACCGGGTCGCCGCCGATGCCGATGGCCGTCGAGAAGCCGAAATCGCGCAGCTCGAACATCATCTGGTAGGTCAGCGTGCCCGACTTCGACACCAGGCCGACTGGGCCGGGGCCGGTGATGTTGGCCGGCGTGATGCCCGCCAGCGCCTCGCCCGGCGTGATGATGCCCGGGCAGTTGGGCCCGATGATGCGCGTCTTTTGGCCCTTCTTGACGTTATAGGCCCACGCATATGCACTGTCCTGCACCGGAATTCCCTCGGTGATGACGACCAGCAGCGGGATTTCGGCGTCGATGGCCTCGATGATCGCGTCCTTGGCGAACTTCGGCGGCACGAAGACGACGGACACGTCGGCGCCCGTCTCCTTCATCGCCTCGGCGACGCTGCCGAACACGGGCAGTTTCACGTCCTTGCCGTCCTTGTCGACGTGGGACACCTCAGTCCCCGCCTTGCGGGCGTTGACGCCACCGACCAACTGCGTGCCCGCCTTGAGCATCAGCGCGGTGTGCTTGGTGCCCTCGCCGCCGGTGATGCCCTGGACGATGACCTTGGAATCTTTGTTCAGGAAGATCGACATGTGTTGCTCCCTTACTTATTGGCCAGCTCGGCGGCTTTGTCGGCACCGGCGTCCATGGTGTCGGCCTGGATCACCAGCGGGTGGTTGGCTTCGGCCAGGATGCGACGGCCTTCTTCGACGTTGTTGCCGTCGAGGCGAACCACCAGCGGCTTGTTGGCGTCGTCGCCGAGGATCTTCAGCGCGTTGACGATGCCATTGGCGACGGCGTCGCAGGAGGTGATGCCGCCGAACACGTTCACGAACACGCTCTTGACCTGGGCGTCGTTGAGGATGACGTCGAGGCCGGCGGCCATCACCTCGGCCGAGGCGCCGCCTCCGATGTCGAGGAAGTTGGCCGGCTTCACGCCGCCGTGCTTCTCGCCGGCGTAGGCGGTGACGTCCAGCGTCGACATGACCAGGCCCGCGCCGTTTCCGATGATGCCCACCTCGCCGTCGAGCTTGACGTAGTTGAGGTCGTGCTCCTTGGCCTTCAGTTCCAGCGGATCGGTCGCGTCACGGTCCTCGAACTCCGCGTGATCGGGATGGCGGAAGTCGGCGTTGGCGTCGAGGGTGACCTTGCCGTCCAGCGCGAGGATCTGATCGTCGGGAGTGCGCACCAGCGGGTTCACCTCGACCAGCGTGGCGTCTTCGCCGACGAAGACCTCCCACAGCTTGGCGATGGTCACCGCGGCGGCGTCGAGCACCTCGGCCGGCAGGTGTCCCTTCTCGGCGATCTCGCGGGCGAACGCCTCGTCGACGCCCTTGGTCGCATCGACGGGCACCCTGGCCAGCCGGTCAGGCTTGGTGGCCGCGACCTCTTCGATCTCCACGCCGCCCTCGACCGAGCACATGGCCAGGTAGGTGCGGTTGGCGCGGTCGAGCAGGAAGGAGATGTAGTACTCCTCGGCGATGTCGCTGGCCTCGGACACCAGCAGCTTCTTCACGATATGGCCCTTGATGTCGAGGCCGAGGATGTTCTGGGCGTGGGTCAACGCGTCGTCGGGGGTGGCCGCGTACTTCACCCCGCCCGCCTTGCCGCGACCGCCGGTCTTCACCTGAGCCTTGACCATCACCGGCTTGCCGATCTCCTCGGCGATGGTCTTGGCCTCTTCCGCGGTGGTCGTCACACGGCCGGGAGTGGTGGGCACGTTGTGCTTGGCGAACAGCTCTTTGGCCTGATACTCGAAAAGATCCATCAGCTCACTGTCTGTTTGAAGTCACTGTCCGTTTGACTTTGATGTAGGCACCCGACGGGCTCGTGGGCACTTTATCGACACCAGTCGTGAACATCGGCACCGCCTACCACTCATGTGGCAGATCTCACCGGGGGGTCGATGGTGATACAAGTCACAATCGCCGATGGAATAGTCTCTGCGGTTGCGGCGAACATTGGGATTTGGTTAACGTCTAGCGGTCTAGATAACGGTCTGGTCACGACGAGAAGGATATTTCAGGTTGGCGGAGCATCGTTCGTTCGGAACTCCTGAGGGAGAGGCGACGAACGCTCGCAACAGATGGGTCGATCCCGAATCCCCCCACGCCACCGAAATCACCGACATCATTCCCTTCAACGAGTTCGGTGTCCTCGCTGACCTGGAGTTTCACGACAACTCCGTATTCGATCGCGAGTGCCAGGTCATCCACGCGCCCGAGCTCGACGACATGCACGACACCGATGATCTGATCCCGATGCGGCTCGTCGTGCCGTCGAAGTTCCGGTCGGAGCCCGGCGACGACCGACGGTCAACGTCCTCACGCGGTGCGCGAAATTCAACGCACGCCTACCGCGACAGCAGAACCGACGTCAGTAACGGCGTCGCGGCCACCGACATCATCGACATGAGCGCCCGTCGCGCCGCCCAGCACCGCAAGGAAACCGCCAGCGCGGTGAAGGGCCGGCTGATGATCGCCGCGATGGCCGCAGGCGCCACCGCGGCGGCCGCGCACTCGGTGATCAACAAGTCCGATACCACCGCCTCCGACACGGTGCTCGCCGCCGACCAGTCGACCATGGCGGGCGGTGCCATCTCCGGATCCAGCGACGGCATGCAGATCGTGACCGTCGCGGCGCCCGCCGATTCCACGGTGCACGCCGAGGAGATCACCAAGGCCGCCGCCTTCGCCCAGGAGCGGGCCGAGCGCGAGGCCCGTCTGCAGCGCCCGTTGTTCGTGATGCCCACCAAAGGCGTGTTCACCTCGGGCTTCGGCTATCGCTGGGGTGTGCTGCACGGCGGTATCGACATCGCCAACTCGATCGGCACCCCGATCGTCGCCGCCGCCGACGGCGTCGTCATCGACGTGGGGCCGACGCCCGGGTTACGGCGCGTGGGTCAAGATTCGCCACGCCGACGGCACCGTCACGCTCTACGGCCACGTCAACACCTGGAACGTCAGCATCGGCCAGCGCGTCTGGGCCGGTGACCAGATCGCCACGATCGGCAACCGCGGCAACTCGACCGGCCCGCACCTGCCACTTCGCGGTTCTGCACAACGGCACGCACCGCATCGATCCGGTGGCGTGGCTCGCGCAACGGGGACTCAGCCCCGGCACGTACTCTCCGTAAGTATGAGTGAACCGGACCTTTCCGCTGAGTCCGGCGACGAATCGTCACCGCCCTCCGATGGGCTCTCCGCGCCCAAGACCGGCATCATCCGGCGCGCGCCCACGGGGGCACTGCCTACTCTCGACGAGCCGCAAACCACGCATATCGGCACCGGCGACCATCCCGAACAGCAGACCACCTACATTCCGCGGGCCAGGCCGGTCTCGATCCGGGGGCGCCACGGGGCGCGCCCGAAAATGGCCGCCGCCACAGCGGTCTTCGCGATCCTCAGCGGATGGGCCACCGCCGTCATCGCCACCGACCTGATCACCGGCTGGTGGGCATCGGACCGGCTGTTCTGCGTCGCGGTCGGATTCCTGACGTTGGTTTCCGCGGGCGCGCTCATCAGCGGACTGATTGCGCTGCTGCTTCGACGCCGGATGGCGCGTCTGCTCGTCGTCGTGGGATCGGTGATCGGGCTGCTGATCTTCGCGAGCCTCTTCATCGCCGGCGCCAAGCTGGCGCCGGTGGTCTACGCGATTCCCGCGCTCCCGGTTATCACGATCGTGCTGGCGCTGCTGCCGGCCACCGCGCGCTGGGCCCGCCCTTAGTCCTTGACGGGCGACCCGCGGCGGCACCCCCGGCCTTCACATGCATATATGCGCATGTGTATGGTGCGAGGAGGAAGCACGCAACCAAAGAAGGGGGAAGCGATGTTCGAATTCACCGAATCGATCGTCGTCGACGAGACGCCCGAACGAGTGTGGGAGGTGATGCGGGATGTCGACAATTGGTGGCTGCCCTCGAACCCCGAGCACATCAGCCTCGAGCATCTCGATGACCGGCCCGCGACGGAAGTCGGTGCGCGGCTTCGCATTCGCGAGAAGGTCGCCGGGATTCCCGCCGACGCGGTGGGCACGATAACAGCCGTCGAGGAAGGTTCGGCGGTGACGTGGGACGCCGACGCGACATATCGCCTGCTCGGGCTGAGCGTCGACATCGGCGAGGGCGTGACCTGGCGGATCAAGCCGGAGGGCACGTCGTCTTCCGTCGTCAGCGCCCACGTCTGGGCCACCTTCCCGCCGGGGATCTTCGGCAAGGTGGTGGCGTTCGTGTTTACCCGTCTGCTCGACGGAATTGCCAAGGACCGCGAGCATGCACGCACCGAACTGCGCTATCTGAAGCGCACCATCGAGCAGTCGGCTTAGAGGAGGGAGCACCCACAGCCGTATCGCGGTCGTGGGGCCAACAGGGCACATATCACCGTGGAGGTGTTTGTCGATGCACAACAATGGTGGCGAACCGATTGCCACAGAGGAACTGGCCGTCGTTTTCCTCGATATGTCGGGCTACACCGCTCTGACAGAAGCGCACGGCGACTACGTGGCCGCTCGGCTGGCTGAAAATTTTTCGGCACTGACTGGCACGCTCATTGCAGATGAAGATCGGTTGGTCAAATCGATCGGTGACGCAGTGCTGTTCACTTCGCCGACTGCCCGTGGCGCGCTCAGCGCGCTCAACAGGATTGTCCAGGCAACCCATCACGAGGGCCCATACCCAGTGCTGCGCGGCGGCGTTGCCTACGGGCCTGTGCTGCTAAGCCGGGGCGACATCTACGGACGTACCGTCAACATCGCCGCACGCCTGGCAGCCCAGGCAGCGCCGGGGCAGACAATTGCCACCCAGGCAGTGGCAGTCGCCGCGACGGAGGAGGGCGTTGCTGTCAGCAGTCTTGGGCAGACCACATTGCGCAACATGTCGCAGCCGCTGGCCACCTTCGCCATCGACCTGGATTCAGACTGCCATTGCGGCCAGATCGATCCGGTATGCCGAATGCGGTTGCCGTCAGGAACTTCGGCGATTACGCGAAGTCGGGTAGGCGCCACTTACCGGTTCTGCTCCGCAACATGTTCACAGCGGTTCACTGCACAACTTGGATCGCCTTCAGTCCGCCGTCCCGGCCCTGAACAAGAATTGGAGGTGTGAGCATGAGCGAGCGTCGCGATGCCGTCGTCATCGGCGCCGGCGCCGCCGGCCTCGCGGTCGCACGCTCCCTCGAAGATGCGGGCATGCGCGTGTGTGTCCTCGAACGATCGCATCGGGTGGCGGCAAGCTGGTGGCAACGCTACGAAGGATTGCGGTTGAACACAGTCCGCTGGCTCTCGGACCTTCCATTCGCACGCATGGCTGCGCAGTTCGGGCGGTGGCCGGATCGAGAGCAATGGGCTTCCTACCTCGGCCGCTACGCAGCGCAGCTACGCGAAGTCGTACTGGGCACCACAGTTCTCAGAGTGGAACAGACCCGTGGGGGCTGGTGCGTCCACACCGCCACCGGAGCCTGGAATGCGCCGTACGTGATTGTGGCAACGGGACACGATCGTGTCCCCGTGATCCCGCAGTGGCATGGCGTGGAGGCTTTCACGGGCCAGTTCATTCACTCGGCGCAATTCCGAACCGTCGAGGAGCTCAAAGGTAAATCGGTACTTGTGGTCGGAACGGGCAATTCCGGGATCGAGATCGCGACCCTGCTAAGCGCCGACGACTCCATCCGAACGTCGATCAGCGTCCGGACCGTCCCGCTGATGTTGAAGCGAGAACTCGGACCTGTACCGGTAACCCTGCTGGCTGAACTCGGTCGGCTGCTGCCCGACAGGCTGATCGATTGGTGCGGTCGAGCCGTGCATCGCCGGCTATGGTCCGATCTGGCTCCATTCGGACTTGGCGAAACATCGAAACGCCTGTCGATGATGAGGCATACGTACTACTCCCCACCTCTCGACAACGGGTTCGCAGCGGCCGTGCAGCGCGGCGACATCGAGATCGTCCCCGCTGTCACCGGATTCGACGGTGAGTCCGTCTTTCTGGACGGGGGAGAACGTCGTGCCTATGACGTCGTCATCGCCGCAACCGGGTTTCGGCCAGGCCTCGAAGATATGGTCGGCGACCTCGGCGTTGTCGACGAAAAGGGCGAGCCAAAGGTCGCCGGCGGCGAGCAGCTTCCCGGCGCGCCCGGCCTCTTCTTCGCAGGATTCCGCTTCGGACTGTTCGCGCTGTTGCCGTATTTAGAAGGTGATGCCCGAGCGATCACCCGAGCGATCAGTGGTAAGACGCCGACGGCCGACCCGATTCGGCGCCCACTGAAGACGGGCGCCCTGGCACCCTGAGCTCAGCTCGCAGGTCGGCGGGACCTAGAGCTTCGTGACGGGCGCGTGGTTGTGCATCAGCTTCACGCGTCCGGCACTGCCGAAGTCGATGAGCGACATGGCGGATTCACCCATGCCGGAGACCTCTTCGACGCGGCCCAGCCCGTACTTGTCGTGGGTGACCCGATCACCCGGCTCGAGCACGATCAGCGGGCGCTTGCCCGCCGCGGCCCGTGCGGGCGACGGCCGCGGGGCGCCGAACCGGCCCGCGCCGCTGACGGGCGCCGACAGTGAGGGCGCGGGATCGGTGCGCCGCCACTCGATGAGCTCCTGCGGGATCTCGCGCAGGAACCGCGACTCCGGGTTGAGCATCGGCTGCCCCCACGACGAGCGGACCTTCGCGCGGCTGACGTAAAGCCGTTGGCGCGCACGGGTTATCCCGACATAGGCCAGCCGCCGCTCCTCGGACAATTCGGTGGGATCGCCCAGCGCCCGCATGTGCGGGAACATGCCGTCTTCCCAGCCGGTCACGAACACGACGGGGAACTCGAGCCCCTTTGCGGTGTGCAGCGTCATCATCGTCACCACGCCCGCGCCGTGCTCGGGCAGTTCGTCGGCGTCGGCGACCAGCGACACCCGCTCCAGGAATTTCGCCAGCACCCCGGTGTCGGGCACATCCTCCTCGTCCAGGTCGGTGCCCAGCGCCTCGGCATTCGCCAGGTCGGTACTGAATTCGTGTGCGACGCTGACCAATTCGTTCAGGTTGTCCAGCCGTGCCAGATCCTGCGGGTCGTTCGACGCCTCCAGCTCGGCGCGGTATCCGGTGCGCTCCAACACCGCATCGACCAGCTCCCCCAGCTCGCCGTCGAGGCGCCCGCGCAGCTCGTCGAGCATCTCGACGAAGCCAGCGATGCACTTCTCCGCGCGGGTGTTCAGCATCGGCACCTTGCCGTCGGCGGCCGCCTGCAGGGCGTCGTTGAAGCTCGATCCGGTGTTCTCGGCGTAGACCGCGACGCACGACTCCGCCCGGTCGCCGATGCCGCGTCGCGGCGTGTTCAGGATGCGCCGCATGCTCACCGAGTCGCCGGGGTTGTCCAGCACCCGAAGGTAGGCGACGATGTCGCGAATCTCCTTGCGCTCGTAGAAGCGAACGCCGCCCACCACCTTGTACGGGATGCCGGCCCGGATGAACACCTCTTCCAGCGCGCGCGACGAGTTGTTGGTGCGATAGAACACCGCGACGTCGTTGTACGTGATCTCGCCGCGATCGGCCAGCGCGTCGATCTCCTCGGCGACGAAGCGGGCCTCGTCATGCTCGTTGTCGGCGACATACCCGACGATCAGCTCGCCCTCACCGGCATCGGTCCACAGCCGCTTCTCGCGGCGCCCGGCATTGCGGGCGATGACGGAGTTGGCCGCCGACAGGATGTTCTGCGTCGAGCGGTAGTTCTGTTCGAGCAGAATCGTTGTGGCATTCGGGAAATCGCGCTCGAAATCCTCGATGTTGCGAATGGTCGCGCCGCGGAACGCGTAGATGGACTGGTCCGCGTCGCCCACCACGCACAGCTCAGCGGGCGCGATGCCGTCGATGGTGGTCTCGGTACCGACGAGTTCGCGCACCAGCACGTACTGCGCATGGTTGGTGTCCTGATACTCGTCGACGAGGATGTGCCGGAAGCGCCGCCGGTAGTACTGGGCGATCTGCGGGAAGGCCTGCAGCACAGCTACCGTCTCGCCGATGAGGTCGTCGAAGTCCAGCGCGTTGGCCGAGCGCAGCCGTCGCTGGTATTCCGCGTACACCTCGGCGATGATGCGGGCCAGGTCTTCCTCGGCCTCGTGCGCCTCCGAGGCGGCCTGCTCGGGACCGATCAGCTCGTTCTTCAAATTCGAGATCCCGTTGGCCAGCAGCCGCGGCGAGTAGCGCTTGGTGTCCAGGCCCATGTCCTTGCCGATCATCAGCAGCAGGCGACGGGAGTCGTCGGCGTCGTAGATCGAGAAGTTGGAATTGAGTCCCGGCAGCAGCGACGCCTGGTTGCGCAGGATGCGCACGCAGGTCGAGTGGAACGTCGACACCCACATCGACCTGGCCCGCGGGCCGACCAGCGCGACGACCCGTTCGCGCATCTCGGCGGCGGCCTTGTTGGTGAACGTGATGGCCAGCACCTGGCCGACGCCGATGTCGCGGGCGGCCAGCAAATAGGCGATCCGCCGCGTCAGGACGGCCGTCTTCCCCGAACCCGCACCGGCGACGATGAGCAGCGGCGACCCTGCATGCAGCACCGCTTGCCGCTGCTGCGGGTTGAGCCCGTCGAGAAGCTGGTCGGCCGGGGAATCAGTTACGTGCACACTCATGTCTGCCCTAACTTACCGCCGCGATGGGACATTCTTTGCGCTGGCGGCGGCCTGAATGGCACACTTATCTCGTGCTCAGCAAGCAGTGTCGATTTTTCTACGGGTACCGGCCAGCGGTGCCCGTGGTCTAGCTGCTTCCCTTCAGCCCCGCGGTCCGCTTCCGGATCCGGGGCTCGTCTCTTGTGTGAGGCCCGAAACCGGATGAGACCAACCCACCCACACAACGAGGAGCCCCCAGTGTCTATCGAAACAGAAGTGACTATCGAAACGGAACCCGTGCCCGACATCGACGATCTGCGCCTGGAGATCGACCAACTCGATGCCGCCATCCTGGCCGCAGTCAAGCGTCGCACCGAGGTGTCGAAGCTGATCGGCAAGGCCAGGATGGCCTCCGGGGGGACCCGGCTGGTGCACAGCCGCGAGATGAAGGTGATCGAGCGCTACAGCGAACTCGGCCCCGAAGGCAAAGATCTCGCGATGCTGCTACTGCGGCTGGGCCGCGGCCGCCTCGGCCACTGAGCGCCCTGCGATTTCGGCGCGCTGGGTCACCCTGAGAGTGACCAGCCGCGCCGAAATCGCCTAGCTAGCGGAGCGCGTCCTCCAGCCACGGCGTCAACCACTTCACGGCTTCCGGTGTCGGGTGCAGGCCGTCCATCCGCATCCTGATGCCGTCGACCCTGTTGGTGTAAACGCTGTCGGGACAGAGCTTCTCGTTGAAGTCCAGCACGGCCGCGTTCCTGCGTTGCCCGACGACGCGGCGCAGGAGCTTGTTCCACGCGTCGACGCGATCCGGCTCGTCCTCCGGGTACAGCGACCCGTCGGGCTTTTCGCCGCGGCGGTTGTACGGGGCCGTCGTCACGACGATGCGCGAACCGGTCGAACCGAGGATGTCGAGGGCCCGACGCAATTCACCGCTGAGGTACGTGTCGAAGGCCGGGTCGCCGACGTGCGTCCAGTGCCCTTCGTGGACGCGGTCGACCGTTTCCCAGCGCCCGACGATCAACAGCACGACATCCGGCCTGGCGTAGCTGATCCGCTGGGCCCACCGGGCCGGCCAGGTCTCACACTCGGGCTTCTGGGTGAGCGTCTGGCCCGTCGACCGGTACGGCCCACCGCGCGCGATACCGCAGCCGATGGTGGTGAAGTCGGTGAAGTTGAAACCGGGCGTCGGCGGCAGATAACGCATCATCGTCCACGCCATCGAGTCGCCGAAGACGGCAACCGTGCGGGTACCCGGCGCCGGCCGGGCGGTGTCGTCGACCTCGACCGGCACCTCCGGATGCACCGCGGCGGCGAGCACATCGGGTCCCTGAGGTCGCTCACCGCCCTCCGTGATGCCGACCGGGGCCACGACCATCGTCGCGACGGCCGCGGTGGCCAGGGTCGCGGCGGCCAGCCGCAACTGCGGCACATGAGCGGGACGCCAGCGCTTGATCGGCTGCTCGATCAGCCACCACGACATCGCGGCCGCTGTGAGCGTGGCGAGCGCCCTGATCGCGAACAGCGGCATGCCTGTCAGGCCGGTGCGTTCGCCGTTGAGCGCGAGAAAGATCGGCCAGTGCCAGAGGTAGACGGCGTAGGAGATCGTCCCGAGCCACACCAGCGGCGGAAGAGCCAGAACGCGTGCCACCAGCCCGCGCTGTTCCAGCGCCACGGGCGCGACGACGAACACCGCGGCGACGGCCACCACGATCAGCAGACCGCGGCCGAACTCCTGCGCGCTGCCTGTCGCGAAGTGAGCGACCACGCCGAGCATCGTCAGCCCGATGACCGGAAGTATCTGCGCGACCCACCGGCCCCACCGGGGCCGGATCTGCGCGCCGTAGCGCGCCAGCGACGGCCAGTCCCGCACCAGCAGCGCGGCCGCAGCGGCGCCGACGAGTAGGGCCTGCACCCGGGTGTCGGTGCCGAAATAGACGCGGTTTCGCGATTCCTCCGACACCATCAGGCACGCCACGAGCGCCGAGGCCGCCGCACCCACGACGGCGACGCCGACGACGACCATGCGCACGGTGTGCAGCGTCGGCCGGGCGCCCCGACGCCTGATCAGCAACGCGAGCAGGACGGCGACGGCCAACAGCACCAGCGGCCACACCAGGTAGTACTGCTCCTCCACCGCCAGCGACCAGGTGTGCTGCAGCGGCGACGGCGGGTCACCCTGGGTGAAGTAATCGGTGTCACGGAACACGAAGACCCAGTTGGCAACCCAGAAGAAGGCGCCGACGGCGTCGTCGCGCACGGTGGCGACCGCATCGGACGGGAACAGCTCGCGCAGTACGACGACGGCCATCACCATGACGATCAATGCGGGCAGCAGCCGCCGCGCGCGGCGCACCCAGAAGCCGGGCAGGTCGATTGCGCCGGTGCGACCGAGTTCGTCGAGCAGCAGCGAGGTGATCAGGAATCCGCTCAGCACGAAGAACATGTCGACGCCGATGAAGCCGCCCGGGACGCCCGGGACGCCGCCGTGGTCGGCGAGCACGAGCGCGACCGCCACCGCGCGGATGCCGTCCAGCGCCGGGATGCCGGCCGAACCGCCATTGCCGCGCCGAGGCCGAGCAGACGCCTTCGGGGCACCCCGACTGACGGCGCGCTCGGGCAGCGCGACCCACCGGTGGCCACTCACCGCTGAAATCTTTCCCGGGCGGGTGGACGCGACGGTCCCACGACACGCCGGATTCGGCGTGCTTTTGCGTCGCTTCGCCGAAGAGCGCCGCGTGGGCTACTTGGTGAGGGCTATGTACTTGGTCTCGAGGTATTCGTCGATGCCCTCGAAGCCACCCTCGCGGCCGAAGCCGGATTCCTTGACGCCACCAAACGGCGCGGCCGGATCGGAGATGACGCCGCGGTTGACGCCGACCATGCCGGATTCGATGCCCTCGGCCGCGCGCAGCGCACGGTCCAGATCGCGGGTGTAGATGTAGGCGGCGAGCCCGTATTCGGTGTTGTTCGCGGCGGCCACGCCCTCCTCCTCGGTGTCGAAGCCGGTGATCGGCGCGACGGGCCCGAACACCTCCTCCTTGAGGATGCGGGCGTCGGCGGGCACGTCGGCCAGCACCGTCGCGGGATAGAAGTTCCCGGGGCCGCCCGGCGCGACGCCGCCGACGGCCACCGTGGCCCCGCGCGACACCGCGTCGGACACCAGATCGGACACCGTTGCCACCTGCTTGGCGTTGATCAGCGGGCCGAGCGTCGAGGACTCGTCGATCCCCTTGCCCAGCTGGAACTCGCTCATCCGCTTGACCAGTTTCTCGGTGAACTCCTCGCGCACCGCATTGGCGACGTGGAAACGGTTGGCGGCCGTGCAGGCTTCGCCGCCGTTGCGCATCTTGGCCAGGATCGCGCCCTCGACGGCGGCGTCGACGTCGGCGTCGTCGAACACGATGAACGGGGCGTTGCCGCCGAGCTCCATTGAGGTGCGCAGCAGCGCGTCCGACGACTGCTTGACGAGCGCCTTGCCCACGCCGGTAGAGCCGGTGAACGTCAGCTTGCGCAGGCGGCCGTCATCGATCAGCGCGCTGGTGACGTCGCGGGGGTTGTTGGTGGTCAGCACCGACAGCACCCCCTTGGGCAGGCCCGCGTCATCCATCAGCTTGGCCAGCAGCAGCATCGTCAGCGGCGTCTCCTGAGCCGGCTTGACGATCATCGTGCAGCCGGCCGCCATCGCGGGCCCGATCTTGCGGGTGCCCATGGCCAGCGGGAAGTTCCAGGGGGTGATCGCGTAGCACGGCCCGACGGGCTGCTTGGTCACGATGATGCGGCCGGTGCCCGCGGGGCTCGGGGTGTAGCGGCCATGGATGCGCACGGCCTCCTCGGCGAACCAGCGGAAGAACTCGGCGCCGTAGGTGACCTCGCCCATGCTCTCGCGAAGCACCTTGCCCATCTCGAGGGTCATCAGCGTCGCGAGGTCTTCGGCGCGCTCGGTGATCGTCTCGAACACCGACCGCAGCACCTCGCCACGCTTGCGCGGCGCGGTGGCCGCCCACTCCTCCTGCGCCGCTGCCGCCGCATCGAGCGCGGAGATCGCGTCCTCGGCGGTGGCGTTGGCCACCGAGGTCAGCACCGAATCGTCGGACGGGTCGAGCACGTCGAAGGTCGACGAGCTGTCCTTGATCGGCTGGCGTTCCTCACCGCCGATCCACAGGCCGGTGGGAACTGACTTCAGCAGCGCTTTGGTATCCATAGGTTCTCTCTTACTCCTTTGGTCAAGCCCCCGCACTAGGGTCGAAGTGTGAGCACCGAACTCCAGCAGATTCCCGACATTTCGACCACCTCAGCATGGCAGGCGCTGAAGCGACACCATGATCAGATCGGTGACAAACACCTCCGCGAACTGTTCGACGAGGATCCGGCCCGGGGAACCGAGCTGGCGCTGACGGTCGGCGACCTGTACATCGACTACAGCAAGCACCGGATCACTCGCGAAACGCTGAAACTGCTGGTCGACCTGGCGCGGGCTGCAAACCTGGAACAGCGCCGCGATGCGATGTATTCCGGCGTGCACATCAACACCTCCGAGGACCGCGCGGTTCTGCACACCGCGTTGCGACAGCCGCGGGGTGTGGAGCTGACCGTCGACGGCCAGGACGTGGTGTCCGATGTGCACGACGTGCTGGACCGCATGGGTGAGTTCACCGACCGGCTGCGCAGCGGCGAGTGGACCGGCGCGACCGGCAAGCGCATCGCATGCGTCATCAACATCGGCATCGGCGGCTCCGACCTCGGCCCGGTGATGGTCTACGCCGCGCTGCGCCATTACGCGGACGCGGGCATCTCGTGTCGCTTCGTGTCCAATGTCGACCCGGCCGACATGGTCGCCAAGCTGGCCGGACTCGACCCCGCCACAACGCTTTTCATCGTCGCGTCGAAGACGTTCTCCACGCTGGAGACGCTGACGAACGCGACCGCGGCCCGGCGCTGGCTCACCGACGCGCTCGGCGACGCCGCGGTCGCCAAGCACTTCGTGGCGGTGTCGACGAACAAGAAACTGGTCGACGACTTCGGCATCAACACCGACAACATGTTCGGGTTCTGGGACTGGGTCGGCGGCCGCTACTCGGTGGACTCGGCGATCGGCCTCTCGGTGATGGCGGCTATCGGCAAGGAGCGGTTCGCCGAGTTCCTCGCCGGCTTCCATGTCGTCGACGAACACTTCCGGACCACCCCGCTGGAGGCGAATGCGCCTGCGCTGCTTGGCCTCATCGGCCTGTGGTACAACAACTTCTTCGGCGCGCAGTCGCGCGCGGTGCTGCCGTACTCCAACGACATGGCGCGGTTCGCCGCCTATCTGCAGCAGCTGACGATGGAGTCGAACGGCAAGGCCGTGCACGCCGACGGCACGCCGGCGACCACCGATACCGGCGAAATCTTCTGGGGCGAACCGGGAACCAACGGCCAGCATGCGTTCTACCAACTTCTGCACCAGGGCACGCGACTGATTCCCGCCGACTTCATCGGGTTCAGCCAGCCCACCGACGACCTCGCCACCGCCGACGGCACAGGCAGCATGCACGACCTGCTGATGAGCAATTTCTTCGCACAGACGCAGGTGCTGGCATTCGGCAAGACTGCAGAGGAGATCGCCGCCGAGGGCACCCCGGCAGAAGTGGTGGCACATAAAGTGATGCCGGGCAACCGGCCGTCGACGTCGATCCTCGGCACGCAGCTGACACCGTCGACGATCGGGCAGTTGATCGCACTCTATGAGCACCAGGTGTTCACCGAGGGTGTGGTCTGGGGCATCGACTCGTTCGACCAGTGGGGCGTCGAACTGGGCAAGACGCAGGCCAAGGCGTTGCTGCCGGTGATCACCGCCGACGCGTCGCCGCCGAAGCAGTCGGACAGTTCGACCGACGCGCTGGTACGTCGGTATCGGACGGAGCGCGGCCGCAGCGCCTGAACCGCTCGGGTCGCGACCGGCCGAGGATCGCGGGCGGATAGCCGCCGATCAGCATCCCGCCGAAACGGAATTCCAGCAGCAGGAGTGCGAGTAAACCCCTGCTGGAATTCCGTTTCGCGGAAGAGGGCTAGGGCGCGGGGATGCTGATACAGCCCACGTTGAACCAGCATCCGCTGGCGCCACCGCGGTCGGCTGAACCGCTCGGGCCGTAGGGAATAGCCCCGCTGGCCCCCCCGCCGTTTGCTGATCCGCTCGGGCCGTAGGGAATCGAACCCGTCGCGCCACCGCGGTCGGCTGAACCGCTCGGGCCGTAGGGAATGCCGATGTCGGCACCGCCGGCGTTGATGTTCGAACATGGCGAACCGTCGGCCATTTGGCAGGGCGGCAAAGGCGGCGGATCGGAATGAGCAGCCGGGGCAACGGCGACGGCAACTGCGGCGGCTCCGACGAACAACATGGGGGTCAGTCGTGAGAACTTCGCGATCATGTCTTCGGTGTACCACCAAAAAGACGAACGCGACAGCAGCGCCCTTGCAAGCGCTCCCGCCGCGCCTGTCGACTAGTTATTCAGTTGGTGGACTACGGGTTTGCCGTGATCATCCAACCGGGATCGATGTGCATGGACCGTTAGGAACACAGGCGACGCCGCCACCCGGTCCGGCCTGGACCCACGGGCCGCCCGGCACACCGGCCGAGACCTGGCCGTTGGCGCCGGCCTGCGCACCCGGTCCGCCAGGCACCTCGGCGCCCGCGCCCTGCGGGCCTGCCGCAGGTGCGCACGGTGTGCCGTCGGGGTTGAAGCACGGCGGCGGGGGCGGCGGGTTGTCAGCAGCAGCGATCGGGGCGAGCGCGATCGACGATGCTGCAGCGCCCGCGAACAATATGGACGTCATTGCTTTCTTCAGTGTCGCGTTCATGCATGTTGGCTACCACGGGCGTGAGACACCTAAACCTCAAGGGGGGCTAAGCAAATGGCTTCGTCAGCCGCGGCGGCAACACCTTCATCAACTGCACCAACGGCGCCCACGGCCAGAAGGGCACGGCGGCCCGGCCGCTTTCCTTCTCGATGGCGTTGACCATGGCTTTCGTGCCCGTCTCGTTGTCGACCATCAGCATCGTCGACGCCGACTTGGCGGTCATCTCCGATTCGATGTAGCCAGGCTCCAGCACAGTGATTTTGATAGGGCCACTCGGGTATTCGGCGCGCAGCGATTCGCCGAGCGACGACACGCCCGCCTTGCTCGCGGCGTAGGCCGCCTTGACGCCCGGTACCCCCTTGTTGCCCAGCACCGACGAGATCAGCACGAGGTGCCCGCCGCCGGCGTTTTTGAACATTTCGATAGCGGTCTCGATCTGCACCAAGGCGGCGACCAGATTGGTCTCGATCGTCTGCTTGTTCGCCCACAACTTGCCGGACCCCAGCGGGGCGCCCTTGCCGATGCCCGCGTTGACGATGATGCTGTCGATGCCACCCAATTGGTCTTCCAGGTCGCCGAACACCTTGGGCACCTGCTCGTGGTCGTTGACGTCGAGCGCGGCGACGGCCACGGTGATTCCGGGATGTTGCCGGGTCAACTCGGCCTTTAGCTCGTCGAGCCGGTCGAGGCGACGGGCGCACAACGCGAGGTCGCGGCCCTTGGCGGCGAATGCCCTGGCCATGCCCGCGCCGAGGCCGGAGCTGGCACCCGTGATCAAGATCTTCTGCCGAGTCACCCGGACAGCGTAAGCATGATGGGTGCATGAGCCGTAATCGAAGTGCTGCCCTGCTGGTGGCCGGGTCGCTGCTGGTCGGGCCGCTCGGCCTGCCCGCCACCGCGCATGCCGACCCCGCCGGGCTGTATCGACTCGTGGACACCGCCGCCCAGCGGCTGGCGACCGCTGACCCCGTCGCCGCGTCCAAGTGGATCGACGGCGGCCCCATCACCGATACCCAGCGTGCCGATCAGGTTTTAGACGCCGTCGCCGCCGACGCCGCCGCGCACGGCATCGACCCGCAGTATGTGCGAACCGCCTTCACCAATCAGATCGGCGCGACCGAAGGCATCGAGTACACCCGCTTCGGCGAGTGGAAGTTCGACCCGTCGACCGCCCCGACCACCGCGCCCGACTTGTCGGAGTCCCGCGCCGCGATCGACGGATTCAACAAGATCATCGTCGACGAGATTGCGCTGCACTGGAATTCACTGCACGGCCCGGCGTGCGGGACGGACCTGCGCGACGCGACCGAGGCGGTATCCGCCGACCGTCGGCTCGACCCGTTGTACCGGCAGGCGTTGACGGCGGCGAGCCGGTCCTACTGCGCGGCTACTTGAGCAACCGCGACATCCGACGGTCGGCGAGAACCTTGCCGCCGGTCTGGCAGGTCGGGCAGTACTGAAACGACTTGTCGGCGAACGACACTTCGCGGACCGTGTCCCCGCACACCGGGCACGGCAGTCCGGTCCTGGCGTGCACCCGCAGACCAGACCGCTTCTCCCCCTTCAGCGTCGCGGCCTGCTGCCCCACCGACCGCGACACCGCATCGGTGAGCACCGAGATCATCGCGTCGTGCAGGGTCGCCAACTGCGCGGCGGTCAGCTTGTTCGCCGTCGCGAACGGCGACATCTTGGCGACATGCAGGATCTCGTCGCTGTAGGCGTTGCCGATGCCCGCGATCACCTTCTGATCGGTGATGACGGTCTTGATGCGGCCGCCCTGCCCGGCCAGGACTTCGGCGAGCCCGTCGGGCGTCAACTCCAGCGCGTCGGGCCCCAGCGCCGCGATCTGCGGCACCGCCATGGGGTCGTTGACCAGCCACACGGCCAGCCGCTTCTGCGTGCCGGCCTCGGTGAGGTCGAATCCGGGTGCGGCGCCGGGCGTACCCAGGTGCACCCGCAGCGCGATCGGCCCCTTCCCTGGTTTCAGCGGCGCGGCCGCCAGCTGATCAGACCAGCGCAGCCAGCCCGCGCGCGACAGATGGGTGATCAGGTGCAATCCGCCTGCCCGCAGCCCAAGGTACTTACCCCAGCGGTTGGCTCCCGTCACCTCTTGGCCGTGCAGCGCGGTGAGCGGCGGGTCGAACGTCTTGAGCACGGACAACGCGGCCACGTCGACGCGACCGACGGTCAGTCCGACGGCCTGCCGTCGCAGGTGGTCCGCGAGCGCTTCGACCTCGGGTAGTTCGGGCATGCCATTCAGTTTGCCTGCACGACGAGGGACAGCGCCCAGCTGACGACCGACAGCACGATCGCCGCCCAGATCGCCGTCCACCAGAAGTCGTCGATGTAGAGGCCCCAATGCGTGGTGTGCTCGGTGATCCGCGAAGTGATCCAGAGCATCAGCGCATTGATCACGATGTGGAACAGGCCGAGCGTGAGGATGTAGAGCGGAATCGAGATGATCTGGACGATCGGCTTGATGATCGCGTTGACGAACCCGAAGATCACCGCGACGACCAGGATGATCCCGACCCTTTGCAGGGTGGTGTCGCCGCCCACGAAGTCGATTCCAGGAACCAGCAGGGTGACTATCCACAGCGCTAATCCAGTCACCGCCGCGCGCAGCAGGAATGCCACCATGGCGCCGATCCTGCCATTGCACCCAGCGCGAGCGCGCACTCTTGTACGCGAAACCGCCGCCGAAAACATGTACCAGGATGTGCGCTCGCGGTGGTACGGGGCCCGCAACAGAGTCACGGACTCCGCAGCAGATAGGTGTCCATGATCCAGCCGTGGCGAGCGCGCGCCTCGGCCCGCAGCGTGACGATCTGCTCGCCGACCTCCCCGACGGCGCCCGACACCAGCAGTTCGTCCGGGGTGCCGAGGTAGGCTCCCCACCAGATGCGGGTCTCCGGCGCACACCCGCGGAAGGCACAGTCGCCGTCGAGCATGACCACGGTGCTGCCCGACAACCCGTCGGCCGCCAGCCTCCTGCCGGTGGTAATCACGACAGGCTCGCCAATATCGTTGAGCGGTATGCGATGTCGTGCCGTCAACGCCTGAATCGCGGTGATCCCCGGGATGACGTCGTAGTCGAACTCGACGCGTTGGCCGACCGCGTCGAGGATGCGCAGCGTGCTGTCGTACAGCGACGGGTCGCCCCACGCGAGGAACGCTCCCACGCCGTCGGGTCCGAGTTCGCGTTCGATGGCGTCGGCCCATACCGCGGCCCGCGCCGAATGCCACTCCGCGACGGCCTGCCGGTACTCGATGTCTGTGGCGCGCGGCGGATCCGCCAACTCGACGAACCGGTAGCCCGGCTCACGGATGAAGCGCTCGCAGATCCGTCGGCGCAGCGCCACCAGATCGCTCTTCCCGTCTGCCTCCCGTCCTCCTCGCGTGCGGGAGCCCTTGTCCATCGCGAAAAACACCTGCGTGTCGTTGAGCGCGCGGACGGCCTCGGCCGTCACGTAATCGGGGTCGCCGGCCCCGATACCGATGACGTGGATCCGACGGGTCACGCAGGTGAGTATGCGCTAGCCGTCTCCGCTCGGCACGCAGTCCCGCCTGCAGCTGCCGGCCCCGCTCGAGTTCGGCGTCCAACGCGGCGCCGAACACCAACGCGAGGTTGGTGATCCACAGCCACAGCAGAACACGATCACCCCGCCGAGTGCGCCGTAGGTCTTGTTGTAACTGCCGAAATTCCCGACGTAGAAGCCGAACAGCACCGAGGCGAGAATCCACGCGAGTATGGCGAATCCGGGATCGGGCTCACGGTTGTGCTCGGTCTGGTCGACGGTCATGCCGTCCGTTACCCGGTGACGCCGCCGTCAAACCGTTCGTCAAAGTATCCGGTACCGCGGGTATTGACTTCTTTCGGCTGTCCTCCTTAACTGTGAGGTACAGCGTCTATCGAGGGAGTTGCGGATGACCGCCTCAACGAGGCAGCAGGCCGACCCACCCCCCGCTCCGCGCGTGCGCGAACCGACCCGCCAGGAGTTCGCCGAGCGTCTACTCAAGGGGTCGGTGAAGAAGTCCTACGCGCCTGTGGTCGACATCGACTGGGACGCTCCGCTGGATCCGGACAAATTCTTCCTGCCGCCGATGTGCGTTTCCCTCTTCGATACGCCGATGTGGGACGAGATGACCCGCGAGCAGCAGATCGAGCTGTCGCGCCAAGAGCTCGTCAACACGCTGTCGGCCGGTATCTGGTTCGAGAACATCCTCAACCAGGCGCTGCTGCGCAAGATCATGCATCAGGATCCGACCGCGCGTGCCACCCATTACGAGCTGACCGAACTCGGCGACGAGACGCGTCACATGGTGATGTTCGGCAAGGCCATCGAACACGTCGGCGCAAAGCCGGTGCAGCCGCGGTGGTTTCAGCGCGTCATCATCAACGCGTTGCCGTTGGGCTTCAAGGGATCCGTGCTGTGGGTGGCCGCGCTGATCGGCGAGGAGATCTTCGACTCGCTTCAACGGCAGATGATGGACGACGACGAACTGCAGCCGATGGTCCAGCGGCTCATGCGGATCCACGTGACCGAGGAGGCGCGCCACATCCAGTTCGCCCGCGACGGCCTGCGAAAGCGGATGCCGACAATGGGCCGGTTCACGAAGTTGTGGGTGGCCAACATCAACGGGTTGGGCGGCTTGTTCTTCCGTTACCTGTTCACGAACAGGGTCCCCTACTACCGAGTCGGACTCGATGCCGATCGCGCCCGGCACCTCGCGCGCACCAGCCGGCACCGGCACGAGGTTCAGGTCTCGGGCTTCGCACCGCTGGCTGCCTTCATCGAGGAAGTCGGCCTGATGGGGCCGGTATCGCGCCGGCTGTGGCGGCGCACCGGCTTCCTGCCGCGATGAGCGCTTGCGCGAAGAGCCGACGGTACCGATGAGCGCTTGCGCGAAGAGCCGACGGTACCGATGAGCGCTTGCGCGAAGAGCCGACGGTACCGATGAGCGCTTGCGCGAAGAGCCGACGGTACCGATGACAGAGCACCACTACGAAGTCGCCGTGGTCGGCGTGGACCGGGCCGAGCCTCGTCTCATCGACGCCGGATTCACCGATGTCGCCGTCCTCGACGACGTCGACCTCAGCGATTCCGTATTCGACGAAGCGACCCATCTCTGGAAGTTACCGACATGCCGTGCGCGAATCGTCATCACCGACCAAATCCGCTGCGGCCGTGAGAACATCGCGCCCTATCTCGGCGTGGCCGTGCACGGTGTGCCCAACTACTTCATGGTCACCGGCACCGACGGCGCTGCCGACGCACGGCTGGGCTACATCGTTAAGTGCCTCGACCTGACGCGGTCAACGGGCAGCACCCGCATCGAGGTGCTGTTCAGCACCCAGCGCCTCGACGCCATCCGCCGCAGCTCCGACACCGCGGACGCGACTGGTTGGGCGGAGAGGCCGGCGCCGACGGCGTTCGACCTTTGTTCGCATGTCGGTGTGGCCGACGAGGTCTACGACGAGCCGGCGACCATCGTCGTCGGCGACGACGAACGCCGGGCCCGGGTGCGGCTGTCCGGCCGCCTCGATCCGATCGATGGCCGATATCATTGGCAGGGAACGATTTTCGATGCCACGCTCGATGAGGTGCTGACCCGGCCCCGGACGGTGACCTTGGCGATCGGCGAGCGGTCTGCCGAATGCCGGATCACCGAGCGCACGCCGCAGGGCCGGTTCTCGGTCGCCGGCGTCGGGGCTCCGCCTTACGGCCTCGACGAGGTCGAGGTCGTCGTTCCTAGCCGGTAGCGCAGCGCGACGACGAGCAGCAAGACCGCGAAAACCGCTCCGACACTTCCGGATATCAGCAGCGGCAGGTGACCGTCGGCGCCCCACAGGAAGCCGGCCCACAGGCCGGCGGCAAGTATCGCGAAGCCGCTGGCGCCCTGGAAGACCCCCTGCGCACTGCCCTGCAGTTCGGATCCGACCAGCGACGAGATCCAGGCCTTCCCCACACCATCGGTGCATCCGGTGAACAGCCCGTAGACCCCGATCAGGATCCACGCCGCGACAGTGTCGGTGGTCAGCCCCAGCCCGAGGTAGCCGATCGCGAAGAAGACCAGGCCGATGCCGAACACCGCCGGTCGCGGGATGCGGTCGGCGAGCAGCCCGGCCGGATAACTGGACAGCGCGTACACGAGGTTGTAGCCGACGTAGGCCAGGATCACCTCGACGACCGAGAAGCCGATCTCGTTGAGCCGCAACAGCAGCAGCGCATCGGGGAAGTTGATGATGCCGAACGCAACCAACAGCGCGGTCACCCGCCAGTAACCGCCGGGCAGGTCGCGCACCCGCGCGAAGATCGCCTTACGCTGCACGGGCAGCACGCGTCGCGTCTCCCGCACCAGGAAGACCAGGGCGACGCTCAACACCGCCGGGATCACGGCCACCCACAGCAGGGGCGCGATCTGGTGGCCCAGAAGCTCATAGCCCACAAGGCCGAGAAGCGGGCCCACCACGGCGCCGAAGGTGTCCATCGCGCGGTGGAAACCGAACACCCGACCGCGCGCGCTGTCGTCGATGCCGTCGACCAGCAATGCGTCGCGTGGCGCTCCGCGGATGCCCTTGCCGAGCCGGTCGACAACGCGCCCGGCCAGCACCCCGGGCCACGCCGTCGCGGCCGCGACGATCACCTTGCCCAGCGCCGCCATCCCGTATCCGGTGGCGATCAGCGGGCGACGCGCGTAGCGATCACCGAGCGGGCCCGACGCGAGCTTGGTCAGCGCCGCCGCCCCTTCGGCGGCTCCTTCCACGGCCCCGACAACCCCCGCGGGCGCCCCCAGCACGGAGGTGAGATAGATCGGCAGCAGCGGATAGAGCAGCTCGCTTGCCGTGTCCTGTAGGAACGAAACGGCGGAAAGTACCCGCACATTGCGGGTCAGCCAATTGCGCACCCGCTACATGATGCCGCGTTACGACGGATCTTCGTTTGTCAGTGCTCGGTATCCGTGCGCCTCGGCACGGGCGAAGGCCGCGCGAATCACTCCCATGATCAGTCCCTGAACGGCGGCTGCCAGGAAGGCCTCCCGGGTGGAACGCGACAGGTCATCCGGCTGGGGCGGCTCCTCGTTGGAGGGATTCATGCGCTGCCAGATCTCGGTGAAGATTTTTCCGGCGAGCAAGCCTCCCCCGATGCTGGTGGCTATCGAGAGAGGCTTGTAGATAGCTTTCGACGCGTTCATCGCCACCGCGTTCCCGCGCCGATCACCACCGAAACACGGCGGCGTCAATTAGAACACGTTCTAGTATTCGGGTATGCGATTCACCTATGCGGAGGCGATGACCGATCCGACGTACTACCTGCCGTTGGCGAGGGCTGCGGAGGACGCGGGTTACCACGCGATGACGATCGCCGACAGCATCGCCTACCCATTCGAATCTGACTCGAAGTATCCGTACACCCCGGACGGCAACCGCGAATTCCTCGACGGCAAGGCCTTCGTCGAGGCCTTCGTGCTCGCAGGCGCACTGTGCGCGGTCACGACGAGGCTGCGGTTCAACTTCTTCGTGCTCAAGCTGCCGATCCGCCCACCCGCACTGGTGGCCAAGCAGGCCGGGTCGCTGGCGGCGGTCTTCGGCAATCGCCTCGGCCTCGGCGTCGGCACCAGCCCCTGGCCGGAGGACTATGAACTGCTCGGTGTCCCATTTGCCAAGCGCGGCAGGCGGATGGACGAATGCATCGACATCATCAAGGGTCTGACGTCGGGCGACTACTTCGAGTTCCACGGCGAGTTCTACGACATCCCGAAGACCAAGATGACGCCAGCGCCGTCCGAGCCGATCCCGATACTCATCGGCGGGCACGCCGAAGCCGCGTTGCGCCGGGCGGTCCGGTGCGACGGCTGGATGCACGGCGGCAGCCGCCGCGCGGAACTCGACCGACTGATCAACCGGCTCAACGAGATCCGCGAGGAGCAGGGCCGCACCGGCCCGTTCGAAATTCATGTCATGTCCGCCGACGCCTACTCACTCGACGGCATCAAGCGACTCGAGGACAAGGGCGTCACCGACGCAATCGTCGGTTTCCGGAACCCCTACATCATGGGCAACGACATTGAGCCACTGGACGCCAAGATCCGTCATCTCGAGACCTTCGCGGAAAAGGTCATCTCCAAGGCTTGACTGAGCACGACTGGGTGTAGGCGGAACCTATTTTGCTGCAGGATGAGGCGTAGCGTGGAGTCCTGCGCGACGCGAGCGACCAATCAAGTCGGCCCGACGGAAGGGTTGCCTGCTCCGGGGGTGGGTAACCGAGATCTGATGACGAGTCCCAGTGGTCTTTGCGACGCCGCACCCCGCGGCTTGGTAGCGGTCGGCGCATCCGCAGGCGGCGTCGAAGCACTCACCGGACTCGCCTCCCGTCTGCCGGGCGACCTGCCGTATGCGGTGCTCGTTGCGCTGCACATGCCGCCGAGCGCGCCGAGCGTGCTGGCCCAGATCATCGACCGAAGCGGACCGTGGCCGGCGGTGTCGGCCGCCGACGGTGACAAGCTCGAGTCCGGAAAGATTTACGTCGCCGTTCCCGACCGCCACCTTCTCGTCGACGACGGACAAGTGATGCTGTCGGAGGGGCCGACGGAAAGCGGATACCGACCGGCGATCAATGCGTTGTTCCGATCCGTCGCGCTCAGCCATGGTCAGAACGCGATCGGCATCGTCTTGTCGGGCGTGCTCGACGACGGCGTCCTGGGAGCGGGCGCCATCCGGGCCAGGGGAGGCATCACCGTCGCGCAACGCCCGGACGACGCCATGTTCCCGGCGATGCCGCAGAACGCCATAGGCGCAGGTGTTATCGACCATGAAGCGACCGCAACCGAGATCGGTCCGCTGCTTGCGCAGTTGGCCGGTCGAAATATTGAGGAGCGGGTCATGAAACCCGACGCGAAAATGCAACTGGAGAACCGGATCGCGATGGCCGGACGGTTCTCCACCGAGTTCGACGGGGAAGCGCTGGGACCGCCGTCGGGCTACACCTGCCCGGACTGCAACGGATCGTTGATGCATCTCAATCCCAGAAGCTTTCGCTGCAGAGTGGGCCACGCCTGGACCATCGAGGCGCTGCTCGAGGCGCGCGACGACGAGATCGAGCAGGCGTTGTGGATCGCCCTTCGCAGCCTGCAGGAGAAGGCGAAACTCGCACGCAGGATGGCCGACAACGTAGGTACCGGGATGATGCACCGGCGGTATACCGAGGCGGCCGAGGAGGCCGAGCGAGCCATGTCGGTACTCGGTAAACGATTGTCGAACGTCCCCTCCGACGTCGTTGAGCGCGGTGGCCGGTAACGCAGCGCCAAAGCTCGTCGTCGCGTCCGATGCGGTGGGCCAAACAACCCTGCTCACCGCGCAAGGTCTGCTCGACGCGACCACCTATCTGTCGCTGCGCGACAGCATCATCAAGGCCGCCTTGGACGCCCCAAGGGGCGTGCTCGTCGACATGAGCGAACTGTTCGTTCCCCGGGAATCCGCCCTGGCCGTTTTCACCAGCGCCCGCTGGCACGTCCAGCGCTGGCCCGAGGTACCCATCCTGGTGATATGCGACCACCCTGCCGGTCGTGACGCCCTTATGCGTAACGGCGTCACGCGGTTCGTGCCCGTGTATCCCGCCCTCGAATCCGCTTCCGAGGCCCTGTCTTCAGGCGGGTCGAGGCCGGGCCGCATACGGGCCCACCTCGACCTGCCCGCCCACGTCACAAGCTTGCGGCGATCCCGCCGGTTCGTATCGGATTCGCTGAGCACATGGTCCATGCCGGAATGGATCCCGGTGACCAAGATCGTGGTGACCACTCTCGTCGAGAACGTCCTGGCGCACACCGATAGCCAGGTGGGCATCCGGCTCGAGACCGACGGCGCGACCGTGACCGTGGCGGTGGAGGACTCCAGCCACTCGCAGGCGAACATCCGAGAGCCCACGGAGGTCACCAACGCTCCTACCGGATTGAGCATCCTCGACGCTCTGTGCCGGATGTGGGGCAACTCCCCCATGCCGTCGGGAAAAACGGTATGGGCGGTCATTGGCCCCGAACATCGGCTGTAGGCGCGAGTATGTTCGACTTCGCGAGACCTAAGGCAGACAGGGGCCGGTAGTGGATGGCGATGGACAGGGCGACGAGTCGTTCGAGGCCCTGTTGCGATACATGCGGGACCAACGCGGCTTCGATTTCACCGGATACAAACGCGCCTCGCTCATGCGGCGGGTGCGGCACCGAATGGAGCAATCGGGCCAGCAGACTTTCGATGGCTATCTCGACATGCTGCAGGCAAGCACCGACGAGTTCGCGGCGCTGTTCAACACCATTCTGATCAACGTCACCACGTTCTTCCGTGACCCCGAGGCGTGGGATTATCTCCGCACGGACGTCATCCCGGGGATTGTGGCGGCGCACGGTCCCACCGATCCGATCCGGCTGTGGAGCGCCGGATGTGCCTCGGGGCAAGAGCCCTACAGCTTGGCGATGCTGCTCGCCGACGAGCTCGGCATCGACGAATACCGCCAGCGAGCCAAGATCTACGCCACCGATATCGATGAGGATGCGCTGACCCAGGCGCGGGCGGCGGTCTACGACGCGAAGGCCGTCGAGACGGTGCCCGCAGAACTGAGGGAGCGCTACTTCGAACGCGCCAACAACAACTACATCGTCACGAAGGACATCCGCCGAGCCGTGATCTTCGGACGCAACGACCTGGTGAAGGACGCGCCCATATCCCGGGTCGATCTGCTCGCCTGCCGCAACACCCTCATGTACATGAACGGGGATACCCAGCGAAACGTATTGAACCGCTTGCATTTCGCTCTCACGCCGCGGGGGGTGCTGTTCCTCGGCCACGCGGAGATGATGTTGAGTCACGCCGACCGGTTCACCCCGGTCAACATGGACAGTCGCGTGTTCCGCAAGGCACTGGGGACGTATTCGGGCGCCACCCAGTTCGATTCGGCCGCCGCGATGGTCCGCCACGGCGACCTTCCGGGCCTCGACCCCATTCGCGAGCTGGCCTTCCGCACCAGCCCGGTCGCCCAGATCGTGGTGACGGGGCAGGACACCGTGGCGATGATCAACCACCAAGCCGAATCCACTTTCGGGCTGTCGGCCCGCGACATCGGTCGGCTCCTGCGCGACCTCGAGGTGTCCTACCGGCCGCTGGAGTTGCGCACCTATATCGAGAAGGCGCAGGTGGAGCGCCGGTCGGCCCGGGTCCAGGACGTCAAATGGGGGCGTGCCGGTCTGGAGTCAGTGTGGTTCGAGGTCCATATCAATCCACTGGTCGACGCTGAGAACACCCTTGTTGGAGTCTCCGTCGTCTTCTTCGACGTGACCGCCAATCGATCGCTGTTGGACAAGGTCGTGCAGACCAACCATCAGCTCGAGGCCGCCTATGAGGAGCTGCAGTCCACCAACGAAGAACTGGAAACGACCAATGAGGAACTGCAGTCGACGGTGGAGGAGCTGGAGACGACAAACGAGGAACTGCAGTCCACCAACGAAGAACTCGAGACGATGAACGAGGAGCTGCAGTCCACCAACGACGAGTTGCACACCATCAACGATGCCCTGCGCGAGCGCGGCATCGAGCTCGACGAAGCGAAATCGTTCCTGAACTCGGTGGCGAACTCCGTCCACCTGGGGATGGTGGTGGTGGACCGCGAGATGCGCGTCGTGGTGTGGAACCAGGCTTCCGAAGAATTGTGGGGACTGCGGTCCGACGAGACCATCGGCACACCGCTGACTTCACTTGACATGGGCCTGCCGTTGGACGATCTCAAACCGATGATCGGGCACGCCCTCGTCGACCCCGACAGCACCGGAGAGACGGTCGTCGACGCCGTCAATCGCCGCGGCCAACGAGCCCGCATCCGCGTGACATGCACCCCGTTCCGGTCGTCGGATTCGGTGGGCGGGGCGATGCTGTTGATGGAGGCGCAGCGCTAGTGCTGCCGCCGCGCGTCGGCCTCCGCGGCGGCCGCCTCTTCGATCGCCGCGCGTTCGTGACGCTCCGCCTCGTTGCGGTGGTATTCGGCGGCCTGTTGATGGGCTTCACCTGATCCGTCCCCGGCCAGCATGGCGGCCTGCTCGTGCGTGGCCGCGGCTCTCCGGTGGGCGCGACCCGCGTCGATATGGCGTCGCGCGGACGCGTGGTGGGCCTCCTCGGCGCGTTTGAGCGCCTCTTCAGCCCGCTGATGCGCGTGTTCCACCGCCTGCTCGGTGACAGGCAGGCCGTTAGCAAGGTCGGCGCGTCGTTGCTCGAGTTCCACGGCGCGTGCACGGGCCCGTTCGCCGCGGGTGACGAAGGGGTCATCGATGCTATTGGGCGGAGGCTCCGTGGCCATTGATTACGCCCTTCACGACGTGGTGGTTGTCTCTTGACCGTACGCTCGTCCGCCCCGTTCGAGGCGACCATTGGTCATCCGCGGAGTGTCTCGTGCGGGCTTCGGCCGAACGTCTGGCGGTAGAGCACCGCGAACCGACCGGTATGGGCGAACCCCCAGCGCGCGGCGATCTGGGTCACGGTCTGGTCCGGGTGCCGGGCTGCCAGCAGATCGCGGTGCGCGTAGTCCAGTCGCAGCCTGCGCAGGTACTGCAGCGGCGTGGTGTCCTGATGGCGACGGAACATGTACTGCACGGCCCGGGGGGTGACGTGAACGGCCTCGGCGATGTCGGCCAGCGCGATGTCGTTGCCGGCATTGGCCTCCATGTACGCGATCGCGCGGCGGAGCAATACCGGACTCGAGTCGGTGCGGTCGTGCCCCGCCGGTGCGGGGCCGATCGTGTTCGGAAAAGTGGCGACCGTGACCGCGGCCAGCAGTCGGCTGCAGTTGCTCAGCACCAACGGCGTGGCCACGTCGTCGTGAACCAGTACGCAGTCCCTGACGTAGCGGACCGTGCTCTTCCACAGCCGGGCCGCCGATGCGTCGACGGGACGAAAGCTCGAGAACCTGATCAGCGGCGCATCGCCGGTCGCCGTCGCGCCCACCTCTGCTGCGATCAGATTCGGATCCAGCAGCACCGCGGTGGTATGGATATCGTCGAACTCCGCGCGGTGCGGCAGATCCGGCTGCGACAGCAGCGTGACCTCGTCGGGACCGGCTTCGCCGACCAAACCGCTGCAGTTTCCGAAGACGTTGCCGTCCTTCGCCCAGACGGCGACGACTTTGTTGAGCGGATCGGGCGACGCCGCCAGATCACCCGGGACCCGTGCGTCGTCGATGATGACCGGGCCGATATCGAGCCGGGTATGGCGCAGCGGGCGGCGGGCTGAGCGCAATTGCCGGAGGCGCAACCGGGTTCCGTATGCGGCGTCGAGGAACTCTCTGATCTCGGCCGCGTCGAGAATCTCGTCGCGGGTCCGAACGGGTTGGTGAACCTTGGTCGCGTTGTCGATCATGGTCATCACCCCATAGGTGACGTGCTTCGGGGCGTGAGGCTCAGCCCCCTGCTGGCACCAAGAGTACCGTCGTTGCTCACGGTCCGGCTCCCTCTGCCGCCGATCCGCCGGAGGTCCCGGGTTTAGGCTGTGGAAGATGGCGTTCACCGAGGCGACGCTGATGCTGGCCACGGACCCAGCCGGGTTGCTGCCGGCACGGCAGCAGATGGCCGTTTCGCTGGGATGGCACATCGTTCTGGCGTGCTTCGGAGTGGCCTTCCCGACGATCATCTACGTGATGCACCGACGCGGCATCGTGCGCGACGATCCGGTCGCGCTCGGACTCGCGAAGCGGTGGGCCAAGGTGTCCGCTGTGCTGTTCGCCATCGGCGCGGTATCGGGCACCGTCCTGAGCTTCGAGATGGGTCTGCTCTGGCCCGGGCTGATGGGCCGATTCGGCGACGTACTGGGGCTGCCGTTCGCGTTCGAGGGACTGTCGTTCTTCGTCGAAGCAATCTTTCTGGGCATCTACTTGTACGGCTGGGGACGGATGCCGCCACGGCGGCATCTGATGATGCTCGTCCCGATGGGTGTGGCAGGCATCGTCGGCACCTTCTGTGTCGTGTCGGTCAACGCGTGGATGAACAATCCCGCCGGCTTCGTGATCCGCGACGGCGCGGTCACGGACGTGAACCCCTGGCGGGCGATGTTCAACGACGGCGTGTGGCTGCAGTTCCTGCATATGTGGTTGGCCGCATTCATGGTCGTCGGCCTGGTGGTATCGGGCGTCTATGCCTTCGGTTTGTTGCGCGGCCGCAACGACGCGCACCACCGCCTCGGCTTCACGGTGCCGTTCGCGTTCGCGACGGTGTCGGCGATCCTGCAGCCGATCGCCGGCCACGTCCTGGGTATGCGGATCAACGACAGCCAACCCGCCAAGCTCGCCGCGTTCGAACTCGCCGAAACCACCGAAAGCCCCGCGCCGTTCCGGCTCGGCGGTGTTCTCGTCGACGGGAGAGTTCACGGCGCGCTGGAGATTCCCCGCCTCGGCTCGATCATCGCGCGCAATTCGCTCGATGCGCCGGTTCCCGGCCTGGACTCGGTACCCAGACAGGACTGGCCGCCGGTCAACATCACCCACCTGACGTTCCAGTCGATGGTGGTGATCGGCACGCTGCTGGCCGCAGGAGTGGCGGTGTACTGGCTGTTTCGCTGGCGCGGCCATGATCTGCTGGAGAACCGCTGGTTTCTCCGGTTCGCCGTCGTCGCGGGTCCGCTGGCGATCCTCGCGGTCGAACTCGGCTGGACCGCCACCGAAGTCGGGCGCCAGCCGTGGACGGTCTGGCACGTGCTGCGCACCACCGATGCCGCGAGCATGGCCGCCGGTCTGTGGTGGAGCTACACCGCCGTGCTCGTCATCTACGCGGGCATGACCGTCGGCGCCTGGATTGTGTTGCGTTCCATGGCGAAACGCTGGCGTGCGGGCGAATCCGATCTACCCAGCCCGTACGGCCCTCCGCGCGAGGAGCCCGTGTCGTGACACTGGCGACGCTGGTGGCGATGGCGATGTTCCTCGGCGTCGTCGTGTACGCGCTGTTCGCCGGCGCGGACTTCGGTTCGGGCTTCTACGATCTCACCGCGGGCTTCGACGCACACGGCAGCGAGCTTCGCACGCTCGTGGACACCAGCATCGGCCCGGTGTGGGAGGCCAACCACGTCTGGCTGATCTACATCCTCGTGATGTGGTGGACCGGCTTTCCCGCCACCTTCGCCGCCGCGACCACGACGCTGTTCATTCCGCTGGGCCTCGCGCTTGCGGGAATCGTGTTGCGCGGCGCCAGCTTTGCGTTCCGCAAATACTCCGCGACCTTCGCTCAGGCGCGATTGTTCGGCGCGATCTTCGCGGGCTCGTCGGTCATCACTCCGTTCTTTCTCGGCACCGTCGCGGGCGCCGTTGCGTCCGGCCGAGTCCCCGCACAGGGGTACGGCGATCTCGTCGCCTCCTGGATCAATCCGACGTCTCTGGTGGGCGGCTGCCTGGCGGCTGTCACGTGCATTTTCCTCGCAGGCGTGTTTCTGACGGCCGATGCGGCCCGCGCCGGCGACACCGGACTGGCCGAACGGCTGCGCACCCGCACACTGGCGGTCGGCGTCGCGGCAGGCGTGGTGGTGTTCGCCGGCCTGTACCCGGTAGCTCACGATGCACCGACCCTCAGCCACGGTTTGCGCACCGCGGCGTCGCCTCTGCTGGTGCTGGCCGCGGTCGCGGGCGTCGCCACTCTTGTGCTGTTGTATCGCAGGCGCTTCTCGGTGGCGCGCATTCCGGCGGTGGCCGCCGTCGGCTCCGTGGTCACCGGCTGGGGTGTCGGTCAGTACCCGTGGCTGCTGGTCGACCAAGTCACCATCGCCGACGGCGCGGGTGCCGACGCCACCCTGATCGGCCTGCTGGTTGTCGTGGGCCTGGCGGGCGTTGTGGTACTGCCCGCGTTGGCCTACCTGCTTCGGCTCACGCAGCAGTGGACGCGCGCCTGAGCCAGCTTCGGCACGTCGTGCAGCATTAGGTGCTCAACCTCATGGGCGATGCCGTCGGCCTCCTCGAGCGTGGTGTCCGGGTCGACTTCCAGGTCGGCCTCGGCATGCAACCGGTGACCGATCCAGCGCATCCGGACGCTGCGCACGACGCGCACACCGGGATGTGTCGCAACGGCTCGCTCGGCGAACTCGACAAGTTCCGGATCGACCCCGTCCATCAAGCGCCGAAACACATCTCGCGCGGCGGTACGTAGCACGGCCAGGACCGCCACAGTGATGAGCACGCCGATGATCGGGTCGGCGAGGGGAAACCCGAACGCCACGCCGCCCGCGCTGGCCAGCACCGCCAGCGACGTGAACCCATCGGTTCGGGCGTGCCTGCCGTCGGCAACCAGTGCGGCGGAGCCGATCTGGCGACCCACGCGGATCCGGTACACGGCGACCATTTCGTTGCCGATGAAGCCGACGATGCCCGCGGCGGCCACCCACCCGATGTGGTCGATCTGCGCCGGGTGAATCAACCGCAGCACCGCTTCGTATCCGGCGATGACGGCCGACAGTGCGATCATCGCGACGACGAAGAGCCCGGCGAGGTCCTCGGCGCGGCCGAATCCGTAGGTGTAGCGCCGTGTCGCGGCGCGGCGGCCGAGCATGAACGCGATCCACAGGGGCACCGCCGTCAGCGCATCGGAGAAATTGTGAATTGTGTCCGCCGCCAACGCAACCGAGCCGGAGAACGTCACGATGACGGCCTGCGCCAGGGCGGTGACACCGAGCACAGCCAGGCTGATTTTCACTGCCCGGATGCCGATCGCGCTGGACTCCAGCGCGTCGTCGACGCTGTCGGCGGAGTCGTGACTGTGCGGGACGAGGGTGTGCGACATCAGCGTGCGGCCTTTCGCTCGGGCAAGGATGCAACGTCGCCGCGGTGGTGGGCGGGAATTCCGGGGCCTGCGTGCTCGGCGTTGAACACCGCGTCGCTGACCAACTGACGGACGTGTTCGTTCTCGATGCTGTAGTAGATCGTGGTGCCCGCTCTGCGGGTGCGCACCAGCCGGGCCATCCGCAGCTTGGCGAGGTGCTGCGACACCGACGGGGCGGGCTTGCCGACGAATTCCGCGAGTTCGTTGACCGACAGTTCGCGGTCGACGAGCGCCCAGAGCACCTGCACCCGCGTCGGGTCGGCGAGCATGCGGAACACCTCGACGATCAGACCGACCTGGTCGTCGGCGATGCGCGCAGATTCTGGCTTATCTGCATTCATACGTAGATAGTAGATGATGCGAATACTGATCTTGACGCTGCTGCGCCTCTTACCGTGAGCGGATGGCCATGTCCCGCAGAGTGCTGTGCACCGTCTACGCCGCGATCTCGCTGGTCGCCTTGATCGCCACCTGGAGCCAGAACATCCTTTTCTTCCGCGGCGGCGGGGGCTTCATGGCTTTCTGGGAGGCCACCAAGGCCAATCACGCATCCCGATCCATCACGGTCGATATCGCGCTGTTGCTGCTCGCGGTGGCGATCCTGATGGTCATCGAGGCTCGCCGACTCGGCGTGAAATACGTCTGGGCCTACATTCTCGGCGGCTTCGCGATCGCGATCAGCGTGACGTTTCCCTTGTTCCTGCTCGCCCGCGAACTGCGCCTGGAGAAGTCGGACGCGACGCAGTTGCGCACCATCGACTCGGTCCTGCTCGGTGTGCTCGCCGGTGTCACGCTGGCATTCACACTGTGGGTGGACGTGGTCTAGCGGTCAGCCGCTTTCGGCAGCCCGCCGGGCGCGCTCGGTCATCGAGGCGACGACCCCGCCGTCGTTGAGGATGTCGGTGCCGGTGAGATAGCCGGCCTTGTCGCTGGCGCAGAACGCCAGCAGTTCGGCCATCTCCTCCGGCTTGCCCCACCGCGGGACCGCGGCGTCGGCGACCATCGCGCCTGCGCCCGCTTCCGCCTCGAGTTGGCCCATCTCGGTGTCGACGGACCCGGGGCTGACGGACAGGATGCGCAGGCCGCGGGCGTTGAACCGCTCGCACTGCGCGACGCTGTACCACCGCACGAAGCTCTTGCTGACGGCGTAGGCGATGCCGGACTGCATCTCCTCGGGCACCACGGCGCAGGCGGCCAGCATGTCCGTCATGAACGCGGTCTCGTCCTGCAGGGCCTGCGGGAATTGCGCTGTCGGAAGCATGCTTTCGGGCAGCATGTGCGCCGCCATCGACGCCACGTTGACGATCGCGGCACCCTCGCCTGCGCTGGCGTAGAAGCTTTCGTTGACGTTGAGCGTGCCGATCGCGTTGGTCCTCATCACGTACTCGGCGGAGCCCATGCTGGGGCTCACCCCGGCGGTGTGGATCACCGAGCCGACGGCGCCGAGGCCCGCCGCGGTGTCGAGCAACCCGTCGACTGCCTTGCGATCGGTGACGTCGCAGTTGACGGCCTTGACGGTGATCCCGAGGCCTTCGAGCGTGCGCACCGCCTCATCGAGGCGAACCTGGCGGACGTCGCAGAGGACGAGCGTGTGATCCCGACCGACCACCTTGGCCGTCGCCAGTCCCATTCCACCCGCGCCGCCGGTTATCACCGAGATTCTGCTCATGGCCAGTGATGCTAGGCGACCGCCCAAATTCACGTACGCTGCGGCCGTGACCGTCACTGTCGACGAGATCGAGGTCGCCGACCCGGCGGACGCCTGGACGCGAGCGGGGTTCAGCGTCGACCCGGACGGCGTGTGCCGCGTCGGCGGTGTGCGCATCCGCCTGGTCGGGCGAAATCGGGGAACCGGCATCGTCGGGTGGTCGTTGCGGGGCCTGCCGTCGGACGGCTCGCGCGAAGACCTCGACGGCATCCCGACGACTCGGTCGGCCGCGGCCGCGGCAACGCCGGCGACCCACGCGAACGGTGTCACCGGGATCGACCACGTCGTGCTGCTGTCGCCTGACCTGGATCGGACGGTCGGATCTCTGGTCGCTGTCGGTGTGGACCCGCGCCGGGAGCGGGACGGCGAACTCGGCGGACGCCCCATCCGCCAGATCTTCTTCCGGTTCGGGGAGGTGATCATCGAGGTCGTCGGTTCGCCGAAGACTGTGGGCGAGGGCCCGTCGACTCTATGGGGGCTCACGTACGTCGTCGCTGACATCGATGCGACTGCCTCGTTTCTCGGCGACCGCACCGCACCGGTCACGGATGCGGTGCAGCGCGGGCGTCGGATCACCACGCTCCGGCATCATGAGCTCGGGATGTCGGTCCGGTCGGCGATGATCTCGGCGAGTCGCTAGGTCGAGTGCTCCATCGGCTGCCTATCCTCTGCGCATGCGCGAGGACGTCGTGATCATCCACACCGACGGCGGGTGCAGACCCAACCCCGGCCCCGGTGGCTGGGGGGCGGTGCTGCGCCTGCGCGAGCACGTTCGCGAGATGTGCGGTGGCGAGTCCGGCCTGACGAGCAACAACCGGATGGAGCTGACCGCGCCGATCATGGCGCTCGAAGCGCTGACACGACCCGTGGTCGTGCACCTCTACACGGACAGCACCTATGTCCGCAACGGCATCACCAAGTGGGTGTTCGGCTGGGAACGCAACGGATGGATGACCGCCGCCAAGCAGCCGGTGAAGAACGCCGACCTGTGGCGGCGGCTCCAGATCGCCTGCGCGCGGCATCGGGTCGAGTGGTTCTGGGTGAAAGGTCACTCGGGTGTCACCGACAACGAGTTGGCCGACGTGCTGGCGACTCGGGGTATGCAGGAAGCGATCGGCGCGTCCCGCTGACCGCGGACGCTACTCCCACACCACCTCGTCGGGCGTCTTGTCCGGCCGCAGTCCGCGCCAACTCGCCTGACGCAGCCTGCCGTCGCTCGTCTGCTCGCTGTAGCGCACCTCGCCCACCAGTTCGGGACGCACGAACGTCACGCCTTTGGCGTCGGGATTGGGAAGCCTTGCGTGAAAGGGTGATTCGTCGGTGTGCAGCGGCTCCAGCATCTTCTTCAGATTGCTGAGGTCCTTCTCGGTGAACCCGGTACCCACCCGGCCGACGTAGTGCAGGCCGCCTTCACCCGGGATGCCCAGCACCAGAGAACCGATGCCGCTGGAACGCCCGCCGGCGCCCTCCCGCCAACCGCCGATGACGACTTCCTGGGCGTTCCACAGCTTGTCCTTGATCCACGAATGCGACCGGCGGCCCGGCTGATACGTCGAGTCGCGCCGCTTGGCGACCACGCCCTCCAGGCGTTGCTCGCGGGCGTGTTCCATCGCCTCGGGACCGTCGCCGGGTAACTGGTCGGGAACGATCAATCCACCGCCGTCGGCGAGCGCCTTCAACAGCCGCCTGCGGTCGGAGTACTTGGCGCGCAACAAGGATCGCTCATCCAGTTGCAGGATGTCGAACGCCCAGAACTCCACCCGGGTCGAGCGTCTTCGGTTCTGCATCTCGCTGAAGCTGGGCACACCCGACTCGTCCAGCGCGACCGCCTCGCCGTCGAGGATGACGTGGTGGTCGGCGAGATCGGCGGCGAGCGCCTTGAATTGGGGATATTCGCCGGTGACGTCACGCCCGCGCCGCGACCGCACGCACAGCCTGCCGTGATTGGCCTCCACCAGCACCCGGTAGCCGTCCCACTTGCCTTCGAACGCCCACTGCGTCTTCTTGAGTTTGTCGACCGAGCCTTCGGTGGACAGCATCGGCGCGAGATCGCCGACTCCTGCCCGCTTCTGCTCCTTCATGCGATGGGCGAGCCAGTTCTTGCCGTCGGTCTGGATCAAGGCATACCGCCCGTCGATCCTGTCGCCGTGCAGGCTGACGATCACCTCGCCGCCCTTGGCGGGCCCATCGGGCGGGTTGTCGTTGAACTTCTCCGTCTCGTAGGTGCCGGTGTCCCAGATGATCATCTTGCCGGCGCCGTACTCCCCCTTCGGGATCGTCGCCTCGAAAGTGAGGTATTCCAGCGGGTGGTCTTCGGTGTGCACGGCGAGATGGTTGACCGCGGGCGTGTCGGGCAGGTTCTTCGGGACGGCGAAGGACACCAGCACGCCGTCGCGCTCGAGGCGAAGGTCGTAGTGCAGCCGACGGGCGTGGTGCTCCTGGATCACAAAGCGGTCGTTGTTGCCCGCCTTCGGTTTCGACTTCGGCACCGGCTCAGGTGTTTTCGCTGAATCGCGCATGCTGCGGTACTTCGTCAGCCGGTCCGGTATCGGCACGGCCTCGTCGAGCGGTTCGAGCAGGTCACCCAGTTCGGCGACCCGGTCGAGCACCTCGTCGAAGCGCAGATGTCGCAGCTTCGGGTCTTCGAGCTCGTCCCACGTTCGCGGCGCCGCGACGGTCGGGTGTTCGCGGCCGCGCAGCGAGTACGGCGCGATCGTCGTCTTCGACCCGTTGTTCTGGCTCCAGTCCAGGAAGATCTTGCCGGCCCGCAGGCTCTTCGTCATCGTCGAGGTGACGAGCTTCGGCATGGCCGTTTCCAGTTGCTGGGCAACGCGTTTGGCGAGTACGACCGCGCCGCGCGAGCTGACCGGATTCTCCAGCGGGGCATACAGATGCAGGCCTTTGCTGCCGCTGGTGAGCGGGTATGTGGTCAGGCCGATGTCCTCCATCAGATCGCGCACCGCAACGGCCACTTCGCACATCTGGGGCATCGTCACGCCCTCGCCGGGGTCGAGGTCGAACACCAACCGGGTGGCGGGTCCGGGCTTGGCTGTGCCTTCACCCACCCCACTGCGCCCGCCCGCGACGAATCGCCATTGCGGAACGTGCACCTCCAGCGCGGCCTGCTGCGCGATCCACGCCAAGCCCTCAACGGTGTCGATGATCGGATAGGTCGTGGTGCCCGAGCGATGGGTCACGCTCTCGCGTCCCAGCCAGTCGGGTGCGGAGCTGGCGAGCTGCTTCTCGAAGAAGGACGGCTCGTCGACGCCGTTGGGCCAGCGCTTGCGGGTGACGGCGCGGCCGGCGATGTGCGGGATCATCACCTCGGCGATGTTGACGTAATAGTCGAACACCTCTCCCTTTGTGGTACCCGTCGCCGGGTACAGCACTTTGTCCGGGTTGGTCAGCTTCACCCGGCCGAATCGATCCACCACGCCAACGTAATACCCGTTGTACCGTTGAGTGATGAGGCGAATTTTCGCTGCGTGCCTGACGGCGACTGCCGCGGCGGCGTTCAGCGCGCCGATTGGGGCCGCGGATCCCGCTGATCTGGTCCCCTACTGCTCTGGCGATCAGACCCCGATGGACAGCAACTGCAGGCCGAGCCCCAGCCAGGTGTTCACCCACGACACCGAGGGTGCCAACCCCCAGGTGGGTTTCGGCACCAACCCGGACGAGGAACCCGTCGTCTGATCTGATCGCCGAGATGTGCACGAGGGTCGTGGTTCGAGCTTATCCACAGCCCTGGTGCAGAACTCGCCGCTCAATCGCCCGAATCGTCGGGGGCAGCCTCAACGATCGGGGCATGCGAGATCCATTCATCGGCGCGGAGGCGATCAGCACAGGCAATCTCACGCGCGGCCAGCTGCGCTGGAACCACACCGCCGTTCATCCCGGCGTCTACCTCTCGAACGACACTGAGCGGACGCTTCACCTCAACACCCTCGCCGCGTGGCTCTGGACCCGTCGCCGCGGAGTGATCGCCGGCAGGGCCGCCGTGGCGCTGCACGGCGCCAAGTGGGTTGACGCGTCCACGCCGATCGAAATCATCGGCGAACACACCCGTCGCCAAAGGGGCGTCATCGTCCGCCAGGAGCGGATCGCCGCCGACGAGATCACCTACGTCGGCGACTTGCCCGTCACGACCCCGTCCCGCACGGCCGTGGACATCGGCCGGCATCTGCCTCGTGACATTGCGGTCGCACACCTGGATGCCTTGGCCGCTGCGACGGGTGTCACGGCGCGCGACGCACTCGCGCTGATCGACAGATACCCGGGTGCCCGTGGAATCCGGCGTGCCCGTAGCGCGCTCGCTTTGATGGATGGCGGCGCACAGTCGCCGGGCGAGACGCGACTTCGCCTGTGGCTCGTCGACGCCGGACTGCCTCAGCCACGAACGCAGATCCGGGTCACCGACGGGTTCAGCGAAGCATTCATCGACATGGGTTACGAGGAGCCGCTGGTCGGCCTCGACTATGAAGGCAGCCACCACAGCGAGAATCGAGGCCAGTACGTCTACGACCTTGGCCGCGCAGACCTCATCGATCGCGAGGGCTGGATCGACATTCGCGTCGTGAAAGAGCACACGCGGCGCTACGTCCTGCACCGCGTGTACGAGGCATTCGCTCGACGTGGTTGGTCTCCGCCGAGATCTGCACAGTGGTTGTGAACGCGCGAGAAGCACAACCCTGGTGCAGATTTCGGCGCGACGGGCGCAAAGCGCGCTTTAGCTTTAGCGGTCAGGGGTCGTCGAGTTCGATGACGGGCATCGGCGCCGTCGGCACCTCGGCGATCGCCATCTTCGCGGCGGAATCGGACGGGATGACATCGCGGCGCAGCGCCGCGAGTGCGGCGTTGGTGCCGACGTCGCGGCCGGCCTGCTCGCTGAGCAGCCACCGCACTTCGAGCAGATCGCAGTACGCCTGAATCGCTGTGCCCGTGTTGTGCAGCGCGGCGTGCGCCAGATGCTCGGTGGGAGTGACCACTTCCATCACCCACAGTCGCGCGGCGGTGGACTCGTCGACGTCATGGCCCGCCTCTCTGCACAGCTGCGCCTGGTAGGCGCGCAGATCGCCGAGCAGGATGCGGGCCTGCCCCTCGCCGACGTCCAACCCGGTGAGCTCCTGCAGACGTTGTGCGTGGTAGCGCCGATCGCCCACGGCGACATGGATTTTCAGTTGGCTCGGATCGTCGGAGACCGGTTGCAGCGAGATCTCGTCGACCGCAAAACCCAAGTCGTTGAGGCGGCGGACGGTTCCCTCGACCCGGTAGCGGTCGGTGAAGCCGAACACCGGCTCGGCCTGTAGCACATCCCACAGCTCGGTGTATCTCTCGCGCAGATGCTCGGCCTCCGCGATCAGCGTGTCCTGCAACTCCTCCAGGTCCATGCTTGTTTCCTCCGCAGACGGCGGCCCGAGCCGTTCGGCGAGGTCGACCAGGCCCATGGCGACGTTCTCCACCATGATCTCGATGTCGTGCCGGCGCTGCCCCCTGCTGAGCGTGGGGTGCACTTCTGATGTTTCGGCGTCGACGAGCCACGCCTGCAGAATCTGGCCGTCGCGGCTGAACAGGGTGTTCGCCAACGAGCAGTCGCCCCAGAACACGCCATGGCGGTGCAGCTCCACCAGCAGACCGGCCATCGCGTCGAGCAGCCGCTCCCGGTGCTTGGGCTGGTCCGGCGGCAGCCGCATGAACAGCCGGCGATACTGCCAGGACCCCTCGAGATAGCGGGTGACCAGAATCGCGGTGTCGAATTCGTGTTGCACCACCAGACCGGCCGGCCGCACCGCGGGCAGACCCATCTCCTCGAGCCTGCGCAGAACGTCGTACTCCTTGGCCGCGATTCGCGCGGGCATGTCCTTCACCGCCCACAGCGCGCCGTCGGCTTCGACGAATTTCACCAGGTGCCGGCTGGGCCCGACAGCGATGTCGCGCAGTGGAACGTCGGGCACGTTCCACTGCGACAACGGCCGGTCCCAGGGCAGTGCGAGCAGCCCCGCAGACGGTGCCCGAAGCCGGAACTCCGGCGCCTGCACCTCAGTTCAGGCGTTCGCCCGTCTCCGGGTGGAACAGGTGAACCGCGCCCTCGGGATGCCTACGCAACCGCGCCGTGTCGGCCAGCTTCGGCGCCGTGCGCGGGTTGCAGCGCGCCACCAACTCGACATCGCCTGCGTGCGTGTAGACGTACGCCTCGCTGCCGAGGTCCTCGACCAAGTCGACGACCACTTCCACTCCGCCGGAATCGGTGAGCTCGAGTTGCTCGGGGCGGATGCCGAACGTGACTTCCGACAGGCCCGCCTCGTTCAGCTTGGTCAGCTGATCGCGTTCGAGCTCGAGGGTCGAGTCACCGATCTTGACGCCGTCCGCGGTCACCGGCAAGGTCACGAGGTTCATCGCGGGCGAGCCGATGAAGCCGGCCACGAACGCGTTGGCGGGCCTGTCGTAGAGCTCGTTGGGCGCCGCGAACTGCTGCAGCTTTCCGAAACGAAGCACGGCGACGCGGTCACCCATCGTCATGGCCTCGACCTGGTCGTGCGTGACGTAGACGGTGGTGGTGCCCAGCCGGCGCTGCAGTGCGGCGATCTGCGTGCGGGTCTGCACGCGAAGTTTCGCGTCGAGGTTCGACAACGGCTCGTCCATGCAGAACACCTGCGGCTCACGCACGATGGCGCGACCCATCGCGACGCGCTGCCTCTGACCGCCGGACAGCTTGGCGGGCTTGCGGTCGAGGAACTCGGTGAGGTCGAGAATCTTGGCCGCATCCTCCACCTTCTTGCGCCGCTCGTCGGCGGACACGCCGCGCAGCTTCAACGCGAAGCCCATGTTCTCGGCGACGGTCTTGTTCGGGTACAGCGCATAGTTCTGGAACACCATCGCGATGTCGCGGTCCTTCGACGGCACGCCCGTCATGTTCTTGCCGCCGATCTCGATGCTGCCCTCGTCGATGTCCTCGAGTCCGGCGAGCATGCGCAGCGCGGTGCTCTTTCCCGAACCCGACGGCCCGACCAGCACGACGAACTCGCCGTCGTCGATGTCGAGATTGAGGTTGTCCACTGCGAGCTTGTCCGAGCCCTCGTAGATGCACGAGGCGTTCTTGTAGTTGATCGATGCCATTTGTTCTCTCCCGGTTTGTCTTTGACGTCTACTTGATCGCGCCGAACGAAAGTCCGCGCACCAGCTTGTTCTGAGCAATCCACCCGCAGAGGATCACGGGCAGCGCGGCCATGGTCGCGGCCGCCGACAACACGGCCCAGTACTGCCCCTCACCCGCGATGAAGCCGACGAGGTAAACAGGCATGGTCTGAGCGTTCACCGCGGTGAGGTTCACCGCGAAGAAGAACTCGTTCCAGGCGAAGATCACACAGATCAGCGCGGTGGCCGCGATCCCGGGTGAGACCAACGGAAGAATCACCTCACGAACCGACCGCCACAGGCTTGCGCCGTCCAGGCTGGCCGCCTCCAGCAGTTCGCCAGGCACCTCCAAGAAGAACGATCGCATCATCCAGACCGCGATGGGCAGGTTCATCGCCGTGTAGAGGATCACCAATGCCCAAATGTTGTCCAGCAGGCCGATGTTCGACACGATCACGTACAGCGGCAGGATCACCGCCACGATCGGCAGCATCTTGGTGCTCATGAAGAAGAACAGCGCGTCCTGGGTCTTGCGGACCGGCCGCAGCGACAGTGCAAACGCCGCAGGGGTACCGAGGAGCAACACCAACAGCGTCGAAAGCCCGGTCGCGAAAACGGAGTTCAGCATCGCGGGCCCGATGGCCTGGTCGAACACGGCCTTGAACTGATCCAGCGTCGGGGTGAAGAACAGCTTCGGCGGGCTGGTCGCCGCGTCACTCTCCTGCTTGAAGGCGGTCAGCACCATCCAGAACACGGGAAAGAAGAAGCCGAGGCCAACGAGCCAGGCGACCACTCCCCACGGACTGAACCTGTGGCTTTTCTTCTTCGGCGACACGGCCGCATCCGTTGTCGCCGTGGACTTCTCACCGGAAGCTTGTTGCGCTCCCTGCGTGCGCGGTGTGGTCATCAGGCTGCCTCTTCCTTGCCGGAGAATGATTTGAAGATCAACCGGAGCGCGAAGTTCGCGATGATGATCGTGAAGATCACCACCACCACGCCCATCGCCGCGGCCTGGCCCATGTCGAAGCCGAGGAACGCGCGTTGGAAGATGTAGAACGGCAGGTTGGCACTCGCGATGCCCGGGCCGCCCTGCGTCATCATGTAGATGGTGTCGAAGGTGTTGACCAGGTAAATCGCGCCGAGCACGACCCCCAGTTCGATGAAGCGCCGAAGGTGGGGCAGCGTCAACTCCCGGAAGAGTTGAACCGCGCCCGCACCGTCGACTCGACCGGCCTCCAGGATGTCGCGAGGCATCGACTGGAGGCCGGCGAGGATCAGCAGCATCATGAACGGAGTCCACTGCCAGATCAGTACGATCATCACCATGGTCAACGGGAACTGGCCGATCCAATCCACCTTGCCGATTCCGACCAGTGACAGCAGCCAATTCAAGATGCCGTTGGTGGGGTCCAGAATCGTCGTCTTCCAAATCAGCGCCGCCGCAACGGGTGTGACGAGGAAGGGGGTGATCAGCAGCGTCCGGACGACACCACGGCCGAGGAACGCACGGTCCAGCAGCAACGCGATCAACAGGCCGAGCAGCGCCGAGACCAGGACGACCACCACGATCAGGATGACGGTGTTCAGCGCCACCGTCCAGAACTGGCTGTCCTTGACCACTGCGATGTAGTTCTGTAGCCCGACGAACCGCCGCGAGCCGGGACGAACCAGGTTCCACGACAGTGTCGAGTAGTACAGCGTGAACACGAATGGGATCTGCGTGACGACGATCATGAAGATCAGCGCCGGCAGCAACGGACCCCGCCGTCGCCAGCCTTCGGCGCGACTCACGCCGAGGTCCTGCGCCTCCCGGATCTTGCGGACCCGTTCGGCCACGTCTTTTTGACCGGCGTCAGCGTCGGTATCAGCGGTTACAGTCATCACTTCTCCTGGTATGTCCGGCCGACGACCGCGGCGTATTCCTGTGCTTGAGCAAGCGCGTCATCCACGGACTTCTGGCCGGCGATCGCCGCACTGATCTGCTGGCTCACCCGCGTCCCGAGATCCTGGAATTCCGGAATCCCGACAAACTGGATACCGGTGTAGGGAACCGGTTGCACCGTCGGCTTGTTCGGGTTCGCATTCTCGATCGACTTCAGGGTCAACGGCCCGTAGGACTTCGAGATCGCCTCGTACTCGGGAAGGGACGTGTACGTGGACTTGCGGCTGCCCGGTGGGACGCGGGCCCAGCCCAGCTTCTCGCCGACCAATTTGATGTAGTCCTTGCTCGTCATCCACGAGATGAACTTCCATGCGCCGTCGGGATTCTTCGCGCCCTTCGGGATTCCCAGCGCCCAGGTGTACAGCCACCCGGAATTGGGCTTCTCGACGATGGGAGCAGGAAGGTAACCGATCTTGCCCTGCAGTTCCGGGTAGGTCTTCGGATCCTCGAGAACCGAGACCGCCGATGTCGCGTCGTACCACATCGCGGTCTGGCCCTGGCCGAACAGGTTCGCGCATTCCTGGAATCCCGTTGAGGCCGCGCCGAGTTCGCCGTACTTCTTCACCGTGTCGACGTAGAAGTTGACGGCCTTGCGCACCTCGGGGCTGTTGAGTTGCGCGTTCCACTGATCGTCGAACCAGCGCCCGCCGAAGGTATTGATGACGGTGTCCAGCGGAGCCAGCACCTCACCCCACCCCGGCTTGCCACGCAGGCAGATGCCCGCCCGTTCGTCGCTCTTGAGCTTCTCGGCCCACTGCGCGACCTCCGGCCAGGTCGGCTGATAGTTCGGGTTCTGATCCACCTTGATGCCGGCCTGCTCGAAGAGGTCCTTGCGATACATCAGGAACGACGACTCACCATAGAACGGGACCGCGTACATGTTGCCCTCGTAGGACAGCGAATCCCTCAGCGACGAGATGAAGTCGTTCTCGTCGTAGCCGGGCGTGTTCTTCGCGTAGTCGGAGAGGTTCAACAGCCAGCCGTCTTTGGCCCACTGCGGCGTCTCGAAGTTGCTGATCATCACGACGTCGAACTCGCTGCCACCCATCGCCGTCGACATGGTGATCTTCGCGCGAGCCTGGTTCTCCGAAAGCGTGATGAATTTCAGCTTCGTCCCGGGGTTTTCTTTCTCGAACTCCGTCGACAGCTTCTGCGCGTCCGTCATCTGCGAGTTGGACACCAGGGCGATCGTCACCTCGTTAGCCGATGCCCCCAGGCTGCCCGCGCCCGCACAACCGGCGGTGAGGACCAGCCCCGCCGCGGCTGCACACAGAGCCGACCGGTGCAGCATTCTTCGTAACGGTTTCACCTTTACCTCCCTTGATGCTGCGCCAACAGCCAACGGGCACAGTCGATGTCACAAACCAAAAACCGGGCGAGCTTTCCTCGGAGCGCGCCGAGCGTGGCGTGGTGTTTGGCCGCGCCGCTGGAGATCAGGATCGTCTTCGGGCAGGCCTTTACGTCTTCCAGCGCAACCGACACCGCGCGCTGCTGCAGCTCGGTGTCCACGGGTACGCCCGCAGCGTCGAAGAACCGCCCGCCGATCTCGCCCACCGCTCCCAACGAGATGAGTTCGTCGAGCATCCTGGTGTCGAGGAAGCTGCCCTCGAACAGGGTCGTCGAGGTGGAAACGGCGCCGACGCCGAACAGCATCACGTCGGCGCGCCTGCCCGCCTCCAGAGTGCGGGATATCAGCGAATCGCTACGCATGGAGGCGACGGTGGCCGGATCGGCGTAGAGCGGCGCAGGCAAGCGAATCGTGGTCGCCCGCAACACGTCCGCACAGCGGCTGAGGATGGACTCGGTGCCGGTCTGATACGCGGCACTCGACATTGCGCCGTCGAGCTGGACCACCGCGCGGCAACTGGCCACCCCGGGCGCCAAGGCGGTGGCGACCGCGACCTGCTCGGGGCCCCAGGTGAAGCCGAGGACATCGTTGGGCGTCAGTCGGCGCATCAAGAGAGCGGCCGCCGCGCGGCCGACGCTGGCGAACGCCGCAGGCCGCCCGGGCGCCCCCACGTCGATGCCGTGCCCGGCGACCACCGCTTCGGTCAGGCCGAAGCGCTGCTCGAGTTCGCGCTCCTCCTCGGCGTGCAGATCGTCGCGCATATCCGGCGGGACCACGACATCGATGCGCACGAGGCCGTTGGCCTTGGCCCGCGCAATGAGCCGGCCGGCCGTCGGCCGCGACACCCCGAGCCGACCCGCGATCTCGGCCTGCGTGAGCCCATCGAGGTAGTACAGCGTCGCCGCGCGCAACGCCAACCGGAGGTCTTCCGTGCTGGCGCCGCGTTCCTTTCGCGAATGCAGAGCCGGGCCCTCGACCGTCGCGGCGACCTCGCCGTTCGACGTCGCTGTGGCCACGGAACCGCCCGCCTTTCGAGCCAGGGTGAGCAAATGCTCAGGGGTGCGAGTAGATGTTCATCAGGTTAGCATGTGAAGTGTGACGCACACAACACTGCACCGGGATACCCAAATGCGGGCCGCCGTCCTCGTCGAACCAGGTCGAATCGAAATGCAGCAGCGTCCGGTCCCGAGACCGGCGCCCGGCGATGTTCTGATCCGGGTGTCGTCGGTCGGCGTCTGCGGCTCCGACACGCACTACTACCGCCACGGTCGGATCGGTAGCTTCGTCGTCGACGCCCCGCTGGTGCTCGGCCACGAAGCGGCGGGAACGATCGTCGGCGTCGGCGATTCGGTCGACCCCTCGCGGATCGGCCAGCGGGTGTCGATCGAACCTCAACGGCCCGACCCCGCGACCGCGGAGACCAGGCGCGGCGACTACAACCTCTGCCCGCACATGCGGTTCTACGGCACCCCACCGGTCGACGGGGCGCTCTGCGATTACGTGACGATCGGCGCGGAGTTCGCACACCCGGTGCCCGACACCGTCTCCGATGACGCGGCCGCGCTGTGCGAACCGCTGTCGGTCGGCATCGCCGCGCTTCGCAAGGCACGCATCGGCGAAGACTCGCGGGTGCTCGTCGCCGGCGCAGGCCCCATCGGCATCGTGGTGGTTCAGCTCGCACGCGCGTACGGCGCAATCGAGATCGCCGTGTCCGATCCCGATGAGTCGCGACGCAACCAGGCACGGGCACATGGCGCGACGGTCGGGCTGGATCCGGCGGCCGACGAGTTGGGCGGCGATTTCGACGCGTTCATCGATGCCTCTGGTGCGCATGCCGCGGTGACCGCGGGTATCCGCGCGCTGCGACCGGCCGGGACGGCGGTGCTGGTCGGCTCGGGAAGCGAGTCGATGGACCTGCCGACACAGTTGATCCAGAACCGCGAACTCGTGCTGACCGGCGTGTTCCGCTACGCCAACACCTGGCCGGAGGCCATTGCCCTGGTGCAGTCGCGCCGGGTCGATCTGGACGCCATGGTCACCGGGCGATTCCCGCTCGAGAGGACCGCAGAGGCACTGGACGCCGATCGCACGCCGGGTAGCGTCAAGACGGTGGTGGCCGTGTCATGAAGCTGAACAGTTCGACGTTGGCGCAGATCCCGATCAGCAAGCCGACATACGATCGCGATGAAATCGGCGTCGGCATCGTGCATTTCGGCGTTGGCGGTTTTCATCGCGCGCACCAGGCGATGTACATCGACCGGCTGCTGGAAATGGGCCGGAAGGAATCAGCGAAGGAGTGGGGCATCTGCGGGGTCGGCGTGATGCCCGCCGACCGCAGAATGAAGGACGCCCTCGACGCGCAGGACGGCCTGTACACACTGATGCTCGAGAATCCGGACGGCACGCGCGACGCGCGGGTCATCGGGTCGATCGTCGACTACCGCTACGCCCCCGACGACCCGGAGTCGGTGATCGAGCTGATGGCCGCGCCGACGACGCGCATCATCTCGCTGACCATCACCGAGGGCGGCTACAACATCGAGAACATCAAGGCGGACGACGTGAGCGTGTTCGGCCTGGTGGCCGAGGCCCTTGCGCGGCGCCGCGACCGCGGCATCGCATCGCCGACGATCATGTCGTGCGACAACATCGAAGGTAACGGCGAAGTCGCACGGCAGGCGTTCACCGCCTACGCCGAACGCGTCCACCCCGGCCTGGCCGAGTGGATCACCGAACACACCCGGTTCCCCAACTCGATGGTGGACCGCATCACGCCGGTCACCACGCCCGAGGTGATCGAGAAACTGAAGAACGAGTTCGGAGTGGACGACCAGTGGCCGGTGGTGGCCGAGCCGTTCACCTCGTGGGTGCTCGAAGACGACTTCTCCGACGGCAGGCCACCGCTGGAGGACGTCGACGTGCTGCTGGTCGACGACGTCCGGCCGTACGAGCTGATGAAGCTGCGGCTGCTCAACGCCAGCCACCAAAGCCTCTGCTACTTCGCCTATCTCAGCGGCTACCGACTCGTGCACGACGCCGCGGGCGACCCGCTGTTCGCCGAGTTCCTGATGCGGTACATGGACACCGAGGCGACGCCGACGCTGTTGCCGGTCCCGGGGATCGACCTTCCCGACTACAAGCAGACGTTGATCGAGCGGTTCGCCAATCCCGGCGTGCGCGACACCGTCGCCCGGCTGTGCTTCGGCTCGTCGGACCGCATCCCGAAGTGGCTTCTGCCCGTCATCCGCGCAAACCTGGCGTCCGACGGCCCGATTCGATTGTCGGCGGCGACGGTGGCCAGTTGGGCGCGCTACGCCGAGGGCGTCGACGAGCAGGGCGAACCGATCGACGTGCAGGATCAGTTGGCGGACACGCTTGTCCCGTTGGCACGCGCGCAGCACGAGAACCCGACCGCATTCATCGAAAACACGGAGGTTTTCGGCGATCTCGCCACTTCCGATCGATTCGTGGAGGCCTACACGTGGGCGCTGGACTCGTTGCACCGCGACGGCGCGCGGGCGACGCTGGAGGCACTGATAAAGGAGCCGTCATGACCGAGCGCGCACTGGTCATCGGTGAAGCGCTGATCGACATCGTCGAGCGGGACGGGCACGTCATCGGCGAACACGTCGGCGGCAGCCCGCTCAACGTCGCCGTCGGCTTGGCGCGGCTGGGCCGTGGCATCGACTTCCTCACCCACATCGGCGACGACGAGCGAGGCCGCCGCATCACCGAATACGTCACCAGTAGTGGCGCACAACTGGTTGCGGGCAGCGACACCGCCTATCACACGCCCACCGCCGTGGCCACCCTCGACGAGACCGGCAAGGCACAGTACGTCTTCGACATCGAATGGGCGCTGGCGGGAACGCCGGAGGTGGCCTCGCCGCTGGTGGTGCACACCGGATCCATTGCCACCGTCCTCGAACCCGGTTGCCGTGCCACCGCGGCGCTGCTGGACGCCTACCACCTCTCGGCAACGATCAGTTTCGACCCGAACGTCCGCCCGGCGCTGATCGAGGACGACGAGCAGGGGCGCACCCGCATCGACCGCCTCGTCGAGCGGTGTGACGTGGTCAAGGCCAGCGACGAGGATCTGCATTGGATCGACCCGAACCGCACACCCGAGCAGGTGGCGCAAACCTGGCTGGGGCTGGGTCCGTCGATCGTCGCAGTCACGATGGGTGAGCGCGGCGCATTCGCACTGTGCGCGGCAGGACTGGCCCGTGTCGAGGCGCAGCCGGTGAAGGTGGTGGATACCGTCGGCGCGGGCGACGCCTTCATGACGGGCCTCATCGACGGGCTGTGGTCACTGGGGCTGCTGGGCGGCGACCGGCGTGCCGACCTGCGCGCCATCACCGTCGACACGCTCACAGCGGTGTTGCAGACCGCGGCGCTCTCGTCGGCGCTCACGGTCGCCCGCGCGGGTGCTGACCTGCCGGATCGGGGCAGCCGGGACGCCGCCGCGGCGGCCGCGGCGAGCTTGCAGGCGCATCGCGGCTAATTCATTAGGGAATACTGGGCATATGCGGTCCATTTGGAAGGGCTCGATCTCCTTCGGACTGGTCAACGTCCCCGTCAAGGTCTACAGCGCCACCGAGGACCACGACGTGAAGTTTCACCAGGTCCACGCGAAGGACAACGGCCGCATCCGCTACAAGCGGGTGTGCGAGCTGGACGGCGAGGTCGTCGAATACCGCGACATCGCGCGGGCGTATGAGTCCGACGACGGTCACATGGTGATCATCACCGACGAGGACATCTCGACGCTGCCGGAGGAACGCAGCCGCGAGATCGAGGTCGTGGAGTTCGTCCCGGCCGGCGACATCGACCCGCTGATGTACGACCGCAGCTACTACCTGGAGCCCGACGGCAAGTCGTCGAAGTCCTATGTGCTGCTGGCCAAGACGCTGGCGGAGACGGACCGAGTCGCCATCGTGCACTTCGCGCTGCGCAACAAAACCCGGCTTGCGGCGTTGCGCGTCAAGGATTTCAGCAAGCGCAACGTGATGGTCATCCACACGCTGCTCTGGCCCGACGAGATCCGCGACCCGGACTTCCCGGTGCTCGACAAGGAAGTCGAGGTCAAACCCGCCGAGCTGAAGATGGCCGGGCAGGTGGTGGAGTCGATGACCGAAGACTTCCACCCGGAACGGTTCGAGGACACCTATCAGGAGCAACTCAAAGAACTCGTCGAGGCGAAACTCGAAGGCGGAGAAGCATTTACCGCCGAAGAGGCCGAACCCAAAGAGCTCGATGAGACCGAAGACGTCTCCGACCTTCTGGCCAGGCTCGAGGCCAGCGTGAAGGCGCGGCGGGGCGGCGGCGGTGCATCGAGTGACGGTCAGACCAAGAAAACCCCGGCCAAGAAATCAGCGGCGAAGAAGGCCGGCACCGCGAAGAAAGCGCCCGCCAAAAAGGCCGCCAAGAAAGCCGCTGCCAAGAAGTAGGCGTCAGCCGGTCAGCAGCCGAGGTGGTTGATGGCGGCAATGGTGATCTCGTAGCCCGCAGAGACCGAAACGCCGTAGTTCTTGACCAGCATCGGGACGATGTACGAGGCGGGCATGCCGCTGCCGGTGGCGGAGCACACCGAGTTCCCCGCAGACATCAGCTGGGATTCGTTCAGGAAGGTGTACGTCGGCCCCAGCGTCTGCAGATACGTGCCGCTGTCGGCCGCCGCGGGCGCCGCGAGGCCGATTGCCGAGGCCGCGATCGCGGCGGGAACGGCCAGCGCGCCGACCGTTGTGGCCCACCTCGAAGCGGGTCTGGCCGTGGCGGGGTGCAGCACGTGAATAACTCCTATCCGGGAAGCGAAGGGTACGAAATCCGAAGCCCTTTTTTAACGTTAACACTAATTTCGTTGTATAAATCGTCTGAACTGCGGTTTTCCGCATAGGTGTGACGCGAATAACGTTGCTGGGCCGGGTGCATTACACGTCACACCAACGGCCTTCGAAGGCAACGTGGCGGGTCGGCTCGCCGGTGTGACATGCCGACGCGCAGAGACAAACTAGAACGTGTTTCAGAAATGCGGCATGTCGCTGGCGCACCCCTGTTACGGTGTCGCCCGGCGACAGAAGAGAGGCAGACGTGATACTCGACAGATTTCGGCTCGACGACCAAGTGGCGGTGGTGACGGGAGCCGGTCGCGGACTCGGCGCGGCGATGGCGCTGGCCTTCGCCGAAGCCGGTGCGGACGTGGTCATCGCGTCGCGAACGCAGTCGCAACTCGAGGAGGTGGCCGAGCAGATCAAGAGCGTCGGCCGGCGCGCTCACGTGGTGGCCGCCGACCTCGCGCATCCGGAGGAGACCGCCAAACTCGCCGGTGTCGCGGTCGAGGCCTTCGGCAAACTAGACATCGTCGTCAACAACGTCGGCGGCACGATGCCGAACGCACTGCTGACCACGTCCACCAAGGACCTCAAGGACGCGTTCACGTTCAACGTCGGCACCGCCCACGCGCTGACCACCGCGGCGGTGCCGTTGATGCTCGAGCACTCCGGCGGCGGCAGCATCATCAACATCACGTCGACGATGGGACGGCTGTCCGCGCGCGGGTTCGCGGCGTACGGCACCGCCAAGGCAGCGCTCGCCCACTACACCCGCCTGAGCGCCCTCGACCTCTGCCCGAAGATCCGGGTCAACGCCATTGCGCCCGGTTCCATCCTCACCTCGGCGCTCGAGATCGTCGCCTCCAACGACGAGCTGCGCGAGCCGATGGAGAAGGCCACCCCGCTGCGGCGCCTCGGCGATCCGCTCGACATCGCCGCTGCCGCTGTGTATCTCGCGTCACCCGCGGGCGCGTTCCTGACGGGCAAGACCCTCGAGGTCGACGGCGGCCTCACCTACCCCAACCTCGACCTGCCCATCCCGGATCTGTGAGGAGATGGCTATGACTGAATCGTCGGCTCAGCCGACCGGAGCCATTCGCGTCGCGCTGATCGGTACCGGCAACGTCGGCAAGCCTGCGCTCGTCCAGCTGATCAACGACTCCCGGTTCGAGCTCACTGGTGTCTGGGTTTCATCAAATGCCAAGGCGGGCAAGGACGCCGCCGAGCTCGCCGGACTGGACGGTTCGACGGGCATCACCGCGACCAACGACCTCGACGCCGTCCTGGCGACCAACCCCGAATGTGCCGTCTACACCGCACTGGCCGACAACCGGCTGCCCGAGGCGCTCGAGGATTACCGGCGGATCCTGTCGGCCGGTGTCAACGTCGTCGGCAGCAGCGCAGTGTTCCTGCAATATCCGTGGCAGGTCATTCCCGAGGAACTGCTCAAGCCCATCGAGGACGCCGCCGAGGCGGGCAAGTCGAGCCTGTTCGTCAACGGAATCGATCCCGGCTTCGCCAATGACCTTCTCCCGCTTGCCCTTGCGGGCACCTGCCAGAGCATCGAGGCGATCCGGTGCATGGAGATCATCAACTACGACACCTACGACAGCGCCGACGTGATGGTCGGCGTGATGGGTTTCGGCAGGCCGCTCGACGAGATTCCGATGCTGCTGCAGCCCGGTGTGCTGAGCCTGGCGTGGGGTTCGGTGGTGCGGCAACTCGCGGCGGGCCTTGGCATCTCGCTCGACGAGGTGGACGAGACCTATGTGCGCGAGCCAGCACCCGAGGACTTCGACATCGCGTCCGGCCACATCCCGAAGGGCAGCGCCGCGGCTTTGCGGTTCGAGGTCCGCGGCATGGTGGACGGAAACGCCGCCGTCGTGCTCGAGCACGTCACCCGGTTGCGCAACGACCTGTGCCCGGACTGGCCGCAACCGGCCCAGGAAGGCGGGTCGTATCGCATCGAAATCACCGGTGAACCGACGTACGCTCTTGACCTCTGCCTGAGCAGCCCCAACGGCGACCACAACCACGCCGGGCTCGTCGCGACGGCCGCCCGGGTCGTCAACGCCATCCCCGCCGTCGTGGCCGCGCCGCCCGGCGTCAGGACGACGCTCGACTTGCCCCTGATAACAGGAAACGGGCTGTACGCTGGCCGTAAGTCGAGCTGAACTCAATCGAAGGACCCTGCCTATGTGGACGCCCCTGCGCTACGTGTTACCGGCAGTTGCGGCGGCCGGCGCCGCGGCGGCGATCGCTGCCGCGCCCACTGCAGCGGCTGACCCGGACGATTCGACCCTGCCCCAATGCACCAGCGTTGGCGGCGATTCCAGCGTCGGCACCGCGACCACCGAGTGTGCGACGCCGGGCAATGTTCAACTCGACGCCACCGCTCCGGACGTGCCCGCATACGCCTATCCGTGGGATGACGAGTTCTACGGACCCGCCCTGATCATCGGCGGCGGCGAATGGGGGAACCACGGGATGGGTGGCGGCGGCGGTGGCGGCCACCGCTAGCCCCTCTTCTTCATTGGCCCATCGAGGAGGCCAACCATGCGCATTCGAACGCGTTCTCTGCCAATGCTTTTGGCGTCAGCTGGTGCTTTCGTGGCGATTGCTATGGCACCCGTCGCTGCTGCCGTACCCCACTGCACGAACACCGGCCCGAACACCACGCAATGTGAGACCAACGGCAGCACCCAGATCGTGACGTCGCCCCCGGCGAACAACAACTACGGATACTGGGGCTTCCCGATCATCGCCTTCGGCGGCGGGGGCTGGGGTTGGTGAGCCCGGCCTAGCAGCCGCGCCGCTGTTTCGGTTAACCTAACTTTTCTATTCGTCATACCGGATAGAAGGTGGGGGTCGGTTGCTGAGCGACAGCGAGACGCGGTTGCGCCCGAGTTGGCTGCTGCTTGGTCCGGCATTCGTGGCCGCCATCGCCTATGTGGACCCCGGCAACGTCGCGGCCAACATCAGCGCGGGTGCGCAATACGGCTTCCTGCTCGTTTGGGTCATCTTCCTGGCCAACGCCATGGCGGGACTCGTGCAGTACCTCTCGGCCAAGCTCGGCCTGGTCAGCGGTAGCACCCTGCCCGAAGCCGTCGCCGACCACACCCGAACGCCGACCCGGGTCGCCTTCTGGCTGCAGGCCGAATTGGTGGCCATGGCAACCGATCTCGCTGAGGTCGTCGGCGGTGCGATCGCGCTGCACCTGTTGTTCGAGCTGCCGCTGCTGGTGGGTGGCCTCATCACCGGCGCGGTGTCGCTGGTTCTGCTCGCCGTGCAGAACCGGCGCGGCCAACGGGTGTTCGAACGGGTGATCAGCGGCCTGCTGCTGATCATCGCGATCGGATTCATGACCAGCCTCTTCATCAGGCCGCCGCCGCTCGCCGAGGCCGCCGAAGGGTTGGTGCCGCGCTTCGACGGCGCCGAAAGCGTGCTGCTGGCCACGGCGATGCTGGGCGCGACGGTGATGCCGCACGCCGTGTACCTGCACTCCGGCCTGGTCCGCGACCGGCACGGCCATCCCGAACCCGGACCTCATCGGAAATGGCTGCTGCGGGTGACCCGGATGGATGTCGGCCTGGCGATGCTGGTGGCCGGCGCCGTCAATCTGGCCATGGTGCTCGTCGCCGCCACCAATCTGCAGGGCCGCGACAACACCGATTCCATCGAGGGCGCCCACGCGGCCGTCCGCGACACCCTCGGGCCCACCGCGGCGCTGTTGTTCGCGATCGGGTTGCTCGCTTCGGGGCTCGCGTCGACGTCGGTCGGCGCCTATGCGGGGGCGATGATCATGCAGGGCCTGCTGCAACGCTCCTTCCCGCTGCTGATCCGCCGCCTCGTCACCCTGATCCCGGCGCTGGTGATACTCGCGGCCGGCGTGGATCCCAGCCGGGCGCTGGTGATCTCGCAGGTTGTGCTCTCGTTCGGCATCCCGTTCGCGCTTATTCCTCTGGTGCGGCTGACCAGCGACCGCGCCCTGATGGGCGTCGACACCAACCACCGGCTGACCACCGCGCTGGGCTGGCTGGTCGCGGCGCTGATCACCGCGCTCAACGTGATGCTCATCTACCTGACCGTCGCCCGCTGACGACGCCCGAACACGCGAACGTTCCTTACCCGTCGAAATCTTGACGAAAAGTCGACCGGTAAGGAACGTTCGCGCACCGATAAGCTGCGGTGAATGCTTGACGCGCGCCACAGCTATTTCGCGTACGGGTCGAACCTGTGCGTGCAACAGATGGCGCGGCGCTGCCCCAACGCCATCAATCCCCGTCCGGCGACGCTGGCCGACCATGACTGGCTGATCAACGAGCGAGGCGTTGCGACGGTCGAACCGTTCGACGGTTCGCAGGTACACGGTGTGGTGTGGCAGCTCGACGACCACGATCTCGCCACGCTCGACAGCGCCGAGGGCGTGCCGGTGCGCTACCGCCGCGACCGGCTGACCGTGCACACCGACGCGGGGCCCGCCGAGGCGTGGGTGTACATCGACCATCGCGTCGACCCCGGACCACCGCGGCCCGGCTATCTGGAGCGCATCATCGCCGGCGCTCTGCACCACGGGCTGCCGCACCGCTGGATCGAGTTCCTCCGCCGCTGGGACCCGTCGCAATGGCCGGTGCCCAGGGACAACTCGAGTGCCGTTGCGCCGCAATCGCTTTCAGACCTGCTCGCGGACCCCGCCGTGCTGGAGGACAGCACGCTGCGTTCGCGGTTCGGCTTCATGGCGATCCACGGCGGCGGCCTCGAGCAGATGACCGACATCATCGCCGAACGGGCCGCGGACGCCGCGGGCGCGTCCGTTTACCTGCTGCGCCACCCAGAGAAGTACCCGCATCACCTGCCGTCGGCGCTGTACCGGCCGGAAGAGTCCGAGCGGCTCGCGGAATTTCTCGACCACGTCGAGGTCGCGATTTCAGTACACGGCTATGGCCGGCTGGGCCGCAGCGCCCAGGTGCTCGCCGGCGGACGCAACCGCGCCCTCGCCGCCCATGTGGCCGACCACATCGACGTGCCCGGCTACCACGTGATCACCGATCTCGAGGCGATCCCGCGCGAGCTGCGCGGGCTGCATCCGGACAACCCGGTCAACCGCGTCCGCGGCGGCGGCGCCCAACTCGAACTCTCACCGCGGCTGCGCGGCATCAGCCCGCGCAGCGCCCCGGCCGAGCAGGACGGTCTGTCGCCGCCGACGTCCGCGCTGATCCACGGGCTCGTGGCGGCCGCGCGCAGCTGGGACCTGACGTCGGCGTAGCGGCCCTTCCCGGCGCGTGGCCACGCTCACATCGCACACCCCATCCGCAGCGGCGGTCGCTCCGAATACCCGATGTGGAACACACCGACCGACAAGCTGGCGTTCCCGCGCTGTATCGGACCCGAGCGACTCATCTGCGGCGGGCGCCCGTTCACCACTACTTCGAGCACCGCGGATACAGCTGGTATGTCGACATCGACGAGCTACCCCGACTTCCGCGCTGGCTGCGGCCGTTCGCCCGCTTCGAGGCGCAGGACCACTTCGACGGCGAACCGACCGACACCCTCCGCCGGCGGGTCGACGCCTTCCTGGCGTCGCGCGGCATCGAGCCGCCCGACGGCACCGTCACCGCGCTGCTGCAGGCCCGCGTCCTGGGCTACGTGTACAACCCGTTGAGCCTGTACTGGTGCCACGACGCCGACGGGGTGCTGCGTCACATCGTCGCCGAGGTGCACAACGCCCGCGGCGGCCAACACGCCTACCTGCTGCCACCCGACTCCGGCGAGCCCGCGATGGTCATGAAGCAGCTCTACGCATCGCCGTTCAACGGACAGGGCGGCTATTACCTCTGCCGGGCGCCACGCCCCGACGCCGACCTGGATGTGCGGATCTCCCTGCACCGCGACAACGAGCCGGCATTCGTCGCGACACTGCGCGGAACCAGGCGGCCCGCCACCGTGGCCCAGGTCCTCCGGCTGCAGTTGGCGGCTCCGCTGGCGCCGTTGATGGCGAAGGTCAGCATGAGGATCCAGGGGATGACGCTGCGGCTGCGCCGCGTGCCGACGATGCCCGAGCAGATCGCGCCGGAAAGGGAGAAGGTCGGCCAGCTGTGACCCTGGCGATCGCCTCGGTGTCTAGGCTACTGCTCGTGACCACCGACCTCGACGCACTGTTGCGCAGGGTGGCACAGCGTGACGTCGACGCATTCGCCGCCTTCTACGACCTCACCCGCGCCCGGGTGTTCGGCCTGGTCACCCGCGTGCTGCGCGATCCCGGCTACAGCGAGGAGACCACCCAGGACGTTTACCTGCAGGTATGGCGGTCGGCGGCGAATTACGACCCGAAGGCGGGCTCGCCGTTGGCTTGGCTGATGACGGTGGCGCACCGGCGCGCGGTGGACCGGGTGCGCGCGGAGCAGGCGGCCAGCCAGCGCGAGTCGCGATACGGGGCGGCCAACGTCGAACCACCCGCGGACCACGTGGCCGATTTGGTCATCCACCGCGACGAACACCGGCAGGTCACCGACTGCCTGGGCTCGCTGACCGATGTCCAGCGGGAATGCATCGAGCTCGCCTACTACGACGGGCTCACCTACGCCCAGGTCTCGGAGCGGCTGTCGGCCAACCTTGCCACGATCAAGTCGCGGATGCGCGACGCCATCCGCGGCCTTCGCAGATGTCTGGGGGTCGCATGACCGAACCAATGACTCCCGATCTCGTCGCATTGGCGACGCCGTACGCGCTGCACGCCACGACCGACGCGGAACGCGCCGAGATCGAGCGGCAGGTCGCGGCCGCGCCACCCGAGGTGGCCGAGGCGTTCCACGCAGAGGTGCGCGCCGTCCGCGAGACGATGGCGGTGATCTCCGCGGCGACGGCGATCGAGCCGCCGGCGACCATGCGGGACCGCCTGTTGGCCACGGTCGCGGAGGACCCGGTGCGCCAGCTACCGCCCAAGCGGGCAAATCGCTGGCGGACAACGATTCTGGCGGCCGCTGCTGTCCTGGCGGTCGGACTCGGCGCGCTCGGCGTCGGCATCGCGCTGCGGCCGGCGCCCACGACGTCGACCGCGGAGCAGGTGTTCGCAGCGCCCGACGTGCAGACCGTCTCCGGTCCCATTCCGAGCGGCGGCACGGCGACGCTGGTGTTCTCCCATCAGAAGGATGCCGGCGTGTTGGTGATGAACGACGTTCCGCCGCCGCAACCCGGCACCGTCTACCAGATGTGGCTGGTCGGTAACAACGGCCCGCACTCGGCGGGCACCATGGACGCCACGTCGGTCGCGCCGTCGACGACGGCCGTGCTTCCCGACCTCGGCGACTCGAAGACCCTCGCCTTCACCGTCGAACCCGGTGGCGGATCCGTCACGCCGACCACCCCGGCCTTCGCCGAACTGCCCCTGACCTGACGGCGTCTTTTCTCGCTCCTCGCGTGCGCCCTACTCCAGGGTCGCGGCGGCCGCCTCGGCCAGAACGTCGCCGATCTCGTGGCTGCGCCGCCACGCCCGTCGTTGGCGCATCGCGCCGTTGCCCTGCCCGACGATGCGCGCCAGTTCGGTGCGCACCATGTCGTAGTCGCCGACCGCCTCGAGCGCGGGCCGGATGTGCTCCACGAGACCGGTGAGCAGTTCCACCGCCGGCGCCGGCGCGTGGCTTTCCGTCAGATCGACCGCGTCGCCGTCGAGGCCCTCGCGCGCCGACTTCCAGTACGCAGCCCGCAGTGCGTACGGCGAAAGCGGTGCGAGAGTCTCGCCCCGCTGCTCGGCGTCCAGCGCCGTCATCACAGCGCCCCGGACCAACGCCGCCAACAGAACCGTCTCGGCGACAGTTGCCGGGACGTCGGCGACGCGCACCTCGATGGTCGGGAAGTCCGCCGACGGACGGACGTCCCAATAGACCATCCCGTCGTCCAGCATCGCGCCGGTGTTTTGCAGCATCCCGACGACGGCGTCGTACTCGTCGGCCGATTCGAGATGCGGCGGCGGTCCGGCGCTCGGCCACCGCTGCCAGAGGATGCTGCGCCAGCTGGCGTAGCCGGTGTCGGTGTTGCGGTAGACCGCCGAATTCGCCGTCACGGCGAGCAGCAGCGGAAGCCAGGGCCGTAGCCGGTTGCTCACCCGGATCGCGGCGTCGCGGCCGGGAACGGCGACGTGCACGTGGCAGCCGCAGATTCCCTGCTCGTGGGCGATCATGCCGAACCGCTCCGCGATCCGCCGGTAGCGAGGGTTGTCGGTGATCGGGAATGCGTGCGGCACCGTCGGCGGCAGCCCGACCGCGAGCAGGCGGGCACCGCCGGCTTCGGCGGCCTCGGCAGCGACGCGTCGGAGCCGGGTCAGCTGGGTGCGCAACTCGTCGGTCGTTTCGGCGACGTCCGTCGCCGTCTCGACCTGGCAGCTGGTCAACTCGAGCTGAAGCTCGACGCCCTGCGCTTCGGAGTGGCGGGCCACGGCCTCGTTGCGGGCGACCGGTTCGCCGGTGTCGGGATCGACGAGAAGGAACTCTTCTTCGACGCCGACGGTGGGATGGCTGACCACTGATGCCTCCAGATATTGATCCGGCCCGTCGGAGAATCTCACGACGGGCCGGATCGCGCGGTGGCTCCTTGTGCGGTTGAATCCGCGGGCCGACAAGTATGGCGGCACAGACTTCCCCCGATCGTCATAAGCCCAAACATTTGAATTCTTTGAAGCTGATTGCGCGCGCCTACGATCGCGGAGTGACCAAAGACTTCCGGTTCGGAGTCGGCTTGCGCGTGGCCAAGTCGCTGACGTCGGTGCAGGACGAGGCGCGCAGAGCCGAGGATCTCGGGTTCGACGTCCTGCACCTGCCCGACCACATCGGGGCGCCCGCACCATTCCCGACGTTGATGGCCGCGGCGTCGGCCACCAAGACGTTGCGGGTCGGCACCTTCGTGCTGAACGCCAGCTTCTACAAGCCGGCGTTGTTGGCGCGCGACGTGCAGGCGCTGCGGGACCTGTCCGACGGCCGGTTCGAGCTGGGTCTGGGCGCCGGCTACGCGCAACACGAGTTCGAGGCCGCCGAGTTGCGCTACCCCAGCGCCCGCGAACGCATCGACCACCTGGCGCACGTGACCGAGTACATGGGCGAGCACCTGCCCGACGTGCCGGTGCTGATCGCCGGCAACGGTGATCGGCTGCTGACCGTGGCGGCCCGGCAGGCCGACATCATCGGGCTGACCGGCGGCCAGCCGATCACCGAGACGGCGGACCCGCTGGCCGAGCGGATCGAGTTCGTCCGCCGCGCGGCGGGAGACAGGTTTGACGGTCTCGAGCTGAACATCGCGATCACGGCGCTGCCCCGCGACGAGTCGGGGCAGCCGGATCTGTCGATCACCCGCCGGGCCCTGCCGCACGTGTCCGACCAGGATTTGTTGGCCACGCCGGCGGTGCTGTCGGGATCGACGCGGGAGATCGCGGACACGATTCGCGGCTACCGCGACACGTACGGCGTGAGCTATGTGATCGTGCAGGACAAGCATGCCGAGGCGTTCTCGAAAGTGATCGCTGAGCTGCGGTGATCACCTCACCGCAGTGCGTTTTATCCAGCGCCCTGCGGGAACTGCTAGTCGTCATGGAGATGGATCGCGCGGCCGGCGTGCTGCTCGCGCTGCGACGTTGCGTCCTCGATGAGGCGTCCGACGAACTACTCGACGCGGCCAGGCGACATCGGGTTGCGCCGGTGGCGGTCGCCCGTGCGCTGGTGGCGCTGGCCGAGGGCGGCTCCGACGACGACGAAGCCGCCACCGCGGCGGCGCGCTACGAGTGGGGCGCACTTCTGGAGTCGACGGCGGTGTCGCAATGATCTGCCGGGCGCGACGTGTCGTCGTGGCGGTGTGGCAGTGCCCAAACACGTTCGCCTGCTGGCTGTGCCGGGCCTATCCGGACTGGTCCCCGCAGACGGGCCACGTGGCGCTCGTCGCGTTGTGCGGGCAGGACGGGCCGCAGCGCGAGCAGAAGCTGCGGTCGACGCACTAGTACCTGCGGCCGCGCAGCGCGTCCTTCACCCGCTCGCCCGTTTTGCGGACGCGCGCGCGCACTTCGTCGACCGCGCCCTCTTCCTGCAGCCGGGCGTTGCCGGTCGCCTCACCGATCCGTTGCTTGGCCCGACCCGCCATGCGGTCGAACTCCGCCTTGGCCTTGCGTGTTGCGCTCATGGGTGCAGTGTTTCCGCTGCGCAGCAAGTGGAAACCCGGCACCACGGTAAGCTCCCAGCGTCCCCGCCCTCGTAGCTCAGGGGATAGAGCACGGCTCTCCTAAAGCCGGTGTCGCAGGTTCGAATCCTGCCGGGGGCACGCACTGTTGATGCAGGTCAGCGGTGGTTTTCTGGTATCCGCCGACTGGTCTTGGCTTGTTCTGGTCGGTGCCTTGGTCGGTGATTGTTTGGTATCAGATGGCACACCGTGGCTGGCGATAGTCAATCGCGCGGCGGCATTGAGCCGGAACGCCGGTGTCGTCCAGATCTGTCGAACAGACCCGCGCAGTAGGTTCAGCGTCGCCGCTGAATCGTGGCCGTAAGGGTCAGCCGCGACCTCGAACACGAGGATGGCGATGCCCGACACGCCAGCCGCTAAGAACACCTACCCACGCCGGTCGCTGTAGCCCTGCGAGGGCATCAACCGCCGATGAGCGCACGGGCATCATTCATCAACAGCATCAGGTGCAGCGGATCGGTCGGAGAAACCTCGAACTCGAAGTGGGCATAGAACACGCGGGCCTCATCGTTCAGCGCGTGCACAAGAATCGCCCGCACCCCGATCGAGTCCGCAGCCTGCACACCAGCGGCCGATCGCATCACGCAGCAGATGGCTACCCAGGCCCCTGCCCTGTTCTTTGCGATCAACCGCCAACCGCGACAACAGGATCACCGGCACCGGGTCAGGCATATTGCGACGCACCCGTCCCGGAGCATCAGCGTGCGCAACCGACCCTGACGCTAGGGCGTAGAAGCCGACCACCCGACCGTCGTTGCAACTCACCGCGGATTGCTCACGCCGGGCAGCCTACCGGAATTACGTAGGGGCCCTTAGGTCTTGGACCTTGTGGGTGGCGCTGCGCGCATCCCTGGCGCGGGGTGATGAATACTAAACCTCACGGCTGCACCAACATGTCGGAATCCTGTCGCCGCAGCGATCAGCATGGGTACGGTCACGCCGCTGTGCCAAACTGACGCGATGGCTTCTCTGGTTCAAAAGGCGTTGGGTACGTATGCCTGTTTGCACCGCACCGTCGGCGCCAAGACGAGGAAAGTCCGCACCACGTCGCTGACCTACGCGCGTGACGGTGGCGGCCCAGGGTGGCCCGGGTGGTACCACAACGTGAAGGCGAATCCCGACATCGAAATCAACGCCGGGCGAAAGTGTTTCGCGGTGACAGCTCAACCGTGCTGCCCGGCGACCCGGACCGCGAGCGGCTGTGGAAGGCAGACGGGTGTAGGGGCCTCTGTCAGCGATGTCGCCGAGTACATGGCCGTCGAACATTCGACCGCCAGCAGAACCGTAGGTGCTGTCGTCGCCGCCGGCCTGCTGACGAAGGAGTACGCCACCGACGACCAACGCCGATGCGTGCTGGTGCTGACCGACGTCGGCCGGAAAGCGCTCGCGGCGGTGACCGTTCGCCGCCGCGAGTTGGTTGCCGAGACCATCGCCGACTGGCCCGACGCCGACGTCGACACGCTGGTCGCCCTGTTGGAGCGACTGACCGAGCGATTTGAGTTCCAGGTGGGCCGATGACGGCAGAGGCCACCGCACCACCGCGGCCCCGCAGCGCATTCCAGCTCATGTTCGACCCCGTCTTCGGGGCGCTGTTCTGGGGCAAGATGTTCGCCGTCGTTGCCGTGTGGACGCACGGCATCGTCGCGGCGATCGTGATGTACGACGCAACGCATTCGGCGCTGATGGTCGGCATGGTCGGTGTGGTGCAGTTCGGACCCCAGCTCATCTTGAGCCCGATCAGCGGCAAGTGGGCCGACAACGGCAATCAGGCGCGTCAGATCCTGCTCGGCAGGGTGTTGTGCGTTGCCGGTTCAGGTTTCGCGGCAGTGTGGCTGTTCGCCGACTCGGACCTCAAGGGCATGGCGATCGCGATCCCCGTGCTCATCGGATCCTTGCTCGTCGGGTTCGGCTTCGTGGTGGGCGGCCCGGCGATGCAGTCGATCGTGCCGAATCTCATTCGCGACGGCGAACTCTCGACCGCCATGGCGCTCAACAGCATGCCTAATACCGTCGGGCGCATCGTCGGGCCCGCGACGGGTGCCTATCTGGCCGCCCACCTCGGTTCGGCCTCGGCATTCGCCGTCAGCGCCGCGCTGCACCTTGTGTTCGCGATCTTCCTGCTCGTGGTGACCTTCCCGTCGCCTCCCGAACGTCGCGCGGGCACCGACTTCCGCGTCCGCACCGCGATCAGGTACGTATGGCGGGACCGCCCACTGCTGCTCGCGCTGGTCGCGGTGACGACCGTCGGGATCGCGTCAGATCCGTCGATCACGTTGACCCCGTCGATGGCCGACGAGCTCGGCGGCGGCACGCATCTGGTCGGATTGTTGTCGGCGAGCTTCGGTGTCGGCGCAGGAGTCGGGATGGCGGCGTTGGCGATCATGGGGGGCCGGATGGCCTCGGCGCGGGTGTCGTCGATCGGGATGGTGGGTCTGGCCGCTGGGTGCGGAGTACTGACGATCGCCACCGCGCCTGCTGTAGCACTGACCGGATTCACGTTGTCGGGTCTGGGCTTCGGCTGGGCCATGACGGGGCTCAGCACGGTGGTGCAGGAGCGCGCGCCCGAAGAATTGCGGGGCCGGATCATGGCGCTATGGCTGGTCGGATTCGTCGGCTCGCGACCGATCGCCGCGGCACTGCTCGGCGGAACCGCGGATCTGGTCAGCCTGCAGGCGGCTTTTGCGGCGGCCGCAGCTCTGACGGCGGTCGTGGCGCTCTGGTGCCGACCGTCGAATCTGGTGGGGCCGCTACCGCTGCGGGTGTGATCGGTGCACGGCAGGGGTAAAAAGCGCTCATGAACGGAACAGTCACGCCCGAGGCCGAGGCCGCGATCGCCGACATCGCCGAGCGCCACGGACTCTCGCGCGAAGCAGTCCTGGCCATGCTGGTCGCAGTCCACGCCGGGGGCGGCACGATGGAGCAGTTCTCGATCCCCGAACTCGGCGGATCCGGGCATATGGATGCGGGGCGGGATGACGATGGTCGGCGGCAACATGTTCGACAACGCCCTCAAGGCGCGCGTCGACGCCCTGTGTGGCGAGCTGGCTCAGTTGATCAGCACCACCACCGTGTTCCCCGCCCCGACGAAAGGGCGACAGGCGGGCTTCACGACCGGCAACTGGTGGCCGGCCGACCTCGGCGCCCCGTCTGCATCAGGTGGTCAGAACGACGCGCGCTATGCGATCTTCCCAAGCACCCGGCGCTTGGTGATCCAGATGAACGGCGTGACAAGAGTTCGACACTGGTGACCATCGGATCGGCGGCGTTCAACAGCAGCAGGGCGGCACGGCCGGCACGGTCCAGTTCACGAGCCAGCTCGGTACCTTCGATGTGTCCAGCCTCACCGAGATCGATGCGCCGCAGGTGACCGACGCCCCGGTCGCGCCTCGACACCAGGCCGACCCCAGCGCGGCGGGCGATCCCGCCACCATCGTCGCGGCCATCGAGTCGCTGGCCGGGTTGCATCAGCGCGGCATCCTCTCTGACGACGAGTTCGCCGCCAAGAAGGCCGACCTTCTCGACCGGCTCTGATTACCGGCCCGCACGACGGCGGTAATGCCCATCGGGCACGCTGGTCATCACGATGACCCTGCCTGCCGCGCTTATCGATGACCCCGACGAGCTGTTCGCCGCCTTCGCCGCGTGGGCCGAGGCGCAGGGCACCGTGCTCTATCCGGCGCAGGAGGAAGCGCTGATCGAGTTGGTCAGCAGTGCGAACGTCGTGCTGGCGACGCCCACCGGTTCGGGCAAGTCACTGGTGGCCACGGGGGCGCTGTACGCGGCGCTGGCGGCGGAACGGCGCAGCTATTACACCGCCCCGATCAACGCGTTGGTGAGCGAGAAGTTCTTCGCGCTCTGCGACGTGTTCGGCGCGGCCAACGTCGGCATGCTCACCGGCGACACGGCGGTCAACGCAGGCGCGCGCCGATCATCACGTGCACAGCCGAGGTGCTGGCGAATATCGCCTTGCGCGAAGGTGCTTCTGCCGACATCGGTTTGGTGGTGATGGACGAGTTTCATTTCTATGGCGACCCCGACCGCGGCTGGGCCTGGCAGGTTCCACTGCTGGAGTTGCCGAGGGCTCCATTCCTCTTGATGTCAGCGACACTCGGCGACGTCACGTTCCTGCGTGGGGACCTGACGCGACGCACCGGCAGGCCGACGGCACTGGTCGCCAATGCTGTACGCCCGGTGCCACTGCACCACTACTACGCGACCACTCCAATGCACGAGACGATCGGCGATCTGCTGGAGACCAAGCAGGCACCGATCTACGTCGTCCACTTCACGCAGGCTTCGGCATTGGAGCGCGCGCAGGCGCTGATGAGTGTCAACGTATGCACCAAGGAGGAGAAGAAGGCGATCGCCGAGCTGATCGGCGGGTTCCGGTTCTCATCGGCGTTCGGGACGACGTTGTCTCGGTTGGTCCGGCATGGGATCGGCGTTCGCCACGCCGGGATGCTGCCGAAGTACCGGCGCCTGGTGGAGCAGCTCGCCCAAGCGGGTCTGCTCAAGATCATTTGCGGGACAGACACTCTCGGTGTCGGCATCAACGTGCCGATCCGGACCGTCGTCTTCTCCGCGCTGTCGAAGTACGACGGCACACGCACCCGGCTGCTCAATGCCCGCGAGTTTCATCAGATCGCCGGCCGGGCGGGACGGGCGGGCTACGACACCGCAGGCACCGTCGTCGTTCAGGCACCCGACCATGAGGTGGAGAACCTGAAACAGTTCGCGAAGGTGGCCGACGATCCGAAGAAGCGCCGAAAGCTGGCGCGCCGCAAAGTGCCCGAGGGAATGGTGCCGTGGAGCGAGAAGACGATGGCCCGGCTGGTGGACGCTGCACCTGAGCCGCTGACCAGACGAGTGTCCAGAGCAAGCCATCACACTTCACGAAGAAGCGAGAGATAACTAGTGAGCGCTCCGAACCAGGCCCTCGCCACAAACATCTTTGACGCCCTCGACCACCACGGCGACTATTTCCGGGAACACTGCTGGGAAATCTATGAAGCGTTGCGGAAACGATGCCCGGTCACCCACTCCACCGCGTGGGATGGATTTTGGATATTCGTCGACTACGACGACGTCTATGAGGCCGAGCAGAACACAGAGCTGTTCAGCTCGCTCAAGGACAAGCAGGTCCCCAAAACCGAAGCGCCCGACCCGTTTCCGCCCATCGACACCGATCCGCCTCAACTACAGCAGTACCGCAAGATCACGCTGCCCTTCTTCTCGCCGTCGGCCGCAAAGAATCTCGAACCCACCTTCCGCCTGATGGCCACCGAGTTGATCGACGACTTCATCGAGTCCGGCGAGGCAGACATCATCCAGCAGCTCACCACGCCCCTTCCCGCCCGTTGGATCCTTCGCTCGCTCGGGTTCGACGACAGCCGCTGGCCGGACTGGGTCGAGTGGATGCACTCGGTGGTGCACGACCGGGCGTCACACCCCGAGAAGGCTATGGAAGCGGTAATAAATATCTACGGCAGAATCACGGCCGAGATGGCTAGGCGCCGCGACGGCGGTTTCGGCGACGACTTGCTCAGCATGATCATGCAAGGCTGCGTCGACGGCCAACCGATGCGCGACGAATTGATCATCGGCTATGCGTTTCTCATGCTGCTGGAGGGCATGGACACCACCAGCGGGCTGACCGGCAACGCTCTGATCGCGCTAGACGAGCATCGCGACCTGCGCGCACAGTTGATCGATGGCCCCTCGCTGATGCCCAAGGCCACCGAGGAGTTCCTCCGCCACGACACACCCGTTCACGCGCTGACACGACTTGTAACCCGGGACTGCGTCATCAAGGGCCAGCAGTTGCATGCTGGCGACCGCGTGCTGCTCGCCTATGCGTCGGCCAACCGCGACCCCAAGGTATTCAACAATCCCGACCAAATCGACTTCTCACGAACGCCTAACCGGCACTTGGCATTCGGAGCCGGGCCCCATCGCTGCCTGGGTTCCAACCACGCTCGGGTGATGTTCTCGGTGATGGTCTCCGAAGTGCTAAGCCGTCTGCCCGACTACTCCATCAGCGGAGAAATTGAGCGCTACCGAGATGCTGGCGACGTCTATGCGCCACGCCATCTACGCATCAGTTTCACTCCCGGCCGTCGCACCACCACAACCACCACCTAAGGGGCACGTGCGAGCACCCGCACCCGGGGGCTAACGTCAGGTCGTGACAACGAGTTTCCCTGTCGCCCGGCTGTCTTCCATGGCGCGGTGGGCCTCGACGATCTGGTCGAAGTCGTACACGTGGCTCACGGGGACCACGGCCTGTCCGCGGGCGACCCGGTCGAGGTAGTCCTGAAGAACCGGGGTCGGCAGGTCGGCTGCGTCACCGCTGTAGGAGGTCAAGAACACTCCTCGGGGGATGAAGCCGGGGTTGAATTCAGGCACAATCCACTGGTTGGACAGCATCCCGGTGAAGCACACCACGCCATGTACCCGCGTCGCGCGCAATGTGTCGAAAAGCGTTGGAGTTCCTACCAATTCGAGGGCGCGGTCGACGCCACCGGGGATTATCCGGCGCACTTGTGCCGCGATGTCTCCGTCGTCGATGAGCACTCGCTCCACGCCGAGCCTGTGCAAGGCGTCCGCCTTCGCGGGATTGCGTGTGGTGGACAGCACCGTCATGTCCTGCTGCCCGGCGAGGACCGCCGCCGCCATCCCCACCGACGAGGTGCCGCCCCGGATGAGGATCGTCTCGCCGGGCTGAGCGGCCAATCCGATCGTCAAGGAGCCGTACGCGGTTTGGAGCATTTCGGGTACCGCGCCCAGCGTGGACCAGTCCAGCTCGCTCGTGAAGGGGAGGACTTGTCGCACCGGCACGCAGGTGTAGTCGGCGTAACCGCCGTCGAATTGCCGGCCCATTCCACCCATCATCGCCATCACCTGTTGTCCGACCGCGAACTCCCCGCCCGGGCATTCCGCGACCACGCCGGTGGCTTCGATGCCGAGAACGCGCGGAAAGACGACTCCCTCAGCCAGACCTAGCCGGGTGTGCAGCTCTGAGCGGTTCAGGCCGAATGCCCGCACCGCGATGAGAACCCAGCCCTCAGCAGGCCGGGGCACCGGAAGACGCCGGATCGTGAGGGCCTCCGCTGGACCCGGCGCATCCAGCACGATGGCCCGCATCGACCCGGTGCTAGTAGCGGCCATCAGGGGTTGACTCCGCCGGCGACGTTGATGACGGCTCCGGTCATGTCGCCACTGGCCGGCCCAGTCAGAAACGGGTCGACGGACGAGGATCGTTTCGACGTCATTGGTTTTGCGGGAAGCCGAGTTCGATGCCGCCGTGGCTGGGGTCCAGCCAGCGGCTGGTGATGGCTTTGGCGCGGGTGAAGAAGTGGACGCCGTCGGTGCCGTGGGCGTGGGTGTCGCCGAACAGTGAGTTCTTCCAGCCGCCGAAGCTGTAGTAGGCCATCGGCACCGGGATCGGCACGTTGATCCCGACCATGCCGACCTCGACCTCGTTTTGGAAGCGGCGGGCGGCGCCGCCATCGTTGGTGAAGATCGCGGTGCCGTTGCCGTACGGGTTGGAGTTGATCAATTCCAATGCCTCATCGTAAGTCTCGACGCGGACCACCGAGAGGACGGGTCCGAAGATCTCGTCGGTGTACACGCTCATTTCGGGTGTGACGTGATCAATCAACGTGGGACCCAACCAGAAACCGTCGGTACCGCCGTCGGCGGACACGTTGCGGCCGTCCACGACGATCTTGGCGCCGTGGCCTCCCCCGCGTCGATGTAAGAGGCGACCTTGTCGCGGTGGGCCTTGGTGACCAGCGGCCCCATGTCGGAATCCTTGGTGCCGTCACCTGTTTTGATGGTGCGCGCCCGTTCACTGATTTTGGCGACCACAGCGTCGGCGATCGGTCCGACGGCCACGCACGCCGAGATGGCCATGCAGCGCTCGCCCGCAGAGCAGGGCACGGCAAAATTCGGCCGCGGTAGCGGCGTCCGCGGCACCGGCGCGGGCAAATCGCGCGGGGGCCGCGGCCATTGGTGAATCTGCGGGCATCTATTGGGGGTACCCAATTGTAGTCCGAGCGATAACCCGCCCGCGGCAAGATGATTCGATCGGCTATTCCAGCACGAAGACCGGGATCTGCCTGGGCGTCTTCTCCTGATATACGGCGTAACGGGGGTAGGCGTCCACCGCCAATCGCCACCACTGCTCTCGCTCAGACCCTTGCAGCTCACGCGCGGTAAGGGCGACAACGTTCTCACCATCCTGCACCGTGACCGCCGGGTTGGCCTTGACGTTGAAGTACCACGACGGGTGGGCGGGAGCGCCGCCATTCGACGCCACCATGGCGTAGCGACCGTCCTTCTCGACGCGCATCAACAGCGCGTACCGCTGCTTGCCCGATTTGGCTCCCGTGACGGTAATCAGGACGACGGGCCGGTCGAACATCTCGACCCCGTCGGTCGTGCCCTGTTCCAGGATTCGTTCGGTCTGCTCCCGCACCCAATCGTTGGGGCTTAGCTCAATCCTGTCGGTCATGGCCTTCTCAACACGCAGACGCCGCCTATCCATTCCCAGAACAGCGGCCCCTCGCTCAAGCCCGCCATAAGGGCCGTCGCCTTCGCGGCCCCTTCGACGATCTGAGCGCAGGCGCTAATCCGGCCGCCGGGGCGGAAACTCGGCACGTTCCGCGATGGCGTCGCGGCAACCATACACCCGATTCGGGATCGTTGCCAGCACCGCGACGGTCTGGCCGTCGCGCCCGTACGCGGCCACGAACTCCCAACAGTCGGGGTAGCCCTCGATGACTTCGATGGCATCGTAATCCGCTGGGACACCCAGCATCTGGACCTTTACGTCGTATTGATCGGACCAGAAATACGGCACGTCGTCATGCGCCTCCGCCCGCTCGGGCCAAGCCACCAGCGCGCGACATCGCCGGCTGCCGCGACCGCGGCATCCCCGGTACTGCCCTCGACCGCGCCCGTGGCATCGCATAGCACCCCACCGTCCAGGTGCAGGCCCGATCCGCCCAGCCAGTCGGTGGCGGGAGTGACGCCAAGGCGACGATGACGAGATCGGCGGGAACCTGCGTCACCAAATTCGCCGATTATCAGCTCGGCCTCTACGCCACCGCGGACTATCTGGCCATGCACGGCCGAATCACCGGTCTCGCCAATCTGCACGAGCACACACTGATCGGCTATGTGGACGCGGTCTTGGACGTGCTCCCACTACGCATTCTCGACGAGCTGGTGCCCGAGAAACGAGCCCAGATCAAACCAACAACATCACCGGTCAGTGGCTTGCGGCCAGTGCCAGCCTGGGTGTGGCCGCTCTTCCGGTGTACACCGGCGACGCGGATCGAGGTTTAGTCCGCGTTCTGGCCGATACGGTGACGGTGAACCGCACGTATTGGCTGGTCGTACCACGCGACATTCGGCGACTGGCTCGAGTGCGCGCGGTCGTCGAGATCCTGCGGGCAATCGCTGCAACTCACCGCGGATTGCTCACGCCGGGCAGCCTGCCGGAATTACGTAGGGGCCCTTAGGTCTTGGACCTTGTGGGTGGCGCTGCGCGCATCCCTGGCGCGGGGTGATGAATACTAAACCTCACGGCTGCACCAACATGTCGGAACCCTGTCGCCGCAGCGATCAGCATGGGTACGGTCAGGTCGCTGTGCCAAACTGAGGGCCATGGCTTCCCTGGTTCAAAAGGCGTTGGGTACATCCATTCCCGGTCACGTTGACACCAACGCGTTGATCGGCTGCTGTGGCCAGGAGGGCTAGCGCATGACGAGCGACACCGCATACAGCAGACCTCAGACGCGGCTGGCGCCCAGCCCGACGGCCGAGTCAAAGGCGTTCTGGACGGGCGGACGCAACGGTGAATTATTGATAAACCGCTGTCACGACTGTGGGCACTACTTCCATCCACCGGGACCTGCATGCTGGCGCTGCCGGAGCACCGACGTCGCACCAGAGCCCGTGTCCGGCAAGGGCACGGTCGCCGCCTACACCATCAATCGGCAGCCTTGGATACCCGGCCTCGAACCTCCGTACATCGTCGCGATGGTGGAGCTCGCCGATGAGCCCGACGTCAGGTTGATCACGAATATCGTCGATGTGTCGCTTGACGACATCCGCGTCGGCCTGCCGGTCGAGGTGTTCTTCGAAGACTGGACGGCGATGTCCGGCGAAGAAGACAGCCGGGTGTGGCTGCCGCTGTTCCGTCCCGTGAACTAGTTTTCGTTGCTTTGCAAACCGCGGAAATGCTTTGCGCCGAAATGGTATTCCGGCAGGCCCTTACTCGAACTTTTCCTGCGGCGTTGCAGTCTCGGCGAGATTAATCGCCCACGGCGAAGCGAACGAGCGTCGTTTTCGCGGCGGCAGCGAGCAACTCTTGTCGATCCGGCTGGCGATCTCCCGGCAATGCCAGCATCAGCCCTTTCGCCGCTTTTGGTCCGTTGCGTTGGGCGAACTCACCAATGATGTCGGCTTTCTGGTCGTCTTGTCTTATGACGGTTGGTTCGGCATGCAACCAGCGGCGCTTGATGAGCACTTGGATGTTGTTGGCGCTATTGATCGTCTTGGGCCAGTTAGCCGAACTCAACATGAGCACATCTCCGTCGTCCCAGGGGAAATAGCCGACGGCGAAGACATACTTGCGGCCGGTCTTGCCACCGACGTAACTCAACAGCATCAGGCGGCTGCTCAGTAGGGCGTGCAGCGGCGACTTCAACAGCGGCCGCATAACCGTGTTGGCTCGTGCGAAGAACTTTACGAGGCGTTGTGGGTCGTCAGGCATCAGTGTTGGACCGGCTCTCTCGTGTAGTCAGGCCGCGGCGTTGAGTTGCTGAAGCGTCTCGTCATCCAGTTCGATATCGGCGACAGCGGTGTTTTCCTCGAGGTGTGCCACCGACGAGGTGCCAGGAATCAGCAGGACGTTCGGCGCGACGGATAGCGTCCATGCGAGCACGATCTGCGCCGGCGTGCGTCCGAGCTTCGACGCTTCGCGCTGTACGGCTGGGTGGCCGAGCACCGGATTGTCGGCTGTGAAGCCAGAGCCGAGCGGGAAGAACGGCACGAACGCGACGCCGCGTTCCATGCAGGCGTCGAGCACCGGCTGTGACGCCCGGTCGACGAGGTTGTAGGCGTTCTGCACGCAGACGATCTCGGTGCGGTCGAGGGCGATCTGCAGATGGTCGAGGCTGATGCTGCTCAGCCCGATCCCGTCGATCAGTCCTTCGTCGCGGGCCTTGATCATTGCGGACAGCTGCCGGTCATAATGGTCACGGTCGACTGGGCCGACTGAAGTCGCATCACCGGTGTCGATGCTGCGCAAATTCACCGCGGCGACGCGGTCGACGTCCAGCGTGCGCAGGTTCTCCTCGATGCCGGCCCGCAACTCGTCGGGCTCCTGCGCGGGCAGCCACCCTCCGGCGTCGTCGCGGCGCGCTCCCACCTTGCTGACTAGAGCGAGGCCGGCGGGGTAGGGATGAAGCGCCTCGCGGATGAGCTCGTTGGAGACGTTCGGACCGTAGTACTGGGAGGTGTCGATGTGGTTGACGCCCAACTCAATTGCACGTCGCAACACCGCGATCGCCTGGTCGTGGTCACGCGGCGGACCGAACACTCCCGGCCCGGGGAGTTGCATGGCGCCGAAGCCGACGCGGCCGACGTGGAATGAGCCGAGCGGGAACGTTTGCATACGAACGCCGTCGTCACCGAAGCCGGGTCGGAGTGAACACCGTTAGGTGGACGCCGTCCGGTTCGTCGGGATCAAGGGGCCGAAACACGGCGGTGACAGCCATGTCCAGCGCCAGCTCGTCAGCTGTGGCTCCTTCGATCGTCGTGATGAGTCGTGGGCCCTCGGCCAGCTCAACCAACGCCGCGATGTAGGGCAGGCGGTCCCGGAAGGGCGGCAAGTCGTTGGCATGGATGACCGAATACGTGTGCAGCGTCCCCTGGCCGCTGGCTTCGACGGGCTGGACTTGGTCACTCCAGCAGAACGGACACATCGGCCTTGGGTAGTGATGTTTTCTGCCGCAGGCTCCGCAGGCGGCGATCAGCAGTCGTCCCTCCCGCGCGGCCTCCCAGTACGGGGCGCTGGTTGGGTCGATAGTCGGACGGTCAGCGCCGGGCACGTGCACCGCCCCAGGCCATCGAGTCCTCATCGGACCCGGATTGCCTCATTCTCAGTATTGCCATGGCGTCCCTTTCTTCCTGCCTTCGCCGAGGGCGATGCGAAAACTGCTGGCTCCGTTACGGTCTGGTCGTGCGACGCGACTGGCCTCGTTCTCCGAACTGACGGACCAGGTCGCGGTGCTCGTCCGACAGCCCCAGGATCGAATTGGCGAGCCGCTCAAAGTCGCGCGCGGTGCCGCGATCCATCGATACCGTCGCATCGATAGCCAGTTTCGCCACGCCGACCGCCTCGTGCGGCAGCTGTGCGATTCGTTGCACGAATTTGTCGACTTCGTCGTCAAAGGACTCTTGGGGATGGACCGTGTGCACCAGACCCATCTGCAGTGCCGCCGCCGCGTCTACGGTGTTGCCCGCCATGACGAGCCACTTGGCCCAGTGAGGTCCGACGAGCCGGGTTAGTCGGCTGATGCCGCCTGAGCCCGGTATGACGCCCAAGTTGGCCACTTCGGGTAGGGCGAATGTGGCGGTGTCGGAGGCGATTCGGAAGTCGCAGGAGGCGCCGAGTTCGACGCCGACGCCGACGCAGGGTGCGTGTGCCGCGAGAACGATTGGCTTCTCGATCGATTCGAGCTCGTCGAACAACAGATGCAGCCGACGGTAGGACCGTCGCAGCGCGCTGCCTGACCCGTCCGCCTCACCGACCCTGGTGGCAAGGCTGCCGATGTCCAGCCCGGCCGTGAAGTAGCGGCCGGTGGCGCGGATCACCATGACCGACAGGTCGCGCCGATCGCCGAGGTCTTCAGCTGCCCGACGCAGCTCGTCAATCATCTTGTCGCTGAGCGCATTCAACTTGGAGTCTCTGTTGAATACGATGGTCAGGACGTTGCCCTGCTCGATACGCCTGATGTCCTCGCTCATGAGGGCTTGCCCGCCGCTTTCCGGTGACCGCGGCGGGCACCTGATCGATCTGTGACGACATCGGCGAACCGGCGTCGCAAGTCTTCCTTGTTGATCTTCATCATCGGGGTGAGTGGAAGTTCATCGACCAGGACGAGTTCGTCCGGGCACTTGTAGTCCGCGAGGTGCTCGCGGACGAAGCCACGCAGATCATTGAGAGTCGGAGGCCGCGCGGAATCGGTCGGAACGACGAAGGCGACGCCGATCTCGCCGATCACCGTGGCCGGCATGCCGACGACGCTGACCTTGGCCACCGCAGGATGTGTGGCCAGGACGCTCTCGACCTCCAATGGGTAGACGTTGTATCCGCCCCGGATGTACATGTCTCGTGAGCGGCCAGCCAGCACGAGGTTCTCGTGCTCGTCGAACCGGCCCACATCGCCGGTACGCAACCATCCCCCATCGAATGCCGCCGTGGTTGCATCCGGATCGTTCCAGTACCCGCGCATCACGCAGGCACCGCGGACCTGGACCTCACCAGTACCTTTGGCGGCAACCGGCAACCCGTCGGCCCCAACGATGCGGACCGACATGCCACCCTGTGGGCAACCGACAGTGCCGCCCTGCATGTTGGGTGGATCGTCTGGTTCGGTACCGGTGATGCTGGGCGATTCGGTCATCGCATAACGAACCACCAACGGGCATCCGAGCTTTCGTCGGACCGCCTCGATGAGTGCCGGGGACGCCGCTGCCGTCGCCGCGACACCGATGCGCAGATGCGCCAACCGCGGAGGTGTCAGGGTCGGCAGCTCGAGCAGCTTTTCCCATTGGGTAGGAACGGCTCCTGCGACCGTGATCTGCTCCTCCATCAGAACCCGCGCCATCGACTCCGCGCTCCACGGCTGCGGTGCGAGCACGAACGTGGTGCCGTTGGTCAATTGCTCCCACACCTTGGCCATGTAGCCGGCATGGGCGAACGGCGTCGCCACCAGTCGTCGTTGGTCACGCCCGCCCAAGGCACCGGCAGAGGCGACCGCTGCGGCAAGGCCGGCATGGTCAAACCAAGCGCCTTTCGGATGGCCCGTTGTCCCGCTCGTCCAGATGATGACCGCTGGAGCATCTGCGGTCCCCGACCACCGGATCGGCGACACCGGATGGCCGGCGCAGGCGTCGGTCAGCTCGTCGCGGTACATCACCGTGAGGCCCGCAGGCGCCGGAAGGCCGGTTGATTGGTCATAGATCACCAACGCCGGCGCGCATTGCGCAAGGATGCGGTCGACCTCAAGGGGGCCGAGCCGGGTGTTCAGACCGGTGACCACCGCGCCCAGTCGCAACGTCGCCACATAGGCCACCGCGTAATCGATCCCTGGCGCAAGCATCAACGCGACAACGTCGCCCGGACCGACGCCGCGCGACGACAATGCGGCGGCCAGTTTTCGGGACCTCGAAGCCCATTGCGCGAAGGACATTCGCGCAACTCCGTCGACGTAGGCATCCCTGGTGCCGAATGTGAGGGCGGCTCGATCCATTTCGCTGCCCAACGTGGTGCAGTCACCCAGCGGTGGGATCAACGTGGTGCCCTGCACTCCGGTGCTGCCCTTCCTTCACGCCGTTCGCCGGTCCCGACTGGGAGCGATTCATGATCCAATCAGTCAGAAACAAGATAAAACATATCGCACGAGTGTCCCGAATATTGACCTCAGCGACCGATTACTGTACGTATCGATAGTACACTGCGTGTCAGAAATCGGAACCGGGTTCGCCCCGTACGCCGCCCTGAACCGCGACGCGGACAGATCAACGCGAGAGGACCTTTGTGATCCGACATACCCTGCCCGGCACCGCCTCGAAGGACGGTCGACGGTGAGCGAGGAGGGCGAAGGCGTCGTTGTCGTCAACGACGGCGCGATCCGACGCATCGTGCTGAGCCGGCCGGACGCGGCTAACGCTCTGCGCCCGCAGGATCGCGACGCTGTCATCGAGGCGTTGGCGGCCGCAGACAATGACCCCGAGGTTCGTGTCGTGGTGATATCGGC
>CAWJIX010000003.1:0-156701 GCA_963843125.1 uncultured Actinomycetota bacterium | reverse complement strand
GCGCGCATCCCCGTCTCCTGCCCGTCGCAGGGCCCCGGAACCGATCCGGGGCGTATTACCCCGTAGGGTATGCTCCCGGTGGCAGTGGGGGCCCTGGTACCCGACCGTAACAGCGACCACGGCTGTCCGGACTTCCGAACAGGTTGGAGCGCTTCGTGCCGATGGGACGAGACGAGTCGTGGCGCGCTACGGCACCACGAGACGTCATAGCGGGGCTGAGCGTGGCCATCGACCTGGGTCGGCTCGGTCGCATTGACACCACTGGGGCGCTGACGCTGCGCTCGGTGCTCGACCAGGCCCGCACCGCCGGACTCGCCGCAGAGACTCGGGGCGTCCCACCACAGTCTCAAGCCTTGGCCGAACGGGTTCTCAAGTCAGCGAAGGATCCGCCCGCATAGAGTTAGTTCCGCCACATCCGCACGACGAGTCGGCACAGCGCCGGTACCGCGTAAGAAACCGAAGGCAGGAGGTGCCAATGTCCCCCCGTAGGCCACCATTGCGGACGGTTGGCACCGACCCGGACTACCGGTTCACTCTCGCCAACGAGCGCACGTTCCTGGCTTGGCTGCGCACCGGGCTGGCGTTGCTGGCGGGCTCGGTCGCGCTGGCCAGCCTCGTGCACGACTTCGGCCCGCGATCGCTCCGGATCGCGATCACGGTGTTCCTCCTGATTCTCGCCCTGGCCGTCACCGTCGGCGCGTACGTGCGGTGGGATCGCGCCGAGCGCGCGCTGCGCGAGAACCGCTCGCTGCCGGTGGACCCACTCCCCAGGCTTGTCGTTGCGGGCGTCGCGATCATCATCGCGGGGGCTGCGGCGCTTATATTCCTCGCCGAGACCGGCAGATGACGCACTCCGAACTGATGGACGTCGGGGCGCAGGCCGAGCGCACCGCGCTCGCCTGGCAGCGCACCGGCATCGGGGTGATGGCGGTCGGCGCGCTGTTGGTGCGCTGGAACGTGGAACAGCACGTGCCCGCGTGGCCAGGCGTCCTGCTCACCATCGTCGCCGGCCTCGCCATCCTCGTGCTCGTACCGCATCGCTACCACCGGATATTGCAGACCGTCCGCGCCGGACACAACCCGCGGTCCCGCGGGATGGTGCCAGGCGCGATGCTCTTGGTGCTGGTCCTGGCCCTTGGCATTGCCGCCGGCATCGGCACCGGACTGCTGCGCGGCTGACGTCAGCCGACGGCTGCCGCGGCGTCGGAATCGTCCGCCGTCAGCTGCTCAGGAACTTCGCCGTCGACCATGAATTCCGCCATGAACTCGCGAAGGAGGTCGATGGCGTCGATGACCTTCCGGCTATTCAGGGAGTAGTAGATGGTGTTGCCTGACCGGGACGTGGTGACGACGTTGCGGTCGCGGAGGATGGCCAGGTGCTGGCTGGTGTTGGGCTGAGTGAGCCCCAGCTCGTCAGCGATGTCGCCGACCGCACGCTCGCCGTGACGCAACGCGTCAAGGATCAGGAGCCGCTTGGGGTCGGCGATCGCTTTGCACAGGCGAGCGTGCAGAGCGTACATCTCGTGCACTGTTGCCTGACTCATACCACACCTCCTCATAGACACTTCTCAGCCAGCTAAACTACCAGGTCGGACTACTCTGATGTTTTCTCAACTACTATCCCGACTTGGCCGCTGGCGATGACCACAGGGAAGGTCGCGATGTCGGTATCTGCCGGTCCACGCGTTCGCTCGCCCGTGCACACATCGAACTGGCTTCCGTGCCAAGGGCAAGTGATCTGCCTTCCGCTTAGCTCCCCTTCCGACAGCGGCGCACCGGCGTGCGGGCAGCGGTCGGCGACCGCATGGACCGCGCCGTCGATCTGATAGACGGCGACCGGCCCTAGCGGAGTGTCGTCAAGTCTTGCCACCAGGCCGAGCCGGCCGGCCAGATCGGCCTCGTCGAGCACCGGGAACGTGCGCCGTCCGGTTTCCGCGCCGGCGAGCACCGGGCGCAGCCGGGCCGTGAGCGCGCCGCGGTTGGCGACCAGGTCGCAGCCGGCGCGCTGGCCGGCGATCCACAGGTCGGGGTCGGGCACCCTCAGATAGCCGGCGATGACAGCGGTGGGCCAGCGCTGCCGCGCCCGGCGCACCTCGTCGACAGCACCCGGCACCGCGAGGTCGACGACCAGGAGATCGATCGACTCGGCGGACTCCGCGGCGATCCAGTGCAGCCCGAACTCGGCATCCAGGCTGCCCAATCGGCGTTCGATCCAGCGGTCCGCACCGACAAGGACCGATGTTCGCATCGCGGACGCGGATCTATATGAAGAGGGTGATGTCCGCGTCGGCGGCCATGTCGAGGAAGCTCGCGGCACCCATACTGGGCTGCAGGCCGTCGATGAAGTCCTCCCTCTTGAGGCCGTAGAGGTCCATGGTCATCTGGCAGGGGTAGAGCCGAACGCCCATGTCCAGCGCCATCTCCATCAGTTCCGTCGGGTCGGCCACCTTGTAGTCCTGGGCCAGTTTCTTGATCATCTTGGTGCCCGCGCCGCCGAAGTGGATCTTGCCGAGCTTGAGGTGGTCGGTGCCGCCACGGTCCACCAGGGATTCGCCCTTCTGCATCCAGTTCGTACCGGTGATGCGCTTGTCATTGCGCTGCAGCACCCGCAGTCCCCAGAACGTGAAGAAGATGTCCACCTCCATGCCCGAGGCCGCGCCGGTGGTACCCAGGATCAGCGTCGGCCAGACCTTGTCGAGGTCGTTGCTCCAGCAGACGATCGCCAACCGTTTGGTGTCGTCATCGATGTCGCCGGCGTCGCCGCCGTTGATGTTCGCGCTCATTTTTCCGTCTCCTTGTCGTTGTTTCATGTCCCGCCGGGGACGACTGCCGCTACAGCTGTCCCCCCAGCCAGATCAGGCCTTGGACCAGGCGGAAGGCCAGATATCCCGCAAAGATCACCACCACTGCCACCAGCCACCAGGGACGCCGGCCGCGCCTGCGCTGTTCGGTGCCTTCGGGCTTGCCCTCCATGCCACTCCTCACGTCGTGTCATTCCGCGCATCGATAGCAGCGGATCTCCCGCTCATCGATGAACTCTCGGTAGAACGTGTACGCCGCCGCGCCGTCGCGCAGGTGCGACCTCTCCTCGTCGAGAGACGCCGGCCTCACCCGCGCCATCCACCCCGCTCCGTAGGGATCGCGGTTGCCGATCGCGATGTCGTCCTCGTACTCCTGCCGGTTGACGGTCAGCAGTTGGCCCGACAGCGGCGTCGGGAACGGACCCACCCATTTCGCGCTTTCCACGACAGCAACGGTCTGCCCGCGGCGCAGGGTTCGCCCCGGTCGTTTCCAGCTCACCGAGACGAGCCGCCCGCTCATGGTCTGCGCGACGTCCGTCATGCCCAGCACGGCCTCGTCGCCGTCGAGCCGCACCCACACATGCAGGTCGAGATCGTAGAGCCGGTCGTCCGGCACCACGCACCCGTTCCACACCTGCTCGGCCATGGTTCACTCCTCGCAGAAGATGCCCTCTTGTTCGAGGAACCGCTCGTAGGCGGCGATCCCGTCGGCTCCCGTGACCAGTCCTGCGGCGGCGGGGTCCCACTCGGCGGGCTCGACCCGTGCGACCCAGCCGGCACCATAGGGATCGGAGTTGATCAGTCCGGGCTGGGTGATCACCTCGGCGTTCACCTCGGCGAGAACTCCGGCTACCGGACACGGAACCGGGCCGACCCACTTGCCGCTCTCCACGGTGGCGACGCTCTGCTCGGCGCGCAGCGTCCGGCCGACCTTCTTGGGGGTGACCGAGATGATGCCCTTCGCCAGGTTCTGGGCGACGTCGGTGAGCCCGATCTCGACCAGGTCACCCTCCTTGCGGGCCCACACGTGTTTCTCGACGAGGTAGTAGACATCGTCGGGCAGGTTGCAGTTTCGAACAGCGGGCATGGTCGTTCTCCTTAGGGCTCAGCGTGCTCCATGCCGTGCTCGGCGAGCACGTGGTTGATCAACATGTCAAAGGCCACCAGGTGGATCTGGCGTTCATATTCGGCGAGGAACTGCGGGTCACCGGCGCTCTTCTTGATCGGCTGGCGGTACCGTTCCGAGCAATAGGGACACGTGACCGTATAGGCCGTGCGTTCGCCGATGTCCTCGGTGCGGATCTCTCCTGCGTGGTCGGCGACGAGATGTGCGTGCACATCGCGGACCGGTTCGTCGACATCACAGAACGGGCACTTCATCGGCGCTCCCCCGCCTCGACGAGGAGCTCCACCAACGCGAGAACGGCCTGGCCGCCGGCGGTGATGTGGACCCCGTCGGAGACCGGGTCCCGCTGCAGCAGACCCACCTGCACCAGATCACCGATGGCCTCCCACAGTGCGAGCCGGGGCCGACCCGTGAGCTCGGCGAGCGCGGTGGTCTGCGAGGTGCCCGCCGACACCGCACACAGAATGACGTCGTGATCCCGGTCGGCGGCGATGCGCAGCGCCCGCAGGACGAACTCGCGCACATCCTCACGCACCGGCTGCGATGCCGCGGGACCGCTGCCACCGACGGCAAGCCCGTCAAGGCGCCGCACCGCGGCCGCGACATCGCGCACCCGTTGACCGAGCGCGCCGCCGAGCGACTGAAGGTCCGGTACCGAGGTGATTGTGTGCTCCGGTGCTGTCATGCTTGTGCACCCGCTCCCTGCAGCTCGTTCTCCGGTGGTGACACGGCGGTCGCCACCAGCTGAGTGATGTCGAGGACGGTGAGCCGCTCGGCGTGACCGGTGGTCTTGGCCGCATCGGAATACATCGTCATGTCCTTGGGGCAGGACACCACGAAATGGCTGACGTCGAGGGTCGCCGCCTCCTTGATTCTGTTCTCGGCGGGGCGCTCGGCAAGGAACGAGTCGTCCATCCAGATCCGCCCGCCACCCGCCCCGCAGCAGAACGTGTTGGACCGATTGCGCGGCATCTCGACCAGTTGGCAGTCCAGCGCCGAGAGGATCCGCCGGGGCGCTTCGGTCACCCTGTTGTAGCGTGCCAGATAACACGGGTCGTGGTAGGTCACCCGCAGCCCGAGCGGGCGCACGGGGATCGCCCCGGTTTCGATCAGGTGGGCCAGCAGCTCGGTGTAGTGCCAGACCGTGTACGTCGCACCCAGTTTCGGATACTCGTTCCGCAGGGCGTTGAGCGAGTGCGGGTCGGTGGTGAAGATCTCCTCGAAGTCGGCAGCCTCCAGCGCTGCGATGTTGTGCTCGGCGAGCTGTTCGAAAAGCCCCTCCTCGCCGACCCGCCGCACGTCGTTGCCCGAGTTGCGTTCATCCTCGTAGAGAATGCCGAAGTCGACGCCGGCGTCGGTGAGCAGCCGGGCCAGCAGCCGCGAGTTCTCGGCGAGTCGGTCGTCGTAGGAGGCGTAGTCGCCGACGAACCACAGATACTTCACCGGCTCCTTGCGGGCGTCCTTGATAGGGGTGGCCAGCTTCTTGGTCCACCGCGATCGCATCCGCGCGGACTTGCCGAACGAGTTGCCCTGGCCGGTGAGGTTCTGCAGCGCCTGCTGCAGGGTCGGATCCATGTTGCCCTCTTCGACCAGGGTGCGCCGAAGCTGAACGATCGTAGGCACGTGCTCGATGCCCACCGGACAGGTCTCGACGCAGGCCATGCACGTGGTGCACGACCACAGCGTGCGCGCCTTGATCACGTCGCCGGCGATCTCGGCGTCGGCGCCCGGCATCGCGGGCCGCTCCTCGCGGTCGAGCACCGCGACCCCACCGGACTGCACGTCGACCCACTGCCGCAGGTCGAGGATGAGGTCCCGCGGCGAAAGCGGGGCACCGGCCGTGCGGGCCGGGCAAACCTCATGGCATCGGCCGCATTTCGTGCAGGAGTCGAAATCCAGCAGCTCCTTCCACGTGAAATCCTCGATTTTGGTGTAACCGGCATGACCGGTGTCGGGGGCGGACGCGGGCAGGGCCAGCGTCGCGTCGCGATCGTGGGCCAGCAAGTTCACTCCGTCGACCAGCATGTGCATGGACTTCGCGTAGGGCAGGTAGGCAACGAAGGCCAGCGCGAGCAGCGCGTGGACCCACCACAAGACGGTGTGCATCGGGTAGGCGGCCGACGCGCCGATGCCGATCAGCTCGTAGAACCTGGCGATCACCCACCCGACGGGCGACCACACCTCGAAGGACGGGAAGTTCGCCGCCCTGATACGCGCACCCTCCTCGAGCAGCCCGGTCAACAGAATCAGCCCCAGACCGCCCGCGAACAGCCAGTCCCCCCGGACGAACTGGCGGCGGCTGTAGCCGCCCTCGGGGTCGAGTGCCCGGGTGTAGTCCAGCCGGAACGGCTTGCGCAGCCAGCGCCGCAGGATGAGGTAGCCCAGGCCGAGCACCGCGGCCAGCGCGAAGGTGTCCAGGATCACCGAGTAGATCAGGTAGAACCAGCCGTGGAAGAACCGCAGCTCCTCGCCCAGAACCAGCCGACTGCCCAGCCGCACCACGTCGTAGTCGATGGTGAGGATCACCGTGCCGATGAAGAGCACGATGAATCCCCAGAACACGCCGAAGTGCGCCACTCCGACCGCGCGCGATCCGCGACCGATCGTGACGTTGCTGGCGACGGCGGCAGCCGAGCCGCGGTCGCCGCGCTCGCGCACCCCGGCGAACGGACGACCGAACAGCGCAGAGCGGATCACCGCCCAGCGCCCCGCCGACCTGCCGCGCCGATACTTGGCGACCCGCCGCCAAACCCCGTAGCCGAAGACGACGATGCTCGCCGTGGCGAGAACGTAGAAAACGATCTCGCCGACGTGACCGATCCCTTCGAAGATCGGCCTGGTCACCGCCTCGCCGCCCACTCAGCCCTCCAGTTTCTCGACCAGGGCAGGCGCGAGATCGAACAGGTCGCAGGTGGTGCCGTAGTGCGCGACGTCGAAGATCGGCGCGTTGGCGTCTGTGTTGCAGGCGACGATCAGCTCCGCATCGCGCATGCCTTCGAGATGCTCGGGGGCGCCGGAGATCCCGAACATCAGGTAGGCCTTGGGTTTGACCTTCAGACCGGACTTGCCGACCTGACGGGATTTGGGCAGCCAGCCCGCATCGATCACCGGCCGAGACGCCGAGAGTGGCACACCGAGCGTGTCCGCGATCTCCTGCACCGTCTCCAGGTCATCCTTGGATCCGATGCCGCGCCCGACCGAGACGAGCATCGATGCGGCGGTGATGTCGACGTCACCGCCCTCGGGTTCGATCAGCTGTTGCAGGCTGGTCCGCGGCGAGTCGAGTGCGGCGGGCGGGTCCAGCGTCACCAACGATGGCTCCCCGTCGGCACGGCCCGCCGCGGCCGGGAAGGCGCCGGCGACCACGGTGCAGATACCCCGCTCGCCGGGCAACTCGACCTCGGCCAGGATCTTGCCGCCGAGGATCTGGCAGGTGGCCACGGCCATGTCGCCGTCGGCCTCCAGGCCGACCACGTAAGCCGCCTGCGGCGCCCCCCAGTCCACCGACAGCGCGCTGCCGAGGTCGAGACCGACGGTGTCGTTGGGCAGCAGCAGCAGACGCGGCGAACGCTCGTCGAGGACGTGCCGCAGCGCCACTTCGTAGGCCTCGGGCACGTAGTCCGACAGCGCCGGGTGGTCGATCGACACGACGGTGTCCGCGGCACCGAGTTCGACCGCCGGATCGACAGTGCCGAACAGTGCCACTTCCACCTGGCCGCCCCATGCGGTGGCGAGTCGCCTTGCGGCACCGATTATCTCGAAGGTTGTGTCGGTGAGTTCCTTGCCGGTCCGTCCGGCCAGCACCATCACGTTTGCCATACTGGTCACTCCTTGATCAGGCCACGGCCGCGAAGCAGCTCGATGATCTTGTCGGCGACCTCGTCCGGCTCGCCGGTCAGCATTTCGGCGTGCGAGGTCGATTCGGGGGCATACATCCGCCGGACGGTCAGGCCGGGCTGGCCGTCGAGCGGCTGAACCGCGACCGCCGTCAGGCTGCCGGCCTGCATCGCCTGACGAACCTTGCTGACCGGGGCGTAGCGGGGGGTCTGCCGGGCGGCCTGCAATCCGACGACGGCCGGCAGGCTCATCTCCAGGTCGGCGGCCCGCCCGCCGCTGAACTCCTGCCGGACCCGCACCTTGTCGCCGGCCGGCTCGACCGATACCACCACCGACGCGTGTGGCTGGCCCAGGTGGGCGGCCAGCGCCGGTGGAAGCTGGCCGTCGAGGTCGTCGGGCGCCTGCACGCCGGTGATCACCAGGTCGGCGGGGTTGTCCTTGAGGTAGGCCGCGAACACCGCGGCCCGCGCATGTGTGTCGGCGGGTGCGTCGTCCTCGGCGGACCGGTCCAGCTTGACCGCCGCGTCGGCGCCCTTGGCGAGCGCGGTGTAGAGCGCCTGCTCGATGTCGGGGTCGTCGGCCAGCGCCACCGCCACCACCTCGGCGCCGCCGGCATCCTTGATAAGCAGTGCTTCCTCGAGCGCCTGGTCGTCCCATTCGTTCAGGACGAACTTCAGGTACTCGCGGTCGATATCCGTCCCGTCGTCGGAGAGCTCGATCTCCTCGACCAGATCGGGAACCGCCTTGAGCGGCACGACAATTCGCATCAGAACTCCTCGGTTCGTGATTGATGGGACAACGGGACGCCCAGCGCGAGCTGGTCGCGGATCTCGACCAGGTCGTCCGTGGTGGGCAGGAAGGGGAAGTCGCGGAAGGGTTCGGTGGGCCGGTACGAGCCGTAGGGGCGGGTGCAGCCGGGCTGGCCCTTTTCGCCGGGGCAGCCGTTCGTCATGAACGGGACGCCACTGGTGATGGCCGCCGTCACCGTCGAGGCGTCGCCGCCCACGTCGACGAGGTCACCCTCGTCGTCGAAGGCGAAGTCGGCCATCCCATAGCCGGATTCTTCGACCAGGTGGCGGGCCAGCTGGACGCGGCGCCAGCGAGCGATCGGCGACTTCGGTGCGTCGGCCATCCGCGAATCCGGCTCGGGATTGAAGCAGAACAGATAGGAGTAGATCTGCTCGTCGCGCAGCCGGCAGAACAGGTCGATCAGGTCGGCGTCGCGCTCACCGAGCCCAACGAGCGTGTGCACGTTGACCTTCCACGGCCCGAACACCTCGCGGGACTCCCGCACGGTCTCCCAGTACTTCGTCCATTTCAGACCGCCGGCCGGCACTTCGGTGCGGATGTTGCGGAACAAGTCCTCGGTGACCGCGTCCAGCCCGATGCCGATCATGTCCACGCCGAGCCGTTTGAACTCCTCCAGCCGTTCCCGGTTCAGCGTCGGCGGCGCGACCAGGATGGACAGCGGGGCCGACACCCGCTCTACGATGCGCCGGGTGATCTCGCAGGTGTCCCGGTAGGCGTGGCCGTGAGTGACCATCGAGATGCACAGCCGGGTCAGCCGGTCGTGGTAGCGCACCATCCGGTCGACGAGTTCGTCGGTGCTGACCAGTGGCCACTCCACCCTGATGAACGACTTGTCGGTATAGGTGCCCGGACGGGTGCGGGCGAGGCCGCAGTACCCGCAGTCAGACATGCAGCCCTCGTCGTAGTTCAGGAGCAGGTTGATGCCGCCGAAGTCGAAGTCGCGGGTGAACCGGCCCGAGCGAAACCGCATGGCATAGGCGCTGGCCATCGAGATGCGCACCCACTCCGGGCTGATCCGACCGGCCGTGGGCGGCCCGCTCAGAAGCGGTATCTCTGTCAGGGTCACAGGCGGCTCCCTTGCTCGGGGAAGTAACAGGATCCGGTCGGTCGAACCGGCGCGGCAGACGGGTCGAGGGCCTTGGCGCCGGCGTCGAGCACGGCCGCCACCACGTCCTCGTCGCGCCGCCAGCCGGCCTCGGATCCGGTCGCCGAGCGCACCTCGGCGACCAGCCCGTGCACGGTGTCGGTGTTGAGGTGCCGCCAGCGCAGCGTGTGCTCGAGCTGGCGCAGCCCCGTGGGGACGGCGTTGAAGTCGCCGGTGAACTGCAGGCTCTTGACCAAAGACCCTTGCGCCGCAACGAAAACCCGCACCAACCCATCCGGAGAACGGAAGGTGGCGCTGCCTGTGCCGTCCGGCTGCGCGCCCTGTTCGGCAAGCCACGCCGGGTTCGCGTACTTGCTCGCGACCAGTTCGACCGCGGCCGCCTGCTCGGCCTCGTCGACCTGGCAAGCTGCCAGCTTCACCTCGAAGCGGGTGGCGAAGCCCTCGGCGACCACGCCTCGCAACGTGCCCACCTCGATCGGGCGACCGAGCTCGCGACGGACGGTGGTGATGCGCTCCGCGACGGCGGCCGAACCCTTGTCGGCGAGCTTGGCGGCCGGGATCCGCAGGACCTTCAGCATGAAATCGACATCCAGGTCGACGAGCAAGCTGGTATGGAAAAGCAAGGCGCCCCGGCCGTCGGTGTACATGCCCAGCCCCGCGATCTTGCGACCGCCGGCGAGAAGGTCGTTCTTGCCGCCGAACTCGGCGTGCACACCGATCCGGCGCAGCCCCTCGATCACGCCCTGGCCCAGCTCCGCGATGAGCGTGCGCGGCGGCGCAGCGGGCGCCGGCAACACCAGGGCGACACCGAGCTGATCGCGGCCCATCACGATCGCCCCGCCCCCGGTGGGTCGGCGGCTCACTTCCGTTCCGGTGGCGGTGCACGCATCAACGTCGACCTCCGCGGCCAGTGTCTGGTAGCGGCCCACGAGCGCGGCATGGCTCGCGTAGGTGTACAGCCGCAAGGTCGGTCGCGGGGGGTTGGCATCGCGGCCGACGCCGGCCATCAGGGCCTCATCGAGCGCGAGTCCGCCGGCGGCGCTGGCGCCGTCGTCGAACAGGAAACGCCACGTGGTCATCTCAGCTCACCCGCACTTCGGCGTAGTCGCCGTCGCGGTCACCGGTCCAGGTGAGCGAACAGCAGTACTCGTAGCGGCGTGCCGTGATCCCGCGGGTCTCGGCGTAGCCGATGATCCCGTCGGCGGGATAGGCGATCCCGTTTAGTCCGAGGTCGACAGCCGCCTGGTCGAGATCGACCTTGACCTGCCCCATCGGCCGCGCGCAGCCGAGGTTCACCGGAATCGCCTGTGCCGCTTCTCGCGCCACGGCGAAGAACGAGGTTACGTCCTCGGTGGCAGGAGGGGGCAGATGCGCCATCGGGGTGCCGACCAGAGGGACGAGCACGACGAGGATCAGTGTGCTGACCGGGAATTCGGTGACCATCTCCAATGCGCGGTACTCGCCGAGGAACTTGCCGTAGTGCAGTCCGAGCACGATGTGCGGGATGATGCGCAGTCCGTTGTCGGCCAGAACTGCCAGGGAACGGGCGAAATCCGCGGCGGTCAGGTCGAGGTGGTAGACGTCGCGGATGGTTTCGTCGGCGCCGATGATGTCCAGCATCACCCCGTCGACCCCGGCGGCGGCCAGGCGTTCGGCGAGCGTCGGTGAGACGACCCCGGAGTGGACGATCACCTTCATGCCCAGTTCCTCACGGATGCGCGGTACGTCGGCGAGGTGCGGGGTGAGGGGCACTCCCCCGGCGCGGGTCGAGCCACCCGAGACCAGGATTCCGTCGCTGCCGCCCGCTTTCATCCGCGCCGCGACGTCGAAGAGGGTCTCCCCGGCGGGGATGCCGGCCATCCCGTGCAGCACCTTGGTCTGGCAGTGGTCGCAGGACAGCGCGCAGGCCGACCCGGTGACCGACACCGGCAGGAACCGCCGGGGGTTGGCGGGCGTCCACTCCGGGGTGCTCCACTCCTTGAGCCCGGGAGCGTAGAAGTCCATGACGTCGCCGAAGTGGCGCCGTCGGATGTCGAACCCGGTGGACGTCACTCCGCCACCAGGCCCTTCTCCCGGTAATGGGCCACCTCGCGGGCGAACCAGGCACGCGCTTCGTCGCCGTCGATCAGGCCGGGGGCGGGACCGACCACGGCGAACTCGGCCAGCCAGCCGCGGCCGTACGGGTCGAGCAACACCGTCTCGGGATCGGCGAGGACCGCGCCGTTGACCGCGGCGATCACACCGCACACCGGTGCGGTCAGCGGGCCGACGAACTTCGCCGCCTCCAGGCTGCCGAACGGATCGCCGCGTTCGACGGAGGTGCCCGCATGCGCGATCGCAAGTTGAGCCAGCGCGCCGTAGGTGTCGGCGGTGAGCGCGTCGAACCCGACGCGTACCCGCCCGGGCGCGATCTCCTGCACCCACATATGGGTATCGGGCTCATAGCGGCGGTCCAGCCGCAGCTCATAGCCGCCGAAGTCGAGTTGTGTCGTCATGCCACCTCCGCGTGTGCCGCTTGGATTGCCGTCACCAGCGGTGCGGCTTCGTGCTCGCGTTCCAATTCGTGGATCGCGTCGTCCAGGCGTAAACCGACCAGGTGCTCGCGAGCGTCGGCGACTTCCACAGTGCCGTCGGCGATTCCGAGCACGACGCGCTCGTCGTTGCCTCTCCAGTCGTGGACCCACACCCCTGCGCGCACCTTGACCGTGCGCACCGAACGAACCGGACGTGATGTGCCGGCGACGAAGCGTTCGCCCACGAAGCGGCGGTCCATCCGCGCTAGTTGATCGGTCTCCACGGGGGTCAGCCGGTCATGGCGGACCGAGGAGCCGAAGTGGCGGGCGTACTCACGCACCATCGCGGCCTGCCAGGCCGCCGGGTCGACGGGTGTCGTCGCGACGTAGCGACGCATCAGCGCCAGCACGACCGCGCGCACCTCTGGGTCCAGCCGCAACACCCGGGTGGCGCGTTCGTGGTCGAAGCCGGTGATGAGGTTGCCGACGACCGTTGCGCCGTCGCCCAGCTGACCGGCGCCGTGCCCGCACACCTTGGCACCGCCAACGCTGATCTCGCCGAAGGTGTCCAGCTCCGCGTCGACGCCGAGCCCGCGTAGGGCTCGCATCGCCGGACGCAGCAGCGTGGCCAGGGCGGTCGCGCGGCGCGCGGGCAGGTCCCGGGCGGGCAGACTGATCTGGAAGAACAGCTGGTCGGGGTCGCAGTAGACGGGTCCGCCGCCAACCATGCGCCGGTAGACCGGCAGTTTCTCCGCGCGGCAGTAGTCGGTGTCGACCTCGGCGAGATCGCGGTGGTATCCGATGCTGACGTAGGGCACCTCCGGCCGCACGAACGACAGCACCGGCGCGTCGCCGGGCCGCATCGCGCGGCACAGCGCGTGCCAGGCGGTCTGGCTGCGCAGCGCCGTCGCGGTGCCGAAGTCGATTACGCGCATGGGTGTCATGTCGCCTTCGGTGAACCCATGGCGGTATCGAGGAGTTCGACGATGTCGAGCACTTGCAGGTGTTCGTTGCCGGTGGACTTGGCCGCATCCGAGAACCGGGACACCTCGTAGGGGCAGCAGACGGCCAGTATGTCGGCACCCGACTCGGCGGCCTCCCGGACCCGGCGCTCGGAGAGCCGCTCCTCGATCTTGCCGCTCATGAATCCGTCCAGCCACATCCCGCCGCCGCCGCCGCCGCAGCAGTAGCCGTTCTCCCGGCAGCGGCCCATCTCCACCAGGTCGATCCCGGGGATGGCGCGCAGCAGGGTACGGGGCGCGTCGTATTCGCCGTTGTGCCGGCCGAGGTAGCACGGATCGTGGAACGTCACCTTCGCCTGCACGGGGGTGGTCAGCTCCAGCCGGTCGACCAGCGGTGCCAGGAACTGCGTGTAGTGCGCGACGTCGTACGTGTGGCCGTGTTTGGGGTATTCCTTGACCAGCGCGTTGAACCCATGCGGGTCCGGGGTCACGATGCGGTTGAACTCGTATTTCGCAAGGGTGGCCGTGACGTCGTCCATCAGCGCCTCGAACAGCCCGCGCTCCCCCGCGAGGCGCTGGGAGTCACCGAGCGTCTTCTCTTCGGCACCCAGAATCGCGTAGTCGACATCGAGCGCGTGCAAGATGCGCGCGAACGCCTGCGCAGCTTCCTGTCCGCGTGGGTGGTAGCTCCAGTAGTCCTCCACGTAGAACAGGACGTCGACAGGGGTTGGGTCCTTGGGCAGCTCCCGTACCGGAACTCCGGCACCCTTCGTCCACGCGGCGCGTCGCCGTGGGTTGGCGCCGAGCGCGTTGCCCTGACGGAACGTCGCCTCGAAGACCTCCTGCAGGTCAGATGGCACTTGCCCGCGGCTGATCGCCTCTTCGCGCGTCGCAGGCATGATCTCGATCATGTTTACTTCCTTCGGGCAAACCCGAAGGCAGTTACCGCACGTGGTGCACATCCACAGCTCGTCGCTGCCTAGCAGGTCTTCACCGATCTGGACCTTGCGGTGCAGCTTGCGCGGCCCGTATTCACCGACCACGTCCACCGGGCACACCGGCACACATTTGCCGCAGCCGTAGCACCATTCCAGCGATTCCGCGCCGGGGAGTTTGTTCAGTTCGGCGAATCCGTCGGGCGACGTCTCGGTGATCACCCGCGGTTCGAACATCCGGTTCCAGTTCGAGGTGAGGTCGACCGTGCGGCCGCTGATGGTCGAGGCGACCGTGGCGAGGTCGAATTCGACGACCTTCGGCGGCACCTTCCGTCCTCCTACTGGCATGGTTCAGACCTTCCTGTGCGGGACGTGGTGGACGCCGAGCAGGCGCCGGGTGAGCGCGGGCAGCGCAGGCAGGATGTTGGTGAACTCCCTGGTCAGCCGCATCTGCAGAATCGTCTGCATGTACACGCCGTACACGGCGGCAAGGAAGACATCGGTGCCGAACAGCCCCGACCCGACGTCGGTGAAGCCGACCGCCTTGCCGGTCTCCTCGATGAACGCCATCGGCCGGCCGAGGGCGATGTAGGTCTCGCCGCGGCCGCCCCCCGCCTCCGCGGGGTCCAGGTCGGTGTCCTCCATGGTCACGAGGGCGAGCGCGCCGGTGCGCGCGTCAGGGTCCCAAATCCAGCGGGTCCACAGCCAGTACCGGCCCGGATCGAGGAAATGCAGCAATTCGCCGGGCAGGTCGGCCGCTATCGCGGGCAACGGGTCAAGGAGTTCGGCGAACCGGTCGTACCGCATGGCGATCCCGCCCTGTCCGTGCATCAACTCGGCGATAGCTACAGCCAGCTGGGTGGGTTCCACCACCGCGAAGATCCGGTCGACCTTCCGCCGGGCGCAGAACACCCAGCCGAGCAACTCTCGAACGGCCGCATCGTCCATGCGGGACGGATCGTCGCCGGCCAGCGCACGCATCGCAGCCGACTTCTTCTGCAGGTCCTCGCCGATCCGGGACAGCTCTTCGCGGGTGGAGACCTCCAGCACCTGCTGGAAGAACTCCGCCGCGGTCGAAGTGTCGACGACCTGCCCGCCGATCATCGGCCTCAGTTCCTCGCGGGAGCCGCGGCACGCCCGCGGACGAAGGCCACCGCGCGCATGGCGGCGTTCGCTGCGGACGACACGGTGTCCTCGAGGTCGGCCGGTCCCAGCGCGGCGCCGCATGCGTAGATGCCCTCGCGGCTGGTGGCCACCGGGTCGAGCGGGGCGTCCACGGCGTCGACGAATCCGAAGCGGTTCGCGCGGATGCCGAGGATCCGGCCGACCTCGCGGGTCCCGGCGGACGGCTCCATCCCGACCGATAGCACGACCATGTCCATGAGCAGCTCCATCGGCCGGCCCATTGTGGTGTCCTCGCCGCGAACGATCAACTGGTCGCCCTTGGCCAGTACCTCGGTGATGATGCCCTTGACGTACTGGACGTGGTGCTTCTCCTGGGCGGCCCAATAGATTTCGTTCTCCCAATAGCCGTACATCCGCATGTCGATGTAGAAGATGTAGACCTTGCAGTCGGGCAGCAGCTGGCGAACCTCGATGGCCTCCTTGGAGGCGACACCGCAGCAGACTTTGGAGCAGTACTCATTGCCGATGTGCCGGTCGCGACTACCGACACACTGCACGAAACACAGTCGGGTCGGTGGCTCGCCGGTGGAGGGCCGCACCACCTCGTGCTGTTTGAGCATCGCCTCCAGATCCGGCAGCGTGAGGACGTCGTCGAACTCGTAGTAGCCGTACAGCTGGGTTTCACGTCCTGGGTCGAAGTGCTGGAACCCGGTGGCGACGACGATCGAGCCGCACTCGACGGTGTCGGATCCGTCCGGCCCGGTCACCTCCAGCTGGAATGCGCCCGGCTCGCCGGACAGCGCGGTGGGCGTGGTCTGCAGCCGCACATCGACAAGCGGGTTGCCGGTGACCCGGTCGGCCATCCGCCGCATCAGCGGCTCGGCTTCCTCGCCGTGCGGCGTGAGGCCCGCGTAGTTCTCGTGAATCGGGGTGCCGCCGAGGACTTCTGTTCGCTCGAGTAGCACAACCGGAGTACCGATGTCGGCGATGCCCTGCGCGGCGCGCAGCCCGCCCGGTCCGCCGCCGATGACGACCACTGTGTCGAATGACATGGCTTCCCTAGGGTGTGTCAGGCCGCCCGGACTGCTAGTCCGGTTGGAGTTATTCGGATTGGTTTAGTCGCGAGTCGACTGGTCAGTCCATGTCGTCCCAGTCGAGGTACTTCTTCTCTCCGCGCTCGAGTCGGCCGAGATCCTCCTGGAACTCCGCCCATGCCTGCTCGTGGTCGATGCCCATCTTCTCCAACATCGGCTTGTAATTCGCCGAATGCCAATGCAACTGGACCACCTTGTAGGGGTGCGCCCCCATGGCAAGTGCGGCGAACTGTGCCTCCGACAGCACAGCGACCCCGACGTTGCGGTCGTGTGCCTGCGCGGCGAACTGGCTCTTGTCCAGCGTCGTCACGCACCCGGTGTCATGGGTCAGCACGACATCGGGGTCGGCCTCCTCCTTCATCCGCTCGATCTTGCGCAGTGTGGAGAAGGATCGGGTGAAGTCGCGCTGCACGAGGATGTGCCGAAAGCCGAAGCCACAGCAGTCAAACCAGGTCGAGTAGTCGCGAACCTCGGCGCCAAGAGCTGTCGCAAGCCCGGTCACCACCGCGGTGCGCTGCCCGCCATAGACGTCCGGGTCATAGATCGCGTCGCCCTCGACGAGCTTGTAGTAGTGGCATGCTGGGTGCACCGTCACCGCGATGTTCGACAGGTCGCGCACCTGGTACGCGGCGATCTCGTCGCGCATCGCGTAGAACCACTCGGAGTAGTGAACGATCTCCTCGGGCAGCACCAGCGGCTTACCCAGCTTTTCCATGACCTTGCGGACCTCGGCACGAAGCTGCGGGTGCTCGAGCAGCTCGTGGCGGACCTCCTTGTAGTGGCCATAAGAAGTGCCGCAGTGGATCAGCGGGAAGTAGCCGGTCTCGTATGCGGCAGCAAAGTTACGGACCGCGACGGCGGCCTGCGCGGCGGCGTTGGACGTGGCGCTGGCGTAGTAGTTCCACGCCGTGCACGAAGTCTGGTCCTTTGGATCGTGGTAGTCGTAGCCGAGCTTGCGCATCACCCAGAAAATCGACGTCGAGTAGCCGGGAATGTGTCCACATTGGCCACACGACTTGTGGTGCCACAGATGGGCCTTCTGAATCTTCTTCGCCCGACCGTACTTCGTCGGGACCTCGATCGTGTCGCCGGTCGTCTTCTGCACGACGATCTCGCCGGCGTGCTCGAGCTCCGCCAGCTCTTCCTGGAAGTCCGGGTAGCGCCCCGGCTCGCGGGTGAAACTGGCCTTCTTCGCCTTGAGGGCTTCGATCGGGATGGTCGTCATAGTTCGATCCCTTCGTCTTCGAGTAGCTCCTCCATGAGCTCGGAGAGCATGGAGTGCAGCGGCCGGTCGATCTCGGCGATCATGTCGAGCGCGCCGGTACTGATCCAGATCAGGTACAGCTCGACCAGCGTCCGCTCAGAGATCTCCCAGCTGGTGGACGTGGTGTGCATGGTCTCCGCCGGCAACGCCCGCCGCCACAGGTCCAGGTTGTCCGAAACGTCGCCGGTCTCCGGGCCCCAGTCGGGAAAGGCGTCCCGCTGCAGCATGTCCGGTGACACCTGGGTGCCGGTGGACATGATCTTGTAGATGATTCTCGAGTAGCCCCCGAGCGCTTCCGTTGCCGATGCGAGGCCGTTGCTGACGGAGACTTCGCGCATGATCGTGATGATCCCGCCCGGGTTGTTGCCGCGCGGGCAGCGCAGGCAGGAGAAACACTGGGAGCATTCCCAGATGTCCTCCTGCATCTGCTGATAGACCAGTTCCACGTCCTCGCGGGCGGCCGCCTGGGCGATCCGCCGCGGGCTGAAGTCGTAGAACCGCGCCGACGGGCAGGCGGCCACGCAGATCCCGCACTCGTAGCAGCCGTACAGATAGTCGCCGTACCGGAAGTCGGACTTGACCTCGTCGAACAGTCGCTGCTTCTCTTCGAGCGGCACGTCCGGGTAGCCGGCCACGTCCGGTCGCTTGTAGTACGCCGACGGCGCCGCACTCGTGGTCATCAGAAACTCACGACGGCGTCGGCTTCGACCGCGAGGTCGTTGAAAGCCGCCCCGCCAATCATCTCGACGCCATCGATCAGGTCGTCGATGGCCAGGTCGTTGAGGTCGAGCGAGGGCTGGCACACCAGCAACCGCACACCCAGCCCGGTGGCCTGCTCGATGAAATACGAAAGTGGTTGGCCACGGTCACCTTTCGGCCCGATCTTGTCGACGACCTCGCGCTGCAGCAGTGTCGGTCCGTACATGGTGAAGTAGATCATCACCTCGGCCTCCATAGCCGCAGCCGAGGCGGCAAGGAAGAACGGGGTGGCGCACCGTCCGGGGTCGCTCACCCCGTGTGTGTGCACGTAGAGGATTTTCGACTCGCCCTCACCGCTCCACATGGCGTCACTTCGCCTTGCGGATCAGCACGTGGTACACGTCGCCGTCGCGGTTGATGCTGACCAGTTCGTTCCCGGTGCGTCGAGACCATGCATTCATATCCGGCTCCACACCCGGGTCGGTCGCGAGCAACTCCAGCAGCTCCCCGGCAGGGAGCTTCTTGATCGCCTGTGCCGTCTTGACGACCGGCAACGGACATTGCAGCCCAATACAATCCAGCACTTCTGTCGGCGTTTCGGTCACCCGTGACCCCTGTCGCGTTGTGAAAAGTAGTGTGATGCAAACCGCACCTATATTCAGAGATTCTCATATAGACTCCGAGGCGTCAAGCGATGGACGGAAGCGATCGATGACGATCTCGGACCTGAGATGTGATACCTGCGATGCCTTGTTACCCGGGCTGATGACCGGACCCTGTGACAATCCGGCACGCGGCGTGCGGTTCTCCTACCACCCCGGCGACCCCAGGCTGCGGGACGACTCGGGCGTGCTGTGCGGCGCCTGCTGGTCGACATGGGCGGACTGGCTCGGCGGGCCGAGGGCCCGAGTGTGTGCGGCGTGCGGCACCGCGGTCACGCGCACGTCGAGCCTGCACCTGCGCAGGCTCGATACCCGGGATACCTGGCAGCTGTGCGCGCCGCACGCGGCCGATCTGCTGAATCGGTTGCGCACCGTGCAACCCAAACTCGACCCCGCGACGTTCCGGCTCCCACTGGACCGGCAGGAACTAAGGAGCTCTGATGCCTGAGCCCGCACCACCGACGTCACCCATGGCCGCGCCGCTGATCGCGCAGATTTTCGAGGCGCTACACGAGGTCGTCGACCCCGAGCTGGGCATCAACATCGTCGATCTCGGGTTGGTCTACGACGTGCGGATGGACGGCGATGTCGCCGTGCTCGACATGACCCTGACCTCGGCCGCCTGCCCGCTGACCGACATCATCGAGGGCCAAGTGTTCCAGGTGCTCGACGGTCTGGTCGCCGATCACACCATCAACTGGGTCTGGGTGCCGCCGTGGTCGCCGGAGAAGCTAACGCCAGACGGGCGGGAGCAAGCGCGCGCGATCGGACTCGGCATATGAGGTATGGCTTCGCGATCGACCAGCGCACCTGCATCGGATGTCACGCGTGCACCGTCGCATGCAAGACCGAGCACGAAGTCCCTGTCGGTCAATTCCGAACTTGGGTGAAGTACGTCGATCAAGGGGTATTTCCCAACAACACCCGCGACTTCGGAGTCATGCGGTGCAACCACTGCACCGACGCGCCGTGCGTGGCGATATGCCCGACGAAGGCGTTGTTCAAACGCGATGACGGCATCGTCGACTTCGACTCCGACCGCTGCATCGGGTGCAAGAGCTGCATGCAGGGCTGCCCGTATGACGCGATCTACATCGACGACGACACCCACACGGCCGCCAAGTGCAACTTCTGCGCCCACCGCATCGACAACGACCTGGAGCCCGCGTGCGTGGTGGTCTGCCCGACCCACTCGATCTGGGTCGGCGACCTGGACGACCCGGAAAGCGGGATCTCGAAGCTGGTCAACACGAACCCCGTCACTGTGCGCGCCCCGGAGCAGAACACCGGTCCAAACGTGTTCTACCTCGGAGCGGACCGGGCGGTACTGAATCCGCTTGCCGCGCCCGTTGATTCGAGCTACATGTTCTCCAGTCCTGACCCGCACCGCGTCCAGGTCTCCACCGATCTCCCGATCGACCCCGTGAGCCACGCGCGGACCACGATGAACACTGCGCACCCCAGGCCCTGGGGCTGGCGGGTCACCGCATACCTGTGGGCCAAGGGGGTTGGCGGCGGGGCACTGATCGTCGCCGCGCTCGCCGTCCTGCTGGGCATCGATCTGGGCGTGCTCACCACCATCGTCGCCCCGGCGCTCGGCCTGGTCGGCACCGCGGCCACCGGTGGCCTGCTCATCTGGGATCTCAAACGGCCCGAACGGTTCTACTACCTGCTGACCAAGTCCAACTTCGGGTCGTGGCTTGTGCTCGGCTCCTACGCGCTGGCCTCCTTCGCCACGGTATCCGGGATCTGGCTGTTGCTCGGCATCGCGGTGGAGGCCGGCCTGATCGCCTCCGCCGGCACGGCGTTCACCGTCCTGGCATGGCTGGCAATACCTACCGGCGCGATGGTCGCCGGCTACACGGCGTTCCTCTTCGGCCAGGCCGAGGGGCGCGACCTGTGGCAGTCCCCGCTGCTGTTCTGGCATCTGCTCGCCCAGGCGGTCATGGTCGGCGCCGGGGCACTTGCGGTGGCCGCCGCCATCGCGGGCACTTCGGCGGCGGGCGTCAACTTGATCGGCGCCGCGCTGACGATCGCGACCGTCGTGCATCTGCTGATGCTCCTGCTGGAGTACGGCGGCAGGCACGCGACCGCGGGTGCGGCCGCGGCCGCCCACATGGTCACCCACGGCAGATATGCACCGGCCTTCTGGGGGGGTGCTGTCGCGCTGGCCGGCGTCGCGGCCCTGATGGCCGCGGTCGGCTGGGTCGGCACCACCGTGCTGGCCGCGGCGCTGGCCGGGCTGGCCGTACAGGTCGCCCTGCTGATCTATGAGTCCGTGTTCGTCCGGGCCGGGCAGGACGTTCCCCTGTCATGACACCGACCTACCTCACCCCAACATCGGAGGCATGACAGACATGACCGACACCGTCCACGACGCGCGGGGCGCCGACCTGCCCGGGGCGCGCACCCACGAACACTTGCGCAATTTCCCGCCGGTATCGGACTGGGACAACCACGTCGAATACGACGCCAAGGCCCACCCGCGCAAGGTGCCGCACACCTATCTACTCGTGCCCACGACGTGCTTCAACTGCGAGTCGGCGTGCGGGCTGCTGGCCTACGTCGACAAAGAGGACCTCTCGGTCAAAAAGGTTGAGGGCAACCCCGCGCATCCCGGTTCGCGTGGACGCAACTGCGCCAAGGGTCCCGCGACGATCAACCAGGTCAACGACCCCGAGCGGATCCTGCATCCGCTGCGCCGGGTCGGCGAGCGGGGCGGCGGCAACTGGGAACAGGTGACCTGGGACGAGGCGCTGGACGATATCGCAGGCCGGATCAGGAAGGCCATCATCGACGGCCGCACGAACGAGGTCGTCTACCACGTAGGGCGGCCGGGAGAGGATGGGTTCGCCGAGCGGATGCTGCAGGCCTGGGGTGTCGACGGGCACAACAGCCACACCAACGTGTGCTCGTCGGGCGCCCGGCTGGGCATGACACTGTGGGCCGGCTATGACCGCCCGTCTCCCGACCACGCCAACGCCAAGGTGATTCTGCTGCTGTCCAGTCACCTGGAGACCGGCCACTACTTCAACCCGCACGCCCAGCGGATCATGGAGGGCAAGCAGGGCGGTGCCAAGCTCGTCGTGGTCGACCCGCGGATGTCCAACACCGCGAGCCATGCCGATGTGTGGATCGCCCCGTGGCCGGGCAGCGAGGCCGCGATCCTTCTTGCCATCGCCTCATACCTGCTGCGCACCCGCTCGATCGACGAGCCGTTCCTGCGTCGCTGGTTCAACTGGGAGACCTACCTCTCCCAGCGCCACCCGAGCAAACCGCGAACGTTCGAGGCGTTTCTGGACGCGCTCGAGGCCGACTACGCCGAGTACACCTTCGCTTTCGCCGCCGAGGAGGCCCAGGTCCCGGTCGAGCGCATCGAGGAGACCGCCCGGCTCGTCGCGAACTGCGACCATCGGCTCGCCGCCCACGTCTGGCGCTCCGCCGCGGCCGGCAACCTCGGCGGGTGGCAGGTGGCACGCGCGCTGTGGTTCGTGCTGGCACTGACCGGGTCGATCGGCACCAAGGGGGGCACCAGCCCCAACGGGTGGGACAAAATCATCCCTCACGGCCCGGATGTGCCCGCCCACGACGGGTGGAACGAGCTGAGCTGGCCCAGCGAGTACCCGTTGACCTGCAACGAGATGTCCATCCTGCTGCCACATTTCCTGAACGAGGGCCGGGGCCGGCTCGAGGTGTATTTCTCCCGTGTGTTCAACCCGATCTGGACCTACCCGGACGGTTTCACCTGGATGCGGGCACTGTCCGACGCGGACAAGGTGGGGCTGCACATCGCGCTGACCCCGACCTGGTCGGAGACCGCGGAGTTCGCCGATTTGATCCTGCCTGTGGGGCATTCCACCGAGCGGCACGACACCCAGTCCTACGAGACGCACGCCTCGAAGTGGCTGGGTTTCCGCCAACCGGTCCGCCGGGTCGCGATGGAACGGCTCGGCATGGAGGTCGGCGACACCCGCGATGCCAACCCCGGCGAGGTGTGGGAGGAGAACGAGCTGTGGTTCGAGCTCTCCTGGCGCATTGACCCGGACGGTTCGCTGGGCATCCGCCGGCACTTCGAGTCCCAGGACCGCCCCGGCGAGAAGGTCACCGTCGACGAGTACTACCGGTGGATCTTCGAGAACCGGGTGCCCGGCCTGCCGGAGAAGGCCGCCGCGGAGGGTATGACCCCCTTGGAGTACATGCGGCGCTACGGCGTGGTCGAGGTCGCGACGGACGTGTACCGGCAGGATGAGCGCCCGCTCACCGCCGCCGAGCTCGACGGGGCCGAGCCGGACGAGGAGGGCGTGCTGCGCAAACCGACCACCGACGACTCGGTGCCCCCGCTGATCGGCGAGGCCGGCGCGGTGGGGGTTGAAATGGCCGACGGCAGCAAGGTCGCCGGTTGGCTCACCCCGAGCCGCAAGCTCGAGGTGTACTCCACGACGATGCGGGACTGGGGCTGGGAGGAGTACGCCACGCCCGGCTACATCCGCTCACACGTCGCTCGCGACGAGATCGACCTCGACGCCGGCGAGCTGGTGCTGGTACCCACCTTCCGTCTGCCGACGCTCATCCACACCCGGTCGGGCAACGCCAAGTACCTCAACGAGCTGTCCAACTCCCACCCGCTGTGGCTCAACTCCCGTGACGCGCAGCGTCACGGGGTGAAGTCCGGCGACCTGGTTCGGCTGAACACCTCCATCGGGTATTTGGTCGCCAGGGTCTGGGTCACCGAGGGCATCCGGCCCGGGGTCTGCGCGCTGTCCCACCACATGGGCCGGTGGCGCCTGCACGGCAACGAGGGCAGCCGGTGGGTGCAGGGTCTGGCCGACATCAGCCACCCCGACGGGCCGGACTCCTGGCTGCTGCGCTACCGCGGCGGCATCGAACCGTTCGCCTCCGACGACCCGGACTCCTCGCGGATCTGGTGGACTGACCCTGGCGTGCACCAGAACCTTGCGTTCGGTGTGCAGCCTGACCCGCACTCCGGCATGCATTGCTGGCTGCAGAAGGTCCAAATGGAGCCGGCCCATCCTGGCGATCAGTACGGCGATGTATACGTCGACGCAGGGCGATCGACTGCGGTCTATCGTGAGTGGCTGGCCAAGGCCCGAGCCACTCTCGGCCCCGGCGGTCAGCGGCGGCCGGAGTTCCTGATGCGGCCGGTCAAACCGCGCCGCCGAGCGTTCCGCAGGGACAGTCCCAATGGCCACCCACGTTGACCTGAACCGGGTGCGTGCGGCCGCCGCTGCCGTACTGGATCCGGAGATCGGCAGGCCGCTCGGCGACCTGGGCATGATCGGCGAGACGTCGGTGGCGCGCGGCGGCCGGGTGCGCATGCAGCTTCGACTGACCACCGAAAGCTGTCCTCTCGCAGGCGAACTCCGCACCGCCGTCGAGGCGGCGGCACGGGCCGTCGACGGCGTCCGCGGCGTCGAGTTCGACCTCGTGACGATGCCGCCACGCGAGCGGGCTGAGCTCGCCGATCGGCTCAAGCGCACCACCGCGCCGCTGACCGGTGCGCTCGGCATCGGCGGTACCCCGGTCTATGCGGTGGCCAGTGGGAAGGGCGGGGTCGGCAAGAGCACGGTGACCGCCAACCTCGCTGCGGCGCTCGCCGCCACCGGCAAGCGGGTGGGTTTGCTTGACGCCGACGTGTGGGGCTACTCGATCCCCCACCTGTTCGGGGTGCGGCGCAGCCCCGTCGTACTCGGCGAGTTGATGCTCCCGGTGCCCGCCCACGGCGTCGCCTTGATGTCGATCGGATTCTTCGTCAACGAGGACCAACCCGTCGTCTGGCGCGGACCAATGCTGCACAAAGCGTTGCAGCAGTTCGTCACCGACACCTACTGGGGCGCGCTGGACGCGTTGTTCGTCGACCTTCCGCCCGGCACCGGCGACGCCACCCTGTCGCTGCTGCAGCTGCTCCCGGACACCGCGCTGCTCGCCGTCACGACCCCGCAGCCCGCCGCCCGGGTCGTCGCCACCCGGGTAGCCCGGATGGCCGCGGAGACCGGCGTCCCCGTCGCCGGCGTCATCGAGAACATGTCGGCGGCTGAATGCGGAGAATGCGGTACGCAGACAGCGATATTCGGCACCGGCGGGGGGGCCCGGCTTGCCGAAGAGGCCGGTGCGCCGCTGCTCGGCAACGTTCCGCTCGATCTTGCGCTGCGCGAGGCCGGCGACCGCGGCGTCCCCGTCGTGATCGGCGCCCCCGCCGCAAGTTCTGCGCGCGAACTGACCCGGATCGCGGCCGTCCTGCCAACGCCCGCCCGCAAGTTCGCCGGCAAGGCTCTGCCGTTGGCCGTGGTCTGACCTCATCGCGAATTCGGTGACGCAGCAGTCAATCCCGCGCCTTAGCCGGTTCACGCCGCTTTCCGCTCGGATACCCTCGACACGCCGCTGTGATGAAAGCTGTGCGGTCGGAGATCAGCCCCATCACCGGTGGCGGCGCGATCAGTCCGCTGTCACCCAGCCGTGGCCACCCGTGAGGATCGTCATCCTGCGCGTCAACGGCCGCCTGCACCGCATCGGCGTCGGCGGCGCCCCAAAGGCCTTCAAACGGAAAAAGTTCCGAACCAAAAGCAGGTTCGGAACCATTCCGATGTCTTGCGACATCCATTTAGTAGCGGGGACAGGATTCGAACCTGCGACCTCTGGGTTATGAGCTAACCGGTCCGAGTCTCAGGTCGCCTCGCGAGTCTCAAACGCGCTGGTCGCGAGCAATTGCCCGTCCGAGCCATCACGTTGCGTCTCACGTCATCTCTACAGTTGCGCCCCACCAGCTCGAATTTGCACAAAGCTCGCCGGCTTCAGCTCATCTGTTCCGCGAGCTCCCGGTACTTGTCGCGCATCTCGATGATCCGGCGACGGCGCGCCGCTACCAGGTAGTCGGGCGCGCCGAGCCGCACAATGTAGGTGTCGTCGTGAAACCCACCCGCCCGCAACATGGTTGCGGCACGCTGGGCCACACTGCTCTGTCCCAGCCCGAAGTGGCTCATGAGATCCCTGACCTGCAGCCCGCCGGTCTGCTGCTCGAACACGTCGTTAGCCTTACCAACTATCCAGACCAGCGCTGCGGCAGCGATTTCCACACGACCCTTACGACGGAAGACCTCCGGTTCCCCGAATGCGACACGGGCAAGTAGCCGTCGGCATGCGGTGCGGTACTCGAAGTCGAGCATCATCTCGCAGCAGCGGTCGGTGAGTACAAGGACCTCGTGGACACGTGCGGTGATGTCATCGGGGATGCCGTCCCACCGGAACAGTTCATCCGGTAGTGGGTCGTCATCGAGCCGGTCCAACCGAGTTCGGTCTCCAACGTCGAGTGCGAGCCGGTCAAGCATCGACTCCTCGAAATCCTCCGGATCCTCGGGGCCGACGGGCATGTCCGCCATGTCCTCGGCGTCGACGCCGAGCGCGGCCAGCAGCGCAGCTGGACCCTGCGGTCGTGGAGAACGGATCGTTTGCTGGTATTGCGGTTCCCAATCGTCGATCGCTGCGAGGGCCTCGTCGGTCAGGTCGGACCGCACTCCGACTTCCGCGTGAGCAAAGCGGATGAACGCGCGTAACAGTTCCGGCGCCTTGGCCAGATACTCCTCAGGCGCCACGATCTTCCGGGGAATCCAGTCGTCAAGCAGGATCTCAACCTTCACCGGACTCCATCGAAACGGGTCACCGGGGCCGTAGTCGGTGCCGTACCAAAGCAGGGACTCGAGCAGCCCGCGGTGATCGGGATCGTCGAGCAGGGCTCCGTGCGACGAGGCGAAGAACCGATCCGCGAGCCGGGCGAGGTCCATCGAATCCCATTGTGGCCGTTGGTAGCCGGTTCCACCCTCGGGCAATCCGCGGGTGATCCATTCGACCAGTGCGCGACACGCGGGCCAAGTCTCGGTCTCCAGCGGTGGGAACGTGATTGCGGCCAGTTCGATCGCCGCATCGACCCATGCTCGCGCATCGGCGAGGCGGACGTCGTCCCACCGCGTGTCAGGGTCCTCGGTCACCCGCTGGAATTGGGCCACCATGGTCGCGATCGACTCGGGTACGACAAAGGCGTCCTTCACCAGAGTGCCGAGATTGTGGTCGATGTATATGACGCATGTGAGCTCATGCCCGCCCGGCAGCCGCGCCCCTAGCATGATGTTGTCGCCGTCGCCGAGGACGTGGTGCATCCGCACCGCCCGATAGGTGGACGTCTCCGAAAGCTGTGCAAGCCATGCCGGTTCGACCTTCGGGCGCACTGCGAGCCCGCATCGGATGCGCGCACGCAACACGTCATCGTCACCCGCCATCTCGGCGATCACCGCGAGCAGCGCCGACGTTTCCGGAGCGGCCACGTCGAGGAACGTCGCGACCAGGTCCTCGCGGGTCAGCGCCGCCAGGTCCGGGTCCTCGGGCCGGGCGAACGGGTGGTTGCGCCGCGAGTCGGTAACGCACAGCAGCGTGCTCACGTAGGTCAACAAGCTCAGCGGGTGCCAATCGGCGAGGGCGCGTCGAACATCAGCGAGCAGGTCTGGCTCGGCCGAGGTGTGCTGCGGAGCCCGGGTAGTACGCCCGGCCGGGCGGCGGCGCTTCTCTGCACGGCGACGCCGGTTCGTCTTGGACATGGGCGCCACCTTACTGCGTCCTATGCGCTTGCGGCGTACGCTGCGAGCTTGTCGCTGAGCGGCACGATGCACGGCAAACGGGGCTGATCGAAGTAGTCCGGCTTGCGCTGCCGCATCAGCTTCTCGCCACCGATCGCCCAGTCGAAGTGCTTTCGCCCCAACAGTTTACGGAACACCAGGTTCGCACGCTCGGGGTAGCGCGCGGCCATCCGCTCGAACAGCACGGGCGAAATGGTGGGGTCGTCGAGGTAGTCGCGCACTCGTCGGCGATAATCTGGATGACGAAGCAGGCTCGGGTCGGCGAACGCCTCCTCGATCATCCCGAACTCGGCATACAGGCCCAAGCCATCCACCTCGTCGTGGGTGACTGCGACCGAATCCGAGGCCACCAGATCGGAAGGATAATCCGGGCCGTGGAAAGGCGGATGCTTCGGTCGCCTACCGGACGCGGCCAGCTCCGCCACTACCTGATCGCGGCAGAAGGTGTAGAAGCTCCGCATTCGTTCGGTCAGCTGCGCTCCCGGTATGACGACGAAGTCGGCGCCGAAGAATTGCACGAACCGGTCGTGCTCGACGCTCTGCTGCTGTCGTGCGCGGGCGAGCTTGTCGGGATTACGAAATGCCCACTTCGGGTGGCGCATCGCCACCTCGCAGGCGGTGCGATGGATCGCGACTCGGTCACTCTTCGGATAACACGCGAAGTTGCCGCTGATCAACCACTCGCGCCCGACCGGCACGAGCCGACCGATCACGAAACCGCCGGATTCCAGCGGCTGGAACACGCCGGGCCCCATGTTCGAATTCACGCGATATGTCAACTCGTCAACGAGGTTCTCTACGACGAGCGCGTCGCCGTCGCGGCCGTGGACCTCGAATATGCCCTCCACAACGTCGCGCCAGCCGAGCAACAGCTCGCGTTCGCGCTCGGGCAAGTCCGGGCGACTTGCCACAAACCGCTCCACCACGGTCTTGCCGCTGCGTAACTCGTGCTGCAGCAGGAAGTGGTCGAGCGCCGTTATCACTTCCGACTCGTCGCCGACGAACCGATCAGCAAGGTGGCCCCGCAGCACCTCGCGGCGCTCGCGGTCAAAGCGAGGTTGCCAGGAGAACTCCAGCAGCTCCCGCTTCAGCTCTGCGCTGCGCTCCACCAGACTCGCGATCGCCGTCACAACGCTGCCTTCCAAACATTGGTCCAGGGCCACGTCGACGCTATCCGAGAATGGTCAACGGCCATGTGCGGCACGCCGATCCGGTCCTGCTTCGACTCCGATGTGAATGGGGGCCTTCCCTCCGATGAACTACACAGACTGGGAGCCGTTGGCGAAAACGCACGCCGGCAGCAGGTTCAAACGCCTCGGCTCGCACCGGGCTGGCCGCGACCAGCTCAAATTGTCGCCTCGAACAGTGACGCGGGACCGCCCGAAGTCCCCGGCGTCGAAACGGCGGCTGGGTGTGGTGTGACGCTCGACGAGTCGAGGATCTGGAAGTCCTATGGCGGGATGTGGCAAGTGAAGCGAAAACCAGTGGGCTATAGTCGGCACATGCGACTGCACATTACCGTTGATGACGAGCTCATTGCCGAACTCGACCGGCGGGCTGGAAGCAGGCGACGCAGCGCATTCATCGCAGAGTTGATTCGTCGCGGACTTGATGACGAGCGGCGATGGGACGATATCGAGACAGCGCTCGGGGCGATCCCCGACGAGGGCCACGAATGGGATCACGATCCCGGTGAATGGGTCCGCCGCCAACGCTCCGATCGGCGTCGCGTCGGCTGACGTGGCAAGGATTTTGCTCGACTCGACCGTCCTCATCGACGCTCTCCGCGGTCATCCGGCGGGCGAGCGCCTACGCGCTCTGCGCCGCCAAGGTGACGAACCGTGGACTTGTGCGATCTCGATCGAGGAGATCTGGCGCGGACTGCTTCCCGGCGAAGAAGCCGTAGCACAACGGCTGGTGCGCGGCTTACGGTGTGCACCGTTGGGCCCGTCCGAAGGAATTCGCGCTGGACGGTGGCGCCGCCAGTTCGCCGGGCGAGGGATCACGCTTCACGCAGGCCGACTGCCTGATCGCCGCAGCCACCGCTGGCGTCAATGCTCGCTTGGCGACGGGCAACCCCGCCGACTTCCCCATGGACGACATCACGGTCGAGCACTGGCCCGTCGGGCGCTGAAGTGTATTCGTTATCGGCGGGACTGCGACCATCGCCGAGCGCGACGGACTGACCACCGCAATGATGCGGGGACAACTGGGGAGGATGACCCAGCGATCACAGGGTCCATCGCCTTCGATAACAGCTTGCGAACCATCGACGCCAGCAGGAACAACCGACGGCCTCGCCGATACGCCACGCTGCCGGGCATCCTCGTGCTGGCCGATCAGAGCAGCGACCCGTCGTTTCCGAGTGATCACGCAGCAATGGCTGGTGCGGCGGCAGGTGCGCTGTTCCTTGTGTCCCGTCGTCCCCAGAAGTGATGGCGCTAAGCCCTCGGGGAGGCAGTCACATCCCTGACCGGGGAAGACTGGAGTTCGGGCGACAAAGAAGCTAATTAGAGAAACAGGCTAATGTTCACAAAACCGTTGACAAGCGGCATGAAAAATGACCCCAGAGGTAGCACCTCTGGGGTCATTTTCGCTGGTAGCGGGGACAGGATTCGAACCTGCGACCTCTGGGTTATGAGCTAACCAGTCGCCGGCTCCAGTCACCTCTCGGGTCTCATAGCTGCAGGTCATCGACGTTCAGCCGTCCCAGCTGTCTCGCCCAGTCCCGCTAGTTCGCATCGGTTCCACCGTGTTCTGTGTCCAAATCCGTGGCCACCACACCAGGCGGGAACGTTTCTCCATTGCACGATCCGCACGCCACGGGCGTGCACAATGCGTACCCGAACGCATTGTGGGTTCCAGGGTCGACTTGATCTTCATCGCGGGCTGCGCCAAGGCAAGATGTACGGAGTGAGTTGAACAGGACGAGGTATGACGGCAGGGCGCGGCAACCACCGCACCAGAACCACCAATGCCCCTGGCTCTTCCCCGGAACCCGCGCCGGACAACATTTCAGAACAATCGCTCATGCATCGGCTACGTGGGCTCGGAATCGACATCCAAGCCGCCCGAAACGCAGCACTGCACGATCTCACCAAGGCAGGTAGATACACGTTGCAATTAATTGGCCTGCTGCACAACATATTTCAGCTGGTAACGGTGCGTGTTGATGAGGTGCGAGTTGCGGGGGAGTAGAGGCGCGAGTTGCCTGCAGCTACGTAATCAACGAATGATGTGCTCATCGTCGGCGCCTAACGGTTACCACGTCGTTGTGCTACCAGCACAACTGGACTAGATTCTGCCGACATGGAGCCCGTGTGGCGACCACTTCAGGAGCCGGCCGCCCGTAAGGCGTGGCTAGAGGTGCTGAGACCGGCCGCTGCAGAGATGCAAACGTGTGCGCCGCAGCTGGCCGGTCGCATAGTTGATCGATACCAATCCGAGTTGCCGAAGATAGTTCCGGATGCGTCGGCCGTGGCCGAGCAGCTTGCCAGCGTCGAAGCCAGTCTTCGCCAAATCGCACAGTGCATCCAAACTGGAGACGATCCGCGTCGGGACGACCTTGCGCCGGCGACCGCGGCCATCGCCCGCTCCGGTGTGCAACGGAACATTCCGCTCAACGACCTCATCCGCTCGGTGCGCTTAGCGCACGAGGAGACATGGCGGTGGCTGTTCGACCAGATAACCGGGACTGCGCCGGCAGCGGGACACGCCAACGCGCTCGAACTGGCGACCAACTGGCTGTTTGCTTACACGGATAACCTCCCGGTAAGAGCCGAACAGCTCTATGAATTCGAACGAGAGGCTTGGCTGAGCGGTGCTGCTGCTGCGCGCGCAGCAGCGATAGACGACATTCTTAAAGGGCGGGAAGACGATCCGCAGCGTGCGTCGAAACGGCTGCGCTACGACATCAATCGCCATCATGTCGGGATTCGGACATGGCTGGAGGCGACGCGGGGTGTCGACCCTGACGCACAAACGACGCTCATCGAAGCTCTGACGCTGCTCACCCGTGCGGTCCCAGGACAAAACCCCCTGGTCCACCCCGCCGGTTCGACGGCCGTCGCCGGCTGGCTGAGCCGACCACAGGCATTTACCGTCGCCGAGTTGGATCTGTCGAGCATCGCCGACGATATCTGTCTGCCGGACGGTGTTCGGTTGGCGATCGGTGAGCCGGGATGGGGAATCAGTGGCTTCCGCCGCACTCATTTCGAAGCCTCGCACGCTCATCGATTCGCCTCGCTGCTCGGAGATCGCGCCGACGTTGTGACGTGCTATCGCGGTGTTGCGGTCGCAGCGCTTGCCAGCAGGGACGGTGAGCACGCGGTGGCATTCGTCAAACGCATCTTAGGGCCCCTGGCCGCCAACGACGAGGCGACGTATCGAATAGCCACCACGCTTGCTGTGTATCTAGAGGAAAACCGGAGCCCCGCCAAAGCCGCGCAACGGCTTACGGTGCATCCCAACACCGTCAGCTATCGAATCCACCAGGCTGAACAATTACTTGGCCGCCCGATCGATACCAACACCCGTGACCTGTCAGTCGCCCTCGCGTTACTGCCCGCCGTCCCCGGGCTGACGCACAGCAGCACTGCTGAACTGTGACGACAGCACAATAGCAGCGGCAAACTCTGTTGCCGCGCCCCGAGCGGATTCACCCCACAGACTCCTAGCGTTTGGGTCCAGCCGCGCCAGCGGACCGGATACGAAGGAGGAGTCCGTGAAAACTCTGCAAGAGCTCGACGTCAACTACATCAACGGCGCAGACAACCCGTGGATACCGTTCACGCCACTTAGCGACCAAGTCTTCTTGAAGTACTGGAAGATCGATCCGGTGCGCGCGGAGATCGTCGTCTCCATGAAAGTTCCGGCTAACACCGAGCTGGGGACGCACTACCACACCGGCATCGTCGTGGCGCACACCATCAGCGGAGCCTGGCGCTACAAGGAGAACAATTGGATCGCGCGCGCCGGCGACACCCTCTACGAAGTTGCCGGGTCCTCACACACGCCCGAAGCTTTCGAGGATTCAGAGATGTTCTTCTACATGACCGGTGAATTGCTCTTCCTCGATCAGGACAACAAGATCCTCTGGCAGGAAAATCACAAGACATCCATCGACCGCTACACCCGCTACTGCGCCGACAACGGTATCCCCGCCCGCGACTTGACCAGCTGGGACGCCTGAGCCTCCCAGGGCGGCGAATGGCGCCACAGCGGTGGCTTTCTCACTCAGGTCGATGTTCAGCCTGGCTCCAGCCGATTGGAAAGGGACGGGGTCAGAGTCATCAGCGTCAGCGACCACCCGAAGCCACAGCTGTCCGGCAGGTACCACGCCGCCGTAACCACGGGCTGTTTCACGGGTTATGAAATATGCTGTGGCACACAGTAACTCGCACCAGTTGTTCGCCGATAACACCGATTACGTCACCACAAATGCCGCATATTGCCTATCTCGTTGTGCAGCAGAATATTTCGTCGTGCTGTAGGGCCGATATTTCGCGCTCGCTTGGATTCCAGGCTCTCCCAACCAGTTTCGGGGTAGTCCGTTCAGCACCTAAACGCAGCCTTGCTGATTCATCGGATGAATCAGTTCCGACCGAAATTCATCGCTCATTCCGGCGCGAACCGGTAGTAGTGCATGCTCGACGATCACCAAGCAACGGTAGACGCGGTGCTGCGGGGTCGTGGTTGGTTTCGGAACCCGCGGGTCAGGTCGGAGGCAGAGCCCGCCGCCATTCGTTGTGGACGTCCCAGCCGTCCACCACCTCCACCAATGCCATGATTCCAGTGGGATAAACGAGGGACACCAGCCAACGGCGCGAGCTGCCTTCACTAACGGAAAACCCCGCTTTCAGAAATTGCTTGAGCCACTTGATCTTCAGCTGATCACGCCGGAAATCAAACGCCGCAACCGCCTCGCCTGCTTGAAGCCGAGACCTGAGATCTGAAATCCCCAAGGCCTTCTCGACCCACTTCGAGTACTCCATGACTGTGCAGCGCAAATTGTCATCGGTGAGTTCGAGCGCGGCTCGCGTTGAGATCGGGTTGAGGCGGTTCTCCACCAAGTAGACCTCGGCGCGTGGTGGTGGAGACAGGGTCATATCAGGGCTTTGGTTGGTCGTCGACCTTGATGTCGAACTTGACGTTGCGGGCGTCCACACTGGTGACAGCAACGTTGACGCCGTAGGTCTGACCGGCATCCGCCAGTTCGTATTGAAGCCGAACGCACGAGAAGAGCCGGTGCGGCCTCGGACGCAATGTGTGCCGAACACGAAGCGACCACCAAGACGCAACCAAGAAACGGCATCCCAATCAGATGCCATGACGACGATCTGCGTTTCGAAACGATCATCGCCAGCAAGTCTACGACGCCCGCCATCCAGTCCCATCTGACGAGCGTGCCAAGCGAGGCCCGCCATGCGTTGACGTAAGCCTGCACCTATACGGCCACCAGCACTCGCCGACGTACGCGCGTTCACTTCGCCCACCATACTTTCACCAGCAAACGCCCCCCGATCATGAGGCCTGTTGTCTGACGTGTGTCAACGTGGGTGCCCGACGCCGCAACCGGTTCCGGTCAGTGCTAGTAGCGCGGCCCTCTGCCGTGTTCGACTCGAGCCCGGTTGGCGGTCCGAATACGCCGCCGGTGACGTGTAGGTTCTCACAGCTGGCTGCATTGGCGAGCACTGCTGACCAGGCTATTTTCGAGCCGTCTCACTAGCGCTGCACTCCGATTTGTCTCACGAAGTGCTGCGTTACCTAGAGGTTGGCGTCGTCTTCGGCGGGCTTCAGGTCCCCCGGACTACCGCGGACGAGACCGCACGCGATCGTGCGTCCGGCGTTGTCGGCAGGCGAGCCGCCGGGCCAGCACCTGCTGCCCGGGGCCGGCCAGCTCCCCGATGGCACTGTGTCGACCGGAGACCGCCATCAGCACGCCTTCCGCCGGTCCGGTCAGCTCTGGTCCCCTGCCGTGACTCCAGTCCAGGTCGGTCGTTGTCAGGCGTACGCCGCGGGCGAGGTGCCACCCCGGCAGCTCAGGGGTGTGCAGGCTGTCACCCAGCACACAACGCAGCCGTTCGGCTGGGATCTGGCGCGGCAGACCGAGCGGGCGGCGGATGTCTTGATGATGGATGGTGACGTCGAGCAGCGCGAGCCGGCCTCCGAAGGTCGTGGCCAGCCCCTGCGGCCGCAGCCGAGCCTGCAGCCGGTCGAGGAGCTGTTCGGTGCTGAGCGATGCGAGTTCGTCGACCCACACCTGATTGGCGTCAATGATCCGACCGCGGATGACACGGCCAAACATGCCGAGCAGACTGACGCCGTCGAAGCTCATCACATGAGCGACCACGTCGCGCACTCGCCAGCGCTCACACAATGACTGCGCCTCCCACTGCTCGGGCGTCAGAGTCGCCAGCAGATCGGCCAGGTCTGTCCGCTCGGCGGTGGCCATCTCGAGACCGTCCACGGGATCAACTCTTCCTGGCGCCTATATTGACTGGTTCACCTAATTATGTGACCTCGGCACTGGACACGCCAACGTGCCGCCGCTCGTAGTGGTTGGTCTGCCACGCCGGCCCTCGGTAGCCGTCCGGTGGGTGCTTCTGCCCTGCGCGCCAGTGGAACTCACGCCACGGATGCGCGTCTACAAGGGCACTCGGATCGGCGTTTGCTAGCGCAACCGCGGTCGTATCTGAGTTCGGGCCGGTCCGGAAACGCACCGTTGTCGTTGGGACCGTCGCCGCCGGAACCGTATGTCGTCGCTACCGGCCGGCTGGACCTGTGGACCTGTGTCCAGAGTCATACCCAGAGAGTGACACTGATGCGGTTAGGCGACGCGGAGGGCGCACCGGCGAGTCTCACCGCAACTTCAAATTGGAAGTTCGTTGGAAGTCGACCGTGAGATTTTGAAGCCAGCCATGAGACCCTACATGACGGAATCGAATATGCGGCTTTACCGGTAAATCGTGACAAGTGCAGTTGATACGCGACGGTGATCGTCCTTGTCGGACATGTCTTCGCCAATGCGAGGTCCCCCTCACGGTGAAACTCTGAAGACGCCAACTCTCGCGTCCTGGCCTGCTATCCGAGCGAGCACTTAGTTGGACCTGGCAAACCACGTCAAAACACCCGACATTTCGCGGTCACTGCTGCGGTGTCTCCTTGGGGTGGGCGCCGAGATCGAATGGCGATTAAATCAGCGCCTTGGCAAACGATCACCGAAGCGCCACCGAAGAAAGGGAACGCCATCACGCCTGGCAAAAGGCTGGAATCCAGCAACGAAGGTAAACGACAGTTAACTAGGAAACCTAGCTAATGTGTCCAAATACGTGTCCAATGGGCATGAAAACGGCCCCCGGAGCGTCCTCCGAGGGCCGTTTTACCTGGTAGCGGGGACAGGATTCGAACCTGCGACCTCTGGGTTATGAGCCCAGCGAGCTACCGAGCTGCTCCACCCCGCGTCGGGTGAACGCCAGGTTACCGAAGGTCGGGGTGCAGCGCCAAATCGCTGACAGAGATCTGAGGTGTGCAGTCGGTGATCCACCGCAACAGCTGGTCAGCGGGCAGCGGCGGGGTGTGCATGTAGCCCTGGGTGATGTTGCAGCCGTAACGTCGCAGCGCCTGCAGGGTGGCCTCGCCCTCCACCCCTTCGGCGACCAGGTCCGCCCCGAGGCTGTGCGCCAGTGCCACCGTGGACCGCACGATGGCCGTCGACCGCGGATCTTGCGCTAGCCGCGAAACGAAAACCCGGTCGAGCTTGAGTTCGTCCACCGACAGGTCCTGCAGCCGCGCCAGCGACGACCAGCCGGTGCCGTAGTCGTCCAGCGAGATCCGCACGCCAAGACGCCGCAGCGCGAACACCGTCTTGCGCGACCGCGACGAATCGTTGGCGAACGTGCCCTCGGTGATCTCCAGAATCAGCGCCTCCGGCGGGACCCGGTGCGTCGTCAACTGCCGATCGATGGTGTCGACCAGGCCGAGGTCGAGCAGGTTCACCATGGACAAGTTGACCGCCACGGTCATCCGCACACCCTCGCAGTGCCAGGCCCGTACCTGGCCCAACGCCAGATTGATCACGCAGTTGGCCACCTGGCGCATCAGCCCGGCCCGTTCGGCGGCCGGCAGGAACTCCTCCGGCAGCAGCAGTCCCCGCTGCGGGTGCTGCCAGCGCAGCAGCGCCTCGACGCTGTGCACACGCCCGTCGTCGGCGCGGATCTTCGGCTGGTAGTGACACGTCAGCTCGTCGTTCGACAGCGCTGCGCGCAGCTCCTGGACCAGGTAATCGTCGTTGTCCTTCGCCGATCGCACCCGGCCGGCGTCGTAGACCACGACCTTGCTCACCGCCTCTTTCGCGTGCGGCATCATCGTCTCCGCGCAGTTCAGGAGATCGTTGGGGTGTTCACAATGGTCGGGGCACAGCGCAATCGCGATGCTGGCGTCGACCTGCACGGTGATCGGGTCGAGTTCGAACGGCGCACGCAACGCCTCGAGCAGCGCGCCGGCGTGCGCCCGCGCCGCGGTGACGTCGATGGCGTCGGCGAAGAGAATTGCGAACTCGTCACCGCCGGTGCGGGCGACCACGTCGTCGGCGCACACGGCCCGCGACAGTCGTGCCGCCACGTGGTTTACCAGTTGGTCACCGACCTGCCGGCCCGCGAAGTAGTTGATCTCGCGGAACTGGTCGATGTCGAGCAGCACCAGCGCCCGGCTGGACCGCGACCGGAACAGCCCCGAGGGCTGCTGGATCGACACGGCCGTCAACGTCGTCGCCAGCGACATCCGGTTCGGCAGCCCGGTCAATTCGTCGGTCATCGCCTGGCGGTGCTCCTCCGCTGTGGCGCTGACGTCGCGGAACGTGACCGCGAACCGCCACGCGACCGCTATCAAGGTCAGCGCGGCGAGCGCCACCGCGACTCGGCTCTGGTTGGCCAGCACGGCCAACCAGAGCCCCGCCGGCACAGAGGATGGCCGGAACATAGGACGCCAGAACGGGTTTGGGACGGGGATGGGCACTCGACGACGGCAGCCAGGCGGCGATCGCGATGAGCAGCGACGCAATCGGCCAGCAGGCGTCGATCCATGTTCCCTCCAGGTAGGTGCCCGCCGACGACCGGAACAGATACATCGTGTCGGCGACGGCATACGACATGAACCCGACAACCATGAGCCTCCACCGCAGTTCGGCCCGCCAGCCGAGGATCGGAAGCATCCCCGCCGTCAGCGCCAACAGCAACAAGTCACCCACCGGGTATGCGAGGGCGACCAGCACGGTCGTCGGATCGCCCTGCAGCGCCGCATCGATGGGTCCGGTCGCGATCGCCGCCGCCACCGCGCCGAGCGTCAGCCCGCAGATCAGCGCGTCGAGCCGGAACGCGGTGGGCACCCGCTTAAGGCGCTCCCGCATCAGCAGCACGATCCCCACATAGACCAGGGGATAGAACGCCAGATACAGCGGGTCGGCCATCGAAAGCACCTGGCCCTCGGGCACCCAGGCCGCGTACACCACATCGCCGGCCGCCGAGCTGGCCATGCCCGCGCCGATGAGAAGGCATGGCCACCGCTCGCCCCGGACCCGGAAAGCACGAATGAACACGAACGCCGCCGCGGCGATGTTCAGGGCCGGATACAGCACACCGTCGAACACCACGATGCGACCGGCATGGTCACGCAAGATCGTCGACGCAGTGAAGACCAGGACCCCCAGCGTCAGCGCGCCGAGCGCGACCCAAACCGCCGGTGACGGCCGCACTGCCCCACGAGGAGCATCCGTGGCGGCGTCATCTCCGCCGCGCGATCGCGGCTCGGACACGCCGTCACCGGCGGCCGGAGTCGAATTCCCCTGTGCCGCAGGCTGATCAGCGCGCTGCTGTAGCTCCCACGGCACGGGCAGATCCGGCACGAAGCTGCGCACGCAGCCGCCGCCGTCCCGCTTGGCCGCATACATCGCCAGGTCGGCGTTCAGCAGCAGGTCATTGGACGACTGCACCGACGTGGTGGCGGTGACCGTCAACCCGACGCTCGGCCGCGCCGTCAGCGGGACGCCATCGATGACGATCGGCGCGCTGAACGCATCGAGCACGCTGTTGGCCGCCGCCAGCGCGTCAGTGCTGCCCTCGAAGACCGCGGCGAATTCGTCCCCGCCGAGGCGGGCGACGGTCCATGTCTCCCCCAGCGTGCTCGTCAGCCGCCCGGCGACCCGTATCAACAACTCGTCGCCCGCCGGATGGCCGAGGGCATCGTTGACGGCCTTGAAGTTGTCCAGGTCGAGACACAACACCGCCACCGGTTCGGCGGTGCGGCGCCGCCGCGCCATCGCGCGTTCCAGCCTGTCGAGGAAGTTCGCCCGGTTCGCGAGCCCGGTCAGGTTGTCGTGGAAGGCTTCGCGCGCGACCTCGGCGAGCAGTCGCTGGTTTTCGATGAGCACGAACAGCTGCCGCATCAGCACCGCGGCCACCAGTATCGCCTCGGCGATGAACAGCTGCCGGTGATCGCGATGACTCAACTCGAAGCTGACACCGGCGATTCCCGCCGCCATCAGTGGCAGATACGGCAACCACACCCGCACCCCGGGCTGGATGTTCATCGCCGACGTTTCGACGGGCCGCTCGTCGACGCTGAACAGCGCGGCGAAGGCCACCATCCCGAATCCGGCCACCCGGGCCAGGTCGATGACGCCTCCGTCGTGATAGCCCCCGACCCCGGCCAGGTAGACACCGGCGATGTCGGACATCGCGATCGTGGTGATCCCCGCAGCGAAGACGGCGACGCTCACCCGGCCGAGCGGCTGCGACCACACCAGGATCGCGGTCGTCATCAGCAACACGTCGACCGTGATGTGCAGGACGGTGGCGCCCGGCGCGGCGCCCCCGCTGCCGACCAGGTTCCGCAGCACGCACACCCAGGAGACGCATGCCTGTTGCTGTTGGGTGATCTCGAGAAGGCACCGCGCAACCGGATGGTGCTCGACGGCGTCATCGTCGCGACGTCGTTGTTCGTCGCGATGGCACAGCCCACGGCGAAGATCAAGCAGACCAGATAGGTGATCTCATCGACCGGCTTGCCCTGGTCAATGCCCTCCCACGACCACACCGCCCTCCCACGACCACACCGCCCATGCGGCGATCAGCGCCATGGCGCCGCAGTAGACCGCCGCGGCGATCCAGCCGATACGCCCCAAGCCCGCGAACCGACGCCACGCGGCAAACGCCCAACGCTTCATCGCAGCCCCAAGGTGTAGATCGCTCAACTCGCGATTTTGCCCTGAACCGGGGCTGGTAGCAAACGTCCAGCGCGTTACTTGGCGGCGTCGTACTTCTTCATCGCGTCGTCCAAGCGCTGCAGCGCAGAGCCGAACTCTCCGAAGTTGCCACTTTGCTGCGCCGCACGTAGCTCATTCATAGCGATCTGGATGTCACCCAGGGCCGCCGCCCGGCCTGCCGACAGCTGCGTCGGCGCGCCCGGCCTTGGCACCGCCGCGGCCGGTGTTGGCACATCCGGTGGCGTTCCCTGTTGGTTGGGCGGTGTCGCTTGCGGCTGCCCGTCCGCCTGCGGTGCCGCGGGCGGGCGCCCGTTCGACGGGTTCGCCGGCGCCGGTCCGGTCGCGGTGGCGTCCGCGCCAGCGCCGAACAATTCGGTGAGCGCATCACGCACCGTCGGGCCGTAACCGACGCGGTCCTCGTACATCATCGCCACGCGAATCAACCGCGGATACGACGACGCGGCATCGCTCGCGCCGGGCGAGGCATAGACGGGTTCGACGTACAGCAGCCCGCCTTCGGCCACCGGCAGCGTCAACAGGTTTCCCCACCGTATTCGGTTCTGGTTGTCGCGGCCGATGACGCCGAGGTCCTGGCTGACCGCCGTATCGGTGGTGATGGCGTTGTTGGCCAGCTTCGGCCCGTTGACCTGACCGGGGATCGTCAGCACCGTGATCTTGCCGTACGTATCCGGATCCGAACTGGCGCTGATGTAGGCCGCCAGGAAGTCGCGCTGGAACCGGTTCATCGCGCTGGTCAACTGGAACGACGCCGACTTGTCGTTCTTCGCAAGGTCTTTCGCGACGATGTAGTACGGCGGCTGGTAGCTGCTGGCCGTCGGATTCGGGTCCTGCGGCACGTTCCAGAAGTCCGACGTCGAGAAGAACGTCACCGGGTCGTTCACGTGATACTTGGCCAGCAGCGCGCGCTGCACTTTGAACAGGTCTTCCGGATAGCGCAGGTGCGCCTGCAATTCGGGCGTGATGTCACTCTTCGGCTTCACCACACCGGGGAAGATCTTCTCCCACGCCTGCAGCACCGGATCTTGCTCGTCCTGCGCGTACAGCGTCACCGTGCCGTCGTAGGCGTCGACGGTGGCCTTCACCGAGTTACGGATGTAGGACACCTGCTTGTCGGGCGCGAGGCGGTTGAACGCCACCTCGTTGGAGTCCTCGGTGACACTCGACAGCGACGTCAACTGCGAGTACGGGTAGCTGTCCAACGTGGTGTAGCCGTCGACGATCCATACCATCCGCTTGTTGACGATGGCGGGATACATGCTGGTGTCCGTGGTCAACCACGGCGCCACCGCCTTCACCCGCGCGGCCGGATCGCGGTTGAACAGGATCTTGCTGTCCGGCCCGATCGGGTTGGGGAACACCAGCTTTCGCTCCGAGAACTTCGCCGCGAACACCGCCCTGGCCAACCAGTTGCCGATCCGCACGCCGCCCTTGCCGGAGTACGTGTAGTTCTTCGTCTCGGTGTTGGTCTCGTAGTCGTACTCGCGGTCGTTGCCGTTCTTGCCGACGATCGCATAGTCGGCCGCCGTGCCCGCGATGACGGGACCGAAGTAGATGCGGGGCTGATCCAGCGGCGCCGGCCCGGGCGAGACGATGCTGCCGTTGGCGCCGACGACGCTGGCCAGGAACTCGGGATAGCCGCCGTTCTGGTTGGGGTCGTTGGCGACGCCGCGCACCGTGTTGGCCGGCGACGCGATGAAGCCGTTGCCGTGCGTGTAGACGAAGTGCCGGTTGATCCAGTCGCGCTGGTTGTCGATCAGCCGGTCGGGGTTCAGTTCGCGCGCCGCGACGACGTAGTCGCGCAGAGCCCCGTCGGGCCCGTTGTAGCGGTCGATCGACAGCTGGTCGGGGAAGTAGTAGAAGTTCTTGCCCTGCTGGAACTGTGTGAACGCCGGGCTGACGATCGTCGGGTCAAGCAGCCGGATGTTCGACGTCGTCGCGCGGTCCGCGGCCACCTGCTGCGCGGTCGCCGGCGCATTGCCCGGATAGTCGCGATAGGTCACCGTTTTGTCGGTCAGCCCGTAGGCGTCCCGTGTCGCGGTGATACTTCGGCTGATGTATTCGCTTTCCTTTATCGCCGCATTGGGTTTGACGCTGATCTGTTCGACGACCAGCGGCCAGCCCGCGCCGACGATCAGCGACGACAACAGCAGCAACACCACGCCGATCGCCGGGATCCGCAGGTCGCGCAACACAATCGCGGAGAACACCGCGACCGCACAGATCAGCGCGATCGCCATCAGGATGAGCTTGGCCGGTAGCACCGCGTTGATGTCGGTGTAGCCGGCGCCGGTGAACGGCTTACCGCTGCGGGTGTTCGACAACAGCGCATAGCGGTCGAACCAGTAGGCGACCGCCTTGAGCAGCACCAGGGTGCCGACCAGGCTGATCAACTGGATCCGCGCCGAACGGCTCAACGCGCCGGTCCGGCCCGACAGCCGGATCCCGCCGAACAGGTAGTGGCCCAACAGGTTGGCGATCAACGCAAGGAATGTGGCGACGAACAGATAACCCAGCACCAGTTGGTAGAAGGGCAGATCGAACGCATAGAAGCCGAGATCCATGCCGAACTGCGGATCCCTGACGCCGAAGTTGCCGCCGTGCAGGAACAGCTGAATGCGCTCCCAATAGGTTTGGGCGACGATGCCGGCGAAGAAGCCGATCACCGCGGGAATGCCGATACCCACCAGCTTCAGCCGCGCCATCACCGCGGTGCGATAGCGCGCGACGGGATCGTTGGGCCCGTTGGTCGGCACGAACACCGGCCGGGTGCGGTACGCGAGCGCCAGGCCGGCGAACACGATGGCACCGACCAGTGCCCACACCACGAGGAACACGATGAGCTTGGTGATCAGTTGCGTGGTGAAGACGGATCGATAGCCCATCTCGCCGAACCACAACCAGTCGACGTAGCCGTCGACGAGCCGCGGTCCCACCAGCAACAGCAACACGACCACCAGGGCGACCGTGATCAGAATTCGGCTACGCCGCGTCAGCTTCGGCATCTTCGCCGCGGGCCGCATACCCACTCGTCAACTCCCGGTTTTCGCCCATGCACGTCTTGAATGACGTGTCACAACTCTACGCATCGGTTTCATGCTGCTCTGATCAACAATGGGGCGCTTCGCCACCGGCAGAAAGCGCCTTCAGTGCATCCACCGCGCCGCCGAGGTTCTCGACCTTGACCAGATCCACGCCGTCTTCATGCGCCGACCTGGCTTCGTCGCAGTTGTCGGCGGGCACGAGGAACACGGTCGCGCCGGCCTCGTGCGCGGCGTAGATCTTGTGGGTGATGCCGCCGATCGAGCCGACCTTGCCGTCGGAGTCGATGGTGCCGGTGCCCGCCACGAACTTCGACCCGCTCAGCTCGCCGGTCGTCAGCTTGTCGATGACGGCCAGGCTGAAGACCAGACCGGCCGACGGCCCGCCGATGTTGGCCAGGTTGAAGTGGATGCTGAACGGCGCCCACGGCGCCTCGATGACGCCGATGCCCAACACGCCCTGCTTTTTGTCCGGCGCCGAGCCCAGCTTGACCGTCACCACCCCGGGCGGCGCGTTCTTCCTGCGGAAGTCGAGCACCACCTCGTCGCCCGGCTTGGTCTCCTCCATCAGCGACTGGAACTGCTTCATGTCGCTGACCGGGGTGCCGTTCACCGCGTCGATGGCGTCGCCCTCTTCGAGTTTGCCCGCCGATGCGCCGTCCTTGCTGACGGTCTCCACCGTGACCGCGGGCGCGTATTTCAGGTAGCCGAGCGCGGCGTATTCGGCGCTGTCCTCCGACCGTTTGAAATCCTGAGTGTTGGCCTTGTCGATCTCGTCTCTGGACTTGTCCGGCGGGTAGACGAGGTCGCGCGGGACCAGCTGCTCGCGACCCGACATCCACAGCGTGAGCGCCTGTCCGAGCGTCAGGTTGTCCCGCTGCGACACCGTGGTCATGTTGAGGTGCCCCGACGTCTTGTGCACATCGGTGCCGTCGATGTCGACGACCTGCTTGCCGTCGACCTCGCCGAGGGTGTTGAACGTCGGCCCGGGGCCCAGCGAGACGTACGGCACCGTCACCAAAGCCAGCAGCACGCCGAAGGCGACGATCGGCGTCAGGGCCACGAGCAGCGTAGAAATCCGCCTGTTCACGCCAGCAACAGTAGACGGCCCGCAGAGGAGGGTTCACTCAGAGCGTGACGGCGGGCGACGCGCGGGCCGCCGCCGATGAGTACCGTTGAGGGCATGGCTGACCTGCCCTTCGGCTTTTCGTCCGGAGACGACCCCGAGCGCGACAAACGCGACAAGGATCCCGATTCGGGACCCGGCTCCGGGCAGGATCCGTTCGGCGGGGGCGAATTCGACATGTCGCAGCTCGGCCAGATTTTCAGCCGTCTTGGCGAGATGTTCAGCGGCGCCGGCAACGTGATGGGCGGCGGCCAGCAGTCCGGTCCGGTCAACTACGACCTCGCCCGACAGCTGGCGTCCAGCTCGATCGGTTTCGTCGCCCCCGTGCCGGAGTCGACCAGTTCGGCGATCGCCGACGCCGTCCGGCTGGCCGAAACCTGGCTCGACGGGTCCACCGCGCTGCCCGCGGGCACCACAAAAGCCGTCGCGTGGACGCCCAACGACTGGCTCGACAACACCCTGGACACCTGGAAGCGGCTGTGCGACCCGGTGGCGGAACAGATTTCGACGGTGTGGGCGTCGGCGCTGCCGGAGGAGGCCAGGGCCATGGCCGGGCCGCTGCTGTCGATGATGACGCAGATGGGCGGGATGGCGTTCGGCTCGCAGCTCGGCCAGGCGCTGGGCAAGCTGAGCAGCGAGGTGCTGACCTCCACCGACATCGGCCTGCCGCTGGGCCCCAAGGGTGTCGCCGCGCTGATGCCCGACGCCATCGAGTCGCTCTCCGAAGGCCTCGAGCTGCCGCGCAGCGAGATCATGACCTTCCTCGCCGCCCGCGAAGCCGCCCACCATCGGCTGTTCAGCCACGTGCCGTGGCTTTCCAGCCAGCTGCTCAACGCCGTCGAAGCCTTCGCCAAGGGCATGAAGATCGACATGACCGGGATCGAGGAGTTCGCTCAAGGCTTCAACCCGGCGTCGCTGACCGACCCGTCCCAGATGGAGCAGCTGCTCAACCAGGGCATCTTCGAACCGCAGGCCACCCCCGAGCAGACCGCCGCGCTGGAACGTCTGGAGACGCTGCTGGCGCTGATCGAGGGCTGGGTGCAGACCGTGGTCAACGACGCCCTCGGCGAGCGGATCCCTGGCGCGTCCGCACTGAGCGAGACGCTGCGCCGGCGGCGTGCGACCGGCGGCCCCGCCGAGCAGACCTTCGCGACGCTGGTCGGCCTCGAGCTGCGGCCCCGCAAGCTGCGGGAGGCCGCGGTGTTGTGGGAGAAGCTGACGCAGGCCGCCGGCGTGGACGCCCGCGACGGGGTCTGGCAACACCCCGACCTGCTGCCATCGTCCGATGACCTCGACGAGCCCGCCGGCTTCATCGACGGCATCATCGGCGGCGACACCAGCGGCTTCGATTCCGCCATCGAGGACGCCTTGAAAGAGGCGGGCGATCTCGACCCGGGTGAGGACAAACCGGACAACGACTGACCGCCGCCACTGGGCCGCGGGTTGTCGCGTGTGAGCAGAAATACTCGAATGCGCACTTGAGGTAAGCAGGAATACTCTACTTTTCTTTTTGCTCGCCGCAGCGTTCATGAAGTCCTATTCTTTGATTGTCGTTAGCGTCAATAACTTGCTGGACCGCCAGTGAGTTCGAAGAAAAGGACCTCGACATGAATACAGGGCATTCGATCTGCCAGCACATCATCGACCACCATCAGGCCGTGGCGGCGCATGTCCAGGCGGTTGCTCGTCATCTCGCCGGGCTGCTCCACCACACCCCGACCAGAACAATGTTGGCCCGTTAGCTGAACATCTCCGCAAAACAATCGATTCGGGACCGCAGTTCTCGAGTTGAGGCTTGCCGGCATGTCCGCAAAACGAAATCTCGGCCGAGTTCTATCCAATTACTGCTGAGCGCTGAGACCGACCTTCCTCGCCACGCTCAGGCCTGTGGATAACTCTTGGCCGGCGTGCGCCGCGTGGCAGGGTCAATCCATGACGCGCTATGCGCTGAACCCGGCCATGCCGGTGTTGTCCCGGCCCGACGGAGTGGTTCAGGTGGGCTGGGATCCGCGGCGCGCAGTGCTGGTTCGTCCGCCCTCGGGGATGACGACGGCGGCACTCGGCGAACTGCTGCGCGTGCTGCAGGCCGGCGCGACGCTCGCGCAGGTGCAGGGCCTGGCCGACGGCGTCGACGCGCACTCGGTCGCCGACTTGATTCGCGGTTTGGTCGACGCGGGGGTGGTGAGCGCCGTGCCGAGGTGCCGCACCCGCTCGGCGTCGATCCGAATCCACGGCCGCGGACCACTGTCGGACCTGCTGACCAGTGCGCTGCGCTGCTCGGGCGCCCGGATCAAGCACAGCAACCAACCGCACGCCGCCGCGACCGCCGGGACGACCGACCTTGTCGTGCTGACGGATTCGCTGGTCGCCGACCCCCGCATGCTGCGGGACCTGCACGCCGCCCGGATTCCGCATCTGCCGGTGCGGGTGCGCGACGGCTCCGGGCTGGTCGGCCCCCTGGTGGTGCCCGGCGTGACCAGCTGTTTGCGCTGCGCCGATCTGCATCGCAGCGACCGTGACGCGAGCTGGCCCGCCGTCGCCGCCCAACTGCGCGACACCGTCGGCACCGCCGACCGGGCGACCGTGCTGGCCACCGCGGCGCTGGCGCTCAACCAGGTCGACCGGGTGATCGCAGCGGTGCGCGGCGGCGTCGAGGTGAATCGCGCCCCGGATCCCCCGTCGACCCTCGACACCACCCTGGAGTTCGACGTCAACACCGGTTCAACGGTCGCGCGCAGGTGGTCGCGCCATCCGGGATGCATCCAGTGCTCCGGCTGAAAATGATTGTTGCCACACGGTTGCCGAACAGTCAGATCCGTCATGGATGATGGACGCGTGAGCGACATCAAACGCGGCGGAGCAGCGCGCAACGCCAAGCTCGCCGGCCTCGGAGCCGGCATGGCCGGACGCGCGGCGCTCGGATTCGGCAAACGGCTGACCGGAAAGTCGAGGGACGAGGTCAACGCCGAGTTGATGGACAAGGCGGCCCAGCAGCTGTTCACCGTCCTCGGTGAACTCAAAGGCGGCGCAATGAAGGTCGGCCAGGCGCTGTCGGTGATGGAGGCCGCAATTCCCGAGGAATACGGCAAGCCCTACCGCGAGGCGCTGACCAAGCTGCAACGGGAGGCTCCGCCGTTGCCCGCGGCCAAGGTGCACCGCGTGCTCGACGCCCAGCTGGGCACCAAATGGCGCGAGCGGTTCGCCTCATTCGAGGACAAGCCGGTGGCGTCGGCCAGCATCGGCCAGGTGCACAAGGCGGTCTGGTCCGACGGCCGCGACGTCGCCGTCAAAATCCAGTACCCCGGCGCCGACGAGGCGTTGCGGGCCGACCTGAAGACCATGCAGCGGATGGTCAAGGTGCTCAAGCAGCTCTCCCCCGGCGCCGACGTCCAGGGCGTGGTCGACGAACTCGTCGAACGCACCGAGATGGAACTCGACTACCGGCTGGAGGCCGACAACCAGCGCGCGTTCGCGAAAGCCTATGAGGGACACCCGCATTTCGTCGTCCCGCACATCGTGGCCAGCGCGCCCAAGGTGGTGATCCAGGAGTGGATCGAGGGCATCCCGATGTCGGTCATCATCCGGGAGGGCACCCAGGACCAGCGGGATCTGATGGGCACGCTGCTGTTCGAATTGACCTACGACGCGCCGCAGCGGTTGGAGATGATGCACGGCGACGCGCATCCCGGCAACTTCATGTTGATGCCTGACGGCAAGATGGGCGTCATCGACTTCGGTGCGGTCGCCCCGCTGCCCGGCGGCATCCCGCCCGAGCTGGGCATGGCGACGCGCTATGCGCTGCAGAAGGATTACGAGAACCTGCTGCCGACGATGGAGAAGGTCGGCTTCATCCAGAAGGGTGAGCAGGTGTCGCCCCGCGAACTCGACGACATGCTGCGGCAGTACACCGAGCCGCTGGAGGTCGAGGTCTTCCACTACACGCGCAAGTGGCTGCAGAAGATGACCGCGGTGAACATGGATCGCGCGGCCGGCCAGATCAGGGCCGCGCGCCAGATGGACATTCCCGCCAAGCTGGCGATTCCGATGCGGGTGATCGCCTCGAACGTCGCGATCTCCTGCCAGCTCGACGCCTACATCCCCACCAGAAGGCTTGCCACCGAACTGGTTCCAGGCTTCGCCGACGAAGCGGCCTAGCAGCCCGGCAACCGTTACGCGGCTGCCGGCTGCTCGGCGTCCTTGCGTGGCCGCCCGCGCGGACGCTTGCGCGCGACGATCATGCCGCGTTCGAGGATTTCCCCGCCCCAAACGCCCCACGGCTCGCCCCGGTCCAGCGCCGCTGCCAGGCATTCGCGTCGGATGGGGCACTCGGCGCACAGCGCCTTCGCACGCTCCAGATCGACGGGACTTTCCGCGAACCACAAGTCGGGATCGCCGACATGACATGGCACGGCCGGTAGCGTCCTCTGTTGGCATGTCTCAAGCCCGATGCTCTTCGCGCAAGCGCTCATCGTTGCAGACACGGCTCGCTTTACCTGCTTCCCTGGTCGTAGATCTCTTCGGTTTGTTTCCTGTGGATCTGCGACCAGGTGTTCGGGGTTCTCCCAAAAACTATGGCCACGGATCCGGTGATTTCGGGTCCGTGGCCATTCGGCTTTTGCGGGCTCTGCTAGGGAGTACCCCTCACGGACGCGATAATCGCGGTGCCGGTACGCGGCTTGCGCGGCGTAATCGCAGCGGCGGCGGCGGGATGCGCCGCGGCAGCAACGGCTCCGGAGACATGGAGGGTCTGCGCCATGTCGGCGACGATTACGCTGTTGAACGAATTCACAATCGTCATGATTGCAGCAACCCTCCTCTCGTCCGCGTGGATGTGATCTTGAGGCTAAGCGTAGCAGGCGTTGAATACAATTCTTTTTTGACCTGCGCATTTGGCACGATCTTTACGAGGATTGGCGGCCTTTGACCAACGCGAGCACATCGGGCCCGAACTGCTCGAGTTTGCGGGCGCCGATGCCCGGTATCGCCACGAGTGCGGCGTCGTCGGTGGGCAGCGTCTCGGCGATCGCAATCAGCGTGTTGTCGGTGAACACCACATATGCGGGCACGCTCATGTCCTTGGAGGTGCGCAACCGCCAGTCCTTGAGATCGGCGAGCAGTTGCTCGTCGATGTCGGAGGGGCATTCTTCGCAGCGGCGCAACATGACCGCCACCGGTGTGGTCAACGCGCCGTTGCAGACGCGACACCGCGGCGCCGGACCGCGAGGCTTGCGCGGCCTGCCCACGGTGTCGGCCTGCGAGTTCGGGGCGATGCCGTTGAGGAAGCGCGACGGACGTCGCCCCTGCCGTCCCCCGGGATTGCGGGCCAGCGCCCAGCTGAGCGCCAAATGCACTCGCGCCCGTGTGATCCCGACGTAGAGCAACCTGCGTTCTTCCTCGACGGCCTCGCTGTCGGGACCGTGCGCCAACGCATGCGAGATGGGCAGGGTGCCGTCGGCCAGTCCGACCAGAAAGACCGCATCCCATTCCAGACCCTTGGCCGCGTGCAGCGAGGCCAGGGTGACGCCCTGCACGACCGGCGGGTGCCGTGCGTCGGCGCGCTGCCGCAACTCTGCCACGAGCGCGCGCATATCGAGCGAAGGACGTTGCGCCACTTCATCATCGACCAGTTCGGCAAGAGCGGTCAGCGCCTCCCAGCGCTCGCGGGCCCGCGTTCCCGACGGCGGTTGTGCCGTCATCCCGAGCGGTTCGAGCAGTTGACGCACGATCAGCGGCAAGTCATCGCCCGTCTCGGCGCCCCGCTCGGCCGCGCGCTGCATCGCCACCAGCGCCTGCCGGATCTCCTGGCGGCTGAAGAACCCTTCCCCACCGCGAACCTGGAACGCCACGCCCGCCTCGGTCAACGCCTCCTCGTACACCTCCGACTGGGCGTTGATCCGGTAAAGCACCGCGATCTCCGAGGGCGCTGTGCCGTTCTCGATCAGGCGGGTGATCTTCTTGGCGACCGCCGCCGCCTCGGCGACCTCGTCGGGATGCTCGGCGAAGGAGGGCTTGGGCCCTGGGTCGCGCTGGCCGACCAGATGCAGCTTGCTGCCCGCCACCCTGCCGCGCGCGGCGGCGATCACCTGGTTGGCCAACGACACCACCTGCGGCGTCGACCGGTAGTCGCGTTCCAGCCGGACCACCGCGGCGTCGGGAAAGCGACGCGAGAAGTCCAGCAGATACCGCGGGGTGGCTCCGGTGAAGGAGTAGATGGTCTGGTTGGCGTCGCCGACCACGGTCAGGTCGTCGCGCTCGCCGAGCCACGCATTGAGCACCCGCTGCTGCAACGGCGTGACGTCCTGGTATTCGTCGACGACGAAGCAGCGGTAGCGGTCGCGGAACTCCTCGGCCACGGCGGGATCGTTCTCGATCGCGGCGGCCGTGTGCAGCAGAAGGTCGTCGAAGTCCAACAGCGCCATGCCGTCGGACCGGGCCTTGAGCGTTTCGTACCCGGCGTAGACGCCCGCCACCTTGGCCGCGTCGAGCGGAATGTCGCGGCCGGTCTTCGCGACCGCGGCGCCGTAGTCCTCCGGGCTGATCAGCGACGCCTTCGCCCATTCGATCTCGCCCGCCAAGTCGCGGACGTCGTCGGTGCTGACCTGAAGCCCGGCCCGGCTGGCGGCCTGCGCGACGACGGAGAACTTGCTGTCGAGCAGTCGCCAGCCGGTGTCGCCGACCACCCGCGGCCAGAAGTACTGCAGCTGACGGCGGCCTGCGGCGTGGAACGTCATCGCCTGCACCGAGCCGGTGCCCGACCCGTCGTCCAGCGCGCGCAGCCGGCTGCGCATTTCGCCGGCTGCGCGCTGGGTGAACGTCACTGCCAACACCTGGGCCGCCGCGACGTGGCCGGACGTCACCAGATGGGCGATGCGCCGGGTGATGGTCCTGGTCTTGCCGGTGCCCGCACCGGCCAGCACACACACCGGGCCGCGCGCGGCCAGCACCGCCTCGCGCTGCTCGTCGTCGAGCTCATCGAGATGCGTGTGCGCGGGGGCACTTTCGCTCCTCACGTGCGCGGGGCCACTTTCGCTCCTCACGTGCGCGGGGCCACTTTCGCTCCTCACGTGCGCGGGGCCAGCCTCGCTCCTCACGTGCGCGGGGACGGACATGGGCTCCATCATGGCAGGGCACCCCGACATCGCCGGGATCTGCCAACCGCGTGGCCCGGATTACGCAATTTCGGCGGCCTTCGATACGTTGAGAGCGTTATGACAGCCAGTAACGCGCCGCTCACCATGTACACCACGTCGTGGTGCGGCTTCTGCTTCAGGCTCAAAACCACGTTGAAGGCCGAGGGCATCGCCTACCAAGAGGTCGACATCGAAAGCGACCCGGCCGCCGCGGAATTCGTGATGTCGGTCAACGGCGGCAACCAGACCGTGCCGACGCTGAAGTTCGCCGACGGGTCCACGTTGACCAACCCGAGCGCCCGCGAGGTCAAGAAGAAGCTCGGCTAATCCAGGGCAGCCCAGGACTCGATGATCTCCCGCGCGATCGAGATCGACCCGGGCAGCAGCAGCCGTGAATCCGAGTCGCTACCCCAGTCGCCGTGCTCGAGCGCCTCGCGGATCTCGGCACGGCTGAACCAGCCCGCCTCGGCGATCTCGCCGTCGTGGAAGGCGAACTCCTGCTCCGGATCACCGATGGCGTGAAATCCCACCATCAGCGATCGGGGGAACGGCCACGGCTGACTGCCGAGATACGTGACGTCGCGCACCGTCAGCCCGATCTCCTCGGCGATCTCGCGCATGACGCACGCCTCGAACGACTCGCCCGCCTCGACGAATCCGGCCAGCAGCGAGAACAACCGCTCGGGCCACACGGTCTGGCGCGCCAGCACCGCGCGGTCGTGCCCGTCGTGCACGAGACAGATCACCGCGGGGTCGATCCGCGGGAACTCCTCGTGACCGTTGACCGGGTTCACCCGCGACCAGCCACCCCTGACCGGCTTCGTCGGCGACCCGTCGACAGCGCTGAAGCGTGCGCTGTCGTGCCAGTTCAGCAGTGCGGTCGCGGTCGCCACCAGTTGCGCGCTGACGTCGTCGAAGATGTGGCCGGCCCGGCGCAGGTCCAGCACCTCCGTATCACTGGCGGCGGCGTCCTCCGGGGCGACCAGCGCGCTGCGAACCCCCCAGACATGGCGGCCGTCGGTCATTCGGCCGAGGAACACCGTGTGGTCGGTGGGCTTGTCCCCGAGCGCGGTGGCCTTGCCGAGAACGACCCGACCGTCGGCGATCAGCACCTGGTTGCGCGAATCCACCCGCAGCAGAAGGGCATCCGCCCAGCCGGCCACCGCGGCGTCGATGTCGGTGCGCAGTGTGTCGGCCCGGTCGGCGCCGACACGGGACAGCAGCGGCACGTTGCGCAGCTGAAACGACGTCATCCGGTCGCTCACCGCTCGGGTTCTGCGCTGCGCACGTACAGCAGTCGGTCGCCGAGTTCGAGAGCATCCACCTGAGGATCGTCGACGCGCAACAGCTTGCCTCCGCGCACGACGCCGAGCGTGATGTCGGAAAGGTGGCGCGCCGAGCCGCCGACCTCCTTGGTCTCCACCTCGCGTTCGGCGATGGCGAAGCCGCGGTCCGGCGTCAGCAGATCCTCCATCATCTCGACCACGCTCGGGGTCTGCACGGCCAGGCCCAGCAACCGACCCGCCGTCTCGGCCGTCACCACGGTCGAGTCAGCGCCGGACTGCTCGAGCAGATGCTGGTTCTCGCCCTCCCGGACCGCCGCGATGATCTTGGCGTTGGGCGCCAACTCGCGTGCGGTGAGGGTGACCAGCACGGCGGCGTCGTCGCGGTTGGTGGCGACGATGATGGCCTTGGCGTGCTGGGCGCTGGCCAGCCGCAGCACCTCCGAGTCCGTCGCGCTGCCGCGGACCGTGACGAGGCCCGCGCTCTTGGCACGTTCAAGGGCCGCGGGGTCTTCGTCGACGACGACGATGTCCGCGGGCGCGACCTCGTCGCCGACCATCGCGGCGACGGCGCTCCTGCCCTTGGTGCCGTAGCCGACGACGATCGTGTGGTTGCGCACTCTGTTCCTCCATCGCTGGATCTTCAGTGCCTGGCGCGACTGCGTGGTGAGAGTCTCGACGGTGGTACCGATCAGCACGATCAGGAACGCCACCCGTAGCGGCGTGATCACCAGGACGTTGACCAGCCGCGCCATCGGGGTGAACGGCGTGATGTCGCCATAGCCCGTCGTCGACAAGGACACCGTCGCGTAATACAGGCAGTCGAGGAACGACAGTTGGTTGTCCTGCACGTCGATGTAACCGTCGCGATCCAGGTAGACGATCATCACCGCGGCGAAAAGGGCCAACGCGGCGTAGATGACCCGGCGGACGATCCGTTGCGTCGGACTGACGAACGGTTCCGGGATGCGCAGCACGTCGACGAGATCGGCATCCGGTCGCCCGGTCAGATTCTGGTCGATGGCGGCGAGCCGCCGACGCAACCTACCTTTGGCCACGAGGGTCCGTCATCGGGTGGGAGCGCCGCACCAGCACAATGTAATCATGACCTCCCCACCGGCCGAACTGCAGCAGACCACCAGCCCCACGCGCGCGTCCAAGATGGGCGCGATGCTCGTGGGCATGGGCCTGCTGCATTTCGCGGTGCCCAAACCCTTCGACTCGATCGTCCCCGCCGAACTGCCCGGTGACGCGCGGTTCTACACGAACGCCTCGGGGGTCGCCGAAGTCGCCAGCGGCGTGCTGCTGCTGGTGCCGCGCACCCGCAAGCTCGGCGCGCTCGCCGCCGTGGCCCTGTACATCTCGGTGTTTCCGGCCAACGTGAACATGGTCCGGTTGTGGAGGGACAAGCCGCTGCCGATGCGGATCGGTGCGATCGCCCGCTTGCCGCTGCAGATCCCGATGATCACCCAGGCGCTGAAGATCTACCGCGAGTCCTAGCGGCGTCGACGAGGGCGCGGATCGCCCACCGCTTCACCTCGGTGGCCTCCGCGGCGTCGAGTTGCAGTACGTCCTTGAGGACCACCATCGACTCGGTACCGATGATGAGCGCCAGCGCGCTCTTCAGGCGGCGCGCCGCGTCTGCGTCGATCTGGTCACGTGCCGGATCAAGCGCTGCCTCGATGAGTGTGGTCCGGCGGTTCTGCCGGGCCGGAAACCCGTTGCCTTCTACGGCATCCGGGCTGCGCTGCAGCGAATGGGCCAGCATCAATCGCAACGCCTGTTCGTTGGCGGTGATCATGGCGTCCAGGGCCGCGTCGACCAGGTCGAGGCGCTCGATCGCGTCGTCGGACGCGCCATCATGGAAGAGCTCGTCGGGAGTCGGGGTCGCGCCGTCGAGTGGCGCCTCGACGAGCAGGGCGTCCGCGCTCGCGAAGTAGCGATAGGCGGTCGCCCGGGACACCAGGGCTTCCTCCGCGACTTCCTCCAGTGTCGGCCTGCGGCCCTGCTTCAACAGCCGCGACGCCGCGTCGAGCAAGTCCTTGCGGGTGCGACTGCGCTGGTTCGGCCTGCCGCCCGACACCACGGCGTCAGTCCTGCGGGAGTTGGGCGACGATCGCGGCGAAGTCGATCCACACGTTCTCGCGCGCGATGTCGCCGGTGGGGGTGAATTCGACGACGTGCAACAACCGGAACTCGAGCGGGCGGTTTCTGCCCGGCAAGCCGAACGGCGTGCCGGGTGCCCTTCCGCGCCATAGTGATTCGTCGACCAGGAAGCTGTCGCCGTAGAGCCTGCGCTTGGTTTCGACCCTGCCTTCGGAGAGGTCCGCGAAGAGGCTCTCGTAGAACGCGCGGGCACCGTCGCGGCCCACGGTCGGTCCCGTCGGATAGCCCACGATGTCGTGCACGGCGTCCGGTGCCAACGTCGCGAGCACGCCGTCGATGTCATCGCGGGCTTCGAAGTCGAAGTGCTCGTCGATCTTCTGGTCCATCTGGGCGGAAGTCAGCGCCATGCCGGTGAGCGTAATGAGACTGCTATCTCATGTCAATACAGATGTCTTGTTATGCGACCTCCTCAATCCGCAGCAGGGTGGCCAACTCCTCGAGTTCGGGCAGCGATTCGGGGACGACGGTCTGGCCGGACCGCACGTAGTGAAACGCCGCGCGAACCGACGCGGCGGGCACACCGCGCAGCGCCGCCCACGCCAGTCGGTAGACGGCGAGCTGAACCGCGGCGTGGCGCTTGGCCTGCGGCGTGTCCGGCGGATCGCCGGTCTTCCAGTCCACGACGGTCGCGCCGTCGGAATCCTCGAACACCGCGTCGATGCGGCCGCGCACCATCGTGCCGCCGATGACCATGTCGAAGGGCACCTCCACGTCGACCGGCGTGCGGGCGGACCACGGCGACGACATGAACGCGGTCTGCAGTTCGGCGAGGCTCTCGGCATCCTCACGCGCCAGCTGCCCGTCGACCGCACCGGGCAGGTCATCGAGGTCGAACAGCCGCTCGGCACCGTAGAACCGCTGCACCCAGTCGTGAAATGCGGTGCCCAACAGGGCATGCGGGTCGGGGCGCACCGGCAGCCTGCGCCGTAGCCGTCGCACCGCGGCATCCTGATCGCGGCCGAGTTCCACCAGGCTGCTCACCGACAGCGCGGCGGGGAGCGTGGCGGGCCGCTGCGGTGCGACCCGGTCCCGCTCGGCGAGCAGCGCGTCCACGTCGGCGGCCCAGTCGTCGAGATCATCGCCGGCCCCCTCGAGCTCGCCTGCCATCGCCCGGCGCACCAGGCAGGCCCCGCGGTCGACGTCACCGCGCCGCGCCCCCGCCGGGTCGGCCGGCCACACCGCTTCGACCGCCCTGTCGCGCAACGGGTTCGGCTCGCCGTCAGCCGGCGCGGGCGCCCACTCGTCGATCTCGCCGCACGGTTCGTCGTCGACGGCCGAGCCGGTGGTGTGCGCGGCCGAGCGGTCGATGATGTCCTTGAGTTCGAGCAGGAAGTCCGACGGGCCTCGCGGCTTCGACTCGGAGGCGCCCCAATGATGACCGGACAGCAGCAGCGTGTCCTCGGCGCGGGTGAGCGCCACGTACAGCAGCCTGCGCTCCTCGTCGACACGACGCTGGTCGAGCCGGCGCTTGTGCTCGAAGATTCTGTCCGACAACGTTTTTCGATCGTTAACGTCGGACGTGTCGAGCACCGGTACCCCGTGGTCGCCCAGGGTGGCGCGGTCGCCGCGCAGCAGCGGCGGCAGGTCGGCCGCGTCGGTGAGCCACGTCCGCATCGACGCCGTCGACGGAAACACGCGTCCGCTCAGGTGCGGCACGGCCACGACCTGCCACTCGAGTCCCTTGGCCGCATGCACGGTCAGGATCTGCACGCGGTCGTGCGCGACGGTGATTTCCGCGGGAGCCAACCCGTTTTCGACCACCATCGCGGCGTCGAGGTAGGCGAGCAGATCCGACGCCGACGCGCCGGGCCGCGAGGCGGCGTAGCCGGCGACCACATCGGCGAAGGCGTCGAGGTGCTCGGCGCCGGTCCAGCCCGCCGACGGCGGCCGGGCCGCGCGGGCTTCGGCATCGACGCCGAGTGCGCGGCGCACCTCGCCGACCAGGTCGGGCAGCGGATGCGTGAGATGCGCGCGCAGTGCCGTCAGCTCGTGGCCGAGGGCCACGATGCGGCGATGGCCCTCCGGCGAGTAGGCGTCCGCCTGGCCCGGATCGCTGATCGCATCGGCGAGACACGCGGTGTCGGCATCGGGTGCGGCCCCGGCGACGATCTCGTCTGCCGAGGCGCGGTCCCTGGGGCCGCCGACGTCGTCCAGGTCGACCGCGCGGCGCCAGAGCGCGGAGATGTCGCGACCGCCGAGCTGCCAGCGCGGGCCGGTGAGCACCCGCATCGCCGCCGCGCCCGCGCCGGGGTCGGCGACCAGCCGCAGCATGGCCACCACGTCGGCGACCTCGGTGACGGCGAGCAGCCCGGCCAGACCGACGACCTCCACCGGCACACCGCGGGCGGTCAGCGCATCGGCCATCGGTGCGGCATCGGCGTTGCGGCGGACCAACACCGCGGCCGTCGGCACGTTCTCCCCCGCCTCGCGGGCGTCGTGGTACCGGCGGGCCACATGCTCGGCGACCCAGTCGCGTTCGGCCTCCACGTCGCGCAACAGCGCGCACCGGACGGTGCCCGGTTGCGCGCCGGGCCGGGACCGCAGCGCCTGCACCGCCACCGACCGGCGCCTGGCCTCGGCCGACACCGCGTTCGCCAGATAGAGCGCCCGCGGCGGATTGCGCCAGCTGGTGCGCAGCTCGAGGGTGGGCGCCGGCGTGCCGTCCGAGCGGGGAAAGTCGGTGGTGAACCGCGGCAGGTTCGTCGCCGACGCCCCACGCCAGCCGTAGATCGACTGAATCGGGTCGCCGACGGCGGTCAGCGCGAGGTCGTCGTCGACGCCGCCACCGAACAGCGACGACAGCGCCACCCGCTGGGCGTGACCGGTGTCCTGGTACTCGTCGAGCAGCACGACACGGAAGCGGCGCCGCAACTGCTCGCCGACGCTGGGGCACGTCGACGCCAGCCGGGCGGCCGAGGCCATCTGCATGCCGAAGTCCATCACCTTCTCGGCCCGCATGCGTGCATGCAACGCATCGATCAGGGGCAGCAGTTCGGTGCGTTCGGTCTGGGTGGCCAGCATCCGCAGCAGCCACTGGCTGGGCCCGCGGTCGCGCTGATACGGGCCTGCGGGCAGCGTGTGCACCAGTCGCTCCAGCTCGATGTGGGTGTCGGACAGCTGCTCGGTGTCGACGAGGTGTTCGGCCAGCTGACCGGCCAGCCGCAGCACCATCGTGGTGACCGCGGCCGGTGTCTTGTCCGTGTCGAGCGCGCCCGGATGTTCGGTGACCACGCGAAATGCCAACTGCCACAACTCCGTTTCGCTGAGTAGGCGGGTATCGGGCTCGACCGGCAGAAGCAGACCGTGCTCGCGCAGCAGCGTGCCGGCGAACGCGTGGTAGGTGCTGACCGTCGCGGGGTCGTCGGTCGCGTCGACACCGCCGGGCACGATCCCCGCGCCGGCCAGTCGGGCAAGCCGGGACCGCACGCGGCGCAGCAGTTGGCCTGCAGCCTTGCGGGTGAACGTCAGACCGAGGACCTCACCCGGCGAGGCATAGCCGTTGGCCACCAGCCACACCACCCGGGCGGCCATCGTCTCGGTCTTGCCGGCACCGGCACCGGCGATCACCACCAGCGGGCCCGGCGGTGCGGCGATGACCGCCGCCTGCTCGTCGGTCGGCGCGAAAAGCCCCAGGGCGGAGGCCAACTCGGTTGGACTGTACTTCGGTGTCACGAGATCGCCGTTCCGTCGGACGGGGCCTGCGCGGGACAGCTGTGCCGCACCGGACAGTGCGCGCAGCCGTCATTGACGCGGGCCAAAAACTGCGGTCCCCGGGTCGCCGCGGCCGCCGTGCCGACCGTCTCGCGCCACTGATCGCCGGTATCGGGCGTCATCGGGTCCTGCAGGCGCTCGGTCGGCCCGCCCGCACTGTTTCTGCCCAGATAGACCAGCCGCCCGCCGCCCGGTGTATCGCCCTGTGACAGCAGGCCTTCGGCGATGGCGAGCTGGTACATCGCCAGCTGCGCGTGACGCTGCGCATCGTCCTTGCTGACGGGCGTCTTCCCGGTCTTGAGGTCCACGACGACGAGGCCGCCCACGTCATCGCGTTCCAGCCGGTCGAGCCTGCCGCGCACCCGCACCGCGGTCCCGTCGCAGTCGAGCACGCCGTCGACGTCGACCTCGGTGCCGACCTCGGTGAATTCGTCGCGCGTCTGCTGCCGCCACTGCGCGAATGTGGACAGCATCGAGCGGTGCCGCGCCAGCTCGTTGTCGGCGTACCAGGCCGACTCGAACGGCAGCTTCTCCCAGAGCCGTTCGAGCTCGGACACCATCTGGCTCTCGTTCTTGCCCGGATCGGCGACCAGGGCGTGCATCAGCGAGCCGATCGCCGAGCGCAGGTCGCGGCCGTCGCTGCCGCCGTGCCGTTCGAGCAGCCACCGCAGGGGGCAGTCGGCCAGCGTTTGCAGCGTCGACGGTGACAGCCGCACCACGTGGTCGTCGCCCGACCACAGCGGTTCGTCGGTGCTGCGTGCCGTCATGCCGTACCACTGCTTCGGGTCGGCACCGGATACGCCGGCGTCGGCAAGGCGGGCCAATTGCGCGGCGGCACAGGCGCGTTCGGCATCGCCGACGGCGCCCTCCGGCGCGCAGACCACTGCGCGAAGCGCACCGACCAGCGGCGCGGGCGCCAGCACGCGCGGGGCATGCACCGGCTCGTCGGTGTGGGTGTCGGTCGCGAACTGCCCCAGCTCGGCATGAAACGGCGAGGGCAGAATGGCGTCGTCGCCGCTCTCGCTGTCGACCGCGGTCACCAGCAGGCGGCTTCGGGCGCGGCCCATGGCGGCGATCAGCAGCCTGCGCTCCTCGGCCAGCAGTGGTGCCCGCGCCGACATCGCGGTGGTCTCGGCGGCGACACCGTCGAGGACGTCGACGAGGTGCTGCGTCGCCAGGATGCCACCGCGCGGAGTCGTGTTGGGCCACAGCCCTTCCTGCAGTCCGGCGATGACGACGAGGTCCCATTCCCCGCCGAGTGCGGCATGCGCGCTGGCCACCGTGACGCCCTCGATGTCGGACGGCGCGTCGCCGGCCGCCGGCATCGGCCCCAGCGCGCTGACATGCTCGACGAGGCCGCGCAACGACGCACCGGCGGTCCGGGCCACGTATTGCTCGGTCACGTCGAACAGCGCCGTGATGGCGTCCAGGTCGGCATCCGCCTTGGCGCCGACGGCGCCGCCCCGCTCGCTGGCCGTCAGCCAGCGCTTCTGCAGGCCGGAGCGATGCCATGCCTGCCACAGGGTGTAGCGCGGGTCGGCACCGTCGGCCTCGCTCCCGTGCGCGGCCGCCAGCACGGCGCGCACCCGCTGCAGTGGACGGGCCGGATCTCCGGATACGCGCAGCTTTCCGGCCTGCAATTCCTCGACCAGGAGGTCACCGAACTCACGAGGAGGCTGGCTTCGGTCGGCGCGGCGCAACGCCCTGCGCAGCTGCCGCAGCGACACCGGATCGACGCGGCCGATCGGCCCGGTCAGGAGTTGCAGTGCGCGGTCGCCGGTCAGGCCCTCGGCGACGGCCTCCAGCACCGCCAGCATGGCCCGCGACGCGGCCTGTTCGGCGACCGGGACACCGGCTGGTCGGCTGACGACCGGTACGCCCGCCGCGGTCAGTGCGCGCGACAGCGCCGCGCCGGTCTGCCGCACGGATCGCACGATCACCGCCATCTGCGACCACGGCATGCCGTCGATGAGATGCGCCCGGCGCAGCGCGTCGACGATGAGGGCGGCTTCGGCGTGCGGTGACGCGGCCAGCTGCACGGACACCGAGCCCGGATCCTCGCCTGTGCCCACGACTTCCCGTGCCTCGCCTGCGCCGGGCAGCCGGCGCGCTATGCCGGTGATGGCGCGGGCCACCGCGGGTGCGCAGCGGTGTGACTCCGTCAGCGTGATGACCGGCTCGTCGTCGCCCCGCAGCAGCGCCGGGTCGGCGCCGCGGTAGGAGAACACCGATTCGTTCGGGTCACCGGCGATGACGGTCAACTCGGCGCCGGCGGCCAGCACGCGCACCAGATCGGCGGCCTGCGGGTCGAGGTGCTGGGCGTCGTCGACCAGAAGCAGCGTGACCCGCCCGCGTTCGGCGGCGAGCAGTTCGGGGTCGACGGCGAACGCGTCCAGTGCGGCGCCGACGAGTTCGGCGGCACCGAGTGCGGGCACGGTCGCCTGCGGCGCGGCCGTCCCGACGGCGGAGCGCAACAACATCGTCTGCTCGTACTGCTGCGCGAACTGGCCCGCGGCCAGCCACTCCGGGCGCGCCGACAGCCGGCCGATACGTTGCAGCGCAACGGGGTCCACGCCGCGTTCGGTGCAACGGGCCAGCAGGTCACGCAGCTCGGTGGCGAAGCCGACGGTGCTGAGCGCGGGTCGAAGCTGCCGGGGCCACGCGACGGCTGCGTCATCGCCGTCCGCCAGATCGCCCGCGAGCAGCTCGCGGATGATGCCGTCCTGCTCGGCGGTGGTGATCAGCCGCGGAGGCGGATCGCCGTTGCGCTGGGCGGCGAGCCTCAGCACGGCGAAGGCGTACGAGTGCACCGTGCGCACGAGCGGTTCCCGGACGACGGCGCGACGTCCGGCGCGCAACAGCGCCGTCGTGATCGCGGCTCGCGCCTGCGCGCCGAGCCGCGCCGAACCCGTCAGCAGCAGAACGGATTCCGGATCAGCACCGGCGGCGATGTGGGCGGCCGCGGTCTCGATCAGCATGCGGCTCTTGCCGGTCCCCGGCCCGCCCAGCACACGGACCACGCCGCGAATGCCGGTTTCGGTCAACGCCGTCGAGGTGAGCGCGATGTGCGGTGCGGACATGTCTGCATGACACCACGAGGGTCCGACATCGTCGGCCCGATGCGCTGCCCCTTAGCATCGACGCCGTGGCCAGCAACACCCCTTTCCTCAACGTGCATCGTTTCGGTCCCGAGCAGCCGGCGCAGATACTGGCCCTGCACGGCCTTACCGGACACGGCCTGCGGTGGCGGACCCTGGCCACCGAACACCTGCCCGGCTTCTCGCTGCTGGCACCCGATCTGCTGGGCCACGGCCGGTCGTCGTGGGAGGCGCCGTGGACGTTGGACGCCAACGTCGCGGCGCTGGTCGATCTGCTCGTCAGGGAGACCAGCCGCCCCGTCGTCGTGGTCGGGCACTCGTTCGGTTGCGCGGTCGCGCTGAAGCTCGCGGTCGCACGCCCGGACCTGGTCGCCTCGCTGGTCCTTCTCGACCCGGCGGTCGGCCTCGACGGCGCTTGGATGGCGAACATCGCCGACGACATGATGGCGTCGCCGTACTATCTCGACCGGGACGAGGCGCGCAATGAAAAGGCGTCTGGCTCATGGGCCGACGTGGACACCGGCGAGTTGGATGCCGAGCTCGACGAGCACCTGATCGAACGGCCCGACGGCCGGTGCGGCTGGCGGATCAGCATCCCCGCGATGATGTCGTACTGGAGCGAATTGGCGCGCGACTTCGTGGTGCCGCACAAGGGAATCCGAACCACGCTGGTCCGCGCGACCCGTACCGATCCGCCCTATGTGACCGACGCACTCATCACGGCGCTGTCAGGCACGCTCGGGCCGCGGTTCTCGCTCGTCGATTTCGACTGCGATCACATGGTGGCTCAAGCCATGCCTGCCGAGACGGCCGCGGTGATCCGGGACCGCCTCGAGCACGCCTAGCCATGGCCGCCATCACCGACGACCAGGTCGAGGCGGTGCGCGCGCTCGTCGCGTCGATCCCGCCGGGCCGGGTGTCGACCTACGGTGACATCGCTTCGGCGGCAGGACTTTCCAGCCCACGGATCGTCGCCTGGATCATGCGCACGGATTCGTCGGATCTGGCCTGGCATCGAGTGATTCGCGCCTCCGGCAGGCCGGTGCCGCACCTGGCCACCCGCCAGCTGGAACTCCTGCGCGCCGAGGGTGTTCTCGCCGACGACGGCCGGATTCCGTTGACCGGAGAAGAATCCGTGCGCCACACCTTCTGAGCGCGGCCGATCAGAGCAGCAGCCGGACCAGTGCGGCGGTGCGGGCCAGACCCGGGAACGCCGCGGCGGTGGAGCGCGGGTGCAGCGCGTGCACAGCGAGCCGGAACATCAACGCGCGCAACAACATCTGTGGCCACTCCGGCAGCGGCGCCCACCGTTCGACCAGACCGTCGTCGGCCTCGCCCCACGCGAGGGCGTCGACGACCACCACACCTGCCGCCCACGACGCGGGCCGCCAATACGGCGTGATGTCGGTGATGCCGGGCGCCGCGGTGCCCGCGAAAAGCACTGTGCCGTAAAGGTCCCCATGCACGAGTTGACTGGGGCTCTTCGTCGGCTTGCGCAAGCCGGCCAGTTGATTGATCAGGTCGACCGAACGCTGCCCGTCCGCCGATCCCGGCGACACCCGGGCGCCGGGAGGCAGCGACTGCAGCGGTCGCTCTTCCCATGCCGCGCGGTCGGCGGCGATGAAGACGTCGACATCGGCCCACGGCGCGACCGGCGGCTGTGTCAGGAAGCGTGGGCGCTCCAGCTTGGCCGTCGCCTCGTGCAGCCGTACCCCGGCCGAGACGACCTCGTCGTGACGGGGTTCCGGCGTGCCCGCGACGAAGGTGTCCGCGCGCCAGCCGGCGACGACGTAGCGCCCGTCGGTCGAGCGGACCGGCCTGGCGAGCCGCACGCCGTCGACGAACAGCGTCTCGCGCACCTTCGCCGACCATGCGGCGCGGGCGTGGTCGGCAACCATCGACAGCACGACTTCGCCGCACCGCCAGCCGCCCTCCCAACCGACGTCGAGCTGCACGGGCTGCAGGCCACTGACTCCGAACGCGGCCAGCACGTGCTCTGGCGGGCGTTCATCGGTCACAGCGCCAGGCTACCGTCGCCTCGGGCCGGACTGGCTTCGCTGACCAGCTGTGTCGGCCGTTATTGACGGTCAGTACATAACGGTCAGTACATCACCATGTCGGGCTCGAGCTGGTTTCCCCACGCCACGATGCCGCCCTGGACGTGGAGCGCGTCGGAGAAACCGGCCTTCTTCGCGATGGCGAGCACCTCGGCCGAGCGCACGCCCGTCTTGCAGTAGAAGACCGGGGTGCGGTCGACCTGGAGTGCGGCCAGCGCCTCACCCGATTCGAACTTCCCCTTCGGGATCAGCTCGGCGCCCTCGATGCGATTGATGTCCCATTCCACCTGTTCGCGGACGTCGATCAGCGCCACCGGCTTGCCGGAGTCGATCATGTCGCGCAGTTCGCGCGGCGTGATCGTGGATTCCGCGGCGGCCTCGGCGGCGGCGTCGGACACCAACGCCGCAGAACTCCTCGTAGTCGATCAGCTCGGTGATCTTCGGCGTCGCCGGATCCTTGCGGATCTTGATGGTCCGATAGGTCATGTCCAGCGCGTCGTAGACCATCAGCCGGCCCAGCAGTGGCTCGCCGATCCCGGTGATCAGCTTGATCGCCTCGGTGCCCATGACCGACGCGATCGACGCGCAGAGAATGCCCAGCACGCCGCCTTCCGCGCAGGACGGCACCATGCCGGGAGGCGGCGGCTCGGGGTAGAGATCGCGGTAGTTCAGGCCCTGCCCGTCGGGCGCGTCCTCCCAGAACACCGACACCTGACCTTCGAAGCGATAGATCGACCCCCACACGTACGGCTTGCCCGCCAGCACCGCGGCGTCGTTGACCAGATAGCGGGTCGCGAAGTTGTCCGTGCCGTCGAGGATCAGGTCGTAGGACTCGAACAGCTCGACGGCGTTGTCGGGCTCCAGCCGGACCTCGTGGAGCCGCACGTTCACCAGCGGGTTGACCTCGAGAATGGAGTCACGCGCACTCTCGGCCTTGGACCGGCCGATGTCGGACTGGCCGTGAATGATCTGGCGCTGCAGGTTGGATTCGTCGACCACGTCGAACTCGACGATGCCGATGGTGCCGACGCCGGCGGCCGCGAGATACAGCAGCGTCGGCGAGCCCAACCCGCCTGCGCCGATGACCAGCACGCGGGCGTTCTTCAGCCGTTTCTGCCCGTCCAGGCCCAGGTCGGGAATGATCAGGTGGCGGCTGTAGCGCGCGACCTCGTCGCGCGTCAGCTCTGCCGCAGGTTCCACCAGCGGCGGCAACGGTGTGGACACCGGTACCCTCCTCGATTTCAGTCGGGGTTGCTTTCCATCACAGCAGTTACCCACACCAACGGCAATCAGCGCCGAGAGCTTCCCGGCCGGTCATGCTCTCCCCCTACCCTTCGGGTGGGAGGTACCCCCACGCGTCCCCAGGGCCGTGCGCAGGCACTACGGGATCGGGTACGGCCAGGGGTTGGGTTTGCAGGTCTTACCGTCAGCCTTGACCCATTCGGGGTCGAAGCGGGAGTTGTCGTCGTCGTTGGTGGAGAACGTCTGCTGCATCATCACCGGGGCCAGCTGCCCGTTCTCCCCGCACGGCTCGTGGTGCTGGTAGCCGATGGCGTGGCCGACCTCATGGTTGATCAGGTACTGCCGGTAGGCCCCCATATCGCCCTGGAACGGCACCGCACCGCGCACCCAACGGGCCTCGTTGAGGAAGACCCGGTGCTGGCCGTCGGCGTAGGACGGGTTGTAACAGGAGGTTTCGATGGGTATCTCGTAGCCGCAGCCCTCGCGCAGCGTCATCGGCGTGGTCAGCGACACCCGGAAGTCGGGCTCGCCGCTGTCGATTCGGGTGAGCGCAATCTGCGGATTGTGCGTCCAGCTCTTCGGGTTCGCCAGCGTCTGGCTGACCATTCGCGCGAACGCGTCGTCGCCGCCGAACGAGGTGGTGTCGATGCCGTCCTCGACCTCGACGGTGTAGGTGAAGGTCTTGGTGGTGCCCTGGCCGACCTTGGGATCGCTGCCGGGCACGATGTGCCAGGTCTTGGCGCCCGCCTCGGTGTAGGGCCCACCGTCGGGCAGGATGCCGGTCGGCAGATTGGCATCGAACTGCGTCAGTCCCTTCGGCGGCGCGCCGACGATCGAGGTGCTCGATGCGCCGAGGGTGGGCGGCCCCTGCGCGGGACCCGGTTCCTCGACGGTGCTCGACACGCTGGTCCCGGTGACCGCCGAATACACCACCCACACCGTGAGCGCGACGAGCGCGGGCAGCGCGTAGGCACGCCAGCCGTAGGTGGAGACGAATCGGCCGAGCCACGTCTGCTTGCGCCACCGGCGATGCTCGTCGCGGTTGGACCTGACCCGGCCGGAACTCTCGGCGAGCGGGTCGCGCTGTGCGCGCAGCGGCTCACGCCACTCGTCGCGCAGCACAGGAACCCGACCCCTGCTGTCCTCCGGGTCGCGATGCGGTTGGCCTCCGGCGCTCCGCGTGCGACGCCCCGGGTCGTAGGTCACCGGAACAGGATGGCATAGACCGTGCTCCACGCACTTCCGGCGCGGGCGCGAGTCTCAGCCACACGGCTGCCTCGCAGCGCCGTCCTGACGCCTCCTCCCACGGTTGGGTAGTACTGTCGATGCGAGACGAGGCCGGCATTCGGCCAGTTAGAAGGTCGGCATTCGACCAGTTAGTTAGAGGGAGTGATGAGCGAGCTCGCCAACGCCACTGAAGCAAGAGGTGGCACATCGGCAACCAATCGACGCGGCAGTCGGCTGCCACGCGACGAGCGTCGTGGGCAGTTACTCGGTGCCGCCAGCGAGGTTTTCGTGGACCGGGGCTACCACGCCGCGGGGATGGACGAAATCGCCGATCGCGCGGGCGTCAGTAAACCCGTTCTGTATCAACACTTCTCGTCGAAGCTCGAGCTCTACCTCGCGGTGCTGGCCCGCCACGTCGACAACCTGGTCTCGGGCGTGCGCCAGGCGCTGCGCACCACGACCGACAACCGGCAGCGGCTTCGCGCGGCGGTGCAGGCGTTCTTCGACTTCATCGAGCACGACAGCCAGGGCTATCGACTGATCTTCGAGAACGACTACGTCACCGAGCCGCAGGTGGCGGGCCAGGTGAAGGTGGCCACCGAGTCGTGTACCGACGCGGTGTTCGACCTGATCAGCCGCGACTCCGGTCTCGAGGCGCACCGCGCCAGGATGATCGCGGTCGGACTGGTGGCGATCAGCGTGGACTCCGCGCGCTACTGGCTCAACAACGAGCGGCCGATCTCGAAGGACGACGCCGTGGAAGGCACGGTGCAGTTCGCCTGGGGCGGCCTGTCACACGTGCCGCTCACCCGCTCTTGATGGCCTCCGCGCCGACCGCTCCGACCGTTCCGACACCGAAGCCCACCCGTCGCACGTCGGCGGCGCCGATCTCGACATAGGCGATCTTGGCCGTCTGCACCAGGAATCGACGGCCCTTCTCATCGGTCAGCGCAAGCACGCCCGATTCACTGCCCAGCGCGTCGGTGATCAGCTTCTCCACCTCGGTGGGAGTCTGCGCGCTGTTGAAGCTCAGCTCGCGCGGGCTGTCCGTGACACCGATCTTGACCTCCACGATGCACCCCTTCGATGTCGTTCGCGGCCGAATGTGTTCTCGAGGGAAAGGCTAGTGGACCGGCGCGAGTGAACTGAGTCCGGACCGTTACCGACACGCTGGACTCGTGACCTCATCTGTCACTTCTGCATCGATAGCATCAGGGCTGCATTGCTCGAACTGACGAGGATTACGCGCATGAACAGGCCTTCTTCGCCCTGGATGACCGGCTCGGTCACCGATCGCTTCGACGACCGCACCGACCTCATCGACGACGAGTACGGCGACGACGTCGAGGACGTCGAGGACGTCGAGGACTATGACGACTACGCCGAGTTCGACGACTTCGACGACGTCCGCTACTACACCGAGCAGGACGACCGCCGGTGGGTATGGGTCGCCAGCGTCGCGGGCATCGTGCTGCTGATCGCCGTCGCGGGCACGATGATGATTCTCAGCGGCAACGACAGCGGCGCCACCTCGGCCACCGTGTCGCCGTCGACCAGCCAGGCCGTCCCGTATCCGAGCAGCGCGCCCTCCCCCACCGCGCGCAGGGCGCCGGCCAAAACGCTGCCCCCGGAGACCATCACGAGTGTCACGCCGACCCCGACCGCCGCTGCGCCCGTGCCCACCGCCGAGTCGACGGGAGCCGCGCCGCCGCCGGCCGGCGATCCGCGAACCGTCACCTACACCGTGACCGGCAGCCGTCAGCTGTTCGATCTGGTCACCATCATCTACACCGACCGGCAGGGCGCGCTGCAGACCGACGTGAACGTTCCGCTGCCGTGGACGAAGCAGGTGACGCTCGACCCGGGCGTCGAACTCAGCTCGGTGACCGCGACCAGCGTGGGCGGCCAGCTCAACTGCTCGATCACCGACGGCACGGGCGCAACGCTGGCATCGTCGACCAACAACACGATCATCGCGAACTGCACCCGCTAAGCCTCGATAACCTCAGAAACCACACTGGCACCGGGATTCCGAGGAACTCTCTCCTGGGAACTGTCATCAATAGATGACGCGGCAGATGCTCTGTCATCAGATGATGACGGCTGGGGAAAGAGACGTGCCCGCGGCCAGTGACCTGTGTGACATCTGGGACTGCACGTCACCGCGCTGAGCGGGTCAGGCCAGGCCGAGCTCCTGCATGCGCGTGCTGTGCGTGTGCTGGAGGCGTTCGAAGAACTCCGTGAGCTGGCCGAGCCCCCCGGAGCCCGATACGACAAGGTCGACCAGCTCGTCGCGGTCGGCCAGCACGAACTGGGCCTGGGTGATCGCCTCGCCGAGCAGCCGGCGCGACCACAGCGCCAACCGGTGCCGCTGCCGCTGGCTGCCGGTGACCGCGGCGCGCACCTCGGCGACCACGAACTGTGAGTGCGAGGTCTCGGAGAGCACCGCGCGCACCACGCCTGCGACTTCGTCGGGCAGCACGTCGGCGATCTCCAGGTAGAAGTCGGCGGCCAGCGCGTCGCCGATGTACGTCTTCACCAGCGCCTCCAGCCAGGTGCTCGGCGTGGTGAGCCGGTGGTAGTTTTCCAGCGCCGGGGCGTATCGCGTCATCGCCGCGACGACATCGACGCCTCGGCGTTCCAGCGCGTCGCGCAGCAACTCGTAGTGGTTCATCTCCGCCGCGGCCATGCTGGCCATGTTGATGCGGCCGAGCAGGTTGGGCGCCATCCGCGCCTCCTCGGTGAGCCGGTAGAACGCGGCCACCTCGCCGTAGGCCAGCAGCGCGAACAACTCGTCGACACCGGGATGGTCGGCCGACACGCCCGAGGTCGGCGAGGGGGCGATGTGCCCGGTGGATGCCGCAGGCTGCGTCGAACTCATGGGGCCAACTGTAGACGGCGACCGGTGCGGCGACCCGTCTGCAAACCCTGCGGGTACCATGACTGCAGGCGGTGGCTTGAAATCACGAGCCGCCTCCCAAGAAATGTGCGTGCACGCAGCCGGCCCGCCTACCTCAGCGCAGGGCCCCGCGAAGTTTTCTCGTCATGCTGGTGCGCGCTGGACGCGAACGACGATCGACGAGAAAACAGACCGGAAAGGCTTCGCCTACTCAGCATGACCGCACTCAATCCCACATTTGCCAAACTCGGTGTCCGCGACGAAATAGTGCGCGCACTGATCGAAGACGGTAAAGAACACACTTTTGCCATCCAGGAACTGACCCTGCCGCTTGCGATGGCGGGCGACGATCTGATCGGGCAGGCACGCACCGGCATGGGCAAGACCCTGGCGTTCGGCGTGCCGCTGCTCCATGAGATCACCAGCGATCCCGACCGACCCCTGACCGGCGCCCCGCGCGCGCTGATCGTGGTGCCGACCCGTGAACTGTGCCTGCAGGTCTTCAACGACCTTGCCGGCGCCGCGAAATACCTCACCGTGGGCGACCGCAAGCTGTCCGTGGTGTCGATCTACGGCGGGCGGGCCTACGAGCCCCAGCTCGACGCGCTGCGCGCAGGCGCCGACGTCGTCGTCGGGACGCCCGGCCGGCTGCTCGACCTCGCGCAGCAAGGCCACCTGCAGCTGGGCGGGGTCGCCGTCCTGGTGCTCGACGAGGCGGACGAGATGCTCGACCTGGGCTTCCTGCCCGATATCGAGCGCATCCTGCGGCTCATCCCCGACAGCAGGCAGTCGATGCTGTTCTCGGCGACGATGCCGGATCCGATCATCACGCTGGCGCGCAGCTTCATGAATCAGCCGACGCACATCCGCGCCGAGTCAGCGCAGGCGTCGGCCGTGCACACCACCACCGACCAGTTCGCCTACCGCGCCCACGCGCTGGACAAGGTGGAGCTGGTCAGCCGCATTCTGCAGGTCCGCGGGCGCGGCGCCACGATGATCTTCACCCGCACCAAGCGCACCGCGCAGAAGGTCTCCGACGAGCTCGCCGAGCGCGGCTTCAAGGTCGGCGCCGTGCACGGCGATCTGAACCAGGGCGCCCGCGAGAAGGCGCTCAAGGCATTCCGAACCGGCGAGATCGACGTGTTGGTGGCCACCGACGTAGCCGCTCGCGGCATCGACATCGACGACGTCACGCACGTCATCAACTACCAGTGCCCCGAGGACGAGCAGGCCTACGTACACCGCATCGGCCGCACCGGCCGGGCTGGCAAGACCGGCGTGGCGATCACCCTCATCGACTGGGACGAGATCGCGCGCTGGCAGATGATCGACAAGGCCCTCGGTCTCGGTCACCCCGATCCGGCCGAAACCTATTCCAGCTCACCGCATTTGTACGAGGAACTGGACATCCCGGCCGACGTGACGGGATCGATCGCTCCGGCAAGGGCGGCCAAGGCTGTCAAGCGTCCGTCGCGTGACGCCGGCGAGAAGACCACCCCCAAACGCACCAGGTCGCGTCGCCGCACCCGCGCCGGCGAACCGGTGAACGGGCACCCCGCGGGTGACAAGGCCCCGGCGGCCGAGGGCGACACCGCGGCCGCCGACGCCGATAAGACGGCCCGCAGGCGCCGTCGCCGCCGGCCACGCAAGGCCGCCGCGGCGACCGCCAACTGACGAAGGCCGGCCTGCCGATGGTCAAACCCGAGCGGCGCACCAGGGCTGACCTGCTGGCCGCCGCGGCGATCGCCGCCGCGGTTATCGTCGCCGCCGCCCTGATCTGGTGGACCAGCGATGCCAGGGCCACGATCAGCAGGCCCGCCGCGTCGCCGGTGAAGACCCTCGCGCCGGCCAAGGTCGTGCCGGCCTCGCTGCGGGAACTGTGGACGGCACCCAGCCCGAAGACCACCAGGCCGGTGCTGGCCGGCGGCAGCGTGGTGACCGGCGACGGTCGCCGGGTCGACGGCCGCGAGCCCAAAACGGGGTCGGTGCTGTGGAGCTACGAGCGCGACCTCGACCTGTGCGGTGTCACCTCGGTGTACAACTACGCCGTCGCCGTGTATCCCGATGCCCGGGGATGCGGACAGGTCAGCACCATCGACGGCCAGACCGGCATGCGGGGGCCGAGCCGGAGTGCATACGCCGATCCGGAGGTCGCGCTGTCGTCGGACGGCACCACCGTGCTCGCCGCCGGCGACAGCAGGCTCGAACTGTGGCGCTCCGACATGGTGCGGATGATCAGCTACGGCGCGCTCGACGCCCGGATCAAACCGGGTGTGCCCGGCCCGGTGCTGTGCCGCCTGGAGTCCGCGGCGGCCAGCACGGCGGCGGTGTCGGTGCTCGAATCGTGTCCGGACCAGCCCGATCTGCGGCTGACCGTGCTGCGGCCCGCAAAAGAAGAAGACACTCCCGACCTGAAGTACGTGCCGCTGCCCGGCGTCAAGCCGGACTCCGGTGCGCGGGTGGTCGCGGTCTCCGAGACCACCACCGCCGTCTACGTGCCGACACCGAGGCCGTCGCTGATGATCATCGACGAGACCGGGTCGACCACGGCCAACCTGCCGCTGCCCAAGCCGGCGTCGCCGCAGGCCGCCGCCACCAGCCCCGGCGATCTGGTCACCTGGTGGACCGGTGATGCCGTGATGGTGTTCTCCGCAAGCGGCCTGCAATACCGCTATACCGTCGGCCCCGTCGGCACCCACGTGCCGATCGGCCCGGCGACGATGATGGCCGGCCGGCTGCTCATCCCCGTCAGCGACGGTGTCGGCGTGTACGACCCCGCCACCGGAGTCGACGAGCGCTTCATCCCGCTGCCCCGCCCGCCCGCGCAGTCGGCGGTGGTGCCCAGCGTGGCCGGTTCGGTCCTGCTCGAGCAGCGCGGCCCCACGCTGGTCGCGCTCGGCTAAAACCCCTGGTCGCTCCTACCCGCCGGGCGTCAGACCTCCGGCGTGAACGTCGCCAGCGCCGTGCCCGACTTCCAGTGCTTGAGCAGCGCGTTCGCCAGATCACGGTAGGCGCCGGCGCCCTTGTTCTTGCGACTCGCGAGCACCGATGAGCCCGACGCCGTCGCCTCGGCGAAGCGCACGGTCCGCGGAATCGGCGGCGCCAGCACCGGCAGGTCGTAACGGTCGGCGACGTCGAGCAACACGTCGCGGCTGTGCGTGGTGCGCGAGTCATAAAGCGTGGGAAGCGCACCGAGCAGCGTGAGGTCGGCGTTGGTGATCTGCTGCACGTCGTTGATCGTGCGCAGGAACTGGCCGACGCCGCGGTGTGCCAGTGTCTCGCACTGCAGCGGCACGATGACGTCGTCGGCGGCGGTCAACCCGTTCAGGGTGAGCACCCCCAGCGACGGCGGGCAGTCGATGATCACCACATCGAAGGGATCGGCAGTCGTCTCCAATTTCGCCAGCGCGCGCTTGAGCGCGTATTCGCGGCCTGCCCGCATCAACAGCATCGCCTCGGCACCGGCCAGGTCGATGTTGGCGGGCAGCAGCGTCATCCCCTCCGCCGTCGGCACCAGTGCCGCCGACGGTTCCACCTCGCCGAGCAACACCTCATGGATCGATACCGCCAGCTTGTCCGGGTCTTGGCCGAGGGAGAACGTCAGACACCCCTGCGGGTCCAGGTCGACGAGCAGCACCCGTCGCCCCTTCTCCGCCATCGCCGCACCCAACGACGCCACCGTCGTCGTCTTGGCTACCCCACCCTTTTGATTGGCGACCGCAAGTACTCGCGTCACGCGTCCATCCAAGCACGCGTGCGGACACCGAGCCGCACCGGCGGCGACATTTACCGAAGCCGTCGAGCGTGGGGCAGAATCGGCGGGGTGAGCCTTCAGCAGCATCGACTCCTTCTGCTGCGGCACGGCGAGACCGAGTGGTCCCGCAGCGGCAAGCACACCAGTAGCACCGATCTCGAACTCACTGAGACCGGCCGGGCGCAGGCGAAAGCGGCGGGCGAGACGATCGCCCAGCTGACCCTGGACAACCCCCTCATCATCAGCAGCCCCCGCACCCGTGCGCTGGTGACCGCCGAACTGGCCGGGCTCACCGTCGACGAGGTCAACCCGCTCATCAGCGAATGGGACTACGGCGACTACGAGGGCACCACCACCGACGAGATCCGCAAGGCGGTGCCGAACTGGCTGGTCTGGACCCACGGCTGTCCCGGCGGCGAAACCACCGCTGCGGTGTGCGAACGCGCCGACCGGGCGATTGCGCTGGCGTTGGACCACATGGCTTCGCGGGACGTGATCTTCGTCGGACACGGGCACTTCTCCCGCGCGGTCATCACCCGCTGGGTCGAACTGCCCGTGTACGAGGGGATCCGGTTCGCGATGACCGCGGCATCGATCGCGGTGTGCGGCTTCGAGCACGGCGCCCGCCAACTCAGCGCTCTCGGGCTGACCGGATATCCCCGCCCGAACGTGTTCACGTGACGCGCGAGCCGACGTTCGTCCTGGCCACCAGCGGGCGCGCCGTCGTCGCCGACGGCGTGCACACCGCGTACAAGAGCATCGCCGACGCGCGTACGTCGCTGACCTCGCACAGTGCGCCGATCATCGTGGGCGCCTTGCCTTTTGACCTGACGAAGCCCGCTGCGCTGATCCGGCCGCAGGACGTCCAGTTCCTCGATGCGCTGCCGACATGGCCGCTGCGCCCACTGCCCCGGGTGCGGATCGCCGAGACGGTGCCCGAGCCCGCCGAACACCGTGCCAGGATCGCGGCGGCGCTGCAGCGGCTGCGGGACCCCGCCAGCGGACTGCACAAAGTCGTGCTGGCCCGTGCGCTGCGATTGGTGGCCGACGGGCCGCTGGACGCGCGCACCATCGTCGACCGCCTCGTCACCGCCGACCCCGCCACCAACGCCTACCTCGTCGACCTGACCGCGGCGGGCGCCGACTACTCCGGGTCGGTGCTGGTGGGGGCCAGCCCCGAGTTGCTGGTGGCCCGCCAGGGCGACCGCGTGGTCTGCGCACCCTTTGCGGGCTCGGCGCCGCGACTGTCGGATCCCGACGCCGACCAGGCCAGCGGAGAAGCGCTCGCCGCGTCGGCCAAGAACCGCCACGAGCACGAACTGGTCGTCGACGCGATGCGCAAAGCGCTCGACCCCCTGTGCGTCGACCTGCAGATTCCGCCGACGCCCCAGTTGAGTCGCACTGCAGCCGTCTGGCATCTGTCCACGCCGATCACCGGGCGACTGCGCGAAAAGTCAACGACCGCATTGGATCTCGCCCTCATCCTGCATCCGACACCTGCGGTAGGCGGGGCGCCCGCAGGCGCCGCCGCCGAGCTGATCGGCGAGCTCGAGGGTGACCGCGGTTTCTACGCGGGTGCCGTCGGCTGGTGCGACCAGCGCGGCGACGGGCGCTGGGTGGTATCCATCCGCGGCGCGCAATTGTCGCCCGACCGCCGCAGCGCCGTCGCGCACGCCGGCGGCGGGATCGTCGCCGAATCCGATCCTGACGACGAAGTCGACGAGACCACAACGAAATTCACCACGATACTGTCGGCCCTGGAGGCGCAACCATGATCATTCGCCGCGCCGAGCCCGGCGACGAGGTCGAGCTGACGGCGATGATCCACGAGCTTGCGGAGTTCGAGCGGGCGAGCGATGACTGTACCGTCACCGAAACACAACTTCGCACAGCACTTTTCGGTGAATCGCCGACCGTATACGGCCACCTCGCCGAAGAGGACGGCACGGCCGCGGGAGGCGCGCTGTGGTTCCGCAACTTCTCTACCTGGGACGGCGTCGCCGGGATCTACCTCGAGGATCTGTTCGTGCGTCCGCAGTTCCGCCGCCGCGGGTTGGCGCGGGCGCTGCTGGCGACGCTGGCCCGCGAATGTGTCGACAACGGCTACAGCCGGCTGTCGTGGGCGGTGCTGGACTGGAACGTCAACGCGATCGCGCTCTACGACGCCGTCGGCGGACGCCAGCAGAACGACTGGATCACCTATCGGGTCTCGGGTCCGGAGTTGTCGGCGCTGGCGACTCACACATCCGAGTCCTGAACTGTGCTCAATTGTCCGCCTCCTCAACGATCGTCGGCGGATCCCAGCCACTGCACGGCCGACGGGCTGAACAGCAGCACCAGCGTGATGAGCGCGACGACGCCGATAGGTACGCCGTAGGCCCACTGGTGAGAGCCCACAGCGATGTACCACGACACCGGCAGCAGCAGAAGCTGCGCGAACACCGCAAGACCCCGGCCCCAGCGACGGCCCGTCCACAGCGCCCAGGCGGCCGCCAGCACCGCCGCGCCGATGATCGCGAACCACGCCCCGGTGCCGAACTTGTTCATGCCGGGCTCATTGCCGCCGCCGAAGCCGCTGACGACGTAGACCACCGCCGCCGCCACGCCCGCAGCGCCCTCGAGGGCCACCAGCACGGCGGCCTGCCGAACCGTCGTCGGTGATGGAACCGTCACGATGTCGAGCGTAAAGGCTCGCGGATAGGCTCTTGTGTCGTGCGCGCCGTGCTGATCGTCAACCCCAACGCGACATCGACCACCGCGGCCACCCGCGACCTGCTGGCCCACGCGCTGGAGAGTCGGGTCAAGCTGAGCGTCGCGCATACGGACCACCGCGGCCATGCCATCGAGATCGGCCGCGACGCGGCGCGCGACGGCATCGACGTGCTGATCGTGCACGGCGGGGACGGAACGGTGAACGAGGTCGTCAACGGCGTCCTCGGCGAATGCGGCCGCATCCCGCGCGCCGATGCGCCCGCCGTCGCCGTAGTGCCGGGCGGATCGGCGAACGTGTTCGCCCGCGCGCTTGGCATCAGTCCCGACCCGATCGAGGCCACCAACCAGCTCGTCGACCTGTTGGGCGAGCACCGCCGCACCAAGTCCTGGCGGCGCATCGGGCTGATGGACTGTGGAGAGCGCTGGGGCGTGTTCACCGCGGGCCTCGGGGTCGACGGCGACGTGGTGGCGGCCGTGGAGGCGCAGCGGGACAAGGGCCGCACGGTCACCGCGTCGCGCTACATCCGGGTCGCCGTGCGCGAGGTGCTTGCCAGCACCCGCCGGGAGCCGTCGCTGACATTGCACCTGCCTGACCGGGACCCGGTAGCCGGCGTGCACTTCGCGTTCGTGTCCAACGCGAGCCCGTGGACCTACGCGAATACCCGCCCGGTGTGGACGAACCCGAACACGACGTTCGAAACCGGGCTGGGGGTGTTCGCGACGACCAGCATGAACGTCTGGTCGAACTTGCGCCTGGTCCGTCAGATGCTGTCGCAGAAGGCCAGGATCCGCGCCAGGCACCTCATCCGCGACGACGACGTCGCCTGGGTGAGGGTGACCAGTGACACACCGGTGGCCTGCCAGATCGACGGCGACTACGTCGGATTGCGTGACGACATGACGTTCCGGTCCGTCCCGGAGGCGCTCGGCGTGGTCGCGCCCGTCCCGGAACCGCACTGAGCATCAACAGTCTTCGACCAGCTCATTTAGAGCGTAAGTTGGTCGAGTGTAGTACAAACGGTTGAGGCAATTGCGAACAGCGCCCGGTAGTGAGATAGCCCACGAGTTACCGCACGGTATTGACACCTGTTCAGCGTGTGGCAGCATCGAAGTAAGCAACAGTGCAGAAACAATTTGTTCGCGCGCGTTAACAGCCGAAATAAGCTCGTGCGTCCTGCTGCGCACATGATGAGGAGAGTTAGACACCATGGATTGGCGCCACAAGGCGGTCTGTCGCGACGAGGATCCGGAACTGTTCTTCCCCGTGGGGAACAGCGGCCCGGCCCTTGCTCAGATCGCCGACGCGAAGCTCGTGTGCAACCGCTGCCCCGTCACCACCGAGTGCCTGACCTGGGCATTGGACTCAGGCCAGGATGCAGGCGTCTGGGGCGGAATGAGCGAGGACGAGCGCCGTGCTCTCAAGCGGCGCAACGCCCGCACGAAGGCCCGCACCGGCGTCTAGCCCAGCGACCCACGGAAACGGCCCCGGCGATAAGTCGGGGCCGTAACTGTGCGCAATTGCGCAAGTTGTCCGTATTACGCAATAAAGGACAATTCGCGTAATCGAAGCTACTGGGCGAGCCTGGCCCGTCGCCCGATCGGCACCCGGAGCACGACGTCGGTGCCGCCCGTCGGCACGGCGTGCATCCCCAGCGAGCCGTCCAACTCCGCCGACACCAGGGTCCGCACGATCTGCAGGCCCAGCCGGTCGGCCTTCTCCAGGCTGAATCCCTCCGGCAGGCCGCGGCCGTCGTCGTGCACCACCACGTCGAGCCAGCGGGCTGACCGCTCCGCGCTGATGGTGACGCGGCCGGCCTGAGTCGCGCCGTCGAAGCCGTGCTCGATGGCGTTCTGCACCAGTTCGGTGATGACCATGACCAGTGCCGTAGCCCGGTCCGCGTCGAGCACGCCGAGGTCGCCGACGCGGGTGATGCGGATCGGAGTGTCCATATTCGCCGGGGCGGCAACGTCATTCATCATCGGCAGGATCCGGTCCACCACATCGTCGAGGTTGACTTCCTCGTCCACCGACATCGACAGCGCGTCGTGCACGAGCGCAATCGACGACACCCGGCGCACGGACTCGATCAGCGCCTCGCGGCCCTCCGGATTGTTGGTGCGCCGCGCCTGCAGCCGCAGGAGCGCCGCGACGGTCTGCAGGTTGTTCTTCACCCGGTGGTGGATCTCGCGGATGGTGGCGTCCTTGGACAACAGCGCGCGGTCGCGCCGCTTGATCTCGGTGACGTCGCGGATGAGCACGGCCGCGCCCGCCGCCTCGCCCCGCACGACCAGCGGCAGCGTGCGCAGCAGCACGGCCGCGCCGCCTGCGTCCACCTCCATCCGCATGCTCGATCCCCCGACCAGCGAGTCCCGCACGTGTTCGGCGAGTTCCTGCGCCTCGAACGGATCGGAGATCAGCGGCCGCGTCACCGCCACCATGTTCTGCCCCTCCAGTTCCGCGGTCAGACCCATCCGATGATAGGCCGACAACGCGTTGGGGCTGGCGAACACCACGACGCCCGCCACGTCCAGCCGGATGAACCCGTCGCCGACACGGGGGCTGGACCGCGACACCGACAGTTCGCCGACGTTGGGGAAGGTCCCTTCGGACAGCATGTGCAGGAGGTCGCCCGCGCAGTCGAGATATGCCCGTTCCAGCGGGCTGGCCTTGCGCGCGGGGAAGGCCGCCTGGTGCGTGAGGACGGCGACGACGTGATTGTCGTAGCGGACCGGCACCGCCTCCGTCGAGATGTTGTTGCCGCCCGAATCCGCTTGCGCCTCTTGGCTTTCCCGCCCGATCGCGCCCGACTTGAACGCCGCGGTGACCAGCGGCATGTCTGCGGCGTCGGCGAGCGTACCGACCGCGTCGGCCAGAAGCACCGTCGGCGCGGTGTTGGGCCGGCACTGCGCCACGCACACCACGACGCCATCGTCGCGGCGCACCCACATCAGGTAATCGGCGAACGACAGATCGGCCAGCAGCTGCCACTCGCCGACCACGGCATGGAGGTGGTCCACGGCGTTGCCGGGCAGCATCGTGTGCTCGGCGAGCAGATCACCGAGGGTCGACATCGGGTACTACGTCTTCGATTAGCTGATCACCGCGATGAGGTCGCCGGCCTGGATCACGTCACCCACGGAGACGCTGACCTTGCTGACCGTTCCGGCCACCTCGGCGATCACCGGGATCTCCATTTTCATCGACTCCAGCAGCACCAGGGTGTCGCCCTCACCGATCTGATCGCCCTCGTTCACCACGACCTCGAGCACACTGGCCACGATCTCCGCGCGAACATCCTCGGCCATCTTCACCCCATTCAATCCGGCTGCCTGCCGCTCTATCGAACCACAACCGCATGGGGCGCAGCGCTGTCAGGAGCCCATGAGACACTGGGTCATCGGCGCCCGCAGGATGCGGGCAGCACAAAGCCCTGATTAGACGGAGGTAGCACCATGGCCAAGCGTGGCCGCAAGAAGCGTGACCGCAAGCATTCGAAGGCCAATCACGGCAAGCGGCCCAACGCCGGTTCGAAGTCGGTGCGCTAGCCGCGGAAAATCGTGGTGCGGCTGATCTCCACCCGCAGCCGCTGACGGAGACCTTCAGGCGCCTTTTCGCCGCCGCATTTCTTGGCGACGAGGCGCTTGACGCGTTCCTCCACGCCGTAGTGGCGCAGGCAGGCCGGGCATTCATCGAGATGATGCTGCAGCTTGTCGCGGGTCTCCGGCGTGCATTCGCCGTCGAGCAGCGTCCACACCTCGGCGATCACCGCCGCGCACTCGGGGTGCTCGGGGTCCACCGGGCCGACCGGCGGGGTCCAGCGCTCGTCGTCGCTCATGACGACACCTCCTCGGGGGTGTCGAGCTGTCCCCGCATGAAACCACGATCCTTGGCCACGTCGGCGAGTAACTCGCGGAGTTGACGCCTGCCCCGGTGCAACCGGGACATCACCGTGCCGATGGGAGTGTCCATGATCTCGGCGATCTCCTTGTACGGGAAGCCTTCGACGTCTGCGTAGTAGACCGCCATCCGGAACTCTTCCGGCAGCGCCTGCAGGGCTTCCTTGATCTCGCTGTCGGGCAGCGCCTCCAGTGCCTCCACCTCAGCCGAGCGCAGTCCCGTCGAGGAGTGCTCGGCGTTGGCCGCCAGCTGCCAGTCGGTGATCTCCTCGGTCGGGTATTCCGCGGGCTGGCGCTGCTTCTTGCGATAGCTGTTGATGTAGGTGTTGGTCAGAATCCGGTACAGCCAGGCCTTGAGGTTGGTGCCCGCACGGAACGAGCGGAAGCCCGAGTAGGCCTTCACCATGGTTTCCTGCAGCAGATCCTCGGCGTCGGCCGGGTTGCGCGTCATCCGCAGCGCGCCACCGTAGAGCTGGTCCAGCAGCGGGATCGCGTCACGCTCGAAGCGCGCGGTCAGCTCGGCGTCGCTCTCTTCGGATCGCACGGGCGCCGAATCGGGTCCCGACCCGTCGATGTCGGTCATCCTGGGGAACACCGTCCCTTCCGTTGAGGCGCCACCAATCACGTCGAGTAACTGCACCTGACGTACAGGGCCGTCGATGGCCAGTGTTGGCACCTAGGTACCCCCTTCTTGTGATCCTAGAGGTTGCTGACGACATCTTTTGGTCGCCCGCCGGGTGGGCGGCGACCACCCTCATCAACAGCAGGGATGGCCCAGGTTGTTCCCCGTAGGCTGGGCCGGTGGCGCGCGCGGCAACCCCGGCGATCACGGCCCTGCTGGCTGCTGAGGTGCCTCACGAGGTGCTGCGATACCACCACGACCCGCGCAACGAGTCGTTCGGCGAAGAGGCCGTCGGCGAGCTCGCCGGTATCCACGGCGTCGATCCGGCGCAGGTCTTCAAGACGTTGATCATCGCGGTGCCGAAGGGGCTGGCCGTCGCGGTGCTGCCGGTGCCGTCGCAGCTGTCGCTCAAATCCGCCGCGGCGGCGCTGGGCGTGGCGAGGGCCACCATCGCCGACCGGGCGGCGGCCGAACGCTCGACGGGCTACGTGCTCGGCGGAATCTCGCCGTTCGGCCAGCGCAAACGGCTGCCGACGGTCGTCGACGACTCGGCGTGGCGATGGGAGCGGGTGCTGTGCAGCGCCGGTAGGCGCGGTTGGGACGTCGCGGTGTACCCGCAGGACCTCGTCGCGCTCACCGGTGCGGTGACTGCCGACATCCGCGCGCCCTGACCGCCGAACCCGCCGAGGCCGCCCAGACCCGCCCAGACCCGCCCAGACCGCCGAAACGGAATTCCAGCAGAAGAAGTTCGAGGAGGGGCCTGCCGGAATTCCGTTTCGCGGCAATAGGGTGGGCCCATGACGCTTGCGGGCAAGACCATGTTCATCTCCGGCGCCAGCCGCGGTATCGGGCTGGCGATCGCCAAGCGGGCCGCGGCCGACGGCGCGAACATCGCGCTGATCGCCAAGACCGCCGAGCCGCACCCCAAACTGTCCGGGACGGTGTACACCGCCGCCAAGGAATTGGAGGAAGCGGGCGGGCAGGCCCTGCCGATCGTCGGGGACATCCGCGACGGCGACTCGGTGGCCGGCGCGGTGGCCAAGACCGTCGAGCAGTTCGGCGGCATCGACATCTGCGTGAACAACGCCTCGGCGATCAACCTCGGCTCGATCACCGACGTGCCGCTCAAGCGATTCGACCTGATGAACGGCATCCAGGTGCGCGGCACCTACGCCGTTTCACAGGCCTGTATCCCGCACATGCTGGGCCGCGACAATCCGCACATCCTCACCCTGTCGCCGCCGATCCGGCTCGAGCCCAAGTGGCTCAAGCCCACCGCGTACATGATGGCGAAATACGGGATGTCGCTGTGCGCGTTGGCGATCGCCGAGGAGATGCGCGAGGCGGGCATCGCGTCGAACACACTGTGGCCGCGCACGCTGGTGGCCACCGCGGCGGTGCAGAACCTGCTCGGCGGCGACGAGGCGATGGGCCGCGCCCGCAAGCCCGATGTGTACGCCGACGCCGCCTACGTGGTCCTCAACAAGCCCGCCCGCGAGTACACCGGTAACGCCCTGCTGTGCGAAGACGTCCTCCTGGAGTCCGGCGTCACCGACCTGTCGGTGTATGACTGCGTGCCCGGCCCGGACCTCGGTGTCGACCTGTGGGTCGACACCCCGAATCCGCCGGGCTACCAAGGGCGCTGATCGTCAGCACGGATGGGCCCCGTTACCCTGGGGATCTAAGCAGACCCCCCCGGTAGTCGTCCCGCCCGCTCCACCCGTCGTGGTGCCGGTCGTCGTCCCCGTCGTCGTGCCGGTCGTCGTTCCCGTCGTCGTCCCGGTCGTCGTTCCCGTGGTCGTGCCGGTCGTCGTCCCCGTGGTCGTGCCGGTCGTCGTCCCCGTGGTGGTGCCGGTCGTCGTCCCCGTGGTCGTGCCGGTCGTCGTCCCCGTCGTGGTCCCGGTCGTCGTGCCCGTCGTGGTCCCGGTTGTGGTCCCCGTCGTCGTCCCGGTCGTGTCCCCCGTGGTGGTGCCGGTCGTCGTACCAGTCGTAGTGCCTGTGGTCGTGTCAGTCGTCGTTCCGGTCGTCGCCGTTCCGGGCGTCGCGGAGCCGTTGGTGGCACCAGGAATCGGGCCGGGCACCGCGCCGACGCCGGGCCTTCCGGTGGTGAACCCGGGCACCGTGCCCCCGCCCACCCCGCCCGTGGTCGATCCGCTGCCGGACCGGCCGGCGCTGCTGCCCGAGGTGTTACCTCCCGGCGCAGGCGCGGGCGCGGGCGGAGGCACGCTCGGTGCGTTGACAACTGGAGGGACCGGATTGGTTCCGTTGGTGCCCGTATTCACCGGAGCTTGCGGAGTGGCAGGCTGTTCCTGCTGGGAGGAGCCAGTCAGCGTGTACGCCAGCCCGCCGCCGAGCAAAGCGGCGCCGACGACGGCTGCCGCAATGACAAGCGTGCCAACGGGCGCCCTGCGTGGCGCAGGCGCCGGTGCCGCGCTGTCCCAGGCGGCAGGGGCCGATTGCTGGTACTGCGGGTACTGGTGGTACTGGTCGTACGGCTGCTGCGAGTAGGGCGGGTAAGGCTGCTGCGGCGGGTAGCTGCTTGCACTGAAGTCCTGCGTAGCCTGCTCACCCGGCGTCGAACCTTCCTGCGACCACGCCAGCGCGTCAGCGCGCCCCGTCGCAACATCGCCCAGGTCCGATCGCCTCGTCATATCCGCCGGATCCAGCGCATGACCCCGCTGCGTCGGATCGTCTGGATTGCCTCCGTACGGTGGCCTCGGACCCGTCACTGGCATTCCCTCACTCAGTCCCTCATCGCCGCATCTGGGCCCCGCGCCCCCGCGGTCGGCAAAGACGCAGAGGACGGCCCGCTGCTCTCAGCTAATCAGACAACGCGCCGCCGAGATATGAGGCGTTTCCCTGCACTTTCGGACACTTTCGGGACATTTCCCATCACCGGCGGGATCATCGGCGGTTTCGGGATAGAGCCGACTTATCATTCATTTGCTGTCGAGCAACCCTCTGCGCAGGTAGGCGAAATGCCGGAAACACCGTCACGCGTCCGCGAAGCCGCGATCAGCGCGGTAATCGTCGTAGTCCTGGCCGTCGGCGTGGAGTGGAGCCTGCCGAACAGCGCGATCAAGGACGCCGCGTCGCCCGTCCTCGAGCCCGTCGGGCTGGCCACCGGGCTCGACCAGAACTGGTCGCTGTTCGCGCCCACACCGCCGCAGCGCCAGGAGAACATCGAAGTGCACGTGGCGATGTCGAGCGGCATCGACAAGGTGTGGACACTGCCCGCGAGGAATCAAGTCCTCGGAGTCGCGTTCACGCATCGCTGGCGCAAGTTCAAGGAAGCGCTCGTCACCACGCCGCAGATACGTGCCGATTTCGTGCACTGGGTGGTGCGCCAATCGACCGGCCCTGGCGAACGTGCCGTGCACGCCGAAATGCTCTTGCGCACTGAGGACATCGCGCGCCCCGGCGCCGAAGGACAGGGGCAGACGGATGTGCAGACGCTCTACCGAGAAGACCTGGCGGGGAACCGATGATGACGGGGATGGCCCGTTCGGCTCGGCTGCGCCTGGAAGCCGTCGGTCGACTCTGGCGGTCGTTTTGGTTTGCGCCGCAACAGATGTACACACTCGGCGTGATGCGTGCGGCATTCGCTGCGCTAGTAGCGCTGTGGGCGTTGTGGTTGATTCCGATGCGCCACGGACTGCTCGAAGCCGACGGCGTCACCCCAACCCAGCCGTCAGTCGCCCATACGTGGGGCGTGTTCGCCGTTTGGAACAGCGACGAAGCTGTCGTGGTCGGTATCGCGCTGCTTTTGTTGTCGGCCATCGCGCTTCTCGTCGGCTGGCACAGCCGCATCGCCGCCGTCGCGGTATTCGTCCTGGTCTTGTCTTTCGAGCGCCGATTTCCCTGGGGGTTCAACTCCGGAGACGCACTCGTCAGGGTCGAGGCCCTGCTCATCGCGATGTCACCGTGCGGCGCAGCGTTGTCGCTGGACCAGCGGCGCAGAACAGGATCCTTCTGGTCCGCGCAGACGAGACCCAACTGGCCGATTCGGCTGTTCCAGGTGCAGCTTTCGCTGATCTATCTTGCGGCGGTCACGGCCAAGTTGCCGGGAGCGCCGTGGCTGCAAGGGACGGCGGTGTCCTACGTCTTGCGGATCGAGGACATGCAACGCGTCCCCTTGCCGCACTGGTTTGTGACCAACGCGCTGGCGATGAACGTGCTCACCTGGGGAACCCTCGCGGTCGAGTTGGCAGTCGGCATCCTGGTCTGGATCCCGCGATGTCGAGCGTGGGTGCTGGGCGCGGGCATCCTCATGCACCTTCTCATCGACGTCTTCATTCAGATCGGCATATTCAGCTACGCGATGTTCGTCATGTACCTCGCTTGGGTGCCACCCGAGACGGCCAAAACCCTTCCTGACAGGCGCAGACGGCTTCCATGGCGGCGTGACAGGGTCGGTGACGCAAGCCCCGCCGCGCCGGTCACCTCCACCGGTGAAAGCCAATGAGGATCAGTCGAATTCGATGACGCCGCGAATGATCCGACCGTTCCGCATGTCGTCGTAGGCCTCGTTGATCTGATCGAGGCGGTACCGCTTGGTGATCAACTCGTCGAGCTTGAGGGCACCGTTGCGGTACATGTTCAACAGCATCGGCATGCTCGCCCGAGGGTTCATGCCGCCGTAGATGAGTCCTTTGAGGGTCTTGCAGGACTGCAGCATGTCGCTGAGAACCATCGGCACCGTGCTCAGGTCGAGTTTCGGCACCGCGGTCATCAGACAAGTGCCGCCTTTGCGCGTCAACATCATTGCGGGAAGGAGCATTTCGGCCTGCAGAACGCTGGGGGTGAGAACCACCCGGTCGGCCATCACGCCGTTGGTGAGCTCTTGCACCAGCCGAAAGGCTTCCTCCATCGACGGACTGGTGTCGGTCGCGCCGAAGACCTTCGCGCTGTCCCGCTTGAAATCAACCGGGTCCACCGCGACGACCGCCATCGCCCCGGCCGCCCGGGCACCCTGCACGGCGTTGATGCCCACGCCACCGGTGCCGACGATCACCACAGTGTCGCCCGGTTGAGTGCCGACGCCCACAGTGCCCGAGCCCCAGCCCGTCGTCACGCCGCACGACACCAGCGAGGCGGCTTCGAACGAAATGGACTCGTCGATCTTGATCACCGACTCCTCGGCCAGGACAGCGTACTCGGCGAAGGTGCCGAGCTGCGTCATCGCCGTCAGGTCCTCGTCTCCGACGTGACGACGCGAAGTGCCGTCGCTGACCATGCCCTTGTCGAACAACATCGCGCCGTTGTCGCACAGGTAGGTCATGCCCGACACACACCAGCGGCACGTACCGCATGCAGCGATGAACGACATTGCGACGTGGTCGCCAGGCTGCACCGATCGCACCCCGGCGCCGACATCGACAACAGTGCCCGCGCCTTCGTGGCCGCCGAGGAACGGGTAGTACTCGGGAACCGGGGCACCGGTTGCCTCCATCATCGCCGCGAGAGTGGGCGAGGGCACCATGTCGCCGGTGGTGAAGTGGTCGTCGGAGTGGCAGATGCCTGCCACCGCCATCTTCACCAGCACCTCGCCCTCGCGGGGCGGGTCGAGCGTGATCTCCCGAACCTCCCAGTCGCTACCGACCCCCCGCAGCACCGCACCCTGACACTTCATCGGTGGCCGCCCTTCGGCGTGATACCGAACCGTCGCCTCCCGCGTGCGGCCGCGGCGCGAACCACCCCCATCGCCAGCCGTGTCTTGGCGCGTGAGTACGGGAACCACAGCACTTCCTTGGATTGAGTCGGAATGCGCGGCGCCGCAATGGCTTGAGCGCGGCAGTATTTTCGGATTCCGTGCGCTCCACCGCTGCGCGATCCGATGCCCGAGTTCTTCCACCCGCCGAAAGGCAGTGCGAAGTTGAACCCGGCGCTGATGACGTCGTTGACGTTGACGGTGCCGGTTTCGATTCGCCGGGCCACCCGTTCGCCGCGTTTCACATCGCCGGTCCACACGGATCCGGAAAGGCCGTAGGTGGAATCGTTGGCGAGACGGACGGCCTCATCCTCGTCGGCGACCTTGACCACCGGGATGGTCGGGCCGAACGTCTCCGCGGTCATGCAGGCCATCGAATGGTCCACGTCGGCCAGCACTGTGGGTTGGAAGAAGGTGCCGACGCCGGTGGGCTTGCCGCCCGTCGTCACCCGCGCACCCGCAGCGAGCGCCTCGTCGACGTGGCGGGTGACGATGTCGCGCTGCGCCGAGGTGGCCAGCGCGCCGACGTCGAATCGGAATCCGCGGTCGTCCTTGCCCTCGCGCAGTCGGCTCACCTTCTCCGTGAGCTTCGCGATGAACTCGTCGTAGACCGGTGCTTCGACGTAGACACGTTCGACCGAGATGCAGGCCTGCCCGGCGTTGAACATTCCGCCCCAGGCGATCCCGTTGGCGGCACGCTCGAGGTCAGCATCGGCGAGCACGATGGCCGGATCCTTGCCGCCCATTTCGAGGCTGTACGGGATCAGTCGCTCTGCACAGGCGACGGCGACTTTGCGGCCCGTCGCCGTCGATCCGGTGAAGTGGATGTAGTCGCAATTGGCCACGACGGCCGCTCCCGCCCCGCCCGCGCCGGTGGCCACGGCGAGTACCGGCGGGGCACCGATCTCGGCCCAGCCACGGGCGATCTCCATGGCGCTGAGCGGCGTCACTTCCGAGGGCTTCAGCAGCACTGCGGCACCTGCAGCCAGCGCGGGCACCACGTCGATCAGAGGCATGATGAACGGAAGGTTCCACGGGGAGATCACGCCGACCAGCGGGTGCGGCCGGTACACGGTGGTCAGCCGCTTGGTTTTGCCCAGCGGGTTGTGCGGCTTGGGATGCTCGTCGCTCAGGAACGCTTCGGCGTTGCGCGCCCAGTAGTTGATGACGTCTCCCGCCATCGGCGCCTCCAACTCCGCTTCGGTGCGCACCTTGCCCGACTCGGACTGCACGACATCGGAGATGTAGGCGGCATGGTCGAGGATCCAGTCCTGAAATTTCAGCAGCCACCCCTTGCGGCCCCAGGGTCCCATCGCCTCCCACTCGGGTTGCCGGAGGCGCAATTCGCTTGCCTTGGCGGCCACGGTTTCGGCCGAGTCGTTCAGTACTTCGCCGACGAGGGTGCCGTCGGCCGGGTTGCGGACCTCGATAGCGGTGAGCTGCGGTTTGGTGTGCAGATCGGTCATGTGCAAAGCGTCCTCCAACTGAGGGCCGCTTTTGCAAGTATTCGACTACTTCAGCCGGGTGGGTCTGCCGAACCGCGCGCGCACGCCGGGCGAGAACAGCGCGCGCAGGCGCTGCCCCGCGACCTGCACCCCGGCGGCTTCCATCAACTCGTCGTCCAGTTCGGTGATCTCTGCCGACTGCAGCGGCCACGGTCCGTGCTCATTGGGCATCCACCACGTGCGCCCCGCTTTGCGGGTGTGCGCACCCCAGCGGGCGGTCAGCCAGGTCTCCAACGGGGTCGGCTGCACGGCGTCGCCGATCCGTACCGTCAGGCGGCTGCGCAGGCCGCGGTCCGGCCACCGGCGCCGGCTCTCGTAGGAGATGCGGTCGCCCGATCGCGTGATGCGCATCTGGGCCCACGTGTAGGGCACACCTAGTGCGGCGCGGACGACGGGCACCACGGCAAGCCGCGCGGTCTCCAGCGACCGGAAGACCACGCCGTGGCGACCGTCGCCGTCGATCGAATACAGCCGGACGTTGGTCTCGTGGAAGGCGCCGAAGTACGGCAGCGGCAGCGCGGGACCGATCGCCGTGCGGCGCATGGTGAACGGCACCAACCCGGCGTAGGTGAGGCCGTCGAAGGTGTCGGGCCGGGTTCCCGGCGGATACAGGTGCGCGACGGCGTCGGGGCGCACCGGCCAGTGCACGAACGTCAGATCGGCCCAGAATTGATCGACGGTCACCGGGCGCGGCAGCGCCGGCGCGGCGATCGGGTACCCGGCCAACGAGTCCACCTCGACATCGTGACACGCTGGACCGGTGTCCATCCCGGCGCTCTGGTCAGCGGGTCGATACGACGCCGTCGGCGAGCGCATCGCACCGATCGCGGCGGACGTCGTCGCCGCTGCCAAGCGACGTGGCCCATTCCAGGACGTGGTGGACCTCGCGTGCGGCACTGGCAACGCAGCGCTCGTCGCGGCGCGCACGGGCGCGCGGGTGACGGCCGTCGACGTCACGCCCGAACTCGTCGCGATCGGCGAGCAGAACGCCCACAGGTTCGGGCTGCACACCGTGACGTGGGTGACCGCCGACGCCGCCGATACCGGCCTGCCCGCCGCGGCGTTCGACGCGGTGGTGTCGAACATGGGCATCATCTTCGTCGACCCCGCCACGCAGGTCGCCGAGATCGCCCGGCTCCTCGAACCCGGTGGCGTGGTCGGCTTTTCGTCGTGGGTGCGCGATCCCGACAACCCGTTCTTCGGCCCGATCGTCGCGGTGCTCGGGCCGCCGCCTGTATCGAAGTACTCGCCCGACCAATGGGGCGAGGCGGACACGATCACCGACCGGCTTTCGGCCGACTTCGACGACGTCACGATCGACTACGGCAGCCACACATGGCAATTGGGAACGGTCGAGGAAGCCGTCCGGTTCGTCACCGAGGAATCGCCGATGCACGTTGCGATGTTCGCGAACGTGGACGACGCCAAAGGCGCCCGACTGGTTGCGGCCTATGAGGACACGTTTCGCAGGCTCGCGGGTCCCGATGGCGCCGTCACGTACGACGCCCCGTACGCGGTGGTGACCGGCGTTCGACGGTAACCGTTAGAGCAGCGTCGTCTGCTCTGCTTCCGGCGCCACCGGTTCGATCAGTTCGGGTCCGTTGTTGCGGATGCTGTTCACCAGCCGCGACACTTCGCGGACCTCGATCCGGTCCAGGTCGCCGTGCCCGCGCAGCAGACCTTCGTCGATGGGCGCGTCGGGGTCGAGCCAGCGGTCCCAGTCGCCCTTGCTGATGCTCAACGGCATCCGATCGTGGATCTCGGCGAGTGGGCCGGCCGAGTCGGTGGTGATGATCGTGGCGCTCAGCAGCGGCGGGCTGTCCTTGTCGGCCCCCTTGGGCCGCCACGTCGACCACAGACCCGCCATGAACAGCGGCTCGCCGTCGGCGCCATACATGTAGAACGGGGTTTTAGGACCCTTCGCCTCACCTCTTTGGAGCCACTCGTACCAGCCGTCCATCGGAACCAGGCAGCGCTTGTTCTTCGCCGAATTGCGGAACGCCGGCGATGTGGTGACTTTCTCGGCGCGTGCGTTGATCAGCAGCGGACCCTTGGTGTCGGGGACACCGTCGGAGGCCTCCTTGGCCCACGGCGGCACCAGGCCCCAGCGCATCGACCGCACCCGCCGCGTCGACTCGTCGTCGGGCTCGGTGTGGCGCTTGACCACCGTGCTGATCGTGGTGGTCGGTGCGACGTTGTAGTTCGGCCCGGCGGCATCCTTCAGTGCCGAGGTGCTCTCGTCGATCGCCTGGATCTTCTCGGCCAGCAGCGCCGGATCGGTGGTTACCGCGAATCGCCCACACATGCATCCCATGGTGGCAGAAAGCAGGGACAGGGCAGGATGGTGCCGTGACGAACCGCGCACGAGAGGGGCACGGAAACGGCTGGCAGGCACCGACCACGCCGAGTCCCGTGCACGCCACGGTGACGGTGCCCGGCTCCAAGTCGCAGACGAACAGAGCGCTGGTCCTGGCCGCGCTGGCCACCCCGGACGGCACGTCCACCATCAGCGGGGCGCTGCGCAGTCGCGACACCGACCTGATGATCGGCGCGCTGCGCACCCTCGGGGTGACCGTCGACGGCGACGACACCGAGTTGGCGGTCAGCGGCGGCATCGACCCGCAGTCCGACGCCAGGGTCGATTGCGGCCTGGCGGGCACCGTGCTGCGATTCCTGCCCTCGGTTGCGGCGCTGTCCGCTGTCACCGTCGTGTTCGACGGTGACGACCAGGCCCGCGCCCGCCCGATCGCGCCACTGCTGGACGCGCTGCGCAGGCTGGGCGTGCACATCGAGGGCGACGGCCTGCCCTTTTCCGTGCGCGGCGACGGGACCGTCAAGGGCGGCACCGTCGAGATCGATGCCTCGGCCTCGTCGCAGTTCGTCTCCGGTCTTCTGCTGTCGGGTTCGTCCTTCACCGACGGCCTGACCGTCGTGCACACCGGCGACTCGGTGCCGTCGGCGCCCCATGTCGCGATGACGGTGGCGATGCTGCGCGACGCCGGCGTCGACGTCGACGACCGCCGGACCAATCGCTGGCGGGTCTCCCCCGGCCCGGTCGCGGCGCGGCACTGGGACATCGAGCCCGACCTGTCCAACGCGGTGCCGTTCCTCGCCGCCGCGGTCGCCAGCGGTGGGATCGTGCGGATCGCCGGCTGGCCGCCGACCAGCACGCAACCCGCCGACGCCATCCTCGATATCCTCGAGAAGCTGGGTTCGGTTGTGCGACACGGCAGTTCGTATCTCGAGGTGCAGGGCTCGCAGGTCTACGGCGCCTTCGACGTCGACCTCCACGACGTCGGCGAACTCGCGCCCGCGGTGGCGGCGCTGGCCACGCTCGCCGCCCCTGGTTCGGTGTCGCGGCTGACCGGCATCGCCCATCTGCGCGGCCACGAGACCGACCGGCTGGCCGCGCTGAGCGCCGAGATCAACGGTCTCGGCGGGCAGTGCGAAGAGGTGCCCGATGGTCTGGTGATCACCGCCCGGCAGATGCACGCCGGCCGGTGGCATTCCTATGCCGACCATCGGATGGCGACGGCGGGCGCGATCGTCGGCCTGCGCGTGCCCGGCGTGGAGGTGGAGGACATCGGCACCACGGCCAAGACGCTGCCGGACTTCCCCCAGATGTGGGCCGAGATGCTGGCCGGACAGTCGTAGCGGGAGCCGAGGCATGAGCCCCACCGAAGGCGAGCGCGAGTGAGGATCGCAGCGAGGAACGAGCGAGGACCGGAGCGAGCGGGAGCCGAGGCATGAGTCCCAGGGACTACGACGAGTCCGACGTCCGGATCCGGCCCGGACGGGGTTCGCGGCCGCGGACGAAGACCCGGCCCGACCACGCCGACGCCCAGGAAGGCATGGTGGTCACGGTCGATCGTGGGCGATGGGGTTGTGTGCTCGGCCGCGATCCCGCGCGCCGGGTGACCGCGATGCGGGCCCGAGAACTCGGTCGCACCCCGATCGTGGTCGGCGACGACGTCGAGCTGGTCGGTGACCTGTCCGGGCGCACGGACACGCTGGCCCGTATCGTGCGACGCGGTGAACGCCGAACAGTGTTGCGCCGCACGGCAGATGACACCGATCCGACGGAACGGGTTGTCGTCGCCAACGCCGACCAGCTGTTGATCGTCGTCGCACTGGCCGACCCGCCGCCGCGAACCGGTTTCGTCGAACGCGCGCTGATCGCCGCCTACGCCGGCGGTCTGACCCCGATCCTGTGCCTGACCAAGACCGACCTCGCACCGGCTGAACCGTTCGCCGCGCAGTTCGCCGACCTCGACCTGACCATTGCGACCGCGGGACGCGACGACCCGCTCGACGCCGTCGCCCCTCTGCTGACGGACCAGGTCACCGTGCTGCTCGGCCACTCCGGCGTCGGCAAATCCACCCTGGTGAATCGCCTTGTCCCCGAAGCGGATCGGGCCATCGGCGAAGTCTCCGGCGTTGGGAAGGGCCGGCACACCTCGACGCAGTCGGTGGCGCTGCCGCTCGACGGCTCCGGCTGGGTCATCGACACGCCGGGCATCCGATCGTTCGGCCTGGCCCACATCGCGCCGGATGACGTGCTGCTGTCGTTCTCGGATCTGGCCGAGGCCATCAAGGACTGCCCGCGCGGCTGCGGCCACCTCGGGCCGCCCGCGGATCCGGAGTGCGCCCTCGACGCGCTGAGCGGACCTGCGGCGGGCCGGGTGGCGGCAGCGCGACGCCTGCTGGTGGCCCTGAGAGAAAGCTGGTAATCACCCGTTCGACATTGTCTGTTAGTCAGGCTAAGTGTTAAATGGGCGCGGTGAGCACAGAACGCACCGACAACGACACATGGGACCTGGCCACCAGCGTCGGGGCGACGGCCACGATGGTCGCGGCGGGCCGAGCGCGTGCGACGCGGGACGCGCTGATCGAGGACCGCTTGGCCGAACCGCTGGTCCGTGCCGTCGGCGTCGAGTTCTTCACACGCTGGGCGACCGGTGAACTGACGGCCGCCGACGTGGACGTTCCCGATGCGCCGTGGGGCATGCAGCGCATGACGGACCTGCTGGCGGCGCGCACCCGCTATTTCGACGAGTTCCTCAAGCAGTCCGTCGGCGCGGGCATCCGCCAAGTGGTGATCCTCGCATCGGGCCTCGACGCCCGCGGCTATCGGCTGGTGTGGCCGCCGCAGACGGTGGTGTTCGAGATCGACCAGCCCGACGTGCTCGCGTTCAAGGCGGCGACGCTGTCCGATTTGAAGGCGGCGCCGACGGCCGACGTGCGCGCGGTGCCGATCGATCTGCGGCGCGACTGGCCCGCCGCACTGCGCGATGCGGGGTTCGACACCGCGAAGCCGACAGCGTGGATCGCCGAGGGCCTGCTGCCGTTTCTGCCCTCCGACGCTCAGGATCGGTTGCTGGACAACATCACTGCGCTCAGCGCCATAGGAAGCCGGCTGTCGTCGGAGGTTTCGCCGGAAGGCTCCGACAGCGGGGACACCCGCCAGTCGATCGACTCGCTGACCCAACTGTGGCGGGAGAACGGGTTCGACCTCGAACTCGGCGAGCTCGGCTACCCCGACGAGCGAAACGATGTCGCCGACTACCTCGCCGTCCGCGGCTGGCAATCGTCGAAGACGCCGGTCTCCCGGCTGCTCACCGACGCCGGGCTGCCGCCGATCCCCGGCGCCGACGGTGCGACCGCGATCGGCAACAACTACTACTGCGCCTCGGTCAAGCACTGACCAACCCCGACGCCAACGCCAAGTGAGGCCCGCCCGGTTCCGGGAGGGCCTCACTGGCGGGGTGGCTATCGATTGCCGTTCTGGGCGTTGACGTGCCAGACGCCGTGATGGTTGTGCCAGCCCGGCTTCTGGTTGGGCGCGGGATGGGCCTTGACGCTCGGGGCGTAGGAGTAGCCGGGGCCGGTCGGACCGGTCTCGGTCGTAGCGGCGTTGGCCAAGCCGGCCAGTCCGACCGCCGCGCCGCCGAGGAGGCTTCCGCCGACGGTCAGCATGACGAGGTAGCGGGCGAAGACGTTCTTGATCATTTCGAGTTCTCCTGTGTGAGTTGGTTTTTCGTTTGTCGGCCGGTGCGTTCCGGCGATGACTCAAGACTGCCGCAGGGCGCGCTCGATGTATGTCGGGCGATCAGGCGGTCGACCGGTTGAACCTCGTGTCCACCGATCGGTGGACATAAATCACAAGCGGTCGGTGTTTGACCTGATCGACTACCGGGCAGGCTCACCATCAGGAGGATGAACCGTGACTCACGTACCGAATATCGAACTCAACGACGGCACGAAGATCCCGCAGCTGGGCTTCGGGGTATTTCAGATCGACCCCGAGGACACCGCGGAGGCCGTCAAAAAGGCCCTCGACATCGGCTATCGCCACATCGACACCGCCGAGATGTATCAGAACGAGGCCGGCGTCGGCCAGGGCATCCGCGATGCGGGGATCGACCGCGGCGAGGTCTACGTCACCAGCAAGCTCAGCAACGGGTTCCACAAGCCCGACGACGCTCGCCGCGCATTCGACAGCACGCTCTCCGAACTCGGCTTCGACTACGTCGACCTGTTCTTGATCCACTGGCCGCTGCCGACCCTGTACGACGGCGACTTCGTCTCGACATGGCAGACGCTCGAGGAGTTCAAGCGCGACGGCCGCGCCCGCAGCATCGGGGTGTCGAACTTCCAGGTCGCCCATCTCGAGCGGTTGGCCAAGGAGACCGACACGGTGCCCGTCGTGAACCAGATCGAGGTGCACCCCTACTTCACCAACGACGAGGTGCGCGCCTACGGGCAGGAGCACGGCATCGTCACCGAGGCGTGGTCACCGATCGCGCAGGGCGCCGTGCTCGACGATCAGGTTGTCCAGGGTATCGCCGACGCGACCGGTAAGTCACCGGCACAGGTCGTGTTGCGCTGGCACATCCAGCGTGGTGACATCGTGTTCCCGAAGTCGGTGACGCCGGAGCGGATCAAGGAGAACTTCGAGATCTTCGATTTCGAACTGAGCCCGGACGACGCCGATGCGCTCACCGAGCTGAACAAGGGCGAGAAGGGGCGCCGCGGGCCCAACCCGGACCAGTTCGACTACATTCCCGACTGACACTCAAGTCACTTTGGACTATCTGGTCTCATTTGACCGGATAGTGCCATTGACGCCTTCTGATCTTGGACGATATAGTTCAGTTCGTATTCACGTCATTCCCAGGCTACGAACAGGACTGCATCATGAAGACAGGCCGGCTGCCTCGCCGCGTCGCTGCCTCGCTCGGAATCGCCGCCATCATCTCGATGGGCGCGTTGACCGCGTGCGGTGGCCAGGCAAAAGAAGCCCCCTCCGAAACCTCAACCACCACAACGACTACCACCACGACGCCATCGGCTGAACCGACGGAGAAGGCCCCGCGCCTGGATCCCAACGGACCGAACCCGTTCTCACCGGGGGTCAAGGCGCCCTCGGCACCGACGGCCGTCCCCGGCAACCGGGAGAACACCGGCTAGCAGCGGTTTTACGCCGCGATCTGTGGGCCGAGCGGGTCAGTCATTCAATGGCTGGCCCGCTCGCTGCCGTCTGCAGCGAACGTCATGACGTGGGCGATCGCGGCATTCAGCGAGGTCTGCATCAGGCGGGGGTCGTGCGCGGTCTGCGACAGCAGGTAACCGCCCTCCACGGCCGCCAGCAGCCCGGTCGCCAGCGCGGCCGTGTCGATATCGGCGCGCAGTACACCGCTGTCGCGCATCCGCTCGAGCGCGCCGGCCAGGATCGACCGCCATTCGGCGAAATGGCCGGCCAGCGATGCCCTGGCCTTGTCGTCGGTGTCGGACAACTCCGCCGCCAGCGAGCCGAGCTCGCAGCCCCACAGACCGCGGCGCAGCACGCAGCGCTGCACCATCGCGTCACGCCATTGATGAAGTCCGCGAAGGGAATCCACCTTTTCGAGCCGGAGTCGCTGCCAGGACAGCACCTCGTCGGCGCGCAGCGTGATGACGTCGTACACCAACTCCGATTTGTCGTCGAAGTGTTGGTAGAACTGCGATTTGCTCGTCGCGCTGGCGGCGAGGACCTCGTCGATGGTCGTCGTCGCGACGCCCTGCACATGCATGAGTTCCGCAGCCGCCAGCACGATCCGATTGCGGGTCGCGGCACCGCGGGAGGTCAGCCGTGACCTCGTTCCGCGTCCTTCTTGCGGCGACACGCCCTAACTGTACGCGCCGGTCCAATTGGCTAGGCCGCGCGAGGCGCGGTTTGCTTCATCGCGCGCCTCTCACGGCGACGCTGACGCACCGCGTTGATGGCCGACTTCAGGCCACGGCGCGGGGCGGGCCCCAGTTCGTCGAACATCCGCTCGCTGCGCGTCTCGGGTGCGTCGTCGGCGGTGTCGCGCAGGTACTTGTCCGGCAGTGACAGCTTGGCGATGGTGCGCCAAGTCTTGCCGTACTGCATCAGGAACGAACCCGTCGTGTACGGCAGGTCGTACTTGTCGCACACTTCCTGAACCCGAAACGAGATCTCGTGGAGCCGGTTGCTCGGCAGATCCGGATAGAGGTGGTGTTCGATCTGGTGGCACAGGTTGCCGCTCATGAACCGCAGCACCGGGCCGTTCTCGAAGTTGGCGCTGCCGAGCATCTGTCGCAGATACCACTGACCCTTGGTCTCGCCGACCATGTCGGTCTTGGTGAATTTCTCTGCGCCGTCCGGGAAATGGCCGCAGAAGATGACCGCGTTCGACCACACGTTGCGGATGACGTTGGCCACCGCGTTGGCCTTCAGCGTCGAGGAGTAGGTCGCGCCGGGCGACAGCGAGGTCAGTGCCGGGTAGGCAATGTAGTCCTTGGCGACCTGGTGGCCCGCTTTCACACCGAACTCGCGGACACGTTTCATGGTGGCGGCGCGGTCGTCGCGGCCCTTGGAGATCTTGCCGAGCTCGAGATGCTGCAGCCCGACGCCCCACTCGAACCCGATGGCCAGCAGCGTGTTGAACAGCAGGTTGCCGTACAGGTTGAACGGCCTCCAGCGCTGGTCCCGGGTGACCCGGATGACGCCGTAGCCGACGTCGTCGTCCATGCCGAGAATGTTGGTGTACTTGTGATGCATGAAGTTGTGGGTGAACCGCCAGTGCTTGGATGCCCCGCTCATGTCCCATTCCCATGACGAGGAGTGGATCTCGGGATCGTTCATCCAATCCCACTGGCCGTGCATGACGTTGTGGCCGATCTCCATGTTCTCGATGATCTTGGACACGCCCAACGTGACGGTGCCTGCCCACCAGGCTGAGCGCTTGGAGCTCGCCGTCAAAATGAGCCGGCCTGCGATTTCGAGCGCGCGCTGCGCGGCGATGGTGCGGCGGATGTAGCGCGAGTCGCGCTCGCCGAGGGAGTCCTCAATGTCCTGGCGGATGGTGTCCAGCTCGAAAGCCAGATTCTCGATGTCGGCATCGGTCAAGTGCGCGAATGCCGGGACGTCGGTGATAGCCATCGTTCTGCCTCCTTCCTTTGCGCCTACTCTACCGTAACCTACGGCACCGTAGGTTACCAGTCAGTAAACCTTATGCATCCAGCACGCAATCCCCCGACGCTGCGGAAATGCATGTCTGCACGCGGCTTCCCGGTTCGTGCTCGACGCCGGTACGCAGATCCCGCACGTGCCCGTCGAGCAGGCCGACGACACATGACTGGCAGATTCCCATCCGGCAGCCGAACGGCATCCGGATACCCGCGCTCTCGCCCGCCTCCATCAACGGGGTTGCGGCGTCCACGGTGAGTGTCTTGCCGCTGCGGGCGAATTCCACCGTTCCGCCTTCGCCGTGCGCGGCCGCCCGGGTCGCCGCGAACCTCTCCAGATGCAGGCGCTCGCCGATTCCGGCCGCCGACCAGACGTGCTCGGCGGCCGACAGCATGCCCTCCGGCCCGCAGGCCCACGTCTGCCGGTCGCGCCAGTCCGGCACCGCATCGCCGATCTGCGCCAGGTCCAGGCGGCCGCGCTCGCGGGTCATCCGCAGGTGCAGCCGGTAGCCAGGGTGGCTGCGCTGCAGCTCGGCCAGCTCTGCGGCGAAGATGAGATCGGATTCCGTTGGCGCGGAATGCAAGTGCACGATATCGGTGATCTGGTCGCGCCGGGACAGGGTGCGCAGCATCGACATCACCGGGGTGATACCCGATCCGCCGGTGATGAACAGCACGGACGCGGGCGCCGGATCGGGCATCACGAAATTGCCCTGCGGCGCCGCCAGGCGCACGATCGTGCCCGGCGCCACACCGCCGACGAGGTGCGTCGACAAAAATCCCTCCGGCATCGCCTTGACCGTGATCGTGATGGTGCGCGAGCCTTGTTTGGATGTCGCCGCCGTAGCGGCTCCGGTCACGGGGCTGGACGTCAGCGAGTACGACCGCCACCGCCAGCGGCCCTCCACCAGCAGTCCGATGCCGATGTACTGGCCGGGCCGATAGTTGAAGGAGAAGCCCCAACCGGGTTTGATCACCAACGTCGCGGTATCGACGGTTTCGCGGCGGACCTCCAGCACCCGACCCCGCAGCTCACGGGCCGACCACAGCGGGTTGGCCAGCTTCAGGTAGTCGTCGGGGAGCAGCGGCGTCGTGATCCGTTCGGCCAGCGTGCGCAGGAAGTGCCAGCCCGGACGTTGTTGGGCGCCGGCCACCCTCGGCCGGACTGTGTCGGCGACATTGGCCGAGACCTTGATGACGTTCTTGGCCACAAAACCTACGGTACCGTAACCTACGCTCCCGTATCCACCCGTTAGAGCAGTTCCAGTAGAAACGGCAGCTCTTGGGCGGCATACCAGGCCAGGTCATGGTCCTGTGCGTCGCCGACGGTCAGCTCGGCGTCCTCATCCCCCAGATCTGCCGCATCGACGGCCTCGATCGCCGCGCGGACGGCGGTTTCGGCGGCCTCGTTGTCGACGTAGGCGGCCACCACGTCGGATATCGCCACGGGCCCGGCCAGCCGTACCACCGCATCGTCGAGGTCGGGCCGCGGTGTGGCGCCGTCGACCTCGACCTCCAGCACGGCGCGCCGCGGCGGCAGCTCCGTCGCCGGAGCCGCCTGGCCGGCGACATCAGGCCCGGCGTCGTCGGCGGCCCCGGCCAGCAGCCGCACCGACGCCAGCGCCGCCTCGCGCAGCGCCACCTCGGCCAATTCGTCGTCGTCGCCCTGGGCGTAGGACTCCCGCAGCGCGGGTGTCACCGCGAACGCCGTGTTGTTCACGGCGCCGATCGACCGATTGGCGACGAGCTGCGCCAGCATGGCCAGGGTGGCAGGCACATAGACACGCACGAGGCGAGGTTAGCGGCCCGCCCCCGGATCTTTCTCGACGGAGATGATGAAATCGTCGCCGTGTTCGGTCACACCGTGCACGACCGCGCTGTCGACGGCCTCGGCGGCGTAGCGGCGCCGCACCATGAGCGGGTCACTTCGCAGATCCTTGACCAGCGCGACAGCCAGGCCCACCATCGTCAGCGATCCTGTCACTGGGCCGCTTCCAGCAGCTCGTCGAGCGACTCCCGCAGCAGCGACGGCAACACGTCGACATCGCTCATCGCCTCGCGGTCGGCGTTGACGCCGAAGTAGAGCATCCCGTTGTAGGACGTGACCCCGATCGCCAGCACCTGATTGTTCAGCAGCGGCGGCACCGCATAGGTTTCGAGCAGCTTGGCACCCGCGATGTACATCTGCTTCTGCGCGCCCGGCACATTGGTGATCAACAGGTTGAACTGCCGGGCCGAGAAGGTCGTCGCCACCCGAATCCCCATGGCGTGCAAGGTCGGTGGCGCAAAGCCGGACAGCGTCACGATGGTTCTGGCGTCCACCAGGCTGGCTGCCGTCGGATGCGACTCCGTCATGTGCGCGATCTGGGACAGCCGTACCACCGCGTTGCCCTCCCCGACGGGCAGGTCGAGAAGGAACGGCGACACCTCGCTGATCGCCTGACCGGGGCCCGACGAATCCAGTTCGGCGTCCGGGTAGACCGACATCGGCGCCATCGCCCGCACGGTCGCCGTCGGCGCCACCGGCTCCCCGCGCGAGAGCAGCCAGTTGCGCAGGGCACCCGTGATCACGGCGAGCACGACGTCGTTGACGTCGCAGTCGTAGCGGGCGCGCAGGTGGCGGTAGTCCTCCAGCTTTGCGCTCGCCACGGTGAACCGGCGGTTGCGCGACACCTTGGTGTTCAGTGGGCTGGACGGCGCGGAGCCCCGTGCGACGGTCCTGGCGACGTCGGCGAATCGGCGGCCCACCTCGAGCAGCTGGCCGGAGTTGGTGGCCACCTCGGTGACCGCCGAGCGCACGGTGGCCAGCTGAGCGCCCGGGCGTGCGATCCACTCGCCGACGGCCCCCGCCAACAGCTGGGCGTCGCTGGGCTCGCGGGCCGGAATCCAGATGTCTTCGCCGAACGGCGGCGGCTTGGGCGTGCGGTCGGCGATGACATGGCCGATCTCGAGCGCCGTCATCCCGTTGACCAGGGCCTGGTGTGACTTCGTGTAGATCGCCAGCCGGTTCTTGGCCAGCCCCTCGACGAGGTACATCTCCCACAGCGGGCGCGTCTTGTCCAGCGCACGCGACCCCAGCCTCGCCACCAGCTCGTGCAGCTGTGCGTCGCTGCCCGGGGACGGCAGCGCGGACCGGCGGATGTGGTAGGTGATGTCGAAGTCGCGGTCGTCGATCCACACCGGGCGGGCCAGGCCGAAGCTCACCTCGCGCACCTTCTGCCGGTAGCGCGGGATCTGCGGCAGCCGCTGCTCGACCGTTTCCAGCAGGGTTTCGTAGGTCAGCCCGTTGCGCGGCTTGCGCAGGATCGACAGCGACGAGACGTACATCGGCGTCGAGGAGTTCTCCAGGCTGAAGAACGACGCGTCAGACGCCGACAACCTGGTCACCATATGCGGCGCTACCTCCCCTAGCGGTCGACGCCCATCCTCGCCGACCCCCGACACGGTAACCGCCGATTCTGTAGTTGCGCATCACGGGTGCGTCCGACTGCCCGCAACCGTGGGATCATGGACGTGTCTGTTCCTCTCCAGCAGATGCCACCACCGCCTCGACAGATCGCTGGAGAGTCCGTTGACCACATCGCAGATCCCCTTCGAACCGGGTGCCTTCACCACGCCGGTCGTCGACTACGAACCACCGCCGTTCGACGTCGCGGTCGGCCCGTCGCGGGAGCTCGATGTCGCCGGCCGGGCGGCTGGGTGCCCCGCCCCGACGCCCGACGCGCTGCACCGCCCACCTCGGCGCCCGTTGCGGCCCGCCTCCGATGTTGCGCCGCCTCCGGCGGCCTCCGATGTTGCGCCGCCTCCGGCGGCCTCCGATGTTGCGCCGCCTCCGGCGGCCTCCGATGTTGCGCCGCCTCCGGCGGCGGCGGCCTTCGCCGATGCCGCCCTGCGCCGGGTCTTGGAGGTGATCGACCGGCGCAGGCCCATCGTCCAGTTGCGGCCGATGCTGACGCCGGCGCTGCTGGACATGGTGTTCACCATGGCGCGCAGCGCCGGGCCCGACAGGTCGGCGGTGTTGCGGCGGGTGCGGCTCCGCGGCGCCGCCGTCGACGCGGCCGAAGTGTTCGCCACCTACACCCGGGGCCGGCGCGTTCGCGCCATCGCGGGCCGCATCGAGGTCAAGGAGGGCCGCTGGCGCATGGTGGCCCTGCAGGTCGGATAATGATCGCGTGCAGGGAGACACCGTCAGCGTCGAACGCGTCGTCAAGGCGCCGGCCCGCGAGATCTTTGCGCTGCTGGCCGACGCCGGGCGTCACGCCAGCTTCGACGGATCGGGGACCGTCGACCACTCATCGGCGCCGTCCATTCCGCTGGAACTGGGCACCACGTTCGCCATGCGGATGCGCGGCAGGCCGGAGACCCTGTTCCTGCCGTACACGATGAACAACGAGGTGATCGAGTTCGAGCCCGATCGTCGCATCGCCTGGCAGCCCACCACGCTCGGCGGCCTGGTCGGCGGCCGCATCTGGCGCTACGAACTCACCCCCGTCGGAGCCGAAGGGTCGGCGACATCGGGTACCGACGACGGCACGCTGGTGCGCGAGACGTGGGATGTGTCGCGGGACCGGCAACGCCTGATGCTGAAGATGGGCTCGATGCCGCGCCAGGCCGAGGACGGTATGCGTGCCACCTTGGCGCGCATCGCCGCCCTGGTGGAAAACTAGTCAACCCCCGCGAGCGCTCATCGTCGTACGGAAACCGCCGCGCGAAAACCGTACAGGAGTGAGCGCTCGCCCCCGTGAAAGCAGAACTAGCCCTTCTTGCCCGCCTTGGCCTGACGGCGTGCGGCCTCGCGACGCTCGCGCCTGCTCGGCGCCGCGTGCCTCCCGGCGCCGTTGCCGCCGTTGCCGCCCTGGCGCTGCACCTGCGCGGAGCCGTCCTCGGACGGGCCGGTGTAGGTCAGCGGCGGCGCCTGATCGTCGATTCCCTTGGCGCGCAACGCCGACGGCACGGTTTGCCGCTCCTTGGTCGCGACGCCGCCGTCCTGCGCCTTGGCCGCCGCCTCCGCGGCGAACTCGGCCAGCCCGGTGGGCGCCGCGACGGGGGCGACCTGCGCCGCGGCGGCGGGCGGCACCGCCTCGACGGTGACGTTGAACAGGAAGCCGACGGCCTCCTCCTTCATCGCGTCGAGCATGCCTTTGAACATGTCGTAGCCCTCGCGCTGATACTCGACCACCGGGTCGCGCTGGGCGACGGCGCGCAGGTTGATGCCCTCCTTGAGGTAGTCCATCTCGTAGAGGTGCTCGCGCCATTTACGGTCGATGACGTTGAGCAGCACGTTGCGCTCCAGCTGCCGCATCGCACCCTCGCCCGCGAGTTCCTCGAGCTGCTTCTCGCGTGCCTCGTAGGCCTTCTCGGCGTCGGAGATCAGTGCGTCCAGCAGCTCCTCGCGGGTCAGCTCACCGGGCTCGCCGATCGCGTCGGAGTCGATCAGGTCGTGATGGTCGATGCTGACCGGGTACAGCGTCTTGAGCGCCGCCCACAGCGATTCCAGATCCCAGTCCTCCGAGTAGCCCTCGGCGGTGGCGCCGTCCACGTAGGCGGTGATGACGTCGACGAGCATGCCGTGCGCCTGGTCCTTGAGGTTCTCCCCTTCCAGGATGCGCCGCCGTTCGGCGTAGATGACCTTGCGCTGCTGGTTCATCACCTCGTCGTACTTCAGCACGTACTTGCGGATCTCGAAGTTCTGCTGCTCGACCTGCGTCTGCGCGCTCTTGATGGCGCGGGTGACCATCTTGGCCTCGATCGGCACGTCGTCGGGCAGGTTCAGCCGGGTCAGCAGCGACTCGAGCGCAGCGCCGTTGAACCGTCGCATCAGCTCGTCGGCCAGCGACAGGTAGAAACGTGACTCGCCGGGGTCGCCCTGACGGCCCGAGCGGCCGCGCAGCTGGTTGTCGATCCGCCGCGACTCGTGGCGTTCGGTGCCCAGCACGTACAGACCGCCGGCGTCGATGACCTCCTCGGCCTCGGCCGAGGCTTCGCTCTTGACCTGCGGGAGCAGCTTATGCCACGCGGCCTCGTAGTCGTCGGCCGTCTCGACGGGGTCGAGTCCCTGCTCGCGCAGCCGCTTGTCGGTCAGGAAGTCGACGTTGCCGCCGAGCACGATGTCGGTGCCGCGACCGGCCATGTTGGTGGCCACCGTGATCGCTCCGCGACGGCCTGCCTCGGCGATGATCCCGGCTTCCTGCTCGTGGTACTTGGCGTTGAGCACGTTGTGCGGGATGCGGCGCTTGGTGAACTGCCGCGACAGGTACTCCGAACGCTCGACGCTGGTGGTGCCGATCAGCACCGGCTGACCCTTCTCGTAACGCTCGCTGACGTCGTCGACGACCGCGATGTACTTGGCCTCCTCGGTCTTGTAGATCAGATCGGACTGGTCGGCGCGGATCATCGGCTTGTTGGTGGGGATGGACACCACGCCGAGCTTGTAGATCTCGTGCAGCTCGGCCGCCTCCGTCTGGGCGGTGCCGGTCATGCCCGAGAGCTTGTCGTAGAGCCGGAAGTAGTTCTGCAGCGTGATCGTGGCCAGCGTCTGGTTCTCCGCCTTGATCTCGACTTTTTCCTTGGCCTCGATGGCCTGGTGCATGCCCTCGTTGTAACGGCGGCCGACCAGCACGCGGCCGGTGAACTCGTCGACGATCAGCACCTCGCCGTTGCGCACGATGTAGTCCTTGTCGCGCATGAACAGCTCTTTGGCCTTGATGGCGTTGTTGAGGTAGCTGACCAGCGGCGAGTTGGCGGCCTCGTACAGGTTGTCGATGCCCAGCTGGTCCTCGACGAACTCGACGCCGAGCTCGTTGACGCCGATCGTGCGCTTGCGGATGTCGACCTCGTAGTGCTTGTCCTTCTCCATCAACGGCGCCAGCCGGCTGAACTCGGCGTACCAGTTCGATGACCCGTCGGCGGGTCCGGAGATGATCAGCGGCGTGCGGGCCTCGTCGATGAGGATGGAGTCGACCTCGTCGACGACGGCGAATGCGTGACCGCGCTGGACCATCTCCTCGACCGTGTGCGCCATGTTGTCGCGCAGGTAGTCGAAGCCGAACTCGTTGTTCGTGCCGTAGGTGATGTCGGCGTTGTAGGCGACGCGCCGCTCGTCGGGCGTCATCTGCGCCAGGATCACGCCGACGTCCAGGCCCAGGAAGCGGTGCACGCGGCCCATCCACTCGCTGTCGCGTTTGGCCAGGTAGTCGTTGACGGTGACGACGTGCACGCCCTTGCCCGAGAGGGCGTTGAGGTAGGCGGGCAGCACACAGGTCAGGGTCTTGCCCTCACCGGTCTTCATCTCGGCGACATTGCCGAAGTGCAGGGCGGCCGCGCCCATCACCTGCACGTCGTAGGGCCGTTGGTCGAGGACGCGCCAGGCGGCCTCGCGGGCCACCGCGAACGCCTCCGGCATCAGATCGTCGAGATCCTCGCCGCCGGCGGAGCGCTTCTTGAACTCGTCGGTCTTGGCGCGCAGTTCGGCGTCGGAGAGCTTCTCGACGTCGTCGGACAAGGTGTTGACATAGTCAGCCACCCGCATGAGGCGCTTGACCATGCGGCCTTCACCGAAACGCAGCAACTTATCGAGCACGCTAGTTTCCCCTGTGGGTTGATGGATCCCGTCGCGTAATTAGACGGGTCCATCCTAGGCGACACGCCGAAGTGGCTGGTCGTGCTCGGTCAGCCCGGGTGAATCGGCATGTCCGCGCCGCTCAGGCGAGCCGAATCAGACCGTAATCGAAGGCGTGTCTGCGATACACCACGCACGGCTTGTCGCTGTCCTTGTCGTGGAACAAGAAGAAGTCGTGGCCGACCAGTTCCATCTCGTAGAGCGCGTCGTCGACGGTCATCGGCGTCGCCGGGTGTTCCTTGGTGCGGACGATCTGTCCGGGTTCGTGGACCTCCGCCCCGTCCCGCGGCGCGCTGTCCGCGTCGGCGCTGGATGGCGGTCCGAACGCCTCGGGAGCCGAGATCTTCGTGGCCTCGGCCAGCGACACCGGGGTCTTGTCCCCGTAGTGCACCTTTCGGCGGTCTTTGCTTCGCCGAAGCCGGTTCTCGAGTTTGCAGACCGCCGACTCCAGGGCGGCGTAGAAGCTGTCGGCGCATGCCTCGCCCCGCACGACCGGCCCGCGACCCCGCGCGGTGATCTCCACGTGCTGGCAGTTCTTGCGTTGACGCCGGTTGCGCTCGTGGTCGAGTTCGACGTCGAAGAGGTAGATGCTGCGGTCGAACCGCTCGAGGCGGGCGAGTTTTTCGGAGACGTAGATGCGGAAGTGGTCGGGGATTTCGACGTTGCGGCCCTTGACGACTACCTCGGCGCTGGGCGCGGGCGAAGGCTGGTCATCGTCAACGATCATCGAGCGGTCGGTTTCCATGGAACGGATTGACATGCTTGGCGACTCGTTTCTCTTTCGCGTCGCACGCGCACTGCGTGCCTAACTGGCAGAAGCTGCACCGACGGGGCACGCGTCATTTCGCCGCTCGCCGGTACAAGGTGTCGATCAGTCACCTCCTACCGCTGGGCGATTGGTTGGCGCTTCTTGCTGAGCGCCGCCGTGAGGTGTTCACGGATGTTGGCCCCGACGGTAGTCCGTGTTCACCTACTCGTGCCAGTAAATTGGCCCACCTGTTTCAAGTTCTTCACGCCGGATTTATCTCGGAGAAATTGGCCCCGCCGTCAGCCTCGTTGGTCAGGCGTTTGCGAGCGCGAGGACCGCGACCACCCCGGCTTCGCACGTTTGCAGGACACGGACGGATTCCGCGGCGGTCGCACCGGTCGTGACGATGTCGTCGACGACGACCACGTCGCCTGGCAACCCGTCGATGCCGCCCATGCACCGGACCCGGCCGGCGACGTTTTTCTGTCGGGCCGCGCTGGACAGCCCGACCGAGTCGCGGACGAAGGCCGTCATCTGCAGCGCGGGCACGACGCTGGCGTCCCGGGCACCCGAGGTGGCGGCGCGCGCGATCCGGGTGACGGGATCTCCGCCGCGCCTGCGGGCGGCGCGGCGGCGGGTGGGCGCCGGGACCACGATCAGCGGCGCGTCCACCACACCCCACCGGAGCAGCTGTCGAAGGCCGTCGCGCAGCGCCGTGCCGAGCGGGCGGATCAGGTCGGCGCGGCCGTGTTCCTTGACCGCGACGATCGCGTTGCGGCGAACGCCCGCGTAGCGGCCGAGCGAGAAGACGGGCACGCCGGCGTGCACCCGAGGGGCGATGAGGTGTGGTTCGTCGGGGCGAACCCGCAGTTGCCGTGCGCAGGTGTCGCACCACCGGGTCGAGGGCGCGCCGCACCCGCCGCACTCCAACGGAAGAACCAGGTCGAGCACACCGCCAGTGTCGCGACGGGCGGTGACATGTCTACAGCTTCGCCAGCGTCGCCTCTGCCGCGGCGAGGTCTTGCGCGCCGATCCCAACGAGTTTGGCGATGGTGATGTCGTCGTCCGATGTACGTCCTGCGGTGCTGCCGGATACCACCTCACCCAGTTCGCCCGCCACCTCCTCGATGGAATATCGGCCCGCGCGAATCGCCCGGTGCACGTCGCCGTTGGCCTCAGCGGTCTCACGGCTGTCCACGAAGACCTTCGCGCGCCGAAGCGCCGTCGCGTCGAGTTCACATTTGGTTGCGTCGTCGGCGCCGACGGCGGTGATGTGCACGCCCCGGCGCAGCCACGCGCCCTGCACCAGCGGTTCGCGGGCCACCGTTGCGGTGATCAGAACGTCAGCGCTGCGGACGGTGGCCTCGATATCGCGCGCACAGTGAATGTCGACGCCGGGCAGCTTGCGGCTCAGCCGGGTCTTGAGCTGCGCGGCCTTCTGCGGGTCGCGCGCCCAGATCACGAGGGTGCCGAATGGGCGCTCTCGATACAGCGCCAAGGGCTGCCAATAGGCCTGCACGCCCGCGCCGAGTACCGCGGCGGTGTCGACGGTGGACGGCGCGAGCATCCGCGCGGCGACCGCGCCGGCCGCGGCGGTGCGGATGTCGGAGAGATAGTGCTCATCGTGTAACAGTGCAAGCGTTCGCCCCGTGTGGCTGTCGAAGACGCCGACGAATCCGCCTTGAGGCTGCCCCCGTTCCACATTCACGCTGAACCACGGCGACACCTTCACGATGAAGACGTCATGGCCCCGCAGGCTTCCCGTCTTCACATAGACGTCACCGAGTTCGCGGCGCTCGGCGGGGAACATCACGACCAGCCCGTTGTCGGCTCGGCCGGCGCTGGACTCGGCGAATGCCCGCGACACGGGCTCGATCAGATCGTCGAAACCGACACTCGCGCGGATGCTTTCGGCACCGATCATGCGGGTGGTCTCCCACGGCCCGGCCTCGGTCATGGCGGCGCCACGATCGTTCCTTGCCCGACGAGGCAGACATCGCCGCCCACGTGCACCGTTTCGACATTTCGCGCGGAGCCTTCCGGGCGCACCCGCAGTTGGCTCGGCCGGCCGGTGTATCGGCCTTGGTTGAGGATGAATGTCTTGCCTCCGCAGACCAATCCGTGGCGCAGGCGGTAAGCGCCGATCGTGCCTGCGGCGCTACCGGTGGCCACATCCTCGACGATTCCGTCGTTGTTCCAGTGCCGCACTTCGACCGCGGAGTCGTCGAGCAGGACCGCGAACTGGGCATTGGCGCCGCGGAGCATGTCAGTGATGTCGTGCGAGATTCGCGCCCGCCCCAGAACGCCGGGCCGAACCGGCACGATCAGGTAGCGAAGCCCGGTGCTCACCACCTCCGGCGGCAGATCCGGATGCAAGTCGTGCGGCGCCAGATCGAAAGCGCCGGCGATCTGTTCACCGTCGTCGACCGTTCCCAGGAACTCAGGCGTGCCTTGATCCAGCCAACCCGAATAGCCTCCGTCGACGGCCTCCGTTCTGACTTCGACTGTCTTGCGCAGGAGTTGGAATCGCCAGAGGTGTGCGCCCCTCGCCCCCGAGCGTTCGTGCAGGACGGCCGCCGCGCCGATGATCGGGTGTCCGGCGAAGGGTAGTTCGTCGAACAAGTCGTAGATCCTGGCACGAACGGTGCCGGGGTGTTCGGTGGGTGTCAGGAAGATGGCTTCGAAGTGCCGCATCTCCTGAGTGATTCGCAGCATCTGCTCGCCGTCGAGGTGCGCCGCATCGGGAAAGACCGGCAGGCTGTTGCCGCCGAACGGAACTCGGCTGAAAACGTCGACATGCGTGAAAGGGAGACCCACCCGCGTCGCCGTCACAACTCTGACTCCAGAGACCGAGCGAACCGGTCGATCGCCGACTCGTCGCGTCGATAGAACGTCCAGTTCTTTCTGCGTGTGGCGACCAACAGCCCGGCCTCGGTCAGCAACGTCAGGTGACGCGACGCCGTCGCGGCGGCGATCCCCAGCTTGTCCCGGAGGAAGTCGGCGCACACGCCATCGCGGACGAGGTCGCCGTCGGTCTGCGGCGGAAAGTTCGCCACCGGATCCTTCAGCAGGGACAGGATCTCGAGCCGCACGGGGCTGGACACGGCCTTGAGCGTTTTGAGCAAGGCGAACGAGCGATCGGAAGATTCGCTATTTCGCATAATTGCAAACTAGGTCACGTCGGTCCGACTGTCAACGCGATGACATCGATCGCGGCAAGACTGGGTACTCCCTGTGAATGGCCGATCCGCAAGATGGCCGCCGACCCGTTCGCGTTCTACCGCGGCAGCGCCTGCGTGTTCTATGCCGACGTCGCAGGCCGCGAGGACCGGTGGGCCGGCGAGCGGACCGGTCGGGTCTGGATCCAGGGCGATCTGCACGCCGAGAACTTCGGCACCTACATGGACGGCTCCGGGGTGCTGGTCTTCGACGTCAACGACTTCGACGAGGCCTTCGTCGGACACTTCACCTGGGACCTGCAGCGATTCGCGGCCAGCGTCGCGTTGTTGTGTTGGCAGAAAGCACTGTCGGACAGCGTCATCCGCGATCTGATCGCGACGTTCGCGCGAGCCTATCTCGACCAGGTGCGGTGGTTTCGGACCACCGACGACGATGCGAGCTTCTCGTTGAACCTCGACACCGCCAAGGGTGCGGTGCTGTCCGCGCTGCAGCAGGCGCGGCTGTCGACGCGCCAGGAGATGCTCGACCGGACCACCCACGTCGACGAGTCGGACCGCCGCTTCCGCGAGGGCTCCGGTGTACGCCGACTCGGCAAGGCCGAGTTCAAGAAGGTCAATGCCGCGTTCGAGGCGTTTCAGGACACCATCCCGAAGTCGAAGAGGTTCCGCGAAGTCGCCTATGACGTCAAAGACATCGTCGGCAGAACGGGCTTCGGGATCGGCAGCGCCGGCCTGCCGAGCTACAACGTGCTGATCGAGGGGTTCAACCAAGCGCTCGACAACGACATCGTGCTGTCGATGAAGCAGGGCAACGTCGCGGCGCCGAGCCGCGTCGTCGACGACGAGGACGTGCACGACTACTTCAACCACCACGGCCACCGCACCGCGGTGTCCCAGCGCGCGTTGCAGGCCCACGCGGACCCGCTTCTCGGCTACACCGAGATGGACGGCGTCGGCTTCGTGGTCGCGGAGTTGTCGCCGTACGAATCCGATCTCGACTGGAGCGAGCTGACCGAACCGGGCGAACTGACCGAGGTGCTCGAACAGCTCGGCAAGGCCGTCGCCAAGGTGCACTGCGTCGGCGATGCCGACAGCGACCAGGAACTGGTGAGCTTTCAGACCGAGGACGCGATCGCTGAGGTCATCGACGACCGCGACGACGAATTCGTCGGCGACTTGGTGGAATTCGGGCTCGAGTACGCGAAGACCGTGCGCGAGGACCATCAGCACTTCGTCGAGGCGTTCCGGGAGGACCGGATTCCCGGCGTCAGCTCGAGCTGACCTCGAGCATCAGACGAGCACGATCGAGTCGCCTTCGACCGAGATGTTCTTGGCCTCCAGCGGCTTTGTCGCCGGTCCCTTGGCGACCGTGCCGTCGAGGTTGAACTTGCTGCCGTGACACGGGCAGTCGATCGTGCCGTCGGCGATCTTGTTCACCGTGCATCCCTTGTGCGTGCAGGTCGACGAGAAAGCCTTGAAGTCGCCTGCCGCAGGCTGCGTCACGACGACGTCGTCGACGATCACGCCCGAGCCGACCGGCACATCGGACGTCTTGGCGATCGCGCCGTCCGGCGCGGCTGGACCGGAGGTTTTCGAGGTCTCGCTGCCTGCGCCGGCATTGCCACCGCTGTCGCCGCATGCCGCAAGCGCGCCCGCGGTCAACACCACGCCGGCACCGCGAATCACGTGTTGACGCGGGACCGCCAAATCATCGAAGGGCATATCGGATCCTTTCAGCGGGCTGGGTTAACCGGGAAGTACGGGAATGGCGCCTGGCGTCATCAGCGGGCGAACCTCGACCCATCGCGGGTCGTTCTCGGCCGCCGAACCGGACAGCTGCAAGATTCCGCGGGCGTCGGCGACGTACACCGTCGACGGGTTCGCGGCGACGGTTCCGACCGGCATCAGCAGGTTCCGGCTCGGGCCGTCGGAGTTCACGCCGTCGAGGTTGACGTAGGACACCGGGTGTTGCGGATCGGTGCGGCTGACCACGATGTCGTCGCCGGTGCGCCACGACAGGGACACCACCGTTTTCTTCAGCCCGAAGCCGAGCCGACGCGGGTAGGTCAGCGCGTAGCCGCCGCCGGGCGTCTGCTCTACGCTGGCGAGAATCACCTGGCCCTCGATCACCATCGCCGCGCGTGTGCTGTCCCGCGACAGCTGCAGCTCGGTGATCGGGCCCGGGAATCGCGTTGTCACCGCGGTGATGTCGACGGGGATGCGGCCCGGCTGGCCCGACGCGTCCTGAACCGTCCGCACCACGTTGTTGCCGTCCACCACCACCCACACCGCTTCGTCGAGCGACCAGGTCGGCCGCGACAGGCTGCGACCGTCCATCGCCTGCAACGGATTTCCGCCGATCGGACCGACCCACAGCGACGACGCCATCTCCGGGGCACCGGCGTTGAGCGTGACGACCGATGCCGCTTCCTGCCCACTGCGCGAGACCGCGGCGCCGGTCTGGTTGGGCGTCGCGCCGAACGGACCGGGTACCCGCGGCGCCCGCTGCCCGTCGAGCGCCACCAGCGAGCCGTCGACCAACGCGTGCAGCCCGGCGGCGGCGCCGTCGGCCGCGCCGGGATCGGTGGCGGCGACGTCGGAGGTCTGCCAGCCATCGGCGAACCGGTCGTCGAGCGCGGCACCGTCGGCGTTGATGACATACGGCCCGTTGATGCCCGCCCGCGACAGCGTCCAAATCACCTGTGCGGCAAGCAGTTGTCGGCTGTGTGGATCGGTGGTGGACAAATTCTCCAGATCGATGCGCGCGCCGCCGTAGCCGCGGCCGACGCCCATCTTGCCGCCGTCGGCGCGGGTCACCGGACCGCGCAGCCGCAGCGGCGGCCCGAGCAGGTTGCGCACCGTGTTCGCCATCTCCGGACGCGGCCCGGCGATCAGCTTGCTGATCAACTCGGTGGCCAGCTGATCGGGATCGGACACCGCGACATAGCGCGGATCGGGGACGACGGTCTTGCCGGTCGGGTCGGCGAAGTAGAGCGTGTTGCGCTTGTAGGTCTCCTGGAACTGTTGCCAGTCAAGGAAAACACCGTTGGGCAGCCGATCGATGCGCCAGCCGCCGGAGGTCTTCACCAACTCGATCGGACCGGGATCGGGCAGTGCGCCCTCGCCGGTCTCGAACACCCCGATGTCGGACAGCGAGCCGAGGATGTCGGCGCGCATGCTGACCGAAACCCTGTCGGGCCCTCGCGTTTCGACGAACACGACCCGGTCGATCAGCAGCGCGCTACCAGCGTCGTCCCAGCCGTTGGACGCCGACTCGGTGAGGAACTGCCGGGCGGCCAGATGCCGGTTGGACGGATCGGCGGTCGCCTTGAGGAACTCCCGCAACAGCACATCGGGATCCATGTCCGGGGTGGGCTTGGGCAGGCTCGGCGGCGCGGGCCGGTCGACGGTCCCGATCGCCTGCGGCGCCGACGAACTGGGTACGCCTGCGCATCCGGCCAACACCATCACACACGCTGACAGGACGGCAGCGAATGCGCGGAGTACCGGTCGCGCCGCGCACGCGAGGAGCACGGGTCGTAGGAGCACGCGCGTCACACGGTTTCTCCCGCCGGCTGCCGTTCCCGCGCCGACTTGCGCTGTTTGCGTTCGCGCCCAATGGGTTTCAACGGAAGCGGGCTCGTCGTCACCTTGTGGCCGCGCACCAGGGGCAGGGTGAGTCGGAAGCATGCGCCCTTGCCTGGTTCGCCCCACGCCTCCAGGCGCCCCTGGTGCAGACGGGCGTCCTCGATGCTGATCGCCAGCCCGAGGCCGGTGCCGCCGGAGCGGCGCACACGCGACGGGTCGGAGCGCCAGAACCGGCTGAACACCAACTTCTCCTCGCCGGGGCGCAGCCCGACACCGTAGTCACGGACGGTGACGGCGACCGTATCCTCGTCGACGCCCATCCTGATCCGCACCGGTTTGGATTCGGCGTGGTCGATGGCGTTGGCGATGAGGTTGCGCAGGATGCGCTCCACGCGGCGCGGATCGACCTCGGCGATGACCTCTTCGGCCGGCATGTCGAGGATGAGGTCGATGTCGGCGTCGCCCGCCAGGTGGCCGACGTCGTCCAGTGCACTCTGCACGGTGCTGCGCAGGTCGACGGCTTCGACGGACAGCTCGGCGACGCCTGCGTCGTGCCGGGAGATCTCCAGCAGGTCGTTGAGCAGCAGTTCGAACCGGTCGAGCTCGCTGACCAGCAACTCAGTGGACCGCCGCAGCGCCGGATCGAGCTCCTCGCTGTGGTCGTGGATCAGGTCGGCGGCCATCCGCACCGTCGTCAATGGAGTACGCAGCTCATGGCTGACGTCGGAGGTGAAGCGGCGTTGCAGGTTGCCGAACTCTTCCAGCTGCGTGATCTGGCGCGACAGGCTCTCGGCCATGTCGTTGAACGACACCGCCAGGCGTGCCATGTCGTCCTCGCCGCGCACCGGCATCCGCTCGGTGAGATGGCCTTCGGCGAACCGTTCGGCGATCCGCGACGCCGACCGCACCGGCAGCACGATCTGCCGCGCGACGATCAGCGCGATGGCGGCGAGCATGAGCAGCAGCACCACGCCGCCGGTCGCCATGGTGCCGCGCACCAGCGCGATCGTGGATGCCTCGTTGTTCAGCGGGAAGACCAGATACAGCTCGAGGTTGGTCACCGGTGACGACGTCGGGGTGCCGATGATCAGCGCGGGACCGGAGAAGCCGTCGGTGTGCACCGTCGCGTACTGGTAGCTGACCTGGCCGGCCTTGACGAAGTCGCGCAGCGTGCGGGGGATCTGCGCGACGGGTCCCGCCGACGTCGCCGCCCGCGGGCCGTCGCCGGGAACGACGAGGACCGCGTCGAACGCGCCCGCCAGCCCCGCGCCCGCGTCGGCCTTGCGGTCGATGAGCGTGTTGCGGGCCAGCTGCAGGCTGCTGTCCAGCGACCGGGTCTCCTCGCCGCCGACGATGCCGCTGACGGTGTTGCGGGCCCGTTCGATCTCCTCGGTGGCCGCCCGGACCTTCACTTCGAGGATGCGGTCGGTGATCTGGCTCGTCAGCACGAAGCCGAGCACCAGGATCACGGCCAGCGACAGCCCGAGCGTCAGCGACACCACCCGCAGTTGCAGGGAGCGACGCCATGCCAGGCTCAACGCTCGACCCAGCGCTCCCAATCCGCGTATCAGTGGTGCAGAACGCCGATGAATGCGCCGCCTCGAGCTGAAGATCACGGCGACCGCCTGGCGGTCCCGGTCACGACCGCGGCCGAGCCGCGCAAGGTCACAACCGCGGCCGAGCCGCGCAAGATCACGGAGGTCCGGCCTTGTATCCCACTCCTCGAACGGTCAGCACAACCTGCGGGTTCTCGGGATCCTTTTCGACCTTGGCCCGCAAACGCTGGACATGCACGTTCACCAAACGGGTGTCGGCTGGGTGCCGGTAGCCCCACACCTGTTCGAGAAGCACATCACGAGTAAACACCTGCCGCGGTTTGCGTGCCAGCGCCACCAACAGGTCGAACTCCAGCGGTGTCAGCGAAATCTGCTCGCCCTGCCGGGTGACCTTGTGGGCCGGCACGTCGATGTCGACATCGGCGATGGAGAGCATCTCCGCGGGCTCGTCCTCGTTGCGCCGCAGCCGCGCACGCACGCGCGCCACCAGCTCCTTCGGCTTGAACGGCTTCATCACGTAGTCGTCGGCGCCGGATTCCAGGCCGAGCACCACGTCGACGGTGTCGGTCTTGGCGGTCAGCATCACGATGGGCACGCCGGAGTCGGCGCGCAGCACCCGGCACACGTCGATGCCGTTCATGCCCGGCAGCATCAGGTCCAGCAAGACCAGGTCGGGCCGCAATTCGCGCACGGCGGTGAGCGCCTGGGTGCCGTCGCCGATGACTGCGGTGTCGAACCCTTCACCCCGCAGCACGATCGTCAGCATCTCGGCGAGCGAAGGGTCGTCGTCGACGACCAGAATCCTTTGCCTCATGGTGTCCATGGTGGCACCGAAACGTGATAAAACCCCGGTAGGCGGCCCGGTGTTTCGTTCTTTTCCCTGGCTAACGGCCTAGCAGAAGGTCGGCCAGCGCCGCCCCGTCGACTTCTGGACCCGCCACGGACCATCGCCCGCCCCATTCCGAGGCGGCCAGCGCCGAGTACACCTGCCCGGTGCGCCGCTGCAGACCGTCGTCGCGTTCGTAGGCGTCCTTCGCCCGATCGGCCTCCGTGTTGGCGCGACGCTCCGCCCGATCGGCGGCCAGCGCGACGGGCACATCGAGCAGCACCTGCCAATCGGGTGCCGGCAGCCGCAGCCGGCCGTACTCCAGTTCGTGCACCCACGCCACCACCTCGCCATCGGCGCCCTGATGCAGACGCGCTGCGCTGTAGGCGGCGTTGGACGCGACGTAGCGGTCGAGGATCAGCACGTCGTACTCGGTGGCCAGCAGTTCGATCTCGTCGCGCGCGCCGGCGCGGTCCAGCGCGAACAGCACGGCCATCGCATAGACCGAATTCGACAAGTCGCCGTGCCCGCCGTGAAGCGCCTCCGAGGCAAGGTCGGCAGGCACCGACTGGCGGTAGCGGGGAAACGACAGGCTGGCGACGGTCTTGCCGTTCGACTCGAACGCCGCGCGCAGGCCGCGCGTCAGAGTTCGCTTGCCCGCGCCGTCGAGACCCTCGATTGCGATCAGCACGCGGCGAGCGTAACCCTTGCGTTCTCTGGGGGTTTCCTGCGAGACCGCTGGCGATCGGCGCGGTCGAGCACAGCGTGCTCAAAACTGAGAGGCATGAAGCTGCTCGCGTGTACGGCCATGGTTGGCGCGGCGTTGTTCGCGGCGTCCCCGCTTGCACATGCCGATGATCCGAACGCCAACCCGCCGAACTGCAGCGCGGCCGACCTCGAGTTCATCAGGGCCAGTGTCCAGCAAGCGACGGGGCAGTACCTGCTCGATCATCCCGACGTGAACAACTTCTACAACAGCCTCGAGGGGCTGACGCGCGACCAGACGAAGCCCAAGGTCCAGGCGTACATGAAGGCGCATCCTCAGACGAAAGCGGATCTGACCGGTATTCGCCAGCCGCTGACCGACATCAAGAACCGCTGCGGCAACCCGGCTCCCCCGGCTCCCGCACCTCCGCCCCCGCCGTCGCCCTAGAACCCGCCTCGGTACCCGGACATCGCACCGTCCGTCCGCCGGACGAATCGCCGGGTTGCCCGCCTCACAGCGAAACTTTCGCTCATACTGACGACCTTTCGGTACCAGCGAAACTTTCGCTCGAAGGCGGGCACTTCATGGTCGGTGTCCCTCGGTGACGGGTGTGACCGAAGCGACGTACTAGAATTCGCCGCAGTTGGGCGTGGTCGGTAAACCGTTGAACCGGTCGGCGACCCACTGCATCGCCCGTTCGCCGTCGACCAGCATCGGCAGCGCGTGGTTGACGATCGCCTTGTTGAGGAACGGCGGCTCCTCGTTGGTCCAGAACTGCACGTCGGCCCCTTGCGCACACCAGTCGCGGCCGAGCTGGTTGGCGGCGGCCCACGGCACCAGCGGATCGTAGCGGTTGCTCAAAATCATCACGGGCGCATTGGGTTTGAAACGACCGAGCTTCTGTTCGTCGAACAGATGGCTGAACGGCTCCTCGTTGACGATTTGGTTGATGCCTTCGTTGAAGTACGGCTGCAGGTGGCGGAACATGAATTTCGCGATCGTCTCGGCGACGCACTGGTCCTGGACTTTGAACAGCATGTCCTCACCGCGCGGCGTCAGCTTCGAGCGGATCGCGTCGGCGTATTCGGGATAGGCGGTGATCACCGAGTTGAGGGCATAGCCGATGGCGCCGACGAGGACGCTGCCGTCGGCGTAGGGGAACAGCTCCTTGAGGTCGGCGGGCGGGGCGCCTGCGTAGGTGCCGACGATCTTCAACTCCGGGGCATAGGACGACGCGAGCTCAGCGGCCGACGCCGCCGCTCCCCCGCCCTGCGAATAGCCCCAAAATGCCACGGGCCCATCAGGTTTCAGCGATGTGCCGGTTAGCTTCTTCGCGGCGCGGGCCGCATCGAGCATCGCGTCGCCCTGCGGCACCCGGGCGACGTAGGTGTGTAGTCCCGGCGTGCCGAGGCCCTGGTAGTCGGTCATCACGATCGCGAACCCGCGCGCGACCATCGTCGAGACGAACAACTCCTCGTAATTGAACGCGAGGTCCAGATACGGCCGCCAGTGGATGCCCTGGTTGAACTGGCGGGACGGCGCACACTGGTCGCCCTGACCCTGGGTGCCGGGGCCGTACACGATCAGCGGCCGCGGACCGCCCCCCGGCCAGTCGTTGTACGGTTCGAAGTAGGTGCCGGTGACCGCCATCGGGTTGCCGTGAACGTCGGTGCTGCGGTACATGATTCGGGTCGCGTCGGCCATGATCATGCCGAGTTGACCCGACGGCTCGAGCACCAGCCGCGACGGCTCGGTGCGGATCAGGTCACCGGGTGCGCCCGGCGGCAGCGGGTCCGGCGGGGTGTAGAACGCCTGGTACTCGTCTTCGTTGAAGTACGGATCGTGCGCGTCGTTGGTCGGATCGTCGTCGGCGAGAACAGGGGGCGCGATGCCCATGGATCCGATCAACAGCAGCGCAAGCAGAACCCCCAGAAACCCCCGACCCACGCGCCGACCCTAACGACGAAACTGCGGACAGCGCGCGGCTTTCGGCCGATTCGCAATCTGTCCGCAGTTTCGAGCGATGGCTCAGTAGCGGTAGTGCTCCGGCTTGTACGGGCCCTCGACGTCGACGTTGATGTACTCGGCCTGCTCCTTGGTGAGTTTGGTCAGCGTGCCACCGAGTGCCTCGACGTGGATGCGCGCCACTTTCTCATCGAGGTGCTTGGCCAGCCGGTAGACCTCGTTGTCGTACTCGTCGTTCTTGGTCCACAGCTCGATCTGGGCGATCACCTGGTTGGAGAAGCTGTTGCTCATCACGAACGACGGGTGGCCCGTCGCGTTGCCCAGGTTGAGCAGCCGGCCCTCGGACAGCACGATGATCGACTTGCCGTTGTCGAAGATCCACTGGTCGACCTGTGGCTTGATGTTGAGCCGCTTGGCGCCGGAGCGCTCCAGCTTGGCCATCTGGATCTCGTCGTCGAAGTGGCCGATGTTGCCCAGAATCGCCTGGTCCTTCATCGCCTTCATGTGCTCGAGCGTGATGATGTCCTTGTTGCCGGTCGCAGTGATGACGATGTCGGCCTCACCGATCGCCTCCTCGACGGTGCGGACGTCGAAACCGTCCATCAGCGCCTGCAGCGCGTTGATCGGATCGATCTCGGTGACGGCCACCCGCGCCCCCTGGCCGGCCAGCGACTCCGCGCAGCCCTTGCCGACGTCGCCGTAGCCGCAGATCAGCACCTTCTTGCCACCGATCAGCACGTCGGTGCCGCGGTTGATGCCGTCGATCAGCGAGTGCCGCGTGCCGTACTTGTTGTCGAACTTGGACTTGGTGACCGAGTCGTTGACGTTGATCGCCGGGAACGCCAGCGTGCCCGCGGCCGCGAACTGGTAGAGCCGCAGCACGCCGGTCGTCGTCTCCTCGGTGACGCCCTTGACCGACTCCGCGATCTTCGTCCACTTGGTCTTGTCGGTCTCGAAGCGCTCCCGCAGCAGGGACAGGAAGACCTTCCACTCGGCGGAGTCGTCCTCCTCCTCGGGCGGCACGACGCCTGCCTTCTCGAACTCGGCTCCCCGCAACACCAGCATGGTGGCGTCGCCGCCGTCGTCGAGGATCATGTTGGCCGGTTGATCGGGCCAGGTCAGCATCTGCTCGGCGGCCCACCAGTACTCCTCGAGGGTCTCGCCCTTCCAGGCGAACACCGGCACACCCTGTGGCTTCTCGGGGGTGCCGTGCGGACCGACGACGACGGCCGCCGCGGCGTGGTCCTGCGTCGAGAAGATGTTGCACGAGGCCCACCGGACCTCGGCGCCAAGCGCCACCAGGGTCTCGATCAGCACCGCGGTCTGAATGGTCATGTGCAGCGACCCCGAAACCCGCGCTCCCTTGAGCGGCTGTACGTCGTGGTACTCACGCCGCAACGACATCAGCCCCGGCATCTCGTGTTCGGCCAGCCGGATCTCCTTGCGGCCGTATTCCGCCAGGGAAAGGTCCGCCACCTTGTAGTCGATGCCGTTGGAGACATCTGCGGTCAGTCGCTGCTCAGTCGTCGTCATGGTCGTCCTTCATCTCGCGCGCAATTAGTTAGCTTATTTACACATTAGCCCTCGCGGCATCCTTCTCCCAAGCCGCGGCTAATCCGATTCGATGACACCGTACCGTTCGGCGAACGGCGCCATGAGACGTGCCAGGTCTCGGGCCACATCGTGGTCGGCTTCCGGCGGCATCGACACATAGCTCATCGCCAGCCGAACGATGGCGCGGGCCAGCACGCCGGAGTCCTCCTCGCTGGCGCGCACCCAGCTGTCCGTGAAGGTCGACGTCAGCCGCCCCGAACAGTGCGTGATGATCGGTCCACTGTCGGTGGTGATGAGCTGTAGCAGGTCGGGCTTGGTGCCGCCGGTCAGCAGCGAGATGACCAACGGGTCGGCGGCCGATTCCGTGAAGAAGTCGCGGAAGCCCTCCAGGAAGGCGGCGTAGACGTCGCCGACGTTGCCGGTGATCGCGTTGGCGACGGCGTCGACGAGGCGGTCGGCCAGTCGCATCGCGTACCCCTGCGCCAGGCCCTGTCGCGAGCCGAACTCGTTGTAGATGGTCTGGCGGCTGATGCCTGCCGCGCTCGCGACGTTCGACAGCGTGATCGAGGACCAGTCCCGGGTGAGCAGCAGATCGCGCATGCCGTCCAGAATCGAGTCGCGCAGCAGCACCCGCGACGCCTCGGCGTACGGGATGCGCTGCGCACGGTCGTTCACAGCCGCGAGATTAGCCGTCAACTGCGGGCGACCTCGACCATCTCGAAATCCGACTTGGCCGCACCGCAGTCCGGGCAACTCCAGTCGTCGGGGATGTCGTCCCACCGGGTGCCGGGGGCGATGCCGTCCTCGGGCCAGCCCTTGGCTTCGTCGTACTCGAATCCGCACTGCACGCAGACGAACAGTTTGTAGTCGGTCATGTCAGTTCCTCTCTGATTGCTGCGTCGACTCCGCCGGTTCGAAGTCGACCTTTTCGCGTACCGCACAGTCCGGGCAGCACCAGTCGTCGGGGATATCGGCCCAGGCCGTGCCCGCGGGAAACCCTTCCCGCGGAGCGCCTTTCGCCTCGTCGTAGACGTAGTCACAGCCGGGGCAGCGGTATGTGCTCATGCTGTGGCTCCATACTTGGCGAGCATCTTCTCGCGCATCCGCGGCTGCATGTTCACCCGCGTGATGTCGCCGTCGTAGTGCTCGAGCACCCGGTGGTCCATCACCTTGCGCCACAGCGGCGGGAAGTAGGTCAGCCCGATCATCGACGCGTAGCCGCTCGGCAGGTTGGGCGCACCCTCCATGCTTCGCAGCGTCTGGTAGCGACGGGTCGGGTTGGCGTGGTGGTCGCTGTGCCGCTGCAGGTGATACAGGAACAGGTTGGTCACGATGTGGTCGGAGTTCCAGCTGTGCACCGGCGCACACCGCTCGTAGCGGCCGCTGTCCAGCTTCTGCCGTAGCAGCCCGTAGTGCTCCAGGTAGTTGACCGTCTCCAGCAGCGAGAAGCCGAATACCGCCGAGATGACGAGGTAGGGAATCAGCGCCGGCCCGAACACCGCGATCAGCACGCCGTAGAGCACGATCGACATCGCCCACGCATTGAGCACGTCGTTAGACCAATGCCACGGACTCTTGCCCGCGCGCCGCAGCCGCTTGGCCTCCAGCTCCCACGACGACTTCGCACTGCCCCACACGCTGCGCGGCAGGAATTCCCAGAACGTCTCGCCGAACCGGGCCGACGCGGGGTCCTCGGGGGTCGCGACCCGGACGTGGTGGCCGCGGTTGTGCTCGATGTAGAAGTGGCCGTAGCAGGTCTGCGCCAGGGTGATCTTGGAGAGCCAGCGCTCCAGCGCATCTTTCTTGTGGCCCATTTCGTGCGCGGTGTTGATGCCGACGCCGCCGAGCACGCCGACCGACAGCGCAAGGCCGATCTTCGCCGGCCAGCCGAGGCCGCCGTCGAAGCCCAACCAGCTCAGGTCCGAGGCGGTGAACAGGTAGGCGCCGAGGATCACGCTGGCGTACTGGAACGGGATGTAGATGTAGGTGCAGTAGCGGTAGTACTTATCGTTCTCGAGGCGCTCCATCACCTCATCCGGCGGGTTCTGCCCGTCGGGGCCGAAGCGCAGGTCCAGCGCCGGCAGCAGGATGTACAGCAGGATCGGGCCGATCCAGAACGGGACCTGCGCCGCCGCGTGCCAACTCCACTGGTTGAACGCCCACACCAGCGGCAGCATCACGAACAGCGCGGTGGGCGCAATCAGGCCCATCAGCCATAGATGGCGCTTTTTGTCGCGCCACTGGTCGATCTCGATCTGGGTCAGTTGAGCCGTCACTGCGGTCCACCTCTTTCGTGAGTGCCATCACTTGGATGGCTTGACTATAGAGGCTGATTTGTCGCCTGTCTAGACACAGACCGGCGTTTTGTAAAGGGCCTCTGCGAATCGGGCGCGTTTCGCGACGCCCACGGTGGGTTACCGCGCCGAAATCGCAGCGCGAACGGCCGCGGCGACCCTCTCGGGGTACTCCGTGAGGTCCAGCCACGTGAAGCGCAGCACCTGCCAGCCGAGCAGGACGATGGCGTTCTGGCGCGTCCGGTCGACCTGGAACTCGTTGACACCGCTGTGGAATGCGAAGCCGTCCGCCTCCAGAGCCAGCTTCACGCCGGGAAAGCCGACGTCGACGCGATAGCCGCCGACGCGATAGTTCGCCTTCCACCCGGTGATGTTGGCGTTCCGCAGAATCTCGTGAAGCAGCCGTTCCGCCTCGGACCGCGCTCCCCCGGCAGCTGCCTGTAGCAGCATGCGCGACCGTGGCGCACCGGTGCGGCCCTTGTTGCGCAGGTGTGCCCGCCATAGCGTGTTGATGTCGGTATGCCGCTGCAGGGCGTTGTCCATCAGCGAGGCTCCGCCACCGCGCTTCGCCGACGCTTCGACGACGGTGAGCGCCAGACTGGTGACCCGCATGTCGTTGACCACGACGACGTCGACCGGACTCAAGTCGCGCCGCCTGACGCGCGTTCCGGGGTGGCGGCGGCCGTGGCTGTTACGCGGCATCGTCACTTCCACCAAACCGGGCGCGAACTGTGTGAGGCCGTGCCACCACGCCGCCGTCAATCCGCTGGCGGCTGCCCGCTCGCCGTATCCCCAGACCGCCGCTCGGATGCGCGCCCGGTCGGTGAAGGGCCGATCATCGACGAAGTACACGCCCCGCCCGCATCGCTTCCAGCGCCCGGATTCGACCCGCCTCTCCACTGCTCGCCTGCTGAGCCCCGCCGCGCACGCCTGCTCTGCCGTGATCACGCCGTCGTGACGACGCAAGTAATCGCTAAGCACCCCGATGAGACGCGTCGAGGGCCCCCGACCGTTCCCCTACCCCCGAATCGGGCGCGCTCTACTACCGCCGCGGTGGGTCAGCGCGCCGAAATCGCGGACTCGCAAGACTCGCGACGGGCCAATGCCGAGTGGCGGCGGCCGTAGAGGAAGTAGACGGCCATGCCGATCGCCATCCACACCAGGAAGCGAATCCAGGTCAGCGCGGTCAGATTCAGCATCAGCCAGAGGCAGGCGGCGATCGCGGCGCTGGGCAGCCACGGCACCAGCGGCGCGCGGAAGGCCCGATGCAGGTCGGGACGGCTGCGCCGAAGGATGATGACGCCCGCGGAGACCAGCACGAAGGCGAACAGCGTTCCGACGTTGACCATCTCCTCGAGCTTGGCGATCGGGAAGAACGCGGCGCCGGCCGCCACGATGACGCCGACGATGACCGTCAGCCGGACCGGGGTGCCGTGCCCGCCCGTCTGCGCCAGCTGATGGGGCAACAACCGGTCGCGGGCCATCGCGAACAGCACGCGGATCTGCCCGAGCACCAACACCATGACGACGGTCGTCAGCCCGGCCAGCGCGCCGACGCTGATGAGCGTCGCCGCCCAGTCGATCCCGTTGATGCTGAACGCCGTTGCCAGGTTGGCGTCGTCGCCGGCCTTGGCAAGCTCGGTGTAGGACACCATGCCGGACAGCACCACGGCCACCGCGACATAGAGCACGGTGACGATGGCCAGCGTGCCGAAGATTCCGCGCGGCACGTCGCGCTGCGGGTTCTTGGTCTCCTCGGCGGTGGTCGCGACGACGTCGAAGCCGATGAACGCGAAGAACACGATCGACGCGCCCGCCAGCAGGCCGTACCAGCCGTAGGTGCTGCCGCCTGCGCCGGTTATCAGCGAGAACAGCGACTGGTCGCCGGTGCCGCCCTTGCTCTCCGACGGCGGGATGAACGGGGTGTAGTTGGCCATCTTGATGAAGAACGCGCCGACGACGATGACGACCAGCACCACCGCCACCTTGATCAGCGTGATGACGGCGCTGACGTTCGACGACAGCTTGGTACCGAGCGACAGCAGGGTCGTGACGACGGCGACGATCAGTACCGCGCCCCAGTCGAGGCTGAATCCGCCGAGGTGGACGTCGCCGCCGGCGAAGCCGAAGACCTCGCCGAGGTAGGTCGACCAGCTCTTGGCGACGGTCGCGGCGCCGACGGCGAATTCGAGCACCAGGTCCCAGCCGATGATCCAGGCCATCACCTCACCGAAGCTCGCGTAGGAGAAGGTGTAGGCGCTTCCCGCGACCGGAACGGTGGAGGCGAACTCCGCGTAGCACAGGGCGGCCAGCCCGCACGCGACCGCGGCGATGACGAACGAGATCGAAATGGCGGGACCCGTGATGCCGCCAGCGGTGGACGCGGTGATGGTGAAGATGCCCGCGCCGATCACCACGGACACGCCGAACACCATCAAGTCCCACCAGGTCAGGTCCTTGCGCAGCCGGGTGCCCGGCTCGTCGGTATCCGCGATCGACTGTTCGACAGACTTGACTCGCCGACCCAGCAGCATGCGTGTCATCCGCCTTACCCTTTCGTGACGGCCGCGCGGAGGTAGGTCGGCGGGCCTTGGGTACCCATTACCATCGGCGCCCATGGGGCGGAACGGGGAGCACGCGGTCGTCATCGGCGCGAGCATCGGGGGTTTGTGCGCGGCGCGCGTGCTGTCGGACTTCTTCGACCGGGTGACGGTGTACGAACGCGACGACCTGCCCGCGCAGCCCGCCAACCGGGCGGCGGTGCCGCAGGGGCGGCATGTCCATCTGCTGATGGCGCGCGGCGCCAAGGAACTCGAATCACACTTCCCCGGTCTGCTCGACGACATGGTCGCCGCCGGTGTCCCGATCCTGGAGAACCGCCCGGACTGCATCCACTTCGGCGCGGCGGGTCACGTGCTCGGCACGTCGCACACCTTGCAGGACGAGTTCACGGCCTATGTGCCGAGCCGGCCGCATCTGGAATGGCAGATCCGGCGGCGCGCGACGGCGATCGCCAACGTCGACATCGTGCATGCCGCGGTGGCCGAGCCGACTTTCGACACGGCCGCTGCGCGGGTCACGGGCGTGCGCCTCGACACCGGCGAGGAGATACCCGCAGACCTCGTCGTCGACACCGCGGGCCGCGGCACCCGGTTGCCGGTGTGGCTGCAGCAGTGGGGATTCGACCGCCCGCCCGAGACGAGCGTCGACGTCGGCATCAGCTACGCCACCCACCAGCTCCGCATACCTGACGGGCTGATCGCCGAAAAGGTCGTCGTCGCAGGCGCTTCCAAACAACAGCCGCGCGGGCTGGGCATGCTCTACTACGAGGACGGCACCTGGAGCCTCACCACATTCGGACTGGGCAAGGTCGAGGCGCCGAACCACTTCGCCGAAATGTGCGCGCTCGCAGACGACATCGTGCCGCCGCACCTCGCCGCCGCGATCCGGCGGGGCGAGCCCATCGGCGACGTGGCTTTTCACAAATACCCGACCAGCCGGTGGCGGCGGTATCACAAGCTCGACCGCTTCCCGGCGGGCATCCTGCCGTTCGGTGACGCCGTCGCGAGCTTCAATCCGACGTTCGGGCAGGGCATGACGATGACGTCGCTGCAGGCGGGCCATCTGCGCCGGGCACTCGAGTCACCCGGCGCCGACCTGGCGCGCGAGTTCAACGCCGCGACCGCGAAGACGACCTACCCGGTGTGGACGATGAACGCGATCGGCGACCTGGTCTTGCACCGGGCCACCGGGCCGATGCCGTGGTGGTACCGACCCGTCGGCGGGCTCTTCGATCAGTTCCTCGGTGCGGCGGAGACGGATCCGGTTCTCGCCGAATGGTTTCTGCGCCGATTCAGCCTGCTCGACAGCCTCTACATGGTGCCGTCGGTGAAGCTGGTCGGCCGGACCATGCGGCACAACATTCGGCTGTTTATGGCCGAGAAGCGCTCCGTTAGCCGATCGGCGTCCGATCCAGATCTGGTTCCAGGTAGATGACCTCCGCGGCGGGCACCGCCGCACGGATCGCTGCTTCGGCCGCGTCGATGGTGGCGGCGACAGTCGCGAGATCGGTCGACGGCGGCAGCGCGATCTTGGCGCCGACAAGCAGTTCCTCGGGGCCCAGATACTGGGTGCGCAAATGGATCACGCGGTCGATGTTGTCGGTCTGCTCGAGAGCCGCGCGGATGGCCCGGCCCTCGTCCCGCGTTGCGCCCTCCCCGATCAACAGGCTGTGCATCTCGACCATCAGGATCACAGCGATGACCCCGAGCAGCACGCCGATGCCGACGGTTCCCACGCCGTCCCACACCGGGTTATCGGTCAGCACCGTCAGCCCGACGCCGACCAGCGCGAAGATGAGGCCGACCAGCGCGCCGGAGTCCTCCAGCAGCACGACCGGCAATTCGGGATTCCGCGAGGTGCGAATGAACCGCCACCAGCTGCCGGAGCGTTTCAGCGGGCGGGACTCCTTCACCGCCGTGCGAAAGCTGTAGCCCTCCAAGAAGATTGCGACGACGAGGATGCCGACCGCCACGAGCGGCGACGTCAGCTCCGCCGGATGGGAGATCTTGTGGTAGCCCTCGTAGAGCGCGAACACCGAGCCGAGGGTGAACAGGACCAGCGCCACCACGAACGAGTAGAAATACCGGCTGCGGCCGTAGCCGAACTGGTGCAGCGGGTCGGCCTCCTTGCGCGACTGGCGCTGGCCCAGCAGCAGCAGGCCCTGATTGCTGGTGTCGGCGACCGAGTGCACCGATTCGGCCAGCATCGACGAGCTGCCGGTGATCAGGAATCCGACGAACTTCGCGACCGCGATGCCCGGCATTGGCGAGCAGAGCCGCCAGGATCGCCCTGGTGCTGCCCTCGGCCGACATCTAGATCCCCACGGTGGCGCGGAACAGCTTGGTCGGTTGCTGGGCGACGAGCCTGATGGGCCCGTCGTCGGCCGATACCCACGCGGCCGCTCCTCGCTCCAACGTCACCACACCGGATTTGGCGTGCACCATCGCCGATCCCTCTGTGCACAAGAGGATCTGCGGGCCGTCATGGCGCGACGGGGCATCCACCTCGTGGCCCAGCCGGTCGCCGTCGATGCCCAGCACCGACACCGAGAACTCCGGCGCCGCAGTCTCATACACCGTTTCCATCCCGTCCGCGGATGTCTTCGGTCGCAGGCTGGCCTCGGTGGCGGGCGTGAAGTCGAGCACCCGAAGCAGCTCGGGCACGTCGACGTGTTTGGGGGTGAGGCCGCCGCGAAGAACGTTGTCGGAGTTGGCCATCACCTCGATGCCGACGCCGGTCAGATACGTGTGAAGGTTGCCCGCGGGCAGATAGATTCCCTCGCCGGGCTGCAGCGTGAACCGGTTCAACAACAGCGCGGCGAGCACTCCGGCGTCACCGGGGTAGCGCTCGCCGAGCTCGAGCACCGTCTTCGCCTCCGCCGCGAATTGATTCTTGCCCGTCCGCACGTAGTTGATCGCGCCGTCGATCACGGCGGGCACCAGCACTTCGAGGTCTGGTTGTGGCGCGGTGATCCACGTGGTGAACAGCGCGCGCAGACCGTCCGCGTCGGGCTGTCCGGCCAGCAGGTGCAGGTACGGGTCGAGGTCGGAGACCTCCAGTGCGCGTATCAGCTCGACCGACTTCGTCGCGGGGCGGAACCCGGCCAGCACCTCGAAGGTCTGCAGGGCGACCAGGAGCTCCGGTTTGTGGCTGCGGTCGCGATAGTTCCGGATCGGCGATGACAGTGCAATCCCGAGACGGTCCTCGCGTGCGAAGCCCTCGGCGGCCTGCTCGGCGCTGGGGTGAGCCTGCAGTGACAGCGGCTCGTCGGCGGCGAGCACCTTCATCAGGAACGGCAGCGCGTCGCCGAACTGGTTACGCACCGCCGCGCCGAGTTGGCCCTCGGGATCGGTGCGCACCGCCTCCAGCAGTGACTCTTCGCCGGTGTCGGTCTCCAGCCAGGCCGGATCGCCGGGGTGGGCGCCGAACCACAGCTCGGCTTCCGGATGCGCTGTGGGACTTGGCCTTCCGGTGAACTCGGCAATCGCCGTCCGTGACCCCCAGGCATAGGTCCGCAGTGCTCCTCGTAGCAGGTTCACTCGCCTATCCTCGAGCCAGTCGCAGGTAGGTGGCCGCCATCTCCAGCCGGACGGCCAGCACCGCCAGTTGCTGCTCCGGACGGCCTAACTGCACCGGCGATTCACCGGCCTCGGGCACGTCCTCCGCGCCGACGATGTCGACGTCGAGCCCGGCCACCCGCGCCGTCACCACGGCACGCTCGGCGTCCAGCGTCAGCGCCACGGTGCGGACCCGCTTCGGCTGCGGCCCGTCGATCTCGTCGTCGTGAAAAAGCGCGGCCTCGCGATCGGCGTCGGACTCGGCGCCCAGCCCGGTGCGCAAGGCCACCAGGGCGTCGGCCAGTCCGACCGCGGCCACTGCGCGGTGCCCGATGCGCAGCATCACCGCGCCACCGTGACGGGCCAGCGCGAGCGTCGCCGCATTGTCACCGGAGAGCACGACGTCACGACCGGTCATGCGGTCGGCGAGGGTCTTGGCGGGATTGGTGAACAGTTCGCGGGAGGCGCTGTTGCGCAACGCTTCTGCGTCGAGGTCGTCGGCGAGCGCCGCCAGATCCGTGCGCAGTCCGGGATCGATCACGCTCAGCACCGCGAGCCCCGCGGCCAGGTAGCGCGGCAGGGCGAAATCGTCGAGCACCCACACCCGCGGCTCGAGAACGGCCGCACGCCCCGCGGTGGCGTCGCGCAGCGGTCCTTCGTAGGGCGCCACCACGGCGACCCGGGCGCCGCGATGCACCGCGGTCGCGGCCGCACCGAGCAGAGCGGGGTCACCGGGGTCGTCACCCGCGACGACCAATACGTCGAGGGCGCCGATCCACGGTGGCGCCTCGGCACACACGACCATCGGCGCGGCGGCCGAACCGCCAAGCGCCGCAGCCAGAATCGACCCGGCGGTCTCGGCGTTACCGCGGCCGGTGACCCAGATGATCGTGCGCGGCGGATCACCGGCGATGGACTCCAGAGCGCCCTCGTCGAGCGCCGCGGCGGTGGCGCGTACCTGCGCGCCTGCCATCGATGCCGCCCGCAACAGTCCGGCGCGGTCCGCGGCCAGTAGACCCTCGGCGTCGTCGAAGTCGATCGTGGCGGGCGCGATCATGTCGAACTTCCGGTCTGCGAGGCGATTTCGGCGGCCACCTGTTCGACCACGGCGTCGACGTCCTCGGTGGTGCGGGCCTCGACGTTGAGCCGCAGCAGCGGTTCGGTGTTGGAGGTGCGCAGGTTGAACCAACTCCCGTCGCCGAGGTCGACCGTCACGCCGTCGAGGTGGTCGAGCGCCTGAATGCGGTCGCCGAACGATTTCAGCACCGACTCCACACAGGCCTGCGCGTCGGCGACGGTGTAGTTGATCTCGCCGGACGCCTCATAGCGCTGGTAGTCCGCCATCAATTCCGACAACGGCCTGCGCTGTTCGCCGAGTGCGGCCAGGACGTGCAGCGCGGCGAGCATGCCGGAGTCCGCACCCCAGAAGTCGCGGAAGTAATAGTGCGCCGAGTGCTCGCCGCCGAAGATGGCGCCGGTGTCGGCCATCAGCGCCTTGATATAGGAGTGGCCCACGCGGGACCGCACCGGCGTGCCCCCCCGCTCGACGACCAGTTCGGGCACTGCCCGTGAGGTGATCAGGTTGTGGATCACCGTTGCGCCGATCTCCCTGCTCAACTCGCGCGCGGCGACCAGGGCGGTCACCGCTGACGGCGATATCGGATGCCCGGATTCGTCCACCACGAAACACCTGTCGGCGTCGCCGTCGAAGGCCAGCCCGATGTCGGCACCGGTGGTGACGACATGCTGCTGCAAGTCGACGAGGTTGTCCGGATTCAGCGGGTTGGCCCCGTGGTTGGGGAACGTGCCGTCGAGTTCGAAGTACAGCGGCAGGATCTCCAGCGCGTCGATGCCGCCGAAAACCGCGGGAGCGGTGTGGCCCGCCATTCCGTTCCCGGCGTCGACGGCGACCCGCAGCGGCCGCAGGCCCGCGAGATCGACCAGCGAGCGCAGGAATTCGCCGTAGTCGGCCAGCACGTCGCGGTCGACCATCGTGCCCACCGGGCCGTCGTAGCCGGGCACGCCTGCGATCACGTCCTCGCTGATCGTCGCGAGCCCGGTGTCCATGCCGACGGGCTTCGCGCCTGCCCGGCACAGCTTGATGCCGTTGTATGCCGCCGGGTTGTGGCTGGCGGTGAACATCGCCCCGGGACAGTCCAGGCGGCCCGACGCGAAATAGAGCTGATCCGTCGAGGCCAGCCCGATCCGAACGACGTCGAGGCCCTGCGACGCCGCCCCGTCGGCGAACGCGGCGGCCAACGACGGCGAGCTGGCGCGCATGTCGTGGCCGATCACCACCTGGGTGGCACCCTCGTCGCGCATCAGCCGCGCGAACGCCGCTCCGACGTCGCCGACGAAGCCCTCGTCGAGCTCGTCGCCGACGAGCCCGCGCACGTCATACGCCTTGATGACGCGGTGGACTGCCGCAGCGGACCGGGACACTGTCTTCAGATCTCCTCGCAAGACGGAACTGTTGGCGCCAGCCTATCCGCCGCGGCGCAAGCTCCCCCAGGCTATTCCGCAGGGTCGGGCAACACCCGCAGGTGGCCGCGCCTGCGGCCGTTCGACTCGGGCCGAGGGGCCGACGGAGCCATCAGCGCGCCGCCATGGGCGCCGGTGACCGGATCGGTGAAACCGGCCGCGATGCCGCCCATCGGAGCCTCACGGCCCTCGCGGACGGCTTCGGCCAGCGCGATCAGGTCGTCCTCGTCGGGGTGGGTGGGCAGCGGGCCCGCGTGCCGGACCAGTTCCCATCCGCGGGGTGCGGTGATTCTGCCCGCGTGGCTGACGCACAGATCCCAGGAGTGCGGCTCCGACACGGTGGCCAACGGCCCCACCACCGCGGTGGAATCTGAATAGACGAACGTCAACGTCGCGACCGCATAGTGGGGACACCCGGGCCGGCAGCAGCGACGGGGAACATTCACGAACGAGAGGCTATCGCGGGATAAACCCGCGACGCTGTGGGACACGCAGCGGTCGGCGCGCCGACTTCCAACCGTGATCATTTCGCTGCTGCCTCCGCAGTACAGTGCTCCCTGTGGCCGAGCGGAATCTCCGGCGATCACGCCGAGGCCGCGACATGCGCGGCCCGTTGCTTCCCCCCACCGTTCCCGGCTGGCGCAGCCGTGCCGAGCGGTTCGACATGGCGGTGCTCGAGGCCTACGAGCCGATCGAGCGGCGGTGGCAGGACCGGGTCAGCGCGCTGGACGTCGCCGTCGACGAGATTCCGCGGATGTCCCCGAAGGATCCGGACAGTGTGCAGTGGCCGCCGGAAGTGGTGGCCGACGGTCCGGTCGCGCTGGCCCGGTTGATACCCGCGGGCGTGGATGTCCGGGGAAACTCCACTCGTGCGCGAATTGTGTTGTTCCGCAAGCCGATTGAGCGGCGAGCGAAGGATACGATCGAGCTGGCCGAGCTGTTGCACGAGGTTCTGGTGGCCCAGGTCGCGACGTACCTGGGCGTCGAACCCTCGGTCATCGACCCTTCGATCGACGACGAGTAGTGCCCGGGTCAGATGATGCCGCGCTTGAGGCGGCGGCGCTCCCGCTCGGAGAGACCGCCCCAGATGCCGAAGCGCTCGTCATGGGCCAGGGCGTAGTCCAGGCATGCGTCGCGCACCTCGCAGCCCTGGCAGATGCGCTTGGCCTCCCGAGTCGAGCCGCCCTTCTCGGGGAAGAACGCCTCCGGGTCGGTTTGCGCGCACAGGGCGCGCTCCTGCCATTGGTCGTCCGGGATTGCCGGCGCAATGGCGTCCAATTCCGGACGGTCCGGCACAAGACTCAACTGGGGACGCCCCAGCGACCCCACTGATGCCGGCCCGGTATTGGTGTGCGGGATGTTGCCTACGGAACCAAGTGCCCGGCTGTCGAACCGAATGTGATGGCCGAAATCGACCTGCTCAAAAGACATCTTCCCCTCCTCACCTAGGTATCGCTGATCCGCTATGGAGCCCCACGATGACGCTGTGCGGCCATCTCAATTCGAACAAGTGATCGAATCTCGGTCTGCGACACCGGAACCGGCCGGCCAACCGAAAAATGACACTGGTGTGATTACACACTTGTTAGCTGCCGGGGTCAAGCGCTAGAACCGATTTTCATACCATCTCGTTATCTCAATCCGGCGCGTCCGACGAAAATCAAGCTCCGGCGTGTCTGTCACAGTCTCGTACCGTCCGGCTGCCGAGACCTCTTCGTGACCGAGGGCCTAGTGTCGATCGGTGTGAAGGTCACCGTTCTAGTCGGCGGAGTGGGCGGCGCGCGGTTCCTCTTGGGCGTGCAGCATCTCCTGGGCCTCGGCCAGTTCGCAAGCGGGCAGGCACAAGATCATTCGCTGTCGGCCATCGTCAACATCGGTGATGACGCATGGATGTACGGCGTCCGCATCTGCCCCGACCTCGACACGTGCATGTACACCCTCGGCGGCGGCATCGACCCGGAGCGCGGCTGGGGCCACCGCAACGAAACCTGGCATGCCAAGGAGGAACTCGCCGCCTACGGAGTGCAGCCCGATTGGTTCGGCCTCGGCGACCGTGATCTGGCGACCCATCTCGTCCGCAGCCAGATGCTGCGCGCCGGTTACCCGCTGTCGGAAGTCACCGAAGCGTTGTGCAGGCGCTGGTCGCCCGGTGCACGGCTGCTGCCCGCCAGCGACGACCGCAGCGAAACCCATGTCGTCATCACCGATCCCGACACCGGCGACCGCAAGGCGATCCACTTTCAGGAGTGGTGGGTGCGCTACCGGGCCAAGGTGCCGACGCACAGCTTCGCGTACGTCGGAGCCGACAAGGCCACCGCGGGCCCCGGCGTGACCGAGGCGATCGCGTCCGCCGACGTGGTGCTGCTGGCGCCGTCCAACCCGGTGGTGAGCATCGGCGCGATCCTGGCCGTACCCGGTATCCGCGGCGCATTGCGCTCGACGTCGGCGGCCGTGATCGGATACTCCCCCATCGTCGCTGGAAAGCCGTTGCGCGGCATGGCAGATGAGTGCCTGTCGGTGATCGGTGTGGCCAGTACCTCGGAGGCGGTCGGCGGTTACTACGGGGCGCGCTCAGGCGTCGGTATCCTCGACGGCTGGCTCGTGCACGAGGGCGACCACGCCGAGATCGCCGGAGTCGACGTGCGATCGGTACCCCTGCTGATGTCCGATCCGGCGACGACGGCCGAAATGGTCCGCGCCGGCCTCGATCTGGCGGGGGTCAAGCCATGACGGAGCACGGTTCGGCGGCGGCGATCGAGCTGCTGCCGGTACCCGGTCTGCCCGAATTCCGCCCGGGTGACGACCTCGCCGAAGCGTTGGCCGAGGCGGCGCCGTGGCTGCGTGACGACGACGTCGTCGTCGTCACCAGCAAGGTGCTGTCCAAGTGCGAAGGCCGCATCGTGCCCGCACCCAATGACCCCGAGCAGCGGGATGCGCTGCGGCGCAAGCTGATCGATGACGAGGCCGTCCGGGTGCTGGCACGCAAGGGCCGCACGCTGATCACCGAGAACAACCTCGGTATCGTGCAGGCCGCGGCGGGCGTGGATGGTTCCAACGTCGGCGCCACCGAACTGGCGCTGCTGCCCGTCGACCCGGACGGAAGCGCGGCGGCGTTGCGCGCCGCCCTTCGCGACCGGCTCGGCGTCACCGTCGGCGTGATCGTCACCGACACCATGGGGCGCGCTTGGCGCAACGGCCAGATCGACGCCGCTATCGGCGCGGCGGGGCTCACTGTTCTGCACGGCTACGCCGGGGCGCACGACGTTCACGGCAACGAGCTTGTCGTCACCGAGGTCGCCGTCGCCGACGAGATCGCGGCCGCCGCGGATCTGGTGAAAGGCAAGTTGACCGGCATCCCGGTCGCCGTCGTGCGCGGATTGACGTTGCGGGACAACGGCTCCAATGCCCGCGCCTTGCTGCGCCCCGGCGACGAGGACCTGTTCTGGCTGGGCACCGAAGAGGCCATCGCGCTCGGGCTTGAGAAAGGACTGAGCCAGGCGCAGTTGCTGCGCCGGTCGGTTCGGCGGTTCCGTGCCGAGCCCGTCCCGCCGGAGATCATCGAGGCTGCGGCCGCAGAGGCGCTGACGGCGCCCGCACCCCACCACACGCGGCCGGTGCGATTCGTCTGGCTGACCGACACCGCCGACCGGACCCGGCTGCTGGACGCGATGAAGGACAAGTGGCGGTCCGACCTGGCAGGCGACGGCAGAGCGCCCGACGCCGTCGAACGCCGGGTCGGTCGGGGTCAGATCCTGTACGACGCACCCGAACTGGTGATCCCGTTCCTGGTCCCCGATGGTGCACACAGCTACCCCGATGCGGCGCGGTCGGCCGCCGAGCACACCATGTTCACCGTTGCGGTCGGGGCGGCGGTCCAGGCGCTCCTCGTCGCGCTGGCCGTGCGCGGGGTCGGCAGCTGCTGGATCGGCTCGACGATCTTCGCCGCCGATCTGGTGCGCGCCGAGCTGGACCTGCCCGACGACTGGGAGCCGTTGGGCGCCATCGCGATCGGCTACCCGGACGAACCGGCCGGCCCGCGTGACCCGGCACCGACCGAGGGCCTGTTGGTGCGCAAGATGACCTGCGCACGCGAGGAGCACCATGACCCTGCGCGATTCGGTTCTGCAGGCACTGACGTCGTGGCGGGCGCCCGATCCCGCGCAGGACACGCTGCGGCATGCGGTGCTGTCGTTCGTGCTCGCCCGCGAGGACGCGTGCACGAGGGAATGTGTGCCCGGCCATGTCACCGCCTCGGCATTGGTGCTCGACCACACCGGAAAGAGCGCGCTGCTGACGCTGCATCCCCGGTTCGGCCGCTGGCTGCAACTCGGCGGGCACTGCGAAGACGACGACCCCGATGTCGTCTCGGCCGCGCTGCGGGAAGCCTCGGAGGAGTCCGGCATCGGCGGCCTGCGGATGGATCCCGAGATGGCCGCCCTGCACGTGCACCCGGTGACCTGCTCCCTGGGCCTGCCCACCCGCCATCTCGATATGCAGTTCATCGCCCGCGCGCCGGAAGATGCCGAAATCGTGCGCAGCGACGAGTCGTTGGACCTGCGCTGGTGGCCACTCGACGCGCTGCCCGACGACACCGATTTCGGGCTGGCCCAACTCGCGGCAGCGGCGTCATTCCGGCGCGGCTAATCGGACAACCGCAGTCGCTCGCCCGAACAGCAGCCCCAGAAGCCACTTCCGACACTCGCCCGGGGCACCTCTGTTTCTCACGGCGTCATCATTCGATGACACGTCGGAATCGCAACGTGCGGCGATCTTGATGCCAATGATGCCGGCGGGGCTGTTGAGAACCGAGAACGCCCGCCGGGCTCAGACGTCGCTCGAGTAGCGGATGCCGCCGTCGGGGATCGCCACTCCCGGCCACACCCTCGCGCCGCGCAGCAGCTCACAGCGCGCGCCGATGTCGGCGCCGTCGCCGATCACGCCGTCGCGGACCAGCGCCCGGGGGCCGATGCGGGCACCGAACCCGATGATGGAGCGTTCGATCACCGAGCCCGCCTCGACCCGAACACCGTCGAAGATCACCGCGCCGTCAAGCCTTGCGCCGGGCCCGATTTCGGCGCCCCTGCCGATGACGGTGCCACCGATCAGCAGCGCGCCCGGCGCCACGGCGGCGCCGTCGTGCACCAGCGACTCGCCCCGGTGCCCGTGCAGCGCGGGCGACGGCGCAATGCCGCGGACCAGATCGGACGAGCCGCGGACGAAGTCCTCCGGCGTGCCCATGTCGCGCCAGTACGAGGCGTCGACGTATCCGCACAACTTGAAGCCGTCGGCCAGCAGCTGGGGGAACACCTCGCGCTCCACCGACAGCGCCCTGCCCTTGGGCAGCCGGTCGATCACCTCGCGCTTGAACACATAGCAGCCGGCGTTGACCTGATCGGTCGGCGGATCCTCGGTCTTCTCCAGGAAGGCGGTGACCACGCCATCGGCATCGGTGGGCACGCAGCCGAACGCCCGCGGATCGCCGACGCGAACCAGATGCAGTGTCACATCGGCGCGGTGGTCGTGATGGCTGGCGAGCAGGGCGCCCAGATCGGCACCCGACAGCACGTCGCCGTTGAACACCATCGCGGTGTCGTAGCGCAGCTTGTGCGCGACGTTGGCGATCCCGCCGCCGGTGCCCAACGGCTCGTCTTCGACGACGTATTCGATCTGCAGGCCCAGCTTGGAGCCGTCGCCGAACTCGGACTCGAATACGCCCGCCTTATAGGAGGTGCCCACGAAAACGAAGAGCAGGGCCATCAGCGCCCAGCAACAACCGACGCAATAGGCGCCATGGCGCAAGCCGGTGACGAAGACCCCGCGAACGCCCGGCCGCCACTCGGTAAGCAGAAAGCCCATCGGCGACCGGCAGTGGGTGAGGCACGCATGTTTGAGCGGCCTGAACTGGTAAAACCCGCGGCCGACCAGGACGAGCCCGGACAGCCAGGCGTTCGCGCTCGCCATCGTATTCGACATGCAGGCCGGCCTGCTCGACGCGCCCACTGCGCGGCGGTCGCAGCCGCGCTGACTCCGGTCCACACGACGACGTAAGCGAGCACGAACGCCGCCGTGACGCCGAGCGGCCTTTCCGTCGCCGACGGCGGCGCGCCATGCCGCTCGACCGCGAAGATCATCGGCGCGCAGAGGGCATCATCATGCCCGCCATCATCACGCTCCACATTGCGAACATGAACAGCGCTATGCTGGCCGTCCACGGGCTCGGTGTGCGCCGGCGGTGCGCGAGCAGGACGCCCGCCATCGGGGCCATGTGCATCGGATTGAGCCAGATCCAGGCGAGCGCGGTCAGCGCCAGCAGCGCGGCAAACACCAGAGCGCGCGACGCGGCTCGGGCGCCGCGTCATCGGCGGGCTCGCATCAGGCCGGCGTGTACGTGAACGGCGCGTAGAAGCCGTTCTTGTTCGAAACCTCCACCTCATGCCGTAGTCGGCGAACCGGTACTTCTTGCTGCGTGCGACGACCAGCGGCTCGCCCGCCGCGAGATTGAGCGGAGGATTTTGGATCAGCGTCTCGCCGCCGTCGCCGCCGTTGATCGCCTCGATGTCGGCGACGCCCACGTCACCGATGCGGATTCAGCGCTTGCGTCCTTCGGCACGATATTCGATCGGCACGCTGCGCACGCCGGCCACTTCCCCGATGACCCCGGACAGATCCCCCATGAGCCCGCCGGCCTTGCCCGAGAATATCTGCGTCAGCGCCTCGGCTGCGCGTCGCTCGCGCGGCTGTCGAGATACAGGGCCACCTTCCACTTCGTTTCCAACATGTGGCCCGGCGAGTGCGCGACCATGCTGACGTTGAGTCCGTCGAGCTTGGTATGCCCCAAATATCCCCTGGTCGATGTGCCAGCCCACCAGGACGGTGCAGTTGCCGTCGGTCGGCGGTCCATGAAAGTTGCAGGGGCATGCCGCCTCGCAGTTGCACGCCTCGAAATACGACCCCTTGAGCCTCCAGTTGGTTGCCATGGCGCTATCCTCCTTGGTGTCGGCCGGTGCACCCCGGCCGGAATCGCCCGAACTTCTTGGTCCGGGCATGGTTCCGCGACCTTTTTTATACGCCTCACCGGGGACGATCTCAACGACAGAAAGCGCCGCAGTCCATTCAGGGGCTCGGCGCATACCATTGCACACAACTCCCGGTCGCGACTGTCATTCCGGCTGGGAAGCTGGAATCCAGACGCCACGGACGGCATGGGTCGGGCATCCTCGCTCCTGGATTCCGTACACTTCCTGCACCCCCCGTGCAGAATGACGAGATGCGGGGGTGGCTTCAGCGCCCACGTGTCCTATCGAACGGCGGTAGACCGCGCGGCTTGGAACGCAACCGGCGCATACCGTGGCCCATTGGTCCTGCGCCTTGAGCGAAGCTTACGACCGCACCAAGTGCGCCAGCATGCTCGTAGGGTGTTGGCTGCGCGCTGGGCGCACTACCGGCGCCCCAGCAAGGGCCGTATAATCTGACCAATTCCATGACCATAAAGGACCGGCCATGCGCATCGTGAGCCTTGCCACCGCAAAAGCCCAGCTCAGCGAGCTGATTAACCAGGCTGAGAAGGGTGAGGAAATTCTGATCACGCGCCACGGACGACCGGTAGTGCGTCTCTTGCCTGTCGAGCGACCGAAGCGTGTGGTCGCCTCACGGGCCGCCTTTCGGGCGGGATTGCCCGGCTGGTCGGAAGATAGCGCCTCCCTCGTGCGCGCCGTGCGCGACGAGGAACGATGACCGGTGTATTACCTCGACACCAGCTTCATCACTCCGCTGTTACTCAACGAAGCCACCAGCGCAGCGGTCGAGGCGTTTGTCGGCAACTTGCCGGCGGGCAGTTCGTATATCAGCCACTGGACGGTGTTGGAATTTGCCAGCGTCATTGCCCGGGAGGTTCGCCTGAAGAACCTGGCGGACGCCGATGCCCGCACCGTGCTTCGCGAGTTCGATCGTCTGATCAACGAGTCCTTGAGCGTGCTGCTGCCGACGGTGGGGGATTTCAGTTTGGCCAGAGACTACATCGAGCACTTTTCGACGGGGCTTCGCGGCGGTGACGCGCTGCATTTGGCCGTCGCCGCGAACCACGGTGCCAAGAAGATTCTGACGCTCGACGGTGGGTTCCTCGACGCGGGCAAGATCCTCAAGCTGCCTGTCACCCGTGGTATCAACACGTAGCGGGTGGAGTAACTCCTACTGCCACCCCGGCAAAGCCGGGGGGTCTCCCTTGGTTGGCTAGAAACGCTGGAAGCCGAGGCGTTGCGGTTGCCGGCAGCCGAACGAGCGCGACTGGTCGAGAGGCTGATTGCCAGCCTCGATGTCGACCCCGAAACCGAAGAGGCATGAGCCGCAGAAGTCGAGCGCCGCCATGCCCAGATTGAAAGCGGAGCCGTTTCGCTGCTCCCGGGTCCAGAGACCTTGGAAAAGCTTAAAGCCGACTTTCGATGAGATATTCGCTGCACCCCGAGCCTGAGAGGGCCCTTCGGACCATGTCGTTACACACAAAACGACGTGTCACCGTCATTGCGCCAGGGAATGGCGGAATCCAGGACACAGGGAAGTGATCCGGATGACCATCCCTGGCCACTGGATTCCGGCACTCCCTGCCGGAATGACGAGTGCGTGGAACGGTATGCGGCTAACCCATCCCATGCGAGTCGCTGGAAGTGCGGTCCGGACTACGCGCCTGGACCCTCACCCGGACTCGCCCCCCCGAGCAAGGATGCTTGCGCGAGTCATCATTCCGGCCCCGTCTTTTCCCATGGAGAATGCCGGAATCCAGAATCCAGGGGTGGGGATACCAGCCCGGGCCACAAATCGCTCCAGCCGGGGTTGCCCTGTTCGATCAGCCGGATTTTGGCGGCGCGGGACCATTTCTTCAGTTGTTTCTCGCGCAAGATGGCATTCTCCATGCGCTCATGCGCTTCGTACCAGACCAGATCAGCACGTGATACCGTTTGGACTCCACTACGCCCGTGAGGCCCAAGCCCTTTGAGTTGTGTGTAATGGGATGCCTTCGGACGCAGCCGAGTTCTATCGAGAGCGCGCAGGCATCGCTCTTTCCCAGCCCCTGCTGGGCGAGTTCGAACGTTCCGTCGCTGTCCTACTGCGACATCCGCGGCTGGGAACGCTTTGGCGGCGGCGCGATATTCGCCGTTGCGTCATGAAGCTGTTTCCATATGCGCTCATCCACAGCGTTTCCGGAGAAGAGATCCGGATCCTGGCCGTAGCCCACCACAGCCGTCGCCCCAGCTACTGGCGCAGGCGAAAGTAGCTGCCTGACGAGTGTCCCCGACAACCGCGTTGAGCTGACGTAGCACTCGGCGGAATTCCGGTGACAGTATCCTTGCTCCCGACCCGGCCTCGCGAGCTACCAGGGGAGCGAAGCATGGCTGGGCTTGCGCGAGGAGGCGCCCGCAGGCAGCCTGCGCTCAGTGCACACGGCATGATGTCAGCGACAGCGCGACATGGTCAAACTTGCTGGAGGACTTCCGATGAGACAGCAGCCCCAGGACCTGGAACAGCTATTATCGGACACGGCCAAGGTGGAGAGCGCCTTGCGCGCCGCCGTGCGGGAGGCGCTGGCCCGGCACAAGAAGGCCGGAAACGCGGTGGCGGTGTGGCGCGACGGCAAGGTCGTCTGGCTGAGCCCGGAGGCGATTCCGGACGGGCAAGAGCACAGCGCATGACGGACGATCCAAACGTTCTGGAGTTGGCGCTACCCGGAGACCGCCGACCGCGACCCATACTCGCGGGCGACGTCGCGCTGGTGAGGCAAGCTAACCGCTACAACCGGCGTGCATCTGCGCCTCGACCCTCCCTACAGACCCCAGTAGTTCGCGTTTACCACTCCAAAGCACCGAGTGGCCAGGCAGGAGGTCCGCTCGATCGCGTGCGATGCGTCGCGGCCCGGATGCCCGCGGGGCGGCTTGCATCTCGGCTTGCCCCGGAGCGGCGGAACCCATCCATAGTTCCGTCCTCTGCGGGCTGCTAGCACTGAGCCAACCCGAAATGAGAGGTGTTCGCCATGGCTCTGAAACGGCAACTCACGGCCATCATCGAGCGAGAAGGCGACGGTTACGCCGCGCTCTGCCCGAGATCGACGTCGCTAGTCAGGGCACCACCATCGAGGAGGCGCGCCGCAATCTTGCAGAGGCGATCGAGCTTTTCTTCGAGACGGCCGACCCGTCCGAGGTAGAGGGGAGGCTGCACGAAGAAGTATTCGTGACCCGCGTCGAGGTTACTATATTGGTTAGGCTCCGGATATTCTCAGGCCGGGAGCTTTGCCCCTTGCTGGCCGAGCACGGATTCGAGCAGGTTCGACAGCGCGGAAGTCGCGCCGTCATGTGGAAACGCATCGGGGGAACCACTGTCACCGTCCCGGTACCGTTGCATGACGAGATCCGCGTCGGCACGTTGCAGTCCGTTATCCGGCATTCCAGCCTGCCGCGAGAGTCGTTCGAGCGGCAGTGATCAGCCGCAAGCTTTGGGCACAAGTCCGCGATCTCCATTACGCTCGCCGTACCCCGAGGAACTGAAACCCAGGAACCGGCAGCGTAACCCGCAGCGGATCAAATTGACTACGACCGGAGCGGCTGACCTTGCGCTGGTACCCCGAAAACCATCGGATCGAGGCTGAGTCGCACCCCATGATCGCCGCCTGGGTCGAGAACGAGGCACCCCGCGCTGAGTGCACGCGGCAATCGTGTACACTGCGCTCGTGTTCGAATTCACCGAGAGGTCCGAGCCATGAAAAACATCACGCTGAGCGCCGACGAGAAGCTCATCGAGGCGGCCCGCAAGCGCGCGCGCGCCGAGCATACCACGCTCAACGAGCAGTTCCGGCGCTGGCTCGCCGATTACGGCCAGCGCAAGCAGCGGGCCGATGAGGCGATGGCCGTGGTGGAGCGCCTGCGGGACTATGTACGCACGGGTGGGCGCAAGTTTACTCGGGACGAGATGAATGAGCGGTGAGTTCATCGACTCCAACGTCTTCCTCTACCTGTTCGACGAGACCGACCCCCGCAAACGCCAGACCTCAGAACAACTGATCTACTCGGCGCTGGAAACCGGTACAGCCGGTATCAGCTTCCAGGTGATTCAGGAAACCCTCATGTCATCACCCGCAAGCTCGAAACGCCGGCAACCCCGGAAGACGCGCGGCGTTTCATGGACCAAGTGCTCGTGCCGTTGTGGCGCATCATGGCCCAGCCAGGGGCTTTATCACCGCGCCCTCGATATCCAGGCGCGCTACCGCTACGGTTTCTACGACGCCCTGATCATCGCCGCCGCCCTCAATGCCGGATGCACCTGGCTCTACAGCGAAGAGCTGCAGCATGGTCAACGCATCGAGGGACTGACCATCGAAAATCCGTTCGAAGAGTGACGACTTCTCGATGAGGTATTTGCGGTTTGGGGTTGCCGACGACAGGCACGAACGCTGGGGCCGTGAGCGCGTATCGAGCCCGCCGCCAACAGTGCCGGCAAGTTATGGGCCGCATCGGGATCGAGCGGCCCGCGATGGGCGCAGCCAGGACCGCCCTATGACGCGCCGCACCTCGTCCCTCCCATGCGCTTCTGTGCGGGCTGCATAAATCCGATGGTAGACCCCATGGCTGGACACTGTCATCTCCAGCAGTCCACCTTCGTCCTCGAGGATGGAATACACGGCCCTGCCTGAAAATGACCGATCGCAGCCGGCGGCGCCCGGTCGTGCTAAAGGACCGCCGCCCCCCTGAAACCGCCCAGCGAAGCCACTCAGAGGTAATCGTGGTATGTCCAGGTCCGTCCCTTATTGTCCGGTATGGGACCCATGTGCTCGATTGCAAGACTTGACCCTCCCGCTCCATGGGGTCGGACACGAATGGCGCTTACTTAAGCGAACCCTCCGAGTAGCCGGCTAAGTCGACCATGCGTGTGCCCTGTGGTGACGGCTTTGCCAGTTTCTCGCGGGCGCGCTTGTCTAGTGGATAGAGAAAAAGCCGTTTCGGTGTCTGGCCGTGGCGGTGATGGGTGCGGTCCATGCGGCCTCGCCCGGTCGGCGCAAGGCTCCGCTGGCTCAGCAGGGCAGATGCGGGTGGTACGGGGTCAAACTATAAACGTCAATTACTCTGTCCGGTTGACGACAACTAGAATGGCCGCTCTGTAGTGTAGGCGGTAGTTGTCGTCAGCTCTTGTTCGATACCTCCTGGTTGCGGGTTGCTTGGCGCTTTCGGTAGCTCTGCCCGTTGAGCTCGATGATGTGGGCATGGTGGACGAGCCGGTCGATGGCGGCGACGGCCATCATGTTGTCGGGGAAGATCGCATCCCACTCGCTGAAGGGGTGGTTGCTGGTGATCAGGAGACTGCCGCTCTCGTAGCGGTGGGCGATGAGCTCGAAGAGCACGGAGCTTTCCATCTCGGTGCGCTTGACGTAGCCGATGTCATCGAGGACGAGCAGCGGGTACTTGTCGAGCTTGGCGAGCGCATCGCTGAGCCTGAGGGCCTGTTTGGCGGTTTGAAGCTCCTGGACGAGGCTGGTTGCCGAGGCGAAACGCACCCGCACCCCTTGGCTGATGAGCCCGTGCCCAATGGCTGCGGCGAGATGGGTTTTGCCGACGCCGGAGGGCCCGAAGAGCAGGAGGTTGTCGGTGCGCTCGACCCAGGTGGCATCCTCGGCGAGCTGCACGATCTGCTGGCGGTTCAGCCCGGCGCTGGCCGTGAAGTCGAAGTGCTGGAGCGTCTTGCCCGCGGGCAGGCGGGCATCGTTGAGGTGGCGCTCCAGGCGCCGCCGCTCGCGTTCGGCGAGCTCGTGCTCGCAGAGCGCGGCGAGATAGTCGGCGAGGCTCCAGTGGTGCTCGAGGGCCCGGGTTTGCAGCGGTTGATACAGCCGTGCCATGGTCGGCAGGCGCAGCTCCCTGAGCAGCAGGGGCAAGGTGGCGGCGTTAGCCATGGCACACCTCCTCGGCGGCACTGCGGTGGGTGGCGGGCAGGAGCGCGTCATAGTCGGCCAGCGGGTGCTGAGCAGTGGCGCCGAGAGGGAGCGTCGCGGGGGCTGGCGGTGCGAAGCGTTGTTGCAGGGCGCTGAGCGTGGGCGATAGGCCTCGCTCCAGGGCGGCCAGCCAGTGGGTCCCCAGGGCCTCCTGGCACTCGTGCTCGGCGGCGAGCTTGAGTGCGCCGACCATGCGCTTGCAGGCGTCGGCGGGCGCAAGGGTAGCGTCCAGATGCTGCCAGATACGCTGATAGGTGGCATCCGGAAGCAGGGCGTCGCGGTACTGGAGCCGATAGAAGGCGCGGGGCTTCTTCACCAGCCATCCCACGAGATGGCGATAGTCGATGCGGCTCGCCCGGCGCTTGCCCGGGGCCGGGTAGACCCGCGGGAGGATGAGCAGGGCCTCGGTGCCGAGGAACAGCTCCAGGCGGGCGTCATAGAGGTGCACCCGCAGGCGCTCGCCGATGAGCCGCGCGGGGACCGAGTAGACCACCAAGCGCACGGTGATGGTGCTGGCGGTGGTGACCTTCACCCACAGCTCGGTGTAGTCGGCCGCGAAGGTCACCGGCAGGGGCCGCAGATGGGGGCGCTCGGCCTCGATGGCGGTGGCGTTACGCCGGTTGACGGCGGCGGTGACGGTGTCGAGAAAGTCCTGGTAGGACGCCACCGAGGGGAACTCGGCACTGCCCCGGGCCAGAAGGCGCTGCACGATACGGCGCTTCAAATGCCCGTGGGGTGACTCGATGCTGCCGTTCTCGTGGCAGGCCCCGGGGTTGTTGCGCGTCGGCCTCATCCCATAATGGGCGCAGAGCGCCGCGTAGCGCGCCGCAAGGTCGTGCTGGGCCTCAGCCGAGAGGTTCTTGAACGCCGCCGAGAGGCTGTCAGTGCGGTGCTCGGCCGGTGCACCGCCCAGGCGCAGCAGCGCCTGGCTGAGCCCCTCGGCGAGCGCCGTGAAGCTCTCCCCGCCCAGCACCACCCGCACCGTGCACCAGCCGCTGTAGGCCAGGCGGAAATGGTAGAGGCGGTGGGCGAGCGGCTCGCCGGCGATGGTGACGGTGACGTCCTTGAGCACGGTGAAATCCGACAAACCCCGCAGTCCCGGGACCTGCTGCTGTGGGAACATCACCTCCTTCTCGGGTCCATGCGCCGCCCGCCAGGCCTTCACCCGGCGCTGCAAGGTGCGCAATAGCTTGTCCGGGTACTGGCCCGGATGGCGCTCCTGGAGCCCTTCCAAGAGCGTCAGCGCGTGCAGTGCCGGGGTGTGCTCAAGCAGTGGGACCAGCTCGCTGTCCCACACGGTGTCAAAGGGGTCGCGGCGCGTTCGATACCGCCGCGCGCCCCGCGGTGCTCGACGCTCGTCCCGCTCGTCAAGACGGCGCGCCGTGCGCTCCGAGAAACCCGCCTTGGCGGCGGCGGTTACTTGGTTCTTACCTGCGGTTCTCTGTGACATATAGACCTTGACCTGTTGCGGTGTGACGGCCATCCCTCCCCCCGAAGCATCGGATGTCAGAACGCCGCCAGTGTGGCCGATCAACCGGACAAAGTAGTTGTCGCCAACCGGTCAACGTAATTGTCGCTCTATAGTCAAAGCTTCTTCCAGTGGCTGGAGACCAAGAGCTACAAGATGCACATCCGGGTGCTGCTCTCCAAGTACCGCGCCTACGAGCTTTACCCGGCCTGCCGGGGAGCGCCCTTCAAACCCGAGGCCCTGCTGTGGAGGCTCGGCACCCGTGAGGACGCCGACCGCGTCCTGCCCGGCGCGGAGCGGTGCCGGCCCCTCGGGATGGAGGTCCGCCGGAGGTTTGCGCCGCTCTGCCCGGCCTCACCGTGCACCGAGCTGGCGTCTTCCCTGCCCATCGCGCATTGAGCGCGCGAATTCTTCGCAAGCCTGCACCTGCCCGCCCCCTCGACCAGGCCGGCGAGCTGCTGCTCGGGGAAATCCGGGGCCACCTCGCCAAGGATCAAATACATGAAATTGTCCGGCCCAAGACACTGAGCGTTTCTACCGCATCTGGTGGGCGCTGCTGCGCTATGTCAATGCACAGCACCGCATTGTCCCCCGATCTGCCGCCAGTACCTATGGAGAGAGAGGCTCAAAAGCGAAGATGCCCATCGAATCCGCCAAGTGCTATGGGCCTCGGATGAGCTGCGCGAGGCCTTTATTGCGGACAACCCGGCCGGCCTGCCGGCAGCGGACTTAGCGCTGGCGGCGAGCTGGCGTGATCGCGTGACAGGACAGTTTTTCATCCTTCGGCATCTCAAGAATACTCCATCTTCCTCGCTCAAGAGCGCCCACCCAAGGCCTATGGGGTGCTGGGCTTGGCAAGCTCTATGCCGGAGATTACCCCCTTCCCGGCACTGCCGGTGCTGGTGCAGGCCGTCTTACTCCCCTTTGAAGGCAAGATCATTTACGATAGCCTATTCGTCCCATACCCGGTGACATTCGGCAGCGGGATCCGGCGCAACTTGAACGACGGTTACCGCCAGATTCAGGAACGCGGCGAGGTGATTATTTCGCTGGATCCGCGCAGCGTGGAGGATCTGGCAGGCCATTCCACACCAGCAATCGAAAAGTGCTGGAAGCTTTCCGCAAAGACCTCGCTGCTTCTGGATAAAGCTGAAGATGACCGAGCAACACGCCAGCACGATTACGACTTTCACCGACGCTTATTTGTGGGCGCATCCGATCCGCCTCGATCGCTGTTAGATCTTGATGTTGACGACCTGCAAAGATACCAGCGTGAGCGCGGCAAGAGTTCCGATCTGGTCAGCTTCAAACGGTTGGTTCGCTTTCTCCTCAATACCGGAAGAATCTATTGGGACAACGCGGAGGACATGCAGGACTTCCTGAAGCGAAGGCAGCGGGAAACCACATCAAAGTCATAGAGGAAATGGCGAGGACCATAGCGCTGCGATGATGTTGACTTATTCCGTGGAGATTCTATGTCCGATCTTTATGAGAGGTATGAGCGGGTGCCATAGGAGGATAGCGACATGGAGAGACTGACCATCGAGTACCCGGAATCGGTCTTGGCCAGCCTCAACATGAGCCCCGAGTTTCCGAGGAAGAGGCCCGGATGGCCGTGGCGGTGAAGCTCTACGAGATAGGCGGCTTGACCTCCGTCCAGGCGGCCAGGCTCGTAGTATCCCGCGCGTGGAGTTCCTGCTGAGCTGCAGGCGGTACGGTGTAGCGACTGTGGCCTGGGACGAGACGAGCTAGAGGCCGAGTTCGAAGGGGCGCACCCCGTGAGAGACCTGTTGATCTCTAACATTCGCCCGCTTGCCTCTCTCGCCCTCATTGACCGGCTGGACGTTCTGCGCCCCCTGTTCAAAGCGATCAGCGTTCCCGAGAGACTGTTGATGCGGAAATCCTGACGAGGTGCAGCACTTGGCAGGGGGCTGACTCAGTATCGCGCAGCGTCCTGCGTTGAGGTGGAAGCGCTGCAAGAATTTCACCGCTCCCTCGATATCCAGGCGCGCTACCGCTACGGCTTCTACGACGCCCCGATCATCGCCGCCGCCCTCGACGCCGGATGTGCCCGGCTCAACAGCGAAGCCTGCAGCATGGCCGACACCTCCAGCGGATTGACCATCGAAGATCCAAGCCCTATGGTTCGTATTGAACCACCATTGCAGCGGTGCTTACTCATATGACCCAGGAGACAGCCTTTACTGTTCGTATCGACCGAGAGAAGCAAGAGCAGATCGATCCAAGCTCGCGCGTCGCTTCCGCCGATCGCGCGATTGGGTGGTGGTGCAAGCGATCGACTATGTTCCTCGAAGTGCAGCGGTGGCAGGTAGAGCAGACCAAGACGGCCAATCCCGAAGCTGACGCTGAAAATTTCGCGAGCCAGGAGGAGGTCGAGGCCCTCAACAACAAGTACCTACCTGGACAATGAGGGTAAGATCGCCTGGGCGCGCGGAGCGGAGCCTCGATCACATCGCTTCGTACATTGCGGCAGACAACCCCGCGGCCGCTCACGCAACCATCCCGAAGATGCGGGAGGCGGCCGAGAGTCTGGCCGACCATCCCCAAATGGGAAGGCCGGGCCGCGTCGAAGGCACGCGAGAGGCTGGTCGTTATGCCTTGCTATATCCTGCCCTATCGCATCAAAAACGACCGGGTTCAGATTATGGACGTGTTCCACGCCGCGTGGCGGTGGCCTGACGGCTTTGAGCGGCGGCAAGGTGTCGCGCCGGGTGCGTCGCACCGCATCCGGCGTTGAATGCTGACGCGCTCGGTCGCGGTGACGGTAACAAACGCGCCCATGGCAAGGATTCTACGTCTCCTCCACCTACGCTGACCTCAAGGACTACCGCGAGACGGTCTACCGCACCTGCGGCAGATAGAGCAGGACGCCATCGCGATGGAGGACTACGTCGCCACGGACCAGCGCCCGGTCGTGAAATGCCTGGCCGACGTGGCCGGTTGTGACCTGGACCTGGTCTGTTCGCCTGGCGTTACGGCTACGTGCCCCCGCCCGAGCACGGCAACCCCGGGCAGAGGTCCATCACCGAACTGGAGTACCGCAAGGCGCTCGAGACCGGCAAGCCGTGCCGCCTGTTCCTGCTGAAGGACGGCACGCCGTGGCTGGAGGAGTGGAAGGACGCCACCGGGGACGACGAGGCGGGCGGGCGCATCGCCGCCTTGCGCCGCGAGCTCGGGTGCGAGCAAATGGTTGGGTTCTTCGACAGCGCCACGGAGTGGGCCGGCAGGTGAGTATCTCGGCTCGGACAATGGGATGGCCGCGGCGGCGGCGGCGGGTCTGGCAGCGGTGCAGCGGCGGCGCGGCGGCGCGGCGAGACCGACGTGACCGTGAACTCTGGAGGCCGAGGACCGCGAGTTCGTTTTCCGGTGGGCGAGATGTCGCTGGAGATTGATGTGAGCCAAGGTGGGTGCACAGTCCCTGGCGCCGCAGCGACGGCGACAGTGGGCGCGACGAGAGCGCCTGTGCCACGCTGGGCGGACGCGAGAGTTGCGAAGGGCGCTCGCGCGGCGCGCGGCGGCGCGAGGCAGGCCTTGGGAGACGCCGCCGGAGGGCTGCGCCGGAGCGCGGGCGGCCCCGCGCGCGCGACGCGCGCGCGCACCCGCGGAGCGCGGGTCGCCGCCGGGAGGAGTGCCGGAGGGGTTCGAGCGGCGGCCTGCCGCCGCCGAGGCTTTTCCGCTCGCGCCGCCGCCATGGCCTGGACCCGCGCCTCGTCGCGCGCGCGATCGCGCGCGGAGCCGAGTGGAAGCTGGGCTGCCGGGACATCCGGCCTCGCGACGGGTGGCTCGCCTAGACAGCGACGGTCCGGCGGCCCGCGCGCCGGCTGACTGGGGCCTTGCCGCCTCTCCCTCACCCGGGCCGCACGCTGCCGCCGCTCGCGCTGCTGCGCCGGGTGCTGCAGCGCGCCACGCGCTACCCGCTGCCCGTCTCCTCACGCTGAACCACCTCGCGCACGACGCCCGGCCGATCGAGGCGCATTTCGCCGAGGCCCTGGCAGGTGCACGGTTCCCCACGGGGAGCGCTCCTCGCCCGCAGGCTCGCGCGGCGAGTGCATGCTGCTGCTGGACGCGCTCGACGAGGTGGTGGACCCGACGGCGCGCCAGCGCGTGGTGGCGGAGGCCCGCCTGCGCACCGGCCACGGCGAGGGCAATGAGATCCTGGTGACCTCGCGCATCGCGGGCTTTCCGGGGACCCTCACCGGGTATCGCCAGCTCGAGGTGGAGGCGCTCAAGGAGGCGCAGATCGCGGCCTTCGTGCACGGGCTGGTTTGCAGACACGCCGGATGCGCAGGCGCGCGAGCGCCGTGTGGAGGGGCTGCTGCAGGCGCTCGGGCGCAGCCCGCGCTGCGGGCGCTGGCGAGCAACCCGCTGCTGCTGTCCCTGATGACGCTGCTCTACGAGAACCGCTGGGACTGCCGGAGCGCCGGGCGGTGGTCTACGAGGAGTGCGTCGGGCTGCATCGCCGAGTGGGACCGCCGGCGGGCGGTCACGCGGGCGCCGCGCTTTTCCCGGCGCAGCAGCAAGCGGTCCTGACCGAGGTAGCCGCGCGCTTTCACCAGGCGGGCACGCGAGTGTTCGAGCTTGCCGGGCTGCTCGCAGGCTCGAGGATGCCCTGCCCGCCTGCGGCTGCGGCGGGCGGACCCGGGCGAATCGCTCGAGGAGCTGATGCGCCACACCGGCCTGCTGCGCCAGAAATCTCGCATTCCTCGACTTCGTGCACCTGCCTTCCAGGAGTTCTTCACCGCACGCGCCTTTCGCCAGCGCGGGAACGCCGAGGCGCTGCTCGCCCACGCCGGGGAGGACTGGTGGCGGGAGGTGATCCGGCTGCGTACGCCGGGCGGAGGGCGATGCGACCCTCCTGGAACGGTTCCGCGAAACGGATCTGCTGCTCGCCGCGCGGCTGTCCTCGCGACGCCCGCCCCCAGGACACCGCGAGCTTTCGCCGCAGCGCCGAGGCGATCGTCGGCGACCTGGAGGGCCTGGTTCCAGCAGGACGGCCCGGCGCCAGGACGGCGGCGGACGCCCTCGGCGACGCTCTGGCTGGGGGGCGAAGCGTTCCTGGCCGATGCCGTTTCGAGCGAGGGCGTGGAGGCCGCAGTGGCGCTCGCTGCGGTTGCTCGCCCTCACCCAGGGGGCGGACGAGGCCACCGAGGCGAGGCTGTCGGCCGACCAGGGCCGCATCCTGCGCCTGCTGCACGCCGAGCTGCCCCGCGCCGCCCCGCACCTGCGCGCGCGCATCCTGACCTCTTGGAGAGGCTCGGCCACCCGGTCCACATGCCGCGCGGGCGAGTTCCGGATGGCAGCGCAGCGACTCCGCCGACGAGAGGCCACAACACACCGTCGCCCTGGCGAGTACTGGATCGACCGGTTCCCCGTCACCAACGCCCAGTACGCCCGCTTCGTCGAGGAGACCGGCTACCGGGCCGCGGGCGACTGGCCGGCGCCTTTACGCCCGGCAAAGAGCGCCACCCGGTGGTCAACGTGACCTGGGACGATGCCCGCGCCTACGCCGAGTGGTGCGGCAAGCGGCTGCCCACCGAGGCGCAGTGGGAGAAGGCCGCCCGCGGCACGGACGCTCGCCGCTACCCCTGGGGAGAGCGCTGGGACGGCAACAAGTGCAACGTCTCCGGGCGCGGGACGACCCCCGTCGGGCACTATCCGGCCGGCGCCAGCCCGTACGGCTGCCATGGATGGCGGGCAATGTCTGGGAGTGGGTCGAGGATTGGTACGACGCCGGCTACTATGCCCGCAGCCCGCGGGACAATCCCCGGGGGCCGGAGTCAGGCGTGCCAGCGGGTGGTGCGCGGCGGCTCTTGGGACGACGATCGGGAGAACGCGCGCGCCGCGTACCGGGGCAGGGCCGACCCGGACGACCGCAACGGCGGCGTCGGGTTTCGCTTGGTTTGTTTGGCCCCCATCTCCTGAAACCGCTGATCACTGATTGGCCGCGTGAGCGGCCAAAGAGCGCGTAGCGCTCTTCGCGCTTTTTTGAGATCTTGCCGGGATCTTCGTGACACAATGGCTTTGCCGGCCTCGGCCGGTGGGGCTCCCTGGAACCGACGGGTGGTGCGCGGCGGCTCTTGGAACGACAATCGGGAGAACGCGCGCGCCGCGTACCGGAACAGGAACGACCCGAACAACCGCAACAACGACATCGGGTTTCGCTTGGTTTGTTTGGCCCACATCTTTACCCCCCTTCAAGGGCACGGACTGACTAATGAGTTCTCCACCAGCCCGTTGCGGGCGCACCCACCGTCGCCGGCACGGGTAGCGCTTCCGGCATTGGCCGGCGACTACGGTTTCCGGCCCGAGGCGAAGGGTTGAAGATGGCGCAGGCGAGTCCCGTCCGCACGGAAAGCCGCCGGGCAGTCCGTCGGGCATCAATAAAACCGAGGCGCCTCCTGGGCGATGAACCCTGAGGCGCCTCGCCCTACGCGGTCTGCACAGTCCCTCACCGATCCGATTCGCGTTGCCGCGCTCAGGGAGGGCAGTAACTCCCGCCTGGGCGGGGAACGGCACCATGGCGACTCAGGAACCCCATCGGCACAACAGCACATCTGCTGGCCGCCGGACCTCGCGGTGCATGCGGCGCTGGACCAGTTGTAGAATTATTGCGCCAGCGCGGCGTACGGGATCCGTTGGTGTCCTCTGCGGCCTCGAGTACCGGTATAGCTTCCTGCCGGTAATGGAGGAGACATCGCGCCAGTCTGGTCCCATGCCCTGTCCTGAGGCTGTCGAAGTGCCCGTCTTGCAGTGACCGCAGTAGGGCTGGCCCTCGCAATATAGCAGCCGGATGGGCAACGAGATCCCCCGATAGCTCTAAGGGGCGGTGGCGCAGGCTTCCAGCATTTCGCGCCGTAGTCCCCGCACAAACCGTCCCCACGGTCGCCGAGCGGAGCCGGGTCCGAATTCAAACGGAGGCCCCCTCCGGCTCGCAGATGATCGATAACAGCCGAATGCGGTCACGCCGATCTTGGCGCCAGAATTCGATAATCTCGAAATCCCTGATCTTGCGTGCAGCCGTGTATTGACTGATGTCAAGCATGAAAGCTTCGTACAGCTTGCTCTTCCTACCACTGACGGTCACGCGAGAGTTCACTCTGTGAACTAGGCGCAAGTCTACAAGTTCCTCCAATCGATCACGAAAAGTTCCTGGTGAGTCCTTGTCTACTAGAAACACGTTCTTCTTGGTCCGCCGAGTACAGAAGTCGCGGATTCTCCCGAATTCGATCTCTAGCTCAGAAATATCTTCGGAGGTATCGCGACGGAATTCTTGCTGTTTCGACTTGTCATACTCACCGGCGGCATTGTTGACATCTTCAGCGTTCAACTTGGGCCGCTTATCATCGTGCCGCTCTCGCGCCTGGTCGATGCCCCGGCGAAAGATACCGAGGAAGTCTCTCGCAACACCCCCGCTCGCGAGTACAAGCCGGTCAACCGCGCCATCGGTCACAAGATCCCTGCGGCTCAACTCACAGGCCTTGAAGAAGCCATCTATGATCTGGAGAAGAAAATCGCGAGTATTGCGAAACTTTTCTAGGCTCAGGTCAAGACTTATTTCATCGGCGTCATCGCCAATTTTCATGCCGGTGGGAGGATCGCCGTTCACGTACCAACTCGAGCGATGCCTTATTGTTCCAATCTTGAGCCACAGCCTGTTTCCCTTTGAAACGCGGTGAAAATAGTCGATGACTAATGGTTGGTCCGCTCGTCGGATGTGGTACGCGTCGTCCAAGACGAGGTAGCAATCGCCGCAAGCCAATTCTGAGATGCTTCGAAATAGCTGTCGGTATTCCTGGATGTGACGATGAAGGAAGTCCCTCTTTTTGTCGGCAAATGTGCGCCGTACTTCCCGCGTCGCCAAGTGGCTTTGGCCTTGCTTCGCCCCCGCCTGAACTTGCAACCGTTCGGTGCCAACATGTCCACCGATCGATGAGCCAGAATTCTTCTGTGCTTCCAGCCGATCCAGCGCCTCCGTTTGGACCGAGTCGTGTCGATGTAATTCGGCTTCCAGCTCTCTTACCTTGGACCTGAGCTGGGTGGCGAGCCTATCCGCTTCTTTCCGGTTTAAGGGCGGCTGCTTCGGTTTCGTGCCAAAGAGCCTCTTCCAAAAGGAGGCCTTGTGAGCGGGATTGACTGCCGCAGTTTCTAGCCATTCGGCAAACCGCTCGAAGGCTTCGATTAAGACGCTGAGCAGGACATCTGGATAGCTATGGCCCTTGAACGGCTCCAAGTCCACGTAGGCAATTGGTCGCCGCTGGACCGTGAGGTCTGCACAGGCTTTCCGGAGGAGACTATACTTCCCGGACCCGCGGCGTCCGAAGATCAGGTGATTCCGCGCGGAGACAGCCCGGCGAAGTACTCCATGCGCTGGTTCAACGAACCGTTCAACACCCTTTTCCGTTGAGCGCGCAGCCTCTTCCACCGCCGTTTCAAGTGCTTCGACCTCTGAAGACCATAACCCTTTAGCAGACATCATGAAAGGATTCGAAATTCACCGGCCTAGGGTGGGAGCAGTGTAGTGGCCGCGCGCAAAGCGATCAAGGCGGTCGGGCGCAACGGCGCAGACCACCGCTCCAGTCCCGCTGGGTCGCACGTGTCCACCTGGATGAAGGCACTCACGGAAAACATTTCGCCGGAGCGAAATGAGACGCACGGGGTGGACCCTTGTCGGTATGCTTGGCACCGCGGCACCACAGCGTGCGGATACCTCGGCCCAGGGGACGTTACGACCTTGGCGTTACACCCCGCGTAGGGCGCAATAGCCTCAGGGTATTGCGCCGCATGAGATGTCGTGCGTCGGCAAATCTACACTATCGCTAATCCTCGCGACGAGTTCCGTCAGAATGACATCGGCCATCGCATCGCCCCGTGAAGCAGCCGGAGCACTGTAAGCATCCTCTCGTCCACCCGGTAAGCCAGTACGTAGGGAGTTCCGGGGACCACCCACTCGCGTGTATTCGGCACCCTGCCGAGTCTGCCCATCGCTGGTTGATCGCGCAGCCGGCCAACCGCTTCCCGTATTTGCCTTGCAACCCGTGATGCGGCCCGCGGGTTATCCTGTGCGATGTAGGCTCGCAGTGCCTGAAGGTCAGCGATAGCGTCTTCTTGCCAACGCAGGCTCAGCGGCACTCCGGGGGCGCCTTCTCATCATCGTTACCCCAGGTCTCCAGCCAGGCTTCGACCTCCTCATGCGCCGCGAACTTCGCTTCGCCTTTGTGAATTCGTTCCGTGGCCTGCCGGATGGCCGCGACCTGCCAGGACTGGGCCTCCACATACTGACGGATGGCCTGAGCCATCACCCAGGCGCGGGGACGATCCATGGTCTTAGCCAGAGTTTCCAAGCGCTCCAGGGTGTCGTCGTCCAGCCGTACGGACACGCTCTTGCCTTTGCTTTGCATGGTGTTCTCTGTGTTCAGTGTGTTCTTCGAAGACTACCATACGGGTTGAGCGCTGTGGTACCGACTCCGGCACGCTGGCGCACCTCGGCCCAGGGGATATTACAACTTTTGGCGCTACAGCCCTCCTCGCTAACCGGCCTCCATTTCCCTTACACTGCCCGGTGCCGTACGCATCCTCCCGCGTGGGAGGATCCCTTCTCGTGAGTGCCTCCAACTCCGTCGACACCTCAGCTTGAGCAGCCATTCCATCCGCATCCGCGGCGCGCGCCAGAACAACCTCAAGAACCTGGATCTGGACCTGCCGCTCGACGAACTGATCGTGGTGACCGGCGTGTCAGCGGCTCGGGCAAGTCCTCGCTGGCCTTCGACACGCTCTACGCCGAGGGCCAGCGCCGCTACGTCGAGACCTTCTCGCCCTACGCGCGCCAGTTCCTCGACCGCATGGACAAGCCGCAGGTGGATCGCATCGAGGGCATCCCGCCGGCCATCGCCATCGACCAGACCAACCCGGTGCGCACCTCGCGCTCCACGGTCGGCACGATGACCGAGCTCAACGACCACCTGAAGCTGCTGTTCGCGCGCGCCGCGCAGCTCTACTGCCGCGGCTGCGGCCAGCCGGTGCGCCGCGACACGCCGGCAGTCGATCGTCGCACGACGCTGCGTCGCGCACGCTGCGGCGGCAGGCGACCGCGCGCCTGCTGGTCACCTTTCCGGTGCGCGGTCCCGGAGAACTTCACCGAGGCGGAAGTGCGCACGCTGCTCGAGCAGCAGGGCTACACGCGCATCCATGCGCGCAGGCCGGCGACTGCTCGAAGTGATCCAGGACCGGCTGCGCCTGTGGCGCGAGTCGACGCGCGGCCGCGCGTCGTGCGAAGCACTGGAAGCCGCGCTGCAGCGTGGGTCGCGGGCGGCTGGCGGTGCATGCCGCTGGACGACGACAGGCGATGCCGGCGCGCCCTGGCGCGTTCTCCGCGGACCTGCACTGCGCCGACTGCGACATCCACTACCAGCGAGCCGATGCCGAGCCTGTTCTCCTTCAATTCGCCGCTCGGCGCCTGCGAGACCTGCCGCGGCTTCGGCCGCATCATCGGCATCGACTACGACCTGGTGATCCCGGACGGGCCAAGACGCTGCGCGACGGCGCGGTCAAGCCCTGGCAGACCGAGACCTACAAGGAATGCCAGGACGACTTGGTGCGGTTCGCGCGCAAGCGCGGCATGCCGCTCGACGTGCCGTGGCGCGGACTCTCGAGCCGAGCACCGGCGCTGGGTGATCGAGGGCGAGGGCGACTGGGACGACGAACGTCTGGTACGGCGTGCGACGCTTCTTCGACTGGCTGGAGAGCAAGAGCTACAAGATGCACATCCGCGTGCTGCTCTCCAGGTACCGCGCTACACGCCTGCACGGCCTGCGCGGCGCACGGCTCAAGCCCGAGGCGCTGCTGTGGCGGCTCGGAGCCGGAGAGCGGCCGAGTCGGCCGCCGCGGACGGTTCGCCGGCAGCTGACTGCCCGAGGCTACGTCCTGCCGGCCTGACGTCACGACTGTTGCCGATCGCCCGACTGCGCGAGTTCTTCGCGGCCTGCACGCTGCCCGCCCCGCTGGACGAGGCCACCGACCTGCTGCTGGGCGAAATCCGCGCGCGGCTCGGCTACCTGGTGCGAGGTCGGCCTCGGCTACCTCACCCTCGACCGCCAGTCGCGCACCCTGTCGCGGCGGCGAGGTGCAGCGCATCAACCTGACCACCGCGCTCGGCACCTCGCTGGTCAATACGCTGTTCGTGCTCGACGAGCCGTCGCATCGGCCTGCATCCGCGCGACATGGGCCGCGTGATCGGCGTGATGCAGCGCCTGCGCGACGCCGGCAACTCGCTGGTGGTGGTCGAGCACGATCCGCAGATCATGCTGCGCGGCCGACCGCATCCTCGACATGGGCCCGGGCCCGGGCGAGCGCGGCGGCGAGATCGTGTTCTTCGGCACGCCGCAGCGCAGCTGCTGCGCGCACGAGGCTCGCTGACCGGCGCAGTACCTCGCCGGGCCGCAGGCAGCCGTCGATCGCGCCGCGCCGACAGGCCGTGACCGCCGACGCCGACGTCCGTGCTCGCCTGGAGGTCCTGGGCGCCGCGCGAGCACAACCTCAAGGACATCGATGTCGCGCATTCCGCTGCAGTCGCCTGGTGTGCATCACCGGCGTGCAGCGGCTCCGGCAAGTCCACGCTGGTGCAGGACGTGCTCTATCCGGCGCTGCTGCAAGCTCAAGGGCAAGCCGACCGAAGCGCCGGGGCAGCACCGCGCGCTCATCGGCGCACGAGCACGCTCGACGAGGTGGTGCTGGTCGACCAGTCGCCGATCGGCCGGACCACGCGCTCCAACCCGGCCAGCTACGTCGGCGCCTTCGATCGCCATCCGCAAGCTGTTCGCCGCAGAGCCCGATGGCGCGCGAGCGCGGCTACACGCCGGGCACCTTCAGCTTCAACTCCGGCAACGGCCGCTGCCCGACCTGCGGCGGCAACGGCTTCGAGCACGTCGAGATGCAGTTCCTGAGCGACGTCTACCTGCGCTGCCCGGACTGCAACGGCCGGCGCTACCGCGCCGAGGTGCTGGAGGTGAAGCTGTCGAAGCGGCGCCGCGGCGCCGGCGCGCGTCGCATCGCCGACGTGCTGGACATGACCGTGACCGAGGCGCTGGCCTTCTTCGCCGACCGAGCGCGAAGTGCTGCGCGCGCTCGCAGCCGCTGGCCGACGGTGGGCCTCGACTATCTGCGCCTCGGCCAGCCGGTGCCGACCCTTTCCGGCGGCGAGGCGCAACGCCTGAAGCTGGCCGGCCATCTGGCCGGAGCACCGCGAACGTGCGGCCACGGCGCCAGCGGCGGTGCGATCGCTGTTCCTGTTCGACGAACCGACCACCGGCCTGCACTTCGACGACATCGCCAAGCTGCTGCGGGCGTTCCGGCAGCTGCTGGCGCGAGGGCCATTCGCTGGTGGTGATCGAGCACAACCTGGACGTGATCGCGCGCCGCCGACTGGATCATCGATCTCGGGCCGGAGGGCGGCGACGGCGGCGGCGCAGCTGGTCTGCACGCGGCACGCCGGCGGAGATTGCCGCGTCGCGCGCATCAGCCACACCGGCGCGGCGCTGCGCGAGTATCGACACGCGACATGGCGGCGCGGTGCGTGCGCTGCAGCCGCCCGTCGCGCGAACGCCGCCGCGTGCAGACGCGACTGCCGCGCGGCACGCGACGATCGACATCCACGACGCGCGCGAGCACAACCTGCAAGAACGTCGACGTCGCGATCCCGCGCGACCGGTTCACCGTCATCACCGGCGTGTCCGGCTCGCGGCAAGAGCACGCTGGCCTTCGACATCCTGTTCGCCGAGGGCCAGCGCCGCTACCTGGAATCGCTCAACGCCTACGCGCGCCAGTTCGTGCAGCCCGCCGCGCGGCCCGATGTCGACGCCATCTTCGGCATCCCGCCGACCGTCGCCATCGAGCAGCGCACCAGCCGCGGCGGCCGCAAGAGCACCGTGGCCACGCTGACCGAGATCTACCACTTCCTGCGCCTGCTGTTCGTGAAGCTGGGCACGCAGTACTGCCCCGACTGCGACCTGCCCATCGAGCCGCAGACGCCGAGAGCGATCGCTGGCGCGCATGCTGCGCGACTACCGCGGCCGGACGTCGTGCTGCTCGCGCCGCTGGTGGTGGCGCGCAAGGGCTA
>CAWJIX010000002.1:0-287625 GCA_963843125.1 uncultured Actinomycetota bacterium | reverse complement strand
CCGAATACTGCCATGATGCCGTCGCCGGTGAATTTGTCGACCGTGCCGCCGTATCGCTGCACCACTTCTGCGCAGCGGTCGGCGAGTGCGGCCATGATCTCGCGCAACCGTTCGGGACCCACCGCCGCGGCAATGTCCATGGAGTGCACGACATCTGCAAACAGCACGGTCACCTGTTTGTACTCGGCCGGTGTTGTGGCGGTAACGACCGGTGCGCCACATTGAATGCAAAACCTCGATCTCGGCGGCAATCTGGTGCCGCACGTCCTGCATGACGCCGTCAAGTCACGCCTGCTGGATCCGGTTTCACGTCACTATCGTGACACCGCTGGCCACCTGAAAACGCCATCTCTGGAAGTGCACCCCCGGGTGCCTGCGGGGGGCGATTTGGTGTGCAGTCGCGGTTCGCCCGCCTCATCACCGTGGACAGCCCCGCGACGTGTGTTTACCTGTAGAAGTGGATGGCATACACCAAGTGCGACGCGGCGGTAAGCGCTATCGCGCCGGGCTACGGACCGCAGAGAGCACTTCATAGTCCTCGATCTGCGCCCTCAGGTCGTTCGACATGCCTGGGGTACGCAGCGGCGGTGAGCGGCACTTCGCGATCCACGTGGCGGTGAACGTGGTTGCGTCGAAACCCGCGAGGCGGCATTCGACGGCCGTTCCATGGGACCATTCGAGCGTTGTCGTAACCATCAGGGCCGACCGACTGTTGACTCTGCGCGCTCAATGAACGAGACATCGCCGGCGCCACGGCGGCGCTGTGACGTGCCCCGGACACCGATAGCGTCCACCGCCTTGCCGAGGTCGGTAGCTACGCGACGCGCACCTCGTAGGCGCCCGCGAAGCGCCGGACTCCGGGTTCGGCGGCGAACAGCCCGCCGGCGTTGGCGTTCCAGGCCACGACGCGAACCAATTCTTGTCGTCGGAGAGCCGCTGCTCGACCGCCTATGCGAGGTCGGTGCGCAGCGGCAAGTCGTAATCGCCGAAACCCCCTCGGCTGACCCGACGTCCCACATCGTCTCTTCCACCTTCATGACTTGAGTGTGGGGTCACCGCAATGCAAACCAGCTTCTCCTCGCGTGGTGTCGCCGGTCGAAATGGTCACGACTTGGTCTCGGTGCCGGCGCTGCTCTCCGGTCACAACGTCTCTGACGGCGGTCGCGCGAATGGCGTCCGGGGACATCCACGAGCAGCATGCACACTGCGCAGGAAGCCGGTCAGCTCGTCGGATCGGCATTGGGAAGTAGTCGGCGGTGTGCCGGAATTTCACTAACGTCTCTGAGAGTCTCGAAATGAGACGTCAGGCCAGGGGAGTAGAAGTGGAAGAAGCCCAATCAGCCTCAGCCTCGGCGCATCCCGGCGCGGACAGCCAGGACGTAACAGCAGTTGGCGTCGGTACGCCGCCAGGCGTTAAGCGAAGGAATGGCGGCAGACCGACACGGTGGCTCCGCCGCCGCCCGTGGCCAAAACGGTCCGTGTCGCCGCGGCGGGTTACGCAGTCGTGGTGGTCTTTGGCATCGCTGCTGGCGTTGCGCGGGCAGTCGGCACATCCGCCGGCAGCGCGCTGGTCGTCGGAATACTGGCGGCCGCGCCGCTGGTCATCGCGTTGATCGGAGAGCGCATAACCGGTATCAAGGCGTTTGCAGTGGAGATCTCGTTGGCAGAAGTGACGGTGCCGATCGAAGGTGACTTCTCGGGAGCCGTCATGACCAGCGCGGAGATGTTCGGATCAGCGGCGCCTGACTTGCTGACCAGCATCGGTCCCGCGATGCAGAACCGATCGAGGCTTATCCGCATCAACTTGCGGGGCGACGATTATTGGTGGTCGACCCGGATCTTCCTGGTCGCAGCCCTCGCGGCGGATTACACAGAGGTCGAGGCCCTCATTTTCGTCCGGTCGGGGGAAGAGCGGATCTTTGTTGGCATTGCCTCTCCGCGCGCCGTTCGCGCACGGCTTGCCGCGAAATTTCCGTCCTATGAGGCTGCCTACCGAACCCTCCGTGCAGAGTCGGCAGCCGAGTCAGCCGACCATGGGATCGAACCGGATCGCGAGGTCGACCAGATACTGACGTGGCGGTGGCGAGACGCACTGGATCAACCCGAGGACGACATGAAGGTGGTGGTCAGCGCCGACGATCTGCGCGAATGGCTGCGCGGAGATCTCGACACCGAAGCGCTGCCTTATGGACCGCTTACGGCGTTGTTGCGGTACAGAATTAACTCTCGCGATCGACGCTATGCTGCCCTGACCGATCACTTACGCCTTGTCGCAGTCGTGGATCGTGACGAGCTTGCCATTCGGAGCGCCGCCGCAGAACTGAATGCAAGGCTTGGTGCACACTCCTGACCAGGCACGGCCAGCGGATGAATAGTCAGTGACCGGAAAGTCGCGACGGCGCATCTCGCGCATCCGGCACTTGTCGTGCGAACGATGTTGAAAAAAGGGAAGATACCGGTTCACCGGTAAGCGTGCTCTCCGCACTCGGTCCGCGCCGGCGGGCCAGCATCAGTCTCCCGGCGGGGGAGCGGCGCGCTGGACGGCCTGCGGCGAAAGTCGTCTGGACCTTAGAACTTCCAAGCCGCAGCGGCACGCATTCGTCTGATCGATCATCACTCATCGCCCAGGCGGTCATGGTAGCTCCGACCACGTTGGCGCACGACGTCAGACTAATGGCCGGATATCGCTACCGAAGCACATTGCCGGCTAAGAAGCAAAAGCCTTGTACCTCACCACTATGGGCCATAGCGGCGGACGAATTCGCGAGCAGGGGTTTCGCCGCGTGTGATTCATCGAAACAACATGGCGTAGTTTACCGGTAAAGCCGCATATTCGTTCTCGATTCGCGGTATTCGCGGCGTCACGCGGGTAGGCAGTTGCCGTTGCGTGGCGTTGGGCGGGTTAGTGACTTAGCCGGGCGCCGTTCCGCGAGATGTCCGGCGCTCGTGGGCATCCGAGGCTTGGTTTGCTGTCGGGTACTGAGCCGTGAGTAACGTTAGTGGTCCGACGCTGTTTCACTGCGACGGCTAGTGTCAGTCCCAGACGACGGTCACGCTGTCGGTGCCGGTCCCGAGTTCGGCCGAGCCGCGTCCTCGGTTGTGTCGGCGAGGAATTCCGAGAGAATTTCGGCCTCGCTGACGAGGTTTAGCTTGATCTAACGCCGTTGGGTGAGCGCTCGGGGAGATACCGTGGTGGCCGACTGCCCATCCGAGGAAGCGTCGCCCGGTCGAACTCACGCCCTCCCGGTTAGCAGCGGTTACTCTCCGCTGAGCTACACCAGGTTGCGACGTGATGTCACATCGACACGGAGGCGGGGATCGAACCCGCGCCCTCCCGGTCTCAAGCCAGGCGGTCTACCACTGCCCACTCCGTGATCGCCAACGGACCCTGGCAGGAACGCCGCAAGGACACCACGGTGTTAGATGCTAATAAGCAAGTTACTCTGTTGACGCGCAGCAGATTCGGATTGTGCTCACAACCGCTAGGTGGCGTATCGAGACCATGGTTGGGCAGCGAGTTCAGCGTGACGTTGGGCGACTTGATAGCTGTAGCCGAGCAGTTCGGCGACCACTGGCGGAGGGATCTCAGCAACGTGGTTCTGTAGAGCGGAGTTGCGTGCGCCGAGCAGATTGATGCCCAGTTTGCGTAGTCGCATCATGATGGATTGCGGGTCGAGGTGCTTGCCGGGGCGGTAGCCGTGGCGAGAAGCGTCGCGATAGGGCTGCGACCATCATGTTTGATCGACACATTGCTTCATCCGTCCGGGACAGCAGCTCGTCCGCGATGAGATCAGCGCCGGCCGCGCTACCGATACTGGCGCCGACCGCCAATGAGTGGCCGACGTTCCAGAACGGCGCGCCAGAGGGTCGTGGACACGCCTGCAATGGCGCAGCGTTTCAGGCTCGCAGAGTAGGGGTGAGTGCGGCGTCGAGATTCCTGGCATCACGCGTCGCGATGGTGAGATTGCGGCGCAGTGCCTGGGCGACGATGACGCGATCGAAAGGGTCTTTGTGTTCCCAGGGCAGCCCACCGGCGAGTATCGCATCGGGCGATTCGATGGCCAACTCGGCGGTGCTCATGTCAGCAATGATGTCGGCCCACGCTGACAACAGTGCTTCGCCGTCAAAACGGCCGAGCCGGGTCTTGATGGCGATCTCCCACGCCGAAGCGGCGGTGACCCACACGTTTGTGGTCGAGTCGGCGATCACAGCCAGCGCCGAGGCCTCCACGTCGGAAGGGTCACGAACGAGCCACAGCAGCGTATGCGTGTCTAATAGCACGTTCACGAATCCGCGCCTTCCCACCTTTCGAGTTCCGATTCAGGCAGCGGCTCGTCAAAATCACTGGGAACGACAAGGTTTGGCAGTTGACCGAACTTGCGTGGCACAGGCTGCACGGGCACCAACTTGGCGACCGGGCGTCCCCGTGATTAATGTGATTGTCACGCTCTGACCAGTCCGTTCAATATCAGCCAGCAGCGCGTCTGAGGCGGTTTTTCGCCTCTGTGCTGCTCACCGTGGTGTCCATCGGAATGATGCTACAGCAATAACGCATCACGCTAGCCTCATTAGCGTAAACAGGCGCTTCTATCAGCTCAATAATCGCTTACCGAACCTGCGCCCGGCCGCTGCGACTGCTGCGGTCAGCGATGACTTTGGGCGCTGATGAAGGTCTCACCATCTGCTAAGCAATCTTGTAGTCATTGGAGGAGCGTTCCATGCCCCGCACCCGGATCCACAACCTGAATATCTCCCTGGACGGTTACGCCGCCGGCGACCACGTGTCTTTCGACCATCCGATCGGTGGCGCTGAGCAGCTTTTCGATCAGTTCGACGGTCGCGTCATCCATGGAGTCGACAAGGTGCAAGACCCGATTACCGTCGATCGCGCACTGACCAGTATGTGGAGTCAGGGAATCGGCGCCGAGATAATGGGACGGCGAAAGTTCGGCCCGCAGAGCGGTGAATGGCCGGACGACGGATGGCAGGGATGGTGGGGGAGACGAGCCGCCGTTTCAAACGCCGGTTTTCGTCATGACCCATTACGAGCACCCGCCGATCACGTTCGCCAACGGAACGAGCTTCCACTTCGTCAGCGGGTCCGCGAAAGACGTTCTGCGCCTTGCCCAAGATGCGGCCGACGGTCGCGATGTCCGCCTCGGCGGTGGGCCGACGACTGTAAGTCAGTTCCTTCAAGCTGATCTTGTGGACTTCATGCATCTGGTGGTCGTGCCCATCGTGCTCGGGCGCGGCGTCGCTCTGTGGGACGGAGTGGGCGATCTTCGCGAGCGGTTCGTGGTCGAATCGGTCACCACGCCAAGTGGTCTCACCCATCAATTCTTCAACCGGGTAGCGACCATGTAATCGCATGCGTGCACAGGCATGCAGGTGGTCGACACAACCAAATGCTTTACTTGGGTGTGCAGACCACCGCACAAGGGGGCACTTCACTTACTCTCGCTGCCAGCGCACAATCTAATTGCGCTGTGCATCTATGTATTTCGAATTGTCTGTCGATCATATCCACGACGCGGATATGCCGACCGTATTTGAGCCGAGTTCAACAGCTGTCTTAAGCACAAGGTGAGAGTCATTTGGGGAGGCTTCACGGAAGTGGCACGACCGCTCCGCCACTAGTTTCCGCGAGTCGGATTCACCTTCCTCAAGCGCGGGACGAGATGACGTGCCTTGATGAGCAGACCGCCCGCGGTGGGTGAGGCGATCGAATTCGCGTCGGGGCGGACGATCATGCCGCGGGCGACGAGCTCGCCAACGATCGCCACGCCGCACACCTGGGCTAGAAGTAGCGAGACGAGCACCAGGACCTGCACCGCGCCGGCCTGTGCGGCCGACCCCGTCGCCAATAAGACGCCGACGAAGGCGCCCGGGAGTGTGACCAATCCAGCAGTGCGGGCCTGGTCGAGATTAGGCAGCAGCGCGTCGGCAAGCGGCCGTTCGATGACCATCATCCTCGAGAAGCGTTCAGGCAGTCCAAGACTGAGGGCGGCTTCGACCTCGCCCACGCGTTGACCTAAGGCGTCGAGCGAGCGGCGGGCCGCCACCGCGGAGGCAGTCATCGTGCCGCCCAGGACAATGCCGAACACCGGCACCAGCGCTACACCCTTCAACGGCACCACACCGGTGAGCAGCAGCAGAGGAATCACCGCGACCATCCCCGTCGCCAGCGCAGCAGCCAGCCATGCGGAACCCTGCTGGGCTTGACTCCGTCGCGCGGCGGTAACCGACGCAACCGTGAACATGACTGCGAGAACGAGGACCGACGACCACAACCGATTCAAGGCGACCGCCAGAACAGTCGCCACGGCGGCCAGCTGAACGGATGCCCGCAGCGCAGCGCCGGGCGCGGCGAACGGCGACCCGTTCAAGACGAAGTGGTTCACTGCCGCAGCAGCCAGCGCCATGATCACGCACACCGCGACAAGGGTCGGACTCAACAGGGGCTCAGTAATGGTCACCTCTTGAGTGTCCCTCGTCGGGGAAACGCTCCGGTGCTGTGGCAACGGGAGCGCGTGATCGACAACTTCTCCCGCTCACCAACCGTGAATCGCAGTCAGGGGCAACGTGTCAAAGGGACGGACTTCGCTCTGCGTAGGCCTCCCTGGCGCCGTGAGTGAGCACCAGTCGGGAATCGTGGTCTACCCATGGGACGGATGACGTTCGAGCGGTCTATCGGAGGTTGGACGCGCGCTCGGTGTTGAACAACAACGACGGGATCCACACCCAGCTGGGGCAGCTGCTCGACTACGCCAGTGCTCTTAGCGGCGAGTGGGACACACATTGCGAGATCGCGCGCAACGTTCCGACGGTCCCAGACATCACGGCCGGATAGGCCAACTAGCCGATCGTCAAAACACCGTTGCCGGCGCTGACCGAAACCGGTGCCAACGGGCTGCTCGCTGGACCCTTCAGCACCGTTCCAGTTGCGCCGTCAAATTCACTGCCATGGGCAGGACAGAGCAGTGTCGTTCCGTTCCCGGCACTGACCGTGGCTCCTCGGTGGGTGCACGCAGCGGAGTACGCGACGAACTGCCCCGACACGGGTTGGGCGACAACGTAGCCGGAGACAACGACAGCGGTACCGACCGGAACTTGCGACTGCTGTATCTGGACGACGTTCATCGCGCTGGCGGGTAATCCTGCGGGTTGACCACTGGCCTCAGCGGCCGCGGGAGAGGGGGCATTGGGCGATGATCGAGACGGCGAACAGGCTACGACCACACCCGGTAGCAGAATTAGCCCAGGCAGCGCGGCGACGATGGCACGGCGATTAGCGCACACTTCCCCCAGCGGAGTCATTGAGGCAGAGTACCGCCAATCGGTCCCTTTCGCGGCGCGATGACACCTTCCTCGAAATTGCCCACGCGCGAAGGGCCGTTTCTCGCCAAATCATGCCGTCCTCACGATCTCGGCATGACGAACGACAGCGTCAATCTTCGCAGTTCAGGGGCCCATGGTCTCGACATTCTTTCGGGAGACGGGCGCGAATCCTCGGCTGCCCTGAGACACCTCAATCATTTCAGGGTTTGTGAATATTGATTTCGCAAATATCATGCCGCGCGGACGGAATTTATGTCCCGCGATATTTTGTTCATGGTTCACCTGCCAGCGCACGCGATCATATGTGGTGAAGTTCAGTGAAGTTTGCTTCGCGCGGTCGTTTGGCCGTGGCCACACGGCTGTGCTATCCGGCGGTGAGGTTCTCACCTCGGCACAGGGTCTTCGATCGGACACCTGGTCAGACGGCGCTGTCAGAATTCGCACACCCAATGTGTAGAAGCGATGTGCAGCTGCCGGCTTCAGCGCTGTGACGAGGGTTAGCGGAAAGTGAAGAAGATTAGCGAGTGTGCTCCCATAAAGACCGTGATCTCCCCGGCGAAGGGATTGCGCCACAGCGGTCCACCTTAAACTCGTCGACTTGAGGACTTTGTCGCTGGGAACGCCAATCCCCCGCTAGGGGAGCGGGGCTCGCTAGTCAACGTAATCCTCAGTGGCTGCAGGACCATGGCCGTGCCGCAGAAACCTTTGAAGTGTCCGACTGAGTCGTGTTCGGCTAGCCGCATGTCTCCATGGACCTATCGGCCACTCGCGCACGTGATTACACGCCGAGTTGCCGATCACGTGAGTTCGATGTGTAAAGCGTTGTCGTACAGCACGATTAGCCATAGGGCTCGCTTCCAGCTGACATAATCTCTGTTATCGGCGAATTATATTGTGGCACAGATGTTTTCGAGACGTGTCTTAGCGGCGTGTCGTTTCGACGAGGGAAGGCACCTCGCTTTTTCTCCGTAGGCCTTTGAGGCAGAACATCGACGATCGCCTGGGCGTTTCCCCGCGGCCAGATCGATAGGGGCCGTAAACGTCCCAACAGCTATTACGTCACTGTGACGAAACAGCACGGTGTACACCCGGCGCGAACCCGGTTACCGCCGAGGCGATTTCGCAATCACACCCGAATGATGACGAGATCGGCGACACCCTCCAACGCGTCGAAGTCATCGTCCTGGGTAACCAACGGCAAGTGTTGAGAGGCGGCGATGGCGGCGATCCATAAGTCATTGATCCGCACTCGGCGGCCCGTTTCCGCGAGGTGGACGCGCAGCAGCGCCCATAGTTGGGCGGCTTCCTCGTCAACCGGCAGTGCGACCATATCGCCGACTGCATTGAGCGTTCGAAGGCGACGGGCGCGAATCTCGGCGGTATTGGCCGCAAGCACGCCAGCGTTCAGTTCAGCGACCGTGATCACGGTGGTGGCTACTTCGCTGGGAATCAGGGACACGTCCAGTCGGCGCTTGGTCTCGTCGGCAATGAACACCGATGTATCCAAGATGCCGGCGGCGGGTGCATCTGTCTTCATAGCGGATCAAGATCGTCGGTCGTTTCGCCGGCGAGCTCAGCGAGATCGTCGCGCAGATCGGGATCCGCCTGGCTTGTTTCGAGCCGCTTCATCAACTCACCCCTGGGCACCCAGTGCCGACGTTTCGGCCGAACAGCGGCGAGCACAGCAACAGGCTCGCCATTGACTGTGATCGTGACCTCCTCCCCCATCTGCACACGGCGAAGGACCCCGGCCGTGTCATTACGAAGTTCCCGCGACGCAACCTTCACCCGTCAAGTGTAGCACGTGTGTAGCACATATGTAGCACCGCACTCGGTAATCGGCACCGGCGCTGTGGGCACGGCCATCGCTCTGCCGCAGGTGCCCAGTGTGTGGACGATGTGGATGCGACGGTTCAGGGCATGCAGCCGGCTAACGAGCTCGTCGAGGGTGCCTAGTGGTCACGGTCGTAAGTTTGTCGGGGGTTTAGGTCCAGGCGGTGGGGTCTGCGAGGTAGAGGCCGCAGGCGGTGTCGAGAGCGTCTTCGGCGGGGCCGCCCATGAATCCCGTGGGGAGGAACGAGTCTTCGTAGTCGTCGTGGCTGGCTCGGTACATCGCAAAGCCCCAGTCTCGTGCCGAACCGCCGTAGCGCAACCGGCACAACCGCATTACCTCCCCGTCGGCCAAGACGCCGTCGACATAGGCGAACCCTGCGCGGTAACGCAGACGGATCTCACTGAGCTGTGGCCACCGTTCACGGGAACGTTCGGTCAGCCGTTGATGCAACGAGGCCTTAGTCGAGTCCGGGATCTTCGCCATCTCCTTATCGTGACCCAAGCATGGTGGAGACCGCGAAGGTGTGGCGTAGGTCATGTGGCCGGGGGCGACAGGCACTTGACCGCATGGGTAGCCCGGCCTCGACTATGAGCTGCCTAAAGGTCCGGTGAACGGTGCTGGGGCACAACCTGTTACCTCGGGTAGAGATCAGCAGCGCCGGACAAGCCGCCGCGGGCAGCACCTCGTGCGCAGCTGCAGGTACTGCATCAGCCCAGCACGGTGCTCTGGTGCAGCGGGAGCATGCGTGTCTTGCCGTACTTGCCGGTTACCGTCAGCGTGCCCGCCTGCGGGTTCAGGGAGGCGATGTCGAGTCCGATGGCTTCCCCGGTGCGGATCCCGGTAGTGGCCATCAGCGCGATCAGGGTGTGATGGGTGGCTGCCCGGATCGCTGGGCGCAGCCGAGCTGCCGCGTCGAGCAACGCGCCGATCTCGGCATCCGAGTAAATGTAGGGCGCAGTCCGGGTCGGTCGGGCTGGCAGCAACCTCGTTGGCGGCACCTCGACCGTGGAGTCGATCGTTTGTGCCCACCGGGCGAAACACCGGATTGCGGATAGCCGCAGCGCCTGCCAGCGTTGCGAGCCCCGGCCGGCGCCGTCGCGAACGTGAGGGCGTGCACCACAGTCACCGTCCGCGATCCGCCCGCGGTCTGCACGTGGTTCACGAACCGGGCCAGGATGTACTCGGCCTCATCGAGTTTGAATCCCAGGCTGCGACGCACCCGCAGATAGTCCGCGACCATCTGCTCCAGCCCGCTCACGCGGTGCCTCCGGTCCCCGGTCGGGCCACGGCCGCGCCAACCCGGCAAGCCGGTTCTGGTCGGTCTTGGCGTAGATCACCGTGGTGGCGGTGCTGGCATGGCGAAGCAGCTGAGCGACCTCGTCGAGGCTCGCCCCTGCGTTCAAGCGCGGGTCGCCGCGGTATGCCGCAGTCGGTGGGCGTGCACCATGCCCAACCCGGCCCGGCGGGCGGCGCGGGCCACGATGCAGCTCAGGCTACTGGGGGCCAGCGCGGTGAACGGTGCATCGCCCGCACGAACACCGTCCGCGACGACGTGTCGGGGCGACCGTGGCGAAGATAGTGCACGAGTGCCTGACCGACATCCACCGGTACCGGTAGCCGGTCGTGACCGACCGCCCTTGCCGTGGACGATCAGAGTTCCCTGTTTCCCAATCAATGTCATCGAGGGCCAGGCCCGTGGCCTCGCCGCACCGCAGACCCAGACGATGCAGGCAGACCATCACGGCGTAATCCCGGCGTCCGGTCGGTGTGCCACGATCGCAGGCGTCCAGCAGGGAATCCACCTGTTCCGCGGTCAGGCCCTGAGGCAGTCCCGTCCGCCTCCGGTGCGCCACTGCAGGGATCGCTGCGGTCAGCGACGCCTTCACGATTCCTTCGACGTAGCAGAAACCCAGAAACGATCGCAGCGCGCACGCGGTCATCTGGGCCGACTTTCGTGACAATCGTGGAAGATTCGCGATCAAGAACCGCTGCACGTCCACCGCCTCAAGCGCGCCGAGATCCGGTCCCTGGTCGACGTCGACGACCTGCTCGACGAAGGGTCGGACCCAATGTGTGTAAGCCCGCACCACCGGGGCGGTCAGGCCACGCTCCACACTCAGGTAGTCACCGAACCGGGCCAGCAGTCGATCCCTGCCCGAAGACGGCTCGGGCAGAACAGGTTCGGGTGCGAGCCCGCCTCGCCGCGCAGGTATCCGCAGCAAGGGTGCCAGCGCCTGTATCGAATACAGGTTGCTGTAGTCGCGCCGCCGCATGGTCAGGAACTGCTCGACCACCGGTCCGGTCAGATCTTGCGTTCCAAGGCCTTCGGCTTGCAGCCATCGTGACAAGTGAGCAGCCAACTGAAGTTGCACGGTCGCCGACGATCTCGCGTAGCCCAGCCGAGCGAACTCACCTCTCAACTCCGAGGCCAACGGCGCCAGCGGTCCAACGAACCGAACCCCATCGGGATTGTGAATGCTATGTGGGTACACGCTCTCGTTCCTCTCCGGTAGTGGAGGAACCAGCGTGACCGCATCCGGATTATGCCGATCTCACTGCCGTCGCCACAGCCCTGACCAGCCTCAACCCAGCCAACATCGGCATAATCCGGACCTCGGCATAAAACGGGTCCATCACCGGTGTGGCCTCGGGCAGCTGCTCGGTTGCGGCGCTCTTGTAGCCGCCGAAGCCGTCCATGGCCACGACCTCGATCCGGTCACGGAATGCCTGGGTCTGCGTCGGCCAGCCAGGTCTTGAGCGCCGCTGCCGAGCGTCCGGGCACCAGGTCGAGCAGCCGGGCCCGGCCGGTGCCGTCCAGCACCGGGGTCAGGTCGACGATGACGGTGACGTAGCCGTCCTCGTCCCGGCGGCGGGCATGCGACCAGCGGTGCTCGTCGACGCCGATGACCCGCACCCCGTCCAGGCGAGCCGGTGTCGGCGGCCACGATCACCTGGGTGGCGTCCATCGCGATGGTGTTGACGGTGTCCCAGGACAGGCCCAACTCCCGGGCCACCGCCGCGACGGTGGCCCGGTCGATCATCAGCCGGCGACAGATGTAGCGGGCGCAGCGCCGGGTGGTCGACCATCCGCGGCCGGGCCAGGCGATCGGTGTTGTGGGCGAACACTTCCCGCTCACAGCCGGTGCGACACAGCGGTAGCGCGGAACCCGAACCTGCAGTCGCAGCGGATGCCCGACCACCGGCACATCGGTGACCCGGCGGATCACGGTGTCGCGGTAGACACCCTCGGTGCCGCACCCCGGGCAGCTGCGTTGGCCGTCGTCGAGCAGGTTGCAGAACACCACCGTGGCCTCGCCGTCGACGGCGGCATCGGTGATCGTCACACCGAGTTCGACGGTGCGCACGATCGTGTCGGCAACAACAGCAGCAGAAGACGACGTAGGGTCAGACACAGGGCTCCCCGGGTGGCAGGACATGCGGCGTAAGACACCTGCATCCTCTGCCGCCCGGGGCCCGTCTCAGCTCACCGACACGACCTCCAGCCGCGGATATCCGCCACCCTCACCTGCACTCCATTTCCGGAAGAGCCGTTAATGCGAAACATCGCATATCACGTCCGGCGAATACCGCGGTTCTGGACTGGCGGCGATATGAACCGACACATGCCCTTGTGTAGTGCATGTTCAAAATTGCCATATCGATTCGCCCATTTACGCGGCGTGAGGTTCGTCACGACTCCGTAAAGCCTGCGGACGTGGTTGCGTAAACCAAGGCGGTGTATGAGCCGGTGAGGTCCGCCGTGTCGTAGCCGGTGGATTGACGGCCATCGCGTGATTCTTCGAGAGAAAGCCAACGTCACTCGAGCAAAGAAATCAACGCGTGATGACGGCTGCCCACGATTGCTCGGACCGCCATTCGTGCGACCGCCCGCCGCTACCGCAACGTCCACTTCTGCGCGCCGAAAGCACACCCTCCGCCACCGTCGCCTACTCCCAGGCTGAGCGACGCCGTCGCGAGAATCAACAGCCCAGACGGCGCGCATTGGTATGGGGGCCGTTGCCAACGGTGCACGGAGCCAACATGGGGTGACCGTCGGCGGGGCGTTCGCTTAGGTTTACCGAAGCGCCACGAGATGGCGAGGTGTTGTCGACACGGATGTCGAGTGTGGTATCCGGCGATTGGGTACCGCAGGTTAGAGAGTTCGATCGGAGTGGTTCGGAGGGTCTCCACGCGGCATTGCATCAGTTTGCGGAGGCACATCCCGGAGAAGAATATATCGCTTCTCACCGTGGCACTAAAATACGCCTATGTCTTTGGACGGACCCGCTGAATTTGCGGCACGCTCAACTGCGTCGCTGCCGATCCCCGATAGTTCGGGCCGCGGCCAGACGCGGCTTGAACGGTGATGCCATCGGCATTTGCTCGGAACACCATTCTTGGGTTCATTTCGGCGCCGCTGTCACGCTGGCTGGCTTCATTGGAGGCGCAATCGCGGCCCGGCTGTCGGACCCGACGGAATGGGGGTCATTGCGTACGCCGCCTGGTGCGTTATGGTCGCGACGACCGTCGCCAGCCTGGGTGTCGGTCTAGTGCTGCAACGTTTCATCCCCAACCTGCGCGCCCGGGGCATGGACGACGACGCCGAAGGCCTAATCGGCGCCACCACACGGTTGTCGATGCTGGCCGCGATCGTGGGAAGCCTGCTGCTGTTCTGCTGGTTGTACTGGCCGGGCAGCAGCGCCATATCAGCACCCTCTGCGGCATCACGCCTCGTAATCTTAGGGCTCGTCCTGGCGTGGTTTATTGTCTGGAAGATGCCGACGTCTACCTTGCCTATCTGAAGGGGGAGCAGCGGTTTGGCGAACTCGCCAGGCTGTCCGCTTTCTCCGCTTTGATCAAGTTGTGGTGACGGTGTTCGGCGCGTGGCTATTCGGGGTCCCCGGAGCGCTCGCGGCATATGTCGTCGCTATGTTGTCCCGGCGTCTCGTATTCGCCGTTTACTGCGCAAAAACCCGCGTCAGCAAAGAACTCAGGCGCGATGTCATTAGCTTCGCCCTGACAGGCTGGTTCGCGGGCGTGGTCGGCGGCCTTGTCTGGGGACGGACAGAGATCTCTTCCTTGAGCATTACGCCGGTATCGGTGCCGTGGGCTTATTCGCAGCGGCCTCGACACTGACCGAAATGGCGGTGCAGCTGCCAGGGCTGCTCCTCTCGGCCCTACTGCCCTACTTCAGCGAGCAGTACGGCCTAGGTAGCCACGACCAGATACATCGTTCTTATCGGACGATTACGGGCCTATTGCGCTGCTGGTGCGCCGCTCGGTATCAGCATCGCGGCGATCGCGCCTGTGCTCATGCCGCTACTGTTCGGGCCGAATTTGCCGACGCAGTGCCTGTTGCGTGGTACTGCTCTTACGGCGGTGCTGGTTAACCGCTTTGGTGTCACCACGGTCAATTTCATCTACAGCACTGGCAAGATCGGGTTCCTGCTGATCTCCAACGGTCTGGGCCTTGCGGGCACCATCATGCTTGGCTTCCTACTAGTCCCGCATTTTGGGCTGATGGGGGCCGCCTGGTCGCGGGCAGTCGTGCAGGTGTCGTCGTCGCGATTGAGATCTGTATGTCACCAATGAGGCTCGGCTTCGCACCGCCGTATCGGGCCCTTGGAGCGATCACTGTGAGCGCCGTAATCCCAGGCGCGTTGGCAGTAGCGTGCTCAGTCTTGGTTGGGCGGCATCCTATCGTTAGTGATCGCCATCCCGGCTTCGGTTATCGTGTTTGTGGTTGCGCTCCGTGCCCTTGCGGTGCTTCCGGTGGTGGACCCGCGCTGATCGATGTCCTCATCGAGCACGCACCTCGCCGGATGGCCCGGGTTCTCTACCTGGGTTCTGGAGTTGGTCGCACCGGCCATGAAAGACCGGTCGGAGCCTGATTGACCGGACAATACCGCACCGACAAGATTGCGCCCAAACCAAAGAGCCCACTGCCGACCCACTGGCCAGCCAAGCTTCGCATGCACCTTTGCGAACTCGCCTCGGCCGAGTTCGCTTACGGCCACTCCGATCAGAAGGCGCTGGTATCTGCGAATAATTTCAGAGGTCTGCAGCAGCCTGATTTTCGAAGAGGTAGTGATACGTTGGATTTATCCCGAACTTTTGGACGATTGGATCACCGAACTTCGGGTCCTTTGCCAAGAGTTAGTTGATCCGTGACTTTCGATGGTCGTCCCGAAATCCTTCCCATCGCCGGACAATAGCTCACCTTTATGCTGGCGACCTCTATGCGGCACTACCATCAGATACCGAACTCCGCGACGCTCCAGAAGAGAGAGCCACCAGTCGATCGCCGCGAGAGTGCACTCGGAGAAGCTATGAATGTTGATTGCCAGGTCGACGGACTGAACCTCGATGGCGCTTTCCACCTCATCCAAGGGAACTACCTTTGCTCCGCCCGAGAGTTCGCGAAAGCACAGGTAGTACTCGCAGATGAAGGTCGATACGGCGATCCCATCGGTGCACAGGTAAGCGCTGAGACCGGGCATCGCGCTATTCATCCGATGGGCAAGTCTGCCATAACCCGCGCCAATATCGAGCACATTGAACTCTTGCCGGGAAAACAGCCCCAAATGTCTTTCAAGAAAGTACATCTCGAGAATCGAGTCCAGGAGGTCGCGAGAGACTACCTTGGTGTGAAAGTCGAAAGTAGAGACACCGAATAACCCATCTTCCGACAGTTTTTCCAGTAAACCCAAGGTGTCGATTGACCTAACGTAGAATTCCGTCAAGGCGTAAGCCGTTTCATGCATGTTTGGTCCGCGACGTTGCCAGACGTAGGCGTTGTCCGCGCGGAAGCTCAAAATGTCCTGCGGCCTCACGTGATCGTCAGTCCACATAGAGGGCACAGTCACCTGGCTATCGAACATTTTATACCGCGCACGCAATTCCAACAGTCTCGGATTATCCGAGCGTAGATAGTCCGCTGCACCTACTGGTAGTTCCCCGCTTTCTGACTGGGGTAGGCCGCCCAGCGGACTGGACAACCGCTGCCAGTCATAAACAACGTCAGCGGGTAACAGTTCCAACCCATACCGCTTAACAAACGAATTGAGATAACTAAGCGCGCGCCTTGTTGCAACTCCCATCAAACACCTCCGGAAAAGCCGAAATCTTGAGTCGGAAACCGCCGCCTCATTCTGGCCAGGCTTGTGCATTCTGGCGGTCAGTTGCGCGACGTCCTTGCCTAGGCCGTAGAGAATTGAGGGATCGTCGCCGCTTACGGTTCACCAATCCGAAACCTGACGGTGGCCTGCCATCGCCGTAGTCATAGCTGTACGACGCATTTCCGCGCGCGGGTGTCATCGTGAATACCGCGCCGAGTAGTGGAGCGCCGACATCTCTCGAGATTTCCAACCGCGTGTGCGAGTTGCTCGCGTTTGGTCTGACCGAATCGTGCCATCAGGAGCACGCCGTCGGCATCGGCCGCCAGAATCGCGGCATCCGTGACCGCCAGCAGCGGGGACGAATCCACGATGACGTAGTCGAACTCCGCACGCATTTCGCTCAGCAACTTTTTGGCTGCCAACGACCCGAGTAGTTCGCTCGGGTTCGGCGGGATAGCTCCCGAGGTGAGGACGGTCAATCCCGGAAACCGTGTCTTCTGCAGCACTTCATCAAGCGATGCCCGGCCGCTCAGCACTGTGCTGAATCCGACCGATCCGACCAAGTCGAGGTACTTGTGCCAGCATCGGGCCGCCGCATATCGCCATCGACGAGCACCACGTTGTGCTCGGCTTCGGCCAACGCCAACGCAATGTTTATCGCCGTAGTGGATTTGCCCTCGTTCGGCATCGAACTCGTGACGACGATCACGCGCGGCGGATTATCGACCGCGAGAAACTGCAAGTTGGTCCGAAGCTTGCGAAATGCTTCAGCAATTGCCGAGTTATCGTTATCGAAAGATATCGCTGGTTCCTTCCGGCGTTCCTTATCGAGCGGAATGCTGCCGACGAGTCCGACACCCGTGATCTCTTCAAGAATCTCTCGGTCCTTGACGGTGTTGTCGAGCCGATCGCGGAGAACCGCAAGACCAATTCCCAACAGCACGCCAAGTGCAAGGCCGATGGCAATGTTGCGAGTCGGTCTTCGGAATCACCGGATGGTCGGGAATCGACGCGCGTTGCTCGACGACAACACGAGCATCGGGCTTGGCCCCGTCCTCCGGAGTCTCCAATTCGCGTACCATGACGACGAACTCGTCGGACAATGCGTTGGCAATGTCACGTGCCCGGACGGGTGACTCGTCAAGGACCGTTACATCTATCAGGACCGTATCGGGTTTCGCAGCTCGCCTTGACGTGTTCTTGTAGCGTCCCCTGCGCTCATATCGAGGCCGAGTTTGTCGATAGTGCGCTGAGCCAGCGTCTCGCCCGTGAGTAGCTCGGTGTACGAGAGCACGCGCTCTTGGGAGAAGCGATTGCCCTGGTACATGTCGGCTAGCCGATGCGCCAGCCGTGGTGGACACAAAGAGTCTCGTCGAGGCCTGGTAGAGCGGAGTCGTCAGCAACGTGATCGCGACGGCTCCCAGCACGGCGACGACGTGTCGTGACGCAGACGATGAGCCACCGGGAACGCAGCAGTTTCACGAACTCCTGAAGATTCAATGCCGCCCCTTCTTGACTGATTGACTTGTCCCTGCGAACGCGGCCGAAATAGAGGAACACACTCGCCCGCTTGGGCACAGCGTCTCGGCAAACAAGGGAAGCCCCCCAAAGGCATGCGGGCAAGCGTATACGAGGTAGGTCAACTCGTTCGCCAATGTGACAGATCCCAACCAACTTCCTCGTTGGCGAACGTCATTGCCCCTATTCATCCCTAGGAGTCCGCGCGGACCCACGCCTACTTCAACGATTTGCATCCATTTGCACATATCGCATCCCGCCGGACCCCTTCGCGGCTATCTGCAGACCGTGTTGGCAACGAGACGAGGGCGCACACCACACGGGCGTCGCCACGGGCGCAGAACGATCCCGTGAGACTCCCGATACCATCGACCACCATGACGAGCGTTTCCGACCACAAGGCCGAGCCCTCCGCCGAGCACCGACCGGACATCCACACCACCGCGGGCAAGCTGGCCGATCTGCGCAGGCGGGCCGAAGAGACGCTGCACCCGGTCGGCGAGGCGGCGGTCGAGAGGGTCCACGCCAAGGGCAAGCTGACCGCCCGCGAGCGCATCCTGGCCCTGCTCGACGAGGACTCCTTCGTCGAGCTCGACGCGCTCGCCCGGCACCGCAGCGTCAACTTCGGCCTGCAGGACAACCGCCCGCTCGGCGACGGCGTCGTCACCGGCTACGGCACCATCGACGGCCGCGACGTCTGCATCTTCAGCCAGGACGCGACGGTGTTCGGCGGCAGCCTCGGCGAGGTGTACGGCGAGAAGATCGTCAAGGTGCAGGAGCTGGCCCTCAAGACCGGCCGCCCGCTCATCGGCATCAACGACGGCGCGGGCGCCCGCATCCAAGAGGGCGTCGTCTCACTCGGCCTGTACAGCAACATCTTCCACAACAACATCCAGGCCTCGGGCGTCATCCCGCAGATCTCGCTGATCATGGGCGCCGCGGCCGGCGGGCACGTCTACTCCCCCGCGCTGACCGACTTCGTCGTCATGGTCGACCAGACCAGCCAGATGTTCATCACCGGCCCGGACGTCATCAAGACCGTCACCGGCGAAGAGGTGACGATGGAGGAACTCGGCGGCGCGCACACCCACATGGCCAAGTCGGGCCTCGCGCACTACGTCGCCTCCGGCGAGCAGGACGCCTTCGACTACGTCCGCGACCTGCTGTCCTACCTGCCGAGCAACAACTACGCCGATCCGCCGCGCTATCCGGCCGAGGTGCCCGAGGGCGCCATCGAGGACACCCTCACCGAGGAGGACCTCGAACTCGACACGCTGATCCCGGACTCGCCGAACCAGCCCTACGACATGCACGAGGTCATCACCCGCATCCTCGACGACGACGAGTTCCTCGAGGTGCAGCAGGGCTACGCGACGAACATCCTCGTCGGCTTCGGCCGCGTCGACGGCCGCCCGGTCGGCATCGTGGCCAACCAGCCCACCCAGTTCGCCGGCTGCCTGGACATCAACGCCTCGGAGAAGGCCGCGCGGTTCGTCCGGACCTGCGACTGCTTCAACATCCCGATCGTCATGCTGGTCGACGTGCCCGGCTTCCTGCCCGGCACCGACCAGGAGTACAACGGCATCATCCGGCGCGGCGCCAAGCTGCTCTACGCCTACGGCGAGGCCACCGTCGCCAAGATCACCGTGATCACCCGCAAGGCCTACGGCGGCGCCTACTGCGTCATGGGCTCCAAGGAGATGGGCGCCGACGTCAACGTCGCGTGGCCGACGGCCCAGATCGCCGTCATGGGCGCCTCCGGCGCGGTCGGCTTCGTGTACCGCGGCCAGCTCAAGCAGGCCGCCAAGGAGGGCAAGGATGTCGACGCCCTGCGCCTGGAGCTGCAGCAGGACTACGAGGACACCCTCGTGAACCCCTACATCGCCGCCGAGCGGGGCTACGTCGACGCCGTCATCCCGCCCTCGCACACCCGCGGCTACGTCGCCACCGCCCTGCGGCTGCTGGAACGCAAGATCACCCAGACGCCGCCCAAGAAGCACGGGAACATACCACTGTGAGCCACGACGACACCCACATCACCGAGGTCAGCGACCCGCGGGAGATGACGATCGACGAGCCGCCGATGCAGGCGGTCAAGGAGATCCAGGTCGTCAAGGGCGAGCCGACCGCAGAGGAGCTCGCTGCGCTGGTCGCCGTGCTCAGCGCCGCCACCGGAGGTGTCGTCGAGCCGGGCCCGCAGGAGCTCAATCTGTGGGGCCACCCGGTGGACAAGCTGCGCTTCTCGCCGATCAGCTGGCAGCTGGTGACGCTGAAGGAGCGGACGCACATGCGCCGATGACGCGCGTGGTGCTCGCGTAGCATCTTGTAGCCCACAATGCTACAGTTGTGGTGTGGCCAGGACGATCGCGCAGCGCGAACTCCGCAACGAGAACGCGAAGGTGATAGAGGCCGTGACGGCTGGCGAGACCTTCGTCGTGACACGCAACGGCGAACCGGTGGCCGAGCTTCGCCCGATACGATCCGGACGTCGCACATTCATCACTCGTGACGAAATCGCGAGCCTTGCGAGCGCGAATGTGCGTATCGACCACCGTCGATTCCGCGACGATGTCGACCGGTATATCGACCAAGGCCTGTGATGTGACTACTGGTCTTCTCGATACGTCGGTGGTCATCGATTGGCACGACCCTTCGGTGGTTGCGGGGCTGCCAGATGAAATGGCAATTTCAGCCATCACAGCCGCCGAACTGGCCGCCGGTCCGCTTCTCGCCGCCTCGCCGATTGAGGCGGCCAAACGGCAAACCCGCTTGCAGGAAGTCGAGTCTCGGTTCGAACCCATCCCTTTCGACGGTGCCGCCGCACGCAGTTATGGACTCGTTGTCGCTGCGGTGGTGGGCCAGGGGCGAAAGCCGCGAAGTAGATTCGCCGACCTCTTGATCGCCGCCACCGCGCATGCCAATCGCCTGGATCTGTACAGCCGCAACCCCGATGACTTCACCGGGCTCGAAGACCTGGTTCGTGTCGTCGCCGTGTGAACATCGAGATCGCCGATGACGCGCGTGGTGCTCGCCTCCGCCTCACCGGGCAGGCGAACGGTGTTGCGCCAAGCGGGAATCGAGCCTGTCGTCGTCGTCTCGGGCGTCGACGAGGACGCCGTCATCGCCGCGCAGGGTCCCGACGCCGCGCCGGGCGATGTCGCCAACGCACTCGCCGGCGCCAAGGCCGAACAGGCCATCGCAATGCTCCGACCATCGTTGACGGCGAATTGCGTTGTCATCGGCTGTGATTCGATGCTCTTCATCGACGGTGCACTGCGCGGCAAACCGGCCTCCGAGACAGACGCACGGCGGCAGTGGGAGTCCATGCGCGGACGCTCGGGTGTGCTGTACACCGGGCACTGCGTGATCCGGCTGCGCGACAGCGCCGTAACGCACCGCGAGGCTGAGTTCGGCAGCACCACAGTCAGATTCGGCGAGCCGTCGGATGCCGATCTGACGGCGTATCTGGCCAGCGGCGAATCATTGCGGGTGGCGGGCGCCTTCACGATCGACGGCCTCGGCGGCTGGTTCATCGACGGCATCGACGGCGATCCGTCGAATGTCATCGGTCTGAGCCTGCCCACGATCCGCAGGTTGTTCGCCAGCGCCGGGCTGTCGATCGCCGAACTTTGGGCTCACAACCCGCTGTAGGCTCGGGGTTGTGGCACTCCCTCCAGATCCCGATCCCAGCCTCACCGCCTACGCCCACCCGGAGCGGCTGGTCACCCCCGACTGGCTGTCCGGCAATCTCGGCAGGCCAGGGCTGGCCGTCGTCGAATCCGACGAGGATGTGCTGCTCTACGACACCGGCCACATTCCCGGCGCGGTGAAGATCGACTGGCACACCGACCTCAACGACCCGCACGTCCGCGACTACATCAACGGCGAGCAGTTCGCGGAGCTGATGAACCGCAAGGGCATCTCCCGCGACGACACCGTGGTGATCTACGGCGACAAGAGCAACTGGTGGGCGGCCTACGCGCTGTGGGTGTTCACCCTCTTCGGCCACCCCGACGTGCGGCTGCTCGACGGCGGCCGCGACCTGTGGATCTCCGACGGCCGCGACACCACGCTCGACGTGCCGACCAAGCAGACCACCGGCTATCCCGTCGTCGAGCGCGACGACGCGCCGATCAGGGCATATCGGGCAGGATGTGCTCGGCATCCTCGGCCAGCAGCCGCTGATCGACGTGCGCTCGCCGCAGGAGTACACCGGCGAACGCACCCACATGCCGGACTACCCCGAAGAGGGCGCGCTGCGCGGCGGCCACATCCCGACCGCCCGCTCGATCCCGTGGGCCAAGGCCGCCCAGGACAACGGCCGCTTCCGCAGCCGCAAGGAACTCGAGGAGCTGTACGGCTTCCTGACACCCGACGACAAGACGGTCGTCTACTGCCGTATCGGCGAGCGGTCCAGCCACACCTGGTTCGTGCTGACCCATCTGCTCGGCCTGCCCGGCGTGCGCAACTACGACGGCTCATGGACCGAGTGGGGCAACGCCGTGCGCGTGCCCGTCGTCGCGGGCGAGGAGCCTGGCGAGGCGCCATGAGCTCCATGCCGGCCCCGCTGGCCGAGGTGGTCTCCGACTTCAAGGAGGTCACCGGCCAGGACAAGCTGCAGCTGCTGCTCGAGTTCTCCGGTGAGCTGCCGCCGCTGCCCGCCGACCTCGAGGAGGCGGCGATGGAGCCGGTGCCCGAATGCCAGTCACCGCTGTTCCTGCACGTCGACGCCGACGACCGCGACCATGTGCGGCTGTACTTCAGCGCGCCGCCCGAGGCGCCGACGACGCGCGGGTTCGCCTCAATCCTCGCCCAGGGCCTCGACAACCAGTCGGCCGACGACATCCTCGCCGTGCCCGACGACTTCTACAGCGAGTTGGGGCTGGCCGCGTTGATCAGCCCGCTGCGGCTGCGCGGCATGTCGGCGATGCTGGCGCGGATCAAGAAGCACCTGCGCTAACGCCACCGTCAAGTATTTGCCACCACAGTCAATACTTCACTCGACAAACGCGTACACTCTACTCACAAGCGGTTAGACTCCACGGGCACATTCGCTTGACGAGAGTCGAATAGATGCGCCGTGTCGTTTTCGCGCTGGCTTTGATCGCCTGTACTGACTGGCATGCCAGCACACTCCGCCGGACTATGTGTCGCACTACACGCCGTCGTCGTCGACGCATCCGCGCCGCGTCCCGCCGCCGCCGCCGTCGCCATCATCGGGGACTCCTACACCGGAGGTACAGCCATCGGCGGCCAGGGCCCCGACGGGTGGCCCGCTCTCGTCACGGCTCGATTGCGGCAGCAAGGCATCGACATCGCCCCTTTCGTGGCAGCCGAACAAGGATCGGGCTACGCCACACCCGGCGCCGAGCAGGGCGACACGTTCTCAGATCAGATCCCAAAGGTGGTGCGGAAAGACGACCGCCTGGTGATCATCTTCGGGTCGGCCGGTGATCCCGATGTGCCGCCTGACCAACTTCAGCCGGCGGTCCGTCAGACCCTCGACGCGGTCCATGCAGCGGCGCCGGAAGCGAAAGTAGTCGTCATCGGCCCGGCTCGGACAACGGCCGATCCGACTCCAGAGATCTTGCAGACGCGAGATGTCATACGCACCGAAGCCGAGGCGACAGGTGCGACCTTCATCGATCCGCTCGCCGCGCGGTGGTTCGTCAACCGTCCCGATTTGATTGGGCCCGATGGCTTCACCCCGACCGACGCCGGCCACGTCTATATGGCCGACCAGACTCGCACCGATAGTCGCTCAAACAACTCCGCTCTAGCGCCACGGCGTGCGCGGCGGCGTCTCCGGCGGTGGGAAAAGCCCTGCGCCACAGAGCATTTCGAGAAGCAGCGGGGATATCCCCTGCGGCAGCCGGATCCAACTGCCTCGCCTCGCGAGGCGGCAGCAGCCGCGGTCGCTGACGGGGTTCGTGGCTGTACATCGGCTCGAACAGGCGCACCACGGCGTCGCCAACTTCGTCGACCGCGAACGCAGACGCGCTGTGAGATGAGGTTCGACGAGTTCGTCTACGGCTTCGACTACGTCGAGGCCCAGATCCACAGCGGCGTGATGCCGGCCGACATCGCGAAGGTAGTTTTCCGCGAGGAACGGCTCCGCGACAGATAAACAAGCTGGCTGCCCTCGGGATCCCATGGAAATCAAAGCAGGCTGAGGCACCGTCGCCGATATGGAAGTGACGCACATCGTCAACGCGAAAACGAGCAGTTGAGGCGGTGCCAGGCGTATTCGCGGTGCAACTCACCGGACGGCGCCTCTGATCCGGTCCTGGGTGTCGCTGAAAGGCACCTGGGGCGCCAGTTTCGAGCCGGCCTCCGGGCTGAGCTCCATCACCGTGACCGACGACCACGTCAGCCGAGCCGAAGAGATCGCGGAGAACTTCGCGGATACCGACTAGCTGGTGGCGCCGGACCGTCCGTAGATGGGCTGGGAGGCATCCCGGCGACGATACGAGGTTCCGCCCAGACCGGGAAACCTTGCGTCTCCTGGTTTGGGGAGGCTCACGTGGCTTTGCGAGATCGGTCTGGAGGACCGCTGCGTCGTGGAGGCCACCGAAGTCGACCACATCATCCGGAAACGACCACAGCCGTGGAATCTCGCGCCGCATGCAGGCCATGCCACGCGAAGAAGACATCAGACGAGGCAACGCCAACGACGGCGCGCTTCCGCGACGAAAAGCCGGCAGATGTCGGCGGCGAAATTGCCCGCTCCACGGTGACGATTGATACCCGGCCCTCGAGCAGTCCCATGGCAGGACAAGCTAGCCGGACGGCTACCCAGGGTCAATGAGTGTCGGCACAGCGCTGGCGCATAAACTGCGCGGGATACATTCTTAAAGACGTTTCTTAGACAACGAAGACTGCCAACTCGATCAGGAGGCGCAGTGCCCAGTCACGCCAGCTCACGCATCCAGAAGGTGCTGGTAGCCAATCGCGGTGAGATCGCCGTCCGGGTGATCCGCGCGGCCCGCGACGCCGGCATCCCGAGCGTGGCCGTCTACGCCGAACCCGACGCCGACGCGCCACACGTCCGTCTCGCGGACGAGGCGTTCGCGCTGGGCGGCCAGACGTCCGCGGAGTCGTACCTCGACTTCGGCAAGCTGCTCGATGCAGCGGCGAAATCGGGCGCCAACGCCGTCCACCCGGGCTACGGATTCCTTTCGGAGAACGCCGATTTCGCGCAGGCGGTCATCGACGCGGACCTGATCTGGATCGGGCCCAGCCCGCAGTCCATCCGCGATCTCGGCGACAAGGTCACCGCGCGCCACATCGCGGCGCGCGCGAAGGCTCCGCTGGTGCCCGGCACCCCCGATCCGGTCAAGGACGCCGACGAGGTCGTCGCGTTCGCCGAGGAGTACGGCGTGCCCGTCGCGATCAAGGCGGCGTTCGGCGGCGGCGGCCGCGGCATGAAGGTGGCCCGCACCATCGAGGAGATCCCCGAGCTGTTCGAGTCGGCCACCCGCGAGGCCGTCGCGGCGTTCGGCCGCGGCGAGTGCTTCGTCGAGCGCTACCTGGACAAGCCGCGCCACGTCGAGGCCCAGGTGATCGCCGACCAGCACGGCAACGTCGTCGTCGCGGGCACCCGCGACTGCTCGCTGCAGCGCCGCTTCCAGAAGCTCGTCGAGGAGGCGCCCGCGCCGTTCCTGACCGACGCGCAGCGCAAGGAGATCCACGAGTCCGCCAAGCGCATCTGCAAGGAAGCCCACTACTACGGTGCGGGCACGGTCGAGTACCTGGTCGGCCAGGACGGGCTGATCTCCTTCCTCGAGGTCAACACGCGTCTTCAGGTGGAGCACCCGGTGACCGAGGAGACCTCGGGCATCGACCTGGTCCGCCAGCAGTTCCGCATCGCCAACGGCGAGGCCCTCGACATCACCGAGGACCCGACGCCGCGCGGCCACTCGATCGAGTTCCGCATCAACGGCGAGGACGCCGGCCGCGGCTTCCTGCCCGCCCCGGGACCGGTCACCAACTTCGTCCCGCCGACCGGCCCCGGCGTGCGGCTGGACTCCGGAGTGGAGACCGGCTCGGTGATCGGCGGCCAGTTCGACTCGATGCTGGCCAAGCTGATCGTCAGCGGCGCCACCCGGCAGGAGGCGCTGGAGCGGTCTCGCCGCGCGCTCGACGAGTTCACCGTCGAGGGCCTGGCGACCGTCATCCCGTTCCACCGCGCGGTGGTGTCCGATCCGGCGTTCATCGGCGACGACAACGGCTTCACCGTGCACACCCGCTGGATCGAGACCGAGTGGGACAACCAGATCGAGCCGTTCACCGGCGGCGACCCCGTCGACACCGAGGACACCATCCCGCGTCAGACGGTCGTCGTCGAGGTCGGCGGCCGCAGGCTCGAGGTGTCGCTGCCGGGTGACCTGGCCATCGGCAACGGCGCCGGCGCGGCCGCGCCCGGCGTCATCCGCAAGAAGCCGAAGCCCCGCAAGCGTGGCTCGCACGGAGGCGCCGCGGCATCGGGTGATTCGGTGACCGCCCCCATGCAGGGCACCGTGGTCAAGGTGGCCGTCGAGGAGGGTCAGGAGGTCGCCGCGGGCGATCTCGTGGTCGTGCTCGAGGCGATGAAGATGGAGAACCCCGTCACCGCCCACAAGGACGGCACCATCACCGGTCTGTCGGTCGAGCCGGGCGCCGCGATCACGCAGGGCACGGTGCTGGCCGAGATCAAGTAGGCGATAGCGGGCCTCAGTCAGGCGTCACCAGGCTGCGCTCCCGCAGCGCCGTGCCGAAGTACTGCGCCTTCGGGTCGACGACGACCGACTTCGTGTCGCCGCGGCGCGCCAGCGAGTCGCGGGCCATCTGCTCGAACGAGATCTTCTGCGGCCCACCGATATTCACGAAGTCGTTGAGTGGTGCGGCGACGGCGGCCCGGGCCACCTCGGCGGCCACCTTGTCGGCGGCGATCGGTTGGATCAACGCGTCGGGGACGCGCACCTCGTCGCCGGCCACCAGCGACTCGGTGATCTGGTCGGTGAACTCGGCGAACTGCGTGGCCCGCACAAGCGTGTAGGGCACACCCGAATCGGTGATGATCTTCTCCTGAGCGACCTTGGCGCGCAGATAACCGCTGTCCGGCAGTCCGTCCGCCCCGACGATCGACAGGGCGACGTAGTGCCCCACGCCCGCCTTCTTCGCTTCGGCCACCAGATTGGTCGCTCGACGTGGTGAAGAAGTTCATCACCGGGCCGTCGGAGAAGTCGGGCGAGTTGAGGACGTCGATCAAGCACGTCGGCACCGGCGAGCGCATCGGCGAGGCCCTCGCCGGTGAGGACGTCGACACCGGTGTTGCGGGAGGCGGCAACGACCTCGTGGCCGTCCGCGGTCAGCAGTGCAACGAGCTTGGTTCCGATCAGGCCGCTGGCCCCGATCACTGCGATCTTCATGCCTACTATTACCCCTCGTGGAACCGGTGGAAATCAATGCCGGCGCTTGGTATTTGCGCGGCGTGCCTGTCGATGCCGGATATCAGTGGGACGTCTGTGAGCCCATTACGGGTGAACCCGTCGCGCAGGTGACGCTGAACCCCGACACGGCGACGATGTCAGCCCGCGGCGACAACGCCGAGGCGATCGAGGTGGCGGAGCAGGCGGTTCGCCGATTCGCGGCCCAGGCGCTGGGCATCACCGTTCCGGATTGACGTCGATATCTGTTCCCGTCGCGAGGTCGGCACAGTCCACCCACACCACATCCTCGCGAGACGCCAGAAACGACCGCGCCCCCTCGTCACCGCGCACGGTGGCGAGCAGCTGTGGCCAGTGGGCACGCGCGATGACGACAGGGTGACCCGGTCGCTCGCCGTAGCGCGCCCTGGCGATACCGGAGGACGACGTGCGGGCCGCGGCCAGCACGCGCTGTACCGCGCCGGCACCGATGTCAGGTGTGTCGACGGTGAGAACCACGGCGCAGTCGGCGGTTCCGGGTTCGAGAGCCGAGATGCCTGCCCGCAGCGAAGCGCTCATCCCCTCGGCCCAGTCGGTCGCCACCACCGCCCGCGCCGGAGCGGGCACATCGACGACCGCCGCGCCGAGGACGACGACGACATCGTCGCATCCGCCGTCAGCAAGCGCCGACACGGCGGCGCGCAGCCACTGCCCGCCACCCGCGAGCACCTTCGGCATGCCGTATCGGGTGCCTGCGCCCGCTGCGAGGACGACCCCGCCGATATGCGCCACGCCAAACAGTTTCCACTCCTTGTGCGCGAATCGGATGAACACCTTTCGCATTCAGGATTTTCGTCAAATTTGTCATCGACGCCTGCGGAAACTGATAGCGGACACCCTGTCTGACCAGGCTCTATAAGAATGCCGTTTCGGCATTGAACAAGCTCGATCATGAGGCGTAGGGTCAAATGAGGTTGAGTTCACAGCCGCGGGATACGTCATCGACGTGCAGGGCCGCGAACTCGCGGCCTCTCTGCAGCGATGGGCTTTGAGGACCCAGGGCCTTGAACTTTTGACGTGAACCAACAGTGAAGAATTTCTTCGACTGATGGAGTCACACAAAGATGTCTTCTACAGCTATATCTATGCCCCGCCCTGTCGACCGGCGCGAAAGCAACTCCGCGTCATTCACGACGCGGTGGCTGCAACCGGCGGTTGCGGTGATCACCGCAAAAGGAGAACTGGACGCGTCCAACGCCCAGGACCTCGTCGACTACGCATTGCGCGATGTGGAACGCACTCAGCGGTTGGCCCTGGATCTGACCGGCGTCGAATTCTTCGGCACGGCGGGCTTTTCCGCTCTGCACACGCTGAACGTCCGCTGTGCGGGCGCGGGGGTCGATTGGGTGATGGTGCCCAGCACCGCGGTCAGTCGGTTGTTGCGGATCTGCGATCCGGACTCGACGCTACCGATCGCGGCCACGATGTCGGCTGCCTTGTCGACGCTTCAGGCCGATCAGCGCCGGCTACTGCAACTGGTCACGGAGCCGAGCTAGCGATTTCGCCAGCAGGCGCGACACGTGCATCTGTGAGATGCCGACGCGCTCGGCGATCTGCGTCTGAGTCAACGATTCGAAGAATCGCAGCAGCAGCACGGTGCGCTCCCGCTCCGGGAGGGCTTCGAGCAAGGGCCGCAACGCTTCTCGGTTCTCGATCTGATCGAGGCTGAGGTCGACGTCGCCGAGCGTGTCGGCGATCGCCGGCGCGTCCTCGGTGCCACTGCCGCCGCCGCTGTCGATCGACAGCGTGTTGTAGGAGCTGCCCGCGACCAGGCCCTCAACGACCTCTTCGCGGTCCATGTCCAGTTCGGCGGCGAGCTCGCTCGGGGTCGGCGCGCGCCCCAGCCGCTGCGACAGCTCAGCGTTCGCGGCGCCGAGCCGCAGATGCAACTCCTTGAGCCGGCGCGGCACCTTGACCGACCAGCTGTTGTCGCGGAAGTGCCTGCGGACCTCGCCCATGATGGTCGGCACCGCGAACGAGACGAAGTCCGAGCCGGCGTCGACGTCGAACCGGATCACGGCGTTGACAAGGCCCACCCGGGCCACCTGCACGAGATCGTCGCGCGGCTCACCGCGCCCGTCGAATCGACGGGCGATGTGGTCGGCCAGCGGCAGGCACCGCTCGACGATGCGGTCCCGTTGCCGGCTGAACGTCGCGGACCCCTCCGACAAGCCCTGCAACTCGCGGAACATGTCGGCGACATCCGCGTATTCAGAGTTCTGCCGCGATGACGAACCCTGTGAGGACTGCGGACTCACCTGAGCGAACTCGCTCGTCTCGTTGTCATGGAAATACCGAACATTCGGCCCTCTTCGGAATGCCCATCCTGGAACGTGGTCACCTCGTCGGTGAGGGAACTGAGCACGTGCCAGCTGAAGCTGCCGGGAGTCAGGATGTCCTGGCTCTTGCAGGTCGTCGATGCCTCGACCACGACTTCATTCTCCCGGGGATGCACCGCGAGCACCAACGTCGAGTCCGGCACGGCCGACCGGATCAGCCGCGTGCACGCCTCGTCCACCGCGAGCCGCAGGTCGGAAACCGCATCGAAGTCGAGGTCCTCGAACGTGCCGATAGCGGCGACGACGGTGCGCACCACGGCGAGGTTCTCCAACTGCGCCGCAACCCGCACCTCGACCGAACGGTCACCACGCTGGTGTCCGTTGTTGTTGTTCTCGTCGGCCATCTGCCCTCCCGGCAATGTCGCCCCGACACTACTCCAAGTGGTCATCCAGCTAACCACTGGCGTTCCCGACAAATAGCAGCGTGTGACGGGGTCCATGGCGGGGTAATAACCCGCAATGAACGTTTTCCAGCCGTCGCACCTGCCGCGCCGCATCCTGGTGACGGCGGCCATGACGCTCGCTGCAATCGTCGTGATTGCGGCTGCGGTATATGCCGCGGCGTTCCTCATGCTCGCGCCGTTGATGCAATGACATCGATATTTGATACCCAGCCTGAGCGAAATTCTAACGGCAGGTTCCCGTGCGGCTGCGCCGAAGCGTAGTGACCGGCCCCGGCTTTCGCCGGGTGCGACGCGGTCGCGGGTTCTCCTATCACGATCACGAGGGCAGGGTGCTCACCGACGAGGCGGCCCTGGAGCGCATCAAGGGTCTGGTCATCCCGCCCGCATGGAAGAAGGTGTGGATCAGCCCGCACGAGAACGGTCACATTCAGGCCGTCGGCACCGATGCCGCAGGTCGGCGTCAGTATCTCTATCACGAGAAGTGGCACGAGGAGCGTGCCGAGGAGAAATTCGACCGGGTGCTGGAGATGTCCAAGGCGCTGCCCGACATGCGGCGCCAGGTGATCTCCGATCTGCGTCGACGCGGGCTGGACCGCGAGCGCGTGCTCGCCCTGGCGCTGCAGCTCCTCGACCTCGGTTACTTCCGCGCCGGCGGCGAACAATATGCCGAGGAACACAATTCGTACGGCATCTCCACCCTGTTGTGCGAGCACGTGACACTGCAGCGCTCAGCGGTCGAGTTCGACTTCCCCGCCAAGAGCGGAGTGCGCCGCACGTTGCTCATCGAGGATCCCGAAGTGGTGCGCTCGGTGCGCGCGCTGATGCGCCGGCCCGACCGCACCGAGCGGCTGCTGGTGTGCCGCAATTCGTCGGACTGGCGGGACATCCACTCCGACGACCTCAACGCGCGGTTCAAGGAACTCGTCGGGGCCGAATACACGGTCAAGGACCTGCGCACCTGGCACGGCACCGTGTTGGCCGCGGCGGCGTTCGTGGACACCGACCCGCCGGTCAACAAGACGGTGATCAAGCGCGTCGAGTCCGCCGTGATGAAGGAGGTCGCCGAGGAACTCGGCAACACACCCGCGGTGGCGCGCGGCTCCTATGTCGACCCCCGCGTCGTCGAGGGATACGAGAAGGGGATGACCATCGCCGCCGGATTGCGCCGCGCCGACCGGGTCAAGAACGCCGGCGAGCGCCAGGCGATGCTCGAGGACAGCACGGCGCGGCTGATCCGGAAGGTGGCGCGCGGCTAGAAACCGCCGGGCGTGCCGTTTCCGAGATAGGTCAACCCCGCGTCGGCGAGCGCTGCGGCGTCGAGCGGCCGGGTCATCCGGTCGACACCCTCGGGTATTGCGCCTGCGCCACCGTGTCGTAGATGTGCATCGTGTCCGCCGCGACCCGATCCCATGAATAGCGGGCGCACACCCGATCTCGGCCCGCCATCCCGAGACTCTGCCGCAGAAACGATTCACGCAGCAGCGCGTTGATCGCGGCGGCGATCTCCGACGGCTTCTTCGGGGCGATCAACCTGCCCGTCACGTCGTCGACAACGGTGTCCAGCATGCCCCCGACAGCGGATGCCACGACGGGGATGCCGCACGCCATGGCCTCCAGCGCCACGAGGCCGAACGGCTCGTACCACGGGGTGCATGCGACGACGTCCGCCGACCGCAGCAGGGCAGGCATGTCCTCGCGGGCAACCGAACCGCGAAGGTGTACCCGTCGGCTGACACCGAGGTCCTTGGCCAACGCACGCAGGCGGCACGCCTCCGGGTCGGAGTCCAGCTGCGCCTTGTCCGGGCCGCCGACGATGACCAACTCGGCGTTGGGAATCGACGGCATGGCGCGAACCACGTCATCGAATCCGTTGCGCGGCAGGAACCCTCCCACGCTGAGGATGCGATGCTTGGCGCTCTTCTCGGCCACAGGGCCTTCGGGCGTGAACAGCTCTATGTCGACGCCGCATGGCACCACGGATATCTCGGCCCGCGATCTGCCCATTCGTATCAGTTCGAAGACCTGATCAGTGCATGTGGCCGCGACCCACGTCGCGGCTCTGGCCACCATCGCCTCGAGTCGCAGGCGATCCTTCGGGCTGGTGTCCAGCGCGCCGTGATGACGGCGCTTCACCACGCCGAGTGCATGGAACGTCTGCACGGCCGGCAACCCGAGGTGCCGAGCCGCGAGCTGAGTGGCGATACCCGACATCCAGAAGTGCGCGTGGGTCACGTCGGGAGGGTCGGCATCCCAGTGGGCGTCCAGGTACCGGGCGAACGGGCCCATGTAGTGCAGCAACTCGTCCTTGGGAACCGGCTCTGGCGGGCCTGCGGGCACATGCACGACCGTGTACCCCTGCGGGGCCTCTACCTGCTCGGGCAGGTCAGGATCGGCACGCCTGGTGTACACCGAGACGTCATGCCCGCGGCGGACGAGCGCCGCCGACAACCCCGCCACGCGGACATTCCGGCCACCCGCGTCGGCGCCGCCGAGCTTCGCCAACGGGTTTGCGTGCTCGGAAACCATCGCGATCTTCATCGGCCTCCTCTCGTCGAGTCATGCGCACTGTTATTCGACGATCTCGTCCCATTCAAAGGGAATCGATCGAGCGAAAGTTGCGCGATTGCACTTCCACACGCGGCCTTACCAGCCAAAGTCGCTGCTGCGCGGTCGGTTTCGAACGTCACGCAGCTGTTCTGACGGAGCCTCATGCGGCGTGGCCGACCGCGCCCGCAGAGGCCACGCCCGTCGGCATCGTGCGCAGCAATAGCGGGCGCTAAGTAGCGATGCCTACCCGCAATCAGCGACTCCGTCCAGAAGCCGTGCACGTGCCACACAAGAAGTGCGCGTGCAAATTCCGCGAGTGCCACATAAGTGGCCTTACCGCATGCAAATCGCTACAAACGTCGAGGGGCCGAGTGTTCGCAAAGTGGATCCGAAACGCTTCGCATATCGGACCGGTCTTCACTGGTTCGGCGTTTCGTGATCACTTCTCCGGGTATCCGGCGCACATGCCGGACAGCGACGAGGTGCCGATCGCCGACGCGGTCGAGCAGCAGCAGGAAGCGGTCGCACCAATGCCCGATGACGAGGCTCCCGCGCAGCCGACCTCGATGTACCGCTGGAGGCGTCCGACGCCGACTGGCAGGAGCAACTGGAAGAGGTCATCGACGATCCCGAGGAGCGGGCGGAAGACTGATTCGCGGTCAACATTCGACAGCTTCCTTCATGGGAGCAAGGCCGCTCTGGAGCATCTTCCCGACGGCGGCGCCATGAATATCGCATCCATCAACGCGTTGAGTGACCGCCGCCACGCACAGCGGTGGGCCGGCGCTTTACTGGTGGACACAACGTCGATCAACCGCATAGCTGACCAGCGGGGACGCGACTCGGATCGGCGACGAGCACCTCGCTCTGCGGCCGCAGTTCACAAGGTATTCAGCCGTCCTGCCCGCCGATTTAAGACCGGGCAGCGTTTAACCCTCCGGAGGCTCGGGAACCCCCTGACTGCGCAGGGAGATCTCCTTTCGCAGCCCCAATAGCGGGCGCACATTCCCAGCTGATCGCTTAATGCGGAAAGGTGAACTATGAGCGACAAGAACAGTGGTCCGGAAGAAGCCGTGAAGGGCACCGTCGAAGACGTCAAAGGCAAGGCCAAGGAAGCTGTCGGCACGGTGACCGGTCGAAATGACATGGTCGACGAGGGCAAGGCCCAGCAGGACAAGGCCGATGCTCAGCAGAACGCCGCCAAGAAGGAAGCCGAGGCCGACGCGGCCCGCGGCAGCGCAGAGGCTGCCGAGAAGCGGCAAGAGTCCAATCAGTAACAGAGCCTTCAACGAAAACTCCCAGCCGGTTCGCCGGCTGGGAGTTTTCGTTCAGCTGCCGACTAGCTGCTCGGCCGCTGTCGGTGCGCCTCGGGATGCTCGATGTACCAACGTTCCTCGATGCCGCGAACCCGCCGGTGCTCGATGAGCAGCCACAGCAGGCCGACGATGAAGAGGACGGCTGACAGCGAATTGAACACGAAGCCGGTGCTGTGATGGTTCGTCGCGTGTGCCGCCAGTCCTCCGACGAAACAGGCCAGCGCCACGCCGATGACGACCAGCGCAGGCAAGTCTTTGGTGTCGGTCATCGTCTCACCGGCGTGCGGCCGGGTCGTCCTCACATGGTCGACGGGATCTTTGGGGCTCTTCATGGCTTCTCCTTCCGCCATCGCTCAGCCCGTTTTTCAGGGATACATCCACGGTAGAACTATTCGCCCGCGGCGGCGACGAACTGCCCATCGCGGTTACGCGGGAAACTGCTCGGCCCGCAGCAAGTTGGCGCGCCTTTCAATCAGGGCATGGCGATGAATGGCACTCCTTGCGCGAGGACCAACAGCATCGCGGCCATCAGGAACCAACCCGCCCCCTGCCACGGCCACAGAGGGGCCGTCCTGCCGCCACACCTGGTAGGTCCGGACGAACGCGCGCAACTCCACCGAGCAGGAGGATCAGCGGCGCGCCGAGGGCAAGAAGGGTACGTTGCGGTGCACCGCAGGCGAGGGTGTCGAACGTGGACCCGCCGCACGTGCCGATCCATGTCGCGGCGGCGACCAGGAACACGACCGCCGCCACCACGACGGCAACGCTGAAGCGGACTGCCTCGACCACCCCGCTGCGCGCGTCGCCGTGACCCAGATCCTCCCTTGTGCGATACACGGCTAGCTAAATTCCCCTGGTTACGGGGCGATAAACCTGACGGAGGAGTGACCTCGCCCTTGGCTATCGGAAGGGCGTCACTCGTCAGAACGGTGGTGCTTCGTCATTGATGGTGGGCTGCCGACACGCCATCTGGTTATCCACACACCCCAGGTTGTCGCTGCGAAGACCTACCATTCGCCTCGTGAAGCACACCAGGGCGAAGGTGTACGTCGCCGTCGCGCTCGCGGCGGCCGTCGCCGCCTACCTTCTCGGCGTCAGCCTGCCCTGGAGCCTGGCCATGGGAGCCGTCGCGCCGGTCCTGCTTGGCGCCGCACCCCGTTTCCTGCTGGCGACCGCCACGGGCGCGTTCACGCCCAGCCCCAAAGAGGACACAGCGGCGGCCATGTCGGGGATGGAGTTCGAAGACCACGTCGCGCGGATCGCCCGGACCTGTGGCGTACCGGTGATCATGACCTCGGTGACCGGCGACTGGGGCGTCGACCTGGTTATCGGACATCGGCCCGAACGCCTTGCCGTGCAATGCAAACGGCAATCACGCCCAGTCGGCGCCGGCGCCGTTCAGGAAGTCGTCGCCGGCGCGCCGATGCACGGCTGCACCAAGACCATGGTCGTCACCAACCACGAGTTCACCTCTGCCGCAGTAAAACTCGCCGAGCTGCACGGCTGCGAGCTCGTCGGCGGAGCACAGCTTCCCCGACTGCGGTCGATCATCCGGCGGCTCACTGCGCCAACCGAAGTCAGCTGAGCGCGTCCCGTACCGCCGCGACGGCTTCGTCGATCTCGCGGTAGGACACTGTCAGCGCCGGACGGAACCGGACGCTGTCGGCTCCACTCGCGAGCATCACGACGTGGCGTTCCCACAGCTTGCCGATCAGCTCGTCGCGCTCGGCACCCGACGGCAGGCTGAACGCGCGCATCAACCCACGGCCGCGGACATCGCGCACCAATTCCGGGAATTCGGCCGCCAACTCTTCCAGCCGAGCATGCAGATAGCGGCCCGCCTCGGCGGCATGCTCCATCAGGTCGTCGGACTCGATGACCTCGAGGATGCGGCGCGACCGGACCATGTCCACCAGGTTGCCGCCCCACGTCGAGTTGATTCGGGAGCTCACCGCGAACACGTTGTCGGCGACCTCGTCGACGCGTGTCCTGAATCGCTCCTCGCGTGCGCGGCCCCCCGCCATCAGCCCGCACACCTGGGTCTTCTTCCCGAAGGCCACCACGTCGGGCATGACACCCAATTGCTGGTAGGCCCAGGCGGTTCCGGTCAATCCGCAGCCGGTCTGCACCTCGTCGAAAATGAGCAGCGCGTCGAACTCGTCGCACAGCTCGCGCATCGCCGAGAAGAACTCCGGACGGAAATGCCGGTCGCCGCCCTCACCCTGAATCGGCTCGGCGATGAAGCAGGCGATGTCATGCGGGTGCGCCTCGAAGGCCGCCCGGGCCTGCCGCAGCGACTCGGCCTCAACCGCATCCATGGCTGCATCGTCCAGGCCGGGTCGGATGAAGGGCGCGTCGATGCGGGGCCAGTCGAACTTCGGGAATCGCGCGACCTTGTTCGGGTCGGTGTTGGTCAGCGACAGCGTGTATCCGCTGCGGCCGTGGAAGGCACCACGCAGGTGCAGCACCTTGGTGCCGAGTTCGGTGTCGACGCCGCGCGATTCGTTGAGCCTGCTCTTCCAGTCGAACGCCACCTTCAGCGCGTTCTCCACCGCCAGCGCGCCGCCGTCGACGAAGAACAGGTGCGGCAGGGCGGGGTCGCCGAGCACGCGCGCGAAGGTGTCGACGAAGCGCGCCATCGGGACGCTGTAGACGTCGGAGTTGCTCGGCTTGTTGACAGCGGCCTGTGCCAACTCGGCGCGGAACGCCTCATCGTCGGCGAGCGCGGGATGGTTCATGCCCAGCGCCGAGGACGCGAAGAAGGTGAACATGTCGAGGTAGCGCTCGCCGGTGCGGGCGTCGACCAGGATCGAGCCCTTCGAGCGTTCGATGTCGAGCACGAAGTCCAAACCGTCGGCGAGGATGCTGCGGCCCAGCACCTCGCGCACGTCGGCGGGGCCGATCGCGTGGACGGCGGCTGTCTTTTCGGCAGGGGTCATCACAGCGGTCATGCCTGCCATCGTACCAAACTATTTACGGCCTAATCACCATCTGACAGTAACTTTTACGGTATGTGTTCGCGTCCTGCGTAAAAAGTCTGTAGAATGATCGTGCTTCGAGTGCGCACATTGGCCGCCGTGCGGATCTGCTGCAATAGATCTTCAAGCGCCCGCGCAGACTCGACACGCACCAAGAGGACATAGCTTTCCTCGCCGGCCACCGAATGGCACGACTCGATGGCCTCGATGTGTTCGAGCCGCGCGGGCGCATCATCGGGTTGAGAGGGATCGAGAGGAGTGATGGCCACGAACGCCGACAGCATCTGCCCGACGGCCTCGGGGTTGATCTTGGCCGAATACCCGATCACGACGCCCCGCGCCTCGAGTCGCCGCACCCGTGACTGGACGGCCGACACCGACAATCCCGCAATCGCCGCGAGTTCGGCCAGCGTGGCTCGACCGTCGGCGACGAGTTCGCGGACCAGTATCCGATCGATTTCATCGAGCGGTTCGCTCATGGCCGCACTGTATCCGGTCCGGTGGCACGGATGAGCCGACCAATCGAAACGTGGCGGCTGCGCGCTAGATTCGCCGCAGCGCTGTCCCGCATGTATGGCGCAGAGGTACCCGCCTACACGACCCTCGTCGACGTCAGCGCGGAGGTGAACCGCGCACTCGGCGGATCGCCGCGGGTCACCGCCGAACGCCACGGCGCTGTCCGCGTCGGCAACGCGCGTGAACTCGCCGACGTCGCCGACCTGTTCGCAGCGTTCGGCATGTACCCCGTCGGGTTCTACGATCTGCGCGACGCCACGCCGCCGGTGCCGGTGGTGTCGACCGCCTTCCGTCCCATCGACGGAAGTCAGTTGGACCGCAACCCGTTCCGCGTCTTCACGTCGATGCTGGCCACCGCCGACACCCGCTTCTTCTCCCCCGACCTCGGCAGGCGTGTCGAGCGGTTCCTGGCCGCCCGCCGGCTGTTCGATCCCGCATTGATCGCCGAGGCCAGGCAGATCGCCGAAGCCGGCGGCGCGCAGCACGGGCGCGCCGACAAATTCGTTCGAGACGCGGTGGCCGCGTTCGCACTGTCGCGTGCACCGATCGACCGGGGCTGGTACGACGAGCTCTCGTCGGTCTCCGCCGTCGCCGCCGACATCGCGGGCGTGTGCACCACGCACATCAACCACCTCACCCCGCGTGTCCTCGACATCGACGAGCTGTACCGGCGGATGGCCGCGCGCGGCGTCGCGATGACCGACGCCATCCAGGGCCCGCCGCGCTGGCGCGGTCCCGATGTGCTGTTGCGTCAGACGTCGTTTCGGGCGCTCGCCGAACCGCGGCGCTTCCGGGAAGCCGACGGCGGCGTGGTCGACGGCACACTGCGGGTACGGTTCGGCGAGGTCGAGTCGCGCGGGGTCGCCCTCACTCCCGAGGGTCGCCGACGGTATGACGCCGCCATGGCCACCGCGGATCCCGGCAAGGTGTGGGGCGACTACTTCCCCGCCACCCACGACCGCATGGCTTCGGCCGGCCTCGCCTATTACCACGGTGGCGACCCATCGAAACCCGTTGTCTACGAAGATTTCCTGCCCGCATCCGCGGCCGGCATCTTCCGGTCGAACCTCGAAATCGACGCGCAGAAGACCGACGGCTCCGATAATCAGGAAGATCGGAACTGGGACTACAGCGTCGACTGGATGGCGGGACAGATCGGGCACCACATTCACGATCCCTACGACCTCTACGAGAAAGTCGCATCAGCATGACCAGCGTTCAGACATCACAACTTCCGACGGCCGAGCACCTTCGCGAGAAGGCCCGCGACGCACTGCGGGCGGTCGGCTGCCGCGTCGAACTCGGCGAGCCGGGCGTCCACGGGGTGCACGCGAGCACGCCCATCACCGGGGATGTGCTGTTCACCGTCCCGGAGACCACCCCGGAGCAGGCCGACGCCGCCATCGCCGAAGCGGCACAGGCATTCACGACATGGCGCACGACGCCCGCACCGGTGCGTGGCGGGCTGGTGGCGCGGCTCGGCGAGCTGCTCGTCGAGCACAAGGACGACCTCGCCGCGCTGGTCACCATCGAGGCCGGGAAGATCACCTCGGAGGCCCTCGGCGAGGTGCAGGAGATGATCGACATCTGCGAGTTCGCGGTCGGGTTGTCGCGGCAGCTGTACGGCAAGACCATCGCCTCCGAACGGCCCGGCCACCGGCTGATGGAGACGTGGCACCCGCTCGGCGTCGTCGGCGTGATCACCGCGTTCAACTTCCCGGTCGCGGTGTGGTCGTGGAACGCCGCGATCGCCCTGGTCTGCGGTGACACCGTGGTGTGGAAGCCCTCCGAGCTGACGCCGCTGACCGCGCTGGCCTGCCAGGCGCTGGCGGAACGGGCGGCCGACGACGTCGGCGCGCCGCGCGCGGTGACCCGTCTGATCATGGGTGGTCGTGAGGTCGGCGAACGCCTGGTCGACGATCCGCGGGTGGCGCTGCTGAGCGCGACGGGTTCGATCCGGATGGGCTCTCAGGTCGGTCCGCGGGTGGCCCAGCGGTTCGGCCGGGTACTGCTGGAGCTCGGCGGCAACAACGCCGCGATCGTCACACCGTCAGCGGATCTGGAACTCGCGGTGCGGGGCATCGTGTTCTCGGCCGCCGGAACGGCGGGCCAACGCTGCACCACGCTGCGCAGGCTGATCGTGCACCGTTCGGTCGCCGACTCCCTCGTCGAGCGGATCGTGTCGGCTTACCGGCAGCTGCCCGTCGGCGACCCGGCGGCCGACGGGACTCTCGTCGGGCCGCTCATTCACGAGACGGCCTACCGCGACATGGTCGGTGCGCTCGAGCGGGCCCGCGCCGACGGCGGCGAGGTGTTCGGCGGCGAACATGTCGACCTCGGCGAGGGCTCCTATTACGTGCGGCCCGCGGTCGTGCGGATGCCCGCGCAGACCGAACTGATGCACACCGAGACGTTCGCGCCGATCCTCTATGTGCTCACCTACGACGACCTCGACGAAGCGATTGCGCTGAACAATGCGGTGCCGCAGGGTCTTTCGTCGGCCATCTTCACACTCGACGTTCGGGAGGCGGAGCGGTTCATGGCCGCCGACGGCTCCGACTGCGGTATCGCCAACGTCAACATCGGCACCTCGGGTGCGGAGATCGGCGGCGCGTTCGGCGGCGAGAAGCAGACCGGCGGCGGACGGGAGTCCGGGTCCGACGCCTGGAAGACCTACATGCGCCGGGCGACCAACACCGTCAACTACAGCTCCGAGCTGCCGCTGGCCCAGGGCGTGCACTTCGGCTAGACCGCGCTCGCCCAACGTGAAGCCGGTGCGATCTTGCGGCAAGGATTTCGCAGTGACTTCACGTTCGGCGGCGCCACGCCGCTGAAAGGCGCCGTACGATGCCGCCCTCGCTGTCATCAGCGGTCACGCGCAGGTCGATCCACCCCAGTTCGGCGACCGCCTCGGCCTTGCGGATGTCGTGATTGATACGGGCGCGGCTCATCCAGTGGTGCGCTCCCTCGTAATCCATCGCGATCTTCAAGTCCTCCCAGCCGAGATCGAACACGGCGACGAGCACCCCGAATTCGTCGTAGACAGGGATCTGTGTCTGCGGTCGCGGAAAGTCATGTTTGATGACGAGCAGCCTTAGCCACGTCTCTCGCGGCGACTCCGCGCCGGCGTCGACCAGGTCAAGGGCGGTACGCGCGCGCCGGATTCCGCGCCGGCCCTTGTGGCGGTCGACGAGAAGTTCCACGTCGGCAATCTTGAGTTGTGTTGCGCGCGCCAGAGCATCGATCGCCGCGACTGCCCTGTCGAGTGGATAGCGACATGCGAGGTCGAGCGCGGTCCTCGCGGGCGTAGTCGCCCGAATACCGTCGAGGACGACGATCTCGTCCTCGGCCCACAGGTCGGACCAGGTGTGAATCCCTCTGGGCGGGTGTCGGTTCGGCCACAGCAACTCGGCCGGTTTAGCGGCGTCCACCCACTTTGCTCCATGTAGCGCGGCCGCCGACTGGCCGGCGACGACGCCTCGCCGCCCGGACCACAGCGAAGCAGCCCGGGCGCGCTCGACGGCGCTCACATCGGCGGGGCGCGGAACGTAAACGTCGGGATACAGCGCGACGAACTTGCTGCGGAGTGCGTAGGGCGACAGCGCCCCCGTCGCGACCGCCTCACTACCGATGAATGGATCCCCCATGCGTCGAAGTGTGCGAGCCGCCACCGACACCGCAGCCAACGTGAACTGACCGCGAGATCTGTGCCGAAATGTCGCAATCGCTTCACGTTGGGCGCCTGCAAAGGCGCTGCACGTCGGCTAGGACAACTCCAGCGCCTTGGCGCAGCCGGCCAGGATCGCCTCGAAGCTCGACCGCACCAACGGCCCGGTGATTGCTTCCAGCACCTTGCCGCCGGCCCAGATCGGGTGCGTGTACGACGTTTCCCACTCGACGCGTGTGCCGTCGGCGGTCGGAGTGAACATGAGCGTGCCACCGTCGTGGTTCATCGGTGGGACGGCGCTGAGAATCTGGTACGAGTAGCTCCTCGGCGCGTTGTATGCCGTGTACTGCTCCCGCAGCCAAATGCCGACGCAGATTGCGTTCCGCACCGCTCCAGCACCCGGGCCCGATGATCCCTTCTCATAGCCGGCCCGAAGAATCAAGGGAGCCGCCGTCAGATGAGCCGGATCCGCGAGCCAGTCGAAGACCCGATCCGGTGCGGCCTGGATGGTTCGCTGGACGTGTATCTCGACCACGGCGTCACAATACGGCGGCGGCCTCACCGGCTGTTGCACACACGCTAATTAGACTGACGGAATGTCTGAACCCCGGCGGCGGCTCTCCCCCGAGGACCGGAGGAGCGAGCTGCTGGCGCTGGGCGCCAAGGTGTTCGGTGAACGGCCGTACGACGAGGTCCGGATCGACGAGATCGCCGAGCGGGCGGGAGTCTCCCGCGCGCTGATGTATCACTACTTCCCAGACAAGCGGGCGTTCTTCGCGGCGGTGGTGAAGGCCGAGGGCGACCGGTTGTTCGAGGCGACCAACACGCCTGCCATCGCCGGGCAAACATTGTTCGAGCGGTTGCGCACCGGCGTGCTGGCGTATCTCCACTACGACGAGCAACACCCACACGGCGCGTGGGCGGCCTACGTCGGCATGGGCACGTCCGACCCCGTCCTGCGCGGCATCGAGGACACCGACAACGAACGCCAGGTCAACCGGCTGATGGACCGGATGACCGAGACGCTCGGCGGCGACCTCGACTCGAAGGTGGAACGCGACATCCGCATCACGATGTACGGCTGGCTGGCGATGACGATGGAGATGTGCAGGCAGCGCATCCTGGACCCGTCCATCGACGCGGGCCAGATCGCCGACACCTGCGCACATGCTCTTCTCGACATGATCGGCCGGGTGCCGGACATCCCCGTGGCACTCGGCGAGGCGGTCGCGCCCGAACGCCGCTGATCGTCGACCGGTCACGTTTGTCGGTGGTCGTTGGCACTATGGCTAGGTGAGCTCTCGCAGCACTCCGCTGGCCCGGTTCAGCACGCTGACCAGGGAGTGGTTCGACGGCACCTTCGCGGCGCCGACCGACGCGCAGGCCGAAGCCTGGTCGGCCATCGCCGACGGCGACAACACGCTGGTCATCGCGCCGACCGGCTCCGGAAAGACGCTGGCCGCGTTTCTGTGGGCGATCGACCAGCTCGCCTCCGAGCCACGGCCGCCCACCCCGGGCACCCGCGTGCTCTATGTGTCACCGCTGAAGGCGCTGGCCGTCGACGTCGAACGCAACCTGCGCACACCGCTGACCGGTATCACCAGAATCGCCGAACGGCGCGGCCAACCCGCACCCGAGATCAGCGTCGGCGTCCGCTCCGGGGACACCCCGCCCGGACAGCGCCGCGAACTCATCGCCAAACCGCCCGACATCCTGATCACCACACCCGAATCGCTGTTCCTCATGCTGACGTCGGCCGCCCGGGCCACCCTGGCCACGGTGCAGACCGTCATCGTCGACGAGGTACACGCCGTGGCGGCGACCAAGCGCGGCGCCCACCTCGCGCTGTCGCTCGAGCGGCTCGACCAGCTGTTGGAGAAGCCCGCGCAACGGATCGGGCTGTCGGCGACGGTGCGGCCTCCCGAGGAGGTCGCGCGTTTCCTGTCCGGCCAGGCGCCGACGCGAATCGTCGCCCCGCCTGCGGCCAAGACGTTCGACCTGTCGGTGCAGGTGCCGGTCCCCGATATGGCCAACCTGGAGAACAACTCGATCTGGCCCGACGTCGAGGAGCGCATCGTCGACCTGATCGAGGCGCACCGCAGCTCGATCGTGTTCGCCAACTCGCGGCGGCTGGCCGAGCGACTCACCTCGCGGCTCAACGAGATTCACGCCGAACGTCTCGGCATCGAACTGCCGTCGGGGCCCAACCCGCAGGTGGGCGGCGGCTCCCCCGCACACATCATGGGCAGCGGGCTGGCTTCCGGCGCGGCGACGCTGCTGGCCCGCGCCCACCACGGCTCGGTCAGCAAGGAGAACCGGGCCCAGGTCGAAGACGAACTCAAGACCGGGCGGCTCAAGGCCGTCGTCGCCACCTCCAGCCTGGAACTCGGCATCGACATGGGCGCGGTCGACCTGGTGATCCAGGTCGAGGCACCGCCGTCGGTAGCCAGCGGGCTTCAGCGCATCGGCCGGGCAGGTCATCAGGTGGGCGAGATCTCGCAGGGCGTGCTGTTCCCGAAGCATCGCACCGACCTGATCGGCTGCGCGGTGACCGTGCGCCGGATGCTGTCCGGCGACATCGAAACGATGCGGGTGCCGACGAACCCGCTCGACGTGCTGGCGCAGCATACGGTGGCGGCCTGCGCGCTCGAGCCGCTGGACGCCGACCTCTGGTTCGACGCGGTGCGGCGCAGCGCACCGTTCGCCACGTTGCCGCGCAGCGCGTTCGAGGCGACGCTCGACCTGTTGTCCGGCAAGTATCCGTCCACCGAGTTCGCCGAGTTGCGGCCGCGGCTGGTGTACGACCGTGACGCGGGCACCCTCACCGCGCGACCGGGTGCACAGCGGCTGGCGGTCACCTCCGGCGGGGCGATCCCCGACCGCGGCCTGTTCACCGTCTATCTGGCGTCCAGCGCGGACACCGAAAAGCCCTCGCGGGTGGGCGAACTCGACGAAGAGATGGTGTACGAGTCGCGGCCGGGCGACGTGATCTCGCTGGGCGCCACCAGCTGGCGGATCACCGAGATCACCCACGACCGGGTGCTGGTCATCCCCGCGCCGGGGGAACCGGCCCGGCTGCCGTTCTGGCGCGGCGACGGCGTGGGCCGGCCTGCCGAGCTGGGCGAGGCGGTCGGCGCGTTCACCGGCGAACTGTCCGGCCTCGGCCGGGATGACTTCGTAAAGCGTTGCGCCGCAATGGGATTCGATGACTACGCGACCGACAACCTGTGGCAGCTGCTGAACGACCAGCGTCAGGCGACGGGCACCGTGCCGACCGACGCCACCTTCGTCGTCGAGCGGTTCCGCGATGAGCTCGGCGACTGGCGGGTGATCCTGCACTCTCCCTACGGGCTGCGGGTGCACGGCCCGCTGGCGCTGGCGGTGTCGCGACGGCTGCGTGAGCGCTTCGGCATCGACGAGAAGCCGACCGCGTCCGACGACGGCATCATCGTGCGGCTGCCCGACACCGAGGACGCCGCGCCCGGCGCCGACCTGTTCGTCTTCGACGCCGACGAGATCGAGCCGATCGTCACCGCCGAGGTGGGTGGGTCGGCGTTGTTCGCGTCCCGGTTCCGCGAGTGCGCGGCACGCGCACTGCTGCTGCCGCGACGTCACCCGGGCAAGCGATCACCGCTGTGGCATCAGCGGCAGCGTGCGGCGCAGCTTCTCGATGTCGCCCGCAAGTACCCGGACTTTCCGATCGTGCTGGAGGCCGTGCGGGAGTGCCTGCAGGACGTCTACGACGTGCCGACGTTGACCCACCTGATGCACCGGATCGCGCAGCGCAGGCTGCGACTGGTCGAGGTGGAGACGCAGACACCGTCGCCGTTCGCCGCGTCGCTGCTGTTCGGCTACGTCGGGGCGTTCATGTACGAAGGCGACAGCCCGTTGGCCGAACGCCGCGCCGCGGCGCTGTCGCTGGACAGCATGCTGCTTGCCGAGCTGCTCGGCCGCGTCGAACTGCGCGAGCTGCTCGACCCGGCGGTGATCGCCAGCACTGCGGCTGCGCTACAGCACCTCAGCGAGGATCGCGCGGCTCGCGACGCCGAAGGCGTCGCCGACCTTCTTCGGCTGCTGGGGCCGCTGACCGAGGCGGAGATCGCGCAGCGATGCGCAGCAGACGACATCGGCGGCTGGATGGAGGGCCTGCAGGAGGCCAAGCGCGCGCTGCCGGTGTCGTTCGCCGGCCAGACGTGGTGGGTGGCCATCGAGGACATCGGTCTGCTGCGTGACGGCGTCGGCGTCGCGGTGCCGGTCGGCGTGCCCGCGGTCTTCACCGAGAGCGTCGCCGATCCGCTCGGCGAACTGCTCGGCCGGTTCGCCCGTACACACGTCCCGTTCACTACGCATGACGCAGCGGCCCGGTTCGGGCTCGGTCAGCGCGTCGCCGCAGATGTGCTGGGCCGCATGGCAATCGACGGCAAGCTGGTGCGCGGCGAGTTCACAGCTGCCGCCGAGGTGGGCGACCAGTGGTGCGATGCCGGGGTGCTGAAGATTTTGCGGCGGCGCTCGCTCGCGGCGCTGCGCGCACAGGTCGAGCCGGTCAGTACCGCCGCATACGCGAAGTTCCTGCCGGCGTGGCAGCAGGTCGGGGTGGAGCGCGCGGCGGGCATCGACGGCCTCGCGTCGGTGATCGAACAGCTGGCGGGCGTGCCGATACCCGCATCGGCGATCGAGCCGTTGGTGTTGTCCGCGCGCGTCCGCGACTACCAGCCGGCGATGCTCGACGAACTCCTCACATCCGGCGAGGTGACATGGTCGGGTGCGGGCACCATCGGCAACGGCGACGGCTGGATCGCATTCCATTCCGCCGAATCCGCACCGCTGACGCTGGCGGAACGATCCGAAATCGAGTTCACGGACACCCACCGCGCGATCATGGACACACTGAATGGCGGTGGCGCGTACTTCTTCCGTCAACTGGCCGATGGGGACGCCGAACGGTTCAAAACCGCTCTGTGGGAATTGATTTGGGCCGGCTGGATCACCGGCGACACATTCGCACCGGTGCGGGCGGTGCTCGGCGGCACGGGCAGGCGATCGGGTCGTCCCGCACACCGCCAACGCTCACGGCCACCGCGGCTGAGCCGCTACAGCGTCGCCCACGCGCAGACTCGCGCGTCCGATCCAACCGTCGCCGGGCGGTGGTCCGCCCTCCCACCCGCTGAGCTCGATTCGACTGTGCGCGCGCACTTTCAGGCCGAGTTGCTGATGGGCCGGCACGGCGTGTTGACCAAGGGCGCGGTCTCGGCCGAGGGCGTCCCGGGTGGTTTCGCGATGCTCTACAAGGTGCTCAGTGCCTTCGAGGACGCGGGCCGGTGTCAGCGCGGATACTTCGTCGAATCCTTGGGTGGCGCGCAGTTCGCGGTCGCGTCCACGGTCGACAGGTTGCGGTCGTATCTCGACGGCGTCGATGCGGAACGGCCGGAGTATCAGGCCGTGGTCCTCGCCGCGGCCGATCCGGCCAACCCCTACGGGGCGGCGTTGCCGTGGCCGGAAGGCGCGCACCGGCCGGGCCGGAAGGCGGGCGCCCTGGTAGCGCTTGTCGACGGACATCTCGCCTGGTTCCTCGAACGCGGCGGCCGCACGCTGCTCACCTTCACCGACGACGCGGAGGCCCACCAAGCCGCGGCGTCAGCGCTTGCCGATCTGGTGGGCACGGGCCGGGTCCAGTCCCTGCTGGTGGAAAAGGTCAACGGAGAGCCGGTGCTGGCGCCCGAGGCTGCGGGCGACCAAGCCGCCGTGGTGGCCGCCCTGACCGGCGCCGGCTTCGCACGCACCCCGCGGGGTCTGCGACTGCGCTGACGATCGGCTTCCATAGAGTGCTGAGCATGGGTTTGCGCACCGCGTTGACCGAGATGTTCGGCATCGACCATCCGGTCGTGCTCGCCCCCATGGGTGACGTCGCAGGCGGCGCCCTGGCGGCCGCCGTCTCCGAAGGCGGCGGGCTGGGCATCATCGGCGCCGGCCGCGGAGACCTGGACTGGCTCACCCGCGAGTGCGAGCTGGCGCGGGCAGGCACGGCTAAACCCTGGGGCATCGGCTTCTTGTCCTGGGCCATCGACGACGGCGTGATCGGCGCGGCGATCGAGCAGTCACCCGCAGTGATCATGCTGTCGTTCGGCGATCCCGCTGCGTTCACCGGCGCCATCCACGCGGCGGGCATCCCGGTCATCGTTCAGGTCACCGACATGACCGAAGCCCGTCACGCGCTCGGGGCGGGCGCCGACATCGTCGTCGCGCAGGGATCGGAGGCGGGCGGCCACGGCGGCGGACGCGCAACCCTGCCGTTCGTGCCCGCTGTCGTCGACATCGCCGGCGCTACTCCCGTGCTGGCCGCAGGCGGCATCGCGAACGGCCGCGGGCTGGCCGCCGCGCTGGTGCTCGGCGCCGCCGGCGCCGTCATCGGAACCCGGTTCGAAGTCACGCACGAAGCGCTGATCGCCGCAGAGGCTGCGAAGGCGATCGCCGCTGCGGGCGCTGAGGACACCACACAGGGTCGCGCGCTCGACGTCGTCCGCGATTCGCCATGGCCGGCGCGGTATCCGGCGCGCACTCTGCGCAACCGGGTCACCGACACCTGGCAGGGACGCGAGGCCGACATGGACGACGCGACGAAGGCGGCGTTTCGCGACGGTGTCGGCCGCGGCGACCTCGACTACCTACCGATCTGGGCGGGCGAGGCAGTGGACCTGATCACCGAACCCGACAGCGCCGCCGCACTTGTCGGTCGCATCGCCCGCGAGGCGGAACACGCCATCGCCGCCGCGGGCGGTCGCCGTGACTGAGCGGATCACCACGCCGTTCGGCTTCGAGTCGACCGCCGGTGACGTCATCGACGGAGTCGACCTGACCGGCAAGACGGCGATCGTCACCGGTGCGTCGTCGGGCATTGGCGTCGAGACCGCGCGGGCGCTGGCCGCCGCCGGAGCGGCGGTCACCCTTGCCGTCCGCGACACGACCGCGGGTGACCGCGTCGCCGCGAAGATCCGCGACGGCACCGGCAACCCGAACGTCGTCGTCGGCAGCGTCGACCTCGGCGACCTCCGCAGCGTCGCGGCGTTCGCGCGAGCGTGGGCCGGGCCGCTCGACATCTTGGTCAACAACGCCGGCGTGATGGCGGTGCCCGAACTGACCATGGCATCGAGCGGGCATGAAATGCAATTCGCCACAAATCATCTCGGCCACTTCGCGCTAGCGGTCGAACTGCACGATGCGCTGGCGGCCGCGGGTAACGCGCGCGTCGTGTCGGTGAGTTCGGGCGGGCATCTGCGCTCGCCGGTGGTCTTCGACGACATCGACTACGCGTTTCGCGACTACAACCCGTTCGGCGCTTACGGTCAGTCCAAGACGGCCAATGTCCTGTTCGCCGTCGAGGTCAGCCGCCGCTGGGCGGGCGACGGCATCACCTCGAACGCGCTGATGCCCGGCGCGATCTTCGACACCCGCCTCGGGCGCCACGTCGACGCCGGCCACGCGGCGTCGGCGATGAAACAGCTGACGCTCAAGACCGTTGAACAGGGCGCCGCCACATCGGTGCTGTTGGCGGCATCGCCCCTGCTCGACGGCGTCGGCGGCCGCTATTTCGAGGATTGCAACGAGGCACACGTCGTTGACCGGCGAGGCGCGCCGGGAACCGGCGGCGTCGCGCGCTACGCGGTTGACCCGGCCAATGCCGCACGGCTGTGGGACGTTTCGCTCGAGATGGTGGGCTAGCGATGCCGGAAGGAGACACCGTCTTCCACACCGCCGCGAAGTTGCGGGAGGCGCTGGCGGGAAAGACGTTGACGCGCTGCGACGTTCGGGTACCCCGCTACGCCACCGTCGACCTGACCGGCGAGCGGGTCGACGAGGTCGTCAGCCGCGGCAAGCACTTGTTCATCAGGGTCGGTCAGGCGAGCATCCACTCGCATTTGAAGATGGACGGCAGTTGGTGGGTCGGCAGCGCGGGACGGCCCAGCCGCGCGGGCCATCGCATCCGCATCATCCTGGAGGCCGGCGACGTGCAGGCGGCCGGGATCGACCTCGGCGTGCTGGAGGTCCTCGACCGCGCCGACGACGAGGACGCCGTCGCCCACCTCGGGCCCGACCTGCTGGGCCCCGACTGGGATCCGCACATCGCCGCGGCCAACCTCACCGCCGACCCTGATCGATCGCTGGCCGAAGCACTGCTCGACCAACGCGTGATGGCGGGCGTCGGCAACGTGTTCTGCAACGAACTGTGTTTCGTCTTCGGGCACCTGCCCCGCACGCCGGTCGGGTCGCTCAAGGATCCGCTGCGGGTGGTGCAGCGGGCGCGCGACATGTTGTGGTTGAACCGGACTCGCTCCAACCGGACGACAACGGGAGACACCAGGCGCGGTCAGCAGGTGTGGGTGTATGGGCGCACGGGTGAGCCGTGCCGACGCTGCGGCACGGCCATCAAGTCCGACGACAGCGGCGACCGGATCATCTTCTGGTGCCCGAACTGTCAGCGCTGACCCATCGCCGAAACGGAATTCCAGCAGAGGAAGTTCGAGTAACACCCTGCTGGAATTCCGTTTCGCGCGTGGAGGTGTCAGCGCTGCGGCAGCGCCAGCTTGACGATCTTGCGCACCACGGTGGCGAATTGCCTGGGCAGCGGTCCGCTGTTGTAGGGAATCCCATACCGCTTGCAGATGTCCTGGACCGCGGGAGCGATCTCAGCGTGGCGATGGGCCGGGATGTCGGGGAACAGATGGTGCTCGATCTGGAACGACAGGTTGCCGCTGAGGATGTGAAAGAGCTTGCCGCCGGTGAGGTTTGCCGATCCGAGGATCTGGCGGAAGTACCACTGACCGCGGGTCTCGGCCTTCGTCTCCTCGACCGAGAACTCCTGCACGTCGTCGGGGAAGTGACCGCAGAAGATGATCATGTACGACCAGATGTTGCGCATCAGGTTGGCGGTCATGTTGCCGGCGAACACCCACGGCGCGAAAGGACCGGCCAGCAGCGGGAAGGCCACGTAGTCCTTCAGCGTCTGCTTCTTGGTCTTGCGCCAGATCCCTTCGAGGATCTCGCGCTTGTCGGCGATGGTGATCTCGCCCGCGCGAATCCTCTCGGTCTCCAGTTCATGCAGTGCGACGCCGTATTGGAACAGCACCATGAGCAGGAAGGCGTAGACGGGATTGCCCAGGAAGTACGGGGTCCAACGCTGGTCTTCGCTCATCCGCAGGATGCCGTAGCCCACGTCGCGGTCCATGCCGACGATGTTGGTGTAGGTGTGGTGCATGTAGTTGTGCGAATGACGCCATTGCTCGGCCGGACACGCGGTGTCCCATTCGAACTTCTTGCTCGACAGCGCCGGATCGCCGGTCCAGTCGTACTGACCGTGCATGACGTTGTGGCCGATCTCCATGTTGTCGAGGATCTTCGACAGCCCCAGCATCGCGGTGCCCGCGAGCCAGAACGGCGGGAAGATACCGCCGAAGAGCAGTGCCCGGCCGGCCACCTCGAGGCCCCGCTGGGCCTTGATGACGCGCCGGATATAGGTGACGTCGCGCTCGCCGAGGTCGGCGATCACGCGCTCCTTGATCGCGTCGAGTTCACGGCCGAAGGCCTCGGTCTGCTCGGGGGTCAGTGTGACGGTCTTGCCTTTGACCGTCTTCTGGAGGGTTTTCTGCTGCGTGATGGTTGGTGCAGTCATGATTCTCCTTTGCTTAGAGGGCGATCTCGACGTCACCGACGGGCGCGGACACGCAGATCTGCACGTCTTCTTCGTCGGTGCCCGAGACCGTCCCGGTGATCAGGTTGCGTACCGCGCCGCTGGTCTTGCGACGGGTGCAGGTGTGGCAGATGCCCATCCGGCATCCGCTCTCGGGGCGCAGCCCGGCGTCCTCGGCCTGCGCCAGCAACGGCCTGCCGTCGTCGGTGGCCGCAACACCGCTGTCGGTGAACGAGATTCGGCCTCCCGTCGATTCGGCCGGAACGCTGAAGGTGGGCGGGACGAAGCTTTCGGATTGCGCGTCGGGGCAGTGCGCGCGGACGGCGTCCACCAGCGCGGGCGGCCCGCAGACGTACACGGCGTCCGGCTCGGGCATCGCAGCGGCCAGATGGTTCGCGTCGAAGTAGCCGGTCAGATCGCCCTCGTCGTCGCGGGTGTAGCCGTGCAGCACACGGACACCGGTCATGGCCGCGAGTTCGTCGATGTAGCACGCTTCGTCGGCGCTGCGCGCGTAGTGGATGAAGGCGATCTCACGATCGGAGCCCTCATCGCGCATGGTGCGCAGCATCGACATCACCGGGGTGATGCCGCTGCCACCGGAGACGAACAGGATGCGGCTCGGCCGGACGGGGGGCAGCGTGAAGTCGCCACCGACGGAGTCGAGGCCGACGATCATGCCCGGGCGGGCATGGTCGCACAGATAGGTCGACACCAGGCCGCCGTCGTGGCGGCCGACGGTCAGCTCGATGAGAGGCGCGCCTTCTGCGCTCGCCGGTGAGTAGCACCGGGTCCGTCGGCGCCCGTCGATCTCGACGGTCAGGTTGATGTGTTGACCGGCCTGGAATCCGGTGAACGCACGATTCGGTTCCAGCGTCAGCGTGACGCTGCGCGGAGTCTGGCGGCGTACCGCGACAACCTTCGCGCGGGCCTCGCCCGCAGTCCAGGTCGGGTCGACTAGCTCGGTGTATCGGTCCACGCCGTGGGGGCCGGTCAGCAGCTCCAGTAGAGGCGACCGTCGCGCGCGGCGTGTCAAAGTTTCAGTGAACATATGTACACCATGCTGCGGTACACCCGGCAGCGTCAATAGAATCGCCCCTGATTGTGGTAGGTTTCACAGAGTGAACAGTCGTTCGCCTAGCTCACGTACACACAGGTCAAGTCGGTCGCGTTCGCGGGACACACCGTCGCGGGAAGAACGCAAGGAGGCCACCAGGCGCGCCATCGTGGCGGCGTCACTGCGTCTGCTGGAGGACCGCAGCTTCTCGCAGCTGAGCCTGCGCGAGGTCACCCGCGAGGCCGGTATCGTGCCCGCCGCGTTCTACCGGCATTTCGATTCGATGGAAGCCCTCGGCCTGGTGCTCATCGACGAGTCGTTCCGCGCGCTGCGGGACATGCTGCGCGGCGCGCGGGCAGGCAAGCTCGATACCAAGCGCGTCATCGAGTCGTCGGTCGACATCCTCATCGACGGCGTCAATGAGCGGCGCGAGTACTGGCGGTTCATCGGCCGCGAGCGTTCCAGCGGGGTGACCGTGCTGCGCTACGCGATCCGCACCGAGATCAGGTTGATCACCTCGGAGCTCGCCATCGACCTGGCCCGCTTTCCCGGCCTGACCAACTGGAGCAGCGAAGATCTCAACATCCTGGCCAGCCTGTTCGTGAACTCGATGATCGTCATCGCCGAAGCCATCGAGGAGGCGGGCGATCAGGCGGCTCTCGACGAGATCAAGCGCGTGGCGGTCAAGCAGCTGCGGATGATCACCGTCGGCGTCACGGGGTGGCGCAGCAGCTGACGGTCGGCCAGCGCCGACGTAATAACGTGTGGCTCATGCCACATCTCGAACTGACCTACCCGCGACCTGAGATCGCCGTGGTCACGCTCAACCGGCCGGAAAAGCTCAATGCCTTGTCCTACGACTTGGTGGAGTCGTTGCACGCCACCATCGGCGAGATCGCCGCGAACGACGGCTGCCGCGTCGTGGTGCTCACCGGCGCCGGGCGCGGCTTCTGCTCCGGTCTGGACCTGACGGACCCCAACCCGCCGGGGGCGGGCGTCGAATTCCCGCGGTCGGGCATGCGGTGGCAGGAGCGCATCGCCGACCTCACCGCGCGCATCCACCGATTGCGTCAGCCGGTGATCGCGGCCGTCAACGGGGCCGCCTACGGCGGAGGCCTGGGTATCGCGGCGGCCTGCGACATCCGGTTGGCCAGTCCGACCGCACGCTTTTGCACCCAGTTCATCAAACTCGGGCTCGGGGGCTGCGATATCGGCGTCAGTTACACACTGCCCCGCATCATCGGCGCGGGCCCGGCGTTCGACATGATCCTGACCGCGCGCGTCGTCGACGCCGAAGAGGCGTTGCGCCTCGGGCTCGTCACCCGGTTGTCCGAGGGCTCGTCGGTCGTCGACGACGCGTTGACGGTCGCTGAAACCCTGTGCAGCTACGGCGAATTCGGGCTGGAGTCCACCAAGCAAGTGCTGTGGGCGAACCTGGAGGCGGCAAGCCTGGAAGCGGCCCTGCACGTGGAGAACCGCAGCCAGATCCTGGCGTCGACGGGTGGCGCGGTGGCTCGCTTCAGCGAGGAGTTCCGCCACCGTCCACGATGACCACGGTGCCCGTCATATAGCTGCCGGCGTCGGAACACAGCAAGAGCGCCGGGCCGACCATTTCGTCGGGCGTGGCAAGCCTTTTCATCAACGTGCCGCCGACCATCGCGTCGACGGCCTCCTGCGGGTTCTGCTGCATCATGTGCGTGTCCACCGGTCCGGGCGCGATCGCGTTGACGCGAATGCAGTGATGCGCGAACTCCGCGGCCATCGACCGGGTGAACGACATCATCGCCGCCTTCATCGACGAGTAGATCGACAGCATCGGCGAGAAGATCATCGCGCCGATCGACACCACGTTCAGCACCGCGGCGTGCTGGCTCTCCTTCAGGTGCGGCAGCGCCTCCTGCACGAGAAACACCGGACCGCGAAGGTTCACCTCGTACGACTTCGTCAGCGCGTCGACGGACATGGCACCGAGCGGTTGCGCGAGCGGGTTCGCGGCGTTGTTCACGACGACGTCGACGCCGCCGAACTCGTCGACGGTGCGCTGCACAAGCGCGCCGAGGTCATCGACCTCGCCGAGGTGGGTCGGCACGCCGATCGCCTGACCGCCGAGGTCGCGAAGATGCGCGGCGGCTTCTTCGCAGGCGTCGGGTTTGCGGCTGGCCACAACGACGCGCGCACCGGCGAGAACGAACCCCTCCGCAAGGGCGAGGCCGATGCCGCGGGTGCCGCCCGTGACGATCACGGTGCGGTCGGACATGTCGAAGAGACGGTCGAATGTTGTGCGGTCCACGGCGTCAGCTAAACATGTCGGCGTGCGCGGCCACGTACTGCTCCACGGTTTGCGCCGAGGTGCCGGTGATCTGAGCGACGTCGTCGGTGCTGCGGTCGTAGCGGCCCTCGCGGTGCAGCCGCGCCATGGTGGCGATGTGCTGCTGGACATGAGGCGGCAGCCCTATCGGCACGAGGACCTTCTCGGTCCACTCATCGAGGGGTGTGTCCTCCGCGATCACTGGCCGCCCCAGCGCGCGGGAGTACTGCTCGGCGATGCCGTTGATGTCGAGCACCTCGGGGCCGGTCAGCTCGTAGACGGAGCCGATGCGGCCCGCCGGATAGCGCAGCACCGCTGACACCACGCGGGCGACATCCGCCGCGGCGATCGGTGAGGTCCGCCCGTTGCCGAACGGCAGCACCAGCGCGCCGCGTTCGCGGATCGAGTTCGCGGCCAGCATGGTCAGCAGCGGGTTCTCCATGAACACCGTCGGCCGCACATGTACGGCAGGCACACCCGACCAGTTGACGATGTGTTCGGCCAGCCAGTGCAGCCGGTGCTGCTTGGACTCCGACGTGCTGGTCAGCGTCATCTGGGACACGGTCATCTGGGACATGTTCACGATTACCTCGACGGGCGCCGCCTCCAGCGCGACCGCGCAGACGATGGACGTCGCCGTCAGGTAGTCCGGCGAGACGCTCATGTTGAAGAACATCCGGTCGACACCGATCATCGCCTTCGCGACGTGCTGCGGGTTGGTCAGATCGCCGACGACGACGTGGGCGCCGAGCTCACGAAGGGCTGCCGCACGGTCGTCGTCGCGGCGCACCATTGCGCGGACGGGTTGGCCGTCACCGAGGAGCAGTTCGACAACCGTGCGGCTGACGCTGCCGATGCCGCCGCCCGCGCCGGTGACCAGGTACATGGTTAGTCGGCCATCGTCCACGCGGACGTGGCGATCAGATCGCCACGGTCGAGAGCGTTCACGCGATATTGGTGAATCTTGAGGTAGTCCTCGTTCGTCACCATGTCTATGAAGGCCGCCGGCGACGGATATTCCACCACCAGAATCGCGTCCCAGCAGGGCTTTTCACCGTCACCGATGACCTGCGTCGGGGCGCTACCCGCGTAGCGGACCGTGGCGCCGACCCGTTGCATGTGCGGCATGGTCTCTTGCGCGTAGCGCGCGTAGCTTTCCCGGCCGCCGTCGAGGCGGAACTGCAACAGGTTGATCATCACGACCGGTTCGTCGACGGGGCGTGCGGCGAGCGCGGCCATCTGTTCGCGGGTTGGTTCCAGTGGTGAGCTCATCGGTTCAATTCCCTGCGGCGAGCGCGGCGGTCATCATCTCGATCGTGGCGGCGAGGGCGCCCTTGCGGGGCTCGACCCGTTCGAAGCGGATCGGGTCGCCACGGCGCACCACGCCCGAGGTGACGACCTCGGCATACGACCCCGCACAAGGGAATTGACCCAATGCACCCATATCCTTCATGTTCAGGCGGGCGACGGTCCTGAGCACGTCGGAGTCCTTCGGCAGCCCCGGCTGGGCGAGCGTCGTCATCACGCATCGCGGTGTCGGCCCGACGATGTGCACCACGGCCTGCTCGCCGATGTGCACGTCACAACCCAACCAATCGTCCTCGTTGCCCGGCTCGGGGTTGTCGTCGATCAGGATGTTGGGGCGCATCCTTCGCGGATCCCACACGCCATCGGGATGGGCGTCGGCCAAGCGCTGCAAGGTGCTGGTGGCCAGCACGTGCATGGCCGCCAGATCCAGCATGGTGCCGGGGGCGGCCATGGCAGCGGGGATCGACATAAAGCGATCGCCGTGGCTATCGGCCGGCTCGGTTTGCATGGCCTCGAGGGCGTTCTCGCCGAGTCCGTCCATCTGCGGTATCAGCTCATCCAGCGCAATGCCGTCCGGCGCGGTGGAGACAAGGCGCACCTCACGGCCGAGCAGATCTGCCACACGCCGCGTCAACCCGGCACCGCCGTCGTCGTCGGTGCGCGCGAAGCTGCCGTCGGGAAAGGTCACCTCGACCGGGGGCGAATCGCCATCCCTGGCGGGCGGGGCGAGGAATCTGGCGCGGCAGTCCAGCAGCGGGCCGAAGCGTCTTGGCCTCTTGGCGCTGGCCAGACGGCCGGTCTCGACGTCGACGAAGCCGTATGCACGATCGCCGGCCACTCCACCCGGGCCGAGCAGGATCTCATCGACCTCCTCGCCCTGCATCGACTTGACCGGGTACTGCCACAACTTGCCGACCGCTACACCCGTCATCGCTCGATACTGCGCCCGCTGACAAACCGACGCAAACATCCGCTGATCGGGTCGTCGAACTCGATGCTGTAGGCCAGCAGCCGCAACGGGTCGGAGAAGTCGCCGGTTTTGACATCGACCACGGCCGGATACAGCGAGTCCCCTGTTATCGGCAAGCCCAGCGACGCCATGTGCACCCGCAACTGATGAGTCCGGCCCGTCCGCGGCGTCAACCGGTACAGCCCGTCGCCGAGATGCTCCACCGGCGTCTCGGCGTTCGGCTCTCCCGGCACTTCCACCGCCTGTAACTGCCCGCGCCGCTTGATGATCCGACTGCGCACCACGCGCGGGAACTCCAGTGACGGATCGACCGCCGCCCGCGCCAGATACGTCTTCCGCACCTCGCCGCGCGCGAACATCGTCTGGTACAGGCCGCGCATCTCGCGTCGGGCAGTGAACAACAGCACGCCCGCCGTCAGCCGGTCCAGCCGGTGCGCCGGCGACAGCTCCGGCAGGTCAAGCTCGCGCCTCAACCGCACCGTCGCCGTCTGCGCGACATGCCCACCCCGCGGCGTCGTCGCCAGGAAATGCGGCTTGTCGACGACCACGATGTTCTCGTCGCGGTACAGCACCGGAATGTCGAACGGCACCGGCACTTCGTCGGGCAGTTCGCGATACAGGTAGACGTGCGCACCGGGCGGCAGCACGGTCGACGCATCGACCACCGAGCCGTCCGCACACACTACTTCTCCCGCAAGCACTTTCGCCGCGGCGCCATCTCCGAATCGGTCCGCCAACTCGACCAGAACGGCACCACCACGCAACCGCACGCGCGCCGGGCCGACGCCGTCCCGGTCGGGCAAGGGCGCAGCTTTGTTTCTCCCCCGAGTCGCTACGCTCCTGCCCCCTGGAGCCCTCAATTGAGCGGGACCGGCTCGAGGATCTCGGCGCGCGCCTCGGGGGCGGCGGCGCGCAGCGCGTCGGCGGACTCGTCGTCGGGCTGCTGTTGTGAGCGGACCTCGGCGTCGACTCGGGCGATGTAGGTGTTCACCTCGCGGTCGACGTCCTCGGGGCTCCAGCCGAGTATCGGGTGCGACGACCTCGGCGACTTCGCGGGCGCAGTCGACGCCGCGGTGCGGGTACTCGATCGAGATCCGCATGCGTCGGGCCAGAATGTCCTCGAGGTGCAGTGCGCCTTCGGCGACGGCGGCGTACCAGGCCTCGACCCTCAGATACACCGGTGCATCGGTGATCGGCGCCAAGAGTTCTGGCCTGCCCCGGGCCATCGCCAGTACTTCACCGATCAAAGACCCGTAGCGGTCCAGCAGGTGCCGCACACGGTAGGGATGCAGCCCGTACATCGAGCCGACGTGCTCGGTCTGGTTGATCAGCGCGAAATAGCCGTCGGCGCCCATCAGCGGCACTTTTTCAGTGATCGACGGAGCCACCCGCGTCGGCACGAACTCCGCCGCCGCGTCGATGGCGTCCTCGCCCATCACCCGATAGGTGGTGTACTTGCCGCCCGCGATCGCGACCAGGCCGGGTGCGGGCACCGCGACGGCATGCTCGCGCGACAGCTTGGACGTCTCCTCGCTCTCCCCTGCCAGCAGCGGACGCAACCCGGCGTAGACCCCGTCGATGTCGTCGTGGGTGAGCGGGGTGGCCAGCACCTTGTTGACGTTGGCGAGGATGTAGTCGATGTCCGCCTTGGTCGCGGCGGGGTGGGCGAGGTCGAGGTTCCAGTCGGTGTCGGTGGTGCCGATGATCCAGTGCGTCCCCCACGGAATGACGAACAGCACGGACTTCTCGGTGCGCAGGATGATCGCCACCTCGCTGACGATCCGGTCACGCGGCACCACGACGTGCACACCCTTCGACGCGCGCACGCGGAACCGGCCACGCTGCTTGGACAGCGCCTGGATCTCGTCGGTCCACACGCCGGTGGCGTTGACGACCACATGGCCATGCACCTCGGAGATCGCGCCGTTCTCCGAGTCGCGAATGGTGACGCCGGTGACCCGGTCGCCTTCGCGGATCAGCGACACCACCTGTGTCGACGACCGCACCACCGCCCCGTAGTGCGCCGCCGTGCGGGCGACGGTCATGGTGTGGCGGGCGTCGTCGACGACGGTGTCGTAGTAGCGGATTCCGCCGATCAATGACGACCGCTTCAGTCCCGGTGAGAGCCGTAATGCGCCGGCGCGCGTCAAATGCTTCTGCGCGGGAACGGATTTCGAGCCGCCGAGCTGGTCATAGAGGAAGATTCCCGCCGCCACATACGGCCGCTCCCACCACCGGCTGGTCAGCGGGAACAGGAACGGCAACGGCTTGACCAGATGCGGCGCCAGCGTCGTCAGCGACAACTCGCGCTCGTGCAACGCCTCGCGCACCAACCCGAACTCGAGCTGCTCGAGGTAACGCAGGCCGCCGTGAAACATTTTCGATGACCTGCTCGAGGTGCCGGAGGCGAAGTCGCGGGCCTCGACGAGGGCGACCTTGAGTCCTCGGGTCGCGGCATCGAGGGCTGCGCCGGCCCCCACCACACCGCCGCCGATGACGACGACGTCGAACTGCTCGCTGCCGAGTCGCTGCCACGCCTCTTCCCGCTGGTTGGGCCCGAGCAGGGTCTGCCCGTTGCCCGTTGTGGCGGGGATCGGGTCGCTCACGCGGAGACTCTCCTCTTGTTACTCGTCAGTACGCATCCAGGCTACGTGGACTGTCCCGCTCCGCGTGCGCCACCGTCAGTCGAGGTCGTCATGCTGCATCAACCGGCGCGCCGCCTCGACGATCGACCCGGAAAGCGATGGATACACCGACAGTGTCTGGGCCAGGTCGGTCACGGTGAGGTTGTTCTGCACCGCAAGCGCGATTGGCAGGATCAACTCCGACGCAATCGGGGCGACGACCACCCCGCCGATCACCACACCCGTGGCGGGCCTGCAGAAGATCTTCACGAAGCCGCGCCGCAGCAGCGACATCTTGGCCCTGGCGTTCGTGGTGAGCGGCAGCATGATCGTCCGCGCGGGCACCGTGCCGTCGTCGATCTTGGTCTGCGGCACGCCGACGGCCGCGATCTCGGGCCGGGTGAACACCGCGGCGGCGACCGTGCGCAGGCGGATCGGCGACACTCCCTCGCCGAGCGCGTGGTACATCGCGATGCGGCCCTGCATCGCGGCGACCGAGGCCAGCGGCAGCAGGCCGGTGCAGTCACCTGCGGCGTAGATGCCAGACGCCGAGGTCCGCGAAACCCGGTCCACGGGAAGGTAATTGCCGGGGCCGAGTTCGATGCCCGCCTTCTCCAAGCCGAGCCCGGAGGTGTTGGGCACCGAGCCCACCGTCATCAACGCGTGACTGCCTTCGACGGTGCGGCCGTCGGTCATCGTCACGACCACGCCGTGGGCGTCGCGGGTGACCGACTCGGCCCGGGCGTTCTTCAGCAGGGTGACACCGCGGTCGGCGAACACTTCCTCCAGGACGGCGGCGGCGTCGGAGTCCTCGTGCGGCAGGATCTGGTCGCGGCTGGCCACCACGGTGACCTTGACGCCGAGTTCGGTGTAGGCGTTGCAGAACTCCGCGCCCGTGACGCCGGAGCCGACGATGACCAGATGCTCCGGCAGGTCGGTCAGGTCGTAGAGCTGACGCCAGTTCAGGATGCGTTCGCCGTCGGGCTCCGCACCCGGCAGCACGCGGGGGCTGGCGCCGGTGGCGATCAGCACGACGTCGGCCTTCAGCACGCCGACCTTGCCGTCGTTTGTGGCGACCTTCACGCGGTGATGCGCCATGCCGGGGGTGCTGTCGACCAGTTCACCGCGGCCGGCCACCACGTTGACCCCCGCGTGCAGCAGCTGGCTGCCGATGTCGGCGGACTGCGACCGCGCCAGCGTCTTGACCCGGCTGTGGATCTGTCCGATCGAGATCTTGGCGTCCTCGATCGCGATGTCGAAGCCAAGGCCGTCGGCGCGGCGCAGCTCGGTGCGCACGCCCGTCGACGCGATCAAGGTCTTCGACGGCACGCAGTCCCAGAGCACGCATGCCCCGCCGATGCCTTCGCTGTCGACGACGGTGACCTCGACGAGGTCGCGGCCGCGGGCGGCGGCGACCAGTGCCGCCTCATAGCCGGCGGGCCCGCCGCCGATGATCACGATGCGGGTTGCCACCGCCCTAACCTAGCTAAGCGCGCCGTTGATCGCCCAGATTCATTCCCATGTCGCTGCGCTCCTGCCCTCCGAACCGCTGGGCAAAGCCTTAGGCTTCACCTCGTGCCGATCTACGCCGCCTACGGGTCGAACATGCATCCGGAACAGATGCAGCAGCGGGCACCGCACTCGCCGATGGCCGGCACGGGCTGGCTGCACGGCTGGCGGCTCACCTTCGGCGGCGAGGACATCGGCTGGGAAGGCGCGCTGGCCACGCTGGTCGAGGACCCGCTGTCGAAGGTGTTCGTCGTGCTCTACGACATGACCGAGTCCGACGAAAAGAACCTCGACCGCTGGGAGGGCAGCGAGCTGGGGGTGCACAAGAAGATCCGCTGCCGGGTGGAGCGCCTGTCGTCGGACACCACCACCGATCCAATACTGGCCTGGCTGTATGTCGTCGACGCGTGGGAAGGCGGGCTGCCGTCGGCACGCTATCTGGGGGTGATGGCCGACGCCGCCGAAATCGCCGGTGCGCCAGAGGAATACGTCCGCGATCTGCGCAACCGCCCAGCGCGCAACATCGGCCCCGGCACGTCGTCGTAGGTCGACAAGCGTCGCCGAGACTGCGCTCAGGGCGGGTTAGTGCGAGTGACCCCCGCCATGGCCGCAGTCTCGACGCGGCTAGAAGGCGGCGGCCTGTTCGACGATGTTGACCAGCGTGCGCACACCCACCGCCAGCGCGCGCTCGTCGATGTCGAATGTCGGCTGGTGCAGATCGAGCTGCGGGCCGCGGCCCGACCACACGCCCAGACGTGCCATCGCGCCGGGCACCTCTTCGAGATACCACGAGAAGTCCTCGCCGCCGCCGGACTGGCGCGTGCCGGCGAGCACATCAGGCCCGATGCCCTCGATCGCACGGGTCACAATCCGCGTCGAGATCTCCTCGTTGACCACCGGCGGCACGCCGCGCTTGTAATGCAGCGAGTGCTCGATGCCCAGCGGCGCCAGCAAGGACGTAATGGCTTGATCCACAATGTCTTCCAACGTCAGCCAGGTGTCGCGGTTCGCGGTGCGCACCGTCCCGGCCAGCATGCCCGTCTGCGGGATGGCGTTGGCCGCGACCCCGGCGTTGACGGCGCCCCACACCATCACCGTGCTGGTGCGCGGGTCGATGCGACGCGACAGCACCCCGGGCAACCCGGTGATCAGCGTGCCGAGCCCGTACACCAGGTCACCGGTGAGATGCGGCCGCGACGTGTGGCCGCCCTGGCTGTGCAGCGTCACCTCGATGTGGTCGGCCGCCGAGGTGATCGGCCCGGGCCGGACCGCGACCCGTCCGACGGCCAGCCGCGGATCGCAGTGCAGCGCGAAGATGCGCGACACCCCGTTGATCGCCCCCGCGGTGATGGCGTCGATCGCGCCGCCGGGCATCAGCTCCTCGGCGGCCTGGAAGATCAGCCGCACGCCGACCGGCAGTTCGGGCACGGAGGTCAGCGCCAGCGCCGCGCCGAGCAGCACCGCGGTGTGCGCGTCATGGCCGCAGGCGTGCGCGACGTTGGGCACCACCGAGGCATACGGCATTCCGGTGCGATCCGACATCGGCAGCGCGTCCATGTCGGCGCGCAACGCGATGCGCGGACCATGCTCGGGACCGAAGTCGCAGATCAAACCGGTGCCGCCGGGCAGCACCTTCGGGTTCAGCCCGGCGTCGGCGAGATGCGACGCGACGAACTGCGTGGTGCCGAACTCCTGCCGGCCGAGCTCGGGGTGGGCGTGGATGTGTCGCCGCCAGGCCACCACATCGTCGTAATGCGCGGCCAGCCAGCTTTCGGCGGCTCCGGCGAGTGTCATGACGCCACCCGCTCGGCCTGCAGCGCGAGCACCCGCTCCCGCTCGCCGCGGTTCTCGGCCAGCGCGACGACCGTACGCGCCAACATGATCGCGCCCTCGACGACGGCCTTGTCGCCGCTCGGGCTCGCAGCCGCTGTCGCGAACCCGGGCTGATGCACCGACGCGCCGCCGGCCTCGACTCCGACGACGGGATGGATGCCCGGCATCACCTGCGTGACGTTGCCCATGTCGGTGCTTCCCAGTGGCACGGCGGCCTCGATCTCCTCCCCTATCGGACTGCGGCCCAGTCGAACCATCTCGCCGCGGAACACGTCGGCCAGCCATTTGTCCGGCACCAGTTCGTCGTATGGCGGCTCGGTCTCCTCGACCTCATAATCGCAGCCGGTGGCCACCGCACCCGCGAGGAAGCAGTCGGCCATCCGGTCCTCGAGGTGACGCAGCGATGCGGCGTCCGTCGCGCGCATCGTGTAGCGCAAGACAGTGTGGGCCGGAATGACGTTGGTGGCCTGGCCGCCGTCGGTGACGATGCCGTGCGCCATCTGGCCGGGCATGAACTGCTGGCGCAGCAACCCGATCGCGGTCTGCGCCACGGTGATCGCGTCGGCGGCGTTGATGCCGAGATACGGCGCGACGGCGGCATGCGCTTCACGGCCGCGGTAGGTCACCTCGACTTGCGACAGAGCCAGCGAGCGCGCCCGCGCGATGTCGATCGGGCCGGGATGGATCATCACCGTCGCGGCGATGTCGTCGAACGCTCCGGCGTTGAGCAGCAACACTTTTCCGCCGCCGGCCTCTTCGGCGGGAGTGCCGAGCAGCACCACCGTCAGCCCGAGGTCGTCGGCCACCTCGGCGAGCGCGAGCGCGGCCCCGACGGCCGATGCCGCGATGATGTTGTGACCGCAGGCATGGCCGAGGCCCGGCAACGCGTCGTATTCGGCGCAGACCCCGATCACCAGGTCGCCGCTGCCGTACGCGGCTCGAAACGCGGTGTCCAAGCCGCCGGGGGCAGACGTCATCTCGAAGCCGTGCTCGGCGACCAACGCCTGCGTCTTGGCGCAGCTCTTCACCTCAGCGAACGCGAGTTCCGGCTCGGCGTGAATCGAGTGCGACAGTTCGACCAGGTCGCCGCGGCGCCCGTTGATCGCGTCTTCGACGCTGACGGCGGCGGCGGTGGGCATCCTCGCAGTATCTCACTGACAGCTAAGCTGCTTAAACTGTGACCGATCCGGATGCGGTAGTGCTGCAGGCCGCAGCCGCAATCCGCGAGCGAACCGGTGCCGATACCCACGACGTCGCGGTGATCCTCGGCTCTGGGTGGGCGCCCGCGGCCGCCGAGTTGGGTGCGCCGACGGCGGTCGTGCCGGTGGGCGAATTGCCGGGCTTCACCCCTCCGACCGCGGAGGGCCACCGCGGCGACGTGCTGTCGGTACGGACGGGCGATCACCGCGTGCTGGTGTTCATTGGCAGGATCCACGCCTACGAGGGCCACGACCTGCGTCACGTCGTGCATCCCGTGCGCGCTGCCTGCGCAACCGGGGTGCGGACGGTGATCCTGACCAACGCGGCCGGCGGACTGCGCGCCGATTTCGAGGTCGGGCAGCCGGTGCTGATCAGCGACCACCTGAACCTGACCGCGCGTTCGCCGCTGGTCGGAGCGCAGTTCGTCGATCTGGTCGACGCCTACTCGCCGCGGCTGCGGGCGCTCGCGCGCGAGGTGAACCCCAATCTGGCCGAGGGTGTCTATGCCTGTCTGCCAGGACCGCACTACGAGACCCCCGCCGAGATCAGGATGCTGCGCACGCTCGGCGCGGATCTGGTCGGCATGTCGACGGTGCACGAGACGATCACCGCACGGGCGGCGGGCGCTGAGGTGCTTGCGGTGTCGCTGGTCACCAATGCCGCGGCGGGTATGACGGGTCAGCCGCTGAACCATGAAGAGGTGCTCGCCGCGGGCCGTCAATCGGCCGCGCGTACGGGTTCCCTGCTGGCCTCGGTGATCTCCCGGCTCTGAGCGCCGAAGCGATTGCTGACCCACATCACGGCGCGGCCGAGGAATGGCGCGACAAACAACATCAACAGGATGCGCACGACTTGCGCCGCGATGATGAACGTGACGTTCGATCCGGTCTCGACGGCGGTGGCCAGTACGGCATACACGCCGCCGGGGCTGGTAGCGAGATACCCCTCGAGCGGGGTCAGGCCCGCGATGTCGGCGAGCACCACACCGAGGCCTGCGGTGCCTAAGCCGATCACCACGATCAGCCCGATCGCCGCGGGCAGCAGCCGCCCGACCGCACGCAGCGCGTCGCGGGTGAACGCGACGCCCGCCTGCCAGCCGATCAGCATGTAACCCACTTGGACCAGAAGCGTCGGAACTGTCAGACCGAACGACAGCCCGGTGAGTTGCAGCACGACGGTCAAGGCCATGGGTCCGAGTAGGCCGGAGCCGGGCAGCCGAACGAGCCGCCCGCCCGCCGCACCGGCGACGACCAGAACGGACATCATCGCGAAGCTGAAATACCAAGGCGCCGAGTCGGTTTGCGCGCTCAACTGAGCAGGGTGGGACTTGTCGGCGTGATAGACCAGGGTGACGACCACCGGCATGGACGCGGTGACGAGTGCGACCCGCAGGTATTGCACCACCGCGACCACGCGGTCGTCGCCGCCGAGTTCGCGCGCGATCGCGACCAGACCGGAGGCTCCACCCGCGACCAGTGCCAGCGATCCCGTGAGCGGGGTGATGTCGCGGTGGATACCCAGCAGCGCACCGGCGATGATGCTGATGACCAGGGTGGCTACCGCGATGGCGAGGACCACCGGCCAATCGGGCCCGAGGGCGCTCACGGCGTCGCGGCTCACCATCGTGCCGATGTACACGCCGAGGACGCCCTGTGCGGCGACGCCGAGCGGACGGGGGATCCGCTGCGGGGCCAGCGACGGAAGTGCCAACGCGATGCCGACGACCAGTGCGGCGAACAACGCGGCAGACGGAACGCCGAGCGTCGTCAGTGGAACCGTCACGGCGACCGTGATCGCGACCAGCAACAACCACTTGGCAGCCTGCAGAAGTCGCTCGCTCGTCACTATGGCAAGTATGCCCTTAACAAAATTTGCATGCAACACGGCTTTCCGGCTATGACAGCGAACAATTACCAAGGTATAACTTGGTTATGACCGACGTACGCGCCGGATCTGCGGCCACCGAACTGCGGGAGTCGATGATGGCGGTGACCAGGCAAATGCGCCGTCACCGGCCGGATCACGGGTTGACACTCAGCCAGATGGAGCTACTGGGTGAGGTCAGCAGGACACGAGGAGCGGATCGACCCCCGCGCACGCGAGGAGCGGATCAACCCGGCGTCAGTACTCCCGCCGAACTGGCCGCCCGGCTGCACGTGCGGGTGCAGTCGCTCACCGACAGCATCAACGAACTGGTCAGCAGGGGGCTGGTGGTGCGGCGCCCCGACGACGATGACCGCCGCCGCCAGCTGATCGAGATCACTGCGGCGGGCACTGCGTTGCTCGACGACGATCGCGCCGAGCGGGATGCCTGGCTCAACGCCACCATGCGCGACAACCTCACCGACCTGGAATTCAACTTGCTGATGTTGGTGGCTCCAGTGCTGCGAAAGCTCGCTTATGCCGAGGGCAAAGTGGGCACACTGCCGTCATGACCAGCGTCGGCGAGCTCGCGCGCGAGTGGATCGAGCACGATCCCGACCCGGCGACCGCCGCCGAACTGAAGGCGTGCAGTGACGACGAACTCGCAGTGCGGTTCGCCCGTCCTCTCACCTTTGGCACGGCAGGTCTGCGTGGTCCGCTGCGCGCAGGGCCGAACGGCATGAACCTCGCCGTGGTCCTGCGGACGACGTGGGCGATCGCGCAGGTACTCAAGGAGCGCGGGTTCGACGGCTCGCGCGTCGTCGTCGGCGGCGACGCCCGGCACGGGTCCGAGGAGTTCGCCCTTGCGGTCGCCGAAGTCCTTGCCGCCGAGGGCTTCATGGTGACGTTGTTGTTCGCCGCCGTGCCGACGCCCGTGATCGCATTCGGCGCCCGCCACCTCGGCGCGAGCGCGGGCGTTCAGATCACCGCGTCGCACAACCCGCCGTCGGACAACGGCTACAAGGTGTATTTCGACGGCGGCCTTCAGATCGTTCCGCCTGCCGATCGGGAAATCGAGGCGATGATCGCCCACGCGCCCCACGCCGATCAGATTCCACGGGCCGCGGTGGAGACCTCCGGGGTGGACCTCATCCAGCGCTATGTGCATCGCGTCTCGCAGATTCGGCGAACCCACGGGTCGGCGCGACTGGCGTTCACCGCCATGCACGGTGTCGGCGGTGAATATGCACTCGATGCTTTCGTTCGGGCCGGGTTTTCCGATGTGCAGGTCGTCGAGAGCCAGTTCGCACCCGACCCCGACTTCCCCACCGTTCCCTTCCCCAACCCCGAGGAACCGGGCGCGGCAGACGAACTGTTGAAACTGGCTTCGGCCACCGAAGCCGAGGTCGCCGTCGCCCTGGATCCCGACGCCGACCGGTGTGCCGTCGGAATACCGACGCCTGATGGGTGGCGCATGTTGACCGGCGACGAAACCGGTTGGCTGCTAGGCGATTACATTCTGTCGCAGATCGATCCCGGCGAGGTTTCCGAGCACACCGTGGTGGCCAGTTCGGTGGTGTCGTCGCGAATGTTGGACCGCATCGCCGCGGCGCATGGCGCTCGCCACGTCGAAACGCTGACCGGCTTCAAGTGGCTGTCGCGGGCAGACTCGGATATGCCCGGTTGCACGCTTGTCTACGCGTACGAGGAGGCGATCGGCTACTGCGTCGACCCGTCGGCGGTGCGCGACAAGGATGGCATCAGCACGGCGGTGTTGTTCTGCGACATGGTGGCGGCGCTGCGCGAGCAGGGCCGCACAGTGCTCGACGCGCTGGACCGCCTCGCCCGCCTGCACGGCGTGCACACCACGGGGGCGGTCTCGCGGCCGGTGCGCGACGCGGACGAAGCCGCCGAAGTGATGACCCGGCTGCGATCCAAGCCGCCGTCGAAGCTGTGCGGGTTCGATGTCACGATGACCGATTTGGCGGCGGTACGGCCATATGAGAGGCGCACCGACGCGGTGATCCTCGAGGGCGGCGACAGCGATACCGCCGTGCGGGTTGCGGTGCGGCCGTCGGGCACGGAGCCGAAAGTCAAGTCCTACATCGAGGTTCGACAGGTTTGCGCGGACGGTGATGTGGACGCCGCCCGTGCGCAGGCCCGCCATCTCGCCGAGGCGCTGGCCGACCTCGCAGGCAGGTTTTAGCGCGGTCCGAACTGCCGGTCACCGGCGTCGCCCAGGCCGGGAACGATGTAGGCCACGTCGTTGAGGCCGTCGTCGATGGTTGCGGTGAACAATCGCATGTCGGGTGCCGCCTTCTCGATCGCCGCTATGCCCTCGGGGGCGACGACGACGCAAATCGCCGTGATGTCGACGGCATTGCGGTCGTGCAGCAGTTTGATGGTGTGCGCCATCGACCCGCCGGTGGCGAGCATCGGGTCGAGGATGAACACGGGCTGGGCGCTCAGGTCGTCGGGCAGCGACTCCAGATACTGAGTCGGTTCATGGGTCTCTTCGTTTCGCGCGACGCCGACGAAACCGACATGTGCTTCCGGGATCAGCGCATGAGCCTGGTCGACCATGCCGAGGCCGGCCCGCAAGACGGGAACCAGCAGCGGCGGGTTCGCCAACCGCGACCCAGTGGTTTGTGCGAGAGGCGTGCGCACCGGCACGGTTTCGGTCGGCGCATCGCGGGTCGCCTCGTAGACCAGCATCAGCGTCAGGTCGCGCAGGGCGGCGCGAAAAGCCGCGTTGTCGGTGCGCTCGTCGCGCAATGTGGTCAGCCGCGCTGCGGCCAGCGGGTGGTCGACGACGCGCACGTCCATTGGCCGACCCTAACCGCAGGGAACCAGCCGGCGCGCACGATCGTCGTATCGCCATGCTCGTCGATACGAATGCCATTCGCGCGCTCGGCACGGACTGCTCCGCCCGGGCCGACGAATTGTCCACCGCCACCGCGGCCCTGACGAGGGTGCCCGGGCCCGACGCGGCCGCCGCCCTCGGTTACGTCGGTGAGCGATTCCTCGCGGTGCTCGCCGACGCGGTCGCCGTCGAAGCCCGGGCCGTCGCGGTACTGAGCGAGACCCTCGCTTCAGCGCAGTCGGTTTCGGGCGCCGTGGCGGGCGCGTACGCCGACGCGGACCGACACGGCAGCAGCCTGCTCTAGCGATGCCGAGCGGGTTGATCGCGGCGTTGTCGGCGCCGATCCGCGACGTGGCGGCGCAGGTCGGGCCTGGCCGGTCGGACTCGGGGGATCCGACCGCCGCGCTCGGTGAGATTCGCGACCTGCTGGCCGACGTCGCCGCCGCGGCGCGCAGCGCCTGGAGCCGGACCGCCGACGACTGGCGGGGCGCGGGCGCCGACGGCGCCGCCGACTTCATGTCGGACGTGGCCGAGCGCGCCGACAGGTTGGCGCGGCGGATCGACGACATGCGGGCGGCAACAGCCAACGCCTCGGACGCGGTGGCCCGAGCCCGCTCGCGGTTGGACGACATCATCGACCGCTTCGAGGCCCTGGCGGCCGACATCGAGGCGCGGCTCGACGAACCGGGCGCGGTGCAGGAACTGCACGAGGAGGCGCGCCGCGCGCTCGGTGAGGCCGAGGCCGTCGTCGACGAGTTACGCGCGCAGCTCGACGGGCACGCGGCCGGTATGGCGGCCCCACCTGCAGCCGCGGGTGTTTCGGCCGGAGCACCGACGGCGCCCGCCGGGTTCACAGCGCCTGCCGGCTTCGGCACGGGTCCGGCTGCCATGCCGACCGGCTCGGGCGGGATTCCGGGCAGGGCATTTGGCGGCGTGGCGCCCGCCGACGCCGAACTTGCCGCACTTGCACTGCCCGATCCTGACCAGTTCGGTGACGGTGTCGCCGTCACACTGCCCGACGGCAGCACCGTGCAGGCGCCAAACGCAGTGGCGGCGAACGCCGTTCGGTATGCACTGACGCAGCTCGGGGTGCCCTACGCGTGGGGCGGCACCACGCCGGGCGTCGGGCTGGACTGCAGCGGCCTGACGCAGTGGGCCTATCACCAAGCGGGATTGGATCTTCCGCGGCTCGCGCAGGAACAGGACCTCGGTGCCGCGGTGAACCAGAACGCGCTCCGGCCGGGCGACCTCGCGGTGTGGGACGGACACGTCGCGATGATCGTCGGCAACGGCCAGATGATCGAAGCGGGCGACCCGGTGCAGTTGTCGGCAATCCGAACGACGAACGCCGGTCAGGGTTTCCAGGGATTCTGGCGGCCGACGGCGTAGTCATCAGCGGGTTGGCCGGCTGCCGCGCTCGCCGAATCTCCCACAGATCTGGTTCATGATGAAGTGCGCTCCGTCGATGACGACACGGCCATGAGACGGCAGTGCCACATTCTTCGATCAGCCAGGGCAACGTCTCGAATCCGGTGACGGCGACCCCGCCCCTGACGTTTCCAAGTTCTTGGCTGCCCAGACGCCGACACCTCAGCTGCCTGTACTGTTGTGCAGGTCAGCGCACAGCAGCACCACCGAGTGCGCGTCCACCGAGTATGTCCCGCCTGAGATCGGTTGTGCGCCAGCGAGATCGGCGACATCGTCGGGCGGATCGAGAGCTGTGTCGACGACTCGGCGCCACGGCAGTTCTGGTTCGACGATCGCAGGCAGCTCGAAATCCAGCGACTCTTCGGAGCTGTTCAGCATTGCATGCACCATCCGCGTGCCGATCACACTGCGCACAGTGAGCGCCAGCGCGCGTGAATCGTCCGACCAGTCGGGCTGATGCAACCGCACGCCGTGGAATTGCACCAACGAATGGACGAGAAACTGCCGCAGCGGCAGCCCATGCATCACCCGGGTCATGTCGAGCTCCAGCCGGACGTCGATCAGCTTCTCGACGAATCGGCGGATGTCGGCGTAGCGATCCGTCAGAGACCAGTCGAACCAACTGATTTCGTTGTCCTGACAATAAGGATTGTTGTTGCCCGACTGAGTTCGCCGAACCTCATCGCCCATCACGATCATCGGCACACCCATCGCGATCAACGTGATGCCGAGTAAGTTCTTGACCAGCCGCGTGCGGAGCCGCTCGATCTCGGGATCATCGGAAGGCCCTTCGGTCCCGCAGTTGAGGGAGTAGTTGTCGTCAGAACCGTCCTTATTGTCAGAAAGGTTTGCCTCGTTGTGTTTTCGGGCATAGCTGACGAGGTCGTTGAGGGTGAAGCCGTCATGACAGGCGACGAAGTTGATGCTGTGCTCGACTTCGGCAGGGCGACCCCCGAACAGGTCCGGACTGCCAAGCAGCCGGTTCGGCAGCAGCGAAACGGTGTCACGGTCACCGCGAACGAACCTGCGGATCTCGTCACGAAACTTACCGTTCCATTCCCGCCAGCGGTCGCCGACGAACGACCCGAGTTGGTAGAGCCCCGCGACATCCCAGGCCTCCGCGATCACCTTCGTTCCGGCGAGCACCGGGTCGCTCTCGATCTCCCAGATGATCGGCGGATCGGCCATGGGAGCGCCGCGCGCATCACGCGTCATCGCCGAGGCCAGATCGAACCGGAAACCGTCCACATGCATCTGGTCCACCCAGTGATGCAGCGCGTCAACGATCATCCGTCGCGCCACCGAGTTGTTGGCGTTGAAGGTGTTACCGCATCCGGTGACGTCAAGGTACCTCGCTGGGTTCGCCGGATCGAGGATGTAGTAGGTCTCGTTATCCAGCCCCCGCCAGCAGAACGTGGGACCGTCATGACCGCCCTCGGCGGTGTGGTTGAACACCACGTCCAGGATCACCTCGATCCCGGCCCGGTGGAGTTCCTTGACCATGGTGCGGAACTCGTCCAGCGCGCCGATCGGGTCACCCGTCGACGCGTACGCGGAGTGCGGGGCGAAAAACGACACCGGGCTGTAGCCCCAGTAGTTGACCAGACCCGGCGGCGCGTCCTGCGGATCGAACGCCAGTACCGGCATCAACTCGACCGCCGTGATCCCCAACGAGCGCAGGTAGGGAATCTTGGCCACCAACCCGGCGTAGGTGCCGGCCAACTGACGGTCGAGTCCGCTGTTCGGGTGGGCGGTGAAGCCCCGGACGTGAAGCTCGTAGACGACCGTGCGCGCAAACGGCCGCGCGAGCGGAACGTCCCCCTCCCAGTCATAGGTCGAGAGATCGGCCACGACGCTCTTCATCGCCGTACCCGGATCTCGTTCTGCGCGTGTCCCGGCCATTCGGTCGTAGGCCGCCGGCACGGCTACCGCGAGGCCGTACGGATCGAGGAGGATGGCAGACGAGTCATTGACACGCCAGGCGTAGACCTGTCCCGGCCCGACACCGGGTACGAACACATGCCAGTAGTAGGCCGTCCGGTTCCGCAGGCGGTCGAGCGGTACCACGCGCGCCGGCCGCGCGTCGTCGACGTCGTCGAACAGAAGCAGCTCGAGCTGTGACAGCGTGCGCGACCGCACCGAGAAGTTGGTGCCGTCGTCCACCAGATGAGCGCCCAACGGATAGGCGCGGCCGACAGTCGCGGTTCGCTCGGTCACTTCGGCAGCCTAAGTCGGTGCGTCGGTTGCACTGCCGTAATAGCCGAGCCGCAGCAACGTGGTGATCTCGCTGACGAGCGGCATCCGTGGGTTGGTGCGGTTGCTCAGATCCTCGAAGGCGGCCATTGCGAGTTCGTCTAGCGCCGTTAGGAATTCGGCCTCGGGTATGCCGTATTCCTTCAGGGAGCGCGGCATGTCGAGTCGGTCGAGCAGATCCTCGACGGAATGGAACAACCGCTCCCGGCAGTCGTCGGGTTCGTGGCCACCGAAGACGAGTTGGCCGAGTTGCGCGTACTTCTCGGGGACTACGTATGCCGAGTAGCCGGGCGCGGGCATGAACTTGCTCGGCAGGCTGGAGTTGTAGCGCAGCACGTGGGGCAGGAAGACTCCGTTGGCCCGACCGTGCGCAATACCGAATCTCGCGCCGACGGCGTGTGCAAGTGCGTGATTGGTGCCGACGAACGCGTTCGAGAACGCCAGCCCCGCCAGCGTCGCCGCGTTCGACATGTCGGTGCGAGCGGACATGTCTTCCGGGTCGGCGTATGCCCGAGGTAGCGCGCTGAAGATCAGTCGCACCGCCTGCGCACACAACGCATCGGTGTACGACGATGCGAAGATCGAGATCACCGCTTCCAGCGCGTGCGTCAACGCATCGATGCCCGTGTCGGCGGTCAGCGAGCGCGGCATAGACGACGTCAGCACCGGGTCGACGATCGCCAGGTCGGGCACCAGGCTGTAGTCGACCAGCGTCTCCTTGCGACCGCGCACGGTCAGCACCGCTGCCGGTGACACTTCCGACCCGGTGCCGGAAGTGGTTGGGATAGCAACTAATTGGAGCCGGTGCCGGTCGGTCGGGAAGTTGGCCACCCGCTTCCGGGGATCCAGGAACGGCATCGTCAGCTCGTCCAAGCTCTCCTCGGGATGTTCGTAGAACAACCGCATCGCCTTCGCGGCGTCCAGCACCGACCCGCCACCCACGGCGATCAGCACATCGGGTTCGGCGCGCTGCAGCAGCGCGACGCCGCGCCGGATCATCGCCTCGTCCGGCTCCGGCGTCACCTCGCTGAACACCTGCACGTGACGGGTGCGCAGCTTGCTGCGCACCTGATCGACGACGCCGCGCTCCTCGCTCAGCGCATCGGTGACCACCACGGCCGCCTCGCATTCCAGATCGCGCAGATTGTCCAGGGCCCCCTCGTTGAAGTACGTGTTCGCCGGGACCCTGAACCACTGCGGCGGCGTGCGCCGCTGCGCCACGGTCTTGACGTTGAGCAGCTGCTTGTAGTTGACGTTCTCGGTGGTGTTCGACCCGCCCCAAGTGCCGCAGCCAAGAGAGAACGTCGGCGTCAGGTTGTTGTAGATGCCGCCGAGTGCGCCGACCGCGGTGGGTGCGTTGACCAGGATGCGTCCTGTGCGCACAGCTAGGCTGTAGGCGTTGACGACGTCGTCGTCGTCGGCATAGATCGCCGATGTGTGGCCCAGCCCGCCGTGTTCGGTCACCAGCACGGCGGCGTCGATCCCGTGTTGCACGCTGCGCGCCCGCACCAGCCCCAGCACCGGCATCAGCTTCTCGGCCACCAACGGATGCGCAGCAAGCTCGTCCAGATCGGACGGCAGCGGCGCCAGCAACACCTTCACCGTCGGCGACACTGTGAACCCGGCGCGCGCGGCGAGTTCGGATGCCCTCTGCCCCACAGCATCCAGCGAAATCTTGTCACCGCAGCCGAAGGCGAACTGCGCGATCTTCTCGGCTTGCTCGTCGGTGAGCAGACACGCGCCCATCCGCTCGAACTCGGCGACCACCACGTCGTAGATCTCGTCGTCGATGATGCATGTCTGCTCGGCCGGGCAGATCACCGACGAGTCGAAGGTCTTCGAGATCAGGATGTCGACGACGGCGCCCTTGATGTCGGCGGACTTGTGGATGTAGATCGGGGCGTTGCCGGGGCCGACGCACACACCGGGCTTACCGGAAGCATTAGCCAGCGCCACGATCTTCGGCCCACCGGTCACCCAGATGAAGTCGACCTTGGGATGCTTGAACAGATAATGGGTCACCTCGTGTGCCTTGTCCGGGATGACCTGCAGCGCGCCCGGTGGCATGCCGGCCGCTTCGGCGGCTTCCCGCAGGATCTCCACGCTGCGTTCGCACGAGCGCACCGCATACGGAGACGGACGGAACAGCACCGCGTTGCGAGTTTTCGCGGCCACGATCGCCTTGAACAACACCGTCGACGTCGGATTGGTCACCGGGGTGATCGCCAGCACCACCCCGATGGGCTCGGCGACATAGCGGATGTTGTTCTCGACGTCCTCGTCGATGACGCCGACCGACTTCTTGCCACGCAGGTAGTCATGCAGAAATTCGGTGGCGACGTAGTTCTTGACGACCTTGTCCTCGAAAACGCCGAACCCGGTCTCCTCGATCGCAACCGCGGCCAACTCAGCCGCGGCCCGAAGTCCCGCGCGCACCATCGCCTCGACGATCGCGTCGACCTGCTCCTGGCTGAGCTTGCGGAACTCCCGGGCCGCGTCGGCCGCGGCGTCTACGACGGCGTCGGCTTCGGCTGTCCGCTGCTCCCCAAGAGTCGCGTCGGTTGCCAGATGATTGATGTCCATATGAGTCGATGTCATGTTCGCGCCCTTGACGATGGAGGCCACGCTTAAATGCCGCTAGCAGGGGTTATACAGAACGAACTCGACGCTACGCCCGCATGCCACCACGGATCGACTGATTCGGACGTAGTGAGGACTTTGGTCACCCCGGCGGCGGACGACGCGCAGTACCATTACTCCTACGCGAAGACCGATACCACCGGTGTAAGCAGCAGCACTTGCGTGCCGAGCTGTGACAGATCGTCCAACCGCGCCCGGTGAGGCGCGGCTTTCTTCAGGGGCTCAGGCGCAGGGAAGGGCCTCGTTGGAAGTTGCAGGTGAGTGGGTGTTGCACCGTTATGCATATCCGGCCGAGGCCGGAGACCCCGTGCAGTTGTCGGCAATCCGAACGACGAACGCAGGTCAGGGTTTCCAGGGATTCTGGCGGCCGACGGCCTGGTGTGAGGATGTGACGAGCGGTCGGATGGGGCGCATCTCGTTCGCAGCACCTGTGCCCCGCCCGAGACCAAGACCAAGGCGCTGCAACGATCGGCTAGTGTCGTGAGTCGTTAATTCGTCGGCAGTACTTGAAGCTGGCCTCGCCTCCGCGGATGCGTCATCACCGAGATCTGCATCAGGGCTGTGGTCGGGCTCGAACCACGACCCTCCTGCAGATTTCGCGCGGACTCCGCCTGAAATGTGCGAGTGGGTGCTGTGAAAGAAGACTGCCGACCCGAGGAGTCAGTTCTCGACTTCTGCAAGTGAACTTACGACTCACGACACTAGAAGCGCAACGTCACGCCGATGAGGGCGATGACGCCGAGGCCGGCGATCAGCGCCGCAATCATTCCGGTTATCGAAAAGGGCATCGGGCCGAAATCCGCTTGCAGTTGCTTGAGGCTTTGACGGTGCTGAATCCACGCCAGCACAAGGGCGGTCAGGCCGATGAGAATCATTACCACGCCGAAGATCTGGGGGCTGACGACCGGTGCGCGCAACCGCTCCGACATCGAGAGATAACGAAAGATCTGATAGATGGTGAAGCCGAACGCGATCAACGATGTGCAGGTACGGATCCACGCCATCAGCGTTCGCTCCTGCGCCAGGCGGGTGCGTTCCGCAGCGAGGCGGGTGTTCGCGTCCGGCGTCTGGTTCGTCATGCCCACTCTCACGGTCGATCTCGGGTGGCTCACAGCCCTTTAATTGACGCTGCGGTAATTTCCGAGGCTACACGTGCGCCTGAGAGTCTTCGCCGTTCGAGTGGCCCGACCGCCCGCGAGGGTGTCTACTCGGTTCACCAGTAGTTCACGTTCGGTATGGGGCTGTACCCCATTGACGAAGCGGGGTGAATCTCATGGCACGGATCGACCTTTTCGCCAAGATCCCATTGATCGGAATGTCCATGGTGTTCCTGGCGATGTTCATCGTCGCGGTCACCGCATATCTTCACGTCGGTTGGTGGTCGATCATCGGGTATGCGATCGCCGCTGTCCTCATGGTGTTCGGCTTCGCATTGACCTTCAAGGACATCAACGACACAACCAAGCCACCACCGGTGGTCCGGCCGTCCGAGCCTACGAACGGTGCGGCCCAATGACCACCGAACCCAAAGAAACCGCTCCGACCGCAGCCGACTACGACAACTCCGCGCTGACCAGCGAGGACGCCGGCTACCACAAGGGCCTCAAACCGCGCCAACTGCAGATGATCGCGATCGGCGGCGCGATCGGCACCGGTTTGTTCCTCGGCGCCGGTGGCCGATTGGCGAGCGCAGGCCCTGGGCTGTTCATGGTGTACGCCTTCTGCGGCGTGTTCGTGTTCCTGATCCTGCGAGCACTCGGCGAACTCGTGCTGCACCGGCCGTCGTCCGGTTCGTTCGTTTCCTACGCCCGCGAATTCCTCGGCGAGAAGGCGGCTTACGTCGCCGGCTGGATGTACTTCCTGAACTGGGCCATGACCGCGATCGTGGACTCGACCGCGATCGCCACCTACTTCCACTTCTGGAGGGCGTTCGACGCGATACCGCAATGGCTCATCGCGCTGATCGCGCTTGCCATGGTGCTCGGCGTGAACATGATCTCGGTCAAGGTGTTCGGCGAACTCGAATTCTGGGCCGCACTCATCAAGGTCGTCGCGTTGGTGAGCTTCCTGGTCGCCGGGACCATCTTCCTGGCGGGCCGCTACAAGATCGAGGGCCAGTCGACCGGCTTCAGCGTGATCGCCGACCACGGCGGGCTGCTGCCGACGGGCATGTTCCCCCTGGTGATCGTGACGTCGGGCGTCGTATTCGCCTACGCGGCAGTCGAACTCGTGGGAACGGCGGCCGGTGAGACCGCGCACCCGGCGAAGATCATGCCGCGCGCGATCAACTCCGTCATCGCGCGTATCGCGCTCTTCTATGTCGGCTCGGTCTTCCTGCTCGGGCTGCTGCTTCCCTACACCACCTACAAGGCGGGTGAAAGCCCGTTCGTGACGTTCTTCTCGAAGATCGGCGTCGAAGGCGCGGGCACCATCATGAACATCGTGGTGCTGACGGCGGCCTTCTCGAGCCTCAACGCCGGGCTGTACTCGACCGGGCGGATCCTGCGGTCGATGGCGATGAACGGCAGCGCGCCGAAGTTCACCTCGCGGATGTCGAGCCGCGGCGTGCCGTACGGCGGCATCTGCCTGACCGCACTCATCGGCCTGTTCGGCGTCCTGCTCAACGGCGTCGTGCCCGCGATGGCGTTCGAGATCGTGTTGAACATGGCGGCGCTGGGCATCATCGCCTCCTGGGCCACCATCGTCATCTGCCAGATCCAGCTCTACCGGTGGTCGAAGAAGGGCATCCTGGAGCGGCCGTCGTTCCGGCTGTGGGGGACCCCGTGGACCGGATATCTGACGCTGGCTTTCCTGCTGGCGGTTCTCGTGCTGATGGCGTTCGATCCGCCGATCGGTACGTGGACGGTGGCGTCTCTCGTCTTCATCATTCCGGCGCTGGTGATCGGCTGGTTCGCCGTGCGGTCCCGCGTGCTGGAGGTGGCGCGCGAGCGCGAGGGATTCACGGGTTCGTTCCCCGTCGTCGCTAACCGGCCGCCGCCGCGCGAGAAGGACGAGCACGACAAGGACGAGTGACAGGCGCCGCCACGCCCGTCGTCCGACCTGTCAGGGGAACGAGATTGCCAGCGAAACGAACGGGCTGAGCACGTAGAACAGCCCGGTCGCGAAGTCGGCGTCGACCTTGCCGTCGATGGTCTCGGAGTACAAGCGCAGCGCGACATCGATGATCAGGTACTGCCCGGAGGGCACTATCGCCTGGTCGTAGCCCACCGAGGTACCCCGGAAGACAACGGTCGATGTGTCCTTGTCATCGCTGAACAGGCCGCTCGAGTCTGCGCTGATCGTAGCGACGCGATACGACTGACCAGGCTGCGGCGGCGCAGAAGAGATCGGCTGCGTCCACGTCTGGATCAAGTCGAGGGTGGGCTCGAGATCCAGCCGCGCCACGCCGCCCCCGGCGATGCCGCCGTCCGAATGTGCCGAACAGAATCCGTTGAGCGCCACGATCGCGTTGACGTTCACCACAGCCGATGCATCCTGCCGGGGATTTCCCCACAGGTATTGGAAGTGAAGGAACTGCTCCTCGCCGGCCAGGTACGCACCGGACCATGACGTGTAGTAGGACGCTTCCATCCGGATTTTCGCCTGGCTCTTGTACGGCTGGATCGACGTCGACTCGACGGTGATGCCGTCCGTCGCCCAGATCTGCACCGGGCTGTCCAGGGTCTGGTACTGGGTAGTCCCTTCTCCGGTGGTCGCCACCAGGCCGTCGAACCCCGCAATGACGTCGTCGAGCAGGTGCCGCAGAGACTCCGCCCGTGGACCGGACTGGGAGACCGCGTCGTCCTTGTCCTTGGTCAGGCGGCGCTGGTCCCGCGCCCGTGCGGCGCTCAGTTCGCGCTCCAGCGCATCGGTGTCGATGCCCATGCTTTGGAGTTGTTCGGTGACCTGCTGCCGCATGCGCCTGCCTTCAGGCAGCCGAACACGTGCCCGGCTCCCGGCAACGAAGGCCGACTCGTCGTCTCGTTTCAAGCGCTGCGCAGCGCTCAGTGCCTCTCGTACGCGCTTGTCCAGCGCGCTCACGGTGCCAGCCATCTCAGCCTCTCCTTTCGTCGCTGTGAAAGAGGGCTGTTCATATGGTGGCCCCGCGATCGTCCGCCGCACCGCGTATTGGACTACTCGATTCGTCGGAGCAGTCCTCAATGACTGAAAGATGGGCTCCGTCGTTAGGCTGTGCCGCATGGCTGCTGACATCGTGCCGATCCGGCTCGGGTTGACCAAGGGCGACCTCTACACACTGTGGGCCCCCCGCTGGCGGGACTCCGGCGACGAGTGGGAGGCGCTGCTCGGCAAGGACGAGGACCTCTACGCCTTCGAATCCGTGGCTGACCTGGTCGCCTTTGTCAGGACCAATAGCGATAACGACCTGGCCGACCACCCCGCCTGGGAGGCCCTCACCAAGGCGAACGCGCATCAGTTCGATCCGCCGGAGGACCGCCAGTACGACCTGATCGGCGCCCAGGAGCTGCTCGCCGAGAAGCCAACCGAAGAATCCGTGGCGACACTGCACCGGACCCTGGCCATCGTGTCGTCCGTCGGGTCGGTCTGTGAACTGCCGACGGTGACGAAGTTCTTCAACGGCAACCCCACGCTCGGCTCACTGGGGGCCGGCATGGACAGCTTCAGCGGCAGAAGCGGCCGCAAACGTTGGACCGAGATCGGCGCCGTCATCGGACGGAACTGGGACAACGTCGTCGACGCGATCGACGAGGTCGTCACGACACCCGATGTCGATACGGCGGCCTCGGAGAAGGCCGCCGCCGAACTCGAGGAACCCAAGCCCGAGCCCGAGGAGATCGAGGAGACCGAGGCCCCCGCGGCCGAGGCCGACGAGCACGTCGAGGAGTCGGACGGCGAGGACGCCGCGGATTCCGCCGATGGCCTCGCCGACCATGCGAGGGGGCTGGTGCTCGGCGCCGACGACGATTTCTGGCTGAAGGTCGGTATCGACCCGATCCAGATGATCACCCGTGGCGGCACCTTCTACACGCTGCGGTGCTACCTCGACGACGCGCCGGTGTTCCTGGGCCGCAACGGCCGGGTCAGCGTGTTCGGTTCCGAGCGCGCGCTCGCGCGCTACCTCGCCGACGAGCACGACCACGACCTGTCGGATCTGGCGACGTATGAGGACATCAAGACCGCCGCCACCGACGGCTCGCTGCGCGTCGACGTCACCGACGAGAACGTCTACGTGACGAGCGGCTTGACCGACGATTTCGCCGACGGGCCGGACTCCGTCGACCGCGAGCAGCTGGAGCTCGCCGTCGAATTGCTCAGGGACGTCGGCGAATACGCCGAGGACGACATCGTCGACGAGACTCTGGACGCGGACATGCCGCTCGGCCGGCTCGTCGCGCACGTGCTGGATCCCAAGACCGTCAGGAAGCCGAGCGGACCCTACGCCGACGCCGTCGAGCAGTGGGAGTCGCTCGAGACCTTCCTCGAGTCGCGGCTGCGCCAGGAATAGTGTTCGCCGGGGGCGTCAGCCGATGAGCACGGCGAAGCGCGGTTTGATCACCTCGTCGATGATCGCCAACCGCTCGTCGAACGGGATGAATGCCGATTTCATCGCATTGATGGTGAACCGCGCCAGATCGCTCCAGCCGTAGCCGAACGCCTCCACCAGGCGCAGCATCTCCTGGCTCATCGAGGTATCGCTCATCAGCCGGTTGTCGGTGTTGACGGTCACCCGGAAGCGACACCGGGCCAGCAGGTCGAAGGGATGCTCGACGATGCTGCCGACGGCACCGGTCTGCACGTTGGAACTCGGGCACAGCTCGAGCGGTATCCGCTTGTCCCGCAACAGCGATGCCAGCCTACCCAGATGCACCGAGCCGTCGCTCGCCACGGTGATGTCGTCGACGATGCGGACACCGTGACCGAGCCGGTCGGCCCCGCAGAACGCGATCGCCTCGTGGATGGACGGCAGCCCGAATGCCTCTCCCGCATGAATCGTGAAGCGGCCGTTGTTCTTTCGCATGTACTCGAATGCGTCGAGGTGGCGCGATGGCGGGTAGCCGGCCTCAGCACCGGCGATGTCGAATCCGACGACGCCCTTGTCCCGGAACCGGATCGCCAACTCGGCGATCTCCAGCGACCGCGCCTGGTGACGCATCGCGGTCACCAGAGCGCGCACGGTGATCCCGCGGCCTTCACTGCTGGCCGCCTTCTCGCCGTCGGCGAAACCGGCCAGCACCGCGTCGACGACCGCGTCCAGCGACAGCCCGCGGTCGATGTGCAACTCGGGGGCGAACCGGACCTCGGCGTACACCACGTTGTCGGCAGCCAGGTCTTCGACGCACTCGTAGGCCACCCGGTGCAGCGCCTCAGGTGTCTGCATGACCCCGACGGTGTGCGCGAACGGTTCCAGGTACCGCTCCAGCGACCCGCTGTGCGCGGCGGTACGGAAGAAGGTCGCCAGGGCATCGACCTCGGTGGCGGGCAGGTCGTCGTAGCCGGTCTGCGATGCGAGGTCGAGCACGGTGGCCGGACGCAGGCCGCCGTCGAGGTGGTCGTGCAGCAGCGCCTTGGGCGCCTGGTGGATGAGGTCCAGGGTCAATGGCGAGGTCATGATCCAATCCGCTCGATGACCAGCGGCCCGATGTCGGGCGCCGTGTCGCCGACGCTCCAGCCGCCCTCCATCTCCGCCATCGCGCCGTCCAACCGCTCCGGCGTTTCGGTGTACAGCGTGAACAGCGCCTCCCCCGCGGCGACGGGCTCGCCGGGACGTCGGTGGATGCGCAGACCGGCGCCGGACTGCACGTGCTCACCGGGCACGGCACGACCCGCGCCGAGCCGCCACACCGTCAGTCCCACCGCCATTGCGTCGATATCGCCCATGGTGCCACCGCACGGCGCCGTGATCGTCTCGGTGTGCGAACCGAGTGGCAACGGTTGCGACAAGTCCCCGCCCTGCGCGCTGACCAGGCGGCGGAAATGGTCCATCGCCGACCCGTCCCGCAGGGTCTGGGCCGGGTCGACACGGTCCAGGCCGGCGGCGTCGAGCATCTCGACGGCCAACGCCAGCGTCAGTTCGACCACATCGGGCGGCCCTCCGCCGGCCAACACCTCGAGCGACTCGTCGACTTCGACCGCGTTGCCCACGGTCCGGCCCAGCGGTCTGTTCATGTCGGTCAGCAGCGCGCGGGTGACGAGCCCGTGTTCGGTGCCCAGCTCGACCATGGTCTGAGCCAACTGGCGGGATTCGCCCTCGGTCTTGAGAAACGCCCCCGCGCCGACCTTGGAGTCGAGCACCAACGCCCGCGTGCCCTCGGCGATCTTCTTGCTCATCACCGAGCTGGCGATCAACGGCAGCGACTCCGTGGTGCCGGTGACGTCTCGCAGCGCGTAGATCTTGCGGTCGGCCGGCGCCAGCTCGCCCGCCGCGAAGATCGCCGCGCCCAATTCGCAAAGCTGTTGACGGATCTGGCCTTTCGAGATCTCGGCCGTGAATCCCGGGATGGCTTCCAGTTTGTCGAGCGTGCCGCCGGTGTGGCCGAGGCCGCGCCCGGCCGCCTGCGGCACCGCGCCGCCGCACGCCGTCACGACGGGCACCAGCGGGATGGTGATCTTGTCACCCACCCCGCCGGTGGAGTGCTTGTCCACCAACGCAAGCGGCTTGTTCTCCCGCCTCAGATCCGAGTAGTCCATCCGCTCGCCGGAGTTCACCATCGCCGCCGTCCAGCGCGCGATCTCCCGGCCGGTCATCCCGCGCAGGAAGATCGCCATCAACAGGGCCGACATCTGCTCGTCGGCCACCCGACCGTGGGTGTAGGCGTCGATCACCCAGTCGATCGCGGCGTCGGACAGCGCGCCCCCATCGCGCTTGGTGCGGATGACGGTCGGAGCGTCGAACGTGGCCTGGGTCACGGGGTTTCCGGCTCGGCGCGGGCCAGGTCGTCCGGGCCGAATGCGTCGGGCAGAAGGTCACCCAGCGGCCGCGGACCCGAGGGGTGATCGATGAGCAACTGCGCCCCGCCGTGTTCCAGAAGCACCTGCCGACAGCGCCCGCACGGCATCAGCAGTCCGCCATCGGCGGCCACACACGACAGCGCTATCAGCCTGCCGCCACCGCCGGAATGCAGGGCACAGGCCACTGCGCACTCGGCACAGAGACCTAGGCCATATGAGACATTTTCCACATTGCAGCCGACCACAATTCGTTGATCATCAACCAGCGCCGCAGCACCGACCTTGAGGCCGGAATACGGCGCGTAGGCGTGCGCAGCGGCTTTGGTTGCCTTGTCCCGCAACAGTTCCCAGTCAATATTCGCTGTCACGTCAATACCGCCCACCGGGCTCTGAATGCATTCCGAACCCTCCGCTCCGTGGCTCGACACGTGATATAGGTAACCCTAATTTCCTGGTCAAACGCCCTCGAACGCATAACACGCTAGTGCGTTGGGCGCTACAAATGGGTTTAGAGTCGCCCCGAGGTTTGGGCCGGGGCTCCGGAACCAGGTGGAGCCGACCCAAGCGTCCACCGAAGGCGTTGGAGGCCCGATGAGTACCAACACGGAGATAGCGGCCCCGCGAGAGAAGCCGGCGCGCAGACGCACCCTGTATCGCGGCGACCCGGGTATGTGGTCCTGGGTGTTGCACCGCATCACCGGCGCCACCATCTTCTTCTTCCTCTTCGTGCACGTGGTCGACACCGCGCTGGTGCGGGTCAGCCCGGACACCTACAACGAGGTCGTCGGGACCTACAAGACGCCGATCGTCGGGCTGATGGAGGTCGGGCTTGTCGCGGCGGTGCTCTATCACGCGCTCAACGGCATCCGCGTCATCCTGATCGACTTCTGGCAGCAGGGCGCGCGCTATCAGCGCGTCATGTTGTGGGCAGTGGCCGCGGTCTGGCTGGCCGTGATGATCCCCGCGCTCGGAGTGCTGGGCATGCACATGGCGGAGCGGTTCCTGTGAGCGCGCCATCGGGCGGGGCGGCGGGAGAGGCCTGGACACCCCATCACCGTGAGGGCCGCATCGCCCCGGTACTGGAGAAGGAGCACGACCGCCCGGCCTCGCTCGACCATCCGCGCGCACCGCGGCGACCGAGGGGAATTCCCTACTTCGAGAAGTACGCCTGGCTGTTCATGAGGTTCTCCGGCGTGGCGCTGGTCCTCCTGGCGCTCGGCCACCTCTTCATCATGCTGATGTGGGATGAGGGCGTGTACCGCATCGACTTCAACTTCATCGCCCAGCGGTGGGCGTCGCCGTTCTGGCAGATCTGGGACATGGCGCTGCTGTGGCTGGCGATGCTGCACGGCGCCAACGGTATGCGCACGATCATCGGCGACTACGCCCGTAAGAACGTCACCAAGTTCTATCTGAACTCGCTGTTGCTGCTGGCCACCGGGTTCATCTTGGTGTTGGGGACCTACGTCCTCGTCACCTTCGACGCCGGCATCGGGGTTAACCAATGATCTGCGAACATCGCTACGACGTCGTCATCGTCGGCGCGGGCGGCGCGGGCATGCGGGCGGCCGTGGAGGCCGGTCCGCGCGTTCGCACGGCGGTGCTGACCAAGCTCTACCCGACGCGCAGCCACACCGGCGCGGCGCAGGGCGGGATGTGCGCGGCGCTGGCCAACGTCGAAGAGGACAACTGGGAGTGGCACACGTTCGACACCGTCAAGGGCGGCGACTACCTCGCCGACCAGGACGCCGTCGAGATCATGTGCAAGGAAGCCATCGACGCGGTGCTCGATCTCGAGAAGATGGGCATGCCGTTCAACCGCACCCCCGAAGGTCGTATCGACCAGCGCCGGTTCGGCGGCCACACCCGCGATCACGGCAAGGCGCCGGTGCGCCGGGCCTGCTACGCCGCGGACCGCACGGGCCACATGATCCTGCAGACGCTGTACCAGAACTGCGTCAAGCACGACGTCGAATTCTTCAACGAGTTCTATGCGCTCGACATCGCGCTGACCGACACCCCCGGCGGCCAGGTGGCGACCGGGGTGATCGCCTACGAGCTGGCCACCGGCGACATCCACGTGTTTCACGCCAAGGCCATCGTGTTCGCCACCGGCGGGTCGGGCCGGATGTACAAGACCACCTCCAATGCGCACACCTTGACCGGCGACGGCCTGGGCATCATCTTCCGCAAGGGACTCCCCTTGGAGGACATGGAGTTTCACCAGTTCCATCCGACGGGCCTGGCCGGTCTGGGCATCCTGATCTCCGAGGCGGTGCGCGGCGAGGGCGGGCGCCTGCTCAACGGCGAGGGCGAGCGGTTCATGGAGCGCTACGCACCGACGATCGTGGACCTCGCGCCCCGCGACATCGTGGCCCGTTCGATGGTGCGCGAGGTGCTCGAGGGCCGCGGCGCGGGGCCGCTCAAGGACTACGTGTACATCGACGTGCGCCATCTCGGTGCAGACGTGCTGGAAGCCAAGCTGCCCGACATCACCGAGTTCGCCAGGACTTACCTCGGCGTGGACCCGGTGAAGGAACTCGTGCCGGTGTACCCCACCTGTCACTACGTGATGGGTGGCATCCCGACCACCGTGCACGGCCAGGTGCTGCGCGACAACACCAACGTCGTGGCCGGGCTGTACGCCGCGGGCGAATGCGCCTGCGTCTCGGTGCACGGCGCCAACCGGCTGGGCACCAACTCGCTGCTGGACATCAACGTCTTCGGCCGTCGCGCGGGCATCGCCGCCGCGAACTACGCACTGGGCCATGATCATGTCGACATGCCGGAGAACCCGGCGGGCACGGTGGTCGGCTGGATCGGCGACATCCTCTCCGAGCAGGGCACCGAGCGCGTCGCCGACATCCGCGGTGCGCTTCAGCAGTCGATGGACAACAACGCGGCGGTGTTCCGCACCGAGGAGACTCTCAAGCAGGCGTTGACGGACATCCACGCGCTCAAGGAGCGATACGCCCGAATCGCTGTGCAGGACAAGGGAAAACGCTTCAACAGCGATCTTCTCGAAGCCATCGAGCTCGGCATGCTGCTCGAGCTGGCGGAGGTCACCGTCGTCGGCGCGCTGAACCGCAAGGAGTCCCGCGGCGGCCATGCCCGAGAGGACTACCCGAACCGCGACGACACGAACTACATGCGTCACACCATGGCCTATAAGCAGAGCGCCGATCTGCTGAGTGACATTCGGCTGGACTACAAGCCGGTGGTGCAGACGCGATACGAGCCGATGGAACGGAAGTACTGACGATGAGCGCGCCTGCTACCGAGACCAGGGAACCCGAGCTGCCGCCGATCCCCGACGGCGCGGTGATGGTGACGCTGAAGATCGCGCGGTTCAACCCCGAAGATCCCGACAGCGCCGGCTGGCAGAGCTTCCGGGTGCCCTGCCTGCCCACCGACCGACTGCTCAACCTCCTGCATTACGTGAAGTGGTATCTCGACGGCACATTGACGTTCCGGCGCTCGTGCGCGCACGGCGTGTGCGGCTCGGATGCCATGCGGATCAACGGTGTCAACCGGCTGGCGTGCAAGGTGCTGATGCGCGACCTGCTGCCGAAGAAATCGGACAAGAAATTGACGATCACCATCGAACCGATCCGCGGCCTGCCGGTGGAGAAGGATCTCGTGGTCAACATGGAGCCGTTCTTCGACGCGTACCGGGCGGTGAAGCCGTACCTGATCGCCAGCGGCAACGCGCCGACGCGCGAGCGAATCCAGAGCCCGACCGACCGCGCCCGCTACGACGACACCACCAAGTGCATCCTGTGCGCGTGCTGCACCACCAGCTGTCCCATCTACTGGAGCGAGGGTTCGTATTTCGGGCCGGCCGCGATCGTCAACGCCCACCGGTTCATCTTCGACAGCCGCGACGAGGCCGCCGCCGAGCGGCTGGACATCCTCAACGAGGTCGACGGGGTCTGGCGCTGCCGCACGACGTTCAACTGCACGGAGTCCTGCCCGCGCGGAATCCAGGTGACGCAGGCGATTCAGGAGGTCAAGCGCGCGCTGATGTTCGCGCGCTGATCCCCGAAACATAGGGAAACACCCGATTCGTTGCTCGACGCCGGTGCTATAGCGTCCGGTTACAGCTCCCATCAACGGAGCTGAACCAGACGAAGGTACCGACATGGCTTCAACGATCAGACGCAGAACAGTCCTCGCAGCAGCGGCCGCGTCGAGCACAGCGGCCCTCCTGGTCAGTCCACTACCCGCAACGGCGGTGCCCTGCGCATGGATGCTGCCGGAAGGCCTGTGGCTTGACCAGGACAACGGCATCACTGTGCTTGTGCCGACAACGAACAACAAGCTGCGCGGCACCGCGCAGTACATGAAGGGACAGGACTGGAACACGGTCACCGATGGCACCGCCCAGGGCTTCTTGAACGGTGACGGCCACACCTTCAAGTTCACGATGCAGTGGAACAAGGGCCCGGGTGCCGGGTTCAGCAATACCTACTACGGCCAGATCAACGACGACGGCTCGATCACCGGCTATACCGAGAACAACCTGTTCACCAGGAACAACTTCACCGGGGAGCAGCGTGCAGATTGCGTGGGTCCGCCACCCCCACCGCCGGAAGAAGGCGTTCCCGACCCTGTCCACTAGTGAATGCCAACTTTTCGCGGCGTGTTGCGGCAAACACGGGTGCTCGCGGTGCGGCCGAGGTTGATTTCGGACCGCAGTGGGTACGTGAGGATTCGCGACGTAGTCCCACTCACAGGATCGGAAGTGAACCATGACTGACCGCTTGAACTTTCGCCGCTTCTCTGTCACCGCAGGGATCGCAGCCGCCGTGGTCGCGACCACGTTGACCGCGTGCGGCGGTGGCGACAAGGGCGACGACAGCAGCACCTCCTCGACCACGTCGAGCACCACGTCGAGCAGCATGACCACCACCGTCTCGACCAGCGCACCTGCCAGCGGAGCGCCGGGCGCAACGAATACCGCCCCGGGGGCCGGTGCGGGAGCCGGGCCGGGCGGAGCGACCGCAGGCGTGCCGGGCGCAGGCGCCGGAGCCGGACCGGGCGGAGCGTCCGCAGGTGCAGGCGGCGCAGGCGCCGGAGCCGGGCCTGGCGGAGCGACCGCAGGCGTGCCAGGCGCAGGCGCCGGAGCCGGACCGGGCGGGGCCGGTGCCTGCGCGGGTGGCATCTGCGTCGGCACTCCCTGATAGCCGCAACTAGCTAGCTGTCTCGCGAAACGGAATTCCAGCAGCCCTCTACTCGCTCTTCCGCTGCTGGAATTCCGTTTCGCGCGTCGGGGGGCGTCGGGGGCGTCTGGGGTGTCACACATGGCGGCGCGGCCTCGTCTTACGGGTATGACACAGACAACCCGTATCGCCCCCCTGCCGCCGCAGCGCGCATCGCTGCTGACCAGGCTGATGTACCGCTTCGCCAAGCGCCGGTTCGGCGAGGTACCCGAGCCGTTCGCCGTCGCCGCGCATCACCCGCGGTTGCTTATGGCCAACAGCGTGCACGAGATGCTGTTGCAGTCCGGCTCGAAGAAACTGCCGGTCAGCGTGCGCGAGCTGGCCGTGTTCTGGACCGCCCGCACCATCGGATGCTCGTGGTGCGTCGACTTCGGCTCGATGCTGCAACGCCTCGTCGGCCTCGACGTCGAGCGGCTCAAGGACATCGACAACTATGCGACCTCGCCCGCCTATACCGAGGATGAGCGCGCCGCTATCGCCTACGCCGATGCCGTGACAACCGATCCGCACACCGTCACCGACGACCAGGTCGACGATCTACGACGCCGGTTCGGCGATGACGGGGTGATCGAGCTGACCTACCAGATCGGTGTGGAGAACATGCGCGCACGGATGTACTCGGCACTCGGCATCACCGAACAGGGCTTCAGCTCCGGCGACGCCTGCCGCGTCCCCTGGGCTGCCGACGAGGCAACGACCGCTTGAGGGTGCCGCCGACCGCCGACTGTGTAACCACTGCGAGAAAACGGCCGAAATCTCGCAATCACTGCACGTTCGGTGAGGATTACGGCGCCCTGCATCAACTCCGCAGCGGCGAAGCGCTGAACTTGTCGGGGTTGGCGATATCCCATACGGCGCAGACCTTTCCATCGCGCACCGCCATCGCCGTCACCCGCGGCATCATCTCCGGATAGTCGCCCTCGGCAGGCGCGCCGGGCGTGTAGGTGCCCAGCTGGCCGTTGACCAGAGCCAGCTGGGCGGTCGCCAGGAAGTTCGGCCCGTATCGCTTCGCCAGACCGAACAGGAACCGCGCCACCTTGTCCGGGCCGTGGATGACGCGTGCTGCCGTCGGCGCCCTGCGGTTGGCGTCCCCCGTGAACGTCACCTCCGGATGCAGAAGGCGCACAACGGCATCCATGTCACCCGCGGCGAGCGCGGCCATCAACGCACCGGCCACTTCGCTGTGCGTGTCGTCGGACGCCGGCTCCGGTGCGGACGCGACCGCCCGTCGCGCGCGAGAGGCCAACTGCCGCGCCGCGGTATCGCTGACGCCGAGCACCGACGCGATCTCAGAGAACGGCACGGAGAAGCCGTCGTGCAACACGAACGCCACCCGCTGATCGGGCGTCAACCGCTCGAGCACGACCATGGCCGCGAATCGCGCGTCCTCGCCCGCCACCACCGCCGCGAGCGGGTCGTTGCCGTCGAACCCCGTCACCACCGGCTCGGGAAGCCACTCGCCGACGTAGGTTTCGCGCCGATGCGCCGCCGAGCGCAGCCGGTCGAGGCTCAGCCTGCTCACCACCGTCGTCAACCAGGCGCGCAGATCGACGATCTCATCGCGCTTGTCCCCCAACCCATCCCACCGCAGCCAGGTGTCCTGGACGGCATCCTCCGCGTCGGCGAATGTGCCCGTCAGCCGATAGGCCACGGCCAACAGGTGGGAGCGCAGCCCCTCGAACTCGTCGATCCGGGTGGTCACTCACCGAGCCTAAACCCGATGCGCTGGCGAACCCGACCGTATATTTCGGCAAGGGCAATCACGGAACCCGAGGCACCGGTCGTCGGTGACAAGGGGCTGCAGGCCAACGACATGATCCCAGCCGGATTACGGCTACACCGCGTTCGGGCCGGTCGGCGGCGTCTTCGTCCTCGGCGTCGGCATGCTGGTGCTGCGAGACGCTCACCGCCTCCACCGAGGTCAAGGTGCCGGACGTCTTCTGAGGCAGACGCGCGACTGGAATTAGTCGCGTTCGTTGCACTCAGCGACTGATTTCGTGCAGGATTGCGCTGTGGGGCTCGGAAACGCGTTGGATCGCTTTCCCGACCGGGCCGGCCGTCTTATAAGGAGCACATCGTCATGAGCGCGTCACTGTATGCCGTAACCGATCCGTCGACAGGCGAGGTGGTCAAGGAGTATCCGACCGCCACCGATCAACAGATCGACGCCGCCATCGCCGCGGCGGCCAAGGCACACCGCGAATGGTCGCGGAGTTCGACGGTCGCCGACCGCGCCGCGCTGATCCGCAGGGTCGGCGAGCTGCACAACGAGCGCAAGGAAGAGCTCGCGAAGATCATCAACCGCGAGATGGGCAAGCCGATCGACCAGTCCGAGGGTGAGGTGGAGTTCAGCGCGGCGATCTACGCGTACTACGCCGACAACGCCGAGAAGTTCCTCGCCGACGAGCCCATCGATCTTCTCGATGGCGAGGGTTCGGCGCTGATCCGGCGCAGCTCCGTGGGTGTGCTGTTGGGCATCATGCCGTGGAACTACCCCTACTATCAGGTCGCCCGCTTCGCGGGCCCCAACCTGACGCTGGGCAACACGGTCCTGCTCAAGCATGCGCCGCAATGCCCCGAGTCGGCGGCCGCCCTGCAGCAGATCTTCGACGACGCGGGTTATCCGCAGGGCGCCTACGTCAACATCTACGCCACCAACGAACAGGTCGCCGACATCATCGCCGACCCTCGCGTGCAAGGGGTTTCGTTGACCGGCTCGGAGCGCGCGGGCGCCGCCGTCGCCGAGATCGCCGGCCGCAACCTGAAGAAGGTCGTCCTCGAGCTCGGCGGCTCGGACCCGTTCATCGTGTTGAGTTCCGACGACCTCGACGCCACCGTCGAGGCCGCCATCGACGGTCGCTTCGAGAACACCGGGCAGGCCTGCAACGCGGCCAAGCGGATCATCGTCTCGGAGACGATCTACGACGACTTCCTGGACAAGTTCACCAAGAAGGTGCGCGACAAGGCCGAGGGACTGGCTCCCCTGTCGTCGGTCGCAGCCGCCGAGCGGTTGGAGAGCCAGGTGAAACGGGCCGTCGACGACGGCGCGACCCTGGTGTCCGAGGGTGAGCGCAAAGGCGCGTTCTTCCCGCCCGGTGTGCTCACCAACGTCTCGCCGGACTCGCCGTCCTACAAGGAAGAGCTGTTCGGACCGGTGGCGACGGTGTACAAGGCCGGCTCCGAGGACGAGGCGGTCGAGCTGGCCAACGACACCCCGTTCGGGCTGGGCTCCTACGTCTTCACCACCGACGACGAGCAAGCCAAACGCGTCGCCGATCGCATCGAGGCAGGCATGGTGTTCGTCAATGCCGTTGGCGCAGAAGGCGTCGAGCTGCCCTTCGGCGGCGTGAAGCGGTCGGGCTTCGGCCGCGAGCTCGGCCGCTACGGCATCGACGAATTCGTCAACAAGAAGCTGATCCGCATCAGTTGAGCGTGCGCGCCTTCGCTTCTGCGGCGTCCACGTCGACGTGATGGCTCGTGTTGAACCGCTTGTTGAGGAAGAACAGGCCCAACACCACCGCCCAGGACAGCAGGCTCAGCACTAGCTGCGACCGCAGCGAGTTGTCCAGGAACATCTGAACGAGGATCGCCAGCATCCCGACCGTGGTCAGGATCGACAGCGCCGGGAAGAGCCACATCTTCAGTCGCAGGTCAGCGTCTTTATTGCGGTAGCGCAGCACGATCTGCGAGATCGCGATCAAGATATAGACGAACAGGATGATCGCGCCGCTGGAGTTCAACAGGAACGCGAAGATCGTCTTCTCGGCGAACGCGGCGGCGAAAACGCATGCGAAGCCGATGATCGACGAGAACAGGATCGCGTTGGCGGGCACGCCACGACCGTTGATCCGCACCAGCATTCCCGGCGCCTCATTACGCGCGGCGAGGACGAACAGCATGCGCGATGCGGTGTACATGCCCGAGTTCAGGCAGCTGAGCACCGCGGTCAGCACGACGGCATTCATGATGTGGTCGGCATAGGGGATGCCCATCTTGGTGAACGCGGCGACGAACGGAGACGCGGCCAGGTCGTCGCTGTTCCACGGCACGATCGTCACGAGCAGGAACACCGAGAAGACATAGAAGATCAGAATCCTCCAGATCACCGAGTTGGCCGCCTTCGAAACCGCCGTCTCGGGGTCCGATGACTCGGCCGCCGCGATCGTCGCGATCTCCGGGCCGACCATCGAGAAGATGACGGTCACGATGCCCACGGTGATCACGCCGAAGCCCATCGGCATGAACCCGCCGTGGCTCCACAGGTTGGAGAAGTCGGCCGACTTGCTCGGCCACAGCCCGAGCACGAAGCATGCACCGATCGCGATGAAGACCACGATCGCCGCCACCTTGATGCCCGCGAACCAGAACTCGAACTCACCGTAGGACTTCACCGAGAACAAATTCGTCGCGGTCATCAGAACCATGAACACGAACGCGCACAGCCAGAGTGGGACGTGAACCCAGTACTGCACGATCTTCGCGCCCGCGATTGCCTCGAACCCCACGACGATCACCCAGAAGTACCAATAGAGCCACCCAACGGAGAAGCCCGCCCAATGGCCGAGCGCGTCGCGCGAATAGTCGGCGAACGACCCCGTCGACGGGTTGGCCACCGCCATCTCGGCCAGCATCCGCATGACCATGATGATCAGGACGCCGGAGAGCGCATAGGTGATGAACGCGCCCGGTCCGGTCTGGGCCATCACCACCCCGGAGCCGACGAACAGACCGGCGCCGATGACGCCGCCGATCGCGATCATTCTCAGCTGACGCTGACTCAGAGCCTTGTGCAATCCCGGGGTTGCGCTCATGGGCACTCTCCTTGCGATCTTGATCGGATGAGGGGCGGATACCCACTTCGCATTGTGACCTAACGCACAGCGATTCGCTCCCTAGGCGAATCGCTGTGCGTGCCTAGCGCGGTCAGCGCTTGCTGAAGATGATCCGGTGCCAGTCCTTTTCGGCCACCCCGGTGATGTCGCTCATCACGTGCTTGATCGTCAGGTACTCCTCGAACGAGTAGTCCGACATGTCCTTGCCGAAGCCCGACGCACCGACGCCACCGTGCGGCATCTCGCTGATGATCGGGATGTGGTCGTTGATCCACACGCATCCCGAGTGAATCTCCCGCGACGCCCGCTGCGCGCGATAGACATCGCGGGTCCACGCCGAAGCGGCGAGGCCGTAGGCGGTGTCGTTGGCCTGCCGGAGGGCATCGTCGTCGTCGGTGAACGACCGCACGGTCAGCACCGGCCCGAAGATCTCGTCGCGGTAGACCTCGGAATCCTCGGCGACATCGGCGATGACGGTGGGCCGGTAGAACGACCCGGCCAGATCCGGTGCGCTGCCGCCGGTGACGATGCGGCCGCCCTGACCGGGGGCCCGCTCGACCATGCCGGCGACCTTCGCGCGGTGCGCCATGGAAATCAGCGGCCCGAGGTCGGTGTCGTCGTCGTTCGGATCGCCGACCACGATCGTGCTCATCACCTCGCCAACGCCGGCGACGAAGTCGTCGTACAACTCGCGGGCGACGATCGCACGAGTGGCGGCGGTGCAGTCTTGGCCGGTGTTGATCAGCGAACCGGCGACCGCGCCCTGGATCGCCGCATCGAGATCGGCGTCGTCGAACACCACGAACGGCGCCTTGCCGCCGAGTTCGAGTTGGGTGCGGTGGCCGTGCACGGCGGCGGCCGCCATCACCTTGCGGCCGACCGGGGTCGATCCGGTGAACGTGACGACGTCGACGTCGCGATGGCCGGCCAGCGCGGTACCGACGTCGCCGCCCGCACCGGTGACGACGTTGAAGATGCCGTCCGGCAGCCCTGCCTCGGTCGCCAGCCGCGCCAGGGTCAGCGTGGTCAGCGGCGTCAACTCAGCGGGTTTGATGACGACGCTGCATCCGGCGGCCAGCGCAGGCAGCACCTTCCACACCGCCATCTGCAGCGGATAGTTCCACGGGGTGATGGTGGCGACCACGCCGACGGCCTCGCGGCGGATGCTGGAGGTGTGGTCGCCGGAATACTCCGCGGTGGCCTTGCCCTCGAGGTGGCGGGCCGCGCCGGCGAAGAAGTCGACGTTGTCGATGCTGCCCGGCACATCGAACTCCCGGGCCAGCCGTGCGGGCTTACCGGTCTGGCCGACCTCCTCGGCGACCAGGTCGTCGGCATGGTCCGACATCAGCGCCGCCAGCTTGGCCAGCACCGTCGCGCGGTCGACCGGGGTGGCGCCTCCCCACTCGGGTTGCGCCCTGCGGGCCGCCGCCACCGCGGTGTCGACGTCGGCGGGGGTGGCCAGCGCGAGCTCGGCGACGACGCCGCCGTTCGCCGGGTTGATGACCTGATGTTTCGCGCCGCCGGTGACCACCTCAGCGCCGTCGATCCAGCTGCCGGCCACACTGGCCGATACCGTCGCAGTCATGGCCCAACGCTAGCCGAAGGCCGCCCAGGGAGCTACGCATTCCCACAGTCGCGACACAGCTCTGCGCGTGATTTCATTGGTTTGGTTGCTTGTCACGACGGATTCCGTGCACAATCGGAGTCATGGCCAACCCGGGTGCCGAGGGCATCCAACCCGTCTTCCAACGCGTACAAACGCGTCCTGGAGCGGCCGTCCAACTCGACGACCTGTCCAAGGCGATCATCGAGAAGCTGCAGCAGGACGGCCGTCGGTCCTATGCCGGCATCGGCAAGGCGGTCGGACTCTCCGAGGCCGCGGTGCGGCAGCGGGTGCAGCGCATGGTCGATGCGGGCGTCATGCAGATCGTCGCCGTCACCGATCCGATGCAACTCGGCTTCGCCCGGCAGGCGATGATCGGCATCCGCTGCACCGGGGACACGACTCGGGTGGCCGAGAAGTTGGCCGCGATCGACGCGGTCGAATATGTGGTGCTGACCGCAGGCTCCTTCGACGCCATCATCGAAGTGGTCTGCGAGGACGACGACGATCTGCTCGATCTGCTCAACACCCAGATCCGCGCACTGCCAGGAGTGATATCCACCGAGACGCTCGTATACCTGAAACTCGTTAAGCAGCAATACAATTGGGGTACAAGATGACTACAACCGATATCGCACCAACTACTTCTACCGACCTAGCGGGCAAGGCCAACCGCCACCTGTGGGGCCACTTCGCACGGCACGGCCACGGCATCACGCCGCCGATCATCACCCGTGGCGAGGGCGTCATGATCTGGGATGACAAGGGCAAGAGCTACATCGACGGCCTGTCCGGCCTGTTCGTTGTCCAGGTCGGCCACGGCCGCAAGGAGCTTGCAGAGGCGGCCGCCAAACAGGCCGAGACGCTGTCCTTCTTCCCGCTGTGGTCCTATGCGACTCCGCCGGCCATCGAATTGTCCGAGCGCCTCGCGAATTACGCTCCGGGTGATTTGAACCGGGTGTTCTTCACCACCGGCGGTGGCGAGGCCGTCGAGACCGCCTGGAAGCTGGCGAAGAACTACTTCAAGTTGGTCGGCAAGCCCGGCAAGTACAAGGTGATCTCCCGGGCGATCGCCTATCACGGCACCCCGCAGGGCGCCCTGGCGATCACCGGTCTGCCCGACTTCAAGAAGCCGTTCGAGCCGCTGACACCCGGTGGGTTCCGGGTGCCGAACACCAACTTCTACCGCGCGCCGGAGCCGTTCGGCCACGACATCAAGGCGTTCGGCGCGTACTGCGCCGATCGAATTGCCGAGGCCATCGAGTTCGAAGGACCCGACACCGTCGCCGCGGTGTTCCTCGAGCCGGTGCAGAACGCCGGCGGCTGCTTCCCGCCGCCGCCCGGGTACTTCGAGCGGGTCCGCGAGATCTGCGACGAGTACGACGTGCTGCTGGTGTCCGACGAGGTGATCTGCGCCTACGGCCGGATCGGCTCGATGTTCGCGTGCGACGACTTCGGTTACGTGCCGGACATGATCACCTGCGCCAAGGGTCTCACGTCGGGGTACTCCCCGATCGGCGCAATGATCGCCAGCGAGAAGCTCTTTGAGCCGTTCAACGACGGCAAGACGACGTTTGGGCACGGCTACACGTTCGGCGGACACCCGGTGTCGTCGGCGGTTGCGCTGGCCAACCTCGACATCTTCGAGCGCGAGGGCATCAACGACCACGTCAAGGAGAACGCGCCGGTCTTCCGGGCGACGCTCGAGAAGCTGCACGAGCTGCCGATCGTCGGCGACGTGCGCGGTGAAGGCTTCTTCTACGGCATCGAGCTGGTCAAGGACAAGAACACGAAGGAAACCTTCGACGAGAACGAAAGCGAGCGTCTGCTGCGCGGCTTCCTGACCTCGGCGCTGTTCGAGGCCGGCCTGTACTGCCGCGCCGACGATCGCGGCGACCCCGTCGTGCAATTGGCGCCGCCACTGATCAGCGGTCCCAAGGAATTCGACGCGATCTACGACATCCTGCATCGCGTGCTCGGCGAAGCGAGCCGGATGCTCTGATTTGAGCAAGCCGCCGCTACCCCGATCCAGTCACATTTGAAACTCCAACCACATGAGTCACAGCGTGGCTCCCCGGATCGACGGCTTCGATCGCCTAACCTGCGATCACGATGGCGACCTCCACCTCTGCCGCCCACCGCGCTACCACCCTGGCAGCGGCGCTTTTCTTGCTGGCGAGCCCCGCGCTGGCGAACGCCGAGCCCAACGCCGCCCCCAATGCGTGCCCGTATCAGGTCAGCACCCCGCCCGCCGTCGACTCGTCGGAGGTCCCGACGGCGGGTGACCCGCCCCAACCGCTGGCGGTGCCGTCCGACCCGGTCGGCGGTGACGCGCTGGGCGGCTGCGGCGTGATCACCGCGCCGGGCACGCCGCCGGTGCCCAACGACATCTCCGCGGAGGCCTGGCTGGTGGCCGACCTTGACACCGGCGACGTCATCGCCGCGAAGGATCCACATGGCAGGCACCGGCCGGCCAGCATCATCAAGGTGCTGGTGGCAACTGAAGCGTTGCGGGAGTTGCCGATCCACAAAGTGATAGCAGGCACCGTCGACGACGCTTCTGCGGAGGGCACGAGGGTCGGCATCGGCGAAGGCGGCCACTACTCGATCGGCGACATCCTGCACGGGTTGCTCATGCATTCCGGAAACGACGCCGCGCACGCGCTGGCCATGCAGATGGGCGGGATGGACGCCACGGTGACCAAGCTGAACGAGCTGGCGGGCAAGCTCGGCGGGCGCGACACCCGGGTGGCGACCCCGTCGGGTCTGGACGGGCCCGGCATGAGCACGTCGGCCTACGACATCGGGCTGTTCTACCGCTACGCATGGCAGAACCCGACGTTCGCTGAGATCGTCTCGACCCAGAAGTTCGACTTCCCGGGACGGGGCGACGCCGGATACCCGATCGAGAACGACAACCAGCTGCTGTACAACTACCCGGGCGCGATGGGCGGCAAGACCGGATACACCGACGACGCCGGCCAGACCTTCGTCGGCGCCGCCAACCACAACGGCCGCAGGCTCGTCGCGGTGCTGATGCGCGGAACCCGCCAGCCGATCGCGCCGTGGGAGCAGGCTGCCCACCTGCTCGACTACGGCTTCGCGACGGCGCCGGGAACCAAGGTCGGCACGCTCGTCGAACCGGACCCGTCCCTGATCACCGCGCCGCAAGACGCCGCCGGCGACACCGCGGCGAAGGCCGCGCCCGTGCTACCGGCCGCCGACGCGCTGCCCGTCCGCGTCGGCGTTGCGCTCGTCGGCGCGGTCATCGTGTTCTGCCTCATCCTGGGCGCCCGCTCGTTGAACCGCAGGCCACAGCATTAGCGTCAGCGACGCCGGGCGATACGCGAAAACCCCAGCGCTCCAACCGCTCCCACAGCCGCCGCGGTGAGCGCGCCGACGGGCCCCAACCCTTCGCGCACCTGAACCCGCGGGTTGATCACCGCGCCGACGGGTGGCTCGACCGGGGCGGCCTCGAGATTCTCCTTGGCGGTGGCGGCCCACGCGGTGGCGAACAGAATCATCCGGGCGGTGATGTAGGCGAACACCATCAGGCCGAGGACCGGCCCGAACGTAGCGCCGGCGGGACCCGTCACCACCGACTTCAGATAGATCGATGCCACCAGCTTGAAGATCTCGAAGGCCACCGCGACCATCAGCCCGGCCCGCGCGGCGCTGCGGAGGCTGATCGACTCGCGAGGCAACCGGGCGATCATCCAGGTGAACAGCAGCCACGAGACCAGAACGGAAATCGCGATGGATGCGACGCGCAGCACGATGCTCATGCCCGGGAGATTCTGCAGCCCAAGCAATTCGATGAATTGTTGCATCAAGCCCGAGCTGCCGAGTGCGGTCAGCGCGACCGTGAGCGCGATCGCGGCGAACAGGCCGACGATGGCGATGAGGTCGGAGGCTTTGGTCCGCAGAAAGCCCCGCGGCTCCTGACGCAGCAGGCCCCACATCTGGCTCAGCGCCTCGCGCAGGTTGGCCATCCAGCCAAGTCCGGCCCACGCGGCCGTCGCCAGGCCGATCAGGCCGACCGAGGTCCGTGACTCGATCGCGGAATCCATCAGCTCGACCAACTGCTGCCCGAGGTCTCCGGAGACGGCGGATTTGATCCGATCGGTGACCTCGGCGAGCAGATCCGGCTGGCTGGCGAGGACGAAACCTGCAATCGAGAACGCGACCATCAGCAGCGGAAAGAGCGCGAAGATCGTGAAGTAGGTGATGCCCGCCGCGTAGAAGTTGCCTTTGCTGCCCTGATAGCGACCCTGGGCGCGGATGAGATGGTCGAACCACCGATACCGCCCGCGGAAGCGGTCCAGAATTCCCGGTTTGGCCGGTTCGGCCATACCGACCTCCCGAGAGCGTTATTGCGGTTGCTGAAGGAACCCTAACCGCTCATATACCCGCTTCAGCGTCTTCGCAGACACCTCATTGGCGCGGGTGGCGCCCGCAGCCAGGATGCCCTCGAGCTCGGTGGTGTCGGCCAACAACTGGTCGACCCGGGCCTTGATCGGGGTGACGAACTCGACAACCGCCTCGGCGGTGTCCTTCTTCAGATCGCCGTAGCCGCGGCCGGCATAGCCCTCGACCAGCTTGTCGACGTCGGTGTCGGTGACCGCGGACTGGATCGTCAGCAGATTCGACACCCCGGGCTTGGCCTCGGGTTCGTACCGGATCTCGCGTTCACTGTCGGTGACCGCCGACCGGATCTTTTTCGCCGTGACCTTGGGATCGTCGAGCAAGGTGATCAGCCCGGCATCGGTCGATGCCGATTTGCTCATCTTCGCCGTCGGGTCCTGCAGGTCGTAGATCTTGGCCGTCGCCCTCGGGATCATCGGCTCCGGAATGACGAAGGTATCCGGGAACCGCGAGTTGAAGCGCTGCGCCACGTCGCGGGCGAGTTCGAGGTGCTGGCGCTGGTCCTCCCCGACGGGGACCAGGTTGGTGTCGTAGAGCAGCACGTCGGCGGCCATCAGCACGGGATAGGTGAACAGACCGACCGTGGTGGCCTCGCTGCCCTCCTTCTGCGACTTGTCCTTGAACTGCGTCATCCGCGATGCCTGCCCGAAACCGGTGAAACAGCCCAGTACCCAAGCGAGTTCGGCGTGTGCCGGCGCATGGCTCTGCACGAAGATGGTGGCCCGGAAGGGGTCGACGCCCATCGCCAGGTACTGCGCCGCAGTGGCGAGCGTGCGGCGCCTGAGCGTGGCCGGATCCTGCGGCAGGGTGATGGAGTGCAAGTCGACGACGCAGAAGTAGGCGTCGAACTCGTCCTGCAGGCCGGCCCACTGCGCAACCGCGCCCAATGCGTTGCCGAGGTGCAGGGAGTCGGACGTGGGCTGCACGCCGGAGAAGACGACGCGCTCGGCTGGCTTGCTCATGATGGGTTCGATCTTTGCACCTGGGTCATCACCACTCGCGTGGGGTCATCCGCTCGAGGACGCGCAGGAAGATGCGCCGTTCCGCTCCTGGACTGCATCTTTGTCGGCTGACCCTAATCGACCTCGTTGCGGAAGCGGCGGAACAGCAACTGCCTCGGCACACCGAGCACCCGGCCGATCTCACCCCACGAGTATCCGACCGCACGGGCGGCCTTTACCGCGGCGGCGTAGCGGTCGCGGGCGCGATCGAGGTCGTCGCGCGCCCGGCTTAGCTCTCGCCGGCACCCGCCGTTCATCACATCGTTGTGGATCGCAGCGACGTTGTCGTCAGAGACCGGGCCCTGCTCCGCTGCCGCGAGCCACTTTTCCACCTCGTCGCGAGCAGCAGTGATCGCGGGGTGACCGGCCCACCACGGCTCGTTGACGTCCTTCGCCTCGTCAGTCTCATCCGCCTCATCAGCCTCGTCCTTCGGAGCACTCGACTTCTCTGCGGTGTCATCATTTGATGACGGATTCCCGTCGATCGTCATCAAATGATGACGGTCCACAGGAGGCAGGTGGTTCCCGCCTGTGACAGCTGTGACGATTGGGCGAGCTTGCGATACCCGCGGTATCACCTTTACTGTCGGCACCATGGCGAAGCGCGATCCGATCCATCTCGGCTCCGGCGAACCGATGGTGTTGCTACACCCGTTCATGATGTCGCAGAACGTGTGGAAAGACGTTGCACCCCTGATTGCTGAGACGGGGCGCTACGAAGTGTTCGCGCCGACGATGCGCGGGCACAACGGCGGCGGACGCGGCGCGGCATTCCTCGACTCCAAGACGCTGGCCGACGACGTCGAGCGGCAGATGGACGAGCTGGGCTGGAGCACCGCCCACATCGTCGGCAACTCCCTAGGCGGCTGGGTGGCGTTCGAGCTCGAGCGCCGGGGACGGGCCCGGACGTTGACCGGCATCGCGCCGGCGGGTGGCTGGCACTGGTACACCCCGGCCAAGTTCGAGATCGTCTTCAAGTTCATCGCCGGCTTCCCCGTGTGGCTGGTCACCAAGGTTCTCGGCGAACGAGCGCTCAAACTGCCGTTCGCCAAGCTGCTGGCCTATGTGCCCATCAGCGCGTACCCGGACAGCCTCGACGACGCCGATCTACCCGGCATCATCGACGACGTCAGGCACTGCCCGGCGTACTACCAACTTCTCATCAAGTCCCTGCTGCTGCCGGGCCTGATGGAGATCGCGGAGGGCCGCGCCCCCACGCACCTGGTGATCTGCGAGAAGGACCGGGTGCTCCCGCACCCGCGCTTCACCCGTCACTTCACCGCGCATCTGCCGGAGTCCACGAAGGTCACCCACCTCGACGGCGTCGGACACATTCCGATGTTCGAGGCGCCCGAGCGAATCGCCGACGTGATCCTCGAGTTCGTCGACACTCACGTCGAGCGTAAGCAAGCTACCGGTTAGTCGAACGCCCGCTTGAGGTTCTCGGCGAGAGTGCCGAGAAACTCGTCGGTCGTCTGCCACGCCTGATCCGGCCCGATCAGGATCGCCAGGTCCTTGGTCATGTGACCGGCCTCGACGGTGTTGATGACGACTTCTTCGAGCGTGTCCGCGAACGCGATCACCCCAGGGGTGCCGTCGAGCTTGCCGCGGTGCGCCAGGCCGCGGGTCCACGCGAAGATCGACGCGATCGGGTTGGTCGACGTCGGCTTGCCCTGCTGGTGCTGACGGTAGTGGCGGGTGACGGTGCCGTGCGCCGCCTCGGCCTCGACGGTCTTACCGTCCGGCGTCATCAGCACCGACGTCATCAAGCCGAGTGACCCGTAACCCTGAGCGACGGTGTCGGATTGGACGTCACCGTCGTAGTTCTTGCAAGCCCACACATAGCCGCCCTCCCACTTCAGGCAGGAGGCGACCATGTCGTCGATCAGCCGGTGTTCGTAGGTGAGACCGCGGCGCTCGAATTCCGCCTTGTACTCCTCGTCGAAGATGGTTTGGAACTCGTCCTTGAACATCCCGTCGTAGCCCTTGAGGACGGTGTTCTTCGTCGACAGGTAGACCGGGTAATTCTGTTGCAGCGCATAGTTGAAGGACGAGCGCGCAAAGTCCTGGATCGACTTCTTGAAGTTGTACATGCCCATGATGACGCCGCCGTCCTCTGGGATCTCGACGACCTCGTGGACCATCGGTTCACTGCCGTCGGACGGGGTGAATGTCACCGTGAAGGTGCCCGCCCGGTCGACCTTGGTGTTGAAGGCGCGGTACTGATCACCGAATGCATGCCGGCCGATGATGATCGGCTTCGTCCAACCGGGCACCAAGCGAGGCACGTTGGATATCACGATCGGCGCCCGGAAGATCGTGCCACCCAATATGTTTCGGATGGTGCCGTTGGGCGAGAGCCACATCTGTTTGAGGTTGAACTCCTTGACGCGGGCCTCGTCGGGGGTGATCGTGGCGCACTTCACGCCGACCCCGTGCCTCTTGATGGCTTCGGCCGCATCGACGGTCACCTGGTCGTCGGTTTCGTCGCGGTGCTCGATGCCCAGGTCGTAGTAATCCAGATCCACGTCGAGGTACGGCAGGATCAACCGCTCCTTGATCATCTTCCAGATGATCCGCGTCATCTCGTCGCCGTCGAGTTCGACTACCGTTCCCTCGACCTTGATCTTGGCCATGCGGGCACCCTATTCGCTCCTCGCGTGCGCGGTCCCTTATTCGCTCCTCGCGTGCGCGGTCCCTTATTCGCTCCTCGCGTGCGCGGTCTCCAGCGTCTCGTTGAGCGTCTTGCTCGGCCGCATCACCGCTATGGTCTTGTCCCGGTCCGGGTAGTAGTAACCACCGATATCCACCGAATCGCCCTGCACCTCAGCGAGTTCGGACACGATCGCATCTTCGTTGTCCGCGAGCGACGCAGCCAGCTTGGCGAAGTGGTCGGCCAGTTCCTTGTCCTCGGTCTGCTCGGCGAGCTCCTGCGCCCAGTACAGCGCGAGGTAGAACTGGCTACCGCGGTTGTCCAACTCGCCGGTCTTGCGCGACGGGCCCTTGTTGTTTTCCAGCAGCTTGCCGATCGCGGCGTCGAGCGTCCTGCCGAGCAGTGCGGCGCGCTTGTTGCCGGTCTTGTCACCCAGATCCTCAAAGCAGGCGCCCAATGCCAGGAACTCGCCGAGCGAATCCCAGCGCAGGTGATTTTCCTCCACCAACTGGTGCACATGCTTGGGCGCCGAACCGCCCGCACCCGTTTCGTACATGCCGCCGCCCGCCATCAGCGGAACGACGGACAGCATCTTGGCGCTGGTGCCCAACTCGAGGATCGGGAACAGGTCGGTCAGATAGTCGCGCAGGATGTTTCCCGTGACAGCGATGGTGTCCTGCCCGCGGATCAGGCGTTCGAGCGTGTACCGCATGGCCCATACCTGCGGCATGATCTGGATGTGAAGGTCCTCGGTGTCGTGATCCTTCAGGTACTCCTTGACCTTCTTGCGCAGTTCGACCTCGTGCGGACGTTCGGTGTCGAGCCAGAACAGCGCGGTCATCCCTGAGGCCCGCGCCCGCGTGACGGCCAGCTTCACCCAGTCGCGGATCGCCGCGTCCTTCACAACGGGCATGCGCCAGATGTCGCCGGTCTCCACGTTCTGCGTCAGCAGCACCTCGCCGGTGTCGATGTCGACGATGTTGGCGACGCCGTCGGTGGGAATCTCGAATGTCTTGTCGTGCGAGCCGTATTCCTCGGCCTTCTGCGCCATCAGGCCCAACGTTGGGAACGGTGCCCATAGTCGTCGGATCGAACTGGCCGTGGGTCTTACAGAAGTTCACCATCTCCTGATAGATCCGGGAGAAGGTCGACTCCGGGTTCACCGCCTTGGTGTCCTTGGTCCGGCCGTCGGCGCCGTACATCTTGCCGCCGAGCCGAATCATCGCCGGCATGGACGCGTCGACGATCACGTCACTGGGTGAGTGGAAGTTCGTGATGCCGCGGGCCGAGTCGACCATCGCCAACTCGGGACGGTGTTCGTGCACGGCGTGGATGTCCTGGATGATCTCCTCGCGCTGCGAGGCGGGCAGCGATTCGATCTTGTCGTAGAGGTCGCTCATCCCGTTGTTGACGTTCACGCCGAGCTCGTCGAGCACCTTCTGGTGCTTGGCGAAGGCTTCCTTGTAGAACGTCTTGACCGCGTGGCCGAACACGATGGGGTGCGACACCTTCATCATCGTCGCCTTGACGTGCAGCGAGAACATCACGCCGGTCTTGTAGGCGTCCTCGATCTGCTCCTCGAAGAAGTCGCACAACGCCTTGCGACTCATGAACATGCTGTCGATGACGTCGCCCTCGTCCAGCGCAACCTCGGGTTTGAGCACGATGGTTTCGCCGGCCCCTCCGTCTTTGGGGCGGGTCTCCAGCACCATCTTGACCTTGCGCGCCTTGTCGAGGGTCAACGACTTCTCGCCGTGGTAGAAGTCACCACCCTTCATGGTCGCGACGTGGGTACGCGACGCCTGCGACCAGTCGCCCATGCTGTGCGGATGTTTCCTGGCGAACTCCTTGACCGCCTTGGGAGCTCGGCGATCCGAATTGCCTTCGCGCAGAACGGGGTTGACGGCACTGCCGAGGACCTTCGCGTAGCGATCCTTGATCGCCTTCTCCTCGTCGTTCTTCGGATGGCCCGGATAGTCCGGCAGGTCATAGCCTTTGGCCTTCAGCTCCTTGATGACGGCCACCAACTGCGGCACCGAGGCGCTGATGTTCGGCAGCTTGATGATGTTGGTGGCCGGGTCCTGCGTGAGCTCACCCAGCCGAGCGAGGTTGTCCGGCACGCGTTGCTCGTCGGTCAAGCGGTCGGAGAACTCCGCCAGGATGCGCGCAGCCACCGAGATATCACTGGTCTCGATGTCGATCCCGGCCGGCTCGGTGAACGTCCGGATGATCGGCAGGAAGGCGTAGGTCGCCAGCAGCGGCGCCTCGTCCGTCAGCGTGTAGATGATCGTCGGCTTCTCGTCGCCCATGTGGTGTTCTCCCGGCCTGTTGTGTCGGCTATCAGTATCGCGTCGGTTACGAACCTACGCGTGCCCGAATATGGGGACATTTGCCCCATGCCCAGTTGAGGCACGCCCCCGCAGAATCACCGCATGCTCAACCCACTGGCAGCCAGGACGTGGCATGCGATACGCTTCTTGGCGGTCATGAGCGCCAGCGTCAAGCCCCGGCTTGCTGGCCGGCAACCCTCCAACCGCGGTGGGGTGCCCCGGGTGATGACCAGGTTGAGTAGCTGAAAGCGGCTACAAGGCAAGCGCGGGTCCGACGGAACGGGCCCCCAGAGTAGACAGGGAAACCTGATGCGGAGGCCCACTATGTGCCGTTGTCCTTGAATTTTTCGCCGCCTGGCTGTCGTCGTGCAGTGACGCGGCCCGCGCGCATCCCCACCCCGCCGTCAATTCCCGCTTCAAGGAGAAAACCCCATGAGCACGCCAGAAGACCCGACAGCCAACTGGTCGTTCGAGACCAAGCAGGTCCACGCCGGCCAGACCCCCGACAGCGCCACCAACGCACGGGCGCTGCCGATCTACCAGACCACGTCGTACACCTTCAACAGCACCGAACACGCCGCGGCCCTCTTCGGCCTCGCCGAGCCCGGCAACATCTACACCCGGATCATGAACCCGACGCAGGACGTCGTCGAGCAGCGGATCGCCGCGCTCGAGGGCGGCGTGGCGGCGCTGTTCCTCGCCTCCGGGCAGGCCGCCGAGACGTTCGCCATCCTCAACCTCGCCAACGCCGGTGACCACATCGTGTCCAGTCCCCGGCTGTACGGCGGCACGTACAACCTGTTCCACTACACGCTGCCCAAGGTGGGAATCGAGGTCAGCTTCGTCGAGAACCCCGACGACCTGGACTCGTGGCGGGCCGCCGTCCGACCCAACACCAAGGCTTTCTTCGGCGAGACGATCTCCAATCCGCAGAACGACATCCTCGACATCCCCAGCGTCGCCGCGGTCGCGCACGAAGCCGGGGTGCCGCTCATCGTCGACAACACCGTCGCCACCCCGTATCTGATCCAGCCGATCAGCCACGGCGCGGACATCGTGGTGCACTCGGCCACCAAGTACCTCGGCGGGCACGGCGCCGCGATCGCGGGCGTCATCGTCGACGGCGGCAACTTCGACTGGACCAACGGCAAGTTTCCCGGCTTCACCACCCCCGACCCCAGTTACCACGGTGTGGTGTTCGCCGAGCTGGGACCGCCGGCGTACGCGCTCAAGGCGCGGGTGCAACTGCTGCGCGACATGGGCTCGGCCGCGTCGCCGTTCAACGCCTTCCTGATCGCCCAGGGCCTGGAGACGCTGAGCCTGCGCGTCGAGCGGCACGTGGCCAACGCGCAGCGCGTCGCCGAGTTCCTCGACAGTCACCCGGACGTGACGTCGGTGAACTACGCGGGCCTGCCCAGCTCGCCATGGCACCAGCTGGCCAAGAAGCTGGCCCCGAAGGGCACCGGCGCGGTGCTGGCCTTCGAGCTGGCGGGCGGCATCGACGCGGGCAAGGCGTTCGTCAACGCGTTGACGCTGCACAGCCACGTCGCCAACATCGGTGACGTCCGCTCGCTGGTGATCCACCCGGCGTCGACCACGCATTCGCAGCTGACTCCCGAGGAGCAGTTGGCAACGGGTGTCACCCCCGGGCTGGTCCGGCTGGCGGTCGGCATCGAGGGCATCGACGACATCATCGCCGATCTCGAGCAGGGCTTTGCTGCCGCGAAGCCATTCCATGCCACCGCAACCACCGACCCAGCGACGGTGGCCGCGTTTTGATAGCCGGTCCGAAGGACGCCAGACGTGACAATCTTTGACGTGCCCACAGACACGCTGCCCGCCGAAGGCGAGGTAGCGATCGTCGACATCGGTTCACTCACGCTCGAAAGCGGAGCCGTCATCGACGATGTCTCCATCGCCGTGCAGCGGTGGGGCGAACTCTCACCCGACCGGGACAACGTCGTGGTGGTGTTGCATGCGCTGACCGGCGACTCGCACGTCACCGGTTCGGCCGGTCCGGGTCACCCCACCGCGGGATGGTGGGACGGCGTTGCCGGGCCCGGCGCTCCGATCGACACCGATCGGTGGTGCGCGGTGGCGACCAATGTGTTGGGCGGCTGCCGCGGGTCCACCGGACCCAGTTCGCTCGCCCGCGACGGAAAGCCCTGGGGTTCGCGGTTTCCGCAGGTGACCATTCGCGACCAGGTGGAGGCCGACGTCGCCGCGCTCGCGGCCCTCGGCATCGACGAGGTCGCGGCCGTCGTCGGTGGTTCGATGGGCGGCGCCCGCGCACTGGAGTGGATGATCGCCTATCCCGACCGCGTGCGCGCGGCGCTGGTGCTGGCGGTCGGTGCGCGGGCCACCGCCGACCAGATCGGCACCCAGAGCACCCAGGTCGCCGCCATCACGTCGGACCCGAACTGGTGCAGCGGCGACTACTACGGCACCGACCGCTCACCCGATGTCGGGATGCAGATCGCCCGGCGCTTCGCACACCTGACGTACCGGGGCGAGACAGAGTTGGACGACCGCTTCGGCAACGACGGCCAGGGCGACGAGGACCCCACCACGGGTGGCCGCTACGCGGTGCAGAGCTATCTCGAGCACCAGGGCGCCAAACTGCTGAGCAGATTCGATGCGGGCACCTACGTCGCGCTCACCGAATCGTTGTCCAGCCACGACGTCGGGCGCGGCCGCGGCGGCATCAGGGCCGCACTGAGCTCCTGCCCGGTGCCGGTGATCGTCGGCGGCATCACCTCCGACCGGCTCTACCCGTTGCGGCTGCAGCAGGAATTAGCCGAGCTGCTTCCGGGTTGTGCCGAGTTGAAGGTTGTCGACTCGATCTACGGCCACGATGGCTTCCTCGTCGAAACGGAAGCGGTCGGCGCCCTGATCCGCGAGACATTGGAGCTGGCCACAAGGTGACAGCGATGAGCCGCTCGGGCGAAGAGCCGAAGACAGAGCCGAGGCAGCAGCGTTCCCTGTCATTCGGCGCGGAGGCCGCGGCATACGAGCGCGGCAGGCCGTCGTATCCACCGGAAGCGATCGACTGGCTGCTGCCGCCGGAAGCCAGAGACGTGCTGGACCTCGGCGCAGGCACCGGCAAGCTGACCACCCGGCTCGTCGAGCGCGGCCTCGGGGTCGTCGCCGTCGACCCGATCCCGGAAATGCTCGAGCTGCTGAGCAACTCGCTGCCCGACACGCCCGCACTGCTCGGTACCGCCGAAGACATCCCGTTGCCCGACGACAGCGTGGATGCGGTGCTGGTCGCGCAGGCCTGGCACTGGTTCGATCCCGAGCGCGCCGTCAAGGAGGTCGCTCGCGTGCTGCGGCCGGGCGGGCGGCTTGGCCTGATCTGGAACACCCGCGACGAGCGCCTGGGCTGGGTCAAGGATCTCGGCCGCATCATCGGCCACGAGGACGACCCGTTCAACCACAAGGTCGCGCTGGCGGAACCGTTCGACGAGGTCGAACGCCATCAGGTGGAGTGGACGAGTTATCTGACCCCGCAGGCGCTCATCGACCTCGTGGCATCCCGCAGCTACTGCATCACCTCGCCGACCGACGTCCGCACGCAGACGCTGGAGACGGTGCGCGAACTTCTCGCGACTCACCCCGCGCTGGCCAACGCCAACGGGCTGGCGCTGCCCTACGTCACGGTGAGCATCCGCGCGACGCTGCCCTGACACCGAAACCGAACCAGCGGCGCAAGGCCGTGCGCAGTCGTGCTAGGTCGCCATCGCCGAATCCGTCTGTGGCCCAAGCGATGTAGCCGTCGGGCCGGATGAGCAGCGCCGCAGGCGCGTCATCCCTGCTGCCCGTGACGACGTCCACCCGCTCGGCCCATGCGGCCGTGGCGGCCGCCACCGCACCGCCACAGAGGTCGAGCAGCACCGGACGCGCTTCGTGGAGCAGCTCGGCGACGCGACGGCCGTCGTCGAGAGCGAGATCCGGCACGAGGTACCCGGACAACGGATGCTCGTCGCCCACGTCGTAGCGGACATCCGAGCCCGCCAACAGACCCGCGAGGTGACTCGTCACATCCGGCTTGTCGGCCAGCTCTGCAAACAGATCCCGCAGGGCCCCGACTTCGGGCCCCGGCGCCGCGAGCGCGAGCTGAGCCTGCGAGTGCATCATCACGCGCTTGCCGACCGGATAACGCTCGTATTCGTAGCTGTCGAGCAGACTGTGGGGTGCGCGGCCGGCCACCACCGCGGCCAGCTTCCAGCCGAGGTTGACGGCGTCCTGCATGCCGAGGTTCAGCCCCGGGCCACCCATCGGCGAATGCACGTGTGCGGCGTCGCCGAGCAGCAGCACCCTGCCGTCGCGGTACCGCTCGGCCTGCCGTGAGTTCGTCCCGTCGAGTCTGCGCAGCGCATGCGGGCCCGGACCTTTCGGCGCCTGCAGCGGAACGTCGACCCCGATGATCCGGCGCAGGCTTTCTCGCAGTTCGTCGAGCGTCATCGGCCCGTCCGCGCTGCCGATGATCCAGTCGTACTCGACCGAGCCCAGCATGGGCCGAGCCGGCTCGAGTGGGAAGGCGATGACGGTGCCTGCGTCGAACCTGTTGTGGCCGAACGGCAATAGGCCGAAGCCGGGGATCTCGTACCCGCGGCCGGGCACCAGCATCTCGTCGGGCAGGTGCACGTGGGCGACCCTGCTGACGATCGGCGACGTGTGGCCGGGAAAGCCGATGCCGACACTCTTGCGCACGGTACTGCGTCCGCCGTCGGCGCCGACGAGATAACCGGCGTCGAGGCGGTACTCCCGCCCGGTGACCGCCACGGTCACCGCCACCTGCGTCTCGTCGGCACGCAGCGCGGTCACCTCGTGGCCCCAGCGGATGTCGACGCCGAGATCGCGCGCGCGCTTCTCGAGCAGACGGACCAGCCGCGGCTGCTGGATGAGCAGCGCGTACATCGGGTTGTCCTCGAGGCCGAGAAAACTCAGTGGCACGCCGGCGAACATCCAGCCGTATGCGGGTTTCGGCGGTCCTTCGTCGCTGCCGAACGCATGGTAGAGCCCGCGCATATCGAGTTGCCGGATCACCTGCCCGACAAGGCCGTTGGCCTTCGGCTCGTCGCCCGGTCCGGGCAGCTTGTCCAGGACGACGGGCCGCACGCCCGCCAGGGCGAGCTCGCACGCCAGCATCAGGCCGTTGGGCCCGGCACCGGAAATGACGATGTCAGCGGCTTCGACGGTCATTTCTGCCTCCTGTGGGACTTGGCGGGGTCGGGCAGGCCGGCGGCGACTTCGGCGAAGCCTTTCCGGATCAGCGCGGTGATCGGGACGGGCGGATCCGCCCTCACATAAAGCTCGGTCGCCGCGTCGCCGACGGCACGAACCACGGCGCTGACGAGCCGCGGGTAGATGTCACGATCCGGGTCGGTACCCGTGCGCTCCGCAACCACTTCGAGCCACTCGTCGAACAGCTCCTTATTCGCGACATCACGGATCTCGGGGCGCATCAACAACTTCCGGACCTCGGCGAGCTCGTTGCGGGTCGGGATCTTGTTCTCCTCACCGGTGGCGTCCCGAAAGTCCTCGTCGAGCGGCGCGATCACGGCCTCGGTGATCGACGTCCACAGCGGCTCGTCGGCCGGGCGCTCCCGCAGCACGGCGATGCTGCGCCGCAGGCGTTCGGTCTGGCGGTAGGCGAGCGCCTCGTATTTACCGGTGAAGTAGTTGTTGAAAGTCCGCAGGGAGACACCCGCCAAGTCGGCGATCGCTTCGCGCGTCACCGAGTCGAGGCCACGCTCGAATGCGAGCTTCAGCGCGGCGTCGCTCAGTGCCCGCCGAGTGTCGAGCTTCTTGCGCTCGCGCAGTCCGGTCATGGTCCCCACCGTACCAAAAGTTGCACGGCGGGCAACTTTTCCCGACAGGCAAGTTCTAGCTGGTACCCAGCGGGTCGATGGTCCACGCGATGTAGAGCACCGCCGCACTGACCGTCGCCGTGGTGACGAAGTCGAGGCCCTTGCTGCGCACCACGAGCAGGCCCGCGCGGTCGTCGGTGAGCGCGACGCGCAGCGCCGCCGCGACGGCGACGCCGATGCCGATCACCAACGCCCCGCGCCGCCAGTACCCGCCGATCACCAGCCCGAACGCCGCCAGGAAGAAGGCGCCCACCAGCAGGATCGGCCACTGGCCGTGGAACACCTTGCGGGCGAACTCGCCGGTGGTCACGGTTGTGCTTGTCGACTCTTCGCGCCAGCGGTCATCGCTGTTCGCTCGGCCAGTTCGACGACGTTGACCAACAGGAACGCCCGGGTCAGCAGCCCGACGCCGCCCGGGTTCGGCGACACGTGCCCCGCCACCTCCCAGACATCGGGCGCGACGTCGCCGACCAGCTTGCCGTTGTCGTCGCGGCTGACCCCGACATCGACGACGGCCGCGCCCGGCCGCACCATCTCGGCGGTCACCATGTGCGGCACCCCCGCCGCGGCGATGATGATGTCGGCCTCGCGGGTCAGCTGCGGAAGGTGCCGAGTCGCCGTGTGGCACAACGTGACCGTGGCGTTCTCGGAACGTCGGGTCAACAGCAGCCCGAGTGGCCTGCCGACGGTCACTCCCCTGCCGATCACCACGACCTGTGCGCCGGCGATCTCCACTTCGTAGCGCCGCAACAGATGCACGATGCCGCGAGGTGTGCACGGCAGCGGTGCGGGCTCGTTGAGCACCAGCCGGCCCAGATTCATCGGATGCAGGCCGTCGGCGTCCTTGCCGGGGTCGAGGCGCTCCAGCGCCGCGTTCTCGTTGAGGTGCTTGGGCAGCGGCAGCTGCACGATGTAGCCGGTGCATTCGGGGTTCGCGTTGAGCTCGTCGATGGTCTCGTCGAGCGTGGCCTGGCTGATGTCGGCGGGCAGATCACGACGGATCGAGTTGATGCCGACCTTCGCGCAGTCCGCGTGCTTGCCGCGGACGTAAGCCTGCGAGCCGGGATCGTCGCCGACCAGGACGGTGCCCAGGCCGGGCGTGCGTCCGGCCGCGGTCAGTGCCGCCACCCGCGCGGAGAGGTCGACGAAGATCTCGTCACGTGTGGCCTTGCCGTCCAAAGTGATCGCACCCACGCCAGCCAGTCTGACACGACAGTGTGGCAGTCTTTCGACCATGAACACCCAGCCCGATGTGTTCACCCCCGCCAAGCTCGGCCCGGTGACGCTGCGCAACCGCGTCATCAAGTCGGCGACCTTCGAGGGTGCAACGCCGAACGCGCTCGTCACCGACGATCTGATCAAGTTCCACCGACTGCCTGCCGCGGGCGGCGTGGGCATGACCACTGTCGCCTATCTGGCCGTTTCGAAGGGTGGGCGCACCGAGGGAAACGCGATCTGGTGGCGTCCCGAGGCCATCCCGGGGTTGCGCGACCTGACCGAGGCGATCCACGCCGAAGGTGCCGCGATCAGCGCGCAGATCGGCCATGCCGGGCCGGTGGCCAATGCCCGCACCACCAAGGCCAAAGCCCACGCGCCCGTGCGGTTCTTCAATCCACTGTCGATGCGCTTCGCCAAGAAAGCCAGCCGCGACGACATCCGCGACATCATCGACGCGCACGCCGGCGCGGCCCGCTACGCGATCGAGGCGGGCTTCGACGCCGTCGAAATCCATTTGGGCCACAACTATTTCGCCAGCTCCTTCCTCAGCCCGCTGATCAACCGCCGCGACGACGAATTCGGCGGCTCGCTGGAGAACCGCGCCAAGGTGGCCCGGGGCATGGTGTTGGCGGTCCGGCGCGCCGTCGAGAAGGAGGGCAACCAGATCGCGGTGACCGCGAAGCTCAACATGGCCGACGGCGTGCGCGGTGGCATCTCCACCGAAGAATCGCTGCAGACGGCCAAATGGCTCGAGGAGGACGGCGGGCTGGATGCCATCGAGCTCACCGCTGGTAGCTCGCTGGTCAACCCGATGTACCTGTTCCGCGGCGACGCCCCGGTCAAGGAGTTCGCCGGTGCGTTCAAACCGCCGCTGCGGTGGGGCATTCGGATGACCGGCAAGAAGTTCCTGCGCGAGTACCCGTACCGGGAGGCGTACCTGCTGCGCGACGCGAAGCTGTTCCGCGCCGAGCTGAAGCTGCCGCTGATCCTGCTGGGCGGCATCACGAATCGCGACACCATGGATCTGGCCATGGCCGAAGGTTTCGACTTCGTGGCGATGGGACGCGCCCTGCTCGCCGAGCCGGACCTCATCAATCGCATCAAGGCCGACGCCGGCGTGCGATCCCTGTGTAACCACAACAACCAGTGCATGGCCACCATCTACAGTCACACCCACTGCGTGCTGACCGGGTCGCCGGGCTGACGAGTCGGCCGCCGTATCCGTCGTCGTAGAACGGCGCTGTACCTATAGAGTTGGTCGCGATGAGCCGACCAGCCCCGCCCGCGCTGACCGTCGCGCACGGCGGATCAGCACGCACCTTCGCCGCCGGCAACGATGTCGTCATCGGTCGCGATCTCCGCGCCGACGTTCGCATCGCACACCCACTGATCTCCCGGGCACACCTCGTCCTTCGCTTCGATCAGGGTCGGTGGATCGCCATCGACAACGGCAGCCTCAACGGCATGTACGTCAACGGGCGCCGCGTGCCGACCGTCGACATCCATGACGGTCTGCACGTCAACATCGGCAACCCGGACGGCCCCGAGCTGACCTTCGAGGTGGGTCGGCAACAGGCCATCGGGCGGCCGCCGTCGGCGTCGATACCGGTCGCCGGCCGCCCGAGCGGTTCCGGGCCCGCACAGCCGCCGCAGCCGCGTCCACATCCGTACCCGGCGGGTCCCCAGCAGGGCTACCCGTCGACCCAGCAGCCGCGCTACCCCGCTGCCCCGCAACCCAGCTACACCGGCGCACAGTCACCACCCGCCCGGGTGCCGACGTCGGCGGCGTATCAGGCCGCCCAGCCCGGCCTGTCTCAGCCGGCTCTGGAGTCGGTGACGGCGCTGGGTCCGACCGCGGCGCCGCGCTCCAGCGAGGGCGGCAACCTCGCGACGAGCATGCTGAAGATCCTGCGCCCGGGCCGCCCGGCCGATGCGCCGCCGGGTTCGATCAAGATCGGCCGCAACACCGACAACGACATCGTCATCCCCGACGTACTGGCATCGCGCCATCACGCGACCCTGGTGCCGAACGCCGACGGCAGCGCCCAGATCCGCGACAACCGCAGCATCAACGGAACATTCGTCAACGGTTCGCGCGTCGAGAGCGCCCTGCTGCACGAGGGCGACACGGTCACCATCGGCAACGTCGACCTGGTGTTCCGCGACGGCACACTGGCCCGGCGCACCGAGACCAGCGCGGCCAGCGGCACCGGTGGGCTCGACGTGCACGGCGTCACGTGGACCATCGAGGGCAACAAGACGCTGCTGAACAACATCTCGATGGCGGCGCGGCCGGGCACGCTGACCGCGGTCATCGGCCCGTCGGGTGCCGGCAAGTCGACCTTCGCGCGGTTGGTCGCCGGCTACACCCACCCGACAAGCGGCACGGTGGCCTTCGAGGGGCACGACATCCACGCCGAGTACGCCTCGCTGCGGTCCCGGATCGGGATGGTGCCGCAGGACGACGTGGTGCACGGCCAGCTGACCGTGGAACAAGCACTGATGTTCGCCGCCGAACTGCGGCTGCCGCCCGACACCAACAAGGAAGACCGCGCCAGGGTCGTCGCGCAGGTGCTCGAGGAACTCGAGATGACGCAGCACCGCAAGACCCGGGTCGACAAGCTGTCCGGCGGACAGCGCAAGCGCGCATCGGTGGCGATGGAGCTGCTGACCGGTCCGTCGCTGCTGCTGCTCGACGAGCCGACCTCGGGCCTCGACCCCGCGCTGGATCGGCAGGTCATGACGATGCTGCGCCAGCTCGCCGACGCCGGCCGCGTCGTGCTGGTGGTCACCCACTCGCTGTCCTACCTCGACGTCTGCGACCAGGTGCTGCTGCTGGCGCCGGGCGGCATGACCGCGTTCTACGGCCCGCCGAGCCAGATCGGTTCGTCGATGGGCACCACGAACTGGGCCGACATCTTCAGCACGGTCGCGCGTGACCCGGACGGCGCTCACCAGCGGTACCTCGCCCTGCACGGGCCGCCGCCATCGCAGCCGGCCGCACAGACGCCAGCTGATTTGGGCAATCCGACCAGGACCAGCCTGCGAAGACAGTTCTCGACCATCGCGCGACGGCAGATGAGGCTGATCGTCTCCGACCGCGGGTATTTCATCTTCCTGGCGTTCCTGCCCTTCATCATGGGGGTGCTGTCGCTGTCGGTGCCGGGCGACGTCGGCTTCGGCGTGCCCGTCCCCGCGATACAGGGCGGTGAAGCGCCCAACGAGCCGGGCCAGATCCTGGTGCTGCTGAATGTCGGCGCCATCTTCATGGGCACCGCCCTGACGATCCGCGCGCTGATCGGCGAGCGGGCGATCTTCCTGCGCGAGCAGGCCGTCGGGTTGTCGACGACGGCCTACCTGCTGGCGAAGGTCATCGTCTTCGCCGCCTTCGCGGTGCTGCAATCCGCGATCGTCGTGGCCATCAACATATGGGGCAAGAAGTGGGGTCCGGGCGCCGTGACCAGCGGTGCGGTCATCCCGAATCGAAGCCTCGAGCTGTTCGTCGACGTCGCGGCCTGTTGTGTGGCCGCGGCGATGGTGGGATTGGCCCTCTCGGCGCTGGCCAAGTCGAACGAGCAGATCATGCCGCTGCTGGTGGTCGCGATCATGTCGCAGCTGGTGTTCCAGGGCGGCATGATCCCGGTGACCGGCCGCCTCGTGCTCGACCAGCTGTCGTGGTTCACGCCCGCGCGATGGGGATTCGCCCTCACGGCGTCGACGATCGACCTCATCAGGCTGGTACCGGGACCCCTGACGCCGCAGGACTCGCATTGGAAACACCAGGCAGGCACGTGGTGGTTCAACATGGCCATGCTCGGCGCTATCTGCATCGGCTACTTGACTCTGGTGCGCTGGAGGATCCGGCTCAAAGGCGGCTGAGCCGTCGGGTTCACTCGCCGTGCACGTCCAGTCCGTGCGCGGCGGCGAAGGCCAGCGCCTGCTCGATGTCGATCCGCGCGCCGCGCACGGACGCGGTGGTCCACAACGTTGGATCGACGCGGGCGCCGCGCAGGTCGGCCTCGTCCAACCGGGTGTCCTGGGTGCGGGCTCCTCGCAGGTCGGCCCCCCGCAGCGCGGCCTTGCGCAAGTCCGTCTTCACCAGGCTTGACTCGCGGAGCCGGCAGTCCGACAGGTCGACGCCCCGCAGGTCGCATTCGCCGAGGACCGCCAGAGTGAAGTCCACCTCGACGAACGTCACCGGCCGCAGTCGGCATTCGGTGAACACCGAGCCGAGCATGCTGCAATGACGGAAGGCGCTGTGCCACAGCGTGGTCCGGCGGAACGTACAATTGCGAAACGCCGACCCGAGGTGCTCGGACTCACCGAGGTCGACACCGCTGAAGTCGCACTCGGTGAACACCACGCGTTCGGTCCGCAGTCGCCGCAGGTCGTCGTCGCGGAAATCGTGCCCGACGAATTCCCTTTCCGTCCAGACAGTTTCGGCGTCGGCCACGCGATCAGCCGGGCACCGACGGAAGCATGTTCAACGCGTACTCCGTGACGGAGATCAGCGCGGCCGTCGACGAGTGCCGGTCCCTGGCATCGACGGTGATGATCGGTATGCCGTCCGACAGCGCCAGCGCCTTGCGCACCTCGTGCGGCGAATGCCTTGGCGCATCTTCGAATTCGTTGATCGCGATGAGGAACGGCATCTTGCGGGCCTCGAAGAAGTCCACTGCCGCGAAGCTGTCCTGCAGCCGGCGGCAGTCCACGAGGATGATCGCGCCGATCGCGCCGCGGACCAGGTCGTCCCACATGAACCAGAACCGCCGCTGGCCGGGTGTGCCGAACAGGTACAGCACCAGTTCGTCATCGAGGGTGATCCTGCCGAAGTCCATCGCCACCGTCGTGGTTCGCTTGTCCGGCGTGGCCTCCAGCCCGTCGAGTCCGGCAGAGGCATTGGTCACCAGCGCCTCTGTGCGCAGCGGCATGATCTCCGACACCGCGCCGACGAACGTGGTCTTGCCGGCGCCGAAGCCGCCCGAGATGACGATCTTCGTCGAGGCGGTGCTGCGGTGGCTGTTGCGCTCCTCGCGTCCGCGGGGGCCGTTGCGCTCCTCGCGTCCGCGGGGACCCTCATAGTGCTCGTAAGCCACGGAGGGTCCTTCCTATCAATTCACGCCGTTCGTCGATGCTCGACCGATCGCTCAAGGTGGTACGTACTTTCAGATGTCCCGATGACACCAGATCGCCGATCAGCACGCGGGCGACGCCGACGGGTAACGATAGCCGCGCGGCGATCTCCGCGACCGACGGGTTGGCCCCGCACATCGCACAGATCTGTGCCCGCACATCGTTTCCCGGCCACCGCCCCGGCTTGTCGGAGATGACGGCCTCGATCGGAGCCTCTAGCGGCAGGCTGACGCGTGAGTCTGTGCGTCCGGCCGTCAGCGTGTACGGGCGGACCAGGCTCGGCTGATCGTCGGGGGCCACTGACTCGAGTTCGTCCATGTGCCACTCACGAGTGTTGCGGTGCTCGTCGCGACGACTGGACCACGCTGCCGACGCGCTCGACCAGCATCGCCATCTCGTAGCCGATCTGGCCGATGTCGCAGCCGGTGGTGGCCAGCGTCGCGAGGTTGGAGCCGTCACCGACGCGCATCAGCAGCAGATAGCCGTTCTCCATCTCGACGACGGACTGCAGCACGTAGCCGCCGTTGAAGAGTTGCGACGCCCCCGTCGACAGGCTGGCCAGACCCGACGCCACCGCGGCGAGTTGGTCGGCGCGTTCGATGGGCATGTGCTCACTGGCGGCCATCAGAAGACCGTCCGCGGAGACCAGAACGGCATGGGTGACACCGGACACGTCGCGGGCGAACTTCGAGACCAGCCAGTCGAGCGAATCGCGCTGCTTCGAACCGGGAAAGGTCATTCGTTATCTGTTCCTCTGGTGTCCTGGGCGTGCGACCGAGCGGCGTGCACGCCGCTGAAATGGCTGCTCATGCTGGCACGAACCGCCTCAGGGTCGCGTACCGGGATCGCGTGCGAGCCGGTAGACAATTCGGCCGCCGACTCTACCTCGTCGTCATCATGGCTGCGGTGCGCGCCACCGTTGGTGTAGCCGTTGGCGCCGTGTCCCACAGCCGTACCCGCGGCACCGGGCACCAGCCGGGCGCCGGGATCACGAACCGGCAGGCCGTGCTCGGTGTGCGACTCGACCGGCGCATCCTCGGCGGCCTCCGCCGCCGACCAGCCGTGGTCCCAGACCGACTCCCAGTTCAGATCGCTGCTGTTGGCCAGTTCGGTCGGATCGACCAGCCACTCCGACAGCATCCTCTGATAGATCGCATCGTCGGCGCCTGACGTGGCCGAGACGTCCGCCTGCGCGATATGCGGCAGCTCCTCGATCTGAGCGGCCCCGGCGTCGGCCTCGTGTTCGGCCTCGTAGATGCCGTTGGTGGACGCCTGGGCGCGGGACGCGAAGAACGCGGACGTGTCGACGGGGGCCGGTCGCGGCTGTTCTGCCACCGGCTCCTCCCACGGCTCCGGCTCGAACTCGGTCTCGGCCTCGACGGCGGGCTCGGACGGCGGTTCCTCTTCGGTCGGGGAACCGGAGATGCCGCTGGCGCCGGGACTGCGCTGCGGCAACAGCGTGACGGGCAGCTCGGAATGCCCGTTGAGCTGAGCCACGCCGGCCTCGTCGCCGTACTCGTATTCGTCGTACTCGTCGGCCTCGTCAAGCGCCGTTGAGATCGCGAAATCGGACTGCGCGTCGGCGGCGATGCCCTGTGCGCCGGTGTCGAGCCTGTCGCGCACGCCCGCGCGCAGGATCAGCTCCGACGGCACGTATACGCCTGCCGTGGTGCCCGAATTCGGTTCTCCCGCAATGGTGCTACGCAGCCGGACCACCAGCCCGTGCTGCTGTGCGAGGCGGCCGACCACGAACAGACCCATGTGGCGGGCGGTGTAGGGGGTCACCTCGCCACCGGACTGTAGGCGGGTGTTGGCAACTCTCAGATCGGATTCGGTCATCCCGAGGCCGATGTCGCTGACCTCGATGACCAACCCGCCGTTTCCGGTATGCACGCCCGACACCCGCACCTGCGAGATCGGCGGCGAGTAGCGCAACGCGTTGTCGAGCAGTTCGGCGAGCAGGTGCACGAGGTCACCCGCGACCGAGCCGACGATATCGCTGTCGGGCACCGTCGCGGTGACGACGCGGGCGTAGTCCTCGACCTCGGAGGCTGCGGCGTTGATGAGGTCCGCGACGGGCACCGCGTCGGCCTGTTCGCGCGGCACCTTCGCACCGGCGAGCACCAACAGGTTGGCACCGTTTCGGCGCATTCGGGCGGCGAGGTGATCGAGCCGGAAGAGGCTCTCCAGGCGCTCGGGGTCCTCCTCGTTGCGCTCCAGCCGGTCGATGAGCGAGAGCTGTTGATCGACCAGCGTGCGGCTGCGTCGCGACAGCGTCTCGAACATGTCCCCGACTTGAAGTTGGAGGCGGCTCTGCTCGCCGGCCAGGAAGACGGCCTGCTCGTGCAGTTCGTCGACGGCGTGGGCGACCTGGCCGACCTCCTCGGTGGTGTTCACCGGGATGGGCTCGACGGGTGTGGGTTCCTTGCCCGCGCGGACCCGCTCGATCTCGCGCGCCAGGTCCTCATGCGCCACGCGCAGGGCGGCGTCGCGAAGTGTGCGCAGCGGCCGAACCATCGAGCGCGCCACGAGGATGACGAGCAACAGCGCCACCACGATGGCGCCGAGCACGATCGCCGAGTCGCGGATCGCTTCGGTGCGGGCGGCGGAGGCGTCGGCCTTGACTGCGCCGGTGACGGCGGGCACCGTGCTTTCGATCATCCGCGTGGCGATCTGATCGGTGGCCTGCAGCGACGCCGTCATATCCGGGTTGTTGACCAGCGGAACGGTCGGGTCGGAGATGAGCGCGGTCCGCCGGACGTACTCGCCCTGCAGCTGCTTGGCCTCCTGCGAGCCGATGCCGAGCACCTGGCTCATCCCGAACAGCGTCGACGGCTCGGTGCCCGCCAGCGTGATCATGCGCGCGCGTTGCTCGGGCTCGGGCAGCTCGCCGCCCTGGTTGACCAGCAGTTGCTCCATCATCATCTGGCCGCGGGCACCGACGGCGCGGCTGAGGCCCTGCGCCTGGGTGCGGATGCGTTCGTCGTCCACCCGGACCGACCCGGTGATCGCGTCCTCCGAGGTCAGCAGAATCGGGGCATAGAGGGTGATCCGGTCGACCAGCCCGATGCTGTTCGAGGTGACCTTGTCCATCAGCCCCTGGCCGCCCTGGACCATCGCGGTGACAGCCTTCTGGACGTCGGGCGGAACGTCTGGGGTGTCCTTGAGCCGCCGCTGCAATTCGGCGCGGCTGGCGTCGAACGCGCTCATCGCCGCCTGGGTGTCGCCACCGGCGGGAACTGCGAGCATCGCGCCGTTGAGGGCGTTCATGTAGCTAACGATCGCGGGCACCATCTCGGCGCGATCGGCTGCGCGTTGTAGGTCACGCGCTTCGACCGCATTCGAGTAGATGCGCAACCCGCCGAAGGCGCCGGCCAGAATCAGCGGGATCAAAACGATCGCGACGACCTTCCAGCGGACTGGCCAATTCTTCAGCGACCACCGCGACGGACGTTTCGGCGACGCGGGGCCGTGCGCATCGTCGTCAGTGACCAGTCCATCCACCAGCTCTTGCTGGGTGAACGTGGTCATCGCTGCCCCACCGTGCTATCGGCCGCTGGGCCATCATTTTCACATTGAGCGAGGTTCATAACGCTTCCTGCTGATATTGCCCCAGTACGGGCTGGCGTTCATCGCCTGGCAATTGATCGAGTATGCCAGTAGCGCGCTACCGTTACCACAATTCTTACTGAACAGCCAAGGTTCAGAGGTGCTGCCAGAACCCTCTTAGTCGCCGTCCGAGCAAATGCTGATCGGGGCGTCGGCAATCATCGCCAAATGATCCTGGTGATGTCTTTTTCGCCTGCCCTGCCGATCTAAACCCGTTTGTGAAGATGCTAACAAGTGCTTGCAATAGCTAGCACCCCGGCGAAGTATCGGGCTTGGAATCACTGCCACCTACTCGTGGCGGCGTCACAGACGCGAAGGAGAACACATGACAGAGAACAACAGCGGTCCCATCGAAGCCGTACGGGGCATCGTCTCGGGCGCGATCGGATTCACCAAGCAGGTCGTCGGCTTGATCTTGAGCCGCAGCGATCTTCAGGAAGAGGGTCGTGCCCAGGTCGAAAAATCCTCACATCAACTTGATGCAGCACGGGCAGAGGCCGAAGCCGAAAAGGCTCGCGCCAAGGCCAAGGCGCAGGAAACGCGCCAGAAGACTGCTGCCAACAGCAAGTCCTGACAAACGCGTAATCGGAGCATCCCCGGTCTGATGGCCGGGGATGCTTTGTTTTCGGAATCGGCTGCACCCTCCCGGTACCGGGCGCCTGCGATCATCGTCGAATGTTTCGGGTGATGTTCTTCTCCCCCCGCATCGCACCCAACACCGGCAATGCGATCCGCATGGTCGCCGGCACGGGCTGCGAGTTGCACCTTGTCGAACCGCTCGGCTTCGAGCTGTCCGAACCCAAGCTGCGCCGGGCCGGGCTGGACTACCACGACCTGGCGTCGGTGACGGTGCATCCGGACCTGACGTCTGCGTGGGAGGCGCTCGAGGCGTCGCGGGTGCACGCGTTCACCGCCCACGCGACGGCGTCGTTCACCGACATCGCCTACCAACCCGGCGACGTGCTGATGTTCGGTCCGGAGCCCACCGGGCTCGACGAGGCGACGCTGGCCGACCCGCACATCACGTCGCGGGTGCGCATCCCGATGCTGTCGGGCAGGCGCTCGCTGAACCTGTCGAACGCCGCCGCGGTCGCCGTATATGAGGCGTGGCGCCAGCACGACTTCAGCGGCGCGGTGTGATCACCACGAGTTCCAGTGCGAGAACTGCTCTGCCGGCAGGCGCTTGGCCCGCTTGAAATCGGTGCCCTTGGTGTAGGCGATCGGGAACAGCCCGCCCTGGCTGTACTCCTCGAAGGGGATGCCGAGCACGTCGGCGGCCAGCTTCTCGCCCTTACCGATCAGATGCAGCGTCGTCCACGCCGAGCCGAGCCCACGCGACCTCAGCGCCAGCATGAAACTCCACACCGCGGGCAGCAGCGAACCCCAGAACCCGGCGCTCTGGCCGGCGGGCACCCCGTCGGGGCGGCCGGCCAGACACGGGATCATCATCACCGGCACCTCGTGGAGGTGCTCGTTGAGATATTTCGCTGAGTTGGTGACGAGCGGCCGCTGGTCGTCGCGCACGTCGCCGAACTCCGGCTTGGGCGCATCGAGGTAGGGCGTCGCGTTGTGCCGGTAGATGTCGGCGAGCGCCTTCTTCTTCTCGGGGTCGTCGACGAAGACCCATTGCCAGCCCTGGGCGTTGGAACCCGTCGGCGCCTGCAGCGCCAGGTCGAGACACTCCATCAGCACCTCACGCGGCACCGGCTTCTCCAGATCGAGCCGCTTGCGTACCGAGCGTGTGGTGGTCAGAACGTCGTCGACGGACAGGTTGAGTGTCATGGTCGCGAGACTACATTCGCCTCTATGGCAGCCGAATTCACACAAGAGGTGTCCAGCAGGCTCGAAGCCGACCACTATGCGTGGCTGACCACAGTGACCAAGTCGGGTCAGCCGGTGCCGCGGCTGGTGTGGTTCTACTTCGACGGCACCGATGTCGTCGTCTATTCGATGCCGGAGGCGGCCAAGCTGAGGCACATCGCGAACCACGCGCGCGTCAGCCTGAACCTGGACTCCGACGGAAACGGTGCGGGCATCATCGTCATCGGCGGCGAGGCGACGGTCGACGCCACGAATTCCGACCCACGCGAGGACGGCGCGTACTGGAAGAAGTACGAAGCCGATGCCGCGCAGTTCGGGCTGACCGACACGATGGGCAACTACAACACCCGGCTGAAGATCAGCATCGACAAGGTGTGGACCACCCCGGCCGAGGGCTGACGTGCACTCCAGGTCTGATTTCGAGCGCCCGGTCCGGCGGTGGCAGGACATCCCGGGCTGGTTCCAGTGGCGCAGCGCCCAGGACGAGGCCGTCGCGCACTTCGGTGACGGCAGCCGGTTCGTCGAGGTGGGCTGTTATCTGGGCAAGAGCCTGTGCTCGCTGGCGGAAGTGGTTCGCGACCGCGGCCGCGACATTGCGCTGATCGGGGTCGACACCGGGCGTGGTAGCGGACCAGAGGGCTCGCACGACACGAACGCCCACGGTCCTGCGGTCGAGTTCGGCGGGGGCACCTTTGTCGGCCTGCTGCATCGCAACGTGATCGCTTGCGGTGCAGCCGATCTAGTGCAGCTACTGATCAGCGACTCGGTTGCCGCTGCGGATCTGTTTCCCGACCAGTCATTGACCTGGGTGCACATCGACGCACGCCATGACTACGCCAGCGTCTCGGCCGACATCGCCGCGTGGGCGCCGAAAATACGCGTCGGGGGTTGGCTCTCCGGAGACGATTTCAATGCGGATTGGTGGCCAGGAGTTGTTCGCGCAGTGCGCGATTCCCTGCCCGGTGCTACTGCGTGGTGGTCGACGCAGTGGCGGTGGGTCAAGGAGTGCTAGCGGAAATCGCGGGTGACAGCTATGGCTCGACCACCACGCGGAACACGCCCTTGGACTTATCCTGCGCCAGCCGGAACGCCTCGACGGCGTCCTCAATGGGGAATCGGTGGGTGATCAGGGTTTCGGTCAGCTCCGGGCGGCCTGCCAATAGGTCAGCGGCCTCGGCGAAGTCTTTGCGTCGCCCACGGTGGCTGCAGTAGCCGAGCGAGGGACGCACCGTCACTTCTCTCGCGAACGCGGCGTCCATCGGCCACACCGTTCCAGCGTGATACGCGCCGAGGTGCACCACTGTTCCACCCGCCGTCGCCAGCTCGACGGCGCGGTGCAGCGCGCTCTCGCTGCCGCCCGTTTCGATCACCACGTCGTAGCCACCCGTAGGTTCGACGGCGCCGATGCGCTCACGAGCTTCGTGTTGATGCGGGTGACGAGCCTCTACAGCGACCTCGGGCGCACCCATCCGCTGGGCCGAGGCCGCTGCGAGGATGCCGATGGCACCTGCTCCCACGATGGCAACTCGGGTCTGCGGACCGATCTCACCCCGGTGACAGCTGTGCCACGCGACGCTTGCGGGCTCCACGAGTGAGGCGTCGGCGACGTCGAGGTCCGACGGCAACGGCACAAAGGCATGGCGGGGAGCTCGGAACCACTCGCTCATGCCCCCCGGACTGAGCATCCCGGGTGCGGTAGGAGGTCCTGCCGTGCACATGTTGTAAGTGCCCTGCTCGCACTGCTCACACACGCCGCAACCAAAGAAGCCCTCTACTGCGGCGGCGGTGCCGTCTTCCAGAAGTCCGGCGAACTCATGGCCCGCGATCTGGGTGCTGCCGTATTGGAGATACTTAAGATCCGAGGCGCAAATTCCGGTCGCCACAACCCGTACGAGAATTCCTTCACCCTCTGGTTCGTCGACATCGACGACCTCCACCGAGGGCGGCGCATTGCGAACTGCCTTCACCGGATCTCCTCTGCGCTAGGTGTTCAATTCTGCTCGTGCCGAGCAGCCCGGCGCACCGATTTCGGGCGCTGCGAGCATGCGTGAAACCAGCTGTGGCAGCGGCGTGTCGCCAGCAGACGCGCTCCCTCGCAAGCGGGAGGCACCCCAGCTCGCGGGGCTAGCGGAAGTCCCGGCTGCGGGAGGCGATCCGCATATCGAGCTTGCTCAGCCGGTCGGCGACCACGGTGACGGCACCGGTGGCGTTCTGCACCACGCCCCGGATCACCATCGCCGACGTCGTCTGCGCCAGCTTACGGTGGCGATTCCACACACCGGGTGAGCACAGGATGTTGACCATGCCTGTTTCGTCTTCGAGGTTGATGAACGTCACCCCCTGCGCCGTCGCGGGGCGCTGCCGGTGGGTGACCGCGCCCGCCACCAGCACCCGGGTGCCGTCAGGCACCGACAGCAGCCTGTCCGCGGTGACAACCCCCATCGCGTCGAGTTCTTTGCGCAGGAACTGGGTCGGATAGCTGTCGGGCGAAACACCGGTGGCCCATACGTCGGAGGCCGCCAGCTCGAGGTCGGTCATCCCGGGCAGCGTCGGGACGTGCGACGACGCGCCGACTCCCGGCAGCCGGTCCGGCCGTTGGGTGGCCGCCGCTCCTGCGGCCCAAAGCCCTTCGCGGCGGGTGATCCCGAAACACCCCAGCGCTCCGGCCGTCGCCAGCGCTTCGGTCTGCGGGATCGACAGCTGCACCCGTCCGGTCAGGTCAAGCAGAGAACCAAACGGCCCGTTGGCTTTTCGCTCCTCGACGATCCGTTCGGCCAGCTCGTCGCCGATATGCCGGACACTGCCGACGCCCAGCCGCACCTCGGTGCCCGCGTTCTCCAGGGTGGCGTGCGCGAGGCTGGCGTTGACGTCGGGTCCGTGCACGGTGACCCCGTGCCGACGGGCATCGGCCACCAGCGTCTGCGGCGAGTAGAAGCCCATCGGTTGCGCCCGCAGCAGCGCCGCGCAGAATGCGGCGGGATGGTGCAGCTTGAACCACGAAGAATAGAACACCAGCGAAGCGAACGACAGCGAATGGCTTTCCGGGAAACCGAAGTTGGCGAACGCCTCCAGTTTCTCGTAGATCCGGTCGGCGACGTCGCCGGTGATGCCGTGCCGTTCGCGCATGCCGTCGTAGAACCGGCTGCGCAGCCGCCGCATCCGCTCGGTCGACCGTTTGGATCCCATCGCTCGGCGCAACTGGTCGGCCTCGGCGGCGGTGAAGCCGGCGCAGTCGACCGCGAGCTGCATGAGTTGCTCCTGAAACAGCGGTACCCCCAGCGTCTTTCGCAGCGCGGGCTCCATCGACGGATGGTCGTAGACCACCGGTTCGGTTCCGTTGCGCCTGCCGATGTAGGGGTGCACAGAGTTGCCTTGGATCGGCCCCGGCCGGATCAGTGCCACCTCGACGACGAGGTCGTAGAACACCCGCGGCTTGAGGCGGGGCAACGTGGCCATCTGCGCACGGGACTCCACCTGGAACACACCGACGGAATCGGCGCGTTGCAGCATCTCGTATACGGCCTGCTCGGAGAGGTCGAGTTGGGACAGATCGACGTCGATGCCCTTGTGTTCTGCGACCAGGTCGATGCAGTAGTGCAGGGCCGACAGCATGCCGAGCCCGAGCATGTCGAACTTCACCAAACCGATTGCCGCGCAGTCATCCTTGTCCCACTGCAGCACGCTGCGGTTCTCCATCCGCGCCCACTCCACCGGACACACGTCGGCGATCGGGCGGTCGCAGATCACCATGCCGCCGGAATGAATGCCCATATGCCGGGGCAGGTTCGAGATCTGAATGGCCAAGTCGATCACCGGTTCCGGAACATCCTCGACGTGAGAGGCTTCGGAAAGCTTTCCCCACTGGCCGATCTGCTTGCTCCACGCGTCCTGCTGCCCCTGGGAAAAGCCCAATGCGCGGGCCATGTCACGCACCGCGCTGCGGCCGCGATAGGTGATGACGTTGGCGACCTGCGCGGCGTAGTCACGCCCGTAGCGGTCGTAGACGTACTGGATGGCCTTCTCCCGCAGGTCCGATTCGATGTCGATGTCAATGTCGGGTGGACCGTCTCGCGCCGGGGACAAAAATCGCTCGAACAACAACTCGTTCGCGACCGGATCGACATTGGTGACGCCGAGTGCGTAGCAGACCGCCGAGTTGGCCGCCGATCCCCTGCCCTGGGCGAGGATGCCGTTGTCCCTGCAGAACCGGGTGATGTCGTGCACCACCAGGAAATAGCCCGGAAACTGCAGTTGGGCAATGATTTTCAGTTCGTGTTCGATCTGCTGATACGCGCGCTGTGCCCGCTCGGGCGACCCATACCGGTTGCGCGCGCCCGCCATGACGAGGTGCCGCAGCCAGCTGTCCTCGGTGTGGCCGTCCGGGACGTCGAACGGCGGCAACTGCGGGGCGATCAGCGCCAACTCGAAGGCGCACTGCTCGGCGAGATCCGCCGCGGCGGTCACCACTTCTGGATGATGCGCGAACACCCGCGCCATCTCCTCCCCCGACCGCAGATGCGAACCGCCCAGTGGGGCAAGGTAGCCCGCCGCTTCGTCGATCGAGTGACGGGCCCGGATCGCTCCCATCGCCATCGCCAGCCTGCCGCGCGAGGGCTCGGCGAAATGGGCGGCGGTGGTGGCGACGACGCCAAGACCGAACCGGGGTGCCAGCTCGGCGAGCACGGCATTGCGTTCGTCGTCGAGGGGATGCCCGTGGTGGGTGAGCTCGATGCTGACCCGGTCGCTGCCGAACCGGTCCACCAGATCGGCGAGGGCCCTTTCGGCCGACTCCGGACCACCGTCGGAAAGCGCCTGGCGGACATGGCCTTTGCGACAGCCGGTGAGGATGTGCCAGTGTCCGCCCGCCGCCTCGGTCAGCGCGTCGTAGTCGTAGCGCAGGGCCCCTTTCGCACCGCCGGCGAGGTGGGCCTTGGCGAGCTCACGCGACAGCCGTCGATACCCCTCGGGGCCTCGGGCGAGCACCAGCAGGTGCGGGCCGCGGGGATCGGGCTCCTCGGTGCGGTCGCCTCCGCCGAGGGACAGTTCGGCACCGAACACCGTCCGCATGTCGAGTTCCTTGGCCGCTTCGGCGAAACGCACCACCCCGTAGAGCCCGTCGTGATCGGTCAGCGCGATGGCGCGCAGCCCGAGCCGCGCGGCCTCCTCGACGAGTTCCTCCGGCGTGCTGGCGCCGTCGAGGAAGCTGTACGCCGAATGCGCATGCAGTTCGGCATACGGCACCGACGAGCCGGGCCGCTGCATATCCAGAGCATCATGTCGCCGCCGGTGCGGCTCCGGCGGCTGGTAGCTTCCGCGCTTGCGGGACCAGGCGGGGCTGTCTCCCCCGTCGCCGATCTGTTCATCGATGGGCCAGCCGGCGCGGCGCGGTTTACCGTGGAGTACCCGCTCCATCTCGGTCCAGCTCGGCGGCCCGGTATGCCAACCCACCCCCGAAGTCTATCGAACATCCGTTCGATAGACGAGCCCGGAACTAAGCCTGGCGCGCGACGATCGCGGGCGACGTCACCGCATGCACGATCGCGGTGCTGACCGAGCCGAGCAGCATGCCGGCGAACCCGCCGCGGCCGTGGCTTCCCACGACCACCAGCTGGGCACGCTTCGCGTGCTCGGCGAGCTGACGGGACGGCTGGTCGCTGACCACTATCCGGTGCACCGTGACGTCGGGGTACCGCTCTTCGAAACCGGCCAGCCGCTCGGACAACGCCAGCTTCGCCTCGGCCTCGAGCTGGCCGACGTCCAATCCGGGCAACTCGTACATCGTGGTGAGGTCGCGCCACGCGTGCAGCGCCACCACGTCCACGCCGCGACGCGACGCCTCGTCGAAGGCCACCTCGGTGGCCGCCAGCGACGCGGGTGAGCCGTCGATCCCGACCAGCACAGGAGCGTCCGCTGCCACCTCGGGGGCGTCTTCGTGAATGACGGCGACCGGGCAGTGCGCATGGTGAACCAGGCCGGTGCTGACGGAGCCGAGCAGGGCCCGGCTGAACGCGCCCATCCCCCGCGCGCCGACAACGATCATGTCGGCGTCCTTCGACAGGTCGACCAGCGTCGCGACCGCTCCGCCGTGCAACACCACGCTGTGCACCTGGGCAGGCGAGGCATCGTGCGAGGACGCCGTGACGGTGTCCCGCGCTTCTTCGAGCACGCGAACGGCCTGATCCTCCTGCCACCTGAAGAAGTCGGAGGGGAACGCGAATTCCGGCGACACAGAGGAGGTGGGCACCACGGGTACCACGACGTGGACGAGCGTAAGGGAGATCTTTCGCATCGCCGCGTCGCGCGTGGCCCAGGCCACTGCCGCCTTCGATGCCGCGGAACCGTCGACACCAACCAGGACGCCGCGCTGGGTCACTGACTCGGACATGCCATCAAGCTATGAGCGCGCTATTCGACGCGTCAGAGGCCAAGGTCACTTGTCGGGCGGACCAAGCGCCCATTCTCTAGGGCAGCGCGTCCCCGTCGAGCTGGTCGCGCGGCACCACCATCATCGGAACATCGAGCACCCGGAGCATCTTCGCGGCCGTCGAGCCGAGAAACAGCCGCCTCGGCGCGCTGAGCCTGCTCGACCCGACCATGATCAAATCGCCGTCGCGCCAGTCCAGCTTGCTGACGGCATCCTCGACCGTGGCGCCGTCGACGATGGTCGAGGTGACCGGAACGGCCTCGGGTAGGGCTTCTTTCGCCGTTTCCACGGTCTGCCGGGCATGGGCGAGCGCGCGATCGCGAACGGCGTCAACGTCGCCGCGGAGGTAGCCGAACGTCGGATCGAGAGCGACGAGCGACACCAGCCGCAGTGGCGTGCCCGCCGCCTTGCTGAACCGAACCGCGCTGCGCAGCAACAGGTCCGCACCCTGGCGCTCACCGATGGCGCACGTCACCTCACGGACGCGTTCGACCTCGGAGTGCCGAGTGCCTCGCGGCGCCACGATCACCGGCACCGGGGACGAGTGCAGCAGCTCGTTGACCACAGAACCCAATGACAGGGGTCCCGCGAGCCCACCGCCCGATCCACCGACCACGATGCCGTCGGCCCCGAGCCGCGCAACCTCCTGAAGCAGGCCGCCGGCGAACGACTCGGAGAAGCTGACGTGGTTGTGCGAGACGATGCCGGGCGGGATCGCCACTTCGCTCAGCCACTTCTGGGCCTGCTCGGCGAGCACCTCGTCGAAGTGACCGACCGTCAGGCGCGCGGTGTCCGCACGGTCGGAGGGCAGGACGATGCACAACTCCAGTTGGGCACCCAGCGTGCGGGCCAGCCGGGCACCGAGCGCCACCGCGTCGGCGCCACCGGGTGTGGCCAGGTATCCCACGACCAGCTTCATGGTGCACATCCTGTACCACCGGCGGCTGCTCAGTCGGTGTATTCGGCGACGCCGTCCTCGAGAACCAGCCGAGCGTTCGTACCGTCGGGGTTGGCCGCCTCGGTGCGGAACACCGCACGTCCCGCCTCCGTGCGCCAAATGGACGTGGTGAGTGTCTCGCCGGGAAAGACCGGCGAGGTGAACCGCGACGCGATCGCGGTGACCTTCGTCGCGTCGCCGCCGCCGAGTTCACCGACGAGCGCGCGACCGGCGACGCCATAGGTGCACAACCCGTGCAGGATCGGCTTGGGGAAGCCGGCCAGCTCGCGCGCGAACCACGGATCGCTGTGCAGCGGGTTGCGGTCACCCGACAGCCGGTAGATCAGCGCCTGGTCCTCGCGGGTCGGCAGCGACAGCCGCGAATCGGGCGCGCGGTCGGGGATCTCGGGCGCCGCCGGACGCTGGCCCGGCTGCCCGCCGAAGCCGCCCTCGCCGCGGATCACGGCGGTCGCCTCGGTCTCGGCGACGACCTTCCCGGTGCCGGGGTCGGTGCCCGTCGCCTTGAGCATGACGATGGCGTTCTTGCCTTCGCCCTTGTCCTGAATGTCGGCGACCTCGCCGACCACGCTCAGCTTTCCCGCCGCAGGCAGCGGCTCGAACAGTCGGACCTCCTGGGACCCGTGCAGCAGCATCGCCCAGTTGAACGACCCGATCCTGCCCGCCGCGGCGAATCCCGTGCACGCGATGACGGCGTACGTCGGCAACACCTGTTGGGCGATGTCGTGGCTGTTCTCCGTCGTGAACGCGAGATCATCGATGCCTGCCCCGACGCCGAGTGCATAGAGCAGCGTGTCTCGGTCGGTCCATTCGAAGACATGCGGGTCGGTTTTCGCACCTATCGCGTTCGGGTCGATCGGCATGGTCGCTCCCTTCAGGTCGTCTCGGACGATATCGGCCGTACCTGCCCGAGGATTGAGCGGCCACATTTTTGGATACGAAACCATGGTGGCGGGGGTATCAACCACCAACCTGGGGAACGGATCGGCGCTCACGCAGAAGCAGCAACACGATCCGGTGCAATGGATGCGTTTCTACTGGGAACGGCAGACCGACGACGATCCGTCGGCGTTCCTGGCGATGACGTCGCTGCTGCGGCTGCACCATCTGATGACATCCGCACTCGAGCATCAGCTGCGCGCCGAGTGCGCGATCAGCCTCACCGACTACCAGATCCTCAAGGCGCTGCAGTTGAGCGAGACAGGCACGTGGCTGCTCAGCAGGATGGCGTGGCATCTGATGGTGCACGCGACCACGGTGACGCTCGCCGTCGAGCGGCTCGAGGCGAAACGCCTGGTCCGTCGCCACTCCCATCCCCACGACCGGCGCGCGACGCTGGTGACGATCACCGACGATGGCCGCGAACTCACAGACCGGGGGACCGAGGCGATGGACCGCGCGGAGTTCGGCCTTCCCGGCCTGACGTCCGGGCAGGCACGGTCGTTGATCGCCACCGTCGCGCGACTTCGTGCCCACGCGGGCGACATCGACCGGGCATACGGCTCGTCGCCCAGCGACCTCGCGTGATCGACCGCATCACATTGCGTTGACCTTCGGGGGCCGACGGACGAGCATGACCGCATGCGCTATGTCGTTACCGGCGGTACCGGGTTTATCGGGCGGCGAGTGGTCTCGCGGATCCTGGACCGGTTCCCCGACGCCGACGTGTGGGTCCTGGTGCGCCGGGAGTCGCTGAACAGGTTCGAGCAGCTGGCGACCCAGGGCGAGCGTCCCTGGGGTGGCCGGGCAAAGGCACTGGTCGGCGACCTGACGGCGGACCATCTGGGCCTTTCCGACGACACCGTCGCCGAACTCGGTCCCGTCGACCACATTGTGCACTGCGCCGGCGTCTACGACATCACCGTCGCCGAGGATGCCCAGCGCGCGGCCAACGTGGAGGGCACCAGGGCCGTGATCGCCCTCGCACGTCGACTCGGCGCGACGCTGCACCACGTGTCGTCGATCGCGGTGGCCGGGACCTATCGCGGCGAATACACCGAAGACGACTTCGACGTCGGGCAGGACCTGCCGACGCCGTATCACCAGACCAAGTTCGAGGCCGAGATGCTGGTGCGTTCCGAGCCTGGTCTGCGCTACCGCATCTACCGGCCCGCCGTGGTGGTCGGCGATTCCCTAGCCGGCGAGATGGACAAGGTCGACGGCCCGTATTACTTCTTCGGCATCCTGGCCAAGCTTGCGGTGTTGCCGTCGTTCACCCCGATTGTGTTGCCCGACACGGGCCGCACCAACATCGTGCCCGTCGACTACGTCGTCGATGCACTGACCGAGCTGATTCATGCGCCCGACCGCGACGGCCAGACCTTTCACCTCACCGCGCCTGCAAGCATCGGCCTGCGTGGCATTTACCGCGGCATCGCGAAGGCGGCGGGACTGCCGGGGCTGCGCGGCTCCCTGCCGCGGGGTGCGGCGACACCGTTCCTTCGAGCCAGCGGCCGCGCGAAGGTGCTGCGCAACATGGCGGTCACGCAGCTGGGCATCCCCGCCGAGATCCTCGACATCGTCGACCTGATGCCCACCTTCACCGCCGAGAACACGCGAGAAGCTTTGCAGGGCAGCGGGATAGAGGTGCCCGAATTCGCGTCCTACGCACCGAGGCTGTGGCGGTACTGGGCGAAGCACCTCGACCCTGATCGGGCTCGGCGCGACGATCCCGCGGGCCCGCTGGTCGGCAAGCACGTCATCATCACCGGCGCGTCGAGCGGGATCGGCCGGGCGTCGGCGATCGCCGTCGCCGAACGCGGTGCGACGGTCTTCGCGCTCGCCCGCAACGCAGAGGCACTCGACGGTCTGGTCGACGAGATTCGCGAACTCGGTGGTCGCGCCTACGCCTTCACCTGCGACGTGACCGAATCGGCGTCCGTCGACCACACGATCAAGGACATCCTCGGCCGGTTCGGTCACGTCGACTACCTGGTCAACAACGCGGGTCGCTCGATCCGCCGGTCGATTTCGGCCGCGACCGACCGAATGCACGACTACGAACGCGTCATGGCGGTCAACTACTTCGGCTCGGTCCGCATGGTGCTCGCGCTGCTGCCGCACTGGCGCGAGCGCCGGTTCGGACACGTGGTGAATGTGTCCAGTGCGGGCGTACAGGCCAGCAGCCCGAAGTACAGCGCGTACATCCCCAGCAAGGCCGCACTCGACGCCTTCGCCGAGGTGGTGGGCACCGAGACGCTGTCCGACCACATCACATTCACCAACATCCACATGCCGCTGGTGAAGACGCCGATGATCGCCCCGTCCCGCAGGCTCAACCCGACCCCGCCGATCACCGCCGAGCACGCGGCGGCGATGGTGGTACGCGGCCTCGTCGAGAAGCCGGCGCGAATCGACACCCCGATCGGCACGCTCGCCGACGTGGGTATGTACTTCACGCCGAAGCTGTCACGCCGGGTGCTGCACCAGGTCTACCTGGGCTATCCGGACTCGGCGGCGGCGCGCGGCGTCGAACAGGAGCAGGCAGCGCGCACGCCGTCGCGGCGGCCGCGCCGCCCGGCACGCGCGGTGAGCACGGTGCGGGTGCCGCGCCCGGTGAAGCGCGCGGTTCGGTTGGTGCCTGGCGTGCACTGGTAGGCGATCCGCCGCAGTATGGTTACCTGCGTGCCGCAGCCCGTCTTTGCCGACGTCGACACGGGTGTGGACGACGCGATGGCATTGGCGTACCTGTTCGGCAGCGCCGACGCTGAACTCGTCGGTATCGCGTCGACTGCGGGAAACGTTCCGGTGCAACAGGTTTGCGCGAACAACCTCGGTCTGCTCGAGCTGTGCCGGGTCGAGGGTGTTCCGGTCTCCAAAGGCGCCGAACAGCCGGTGAGCTCGCCGCTGCGCACGGCCGAGGACACCCACGGGCCGCAGGGGCTGGGCTATGCCACCCTGCCGTCGACCGATCGCCGGCTCACCGCACACGACGCCGCCGAGGCGTGGATCAGGGCCGCGCATGCCTATCCCGGCGAACTGATCGGCGTCGCGACCGGCCCGTTGACCAATCTGGCCTTGGCATTGCGGCGCGAGCCCGCGCTGCCCGCCCTTTTGCGGCGGTTGGTGATCATGGGCGGCGCCTTCGAATACCGCGGGAACACGACGCCGGTCGCCGAGTGGAACATCAGCGTCGACCCCGAGGCCGCCCACGAGGTGCTCTCCGTCTGGTCTGCCGCATGGGGACTTCCTGCGGGCAGGAGCGCAGCGACCCGGGAATCGGCCCAGCCGCCAACGCACCTTCCGATCGTGCTGGGCCTGAACCTGACCGAGAACATCGCGATGACGCCCGCGCTGCTGGGCCGGTTGGCCACGGAGGCGGGCTCGGCTACGGCGCCGATGAGCGTGCTCGACGAGCGGGGCACCCGATCCGCGGCTGCCAACCCGCTGATCCGGGTCCTCGAGGACGCGATGCGCTTCTACTTCGAGTTCCATTTCGACCAGAACGAGGGCTACCTCGCGCATCTGCACGACCCGCTCGCCGCAGGCGTGGCGCTCGACCCCGACCTGGTGACAACGCGGCCCGCCGCCGTCGACGTCGAGCTGACCGGCACGCTGACGCGCGGCATGACCATCGCGGACTGGTCAGGGCGTTGGGGACGAGAACCCAACGCGCTCATCGGCATTGGTGTCGATCCCGCGGCGTTCTTCGACCGGTTCATCGCACGCGTCGGTCAATTCGCGCGCAATCTCGCCTGACCTGCGGTTGAATGGCGGCAACGTGACGTGGGAGGCGCGCCATGCGCACGCTGTGGCAACGGCCGGAACCGTCCGCGGGGCCGCCGTCGAACCCGGCCGAGATCGCCGACCGGGCAGTGCATCGGCGTGCCATCGAAGCGGTCATCTGGGGCATGCCCGCGGTCAATTTCGAACTGATGCGCCGCCAGATGGTCAAGCTCGGCGGAGCGCCCAACCAGGTGGTGTTCTGGTCGCGGCCGGCCACCTGGAAGAACCAGACGCTCACCCCCAACCCCGACACCATCTACGTCGTGCCGTTCTTCGACACCACCGACGTCGGTCCCGTGGTGCTGGAGATACCGCCCGCCGGCACCGGCGTGATCGTCGGCTCGATCGATGACTGCTGGCAGACCGCGATCGCCGACGTCGGGCCCACCGGCACCGACATGGGTGCGGGCGGCCGGTATGTGATCCTGCCGCCCGGTCATGACGGCGAAATCCCCGATGATTGCGTTCGGTGCCCGTCGCCCACGTATCAGTCATACGCGCTGCTGCGGTCGAATTATCGCAGTGCCGCCGATACCGACATCGCCGATGCCGTCATGTACGGCAGACGCGTTCGGGTGTACCCACTTTCGTCGGTGGCCGACCCACCCGATACGACCTTCGTCGACGCCAACGACGTACTGTTCGACTCCACCATTCCCTACGACGTGCGATTCTTCGACGCGCTGAACAGAATCGTGCAGACCGAGCCGTGGCTGGTCCGCGACAAGGCGATGATCGACACGCTCACGTCGATCGGCATCGAGAAGGGCAGGCCCTTCGCGCCCGACGACAAGACGCGACGCATCCTCAACCTCGCGGCACACGAGGCACATAACTGGCTGGCCAACCGCCTGGAGACGTCGTATTTTCCGCCGCCCTATTTCGACGGCGGCCACTGGCATGTGCCGGCCGCAGGAGACGTGGTCGAGGGCCTGGCGACGAACTTCGCCGACCCGGACAGCTATCCCGTGGACGACCGCGCCGTGACGTACGCGATGGGTTACTTCAGCACCAAAAACCCTGGCGCCGGGCAGTTCTACTTGATGGCGACCAAGGACGGCAAGGGCAACAGGCTCGACGGGGGCCGCACCTACCGTCTCCGCGTACCCGCCCCTGCTCCGGTGCACCAGTACTGGTCGGCGACCGCCTACGACGGTATGACCCACGCGTTGATTCGCAACTCGCCGCACTGCAGCCGGGCGTCGACGTCGGCGGGTCTGGCGACAAATGCCGACGGTTCCGTTGACGTCTACTTCGGTCCCACCGCTCCCGACGGTAAGGCTTCGAATTGGGTACCGACCAAGGCCTGCAACGCTTTCGAGGTGGTCTTCCGCTTCTACGGTCCCGATCAACCGCTGTTCGACAAGACCTGGAAGCTGCCGGACCTGGAGAGGGTCTGACTACTCGTAGATCCCTTCCAGATACCACCGACGCTGGCGGTAGCACAGCAGCAACGCCTGTCCCGGGTCTCCATCCAGCAGCACTTGAGCCCGTGCGGTGCGCCCTGCCTTGCGCTCGAGATCCCACCATCGTTCGTCGACCGGCCACGGCCCCGCCCACCATGACACCGCGCACGCGAGGAGCGAAGCAGGCAACGCGCCCTCGCGGCCGAGGGCGGCCAGCCGCGACCGGCTCCGCGGAGAACAATCCCCTGTTGGTCACCCGTACCGGATTGCCTTCGCCGTCGAGCACCTCGACCGGATCGTCGAGCAGCACGGTCGGCGAGGGCTCGGGCAGTTGTCCCGGCCACGGCTGACTGGGCTCGGCCTGCGGTACCGGCTCATCGCCCAACGGTGTCAACGTGATTCGTTCGGCGGGCCCACGGCCTCCGCTGAGGACCGGCACCTGAACGGCCTCCGGCCCGAGCAGGCCTTGCACCCGGACCAGCGCACGGCGGGCGCGCAGCCGGTCCTCCTCTCCTATGCCGCCCCACAGCGGCAGTTGCAACGCCTCGGCCGACACCACTTCCACCGGGTGCAGCCGCAGCACGGTGATCGGAGCGGTGGGTCTGTCGTTGGGATTGCGGCGATTCAGCCAGCCGTCCAGCTGCCAGCGCACCCGGTCGGCGGTGGCATCCTCGGTCAATGGTTCCGCACATCGCCAAACCCTGTTCAGCTCTTCACCGTTGGCGGTAACGGCATGGATGGCCAACCGGGTGCAGCCAACGCCTGCCGCCTCGAGGCTGCGATGCAGGTCGCCCGCCAGCGACCGGCCGGCGAACGCGGCGGCGTCGACCCGGTCGATCGGCGGGTCGCAGTCCATCACGGCGTCGAGTTCCGGTGGCGGTTCACGGCCCGACGGACCGCGGCTGGGCTCGGCGCGGGCGAAGCGATGTGCGGCCACTGCATCGGCCCCGAACCGGGAGGCCACATCGGCGCGAGACAGGGCGGCGAACTGGCCGATGTTTCGAATTCCCATGCGCCACAACAGGTCAGCCAGGTCTTCGCGGCCCGGTGCCGCGAGGCTCGGTTCGGTGGCCAGCTGCCGGATGGACAGCGCGGACAGGAACACCGCGTCCCTGCCCGGCTCGATGATCCGTCCGGCACGTGCGGCGAAGACCGCGGTGGGCAGCCGGTCGGCGATTCCCACCTGGCATTCGGCTCCGGCCGCAGCCACCGCGTCGACCAACCGTTCCGCCGCAGCCTGCTCAGAACCGAAATAGCGGGCCGCGCCGCGCACCGGGAGCACCAGGAGGCCGGGCCGCAGCACCTCGGCGCGCGGGACCAGGTCGTCCACCGCTGCGGTCACGTTCTCGAAGTGGCGGGCATCGCGTGCCGGGTCGGCAGTGACGACGTGCAACTGCGGGCATCTTGCCTGGGACTCGCGGCGGCGCAGGCCGCGGCGCACCCCCGCCCCTCGGGCCGACGCCGAGCAGGCGATGACCCGGTTGGCCAGCGTGACCGCCACCGGAGACGTGGGGGGCAGATCGGCCGCAGCCGCCGCGGCCACCGCGGGCCAATCCATGCACCAGATGGCCAGCACCCGCGACACGCTCATCCGTGCCCTCTGGTCTTCGCGCAAGCGCTCATCCGTGCCCTCTGGTCTTCGCGCAAGCGCTCATCCGTGCCCTCTGGTCTTCGCGCAAGCGCTCATCCGTGCCCTCTGGTCTTCGCGCAAGCGCTCATCCGCCTACCGCATGCACCGACCCGAAGGTTCGCCCCCTCGCCCGCATGGCCAGTCGCACCCGGCTGATCCGTCCGCATCCCGAGATGGGCCTGCCTCCGCTGCCGCCGGTCACGTCATAGCCGCTGACCCTGGCCTCCAATCGGGCCGTCGCGCCCTGCCATTCACCGTCGGTGACCAGCAGCGTGCACCCCTTCTGCCGCGCGCGGGCCACCACCGCCCGCGCCCGCGTCGCGGGTATCGAGCGCCCGCCGAGGCCGAGCACCACCAGATCCATGCCGTCCATCAACACCGCCGCCACCTCGACGGGATCCGCTCCCGGTTCCGGGATGACCGCGAGCCGGCTCAAGTCGGCACCCATCTCGACGGCCGCGAGCAGACCGACGTCGGGCTGGCCGACGATGGCCGCGTGCCCACCCGCCGCCGTCACCGCCGCCACCATGCTCAGCGATAGCGACCGGGCGCCCGACAGCACCGCCACCGTGCCCTTCGGCAATGTGGTGGGTAGGTTTTCGGCCTGGATTTCGGGGAGTGGCAGCAAACTTTCCGGCTCGGGCAGTACGTCGTTCGACGGCACCTGGCCGCGTCGACCCTGGCCGACCTTCCCCGATATCGCCGCCATCTTGCGGCGCAGGTGTTCTACCTGTTCAGCGCGGTCACGCCGAGGCTGCTGCAGGTTCATCGCAGCGGTCACAGCAGCACCTTCCACCCCATCAGAATCAGCAGTTATTCGAAAATATGTTCGATCTTTTGAGTAAACACCCGCCCACCGACACCGTCAAGCGTCGGCGGCCCGGCAGTGGGTGCCGTTCGCCCGTCGCGGAATGCCTGGGTATTGGCTGGGCGGATTTTCGCGATTCGGATAAAGTTTTCAACAACGAATCGCATCGCCAGCGGTTCAGATCGCCAGTCGGGGGACAGAATAGGAACACCATGACGACACGTCGTTCGACTCGTCGCATACCGGCCATCGCCGGAGCCGCGGCAATCATCGCCCTGGTCGGGCTGTCCGCCGCATGCGCAAAGGAAGAACAGAAGGCTCCCGAGACCTCGACCACGACGACCACGACGACGACGACGACCACGACGACGGCCCCCGTGCAGCCGACCGAGAAGGCGCCGCGCCTCGATCCCAATGGCCCGAACCCCTTCTCGCCCGGGATCAAGGCTCCGGCGGCGCCGACGGCCGTTCCGGGCGACAACTAGCGCACCGCGGTGCCCGGTTTGCGGACACGCGCCGGGCACCGACTGCTGGCGTTGATTGCGGCGGCGGGGGTGCTGGTGCTTGCGTCCGATCTGCGGATCACCAATGCGCACGACGCGCCCGGGTCGATTAGTGGTCCATATGCGCTGATGCTCGGCGCCTCAACCGATCTCGGGCCTTCGCACCGCGATGACACCCAGCTGACCGCCGAACTGCGCGACTCCACCCAACCGACCCAATTGGTCGGTTGGGCGCGTGGACAAGGCCTGTCGGTGCGATGGCAGCCCGGGAAGAACTGGGCCGTCATCGAAGGTGATGCCCAGAAGGTGGGCGCCGCTTTCGGTGTCGAGGTACACGATTATCGCGGACAGCGGGGTCAGCTGTTCTATGCCTCTCCTCAGCAGCCGTCGGTGCCCACCGAACTGCGCCAGGAGGTCGTCGAGCTCGGCCGGATCCTGAGCTACATCCCGCACCACACGTCGAAACCACCGACGCTGCCGCTCGATGTGCCGGATCAGGGTCTGCAGCCGAGCGCGCTGCGCGCCACCTACAACGTCAGCAAGCTTGCATCGGAGGGATTCACCGGGAAGGGCCAGACCATCGTGATCTTCGCCTTCGACGGCTACGACCAAGCGGACCTCGACAGCTTCGCCACCCTGTACCAGCTGCCGGGGTTCACCCCCACGCTGATCGGCGGCCAGCCGGCCGAGCCGCGCGGTGAAACCACGATGGATCTCGAGGTCGCCCATGCCCTCGCCCCCGACGCCCGCAAGGTCGTCATCAACGCCCGGCCGACGGTCGAGGGTGACGGCGGCGTCTACGAGAAGATCTCGCAGATGCTGGAGTCGGCGGACCGCCAGTTCCCCGGCGCCGTGTGGAGCTTCTCCATCGGCTGGGGCTGCGACAAATTGATCACCGCAGCCGATATGGCGCCGGTGCGGTCCGCGCTTGCCGCAGCACACCAAAGGGGCACCACGGCTTTCAATGCCAGCGGAGACCTCGCCGGCCTGGAGTGCAAGGGCGGTCAGGACTGGTCCTCCCCGCCGAGCGACGCCGACGTCGGGCTGGATTCGGTGGCCTCGCTGCCGGAGATGACCGACGTCGGCGGCACCACCTTGTCGACCGACGCCAAGGGAGTGTGGCAGTCCGAGCAGGCCTGGTTCGACGTCCCGTTGTCACTGGGCAGCGGCGGCGGAGTATCCAACCTGTTCGACCGTCCCGACTGGCAACGTGCGGTGATGCCGAACCGGGATCCGGGCCGCAGGCTCACTCCCGACGTGTCGGCCGTCGCCGACCAGTTCACCGGGGTCAAGATCGTGTTCAACGGCAAGCAACTCGTCGGGGGCGGCACGTCTCAGGCGGCGCCGCTCTGGGCCGGGCTGGCCGCGGTGATGAACCAATGGCTCATCGCCAACGACGGCCGGGCGCTCGGCGACCTCAATCCCCTGCTGTATGCGGTCGCCGAAGGCTCCCGTCTGCCCGGCTTCCGCGACGTCGTTCTGGGCGGAAACGCCGTCGCCGACGCCACGCCGGGCTATGACCTGGTGACCGGCCTCGGTACCCCCGACGTCGACAATCTCGTCCGCGACATCCTCGTCCTGCAGAGGCTCAGCGCATGAGCGCCCCCACCGGGGACAGCCCGACGACGATGGAATGCCGGGTCTGCCAGACCGAGGTTCCCGCAGGCGAATTCTGTGGGCTGTGCGGCGACCATCTCACCGAGCGGCGCGGAAATGGGCCGTCCTGGTTGCGGATTCGCGCATATAGTGCCGCACCCGGCGAGCATCTGCTGCTGCCATCGTTGGCCAGTTCGCTGTTTCCACAGTTGCCGGGCCGATCACGCGCGCCGTTCCGCATCGTGCTGATTCTTGTCCTGATCGGGCTGGCGACGTTCGCCACGTTGCGAATGCCCGCGGCGCTGATCACGGTGTCCGCGCTCGGGCTGCCCCTGTTATTTGTGCTCTACCTGCGCGAGGCGGACGCCGTGCGCGATCTCCCGGGGCGCACCCTGCTGCTGACAGCCGGTCTCGGTATCGCGCTCGGGGTCGGTTGGGTGCTGCTGACCGGCGCGGCGGTGGCTCGCTCCTACGGTGTTCCGCTGGGCACCGGTATCGCCGGCGGCCGCATATTGCGGGAAGGACTCGGCGTCCCGATCGGCAGCATGGTCCTCATGCTGGTTCCCGTCGTCGTCGTGCGCCTGCTGAGACCGTCCGATCGAGAGTCATTGGACGGCTTCATGATCGGTGCACTCGGCGCGTTGGCCTTCTCCGCGGCAGCCACCATCACCCGACTGGCACCGCAGTTCACGACGGGCATGATCGCGCACAGCCGCCCGGTGTCGTCGCTCATCGTCGAGGCGGGCATCCGGGGCATTGCGGTGCCGGTGACCGCGGCTGCCGTCGGAGGTCTCATCGGCGCCGCATTGTGGTTCACCCGGCCGGCGAACAAGGCCGACCAACACACGGGATACATCCGCGCGATCCTCACCGGCTTCGCGGTATCCGTCGTGGCTGTCTACGCCGGGCTGGGCTTGATCGACGTCACCCACATCCCCCAGTGGCTGCAGTTGGTCATCCATCTCAGTGTCTCCATCGTCGCACTTCTGTTGCTGCGCATCGGTCTTCATCTCGCGCTGCTGCATGAAGCGCATGACGAGATCTATTCCGATGAGCCGATTCTGTGTCCGCACTGTCACCACGTCGTCCCCGACATGGCGTTCTGCCCCGCCTGCGGTGTTGCGACCCGAGCCGCGTCCAGATCATCTCGGAAGAACCGACGCGACTCGCGACCGACCAGTCGCGAGCCAGACGAATCGACGACCGAGATCACCCATCCCGGCTACTCCGTGATGTCGGGGACCTATGACGCGGAGCCGGTACGGCAGACGTCCCGCGTCCGGCTGCTGCGAACCTGGGGCGTCGCCATCGTCATGGTTGCGATTGCTCTGGTGGGATTGTCGGTCATCGTTCAGAAGCCGTCAGCACGCTATGTCTGCCCACCTGACTGCGGCCATCCACCGACCGGCGAGCCAGTCGCGGTCAACCCCCGCTTCATCGCTCCCGACGGGACCTTCTCCGTCTCCTACCCCGCACCGAGCGAGGTCTATCGAATCACCACCAGCCCGACCGGCGTGCGCGCCGATTTTGTCGGCGGCGACGGCGGCACCATGCAGCTGATGAGCAAGCCCGCCAAAGGCCGAACCGCCGAGCAGATCGCCAAAAGCCTTGTCAAGGAGACCTTTCCGGACACGAAGGTCGCATACGAAATCCCCAACGCGATGGTGGGCTACGAACACGGTTACGGCCTGGTCGCCGACTGCTGGCCTCAGGGCGCCAACAGCAACTACATGCGGATGCGGGTGATCGCGATGGTGGCGGTGAAGAACGACCTCGCGCTCGTCGCGGCCGCCGTCGGCCCGTTCCGGCAATTCGGCCCGGATTTCGGGCTGGGCAAGCCGTCTGGCGCGAACTTGCAGTTGGCCCTTGACATGGGCAAATACGTCAACAGCTTCAGTTGGCGGGGCGACCCACCCCGCTGACACCTTGAAATGTTGACATTGACAAATGTCATCATTTGCTGTTGTACTTCGGCACATGGCGGACACCCTGCCCGTCCGCGGCTCGATGAGGAGTCGCGGAGCGGCCGCGTTCAGCACCGTGACCCTTCGACAGATCAGCGCGGTGATACCGCCCGAGCGGACCTGGGGCCTGTGGGCGTCGCGCCGGATCGTCTCCCAGGTCATGAACTCCTTCGGTCCGTCTCTGGCGGGGACGCAGGTCGAAAGGGTCGACGTGCGAATGCCAGACGGCGGCCGGCTCGTCGGCGAATGGGTGCTCGCGCAGGGCGTGCGTCGAGGCGACCGCGCGATCTACTACGTGCACGGCAGTGGATACGCGCTGTGCTCGCCCCGCACTCACCGCCGACTGACGGCATGGCTGTCCGCTCTCACCGGGCTGCCCGTATTCGTCGTCGACTACCGGCTCGCCCCGCGCTATCGATTCCCCACGGCGGCAACCGATGTCCGGACCGGCTGGGATTGGCTGGCAGACCAGCACGGTCTGGCGGCGGATCGAATCGTCATCGCGGGCGACTCGGCGGGCGGTCATCTGGCCGTCGACATGCTGCTTCAGCCCGACGTCGAGCACCCCGCCGCGATGGTGCTGATGTCGCCGCTGATCGATCTCACCTTCGAGCTGTCGCGTACCCGTGAGGCGCTGCGACGCGACCCGGCGATTCGCGCCCGCGACGCTCGTCGGCTCGTCCGGTTGTACTGCACGAACACCGATCTCGCCCATCCCCGGCTCACGCTGGATGTCGCGCGTGGATGTTCGATGCCGCCCACGCTCGTCCAGGCCGGCGGGGCCGAGATGCTCGTCGCCGACGCCAGGCGGCTGGCCGCCGACATCGGGACGGCGGGCGGCGAGTGCGAACTACAGGTCTGGCCGGACCAGGTGCACGTCTTCCAGGCGCTGCCCCGGCTGACCCCTGAGGCCGCCCCTGCGATGCGCAACGTCGTGCGGTTCGTCGCCGAGGCGCTCGGCGACACCGCGATCGATCGACAGGCGGGGTGAGGCAGTGGGCATCTTCGGTTCGTCCAGGAAACGCAGTCACGGCGCAGCGGCGGTCATCACCGGCGCGGGCAGCGGCATCGGTGCGGCCTTCGCCACCGAACTGGCCCGCCGCGGGGGCAGGGTCGTCTGCAGCGATGTCGACGAAACAGCCTCTCGCACCACGGCAGAGGCCATCGTCGACGCCGGAGGCGAGGCACTGGCGGCACGGTGCGACGTCACCCGGCTCGACGACGTCGGCCGACTCGCCACGCTGGCGCAGGACTGGTTCGGCGGCCCGCCGTCCCTGGTGATCAACAACGCCGGGGTCGGGGCCGGCGGCACCGCCATCGGCGAAACCGACATCGAGGACTGGAACTGGGTTCTCGGCATCAATCTGTGGGGCCCGATTCACGGATGTCATGTGTTCGCGCCGATCCTGAAGGAAGCCGGACACTCAGGCCAATTGGGAGGCATCATCAACGTCGCATCGGCTGCGGCGTTCGGCGCGGCGCCGGGGATGGCGGCCTACAACGTCAGTAAGGCCGGTGTCCTGTCGCTGTCGGAGACGCTGTCCGCTGAATTGTCCGGCAGCGGTGTGCAGGTCACCGTGCTGTGTCCCACCTTCGTGAAGACGAACATCGTCGACGCCGGCCGCATCACTGCCAAGTCGACACAGATGGCGGGCCGCCTGATGCGGTGGACCGGATTCTCCCCCGACCGCGTGGCCCGCACCTGCCTGGACACGCTCGACCGCGGCGGACTCTACTGCATGCCGCAACCCGATGCCCGGATCGGCTGGGGTATCAAGCGTTTCACCCCGACGGTGTACACCCGCGCCGCCGGACTCACCTCGCGCATCGCGACATAGGAGGCTTTCGATGGCGATCGACATGGATGTGATGCTGGCGAAGATCAAGGACCGGCAGTGGGCACTGGCCGATATCGACTGGGACGCACCGGGTGCTGAGATGATCACCGATGAGCAGCGGCCGCAGCTGAAGGCCTTCATGGCCGATCTGTGCTGGATCGAGAACATCGGCGCCAGAGGATTCGCGGCGCTGGCGAAAAAGGCGCCGACACCGACCATTGCTGAGATCTACCGCTACTTCCACGCCGAGGAGCAGCGCCACGCGAATGCCGAACTCGCGCTGATGAAGCGGTGGGGAATGCTCTCCGACGGCGAAGTCCCCGAACCGAACGTCAACATCCGGCTGGCGATCGAATGGCTGGACCGCTGGGCGGACGACATGCCGCTGTCACTGCTCGGCACCGTGATCCCGATGCTGGAGGTCGCCCTTGACGGCGCCCTGCTGAAGTTCCTGCTCGACGAGGTCGAGGACCCGGTGTGTCACCAGGTTTTCGAGAAGATCAACAATGACGAATCCCGGCACCTGGTCGTGGATTTCGAGGTCCTCGATATGATCGGGCACGCGAAAGCGCGACGATTGGCGATCGAACTGGTCGGCAACGTGGCATCACCGGGGCTGATCGTCGGGTTGTTGATCGGCGCGCCGCTGATCAACCGGATCCGCAATGAGATCGTCGCCATGGGTATGGAGCCCGAGCGACTGTACAAGGCCGTCAAGCGGTTCAGAGAGCTCGGCGACCGCGGCGAATTCACCTGGCGGGTGCCGACGTATCAGTTCCTGCGGCGCTACGCCGGAGTCGTCACCAACCCGCGTCACCCCTACCACCTCCTGGCCAACTCCATGGTGTGGCTGTCCGACCAGTACCCGCGTCCACTGCTGCCGTCGGTGCCGACCTGGGTCAAAGAGGTCACCCACGAGCCGGCGGCCTGATATGGCTGACAACGTTCCTGCTCCTCGCGTGCGCGGTACCTCTCGTGCTCCTCGCGTGCGCGGTGTTTACGACACGCTGATCGTCGGCACGGGCTTCACCGGCATCGGCACCGCGATCAAGCTCGTGCAGGCGGGTATCGACGACTTCGTGATCGTCGAACGCGAGCACCGCGTCGGCGGAACATGGCGGGACAACACATATCCCGGTGCGGCGTGCGACATTCCGTCGCTTCTCTACTCATTCTCGTTCGCGCAGAACCCGGAATGGTCGCGCGCCTACTCCCCCGCTGACGAGATCCGCAACCACATCGAGGACCTGGTCGACGACTTCGATCTGCGCAGGCGCATCGAGTTCGGCGTCGAGGTCGACGGTCTGCACTTCGACGAGACGGAAGGCGTCTGGAGGGTCAGCACAACGGGCCGCAAGCGCTTCACGGCCCGCACCGTGGTGTTGGCGTCCGGCCCGTTGCCCGACCACACGCTGCCCGACATCCGCGGCGTCGACACGTATGCGGGCAAGGTGATGCACAGCGCGCGGTGGGACCACGACTACGACTTCACCGGCAAGCGCGTCGCGGTGATCGGGACGGGCGCCAGCGCCGTACAAATCGTTCCCGAACTGGTCAAGCAGGCGGACTTTGTCAAGGTGTTCCAACGCACGCCGGGCTGGGTACTGCCGCGGCTGGATGTCCCGATGCCGGCCGCCGCGCAGGAGCTGTTCGCGAAAGTGCCTGCCACACAACAGCTTGCCCGCCAGGCGCTGTACTGGGGACACGAGGTCAGTGCCACCGCGCTGGTGTGGAACACCCCGCTGACCGGTCTTGTCGCCCGGCTGGGCAAGGCGCATCTGCGTCGTCAGGTGAAGGATCCCTGGCTGCGCAGGCAGCTGACGCCGGACTTCACCCCCGGCTGTAAGCGGATGCTGGTGTCGAGTGACTACTACCCCGCCCTGCAACGCGACAACTGCAAGCTGATCGACTGGCCGATCGCGACGATCAGCCCGGTCGGCCTGCGCACCAGCGACGGCATCGAGCACCATGTCGACTGCATCGTGTTCGCCACCGGATACGACGTGCATCTGACGGGTCCGCCGTATCCGATCACCGGTATCGGCGGGCGCTCGCTCGGCGAGGAGTGGGCCGACGGCGCGCAGGCGTACAAGAGCATCAACGCGCACGGCTATCCGAACCTGTTCTTCATGACCGGGCCGAACTCGGGGCCCGGGCACAACTCGCTGCTGGTCTACGTGGAGGGGCAGATCGACTACGCGGTCCGCGGCATCACCACCATCGCCAACGACGGTCTGCGGTATCTCGACGTCCGCGAAGACGTGCAGCGGCGCTACAACCGGCAGATCCAGAAACGGCTCACCAAGACCACCTGGATGTCGGGCTGCAGCAGTTGGTACCTGACGAAGGACGGTTTCAACGCGTCGATGTACCCGGGCTTCGCCACCCAGTATCTTCGACAGATGCGGGACTTCCGATTCAGCGACTATCAGGCCGTTGCGCGCGACGCCCGGGTCGCCGTCAACTCTTCGGCCTGAGATGGCAGCCAAGCAGCCGCGGCAACCGGCGGGGGCGATCTCGACGATCCTGCGGCGCGTGCGCCGGGGTTCGCGCGACGTCATCGAGACCGCCGTGTCACAGCTGTTCGACGCGGCCGTTCAACCGCACGGCGTCGAGGCCTCCGGTGAGTACCGCATCGAGGAGCTTGCCCGGATCGCGGGCACCACAACGCGCAACATCCGCGTCTACCGCGACCGGGGGCTATTGCATCCTCCGCTGCGGGTGGGCCGGATCGCATTGTTCAACGACACGCACCTGACGCGGCTGCGGCTTATCACCTCGCTACTCGACCGCGGCTACAACATCTCGCACGTCCGCGAGATGTTGTCGGCCTGGGAGCAGGGCAAGAACGTCGGCGACATGCTCGGGCTGGAGTCGGCGATCGCGGGTAGCTGGGCCACCGAGAAGCCGGAGCGGATGACCGTCGCCGAGGCCAAGCGGCTGGTGGACGACGGCCCGGGGTTCGAGCGGATGGTGGGTCTCGGCGTGATCCGGCTCGAGGACGGTGAGGCCGTCGTCGTGCGGCCCAAGCTCATCGAGGCGTTCAACGACATCCGTCAATACGGTGTGGCCACCGGCAAACTCATCGACTTGCATGAACAGATCGCGCCGCTGATCGACCAGATCAGCGGAATCCTGGTGCAGGCGGGCATCGAGGAGGTCGTCGACCGCATCAAGCCGGGGGCGGCGCTGCCGCCGGATACCGAAGTGGCCGAGCTGATCACGATGCTCGTCCGGTTCCGGACCCAGGCCGTGTCGGCGGTTTCGGCGACGCTGGCATTCTCGATCGAGTCGACCATCGAGTCGGCGGTCGGCCAAATTCTCGGCGATCTCATCGCCAAAGAGTCCGACACCGACGAATAGCCGGCCGGCTTCCCCCCGCGCGCAGAGAAAGTCACTCCCATTCGATGGTGCCCGGCGGCTTGCTGGTGACGTCCAGCACCACCCGGTTCACTTCGGGCACTTCGTTGGTGATGCGGGTGGAGATGCGTTCGAGCGTCTCGTAGGGCACCCGCGTCCAGTCCGCGGTCATGGCGTCCTCGCTGGACACCGGTCGCAGCACGATCGGGTGGCCGTAGGTGCGGCCGTCACCCTGCACACCGACCGACCGGATGTCGGCGAGCAGCACCACCGGGCACTGCCAGATCTGGTTGTCCAGCCCCGCCGCAGTCAGCTCCTCGCGCGCGATGATGTCGGCGCGCCGCAGTGTGTCGAGCCGGTCTGCGGTCACCTCGCCGATGATGCGGATACCCAGGCCGGGCCCCGGGAATGGTTGGCGCACAACAATATCCTCGGGCAGGCCGAGCTCCCTGCCGACGGCCCGCACTTCGTCCTTGAACAGCAGCCGTAGCGGTTCGACGAGCTTGAATTTCAGGTCGCCGGGCAGACCGCCGACGTTGTGGTGGCTCTTGATGTTCGCGGTGCCCGGGCCGCCGCCGGATTCGACGACGTCGGGGTACAGCGTGCCTTGGACGAGGAACTCGACGTCAGATCCGTCGTCTCCCACGATGTCTCGGACAGCGCCCTCGAATGCCCGGATGAACTCACGGCCGATGATCTTGCGCTTGCCCTCCGGGTTGGTCACCCCGGCCAACGCCTGAAGGAACCGCTCAGCGGCGTCGACGGTGACCAGGTGGGCGCCGGTGGCGGCGACGAAGTCGCGCTGCACCTGCTCGCGCTCGCCGGCCCGCAGCAGGCCGTGATCGACGAACACGCATGTCAGTCGGTCACCGATTGCGCGTTGCACCAGTGCGGCGGCAACGGCCGAGTCCACCCCGCCGGACAGGCCGCAGATCGCCCTGCCGTCGCCGATCTGCGCGCGGACCTGTTCGACCAGGTTGTCGGCGATGTTGGCCGGGGTCCAGGTGGAGTCGATGCCCGCGAATTCGTGCAGGAACCGGCTGAGCACCTGCTGGCCGTGCGGGGTGTGCATGACCTCGGGGTGGTATTGCACGCCGGCCAGTGCGCGGGCCTTGTTCTCGAAACCTGCCACCGGCGCACCCGCGCTGCTGGCCACCACTTCGAAGCCGTCGGGGGCGGCGGTGACGGCGTCCCCGTGGCTCATCCACACCGGCTGAGTCTGCGGTAGATCGGAATGCAGTTGTCCACCAACGACATTCAGCTCAGTGCGTCCGTACTCGCTGGTGCCGGTGTGGGCGACGGTGCCACCGAGGGTCTGCGCCATCGCCTGAAAGCCGTAGCAGATCCCGAACACCGGCACACCCAGGTCGAACACCGCCGCATCCAGCTGCGGGGCGCCGTCTTCGTAGACGCTCGACGGGCCGCCGGACAGCACGATGGCCTGCGGATCCCTGGCCTTGATCTCCTCAACGGATGCGGTGTGCGGGACAACCTCCGAATACACCCGCGCCTCGCGGACGCGACGCGCGATCAGCTGCGCGTACTGCGCGCCGAAGTCGATCACGAGGACGGGGCGGGGAGAGGCCGGTTGCACCTGCTCAGTCTACGGGCGGGGGCCGTTGCCGCCGTCCGACCGCCGCGCGCACCGATGTTAGTGTTGTAAACATCCAGTCGGAACAGGAGGTGGATCTACTGACCCAACGATCCCGCGCCGCCGCCGACACCTACCACCATGGAAATTTGCGGCAGGCACTTCTCGAGCACGCCGTCGAACTCGCCAAGACGGGCGGGCCGGAGGCGGTGGTGTTGCGCGACGTTCAGCGGATGGCCGGGGTCAGTAATTCGGCGGCATACCGGCACTACACCGATCGCGACGCACTCCTTGCGGCGGTCACCGAATACGCGCAGATGCGACTGGCCGACGCCATGGTCGCGCGGATGAACGCGGTGCCCGACAGAGGGTCGAGGGCCGGACGCGCGCTTGGCCGCCTGCGTGCCACCGGACAGGGCTATATCGACTTCGCCCTGGCCCAACCCGGCTTGTTCCGGACCGCGTTCGCGCACTCCGGCTCCGAGGTCATCGGACACACGCGCCACACCGACGGCGGCGAACCCGCACATGACGATCGCCATCCGTTCCACATCCTGATCAGGTGCATTGACGACCTGGTCGCTGTCGGCGTGCTCTCCCCCGATCGGCGCGATGGCCTCGACGAAGCCGCGTGGGCCGCGGTGCATGGTCTGTCCACGCTGTTTCTCGACGGCCCACCCAGCGTGTCCGACGCTGCCCGCAAGCAGCTGATCACCGACCGGCTGCTCGACGCCATCGCCGAGGGACTGCGATAGCGCCCCGTTCCCATATGTTGACATCACTAACATTTCCTGTCATGCTGCCGATGTTAGCGTTGTCAACATAAAGAACGGTTCAGCTTATGACCATCGACACCCGTAAGCGTCCGGCCCGAGGGGCTCACTCGACTCCCCCGAGAGTGCGACCCATCCTCATCCTGGCCGTCGTACTCGTGGCGGCGCTGGCCATCAACGTGGAGACCACGATCGTGAATGTGGCCCTGCCGACGCTGAATTCGGCGCTGGGCGCGTCGACGCGCGGGCTGCAGTGGATCGTCGACGCCTACAACCTCGCATTCGCCGCGCTGGTGCTGGCCGGCGGCACCGTCGGCGACAAACTCGGCCGTCGCGGCACGCTGATGGCGGGCCTTGCGCTATTCGCGGCCAGCAGCATCGGCGCGGCGCTGTGCACGTCGACCGGGCCGCTGATCGGCATGCGGCTGGTGATGGGCATCTCCGCAGCGCTGATCTACCCGACCACACTGGCGATCATCACCGATACGTTCCGTGAGCCCAAACAGCGCGCCGCCGCGATCGGCGTGTGGGGCGCGGTAACGGGCCTCGGGGTGGCGATAGGCCCGATCCTCGGTGGCGCGCTGTTGGAAACCTTCTGGTGGGGCAGCCTGTTTCTGGCGCTGGCACCAATTGCCCTGGCCGCCGTGATCGGTGCGGTGCTCTTCGTGCCGGCATCGCCCAACCAGCCGGACGCCCGACTGGACCGGGGTGGCCTACTCGCGTCCGTCGTGATGCTCGGGGCGCTTGTGTACACGATCATCGAGGCGCCCGAACACGGCTGGGGTGCGACCCGCTCGCTGCTGGGCTTCGGCCTGGCGCTGGCGGCGGCGGCGGCCTTCGTCTGGTGGGAGCGACGTCAGCGCGATCCGCTGATCGACGTCAGCCTGTTCACGAACCTGCGCTTCAGCGCGGCCAGCGGTGCGGTCACCGTCGCCTTCTTCGCGCTGTTCGGCTTCATCTTCCTGATCACTCAGTTCTTCCAGCTGCTACAGGGGTTCGGTCCGCTGGAAACCGGCGTGCGCATCCTGCCGGTCGCGCTGTCGATTGCGGTGGGATCGGTGCTGGGCACCCAGCTTGCGGTGACCCAAGTGGGCACCAAGGCGGTGGTGTTCGTCGGCCTGCTGATGCTCACCGCGGCATTCGCGTGGGTGGCCGCCATCGACGTCGACGTACCCTACCTGCAGGTCGCGGCTCAAATGGTGCTGCTGGGCGGCGGGCTCGGGCTGACGACGGCGCCTGCCACCGACTCGATCATGGGAGTGGTCAGGCCCGAACAGGCCGGCGCCGGTTCGGCGGTCAACGACGCGACCCGTCAGGTCGGCGGCACTCTCGGGGTGGCGGTGGTCGGCAGCATCTTCTCCACGCTCTACATCCGCCACCTGTCCGACAGCGAGATCCTCGGGCAGCACCGGATTCAGCGCAGGCCACGGCGCGCGAGGGACTGGCCCAGGGCTTGCAGGTCGCCGCCCAGTCTCCGCCATCGGTCGCGGCGGCCGTGCGCGACACGGTCAGTGACGCCTTCATGGCCGGCCTGCACGCCGGCTGTCTGACCGCCGCCGCCGTATGCCTGGTGGGAGCGTTCTTCGTGCTCGCCGTGCTGCCCGCCCACCCCGCCAAGGCGGTCCTGGCATGAGGAACGCACACCGCTACGGGCCCTGGGCCCTGGTCACCGGCGCCAGCGACGGGATCGGCCGGGCGATGGCCGGCCGCATCGCCGCCGAGGGCATCAACGTCGTCCTCGTCGCCCGCAGTACGGACAGGCTGCACGCCCTCGCTACGGAACTGAGCGCGGCACACAACGTCGACACACGGGTGCTTCCCACCGATCTGGCCGACCCCGGCGCCGTCGACGCCATCAGTGACCTCACGAGCGAACTCGACATCGGGCTGGTGGTCCTCGCGGCCGGATTCGGCACCACCGGAACGTTTCTCGAGACCACACTGAAAGAAGAACTCCAGTTGATCGCGGTGAACATCACCGCGGTCACGGGCCTTTCGCACACCTTCGCCGGCAGGCTCGCGGCCCGCGGCAAGGGCGGAATCGTTCTGTTCGGCTCCATCGTCGGCTGGCAAGGTGTGCCGGGCCAGGCCAACTACGCCGCCTCCAAGGCCTACGTGCAGAGTCTCGCCGAAGCACTCCACGACGAACTGAAGCCGCGCGGAGTCGACGTGCTTCCCGTCGCGCCCGGCCCGGTCGACTCGGGGTTCGGCGCCAGGGCGGGCCTGACAATGACGTCGGCCACCTCGCCCGAGGTCGTCGCGGCGGCCGCGCTCAATGCGCTCGGACGGCGGACGGTGATCCCGGGCGCCCGCGGCAAGTTCCTCACGTCGGCGTTGACGCCGTTGCCGCGCCGCGTTCGTAGCCGCATCCTCGGGAAGGTGATCGCGGGTATGCGCACTACGCAGCGGACCACGGCCTAGAAACCTTGCCCAGTCAGGCTCACCAGCCAATCGTCCATCATGCCAGCGGCTTCGGGGCCGATCGCCTTCTGCACGTCGGCCTGCGCGCTTCGCCAGGCTTCTTCGGCCCGGGCCAGCGCGCTTCGGCCCCCCGCCGTCACCGTGACCCAGAGCGATCTGCCCGTCGGCGAGGTCTCAGTGGTCTCGACCAGCCCGTGCCGCGTCATCAACGCGAGATTGCGGCTGACCGTTGAGCGCTCCATGCCGAGGCGCTCAGCCAATTCGCCTGGCCGCCTTGGCCCGCCGCAGAGGATCAGCGCCGACAGGATTTCCAACTGCGGAACCGACAGCCCCAGAGGTCGCAGCGCCTGCTCGAACCGTCGGCTCACCAGCCTGTGTAAGTACGCGACCCGCATTCCCAGGCACCGCCGCTGCATCGACTGTGCGACCGTCACCGATTTTTGTTGCATGTACACCAATATAGCGCTAACGTCTTTGATGTACCTACAACATATGGAAGTGAAGTGCGATGTCCTTCGACGTGTTTCTCGACCGCAATCGATCGTTCGCCGGTTCCCTCGACCGCCCCACGCTGATGGTGATGCCCGACAGTCCAGCTCTTATCCTGACGTGCGCCGACCCGCGGGTGGAGCCCGCAGTGGTGTTCGGTGTAGGAGCCGCGGAGGCGGTCGTGCTGCGCAACACCGGTGGCCGGGTCACGGACGCGGTCATCGGCGACATCGCGATGCTCAGCCAGATTGGCGAATATCTTCGCCCCAACAACCCCGATCGGCCCTTGGACGTCGCGATAGTCCACCACACCCATTGCGGCACAGCGTTTCTCGATGATCACGGGTTCCGCCACCAGTTGGCGACCCGCACCGGCGCCGACGAGGCGGTCCTGGCCGCCCATGCCGTCACCGACCCATACCGCAGTGTCGAAAACGACGTGGACCTACTGCTGAACGCCTTCGTCGACGTCGGCCATATCGCGGTGTCGGGCCATGTGCTCGATCTCGAGACAGGCCGCGTGACCACAGTGCGGCCCGCAGAAACTCCGATGTCGCAGCGCGACGGTGCGGAGATGATCCGATGAGCGAGCCGGCCATCTTGGTCACGGGTGCGACCGGAAAGATCGGCAGCGCGTCGGCCGTCGGAGAAGCGCTGGGCTTAATGCGGCAGGGACCGCAACCACAGGGGGCGGGCGAGTGCCACCTAGAGTGTGGTGTCCTGAGTCATTAATTCGTTGGCAGCACTACTTTGCCGGCTGAGCCGTCGCTGATCGCGGATGTGAAGCCACTGCGAGTTCTTGCAAGGATTTTCGCAGTGTGTTCACGCTCGGCGGGACCAGACGGCCGCATGTGCCATGTCCCGCAAGGCCACCCAGCTCTGCTCGTCGCTTTGAGCGAGGGCATACGCCTAGCGTGCACCGCTGAATGCCCAGGGGTGTCGGTCGTCGGGCTGTACTCATATGGCGGAGCCACGGGCAGCGCAACCAGCCGTTCTCGACCGAGCCCTCATATGACGTCGCGACGGATACGCAACTAAAGCTACTGAACGCGGCAAGGATTCCGCTGGCCATGGACCCTCACAGCAGGTCGGTGATCGTCTTGAGCCCCGCCTCGTATAGCACGCCGGGCAGCATGCCGCCGTCGATCTCGATGGTGGTGCCGTTGACGAAGTCGGCTGCGCCGCTGCACAGAAACACGCAGACCCGGCCCACCTCGGCGGGTTCGCCGGCACGGCCCAGCGGCACGTTGCGGAAGTAGGTCTCGCCGTTCGGGTCGTCCTTCGGCAGCACGAAGGAGCGGAAATTGTCGGTCATCGTCGGGCCCAGCGCCAGGCTGTTGACCCGCGCATGGGGCCCCCACTCCTCGGCCAGGGACCGGGTCAGGTGGTTGAGGCCCGCCTTGGCCGCACCGTACGACACCAGCGTGGGCGATCCGGCCGGGTGTCCGGCGCCGCTGGAGATGTTGATGACGGATCCGACGCCGTCCTGGGCGCGCATCTGGCGGTACACGCGCAGCGCGAACCACAGCGGGCTGACCAGGTTCATCTGGATGGCGAAGGCGTGGAACAGCGCCGTCCGCTCGAAGTCGTCGTCAGCGCGCGGCGCGCCCTGAATCTGCGCGACCAGTTCGGGGACGTCCTCGACGTGTGGCGTCGGCACGGTGCCACCGGCGTTGTTGACCAGGATGTCGATCCGGCCGTAGGTGTCGACCACGTCGGCGACCATGGCATCGATTGCGCGGTGATCGCCTTGGTCGCAGACCATTTGGGCGCTGCGGCGACGCCAGCCGTCGTCGTGGTCCGTGCCGGGAATGGCGTCGAGTCTGGACCGGGAACAGCCGATGACGGTGGCGCCCGCGCGAAGCAGTTCGTGAGCAATGCCAACGCCGACGCCGCGACTGGTGCCCGTGACGACGGCCACCTTCCCGTCGAGGACACCCGCGTTGTTCACCCGCCACACCATAGACCAGGGTTCGGCGTGTGATTGGGTATCCGGTGAGCAAGCGAGTCACAGCCGAGAAGGAGATCCATGCCCGAGTGGGTGGTCGTTCTGCTGGCGCTGGCTGCCGCGGTGACTTCAGCCCTCGGGATCGTGATCCGTCAGCGCGCGACGCTGGAAATCCCTCAGGAAGAGGGGGTCAGCACGACGATGTTCAAGAAGCTGCTGCGAAACCGCTTGTGGTGGGCGGGGACGGCGGTGGCGGCATCTGGCTACGGCTTTCAGGCGCTCGCGCTGACATGGGGCTCCCTGATTCTGGTCCAGCCGCTGTTGGTGTCGGCGTTGTTGTTCGCGTTGCCGATGAGTGCCCGCATGGCGCACCGCCGCGTCACCACCCATGACTGGGTGTGGGCACTGGTGCTGACGTTCGGCCTGGCGACGTTCGTGATGCTGGCGCGGGTGCAGCCGGGAAACTACCGGCCGCTGCCGGCCGTCTGGATTCTGGCCACCGTGCTATGCGTGACCGTGGTGCTGGTGTGCGTAATCGGCGGCGCTCGCACCGAGGGCCGCAGCCGCGCGCTGCTGATCGCCGCCGCGGTCGGTGTGTTGTTCGGCGTGGTCTCGGTGCTGACCAAGGTCACTGTGCAGCGGCTCAACGAAGAAGGCTTGTGGGGCACGCTGATCGTCCCCGCGCCGTACCTGGTCGTGATCCTCGGCGTGGCGGCAACCCTGTTGCAGCAGTCGGCGTTTCATGCGGGCGCACTGCAGACGTCGGTGCCCACCATGCTGGTGTTGGAACCGCTGGTTGCGGTGTCGTTGGGCGTCATCGTGCTCGGCGAGGCCTTGTCGGTCACCGACCCGAGGACGGTCGCCGCGCTGGCCGTGGCGGTGGCCGCGATGGCGGCGGCGACGATCGCGCTCGGCAGGGACGAGGGCGCGTTCGAAGAGCAGCTCGAGCAGCAGATGGCGCAACGCGGGGAGAAACCGAGCTAAGCCAGCTGCTTGTGAGTGGGCAGGCCGCCGGTCTCCTCGAACACCACTCGTCTGCCGATCTCGACGGCGTGATCGGCGAATCGCTCGTAGTACCTGCCAAGCAGAGCCACGTCAACTGCGGAGCACACGCCGTCTTGCCACTTGTGGTCGATCAGCAGAGTGAAAAGATGCCGATGCTCGGCGTCGACGGCGTCGTCCTCGTCTTCCAATCGACTCGCCTTACCGGAGTCGTTGGACAGCAACACTTCCTGTGCTGTTTTGGCCAGTTGGACCGATCTGGCACCCATCTCGCCGAAGCTGGCTCGAACGTCATCCGGCAGGGCACACTCGGGGTGCCGTAGCCGCGAAATGTTGGCAACGTGTACGGCAAGCGCGCCCATTCGTTCGATGTCAGCGCTGATGTGGATGGACCCGACGATCCTTCGCAAATCCCCGGCCACGGGCGCTTGCAGCGCAAGGAGTTTGAGCGCTGTTCCCTCGGCGCGCCGGCTCAACGCGGCGATGTGCTCATGGTCGGCGATCACTTGCTCGGCCAGGTCCAGATCAGCGTTCAGCAGGGCCGACGTGGCGTGCTCCATGGCCATGGCGGCCAAACCGCACATCTCGCTCAGCTGCCGGCACAGTGCCGCTATTTCCTGGTAGTAGGCAGTGCGCATTGCCCCATACCTCCCCGCGCCGAGACCCTCGCGGCCCGGCGTCTTGTGGCCATACCCCGTAGCGGGGGGTTCTAACCGGCCGGGCTGAGCGGTTGGCCCGGTTCGAACGGAATGCGACGCAGCGCACCGAAGGCGTCGGCGGGCACAACGGGATGGTTGGGCTCGATCGGGTCGAGCCGCTTGTAGACCTCACCCTGTTTGGGCCGCAGATCCTCTGCACCCTTGTTCGGCCACAGTGACGCCGCGCGTTCGGCCTGGGCGGTGATGCTCAGCGAGGGGTTGACACCGAGGTTCGCCGATACGGACGCGCCGTCGACCACGTACATCGTCGGGTAGTTGTAGACGCGCTGGTACGGGTCGATCACGCCGTGCTCGGGGCTGTCGCCGATCGCGGCGCCACCGAGAAAGTGGGCGGTCAGCGGGATGTTGAACAACTCCCCCCAGGTGCCACCGGCGACGCCGTCGATCTTCTCCGCGATTCGGCGGGTGACCTCGTTGCCGATCGGGATCCAGCTCGGGTTCGGCTCGCCGTGGCCCTGCTTGCTATCGAGCATGCGGAAGCCGAGTTTGGTCTTGCGGGTGAACGTGGTGATCGAGTTGTCCAGGTGTTGCATCACCAGCGCGATCATGGTCCGCTCGCTCCAGTGCGACGGGTTGAGCAGCCGCAGCATCCTCTTCGGGTCCTCGCCGGCCTGGACGAGCAGTTGCCGCCAGCGCGGGACGTCGGTGCCGCCGGGGCCGGCGCCGTCGGTCATCAGCGTCTGCAGCAGGCCCATGGCGTTCGAACCCTTGCCGTACCGGCAGGGCTCGATGTGGGTGTCGGACGTGGGGTGGATCGACGAGGTGATCGCCACGCCGTATGTGAGGTCGAGGTCGTCGCGCACCGAGAGACGCCCCGCACCGACGATCGACTCGGAGTTGGTGCGGGTGAGCACGCCCAGTTTGTCCGACAGCTTCGGCAGGTTGCCGCGGTCGCGCATCCTGAACAGCAGCTTCTGGGTGCCATACGTGCCCGCCGCGAGAATGAGGTGCGTGGCGGTGAAGGTGCGTCGCTTCCGCCGCAGCAGCCTGCCGGTGCGCGCCGTCTTGACCTCCCACAGACCGTCGGACCGTTGCTTGAAGCCGGTCACCGTTGTCATCGGATGCACCTGTGCCCCAGCCGATTCCGCGAGACCAAGGTAGTTCTTGACGAGGGTGTTCTTGGCGCCGTATCGGCAACCCGTCATGCACGACCCACACTCGATGCAGCCGGTGCGGTCGGGCCCGGCCCCGCCGAAGTACGGGTCGGGCACGGTCTTGCCCGGCGTCTTGGTGCCGTCCGGCCCGAAGAAGACCCCGACGGGTGTGGCCACGAAGGTGTCGCCGACGCCCATGTCGTCGGCCACCTCCTTCATCACCTTGTCGGCATCGGTGAACGTCGGGTTCTGAACCACGCCGAGCATGCGCTGCGCCTGCTCGTAGTGCGGCATCAGCTCGGCGCGCCAGTCGGTGATGTGCCTCCACTGCGGGTCGTTGAAGAACGGGTCCGGCGGCACGTAGAGCGTGTTGGCGTAGTTCAGCGATCCGCCGCCGACGCCCGCGCCCGCCAGGATCATCACGTTGCGGAGCAGGTGTATGCGCTGAATCCCGTACATGCCGAGCTTGGGCATCCAGAGGAACTTGCGCAGGTTCCACGAGGTCTTGGCGAACTCGTCGTCGGCGTAGCGGGGGCCGGCCTCGAGGACGCCGACGCGGTACCCCTTCTCGGTGAGCCGCAACGCGGAAACACTGCCCCCGAACCCCGAGCCGATGATCAGAACGTCATAGTCAGGCTGCATGGCGCCATTATGAACTTACCGATGGGTAACCAGCTAGTGAGCCCGCGCTTACCTGATCGGTCCCTTTTTTCGGCGAGCAGACGCGTTGCCCCCCAAAAAACCAGGAAAGTGGGGGCCTTCGCGTCTGCTCGCGCAGGAAAAGCTAGTTGCCGACCGTCAAGCCGACCTTCTGGAATTCCTTGAGATCGCAGTAGCCGGCCTTTGCCATCGACCGGCGAAGGCCACCGACGAGGTTCAGCGAGCCGAACGGGTCGTCGGACGGACCCAGCAGCACCTGCTCCAACGGCGGCCGTTCGCCGATCGCGACCTGCAGCAGCGCGCCGCGGGGCAGCGACGGGTGGGCCGCGGCGGCGGGCCAGAACCAGCCGTCGCCGAGCGCCTCGGCGGCCAGCGACAACGGCGTGCCGAGTACGACGGCGTCGGCGCCGCAGGCGATGGCCTTGGCCAGATCGCCGGACGAGTGAATGTCGCCGTCGGCCAGCACATGCACGTACCGGCCGCCGGTCTCGTCGAGATACTCCCGGCGGGCGGCCGCCGCGTCGGCGATCGCGGTCGCCATCGGCACGCTGATGCCCAGCACCTCGTCGCTGGTCGTCACGCCGCTGGTCGAGCCGTAGCCGACGATCACGCCGGCCGCGCCGGTGCGCATCAGGTGCAGGGCGGTGCGGTGGTCCAGCACGCCGCCCGCCACCACCGGCACATCCAGCTCGGAGATGAACGTCTTGAGGTTGAGCGGCTCGCCGTCCTGCGCGACGCGTTCGGCCGACACGATGGTGCCCTGGATGACCAGCAGGTCGATGCCCGCTGCCACCAGCGACGGCGTCAACGTCTGGGCGTTCTGCGGGCTCACCCGGACCGCGGTGGTCACCCCGGCCTCACGGATGCGCGTGACCGCAGCACCGAGCAGTTCGGGATCCAATGGCGCCGAATGTAATTGCTGCAGAAGACGAATCGCGGCGCCGGGCTCGGGTTCCTTCTCCGCGGCCTCGACGACTTGAGCGATTTTTGCGGCCACGTCGGCGTGCCTGCCGATCAGCCCCTCGCCGTTGAGCACGCCGAGACCACCGAGGCGGCCGAGCTCGATGGCGAACTCCACCGACACCAGCGCGTCGGTGGGATGGCTGAGCACCGGTATCTCGAACCGGTACGCGTCGAGCTGCCAGGCCGTGGAGACGTCCTGCGACGACCGGGTCCGCCGGGACGGAACGATGTTGATGTCGTCGAGTTCATAAGTGCGGCGGGCGGTTCGGCCCAGCCCTATTTCGACCATGTCGCGCATGCGTACTCGCTAGCGGGTGTAGTAGTTGGGCGCTTCGACGGTCATCGCGATGTCGTGCGGGTGACTTTCTTTCAGCCCCGCAGGAGTGATCCGGACGAACTGCGCCTGCTGCAACTGCTCGATCGTCGCCGCTCCGGTGTAGCCCATCGCGGCCTTCAGCCCGCCGGTGAGCTGGTGGATCACGGTGGACAACGGGCCACGGAACGGCACCCGGCCCTCGATGCCCTCCGGCACCAGCTTGTCCTCGCTGAGCGCATCGTCTTGGAAGTAGCGGTCTTTCGAGTACGACTTCGCACCGCTTCGGCCCTGCATCGCCCCGAGCGAGCCCATGCCGCGGTAGCTCTTGAACTGCTTGCCGTTGACGAAGATCAAGTCACCGGGCGCCTCCGCGGTGCCGGCCAGCAGCGAACCCAACATCGCTGTCGATGCGCCCGCGGCAAGCGCTTTGGCGATGTCGCCGGAGTACTGCAGGCCGCCGTCGGCGATCACCGGCACCCCCGAGGGCGCGCACGCCGCGACCGCTTCCAGAATCGCGGTGATCTGTGGTGCGCCGACACCGGCGACCACGCGGGTGGTGCAGATGGAACCCGGTCCCACCCCCACCTTGACGGCGTCTGCGCCGGCCTCGACCAGTGCGGCGGCCGCGGCCCGGGTGGCGACGTTTCCGCCGATCACATCGACGCGGTGGCCGACCTCGCGCTTGAGCCTGCTGACCATGTCGAGCACCAGGCGGTTGTGGGCGTGTGCGGTGTCCACGATCAGGACATCGGCGCCGGCGTCGGCCAGCGTCATGGCCCGCGTCCAGGCATCGGGCCCGACCCCGACTGCCGCGCCGACCAGCAGCCTGCCGTCGCTGTCCTTGGTCGCGAACGGGTGCTGTTCGGTCTTGACGAAGTCCTTGACGGTGATCAGCCCCGTCAGCCGACCGTGTCCGTCGACGATAGGCAGCTTCTCAATCTTGTTGCGGCGCAACAGACCAAGCGCCGCGTCGGCAGTGACGCCCTCACGCGCGGTGATCAGCGGAGCCTTGGTCATCACCTCTGACACCGGCTTGTTCTGATCCACCTCGAAGCGCATGTCGCGGTTGGTGATGATGCCCACGAGCGCGCCGGTGTCGTCGACGACGGGCAGCCCCGAGATCCGGAACCGCGCGCACATCGCGTCCACCTCGGCCAGCGTGTTGTCCGGCGAGCAGGTGACGGGATCGGTGACCATGCCCGCTTCCGACCGCTTGACCGTTTCCACCTGGCCGGCCTGTTCGGCGGCGGGCAGATTGCGGTGCAGCACCCCCATGCCCCCGGCACGGGCCATCGCGATCGCCATCCGCGACTCCGTGACGGTGTCCATCGCCGAACTGACCAACGGCACCTTGAGCCGGATGCGCCGGGTGAGCTGGCTGGACGTGTCGGCCGTGGCGGGCACCACATCGGAGGCCGCGGGAAGCAGCAGGACATCGTCGAAGGTCAACCCGAGCATGGCGACCTTGGTGGGATCGTCGCCGCCGGTCGGCACCGGTACGGCGATGGGGATGTCGCTTTCAGCGATCGACATGGGTTACAGCCTCCATCGGCGGGGAGCTCAATAACTATCTTATCGGCATCGGCATTGGGATCTGGGCCCCACGCTGCGCCGCAGAGGAACCCAGGCCGGCCGGGCAACCGCTGGCGCGATACGTGCACCGCTGCGTAGTGTGGAACCGTGCGAGACCACCTGCCGCCTGGTTTGCCGCCGGATCCGTTCGCCGATGACCCGTGCGACCCTTCGGGAGCGCTCGACGCCCTCGAACCCGGCCAACCGCTCGACGCGCAGGAACGCACCGCGGTCGAGGCCGACCTGGCCGACCTGGCGGTATACGAAGCACTACTTGCGCACAAGGGAATCCGCGGCTTGGTGGTGTGCTGCGACGAATGCCAGCAGGACCACTACCACGATTGGGACATGCTGCGGGCCAACCTGTTGCAGCTACTGGTCGACGGCACTGTGCGCCCGCATGAGCCGGCCTACGACCCCGAGCCCGACGCGTACGTGACCTGGGATTATTGCCGCGGCTACGCCGATGCTTCGCTCAATGAGGCGACGTCGGAACCCGACGGATATCGCTGACAGCTGACTTATCAGTCGCCGTTTTTCGGTGGCTTCTGTGCCGGCACCGGCACGATCGTCGTCGTCGACGCCTCCACGGGAGGCGCCTCCTGCGCCGGCGCTAAGGCCGGCGGCGCCTTGGGCGCGGGCGCGGCCGGTGCCACCGGGGCTTCCTGCGCCGGCGGCGCCTCGGGCGCAGGCTTGAGAATTGGAAGGTCCGGTATCAGCGGCTTGGGCTGCTCCACCGGCTTGGGCTGCTCGACCGGCTTCGGCGACTCCGGCTGTTGCACCTCCCCGTTCGGCGGCGGCTTCTGGTCTCCAGGTCCGGGCTTCGGCGCGGGCGACTGGTCGCCCGCATCGGGTTTCGGCACCGGCTTGGAGTCGCCGGGAACAGGCTTCGACCCGTCGGAGTTGGGCTTCGGCAGCGGTATCGACGGCAACGAAATCCCCGGCGGCACAATAGATCCGGGCAGCGGCAGGGACGGCAACGACGGCAGCTGCGGCAACGAGATGTCCGGCGGCACACCAGGGCCAGGCAGCGACGGCAATGACGGCAACGACACATCCGGCGGCAGCGGAATCCCCGGCGGCAGGGAAATGCCCGGAGGAAGCGAGACGCCCGGCGGTAGCGGCACGGCGGTGGGCGGGGCGATCGGGCCGAGCGGCGCCGATTGAGGCGCCGTCGCATTGGGGTCGCGGGTTTCCACCTTCGCCGTCAGGTTATTCAGCTGCTGTTGCAGTTCCTGCTGGCGCTGAGGGTCCTCGACGGTCTGCACGGTCGAGGTGATGGTCGAGAGCTTGTTCTGCGCCTCATCCCAGTTGCCCTGATCGATGAGCTGCTGGACTTGCTGCATCTCGGTTTGCGCGGCCAGCGCGACCTGGTCGTCGCGGGTGATCTGGCGCTCGCCGAACAACGAAACCCGCAGGCCGTAGAGCGCGTCACCGGGTCCGGCGCCGTAGACGACGGCGCCAAACCCGCCGAGGCACAGCAGCGCGGCGGCGACCGATCCCATGACGGCCATCGACATCCGCGTCCTTCGCCGCGAGGCGAGCGCACGCTGCAGGACGATCTCCGCGTCGCGCTGCGATGCAACCCGCGCCGGCGGACGGCGCACCTCGTCGCGCCAACCCGCCATCAGATTGGCCAGTTCGGCGTCGGCCGGATCGGTTGCATACACCTGGTGTTCCGAGGCGAGCGCATCGAGATAGCGGTCCGTGCGCGCAATGGCGTTCAGTGACGGATCGCCTCCGTTACCTCCCCAGCGACTGAAATCAGGCATGGTCGTGCCCCGTCGCCATGATCTCGCTCTTGAGCCTCGCCAGCGCCCGGTGCTGTGCCACCCGGACCGCGCCCGCCGTGCTGCCCACCGCTTCCGCGGTCTCCTCCGCGCTCATGCCGACGACCACGCGCAAGATCAGGATTTCCCGCTGCTTCTCGGGCAGGACGGCCAGCAGCCTGTTCATCCGCTCCGCGGCCTCGCCTTCGAGGGCCATCTGTTCGGGTCCGGCCTCCGCGGAGAAGCGCTCCGGCACCACATCCATCGGGTCGGAGCGGTTGCGGGCGTTCGCGCGATGCGCGTCGGCAACCTTGTGGGCAGCGATGCCGTACACAAAGGCCAGGAACGGTCGTCCCTGATCCTTGTAGCGCGGCAGCGCCGTGATGGCGGCCAAGCACACCTCCTGTGCCACATCGTCTGCTGAGAGACCGCTCCGCTCCGCCGTCCCAACCCTGGCTCGGCAGTACCGGACAACGATCGGGCGAATGATCTCCAGCACTTCCCGGAGCGCGTCCCGGTTGCCCGCCACGGCTTCAGCAACGACAGCATCGAGACGTTCTCCCGAAAATGTCATCGGTGAAGCTCTCTCCAGCGTTACTGATGGGACAGGTGGCGTTTAAGTAACTGGGCTAAACACTAACTCTCGGGCGGGTGCGGCCCGGCTCAGCGATCCTGCAACACGCCGCCACGGCGCCGCACCGTATCAGCGGACGCGTCGCGAATTCCAACGACTTCATCAACGGAGTGGTTCCCGCTGCCGATTTCACCGAGCAGGCAGGCCAATGCCCAGCTCAGCGGCACGAGTCCGAGCCGCTGAGCAGCCTCGAGCGCGCCGTCGGCGACTGTCCGCGACCGATCGAGCCGGCCGTCGGTGCAGAGCGCCGCAGCCAGCACGACGTCGGATTTCACGCGGTGACGCGCCGAACCGAGGGCGGCGGACAGCTCACGGGCCCGCTCGGCGTGAGACACGGCCGTCACACCGTCCCCGGTGGCCATGGCCAGTTCGGCCGATACCCAGGCCAGCCGCACCCCCAGCCGCGCCGCCCCGCCGTCGAGCAAACCCTGCGCCCGCCGCAGCGCGGCCGCCGAGGAGGCGAACCGTCGAACACCGAGCGCGTCGGCGGCCAGACCGATCAGCGCGTCGGTCATGGCTTCCTGATCGCCGCCGGCCACTGCGGCCGCGCGGCCGTCCCAGCCGCGGGCCCTGTCGTGCCATCCGAGCTGACGCAGAAACGACGCCTGGGTGCTGTGGGCCAGCGAGGCCAACCGCCCGGCCCCGCGGTGCCGTCGCACCTCGGCGAGATCGGAATAGGCGTTGGCATAGCGGCCTTGGCCACCGGCGACGACCGCACGCAGCCACAGTTCCTCGGCACAGTGCGCCGCGGGCAGCGGCCAGCGCCCCGGGTCGTCGCCGAAAGCGGCGTTGGCGATCATCAGCCGACGACGCTATCAATATGTTCGGTTAACAGTTTGTGCGCGGCGTGTTACAGACATGTCAACAGCCAATCTGGCGCCGGGAAAAAATATCGTGACATCACGCAGAGCGAACTGCGGAAATACGAGTCGGCGTGTGTAACCGGGTTTTTGGCTATCACTGAAGTCGGTGACCGCGGGTCGAACCGATGAACGTGATGTAAATTCTCGGCCTGCGGTTATGTGCTTGAGCACATGTTCGGGCTATTGACTGATTTTGCTAAGCGCCCATACCTTGTGTGCACGAGTAGTCATCGGCGACTTGTGCTCGGATCGGTTCCACAACTCACGCACCCGTGCGTTGCCGAAATCGGTGCGTAGAGAGGGGTTTTCCACATGCCACAGCCGCAGCAGCTACCCGGGCCCAATGCCGATATCTGGGATTGGCAGATGCACGGGCTTTGCCGAGGAGTCGATTCGTCGGTGTTCTTCCATCCCGATGGCGAGCGTGGCCGGGCACGCGCGCAACGCGAGATCCGTGCCAAGGAGATGTGCCGACGTTGCCCGGTGATCACCCAATGCCGGTCGCATGCTCTTGCCGTCGGCGAGCCCTACGGCATCTGGGGCGGCCTTTCGGAATCGGAGCGTGAGTTGCTCCTCAAGCGCGGTATCCGCCGCGCGTCCTAATCCCGAGCTGACGCGAAAGCCCCCGAACACTCGTCGTGTCGGGGGCTTTTTGCGTTCTCGGCTGCGGTCAGCGTGCGACTTCGGGGAGCGGCCTGCGCGAGAGACGGCGGCGGAACGCCCGCGGACGCTTGCGCACTTTCCACGAGCCCCATTCACCGAGGGTGACGCCGGCCGCGAGCGCGGTGCCGATGCCCAGTGCAGCCAAAACCGAGCCGAAGCCGACGGCGTGCTGATCGTTGAGGATCGCGTAGATACCGTGCAGCAGCGACAGGCCGGGCAGAAGGGGCACGATGCCCGCGATCGACACCACCAGGGGCGGCGCCAGGTTGCGGCGTTCCATCAGCCTGCCGACCAAGCCGATCGGGACCGCCGCGACGAACGACGCCACCACCGCGCCCAGACCCGCGCCCTGCGCCAGTAGAAACGCGATGGTGCCCGCGGCGCCGCCGAACGCGGCGGCCACCGCCGCGGTCCGTTCGGCATAGCAGGCCAGGGCAAAGGCGGCCGCGCTCGCCGCGCCGAAGGCGACACGGGCGGGCAGTTCTGCCAGAGCCGGCGGTGCGAACGCGCCGATCGCGACGAACGGCGCGCCGAAGCGGCTGGCGAGGTGCAGGACGAACGCCACCCCGGTGATCGTCGCGGCCGTCAGCATGACCAACTCGAAGAAGCGCCCCGCGGCGGTGACCGGGGCGCCGGTGATGACGTCACCGACCGAGCCCACCAGCGAGAGGCCGGCAAGGAGCACGACCAAGCCGGCCGCGATCGCCACCGTCGGCTCGAAGTGCCACCCCAGCTTGGGGCTGAGCGCGTAGAGCAGGATCGAGGGCGCGGTCGCGATCGCGCCGCCGACCGCGTACTGGAAGAAGAACGGCAGGCCGTGCCTGTTGAGTAGCCGGTTGACGCGGTCGATTGTCATCGCACTCACCGCGCTGACCAGGCAGACCAGCAGGCCCGCGCCCAGGGTGCCCGCCGTCGCGAACGCCAGCGCGCCCCAGGCGAGGGTGGCGATCCAGCGCTTGTAGGGATGCGGCGCGGTGATGATGGCGTCGAGTTCACGGCGGCCTTGCGACGGGGAAACCTGACCCGCCCGGATGCGGCCGATCAGACGGTCGACGGCGGCCAGCCGGCTGAAGTCCATCGACCGGGCCTGCACGGTGTGCAGCGCGCTGGCCGCCGGTGTGGTCGGCCCGCGGTAGGCAGCGACGTGGACCGTCGTGTTGATGACGTCGACCTCGCACCGCTCGATGCCGTATGCGGTGCAGATGGCCTGCACCTGGTCCATCGTGGCGGTCGCCGGCGTGCCCGAGGCCATCAACAACGCACCGATATTGCCGGCGAGATCGAGCACCTCGCCGACGCGTTCGTAATACGAGTCGTCGCGCTCGCTGCGCCCGGCATCGACGATCCGCCGCAGGCTGTCCGTCGGCGGATCGGTTTCCCGAACGAGCCGGCTCAAGATGTCGCGTCGACGTGCCCGCCATGGCTGGCCCGCGTGCTCACGGGTCACCTCCACAGCACTCTCCTTCACTACATTCGAACGGTTCGACCAGGCGCAACGAGCAAGCGCCGCCGACCGTTCCGTTCATTGCATTGGCCTCACGGTGTTTTTGCTCACAGCGTCAGCGCCGGACCGAGTCGACGGCCGCCTACGCGAAGCAACGCCCGATTTTACGTTGACCGTCAAATCGACTGCGTGATGGTTGAGTTCGCGACGTCTTCACACAGCGCGATGAAGTCGGACGCCAGAACGAGGTACACGTGTTTCCGTTCGCGGTCGGCTGTGACGTAGACGCCGTCGAAGAGGTCGTTGGTCTCGCCGCAGCAGAAAGTGAACGCGGAGTTGTGCAGGACCTCGTCGCACAGCTCGGCAATGGAAAGAGTGTCTCGACGGCTGCACTGCAGGCTGTAGGCGTCTCCAATGTCGGCAGCCGGCAAGCGTCCGCTCGAGTTAAACCTTCTGACCGGGATTCGGCGTCGACTCGTCTCGGCCGACGCCTTGTCCGACTCGAGCAGCTTTCGCATGACGTATGCGCTCACCACAAAATCACGTTCGATGAGGTAGTCGGTTCGGTCGGTCCAACGCGTCTGCTTTGCCCTTGTTTCCAGACGCACGGCGATTTTCAGCAGCTCGTCTGTCCACGGCGTGGGGACATCAATCACACCGCGACGATAGGGCTTGGCCACGTCCTGGGAGACCGAATACGACTTGTTGTGGTGGGCACGGACCGCGGGAGATCCTTGCGGGGCCGGCCACAATGGGCTATGCAACCCTTTTCACGCCGCCAGTGTGATTCGTTGGCGCCCCGCCGGACTCGGCCGCGTCAACCCGTAGCGGCGTGTTCGGCGGTCGATCCGAGATCGTCGCGATAGGCCTCCAGCAGTCTCAACCACACCTCACTGATCGTCGGGAAGCACGGAACTGCGTGCCAGAGGCGCGATAGCGGGACCCGTCCAGCGACCGCGATCGTGGCGGAATGAAGCATCTCCACCACTCCCGGTCCGACGAACGTCACGCCCAACAGGTGGCCATGGTCCTCGTCGACCACCATCCGCGCGCGTCCGCTGTACCCGTCGGCATAGAAATTCGCACCCGGAACCGTCTCACCCATGTCGACGTCGACAACACGCACCCGATGACCTCGCCGCTTTGCCTGCTGGCTGGTGAGACCGACTGAGCCAGCCTCCGGATCCGTGAAAAATGCTTGCGGGACTGCCAATTCGTTGGCAGTAGCCACGTGAGGACTCCAAGGCGTCGTGTCCAGATTGCGCTGGTGAGCACGCGCGCCGATGGCGGCACCCGCGATGCGCGCCTGATACTTGCCCTGATGTGTCAGCAGGGCTTTGTGATTGACGTCGCCGAGAGCGTAGAGCCAGGCGCCTTCGACGCCACGAACCAGGCAGGTGTCGTCGACGTCGAGCCAGCTACCTGCCTGCAGACCGACGGTCTCGACACCCATGTCGGCGGTGTTTGGCGTGCGACCCGTGGCGAACAGGATCTCGTCCACCTCGAGTTCGTCGCCGGAGTCGAGCAGGACTCGTACCGGGCCGCTCCCGCCAGGCCGGTGCAATTCGGTCACCGTCACGCCTGTTCGCACATCGACACCGGCTTCCGTAAGCCCCTTGTGAACGTATTCCCCGACGAATGCCTCCATCCTGGGTAGAAGGTTGGCGGTCCGGGCCAGCAGCGTCACCGCCGACCCGAGACCGCGCCACGCGGTCGCCATTTCGACGCCCACACCGCCCGCGCCGACAATGGCCAGCCTTGGCGGAACGAAACTGCTATCGGTTGCCCTCCGGTTCGTCCACGGATTCGCCTCGGCGATACCGGGGATGTCGGGCACTGTTGCGGTGCTTCCGGTGCACACGATCACCGCGTGTCGTGCCTCCAGGCTCAACACCTGATGCTCGGCCGTGTCGAGCACGACTCGACGCGGCCCGTCCAGGCGCGCGTGCCCTCGAAACAAGTGAGGTCCCATGCCCGCTAGCGCCTCGGCCACCGGCTCGTCATCCCAGTTGGTGACGTAGCGGTCACGCCTCCCGAACACCCCCTTTGCATCGATCGAGCCGATGACCGCTTCGCGAGCACCATCCACCCGACGTGCATCAGACACCGCCAATACCGGCCGCAATAGCGACTTACTCGGTACACATCCCCAAAAGTTGCACTCACCGCCGACAAGCTCACGTTCGAGAATGGCGACCGACAAGCCCTCGGCATGGGCCCGATCCGCGGCATTGATGCCGACGGGGCCGGCACCCAATACGATGGCGTCGTAAACCTGGGTCTGCTCGAGTCCGTGTGTTGCTTCTGTCGTACTCATCGTGATCCTCTCTCCTCAAATGACATTCAGCTTGCGACTGTGTAGGTCTGCGTTCTCCATGGATTAGGACCAAGGTGGCCTCGGTCCTGGATCACCCTCCGATTACCGTCGAGATCGGAGAAGCCGCCGTCGGAATCTTTGGGCCGGATCTCGCTCACCGGGACACCACGTCCGTCTTGCCCGTCTGCTAGCCATGCGTCACCGAGCCGAGCGCGCATGCGGCGCTCGGGGCTGGGGAAACGGCCCGTCGACTTCAACGCCAGCGGTTCTTGCTGGCATGCCAGCCGCATACGACGTCTCCACATCTCGGCGAGTTATTGGGGTGCTACACCCAATATTTTGGGCTATGCAGCCCATAATGTCCAGGGCCCTCTGCTGGGGATGTGCCGACGGCCCGAAAGGTGGGTCAGGAGTGCTTCTGCGAGCGCCCAGACTTTTGCAGGGCCCTCGTTTTCGGCGACACGGCAAAAGACGCGACATAGTCGATAGCGGCGTTCACGGCCGCCTTAAAGGGTTCAGCGGAGCCGGTGACGTGCGTCAGTAAGGTGCCGCCCTGATGCGCAGCGAGTAACGCCGCCGCGAGCTGACGGACATCCGCCTCAGCGGACAGGTCACCTCGTTGACGCATCGCCGACAATCCGTCACTGAACAAGGCCAACCATTGGTCGTACCCAGCCGCGAGGTCATCGAGGATGAGGTCGTCGGCTTCGAGGAGCTCACCCGTAAGCGAGCCATAAACGCAACCGTTCTGAAGATACTTGGCACCGTCTTGCGTCCAGCACATGTCGGCCCAGGCTCGTAGTGAACGCAGGCTGTCCAGGTGTCCGAGCTCCGGCTGGGTGTGGAAGTCGACGACGAAGTTCGTCCGGGCTGCGATCACCTGGCGCAAGAGATCTTGCTTGTCGGTGAAGTAGTGGGAGATCTGCGAACCGCTGACCCCAGCCCGGCGGCGGACGTCCTCCAGGCTTGTGCCGTTGACTCCGTACTTGAGAATCAAATCAGCGGCAGCGTCGATGATCCGCACCCGGGTAGCCATGCCCTTCTCGGTATATCGGGTCGCCGAGATATCCTCTGCTCTTTGTATTTTCGGAGGAGTTCGAGGACGGCGTGGGCGACGAGGCGTCCGATCCTCCTGGTCTTTGGCGAAGAGGCGAATGTAGTTGACGACAAACCGAGTGACGTCTGCCAATGGCCAGTGCTGCCGATAGGCGAACGCAAGTATTCCCGCGCCCTGATGCAGACTGACCACGACCAGCGCGAGTTGCCGTGGTTCGGCAGACTTCACCAGAAGTCCGCGGCTCTTCATCCGGGAGAAGGAATCCTCGAGCAGTGCCACCCAACGCCAGTATCCGTCGGCGAATGTCTGTCGTGTTTCGTCGTCGGTCTTGGCCAATTGTCCAGCCAAGGCGTGATAGGTCGCGGTGCCGCGGTAGCCGATTTTCCGCAGATATCGCATGTTGAGGTCAGCCCAGTTCTCCCAATCGTCGAAAGTATCGAGACCCCCCACCTTGGGTTGTCGGTGGAAATCGAGCACCGTGTCGACCTGACGTTTGACAACGGCGCGGACGAGGTCCTGCTTGTCGACGAAATAGTGGTTGAGTTGGGATCCGCTGACCGATGCCGCTTGACGCACCTTCTCGAGGTTGAAAGCCGACAAGCCACCCTCCAGCAGAACGTCTGCTGCAGACCGCAGGATTCTGTCTCTGGTCGCGAGCCCTTTTGCTGTGAAGCTTCGCGCACTGGGAGCATCCGCGGTGGTCATCTCCCATACAAAGATACCCCTGGGATTTGAGTCGGTGGGTGGACCAGCCCAAATGGCGAACCCCGGCTCCGTTGGTGAGCTTCGCCGGGCAGGGATCTCCGGTAATGCGCCGGCGCTTCGGATGCTCGACGTCCAGCCGGTGAATCGCTCGGATAGAAATGACCTGACGACAAGCGCCACTTCTCCGAGTACCGACTCGAGCAGGGAATGTGCGCAGGGCCCTTAGGTCTCCGCGTTGCGCTCGGCGTAGGCCCACACCGTCTTCGAGAAGTCTGCTAGGGCATCGAATTTGTAGTCGAAACTCGACAGTGAAATCAGGTGTCGACGTGTCGACCCCGAAGAGGTCACACAGCCGGGTTCGAGCGCAATGGGTCAGCCCACCCATTATGCACTTTCCGGTCGATCGGAGTTCATACCGGTCCCACGAACGTCATGGCCACGGCTGTCCACCCGGGAGCGATGGCGCTAGCGGTGCAGTACACTCCGCCACCGGTGCCGCGGACACCGGCTCCCGGCAACCGGTTCCGTGCTGAACGGAATCAACGACACCGCCGACGGATGCAGGAAGTTCGACAACTGCAAGAGATGATGGCGATTGATCCAAACTATCGATATGAACGGTTGATCTCACGGCGCAGGCGGCTCGTCGCCCGCTCGGACCAGGCCGATGCCCTTCCCTTGACATCGAGGAGGGCCATCCGTCTATAGTGGGTCGCCTAACCCATTTTGAGGAGAATTATGGCCGACAGTTCGAATGCTTTGCAGGCGTAGAAGCTGCTACGAGTCGCGACGATCGATAAGGTCGCCGCGGTACTCGGCCGTTATGGGCTCGCGTTGGTCATCGGATGGATTGGCCTACTGAAGTTCGCGAACTTCGAAGCTCATCAGATCGCGCCCTTGGTTGCACACAGCCCGTTCATGGGATGGTTGTACGGGTTTTTCTCGGAGACCACATTCTCAGCGCTGCTCGGCGTGTTCGAAGTCGCTGCAGCAATCTTGTTGATGATCAAACCAATTGCGCCGCGCTTGTCGATCGTCGGCAGCCTGTTGGCTATTCTGCTCTTCCTCGCCACGATCAGTTTCCTGTTCACGACACCCGGCGTGGGTGAACAAGCAGGCGGCGGGTTTCCCGCGCTTTCACTGACGGGTGAGTTCCTTCTCAAGGATATTCCGTTGCTTGGCCTGTCCTTCTGGACATTGTCCGATGCGATCAAGACTGCGCACCCGGAGAGCAGTTAGCGGCGAAGACCTCTTCAAATGCGAACGGCGGGGCTGTGGGTTCACCGCCCCATATCGGCCGAGCGACGGCTCGTCACATCCCTGCCGCAATCGCAAGTCCGTCGAGGACCGCCAAGGCCGCTGAGCCAGGGTGTTCGTCAGCGCGGCGGAGCCGAGGGCGACGACGACGGCACGGCCGAGGTCGACGGCTGCTGACCCGGTCCCCACGGACCGTTGGGCCCCATCATGCCGGGCCCCATCGGTCCGTACGGCCCTGTCCGGTTCGGCCACATCATGCCGGGGACGCGGTCGCGATCCCCGAAGGAGGACCCGCCGCCGGAATGCCTGCCAATGACGAAGCCCGAGAAGAACACGACGGCGACGATGAAGACAACACCCGCCGCGATGCCGACCCACAACAGGATTGCCGTCGTCTGGCGCGAGTCGTTGGACTGACGAGGTACGGTCATCGCCCGAGTGTGCGGCCGGTCGAGGCGGCGCGGTAGGGAACTTAGGCCCGCGCCGGAAGTGCTTAAGCCACACTCGGTGAACAATGGTGAGTCTCTTAAACAATGTGCGCCGCGTTCGTCGCACGAGCACCCCACCTTGACCTTGCGCTCCGCAGGACGTTGCGCTCTACCGCGGTTAGCTTCTGCCCTCAGCCCGATAGCTCGAGGGAGCCGCGACACCCGACCTCGATGTGGACCTGCGCGCCGCCTGGCGGCGTGACGACCGAACGCCGGCGCTTCGTTCGGTTTTGAAGTGCCTGTTCAGCGTGGACGACGACAGTCGGACACGCTCAGGCTCGTACGGCGGCCCAGAAGACACTGAATAGCCGAAGAATCTCCCGGAACTCCGTGGTGAATTCGGCGTCAAAACCTCTCCCCTGTTCAGCCCGCCTGCCGGTATTTCGAGGACTACCGCAGCTAAACGGCAATGGCCGTAGTCACAGGCAGCAAATCGACGAATCCCACGTTCCGGGGACCACTGGGCGAAAGCACTCCTACGCCAACGGTTACCGGGCCGAGCCGCTTGTCAGCATGACGAGTCGTGCGACAGAGCGTGGGACCGGCCGAAGCGGGAAAGCATTCCGGTATAGGGTCCTGATCGCGGGCAGGAGCCTATCCTTGACCAATGTGGGGAGCGACTGACGACGAGCGCGGCGAGGATTCCGGGTCGGGTACGCCCAGTTCTGCCCGCGATGTCACGCCACTGCCGGACCTGTTGCACGGTCGGCCGCGGGCAGGTCCGGTGCGCCGGCACCGCCCGGTCTACGTCGACCTGCTGCCACCCTGCAACAATGCCTGCCCGGCCGGCGAGAACATTCAGGCGTGGCTGGGCCATGCCAGGGTGGGTCGCCACGAGCAGGCATGGCGAACTCTGGTCGCCGACAATCCTTTTGCCGCGATCCACGGGCGGGTGTGCTATCACCCCTGCGAGCCGTCCTGTAACCGCGGCCAGTTGGACGGCCCGGTGTCCATTCACGCCGTGGAGCGCTTTCTCGGTGACCTCGCCACTCAGAACGGCTGGCAGTTCGCACCACCGACCGACCGCAGCGGCAAACGGATTCTGGTTGTCGGCGCCGGGCCGAGCGGAATGTCGGCGGCGTATCACCTGGCACTGGGCGGTCACGACGTCGAAATCCGCGATGCGGGAGCCGAACCCGGCGGCATGATGCGCTACGGCATCCCCAACTACCGGCTCCCGCGGGATGTGCTCGACGCCGAAGTGAACCGGATCGCCGCACTGGGCGTGCAGTTCACCTGCGGCCACAACGTGGAGGATCTGGCCTTCGAACGCGACAGCGGGCGCTTCGACGCGGTGTTCGTCGCGGTCGGCGCCCATCTCGCCAAGCGCGTCGACATCCCCACCCAAGACACTGGTTCGCTGCTGGACGCGGTCTCGTTCCTGCACAGCGTCGCCTCCGGGCAACCGCCTGACGTCGGGCGCCGCGTGGCGGTCTACGGCGGTGGGGACACCGCGATGGACGTTGCCCGAGTGGCCCGCCGCCTCGGCGCCGAGGACGCCGTCATCATCTACCGTCGCACCCGCAAGCAGATGACCGCCCACGAAGAGGAGACCCAGGAGGCCGAACGGGAGGGCGTGCGGATCAACTGGCTGCGCACCATCACCGCGTTCGACCGCCAGGAAGTGCAGGTCGAGGTGATGGAACTGGACCCATCCGGACGCCCCCGCCCGACCGGCCGGTTCGAGACCTTGGCGGCCGACACCGTGATCATGGCGCTCGGGCAGAAGACCGAATCCGAGTTCATGCGAACCCTGCCCGGCGTGCGCTTCGACGAAGACGGCACAGTGCAGGTCTCGCCGTCGCTGATGACCGGGTGTGACGGCATTTTCGCGGGCGGGGACATGGTGCCTTGCGAACGCACCGTGACCGTCGGCGTCGGGCACGGCAAGAAGGCAGCTCACCACATCGGCGCCTGGCTGGCCGGCACATCAGGGGTGCGGGCTCCCAAACATCCGCCTGCCAGCTTCGACAAGCTGCACCTCTGGTACTTCGGTGACACCCCGCGCCGCGCTCAGCCCCACCTCCCGCCCGAACGCAGCGTCGCCGGGTTCGACGAGGTGGTCGGCGGGCTGACGGAACAGGCCGCCGAGTACGAGGCCGGCCGGTGCCTGTCGTGCGGCAACTGCTTCGAATGCGACGGCTGCTACGGCGCCTGCCCGGAGGACGCGATCACCAAGGTGGCTCAGGGCCACCACGGCTACGAGTTCGTCTACGACCGCTGCACCGGTTGCGCGGCCTGCTTCGAACAGTGCCCGGTGCATGCCATCGAGATGTTTCCGGAGTCGCCGCGATGAGCCGCTTGCGCGAAGAGCAGATGACATGACCCGGGCCACCGTGGATGGAAACGGAGCGGTGGTCTCGGTCGCCTATCGGCTCAACGAAGTCTGCTGCATCTATCCGATCACGCCGTCGTCACCGATGGCCGAGGCCGCCGACGAATGGTCGGGACACCAGCGGCCGAACCTGTGGGGCACGGTGCCGACAGTGGTCGAGATGCAGAGCGAGGGCGGCGCGGCCGGTGCCCTGCACGGGGCGCTGCAGGGTGGCGCGCTGGCGACGACGTTCACCTCCTCGCAGGGCCTGCTGCTGATGATCCCGAACATGTACAAGATCGCGGGCGAGCTGACCTCGGCCGTCATCCACGTCGCGGCGCGCTCGCTGGCCGCACAGGGGCTCTCGATCTTCGGCGACCACTCCGACGTGATGGCGACCCGCCAGACCGGGTTCGCGATGCTGGCTTCGGCCTCGGTGCAGGAGGCCCACGACCTGGCGTTGATCGCGCAGGCGGCCACCCTGCGCACCCGCGTGCCCGTCCTGCACTTCTTCGACGGTTTCCGCACCAGCCACGAACTGAACACCGTCGAACTGCTCGACGATGACGACCTGCGGGCACTGGTCCCGGAGCAGTTGATCCGGGACCACCGTCAGCGGGGACTCTCACCCGAGCACCCCTTCATCCGCGGTACGTCGCAGAACCCGGACACCTACTTTCAGGCCCGCGAGACCGTCAACCCGTTTTACGCCCGCGTGCCAGCGGTGGTACAGGATCTGATGAACGAACTCGGCCGACGCACCGGGCGGCCGCTCGGAATAGTCGAGTACACCGGGCACCCGGAGGCCGAACGGGTGCTGGTGCTGATGGGGTCGGGGGCGCAGACCGCCACGGAGACGGTGCAGGTGCTTTTGGCCCGCGGCGAACGAGTCGGGGTGCTGCAGGTGCGGCTCTATCGACCGTTTCCGGCCGTGGCACTGGTGGCGGCCCTGCCGGCCACCGTCCGCACACTCGGGGTGCTGGATCGCACCAAGGAGCCCGGATCGGTGGGTGAGCCGCTGTACCTCGACGTCGTCGCCGCACTGGCGGAGGCCGTCGCAACCGGTGAGCGGCCCGGAATGCCGCGGGTCTGTGGCGGGCGATACGGACTGTCGTCGAAGGAGTTCACGCCGGCGATGGTGGTGGGCGTCTTCGATGAACTTGCCCGCGAGCGGCCGAGGCAGCACTTCACGATCGGCATCGACGACGACGTCTCACACACCAGCCTCGGCTACGACCCGGCGTTCGACATCGAGTCCACCGAGACAATGCGGGCGGTGTTCTTCGGGGTCGGCTCCGACGGGACCGTGGGCGCGAACAAGAACACCATCAAGATCCTCGGCGCCGAGCCCGATCTGCACGCCCAGGGATACTTCGTCTACGACTCCAAAAAGTCCGGCTCGCAGACGGTTTCACACCTGAGGTTCGGCCCGCATCCGATCCGCGCGCCCTATCTGGTCGCGCAGGCCGGCTTCGTTGGCTGTCACCACTGGCGCTTCCTGGAGAAGGCCGACGTGCTGGGCCGCGCGGCGCCGGGGGCGGCGTTGGTGCTCAACACCCGGCACGGCCCCGAGACGGTCTGGGATGCGCTGCCTACAAAGGTGCAGCAGCAGATCCTCGACAAAAACATCGAGTTGTACGTCATCGACGCCGGTCGGATCGCCCGCGAGGTCGGCCTGGGCGGGCGGATCAACGTCGTGCTGCAAACCTGCTTCTTCGCCGTCTCCGGCGTGCTGCCGCGCGATCGAGCGGTCAGCAAGATCAAGGACGCGGTGGCGAAAACCTATGCGAACCTCGGCGCCGACGTGGTGACCCGCGAGGTGGCGGCGGTGGACCGCGCCGTCGACGGACTGCACCGGGTGGACCTTCCGGACCACGTGACGTCGAGCAGCGCACCGGCGCCGATCGTGCCCGCCGATGCACCGCAGTTCGTGCGCACCGTCACCGCCGAAATGATCGCGGGCCGGGGTGATCTCCTGCCGGTGAGCGCACTGCCCGCAGACGGGACCTATCCGAGTGGCACCGCGGCCTACGAGAAGCGCAACATCTCCGAACTCGTCGCGGTCTGGGACCCGAGCACCTGCATCCAGTGCGGCAACTGCGGTTTCGTCTGCCCGCACAGCGTGATCCGCACCAAGCTCTACGAGTCCGACCTGCTCGACGGCGCCCCCGAGAGCTTCGCGTCGGCGCCACTGAACGCCGTCGGGCTGCCCGAAAGCCGTTACTCCCTGCAGGTGTACGCCGAGGACTGCACCGGCTGCGGCCTGTGCGTGGAGGCCTGTCCTGCCGTGGCGCCCGGTACCCCGCTCACGAAGGCGATCAATCTCGGTCCGCGGGAACCGCTGGTGGCCGCGCAGCGGGAGAACATCGCGTTCTTCGAGGCTTTGCCCGCCAATGACCGCTCCCGAGTCGATTTCGGCACGGTGCGCGGCGCCCAGTTCCTCGAGCCGCTGTTCGAATTCCCCGGCGCCTGTGCGGGATGCGGAGAGACCCCTTACCTGAAGCTGCTGTCGCAACTGTTCGGTGACCGGCTGATGATCGCCAACGCGACCGGCTGCTCCTCGATCTACGGCGGCAACCTGCCCACCACCCCGTGGACCACCAACGATGAGGGCCGCGGCCCGGCGTGGTCGAACTCGCTGTTCGAGGACAACGCCGAGTTCGGGATGGGGTTCCGGCTGGCCGCCGACACCCACACCAGACAGGCCAGACGGCTGCTGGCCACACAGCGCGAAGTGCTCGGCGCCGACCTTGTCGACGAAATTCTCACCGCGCCGCAGCTCCGCGAGTCCGAACTACATAGCCAGCGCGAACGGGTCGCCGAGCTCAGAGGCCGCTTGGACCGGCTGCAACCCGAGGCGGCGGCAGACTTGCGCAGTGTGCTGGACCACTTGGTTCGGCGCAGCGTGTGGATCGTCGGCGGTGACGGGTGGGCCTACGACATCGGCGCCGGCGGCCTCGATCACGTGCTGGCCAGCGGGCTCAACGTCAATGTGCTGGTTCTCGACACCGAGGTGTACTCCAATACCGGCGGCCAGATGTCCAAGTCGACACCGCTGGGTGCCGTCGCGAAGTTCGCTGCCGCGGGAAAGACCATGCCGCGCAAGGATATCGCCCTGCAAGCCATCACCTACGGCAACGTCTACGTCGCCCGGGTCGCCATGGGTGCCGATGCCCAGCAGACCCTTCAGGCGATCCGGGAGGCTGAGGCCTACGATGGACCGTCGATCGTGATCGCCTACAGCCACTGCATCGCACACGGTTTCGACCTACGGCACGGACTCGACCAGCAATATCGCGCCGTCAACAGCGGCCATTGGCCGCTGCTGCGCTACGACCCTCTGCTGCGCGCCGCCGGCAGGACCCCGTTCCTGCTGGACTCCCACCGACCGCGCGTGCCCCTGGCCGACTATCGCTACCGGGAACTGCGATTCCGCGCATTGGCCAACGCCGACCCCGACGAGGCCGAGCGGCTGCTGGCGCTGGCGCAGCAGTCGATCGATCAGCGATGGGAAACCTACGAACAGATGGCCGCCGCGGGCCCGCACGACTTCCCGTCCGACGCCCGGAGGGACCACTGATGGACCTGTCCACCCACTACCTCGGGCTCAAACTGCGCAATCCACTGCTGGCAGCGGCTTCGCCATTGAGCCGAACGCTCAGCGGCATAAAGGAACTCGCTGATGCCGGGGTCGGCGCGATCGTGCTCTACTCGCTGTTCGAAGAACAGCTGCGCCGCGAGACCGCGCAGAACGCCCAGCTGGCGACCTTCGCCAACGAGACCTACGCCGAATCGTTGAGCTACTTCCCGTCCACCGTCGACGAGGGTGACGGGGCCCAGCGTCACCTGCGGCTGCTCGAACGTGCCGTCGCCGCGATCGACGTGCCCGTCATCGGCAGCCTCAACGGCACCACTTCCGGCGGGTGGGCGCGATACGCCCGTTCGATGCAGGACGCCGGAGCGGCCGCGATCGAACTCAACATCTACTTCCTGCCCGGCGACACCCACATATCCGGGCGCGATGTCGAGCAGCGCCACCTCGACATCCTGGCCTCCGTCAAGGAAGCCGTCACCGTTCCTGTAGCGGTCAAACTCAGCCCCTACTTCAGCGCGACCGCCGAGATGGCATTGCGGCTCGACCGGGCCGGCGCGGACGGACTGGTCCTGTTCAACCGATTTCTACAGCCTGACATCAACAGTGAGACAATGAGTTTGAGTCCTGAGGTCACGCTGTCGACCTCCGCCGAGGCCCGACTGCCGCGGACTTGGATCGCGCTGCTCCGGGGCCGGGTGAACGCATCGCTGGCGGCGACGACCGGTGTCGAGGAGGCCGCCGACGTGGTCAAGTACCTGCTGGTGGGCGCTGACGTGGTGCAGTCCGCCTCTGCGTTGTTGCGCCACGGTCCGGCCTATGCCGCCGCACTGCTCGCCGGCCTGACCGAATGGATGGCTCGGAAGAATTTTCACGCGTTACACCAGGTGCGGGGAATGCTGGCCGTGCCGTTCGGTGAGGACGAGACGGACCGAGAACGCGCGGACTACGTTGGCGCATTGCGGCAGGCCAACCTCAAGGCCTACGGCCCCTGGTGACGCAGGCACATCCAGACGGCGCGCTGTCACCGGTGGTTTTGGTGAGCTGCTCGACGCGGGCAGCGACGTTGAGGGCATCGCCGATCAAAGTGAACTCCAGCTTGCCTCCCCGCCGATTGTTCCCGCGATCACCACACCCGGTATTGATCCCGATGTCGATCTGCAGCGCCCCACCGAACCGCCCGGCGACCAGACGGTGGATCAGCATTGCGGCGCTCGATCACACCGACAACCACTAAAAGCACTGCGGCCAAGATCGGTTGGAACCACAACGCCCGAGCACCGGTCGCACGAGACCAGGCGTAAGTGTCCTTCAGTGGCACCGCGGACAATCCCGCGCCACCGCTCACGGAAGTCCCGGCAACTGATCCGCCGCGAGAGTTGGTTATTGGTGGGTACAGGCCGCGGCGTAGCTGGCCGGGGCTTGGTAGCCCACGACTCGCCGTCCGTCGACCCCAGACCGTGTCGCGTCGATGCCACGCTGACCTGGATTGATCAGCCATGAGCCTTCCACGGGCGACTAAGGTGGGGTCATCGCGCAATCTTCTGGCACCGACTACCAATTCGGCGAGCCCGATGGAGATTGGATGTGTACCGATGGTCGACTCCGCTGAGCCGAACGCACCGGCGTCCGGCATCACTCCCGCTGTGGTGCGCAGCTTCCGCTCACAACTGACTATCGGCGAGGATGTCGTCGACCCGATCACCTGGGCGGGCTCCGTCCCGCAAGCGAACGGTATTGCGCCGCGGGTGCGCGTCGGCCAGAGCCGGTGGTTCAATCTGCTGTGGCTGTTGCCGATCGGGTTCGTGGTGTTGATCGTGGCGGTGGCGGCGGCAAAGGGTCTGCGCGGCATGCCCTTTGTACAGTCGTTTATCGAGCATTACCCGGGTACATCTGCGGCCGGTGCCGGGGAGACGTCGGCCCTTCCCGCGTGGTTGGGGGTGCAGCATTTTCTGAATCTGCTTTTGATGGTTTTCATAATCCGGTCGGGAGTGCAGGTTCTCACCGACCATCCGCGTCTGTACTGGACTCGTCACAGCACACCGGGCCGGGATTGGTTCCGTATTCAGAAACCCGTGCCTGCCGACCCCTTGTGGACGGCGAAGAACGACTCGATCAGCCTGCCAGGACAAGTGGGTCTCCCCGGGCTTCGGCACTCGATCGGCCTGGCGCGTTGGTGGCATCTCGGAGCCGACATGCTGTGGTTGCTCAACGGCCTGATCTTTTACGCTTTGTTGTTCGCGACCGGGCAATGGCGGCATGTGGTTCCGACCAGTTGGGACGTCTTTCCCAACGCTGTGTCGGTACTGATCCAATATTTATCGCTGGACTGGCCGCTCGAAGGCCGCTGGGTGGCCTACAACGGCCTGCAACTCTTGGCGTACTTCGTCACAGTCTTCGTGGCCGCTCCGGCCGCGCTCATCACGGGGCTCGGAATGTCGCCAGCGCTGTCCACCCGTTTCAGACGAGTCAGCAAGCTACTGAGCATCCAAACCGCCCGCTCGCTGCATTTCCTTGTGCTGATCTGGTTCCTTTTGTTCATCGTGATTCACGTGACGATGGTCTTCACCACCGGCCTTCTTCGCAACGTCAACCACATGTACGCGTCCAGGGATGACAGCAGCTGGATCGGCTTGGTGATCTTCGCCGTGTCGATGGCCGTCGTGATTATCGGCTGGGTTGCCGCCACCCCGTTCACGCTGCGTCATCCGCGGGTGGTGCAGCGAGTGGGTTTCGCACTTGTCGGACCGGTACAGAGACTGTTCGAGCATCTCGACTCCAAGCCCGGCGAGTACACCGAGGATGACATCTCCCCGTACTTTTGGCACAACGGGCGATATCCCGACTCCGACGAGTACAAAGCCCTGTTCGACGACAACTTCACCGACTATCGGTTGCGGGTCAACGGACTCGTCGAGAACCCGCGCGAGTTCGATCTCCCTCAACTGCGCGCTCTGCCCGCCCAGGAGCAGATCACGCAGCACTTCTGCATCCAGGGATGGTCAGGGATCGCCAAGTGGGCTGGGGTGTCGATGCAGACGATCATGGATGTCGTCCATCCCAGACCCGAAGCCAAGTGGGTGGTGTTCTATTCCCTCGGTGACGGCCCGGACGGCGGCATCTACTACGACGTGCACCCGATCGAACAGATGGGCTACCACCTGACGATGCTGGCCTACGACATGAACGGTGCTCCACTGTCGTTTGGCCACGGCGCCCCCCTGCGGCTGCGCAACGAAACACAACTCGGTTTCAAGCAGGTCAAGTGGATTAAGGGGGTGGAATTCGTCGCACACTATTCCGAAGTCGGCGGCGGCTTCGGCGGTTACAACCAGGACCATGAATTCTTCGGCTACCGGCAGTCCGTCTAGACCTGCTGATCGTCGACGACAGTGAGACAGTGATGGACGCATGGAGGGGCGAAGCGACCGTCCACGTTCTACACGGACGCGTTCGGCTGATCGCGGGCGAGGACGCCTGGGACTCTGGATCAACCAAACGGGGTCAGGCAATGATCTCCGCTCGGTAGTCATGGAACGACACAGCCGCCTACTGCCGCCCGGAATAACACCCACGCGAACCCTCGAGGAAGCGGCGCCGGTGCTTCCGCCGGCCGTACCCAGAGCGTTGCCCGTAGCTGGGCCGAAGGAGCCAACAGACACAAAAGCCCCCGAACACTCGCCGTGTCGGGGGCTTCTGCGTCTGCTCAGCCGATCAAGGTTGCTCAGTGGTGGTGATGACCGTGGCCGTGGCCATGGCCGTCGTCCGCCTCCTCGGCGGGTTTCTCGACAATCGCCGTCTCGGTGGTGAGCACCATCCTGGCCACCGACGCGGCGTTCAGCACCGCCGAGCGGGTGACCTTCACCGGGTCGACGATGCCATCGGCGACCAGGTCTCCGTACTCCAGTGTGGCGGCGTTGAAGCCCTGCCCGGCAGGCAGCTCACTGACCTTGTTGACGACGACGGAACCGTCCAGGCCCGCGTTGGTCGCGATCCAGTACAGCGGCGAGGACAGCGCTTGGGAGAACACGTCGACACCGAGCGCCTCGTCGCCGGACAGCGAGTCCTTCAGCGACGTGAGCGTCGACCGGGCCTGCACCAGGGCGGCCCCGCCGCCGGTGATGATGCCCTCCTCGACCGCGGCCTTCGCGGCTGAGACGGCGTCCTCGACGGCTTCCTTGCGCTTCTTGAGGTCCGTCTCGGTGGCCGCGCCGACCTTGATGACCGCGACGCCGCCGGACAGCTTCGCCAGCCGCTCCTCGAGCTTCTCGCGGTCCCAGTCGGAATCGCTGGCCTCGATCTCGGAACGCAACTGCGACTTGCGCGCGTCGATGGCGTCCTGAGTGCCGCCACCATCGACGATCACCGTGCTGTCCTTGCTGACAACGACGCGGCGGGCGGAGCCCAGCACGTCGAGGCCGACCTCGCGAAGCAGCAGACCGACATCGGGGTTGACGACCTGACCGCCGGTGACGACGGCAAGGTCCTCGAGGAATGCCTTGCGGCGGTCCCCGAAGAACGGCGCCTTGACCGCGACCGCCTTCAGCGTCTTGCGAATCGCGTTGACCACCAACGTCGAAAGCGCCTCGCCCTCAACGTCTTCGGCGATGATCACCAGCGGCTTGCCTGCCTCGGCGACCTTCTCCAGCAGCGGCAGCAGATCGGGCAGTGAGCTGATCTTCTCGCGGTGCAGCAGCACCAGCGCGTCCTCGAGCACCGCTTCCTGGGCGTCGAAGTCGGTGATGAAGTACGCCGAGACGAAGCCCTTGTCGAAACCGACGCCGTCGGTGATCTCGAGCTCGGTGTTCAGCGTCGAGGACTCCTCGACGGTGACAACGCCGTCGGTGCCGACCTTCGTCATGGCCTCGCCCACCAGCTCGCCGACCTCCTCGTCGCGCGAGGACACGGTGGCGACCTGAGCGATCGACTTCTTGTCGGTCACCGGAGTGGCCGCAGCCAGCAGGGCCTCGGAGAGCGCGTCGGCGGCCTTGCCGATGCCCGAGCCAAGTGCGATGGGGTTGGCACCGGCGGCCACGTTGCGCAGACCCGCCTTCACCATCGCCTGCGCCAGCACGGTTGCCGTCGTCGTGCCGTCACCGGCCACGTCGTTGGTCTTGGTGGCCACCGACTTCACCAGCTGGGCGCCCAGGTTCTCGAACGGGTCCTCCAGCTCGATCTCGCGGGCGATGGTGACGCCGTCATTGGTGACCGTCGGGCCGCCGAACGACTTCGCCAGCACCACGTGTCGGCCTCGGGGGCCAAGCGTTATGCGCACCGCGTCGGCGAGCTTGTCGACGCCCGCCTCCATTGCGCGGCGGGCGGTTTCGTCAAACTCAATCAGTTTTGCCATAAGCGTTTCCGTCCTTGCTGAGCATGACGCCCCGGGAATCCGCCGCTGTTACGCAGGGATCGCCCGGGGCGGTCACGTTCGCGATTACTTGTTGACGATGGCCAGCACGTCGCGCGCAGACAGGATCAGGTACTCCTCGTTGTTGTACTTGATCTCGGTGCCGCCGTACTTGCTGTAGATGACGGTGTCGCCCTCGGACACGTCCAGCGGAATCCGCTTCTCGCCGTCCTCGTCCCACCGGCCGGGGCCGACTGCGACGACGGTGCCTTCCTGCGGCTTCTCCTTGGCGGTGTCGGGGATGACCAGACCGGACGCAGTCGTCGTCTCGGCCTCGTTGGCCTGTACGAGGATCTTGTCCTCGAGTGGCTTGATGTTCACGCTCGCCACGATTGGAGCCCTTCCAGTAGTTCGGGTTGCACAGCTCTAGTAGGTATTGGCATGCGTCCGTGCCCTCGCGCCGTCGTCGCGGGTGCCGGTCGAGGGCGTGGCCGCCTGCCTCCTAGCACTCTATACATGAGAGTGCTAGCACTCAAGGTCGGCCCATGCCTATCTCCCGTGGCGAACACGCATATCGCCGAAATAGGCGATGACCAGCGGGTTGAACAGATCGGCGCGCTCCCACTGCAGGAAGTGTCCGGCGCCGGGGAGGACCACCGGACCCGTGCGGTTGGTGAAGGCCACCTCGCAGGTGGGCAGGAAATCGGGGCCGACGACATGGTCGTCCATGCCGTAGAGGATCAACGTCGGCACGTCGACCTTGCGGTCGAGCAACGGCGGCTCGCTCACGGCACGACCGTGCGCGAGCTGGTAAGCAGCCCAGCCGGCCCGCAGCCGCTCCTCGGTGGAGAAGGGTTCGGTCATGAAGTCGACGTCGGCGGCGGTGAACGTGCCCGGCGACGCCCACAGCCTGTGGCCGTACATCCCGGCGACGTACCGCCTGCGCTTAGCAGGCGTGTCCAGCTCGGCGGCCAACGCGTCCGGCGTCGCGCCCTGCAGAAAGCGGTAATCGCTCGTCGGCCCGTCGCCGATCGCGCGGATCGACGCCACGTCGATACCGGCCGCGGCGAACTCGTCGAAGACGAACGGCGGCACTGAGTCGAAGAAGACGAGCTTGTCCACGAAACTCGGGTAGCGGTGCAGGAGGTCGACCGCGACGACGCCGCCCAGGTCGCCGCCGACGACACCGCAGTGCTGATGGCCGAGTATGTCGTGCACCAGCAGGTAGAGGTCGCGGCTCCATGCCGCGGGGTCATACACGTCGGCGGCGGACAGATCCGAGTCGCCGTAACCGCGCAGGTCGGGCGCGATCACCTCGTAGCCCGCGTCCGCCAAGGGACCAATGTTGCGCCACCAGATGCGCTTGGTCTCCGGGTAGCCGTGGAGGAGAAGCAGGGGGTAACCCCCGAGGCCTTCGTGGACGAACGCCAGCGAGAGCCCGTCGCGACCCTCGCTTGGCGGAACCTCCCGTCGGTGGATCGTGAACGCGTCCGGGGCGGGGGTAGCCGGCTGTGCGGGCCGCAGCTTCAGGTCGTAATGCATGGCGGCGAGTCTGCCGCACCGGTCATCCGACACTGCCCGGATCGACCATCAGGTGCGCCGAGACGTCTCCGATCATCTGGATCTCGACCTTGCGTTCGGTGAAATACCAACCGCTGTCATCGCGGCCGAACGCGTCGTAGTAGCGGCCGACGACGATCGGCTGAATCGGCACGGTCTCGGTGTCCTGGAGGACGCAGAAGGTGGATCGCGCGACGGCCGTTCCGTCGCCGTTGAGTTCGACGATGGGGTTGAGCACCAGATGTCTGGTGCGCGGCGTATTTCCATGGTCGGGGTAGCGGCGGGTGGTTTTCGCGAACAGCTTGGCGATGTGCTCGGCGCCCGAAACCGATCCCGACGCGGGGCCGCCGAACGACGAGCGGGCCAGCGACTGTCCCACGCCGTCGAAGTCACCGGCGTCGATGAGTTCGGCATAGCGGGACAGCAGCTCGGTGATCTCGAGTTTGTCGGTCACAGCTGTCCTTTCACCACCGGCAGGCCCGGATCGCTGGCCACATCGAGGGGCGACGGCGGCGCGCCCGCCGCGACCAGATGCGCGGCGAACGACGCGATCATCGCGCCGTTGTCGGTACAGAGCCGGGGGCGAGGGATTCGCAGCGTCAAACCATTTGCCGCACAGCGCTCTTCGGCCAACTCGCGCAGACGCGAATTGGCGGCTACGCCGCCGGCGATCAGCAGCGTCGATACCCCGAGCTCCGTCGCGGCCCGCACGGCCTTCATCGTGAGCACGTCGGCCACCGCCTCCTGAAAGCCCGCGGCCACGTCGGCTTGCGCCGCGGTGGGGTTCTTCTCGACGTAGCGCGCGACGGCGGTTTTCAGTCCCGAGAAGCTGAACGCGTACGGGTCGTCGCGCGGACCGGTCATGCCGCGGGGGAACACGATCGCGTCCCGATCGCCCTCGCGGGCCAGGTCGTCGAGCACCTTGCCACCGGGATAGCCGAGCCCGAGCAGCCGCGCGACCTTGTCGTAGGCCTCCCCCGCCGCGTCGTCGACGGTGCTGCCGAGCTCAGTGATCGGTTCGGCCAGCGACCGCACGTGCAGCAGATGCGTGTGGCCGCCGGAGACCAGCAGCCCAACACATTCCGGCAGCGGGCCGTGGTCATACACGTCGGCCGCCAGGTGGCCGCCGAGATGGTTGACCGCGTAGAACGGCGCCTGCCAGGCGACGGCGTAGGCCTTCGCCGCCGCCACACCGACCAGCAGGGCGCCGGCCAGACCGGGCCCGATCGTTGCCGCGACGACGTCCGGCTTGTCGATGCCTGCCGCGTCGAGCGCACGGCGCATGGTGGGCCCCAACGCCTCCAGGTGCGCGCGCGACGCGATCTCGGGCACCACGCCGCCGAACCGCGCATGTTCGTCGACGCTGGACGCGACCTCGTCGGCGAGCAGCGTCACGGTACCGTCGGCCGCCAGCTCGGCGATTCCGATACCCGTTTCGTCGCAGGAGCTTTCGACGGCGAGGATGGTCGTCACCTCTGGCCTCCTTGTGCGGGGCGTTGCATGGTGTAGGCGTCGGCACCGCTGACCCGGTAATAGCGCTTGCGCAGCCCGACATTGCGGAAGCCCGCGCTTTCGTACATGGCGATGGCGGCGGCGTTGTCCGTGCGGACCTCCAGGTAAATCGTGTCATCGCCGGCGAATGTCAGCAGCCGGCTCAGCATTTCGCGGCCGATACCCTGACCCTGGTATGCGGCGTCGACCCCGATCGTGTGAATCTCGTACTCGTACGGAGCTTTTCGGCCGAGACGCGCGATACCGGCGTAGCCGACCAGCTTGTCGGCGGCGCGCGCGGCGACGTAATGGATGTGCGGCGCGGCGAGTTCGCGAACGAAAGCGGCTGCGGGCCAAGGATCGTCGCCCTCGAACAGCTGGGCCTCCAGATCCGCACACCGCGCCGCGTCGGCGGACGTCAACTCGCCATAGGTGACCGTCACGACGGCCTCGCCGGTGCGACGGCCTGCGGTTTCGCGTCGGGCCTTCGCAGGTACAGCGGTATGAGCGGCTGCGGTTCCACCGACCACTCGACGACACGCACCAGCCCCGACGCCGTTGGGTACACCGCGGGCTGCCGCGGCAGGGCGAACAGCGCTGCATGCTCGGGCGAACCGGCCACGGCGTCAACGTCGGTCGGGACGTCCGCCGGGGCGCTGACGGCGGGCCCGTCGATGCGGGAGCCGTCGCGGTAACGCGCCCAGTACACCTCGCGGCGGCGCGCGTCGGTGACCACGAGCACCTGCCCCGCCGTGTCGACGCCGATCGCGTCCAGGCTGCATACGCCGTAGACGGGGATACCGAGCGCCTGCCCGTAGGCGGCGGCAGTGGCCATGCCGACCCGCAGGCCGGTGAACGGCCCTGGGCCGCAACCGACGACGACCGTGTTCAGATCGGTCACGGCCATCTCCGCATCGGCGAGCGCTGACAGCACGTTGGGGGTCAGCTGTTCGGCGTGGGCGCGGGCGTCGACGGTCACCCGTTCGGCAAGCACGTCGATGCTCTCGCCGTCGCGCCGCACGATCCCGGCGGTGACGGCGGCTGTCGCGGTGTCGATCGCGAGGACGACGTTCGTCATGGTCGGCTCCACCGCCACATCGCCGTCCGCACCTCGGTATCCGCAGAGCGCTCGAGCCGGATGTCGAGATGCCGCTCCGATAGCCGCTCGACGATGCCCTCACCCCATTCGACGACGACGACCGCGTCGTCGAGGTCGGTGTCGAGGTCGAGTGAGTCGAGTTCGCCGAGGAGGTCAGCGCCCGCATGATCCAGGAGCCGGTACATGTCGACGTGCACCAACGCGGGTGATCCGGGCTGCCGCGGCGGGTGCACACGCGCCAGCACGAAACTCGGCGACGTCACCGGCCCGTCCACGTCCATCGCCGCGGCGATTCCCTTCGCCAGCACCGTCTTTCCGGCGCCCAACGGCCCGGAGAGCACCACCACGTCCCCGGCGCGCACTTGCGCACCGAGCTTGGCGCCGAGTGTCATGGTGTCCTCGGCGGTGGGCAATTGGGCTGTGCCGGCGTGGTCAACCATGCGGTCTGGCCCGATCTCGCAGTCGCCGCGTCAGCGCGACGAGCTTGGACGGCGTGGCCCGCTCCACCAGCCGGACCAGCGCATCGTCGATGATCTCCGGCTGCTCCAACTGCACCAGATGGCCGGCGCCCTCGACGATCACCAGCTCCGATTTCGGCAGCCTGATCGCCATCGCCTCCGAATGCTCGACCGGTGTGATCAGATCGCGGCTGCCGCAGGCGATCAGCGTCGGCACCTTCGCCAGCGTCGCCAGCGCCGCGTCCTCGTCGTGTACCTCCAACGCATGCAGGAACTCCACCAGTGTGACGATCGGTGTGCCGTGCATCATCTTCTCGGAGAACGCCACCACGCTCGGGCTGACCTTCTCGTCACCGTAGGACGCCGTCCGAAGGATAGGGGCGATCACGGACTTGGCGGCACCACGGGTTCGGTGCACGGTCTTCGGTGCGTAGCGGACGGCGAATCGAACGGCTTCCAGCGCGGGGTTCTTCAGGATCTCCGCGACCGGCGACCGCGCGACCCCCTCGGCTGCGGACGAGATCAGCGCCACGCCAACGATGCGAATCGGGTAGCGACGGGGAAACTGCCGGGCGTGCGAGAGCACCGTCATGCCACCCATCGAGTGCCCGACGAGCACGACCGGCCCTTTCGGCGCCGTCACGGCGAGTACGGTTTCGAGATCCTTGCCGAGCTGCTCGACGGTGTACGTGTCCGGCGACGCCTCCGTCGACTGGCCGTGCCCGCGCTGGTCGTAGAACACCATGCGCACCTGCGGACCCCACTCCTGTGCCAGTCGCGCGCGTTGAAAGTGGAAGGCGGCCATACGTAGACAGAATCCGTGGCAGAACACCACCGTCAGCGGCGCCTGCTCGGGACCGACCTCCCGCACCGCGAGGTCGACGCCGTCGGGTGTGGTGAGGACGGAGCTGCGGTCGGCGTCGAGCATCTCGAAATTCTCGCCCGCATACGGGTCGTCGCGCGTGGTGCGCCGCGTCATCGACCGCGCGACGGTCACCCCCGCAATGGAGCCGACCGCGGCCAGTCCAGCGGCACCCGCCAACAATCCCGCGTTCGCCTTGCGCCGCAGCCTTTTCGGGTCGTTACTGCTCACCGACACCGGCTCCGCGATACGTCCTGACAACCCGGCCGCGCGGGCTGGTGACGACCTCGTAGTGGATGGTGTCCAGAAGGTCGGCCCAATTCTGGGCGGTCGGTTCACCGTCGGTGCCCGGCCCGAACAGGATTGCCTCGTCACCTTCGCTGACATCGCTTGCATCGGGGCCGAGGTCGACGACGAACTGGTCCATGCAGATGCGGCCGACGTTGGGTCGCAGTTTGCCGTTGATCATGACGTGCATCCGCCCGCTGAGGGGGCGGAACACGCCGTCGGCGTATCCGATCGGCAACAACGCCAGGGTGGTTTCGCGCTCGGCTGTCCAGATATGCCCGTAGGACACGCCTTCACCTGCGCTGACGGTTTTGACAAGGGCCACCGGGCATTTCAGCGTCATCGCGGGCCGCAGGCCCAGGTCACCGAGTTCGGGAATCGGGCTCAGGCCGTAGACCGCGATGCCGGTGCGGACCATGTCGTAACCCAAATCCGGACGTGTCATTGCCGCAGGCGAGTTCGACAGGTGTGCGATCTGGAAGTGCACTCCCTGATCTCGGGCCTGGTTGCGCATGTCGGCCAGCCGTCGTGCTTGCAGGTCGTTGACGGGGTTGTCGGGCTCATCGCCGTACGCCAGGTGCGACATGATGCCGCGCAGCCGAATCGCTTCGTCGGCGGCCGCGCGGCGCAGCGCCGTCAGCATCGCCGGGTATTCGGCGGCGCTGACTCCGTTGCGGCTCAGCCCGGTGTCGACCTTGACCGTGACATCGGCGGTGATGCCGGTCAGCTTCGCCGCGGCCAACAGCGCCTGCAGTTGCCGCGGCGACGACAACGCCACGTGAATGTCCGACTGCAGCGCCGGGGCGAAGTCTGTTCCGGGGGGATGTAGCCAGGCGAGCACCGGCGCGGTGATGCCATCGCGGCGCAGCGCCAGCGCCTCCTCGATGGTGGCGACGCCGATCTCGGCCGCGCCGGCGGCCAGCGCCGCCCGGGCGACGTGGGTAGCGCCGTGGCCGTAACCGTCGGCCTTGACGACGGCCATCACCTGCGCGGAACCGGCGTGCTCACGCAAGACGCGGACATTGTGCCCGATCGCGGCGAGGTCGACCACCGCCTCGGCGTTGGCGCTGGGCGTCACGGAAGTCGTCAGTTCGGTCGTCGGCATGGTCATGGCACCACCGCCGATTGTCCCAGACCGGTGACCGCGGGGTCCGCCAGCAGCTACTCGACGGCCACGGCGAGGGCCTTCGTCTGCAGGTATTCCTCGAATCCGGCCAGCCCCATCTCCCGGCCGAGGCCCGATTGCTTGCAGCCGCCGAACGGTACGTCGGCGGAGTACCAGATGCCGCCGTTGACGTTGACGGTGCCCACCCGCAGCCGCGCCGCCACCCGGGCGGTGCGTTCGTGATCGGCGCCGTACACCGTGGCGGACAGCCCGTACGGCGAGTCGTTCGCGATGCGGATCGGCGTCGCCGTCGTGGGCGAGGACCGTCAGGACGGGACCGAAGATCTCCTCGCGCGCCACTCGGGCGTCGTTGGTGAGCCCGGCGATGACCGTCGGTTCGATGTAGAACCCGGACCGCAGGCCCGCCGGGTGTCCTCCGCCGCACGCGAACACGCCACCCTCGTCGACCGCCAGCCGCAGGTATCGCTGCACCCTGTCCCGCTGCCGCGCGGAGATCAGCGGGCCGCACACCGTCGCGGGGTCCGTCGGGTCACCGACGACAACGAGAGCCATCGCGTCGGCCGCGGCGGCGACGGCCTCGTCGTAGCGATCCCTCGGGACCAGCAGTCGCGAGGTGAAGGCACATCCCTGTCCGGCGTGGCGGGCCACCGCCACCGCCGCCGTCGCGCATGCGGAGTCCAGGTCGGCGGCGTCGTCGAGCACGATGAACGCTGACTTGCCACCCAGTTCGAGGCAGACCTTCTTGATCGTCGCCGCGGCGGCCGCCATGACGGCGCGTCCGGTCGCCGTCGACCCCGTGAACGACACGAGGTCCACCCGCGGGTCAGCGGCCAGTTGCGCGCCGACCCGATGATCGCTGGACGTCACGATGTTCAGCACGCCGGGCGGTATGTCCGTCTTCTCCGCCGCGATCCGGCCGATTTCCGCCGCGCACCACGGCGTATCCGGGGCGGGTTTGAGCACGACGGTGTTGCCTGCCGCCATCGCGGGGCCGATCTTGGCGAGGTTGATCTGGTGCGGAAAGTTCCACGGCGTGATCGCGCCGACGACACCGAACGGCTCTCGGGCGACGGATCGGCTGGTGGTGATACCGAGCGGTGACGCCACACCGAGATCCGTTGTCCAGGAATAACTCTCCGCGGTGTGGGCAGGGAATTCGAGATCGTCGACGGGGATCTGCAGCTGCCCGCCGTAGGTCAGGGCGACCGGCGCGCCGACCTCGGCCACCGTGATGGCGCGCAGCGACTCGATCTCGGCGTTGAGCGCCTCGCGTAGCTGGCGCAGGCAATGCACCCGAAGCTCGGTGTCCCGCGACCAGTCGGACTCGTCGAACGCGGCACGCGCCGCCGTGATGGCGCGGTCCATGTCGGCGGCGTCGCCGTCGGCCGCGGTGCCCAGCGGCTGCTCCGTCGCCGGGTTGACGGTGACGAACGCGCCTCCCCCACCGCCGATCAGGCTACCGTCGACCAGCAGCGGTGTGGCTCTCTGCGCGCTATCCGCGACCATCGTGCACCCAGTCCCGTGCCCGCAGTCGCCATGTGGCCCTGGCGTAGTCCAGTTCGGAGTGCGGCCATTGCGTGACGATGCGGCCTGACGGCGACCGGTAATAGCTGTCGCACTGCGTCCAGATGGTCTGCTCCAGCTCGGACGAAATCCGGTCGTTGAACTGGCGTTCGACGTCGCGATCGACGTCGACGAACCCGCCCCGGCGCGCGAGCCGGCTCACCGCGCTGGCGACGAGCCGAGCGCCCGCCTCGAGGATGTAAATGATCGAGTTGGCGCCCTGGTTGGTGTTGGGGCCGTACAGCATGAAGAAGTTCGGAAAGCCGCTCACCGCTACCCCGAGATAAGCCTGCGGGTCCGAACCCCAGCGCTCGCGCAGGCTTTCGCCGTCGGCGCCGATGACGTCGAGCCCGGCCAGGTAGGTGCTGGTTTCGAAACCGGTTGCCAGCACGACGGTATCGACCTCGGCTGCGGTTCCGTCGGCGGTGACGACCGCCGTGTCTGTGACGCGGCTGATGGGTTGGGTGACGAGGTCGACGTGGTCACGTTGCAGCGCGGTGTAGTACTTCTCGCCGAGCAGAACCCGCTTGCAGCGGAACGGATAGCGCGGTGTCAGCGCATCGCGCAGCCGCTCATCGGCGACATGCTTGCGCAGAAAGCCCTCGGACAGTTTCTGCACCGCGGCCATCCTCGGGTGGTCGGGCGTCAGCGCGGTGTTGTCGTGTTGCAGCTTCCACAGCCGCCACCGCTCGCGCCTCGATGCCCACGGCAGCCGCCGGTATCGGGACAGCTCTTCGGCGCTGTAGGGGCGGTCCTCCTTCGGAACCATCCACGGCGGCGTGCGCTGGAAGACCGTCACCGTGCCCGCGATCTCGGCGAGTTCGGGCACCACCTGAACGCCGCTGGCACCGGTTCCGATGACCGCCACCCGCTTGCCGGTCAGGTCGACGGTCGGATCCCACTGCGCTGTGTGCATCAACGTGCCGGAGAAGTCGGCCAGCCCGTCGATCTCGGGATACCGCGCGGAGCCGAACAGCCCGACGGCACTGACCACGACGTCCGCGATCACCGGATCGCGGTCGACCAGGTCCACCTGCCAGTGTGACGCGCCCGAGTTCCACCGCAGGCTGCGCACTTCAGTTCCCAGCATCAAATGGCGGCGCAGGTCGAAGTCGTCGGCGACCGACTCCAGGTAGGCCAGGATCTCGGGTTGATACGCGTAGGTTCTGCTCCACAACCGGTTCGGAGCGAACGAGAACGAGTACAGGTGGCTCTGGATATCGCACGCCGCGCCGGGGTAGATATTGCGCCGCCACGTTCCGCCGACACCGTCGGCACGCTCGATGATCGTCAGGTCGTCGATACCCTTGCGCCGCAACGCCACCGCGGCGGCCAGGCCGCCGAAGCCCGCGCCGATGATCACCACCCTCGGCGACGGGCGTCGGCGGGTCAGCGCCAGGAGCCGCCCGCGCAGATAGCGGCGTCGCGTCACGAGACCTCGTATCCCTCCGGCGAGCCGTTCGCCCGTGATGCGGCGAGTATTTCGGCGTATTCGGTTGGGCTGCCGAAGAAGAAGCTGCCCTGGCGGGTCTTGGCGTTCGCCTGGCCCTCCCGGTTGTAGTAGCCGGGGGTGCAGGCCTTTGCCCGCCCGGCGCTGGCGGCGGATCGCGCGACGATGCCGTCGACCCACGCCGTTTCGGCGTCGGCGGACGCCTCGAGCGTCGAGGTTCCGTTGTCGATCGCCCAGGCGATCACCGCGGCGGTGTGGCTCGCCTGCACGTCGAGCAGGTACGGGAAGTTCACCGTGAAGCCTGACTGGGCAATGCTGAGCACGAAGCAGTTCGGGAAGCCGCGCACGCTCAGGCCGTGCAGTGTGCGCACACCCTCGCGCCACTTCTCGGTCAGGGTCAAGCCGTCGCGCCCGACGAGTTCGAACCCGGTGCGCCGCGAATAGTCGGTGCCGACCTCGAAGCCGGTCGCGAAGATCAGGCAGTCGACGAGGTGTTCGACGCCGTCGACGACGACGCCGCCTGCGGTTATCCGCTCCACGCCGAGTCCGCGGGTATCCACGAGCGTCACGTTGTCGCGGTTGAACGTCTGCAGGTACTCGTCGTGGAAGCACGGCCGCTTGCAGAAGTAGCCGTACCACGGCTTGAGGCCGTCGGCGGTGGCACGGTCGGTCACGATCGAATCGACGCGGGCCCGGATCTCCTCCATCTTTACGAAGTCGGCGAGTTCGACTGCGCGCAAACGGTCTTCGTCCGACATGCCGGCGACGCTGCGCTGCCGCATCACGAAGAGTTTCTTGACGATGCTGGTCCAGGCGTCGTTGACGAGGTCCTCGTCGGCCTCACCGCCCGCGGTGAGCAGTTGAAAGTTCTCGATGCGGTGACGCTGCCAACCGTTCTTCAGGTCCGCCGACCATTCCGGATCGGTCGGACGGTTGCCGCGGACGTCGACCGTCGAAGGGGTGCGCTGGAACACGAACAGATGCCGTACCGCCCTGCCGAGGTGCGGCACACACTGGATCGCGGTCGCCCCGGTGCCGATGATGCCCACTCGCTTGTCGGCCAGCTTGGCCAGGTCGCGGCCGGTGTAGTCGTAGTCCCACCGGCTGCTGTGAAACGCATGCCCGCGGAACTCCGTGATCCCGTCGATGCCGGGCAGTTTCGGCTTCTGCAGGTATCCGTTGGCCATCGCGACATACCGCGCCCGGATCGCGTCACCGTGATTGGTGGATACGATCCAGCGGCAAAGCTCGTCGTCCCAGCGGGTTTCGGTGACTTCGGTCTGCAGGCAGGCATTGCGGTACAGGTCGTAGTGTTCGGCGATGTGCCGACAGTGCGCGAATATTTCGTCGCCCTTGGCGTACTTCTCGGTCGGGATGTAGCCGAGTTCCTCCAGTAGCGGCATGTACACATACGACTCGACGTCACATGCGATGCCGGGATACCGGTTCCAGTACCAGGTGCCACCGACTTCGGCGGCCTTGTCGATGAGCCGGATGCTCTGCACGCCGAGTTCGCGCAGCCGCGCGCCGACGAGAAGCCCGCCGAATCCGGCGCCGATGATTGCGACGTCGACGTCGTCGTGAATCGGCGCGCGGGCGAAATGCGGGTCGCTCCAGGGATCGTCGGCGAATCCGGCGAATGGCCCACTGATCTCGACGTACTGCGCGATTCCGTCGGGCCGCAGCCGACGGTCGCGCTCGGCGGCGTACTTCTGCCGCAGAGCCTCTACGTCGAACGCCACGCCGGGGTCTTGCACGAATCGGTCCGTCAGTGCGCGAACGGCTGCACGCTGTCGAAGTGTCCGCCGGGCTTGAGCGCGTCGAGGTGGTGCAACGCGGTGACGATGTCGTCGCGCAAGGCCCGCGCCAGGTCCATCGAGAAGCCCTCGCGCACGACGATACGCAGCACAGCGATGTCGGTGGCGTTTTCCGGCATCGTGTAGGCGGGCACCTGCCAGCCATAGGCCCGCAGTGCGTACGACACGTCGAACTCGGTATAGCCCGGATCGCCCTTCAGCCGGAAGCTGACCACCGGGATCGCCGATCCGTCGGAGATCAGCTCGAAATGCTCGCTGTCGCGCAGTTGGTCACCGAGCCATCGCGCCGTCTCTGACAGCGCCCCCATCACCTGCGCGTAGCCCTGCCGGCCCAGCCGCAGGAAGTTGTAGTACTGGCCCACGACCTGGTTGCCGGGACGCGAGAAGTTGAGCGTGAACGTGGGCATGTCGCCGCCGAGGTAGTTGACGCGGAAGACGAGGTCCTCCGGCAGGTGATCGGGGCTGCGCCACACCACGAAGCCGATGCCGGGATAGGTCAGGCCGTACTTGTGGCCGCTGACGTTGATCGACACCACGCGCGGCAGCCGGAAATCCCAGATCAGGTCTGGATGCAGGAACGGAACGACGAAGCCGCCGGAGGCCGCGTCGACATGTACGGGGATGTCGGGTCCGCCGTCGGCGGCAAGCGAGTCGAGCGCCCCGCAGATCTCGCCGATCGGTTCCAGCTCACCGGTGAACGTGGTGCCGAGGATCGCGACGACACCGATGGTGTCCTCGTCGACGTTCTCCAGCACTTGTTCGGGTGTGATGACATACCGACCCTTCTCCATCGGCAGGTACCGCGGCTCGACGTCGAAGTAGCGGCAGAACTTCTCCCACACCACCTGAACGTTGGAACCCATCACCAGGTTGGGTCGATGGGAGCGCCAGCCGTCTTTTCCGTCGCCCATCCGTTCCCGCCACCGCCAGCTCAACGCCAACCCGGCGAGCATGACGGCCTCGCTGGATCCAATCGTGGAAACCCCTGTCGCACTTGATGGGTCGTCGTCACGTAACCCTTCGGCGTGAAAGAGATCGGCGACCATCGACACGCAGCGGGACTCGATCGCCGCGGTGGCCGGATACTCGTCCTTGTCGATCATGTTCTTGTCGAACGTCTCCGCCATCAGCTTCTCGGCCTGCGGATCCATCCACGTCGTGACGAAGGTCGCCAAGTTCAGCCTGGAACTGCCGTCGAGCATCAGCTCGTCGTGGATGAACCGGTAGGCGGCGTCGGGATCCATCGCCTCGTCGGGCATTCGTGACGATGGAACGGGCGCCATCGACAACCGCCCGGTATAGGCCGGAGAGATCTGCGGGCCGGGCGTGCGCTTGGGCGTCATTGAGAGTCCTAATCGTTTTGTAGGGATGGGTTGACCGGTCGAGTTGACCGGGCTGTTCCTGATCGGTCTGCCGTCAGGTGAGGCCTGATTTGTTCCCGGCGTTCGACGTCTTACGAAAGAACGGCGCGCCTGGCGGCAGATCCGTGTCTAGTGGTGGTGGGATGCCGTTGCCCGAGCCCGCCGCAGGGTTGACTTCCCGATGGTTGTTCCCGAGCCTTGAGCTCTTCGACAGAACGAAGTCCTGCGGCGTGCTGGAGTCACGGACGGCTAGTGAGATGACGGACCTTCGAGTCCTGCGATTAGGGCGCCGCGTGAGTCCACCGGTAACGGCACGACTATTGATCGAAGGAGTGATGACACCTTGCCCCTGTTTTGTGGAATCGATTGGGCCACCGAACATCACGATGTCGCCGTCATCGACGACGACGGACATGTCGTGGCCCGCGCACGTGTGAGCAACGACGCCGCCGGGTTCGCGGCGCTGTTGACCCTGCTGGCCGAGGCCGGTGACAATGCGGCCGATCCGATCCCGGTGGGGATCGAAACCGATCGCGGCCTGTGGGTGGCCGCTCTGCGCGAAACCGGCCGCACGATCTATCCGATCAACCCGCTGGCGGCGTCGCGGTATCGGGCACGGTATGCGGTGTCGGGAGCCAAATCCGATGCCACCGACGCGGTGCTGCTGGCCAACATCGTGCGCACCGATCCCGGCGCCCACCGGCCGCTGCCCGCCGACACCGAAGCCGCCCAAGCCATCCGGGTGCTCGCCCGCGCCCAGCAAGACGCGGTGTGGGCACGTCAGCAGATCGGCAACCAGATCCGCGACCTGCTCAAAGATTTCTATCCGGCCGCTATCACCGCGTTCGCCGGCCTGCCCGAGGGCGGGCTGGCCCGCCGCGATGCCCGCACCATCCTGGCCGCCGCGCCCACCCCGGCCCAGGCCGCCAAGCTGACGCCCGCCCGGCTGCGCCGACTGCTGATCATCGCCGGCCGGAAACGCCATCTCGACCGCGACGTGGCGCGCCTGCGCGAAGTTTTCACCGACACCTACCTGCACCAGCGACCGCAGGTCGAAAACGCGATGGGCATCCACCTCGCCGCACTGCTGGGCCAGTTCGAGGCTGCCTGCACCGCTGCCGACGAGCTCGCCGAGGCGGCGAGCGCCCATTTTGAACAACACCCGGACGCTGAGATCATCACCAGCTTCCCCGGCCTGGGGAACCTGGCCGGCGCCCGGGTGTTGGCCGAGATCGGCGATGACCGGACCCGTTTCGCCGACGCGCGCGGGCTCAAAGCATTCGCCGGATCCGCCCCGATCACCCGCGCCAGCGGCAAGAAAACCGTTGTGTTGCACCGGCATATCAAGAATCGGCGCCTGGCCGCAGTCGGCCCGATCTGGGCGCTGGGATCGCTGCGCGCCTCCCCTGGGGCACGCCGCCACTACGACACCCGCCGCGCCGCCGGAGATTGGAACCACCAAGCCCAACGACACCCGTTCAACAAGTTCCTCGGCCAACTCCACCACTGCCTGCACACCGGCCAGCTCTACAAAGAACACTTGGCTTTCCCACCTCCTCTCCTGCTCGTGGCTTGACTTTTAACTTCGTGAGATGTCTTTCGTGACGGCTGACGGGCTAGAGGCGAGCGACTGCGGTGCGGACGTGGGCGAGGATGCGTGACGCGGACGTGGGGGCGGGGCGCGGGCCGGGGTCGGCGGCCGACAGGTTGGCGGCGCGGGCGTGCACGAAAGCGGCGGTCGCTGCCGCTTCGCCCGGGGGCAGCCCGGCGGCGAGCAGCGCGCCGATGATGCCGGACAGCACATCGCCCGAGCCGGCGGTCGCCGCCCACGACTGCCCGGCGCGGTTGAGGTAGACGGGGCCGCCGGGCTCGGCGACGACGGTGAAGTTGCCCTTCAACAGCACGGTCGCGCCGAACTGATCCGCGAGCCTACGGGTGGCAGCGACGCGGTCGTCGCCCGGCGGTGCGCCCGCGAGCCGCGCGAACTCACCCGCATGCGGGGTCAGCACCGTCGGTGCGCTGCGATTGGCGAGCAAGTCGGGATGTGCGGCGAGGATCGTCAGGGCGTCGGCGTCCACGATCACGGGCAGGTCGGTGTCGAGCGCGAACCACAGCGCCGCGGCGCCGACATCGTCGGTCCCGATTCCCGGGCCGACAGCCCAGGCCTGCACTCGGCCCGCCGCTGCCGGTGTCGGCGACGCGATGACCTCAGGCCAATGCGAAAGCACTTGCTGCGCGGCACTTCCCGCGTAGCGGACCATGCCGGAGGTGGCGGCTACCGCCGCACCGGTGCACAGCACGGCCGCCCCGGGATAGGTCGCCGAGCCGGCCAGGACACCGGTGACGCCCTGGGTGTATTTGTCGTCTTTGGGCCCCGGTATCGGCCAGCGCGCGGCGGCGTCGGCGGCGTCGAGGCTCAGCGCGTCGGGTTCTGGCAGGTCGAGGCCGATGTCCACCAGTTCGACCCGGCCGCAATCGCCCAGCGCGTGAACCGGTTTCAGGCCGCCGAACGTGACGGTCAACGCGGCGTGCACGGCGGGTCCGCTGACCGCGCCGGTCTGCACGTCGACCCCGCTGGGGATGTCGACAGCGACGACCGGGATGCCCGCGTCGTCGACGGCGGCGAAGACCTCGGCGGCGGCGGGGCGCAGCGGGCCCGACCCGGAGATGCCGACGACGCCGTCGATCACCAGATCGGTTGTCGCCGGGACGGTTTGCACCACACGGCCGCCCGCCTTCCGGAATGCCGCCAGCCCCTTGGCATGGGTGCGATCGGGGTTGAGCAGGACCGCGGCGGCCGAAGCGCCGCGGCGCCGCAGGAACGTCGCCGCCCATAGCGCGTCACCGCCGTTGTCGCCGGAGCCGACGACCGCACAGACCGACCGGCCCGCGACGCCGCCGCAGCGCGCCATGAGCTCGCGCGCGATCGCGGTCGCCAATCCATTGGCCGCCCGCCGCATCAACACACCGTCGGGCAGCGATGCCAGCAGGGGAGCTTCAGCTGCGCGGATCGCGTCAGCGGAGTAGTAGTACCGCATCAACTCCCGTCCGGTCGATGAGCCGCCCTGCGGCGCGAATCACTCCTCACGTTATATCCCCGCGCGATTCACACCGTCGATAGCCGGAATTCGCCACCGCCGCTGCCCGCAAGCTGGGCCTGTCGCCACCAGCCTGAGTGACTACTTCTTGGGCTCGAACGAAAGCGTGCGTCGCGCCTCGATCTCGTCGCCGAACTCTTGCTCCCATTCGGAATAGCGGTCCTCGATGAAGTTCTGGAATGCGTCGACGGCGTCTTCGGGCACACCGGTGTCGCTCATCATCAGGACTCCATTCGCTACTCGACGGTCACGGACTTGGCCAGGTTGCGCGGCTTGTCCACATCGTAGCCGCGGGCCTGCGCCACGCCGGCGGCGAACACCTGCAGCGGGATCGTCGACAGCAGTGGCTGGAATAGCGTTGAGACACTGGGAATTTCGATGAGGTGGTCGGCGTAGGGCCGGACCATGTCGTCGCCCTCTTCGGCGATCACGATGGTCAACGCGCCGCGCGCCTGGATCTCCCGGATGTTGGACAGCATCTTGGCGTGCAGCGTCGCGGCGCTCTTCAGCGACGGCATCACGACGATAACCGGCAAATTATCCTCGATCAGCGCGATCGGCCCGTGCTTGAGCTCACCAGCCGCGAACCCCTCGGCGTGCATGTAGGCGAGCTCCTTGAGTTTCAGCGCGCCCTCGAGAGCGACGGGGTAGCCGACGTGGCGACCTAGGAACAGCACCGTCTGCGACGCAGCGAACCGATGGGCCAGCGCCGAAACGGGCTCGACGGTCGCCAGCATCCGCGTGACCAACTCGGGCATCGCCTCGAGTTCGCGGTACTCACGCTCCACCTCGTCGGGGTATTTCGTGCCGCGCGCCTGCGCCAGCGCCAGGCCGACGAGGTAGTTGGCGGCGATCTGCGCCAGGAACGTCTTGGTCGAGGCGACCCCGATCTCCGGGCCGGCACGGGTGTAGAGCACGGCGTCGCACTCGCGAGGGATCTGGCTACCGTTGGTGTTGCAGATCGCCAGTACCTTGGCCTTCTGCTCCTTGGCGTGCCGCACTGCTTCGAGCGTGTCGGCGGTCTCACCGGACTGTGAGATGGCGATCACCAGCGTGCTGCGGTCCAGCACGGGGTCGCGATAGCGGAACTCACTGGCCAGCTCGACTTCCACGGGCAGCCGGGTCCAGTGCTCGATCGCGTATTTGGCCAGCAGACCGGAGTGGTAGGCGGTGCCGCATGCGACGATGAAGACCTTGTCGATCTCGCGCAGCTCCTGGTCGGAGAGGCGTTGTTCGTCGAGCACGATCCGGCCGTCGACGAAGTGTCCCAGCAGGGTGTCAGCGACGGCGGCAGGCTGCTCGGCAATCTCCTTGAGCATGAAGTACTCGTAGCCGCCCTTCTCGGCGGCCGAGAGATCCCAGTCGATGTGGAAGGGACGGGCGCTCGCGTCGTCCGGATTTCCGTTGAAGTCGGTGATCCGATAGCCGTCGGCAGTCACCACCACGGCTTGATCCTGGCCGAGCTCGACGGCGTCGCGGGTGTATTCGATGAACGCCGCCACATCGGAGCCGACGAACATCTCGCCCTTGCCGACGCCGAGCACGAGCGGCGTGGACCGGCGGGCGGCGATTATCGTGCCCGGGTCCTCGGCGTTGGCGAACACCAGCGTGAAATGGCCTTCCAGCCGGGGCAGGACCGCGAACACCGATCGGGTGAAATCGCCTGCGGTGTCGCCCTTGCGATACTGCCTGGCGACGAGATGCACGGCGACTTCGGTGTCGGTGTCGCTGGCGAATTCGACGCCGTCGGCTTCCAGTTCCTGGCGCAGGCCGGCGTAGTTCTCGATGATGCCGTTGTGGACGACCGCGATCTTGCCCGAGGCGTCGCGGTGCGGGTGTGCGTTGCGGTCGGTCGGCCTGCCATGGGTGGCCCACCGCGTGTGGCCGAGACCGGTGCTGCCGACCAGGCTCGCGGCATCGGTCTCGGCCAGTGCGGCTTCCAGATTGGCGAGGCGACCGGCGCGGCGTCGCACCGTCAGGCCGCCGGCTCCGTCGAGCAACGCGACGCCGGACGAGTCGTAGCCGCGGTATTCCATCCGGCGCAGCGCGTCGACGACGACGCCGCGCGCGTCCCGCGTCCCGACGTAGCCGACGATTCCACACATAGGTATCCAGCGTAGACGACTATCCAGCTAAGGTCACCTCAAGAGCGACACGGCCACATAGTGCATCTTGGGTACAGAATTGTGACTAGAGCGAAGGCCGCACCGATTCATACCCGCTATGCGCAGACGCTGACGAACCCCAACGGCCCGCTGAGGCACGGCGGCGGTGGCGGTCCGTAGTTGTTCCAGCCGCCGTAGTTGTATCCCCATGCGGGCGGCGGCGGCGGCGGCGTCCCGGTCGCCACGGTCCGTAGCCCGGACCCCATTCGGCGAAGCCGGCCTGGCTGGCGGGCGAAAGCGGCGCGGCGCTTGCGCTGGCCGTCCCAATTCCCACAGCGGCGAGACCCATCGCTCCCGCGACGCCGATTCCCGCAGCAACTCCAATCAGTTTCTTCATAGCGATTCCCCAAAGTCGTTATCGGACATCGTGACTCGTATCCCGACCTTAGATCGACGTTACGCCGACCTAATTAGGTAGACGCTGTGCGGACGTTATGTATTCCGATGACGCGATCTCCGCGAGCAGCGCGACGACCACCCCGAACGCGAAGTAGAGCGCGGGCAGCCACGGCGCGACGCCGAACAACGCGTCGGAGTCCTCGGCGTAGCGGGCCAGCCCGGCCGCGGCAATGACGGCCTCGACCGCTGGGCCGACGACCGCGGCGAGTACACCACAGAGCGCGCCCCAGCGATCACCCAGCGCGCACCAGGTGATCACCGCGAGCGCGTAAATGAGGGCGTTGGCAAGCACTGCGGGCGCGGCGTGCACCAGCGCGGTGGTGACATAGATGCCGACGACCGCCGCGACGCCTGCGACCCCCTGCCGCACGGCGACGGACGTGCGCGGTGCGGGTAGGTGCAGCCGCAGCTCGGCGACCGATACGGTCGCCAGCGCGACGACCATCGGAAACCAGATCGGGCTGCTCCACACGAACGGTATGGCGTCGGAAAGGTATTCGGTGGTGCCGGTGACGATGTGGCTGTGGTCACCGACGAGTGACGCCACGGCGCCCAGCGCGAACAGGAACACCGCGTCACGCCACCGCAATTTCACAGCAAGGACCCTAACGCCGCGATCAGCACCGTGGGCTACGGTCGACAGGTGGCCGCCACGAAGAAGCTTTTCGCCGCTTTGAAACGGCGCGGTCCCCACCGCGTGCTGCGCGGCGACCTGTCATTCGCCGGGCTGCCCGGCGTGGTCTACACTCCGGAGTCCGGGTTCAACCTGCCCGGTATCGCATTCGCGCACGAGTGGGTGACCGGCGTGGACCGCTACACCGGCACCCTCGAGCATTTGGCCTCGTGGGGCATTGTCGCGGCCGCGCCCGATACCGAGAAAGGCATCGCGCCGTCGGTGCTCAATCTGGCGTTCGACCTCGGCACCACGCTGGACATCATCGCCGGGGTGCGGCTGGGCGAGGGGAAGATCAGCGTGCACCCCGGCAAGCTGGGGCTCGTCGGCCATGGATTCGGCGCCTCGACGACGGTATTCGCCGCTGCAGGGATGCCGGCGAAGCCGAAGGCCGTCGTCGCCGCGTTCCCGACCGTCACCAAGCCGCGCGCCGAAGAAGCCGCGGAGACGCTCACGGTGCCGGGCCTGATTCTGACCGACCCGGGCGACCCGATGACGTTGCGCTCCAACGCGGTCGAATTGGCACGGGTGTGGAAGGTGTCGACGCTGCGGTCGATGCCGAAGGCGAAGGCCGGTGGACTGATCGAGGGACGCAGGCTGGCCCGGGTAGTCGGCCTGCCAGGCGCTGACCGCGGCACCCAGAAGATGGTGCGCGCGTTGATGACCGGATACCTGCTACACACGCTGACCGGCGACAAGACCTACCGCGAGTTCGCCGACCCCGAGGCGGTGCTGCCCAAGGCCGCACCCATGGATCCGTTCGCTGACGACCCGGTCGACCTGGAGAACAAAGTCGTCGCGCTCCTGAAGCCCTGATTCCGCCAACCAACCGGTTGGGTATATAACTCTTCTGTGCCCACTGCGCGTTCTGTGCCTTCTATGCGGACTGGAATCTTTCTCAACTACGCCGGCGGCTTCCTCGAGGCCGTCGACGAGGTCGTCGAGCTGGAGAAGGTCGGCGTCGACATCGCGCTGGTGGCTGAGGCCTACTCGTTCGACGCGATCAGCCAGCTGGGCTTCCTCGCCGCGAAGACGTCGCGGATCGAGCTGGGTTCCGGTGTCGTTCCGATCTACATCCGCACCCCGTCGCTGCTGGCGATGACGGCCGCAGGGCTGGATTACGTCTCCGACGGCCGGTTCCGGTTGGGCATCGGTACGTCGGGCCCGCAGGTGATGGAGGGCTTCCACGGCGTGCCCTTCGACGCCCCTCTCGGCCGCACCCGCGAAGTGGTCGAGATCTGCAGGCAGGTGTGGCGCCGCGAGAATGTGCATTTCGACGGGAAGCACTACCAGATACCGCTGCCCCCCGATCAGGGTACCGGGCTGGGCAAGCCATTGCATCTCATCAATCACCCTGTGCGCGAACGTATTCCGATCACGATCGCCGCGTTGGGGCCGAAGAACGTCGAGCTGACCGCGGAGATCGCCGAGGGCTGGCAGCCCGTGTTCTTCTATCCCGAGAAGGCCGACTCGGCTTGGGGCGACGCGCTGCGGGCCGGGATGGCCAAGCGGGACCCGCAACTCGGCCCACTCGACGTCATGGTCAGTGCCACCCTCGCGATCGGAGACGACGTCGAGGACCGACTGGCGTGGGCGAAGCCGCAACTGGCGCTGTACATCGGCGGCATGGGTGCGCGCGGCAAGAACTTCTACCACAACCTCGCGACGCGGTACGGCTTCGGCGACGTGGCCGACCACATCCAGGACCTCTATCTGTCCGGCCGCAAGGTCGAGGCGATCAATGCCGTGCCCGACGACTTGGTGCGCCACGTATCGCTCATCGGGCCCAAGGGTTTCGTGAAGGAGCGGGTGTCCGCATATGCCGAAGCGGGGGTGACGACCCTCCTCGTGCACCCGCTGACCGGTGACCGTCGCGAGTCGGTGCGCTTCGTCGAGGAACTGCAGGGACTACTCCCCTAGCTCGAGCCGGGCTTTGTCGGACGTCGACATTAATATCGAATGTATGTTCGATTCGGAGTTCTCGGCGGCCAGCGATGAGGAGCTCATCGCTGCGGTCGAGGACGGCGCCCGGCGTGAGGCGGCCGAGGCCGCCCGCCAGTTGGCCGCGATCGCGGAGTTGACCCGCCGCCGCATCGATAATGATGACGAGCGCGCGCTGTGGGCGTTCGATCCGTGGGACTCCGCGGCCGCGGAGGTGGCCGCCGCCCTGCGCATCACACATCGCCGGGCGTCGGGCCGCATGCGCATCGCGATGGCGCTGCGCGACCGGCTGCCGAAGGTGGCGGCGCTGCATGTGAAGGGCGAACTGACTGCGCGGGTGGTGTCCACCATCACCTGGTTGACCCAACTTGTCGAAGACGACCAAGCGTTGGCCCTGATTGACGAGGCGGTCGCCGAGCGGGCCAGCGGATGGGAGGCGCTCTCGGAGGACAAGCTGCGCCAGGCCGTCGAGGTGTGGGTGCACCGCTACGACCCCGACGCCGTGCGCCGCACCCAGGTGTCGGTACGGAGCCGGGATCTGACCATCGGCACCTGCGACGACGACGCCGAGACCACCGCGCTGTGGGGCCGGTTGCTGGCCACCGACGCCGCGGTGCTGCAGAAGCGGGTCACCGCGATGGCGCGCGCGGTGTGTGACGGTGATCCGCGCAGCATCGGCGAACGCCGCGCCGACGCCCTCGGTGCACTGGCCCACGGCCACGACCGGCTGGTGTGCGCGTGCGGCGCCCAGGGCTGCCCGTCGGCCGGTGAACCACCCACGTCCAACGTGGTGATCCGGGTGATCGCCGACCAGACCGCCCTCGACGCCGCCACCGCGGCGGCCGCCGAAACCACCGCGTCGCCGCCGGCCGCCGATACCCAGGCACCGCAGCCCCCCACCAATGGCGAGGCGCCGCCGCCGGCCCAGCGGGTGGCGTCGCCGGCGCTGATCCTGGGCCGCGGGGTGCTGCCCAATGCGCTGTTGGCCGAAGCGATCCGCGCCGGGGCGAGGATCACGGTGATCCGGATGCCCGGCGCCGAGCCCGAGCCGCACTACCGGCCCAGCGCCGAGTTGGCCGAGTTCGTCCGGATGCGCGACCTGTTCTGCCGCTTCCCCGGCTGCCCCGTGCCCGCCGACCGCTGCGATCTCGACCACGCCCGGCCCTGGCCCTGGGGCCCGACCCATGCCTCCAACGTCAACTGCAAATGCCGCCCACACCACCTGATGAAAACGTTCTGGACCGGCCTCGGCGGCTGGGCCGACGAGCAACTGCCCGACGGGACCGTGGTATGGACCTCGCCCAGCGGCACGACCTACACCACCCAACCCGGCAGCCGGCTGTTCTTCCCCACCTGGAACGTCACCACCGCCGCACTGCCCCCACCCGCCACCGATCCACCCCCACCCACCGGTGACCGCACGCTGATGATGCCGCGCCGACAACGCACCCGAGCCGCCGACCACACCGCCCGCATCAAAACCGAACGTGCACAAAGGGATCTACCGCCACCCTTCTGAGTCGGTCGTGTTCGGCCTTGTCCTGTGATCTCCAAAGGCCGCGGCGAATCGGTGGTTACCGATCGCCGATGCGCTGCTGAAGTTGCCCACTGTCAATGCAGTGTTGTTGTTGCCGGGCACAAATGGTGGTGGCACATCTCCGGCCGCAATGGCGTCACTGCCATTGCCCACGAGGAACGCCGTGTTGTGAGTACCGATAGCCGCTGAACCGCTGCCGTTGCCGAATGCGAAGGCCCTGTTGAAACTGCCCTTCGCGACTGCATCGGTTGGGACAACATCCATGATGGAACCGTTGAGGCCTGGATTGCCGACAGCGACGGCGAGGTTGCCCATACCCGTTGCGGTTGTTTTCGCGTCGGTGCCGACGGAAATGGCTCCGTTGAAGCGGCCTTGAGCCTCCGCTGTCGCACCGTTGCCCAGAGCCAACGCAAAGCTCGTTGGCGTACTGGTGCAGCCCGCGCCGCCGCCAATACCGTTGACTGAGAGGCAAGTCGCGTTGGCCGCCCCGGCCAAACTGAGTGCCGCCGCCGCCAGGGCGCTCGACGCCGCCGCACCGACCAGAAACTGTGCGCCGAACCGCGTCTGACCACAGCCTGAGACCGCCTCGTGCCGACCCATCGGTACCCCCTTCGAAGCGTCCGGCAAACGGACGACTGGGCTCGAAGGAGAACGTACCCCGCTGTCGGCGAGAGGATGCCGATTCACGGCTACGGGCCGGCCTGAGGTAGCTCGTCGGCGGCGATCTCGCACGGCGTCTCGGCTCCCAACGGCTCGGAACTCGGCGGCGGCTCGACGATGGTTGGCGGCGGCGGTGCGGGCGGCGGCGTCGGCGGCGGTGTTGGGGCAGGATCGGCTGCCTTTTGCTGGGCGGGCTTCTCGTCTTCACACGCATCTAAGGACTCAGTGGCCGCCTCATCTGTGTCCGCGAGTTTGGCTGTCTCTGGTTCGGATTCGTCATCGGACTTGTCATCCGCATGCTCGTCGTCGGGCTTCGGTTCGTCCTTATCGAGTGGGTTGTCTTCGTCGAGGGTCGCGTCCCGGACCTCAGCCGTATCCGGTGGCGCATCGCCGGAGCGGTCGAACAGCCCACCGATCGCGTCTGCGAGTTGGGTGCCCAGACCCGCGAGTCCACCTGCAGCGCCCGGTAATCCGCCACCGATCTCCCCCAGCGACGGCACACCCGGCATCGCCGGTGTCGCAGCTGCGGGTGCGGTCGACGGTGCGGGCATGGCAGGAATCGGTGCCGCGAGCGGTTCGGGCGCCGCCGGATAGGCAGCCGCGGGAACCGCCATCGGGCCGGCGGCCGGAGCCATCGCGGAAGCAGGGCTGGCCGCGGGACTGGGCCAGCCGGCGGGGACGGTGCCTGCCACCTCGACCGGCGAAGGACTGCTGGACGGTGACGGCACCGATGACGGTCCGAGATCTCCCGGCACCTCGAATTGCGCGGCGGGTTCACCCGTCAGAGTGGCGGTCGCAGCATCGAAGGCAGTGGATATCGCCGTCATCGCCTTCTGCATCGCGGTCAGCCAATCCGACCGAACGTCGTTGTCCACGAAAGGCTTCACCTGTTGGTCGATCAGTTCGCTGGCCACCGCACGATCGCCCGTTCCGGTCGTCAGCGTGCGCGCGGCGGCCAGCCATTCCGAACGCTCCGACTGCCGCCGATCGTCGATCTCCACAGCGCAGGCGACCTTGTCGTCGACCGCGCGCCACAGCGCATCGCGAAGTGCCGCGAGCGCGTCGACCGCGTCGCGCACCGCTGTGGCCGCAGCCGACGACGCTTCATCGTGCCGCAGCAGGAACTCGCGCGACGCGTCACCGCCGCGACCCTGCCACGCACCGGTCAGCGCGTCGAGCTGCTGCTCCTGCAGTCGCCGCGCACTTTCCGCCGCTGTCGCGGCGGCACTCAACGCCGCACGATCCGACTCCAGCGCCCGCAGGTCCAATCCGTCTTCGCTGCCGTACCAGTCGTGGATCTGTGCGGCGTGCAGCGTGAGATCTGGGTTCTGGTAACCGAGCAGGTGGCACGCCCAGACATAGTCGCCGACGGTGTCGACGGCGGGACGTCCTTCGTTCAACCGGGCGGCCACGTCGAGCGGTTCGGCCATCGCTCAGCCGATCCGTCGGGCGCCGCGAGCATCGACGTCGACGTAGCGATCAGCACTTGAGCGCAGCTCGGCGGCGATCTCGGCGGCGGCGCGCGCCCAATCGCGCAGCCGGTTCACCACATCGTCGACGGCGATGCGTAGGGCGTCCCCGTGCGCGGTGTGCACGCGACCTGCCATGGCGCCGTCGAAGCGCAGGCCGGTCAGATGCGTTCGGATCGCGGTGTCGACGATGTCGGCCGCCGTGTCGTACTGCCGCGCAGCGTCGAGCACCGCCGCAACGTCGACGCGTGCGGTCTCAGGTTCTCCCACACCAGCTATGACGGCGACGAAACCCTACGGGTTCCAGCGGATTCAGTGGTGCTCGCTGACCGACTCCGCGACGCGGATCGCCAACTGGCGGGCGGTGTCCTCGTCGGCGGCCTCCACCATCACCCGCACCATCTGCTCGGTTCCGGAGGGCCGCAACAGGATTCGGCCGGTATCACCCAGCTCGGCTTGGGCCTCGGCGACGGCGGAGCGCACCGAGGGCGCGTCGGCGACGGTGGCCTTGTCGTCGACCACGACGTTGATCAGCACCTGGGGCAGCTGTGTCATGGTCGAGGCCAACTCGGCAAGCGGCATACGGGTCTGCGCCATGCGCGACATCAATCGCAGGCCGGTGAGAATGCCGTCGCCGGTGGTGCCCAGTGCTGGCATCACGATGTGACCGGACTGCTCACCGCCGAGGGAGAATTCGCCGGCACGCAGTTCCTCCAGCACGTAGCGGTCGCCTACGCCGGTGGTGCGGACCTCGATGCCTGCGCGACGCATCGCCAAGTGCAGGCCGAGATTGCTCATCACGGTCGCGACGAGGGTGTTGGATGCCAGCTCGCCGGCCTCCTGCATCGCCAGCGCGAGGATCACCATGATGGCGTCACCGTCGACGATCTGACCCTGGCCGTCGACGGCCAAACAGCGGTCGGCGTCGCCGTCGTGAGCCAGGCCGAGGTCGGCGCCGTGCGCGATGACAGCCTGCTGCAGCGCCTGCATATGTGTGGATCCGCAGCCGTCGTTGATGTTCAGACCGTTGGGCTCGGCGTTGATGGCGATGACCTTGGCGCCCGCGGCCCGGTACGCCCGTGGCGCGGCGGTCGACGCGGCGCCGTGCGCGCAGTCGACGACGACCGTCAACTCGTCCAGGCGTGTGGTGAGGGCCTTGCCGACGTGGCGCAGGTAACGGTCCAGCGCGTCGTCGGCGTCGACGACCCGGCCAATGGCAGCGCCGACGGGACGCTCGCCGGGCCCGGATGCGAGGAGTTCCTCGATGCGGTCCTCGGTGGCGTCGTCGAGTTTGTGGCCGCCCGCGCCGAAGATCTTGATGCCGTTGTCGGGCATCGGGTTGTGCGACGCCGAGATCATCACGCCGAACTCGGCGTCATAGGCGCTGGTCAAATACGCCACGGCGGGGGTCGGCAGTACACCGACCCGTAGCGCGTCGACGCCCTCGCTGGTCAACCCCGCGATGACCGCCGCCTCGAGCATTTCGCCGCTGGCCCGTGGGTCGCGGCCCACCACGGCGACCCGGCGACGAGCCTGCGAGGAGTTTCCGAGTCGTCGCGCCGCCGCCGAACCCAGCCCGAGTGCCAGCTCAGCGGTCAGATTGCGATTGGCGACCCCGCGGACTCCGTCGGTGCCGAACAGTCGACCCATTCGACAAATTTCTCATACAGGTCCCCTGATGACACAACCGCCGACGTCATCACTCGTGCCGCGGCCAGATCGGTACCCGCCCGAGACCCCGCGGCGGACTCACCGCCCGTACCCCTCGGAACGGGCGGTGAGCGTCGTCATCTATCGGTTGTTGCCGGGAGCGTTGCCCGAGTTACCGGGACTGGTTCCCGCGTTCTGCGTCACGGTGAGATCGCCACCCGGAAGACTGCAGAATGTCTGGGGAGTACCCGCCTGATCGACAGACCCGAGGACCGCGGCGGTCACATCGGTGCCGCACACAGCGGCGATGATCTGAGCTGCGACGCCAACGTTCACGTCCTTGGCGATGGTCACGTCGCCCACACCGACATTCACGAGACCGTCCTGAAGGTTGACCGGCGGTGCCGCCTGCGCGACGCCCATGCCGGAGAACAACAGCGATCCGCCCAGGACAGCACCTGCTGCAGCCTTCTTCACCATGCTTGTCATAAATTTCTCCTCTCAGTCAGGAAGCAGTAATCCGACCCCGACCGCGGCCGCGTGGCCCCGGGTGGCAGGAACTGCCTGCCTGGCGCGAAAGGTTGCGCCTCTGCTCCCCGGTGAGGTCTTCCACTGTTACGCGGCAGCTAAACGCGCAATTTCAGAAAATCCTGTTCCAGGGCTAATTTATCTCTAACAGCTAATTAGCTGATCTCGAGATAATGATTACCTTCGAAGCACAGATGGAAGCTTTATTGGTATTTCGGGTTGGCGCTCCAAGATCGTTACTGACGCGCGAACAAATATCCACCGAGACGGCAAGCCAAACCCCGGGCTGACGCCGGTTCGGTAGGGAAACACCCTATTTATTTGCTCCGAACGGGTGGATAGCGTCGCCAACGTCGAAAGGACTCTCAATGCGCAGCGACCTGTACTCCCCGCAGAACGCCGAAGCCCAGATGCCGCAACCGGGCATGAAGCTGCAGAACGGCAAGATGCTCAAGGTCTTACTCAACGGGGAAATGCTGGTGCGCCAAGGCTCGATGGTGGCCTACCAGGGCAATGTGCAGTTCCACGGGCTGGGCGCGAGCGGTGTCGGCCAGTTCATCAAACAGCACGTCACCGGCGAGGGCGTGCCGTTGATGAAGTGCTCCGGCGTCGGCGACATCTTCCTTGCCGACCTGGCCTCCGACATCCACATGATCGACCTGGAGGGGCCGCACGACGGCCTGACGATCAACGGCAAGAACGTCCTGGCCTTTGAACCGACGCTGAACTACGACATCCGCCGCGTCCAGGGCGCCGGGATGCTGTCAAACGCCGGGCTGTTCAACTGCGTGTTCTCGGGCCAGGGCCGCATCGCGATCACCACCAAGGGCAGCCCTGTGGTGCTGCAGGTCGACCAGCCGACCTATGCCGACCCGCAGGCGGCGGTGTGCTGGTCGGCGTCACTACAGACGGGATTCCACCGCGCCGACCAGTTCGGGCTCGGCACGCTGATCGGACGGTCGACCGGCGAGGCGTTCACGATGTCGTTCACCGGCCAGGGGTTCGTCGTGGTGCAGCCCTCCGAGGAGGCGCCCGCCTCCTTCGTCGGCGGCACCGGCGGCGGACAGCAGGCCGGCAACGCGGGTTCCGCCGCAGGCCAGATCCTCGGCAACTTCCTCGGCCGCTAACGCACGCCGCCCGGCATGCAGTGCATACCGGGCGGTGTGGTGAAGCTGATCAGCGCTTGGAGTACTGAGGCGCCTTGCGGGCCTTCTTGAGTCCGTACTTCTTGCGCTCGATGGCCCGCGGGTCGCGGGTCAGGAAGCCGGCCTTCTTCAGCGCCGGCCGGTCCTCCGGCTGCACCAGGATCAGCGCACGCGCAATCGCCAGCCGCAGCGCACCTGCCTGTCCGGACGGACCGCCGCCATCGAGGTGGGCGTAGACGTCGAAGCTGTCGACCCGGTCCACGGTCACCAGCGGAGCCTTGATGAGCTGCTGGTGCACCTTGTTCGGGAAGTACGCCTCCAGGCTGCGGCCGTCCAGGTTGAACTGGCCGGTGCCGGGCACCAGGCGCACCCGAACCACGGCCTCCTTGCGGCGGCCGACGGTCTGGATGGGGCGGTCAAGAATGACCGGTTCGCGCGGCTCGCGGGCCTCGGGGGCCGCCGTCTCGGGGGCCGCCGTCTCGGTCTCGACAGCCTCGGTGGCCGCCGCTTCCGGGACCTCAGTGGCTTCAGTTGTCTCGGTCACTGGCTCACCTGCTTGATCTCGTAGGCCACCGGCTTCTGTGCGGTATGCGGATGCTCCGGCCCCGCGTAGACCTTCAGCTTCTTCTGGATCTGACGGGCGAGCTTGGTGTGCGGGAGCATGCCGATAATGGCCTTCTCGACCACACGGTCGGGATGACGCTGCATCTCGTCGCCGAGGGAACGCCTATGCAGACCACCGGGGAAACCCGAGTGACGATAGGTGAACTTCTTTTGCAGCTTGTCGCCGCCGATGGCGACCTTGTCGGCATTGATGACGATGACGAAGTCGCCACCGTCGACATTCGGCGTGAATGTCGGCTTGTGCTTGCCGCGCAGCAGATTGGCTGCCGCGACAGCGAGCCGGCCGAGCACCACGTCGGTGGCGTCGATGACGTACCACGTGCGCGTGGTGTCACCCGCCTTCGGCGTGTACGTAGGCACAGCGCTTAACCTCTCGTTTCGGGGGTTCGGCCCCGGATGGTGGATCCCGGTGACCCGGGTGCCGGTCAGGCGTTAACAGCTGACGTGATCTCGGCGACCGACGTTGACCCGAGACCGCGTGCCCGAAGGCGAACCGCACGCCAACCGAGCAGCATACCGGCGGCCGTCATCGCAGGTCAAAACGCGCAAAGGCCCCGGCCGCCGATGCGGTCCGGGGCCCCGCGTGGACGTCAGCGGTAGTCGATGACGACGCGGCCGTCGATCTGACCGCGCTCCATCCTGCCGAACACCTCGTTGATGTCGTCGAGGTCGGCGCTCTCGACCGTCGGGTGAATCAATCCGCGGGCGTAAAAGTCCAGCGCTTCGGCCATGTCCTGCCGGGTGCCCACAATCGATCCGCGGATCGTCAGACCCTTCAGGACGATGTCGAAAATCGGTGCCGGGAAGTCGCCCGGCGGCAGCCCGTTGAACACGATGGTGCCGCCCCGCCGGGTCAAGCCGATGGCCTGGCCGAATGCCTGCGGGTGCACGGCCGTGACGAGCACACCGTGCACGCCCCCGGTGGCTTTCTGCACCGCCTCGACGACATCGGTGGTCTTTGCGTTGACGGCCACCTCGGCGCCCAGGCGCTTGGCCAGGGCGAGTTTCGTGTCGTCGATGTCGACCGCCACCACGCGCAGGCCCATCGCGCGGGCGTACTGCACCGCAATATGCCCGAGGCCACCGATGCCCGAGATCGCCACCCATTGACCGGGCCGCGTGTCCGTGACCTTCAAGCCCTTGTAGACGGTGACGCCTGCACACAGGATGGGCGCGACCTCGAGCGGGTCGGCATTGTCCGGGATGCGCGCCGCAAAGGCGGCGTTGACGAGCATGTAGCTGCCGAAGCTGCCGTTGACGGAGTAGCCGCCGTTCTTCTGGCTCTCGCACAACGTTTCCCAACCGGTGCGGCAGTACTCGCACGTACCGCACGCCGACCACAACCACGCATTGCCGACCTTGTCGCCGATTTCGAGGTCCTCGACGCCGTCGCCGACCGCGACGACGGTGCCGTAGCCCTCATGACCCGGGATGAACGGCGGTTCTGGCTTGACCGGCCAATCACCGTGTGCGGCATGCAGATCGGTGTGACAGACACCGGACGTCTCCAGCTTGACCAATGCTTCGCCGTGGCCGGGGGTGGGCAGATCGAGTTGTTCCACGCGCAGCGGTGCGCCGAATTCGGTGACGACGGCGGCGCGCATGGTGTCGGTGTCTTTGGTGTCGGCGGGTGCGCCGAGTGTTTGTGTCATGTCTTCATTCCATTCGTGAAAAAGGTTGATTGATAGGGGCTTTGGTCTCGGGCTCAACAGAGTCGCGTACTCGCGCGAGCGCTCGTCAGAAGAAGCCTTGGGCTTTGTTGCTGTAGGAGACGAGCAGGTTTTTGGTCTGCTGGTAGTGATCGAGCATCATCTTGTGGTTCTCCCGGCCGATGCCCGACTGCTTGTAGCCGCCGAACGCCGCGTGCGCGGGGTAGGCGTGATAGCAGTTGGTCCACACCCGGCCGGCCTTGATGTCGCGCCCGGCGCGGTAGGCGGTGTTGCCGTCGCGGCTCCACACCCCCGCCCCCAACCCGTACAACGTGTCGTTGGCTTGGGCGATCGCATCGTCGTAGTCGGTGAACGACGTCACCGCCACCACCGGGCCGAAAATCTCCTCCTGGAAGATCCGCATCCTGTTGGTGCCGGTGAAAATCGTTGGTGCGACGTAGTATCCGGTGTTCAGATCGCCACCCAGCTCGGCGCGCTCACCACCGGTGATGCATTTCGCTCCTTCGCTTTTGCCGATCTCGATGTAGGAGAGGATTTTCTCGAGCTGGTCGTTGGACGCCTGTGCACCGATCATCGTGGTGGTGTCGAGCGGATCCCCTTGGCGGACGGCCTTGGTCCGGATTGCCGCCAACTCCAAGAACTCGTCGTAGATGTCGGCCTGAATCAGCGACCGCGACGGGCAGGTGCACACCTCGCCCTGGTTGAGGGCGAACATGGTGAACCCCTCCAGCGCCTTGTCCTGGAAATCGTCACCGGCGGCCATCACATCGGAGAAGAAGATGTTCGGGCTCTTGCCGCCCAGCTCCAGGGTCACCGGGATCAAATTCTGGCTGGCGTACTGCATGATCAACCGCCCGGTGGTGGTCTCCCCGGTGAACGCGATCTTGGCGATCCGGTTACTCGACGCCAGCGGCTTGCCCGCCTCCACCCCGAACCCGTTGACCACATTGACCACACCCGCAGGCAACAAATCGCCGATCAACGACATCAGATACAGGATCGACGCCGGGGTCTGCTCGGCGGGCTTGAGCACCACCGCGTTACCGGCCGCCAACGCCGGTGCCAACTTCCAGGTCGCCATCAGGATCGGAAAGTTCCACGGAATGATCTGGCCGACCACGCCCAACGGCTCATGAAAGTGATACGCCACCGTGTCGTCGTCGATCTGGCTCAGCGACCCCTCCTGCGCGCGGATCGCTCCCGCGAAATACCGGAAATGATCCACCGCCAACGGGATATCGGCGGCCAGGGTCTCACGCACGGGCTTGCCGTTATCCCAGGACTCGGCGACAGCGATCGATTCCAGGTTCTCCTCGATGCGATCGGCGATCTTGTTCAAAATCACCGCCCGCTCCCCCGCAGCGGTCCTGCCCCACGCAGGCGCGGCGGCATGCGCTGCATCCAACGCCATCTCGATGTCCGTCTCGTCGGAGCGGGCCACCTCGCAGAACGGCTGCCCCGTGACGGGACTCAGGTTCTCGAAGTAGCGACCGGCGTTAGGCGCCACCCACTCCCCGCCGATGAAATTCTCATACCGAGGGGCGTAGGACATCACCGAGCCCTCTGCCCCCGGTCGTGCGTACACAGTCATGTCGTTTCTCCTGCTTCGTGTCGCGAATGTGTCGGACATCACTGAAGGTAGGTTTCGGACCGTTGCAGCACGGTTGCATGACGTTGCAACCGATGCGGCCCAGCTAGGCGAGGTCGAAATCGAGCCCGGCCAGATGCCCACGAGCCTGCGCACGCACGACCGAACCGGGCGCGGTGTTGTCGTGCAGAGTCCGCCAGCCGTCGCGGTCGTCGCGGCCTTCTGGAGAGTCGAGCCAACGCCGAAGCAGCCGCAGGTCGCCCGACGCGAAAACCGCCCCTCGCACACTGGCGCTGAGCTCGGTGCGCAGCCGCGCGACACCGGGGGACACAGATTGCGGGAGCAGCGCACCGGTGTACCGGCTGACTGCGGCGTTGACGTCGCCGGCCTCGAGCGCGTCGACGACATCGTCGATATCGGTGCGGATCGGTGTCAGCAGCCGGTACGGCCGAGACGTGACGAACTCAGTTCCGATAACGCGGCGCAGCCGCGACACCTCGGCGCGGACGGTCACGGCGTCAAGGTCGTTGTCGTCGAGCAGCATCGCCAGATGATCGGCCGACAGTCCCTCGGGGTGGCGGCTGAGCAGCACCAGGATGTCGGCGTGCCGGCCGGTCAATGTGGAGGTGTGAGGCCGGCCGTCGGCGTCGGTGACCCGCCACCGCGGCCGTTCGGCGCCGAGAACAGTCAGCCGTGCTGCGGACGTCTGTTCGGCAGCGGCGGTCTGACGCAGGTGCAGCAGCGCGAGGTGGTTTTCGATCGCGACGCCGGTCGCGCGGATGAGCGCCAGCGTTTGCGGTGAGGCGACGTCGGCCCCGCCGGTGAGGTCGATCGCTCCCAGCAGCGCGCCGGAGATGGGATCGTGCACCGGCGCGGCGGTACAGCTCCACGGCTGGACGATGCGGGAGAAGTGCTCGGATCCACGGATCTGCAGTTCGGTATCGAGTGCCAAAGCGGTTCCGGGAGCATTGGTTCCGGCACCGCGTTCACTCCAGTCGGCGCCTGGCACGAAGTTCATCGCCTCGGCCTTGCGGCACGCGCCGCGATCGCCTTCGACCCACAGCAGCGTTCCGTCGGCCGCGGTCACGGCGACCACGACGCCGGCGTCGGCCGCGTCATCGATGAGCAGCCGACGGATGATGGGAAGCGCCGAGGCCAGCGGGTGAGCGGCGCGCATCTCGTCGAGCGCGACGGGTACAGATGCCGCCTGCCCAGCGCCGCTGTCGGGGTCGACGCCAGTCGCCAGGCTGCGCCGCCAGCTGGCGGCGACGACGGGACGAAGCGGGGCGGAGTCGAGGTACGTGTCGTCCAACTGACCCGCGACAAACAATTCGTGGAGCGCGCGCAGATTCGACAGCCGAGCCGCTGCCCGACCGCCTGATGTTCTGGCAGTAGCCATTGGCGATGACGCTCCTCGCACGCGTCCCCCACGCGCGTGGCGCCACGATAGCTCAAAGTCGCCGTCGTCGAGCAGGGCCTTTTGGCACGTCATGGTCGGCACAGAACTGTGCGGTCCCGTGGGCTCCCCTCCCGACGGGACCGCACAGCAGTCGATGGGGCGTCAGGCTCCCCAGGCGCCGGCAGCGCTGCGATCGGTGGTGGCGACGTCGTCCGCGCCGTCACGCACGGCGTTGCCGAGGCTGAACAGGATCTCATTCAGCGCAGCCGCCGCCTGATCCCATTTGGATTGCTCGATCCGGTACGCCTCGGCGGCTTCCCTGGTCCAGACCTCCTGCAGCGGGGCGATCTGAGCCCGAAGGTCATCGAACGCCGCGTTGAGCCGCGCCGACGTGTTGTGGATCTCCTGCCGGACGGTGTATTCGATTTCGTCGAAGTTGTACGAGAGAACCGGTTCCATGATGAGCCTCCTCAGATGTTCGTGCCGACGGTGCCGATTTGGTGCGAGTGGCTCTCGGCCGCATCGCGTAGCGACCGCTCGTTGGCGCGCAGGGTTTCGGCGATGCCCTGCAGCGCAACGTGCAGCTTCGCCGACTCGCCGTTCCAGCGGTCCACCACACCTCTGAAGCGCGTGGCCGCGACACCTCCCCACACCGACGTCGGCACGTTGACCATCTGCCCGATGAATGTCTGCAGCATGCTGCGAATTTCGTCGTTGCGCGCGTCGATCTTGCCGGCGACGGCTGTCATGAGCTCGAGGTCGGTATTGAGCATTCCGCCTGCGGGTGTCGTCATCGGGGCCCTTTCCGTGTTTTCGATCGAGTTGTGTTTTCGACGGCGCACGAACGCGTTTGGTTCCCTCGGATCAGATAAGCGCGTGCGCCGACCGGACGGCCTGGTCGCAGGCGTCGCGCACCAGATGTTGTTCTCCTGTCGCGCTCTGGCAGCCGACGCCGATTCGCACCGCCTCGTCGACGATTACCACCCAGTCGATCTGGCGTCCGTCACGATTCTCTCGATACGTGACAGCGGCTCGGTCGGCGCGGCGGTCATCCGGATTGAATTCGGTGAACACTCCGGGCTGTTGACCGTCGAGGGCGCTGCGCAGCGTCGCTGCCGTGGTGGACAACGCCTCTCCCTTGCGCACCTGCGACTGGGTCACCAGAACCGCCGCCGACGAGTCTGGCGCGCTCACCTGGACGCGAGCCGAGCCCTGTCCCGACGTGATTCGCCGCACGGCCCAGAGCGCGGGCACCTTCAGCGCAACCCGGCCTTCGACCAGGAGGGTCATCGGCACATCCGCCCGGGAGCCGTTCGGTTCGGTGTCGGCGCCAAGGCCGACGCACAGAAGCGCGACCGCGACGAGGGCGGCCGACACGAGCGCTCGCGGTATCGCCCGCCCCGACGGGTCGCGAACACGCGCCGGTGGCGTTGGCGGCTGCCGCGATGCGGCGAGCACCCGGTCCGGGTGAACCGTCGTCGCAGCAACACCCTTGTCGAGGAGCCGACCCGCAACGGCGGCCGCGAGTTCGGCAGCGCCCGCGACACCAACGGGTGCGTCGACGAGAACCGTTGTAGACATGTCGATCCCATCGGCCACCGCTCTGGCGACGTCTGCGTTCTCGCCGAGACGAGGCTCGCAATACACGACGTGCCCATGCCGCGATACGACCGAGAAATCCGGAGCGATCTCGACGACGGTGGTATTGCCGGGCACCTGCTGCGCAAGCACTTCTGCACGCTGAAGCACGACGACATTCGCGGACCTGACCGCCGCGGCCTCCCGGACAAGTTCGACGCGCGGGGACGGCCACCATGTCGGGCAGACCAGCACAGCGGTCTCGACAGGGTCCGGCAACACCGCGCGGAACACCTCCCGCCATACCGCAGCGACCGCAACGGGGTGGTCGTCAAGGAGCGCGATGTCGTCCTCGAGGTGGTCGAGTGCCGTCGACACCAGACGTGTTGGCGCGTCGAACGATCCACGGACCGTGGCCGGCCCGACCTCGATGATGTCTTGCTTCACACCGGGTCAGTCCACGCGATCTGAACAAGCCGGTCCGGATGGGCACGGGTGATCAGCGTTCCCCGGCCCGGCGGAAGCGGCGACGGCCGGACGCCGCCGAATAGGACACCCTCGTCGGCGCTGGCACTCATCATCAGGCCCATGCACCCGAGGTCGCGCAGCCGAGACAGCACGGGATCGAACATCCCTCGCGCGGCCCCGCCCGAGCGGCGCGCCACGATCACATGGAGTCCGAGGTCCTTTGCATGCGGCAGAAAGTCGAGCAGGGACGCGAGTGGGTTGGTACCGTTCGGCGTCGCTACCAGGTCGTAATCGTCGATGACGAGATAGATCTCGGGACCCGACCACCATGAGCGAGTTCGCAGTTGCTGCTGGCTGACGCCGGCACCGGGCATCCGTTCCCGCAGGCGGTCCAGCAGACCGACCAGTTGCGGTGGGAGAGCCGCCGCCGACGGGATGTAGCCCGCGACGTGCTCACCCTCGACTTCGCCCAGCAGCGTCCGGCGGTAATCGATGACGAACAGTTGAGCTGACGCCGCCGTATTCGTCCGGACGATCTCACGACACAGGGTCCGCAGGGTGGTCGTCTTGCCGCACTCTCCCTGACCAAGGATGACAAGATGGGCTTCCACGGCGAAATCGACCGCGATCGGCTGCAGTTCCGCCTCGCTGATACCCACCAGAACCTGAGTTGCGGAACGCCGTTGGGATGATCGCTCGACCAGTGCGTCGTAGCAGATGCGGGTCGGCAGCACCTCGATCGGGGACGCAACCCGATTCGGGTAACGAGTTCTCAGCCTGTCGGCGGCGGCGGGTAGTCGGGGGACGGCGATGACGAACTCGTGGCCATCGCGGGTGATGCCGCGACCCGGCGGGCTCTGTATCAACTGCCGCGCCCGCTTACGATCCATCTCCGACTCCGCCGGATCACCCAACCGCAATTCGATGCGGGTGCCGATCTGGTCCTTCAATGCGGGCCGGATCTCGGCCCAGCGCGACGCAGAGACCACAACGTGAATGCCGTACGAGAGCCCCTGTGCTGCAAGAGCGGTGATCGGTGCCTCCAGGGTGTCGAACTCGTTGCGGATGGCGCCCCAGCCGTCGATGACGAGAAACACCTCGCCGTAGCGGTCCTCCTCGGCGCCGGGTTCGGGTGAGCTTCGCCGTGCCTCCCTCGCTCGCATCAGCGCCTCCAGTTGACCGACCGTCCGCCGGACCACGTCGACATCGCGCCGACCCGCCACCGACCCCACATGCGGCACCTGTTGCAGCGCTGACAGGCCGCCACCGCCGAAGTCCAGGCAGTAGACCTGTACGTCGCGGGGATCGTGACTTTCGGCGAGCGCGAGGACCAGCGTCTGTAGCGCGGTCGACTTTCCCGACCGCGGTCCGCCCACGATTGCGACATTCCCTGCCGCGCCGCCGACGTGAGCCAGCAGCAGATCGCGACGCTGATCGAACGGGCGATCCACGACACCGATCGGCACGCTGAGACCAGCGGGCGCTCCGGCCCGCGTCAAAAGGCTGTCGAGTGCGGGCGACTCCGCAAGCGGTGGCAACCACACGCGGTGTGCGGGCATTCCATGGCCTGCGAGTCGATCGAGCACCGTGTCGAGAATGGTTCGTGCCGAAGCGGAATGGATTTCGGTTGGTTGCTCGTCTCCGAACGTGACGCGACCAACCGGCACCGCTGTGAAAATCCGCGGGCTCGGGGCGGCGTCACCGGCGCAGCGAGCGACCGGGGGCAGGCAGGGCCCGGAGACGAAGGCGGTCTGAAACCGCACCGGATCACCCGAGCCGGTCTTCAAATAGGCCGCACCCGGTGTACTGGGCAGATGGTATGCATCGGGAACCCCGAGCACCGCACGCGATTCGGCGGTCGAAAACGTTTTGAGGCAGATGCGATAAGACAAATGAGACTCCAACCCTCGGAGCCTGCCCTCGTCGACGCGTTGACTCGCAAGCAGCAGATGGATGCCCAGCGATCGTCCGAGCCGGCCTATGGCGATGAACAGGTCGGTGAAGTCGGGGTGCTGGCTGAGGAGCTCCGAGAACTCATCGACGACGATGAACAGCGCGGGCAGCGGAGGCAATCCTGCGCGGCTTGCGCGTGCACGGTTGTATTCCGCGATGTTGGCGAGATTGCCCGCCGCCCGCAATCGCTCTTGGCGCCGGTTGAGTTCACCGGCCACCGCATCTTTCATTCGGGCAACGAGGTGCGCCTCGTCCGCCAGATTGGTGATCACCGCCGCCACGTGGCGTGCGCGCTCGAAGCCGAGGAAGGTCGCGCCGCCCTTGAAATCCACCAGAACGAGGTTGAGAGTCTCGGGTGGATGCGCTGAGATCATGCCCAGCGTGAGCGTGCGAAGGAACTCCGACTTACCTGAGCCGGTTGCACCGATACACAGGCCGTGGGGACCCATACCGTTCGCGGCAGCCTCCTTGATGTCGAGATCGATCGCTTGGCCGTTCTCGGAGACGCCGATGGGCACGCGCAATTGCTCGGCCGCACGCCGGGTGCGCCACACCGTGTGGTCGATCTCGCCGACGTCGGCGATGTCCATCAGCGCCGACCAACTGGTCGACGCCGACATCCGGACCATCCCTTCGGACAAAGCCGCGGCCGGCTGGAACGGAGACAGCCGACGAGCACAGGCGAGGGCCTGCCCCGCCGACATCGCGTCCGGCCGTGCCCTTATGGCTTCACCGGCATCGCTTCGAATGGTCAGGCCGTCGCCGTCGACGACGAGGGTCGCGCCGGGAATGTCGGCGCGGGCTGTTCCCAACTCCAACACCGTGACGCCGCCGAATCGATGCGAAGGCTCCGAGCCTTCGGCGCGGGCGATCAGAGCGCCGTCGATCAGGAGAACCGCGTGGGTCCCGCCACAGTCGGCAAGTGCGGCTTCGGCGGACGAAGCGCTGGCATACGTCATGCGCTTCGGACCACAGTCGTCCACGGCGTTCGGATGCTGATGGTGTGGTAGCCATTTCAGCCAATCCCACTCTGCGGCGGCGAGGGGGTCGACAGCCGCGGCGATGCGCAGCGCTCGCGGGCTGTGCAGCACCGCCAGCTGACATATCACGGCACGGAGCAGGCTTCGGGCGACACGCGTGTCGCCGGTGACGCTGATCGAGGCGAGCTGGCTGAGCTCGAGCACTATCGGCAGATTCGGCACGATCGAGCGTTGTCGGATCAGCCTCTGGCAGTCGGTCGCCGTCACGGGGTCCAGAACCTCTTTCGGCCCGAGTTCCGGTGCCACAAGGGGCGTCGACAAGCGTTGGGCAGCGAGCCCGATCCGGACTTGGCCGAAGTCGGCGTCTTCGGGCCTGCGCTCCCACATACGCCTGCCGCCGACCATTGTCCACAACGAACTGGGTTCGGGATGACGCCACATCAATGATTCGCGTTCGTGCTCGGCGGTTTTCACAAGCTGTGCATCCAGTGATGCGAGGTAGCGTAGGTAGTCGCAGCGGTCCCGGTTGATCTCGGCGATACGGATTCCGCCGCGCGCTCCCGTCATCACGGTCCCGAGCAGCGACGCGAGTGTCATCACCGGAAAGAACATGAACATCGGATTGCGCATCGCAGCTCCGCGCGATGTGAAATAGAAGACCATCATCCCGACCGTGGCGACGACCATGGCCGCAGGCAACAGCTTGGATAGCGGGTTTCCGGGGACGTCTTGCGGCACATCTGGCGGTGCCTTGACGACGACCTCCCCCTCCGGCATCGGCGGTGTCGGCAGGCGCGGCTCGATCGAGAACTCCATCGAGGAATAGACGCCACGACACCGGGTCTCGTTCCCTATCCACAACAGAACATCTGGCGCACTTCGCCATGTCGACGCGCGGTTACGGTGATCGGCGGGGGGTGACATGGCGGTTGTAGATGTGTGTCGGGTGTCGGTCCGGGCGCTCAGCCTGTCGGTAGCGGCGGATCTTGCTCTGCCGAGTCGAGTGGAGCTCGGCGAGGTCTTACCGTGCGTGGTCGAACTCGTGGGGGAACGGCCCGAAGCGGCCGAGCGCTGGACGCTTTCGCGGATGGACGGTTCGGTCCTCGACGAATCGATGACGCTGGACCAGAACGGTGTTCGCGATGGGGATGTTCTCCGGCTCGGCATCGCCGATCAGACGTCGGAGGAAGGCTTCTTCGATGTGCGTCACTACGTCGCGGCCGCGACGGAGTCGAGCGACTGCGACGCCGGATGGTCCCGCCTACTGGGTGCCCTTGCGTTCTTGTGGTCGACGGGTGTGGCCGCGACGGCTCTTGTTTGGCCGGCCAATTCGGCGACGGGCCTGCGCGGTGTCGTCGCGGCGGTCCTTGCGATCGCCGCCACGGCTGGTGCCGCCGTCGCGAGCCGTCTCGACGCCGAACCTCTCCCGACGTTGACGTTGGGTGCGACCGCTGTCGCGTTCGGCTCTGTGGCCGGCTTCCTGATGGTGCCCGGCGGCCCTGCACCACCGAATTGGCTTCTGGCAGCGGCGGTTTGCTCGGCGACTTCGCTCGTATTGCTCCATGTGACATCCGGTGGGTCCACCGTCTACGTCGCGATCGGAGCGCTGTCGACGATATGGGCGATAGCCGCCGCGATCGTCACCGTGTGGCCGGCGCCGACAGCGACGATGGGCGCTGTGCTGGCTGCCGTATCTCTGGCGATGCTGGGCGCCGCAGCGAGAATCACAGTCTTTGCGGCCGGCTTGAGCCCCCGCATGCCGAGCGCGGGCGAGTCGCCGACAGACGACGGGCAGGTGCCCGGCGGCGTCTGTGTCGCCCGCGCGGAACGCGCCCATCGTACGTTGACGGGACTGCTGGCCGGCTTCTCGCTCTCGGCGGCTTCCGGCGCTGTCCTCGTCGCTGTGGGCCGACACGATGAGAGTGTGTTACGCTGCGCCACATTCACGGCCGTCGTGGCCACGGCGCTGATTCTCCGCGTTTCTCAGCAGGTCGGGGCAGTCCGGTCGGCGTCCGTCCTTCTTGCCGGATTAGTCAGCGCAACAGCAACTTTCACTGTAGTCGCTTCGATGGCGCCGCGTTATGACCCCTTTGCATGCCTGATCATTGCCGTCCTCGGTGCGGGCACCCTGATCGTGACGCGCACAGATGTTTCGTCGCGGCTGAGTCCGTTCGCGCGGCGCGGCATCGAGGTCGTCGACTTTGTCGCGTACGCGGCCGTCGTACCGCTGGCGTGCTGGGTCGGCAACCTGTTCGGCTTCGTGCGCGGCTTGGGCCTGTCATGACCATCCGGTCAGTGCGGATCGCCGGCGCAGTCACTCTGATGTCGCTCTCGGTGTGGATCGCCCCCGTCGCGGGCGCCGTCGCGCCACCCGCGGTCGATGACTCGCGCCTGCCCGCGCCTCGGTCGCCTGCGCCGCCGGAGGCCACCGAGCAGCGCCAACGATGCCTCCTCGCGGACGCCGCCGATGCGCCTGACAAGACCGAGACCGCCACTCAGCTGGATAACCTGAATCTCCCGGCGGTGTGGGGCCTCAGCAGAGGCGCCGGCCAGACCGTCGCGGTAATCGACACCGGCGTCGCGCGCCATCGCCTGCTTCCTCACCTCGTGCCGGGTGGCGACTACGTCTACACCGGCGACGGCACGGACGATTGCGACGGGCACGGAACCATCGTCGCCGGAATCGTCGGCGCGGCCGAAGACAGCACCGGCGGTGCAGGATTCAGCGGTGTCGCACCTGACGCGACGATCATCGGCATCCGGCAGTCAAGCGTCAAATTCGCGCCCGCCGGGCAATCGGCGCCGGGGGTCGGCGATGTCAACACACTGGCGATGGCGGTACGCACCGCGGCGGATATGGGTGCGTCGGTGATCAACGTGTCTTCCATCGCGTGCGTTGCCGCCGCGGCAGCGCTCGACGACCGAGCCCTGGGCGCGGCATTGGCCTACGCTGTCGACGTCAAGAACGTCGTCGTCGTCGCGGCCGCAGGAAACGTCGGCGGTCTTGGCCAATGCCCCGGCCAGAACCCTCCGGCGGATCCGGCGCGGCCCGGCAGGCCGGACTGGGATTCGGTGGAAGTCGTTGCGAGTCCCGCCTGGTACGACGAGTACGTGCTGACCGTGGGATCGGTCGATGCCCAGGGTGCGCCGTCGGGGTTCACGCTCGCCGGTCCGTGGGTGGATGTCGCCGCCCCGGGTGAAGGCGTCGTATCGCTGGACGCGGACGGTGAGGGGCTTGTCGATACGGTGCCGATGCTCGGCGATCCGGTGCCGATCATGGGGACCAGTTACGCGGCGCCCGTCGTCAGTGGAATAGCGGCGCTCGTGCGCGCGCGATCACCACAACTCACCGCGCGTCAGGTGATGCAACGGATCAAGGACACGGCGCATCGGCCCCCGGCGGGCTGGGATCCATTCGTGGGTCACGGCGTCGTCGACGCGCTTGCAGCAGTCAGCGGCGATGCCACCACCGCGCGCCTGACCGGGAAGACCAACATGCCGCGCGAAGGCGGCGAACATCCGATCTCACCACCGGCGTCCGAAGAACCGCCGGACCCGACCGGGCGACGAGTCGCATTCGGGGGTGCCGGCGTTTCCGTCGCCGTGGCGACTGGCGCCGTGGTGATGACGGCAACGCTCGGCCGGCTACGGCGGCGGCGCGATGCTGTCGCGCGCGACTAGCGCGCTGTCTCTGCTGAGTTCAGGTCCGCGAGGTAATCGGGACAGCAGCGGCCACGGCGCCGCAACGGGATCGCCCTCAACTCCGAGGAGCCTCGCGGTGTCTTTGTCGTGAATGCCGAAGACGACACCGCTGTCCGTCACCAAGTACAGCGGCGCGGCGTCGCCGCCGGCACCGGTGAGGGCCGTCGACCGCACATACGCGCTTCTCCCAGCCGGCATCACGATGTTGTCGATGTTGGCCCCCTCACCATCGCCTTGGGCCATGCCAACGGGCGTCGAGTCGACTGGAAGCGAGTCACCCAACCGGAGAACGACTCTCGACCCGTCCGGGCGCCATTGAACGCACAACGACCCGCTATCGGCCGCGCCCATGGTCATGCCTGCACGCTCCGGGAAAGTCGAGACAGAAAGGCTATTGACCACCGGAGTAGTGGCAAGGACATCAGGCGACACGGAAACGACGTCATGGCTGCCGGCGGCGATGCGGATCAGATTGGCTGCGACTTCGCCGACACGCTGGATACCGTCGGCCAGTACGGCGAAGTAGTCGTCGGTGTCGGCTCTCGTCACCCGTGCGACCGTACCGACGCGCAGGCCTGCGATGGCGCCAGGTCGGCCGGCGTCCGGAAGACGAGGCGGCGCGATGGCCGGTACTTCGGGAACGGCGTCCAGCAATGCCGTGGAAACCGGCCGCGGCACAACACCGTCGAGTCGAAGCGCCCACACCACGGCGGGATTCCGGAGATCGACTTCCGCCCTTCGGCCGTCATACAACAGGTACGTGGTGGCGGCACTCCCGGCACGGGGGGTGACCAGGATGCTGGGTTGCCGCACCTCGCCGTCGAAATGCTCGGGGTGACCGGCGATCAGGGTGGTGGTGGTCGCACCGTCGCATACCGTCCAGGCGGATTCTCTGTCGGTCAACGGCTTTGCGATGACGGCGGGTGCGCCGGGGATGCCCAGCAGCGGCCCACGCTTGGCCTTGGCGATCTCCGCTGTACTGACGATCGAGGGGCCGGCACTGTTGCCGGTGATCAAACGCGCCGATGCGAGATTCGGCACAGGATGCACCGTGTCGTTCACACGGACGTAGAGCGCGCCCGAGTCGCGGGACATGACAATTGCGGCATCACCCAATGTGCCTGCGGGCCGTAGGAACGCGAGAATCGCGCAGACCCCGACCGACACCGCAGCCAGTATGCAGCCCGCAGCGAACGAAAGTGCTTGCGCCCGCACCGGATCGTGCAGCATCCGGGTGTCGCCACGCAGCAACGCGTGCTCCATCCGGCGCACCAGAAATCGATACCCGCTGACTTGCAGCCGGGTTGTCGGCTGACGGACCATGCACTCCCCCAGCGCCCAGCCTAAAGGCGCTAGCGGGTACGGCCCTTCACTAATTTGCCCCCGCCGCGAAACGGAATTCCAGCAGGCGATTACTCGACCTTTTCCTGCCGGAATTCCGTTTCGGCGACGCTAGTTGGTGGCGTCGGCGGTCTTTTTGTCGGCGGAGGAGTCGTCCTGGCCGAGCGCCTTCGTCACCGTGCCCGAGACGGCCTTCACCACGTCGCGCACCGGATGGAAATCCTTCAACGCATTGCCGAGCGGGCGATTCGCGGTCGATCCGGAGCCCGGTGAATTCGACGCACCCTCGCCGGGCTTGGCGATGGTGCTGAGCCGCACCAACGGATTGGTGTCGGCAACAGTGGTCGTCGAGACGGTCTCGTTATTGGCCACGGCGGTTGTCGCGACGACGTTGGAGTTCGGATCCGACCCGGGAAGCGGTTGCAGGCCCGGGGCGAGCGCGTTGTTTATCCCCAACGGAATGTCCTTCGCGAGATCGCCCGCGGTCTGGATCGGGTTGAAGCTCGCGGGGGGAAGGAGCGTGCCGGGTTGCGGATTGCCATAATCGGACCGGTTGTAACCGGTCTCGATCAGCGTCTGCGTCGCCGGCTGAACAAGGTCCACAACGGGGATGATCAGCGCTGAGGTTCCGGTGGCGGATCCAAGGTCGAGCAGCGGTTGATACAGCGGCAGCGTGCGCGCAGGCAGCGTGATGTAGATGGTGTCGCCATGCTGCTGGCAGTAATTAGCCGCGGTGCAGCCGCCCGGCGCCGACGCCGTAGCGATCGCGTTCTTCACCTCGTCAACGGTGTAGCCGTAGGGATGCGCGGTCGACGCCTCCCCGTCGTCGGGCGAGAGATAGGTGCCATGCACGTAGGCGAACCCGGCAAGGGCGTTGCCCACTGCCAACGGGTTGAGAAGCCACTGCGGTGAGTCGACGACGCCGTCGTACTGCAGTGCAACATCAGTGGCGCACGGAGCATTGTTCGCGCCCAGGCAGGTGTCGGTCGGCGTCGGGTTGCCGAACGTGGCATCGAGGATCGGAACGGTGCCGAGGAAGGCCAGCCGTTCGAAGACTCCGCCATTGGGGCGCTGCGGGTTGCCGATGAAGAAGTAGGTGATTCCGGGGATGCCGGCTTTTTCCTGCTTGATCAGGCTGGCGACCGTGGCGCCTTGGGAATAGCCGAAGACCACGATGGGCTCGTCCGGATTTGTCTGAGTGAACGCGGCGTTGACGGCGTCGACGCCGCTCTGCACGGACACATTCCACTTCGCGCCCTGCAACCCGCCCCAGCCAGGCAAGGGGATCGGCCAGAACTGAGCGTCGTAATGGATGCCATCGGAGGGTACGAGGACGCAATCGGCCTCCGACGCAGATGCGCACTCACCACCTGGTACTAGGTAATGGTTAACGATGTTCGGTAGATAGTTCTGTACGTTCTCCGGGTGCTGCGTGCCAGTTCCCGGCACGAGGATGGCTTGCACCGCCGACAGCCCGATTGCAGCAGTAACCGCCGTCGTCAGCGACTGCATGACGCCGATGATGAGGGCGGCCATCGCCGCCAGGATCGCGACGATAATCGACCTTGCTACTGACCGGGTTGAAGTCCGCATAACGCTCCTTATGGTGGTTCCCCGGGGCATCCTGCCATCGGCGCGGCGTATGCGAGGCGTAATGCAGCAAACTATCTGCAGAGCTAATAAACGCGCGGCTCGGCACGCTCAGAGCTAACATGGCGGTGCGCAGCTCGCAATGGCGGGAGAGCGTGTTCGCTGAACACGACCGTGCGAGTTGTCTTCGGGGGTGGGGACCGAATTCGTCAAACTTCCACGTTCGCCCGCGTGGCGACTGTTAAGTAAATGTACGCGCGCGCTAAAGACACCAGAGACCGATCTATATCTCGGCCTTGAGCGCGGAGGAGGCAGCAAGTGCAGTTCGCAGCAATCCGGGGATCCGCGAGGCGGATCGTGGGGACGGCGTCGTAGACGAGATGTTGCAGTTGAACGATCAGCATCAGTTCAGTGGGCGCGCCGTTGGGCGGACGGCGCGAGCGTCGGTGCGCCCAGAGCCATGACGTCGGCCATACTCGACCTCGACGGTCGCATGGTCGACCGGCGCAAGGAACTGAGCGAGCTCCGAGACGCCGTGGACGAAGCAGGACGCGCCGGCGGCGGCTGCGTTCTGCTCAGCGGGGCTCCGGGCGTCGGGAAGTCGACACTCACTCAGGCCTTCGGCTTTGAGATCACCGGACGCAACTGTGTGTTCGCGTACGGGAGATGCCGGGAAGGAGCCTCGGCGCCATACGCCGCGCTCGGTGATGCACTCAGGGCGGTCGTCCGCGCGATGGAGTCCACCGGCCCGGCCGAACGCGACAGGTGGCACTCCGATCTGCTGAGCGGAACGTCGGCGCTGGCCGGCATCCTCGGCGCGCTCGTGCCCGAGCTGGTCGACGTGTTCGGCGAGGCCCAGGAAGTTGCGAACCTCGACGCCGCCGACGCGCGTCGCCGGCTGCACCGCGCCGCCATCCGGCTGATATCCGACACCGCGGCCTATCGACCGGTGGTCTTGGCTATTGACGATCTGCAGTGGGCCGATCGCGACACGCTGCTGCTGCTGTCCGAACTGTTGACCGTGTCGCCTCGAAACGTATTGGTCCTGGGCGCGCATCGCGCAGGCGAGTTCAACCCCGGCGCAGCGGGTTTCACGTCGCCAGCCCTGCGCAGTATCGCACTCAGCCCTCTGGCCCACGAGGATGTGGAGGAACTGCTCGAAGTGGTGTGCGGCCGAAGCGTCGAACTGGGCGACGTCACCGCCGAATTCCAGCACCGCACCGGCGGCAACCCCCTGCAGATCCGTCAGCTGCTGTACCGCGCTCAACGGGAAGGCGCACTCACCCCCGCCGAGGCCGGCGGCCAGTCCACGTGGGATCTGCGGGTGCTGTCCTCAATCGAGGTCACGGCCACTGCAGCCGAATTCCTGGGCCGCTATCTCGATCAGTTGCGGCCCATCGATCGGACGGTGTTGAGTTCGTTGGCCTGCATCGGCCGCGAATTCGATCTCGAAGACGCGACCGCGGCGGCCGCGGAACCGGCGGCCGTGGTGGCTCAGGCGCTGTGGGCCGGTCTCGAGTTCCGGCTCATCGAGGCCGTCGACGGTGACGGACGACGCATCGCCAATGCGATCAGTCGTGACGCTCGCTACCGGTTCAGCCATGACCGGGTAGCCGAGGCAGCCCGGGCTGACCTGTCCGAGGAAGAGCAGCGCGAAACACACCTGCGAATCGCCCGTCGACTTGTTCTCCTGGGTGAGGACAGGCTGTTCGAAGCCGCGCGCCACATCAGCGCCGGCGGTAAGGGCCTCGCGGACAACAACGAGCGGATTCGATTCGTCGAGGTTCTCCATCGGGCCGCACGCAAGGCGCGAGCTCAGACGTCGTTCCCTCTGGCCCTGGAATACTCCCGTACCGGCCTGCACCTGCTCGGCGGAAGGCGTTGGGACACAGACTTTTCGCTGACACGCGAGATACACCTCAGCGCATCCGAGGCCGCCATGCTGGTCGGTGACGTAGCGACGCTGCATGAGCTGCTCGACGAGGCAGAAGAGTTCCTGCCCGAGCCGGCCGATCGCGCCCGCCTCGCCTATCTGAGATTGAAAGGGCGGGTTGCGCAGAACCGCATCCAGGATGCGATCGATACGGGACTGCAGGCCCTGGACGAGTTCGGCGAGCCGCTTCCGCATAATCCGGGAACCCCGCGGCTGGGCGTTGAACTGGTGCGGATGAAGCTGAAGATGAGCCGCTGGAGCAACGAGCGGCTGTTGACCCTTCCGAACTGCGAAGATCCCCGCGTCATCGAGCTCTTGCGGATCCTCGCCGAGATGCACAGCCTGTCGTACATCGGACGGCCGAACCTTCTGCCGCTGATCGTGCGCAAGCAACTCGATCTCACACTGGCGCATGGCCACACGCCGAGCCTGCCCGTGGTGCTCGCGAGCTACGGGGCCGTGTTGGTGTTCGCCGGCGATCGCGACGGCGCGCAGCGGTTCGGCGAGGTGGCAACGCAGCTCGTCGAGCGTCCGGAGTTCAAGGAAGCCCGGCCACACACGTTGTTCCTCTATTACGACTTCATCGATCACTGGCGCCACCCGATCCGCGACAGCTTGGGCCCGCTGCGCGGAGCCATCACGGAGGCACTCGACCAAGGCGATCAGGAGTACGCCGGATGGCTCACCGCGACCCTGCTGGGCCAGTCGTTCTGGGCGGGCCGTCCGCTGGGCGAGATCGACGTTCTCGCAAGGTCGCTCGTCCCCGAGATCCGTTCACAGCCCAATCCGAGAACGATCTGCCAGGCCATCTTGCAGTTCGGGCTGAACATGATGAACCGAAGCGAGGACCCTTTCCTCATCGCCGGCGAAAGCGGATATGACGAACGCGAAACACTGCCCGCGGCTCGTGCTGAAGGCGACGAGGTGACGCTGAGTTCTATTGCGACGCAGAGACTCGGCCTCTACTACTGGTCGGGTGACTATGCCGGCGCACTCGACGGCGTGGCGGACGAGGCCATCGAGCACATCGACGGCATGGCCGGCACCGCCTTCATGCAGATCATCTATCTGACCGAATCGTTGAGCAGGATCCACGCCGCCCCGAAGGCTCGTTCGACCAAGACGTCGGTGCGGCGGGCGTTGAGTAAGCACCGCAAGTGGGCAGCCGATGCGCCGGCCAATTACGCCGCGCCCTACGAGTTGATTCAGGGAGCATGGGCGAGCGCGCGAGGACAGCACGGTAAGGCGGAACGTGCGATCCATCGGGCGATCGAACTCGCCGAAGAGCATCATCTGCCACTGATCGCCGCCACTGCCTACGAAGAGGCCGCCGAGCTGTACGCCAAGACCGGGCGGCGAGGGCTGCACGAGCACATGCTGCGTCAGGCGTACAACCGCTTCCTGCGTCAGGGAATGACGCTGCGTACGGATCGGCTCGCTCGCGAGCATCCATGGCTGATCAGTCGCGATCTGGTACCGGCGGGCTCGGCTTTGGACCCTACCGAGGCGCATCAGGTGTTCCGCGCGTTGTCGGCGGCGCGGACGCCCGAAAGCCTGGCGAACATCGTGCTTGGCTCGGTCGCGGACACCACCGGTGCGAGCCGCGTCATCGGACTGACGGGCGAAGAGGAACAGCTCACCGTCCGGGCGGTGTACGAGAACGGCAAGATCACAACGGTCGACGGGCCGTGGACGGAAGTGCCGTATGACCGTGACATCGTCCGCCGAGTGGTCGAGACCGGCTCGGCGATTATCGTCGCGGCCGATCCTTTCGGCATCGGCGGCGCGTTGGCCAGGCACGCTTCGCGCGATCCGTCGGTCCAATCCACCCTCGTCGTGCCGGTCCGAGTGCAGGACAAGACAATCGGCGTGATCTACGCCGAGCAGCACGAGCCGGGCATGCGGTTCACGGCGGCCCACGAGGACGCTGTCGGCTTCCTGTGCGCGCAGGCCGCCGCTCCCCTGTGGAATTTCCAGCTCGAGGCACGGTTGCGGGCGGCCGACGAGCACCGCCGATCCCTCATCGACGTGCAATCGAGGTTCGTGCCCAACGAGTTACTTCGTATTCTCGACATCGACGACCTCCGTCGCGTGCGCAGCGGCTACCGCGTCGAGCGTCGAATGACGGTACTGATCAGCGATATTCGTGGCTACACCACAATGCTCGAAGACATGGACGTGTCCGATGCGAGCAACCTGGCCATGGGGTTTTTGCAGGCGGTTGAAGTGCCAATCGTCAGCTCCAACGGGATGATTCAGGACGTTCGGGGTGACGAAATCGTCGCCGTCTTCGAGTCGGAAGACGATGCCGTTCGCGCCGGACTGGGCATGCTGCGTTCGCTGCGCGAGCACAACCGCGAAAGAGTGGCCCGCGGCTCCGACGAGCTTCACGCGGGAATCGGCATCAACACCGACAAATTAGGAATCGGGCTCGTCGGTGGAGTGAACCGTATGGTGCTCACCATCATCGGTGATGCGGTGAACCTGGCCGCGCGCATCGAGAGCACCAACAAACGGTACGGCTCGGGACTGCTCATCTCAGACAAGACGTATCGAGGCCTCGCGAATCCGGAGGAATTGCACATCCGCCGCATGGAACGGGTCATGGTGGTGAACCGACGCAGGCCGGTCACCATTTACGAGGTCTACGACGACGACCCGGAGCATCTGCGCACTGCCAAGCGCTCCGCTCAGCCCGCCTTCGACGAAGCCTTTGCGCTGTTCGACGAAGGTGACGTCGACGGTGCACGCACCGCTTTCGAGCGCTGCGCGCAGTTACTCCCCGACGATCCGGTCGCCCCACTGCATCTGGCGCACTGCGACGCGATGGCGCGCGGTGAGATGTCGCCTGGTCAGGAAGTTGCACTTTCACAGAAGTAGCGCTGAGTACTCGACTACTCCACTTGGACGAACTGTTGCCAACAGCCCGACACAACCTGACCTTCTCTGCGATGATTCGAGACACATTCGACCAGGGGGTCTCACCCATGTACCTGAGCGCCGAGCGGCTGGCCCTTGCGAATCAGACGGTCCGGGAGACGTTCGAGCAGTGCAGTGTTGCCTGGCAAGCCATCCCGCACTGGGACACTGGCGACCCCGCCCAGGCAAAAGTCCGAAGCGACGACGTGTCCGGTTATCTGGTTCCGCCGCCTGCGCCGCCGGCCTATCCACCCGCAACTCCGGATCCGGGGCCATTAGGTGGCAGTCCCTTGCCTGCCGCGCCTCTCAGCCAACAGCTATACGTGACACTCGCGCAGGCGATTGCGCCTCGCCCCGATGCGCTGCTGGCAGCCGTAATAGCACGTACGTCACTGCTTGCTCGACAGGTCGACGACGTCGTCGTCACTAAGTTGTTCAACGCCGCCATGCCCGTCCCCACTAATATCGCGGCGAACGAGACCGTCGCGAATATCTTGACCGCGCTTATCAATGCCCGAGTACTGGAGGAAAATCTCGGTTATCGGGCACCGTCATGCATACTCACCAGCACGCTAGGCCTGCAGAGACTGAGCCAATTCGCAAGCGGGTACTCAGTCCTCCAAGGGCTGCTAGACGCGGCCAACATCAATTCGCTGTATCGCATCGAGAAACCAGCCAATCCTGCAGCGGGCGACCTCGATCCGGAAAAGAAGATGCTACTAATCGGCCGGCGCCAACGGATTCCGCACGGCGGTGCCCCGTCAGCCTCCCCAGGTGAAGAACCGGTGGACCTCGCCGTTATCGTTCCGCCGAGCTTAGAGGTCGTTGGGGAAACGAGCACCGGGAACATCGAGCTGGCGGTGCGCGTCAGCCTAGTTCCAAGGATCAAAGACAGTTTCGGCGTCGTCGGTGTCCTCTTTTGACGAGCGCCTAATCCCGACCTCTGCGACCGTGCTCGAGGACTATCTCGCCACGTGCAAGGAAGCGTGCGACGGCGAGATCCGTCGGCTCTACGGTCCTGCCGAGGACAGACAGAACAGCCTGTACGACCTGATCCTCGACTATCCCCTTCGCGGCGGGAAAGCGCTCCGGCCGGCGCTCAGCATCGCCACCTGTCTCGGACTCGGCGGTCACCTCGAGGCGGTGCTGCCGACCGCGGCAACGCTCGAGCTCTACCACAACGCCTTCCTCATCCACGACGACATCGAAGACGAATCCTGGACACGCCGCGGCAAGCCGACCCTGCACATCGATCACGGCATCCCGATCGCGGTCAACGTCGGCGACGCCATGCTGTCCCTGTCACTGCAACCGCTGCTCGACAACGTCGAGCGCGTCGGTCTCGGCCCGGCCCTGCGCATCCTGCGCGCCATCGCGCACATGACTCGGCGCACGGTCGAAGGCCAGGCGCTCGAACTCGACTGGGTGCGTCACAACACCTGGCAACTGGACGACGCCGATTACCTGAAGATGGTCGAGTTGAAGACCAGCTGGTACTCGTTCATCACTCCCCTGCAGGTCGGCGCGGTGGCCGCAGGCGCGGGCCCCGAGCAGTTGGAGCCGCTGGAGGCGCTCGGCAGACACCTCGGCGCAGCCTTCCAGATCACCGACGACTTGCTGAACCTTCGAGCGGACCCAGATGACTACGGCAAGGAGATCGGCGGCGACCTCTGGGAGGGCAAACGCACCCTGATGTTGTTGCACGCGTTGCGCAATGCGACACCGGACGACCAGGAGCGTGCCGTCCAGATCCTGGCCAAGCGCCGGCCCAGCGCCGACGACGAACTCAAGCTCGACGACCTGTTGGATCGGCTTTTCGACCACGGCGACCTATCCCAGGCCGGACGGAACGAGATCGCGGCCCGCGTCCAGGGGCAGCTCAACTCGGACTCGAAGTGCCTCGACGACATTCGCTGGCTCTACGGGCTGATGCAGCGCGTCGGTTCCTTCCGACATGCCAAGCAGGTCGCGGCCGGACATACCCGGGATGCGGCGGCCATCCTGGCCGGCCTCGACTGGCTGCCCGCCAGCCAGCATCGAGACGCGCTGGCCGCCCTCGTCGAATACGTCCATGGGCGCACCCGATGACGCCCGAGGTTCTCATGAACATGCTCGCGGAGCTGGAGCGAATCCGCGAACTCACCCTCGATCTCGTCGAGCGCAACGCCCCTCGACTGCTCCCTCCTCCTCCCGATGACTCCGCGGGACCGGAGAGATCGATGTTCGACCTATTGATCGGTGCCCGACGCTCGGTGCTCGGCAACCCCGCCGCCGCTAGGTCGATCCACGATCTGCTCGTCGCCGAGGGCCGCCGTTACGGGGACACGCCCGAAGGCGCCGAGTTGCGCGATGCGCTGGTCGCCTCAGAAGCCGTGGAGAACCTCCGCCGCGTGTGGGAAACGCTGAGCCTCAACGTTCTTGACGGCCCGGCTGCCCCCAGCGCGGCGCCGACCGCCTGGGCCGAGCTGCTGGCCGACACGGTCGTCGGGCATGGCCTCGACGACTCCATCCTGACCCGCCTCCGCCCGGAGGGTTTCGCATGACGCTCACCGATCCGCGCGACGCGCTCGCCGAGCAGAGCACCTTCATCGGCTACCTGATGGGACTGGCCAGCCTCGGTCGGGTTGTCCAATCGCTGGCCTCAGACTGTGACAACACGACCGAGACATCCGCCGACGCCGACGACTTCGTCCACTTGCTGCTCGGCGTCGCCAGCCTCGGGGCTTCCGTTGAACGATTGGCGGAAAGCGCTCCGACGCAATGTCATCGGGAGACGACGACTACGGTGTCCGACTCGGCTGTCACGAGGTGGTTGCGATGACCGCCGTGCTCGCCGCGAGCGACTTCCTCCGTACGCCTTTGCTCGCGAAGGCTCAGCCCGAGGGCTTCAAGGAGTGGCACCACTTTGTGATTCACGGCGCCGACCGACGGCTCCTCATCAACTTCAACCTGACCACCGAGTCGTCGCGCACCGGTGACAGTCGGCTGGCGCCGCGTGTCATCGTGATCGACCACGAGAAGCAGTGGACCGGGGCGATCGAACGGTTCGAAGAATCCGAGCTGGATATCTCCGCCGACCTCGGCACCTTGGCCATCGGCGCCAACCGAATGGTCATCCATCCCGACGGCTATCAGGTGGTCATCGACCTGCCGGCACAAGGCATTCAGGGTGAGCTCCAATTCACCTCTGTCAGTAGGCCTTTCGTCGTCAATAATCAACCACTCGGCCAGGGTCGGATGTGTTGGCTGTTCGTGCCGAAGCTGCGCGCCGACGGGTGGCTGCGCATCGGAGGCCGACAACATCGCGTCGACAGTGAGGTTGCCTATCACGATCACAACTGGGGCCGGTTCTGGTGGGGCGACGACTTCGGCTGGACGTGGGGCACGATCCTGTCTCAACAGCCCAACAGTCCGTGGTCTCTGGTGTTCCTGCAGATGACCGACCGCCGCCGGTTGCGGTGTCTTTCGCAGGCTTTGTACGTGTGGCATCACGACGAGCCCGCGGCGATCTTCCGGCACGCCGCGGTGCACACCCGCTCGCACGGCCTGCTCGGCCGCCCCGCCGACTGCACGCTGCCCGCCCCGATGCGGCTGCTACTCGACGGCGACGTCTCGGACGTGCCCAGGCTGGTCGAGATCGACGCGGCGAGGGCCGGCGACGAGATACACACCGAGTTCCGCTCGCACTCCTACGCACGTCTGGCTCAGCCCAGCGAGGTCAGCCTGAACCGGTCGACGGTGCTGTGTGAGACCAGCGGCACCGCCGAAGTGAACGGATCGATCAACGGCGAGTGCATCGACTTCAAAGGCACCGGCGTATTCGAGTTCCTCCATGGCTGAGCGGGTTTCGTCGCTGCTGCGGCAATCGGTTGACCACCTCGCCAGTGAGGTGCCGGAGAGCTACCGCCTGGTGCTCCACGAACTCGGTCCGCTGGTCGTCCAACTCGACGTCGACGGCGAACTCTTCTCGCTGCGCGGAGGACAGCGACTGGACGTGACGGACGGCGAGACGGGTGAGGCCGGCGCCCGCATCGCCACCTCGAGGACCGTCATCCTCGACGTGCTCGATGCCAAGGTCGGGCTGAGCCGAGCCGTCGAGGTCGGGGGCGTCGCCGTGCGGGGCTCACTCGACAACGTGCAGCGGGCGCACGACACGCTGCTCGCCTACGTCCACGCCGCTGTTCGCGCCCCGTCACAGCCCAAGCTCCTGACCGCACTGCGGGCGGGTCCATCATGACCGAATCCATCGCAACACCCGCGTCGTGCAAACGACGCCGCACGGTCGCGGTGCTCGGTGGCGGAATCGCCGGGCTGTCGGCGGCTCACGAATTGGCCGAACGCGGCTTCGACGTCACGGTGTACGAATTGCGCGCGGATGAACGCGCAGGACTGGGTGACCAGCCGGAAAGCGCCATTCCCCCGGTCAAACTCGGCGGACTGGCCGCTTCCCAGTACTCGACGGTCGGTCCGTACACCGGCAGCCTGGCCGAGCTGCGGCCGTTCCCCAACCGTCGGGGACACCCGCGTGATCCATCGCGGGCGGTCGCGGGTGAGCACGGTTTCCGCTTCTTTCCGGCCTACTACATCCACATCTGGGATCTGTTCCAACGCATACCCGTGTACGAACGCGTCGACCTCGGTCAGGGCAATGTTCGATGGACCGCGACATCGCGCACGATCATGGACAACGTCAGGAGGGTCGTCACCCAGGGCACCACGGTCGAGGGCAAGCCCTCGCTCGTCTTTCCCCGGGAAGCACCGCGGTCACTCGCCGAATTCCTCACCACGACGGGACAGCTCACCGCGCTGGGCTTCACCCCGGTCGACATCCAGACCTTTGTCAGCAGGCTTCTCGACTTCCTCGTCACCAGCCCTGAGCGCCGCGCATCACAGCTCCAGAACATCTCGGCATACGACTACTTCGTCGGGCGCACCACCCACAACGGCCCCGCGCGATTCAACTATTCGGACCGCTTCAACGCAATCCTGCTCGAAATGCCGCGCGTGTTGGCGGCATTCGACACACGCTGGGGCGACGCCCGCACCAATGTCTCCACCTACCTCCAACTGCAGTTACAAATGGATCGCCGGGACAACAAGGCTGATGGCGTCCTCAACGGTCCGACGACCGAGTCGTGGTTCGACCACTGGTACCGCCACCTCCTCGAGCTTGGCGTGCGCTTCGTCCGCGGCGAGGCAGCCCGCCTCGACCCTCCGCCCGTCGATCCGAACCAGCCGCCGCACCTCAGGCCGCGCGTCCAGGTGACCCTCGCCGACGGCACCACGCTGACGCCCGACTACACCGTTGTCGCCGTGGACGCCCCTGCGGCCGAGCGCATCACCGCCTCGCTGCGGGCGGCAGGCACCGGCGGTTCCGTGGCCCGACTGGACGGGTTCACCACGATCGTTCCTCCGCCCGAGGACCCACTGCAGCCGGAATCAACCCGCCCGATTAACCGCCGCGACCCGTACGCGATCGATGCCATGGGCAAGGTGGCCTGGGACCGCTTTCAGACGCTCGGCGGCATTCAGTACTACTTCGACACGGAGTTCCAGCTTCTTCGCGGGCACATGTACTACTCCGGGACCGAGTGGGCCCTGTCGTCGATCAATCAGCAAGGCTTGTGGGAGAAGAAGCCGATCCTCAACCGTGACGGGCATGTCTCGGTCCTTTCAGTAGACATCGGCGATTTCAACAAGCCGTCCGATTTCACCGGCAAGGCTGCCCGCGACAGCACGGCCGACGAGATCGCCGAAGAGGTGTGGCGCCAGATCGTCCATGCGCTGACCAGCAGCGCGCCCAACGTCGCCGAGGCACTGCTGCCGTGGCCCGCCTGGTACGCGATCGATCGCGGCATCGTCATGGAAGGCGGTCCCGGCCAGGGTGTCGGCAAGCCCGTCCGGAACGAAACCCCTTACCTGGTGCCGATTGTCGGGGACTGGGCGAATCGGCCGTGCACGGACCCGTGGAACCCGACCGGCAACTCGTTCGGCACCGTGCCGAACGACGAAGAGTGGCTTGCCGATCTCGAACAGCGCAACGTCTGGCAGGCGCGTCACGGCGGCTTTCAGGTTCACAACAATTCTGTGGTGTTCGCCGGCACATGGACCAAGACATTCACCCGGATGACATCGATGGAGGCGGCCTGCGAATCGGGGCGCCACGCGGTCAATGCGATTCTCGATCACTACATCTGGGTGGAATCCGGCGGCACCGACCGTCGGGGCCAGACGGCGCTCGACTGGCGCACCCCGTACGGCTTCCTCGACCAAGGGCTCACCACCCCGGTTCGCATGCCGTCTCCCGCGGGCGACTACTGCTACGTGATGGATCTCGAGAACCGGGAGCCGCTCGACACCCGAGCGCTGCGCAACATCGACGCGGACTACAACCCTGCCAACCCATCTGCCGGAGGTCTACCATGACAAACCCGCTGGAGCACAACCCACTGCTCGCCTACCTGCAGGCATGGCGACAGCTACTCGAGGCGTCCGCGGCCCTCACGTCCGGATGGCCCTTGGCATCCGGTGCAGCAGGCATGCCGCCGATGCCTTTCGGTATGCCGCCGGGGTCGCCAATGCCGCCCATGCCGCCTGGGATGGCACCTGGCTTCGGCGCAGGCCCGCCGAACCCGCCCGCCGACTATGCCCAGCAGCTGTTCGGCTACCTACAGGCGTGGCGGCACTACCTCGAACAAGCAGTCACCAACGCGTCGGGTTCAATCCAGCCGCTGCAGCCGACAGGCTCCGCGCCTCAGTCGATGGGCACGCAGTCGGCGGGCGCACACCCAACGGAATCGGGATCGACTGGCTCGCAGTCGGACGGTTCGTCGGGCTCGCAATCGTCGGGTTCACAGTCGGCCGTCGCGCCGAAGAACGAAACCCGGGTGTTCCTGCGGCCCCGGGATTCTTTCGGCACGCTCACCGATCTCAAGGACTTCAGTGGCCCGGAACTGTTCTCGCGACCCGACTTCACAGGGCCTGCCGGCCCCGAGATCAGACCGATTTCCGGCGGATCGGCATTCGCCGCCAAGATGACCGCCGCCGACTCCCCCTCATCGACGGCGAGTACGACGCAATCGCTCTTCTCCAGTCGCGGCGCGAGCGCCCCGGCTCCGACCGCTTCGCAGGCGGGTCAAGATCCGCGCCGCGCCGCGCCGCCCGCAACGTCCCGGTGGTGGGCGGCCGAGGAAGGGCGCCGTCCCGGATTCGCGGCGGCTCAGCCCGAAGCGAAGAACCTCATGAGCCTCCGCCCGACGGACTTGGGCGGCAGAGAGCAGTAACCGGTCAGCCCTCCCGCGCGCGACGCTCGCGGTAAGCCGCGACGTGTTGGCGGTTGCCGCAGTTTCCGGTATCGCAGAACTTGCCGGATCGGTTGCGCGACAAGTCAACCAGCACAGCCTCACAGTCGGATGCCGCACAGATTTTCAGCCTGCGCAGCTCGCCCGCGCGGATCAAGTCGGCCAGCGCCATCGCCATCTCCGCGCCCATGCGCTGCCACAGCGGGTCGCGAACCGATGCCAGGTGCAGGTGCCATTCCGGCATCTCGGGGTGACGTGTCAGCCATGGTTGTGCCTTCGTGTCGCTCAACAGGGCGTTGACCGCTGCAACCGCGGCCTCCTCGTCGTCGGCGGACGCCCAGATCGTGCCCAGCCGTTCGCGCAGCCGGCGCACCGACGTCAGTTCGGCGCTGTCGTAGTCACGCCTGCCCGTCCATCCGAAGCTATCCAAGTAGGCGTCCAGAGCCGGCAGATCGCCGAGGCGCTCGCCGTCCACTCGGTCGGAGTTGATCAGCACACATGCCGCCTTCAGTGTGAGCTCAGTGTCATAAGTGAAAATCATTTGACTCATGACCTCCCGTCTCGCTAGCGTCATGATCAAAGCTAATTTTACTCATTACATGCCGGAGGTGCCAATGACAACGACCCAGCTGACCCGGGGCGTTGACCACTTCCGGCTCGGCCTGCTGTTCGCAGTCGGCTCGGCCCTGAGCTTCGGGATGTCCGGGCCGCTGGCCAAGGCGCTTATGAATGCCGGCTGGAGCCCGACGGGCGCAGTCACCGCGCGCATGGCCGTCGGCGCCCTCGCGATGGCCGTCTTCGCCACCATCGTCAAGCCCGGCTGGGTCGGCGAGGCGGTCGTCCACCGCAAGACGGTGATCGCCTACGGTCTCTTCCCGATCGCCGGCGCGCAGCTGTGCTACTACAACGCCGTTGCGCACCTGTCCGTCGGCGTCGCGTTGCTTCTCGAGTACACCGCACCCGTCCTGGTGGTCGGCTGGCTGTGGGCCACCACACGGCGCAGGCCTGCCAAGCTGACCTTGGCCGGCGTCGCGCTCGCGGTCGCCGGAATCATGTTGGTGCTCGACGTTTTCGCCGGTGCACACATCAACGCGGCCGGGGTGGCCTGGGGCCTCGCCGCGGCCGTGTGCGCGGCGAGCTACTTCATGATGTCCGACGAGGTCAGCGCCGACGGCGACGACGGAAGCCTGGACTCCGTCACGCTCGCCGCGGGCGGCCTGATCGTCGGCGCCTGCGCGACCGCCACGCTCGGCGTGACGGGTGTGATGCCGTTGACCTTCGCCACCAACGACGCCGTCGTCGCCGGGTTGACGATGTCCTGGGTGGTGCCCGTCCTCGCGCTCGGCGTGATCACCACCGCGATCGCGTACACGCTCGGCATCAGGGGCATCGCCCGATTGCGGCCGCGGTTCGCCTCGCTGGTGGGGCTGTCCGAGGTGATGTTCGCCGTGCTGGCCGCGTGGCTGCTGCTCGGCCAGGCGATCACCGTGACGCAGGCCGTCGGGGGCGCCGTCGTCCTGGTCGGCCTGGCGCTCGCCCGGCAGGGCGACCGCAGCGAAAAGGTCGACGCTGCCACCTGGCCAGACGCCGGTGCCGTCGAACTGGCGCCCCCCAACAGAGCAAACGGTTAGCTCCTCTTACCCGGGTATGAAAACATGTGCGCGTGACTTTGCCATGTCGATCGGCCCGCGGGGCCGCCATCCTCGCCATCGTTGGATCCGCGGCCGCAGGCCTTCTGGCCTCCGCGCCGAGCGCTACGGCAGTGCCGTGTCCCGACGTCGAGGTGGTGTTCGCCCGCGGCACGAGCGAGCCGGCGGGCGTCGGCCGGGTCGGTCAGGCGGTGGCCGACGGGCTGGCCGCGCAGATCGCCCCGCGCACCGTCGGGTCGTATGCGGTGAACTATCCCGCTGACTACGACTTCCTGACGGCCGCCGACGGGGCCGCCGACGCGGCCAACCACATTCAGTCGATGGCGCTGTCCTGCCCGTCCACCAAGATCGTGCTGGGCGGCTACTCGCAGGGCGCAGCGGTGGTGGACATGCTGGCCGGCGTCCCCCCGCTCGGCAACAAGGTCGGCAGCCTCGGATCGGCACCGCCGCTGTCGCCGACCGCCGCCGTGACCGTCGCCGCTGTCACCGTGTTCGGAAACCCGGCGACGAAGTTCGGGCAACCGCTCACCTCGATGGGCATGTTCGCGGGTCGGACGATCGACCTGTGCAATGACGGCGATCCGATCTGTTCCGACGGGCGGAATCCCTTCGCTCATCGGGGGTATGAAGATTCACCGGCTGCGCAGGCAGCCGGATTCGTAGCCGGAAGGGTTTAGAGAGATGCGCGTAGTTGAGACAACAGCTGCCCTCATGATCGCCGCCGCGGCCATCACGCCGTCAATTGTGTTCGCGCCGAGGGCTTCTGCAGACTGCCCCGACATCGAAGTGGTGTTCGCCCGCGGAACCGATGACACGCCCGGCCTCGGAGCCGTCGGGGGAGCTTTCGTCAACGCCCTCCAGAGCAAGGTGGGTGGCCGCTCGGTCGGCTCCTACGCCGTGAACTATCCCGCGAGCTTCGACTTTCTCGCCGCCGCAGGCGGCGCCAACGATGCCAGCGCCCATGTTCAATACATGATGGGCGCGTGCCCGAACACCAAGCTGGTGCTCGGCGGCTATTCACAGGGCGCCGCGGTGATGGACGTCATCGCGGCAGTGCCGATCCCGGCGGTCGGCTTCGACAACCCGTTGCCGCCCAACGCTCCCGACTTCGTGCCGGCGGTCGCCGTGTTCGGTAATCCGTCTGCCAAGCTCGGCCTGCCGTTGACGATGAGCCCGGTGTGGGGGGGACGGTCCATTGACCTGTGTAATGGCGGCGATCCGATCTGCCAGACCGACGGACAAAGCGTCCCTGCGCACAGGCCCCCCGCCTACACAGGCGGACTGGTCAACAGCGCCGCCGACTTCGTCGCAGGCCGCGTGTAGCCCAGCCCTCGCATTGAAACGGGTGCGTCAATTCGTCGGCTAACATCGGCGTGGTGACTATTCGTGTTGAACGCGACCGCATGGGTCGCCGGATTCGGCGCGGATCGGTCGCCGCGGTCATCGCGATCCTCGTCGCGGCGGGGCTGCTGGTAGCGCCCGCTATCCTGCCCGGCGACAGAGCCATTCCCGCGGCGTCGGCCGCCTGCCCGCAGGTCGAGGTGATTTTTGCACGCGGCCGGCTGGAGTCGCCCGGTGTCGGTGTGCTCGGCAACAGCTTCATCAGCGCGTTGCGGTCCAAGGTGAACAAGAACATCGGGGTCTACGCCGTGCGATACCCGGCGGACAACGAGATCGACATCGGCGCCAACGACATGAGCGCCCACGTCCAGGACATGGCGAATAACTGCCCCGACACCCGCCTGGTCCTGGGCGGCTACTCGCTGGGCGCGGCCGTCACCGACGTGGTGCTCGCGGTGCCGTTCCAGTTCTTCACCTTCAAGAACCCGTTGCCGGCAGGCATGGACCAGAAGATCGCGGCGGTCGCATTGTTCGGAAACGGCGCCGCATGGGCCGGCCCGATCACGAACTTCAACCCGATCTACTCGGAGCGGACGATCGAGTTGTGCCACGGCGCCGATCCGATCTGCAACCCTGCCGACCCCAATACCTGGGAGAAGAACTGGACCGACCATGCGGCCCGGGCCTACATCGATGCCGGCATGGTGAATCAGGCCGCGGACTTCGTCGCCGGCAAGCTCAACACTTAGTCGATACGGCGCAGATCGCGGGTCACCGCGATGCGTGCCTCCAGTTGGTCGTCCGGCGGGTAGTCGACGTCGACGAGTGTCAGGCCGCGCGCCGGTGCCGCGGCGAAATCGCTGGAACGCCGTGTTTCGGTCAACAAACTTGCGCACCACGACGGATCACGGCGACCCTCCCCCACCGCCAGAAGGGCGCCGACGAGCGAGCGCACCATCGACCAGCAGAACGCGTCGGCGCTGACGTAGGCCGTGACGAGGTCGCCGGCCCTCGACCAGTCCAGCCGTTGCAGGTCGCGGATCGTGGTGGCGCCCTCGCGGTACCGGCAGAACGCCGCGAAATCGCGCAGGCCGATGAGTTCGCGCGACGCACACGCCATCGCGTCGACGTCCAGCGGACGCGACCACGGCGTCACATACCGCGCCGCCTGCGGCTCGACCCCGTATGGGGCGGTGGACAGGCGGTACTCGTAGTGGCGCCGCAGCGCTGAGAATCGCGCGTCGAAACCCACTGGGGCACGGACGATGTCGCGCACCCTGACGTCCGCGGGCAGCAGCCGCGACAGCCGTCGCACCAACGGTAGGAACTCGCCCTCGCCAGGTCGACGGGTGCGCGGATAGGCGCGCGGGATCGCGTCGGCGGGCACGTCGAGGTGTGCCACCTGACCGGAGGCGTGCACGCCGGTGTCGGTGCGCCCGGCGGCGCGCACTTGCACCGGGGTGCGGAACACCGTCGTCAACGCTTCGTCGAGCACACCGGCGACCGTGCGCTGTCCGGCCTGCACCGCCCAACCCGCGAATTCGGTTCCGTCGTAGGCGATGTCGACGCGAAGACGAACAAACCCGCCACCGGAATCGATGGCGGGCCTGTTCACAGCTTCGTCAGGACTTGTCGTCATCCTTGTCGGCTTCAGCTTCCTCGGCGACCTCTTCGGCAGCCTCGGCTTCCTGCGCCTCCTCGATGGCCGAATCCTCAGCCTTGACGTCCTCGACCGATTCTTCGGCGTCGCCTGTCTGCTCCTCGGCCAAGGCCTCGTCGGTCGGCCCGACCGCTTCCTCGGGCTCGACCGCGGCCTGCGGCGCCGCAGCGGCCGCGACAGGCGCGGCCTTCTTCGACGCACCAGCGCTAGACCCGATGTCGCCGCCGGAGCGGCTCCGACGCGCACGGTTGGCCTCGGAAGTCACCGTCTTCTCCCGCACCAGCTCAATGACGGCCATCGGGGCGTTGTCGCCCTGACGCGCCTCCACCTTGATGATGCGGGTGTAGCCGCCGTTGCGGTCGGCATAGAAGGGCCCGATCTCGGCGAACAACGTGTGCACCACATCCTTGTCACGGATCTTCTTGAGCACCTCACGCCGGTTGTGCAGCGTGCCCTTCTTGGCGTGGGTGATCAGCTTCTCCGCGTACGGCCGCAGCGCCCGCGCCTTGGGCTCAGTGGTCTTGATCCGGCCGTGCTCGAATAGCGACGTGGCCAGGTTGGCCAGCAGCGCCTTCTGGTGCGAGGACGACCCGCCGAGGCGACGACCCTTGGTGGGCTTGGGCATTGCGACTATCTCCTAAATGGGGCCGGTCCGGAGTATCAGGTAGGACCGGGACGGATTCTTCTTAGAGCTGTTCGGTTTCGGCGTAGTCCTGATCGTTGTCCAGGTCGTAGCTCGCGTCGCTGTTCCACGTGCCGGTGGCGACGTCATAGCCGGCGACCTCGGACGGATCGAAGGTGGCCGGGCTGTCCTTCAGCGAGAGACCGAGCTGATGCAGCTTGATCTTCACCTCGTCGATGGACTTCTGGCCGAAGTTGCGGATGTCCAGCAGATCGGACTCCGTGCGGGCGACGAGCTCGCCCACCGTGTGCACACCCTCGCGCTTGAGGCAGTTATACGACCGCACCGTGAGGTCCAGGTCGTCGATCGGCAGCGCGAACGACGCGATGTGGTCCGCCTCGGCAGGAGACGGGCCGATCTCGATGCCCTCGGCCTCGACGTTGAGTTCGCGTGCCAGACCGAACAATTCGACCAGCGTCTTGCCCGCCGACGCCAACGCGTCACGCGCGGTGATCGAGCTCTTGGTCTCGACGTCGAGAATCAGTTTGTCGAAGTCGGTGCGCTGCTCGACGCGGGTGGCCTCCACCTTGTAGGTGACCTTCAGCACCGGCGAGTAGATGGAATCGACCGGGATACGGCCGATTTCAGCGCCCGACGCCTTGTTCTGCACGGCGGGGACGTAGCCGCGGCCGCGCTCGACGACGAGCTCGACCTCCAGCTTGCCCTTGTCGTTCAGGGTGGCGATGTGCATCTCGGGGTTGTGCACCGTCACACCGGCCGGCGGCACGATGTCACCGGCGGTGACCGCACCGGGCCCCTGCTTGCGCAGGTACATGGTGACCGGCTCGTCCTCCTCCGAGGACACGACCAGACCCTTGAGATTCAGGATGATGTCGGTGACGTCTTCCTTCACCCCGGGAACCGTGGTGAATTCGTGCAGCACGCCGTCGATGCGGATGCTGGTGACCGCTGCGCCGGGAATCGACGACAGCAGTGTGCGCCGAAGCGAATTGCCAAGGGTGTAACCGAATCCGGGCTCCAACGGCTCGATGACGAACTGGGAGCGATCCTCGGCAAGAACCTCTTCGGACAGTGTGGGTCGCTGAGAAATCAGCATGGTGTTTCTTTCCTCCTTCGCGACAACCGCTATTTGATGCCGCGTATCCCTTCCCCCGCTGAGCGGGGAATCCCACACCGCCATCCGGGCGGGCGGGAAGTCTTACTTCGAGTAGAGCTCGACGATCAGCTGCTCGGTGAGCGGGACGTCGATCTGCGCGCGCTCCGGCAGCTGGTGCACCAGGATGCGCTGACGTTCGCCGACCACCTGCAGCCAGCCCGGGATCGGGCGCTCGCCCGCCGTCTGACGAGAGATCTCGAACGGCAGCGTGTTGATCGACTTGTCCTTGACGTCGATGATGTCGTATTGCGACACCCGGAAGCTCGGGATGTCGACCTTGACACCATTGACGGTGAAGTGGCCGTGGCTCACCAGCTGGCGCGCCATCCGACGGGTGCGTGCCAAGCCGGCGCGGTACACGACGTTGTCCAGCCGGCTCTCCAGGATGCGCAGCAGGTTGTCACCTGTCTTGCCCGGAAGGCGGTTGGCCTCTTCGTAGTAGCGGCGGAATTGCTTTTCCATCACGCCGTAGGTGAAGCGGGCCTTCTGCTTCTCCTGCAGCTGCTGGCGGTATTCGCTTTCCTTGATCCGCGCGCGGCCGTGCTGGCCGGGCGGGTAGGGCCGCTTCTCGAAGGCTTGATCGCCGCCGACGAGGTCGACGCCGAGGCGGCGCGACTTGCGGGTTGCGGGTCCGGTGTAACGAGCCATGAGTCTTTATCCCTCCCTAGACCCGGCGCCGCTTGGGCGGACGGCAGCCGTTGTGCGGCTGTGGGGTGACGTCGGAAATCGCGCCGACCTCCAAGCCGGCAGCCTGCAGCGATCGGATCGCGGTCTCGCGGCCCGAGCCCGGACCCTTGACGAACACGTCGACCTTCTTCACGCCGTGCTCCTGCGCCTTGCGGGCGGCGTTCTCGGCGGCCAACTGCGCGGCGAACGGCGTCGACTTGCGCGACCCCTTGAAGCCGACATGGCCCGAGGACGCCCAAGCGATGACGTTGCCCTGCGGATCGGTGATCGACACGATGGTGTTGTTGAACGTGCTCTTGATGTGCGCAGCGCCGTGCGGGACGTTCTTCTTTTCCCTGCGGCGGGTCTTCTGACCCTTCTTGGGGGCTGCTGCGCCCTTTTTGGCTGGTGGCATCGGGGGTTACCTGGCCTTCTTCTTGCCGGCGATGGTGCGCTTGGGGCCCTTACGGGTGCGCGCGTTGGTCTTGGTCCGCTGGCCACGCACCGGCAGGCCGCGGCGGTGCCGCAGGCCCTGGTAGCAGCCGATCTCGATCTTGCGGCGGATATCGGCCTGCACCTCGCGGCGCAGATCGCCCTCCACCTTGAGGTTGCCCTCGATGTAGTCGCGCAGCTGGGTCACCTGATCGTCGCTCAGGTCCTTGGTGCGCAGGTCCCGGCTGATGCCGGTGGCTTCCAGGATCTCCTGGGAGCGGGTACGGCCGATGCCGTAGATGTAGGTCAGCGCGATCTCCATGCGCTTGTCGCGCGGGAGGTCAACGCCTACTAGGCGTGCCATGGGTGTGCCATTCCTTATTTCTCTGCGGAGGTCTCGTCCCAGTCCGTTCCCTCTAGTGGGGTCCGGCCTCCGTGCCGGACGCGATTGAGCGGCCTATCCGCTCAGTGGTGCTGGGATTTCGTCATTCAGTTGTGGGCAGCAGATCGAAGCCCTGACTCAGCCTTGTCTCTGCTTGTGACGCGGATCGGAGCAGATCACCATGACCCGCCCATGCCGGCGGATCACCCTGCACTTATCGCAAATGGGCTTGACGCTCGGGTTCACCTTCACGGCTTGTTGATCCTGTTCTCTGTCTCTGGGTTCGACTTACTTGTATCGGTAAACGATGCGGCCCCGGGACAGGTCGTAGGGAGACAACTCCACCACCACCCGGTCCTCGGGCAGGATGCGGATGTAGTGCTGCCGCATCTTGCCGCTGATGTGGGCGAGCACCTTGTGTCCGTTCTCCAGCTCAATGCGGAACATCGCATTGGGCAGGGGTTCGACCACGCGGCCCTCGACCTCGATGGCACCGTCTTTCTTGGCCATTGTTTTTCGGAGATCCTCCGTGTCCTCGTATCTGGCGCCACGTCGCCTGGTGGCGACAAACTTCCATGTCGCCTGACGGCGACAAAACTTCCACGTCGCCTGGCGGCGACAAGACTTCCTCGGCGGCGCAGAATCCTTCCGACTGCAAAACGTGAGCCGGTAGCTAGAAATTCCAGAACTGGGGCACGCAAGAGCCGGCGCGGATGCCGCACCGTTGGTCCATACTACCTGCTCGGCGGCGTGCCCCAAAATCGCGCCGCAACGCCTCAAGCACAGGTCAGCGCGGGTACCGAAGTCGCGGCGCCGGCTAGCGCACCCCGACCGGCGATTCAGCGTCGACCTTGATGGTGGCCAGTGTCGCCCGCATGATGTGCCCGACGAACGGCCGGACCAGCCACCAGTAGCGCAGGAATCGTCGCCGCGACTCGGGGTCGGTCGTGGTCGTCCGGCATTCGTAGCTGAGCCAGGTCCGCTCGCCGTAGGGCATCACGAAGAAGTTCGCGGCGATCTTGCCCCATCCCGGTTCGTCGAACCGTGGGAACTCGGCGGCCGGCACATCGCGCCACTCGATGGTGGGCCGCCAGAACTTGCCCACCGCTCCGAAGGCGATTTCACGCCCCGGTCTCTCACCGATGAGCAGCCAGCCGGGCAGCGACATGTCGGCCTGGAGCGTCAGTCGCCGTGGCTGGGGCGTGGGCTTGCCACGCAGCCGCTCGGGAAGACCGCGGACCCACATCGACGCGGTCAACAGTGGCGTTCGAACGGCGAGGAAGTCGAGCGACCGCGCCGCATGGAAAACGGCGGCCGGATCGGCGTGCACGACGATGTGTTCGGTGATCACCGCGTCGAAGACGGGCATGGCCGACTCGATCAGCATCCGGTCCTGCCCGTCGGTCGTCATGCAGCCATCGTTCCCGGATCGGGCATCGGCGCCTAGGGCCGGTAGTCCTCATGCCGAGATCTCGAGCTTCGGTACGCCGGTGAAACTCGACCGGATATCCGCTGGACGGCGGGCGCATACTTGATCACGATGACAGCACCAGCCGCGCAGGCCCGCAAACCAGTGATCCTGACCGTCGACGACGACCCCGCGGTATCCCGCGCCGTCGCTCGAGACCTTCGCCGTCACTACGGCGAGCGCTACCGCATCGTGCGCGCCGAATCCGGCCAGGATGCGCTACAGACACTCAATGAACTGAAGCTGCGCGGGGAGACCGTCGCCGTCTTCGTCGCCGACTACCGCATGCCGGGCATGAGTGGCATCGAGTTCCTCGAAGAGGCGATGGGCCTGTTCCCCCTCGCCCGGCGGGTCTTGCTGACGGCGTACGCCGACACCCATGCCGCCATCGACGCCATCAACGTCGTCGACCTCGACCACTACCTGCTCAAGCCGTGGGATCCGCCCGAGGAGAAGCTGTATCCGGTGATCGACGGCCTGATCGAGGAGTGGCACCGCACCGGCGACCGGGCCATTCCGCACACAAAGGTGATCGGCCACCGCTGGAACGAGCGGTCCTGGGAGGTGCGGCAGTTCCTGGCTCGTAACCAGCATTCGTTCCGATCGTTCATGGCCGATGAGGACAAGGGCAAGCAGCTGCTCGACGCGGCGGGTCTGGACGGTTTCCGACTTCCCGTCGTCATCACCGAGCAGGGCGAGACACTCGTCGAGCCGACGAACGCCGAATTGGCCGCGATGCTGGGGCTGTCGACCAGCCCCTCGCTCGAGATGTATGAGCTCGCCGTCATCGGAGGCGGGCCCGCTGGCTTGGCGGCCGCCGTCTACGGCGCTTCGGAAGGCCTGAACACCGTCCTCATCGAGCAGACCACCACCGGCGGACAGGCCGGCCGCAGTTCCCGCATCGAAAATTACCTGGGCTTTCCCACCGGCGTCTCCGGCGCCGAGCTGACCACGTCGGCGCGTCGACAAGCGGAACGGTTCGGGGCAGAGGTCATCACCACCCGAAAGGCGGTGCGACTGCACGCCGGGGACAGCGGAACCGCGCGGACCATCGAGTTCGAGGACGGCAGCACCATCGGTGCGCAGGCGGTGATCATCGCGACCGGTGTCTCGTACCGCCAACTGGAGAACGTGCCGGGTTGTTGGGACGACCCGGCCGAAGACGCGTGCAACTACATCGGCCGAGGGGTCTACTACGGCGCTTCGGTCTCCGACTCCTCAGAATGCGCCGGCGAGGACGTTTACATCGTTGGCGGCGCGAACTCGGCGGGCCAGGCGGCGATGTTCATGTCCAAGACCGCCAAGTCAGTGACGCTGCTGGTGCGTGGTCCGTCGCTCGAGGCATCGATGTCGTACTACCTGATCCAGCAGATCGAGAAGGTCGACAACATCTCGGTCCGCACGTGCACCCAAGTGGTCGACACGCGCGGCGAGGACGACCACATCACCGGCCTGGTGTTGCTCAACAAGCGAACCGGCGAGGAAGAAACGGTGACCTGCGACCGGCTGTGCTGCTTCATCGGCGCGGCGCCGCGCACCACGTGGCTCGAAGGCGTCGTGGCGACCGACGACTACGGATTCATCCGCTCGGGGCCGGACGTGACCAAAGTCAGCGGCTGGACGCTGGAGCGTCCGCCGCATCACTTGGAAACAAGTGTGCCCGGTGTCTTTGTTGCAGGAGACGTGCGTTCGGAGTCCGCGAAGCGGGTTGCGGCGGCCGTCGGCGAGGGATCGATGGCGGTGATGTTGGTGCACAGGTATTTGGCGGAAGCCTAGAGAGGACCGAGTCGATGGGCTCGCACGAAAACGAAGAATGCCTCAGCGACGAGCTCCGCACGCTGTTCTTGTTCGAACACCTGTCCGACGAACAGCTCGACATGCTGTGCAAGGACGGCAGCATCGAGACTTTCCCTGCGGGCCCCTTGTGCGTCGAGGGTGACCCAGCCAGCTGCTTCTACGTGATGATCGACGGCGAACTCATCATGTCCAAGCGCTCCGGCGGTGTGGACATCCAGACCAACCGGACGTCACAGCGTGGGGTGTATTTTGGCGCCTGGTCGGCATACGTGCCCGGCGAAGAGCACATTTACGAAGCGTCGGTGCGGCTGACGAAGCCGTCGCGGTGCTTCGTGCTGGACGCCGACGCCTTCGCCAGGTTCATGCAGACCCAGTTCCCGATGGCCGTGCACCTTTTGGAGGGACACAAGGTCGGTGGTCGCAGGCAGAGCCAGATCATCGGGCAGCGGGAGAAGCTGCTGGCACTGGGCACCATCACTGCCGGGCTGACCCACCAGCTGAACAATCCGGCGGCCGCGACCGCGCGTGCGGTCGCCGATCTCCGCGAGGGTGTCAGCCACATGCGGCACAAACTCGCGATGGTGGCCGAGGCGAAGTTCACTCCCGAGGCGTTGCGTGTCCTGGTGAACATCCAGGATCAGGTCGCCGAGCAGGTGGCCAAGAACAAGGACACCGAGCTCACCGCAATCGAGGCGGCGGACCGCGAAGACGAGATCGGCGACTGGCTCGAGAATCACGGGATCGTCGGGGCATGGGACTATGCGCCGACCTTCGTCGACGCCGGCCTGGACACCGACTGGCTCGGGCGGGTGGCGGCGCTGATCGACGATGTCGACGCCAGCGCATCGCTGCAGAGCGCCATCGGGTGGCTGAAGTACACCATCGACAACGAGCTGCGAATGAACGAGATCGCCGAAGCCAGCAAGCGCATCTCGGCGCTGCTGGCCGACGCCAAGCAGTATTCGCAGATGGACCGCGGCGTCTACCAGAACGCCGACATCCACGAGCTGCTGCGCAGCACGATCATGATGTTCGGCGACAAGGTGGGCTATCAGGGCAAGGGCAGGCCGGTCACGATCGTCAAGGACATGGACAAGACGCTTCCCGAATTACAGTGCTACCCAGGCGATCTCAACCAGGTGTGGACGAACCTCATCGAGAATGCGATCCAGGCCATGGACGGCCACGGCACCCTGACGATCCGGACGGCCCGGGAGAACGAGCAGATGATCCGGGTGGAGATCTGCGACGACGGACCCGGCATCCCCGAGGACATCATCGGCCGCATCTTCACGCCGTTCTTCACCACCAAGCCGTTCGGTGAAGGCACCGGTCTCGGGCTGGACCTGGCCTGGCGCATCGTCGTGGAGAAGCACGGCGGCAACCTGTCGGTGCAGTCGCGTCCGGGTGACACCCGGTTCATCGTGTGCCTGCCGCTGGTCGCCCCCGCACCGATCTCGCCGACGCCGGGAGAACTCGCGGCCGCTGGCACGGAATGGCCTCCTTCGCCCCATAGGTTGGAGGTGTCATGACAAAACCTGACCTCGGTATGTTCGGCGCATTCGGTCACCATTCGATGTGGCAGCAGCTGTCGCCGCAGCAGCTGCGAGAAATCGAGTCCCTCGGTTACGGGGCCATCTGGGCAGGCGGTTCGCCGGCAGCCGAGCTGTCGTGGGTCGATCCCATCCTCGAGCAGACCAGCACGCTGAAGCTGGCGACCGGCATCGTCAACATCTGGACCGCCGAAGCGGGCCCCACCGCCGAATCGTTCCATCGCATCGAGAAGGCCTACCCCGGCCGATTCCTGCTCGGCATCGGCGTCGGCCATCCCGAGGCGCATCAGCAGTACCGCAAGCCCGTCGACGCGCTCACCGACTACCTCGACAAGCTCGACGAGTATGGCGTGCCGAAGAACAGCCGGGTGGTGGCCGCGCTCGGCCCGAAGGTGCTCAAGCTGTCGGCCGACCGGTCTGCGGGAGCGCACCCCTACCTGACGACGCCCGAACACACCGCCGAGGCCCGAAACCTGATCGGCGCCGAGGCGTTCCTCGCGCCCGAGCACAAGGTCGTGCTGACCACGGATGCCGAGAAGGCACGCGGCGTCGGCCGCAAAGCGCTGGAGATCTACCTGAACCTGACCAACTACATCAACAATTGGAAGCGCTCGGGTTTCAGCGACGACGATGTGGCAAAACCCGGCAGCGACCGGCTCGTCGACGCCGTCGTCGCCTACGGCAGCACGGAGGCCATCGCCGCGCGGCTGCAGCAGCACATCGCCGCGGGCGCTGACCATGTGCCTGTGCAGGTGCTGACCGCACCTGACAAGCTGGTGCCTGCGCTCGCCGAGCTGGCCGCACCGCTCGGCCTGCAGTAATCGAATACAGGGGGAATCGAATGACCGACGCTGTCTCGCTCAAGCCCGACCTCGGCCGCTTCGGGGTGTGGACCTTCGGGGTCCCAGAACTCGAGCAGGTCGTCGAGATCGAGAAGCTGGGTTACGGCGCGCTGTGGATCGGTGGCTCCCCCGCGGGCGACTTGAACTACGTGGAGCCGATCCTCGAGCGCACCGAGTCACTGCAAGTGGCCACGGGGATCGTCAACGTCTGGACGGCGAAGGCCGACGAGGTGGCCGCGGCATACCACCGCATCGAGGACAAGTACCCGGGCCGCTTCCTGCTCGGTATCGGGATCGGGCATCCGGAACACACCGAGGAGTACCGCAAGCCTTACGACGTGCTGGTCGAATACCTCGACGTGCTCGACGCGGCGAAGGTGCCGACCAGCCGTCGAGTGGTGGCCGCGCTGGGCCCCAAGGTGCTCAAGCTCGCGGCACAGCGCAGTGCGGGCGCCCACCCCTATCTGACGACGCCCGAACATACCGGCTGGGCACGCAATCTCGTTGGCCCCACGGTGTTTTTGGCGCCCGAGCACAAGGTGGTGCTGAGCACCGACGTGGACGCAGCGCGCGCGATCGGCCGTCAGACGATCGACTTCTACCTCAACCTCAGCAACTACTTGAACAACTGGAAGCGGCTGGGCTTCACCGACGACGACATCGCCAAGCCGGGCAGCGACAAGCTGATCGACGCAGTCGTCGCGCACGGGACCGCCGACGACATCGCCAAGCGGCTCAACCAGCATCTGGAGTCTGGCGCCGACCACGTCACGATTCAGGTGCTGGGCGGCTGGGACAAACTCGTGCCGACGCTGACGGGGCTGGCGGGTCCGCTCGGCTTGAAAAGCTGACCGCCGCCGCCGGCGCTAGCGCGTGAGCTGTTGCAGCACACGCAGAAATACCCACTGGGTTGAGCCCCGGTTCGCGATCGGGAAAGTCTCGACGATGCTCAGGCCGGCCGGTCACCTCGCAATTCTCGCGAACCGGATCGTGCCGACCGCGCCGACGCAGGACGACCTCGACGTGATCAACGCCGACTACCTGGACGTGACTATGCGGCCGTCGACGATCGCGAGAACGAACTCACCACAATGCTCGAGGAGTACGGCTTCACAGTCGAGCGACGGCACACTGTCGAACAGCTGCACTACTCCGCCGACGCCTACGTGAACTTGGTGTTCACCTATTCCAATCGTTTGACCCTCGAGCCGGTCGCGCGCGCCGAGTTGAGGTCGCGCCTCAAGCACCGGATCGGCTCGGCCGGCGTCCACGCACAAAACTATGCCGCGGCGTTCGTGTGCACGCCGGCCTCGGCGTCTTGCCGGCTCGACTAGGGTTTGACCCATGCGGTTGCTAGTCACCGGCGGCGCCGGATTCATCGGCGCCAACTTCGTGCATAGTGCGGTTCCCGAGCATGAGGTGATGGTTCTGGACGCCTTGACCTATGCGGGCAGCCGCGAATCGCTCGCCCCCGTCGAGGCCGACATCCGCCTTGTCGAGGGCGACATCACGGACGCCGAGTTGGTCACCGGGCTTGTCGCCGAGGCCGACGCCGTCGTGCATTTCGCGGCCGAGACCCACGTCGACAACGCGCTCGCCGAGCCGGAGCCGTTTGTCCACACCAACGTGGTGGGCACGTTTACAGTCCTCGAGGCGGTGCGCCGCCACGGCGTGCGGCTGCATCACGTGTCGACCGACGAGGTGTACGGCGATCTCGCGTTGGATGAGCCCCGGCGCTTCACCGAGTCGACGCCCTACAACCCGTCGAGCCCCTACTCCTCGACCAAGGCCGCCGCCGACATGCTGGTGCGCGCGTGGGTGCGCTCCTACGGCGTTGCCGCGACGATTTCGAACTGCTCCAACAACTACGGGCCGTATCAGCACGTCGAGAAGTTCATCCCCCGCCAGATCACGAATGTGCTGACCGGACGGCGGCCCAAGCTGTACGGCAGCGGCGCCAACGTGCGCGACTGGGTCCACGTCGAGGACCACAACGATGCGGTTTGGCGGATTCTGACCTACGGCCAGATCGGGCGTACGTATTTGATTGGGGCCGAAGGCGAACGGGACAATCTGGCGGTGATGCGCACACTGTTGCGCCTGATGGGCCGTGACCCCGACGACTTCGACCACGTCGTCGACCGGGCAGGCCATGACCTCCGCTATGCGGTCGACCCATCGGCGCTGTGTGACGAATTAGGCTGGAGTCCCAAACACACCGATTTCGAAGACGGCCTGCGCGCCACCATCGACTGGTACCGCGACAACGAATCATGGTGGCGCTCATTGAAAGACGCGGTCGAGGCATCGTATGCGGAGCGTGGCCAGTGAAAGCCCGAGAGCTTGCAGTGCCCGGCGCGTGGGAGATCACCCCGCAGCTGCACGGCGACTCACGCGGCGCGTTCTACGAATGGTTCACCGATTCGGCGTTCACTGAATTCGCGGGACACCGATTCGATCTGCGTCAGGCCAACTGTTCGGTGTCGGCGGCGGGGGTATTGCGCGGCGTGCACTTCGCGCAGCTACCGCCAAGCCAGGCCAAGTACGTCACCTGCATGCACGGCGCCGTGTTCGATGTAGTGGTCGACATTCGGCTCGGCTCACCGACATTCGGGCGATGGGACGCGGTGCAGCTCGACGACCGGGCGCGCCGCTCGGTGTACATCTCCGAAGGGCTGGGCCACGCTTTCCTTGCGCTGGAAGATGATTCGACGGTGATGTACCTGTGCTCGACGGGCTACTCCCCGTCGCGAGAGCACACGATCAACGCCCTTGACCCGGCGCTGGCCGTCACGTGGCCGGTCGTCGACGGCGAGCCGATCATGTCGGAGCGCGATCGCGAGGCGCCGACGCTCGCCCAGGTGCAGGCCGACGGCCTGTTGGCGACGTGGGACGAGGCCCGCGCGTTCGTCGAGAACCTGCGTGGTCGCTAGCCCTTCCCTCCTCGAGAGGCGATGCAGTACTCAATTCCCCGCCGGGGGCAGCAGCATCGTCTGCCACGAGTTGTCCTTCGGCGCTCCCTGTGCCAGGCCCGATTGGGTGTAGCGGCGGCCGTCCGGACGTGCAGGTGACCTCCGACCAGGGCACGCTGGGCGTGGTGCCCGCGGTCCGCTACAACGGCCACGGCTCCGCGCGCCGGTGCGATACGTTAATCCCTCCAACGACTTTCCCGGCGGGCCGGCGCATCACTTCTTCCGGTGGCGCAACGGGTCTAGCGCCAACTTGATGGTGGCCGACGTCTACGCGTTCACCCTTCGCATCGTGGGCACCAAGGCGGATGTGTTGATGCAAACTCCATCAAGCCCCGCGACGACCGCCTGATAATCCGCACGCCTGAAGGCACGACGGTCGAGGCGGCGTACCGGCGGCCGGACTGTCCCCCGGTAACCGCTAGCCGTCGCGGGCAGGGACACTGGCCAATCGCACGTAAGCCGATGCCGCCTCGGCGCGATTCGTGGCGTGCAATTTCCTCAACACCCGTTTGACGTGGGACTTCACCGTGCCCGCCGAGATCACGAGCTCGTCGGCGATCTGTTGGTTGGTGCGGCCGGCAGCCATCAGCCGAAGGACTTCGACCTCGCGACGTGTCAGCATCGCCATCACACGCGTCTGCACCTCGGCCAAAGACTGTGCGGCCGGGCTGCGTTCGACCGGCTCGATCTTGCGCAGGTCCAGATCGGCGTCCTGTAGTGCCCGCGCGGCCTCGTCAGCCGAGGCCAACGCGCGGCGGACCTCCGCGCGCTGGCGCCGCATCCGCTCCAGCAGAACCGTGCGCTCGTAGGCATACCCGAAGCCCTCGGCGAACGCCCACACCGTGTCTCGATCGATTTCGTCGACGATGCGCCCCGAGTAGAGCCGGTCGGCGTGCAGGAACCCGATCACCTTGCCGGTCGGCATCACCGGCGCCGCCACGTAGGAATGGGTCAACGAGAAGTCGACGATCGGCCGGTTCACGCGGGGATCGTTGCGGGCGTCGCGCACGATCGCCGGCGCGTGACGGCGGATCATCTGCGTTTCGAGCAGCATGTGATTCAGCGGCGGCGCCACCGACTGCGCGAAGGCGACCATCTTCTCCGCGCCTTCGCGGTCGTCGCCGAAATAGGCCGACTCCATGACCATCCGGCCTTCGTGTACGCGGAAGAGCACGGCGCGATCGAATCCACACGACTCGACCAGTTCGCGCGGCGCTCGGTCGACGATCGTTGCGACGTCGTCGACGACCCGCAGCTTGCTCAGGCCCTCTTGCACAGCCAGCAGCGCGTAAGTGCGCCGCCTCGCACCGTCCTCGATCAGCTCGCGCTCCAACGAGGCCATGTCGAGCACCGCCTCGAGCGCGTTGAGCGCATTCTCGTCGCCGAGTCCTTCCAGTGCGTTGCGCACCACCGTCGCCCTGGCGTCGACCGCCTCGGCCACCACCGTCATCGGGTCGTCGGCCGGGTCGATGTCGCAGCCCTCAAACGCTTCCCGGTAGCGGCGCGCAGCATCGGTTTCCCTGGCCGGACGCGACGCCCAGCCCGGGTGGTCACCATCGGCCAGCGCGTCGACCGGCGGGGTATCGGACACACCGCTCACAACAGTCACGTAACAGACTGTCCTCCGACGGGCTGGCAATTGCGGTGGGAACCGACAATTCACCTCGTACGGGAGTACGAGTCCTCCCCAACGGGGGATCGATTTGCTGCGGTGGCTGGCAGAGGCTAATGGCCATGTCATCCACGACCGTTTCGGCCCTCGATCTTCTGACCACGCCCCAGGGCATCGCCAATCCGTATCCGCTGTACGACCAACTTCGGCACGCCTCGCCCGTTGCGGGTTACCGTGACTGGCCGCCAGGGACCGTTCCCGGTGCCGATGAGCCCGTCACCGCGTGGGCGCTCCTCCGCTACGACCAGATATTCGAGGCCGCACGAGACAGCGCGACGTTCTCGTCGCGAGACCCTCTGCAAGAGGCGTCATCGGCGCCGAGCCTGATGCTGGTCAACACCGACCCGCCCAAGCACGAGGTCGAACGAAAACTGGTCAGCCAGGCGTTCTCACCGCGCCGGGTCAAGCGGCTCGATGGCTGGCTGGGCGAACTGGCGCCACGCATGCTCGACGATCTCGGCGACGGCGACGTCGAGGTGATGGAGTTCGCCGCCGAGATTCCCACCCGCGCGATGGTGCGTCTGCTGGGCTTGCCCGACGGCGACCACGTCCGCTTCAGAAGGTGGGCCAACGCGTTCATGCTCTCGTCGTCGCTCACCCCGCAGGAGCGCATCGCGAGCAATGAGGAAATGGTGGCGACGTTCGCGACCCGGCTCGCCGAGCACACGGCCAGATTGGCGGAGCGCACGCCCACCGACGACGTCGAGGATGCCGAGGACCTCATCTCGGCGCTGCTGCGTGCCGAGGTCGGCGGGCACCGGCTCACACCCGAGGAGATCGTCAGGTTCTGTGTCACGCTGGTGGTCGCCGGTAGCGAGACCACCACGTTTTTGATCGGCAATCTGCTGCACGCCATGGCTCGCGAACCGGAGATCACCGCGCGGATGCGCGCCGACCGCACCCTGCTCAACGTCTTCGTCGAGGAGGTCATGCGCCTCGACGGACCTCCCCAGCGCCTGTTTCGCATCGCCACGCGGGATGTCGAAGTCGGCGGCAATCTGATCCGCAAAGGCGAATGGGTGGCGCTGTTCTTCGGCTCGGCCAACCGCGACCCGGCGGTGTTCCCTCATCCGAACGTGCTGGATCTCGAGCGGCCCAACATCCGCCAACAGCTGTCGATGGGGCACGGCCTGCACTTCTGCCTCGGCGCCGTGCTGGCCCGCCTGGAAGTCATGGCCGTGCTCAACGCGGTGCTCGACCGGTATCAGACGATCGCGCTCACCGACGACCCGGGTACCAGGCAGACCGCCAGCCTGTTGACCCACGCGTATGTCCGTCTGCCGCTTCACCTCTCATGACCCTCACCATGAACGAGTCGCGCAATATCGAGGCGACGAAAGCCATTTACAGTGCGGTGCCTGCGGGCGATCTGAACACCGCGCTCGCGCTCCTCGATCCGGAAGTGCGCATCACCTACTACGGTGCCGACGAGATCCCGTACGCCGGCGACTACCGCGGCATCAACGAAGCGACGGCGTTCTTCACCACAGTTGGCCAGACGATCGCCATCATCGAGATGGAGGCCTGGAAGTTCATCGCGCAGGGTGACGACCTGGCGACGTGGGGCCGCCAGCGGTTCCGGCGACTCGAGACCGGCTACGAATGGGAGTCGGAGTTCGCGCACATCATCACGCTGCGCGACGGACGCTGGCTGCACTTTCGTGACTTCATGAACTCGGCCCTCACGCTTCACGCGTTCACCCGATGAGAGCTGCCGCCGATCGTGAGATATGCATGGCCGCGGGCATCTGTGTGTTGACCGCCGATGCGCTCTTCGACCAGGACGACGACGGCATCGTGGTGCTCGTTTCCGACCAGGCGCCGGCTGAAGACGAGAATGTCGTGCGCAACGCGGTCAGAATGTGCCCGTCGGGTGCGCTTCGCATCGTGGCCGATTGATCAGTTCGCCGGGGGCAGCAGCATCGTCTGCCACGTCTTGTCGTCCAGCGCACCCTGAGCCAGATTCGACTGGGTGTAGCGACGGCCGTCGGGTCCGACGTAACTACCTGTCGCAGGGTCGTATTCGGCGGCGGCCAGCGCCGGCACCTCCGGTCCCGGCACCGCCGCGGGCGGCGGCTCGGGCGGCAACTGGGGGATGGGCTGACCCGACAGCGTGGCGTTGGGGTCCCCCTTCCAGTTGAATCCGTCGTTGAGCGGTATGTAGGTTTCGTCGCTTTCGCACATCGCGGCCGTGGGTGCGCGTTTGCCGGGCACGGTTTCGCACGGGATGTTACGGGCGCCGCGCACGTTGAACTGCGAATCCTGCGGGACCCGGCAGTACAGGTCGCCGTCCGGCCGTTGTGGATAGTCCTCGAACGCGGCAACGCGCTGTTGCTGGGCCGGCAGAAACCCTGTGGTGCAGGGCGGCGGCAGGTTGAGGTTCAGGTTGAAGCTCAGGTATTGGCCTTTGTAGTCCTGTTTGGTGTTGAGGTTGGCGAGAATGCCGGCCTGTTCGGCGGCGATGGCTTGGGGGAACACCACCAGCAGCTGTTCGATGTCGTTTTTGTAGGTGAGTGCGACTTGCCCGACGCTGACGAGGTTGGCCAACAGGATCGGCAGGGTCGGCTGCAGCCGCTCGACCAGTTGGCGCACCTCCGCGGCCGCTGGGCCGCCCTTGTCTATGACGCCAGCGACCGCCTCGTCGTGGGTCTGCAATTCGGCGGTCAACGTGGCCAGTTGCGATGCCCACGCCTGAATCGCATCGGAGGTGTTCGTCTGCGAATCCAACACGGGCTGGGCTTGATCGATCAGTGCGGTCAGCGGGTCGAGATTCTTGCGAGCGTCGATGGCCAGGGTGGATGCGCCTTGGATCACGCGGGACAGCTCTGGGCCGAGCCCGCCAACGGCGGTGTAGGACTCGTCGATCACGGTCTTGAGGTTGTCGCGAGGTATGGCCTGCAGACCGGTGTTTGCAGCGGCGAGCAGAGCGTTGATGTCCGGCGGCACTGAGGTGTCGGCCAGGGCAATCTTGTCGCCGTTTTTCAGCGGCGGCGAGGCGCCGTTACGGGGTAGAAGCAGGACATAGGATTCGCCGACCGCTGATTGGCTGTGTACCTCGGCTTTGAGATCTGAGGGGATGTCGATTCCGGAACTCAGCGACAGCACCGCTTCGACGCCGGTATCGGTCAGGCGCACCGATTTCACCCGTCCGACATTTGTGCCGCGATAGGTGACATTGCCGGACTCATACAGCCCACCGGATTTGGGCAGTTCCATCGTCACCGTGTACTGGCCGACGCCGAACAGCATGGCGGGCAGTTTGATGAAGTGCAGCGCCATCACCGCAACAGTGACAAGCGCGATGACCGTGAAGATGGTCAGCTGGATTCTCACCCTTCGGGTCAAGTGCATGCTAGGGCCCCTGATCCCACCGGTAAGGGATGACCAGCGGGTTGCCGGGGCCGTTCGGGCCGCCAGCCGTGCAGGGGCTGGGGAATTGGCCGATGGTTCGTCCCCACTGCAACTCCAGCTCGGTCAGGTCGCACTCCCACCGAGTGCCGGTGAAGATTCCTTGGTCGATGCGGCTGAGGGTGAGGTCGACGATGGCGGTCAAATTGGCGTAGTCACCGCGTTGGAAGTTTTCGAACGTTTCGTTCGGAAAGGGGAAGGTGGCAAGCAGACTCAGGGATCGCGTCAGGCTGGGGCCGGCGTTGGCCAGCGACTCCAGCACCGGTCCGACTTGGTTCAGTTCCTTCACCAGGTTGGCGCTGGTCTGATTGACCGTGTCGACGGTCAGCGCGCTGAACTTTCCGAGCTGATCGGCCGCCTGCGCCAAGTTGTCGCGTTGGGAGTTGAGCACCGCCAGCGCGTCGGGGACCGTGGCCAGCGCCCGGTCCAGGACCGGTTGCTGTGTGGCGAATTTCCCGACCAACCTGTTGAGGCCGTCGGTGGCCGCGATGATGTCACCGGTCTGATCGTTGAGGTGGGCGGTGAATTCGCCCAGCTGTGTGATCAAGCTCCGGACGTCGTGCTCGCGGCCGCGGAACGCGGTGGAAAAAGCCTCGGTGATGTCCTGTACCTGGCCCAGTCCACCGCCGTTGAGGAGCATCGACAGCGCCGCCAGTGTCTGCTCGGTGCTCGGGTAGGCATCGCCGTGGGACAGCGAAATGAGTGAGCCGTCGAGCAGCTTGCCTTGTGGCGGTTCGTCCTTTGGCGGCGCAAGCTCGATATGCAAGGACCCCAGCAGGCTGGTTGTGCCGATCTTGGCCGTCGCGTTGGCGGGCAGGTTCACATCACCGTCCAGGCGCATGCTCACCAACGCATGCCAGCCTTGGCGTTCGATCTTGGTGACATGGCCGACGGTTACGTCCGCGACGCGCACCCGTGAGTTCGGCTCGATGTTGTTGACGTCAGGCATTTGTGCCTGGATCAGGAACGAGTCCGAGCCGGTGCCCTGCGTGCCGGGCAGGGGTAGTGAATTCAGCCCGTGCCAGCCGCAGCCGGACATTGCCGCCACGATCAGGACCATCATCAGGTTGGCCGTCGCGCGCGGCCAGCGTCGACGTGTCACGAGCCGCCTCCGGGGGGCACCATCATGCCGGGCAGGCCTTGGGCGGGGTCAGTGGCCAGCGTCACGGCGAGTGCCGCGTCAGGGGCGGGCACCTCGGCGGCCAGCGGGACGCCCGGCGGCGGATCGGCTGCCGGTGGAACGTGGTCGGGCCGCATCCACGGCTCGCTGTAGGTGACTTCGTTGGGTCGGGCTTGCGTGCCGACGAAGAGATTCTCCCCCAACGGTGGGAAGTTGTATTGGCGGTTCTTCACGATGGGCGCCAGATACTGCGCGCACAGTTTCGCCGATTGCTCGCCGCCCAGGCGGGAGACGGATTGAATTGCGCCGCACAGGAAAGAGACCGGGTTTGCGAAGTTGTTGATTGCCAGCGCGCCGGTCAGTGAACCGTTGGCGGGCTCGTAGATGTTGTTGAAGTTCTGCAACACGGTCGGGGCGATGTGCAGCGTCTGCTTGATGTCATCGAGGCTTTCGACAAGTGCGCGGCTGATCGAAGACATCTTGTCCGACGCGGTGCCGATCGCCTCGGTGTTGTCGGCGGCGAAGTCTTGAACATCGGCAACAACGGTGTTGAGATCCTGGATCGCCTCACCGACCTTGTTCGGGTCGTCGGCAAGCAGCGAGGTCACCGCGTCCAGATTGTTGTTGAGCGCTTCGAGCAGATCGGCACTGTCGCTCAGCGCGGACACCAGCGTCGAGAGGTTCTTGAACGTGGCGAAGATGTCGTTGCTGTGATCACCGAGGACCGATACCGCTTGCGACAGTTTGATGATGGTGTCGCGGATCGTGGCGCCCTGCCCGCGCAGGTTGTCCGCGGTGGTGTTGATGAGCGCACCCAGCGTGCTCACGCCAGCGGGCCCGGTGGGCTTGAGCAGCTCAGTCAGCCGCTCGAGTTGCGCACGGAGGTCGTCCCACTCGACTGGCACCGCAGTGCGGTCGTCGGGGATCACCGCGCCGTCGGCCATCGTCGGTCCGCCGGCATAGGGCGGTGTGAGCTGGATGGTCCGGCCGGTGACCAGCTGCGGTGACAGGATCACGGCCTTGACATCGGCGGGGACCTTGTACTTGCTGTCGAACCAGAACGTGACCTTGGCTCGGTTGGGCTGCGGTTCGATCTGGACGACCTTGCCGACTGGCACGCCGCGAATGAGCACGTGGTCGCCGGCAAACACCCCGGTGCTGTTCTCGAAGTACGCCACCACCGTCGTTCGGGCGATCTGCGCAGGCAGGCGTATCGCGACGAACAGACCCGCACCCAACACCAGCACCAGCGCCGTCGCCACGACCAAGCGAGCGGTTCGCGGCGACCCCATCATGGTCGGACTCCCGGTTGCTGGGCGGGCGCTGCCTCGCCCGGTGCCGGCACGTATACCGGCAATGGAGTCGGCTCGGGTGTGGAACCCAACTCGGGCGGCGGCGGCGCGGGTGGCCCCGGCGGCGGCCCGCCAGGCGGTGGGGCCGGCAGCGGTTCGCGGTAGGGATAGCGCGGATCCCCGGGCTTACCGGTGATCGCGTCGGGCAGATGCAACCTCGGTTCCCCACCCTGGCCAGTCCGCGGGTAGGGCACTGGCAACGCCGGGGTGCCGGGCTGACCGGTCTGCGGGTCCGTCAGCTCCGACGGCAGCAACGTGGCCGGATCCAATCCCAGATCCGAAAACGCCGCGTCGACGAACGGTTGCACGACCTGACCCGGGAAAAGGTTGACCACATACGCTTTGAAGAACGACCCCGAGGAAAGCGATTCACCAAGCGACATCACGTAGGTGTTGATCAGTTTGATGGCCTGCTGAACGCGTTCCTTGCGACCGTCGACGATCGCCAGCACTCCGTTCAGCTTGTCCAGCGCCGGTCGCAACTGCTGACGGTTTTCGGCGATGAACGCCTGGAGCTGCCGCGACACCGCCGAGATGTTCGCCCAGATCTGGTCAAGGGCCGCGCTTTGTGTCCGCAGCTGCGCGAGTAGCGCATTGGTGTCTTTGACCAGGCCGACGATCTGGTCGGTGCGTTTGGCCAGTACCCCTGTCGCTTGGGCGGCGTTGTCCAACAACCTGCGCAGTTGGGCGTCGCGAGTGTCGAGCGTTTGCGCGAACCGCGCCACCCCCGCCACCGCATCCTTCAGATCCGGCGGGGTGGCCGAAAAGGTCTGGGCCAACGTGGCCAACGAGTCCGACAGCTGGTCGGTGTTCAGGCCGCTGATCGTGGTGGCAAGGTCACCGAGGGCATCGGGCAGCTGGTACGGCGACACCGTGCGATCGAGCGGAATGGCGCCGTCGAGCTGCCCGCCCCCGCGCGGCGTCACGTCGACGATCTTGGCGCCCAGCAGGCTCTTGGTCTTGATCGCGGCCCCGGTGCGGTCGCCCAGACGCACATCGGTGCCGATCTTGAACGTGACGAGCACACCGGTCTCGTCGAGTTCGATGGCCGAGACGTTGCCCACCATAAGGCCGGAGACCTCGACGCCGGCGCCGGTGTTCAACCCGCCGGCGTCGGCGAAATAGGCGGAGTACTCCTTACCCGGGTTGAGGAAGGGCAGGTTCTGGTACTGCAGCGCAGCCAGCACCATCACGGAGACCGTCACGACGCCGACGGCGCCGATGAGCAGCGGGCTGCGCTCGGAGAATGACTTCACTTGGGCGCGCACCGCCCCGTGCTCTGACCGGCCACCTTGACGTACACCGGCTGGCCTCCCTTTCCGTTGAGCTTGAGGACCACATCGCACAGGTAGAAGCTGAAGTAGTCGCCATACATCCCCTGGCGGACCAATGCGCGGTACCTGTCGGGCAGCGTGTTGAGCAGGTTGTCGAGGTATTCGTGGTCAGCGACGGCGATCCCGGCCACCCGATCGGTCTCGGAGACCACCTTGTTGAACGGCGCCCGTGTCTGTGTCAGCAAGTCCGCGACTGAACCGGCGGCCGCGTTGGTATAGGCCACCGCGTTGGAGATGTCGGTCCGGCGTTCGGCCAGCCTGCCGATCAGCTCAGAAAGTGATGTCACCGCTTTGTCCAGCCGGTCGCTCTGACCGCCAAGCGAACCCAGTACCACGTTCAGGTTGTCGATGACCTGCCCGATCAGCAGGTCGCGGTCGGCCAAGGTATTGGTCACCACCGCGGCCTGCTGCAGAAAGGACCCGATCGCGGGACCCTGCCCCTGGAACGCCTCGATCAACTGCTGGGTCAGGTCGTTGACCTGCTGCGGGTTCAGCGCTCGAAACAGCGGCTTGAAGCCACCGATCACCGCATCCAGGTCCAGCGCGGGTTCGGTCTGAGTCAGCGGAATCGTCTGTCCGGGATTCAGTGGCTCGAGCCTGCCGGCGCCTTCCTCAAGCGCCAGGTAGCGGTCACCGACCAGGTTGTCATACCGGATCACCGCCCGGCTGCCCTGCGTGAGCACGACCGACTTGTCGGCGAAGAACTCCACCCGCACGGTCGCGTCGGGGTTGAGGGTGATGTTGGCGACCTTGCCAACCTCCACCCCGGCGATCCGCACGAGTGTGCCCTTCCTCAGATTGGAGGCGTTGGTGAACTCGGCGTAATAGGTGTTGCCTTCTCCGAAGCGAAACTGCCCGAAGATCGCCAGCGTCAGGAACGCGACGAACAGGCAGACAGCCATGAAGATGCTCAGGCGCCAGATGGTGCCCCTGAGGTCAGCCACGGCTTGCCTCCTGTTTGTGCGGATCATCGACGGTCACAGCGACGATGGGGCGAACTTTGGCGATCACGGTGGGGCCTGCCCGTTTTGGTCGGGCTGCGCCGGGCCCGGCGCTGGGGCTGCCGGGGCCATCCCCGGCCACAGCGGCGCCCCGCCCGGCCCGTACAGCGGCGCGCCATACGGCGGCGCCCCGGGGTAGGGAACGGGGCCGATTGCCGGGCCCGGAAGGCACTGGCGAATGCTGGGTGGCTTCGGCACGGCGCGGGTCGCCGGGAAGTAGTTCGCCCAGCAGGGATGCCCGATACCGGGGTTGGGCCGGATGTCCAGGCCGGTCCCCCAACCGGTGTTGGTGACCAGCTGCCGCACCGGGAAGTTCTTGGTGGCGTCCGGTAGCGACCCACACCCCGGCGCTCCGCCGGGTCCGCCCTTGGCGGCAACGATCGGCAGGTTGTCCGGATACGCGTAGGGATCGTTCCCCAGCAACAAGGCGACGTCGAGCGCAAGTGTGCGGCCGTCGCCGCCCCACGCCGCATAGCCGCCGTTGTCGAGATACCACGTGGTGCCCTTCAGAAAGCACGTGTACACGGGGTTGTGCTGTAGCAGCAGATTCGTCGTCGGCTCGAGGGTGTTGACCGCACCGACGAGATCGTCCTTGCTCGTGGCAAGCAGGTTCACGCCCGCCTTCGACAAACCGGTGACGTTGAGCAGTAACCCGTCCAGTGCGCTCGCGTGGTCGGTGACGGTAACGCTGGTCGTGCTGATGGCATCGAGAATGGCCACGATGTCGTCGGCGGCGGCGGCGTATGTGTCGGTGAAATTCTTGAGCGAGCGCCAGTTTCCTCCAATGGTTTCGGCGCGCGCGTTGAGCGCCAGCAAGACCTCGTTGAGGTCTGTGGTGGCTTGCCCCATCCGCTCGCCCTGTCCGCGGACGCCGTCGGCCACCGCGGTCAGCACCGCGTTCAGCTTCAGCGGATCGACCACCTTGAGGAGCTCGACGACGTTCTCGAAGACCGTGTTGATCTCCGTGCTGACGTTCTTCGAATGCAGCACCGCGCCGGCGGCCAGCCGCTGCGGGCTCGGATTCGGCGGATATACCAACTCGACGAACTTGGTGCCGAAGGCGGTGGTGGCACTGATCTGGGCCGCCACGTTGGCCGGGATGTAGCGGATCTGGTCCGGGTCGATCTCCAGCCTCAGACTGGCCCTGTCCGGCCCGCCGCCGATCTGGCTGACCCGGCCGACCTGGACGCCGCGCATCATCACGTCGGCGTTGGTCTCCATCACCAGTCCCGCTCGATCCGATGCCAGCGTCACGGGCACATACGACCGGAAGGTGCCCGAAAACGACACCCCGGTCACGAACAAGAACGCGCCGACCGCGGCCAACAAGATGAGCGTCCACCAGGCGCTGGCGAGCCGGTGTGTTCCTGCCCTGCGCGTCATGCCGTTAGCCCGCCAAGTGGAAGTCGCCGGACTGGCCATAAATGGCCAGCGTCATGATCACGATCAAGATCGACGCGACGACCATCGAGGCGCGCACGGCCCGGCCGACGGCCTCACCGACCCCCGCCGGCCCGCCACGCGCGGTGAAACCGTAGTAGGTGCACAGCAACATGATCATCAGGGCAACCGCTGCCACCTCGGCCACCGACCACAACACGTCGGTTGGACTCAGATACGTATAGAAGTAGTGGTCATAGACGCCCGACCCCTGGCCGTAAACCGCGGTCGTGCCGACACGCGCGGCCCAATACGCCGTCATCAGCCCCACGCAGAACAACGGGATCGCCACGATCACCCCGGCCACCACCCGCGTGGACGCCAAGTAGCTCACACTGCGGATGCCGATGGCCTCGAGCGCATCGATTTCCTCACTGATCCGCATCGCCCCGAGCTGAGCCGTGCTACCGGCACCGACGGTGGCCGCCAGCGCCACCATCACCGTCCCCGGCTGGATTTCGCGGGTGTTGAAGAACGCCGACGCGAATCCCGTCAGCGCCTCCACACCCACCGACGCCAGCTGGTTGTATCCCTGCACCGCCACAATCGCGCCGGTCGTGATCGTCAAGAACCCCACGATCACCACCGTTCCGCCGATCACCGCAAGAGCCCCGCTGCCCAAACCCATCTGCGCGATCACCCGCAGCAACTCGCTGCGGTAGTTGACGACGGCATCGGGAATGCCGGCCAACGTCGTGGCGTAAAACCGCGTCTGCGAACCGATCTGGTTCCACCCGCCCACCACGGCATTCCTCATCCGCTGCAACCGCGGATGAAGCCCGCTCGGAACACCCAGCGTCACGAGATCACCTCACGACACCATGAATGGGACACCGACGGCGGTGACGATGATGTTCGTCAAGAACAACACGATGAAGGCGAACACCACGGTTTCGTTGACCGCCCTGCCCACACCGGCCGGTCCCCCACCCACCGAAATGCCCTGGTAGCAGGCGATCAATCCCGCCGTCAATCCGAACAGCGTCGCTTTGATCATCGAGATGATGACATCGGCTATGTGAGTCAGCGTGGTCAGACCGGCCACCCACGCACCCGCCGAAACGTCCATGAGGAACACCGAGCAAACAAACGCGCCGACGAGACCCGTCATGATCACAACCGAGCTCAGCGCCAACGACACCGTCGTGGCCGCCAGCACGCGCGGAACCACCAGCGCTTGAATCGGGTTGATGCCCATCACCCGCAGCGCATCGAGTTCCTCACGGATGGTTCGCGCACCCAGATCGGCACACATCGCCGTAGCACCGGCGCCCGCCACCACCAACACCGTCACTATCGGGCCGCTCTGAGACACCGTGAAGATCGCGGCACCAGTGCCGGAAAAGTCCGCGGCACCGATATCGGCCAACAAGACATTGAATAGGAACCCCGAAATCACCGCCCACGGGATCGTCATCAACACCGCGGGCAACGTCGACACCCGCGCGACGAACCAGCACTGAGCTAGGTATTCACGCCATGCGAACGGTGGCTTGAACATCAGCACGAACGTGTCCAGCGCCATGGCGAAGAAGCCACCAACCGCCCGGACGGGCTTGGTCGCCGTTTGCGCGGACATTAGCATGCTGCGGCCCACCGCGCGTTTGCCGAGAGGCGACGATCTTGCGAACAACCGGCCGAGGAGTCGACCATCCGTACCCTCCGCGTTTGCGGGAAGTCGCTATCGATGGAGGGCATAGGCGGAACGCTATCGACCTCTGCGGCCGGATTGCTGCTTCCAAAAAGAGGGATAAGTCTCTCCCGTATGAGGCATAAGCCGCTGCCGACGAGCCTCTCAGCAGTTTGCTGTGGCGCTCGCGAGGCCACTGAGGCGACGATCCCCAACTCCCGCGCGAACCGCACGGGTGCGACGCCGAGGCGACAAGTGGAGCTGCTCATGTTGGCCATCCCGACAGGTCGAAGTGGGGCGGTGACATCCGAGAGGGTACGCGGACGTGGTTACTTATGTCCATAATCAATACGCTTGACCAATGACGATCGGTAGACAAATCACGAAGATAACTGCGACTTGTGCCCGATGATGTATCTTGATAATACTGTTGTGCGCGTCACACTGGAGGTGGTGGGCGCTGGGGCCGCCTCGCGCATTGATACCCGAGGAGGCAGCCGCATGACCGACACCAAGCAAGCCAGCGAGAGGCTCGTCCGCGACTTTCTCGGATCTTGGGAGGGCCGCGAGCGCGACACCATTTGCGGCGCCTTTGCCGACGACGCCGTCTACCACAACGTGCCGGTCAAGCCGATCGAGGGCATCGCCGGCATCCGCGCCATCTTCCAGGCGTTCCTCGACGCGTTCTCGGAAGCCAAGCTCGATATCGTCACGCTGGCGGCCGAGCCGGGTCTGGTGATCGCCGAGCGCGTCGACTACTTCACCATGACCGACGGCCGCAGGGTCGTGCTCCCGGTGACCGGGGTGTTCGTCGTCGACAACGGCGAAATCACGCGGTTTTCCGACTATTTCGATCTCGCGGACTTCGAGCGCCAGAGTGGATTCAAGCTGTGAGCCATTCGACAGCACTCCCGTGACCGACGTGGCCCGCAACTCCTCCGCTCCGCCGCCCGAGGTCGCATCCGCCGCGACGCGGGCAGGTCTGGCAGGATTTGGTGGTTCGAGCAAGCAGAAAGGGGGGCCTCGCGCGGTGGAGCCCGCTGTCTCAACCGTCAAGCGAAGGCCGAAGGACCGAAAGCAGCAGATCCTGGAGCAGGCCGTCCGCCTGTTCATCGATCGCGGCTTTCATTCGGTCAAGCTGGAGGACATCGCCGAGGCGGCCGGCGTCACCGCGCGTGCGTTGTATCGCCACTACGACAACAAGCAGGCCCTGCTCGCCGCGGCCATCCGAATGGGCCAGGAGCAGTACCAGAGCGCGCGGCTGCTCTCCCAAACCGAGACACCGTCGACACCTCGGCCGCTGAGCGTCGAGTTACCGGACCTGACCGCCGCGGCCGTCGCGTCTCGGTCGCTGACGGTGCTGTGGCAGCGCGAGGCCCGCTACCTCGACGATGTCGAGCGAGCAGAGGTGCGCCGGCGCATCAACGCGATCGTCGCGGGCATGCACGGAGGTGTCCGACTGGAGATATCGGGCCTGAGCCCCCGCCACTCGGAGCTGCGGGCCTGGGCGGTGTCCAGCACCCTCACCAGCTTGGGCCGGCACAACCTGACCCTGCCCGGCGACGAACTGGCTGAGCTGCTGTACCAAGCGTGCATGGCTGCCGCGCGCACTCCTGCCGTCCGCGAATTGGAGCCCGGCGATGCCGCGCCGAACCGAGAAGGTGCGCTGTTCTCCCGACACGAGACGCTGCTCGCCACTGGTGCGAGGTTGTTCCGCGCGCAGGGCTATCCAGCCGTCAGCACCAGCGAGATCGGGAAGGGAGCGGGAATCGCGGGTCCGGGTCTCTATCGCTCGTTCTCTTCCAAACAGGCGATTCTCGATGCGCTCGTCCGCCGGCTCGACGAATGGCGCAGCCTCGAATGCATACGGGCGCTGCGCGAAAACGCGCCAGACAAGCAGCGCCTGCGCAGGCTCGTCGAAGGCCATGTCCGCATCAGCCTGGACGACCCCGACCTCGTCGCCGTATCGATCACCGAGCTATCGCATGCGTCCACCGAGGTCTGTGACACCTACACGAGAAACCAAGCGGACAGAGACGCCGAGTGGATCGACCTCATCCGCAAGCTGGTGCCGGCGACCAGGGTCGCCGAGGCGAGGCTGCTCGTTGCTGCGGCGATCAGCTTCATCGAAGACGTCGCGCGGACCTGGCATCTCACGCGTTACGCCGGAGTGGCGGACGAAATCACCGCCATCGCACTGTCGATCCTGACGAGCAGGCGCTGACCGCCCGATCCGGCGCGACACGGGGCGGGTCACGCGCGAATCGGCCGAGCCTGATGGGAGGCCGGGGCACTGGGGAGCAGCGCCTTGATCGCGACAGAGGGCCGCATCAACGTCGTCGGAGCCCGCTGCAGGTGCATCACGTCGATGAACTCACGGGCGACACCCGCGTCCCGCCAGGTCATTTCGGTGACCTTCCCCAGATACCAGCTCGCGAATTTCGATATGATGCGCCCACCCCCGCTGGCGGAAACCGCACCATAGTCCTCCACGGTAGAAGTGAACCAGCACTCATCGATCAATCGGCCGTATGCGCGATGAAAGCGCTTGGACAGACCATCGATTCGGCCGGCACCGGCAGTCATCCGTTGCTCGCCCAGACACGCGTCGAGAATGCTCGTTCCAATGGCACCGTGCGACATGCCTTGCGCGTATAGCGGATTCAGCGAAGTGTTCGCGTCACCGACGACGACCAAACCCTCGGGCGCTGACGCCAACTTGTCGTAGTGGCGACGCAGATTCGCCGGGAATCGCCAGCGGTGGACCTCTTCCACACAGGTCGCCTCGCCCAGGGCCTCGTAGAGATCGGGCACCGGCAGACCCTTTGTCCACTCGAGGAAGCTCTCGAGGTCTCCTCCGGCGTAATCGCCCTGCCAGCCGAGCAGGGTCACGATCCAGCGCCCACCTTCGGTGGGTAGCAGTGCCGCGGTCCGTGTGGCCGGCGGCTTGGAATGAATCAACATTCCCTTCCAGTCCCGGACGCTGTCCGGTGGGGTGAACAGCGTCGTGGAGTAACCGATATCGACCTTGAGCTCGCTTACTTCCGGCGATCCGAACCCGAGCGCGGAAAGGTGCCGCGGCGTCTCGGAGTTGCGCCCGCTCGCGTCGATGACGAGGTCCGCTTCCAGAAACGTCCCGTCGCTGAGGTGAACGCCGGTGATGCGCCTGCCGGTTGACCCAAAGCCCTGCACCTTGACTTGCTGCAGCAGCGTCACATTCGGCACCTGCATCAGCCGCTGGCGGATGTAGAGCTCGAGAAAGCCCCTGGTTTGACACAGCATCGTCAGCCCGCTGTCGAAGCGCTTCTTCCACCCACCGGAGTGGTACCAGCAGATGTCGTTGGCCATGTCGACCTCCACCGAGCCCTTGGCGAGCAGGTCGGTCGTGAGCCCCGGGAAATAGTGGTTGAACACGCTCTGCCCGCCGCGCAAGAGGATGTGGCCGTGATGCGACTGCGGCACGCCCTTTCTCCAACGCGGTCCGTCCGGAAGGCTGTCGCGGTCGATGTTGGTCACCGATTCGAAATGGCGGGCGGCGACAGCGGATGCGGCGAGACCCGTTGTGCTCGCTCCGATCACGATGGCGTGCCGCCCTCCGAAGCCGCCGTAGCGGACCGTGTCTTTCGCATTCATGATCAAATTATGCGGACCGAAGTGGTACGGCGTCTTGGACTACCTTGCGCTGTTCTCGGTGCAGGCTTGCGCACGAGTGTCGACCGCTAACGACCGGAGGCGGTTCGACGAAGCTGCGCGGGGGTGACGTCGAATGCCTGTTTGAACGACCTCGACATGTGGCTCTGATCGCAGAAGCCGGCCGCGCCGACGACTTCCTTGAGCTCCATGTCACTGTGCAGGATGAGGTGACGCGCCCGTTCGACGCGCCGACGCTGAACGTAGGCGTGCGGTGGTACACCGAAGCGCTTCTTGAACAGCCGCGCGAAATGGTACTGGCTCATTCTCACGACCCGGGCCAGCGACTCCAGACACAGGTCCGCCGCGAGATTGGTCTCGATGTAGTCGCCGACCTGACGGGCCTGAGCGGCGCTCAAGGCCCCTGGGCATCTGGGTGCCCGGAGGCGCGATTCCGCATGGTGACGCAGCAACTGGACGCTCAGCTGGGTCATCAGCGCATCCCGGTAGAGGGCACCCCCGAACGCGTCACGTCGCAACTCCTTTGCCAGCGAGGCGATTCCGTATTGAATGACGGGATCCTGGACCTGAAATGATTCGTGAATCTCGAGGCTGTCGACATGGCGGTCGAAGACCTCGGACGCGAAGTCGGCAAGTCGGCGTTCGTTGAGGTAGAGCACGGTGGCCTGGAAGCCTCTGCTCCACTGCCAGGTCGATTCGTAGCCGGGCCGCAGAATGGAGAAGTCCCCGGGACTCATATGCGTCTGGTTGCGGATCGTGCCGCAACGCAGCGCGATCTGCGCGCGGGTCTGCCAAGCGATGACGGCTATGTCCCGCAGTGGGGGGACCTGCGTCTGATGCGAATGGAACTGATAGACGCGCAGTTCCGCACCCGGGAGTTGGCCGTCGTGGGTGGCCAATACGCATTTGGCGGGGACCGCGCGATCGACGCCCGTGGCGTCAACGTCTCTGAGGGCCCGGGCGATCATCGCACCTCCGATGGAGTTCTCACATACGTGGCACAGTGTAAATCCGGCAAACACGGTCCTCGCCTGGTAATGCGCTTTTGGACGTACTTGCGCACACTCTTGTACGGACTTGCCATCCCGTGTACCAGAACCCAACTCGTGGTTATCGTCGGTCCCGCTTGCATTGGTGTGCGACCAGGACGGCGGCTGTGAACGAACGGTATCTCGGTAAGACGGTGTTGGTGACAGGTGCGGCTTCGGGCATCGGTCGTGCCATCGCCTTCGCCGCTGCTCACGAAGGAGCCCGGCTGGTTCTGGGTGACATTGCCATCGATGGGTTGAATGCCGCTGCCGCGCAGTTGAAGACGCAGGGAGTGGCTGTCTACAGCGCGACATGCGACGTGACCAGAACCGATGCGGTCGACGAACTGGTCGCTCGCGGATCGGAGGAGATTGGGCCGATCGATGTCGCATTCGCGAACGCCGGCATCCTCGGCACGCCCGGGGATGTGTGGGCGTATGCCGAGGATGAATTCAGCAGGATCCTGGACATCAATGTCACCGGGACGTGGAGGACCATCCGGGCGGTGCTGCCCGGGATGATCGAGCGACGGCGCGGGACCATCGTCGCCACCGCATCGGCAGCCGGTGTCATCGGGCCCGCGGGACTTCCGGCGTATGTCGCGAGTAAGCACGGGGTGGTCGGCCTGGTGAAGTCGACCGCCATGAATGTCGCTGCATACGGCATCCGGGTCAACGCCTTCTGTCCGCACATGGTCGACACACCGATGCTCGACAAGGTGACGAACGAGATTTCCGGCCTTCGCGAGTCGCTGGATCAGCAGACCCCGCTCGGGCGCGTCGCGACGTCCGAGGAGGTCGCCCGATCCGCGCTCTGGCTGGGATCCGATGAGTCGAGCTTTGTCACCGGTCATCCGCTGCTCGTCGACGGCGGCCTGGTGGCCCAGTAGGAAACCGACAATGAAGAAACGAGCGTCAAAGTGATTCACAAGCACATCGATTGCAACGGCACCCGCATTCATGCGGTTGAGCAGGGATCCGGTCAGCTGGTCATTCTCATTCACGGGTTTCCGGAGTCCTGGTACTCGTGGCGCCATCAGATTCCGGCGCTCGCCGACGCCGGCTACAGGGTGGTGGCGATCGACCAACGAGGATTCGGACGTTCGTCGAAGTTCAGGGTCAACTCCGCGTATCGCATCGACAAAGTGGTCGCCGACATCGAAGCGCTGATCGACGCATACGGGGAGAAGCAGGCGGTCGTGGTCGGGCACGATTGGGGCGCTCCGGTCGCGTGGACGTTCGCCTGGCTCCATCCTGATCGATGCCGAGGGGTCGTCGGGGTGAGTGTTCCGTTCGCGGGGCGGGGCTTGATCGGACTGCCCGGCTGCCCATTCGGAGAGACCCGTCCGCGCGATTACCACGTCGAGCTCGCCGGGCCGGGCAGAACGTTCTACCAGGACTACTTCTCCGAGCAGGACGAGATCATCAACGAGATCGAGGAAGACCTCCGCAAGTGGTTCCTCGGTCTGACCTACACGGTGTCCGGCGAGGCCGCGGCGGCGGCCGTAGCCGCCGGGGGCGTGCCCGCGGACCCGATTGAAGCATTGCGCTACGGGCCGCTGTGCATGGCCGACGGCGCAAAGTTCTCCGATGCATTCGTGTACCCCGAAACGATGCCCGAATGGTTCACCGACGAGGACCTCGACTTCTACGTCGGAGAATTCGAGCGTGCCGGCTTCTCCGGCGGTCTGGCGTTCTATCACAATGTCGACGCGGGATGGAAAGTGCTGGAGGACATCGAGAACCAGCCGTTGACGCCACCGGCGATGTTCATCGGCGGTGAATACGACGTCGCCACGGTCTGGGGAGCCGAGGCGATCGAGCGCGCGGATGAGAAGATGTCCGACTACCGGGGAAGCTACATCATCCCGTCCGCGGGTCACTGGATCCAGCAGGAGTGCCCCGCCGAGACGAACCGGCTGCTGCTCGAATTCCTCGGCCGATTGCCCTCTGCGACAGGGAGCTAGAGGTGGGATCACGTCACCACAGCGCGGCGAGTGTCCCGCCGTCGGCGAGTTGTGCGATGCCGTTGACCATCGAGGCGTCATCCGACAGAAGGAACGCGACAACACCGGCCATCTCCTGCGGTCCGGCCATCCTGCCCTGCAGACGACCGATCATGGTATTCGCCCCGCCTTCGCCGAGCGCCTCGTCGAACATCGTCATCGCGATCTGCTGCATCGGTGTGTCGACGAACGCGGGCAGCAGCGCGTTGGATCGCACATTCGCCGAACGCAACTCGGCGGCGGTAATGCGACTGAGGTGGATGATCCCCGCCTTTGACACGCCGTACGCAGCGGTGCCGCCCGCCGCGACGAGTCCGCCCAACGAGGACATGTTGACGATGGCTCCGCCGCCGCGATCGATCATCTTGGGCGCGGCATGTTTGGTGCACAGCCACGCGCCGCGCAAATTGATCCGCAGGACGCGATCGAAGTCCTCGACCGTCGTGTCGAGTACCGAAGCGAAGTGAACGACGCCGGCGTTGGCGACCAGCTTATCGACTCCACCGAACGCACCGACGCAGGCCTCCACCATGCCGATCACCTGCTGCTCGTCGCTCACATCGACGGCGTGGCTCACCGCACCACCGCCGATCTTCGACGCCGCGGCATCGGCGGCGACACCGTCGATATCGGCGCACAGGACCTTGCAGCCCTCGGCGACGAGTCGCTGCGCGATCGCCAGGCCGATACCTGCGCCCGCGCCGGTTACGATCGCGGCCTTTCCGGCCAGGTCTGGATGCGTCATCGAGTCACCTCTGTATCGCGTTGCGCCACAACATTTTCACCCCGCAGCGCGTAGACCGTGCTTGCGAATCGTCCCGAAGATCACCAACCCGAATCCGGGTGCGTCATCGGAGAGCCTCAGTGTGTACACACCGAGATCGCGCAGGATCCAGGCCACAGTCTGCGACACCCATTCCGAGGACGCCTCCGTCTGGTCGAATAGGCCGCAGGCGTGCACCGGTCCGGGCGGGCGTAGGTAGACGATCACACCGTTGTGCTGGGCCGTCATGGTCGTCAGCGCGCTGTCCAGTTCCCCGCCGCACCGGCACGCCGTGGACCCGAACACATCTCCGGTCAGGCACTCGACGTGGACGTGGAGCGGAACCGGCACACCGGCGCCTGCTTCGCCGACGATCACGGCGAGATGCTCGCCCCCGCCGTGCAAATCACGGAAGCCGATGGCGCGAAACCTCCCGCCCCTGTTCGGCAGGACCGTCTCAGCCAACCGGGCCACCTGCGGTTCGGTGCGCCGCCGATACGCCACGAGCTCGGCGATCGAGACGATTGCCAGCCCGTGCTGGACGGCGAATTCGACCAACTCGCTGCCACGTGCCATCGCCGTGGAATGATCGCGGGACACGATATCGCACAGCACCCCCGCTTCACGTCGCCCCGCGAGGCGTGCCAGATCGACCGCCGCCTCGGACGGTCCCGGCCAACCCAGCACCCCGTCCACAGCCACCTCGACCGGCACCACATGACCGGGCCGCCGGAAGTTCGACGCCACGGAGTGTTCCGCCGCTAGTGCCGCGATGGTTGCGGCACGATCGCTCGCTGAGATTCCCGTACTCGTACCGATCCAGTCGACCGTAACCCGGTGGGCACCGGCGCCCAAGCGGTCACCGTTGCTGTGACACATGGGCGGTAGGTTCAACCGCGCACAGTCGGTACCGGGCAACGCGACGCGGACGTAGCCCGAGGTATGCCGAACGGTGAACGCGAGCAGCTTCGGGGTGGCAGCTTCGGCGGCGAACGCTAGATAGCCCTGCTTGTCATGTGCGGTGTCGGAGGTGACGACGACGGGACGCCCCGCCGCCACGGCGGCGATCGCGCGCCGAACCCGCGTATCGGTTGTTTTCATCCCTGCTCCTGCGTGGCCACGACGGCAAGTCGATGAAACCGACTGCCATGGAAGACAAGTGGGTGCTTCTCACGCATCGGCGCCCAACGCGCAGATCTCCAGCACGACGATCGTGTGGTCACCCGCACGCACTTCGCTGTGCAGCCGGCAGTCCAGCCAAGCGCTCGAACCGCGGACGAACACCGCACCGACGGGCAGCTCCGTCCAGGACACACCGGCGAACCGGTTACCTTCCTTGCATGAAAGGCTTCGGCAGGTGTCGCTGTGCCCCTCGGCCAGCACGCTCAAGCCCAACCGTGGACGGTCCCGCAGTCTCGGCCACGTGCGCGAGTCGTTCTGGACGCAGATCGACACCAGCGGAGGGTCGACCGAAACCGAGGTGAACGAACTGGCCGCCATCCCGACCGGCTCGCCGTCGACCATCGCACAGAGTGCGGCCACCCCCGAGGGGTAGCAGCCGAATACCCGGCGCAGCTCAGCGCCGTCGGTCGGGCATGGCCGCAGTTCCACTAACGCAGTCCGTCAAGGAAATCGAGCAGCAGTCGGTTGGTCTCCTTGGGCTCCTCCTGCTGAATCCAGTGCCCGACACCGTCGATCATGTGGGTTCCGCAGTAGTTGGGCATCACGTCGTATGCGCGTTCGACCGCCTCGGCACCCCAAGTGGTACCGACGTCGTACTGGCCCCCGATGAACAGCGCCGGTGGGGTCAGCGGTTTGCCCTCATGATCGGCGAGGTCATGCCAGTCGTTGTCGATGTTGTGGTAGAAGCTCAACGGCCCGCCGAACCCGGATCGCTCGAATTCACCTGCGTAGAAATCCAAATCGGCCTCCGTAAACCAGTCGGGCATCGTTCCCGGGTAGACGAACGCGTCCTTGAGTCGCGCGCCCTCGGCCATGCACAGCGCGCCCGCACGTATCACTTCGATCGGGTCCATGGATTCCAGGTCCACTCCGGCCGACACCGCGGCCTGGGTCGCCGCGATCATCCCCTCGCCGGACACCGTGTAGGTCAGGCCGAGCAGCCAGCCGCGCAGGTCTTCCTCGATCTCGGCGATGATGGCGTCCTGCTCGGAGAAGTAGACCTGGTACCAGACTTTTCCCGGCCCCGCCAATTCCTGGTGATAATCGTTTGGCCGGCGCTCGCCGAACGGGCTGCCCGGAAGACCGATCACTCCGCGGCCGGCGAACGGAACGCTGATTCCGGCCACGCCGCGGCACCTGTCCGGATGCAGCCATGCAAATGTCCACGCGACCGGCGCACCCCAGTCGTGACCGACCACGACCGCTTGCTTCTCGCCGTAGGCGTCGATGACGCCGACGATGTCGCCGACCAATTCCTTGATGCGGTACGCGGATTGCACACGGTATTTCGACGACCGCCCGTATCCGCGCTGGTCGATGGCCACCACCCGGTAGCCCGCCGCGGCCAGCGCGGGAATCTGATGGCGCCAGGAATACCACGACTCGGGGAAGCCGTGAACCAGCACCACCAGCGGCCCCTCGCCCTCTTCGACGGCGTGGATGCGAGTGCCCCGGCAGTCCAGCATCCGATGAATCTGCGACATCTCGTTCTTCTCCCTATGGTGTAAGGGTTCCGGCCAAACCGACTGCGATTTCCTCGGTTTGGACCAGATGGTCGGCGGGCGGAATCGTGCGGTTCTCGTAGTTGCGGGCGATGAGCGTCTTCTGCCCGGCCAGCCTGGTACGCGCCCACTTGCCGATCACGCGCACGGCGACCTTAGGCTTCATCAGGGCCGACGGCGGCTTGACCAGGTGAACGACCGCCAGGAATTCGCGGTAGGTGTCGAGGTCGTCGTGAACCAGTTCCATGACACGGTCCATGTACCAGGTGAGGGCGCGGAAATAGAACGGGCGCTTGGAATCCACATCCTTGATCCAGTCAAAGCGCAGGTTCTGCTCGCGGATCACGAACCAGGCCGTGTCGGCCATCCGGCTGATCCTGCGGTAGTAGCGCCGGGGCAGGTCCGGATGCCCGGCGCCGTATCTCGCCAACAGGAGCTGCATTTCCCGAACCTCTTTGAGCGCCAGTGTCATGCCGAGTCCGGAAACCGGGTCGGCGCTGGTGTAGGCGTCGCCCACCGCCAACAGGGCGCGGGGCAGGTTGCGCTTCTTCTCGTAGCGCAGCCGCAGCATGTTCGGATAGCGGAAGTTGTAGATCGGCGAGGCCGGTTCCAGTCCGTCTATGTTCTCCCCGACCACCGGTGACGGCATGAGATCGGCGAACGCGCGGAATTCCTGCGCTGTGCGCGGCGGCGAATAGCAGTTGTAGGCCACCAGAGACGTCGACAGAATAGTTCGCGAACTGTCGGTGTAATACTGTGCGGCGTAAGTGTCTTCGTAGGGCCGGTACGCGTAGCAGATCACCATCACCTTGTCCTGCCACTGCCGCTCCGGCGGCACCCGGTGCTGCATCGTGGAATAGAAGCAATTGATGATGTCCTGCTCGACTTCGGGTGCGCCGATTCCGATACGGTCCAGGAACTCCGGAATGCGGGTGTTCTTGCCCGAAGCGTCGACGACGAACTCGGCAGGCACGACTTCTGCTTCCGCACCGTCCCGCTGCACGGCGACACCGATGACGGCGTTGCTGGCACGGTCGTACACGAGGTCGGTGACCTCCGACTCATAACGGAAACTGATGCGTTCTTCGCCGTCCAGTCGGCGCCGCACGCACCATTCGAGTAGCGGACGGCCGGCGCAGACGATCTGAATGTCGCTGGTACCCGGCTTCTTCCAGGTGCCACCCAATCGGATTCGGTACTGAGCAGCCATATCCACCTTGAACGCACCTTCGCGGACCATATCGTCGACGATGCCAGGGAACATGCGCTCCAGCTCGATCTGACCGGCAGTGAGCAGATGGTGCAGATGCCAGCCCTGCGCCGCGCCCGGTCTGCCCTCCCGTCGAGAATGAGGTCCGTCCTTCTCCAGCACGATGACCCGCTCGAAGGACTCGGTGAGCACTTTGGCCGCGGCGATTCCGCCGATGCTGCCGCCGATAACCACCGCGGTCCCGCGCCCGCGGCGACGCACGTCCGACAGATCGATGTCCGCGTAGTCCACCCGCGCGGAGTTGACCCGACGCGCGGCACCACTCGGCACAAACTTCTCGTAGTACAGCCCGATGCGATGAATATTGCGGTTGTCCAACCAGTTTCGGGTGGCCTCGACCATCGCCGCCGGACCGCACAGATAGACATCGGCGTCGCCGTCGCCCAGCATGCGGTCTTCGAGTAGATCGGTAACGAGTCCGACCTGCCCGGCCCAGCTCGGGTCCTGGCGTGACACGATCGTGTGCACCTCCAGGCCGGGGATACGCCGCTTGAGCGCATCGAGCTCGTCGTGCTTGCAGAGGTCCTCGGCATTGGTGACCCCGTACAGCAGGTAAACGGGCTGGGTGATGCCGGCGTCCAGGCTCTGGGCCATCGCCAGGATCGCCGACAGACCGGTGCCGCCTGCCACGAGGATCACCGGCCGCACGACGGGCCGCAGGTAGAAGCTGCCCTTGCTGCACCGCAACGCGATTCGGTCGCCCGGTTCGGCGCGGTCGCGCAGGTAGTTCGACATCACCCCGTCCGGCAGCAACCGGACGATGAACTCGAGTTCGTCGCGGCCGTCGGCGGGATGCGCGTAGGAGTAGTTGCGCCACGAGTCGGTTCCGGGGACACGCAACTGGGCGAACTGGCCGGCCTTGTAGTCAAGGCGATCCATACCCGAAACATCAACGCGCAGAATGGCTGTGGTCGAAGACTGCCGCTGCACATCGGTCACGGTGCCGCTGCCGGTGACCAGCCGTGCGGCATTGTCGTCTGCCGGATACTGCAGCCTGATCAGGCAGTCCGTCTTGGGGAGGGTCTGACAGGTCAGGATCTTTCGCGCATCCCTCTCAACTTCGGATAGACCTTCGGTGCGCCCCATCTCGTAATCGCCGGAGGCACAGGTGGCTACACAGGTACCGCAGATGCCGCTCTGGCACTCGTTGACGATGGCGATGCCGTGTTCCTCCGCCGCCTCCAGAATCGACTGCTCCGGCTGCACGGGCATCGTCTTCTGCGTTCCGTCCGAATACCGGACGGTGATCTGCCGCGCCTCCATGGGTGCCCCTCCTATCGGCGGCTAGACGATCGCGATCGCCGGTTTCTTGGCGATGCGCGCATTGAGTCTGGGCATGACCTCCTCGGCGAGCAGCCGCATGGACTCCTTCCACGGGCCGGGGTTGTCGCTGTAGTCGCAGCCGAGGATCAGCAGGTGCCCGAAGCCGCCGACCTGGTCATAGGTCGCCTCCAGCTTGTCCACCACGGTGTCCACCGACCCGACCACGAAGGTGTTCTCGGCGAGGTATTCCGGTGTCACGTCCTCATCGGGCACCGACGGGTTGTGCTTGTAGAACTTCGTCATGCCGAACATCCGGAACGTCGGAAGGACGTACTCCCGCATAAAGCGGCCGATCATGCCATCGACGGCGTAGCGGAATGCCTGTTCGTCGGTCTCGGCGACGACGACCTCACGCACCAGCCGCCAGTCGCCGCGGTCGGGCGTGCGCCCGCTGCGCGCGGCGCCTTCGAGGACCGCGTCCCAGTGCGTCGCGACGTATTCGGCGTTGAGGTCCAGACTCATCGGGATGTAGCCGCGCTCGCCGGCGAGCTTGAGGGTCTCGGATCCGGCGCTGAACCCGGTGACGCCGATGGGCGGATGGGGCTTCTGAAACGGCTTGATGTGGCGGTTCATCAGACCCTCGAACATCGGCGCGATGCCGTTGGCATTCCAGTACTTCCCTCGATGTTCCCAGGGCTCGTCCTCCGTCCAGACCTTGAGCATGATCTCGAGCGCTTCCCGGGTCATCTCGCGATGCTCGCCGTTCTGCCCGTCGACATCGAACAACGCCCAGTCCCCCGGGATGCCGCTTGCGCCGACGCCCAGCATGAAGCGGCCCTGAGCGAGGTGATCGAAGTACGCGACGCGGTGCGCGAGCTCCACGGGGTGGTGGTACGGGAGCAGATGCGCACCCGGCGCGAGCTTGATCGACTTCGTGCGCAGCAGCGCCTGCGCCAACAGCAGGTCGGGTGCGCAGATCGGCTCCCACGGCACGGTGAAGTGCTCGCCGACCCACGCCTCCACATAACCCAGCTCATCGGCGAGCTGCAATGAGCTCGAGGTCCCATTGGGTGGCGTCGTACAGGCTTCGCTCCGGCGGGTGCGCCGGCATGAGGAAAATTCCGATCTCCATCTTCAACCCTTCTCAAGTCGTGACCGAACTCGATCGCAGGCGCGGAAACGAGCCTGCATCCGGAACATCACCCGGGGATCTCCCGTATCGCCGACTGCGATGTACAACACAGTACTAGCAAGATACATCACAGAGTGCAAGAACCAGTTTTCTTGGCTATTTACGTTTTCGTTGTTTTTGATCTAGCGTATCGGCTATGGACATATTGGTTGCGCGCCGCGTAACCTCGCGAAGGCCATCCACCCGCGCCCTTGGACACCGCAATCAAGCGCCCGTGCGGCCTACTTCACTCCTGGAAGGGAGCCATCCGTGCCGGATTTCGACTACATCGGCTACGAGGTCATCGACGAGGGCCGTATCGCCGTCATCACGCTCGATCGCCCGAAGCAACGCAACGCGCAGAACCGCGGAATGCTCGTCGAATTGGGCTCGGCGTTCGAACTCGCCGAGGCAGACGACGAGGTCCGCGTGGTGCTGCTGCGGGCCGCAGGCTCGTCGTTCTCCGCAGGTCACGACCTCGGCTCCTCCGACGACGTCCGCGAACGCACGCCGGGGCCAGAACAGCACCCCACCTATCGGTGCAACGGCGGGACGTTCGGCGGAGTGGAGTCACGCAACCGGCAGGAATGGCACTACTTCTTCGAGAACACCAAGCGATGGCGCAATCTCCGCAAGATCACCGTCGCCGAGGTCCACGGGATGGTCCTCTCCGCGGGCCTGATGCTGGCGTGGTGCTGCGATCTCATCGTCGCGGGCGAGGACACCATCTTCGCCGACGTCGTCGGCACCCGGCTCGGCATGTGCGGGGTGGAGTACTTCGGCCATCCGTGGGAGTTCGGGCCGCGCAAGGCGAAGGAACTTCTGCTCACCGGCGACTCGCTCGGCGCCGACGACGCCCACGCCATCGGCATGGTGAGCAAGGTCTTTCCCAACGACGAATTGGCGGATCGCGCGGTCGAGTTCGCCCGCCGCATCGCCAAGCTGCCGACGGTGGCAGCGCTCCTCATCAAGGAATCGGTGAATCAGACCGTCGATGCGATGGGTTTCTCGACGGCGCTCGACGCCTGCTTCAAGATCCATCAGCTCAATCACGCGCACTGGGCCGAGGTGACCGGCGGGGCGTTGTCGTACGGCACGGTCGAGTACGGACTCGACGACTGGCGCATCGCACCGGAGATCCTGCCCGCGGCCAAGCGGCGGCCGTGACGCGATGGACGTCGAGTACCCACCCGAAGCGGAAGCGTTCCGGACCCGCATCCGCGCGTTTCTGGCAGAGCAGCTCCCAGCGCGCTGGTCCGGAGGCGGGGCGCTCCCGCCCGACGAGCGCAGGTCGTTCGCTGCGACAGTGGCGCCGCATCCTTGCGGCCCGCGGACTGGTCGCCGTGTCCTGGCCGAAGGAATACGGCGGAGCCGGTCTGTCCGTCATCGAGCAGGTGGTGCTGGCCGAGGAGTTCGCCCGCGCGGGAGCACCCGAGCCGGCGGAGAACGACCTGCTCGGAATCCAACTGCTGGGCAACACGCTGATCGCGCTCGGGTCTGAGGAACAGAAGAGGCATTTCCTCCCGCGCATTCTGTCCGGCGAGGATCGCTGGTGCCAGGGCTTCTCCGAGCCCGAGGCGGGCTCGGACCTGGCGTCTGTGCGGACCAGGGCCGTGCTGGACGGCGACGAGTGGGTGGTCAACGGGCAGAAGATCTGGACGTCCGCCGGTCCAACCGCGAACTGGATATTCGTCTTGGCCCGCACGGACCCGGAGCGTGCCCAAGCACGGTGCCTCCAAACACAAAGGCCTTTCGCTGCTTCTGGTGCCGATGGACCAGCCGGGCGTCGAGGTCCGTCCGATCGTCAACGCGGCCGGGCACGCCTCGTTCAGCGAGGTCTTCCTGACCGACGCCCGTACGCCGGCCGACAACGTGGTCGGCGGGGTCGGTGGCGGCTGGTCGACCGCGATGACCCTGCTCGGCTTCGAGCGGGGCTCGCAGGTCACCACGGCGGCCATCGACTTCGGCCGCGACCTGAAGCGGCTGCACGAGCTCGCCAAGGACCGGGGACTGCACACCGACCCGCACATCCGCGACGAGTTGGCATGGTGCTATTCGCGGGTCCAGATCATGCGGTACCAGGGCTACCGCGGTTTGACGCTGCTGCTGGACGGGCGGCGACCGGGCCCCGACGCGGCGATCAGCAAGGTCATCTGGAGCGAGTACTTCAGGCGTCACACCGAGCTCGCCGTCGAGATCCTCGGGCTCGAAACGCTTGGCCCCGAGGGCCCGGGGAACGGTGAAGCGCTGATCATCCCGGAAGCTGGTACGCCGAACTCCGCAGCGTGCTGGATGGACGAGCTGCTCTACGCGCGCGCCGCGACGATCTACGCGGGCAGTTCGCAGATCCAGCGCAACGTGATCGGTGAGCGGCTGCTGGGGCTGCCCAAGGAACCGAGTCCGTATGCCGGGGTCGGCGGGGAGCGTTGACATGGATTTCCGTTACAGCACAGAACAAGACGACTTTCGCGCATCGCTGAGCGGCTTTCTTCGTGAGACCGCCCCGCTGGCCCGCGTGCGCGAAGCGGCCGGCCACGACGAGCCGCTCTGGCAACGCCTGTGCGGCGAGCTGGAGCTGCCCGGGCTGCATGTCCCGCTGGAGTACGGCGGAGCGGGCGGCACGTTGGTCGAGACCGCCATTGTGTTCTCCGAACTCGGCCGGGCGCTGACCCCGGTTCCGTTGGCGGCCACGACATTCGCGATCGAGGCGGTGCTCCGCGCCGGCGACGAAGAACAGCGTCGAGATTGCTCAAGGGACTGCTCTGCGGAGAACAGATCGGCGCGTTCGCGGTTGCCGGCCCCGACGACACCGATCCGTCCGCGGCAGCGTGCGGGCCGACCGCCTGGCGCGGCGACACCGTCCTCACCGGCGTGTGCGGCCCTGTATTGCATGGTCACGTCGCCGACCTGTTCATCGTGCCGGCGCTTGCCGGCGATGCAGTCGGCCTGCACGTCGTGAGCGGCCGACGCATCCCGGGGTCACGGTCGTGCGCCTGCCCTCGTTCGACATCACCCGGCCCGTCGCCAGGCTGGAGCTGACGCAGGCTCCCGGCCGAGGCACTCACCGCATGCTCGCCCGACGAGATCGAACGGGTGCTGGACGTCGCACGGGTGCTGCTGGCGGCCGAGATGCTCGGCGGCGCCGAGGCGTGTCTCGCTATGGCGGTGGAATATGCAGGCACCAGAAGGCAATTCGACCGGCCGATCGGCTCGTTCCAGGCGGTCAAGCATGCCTGCGCCGAAATGATGATCGAGATCGATGCGACCCGGGTCGGCGGTGATGTACGCCGCGATGAGCGCCAGACGACCGCGATGAATTGCCGATCACCGGGCCGCTGGCCAAGGCGCAGGCCGCAGATACGTACGCCCTGTGCGCCGGATCTGCCATCCAGGTCCACGGCGGTATCGCCTTCACCTGGGAGCACGACCTGCACCTGTACTTCCGGCGGGCC
>CAWJIX010000001.1:0-396168 GCA_963843125.1 uncultured Actinomycetota bacterium | reverse complement strand
TCGAGCACTTTGCCGATGCCGCCCGTCCCGGCCGGTGGTTCGACACCGCCGACGACGCCGAGCAGTTGTTGGTTCGGCCTGCCGATCCGCTGGATGGTGCGACACCGTCGGGTGCGTCGTCCATCGCGGAAGCCTTGCTGACCGCCGCGCACCTGGTTGCCGCCCCGCGCGCCGACCGCTACGCATCGGCGGCCGCGGAGGCGTTGTCGGCCGCGACGCCGGTGCTCGCCCGGTTGCCGCGGTCGGGCGGCCACTGGCTGGCCGTCGCCGAGGCCGCCGTGCGCGGTCCCATCCAAATCGCCGTCGCCACAGGCGGTTTGGACTCGCCGCTGCTGCGCGCGGCCCGTGCTCTGGCACCCGGCGGCGCGGTGGTCGTCGGTGGCGCGGTGGACTCCTCGGAGCTGCTGGCCGACCGGGATCGCGTCGACGGCGCGGATGCCGCCTATGTGTGCCGCGGCCGGGTCTGCGACCTGCCCGTCACCAGCGCAGGGGACCTCGCGTCCGCCCTGGGGGCGGCCGTGTAGCCTTCGGCGCATGTCGACGCCCGAAGCGAACGCCAAAACCGTTCAGCGCTATCTCGAGTTGGCCGCCCAGGGAAATGTCGACGGCATCGTCGACCTCTACGCCGACGACGCCACCGTCGAGGATCCGGTCGGCAGCGAGGTGCACATCGGCAGCCAGGCGATTCGCGGCTTCTATTCGCAGATTCCCGACACGGACAAGTCTGCGGACGTCGTCACCCTGCGCACGCTCGGCAACGAGGCGGCCTTCTTCTGGACGCTCAACATCGACCTCGGCGAAGGACGGATCGGCATCGAGATCATCAGCACGATGACGTTCAACGACGACGGCAAGATCTCGTCGATGAAGGCCTATTGGAGCCCGGAGGACATCAAGCCCGTATAGCGATTTCGGCGCGGCTGATCACGCTGAGCGTGACTGCGCGCGCCGAAATCGCGGACGGCTAGCCACTGAAGACAGCGAACCACATCGCGATGTAGTGCAGGATCGCCGCGACCGCCGTGCAGGCGTGGAAGAACTCGTGATGTCCGAACGTCGTGGGCCACGGGTTCGGCCACTTCAGCCCGTACAGCACGCCGCCGATGCTGTAGAGCGCGCCGCCGACGATCAGCAGAACCAACGCGGCGACACCGGCGCCGTGCATGATCGGCCCGACGAACCAGGCCGCCACCCAGCCCAGCAGGATGTAGAGCGGCACGCCGAACCACCGAGGCGCCGACGGCCAGAACATCTTGAGCAGCACACCCGCGATGGCGCCGGCCCAGACGATCCAGAACAGCACCATGCCCTCGTTCGACGGCAGCGCCAGCAACGCGAACGGTGTGTAGCTGCCTGCGATGAAGACGAAGATCATCGAGTGGTCGGCGCGCTTCATCCACTTGCGCGCAGTGGCCGACTTCCAGGTCACCCGGTGATACGTACCGCTGACGGCGAACATCGCGACGATCGTGCACGTGTAGATCAGGGTCGCCAGGCCAGCGCGGGTCCCTTCCATCGCCCACGACACCGACACGAGCGTCGCGCCCGCGATGAGCGCCACGACGGCCGCGTAGACGTGGATCCAGCCGCGCGCTCTCGGCTTGCCGATGGCGTGGGCGACCCGGTCGACGACCGCCTCAGGAAAATCCTCGGCGCCGTCATCGGGACGATTCCTGCGGTCCGGTTCTTCGGTGTGGGTCGAGGCGGTCATGTCACCTCCATTGCGTACTGGTGATTCCCGAAAGCCACAGTACTGTGGATTTTCGTGGAGATCATTCCCGCTCGTCTCAAGGAGCCGATGTACCGGCTCTACGAGATGCGCCTGCGGCAGGGTCTCGAAGCCTCGAAAACCGAACTGCCCCGGCATATCGCGGTTCTTTGCGACGGCAACCGCCGATGGGCCCGTGATGCCGGTCACGATGACGTGAGTTACGGCTACCGGGCGGGTGCGGCGAAGATCGCAGAAATGCTGCGCTGGTGCCAGGAGGCGGGCATCGAGATGGCGACCGTCTACCTGCTTTCGACGGAGAACCTGCAACGGGATCCCGAGGAGCTGTCGTCGCTCATCGAGATCATCACCGACGTGGTCGAAGAGATCTGCACGCCCGCCAACAAATGGAGCGTGCGGACGGTCGGCGATCTGGAGCTGCTCGGCGAGGAGCCGGCACGGCGACTGCGCGACGCCGTCGAGTCGACCAACGGGCACGGCGGTTTTCATGTCAATGTCGCCGTGGGCTACGGCGGGCGGCAGGAGATCGTCGACGCGGTGCGGGCGCTGCTCGGCAAGGAGGTCGCCAACGGCGCCACCGGCGAGCAACTCATCGAGGCCGTCACCGCCGACGCGATCTCGGAGAACCTGTACACGTCAGGTCAGCCCGACCCCGATCTGGTCATCCGCACATCCGGCGAGCAGCGGCTGTCCGGTTTCCTGCTGTGGCAGAGCGCCTACTCCGAGATGTGGTTCACCGAGGCCTACTGGCCCGAGTTCCGGCGGGTGGATTTCCTGCGCGCGCTACGCGATTACACCGCACGGCACCGTCGTTACGGACGCTGACGGGCATGCCACACTTGACTCATGGCGACGCTGTCGGCGTTGGTCTTCTCGCTCAGCTGGTGGTTGGGCCTTTACCTGCTGGCCCGTGACCCGCGCAAGCCCGTGCTCGTGCTGGCCGCCATTGGCCTGACGAGCTTCGCTTCGGTGGTCGCGCTCGACGCGGTGCGCACCGTCAGCGGCCTACACGTACTCAGCAGCATCGAGATCTACCTGGTCGCAATACCGGGCATCGCCTGGTTCGCGGTGCTCGTCGAGCTGTCCCGCCCCGGCGATAACTGGCGCAGTCGCGCCGGGGAGATCGCACTCATCGCCGGTGTGGCCGCGCTCGCGCTCGTCGGCGCGACGATGGCAGGCAATGTCGACGGTCCGCTTCGCATGGGCCACTGGGTGATGTTCGCGGTGATCTCGCTGTCCTCACTGGGGGCGATGCTGTGGTCGGTCTTCGGGCCGTGGCAGCCGCGACCCGTGGTCGGATACATCATCGTCGCCACGCTGTTCTTCGCGCTCGGCAACGCGATTCTGGTCATCCCGCTCGGGCTGGTACCCAGTTGGCTTGCGTTGGCGTCGACCGGATGCGACGTGGTCCTGCTCGGTGTCGCCGTCGCGATGTGGGACGCGTTCGACGAAGGCCAGGCGCTGCGTGGCGACATGCTGCGCTCGTTCGTCGCGACCGGTGTCGTCGTCGTGCTGTTCGGTGGCCAGGCGTTGATCGGCATGGCGTTGACGGGCGAGCGCACGGCGCTGACCGTGCTGTTGTTCACCAGCATCGCGATCGCGGTGTCGATCAACGTGCTGGCCGATCCGCTGGCGGGCCTGCTCGACCGGCTGGCGTTCTCCCGCTCGCCCGGGTTGCGCGCGGACCGCGCGACGCTGCGCCGCACCGAGGCCGCGCTGCCGCTGCGGTCGGCCAACCCGCTGTCCGACGTCGACGACACCACCTTCGCGCGGCTCACCCGCCGCGCGCTCGGCCACTACGGCGACCTGTCGAAGCTCGTCGCCAGCCCGCTGACCGCCCTGCCCATCATCGATGAGCGCCTGGCCGCCAGGGGCGCGCCCGATCAACCGCTGGAGCGCGCCAACGAGCTCAAGGCGCTGCTCGCCGAGCGCATCGCCCGACTCAAACCCCGCGACGGCGGCGACTTCGGCACCACCGAACAGTGGCGGCACTACAACGCGCTGTACTTTCCGTACGTCGTCGGCGTTCGGGCGTACGCGCAGAATGCCACCGCCTCCGGCCTCGACCCCGTCGCACGGCAGGCCTGGCAGTGGTTCGTCACCGAGGTGCCGCAGCGGTCGCTGCACAATTGGCAGAACGCCGCCGCCCGGCTGATCGCCGCCGATCTGCGCGGCAACCTGGTCACCGCGCAAGACCTCTAGATGCGCAACACAGGTCCCCTGACCTGCGGTTGGCAGTAGCTGGCAGCGTCTGGTGTCGATCTGGCAGCGCGTCGGCGCGCAACATCAGTGCCATGACCGCCATCACCACCCGGCCCGTCCGGGACAGCACGGATTCACTGCTGCGCTTCGCCCTTCGCGCCGACGCCACCTTGTGCGGGGCGCTCGGATTGTTCGTCGCCATGGCCGCCGATCCGCTCTCGCGGCTCTCCGGATTGTCCGCGACCTCTGAATGGATCGCGGGTGCGGCGCTCGTCGGCTATGGCGTGGCGCTGTATCTCGCCGCCGGTGTGCCGGATGTCCGCCGCGTCGGCGTCGGCGTGCTCGTCGGCAACATCGCGTTCGCGGTCCTCGTGGCGGTCGTGCTGGTCGCCGGCTGGCTGCCGCTGACCGTGCTCGGCGTTGTGTCGACCATCGCGTTTACCGTCATCACCTTGGTGTTCGCCTACGCCCAGTACCTCGGGGTGCGCCGGCTGGCGTGACCCCCTTCCGCCCGGTCCGGAGCCGCCGTCGCGCACGCGAAGAGCGACAACCGAACGTGCAGAGGTTGCGGCGTCGGCTCCGGCACCGGCTGAAGTGAAATCCCACCGAAGAAAGGATCGAGAATGACCGCCATCACCACCCCCCGGTTCAAGGAATCGACGGACTCGCTGCTGCGCTTCGCGATGCGCGCCGACGCAGTGCTGACCGGGCTGGTCGGCATCGCGGGGATTCCCCTCGCGGGCTGGCTCGCCGAAACGTCGGGTACCACCAGGGCGTTCGAGTATTCGATGAGCGCCTTTTTCATCGCCTACGGCGTCGTCGTGCTTGCGCTCGCCCAGCTGCCGTCGCTGCGTCGGCCCGGCATTGCGGTGGTCGCCGGCAACCTGCTGTACACGGTCTTGGCCGTGGTGTTCGTGCTGTCCGACTGGATGCCGCTGACGACGATGGGTGTGGTCGGCACGCTGGCCACCGGCGTCTACACGCTGGTGTTCGCCGAACTGCAGTACCAGGGCCTGCGACGGATGAAGCGCTGATTTTCTCGGCTCGCGGTTACAACTTGCGCAGGCGCAGTCGGTTGATGGAGTGGTCGGCGTCCTTGCGCAGCACCAGCGTCGCGCGCGGCCGTGTCGGCAGGATGTTCTCGATCAGGTTGGGGCGGTTGATGGTATGCCAGATGTCGCTGGCCGCGAACACCGCCTGCTCGTCGGTCAGGGTGGAGTAGTGGTGAAAGTGCGACGCCGGATCCGCGAACGCGCCCGCACGCATCGACAGGAACCGCGAGATGTACCACTGTTCGATGTCCTCGATGCGCGCGTCGACATAGACCGAGAAGTCGAACAGGTCCGAAACCATCAGCGCCGGACCGGTTTGCAGGACGTTGAGCCCTTCGAGGATCAAGATGTCCGGATGTCGGATTATCTGCTTCTCGCGGGGCACGATGTCGTAGAGCAGATGCGAATAAACCGGCGCACAGGCATAATCGGAGCCCGACTTCACCGCGGTGACGAACCGCATCAGCGCCCTGCGGTCATAGCTCTCCGGAAAACCCTTGCGGTGCATCAGGTTTCGACGATTGAGTTCCGCGTTCGGATAAAGGAAGCCGTCGGTGGTGACGAGGTCGACCCGAGGATGGTGTTCCCAACGCGCCAGCAGCGCCTGCAGCACACGGGCGGTGGTCGACTTACCCACCGCCACACTTCCTGCCACGCCGATGATGAACGGCACCGGCCGATCGGGATTCTGGTGAGGTTCACCGAGAAACTCGGCGGTGACGGAGAACAACCGCTGCCGCGCCGCGACCTGCAGATGGATCAACCGGGCGAGCGGTAGGTAGACCTCCTCGACCTCGAGCAGATCGACTTTCTCGCCGAGGCCGCGCAGCTTGACGAGCTCGTCCTCGGTCAACTTCAGCGGCGTGGACATTCGCAGCGCACGCCACTGACTCCGGTCGAACTCCACATAGGGGCTCGGCTCGCTCAGCCGCGGCATGGGGTCAGTCTTCCAGTTAGCGTGGTCGCTATGGACCCCGGCACCCTGATCCGCGAATATCTGCTGCTCGGCCTGCGGTTCGACCGGGTCGAGGAAGGCTACGTCGACTCCTTCACCGGCGACCCTGCGCTGCGGGAGGCCGTCGCCTCCGAACCGGCGCCCGACCCTGCAAACCTGGCCCGCCAAGCCGACCGGCTGTCCGCCGAGCTGGCAGGCGTGCCTCGCACCACCGGCTCGTCGGGATACTCGGGTTTCGACGACGCGCGCGCCGACTACATCGGCGCCCATCTGCGTGCGCTGGCGTGTGCCGGAAGGAAATTCGCGGGGGAGACCGTCGGCTTTGTCGACGAGGTTGAAGCCTATTTCGACGTCCAGATCGGCAAGGGCGATCCCGACCGGTACCGAGAGGCGCACGCCCGGCTGGACGAAGCGCTCGGTGGCACAGGACCGTTGGCCGAGCGGATGGCTGCCTACCGCAGCGCCGAGGAAATCCCGCCGGAGCGCCTGGAGGAGTGCATCCACGCATTCTCCAGCGCGCTGCGCGACCGGGTGCGCACCGACTTCCCGCTGCCCGACAGCGAGACCATCAACTACGAAGTGGTGACCGACAAGCCGTGGTCGGGGTTCAACTACTACCTCGGCGACTACCGGTCGACGGTCGCCGTCAACGCCGACCTCAAGCAGCAGATGTCCAACCTGCCGCGGCTGGTGGCCCACGAGTCGTATCCGGGCCACCACACTGAGCACTGCCGCAAGGAGGCGGGGCTGGTCGCCGGGAAAGGCCACGGCGAGCAGACGCTGTTTCTGGTCAACACCCCGCAGTGCCTGATGGCCGAGGGCCTGGCCGACCTCGCGCTCTACGCCGCGATCGGCCCGAAGTGGGGCACATGGGCGGCCGAGATCTACGCCGATCTGGGCCTGCGCTTCGACGGGGAACGCGCAGAGGCCGTGTCGGAGGCGGCGGCCGCGCTGGCTGAGGTTCGGCAGGACGCCGCGCTGATGCTGAACGACGAGCACCGCGACGTCGACGAGGTGGCGGCATTTCTGCGGCGCTGGCTGCTGACCACCGACGAGCGGGCCCGGCAGTCGCTGCGGTTCCTGTCGTCGCCGCTGTGGCGGGCCTATACCAGCACCTATGTCGAGGGTTACCGGCTGCTGCGGGCCTGGCTGGACGGCCGGCCCGCAGGCGTCGGCCTCACCGAGCGGTTCGGCCGGTTGCTCGACGAGCCGCTGATCCCGTCGGCCCTGCGCGTCGCTTGACTGTTCGCCACAGAAATCAGACCGGCCTCCGGCGGTGTCGGACGGCGGAGTGCCCGGCTCAGCGCGACAAAGTCGGTCGCGGTTAGCTGACCTAACTCCGATCGACAATGTCGTTGCGAGGCGGGCAGCGGCACGATGCGTCTACCGGGAGGTTGGTGGGGACGCTGAGGTCCATGCGACGAATGGGGTTCGCCACTAGGCAGCCTGAGGTTTCGCGGCCGGATTAGCGGATTAGGCTGAAACACATGACTGCAGACCCGACCGTGACCGCCCCAGCTCCCGGCGCCGAGTACGCGGAAACCGCCAGCGCTGCGTATCGAGACATCCTGCAGATCATCGAGGGCGTCGAACCGCGCATCGCCGCAGCGACACGCAAAGAGCTTGCCGATCAACGGGATTCGCTCAAGCTGATCGCCAGCGAGAACTACGCCTCGCCCGCGGTGCTGCTGACCATGGGCACCTGGCTTTCCGACAAGTACGCCGAGGGCACCATCGGGCACCGCTTCTACGCCGGCTGCCAGAACGTCGACACCGTCGAGTCGGTCGCCGCCGAGCACGCCGCGCAGCTGTTCGGTTCGCCACACGCCTACGTCCAGCCGCACTCCGGCATCGACGCCAACCTCGTCGCGTACTGGGCGATCCTGGCCACCCGCGTCGAAGCGCCGGGCCTGGCCGAAGCGGGCGTCAAGAACGTCAACGACCTCTCCGAGGCCGACTGGGAGCAGTTGCGCGCCAAGCTCGGAAACCAGCGGCTGCTGGGCATGTCGCTGGACGCCGGCGGTCACCTGACCCACGGATTTCGGCCCAACATCAGCGGCAAGATGTTCTACCAGCGCAGTTACGGCACCGACCCGAAGACCGGTCTGCTGGATTACGACGCGCTGGCCGCGGCCGCCCGCGAGTTCAAGCCCCTGGTGCTGGTCGGCGGCTACTCGGCCTATCCACGGCGGGTCAACTTCGCCAAGCTGCGCGAGATCGCCGACGAGGTCGGCGCGACGCTGATGGTGGACATGGCCCATTTCGCGGGCCTGGTCGCGGGCAAGGTGTTCACCGGCGACGAGGATCCGGTGCCGCACGCACACGTCACCACCACGACGACGCACAAGTCGCTGCGCGGTCCGCGCGGCGGGCTGGTGCTCGCCACGCCGGAGTACGCCGACGCCGTCGACAAAGGCTGCCCCATGGTGCTGGGTGGCCCGCTCTCGCACGTGATGGCCGCGAAGGCCGTCGCGCTCGCCGAGGCGCGCCAGCCCGCGTTCCAGACCTATGCGCAGCGGGTCGCCGACAACGCCAAGGCGCTGGCCGAGGGCTTCCTCAAACGCGGTGCGACGCTGGTCACCGGCGGCACCGACAACCACATCGTGCTGCTCGACGTGCAGTCGTTCGGGCTGACGGGACGCCAGGCCGAGTCGGCCCTGCTGGATTCCGGCGTCGTCACCAACCGCAATTCGATCCCCAACGACCCGAACGGCGCCTGGTACTCCAGCGGGATCCGGTTCGGCACCCCGGCGCTGACCACCCGCGGTTTCGGCGCCGCCGAATTCGACCGGGTGGCCGAACTGGTGGTCGACGTGCTCACCAACACCGAGTCGAGTTCGACGGGCCCGACCGGGGTCCCCTCCAAGGCCAAGTACAAGCTGGCCGACGGCACCGCCGATCGGGTGCATTCCGCCGCCGCCGAACTGCTGGCCGCGAACCCGCTGTACCCGGGCCTGACGCTGTAATCGGCGACACGTTCAGCCAATTTCGAAAAAGGTGTGAATGTGGGTTACATTTACTTTTATGGCGCAGCGACCTGTAGCTAATGCACTGACCCTCGAACTCGAGCCGGTCGTCGAAGAGAACCTGAACCGGCACCTGGACTCCGAGGACATCTGGTTCGCGCACGACTACGTGCCGTTCGAGCAGGGCCAGAATTTCGCGTTCCTCGGTGGGCAGGACTGGGACCCGTCGCAGGTCACCCTTCCCAAGCACATCACCGATGCACTCGAGATCCTGCTCATCCAGAAGGACAACCTCGCCGGCTACCACCGCGAGTTCGTGTTCAGCTTCCTTTTGGAGGACAAGTGGGGCCGCTGGCTGGGCCGGTGGACCGCCGAGGAGCATCTGCACGCCATCGCGCTGCGCAACTACCTCGTCGTGACCCGGGAGATCGACCCGACGGCCAACGAGGACGTCCGGGTCGAGCACGTGATGAAGGGCTACCGCGCCGACACCTACAGCCAGGTCGAGCGGCTGGTGTTCATGGCCTTCTACGAGCGCGCCTACGCCGTCTACTGCCGCAACCTGCAGGCGCAGATCGACGAGCCGGTGCTCAACGGTCTGATGGGCCGGATCGCCAAGGACGAGGAGCGGCACGAGGAGTTCTTCGGAAACCTCGTCGCGCATTGCCTCGGTACCCGTCGCGAGGAGACCATCGAGGCCATCGCGCGCCGCGCCGCCGACCTCGAGGTCGTGGGCGCAGACATCGACGCGTACCAGGACAAGGTCAAGGTCGTCGCGGAGGCGGGCATCTTCGACGAAGCCACGCTGCGCCAGGTGATCTCCGACCGGATCGCCGCGTGGGATCTCGCCGACGAACCCCAATTGCGTCCGTTCGTCAGCGCCTGACAAAGACCCCCAGTCGTCCCTGCCCTTCGGGGCGTGGGCCCATCGCTTCTACCCGCCGGCACGTTGCCGCGCCGTTAACCGTCGGCGCGCCTGCGCGGCACGCTTGCCATCTCGGGAGTAGCGTCGTTTGCGATGGCTAGCGACATGCTCTGCTGTCCGGGCGGTACCGATCGATTCGATTCGAAAGGGCCGGCCCCGGCCCTAGTGCCGCAGTGTCCGCCGAGAGGTTCGTGCGGGGCCGCGCGGGCTCCGGTCGACGACGATGCGTACGCGCTGAGGAGTCGGCCGAAAGCTCAAGGAGCGCTACGTGACCGAATCCTCCACCCGCACCTACGTTCTCGACACATCCGTGTTGCTGTCCGACCCGTGGGCATGTACACGGTTCGCCGAGCACGAAGTGGTCGTCCCGCTGGTCGTCATCAGCGAGCTGGAGGCTAAACGCCATCATCATGAACTAGGTTGGTTCGCTCGGCAGGCGCTGCGCCTGTTCGACGACCTGCGGCTCGAGCACGGACGGCTCGATCAACCGGTTCCCGTTGGGACCGAGGGTGGCACGCTGCACGTCGAGTTGAACCACAGCGACCCGTCGGTGCTGCCGGCGGGGTTCCGAACCGAGAGCAATGACGCACGCATCCTGACCGTCGCGGCGAACCTCGCCGCCGAGGGCAAGCGCGTCACGCTGGTGAGTAAGGACATCCCGCTGCGCGTCAAGGCCGGCGCGGTCGGCCTGGCGGCCGACGAATACCACGCGCAGGACGTCGTCACGTCGGGCTGGACCGGAATGGACGAGATCGACGTGTCGTCCGACGTGATCGACCAGCTGTTCTCCGAAGGCGATGTCGATCTCGAGTCCGCGCGAGACCTGCCCTGCCACACCGGTATTCGGCTGCTCGGCGCGAACTCGCACGCGCTCGGCCGGGTGAACGCCGACAAGCGGGTGCAACTGGTTCGCGGTGACCGTGAGGTGTTCGGGCTGCGCGGCCGCTCCGCCGAACAGCGCGTCGCCCTCGATCTGCTGCTCGACGAGTCCGTCGGCATCGTGTCCCTGGGCGGCAAGGCGGGCACCGGTAAGTCGGCGCTGGCGCTGTGCGCGGGGCTGGAGGCCGTGCTGGAACGCCGCACCCAGCGCAAGGTCGTCGTGTTCCGGCCGCTGTACGCGGTCGGCGGCCAGGACCTCGGCTACCTGCCCGGCAGCGAGAGCGACAAGATGGGGCCGTGGGCGCAGGCCGTCTTCGACACGCTCGAAGGGCTGGCGAGCCCCGCGGTGCTCGAAGAGGTGCTGTCGCGGGGCATGCTCGAGGTGCTGCCGCTCACCCACATCCGCGGGCGCTCCCTGCATGACTCGTTCGTGATCGTCGACGAGGCGCAGTCGCTGGAGCGCAACGTGCTGTTGACGGTGCTGTCGCGGCTGGGCGCCGGATCACGGGTGGTGCTCACCCATGACGTCGCCCAGCGCGACAACCTGCGCGTGGGCAGGCACGACGGCGTCGCGGCGGTGATCGAGAAGCTCAAGGGGCACCCGCTGTTCGCCCACATCACGCTGCTGCGCAGCGAGCGGTCACCGATCGCCGCGCTGGTGACCGAGATGCTGGAGGAGATCAGCCCGGGCGCGCTGCCGTGACCCGTGGTGTCGGCGTGGCTGGTTGCGCCGCGCGCAACTGCGCACGCCGGAACCGCTCAAGGTTGGCCCGGTAAGCTGCGGCAGTGCCGAAGCGACGCGACAACCGGGCCTGGCAGTACGGCCTGATGGTCCTCGGCGTGCTCGCCGCGGTCGCGATCGTCGTAGTCTCGCTGCTCACCGGACACGCCAAGCGCGACACGCCCGATGACGTCGACTGCACCAAGGCCAAGTGCGTGGCCTTGACGTTCGACGACGGGCCCGGCCCCTACACCGACCGCCTGCTGAAGATCCTGCAGAACGACAACGCCAAGGCGACGTTCTTCTTGATCGGCAACAAGGTCGCCGCGAATCCCGACGGCGCCAAGCGCATCGCGGAAGCCGGCATGGAGATCGGCAGTCATACCTGGGAGCACCCCAACATGACGGCGATACCGCCGCAGGACGTCCCGGCGCAATTCAGCAGGGCCGGCGACGCCATCGAGGCGGCGACGGGGCAGCGGCCGAAACTGCTCCGCACCGCCGGTGGCCTGGTCAACGATCAGGTGCTCGCCGAGGCCAAGAAGCAGGGGCTGGCCGACATCAACTGGGACGTCATCCCTTTCGACTGGATGAACGACTCCAACACCGCGGCCACGCGCTACATGCTGATGACGCAGATCAAGCCTGGATCCGTCGTGTTGTTCCACGACACTTACTCCAGCACAGTCGATTTGGTGTACCAGTTCATCCCGGTACTCAAGGCGAACGGTTACCACCTGGTCACCGTCAGCCAACTACTGGGTCCGCGTGAACCGGGCAGCAGCTACGGCTCACGCGACAACGGACCGCCCGCCAATGTGCTGCACGACATCCCGGTGGACGCGATTCCGCCGCTGCCCAACACACCGTCACCGCCCCCGATGCCGAACTACCCGATCACCGACATCCCCGGTGCCAACTCCGGCGGACCCAACAACGGCGCCTGACCGCCGTGGGCACCGACACCGTGTTCGTGCTCACCATTCTGGTGCTGTGCTACGCGGTGGTGTCCGGCCTGGTGAACAGGTGGTACACCGCGCCGGCGTTGATCTTCGTCGGGTTCGGAATCGTCTTGGGGCCCTTCGCCCTCAACGTCATCGAGGGCGCCACGGACACCGCGAGCTTCACCGTCGTCGCGCAATTGGCGCTGACGGTGATCCTGTTCAACCAGGCCGCCCAACTCGATCTCAGGTCGGCGATACGCCGTCGGGACATCACGTTTCGTCTGCTCATCGTCGGGATTCCGGTGGCGCTCGGCCTCGGGACGTTGACGGCGCTGCTGGTGCTGCCTGTCATGCCGCTATGGGAGGCGGTGTGCCTGGCCGCGATCGTGGCGCCGACGGAGGTGGCGCTCATCGACGCCCTGATCGACGACGAACGCATCCCCGAGCGGATTCGCCACGCTCTGTCGACCGAAAGCGGCTTCTACGACGGGTTCGCGCTGGCCGCCATGCTCGCGTCGCTGGCGCTGGCGTCGGACAACACCGATCCGAATTTCGCGCGGTGGGGCTGGTTCCTGATCCGCACCGAGGTGTTCTCCGTGGTTGTCGGTGCCGCCATCGGTGCCGCCGGGGGCTGGATCATCGCCCGGTCATGCACGCGCAACTGGATGAGCGAGACCTGGGCCCAGCTGGCGACGCTCGCCATCGCGCTGGTGTGCTTCGCGACCGGAGAGCGCATTCACGGCAGCGGATTCGTCGCGGCGTTCGCCGGCGGATTGGCGTTTGCAGTCATATTTCGACGGATCGGGGTCCGACCCGATTGTCAGGTGTCCGATGCGGCGGGCCAACTGTTGGAGCTCATGGTGTTCGCCATGTTCGGCGGCTATGCGGTGATCATCGGATGGCGCGACGCCCATTGGCGGGTAGTGCTTTTCGCCGTCCTCGCCTTGTTCGCAGTGCGACTCGTCGCAGTGCTGGTCGCGCTGATCCGCACCGACGTTGCGCCGCACGAACGGCTGTTCATCGGCTGGTTCGGTCCGCGCGGCATCGGCACACTCGTGCTCGGGCTGCTCATGGTCGGCCGCGGCGAGATCGAGCAGGCGCCGCTGATCACTCAAGTGGTCGCCGTGACGGTGACGCTGAGCCTCGTCGTACACAGCGCCACCACATACCTCGGCATCCGATGGCTCGCGGCGCGCGAGAAGACACGCGAAACCGCTTAGACGTCGCCGTCTTTGACCTTGGCCATCGCCAGCACGTCGAGTCGCTTGTCGAGTTCTTCCTCGGACAGCTTGTCGCCGATCAGGCCGCGGTCGATGACCGTCTGGCGGATGGTCTTCTTCTCCTTGAGCGCCTGCTTGGCCACTGCGGCCGCTTCCTCGTAGCCGATCGCCGAGTTGAGCGGCGTCACGATCGACGGCGACGACTCGGCAAGCTCGCGCAACCGGTCCTCGTTTGCGACCAGGCCATCGATGCAGCGCTCGGCGAACAGCCGGGAGACGTTGGTCAGAATCTTGAACGACTCCAGCACATTTCGCGCCATCATCGGGATGTACACGTTCAGCTCGAACGCGCCGTTGCCACCGCCCCACACGATCGCGGCGTCATTGCCGATCACCTGCGCGGCCACCTGGGTGACCGCTTCGGGGATCACCGGGTTGACCTTGCCGGGCATGATCGAACTGCCGGGCTGCAGGTCGGGTAGCTGGATTTCGCCGAGACCGGTCAACGGACCCGAGCCCATCCAGCGGATGTCGTTGGCGATCTTCGTCAGCGACACCGCGATGGTGCGCAGTGCACCCGAGGCCTCCACCAGCCCGTCACGCGCCGCCTGAGCTTCGAAATGGTTTGTCGCGACGCTCAATTCGGCCAGGCCCGTCTGCTCTTTCAGCACCGCGACGACGCGCTCGTCGAAGTCGTCGGGCGCATTGAGGCCCGTGCCGACGGCCGTTCCCCCGATTGCCAGCTCGCCGAGGCGCGGCAGCGTGGCCTTCACCCGCTCGATGCCCGCCTCGACCTGGCGCGCGTAGCCGCTGAACTCCTGGCCCAGCGTCACCGGCACCGCATCCATCAGGTGCGTGCGGCCGGATTTCACCACGGTGCGCCACTGCCGGGCCTTGCCGACCAATGACTCGTGCAGCACCTCCAGCGCCGGAATCAGATGGCGCACAGCGGCTTCGGTGGCCGCGATGTGCGTCGCGGTCGGGAAGGTGTCGTTGGACGACTGTGACATGTTCACGTCGTCGTTGGGGTGCACCGTGACCCCGTTCTGTCCGGCGATGCCGGCGATCACCTCGTTGGTGTTCATGTTGGAGCTTGTGCCCGAACCGGTTTGGAACACGTCGATCGGGAACTGGTCGTCGTGGCGGCCGTCGGCGATCTCTGCGGCGGCGGCGATGATCGCGTCGGCCTTCTCCGGTGCCAGCAGCCCGAGGTCCTTGTTCACCTGCGCGCACGCGCCCTTGAGCAGGCCGAGCGCGCGAATTTGCGTGCGCTCCAGACCACGACCGGAGATCGGGAAGTTCTCCACCGCGCGCTGTGTCTGCGCGCGCCACAGCGCGTTGATCGGCACCCGGACCTCGCCCATGGTGTCGTGCTCGATGCGGTACTCGTCTCCAACGGCAGTCGGAGAAGGGGAGGCGGCGCTCATGTGTGCCCTTCTTGTGAGTGAGTTACGGCAGTGGCTGAAAAGCGGTGCTGTCGCCGGTGAAATCGATGGCGGAGTATTCGTTGAGCTTGGACAACCGGTGGTAGGCCTCGATCATGCGGACCGTGCCCGACTTCGAGCGCATGACGATCGACTGCGTGGTGCAGCCGCCGCCGTAGTAGTGGACGCCGTTGAGAAGGTCGCCGTCGGTGATACCGGTCGCGCAGAAGAAGACGTTGTCGCCGGACACCAGGTCCTCGGTGTGCAGTACCTGGTCCAGGTCGTGGCCGCGGTCGATCGCGCGCTGTCGTTCCTCGTCGTCCGTGGGCGCGAGCTGGCCCTGAATCGCTCCGCCCATGCAGCGGATCGCGGCGGCGGCAATGATGCCCTCCGGTGTGCCGCCGATCCCGACCAGGAGGTCGGTACTGGTGTTCGGCCTGCACGCCGAGATCGCGCCCGCGACGTCGCCGTCGGATATCAGCCGGCACCGGGCGCCCGCCTGGCGTACGTCCGCGATCAACTGTTTGTGCCGCGGCCGGTCCAGGATGCACACGGTCAGATCGGATACCGAGACGCTCTTCGCTTTTGCCACCCGTCGGATGTTCTCGCCGATCGGCGCGGCGATGTCGATGGCGTCGACGGCCTCCGGCCCGACGGCGATCTTGTTCATATAGAACACCGCCGACGGGTCGTACATGGTGCCGCGCTCCGAGACCGCCAGCACCGAGATCGCGTTGTTGATGCCCTTGCTCATCAGCGTGGTGCCGTCGATGGGGTCGACGGCGAAATCGCACTCGGGGCCGTCGCCGTTGCCGACTTCCTCGCCGTTGTAGAGCATCGGCGCGTTGTCCTTCTCACCTTCGCCGATCACCACGACGCCGCGCATCGACACCGAATTGACCAGCTCCCGCATGGCGTCGACGGCAGCGCCGTCGCCACCCTCTTTGTCGCCGCGGCCGACCCAGCGACCCGCTGCCATCGCGCCCGCTTCAGTCACTCGAACGAGCTCGAGGGCGAGGTTTCGGTCGGGGGCTTCTCCTCGTGCTGGGCTCATGGCTGCGATTCTCCCATTCGGCGGTGCACCCGTGGGAGCTGGGATACTGGCATTTGTGACGACCGAGCCGCAACCCGTTCCCAAACCCGCCAAGCCGCGGTTGCTGCAGGACGGACGCGACATGTTCTGGTCGCTTGCGCCGCTGGTCGCGGCGTGCATCCTGTTGGCGGCCCTGCTCGGAATGTGCTCGTTCGCTCCCGGCGGGCCCAGCCCCGCGCCGGCCCCCGATTACGACGCACCGGCGGCGCTGCGGGCCGACGCCGACGCGCTTCGCATTCCCATCCGCGTGCCCGTGCTGCCGGCGGGCTGGAAGGCCAACTCCGGCAGTCGCGCGGGCATCGAAGCGGGCCGGACGGACTCGGCCGGGCAGAGCGCCCGCGCGGTGTCGTCCACCGTCGGCTATCTCAGTCCGACCGGGATGTATCTGGCGTTGATCCAGAGCAACGCCGACGAGGAGAAGCTGGTGGGCTTCGTCGAACCCGACGTGGTGCCGACGGGAACGCAGGATGTCGACGGCGTGCGCTGGGTGGTCTACGAAGGTGCGGATGGTGCCGAGCCGGTATGGACGACGCGGCTGACTGGCCCGACCGGACCGGCGCAGATTGCCATCAGGGGCGCGGGCGGTACCGATGAGTACCGTACGCTGGCCGCGGCGGTCCAGAAGCAGCCGCCACTTGCCGCGAAATAGGAGCCGCCATGACCGCGCCCAACCCCAATGCCGCCGGCCAGCAGGCTCCGGAAGCCGACCTGTCCGGATGGACCGCGACGCCCTTCACCGCAGCCGGTTACACCCACGACGTCTATTTCAAGGGCGACGGACCCGGTGTCGTGCTGATTCCGGAGATGCCGGGCATTCATCCCGGCGTGCTGGCGCTCGGTAACCATCTGGTCGACAACGGGTTCACCGTCGCCTGTCCGTCGCTGTACGGAACTCCCGGCGCTCCCGGCGTACGGCCCGGTGTGGTACCTGTGATGCTGCGGGGTTGTGTGGCAAAGGAATTCGCGGCCTTCGCGACGAACGCCGACCGGCCGGTGGCGCACTATCTGCGGGCGCTCGCCCGTGACCTCAACGAGAAGACGCCCGGCAAGGGTGTCGGGGTGATCGGCGAATGCTGGAGCGGCGGGTTCGCGCTCGCGGCCGCCGTGGACGACAGCGTGATCGCGCCGGTGCTGAGCCAGCCGTCGCTGCCGATCGGGCTGACACCGAAGCACCGTCGCGATCCCGGGCTGTCCGAGAAGGAGCTGAGAGTCGTCGAACAGCGGGCCGCCGAAGAGGGCCTCTGCGCACTGGGCCTAAGGTTCAGCGAGGATCCATTGTCTCCCCGCGAGCGGTTCAGAACCCTCAAGGACCGGCTCGGCGACGCGTTCGAGGTGATCGAGATCAGCTCGAAGAAGGGCAACGAGCACGGGTTCGGCAAGATGGCGCACTCCGTGCTCACCCTCGAGGTGCGCGAGCGCGACGGCCATCCGGCGTACGAGGCGCGCAAACGGGTCGTCGAATTCCTCACTGAGCGGTTGGTTTAGCGGGTTCCTCCGCCTTCGCGTCGTCGGGTTGTGCGTCCGGCTGCGCTCGTCGCGCCTTGTGCGTCAGCCGCCGCAGTCGATTCTTTCGCTTCCTCGACTTCTCGGTCTCCCCGTCATCGTGTTGTTCGAGCGGAACGCCTTTGTACACCGCCAGATAGACGCTGATCGTCGTCACGATGACGATCATCAGCACCGGGCCGATGACGATCCCGAATGCGCCGAACATTCCGATTCCGGCGAACACCGACAGCAACATCAGCGCCGAGTCCAGGCGGGCCTCCCGCGGCACCAGGATCGGCCGAAGGAAGTTGTCGATGTTGGTCACCACGATGATGTGGAACAGGACGACGAAGATACCGCCGAACACGTTGCCGAACAACGCCATTCCGATTCCGAACGGAATCGTGATGATGCCGCTGCCGAGCGGGATCACCGACAGCGCGCTCAACACGATTGCGAATATGAAGAATCCGTCGTGAAAGCCGCCGATGTATATCGAGATCGCGCCCGCGATGCCCTGACAGACGGCGATGATGAACTGTCCTCTGACGGTGCCGTTCACCATCGCCCCCATCTTGGCGAGGTACAGGTCGGTGACTTCCTCGCCAAGCGGGTTGAGTTGGCGGATCAACCGCTGCACCGCTTCTTTATTGGTCAGCAGCGAGATGAACACGTAGAGAAACAGGATCGCCCCGGTGATTGCGCCGACGAGGCCGCCGGCGGCGCCCTGGAGGGTGTGCAGCAGCCACTGCCCGCCGTTCTGGGCGACGGTGGTCATCGCCTTGCGGATCATTTCGGGTGTCACCGTCACGTCGACGAATGGCAGGCGGGCCAGGAATTCGTTCACCAGCGTCAGTGTCTTGTCCCCGAGCGTGGACAGGTCGGTGCGCTCGACCCATTCGGCGACGCTCCTGACCATCTCGCTGATCTGGATCACGGCGATCAGGACGATCAGACTGACGGGGATGATCACGCAGGCGAAGGCGGCCAGCAGGGTGAGCGTCGCCGACAGCCCGGTGCTCATTCGCTTGTTCAGCCGGTTGTACAGCGGGCTGAACAGATAGGCGACGACCGCGGCGACCACGATCAAGATGAAGTACGAGCGCAGGAAGTAGGCGCCGAACAGAACGGCGATGACTGTCGCGACCGCCAGCGCACGCTTCTGGGTCAGCGTGAACTCGGTTTTCATTGCGGCCACTGGCATACCGTAGCCAGCTTGCCCGTCCGGGCGCCGGGATTGCTCAGCGAACGTCCGAGTGTGCATCGGCCTGGTGGGACCGCTGGCTGGCGATGAAACGAATCGAGGCGCGCTGCATCAGTCCCGGCGCCAGCCGTGCGAACAACCATTGGCCGTGCGCGCTGCGCGGTTTGACCAGCAGTGCCTTGTTGCGTCTGACGGCCTTGAGGGTGTCCTGCGCCAGACGGTCGGCGGGGTAGGCGGTGTTCGCCCCCTGACCCTGCAGGAAGTAGTTGCGACCGTCGAAGCCGCCGATGGCGCCCTTGTCGAGAAGAGGGGTCTCGATAGCCGACGGGCAGACGGCCAGCACGCCGATGCGGTGCGCGGCGGCCTCCGACCGCAGCGCCAGCGACAACCCGACGATGGCGTGTTTGGTCATGACGTAGCTGGTGATCTGTCCGGCCGCGGTGAGCCCGGCCATCGATGCGGTGTTGACGATGTGGCCCCCGCCCTGGCGGATCATCTGCGGGTACGCCGCGGCGACGCCGTGCACGACGCCGCGGATGTTCACGTCGATGATCGCGTTCCACTGGTCGAGCGTGAGCAGTTCGGTGTCGCCGCCCCAGACGATGCCGGCATTGTTGAACATCAGGTCCAGCCGGCCGGTGCGGTCCACCACATCGTCGACGGCCGTCTGCACCGCTTGCGCGTCGGTGACGTCGAGACGAGCGGACCGCGCGCGGGCGCCGAGCGTTGATGCGGTGCGGTCGGCTGCCTCACCGTCGACGTCCGTGCACAGCACGTCTGCGCCTGCGGCTGCGAGCGCGCGGCACAGCGCGGCGCCGATACCGGAGCCGGCGCCGGTGACGATCGCTTGCTTGCCGTTGAAGCTCCTACGTGTCTGCTCTTCGCCCGAGAGGCTCATCACTGCGCCTCGGCGAGTTTCATGACATGGCCCAGCACGTCGGGATAGCGCTTGAGGTGCGCCCCGCCGTTGAGGTCGAGCACTTCGCCGGTCAACCACGACGACTTCGGCGAGCACATGAAGACGACGGCGTCGGCGATTTCCTCCGGCTTGCCTGCCCGGCCCAGGGCGGTGTTCTCGACGTAGTCCTCGACCAATCCAGGCACCAGGTAGGAACCTTCGGTCAACGGGGTGTCGACGAAGCCGGGCGAGATCGCGTTGACGCGGATGCCCTTGGGCCCGAGCTCGAGGGCAGCGACCTGAGTCAGCATCGAGACGCCCGCCTTGGCCGAGCAGTAGGCGCTCATGCCGATGGCCGGCTGCCGCCCGTTCAGCGAACTGATCGTCACCAGCGAGCCGCCTTCGCGCAGCTTCTGGCCCGCGAACTTGGCGACGATGAACGAGCCGTTGAGGCAGACGTCGATCACCGAGCGGAACTCGTCGACGGCCAGATCGGTGATCAGCCCAAGGCTGCCGAACCCCGCGCAGTTCACGACGACGTCCAGCGGGCCGATCTGTTCGAAGAGTCGCTGCACCGACGCCTCGTCGGTGACGTCGACCTCCGCGGCGGTGTGCGGCTCGCCGAGCTCGGCAGCCTTGGCCCGAGCGCCGTCGCCGTTGCGGTCGGCGAGCGTCACCCGGCAGCCGTCGGCGGCAAGGGCACGTGCACTCGCCCATCCGATTCCCGATGCGGCGCCGATCACGACCGCGATCCGATCACTACTGTTGCTCATCCAGTTGGCCTTTCGACGGCGGTGGAACGCGTTCTAACTTAGCGCTTTGACAGACTCGATCCGTGGCTGATCTCAAGATGTCTGAGTCGATTCACGTGGCCGTCCCGCCGGACGAGGTGTACGCGCTGGTGTCCGATGTGACCAGGATGGGCGAGTGGAGCCCGATCTGTAAGGCTTGCTGGTGGGACGAGGGCTCAGGCCCGCAGGTGGGCGCATGGTTCACCGGCCGCAACGAGACCGCGGAACGGACATGGGAGACGCGGAGCCAGGTGGTGGCCGCCGACCCGGCGCGCAGGTTCGCCTGGCAGGTCAACAACGGCTGGGTGCACTGGGAGTACACCTTCGAGCCCGACGACGGAGGCACCCGGCTCACCGAGACCTGGGAGTTCCTGCCCAAAGGTATCGCCGGGTTTCACGAGCGCTTCGGCGCCGACGCCGAAGACGAGATCAAGAAGCGCCACGACGCGGCCCGCAGCGGCATCCCCGCCACCCTCGCCGCGATCAAGAATGCCGCCGAAGCCTCGTAGCTCCTTTTCGCCGAACGTTCCTTACCAGTCGAGAAATCGCCGAAATTTCGACGGGTAAGGAACGTTCGCGGCTAGGTACGGACGGGCGCCGTCACTCGGAAGACCTCGACGTCCTCGGCAAGCCCTTTCAGGTATTGGGCGCCGAGGCCGTCGAAGCGCAGGCCCGATCCGGCCGACAAATCGCGGACGGTCCGACTGGCAAGCACTTCGTCGGCGCCTGCCATCGCGCCGATACGCGCGCCGACATGGACGGCCAGGCCGCTCCACTCGTCGCCGCGCCGCTCGCGCTCGCCGGTGTGCACGCCGACGCGGATGCGGATACCCCTGGCGGCGAGAGCCGGTATGAGGTCGAGCCCACAGCGGGCCGCCTTCGTCGGGCCGTCGAAGAGCGCGAAGACACCGTCGCCGGTGTGCTTGACGCGGCGGCCGCCGTACTTCTCCAGCATCCAGTCGACGACTTTGTCGTGGGCGTCGAGCTGGTGGCGCCATTGCGTATCACCCTGCGCGACAAGTCGTTCAGTCGAGCTGACGATGTCGGTGAACAGGACGGTCGACAGCACACGCTCGCCCACGTCGTCCGATCGCGCACCACAGACGAAGTTCACGACTTCGGCGGCCAGTGCGTCATCCATGAGCGCATGGGGACCCGGTGGTAGCTCGAAAAATCGGGCATTCGGCATAGCAGCGGCCAGCGAGCGGGCGGCGTCGATCGGTGCAATCTGATCGCCGTCTCTGCTCATGACAAGTGCAGGCGTGTGGACTGACCCTAGGATGCCGCGCACATCGCATTCCAGGAGCGCTTCCCAGAGCGTCCCTAGATCTCCCGGAACCCCGGCACGTCCGCGATGGGGCCAAAAAACATTGAGGCCAAAGCTCCTTCACCCCAATGTGATTCGATCTCCTCGATGATCGGACCGGCCTGCTCGTTGGTCCAGCCCCACGGGTAGTCGGGCAACTCCGGGGTGAACCGAGCCATGGTGCCGTACAAGACAAGCGACTGCACGCGCTCCGGGTACGTCGCCGCGTAGAGGATGCTCATCGGGCCGCCCTCGGAGACGCCGAACAATGCGGCGGTCTCGGCGTTGACCGCATCCATCACCGCCTGCAGGTCGGTCATCCGCTCGTCGAGCGGCGGCACATGAGTCACCGGATCGGAGAGCCCGGTTCCGCGCTTGTCCCACATGAACAGCCGTATTCCATTGGCGAGGCTCTCAACGAACCCCTGGAACGGCATCGTCGGGTCGTCCCACAGATCGACATTGCTGAACCAGCCTGGCAGCCACACCAGCGTGGTGTCGCCCTCACCGAGCACGCGGTAAGCAATTCGCACGGAGCCGTTACGTGCGTAGTGGACGCCGCTGTCGTACACAGTGACATTGTCACAAGCGAGTGTCAGATTGTGTGCGCGAAATGCACCGAAAGCCGATATGGCTCATGCCGGTATCCACCATCTGGGGCCGACGGGCGGCAGGCCGATAGCGCAGGCAGTAGCTGTCGGCGCACAGAAATGAGCCGCCCTTGATGACCTTGCGCGGCACCTGGAATTGCGGTTGTCGGGGGTCGTAGCTGCCCGCCTCACAGCAGGCGTCGCCTTCTCGGGTGTCGGCGTACCAGTCGGACGTCCACTCCCAGACGTTGCCCGCCATGTCGAACAGGCCGTAGTCGTTAGCGGGAAAGCTGCCGACGGGCGCGGTGCGGCCGTAGCCGGGATCCGGACGCCAGGGAAACTCGCCGTGCCAGTAGTTGGCCAGCCGCCGGCCGGACTGCTCGGGCTCGTCGCCCCATGTGTACGTCGCCGCGTCGAGGCCGCCGCGCGCCGCGACCTCCCACTCCGCCTCGGTCGGAAGCGCGAGTCCCGCCCACTGCGCATAGGACTCGGCGTCCTCGTAGGCGACGTGCACCACCGGGTGGTCGGCGCGCTTGGCGATCGAGGAGTTGGGGCCGGCGGGGCGTCGCCACGAAGCGCCGGGCGTCCAGGCCCACCACTGGCTGAGGTGTCGCAGGTCGACGGGTCCGGCGGTGCGGGTGAACACCATGGAACCGGGCTGCAGATTCGCGGCGGGCGCGTCCGGGTAGTCGGCAGGGTTCAGCGGTCGCTCGGCGACGGTGACATAGCCTGTGGCGTCGACGAATTCGGCGAAATCGGCATTGGTCACCGCGCATGGCTGAATCCAGAATTCGTCGACGCGCACGGCCTTCGCGGGTGCTTCCTCGGGGTAGTGCCGGTCGGACCCGACGACCGCGGTCTGCGCCGGGATGCGCACCAATTCGAGGGGAGGCGGGTCAGCCACTGAAGACGGTCGCCCAGTCGTTCTTGATGCTGACGACGTGCCAGCCGTCCCTTGCGGCCTGATCCAGTGACTTCTCCGCGCCTGCCACGTAATCGAATTCGCGATCGGCGTCGTCGTGCCGGACCAGCATGCACATCGCCGGCCCGGACCCCGCCGCGGTGTGCTCGAGCATCTGGATGTCACCGTTGGAGTTGCCCGCTGCGAAAATGGGCCGCCGTCCCGTGCGGCCCCAGATGCGTACGGGCTTGACCGGGCCGTCGTCGAAGAATTCCGGCTTGGCCGTGGTGCGCAGGTGGCCGTCGACGAAATCCAGGCCCACCGAACTGCCGATCACCCGCTCGGGGGGTATGCCGTACATCTGTGCGGTGACGGGTCGCATGAAGTCGCGGCCACCGCCGGAGGCGATGTAGTTGGTGAAACCGTTGGACTCGAGGTAGCGCAGCAGTTCGACCATGGGCAGGTACCCGCAGGTCGTGTATGGGCGCCCCAACGTCGGGTGTTTCGCTTCCGCGAAGAACGCCTTCACCCGATCCGCGTGGTCCTCGACCGTAAGCCCCGAATACGCCGAGAGTATCCCGCCGGCAAGGGCTTCCACCGCAGAGTCGTCGCCGTTGTAATGCTTGGTAACGGCATCGCCGAACCAGGCGAGGTCACCCTCGGCCGCGGCCTTGTAGGGCTGCTTGTCCTTCAGCGTCGGGTCTTCCGCGACCTGTTCGGCCAACCTGCGAACCAGGAAGTCGAGCTGGATGTAGGCCGGCTTCTCACACCAGAGCGTGCCGTCGTTGTCGAAGACCGCGACGCGTTGCTCCGGCGCGGCGTCGGATGTCACCCGTCCCACGAAGTCGACGATTGCCGATTTTGCGGGGCCGTCGTTCCACGATGCGAGTTCTGCCATGCTCAGCCACCACGCGACGCGAGGAACTTGTCCAGCTCCTCGACCGCGTGGTTGATCGTGAATGTCGCAGGCTCCTGGCGCGGCGGGAACTCCTTGAACGTCTCCAAGAACTGGTTGACGATCGCCGACCCGTAGAACATCAGATAAAGACGGTCAATCAACCAGTCCCAGTATGTATTTGAGGTTACGTCCGCGCGTTCGAAGGGGTCGGTCCGCAGGTTGAACAACTTCGGCGCGCGCAGCGGGGTGAACGGTTCGAACCACACCTGCAGCGTGCCGGGACAACGCTGTTCCATGAACACGATCTTCCAGTTCTCCGCCCTGATGCCGAGCACGTCGCCGTCGTCGGAGAAGTAGATCATGCCGCGCCTGGGGCTCTTGTCCACTTCACCGGTGAGGTAGGGCATGAGGTTGTAGCCGTCGATGTGCACCTTGTAGGTCATGTCGCCGGCCTTGTGGCCCTTCTTGAGCTTCTCGACGATGTCCGGCTCGCCCGCCGCGGCGAGAAAGGTTGGCAACCAATCATGATGCTGCACAATGTCGTTGGAGACGCTGTGGGGTTTGATCTTGCCGGGCCAGCGGATCATCTCCGGTATCCGGAAGGCACCCTCCCAATTGGTGGCCTTCTCACTCCGGAACGGGGTGGTGGCGCCGTCGGGCCAGCTGTTGGCGTGCGGGCCGTTGTCGGTCGAATAGATGACGATGGTGTCCTCGGCGATGCCGAGTTCGTCCACCAGGTCGAGCAGCTGTCCGACATTGCGGTCGTGGTCGACCATCGTGTCGTGGTACGGCGATTGCCAGCGGCCGGCCTGCCCTTTGCTTTCGGGCTTGGTGTGGGTCCGAAAGTGCATGTGCGTCATGTTCATCCACACGAAGAACGGTGTGTCGGCCTCGTGCTGGCGACGGATGAAGTCGATGCAAGCGGTGGTGGTCTCGTCGTCGATCGTCTCCATGCGCTTCTTGGTCAGCGGGCCGGTGTCCTCGATGCGTTGCTTGCCGACGGGGCCGTATCGATCATCCACCTCGCCGGAATCCTCGTCGGTCGCCCAGGAATGAATGACGCCCCGAGGGAGGAGTGCCTTGCGCAGGAGCGGGGCCTCTTCGGCGGTCGGATAGTCCTCGTGTTCGGGTTCTTCCTCGGCGTTGAGGTGGTACAGGTTGCCGAAGAACTCGTCGAATCCGTGTGCGGTCGGCAGGTACTTGTTCAGGTCGCCAAGGTGGTTCTTGCCGAACTGGCCGGTGGCGTAACCCATCGGCTTGAGCAGTTCGGCGATCGTCGGGTCCTCTTTTTGCAGCCCGACGTCCACCCCGGGCATACCGACCTTGCTCATGCCGGTGCGGTACACACTCTGGCCGGTGATGAACGACGACCGGCCTGCAGTGCAACTCTGCTCACCGTAGGAATCGGTGAAGAGCATTCCCTCGTCGGGGATCCGGTCGATGTTGGGTGTGAAGTAGCCCATCATGCCGCGGCTGTAGCAGCTCAGGTTCGAGATGCCGATGTCATCGCCCCAGATGACGAGGATGTTGGGTTTGGAATCTGGCATGGTTCAGTCCTTCGCTAGGAATTGATGAAGCTTTTCGACTGCTTGGTCGACGCTGAAGCTGGCCGGTTCGTGTCGTGGCGGGAACTCCTTGAACGTCTCGAGGAACGCGGTCGCCATCGCCGTCATGTAGAAGATGAAGTAGTCGTGGTGCAGCAACCAGTCGTAGTAGGTATTCGACGTGATGTTGGCGTACTCGTACGGGTCGGTCCGCAGGTTGTACAACAGCGGCACCCGCAGCGTCGTGAACGGTTCGGCCCAGATCCGCAGCGTGCCCTCGCACCGCTGCTCCATGAACACGGCCTTCCAGTTCTCGAAGCGCATCGCGACGAGGTCGCCGTCGTCGGAGAAGTAGAAGAACCCGCGTCGCGGGCTGCTCTCCACCTCCCCGGTCAGGTACGGCAGCAGGTTGAACCCGTCGATGTGCACCTTGTACTCGGTGTCGCCGTCGGCCCCGGCCTTGTGGCCCTTCTTCAGCTTCTCGATGATGTCGGGCTCGCCCGCCGCGGCCAGGAAGGTCGGCAACCAGTCGTGGTGCTGGATGATCTCGTTCGACACGGAGTCCGCCTCGATCTTTCCCGGCCAGCGGACCATCTCCGGAACACGGAAGGCACCCTCCCAGTTGGTGTCCTTCTCGCTGCGAAACGGGGTGGTGCCCGCGTCTGGCCAGCTGTTGCGGTGCGGACCGTTGTCGGTGCTGTACACGACGATGGTGTCGTCGGCGATGCCGAGTTCGTCCAGGCAGTCGAGCAGCTGTCCGACGTTACGGTCGTGGTCGATCATCGAATCGTGGTAGCCCGACTGCCATAGCCCGGCTTGCCCTCGGCTCTCCGGCTTGGTGTGGGTGTAGAGATGCATGTGGGTGGTGTTCATCCACGCGAAGAACGGCTTGCCTGCTTCGTGCTGACGCTTGATGTAGTCGACGCACGCCGCAGTGGTGTCGTCGTCGATGGTCTCCATCCGCTTGGTGTCCAGCGGGCCGGTGTCCTCAATGACCTGCTTGCCGACCGGACCGAACTTCGGGTCGTCGGGTTCGGTCGACACCTCGTCGGTGGCTTTGCACTTCAGCACGCCGCGCGGCAGGGCGAAGTCGTGGAGCTTGGGGAATTGATCGGCGTGCGGGTAGTCGAACTGCTCGGGCTCCTCTTCGGCGTTGAGGTGGTAGAGGTTGCCGTAGAACTCGTCGAACCCGTGCACGGTCGGTAGGTGCTTGTTCTTGTCGCCGAAGTGGTTCTTGCCGAACTGCCCGGTCGCGTAGCCGAGTGGCTTGAGCAGCTCGGCGATCGTAGGATCCTCCGCGGCCCACCCGACGTCGGCGCCGGGCACGCCGACCTTGCTCATGCCGGTGCGATAAACGCTTTGGCCGCTGATGAATGCGGCGCGGCCCGCGGTGCAGCTCTGCTCGCCGTAGGAATCGGTGAACCGCATGCCCTCGTTGGCGATTCGATCGATATTCGGGGTTCGATAGCCCATCAACCCGTCGCTGTAACAGCTCAGGTTCGAGATACCGATGTCGTCGCCCCAGATGACCAAAATGTTGGGTTTGCCGTCAGGCATCATGTGCCCTTTCCGCGTGGGCTGCTTTGCATCTATGCGCACCGACCCTATTGCGCCGCTGCCACGGACGCAGCGACTTCGTGACGCTGCCGGCGAAATTCACGGAACCGTAGGTGCAAACCCGCCGAGCGGCGCACTCTGTTACCCGGAAGAGGTGACGGCGATGTACGACAAAATTCTGGACAACGACTGGCATATCGACATCCAGTTCGACGAGGACGAGACGCACACCCATGCGACGATCCGCGCGCATCTGGGTGACGACGACACGATGACGGCGATAGGCGATGCGTTCCGCAATCCGAGGGACATCGCCCAGCCGATGATCGGCGAGGAGATCGCCGCGGCCCGCGCGCTGATCGCGCTGGGCACCGACCTGTTGCACCGCGCGGGTTCGCGGATCGAGGCGGTCACGCGGCATCCGGTTCATCTGCTCAGCTGACGTGACACAGATGTATTGATTCTGCGCTGACGGCGGCCGTCACTCGTACTTATGCACCGGGGACGCAGAGTCAACGCCCCGTAGCGGCGTCAGGCCGCGGGATGCGCCGGAGTGACCGCCCTGACCGGCACCTCTGTTGCATCGGCCTTCATCTGGTCGAAGAGGTCGACGTAGTACGGCAGGCACTCACTGAGGGCCTGTTCGGTGGTGAACCTCGGCTGATAGCCGAGATCCCGCTTCGCCTTCCTGATCGAGAAGTAGTTGTCGAGGTAAAGCCGTTCGACGGCAAGGGGTTCCAGTAGCGGCTTGGGCAGGCCCAGCTTGAAGTGCAGCCACTGCCACACCATCATGGTGAACCACACCAGTCGGCCCGGCAGCCGGAACTTCGGCCACGGCTCGCCGCAGGCCTCTACCACCGGGCGGGAGAACTCGAACATGTTGACGGGGTCATCGTCGTTGATGAAGTACGCCTGGCCCGGAGCGGTCCCGCCGGGAACCAGGTGCTGGCCGGCCAGGATGAATCCATGGATCAGATTGTGCACATAGGAGTTGTCGAGTTTGACGTGCTTGCTGCCCACCAACACCTTGACGTGGCCGGCGAGGACGCTCTCGAACACCTTGCGGAACATGGTCTGGTCGCCGCGGCCCCAAATCCCGCTCGGCCGAATGGAACACGTGAACATGCCGTGCTCGCCGTTGGAGTCCAGCACGAATTTCTCGGCGACCACCTTCGTCTCGGTGTAGAGGTCGTTGAAGCGCTCGGTGTACGGGAGGGTCTCGTCTCCGCCGGAGATCCGCCGGCCGCCCATCACCACGCTGTTGGAGGCGGTGTAGACGAAGCGCTGCACGCCGGCCCGCTGCGCGGCCGTCACCAGGTTCTTGGTGCCGTCAACGTTGACCGCGAAGCTGCGCCGGCGGTACTCGTCGGTGACCGAGGCGCCGCCCATCAGGTCGATGATTGCGGCGGTGTGGAAGACGGTGTCGATGCCCTCGACGGCCTTGGCGACATCGTCGGTATTGGTGATGTCACCGACGATGGTCTGCAGCTTCGGATGCTCGGAGAGCGGAGATGGCGCGCGGTCGAAGGAGCGTACGTCGTGGCCTCGCTCGAGAAGCTCCGCCACCAGATTGGCCCCGACGAAGCCGGAGCCGCCGGTGACCAGGACACGGCCGAGTTCAGTCGTCAGCGTTGCATCACCCATGGCGGGCAGCATAACTGAAACGTGTTCCAGTTTCGAGTCCCTAGGGAAGAAAAATGTAGACTTTCAACCTTCGTCTTCGTCCGCAGCGGCCAGTGCGTCCTCAATGCGCTTCCGCGCACCAGCTAAGTGCTCATCGCAGCGTTTAGCCAGTTCTTCGCCTCGCTCCCAAAGCTTCAGCGACGCATCAAGGTTCAGCCCGCCTTGCTCCAGCTGGCGCACCACCTCGACCAGCTCATCGCGGGCCTCTTCGTAGCCCAGTTCACTAATAGGCTTCATTGGCTTCCCTCGCTGACCGCCGTTAACGCCCCGTCGGACACCCGCACCCGCAGCCGCGTCCCTGCGGGCCCGTCGGCCACCCGGTGCAACACCGCCGACTCACCCGTGGCCGACACCGTCTGCACCACCGCGTAGCCGCGGGCCAGCGTCGCGGCAGGCCCGAGCGTCGTCAGCCGCGCCGACAGATGTCCGACCCGCTCGGCTTCGACGGCCACCATCCGCGCGATGTCGCGCCGTGCGGCCGTCCGGCAGCGATGGACCTCGTCGGCTCGTGCGGTCAGCGCGGCCAGCGGCTGGGCCAGCACCGGCCTGCTGCGCAGCTGGCTCAGCACGTGCTCCTCGCGACGCACCCAGTTGCGCAGCGCCCGCGCGCTGCGCCGCCGCAAGTCGAGCAGCAGTGCCTGTTCGGCGACGGTGTCGGGGACGATGCGCTTGGCCCCGTCGGTCGGGGTGGCCGCGCGCAGATCGGCGACAAGATCGCACAGCGGGTTGTCCGGCTCGTGTCCGATCGCGCTGACCACCGGCGTCGTGCATGCCGAGATCGCCCGGCACAGCGTCTCGTCGGAAAACGGCAGCAGGTCCTCGACGCTGCCGCCGCCGCGGGCGATGACGATGACGTCGACTTCGGGGTCGCCGTCGAGTTCGCGCAGCGCCTCGACCACCTGCGGAACGGTGTTGGTGCCCTGCACTGCTGTGTTGCGAACGGCGAAACTGACTGCGGGCCAACGGTCTTTCGCCACCGAGATGACGTCGCGCTCAGCGTGGCTGGCACGCCCGGTGATCAGTCCGATCGTGTTGGGCAGGAACGGGATCGGCCGTTTGAGGCGGTGGTCGAATAGACCTTCGGCGTCGAGCAGCTTGCGCAACCGCTCGATCCTGGCGAGCAGCTCTCCGATGCCGACGGCGCGAATCTCGCTGATCCGCAAGCTGAATGAGCCATTGCGGGTGTAGAACTGCGGCTTGCCGAGCATGATCACCTGGGTGCCCTCGGACAGTGGCACCGGCGAATTGGCGACCAGGTGGCTGGCGCAGCTCACCGACACCGACATATCCGCGGCCGGGTCGCGCAGCACCATCCACGCCGTCGACTGGCGCAGCTTCAGCTCCGTCAGCTGGCCCTCGATCCAGACCATGCCGAGCCGATCGATGTACTTGGCGACGCGAGTGGCGACCGCCCGCACCGGCCAGGGGTTGTCGGGAGACTTGCCTTGCTCAGCCTCGCTCACTTGGCGTTCGCGCGGGTGATCCTGTTGGCCAACAGGGTCTGAAACGGCGCGCGGGACTTGGTCGCGTCCTCGTAGGCCAGCAGCGCTTCCAGGTCGGGGACACGCAGCGACGACAGCCGCGCCCTCAGCTGGGCCAGCGTCAGCGTCTCGTAGTCCAACCGCGCGACGATCTCGGGTTGGTCGGTCGCCACCGGGCCCGTCGACTCGGCGGCCGAGGTTTCCGGCTCGCCGCCGGTGAACAGCGCGAAGCGGCCTTCGGTGAGACGTTCACCATCGAAAGCCGAGGGTGCGGGCACCTCGTCGGCCACATCCTCGTCGAACGTCGCCCACTCGGGCTGCTCGTCCTTCGGCGGGAAGAGGCTTTCCAGCGTCTCGTCGCCCCTGTTGACCAGATCGGCGATGTCCTGCTGCATCTTCATCACGAGGTGCGCCACCTGACTGGCGATGGTCATCGGATACATGAGGATGGTCTGCGGGAGTTTTCGGGTTTCCTCGAAGGCGGTTACCGCCGCTCCGACCAGCAGACGGACCCCATAGGGTGCAGAAGGCATGCGCCCCAGCCTACGGCTGGCCTCCGGGCAGCGCGGGTCAGTACCCTGGAACCATGCCACCGACTATCAACATGGGGATTCCGGGTGCCTCCAGCTCGGCGTCCAGTGGCGTGGCAGGTAAGCGGGTTCTGCTCGCCGAACCCCGCGGATACTGCGCAGGCGTGGACCGCGCCGTGGAAACCGTCGAGCGCGCGCTGGAGAAACACGGCGCGCCGGTGTACGTCCGACACGAGATCGTGCACAACCGGCATGTGGTGGACACGCTGGCCAAGGCGGGCGCGATATTCGTCGACGAGACCGACGAGGTCCCCGAGGGCGCGATCGTGGTGTTCTCCGCGCACGGCGTCGCCCCGACCGTGCACACGTCGGCGGCGGAGCGAAAGCTTCAGGTCATCGATGCGACGTGCCCGCTGGTCACCAAGGTGCACAACGAAGCGAAGCGGTTCGCGCGCGATGACTACGACATCCTCCTGATCGGTCACGAAGGCCACGAAGAGGTCGTGGGCACCGCAGGCGAGGCACCCGATCATGTGCAGCTCGTCGACGGCCCCGATGCCGTCGACAACGTCACCGTCCGCGACGAGGACAAGGTGATCTGGCTGTCGCAGACCACGCTGAGCGTCGACGAGACCATGGAGACCGTGCGCCGGCTGCGGGAGAAGTTCCCGACGCTGCAGGATCCGCCCAGCGACGACATCTGTTACGCCACGCAGAACCGGCAGGTCGCCGTCAAGGCGATGGCCCCCGAATGCCAGCTGGTGATCGTGGTCGGCTCGCGCAATTCGTCGAACTCGGTGCGTTTGGTCGAGGTGGCGTTGAACGCCGGCTCCGACGCGGCTTACCTGGTCGATTACGCCGACGACGTCGATCCGGCCTGGCTGAACGGTGTCACCACGGTGGGCGTGACCTCCGGCGCCTCGGTTCCCGAGATCTTGGTGCGCGGTGTGCTCGAGCGGCTGGCCGAGCACGGCTTCGACATGGTGCAGCCCGTCACGACCGCCAACGAAACGTTGGTCTTCGCACTGCCCCGCGAGATCCGGCCCGCGCGCACCTAGCTAAACGTCGTATTCCCAGGCCTCGGCCGAATGCTTGGACGTGCGTGGCCGCGACCGGTACTGCGCACGCTGTTCGCCGTCGTCGGCACCGCGATAGCGCACCCGCGAGACGGGGTGGTGGGTGCCGTTGGGCGAACCGTTGCCGTTGCTGTTGGAGCCGGTGGTGCCATGCGGTTCGAACGGCTCGAAGCCGTCGAACCGGGTGTGGCGATCGGGCCGTTGATGCCGGGAGCGGCGATCGCTCGGGGGCGGCTGCTTGCGCGGTTCGCGCGTCGACGACGACCGCGGACGGCGCCGCGGCTCCGGCGGGGGCGTCGTCGGCTCGGTGGACCGGTTGGCGGTCCGCGGCCGGCGGGGACGCTCGACGACGGGCTCGATGATCTCGGTGTCCGGCGGGCGGGTGTGCCGCGGGCGCGACGGCTGCGTGCGCTTGACCGGCTTGCTGCTGCGTGTCCGCGCCGACGCCGCGGCCGGCTTGGCGGTCCTGGCGCTCCGATCGATCGAATGCTGTCTGCTGCGGCGCGGCGCGGGGACCTCTTCGTCGGCGCCATCGTCGTCGGCGTCACGCGCCAGCAATCCGGAGATCTTCGCCGTCACCGCCGACAACCGACTCGTCGACTGCGGCTCGGCAGCCTCCGCGGGCGCGGCGCGACGGTGTCCCATGCCCGCGTACCACCGCAGGAGTCCGAACAACAGCACGATCGCCGAGGTGAAGAACATCAGCGGGAAGCGCTCGATCAGGGGATAGCCGCAGTTGATCAGCAGATCTTTGAGGCCGTCCATCGTGCCGCTGTGAAACAGGAAATAGGCGCCAGGCACGCTGACGAAGAGCAGCAGCGGGGGCTGGATGACCGCGGTGAACACGCCAGTCTGCCGTACCGCCACCACTGCGGCGACGCACCCGATAGCGTAGGCGGCAGCAAACGCCAGGCCCAGCTCTTTGTCGCCGGAACCGGCATCGAAGGCGAAGCCGATGGCGGTAAATGTCACGGCGATGAGCACCGCACCCCACGAGGGCACACCCGGAATGGTGGGGATCATGGAGCGATGCTCGGCCGCTACTGCAGACCGCGCGCGCTGTCCTGACACACGTCGACCGTACCGGCTCTCGCTGGAAGTAGCTGCCAGCGCGCGCTGGCGCGCCCGCGGTCGTCTCCTAGACTTGTGTCCCTGTGAGCTTGAACCTGGGAATCGTTGGTCTGCCGAACGTCGGTAAGTCAACGCTCTTCAACGCGCTGACGCGCAACAACGTGCTGGCTGCCAATTACCCCTTCGCGACGATCGAGCCGAACGAAGGCGTGGTGCCGCTGCCGGATCCGCGGCTCGACGAGCTCGCGAAGATGTTTGAAAGCGAAAAGATCGTGCATGCGCCGGTGACCTTCGTCGACATCGCGGGGATTGTCAAGGGCGCGTCCGAGGGCGCAGGTCTGGGCAACAAGTTCCTCGCCAACATTCGCGAGAGCGACGCGATCTGCCAAGTGGTGCGGGTTTTCACCGACGATGACGTGGCGCACGTCGACGGCCGGATCGACCCGAAGTCCGACATCGAGGTGATCGAGACGGAGCTGATCCTGGCCGACCTGCAAACACTCGAGCGGGCGGTGCCGCGGCTGGAGAAGGAGGCCCGCACGCACAAGGACCGTCGGCCCGCTCACGAGGCCGCGGTGGCCGCACAGGAAATGCTCAACGGCGGCACGACGCTGTTCGCCGGAGCCGTGGCGACGGCGACATCGGGCAGCGGCGGGCAGTCGATCGACACCGCGTTGCTGCGCGAGCTGAACCTGATGACCATCAAACCCTTCCTCTATGTCTTCAACGCCGACGAGGCGGTGCTGACCGACGCCGACCGCACCGCCTCGCTGCGAGAGATGGTCGCGCCGGCCGACGCCGTGTTCCTCGACGCGAAGATCGAGGAGGAGTTGCAGGAGCTCGACGACGAGTCGGCCGCCGAGCTGTTGGAGTCGATCGGCCAGACCGAGCGCGGGCTCGACGCGTTGGCCCGCGCCGGGTTCCATACGTTACGGCTGCAGACGTTCCTGACGGCGGGTCCCAAGGAGTCGCGGGCATGGGTGATCCATCAGGGCGACACCGCGCCGAAGGCCGCCGGGGTGATCCACACCGACTTCGAGAAGGGCTTCATCAAGGCCGAGATCGTGTCGTATGACGACTTGATGGCGGCGGGCTCGATGGCCGCGGCCAAGGCCGCAGGCAAGGTGCGGATGGAGGGCAAGGACTACGTGATGGCCGACGGCGACGTGGTCGAATTCCGGTTCAACGTCTAGGCGAATGTTGACTCTGCGGCTGCGGCGATGTGCTCTCGCACTTTTGCGCCCTGACCGCAGAGTCGCGGCTGAGGGCGGGCGCGCTAGTCGACTGCTCAGCAGCGCCCCGGCGAGGACACGGGCACTTCTATGTCAACTGCGTGAGCCAGCAGAAAGAGTGATGTGATGATTGAGCGCGATCTAGTCTCCATTTATCTCAGCTACCTGTCGTGTCTGAACGAACGGCAGTGGCCGGACCTCGGCGACTACGTCGCGAATGAGTTGTCATACAACGGAACACCTATGACCCTTGGTGACTACCGAGCAATGCTGGAGAAGGACGTCGACGCGATACCGGATCTGCAGTTTCAGCCCGAGCTGCTTCTTGCTGATGATCACGTCGTGGCGTGCCGCCTCTACTTTCGGTGCACCCCGCGGCACACGTTTCTGGGTTTCGAACCGACAGGTGACGAGGTGTCGTTTCCCGAGCACGTCTTCTACAGGTTCGATGGGGGGAGGATCGTCGAAGTCTGGTCGGTGATTGATAAGCAGGCGATTCGCGAACAAGTATCTGCTCGGCCCTAGCGCCGACGGCGACGTCGCGCAGTCTCTATTCAAAGTCGATTGGCGAAATCCGGTTGCCCGTGTCGGTCCAATCGGAATCGCGCTGCCGTCACGCCGCACATATCCGTCATGGCGTGGGCCACAACGACTTGGCGCAAGCCACCCGCCTTCGACGCCGCCAGGGTTGAGGCGATTCCGACGAGGGCCGAGCCGGCGACGAAGCGTCCGCGGCCCAGTCGCGACGGCAGAACGATCTGCGGCGCGAAATGCCATCCGGAAAAGCCGATCAGCGACCATGCCATCATTGATGGTCGGCCATGACCTTCGCGCATGAACACTGCGCGCCAGAGCAATTCCTCGCCGACTGCGTTGATGATCGCGGTGCCCGCCATGACCGCCGCCGTCGGTCCGTCGACGGCCTTGCGAAGCGGAATCAGCTGCGTTACGACGGCGCCGACGACGGGCGCGGCGAGAAGGACGATATGAACGCTGGAGAGCCGTCGCCCACTGGTCAGCAGGCGAGCCGCGGTGCGGGGTCCCAGCAACCACAGTGGAACCACTAAACACCAGCCGAGCCAATAAACGGCAAAGCCGATGTTGTACGCCGTCGGAGCCGCCGTCACGTAGCGACGCAGGCCCGCGAAGACCGTGGCCATGGACAACGGCACGGCTGCGGGAATCACGGCCACGAGCAGGCGACGCACGTCGCCTCGGGTCATCTTGCTTGTCCTCCTTTGTCGACAAGCATGCCGCTCCGGGCACCGCCGGCGGCATACCATTCGCACGTGAGTTTTGTCGTCTCGCCGGAGGCCTATTCGCGTTTCATGGGTCGGTACGCCGAGCCTCTCGCGGTGGTCTTCGCGGCATTCGCCGGGGTCGGCGCGAACGACAAGGTGCTCGACGTCGGCTGTGGGCCCGGCGCACTGACGGCGCATCTGCTGTCGGTCGGGGCCGAGGTGGCGGCGATCGATCCGTCACCGCCGTTCGTCGACGCGATGCGCCGCCGCTTCCCGGGTCTGGATGCACGGAAAGGTACGGCAGAGGAATTACCCTACGAATCGGCGTCTTTCGACGCTGCACTCGCGCAGTTGGTGGTGCACTTCATGACGGACCCGGTGGGCGGCATCAGTCAGATGGCGCGCGTCACTCGGCGCGGCGGCGTCGTCGCGGCATGTGTGTGGGACGGGCCGACCGGCGCGCTGGCGCCGTTCTGGGATGCGGTTCACCTCATCGACCCTGACGCGCAGGATGAGGCGCTGCTGTCCGGTGCGCACCGGGGGCACCTGACCGAGTTGTTCGAGGCGGCCGGCCTGCGCACTGTGGCGGAGGACGGCATCGCCGTCGATATGGTCCACCCGACCTTCGAGCAGTGGTGGCAGCCGTACACATTCGGAGTCGGTCCCGCCGGCGACTATGTCGGGCGACTCGACGACGAAGGTCGCGCACGACTGCAAGCCGTGGCCCGCGAACGTCTGGGCAGCGGGCCGTTCACCGTCACCGCCACCGCGTGGGCGGCACGCGGAACGGTGTGATCCATGCGCGGGTTGACGGACAAGGTCGTGGTCGTGCTGGGTGGCGCCACGGGCCTGGGTGCGTCAACCGCTGCCCGCATCGCAGCGGAGGGCGCGTCGGTGGTGATCGGCGACATAGCCGGGGAGGCGGCTCGGCGCACGGCAGGAAAAATCGTCGAGGCAGGCGGCGTAGCGACCGCGGTGGCGGCCGACCTTGCCGATGTTCAGTCGATCGGCGACCTGATGCGCGCTGCCGAAGAAGCCTATGGCGGGATCGACGGGCTGTTCAACGTCGGCACGGACATGAGCACCCTTCGTGCCGACACCGACGTCGTGGACATCGATCTCGATGTGTGGGACCGGGTGATGACGGTAAATCTCCGCGGTTATGTGGCCGCGATGAAGCATGCGATCCCCAGAATGCTGGGCCACGGCGGTGGATCGATCGTCAACATGTCGTCTGCGGCCGCCTTTCAGGGCGAACCAGTGCGTCCGGCCTACGCCACAGCCAAGGCGGGAATCGGGGCGTTGACCCGCCACGTAGCATCGCGGTGGGGCCGCGAGGGCATCCGATGCAACGCGGTGGCGCCCGGCTTCACCGCCACCGATGCGATTCGGTCGGCGGCCCAATGGCCAGAGCTGGAAGCCTCTGCGTTGAAACGCATTCGGAGTACTCGAGTCGGCGATCCGGACGACGTCGCCTCGCTGGTGGCGTTTCTGCTGTCAGACGAAGGCGAATGGATCAACGGTCAGGTCGTCAACGTCGACGGCGGCACCGTTCTCCGATGAAGATTCTCCAGAAGCCGTCAACGTTCGATGACGGCTTCGGCGTGCGCTGTGCCGAAGCCCCGGGCGGCGGTCACAATGACGGGCCGCTCGACTCGCGGAATTCCGCGGAGCCCGACAGAAGCGCCACTTCTCCCTCGAACGGGCTCATATCGGCACCGCGCCAGCGTATTTCGGCGGAGTAGAGCGGTTCAGATTCGGGTGCGGCCTCCGGCCTGATGTCGTAGGCAATTGTTACATCGAATTCTTCCGACCAGTCGACGCTGTGGCCGGTGATTTCAAGCGGCAGGTCCGCCCCACGGATCTGCCGCCGGTAATTCACCGTCGCCTGTTGCAGGGACGGCCACTTGTTCTCGTTGAGCCATCGGAGGAACGCCCAGAAGCACGATTCCTCGATGAGGTTGATGACGGCGATGCCGTCCAGTGACCAGGTGCGGTCGTAGTCGCTGATTCGCGGATAGATGTTCCAGACCCGGAATTCAGGCCTCTGTCCGTCGTCAGATTCCGCCATGTGGCTGTGGCACTTCCCCTCCCAAGTCACACGTCAATGTGCGGTTGATCTCGGCCTGGCGCAGCAGGAATGCGCGTTCGTCCAGTTTCTTGCGCCGCATCCAGCTGGTCACCTCGGTGTTGCACTTGCTGGTGTTGCACGACCGGCAGCTGGGCACGACGTTGGCGAGTGCGTATCGCCCTCCGCGCGAGATCGGCAACACGCAGTCCTTCTGCAGCGGTGTTCCCAGCGCCCCGCAGTAGGCGCAACCACCCCAAGCCAGTTTCAGTGCGTCCCATTGGAACTCGGTGAGGTCGTGGACTTTCGCAGCCATCCGCTTCCTGCGGCGGCGTGCGTATCTCACGGCGCGCGTTGGCCTTCGGGTCGGCACGGCCCGAATTATCCCGGCCGATCGCCCCGCGATGCCTCCTGTGCTCCGGCGTGTCGCAGGCCGGATCTCTAATCGAAGTCGGGTTGGCGACGTTCCAGTTCGGCGACGTAATCGGCGCGTCCGTGGCGGACGCGCTGGAGATAGAACACGCACCCGGTCGCGAACAGCCCCATCATGAGCAGGGTGATGGCCGGCGCGAGGAGGTCTGCCATGGCGCCTCACGTGGATCGCCGCGACACGAAACAGGACGAGTACTGCGCCACTCGTCCAGCGGGATCACCGCGTTGCAGCCAGCTTGATGAGGCAGAATCGCGCAAGTGACCACGCCGCCGCCGCAACGCCCAGGGCCGCCCGGTCGGCAGGGCAGGGGCAACCCGCATCAGGACCCGCCAACGCGGCGGATCGAGCGCCCGGGTAGACCACCGGAGCCGCCGACCGAACAGATCCGTTCCCGCTACCGGCCCGCCGACGCCGCGCCGACGGAGAAACTCCGGCCACCACCACCCGGCGGCCCGCCGCCACAGCTATCCGCGCCCCTGCCCCGGGGGGCCGCAAAACGGCGCGGTCGAGGGTTCCTGAACTGGCAATCGATCGTGCTGATCGCGGTGATCATCATTGCGCTTCTGGCGGCCGGCCTGGCCGGCGCCGAGCTATACGCACGACACCGCGCCGACGACGTCTTGGTCGACGTGGCGAAATGCGTCGTTCACGACGACGTCAACATCTCCTACGGCGTGAATCCGCCCTTCCTGTGGCAGCACATCACCGGCCACTACACCAACATCTCGGTCTCCACGGCGGGGCATCGTGTGCAGGACGCGACGGGTATGACGGCCGATGTGACCGTGTCGGATGTGCGGTTGCGGGAGACCGGCGATTCCAAGGGCACGATCGGATCGTTGACCGCGACGCTGGACTGGAAGTCCGCCGGTATCAAGGACACCCTGGCGGCCAACCTGCCCGCAGTGGGCAATCTGATCACCGGTGTGCGCACGGATCCCGCGGCGGGCACAATCATCGTGGACGCCGGCGAGAACAGCGTGACGGCCAAACCCGTTGTGAGCGATGGCGATCTGAATCTCGAGGTGCTCGACGTCAGCGGACCGCTGCCCAAGGACGCGGTGCAGTCGGCGCTGAACGACCTCACCAAGAAACTGAACGACAACTATCCGCTTGGGATCCACGCCGACAGCGTCGAAGTGACCGATACCGGGGTGGTCGGCAAGTTCTCGAGCCAGAATGCGTCGATCCCCAAGGCGGACGAGAACCCCTGCTTCGCGCGGCTGTGAAACCTAGCGCGCAATGAGGCGGAAGACCGGGATCTTGCGGCCGGCCGCCGCCGTCTTCGCGAGGTAATCGCTCCAACCGGCGTAGACCTGCTCGGCCAACCCGTACAGCCGGGCGTGCTCGTCCGGGTCGGTGACTTCCTGCGCGGTGTACGGCTCGTCGCCGAACTCGCACTGCGGATTGGCTTTCAGGTTGTAGTACCACTGCGGATGTTTCTGGCCGCCGTAGTTGGAGGCGGTCAGGATGGGGTCGGCTCCATCGTGAAAGTAGGTGAGTTGATGTTCCCGGCGCTGGCCGGTTTTGGCACCCGTCGTGACCAACGGGGCGGTCGAAGGACCGCCGAGGATCGACGGATACCGCCCGCGGGTCGCACGGAACAGCCACGGGTCGATGCGGGGAAACACGTGACGCGCCATGAATTGTCCTGACGGCGACCGGCTGAAATTCTCCACAGCCGTGTACCAGCGACTGTGTTTCTTGTGTGGATCCACATAGTGGAGCGGCATGGGCGGACGATAGCGCCACACCGCGACCGGGGGTTCTGATCCAACAATTCAGGCGTTGGGAAACGCGCTGCCTGCCACCACCTGCACGTGCAGCGGCAGGGCGATCCGCTCGTCGTGGTCTTCAAGGCGGACGGTGTAGACGTGCAGGCCGCCGTTCAACTCGATGGGCAGGGCAATCGCCGGGGTCACCATGAACGTGATGCGACTCGGCACCGTGAAGTAGGACGATCGCGCGGGCGTCCACTGCTGACCCGTCGGTCCTGCGGCGTCGATGTGCAGACCGAACTGCTGGCCCCGGTCGTGCCGGGTGACCTCGCAGAAGACAACCAAGCGAGTCGCGAACGCCGTCGATCCATCCGCGACCGTCGTCGAGGTCCAGCACCCGCCGGTCACGTTCAGCATGTCGTCAACCACTTCCGCATGGTTGGCGAAGAAGGCGTTTATCAGACGCATCCAGGGAAGCTAGCGCATCCCCGCTGGCGGATATCGGCTAATCGAGCACGACGGCGATCTCGTCGCCGAGTCTGTTGCGCCGGGTGAGCGGCAGTGCATCGCCGCTCCAGAACTTGCCTGGGTCGAACCAGCTGGCATGCTTCTCGGTGGTCAGCAGGCCCATCTCTTCGTAGGTGATCGCGACGGTCTCGGCGCAATACGCGGTCTCCAACCCCGCCTTGCGCTGATCGGCCTTTCTGCGCTGAGCGGATTCGCGAACCCTCTTGTCCAGAAACGGGATACCGCGTGTCCAGTCACTCGCTGTCGGAACACGGCCGCGAAACCACCGTCCCGTCAGCCGCGCGGTGCTCGGAAACGGTGTGCCGTCCATCCGCGCGATGACGCGCAGCACCTGGTCTTCCTGTTCGCGGCTGGCGTGCGGGGTGAGCTGACGCAACCAGCAGCGTTGGCCATAGTTCAGGATCCAGCGCTCGACGGCTGCTCGCGCGTCGTTGAGTTGGACTCCGCGGTGATTGGTGCCCGTCCACAGGTCCGGGAGCTTGTCGCCGAGCTCGGCGTGCCACATCAGCGGCGGCAGGTCGTCGATCGCAACGGTCATTCCGACATGGTTGACCGGCGCGTTGGTCATGGCTTGAATCGCGCGATCGGGCCGCGAGGCGCCACGGAACAGCCAGATGTCGCCGGTGCGGGTCTCGTCGAGGGCGCGCTCGAGGGTGACCGTGTTCGCATCCACGCCCGAAGCTTAGGCACACTGACGGGCATGCGAAGCATCTGGAAGTGGGTGGGGCTGGCCGGCGTGGCGGGTGTCGTCGCCGGCGGCGTCCTCGTCGCGCGCGATCAGCGGCGCCGCAATTCCTACACGCCCGAGGACATCCGGGCGCGGTTGCACCAGCGGCTGGCCGAGTCGGAGCAGAAGGGTTAGGCGGCGAAAGCTCGGCGCACTAAAAGAATCGCGACGCCGATCCGATCGAGTCGCCGACGCGCGGCGGCGGTTAGCCGGCGTCGACCGCGTACAGCCGGTGCTTGCCGGAGAACCCCTTCAACTCGACATCGTGGCCCTCGTCGAAGGCGATGCCGTCGCGGTCGTCGACCTGCTCCCGCACCGGCTCGCTGACCAGCGTCTGACCGCCGTCGGCCTGCGCGGCGACCCGCGCCGCCATCGCGACATTGCGGCCGAACAGATCGTCGCCCCGTCGCACTGACTTACCCACGTGAATACCGATGCGCACCCGAATACCGTTGGGCCGCTTGCTGAGTGCGTTCTGTACATCGATGCTGCACCGCACCGCCTGCTCCGGTTCGGCGAAGGCGACCATGAACCCGTCGCCCTGGCTTTTGACGACGTGGCCCTTATGGCTGTGCACGTAGCGGCGGATCATCTTGTCGTGCCTGCCGATCAGACGCACCCACGCGCGATCGCCGATGCGCTCGTTGAGCGCCGTCGACTCCTCGATGTCGGAGAACATGATCGCCACGTTGCCGTCCGGCGCCAGCCGGGCGAGGTCGGGCCGTTCCACCTCGGCCCAGTCGGCGAGGTCCTCGATCGAGGAGCGGACCGCGGCGCCGAAGCCCTCCTTGCGGATGATGTTCGCCGTTTGCCACATGGTCTTGACCGCTTCGCGACCGCCGGAGAGCAGCATGTTGCGGGTGTCGACCCGGCCGCGCAGCTCGTCGGCTTCGGCGCGGGCGCGGGTGAGCATCACCCAGAGCACGACGAGCGCGACGGCTTCGGCGACGGCAACGGCGGCCAGAGCATAGGTGGCGATCTCCATCCCGGTCACGGGTCAAGTATTGGATGCTGGTCGCATGAAGCGTCAGGCGCCCTACTACGAGAGCAGGTACCTGCGTGCGAACGCCGCCGACCGCGCGCAGGCGCTGTGGATGCGCTCGACACTGCTGCTGCCGACCGCGGGCGCACCGGTCGCCGATTCCTGGGTGATGGTGTTCGACCCCGACGGTGCAGGCAACAGAGCGCTCAAGGCGCCGCATCCGATCGACCAGTCCGACTTCAGCGACGACACCTGGACCGCCCGGATCGGCGCGACGTCCATCGATGACCGGTCGGCGCGCGGGTCGGTCAGCACTGCGGGCCGGTCCGCGCGGTGGGATCTGCAAATCGCGCCGGGCGACGAGGCGCCGGTCAAACTCCTCACCGACCGGGCGTACAAGGCGAAGATCCCGACGGCCAAGACAATGGTTCGCCATCCTCTTGCTCGGTTCGATGGGAGCGTGGAGCTCGACGACGTGCCACTTCGCGTCGACGGCTGGACCGGCAGCGTCAACCACAACTGGGGCCGCCGCCACACCCCCGCGTACGCGTTCGGTCAGGTGTGCGGTTTCGACGGGGCGCCGTCGTCGAGCCTCGAGATCGTCACCGCCCACGCGGCGCTCGGCCCCATCTCATTGCCCGCCGCCACGCTTCTTGTCGTGCGTCACGGCGGGCGCGAGATCGCCGTGCGTTCGGTGTTTGCGACGCGCCACACGCACGGTGACTACCGCCCGTTTCGCTGGGCGTTCGGGGCGCGCGTCAACGATGTCACCGTGGACGGGGAGATCACCGCGCAGGAGCGCGATGTCATCGGGCTGACCTATACCGACACCGATGGCGAGTCGAAGTACTGCTACAACTCCGCGCTCGCGACATGCCGGATCAAGCTCTCGGCCAAGGGAAGTCCAGCAACTGAGCTGACTGCCACCCGCCGCGCGATGTTCGAGATCCTGACCGACACCCGCCATCGCGCGGTGCCGCTGCTGGCCTGATTCCTTTCGGCGAGCAGACGCCAAATCCCCCGTTTCGATGCCATTTCGGCCGATTTCGCGTCTGCTCGCGGAGGGAAGGTGACTAGCTGAACGCGGCGGTGATGGTCGCCATGTCGAAATAGTCTCGCCACGCCTTGATCTGACCGCTCTCGATCTCGAAGACTCCGGTGACCGGCAGCGGTATCGGCTCGCCGTCCTTGCGGCGCATGACATCGGTGCGCTCGTTCATCACCAGATCGCCGTCGCTGACTTGCCGGTGCACTTGGAAGTCGATGCCGTCGAAGCCGGCCACGAATCCCGCGATGAACTGTTTGATGGCGTCGCGGCCCTGCACCGGATCCATCGGGATGTTGTGATAAACGGCGTCTTCGGTGAAGTAGCCGGCCAATTCCTCCGGATCGGGGGCGGCCCATTTCATGCAGAATTCGGTGACCAGGTCGTCGGCTGAGCGCGTCATGCCTCGATGAAACTCAGTGAGGCGAGGTAAATCAACCCCGCCAGCGCGGCCGAACCGATGGTGCTGACGTCTACTCCGCCGGCGATGTCGGCCAGCGGTCCGACGTAAAGCGTGGTGTTCACTGTCAGCGTCCCGAAGGCGGCGCCGACCACCCACGCGATGACCGCAGGCAGGTTCCAGCCACCGGTGAACCAGTACCGGCCGCCGCGCCGACCATGTGCGAACGCCTGAAGGTCAACGGGGTCATACGATTCCGTACGCAGCGCGCCGATCGCCAGGACCGCCACCCACGGCGTGATGACCGCGTTGAGCGCCACCGTCATCGCTGTCACCGAGTCGATCGCGTCGAACACGAAGACCCCGATATACAGCAGTGCGATGGCGACAGCGGCGGTGATGATCGTGGTCTGCGTCCGCTTCAGCCGCGGCGCCAGGCCTTCCAAGTCCAGGCCGCTGGCATAGACGCACAGCACTCCCTGACTCATGCCGCCGAACAACGAGATCACCACGACGGGCACGACGTACCAGGCGGGGGAAGCGCCGACGAGATCGTCGATGTAGGAGTCGGTCGGGTTCGTGAACGTCATTGCGGTGTACGCGCCGAACAGGCTGGGCAGCAGCACCCCGATGAACATGCCGACGCCAAGGGCAGCGCCAATGTGCCTGTCGCTGAACCGGATCGACGAGATGCGGCGGGTGTAGTCGCCGATGGTCGGGCCGTAGGAGATCGGCGCAGCCGCGAACAGCACCGCCGACAACGCCCAGGTCTGCCAGAAGCCGCCCAGGGCATATTCGCCGCCCGGTGCGCCGGGGTGGAAGCCGCCGGCGAACGCAACGACGTCGAGGATCATCAGGCCGCCGACGACGGGCACGACGATTTTCTGGATGGCGACGATGGTCGCGTGGCCGTAAAGCGCCACGGTCACCATGAGCGCGGCCACCGCGGCGTAGGCGACGGCGTGGACGACGTCGCTCTGTGGTGTGCCGAGCAGTCGGTGGCCCGCGGCGACGATCGCGTCGCCACTGGTCCACACGGTGACCGCCGCGAATCCCAACGCGATCGCCAACGCCAGTGCTGAGCCGATGAACCGCCCCCGGATGCCGAAGAAGGCGCCACTGGACACGGTCATGTTGGTGCCCGTGCGCGGTCCGATGATCGCGGTGGGCAATACGGCCACCGTGCCCACGGCAATGCCGAGGGCCATCGAGGTGACCGTCTGCCAGAACGTCAGGCCGAACAGGATCGCGAACGCGCCGAAGACGACGTTGGTCCAGGTCAGGTTCGCGCCGAGGAACACCGCGGCGAGGTTGCGCGGCCCGGAGTCGCGGGCATCCTCGGGCAGGTATTCGACGCCCGCTGCTTCGACCGCGCCGATGCGGTCTTCGGCCGGTTCAACGGCGGACGCGGGGGCGGTAGCGGTCATGAGCTGCTCGATTCGGCTTGTTGATGGGTGAATCAATAGTGTTGATGTAGTGTTCAATAACATCCGGGATCCGTCAATAGGAGGGCGAGAATTGGACGTCCATTCCGCTTCGTCGCGGCGCTCGTCAGTGCACTCCGCTTCCTCGCGCGAGCGCTCGTCAGTCGAGGCGCGGGACGCCAAGCGGAAGCTGCCTGCCGAGCGCCACAACGAGCTGTTGGCGAAGGCTGTCGAGATAAGCGCCGCAGAGGGCCTGTCCGCGGTGACCCTGCGCCGCGTCGCCTCCGATCTCGGTGTGACGCCGGGCCTGGTCAGCCACTACTTCTCGGCGGCCGAGCAGCTGATCACGGCGGCATTCACGACGGCGGCCGAGGCCGATCTGGCGGAGGCTCGGACGCTGATGGCCGCCGCCGAGACATCGACCGACAAGATGGACGCACTGATGGACTATGTGCTCGACGAGTCCAGCGAGGACGCCAGCGCGCTCTGGCTGGAGGCGTGGAGCCTGGGACGGCGCAACGCGCCGTTGGCGGCGGCGGCCAACGCGTTGACCGACGAATGGCTCGGATGCATCGCCGACGTGGTCCGTTCCGGAGCCGCGGTCGGTGAGTTCCATGTGACGGACGCCGACGTCGCGGCGCGGCGGCTGTTGACCATGATCGACGGTCTGGGCGCACAGATGGTCGTGCGAGCCGTTCCGGCCGACGAGGCCAAGCACATTGCGCGCGCGTATTTCACGTCCGAACTGGGGATTGGCGGTGCCGAAGCAGCGAACCGCTGATTGCGTCGTCAATAAGCCGTATCGGCGCCGACGGAGACATATGCTTAGCGCGTAAAACAGTCCATGACCGGCGGAGGGGCGCATGGCCGGTGCGGAGCCGTTGAAATGACCAGTGATTTGCTGACAGGACGCGACAGCGAACTTGTCGCGATTCGTCGCGCGCTGAGCGGGCCGGGCAGTTATTCGGGGGTCGTGATCTGTGGAGCGGCCGGTGTCGGCAAGACCCGTCTTGCTCGAGAGGTGGTGGCGCGAGCGCAGGCCGCCGGTGAGCGGACCAACTGGATCACCGGTACCGAGTCGGCCCGGCCATTGCCGCTCGGCGCGTTCACCGGCTCCATCACCGAAACGGCGTCGGGATCGATGCCTGATGTCGGGCGCCTCATCAATTCCTTTGTCGCTCAACAACGTCAGGGCAAGGTCTTGATCGGGGTGGACGACGCACACCTTCTCGACGGGTTGTCGGCGCATGTCGTGCACCAGCTTGCCCAGTCACGCGGGCCGAGGCTGGTCGTGACCGTTCGCACGGGCGAGGCCGAACCCGACGCCGTCACGGCGTTGTGGAAGGACGGCCTGCTGGCCCGGCTCGATCTCGCACCGCTGTCGGAAGCAGGAACGCGCAGCCTGATCGAGTCGACCCTCGATGGAGCCGTGGATGCCCGAAGCGCGCAACGGTTCTGGAAGCTCACCGGAGGTAACGCCTTGTTCCTGCGGCAACTGCTGACCGACCAGATAACCGCGGGGCGGATGCGGCGGGTTGCCGGCGTGTGGATGTGGGATGACCGGGTTGCGGTATCGCAGAACATCACCGACATGGTCGGCCGCCAATTGGGTGGGCTGTCCGAGGGGATGGCGCTCGTGGTCGACACGTTGTCGCAATGCGAGCCGTTGGCCGTCGATGTGCTGTGCGAGGTGGCCGACCGCTCCGATCTGGAGGCCGCCGAGCAGATGCGCCTGGTCACCGTCGAGCGTTCCGGCAACGAGCGCATGGCGCGGCTGGCCCATCCGCTCTACGGGGAACTCCGGCGGGCCGGCGCCGGTGAGATGTACCTGTCCCGGATCCGGGGCAAGCTCGCGCAGGGTCTCGGTAAGAAGCCCGACGGCGACATGCAGTCGACGGTGCGGCGTGCCCTGCTCACACTCGAATCGGACCTTGCGCCCGATCCCGAACTGTTCATCGACGCCGCGCGCTTCGCCATGACGCTACTGGATCTCGATCTGGCCGATCGGTTCGCCGCTGCCGCGGTGTCGGCGGGGGCTGCCGAAGCGCCCGGCGTTCAGGCGATGAACCTGGTCCTGCGGGGGCGCGGCGACGACGCCGAGAAGTTCCTCAAGGAGATCACCGCCGACGGCCATGAGGACGTGCACCGATGGTCGACCGTGCGTGCCGCAAACCTGATCTGGACACTCGGCAGGCCCGCGGATGCGGCGGCCATCCTCGAGGGTCTTGCCGGCGGTCCGGAGTCGCCGAGCCAGGCGGCCTCGCGGGAAGCAGTGGAGGCGTGCGTCGACGCGGTGTACGGCCGGTGCGAGTTGGCGGCCGAAAAAGCCACCGCCGCACTGAATTCAGAGCAGCTCGGTGATTTTCACGCCATGATGGCGTCGTTCGCGTTGGTGATGGCGCTTGGCGCTCTTGGCCGCGGTGACGAGCTGACGGCGGTCGCCGACCGGGCACTGGATCGTGCGTCGACGTCGTTCCAGACGGCGCACCTGCGATTCTGGTTCGGCGGTGTCTTCGCACGCGCCTGCAGGCTCACGGGCCGCATCGACGACTGCGCGAAGGTCGCCAAGCAGATGGCCGACTCGGTGAACGACGTGCCGGGTCTGGCGTACGCCAACCTCGTGTTCCTGCTCGGCCAGTCGGACCTCATGCGCGGCGAGCTACCCGGCGCCGTCAAGCTCCTGCACGAAGCGCTCGCGGGCGTCGAACATCACGGCATCACGACAGGTCTGCGGCCGGCGAGCTGCTTCGCGTTGACCGAGGCGCACGCCAAGCTCGGCCAGTCGGCCGAGGCGAACGCGGCGCTGGAGGAAGCGCGTGCGAACGTCCCGGACAGCTACGTGTACATGCACACCGCCCTGGCCATCGCCACCGGTTGGGCGCTGGCGGCCGGCGGCTATCTGACCGACGCGGTGACGACGGTTCGCGAAGCTGCCACCACGGCGCGCGACCGCGGTCAGCCAACGCACGAACTGATCTGCATTCAGGTCGCCGCGCAGTGGGGCGACGCCTCGATGTCGGGCCGAGCGCGCGAGCTCGCCGACGAGTTGTCATTGCCGTTCGCCGATGCGGTCGCCCGTCATGCCGAGTCACTGGCGGCCAAGGACGGCGAGGGCCTGCTCGCGGCGTCGAACGACTATCGGTCGTTGGGCGATCGAGCGGCGGCCGCCGATGCGGCCGCGCAGGCGGCGGTGGCGTTCTCGCAGAGTCAGCAACGCAGGCGCCGGCTGTACGCCGCCGCGATCGCGCAGGGCCTGTCCGACGAATGCGGTGGGCTGAGCACACCGGCGCTGCGCAGCCCGACGGGTCATCCTCTCACCGAACGGCAGCGCGAGATCGTCGAGCTGGCCGTCGCGGGTATGTCGAACAAGGACATCGCGAAGCGGCTCTACATGTCGGTGCGCAGCGTGGAGGGGCATCTGTACCGGGCCTGTCAGCGCGTCGGCGCCAACTCCCGCGAGGAGTTGGCCGCCATCATCCGTAGAGGTCCGTCGACTGCCGACTAGTCCATTGTGATAGATCCGGTGAGGCTGCCGACGGTTTACGGGTACCCAAACTATTGTAGCCGGGCTCTCAAACTTATTGCGGCATAGCGGATTTCGGCTCAACCGAGTTGCGGGCGCGGCTTAGGTGTGGGTAGCATCGGTAGCAGCGAAGGGGAGTAGCCCCCAAATCGGGTGATCGACATACTGGTCCTGCGGGGCCCGGTTCCCGAGCCGGCCGAACGGCCGGTGGGCGAGACCTTCGGCCGTATCGACCGTTTGGTTGTGGCCGGAGGCGTCTACCCGATTTCTCCGAGCGGCAGCCATCGACCGAGGAGTTGTTGGTGTTCGCAGCCGTGCTGCTGAGCTTTGCCGTGATTTTTGTCGCCGAGATGGGTGACAAGTCGCAGCTGATGGCGATGACGTTCGCCCTGCGCCATCGCTGGTGGGTGGTGCTCGGCGGCATCACCGTCGCGACGACCGCGGTGCACCTGATATCGGTGGCCGTCGGCCACTATCTGGGTGCCGCGCTACCCACGCACCTGCTGGGCATCCTCGCCGGTATCGCATTCGTGCTGTTCGGCCTGTGGACGCTGCGGGGTGACAGCCTCTCCGACGATGAAGTTACCCGCGCCCAGCGATCCAGTGCACCGGCGTTCTTCGCGGTGACCTCGGCGTTCCTGCTTGCCGAGCTCGGCGACAAGACCATGCTGGCGACGATCACGCTGGCCGCCGACAACGACTGGGTAGGCGTCTGGATCGGCTCGACAGTGGGCATGGTCATCGCCGACGCACTGGCCATCGTCGTCGGGGCGATCGCGGGTAAGCATCTGCCCGAGCGGTTGATCCAGCTCGTCGCCGCGGCATTGTTCGTCATCTTCGGCGTCACCATGCTGATCGACGCCTACTTCCCGGATGTTTCTGGTGTCGCGATGGTCGCCATCGCGGTGGGCGTCGTCGTGGTTCTCGGGGCGATGCTGCGAGCGCTGCCGGAGCGGTGGCGTCCGGCCGCGATGCGGCGACCGTCCGTCGCGCCCACTCCACCAAGCTGCCGAGCAGACGCTTAGGCCCGCGCCGTCCTGGCGTTTCGCGGGCATTGGCGCCTGCTCGCGCTGAGAAGTCCGGTGCCCTAGAAGCCCTCCGTCAGAACGCGGTCCAGCGTGTCGACGTAGAAGTCGGCCGCTTGGACGTCGATGCACAACGGCGGCTTGGTCTTCAGGATGTTCATGTGGTCGCCGGTGGGCTGGATCACCACGCCGAGTTCGAGCATGCGGTTGCAGATCGCGGCGGTCTCTTCGACGGCCGGTTCGAGAGTATCCTCGTCGCGAATCATCTCGACACCGAGATAGAGACCGATGCCGTGCACGGTCCCGATGATGGGGTGCTTGTCCTGCAGCGCCTGCAGTCTCGCCTTCAAGTGCGCGCCGACCCGGGCGGCGTTGTCCTGCAACCCTTCGTCGCGGAGCGTGTCGAGAACGGTGATACCGATCGCGCACGACAACGGGCTGCCGCCGGTGGACGAAAAGAAATAGCCCTGGCTTCGGAAGCTGTCGGCGATGTCCCTACTGGTGATCACCGCGCCGAGTGGTGAACCGTTACCGGTGGACTTCGCGACCGAGACGATGTCGGGTACGACGTTCTGCTGGTGAAATCCCCAGAACCAGTTGCCAAGTCGGCCGTAGGCGACCTGGACCTCATCGGCGATCGCCAGGCCGCCCCCGGCTCGCACCGCCGCATACACTTGTTCGAGGTAGTGGTCGGGCAGCGCCATGCCGCCCGCGTTGCCGTAGACCGGCTCCGCGATGAATGCCGCGGGCGGGCGGCCGGCGGCGACCAGCCGTTCGATCTGGCTCACCGCCTCGTCCGCGTAGCGGCTCGCCTCGGGGCCGCGGAACTTACCGCGGAAACTGTTGGGCGACTCCACCGTGTGCACCCAATCCGGGCGGGTGGCAAGCGCATTCGGATTATCGGCAACCGACGTCGAGACCGCGTCGGTGGCATACGTCCAACCGTGGTAGGCCTCGCGCACCGCGATGACATCGCGTCGACCGGTGGCGGCCATCGCGAGTCGCAGCGCCAGATCGCTTGCCTCCGAACCGGAATTGACCAGAAACACCGTATCGAGCGGGTCGGGCAGCGTCGCGGCGAGCCGCTCGCTGTACTCGACCACCGCCTCGTAGTTGAAGCGCGAGTTCGTGTTCAGCTTACGGAGCTGACGGTAGGCGGTTTCGGCGACGCGCGGATGAGCGTGGCCGAGCACCGTGACATTGTTGACCATGTCCAGGTAGGTTCGGCCAGCCGTGGACATCAGGTGGTGTCGCCAGCCCCGCTCGATCTGTGGCGGCTTGGCGTAGTAGTGCTCCTGCACCGGCGCGAAGCTCTCGTCGCGCCGAGCCAACAGGTCATCGGTGCGAGGGTTTTCCGGCACGGCGGGCAGGCCGAGAAGCTGACGCTGGGTCACGGCTAAGCGCCAGCCATCCCCTCGACAATTCGGCGGACGTGAGCGGCGGCGCTACGGGTGCGTCGGTGGGCCGCACGCTCAGTTGGGCCCATCGGCCTGCCGACAGGCCCGCCAGCGGCTCCCCGGCGCGCAGCCCGCTCCCGCCCGTCGGCGTGACGCCGGACAGGGTCAGCGCGTAGTCGCGTCCGCGCAGCGTGAGGCCATTGGCGCCGCCGTCGACGAGTTCCCCGTCCCACGGCGCAACGACCCCGGTGTCGAGCGCCGGCCATAGGCCGATGCCGGTGCACACCACCTCGGGACTGCGCTGGCTCAGCGGCGTCGTCCGGCTCAGACGGGGCTCTCCGAACCGGGTGACCACCAGAGCGGCGCCGGCGTCGACTGCGGCGCGCGCGAGCTCGCTCTCGAAATCGGGACGGAGCCAGCCGCCGCTGACGAACGCCGAGTCGAATGCATCGGACTGCGACGAGAGGTCCAGCGTGACGACGCCGGCAGGATCGAGATCGGCGATCAGCGGGGCCTCGACGGACACCCCGCCCGGCTCATGCGCCAACCCGAGGTCCGCTTTGATCAGTGCGGTCATCACGTCGATGGGGACCGACGTGGCCTGCTCGAACATCCGTATCTCACCGTCTGTCTGCTCGACGACGTAGGCGTTGCCGGGGTCCAGGGTCGCTTGTTGGGCTCCGCTGACGATCAGCACCGCGGTGCGCAGCACCAGTATCGGCCACACGACCTCGGCTTCGTCGGCGCTCAATGGCCGGATGGCGTGAAAAGCGCGCACCGCCGGCAGGATTGACGTCGGATCGCTGCCGTCGTGTCCCAGCACCGACGACGCCGTGATCGCCAACTCCGACACCGCCCAACTGTGCGACAGGTCGCCGAAGTCGATGACGCCGTCGGGATGCGCGGCTCCACCCGCGCCGCGCGTGACGACGACGTTGGCGTCCGTCAAATCCAGATGTGTCGCCTGGCGAGGCAGCCGGTCGGCGAGCGGACGGATGCGCGACCAGGCGGCCGCGGCGGCCTGTTCGACCGTCGACCGCCGCGCAGGGTCGGCGACGTGCGAAAGCAGTTGCGCCACAACGCCGGCGCCGTATCGCGGGTCCCACTGCAGCGCCCGGTCGAGCCCGGGGTGCTCGAATCCGGCGAGCGCGCGGCTGACCCGGCCTGCGACGTCACCGAGCCCTGCGACGGCCGCGGGCGGCAGGTAACCCGATTCATACAGGGTGCCGCCTGGTAGGAAACGAAGCAGCCGGATATAGGCGGTTTTGTCGAGCAGTCCCGACAGCATGGTGCACTTGTCGCCGGCGAGGTTGGGCAGGGGTACGGCGATGCGCAGCGACGGCTCCGTCTCGGCGATGAGGTCGGCCGCCACGTCCTGGGCGTCCAATTCCGTTGCGTTGAAAGCAGGATTGGCGATCTTGAGTACGCCGACGATGTCGTCGGCTGCGTCGTAGAGGAGGAAGTTGCAGTCCTGGTTGCTGCCCAACAACTTCGCGCGTGCCGTCAGCCCGTAGTGCTGCGCGACGATCTGCTCGGCCTGCGCTTCGGTCACCTGAGGGCCGGGCAGCTCAGGTTCTTCGAGGAAGTTGAAGCCGACGGTGCGGCGAGGAGCGCTCACCGGTTGACGAATTGGACAACGACATCGCTGAATGCGTCGTTGTCGTCGCCCGCGGCGGTGTGGCCGGCGTCGGACAGTTCGACGAACTCGGCGTGAGGCACCGTCTTCCGGAAGTGCCTCACGCCCTCCTCGCTCACCACGTCGGAAAGTCTGCCGCGAATGAGCAGGATCGGAATCTTCAGGTCGATGGCGGCCTGCTCGAGTTTCTCCTCACGGACGAAGGAGTCGTCCATGGGCTTGGTCAGAAACGCCGGATCCCAGTGCCAGAACCAGCGCCCGTCCCGCCAGCGCAGGTTCTTCTTCAATCCCTCCGGGCTGCGCGGCTTCCTCCGATGCGGCAGATACCCGGCCACGGCTTCGGCGGCCTCTTCCAGCGTTTTGAAGCCGTGCAGGCCGCTGGCCATGAACTCGCGGATGCGGGCGCTGCCGTTTTTCTCGTAGCGCGGCACCACGTCGACGAGCACCAGCTTCGTGACCTTCTCGGGCCCCGCCTCTTGGGCGGCGAGGATGCCCGTCATCCCGCCCATGCTGGCGCCGATCAGAATCACCGGACGCCCGATCTGCTCGATGACGGCCAGGGTGTCGGTGCACAGGGCGTTGACCGAGTAGTTCGCGTCGGGGGAGCGGTCGCTGTCGCCGTGGCCGCGTGAGTCGAGCGCGATGACATGCAAGCCCTCATCGGCCAGGATCTGGCAGGCGTTCTTCCAGGAGTAGCGGTTCTGGCCGCCGCCATGCAGGAACAGCACGGACGGCCGGTCAGCGGCTCCCGCCGCTGCGGCTCCGGTACCGGCCGTCGCCGCGGCTGGGGCTCTGGTGTTCCACTCGTCGGCGATGAGCGTCAGCCCGTCGGCACCTCGAAACTTCACCGTCTGCAATTCGCTGTTCCCAGTGCTCACCGACGTCCTCTCAGGCCTTCCCCGGCGCTCACGTTACCCAGCGGAAAATCGTCCGTTTGCGGACGGTGACCAAACGGCGCACGCCCCTCTCCTTAGAATCTGCGATCGTGCAACCCGACTCGCCGACCGCCAATGACCGCCAGTGCATCATCGATGCGGCTTACGGCTGTCTGTCCGAGCCGCACACCGGCCCCATCCCGGTGGCCGCGATCCTCGAGCGGGCCGGGCTGTCGACCCGAGCGTTCTATCGCCATTTCGCGTCGAAGGACGAATTGTTCCTCGCCATGCTGCGGCAGGTGGCCGATGCGTTGACCGAGCGGTTGGACCGCATCGTCGAAGAGTTGCCCGACAATTCGGTCAAGCAGCTGACGGCGTGGGTCGACATGATGTTCAACCTGGCGCACGATCCCCAGCTGCGCGCGCATCTCACCGTCATCGACTCCGACGAAGTCCGTGCCGCCAAGGGGTATCGCGGCACCCGTGAGCGGCTGCACACCGACCGGGAACGGTCGCTGGTGGCGATTCTGGAGCGCGGTCGCGCCGATGGGTCGTTTCCGCTGGCCCAGCCGCAGCGCGACGCTGTCGCCATCAGTGCGATCGTCAGCCGCGAACTCACGGTATCGGCACCCGGCAGTCCGGAGGATCTGCAGCGCGCCCGAACCCAAGTCCTGGACTTCGCGCTGCGGGCGCTCGGCGCGAACAGGTCGCCCTGACCCTCCCGAATGGGTTCGGGCGACTGCACGGGCGCGCCGCCTGCGGCGCTGTCCGGATCCGCGCTACATGTCGGGAACCGTCTGGCTGACGTAGGTCTCCCAGGTCGCGATCCGGCCGGCATCAAGCATGGCGGCCTGCATCGCAGGATCGTTCATCATCGCCTGCTGGATCTGGCCGAACTTCGCCCAGTCCTCGGCCGTCGACAGCAGGCCGATGGTGTTGGTCGCCGCCCCTCCGATCATGGTGGCGAGGACGGTCACGTTCTCGGCCCCGTGCTTGCGGGCGATGTCACACGCGTTCTTGAGTTGCTTCTGCACGTCCTCCCAGGCGACGCCGGGGTTCGGATGGATCGTTACCAGCGACACGATGGTCATGATGGTGCCTCCTTGACAGGTGGTAATCGGCTTTCGGATGGCATGACTGTAGGCCTGCGGAAGCACACCCAAGCTCGGTTGACAGCAAAATTGCGAAAATCTTTCGAACTGCGCATTTATTTAAATTTAATTGTCTGAGCAAAGATTCTTGAGGATTGCGCGGGATGCTGTGCGGTGCGGGTGCAGGGAGCGGGAGATGAGTTTTGAAGCGCCGCGCAGTCTGCATTCCGACAGCACCGCCGAGAAAGGACAGCCTCATGCCGGCCATCACCCCGTCGCTGTGGTTCGACGACGATCTCTCCGAAGCCGCGGAGTTCTATACGTCGATTTTTCCGAACTCGTCGATCGAGGAACTTCACCGCACGACCGACGCCGGACCCGGTGAGCCGGGCCGTGTGTTGTCGGGGTTCTTCGTCCTGGACGGTGCGCGCTTCGTCGGCATCAACGGCGGCCCGCACTTCCAGTTTTCCGAGGCGGTCTCGTTCATGGTTCATTGCAAGGACCAAGACGAGGTCGACTACTACTGGGATCGATTGGTCGACGGTGGCGAAGAATCCCAGTGCGGCTGGCTCAAGGACCGCTTCGGGCTGAGCTGGCAGATCGTGCCCGACCGGTTGTTCGAGTTGACCGGCGACCCGGATCCGGCTCGCGCGGCGGCCGCCACCAAAGCGATGCACGGTATGCGCAGGATCGTCATCGCGGAACTGGAGGAGGCTGCCGCGAACGCCTGAGACAGATTGCGGGTCAGCCTTTCTCGGGTCTCCGTCGCCGGTCGTGGAGTGGACCAAAGCCTCTATGCGGCGCCAATTCGGCTTGCTAACACACGTATGAGCGAGTGCAGCCTAAGTCCCAGCTGACTGCGCTAACCCATTCGCGATGGCGCTGTTGGATGTTTCGGCAAAAATTCGATATGCGGTTGTTCGGCGTCTCGGCGGGCGTAATCTCGCGACAGCCGTGACGGCGCACGTCGGAAGGATGTCGCCGAAATATCGAGGCGGAGCACGCGGAGAGGGGCCCGCTGATGGTGGCTTCCACAGCAATCTCCAAGCCCGTGCGCGCCTTTGGCGGCTTCTATTCGATGGCGCTCGACACTTTCGTGTTGATGTTCAAGCCACCGTTCGCGTGGCGCGAATTCATCGCCCAGTCTTGGTTCGTTGCCCGTGTGTCCATCGTTCCGACGCTGATGTTGACGATTCCGTACACGGTATTGCTGACCTTCATCGAAACCATCCTGCTGACGGAGATCGGTGCTTCGGACTTCTCAGGCACCGGGGCCGCCCTGGGAACGGTGAGGCAGATCGGGCCGATCGTGACCGTCCTGGTGGTCGCCGGTGCCGGCGCCACCGCCATGTGCGCCGACCTGGGTGCGCGGACCATTCGCGACGAGCTCGACGCGCTGCGGGTGATGGGCGTCGACCCCATCCACGCGCTGGTGGTACCCCGCGTGCTGGCGGCCACCGTCGTTTCGCTGGCGCTGTCCGCCACCGTGATCCTTGTCGGGCTCGCTGGGGCGTACTTCTTCGTCGTCTTCATCCAGCACGTTTCGCCCGGCGCCTTCGCGGCCGGCCTCACCCTGATCATCGGGGCCACCGACGTGGTGATCGCGCTGGTGAAGGCGGCGTTATTCGGGCTCTCGGCAGGCCTGATCGCCTGCTACAAGGGGATTTCTGTGCATGGCGGGCCGCAGGGTGTCGGCAACGCGGTGAACGAAACCGTCGTGTTCACGTTCATGGCGCTGTTCGCGATCAACATCGTTGCGACAGCAGTGGCGATCAAGATAACGCTATGACGACCTCCAAGCCCCATTCGCAATTCCCCTGGTTGAAAGGCCGGTACCGCGGACTGGCCGACGGATGGAACCGCATCGGGATGCAAACCAAGTTCTACGGCCGGACCCTGACCTCGATGCGCTACACACTCATCTACTACAGGGTGGAGCTGATTCGTCTCATCGCGCAGATGGGCCTCGGGGCGGGGGCGCTGATCGTCATCGGCGGAACGGTCGCGATCGTCGGCTTCCTCACTGTGACCACCGGCGCACTGGTGGCGGTGCAGGGTTACAGCGACTTCTCCCAACTCGGCGTTGAGGCCCTGACGGGATTCGTCTCGGCCTACTTCAACGTGCGGCTGATCGCTCCGGCCACCACCGCCATCGCCCTGTCTGCCACCATCGGTGCGGGTGCCACTGCCCAACTCGGCGCCATGCGGATCAACGAGGAGATCGACGCGCTCGAGGTGATGGGCATCCGCAGCGTCGCGTTCCTCGCCTCGACCCGGGTGATCGCGGGCTTCCTCGTGGTGATCCCGCTGTACTGCGTGGGCGTGCTGATGGCGTTCTGGGCCGCGCGGTTCGGCACCACCGTTCTCTACGGTCAATCGACGGGTGTCTACGACCACTACTTCAAGACGTTCCTCAACCCCACCGACCTGATGTGGTCGTTCGGCCAATGCATCGCGTTGTCGGTGGTGATCATGCTTGTGCACACCTACTACGGTTTCACCGCACGTGGTGGGCCGGCTGGGGTCGGGGAGGCCGTCGGGCGCGCGGTGCGTACCTCGCTGATTGTCTCGGCGTTCGTCCTGGTGATGCTCTCGCTTGCCGTTTACGGCCAGTCCGGCAACTTCAACCTGGCTGGATGAGCATGGAGGGACGAGACGAAGGCCTGCACCCCGCGTGGTGGACGTTGTTCCTCTTGATCGCCGTTGCCGTCGCGCTCTGGCTGACATATTCGTTCTTCGTCGGCACCTTCAAGCGGCATGAGACGGTCACGCTGACATCCGATCGGTCGGGCCTGGTGATGGAGACCAACGCCAAGGTCAAGTTGCGTGGCGTCCAGGTCGGGCGAGTCGCCTCAATCCAGGGCGGCAGCGAGCCGGTCGCGCTGACGCTGGAGATCGACAAGGACAAGGTCAAGTACATCCCGGCGAATGTTGAAGCGCAGATCCGGGCCACCACGGTGTTCGGCGCCAAGTTCGTCGACCTCATCTACCCCAGCGACCCCAGCCCGCGCCGGCTGGCCTCCGGTCAGGTGATCAAATCCCGGAACGTCACCGTCGAGGCCAACACCGTGTTCCAGAACCTGGTCAACGTGCTGAAGCAGATCGACCCGGCCAAGCTCAACGGCACGCTGTCCGCTCTCGCCGACGGTGTCCGTGGTCAGGGCCAGCGGATCGGTCAGGCGACCACCGCGGCGAATCAGGTTTTGCTCGAGCTCAATCCGCGCTACCAGACGATAACCGAGGATTTGCGCGCGCTCAAAGGATTCAATGACACGTATAGCGTTGCAGCGCAAGACATTTTGACCACTCTCGACGCACTCAGCACAACCAGCACCACCATCACCACCCACGCCGACCAGTTGGACGCGTTGCTGCTGGCCACCATCGGGCTCTCCAACAGCGGCATCAGTCTGCTCGCGCCGAATCAGGCCAATCTCATCAAGGCGATCAACGTGCTCGAGCCGACGACGGACCTGCTGTACAAGTACAACCCGGAATACACCTGTCTACTCGTGGGCGCGAAGACTCTGCTGGACACGGGTGGCTACGAGGCGCCAGGTGGGAACGGGCGAACACTGGTGCTTGACACCTCACTGTCGCTCGGAGACGACCCGTACCACTATCCGGACAACCTGCCGGTCGTCGGCGCCAAGGGCGGCCCGGGCGGCAAGCCGAGCTGCGGCTCACTGCCCGATGTCGCACAGAACTGGCCCGTGCGAAACCTCGTCACCAACACCGGGTTCGGCACCGGAATCGACTGGCGCCCCAACCCCGGCATCGGCTTCCCGGCGTGGGCCAACTACCTCCCGGTCACCCGCGCGGTGCCCGAACCGCCCAGCATCCGCAACCTCTTCGGCGGGCCTGCAATAGGGCCGATCCCGTATCCGGGCGCACCGGCCTACGGTGCGGACCTGTACGCGCCGGACGGCACGCCGCTGTGGCCTGGGCTGCCGCCGGCGCCGCCGCCGATGGCGCCGCGCGAACCCGGCCCGACGCCCGGCTCCGAGCCGTTCGTGGTTACGTCGCCGGCGCAGATGCAGCCGACGCCGCTGCCCCCGATCCCCTTGCCGCGGGAGGCGGCGCCGTCCCCGTGATCGCCAGCGAGACGAGAGGTAACCCGCCATGCCGGGCATGAGAGCCAAGGTTCGACACGACGCATGGCGTCTTGCCGTGTTCTTGGCTGTCTGCCTTATCGGGGTGTTCGGCTTGTTTGCGGTCTTCGGGCAGCTGCGGTTCGGGGCGAAGACCTACAGCTACAACGCCGCATTCACCAATGTGACCGGGCTGGAAAAGGGCGACTTCGTCCGCATCGCCGGCGTCGAGGTAGGCAAGGTCAACGATGTTGCGATTCAACCCGACACGACGGCGGTGGTCGGCTTCTCCGCGGATCGGTCGGTGGTGCTGACCGAGGGCAGCAGGGCCGTCATTCGCTACGACGACCTCATCGGCGGCCGCTATCTGGCGCTGGAGGAAGGGGCCGGCAGTGTCGCGAGGCTCAAGCCCGGCGACACCATTCCGGTGGCCCGCACAGCGCCGGCGCTCGACCTCGACGCGCTGATCGGTGGATTCCGGCCGCTGTTTCGGGCGCTGGATCCCGATCAGGTGAACGCGTTGTCGGGCCAGCTGATTCAGGCCTTGCAGGGTCAGGGTGCGACGATCAACTCGTTTCTGGCCCAGACCGCGGCTCTGACGAGCACGCTGGCCGACCGAGATCAGCTGATCGGGGAGGTCATCACCAATCTCAATGTCGTGCTGGGATCGCTCGGTGACCAGAGCGACCAGTTCGCGAAGGCCGTCGACGCGCTCGCGGACTTGACGAAGACCTTGGAAGGGCGCAAAGGGGACATCAGCAACGGAATTGCGTACACCAACGCGGCAGCCGGAAACATCACAGACCTCTTGGCGCAGGCTCGTCCGCCGTTTCAGAAGACGATTCAGGAAACGGACCGTGCTGCGGGAATCGTAGTAGCCGACCATGACTACTTCGACAACCTGCTGAATACTCTGCCGGACGCGTACCAAGCGCTTGCCCGACAAGGCATTTACGGTGACTTCTTCAGTTTCTATCTGTGCGACCTCGTGCTGAAGCTCAACGGCAAAGGTGGTCAGCCGGTGTACGTCAAGGTTGCCGGCCAGTCCACCGGGAGGTGCGCGCCGAGGTGAAGTCCTTCTCTGAACGAAATCAGTTCGTCATCGGTGCCATCGGGCTGGCTTTGACGATCGGCATTGTGCTGGGGGCTCTGAACTACGACAGGCTGCCGTTCCTCCATGGCAAGGAGTACTCGGCTTACTTCGCCGATGCCGGCGGCCTGACAACCAGTCAGGGCGTCCTGGTTTCGGGTTTCGAGGTGGGCAAGGTCGAGTCCATCGAGTTGGATGGGCCCCGGGCGCTCGTGAAGTTCACCGTCGCCAGGAACATCCATCTCGGCGATCACACCGAGGCGGCGATCAAGACCAAGGGCCTGCTGGGCACGAAGGTTCTCGAGGTCACCTCTCGCGGCGGTGGCCAACTGGAGGGCACGATCCCCGTCGAGCGCACGAGATCGCCCTATCAGCTGCCGGATGCGTTGGGCGAGCTGGCGACGACGATCAGCGGCCTGAACACCAACCAACTGTCGGATTCGCTGAGGGTGCTGGCGGAGACATTCTCCGATACCCCGCCGCAGCTGCGGATCGCGGTCGAGGGGGTCGCGCGGTTCTCCCAGACACTGGACGAACGCGATGCGCAGCTACGGGGTTTGCTTGCCAACGCGAACAAGTCCACCACGGTGCTGGCCGAGCGCAGCAACCAAGTGGTCAGCCTGGTCGCCAACTCCAATGCGCTGCTGGCCGAACTCGAAACCCAAAGCGCCGCATTGGATCAGATCTCCGGCAACATCTCCTCTCTCAGCCGCAACTGCAGGGCTTCATCGCCGAGAACCGCGACACCTTGAGACCCGCCCTCGACAAGCTCAACGGTGTCCTGACCATCGTCGACAACCGCAAGGAACGCGTGCAGAGGTCGATCAAACTGCTCGGCCAATACTCGATGTCGTTGGGCGAATCGGTGTCGGGCGGTCCGTTCTTCAAGACCTACGTCGCCAACTTGCTGCCGGGCCAGTTCCTGCAGCCGTTCGTCGACGCCGCCTTCTCCGACCTCGGTCTCGATCCCAATGTGCTGCTGCCGTCTGAGCGCACCGACCCGCAGATAGGCCAGCCGGGCACACCGGCACTGCCCGTGCCCTACCCGCGGACCGGGCAGGGCGGCGACCCTCGACTGACTATCCCCGACGCGATCACCGGAAATCCCGGCGATCAGGGTTGCGGTCCGCCCGGCATTCCGTTGCCCGGTCCGACGGGCTGCTATCCGTACCGCGAGCCGCCGCCGGCGCCGCCGCCCGGCGGGCCGCCGCCGGGACCGCCGGCCGAGGCACCGCCAGGTCTGCAGTCAACGCCGGAACCGACTCCATCACCGGTCCTGGTGCCCGCTCCCGGCGAGGTGTCCCACCTCTCACCTGACGGGGGCGGACAATGACCCGCACCGCCAAGATCTTCCTGGCCATCGCGCTGGCTGTGATACTCGTCGGTGGCGTCGTCGTGCTGTTGCGCACCACCGACCGGACCAACCGCACACACGTCGTCGCATACTTCGAAAACGCCAACGGAATCTATCCGGGCGACGACGTTCGCATCGTCGGCGTGCCCGTCGGCAGGATCGAGTCCATCGAGCCACAGCCCCAGCGGGTCAAGATCTCGTTCTGGTACGACAGCCGCTACAGCGTTCCAGCGGACGCCAAGGCCGCGATCCTGTCGCCGACGCTGGTGACGGCGCGGGCCATTCAGCTCACACCCGCCTACGTCAGTGGACCGGTGATGAAGGACAACGCGGTCATCCCGCGCGAACGCACCGCGGTCCCGGTGGAGTGGGACGAGGTCCGCAAACAGTTGGAGAAACTCACCGAAACGTTGCAGCCGACCGAGCCCGGAGGGGTGAGCCCGCTGGGCTCAGTCATCAACACCGCGGCCGACAACCTGCGTGGTCAGGGCGCGAATATCCGTGACACCATCATCAAGCTGTCGCAAGCCGTTTCGGCCCTCGGCGACCACAGCACCGATATCTTCTCCACCGTCAAGAACCTGGCGATCCTGGTGTCGGCGCTGCAGGACAGCACCGACGTGATGCGTCAGCTCAACCAGAACCTCGCGACCGTCACCGGCCTTCTCGCCAACGATCCCGACGAAGTCGCCAACGCGGTCCGCGACCTCAACAAAGTCGTCGGAGACGTCCAGACGTTCGTGGCCGACAACCGCGAAGCGCTAGGCACCACGTCGGACAAGCTGGCAGGGGTGACCCAGGCGCTGACCGACAGCCTGGGCGACATCAAGCAGGTCTTGCACGTAACGCCCAACACATTGCAGGACTACGTGAACATCTGGCAACCCGCCCAGGGCGCGGTGAGCAGCGTGCCGATGCTCAACAACTTCGCCAATCCGATTTCCTTCCTGTGCGGCGCTATTCAGGCGGCGTCCCGGCTGGGCGCCGAGCAGTCGGCGAAGCTCTGCGTGCAGTACCTGGCGCCGATCATCAAGAACCGCCAGTACAACTTCCTGCCACTTGCGCAGAACGTCTTCGTCGGTGCCACGACACGGCCGAATGAGCTCACCTACAGTGAGGACTGGCTGCGGCCGGACTACATTCCGCCGCAAGCACCGCCGCCAGGCGACACAAGCCCACCGCCGGCGGCCGGGGCACCGCCACCGGACACAGGTCCACCGTTGCCCGCTGGGGGTCCTCCTCTCGCCGCTGAAGCAGCAGCGACTGGGGACAGTCCAGTCACACCGAACCCGGCGGACGGCCTGACCGGCTTGATGGTGCCACCTGGGCCCACGCCCGAGCAGGGGAGGGCGGGACCGTGATGCGAGGCAAGGTTTTTCGCGGACTAACTGTCGCGGTCGTGTCGGCTGGGGTGTTGTCCGGCTGCGCCGACTGGCGAGGACTCAACTCGATTCCGCTGCCGGGCGTCCAGGGTGGGGGGCCAGGGGCGTTCACGATTCAGGCACAGATGCCCGACACCGATAACATCGAGCCGAATTCCCGTGTCCGGGTCGGCGATGTCAACGTCGGGCACATCAGTAAGATCGAGCGTCAGGGCTGGCATGCGTTGGTGACGATGCAGCTCAACGGTGACGTCGATCTGCCCGCGAATGCGACGGCCAAGCTCGGTCAAACCAGCCTGTTGGGTTCGCTCCACATCGAGTTGGCGCCCCCGACCGACGTGCCGCCCCAAGGCAAGCTGCACGAAGGCTCGCTGATCCCATTGTCGTCTTCGAGCGCATATCCGAGTACCGAGCAGGCACTGGCCGCGGTTGCACTTCTGCTCAATGGCGGTGGCATCGGCCAGATTCAGGACATCACCGAGGCGTTGAGTACCGCGTTCGCCGGTCGCGAGAACGACTTGCGCAGCCTGATCGAGCAGCTTGACACGGCGATCGGCCACCTCGACGACCAGAAGCATGACATCATCGCCGCTTCGGAGAGCTTGAACAACCTGATCGGGCAGTTCGCTGCCCAAAAACCGGTGGTGGACAAGGCGTTACGGACGATCCCGGATGCGTTGGCCGTACTCAGAGACCAGCGCAACAACCTGACCGAGGCACTCACGCAGCTGGGCAGGTTCAGCGCGCTGGCCGCCGACTCGGTCAGCCAGACCAAGGAGGCGCTGGTTGCCGAGCTCAAGAACCTCGGGGCGGTACTGGAGCAACTGGCCAACGCCGGTCCTGCGCTGACCCGTGCACTGAGTTTTTTGCCCACCTTCCCGTTCCCCAAGGAGACGCTCACCAACTGGATGCGCGGCGACTACGCCAACCTGACGTTGATAGTCGACCTGACGTTGAGCCGGATTGACTCCGATTTCTTCACCGGAACGCGGTGGGAGTGCCACCTGACGTGGTTGGAGCTGCAATGGGGCCGCACGATCGGCCAATTCCCCAGCCCCTGCGTCTCGGGCGGTCCCGGCACCCCGGGTAACCCGTTGATCGCTCCGTACCGCTGGGACCAGGGGCCGTAACATGCGTATGACCCGTCAAATCCTCATCCAGATGGCGATCTTCGCCGTCGTCGCCACCACCGCGCTCATGATCATGGTCTTCGCGTACATGCGGTTGCCCGCCTTCTTCGGTGTCGGCCAGTACCACGTGACCGTGCAGTTGCCCGAGACGGGTGGGTTGTACCCGAGGAGCAACGTCACGTATCGCGGCGTGCAGGTGGGCGAGGTGAAAAGCGTCCAGCTGACCAACACCGGTGTCTCGGCGGTGCTGTCGTTGAACAACAACGTCAAGATCCCCGCCGACCTCGAAGCCGAGGTCCACAGCGTGTCCTCGGTCGGCGAGCAGTACGTCCAGCTGCTCCCCCGCAGCGGCGAAGGCCCGGTGTTGAAGGACGGCGACGTGATCCCGATGGACCGCACCACCGTTCCGACCGATATCAACGCGGTGTTGGACCTGACAAACCGCGGCCTGGAAGCGATTCCGCGCGACAACCTGAAAACCGTTGTCGACGAGGCTTATATCGCGGTCGGCGGACTGGGGCCGGAACTGCGCCGGCTGGTCAACGGGAGCACCACGCTGGCCATTGACGCCCGTGCGAACCTCGACCCGCTGACCACCCTGATCGACCAGTCCAAACCGGTGCTGGACAGCCAGATCGACACCGCGGGCTCTATCCAGGCGTGGGCGGCGAATCTGGCGAGTATCAGCGGTCAGTTGCAAAGCCAAGATCCGGCCGTGGCGGGGATTCTCGACAAAGGCCCGGGGGCCGCCGACGAGGTGCGGGCGCTTTTCGATCGGTTGCAACCCACGCTTCCGATCGTGCTGGCCAACCTGGTCAGCCTCGGGGAAGTGGCCCTTGCCTACCACCCGAGCCTCGAACAGCTACTCGTGCTGCTGCCCCAGGGCACCGCGGTCACCCAGGCCGTCGGCGTGCACAAGCGGAACACGAAGCAGGATTACAAAGGCGACGCGTTGGTCTTCAACCTGAACCTGTTGATTCCTTTTCTGCCTGCGCCGATACCACTGCCGCCGCAGCAGCTTCCGCCGCCGTGCACGACCGGCTTCCTGCCCGCTCAACAGCAGCGGGTGCCCACCTTCGAGGACTACCCCGACCGGCCACCGGGGGATGTGTACTGCCGTATCCCCCAAGACGCACCGTTCAACGTGCGAGGCGCCCGCAACCTGCCCTGCATCACCGTTCCGGGCAAACGCGCCCCGACGTGGCAAGAGTGCGAAAGCAACGAATCCTACGTGCCGCTCAACGACGGCTACAACTGGAAGGGTGACCCGAACGCGACACTGTCGGGACAGCCTGTCCCCGATGTGCCGCCCGCGGTACCACCTGCGGAATCGGCTCCCCGACCAGGTCCGGCGCCACCTCCGATCGCGGCCGCCGAATACGATCCGGCAACCGGCACGTACGTTGGACCGGACGGGCATGTGTACACGCAATCCGACCTGGCCCGTGGCGCCAAAGAAAGGCAAACATGGCAGACGATGCTGCTGCCCCCGGAGGGGAACTGAGCGAGGAGGCGTCGAAGACCGAAGAGGCCACCGCGGCCGACGCCGAACCCGATACCGCTGACGAGGTCACGGACCACGAAGAGGGGGACACGTCCGACGACGGCGACGAGGAGACGCCCGCCAAGGCGCCCATGTCGCATGTGCGGCTGGCCACGATTCTCGGTCTGGTCGCGGTGGTCGCGCTGGCGGGACTGTGCGGGTGGCTCGGGTACCGCACGTATGAGTCACGCAAGGCGGCCGACCAACGCAACCTCTTCCTTCAGGTCGGCCGGCAGGCCGCGCTGAACCTCACGACGATCGACTTCGAGCACGCCGACGAGGATGTGCAGCGTGTCCTGGACTCGTCGACAGGCACCTTCTACGACGACTTCCAGGCGCGGGCGCAACCGTTCAAAGAAGTCGTCAAGCAGGCGAAGTCGAAATCCGTCGGCACCATTGCCGAAGCCGGCGTCGAAAAGATCACCGACGACAGCGCTGATGTGCTCGTCGCCGTCACTGTCAAGACGTCCAATGCCGGCGCTGCCGAGCAGGAGCCGCGCGCCTGGCGAATGCGGATCACGGTGCAGAAAGTCGGCGACGAAGCCAAGGTGGCCAACGTGAGGTTCGTCCCGTGACCGAAAACAAGCACGCGAGCGACGAGTCCGTGGAGTCCGTGGAGGAGAGCGCGGCGGACGTCGAAGGCGACACCGATGCCGAGACCACGGACGATGGCAAGCACGCCGCCCCCGATGCGCCCGCCGTCACCGCCGACGACGAGGCCGCGGTCGCCGACGTTGCTGAGCCCAAACGCCGCATCAACTGGTCGCGGGTGGTTGCCTATGGCGTGCTGCCCGCGATCGCCTTCGTCCTCGTGATCGGCGCGGGGGTGCTGAAGTTCATGGATTCGGGCGTGCGCGAGAGTGACGTCGCCCGCGGCGAATCGGTGCAGGCCGCCAAGGACAGCACCGTTGCGTTGCTGTCCTACAAGCCCGACACGGTCGAGCAGCAGTTGACCGCGGCGCGGGACCGCCTCACCGGCGATTTCCGGAATGAGTACACCGATCTGACCAACAACGTCGTGATTCCCGGCGCCAAGCAGAAGCAGATCTCGGCGGTGGCCAGTGTGCCTGCGGCGGCTTCTGTTTCGGCCAACCCCGGTCATGCGGTGGTCCTGCTGTTCGTCAACCAGACGGTGACGGTCGGCAACAGTGCACCCTCCGACACCGCGTCGAGTGTGCGCGTCACGGTGGACAAGATCGACGGCCGCTGGCTGATCTCGAAGTTCGATCCGGTGTAGCCCGACCATGAGGGAGCCGGAATGGATCGACGTCGCGACCCCCTCGGTGCAACTCCGGGCGTTGACGTGGGGGCCGGCTGACGCACCGGTTGCGTTGTGCCTGCATGGTTTTCCGGACACGCCGTACGGGTGGCGAAAGGTCGTTCCGCATCTCGTCGATGCCGGCTGGCGCGTGGTGGCGCCGTTCATGCGCGGATACGCGCCGTCATCGGTTGCCGCCGATGGCAGCTACCACGTCGGCGCGCTGATCGACGACGCGCTGCAGGTGCTCGACGCGGCGGGACCGACCGGAAGCGATGTGGTGATCGGCCATGACTGGGGCGCGATGACCGCAGCCGGACTTGCCGCGCTGCCGGAGAGCCCTTTCACGCGGTCGGTGATCATGTCGGTACCGCCGTTCGCGGCCTATCAACCGTGGGGTCGTGCGCCCGACCAACTCCGCCTGCTCGCCCAGATCCCGCGGCAACTCCTGCGCAGCTGGTACATCATGTACTTCCAATTGCCCTGGCTTCCCGAGGTTTCCGCGTCCCGGGTGGTGCCGATGCTCTGGCGGCAGTGGTCGCCCGGATACGACGCGGGCCACGACGTCCGGTTGGTCGAGGACGCCATCGGAGCGCCGGAGAACTGGCGCGCGGCGATCAGCATGTACCGGCAGAACTTCCGGGGCACCACGCCGCCCGACGATTATGCCGACCTGCATCCGCTGTTCATGAAGCCACCCGAAATGCCCATCCTCTACCTGCACGGCGACGACGACGGGTGCATGGCGCCCGACTACATCGCCTGGGTCGAACGGATTCTTCCGACCGGCGGTGACGCCTTCGTCGTCGAGGGGGCCGGGCACTTCCTCCAACTCGAGCAGCCGGACGTGGTGGCGCGCCACATCGTCGACTTCATCGGGCGAGCCTGACCGGAGATGGTGCGCCGGCTTGCTGCGGTCGACGCGCAGACGTATTGGATGTCGGCCAGGATTCCCAACGATCAATTCCTTTTGTACGGCTTCGCCGGGGTTCCACCCCGTCTGGAGGAGGCGATCGACGTCGTTCGCGGGCGGGCCAACGATTGCGGGGAGCTCCGCCTGCGCGTTCGCGACGGCGGTTCGCTGACCTACCCGGCGTGGGTGAGTGCCGAAGTCGACGACGGCCAGTTCACCGTCCACGACCTCGACGACAACAGCTGGGCCGGCTGTCTGGCCGCGGTCTGCGCACTCGCCGACGACCAACTCGACGCGCGCGTGTGGCCGTGGCGGCTGCACATCTTCACTCCGGTGGCCGGCGTACCGACCGCCGCAGGACCGGGGACGGTTGCCGTGCTGCAGGTGTCCCACGCACTCGGCGACGGCACCCGGTCATCGGCGCTGGCGGCGCGACTGTTCGGGCGTCCGGTGGACGTGGCGCCGGTGTCGACGCCGCGGCTGCGCGGGATCAGGCTGCCCTGGCGTGGCGTCGTCGCTGCCCGTGCGCATCGCCGACTCGTCCGTGACACCGAGGCGGGCGAGGTTCCGCCGCAGGCGCCGTCGCGTCCCGCCCTGCGGACCAACACCTGCCCGGCGGGCACACGCAGCGTGCGCACCCTGGTCCGGCGCCGCGAGCGGCTGCCCGGTCCGACCGTGACGGTTGCGGTGCTGTGCGCGGTGTCCACCGCGCTGGCGGCTCACCTGCGCACCCTCGGCGATGATCCGTCGACGCTCGGCGCAGAGGTGCCGATGGCGAAAACCGTTGTTCGCGAAGCCCATAACAGCTTCGGCAATGTCGGTGTGGGTCTGTACCCGGAACTGGCTTCGGACGCGCGCGCGAAACGGATCGCCGCAGACCTGGCCGATCGTCGCCGGCGGGCTGCGCACCCGGCGATGCGGGCCGGCGGCCGGGCGTTCGCTGCCGTGCCCGCGCCGCTGCTGCGCTGGGGTGTAGCGCAGTTCGACCCGACGGTGCGTTCGCCGACCGTGACCGGCAACACCGTCGTCTCCAGCATCAACAGGGGAGCGGCGGACCTGAGCTTCGGCGATGCGCCCGTGGTCGTCACCGCCGGATACCCGGCGCTGTCGCCGATGATGGGCCTCAGCCACGGGGTGCACGGCATCGGCGACACCATCGCGGTCAGCGTGCACGCCGCCGAGTCGGCGATCGGCGACGTCGACGAATACGTCGCCCGCCTCAACGCCGCCCTGCCAGGATGAGCGACGTGTCCGACTCCAAGCATGTCGTATTCGTTCATGGGACGTGGGGCAACGGCGACTCGCTGGGCGATGCGCGGCGCGCATTCGAGGCCCCGCGTGGGACCACTTGGCACTGCATGGGAACGCCCTGCCCGTGACGATGTCCCGCATCGACGAGTGGGTGGCGCGGCACCGGATCTTCGGCGCTTAGGCCCTGCCCCGCAGCGATTCGATGCCGACGTCGAGCGCCGCCTCGAGGTAGCCGATGTCGCCCGTCGCCAGCAGCACGCCGACACCACCCTGAACGCCGGCCAACAGGGCCGCGCCGATCCGATCGGCGTCGAGTCCTGCGGCGATCTTGTTCTGCGTCTGCATGTGCCGCACACCGTCGGCGATTTCTTTATGCCACTTGTCCATCAGCGCGCATGTCACGGCCTGAGCGCCCGGCGTGGTCCGGCCGATCTCCGACATCAGCACGGCCAGCGGGCAGCTCTGACCCTGTTTGCGATAGCGGTCCACCACGGCGTCCCGCCACCGCTGCCACGCGGCCCAGGACGTCAGCTCGCCCAGATAGGGCTGCTGGTCGTCGAGCACCATCTGCGCCTCGTACTCGGCAACAGCCAGCAGCAGTTGCTCCTTGCCACCGGGGAAGTAGTGGAACAGTTGGCTCTTGGAGGTCCGGGTGCGCGCTCGCACGTCATCCAGGGTCGCGACCGACACTCCGCTGGCCCGGATCTCGGCGGCCGCGCCTTCGATGATGCGCTGGCGCGTCGCCCGTCCCTTTGCCGTCAAGTTATGGACTTGCGGGTCCATTTTGGTCGGCGCAGCATGTGGACTCATGAGTCCAAACGGTACGCGGTTGGCACGCCGCACAGCACTGGTTACTGGTTCCACGGGCGGCCTCGGAGTGGCCGTCGCATCGTCGCTTGCGGCCGAGGGGGCCTTCGTCGTCGTTAGCGGTCGTGACAAGAAGCGCGGGGACGCGGTCGTCGCCGATGTTCGTGCACGAGGAGGCGGCGCCGCGTTCGTCGCCGCTGACATCGGGGCCGGAGAGGCCGAAGTGAGGCGCCTCGCGGAAGTAGCCACTGCCGCCGCAGGCGGGCACCTCGACGTCCTGGTCAACAACGCCGCAATGCTGCTGATGCCGATGCCGACCGCAGAGGTGCCCGAGCAGCAGTTGCGCGACGTGTTCAGCGTCAACGTATTCGCGCCGTTCCTGCTGACCGGCCTTGTCGCGCCCACGATGGCCGAACGCGGCGACGGCGCCGTCATCAACATCGGCTCGATCACCGGCTTGCGCGGCGGTGACGCCTCGGCGGTCTATGACGCCACCAAATCCGTCATGCACTCGTTCACCCGATCCTGGGCCGCCGAGTTCGGGCCGTCGGGCGTGCGCGTCAACGCCGTCGCGCCCGGTCCGATCGCCACCGAGCGACAGGCGGAGTTCACCGAGCACGTGGCGCCGGTGCTCGCGCGCATCCCGTCGCGACGCATGAGCACACCGGAGGAGGTCGCCGCCGCGGTGGTGTTCCTGGCCAGCGGCGAAGCCGCGAACATCCACGGTGTCGTACTCAGCGTGGACGGCGGCTGGGCGGCGGTATAAGGGGCGCGCGGATCCGCGATCTCAGCCACAGCGGGCTAGAACACGTTCTAGTCTGTGGAGCCATGGGATTTCTCAAGCCCGACATGCCCGTCGTCGACTTCGCGGAGTGGAGTCAAGGCACCCGCTCCGAGAAGATCCGCCCCATGGCCCGGCACTGGGCCGAGGTCGGCTTCGGCACGCCTGTCGTCATGCACTTGTTCTACGTCGTCAAGATCCTGCTCTACATCCTCGGCGGCTGGCTGTTCGCGCTTGCGACCACGGGGGTCGATGGGTTCACCAATGTCGCGCAGTGGTGGACCGAGCCGATCGTGTTCGAGAAGGTCGTGCTCTACACGATGTTGTTCGAGGTGGTCGGGCTCGGCTGCGGGTTCGGGCCGCTGAACAACCGGTTCTTCCCGCCGCTGGGGTCGATCCTGTACTGGCTGCGGCCCAACACCATTCGACTGCCGCCTTGGCCGAGCCGGGTGCCGCTGACGAAGGGCACCGCACGCACGCCGGCGGACGTGGTGCTGTACGGAGCGCTGCTGGTCGTGCTTCTCGTGGCGCTGTTCTCCGACGGCACCGGACCCCGTCCCGCGCTGGGTACGGAGATCGGAGTGTTGCCGCTGTGGCAGATCTGGACGGTTCTCGGTCTGCTGGCGGTGCTCGGTCTGCGGGACAAGGTGATTTTCCTGGCCGCGCGCGGCGAGGTGTACGGCTCATTCGCGGTGGCGTTCCTGTTCGCCGGTTACGGCGTCGACCTGATCATCGCCGCCAAGCTGGTGTGCGTCGCGATCTGGATGGGGGCCGCGACGTCAAAGCTGAACAAGCACTTCCCGTTCGTGATCTCGACGATGATGTCGAACAACCCGCTGATCCGGACGAAGTGGCTGAAGCGCAGGTTCTTCGAGAAGTTTCCCGACGATCTGCGGCCAGGCCGGGTCTCGCGGTTCATCGCGCATTTCAGTACGGCTATCGAGATGCTGGTGCCGTTGGCGCTGTTGTTCTCCCACGGTGGCTGGCCGACGGCGATCGCGGCATTTGTCATGCTGTGCTTCCACTTCGGCATCTTGTCGGCGATCCCGATGGGCGTACCGCTGGAGTGGAACGTCTTCATGATGTTCTCGGTGATCGCGCTGTTCGTCGGCCACGCCAAGGTGGGCCTGACGGACATGACGACTCCACTGCCGGTATTGCTCTTCGCGCTGCTCGCCACCATCGTGGTGCTCGGCAACCTGTTCCCCCGCAAGATCTCGTTCTTGCCCGGCATGCGGTACTACGCCGGCAATTGGGACACGTCGTGGTGGTGCATCAAGCCATCGGCGAACGAGAAGATCGACCGTGGCCTGGTGGCGATCGCCAGCATGCCCGCCTCTCAGCTGGAAAGGTTCTACGGCAGCCAAGAGCAGGCGATGATCTACCTCTACAAGGGATATGCGTTCCGCGGCTTCAACTCTCACGGCAAGGCGTTGCTGACCCTCGTGCACAATGCGTTGGCCGGACGCAATGAGGACGAATACATCATCACCGAGGGCGAGCGGTTGTGCAGCACGGCGGTCGGATGGAACTTCGGCGACGGCCACATGCACAACGAGCAGCTGATCACCGCGATGCAGGAGCGTTGTCACTTCGAACCGGGGGAGGTGCGCGTCATCCTGCTCGACGCCCAGCCGATCCACCGGCAGCGGCAGCAGTACCGCTTGGTCGACGCGGCGACGGGCGAGTTCGAACGGGGCTACGTCAATGTCGCCGACATGGTGACGGGCCAGCCGTGGAGTGATGACATCCCCGTCCACGTCGAGTGGTCGGCCGAGTCGACGGCCCGGCCTTAGCCCACGACGTCGCGGACCTTGACGGTCTCGAGACCCTTCAACAGCAGGTTGCGCGTGGTGTCGAGATGCTTGCGCCAGTGCGCCTCCGCAGCGGCGCCGTCGCCCAACCGCATGAACTCCATCAACCGGTGGTAGGACCGCATCACCTTTTCGTAGTCGGCCTTCGAGACCGGGCGGCGCTCCTTGAAGACGAAAGCCATATGCCGCACTTGGATCTCGTGCAGCATGCCCGCCATCATGCCGAGCGTCGCGTTGCCCGACAGCTCCACCAGCCGACGGTGGAACTCGCCCGTCGTCTCGGCGAGGCGTCCCGACTGCCACCCCGCCGGGATCGCTTCGTCCAGCATGCGATCGAGTTCGTCGAACGCCGCTGTGTCGCCGGAATCGGTGAGCAATCGCACCGCCATCGGTTCGATACCCGAACGCGCCGTCATCACGTCGGAGATCGTCGCGCCGGACAATTCGAGCAGAAGCCCGGCCGGGCGCGCGACGATCTCGGGGCCCGGAACCCGCACCCGCGCGCCGGTGCGGGACCCGCGACGGACCTCGACCAGCCGCTCGGACTCCAGCACCCGCACCGCCTCGCGCAGGGTCGGGCGGCTCACGCCGAAGTGCGCCATCAGCTCAGCTTCGTTGGGCAGATAGTCGCCCTCCTTGAGCTGGCCGTCGACCACCATGCGGCGCAGGGTCCCCGCGACCAGCTCGGCGGTCTTCGGCGACCGAATCGGCCCGCTGCCCGAGGCGACCGCGTCGGGCCCGATCATCGGCGCCAACGGTGTACTGCGAGCCACCACCACTCCTGTTGCGAAGTCGGACCGGCCCGTGCGGCCAGGTATACAACTCAGTAAACCATGTTGACTGGTTCGAGCAGGTCGCTCTGCGAACTACCAGCGGGTGATCTACCAACCAGTAGGTTGACCTAGTAAACTTTGTTCATCTACGTTCACAGTGGACTCTATGGACTCTATGGACTCTGTGGGTGAACCGGGAGAACCCACCAACCCTTCGAAGGAGAAGTGTCATGGCTGAAGCCGTAATCGTCGAGGCTGTGCGGTCACCGGTCGGCAAGCGCAACGGCGGCCTGTCCGGCGTGCACCCTGCCGAACTCTCGGCGCAGGTCCTCAACGACCTCGCCGAGCGGACCGGCATCGACCCCGGCATCGTCGACGACGTCATCTGGGGCTGCGTCATGCAGGCGGGCGAGCAGGCACTCGACATCGGCCGCACCGCCCTGCTGACCGCCGGCTGGCCGGAGAGCGTGGCCGGTGTGACCATCGACCGGCAGTGCGGGTCGAGTCAGCAGTCGATTCATTTCGCGGCCGCCGGCGTGGTCGCCGGACACTACGACGCCGTCGTCGCCGGCGGCGTCGAGTCGATGTCGCGTACGCCGATGGGTGCCTCGCTGGCCAACGGCGGCAACCCGTACCCGCAGCGCTTCAAGGACCGCTACAAGAAGACCCCGAACCAGGGCATCGGCGCCGAGATGATCGCCGAGCAGTGGGGCTTCGATCGCACGATGGTCGACGAGTTCTCCCTCGGCTCGCACGAGAAGGCAGCCGCGGCACAGGATTCCGGTGCTTTCGACGACCAGATCATCGCGATCAAGGACCAGGACGGAAATCCCGTGCTCAAGGACGAGGGTATCCGTCGCGGCACCACGATCGAGAAAATGTCCTCGCTCAAGCCGGCGTTCAAAGAGGACGGCGTGATCCACGCAGGCAACTCGTCGCAGATCTCCGACGGCGCCGCCGCGCTGCTGTTCATGTCCGCCGAGAAGGCGAAGTCGTTGGGCCTCAAGCCGATCGCGAAGGTTCACACTGCCACCCTGGCGGGCGCGGACCCGGTGATCATGCTGACCGCCCCGATCCCCGCCACGCAGAAGGCACTGAAGCGCTCCGGACTCAAGCTCGAGGACATCGGCGTGTTCGAGGTCAACGAGGCCTTCGCGCCGGTGCCGCTGGCGTGGTTGAAGGACATCGGCGCCGACGAGAAGAAGCTGAACCCCAACGGTGGCGCGATCGCACTCGGGCACCCGCTCGGCGGATCGGGCGCACGGATCATGACAACGATGCTGTACCACATGCGGGACAAGGGAATTCAGTACGGCCTGCAGACCATGTGTGAGGGCGGCGGCCAGGCCAACGCCACCATCATCGAGCTGTTGTGACCGAGACCGTGGCTCCCGCCGCTCTCACCGAGCGGAGGGGCAACGTCATGGTCATCACCCTGAACCGGCCCGAGGCGCGCAACGCCGTCAACGGCGCGGTCAGCATCGCGGTCGGCGACGCGCTGCAGGAGGCGCAGGACGATCCGGAAGTGCGCGCGGTCGTCATCACCGGAGCCGGTGAATCCTTCTGCGCAGGAGCGGATCTCAAGGCCATCTCGCGTCGCGAGAACCTCTTCCACCCGGACCACAGCGACTGGGGCTTCGCGGGATACGTGCACCACTACATCGACAAGCCGACCATCGCCGCCGTCAACGGCACCGCGCTGGGCGGCGGGACCGAGCTCGCGTTCGCGAGCGATCTCGTCGTCGCCGAGGAGCGCGCGAAATTCGGCCTGCCCGAAGTGAAGCGGGGGCTCATCGCCGCCGCCGGTGGCGTGTTCCGCATCGTCGATCACCTGCCGCGCAAAGTGGCGATGGAGATGCTGTTCACCGGCGAACCGATGAGTTCCGCCGACGCGCTCAAGTGGGGCCTGATCAACCAGGTGGTGCCCGACGGCACCGCGGTCGACGCCGCGCTGGAGTTGGCCGAACGCATCACCGTCAACGCGCCGCTGGCCGTGTGGGCCAGCAAGCGGGTCGCGATGGGCGCCGACGACGGTCTCATCACGGGCGACGAGCCCGGCTGGGCCAGGACCATGCGCGAAATCAGCACGCTGATGCGGTCCGAGGACGCCAAGGAGGGACCCCTGGCGTTCGCCGAGAAGCGTCAGCCCGTCTGGAAAGCCAGGTAGTCCGGACTAGCCGGCAGGTGCCTCGGCGCCGGGCACTGCCGACGTCGTCGTGGTCGTCGTCGTGTTGGTCGACGAGCCGCTCACCGTCGGGGTGATCGGTTCCGGCGGCGACGACGGGTCCAGCACCTTGTCGATGATGTAGATCCGGGCGTTCTGGGCCCCGATGCCGCCGCAAACCACCTTGGCGGTGCTGTTGACCTTGATGTCGCCGTTCTTGCCCTCGACCTTGATCTCGGTGCCCTCCTGCGTGGGGCGCTGGCCGTGCACATCCTCGGGGCCAAGCAGACCGAGGAACACGTGGTAGTAGTCAAGCCGGGTCAGCGCGGCCGGATCGGCCTTCAAGGCGTCCAGCTGGCCGGGCTCGAGGGCTTCGAACGCTTCGTTGGTCGGCGCGAACACCACGTACGGGCCGTTGTCCAGCACCGAGTCGATGTTGACCGCCGGATTCAGGCCGCCCGATACCGCCGAGCTGAAGGTGCTGATGTCCGGGATGCTGGCCAGCGCCTGGCTGACCGGCACGTCGACGAGTCCCTTCCAGTTGGGCACCGCTGCCTTGAACGGGTCGCAGTTACCCTGCGGATCGGGGATATCGGCTTGGGCGCGCGCGCTGGGGGTGGGCGAGGGCGTAGGCGCCGGATCGGCGTAGGCGTTGATTGCCAGCGGTACCGATGCCGCGATCGCCATGATTGCCGCGGCCGCGCCCGTTGCCTTGCTGGTGCGAGTCTTCACTTTCGGCTCCTCAGCTCGTCAGTCGCTAGGCATGTTAGGGGCAGGGAGCAGGCAATGCCAAAGTCAAGATCGGCGAGATCTCATGTCGCAGGGGCGCTGACCTGCGTTTTACGCACATTCGCGCAGAGTGCAGCTGCAACGATGCAGAGAACCGCGGCGAGGTAGAACGCGAGGTCGTAGTCGCCCTGTAGATCGCGCAGTTTGCCCGCCCCCGCGGCCGCGATCGCGGCGCCGAGTTGGTGCGACGCGAAGACCCATCCGAACACCACCGGCGCGCTCGTGCCGAAGTAGTTGCGGCACAGCACGATTGTCGGTGGAACGGTGGCGACCCAGTCCAGTCCGTAGAAGATGACGAACACCCAGGTGCTGGGTTCGGCGTGCGGGGAGAGCAGCGACGGCAGCAGCAGCAGAGACACGCCGCGGCCGGTGTAGTAGACGACCAGCAGCACCCTCGGATCCACCCGGTCGGTCAGCCAACCGGAGAACACGGTGCCCGCGACGTCGAGGATGCCGATCGTGGCCAGCAGTCCCGCGGCGACCGTCGTCGGCATGCCGTGGTCGTTGGCGGCCGGGATGAAGTGGGTGCCGATCAGTCCGTTGGTCGTCATGCCGCAGATCGCAAAGCTGCCGGCCAGCAGCCAGAAGGCGGGCACCCGCGCGCCGAGCAACAACCCGTCGAACGCGGCGCGGAAACTCGAGGTAGGCACCGCGGCGGGCGCAGCCGGTCCGGTCGCTCCGTAGGCCGTCAGTCCCTTGTCCTGCGGCTGATTCCGCATGAACACGGCGACGAGTGGTACCACGGCAAGGGCCGCAGCGGCGACGATCAGCGACGCCCAGCGCCAGCCGTGCCGCGTGGTCACCTCGGCGACGATCGGCAGGAAGATCAGCTGACCGGTCGCGCTCGCGGCCGTGAGGACTCCGGTGACCAGGCCGCGGCGCGCCTCGAACCAGCGCGTCGCCACCGTCGCGACGAAGCCCATCGAGATCGAACCCGTCCCGACGCCCACCAGCACGCCCCACAACAGGACCAGCTGCCAACTGGCCGTCATGAACACGCTCAGCGCAGATCCGGCCGCAATGAGGGTCAGCGCGACCGACAGCACCGGCCGCACGCCCAACCGGTCCATCAGCGCGGCGGCGAACGGGGCTGTCAGGCCGAACAGCGTCATGTTGACCGACATGGCCAGCCCGACGACGCCGTGCGACCAGCCGAACTCGTGGTGCAGCGGGGTCATCATCACGCCAGGCACCGAGCGGAAGCCCGCGGCGCCGAGGATGGCGACGAAGCTGACGGCGGCCACCACCCAGGCCCAGTGGATCCGGCCGGCGGGCGCGCGTTTGTCTGCGGCGGTGAGCGTCACCAGAACACTGTGTCGGACGAGTCCGCACGCAACCAGTGGCAAGAATGACAGCAGTCGTTAAAAACATGCCAATATGGACACGTGCATCGCGTCGTTGTTTTCCTTCTCCCGCCCGTGGTCGGCTTCGACGCGGCGATCGCGCCGACGTTGTTCTCGAGCGCCACCGATGCCGACGGCAATCCGCTCTACGACGTGGTCACCTGCGGGCTCACCGCCGGCGCCGTCGCGGCGACGTCCGGCTTCGACGTGTTGCCGTCTGCGGGTGTCGAGGCGCTGGCGACCGCCGACACCGTGGTGATCCCCGGCACCCGGTATCCGCCGGCGCGCGTCGACGGGGTGCTGCCGGCCGAGGTGACGGCCGCGCTGGCGCTGATCCGGCCCGACACCCGGCTGGTGTCGATCTGCACCGGCGCGTTCGTCCTCGCCGCCGCGGGCCTGCTCGACGGGCGGCGAGCCACTACACATTGGAAGTTCGCCGACGCCATGCGTCAGTTGCATCCGCAGGTGCAGGTCGACGAGAACGTGTTGTTCGTCGACGACGGAGACCTGCTGACGTCCGCGGGCCTCGCGGCCGGAATCGATCTGTGTCTGCACATCATTCGGCGCGACCACGGCGCGCAGGTGGCCAACGCCGTCGCGCGGTACTGCGTGGTGCCGCCGTGGCGGGAGGGCGGTCAGGCGCAGTTCATCGATCGTCAGGTGCCGGCGCCGGATCACTACTCGACCGCGGCGACGCGTGAGTGGGCGCAGCGCCACCTGGACGAGGAGCTGACCGTGCAGCGGTTGGCCCGGCACGCGAAGATGAGCGCGCGCACCTTCAACCGGCGCTTCCGGGAAGAGACCGGCGAGTCGCCGGGCGTGTGGATACGCAGCAGGCGCGTCGACCGCGCCCGCGAACTCCTCGAGTCCCGCGACATGCCGATCGATGAGGTGGCCCGGCTGTCGGGCCTCGGCACCGGCGGGAACCTGCGCCACCATCTGCGGCGCGGGATGGGCATGTCGCCGTCGAGCTACCGCAAGGTCTATCAGGGCGCCTGAGCCGCCGGACCCGCGCTGCGAGCCGCGCCGCCGCGCCGCCTGACCCACCGCCGCGAACGTTCCTTACCGGTCGAATTTTCGGCGATTTTTCGACGGGTAAGGAACGTTCGCGCAACGATGGCGGCCATGGCTGAGCCGCTGATCATTCCCATCCGCGGGCGCGCGCCGGAACTGCACCCCGAAAGTTGGGTGGCCCCGAATGCGAGCGTGATCGGACAGGTCAGCCTCGCCGCGAGAGCCAGCGTCTGGTACGGCGCGACGTTGCGGGCCGAAGCCGAACCCATCGAGATCGGGTTCGGCACCAACATCCAGGACGGCGTCACCATCCACGTCGACTCGGAATTCCCCGTCAAGGTGGGCGCAGGCGTCAGCGTCGGCCACAATGCGGTGCTGCACGGCTGCGAGGTCGAGGACGACGCGCTCATCGGCATCGGCGCCATCATCCTCAACGGCGCGCGTATCGGCCACGGCTCATTGATCGGCGCAGGGGCGTTGGTGCCGCAGGGCATCGTCATACCGCCGCGCTCACTGGTCACCGGCGTGCCGGGGGCCGTGCGCCGCGACCTCAGCGACGCCGAGATCTCGCACAACCGCCACAATGCGGAGATATACCGGCGGCTGATCGACCTGCACCGCACCGCACACGATTAGACGTTCGGATTCCGCTCAACCGGGTGCGGGTATCTGGCTACGGTGAAACCAATGCGAATCCTGGTCACCGGGGCCACCGGCTACGTCGGATCCCGGCTCGTCACCGAACTGCTGTCTGAAGGCCACGAAGTCGTCGCCGCCTCGCGCAATGTCGAGCGGCTCGCCGACTTCGGCTGGTTCGACCAGGTCACGCCTGTTGCGCTGGACGCCCACGAACCGGCCGGGGTTCGCGCGGCGTTCACGGTGGCGGGCCCGATCGACGTCGTCTACTACCTGGTGCACGGCATCGGTCAACCCGACTTTCGCGACGCGGACAACGCGGCCGCCACCAACGTCACCGAGGCGGCCAAGGAGGCCGGCGTCCGGCGCATCGTCTACCTCGGCGGGTTCGTGCCCGAGGACGGCGAGCTGTCCGAGCATCTGACCAGCCGAGCGGAGGTCGCCGCAGCGTTGAGTATCGAGGACGGCCCGGAAGTGGTGTGGCTCGGTGCCGCGATCATCATCGGCGCGGGGTCGACGTCATTCGAGATCCTTCGCTATGTCGGCGACCGATTCGTGCTTATTCCGCTGCCGGATTGGATGGCGAACCCGATCGACCCGATCTCCATCCGCGACGCGCTGTACTACCTCGTCGCGGCCGCCGACGACCAACAGGTACCTGCCGGCGCCTACGACATCTCCGGCCCGGAATCGACGACCTATCGCGGCCTGTTGGCCGCATATGGCCGCGCGGCAGGTAAGCGGCGGGCTAGTGTGCCGATCCGTGGAGTGGATACCGGCGTGGCGTCGATGCTGACCGCGGTAGCGCTTCCGGTGCCGGGCGGGCTCGCCGCCGATCTGGTTGAGTCGCTTGACCATCCGATGCAGGCCTCTGACGGTCTGCGTGCTCTGGTGGCTGATCCGCCGGGCGGCCTGCTCGACGTCGACGAGGCGATGAAGCGGTCGCTGTCCAACGGGCGGCCGCGACCCGTCGACGAACTCACCGACCCACACCATCTCGCCGACACGGATCCGGCGTGGGCCGGCGGAGACGCGCTTCGCATTCAACGGTTGGCGAGGTTTGTCACGCCGCCGATCGCCCGGCCCGTTCTCGGGCTCCTCAACGCCGTACCAGGACCCGTCGCCGCAGCGTTGCGGACCGGGCTCGACAGTCTCGTCCACCTCATACCGAAAGAACATCCGGCATGACAGAACCGACCACCACGACGCATCCACCTTTTCTGCAGGAGGTCAAAGACAATCTGACCAGGGTCGCCGTGCCCTACCACGAACCGCCCGCGGTGGTGTTGCGGCGCCGTATCGCCGTCGCTGTCGTGGTGGTGGTTGGGGCTGCGCTGCTGGGCTATTCGCTCGCTCGCCGTCCCGGTGACAACTCGTTCTACGGGCTCACCTTCGCACTGGCAGGGGTGTGGGCACTGGGCGCGCTGGTGTCACGTCCGCTGCATCTCGGACACGTGCGGTTCTTCGGCCGAAATCAGCGCCCCGTCATCAGCGGCACCGTGATCGGTCTCGTCCTCGGCGGCGTCTTCGTCGTCGGGGGACTGGTGGCCCGCGAAATTCCTGCGTTGAGGGACTACGCCGCCGAGGTGTTGGAGTTCGCGACCCATGGCAGCCTGCCGCTGGTCGTGTTGATCACCTTGATCAACGGGCTCGCCGAAGAGCTCTTCTTCCGGGGCGCGCTGTACTCGGCGTTCGAGAAGCACCATCCCGCAGTCATTTCGACCATCATCTACACCATCGTGATCGGCGTTTCCACGCTGAACCCGATGCTGACGTTCGCCGCGCTGGTCCTCGGCTCGGTGTGCGCGTTCGAGCGCCGGGCCACCGGGGGAGTGCTTGCGTCCATACTCACCCACATGGTGTGGGGCCTGATCATGGTGCTCGCCCTTCCGCCCCTCTTCGGCATCTAGCGCAACGGGTTCGCCAGCTCGTCGCGACGCATCCGCGCCGCCCGCATCGCGACAGCCGCAAAGATCACCGGCGCCAGACCGGCGACCAGGAAGATCGTCTCCATCGAGACGACCTTCGACAACGGGCCGACGATCGCGAACGACACCGGCATGAACGCCAGTGATACGAAGAAGTCGAGGCTCGACACGCGGCCCAGCATCGCCGTGGGTACCCGCCGCTGAAGCAGCGTGCCCCAGATGACCATGCCCGCACCGTCGGTGACACCGATGACGAATGTCGCCAAGGCCATCAACGGAAACGACGACGTGACACCGAGAACCACGAGCGGGACGGAGCCGAGACTCCACATCGCCATCATCACCGACAGATAGCGACGGGGTAGCCGGCGCGACGACACCGCGAGCGCGCCCAGGGCGCCGCCCATGCCGAAGAACGCGAGGATGAACCCGTAGGTTCTGGCGCCGTCGGTGAACCGGTCCTTGGCGATGAACGGCAGCAGCACTTCGATCGGGCCGAGCACCACGAGCACGAACATGCTCGCGAAGAGCAGGGTCCACAACAGCCACGGGGTGCGCAGCACGAAGACGAAGCCTTCCCGCAGGTCGCGCAGCATGTGCGGCCGTTGTTGATCGGGTTCCCGGACAGGCGTTTTCACTGCGGGCCGGGTAGCCACCAGCAATATCAGGCCGATCGCGAACAACACCGCCACCGCGATCGAGCCGAGGGCAGGAAACGTCGCACCCACCAGAACGCCTGCGACGGCGGGGCCGACGGCGCGCTGGAAGACCGGGCGGACCACACCCTCGACGCCGTTGGCGGCGAGCAGCTGCTCGGCAGGCAGGATCCGCGGCAGCAGCGCGCTGTAGGCCGGGAAGAAGAACGCCGCGGCGATACCCAACGCCGCGGCGGCGACGGCCATATGCCAGATCCGCAGTGCACCAACAAGTCCCAGTACGGCGACCGCCGACACGACCGCCGTATTGACGAGCTCGACGGCGATGATGATCGACCGCTGGTTGATCCGGTCGGCCGCCAGCCCGCCGACGAGCAGGAACGCGACGAGACCAGTGCCCAGACATGTGGCAACCAGCGACAGCGCCGCCGGATCGTTGCTGAGTTCGATGACCTGCAGCGCCATCACGACGGCCCACATGCCCTCGGCGAAGATCGACAGCGACACCGCGGCGATCAGCAGGCGGAACTCGCGACTTCGGAATGGTGCGAGCACACGCCATCGGCCGGCGCCGACCACCGGCTTGGTGATGTCGAATTGCGTGCTCACACTGTCGATAGTCGCTGACCGGCGATGGCCGCGTCCACCGAATTTGGCCGGCTCTACGAGTCGGTGAAGTGGGCGGCGCGCCGCTCCTGGAAGGCCTTGATGCCTTCGCGGTAGTCGGTGCCGCGCAGCAGCGCCGCCTGGCCGGCATGCTCGCGCTCCAGCGCCGCCTCCAGGTCGGTCAGGGTCGTCGCATTGATGGCGTCCTTCGTCTTCGCCAGCGCCACGACCGGTCCGCGCACCAGCGTCCCGATGACGTTGTCCGCGGCGGCGTCGAGTTCGTCGGCCGGATACACCGCGGTCACCAGGCCCGCCTGGAACGCCTCGCCGGCGTGGATCTTGTCCGCCAGCAGCGCCATCCGCATCGCGCGGATCCGGCCGACGGCCGCGGCGACCAGAGCCGACGCGCCGCCGTCGGGCATCAGGCCGATCTTGGTGAAGGCCAGCATGAAGTAGCCCTTGTCGGAGGCGAGGACGATGTCGCACGCCAGCGCCAGGGAAGCGCCCACACCCGCAGCGGGACCCTGCACGACCGCGACCACCGGCCGTGGCAACGCCACGATTGAGCGAATCGCGCGGTTGGCCGCGTCCAACACCGTCAAACCGCCGGCCTTCTTGGCCTGATCGTCTGCGCTGATCCCGGCGCCGGAGCTGAATCCGCGACCCGCGCCGGCCAGTCGCACCACCTTGACCTGCGGGTCGGTGGCTGCTCGGTCCAGCGCGTCGGCGATGCCGTTGAGCATCGTCGCGGTCAGGGAATTGAGGCTTTCGGGCCGGTTCAGCGTCAGCGAGAGCACCCCGTCGCCGAGACTCACCTCCAGGCCGTCGACGCTCACATACGCTCCGGTGCTGGAGTCGAGGGAAGTCATTGTTGAACCTTAGATGTGGTTGGCCGACGGTGAGTCCACTTGGTTATACAAGTAAGCTATGTCGCGGTCAACTACGGGAGGCGGGTTCTTTTCAATGGCGGGACCACTGCAGGGATTGCGAATCGTCGAACTGGCCGGCATCGGCCCCGGACCGCACGCGGCGATGATCCTCGCCGACCTCGGCGCCGACGTGGTGCGTGTGGAGCGCCCAGGCGGAACCGGAGGAGTGCCCAAGGGCAGCCATGAAGCCATGAACCGCAACCGGCGTGCGGTCGCGGCCAACCTCAAGAGCGACGAAGGCCGCGAGCAGGTGCTGGCGTTGGTGGCCAAGGCCGATGTACTCATCGAGGGCTACCGGCCTGGTGTCACCGAGCGATTGGGCCTGGGGCCCGACGACTGCGCGAAGGTCAACGAACGGTTGGTGTACGCGCGGATGACCGGCTGGGGCCAGACCGGTCCTCGCGCTCAACAAGCCGGCCACGACATCAACTACATCTCGCTCAACGGCCTGCTGCACTCCATCGGCCACAAGGACGGGCGTCCCGTCCCGCCGCTGAACCTGACCGGCGACTTCGGTGGCGGCTCGATGTTCCTGATCGTCGGCATCCTCGCGGCGCTGTGGGAGCGGCAGGCCTCCGGCAAGGGCCAGGTGGTCGACGCGGCGATGGTCGACGGCTCCAACATCCTGATGACGATGATGTGGGGCATGCGCGCGGGCGGGCTGTGGTCCGACGAACGCGGCACCAACATGCTCGACAGTGGGGCGCCGTACTACGACACATACGAGTGCGCCGACGGCCGCTTCATGTCGATCGGTTCGATCGAGCCGCAGTTCTACGCGGAGCTGCTGAAGGGGCTCGGCCTCGACGGTGAGGACCTGCCCGCGCAGCAGGACGTCAGCCGGTGGCCGGAGCTGCGGGCCCGGATCGCCGAGGTATTCGCATCGAAGGATCGCGACCACTGGGCCACGGTGTTCGCCGGGACCGACGCCTGCGCGACGCCGGTGCTGTCCTTCGCCGAGGTGCAGAACGAACCGCACATCACCGAACGCGAGACGTTCTATCTGGATGGCGACGTGTTGCTGCCGTCGCCCGCGCCGCGGTTCTCGCGCAGCGTGCCGTCGGCCCCGAAGCCGCTGGGCGAGCCGGGCACGGACATCGAATCCGTTCTGCGCGACTGGCAATAGAAAAGGACTTCTTCGCGCGAGCAGACGCAAAAGTCCCGCGACACGCCGTAAATTGCGGAGTTTTGCGTCTGCTCGCCAGAAAAGAGTGACCCACCAACCGATAGGAAGGAACGCACTAAGTGGAGATCAAAGACGCCGTAGCCGTCGTCACCGGAGGAGCATCCGGTCTCGGCCTTGCGACCACCAAGCGGTTGCTGGACAAGGGCGCATCGGTGGTCGTCATCGACCTCAAGGGTGAAGACGCCGTCAAAGAACTCGGCGACCGGGCCCAGTTCGTCGAGGCCAATGTCACCGACCCCGATGCGGTCTCCGAAGCCCTCGACGTCGCCGAGAAGATGGGCCCGCTGCGCATCAACGTCAACTGCGCGGGCATCGGCAATGCGATCAAGACGCTGAGCAAGGACGGTCCGTTCCCGCTCGACGGGTTCAAGAAGGTCATCGAGGTCAACCTCATCGGCACGTTCAACGTGCTGCGGTTGTCCGCCGAGCGCATCGCGAAGACCGAACCCATCAACGGTGAGCGCGGCGTCATCGTCAACACCGCCTCGGTGGCGGCGTTCGAGGGTCAGATCGGCCAGGCGGCGTATTCGGCGTCCAAGGGTGGTGTGGTCGGCATGACCCTGCCGATCGCCCGTGACCTGTCCCGCGAGTTCATCCGCGTCGTGACCATCGCCCCGGGTCTGTTCAAGACCCCGCTGCTGGGCTCGCTGCCGGAGGAGGCGCAAGCCTCGCTGGGTAAGCAGGTGCCCCACCCCGCCCGCCTCGGCGACCCCGACGAGTACGGCGCGCTCGCCGTGCACATCGTGGAGAACCCGATGCTCAACGGCGAGGTGATCCGGTTGGACGGGGCCATCAGGATGGCGCCGCGATGAGCGCTTGCGCGAAGTGGGGCCACGCACGAAGGGCAGGGGACAAGGAGCACCGATGACGATCACGACGAAGTTCACCGAGACCTTCGGGATCGAGCACCCCGTTGTGCAGGGTGGCATGCAGTGGGTGGGCCGCGCGGAACTCGTTGCCGCCGTGGCGAATGCGGGCGCGCTGGGTTTCATCACCGCGCTGACGCAGCCGACGCCGGCGGATCTGGCCAAGGAGATCGCCAAGTGCCGCGAGTTGACCGACAGGCCGTTCGGTGTGAACCTGACCATTCTGCCGACGATCAACCCGCCGCCGTATGACGAGTACCGGCAGGTGATCGTCGACGCGGGCATCAAGATCGTCGAGACGGCGGGCTCCAACCCGGCGCCGCATCTGCCGATGTTCCACGAGAACGGCATCAAGGTGCTGCACAAGTGCACGTCCGTGCGCCACGCGGTCAAGGCCCAGAGCCTTGGCGTTGACGGCATCAGCATCGACGGATTCGAATGTGCGGGCCATCCTGGCGAGGACGACATTCCGGGCCTGGTGTTGATTCCTGCCGCGGCGGCCAAGATCGATATTCCGATGATCGCCTCAGGCGGCTTCGCGGACGGCCGAGGTCTGGTGGCCGCGCTGGCGTTGGGCGCCGACGGCATCAACATGGGCTCACGGTTCATGTGCACGGCGGAGTCGGCGATCCACCAGAAGGTCAAAGAGGCGATCGTCGCGGGCACGGAGCTTGACACCCAGCTGATCTTCCGGCCGCTGCGCAATACGGCGCGCGTGGCGAGCAATGCCGTGTCGCGTGAGGTGGTCGAGATCCTGAACAAGGGCGGCCAATTCGAGGACGTCAAAGACCTGGTCGCGGGCAAGCGGGGCGTGAAGGTCTACGAGATCGGCGACCTGGACGCAGGCATCTGGTCGGTCGGCACCGCAATGGGATTGATCAACGACATCCCGACGTGCGGGGAGTTGGTGTCACGGATCGTGGCCGACGCCGAGGAACTCATCACTGAGCGGCTGGCCGGAATGGTCGAGACGTCGGCGGAAGAGAATGTCGCGTAGGCGATTTAGCTGAATTTGGGAACAACGAAAGATCAACGGAGGCCCCGTGCGGGGCAAACTGTCTGACGGGTCAACGCGCTCGGTAGGAGCGCGTTGCCTCAGACCGCGGTGGGCAGCTGCTGGTCGCCGTCGAGCTGCTCGGAGGTATCGCCCTCGACCAGGACATCGCCGTGGTAGAGCGCCTCGAAGTCAACCTTGATGACATCAGCACTGGTGTCGTCGATCCACATGTACTGAACAGTAGGGGTCACCATTAAGGATTCTTTGAGTCACGATTCGGAAAATCGTGGCAATTCTTACCGCCGGGTAGGGTCCCGAGTTACTGGCGAGTAGCTGACCAGGGCTTACGTCGGAGAGCTGAAATGGATGGGATTTGTCCCGTTCAACAGGATCCAGGTCAGGATCGCCACGGTGAAAGCCGATATGAGCAATCCGACCGCGATTCTGGGTGACCAGCGCAGCCCGCCGAGCACTCTGCCGTCCACGGAATACGCCCCCGCGCCGGTGAACAGCAGCGTCGCGGCGCCGATGAACAGCAAAAACGGCACGTTGAACGGTTCGGACCAGAACGTGCCCTGCGAGACGTTGACGGCCCAGGCGCAGATCATCGCACCGGTTACCGCACACGCGGCCAAGGGCGTGAGAATGCCGAGCACAAGGCCGATCCCGCCCGCGGTCTCGGCGACCGTCACCATCAGCGCGGCCAGTGTCGGCAGCCGCCAGCCGCCGGACTCCATGAACCCGGCGGTGGTGCCGAAGTCGAAGGCCTTCATGAGACCGGCCTGAATCATCGCGGCGCCGACGCCGATGCGCAGGACCAGCAGACCGACGTCGGCAGTCGAAACGGAGCTTGCGGTGATGTCGGTGCTCGCCATGTGGCCGAGAGTAGATGCCTGTGAGGATCCTGTGCATGGGTTCGTCATGCCGTACTGACTTCGGTTAGACCGGGGATTCATCGCACTTTCTTCGCGTGAACGATTCGACGGCGCGCGACGTGGTTATGAGGAGGGAACCGCGTTGACGCAGATAGGTTACCGTTGATAACTTATCGGCGATAGGTCGTGGGTGAGCCGTTCAGGAGGACATGACGTGCTGCAGCGAATCGCCCGGCTGGCCATCAGCGCCCCGAAGCGGATCATCGTGATCGCGTTGTTGGTGATGGTGGCCACGGGCATCTTCGGCATCCCGGTCACCAAGAGTCTGTCCGCGGGTGGCTTTCAAGATCCGACATCGGAGTCGGCGCAGGCGAGCAAGGTGCTGGTGGACAAGTTCGGCCGTGGCGATATGGAACTCATCATCAGCCTGACGTCCGACGCGGGTGCGCGGAGTCCCGAGTCGCGGGCGATCGGTACCGATATCGCCGCGAAGCTGCAGGCGTCGCCGCACGTCGCCGACGTGACCTCGGCGTGGACGGCGCCTGCGCCGGCGACCCCGGCCTTGATCAGCAAGGACGGCAAGACCGGGCTGATCATTGCGGGCATCACCGGCGGCGAGAGCAACGCGCAGCGGTACACCAAAGAGCTCACCGAACGGCTCGTCCACGACCGGGACGGCGTCACTGTGCGCGCCGGCGGTGAAGCCATGACCTACGTCCAGGTCAACGGGCAGAGCGAAAAAGACCTGCTGCTCATGGAATCCATCGCGATACCGCTGAGCTTCGTCATCCTGGTCTGGGTGTTCGGTGGTCTCTTCAGCGCGGCGCTGCCGCTGGCCGTCGGCGGGTTCGCGATCCTCGGATCGATGGCGGTCCTGCACGCGATCACGTTCTTCACCGACGTGTCGATCTTCGCGCTCAACCTGAGCACCGCCATGGGATTGGCGCTCGCGATCGACTACACGCTGCTGATCGTCAGCCGCTACCGCGACGAACTGGCCGCCGGATCGCCGCGCGACGAGGCGTTGATCCGCACCATGGCTACCGCCGGTCGGACCGTGTTGTTCTCGGCGATGACGGTCGCGCTGTCGATGGTCGCAATGGTGCTGTTCCCGATGTACTTCCTGAAGTCGTTCGCCTACGCGGGAATCGCGGTGGTGGCGTTCGCGGCCGTCGCCGCCGTCGTGGTGGCGCCCGCGGCGATCGTGCTGCTCGGCGATCGGCTGGACGCGCTGGACGTCCGTCGGCTGATGCGTCGCGTGCTGGGTCGGCCGGAGCCGGCGCCCAAGCCCGTCGAGCAAAACTTCTGGTACCGGACCACGAAATTCGTGATGCGCCGGTCGATTCCGATCGGAGTGGCGATTGTTGCGCTGCTGCTGGTCCTCGGCGCGCCGTTCCTCGGCGCCAAGTGGGGCTTCCCCGACGACCGGGTGCTGCCCGGATCGCTGTCGGCGCGCGCGGTCGGTGACCAGCTGCGCCACGATTTTGCGGTGGACTCGGCACGCAACGTGACGGTCGTCGTTCCCGATGCCAGCGGCGTGACGCCCCAAGAGCTCGGCCGTTACGCCGCCGACCTCTCCCGGGTAGCCGATGTGTCGTCGGTGTCGTCGCCTGCGGGCACATATATCGGCGGCATGCCGGCGGGACCGCCCTCGGCCGCAACCGGATTGAAGGACGGCAGCGCGTTCCTGACGGTCGGCAGCAATGCGCCGTTGTTCTCCGACGCATCCACTTCACAACTCGATCAGCTACGGGCGGTGAGCACCCCGGCGGGTAAGCCGGTGCAATTGACCGGCGTCGCGCAGATCAACCGGGACAGCTCGACGGGCATCACCGAACGACTTCCCGTCGTTCTTGCGGTGATCGCCGCGATCACGTTCGTGTTGCTGTTCCTGCTGACCGGCAGCCTGGTCCTGCCGCTGAAAGCCCTGCTGCTCAACGTGTTGTCGCTGACGGCAGCGTTCGGTGCGCTGGTGTGGATATTCCAGGAAGGCCATCTCGGCGCGCTCGGCACCACGCCGACAGGGACGCTGGTCGCCAACATGCCGGTGCTGTTGTTCTGCATCGCGTTCGGGCTTTCGATGGACTACGAGGTCTTCCTCGTCAGCCGGATCCGCGAATACTGGCTGTCGTCACCTGGCCGGACGCGGGCCGACAACGACGAAGCCGTCGCACGTGGTCTGGCCCGCACCGGCCGCGTGGTCACCGCTGCGGCATTGGTGATGTCGATCTCGTTTGCGGCGCTGATCGCGGCGCAAGTGGCGTTCATGCGGATGTTCGGCGTGGGACTGACGCTGGCGGTCCTCGTCGATGCCACCCTGGTGCGGATGGCGCTGGTGCCTGCATTCATGCACGTGCTGGGCCGCTGGAATTGGTGGGCGCCGGGGCCGCTGGCGCGGCTGCACGACCGTATCGGGCTCCGTGAATCGACCGACGACCTCGTTCCGCCTGCGGAGAAACGGCAGCGAGAGGCGGTCCTGGTGACGGAGACTGGTTGACGATGTCTCTTCAGCCCCTCAAGCGACGGCGCGCCCCACGCGGCGCCGGTGAGCAGCTGAGGGAAGAAATCCTCGATGCCACCACGGGCCTGCTGCTGGAGACCGGCCACGCCAAAGCCGTGTCGATCCGGTCGGTGGCGCAGCGGGTCGGTGTCACGCCGCCGTCGATCTATCTGCACTTCACCGACAAGGACGCGCTGCTGGACGCGGTATGCGCGCGGTATTTCGAGAAGCTCGACGAGGAGATGCAGCGGGTCTCCGCCGATCAGCCGTCGACCGTCGAGGTACTGCGCGCACAGGGATTGGCCTACGTCCGGTTCGCCACGCAGACTCCGGAGCTGTACCGCATTGCCGCGATGGGTGAGGGCCGCCCCGGCAGCGATGTGGACATGACCTTGAACAGCTCGGCGTTTCAGCACCTGCGCAACTCGGTGGAGTTGCTGATCGGCGAGGGCATCTATCCGCCAGGCGATCCGACGACGGCCGCGCTGCAGTTGCTGACGGCTGCCCACGGCGTCGCGGCACTCCTGATCTCGAAGCCGTATCTGCCGTGGGGTGATGTCGAGGAATTCGCCGACAAGACGCTGTCGGCGGCGTGCCTGGGCCACATCGTGCTCGGGCTCGTCGCCCACGACGCGACACCCGCGCAGTCTGTCGACTGGCTGCTGAATCATCAACCGCCGGAAAGGAACTCGTGACCGACGTCAGCGAAACCACAGACAACCCGTTCTTCGCGCGGCTCTGGACATTCCTGTCGAACCACGAAACGGAGGAGATCCAGCGGCTGCGGACCGAGAATCTGGCCGGCCTGACCGGTCGCGTGCTGGAGGTGGGTGCGGGAACCGGGTCCAACTTCGCGTACTACCCCGCGACGGTGACCGAGGTGGTCGCCGTCGAGCCCGAGCGACGGCTGGCGCCCCAGGCGCAGGCAGCGGCGGAGAAGGTGCCGATTCCGGTGACTGTCACCGCAGGAACTGTCGAGAATTTCCTGACCGGCGGCGCAGAGCCGTTCGACGCGGTCGTGTGCTCGTTGGTGCTGTGTTCGGTTGAGGACCCGGACGATGTTCTGCGGCAATTGCATTCGCTGCTGCACCCCGGCGGCGAGTTGCGCTTCCTCGAGCATGTCGGTAGCCCGGGTCTTCGGGGCCGGCTGCAGGCGTTCGCCGATGCAACGGTGTGGCCCCGCCTGATGGGCAACTGCCACACCCACCGCGATACCGAGGCGTCGATCGTCGGCGCGGGCTTCGAGGTGCAGGTCGCGCGTCGCGAGCCCGCAATGCCTGCGTGGCTCCCGACGCCGGTGGCGGAATACACGATCGGCCGCGCCACCAAGCCCGCGCGGTAGCGATTTCGGCGTGGTTGGTTGCGTTGCGCGCTACCAACCACGCCGAAGCCGCGAAGGGCGAGCCGCGAGTCAGCGGCGACCCGCGAGTCAGCCGAGCAGTGAGGGAAGCCTCTGCAGCAGTGTCGGCAGGGCCTCTGCGGCGCTCTCGCGCACCGTGGCCGTGGCGGCATCCGACAGCGGCGTGCGCTCCGGGTTGATCTCGATCACCGGAATGCCATTGGCCAGCGCCAGCTCGGGCAGTCCCGCGGCGGGGTAGACGATCGACGACGTGCCCACCACGATCACTACGTCGGCATTGCCGACCGCCTCGACGGACTTCTGCCATTCGGTGTCGGGCAGCGGTTCGCCGAACCACACCACGTTCGGCCTGATCAGGCCGCCACAGACGCATTGCGGCGGCGGTACCGTCTCGACCGGTTCCGGCATATCGGGCAGCTGGCCGACGTACTCGCGTTGGCAACGGTCGCAACGGAATTCGAACAGGCTGCCGTGCAGGTGGTAGACATGCCGGCTGCCGGCGCGTTCATGCAGGTTGTCGACGTTCTGAGTGACGACGTGCACCTCGGCGTGGTCCTGCCACGCCGCCACGGCCCGGTGGCCGTTGTTCGGATCGACGCCCTGCATGAGGTAGTGCCGCCACAGATACCACGCCCACACCTTCTCTGGATGCTGACGCCAGCCCTGTGCGCTCGAGATCTCGTAGGGGTCGACCTTCGCCCACAATCCCGTCTCGACGTCGCGAAACGTCGGGACCCCGCTCTCGGCGGAGATACCCGCTCCGCTGAGCACCGTCAATTGCACCCCACCAAACTAACGCGTATGGGCGATACTGAGCACGTGGCCGATTTGGGGGAATGGGTTCAAGCAGACCCACGGGCAACCAAGCCGTTATTCGACCAGCTCAGGGCGCAGATCATCGAGGGTATCCGAAGCGGTCGGCTGCCACCGGGGACCAGGCTGCCGACGGTTCGGGAACTCGCGGCCCAGCTGAGCATGGCCGTCAACACGGTAGCCCGCGCGTATCGCGAGCTGGAGTCGGCAGGGATTCTCGAAACCCGGGGGCGTTTCGGCACTTTCGTCGCCCGTACCGATCCGGCGGACGCGGCGATGGCGACCGCGGCGCACACCTATGCGACGGCAGCGAAGGCGCTGGGCATCGACAAGGGTGAGGCGCTGAAATATGTCGAGGCGGCCTTCGGCTGATCAGCCGAACTCGAGCAGTGTGACCAGTGGTCGCACCGAGTCGAGCAGCGGCACCCGCTGCAGGGTCCACATCAGCGCGTTCATCACCTTGCCGCGGCCCGGCGCCATCGGCAGATCGTGCACCGCGCGGATCCCCGGCACGGAGTTGGCCAGGTCGGCGACCTGCGACGGCGACAAGGTGAACGGCATCGGCGGGACGCGGTAACGCAACGACGTCCGCGAGCCGTTGCGAATCCACCCCGCGAACAGCACCGGCGGCAGATCGAACATCATCTGCCCACCGGGAAAGCGTTTGGCGCATTCGGCGATCAGGCCGAGGGCCTCCTCGGGCTGCAGGTACATCAGCAGACCCTCGGTGGTGATGAAGACGCCCTCGGCCGGGTCGACGCGGTCCATCCAGCTGTAGTCCAGCGCGGACTGGGCGCACACCGAGACCCGATCCGACGGCGGAAGCAGCCGCTGGCGCAGTTCGGTGATCGGTGGCAGATCGACGGTGAGCCAACGGAACTGGTGGCCGACGCCCGCGGCGTCCAGCCGATAGAAGCTGGTCTGCAAACCTTCGGCCAGCGCCACCACGGTGGCGGACGGATGGTCGATCAGATAGCGCTTCGTGTACTTGTCGAAGGTCAGCGCCCGCAGCGCCATGTCCTGGCGGCGGGTGAAGCCGAACTTGGCCCAGTCGTAGTCGATCTCATCGACCAGCTTGATCGCCATCGGGTCGTCGATGAGGGAGTCCGGCCTGCGCGCTTCTTTGGCGCGGACCAGCAGCGTCATCAGTGCCGTCTCGGAGACTCCGGTCAGCGCGGAGCCGTCTATCTTGCTCATTCTCGACTCCCGCTCGCTCGTTCCTCGCTGCGATCCTCACTCGCGGCCCGCTTCGGGCTCATTTGAGTACCTTGTCGAGCGTTCGCAGGTTGCGGGTGGTCGTCGACGACTTGTAGCGCTTCTTGCCCATCGTCTTGCCGATCGTGGTGTCCAGGGTGCCCTTGTTGGGCACCTGCCAGTAGATGACGCCCTTACCGCGCTCGATCTTCTCGTCCGTTCCGGCGTCCTTGGCTAGGGCGGCCAGTTCATCGAGGACGTCGGTGTCGGTGACGAATGTGACGTAGCTATGGCAGCCGTCGACTTCGCGCTCGAAGGGAAACTTGTCGGATATCGCTTGGACGGTGTCGATGTCGTAGGCCAGCACCCACGCGTCGTACCCGAATTCGTCGCGCAACGCCTTCTCGGCCTTCTTGCGGACGGCGTCGACACCAGAGCGGCTCTCCAGCAACACATTACCGCTCGCCAATATCGTCTTGACGTTCGTGAACCCGGCATCCTCCAGCGCGGCCGCGACCTCGGCCATCTTGAGGTTCACCCCACCGACGTTCACCCCGCGCAGGAATGCCGCATACCGGGTCATGGCTCGAACTCCATCATCGTGATGCTGGGCCGGTAGCGGCTCAGCAGGCCCCTCTCGAACATTGGCCACCCGAAGACCTTGAAAATGCCGCGTCCCGAGGGCATCTCGATGTCGCGGGCGGTGCGCACCCCGGGGATGGTGCGGGCCAACGCGACGGCCTGGTCTGGTGTCATCGCGAACGGCATCGGCGGAGTGGTGTATCGGTCAGACAGCTTGAAACCCTTCAACGTCCGGCGGCTGAAGAACGGTGGGACGTTGTCGAACATCATTAGGCCGCCCGGGAATCGCGCGGCACACTCGCGGATCAGGCCGAGAGCATCGTCAGGATGCAAATACATCAGCAGGCCTTCGGCGGTGATGAACACCCCACGTGAGTCGTCCACGCGGTCCATCCAGCCGTAGTCCAGCGCGGACTGCGCGAGCGGGACGATGCGGTCGTCCTGCGGGAGAAGTTGCGCGCGCAATTCCATTACCGGGGGCAGATCTATGGAGTACCAGGTCAGTTCGTCGGCGCAACCGGCGGCGTCGAGGCGCCAGAGGCTGGTCTGCAACCCTTCGGCCAGGGCCACCACCGACGCCTTCGGATGCGTTGTCAGGTACGCACGCGCCTCCCGGTCGAAAGCGACCGTCCGCAGCGCGTGTGACTGGTTGGGCTTACCGAACTTCAGGTAGTCGTAGGAAACGGAGTCGAACAATGTGACGGCCCACGGGTCGCGGATGGCGCCGTCGGACCGGTTCGCCTCTGCGCTGCGGTAGTACAGGGTCCACAAGGTGGTCGCCGAGACGCCTTTCAGGGTGTCACCGCTGAGTACGGCCATCCGCCCATAGTAGGTACGCCGCCCGAATCGGGGCGGCCCCGGTGACGACCGACGTAGGCTCGGGGAATGGCGCGCCAGGTGTTCGACGACAAGCTGCTCGCGGTGATCAGCAACAACTCGCTGGGCGTGCTGGCGACGATCAAACGGGACGGCAGGCCGCAGTTGTCCAACGTCTCGTACTACTTCGACCCGCGAAAGCTCACCATTCAGGCGTCTATCACCGAACCGCGGGCCAAAACCCGCAACCTGCGCCGGGACCCGCGGGCGTCGCTGCACGTCAGCTGCGACGACGGATGGTCGTACGCCGTTGCAGAAGGAAACGCGACGCTCACTCCACCCGCCGCCGCCGAGCACGACGAGACCGTCGAGGCGCTGATCGCGCTCTACCGCAACATCGCCGGCGAGCACCCCGACTGGGACGACTACCGGCGCGCCATGGTCGACGACCGCCGGGTGGTGATGACGCTGTCGATCTCGCATCTGTACGGCATGCCACCCGGCATGCGCTGAGCGACGAAAAGCCCGCGACGGTGGAGCGTGTGACGCGCTAAGCTGCGGCTATGGCTGAAGCACCGGAAGACGACACCAAGCGGAAGTTCCGGGAAGCGCTGGAGAAGAAGAATGCGAAAGCCGCCGGCGGTGCCGATCACAAAGACGGCGGGAACAAGCAGCCGAAGGCTCATGGGCCGCTCGAGAGCCGCAGGGAGTTCCGCCGCAAGAGTGGCTAGCGCTTCTGCGCCACCTATCTCGTGCTGACGGGCAGGCTGGCCGCACCGACCCGTTGAGTTGTGACGGGCTCGCTGGCCGGAAGCCTCGCCGCGATCAGCGCGACCAGCATCACCGCCACGCAGTACAGCCCCTGATCCTTCAGGCCCCAGCCGACCGATGCCAGCGTCGCCGCCCCCGCCACGCACAGCAGCGCGCCCACCGTGGCGCTGCGCAGGCCCGGTGCGGCCACATTGCCGCCGTCCCACAGCGGCAGGGGATTGTTCTCCACGGGGTGCAGGAAGACGAACACCGCCGCGACGAGGGTCGTCATGATGAGCAGTTGAGCGATGCTGAGCGCGATGAAGCTTGATGCGTCCGTGTCGTAGCGGGGATGGCCGAGGTAGTCGAAGGTCAGGTGCATCGCCAGCAGCGGCGGGATATGCCATAGGTAGAGGGTCATCGCACCCGAGTTGCCGATCGCCGTCAACCACCACACCCGCGGCCGGCGCGCCCACCGCGCGATCGCTGGAGCGGCTGCAATCGCGAACGCGCACATCATTATTGCGTGACCCGCGAGCAGCAGTGACGGCGGCGTCATGTTCTTCAACTGCTGGCTCTCGATGCCGACGAGGCTCAGTTCGTACGGGCCGACCCACATCAGCAACACGTTGACGACGAGCATTGCCGCGCCGAGCGTCAGCGCCGTGCCGCCGGCAAGAAGGCGACGACGGTAGGCGACACCGAGCATGCCGGGGATCAGCCACGCGACCAGGTTGAGATAGCCCAGCGCGGAGGGCCCGTCGGTGTTGATGCGGATCGCGTCGATCACCGCGATGAACGCATACGTGCCCGTGACTGCTGCGAAAAGCCGGCCGGTGGTGGTGATGCGCGCCAGCAGCGGAACGGTGGCCAGCACGAGAACGTATGCGCCCAAGAACCAGAGAAGCTGAATGGAGATACCCGCGACCGGTTCGTAGACGTGCTCGGGAAGAAAGTAGCGCAGTATCGCCAGCGCGGAAGACCGGCCGGTACAAGCGGGTGCAGCGGCGCATGAGCCAGTTGCCCCAGCTGTCGCCGGGATGCCAGGAGTCGACGCAGGCCGCGACGCCGGCGAAGAAGAACAGCGGCATGATCTGGAAGACCCAGGTCAGCGCCTGGAAGATGATGGAGGCGGTGAGCAGGTTGTTCCAGAAGAACACGTCGTCGCGGATCACACTCGTCGCCATGATCGTGTGTCCGACGACCACGCCGACCAGTGAGGCGATCCGGATGACGTCGATGGCACGGTCGCGCGTCGCGGGGGTGTTCGCCTCGACCTCGGCCGGGCTGGGGAACAGCGCAGCAACGGTCATGCCGCAAATGTAGGCCTGACCTACGACTCGTTATCTGAGTAGAAGCACTCGAATTCGACGGCTCACGCGCTGACGGGGACCTGTCGGCGTTCGCGTATGACGATCGCGATGAGGCAGACGATCGCCAAGACCGCCACCGCGGCCGCGAAGCTGACACCCGCTGTCCGCAGACCCCACAGCCGAGCCGCCAAACCCTCGCCGATCACCGGCAGTGAGATCGCCACGTAGGCCACGACGAAGTACGCCGAGCTGATCTCGGCACGTCGGCCCGGCGGCGTGAGTTCGGATATGGCAGCCAGCCCGCGGCTGAAGCAGATACCTTGGCCGACGCCGCCGACGATTGCGGCGGCGATCAGTCCCCAAAGAGACGAAAGCGCAAGCGCGACAGTGAGGATGACCATGCCGACGACGAGGATTGCGCAGCCGATTACCAGCGCCCGTTTCGGTGCGATTCTGCCGGCGAACAACTGGGTGGCCGCCGACGCGATGAAGACTGCAGAGGCGACCGCGCCGGCTACCGCATGATTGTCGATACCGACGACCCCGGACAGGAATGCCGGGGCAACCGAGGCGAACAGTCCCGTGACGGCGAAACCGGCGAACGCGGCGATGGCGGCGATCACGAAGACGCCGCGAACCTCGGGCGGAACCGCGAGCCGTTGCAGCCCAATGGTTCCCGAGCGCTCCGATGTTTCGGGCACGGCGAAAACGGCGGCCGCGGCCAGCAGGACCATTCCGATGTGGACGATGAACGTCAGATGAAGTGGCTGGGGTGCGTACTGGACCAGCAAACCAGCCAGCAGGGGCCCGCCGCCGAGACCACCGACGTTGGCAGCGGTCGCCACCGCCGCGGCGCGGCTGCGCCAACTCGGCGGCGCCGCCTCGATGACCGCCGCGGTGGCGGTGCCGGTGAAGATGCCTGCCGACAGTCCGGACAGCACGCGGCCGACGAGCAGCAGCGTCACAGAATCGGCGATGAGAAACACCACGGCGCTGCAGAGCGCAGCCACGGTGCCTGCCAGTAAAAGTGGCCGCCGGCCGACTGCGTCCGACCATCGGCCGAAGGCCAGCAGCGCGAACAGCACGCCGAACGCATAGGTCGCGTAGATGACCGTGGTCGTCAGGACGCCGAAATGGATGCGATCGGCGTAAAGCGCGTACATCGGCGTCGGCAGGGTGGTGCCGACCATGATCGCCGCAAAGGCGTATGCCAGCAGGGCGAAGGCGTATCGGTTTCGCGGCAAGGTCTCGAGCACGTGGTTTGTCAGCGGGAAAGGCGGCTACCTTATTCCGCCGACCTTATCGGGCGGCGATTCCTCGTTTGAAACGACCTCGGGTGCGGGGTGACCGCCTTCTCCGCGCTGACGCCGGTCAGCACCCGCACCTCGAACTCTGCGTTCACCTCCGGGTCACCACGGAGTCTTGACCTCGATTGGAAATCGTGCGGTTCACAGCGTCCTGATACATAATTCGCAGGAAGGTTCTCTGTCGGCCCGCCTAAAGAAAAGCTCGATTGCCGTATTTGTCTAGCGAGACGAGCTCTTCAACTGGCCGCCGCGTCGTCGGACCGTATTTGCCAATCGGCCAGCCAAGAGGGATGACCGCACAGGGAGTGACATTCCACGGCAGGCCCAGGGCGCGTCTGGCCAGCAGCTTGCTCCACAGCGGCACGGTAATCAGCGCCGCGCCCAATCCGGCCGCACGTGCCGCCAGCAAGAGATTCTGCACCGCCGGATAAATCGAACCGTAGGAGCTGCTCGTCGCCACCGACGGCCAGGGTGGGATGACACCTTTGAGGCATGCCACAACCACGACGGGGAACTCGTCGAAGTGATCCGCCTGCCATTGCACGGCCTTCTGTATCCGGAGCATCTTCTCGTCACCGCGGCGTTCGAAGGAACGCTTGTAAATCGGGCCGGCCAACTTGATGGCTCTGCGATTCAAGCGGCCTAGCTTCGCGACGACTTCGCGGTCCTTCACGACGATGAACTCCCAATTCTGCGCGTTCGAACCAGTCGGCGCCTTCATTGCCAACTCGAGAATGTGAAGCACGAGCGAGTCGTCAACCGGGTCACTTTTGATCCGACGGATCGCCCGTTGCGTTCGCATGGCCTCTTCGAGCGGCATGGCTAAGGGCTCTTGCAGCGTCATGACCATGATTCCAACACGGTCGGGCCACCCAGGGGGCTCTCTCTGGCGGCAAATCGACGGGCTACCTAACCCCGCGCAGTCCTAGACTGTCGCCGTGGCGAAACTGCAGCTAGTCCAAGATCCCGCGGCCGATGCACTGCTGGAGTCGAACCCGTTCGCGCTGATGGTCGGCATGCTGCTCGACCAGCAGATACCGCTGGAGGTAGCGTTCGCGGGCCCGAAGAAGATCGCCGACCGGATGGGTGACGTCGATGCCCGCGTGATCGCCGACCACGACCCGGAGAAGTTCGTTGCGCTGTGCTCGGAACGCCCTGCCGTCCACCGGTTTCCGGGATCGATGGCCAAGCGCATCCAGGCGCTCGCGCAGATCATCGTCGACCGCTACGACGGCGACGCCGCGGCGGTGTGGGCGGGCGGCGATCCCGACGGCGCCGAGGTGCTGCGGCGGCTGAAGGAGTTGCCCGGCTTCGGCGACCAGAAGGCGCGAATCTTTCTGGCGCTATTAGGCAAACAGTACGGCGTGACGCCGAAGGGCTGGCGCGAGGCCGCGGGCGATTACGGCAAAGCCGGCACCCATCTGTCGGTCGCCGACATCGTCGACGCCGGCTCGCTGGAGAAGGTGCGCTCGTACAAGAAGCAGATGAAGGCCGCCCGGGGGCAGGAGCGCAGCGACCAGGGGAAGGCTTCAGCCAAGGCGACCTCCGCTACCAAGGCGGCCAAGAAGTAACGGCTAGAGTGGCGCGCCGTCCAATCGCTCCTTCGTGACGAAGTCGGCGACGGGCTTACGCGTCAGCTTGCGAATCTGTTTGACGGGCCGGCCGATCGGCAGCAGTGCGGCGACCGCGTAGTCGTCCGGTATCCCGAGCAGTACCTTGACGCGTGGCTCCTCGGCCACCGCGGCGGTGGTGAGCACGCCGCCGAAACCCTCGTTGCGAGCCCCCAGCAAAACGTTCCACACGAACGGATACACCGAGGCGCCGGCGATGAGACCCACGCGGTCGAGGTCTTGGTCGAAGGCCGCGACGACATTGAGGTCCACGCAGATCACCAGCACCACTTCGGCGGTGCGCAGGGGTGACTGGCGCGGGACTTCAACCGAGTCAATGGTTTGGGCGTCAACCCCACAAGGCCGCACCGGATTCCACGGCCCCTCGCCGTTGCGCAACTGCGCGATGTAACGCTTGGCCCCCGGGATCGTGCAGTCGATCAGGTCCTCGCGCGTCCGCGGGTCGCGGACGACGATGACGTGGTTGCCCTGGCGGTTGCCGCCGCTCGGCGCGAACCGCGCGTTGTCCAGGATGCGCTCGAGGACTTCGTCGGACAGGGCGTCGCCGGTGTATTCGCGAACCGCACCCGTGGTGCGCATGACGTCGTATAACTCCATGCCCTACATCTTGACTGTGGGATCGTAGTGTGATGAAGACTCACCTGAACTGCCCGTGCGGCGAGGCGATCACCGGTACGGACGAGGATGATCTCGTCGAGAAGGCACAGAAGCACCTCTCCGAGCAGCATCCCGGCCGCGAGTACGACCGGGACGCCATTCTCTTCATGGCCTACTGAGGTAGGTCAGGGCACCACCGTCGATCCGATGGTGGGCATGAACTGGCACTGCTTCTCGGTGGTGCTCACCTGGCCGAAGATCGTCGACATGATGCTGCCCGAGCCGGTGTCGGCGATGACCGACAGTGTCGTCGGTCCGTCCGGGTTGATGTCCGACCGCGGCTTGAGCGTCGCGCTGCCCGACTTGCCGGTGGTGAGGTTGACCCAGGTGACGTTCAGCGGGAGCTTCTGCTCAGCCGCCGGACCGGGTGTGCCGATCGCAGTGAACACATAGGCCGTCTGGCCCGGTCCCGGACCCGGTGCCGGAATCTTCGCCGGCCCGGCCACCGAGATCGCCGTCGCCAGCACGTTGCCGCCGTCCTTCAGGCACCCGTTGCTGATCGACGGGTACAGGAAGTCCTGCGTCGTCGGCGCGTCGGGACCGAATTGAGGGTTCGCCGCCGCGTCGGGAGCGGGTGGTGCACCCCCCGGAGCCGGCCCGGGTGCTGCAGCCGGGGCAGCGGCCGCCTCGGGAGCCGGAGCGGGCGCCGCCTCGGGAGCCGGAGCGGGCGCCGCCTCGGGCGCGGGCAGGGCTTCCGGCGCGGGGCCGACGGCGTGTGCCGGATCCACACCCGCGGGCAGGTGCGCTTCCGCGCCCGGCGCCGCGCCCGGTGCGGGTACGTGTGCGGCGGCCGGTTGCGCGACGAAGCTGTTGACCGCCGACGCCACATTCTTCGAGTCCGAGGGAGCCGCCGCGTTGCCGGTGAAGGCCGCTGCGGCCGCCATCAGCGTCGACACCGCGTTGTACGGATCGGCGGCCGCCTTCTGGATCGCCGGGCTGAGACCCTGCATCGCCGACATGCCCGGTGCCTGCGCGGCATCGATCGGCACGGGCGCGGCCGGGTCAGCGTTGGCGGTTCCCGTCATTCCCATCAGCAATGCCGTTGACGCGCCGACGGTGATGGCGGCGTTGGTGAACAGCTTGCGGGTCGCGGACATGTTTCTCCCAGGGCTCGAAGGTGTGGCGGTCAACGGGCGTCAGGGCAGGGCGCTGAGTACCGATGTGGGCATGCCCGGCAGGGCGGCGGCTGCCGCCGGTGCCGCCACCGCCGGTGCTGCAACGGCCGGTGCGGCGGCCAGAGGTGCGGCCACTGCCGGCGCTGCAGCAGCAGGTGCCACGGCGGCGGGTCCGACGCCGGGCAATGACGTGATTCCGCTCGGGAGCAGATTCGCCAGGCCTGCGGGCACGCCGAGCTCAGCCGGAAGCGCCGAACTCAGCGTCGAGATCGCGTTGGCCGGTGCGGTGGCGGCGGCGGGAACGGCTGCAGGAGCCGCCGGCGCCGTGGCTGCCGGCACCTGCGGCAGGGTCAGCGACGCCGTCGCGCCGGGGGGTGGCGTGGCCGGGGCCGCGGCCGGGGCGGCGGTGCCCGACATCGTCGACGCCAGGGTCTGCATCAGCTGCGGCGCTGCGCTGCCGAGGCTCGACAGGGACGTGAGCAGCTGGGCGCCGGGGTTCGGCGGTGCGGGTGCGGGTGGCACCGGTTCGGCGGACGCCGTCGCGCTGAGCGACAGCGCCGTGACCGCGCCGGCGGCGGCGATCATGGTCGAAGCAAACAACTTCCGGGTGCGGTTCATGGTTCTCCCAATCAGTGGACGGCGAAGGCCTGGACCTGAAGCTAGTTTGTTACTCATGTGACTCAAGTGACACGTGTGGCATTTATGCAACCGTTACTGAGACGACGGCCTTTAGTGACCGGTCGCTAGAGTCGGTCGGATCGACGCCACACCCGCTTCGGCACAGACGGGACCGCGGCTGCCAGCGCGATTGGCGGCCGCGGCGCCGTTCCTGTTTGTGCTCAGCATCGCCGCGCGCCTGGCGTGGACCTACCTGGTGCCCAATGGTGCGAACTTCGTCGACCTGCACGTCTATGTCGGTGGCGCAGGCACGTTGAACGATCCGGGCACGCTGTACAACTACGTCTACGCCGACCAGACGCCGGACTTCCCGCTGCCGTTCACCTATCCGCCGTTCGCGGCCGTCATCTTCTACCCGCTGCACCTGCTGCCGTTCGGGCTCGTCGCCTTCGCGTGGCAACTGGGCATCGTCGCCGCGCTGTACGGCGTGGTGCGCATCAGCCAGCGGCTGTTGCCGGTCGTCGACGAATTCGCGACGGGTCGGCGCGTCGCCATGCTGTGGACCGCCGTCGGTATCTGGCTCGAACCGCTGCGCAGCACGTTCGACTACGGCCAGATCAACGTGCTGCTGGTCCTGGCGGTGCTGTACGCCGTCTACAGCACCCGGTGGTGGCTGTCCGGGCTTCTGGTCGGACTCGCCGCCGGGGTGAAGCTGACGCCGGCGGTCAGCGGGCTCTACTTCTTGGGCGCGCGCCGATGGGCGACCGTGGTGTTCTCGGCGGTCGTGTTCATCGCGACGATCGGTCTGTCCGCGATGGTCGTCGGTGACCAAACCCGTTACTACTTCACCGAATTGCTCGGCGACGCAAGCCGGGTGGGGCCGATCGGCACATCGTTCAACCAGTCCTGGCGGGGCGGCATTTCGCGGATCCTCGGGCATGACGCCGGCTACGGACCGATCGTGGTGGCGGCGATCGCCGTCACCGCTGTGGTGGCGTTCCTGGCGTGGCGAGCGTTGGACGACCGGTTGGGCCGAATCGTCGTCGTCTCACTGTTCGGGCTGCTGCTCTCCCCGATCTCGTGGACCCATCACTGGGTCTGGGTGCTGCCGTTGATGATCTGGTTGCTGCACGGCCCGCTGCGCAGCCTGCGGGGTGCGCGGATCCTGGGCTGGGGTTGGCTGGTGCTGACGATCGTCGGCGTGCCGTGGCTGCTCAGCTTCGCCCAGCCGACGATCTGGGAGATCAGCCGGCCCTGGTACCTGGCCTGGGCGGGCCTGATCTACATCGTGGCGACGCTGGCGACGTTGGCGTGGATCGCCGCTACCGGCACTAGCCTTCCAAGATCCCGTCGATCTCCCGCGCCATCTGCACGTCCTTGTCCGTGATACCACCCTCCGAGTGAGTCACGAGCGCGAAAGTCACTGTCCGCCAGCGGATATCGATATCAGGATGATGATCCTTCTGCTCGGCGTGCTCGCCCACGCGGCGTACGGCGTCGATGCCGTCGAGGAACGCGGGGAACTTGATCGACCGGCGCAGCGCTCCGTCCCTGCGCTCCCAGCCGTTGAGTTCGGGCAGTGCGGCGTCCACTTGTTCATCCGATAACACAGCCATCACTCGACGGTATACCGTCAGCCGCGATGTCAAACCAGATCGTCGTCGCGGGCGCGCTCATCACGGCTTCGGCGCTGTTGGTGGCACAGCGCGAACGTCCACCCGAACTCGCGGGGTTGTGGGAACTGCCGGGCGGGAAGGTTGCGCGGGGCGAGAGCGACGCCGCGGCTTTGGTGCGTGAACTTCACGAGGAACTGGGCGTCGACGTGACGGTGGGCGAACGGTTGGGCGGCGACATCGCGCTGAACGAGACGATGACGCTGCGCGCCTATCGCGTCACGCAGACCGGCGGTGAGTTGAGCCTCAACGACCACCGCGCGTTGCGCTGGGTGACCGCTGACCAACTGGACAGTCTGCCCTGGGTGCCCGCCGACCGGGCGTGGCTGAGTGATCTGGTTCGCGCCCTTCGCGGTTGACTCACGAAACGGCATTCCGGCCGGTCTCTTCTCGCACTTACGCTGCCGGAATTCCGTTTCGCGGACGAATCATCACCGCGAAGTTCATCGACCTGCGCGTAGAAGCGCTCAGTAGTGCAACCGGTCGTCCACGACCGGCACTTTGCCCAGGGAGCGCGGGTGGTGCATCGCATAGATCGGATGCGTCAGCACCGGGTGACGGCAGTGCGGGCACGACGCCTGCGCATTCTTGCCCGTCGAGAACGCCAGGTGGTGACATTTAGCACACCTGACAACGAAAAACGCTCCTATCCAATTCAGTAGTCCGAGATATATCGCCGCCGTCGCCGCCGTCCCGATAACGGCGATCAAAACGATGGTCAGTACCTCATATGCCGACATATTTGCCACCTTCACGCTCGCTTGCCGGATAGTTTCACGGTACCCCCGAAAGCTTGGCGCATCACGACTTCCGGGCGCGATTCAACACCCTCGTGAGCTGCTTGCCACGGATACCGTTGCGTTCGGCCTTACGCACCTGATGAACCACAACCGGGCACTTCTTGCAGCGCGGCTTGCTGCGGCAGCAGTTCTTCTTCGGTTGGAGGTCGGCGAGCTTGCTTGGCTTCACGTGACGGGAATCTCTCGTTTTCGTGATCGGCCGACTTCACTGAGACAATTACCGACGTGGATTTCCGGAACGTCGCCATCGTGGCACACGTCGACCATGGGAAGACGACCCTCGTCGACGCGATGCTGCGCCAGTCGGGAGCGCTGACGCATCGCGGTGACGACGCGATCGAGCGCCTGATGGACTCGGGTGATCTGGAGAAGGAAAAGGGCATCACGATCCTGGCGAAGAACACCGCCGTGCACCGCAGCCACCCCGACGGCAGCATGACGGTGATCAACGTCATCGATACCCCGGGCCATGCCGACTTCGGTGGCGAGGTCGAACGCGGATTGTCCATGGTCGACGGGGTGTTGCTGCTGGTCGACGCGTCGGAGGGGCCGCTGCCGCAGACACGCTTCGTGCTGCGCAAAGCGCTGGGCGCGCACCTGCCGGTGATCCTGGTGGTCAACAAGACCGACCGCCCCGATGCGCGGATCGCCGAAGTCGTCTCCGAGAGCCACGACCTGCTGCTCGACGTCGCCTCCGACCTCGACGAAGAAGCTCAAAAAGCTGCCGAGGACGCCCTCGGACTGCCGACGCTCTATGCCTCGGGCCGTGCCGGAATTGCCAGCACCACCGAACCCGCCAACGGCGAGAACCCCGACGGCGAGAACCTCGACCCGCTGTTCGACGTGCTCTTGGAGCACATCCCGCCGCCGCAGGGCGACCCCGAGGCCCCGTTGCAGGCGTTGGTGACCAACCTCGACGCGTCAGCGTTTCTCGGCAGGCTGGCGTTGATCCGCATCTACAAGGGCCGGATCCGCAAGGGTCAGCAGGTCGCCTGGATGCGCGAAGTGGACGGTCACCCGGTCATCACGAACGCCAAGATCACCGAACTGCTGGTCACCGAGGGCGTGGACCGGACATCGACCGACGAGGCTGTTGCAGGGGACATCGTTGCGGTCGCGGGTCTGCCCGACATCATGATTGGCGACACGCTGGCAGACCCGGATCACGCGCACGCGCTGCCGCGGATCACCGTCGACGAGCCGGCGATCTCGGTCACCGTCGGCACGAACTCGTCGCCGTTGGCGGGCAAGGTTTCCGGACACAAGCTGACCGCGCGGATGGTGCGCTCGCGCCTGGACACCGAATTGGTCGGCAACGTATCGATCAAGGTTGTCGACATCGGCCGGCCTGACGCATGGGAAGTTCAGGGCCGAGGCGAGTTGGCGCTCGCCGTCCTTGTCGAGCAGATGCGGCGCGAAGGATTCGAGCTGACAGTCGGTAAGCCGCAAGTCGTCACGCGCACAATCGATGGGCAGCTTCACGAGCCGTTCGAGGCAATGACGATCGATTGCCCTGAGGAGTACGTCGGCGCGATCACTCAGCTGATGGCCGCGCGCAAGGGGCGCATGGAGGAGATGGCGAATCACGCGGCCGGTTGGGTGCGAATGGATTTCATCGTGCCGAGCCGCGGGTTGATCGGCTTCCGCACGGATTTTCTGACCGAGACGCGCGGCACCGGCATCGCCAATGCGGTGTTCGACGGCTACCGCCCGTGGGCGGGGGAGATCCGGTCGCGGCACTCGGGCTCGTTGGTGTCCGACCGCACCGGCACCATCACGCCGTTCGCGCTGATTCAGCTGGCCGATCGCGGGCAGTTCTTCGTCGAGCCGGGGCAGGACACCTACGCGGGCCAAGTTGTCGGGATCAATCCGCGTCCGGAGGATCTCGATATCAACGTCACGCGGGAGAAGAAGCTGACCAACATGCGGTCGTCGACAGCGGATGTCATTGAGACACTGGCGAAGCCGATCGAGCTCGATCTCGAGCGCGCGATGGAGTTCTGCGCGACGGACGAGTGCGTCGAGGTCACGCCTGAAGCGGTACGAGTGCGCAAAGTAGAGCTGGACGCAACCGCCCGGGCCCGCAGTCGGGCCCGGGCGAAAGCGCGCGGATAAATTCGAGCGTTACTTGGTGCTGTCGGCGGAGTCAGTCGATGACTCCGACTTCTTGTCTTCCTTCTTCTTGAAGAGATGGCTGAGGCCGCCGGCTGTCGGAGCCCGATGCTTGCCACCCGTGCTGGCGGTTGAAGCGCTGCCGGGAGTTGCCTTCAGCGAGCTGACGACCCGGCTGATAGGGCCCTTCTGCTGCTCTGCAGAGGTGGCCGCAGTCTTGCTCAGTTGGTTGGCCGATGTGTTGGTCACAGGCTCACCATCAACCGGGTCGACACCGAGAGCGCCGGCGACGCTCTTACGAACGGCATCCCTGGGCGCCAAGAGAACATTGCCGCGGAAGCGCGTTACATCGCTGTTGTGCATCTTCGCAGGATTTGTCTCCAGATCACCGCCCGTGGGCTGGGGCAGTACATCGTCAACTGCGAACACGACCGGATCGGTGACGTAATTCGGGCCGTCGATATATGACTGGAGCGCCAGGTACAGGTCTGTGTTGCCATCTCCGTTGAGGCTTTTCTGCAAGCCTTCCGCGACGGCCACGAGTCCCAGTGGCGCGGTTACCGCGCTCTGGGCGGCGCGCAGCGCGGAGACTCCGAGGCCACCGCCCAGACGCGTGGCGGCATAAACCGGACTGACTTCGTTACCAGCGGGCTGACTTGCCGTTCCGACGCCAAGGCTATCGCGCAGTGCTTCGCCCACGTCCTCTCTGGCGGTGTACAGGACATCGGCGCGGAACTGCGTGATGAGGCTGTCGCCCCGTTCCGTCGTCTCGTTGTTCGCGTCACCGCCGAATGGCGCCGGCAGGAGATCGTCGATTGCATAAATGGTCGGATCTGCGACGTAGAGAGGGCCGTCGACGAAGTTCTTCAAGATCGCGTAGGCAGTCGTGTTATCGCCGCCCGCGATGGCTTGCGCAGCAGCGATCAAACCAAGCGGTGCACCTGCAAGACTCTCCACCGTCCGCTGGCCCGATGTGGCGAGTGCTTCGATCGGCGTCTGGTCATAGGTGGCGGCTAGCCGAACGTCAGCGTTGACGCTTCGCAGCACCTCCGGCGCTTGCTGCGCAGCTGGCGCCGCGGCCATAACGCCGGCACCGACGAGCGCAACACCAGCGGTGACGGCCCCCTGAACACGTTCTTTCACAGATCCCCCTGTGTCTTCGAATTGGATTTAACCCCGACCTCGTGCGAAAGCCTAAGCCATGAATCGATTCAGAACAAGTTTGCTGAGCAAGTCTTTCGTTCCTGCACGTCATCCCGTGCCACGAGGACGATGGCGCTCATGCCATGTACTCGCTCCGCACGGTCACGGAGTCTAACCAGAACACGCAGAAGTCAGATTCATTTCGAGCGTATTCGGTGGGCGAGTCGCGGATTGGACATAGTTGTCGCACGTTGAAGCGCAGCGGAATCGGCCGCAAATGAGCCGGTGGCGCGGCCGTACCAAAAATACTTGCATATGCAATGACTTGCGCGCCTCATGATCGATCACAGCCAGCAAACTATGTTTGCTCTGACTGTTTCGTAAATTAACTACCTGCGCTAACTTCCTGCTGCTCGCTTAGGAGCTCTTAAGGCCTGTCGATACCCTGTTGGGCGTGCCGCCCGCCTGCCTTCGTGACTGGATCACGCGGGGCGTCGTCATTTCCGCATCGATACTTCTGCTCGGCGGTTGCACGGTCAGTCCGCCGCCGGCGCCGCAGAGCACCGACACCACCGAGACCGCCGCTCCACCTCCGCCGAAGGCGACGCAGATCATCATGGCGATCGACACGATCGGCCCAGGCTTCAACTCGCACTTGTTGTCCGACCAGTCACCGGTCAACGCGGCCATCAGCTCGCTGGTTCTGCCAAGCTCCTTCCGGCCCATCCCAGATCCCGCCACGCCGACGGGCTCGCGGTGGGAGATGGACCCGACGCTGTTGCTGTCGGCAGAGGTGACGAATGACAACCCGTTCACCGTCACGTACAAGATCCGGCCGGAAGCGCAATGGACCGACAACGCGCCGATCGGCGCTGACGACTACTGGTATCTCTGGCGGCAGATGGTCAGCCAGCCCGGCGTCGTTGACCCCGCCGGGTACGACCTCATCACCGGAGTCCAGTCGATCGAAGGCGGCAAGACGGCGGTCGTGACGTTCTCGCAGCCGTATCCGGCGTGGCGGGAACTGTTCAACGACATCCTGCCGGCGCACATCGTCAAGGATGTGCCGGGCGGCTTCGCATCTGGTTTGGCTCGGGCGCTACCCGTCACCGGCGGTCAGTTCCGCGTGGAAAATATCGATCCGCAGCGCGAGGAAATTTTGTTGGCGCGCAACGACCGATATTGGGCCGAGCCTGCGCAGCCCGACCAACTTCTGTTCCGGCGCGCCGGTGCGACGGCCGCGCTCGCGGATTCAATTCGCAACGGCGACACGCAGGTTGCCCAGGTTCACGGTGGTGCGGCGGCATTCGCACAGCTGTCGGCGATTCCCGACGTTCGCACGTCACGGATCGTCACTCCGCGGGTCATGCAGATGACCTTGCGCGCCCAACAGCCCAAGCTGGCCGATTCCCAAGTGCGCAAAGCGATTCTGGGGCTGCTCGATGTCGACCTCCTCGCAGCGGTCGGTGCCGGTAGCGACAACACAGTGACCTTGGCCCAGGCGCAGGTGCGTTCGCCGTCGGATCCCGGGTATACCCCGACCGCGCCGCCTGCGATGTCCAAGGCGGCTGCGCTCAAACTGTTGGGTAACAGTGGATATCAGTTAGTGCCCGTCGAGAACTCGCCGACGCCCACGCCGGGTACGCCGGTGCCTGACGACGACCGCGGGCGGATTACGAAAGACGGTGTGCCTCTCTCGTTGGTGATCGGCGTGGCGTCCAACGATCCGACCTCCGTGGCGGTGGCCAACACCGCCGCCGATCAATTGCGCAACGTCGGTATCGAGGCCTCGGTGCTCGGCCTCGATCCTGTTGCGCTCTACAGCGATGCCGTCACCCAGAACCGCGTTGACGCGATCGTCGGCTGGCACCAGGCCGGCGGCGATCTCGCCACGGCGTTGTCATCCCGCTACGGATGTCGTGCACTCGAGGCAACAGCGGTGTCGACGGCCACTACTGAAACCTCCTCCACCTCGACGCCATCGCCGACGACGACGACCACATCGAGCCCACCGCCGACAACCGGCACCACGACGGCAACGCCGACGACGACGAGTCCGGCTCCCGAGTCCGATCAGCTGATCCAAGCGCCGAGTAACCTCACCGGCATCTGTGACCGGAGTATTCAGCCCAAGATCGATGCTGCCTTGCGGGGAACCGAGAGCATTGGACAGGTGATCGACGCGGTCGAACCTCGGCTGTGGAACATGTCGACGGTTCTGCCGATCCTGCAAGACACCACGATCGTCGCCGCCGGCCCGCGAGTGCAGAATGTCAGCCTGTCCGGCGCGGTGCCTGTCGGCATCGTCGGCGACGCCGGTAAGTGGGCCAAGAAGCCGCAGTAGCTTCCCCATAAAGATCGGCCCCCTGCCGGGCGGGAAGGGGGCCGATCGCTTGAGCGGTTATCCGGGGGGGGCTACTTACTTCCGCTGCTGCCGGCTGAGCTAGCACTGCCGGAAGTCGCACTGCTCGAACCGTTTTCGCCGCCGCTCGTGGACGCAGTGGCGCTCGAGTTCTTGTCGCCACCAATGCCGGTGAGCCCCTTGACGGTCTTCTGGGCTGCATCCTTGAGACTCTGCGCGAAGCCTGGTCCGGTGTCCGCGCGATGGCGGCCGCCCTTTGTGGCAGTGGACCCGGGGGTGAACAGATTGCCGCTGGTGAACTTGTCCTTGGCGCTCGCCGAAGGTGTTTCGCTCGACGACTGCGTGGCCGCGCCCGTCCCGCTATCGGTCTCGACCGGACCGGTTTCCGTCTTCTCGGCGGCCGGCGTCGTATCCGTCGTAGACTCCGGTGCCTTTTCCAGCGGCGCCGTCAACGTGAACGATTGCGCCTGTGCGCTGGGCACCTTCGCCACTTCAGCGACGGCTGCCTGCGGCGGAAACGACGGGGTGGTGATTGCCGCCGCGATCGCCTCTCGAAGGCCTTGTAAACCCGCAATCAATCCGAATTGAGGGGCAAAGGCACCGTCCACCAGCGCCTGGGTTCCCTTGGCGGCCTGCGTGATGATCGTGTTTAAGGCGGCCTCAGGGTCGCCGTTCTGCACCGCTTCGATCAGCCCTCCGACCGTGTTTCCCGCCGCGTCCGCGACGCCGGAGACCGCGGTCAGTGCCCCGACGCCGATGATCAGAGCGTTGAGCGGGTTACCGAGAACCCCCAGCGCCGCTTGAGCATTGGCGAGTGGCCCCGCTGCGATCGGGAACAGCGCCGCTGCGTCAGCCAGAGGTTGTTGAAGCGCTTGAATGAGGGGCGGAAGGAGTTCGATGTTCGACAACCCAGTACCGAGCAGTGGCAGGAGTGGGAGAACGGCGAGGAATTGAAATGCCAGTCCGAACTCGCCTTGGTTGAGAAGGTCAAGGGCCTCTTGCAGTTGACCCTGCACGGTGCCTGGCTCACTGCCAGTCAGTACATCGGTCAGATTCTGTACGAAGGCTTGACCGACCCCAGCCAGGTCGCCGAAGGCGCCGAGCTCGTCGGCGACCGTTTGGCCCAGGAGATCTGGGAGTTGGGGGATGACGCCGATCTGCGCTTCGAGGGCAGCCCCGATGTTGCCAACGCCGTTGATCTGATTGACGAGTATCTGCGACAGAATCGGCGTGGGATTGGCGCCGATCACCTCACCCAACGCCTGCAGATCCGCCACGGTCGCTTCGAAGACAGGGCCGAAGGCCTCAATCGGATTAACCAGTGCGGAGAGCTCCACCGCGGTGTCGCGCACCTTTTCGATCGCAGCCGTCGGCGCGGCGACCGGTGAAATAGCGATGACGCTGGCCCCCACCAGCGCGACGCCCGCCGTTGTATAGGGACGGAGGGCAGTTTGCATAACGACTCCTTCCAAAGCCGCGAAACGAATGAGACCCGTCGGAACTTACCCGCGCGTAAGAACCGTGAATAGGGGGGTCGGCAAACTAGTCGCGAAAAAATTAGTTCGGCTTTGCACTGGCAAAGGCACAGCTAGACGCATGTGTATTGCTGCGATGTGACTTAGTCCAGATAACTCGGCGACAGAAGGCAAATGGCACTGCCTGGGCCCTAGCGCATTGGAGCTAAGTAGGTCGAGACCAATCGTCTTGAATTTGCTGTCATCGGACAAAATCGTCGACACGGTGGTCAATCTCGTGGCAGGCGAGTGGCTGAACTTTGCGGGCCGCACTGGGCCGACTTGTCTGACAACTTAAGATCGGTCAATCAGCGAACAGCTTAGTTCTTGCATCGGCAAACAAGATGAATTCGAGGCGGCAGAGCCTGTCAGTAGTTCGCCCAAGGTGGCTGTGGGCTACCCGCCGGTAACCTTCCAGGGGCTGCCACTGTCATGCCCCAGCCCGTCCCGGGGCCCAGGACAGAGATCGGCCCCCTCAGGGGCTGAGGGGGCCGACCGTGTCGAGGCGCGTTGACGTTGGCTTGAAGCTACGCCTATAAAGGTCGCTCAGCTGCGATTCCGCAAAATTATCGTGAGCGTCAAACGAGGCTGTCCGCGGCGCGGGTCATTGGAGAGCATTCTGCTAAATAGCCGCTAGAGCATCTTTGGGGCATATTTAGCGTTCTAAGCGGCGAACTCGATGAGCCTCGTCAGCAATCTACTGATTGGTACCTGGCGTATCCCTATTCGCCCGTTTCGTGGCAAGGCCTGACGCTTCGACCTGAATCCGGTTGGGTTCTGAAGGAGTTCGACGCCGCTCGACCAGTAGGCGCAGCCAGTGAGAGAGCACCGCGGCGACCAAGAACGGTGCAAGTAGCCACCACGGCGGACGGGCCAACTCCCAGACGAAGATGGCCGCCCATATGGGTGCTCGCTGCGTAATCGCAAGTACGCCGGCTGCACACGTCAGCGACACCGCAGGAACGCTCACGTGATGTTCGGTCCAAGTGTTGATCGCCAGTGCCACTACGGATCCCATCGCCGCGCCGGTGGCAAGCGCCGGAGTCAGCATGCCGCCAACCGCACCGGCCCGGAGGAACACCGCGGTGAGAAGCGGCTTGAGAAACAAGATCACCACTGCCGCAACAAGAGTGAGCCCGCTGTTCAGGCTTACTGTCAGGATGCTCTTTCCATTGCCGGGCAGCTCCGGATATCGGATGGAGCACAGGCCGATGAGCAGCCCGGCGGCCGCGATCGTCGGCATGAGAATCCAGGACTTCATCGTGCTGGCCGGCCGCGCGCGCGCCATGAGGCGGTTGAACGCCAATCCGACTCCGAGAGCGAGTGGCGACAACACAAGCGCGAAAACCACCAGCAGATAAGACAATTGTGGGCTCGGCCAGTCGAGGGGCACCGCTTCATGGGTGACCGGCGATGCGACAGCGACTGCAAGACTCGACGTGATCAAGGCTGTCCCGACCGCGCGCGGATGCCACGTCTTCAGCATGATCGCGGTGGCGAACAACGCGCCGCCGACGGGCACGCTGTACACCGCCGCCAATCCCGCTCCTGCGGCGCAGGCCAGCAGGATCTCGCGATCCCGCTCCGTCAAGGCCCACCGCGATGTGCCGAGATCGCCTAGTGCCGCAGCGAATTGACGGGGTGCGCCCTCACGGCCGAGCGACGCGCCCGAGCCGACGATGAGCACCTGCAGTGCGGCGTCGATCGTCAACGTCAGGCGCGGGATGCGTCCCTGGGTTGCGATGGTGTCCGCAAGCGGCGGCACTTCGGTTCGTCGTCGCAGCATCCACCAGCCGAACCCGGCGAGTGCTCCGCCGATCATCGGGCCTACGGCTCGCCGCACCGGACTGCTGTCAGTGACGCCGGCCAGAAGGGTGCCGAACGAGTAGTGATAGGTCAGGTGCTCGACGAAGCGCAACAGGAGGGTGGTGCACAGTCCGGCGACACCGGCCAGGAGCCCGATGACGATGATGCCGCAAGCGAACTCGAGCGCGCGCCGATTCACGCAGTGAATCTATGCGAGCCGGGTCGACAGGGTGGTTGCTTTCGCGTCGACCCGGCTTAGGGCTTAGGAGGCGGCTTCCTGTGCGCCGTCGGTGCTGCTCTCGTTCTCATGGTCATGGCCGCCCAGCACACGCTTCACTAGATCATGTACAGGCGTCATTCCGATACCAGGCCGATGCTTGACGGTTGCAGAGGCACCACCGTCGCTGACGTCCTCTGCAGCGTCCTTGTTGTCCTTGCTGTTCATGTCGAGCGGATTGAGCTTCAAGACGTTCAGCTCAACCCGCTGGCGGTGCTTCTTCGGTGTGACCTCAGGGCCATCGACCGCGCCGAGCCCGGTGCCGCCCTCGTTCTCGGATAGCGTGAGTCCGTCTTGGTTGTCACCGTCGAGTCCGTTTGTCTTCAGATCCGGCTGGTCTTCTGGCTGAGATTTCAGAGCGGTCGTATTGATGCTTTCAGCCGAGGGCAGGGCGCTAAAGACGCGTTCCACCAGTCCCTGTAGCACTGCGATCGTGCCGGGGGGCAGAAGTGACAGTCCAGTGGCGTTGGGCTTTAAGCCGATTCCCCCGGGCAATACGCCGTAAATGAATCCTGGGTTTTGGATGAGTCCTGGGGCGAAGGCCGCGTTTGCGCCGGGCACCAACGACAGGGCCGGCAGGAGAGGCAGAAGGTTGGGCCCATAGCCGCCGTTGACTACGCCGTCGGTGATCGTTCCGGGCGCTCCGATCAGAGCGGTTACTAATCCTTCGATTCCATCGGAATTGACGATGTTCTGGAGGGCGGTTCCGACGGCGCCTGTACCACTGATGAGCGGCCCCAGCAGTCCGACCGTTCCGAGAGCAAGGAAAGTCGCCGCTTCGTCCCCGAGGATTGGTTCAAGAAGCGGCGCGACGAGTGTGACAATGCGTAGCGTCGCCGCGGTCGCAGCGAACAGCAGCTTGTTGACGCCGTCTTCGACCGTCGTGTCCGCCGGGGTGGCTACTGCCAAACTGCTCACCGTCGACATTTGGGCGGGATTGAGCAGTCCGAAGAGCGTCTCGACCAGCCCCTGGAGTGTGGGGAAGGTTCCCGGAAGGATCAGCTTTAAGTTCGGGAACGTCCCAACAACGGTACCTAGCGGGAGGGCGCCCCTGAGGAGACCTCCGGCGACTACGGGGATAGGAGAAAGGCCGGTCAGTAAAGCATCCAGGTCAGGGCCATAGCCACCATTGACCACACCATCGATAAGCGTGCCCGGAACGCCGATGAGGTTGGAAATTAGCTGTTCCAGGTTGTCGGAGTCAGCGATGCGCTGAAGGGCAGTCCCGATAGCGCCGGTGCCGCTGATTAGTGGACCAAAGAGACCAAGAGCGCCGCCGGCGAGGAAGAGCGCTGCCGCTTCGTCCGACGGAAGTCCGAGAATCTGTGCGACTAGAGGTGCAGGGAGTTGAGCGAGGGTCACCAACGCTTGGGCGCCACCGAAAGCCAGCGCGTTGAACGCATTCTGAATCTCATTAGCTGTCAGCTCTATCGCTCGCTCGGCCTGCACCACGGGATTGGCCAGTTTGAGGTCTGGCGGAGTCGGCGCGATGGGCGCGACAGCGATAACGCTGGCGCCGACGAGGGCCACACCAGTGGTGACGTACGGGCGTAGAGCTTGGTGCATTTGCTTTCCTCCGAGCTGTGGGCTGTGACGTGCAGCACTCAGGAATCTATGGCAGAAATTTCATGAGATTCTCAGGTTCGAGTTAGCGCGGCCGCGGATTCGTTGCGTTCGCAATAAGCTAAGTTATGGGTGGACGGTAGCTGCCACGGCAAATCTGAAGCCTTGCCTGGGAATCGAGCAACGTCTCCGCTTCATGGACAGACAGCTCGGCAGCACTGCTGTGTCAAGTCGACGACTGAGTCGCGCAGTCGATATCTAGCCCTTCCAATTGGCATGTGCTACAAGGATTCCTATCGCGTCCGCTCTGCGCGTTGTCAGCGCTGCAAGCCCAGACTCACGCCATGAGCCGAACCGGCGAGCGCAGCCACGCTTGAAACCACGCGACCCACGCGGAACGTGACGGCAACGAGAGCTGGGCTATTGATTGGCGTCTTGTGCCGTTAACTAACGGCTAAGGAAAATATCGGAGTCAACGAATAGATTGACGGTCAAGACGACACGACTCGTTTCGCTAAACAACGACTCGCTCGGTGTCGCAAACACCGCCGTCGCCGCCGCCCGACGCCTCCGGATATGGATCGGCCCCGCTGCCGGTGTGTGTGGGCATCACCGGCAGCGGGGCCGATAGAGAAGGCGATGAGATATCTCAGCGACGGCTCCCCTCCGTCACCCGGGCCCCCGGGGTCCCGGGCTTTCGCCTCCTTCGTCATGGATGTCGTCCCCGACATTGCGCTTCGACCGCGCGTCCGCAAACCGAGATCGAGCTGACGGCTATGAATCTATACACAATCGCGGTGTGAATCTCCACTCTGGCCAATCTCCTTGCAAACGCAATTATAGCGGTTGATCTGCTTGATTAACCAATCTTGCAAGCTGCGCAGCCGACGTTTAGTTTGGCAAAGGCCGCCTCGCCCGCAATCGTGGCGTCGCCTCGTCGCAAAGACAACAGCGAGTGCACAAACTACTTGCTCAAGCAAAATAGCTGTGATGTCATTATCGAGCGAAGTTCGCTGTAAGCACGCACTTAGGCGGCCCACCGCAGGTTTTGCAGACCCCGTGCCGACCGGCCGATTGCGGCAACGGGCAGCGCCGACTTGTCTAACAGCTTGGCCGCTGAGGGCCCAGCCACCGCGGCGCGGATTCATAGCTGGCAAAAATTCAGCGCGGAAGCAGAAGCCTCTGCGGTCGTTGACTGACGAAACGGTAAAACGGCTCTGTTCTCAACATTTCGTTCAGGAACGGTCGCTCGCGGCGACGTGCTTGCTGCTCGCTAGTCTACTGCTACCGCGACGAAAGTCGATCACTGGGGCCGCACGTCAACGGTATGTTCGGGTCGATGCCCTCTCCGCAAGCTCCACGATTGCTCTTCGTGCACGCTCATCCCGACGACGAGACGCTGATGACCGGCGGCACCATCGCCCACTACATCGCCCGCGGCGCCGACGTTCACGTGGTCACCTGCACCCTCGGCGAGGAGGGCGAGGTCATCGGCGAGCGCTACGCCCAACTTGCGGTCGACGCCGCTGACCAGCTGGGCGGCTATCGCATCAGCGAGCTGACCGCCGCCCTGACCGCTCTCGGGGGCGGAGAGCCCAACTTCCTTGGCGGACCGGGGCATTGGCGCGACTCCGGCATGGATGGCGCGGAGCCGCGACACCGTCAGCGTTTCACGGACGCCGATATGCGCGAGGCCGTGGGCGAGCTCGTCGCGATCATCCGTCGGCTGCGGCCCCACGTCGTCGTCACCTATGACCCCAACGGCGGGTACGGCCATCCCGACCACATCCAGGCCCACCTGGTGACAACCGAAGCCGTCGCCGCATCCGCAGGCGACGACTATCCCGGCGCCCCGTGGCAGGTGCCCAAGTTCTATTGGACCGTCAGTTCTACCAGTGCGATGGGCGCCGGCCTCGACAGCCTGGCGGACGTTCCCGACGGTTGGGTCCGCGTCTCCATCGACGACGTCCCGTTTGGCTACCCCGACGACAAGATCGACGCCGTCATCGACGCCCGCAACCAGATGTCCGCCAAGGTTGATGCGCTGCGCGCGCACGCCACGCAGGTCACGGTGGCGCCGGGCGGCAGCTGCTGCGCGTTGTCGAACAACATCGCGCTACCGATCCTCTCCGAGGAGCACTACATACTCGTCGCGGGCGAACCGGGCGGACGCGACCACCGCGGTTGGGAAACCGATCTTCTCGCCGGATTGGACCTCGGATAACCGGGATGCGCGCGGTACGCTTCGACCGGGTGGCCGCAGAGACAAAGGACAGCGATGGATCAAGATCTGGACCCGAACCTGCAGCACTGGCAGGACCGTCTGGACAGCTACCAGTGGGTGGTCGGTTCGCTCGTATCGGTGCTCGACAGCATCCCGACCTGAGCCCGTCGCCCAACGACACTCGGGCTCTGCGGGCCGTCGTCCTTATCGTGCTCGCCATCGACGGCGTCATCTCGGCGATTCTCGCCGCCTTCTTTCTTTCTCTATACATCGGCCCGGTGCCGTTTCCCGTCAGCGCGCTGATCAGTGGGCTGCTCAACGCTGCGCTGGTACGGACCGCTCTGCAATGGACATCATCGTCGCGCCTCGCCGCCCTACCGCTGTGGACGTGGCTGGCGACGGTCGGGGCGCTCACGTTTCCGGGCCCGGGCGACGACGCGGTCTTCAGCGCGCAATGGTCCCTACTGCTGCTGATGGTCCTCGGCGCGCTGCCGCCCGCGCTCCTGCTGTATCGGCGCAACCAGGCGCGCTAGCGATTACTCGTCTGCGCCGGCGGGCGTGCTCCTCTTGGCCCTGTCGCCGATGCCGGCGTTCGTGCGTGTCACCTCTCGCCCGCCTGCCGGCAGCGCAACACGCGAACCGAAGTGCGGACTACTGTGACCGGTATGCCAGGCGCCGATGTTTCAGAATGTGAGACGTGCGGATGATGCTCGACGATCGCGGGGTTACACAGGAGTGGCCCTGAACCCCCAGCGCGGCGCCGATCTGCCCAGCCCGGTGGTCCCTCCGATATCCGGCGCGCCCAGTCCGGCGGCCTTGCGGCGCGTGCTCAGGCGTGCCCGCGACGGCGTCGCGCTCAACGTCGACGAGGCCGCGATCGCCATGACGGCCCGCGGCGAGGATCTGGCCGATCTGTGCGCGAGCGCCTCTCGAGTGCGTGACGCCGGGCTGGAGTCGTCGAATCGGCGCGGCGCCAACGGGCGGCTGCCGGTCACCCATTCGCGCAAAGTCTTCATCCCCGTCACGCACCTGTGCCGCGACACCTGCCACTACTGCACCTTCGTCACTGTTCCCGGCAAGCTGCGCGCTCAGGGCGCTGGCATGTACATGGAACCCGACGAAATCCTCGATGTCGCGCGCCGGGGTGCCGAATTGGGCTGCAAAGAGGCGCTTTTCACTCTGGGCGATCGGCCCGAGGCGAGATGGGACGAGGCCAGGCAGTGGCTCGACGAGCGGGGCTACGACTCGACGCTGGACTACGTGCGCGCGATGGCGATTCGGGTGCTCGAGGAGACGGGCCTCCTGCCGCATCTGAACCCGGGGGTGATGTCGTGGTCGGAACTGTCGCGGCTCAAGCCGGTCGCCCCGTCGATGGGAATGATGCTGGAGACGACGTCGCGTCGGCTGTTCGAGACGAAAGGGTTGGCGCACTTCGGCAGCCCGGACAAAGACCCCGAAGTCCGGCTGCGGACGCTTGACGATGCCGGCCGCCTGTCGATTCCGTTCACCACCGGCCTGCTGGTCGGCATCGGTGAGACGCTCACTGAGCGCGCCGAGACCATGCACGCGATTCGCAAGTCGCACAAGGAGTTCGGTCACGTCCAGGAAGTGATCGTGCAGAACTTCCGGGCCAAGGATCACACCGCGATGGCGTCCATCCCTGACGCCGACATCGACGATTTCCTCGCGACGATCGCCGTCGCCCGCCTGGTGCTCGGACCCAAGATGCGCATCCAGGCGCCGCCGAACCTGGTGTCGCGCAACGAGTGCCTCGCCCTGATCGGCGCGGGCGTCGACGACTGGGGCGGGGTGTCACCGTTGACGCCGGATCACGTCAACCCCGAGCGGCCGTGGCCGGCGTTGGACGAGTTGTCGGCGATCACTGCCGAGGCGGGCTACGACCTGGTGCAGCGACTGACGGCACAGCCGCCCTACGTGCAAGCGGGCGCCGCGTGGATCGACCCGCGCGTGCAAGGCCACGTTGCCGCGCTCGCCGACCCCGATACCGGCTTCGCCGTGGACGTCAACCCCGTCGGGCGACCGTGGCAAGAGCCTGACGAAGCGTCCGAATCGCTGGGCAGGATCGATCTGCATTCGGCGATCGACGCCGAGGGCCGGTTGACGACCACACGCAGCGACCTCAACAGCGCGTTCGGCGACTGGGAGTCCATCCGTGCGAAGGTGGGCGAGCTGGCGGCCCGCGCGCCCGAACGGATCGACACCGACGTCGTCGCCGCGCTGCGCTCGGCGGAGCGGGACCCGTCCGGCTGCACCGACGACGAGTACCTGGCGTTGGCCACTGCCGACGGCCCGGCACTCGAAGCCGTTGCCGCGCTGGCAGATTCGCTGCGCCGCGATACCGTCGGCGATGACGTCACGTTCGTCGTCAACCGCAATATCAACTTCACCAACATCTGCTACACCGGCTGCCGGTTCTGCGCGTTCGCCCAGCGCAAGGGCGACGCCGACGCCTACTCGCTGTCCACCGACGAGGTCGCCGATCGGGCATGGGAGGCACACGTTGCGGGCGCGACGGAGGTCTGCATGCAGGGCGGCATCGACCCCGAGCTGCCCGTCACCGGATACGCCGATCTGGTGCGCGCCGTGAAGAAGCGCGTGCCGTCGATGCATGTGCACGCGTTCTCGCCGATGGAGATCGCCAACGGCGTCACCAAGAGCGGCCTATCGATCCGTGAGTGGTTGACCAGCCTGCGGGAGGCCGGGCTCGACACCATCCCCGGCACGGCAGCCGAAATTCTCGACGACGAGGTGCGCTGGGTCCTGACCAAGGGCAAGCTGCCGACGTCGATGTGGATCGAGGTCGTCACGACCGCACACGAAGTGGGACTGCGGTCGAGTTCGACGATGATGTACGGCCACGTCGACACCCCGCGGCATTGGGTCGGTCACCTTCGGGTATTACGCGATATTCAGGACCGCACCGGCGGGTTCACTGAATTCGTGCCGCTGCCGTTCGTGCACCAGTCCTCGCCGCTGTATTTGGCGGGCGGAGCTCGGCCGGGGCCGACTCATCGAGACAATCGAGCCGTCCACGCGCTGGCGCGAATCATGCTGCACGGTCGTATCTCTCACATCCAGACCAGCTGGGTCAAACTCGGTATCGAGCGCACGCAGGTGATGCTCAATGGCGGTGCCAACGACCTCGGCGGCACGTTGATGGAGGAGACCATCTCGCGGATGGCGGGCTCGGAATTCGGGTCGGCCAAAACCGTCGAGGAACTCACGGCAATCGCCGACGGCATCGGTCGGCCCGCACGGCAGCGCACCACCACGTACGCGCCGCTCGCGGCCTGACGCCGCCGTTTCGCGCCGCTGAGGCGCAGACGCGCTTCTGCGGAAACGCGCTTCTTTGTGCGCTTTGTCGTTAAACTTCTGTTCATCTTGAGTTCATCATGAGTTCAGAGGAGAACCGCGATGCTCACTCGGACGCTTTTGGCGCTCACGTTCACAATCGGCACGTCGGTCGCGACAGCGGGCATCGCGAACGCCGACAACATCCAGAATCAAGGCACATACGCCGGCGACGTCATCCGCCAACTGCAGGACTGGGGTTATGACGTCATGCTCAACGGGATCGGCGGCGACGCGTCGTATCTGGACCCGTATCAGCAGCGGGAGTGCCAGGTGCTCGGCACGCACCCGACGGTGAGCGGGCCTATCGACTCCGGAGAGTTCCAGACCGTCTATGTGGACCTGGACTGTCGGCAGAACCCCGGCAGCTCGACGTTCTCCGGAACCTGACAGCCTCCTTTGAATCGCGGCGCGCTGAGCCGAAATCGGCGCGTCGCGATGAACCAGGTGCCAGGCTCGAAACGTATACAAAGTCGACCGCCACCATGTTCAGCCCAGGAGTGTGCCTTGACGACCATCCTCTTCGGTATGCCTGCCCATGTCTTGCTTATCCATTCCATCGTGGTGCTCACACCACTCCTGGCGGGACTCGAGATTCTCTGTGCCCTATGGCCAGCGGCGCGGCGTCGGTTCGTCTGGCTGAACCTCGCTCTCGCGGTGGCGCTCATGGTGCTGACGCCGCTGACGATCCAGGCGGGCGAATGGCTGTACGACCAGAAGTCCGCGCCTTCTGCGATCCTGCAAACGCATCAGGAGCGCGGCGAGTGGATGATCTACCTCGCCGGCGCACTCTTCGTCGTCGCCATCGTGCAGGCATTTCAGCACCGCCGCGAGTCGCGGGCCACGGAGCCGAAGCGAATGCTGGCGGTGATCGCCGCCGTGCTTGCGCTCGTGGTTGGCGTGGGGTCAACGATTGGTGTCGTGCTCATCGGCGACACAGGAGCGCGGGCGGTATGGAGCAAGGGGAAATAAAAGCGGACTGAGGTCCGTTTTGGTCTTCGAGGGCGTCGGACAGGCCGATGCCACCACTCGAGGAGATTCACCATGACCGCAGCCGCCACGACGACCCAGCTCAGCGCGGGCACGTGGGCCATCGATCCCGTCCACTCATCGATCGCGTTGTCCGTGCGCCACCTGTTGGTGAGCAAGGTACGAGGCCACTTAAACGTATTCAGCGGCGCGGTCGTCGTCGGCGAGGATGGCGCACCATCTGTGACCGCCGAGATCGCCGTCGACTCGATCGACACTCGCAACGAACAACGTGACGCTCACTTGAAGTCCGCTGACTACTTCGACGTCGAGGCGCACCCGACGGCAACCTTCGTCTCGACCGCCGTGCGCGAAAGCGGCGAGAATTACGTGCTCGACGGCGAATTCACCCTCAAGGGCATCACAAGGCCGGTCAGCCTCGCGCTCGAGTTCAACGGTGTCAACCCCGGCATGGGCCACGGCGAGGTGGCCGGATTCACGGCGTCAGTCGTGCTGAACCGCAAGGACTTCGGCATCGACATCGACATGCCACTCGAGACGGGCGGCGCTGTGGTCGGCGACAAGGTTGCCATCACGCTCGAGATCGAGGCGCTCAAGCAAGCCTGAGCGCTGATCCCCGCCATGCCGCGAGCTGGGAGCGGGCGCACCTACCCCCGCGACCGCGCGTGTCTGCGGATAACACGCCGCAGAATCCCCGGAGTTCGCGCACGCTCGCAGCATGGCCTCGGATCCGGGCCGTTGCGGCATAGACATGGCGACGCCCCCGCGAGCGTGCGCAAAAGCAGGTTTTTCAGCGGCGTGTCGCGCGCAAACACGCACGCTCGCGGTGGAAGGGGAGGGGGCGGTGGAAGGGGAGGGCTCAGCGACCTGGCCTCAGAGGCGGGCGGCGAGTTCGATGCCTTGTCTGGTCGCACGCTTGGCATCGAGCTCCGCCGCCAGCGCGGCCCCGCCGATGATGTGCGCGTCGATCCCGTTGCGGCGCAGCGCGTCCTCAAGGTCTCGCACCGATTCCTGGCCAGCGCAGATCACCACGTTGTCAACCGGCAGCACCTGCGTGCGCTCACGGTCGCGGCCGAAACTGATGTGCAGACCGTCGTCGTCGATGCGTTCGTAGTTCACGCCCGACAACTGCGTGACGCCCTTCGCCTTCAGCGATGCCCGATGCACCCAGCCCGACGTCTTACCGAGGCTCTTGCCCTGCGGGCCCTTGGTGCGCTGCAACAGATAGACCTCGCGCGCGGGCGTCACGGGAATCGGGGTCGTCAGCGCCCCGCGGGCCTCCTGCGGATCGGCGGCGCCCCACTCCGCCTTCCAGTCCTTGAGATGTTGAGGGGACCTTGGATATTCGGCCGGCTCAGCCGGCGTGGCCACCAGGAACCCGCTGACGTCGAAACCGATTCCGCCCGCGCCGACGACGGCCACCGTCTTGCCGATCGGCTTACCCAGGATCGCCTCGGCGTAGGTCAACACCATCGGATGGTCGATACCGGGGATGTCGGGCATCCGCGGCGCCACGCCGGTGGCGAGCACGACGTCGTCGTAGCCGGCCAACTCGTCGGCTCCGGCCCGGGTATTGAGCCGTACGTCCACGCCGTGCTTGTCGAGCATCCGCGTGTAATACCGGATCGTCTCGCTGAACTCCTCCTTGCCGGGAATTCTTCTGGCCATGTCGAACTGGCCGCCGATCACCTCGCCGGCCTCGAACAGGGTGACGGCGTGACCGCGTTGGGCGGCGGCGACCGCGGTCGCCAAACCGGCCGGACCGGCGCCGACCACCGCGATGCGTCGCTTGAGACGCGTCGGCGAGAGCACCAGATCGGTTTCCCGCCCGGCGCGCGGGTTGAGCAGACAGGACACCTTCTTGTGCACGAACGCGTGGTCCAAACACGCCTGGTTGCACGAGATACACGTGTTGATCTCGTCGGCGACGTCGGCCTGCGCCTTGGCCACCCAGTTCGGGTCCGACAGCAGCGGACGCGCCATCGAGATCAACTGCACATGAGTATCGGCAAGAATCTGCTCGGCGGCCTGCGGCATGTTGATGCGGTTCGACGCCACCACCGGGATGTCGACGTGTTCGGCCACCGCGCTGCTGATGTCGACGAATGCGCTGTTGGGTACGGAGGTGACGATCGTCGGAACCCGTGCTTCGTGCCAGCCGAAGCCGGAGTTGATCAGCGTCGCGCCTGCCGCCTCGACTTCGCCTGCCAGCGCGATGATTTCATCCCAGCTCTGACCGTCTTCCACGTAGTCGGCCATCGACATTCGGTAGCAGAGGATGAAGTCCGGTCCGACTGCTGCGCGGGCGCGGCGGACGATCTCGACGGGAAACCGCCTGCGCTTCTCCGGCGACCCGCCCCACGCGTCGGTCCGCTTGTTCGTGCGGGGCGCGAGGAACTGGTTGACCAGATAGCCTTCGCTACCCATGATCTCGACACCGTCGTAGCCGGCGTCGCGGGCCAGCTCCGCGCACCGCGCGAAGTCGCGGACGGTGCCGTCGACGTTCCTCAGTGCGCGCGGCCTGAAGGGATTGATCGGCGCTTTGATCGCCGATGCGCTCACCGAAAGCGGGTGGTAGGCATAGCGTCCCGCGTGCAGTATCTGCAATAGGATCTTGCCGTCCTCGTCGTGAACGGCGTCGGTGATGCGGCGGTGTCGACGTGCCTCCGACGACGACACCAACTGCGAGGCGAATGGCAGCAGCCATCCGGTGCGGTTGGGCGCGTACCCGCCGGTGATGATCAGGCCGACGCCGCCGCGCGCCCGTTCGGCGAAGTATGCGGCGAGGCGGTCCGTGTCGCCGGCGCGGTCCTCGAGGCCGGTGTGCATCGACCCCATCACCACCCGGTTGCGAAGTGTCGTGAATCCGAGATCCAAGGGCGACAACAGATTCGGGTATGGAGTTGTCAACGGTCCTCCTTCAAACTCGCCGCGACTTCATCGAGCCATTCGACGGCGCCCTCCTCGGCCCGTATTCCGCCGCGCAGCACCAGGTATTGATGCAGGGCGCTGCCGTTGAGCGCCTTCGGGTCGGGAAACTGCCGCTTCTCGAACCCGCGATAGGTGTCGAGCAACTCGGCGCGTTCGGCCCGCAGTGCGTTGACCTGATCGCGGAGTGCCGCGATATCGCCGTATGCGGCGGCGCGGATCTTGACGGCAAGGTCGCGGGTGCGGTTGTCGGTGACCGAGCTACCCCTGCCCGTCAAAGGCTCGGCGATCCAGCGAGCCAACTCGTCGCGACCGGCGTCGGACACCCTGTACACCTTCTTGTCAGGCCTGCCCTGTTGCACGACGGGCGTGGCCCGTATCCAGCCGTCGTTCTCCATCACCCGCAGCGTCCGGTAGATCTGCTGGTGGGTGGCGCTCCAGAAGAACCCGATCGAGCGGTCGAACCGACGTGCCAGCTCATAGCCGGAGCCGGACTGCTCGGACAGCGACACCAGGATTGCGTGGGGGAGAGCCACGCGGGCAGCCTAAAAGGACCGAGCGCCATATGCAACTTGTTGCACTGCACTCATCTGCATAGGCGTGTACCGGGTGGGAGTTTGTATATGCAACGTCTAGTATCAGTAACCACGCGTCGACCTCTGCGGTGGGCGCAGAAAGTTAGGGCAGGCTGACATAGACCTCCCGATATCCTCATCGGATACTGGAGCGAATTTCGGCAGGCCCTAACCACAGGCAGCCCCCATTGATCAGGTTGATCGAGAGGACTCGAGGAGCACTCAGTGACGTACACGATTGCCGAACCCTGCGTCGACATCAAAGACAAGGCGTGTATCGAAGAATGCCCCGTCGATTGCATCTACGAGGGCGCACGCATGCTGTACATCCACCCCGACGAATGCGTGGACTGCGGCGCATGTGAGCCGGTATGCCCCGTGGAGGCCATCTACTACGAAGACGATGTGCCGGATCAGTGGAGCGGCTACACCCAGATCAACGCCGACTTCTTCGCGGAGCTGGGGTCACCTGGCGGCGCTTCGAAGGTCGGGCAGACCGATAACGACCCGCAGTCGGTGAAAGACCTGCCGCCTCAGGGCGAGGACTGACACCGCTCACCCGAGGAGCGAGAAATCGGGGTTAGACCAGACGTAGTTCGCCGCGGCGTCTCTGCGAGACTGCCGGTATTTCCCTGGGACACCCTCGCCGACGCGACGGCGCTGGCGCGATCGCACGCCGACGGCATCGTCGACCTGTCCGTCGGCACACCGGTTGATCCGGTCGCGCCGATCATCCGGGAGGCGATGGCCGCGGCGAGCGCGGCTCCCGGGTACCCGACCACGGCAGGCACCCCCGCGCTTCGGGCGTCGGCGGTCGCGGCGCTGAACCGCCGCTTTGGCGTCACCGAACTCGCCGAAGATGCGGTGCTGCCCGCCATCGGCACCAAGGAGCTGATCGCCTGGCTGCCCACACTGCTCGGCTTAGGCCCCGACGACATCGTCGTAGTGCCCGAATTGGCCTATCCGACTTACGAAGTCGGTGCCCGGCTAGCGGGTGCGCGAGCGCTTCTCGCCGATTCCCTGACCCAGCTGGGCCCGCAGTCGCCGGCGCTGATCTATCTCAACTCACCGGGCAACCCCACCGGGAGGGTGCTCGGCGCCGACCACCTTCGCAAGGTCGTCGGCTGGGCCCGCGAACGCGGCGCGATCGTGGCGTCCGACGAGTGCTACCTCGGTCTGGGATGGGATGCCGAACCCGTCTCGCTGCTCCATCCGTCGGTCTGCGACGGCGACCACACCGGCCTACTGGCCATCCACTCGCTGTCCAAGACCTCGTCGCTGGCCGGCTATCGGGCCGGTTTCGTCGCAGGCGATCGCGCGTTGATCGCCGAACTGCTCGCGGTGCGCAAGCACGCCGGGATGATGGTGCCGACGCCTGTCCAGGCGGCCATGGTCGCCGCACTCGACGACGACGTGCACGAACGCGAGCAGCGTGAGCGCTATGAGCGCCGACGCGACTCCCTGCTGCCCGCCGTGCGGGCGGCGGGTTTCGACGTCGATCACTCCGAGGCCGGCCTGTACATCTGGGCGACGCGGGCCGAACCGTGCCGCGACACCGTCAGGTGGCTGGCCCAGCGCGGGATTCTCGTCGCCCCGGGCGAGTTCTACGGACCGCGCGGCGCGCGTCACGTCCGTATCGCGCTGACCGCTACCGACGAACGGATCGCCGCCGCGGTCGCGCGGCTCACCGCCTGACGCGCGAACGTTCCTTACCAGTCGAAAAATGGCGAAAATTTCGCGCGGTAAGGAACGTTCGGCGGGCATCGGCGCACCGATTCAGCCCTGTTCGAGCTGGAAGGTGAACGGCCCAGGACCATCGCGGCAGGGCAGGCATTCTGGGAGCCGGGTTTCGAAGAGCCACTATCGCGCGGCGAATTCGCGCTCCGATATCGCCAGCAGATTCGTGGTATTCATGCTGTGCGCACCGGCAAGTTGCCGCAATGTGGCGCCGTCGGCATAAAGCGAGCGTAATTCCCTGACATTGTCGGCAGAAAGCTTTGCGTTGCCGTGCTTTTCCCCCGCAGAGCGTTCATCACCGGCAATCGGGGTGCCGGCTCGCAACCGGTAGTAATGCATTCCACAAAGGCCGCGCGCCCGGTATTTACGGTCGCACCCGTCGACCGTACAGCGCTCGGGCAGCCCCTATGGCCTCCCCATACGTCAATATATTAGGAGACCTAGTGGGGTGTTCCGCAAGTGTTGATGTGCAAACTTCGGAAAAAAACAAAAAGGCTTCAAGTTGTTGTTTAGCGCAAACAAATAACATTCAATTATGTACTAAGATCTGCTGCTAAATATGATTACCCACCGCCGGCGTAGTTCGTGACGAGTCACCATGACAGCGCGGCTTCGCCACCCAATATCACTCCACCCGTGGCGGCATCCTGCAGGCCGACACCGACGGAACGTGAAATTCGAGTTTTGTCGGGAAGTCGAGTCGGCGTCTGCAAAAGTCGGATTTCGCGAACTCACGTCAGCGCGCGGCGGCCGGGAAGCTCGCGGCCGGGCGTCAGCTCGTCGGCGAACTCGACGCCTTCGGGGCATGCACAACTGCACAGCCGATTTCTCGGATACCACTTCAGAGCTCGTTCGGACGCCGAAATCGACCATGACGTGGGCAGGCGGTGCTTCACCCGGCGCCGAAACTGCAATACCGTCGCGTCATGAGCGAATACGACGTCGAGGCCGTCGACCGCCTGCCGTTCACGACGCCGGAGAAGGCCGCGCGCTACCGCACCGAGGACTACCGGGGAGCGGTCGGCCTCAACTGGTATTCCAGCGACCCCACGGTGCGGGCCACCATGGCGTACTACCTCACGCCGGACGAACTCGCGGTCGCCGAGCCGCACCTGACGCGCATCGGCGACTTGATGGCAGGCCCGGTGACGCGGTGGGCCGAGGAAACCGACCGCAACCCGCCGCGGCTCGAACGCTACGACCGGTGGGGTCACGACGTCAGCCGCGTCATCATGCCGACCTCGTTCCACGAGTCGCGCCGCGCCGTGTTGGCGGCCCAGAAAGCGCTGCGCGACGACGTCCGGGCGGCCGGCATGAGCTCGTCGCTGCCGCTGTTCGCGTCGAACTATCTGCTCAACCAGGCCGACATCGGGATGGGCTGCGCGCTCGGCACGGGCGGCGGCATGGTGAAGACCTTGGTCGCCGCCTACGCGCCACCCGATGTACGCGATCACGTACTGGCCAAGTTCGAGTCGGGTGAGTGGGAAGGCGAAACCGCGCAGCTGCTGACCGAACGCACCGGCGGATCCGATCTGGGCACGCTGGAGACGACGGCCACCCGTACCGGGGACACCTGGCTGCTGAACGGATTCAAGTGGTTCGCCTCGAACTGCAACGGCGAGGCGTTCGTCGTGCTCGCCAAGCCTGAGGGGGCACCCGACTCGAGCCGGGGCGTCGCGACGTTTCTGGTGCTGCGGACACGTCGCGACGGCTCGCGCAACGGAGTGCGGGTGCGCCGGTTGAAGGACAAACTCGGCACCCGCTCGGTCGCCTCGGGAGAGATCGAGTTCGTCGACGCCGAGGCGTTTCTGCTCTCCGGCGAGGCCGACGAGGACGCCGGGCCGTCCGACGGCAAGGGTCTCGGCCGAATGATGGAGCTGACGAACGCGGCACGTCTCGGTATCGCGCTGTTCGCCTTGGGCAACGCCAGGCGCGCCCTGGTCGAGTCGCTGTGTTACGCCCAGCGGCGGCAAGCATTCGGTACCGCCCTGATCGACAAGCCGCTGATGCGCCGCAAGCTGGCCGAGATGATCGTCGACGTCGAAGCCGCGCAGGCGCTCGTGTTCGACGGGACGGGGGCTGCCAACCACCGACAGTCCCGGCGGATCCGGCAGCGGATCGCCGTGCCCGTCACCAAGTTGAAGGTCTGTCGGCTCGGGATCACGATGGCGTCCGATGCGATCGAAATCCACGGCGGCAACGGATATATCGAGACGTGGCCGGTGGCACGACTGCTGCGCGACGCACAGGTGAACACCATTTGGGAGGGCCCCGACAACATCCTCTGTCTCGACGTACGGCGCGGCATCGAACGCGCGCAAGCTCACGAGTCGCTGTTGCACCGCCTGCACGACGCGGTGTCGGTGTCCGACGCCGGCGAAACCACCGCCCTTGTCGCCCGCCGCGTCGAAGACCTCGACGCGGCCATCACGGCGTGGAGCAAGTTCGACGGCGCCGTCGCCGAAGCGCGGCTGTTCCCGCTCGCGCAGTTCATGGGCGATGTGTACGCCGGAGCTCTGCTGACCGAGCAGGCGGCGTGGGAGCAGGCCGAAAACCGAACGGACCGAAAAGCTCTCGTGGCACGACTGTATGCGCAGCGATATCTGGCCGACCGGGGCCCGTTACGCGGACTGGACACCGATGGCGACGAGGCCATCGAGCGGTTCGACGAGTTGCTGGCCGGTGCGCTCAGCGTCCCCTGACCGTCGCCACTCCCTCGCGAGCAGACGCGCAGGCGCACGACACGCCGATGCGACACGCGGGTTTGCGTCTGCTCGGCCTAACTGCGCTCGGTTGCACGCAGGCCAAGAGCGAAGACCAGGCGGTCATCGGGATCGTCCAACGACGTCGACAGCAGCTTCTCGATCCGACGGATGCGGTAGCGCACCGTGTTCGGGTGCACATGCAGCCGCTGCGCCACTGCGGTGATATCGCCGAACCCGTCCAGGTAGGCCCCCAGCGTGTCGGCGAGCATCGGATCCTGTTCGCGCAGTTCATGAATGCGGGTGTCGACGAGCCGCGGTTGGGCGGCCACATGCGCGACGATCTCATCCAGCAGCACCGTGGTGTGTGCCTCGTCGAGCGATGTGACCTGACCGATCGCTGCGGGATGACGCTCGGCGCTGTCGAAAACGCGGTCCACCTCGACGCGGGCGTTGGCCGCGCCCGCCAGCCCGGCCAACGGGGCGGCGATCACCGCGCGCATCGTCAGGCCCAGTTCCCGCCGAAGTGCCGCGACGATGCCCCGCACCCAGGAGGTCACCGACGACGTCGCGCCGATCTTCGGTAACAGCACATATACTCGTTCCCCGGCCGACGCCACCTGTGCATCCGCGCGAAACGCGCTCGCGCTCAGTGCGATCACGTTCGCCGGCACCGCCGTCCCCTCACCGCGGAAGCCGACCAGCGCCGCGCGGCCGTCGGTGGCGATTCCCAACTCGCCTGCGATCGCGCCGACGTCGGCGGTACTCTCGCCGAGCCCGAGCAGACCCTGCACCAGAACCGTATGCGTTGACGGCGCCGCCGCCAGCCGCGACATGATGCGTGCGGCCAGCACCGCCCCGCCGCGCAGCACCTCCTCCACATCGTCGGCCAACGGCGCCGAACCCTGCTGCAGCCAGATCGTGCCCGCCAAGCCGGGTGCACGCCGCGCATCCGTCGCGGGAAGGTGGATGCCGACCGCGAGCCGGGGCCGCAGCCCCAACTCCGGGCGCTCGGCGACGCGCACCACGTCGCCGCTGGCCCGCAGAGCGTCGAAGATGCCCCACTGGCCGATCCATTCGAGGTGTTCGGGCGGACCGGCGCGGCCGAGGATGGTCAGCCGGCGCAGCTCGTCGGCCTCCTCGTTGGATGCCGAGTAGGCCAGCACGTGGGACTGGTCGTCCTCGATGCTGATCATTCCGTGGGTGCGTTCGGCGAGCGACTGCGCCAGACCGAAAAGATCGGTGCCGAAGTCGTTCGGGGCATCGCCGCGATCGCCGTGGTGTTCGAACGCGTGGTTGACCAGTTTGTAGAGCGACTCCCATCGGGCCCGGGGTTCGACCGCGACCACCGCGGTGCCGAGCGCCGCCGCCTGTGCGACCGCGGCCGCCGACGGCTCTTTGACGAAGATGGCGGCTGGTGACGGGATCCGGGTGGCCGGCGCCATCGGAAGTGCGCCCGCGCCGCGCACCTGTTGTGCGATCCAGCCGACCGCCTCCGCATCGGACACACCGAGCAGGAAGAACAGGTCAGCCGAACCTGCGCCGTCGGCCAGGCCGAGCCGGATGTCGTCGACATCGACGAGCGCGACGGACGCGACCGGCATGTCGAGTCCGCGGGGGGCCTCGACCAGCGTCACCATGGTGCGGTCGAGCGCCAGCAACAGCTGACCGAGCGACAGGCCTTCCCGCATACCAGGCTCCTTTGTCCGATCCGACTATAAACCGCGCAAGTGTTGTGCGATCGGCCATCGGTTGGGAATCTCCTGAAAGGGGATCCTTTACTGCATGGATGCCGCCACCCACGTCCCGACGCCGGTCAACGAGCCGGTTCACGATTACGCACCGAACAGTCCCGAACGCACGCGGCTCGTCACCGCGCTCGCCGACCTGGCCGACGACGACGCCATCGACCTGCCGCACGTCATCGGCGGCGCGCACCGCATGGGCGGGGGTGAACGCGTCGACGTCGTTCAGCCACACCGTCACTCCGCCACGTTGGGCACCTTCACCAACGCCGAGCACTCGGACGCGACCGCTGCGGTGGACGCCGCGATGGCCGCCAAGGACGCGTGGGCGAACACCCCGTTCGACGAGCGCGCCGCGATCTTTCTCCGCGCCGCCGACCTGTTGGCCGGTCCGTGGCGCGCGAAACTGTGCGCGGCCACCATGCTCGGTCAGTCCAAGTCGGCCTACCAGGCCGAGATCGACGCGGCCTGTGAGCTGATCGACTTCTGGCGGTTCAACGTCGGCTTCGCCCGCGAGATCCTGGCGCAGCAGCCGATCAACACCCGCGGCGTGTGGAACCGCACCGACTACCGCCCACTTGACGGTTTCGTCTACGCCATCACCCCGTTCAACTTCACCGCGATCGCGGGCAACCTGCCGACCGCGCCCGCGCTGATGGGCAACACCGTGGTGTGGAAACCGTCGCCGACGCAGACCTTCGCCGCCTATCTGACCATGCAGCTGCTGGAAGCCGCCGGTCTACCGCCGGGCGTGATCAACATGCTCACCGGGGACGGGATCGCCGTTTCCGATGTGGCGCTTGCCGATCCGCGCCTTGCCGGCATTCACTTCACCGGCTCCACCGGGACGTTCCAGCACCTGTGGCGAGAGGTCGGCGCCAACATCGACCGCTACCACACCTACCCACGGCTGGTCGGGGAGACCGGGGGCAAGGATTTCGTGCTGGCTCACCCGTCGGCGCGTCCCGACGTGTTGCGCACCGCGCTGATTCGCGGGGCCTTCGACTACCAGGGCCAGAAATGCTCGGCCGCATCGCGGGCGTTCATCCCGCGCTCGGTGTGGCAGACGATGGGCGATGAACTGCTCGGCGCCGTCGAGGCGCTGCGCTACGGTGACGTCGCCGACCTGACGAACTTCGGCGGCGCGCTCATCGACGACCGCGCGTTCGCCAAGAACGTCAAGGCCATCGAACGCGCCAAGGGTGCTGCCGGTGTCACCGTCGCCGCCGGCGGTGAATACGACGACAGCGAAGGCTATTTCGTCCGGCCGACGGTGCTGGTGTCCGACGACCCCGGCGACGAATCCTTCTCCACCGAATACTTCGGGCCGATCCTGTCGGTCTATGTGTATCCCGACTCGGACTACGAGCAGATGTTCGACGTGGTCGACAGCGGTGCGAAATACGCGCTGACCGGCGCGGTGATCGCCGACGACCGCAACGCGGTGCTGGCTGCCCAGCACCGGTTGCGCTTCGCAGCCGGAAACTTCTACGTCAACGACAAGCCGACGGGCGCGGTCGTCGGGCAGCAGCCGTTCGGTGGCTCCCGCGCATCAGGCACCAACGACAAGGCCGGCTCGGCGCTGAACCTGCTGCGGTGGACGTCCGCCCGGTCCATCAAGGAGACGTTCGTCCCGGCAACCGATCACAACTATCCGCACATGGAGGGGTGAACGATGGGCTTCTTCCACCGAGTCGCTCGTCCGGCGATCCTCGCGGCCAGCCGGTCGGACGGGTTGCGCCGCACCGCCGAACGCCTGCCGATGACCAGGGATGTGGTACACCGCTTCGTGCCCGGCGAAACCGTAAGTGATGTAATGGATTCGGTTGCGCGGCTGCGGGACAGCGCCCGCTTGGTCAGCATCGACTACCTCGGTGAGGACACCACCGAGGTCGAGGACGCCGACACAACGGTGCGGGCGTATGTGGAACTGCTCGACGCGCTCGGCACCCGCGACGAAGACTCGAGCGCCGCTGTGCGCCCTCTCGAGGTGTCGCTGAAGCTCTCGGCGCTCGGGGCGGCCCTGCCGCGGGACGGCGAGAAGATCGCCAGGGACAACGCGCATACCATCTGTGAAACGGCGCACCGCGTCGGCGCCTGGGTGACCGTCGACGCCGAGGACCACACCACCACCGACTCCGCATTGTCGATCGTGCGCGACCTCCGTGCCGAGTTCCCCTGGCTGGGTACCGTTTTGCAGGCCTATCTGAAACGCACTCACGGCGATTGCGAGGAGTTTGCGGCTTCGGGTGCCCGAATCCGGTTGTGCAAGGGCGCCTATGACGAACCGGCGTCGGTGGCCTACCGCGACCGCGAGGACGTGACCGATTCCTATCTGCGCTGCTTACGGGTGTTGATGGCGGGGTCGGGTTACCCGATGGTGGCCTCCCACGATCCGGAGATCATCGAAGCCGTGCCGGCTATGGTCGGCGAAAACAACCGCGGCACAGACAAGTTCGAGTACCAGATGCTCTACGGCATCCGCGATGCCGAGCAGCGGCGCCTGGCCGATGCGGGCAACCAAGTCCGGATCTACGTTCCGTTCGGTACGCAGTGGTACGGGTATTTCGTCCGTCGGATCGCAGAACGACCCGCCAACCTGACGTTTTTCCTGCGGGCGCTGGCCGAGCGGCGCCACTGAACCTTGGTGCGGTGGGGACGCTGTAACCCGCCGGCCTATCCCTTATCGTGAAGACATTCGCGATTGTGAGCGGCGCCGTCGGTGCTCTGGCGGCCGCATTGCTGAGTTCTACGGGGGTGGCTGCGGCCGCTCCAACCGGCACCGGGTCGGCAAGCGACGTCGTGGAGAACCTCGAGGCGCAGGGTTACAACGTCATGATCAACGGAAGGGTCGAGGGACCGCTGAGGGAATGCAACGTGACCGCAGTCCACAATCCCGATATGTCCGGCCGCGCCGTAGGTTTCACGACGGTCTACGTCGACGTGGATTGCCCGCGCACGAACAACTGACCGTCATCCCACGGGGAACGCCGCGACATCCATGACGACGGAACCGTCGCAGGGACCGCCGTAGATGTCGGTGCGCCAACTGCCGCGCAAGGTCCCGTCTGACTGCGGCGTGTAGTAGGCGACCGACCGCGCGGGGCTCCAGACCTTCGGCACGCCCTCGCCCATATAGCAATCCCATTTCCACTCATAGATGTGCACCCAGGTGGAGCCGTTCCAGGTGTACCGGGGCGGCAGGGGGAGAGTCGGATTGGCAGGTCGCGGGCCGTCGACGACGGTCGAGACGCACTCGCGCGAGCAGTCGGTGACGAAGGTGTAGACGTCGCTGAAGTCCGGTTCGGGTTGGCGGGCAGCCAGACTGGTCCCCGTCTTTTCGCCGGCGTAACGCAACAGCGAGTACTTGCCGTTCCAGACCTGGCTCGCCGCACCGGCGAGCGGTGCGCCACGATCGGTAGCGCCGAGGAGGGCGGCCGCCAGCATCACCACACTTGCCAGGCGGAGCGCGATCCTCACGAGGGGCACAGCCTAGTCGCCGCAGAGAGCGATACCGGGCATTACGACGCCGTGTCCGCCAACGGATGCCGTGGTCAATGCCTGCTGACGAAGCGACCCGACAGCTCGCCGGTGAACCGCCGCGACGGCGATAGCGCCGACATGTACCGCATGATCTTCGTGCCGATGCCGGGTATCACATTGACCCGCCCGGCCCGCATGGCGTCGTAGCCCGCCTTCGCCACCGGCGCGGCATCCATGAAGTACCGGTCCAGCCGTGAGGTATCACCCAGGCCCGCCGTATTCATGAACTGGGTCCGGGTGGGCCCCGGCGCCAGGTGGGTGCAGGTGACCCCGGTGCCGCGCAGGTCGTCGGCCACGCACTCGGAGAAGCTGCGGACGAACGCCTTGCTGGCGGCGTAGCCGGCCTCGAGCCCGTGCGGGATGACGTAGGCCGCGACCGAGCCGACGTTCAGGATCGCGCCGCTGCCCGTCTTCACCATCCGCCCGGCATACAGCAGCGTCAGGTCGGTGGTCGTGACCACGTTCAGCTGGACCATCCGCGACACCGCGGCGGGATCGGAGTCTTGCACCGTGAGGCCGAGGATCCCGACGCCGGCGTTGTTCGCCAGATACTCGATGTCGGCGCCGAGTTCGTCGACGCGGGCCACGAGGTCGGCGCCCGCACCCGGCCGCGCCAGATCCATCGTGATCGCGTCCGCCCGCACACCGTGACGGGCCCGCAACTCCTCGGCCAGTGCGGTGAGTTCGGGGGTGCTTCGCTCACTCGACACCACGACCACATCGACGCCGTCCGCCGCGAACAGCTTCGCGAGCTCGCGGCCGATCCCGGTGGATGCGCCGGTGATGAGGGCTGCGCTCATGCCGGTCTCCTCTTTACTCGGTCAACAGGAACAGTGTCCACGCCGCCAGCGACTGAGCGTCGGTGATGGTGCCGTCGCGCATCATGCGCTCGACGTCGGCGCGGCTGAACCACTCGCTGTGCATGTCCTGCTCGGTGTGCTCGCGGTCGTGCTCGCCTTCGGTGATGCCGCCGGCGACGAACACCCTGCCGCGCTGACTGCTCATCCCCGCCGCCACGTCGACCAGCCCGATGAAGACCATCGACTCGGCGCGCAGCCCCGTCTCCTCGCGCAGCTCGCGGTGCGCGAGTTCGATGCCGTCGAGATCGGCGCGGCCCGGCGCAGTGCCCTGCGGGAACTCCCAGCGGCGCAACCCGAGCGGATACCGGAACTGCTCGACGAGCCGGATCCGGTCGCCGTCGCACGCGATGACCAGCGCGTAGTGCGGCTTGTCGATGACGCCGTAGATGCCGTCCGACCCGTCGGGCCTGCGCACCCGGTCCTCTCGGACCGTCATCCAGTCGTTGCGGTACACCTCGCGAGAATCGACGCGCTGGATCTCTTCCACGCGCCAAGTATGCCGAGCGACATCCGGCGGGCCGGGGCCGCGATCGCAGGGCAGGGGAGAGCGGAGCGACCCGGGTATCGGCCAGGGGTAGCCTCCTTGGCGTGCTGCTGGCCTCGCTGAACCCCGCGGCCGTCGCCAACGGCGTCGACCTCAGCGATGCCGTGCGCATCGACGGCGCCGTCCTGAGCCGCAGCGACATCGTCGGCGCCGCGACGTCGGTGGCCGAACGCGTCGGCGGCGCTGCGCGGGTTGCGGTCCTCGCCAAGCCGACCGCCACCACGGTGCTGGCCGTCACGGGGTGCCTGATCGCGGGGGTGCCGGTGGTGCCGGTGCCCGCGGACGTCGGCGCGGCCGAACGGCGGCACATCCTCACCGACTCCCGCGCGCAGGTGTGGCTGGGTGAGCAGCCGGATGAACCCGAGGGGTTGCCGCACATCCCGGTGCGGTTGCATGCGCGGTCCTGGCATCGCCATCCCGAGCCGGCGCCGGAGGCGACCGCGCTGATCATGTACACCTCCGGAACCACCGGACCGCCGAAGGGCGTGGTGGTCAGCCGGCGGGCCATCGCCGCCGACATCGACGCGCTGGCTGAGGCGTGGCAGTGGACACCCGACGACACCCTGGTGCACGGGCTTCCGCTGTTCCACATCCACGGCCTGGTGCTGGGCCTGCTGGGCTCGCTGCGGATCGGAAACCGCTTCGTGCACACCGGAAGACCCACGCCCGCGGGCTACGCCGAAGCGCAGGGATCGTTGTACTTCGGTGTGCCGACGGTGTGGTCGAGGGTGGTTGACGACCTCGAAGCCGCGCGGGCGTTGTCGTCGGCCCGGCTGTTGGTGTCCGGCAGCGCGGCGCTGCCCGTACCCGTGTTCGACCGGCTGACCGAACTGACCGGCCATGCACCGGTCGAGCGGTACGGCGCCAGCGAGACCCTGATCACCATCAGCACCTTGGCCGCGGGTGAGCGCCGCCCCGGCTGGGTGGGCCTGCCGCTGAACGGTGTGCGCACCCGGCTGGTCAACGACGACGGCGCGCCCTCCCCGCACGACGGGGAAACGATTGGGCGACTTCAGGTTCAGACCCCGACGATCTTCGACGGATACCTGAATCGGCCCGAGGCCACCGCGGAGGCGTTCGACGCCGACGGCTGGTACCGCACCGGTGATGCGGCGGTCATCGACGGCGACGGCATGCACCGCATCGTCGGCCGTGAGTCGGTCGACCTGATCAAGACCGGCGGCTACCGCGTCGGTGCCGGCGAGATCGAGACAGTGCTGCTCGGGCATTCCGGCGTGACGGAGGCCGCTGTCGTCGGGGTTCCCGATGACGACCTGGGCCAGCGCATCGTCGCGTTCGTCGTGGGCGACGCCGAGCCCGAGGCGTTGATCAGCTATGTGGCAGAGCAGCTTTCGGTGCACAAGCGTCCGCGGGAGGTGCGCGTCGTGGACAGCCTGCCTCGTAACGCGATGGGCAAGGTGCTGAAGAAGGAGCTGGCGGATTGACGCTCGAGTTCGACGAGATCTGCATCGACGCCCATGACGCCACCGCCCTCGGTGCCTGGTGGGCTGAGGTGCTGGGCTGGCGGCACGACATCGACAACGACGGCGATGTGCGGCTGTACCCGCCACCAGGGGCGGGCCCGGACTGGATCTTCCTCGCGGTGCCCGACGAGAAGGTCGTCAAGAACCGCATCCATCTGGACTTCCGGCCCGACGATCAGCAGGCCGAGGTGGACCGGGTGATCGGCATGGGCGCCCGGCACGTCGACATCGGCCAGGGTGAGCAGTCGTGGGTGGTGCTGGCCGACCCCGAAGGCAACGAGTTCTGCATCCTTGCGCCCTCTGACTGACCTTGGGCGTCACGAGCGTGCGGAAACTGCTGACGAAAACCGGCGAGTCGAGTCGCAGACACGCACCGTCGCGGGGAAATAGAGTGAGTCGATGTCGCCGCCGCTCACCGACGCGCAACTCGACGAGCTGTTCGAGGAGATCCCCATCCTGGCCGGTCGCCCGCGGCAGCTGCACGAGCTGTCCGGCGGCCTGACCAACCGCAACGTCAAGATCACCACGCCCGATGGTGTCTACGTGGCTCGCTGCTGCGATATGGGGAGCAACTTCCTCGGTATCGACCGCGACCGCGAGCACCACAACACCAAGGCCGCCGAACAGGCGGGCGTCGGCGCGCAGGTGATCGATTACCGGCCCGACCTCGGGATCCTGCTGCTGAGCTATCTCGAAGGGCAGACGCTGAGCAACGACGACTTCCAGCGCCCGGAGATCCCGGGCAAGGCCGCGGCCGCCATTCGGACCCTGCACTCGGGCCCGCGGTTCCAGGGCCGCTTCGACATGTTCGAGAGGCAACCCAGCTACTTGAAGACAGTTCTGGCCAACGGATTCCGTATCCCCGGCGACTACCTTGATTACGCGGACACCTTCGCAGAGATCGCCGGTGTTCTCACCGCAACGGACCAGACCACGGTGCCGTGCAACAACGACCTGCTCGCCGGGAATTTCATCGAGGACGGCGACAAGATGTGGCTGATCGACTACGAATACTCCGGCAACAACGACCCGTGCTTCGAATTGGGCAACACCTGGAGCGAGGTCGGGATGTCCGTCGAGCAACTCGACGAGTTCGTCACCGCCTACTACGGACGGCCGTTGCGCCACAAAACCGCCCGCGCCCACTTGCAGGGCATCGTCGCCAAGTACGGTTGGACGCTGTGGGGTTGTATACAGAACGGCTCCAGCACAATCGATTTCGACTTCTGGGAATGGGCGATGGAACGGTATGAGGCCGCGGTGGCCGAGTTCAAAGGGCCGAACCTGGCCCGACTGCTCGACGATGTGCAGGTGGTCGACTGATGGCCGTCGACCTGCCGGATCGCGCACACGTCGTGATCATCGGCGGCGGTGTCATCGGCACCAGCGTTGCCTACCATTTGACGAAGCTCGGCGTCGCCGATGTGGTGCTACTCGAGCAGGGCCAATTGTCCAGTGGCACAACCTGGCACGCGGCGGGACTGGTCGGTCAGCTGCGGGCATCGGAGAGTGCCACGCGGCTGGTGCAGTACTCTACGCAGCTCTACGCCGACCTCGAGAGCGAGACCGGCCTGTCCGCCGGTTACAAGCAGTGTGGAGGGGTGACGGTCGCCCGCACCGAGGACCGGATGATTCAGTTGCGCCGAACCGCGGCCAACGCCGCGGCGTTCAACATGGAATGCGAACTGCTCACTCCCGAGCAGGCGCTCGAGCACTATCCCGTCATGCGGGTCGACGATCTGGTCGGCGCCATCTGGCTACCGGCCGACGGCAAGGCCAATCCCACCGACCTGACGTTCGCGCTGGCGAAGGGCGCTCGGACGCGCGGTACCCGCGTCATCGAAAAGACCAGAGCCACCGATGTTCTCGTCCGTGACGGCCGTGTCACCGGTGTCCGCACCGATAAGGGCGACATAGAAGCCGAGATCGTCGTCAACTGCGCCGGCCAGTGGGCCAAACAGGTCGGCGCGATGGCAGGCGTCAACGTGCCGCTACACTCGGCGGAGCACTTCTACGTGGTCACCGAAGACATCGACGGTGTGCACCCCGACCTGCCGATCCTGCGCGACCCCGACGGCTACACCTACTTCAAGGAAGAGGTCGGCGGCCTGGTCATCGGTGGCTTCGAACCGGAAGCCAAGCCGTGGGTGTCACCCGACGACATCCCCTACCCGTTCGAATTCCAGCTGCTGAACGAGGATTGGGATCACTTCGAGATCCTGATGAACAATGCGTTGCTGCGTATCCCCGCGCTCGAGGTGACCGGCATCAAGAAGTTCTACAACGGCCCGGAGAGCTTCACACCTGACAACCAGTTCATCCTCGGCGAGGCCCCCGAACTCGACAACTTCTTCGTCGGAGCCGGCTTCAACTCGGTAGGCATCGCCACCGCCGGCGGCGCGGGCCGCGCGCTTGCGGAGTGGATCGTCAACGGCGCACCCACCAGCGACCTCACCGGCGTCGACATACGCCGCTTCGCGCCGTTCAACGGTAACAACCGCTGGCTGCACGACCGCGTCGCCGAAGTGCTCGGCCTGCACTACGAAATCCCCTGGCCCAACAGGGAAATGAGGACCGCGCGGCCGTTTCGCCGGTCACCGGTACACCACCTGCTGGAAGCGGCCAACGCCAACTTCGGCAGCCGAAACGGCTGGGAGCGCGCCAACTTCTTCGCCCCTGCCGGAGTCGATCCGGCGATCGAGTACACCTGGGGCAAGCCGAACTGGCTGGCATGGTCGGCGGCCGAACAGACCACCACCCGCACCGCGGTGACCGTGTTCGACCAGACCTCGTTCTCCAAGTACCTGTTGGTCGGACCCGACGCCGAGTCGGCGCTGCAGTGGCTGTGCACCGCAGACGTCGGCGCCGACGTCGGCAAGGCCGTGTACACCGGAATGCTCAACGAGCGCGGCACATACGAGTCCGACGTCACCGTGACGCGCACCGGCACCGACGAATACTTCATCGTCAGTAGCGCGGCCACCACGGAACGCGACAAGGACCACATCCGCAGAAACCTGCCGGCGGGCGCGCGCGCGTCGCTGGTCGACGTGACATCGGCGTACGCCGTGTTCGGTGTGATGGGCCCCAAGTCGCGCGATCTGCTGGCCACTCTCACCGACGCCGACCTTTCCGACGCTGCGTTTCCGTTCGGCACCAGCAGGCAGATTTCACTGGGGTATGCGACCGTGCGCGCGACGCGAATCACCTATGTCGGTGAATTGGGTTGGGAACTCTACGTGCCCGCCGAATTCGCGGTGGGCGTGTACGGGGACCTGATGCAGGCGGGTGAACCGTTCGGGGTGGGCCGCGGCGGCTACTACACGATCGAGTCGATGCGGCTGGAGAAGGGATACCGCGCCTTCGGGCGAGAGTTGACCCCGAGTGAGAATCCCGTCGAGGCCGGATTGTTGTTCGCGTGCAAGCTCAAATCCGACATCGAGTTCCTCGGTCGCGCGGCCGTCGAGAAGGCCAAGGCAGAGGGCCCGCGCCGCAAGCTCGTCGGCTTCAGCGTGGATGCGCCCGAGGCCATGCTGTGGGGCGGTGAGCTCGTGCTGCGCGATGGCGTCGTCGCCGGGCAGGTCACCTCGGCGGCATGGGGCGAGACGGTCGGCGGCTGCGTCGGCCTGGCCTACGTGCGCGCAGCCGACGACTCCGTCGTCGACGCCGATTGGGTGAAGGCGGGCAGCTACCAGGTCAACGTCGGCGGCGAGCGCCATCCGATATCGGCGTCGCTGCGACCGATCTATGATCCAACCAGCGCCAAGATACGACCCTGACCATGACTCTCAGCGTCTTCGATCTGTTCAAGATCGGCATCGGACCGTCGAGTTCACACACCGTCGGCCCGATGATTGCCGCCCACCGGTTCGTCCGCGGGCTGGCGCAGGAGGGCACACTCGAAGCGACCCACGGGGTCAGGGTCGAACTGTTCGGCTCCCTCGGTGCCACCGGCAAGGGGCACGGCAGTATCCCCGCCGTCGCCCTCGGCCTGATGGGGGAGAGGCCGGACGCGGTGGACCCCGCGCTCACTCCCGACCGGATGGCCGCGATCACCGACACCGGACAGCTTTCGCTGCTGAACGACCATCCGATCGCGTTCCGGCTGGACGACGACATCGTCCTGCATCGGAATAAGCAGGCTCGATTTCACGCCAACGCCATGGTGTTTCGGGCTTTCGACGACGACGGTGCGGTGTTGGCGGAGCGCACGTTCTACTCCATCGGCGGTGGCTTCGTCGTCGACGACACGCAAGTGTCCGACGCCGACGAGCCGGTCGTCGTCGCCGACCCGACGCCGGTGCGCTACCCGTTCCGCACCGGCGACGAGCTGCTCGCCCACGCCAGATCGACGGGGATGCGGATCAGCGACATCGTGATGGCCAACGAAATGGCCTGGCACTCCGAGGATCACGTCCGCTCCGAACTGCTGCGGATCTGGGCGGTGATGCAGGAGTGCATTCAGGCGGGCGTCAACGCCAGCGGTGTGCTGCCGGGGGGATTGAAGGTGCGTCGCCGCGCGTCCCAGCTGGCCGCAAAGCTCTCGAGCGCCGCGGATTCACGTGACCCGCTGACCGCGATGGACCGCGTGAACCTGTACGCCATCGCCGTCAACGAGCAGAACGCCTCGGGCGGACGGGTGGTCACGGCACCGACGAACGGTGCCGCGGGCATCATTCCGGCGGTGCTGCAGTACTTTCACGACTTCGTTGCCGACGCCGACGACGACTGCACCGTGCGTTTCCTGCTCGTCGCGGCGGGCATCGCCAGCATCATCAAGGAGAACGCATCGATCAGCGGCGCCGAAGTGGGCTGTCAGGGTGAAGTGGGTTCGGCGTGCTCGATGGCGGCGGCGGCGCTCACCGAGCTGCTGGGCGGAACACCCGAGCAGGTCGAGAACGCCGCCGAAATCGGCATCGAACACAACCTCGGATTGACCTGCGACCCGGTCGGCGGCCTCGTCCAGATCCCGTGCATCGAACGCAATGCCGTCGGCGCGGTCAAGGCCATCAATGCGGCGCGGATTGCGCTCAGCGGCGACGGCAGTCATCAGGTTTCGCTGGACAAGGCCGTGAAGACGATGCGCGAGACCGGCGCGGATATGAAGGACAAGTACAAGGAGACCGCACGCGGCGGCCTGGCGCTCAACGTCGTCGAATGCTGATCAGGCGACGCGAGCGTGCGCAGTGTCCGGAATTTGCGCGGCGTGTTGCCCGCAGACATGCACGCTCGCGGGGGAAGTAGGTGCGGGTGAGGTAGTTGGCGGCCGGACTAGTTGGCGTGCAGCGCTTCGTTGAGCGTGATGCCCGTGCCGTCGCGTTTGACCACCTCGACCGCACCGCTGAGCGAATTGCGCCGGAACAGAAGGTTGTTCGCCCCCGACAGCTCGCGCGCCTTGATCGTCTGACCGTCGGTGGTCTGCACCTTCGTGCCCGCGGTCACGTACAGGCCGGCTTCGATGACGCAGTCGTCGCCCAGTGAGATGCCCAGACCCGAGTTGGCGCCGAGCAGGCAGCGCTTGCCCACCGAGATCACCTCGGTGCCGCCACCGGAGAGCGTGCCCATGATCGAGGCACCGCCGCCGACGTCGGAGCCGTCGTCGACGACCACGCCCGCAGAGATGCGGCCCTCCACCATGGAGGCGCCCAGGGTGCCCGCGTTGAAGTTCACGAAGCCCTCGTGCATGACAGTGGTACCCGAGGCGAGGTGCGCGCCGAGCCGCACCCGGTCCGCGTCGGCGATGCGGACACCCGGCGGAGCGACATAGTCGGCCATTCGCGGGAACTTGTCGATGCCGTACACCGCCACGCTGCCGCGCCGGCGCAGGCGGGCCCGCACCGTCTCGAAACCCTCCACCGCGCAAGGCCCGAAGCTGGTCCACACCACGTTCGGCAGCACACCGAAGATGCCGTCGACGCTGGCGCCGTGCGGCTGGATCAGCCGATGGGACAGCAGGTGCAGCCGCAGGTAGGCGTCGTAGGTATCGGCGGGTTTGTCGTCCAGCGACGCGATCACCGTGCGCACCACGACGACCTCGACGTCACGGTCCTCGTCGCGGCCCGCGAGTTCGGCCAGTTCGGGCGGAACCTCGGCGACCGACAGCCGCACGGTGCCCGACGGGCCGTCGCCGACCAATTCGGGGGCGGGGAACCACGTGTCGAGAACGGTTCCGTCGGCCGCGATGGTCGCCACGCCGACGCCGGACGCCGCAGTGGTCTTTTTGCTCCTCGCGTCCGCAGTGGTCATAGTGCTCCTCGCGTGCGCAGTGGTCATAGTGCTCCTCGCGTGCGCAGCACGCTGGTACACGGTACTGGATGCGGTTTCCGGCGCTCGCCGGGCAAAGGTGACCCGCTAGCCTGGTGAGTTGTGCTTGATCTTCATGGCGATCCGATCGCGCTGACCGCGGCGTTGGTGGACATCCCCAGCGAGTCGCGCGACGAGCAGCGCATCGCCGACGAGGTCGAGTCCGCGCTGCGCGAGCAGACCACCGGGTTCGAGGTCGTCCGCACCGGCAACACCGTGCTGGCCCGCACCCATCACGGCCGGCCGTCGCGGGTCATCTTGGCCGGACATCTCGACACCGTCCCGATCGCCGACAACGTGCCAAGCCGGCTGAGCGGCGGCGAGTTGCACGGCTGCGGCACCTCGGACATGAAGTCCGGCGACGCGGTGTTCCTGCACCTGGCCGCGACCGTCGACGAACCGGCCCACGACATCACGCTGGTCATGTACGACTGCGAGGAGATCGAGGCGGCGGCGAACAGCCTGGGCCGCATCGAGCGTGAGCTTCCGGACTGGCTGCGCGCCGACGTCGCCATCCTGGGCGAGCCGTCCGGCGGGTTTATCGAGGCAGGCTGCCAGGGCACGTTGCGGGTCGTGGTCACGACCGGTGGCACCAGGGCGCATTCGGCGCGACCCTGGTTGGGCGACAACGCCATTCACAAGCTGGGCACCGTGCTCGACCGGTTGACGGCATACCGGGCCCGCAGCGTGGACATCGACGGATGCGTGTATCGCGAGGGCTTGTCGGCCGTGCGCATCGACGGCGGCGTGGCGGGCAACGTCATCCCCGACGCGGCGTCGGTGACCATCAACTTCCGCTTCGCACCGGACCGCAGCGTCGAACAGGCCGGCCAACACGTGCGTGAGGTGCTCGCCGGCCTCGATGTCGCAATCGAGCAGACCGACGCCGCCCCTGGCGCGCTGCCAGGGCTGACGAAACCCGCCGCCGCCGCGCTGGTCGAGGCGGCCGGCGGGCAGGTGCGGGCGAAGTACGGATGGACCGACGTGGCCCGGTTCGCGGCGCTCGGCGTGCCCGCCGTCAACTTCGGCCCCGGCGATCCCAACCTCGCGCACCGGGTCGACGAACGGGTGCAGGTCGCACAGATCACCGCGGCCACCGACATGCTGCGGCGGTACTTAACGGCCTGACCCGTGGGGAAACCGACAGACTCGGCTGGTGCCCTCGCCGATGCGGCGCGCGACGCCTGCCAATCTGCCCGCCTACGAGCGAAAAATTCGCTCGTAGCGTTGATCCTTCAGTAGTAGCGAAACTTTCGCTTCGAGGCGGGCACCCCGGGGGCGAGCCCAGGCGAGCCAATTTGTGCCGCGCGTGAACGGTGCGACGACTCCGGCGCAAGACTGCGGAGTTTTAACCGCTTGACGCCACGCCTACCCTGAAACCATGTGAGCTGACGCCATCTCCGGATCAACCCGGATCGATGCCGCCGTCCCTATCCGTGCGAACACGAAGAGCTCTCACATGTCTGAAACGTCCATCGTCTGCTCGAATCTGTCCTTCTCGTGGCCCGGTGAAACGCCGCTCTTCGAGGGGTTGTCCTTCACCGTCGGCGACGGCCACACCGGCCTGGTGGCGCCCAACGGCGCAGGCAAGAGCACGCTGCTGAAGCTGATCGTCGGCGAGTTCCGGCCCTCGGGCGGATCGGTGACCGTCACCGGCGTGGTGGGCTACCTACCGCAGACGCTGCCCTTCGACGCCCACCGCACCGCCGCCGAGGTGCTCGGCGTCGCACCGGTGCTCGCCGCGCTGGATGCGCTTGCCGGTGGTGACGCCGCCGAGGAGGTGTTCACCGCGATCGGCGACGACTGGGACATCGAGGAGCGCACCCGCGCGCAACTCGACCGGCTCGGCCTCACCCACGTCGCGCTCGACCGCAGACTGGGATCGCTGAGCGGCGGCGAGGTGGTCTCGCTCGGACTGGCGGCCGAACTGTTGAAACGCCCCGACGTGCTGCTGCTCGACGAGCCGACCAACAACCTCGATGCCGACGCCCGCGCCACGCTCTACGACGTCCTCGACGACTACAAGGGGTGTCTTCTCCTGGTCAGCCACGACCGTTCGCTGCTCGACCGAATGGACCGCATCGCCGAACTCCGCCAGGGCGAAATCGCTTTCTATGGCGGCAATTTCACCGCCTACGAGGAATCGGTGCAGGAAGCGCAACGCGTCGCCGAGAGCACCATCCGCAATGCCGAGCAACAACTCAAACGCGAGAAACGCCAGATGCAGCAGGCGCGCGAACGCGCGGCGCGCCGGTCGAGCACTGCGGCGCGCAACGTGAAAGACGCGGGCCTGCCGAAGATCATCGCCGGCGCGATGAAGCGCAGCGCGCAAGAGTCGGCCGGGCGCATCGACGGCGTGAACGCGGCGAGGGTCGACGATGCCAGGGCCCGACTCGACGAGGCCGAACGCACACTGCGCGACGACTCGTCGATCGTGCTCGACCTGCCCGACACCGAAGTGCCCGCTGGCCGCAATATGTTCGCGGGCAGCGGTTTACGGATGAGCCGCGACGGGCGTGCATTGTTCGGCGGCGGTATCGACGTCTCCATCCGCGGGCCGGAGCACATCGCCCTGACAGGCCCGAACGGCGCGGGCAAGACGACGCTGCTGCGCGTCATCTCCGGAGAACTCGAACCGGACGCCGGAACCGTCCAGCGGGCCGACGGCCGGATCGCCTACCTGTCGCAGCGGCTGGACCTCCTCGACCCGGGCAGGTCGGTGCTGGAGAGCCTCGCCGCCTATGCGCCACAGCTGAGCGAGACGCGGCGGATGCACCTGCTGGCGCAATTCCTCCTCCAGGGCAGCAGGATTCACCTGCCGATCGCGGCGCTGTCCGGTGGTGAGCGGCTGCGCGCCACGCTTGCGTGTGTGCTGTACGCCGAACCGGCGCCGCAGCTGCTGCTGCTCGACGAGCCGACCAACAACCTCGACCTCGTCAGCATCGGCCAGCTGGAGTCCGCGTTGAACGCCTATCACGGCGCGTTCGTCGTCGTCAGCCACGACGCGAGATTCCTCGACAACATCCGGCTGGATCGCACGCTGCGGTTGTGATTTCGGCGCGCGCGGTCACGCTGAGCGTGACCAGCCACGCCGAAATCGCGACTAGCGGGCGGCGTGCGCCTGCGCGGACGCGTCGGCGGCCGCGGCCATCATGCCGATGTCGGCGAAGGCGTCCGACACCGCGGTCAACGCGTCCGCATCACCCGCGACGAACGCGCGGGCGTGTCGCAGCGCCAACGCGCCGAACACACAGTCGACGTCGGCGGTCAGCCGGGCAATGCCGTCGACGGCGCGGATGTCGCCGAGCCGCACCGCCTCGTGCAGCGCGCGCAGCGCGACCGCCGACTGGCCGCCGCGTTCGGCCGCGCGCCCTGCGTCGCGGGCCGCCGATCGCGCCCCGACGGGATCGCGACGCGCCGCCGTCGTCCACGCGCGCGCCAGCAGCAGCTCCGGGGCGAACAGCATGGACTTCAGTCCGTGTCGAGAGTCTGCTCGCGACAACGTCTTTGACGCCTCGCCCATCTCACCCTGCTGACCGAGCGCCTGCGTCAGCAGCATCCACGCCAGCGGTCCCCACGAATACCCCGTGGGCGCCAGGGCGTCGGCGGCGCCGCGCAACAGCTTCGCCGCCGCCTCCGACTCGCCGCGCGCGAGCAGCACGTCGGCCACCAGAACTTCACCGATCGCCCGCCCCGGCTGTTGCATCTGCGCGAAATCGGTCAGCTGCTGGGCGAGCTCCTGCGCCCGGTCCAGCTCGCCCGCCATCACCAGCGCCGACGTCTGGCCGAACCCGCTGGTGAATCGGAGCAGCCCCGGATGCTGCGCCTCCATCGCCCGTTCGGCGAGCGCGTCGACGTCGGCGAATCGGCCCATCCGCGCACAGCTCAGCGCCGCGGCGGCGGCCGACCAGCCGACCGCGGTGTCGTCGGCGTCCGGCGACGCGAGCACCTGTTCTGCGAGCTCCATCGCGCGGCCAGGCCGGCCGGCGTTCATCGCGAACGTCGCCGACAGGGCGTCCACGGTCGTCCGCGCCACCGGCGAGGTGACCCGGTTGCGGGTCGTCTGCAGAAACGCGGTCGCCCGCTCCGGCTCGGACAGCATCCAGAACTGGTTGGCGGCGCGGGGCAGCGCCCAGGCCATCAGCTCGGTGTCCGACAGGCCGTCCGGGTCGACGGCCGCGAGCACCTCGTCGGCTTCCCGGCCGCGGCCCTGCCACGCCAATGCCTGGGCCAACGTCAGCCGCGCGTCGAGGTCCGGGTCGCGCGCGAGCACCGCCTCGCCGAGCCGCTCGCTGAGCGGCAGATCGCCGAGCCGCAGCGCGTCGGCGGCAGCGGCCACCACATCCGAAACCGGCTGGGGGTTCTCGCTGTCCAGCGCAAGCACCGCCAACCGCAGGCGGTCGACGACGTCGCGGGGACGCTGCCCGGACAGCCGCTCGTACAGCGCGGTCCGCCGGGCGTGCAGATCGTCGTCCGACATCTGGGCCCGCGCCGCGTCGGCGTACATCGGGTGGGTGGCCCGCACGGTGTCGCGGACGTGAGGAGCATGATCGGTGTCGTCCTCGACAGTGATCGCGTCGGCGGCCTGAGCCGCCCGCACCGCGTCTTCGCCCGCCAACGCCGACAGGTCGGCCGCCGCCATCGGGTCGGCGATCGCAAGGAACTCCAGCGCCGCACGGCCGTCGGCGGGCAGCGACGCGACGAACTCCCGCACTGAGGCGTCGATTTGCTTGCGGTCGATGCGCGGCGGGCTCAGCTCGATCCGCGGCAACACATCGTCGAGCTGCAGCGCCCTGATCGAATCCGGCGCGCCCTCGTCCGGGTCGACCGTGACGATCAGCTGCACCGCACCGCTGACCGCCAACTGGTAGATCAACGTCGCGGACAAATGGTCGAGCAGATGCGCGTCATCGACGACCAGCAGCAACCCCTCGGCCACCGACTCGCGAGCCGCGCGCAGAACGGCGGCGGTCTTGCCGTCGTCGGGAACCTCGATCAGGTGGCGCACGGCCGCGAACGGCACGACCCGGTCGGACACCGTTCCGATGATCCAGACGGACGGGCCGCCGAGGCGCTCGCTCGCCGCGCGGGCGACCGTCGTCTTGCCCGCGCCGACGCGCGCGATGACGATCGCCCCCCCGCGGTCCCGAACTGCCGACTCGACGTCCGCGGCTGCCGGCTCGGGCGGCACGGTCTTCCAGTCGACGGGCACCCGCCGGAGTTTAGGGTGTGGCCGCGGCGCCCGGGCCGTACTCGTCTACGTTGACGGGGTGTCCACCGATTCCGGCCGCGCACGTGAGGAGCGGAGGCAGCTTCGCGAATGGGCGGTCTGCGTGTACTGCGCGTCGGGTCCGCGGCACCCCGAACTGCTCGATCTGGCCGGCCGAGTCGGCAGCGCCATCGCCGACCGCGGATGGGCGCTGGTGTCCGGCGGCGGCAACGTCTCGGCGATGGGCGCCTTGGCCACCGGAGCACGGACGCGTGGCGGCCGGACCATCGGCGTGATCCCGAAGGCACTCGTGCACCGCGAGCTCGCCGACGTCGGCGCCGACGAACTCGTCGTCACCGAGACGATGCGGGAACGCAAGCAGGTGATGGAGGACCGGGCCGACGCATTCATCGCCCTGCCAGGCGGCATCGGCACACTCGAGGAATTCTTCGAAGCGTGGACAGCGGGCTATCTGGGTATGCACAGCAAGCCGGTGGTGATGCTCGACCCGTTCGGGCATTACGACGGGTTGCGGGCCTGGCTGTACAGCCTCATCGACAGTGGGTACGTCTCCCAGACCGCGCTGGACCGGCTTGTGGTGGTGGACGACATCGACGATGCGCTGGCTGCCTGTGCACCGGCCCCGTGATGGCGATCACCCGTAGGGACTTAGGGTGTCGGGCAAGACGACACCGGAGGGGGATCGCCGCATGACCGACCAGAAATCTGGGACCCGCAGCAGCGTCGGGTTGCTCGACATCGCTTCCCGCGTACCGGGCCTGATCGCCGATGCGCCCACAATCCTGCGCGGTGTGATCACCGGATTCGGCGCACGGCCGTCGGCAAAGACGTCAATCGGCAAGGTGTTCCAGGACCGCGCGGCTCAGTACGCGGACAAGGCGTTCCTCAAGTTCGAGGACCGCGAGCTCACCTACCGCGAGGCCAATGAGGCCGTCAACCGCTACGCCGCGGTACTGGCCGCCCGCGGGGTCGGCCACGGCGACGTCGTCGGGATCATGCTGCGCAACTCGCCCGAACCGGTGCTGCTCATGCTGGCGGCGGTCAAATGCGGCGCCATCTCCGGGATGGTGAACTACCACCAGCGCGGTGACGTGCTCTCCCACAGCCTCGGGCTGCTGTCGGCCAAAGTTCTCGTCGCCGATCCGGACTTCGTCGACCCCATCAAGGAGTGCGGCGGCGAGGCCGACGGTTTGGTGTCCCTCGACGAGTTCCAACGCCTCGCCGAGACGGCGCCGACGAGCAATCCCTCCACCGCGTCGGCCGTGCTCGCCAAGGACAAGGCCTTCTACATCTTCACCTCGGGTACCACCGGCATGCCCAAGGCCAGCATCATGACCCACTACCGGTGGCTTCGGGCGCTGGCCGGCTTCGGCGGCCTCGGAATGCGGCTGAACAGCAACGACACTCTGTACTGCTGCCTGCCGCTCTACCACAACAACGCGCTGACGGTCGCGTTGGCGTCGGTGCTCAACGGCGGATCGACGCTGGCGCTCGGCAAGTCGTTCTCGGCATCGAAGTTCTGGGATGAGGTGATCGATTACGGCGCAACGGCTTTCGTCTACATCGGCGAGGTCTGCTCGTATCTGCTGAACCAGCCGGAGAAGGACACCGACCGCAAGCACAACGTGCGGGTGATCGCCGGCAACGGTCTGCGTCCGGCGATCTGGGACCAGTTCACCATGCGCTTCGGCATCGACCGGGTGTGCGAGTTCTACGCCGCCAGCGAGGGCAACACCGCGTTCGTCAACGTGCTGAACGTCGACAAGAGCACCGGCATCTGCCCGACGCCGGTGGCGTTCGTGGAGTACGACGAGGAGACCGGCGACCCGAAGCGCGGCGACGACGGACGGGTGCGCAAGGTCAAAAACGGCGAGCCCGGGCTGCTGATCTCGAAGGTCAGCAACTTCCAGCCGTTCGACGGCTACACCGACAAGGAAGCCACCGAGAAGAAGCTGGTCCGCGACGCGTTCAAGGAGGGCGACGTCTGGTTCAACACCGGCGACCTGATGCGGTCGCAGGGCTTCGGGCACGCGGCCTTCACCGACCGGCTGGGCGATACATTCCGCTGGAAGGGCGAGAACGTCGCCACCACCGAGGTCGAGGCCGCGGTGTCGACCGACCCGCAGGTCGAGGAGGCGACGGTGTTCGGCGTCGAGGTGCCCGGCACCGGCGGCCGTGCGGGCATGGTGGCCGTCCAACTCAAGGAGGGCAAGGAGTTCGACGGCAAGGCCCTCGCCAAGGCCGCCTACGACAACCTGCCCGGCTACGCCGTGCCGTTGTTCGTGCGCGTCGTCAAGGAGTTGGCGCACACCTCGACGTTCAAGAGCCAGAAGGTCGACCTCCGCAAGGAGGGCTACGGCGGAAGCTCGGGCGAAGGCGACGAAGACGCCGGGGAAATCGACGACCCGATCTACGTGCTGGCCGGCCGCGACGAGGGCTACGTCGAGTTCTACGACGAGTACCTCGACGAAGTGAAGGACGGCAAGAAGCCCAAGTAGGCGGAGGCGGTTTCGGCGTGTTCGGTCGCGCTCAGCGCGACGAACCACGCCGAAATCACGCGCCCGTAGCCTGGAGTGGTGCAGTCGACCTTCTGCGGGCGCCCGGTGGCCGGCGATCGCGCGCTGATCATGGCGATCGTCAACCGCACCCCGGACTCGTTCTACGACCGCGGCGCCACCTTCACCGATGAGGCGGCCAAGGCTGCGGCCCACCGGGTGATCGCCGACGGTGCCGATGTCGTCGACGTCGGCGGGGTCAAGGCCGGCCCGGGTGACGACGTCGGCGTCGACGAGGAGGTCGCGCGGGTCGTGCCGTTCATCGAATGGCTCCGTGCCAGCTATCCCGACCAGGTGATCAGCGTCGACACCTGGCGTGCCGCCGTCGCCAAACAGGCCTGCGCCGCGGGCGCCGACCTGATCAACGACACCTGGGGTGGGCACGATCCCGGGCTGGCCGAGGTGGCCGCGGAGTTCGGCGTCGGGCTGGTGTGCTCCCACACCGGCGGCGCCACACCGCGCACCCGCCCGTTCCGTGTCAACTACGGGATCACCGAGCGCGGAGTCGTCGACGACGTGATCGCCGAGGTGACCGCCGCGGCCGAACGGGCCGTCGCCGCCGGGGTGGCGCGAGACGCCGTGTTAATCGATCCGACTCACGATTTCGGCAAAAACACTTATCACGGCCTTAGTTTGTTGCGCCATGTAAAAGATCTTGTTAATACCGGATGGCCGGTCCTGATGGCGCTGAGCAACAAAGATTTCGTCGGGGAAACTCTGGGTGTGGACCTGACGGAACGCTTGGAGGGCACCCTTGCAGCGACGGCGCTGGCCGCCGCGGAGGGCGCCGCGATGTTCCGGGTGCATGAAGTCGGGCCCACACGGCGCGTACTGGAAATGGTCGCGTCGATCCAGGGCGTGCGTCCGCCCACGCGCACGGTTAGGGGACTGGCATGACACTGAGACGAACCCGAGTGAGGATCGCAGCGAGGGACGAGCGAGGACCGGTGGGCCCACGCCCGCAGGGCAGGGGACGAGGGGGAGTCGAACGATGACCCTGAGACGAACCCGAGTGACGATCGCAGCGAGGGACGAGCGAGGACCGGTGGGCCCACGCCCGCAGGGCAGGGGACGAGGGGGAGTCGAACGATGACCCTGTCACCAGAACTGCCCGGCACGGATGTCGTCGCCGGCAGATGGCTCACCGACCACAGCTTCCACCGCCCGATGTGGACCATCTCCGAGTTGGAGGCGGCCAAGCGCGGTCGCGCGGTCTCGGTCGTGCTGCCCGCGCTCAACGAGGAAGAGACCGTCGGCTCCGTCGTCGAGACCATTACGCCGCTGCTCGGCGGCCTGGTCGACGAGCTGATCGTGCTGGACTCCGGCTCCACCGACGACACCGAGATCCGCGCGCTCGCCGCAGGGGCGCGGGTGATCAGCCGCGAGGTCGCGCTGCCCGAAGTCGAGCCGCAACCCGGCAAGGGCGAGGTGCTGTGGCGCTCGCTGGCGGCCACCACAGGCGACTTCGTCGTCTTCGTCGACTCCGACCTGATCAACCCCGACCCGATGTTCGTGCCGAAACTGGTCGGCCCGCTGCTGACCACTCCCGGCGTCCATCTGGTGAAGGGCTTCTACCGGCGCCCGCTGAAGGTCAGCGGCAGCGAGGACGCCAACGGCGGCGGCCGGGTCACCGAGTTGGTCGCGCGGCCGCTGCTGTCCGCGCTGCGGCCGGAACTGAGCTTCCTGATGCAGCCGCTGGGCGGTGAATACGCCGGCACCCGCGAACTGCTGACCTCGGTGCCGTTCGCGCCCGGCTACGGCGTCGAGATCGGACTGCTCATCGACACCTACGATCGGCTCGGCCTGGACGCGATCGCGCAGGTCAACCTCGGCGTTCGGGAACACCGCAACCGGCCGCTGACCGAGCTCGCCACGATGAGCAGGCAGGTCATCGCCACCCTTCTGTCGCGGTGCGGCGTGCCCGATTCCGGGGTCGGGTTGACGCAGTTCTTCGCCGACGGCGACGACTACACGCCGCGGTTGTCGGAGGTGCGCCTGGACGACCGGCCGCCGATGATGACGCTGCGGCCGCGCTGACCCCAGGCGGGACGGCAGGGCTCCGCAACGCGCTCACGCCGCTTGATCGCCGTCCCGCGGGGGTGGTGGCGCGTCCCCGTCGGACCGGTGAGGCAGTATCGGAAGCGTGACCCTGATCCTGCTGTATCTCGTGGTCCTGATCCTGGTGGCGGTCGTGCTGTTCGGGCTGGGCAGCGTGCTGTTCGGCCGCGGCGAAGTGCTGCCGCCGTTACCGCGCTCCACCACCGCGACGGTGTTGCCGGCGTCCGGCGTCACTGGCTCCGACGTCGACGCGGTCAAGTTCACCCAGACGCTGCGGGGCTACAAGACCAGCGAGGTCGATTGGGTGCTGGACCGGCTGGGCCAGGAGCTCGATTTGCTGCGCGGTCAGCTGGCGGCGGTGCAGGCGACCCAAACAGTCGGTGACGAGAATCCCGAGGAACCGGTCGAAGACGGCGCGCATGCGCAACCGACGGAGAGCAGGGCCGACTCGTGACGGCCGTCGCAGAAGACGACAGCCGCGTCCGGTGTGGATGGATCGACCAATCCCGGTTGGCGCCGGATGATTTCATCCTCTATCGCGACTATCACGACACGGAGTGGGGTCAGCCGCTGCGGGACTCCACCTCGCTGTTCGAACGGGTCAGCCTCGAGGCGTTCCAGAGTGGACTGTCGTGGCTGATCATCCTGCGCAAGCGGGAAAACTTCCGCCGCGCCTTCCACGGATTCGACGTCGACAAGGTCGCGCGCTACACCGACCGCGACATCGAGCGGTTGATGAACGATGCGGGGATCGTGCGCAACCGGTCGAAGATCGAGGCGACCATCTCCAACGCGCGGGCCGTCGCCGACCTGGACGTCGACCTCGGCGAACTGCTGTGGTCATTCGCGCCGCAGCCGCGGCCGCGGCCTGCCGACCTGTCCAGCGTGCCCGCCGTCACCCCGGAGTCGACGGCGATGGCCAAGGAGTTGAAGCGTCGCGGGTTCAAGTTCGTGGGCCCGACGACCGCCTACGCCTTGATGCAGGCCACCGGAATGGTGGACGACCACGTCGCCTCCTGCTGGGTCCCCGCGACCGCCTGATCTGCGCGTGCAGCCGATCTTGACCGGGGTCTTTGCACACCGAACCCCCCGGATAGGGAAGAATGGGGAAAGTTCAGTAGCAATTCAACGCCGGGAGCTGTCGTCGGGTGGGCAGCCGGCTCATGTGGAGGGAGCACTCGATGGCGGCGATGAAGCCCCGGACCGGCGACGGTCCTCTGGAAGCAACCAAAGAGGGGCGCGGCATCGTGATGCGGGTACCACTGGAAGGTGGTGGCCGATTGGTCGTCGAATTGACCCCCGAAGAGGCTGCGGCGTTGGGCGACGAGCTCAAGGGCGTCACCAGCTAACTGGACACCTTCCGGTAGATCTCCAGGGTCTGCTCGGCGATGTGCGCCCAGGAAAACTCCGCAATACAGCGCTGCCTGCCGGCTTCCCCGTACTGACGCGCCCGCTCGGGGTCGGCGACCAGCGCATTCACCGCGTCGGCCAGCCGGGTTTCGAAGAATTCCGGATCGGCCGCGTCGTAATGAACCAAGACCCCCGTCTGACGGTCGGCCACCACCTCGGGAATACCGCCGACGTCCGACGCGACCACCGCCGTCGCGCACGCCATCGCCTCGAGGTTCACGATGCCCAACGGCTCATACACCGATGGGCACACGAAAACCGTTGCCGCCGAGAGAATTTCGCGGATCTTGCCGATCGGCAGCATCTCGCGCACCCAGAACACGCCGGTACGGGCGCGCGAGAGCCCCTGCACCGCGGCGGTCACCTCCGCGGCGATCTCCGGGGTGTCCGGCGCGCCCGCGCACAGCACCAACTGCACCTCGGGGGCGAACCGGTGCGCCGCCGCGACGAGGTGCGCGACGCCCTTCTGCCGGGTGATCCGTCCGACAAACGCGACGATCGGGCGGGCCGGGTCGACGCCCAGCTCGGCCAGCACCGACTCGCCCGACTCCGCCGCCGCGCCGCCGGCTGTGCTTGTGACGGGATACCAGACCCCGGTGTCGATCCCGTTGCGCACCACGTGCACCCGGCTGGGGTCGAGCGCCGGGTAGGTGTGCAGCACGTCGTCGCGCATCCCGGAGCTGACCGCGATGACCGCGTCGGCCGCCTCGACCGCGGTGCGCTCCACCCAGGATGAGATGCGATAACCACCGCCGAGCTGTTCGGCCTTCCACGGGCGCATCGGCTCCAGCGAGTGGGCGGTCAACACGTGCGGGATGCCGTACAGCAGAGCAGCCAGGTGGCCGGCCAGCCCGGTGTACCAGGTGTGGGAGTGCACCACGGTCGCGTTCTCGGCGGCATTGGCCATCATTATGTCGGCCGACAGCGTCGCCAGCGCGGGGTTGGCGCCCTTGAGCGCCGGGTCGGGCTGGTGCACGAACGCCCCTTCGCGCGGGGCGCCCATGCAGTGCACGTCGACCTCGCACAGGTGGCGCAACTGGGCGACGAGTTCGGTGACGTGGACGCCCGCGCCGCCGTACACCTCGGGGGGATATTCACGCGTCATCATCGCCACCCGCATGCCTACGACCGTAGTGTCCGCCGCGCCGCGCCGCAGCCATGTAAAGAACGCGAATCGGCGTATTCGCCAATTACCTTGACGGCCCGCGGGGCAGGGTTCAAAAGCGCGAATGCCTGGTAACGGTGTGAACTCGCAGATAGGTTGAAATCATGAGGGAGTTGCCACACGTCCTCGGCATCGTCCTGGCGGGCGGGGAAGGCAAGCGGCTGTATCCGCTGACGGCGGACCGAGCAAAGCCGGCAGTTCCCTTCGGCGGCGCCTACCGGCTGATCGATTTCGTGCTGTCCAATCTCGTCAACGCCCGATACCTGCGCATTTGCGTTCTGACGCAATATAAATCGCATTCGCTGGACCGCCACATCTCGCAGAACTGGCGACTGTCCGGGTTGGCCGGCGAATACATCACCCCGGTGCCCGCCCAGCAGCGGCTCGGGCCGCGCTGGTACACCGGCTCGGCAGACGCGATCTATCAGTCGCTGAACCTGATCTATGACGAGGACCCCGATTACATCGTGGTGTTCGGCGCGGACCACGTCTACCGGATGGATCCGGAGCAGATGGTGCAGTTCCACATCGAGAGCGGGGCGGGTGCGACGGTCGCCGGTATCCGGGCGCCGCGGGCCGAAGCCACCGCATTCGGCTGCATCGACTCCGACGAGTCGGGCCGTATCCGCGAGTTCGTGGAGAAACCGGCCGATCCGCCGGGCACGCCCGACGATCCCGAGCAGACCTTCGTTTCCATGGGCAACTACATCTTCACCACCAAGGTGCTCATCGATGCGATCCGGGCCGACGCCGACGACGACGACTCCGACCACGACATGGGCGGCGACATCATCCCGCGGTTGGTGGCCGACGGGATGGCGGCGGTCTACGACTTCAACAACAACGAGGTCCCCGGAGCCACCGAGCGCGACCACGGCTACTGGCGCGACGTCGGGACGTTGGACGCGTTCTACGACGCCCACATGGATCTGGTGTCCGTGCATCCGGTGTTCAACCTCTACAACAAGCGCTGGCCGATCAGGGGCGAGTCAGAGAACCTGGCGCCGGCCAAGTTCGTCAACGGCGGTTCGGCGCAGGAGTCGGTCGTCGGCGCGGGCAGCATCATCTCGGCGGCCTCGGTGCACAACTCGGTGCTGTCGTCCAACGTCGTCGTCGACGACGGCGCGATCGTGGAGGGCAGCGTGCTGATGCCCGGTGTCCGGGTGGGTCGCGGCGCGGTGGTGCGACACGCGATCCTCGACAAGAACGTCGTCGTCGGCCCCGGCGAGATGGTCGGCGTCGATTTGGAGAAGGACCGTGAGCGGTTCGCGATCAGCGCAGGCGGCGTGGTGGCGGTGGGCAAGGGCGTCTGGATCTAGCCCTAGCCCCGCCGCCGACCCCGCGCGAGCGTGCGCGTCTGTCTACGACGCGCCGCCGAAATCGCTGATTTCACGCACGCCAGTGAGCCCTCGAGAGCGACGGTTACTACGGCCGCGGCTTGGCAGTCCTCGTTTCTGTCTGAGCGGTGTTTCGCCGACGTCGTCGCCGCAGCAGCTTGACGAAGCCCCATGCCAGTAGCGCGATCACCACGAGGACCACGACGGGTATCAGGATCGCCAGGAACACCAGCGCGACGCTGATGCCGTCCTCGATGGTGGAAAGCACCGGTGCGGCCACGCCGGCGGTGGCGACATTGGCGGCGGGCCGCACCGTGGACTTCGTCAGCGACACCACCAGCGCCACCACAACGCCGACGACGATTGGGATCCACTGACCCGATTGCGCGAACGCGCCCGGATCGGTGACCGCCGGAGTCTGCGCCGCGGTGCCGGAGCCGAAGACGATGCCGCCCGCGGTCGGCCTGACGAACGTCTGAATGGTGTCGTTGATGCTGTCGAGCGCCGGGATCTTGTCGGCGACGATCTCGATGACCAGCAATGCCGCGACGATCGTGATGACCCAGCCGTTTTCCAGCCATACCCAGCCGTGCGGCAGCGTGATCACATCCGTGAACCGCGACAGCAGACCCAGCGCGAGCAGCGGGATGTAGGCGTTGAGGCCCGCCGCGGTCGCCAGCCCGAGGCCGGTCAGCAGTTCCACATACTCATTATCAGCGCGATTCAGTCCAGTACGGCCAAATCGATGCTGCGCAGCCTGTCGGGATCGGCCTCGATGTCGATCTCGGCGATGCGGTCGCCGACGAGGCGGAAGCGCAGCACCAGCGCCAGCCTGCCCTTCGGGGCGACAACGATCCCCACCGCCCCGTCCACGAGCGCGGCTTCGGCGAAGCGGGCGTTGGCCGCGAAGGCGCGCGCGTTCGCGGCCACGGCTTGCGCGCCGCGGACCGTCGTTGCGCTGCCCGCGGCTGCGGCGTCGACGCGCAACACCACCTCGGCGTCCAACGCGGCCAGCAGCGCGGCGAAGTCACCGTCGCGGGCCGCGCTCAGGAACGCGTCGACCAGCCGGCGCTGTGGGACGAGATCCGCAGCAGGATCCGGGGTTTGCCCGCGAACTCGGCGGCGGGCACGGGCCGCGAGCTGCGCCGCGGTGTTCGCCGTCCGGCCCACAATCGGAGCGATCTCGGCGAACGGCAGGTCGAACATGTCGTGCAGCACGAACGCCAGCCGTTCGGCCGGCGACAGCCGCTGCAGGATCACGAGCAACGCCGTGCCGACCGAGTCGGCCAGCACCGCCTCCTGTTCCGGGTCGACGGGTTCGAGGGTCGCGGTGCGCGCCGCGGCGACGGATTCGTCGAGCGGCTGCTCGGGGTGGACGCTGCGAGCGCGCAGCATGTCCAGACAGATGTGCGCGACGACTGTGGTCAGCCAACCGCGCATGTTGTGCACGTCGCTGACATCGGTGCGGTCCATTCGCAGCCACGCCTCCTGGACGGCGTCCTCGGCTTCGGGCAACGAACCCAGCATGCGGTATGCGACCGCGCGGAGATGCGCTCGGTGCTGTTCGAACTCATCCACCGCTGCTCCTTTCCGTGAAGTCATCATGTGCCGTCGCGCGTCGTCATATGTATGACGGCACGAAAGGACGACATATGACCGAGATGACGACGCGGGCGCCCGCGCTGCTGCGCGCGGTGTTCGTGGCACATGGAGTGATCACCCTTGCGGGCGCGATCGTGTTGACCGTGTTGCCGACGGCGATCCCGTCGGCGGTGGGCATGACGGTCGAGCGGCAGGAGTACCTGCTGGTTTATCTTGTCGGCGCGGCGGAGCTCGCGGTCGCGGTGCTGAGTTTCGGGGCGGCCCGGCTGACCGATCCCGCTGCGCTGCGGCTCATCGTGACGACGTTCGTCGTGCTCCACGGCGCCAGCGGCATTCTCGACCTCGTCTACATGGCGGTGACACACGTGACCGCCACGATGATCGCCAACACCGCGGCGCGCTTCACCGTCGTGGTGGTGTTCGTTCTTGTCTGGCGGGCGGCCCAACGTCACCAGACGTACGGCACCAGCCGATAGTGCACCTTCTGCGCATACTCGCGGTAACCGGTCAACTGCTGTGTCAGCAGTGCTTCCTCGTCGTTGATGCGCACGGCCAGCACGGCAAGGCCGGCGACGACGAAGAGCAGACCCCAGTACGAGCCGAGCGCGAGCGGGACTCCGATCATCAGGATCACATTGCCGAAGTACATCGGATGGCGGACGAACCCGTACCATCCCGTCGACGACAGCACCTGGCCCTCCTCGACAGCGATATTGGCTGCGGCATAGCCGTTCTGGATGGTCACCAGCATCGCGATCGTTAGGCCGACTCCGACGAGCGCGAGCCCGATCACCGAAACGGCCGCGGGCACCGTCGACCAGCCGAAGCGAAAATCCAACGCGCTGACCACGATCATCGCGGCCATCGACAGGAACGCGAACGCGATGATGAGCTTTTGCACGGGCCGCGTCTCGGCGCTTGGCCCGGCCTTCATGCGCCGGCGAAGTGCCTCCGGGTGCTTTGCCGCGAGGTACCCGCTCGGGACCAGGGTTGCGATCGCGAACACCGCGATAAACGCCCAGCCCCGCCAGTAGCCGAACGTGCCCGCAGGCGCGAACACCAGAAGCCCGAAGACTAAAATACCGATTATCGACGTAATGGCACCTTGGCCAACGGCTTTCATTGTCACCACACTCCTGGCAGCAGCCGGTAGTGCACCTTCTCGGTGTAGGCGTCGTAGCCGTCCAGTTCCTCGCGCAACGCCTTCTCCTCATCGGTGATCCGGGCGACGAACACTCCCACGCCCGGGATGATCGTGAGCAGGCCCCAATAGGAGGCCAGGGCCAGCGGCATGCCGACCATCATGATCAGCGCCCCGACGTACATGGGATGACGCACGATGCCGTACAGACCGGTCGACACCACCGGCTGTTCCGCTTCGACGGTGATGGTCGCCGCCGCATAGTTGTTCTGGATCACCACGACTTCCGCGATCAGCAGCCCGCCGAGGACCAGGACGTTGCCGGCCACGACGACAGGCGTCGGAACCGTCGACCAGCCGAACCGGTGATCGAGTGCGCTGATGACTCCGGCGGCGACAACCGACAACAGCAGGCCGACGGTGATCAGCTTCTGCGCCAGCCGGGTCTCGTTCCACGGTCCCGACGTCATGCGCCGCTGCAGCGCGTCCGGGTACTTCGCGGCGAGGTAGACGGTCGGCGCCATGGTGCCGACGATGAACACGACGATGAAAACCCATGCCTGCCAGTAGTCGAACGTGCCCGCGGGCAGGAACAGCAGCACGCCCATGAAGACGATGCCACCCACCGTGGACGCCAGCAGCTGAAGAGCGACCTTCATGATTCCTCCTTCGGATCACACCGCGTCGCGGCGGCGGTAGAGCGCGGCTGCGACGAACGTCAGCGCCGCAGCGGCGACCACCATGGCGCCCAGCGCGACGGCCGAGTATTCCGTGGGCGCCTTGGTCTGGCCCACCGGTGACGTGTCGAGCAGCCATTGCGGCAGCCGCAGCAACGCGCCGAGATACAGCGAGATGACGACGAATGTGACTGTCAGCCAACCGATCCATGGGCGGCGCAGGGCGACTGCGAGCGCCGCGACGCCGGCCATCGCCGCCATCGCGGGCACGAACGCGAGGCCGGCGAGCGTCAGCCGCCAGATGGTTTGCGGCTCGCCGATCGTGATACCCGCGCCGAGACCCATTCCGAGGCCGGCGAAGAACATCAGCACCGCCGACCCGACGACGGCGGCGGTCACGGCGCTGATCAGCCACCGCCACCGCGACACCGACCCTGCCAGCACGGCCTCGCCAAGGCCGGACTCTTCGTCGCTGAACACGCGCAGCACCGCGGAGATGACGTAGGCGGTCGCGGCGGCGGCGAGGAACTGCGTCAGCGTGGTGTACACGCCTTCGGTGCCCTGCTGAGCCAGCACACGCTGTAGCAGTGGATTGTTTTCGGCCGCGTCGAGCAGCGACTTCGTCATCGACCCGAACGCCAGGCCCGACAGGAACACTCCGACGGTCCAGCCGATCGTCTGACCCCGCTGCAGCGTCAGGTGCAGGCCGAACGCACTCTTGATCGGGTGCGCGTTCGGGTGCTCGCCGGTGGAGGGGATGACGCCGTCGTCATACTGCCGGTTGCCTTCCAGCGCCGTGGCCAGCGCGACGAGACCGACGGCGAGCAGGATCAGCAACCCCAACGGCCACCACCGCAAATCGACGAACGGGCGCATCTGCTGGGCCCAGGCGATGGGGGAGAACCAGGACAGCGCGCTGCCGGAATTGTCGATGACATCGCCGACCCCGCGCACCAACGCGGCCACCGCGAGCACCCCCATCGCGGCTCCGGTCGCGGCGCGAGCCTGTCGCCAGAGCTGTGCGGTGACCGCGGCGACAGCGCCGAACACCATCGACACGGTGGTGATGCCGAGGCACATCGCGGCGGTATCGATCACCCGGAACCCCGAGGAGGCCATCGCCGCTGTCATGGTCAGCGTGAGTATGGCGTTGACGCCGCCGACCACGATGAGCGCGGCGTAGGTGCGGGCGTGCCGGCCCACCACCGATGACATCACCAATTCGGCGGCTCCGCCTTCCTCTTCGGCGCGGGTGTGCCGAATGACGGTGAGAATAGCCATGATCGAGGCGGCGATGATGAGGGTGAGCATCAGCTCGTTGGCCATCATCACACCCAGGTCCGTCTCGCGGACGCCGAACATGGGGCCGCCCAATATCATTCCGGCCGGCGTCTTGAGCAGATTGACGCGTGCTATCCGCTGCGCCTCCTCTGGGTAGGCGAGTTCGACGGCGTTCGGTGCGTACACCATCATCAGCGTCAGCGCGGCGACCCAGACGCTGAGCCGGACGCGGTCGCGGCGCAGCGCGAGCCTGATGAGGCTGCCGACACCGGTGAACCGGGAGGCCGGCGGCGCGGCCTGGTGCCTGCCGGTGCGGGGCGCGACCGCCGTTGCGCTCATCGGTCCGACCCTTGGTACTCGCGCAGGAACAGATCCTCGAGCGATGCCGGTGTCACCGTCAGTTCCTGAATTCCGAGGTCGGTGAGTCTGGCCATGGCGCGGTCCAGTTCGGCACGGTCGACCGAGAAGTGGGCCCGGCCGTCCTCGTCGTCGAAGTCGTGCACAAACGACTCGCTGCGCAGTGCCTCGCTCTCGCCGCGGATGCGCGCGGTCACCGTGGTCCGCATCAGGTGGCGCAGTTCCTCGAGAGTGCCCGACTTCACCGCGCGTCCGGCACGGATGATCGTCACGTTCGTGCAGAGCTTCTCAACCTCGGCGAGGATGTGGCTGGACAACAGCACCGCAGCGCCACGGCTGGCGACTTCTTCAACACAGGCCTGAAAGGCTTTCTCCATCAACGGGTCCAGGCCCGATGTCGGCTCATCGAGTATGTAGAGGTCGGCATCGGTGGAGAACGCGGCGACGATCGCCACCTTTTGGCGGTTGCCCTTCGAGTAGGTGCGCGCCTTCTTGTGCGGATCGAGTTCGAATCGCTCGATGAGCTCGTCGCGTCGCCGGGTGTCGACCGCACCGTCACCGCGCAGCCGCGCAAGGAAGTCGATGGCCTGCAGGCCGGTCAGGTTCGGCCACAGCGTCACATCGCCTGGTACGTAGGCGATGCGGCGGTGCAGCGGCACCGCGTCGCGCCACGGGTCGCCGCCGAGCAGTCGCACGGTGCCGCTGTCGGCGCGCAGCAGTCCGAGTAGCACGCGGATGGTCGTGGACTTGCCCGCACCGTTGGGCCCGAGGAAGCCGGTGATGTCACCGGGTGAGACGGTCAGATCCAGTCCGTCGAGTGCCTTGGTGTGTCCGAAAGACTTGTGCAGGCCCTGGATTTCGACGGCTTGCGCTGACATGTCAGTCCTCCTGTCGATCGCGGACGGTGAATGTCTGGCGCGTCATCGCTTGTCCTCCTTGCTCTCCGCCGCGGAGGCGGACGTATCGCTGAACGGAATCCCTTGCTCGTGCTGGGCGAGAAACGCCTCGTACATCGACGAGTCGGCCATCAGGCCGTTGGAGTAGAGCTCCAGCGCCGGCAGCACCATGTCTTCGGCGTAGTCGCGAAGTACGGCGCGGATGTCGGTGGGGTTCTCGTGCATCTGTAGATACAGCAGGAAGCCGCCGCCGTTGTTGATGCCGAGGAACCTGGCCCTGGCTTTGGGATCGCGGCTTGGTTTGAGCGTGCCCGCGCGGACGCCTTCTTCGAGGTACTCCTCGGCGTTGTCGATCATGCGCTGCCAGAACTGTTTGGCCAGCGACCCGCCGGACTGCATGCTGCGCACCAGATAGGCCATCATCGGCGCGTAGCTCTCGATCTCGGCCATCTGAGCGAACCACGAAGAGGGATCCGCAGACCGCAAGGATTCGGACTTCGATTCGCGGATCTGCTCGACGATGTAGTCGTCACAGGCCTTCAGCAGGCCGTCCTTGGAACCGAAATGGTGGATCACCAGCGCGGCGCTGACGCCCGCCGCCTGGGCGATCGCCCGCAGCCCGACGCTGAAGCCGTGCTCACCGACTTGTTCGATCGCGGCGTCGCGGATCCGCGCGGCGGCGGTGAGATCCTGCGCTGAACGCATGTTTAGTACACTAAACGCGCGTTCAGCGTCGCGTCAAGGGGATCGCCCGTCAAGGTCGCGTAAAGGTCGCGCCGCTGGGCGAGCGTGCGCGGTTGCGGGTTGCGTAGCGGCGTGCCGCGGAGCAGACACGCCCGCTCGCGCGATCTAGGTGAGTGCTGTGCTCAGTCCTCGTCGGGGGTCCGCCAGTCGCGGGCGGCGACCAGCAGGCCGTCGCCGAGCGGGACCAGCACCGGCGTCAGGCGCTCATCCTCGGCGATCAGCCGGGCGGCCTCGCGCACCGCGGTCACCTCGGCATCACGGGCTGTCGCGTCGCCTGCGCGTCCGCCGAGCGCCGCCCGGTGCACCACGATCGCGCCGCCGGGCCGCAGCAACCGCACGCCCTCGACGACGAAATCCGGCTGATCGGCGGGGTCCGCGTCGATGAACACCAGGTCGTAGGACTCGTCGGCCAGCCGGGTGAGGACTTCCTGGGCTCGACCGCTGATCAACCGGGTCCGCGATGGCCCGATCCCGGCCTCGTGGAACGCCTGCTTGGCCAGGCGCTGGTGTTCCGGCTCGACGTCGATCGTCGTCAACACTCCGTCGTCACGCATGCCGGACAGCAGCCACAGCCCGCTGACGCCGGCTCCCGTCCCGACCTCGACGACCGTTTTCGCGCCGCTGAGCTTGGCCAGCACGCTGAGCAGCGCCCCGACCGCGGGGGTGACGGCACCGGCCCCGGTCTCCACGGCACGGTCGCGCGCGGCGGCGACAATGGCGTCCTCGGAGATCGAGTGTTCGGCGTGCTCGACGATCGACTCGCCGCGGCTGGGTTGCGGCTGGCTCGCCGGATCATCGGCCATGCCCGCAGCGTAGAGGCGGACCAAACCGGCCACCACAGCGACACGCCCGTGCCGCCATCCCCAAATCGGCTAAAAATCCATTGGTTTGCCCAGGTTGCGTTGGGGTAGTCCCGCTTTCTCAGGGAAAGTTCAGTTAGCTCATATGCCAACCTCACCACGGTCGGAAAAGGTATCTCGCATGGAACACGGCGGACGCTGGCGCTCTGGGAATAACCATGTCGACCGTCGTGTTGCGGCTGATGTCGCGTTGCCGGTGACCGGTGACGCCTGCGATAAGGCCTGTGATCTGGAGGATCCGACGACCACAACGACTACGGCCACCCATCTGACCCCCGTGTCGATGTCCCATCTCGAGCGGTACACCGACGGGGAATGGGTCGAGCCTTCCGACGAGCCCCACGGCACCGCGGTTTTCGACGCCACCGGTGACAAAACCACAATGCCGTCGTGGGATGAACTCGTGCGCCAGCACGCCGATCGGGTGTATCGCCTGGCCTACCGGCTCTCCGGTAACCAGCATGACGCCGAGGACCTGACCCAGGAGACCTTCATCCGTGTCTTCCGGTCAGTGCAGAACTACCAGCCCGGCACCTTCGAGGGCTGGCTGCACCGCATCACCACCAACCTCTTCCTGGACATGGTCCGCAGGCGCGGCCGCATCCGCATGGAGGCGCTGCCCGAGGACTACGACCGGGTGCCCGCCGACGAACCCAACCCCGAGGAGATCTACCACGACTCCCGGCTCGGGCCCGACCTGCAGGCCGCGCTCGACTCGCTGCCGCCGGAGTTCCGTGCGGCGGTGGTGCTGTGCGACATCGAGGGCTTGTCCTACGAAGAGATCGGGGCAACGCTCGGCGTGAAGCTGGGCACCGTGCGCAGCCGCATCCACCGCGGTCGGCAGGCGCTGAGGGACCACCTGGCGCGCCACGGCGCCGACACGGCCAAGTCGGCCTGACCGTTCACAGGTGTCGGTCGTCGCATCCCGCGCTACATTCAAGTAAGTACTGTCTATCGCGATAGCGATGGGCCGCCGAGAGGAGCGGGGTGATGGCCGACCCGGGGCATGTGTTTCGTCGCGCGTTCTCCTGGCTGCCCGCCCAGTTCGCCTCGCAGAGCGATGCGCCGGTGGGGCCGCGTCAGTTCGGCTCCACGGAGCACTTGTCCACCGAGGCGATCGCCGCCTTCGTCGACGGTGAACTGCGGATGACCGCCCATCTCAGAGCCGCCCATCATCTGTCGCTGTGTACCCAGTGCGCGGCCGAGGTGGAGGCCCAACGCCAGGCTCGCGCGGCGCTTCGGGACTCACGTCCGATCGCTATACCCACTTCGCTGCTGGGCTTGCTGTCGCAGATTCCGCAGGACACGGCGCAGATGCAAGCCACTGACAATGACCAGTCCCAGTTTGCTGACGAGACGATGCGGGACCGCCGCAAGCGCCGGTAGTCTTGATCGCGAACCAAGCATCGATGCCCGCAGGCGAACAGCCGCGACCAAATAGAGAGTGATCCACGGGTGACCAAGCAGGACCAGTCCGAAGATAGCCAACGGGTCGCGCCGCGCCCTGTCTCGCGCCCACCGGTCGACCCGTCCACCACTCGGGCGTTCGGCAGGCCCGACGGCGTCAACGGCTCCTTCGTCGGCGCGGACGGTCATCTCGACCAGGGCGAGTACACACCGAAGGATCAGCCGCCCGATCCCGTCCTGCACGAAGCCTTCGGACGGCCGAACGGCAGCGGTGACTCACTGCAACGCCATCCCGCCGACATCGGCGCGCTGGAGGCCGAGCGCGACAGGAACAAGCCCGAGGAGCACGACGACCCGTGGCGCGATCCCGGTGCGGCGGCGGCGCTGGGTACACCGGCGGTGCCTGCGCCCGCGCCCGCGCCCGCGCCGGCGAACGTCGGCAAGCTCGGCGTGCGCGACGTGCTCTTCGGCGGCCGGGTGTCCTATGTCGCGCTGGCCGTGCTGGCGATCGTCGCCTTGGTGATCGGCTTCGCCGGTGGCTGGGTCGGCCGCAAGACCGCCGAGGTGGTCGAGGCCTTCACCACCTCGAAGGTGACGCTGAAAACGGACGCGAATTCAGAACAACCTGAAGGCCGCTTCGCGAAAGTCGCTGCCGCAGTGGCAGATTCGGTGGTAACCATCGAAGCCATCGGCGACAACGAGGGCGCGCAGGGCTCCGGCGTCGTCATCGACGGCCGTGGCTACATCGTCACCAACAATCACGTCATCTCCGAGGCCGCGACGAACCCCAGCCAGTACAAGCTCTCGGTGGTGTTCAACGACGGCAAGGAGGTGCCGGCGAACCTCGTCGGCCGCGACCCCAAGACCGACTTGGCCGTGCTGAAGGTCGACAACGTCGACAAGCTCACCGTGGCGCGACTCGGCGACTCCGACAAGTTGCACGTCGGTGACGAAGTCATCGCCGCGGGTGCACCGCTGGGCCTGCGCAGCACCGTCACCCAGGGCATCATCAGCGCTCTGCACCGCCCCGTCCCTCTCTCCGGCGACGGCTCCGACACCGACACCGTGATCGACGGCGTGCAGACCGACGCGGCCATCAACCACGGCAACTCCGGCGGCCCGCTGATCAACATGAACTCCGATGTCATCGGCATCAACACCGCAGGAAAGTCGTTGTCGGACAGTGCCAGCGGCCTTGGCTTCGCGATCCCGGTCAACGAGGTGAAGAACACCGTCGAGGCGTTGATCAAGGACGGCAAGATCGCCCATCCGACGCTGGGGTTGACCGCCCGGTCGGTGAGCAACGATCTCGCGTCCGGTGCACAGGTCGCCAACGTCAAGGCCGGTGGCCCCGCGGACAAGGCGGGCATCCTCGAGAACGACGTCGTCGTCAAGGTCGGTGACCGCACCGTTGCGGACGCCGACGAATTCGTCGTCGCGGTACGGCTGTTGAAGATCGGACAGGACGCCCCGATCGAGGTGGTTCGCGACGGTCGTCACATCACGCTCACCGTGAACCCCGGTTCGGACAACAGCACGTAATGTTCGCCAACGTCGGCTGGGGCGAGATGCTGGTCCTGCTGATCGCCGGGCTGGTGATCCTTGGACCGGAGCGGCTGCCCGGCGCCATCCGCTGGACGTCGGGCGCGCTGCGCCAGGCGCGCGACTACGTCAGCGGGGCGACCAAGCAGTTGCGGGAAGACCTCGGCCCGGAATTCGACGACCTTCGCGAACCGCTGAGCGAGTTGCAGAAGCTGCGCGGCATGACACCGCGGGCCGCGTTGACCAAGCACCTGCTCGACGGCGACGACTCCATCTTCACCGGCAAATTCGACGAGCCCGACGGCAAGCCCGCCGCCCAGCCCGCTCCTGCCGACCCGACACCGCCGACCCCGACCGCGCAGAAGCCGCTCGCCACCCCTTACGACAGCGACGCGACCTAGACAGCGGCGCGCGCGGCCGCGGCGCGGTCGTGGTGAGACTGGGCCCAGTAGCGCAGGCCGACCGCCCACCCCGCCCACGCGGCCAGCGCGACGAGGTTGGCGGGCAGCACCCGCGGATCGTCGAACGCGCTTATCGCGATCGCGATGACGATCACCACGGTCAACGCCACCCAGATCCAGTAGACGATCCGTGCGATGCGGGGACGAATCCCGGTGAACCGGTACAGCAGCAGCACGTCCCGCAGCGTCATCCGCCGCTGCGAGGAATCGGCGGGTTGCGCTTCCTCGACGCGCAGGGCCCAGAAGCGGAACCCCATCGCGATCAGTGTGTAGACGAAGATGCCGAGAAGGTCGGCGTAAATCAATCCGCCGGAGAAATAATTCGGCACGCCCAGCGTGTCCGTTCTGCCGAAGGCCGACGCCAGCGCCCCCGACACCTGCAGGACCACCACGCCGAGGAAGAAGTAGTAGAAGCCGCGAAGAATTCTCGCGCCCCGGCGCTGCATCGGGTAGGCCAGCAGTAGCCGGCGAGCGGTGACGGACCGTTTCCGTTGCGAATCCGGCGGCGGTTTCGACTCGGCGACGAGTTCGGATGCCCCGTCCAGCCAGCCCTGCGCCCGCGAGGCCGCGCGCTGCTCGTCTTCGGGTGCGATCAGCTTGCTGGCGTTGAACCAGTCAGCGGCGAATTCCACCTGCCTGCTGGCGTCGTCGAATGCGAGCTTGCGGCGTCCGGCCTGTGTCCGGCGTTCGCGCCAGTCGCCCACCACCAGCGCGACGATCCCGATGCCCGCCGTCAGGATCGGGGTGACGATCGTCAGGGCGATGCGAATGACCTGTTCGTTGTCCATCGCGCCCCAGTCTCGCCCGCGAAACGGCATTCCGGCAGCAAAACTTCGAGTAGAGACCTGCTGGAATTCCGTTTCGCGGACAGCGGGCTCAGCGGCCGGCGGGGTCCAGGCCCAGCGACATGCCGGCGAGCCCGCGCTTGCGGCTCGACAAGGCCTCGGCGATGCCGAGTAACTCCTTGCCCGCGGCCGAATCCGGCGCACTGAGCACCAGCGGCACCCCGGAATCGCCCGCGGCGACGAGCGCGGGATCGAGCGGCACCTGGCCGAGTAGCGGCACGTCGGCGCCGATCGCCGTCGTCAGCCGATCCGCGACCTGACGGCCACCGCCTTCACCGAATACCTGCAGCGTGGTGCCATCCGGCAGCACCAGGCCCGACATGTTCTCGACCACGCCGACGATGCGTTGCCGCGTCTGCAAGGCGATCGCGCCCGCGCGTTCGGCGACCTCGGCGGCGGCCAGTTGCGGGGTGGTCACCACGAGGATCTCGGCGCCGGGGATCAACTGCGCCACCGAGATCGCGACGTCGCCGGTGCCCGGCGGCAGATCGAGCAGCAGCACGTCCAGATCGCCCCAGTACACGTCGGCCAGGAACTGTTGGAGTGCGCGGTGCAGCATCGGGCCGCGCCACACCACAGGCGTGTTGCCCTGGGTGAACTGCGCGATCGAAATCACCCGGACGTCGTGGGCGATCGGCGGGAGGATCATCGACTCGACCTGAGTGGGCCGGTCGGTGGTGCCCATCATGCGCGGGATCGAATGCCCGTAGATGTCGGCGTCCAGCACGCCCACTGACAGGCCGCGCGCCGCCATCGCGGCGGCCAGGTTGACCGTGACGCTGGACTTGCCGACGCCGCCCTTGCCCGACGCGACGGCGTACACCCGGGTCAACGAGCCGGGCTGGGCGAACGGGATGACGGGTTCGCGGGCGTCGCCGCGCAGTTGCCTGCGCAGTTCGGTGCGCTGCTCGTCGTTCATCACGTCGAGGCCCACCTTCACCGAGCCGGTGCCCGGTACGTCGGCGACGGCGGCGGCGACCCGCTCGGAGATCTCGGTCTTCTTCGGGCAGGCCTCGGTGGTCAGGTAGACCTCGACGAGAATGCTGCCGTCGGCGGCCACGTCGACGCTCTTCACCATGCCGAGCTCGGTGATCGGCCTGCGCAACTCGGGATCGATCACCTTGGCCAGCGCAGCGCGCACGGCGGCCTGCAGCTCATCGGAATGTTCTGACATCACCACCGAGTCTAGGCGGAACCAGGACGGCCGATTCGCGCGCGGGCTCCCTTGCCCGTCAGGCAGCCGGACCGGGCGCCGGTCCGACGCCCTGCGGCCCGATCGGCGGCTGTGTCGGCGGTGGGCCGCCCGGCGGAGGCGCCATGGGTTCGGCCAGCGGGGGCGGAGCGAGGTCGGGTGGTCCGGTGGGCGGCGGGACGACGCCGGGCGGCAGCGCCTCGGGCGGCTGCTGCGGCTGCACCGCCGGGGGTGGATTGGTGCCGAGGCAGAAGATCGCGCAGTTCTGCTGCGGTGCTTGCGTTCCCGGCGGCAGGCCCTGCGTCAGCCCGGGCTGAGCCGGTCCCGGCATACCCGCCTCCGGTGCCGGTCCGGGCAGCGGGCCGAGCATCTGCCTGGCCACGTCGGTGCGGTCCATGTCGACCAGCGGAACCAGTGCGAGCGGGTCGTTGGCGGGCAGGCCGAGCACGTTCATCGGCAGGCCGGGCCCCAGACCCTGGTAGTTGTCCAGGTGGGTGTCCGCGATCGGCGGAACCGGCCCGGTGATCGGCGGCAGGTCCACCGGCACGACGCCGGTCGCGTAGGCGGCCGCCCAGCCCAGCACGTTCTGGGCGTAGGCCACGGAGTTGTTGTAGCGCAGGATCGCGGTCATCACCTGCGACTGGTCACGCAGGTTCAGCCCGCCGCTGCACAGATAGCGGGCCGCGGCCAGGGTCGCGTCGAACACGTTCTGCACGTCGGCTTTGCCGTCGCCATTGCCGTCGGAGGCGTAGCGCGACCACGTGCCGGGCAGGAACTGCATCGGGCCCATCGCGCGGGCGTAGAGAACGCGGTTGGCGCTGCGGCTCATCTCGATGACCTCGTTGCCGGGCAGTGTGCCGTCCAGCGTGGGCCCGTAGATCGGCCGCACCGCCGAACCGGACACGTCCGTGGCGCCGCCGTTGGCGTGCATCGACTCGATGCGGCCGATGCCCGCGAGCAGGTTCCAGCTGATGCCACAGCCCGGGTACGACGCGGCCATCATCCGTTCGGCGTTCTGGTAGGCGTTCAGCGCGATCATCGGAATACGAAGCGTGCCAGGCGAACTCACCACCACCGAGGGCGGCGGACCGGAGATCGTGGTGGACGCGATGTGAAATGCCGACGGGGTCTTGGTGACCGCAACGACCGAGGCGCCGTGGGGATTGATGGGCGACGGGGCGACGGCCGCCAAGGGCGTCACCGCGGGGTCGCGGACCGGCGTCGTCGACGGGGGAGAGGCGCCGACGGCTCCGGCGAAGACGATGGGGGTGATGGCCGCAATGCCGAACGCGGGTGTACGCATGACCCGCGTGGCGCCGCGCCGCACTGCCTCGAGTGCGGCCCCTCCCCCTATGTGCACTCAACCGTCCTAGGTTCGCGCCTGCCTTGTGAACCAAGTCACCATACCTACTCGGCGGGGGGCGTGTTACCGCAATGCCTGACCTGGTCTAACCGAGCTTTTTCTGCCGACGCTCTCCGGCATGGGATTTTCCGGACGACTCGCGGCCGCCGTCGACCGATTCCGCCGGGCGGAAGTCGTTCAATATGTCGCGCAGTTCGTCGAGTTCGCGGCGGAGGTAATCGCGGGTGGCCACCTCGCCGACCGCCAGGCGCAACGCGGCCAGCTCGCGAGCCAGATACTCGGTGTCGGCTTTGGTCTGCTCGGCGCGGCGACGGTCCTCTTCCAAGGACACGCGGTCGCGGTTCTCCTGGCGGTTCTGGGCCAGCAGGATCAGCGGGGCGGCGTACGCGGCCTGGGTCGAAAATGCCAGGTTGAGCAGGATGAACGGGTAGGGGTCCCAGCGCAGCTTCACCGCGAACAGATTCAGGCTGATCCAGACGATGACGAGGATGGTCTGCCATAACAGGTACCGCCCAGTGCCAAGGAACCGGGCGATGGATTCGCTGAACTGCCCGACGGCCTCGGCGTCGACGTTGAACGAGAACCGGCGCCGCGACGTGCGCGGGGTGTCGAGCCGTTGGCGCGCCGACAGGTCGCTCATGACAGCCGTTCCGGAGCCGGTCGGCCGGCGACATCTGACACGGCGCTGGTCAGTTCGGGTTCTTCGCGTTCCCGCCAGTCGTCGGGCAGCAGGTGATCGAGCACGTCGTCGACGGAGACCGCGCCCAGCAAGTGGCTCTCCTCGTCGACCACCGGACCGCAGACCAGATTGTAGGCAGCGAAGTAGCGGGTGACCGACGTCAGCGGATCGTCCGGGCCGAGACTCGGCAGATCGGTGTCGAGGATGCCGCCGACCAGAGCGGCCGGCGGCTCCCGCAGCAGGCGCTGCAGGTGCACGCAGCCCAGGTAGCGGCCCGTCGGTGTGGCCGTCGGCGGGCGCACCACGAACACCAGCGAAGCCAGCGCCGGCGTCAGGTCCGGATCGCGCACCCGGGCCAGCGCTTCGGCGACCGTGGTGTCGGGTGCGATCGCCACCGGCTCCGAGGTCATCAGGCCGCCTGCGGTGTCGGGCGAGTGCGCGAGCAGGCGGCGCACGTCTTCGGAGTCCTCGGGGTCCATCCGGCGCAGGAACAGCTCGGCATCGGCGGGTGTCATCGTGCCCAGTAGGTCGGCCGCGTCGTCGGGATCCATCGCCTCGAGCACGTCAGCCGCACGTTCCGGCTCCAGCTGACGCAGCATGTTCGCCTGCTCGTCTTCGGGCAGCTCCTGCAGCACGTCGGCGAGGCGCTCGTCGTCGAGGGCCCGGACCACTTCGAAGCGGCGTTTCTCCGGCAGTTCGCGAATCGCCTCCGCGACCTCGATGGGGCGCTGTCCCTCGAACTGCTCGAGCAGCTGGGCGACGCCCTGCCCCGGCATCGCCAGGCCCGACGGGGTCAGGCCGTGCACCCGCTGCCAGTCGACGATGTCGACGTTTCTGCGCCGGCCCAGCCGACGCCCCATCGGCCGCACGGCGACCTTGGTGACCATCCAGTCGCGAGTGCGGGACTGCTCGACGCCCAGGTCCACCACGACGACGTCGACTCCGGCGAGCTCCGGCAGGTCGGGGTCGTCGACGCGAACGCGGGTCTCGATCACCTGGCCGAGCACCAGCACCTCACCGGGGCGTTGCGAGAACTTCCGCAGCGAGACGTTGGCGGTGAGCAGCGTGACCGCGCTGGGGTCGATGGCGGTGACCCGCCCGATCGGCACGAAGATGCGCCGGCGCGTGAGCAGTTCGACGACGAGTCCGAGCACCCTCGGCTGGTGGCGGACGATGCTGATGCTGATCACCACATCGCGGACCCGGCCGATGGACTCGCCGTCGGGGCCCAAGACCACCATTCCCGCGAGTCGGGCCGCATAGACCCTGTTCAACGCCGCCATGGGTAAAGGGTAGAGAGTGTGGTTGTGGAAAACCGGTATCGACCCCGCCGAACCATCCTGTCGGTTCCCGGCAGCAGCGCCAAAATGATCGAGAAGGCGAAGACCCTGCCCGCCGACGAGGTGTTCCTGGATCTGGAGGACGCCGTCGCGCCGGACGCCAAGGAGCAGGCGCGCATGCAGGTCGCGACGGCGCTGGCCGGCCCGGGGTGGTCGGGGCAGCTGCGCGGGGTGCGGGTCAACGACTGGACGACCCCGTGGACCTACGCCGACACCATCGAGGTGGTGTCCACCGCGGGCGCGTCGCTGGACGTGATCGTGCTGCCGAAGGTGACCGACTCCTCGCACATCACCGCGCTCGATCTGCTGCTCAGCCAGCTGGAGACCACCCACGGACTGCCCGTCGGCCGCATCGGCATCGAGGCGCAGATCGAGAACGCGCAGGGGCTGACCAACATCGACGCGATCGCCGCGGGCCCGCGCGTGCAGGCGCTGGTGCTGGGGCCGGCGGACATGGCGGCCAGCCTCAACATGCGCACGCTCGAGGTCGGTGAACAGCCGGAGGGTTACGACATCGGTGACGCCCACCACCACGTGCTGATGCGAATCCTGATCGCCGCCCGCACTCACGGCGTGCTCGCGATCGACGGGCCGTATCTGAAGGTCCGTGACGTCGACGCGTTCCGGCGCGTGGCGGGGCGGTCGGCGGCGCTGGGCTATGACGGCAAGTGGGTGCTGCATCCGGACCAGATCGTCGCGGGCAACGAGATTTTCAGCCCTCGCCAGGACGACTACGACCATGCGGAGTTGATCCTCGAAGCCTACGAATGGCATACCTCACGCGCGGGTGGCGCGCGCGGCGCGGTGATGCTCGGCGACGAGATGATCGACGAAGCCAGCCGCAAGATGGCCCTGGTGATCGCCGGTAAGGGCCGCGCGGCAGGCATGGCGCGCAACGCCGAGCCGTTCCAGCCGCCGATTTAGAGCTGAAAACCTATGGCGCCCACTGGAATCCGCTGACGGCAACGCCGATCATGAAAAGCAGGTACAGCACGAAGAGCGCGACGACCAATCCGCCGACGATGGTGCCGGCCAGCGCCAGGCCGTAGCCGTCCTGCCCGGTGCGCCTGCATTCGCGCATCGCGATGATGCCCAAGATCAGACCCGCGATCGAGGGCAACCCGCAAAACATCAGGCCGGCGAGCGCGCACACCAAGGCCGCGATCGCCTTGCCGTTGGTGCCGGGCGGCCGGCCGAGATGGTAGGGGTCGTAGGGCGGATATCCCGGATATCCGGTCGGATACCCATGGCCCTGCGGGTAGACAGGAGGCGGCAGCGGCGGGTAACCCGCCGGATAGTCGACCGGCGCATGGTGATCCGGCTGCGACGAGTGTTCCAGCGGCGCGAACTCGGTACCGCGGAACGGTTGCTCGGGCGGCTGGCTCACGTCAACTGCTGAGCGCGTACACGGTCCAGATGATGCTGATGATCAGCGTCGCGACGCCGACTGCGATGCCCGCGATCGCCAGCCCGTGACCGCCCTGGCGCTTCTCCTTGATCTGGTTGAGCGCGATCACGCCCAGCGTGATACCCACGAGCGATCCGATGGTGCACAGGATCCCGACCAGAGAAGCCACCAGCGACCAGATCGCCAGCTGGTTGGTTTCGGGCTGGGGCTGCCCGTAGCCACCCCCGTAGCCGCCGGGATACCCCGTTCCCGGGTACGACGGCGGCGGTGGCGGATAGCCCGGCGCGCCGCCGTACGACGGTGGCGGCGGAGGGGGATAGGACGGCGTGCCGTAGTTCGGTTGCCCGCCGAAGGCCGACGGGTCGGGGTACGGCGGCGGGTAGCCCTGTTGCTGCGCTTCCGGCTGTGGATAGCCGGGCGGCGGCGGGTAGGCCGGCGGGGGCGGGTAGGCCGGCGGCGGGTAGCCCTGTTGGTAGTCCGTGGTCGGCTGGTAGCCCGGTGGCGCGTCGTAACCGCTGGACGGCTGATGCGTCGGTGGTGCCTCGTAGCCGGTCGACGGCGGTGCGTATCCCGGCGGCGTGAAGTGCTCGCTCGGCGGCTGCGCCGGCGGGGTGAACTGCTCGGTGGGCGCGGCCGGCGGGGTGAACTGCTCGGTGGGCGTCTGTGGCTGGGACTGCTCGTCCTGCTGGGGCGACTGCTGCTCGATCGACGGGGCCTCGTAGCCGCCCGATGACGGCTCCGACGAGCCCGAACTGGAGTCGGATGTTGGCGTTTCGGAGGAGTCCCCGCCCGGATTTGTCATGCTGTTCAACCTAGCGTATGCGCTGGTCCCCGTGGCCAGAGTGGATGCGGGGCACCAACGCCCACGCCGAAGCGTTGAGCGTGTGAGACCGAAAGAAATCTCGGCGCGGATAGAGGAGAATGAGGATCGATGACCAGCCCATTCCAGCCCGGACAGACTCCCGGCGTGACGCCTGGCGCACCCGCCTCCCAGGCCCGCCGGCCGGCCGCCTTGCCCACTCCGCCGAAAGGATGGCCGATCGGCTCCTACCCGACCTATGCCGAGGCACAGCGGGCGGTGGACTACCTCTCCGACCAAGAATTCCCGGTCCAGCAGGTGACGATCGTCGGCGTCGACCTGATGCAGGTCGAGCGGGTCACCGGACGGCTGACCTGGCCCAAGGTGCTCGGCGGCGGCGTGCTCACCGGCGCCTGGCTCGGCCTGTTCATCGGGCTGATCCTGGGCTTCTTCAGCGAGAACCCGTGGGCGTCGCTGATCACCGGCCTGGTCGCGGGTGTCTTCTTCGGGCTGATCACCTCGGCGATTCCCTACGCGATGGCCCGCGGTACAAGGGATTTCAGCTCCACGATGCAGCTTGTCGCGGGCCGCTATGACGTCCTGTGTGATCCGCAGGGCGCCGAGAAGGGGCGGGATCTGCTGGCGCGCTTGACCATCTAGCCAGGTCACGATCCTGCTGCGGCTACCGACCCGCCGCCGCGAAGTGTTGCAAATCACGCACAGCTGGCTCTACGGTTCTGGCGCGGGACGTTCCCCGCAGAGCCGCCCCGGCGGCGACATCGGACGTGGAGCCGCCCCGGCGGCGACATTGAACCCGGACAGGAGGCGGGTCGTGCGCGCACGTCGGCTGTGTGCAGCGGCGTTGGCCGCCGCGACGACTGCATCCGTGGTGACGGCGTGCGGTTCGGGTGGCGGCGGACTCGTCATCAACTACTACACACCGGCCAGCGAAAAAGCGACGTTCACCGCCGTCGCCAAGCGGTGTAACGAGGAGTTGGGCGGCCGCTTCACCATTCGGCAGATCAGTTTGCCGAAGGAGGCCGACGCCCAGCGCCTGCAACTGGCGCGCCGGCTGACGGGCAACGACCAGACCCTCGATCTGATGGCGCTCGACGTCGTGTGGACGGCAGAGTTCGCCGAGGCGGGTTGGGCGCTGCCGCTTTCCGACGATCCGTCCGGCCGGGCCGAGGCCGACGCCACCGGCAACACGCTGCCCGGACCGCTGGAGACGGCCAAGTGGCAGGGCAAGCTGTACGCCTCTCCGATCACCACCAATACCCAGTTGCTTTGGTACCGAGCGGATTTGATGGACAAGCCGCCGACCACGTGGGACGGCATGGTGGACGAGGCGACACGTCTGCACGCCGCGGGCAAGCCGAGTTGGATCGCGCTGCAGGCCAAACAGTACGAGGGTCTGGTGGTCTGGTTCAACACCTTGCTGGAAAGCGCTGGCGGTCAAGTGCTTTCCGACGACGGCAAGACAGTGACGCTGACCGACACCCCGGAGCACCGTGCGGCCACCGTCAAGGCGCTGCAGATCATGAAGGCCGTTGCCACCGCCCCTGGGGCCGACCCGTCGATCACCCAGACCGACGAGGGCACCGCCCGCCTCGCGCTCGAGCAGGGCAAAGCCGCCCTGGAGGTGAACTGGCCGTTCGTCCTGCCTTCGATGCTCGAGAACGCCGTCAAGGGTGGCGTGAGCTTCCTTCCCCTCGACAAGGATCCGGCGCTGGCGGGCAGTATCAACGACGTCGGCACGTTCTCGCCGACCGACGCCCAGTTCGAGGCCGCCTACGACGCGAGCAAGAAGGTGTTCGGGTTTGCGCCGTATCCCGGCGTGCAGCCTGGTGAGCAGGCCAAGGTGACGCTGGGCGGGCTCAATCTGGCGGTGGCCCGCACCACCCAGCACCGCGCCGAAGCGTTCGAGGCCATGCGGTGCCTGCGCAGCGTCGAGAATCAGCGCTACACGTCGGTCGAGGGTGGCCTGCCCGCCGTGCGCACCTCGCTGTACGACGATCCCGCGTTCCAGGCCAAATACCCGCAGTACGCAATCATCCGCGAGCAGCTCACCAACGCCGCCGTGCGCCCGGCCACGCCCGTGTATCAGGCCGTGTCCACCCGGATCTCGGCGACGCTGGCGCCGGTCACCGCCATCGATCCGGAGAAGACGGCCGACAAGCTGGCCGACGCGGTGCAGAAGGCCATCGACGGTAAGGGGCTGATCCCGTGACGGCCACCGCGCAGAAACCGGAAACGCCGTCCGCGCCGGCCCGCGGTAAGGGCGACGACCGCGCGTCCGACCGCCGGCTGGCCTACCTGCTGATCGCGCCCGCGGTGATCCTGATGCTGGCCGTCACCGCCTACCCGATCGGCTACGCGGTGTGGCTGAGCCTGCAGCGCTACAACCTTGCCGCACCGGACGACACCGCCTTCGTCGGGCTGTCGAACTACCAGACCGTGCTCACCGACCGGTACTGGTGGACGGCCTTCGCCGTGACGCTCGCGATCACCGTCGTCTCGGTGGCGATCGAGTTTGTGCTCGGCATGGCACTGGCTTTGGTGATGCACCGAACCATCTTCGGCAAGGGCGTCGTGCGCACCGCAATACTCATTCCGTACGGCATCGTCACCGTGGCGGCGTCGTACAGCTGGTATTACGCGTGGACGCCGGGCACGGGCTACCTGGCCAACCTGCTACCGGAGGGCAGCGCGCCGCTTACCCAACAGATCCCGTCATTGGCCATCGTGGTGCTCGCCGAGGTATGGAAGACCACGCCGTTCATGGCGCTACTGCTGCTGGCCGGGCTGGCGCTGGTGCCGCAGGACCTGCTCAACGCCGCGCAGGTCGACGGTGCAGGGCCGTGGAAGCGGCTGGTCAAAGTGACTCTGCCGCTTATCAAACCGGCGATCCTGGTCGCGCTGCTGTTTCGCACGCTCGATGCGTTCCGCATCTTCGACAACATCTACGTGCTCACCGGCGGAGCCAACAACACGGGCTCGGTGTCGATCCTGGGTTATGACAACTTGTTCAAGGCCTTCAATCTGGGCCTGGGGTCGGCGATCTCGGTGCTGATCTTCCTGTCGGTCGCGGTCATCGCGTTCATCTACATCACGATCTTCGGGGCGTCGGCGCCGGGATCCGACGAGGAGAGGCGCTGATGTCCGACGGCCGGAGGCCCGAGAGGGAAGCGAGCCGATATGCCTGAGCGGGTCGGCGCGGGCCGGGCGACGGGCTGGACCGTCGTCAACATCCTCGTGGTGATCTATGCGCTGTTCCCGGTCCTGTGGATCCTCTCGCTGTCGCTGAAGCCGACCTCAACGGTCAAGGACGGCAAGCTGATTCCGACCGATATCACCTTCGACAACTACAAGGGCATCTTCTCCGGCAATGCGTTCAGCTCAGCGCTGATCAACTCGATCGGCATCGGACTGATCACCACGGTGATCGCCGTCGTCGTCGGCGGCATGGCGGCCTACGCAGTGGCCCGGCTGACCTTCCCGGGCAAACGACTTCTGGTCGGTGTTGCGCTGTTGATCGCGATGTTCCCGCAGATCTCGCTGGTGACACCGCTTTTCAACATGTGGCGCAGCATCGGGCTGTTCGACACCTGGCCCGGTCTGATCATCCCGTACATCACGTTCGCGCTGCCGCTGGCCATCTATACGCTGTCGGCGTTCTTCCGCGAGATCCCCTGGGATCTGGAGAAGGCGGCGAAGATGGACGGCGCCACGCCGGCGCAGGCGTTCCGCAAGGTGATCGCGCCGCTGGCGGCACCGGGCATTGTCACGGCCGCGATTCTGGTGTTCATCTTCGCCTGGAACGACCTTCTGCTGGCGTTGTCGTTGACGGCCACCCAGCGCGCGATCACCGCGCCCGTGGCGATCGCGAACTTCACCGGCAGTTCGCAGTTCGAGGAGCCGACCGGGTCGATCGCGGCGGGCGCGATGGTGATCACGATTCCGATCATTGTCTTTGTTCTGATTTTCCAACGACGGATCGTCGCCGGTTTGACGTCCGGCGCGGTGAAGGGATAGGTCGATGGCCGAGATTGTGTTGGACCGGGTGACAAAGAGTTACCCCGACGGCGCCACGGCCGTAAAGGATTTGTCCGTCACGATCGCCGACGGCGAGTTCATCATCCTGGTCGGCCCGTCGGGCTGTGGGAAGTCCACCACGCTGAACATGATTGCGGGGCTAGAGGAGATCTCGTCCGGCGAGCTGCGGATCGGTGGCGAGCGGGTGAACGAGAAGGCGCCCAAGGACCGCGACATCGCGATGGTGTTCCAGTCCTACGCGCTCTATCCGCACATGACCGTGCGCCAGAACATCGCATTCCCATTGACCTTGGCCAAGATGAAGAAGGCCGACATCGCCGCCAAAGTGGAGGAAACCGCGAAGATCCTCGATCTCACGGCACTGCTGGACCGCAAACCGGCGCAGCTGTCGGGGGGTCAGCGCCAGCGGGTGGCGATGGGCCGCGCGATCGTGCGAAATCCGAAGGCGTTCTTGATGGACGAGCCGCTGTCGAACCTCGACGCCAAGCTGCGCGTGCAGATGCGTTCGGAGATCGCCCGTCTACAGGACCGGTTGGGCACCACCACCGTTTACGTCACGCACGACCAGACCGAGGCAATGACGCTCGGTGATCGCGTCGTGGTTCTGCGGGCGGGCGTCGCTCAGCAGATCGGCACACCCGAGGAGCTGTATTCGAAGCCGGCCAACCTGTTCGTCGCCGGGTTCATCGGGTCGCCCGCGATGAACTTCTTCCCGGCGATGCTGACCGACGTCGGCGTCAAGTTGCCGTTCGGCGAGGTCACACTCACGCAGGAGATACACGATGTGATCGCGCAGCACAGCCGACCGAACAACGTCGTCGTCGGCATTCGGCCCGAGCACATCGAGGACGCCTCGCTGATCGACACCTATGCGCGCATCCGCGCGCTGACGTCCGAGGTGACGGTCGACTTCGTCGAATCGCTGGGTGCCGACAAGTACGTGCACTTCAGGACCGAGGGTGCCGGTGCCCAGGCGGCGCAGCTGGCCGAGTTGGCCGCCGAGTCGGGTGTGGGGGAAAACGAGTTCGTGGCAAGGGTTTCCACCGAGTCCAAGGTCAGGCCGGGCCAGCCGGTGGAGTTGGCGTTCGACACCACCAAGCTGGTCGTCTTCGACGCCGACACCGGCATCAACCTCACCATCCCGCCTGCGGGTGCGCCCGAAGAGCAGGCTGCACCGTCAGCGCCGCCTCCGCCGCAGGCACCGGTTGAGGAACAGACGCCACCGCCGGCCGAGTGATCGACGCCCTGGCGGAGGTTCGCGCTCATCTGAGCGCGCACTTCGCCTCGGAGCCTGACGTCGCGAGTGTGACGTTTCTGGGCACGCAGTCGTTCGATGTACTGCGGTTCGGGCCCGACGGTGACGACGTGAATCATTATGTGTCGCTCGGTTGTTCGCGCGAACCGATGACCGATCCGGCCGAGTTCGCCACCGACCCGGTGCGCGGTCCCCGGGCGGAGGTGGCGGTTTCCCTGCGTGGACCCACACCGGCGGGATTGGCGCGCAGCGTGGCTGTGCTGGCCGCGGCACCCGCCGTGGAGGGGTTGGTGCTGGCCGTCGATGCGCTGGTCGACCTCGGCGCTCCATTGTGGAGCGGCGCGCCGTTCACCGCAGTCCTGTTGGGCCGCAGCGAGATCGACGACGTCGACCTACCCGAACCCAGCAACCCGGTGGTTGTGCTGTCGGCGGTTCCCATCACCCCGACGGAGGCGGCGTGGGTGCGCCTCAAGGGTGCCGAGGCGATGCGGGAGGCGTGGCGGGTCGACGGCGTCGACGTGCTCGACCCGAGACGGCCCGCGTCGGCCCCCAGCTGAGTTCCGCGAAACTCGGGCACCTCCCGCGAAACGGAATTCCAGCAGCGAAAGTGCGAGACGAGGCCTGCTGGAATTCCGTTTCGCGCGAGCTAGAGCCAGCTGTTGCGGCGGAAGGTCCGGTGCAGCAGAAAGCAGACGCAGAACATCAGCACCAGCACGGCCGGATAGCCGAACGTCCAGTGCAGTTCGGGCATGTGCTCGAAGTTCATGCCGTAGATACCCGCCAACGCCGTCGGGACGGCGGCGATCGCGACCCACGCCGAAATCTTGCGCATGTCGACGTTCTGCTGCATGGCGACCTTGCCGAGCGCCGCCTGGACCAGTGAGCTGAGCATCTCGTCATAGCTCGTGATCCGGTCGGATGCCTGGATGTTGTGGTCGAGCACGTCGCGCATGTATCGCCGGACCTCGATCGAGATCAGGTCGTTGTGATCGGCGCCGATCCGTTGCAGCCCGACGGTCAGCGGGGCGACGGCGCGCCGCAACTCGACAACCTCTCGTTTGAGTAGGTAGATGCATTCGATACTGGTCTGCGTCAGCGGGGAGAAGACGTCCTCTTCCATCGCGTCGATGTCGGTCTCGATCAGGTCGGTGACGTCGAGATAACTGTCGACGACGTGGTCGGCGATCGCGTGCATCACCGCGTACGGGCCGAGTTTCAGCGTCGCGGGGGAGGCGTCGAGGTGCTTGCGCACGGCCGCCAGCCCGCTGTGCTCGCCATGCCGAACGGTGACGACGAAGTCCGCGCCGACGAAGATCATGATCTCGCCGGTTTCCACGATCTCGCGGGCCAGCGCCATCGACTCGTGCTCGACGTAGTTCACGGTCTTGAGCACCAGGAACAGCGTCTTGTCGTAGCGCTCGAGCTTGGGCCGTTGATGCGCGTGCACCGCATCCTCCACGGCCAGTTCGTGCAGGCAGAACACGTCGGCGACGGCCTGCATCTGGTGTTCGTCGGGCTCGTGCAGGCCGATCCACACGAACGCGTCCCTGCCGTCGGACTCCAGTTCGTGAACCTTGCTCAGCGCTGCGGCGTGGGTGTACTTGCCGGGAAGCCGCTTGCCGTCGACGTAGACGCCGCAGTCGACCATGGCCCGGGCGACGGGCACGTGAATCGATTTCGGGTCCGGGTGTCCGTGGGTGTGCTTGCTTCGGGCGGGTCGAAGGGCGGGTGGCAGTGCGCCTCGGAACGAAGGCATAGCTCAACCTCCTGCCACCGGAAATCATCAGCGGCGGCTAATGCTACGCGCCCAGCCTGAGACTGGATCTCGCTCTCAGGCCGAAAGTCGCACGGGCAGTCGCTTGAGCGTGTTGTTCAGATTCGATCGGATCCGCACCGGCTCGCCCGTCAGCTCGATCGTGTCGAACGCATCGAGTAGTTCCTCGAAGAAGACCATGCCCTCCAGCCGGGCCAGGTGGACGCCGAGGCAGAAGTGGCTGCCGATGCCGAACGACAGGTGCGGGTTCGGGTGCCGGTGGATGTCGAAGCGCTGTGGGTCGTCGAACACGTCGTCATCGCGGTTGGCCGACGTGTAGTACATGGCCACCTTGTCGCCCGCGGAGATGGGCGTGCCCGAGAGTTCGGTGTCCGCGAGCGCGGTGCGACGAAAGTAGTGCAGCGGGTTGGCGTAGCGGATGATCTCCTCGACGGCGCCCGGGATGAGTGCGGGGTCCGCGCGGATCTCGGCCAGTTGGTCGGGGTGGCGCAGCAGCGTGAGCAGTCCAGAACCGAGCATTCCCTTTGTCGTGTCGTTTCCCGCGGTGACGAGTTGTACGAAGAAGCTGCCGAATTCGATATCGCTCATCGGCTGGCCACCGAAGTCGGCGTCGAGGATCGCGCTTGTCAGGTCGTCGACCCGGTCGGCATTGCGCCGGTTCGCGGCGAGCTCGATCGCGTACAGCGCCATCTCCATGGTGGCGTCTTCTGCTCCCGCGTCGGTGATGTCCGGGTCCTGCGCCGAGGTGTTGCGCTCGGCCAGTGCGTGGATGTGGTCCCAATCCTGTTGCGGCAGGCCGAACAACTCGCCGATCACCCGGGTCGGCAGTGGCGATGCCACCTGGTGGACGAACTCGACGTCTCCCCGCTCGCGCGCCTCGGCCATGGTGGCTCGGCAGATGTCTCGCACGCGATCCTCGATGCCGTTGATCACGCGCGCTCGAAAGTGGAGCGACAGCGGGGCGCGATGTGCGGTGTGGACGGGCGGGTCCATCGCCAACAGCATGTTGCGCATCATCGCCAGCAATTCCGGGCCCATGTCCTCGATGACGATTCCGCCTGCACTGGCGGAGAACACGTCAGTGTGGCGGGCGACATAGGCCACGTCGGCATGACGCAGAACCGCCCAGAAGCCCGGTTCGCCGTCCATCGGTTGCCAGTGCACAGGATCGGTGCGCCGCAGCACGGCCAGCGCCTCGTGCGGCGGACCGTCGACGAATGCGTCGGGGTTGGCCAGATCGACCGCGGCCGCGCGGGACATGTCAACCGGCCGGGATGCGGGGTCGGGGGCTGGTTGCGCCGACCAGTGTCATGTCGGCCCCCTCTCGTCGGGCGATCTCGGTGCGCTACTTTCGTCGCGGACCATTGTCTTCCCAAGGAGCCTTTGACGTGAGCACTTCTCCCCTCAAGGTGGCGGTGACCGGAGCCGCCGGCCAGATCGGCTACAGCCTGCTGTTCCGCTTGGCGAGCGGCTCGCTGCTCGGCCCGGACCGCCCGATCGAGCTTCGTCTGCTCGAGATCGAGCCCGCGCTCAAGGCGCTCGAGGGTGTGGTGATGGAACTCGACGACTGCGCGTTCCCGTTGCTGGCCGGTGTCGAGATCGGCGCCGACGCCAACAAGATCTTCAACGGTGTGAACCTCGCCCTGCTCGTCGGCGCCCGCCCGCGCGGACCGGGTATGGAGCGCAGCGACCTGCTCGAGGCCAACGGCGCGATCTTCACCGCGCAGGGCAAGGCGCTCAACGAGGTTGCCGCCGCCGACGTCCGCATCGGCGTCACCGGTAACCCGGCCAACACCAACGCGCTGATCGCGATGAGCAATGCCCCCGACATCCCGCAGGAGCGGTTCTCGGCGCTGACCCGTCTCGACCACAACCGGGCGATCAGCCAGCTGGCCCGCAAGACCGGCGCCAAGGTGACCGATATCAAGAAGATGACGATCTGGGGCAACCACTCGGCCACCCAGTACCCCGATGTGTTCCACGCGGAGGTCGGCGGACGCAACGCTGCGGAGGTTGTCAACGACCAGGATTGGATCGAGAACGACTTCATCCCGACGGTCGCCAAGCGCGGGGCGGCGATCATCGATGCGCGCGGCGCCTCGTCGGCGGCCTCGGCCGCGTCGGCGACCACCGACGCCGCCCGTGACTGGCTGCTGGGCTCCGCCAAGGACGACTGGGTGTCGATGGCGGTCATCTCCGACGGCAGCTACGACGTGCCCGAGGGCATCATCTCGTCGTTCCCGGTGACCACCAAGGATGGCGACTGGACCATCGTGCAGGGCCTGGACATCGACGACTTCTCCCGTGCCCGGATCGACGAGACCACCGCCGAACTGGTCGACGAGCGCAAGGCGGTCAAGGAGCTGGGCCTGATCTGAGGCCGCCGTCGGCGCTCTTTTGGCCGCAGAAAGTCGATTAGGTTACCTACCAGTTCGTCGTTACCCTGAGGCTCGTGTCGGAGACGCCAGAAAACCCGCAGATCATCGTTACTGACGAGGAGATCTTCGAGGCCCACGTAGCGGGCAAGCTCTCCGTCGAGTTGAAGGCTCCGCTGGACACTCAGCGCGCGTTGTCGATCGGTTACACCCCCGGTGTCGCGCAGGTCAGCCGCGCGATCGCGGCCGATCAGACCCTGGCCGCCCGCTACACCTGGGCGAACCGGCTGGTGGCCGTCGTCAGCGACGGCAGTGCTGTGCTCGGCCTCGGCGACATCGGCCCGGCGGCTTCGCTGCCCGTCATGGAGGGCAAGTGCGGGCTCTTCAAGGCCTACGGCGATTTGGACGCGATCCCGATCGTGTTGGACACCAAGGATCCCGACGAGATCGTCGAGACCCTGGTTCGGCTGCGGCCGACGTTCGGGGCGGTCAACCTCGAGGACATCTCGGCGCCACGCTGCTTCGACATCGAGCGGCGTCTCGTCGAGGCCCTCGACTGCCCGGTGATGCACGACGACCAGCACGGCACCGCGATCGTGGTCCTCGCGGCGATGATGGGCGCAACGAAGATCCTCGACCGTGACTTCGCATCGCTGCGCGTCGTGGTCTCGGGCGTCGGCGCTGCGGGTATGGCGTGCGCGAACATCCTTCTGTCCGCGGGCGTCACGGACATGACGGTGCTGGATTCGCGAGGCATCCTGCATCCCAACCGCGACGATCTCACCCCGGTCAAGCTCGACCTCGCGCAGCGCACCAACCCCGACGGCCTTTCCGGCGGCATGGTGGAAGCGCTCAAGGGCGCCGACATGTTTCTCGGCCTGTCAGGCGGTCTGGTGCCCGAGGAACTGATCGCGACGATGGCCCCCAACGGCATCGTGTTCGCGCTGTCGAATCCCGATCCGGAGATCCATCCGGATATCGCCGCCCGGCACGCCGCGGTGGTGGCGACGGGACGCAGCGATTTCCTCAACCAGATCAACAACGTGCTGGCGTTCCCGGGCGTGTTCCGCGGTGCGCTGGACGCCGGTGCCCGCCGGATCACCGAGAAGATGAAGGTCGCTGCCGCCGAGGCGATCTTCGGGGTGGTGGGCGACGATCTCGCCGCCGAGTACATCGTTCCGAGCCCGCTGGACCCGCACGTCGGGCCGGCTGTGGCCGCGGCGGTTGCGGCCGCCTCGAGCGACTGACCATCCGATGGCCGCGCGCCGGCTGATCATTGCGCTGCTCGCGCTGTTGCTGGTGGCCTGCGGCGGACCGGCAGCGGGCCGCTCGATCGCCGTCGGAGCGCGCGACGACGCCGAGTCGATACTGCTGGCCCACCTGTACGCCGCTGCCTTGCGGACCTACGGCACGGCCGCGCACGTCGAGGTGGTGTCCGACCCGTTGACCGGAATGGACTCGGCGGACATCGATGTAGCGCCGGGCTTCACCGGTCGGCTGCTGCAGACCTTCGCGCCAGGCGACCCGGCGCGTTCCGCCGCCCAGGTGTACCGCGACATGGTGTCGGCCCTGCCGGAAGGCATCGCCGCGGGCGATTTCGCTGAATCCGCGACGGACAAACCCGCGCTCGCGGTCACCGAGGCGACCGCCGACGCGTGGGGCGGACGGGATGTGACGGCGGCGGTTCGCCACTGTGACAAGCTCAGGATCGGCCAGGTCGTCGACGTTCCGCGGCCGATGGCCATTGGTACATGTCCGGTGAAAGCACGCGAATATCCCAATGCTGCAACGCTTTTCGAGGCGCTAAGGTCCGGACAGGTAAACGTGGCGTGGACGTCGACGGCCGATCCGGATATCCCCGTCGAGGCCGTGGTGCTGGGGGACCGCACCGCGCTGATCCGCGCGGAGAACGTCGTCCCGCTGTACCGGCGCAACGAACTCTCCGAGATACAGATGCTCGCGCTCAACGAGGTGGCAGGCGTGCTGGACACCGCCGGACTGGTGCAGATGCGCCGTCAACTCGCTACCGGCGCCGACCCGACGCACGTCGCCGACGGGTTCCTGGCCGATCACCCGCTGGGCGCGACCAGTCGCTAGTCGGGCAGCGTCCGCGCCGTCACCGCGGCAACGAGTCGCTGATAGGCCGACCCGGTGGCGCGGGCCAGGAGATCCAGGGCCACGGCGTCATTGCCGACGAGCACGCGTGCCTTGTTCCTGCGGACGCCGTCGAGGATGATCCGCGCGGCCCGCTGCGGCGAGGTGCTGGCCAGTCGCTTGTCGAACGTCTTGGCCAGCTTGTCCTTATCCATCCCTTCCGCGGCCGAGGCGTTGCGCACGATGGCGGTCTTGATGCCGCCGGGATGCACGCATGTGACTTTGACGGGGTGACCGGCGATGAGCATCTCCTGGCGCAACGCCTCGGTGAACCCGCGCACCGCGAACTTGGCGGCGTTGTAGGCTGCCTGGCTGGGAACGGCCAGCAGACCGAACACGCTGGAGACGTTGACGACATGGCCATCACCCGACGCGATCAGGTGCGGCAGAAAGAGTTTCGTGCCGTTGACGACGCCCCAGTAGTCGACGTCCATGACGCGTTCGAAATCCTTGAACTGGGTGTCTTCGACGTCGCCGATGAACGCGATGCCCGCGTTGTTGTAGATCTGGTTGACAGTGCCGTAGTGCGCGTTGACCGCGTCGGCGTACACCCGGAACGCCTCGCGCTCGGTGACGTCGAGGCGGTCGCTCTTCACCGGCGCGCCGAGGGCCCTCAGCCGTTCCTCGGTCGCGGCGAGGCCCTCGGTGTCGACGTCGCTGATCGCCAGCTTGGCGCCGGAACGCCCGAGTTCGATCGCCAGCGCCTGCCCGATGCCGGACCCGGCGCCGGTGACGACGGCGACCTTTCCGTCGAAGCCCTTCATGTGCGCACCCCCATGTCTGATAGCTCGACAAGAGGCTAGCCGGTACCCGCGGTAGCGCGTACATCGGCCTGGACGCGCTTGGTGGTGGTCCATGCGCGAGCGACCGTAAACTGCCGCCATTTCGCGGCGTGTCGCTATGCAAACGCGGTCGCTCGCGGAAAAGAGGCTAGCCGAACGCCTCGTGCTTACTGTCGTCTCCTCGGCGTTCCCTTCGCTTCGCTCAGGCGAACGCCTCGTCGAGGATCTCCTGCTGCTCGACCGCGTGCACCTTCGACGAGCCCGACGACGGCGCCGACATCGCACGCCGCGATATCCGCTTGAGCCCCGTCAGCTTCTCGGGCAGCACCTCGGGCATCGTCAGGCCGAACGTCGGCCAGGCGCCCTGGTTGGCCGGCTCCTCCTGCACCCAGAAGAACTGCTCGGCGTTGGGATAGCGGTCGAGCGTCTCGTTGAGCCGTCGCCTGGGCAGCGGCGCCAGCTGCTCGATGCGCACGATCGCGACGTCGTCGCGGTTGTCCTTGGCCTTGCGCGCCACCAGCTCGTAGTAGAGCTTCCCGCTCACCATCAGGATCCGCTTGACCTTGTCGCGGTCGCCGTCGCCGTCGGTGTAGGTCGGCTCTTCGAGAACCGACCGGAACTTCTGCTCCGTGAAGTCACGGATGTCGCTGACCGCAGCCTTGTTGCGCAGCATCGACTTCGGCGTGAACACGATCAGCGGGCGGTGGATGCCGTCCAACGCGTGCCGCCGCAGCAGGTGGAAGTAATTCGCCGGCGTCGACGGCATCGCGATCGTCATCGAGCCCTCGGCCCACAGCAGCAGGAACCGCTCGATGCGCCCCGACGTGTGATCAGGGCCCTGACCCTCGTGGCCGTGCGGCAACAGCAGCACCACGTCGGAGAGCTGACCCCACTTGGCCTCGCCGGAGGAGATGAACTCGTCGATGATCGACTGCGCGCCGTTGACGAAGTCGCCGAACTGCGCCTCCCACAACACGACTGCGTCGGGGTTGCCGACCGAGTAGCCGTACTCGAAGCCCACCGCGGCGTACTCCGACAGTGCCGAGTCGTAGACCATCAACTTGCCGCCGGTCGGCTGGCCGTCGGAGTTGGTGGCCAGCAGTTGCAGGGGGGTGAACTCGGCGCCCGTCTTGCGGTCGATGACCACCGAGTGCCGCTGGGTGAACGTGCCCCGCCGGGTGTCCTGCCCCGACAACCGGATCAGCTTGCCCTCGGCGATCAGCGTGCCCAGCGCCAGCAGTTCGCCGAAGGCCCAGTCGACCTTGCCCTCGTAAGCCATCTCGCGGCGCTTCTCCAGCACCGGTTTGACCCGCGAGTGCACGGTGAATCCGTCCGGCATGGCGAGGTGGGCGTCGCCGATCTGCGCCAGCAGCGACTTGTCGACGGCGGTGTTCACGCCCGCAGGGAGCATCTGGTCGCTCTCCACCGACTCGCTCGGCTCGATCTCGTGCTTCTCGAGTTCGCGGACGTCGTTGAACACCTGCTCCAACTGGCCCTGGTAGTCGCGAAGGGCGTCCTCGGCTTCCTTCATCGAGATGTCGCCGCGGCCGATCAGCGCTTCGGTGTACGTCTTGCGGACACCGCGCTTGGTGTCGATGGCGTCATACATCGCCGGCTGCGTCATCGACGGGTCGTCGCCCTCGTTGTGCCCGCGGCGGCGGTAGCACAACATGTCGATGACGACGTCCTTCTTGAACTTCTGCCGGAAGTCCATCGCCAGCCGGGCCACCCACACCGCGGCTTCCGGATCGTCGCCGTTGACGTGGAAGATCGGTGCCCCGATCATCTTCGCGACGTCGGTGCAGTACTCCGACGATTTGGCGTCGGATGGTGAAGTGGTGAAACCGATTTGGTTGTTCACGATGATGTGGATGGTGCCGCCGGTGCGGTATCCGCGCAGCAGCGCGAGGTTCAGCGTCTCGGCGACCACGCCCTGGCCCGCGAAGGCCGCATCGCCGTGCAGCATCAGCGGCACGACCGTGAACCCGTCGGGCCCGTCGCCCTTGTCCAGCAGGTCCTGCTTGGCCCGCACGATGCCCTCGAGAACCGGGTCGACGGCCTCGAGGTGCGACGGGTTGGCGACCAGCGACACCGCAATGTCGTTGTCGCCGAACATCTGCAGGTAAGTGCCATTGGCGCCGAGGTGGTACTTGACGTCACCGGAACCGTGCGCCTGCGACGGGTTCAGGTTGCCCTCGAACTCGCTGAAGATCTGCGAGTACGGCTTGCCGACGATGTTGGCCAACACGTTGAGCCTGCCGCGGTGCGGCATGCCGATGACCACCTCGTCGAGCGCATGTTCGGCCGCCTGGTCGATCACGGCATCCATCATCGGGATGACCGTTTCCGCGCCTTCCAGTGAGAACCGCTTCTGCCCAACGTATTTCGTCTGCAGAAAGGTCTCGAACGCTTCCGCGGCGTTCAGCTTCGACAGGATGTACTTCTGCTGCGCGACGGTGGGTTTCTCGTGCTTGACCTCGACGCGCTCCTCGAGCCACTTCTGCTGATCGGGTTCGAGGATGTGGGTGTACTCGACGCCGACGTGACGGCAGTACGAGTCGCGCAGCAGGCCGAGGACGTCGCGAAGCTTCTTCTGTTGGGCGCCGGCGAAGCCGTTCACCTTGAAGAACCGGTCCAGGTCCCACAGCGTCAACCCGTGGGTGATGACGTCGAGGTCGGGGTGGTTACGGAAGCGGTTCTTGTCCAACCGCAACGGGTCGATGTCGGCCATCAGGTGTCCGCGGTTGCGGTAGGCCGCGATCAGCTCGATGACGCGGGCGTTCTTGTCGTCGATCGAGTCGGGGTTGTCGGTACGCCAGCGCACCGGTTCATACGGGATGCCGAGCTCGTGGAAGATCTCGTCGAAGAAGTCGTCGGAGAGCAACAACTCGTGCACGGTGCGCAGGAAGTCGCCCGACTCCGCGCCCTGGATGATGCGGTGGTCGTAGGTGGAGGTCAGCGTGATCAGCTTGCCGATGCCGAGTTCGGCGATGCGCTCCTCGCTGGCGCCCTGGAACTCGGCGGGGTACTCCATCGCACCGACGCCGATGATCGCGCCCTGGCCGCGCATCAGCCGGGGCACCGAGTGCACGGTGCCGATCGTGCCGGGGTTGGTCAGCGAGATCGTCACGCCGGAGAAGTCCTCGGCGGTCAGCTTGCCGTCGCGGGCCCGCCGCACGATGTCCTCGTAGGCGGCGATGAACTGCCCGAACCGCATCGATTCGGCGCCCTTGATGGCGGCGACCACCAGCTGACGGTTACCGTCCTTGCCCTGCAGGTCGATCGCCAGCCCGAGGTTGGTGTGCGCGGGGGTGATGGCATTCGGCTTGCCGTCCACCTCGGTGAAGTGGCGGTTCATGTTCGGGAACTTCTTGACCGCCTGCACCAGTGCGTAGCCGATCAAGTGGGTGAAGGAGATCTTGCCGCCGCGCGTGCGCTTGAGGTGGTTGTTGATGACGATGCGGTTGTCGATCATCAGCTTGGCGGGGATCGCGCGCACACTGGTCGCGGTCGGCACGTCCAGCGACGCCGACATGTTCTTCACGACGGCGGCGGCCGCGCCGCGCAGCACCTGCGCTTCGTCGCCGTCGGCGGCAGGGGCGGCCTTCTGCGCCGGTTTCGGTTCGGTCGCTTTGGCGGGCGCCACGTCGACCTTGGCTGCGGGTGGCTCCGTCGTGGCCGGCGGCGCTTCCTTCTTCGCCGGTGCGGGTTCGGCCTTCGCGGGTTCGGCCTTCGCTGGGGCGGTCTCGCTCTTGACGGGTGCGGCGCCGTTGCCCTGTGCGGCGGGCTTCGGTGCGGGCGCGGGCCCCGGCTCGGGTGGCGCGGTGGGGGCCGAACTCGACTGCCGTCCGTCGCCGCTGTCGGTTGTCATTACTGAGGTTGATTCGGGCGAGTAGTCGACGAGGAATTCATGCCAACTCGGATCGACCGAGGAGGGATCTTCGCGGAATTTGCGGTACATCTCCTCGACCAACCACTCGTTCTGTCCGAATGGTGAACTTGAACTGCTCACGGCAGCTACTCGCCTCGATTCCTTCTGTTCGGCAAGTGTCCGAACGGACGCCTGCCCGTCTGTCGTTCCTTCCAGCCTGCGGTTACCCCGCATCTATGCCGCCTAAAGGCTAGCGCCTCCGCCCAGGCGCAGACGCCACAAGAGCGCTAAACGCCAGATGACTATTTCAGCTCTGCGGCGAGGGCAGTACATGCAGTTTCGACGGCCAGCGCGGTGGCGGAGACCCGAACGCCATGTGGGCGTTGTCGATGATCCGCTTGCCCATCATCCGGTTGCCGACCCCGCCGACGACCGCGCCGATGCCCACCGGCAGCAGCTTGCCGAAGGCGATCGCCCCGCGCTTGAGGGCGTACCGCTTGACGAAGTAGCGCAGCAGCCGCGAATTCAGCTGCGACACCGCGGGCAGCGGCAGCGTCGCCGCGCCGTCACTGAGCCACGCGCCCCTGGTCCTGCCGGGGCCGAGCAGGTCGGCGACCGCGTGCCTGCTGTCCTCGCCGACCAATACCGCCAACACCAGCGCGCGCCTGCGCTCCCGATGCTCGGCCGGGATGCCGTGCACCTCCGCCACGGCGAGCACGAACAGCGCCGTCGCCTCCAGGAACACCACGGTTTCGCCCGCGACCGCGGACAGCGCCGCGAGCGTGCCGATGCCGGGGACGGCCGCCGCGGACCCGACAGCCGCGCCGCTGGCCATCACCGCGGCCAGATACTGCTTCTCCAGCTTGACCACGATTTCGGCGGGCGTCGCGTCCTGCGCGCCATCGCGCAGCCGCTCGACATAGGCCCGTACTGCGGGGCCCTGGACGCGTGCGCCGCGCTCGATGATCTCCGACAGCACACGTGCGGCGGCGCCGGGATTCTCGTCGGCGCCGTTCCTGGTAGCCGGCAGCTGGCTCTTGGCCTTGGACCGAGCGCTCATTGCGGCCTCCTGGGATGGGCGTCACCGTTGCCTTCAGGCTAACGGTTGTCCAACGAACGCCCCAGGCTTCTGGTGCCCGCTGCGGACGTGAGGAGCAAGACAGACGCTGCGGACGTGAGGAGCAAGACGAACGCTGCGCACGTGAGGAGCACGACGGAACCGGTGATGTCGATCACGGGCGCGATGTGGGAAGGAAATTTTGATTTAGCGGGCTAACCATGTGCATGGCAATATCGGCCGCTGTGGACGTCAAGACACCCAGCCGCGCACGGATGATCGTGGTGCTCGGTGTCCTGGTCGCGCTGGGCCCGCTGACCATCGACATGTATCTGCCCGCGTTGCCGAAGATTGCCGACGACCTGTCGGTGTCCTCATCGGTCGTCCAGCTCACCCTGACGGGAACGCTGGCCGGGCTGGCGCTGGGCCAGCTGATCGTTGGTCCGCTGTCGGATTCGCTGGGCCGCAGGCGTCCGTTGATGGCGGGCATCATCCTGCACATGGCCGCGTCGGTGGCGTGCATGCTCGCGGCGAACCTCGTCGTGCTGGGCCTGGCCCGCGTCGTGCAGGGCATCGGAGCGGCCGCCGCCATGGTGGTCGCGATCGCCGTCGTCGGCGACCTGTTCGCCGATTCCGCCGCGGCGACGGTGCTGTCGCGGCTGATGCTGGTGCTCGGGGTCGCCCCGGTCGTCGCGCCGTCGCTCGGAGCGGCCGTGCTACTGCACGGCTCGTGGCACTGGGTGTTCACCGCGCTGGTCGTACTGGCGGGTGCGCTGCTGTTGGTGGCCGCCCTGGCGCTGCCCGAGACGCTGCCGCCGTCGCACCGCCGACCGCTGGCCGTGCGCGGCATCGCGGCCACCTATGTCGAGCTTCTGCGCGACGCGCGGTTCGTCATCCTCGTGCTGGTCGCGGCGCTCGGCATGTCGGGGCTGTTCGCCTATATTGCCGGCGCGTCGTTCGTCCTGCAGGGCGTCTACGGGCTCGATCAGCAGGCCTTCGCCCTGGTGTTCGGCGCGGGCGCGGTCGCGCTGATCGGTGCGACGCAGTTCAACGTCGTACTGCTGAAGCGGTTTTCGCCTCAGGTGATCACGCTGTGGGCACTGGCCGCCGCGCTGCTCGCCGCGGGCGTCTTCGTCGGGCTCTCGGTGGCGCATGTCGGCGGATTGGCCGGTTTCGTGGTGCCGGTGTGGGGGATTCTCTGCGCGATGGGTTTGGTGATTCCCAACGCGCCTGCCGTCGCGCTGTCCCGGCACCCTGATGCGGCGGGCACCGCGGCCGCGCTGCTGGGCGCCGCCCAGTTCGGCCTCGGCGCAGCGGTGGCTCCGCTTGTCGGCTTGCTCGGCAACGACGAGCTCGCGCTGGCCACCGTGATGGCCGCCAGCGCATTGGTCGCGTTGTTGGCGCTGCTCACAGTGGGCGTCTCGACCAGCGACAACGCCGACGAGGCGGTGTCCGGCGAGGCGGTTTCCGAGCCGGCGTAGTTGTCGCTGCCGGAATCCGGCCGTACCGTCGGAGCGAATCACTCCACGCGGAGTAGGCCCTCTTCGACTACGGTCGCTTCGCTGCAGTCGAGGCCGATCTCACCGCGCTGAACAGGTCGGCTGACTGCGAAGTCCTTAAGAACAGGCCGATTGCGGTGGCGTCGGGGCGCAGAACTCGACACCATCGAGAGAAGCCGAGACGAGGTGGGGATATGACGACCGCGCTGCGGGGCCGGCCAACGGGAGGGGCCGCGCCGGTCGCTGACCCGTGGCGCGCGCTCTGGGCGATGATGGTCGGCTTCTTCATGATCCTCGTCGACGCGACGATCGTCTCGGTCGCCAACCCGTCGATCATGGACAAGCTCGGCGCCGGCTACGACGCCGTCATCTGGGTGACCAGCGCCTATCTGCTCGGCTTCGCAGTGCCGCTGCTGCTGGCCGGCCGACTCGGCGACCGCTACGGGCCGAAGAATCTCTATCTGGTCGGTCTGTTGGTCTTCACCGGCGCGTCGTTGTGGTGCGGATTCTCCGGCACCATCGGCATGCTGATCGCGGCCCGCGTCGTGCAGGGCATCGGGGCGGCGCTGCTGACCCCGCAGACTCTGTCCACGATCACCAGGATCTTCCCCGCAGAACGGCGGGGGGTGGCGATGAGCGTGTGGGGTGCCACCGCCGGCGTCGCCACCCTGGTGGGCCCGCTCGCCGGCGGCCTGCTCGTCGACGGGCTGGGCTGGCAGTGGATCTTCTTCGTCAACGTGCCGATCGGCATCATCGGGCTGGGGCTGGCGTACTGGTGGGTTCCGGACCTGTCGACGGAGAAGCACGGCTTCGACCTGATCGGTGTGCTGCTGTCCGGGGTCGGCATGTTCATGGTCGTGTTCGCCTTGCAGGAGGGGGAGTCGCACGACTGGGCGCCGTGGATCTGGGGGACGCTGGCGGGCGGTATCGGCTTCATGGCAGCGTTCGTGTTCTGGCAGCAGGCCAACCGCGATGAGCCGCTCGTTCCGCTGAGCATGTTCCGCGACCGCGATTTCAGCCTGTCCGCACTCGGCGTGGCCACGATCGGTTTCGTCGTCACCGGGATGATCCTGCCGGTGATGTTCTACGCGCAGGCGGTCTGCGGTCTCTCGCCGACGCGCGCGGCGGTGCTGACCGCGCCGATGGCGATCGCTTCCGGGGTGCTCGCGCCGTGGGTCGGCAAGCTGGTCGACCAGTACCACCCGCGGCCGATCGTCGGGTTCGGGTTTTCCCTGATTGCGATCGCCTTGACGTGGTTGTCAGTGGAGATGACGCCGACGACGCCGATCTGGCGGATCGTGGTGCCGCTGACCGCGGTGGGCGCGGGCATGGCGTTCATCTGGTCGCCGCTGGCGGCGACGGCGACGCGCAATCTGGCACCGGGTGTGGCCGGCGCCGGTTCCGGTGTGTACAACGCCACTCGCCAGGTGGGTTCGGTGCTGGGCAGCGCCAGCATGGCGGCATTCATGACGACGCGGATCAGTGCCGAGATGCCGATGGCGGGTGACGGGGCGGGCGGCGACGGCGCCGTCACCGAACTTCCGGGGTTCCTGCACGGGCCGTTCGCCGCCGCGATGTCGCAGTCGCTGCTGCTGCCCGCATTCATCGCGTTGTTCGGCGTAATCGCCGCGATGTTCTTGCTCGGCTTCGCCCGCCCGGCCGGTGCGCAGCCGCAACGCGACGAGCCGGCCGACGACTACTGGGACCACGACGATGACGTCGATGACGATCACTACGTCGAGTTCACCGTCAGCCATGACGAGGCCGAGCCGACCGCCGCGCCCCGGCCCGCGGCGCCGGTTCCTTCGGTCGTTCCGGTGCACGACCCTGACGCCGTCGACGCCGTCGACACCGAGGACGACACCGAGCCGTTGGCGGCCCGCCACGAACATCTGCTGACGCCTCCCTCGGACGCCTGGCACGACGAGCCGGTCGAATCATGGCACAGCCTGCTCGACGACGAGCGCCGGGCAGCGGTACCCGTCCAGAGCCTGTCCGACTTCCTCGCCGACGTACCGCCAGCGAAGCCATCGGTGGAGCCGATCGGGTTCGCCCACAACGGTTTTCATGTCGACGAAGAGGAGCGGTTCCAGCCGCTGAGCCGCTTCGAGCCCAGCGAAGAACCGTCGCCGCGCGCTGAGCCGCCGAAGCCGGACATCCTCAGCCCCGATTACCCGCTGGACTTCGGCAGCCACGCCCTCTACGAGAGCCCTTACGACGCCGGTCTCGAGGCGCGTTTCGAGCCGCGCCACGGGCGCAACGGTGCCGAGCCGCGACCCAACGGCAGGCATTCGCGCGCCGACTCCGACGACGCGCCGAGTCGCGGCAGGCACTCCCGCCCCGGTGACTAACCGAACAGCACCGCCGCGTTGAGATACCCCGAAGGGTCGAACGCCGCCTTGACCGCGCGCATCGCGGCGATATCGGCATCCGTGCGCGACATGCCGATGTAGTCGCGTTTGCGGCTGCCGACACCGTGTTCCGAGCTGACGTTGCCGCCGCACCGGGCGATCAACGCCATCATCGCCGAGTACAGCGCCGCCTCGCGTTCTCCGACGAGTGCGCAGCGCACCACGTTGAGATGGAGGTTGCCCTCGCCGATGTGGCCGAACAGCACGGGGATGGCGTCCGGCGCGTGTTCGGCGATCAGCTCACCCGCCTCGCCGGCGAACGTCGCGATCGTCGACAACGGCAGTGACACATCGAATTTCAGCGGCGGCCCGTAGATGCCGAGAACCTCGGCGATCGATTCGCGGACCTGCCACAGCCGCTGCTGCGCGTTGAGGTCGACGCCGACGGCGGGTTCACCGGCGAGACGCGCCCGCTCGAGTGCGTCGGCGAGCCGTTCGGTCGGGTCGTTGTCGGCGGCGAGTTCAATCAGAAGCTGCCAGTCGCCGTCGACGGGTGCGGCCACGCCGAGGTGTTCGGCGGTCAGCGCGCTGGCGCGGGCGTCGATCAACTCCAGCGCGGCGACGCCGTCCAGATCGCGGAATTCGCGGCCCGCCTCGACCAGGTCATCGAGGTCGGCGAATCCGCAGATCGCGGTCACCCGATGTGTCGGCGTCGGGTGCAGTCGCAGGTCCAGACCGGTGATGACGCCCAGCGTGCCCTCCGCGCCGACGAACAGCGAGGCGAGGTCGTATCCGGTGTTGTCCTGCCGAACTTGGCTGTGCCGCTTGATGATTGACCCGTCAGGGAGCACCATGTCCAGGCCGATCACCTGCTCGCCCATGTTGCCGTAGCGCACGGTGCGCAGCCCGCCGGCGTTTGTCGACGCCATGCCGCCGACGGTGGCGGAGTCGCGGGCGGCGAGGTCCACGCCGAACACCAGACCGGCCGCGGCCGCCGCCCGCTGCACCTCGGCCAGCGTCACGCCCGCACCCACCTGAATGCGCCGGTCGACGGCGTCGACCTCGCCGATGTCCGTCAGCCGCTCGGTGGACAGCAGCACGTCGTCGTGCTCGGGGACCGTGCCCGCCACCAGCGAGGTGCGTCCGCCCTGCACGGTGACGTGGACACCGGCGTCACGACATGCCCGCAGCACCGCGGCGACCTCCTCGGCGGTGCCGGGCCGCACGAGGATGCTGGCGTGCCCGCGGTAGCGGCCGGTGTGGTCGACGCTGCGCCCGCCGAGCACGTCGGGATCGGCGCTGACGTGCGCGGTCCCCACGATTGCGGCGAGCCGGTCGGTCAGCGTTTCGGTCACCCCGTGGGTCTATCACACGCCCCGAGCGACAGAAACGCGCCCAATTCGATCAGGCGGTCCGGCGTCGTCGGCAGGTAGTCGGTCAGCGTGTCGGAGCGGACGATGATGCTGGTGTATTTGGCTCGGCTGACCGCGACATTGAGCCGATTCCGGTTGAGCAGGAACGCGATTCCGCGTGGCACGTCGTCGATCGAGGACGCCGTCATCGAGACGAATACGACCGGCGCCTGCCTGCCCTGGAATTTGTCCACCGTGCCGACGTCGACCTCGGATAGTCCGGCCGCGTCGAGGTGCTCGCGCAGCAGGAGCACCTGTGCGTTGTATGGCGCCACCACCAGCACATCATCCTGGCCGAGGCGGCCGGTGCCGTCTTCGTCGGTCCAGTCGGATTGCAGGAGGCGCCCGATCTCGGCGACGATGGCGGCCGCTTCCTCGGGGCTGCTGGTCGCGTTGCCGTCGTGGGGAACGATCAGGTCGCGGACGCCCGGTGGATGACCGTCGAGGCGACGCGCGGCGGTGCGGCTTTCCTCCGAACGCAACCTGCCCTCGTAGGACAACCGCGACACCCGTTCGCAGACCGCGGGATGCATCCGGTACGAACGATCGAGGAAATAGCCGAACTGCTCGCGCAGGGTGCGATCGTTCTGCACCAGCCAGCCCAGCGCGGACGCGTCGACCGGTTCGGGGTGATGGCCCTGGCTGACCTGCGGCAGCTGCTGCGGATCGCCGAGCAGCATCAGGTTGCCTGCCGCTCGAGCCACCGCGATGGTGTTGGCCAGGCAGAACTGGCCGGCTTCCTCGACGACCAGCAGGTCGAGGCTGCCGGCGTGCACACGCGCATCGTTGGCGAAATCCCATGCGGTGCCGCCGATCACACATCCCGGGTTGGCCGCGATGAACGCGGCGTAGGCGTCCTTGTCGATGGACTGCCACGCCGCGTCGGCGGGGGAGTCCTTCTTCGCGATTTGCCCCGGGTCGACGTCCGCCTTGACGAGATTGCGAAACAGGTTCTCCACCACCGCGTGTGACTGCGCGACGACGCCGACCCGCCAGCCGTGCTCGTTGACCAGTGCGGCGATGACGCGCGCGGCCGTGTACGTCTTGCCGGTGCCGGGCGGGCCGTGCACGGCGAGATACGAGCGGTCCAGATCGAGCAGCGCCGCGGTGATGTCGGCGGCGGTGTCACCGGTGTGCGGCAGCGGCGCACCGGTGCGGGTGCGTGGCCGGCGGCGCAGCAGGATGTCGACGATCGCGCAGTCGGGCAGCGCGGGCAGCCCGGCGCCGACCGCCGCGGCGGCCGTGTCGATCGACTCGCGCAGTTTCTTGGTGCCGACGATCGATCGCGGGGTGAGCGCGAACGGCAGGTGCGCGAACGGGCCGCTCGCCGGTTCGCGCTCGCAGATGGTGACCTCGGTCGGCAGGTTCGGATCGTCGACGCCGATGATCTCGGCGTTGCCTGCAGCACGGCGGTCGGGATTGTCGCCGAGTCCCGACGGCGAAGGCGGGTCGTAGAGCGCGAACACCTCGCTCCCGAGCCCGCCCGCCTGCAGTGCGCCGGTGAGTTTCACCCAGCGCTGGTTCTTCCTCGCGCGCGAGGACGGCAGGTGCCAGTCCTTCACGACCTCGGGGGGCTTGTCGGCGAGGAACACGTCACTGGTGTCACCCCACTCGTCGACCGGATTGTTGAGCCGGTCGAAATGCGCCCACCAGAACGGTTTGTCCTCGCGGCGGTGATAGCCGCGCGCCGCCGCGAGCAGCGCGACGGCGGTCTGTTCGGGTGTGCGGGGCTCCACGCCGTCGCCCGCGAAGGCCATCAACGTATGCGCGAGGGCGTCGCTGTCGGCGACTGCGACGCCGTCGGCAACCGGTTGCGGGCCCAGCGGCGGCACGCCCGACTCGATCGCGATCTTGATGAGCCAATCCCGCAGCCGATGCGTCGACCGGCAGTCGTAGCGGTTGTACTCCTCGATCTCCTTGAGGGCGATCTGTGCTTCGTCGCCGCGGCCCTCGGCCTGCAGGTCGCTGTAGCGCGCGTAGGCGTTGATGGAGTCGGCGGCGGTGGTGACGTCGCCGTCGCGCAACTCGTTGCCCATATACAGCGGCTCGAGCGACTTCAGGCTGTAGTTGTCCGCTCCGACGCGAATGCATTTGCGCACCAACGGATACAGGTCGACGAGCACACCGCAGCGCAGCAGCTCGTCGACCTCGTCCTCGCCGACGCCGTAGCGGCCCGCCAGCCGCAGCAGCGCCGACTTCTCGTAGGCCGCGTAGTGGTAGATGTGCATGTTCGGATAGCGCTTGCGGCGTTTGCGCACCAGCGTCAGGAAGTCGACGAGGGCCCGACGCTCGCTCTCCCGGTCGTGTGCCCACAGCGGCCGGAACGTCCCGCCGACTTCCAGCACGCCCCACAGGTACTCCAGCCCCCAGTCACGGCCGTCGGCCGTCCACAGCGGATCGCCCTCGAAGTCGAAGAACAGGTCGCCCTTGTCGGGATCGGGCAGCAGGTTCAGCGGCTGGGAGTCGGTGACCTCGAACGGCGGCTTGCCGTCGATCTTGGGTGCGGTCTGCAGCCGGGCCTGGGCGGTCAGCGTGGTGACGGTTCTCGCGGGCAGTTCGGCGACGGGCCCGTCGTGGCGCGCGAGGTCGGTCATCGTGGTGATGCCCGCGTCGATGAACCGGGCCCGCTGGCTGGCCCGCATCCCGGCGACGAGCAGCAGATCGTCGTGTTCGCGGACCTGGGCGGTGCATTCCGGGCAGCGGAAGCAGGCGCGGACGTGCTCGTCGTCCCAGCGGACGGCCCGACCACCGGCCAGGTGGCCGTCGAGCAGGCGCTGCAATTCCGCGCGGCGCGGTCGGTACACCGGCACCACCTCGTCGACGCGGTAGCTGACGGTGGCGGTGTCGCCCAGCACCAACTCCATCTCGTCGGCGACCGGCACACCCGCCGCGGACAGGGTTTCGGCGTACGCGGCGAGCTGCAGCAGCGCCTCGACCTTGACCGACCGCGCGAGCTTCGTGTCGCGCAATCGGTAACGCTCGCCGGCCGAGGTATGTGACAGCACCAGGAAGTCGGCGAAGCCGACGAATCGGCCGTCGAACATCGCGGCCTGGTAGATCACCGGCGCCCGTCGTTCGGCGGCCCGCAGGGTGGCCTGCGCCGCTGCGGTCAGACCCGCGACGGTGTAGTCGGGACGGCCGATGACGGCCACCGTCTCGTCGGACAACGACCGCAGCTCGTCGAGGTGCCGTTGCTCGTGCGCGCCACCGAGTTTGGCCGTGCGGGCGAGCAATTCGTCGTCCGCCGCCACTGACGGCCCCCAGCCAAGCCGGGCGTCGAACGAGCGCAGCAGCGCATACTCGCAGCGGGCAGCGGCTGCGAGGTCTGAGGCGCTGTAGATCACCCGATCGTCGGCGACGAACACGTGCCCAACTGTAGGCCCGTCGGCCGACAGCACCCCCTGCCAAGAAGAGGTCAGCCGGGCGTGTTGCCGATCAGCTCGACCCCGGCGCCGTTCCACCGGAATTTCACGACGCTCTCCAGCCCGGGCGTGCCGTTGGAGTACGCCAGCGCGACGGTGTCGCCGGTGCTCTGGGTCGGCTCGATGCTGTTGAACCCGTAGGTGTCCGGCACCCCGGTGGGGATGAGCTTGCCGAGGTGAAACAGCACGGCACGGGTGTTGGGATTCTCGGCGTTGGTGTTGGCCTTGACGATGATCGCCGACAGCGGCGCGCATTCGTTGTACGTGCCCGCGAGCGGCTCGGGACTCCAGGCCTGCCCGCTGCGCGGGTCGCGAGGCAGCGTGGACACCGCCTTGGCGATCTCCGGCGCCGCGAGGTTGACCGCGCACGGATCGGGCGCAGCCGTGGGGGTTGCGGCGCTGGGTTTCGGCGGTGCGGGCTGTTCGGTGACCGGCGACGGCGCGGCGGTGGGCGTTCTCGCCTCCGGTGTTTTGGAGACCGTCGAGTCGCCCGAGCCGCACCCGGCCAGCAGCACGGCCGCCGCTGCTGTGATCGCTGCCAGATATCGCCGGTCGAACGGCTCCGGACGCCATTTCACAGTTGGGCACCGTACCGCCATCCCGGCGCGCGACCCGGCAGGCCGCGCGGCGGGTCGATGCGATGCAGCGCACTAGACTGACAACCCGATGACGCCGCCCGACCCCGACGCGCCCGCTGCGCAAACCACCTTTGCCGACCTGCAGATTCACCCCGCGGTGCTGCAGGCCGTATCCGACGTCGGCTACGAGTCGCCGTCGGCCATCCAGGCGGCCACCATCCCGGCGATGATGGCTGGGTCCGACGTGGTCGGACTCGCGCAGACCGGCACCGGCAAGACCGCGGCGTTCGCCATCCCGATCCTGTCGAAGATCGACACGTCGAGCCGCATCACCCAGGCGCTGGTGCTGGCGCCGACGCGGGAACTCGCGCTCCAGGTCGCAGAGGCCTTCAGCCGCTATGGCGCGCATCTGTCGGTGAACGTGTTGCCGATCTACGGCGGCGCCGCATACGGGCCTCAGCTGGGCGGGCTCAAACGCGGCGCCCAGGTGGTCGTCGGCACGCCGGGCCGGGTCATCGACCACCTGGAGAAGGGCAGCCTCGACCTCACCCACCTCGACTACCTGGTGCTCGACGAGGCCGACGAGATGTTGCAGATGGGCTTCGCCGAGGACGTCGAACGCATCCTCGCCGACACGCCTGAGTACAAGCAGGTCGCCTTGTTCTCGGCGACCATGCCGCCCGCCATCCGCAAGATCACCAGCAAGTACCTGCACGACCCGGTCGAAGTGACGGTCAAGTCGAAGACGCAGACGGCGGAGAACATCACGCAGCGCTACATCCAGGTGGCCGGCCCGCGGAAGATGGATGCGCTCACCCGTCTGCTCGAGGTCGAGCAGGGCGACGCGATGATCGTGTTCGTCCGCACCAAGCAGGCCACCGAGGAAGTCGCCGACCGGCTCAAGGCGCGCGGGTTCGCGGCCGCCGCCATCAACGGCGACATCCCGCAGGCGGTGCGCGAGCGGACCATCGCCGCGCTGAAGGACGGCACCATCGACGTCCTGGTCGCCACCGACGTCGCCGCGCGCGGCCTGGACGTCGAACGCATCTCCCACGTGCTGAACTACGACATACCGCACGATCCCGAGTCCTACGTGCACCGGATCGGCCGCACCGGCCGGGCCGGAAGGTCGGGCACCGCGCTGCTGTTCGTCACGCCGCGCGAACGCCATCTGCTGAAATCGATCGAGCGCGTCACGCGGCAGAAGCTCATCGAATCCGAGTTGCCGTCGGTCGACGACGTCAACGCGCAGCGGGTGGAGAAGTTCCGCGATTCGATCACCGAGGCGTTGTCAGCGCCCGGAATCGACATGTTCCGCAGACTGATCGAAGGATACGAACGCGACAACGACGTGCCGATGGCCGACATCGCGGCGGCGCTGGCGCTGCAGAGCCGCAACGGTGAAGAGTTCTTGATGACGGAGCCGCCCCCCGAGAAGCGGCGCGAGCGTCCCGACCGGCCGCGTGACGACGGACCACCGCGCAAGCGGCGCGAGGTTCGCGACGACCTCGCCACCTACCGCATCGCCGTCGGCAAGCGGCACAAGGTCATGCCCGGGGCCATCGTCGGCGCGATCGCCAACGAGGGCGGACTGCACCGAAGCGACTTCGGGCACATCACCATCCGGCCGGAGTACTCGCTCGTCGAACTGCCCGCGACGCTGTCCAAGCAGACCCTCAAAGCGCTTGAGAAGACGCGGATTCAAGGCAACCTGATCAACCTGCAGCCCGATCGCGGTCCGAAGAAACCGCACCGCAAATCGACATGACCGTATCCGGGGGCGTCACCGGTGCGGAGGCACAGGGCGGCCTCGAATCGGTGTCGGCGCCCGAGCGGGTGGCATCGCTCACCGGCATCCGCGCTGTCGCCGCGCTTCTCGTGCTGGCCACCCATGCGGCCTACACCACCGGCAAGTACACGCACGGCTACGTAGGCCTGGTGTACGCGCGGATGGAGATCGGAGTCCCGATCTTCTTCGTGCTGTCGGGCTTTCTGTTGTTCGGTCCGTGGGTGAGGGCGGCTGCAACGGGTGGACCCGCGCCGTCGGTCCGCCGCTACGCCTGGCACCGCGTCCGCCGCATCATGCCCGCCTACGCGGTGACCGTGATCGCGGCGTACGCGGTCTACCACTTTCGCCACGCTGGGCCGAATCCCGGCCATACCTGGATCGGCTTCCTGCGCAACCTGAGCCTGACGCAGATCTACACCGACCAGTACATGTACTCCTATCTGCACCAGGGGCTGACTCAGATGTGGAGCCTGGCCGTGGAGGTCGCGTTCTACGTCGTGCTGCCGCTGCTGGCCTGGCTGTTGTTGGTGGTGCTGTGTCGCCGCCAGTGGCGTCCTCTGCTGTTGCTCGGCGGCCTGTTGCTTCCGGCCGCGGTGACGCCGGCGTGGTTGATCTTCGTCCACACCGTCGACGGATTGCCCGACGGGGCGCGACTGTGGTTGCCGACGTACCTGTTGTGGTTCGTCGGCGGCATGCTGCTCGCGGTCCTCGCGGTGCTGGGCGTCCGCTGTTACGCATTCGCCGTGATACCCGTGGCGGTGGTGAGCTATTTCATCGCCTCGACACCGATTGCGGGGGAGCCGACGACGTCCCCCTACGCGTTGGCGCCTGCGATATGGAAGGCGGGCTTCTACGCGGTGATCGCCACGCTGGCGGTGGCGCCGCTGGCCCTCGGCGACCGCGGCTGGTATGCGCGGCTGCTGGCCAGCCGTCCCATGGTCTTCCTGGGCGAAATCTCCTACGAGATCTTCCTGATCCACCTGATCACGATGGAACTGGTGATGGTCGAGATCTTGCACTTTCACATCTACACGGGTTCGATGCCGCTGCTGTTCGTGGCGACGTTCATCGTCACGGTGCCGCTGGCCTGGCTGCTACACCGTTTCACCCGCGTCCGCCCCTCGTAGTTCCCTCGGGCCGCGAAACGGAATTTCGGCAGGCACCTACTCGAACTTCCTCTGCTGGAATTCCGTTTCGTAACGGCCGAGGCAAAATACCTCGGCCGCCGACGAGCCCCAATAGTCTTGCCTCTTCGGGCCCGAGACGTGTGGTTCGAGAAGGCCGAGAGGATCCCATGCCCAGTTCATCCGCGCGCACCAACGACCAGTCGAACGGGGCGGAGGTCCGCCGCGATGTCCTGCCGATTCCGGACGTCACGCATATCGGTCTGACGACTTACGACGCAAAGGATCCGGATACCAGCTATCCGCCGATCAAGGATGTGCGCCCGCCAAAGACCGCGCCCAACGTGCTCATCGTTCTGCTCGATGACGTCGGGTTCGGTGCCAGTAGCGCATTCGGTGGCCCGTGCCAGACGCCCACTTTCGAGAAGCTGGCCTCGGGCGGGTTGAAGTACACGCGGTTGCACACCACGGCGTTGTGTTCGCCGACGCGCCAGGCGTTGTTGACCGGCCGCAATCATCATTCGGTGGGTATGGGCAACATCACCGAGACCGCGACCGCCGCGCCCGGCTACACCTCGGTGTTGCCGAACACCAAGGCGCCGCTGGCGTTGACGTTGAAGCTCAACGGCTATTCGACGGCGCAGTTCGGCAAGTGCCATGAGGTTCCGGTGTGGCAGACCAGCCCGGCGGGCCCGTTCACCGCATGGCCGACAGGCGGCGGTGGGTTCGAGTACTTTTACGGCTTCATCGGCGGCGAGAACAACCAGTGGGACCCGGCCCTGTATGAGGGCACGACCCCGATCGAGCCGCCGACGACTCCCGCCGAGGGTTACCACCTGACCGAGGACCTCGCTGACAAGGCGATCAACTGGGTGCGCCAGCAGAAGGCGCTGCTGCCCGACAAGCCGTTCTTCATGTACTTCGCGCCCGGCGCCACCCACGCGCCGCACCACGTGCCCGGCGAGTGGATCGACAAGTACAAAGGGAAATTCGCTCACGGCTGGGACCGCCAACGCGAGATCACTTTCGAGCGGCAGAAGGAACTGGGCGTCATCGGACCCGATGCGGTGCTGACGCCGCGCCATGCCGAGATCCCGGCCTGGGACGAGATGGACCCTGCGCTCAAGCCGGCGCTGGAACGCCAGATGGAGGTGTATGCCGCATTCTTGGAGCACACGGACCATCACGTCGGCAGGCTGATCGAGGCGATGGGTCCGATACTGGATGACACGCTCGTCTACGTCATCGTCGGCGACAACGGCGCATCGGCGGAGGGCACCCTGCAGGGCGCGTTCAACGAAATGGCCAACTTCAACGGCATGGCCGAGCTCGAGACGCCGGAATTCCTGGCTTCCAAGCTCGATGAGTTCGGCGGCGAGGCTTCCTACGGCCACTACGCGGTCGGCTGGGCGTGGGCGATGGACACGCCCTATCAGTGGACCAAGCAGGTGGCGTCGCACTGGGGTGGTACCCGCAACGGCACCATTGTGCACTGGCCCAACGGTATTGACGACAAGGGCGGCTTGCGGCACCAGTTCACCCACGTCATCGACGTGGCACCTACTGTTCTGGAGGCTGCGGGCATTCCCGCGCCGACGATCGTCAACGGGGTGATGCAGAGCCCGTACGAGGGCACCAGCCTGCTGTACAGCTTCAACGACGCCGACGCACCGGAACGCCACGAGACGCAGTATTTCGAAATGTTCTGCAACCGTGGCATTTACCACAAGGGATGGAGTGCGGTGACCAAACACCGCACCCCCTGGCAGATGAGCGGGCAGGCGATGCCCGCCTTCGACGACGACGTCTGGGAACTGTACGACGGCACCACCGACTGGACGCAGGCCAACGACCTCGCTAAAGAGAATCCGGACAAACTGCATGAGCTGCAGCGGCTTTGGCTGATCGAGGCGGTCAAGTACAACGTGCTCCCACTCGATGATCGGCAGATCGAACGCATCAATCCGACCCTGGCGGGTCGACCCGCGTTGATCAAGGGCAATAGCCAGTTGCTGTTCCCGGGTATGGGACGGCTGTCGGAGAACAGCGTGGTCGACATCAAGAACAAGTCCTTCGCCGTGACATCCGAAGTGGATGCGCCCGCCGACGGAGCGGGCGGCGTGATCATCGCGCAGGGCGGACGCTTTGGCGGCTGGAGTCTGTATGTCAAAGACGGCCGGGCCAAGTTCCACTACAACGTGCTGGGCATCAAGTCCTTCGACGTCGAGGCAACTGAAGCCCTTCCGGCTGGCACCACCCAGGTGCGCATGGAGTTCGCCTACGACGGCGGCGGCATGGGCAAGGGCGGTGACGTTACCCTCTACTACGACGGCAAGGATGTCGGCAAGGGGCGGGTCGACCAAACCCAAGGGTTCATCTTCTCCGCCGACGAGACCACCGACATCGGCTACGAATCCGGCACCACGGTCAGCCCGGACTACACCGCCCACACCAGCAGGTTCACCGGCAAGATCGATTGGGTACGAATCGATCTAGGCGACGACGCCAAGGAGGCCGATCACTACATCGAGCCAGACGAACGCTTCCGGATTGCCATGGCGCGGCAGTAGTAGCCGCTAACCCGTCGCTTTCTGCGTCGTCGGCACCACCATCGGGACGACGAACTGCTCGATCATCGCCCGCTCATCGGCCTCGTCGTGTCCCGGGAACACCAACAACGACGTCATCACCCGCACCAGCCAGCGTGCCTTGCGCTCGACGACGTCGGGGTCGTCGGGCGCCATCGAGATGAGGAACGCCTCGGTGAGTGCCTTGATCACCTGCGACTGCTCGGCGATCTCCCCGCCGATCGGTCGCTGCGCGGTGGCGAACCATGATGACAGCGCGGGACTTTCGCGTACGTTGCGCAACGACGTGATCATGCCCTCGATGAGCCGCTCGCGTGGCTCCTCGACACCGGTGAGCTGGTCGGTCATCTGGTGGAACAGCCGATAGCTCTCACGGTGCACGTACGCGGTGTACAGCGCCTCGCGGTTCTCGAAATAGCGGTACAGCGTGGCGCGCGAACACCCGGCCGTCTTGGCGATCTCGTGCATGCCGACGGTCGCGGCGTCCTGCCGCGCGAACAGCGCGTCCGCGGCGTCGAGGATGCGATCGGCGGCCACCTCGGTGCGGCGGTCGCCCAACCAGTCGTTGCCCGCCATTACGCGATCACCCGGAACGGCACCGACAGCGGCCTGCGCACGTAACTCCCGCCGGCCCACACCACACCCGACAGGTCGACCTCGAACTCCGGGCAGCGCGTCAGCAGTTCGGTCAGCGCGATGCGCGACTGCATCCGGGCGGCGGCGGCGCCGAGGCAGAAGTGGGCGCCGTGGCTGAACGTCATGATGTTGCGCGGGCGCCTGCGCACCTCGAGTTCGCCTGCGTCGGCGCCGTATTCGCGTTCGTCGCGGTTCGCCGACCCGTACAGCAGCAAGACCTTGCGCCCCGCGGGGATCGTGGAGCCGCCCATTCGGACGTCGCGGGTCGTGGTGCGCGCGAGCCCCTGTACCGGTGAGGTCAGGCGCAACAGCTCGTCGACCGCGTCGGTCATCAGCTCGGGGTTGTTCTTCAGCAGCCGGCGCTGGTCCGGTCGCTGATGCAGCAGTTGCACGGCACCGCCGAGCATCCCTGTCGTGGTGTCGTTGCCGCCGGTGACCATCGTGAAGGCGAACGCCAGGATCGACAGCATGCCCGCCATGTCACCGTCGGCGCCGACCCCCGCGGCGACGAGATGCGACACCGTGTCGTCCGCGGGCTCGCGCCGGCGCCGCTCGATGAGCTGGGTGAAGTAGGCCATCATCGACGCGACGGCCTCGCCCGCCGACTCCGCCGCCTCGGCGAATCCGGTGGATTCGGAATTTGCGGCGACGATGGCTTCGGTCCACCCGTCGAACTGCGCCCGATCCTCCTCGGGCACTCCGAGATAATGCGCGACGACCATCGACGGCAGCGGCTTGAACAACTCCGCGACGATGTCGCCGCCGCCTTCGGCGCGCAGCCGCTCGAGTCGGTCGATCACGAACTGCCGCACGGCGGGCTCCACGGCCTCGACCTGACGCGGTGTGAAGCCCCGCGACACCAGCTTGCGAAACTCGGTGTGGGTGGGCGGATCCTGCATCACGAACGGCGGGTTGTCGGCCAAGCCGATCATCTCGAGTTCGCCGTAGTTGACCGTCAGACCGTGTGCCGACGAGAACGTCTCGTGGTCGCGGGCGGCGTTCCATACGTCGAGGTGCCGGGACAACACCCAGTAGTCGTGGTCGGGCCGGCCCTCCGGGATGACGTGGTGCACTGGATCCTTGTCGCGCAGCGCCTGGTACATCGGCCACGGGTCGGCCCAGGTCTCCGCCGTTGCGAGTTCGAACCGGGCGGGCGTGCGGCGAGACACAGCGGCGGTCATGTCTTATGGGTACGACACGACCGCATACCCTGTCAACAGGGCGTAGTGAATTTCCATCAAATAGCGGCGCCCGGGTTGAGGATGTTCTCCGGGTCGAGCGCCTGCTTGATGCGCCGGTTCAGTTCCATCACCTCGGGGCCGACCTGGTCGGCCAGCCAGGGCCTTTTCAGCCTGCCGACGCCGTGCTCGCCGGTGATCGTGCCGCCGAGGCCGATCGCCAGATCCATGATCTCGCCGAATGCCCGCTGGGCCCGCTCCGCCATCGCGGCGTCGGCGGGGTCGTACACGATCAGCGGGTGGGTGTTGCCGTCGCCGGCATGGGCGATCACCGAGATCATCACGTCGCGTTCGGTGGCGATGCGCTCGACGCCTTTGACGAGGTCGCCGATGCGCGGCAGCGGCACGCCGACGTCCTCGAGCAACAGCGTGCCCTTGGCTTCCACCGCGGGAATCGCGAAGCGGCGGGCCGCCACGAACGCCTCGCCCTCGTCGGGGTCGTCGGTGGAGAACACGTCGGTCGCGCCGTTCTCCTCGAACACCGCCGCGAACCTCTCCGCGTCCTCGGCCGCCGACCGGCCGCGTTCGTCGGAGCCGGCCAGCAGCAGCGCCGCCGAGTCCCGGTCCAGTCCCATCTTCAGCTTGTCCTCGACGGCGTTGATGGCGACCGAATCCATGAACTCGAGCATCGACGGTCGCATCTGGCAGGCCACCCCCAGCACTGCGTCGGTGGCCGCTTCAACCGTCGCGAAGTTCGCCACCACGGTCGAAGACCGGTGCTGCTTGGGCAGCAGCCGCAACGTGATCTCGGTGACGACGCCCAGCGTGCCCTCGCTGCCGACGAACAGCTTGGTCAGGCTCAGCCCCGCAACGTCTTTGAGCCGCGGTCCGCCCACCCGCACCGCCGTGCCGTCGGCCAGCACCACCTGCAGGCCCATCACGTAGTCGGTGGTGACGCCGTATTTGACGCAGCACAGCCCACCCGCGTTGGTGGCGATGTTGCCGCCGATGCTGCAGATCTCGAACGACGACGGGTCCGGCGGATACCACAGATCATGTTGTGCGACGGCCTTTTTCACTTCCGCGTTGAACAGCCCGGGCTGGCAGACCGCGGTGCGGGTGACAGGGTCGACGGTGATGTCGCGCATCTTCTCGGTCGACAACACGATGCCCTCGTCGAGCGCGGTGGCGCCGCCCGAGAGCCCGCTGCCCGCGCCGCGCGGCACGACAGGAGCGCGGTGCGCGCTGGCCCACCGCATGATGATCTGCACATGCTCGGTGGTCAGCGGCCGCACCACCGCCAGCGGCTTGCCCGCGGACGGATCGAGAGCGCGGTCCTGTCGGTAGCCCTCGGTGATGGCCGGGTCGGTGACGACCATGCCGTCGGGCAGGTCGGCGGTCAGGCTGTCGAGAACGCTCACGCCTTCGATGCTACGAGTCGTCACGATGGCACCATCCAGGACAGCACCGGCGAGGTCTGCAGCGCCGCCAGCACGCACAGCAGCGCCAGGAACACCACGCTCCAGATCACGACGCGGCGGAAGATGTCGCCCTCTTTGCCGTTCATGCCGACGGCCGCCGCCGCGATCGCGAGGTTCTGCGGCGAGACCATCTTGCCCAGCACACCGCCCGAACTGTTCGACGCGGCCATCAGCACATCGGAGAGCCCCGCCTTGTTCGCGGCGGTGACCTGCAGCGCGCCGAAGAGGGAGTTGGCCGAGGTGTCCGACCCGGTGACCGCGACGCCGAGCCAACCGAGGATCGGCGACAACAGTGCAAACGCGCCGCCCGCTGCTGCCATCCACGTGCCCAAGGTGATCGTCTGGCCGGACAGGTTCATCACGAAGGCCAGCGCCAGCACCGCCATCACCGTCACGATGGCCCAGCGCAGCTGGCGCAGCGTCGTTCCGTAGGCCTTGACCGCCCGCGGCACCGACAGCTTGAGCACGATCATCGTCAGGATGCCCGCGATCAGCATCTGCGTGCCCGGCGTGGTGAGCAGGTTCAGCGTGAACTCGGTCAGCGACACCGGCTTTCCCGTGGGGCTGACGATGTCCAACCCCGGCCAGTGGAATTTGACCGTCGCCGTGTCGAGCAGCTTCTTGACGGCGGTGATCTGACAGATCACGAACACCGCGATGATGATCGCGTACGGGGCGTAGGCCTTGACGACGTCGGCCCGGGTGTCGGGATGGGTGACGCGTTCGGCGAACTCGGGCGTCGGCGCATCCGCCGCGCCGCCCGCGACGACGGCCGGTTCGGTGTATGTCCTGCTGGGCCGCCAGACGCGGACCAGCAGTACCACTGCGGCGGCCGACAGCAGCGACGCGACGACGTCGGCCAGCGGCACCGAGATGAAGTTCGAGGTGACGAATTGGCCGACCCCAAAGACGATGCCGCACACCACGGCGGCGGGCCAGGTGTCCCGGACGCCCCGCCAGCCGTCGACGATCGCGACCAGCGCCAGCGGAACCAGCACCGACAGGATCGGCGTCTGCCTGCCGACCATGGCGCCGAGGGTGTCGCTGGGCAGTTCGGTCACCTTGGCCAAGGTGAGGATCGGCGTGGCCATCGCGCCGAAGGCGACCGGCGCGGTGTTGGCGACCAGCGCGAGCACGGCGGCCTTCATCGGCTTGAACCCCAGCGCCATCAACATCACCGAAGTCACCGCAACCGGTGTGCCGAACCCGGCCAGCGCTTCGAGCAGCGCGCCGAACGAGAACGCGATCAGGACGGCCTGGATTCGTTGGTCGTCGCTGACGCTGGCGAACGAGCGGCGCAGCACGTCGAAGTGCCCGGTCTCGACGGTCAGCTGGTACACCCAGATCGCGTTGATGACTATCCACAAGATCGGGAAGAAACCGAAGGCGGCGCCTTCGGTGCCGGCCAGCAGCGACTGGCCGATCGGCATCCCGTACACCACCACCGCGACGACGATGGCGACCGCCAGCGAGATCAGCGACGCCACCCACGCGGTGATTCTGAGCACGCCGAGCAGCAGGAACAACAGCAGCAACGGGATCGCCGCGACCAGCGAACTCCATGCAAGAGAATGGCCAACCGGATCGAGAACTTGCTGATACACGAGCGAACCTCGATGTTCGATTTGTGGTTTGCGTCACAGGGAGTACCCAAAGTTCGCGTGTGCTTGACGGTTACGCGTTACGGCGACGTGCCCGCCTCGGCGGCCGGTTCGCGGTCGAGATCGCGAAGCGCCGGCAGGAACATCGCGACGACGCCCAGCAGCAGCATCGGCAGCGACAGCGCGAGGAACGTCGCGTGCAAACCCGCGGCGTCGGCCAGCGGTCCCGCCAGCACCAGGCCCAGCGGCCCCGCGGCGTAGGCGAGCGATCCCATCACCCCGACCACCCGGCCGCGCAGATGCTTCGGCGCGCGGGTCTGCATCACGTAGTTGTAGATGGGCGCGATCGGCCCGTAGACGAAACCGACCACGGCACAGAGCAACAGGATCAGCGGCAGCGGCGGCAGGAACGCGATGATCGTCATCGCCACACCGAGGGTGAGCAGCGCCGTCAGCATGACGGTCCGTCGGCGCGAATACGTCGACAGCACCGCATAACTCAGCGCGCCGACCAGACCGCCGACGCTGAGCGCCATCAGCACCCAGCCCAGCTGCGCCGGCTCGTTGCGATCTGTGAAGTATTTCGGAAAGAGCACGGACTCCATCGGCATGTACAACCCGGTGGCGGCAAGGTCGACAACCGCGAGGGCGCGCAGCACCTTGTTGTGCCAGACGAAGCGCAACCCTTCGACGACGCCGGCCCACACGCCGTCGGGCATCGTGGTGCGGTCCGGCCGGTGCGCGCCTTCGAGACGCAGCGCTGCGATGGCGATGATGGACATGACGAACGCGCCCGCCGTCACCCACATCGTGTTCACCCCGCCGAGCGTGGCGATCAACAGGCCGCCGACACCCGGCCCGACGATGTAGGCCAGGTTGAACGTCGCTTCGTACACGCTGTTCGCGTGGTCCAGCGTCCAGCCGGCACGGGCGGCGGCCTCGGGCAGCATCGTCTCGCGGGCCGTCATTCCCGCCGGATCGAACAGCGCGCCGAGCGCGGCGAGGGCGGCGAGCACGGCGACGTTGATGGCCTGCATGCCGAAGGTCAGTGCGAGCACCGGGACTGCGGTCACCGACAACGCGGACAGTGCGTCGGAGATCATCGACACGCGTTTGCGGCCGAGGTAGTCGACCGCGGCTCCGGCGATGAGTGTCGCGGCCAGCAGCGGAATGGTGCCGGCCATGGCGACGATCGAGGCGTCGAGGGCGGATCCGCTGCGCTGCAACACCAGCCAGGGGAACGCGACGATCGAGATGCCGTTGCCCGCGCCGGCCATCAGCGCGGCGAAGAGGATGACGAAGAGCGGACCGCGCTTGCCGTTGATCATGAGATATCCCGAGGAATCTAACAGCGGCCCGGCCCGGTCGGCGATGGATTTTGTGCCGCAGGCACAGTGGAGCGATGAAGCTCGCCCATCCGCGCATCGGGAAGCGTTTCGATTCGCCGGTTCCCGCCGGGTCGGGCTGGCCCGGCGATCCGGCGACACTGGCGACGGCGGTCGCGGACACGGCGGCGCAGGTGGCGGCCATGGCCGACGCGGCGGAGTCGGTCGAGCAGATCGATGCCGAGGTGTCGGTGTGCCGGGCCTGCCCGCGGCTGGTCGAGTGGCGCGAACGCGTCGCGGTGGAGAAGCGGAAGTCGTATGCGGCCGAGCCGTACTGGGGCAGGCCCGCACCGGGCTGGGGTGCCGCGCGGCCGAGGGTGATGATCGTCGGCCTGGCGCCCGCCGCGCACGGCGCCAACCGGACCGGGCGGGTGTTCACCGGCGATCGCTCCGGCGACTTCCTGTTCGCGTCGCTGCATCGGGTCGGGCTGGCCAACCAGCCGCTGTGCGTCGACGCCGCAGATGGGTTGGCGCTCAATGCCACTCGCATCGTGGCGGCCGTTCGCTGCGCGCCGCCCGCCAATGCGCCCACCCCGGCGGAGCGGGCAACGTGCGCGCCGTGGCTGGACGCGGAGTGGCGGCTGGCCGGCGGCGAGGTGCGGGTGCTGATCGCGCTCGGCGGGTTCGCGTGGCGGGCGGTGCTGGACATGGTCCGTGCGGCGGGTGGCTCGGTCGGACGGCCGACGCCGAAGTTCGGGCACGGTGCGACGGCGACGCTGCAGACGCCGCACGGCGAGGTGACGTTGATGGGCGTCTACCACCCGAGCCAACAGAACACCTTCACCGGCAAGCTCACCCCGGAGATGCTCGACGACGTGTTCGACCATGCGGTCGAACTCGCCGGTTTAACGCGATTTCGGCGCGCGCAGTCGCGCTCAGCGCGACCAACCGCGCCGAAATCGCGGGAACGCGGCGGCGATGGTTCGCGTTGACGCCAATATGCGCCTTTCCGTCCTCGATCTCGTCCCGGTGCGCACCGACCAGTCGACGTCTGACGCGCTCGCCGCTTCCACGCGGCTCGCGCAGACCGCCGACCGGCTGGGATACACCCGCTACTGGGTCGCAGAACACCACAACATGCCGTCGGTCGCCGCCACCAGCCCGCCGGTGCTGATCGCCCACCTGGCCGCGAACACCGCGCAGATCCGACTCGGCTCCGGCGGAGTGATGCTGCCCAACCACGCCCCGCTGGCCGTCGCCGAGCAGTTCGCCCTGCTCGAAGCGGCGCACCCCGGACGCATCGACCTCGGCATCGGCCGCGCACCCGGCTCCGATCCGCTGACGTCCTATCTGTTGCGCACCGGCGCCGGACGCGACGACAGCGACATCGACAAGTTCCCGGAATACCTCGACCATGTGGCCGCGATGATGAGCACCAACGGTGTCCGCGTCTCCATCCCGCAGCAGGACTACATCCTCAAGGCGACCCCATCGGCGACCAGCGAACCGCGGCTGTGGCTGCTCGGTTCGTCGATGTACTCCGCGCATCTGGCTGCCGCCAAGGGGCTTCCGTACGTGTTCGCACACCACTTCTCGGGCCAGGGCACCGCGGAGGCGCTGGCCGTCTACCGGTCGGAGTTCCAGCCCGGCGACCTTGCCTCCGAACCCGTGACATTCCTGACCGTCAACGCGGTGGTGGCCGAAAGCCATGACGAGGCAATGGCGTTGCTGCTGCCGAACCTGCAGATGATGGCGCGGCTGCGCACCGGCCAACCGCTGGGCCCCGTCGATCTGGTGGAGGACGCCGAACAGAAGCAGCTGACACCGCAGGAGCGGGCGGTTGTCGAAGCCGGGCTGCGCCGAGCCGTCGTCGGCGATCCGACCGAGGCCGCCGAGCAGGTGCGGGCGCTGGCCGCGGAGTTCGACGTCGACGAGGTGATGGTCCATCCGGTGGCGTCGGCCCGTCGCGGTGCCGATCCGGCGAGCGCGCCGGCACGTGTCACGACGCTGGAACTGCTCGCGAAAGAGCTTTTCTGATCAGTTCTTTGGCGTCAGTTCGATCACGGTGATCGGACGTGAGGTGCGCTTCTGGTACGCGCTGTAGCGCCCATTGTTGTTCTCATCGGCGATTCGCCAAAGCCGGTCGTAGTCGGCGTCGTTCGGACCGACGATGCGTGCGGTGACGGGCAACCTGCGCGGACCCACGTTGATCTCGACCTCGGGGTGTGCCTTGAGGTTGTGGTACCAGGCCGGATAGCGCTTGGCGCCCGCGTTCGAAGCGACGATCAGGAAGCTGTCGCCGTCCTTGGCGTAGGTCAGCGCATTCGTCCGCGCGGCACCGGTTTTCGCGCCGACGGAATGCAGGAGCAGGCTGGGCGGCACTCCGGGGAAACGGTGACCGATCCAGCCGTTGCTGGCCTGATACAGCATGTCGTGCACACGGAGAAGCTTGAACATGGCCTTCCTGGCATGTGACATCGACAGACCTCAGTCCTGTTGTGCCGCGTCGAGTTCGGCCAGCGCCTCACGCAGGATCCGGCCCGTCTCCTCGCGGTCCGGATCACGACGAAGCAGCATGCCCTTGGCGACGGACAATTTGTCGCCGGATTGACGGGGCAGCACGTGCAGGTGAATGTGGAAGACGGTCTGGAACGCCGCCTTGCCGTCGTTGATGACCACGTTGTTGCCGTCGGCGTGCAACCCCGACTTCCTGGCCGCCTGCGCGATGCGCTGCCCGAGACGCACCATGTCGGCGCATGTGTCCGGCGGCGTGTCGGTCAGGTCGACGGAATGGCGCTTGGGGATCACCAGCGTGTGCCCGCGGGTGAACGGACGGATGTCGAGGATGGCCAGGAAGTCGTCGTCCTCGTAAATGCGGATGGCAGGAGACCGACCGGCGACGATGGCACAGAACACACAGGACATCCCGCCAGGCTAGCCCGTCGCGGATTCACGTGACCGAGGCCACTAGCAAAGTCTTGGACTGTATAGATCCTTCTCTCAGTCAAGTCTCAGTCAGTGTGTGCAGAGTGTGACTAACCGCTTTGGTCCCGACCGTAGAGGGAAGAAACCACTTCATGAAAAAGCAATCGCGCTACTCGCTGCGTCGGTCCGACCGTCCTGCGGGTGCGAGCCCGTCCGTGAGCCAACAACATTCGAGCCTTCCTCCCCGCGATGCGTATCAGCGGCCATACGATTGGCGTTACGCAACGCAGCAGCCCCAGCAGCCATATGGTGGCTATGGCATTGCATCCCAGTCTGATTCGGCATCGACCACGCCGATTCCATTGGCCAGGAAGCGTTCTCGTGCCGGTGTTGTGGTCGCCGGTGCCGCCGCGGTCGCCGTGGTGTCCGGAGGCGTCGGCGCGGCGGTTCTGGCCAACCGACCGGACGCGTCCGCTGCTAACAGCGCAGCCACCGCCGCCACCGCTGCGGCGCCCGCTCCCAAGCAGCCCGTGGCTGCTGCGCCGACCGGTTCGGTCGAGCAGGTCGCGGCGAAGGTGCTGCCCAGCGTGGTGAAGCTGCAGATCAGCATGGGTCAGGGCAGGGAAGAGGGCTCGGGCATCGTGCTGACCGGCGACGGTCTCATCCTGACCAACAACCATGTGGTGGCCGCGCTGAGCGGCCCCTCCGCAGACCAGGCGTCGAGCGCCCTCGGCGGACAGGACGATCAAGGTTTCCCCGGCCTTCAGGGACTGCCCGGTCTCGGCGGTCAGTCCTCGCCCGGCGAGCAGGGCCTCTCCGGGCAGGCTCCCGACGCCACGGTCTCCTTCGCCGACGGCAAGACGGTGCCGTTCACCGTCGTCGGCACCGACCCGGACGACGACATCGCCGTCGTTCGCGCCCAGGGTGTTTCGGGTCTGACACCGATCACCATGGGGTCGTCGAAGGATTTGAAGGTCGGTGAGAACGTGGTGGCGATCGGGTCGCCGCTCGGCCTCGACGGCACCGTGACCACCGGCATCATCAGTGCGCTGGATCGCCCGGTAAGCACCGGCGACGAAGCCACCGGCCAGCATTCGGTGATGAACGCCATCCAAACCGACGCCGCCATCAACCCCGGCAACTCCGGCGGAGCGCTGGTGAACATGAACGGCGAACTCGTCGGGGTGAACTCCGCGATCGCCTCGATGGGCGGCGGAAGCGGGCCGGGCCCGCAAGGCGGGCAGAGCGGCTCGATCGGTCTCGGCTTCGCGATCCCCGTGGATCAGGCCAAGCGCATCGCCGACGAATTGGTCGCCAACGGCACCGTCTCGCACGCGTCGCTGGGCGTTCAGCTGTCGCAGGCTGAGGGTGCCCGCGGCGCCGCGGTCGCCCAGGTCGTCGACGGCGGTCCGGCCGCGGCGGCGGGCCTGCCCAGCGGCGTGCTGATCACCCGCGTGGACGACCGGCCGATCGACGGTGCCGACGCGCTGGTCGCTGCGGTGCGCTCGAAGGCGCCGGGCGACAAGGTGACGCTGACCTATGAGGACGCCTCCGGCGCCTCCCGGACGGTGCAGGTCACCCTCGGCCAGACGCAGACCTGAGCTAGACGTTCTCCTGGGCCCATTCGGCCATCCGGCGGTCGCGCTCCTCGGGTGAGACGTCCTCGACGCGGGTCATCACCGTCCAGCGCTGGCCGAACGGGTCGAGGATGGACGCGAAGCGGTCACCGGTGACGAAGGTCTGCGCGGGCTCGCGAATCGTCGCGCCTGCCTCTTCGGCGCGCGCCACCACCGCGTCGGTGACCTCGCAGTAGAGCGCCACCGAACGCGTCACATACGGTCCCGCGTCGGGCGCGGCGAGCTGGTAGGCCTCGTTCGGGTCGGCCAGCTGCAGCCGGCCGTCGCCGAAATCCAGCTCGGCGTGGGCGACCGTGCCGTTCGGGCCGTCCATCCGGTCGACGAGCTCCGCACCGAAAACCGAGACTTAGAAGTCGATGGCGGCGGAGGCGCCGTCGATGCACAGAAACGGGGTCAGGCTGGTATAGCCCTCCGGAATCGGTTTGACAGTCATGTCCGCCAGCTTGGTGAACCGGCACGCCTCGGGATTGGAGTTTCGCGCCAGCTCGTGCATTGCGCGCCACCTCACCGGCGCGCATTCCGCGCCGCCTTCGTCGTCAGCCGTAGAGCTCCTCGAACCGCTCGATCGAGCGCTCGATGTCCCCTTTGACCAACCGGGCCGCGGTCGAGCCGATGGGCCCGAACAACGGTGCACCGCCGAGATCGATCTTCACGGTGAAGTCGCATCCCGAATCCGTGGGTTCGACCGTCATCCGCAGCCCGTACCTGGTCCCGCCGACACCCTTGCCGGCGACCGCCAACAGCGACGGCGCATCGAGTTCCTTCACCGTCCACGTGACCCGGTTGCGCATACCCTTGACGCCCGCGACGCCGATCAGCGTCGTGCCTACCTCGAGCTCGTCCGGCAGATCGCTGCGCCAGCCCTCATGCATCTTCAGCCAGTCGCCGAGCGTCGAGAAGTTCGACGCGTGCTCCCAAGCATGATCCGGTGTCATCGAAAGGCTGCGCGACAGCTCCAGTTTGGCCATCTGCGAATCGTATTGGGTAGCACGTTCCTGCCAACCGCCGATCAATTCCTGCCACCGGAAATCAACCGTCTGACCTGGCTGTTCAGCATGACAGAGGGCACGAAAAGAGCCCCCACGGACACGAAGAAGGCACTGAAATGAAGAAGCTCGGAATTGCAGGGTTCACCGGATTAGCCGCCACCGGCCTGACGGCCGCAGTCCTCGGCTTCGCCGCCCCGGCCGAGGCCGACGTCATCCACCACAATTGGATCCACGACATCCAGCCGACGGTGAATGTGCCGCACGTGGACATGACCGTTCAGCAGAGCCGCTGACGAAAGAACCGCAGAAGGGGGCGCCCGCAACGGGTGCCCTCTTTTGTGTCGTCAGGTCGCCGGTGCGTCGGGCGCCGGTGCGCCGATGCAGCGCATGCTCGTCGCGGACTTCCAGGTGACCCCGTCGGGACGTTCACCGGTTACCGCGCCGGTGGTCTGATTCACCACGCCGGTGTAATGCGTTTCGAACCCGTTGTCCCATCTGATGCCGAACGCGAGGGTGGTGCCGTCCGTGCTGCCCTCGGCGGTACCGCGAAGCAGGGCCCGCTTGTCCGGTGGTATCGCGACGGCAGGTCCGCCGATTCCTCGGCCCGACGTCGCCACCGTCACCGACCAGCCATCGCTCTGGGTCAGCCGCAACGTCGGCCCGAACTCCCAACCGGCAGCGCAATCGACGTCGGCGTGGCTGACAGCGGGCGGGACGACGAGACCGAGGGCGAACAGCGGCGTCGCCAGCAATGCGCGTGACATAGGGCAACAGGTTCGGGCAGGCTGAACCGCCGGTGCTGGGTTCCTCACGACGTCGGCTTCGTAGGCTGAACACGTGCCCGCTGACCAGGAGGAAAAGCCGAGCGCCCCGGTGCGGGGCGTGGTCGGGCGTGCCGCCTCGACCTCGCTGTTCGACCTCGATCGCTGGGCGCCGTCTGAGTCGGCGGGCCGCTTCGTCGAACACCTCTGGTCGGTGAGCTGGGACCTGCGCGGCCGCGAACCGCTTCCCAATACGGTGATCACCTTCCCGTCGATGCACCTCACCCACGAACGGGGGAGCGACGCGCCGCGGCACGGCTTCGCGCTGCCGAACACACTCGTACACGGCGTGGTGGAGCGGGTCTTTCGCACCACGATCAGTGAGCGCGGCACCGTCGTCGGCGCCCGGCTCCGACCAGGTGGATTCACCGCACGCTTCGGCCGAGACGCCGCGCACTACACCGGTCGTATCGAGTGTGTCGACGCCGAGTTATTCGGTGCGGCATTGCATCTCGCAGACAACGTCGAATCGGCCGCAACGGGTCTGGACGACGCGATCGGCGACTACGCCGGCGACACCGACCCGACGTTCGCCTCGCTGATCGCACTGGTGGAGCGGATCCGCGACGACGACCGCCTGCACCGGGTGGAGCAGGTGATGGGGCTTTCGCCGTGGAGCGCGCGCACCACGCAGCGGGTGTTCCGGCGCTACGTCGGTGTGCCGGTGAAGTGGGTGTTGTGCCGATATCGCCTGCAGCAGGCCGCGCTGGAGATCGAAAGCCGCCCCGATGTCGATTTCGCGGATCTGGCGGTCCGCCTCGGCTGGTACGACCAGGCGCACTTCATCAACGACTTCCGCTCGATGATCGGCAGTACACCGGGCGAATACGCCAGCGCGCACGGCGGTTAGACCGATACGCTGCTGCGAGTGCAGTCCACTGACATTGCGTTCGCCGGCGCCGCAGAACAGGCGCGGCTTCTGGCCGCGGGCGCCATCACCGCGCCCGCACTGCTCGACCTCTATCTGGACCGTATTGCGCGGCTGGACCCGGTTCTCAGGGCATACCGAATCGTGCTCACCGATTCGGCACGCGCCGAGGCGGCGGCCGCGCAGGCCCGGCTGGACAGCGGGGAGCGGCTGCCACTGCTGGGCGTGCCGGTCGCGATCAAGGACGACGTCGATGTCGCAGGCGAGGTCACGACCTACGGCACCGGCGCCTATGGGCCGCCCAAAACAGCCGACGCGGAGGTCGTCCGTCGGCTGCGTGCCGCGGGCGCCGTCATCCTCGGGAAAACCAACGTGCCCGAGATGATGCTGTGGCCCTTCACCGAAACCCTCGAGTTCGGTGCGACGCGAAATCCGTGGGACACCAACCGCACACCGGGCGGCAGCAGCGGCGGCAGCGGGGCCGCGGTCGCGGCGGGCCTGGCATCGATGGCGTTGGGGTCCGACGGCATGGGCTCGATCCGGATCCCGTCGACGTGGTGCGGGCTGGTCGGGATCAAGCCGCAGCGTGACCGGGTTTCGCTCGTACCGCACGAGGGCGCGTGGAACGGGCTGTCCGTCAACGGCCCGCTGGCCAGAACGGTCGAGGATGCCGCCCTGTTCCTGGATGTGACGTCGACGATGGCCGCTGAAGGCAGTTTCATCGCCGCAGCCGCCCGCGAACCGGGTCGGCTGCGAATTGCGTTGAGCGCCAAGGTTCCACCGACTCTGACGGCGAGGGTTGGCAGAGCGCAGCGAGCAGCGCTCGACGAGGCGGGAACGCTGCTGCGGGAACTCGGCCACCAGGTCCTCACGCGCGACCCCGACTATCCGATCGGCGCGTTCTACGGCCACCTGCTTCCGCGCTATTTCCGCGGCGCGTACGACGACGTGCGGGCTCTGCCGCGAAAGGAAAGGCTCGAGAAGCGCACCCGGGCCTTCGCCCGTATCGGGGGCTTGATCTCCGACCGGCGGATGGCAGCAATCCGTGCGGCGGAAAGCGCACTCACGCAACGCGTTCTGTCGATCTTCGACGACGTCGATGTGGTGATCACGCCGGGTACCGCCACGGGGCCGTCGCGTATCGGTGCCTACCAGCGGCGCGGTGCGGTCACGACGCTCGCGCTTGTCGCGCAGCGGGTGCCCTTCCAGGGCATGTTCAATGGGACGGGCCAACCGGCCGCGGTCGTACCGTGGGACCTGGACCGAGACGGGTTGCCGACGTCAATTCAGTTGGTGGGCCGGCCTTTTGACGAGGCCACGCTGCTGTCCCTCGGCGCCCAGCTCGAGAGGGCGCGGCCGTGGGCTCAGCGACGCCCGCCGGTGAGTTAACCGAGTGCCTCGCGCCAGGCCCGCAGCTTGTCCTCGAAACGCATGGTCTGGGCCGGGCTCGTCGACGGCAGCCTGCGGTAGCGCAATGGCCGGTCGATGCGCGCCAGCCGCAAGAAGTTCCTTTCCGCTGCGGCGCCGTTGAAGAACACCCTGTCGATAGCCGGATGCGCGTCGAAAAAAGACTCGAAGTGGTTGGCCACCATGCTGTCCGGCTCGATCGCCGAATCGAGACTGCCCTGCCGTCGGCACACCCGCAGCACGTCCCACACCGCAACACCGCGTCCGCGCAGCGCTGCCGCTCGATCCTGGTACGCCGAGGACGGGTCGAAACCGAAGATGTCGCCGGTGATCCGCCAGAATCCGTTGCGCGGGTTGCCGTAGTACTGCTGGGCGGCCAGCGACATCACACTGGGCATATTGCCCAGTATCAGCATCCGCGCGCGGTCGCCGACGATCGGTGGCAAACCCTCCAGCAACGGTCGTGTCACACCAACAGGTATACGTTGTGACGGTGGCCGACGACAGAAGCATCGATATCGAGGCCTCGGGGCTGCTCGACGGACTGGACGGCAAGGCGCGGGCCGAACGCGCCGAGCTGATCGAGTGGCTGCTCGACGAGGGCTTCACCGTCGAACACATCCGGTCGGAGTTCGCGCCGATGTTGATGCCCGCCGGCCGGGTCGTCGGCGACGACGGCGTATACGTGTCGACGCGGCAGATCTGCGAGGACACCGGCGTCGACCTCGAACTGCTGGAGGCCATGCAGCGGGCGCTGGGTCTGCCGCGGGTCGACGACCTCGACGCGCCGGTCCATCTGCGGGCCGACGCCGACGCAGCGGCGCGCGCCCGGGTCTTCGTCGACGCGGGATTCACCCGCGAACAGGTGATCGCGGTGGCGCGCGTGCTCGGCCAGGGGATGGCCCAGACCGCCGAGGTCATGCGTCAGGTCGTGCTGGAGGCGGTGATCGAGCCCGGCGCAACCGAGTTGCAGATCGCGAAGTCATATAGCGAGCTCGTGCAACGTGTTTCGCCGCTGCTGGGACCGCTGGCCGAAGACGTGCTGCGCCTACAGCTGCGTCACGGGTTGGAGACCGAGGCGGTCAGCGTCGCGGAGCGGGCAGCCGGGACGCTGCCTGGCGCACGCGAGGTGACCGTCTGCTTCGCCGATCTGGTGGGCTTCACCCGGCTCGGCGAGGCGGTGCCTCCGGAGGAACTGGAGAACCTCGCGAACCGGTTGTCGGCGCTCGCCCGGGATGTCGCAGCGCCACCCGTGCACTTCATCAAGACGATCGGCGACGCGGTGATGTTCGTCAGCACCGACGCGGTCGCATTGCTGCGCGCGGCGCTCGAGTTGCTGGCCTCCGCCGAGAAGGAGGACCTGCCGCAATTACGCGTCGGGCTGGCCGCGGGCAGCGCCGTGCGGCGGGCCGGCGACTGGTTCGGCAGCCCGGTCAATCTGGCGAGCCGGGTGACTGCGGTGGCCAGGCCGGGCGCGGTGCTCGTGACCGAAGCCGTGCACGACGAAGTCGGTGACGACGGCGAGTTCACCTGGTCATTTGCCAAGGCGCGGCACCTCAAGGGGATCAAGGGCGAGGTCAAGCTGTTTCGGGCCCGCGCGGCAGGTCCGGAATAGTTCCGATCGCGCCCCCACAGTCACCTGAGTCACTTCCGGATCACAAGACCCGCGAGTCCCGCTCCGGCGCCGTGCGCGGCCACAAAAAGTTTTGACGGGAGTGTTGATATTCAATATCACCGGGTAGTCCACCGCTGTCGGGCAGTCGGAAGGGCTAAGTCATGGAAGTACCAAACACCAGTGCAGGTCAGCCGTTGAATATCTCGATGGCGACGGCAGCGGAACTGCTGACCGCGTCGTCCATCTGCCCCGCGTGCGGCTACCCGAGCCTCGGCATGGATCTGTGCGCCTATTGCCGCCCGCTCGCACACTGCCTGACCCCGGCTCCCGGGCTGCCGGGCTGACCCGACGACGCGAACCTGCGCAGCCGCAGGCTGTTGGTCACCACGAAGACCGAGCTGAAAGCCATTGCTGCAGCTGCGATCGACGGATTCAGCAAGCCGAGGCCGGCCAGCGGTAGCGCGGCGACGTTGTAGGCGAAGGCCCAGAACAGATTGCCCTTGATCGTCCGCAAGGTGGCCCGGGACAGGCGGATGGCGTCCGGTGCGGCTCGCAGGTCGCCGCGCACCAGGGTCAGGTCGGAGGCGGCAATCGCCACGTCGGTGCCCGTGCCCATGGCCAGACCCAGATCGGCCTGCGCGAGTGCGGCGGCGTCGTTGACGCCATCGCCGACCATCGCCACGACCTTTCCTTCGGCCTGCAGCCGCTTGATCTGTTCGACTTTCTCGGCGGGCAGCACCTCTGCGATCACCTCGTCGATAGCGAGCTGTCGGGCGATGGCGCCGGCGGCGCGACGGTTGTCACCGGTCAGCAGCACCGGCGTGAGGCCCAGTTCCCGGAGTTCGGCGACGGCGGGGGCCGATGTCTGCTTGACGGTGTCGGAGACGACGATCACCGCGCGGATCGTATCGTCGACCGCCAGCCACACGGCCGTCTTCCCGTCGGCCTCAGCGCTTTCCGCCGCGTCACGAAGCGCTTCGGGGGCCTCCGGCGCGCCGTCGTCGCGCAGCCAGCTGTAGCGTCCAGCCGCGAGGACACGGTCCTCGACCACGCCGGTGACGCCTCTGCCGCCGTGGTTTGCGAAATCGGTCACCGGTGGCAGGGCACCCGCCTCGGTGGCGCGCGCCGCGATCGCGCGTCCGATGGGATGCTCCGATGCGTGTTCCAGCGCGCCCGCCAGCCTCAGCATTTCGGCGGCGCCGTCGTCGACGACATGGACCGAGGCGACCGCCATCTGGCCGGTGGTCACCGTGCCGGTCTTGTCGAGGACGACGGTGTCGATGCGGCGGGTCGATTCCAGCACCTGCGGGCCCTTGATCAGAATGCCCAGCTGAGCGCCGCGTCCGGTGCCCACCAGCAGGGCCGTCGGCGTGGCCAGTCCGAGCGCGCACGGGCAGGCGATGATCAGCACCGCGACCGCGGCGGTAAAGGCCGAAGCCGCCGATGCGCCGACCAGTAACCAACTCGCCAGCGTCAGCAGAGACAGCCCGATGACGATGGGCACGAAGACCGCCGACACCCGGTCGGCCAGGCGTTGCACCTCGGCCTTGCCGCTCTGGGCCGCGGTGACGAGGCGCGCGATCTGCGCGAGCTGGGTGTCGGACCCGACGCGTGTCGCGCGAACCTCGAGCCGGCCTCCGACATTGACCGTCGCCCCGACGACATTGTCGCCGGCACTCACCTCGACCGGCACCGGCTCGCCGGTCAGCATCGACGCATCCACCGCAGAGGTGCCCGACAGGACGATGCCGTCTGTGGCGATCTTCTCGCCGGGCCGCGCCACGAAAACGTCGCCGACCGTGAGTTCCGTTATTGGGATTCGTGTTTCGCTTGATCCGTCGCGCAACACAGCGACGTCTTTGGCGCCCATGTCGAGCAGTGCGCGCAGTGCCTCGCCGGAACTGCGCTTGGCGCGTGACTCGAAGTACTTTCCGGCGAGGATGAACGTGGTGACCGCGGCGGCGACCTCCAGGTAGAGATGAGGACCGCCACCGTTGTCGGCCAGCAGGCTCACCGTCATCGACATGCCCGGGGCCCCGGCGTGGGTGAAGAGCAGGGCCCAGCTCGACCACAGGTAGGCCGCCGCGACGCCGACGGAGATGAGCGTGTCCATCGTCGCGGCGCGGTGACGCAGGTTGGCGATCGCCGCCCGATGGAACGGCCACGCGCCCCACACAGCCACGGGTGTGGTGAGGCCGAGCGCGACCCACTGCCAGTAGTCGAACTGCAGCGCGGGCACCATCGACAGCAGCACCACCGGAACGGTGAGCGCCGCCGAGATCAACAGCCTGCGCTTCCAGCCGGTTGTCTCGTCGGTTTCGTCCTCGGCGTGCGTGGGTAGCGTTGCGGTGTAACCGGTTTCTTCAACCGCGGCGACCAGGTCTTCCGGGGCCACACTGTCCGGGAAATCGACGGTGGCTTTTTCGGTGGCGAAGTTGACGGTTGCGACCACGCCATCCAGCTGGTTCAGCCGCTTCTCGATGCGCGCCGCACACGACGCGCACGACATCCCGCTGACGGCCAAGGTGAGTTCGCGCCGGTCGGTGGTATTAGCGATGGACGGCATGTTGCCATGATATACCCGTAGGGGGTATAGGTAAAGGTACCGACGAAGGGACCGGGAACATGATGTGGAATCGGGCAGTTGTGACCGCCGCGGGCGCCATAGCGGTGCTGTCGATTGGCGCCGCCTGCGGTGGCGGTGACTCGGGAGCCGGTCAGCAGGCCGACCGTGGCTCGTCGACCTCGTCATCGGCGACGTCATCGGCGACGGCGAGTGCGGCGCCCAACACCCAGGACCACAACGACGCAGACCTGATGTTCGCCGAGCACATGATTCCGCATCACCAGCAGGCGGTCGAGATGAGCGACGTCGTGCTGGCCAAGCAGGGGGTCGATCCCCGGGTCACCGACCTGGCCACCCGCATCAAGGCCGCGCAGGGCCCAGAGATCGAGCAAATGCAGGGCTGGCTGCGCCAATGGGGTAAGCCGGCGATGCCGCCCATGACCGCGAACGAAGGCCACACCATGGACGGCATGTCGGGCGACGCGATGGGAATGATGTCGGGTGAACAGATGACGGCGTTGAAGAACGCCGATGGCGCCGAGGCGAGCAAGCTGTTTCTCACCGGCATGATCACTCACCACGAGGGCGCAATTGTCATGGCACAGACCGAAATCAAGGACGGTACCTTCGCTCCCGCCGTCGAGTTGGCCCGCTCGATCGCCACCACCCAGCAACAGGAGATCGACACGATGAAGGGCATTCTCGCGACGCTGTAGCGTCGTGGCCGTGCGCATCCTCGTTCAGCGGGTCACCTCGGCGTCGGTAGCGGTCGACGGCGAGATCGTCGCCGCCATCCGGCCAGATGGCCAGGGCTTGCTCGCGCTGGTCGGCGTCACGCATAACGACGACACGGCCACGGCGCAGCGGCTCGCCGAGAAGCTTTGGCAATTGCGCATTCTCGACGGCGAAAAGTCGGCGGCCGACGTGCTCGCACCCGTTCTGGTGGTCAGCCAGTTCACGTTGTACGCGAACACCGCGAAGGGCAGGCGTCCGACGTGGAACGCCGCGGCCCCCCGCGCGCTCGCCGAGCCTTTGGTCACCGCCTTCGCCGATTCGCTACGGGCACTCGGTGCCCACGTCGAGACCGGCGTGTTCGGCGCCGACATGGAGGTCGCGCTCGTCAACGACGGACCCGTGACGGTGCAACTCGAGCTGTGACCATGCCGTGAGCGTCGCGCTGGCATGCTTGTCACATGGCAAAGGAAATCGACCGGGTACGCGCGCAGAGCGTCTTCGCGGTCATCAAGCAGCACCCCGGCATGGTGCTGTTCGCGGCGTCGCCGGCGATCGCTGCACTGGCCGTCGTGTGGTGGCTGTTCGGCGCGGGCTGGGCGGCCCTGCTGCTGCTCGGGATTGTGGTCGGCGGCGGGGCCGCCATCGTGATGAAGCGCCGCTGAGGATCGAGCCCTCATGTGTTTCGCCGTGGGTGAAAGCCGCTCTATCTCGGTTGTAACGGTGTAATTATGTAATCATGAGACAACATCACGCACATGGCCGACGGTCCGGACGCCCGGGAGGGTGGCAGCAGGCCGATCAACCCGACGCCGGCGACGCCGCCGAGTGGTTCGCGGGCCGGTTGCCCGACTGGTTCGACGGCGACCCGACGGTGATGGTCGACCGCGAGGAAATCACCGTCATCGGTCGGCTCCCCGAACCGGAGGGCGAAGAAAGCGAGGCCCGCGCATCGGGGCGGGCGTCGCGGTTCCGCGAGGAAACCCGCGCGGAGCGCATGCGGATCGCCGACGAGGCGCAGAACAAGTACGGTCGCAAGGTTTCGTGGGGCGTAGAGATCGGAGCCGTCGGCACCGATAAATATGAGCGAATCCTGTTCACGCACATCGCCGTTCCGGTCATGACGCGGCTGCGCCAGCCGGAGCGTCAGGTGCTCGACACTCTGGTCGACGCCGGGGTGGCGCGGTCGCGCTCCGATGCGCTGGCCTGGTCGGTCAAGCTGGTCGGTGAGCACACCGACGAGTGGCTGACCAAGTTACGCGACGCGATGCGCACCGTAGACGACCTCAGGTCGGAAGGCCCGCAGGTCTGAGTCAGCCGATGCGCTCGACGCCGACGTAGGACGAGCTCAACGGCGAGGTCTGCGACAGCGGGTCGACGGGTCCGCCGTCGACGAGCAGGTTGCGGTTGGCGCCGTACGACTCCGGCACACCGCCACCGCCCGGGTCGAAAACCCTTGACCCCCAACCGTGATCGATCACAACGACACCCGGCCGCGGCCGCTTGTCGATGGCCGCAGCTAGTTCGATTGCACCGACCGGGGAGAACACGCGCACCCGGTCGCCGTCGCTGATCCCGAGGTCTGCGGCGTCGTCCGGGTTGATCAGGACGTCGTTCTTCTTGCCCGCCGGATGCAGGCCGGGCAGTTCGTTGAGCCACGAGTTCATCGAGTGCCGATTGCGCCGGTTGGCCAACAGAAACGGGTAGCCGTCGGGCGCGCGCGGGTGCGGCTCGGCGAGCAGTTCGCGTGTGCGCACGAGGAACTCCGGCGGCGCGGCGTGCACCTTCTTGTCGTCTGTCCGTAACGCGTCCTTGAAGTGGCCGAATTCGCGCGGCCCCAACACCCAGCCGTGCGGATGCGCCATCACGTCGCGCCATCTGATCCTGCGGCCGTTGAACTTTCGTCCTGTCGCGATGACCAGTCGGTCGAGCCACCGCGGAGTGAACTCCATGCCCGGGTTGCCGGTCAGGCGCGCGAGTCGGCGGGTGGTCTTGATGAAGCCGTTGATCCCCTTCGCGCGAAACAGCGGCTTGTTCATGGCGATCGCGAGGTCGGCGAAGATTCGCCACTCCTGGCGCGCGCCCGGCGGCGGCTCAACCGCCTGCGCCCCGAACTGCACGTACGGCTGGTCGTGCATGCTGCTGGTGAACGCCAGCAGGTCGTCGCGCTCCAGCCAGTGCACCGCGGGCAGGAGCCAGTGCGCGTGTCGGTGGCTCTCACGCTGAACGAAGTCGATGGCCACCAGGAGGTCCAGCTGTTCGAGCGCCTTGTCGAGCTTGGCGCCGTCCGGTCCGGAGACCACCGGATTGCCGCAGTTGATCACCATCGCGCGGATCTGTCCCGGGCCGGGGGTGGTGATTTCGTCGGGTAGCTCGCTGAGCGCGTGCGCGCCCGCGACCATCTCGCGGCCGAGCAGTCTGCTCCTGTGCGGATTCGCCTTGATCATGCCGGACATCCGGATTGCGTCGACATAGCCGGGCTCGTAGCGCCTGCCACCCGGTCGGTCCATCCGCCCGGTGATCACGTTGAGCACATGCCCGAGCCACTCGGCTATGGTCCCGGCGAGATGGAGGGAGACCCCGGTGCGGGTGACAACCATCGCGGCGCGGGCACCGGCGAAATCTCTTGCTACGCGCTCGATATCGGCCCGCGGGATGTCGCTGCGCGACGCCAGGTCATCGAGGTCGACGTCGGCGACCAACGCCCGCAGGTCCGGTATACCGGTGGCGAGTTCGGCGCAGTCCCGCCGATGCTCGAGGCCCTCGTCGAGGATCACCTTGACGATGGCCAGCAGTAGCGCCCAGTCCTGGCCGGGCCGCACCGCCAGGTGCACGTCGGCGTGCTCGGCGGATTCGGTCAGTAGCGGATCGACGACAACGATCGTCGCGCCGGCCTTCTGCCGGTCGAGTGCACGCCGCCAGCCACCGGGCACGGTCTCCAGCCAATTCCACGCGCTGACAGCGGGATTGGTGCCTACGAGGAGGAAGTAGTCGCAATTGTCGATGTCGGACACCGGCGCCATCAGCATCGAGCCGTACATCGCGGTGGCGACGACGTGCATCGCGTTCTGGTCCACCGAACCGACGAAATACCGGCTGTGGGTGCCGATCGCGTCCAGCCAGCCGTTCATGAAGATGATGTTCGACGACGAGAAGCCCGCCGGATTTCCGTAGTAGATGCCGACCGCGTCGGGCCCGTCGGCGTCGATGAGCGCGGTCATGCGCGCCGCGATGTCGGCGATGGCCTCGTCCCAGGTGGCCTCGACGTACGTGTCGCCCACTCGGCGCATCGGGTTCACGATGCGACGGGGATGCTCGACGAGCTGGTTGGCGGTGCGGCCCTTCGCGCAGAAGTCCCGCCAGGTATGGGGGTTCTGCTTGTCGGCGGAGATCTTGGTGACGCGGTTGTCCTCGACGGTGACCTCGATGCCGCACGACGCCAGGCAGTACCGGCAGAACGTGTGCACCGTTGTGGTGCTCATGGGCACATCCTGCCCGACCCGCTCAGCCGTCGGCGCCGTTAAGCGCAACGCTTCTTTCCTGCGCGTCTGCTCGCGGGGAAAGGTGCGGGGCTACGCCTGCGCCATCGCCCAATACTCGCCCCGGCGCGCCAGCAGTTCGGCGTGGCTGCCGCGTTCGACGATCCGGCCTTCCTCCATCACCAGGATCTGGTCGGCGTCGCGGATGGTCGACAGCCGGTGGGCGATGATGAAGCTGGTCCGGTCGCGGCGAAGCTCCACCATTGCGTGCTGGATCAGCAACTCGGTGCGGGTGTCCACAGAACTGGTCGCTTCGTCGAGGATCAGCAGCTGCGGGCGGGCCAGGAACGCGCGGGCGATGGTGATCAGCTGCTTCTCGCCCGCGCTGATGTTGCCGCCGTCGTCGCTGACCCGGGTGTCGTACCCGTTCGGCAGCGTGTGTACGAACCGGTCCACGTAGGCGGCCCGCGCGGCATCGATGACCTCGTCCTCGTGGGCGTCGGGGCGGCCGTAGGCGATGTTGTCGTAGATCGTGCCGCCGAACAGCCAGGTGTCCTGCAGCACCATCCCGATCCGCGAGCGCAGCGACTCCCGGCTCACCGACGCGATATCGACGCCGTCGACCAGGATCCGGCCCGAATCCACGTCGTAGAACCGCATCAGCAGGTTCACCAGCGTGGTCTTGCCCGCTCCGGTGGGGCCCACGATCGCGACCGTGCTGCCAGGTTCGGCGACCAGCGACAGGTCCTCGATGACCGGGGTGCCCGGGCGGTAGGCGAAGTGCACGTCCTTGAACTCGACTCGCCCGCTCATGCTCCGCGAACGTTCCTTACCAGTCGAATTTTCGCCCATTTCTCGATTGGTAAGGAACGTTCGCGGGGGGTCCGGCGACTCCTCCTCCGCGTCGAGCAGTTCGAACACCCGCTCGGCGCTGGCGATCCCGGACTGCAGCGTGTTGTACATGCCTGCGACCTGGGTCAGTGGCTGGTTGAACTGCCGCACGTACTGGATGAAGGCCTGGATACTGCCCAGGGTGATCTGACCGGTCGCCACCTGGATTCCGCCGACGACCGCCACCGCGACATAGCTGAGGTTGCCGACGAACGTGGTGGCGGGCCCGACCAGGCCGGAGAAGAACTGGGCGCCGCGGCTGGCGTGGTAGACGTCGGCGTTGCGCTCACGGAACTGCTCCTCGGCCAGCGCCCGGTGGCCGAAGGTCTTGACCAGCGTAAAGCCGCTGTAGGTCTCTTCGATGTGGGCGTTGAGCCGCCCCGTGTTGCGCCACTGCGCGACGAACAGCCGCTGCGAACGGCGGGCGATCTCACGGGTGACGAACAACGACAACGGCACGGTGACGACAGTGAGCAGGGCCAGCAGCGGCGAGATCGTCAGCATCATCACCAGGACGGCGAACACCGTCAACAGCGACGTGAGCAGCTGGCTGATCGTCATCGACAGCGATGTCGAGATGTTGTCGATGTCGTTGGTGACGCGGCTCAGCACCTCGCCGCGCTGCCGGGTGTCGAAGTACGACAGCGGAAGTCGGTGCAGCTTGTCCCCGACGTCGGAGCGCAGCGCGACCATGGTCCGTTGCACCACCACGTTGAGCAGTCGCGCCTGTACCCAAACGAGCAGCGCCGCAACCAGATACAGCGAGAGGGCGAGCAGCAGCGTCCGCCCCACGGCGGCGAAGTCGACGCCCCGGCCTGGCACCACGTTCATACCGGACAGCAGGTCGGCGAACGAATTGTCGCCGCGTGCCCTGGCGGCGGCGACGGCCTGCTCCTTGGTGAGGCCCGCGGGCAGCTCGCGGCCGATCACCCCGTTGAACAACAGGTCGGTCGCATGCCCGAGGATGCGCGGTCCGATCACGCCCATCGCGATGCCGCCAACACCCAGCAGGATCACCGCCGCCGTGGGCCCGCGCTGCGGGGCCAGCCGTTTCACCAGCCGGATCGCCGCGCCCTTGAAGTCGCGGGAGCGTTCCGTCGGCGCCTGCACCATGCCGCGGATCGGGCGTCCCAAAGGCTGTGTCACGGCCCGCCCCCGACGCCGGCGCCCACCGACTGCGAATCCGCGAACTCGGCATAGGTGCGACAGTCGGCCAGCAGCGATTCGTGCGTGCCGGTGCCGACGACTCTGCCGTCGTCGATGACGACGATCTGGTCGGCCGCGGCCACCGTCGAAATGCGTTGCGAAACAATGAGAACCGTGGCAGCGGCGGCCACCTCGGCCAGCGCCGCCCGGACGCGCGCGTCGGTGTGTACGTCAAGTGCGGAGAACGCGTCGTCGAACAAGTAGATCGCCGGTCTGCGGATGACGGCGCGGGCGATCGCCAGGCGCTGCCGCTGCCCACCCGAGAAGTTGATGCCGCCCTGAGCGACCGGCATGTCGAGGCCGTCGGCGTGGGAACCGACGAAGCCGTCCGCCGATGCCACCCGCAGCGCTGCCCACATCTCGTCAGCGGTCGCGTCGGACTTGCCGTAGCGCAGGTTCTCGGCGACGGTTCCGGAGAACAGGTACCCGCGCTGCGGCACCAGCCCGATCGCCGCCCACAGCTGTTCGGTGTCGTAGTCCCGCACGTCGATGTCGTCCACCCGCACCGAGCCGGACGTCACGTCGTACATGCGGCAGATCAACGACACCAGCGTCGATTTGCCCGATCCCGTCGACCCGACGATCGCGGTCGTGGTGCCGGGCGCGGCGGTCAGCGAGATGTCTTGCAGCACAGGGCGATCGGCGCCCGGATAGCTGAACGTGGCACCGCGCAGGGTGATCGCTCCCTCGACCGCGGCAGGCCGGACCGGATGGGCGGGGCTGGTTATCGCCGGCGAGGTGGACAGCACTTCGGTGATCCGTTCCGCGCACGCCGACGCCCGCGGCAGCAATACCAGGATGAACGTCGCGAGCAGCACCGCCATCAGGATCTGCATGAAGTAGGACAGGAACGCGATCAGCGAACCAACCTGCATCTGCCCCGCATCGATGCGCATCCCGCCGAACCAGATCAGCGCGACGCTCGAGATGTTGATCACCAGCGTGGTCACCGGCAACATCAGCGCCTGCCACCGGCCCGCCGTCAGCGCGGTGTCCGACAATGCCTGGTTCGCGACCACGAACCGGTTGCGCTCGAACGGCTCTCGCGCGAACGCGCGGATCACCCGTATCCCGGACAACTGTTCACGCATCACCCGGTTGATGCCGTCGATCAGCCGCTGCATGGTGCGAAAGATCGGCAGCAGATGGGACACCACCCAGTAGTTGGCCAGCGCCAGCACCGGAACGCTGACCAGAAGCAGCCACGACAGCCCGGCGTCCTGGTGCACCGCCATGAAGATGCCGCCGATCGACATGATCGGCGCGGTGATCAGCATGGTGCACGTCAACTGCACCAGCAGCTGAACCTGTTGAACGTCGTTGGTGGTGCGGGTCAGCAGAGTCGACGCGCCGAACCGTGCGGTCTCGGCGGCCGAGAAACCCGTCACGTGGTGGAAGATCACCGACCGCATGTCGCGGCCGAACCCCGTCGCGGCGCGCGACCCGAAGTACACCGCCCCGACCGCGCACAGCACCTGCAGGCCGGTGACGCCGAGCATCACACCGCCGAGGTCGACGATGGTGCGGATATCGCCCTTGGCGACGCCGTCGTCGATGATGGCCGCGTTGACGGTCGGCAGGTACAGCGACGCCAGTGTGCTGATCACCTGGAGCACCGCGACGACAGTGAGCAGCCCACGATATGGCCGCACGTACCGCCGCAGCAGGGCCAGGAGCATCTCGTAACTTTCGCACACCAACCTGGTCGGCTGCGGGACCGACCGACCCCCGAGGTGTGTGATGAAAGGGCAGGTCAGCGTGTCTCTCAGGTTCGCCTTGGGTGGCGGCCGCTAAAGTGTGCGCTGTGATTCCCAGCAACGTGAAGCGGGTGGCGGTCGCCGTGGTCGCCCTGATTCCGATGTTGGCGGCATGCTCGTCAGGCTCCGACTCGGCCCCGCCCGGCGCGCCGCCGAGCACACCGAGCGCGCGGGGCGTCACCCACGGGCCGTTCTTTCCTCAGTGTGGCGGCATCAGCGACCAGGCGATCGCCGAGCAGACCCGCGTGCCGGGCCTGGTCAACACCGCCAAGAACTCCGTCGGCTGCCAGTGGCTGGCCGGCGGCGGCATCCTGGGCCCGCACTTCTCGTTCACCTGGTATCGCGGCAGCCCGATCGGCCGCGAGCGCAAGACCGAGGAACTGTCCCGCAACAGCGTCGAGGACATCAACATCGAGGGCCACGACGGTTTCGTCGCCATCGGCCAGGACCCGACCCTGGGCAATAACCTGTGCGAGATCGGCATCCAGTACGACGACGACTTCATCGAGTGGTCGATCAGCTTCTCCCAGAAGCCCTTCCCGGATGCGTGCGACGTGGCCAAGGAACTGACCCGCCAGTCGATTGTGAACGCGAAATGAGCGGGTCGATGCGGCGGATCGTCGTGGCGGTGGTCGCCCTGCTGGCCGCGGTGACGATGCTGGTGGGATGCTCGCGGACGGTCGAGGGCACGGCGGCCAAGGCCGGCTCCGGTGACGTGCCGCGCAACGACAATTCCCAGAAGCAGTACCCGAACCTGCTCAAGGAGTGCGAGGTCCTCACCGAGGACATCCTGGCCAAGACGGTCGGGGCCGATCCGCTCGATATCCAGAGCACGTTCGTCGGCGCGGTGTGCCGGTGGCAAGCCGCCAACCCGGCCGGGCTGATCGACATCACCCGGTTCTGGTTCGAGCAGGGCAGCCTGGACAACGAACGCAAGACCGCCGACTCGCTTCAGTACAAGGTGGAAAGCCGGGCCATCGCCGGCGTTCCATCAATCGTAATGCGCCCCAATGACCCCAATGGTGCGTGCGGCGTGGCCAGTGACGCCGGCGGCGTGGTGGGCTGGTGGGTCAACCCGCAGCAGCCGGGCATCGACGCGTGCGGGATGGCGATCAAGCTGATGGAGCTGACGCTCGCTACCAGCTCCTAGCCTCCGCGCGGCACGTGGAAGGTGACCAGCGCGGCGCTGCTGAACGTCACCTGGTCCCAGAGTTCTGCGGTGCGCAGCACGGCTATCGCCGACGTGGGAAACTTGGTCGAGATGTGTTCGGCCGCAGTGGTGTTGCTGCCCTCGACGGTCGCCAGGCCGAGCGCCACCGATGACATCGCCGGCTCGTGGCCGATCACCAAAAGGGTCTCCACATCGGGATCGACACCGTTGATCTCGGTGATCACCGCCCCAGGTGTGGCGTCGTACAGCCGGTCGAGGTAGCTCACCGGCGCCTCGATCCTGGTCCGCTCAAGCGTCTGGCGGGTGCGGGTGGCTGTCGAGCACAGCACCGCGTCGACGGCGGGGATGTGCGCGCGCAACCAGTCCCCGGCCAGTTCCGCCTCCCGCCGCCCGCGTGGGGCCAGCGGACGCTCGTGGTCGGGCACCCCCGCGGGATAGTCGGACTTCGCATGCCGAAGCAGAAGCAGCGTGCGATAGCGCTCGGTCACCATCTCACCGTAGGGCATGCCGACGCGCGTCCCGGGACTTGTCGGCGACCGGTCATACACTCGCCACACCTGGTGGGAACACGGCACGGGAGGAGGGTCAGATGAGGTTTCTGCACACCGCCGATTGGCAGCTCGGGATGACCCGGTACTTCCTCAATGGCGAGGCGCAGCCCCGGTATTCGGCCGCGCGCCGCGAGGCGGTGGCGGGGCTCGGCATTCTGGCGGCCGAGGTGGGCGCGGAGTTCGTCGTGGTCGCAGGCGACGTGTTCGAGCACAACCAGCTGGCGCCGCGCGTCGTCAGTCAATCGCTGGAGGCCATGCGGGCCATCGGCGTCCCGGTCTATCTGCTGCCCGGCAACCACGACCCGCTGGACGCGTCGTCGGTGTACACCAGCGCGCTCTTCACCGCCGAATGCCCGGACAATGTCACTGTTCTCGACCGACCCGGCGTGCACCGGGTCCGGCACGGTCTGGAGCTCGTCGCCGCGCCGTGGTCGTCGAAGGCACCGACCACCGACCTCGTCGCCGCGGTGATCGGCGACCTGCCCGCCGACGGAACCACCCGTATCGTCGTCGGCCACGGCGCGGTCGACATCTTCGTTCCCGACAAGGACAGGCCGTCGCTGATCGAGCTGGAAGCGGTGGAAGCGGCGATCGCGCGCGGCGCCGTGCACTATGTGGCGTTGGGCGACAAGCACTCTCGCATGCAGGTCGGTACGACGGGCCGTATCTGGTACTCGGGATCGCCCGAGGTCACCAACTACGACGACATCGAGCCCGACCCCGGTCACGTGATGGTCGTCGACATCGACGAGGCCGATCCGGGGCGGCCTGCGAGCGTCGAGGCCAGGAGGGTGGGCCGGTGGCGGTTCGTGACCCTGCACCAAGCGGTGGACAGCAGCCGCGACATTGCCGACCTCGACATCAACCTCGATCTGATGTCAGACAAGGAGCGCACCGTCATTCGGCTGGCCCTCACGGGATCGCTGACGGTGACCGACAAGGCCGCACTCGATGCCTGCCTGGACAAGTATGCGCGCTTGTTCGCGGCACTCAGCCTGTGGGAGCGGCAGTCCGCGATCGCGGTGATCCCCGCCGACGGCGAGTTCGACGATCTCGGCATCGGCGGTTTCGCCGCCGCCGCCGTCGATGAACTGGTGGCCGCCGCACGCTCCGAGAGCGAGGACGCCGACGACGCGAGGGCGGCACTGTCGCTGCTGCTGCGTCTGGTGGACAGGGGCGTCGCATGAGACTGCACCGGCTCGTCCTGACCAACTACCGCGGCATCACCCACCGAGAGATCGAATTCCCCGACCACGGTGTGGTGGTGGTCTGCGGAGCCAACGAGATCGGCAAGTCGTCGATGATCGAGGCACTTGACATGTTGCTGGAGGCCAAAGACCGCTCGACCAAGAAGGAGGTCAAACAGGTCAAGCCGACGCATGCTGACGTCGGTGCCGAGATCACCGCCGAGATCAGCACGGGGCCCTATCGATTCGTCTATCGCAAACGGTTCCACAAAAGGGCGGAGACGGCGCTGACGGTGCTGGCGCCCCGGCGCGAACAGCTCACCGGCGACGAGGCCCACGACCGGGTGCGGGCGATCCTCGACGAAACCGTCGACGTGTCGCTGTGGCAGGCGCAGCGCGTGTTGCAGTCGACGTCGACGGCGGCGGTGGACCTGTCGGGATGCGATGCACTGTCCCGTGCGCTCGACGTGGCCGCCGGGGAGGCGGTGCAGCTCTCCGGCGCCGAGCCGCTGCTGATCGACCGGATCGACGCGGAGTACCTGCGGTATTTCACGCCCACCGGCCGCGCGACCGGAGAGTGGGCCGCCGCGACCAAACGCATGCGGGACGCCGACGACGCCGTGGCCCGCTGTGCGGCCGCCGTCGCCGAGGTCGACGACGCCGTCCGGTCGCACGCGACGCACACCGCGGAACTGGCTCGGGTCGCCGGTGAACGCGCCGAGGCGGCCGAGCGACTAGCCGCCGCGCGCAGCGCCGCCGAAGAGGTGGCCGCGCTGGCCCAACAGCTCAAGCAGGCGGAGGTGGTCGCCGCGGCCGCCGACGCGACAGTCGAAGCATCGGTCTCGGCGCTGAGTGAGCGGCGCAGGCTGCAGGCCGACGTCGACGAGCGCACCGCCGCGGTCGCCGAACTGGAAACCGCTGCGGCGCAAACGCACGACGAGGAACTCACCGCCCACGAGGTCCAGGAGGCCGCGGAAGCGGCCGCCGAAGCGGCGCGGGCGGCGGTGCAGACGAGTCAGGATCGGGTCGAAGCGGCGCGCCGGGCCGTCGAGCGGCTCGCCGACAGGGACGAGGCGCAGCGGCTGTCCAGCAGGCTGACGAAGATCGATGCGACGCTGCGCGAGGTCGAGGGGGCCGAACACGAACTCGCCCCGATTGCGCTCACCGACGCGTTGATGCAAGACATCGAAGCCGCCGCGGCCACCGTCGAACGGGCCGCAGGCCAGGCCGACTTGGCGTCGGCACACATCGAGGTCGTCGCCGTCGCCGACATCGAGCTGCGGGTCGGCGGGGAACCCGTCAGCCTGGCAGCCGGTCGGCCGTGGGCGGTGAACGCCACGACGACCACCGAGATCGACCTACCCGGCGTGCTGACAGCGCGCGTGGTGCCCGGTGCGCCCGCCTCCGACACCCAAGCGAAACTCGATGCCGCACAGCAGGTTTTGGCGTCGGCACTGGCGGCGGCCGGAGTCGACGACGTGGCAGCGGCACGTGTCCTCGATGGCCGGAGGCGAGAGCTGGTCGGCGCGCGCGACAGGGCGGCGGCGACCGCCCGGGGGCTCCTCGGTGACGACGACCTCCATGCGCTTCGTGCGCGGTTCGCCGAAATGCGTGACATCGCCGCTGCGGGTACCCCCGCCGGTCCTGCGGACGTCGCGAGTGCCCGCGCCGCCCTCGACGAAGCCACCGCCGCTCAGCAGAAAGCCATCGCCGATTGCGAGACACACCGCAAGGTTGCGGAGGCGGCGGCGAAGCGACTGGGGGAGCGGGCGACCCGGGCCGGCATCGCCCGGGAGAAGCTGACGGCCTGCTACGCCGAGCTGACCGTCGGGCGGGAGCGCCTGACACAGCAGCGGGCCGCCGCGAGCGACGACGACCTGCGCCTCAAAGCAGAGGCCGACCTGGAGAAGGCGAGGCGCGCCACCGGCCTCGTCGCCGACTTGAGCGTCGAACTCGCTCGCTGCGCACCCGAGACGGTCACCGCCACCCTCGACGCGGCATTGCGGCGGCTGGACGTGCTGACTGCCCGCCACGACGAGGTCGCTGATGCGCTGCGGTTGGTGGGCGCACAGCTCAAGGTGTACGGCACCGAGGGGCGCAAGGGGCAGCTCGACGCCGCTGAAACGGAACGTGAGCACGCCGAGGCGGAGTATCTGCGGGTGCACCGGCGGGCGCGGGCGGCGCACCTGTTGCGCTCGGTGATGGCCCGACATCGGGACGCCACCCGGATGCGCTACGTCGACCCGTTCCGCAATCAGGTGGAGCGACTGGGCCGCATCGTGTTCGGGGACACCTTCGAGGTCGAGATCGACAGCCAACTGCGGATCTGCAGCCGCACGCTGTCGGGACGCACGGTGCCCTACGACTCACTCTCGGGCGGGGCGAAGGAGCAGCTGGGGATCGTCGCCAGGCTGGCCGGAGCCGCGCTGGTCGCCAAGGAGGACAGCGTGCCGGTCGTGATCGACGACGCGTTGGGGTTCACCGATCCCGACCGCCTGATCAAGATGGGCGCGGTGTTCGACGCGGTCGGCGGCGACGGTCAGGTCATCGTTTTGACCTGCAGCCCGCTGCGATACCAGGGCGTCGTCGGAGCGCACCACATCGAACTGTCCGCGTAGGACGGCGCCGCCTCCTAGACTCCGGCGGGTGGAAGCCGACTACATCGTCGTGGGAACGGGCTCGGCCGGTGCGGTGCTGGCCAATCGGCTCAGTGCTGATTCGGCCACGTCGGTCGTGGTCCTCGAGGCGGGGCCCAGAGACAAGAACAGGTTCATCAGCATTCCCGCCGCCTTTTCGAAGCTGTTTCGATCCGAGGTTGACTGGAATTACCTGACCGAGCCGCAGAAGCAACTCGACGGACGCGAGATCTATTGGCCGCGAGGCAAGATGCTTGGCGGCTCGTCCTCGATGAACGCGATGATGTGGGTGCGGGGCTTCGCCGCCGACTACGACGAATGGGGCGCACTGGCGGGCGAGGACTGGGACTTCGCGCACGTCGCGAAGTATTTCGCGAAGATCGAAGCCGGTCCGCTGGTCATCTCGCCGCAGCGCAGCCCGCGCAGTTCGACCGCCGCCTGGCTGCGGGCTGTGCGGGAATGCGGGTATGACATCGAAGACCCTAATTGTGACGCGCCGGAAGGCTTTTGCGAGACGTTGGTCACCCAACGCAGGGGTGCGCGCTGGAGTACGGCGGACGCCTATCTGAAACCGGTGCTGGCCAGAGCCAACCTGACGCTGCACACCCAGGCGACCGCGACCCGGGTTGTCTTCGACGGACGGCGCGCCGTCGGCGTCGAATTCGATCAGCTCGGTCAGCGCCGAGTGGTGCGGGCACGTCGGGAGGTGGTGCTGGCCGGTGGCGCGGTGAACACCCCGCAGCTGCTGATGCTCTCGGGCATCGGTGACCGAGAGCAGCTCGGCAGGCACGGCATCGACGTCGTCGCCGAGGCACCCGATGTCGGGCAGAACCTGATGGACCACCTTGCCGTGCCGCTGGGTTTCGATGTGCCCGACGACTCGCTGCAAGCCGCCGAGAAGCCGCGAGAGTTGCTGAACTATCTGCTCCGCCGGCGCGGCATGCTCACGTCGAATGTCGGTGAGGCGTACGGGTTCGTCCGCAGTCGGCCAGACCTCGACGTGCCGGACCTGGAGCTGATCTTCGCGCCCGCACCGTTCTTCGACGAGGGCATCGGTGAGGGCTACGACCGGCACGCGGTGGTGATGGGTCCGATCCTGGTCAAGCCCCGCAGCCGCGGCAGCATCACGCTGCGGTCCGCCGATCCGCTGGACAAGCCGGCCATCGATCCGCGGTACCTCAGCGACGACGCGGGCGCGGATCGGGCGGCGTTGATGTCGGGCCTGCAGATGAGCGCCCGAATCGCCCGGTCCGCCGCCCTGAGTGGCGTCCTCGGCAGGGTCGCGCGCCCGATCGGTGCGACGACCCTGAACGACGAGACACTCGAAGCGGCGCTCGCCACGTGCTCGCAGACGCTCTACCACCCCGTCGGCACCTGCCGGATGGGCAGCGACGACGCCAGCGTGGTGGATCCCGCGCTGCGAGTGCGCGGCGTTGACGGACTGCGGGTCGCCGACGCATCGGTGATGCCCGCGATCGTGCGCGGACACACCCACGCTCCCAGCGTGCTGATCGGGGAGAAGGCCGCCGATCTCATTCGCGGCTAAACCTCGCGCGAACGTTCCTTACCAGTCGAAAATCCGGCGAATTTTCGACTGGTAAGGAACGTTCGTCACGTGCCGGGCGCGGGCGCGGGCTGCGCCCGCGCGTCGCGGGTCGTCCGCGCGAGCACCTCGGGGCCCGTCGTGAGTGCCTTGCGCCACGGCGCGACACCGTCGATCTCGACCTCGATGGTGAAGCTGAGCACGGTGCGGATGAGCACGATCACCCCGAGGATCGCGGCATCGGTCAGCGATGGTTTGGACGTGACGGTCTTGACGATGTCGGCGGCCACCAGCAGTTCCAGCCCGAGAAGAATGGCGCCCCCGATGGCAGTGCGCAGTGTCTTGAAGGCCCGTGGCCCGCCGGTCCGCTTCCACGCGACGACCCCCAGGCCAAAGGCGTAGCCGGTGCCCACCACCATCGACGACACGCCCAACACCTCGAACGCCTGTGTCGCCGTTTCGAAGAACTGCTGCACGGTCACTGTGTCCCCGTCGTCGGTCTGTGCCGCGACTCTATTACCGGCGGGGGCAGAATGGTTGACGATGACGATGAACGCCAAGCGTCGCCGTGCGCACGACAAGCTGGCCGCGTTGCCAGGCGTGCGTCCGGTGCGGCGACCGGTGGCACCCGACCGATCCGACGACTTCGACCTGTACTACGTCCGGACCGGCCGCAAGTCGAAGTTCCCGTTGGTCATCATCCCGGGCGGGCCGGGTGCGGCGTCGGTCGCGTTGTATCGCGGCCTGCGCAGACGCGCGGCGACCAGAGGCCTCGACGTGATCATGATCGATCATCGCGGTGTCGGGATGTCCCGCCACGACGATCACGGCGCCGACCTGCCGCCCCGGGCGCTCACCGTCGAGCAGACCGTCGGCGACATCGCCGCCGTGCTCGACGACGCGCACGTCGGGAAGGCGGTGATCTACGGAACCTCATACGGCACGTATCTCGCTGCGGGAGTCGGTGTGCGACACCCGGATCGGGTGCACGCGATGGTTCTCGACTCGCCGTTGCTCTCGGCGCACGATATCGACGCCGTGCGTGACGTGACTCGCCGGGTGCTGTGGGACGGCGCGGACCCCGACGCCGCCGAACTGGCGCCCAAGGTGCGAAAGCTCGTCGACGACGGAGTGCTCACACCCGCGGCGGGCCAACTCGCCGCGGCGCTCTACGGATTGGCCGGACCTGCGGTATTGACCCGCCAACTCGACCTGCTTCTGCAGGGCCGTCGGGGGCTGTGGACCGTCCTGGACCAGGCATCACGGTTCCTGTTCGAGCGCAAGGCTCCGTATCGCCATGAGCCGGATCTGGTCGGCCGGATCGGATTTCGTGAACTCAACTACGGTGCGATACCTGACGGCAAGCCGTTGGATCCGGCGCTGGCCTTTCGCGAATTCGCCGTGCAGCCAATAGAATTCGAAGCCGAGCCGTATGATCTGGCGTCGGAGATGCCGAAATTCACCTGGCCGACGGTCGTGATCTCCGGTGGCCGCGATCTGATCACGCCGCGGGCTGTCGCGGAGCGAATCGTGTCGCTGATACCCGATGCGGTTCTCGTCGAGCTGGCAACGGCGGGCCACAGCGCCGTCGATGTCCGCGAGCGCGCCGCCCTCGACATCGTCGAGGCGTTGTACCGCGGCGACATGGCCGGCCTGCCCGCGCGTGCGAAGGAGCTCGACGCCGTGCCGCCCAGCCTGGGGATCCGATTGCTGGTCGGGGCTCTCGGCGCGGCGGCGGTCGCCGAATCCGCACTTCCAGCCGCGATTCCGCGGGTCGTGCAGCGGGTCACCGCATGAGCCAGATGGTGCCGTGGTTGAGGTCGCCGATACGGCACAATGATCCGGATGACCAGTATTCCGCAGGCAATGGAGTCTCCGGTGCCCCTGCGCGAGTTCCTCGTGTCGCCGGGGTTCGCCGGAGCGGCAGCAGTGGTCGCGGCACTCATCGTGCTGTGCGCTGTCCTCTTCTCGGCCCGGCGGGCGGGTAAGCGGCTCTATCGGGAACTCGAGCAGCGCGAACACCATCATCAGGAGGCCCGCGACGCCGAGCAGCATGCGCAGGCTTCTGCGCAGGCCTGGCAGACGCTCAAGTGGCTGGTGGAAACCGCGGGCCCCGAGCCGGCCACCAGCGAGGGCGCCACACTCGGTCTGGGCCCGGAACTCGCGATGGCGACTCTTCAGGGGTTGCTTCGCGATGCCGAGCGGCTCGGCGACGAGACCCTCGCCGACGCTGTGACGGTCTACCAGAATCAGTTCGCGCTGGTGCTGGCGCAGCAGGGTGGACCACTGGCCGAACTCGCCGCAAGCGCGAAGCCGGCGACGGCCGGGAGACCCCCTCAGCCGCATTCGCCCCCGACCGAAGAGCTGGCCGACGCGACGGAGAACAAGCCGGACAAGCAGCCGATCCCCGATGAAACGCCCACGACGACAGGCGAACTGATCAGCGGCGGACGGCGCCACAAGCGATGACGTCGACCTGGCGGCAGATCACGGACCTCGGCGTCGATGAGTGGGCCGCGCTGACCCGGCGCGCTGTAGCGGAGGCGGTGGCGGCGGCCGAGCGACGCGGTAAGACGCCACCGGCAGAGTTGGTCGCGGTTGCGGGCATGACCGAGCGTCAGCTCGTCGAGCGCCGCGCCCGTAATGGTCCTGCCAAACAGCGTCTTTCGCCCGTCATGCAGCTTGTCGAGGCTGATCATCTGCGCCGCGTGGCGGAAAGCCGCGCCCGCGCGGCATACCAGGACAAGTTGGACGCTGAGGCGGCAGCGGCGGCGGCCCGAACGGAAGCCGAGGAGTCCGCTCGCACGGCCTCCGCGGCCCGTGCGCACCTGCGGACCGTGCAACAGCAGGCCGCCGAAAAAGACACCGAACGCACGGCCGAGCGCGCCGCCGTCGCAGAGGCGCACGAACGGAGTCTCCAGCAGGTACGCGTCGAACTCGAAAAAGTCCGCGCCGACGCCGAAGCCGAGATCGCGGCGACCCGTGAGCGCGCAGCCGCCGCCGAGGCGCGGGCCCAGCAGCGGGCGGCCGAGCGGACGAGTGCCAGCGAGGCGGCCGAGCAGGCGGTGCAGCAGTGGCGCGTCGAGCTCGAGAAGGTCCGTGCCGACACCGAAGCCGAACTCGCGGCAAGCCGCGAGCGCGCCGCCGCGGCGGAAGCGCGGGCCCAGCAGCGGGCGGCCGAGCGGACGAGTGCCAGCGAGGCGGCCGAGCAGGCCACACAGGAGTTGCGCCGCGAGCTCGAACGCGTACGCGCCGACGCCGCAGCCGAAGTCGCCGCGTCGCGCGGGTGGGCTGCCGGCGAGGCCGCGGCTGCGCACGAGGCCGCAGAAGCTGAGGTGGCGCGCGCGTACGCCGCCGCCGACGAGGCGGTCAGGAAGGCGCAAGCCCAAGCGGCACACGCCTCGGCGATCGCGCCGTTGTCGATTCCGGTCCCGCCCTTCGAAACCCGCACGGCGGCCGGACATCTCGAAAACGCACTCAACGCGCTGCAACGGATCGACTACGTACTCGAAGTCGACATGGCTGACGATGCCGGCTATGACGTCCCGCTCGACATCGATCTGATGCAGACTCTGGCGCGCATAGTGCAGGACCACGCGCGGTACCTGGGCGACGAATCACGAACCGCCGGAGACGGTTCGCCTCGCGACGAGGCCGAAGCGTACGCGGAGGCCGCCGCACAGGCCTTCCGCGCCTTCCTCCAGCGCATCGATACCGCGGTGTCCCGGCTGGGACACCGCAACCACAGCCCCGACGCCGAAATCGTGGACGTCGTCTCGGCGATGCTCGCCGACCCCTGGGTGCGACGCGTCCGCACCCCGAACCCGCAGGCGCCGTGACGGAGCGGGCAACCGGTTACTTCATGAAGCCGATCTTGGTGTAGTCCAGGTCGCCGATCCCTGCCGGACCGAAGTTTGCCAGGTTGCTGCGCACCGCGAGGTTACCCGCCGACTGGAACAGCGGCAGGCTGAAACCGATGTCGAAGATCATCTTGTCGAGTTCGTTGGCGAGTTCGCGTGCCTTCGTGGGGTCGAGTTCGTCGAAGGTCTGCTCGGCCTTCGCGTCGATCTCCGGGCTGCTGATCTTGCCGAAGTTGCTCTCCGCGTTGGTCGTATAGATCTGGTTGAGGCAACACAAGGAGAATGCGTCACCAACCCAGCTGAACTGCGCGATGTCGAAATCGCCGGGAATGATGTAGTTGGTGAAGAAACCGGTGCCGCCCTTGGTGTCGAGTTCCAGCTTCACCCCGATCTGGGCGAGGCTGTTCTGCGCGATCTGGGCAACCTGCTTGGTGGTGTCCGCGTCGAAGAGCACGTCGCGAATCACCAACTGGCGGCCGTCTTTTTCGCGGAACTGGCCGTTCATCCGCCAGCCCAGCGCGTCAAGCTCCTGTTTGGCCTTCTCCGGGTCGTAGGTAACCGCGCCGCTGTTGTCCTGGTAGCCCTCCTGGCCGGCGACAAAGATGTGGTTGTTCAGCGCAACCGGATTGTCAACGAGGCCGCGCTGGGTGACGTTGGCGATCGCCTGCCTGTCGATGCCCTTGGCGACCGCCAGCCGTAGCGACTTGTCCGAAAGGATTGATCCCGCCGCGCCGTTGAACGTGAAGTGGTACCAGCTGGGGCCCGGGGCCCGCCGGATCGAGATGCCCGCAGTGTTGCGCGCAGTGGTCAGCTCGGGTAGCGACGCCACCCCGGTGGCGTCGATGGTGTTGTTCTGCAGGGCAGGGATGCGCGCCTTGTCGTCGAGCACCAGGTAGGTGATGGTATCCAGCAGCGGCGGCGTGCCCCACCATTTCGGATTGCGCTTCAACGTGATTCGCTGCGCTGTGCGGTCGAGGTCGGTGACGATGAACGGCCCGGCGGAGGGGCCGGGACGGTCGAGTTGTCCCGTGTTGAACACCTGCGGGTCGGAGGTCATGCTCTTCGGCAGAAGCATTGTGTTTCCGGCGAACATGCCGCGCCAGTCCGAGAAGTTCTTGGCGAAGGTGACGACGGCCTGACGGTCGTCGACGCCGCGGGTCACCTTCTCGACGCGGTCGGCGCCGTTGGTGCTGGCGATGCGGAAGTCTTTGTTCTTGCCGCTGGTCGCGTTGATCTGAGAGGCGATGTCTTCCCACGTGATCGGCGCGCCGTCGCTCCAGACGGCCTTCGGGTTGATGGTGTAGGTGACGACCTGAGGGTCCTTGTTGGTCAACTCGACATTGGTGAAGTAGTCGGTGTTGACGGTCGTGGTGCCATCGGAGGCCACCCGGAACGCCCGCGGCATCGTCGCCCGCAACATCGCTCCGGTGTCGGCCTCGTTGCCGTCGATGTGCAGCGAGTTGAAGTTCGAGGGGTACCCGCTCATCGCCAACCGCAGATTGCCGCCCTGACGCAGCGTCGCGGGATCCTGCGGGTTGATGTCGTTGGTCTTGCCGACCTCGGCGTTGCCCCCGGCCGGGGGCGCTGCGTGGTCGCCGCTCGAGCACGCGGTGATGGCGAGACCGGCGACCAGCAGGGCCGCAGCTAAGCGTCGGAGCATCATCCGACTGACTCTAGCCGCGGTCGGGTTCCGGTTGCGGTACTGCGGCCAGCAACGTGCGGGTGTAGTCGTCTTGCGGGTCGGTGAAGACCTGGTCGCCATCGCCCTGCTCAACGATCTTGCCCTTGAACATCACCGCCACCCGGTGGGCGAGGTGCTTGACCACCGACAGGTCGTGGGAGACGAACAGGTAGGCGAGCCCGAACCTGTCCTGTAGGTCCAGCAGCAGGTTGATGATGCCGGCCTGGATCGACACGTCGAGCGCCGATACCGGTTCGTCCAGCGCCAGAATCTTCGGCTGCAACGCCAGGGCCCGGGCGATGCCGATACGCTGCTTCTGGCCGCCGGAGAACTCGGCGGGATAGCGGCTGGCGTCCGCGGCGCGCAGCCCCACGACCTCCAACAGTTCGGAGACCCGACCGTCGATGCCCTTCTTGCCGAAGCCGTTGGCCGCCAACGGCTCTGCGAGCACCTCGAAGACCGGCAACCGCGGGTCCAGCGAGGCCACCGGATCCTGGAACACCACCTGCACGTCGCCCCGCAACGCCCGCCTGGCCTTCGCCGTGAGGGTCGCCACATCGGCGCCGAGAACCTCGATGGAACCCGCCTGAGGTGCCGTCAGATCCAGGATCTGATGCAGCGTCGTCGACTTCCCCGAACCCGACTCGCCGACGATGCCCAGCGTGCGGCCCTGCTGCAGCTCGAAGCTGACGCCGTCGACCGCACGGACCTCGCCGATTGTCCGGCGCAGCACCACACCCTTGGTGAGTTTGTATGTCTTGGCCAAGTTTTCGACGCGCAACACGACCGGTGCCTCCGTCGTCGCGGGATCGGCTGTGTGCGGTGCGGTGGAGACGCCATAGATGTCGGCGGCGCTGCGGCCGCTGACCTGCTCGGTCCGGATACAGGCCACGCTATGGTTCGGGGCGACCGTTACGAGTTCGGGCTCGGCTGCGCGACACTCGTCGATCGCCAACGGACAGCGCGGCGCAAACGGGCATCCCGGCGGCAACGCCGCCAGCGACGGCGGTGCACCCGGGATCGGCACGAGTCGCGCGCCCTGCGGTGCGTCGAGCCGGGGCACCGAGCCGAGAAGGCCAACGGTGTAGGGCATTTGGCGGTCGCGGTACAGCGCCCGAACCGAGGCCACCTCGACGGCCCGACCGGCGTACATCACCAGGGCGCGGTCGGCGAATTCGGCGACCACCCCCAGATCGTGAGTGATGATCAGCACGCCCGCGCCGGTGACGTCCCGCGCGGTCTTCAGCACGTCGAGGATCTGCGCCTGCACGGTGACATCGAGCGCGGTCGTCGGTTCGTCGCAGATGATCAGGTCGGGATCGTTGGCGATGGCGATGGCGATCACGACCCGCTGGCGCTCACCGCCGGAGAGTTCATGGGGGAAGGCCCGGGCGCGCCGGACCGGCTGGCCGATGCCGACGAGCTCCAGAAGTTCGACGGCGCGTGCGCCGGCCGCCTTGCCGGTGGTGCCGCGGTTGTGCACCTGGATCGCCTCGGCGATCTGGTCGCCGACGGTGTACACGGGCGTCAGGGCCGACATCGGATCCTGGAACACCGTCCCGATGGCCTTGCCCCGGATACGCGACATCCGCTGGTCGGATAGCCCGAGCAACTCGTCGCCGTGCAGCCGCACCGATCCGGTCACCTCGGCGTACTCCGGTAGCAGGCCCACGACGGCCATCGCGCTGGCCGACTTGCCCGCACCGGATTCGCCGACCAGCGCGACGACTTCGCCCTCGTCGACGTGGTAGTTCATGCCACGGACGGCCGTCACCTGCTCGGTTTCGGTGGGGAAGGTGACGGTCAGGCCGCGCACCTCGAGGAGGCTCATCGGCGTCTCCTCCGCAGCGGCCGCGCACCCGGATCGAGGGCGTCCCTTATCCCGTCGCCAATGAGGTTGGTACACAGCACGATCAGCACCAAAACACCCGCCGGGAACAAAAACACCCACGGGAAGGTGGTAGCGGAATTCGTGCCGTCGGCGATCAGCGTGCCCAGCGAGACATCCGGTGGCCGGATGCCGAATCCCAGAAAGCTCAACCCGGTTTCCCCGATGATCGCGGTGCCGACGTTCAACGTGGTGTCGATGATGAGCAGCGACGCGACGTTCGGCAGGATGTGCCGGATGATGATCCGCCAGTTCGGCACGCCCATGTATCGCGCGGCCACGACGAATTCGCGCTCCCGAAGGCTCATCGTCATACCGCGCACGATCCTGGAACTGATCATCCAGCCGAAGACGGAGAACAACAGGATCAACCAGAACACCCGATCGGAGGAGCCCAATCGCGGTGTGACGATGGCGATGACGATGAAGCTGGGCACCACCAGCAACAGGTCGACGAGCCACATCAGACGGCGGTCGCGCCAGCCGCCGAAATATCCGGCGACCGCACCGACGGTCGCGGCGAGGATCGTCGCAATGATGGCCACGCAGACGCCGATCAACATCGACTTCTGCATACCGCGAAGCGTCAGCGCCAGCAGGTCCTGGCCGAGTGCATTGGTGCCGAACCAGTGTTGCGGACTCGGCGGCTGTTGCAGCGCGTAGTAGTCCAGATCGGTGTAGCTGTAGGGCAGCAGCGGCGGCAGCAGGTAGCACCCGACGAAGAACAACACGAGCAGCACCAAGGACACGACGGCGGGCCTGTTGCGGAGGAACCTGCGCCACACCAGAGTTCGTCGCGACGCGAACTTGTGGACGTCCACACCCGACTCGGCGGTGGTCGCGGCTTCTGTTGTGGTCGGTTCGGTCATGTCACGTCACCCGCACCCGTGGATCCAGCGCCGCGTAGATGACGTCGGAGAGCAGCCCGGCGAAGAGCACAGCGGCACCGGTGAACACGGTCACCGCCGCGATGATGTTGGTGTCCTGGGTGGCGATGCCCTGCACCACCCACTCACCCATGCCGTGCCAGCCGAAGATCTTCTCCGTGAACACCGCGCCGGTCACCAAACCGCTTATGCCGTAGGCGAACAGCGTCGCCATCGGGATCAGGGCGGTGCGCAGGCCGTGCTTGAACAGTGCCTGCCGCCGGGTCAGCCCCTTCGCGCGCGCGGTGCGAATGAAATCCTGCCCGAGCACATCCAGCATCGCGTTGCGCTGATAGCGGCTGTAGCCTGCGATTCCCATCAGGGCGAGCGTGAACGTCGGCAGCACGAGATGCTGTATCCGGTCGACGAACTGGTTCCATCCGCCGTTGACGGCGTTCGGTGACGTCTCGCCGATGTACTCGAACAGCTGAACGCCGAGAATCGAATTGACCCCGTTCGCACCGAGGATCAACAGGTTCGCGATGACGAACACCGGTGTGCTCAACAGCAACAGCGACAACACGGTGATGACACGGTCACTCAGGCGGTATTGCCGGATCGCGCCCCATGCGCCGACGACGACACCGATCACGGTGCCGAGTACGGCACCGGTGACCAGCAACCGCAGACTCACCCCGACGCGGCGGCCGAGTTCGTCTGAGATCGGTTGACCGGTGATGGTCGTGCCGAAGTCGCCGTGCACGGCACCCGATGCCCATTTCACCCACCGCACCGGCGGCGGCCGATCCAGGTTCAACTCGGCCCGCTTCGCGTCGATGACGGCCTGCGGCGGCCGGGGGTTTCGCGACTCGAGGCTGTCGAGGGGTTTGAACGACACCGACGTCAGCACAAACGTCAAAAACGACGCCAGGATCAGCAGCAAGACGTAGTTCAGCAGCCGCCGCGCCAGGAAACGCGTCATCGGCGGCGTTCCACGGCAGGCATGCGCACAGGGTATGAGATGCCCGGCTGTGAGGCGGTGAACCCGAGCAACGGGCGCGGCTAGCCAACTCCTACCCGTTCTCAAGCCCCGCTACAGAAATTGCGACTGCACTGGTCCCACCTGCATGTTTCACGGTTCGCCGCACCGCGGGGGCGAGTCGGCAACGGCCCTGAAATGGAGTGAGACAATGGATTCAAGAAAGCGGAACACGCCGAAATTGCCGGCCGCCGTGATCGGTGGCGGCGCGATGGTGACGATGGGCGCCCTGACGATGAGCATGCATCAGCAGCCGTCGAGCGCCGACAACGTCGCGGTCGGCAAGATGACGACGGCGGCGACCACCACCGCGTCGGGCAAGGACGACACCGTCGAGGCGACGTCGATGGCCGTGCCGACCCTCAAGGGACCGGCACCGCTGCCGACCGAAGAGGCGGCCGCCGAATAGCTATCCCGCAGGCCTGACGTTTCACCGCAGACCCCTCCGGTTACCCCATAAGCCGGAGGGGTCGTCGGCGATCCTTCTCACTGTTCGACCGGCCGTCCGGGCTGAGCAGGGACGGCTGACCAGATGCCGAAACGGGGTGGTCAGAGGTGAGATCGACACAGTTCAGAGCGGTGTCCGCGGGAGTCGGCGCCGGTGCCGTGATCGCGATGGGGGCGTTGGGAGTGGCGTTCAGCGATGTGAGTGCCGCCGAGGAACCGACACCGGCGCCACCGGGACCGGTGACTACATCGGAGATGTCGACTGCGGCGACGGTCGTCGACGACACCGAGATGAACGGACCGCAGACATCTATCGCCGTGCCGGGCATCAGCACGCCACCGTCGTCGATCGATCAGAATCCGCCCGGCTGACGCGTCGGCCGGCCTAGTCGGAAGGGAAGTTGGCAGAGATGAATTCGGGCAAGTTGAAGATGATTTCGGCCGCTGTCGGCGCGGGCGCGGTGGCCGCCATGGGAGCATTGGCGATCGGGCTGAGCAGTGACAGCGGTTCGGCCACCGTGATGTCCGGCCCGGAGATGACGATCGGCGAGACGACGACGATCGAGAAGGCGTCGGGTTCCACCCCGGAGACGTCGATGGCAGTGCCTCAGGTGACGGCCGAGGTGCCGGACGGCTTCGGACCGTAACTTCCTGGTGCAGTTCAGTTCCCGCGCGGTGGAGCCTCGCCGATGCTGTTGAGGGTCACCGTCGCGCCGGTGCGGGTGGCCTGCACGGTGACCGTGTCCTTGGCGGCGACGGAATGATCGGGCACCGCAGACGCGGAGGGGAATTCGTAGATCTGGGTGTATCCGTCGTCGCTTCGGACCACTATCGAGGACAGCGTGACCTCGTCCACTGTCCCCGTCTGGGTCATCTTGGTTGTGAACCCGCCGTGGCCGTCGGCCACCACGTACTCGCTGTGCAGGACGCCTTCGGGCGGGGCCTGGCCAGCGGGCGGCGGACCGTGCATCTGCCCGCCGGCGGTGCGCGGACCGCCGGCCGTCGCTCGCGGCGCGCCGTCCGTCGCGGCATAGACGGCGGCGCCGCCGACGCCACCGATAACGACCGCCACGGCGACGGCGACCAGCGTCGGGCGGCTGCTCCACCGCCGGGATCGCTGTTGTTCTGGATTGTCGGACGTCACCGCACCACTGTGCAGGCGCCACATGTGTGACCGCTGTGAGCCGCACAGGTATCCCGCTGCGAACCGCTTCTCACAGCGCGGACACAGAATCGGCACAGTGTCCGCTAACGGCTCCGGCGAATAATGACTTCCGTGCCCATGTCGAACGGAACCGTGTGAACGCAAACGCCAACGAACCGGGACGCGTCGTGATGCGCCGGGCCGACGGTAAGCCGATCAACGTCCTGGTCGTCGACGACGAACCGGTGCTCGCCGAGTTGGTGTCGATGGCGCTGCGATATGAGGGCTGGGACATTCAGACGGCTGGTGACGGTGCGACCGCGATCGCCCTTGCCAGGGAGAACCCGCCCGACGTGGTCGTGCTCGACGTGATGTTGCCCGACATGAGCGGGCTGGAAGTGCTGCGCAAGCTGCGCGAGCGCATACCGCATCTTCCGTTGTTGCTGCTGACGGCGAAGGACTCGGTCGAGGATCGCATCGCCGGACTGACCGCAGGCGGGGACGACTATGTGACCAAGCCGTTCAGCCTCGAAGAGGTGGTGCTGCGGCTGCGGGCCCTGCTCAGGCGCACCGGAGTGACCAGCGAAACGGGGGGAGCCAAGGTCATTGTCGGCGATCTGGTACTCGACGAAGACAGCCACGAGGTGACTCGGGGTGGGGAGCCGATCTCGTTGACCGCCACCGAGTTCGAGCTACTGCGGTTCATGATGCGCAACTCGAAGCGCGTGCTGTCGAAGGCGCAGATCCTCGACCGGGTGTGGAGTTACGACTTCGGCGGCCGCTCCAACATCGTCGAGTTGTATGTGTCCTACCTCCGCAAGAAGATCGACAATGGCCGGGAACCGATGATCCACACCTTGCGGGGGGCCGGGTATGTCCTCAAGCCCGCAGGCTGACCGTCGCGGCTTGCTCACTCGCATCCGCTCTCCTCGGACATGGTCACTCCGGGCCCGGCTACTGGTCACTCAGGTGGCGCTGCTCGCGGTGGTGTGCGCCATCATCGGTGTCACGACCGAGTTTGCGCTGCAACGCTTTCTGATGCACCAGCTGGATCAGCAGGTGATCGAGGCCGGCCGCCGTTCGGCGGTGATCTCCGAGCTCGGGCCACCGCCCCCGCCGGGCTTCGGGCCTCCGAGACCCGAGCCCGGATCACCGTTCCGGCCGCCGCGGCCCGATCATCCCCGGCGCATCGTCATCCGTGAGGATGACGGCCCCGGTCCGGAGTTCCTGAACGCCCCGGGCCAGGCCGCCCGCATGGTCGGCGCCGTCATCGCCCAGGGCGTGCCCGTCGACGCAGGCGTCATCACCGCCGACGGCGCACGCGCCGGGCTCAGTTCGGCGGCAACCAAACAGCTGGCGCAGGTCGCGCCGAACCGTTATCCGACCACGGTCGACCTCGATGGTCTCGGCAGCTACCGGGTGGTGGGCAACCACTCCCGCGGTCCGGAGGAGACGATCGTGGTCGGGCTGCCGACCTCCGACATCGACGAGACACTGCTGTGGGTGTTGATCATGTTCTGCATCGTCGGCGTCGTTGCGCTCATCGCCGCGACGACGGCGGGCATCCTGATCATCCGGCGTCAATTCCGGCCGCTGTCAACGGTATCCGCCGCCGCCCGACAGGTGGCCGATCTCGAGCTGGACCGCGGTGAGGTTCGTCTTCCCACACCGATCGTGAAGGTCGACCCCGCTTCTGCGCACACCGAGATCGGCCAGCTCGGATCCGCACTCAACCGAATGCTCGACCGCATCGCAGGGGCGCTGTCGGCGCGTCACGCCAGCGAAATGCGGGTAAGACAGTTCGTCGCCGACGCCAGCCACGAATTGCGCACCCCGCTCGCGGCGATCCGTGGCTACACCGAACTGGCGCAACGCAAACAGGACGTGCTGCCCGACGACGTCGCACACGCGATGAGCCGGGTGGAGTCCGAAACCGAGCGGATGACCCGCCTTGTCGAGGACATGCTTCTGCTGGCGCGCCTCGACACCGGACGACCGCTGGAGCGTGGACTGGTGGACCTCACCCGCCTCGTCGTCGATGCCGCCAGCGACGCGCACATCGCCGGCCCGCAGCACACCTGGTCGCTGGATCTGCCCGAGGAGCCGGTCGTGGTCAGGGGCGACGAGGCGCGGCTGCATCAGGTGCTCGCGAACCTGCTCGCCAACGCGCGCACCCACACCCCGCCGGGCACGTCGGTCACCACGTCGCTGGCCGTCGACGGAGATCGGGCGGTCCTCACCGTCGCCGACGACGGGCCGGGGATTCCGATGTGGCTGCAACCGGAGGTCTTCGAGCGGTTCGCGCGGGGGGATTCGTCGCGATCCCGCCGCGAGGGCAGCACCGGCCTCGGCCTCGCGATCGTCGCCGCGGTGGTCCGGGCAAACCACGGCACCATCGCGGTGCACAGCGTCCCCGGGAGCACCGAATTCGTGGTCAAGCTGCCGGTCAACACACAGCCAAGCCACAGCGACGCCAAAACCGACGCCTAGTTCCGTGGTCGAGGATGGCGGCAGTGACCCTCGTTCTCCACGCTGAGCAGACGCAAACTCGCATCAGGTCGGCCTCGCGCGTGCCACTTCGCGCCTTCTCGCGCCGGGCCGGGTTCGGTGCGCTGCTCGCGATGACCGCGGTGCTGTACCTGTGGAACCTGTCGGCGAGCGGGTGGGCGAACAGCTTCTACTCGGCCGCCGCGCAGGCCGGCGGGAGCGACTGGACGGCGATGCTGTTCGGCTCCAGTGATGCCGCCAACGCCATCACCGTCGACAAGACGCCCGCATCCCTGTGGGTCATGGACATGTCGGTGCGCGTCTTCGGCCTCAACTCGTGGAGCATCCTGGTGCCACAGGCGCTCGAAGGCGTCGCGGCGGTCGCGGTGCTCTACGCCGCCGTGCGGCGGGTCGCGGGCTCCGGCGCTGCACTGCTGGCCGGTTCGATCATGGCGCTGACGCCGGTGGCCGTGCTGATGTTTCGGTTCAACAACCCCGACGCGCTGTTGGTGCTCGCGCTCGTCGCAGGCGCCTACTGCACGCAGCGTGCATGTGAAAGGGACAGCAGCCGTTGGTGGTTGGTCGCCGCGGGAGCCGCGGTGGGCGTCGGCTTCCTCGCCAAGATGCTGCAGGCCTTCCTCGTGCTGCCCGGATTCATCGGCGCCTACGCGGTGGCCGGTGGCCGTCCGCTACGCCGTCGGCTTCTCGAGATGACGGCGATGCTCGGCGCGACGGTAGTCTCCGCCGGATGGTACCTGCTGCTCGTCGAGGTGTGGCCGTCGGACGCGCGGCCCTACATCGGCGGATCACAGCACAACAGCATCATCGAACTGGCATTGGGCTACAACGGAATCGGCAGGCTCACCGGTGATGAACCGGGCGGCCTCGGCAACATGAACTTCGACGTCGGTTGGGGCCGGCTGTTCGGCCACAGCATGGGAGCCGACATCGGATGGCTGTTGCCCGCCGCCGTCATCTGCCTCGGCGCCATCATCGTGGTCACCAGGCGGGCACCCCGAACCGATCCAGTGCGTGCGGCCGTGTTCATCTGGGGTGGCTGGCTGCTGGTGACGGCGGCTGTCTTCAGCTTCATGAACGGCATCGTGCACCCCTACTACACGGTCGCCCTCGCGCCCGCCATCGCCGCGTTGGTCGGCGTCGGTGTAACACTGTTGTGGCAGAACAGATCCGCGCTTCCCGCCGCCACCGCGCTGGCCGGTATCGTGCTGGTCACCACGGTTCTGGCCTGCGTCCTGCTGGGCCGCGCAGAAGGGTGGTTACCGTGGTTGCGGGCCGTGGTTGCGGTCGGAGGGGTAACGGCGGCAACGCTGTTGCTGGCGGTAGGTCGGCTCAACACGGCGACGGCGCGCGCCGCAGCCGGCCTTGCCGTGCTGGCGTCGCTGGCGGCGCCTGCGGCGTATTCCGTTGCGACGGCGGCCTCTCCGCATTCCGGGGCGATTCCTTCGGTCGGCCCGTCGGGCCACGGCTTCGGGAAATTCGGATCCGGCGGCTTGCTGGACGCGCCGACACCTGGCAGCGGGCTGACCGTCACGCTGGCCGCCGACGCCGACGATTACACCTGGGCCGCCGCGACGACCGGCTCGAACAACGCGGCGGGCTATCAACTGGCCAGCGGAGCGCCGGTGATGGCGGTCGGCGGTTTCAACGGCACCGATCCGTCGCCGACACTTGAGCAGTTTCAGCGCCTGGTCGCCGAGAAGAAGATCCACTACTTCATCCGCGGACGGGTGATGTTCGGCCGGTGGGGAGGCGGATCCTCCGGCAGTCGCGAAGCCGAAGACATCGCGCAGTGGGTCCAAACGCATTTCGCGCCGACGATCATGGACCGCTCGGTGATCTACGACCTGACCCAACCGCCGAAGAACACATAGCTCAGTCATAGCTTCACCCAACGGAGGGGACAGCCTGCCGCTTGACCATGGATGACATGACCGAAATCGCCCTTCAGTCCAACGCCAGTCCCGGCAGACGAGCCCGCTTCGAACCCCGCTCGAATGCGGCCATCGCGGCCAGGGCGGCAGGCGTGCCCGTCCTCGATGTGGTGATTCCGGTGTACAACGAACAGGCTGCATTGGCGGACTCGGTGTACCGCCTGCATCGCCACCTGAGTGACCAGTTCCCCTTCCCGGCGCGGATCACCATCGCCGACAACGCGAGCGTCGATGACACGCCCCACATCGCGGAAGAACTGGCCGCCGAACTGCCCGACGTGCGCGTGGTACGGCTCGAGCAGAAGGGCCGCGGGCGTGCGCTGCACGCGGTGTGGTCGACGTCCGACGCGCCGGTGCTCGCCTACATGGATGTCGACCTGTCGACCGACCTGGCCGCGCTGGCTCCGCTCGTCGCGCCGCTGATCTCCGGTCACTCCGACGTCGCGATCGGCACCCGGCTCGGTCGCGGTGCCCGGGTGGTGCGCGGCCCCAAGCGCGAGATCATCTCCCGCTGCTACAACCTGATCCTCAAGTCGACGCTCGCCACGGGATTCTCCGACGCGCAGTGCGGTTTCAAGGCCGTGCGTGCCGATGTCGCCCAACGGCTGCTGCCGCACATCTCCGACACCGGGTGGTTCTTCGACACCGAGTTGCTGGTGCTGGCCGAACGTATCGGACTGCGCATTCACGAAGTGCCGGTCGACTGGGTCGACGACCCGGACAGCCGGGTCGACATCGTCGCGACCGCGACCGCCGACCTGAAGGGCATCGCACGGCTGCTGCGCGGCTTCGCCAACGGCGCCATTCCCGTGCCGACGCTTGCGGCACAACTCGGCTCGTCGCGCAACGCTGCCGCACCGGGATCGCTGCTGCGCCAGTCGGTGCGATTCGCAACCATCGGAATCGCCTCGACGGCAGCATATCTCGTGTTTTTCATGATGATGCACGGCTGGCTCGGCGCTCAGGCCGCAAACCTGATCGCATTGTTCGTCACCGCGATCGGCAACACCGCTGCCAATCGCCGCTTCACCTTCGGTGTTGCGGGCCGCACCAAGGCGGCGCGCCATCACGTCGAGGGACTGATCGTCTTCGGCATCGCGCTCGCGATCACGAGCGGTTCTCTGGCCGTGCTGCACGTCGTAATCCCCACACCGGGCCGATACGTTGACGCGGTGGTCCTGGTGATGGCGAACCTGCTCGCCACCGCAGTCCGATTCGTGCTGCTGCGCGGCTGGGTGTTCCACCCGCGCCGAACCCGATGACGTACCCGAAAGACAAGGAAAGACAACCGATGACACTCACTGCGGACGCGTACACTCCGGCATCGGTGGCGCCCGATGACCGGCCGATCGAACGGCCGCGCTGGATCGCCCCCGCGCTGGTGGCGCTGCTGGTCGGCACCGCCGCGTTTTACCTGTGGGGGCTGGGCTCGTCCGGCTGGGCCAACAGCTACTACGCCGCCGCCGCCCAGGCGGGCACGCAGGACCTCACCGCATGGCTGTTCGGGTCTCTCGATCCCGGCAACGCCATCACGGTCGACAAGCCGCCGGCATCCCTGTGGGTGATGGCGTTGTCGGGCAGGCTGTTCGGGTTCAACGCGTTCACGATGCTGCTACCGCAGGCGTTGATGGGCGTCGGCGCCGTCGCATTCCTGTACGCGGCCGTGCGGCGCGTCAGCGGACCCGCGGCCGGTTTGATCGCCGGTGCGGCGCTCGCACTCACGCCCGTCGCCGCGCTGATGTTCCGGTTCAACAACCCCGACGCGCTGCTGGTTCTGTTGATGGTGGCTGCTGCGTACTGCGTCGTGCGAGCCACCGAGAAGGCAAGCACGAAGTGGATCGCGTTGGCGGGCTGCGCCATCGGCTTCGCGTTCTTGACGAAGATGCTTCAGGCGTTCCTCGTGGCGCCGGGCCTGGCGCTGCCCTTCCTGATCGCCGCTCCGGTCGGATTGTGGCAGCGCGTCTGGAAGCTGATGGTGGGTGCGGGTGCGCTGGTCGTCTCCGCCGGCTGGTATGTGGCGCTGGTCAGCCTCTGGCCGACGAATGCCCGGCCGTACATCGGTGGCTCCACCGACAACAGCCTGCTGCAGTTGGCCTTCGGCTACAACGGGATTCAACGCATGGTCGGCGGCGAAGGCCCTGGCGGCGGACACGTCCCCGGGCCCCCTGCCGGCGGCGGGCCGGGCGGGCACGGCGGCCCTGGTGCGATGGCCAACCTGTTCTTCGGCGGGGAACCCGGCATCGGCCGGATGTTCGGTATGTCGATGGGCACCGAAGCGTCGTGGCTGCTGCCCGCCGCGCTGATCGGCCTGCTGGCCGGACTGTGGCTGACCCGCAGGGCCGTTCGCACCGACGGCGTACGCGCGAGTCTGTTGCTGTGGGGTGGCTGGCTGTTGGTGACCGCCGCGGTGTTCAGCTTCATGGACGGCATCATCCATCCCTACTACACGGTGGCCCTTGCCCCCGCGATCGCCGCGCTGGTCGGCATCTCGGTACGCGAGCTGTGGCAAGTCAGAGAACATGTGGCCGCGCGTCTCGTGCTGGCGGTCATGTCCGCAGGCACCGGCGTCTGGGCGTTCGTCCTGCTCGACCGCACGCCGGACTGGTTGCCCGCGCTGCGCTGGATCGTGCTCGTCGGGTCGGTCGTGGTGGCGGTGATGCTGGCCGTCGGCACACATCGGCGCGGCCGCGCAGTTGCTGTACTTGCCGCGGCGGCTCTGCTGTTCGGGCTACTCGCCCCGGCGGCCTACGCCGTCGAGACCGTCGCGACGGCTCACAACGGCCCGATCTCCACCTCGGGCCCGAGCAAAGGCAACCCCCCTTTCGGACCGCCTGGTCAAGGCGGCCACGGTGGGCCCGGCGGCGGCATGACGGACAACGCCGCGCTGGCCGAACTGGTGCAGGGCCTCGACACCCGTTGGGCCGCAGCATCTATCGGTTCGATGGGCGCGAGCGATCTGGAGTTGAAGACCGGCGCCTCGATCATGGCGATCGGCGGCTTCACCGGCGGCGACAACTCGCCCACGCTGGCGCAGTTCCAGGATTATGTCGCCAAGCGCGAGGTTCGGTACTTCATCGCAGGCGAACGTTTCGGGCCGCCAGGACACTGGGACGACGGCGCCGCAGCCGAGATCACGGCATGGGTGAAGGCCAACTTCGCCTCAGCCGATGTCGGCGGCGTCACCGTCTACGACCTGACCGCACCGCTGCAGAAGTAGCCGGCGCGAACGTTCCGTACCAGTCGAGAAATCGGGAAAATTTCGACTGGTAAGGAACGTTCGGCGGGGAAGAATCGCGCTGATTTTGACTCGTGGCAGACCTGTGCCGTGTTGTTATCGTCGGGTCGTTTGTCAGCCCACAAGGAGGTCGGAATGACGGTGACCGACGAGTACGTGAAGAACAACGAGGAGTACGCGAAGAACTTCTCGGGCCCGTTGCCGTTGCCGCCGAGCAAGCATGTCGCCGTGGTGGCGTGCATGGACGCCCGGCTCGATGTGTACCGGATGCTCGGGCTGAACGAGGGCGAGGCGCACGTCATCCGCAACGCGGGCGGGGTGGTCACCGACGACGAGATCCGCTCGCTGGCGATCAGCCAGCGGCTGCTCGGCACCAAGGAGATCATCCTCATCCACCACACCGATTGCGGGATGCTGACGTTCACCGATGACGGGTTCAAGCAGCAGATCCAGGACGAGATCGGGCTGAAGCCCGAGTGGGCGGCGGAGGCATTCCAGGATCCCGACGAGGACGTCCGGCAGTCGCTCCGCCGCATCGAGGCGAGCCCGTTCGTCACCAAGCACGAGTCGCTGCGTGGCTTCGTCTTCGACGTCGCCACCGGCAAGCTGAACGAGGTCACCCTGTAGCGACCTCCGCGTGATTTCGGCGTGCGCAGTTGCGCTGAGCGCAACCAGCCACGCCGAAACCGCTGTCAGGCGGGCATCGAGCGTTGACATCGCAGGCCGAAGCTGGTTTTATGTCGGATAATACATGTAAATCTGGTCAAATCTACCAACTTAACGAGGAATCGATGACGACGGCGCAGGAGTCGAAGCTGACCGCCGGGCGCTACGAGCTCAGCCATCTCAGGGCGCTCGAAGCCGAGGCGATCCACATCATCCGCGAGGTTGCCGCCGAGTTCGAGCGGCCCGTGCTGCTGTTCTCGGGAGGCAAGGACTCGATCGTCATGCTGCACCTGGCGATCAAGGCGTTCGCGCCGGGGCGGCTGCCGTTTCCCGTGATGCACGTCGACACCGGGCACAACTTCGACGAGGTGCTCGAGACCCGCGACGAGATGGTCGCAGAAGCGGGCGTGCGTCTGGTCGTCGCCAAGGTGCAGGACGACATCGACGCCGCCCGGGTGGTCGAGACGATCCCGTCGCGCAACCCGCTGCAGACCGTCACGCTGCTGCGCGCCATCCGCCAGAACAAGTTCGACGCGGCGTTCGGCGGCGCTCGGCGCGACGAGGAGAAGGCGCGGGCCAAGGAGCGGGTGTTCAGCTTCCGCGACGAGTTCGGCCAGTGGGACCCCAAGGCCCAGCGGCCCGAGCTGTGGAACCTGTACAACGGCCGCCACCACAAGGGCGAGCACATCCGCGTTTTCCCGCTGTCGAACTGGACCGAGTTCGACATCTGGTCCTACATCGGCGCCGAGAAGATCAAGCTGCCGTCGATCTACTATGCCCACCGCCGCCAGGTGTTCGAGCGCGACGGAATGCTGTTGGCCGTACACAAGTACCTGCAACCGCGCAAAGACGAAGAGGTCGTCGAGAAGACGGTGCGGTTCCGCACCGTCGGTGATGTCACCTGCACCGGCTGCGTGGAATCCCTCGCCGGCACAGTGTCGGAGGTGATCGCAGAGACCGCAGTGTCGCGTCTGACCGAGCGTGGCGCCACCCGCGCCGACGACCGCATCTCCGAGGCGGGTATGGAAGACCGCAAGCGAGAGGGGTACTTCTGATGGCGACGCTTCTTCGACTGGCCACCGCCGGATCCGTCGACGATGGGAAGTCGACGCTCATCGGCCGCCTGCTGTTCGACTCCAAAGCCGTCATGGAAGACCAGCTGGCCTCGGTCGAGCGCACCTCGAAGGAGCGCGGACACGACTACACCGATCTGGCCCTGGTCACCGACGGCCTGCGCGCCGAGCGCGAGCAGGGCATCACCATCGACGTCGCGTACCGCTACTTCGCCACTCCCAAGCGGAAATTCATTATCGCCGACACACCGGGACACATCCAGTACACCCGCAACATGGTGACCGGCACGTCGACCGCACAACTGGCGATCGTCCTGGTCGACGCCCGCCACGGACTCTTGGAACAATCTCGTCGGCACGCATTCCTGGCGTCCCTGCTTGGCATCCGGCATATCGTGCTCGCCGTCAACAAGATGGACCTCATCGGCTGGGACCGCGAACAATACGACAAGATTCGCGACGACTTCCATGAGTTCGCGGCGCGTCTCGACGTGCAGGACGTGACGACGATTCCGCTGTCGGCGCTCAACGGTGACAACGTGGTGTCGAAGTCGGAGAACACGCCGTGGTACGACGGGCCGTCGCTGCTGTCACACCTCGAAGAGGTCTACATCGCCGGCGACCGGAACCTGACCGACGTGCGGTTCCCCGTGCAGTACGTCATCCGGCCGCAGTCCCACGAGCACACCGACCACCGCAGTTATGCGGGCACCGTCGCCAGTGGTGTCATGCGCCCCGGCGACGAGATCGTCGTGCTGCCCACCGGGAAGACGAGCCGCATCACCGCCATCGACGGGCCGACCGGTCCTGTCTCCGAGGCGTTTCCGCCGATGGCCGTGTCGGTCAGCCTGGCCGACGACATCGACATCTCGCGCGGCGACCTCATCGCGCGCCCGAACAACCAGCCACGGGTGGCCAAAGAGTTCGACGCCACGGTGTGCTGGATGGCCGACGACAGCTCGCTGGAGCCCGGCCGCGACTACATCATCAAACACACGACGCGCACCACGCGGGTCAAGGTGACCGCGCTCGACTATCGGCTCGACGTCAACACCTTGCACCGCGATAAGACGGCGACCGCGCTCAAACTCAATGAGCTGGGCCGCATCTCGCTGCGCTCGCAGGTCCCCTTGCTGCTCGACGAATACAGCCGCAACGCCGCCACCGGTTCGTTCATCCTGATCGACCCGAACACCAACGGCACCGTCGCGGCGGGCATGATTCTGCCCTACATCACGGCACGCACGGCAAGCCCGAACACCGTGCGCCACGAGTCGCTGTGCACTTCCGAGGACCGGATGTCGAAGGGGCGGACGGTCTGGTTCACCGGCTTGTCCGGCTCGGGCAAATCGTCGGTGGCGATGCTCGTCGAGCAGAAGCTGCTCGAAAAAGGGACTCCCGCCTACGTTCTCGATGGCGACAACCTTCGTCACGGCCTCAACGCCGACCTCGGTTTCTCGATGGCCGACCGGGCCGAGAACCAGCGCAGGCTCGCTCACATAGCTGCCATCCTCGCTGACTCCGGCCAGATCGTCCTGGTGCCCGCGATCAGCCCGCTCGAGGAGCACCGGGCGCTGGCGCGCCGGGTGACGACCGAGGCCGGGCTCGACTTCTTCGAGGTGTTCTGCGACACCCCACTCGAGGATTGCGAACGCCGCGATCCGAAGGGGTTGTACGCCAAGGCGCGCGCCGGAGAGATAACCCATTTCACCGGTATCGACAGCCCGTATCAGCGGCCCAAGGATCCCGACCTGCGGCTCACCCCGGACCGCTCCACCGAAGAGTTGGCCGACCTCGTCGTCGAGATGCTGGAAGGTCGGCAATGACGGACCGCAGCGACGACGAGGTCGCCGCGCGGCTGGCCACCGAAGCGGGCCAACTGCTGCTCGAAGTGCGCGAGGAACTCGCCGATGCCGGTGCTGCCGAGCGAAAAGCGGCGGGGGACAAGCGGTCGCACGACTTCCTGATCAATGCTCTGGCGTCGGTGCGACCCAACGACGCGGTGCTGTCCGAGGAGGGCGCCGACGATCCCGTCCGGCTGCGGTCCGCGCGGGTGTGGATCGTGGACCCGCTCGACGGCACACGCGAGTTCTCGGAACTCGGCCGTGACGATTGGGCCGTGCATGTCGCGCTCTGGCAGGAAGGCCAGCTCGTGGCCGGCGCGGTAGCGCTTCCTGCGCAGGGGATCACCCTCGCCACGCCGACCGTCGCCCCGCCGCCGTCGGCACCGGCCAAGCCCCGCATCGTGCTGTCCCGAACCCGGCCGCCGGCCGTCGCGCTCCAAGTCCGTGACGCGCTCGACGGAGTACTCGTCGAAATGGGCTCGGCGGGTGCCAAGGTCGCGTCGGTCGTGCAGGGCCTGTCGGACGTCTACGTACACGCGGGCGGTCAGTACGAGTGGGATTCCGCGGCACCGGTTGCGGTCGCCCGCGCCGCGGGACTGCACACCTCACGCATCGACGGTTCACCGCTGCGCTACAACCGGCCCGATCCGCTCCTGCCCGATCTGGTCGTGTGCCGGCCCGAGCTCGCCGAAGCGGTGCTTGCCGTCACCGGGTGAGAGCCGGAGGCAGTGAACGCGCAGCGGTGTAAACACTGGGTTGATGAGCCCATTCATGGGTTGCCGCAGGTGTCCTTTCTGGACAATTGGACCCGAACCGCCCCGACGCGTAGGTCTGCACCGCCACGGTCCGCCCGACGCATATTCTCCAGTCAGCGGCACACGTTCTTCTGACCGAGGGGGCTGCCCGCAACCTCGAAAAGGTCCGTAGCGCCGGGCCGGTGAGCGGTTCACAGCTGTCCCACTATTTTGTCGACAGGCAGGTACCGATCGGGGGTGCCGGATTGAAGACACGCCGCAACACGCGTATGCACATCACATAATCAGCGTCCACCCCTGGACAAGTATGGGTAGTGGGACCATCATATTGGGGTGAGTCGCCCATTACGCTCTCCGCGACGGACGCTCGATCCGACGTCTGAGCGAGAACAGGTGCGGTCACAGCTGACAACAGCCGGGACGCGCTGGGGCACTGAAGCGCGACAGCGAGACCGGCCCAACCGGAGAGGCCTGCCGCGAGGCGGTCTGGCTGTGAGAATGCTGGTACTTGGATCTGAACACCATGTATATGATTGTGCGCCGGCTATGCGCCAGCCTAGCGTGGCCTGTGCAACCCGGGATATCAGGAGTAGGGCCGAACTCGGCCCGGATCGCCTGTGGACGACAGGATCATCAATCATGAGTTCGAAACGCCTCAGCCGCAACCTGATCGCTGTCGTCGGCGGTGGGCTACTCATCGCCATGGGCACGCTGACCGCTGCATGCGGCAATAACGGCGGACAGGCGCCCTCCACATCGACGACGACCACGACAACGACGACAACCACGACGTCGCCGTCGAGTGCAGCACCGCCGTCGCCGACGGAGAAGGGCATCAATCCCACCGGCGGCAATCTGTTCACGCCGGGCATCAAGGCGCCGCCCGCGCCCACCGAACCGCCGGGCGTTCACCGGAACAACTGAGATCGAATGGATGGGACGAGCATCGTGATTACCGTCAAGAAGACTCGGTTGAGAAGCGCGCTCGCGGCCTGCGCGGCGCTGATCGCTGTCGGCGGTGTGGCCACCGCCTGTGGCAATAGCAATCAGGGGCCGTCGACGACGTCGACGACGACCACAACGACCACCACCTCGCCGACGAGCGCGGCGCCTCCCTCGCCGACGGAAAAGGGCGTCAATCCGACCGGAGGCAACTTGTTCACCCCCGGCGTCACGGCCAACCCGGCACCGAATGTGCCGCCCGGCCAGCATCCCGGCCTCAACGGCGCTCCGTAGCGCGCCGTCGGCGCCTACGCTCGGCGGGTGACCATCCCCTCGACACAGGTCAGCCGGCTCGGCGACAAGCAGAGCACGTCGCGGAGCCAACTCGACGAGTTGCTCGACAGCACGCCCTTGGCCACCGTGGCGCTCGTCCGCGACGGCCATCCGGTGATCTTCCCAACCGGCTTCGCCAGGGTCGGGGATGAGCTCGTCATCCACGGCTCAACGGGGTCACCGTGGATGCGCGCGCTGGCCGGCGGCGTCCCGGCCGCCGTCGCCGTCACCGGGCTGGATGGAATCGTGGTGGCGCGCAGCGGATTCGAATCCTCGTTCCGCTATCGCAGCGCTGCGCTCTTCGGCGTCTTCGAGCGAATCGCCGAGGCCGACAAGGAACGCTACCTGCAACGGCTGACCGACGCGTTCATCCCCGGCCGCACCGCCGAACTGCGGGCCAGCACCCGTCAAGAGCTGGCGGCCACGCTGCCGCTGCGCCTGCCGATCCGGATCGACAACTGGTCGCTGAAGATCAGTGACGGTTGGCCGGACGACCCCGACGAGGACGTTGCCGGCGATGCGTGGGCCGGCGTCGTCCCGATGTCGGTCGCGTACGGCGCGCCGCTGGCCGCACCCGATCTGCGACCGGGCATCCCGGTGCCCGACTCGGTGCGCGCAATGACGGGTGCGTCGCCAGTCCGGTAACGCGGTGTGGCGTCACAGCATCGATACGCGTTTGGCCCTGCCCATGGCAGAAACCGCTCGTTGAAAGGGTGAGGCACCTGCGGGTGGGTAGATCTCGCCGGCGAGTGTGGTCTTCCGTCGCCGGAACACCGCAACGTCGTCGGGGGTGAACCCGCCGTCGCGGACGGGTTTCGACGGCAGCTCGCAGAGCGAATCCGCGACCTGCCAGTGGGACCCCGTGTCGATGAGCGATTGGTGCTTGATGGGGTAGTAGTCACTGCGGCCGGAGAGGGCCAGACCGCTTGCGCCCGTCGCTGCGGCAAGCAGGTGAGGGTGGAAGCGCGTGCTCACCCATGACTGACTCGACCTCGCGGGCAGCCCATGCCGCCACACGTCGGTGAACGTGGCGAAGGCGGCACCCGGCAGGAGGTGGGCGATTCGGTCGAAGACGACGCGGTCGGACCCGGGGATCCCCTCGACCACCGCCACCTCTTCGCCCCTGAGCTGCCACCGGTCGATCAACACCGTGATGGCCTCGATCAGACCGTCCGTGCCCTGGCCACCGGCGAAGTCGTCCATGAGATCGGATTGCAGACACAGCACGTAGGGACGTTGCGCTGCCTCCGACTCGGTGTTGTAGACGCCGTCGTCGGCGATGCCCAACCAGGCGTCGTCACCGGTGAACGTGACATTTCCGCCGGATCCGGCGACGGCCTGATATGACAGGGCGTCGCGGACGTCGAAGAGCGCGAAGCGCGTCTGCAGTTCACGCAGCAGGGACAAGCGCTCGTCATCGCCGATCGGCAGCAGCCCGAGTCCGGTCGCGATCACCCGACCGCCTGACTGGTCGCCTGCCGCCGCCGCGCTGGCCAGCAACGCGAGGTGGTGTGACCAGACCATGTTGATGTAGCCGCCGCCGACAAGATGCACCACGTCAGCGCTGGCGAGCAGCTCGATCCCCGTGACGAGTTTGGGCATCCTGCCCGGGTTGGCAACGACGTCACCGGCGAGCGCTACCGCTTCGGTCGGCGACAGCCCGGACGTCTGGTCGCAAATGCGCCAGACGGTGTCGACAAACAGCGCCCGCGGGTGCCACTCCCGAAGCAGAATGGCGGCTTGTCCCGGGGTGTGACAGTCGACGACGACGTCAGCCTCGGGCCGCGTCCGCGCCAGGTACCGCAACCATGCGCGGAGGATGAATTCGTCGCCGTAGTTCGGATTGCCGCCTGGCGCAACGAGATAGACAATCTCCCGTTCGACCCGGCGTTCACCGGGTGAACTTCGGGAGGAGCTTGTGAGGCGCACGTCACCTCTCCGTCGCGATTGATGCCAGCCGAGTCGTCGGCGCCCGAGTCGCCGGTGTTCACTCAGCGTTCACGCGTCGATCACAGAACATACAGCAACTTTCCAAGCTAGCCACAGCTGTTACGCGGAAAAGGCCGGACACCCGACGATCCAGCTCAGGGGGTCGCGACGGCTGCGTTCAGTCCAGTAGCGGCGTGCGCCGGTAGAGATCCGTGCGGCGATCACCGTGCACGTCGTTATGCGCGTTGATCCGCTTCACCCGTGACTCGGTGAGGTCGACGTCGGCGGTCACCGCGGCCGCCCGTCCGAATTCGGCCATCGCCAGCGGATAGCCGTCGGCGTCGATGATGACGCTGCCGCCGATCCAGTCCTGGCCGCGTTCCCGCCCGACGCGATCACACACCGCCATCGGCATCCGGTTGGTTCCCGCCCCCGCCAGCGCCCGCACCATCTCCGTCGGCCGCTCGCCCTCCGGCCGCGGCAACAACGGCCAGTTCACCGGTGCGCACACCAGGTCGGCCCCGGAAAGCGCCACGGCGCGAACCCATTCCGGGAACTCGACGTCGTAGCAGATCATCACACCGATGCGTCCGTTTGCGGTGTCCACCACCATCGGCAGATCGTCACCACGGTCGAACACGGCGTTCTCGCTGTCCCAGAGGTGCGCTTTTCGGTAGACGCCGCGCAGGCCGGTCGGGTCGACGACGGCCGCGCTGTTGTAGACCGCGTCGCCGGCCGCCTCGGGAAAGCCCGCGACGATGGTGAGCCCGAAGGCTTCCGCAAGATCGGCCCATTCGCTGACGGCAGGCCCGTCACGGGGCTCGGCCAGCGAAGACAACTCGGCGCGGTCGGCGAAGACGTATCCCGACGACGCCAGTTCGGGCAGTACGACGATCTGCGCCCCGTCGCGCGCGGCGGTCTCGATCGCGGCTCTGCAGGTGGCGCGGTTTCCCGCGGTATCGCCCACGGACAGCGGGACTTGAATGCAGGCGACGCGAGTGGTCATGGGTCGATGGTGATGCACGGATGTCCGTTTCGCACCCGAGTCGATGGCAGAATCGGTGAACATGCGGATGTCGGCCAAGGCGGAGTATGCCGTGCGGGCGATGGTCCAATTGGCCTCCGCCGACGAAGGCTCGGTGGTCAAGACCGACGATCTGGCCAAGGCGCAGGGCATTCCGCCGCAGTTCCTCGTCGACATCCTGTCGGATCTGCGCACAGACCGGCTGGTCCGCAGCCGCCGCGGCCGCGAGGGCGGCTACGAGCTGGCGCGGCCCGCGGCCGACATCAGCATCGCCGACGTGCTCCGCTGCATCGACGGTCCACTGGCCAGCGTTCGCGATATCGGCCTCGGAGGTCTGCCCTACTCAGGTCCGACCGCCGCGCTGACCGATGTCTGGCGAGCATTGCGGGCGAGCATGCGCTCGGTGCTCGAGGAGACCAGCCTGGCCGACGTGGCGACCGGCGCCTTGCCGTCCCACGTCGCCGAGTTCGCCGACGACTACCGCGGCCAGGAGCGCGAGCGCGGCCACCGCAGTCCGACGGCCGGCGACGCCGTACCCGGCACGGTCGGCTAGCGCGGGCGAGGCTGGGCGACATCCTCGTCGCGGTGTGACACCCGGGTGGCGGCGTCGGATCCGTTCGCGACTCAGCCGCCGGACCCGTACGGCCGGGTGATGATCTCCAGGTAGTGACCCGACGGGTCCTGGAAGTAGACGCCCCGGCCGCCGTCGTTGTGGTTGATCTCGCCGGGCCTGCTGCCCCGCGGGTCTGCCCAGTGGGGCATGCCGCGGTCGCGGATCTTGCCGTAGACGGAGTCGAATTCGTCCTCCGACACCAGGAACGCGTAATGCTGCGGCCGGATCTCCTGCCCGTCGGGTACCTCGGCGTAGTCGAGACTGACGCCATTGGCGACCGTGACGGTGAGGAAGTGGCCGAACGGCTGTGGGTCGGGCATATCGAACAGTTCGGTGAACCAGTTCGCCGACTCGATCTTGTCCTTCGCGGCGACGATCGTGTGGTTGAACTCAATGCTCATATCCCGCCAGTAAACCAGTTTCGTTCGACGGGTGACACCGCGATCATGAGGGTATGGCCGACGTCAAAGCCCTGACCGGAGAACGGGTCATGCTCCGTGCGCCGCGCCTCGACGACGCCGAGGAACTGTTCCGGTCGGTTGCCTGCGATCCCGAGGTCACCCGCTACATGACCTGGACGCCACACCCCGACGTCGATGAGACCCGGCGGGTGATCACCGAGTTGTTCAACGTGGGCGACGAACGGACGTGGTTGATCGAACTGCGCGACACCGGTGAGATCGTCGGCAGTTGCGGCTTCCGGCCGGTGAACGGTCGCCACAGCATGGACTTCGGCTATTGCCTCGGTCGCCGATGGTGGGGTCAGCGGCTCATCGCCGAACCGGTCGACCTGTTGCTGACCGAGATGCACAGCGATCCCCGGGTGTACCGCATCTCAGCCATCTGCCATGTCGACAACGTCCGGTCGGCACGTGTCCTACAGCGCGCTGGGCTTGTCCTCGAGGGCCGCCTCGTGCGGCACACCGTCTTCCCCAACATCGGCGCCGCACCGCAGGATGTCCTGTTGTGGGCCACGGCGGTCAGGTAACCGGGTCCGGGATCGCGTGGTACCAATGAGCCATGGGAGGCGATGATGCCGAACGGTTTTGATGTCAGGGATCTCGAGGTTCCGGTGATCGTTGCGCCGATGGCAGGCGGTCCGTCGACGCCCGCGCTGGCCGCCGCGGGCACCGATGCCGGCGGGCTCGGCTTCGTCGCGGCCGGTTACCTGAAGGCCGAGGCGTTGGCCGAACGGATTGCGGCCGCCCGCAACCTGACGGCCGGTCCGCTCGGCGTCAATCTGTTCGCCCCGCAGCCGAGTGTTGCGACGCCCGAGGCAATCGCGAGGTACGCCGACGAGCTTGCCCCCGATGCCGAACGGTACGGCGCAAAGCTGGGGGACCCGGCCTATAACGACGACGACTGGGCGGCCAAGATCGACGTCCTGCTGGATCTCCGGCCCGAGGTGGCCTCGTTCACGTTCGGGCTGCCCAGCGCCGACGAATGCCGACGGCTCCGCGACGCGGGCATCGCCACGGTCGGCACCGTGACATCGGTTCACGAAGCCGACGCCGCAGTGGATTGCGGGGTCGACGCGATTGCGGTGCAGGGCCCGTCGGCCGGTGGGCATCGCGGCACCTTCGACCCCGGCGCAGAGCCTGACTCAGGGCCGCTGCGGGAGTTGCTCGCCGCCGCGCTGGCGCGGGTGAGTGTCCCGGTCATCGCAGCCGGCGGTCTGGTCACCGCCGATGATGTCAGCCGCGTGATCGGGGCCGGGGCGGTGGCCGCACAACTCGGTACGGCGTTTCTGCTCGCCGACGAGTCGGGCAGCAGCCCCGTGCATCGTGCCGCGCTTCAGGATCCGCAGTTCACCGAAACCGTTGTGACGAAGTCGTTTTCTGGCCGCTACGCCCGTGGGCTACGCAACCGCTTCGTCGACGACCACGAAGCGCAGGCACCGTTCGGGTATCCCGAGATTCACTATCTGACGGGTCCGTTGCGTGCGGGATCGGTACGGGCGGGCGACCCGCACGGCACCAACATCTGGGCGGGCACGGGTTTCAAGTCGATCCGTACCGGGTCGGTGGCCGACATCATGGCGAGTCTGGCTTAGCGACTTCACGCCCACACCGCTATTTGACGGCGATGAGTTCCAGCGCGATGTTGTCCGGGTCGCGGAACTCGAGGATGTGCGACGTGCCGATGTCCTTGATGGGCTCGTGCTCGACGCCCAGCGCGTCGAGATGTGCTGCAGCGGCTTCTAGTTCATCTGTCGACTCCAACCGGAAGGCCAGATGGTCGAGGCCGACGCGGTCCTCGTCGAATCTGTCGTCGGCCACTGGCCGCAACCCGACCAGCATGTCACCAGTGCGGTAGATGACCCCGCCGTAGAGGAATTCGAGCCTGTCTCGCGTCGCGTCATCCGCGTCGGCGGGCACCTCCAGCGCGACCGGCCAGCCGAAGACGCTCTCGTAGAACGTGCGGGCTCGCGCGATGTCGGTGACCGTCAGCCTGATGTGCTGGATCGACGTGGCGTTGATCGTCATGGCCCTCATGCTGCCAGTACACGCGATAGGGTCGATCCGGGTGGGACCCGCCGACCGAAGGGCCACTTCATGGGTGCATTCCGACAAGCGTTGGCCGTCGCTGCTGCGCTGGTCTTGAGCATGAGTGTGGGTATTCCGTCCCTGCGGGCCGAGCCTGGCCACGGCCTCGCCTCGCAGCTCGACGCCGCGATCGAGGCCCGCATCGCCCAGTTGGGCATTCCCGGCGCCATCGTCGCCCTCTCGATCCCAGGTCAGATCGAATACGCCAAGGCATTCGGCGTCGGCGACACCGCGACCGGCGAGCCGATGCTGGTCAACGATTTCACCCGCATCGGCAGCGTGACCAAGACCTTCACCGGGACCGCGATTCTCCAGCTCGTCGACCAGGGCAGGATCGCGCTGACCGATCCGATCTCCCGATATGTCGACGGTGTGCCATTCGGTGACGTCATCACGCTGGACCTGCTCGGCCGGATGCGCAGCGGCCTACCCGATTACACCGAGACCGACGAGTTCCGCAACCGCGCCTTCATCCAGTTGCCGACCGGGCCCGATGCATTCGCGACGACCTCGAGGGAGCTCGTCGACGCGGCCTTCCGTCAGCCCATGACCTTCCCGCCGGGGACCGACTACAAATACAGCAACACCAACACCGTGCTGCTCGGCATGGTGGTCGAAAAGGTCACCGGCCTCCCGCTCGGAGAGTACTTGGAGCAGAACATCTTCGGCCCACTCGGCCTGGAGCGCACCAGCTACCCGCCGAACGGGGTGATGCCCATCCCGTATGCGCACGGCTACACCAAGACGCCCGACGGCGAGATCGTCGATGCCTCGCTGTGGAATCCGTCCTGGGCCGACGCCGCGGGCGCAGTCGTGTCGGACCTTGCCGACATGACTGTCTGGGCAGTGGCGCTGGGCAAGGGCACGCTGCTGCAACCAGACACCCAGGCGCAGCGGATCAGCAACGGCACGTCCGCCGCGCCCGGCGTGGACTACGACTTCGCCATCTTCGACACACACGGCTGGCTCGGCCACAACGGCGACATCCCGGGCTACGCGACGGTGGTCGTGTATCTGCCCGAGCGCGATGCATCCCTGGTGGTGTTGACCAACTCCGATGTGCCCGAGCTTCATTCGGCCGGACAAATCGCTTATGACGTGACGTCGATCGCAACGCCCGACCACCTCTACGACGTCGGGCCGCGACCGCCGGAATTGCTGCGCTAGCCGGGGCGACTGACCGGCAACCGGTACCTCGACAGCGTCGTGCCACAATCGCCGTCGTGCGGGTAGGGATGACGATGCCGGTGATGGAACCGGACCTGGATGCCGCGACTCTCGAGTCCTGGGCCAAGACCATCGACGACGGACCGTTCTCATCGCTGTGCTGGGGTGAGCGGATCGCCTTCGACAATCCCGAGGCGATCACGCTGCTGGGTGCCTTGGCGGCGTGGACCGATCGGGTGCGCTTGGTGACGACGGTGGTGGTGCCACAGCTGCACCACCCCGTCCAGCTGGCCAAGGCGCTGGCCACCGGCGACCTGATCAGCGGCGGCAGGCTCACCGTCGGCCTCGGCGTCGGCGGCCGACGCGAGGACTACGAAGCCGTCGGCGCCGACCCCGCCACCCAGACGATGCGTGGCATGGCTGAGCGGGTCGCTGTCATGAGGCGAGTGTGGGCCGGCGAGAAGGTGACCGATTCCGTCGTCCCGGTCGGGCCCGCACCGGTGCAGGACGCGGGTCCGCGGCTGCTGGTCGGAACGACGGGACCCAAGACGGTGCGGTCGGCCGCCGCATGGGCCGACGGACTGGCGGGCACCACGCTGGACCTCGACACCGCCAAGCAGAACGAGCTCTACGACGTCGCACGAACGGCGTGGGCGCAGGCCGGTAGGCCCAAACCGCTTCTCGCCACGTCGTTCTGGTTCGCGCTGGGCGACGGCGACGAAGCGCGCGCCCAGGTGCACCGGCATCTGCGGCGCTACATGAACTGGATTCCGGTCGAGTATGTGGACGCGATGGCGCCGACGACCGGCTGGGCGGGCGACGAGGACGAATTGCTCGGCGTGCTACGGGCGTTCGAGGACATCGGCACAGACGAGGTTCATCTCATCCCGACGAGCTCCGACGTCGAGCAGGTGCGCCGAGTCGCCGACGTGGTGGCTGATCTCCGCTAGTTCGGCGTCGACACGGGCGCGGCGAAATCCGTAGAAATCATCGCTAGTGTCAATTATGATTAGCTCGCGACTTTGCCAACTCCACCTACGGCAGTGCGCTGAACAGGAAACTTGCAATGTTAAAGGTCTTCGGTGTCATCGCGGGCGGTGTGCCGGTGGTTTGCGCACCGGCCGCATGGGCTGATCATCGGCCAGAAGCGCCCTGCGAATCAATCGCAGCTTGCGCAGCACGAGCGAACGCAGGCTGACGGACGAATCATGACGAGCGCACGCGAGGAACGGTCGCCGGACGACGATCAGGCCGTCGCCGCGGTGCGGCCCGCGGATTGCGTGAAGCCGGTCGAGTTGATCGAGTTGCTGCAGCGTCGCATGGCGAAGCGTCAGCAGCCTGAGGCGCCGACATCGTCACCGTTCTACGATGCCGAGTTCGTCGCACGGCACCGTAGGAGGAAGAGGCGGAGTCCCGACTAATCGTCGTCGTCGGCGTAGTCCTCGTACTCCTCGTCATCATCGTCGTATTCGTAGTCGTCATCCTCATCGTCGTCGTCGACGTAGGGGGTGTTCAGTCCCGCCAGATGATCGGGGTCGGCGGAGACCTGCTCCCATCGGGACGGCGGGTGGTATTCCGCCGACGTCTCCTCGTCGCCGTGATGAATGGCGAGCACACCGCCGTCCAGGAACTCGAAGCCGTCGTCGTCGCCGTATTCCTGGGGTTGGGACTGCCCGCTGAAACGCACCGTGAACGCCATGGCCGTCAGTTTTCCACGACGCGCTTACACCACCGGACGGCCTACCAGCGATACCGCCGAAACGCCGCACCGCGCACTTGCATGCATGGTAATGGTGGCCCACATGACTACAGAGGGACAGACGCAAGAGAAACCGGCCGGACGCACGCTGTTCGGTCACCCGATCGGACTGGCCAACCTCTTCGGTGTCGAACTGTGGGAGCGGTTCTCGTTCTACGGAATGCTCACAATCCTCGGTTACTACCTCTACTACTCCGTCACCGAAGGCGGCCTCGCTCTGCCGCAGACCACCGCGACGGGAATCGTCGGCGCCTACGGCGGCCTGGTCTACCTGTCCACCGTGCTGGGCGGATGGATCGCCGACCGCGTCCTCGGTATGGAACGCACGGTGTTCTACGGGGGAGTGGTGGTCATGTGCGGCCACATCGCGCTCGCCGCCATCCCCGGGCTGGCCGGCGTGGCCGTGGGCCTGGTGCTGGTCGCGCTCGGCTCTGGCGCATTGAAAGCCAACGCCTCGTCGCTGCTGGGCACGCTGTACGAGAAGGGCGATCCACGCTGCGACGGCGGCTTCACGCTGTTCTATCTCGGCATCAATCTCGGGGCTTTCATCGGCCCGCTCATCACCGGACTGCTGCAGACGCGGATTGGCTTCCACTGGGGCTTCGGTGCGGCTGCGGTCGGGATGGCACTGGGCCTCACGCAGTACGTGGCCTTCCGCAAGAACCTGGGTGAGCATGGCCGCCACGTCCCAAATCCCCTGCCGCGCAGCGCCATCAAGGTATTTGTCGGTGCCGCGATCGCGGTTGTTGCCGTGATCGTCATCGCCTTCGTCACGGGTCTGGTAAAGCTGGCGAACCTCTCGCAGGTCACCACGGCCGTCATCATCGTGGCCTCCATCGCCTACTTCGTGGTGATGCTCACCAACTCGAAGGTGGACGCCGTCGAGCGCACGCGGGTGCGGGCGTTCATCCCTCTGTTCATTGCCAACGCGGTGTTCTGGTCGCTGTTCCAGCAGATCTTCACCGTGCTCGCGGTGTACTCCGACGAACGGATGAACTGGTCCATCTTCGGGTGGACGGCACCGTCGAGCTGGATCGGATCGATCGAGCCGGTGTGGATCATCCTGCTCTCGCCGCTGTTCGCGATCATGTGGACGAGGCTTGGCAACCGAGCGCCGACGACGCCACGCAAGTTCTCCTATGGCGTCATCGGCATGGGTATCGCCTTCCTGTTGTTCCTGCCGATGGCGGGCACAGAGGGCAAGGCGGTGCCCGCCCTGTATGTCGCCGCCGTTCTGGCGGTCTTCGCCGTGTCCGAGCTGATGCTGTCGCCGATTGGGCTGTCGGTGACGACAAAGCTTGCACCCGAGGCGTTCCGAGCCCAGATGATGGCGCTCTACTTCTTCTCGGTCGGCCTCGGGACGTCGATGTCCGGGGTGCTCGCCAAGTACTACGACGCGGCCCGCGAAGTCGCCTACTTCGGGATCATCGGTGCGGTGGCGATCGTCGCGGGTGTCGTCGTCTTCATCCTCGCGCCCTGGATCAGTCGGCAGATGGAGGGCGTGCACTGACCGGAACCGTGTGACCTCGGTCGTGACTTGGAGGGCATAAAGCCCTCAGGCGGTCCGTAGGTCGTGACGGCCGGCGCGGTGGGCCATACCGTGAGATCGGGAGCACACGATGACCGATTTCATGCGAAACACCGACGCGTTCACCTGGGCGATGGAAAGCGATCCACGCCTGCGGTCGACCGTGGTCACGGTGGCGCTACTGGACAAGAGCCCGGACTGGGACGCGTTGAGGCACCGGTTCGACTTGATCAGCAGGCGATTGCCGATGTTCCGGCAGCGAGTCGTGCCGTCACCGTCGCCGGCCCCGCCGCGGTGGCGGGTCTGCCGCGATTTCGACCTGGACTTCCACCTGCGCCGGGTTGCCGCAGCACCGCCGGCGACGCTGGACACCGTGCTGGAAATGGCCCGTGTCGCCGAGATGGAGGACTTCGATCGGGCCCGTCCGCTGTGGAAGGTCACGTTGATCGACGGTCTGGCCGACGGCGGAGCGGCGCTGCTATGTACGTTCCACCACTCGTTGACGGACGGGGTCGGCGGCATCCAGATCGCCATGACGCTGTTCGATGTCAGTGATCTGAAACGGCCGTTCGATCCGCTGCCTGACGAGCCGTCCCTGGCGCCCTCCTCGTGGTGGGATGGCTACGGCGACGCCATGCGCTACGACGTCGGGTTGGCCCGCAACGCGGTCGTGGCCGCGGCGAAGTACGCACCGACCCTCCTGTACAACGGGATACGCCGTCCGTTGGACACTGCCGGCCGCGCCGTTGAAACGGCCGCGTCGGTCTACCGGACCGTTCGTCCGGTCAACCACACCGGGTCGCCGTTGATGAGACGTCGCAGCCTCGTCCGCCGCCTCGGCGTGCACGAAGTGCAGACATCCCAGCTTCGCGAGGCCGCCCACCGCGGCGGCGGTGCACTCAACGACGCCTTCGTCGCGGGAATCGCCGGCGGCCTGCGCAGGTACCACGAGAAGCACGGTGTGACGTTGCACGACGTTCACATCACCATGCCGATCAGCTTGCGGACCAAGCAAGACGAGATGGGTGGCAACCGAATCACGTTGATGCGGTTCGATATTCCTGTCGATATCGTCGACCCGGCTGAGCGGATCGCCGAGATACACCGCCGGGCGACCGGAGTGCGCCACGAGCGGTCGCTGCCCTTCACGCAACTGATCGCCGGCGCGCTGAACCTCGTACCGCGCTGGTACATCGGTTCCATCCTGCGCCACGTCGACTTCGTCGCCAGCGACGTCCCGGGTATCCCGGTACCGGTGTTCCTCGGCGGCGCACGGGTGCTGGCCCAGTACGCCTTCGGTCCGACGATCGGCGCGGCGGTCAATATCACGTTGCTGAGCTATGTCGATGCCTGCAGCTTCGGCATCAACGTCGACACCGGCGCCATCCCGGACTACGACGCGTTCCATGATTGCCTCGTCGAGGGTTTCGACGAAGTACTGGCGCTCGCGCAGGATTAGGGCGTGACGGCATCCGGTGACTCGGGCAACACCTGTCCGCCGTCGACCGCGATCGCCTGGCCGGTGATGTAGGACGCCTCGTCCGTCGCGAGAAACGCCGCGAGATGGCCGATGTCGGCGGGCGTGCCCAGCGCTCCCGCCGGGATAGCGCGCGCCATGCCGGCGAGGTAGTCCTCGCCCATGTCGGCGAGCCCTTCGGTGAGGATGTTGCCCGGCAGGATTGCGTTGACGGTGATCGCATGCGGCGCAAGCTCTATCGCGGCGGTACGCATGAATCCCAACTGGGCGGCCTTGGATGCGCCGTAATGTGACCAGCCGGGAAATCCCGTGATCGGGCCCGTGATCGACGAGGTCAGGATGACGCGGCCGCGGCCGGAGGCGATCAGCGACGGCAGGCATGCCTGCACCGCGAACACGTTGCCCTTCACGTTGACGTCGAGCACCTGGGCGAGTTCGTCGGCGGTCATCGTGGCAAGAGGCGCCTCGGGGAAGATGCCCGCGTTGGCGCACAGCACATCGATCCCGCCGAAGGCGTCGACAACCGCGGCGGCCATCGCCGTACAGGAGCCGGGATCGCTGACGTCGGCCGTCACGCCGACCACGGTGCCGTCGCCGGCGGCGTCCAGCGCGGCCACGGCGGCGTCGATGTCGGTGGCCGACCGCGCGGCCACCGCGACGTTGGCGCCGGCTTCGGCGAACACCGAGGCGATGCCGCGGCCGATACCCTTGCTGCCGCCGGTCACGACGACGGACTTTCCTGCGAGCGAGAACACAGCACTCAGTGTGGAGCAGCGTCAGCCGTCACGCAGTGTGTAACGCATTCTTTCCTGGCTTCCCCGGTTGCCGGTCGGCGAGTGAGGCGCGAGGATTCCGAATCGATGGACTCTGCACAGGCATTCGAACTGGCCGATATCGACGCGATCGGGCAGGGCGCGCTTGTCGCGGCCGGCGAGATATCGGCGACCGAGCTTCTCGACGCGGCGATCGTCCGGCTCGAGGCCACGCGCGACCTCAATGCCGTCATTGGTGACCTCGTCGACCGCGGTCGCAGGCAGGCCGCCGAGTTGGATGCGTCGGGACGCGCACGCGACAGGCAAGCAGGTCCATTGGCTGGGGTTCCGTTCCTGCTCAAGGACCTTGGCGCGGCGCTGGCCGGTACGCCCGAGGCGATGGGGTCCCGGGCCCTGCGTACCCACGTTGCGGCGGAGACGTCGTGGCTGGTGGACCGCTACCTGTCGGCGGGCCTGGTGGTGTTCGGCAAGACCAACACCCCGAATGGGGCAACCACTGCACCACCGAGCCCTCGCTGTTCGGGCCGACGGTCAATCCGTGGTCGCCGTCGATCACCCCGGGCGGATCCAGCGGAGGATCGGCCTCTGCAGTGGCGGCCGGCGTGGTTCCCGCGGCGTCGGGCGGTGACGGCACCGGGTCGATCCGAGTACCCGCATCCTGCTGCGGTCTCGTCGGACTGAAACCGCGCCGCGGCCGAAGCTCGTTCGCTCCGGATTCCGGGCACTCGCTGGAAGGTCTGGTCAACGCACACGCGCTCACCCGCACGGTCCGGGACAGCGCCGCTCTGCTCGACGTGATCGCAGGCAGTGCGCCCGGTGATCCCTACACCGCCCCGCCGCCGACGGGCGCATACATCGACGCGATCGCCAAAGCCGCTCCCGTACAACGTATTCTGCTCGCAACCGCCTCGCCATTCCCAGGCCCGCCGACCGATCCCGAGGTGGTGGCCGCGGTCGAGGACACCGGCCGACTGCTCGCAGAACTGGGGCACATCGTCGAACCGGGCGCTCCCGCAATAGATCCCGATGTGGTCGCCGACGCGATCGCCGTCCTGCACACCGTCAGCAACGTCGCGCTGCACGCGCTGGCGACCAGCCACCTCGGTCGCGACCCGACGGACGACGAATTCGAGCCGAGTACGTGGGTGATGGTCCGCGAGGGATTCGTCACCACCGGTGCCGAATACGCCGGGGCCATCAGCGACGTGCACGCGCAGACCCGCCGCTTCGCCGCCGGTATGGCCGGCCATGACGTGTTGCTCGTCCCCACTCTGCTGACACCCCCGCCGCCGTACGGGTTGCTGGATCGACCCCTAGGCACCACCAGGGCGTTCTTCGACGTCGAATTCGCCACGACCGGATGGACGTCGCTGGCCAATGTCACGGGTTGGGCCGCGATCTCGCTGCCCCTCGGCACGGCCGGGGACGGCCTGCTGCCGATCGGAGTCCAGCTCATGGCGCCGGACGAAAAGGTCCTGCTGCAACTCGCCGCGCAACTGGAAGCCGCCGCGCCGTGGGCCGATCGTCGTCCGCCCGCGTGGGTTGGGCGGCACCGCTCGTAGGGTCTCTGTACTGGGCGTCACGGTTACGAGGTTGTGACTGCGGCCTGGCTGGTGATCCTCTTCGTTGAGTTCGCACAGAAACCACTCGAAAACTAACAAGAATGAGCGGCATTTTGCGATAGTTTTGGTGAGACTTTGTTCGTTACTGTTCGATCGGGGCTCGCGGAAAGGAGTTCGACCGCATGCTGGCCGCCGAGCGCCGACGCGCGATTCTGCTCAGCCTTCAGTCCGGCGGGGCGGTGCGCGTCTCCGACCTGGCCGCCGAGTTGTCGGTGTCGGAGATGACCGTCCGCCGAGACCTTGACGCGCTCGACTCCCAGGACTTGCTGCGCAAGGTGCACGGCGGCGCGGTCACCCGGCACCACCGCGGCGAGGAGCCGACCTCATCGGAGAAGGCCCGCCACCGCCGCGCCGAGAAGATCGCCATTGCCGAGGCCGCCGCGGCACTCGTTACCGACGGGATGACGATCGCGGTCGGAGCGGGCACCACGACCACCGAATTGGCTCGGGTCTTGCGCGGCCGGTCGTCGATCACCGTGATCACCAACTCGATCAACGTATTCGACGTGCTGACAGCCGACTTCGATGACGGACCCGCCGCCTATCTCTCGGGGGGCGTGCGCACTCCGTCCGACGCGCTCGTCGGTCCTATCGCCGACGCCGCCCTGGCATCCTTCCGGGTGGACGCCACCTTCCTCGGCGTCCACGGCTTTGACGTCCACGCCGGGCTGACATCGCCGAATATCGCTGAGGCGCAGACGAATCGCACGCTGATCGCGATCGCCCCCAGACTCGTGGTGCTCGCGGACCACACGAAGTACCGGGAAATCGGCACCAATGTGTTCGCCCGACTGGATCAGGTACACACGCTGGTCACCGATGACGGGCTGGATCCCGGTGAACGCTCGATGCTCGACGGCCAAGTGGGCGAGCTGATCGTCGTGGCAGCGCCGCAATGACCGCACCGAACCCTGTGGCGTGGTCGCTCGCCGACGGACGCGACGAGCTGTTCTTCGCGCTGCCCGGTCATCATCCGGCACCCGTGCCGGACCGCCGGCCACTGCCCGCCCGCTCAGATCAGCGGTCGCAGTTGAGGTTTGACAGCCAGACCGGTCAATGGGTCATCATCGCGGCGCTGCGCCAGGATCGCACCTACAAGCCGCCCCCCGACCAGTGCCCGCTGTGTCCCGGCCCGTCGGGTATGACCAGTGAGATCCCGGCACCCGACTACGACGTCGTGGTATTCGAGAACAGATTCCCGAGCCTGTCCGGTGCGAGCGCCGAACCATTCGCGTTGCCGGACCCGTACGACGACGGGTTCACCTCAGTGCCGGGGCAGGGCCGCTGCGAGGTCATCTGCTTCTCCAGCGACCACTCCGCCTCGTTCGCACAACTTCCGCCCGAACAGGCGCGTCTGGTCGTCACAGCCTGGCGGCACCGCACCGCGGACATGATGACCATGTCCGCTATCGCGCAGGTCTTCTGTTTCGAGAACAGGGGAGAGGAGATCGGCGTGACGCTCACCCATCCGCACGGGCAGATCTACGGCTACCCGTACGTGACGCCGCGCTCGGCGATCATGCTGCGTGAGGCGGAAATGCACCGCGTCCGCCACGGCACGAACATGTTCGGCGCCATCCTCGAGCGCGAACTCGCCGACGGCGCACGGGTGATCGCGCACACGGATCTGTTCACCGCCTTCGTGCCGTTCGCCGCCAGATGGCCGGTCGAGGTGCACATCTACCCGAACCGGTTCGTGCGCAGCCTGATTGACCTCTGCGACGCCGAAATCGACGCCTTCGCCGACATCTACCTCGACGTGCTCAGCCGGTTCGACCGCCTGCATCCGACGGCCTTGCCCTATATCTCGGCCCTGCACCAGTTCCGCGACGATGACGAGCAGCGCGAAGGCTACTTCCACGTCGAGCTGATGTCGGTGCGGCGCAGCGCGACCAAGCTGAAGTTCCTTGCCGGTTCGGAATCCGCGATGGACGCGTTCATCAGCGACGTGATGCCGGAAAGCGTCGCCGAGCGCCTGCGTGAGGCCGATGCCTGATGGGCGCCGTCGCATACGCGGCGCCGGGGCGCATCAACCTGATCGGCGAGCACACCGACTACAACCTCGGCTTCGCGCTGCCCATCGCGCTGCCCGAGCGCACGGTGGTGACACTGCATCCGGATGACGGCGACGCACTGCGTGTGGAAAGCGCTGACGAGCCCGGCGAGGTCGTCATCCCTCTGAGCGCGATCCCGGGTTCGGTCACGGGCTGGGGCGCGTACGTCGCAGGCGTCGTCTGGGCGCTGAGGGATGCCGGCCACCGCGTGGTCGGCGGTCGCATGTCGATCACCAGCGACGTCGCGATGGGGTCCGGGCTCGCGTCGTCGGCGGCCCTGGAATGCGCTGTGCTCGGCGCGGTCACCACCGCCACCGGGGCGAACATCGACCGCACCGAACGGGCGCGGATCGCCCAGCGCGCCGAGAATGACTACGTCGGCGCACCAACGGGCCTGCTGGACCAGCTGGCATCGCTGTGCGGCGCACCGCAACGCGCCTTGCTCATGGACTTCGAGACTGTCGCCGTGCGCGAGGTCCCGTTCGATCCCGATGCCTCCGGCGTCGCACTGCTTCTCATCGACTCCCGAGCGCCGCACCGGCATGCAGGCGGCGAATACGCGGCGCGGCGATATTCGTGCGAGAATGCCGCCGCCGCAATGGGTGTGGGCTCGCTGCGCGAGGCACAGGAGTGGGGAGTGGCCGCGCTGGACAGGGTGGCAGACCGCGTCGACGCGAAACGGGCCCGGCATATCCTCACCGAGAACACGCGAGTGCTCGATTTCGTCGATGCCCTCACCGCGACGCAGTGGCAACGAGCGGGGTCGATCCTGAGCGCGTCGCACGCCTCGATGCGCGACGACTTCGAGATCACCACGCCGCAGATCGATCTGATCGCCGACACCGCCGTCGCGGCCGGTGCACTGGGTGCGCGAATGACCGGCGGCGGGTTCGGCGGTTGTGTCATCGCGCTCGTGCCAGAAGACGCCGTCGACGCGATCCTCACCGCGGTGCCCGCCGCCGCCAGGGCGGCCGGGTACAACGAGCCCACCTTGGCGCGGGCGACGGCGGCGTCGGGCGCCGGTCCCGTCGCGCCCGATAAGTGAGCCGACGTCAAACACGGTGCCGGTCAGCCCAGTGCGCAAGTGCCGCAGCGGTTGTCGCGTGGTCCAAGGCCAGCGCGACGGCTCCGTGCAGCGGTCCGTCCTCACCGTGCTCGGCATCACGCACCGGCGGCGGGCACTCCTTTCGGAATGACATCGAGCCGTTGCTGTAGGCATCATCGAAGGCGTCGGGCGCGGTCGCTCTCAGGAGCGCCGCGACACCGCCCAGCGTGACGACTTCGGGATCATGCAGATTCACCAGGCCGCCGATACCGCGGCCCAGCGACGTGACGACGGCGTCCAACGCCCGACGTGTCGCGGCGTCGCGCTTGGGCCGGGCGATCAGCTCGTGTACGTAGCCGACCGGATCGGCGGGGGGCGGATCGCCTCGATGCCTCGCCACCGCGCGTCCGTCGACTGTGAGGTCCCAGCAGCCGCGCGTGCCGCACGGACAGACGAGTTTGGCCCACGTTCTCCCGCGCGCACAAATCTCGTTGAGAGATCAACGAATTGGGGACATTCTGTGTTGTCAACCGTATCGAGTCGGCACGCGAAGGAGTAATCTCAGCCGCAGCGGCCAACGGACAGGGATGTCACGCGCTTGGCCGATCGGGGTTTGGCTTTGAGCGAGGTGCCACCCATGAAGCTGAAGAAGAACATTGTCGAAGCCGCCTTCATCGCGGCGCTCGGCGTCGTGGTGTACGGCCTGGGCGCGGGCGTGGGTCATGCGACTCCGCTGTCGCACGATCCGCCGGCGACGACGTGGTCGCAAGACGGCCACGGCGGCTGGTACTGGGGTCCTGGGGGTCACGGGGGTCGCGGGTGGGGCGCACCGTGGTATTGGGCGCCTCCGCCTCCACCGGCGTGGGGCTACCCGGGCTATTACGGGGGCTGGGGCCACGGTTGGGGATGCTGACAGCCGGTCAGCGATGCAGTTCATCGCCCCCTCGGGCGGACCCGGTCAGTTGCGCAGCAGGAATCCCGCATCGAGGGGCCACGACGTTCCCGTGATGAACCTGCCCGCATCGGAGACCAGCCACGCCACCGCCTCCGCGATGTCGTCCGGCTGAAGCAGGGGGATGGGCAGCGCGTTCTGCTGCGTGGCGATCCACGGGTCGCCGGCCTCGACGAGCGCCATCGTCGACTCGTTGAGGATCATGTCCGTCGCGACGCCGCTCGGGTGGATGGTGTTGACGCGGACGGAGTGCGGCGCGAGTTGAGTCGCCCACCCTTGCATGAGAGCGACCAGCGCCCGTTTCGACGCCGCATACGCCTGCGGTCCTGCGCGGTCGGTGCCCAGCGCCTTGATCCCTTGCGTCGAACTGGTCAGCACGACGGAACCGCCGCGTCCCCCGTCGATGAGCGCCGGGATCGCCGCGTCGACGGTGTTCCACGCGCCGACGAGATTCACGTCCACGATGTCACGGAAGGTCTGCTGGCGGTCCTGGCTGTCGGTGACGCGGATGATGCCGGCGTTCGCCACGACGATGTCGAGGCGGCCGAACTCGCGGACTCCCTCCGCGACCACCGCCTGCATGGCGTCGCCATCACGAACATCGACCTGTCCCAAGAGTATTCGTCGCCCCTGGCGCTCGACCAGTCGCCCCGTCTCGGCCAGGTCGGCGGTGGTGGCGCCGGGATAGTCGGTGGACGCGAGATCCGCACAGATGTCCACGGCGATGACATCGGCGCCCTCGCCGGCCAGCTTCACCGCATGTGCCCGCCCCATGCCGCGTGCGGCGCCCGTAACCAACGCGACGCGGCCGCCGAGACTGTTCACCGTCTGTCACTCCTTGAAGTTGACGTCTTTGGTGACGCCTTCCCACTCATCGATCGACGCCGAGAACGCGGCGAGTTTGTCGCGCACCGCCGTCAACACGTCGCGGCCGAGCAGCAGCCTCAGCGGCGGCTCGTCGAGGGTGGTCACCATCAGCACCGCCTCCGCCACCTTGCGCGGGTCACCGGGAAGGTGATTGGCGAACTCCTTGATCAACGTCTTACGTGCGCCGACGTTGTCCTCGTAATCGCCTATCGGAGTCGTGGATTCCCACATCGAGCGGGCGGCCCAGTCGGTGCGGAAGGCACCCGGCTCGATGGCGGTCACCTTCAGGCCGAGCGGCTTCACTTCCTGCGCGAGTGCTTCGGTCAGCGCCTCGAGCGCGAATTTCGTCGAGGAGTAGTACGCGTTGGGCGGGTTGGCGACCAGACCGGTCATCGATGAGATGTTGACGATGTGACCCGACCGGCGGGCACGCATTTGGGGCAGCACCGCCTTGATGGTATCCACCACGCCGAAGTAGTTGGTGTCGAACAGTTTGCGAACCTTGTCGTCCTCGCCCTCTTCGATGGCCGAGAGATAGCCGTTGCCGGCGTTGTTGACGAGGACGTCGATGCCGCCGAACGCATCGTCGGCCGCCCGAACGGCCGAGGCGATCTGCTCCTTGTCGGTGACGTCGAGCGGCACGATCGCGGCGCGCTCACCGAAGCTCTCTTCGAAGTCGGCGACCGTCTCTGTGCGCCTGGCGGTGACCACCGCAGAGTGTCCCGCGTCCAGTGCAGCGCGGGCGATCTCGCGACCGATGCCCGTCGAACAGCCGGTGATGAACCAGCGCGCCATATCAGTTCGTCCCTTCCGGAAGCCGACGAAGATACGCCGCGCGCCGTTCGGTGAGTTCGGCTGCGCGTTCCTCGGCGGACATCCGAGGTAGAGCGGGCAGTTCGTTGTCGAGGTGGTCGAGTGCCACGACCCGGCCGCGCGCGCCGAGGTCCTCCTTCGGTCCGTCCTCGCCGAACTCGGCCATCCGAAGGGTCAGGATGCCCTCGGTGAGCCCGTCCGAGTCGATCCAGTTGGCAACGCCGGGATCGGTGGGCGAGATGACGTAGGTGTACGTGCCGTCCTCGTTCGGCACCGACTGTGCCTTGTTCAGGCTGCCGGTGCGGTCGACGATATCCAGTGTGGTGCCCCAGATGTTGCTCAGCGGGACGGTGAAGTACTCGGCGCCACCGTCGCTGACATCGACGACGAACGCCTCACCGGGGATTAGATCGAATCGGCCCATCACGTACACCTGATTGCGCATGGCGCCGACACGGTCGGCCGACCAGGCCAGGTTGAAGTTGTTCGGCGCCATCTTGTAGACCCCGTGGCTGAGCTTGCCGGTGAAATTCGCGAAGTAGGCCATCATGTCCGCGGTCGCCTCGGCCTGTTCGTCGACGGTGCGGGGCGGTGTCGTCGGTGCAGAGCCGAGCCGTTGCACGGACAGGTGATTCGGGTCGTCGCGGCCCCAGTTGAGCAGCACGTCGCGAATGTAGAACTCGTGTGCATCGGGCGTTGTCTGCACATGATTCGGCCGGCCCTCGGCTGGATCCGAATCGACCGTGATGGTGAAGGATCCGTCACCATCGACCTCCATCGTGCGGCCGTTCAGCACAGCGACTGTGCCCATGTTGGCATCCCACAGCGTGAAATAATTCTCCGTCATGCGGTTCGCGCCCACCCGACCGTGAATCTCGTACCGCTCGTCGCTCGACACGGGGATGACCCGGTAAACGCTGTCGGGATTGTCGATGCCCCAGCGTGATCCGGGAATGGCGCGACCGGCCACCGGGTGGCCGAGCCGGGTGATGCAGCTGACCTTAGGTCGCAACTTGTCCTGGTTTGACGACCACACTGCCGCCGAGAACATCACCTCGGCGAAGGCGTCGTCGAAGCGCTCCCGCATGGCGTCCGATGCCTTCGCCCGGCCCAGCCACGTTTCGGCGACGCTGCGGTAGGCAGCCTTGACCGTCGGATGGTTGATGAGCTCGAGCGCTGCGAGCTCTTGTTCGTGTTGTGACTCCGTGGCTACGGGGTCTCCGGTGAAGTCGGACATTCAGCTCCTCCTCGAAGCGGTTGCGCCGGAACGGAACCGGGCGTTGTAGGCGGCGAACCGCTCGTCGATCTCCGCCTCGCTCAATCCGAAGTCGCCGGCTGCGTATGTCGGGCGGGCCCGCTCGCGTGGCCGTTCGATCAGCCAGCGGCGCATCGCTGATTCGGCATCCGCCGTAAGCGGCACACCGATCGCGTCGTACACCCGGCCCACCTCGCCGATCGGGTCATCGACCGCGTCGCCGAAGTCGATATCGGTACATCTGACGGCCTCGTCGGTCCATGCCGCCCGGCTGGCCATCGCGCGGTCATTGGTCCAGCCCATCCGCTGCAGCCACTCCGCACCGACGCGGTGCCGGTCCACCGTGTCTGCGTGCATCGCGTGCAGTGTCGCGTTGAGGCTGGCGCCGGAGGCGATGATGTCCCTGGGGTCGCGGTGCATGTGCACGATGTGCAGGTCGGGAAACTGCGCACGCAGGGTATCCAGATAGCCGAGATGGGCGGGCGATTTGAGCACCCAGCGCAGCGCTGCCCGGCCGCCTCCTCTTCCGCTCCTCGCGTGCGCCTGACGCTTCTGCCACTGTAGGAACTGCAGCATGCGGTGGAGGTAGGTGTACGCCGGCGCGAAATCCTGTCCATCGATCCACGACCGGTAGCGGGGCACGTGCGCGCCAGACTCCGGGACGTGTGACAGGAACGAGTCGGACAGGAAGACGATCTCCTCTTCGGGTTCGCGGGCGTACATGGGGTGAATTGAGAACAGTTCCAGAGCCAGCTCGCGCGATGTCGACTCGCGCTTCTCGCTGATCGCGATTCGCGGATCGGCCGGTGCGTCGAAGCGGTAGTCGAGCCTGGGCGCGACCTCCACCACTTCCCAGCCGTACGCGCAGTGAAAGCGGTTGTCAGAGGCGAGCAGCCGCTGGAGGAGCGTGGTACCGCTTCGCATCATGCCGACGACGACGATCGATCGCCGCACCGTCTCCGCGGTGATCTCGGGGTGCCGGCGTATCCACTCCTCGGCGCGCAACCGCATCCGAAGGCTGTGGATGATGCCCGAGCGCAGGATATGCACCCCGATGGCCTCGAGGCCCTCTTTGTCGGGCGCGGCGCTCATGAGCTCGGCGGCGTCGAAGGCACGTGCCACGACGGTCAGAATTTCAGGTGCCGGCTGGTGTCGCCGACCTGATCGACGAACATGATTCGGGTGTCGAACCACCAGGTGCCATGGATGCGATGGAACGTGTCGCGGTACCGGCCCGTCACGATTATCTGCAATGGCAGCTCGGGCGTCGCCTGGGTGACGCAGTAGTACGCGCTGCCGCGGGCGGTACCGGCCTGCGCGTCGACGTGCAGTTGCACATTGGTCGTCAGGTGCTTGGTCTTCGGTGTGCCGTCGTCGTAGAGGCGGGTGGCCATCTCATACATCCCACGCACCCTGTCGACCCCGGCGAATACCGTCTCGGGGGGACCGTCCTCCATGCCACAGATGCGACCGTGAGCGAACAACGCGGCGACCCCGTCCAGGTCTCCGGCGTCCAGACGTTCGGCATAGGTGTAGACCAGGTTCTCGATCTCACGTTCGTCGTCGCTCATCGGCGGTAGACAACCAGCCGGAATGTGTCATGTCAACGATGGCGTTGACGCGACAGCCGCTGACAAGCGCAGTTCAGGCTCGGGTCACGGTGGCGGCGGGCTCCTGTGCGGCTTCGGCGGTGCGGACGGCGACCAGTGCTTCGCCCAGGCTCCAGACGGCGACACCGATCATGACAGCCGCCGATGCCACCCTTGCCGTCCTGTCGAAACGACTCAGGGACCGACCCTCGCTCCGTACTCGAAGAACGGCGTGTGACCGCATGCGAGGGTATATCCCACCGTGCGTGCTTATTGTTGGGAGTAGTTTGATCGCCAGTCTGAACGATTGTGTCACGAACAGTTTGTCGCGCCGATGTCTCCGCTCGGCGATGTCACGCACTGGACCACTCCTGTACCTGCGGGGTATCGCACACTCCGGGTTGTCGCATATCCGTTGGCCGGTGGGGATCTTGAAGCTGTGCTATTCGTCGTGCCCCTGACTCGGCGGATCAGGCGATGCCGTAATCCCGCATCTTGCGATAGATCGTCGCCCGCGACATCCCCAAGGCCATCGCCGCCTGCAGCTTGTTGTTGGAATTGTCCTCCAAGCTGCGGACGATGGCGTCTCGCTCAAGCGCCTCCATCTGGGTGAGTTTTCGCTTCGCGAGCGATCGACACTCGGGCGGCAGCTTGTCGGCACCGATAACGCCTGAACGTTGTCGCGCAACCGTTTCCGAAAGAACTCGGCGCAACTGTGCCACGTTACCCGGCCACGGGAGCTTATTGAGTTGACGCAGCGCATCGGCGGCAAGGCGCACATCAGCGCCGGAGGTCAGCTCGTGCAGCAGGAACGGCACCAGTACCTCAATGTCTTCAATCCGGTACCGCAGCGCGGGCACTGTCACGGTGTTGGTGAACAACGGCAGGAGCAGTTCAATCATCGGTGAAGGTGTCGATGAACTGATCGTGGCGGCGATCCATCCGCGACTCGCACGCGATTGCAACGCCGGAACGACTGCTGCGAGCGTCCCCTCGTCGAGGCAGTCCACGTCGGAAATCACCACGGTAAAGTCATCACCGTTGGTTTGGGTCACGATCTCGGCGACGAAAAGCGCTGGCGTCGCGAAATTTTCGGCCCGCATCACCCGGACCATCTTTCTCGGGTGTACGTACTGGGCGACAGCCTGCGCCAGCTTGGCTCGTCCGGATCCCTTCTCGCCGTCGAGCAGTATCCAATCTCGGTCTCGGCAACATCGCTCGACCTGCTGGCAGCTGCGCCGCCATGAGCTGCTACGCCCAACGAGTCCAGGAATGTGCGACACGACCGATTGCAGAGTCCCGACACGGTGCGGTATTGCCCCGGTCGACAGATGCACATGGAAAACGACGTTCGTCCTGCCACCGCGGATCTCCGCGCGGTCTTCGACAGAGATGGTGGCGGTCGTTCCACTCGGCAGCACCGCCGGCGGATGTCGCGTGGCCGTGGTGCGAAGCAGATCCGAGGCGTGTTCGACGAGCGCGATTTGATCAGTGGTGTCGAGTGTTTGGCGCAGGTAGCGGTTCATCAGCAACACGTCACCACCGATCGCCAGCACACCGAGTGGGAACCTTCGCACCTGGTTCTGGTACGCCTCCAGAAGCGCGATTTCGCTTACGTGGGCCGACTCTCTCATCCGGTCCTCGATCTGGCTTCCGAGGCTCTTGACCAACGGCACTAAGACCGGGTTCGAGCGGCTGGCTCGGCAGGTGAGATCAACGACGCCGATGAGCCGATGGGTTATCGGGTCACGGATTGGCGCTCCCGCACAGGCGAGCTCGCCCAGCGATCCGACGAAATGCTCGCCACCACGAATGAAGGTGGGCCGCCCGGTCTCGAGCGTGGTGCCGATCCCGTTGGTACCGGCGAATTCCTCGGCGTAGCTGTAGCCGGGGGCCAGGCTGACCGAATCGAGCGCCTTCATGAAGGCATTTTCCGAGGCTGAGCGTTCCATCACTACACCATCGGCCGGGGTCAGGATGACCGTCATCGCCTCGGTGGTCATGTCCTGCGTAATCCCTCGTATCACAGGCTCCGCGGCGTGAGCTAGCCGTGAGTCGGTATCCGGCTGCCGAACATAGGGCAGATCGAGCCGATCGGGGTGAATCCGCATGGCCTGGGACCGACGCCAGGATTCCAGCACGCTCGGGGGCAAGGTCTCTGCTTCCAAGGACCCCTCGCACAAGAACCGTTCCCGAATCCGGCGAACGTCGGTTTGGACGCCGGCCCGCAAATTCATCGACGCATGCACCTCGCTCCCCGACCGAGCGTGCCTCCGCTCGCCGATCCCGGCGTCTCAGATTGAGACGCGCAACCCTGCTCAGATCGAGACGTTCAGCATACGCCCGCGGCGGTGTCATGGGTTACGTCAGCTAATCCACGGGGACCGCCGGCGATCCCGGCATCAGCCGCCCGATGCAGCGCGACAACCGCAGTGTGATCCAGCGAAACGGGATGGAGAAATGACCATCTATCAACTGACCGATCGTCTACACGGCCGTACCGTATGCGTTCAAGCAGATCACATTGCAGCGACGGTGGCCGCATGGCTGGCCGAGTTGGACGCCTGGAGTCCGTTAATAGAGTTGCTCGGCCGAGCGGTGCGCGATGGTGATTGGTCCGCAATACACGCCATCGCCGACTATCTGTCGGTGGAAGTGCAGGTGGCGGCATGACGTCGGGTGGGGATGTGAAACGGCTAACCCCCCAAACTCGTTTCACCTCAGAAGTTTTGGTTCACAATCCTCATTGCGAAGCGCTGTATCCCCAGCATTTGCCACCACACGCCTCGACAAAAGGCTGCCGGGTCTCGGCCGACCATGCGGATGCCGATGCGAATACCTCACCTGTGGGCAGGTTCCGTCTTGTTGCTCGTGACGCTCGAACTGCTCAGCCAATCACCCGGGTGAATCAGTTCGCCGGGTGATGACCACTCATCCCACGCCGGCAAATGCTGGCTCAGCAGGTACCGGACCTGCGTTCGGCGCCGCGTAAGCGAGCAACGGGTCGCGTCGACGATGGACGAGCTGGCTGCGTTGATCACCGCGCAACGCTATCGCCACAAGGGGAGAAAACAAGATGAAGTGTCGCCAATTTCAACGATCGCCTGCCGAATACGGCTCCGGCGCCGCGCGAACAACGTGGCTGCTGCAACGAATGCGGGACGCAGCCGCCTTTGCCCGGCGATCGGCGCATCGGAAAGGAGATGCCGCGACGGACACCGTCCCGGCGATCGAGGATCAACTTCGCACGCTGCAGCCCATCTGCAGTGCTCAGCGGGCGTCGACCGGCGCTACATGCGGGGCGCCGGCGGTTGCGGTCGCCGAGATACACGCGATCGACGGATGCAACCAGATGGGGCTGAGCGTAGGCGGTGACCTCGTTGAGACGCTCTGTCACGCCTGCCTGGCTATCTTGCAACGGGCGATGGCCGCCTACGTGGGCGACAAATGCCACACGGCGTCGCGACGCGGCACCGACCCGGTGTGCAGCACCTGTGGGCGTCCAACCCGATACCTGTGCAGTGTCTTCGCTGTGCGCCTGATCGGGCCAAAGGGACTGCCATCATGACCCGACTACGCATCGCCGCCCTTGTTGTGTCTGTGGTGACCGGTGATTACGCGGCTCTCATGTTGATCGACTGTCAGCTAACCGATTTCGGCGTCGCCGCCGCCATTTGTGCGGGATCCTCGATCGCGGCCGGGCTGATCGCCTACGTCGGACAGAGCGACGCCGCAGGGCGGTGGCGCGGGGACGTGCGGCCGTCTGGGAGCGCCGCGACCGGCAGGCGGCTAACGCGGCGGAGAAACAGTGCCCGTTATGCGGAGACGCGGGCAAAAAAATTGACTCACCCAGATTCGATGACCGACAGGGCGCGCGCTTATGCGGGGCATGCGCGCTGGTCCTCAACCCAGAGCCGACACGGTGAGTCCCGCCTTGGTGCGTCTGTGTCACCTGGATCGGTTTGGGCGGCGTGGGGCACCCGATGACCCCGGCGAGGAAGTATTGACATGAGCTCACCCGCCCACGTCTCGAGTTCATCGCGCCCCAGCCGAAAAGCAGCCAGTACACGAAAAACTCGGCGGCGGTACCCGCTTCGCGCGGGCGCCGTCGTTGAGGTCATCCAGGACGGTCCGAGCGCGGCCGGTCGCATCGGCTGGCTCAGCGCCCGGCTGATGATCCGGCCAGCGCTGAGCGTGGGCAGCTATCTACCGTCGGCGCCGTGGCCATGGGGCATCATCGAGTTCGCTGCCCGCGCCATCACGCCGATACGAGGCACGGTTCGCGAGGGCATCGACCTCGCGCACTGCACCGCGCAGCTCGTCCGCGCCACCGGAGTGCTACCGGCCGACGGCACCCGCCGGGTCGTGCTCTATCTGCACGGCGGGGCATTCCTCACCTGCGGCCCCTACTCGCACGGCCGACTGGTGAGCAATGCTGTCGAGCTTCGCCGACAGCCCCGTACTGGTACCCAACTACCGCAAGATTCCAAAACATTCGATCCGGGAGGCGATCGACGACTGCTTCGACGGCTACCGGTGGTTGCGCCGAATCGGCTATCGGCCCGCACCAGATCGTGATCGCCGGCGATTCGGCTGGCGGCTACCTGGCACTAGCCTTGGTCCAACGCCTGGTCGAGTGCGGCGAACAGCCCGCAGCGCTGGTGGCCATGTCACCGGTACTGCAACTGGATCCACAACCCAAAACGAGTCACCCCAACACGGGCTCCGATGCGATGTTTCCCCCCAGAGCGTTCGATGCTCTGCACGGAATGATCATCCGCGCCACAGCCCACCGCGACACCAACGCGCATCCCGACGCACTCTATGAACCGCTCGATCACATCCAACCCGGACTGCCACCCACCTTGATCCATGTGTCCGGTTGCGAAGTGCTGCTCCACGACGCACAGCTGGCGGCCCAACGACTAGCCACCGCCGGCGTGCCTGTCGAAGTGCAGGTATGGCCGGGCCAAATCCATGTGTTCCAACTCGCCGCGCCGATGATCCCCGAAGCCACCCGCTCACTACGCCAGATCGGCCACTACATCCGCGAAGTGACCGAGTAACCAATGAGACCGAGGTCATCGAACATCGATCTCGGGGCATTGCCACCGGAAACCGACTCCAGCGCTAAACCCAACTCTGATGGCAGTCCACCCCTAATGCCTGCCGATCGGCCCCAGTACCGCCCTTGCGCTCACCCGGGTGAATTGGCTCGCCGGGTGAAGACCACTCACCCCGTCCAGGTGAATGCTGACTCAACAGCTGGCGAGCGGAGGGTAGGGTGACCGAGAACGGTGGGGTCCGATCAGAAGGGATGCGGCGCGAAACCGGCGAGACCAAATCCGTGCTCACTGACGAAATCCGCTATGAGTCGTCGCTTCACGGGCTCCTGAACCGGATCTGTGATCTAGGCCTAGGACTCGTCAACATACAACCGCGGCCTGCGGCCGACCCGCCCGCCGACGATAAGGAGACGTATCGATACTCACGCTCCCAGAGGGCCATCAGAGCGTTCGTTGCCGCGCGGGGCCGACGGCAGCATATGGAGATTCGCCGAAATGACACAGCCGCATGATTGGACATCGCACACCTCAACACCTTTCGGGTGTAGTGCGATCAGGCGGTCAGTCTCAAACAACAATCCACGTCAGGAAGGACGTGTAATGAAAGCCATCGCTGTTTCAGATCGTAAAGCCGGGGTCGCAGGCCTGTCGTTTACCGACCTGCCCAACCCCGAGGCGGCCACAAACGATGTCGTTGTGCGGGTGCACGCTGCGAGTTTCATATTCAATGAGCTTGAATGGCCGGACACCTGGACCGATCGCGCGGGACGTGACCGCACGCCGAGTGTGCCCGGCCATGATCTGTCCGGAGTCGTGGTTGAGTTGGGTTACGGAACAACCGGATTGAGTGTTGGCCAGCGGGTGTTCGGGTTGACCGACTGGTCGCGCAACGGCTCGCTGGCGGAGTACGCCGCGGTCGAAGCCCGTAATCTGGCACCGTTGCCGATCGACATCGACCACACGGTTGCCGCCTCGCTGCCGATCTCGGGATTGACCGCCTGGCAGGCCCTATTCGACCACGGCCGCCTCGCCGCTGGACAAACGGTTCTGATCCACGGCGTCGGGGGTGCGGTTGGATCGACCGCGGTGCAGCTCGCTCGTGAGGTCGGTGCGCGCGTCATCGGTACCGGCCGGACCGCAGATCGCGACCGGGCGGCCGAGATCGGAGTCAATACCTTCCTGGACCTGGATACCGAAAAGCTGGAGGACGCAGGGGAAGTCGATCTGGTGTTCGACGTGATCGGCGGAGACACCCTGGCCCGCTCCGCAGCACTGGTGCGCGCCGGCGGAACGCTCGTCACCGTCGCCGAGCCGCCGCAGACCCAGCCGCACGACGGGCGGGCCGTGTTCTTCGTTGTCGAAACCGATCGCGCCCAGCTCGCCGGCCTTGCCGCGCGAGTGCGGGATGGACGCCTCAAGCCGGCGGTGGGCACCGTGCTGCCACTTGCTGAAGCCGCCGGCGCATTCGCTCCCGGCAACCGCATTTCTGGCAAGACGATCGTGCGCGTAGTCGAAGACTGAAAAGGAAACTCCCATGGCCGGACGTCGCCTACGCGGGCCCCCCTCGTTTCCCCGTGAACTGCTGGGAGGCGTTGCAACAGTGCGCCGCTCGGCCCGAGGAGTCGGAGACGAGCCCGCAGCTGGCTGGGGTGCAACGCCGGCGGCGCCGTTTCCCCAGCTGCGTCCTCCCGGTCTGAGGCGACTTCACACGCACGCAGGGCATCCCAAACCGGGCGATCACATCAGAGAGTCGTCAAGACACCCGAAGAGAAGGCAGCCAAAAATGGCCGTAAAGATATTGCTACCTGTGCTAACCGCTGTTGCGATACTCACACCTGCAGCCCACGCTGAGCCAGCGCCTGAGAACTCAGGTCAAAACCCAGTTTTCCGAACAGCTTTCGATCAGCCTACCAACGTTCCGGGCAAATCACTGGTAGGAGTGACCGTCAGCTATCCGCCTGGGGCCAAGAGCGGGGCTCACCATCACGCGAAATCGGCGTTCATCATGGCCTACGTCATCTCAGGAGCGATTCGCAGCCAGGTCGAAGGCGAGGCTGCACGTGTTTATCACGCTGGCGAGACCTGGACTGAATCCCCGGGCGCGCACCACACGATCAGTGAGAATGCCAGTGCTACCGAACCCGCTGAGTTACTGGCAGTCTTCTTGCTCGATACCGGAGATAGCCCGCTCACCACGGACGACAACGCACCAGGATAAGCGCGATAGTGATGAAAAATGTTCGGACTGTTCGACATCAAACAACTTAGGCAGATCCGTATTCGCGACGTGGCACAGCAGGAGGAGTCCATGCATGCGCCTTACCGGGTGCGGGTGGTGCGGATCGCACTACGCTTGTCGCTCGCAGCGGCGTTTTGGTCAGCTGTTGCCGACCGATTCGGCTGGTGGGCACCCCTAGGTCAGGGAAACTGGGGGAGCATGGGTTCCTTCGCCGACTATGCCCATCAGCTTGTTCCGTTTTCTTCTGGTTGGTTCTTGACCGTCATTGTCTGGGGTGCGACCGCCACAGAAGCGAGCCTGGGCCTTCTGCTCCTGGTTGGCTGGCGGCCAAAACTCGTTGGCGCGGCGACTTGCTTGGTGCTCATGATATTTGGAATCGCGATGGCGGTATCGCTCGGTATAGAATCCACGCTCAGCTACAGCGTCTTCTCCGCAGCAAGCGCTGCCGCGGCCTACGCGGTCATCGACACCACATCGCCGTCAAACGCCATCAAAACCGCGCACCGCCCGCGCCTCATCCAGTCTGGAAATTCGAAACCGGCACAAGCCGACTGACGGCTAATACGCTGCAGGGAAACCGGATAACACAGTGCATCCGCTTCAGTGAGGCGCATGCGCATGAAGATGTGAACCCTGAGCGCGTCCGACCCCTGCACCCAACCGGATGGGCGCCACCCCAGGGTTCTGCTCATCCGGGTGAATTGGTTCGCCGGGTGATGACCACTCACCCCGCGTCGGTCAATGCTGGCCCAAGTGCACAGGAGCGAAGGGCAAGTGCAACCGACGATGGACCGGACGTGACAATGGGATTGTATCGTGGCGCGCGCGCCTGCTGAATGTGCCTGCCTGACAGAGGATCTGGCAAGCGCTGTCCACTTCGAACGTGACGTGGTCCCACTGCTCGAGCCCCTCCGCAGGCGGGCGATTCAGATGACGTCCACGATGGCGGACGCAGAGGATCTGCTGCAGGAAACGTTACTCAAAGCCTATGCCGGTAGGTATTCATTTCAGCCGGAATCGAATCTGAAGGCGTGGCTGTTCCGGATCATGACCAACACCTACATCAGCAGCTACCGAGCCAAGAAGCGCCGGCCGGCGCAGTACCCGACCGATCAGATCACCGACAGGCAGCTTGCAGCGAGCGCCGCGCACCGGTCGGCGGGCTTGTGGTCGGCCGAAGACCAGGCACTCGCAACGCTGCCGGATCCTCAAATCAGGGCCGCGATGCAGGCTCTGCCCGAACAGTTCCGGATTGCCGTGTACTTTGCCGACATCGCGGGCTTCTCCTATAAAGAGATCGCCGCGATCATGAAGACCGAACAGGGAACGGTGAGTTCAAGGATCAACCGCGGCCGAGAACAGTTGCGCAATCTGCTCGCTGACTCGTACAGCAGGCGGCGGCCTCAGGGAGCTTCACGTCACCGGACGGTGCGGCCGAACGATGTCCTACTGTCACCGACGCCAGCATCGGTGACGCGGCCGACGGCCGATTATGGCACTTGACCTTCCGACCTTCGATCACAGTCGGCGGGTCAGCCGCACGGGGCAGATTCTTCTCGACCACGCCATAGTCGAGGATCTGCACCGCAAATTCACTCTCGTCGATCTTTCACTTCGGCCTCTCACCCCGGGTGAAACTCACAGCCGGATGAAGACAACTCACCCCCTGCGCACAGATAGTTGTCGCTGACCCGAGCCGCGAGGGGCAAGCACCTGAACATCGTCAACCTCCTGTGTGAAGGAGACAGAGCGTGTTCGGCCGGCCCATAGCGGCGCAACAAGATACGAACGGAGACCGCATGTCAGACAATCGCGCCACAGGCATCATTGCTGATGAACTGAGAAGCTCCCGAACGACCGCCATCGCGGCGCTCGTCGCCCGGTATGGTCTGGTCATCGTCCTGGCATGGTTCGGCGCCATGAAATTCACCCACTATGAATCCCAGGGCATTTCACATTGGGTGGCCAATAGCCCCTTCTTGAGCTGGTTTTACAACATCATGTCCGTCGACGCCTTTGGTCGATTGAACGGATCAATAGAATTGATTACTGCCGCACTGCTGGCCGCCAAGCCGTGGTTCCCGAAGGCTTCCGTGGTGGGCGGCATATTCGCCTCGCTATTCTTCGTGACCACACTGAGTTTCATGATCACGACCCCCGGCGTCGGCGAGGCGTCTGCAGGCGGCTTTCCCGTTTTGTCCGCCGACGGGGAGTTCTTGATGAAGGACATCGCGCTCGTCGGTTTAGCGCTGTGGCTGCTCGTGGATGCCATCGACGCAACCCGCAGACGGGCGATCGTCGCCAAGGTGGGTTGACACTCCCCGCTGATGAAGGCGCATCGGCCGAGGGAGCCGCTGATCGGGCATCGCGGCGTCATCGCCGCCACACCCGTCGTAGCCCCCGCGATCCAAAACAGGAGCCATGATGACACCGCCCGTCTGCGACCATTACGACCTCATCGTCCTCGGCGCAGGCTCCGGGGGCTATGTGGCAGCCATCCGCGCCGCCCAGCTTGGCATGACTGTCGGGATAGTTGAGGAACGCTACTGGGGTGGAGTGTGCCTGAACACCGGTTGCGTTCCCTCAAAAGCGCTGCTGCGCAACGCTGAGATTGCCTCTATCCTCACACACCAGTCCGCCACGTTCGGCATCGCCGGTGACATCAGTCTCGACTACTCCCGCGCGGTGTCGCGCAGCCGCGAAGTCGCCGACGCCCGGGTCCGCGGAGTGCATTTTCTGATGCGCAAGAACAACATCACTGAGATCGACGGGCACGGGAACTTCACCAGTCCCCACAGCCTTCAGATAGACCTGCGTGAGGGAGGCACTAGATCAGTGACCTTCGACCACGCCGTTATCGCGACCGGATCACGGGTGCGCATGCTGCCTGGAGTTGCCGTCAGCGACAACATCGTCACCTATGAACAGCAGATTCTCAGCGCCGAACTGCCCGAGTCCATCGTGATCATCGGCGGCGGCACCATCGGCATGGAATTCGCCTACATCCTCCACAGCTACGGCGTATCCGTCGAAATCCTGGAATTCAGCGACCGCGTCCTTCCTAACGAGGATGCCGATGTTTCACGAGAACTTCAGCGGCACTACCGGCGCCGCGGGATCACGATTCACACGTCCACCCGCGTGGACACCGTCACCGACCACGGCGAGTACGTCACCGTTGGCCACACCGGTGCTGACGGAACATCAGCCACCACGCAGGCTTCGCGGGCCTTCATCTGCATCGGATTTTGTCCCAACATCGAAGGAATCGGTCTCGACGCCGCTGGAGTGCGTGTCACCGCCACTGGCGCCATCGACATCGACGACTACATGCGCACGTGCACGCCGCACATCTATGCTATCGGCGACGTCACCGCCAAAGTCCAACTCGCCCATGTCGCTTCCGCACAAGGCGTGATCGCAGCGGAAACCATCGCAGGGGTGGAGACGATGCCGTTGGACTATTCGATGATGCCGCGAGTGACGTTCTGCCAGCCACAAGTTGCCAGCTTCGGCTACACGGAAGCGCAGGCCCGCGCAGCTGGTCACCGCTTACGGGTCGCTACTTTCCCCATGCAGGCCAGCGCCAAAGCCCACGGACTAGGTGAACGCGGCGGTTTCATCAAAATGGTTGCCGACGAAGCACATGGCGAGCTCCTGGGAGCGCATTTGGTGGGCAGCGAGGTCAGTGAACTCCTCCCCGAATTGACGCTGGCGCAGCTGTGGGACCTCACCGCCACCGAGCTGGCACGAAATGTACACACCCATCCCACACTCGGTGAAGGGCTGCAGGAATGCTTCCACGCTCTGACCGGGGAAGCCATCAATCTTTAGGGAAACTGCGGCGCGCAGCCGTCGCATGATTGGACGTTCGATCCGTTCCGCGCTGCTAGTACTAAGCCGAAGAACGCGTACCCGCATGGTCGACTTCGATGATGCCCAGCCCTGCCGTGTTTCGGTTCATGCCGTCGGTATTAATCACCCGGGTGAATAGGTCCTGGGGGTGATGGACAGCTCACCCGGCTCGGGCGCAGTCTCAGTACGAGCAGAACCAGGCGGGATTGCCTGGCCGCCGGCGAGGCGCCGCCCTGAAATCGTTACGCGCCGTCGACGTGCGAGCGGCGGTCCGGCCTGAGCCGGCAAGGAGAACCAGGAAGCGAGCCTGATATGCATTTCGAGGGCAAGAAGGTCGTTGTTGTCCAACCTAGGAGTAGCGGTGTCACACGAATACCACAACAACCCGGCCGCCTCGCCGCGTTGAACACCGGGCAGTACCACGTCACTCAGGAGACCGCGACCGAGCGTCCAGGCATAGCGACAGGCCACTACTCCGAATACGAGCGAGCACACCAATGGCGCGCCGCCACCCGTGAGCTGGTACTGACCGGAGCCACCGCGATGGCTGCGGCAGACCGGCCGCAACCGCACAGCTCGATCTCGATCACGTTGACCGGCAATGCATTGTCGAACGACCTGTTGCTCGCCGACACCGGCGACATCGCTTTGACATCCCTCCGCGAGCACTCACCCATCCACAGCCACTCGATGAGGGTGGTACCGATGCGACTCGACACGCTCAGCGACCTGCCCGCGATCCGTGTTCTCGGACGTGGCGTGACCGAGTCGACGCGACTGCGGCTGGTCATCGAATTGACCGCTCGCAACCCGCACACCGACGCCACGTCGGTGATGACGTGCGAATACGATTCCGTTCTCCTCGATGCGCAGACGCCGCTCGCGGTACTGGATTTCCGGCTACAGCACGGCGAATCGCACTTCTAGCGACCACACCGGGCCGCACAATTCGCCATACCGGGTGCGAGACCACCGGCCCGACACGCTCGGCGGCGATGGCCCGAAAACTGAACCAACCCGGCCTTCTGGACCCCAACGACCCCGTCGTTGGAGACCGCACCAATACATAGCTGTACGCACTGATCCGGAAGTGAGAGTAGATATGACTGGCGAAGAGTTCGACGTGGTCGTTGTGGGCGGCGGGGTGGGCGGCGTGGCCGCCGTGCGCAAGCTTGCGTCGGCAGGCCTTGCGGTAGCGCTAGTCGAGGATCGTCTAGTCGGTGGGGAGTGTCGTTACTGGGCCTGCAACCCGACTAGGACCCTGGTTCGTCCGATCGAGGTTTTTAATCTGGCGAAGGCTGTTCCTGGTGTGCGAGAAAGGATTTCGGACGGCGGACTGGACGTTCCGGCCGTCTTCGGGAAACGCGACACGATCATCGAGCATCTCTCGGATCAAAGCTTGGTATCGTCATTGCGGCGAGCCGGTGTCGCAGTGTTTCACGGGTTCGGCCGATTGAGCGGCCACCGAACGGTGCGAGTGGCGTATGCCGATAACACCGAAGCGGTCTTGACGGCGCGCCATGCGGTCATTGTGGCCACCGGCACTCGCCCTAACGTGCCGGAGGTAGCGGGGTTGGCGCAGGCACGCCCGTGGACCAATCGGGATTTGGCGACCATGTCACGCGTACCACCTCGCGCGCTCCTGGTGGGTGGCGGCGTAGTCGGTGTTGAGTTCGCGACCATTTTGGCCGGTTTGGGCTCCGCGGTAACACTTTTGGTACGGGGGAAGACCCTGCTTCGCAACTGTGAACCCGAAGTGGGCGCGCTGGTCGAGCAGTCACTGCGAAGCAAAGGCGTCACGATTCACTTCGAGACAGAGTTGTCAGCTGTAGCCCGCCCTGCGGCGGGCGGTCCAGTGACCGCGACATTTCACCGCCAGACCATCGAGGTAGACGAGATCGTGTTGGCGACCGGACGGCGCGTCAACACCGACACCATCGGACTGGAAACCGTTGGCCTGCCAGTCGGCGGGTTCGTTTCTGTGAACGATCATCTACAGGCGATCGGCGTCACTGGCGACTGGCTCTACGCCGTGGGCGATACCACCGGGCGTGCGCTGCTGTCGCACATCTCCACGTACCACGGCCGCGTCGCGGCCGACATCATCGCGGCCCGGGCCGCGGGGCGTGAACCGCGGGAGAACGAATTGTCTGTCCGTGATACCGGCAGTGTTGCGCAAGTCATCTTCACCGACCCTCAAGTAGCCGAGGTAGGGCGCACGGAAAGTCAGGCTCGAGCAGCAGGCTTCGCAGTACGGACGCGAACTGCGCGCTATCCGGACGCAGTGTCACGGCTTACCCTTTTCCGGGATGGTTTCGAGGGGTGGGCGAAACTAGTAATTGACGCCGCGACCAACACGCTGCTCGGCGCGACTTTCGTCGGGCCGGAGTTCTCCGAACTGGTTCAGGCGGCCACGCTGGCTGTCGTCGCGAAAGTCCCCACCAGTCTGCTGCGTCATGTTGTCGCGCCGCATCCGACGGTCAATCAGGTCTGGGATCCGCTGCTCGCCCCGGAATCCGACCTTGTCCATGAGTGAAGACCCGGAGGCCACCTCCAGAGTCGAACAGGGCCGCGACCAGCCGCGGTCGCCACCGTCTGCGGCGGTCTGTTTGGGGGCGTGACAGTGAACCCAACAATCCAAGTGGACCATAGAGTCCCTCCGGGGTGATTCGTTGAGACCGGTGCAGCTATTCGCCACCGGGATGGTGTAAGGAGAAATCGATGCGCGAGGGTGCCCACGTCCAATTGGTGGCGGGAACGGACGAGCTGATCACAAATCGCCTGCGGTTGCGCCCGTGGACGGACGACGACGCCGACGCGGCACTGGCGATCTTCGGTCAACGGCAAGTCGCGCGTTGGCTCACCCCGGCGGTGCCGCGCGTGTCCGATCGTGACGAAATGGGACTACTGCTGGCCCGGTGGATCGCCGAACACGACGAAGCCGGGCGGCCACTGGGCCACTGGGCGGTCGAGACCCGTGACGGCGGCCTCGTCATCGGCGCGGTCGCCCTGCTGCCGTTGCCACCCGGCTGCACCGACCTTGAAATCGGTTGGCAAATCACCCCTGCGGCGTGGGGGCACGGTTACGGCGCTGAGGCCGGACACGCAGTGGCGCATCAGGCTTTCGCTCACGGGATATCGGAGGTGTTCGCCGTGCTGCGCCTGGGCAACACCCGCGGCGTCGCGACCGCACGGCGCGTCGGAATGGAGTGGGTTGGCGAGACCGGCAAGTACTACGGCCTCACACTGCAGATCTACCGACTCACCGCAGCCGATCTGGACTATCCCGAACCCGCCGCGGGCGGGCTCCGGTAGTGACTCGGCCGCATCCCCTCGGTTCCGTTACGTCACGAACTCGACGGACTTGGAGCGTGACTTCGGCCCTTTGTACTCCACCCAGAAGGTCTCGGTCGGCCAGGGTGAGGCCTCGACAGCTTCGCTTGAAAGGACTAAATAGTCCATTAAAATGCTAGGGTCCGGTGTCGGACGCAGATCGTCAAGACGTAGCCGTGATGGGCTCCAGTGGAAGGACAACTCGAGGTGGCAACTGTAGCTATCGTCGCGCATTCGCGAGCGGGAAATACCTGGCGCCTGGCCGAGGCGGTCTCCGAAGGAGCGGGCATCGCTCACGCGCAAGTGCATCTGATCCGCATCGACGAGGAGGGAATGGTCGACGGCTCCGGCTGGGACACGCTGGCCGTCGCCGATGGCATCATCTTCGGCTGCCCCACTCACATGGGCGGGCCCTCCTGGCAATTCAAGCGTTTCGCCGATACCACAATTCGAGCGTGGAGGCCCACCTTGTGGCGTGACAAACTCGCCGGTGGGTTCACCAACTCGACCGGGATGAGCGGCGACAAGTTCTCCACCCTGACCTACTTCTGGACGTTGGCCATGCAACAGGGCATGGTGTGGATCGGTTCAGGCATGAAACCGGCTATCGCCTACGACAAGGCCGCTCCTCGCGAAAGCTTGAACTATATCGGTGGTTACGGCGGGGCGATGGCCACCAACCCGTTCGATGACCCCCAGGAGATGTCACCGGCGGACTTGGCCACCGCAGCGGCGTTCGGGCAGCGCTTCGCGACCTTCCTGGTCGCCGGAAAGACCCCGAACACCCCGTACGTCGACTACACCAAAAACTAGCGCCGCCACGTGACCGCGCACGCCCCTTGCGCCGGTGGCGCGTCGGAGCCAGTCGGTGCGCAGCTGGGTCGCGGATGTCGTCAGGTCAGCAGGCCGTTCGCCGGCTTCTCGACACGCCGGCGCGGCGACCGAGCAGCGACGGTGACCACGGACAAGCCGGTAGTGTGGCGCCGGTGGCCAGCGGTGAGCGTCCGACGCGGCGGCGAATAACCGCACGCGGGGAAGCGACTCGCGCCCGCATAGTCTCGTCGGCCGCCGATCTGATGTATGTCCGCGGCGTCAACGCCGTCACTCTCGACGACGTGCGGTCGGCGACTGGCACCAGCAAGTCTCAGCTCTACAAACATTTCCCGGACGGTAAGCCCGAACTCGTGCGTGCGGTGGTGGCGTTGCGCGCCGAACAGATCCTGGCGCGCGAAGAGCAGCGCCTGGAGCGGTTGAAGTCCATGACCGGTTTGCGGCGCTGGCGTGACGCACTGGTTCAGGGTGCTGCCCTGCAGGGCGGCGCCTACGGCTGCGCGCTGGGCAACCTGGTGGTGGAGCTTTCCGGGCAAGACGACCAGGTACGCGCGTCGCTATCGGGGCACTTCGCTAATTGGGAAGGGCTGCTGGCTGCCGGATTTCGGCGCATGCAAGGCGACGGGATCCTTCCCGCCAACGCTGACCCAGACGCTTTGGCCACCGGGCTGATGGCCGCTCTGCAAGGCGGATACCTGCTGGCGCAAGCCAATCATGATGTCGCCCCGATGGCCACCGCACTCAACATGGCGCTGGCCCACATCGAAAGCCTCACCAGCTCCGCGAAATCCGCCAAGCCGCGTAGGACGGCCACTTCCTCACGCCGCGCGGGCGTTACCCAGCCGCGCCGCAAAACCGCCGCCAAGCGCTGAATCCGCGCCATACCCATTCGGCACGTTCTTTTTCACCCCCACTGGTCAGGCGGCACCGCGGAATCGTCGGTGGGCGGGTCTCGGCTCTCGCCGAACCCATCTCCTCGAGGTCCGCACCGGCAAGCACGCGAGTGTTGCCGTCCGCTCAGAGCCGTGCATTCTTTCAGTCCGGTTCTCCCGGGTTGCCCCCGCCGGTCGCGCTCTCCGGTTGCACGCTGATGAGCTCGAGGCCGAGATCGCGTAGCCGGTCGAGAAGTCCGTAAAGGTATGACTGGTCTTTGACTTCGCCTGTGAACACGGTGTTGCCGGCGCGGCCGTGCATTGTCATCCCTTCGAGCGCCGCCGCCATCCGCTCGGTCAAGCGGCCCCGAACACAGATCTGGTACATGGTCGGCTCCACTTGCTCCTCCGCTCGCCGGCTGTTGAGCCAGCGTTCACCGATGCGGGGTGAGTTGGCATCACCCCGTGAACCAATTCACCCGGGTGATTTGTCGTCGCCGTGAAGGGCGCTTAGCTGATCGACGGGCGCTGGTAGAAGGCCTTCAGCACAACCCTCTCGTAAGCGCAGGTTGCTCAGTGCGCACGGCCACCATAACCGTAGGAGCCTATGACGACTGACACGGGGATTCTCAATACTGTCCGTACGGCAATGCTTTTGGGTTGAATAGCCGGGGGCGTTACGCGATACCGTAGTCATTTATCTTGCGGTAGATGGTGGCCCGCGACATTCCCAGGGCGCGCGCCGCCTCTTGCTTGTCGCCGCCGTTGTCTTGGAGGCTACGGACAATCGCGTCGCGCTCCAGGGCTTCCATTTGGGTCAACTTGCGCCGAGTGACCGAGCGGCACTCCGGCGGCAACTTGTCGGCGCTGATTATGCCCGATCGTTGGCGGGCAACGGTTTCGGTCAGAATTCGGCGCAGTTGCGAGACGTTGCCCGGCCACGGCAGCTTGCTGAGTTGGCGCATAGCATCGGGCGCCAGCCCCACATCAGCACCCTGGGTGATCTCGCGCAGCAGCAGCGGCACGAGTTCCCCGAGGTCGTCAATCCTGTGTCGCAGGGCCGGCACTGCGACGGTATGGGTAAACAGCGGCAGCAGCATCTTGATCGGTGCCGAGGACGGCGCGCCACTGCTGGTCGCCGCGATCCATCCTCTGCCTGCGCGCGTGGCCAGTATCGAGGTGATCGCTTCGAGTGTGTCCGGGTCGATGTCATCCACGTCGGCGATCACCAGGGCGAAGTCCTCATCGCCGGATTGGGCAGCCAGCTCGGCGACGAGACGCGCGGCGCTTGGAAACGCTCCGGCGCGCATCACTCGAACGGTTCGGCCCGGTTTCACGTCCTGCCCCACCGCCTGGGCCAGCCGTGCCCGGCCGGATCCTTTCTCTCCCTCGAGAATCACCCATTCTCGGTCGCGGCAGCATTGCCGCACCTGCTGACAGCAGCGCAGCCATGCTCTGTTGCGACCCGCGAGGCCAGGGATGTGAGTGTGCGCCGAGAGGCCGATTCGCGGCGGGTGGTAGCCGGTCTCAGCGGAGAGATCGACGCGGCAAACCACATTCGTGCGGCCGCCGCGCGATGTCGATCGATCGACAGCAGTGATTTTGGCGATGCGTCCGCTCGGCAGAACAGCCAGCGCCGTACACGACAGCGTGCAGCTGAGCAGATCCGAGGCGTGTTCGAGCAGCACGGTCTGCTCATAACCATCCAATGTCCGACGCAGGTAGGGGTTCATCAACACCACATCGCCGCCGATCGCAAGGACACCGCCGGAAGACCGTCGTGCCTGCTGCAGATATGCCTCTAGAAGCGCGGTCTCGCCTTCATGAGCTACCGCCCGCATCCGGTCCTCGATGTGGCGGCTGGCGCTGGCGGCCAGTGCGAACAACAGCGGATCGGATTCGTCGGCCAGACAGCTCAGATTTACGGCGCCGATTATCCTGCGCGTGATCGGATCACGAATGGGCGAACCCGCGCACGCGAAACTGGTGAACATCCCGACGTAGTGCTCGCCGCCACGGATGAATGCGGGCCGGCCGGTCTCCAGCGCGGTGCCGATCCCGTTGGTGCCTGCTACCTCTTCAGCCAAGCTGTAGCCGGGTGCGAGGCTGATCGTGTCCAACGCGTTGAGGATGGACACTTCTGCGGCGCTACGTTCGAGCACCACGCCGTTGGCTGACGTCAGGACGACGCTGACGGCCTGCGAAGCCAGGTCATCGGTGACCCGCTGCAGCACCGGCGCGGCCGCGCGCGCCAACTGCGATCCTTTGTCGGGTTCGCGCACGTAGGGCAGTTCGACACGGTCGGGGTGGACGCGCATGGTCTGGGACCGACGCCAGGAATCCAGGATGCTTGGCGGCAGAATTTCGTCATCGACTGAGCGCAGGGCGTCAACGGAACCGACGGTCAGAAACTCTTCCCTGACCCGCTCAACTTCGGTCGTGTGGCCGGCCGGCGACCTCATCCTTCAACTACCTCGACCCCGGCCCGCGTCACTGAACCGCGACCCGTGACCGTCCCCGCAGCCGGAGACTCAGCATCCCCTGGCTACCTACGTGACATTTCCTGAGACACACTCACTGTACCTGCGCGACTGTGTCGTTGGTCCGTCTGAATCGTGTTCTCCCTGGGAACGTGGTGGGCGCTCGGCTGCCCGACCCAGTTCTCGCTTTGGTGGTAGCTGCTCGCGGGCGTGTCGTCGAGCTTGCTGCGCACGGCGCCTTCGAGGACGTAGGCATAGACTTAGCCTCGCTGCTAGGGAAAACACGTCTGGCGACACTGCGGTGAAGATGCGACCATCTGCATGCTATGAACCTGATCAACCGACGCACTGAGTGCACCCTGCTGGACGGAGTTCTGCAGGCGGTGCGGTCGGGGGAGAGCCGAGTGCTGGTGCTGCACGGCGATCCGGGCGTAGGCAAGTCGGCGTTGATGGAATATGTGGCGAGCCGGGTGTCCGGCTGCCTCGTGGTGCGCGCGGCGGGTATCGAGTCCGAGATGGAGCTTGCATACGCAGCGCTGCACCAGCTGTGCGCGCCGCTGCTGGATCGCCTCGACGGTCTCCCGGCACCACAGCGCGATGCGCTAAGTACCGCGTTCGCCCTGAGCGCTGGGCCCACCCCGGACAGACTGCTGCTCGGGCTGGCTGTGTTGGGCCTGGTATCCGCCGCCGCCGAGAATCAGCCCCTCGTCTGCTTGATCGACGATCTGCAGTGGGTCGATCGTGCCTCGATGGAGGCACTGACGTTTGTGGCCCGCCGACTGGGCGCCGAAACGGTTGCCTTGATCATGGCGACTCGTATTGCCGACTCCGAATTCACCAAGTTGCCGAAGATGGAAGTCAGCGGTTTGCGCAATGGTGATGCCCGGGCGCTACTGGACCTGGTGTGGACCGCGCCGCTGGATGAGCGGGTCCGCGATCAGTTCGTCGCTGAGACTCGCGGCAATCCGCTTGCGCTTCTGGAACTTCCTCGCGATCTGACCGACCACGAGCTGGCCGGCGGATTCGGGATGCCCAGTGCGCTAAGGCTTTCCGGGCGCATCGAGGAAAGCTTTCAGCACCGTCTTGCCGCCTTGCCCGAGCAGACCCGCCGACTGCTACTCATCGCAGCCGCCGAGCCGACCGGTGATCCGGCACTGGTGTGGCGAGCAGCCGCCCGCCTTGGGATCGGCGCCGACGCAGCCGCACCCGCGATTTCCGACGGGTTGGCAGAGTTCGGCATCAGGGTGCGCTTTCGTCATCCGCTAGTCCGATCGGCGACATACCGGTCTGCGCCTGCTCCCGAAAGGCAGCGGGTGCACCAAGCGTTGGCCGACGTGACAAATCCGGACATCGATCCCGACCGCCGCGCGTGGCATCGGGCCCAGGCGGTCGAGGGACCACATGAGGACGTCGCCGCGGAGCTCGAGCGCTCAGCGGGTCGGGCGCGGGCACGTGGGGGTCTGGCTGCGACGGCCGCGTTTCTCGAGCGGGCGACCATGCTGACGCGCGAACCCGCGCAACGAGTTGAGCGGGCGCTGGCGGCTGCGTCAGCCAACGTCGATGCGGGTGCCTTCGACGTCGCGCAGCACTTGTTGGCGGTGGCCAAAGACGGGCCGTCAACCGATTTTCAGCATGCCCGCGCCGACCTGATCCAGGCCCAACTTGCATTCGTCACGGGCCGAGGCAGCGATGCTCCGCCGCTGCTGCTGAAGGCGGCTGAACGGTTCGAGCCAATCGACCGCGGCCCTATCTCGCACGACCTATCTGCACGCCTTACAGGCGGCGGTATTCGCCGGCCGATTAGCAGTAGGCGGCGGGGTCGTGGAGGTCGCACGCGCGGCGAAGAGATCGCCGCGAGCGTCAATTCCAACCCTCTCGGACCTTCTTCTCGACGGGTTCGTCGCGAACTTCACCGACGGTTATGCGATGGGCCTACCGATCTTGCGCCGGGCTGTCAGCCTCGCTCGCCGCGACGTGTCGCAGGAAGACCAACAATTTCTATGGCTGGCCGGTATCGCCGCCCTACACATCTGGGATGACGAGAGCTGGGATGCACTTTCGAGGCGCCACGTCGAGCTTGGCCGTTCAGCTGGCGCGCTGGCTGAGCTGCCGCTAGCACTCAGTTCTCGGGCGGTGATGCTCACCTTTGCCGGTGAACTGGCCACCGCGGGAGCCCTCCATCAGGAACTGAAGACGGTAACGGAAGCGACCGGCGACAGCCTGGCAACCGACCCCGCCATGAGCCTTGCCGCGTTCTGCGGCAACCAGGTCGAGGCGTCGTCGTTGATCGAGGCCACCGCACGAGACGTCATGCGACGGGGTGAAGGTATGTGGCTAAGCGTCGCCGAGTGGGCGGACGCGGTACTCAACAACGGCATCGGCAACCACGAGGCGGCGTTGACCCAGGCTCTGCGCGCCGCCGAACAACCTGATCTTGCCCTGTCGACCTGGTCCACAATCGAACTCATCGAAGCCGCCGCGCGCAGTGGTGCGGCCGACACAGCAGCCGGCGCGGTGGCACGGCTCTGTGAGACGACCCGTGCCAGTGGCACTGATTGGGCGCTCGGCGTCGAAGCGCGGTCACGCGCGCTGATCAGTGACGCGGCCGACGCTGAACCGCTTTATCGCGATGCAATCGAGCGGCTTGGCCGTACCCGAATGCGCGTCGAACTGGCCCGGACGCATCTGCTCTACGGGGAATCGCTTCGCCGGGAGCGTCGTCTTGGGGACGCACGGACGCAGCTGCACATCGCACACGACATGCTCGACACGATGGGCATGGAAGCGTTCGCCGAGCGGGCCCGCCGTGAGCTACTGGCGACCGGGGACCCCGCCCGGAAGCGCAGACCCACAGCGGCCGGCGCCCCGCTGACGCCACAAGAAGAACAAATCGCGCGGTTAGCCGGAGAGGGGCTGACCAACCCGGAGATCAGCGCGCGCCTGTTCATCAGCGCCAAAACGGTCCAGTATCACCTGAGCAAGGTGTTCACCAAGCTCGGCATCAGCTCACGCAGCCAGCTAAACACAGCAACTTCCTAGCGTCGCTGTGTAATGCGCGAGGGGTTGCGGTCGCACCCATCGCTCTGGAGAACTCCCTCACACCACGTTTGGTCGCACTTCACCGCGAATTTGAGCAGCTGCGATTTATTCGCTTTGGGAGGTCCCCGCTCTGCCCGGTGAACGTGAATATCGTCACGCGGCGGTGAATGGTGGGATTATCTGTGTGAAATGGAACTGATCGACCGATTCGCCGAGCGCAGCATGCTGGCTTCACTGCTGCACGACGTCCGGTCGGGTCGAAGCCGCGTGCTGGTCCTTCATGGTGACCCCGGGGTGGGCAAGTCGGCATTGATGGAGTACGTGGCCCGGCAAGCGGGGGGCTGCCGAGTGGTCCGTGCCGCCGGCGTCGAATCCGAAATGGAACTCGCCTACGCCGCACTGCACCAGCTGTGCGTCCCACTGCTGGATCGCCTCGACAACCTTCCTGCGCCGCAGCGTGATGCACTGAATATCGCATTCGGAATGAGCGCGGGCCAGGCTCCGGATCGGCTGGTCATCGGGCTGGCAGTATTGAGCCTGTTTTCCGATGTCGCTGCGGACCAGCCTCTTGTCTGCTTGATCGACGACCTCCAGTGGCTCGACAACGCCTCAGCGCAGGTGTTCGGCTTTCTGGCCCGCCGACTGGTCGCCGAAGCGGTGGCCTTGATCATGGCGACACGGGCCGACGATCCAGAAATGTCCAAATTGCCAAGCCTGGAACTCGGCGGGCTGCGTGACACCGATGCACGGGCACTGCTAGATGTGGTGTTGACGGCGCCTCTGGACGAGCAGGTTCGTGATCAAATCGTCGCGGAGACCCGGGGCAATCCGCTTGCGCTCCTCGAGCTTCCTCGCGGTCTCGCAGACGGCGAGCTGGCCGGCGGGTTCGGGATGCCCAGTGCGCTAAGGCTGTCCGGTCGCATCGAGGAAAGCTTTCAGCGCCGCGTGGCCGCGTTGCCCGAGAAGACAAGACGCCTCTTGCTGATCGCGGCAGCCGAGCCGACCGGTGATCCGGTACTGATATGGCGAGCGGCCGCCACGCTTGGGATTGGTACCGACGCGGCCGCGCCCGCCGCCGAGGATGGGTTGGCCGACTTCGGCACCCGGGTGCGATTCCGACATCCTCTGGTGCGTTCGGCGATCTACCAATCTGCGTCCGTTCAAGGCAAGCAGTCGGTGCACCGAGCGTTGGCAGAAGTGACTGATCCGGACACCGAACCCGACCGGCGCGCATGGCATCTGGCCGAGGGAACCGGGGGACCGGACGAGGATGTCTCCGAAGAGCTGGAGCGATCGGCGGACCGCGCCAGGGCACGTGGAGGACTCGCAGCTGCGGCTGCTTTTCTAGAACGCGCGACCATGCTGACGCTGGAACCTGGTCAACGGTCTGCGCGGGCACTGGCCGCTGCGTCGGCGAAGGTGCAGGCGGGTGCCTTCGACGCAGCGGTGAATCTCCTCGCCCTGGCCGAGGGCGGCCCCCTCAGCGATTTCCAGCGTGCTCGCGCCGACCTGATCCGCGCGCAGCTGGCCTTCGTAACGAACCGAGGCAGCGATGCCCCGCCATTGCTGCTGAAGGCCGCCCAACGGCTTGAGCCAATCGATGGTGTCCTTTGCCGTGCGACCTACCTGGAGGCACTATCGGCGGCGATGTTTGCCGCCCGATTAGCCGTAGGTGGCGGGGTTCTCGAAATTGCGGACGCTGCCGAAGCGGCGCCGCGGCCAGCAACTCCGCGCGTGGCCGACCTGCTTCTCGATGGCTTTGCCGCATACTTCACCGGCGGATATGCGGCGGGTCTGCCGCTTTTGCGCCGTGCTGTCGAGGCTGCCCGCCGCACGAAGCCTGCCGACGACGAGCTGCGTTGGTTGTGGTTGGCCGGCCTTGCCGCACTACACATCTGGGATGACGAGAGCTGGGATGTGCTCTCCGCGTGGCACGTCGAGCTTGCCCGCGCGGCGGGTGTCCTGACTGAACTGCCCCTCGCGCTGAGTTCACGGGCGACCATGCTGCTGTTCGCCGGCGAACTGAGTGCCGCCGAATCATTGGTTCAAGAGGCCCAGACTGTCACAGAGGCAACGGGTGAGACTCTCACCCCTTATGGCGCATTAGGACTCGCTGCTTTTCGCGCCGACCAAGCGACGGTGTCCGAACTCACCAAGGCCGCCACAAGGGATGCGATGTCGAGAGGAGAAGGTGTCGGGATAACCGTCGCCGAGTGGGCCAATGCGATGCTGAACAACGGCATCGCCAACTACAACGAGGCGATGATCACCGCGCAGCGTGCCGCCGAGCACGCCACAGATATCGGCGTGTCGGCTTGGGGAACGGTCGAGCTGATCGAGGCGGCGGTCCGCGGCACCATGATGGACACCGCTGGTGGCGCCCTTTCCCAGCTTTGCGAGATGACTAGTGCCACTGGCACCGAGTGGGCGCTGGGCGTCCAAGCGCGTTCGTGCGCGCAGCTCAGTGATGGCGCCGAAGCTGAGCGGTTGTACCGCGAGGCGATCGAGCGGCTGGGCCGTACCCGCATGCGCGCAGAACTTGCCCGTGCCTGTCTGCTCTACGGGGAGTGGCTTCGTCGGGAACGGCGCCGCATCGATGCGCGGACACAGCTGCGCATCGCGCATGAGATGTTCGACGCGATGGGCATGGAGGCGTTCGCCGAGCGGGCCCGGCGCGAGCTTCACGCCACTGGCGAGGTCGCCCGCAAGCGCACCGCCGACGTGAGTGCAGAAGAACTGACTGTGCAGGAAGCCCAGGTCGCGCGGTTGGCGCGCGACGGCCTGACCAACCCGGAGATCGGCGCGCGCCTTTTCATCAGCGCCAAGACAGTCCAGTATCATCTGAGCAAAGTTTTCACCAAGCTTGGCATCAGCTCACGCAGCCAGCTTCATTGAAATCCTGCCGAGCGACATACGTTTGCATGGAGGCGCAAGCCTCGCTAGCCCGCGGATGAGATTTTCATCCCTGACCCTGCAGGTCAGCCTCGGCCCGTCCAGTGATCATCGGCGGCGCGCCGCCATTGCCTAGCCAGTCTGGCGGACGGCGACCACTGACTAGTCAGCATGCTGGGTGCGTCGACTAGGCATCGGCCGATGCGAACGCGGAACACCCTGACGCACCCTTTGCTCGTTGACGCAATCCTCGCCTGAGGCAGGGCATGGGTCATCGAGGAGGAATGCACAGATGGAAGTCCATGACGGGCATTCGGCGCGCCCATGGGTGTCTCACTTTGAGACGCTCACTCACCTCATGATGAGACGCTCATCAGCCGCGCGCGGCGGTGTCATGGGTTGCAGGAGCCAATACATCGATGGACGAAGAGGAGGACCAATGACCGCCATCCTGCTGCTGACCACCACGGCCATACTCGCAATGGCATGGCTGGCCATGGCACTAGACGCCATCACTCACTGAGAGGAAAGAGCCACCATGAGCGGGCATAGTATGACCGCGGCCGACGAGAACATCGCTGGGCCGTTGGCGTCCGCCAACGGGCACCGCCGTGCGACGACGGTAATCGCGGACAACCCATTCGATCTAATAGAGTCTCCGCGATCGCCGGGCAGAACAAGCCCGGGCGGCCCTGCAGGGAGCGACGGGGATGACGAGAAAGCGGCGCCCACCCCGGATGAGGCAACGCCGAGCGTTCCCGCCCGGACGCTGGGTTCAACGGATTCGCGGAGTTCAGACCTGATCGGCTCAGATGGACGTAGCGATAACGGCGTCGGTGAAAGCGCTGAGCGAGCAGTTCTGCTCGCCACCAAATTGCACGTACCGGCCATCGGGGGCCCGCTCGTTCACCGGGCCGCCTTGCTAGGCGCCCTGTCAGCTGCACGACACCGCAAACTGACGCTGCTGAGTGCGCCCGCGGGCTGGGGCAAGACGACATTATTGGCGCAGTGGGCCTTGGGTGGGGTTGAGGACCAGCGGTTCGGCTGGCTGTCGCTTGATCGTTCCGACAACGACCCGGTGTGGTTTTGGATGTACGTGGCCGCCGCGCTGCAGAAGGTCAGTCCCGGGGTAGGCACTCGCGCGGTCGAACTCCTGGAGATGGGCGCCGACCCGGTGCAGGTCGTTCTGCCGACCCTGATGAATGATCTGGACGCAATCGCTAGCCCGATTGTGCTCATTCTCGATGACTACCACCTGGTGGTGAATCGAGCGGTTCATGACCAGATGGCATTCGTCATCGGCCGGATGCCGGCCAATATCCGCTTGGTGCTGGCCACCCGATCGGATCCGATGTTGCCGTTGGCTCGACTGAGGGCCTGCGGCGATCTTGTCGAGATGCGAAGCGACGACCTACGTTTCGAGGCTATTGAGGCACACCATCTGCTTAACGATGTGCTCGGGCTGGACTTGGCTGACGCAGATATTCAATTGCTGCACCGACGCACCGAAGGGTGGGCCGCAGGCCTCCACCTTGCCGCCCTATCGCTCGTCGGGCGTCGAGATGCAGCGGCTTTCATCAGGACGTTCGCGGGCGATAACCGTCATATCGTCGACTATTTGATGGCCGAGGTCCTCGACAATCAGCCAGCCCAAATGCGCACCTTCCTGCTGCGCACGTCGGTCTTGGGACGACTCAGCGGTGCGCTGTGCGACGCGATGCTGCAAACCTCTGGCTCAGCCTCGATCTTGGAGAGGATCGAGCGCGAAAACCTGTTTGTGGTGCCACTGGACATGTCGCGTCGCTGGTATCGGTATCACCACCTGTTCGGCGAGTTACTGCGCGCCGAGCTGCAGCGCAGCGAGCCCGATCTTGTCGCGGGTCTGCACCGACGAGCCGCGGCCTGGTTCGAGGCCGAGGGCCTTGTCGATGAGGCGGTGCGCCACCTGGCCGCTGCCGGTGACTTCGCGGAAAGTGCGGATCTGATCGCCGCCGACTGGGTCAATGAGTTCAACGGCGGCGGCCTTTCGACCGTCTCCGGCTGGCTCGATCTACTTCCAGCGGAGACCGTTCTTCAGGATCCTCGGCTGAGCGCGGCCAGGGCCTGGATCGCGTTGAACGTTGGCCAGTTCGATAACGCGGAGGTGTGGATTGAGGCGCTCGAGGCCGGGGCGGCGGGCGACACCTCCGATCATGGCAGCCTCGGCGCTGAACTCGTCGCCTTGCGTGAGGTCCACGCGTTCAAGACGGGTAACGTCGCCGCGGCGCTCGAGGCGGCTCGCCGCGCGATTACCCTCGACTTCGACAACGCACTGCAGGCCCGGTCGGCCGCCTGCTGCATCTACGGATCCGCGCTGTACTTTTCGAGCAGCATCGACGAGGCCCAAGCCACCTTCCGGCGGGGCGTGCAACTGGCCGAGAAGATCGGCGATCGGCGCCGCCGTATCTATGCGCTGGGTTATCTCGCTCTGATCGCGGCCGAATCTGGTCAGCTCGCAAATGCCGAGCACCAAATTCGTCGCGCGACCGGAAGCAGCAGGGACCTCGCCGACGGCGAGCACTTCGTTAATGCGATGGTGCCGCTAGCGGCGGCCACCGTGCTTGATGTGCGTGGCGACAGGGCTGCCGCCGCAGACGCGGCTCACCTGGCCGTCAGCTTGGCCCGCAAGGGTGGAGGAATCCTCGAGATTGCCAAGGCGCTGGTGGTCAGAGCCAAGATCCTCGAGGACCTAGGTGATCACGAGACCGCGGCCGCGAGCCGGAATGAAGCCAGCGCGCTGGTTCGAGGTTGCGCGGACGCCGATATAGCGCGAACGGTGCTCGCCGCGGCGCAGCGCGGCAAGTGCGTCGCGGTAAGTCCCCGCAACGATGGGGGCACGGTCGCCGAAGAGCTCACCGCCAAAGAACATGAGGTTCTTCGGCTGCTGACCACCCGATTGTCGCGCCGTGAGATCGGGCAGCGCCTCTATGTCTCAGTGAACACCGTGAAGACCCACCAGCGCGCCCTGTACCGCAAACTGGGCGTTGAGTGCCGCGCCGCCGCGGTCGCCCGCGCCCGCGAGCTCGGCCTGCTCTAACCCGCCGAGCGACACCCCAGCCAAGCCAGTCTTATTCCAGGTCACCGCGGACGCAACAACTCCGCAGTAATCACCCGGGTGAGCAGGCCGTAAGGGTGATGACCATTCACCCCGCTCGACGGAAATCTGATGGAGAGCAGCCGTCGGCCAGCTCTGGTCAGACGGGAGCACGAAGGCCCGGCCGCCGCATGGCGCGACGACAGGATCGAGAACAAAATGATCACCAGCAAACAGCGGCCCGCCACCAACCAGGCCCGGGAAGGAACAAGGAAATGCATTCAGACGTCGACGCACAATGCCTGGCATCGGATCGAACATCAAACAAAACTCCGCTGATGAGTCGCCCGGCCGCTGTTCGCGCCACGATCGGTCACAGCGCCCTCGACCCGCGGTGTCAGGTGGGGTTCCTCGACAACGGATTCCGGTGTGATCTGCCGGCGGTGGCGTACGTGGAATTTCACATGGTCGGGCATTGTCAACGCTTCGACTGTGACGCGCACGGTAATGCATGCGGTTTTGTGTGTGCTGATCATCTGGACGCACTGGACTACACCGCGCAATGCACGGCGGCGGAGATGCAACCCACTGCGCTGCGGCGACTATTCAATCGTGTCGCGCAATGCCCGACGTGTGGCAAAGCGCTCCTGAGCGCATCCGACGTCCTGCAAGTCGTGGTGGCACTCTGATGCGAACCACGTGGGCAGCGCATTCACTCGCGCCGCGTCGCAGCGGGTTACGCCGCGAGACCATCTGGTCCGCAGTCTCACAGCCTCCGCGAACCTACAGTGCGGCCTGAGATGACTGCCACATTGACGCCGTCTGCGAAGCAGAGATCGGCTGGGTCTTCATCGTTGGCGCGGACCACCGTTGACTTGTCGATCATCTCGGACGCGGACATGGCGTGGATGCTCGCCGATGCGGCCAACATGTGTCTGAAGGGTCATGAACGCACCATGACATTCGTCGAATTGGGCTGTGGAGAAAATCATCTCGCGATCGAGCGGATCCTCAACGCGGTCAAGTCAAACCGGATGATGCTGCCGGTTGCGGTATTCGATACCGTCACCCGCTGGCTAGACGGCTATGCCGGCAGCCCAGAAGAGCCGCAGTTGCGCGCAATGGTCGCTGAAGTTCGGGCAGAGCAGTTCGAGCCGGTTCCATTGCGCACCCAACAGGCGTCGAGTGACGATTCACGGCGCACCATCCCGCCCGCGTGCAGCATTAGCGTCGCGTGACGGAGGCACGTATGACCCCGGAGCCACCGCATGCCGACGCGGCGCGCCATCGCGGATACCCACAGTTCCCAGCAGCGCGCAACATGCATATCCACTCCAACGCGGGGCGCCGTGTTCCAGGAACGCCTCCATGCCACCAACCGACCGCGCCGAATGTGAGCGGCTCTTCGCGAGCGAAACACGTTGTGCCGCCAGCTAACCGCACGGCGCGCGTCGCCGGCCGGCAACACATCCGACTCAGCGTCACACGTTGATGCAGGCCGCAGGCCGAATTCGTGACGTCGTCATCATCGGATCAGGTCCCGCCGGCTACACCGCGGCGATCTATGCCGCACGAGCGGGACTCGACACCCTGGTCGTCGAGGGCCGTCTACCCGGCGGTGCCCTGATGGCCGCAGGGCAGATGGACAATTACCCCGGCTTTTCTCAGCCCGTGTGCGGACCCAACCTTGCCCGCGCGATGCGCGCACAAGCACGCCGTTTCGGCGCCGAGTTCCACTCCGGCGAGGTCGAGGGGTTCGATCTGGAAGGTGAGGTCAAGTCGGTCGCCATCGACCACGACCTGCATCACGCTTCTGCGCTGATCCTCGCGATGGGTGCCGTCAACCGGCCCCTCAACGTGCCCGGTGAGCGTGAGCTCAGAGGCAACGGAGTCAGCACTAGCGCCAAACGCGACGGTGACCACTTCGCCGGGCGCGAGGTCGCCGTCGTCGGGGGCGGCGAAGCCGCCACCGAGGAGGCCTTGTTTCTAGCGCCGCTGGCCCGCCGCGTGACCGTCATCCACCATCGGCCCCGACTGCGCGCATCGACTGCCATGGTTGCTCGGCTGCGCGCTCAGCCCAATGTCGTTGTCCTGGACTCCACCGAAGTGCTCGCCGTACACGGCCGCCACCATGTCACCGGGCTGCGCGTACGCAGGGCGCGCACCGCCGTCGAGCACGACATTTACCTGGCCGCTGTGTTCGTGGCCATCGGTCAGATTCCTCGCTCTGACCTGCTGGTGGGGCTGGTTGACCTCGACGCCCGCGGCTATGTCCTGACCCGCGACGCGGGCACCCATACCCATGTAGATGGGATTTTCGCTGCCGGCGACCTGATCGACCGCCGGTACCGCCAGGCGGTCAGCGCCGCCGCCAGCGGCTGCCAAGCCGCACTCGACGCGCAGCGCTGGCTCACCCAGTCACACACTGTGACAACCAATCTCACCAATCAGGAAGGACAACGCGCAAAATGACCCAGTCCCATCCGATCACTGTCACCGACGCCTCATTTAGGGCGGACGTCCTCGAAAGCATCACGCCTGTAGTGGTGGACTTCTGGGCCCAATGGTGTGGCCCCTGTCGCGCCGTGGCACCAGTGCTCGAACAAATCGCCGCCGAAAACGTCGAGCGCCTCACCGTGGCCATGCTCGACGTTGACGCTAACCCAATGACTGCTCAGCGATACCAGGTGGTGTCCATCCCTACCATGATCGTGTTCAAGGATGGCGAACCCGTCGCCCGCGTCGTGGGCGCGCACGGAAAGTCCGCCCTCCTCAGCGAACTCAGCGACTATCTCTGAAGCCCTTCGCAGATGCGTTCGCCCCAGGCTCAACACCGGACCCGCTTCGCGTCGGCGTGTCTCCCGAGCGGCCCTACGGGAAGGCCGCCATTCCGACGGCGCCCCGGCCTCTCACCCGGGTGAATGACGCAGTGGGGCGAGCGCAACTCGCCCCACTGCGCGGCACGATTATTGCCGGGAACCGGCGCGGCCGTCTCCTGGTGTCCGAATAGGGCAGCGGACCGCACTGCCCGGCATCGACGAGATAGGGAATGGAGACCGCACTGATGGGGAATTCCGAGTTCGATGACGTGGCAGCCCATCTGCTTGAACCAGAAGAAAGCTTGGACTCAGAACAGACTGGTATCGACCTGGACGAAGGCTATTCACCTCCGGAAAGCCCCCGAGAACTGGGAGACTGGGGGCTGACCGCCAGTGAAGCGCGCACCCATGAAAGTCTGGCGCGCCGGCTGGCCCGTGAGGTGCCCGACGTAACCGACCGGTGGGATGGCGACGGGATCGGTGACAGCGCCGACAGCGATGGCGAGCCCATCGACGATCAGGTCGGCGACAGCCGGGCGGGTCGGCTCGTCGCCTTCGGCGTCGACCCGACAGATCCCAGTACCGATTACCGCGCCCACGATGTGGGGATCGACGGCGGCGCTGCCTCGGCTGAGGAAGCGGCCATGCATATCATCGCCGACGAGGAAAACTATGGCCCGTGATCAGCTTCAATCCGTGGCTCAGATACGCGAAATCATGGAGGGCGAGACCGCGCAAGCCGCCGAGCGAATGCTCTCGCTAAGGCCTCGCTGGAAGACCGTCGACGCCGTTATCGACTTCATTGACACCAAGCTTCGGCCGACGGGCTATCGGCTGGTCGGCGCGTTCGACAATTCGTCGGGTGCGGCGGTACCAATCGTTGGTTTCCGCGAGCTGTGGTCGACTGCATGGGGGCACTACATGTACATCGAGGATCTGAGCACACTGGAGACGGCACGTGGCAACGGATTTGCCGACGAACTCATGCGGTGGGTAATCGCTGATGCCAAGCGTCGCCAATGCGAAGGAGTGCACCTGGATTCAGGCGTTGGCAGCGATCGGGCAGCGGCACATCGGCTGTACATGCGGAACCGCCTGCGGATATCGGCCCATCACTTCTCGCTCGAAGTCGACAGCTGACGAAATCCGCGTATGGCATCGGTAATGCACGAGTAATTTTGACGGTTTGGCCGCACCCCGCACATCGATCTCGGTTCTGCGCGCGCCAGCCGCGGTGACACCAACTACGCCGTGCCGGCGACGCCGAGCGAATCAGCAGCGTCATTCTGCGGCGCAGCCGCTTTGACGCGCCCTTGTGCGCGGTGCAACTGCACTGCGCCTGATAGGGATAACTGTTCTCAATCGCACCCCAGCCAAGTCACCAACCGACGTCGCGGGGCCCGGGGCACTCGATATCGCGGTGACGGCCTCGGTCTGTCCTCACCCGGGTGATTGGCGTTGCGGGGTGAAGACAGCTCACCCCGCCGCGGGCAAAGCTTGACTTCCGACAGACCTGCGTGGCGGTCACCGACTGTTTCGGCGCCACACAACCAAACGTTCAACGCGGCGTAGCAGGTGAAGAAATCCGGGAAGGGAACTGAACGATGGGCTCAGAGTTCGATGGTAAGAAGATCGTTGTCGTCGGCGGCAGTGCCGGCATGGGCCGCCAAGCCGCGCTCGACGTCATCGATCGCGGTGGCAGCGCAGTGATCATCGGGCGCTCGAAAGATCGTGTCGATGACACCGTGGCCGAGCTGACCAACCGGCGGGGTCAAGCCTGGGGGATCGCTGCCGAGTTGACCGATCGATCCGCGGTGGCCGATGTCCAGCGGGCACTGTCTGAGTACCACGGTGACGCAACCTTGATGGTCAACGCGGCCGGATTCTTCATCCCAAAGCCGTTCCTGGACTGCGACGCCCAGTCCTACGATTCGTATCTCGATCTGAACTACGCTCTATTCTTTCTCACCCAGACCGTGGTGGCGGGCATGATCACCAACGGTGCGGGTGGCTCGATCGTCAATATCGGCGCCATGTGGGCACATCAGGCCATCGGTGCGACACCGTCGTCGGCCTACTCCATGCAGAAGGCAGGGCTACACGCCCTCACTCACAATCTGGCCATCGAACTGGCCGGCCATCAGATCCGCGTCAACGCGGTCGCACCGGCCGTGGTGAAAACACCTCTCTACGAGGGTTTTATCGCCAAGGACGAGATCGATGCCACGCTGGCGACATTCGCGCCACTTCATCCTCTGGGCCGCGTCGGCACTCCGGCTGACGTGGCCAACGCCATCACCTTCCTGCTCTCCGAACAGGCAAGTTGGATCACCGGCACGATTCTCAACGTTGACGGCGGCATCATGGCCGGCCGCAACTAGCCCACTGGCATACCGGCGGAAATCAACCGCCGCACCCAACATAAGGAGCACTACCTGTGACACACGATTACCATAAGAATCCGGCCGCGATCGGCGCGTTGCGCCCCGAGCAGTACTACGTCACCCAGGAAAGCGGCACCGAGCGACCCTTCACCGGCGAATACCTCGACAACCACGAGCCGGGCATCTACGTCGACGTGGTTTCTGGTGAGCCGCTGTTCGCCTCGGTCGACAAGTTCAACAGCGGGACCGGCTGGCCAAGCTTCACTAAACCGATCGATGACGACAACGTCGTCGAAAAGTCCGACCACAGCCACATGATGGTGCGCACCGAAGTTCGCTCGCGCCACGGCGACAGCCACCTCGGGCACGTTTTCAATGATGGTCCCCGGTCCGAGGGCGGCCTGCGCTACTGCATCAACTCTGCGGCGTTGCGCTTCATCCACCGCAACAACCTGGAGACCGAAGGTTACGGGCAGTACCTGAGCCTCTTCGAAACCGCCAACGACTCAGCGCCCCAAGCTGATTCTGGAGTCACGGAGACGCAACGATGACCACCAAGACCGCGATTCTGGCGGGTGGATGCTTCTGGGGCATCCAGGACCTCATCCGCATGCTGCCCGGTGTGGAATCGACCCGCGTAGGCTATATCGGCGGTGACAACGACCACCCCACCTACCGCAACCACCCAGGACACGCCGAGGCGATCGAGATCACCTACGACCCCAACAAAACTGATTACCGCGCCCTGTTGGAGTTCTTTTTCCGGATTCATGACCCGACGACAAAGAACCGCCAGGGCAACGACTTCGGCACCAGCTACCGCTCGGCGATCTTCTATCTCGACGATGATCAGAAGCGCATCGCCCTGGACACAATCGCCGATGTCGACGCATCAGGGCTGTGGCCCGCCGCGGTGGTCACCGAGGTGACGCCTGCCGGCGACTTCTGGGAGGCCGAACCAGAACATCAGGACTACCTACAGCGCTACCCAGGCGGCTACACCTGCCACTACGTGCGGCCGGAATGGAAACTGGATCCCCGCAGCGGATCTGGTAGCGCGGAGCGCACGACGGTTGAACTGAGCCGTGATGAATGAGCACCACAGTTCGCGATGGCGCCGCATGCCGGATCGCGATCGGCAGATGCTAACCGCCGCGTACCTGCCGGTGATTGCGTTCGGCGCCGTGCTGATCGCCGGGCGAGCCTGGGGTACGCGCCGACACCAACTACAGAAAGTTCTGTGATGACGCAAAACCTCATTCTGAGCGCGCTGTCAGCTGCGGGGGTGTCCGTCTGGTTGGATGACCTGTCCCGCGACCGGCTGACATCGGGCAACCTGCAGCAGCTGATCGACACCAGAAGCGTAGTGGGCGTCACTACCAACCCGTCGATCTTTCAACACGCGATTTCCCACGGCCATGCTTACGCGCGGCAGCTCAGCCAATTGGCCGAACGCGGTGCCGACGCCGATTCGGCGATCCGCACGGTCATCACCGACGACGTGCGGGCGGCCTGCGACGTCCTGCGTCCGCAGTGGGAGGCCTCCCGCGGCGTGGACGGGCGGGTATCGATCGAGGTCGATCCGCGGCTGGCCCACGACACCGAGGCGACGGTCAGCCAAGCCGCCGAGCTGTGGAAGATCGTCGACCGGCCGAACCTGTTCATCAAGATTCCCGCCACGACGGCCGGGATGTCGGCCATCACCGCCACAGTGGCCGCAGGCATTTCAGTCAACGTGACGCTCATCTTCTCCGTCGAGCGTCACCGCCAGGTGATCGATGCTTATCTGGCCGGTCTGGAAGCCGCGCAACACGCCGGGCGGGACCTCACCGGAATCCATTCGGTGGCTTCGCTGTTCGTCTCCCGGGTCGATACCGAAATCGATCAGCGTCTGGAAGCGATCGGCACTGATGCCGCCATGGCGCTGCGCGGAAAGGCGGCAATCGCCAATGCTCGCCTTGCCTATGCGGCCTACCAGGAGGTGTTCGCAGCTGGAACACGTTATGCCGCACTCGGTTCCGTCGGCGCCCACGTGCAGCGTCCGCTGTGGGCATCCACGGGCGTGAAAAACCCGGCCTATCCCGACACCATGTACGTCAGCGAGCTGATCGCACCGCACACCGTGAGCACCATCCCGGAATCAACTCTGGAGGCCGTCGCTGACCACGGCGTCATCGTGGGCGACTCCATCACCGGCACCGCCAGCGACGCCGAAAGGGTGCTCGAGGAGGTCAGAGCGGTCGGTGTCGACCTAGAGGATGTCTTCGGCGTGCTTGAAAACGACGGCGTCGCTAAGTTCGCAGCCTCCTGGCAACAACTGCTCGACGCCTACCCCGCATCAGGGGACAACATCCGAACAGAGTGAATCATGATAGCCGGTTTCAATCGATTATGACGAGGGTTTTCCGCTACATCGGAAAGTCACCGAAATCAGCCGAGCCACCTAGGGGTTGACCCACAACCCCTGTGACGGTGCGGTCACAACTATTCGAGGAGGCTTGCGTTGAGTGAACTCGCCGATCGACGCATCGACACGATGATGGTTGCGCAGCTGGCCGCCCAGTTGCGCGCCGACGCGATCCGCGCCAGCACCGCGGCCGGTTCCGGACACCCCACCTCGAGCATGTCGGCCGCCGACCTGATGGCCGTTCTGCTCGCACGCCACCTGCGCTACGACTGGGACCAGCCGTACCAGCGGGACAACGATCATTTCATTCTGTCTAAAGGGCACGCCTCCCCGCTGCTGTACGCCGCGTTCAAGGCGGCTGGCGTCATCACCGACGAAGAACTGATGACCGGCTACCGCCGTTTCGGCTCGCGCTTGCAGGGTCACCCGACACCGGTCCTGCCGTGGGTCGACGTCGCCAGCGGCTCGCTGGGCCAGGGGATCGGCAACGGCGTCGGCGTCGCGCTAGCCGGAAAGTTCCTCGACAAGTCTCCGTTTCACGTGTGGGTGTTATGTGGTGACAGCGAAACCGCCGAAGGATCGGTCTGGGAGGCACTGGACAAGGCTGGCCACTACGCATTGGCGAACATCACCGTCATCGTCGACGTTAACCGGCTCGGGCAACGCGGACCCACCGAACTGGGCTGGGACCTGGAGACCTATGCACGGCGCGCGGAAGCCTTCGGCGGCCGGGCCATCGCCATCGACGGGCACAACCTCGAGGACATCGACCGCGCGCTCAGTGCGGCGCGGGAGACGGGGACGCCCACGGTAATCCTCGCGAAAACCATCAAGGGACGCGGATTCAGCGAGATCGAAGATCAAGAAGGCTGGCACGGAAAGGCCCTCCCACCCGAGATGGCACAACGCGCACTGGCGGAACTCGGCGGCATCGCAGAGCTGACCGTCACTGGGCTCAAACCGGCAGAGCGCCAGTGCCGCACACCAGTACCGCGCGCAGCCCGGGAAACCAGTGTGCCACGCCGACCGCGCTACGCGCTGGGAGACAAAGTCGCGACCCGAGCCGCGTACGGCGCCGCGTTGGTCGCCCTGGGCGCAACCAATCCCCGGATCGTGGCGCTGGACGGCGAAGTCAGCAACTCCACCGGCGCCGCGGAATTCGCCCGCCAGTACCCCGCCCGTTATTTCGAAATGTTCATCGCCGAACAGCAACTTGTGGCTTCTGCCGTCGGATTCAGTGTCCGGCAGTACATTCCGTTCGCTTCTACCTTCGCCGCATTCTTGACTCGGGCCCATGACTTCATCCGCATGGCGGCGGTCTCCCGGGCGAACATCTGCCTGGTCGGGTCCCACGCCGGCGTCGAGATCGGCGCTGACGGGCCATCCCAGATGGCGTTGGAAGACCTGGCGATGATGCGGTCCATTTACGGAGCGACCGTGCTCTATCCCAGCGACGCGACGAGCGCCGCCGCCCTGGTCGACCTCATGGCCGACGCTGAGGGCATTCGGTACCTGAGGACCACCCGCGGCGCCTACCCCGTTCTCTACGAGCCGACCGCGGAGTTCACCGTCGGCGGCTCCCACACACTGCGATCCAGCGACGACGACCAGGTCACGCTCATTGGTGCCGGCGTCACCGTTCACCAATGCCTGGCCGCGGCCGAATCGCTGCACCGCAGCGGAATCGCTGCCCGCGTCATCGACGTGTACTCCATCAAACCGATTGACCGGGATACGCTGGTTGACGCCGTGCGCGATACCCATGGACGGTTGGTCATCGCCGAGGACCACCACCCCGAGGGAGGGCTCGGCTCGGCGGCGCTCGAAGTCCTCGTAGGGATAGACACGCCCCCACTTCGGTTGGCACATCTGGCCGTTCGCATCATGCCAGGATCGGGAACACCTACTGAACTGCTCGCGGCTGCCGCAATCGACGCGGCGAGTATCGACAACGCCGCGCGCCACCTGCTGGACCGCGCCCATAGATAATCCGACCTCCAAGACCCGTCCACTCCCATGTCGCAGCGCCGATCGACGGGGCTCACCTGAACAGGATCGTGCATGTCTTCATCGCGATCTGCCCACGGGAGGCTGTGCTGGGCGAACACGGGCACCACAATGCCGACTGTATTCATCAGCCCCACCGGAGGAGACCTGTTCACGCCGACGGTCCACGCACCACCGGCGCCGACGGCCATCCCCGTAAACAGAGAAAATACCGGATAGGGCACGAGAATGAGCCGAGCTGACGGACGCCTCAATTGGTTTCCCGGTCTTATCGGTCAACGGACAGTTCCCGGTGAAAAGACATCGCGCTCATGGGCACTATCGCTATGCTTGCTGACCGAGGCGACTGACGTCGCCCGCAAACAGGCAATGATCATCACCAAACGTTCTCAGATTCGCCACTCATCCTGACCGTGCGCACGGTTGGATCTCCAAAGCCGTTGCAACACAACCACCCGGGTGAATCGGCGACGCGGGCGATGACAACTCATGCCGATTCTAGACAGGGTAGGCCCGTGGCAGCACCGATTGGCCACTCCCCAGATAGGAGACAAGAGATGGGCATCAAGACCTTTCGTGAGGTCGTCGATATTCTCGACGCGGCAGTCAGTGGTCCAGGAACTGAGGTGGGTCCACCGCACCACGCCTTCTGGCGCAATATCACTCGCGATGAGTTCGTCGCTACGAAGGTGCTCGGACAACCGATCCTGGTCCTCGGTGACGGGGCGCACTCGAATGTGATCTTGTCTTTGAAAGGCGAGCCGCCGTTCGGCTCCGGTCCGCATGCGAAGTTCCCCCGCATGCCAGTTGGTTTCGACGCAGTACCGGACGACGCCATACGGTCGATTGAGATGTGGATCAACGACGGCTGCCCCGACGGGTCGGACACCGCCGAAACTACATAGCAGGCCGCCGAACACTAAGCCTGATCTCACCGATCAACCCCGTGTTGGTGGCTTCAGTGTTCGATCGTGATCGTGGTTGGCCGCAGGCATCGGTGAACCCGCTGGCCTGCCCAGCTTTTCCTTCGGGGTCCTGGGTTGTTGGGTTCGGTCGGGTAGTGGTTTAGACGCAGGATCGTCGGTTGATGATGTTGTGCTACGGCCTGATCCAGGCGGGCTCCCAGAGCCGGTGGGTGAGTAGGCGCGGGATCATTTCGCATCGGCTTCTCACCCGGTGAATTGCGCAGCCGGACGAAGACGATTCAACCCATGCGCACAGAAACTGATCCATGATCCGAGGCGCAAGGTGCACCGCCTTGGACCACCTCAACCTCCTGCGCTAATGAGACAGGAATGTTCGGCAGAGCCACAGCGGCATAATGAGAAACGGAGAGAGCATGTCACACGATCAGACCACCGGCATGACGAATTGCGGTCGGCAAAGAGGAAAGCGCTGGTCACTATGACGTCTGTAGTAGTCGTCGGCGGCGGGTTCACCGGTTTCGAATGCGCCCGTCACCTGGCGCGAAAGCTCCGCAGACACAACGCGTTGGCCGATATCTCGGTCATCTCGCCGGTCGATTACATGCTGTACACACCACTGCTACCCGATGTGGCAGGCGGCGTGGTCGACGCCCGCTTCGTCGCGATCCCTCTCGCAAACGCGCTGCGCGGCGTACAGCAGATCCGCGGCAGGGTCGAAAGTGTGGACTTCGCCGGGCACACAGTCACTTTCACCGACCCCGAACAGCGCGTGCGTAGCCTGTCGTGGGATCGCCTTGTTCTGACGCCGGGGTCAGTGACCCGACTTTTCGACGTGCCCGGTCTCGCTGAGTACGGACGGGGGCTGAAGTCGATGGCTGAGGCGCTATACCTGCGCGACCACTTACTGGAACAACTGGAATTGGCCGACGTCGACGACGACGCCGGCAGGGCGGTGGCGCGACGGACGATCGTGGTTGTCGGCGCGTCATATTCAGGGACCGAACTGGTCCTGCAACTGCGGGCGCTGGCCGATTCAGCCACCAAACAGATGAATTTCGACCCGGACGACGTGCGGTTTGTGTTGCTGGACCTGGCCGAACAGGTGATGCCCGAAGTGGGGGAGAAGCTCGGCGCCGCCGCGATGCGGGTGCTGAAGATGCGCGGTATCGATGTCCGGTTGGGCGTCACGTTGAAGGAGGTCCATGCGGAACACGTTGTGCTCAGCGACGGTTCGCTGATACCCACACAAACCGTGGCATGGGTGACCGGCGTGACCGGTGCTCCTCTGATCGGGGAACTCGGCCTGCCGACCGAGAAGGGTCGGCTCAAGGTGCAATCCGACCTGCAGGTGCCTGGCCATCCGCACGTGTTCGCCGCCGGGGACGCTGCGGCGGTGCCCGACGTCACCCAGCCTGGAAAGATCACCCCGCCGACCGCACAACACGCGACCCGGCAGGGAAAGGTGTCGGCGCACAACGTCGCCGCCAGCCTCGGCTACGGCAGGAAAAAGATCTACAAACACCGCAACATGGGACTGGTGGTCGACCTCGGCCCTCGCCACGCTGTAGCCAACCCGCTCAATATCCAGTTGTCCGGGTTCCCGGCCAAGGCCGTCACCCGGGCCTACCACCTGTATGCGATCCCGCGATTCGTCAACCGCTGGGCAGTGGCGCTCGCCTACCTGACGGACCTCGCCTTCGATCGTTCAGTGGTCTCGATCGGACTATCGTCGGAAGAGGACGCGCGGTTCCACGCCAGCGAGGGCATCCCCATGCCGCGATCGGATTCGTAGGTCGCCGCGTACCGGCTCAGTTGAGCTGACGGCGGGCACGCAATGGGGCTGTCACGCCGGCAGCGGTGGATCGCTTGACCCTCCTCAAGGCGTAATGGCTGGGAACCGCTCAGAGGCGAATCTGTTCCACACCGGTCTCTCACCCGGATGAGATCCGCAGGCGGGTGAAGACGATTCACCCCGTGTGCGCAAATAGTAATTCTGATCCGAGCCGAAACCTCGGACCAACTGAACAAGCTGCGCCAAGGAGACTGTGAATTTCAGCGGGGCCCAAAGCGGTGCAATGAGATACGAACGGAGACCGCATGTCACACGATCAGATCACAGGCTCGATGACTGATGAGCTGAGAAGCTCCCGAATGACCGCCATCGCGGCGCTCGTCGCCCGCTATGGTCTGGTGATAGTCATCGCGTGGTTCGGCGCGATGAAGTTCACGTCCTATGAGTCCCAGGGTATTTCACATTGGGTGGCCAATAGTCCTCTTATGAGTTGGGCCTACGACATCATGTCGATCGACGCCTTTGGTCGATTGAACGGGTCAATAGAATTGATTGTTGCGGCACTGCTGGCCGTCAAGCCGTGGTTTCCGAAAGCTTCCGTGGTGGGCGGCATATTGGCCTCCCTGTTCTTCCTGACCACGTTGAGTTTCATGATCACGACGCCCGGCGTCGGCGAAGCGTCTGCCGGTGGCTTTCCCGTTTTGTCCGCCGACGGTGAGTTCTTGATGAAGGACATCGCGAACCTCGGCTTGGCGCTGTGGCTGCTAGCGGACGCGATTGACGCAACCCGCAGAAGTCAATAACCACCACGAAGCGTTCGCGTTCTGACATTTGCCTCTCATCCTGACCGTGCTGCAACGCCGAGGTTCAGAGCATCCCGCCGCGTCAACATCGATGCGGACACGAGGCGTTCTGCGATCGACTTCCCAATGATTCAACAGTGATCAAACGGCATGGGCGCATGTAGAGCGGCCGGAATGGCGGATCACCTCGTGTCGGCTTATGGGCCGACGAGGGGTTGGATCACCGCACGACACGACAAGGCCAACAGTGGCCGATCGCGGGCGGCGGTTGGGTGTATGCACCGCGGCGCAATTGTGTCTTCCGACGAGACTGAAAGGTCAATGTGATTGCTGTAGATGGTTCGAATGGTCCCTGGGAGCGAAGAGCGTGCCGACGTTTGATGTGTTTGGGTGCCGTGGTAACAGTCGGCGCACCAATCATCGTCTACTCTGCCGCCCCCACCCTGCGCTGACTTCTTGTCCTAGTGCTGAGGTTGTGTTTGCGCGAGGCACCGGCGAACCGCCCGGGATTGGGGGCGTGGGGCGGGCTTTCGTTGACTCACTGCGCACTCGACTAAGCGACGAACAGATCGCGGTGTATGCAGTGGACTATCCGGCCACACGTGACTTCATTAAGGCCGTGGACGGAGCCACGGACGCCCGCGCACGAGTAGAAGCGACCGCGGCGAGCTGTCCCACGACGGCGATTGTCCTGGGCGGCTACTCACAAGGTGCTGCGGTCATCGATCTGATCGCCGGACCTGAAGACGGCTTATTCGGGTATGGTCGACCGCTGCCGGCCGACGTTGCGAACCATGTCGCCGCAGTCACAGTGTTCGGCAATCCATCGAACCGCTTGGGTCGGCACTTGACGGACTGGAGCGTTGTCTACGGCGCCAAGACCATCGACCTGTGCAACGGCGCTGACCCTGTCTGCTCTGGCGGTAACGATGTCAGTGCACACAGTCTGTACGTCGAATCCGGCCTGGCGGATCAGGCCGCTGAATTCGTCATCGAGCGCTTACAAGCCACCTAATGACCGACGTCCGCGCGGTGGTCGTAACGGTTCAACCGGATCCAAACGACATCTCGCCCAAGATTGCGGACTTGCCCATTACTGAAGACCGGGAGGCAGAAAGTACAGAAGAGCACGTGTACCGCAAGCTCGGCGCGGAGCACCGCAGCGCGCCGCCGTCAGCGGGCGAGAGAACTCGGCCTGCTGCAAATCAGCTCACGGAACCTCCGGATAGTGCTCGAACCATTCTGCGCTAGCTCGCTTTAACCACCTCGGCGAATTGGCGGTAGAGACAATGACAGCTCACCCCGGCCCCGTTAAAGTGATGATGCTGCTCGCCGACAAGCTGTTACGGACAGCGGTCCTCAACGCCAGCCCGGGCGACGCGCCACCGGAAGCGCTCGTGTCGCCACCCACAACAACGCGGACGTTGCTCCATGTAGTCGCGATTCCGAGCGCCGCTCGCCGCACCCGAGCCACGCGTTCTCACGACGAGCGCCGTGACAGAAGATGCCCAACCCGCGGTGGTGCCGGGCGCAGTCCGGGCCACTGTTTCGCAATACGCTCGGCACGAAAGTAGCCGATCGCAGTGCGCGGCGTAAAGGCTGGCCGATTTCGTCGGGCCCCTCTGCATGTGCCGGCTAGGCCGAATCTGACGGGCACCATTCGAAGCCGACGATGAGGTGAGCGACGTCGCGGTTGCGGCATTCGGCCGGCCACACCGCCCACGTGCGGCGCATCACCGGGTGACCGGCAAGGCGGCACCACACCACAGTCTCGGGGATCAGGTGGGCCCACTCCTGGGACGCGAACGCAAATGCCTGGCCCGCGCTGAGCGCGGTAAACCTGACGGATGGGATGAGGAAGTTTTCGCCGTCTGTCTGATCACCGGTGTCGATGCCGTGGCTGCGCAGGGTGGCCGCCAGTTCGTCATACCAGGCGGGGCTGTCCGCGCGAGGAAAACCGATCCACTGCAGCCCGGCCAAGGCGTTGAGGTGTATCCCGTCGGAGCAGGCGAGTCGAGCGGCGAGGTTACCGGCCAGAAGGATGCCGAGGTTTTCTTGGGCCACCAGTGTGGTGTCGAATTCCGTTCCGGTGGGGTGCTCGCGCATGAACGAGACATCAAGGTCGCCGCGGCGCAGGCTGGCCAGTTGTGCCGCCATCGGTAGGTGACGCGGTATCACGCGCGTGCCCGGATGCTCGGCGGCGAATCGCGAGACCACGCAAAGCAGGTCGTAGGCCAGTTCACCGGGGATGCCCAATTGGATGACACCAGTGGAGTCGGTGGCGGCGGCGGTCACGGTGCGCACCATCCGGTCGTGGCGCACAAGGATCGCACGCGCCTCTGCGAGCAGGGTGATGCCGGCTTCGGTGGTTCGGACGCCAGTGCTGCTGCGCACCAGCAGTTGCACACCGAGTTGGCGTTCCAGGGCCGTGACCGTTTGTGACAGGGCGGGCTGGCTGACGTCGAGTCGGCGTGCGGCGGCCGAGAATGTGCCCTCTTCAGCCGCGGCGATGAAGGCTTCTAGCCTGGCCGGTGTCAGAAACGCATGGCTGCGCCCCGCTGCGCCGATTCGGTCCACGACCCCGACCGGCCGCCAGGCGGACGCGGAGTTGCGAACCATGTGGTCGGGCTTGCCGGGCCTGCCTACCGATTGTGATGAACTCCGCCGGACGGTGCGCCGTCGTGCGCTGGCGTTCAATCTTGTTGATACGGAGGCTATATCGGCCCTGCTACGGGATTCGGCGCTATCTGGGATTTGCTCACTCACTGTGATTCTCCTCAATGACCCGACAGCACTCGCGTTGGCGAATCGGGTAACGCGTCATTGAGCGGCACCGGATGACCGGTCCAGATTCGGAATGGGATGGCTCTGGGGCGAAAACAGAAACAGGCCGCGACCGGGAGATCAACGGCAACATGTGAACTTGCTTGAACCGGTGGGTGGAGGGTGATCCCGGTGTCGGTATGTGCAGCCTTGCTTCGAGTCAGCTTCCTGGCCAGTGAGCGTGGCCGGTCCCTGGTGCTCCCGACCGGCCACCGAGCACAATGCCGTCGCGGTGAACTTGCTCGAACCGCGATGTCGGGAGCCGCTTGGGGCTGCCGCCGCATGTGCCATGGCCCCACCCTCGGTGAAAGTCGGGTGGGTTGTCCTCATCCGACCCGCCGATTCACCCGGGTGATTTGCCTCGATGAATCCCGAACTGCGCTGTAGGCCACCCGGCCTGGCGGTTAAAGCATGCCGACTTCGCTGTCGCGTTTCACAGCCTTTGTCCTGTCGGCTACTCCAAGTTTGCGAAAGAGACTACGCCGTCGGGTTTTCACAGTGTTGAACGGCCGCGGCGGGGCTCGTCGCGCAGATCCGTCCCCACGAGGTGCCCGCCGATGCGAACTCGCACGTCCTACTCCTCGACGAATGAATCAGTGACTCTGCGCATTCCGCACTCGCCGTCGATATTGCTACGCCGGTGACAACCACATCGGGAAGACCGTCCACACTGGACAATCCCGCCATACTTGCTGCTTTCTTTCCTTCCGTACCTACACGGTGTGGCTATCTCAGCGCAATCCTGCCAACCACTTGAAGCGGGACAGCCTGCTCCGGGCTTGCTCAGGGCTAGTTAGGGCAGGATGAAACGTTCCACGGCGTTGGCAAAGCCTTCATCTTCGTTTGTCGTGGTGACGCAACGGGCGGCGCCCTTCACGTCGTCGCTCGCGTTGCCCATTGCGATGCTCAGTCCAGATTGGGCGAACATGGCCACGTCGTTTGCCATGTCGCCGATCGTTGCGATCTGATCGGGAGCGATGTCGTAGGTCGCGGACAGGTAGCTGACGACAGCGCCCTTGTTCGCGTGGGGATTGGTGACATCGGCGTAGTAGGGCTGGGATGTGGCCGCTGACACTTGGTCGCCAAAGCGCTCGCGTACTAGGGCCGCCGCCTTCTTGACTGCGTCGTGGTCATCACTGACCCCAACCACTTTGGCCACACCCCCTGAGATGGAGGCAATGCTGTCGATGGGCGTCGGGTCGAATCTGACCGTCCAGGCCTCGCGGGCCACGTGAGGCCCTTCTATGTCTGGCACCAACCAGTCCGCACCCCGGTAGACCCACACGCTCACCCCCTGGGCGTCGAGTAGTTCGATCACCGCCTGCGTCAGGTTGTCCGGGATCACGCGCTGCTCGATCACCGATAGATCGGGGCGGGCGAACAGTCCACCGTTGAACGCCGCGATCGGCGTTGTGAGCTCGAGAGGTTCGATGAGCATCGACATGCCGCGCGGCGGGCGGCCGCTTGTGATGGCGAAAAGTATTCCGGCTTCGCGCAGGTTGGCGACGGCGGCGATGGCGCGTTCGGTGAGGACCTTGTCTTGGGTTACCAGTGTGCCGTCGACGTCAGCAAGGAGCAGTCGAACCGCTTGGGAGTGGCGAGCCATGTTGCACTTTCTTGGTTGGTTGGTTGGTTGGTTGGTTGGTTGGTTGGTTCGTTGGATGGGTCGAATTTCTAGGAGATGAACCCGGTGACCGTTCTCCGGTAGTCGGCGGCGATCTGGTCCACCGCCTCACTGCGCCCGGCGACGCGTCGATCAGGTCGCTCCCGAATGAACGGGAGTGATTGAATGCCAGTAGCCATCGGGGATTGGTGTATCCGATGTGTCATCGGCTGATTTCCTTTCGTTGACGAACGGGCCACGAGTGTCGTTGGGAAAGTCGACAGGGTCGACGGGCTCACCTGGGCCACGAGGGCGGTTGTCGCCATGAGGCGGGGAACAGACCGTGCTCGACGATCGGCGTCCTCGATGCTCGGCGAGGTGGCGACGCATCGAATGTTGAGCGATCGGCAGGCCAGACGCGGCAGCAAGAACGCGACGGTCGAGCCGGTGCCGCCCCCGACGGTCATGCCGTGGCCGCCAGACCGGCTGCTGCTTCGGCGGCGACAACTTTCTCCCGCTGAGCGTTCATGCCGGGTCACCGGATGGATTTGTGGCCATAAGTCACGGATTGGCCTGTTGGACTACTTCTTTTCGGCGTGGCCGCCGAATTGGCTACGCATGGCTGACAGGATCTTGTCGGTGAAATCGCCGAGACGTCGGGACTCGAACCGCTCGAAGAGCGAGGTGGTGATGACGGGAGCCGGAACACCCTCGTCCACTGCGGCAAGGACCGTCCATCGGCCCTCGCCGGAATCTGAGACCCGCCCGCTGAAATTGTCCAGATCGGGTGAGCGGGCCAGCGCGTCGGCGATCAAGTCGACCAGCCACGACCCGACCACCGATCCGCGCCGCCACACCTCGGCCACCTCGGCGACGTCGATGTCGTATTGATAGGCCCATGAGTCGCGCAGCGGGGTGGTCTCCGCGTCGACGGCTCGGGTTACCTTGCCGGCATTGGCGTGTTTGATGACGCTGAGTCCCTCGGCGATCGCGGCCATCATTGCGTATTCCACCCCGTTATGAACCATCTTCACGAAATGCCCTGCCCCGCTTGGCCCGCAATGCAGGTATCCGTCGGCAGCGGTGCCGTCGCGCCCGGTCCGGCCCGGGGTCGGCTCGGCGGATCCGGCGCCGGGAGCGATCGTCTTGAAGATCGGATCGAGCCGGGTCACGACCTCGGTTTCCCCGCCGATCATCAGGCAGTAGCCGCGTTCGAGTCCCCATACCCCGCCGCTGGTACCGCAGTCGACGTAGTGAATGCCTTGGGCCATCAGCCGTTCGGCACGGGTGATGTCGTCGCGGTAATAGGAGTTTCCGCCATCGATCACCGTGTCGCCGGGCTCCAACAGCGAGATGAGCTCATCGAGGGTCGAGTCGACAATGGCCGCTGGCAGCATCAACCACACTGCTCGGGGTTGCTCCAACTTGTCCACCAACTCCTGCAGCGACGACGCGGCGGTCGCTCCCTGGGCGTCGAGTTGCTTTACGGCTTCTGGGTTGACGTCGTAGACGACGCAGCGGTGTCCGTCGCGTATGAGCCGGCGCACGAGATTTGCCCCCATCCGGCCCAGCCCGACCATCCCGAGCTGCATCGGCGTGTCAGTTGCCATGTCGTTCTTCCTCACTTCAGCGACCGGTAGCGCCGGATCAGCTTGTTGGTCGATGAGTCGTGATTGAGCTCGGGCTCGGCATCGCTTTGCAGCTCGGGCAGGATCGCCACGGCCAACGCCTTGCCTAGCTCGACGCCCCATTGGTCGAAAGAGTCGATGGCCCAAATGGTTCCCTGAGTGAACACGCTGTGCTCGTACAGCGCCACCAGTGCGCCGAGGACCCGGGGAGTCAGGACCTCCGCCAGCAGCACATTGGTGGGACGGTTTCCCTGCATGACCCGGTGCGGCACCACCGCCTCCGGAGTTCCTTCCGCCCGGACCTCTTCTTCGGTTTTGCCGAAAGCGAGAGCCTGGGCCTGGGCGAAGATGTTTGACGACAAGATGTCGTGGTGGTCGCGAATGGGATTGAGGCCCTTGGCGAAACCGATGAGGTCGACCGGTATCAGAGAGGTGCCCTGGTGGATCAGCTGGTAGAAGCTGTGCTGGCCGTTTGTGCCCGCCTCGCCCCAATACAGCGGGCCGGTCTGGTAGTCGACAACCGTCCCGTCGAGGGTGACGTGCTTGCCGTTGGACTCCATCGTCAGCTGCTGCAGATACGCGGGAAAGCGCTTGAGGTACTGGTCATACGGCATCACGCCGATCGATGCGGCCCCGAAGAATTCCACGTACCACACGGTGAGCAAACCCATGAGCACCGGCATGTTTCGGGCCAGCGGCGCGGTGCGGAAGTGCTCGTCCATCGCGTGGAAGCCGGCCAGCATTTCGTTGAACTGATCTGGTCCGAGCGCCACCATCGTGGACAGGCCGATGGCCGAGTCCATCGAATACCGACCGCCGACCCAGTCCCAGAAGCCGAACATGTTCGCGGTGTCGATCCCAAACTCCGCCACCCGCTCGGCGTTCGTCGAGACGGCCACGAAGTGTTTGGCGATCGCGGACTTGTCGCCCAGCTGGTCGAGCGCCCAATCACGCGCCGAGATGGCGTTGGTCAGGGTTTCCAGGGTCGTGAACGTCTTCGAGGACACGATGAACAGCGTTTCTTCGGCTGACAGGTCCCTGGTGGCTTCCACGAAATCCGTCGAGTCCACGTTGGAGACGAACCGGAACGTCAGGTTGCGCTCGGTGTAGTGGCGCAGCGCCTCGTAGGCCATCACCGGCCCCAGGTCGGACCCACCGATGCCGATGTTGACAATGTTGCGAATCGGCTTGCCGGTATGGCCTTTCCATGCGCCCGAGCGGATCTTTGTGGCGAAATCGGCCATCCGGTCCAAGACTTCATGGACTTGGGCTACCACGTCGATGCCGTCGACGATCAGCGTGGCGCCTTTGGGCATTCGCAATGCCGTATGTAGAACCGAACGGTTCTCGGACACATTGATCGGCTCGCCGGCGAACATCATGTCCCGGCGCCCCTCGAGACCGGACTGTGCGGCCAGATCAAGCAGCAGTTCGAGGGTTTCGTCGGTGATGCGGTTCTTGGAGTAATCCAGATACAACCCCGCGGCTTCGGCGCTGAACCATTCGCCGCGATCGGGGTCGTCGGTGAACAGGTCACGCAGATGGTGGTCCTCGATGTTGGCGTGGTGTTCGGCCAGGGCGGCGTATGCGGGGCGCTGACGCAACGGTGAAATCGGCATGAGATGTCTTTCTGGTTGGTGGGTCAGTGTCGGATGCTCGGGCGGGCGCAACGAGTGGTTGTGGGTAATCACCGCCGGACCTCGGCCACGCGATCGCGCGCGACCTGCGCTATCTGGTGGGGGTGACGCCGAACTCGACGGGCAGTTGTTTGTGCGCCGCCGACGCCCCGAATGTGTGCATGCCGACTACGGCGCCGTCATTACCGACATAGCGGTCCCAGCCGGGTGTCGACGCCTCCGAGGCGGGCGCGAATTTGGTTCGGTCCACGGTGGGCAACGCCTTGCGGGACGGGATCAGCCACATCGGTGTTTCCGCATTGCCGGAGTCATCGCGCGGAACCGCGTCCATGCATAACGCCCGAACGGTGTTGACTGCGACGGTATGGACGTCGGGTGGACGTGAAATACCTTGTGCGACAGAGATAGCGATATCAGTCACCGGATCACCCGCTGAGCCAGCGCGATTCTCGTGCCGATTGCGTTCCTGTTCCAGGAGGTGCTCATTCGTATCTTTCTTTCGCTCCTTGGCTTGTAGTGCGGGCAGTGACCGGTGCTTCGGTCTGGGGGATGGCTCATGCGGTGGTGAGGAGTCCCCTACATCGGTGCGGTGGCGGGTAGGAACATCCAGGTGGGCTCTGATGCTTTTTCGGATCGGATGACGTGCACGACGGCGTTGATCAGTGCCAGGTGGGTGAACGCTTGGGGGAAGTTGCCTAAGTGTCGGCCGGTGCCGGGATGGATCTCTTCGGCGTAGAGGTTGAGCGGGCTGGCCAGCGACAGCAGTCGCTCACATAGTTGCCTCGCCCGGGTGAGCTCACCGATCTCCGCCAGCGCCGAGACCAGCCAGAACGAGCAGATGATGAACGCGCCTTCCTCGCCGGCCAATCCATCGTCGGTTTGTTCGACGCGGTAGCGCAGCACCAATCCGTCTTCGGTGAGCTCATCGGCGATCGCGAGCACGGTGGCACGTATCCGCGGGTCGTCGGCCGGCAGGAAGCGGGTTAGCACAGCCAGCAGCAGCGACGCGTCCAGCGCGTCAGAGCCGTAGCGCTGAACGAGCACACCTCGGGAATCGACGCCGTTTTTCAAGACGTCAGCACGGATCTCCTCGGCGATCGCGCGCCACTTCTGCGCGTACGACCGTTCCCCCCGCAGCTCGGCCAGTTTCGCGCCACGGTCCAGCGCGACCCAGCACATGATCTTCGACGACGTGAAATGCTGCGATTCACCGCGGACTTCCCAGATGCCGTGGTCCGGGTCGCGCCAGTGCTTGATCGCCTCCTGCACCTGCTGCTTGAGCATGAGCCACACCGTTTCTGGTATGTCATCGCCTGATTTGGCATGCAGATACACCGAGTCGAGGATCGCCCCCCAGATGTCATGCTGCTCCTGTTTGTAGGCGCCGTTACCGACCCGCACCGGGCGGGCCCCGTCATATCCCGTCAGATGGGCCAGCTCCTCCTCGACCAGTTCACGCTCCCCGCCGACGCCGTACATGACTTGCAGCGGACGGCGTTCACCGTCGTTCGCGCAGGACACCTCGGCGATGAACGAGAAGAAGTCGTCGGCCTCGTGGTCCAGGCCCAGCGTGTACAGGCCCCACAGCGCCAACGTCGAATCGCGCACCCACGCGTAGCGGTAATCCCAGTTCCGTTCGCCGCGTGGGGTTTCCGGCAGCGATGTGGTGCTCGCCGCCAGCAGAGCGCCGGTGGGCGAGTACGTCAGGCCCTTCAGCGTCAGCGCGCTGCGCTGCAGATATGACCGCCACGGGTGGTCGGGGAAGTTTCCGATAGAGATCCATTCCCGCCACATTTCGCTGGTCTGCCGCATCTTGTCGGCGGCGTGCTCGTAGGTCTGCGGTGGTGGCTGTTTGGACCAGGACAGCGCGACAAAGACGTTGTCGCCCTCTTTCATCCGGGTACGGACACGGGCCTGGCGGCCGTCTAGGCCCAGCCGCAGATTGGTCGTGAGTGTGAGTTTCGGGTGTGTGTCGGGATCTTCCTGGGCCGCGGCGATGGCCTGGCCGTACGCGTTTCCGCAGTATTTCCAAGCGGCGCCAACGCGGTGGTAGTCGAACGACGGCTCGCAGTTCATCACCAGCTCGACGGTGCCGCTTACGCAGCGCACGGTGCGCAGCAGGATGTGCTCTGCGTCCCAGTCCATAGGGGTGCGGCGATGGGTGGGTGACCGCGACTCGATGTCATGCCAGGGGCCCATCACCAGCGCGTCCCGCACGATGAGCCAGCCGGTGTGGGTCTGCCACGTGGTTTCGAGGATCAGGCTACCCGGCAGGTAGCGGCGTGCGGCCGGCACCGACGCCCCATAGGGGTGGAGCCGGAAATGGCCGGCGGACCGGTCAAGGAGTGCGCCGAAGATGCTTGGCGAGTCCGGGCGGGGCGCGCACATCCACTCGACCGATCCGGCCGACGAGATTAGGCAGGTGGTCTCGCAGTCCGACAGGAACGCGTAGTCGGCGATGGGCGGGAACGGATTTCGGCTTGAACTGGTCGCGGTTTCGGGAAGCGCACCGGTGTCCGGCACTTGGGCGAGGTCGACCCCATTGGGGCCAGTCCGCGTGCGGCGCGGTCGGTCACCGTTGGCACCAGCGAGGGCGGCTGCGTCGTCGGTCGCGGTCATCGGCCATCCCAGCCCAGTTCGCCAACACGGCACCTCTGTCGCGTCCCGGCCGCGGCGTCGAGTTCGTCGGAGGCTTTGCGGATGTCGTCGGTGGTCGCGGTGCGGATGGCCGCATCCAAGTCGGCGCCGCGGCTGCCCAGTTCGCGAATTTGCGCGTCGTAGGTGTGTCCCTCCGACAGCGCGTGGTGAAAGATCGTCGGGTTCGTGGTAACCCGGACAACACTCATCCTGCCGATCAGCTCGGCCAGGTCGCCGGTGTCCAGCCGATCGTGAGACAGATCGTCGAGCCATACCGATACGCCCACAGCCGCTAGCGAGGCGAGACTAGGGTTCGGCGTCATCGTTCTTGGTTCCCTTCTAGGCAGGGGTATCGCCAGCTGGGGTAACCGGCGAGCAGCGTGTCGGCTCCGGTCGGGCCCCACGACCCGGGCTTGTAGCGCCGCACTGGGGGTGGTGCGTCCAGCAGCGGCTGCACAATGCGCCAGGTTTGCTTCACGTTCTCATCCCTGGTGAATTGGCTGGAGTCTCCGTTCATTGCGTCGTTGAGCAGCCGTTCGTAGGGTTCGGGCGCTTCGCCCAGCTGTTCGGTGAAGTTCAGCGAGAGATCGACTGTGCGAGTGCGATTGGCGCCTGGCTCTTTAGCTTGGATGACTAGATTTGCGCCGGGGTTTGGATCGATGCGCAGAATGAGCTCGTTGGGATCCGGGGCGTGCTGGATGATGGCCAATTTGGGTGGCCGCTTGAAGATGACTCGAATTTCGGTGGCCCGCACCGGCAGAGCCTTGCCGGCCCGGATGAAGAACGGAACGCCCGACCAGCGCCAATTGTCGATCTCCAGCCGCAGGGCGGCGAACGTCTCGGTCTGTGAGTCGGGTTTGACCCCCTCGATGGCCTGATACCCGTGGTACTGGCCGCGGACGTAATGCTTGGGGTCAGCCGGCGGGATGGTCCGAAACACCTCCACCCGCTTATCGCGCAGCCCGTCGGCACCGGCGACGCTGGGCGGCTCGGCGGCGAACAAACCGAGTAGCTGCAGCAGGTGGTTCTGCACCACGTCACGCAAGGCCCCAACGGGATCGTAGAAGCTGCCCCGCCCCTCGACTCCGAAGTCCTCGGCCATGGTGATCTGGACGGCCTGGATCCGGTCGCGATTCCACAATGGCTCGAACACCGAGTTGTGGAACCGCAGGAACAAGATGTCCAGCGCCGCTTCCTTGCCCAGAAAGTGGTCGATGCGGAAGATCTGGCGTTCGTCCAGGACCTTGCGTAGCTGTTCGTTCAGCGTCTGCGCCGAGACCAGATCATGGCCGAAGGGCTTTTCCACCACGACCCGAGCGCCGGTGGTGAGTTTGGCATGGGCAAGTCCGCGCACTACCAGGCCGAACAGCGACGGCGGGATCTCGAGGTAAAAGACAGGACTGTGCCGCCCTTCGACAGCCTCAGCGACTCGGTGATAGGTCTGTGCATCCCCAAAATCGCCCGAGATCATCGCAAGGCGCCGCGCGAGCCGGCCGAATACTTCTTCATCCATCGTTTCGCCGGTGTCCTCGATGGCGCGCCGCGCGTGATTGCGCAGGGTCGCAGAGGACCAGTCGTCGCGGGCGACGCCGACGATCGGGCAGTCGAGCAAGTGTCGGCGCTCGAGACGGTAAAGGGCGCGAAATGTCATCTTTTTCGCCAGGTCTCCGGTGATACCAAAGATCACCAGAACATCGGCGGGCGCGCTTGCCGGTGAATTCATCGGGCTCCTTATCTTGTCCGAGTCAAAAGGTGTCGGGTTTACTGAGTGCGGCCGTCGAATTCCCCACGACTGTAAGTCGATTCACTCGGCTGCCGCTATGACTGGGACCGGCGGCCCGTATCGAGTCGGTGAGTGTTCAGAAGGAAAGCCCCGGCAGCACAACGTGTTTGAGCAGAAGCTCACCCAGCACCGACAGCAATGGAACTCCGAGGCCGACCGACTCACTGACACCTGGAGCGGTGAACAGAATTGAGACGGTGGACACGAAGAAGAGTTGGCCGGCACGCCGGCCATGATCGAGGGCTTCGCGGACGGCGGGCTTGATCGTGACCAACACCGCAACCGTCAGCTCGAAGGACGTTTACGGCACTACGCGACGCGCGATCGCCCTTCGTGGCGTCAATGTCGATACCGTATTTGACGCAATATCGCTAATGAGTAATAATCGTCGACCCATAGCGGACATCAATATTTCCAACCAATCTAACAACTGGTCAACATTCAGAGTTGTGACAGGGAAGGTGTTACTTTTTCCGGCCATATAAAGCACCTCTCGACGAAACGTTCTTACAGAGCAGGCCCTCATATGGAATGCCTGAAAGAGCGATCACAGATTTGGATGAATTCACCTATTTCTCGCTCCACAGAGAAACATACACCGAAGCGGCCGGATGTCGCGACCTCGAACAACCCATGTCGAAAGAACTTCTTATACCAAGCTCATCAATTTGATTATATGCCCACTTCATACTGCATCCTGCGTGATCACAACGGGCCAACCAGAATATTCGTAAGTAGATGCTGCCACAATGGAACATCTCGGTACGTAGTTGGATTCCTTTGTTGCTGAGATGTTCTGATCGTGTCTTGGAGCTATCAACGGCCCAAGGCGGCGGTGTACCCCCCGGGGGTTGATCCGTGATGGCGCCGTCAGTCGATGCAGCCGTGGGTGAAGTGGATCTGTTTGTGGGTCGACCCGATATTGAATTGCGGCAGTGGCGGTGCTGGGGGGCTTCCCATGATCGTAGTTTCCTGAGTGGCTCGACGTCGGCGGTCGCAGGCGGCGTCCACCGACACCGCAACGTGACGAGGCCTCCGATGTCGGCGGTCCGTAATTGATGCAGGGCCATAGAGCCAAGCTGGTCGGCAACCGGCCTGAGCAAATGCCGATACCCGGCGAAGCTATTTGGCCGCAAGCGAAGAGCAGGCCCGGGCGGCAGATCCCGGAGCGACGTCGATCTGATCGGCAAGATCCAAGCCTGCGGAACCGCTCACGCCGTCCCGCGAATATGGCGGTTCATCTGGGCAACGCCACCGCCGCGCGCGTACAGTGAATGTGTCTCAGGAGAGGTCTGATGTCTGTAGCCAACAGACGCTGAGTCTCCAGCTGCGGGACGGACACGGGTCGCGGCTTAATGGCGGCGGACCGGGGTCGAGGTAGTTGAAGGATGAGGTCGCCGGCCGGCTGCACGACCGAAGTTGAGCGGGTCAGGGAAAAGTTTCTGACCGTCGGGTCCGTTGACGCGGTGCGCTCAGTCGATCAGAACATTCTGCGGCCCAGTGTCCTGGATTCCTGGCGTCGGTCCCAGATGCTGCGCGTCCACACCGACCGGGTCGAGTTGCCCTACGTGCGGGAACCCAACAGGGACTCACGGTTGGCGCGCGCGGCCGCGCCGGTGCTGCAGCGCATCGCCGATGACCTGGCTGCGCAAACTGTCGGCGTTCTCCTGACATCAACTGACGGCGTGGTGCTTGAACGGAGCGCCGCAGAAGTGTCCGTCCTCGACGCGTGGGACACGACTAGCATCGCGCCGGGCTACAGAATGACTGAAGAGGCGGCGGGCACCAACGGGATTGGCACCGCGCTGGAGACTGGCCGGCCCGCCTTCATCCGTGGCGGTGAACACTACGTCGCAATGTGGTTTGGTTTCGCGTGCGCGGGGTCGCCGATCCGTGACCCGATAACACATAGGGTGGTTGGCGCCGTCAATCTGAGTTGTCTGGCCGTCGAATCCGATCCACTGTTGCTCGCGCTGGCTACCAGCGCCAGTCGCCAAATCGAGGATCGCATGCGGGTGGTGGCTCATGAGAGCGAGACCGCGCTTTTGGAGGCGTATCTGCACCAGGGGCGGCGATCTTCCAGCGGTGTGCTCGCGATCGGCGGCGATGTGGTGTTGATGAACCCCTACGTGCGTCGGACACTTACCGGTAGCGACCAGACCGCGCTGCTCGAACACGCTTCAGATCTGCTCAGCTGCACGCTGTCGGGCACCGCGCTGGCGGTTCTGCCGAGCGGACGCATCGCCAAAATCACTGCCGTTGAACGGTCGACGCTGCGCGGCACCCGCACCAATGTCGTTTTCCGCGTTGATCTGTCTGCTGAGACCGCCTCGTCCCCGCCTCGAATCGGCCACCTGGCGCACAGTTACATCCCTGGCCTGGCAGGCCGCAACAGCGCCTGGCTGCGCTGCTGCCAACAGGTCCGGCAGTGCTGCCGCGACCGAGAATGGGTCATGCTCGAGGGAGAGAAAGGATCCGGGCGCGCCCGGCTGGCCCAGGCGGTGGGGCAGTACGTGAAACCGGGCCGATCCGTTCGGGTGATGCGCGCCGAAACGTTTCCCAGCGCGGCGCGTCTTGTCGCCGAGTTGGCGGCCCTAACCAGCGATGAGGACTTCGCGCTGGTGATCGCCGACGTCGATGAGATCGACCCGGACACACTCGAAGCGATCACCTCGATACTGGCCACACGCACAGGCCGCGGATGGATCGCGGCGACCAGCAGTGGTGGGTCTTCGGCAACGATCAAGCAGCTGCTGCCGCTGTTTACCCATACCGTCACGGTGCCGGCCCTGCGACACAGGATTGACGACCTCCCCGAACTCGTGCCGCTGCTGCTTTCCGAGATCACCCACGGTGCTGATGTGGGGCTGGCGCCCGATGCTATGCGCCAACTCAGCAAGCTGCCGTGGCCGGGCAACGTCTCGCAACTGCGCCGAATTCTGACCGAAACCGTTGCCCGCCAACGCTCAGGCATCATCAGCGCCGACAAGTTGCCACCGGAGTGCCGCTCGGTCACCCGGCGCACGCTGACCCAAATGGAAGCCCTGGAGCGCGACGCGATTGTCCGTAGCCTCCAAGACAACCGCGGCAACAAACAAGACGCAGCACGCGCCCTGGGAATGTCACGAGCCACCATCTACCGCAAGATCAACGACTACGGCATCGCATAACACCCAACGCCTTTCGGGCCAAACTCGCGGATCGAGAATCTGCTTACCACGCAGGACACCGCACCCGCACCTGAGGTTCAGAGATGTACGAGTAGTGAGCGCATGGCGCCGGTGAGAATCCCTCCGGAGCGACTTCACAAGTAGGGCGACAGTCCCATGCCAGGCCGGCTTCTCACCCGGGTGAATGACGCAGCCGGGCGAGGACAGCTCGCCCCACTGCGCGACATGCTCATTGCGGGGAGCCGGCGCAGCGGTCTCCAGGTGTTCGTTAAGGCAGCGGGCCCGCGCTGCGTGGAGAGACCGCGATAGGGAATGGAGAGCGCACCGATGGGGAATTCTGAGTTCGATGTCTTGGCAGCGAATCTGCTCGAACTGCTGGACACCATCGCCGAGCTCCAACGCACTCTGGAGGCCCTCGCTGATGACGGCGTCATCATCGGCGACTCCATCACCGGCACGGCCACCGACGCCCAAAGGGTGCTCGAGGAGGTCAGAGCGGTCGGTGTCGACCTAGAGGATGTCTTCGGCGTGCATGAAAACGACGGCGTCGCTAAGGTCGCAGCCTCCTCGCAACAACTGCTCGACGCCTTCCCCACATCAGTGCGGACCGCCGAAAGTCCGCAGGGCTGGGGAGGACCGGACCGTTGACAAGCCACGCAGCCTTAATTGGAGAACTGCAGGCCCGGCGTCCCTTTCCGGCCCGGCTGAGTCCCAAGGGGACGCTGCTCTACAAGTTGCTGACGACCACCGATCACAAGCTGATCGGAATGATGTACGTCGTCGCGTGCTTCGCGTTCTTCTTCGTCGGCGGGCTGATGGCGCTGTTCATTCGTACCGAACTGGCCGCGCCTGGCCTGCAGTTTCTGTCCAACGAGCAGTACAACCAGCTGTTCACGATGCACGGCACGGTGATGCTGCTGTTCTACGCCACCCCGATCGTGTTCGGGTTCGCCAACTTGGTGCTGCCGCTGCAGATCGGTGCCCCCGATGTGGCGTTCCCGCGGCTGAATGCGTTGTCGTTCTGGCTCTTTCTGTTCGGCGCCTTGATCGCTCTTGGCGGCTTTCTCGCCCCCGGTGGGCCGGCCGACTTCGGCTGGACCGCTTACACCCCGCTGTCGAATGCGATCCACTCTCCGGGTGCCGGCGGGGATCTGTGGATCCTGGGTCTGATCGTCGGCGGCCTGGGCACCATTTTGGGTGCGGTCAACATGATCACCACCGTGGTGTGCATGCGCGCCCCCGGGATGATGATGTTCCGGATGCCGGTCTTCACGTGGAACATCCTGGTGACCAGCGTGATGGTGCTGGTGGCGTTCCCGCTCTTGACCTCTGCGCTGTTCGGGTTGGCCGCCGATCGCCATCTCGGCGCGCATATCTTCGACCCGGCCAATGGCGGTGTATTGCTGTGGCAGCACCTGTTCTGGTTCTTCGGGCACCCCGAGGTGTACATCATCGCGCTGCCGTTCTTCGGCATCGTCAGTGAGATCATCCCGGTGTTCTCCCGCAAGCCGATCTTCGGTTACACCACGCTGATCTATGCCACTTTGTCCATCGCCGCGTTGTCGATCACGGTGTGGGCGCACCACCTCTACGCCACCGGCGCGGTGCTGCTGCCGTTCTTCTCGTTCATGACGTTCCTGATCGCGGTGCCGACCGGGATCAAGTTCTTCAACTGGATCGGCACGATGTGGAAGGGTCAGTTGACGTTCGAGACACCGATGCTGTTCTCAGTGGGGTTCCTGGTTACGTTCCTGCTGGGTGGCCTGTCGGGTGTGTTGCTGGCCTCCCCGCCGATCGACTTCCACGTCACTGACTCCTATTTCGTGGTGGCGCACTTCCACTACGTGTTGTTCGGCACGATCGTGTTCGCCACCTACGCCGGGGTGTATTTCTGGTTTCCAAAGATGACCGGGCGTCTAATGGATGAGCGGCTGGGGAAGCTGCATTTCTGGCTGACCCTGATCGGTTTTCACGCCACGTTCTTGGTGCAGCACTGGCTGGGTGCGGAGGGCATGCCGCGCCGCTATGCCGACTATCTGCCCACCGACGGGTTCACCGCGCTCAATGTGGTGTCGACGATCGGTGCGTTCATCCTTGGCTTCTCGGTGCTGCCATTCGTGTGGAACGTGTTCAAGAGCTGGCGCTACGGCGAGCCGGTGACTGTCGACGATCCGTGGGGCTACGGCAACTCGCTGGAGTGGGCGACCAGCTGCCCGCCGCCGCGGCACAACTTCACCGAGTTGCCCCGAATCCGTTCGGAGCGGCCTGCATTCGAACTGCATTACCCACACATGGTCGAGCGGATACGCGACGAAGCCCACGTCCGCCGCGCGCGCCGCGGCACGTATCACGACGATGTGGTGGCGGTCGGGGCAACACCCGAAAAGAGGGCGCCATGACGGGTCAGTTCCAATCACTTATGACCGGGGTTTCCCACCACGTCGGGACGTCGCCGCGTTCCCCATATGAACAACGAATGCCCGGTTTTGGAGACGGAGCGTATCCGGCGCCGGAATCCGGGGGGATGATGGCTAGGGGTCTTCTGGACCGCCCCATCCACGAGATCCTGGACATCGGTGAGGACGAGCGTCTTTGCGACTCCAAGACGGTCGACAACTCGGTGCGTCCCTTCAGGGTGATCAGCGAGTGTTCCAAACCAGCCGAATGGATCTACGTGATGAAGTGCTGCGGGGCTCAGGCACTGGCCTGCGAACCCTGCCATGACCAACATCTACAGCGCCCGCGTTACCGACGTTACTGCTCGCACTGCTCGCGTCCGTTCAGCACCCTGGCCGACAGCGCGCGTGCCGTGTATCGGGTGTAGGGGCATGGCCATGCGACTCGATGAAGCGTCCACACCCACGGCGCAGCGCCGATCGGCGGGGGCCACGTGAACCGGATCGTGCATGTCTTCATCGGCGATCTGCCCGCAGTCGGGGACGTGGCGATCAAAACCGCGGCAATATTCTTGACCGCGGCGATCCTGTTCCGTTTCACCGAACGACGGACCCTGGCGGAATTCGCGCCGTTCGACTGGATCGCCGCCGTCGCCGCCGGCGCCATCGTCGGTCGTGCGGCAACCGCCACCGACACCGCGTGGCTCCAGGCGACCACCGCGCTGCTGTGCCTTATGGCCGCCCATGCACTCCTCGCGCGGCTGCGCCTGATTCCCGCCTTGTGCCGGTTCATCGACCCGCCGCTGATGGTCCTGATCAGCGACGGAGAAGTGAACCGACGCAACCTGCGCCGCTGCGGCCTGACCGCCGCAGATTTAGAGGCTGTGCTGCGCGAACACGGGCACCCCAATGCCGACTGTATTCATCTGGCCATCCTCGAAGCCAAAGGGGCCATTTCGGTTCTGGGTGCCGACATGGCAGTACGACCTCGAGAAGGTGCTGAGATTCTTGAAATTTGATTTCCACCTAGCGTTCATTAACACAGAACGAGCCGGGTCAGCGAAATTCACCACTGTTGTGACCGGAGCATCAATAGGGCTTGCTACCAAAGGCTCTCGCCGCCGCTGCGGTGACTCAACCATCAAGCTGAATCGATTGGAGATGTCATGAGGGAAAACTCGGATGCTGGTCGCCTGGCGCGTGTCGTGGCGGGTGCGGCGGTTCTGGCTGGGGTGGTGGCATCGATCGCCAGTTGTAGTGGTAGCGGTTCGAACCCGCCGTCGACCACCCAATCGCCGACGCCGACAACCATCGCGCCGTCTGCGACCCCGGGCGCGTCGCGCCCTCCCGCGCCGACCGAAAAGAGCAGCCCCATCTGCGAAAAGCTGTTCACGCCGACTGTGCTGGCGCCAGCGGCCATCCCGTGAAACAGAGGCAATACCGGATAGGGCACCGAGAACGGGTCGAGATTGATAGATGGGTCATCGCCAGGAGGGAGCACCAATGAGTATCGTCAACAAAGGCTTTCGCGGGCGCCGCGCTGAGTCGGCCCGCGAGTTACCGCCCGGTCAGCATCTGACCACGGACTTTCCAGTCCTGCAGGCAGGACCGACTCCGCGCATCGATCTTGATGACTGGCGGTTCACCATTCGCGATGAGCGTGGCGCCGAATACATATGGACCTGGGCCCAGCTGAAGCAATTGCCCAGCGAGCGGCTCACTGTCGACATTCACTGCGTCACGACCTGGTCCAAGTTGGATACCCAGTGGGAAGGCGTTTCACTGGACACGCTTTTCGAATCATTGGACACCGCATCCGAATTCGCATTGATCGGTTCCTATGGCGGCTACACCACCAACCTCCCGGTGGCCGATCTCCTCGGCGGCAAGGCCTGGATCGTCTACGGTTATCAGGGCGAGCCGCTGCCCCCAGTGCATGGTGGCCCGGCGCGGCTGCTGGTGCCGCACTTGTATTTCTGGAAGTCCGCGAAGTGGGTGAGATCCATTGAGCTGCGCGACAGCGACATACCCGGATTCTGGGAGCATTTGGGTTATCACAGCTACGGCGACCCGTGGCGGGAACAACGCTACGCCGGGGATTGACCCGTGGACGATGGTTTGACACCGAAGTTGCAGTGGCGGGTTGCGCGGGTTGTGGACTCAAGGCCCGAGACCGGGTCTGCGCAAACGATCGGGCTGACCGTGCCGGGCTGGGGCGGCCATCTGGCCGGCCAACACATTGATCTCAAGCTGACCGCTGAGGACGGGTACAGCGCACAACGCAGCTACTCGCTGAGCAGACCGACCGAGGGTGAGCGCATCGAGCTCACTGTGCAACAGATCGACGACGGAGAGGTCTCGCCCTATCTCACCGGAGTGCGCCCCGGCGAGGAGATCGAGCTTCGCGGACCCATCGGCGGCTGGTTCGTTTGGCGGCCGGCCGATAAGGGCCGGATTCTGTTGGTCGCTGGCGGATCGGGCATCGTGCCGTTGATGGCAATGCTGCGGCAGCGCATATCGATGGGCAGTGCGGAGTTTCAGCTTGTCTACTCGGTGCGCAGTCCCGCCGACGTCTACTACGCCAAGGAGTTGGCCCACCTCGAGCGCGACTGTGACTGGCTGCGGGTCGCTCTGATATACACCCGGGCGGCCGCGCCCCAGACCGCCCGGCCACCCGGCCGGATCGGCGTCGCTGAGCTCGCAGTGCCCGGGTGGACCGCCGACGATGGTCTGCGCATCTACGTCTGCGGCCCAACGGGATTCGTGGAATCGGTCACCACGAAGCTGATAGGGCAGGGACATCGGCCATCGGCTATCCGGACCGAGCGGTTCGGGCCGAGCGGCTAATCGAGGAAGAAGGAATGATGACGGAACCAATGCACGTCGATGGTAACGCGGCAGCGGGCGTCTTCTCAGAAGTGCTCGGATTCGATGTCACCACCGCGACGTTGATCTGCGCGGGATGTGGTCGCGTCGGGGTCTTCGCCGAGAGTCACGTCTATCACCGCGCCCCGGGCATCGTGGTGCGCTGCCCCGACTGCGAGCACGTCCTGGCCCGGCTAGTGCAAACCCCGACCGACGTGTGGCTCGACCTGCGCGGCGCCCAGTCGTGGCGTATCCCTGTCCCGGCCCAATGATGGAGCCGCTCGACGCGCTCGCCAGTCGGGTGCGCACCGCCGACATCGTCGACGCGATGGGGCGACTACACCAACATCGTTGTCATCTCCTCGACCTGGTGAGCCCGACACCCGGTCGCCCGCTCTTCGGTCCCGCCGTGACCATCTCCTACTTCCCGGCCTGCGGGATCGCCTTGCCGCCCGAGCGCTACAACTTCAAGAGGTTGTTCTACGAGGCCATCGAGGGCGGCGCCGACAAGCACGTGCTGGTCTTGGCCAGCAACGGCTACACCGATGCGTCACTGGGCGGCGGGACAAAGCTGTCGCGGGTCCAAAATCATCGGCTCGCTGGCATTCTCGCCGACGGGCGGCTGCGCGATTTCGCCGAGCTCGTGCACTACGACCTGGCCATCTACTGCCGTGGCGAAACAACGCGATGGGGCGGTGACACCGTCACACCCTATGAGGCGAACCGTCCGGTCGTGATCGGCGGGGTGGCAGTCTGTCCCGGCGACTACGTCTTCGCCGACGCTTCCGGCGCTGCAGTCATACCGGCGGGGGACGTGCGCGCTGTGCTGCACACGGCCAATGAGGTCGTCGCCACCGACGCGGCGTCCATCACAACCATTAGAGGCGAAACCCCAAACACGCCGGGAGACAGAGAGAACTGACTAGTGCGTAGGAGAATCCAAGCGCCATCACGGCGGGCGACCATGATACGAGCGGGGCGTGACGACACTTCGCACTCGACGAGCGGGGCGAGTGGCCACATCTGCGATCGCCTCCGAAACGTGGTCAGAAGAGTGCGTCGTGAGCGGATCGCCGATGTGGCTGGCCTGAACGTTTCTTGGCGGTGAACCGCTCAGCGGGATCTTTTCCGCGTCGGCCTCGCGCCCGGGTGAAATCACACCCGGATGAAGACAAATCAACCTAAGCGCACAGATAGTGATCGCTGATCCGAGCAGCAACGGGCAACACCTGGACCACGTCAACCTGCAGCGCCAAGGGCACAGTGAATGTTCGACACAGCCACAGCGGCGTAATGAGATCCGAACGGAGACAGCGTGTCACACGATCAGGCCAGAGGCATGACGAATTGCGGTCGGCAAAGAACCGGTGCTCGTCACTATGACCACTGTGGTAGTCGTCGGCAGCGGGTTCACCGGTTTCGAGTGCGCCTGGTGATCGCTTCGGACATTTCTTTGACACTCTTCCGACGCTGGCTCAGTCGCTGTGCGATGGTAATGGCGTCGCCTCGGCGGACGCTTTTTGGTAGCGAAGCTCATCGGCGTACATCTGCTCGTCCCTCGGGTGCATCTCCGGGGATGCTGGCATGAATTCCTCGCTGGCCGAGAATCGAGCCAGCGACGTTTGGGCCAAACCGATCGATACCAGCGGCCGGGCAAACAGAATGTCGGTGACGTATCCCAATGCAACGGCCCACCTATTGGCGTTACGGGGTATGGCGTAGAGGTGGTAGAGCCGGGTCACGAGTTTCGCTGCAAAACCTGACAGCTGAATGTTGAGCGGATTTGCAACAGCGAACCCGGGACCTAGGTCGACAACGGTTCCTAGATCACGGTGTCGATATTTGCATGCCCTGCCGTAACCCAGACTGGCGGCGACGTTTCGGGCGAGAACTTTGCCCTGCCGGTTGGCGTGTTGTGCAGTTGGCGGCGTTATCGTTCCAGGGTTGATGGCATCGGGCACCGCCGCGGCGTCACCGCCGGCGTAAACGCCGTCGAAACCGGGCACCTGCAGATCCGATCCGACCTTGAGTCGACCCTTTTCAGTGGGCAACCCCGTCGCTGCGATGAGCGGGCTCGCGACCACGCCGGCTACCCATGCGACGGTGTAGGTGCCGATGCGGGTCCCGTCGCTGAGAACAACATGATCGGCCGCAACCCGGGAAAGGGTGACACCGACAAGGATCTGTACGCCGCGCCCTCTTAGCACCTTCTCTGCTCGTGCGGCCAACTCGGGGCCGAGTTCGGGCATCAACCTTCCTGAGCGTTCGACGAGTATCAACCGCACATCGCCGGGTTCGAATCTGAAGTTTTGCGCCGCCACTGCGGCCATCGCCGAGAGCTGTGCGATGAGTTCTGTTCCGGAATAGGAAGATCCCACGACCACGATGGTTTTGCGGGCGTTCGCGCGTTCAGGGTCACCGTCGATGCGCGCCAGTTCGAACTGTTCGATGATGTGGTCGCGTAAGTAGAGCGCCTGCGCTATCGACTTGAGGCCGCGTGCGTGCTCGGCCAATCCGGGAATGTCGAACAGACGGGTGATCGAGCCGGGAGTCAGGACGAGCCGATCCCACGAGAGCTCGTGGGAGGTGTTTTCCTGGTCGCGACAGTGCAGCGAACGTGCAGACAAGTCCACCGAATCGACATAGGCCCGAAACAGCCGGACACCTGGCAATTTGTCGATCAAAGGCACCGTCGCGAAACGGGGGTCAATTGCTCCACCGGCGACCTCGGGTAAGAGGGGCGTGTACAGCAGGTAATCGACGGGCGAGATCAGGGTCACGGTGGCGTCGGAGCGGTGCCGCTGCAGCAGCCTGCCGAGTTGGCGTGCGCATTCGAATCCGGCGAATCCGCTACCTACTATCAGAATTGACGATGGCTGCCCCACGGCCTCTTCGCGGTGGCGGATTTTGATCGAACCGGCACGGGTCTGGGCTTTAAGCATGTGAACTCCCTTGGTCGCGGTGCTTCAGAGGCCGCTGTGGCGCGAGAGCGTTCGCTGAAGGTGCGGTGTGTCCGGCGATCGGTGGCGCCCTGATCTGAGGTAGGCGTGTTCGGGGCTGCTTCGCGGACAGCGGTGCTTCTGTCGATCGAGCCTGCCGTCGCATCGGGTGAGTGGTCATCACCCGTGGATCAGGATCGCCCGGGTGATCTGTGGTTCGGATCTCGGCCACGGCGCGACCGGACTCCGGCAGCGCGATGAGGCGTTCGGGGACTGAATCCACAATGGTCTTAAGCCGGGAAGCAGCCACGTGGGGCGGGCTTTCCCGGGGTCTGCAGTGTCGTCAAGAATGTCGCTTCCGGTCGGCCGATGTGCGTTCCTGGGCGAGGTGGGGGTTTACGTTGGGAGGACGCCAGTGGTGCTCGCCGTGAATGAGCCGCAGGCGAGGCTGGCGCCATTCGGACCCCGGGGCTCCCCGCCGACCCGCCTCGGCGCATCAATCTCGAGTCTGTTCGTTCTTCGCGTCCGGTATCGATAGTGCCGAAAGCCTATGTGGCTCTTCGGTCTTTATGGCTCTTCGCTCTTCTGCTCTTGGTCTTCGCCCGAGCCGATCATCTGTGATGCCACGCAGTTGTGGAGGTGCGCACCCTCGACCCCTGATCGTCGCGGGGCGGGCAATCCCGCAGTAATCACCCGGGTGAACAGGCAGTAAGGGTGATGACCATTCACCCCGCTCGGCGGAAATCTCTGGTGAGCAGCCTTCGGCCAGCACTGACTACACCGGCACAACGAAGGCACAGCTCGCGGCACGGCGCGGCGACCGGATCGAGAGCTAAACGATGAAAAGCAAACAGCGGCCGCCATCAACCAAGTCCGGGAAGGAACCAGGACATGCATTCAGACGTCGATGAAGCGGTGGCGCTCGCCACGACGTCCGCAAGAGGAAACCATGACGAGTCAGTTCGAATCGATATGACCAGGGTTGCCCGCCACATCGGAAACCGCACGTGTGACGGTGCGGTCACAACTACTCGAGGAGCCTTCCGTTGACTGAACTCGCCGATCGACGCATCGACACGATGATGGTCGCGCAGCTGGCCGCCCAGCTGCGCGCCGACGCGATCCGCGCCAGCACCGCGGCCGGTTCCGGACACCCCACCTCGAGCATGTCGGCCGCCGACCTGATGGCCGTTCTGCTCGCACGCCACCTGCGCTACGACTGGGACCAGCCGTACCAGCGGGACAACGATCATTTCATTCTGTCTAAAGGGCACGCCTCCCCGCTGCTGTACGCCGCGTTCAAGGCGGCTGGCGTCATCACCGACGAAGAACTGATGACCGGCTACCGCCGTTTCGGCTCGCGCTTGCAGGGTCACCCGACACCGGTCCTGCCGTGGGTCGACGTCGCCAGCGGCTCGCTGGGCCAGGGGATCGGCAACGGCGTCGGCGTCGCGCTAGCCGGAAAGTTCCTCGACAAGTCTCCGTTTCACGTGTGGGTGTTATGTGGTGACAGCGAAACCGCCGAAGGATCGGTCTGGGAGGCACTGGACAAGGCTGGCCACTACGCATTGGCGAACATCACCGTCATCGTCGACGTTAACCGGCTCGGGCAACGCGGACCCACCGAACTGGGCTGGGACCTGGAGACCTATGCACGGCGCGCGGAAGCCTTCGGCGGCCGGGCCATCGCCATCGACGGGCACAACCTCGAGGACATCGACCGCGCGCTCAGTGCGGCGCGGGAGACGGGGACGCCCACGGTAATCCTCGCGAAAACCATCAAGGGACGCGGATTCAGCGAGATCGAAGATCAAGAAGGCTGGCACGGAAAGGCCCTCCCACCCGAGATGGCACAACGCGCACTGGCGGAACTCGGCGGCATCGCAGAGCTGACCGTCACTGGGCTCAAACCGGCAGAGCGCCAGTGCCGCACACCAGTACCGCGCGCAGCCCGGGAAACCAGTGTGCCACGCCGACCGCGCTACGCGCTGGGAGACAAAGTCGCGACCCGAGCCGCGTACGGCGCCGCGTTGGTCGCCCTGGGCGCAACCAATCCCCGGATCGTGGCGCTGGACGGCGAAGTCAGCAACTCCACCGGCGCCGCGGAATTCGCCCGCCAGTACCCCGCCCGTTATTTCGAAATGTTCATCGCCGAACAGCAACTTGTGGCTTCTGCCGTCGGATTCAGTGTCCGGCAGTACATTCCGTTCGCTTCTACCTTCGCCGCATTCTTGACTCGGGCCCATGACTTCATCCGCATGGCGGCGGTCTCCCGGGCGAACATCTGCCTGGTCGGGTCCCACGCCGGCGTCGAGATCGGCGCTGACGGGCCATCCCAGATGGCGTTGGAAGACCTGGCGATGATGCGGTCCATTTACGGAGCGACCGTGCTCTATCCCAGCGACGCGACGAGCGCCGCCGCCCTGGTCGACCTCATGGCCGACGCTGAGGGCATTCGGTACCTGAGGACCACCCGCGGCGCCTACCCCGTTCTCTACGAGCCGACCGCGGAGTTCACCGTCGGCGGCTCCCACACACTGCGATCCAGCGACGACGACCAGGTCACGCTCATTGGTGCCGGCGTCACCGTTCACCAATGCCTGGCCGCGGCCGAATCGCTGCGCCGCAGCGGAATCGCTGCCCGCGTCATCGACGTGTACTCCATCAAACCGATTGACCGGGATACGCTGGTTGACGCCGTGCGCGATACCCATGGACGGTTGGTCATCGCCGAGGACCACCGCCCCGAGGGAGGACTCGCGTCGGCCGTGCTCGAAGCCCTCGTCGGGAAAGACACGCCCCCACTTCGGTTGGCACATCTGGCGGTTCGCATCATGCCGGGATCGGGAACACCTACTGAGCTGCTCGCGGCTGCCGCAATCGATGCGGCGAGTATCGACAGTGCCGCGCGCCACCTGCTGGACGGCACCGACGGGCAATCCGGCCATCAAACGTTTTCGCCCGCGCCGCTGCTGAGTCGGCCGTGAAGACGTCCCCCGGTCAGCATCGAGCAATGCAATCTGTCGCCCAGCACAGAACCGGGCGGTGCCCGCCTCGAGCGATTGGAGACGCCATGATGGAAACCTCGGATGCTGCTGGCATGGTGCGTGTCGTGGCGGGTCTGGCTGTTCTGGCTGGGTTGGCTGCGTCGATTGCCAGTTGCAGTGGCGACCATTCGAACGTGCCGTCGACCACGCCACCGCCAACGATGACAATCACGACCACGCAGTCTCCGACCACGGGGGCGCCGCCGCCCGCGCCGACCGAGAAGAGCATCAACCCCACCGGAGGAAACCTGTTCTCGCCGAGGATCCATGCACCAGCGGCGCCGACGGCCATCCCCGGAAACAGAGAAAACACTGGGTAGAGCACCGAGAATGAGCCGAGATTGAAGGATGGGTCATCACCACGACAGGGAGCACCAATGGCTATATTCAACAGGGGCTTTCAACGTGACCAAGACGCAGCCTTGATCGAGGAAGGCATGGCCATGTCCTCCGTTCGACGTCTCCAAAAGCCTGACGACGCCGGACGACAACGGATTCCGGGTCATCACACTCACCAACTCGCCGCCATCCGGATGCACCAAGTCCATTGGAACACGCCGAGCTTAGGGACCGTTTCGAACGGTAGTGCAGCATCGAGGCGTGCCGAGCGTACAAGCCGTCCGCGCCCGCGTACCACTATCTGTCGCAGGAACTATGGGGTGAAGCCCTCTCCTCACATGATGGTGGCCGCCGCAGAACATTGCACGACAGGAGAACACAGTGACCGACGCCTATCTGCTTGGCGGTGTGCGCACCCCTTTCGCCCGATACGCCGGATCCCTATCGCACCTGCGGCTCGACGACCTGCTTGGGTTGGCCCTGGCCGGTGCCTGCGAACGCGTCGGTGTTGAGCGCGACCAGATCGAAGACATCATCGCCGGATGTGTGAACCCCGCGCATGAAGGCATGGGAGATCTCGCCCGCTGGGCAGCGCTGGCCGCCGGTTTCCCCGACAGCGCAGCGGGAGCCACCATCAACAGATTCTGCGGATCCTCACTCACCGCCACGGCCATGATCGCGCATGCGATCAAAGCCGGCGACCTAAGTGTAGGAATCGCCTGCGGCGCCGAGTCGATGTCGCGCTCAGGGTTCGCGTACATGAAAGGCGAGGCCCCGTTCAGCCCGCGCGGACCCCAACTGCTGCTCGACACTATGTGGTCCGGCGCCGGCGGCCCACCTAACCCCGTCTTACTGGGCCGCAACGCCTACATCGGCATGATCGAAACCGCGCAGAACGTCGCCGATCGCTACCAACTCAGTCGCGAAGAGATCGACGCGTTCGCGGTGCGCTCCCAACAGCACGCCCGCGCCGCCCGCGACTCGGGCAGGCTCGCCAAAGAGATCCTGCCCGTCACGGTCCCTGCGACCCGAAAGACTCCGCCCCGCATCGTAAGTCACGATGAGTTCATCCGCGATGACACCACCGTGGAGCTGTTGGCTGCCCTACCGTCCCAGCCCGGGACGACCCAGATGACCGCCGGCAACTCCACACCGCTGTCCGACGGGGCCGCCGCGCTGATCCTGGCCTCCGCCGCGCGGGCCGACGACCTCGGCGTCGTCCCGCTGGCCCGGGTGGTGTCATCGGCCGTCTACGGCAACGATCCACTGCTGATGGGCATCGCGCCGGCCTGGGCGCTACCCCTGGCGCTGCGACGCGCGGGCTTGACCCCCCAACAAATCGACGTATGGGAAATCCACGAAGCCTTCAGCGCGCAAGCCCTCGGTGTACTACGAGAGCTGCCCAACCAACTCGACGGATTTCAAGTTCCCGACGACAAACTCACGCCCAACGGCGGTGCGGTGGCCATCGGGCATCCGTTCGGCGCCACCGGCGTACGTTACGCCCTGACCCTAGCCACCGAACTACGCGAACGACATCTCCGCTACGGCGCCATCGGCGTGTGCATCGGCTCGGGCCAAGGCGTGGCAATGATTCTGGAAAACCCGCAAGCCGCCTGACCGCGACTGTCCCCGCCGGCCGGTTCCTTCACGGCCACCGCCCGTCCGAAGGGCAGACGGCGAGGCGCGGGTGACCCGTAATTCGGCGCCGCGTAGGGGGTTGCAAATACTACGCTGACCGCAGCCGAGTAATTGGTGGTGTCACCGGCGCCGGATCTGTGGGAGCTGGTGGACGCGGGCGTTAAGGCTGTGATCCGAGGTGGGGCCGCGAAATTGGCTGCAGCAGCGAGCGATACCGCTCGGGATCGCCCTTCGGACGGACTATGCAGTCCGCTATGATGGCGGTAGTGCGGTTGCGGAGTCGAACACCCAGTGTTGGCGCCGGTGGCAGTAGACAGACGCCGGCCAGACGAGCTTGTCGCCCTGGCCGCCCAGTTACCGCTGACCAACTTCATGAACAACGTCGCCGATACCGACATCGACTTCCCGCCCGCACCCCACATCCCTTGGCACACCACCAGCACCTCGAATGCTGAGTCATGGTCGCCTGCAACTCACACCATCGAGCGCGCACCGTCCGCGTCGCCGCCTGCACGCTGCGAACGACGCTGGGCGAACCAGCGGCCAACGCACAAGCTGTGCTCGACATCGCGCGCGAATGCCACGACGAATGCGCCGCCGTGGCGGTTTTCCCCGAACTAGCACTGACCGGCTACTCGCTCGACGACATCTTGATGCAAGACGCTCTCCTGGACGCCGTCGAAGACGAATTACAACGCATCACGCAAGCTTCCGTGGAGCTGCTGCCGGTTCTGGTGATCGGCGCGCCGCTGCGCCATCTGCACCGCATCTACAACACCGCCGTCGTGATCCACCGCGGTCGCGTACTGGGCGTCGCGCCAAAGTCCTACCTACCGACCTACCGCGAGTTCTACGAACTTCGCCAGATGGCCGCAGGCGACGACATCTACGACGAAATCCGTTTCGCCCGCATCAAAACCCTCGCGCGGGCGCCGTTCGGTCCGGATCTGCTGTTCACCGCCTCCGACCTGCCCGGCTTCACGCTTCACGTTGAGATCTGCGAAGACATGTGGATCCCCATCCCGCCCAGCGCTCGTGCCGCCCTGGCCGGCGCCACCGTGCTGACCAACCTGTCGGGAAGCCCCGTCACCATCGGTCGAGCCGAAGATCGAGGCCTGCTGGCTCAATCGGCGTCGCTGCGCTGCGCCGCCGCGTACATCTACGCGGCGGCGGGGGAGGGCGAATCGACAACCGACCTCGCGTGGGATGGCCAAACCATGATCTGGGAAAACGGCGTATGTCTAGCCCAACCACAGCGCTTTTCAGCCCAACCGAAACATTGTGTTGCCGACGTCGATCTCGACCTATTGTGCTCAAGGAGGCGGCAGAACGGCATATTCGACGCGAATCGCAAACACCACCACCTCAGCCGAGCTGGGTTCCGCGAGATCGAGTTCGTCCTAGACCCGGCGACGAGTGTCCGCTACTAAGCCCGACAAGTAGCACATACCGCGAATGAGACAACCGTACGAAGGTGCCTGTCTGGCTAGCAGAAAAAACTGGCCGCAATCAATTTCCCGCCGCGGGAGCGGCGTCGGTTCGTCTGCCCCGGTCGGCCGAGACCCGCCGACACCATCCTTGGGCGCATCTCTGGACAGCCCGCACTCAGGGGGAGCGTCGCCAAGCTGCTTCTATGGGCTCGAAACGGTAGGCAAAAATGCAATACGTCGCGCCTGCACGAAATATCAGCACAAGCAGAAATGCGGGATATGGTGCAGAGCAAGCTGATAACAGCTGCGCAGAGGGTGCGTTTGGCCGTCCCTGAACGTCATTATCGGCAGGGGCTCGGTTGTGATTAGCGAGTGCGCGGAAGCGGCCGACTACCTGGGTGCGCGGCGTCCCACTGCGCCTCGATGCGAGTCACGCGGCGATTCTCCGCGACGAGCCACAGCGCTCCGGCGACCGTGCCGAGAACGGCGATGAGCACCGTGGTGGAAAGCCACTCGTAATGTCGATAGGCGGCGGTAGCCGCCGTGCCGATCAGACCGACCATCGCTACGGCCAGAAGGATCAACCCTGGCCAGAAGAAGTTGTCCTTCATCGCGATACCCGCGTGCGGTTGCGTGGTCCGGGCGTGATCCGTCGGATCGTCATGCGTGTCTCCCATCACCGCTCCCTCCCTCGTTGGACGAGATATCAAAATTTTGCTCACTGCGCGGACCCGGGCAACATGCAGAATCTCGACGCGGAACACCGACGTACATCCGCTTGCCGACTTGTATTGGGTCAGGTCGAGCCGGTCTCGTCGCCAATGAGCAGCTCGGGCAGTGTAATTGCCCCAATGGTTGTCACGAGCCACACCACAACCGTCGTAGCCAGCCTGGATGCCATGCCGTCAATAGTGAGGCCGTGCGTCAATACCGACGCCAGGATCAACGCGACGGTCGTCAGTGCCAAGCCGGTGCCCCCAAGGAGCAGCGACGCATACGGATGGGGCAACTTCAAGATCGATAAGGACAGGATCGCCTGCGTTACCGCGAACACCGCTACAGCGACTACGAATCCCGTTACAGACAACGAAACTCTGGGAACGATCCAAGCCGCTAGGAGTAGTCCGATCGCCCACGATGCCAGAAGCAAGACTGCCCGGAGCAGGATTAGCCTCGTGGCGATAAGCGTAGGTCGCTGAGCTCTCGCTGGGCGAAGAAAAATGATGACGATGGCCAAACACACCGCCATAAGGATGAACCGGCATCGGCAGCGCGTAGTCGCCGTCGTACTGGTACTCATGCCCGTCCGTGTGTGGTTCGCAACAGGGTTCGTAATCGTAGGCGCCCGCGGTGGATACGTGACGAGACGGTGCCTTCGCAGCCCGCCTTGATTTCGGTGACCTCTCGGCACCGAAGTTCTGCGATGCCGCGGTAGCAAACAGCCAGCCGGAATTGCACTGGCAATGTCACCAACGCGTCGGCGAGCTCGGCCGATCGTGGCCACTGCGAAGAGTGTCGATAGTGGGCGGCTCGTTGGCGATCGCCGATGTTGTGGGTGAGGTACTCGCTTGGGCGGTGTTGCGCGCGGCGCAGACCGTTGAGGTAGGTGTTGGTCATGATGCGAAACAGCCACGCCCGAAGGTTGGTTCCGTCGGAGAAGGTGTTGAAGCCGACGTAAGCCCTCAGCATCGTTTCTTGCACGAGATCTTCGGCGTCCACCGGGTTGCGGGTCAGTCGGCGGGCGCGGTCGTTGAGTTGGTTGAGATAAGGAAGCGCGTCGTTGACGAACCGCGCGGTCAGCTCTGGGGCGCGAGAAGCCAGAGGTGAGTCGCTGCCTGCTAGTCGGTCAACTGTTGTTGCCATGGACACATCCTGGCTATGGCCGGGGTGAGTTGTAATCGTCCGGGTCGCCGATTCACCCGGGTGAGTCGGCCGCAACGGCTTCGGCTCCAACCGCACCGAATTCCAGCTTCCCGCTCAGCAGCCCAACACGACCGGGAGGAGCTGTGTATGACCGAATCGTTCCGCGCGTACCGACAAATCGGCACGCGGAGAGACCGTTGTCGGTCATTCTCCAGCAATGAATCGGGCCCATGCTCGTTGCCGCGTACCCTTCGGACTCTTCTGAACCAGTAGGTCGGGTGCTTGGCATCGACGCACTTTGCGGTCCGCGTGTTCCGCGCCAACACGGGCCTCGGCTGTTCATCACGCGCCGGGGTGGTCAGCGCGGTCGATCAATAAAGCGGTCGACGCGTGGCGGACGGTCCTCGACTACGGCATCGAGCGTCGCGAACTTGCACGCAACGTTGCCGCGTCGATGAAGAAGGTTCCGCGTGTTCGCCGGGAGATGGCGACCTACACGCCCGACGAAATCCGCCGGATGCTGCGCGCCCCCGACAAGGACCGCAGCGGGCACCTGTGGTATCTCGCGCTGAGCGGTCTTCGGCTCAGTGAGATCGCGGGGCTGCGGTGGTCCGACGTTGACCTCGACGCTGCGACGCTCTCCGTCTCACGCGGTCGGGTTCAGGCCGGTGCAGGAACGGTCATCGAGAACGAGCCGAAGACGCGGTCGTCGCGCCGCACGCTGCCACTCGATGAGGCACTTGTCGCGGTGCTGCGGCGGGCGTCGTCGCGCTATGCCCAGGAGAGGTTGGCGCTCGGCACGGCTCACGCCGACAGCGGCTACGTCGCCGTCAACGAGGCCGGTGAGCCGTACACACCCGACACGCTCATGAGGATGTGGATCAGGGCGACGAAGGTGGCAGGTGTTCGTCGGATCCGGCTGCACGATGCGCGCCGTTCGTACGGCATCGCGTTGCACCTCCGAGGTGTCCCGCTGGCCGTCGTCGCGAAGCGGCTCGGCCACGCCGACGCGTCAACCACGGCGCGGATCTACGCGCATTCACAGGACGACGCGCTGGTCGACGCCGGGAAGAGTCGTGACACCGAGATGCTTCGTGCCAGCCCTAGCCCCGCATGCCATCCCGGTGACTGCGACGCGGGCACGCGCGACACGCTGACACAGCGTCAGAGCGACTCGTCGGCCCAGCGCGGCATGCATTTGTAGCCGATCGCCGGGTTGTTCGCACCGGTCTCACGAGTCGGTTTGATCTCCATCGCGAGCGTCTCAGCTTTAGTGGCGGTCTCGGACTCCCACAGGATTTCCTCGCGGGCGGTCAAGTCGTACCGGTGCTCGTCAAGGTCAGCGGCAATGGCTGGAAAGAGTTTGGGGGCAGTTGTGAATCGTCGTGAGGCCGAGGCTGTTTTCGAAGGTGTTCGAACAGAAACTAGTCGGTGAAAATGCTTGTTTAGCTGCGGTGATGCTGGGTGCCCCGGCAGGATCAACAACTGCCGGATTGAGGTACATATTCGCAGGTCAGCGGCATTATGAGCGTTGCGGTGTCGGATGCCTGTCGGATACCCGTGTGGTGCCGATCTGAATTACGTTATGCCACAACGAATTTTATTCTGCCAATCAAAGCGTTCGCGGGTCGCGAGTCCAAGAAGCTCGCCGCCGCGATGGGCAGCGCCCGCGAGCAGCTCGGCGTGCAAGGCCGGCGCGCACCGCGGCCCGGCACCGGCGGCCTGCGCGGCGGCGCAGGTGTGCCCCAGGAGAAGCCGCGCGGGTTCGCTGAGGCATTCGGGCCGCAACCCAAGTAGGCGCGACACGCCAGGCGCCGGCCCGCGGCACCCGGTAAATTCGGAGCCGTTGGGCTGGCCTGGCGCGGCCCGCAATTCGAGCGAATCCCGGCGGCCGCCGCACTCAAGTTTCTGTTGATTGCGCGCCGTGCTGTGCGTGCCCACTCGAAAAGCCAAGAGCCACAATGACACTCATCACCACCGCCGGCAGCGGCGGCGCATGGAACCCCGACGGTTACGCATTCGCGCCGACCGCCGTTGTGCCCCAGGCGCTCATCCTGCAAACCGCCACCATCGCCGGCGAAATCGAAGGCGACGCCCCAACTCTGCGCGTCGCGTTCGTCGGCGACACCGAAACCGCCGACTGTCGACGAAGGCGCAGCAATCCCCGAAAGTGATCCCGCCCTCGACGAAGTCGAGATCAAGACCAAGAAGATCAGCCGCCTGGTCAACCCGTCGAGTGAGCAGTTCCGGCAGCCGCAGACGCCGCAGCAGATCGCCGAGAGCGTCGCGCGTGACCTCGTGCGCAAGGCCGACGCGAGCTACCTCGGCGACGTGGACCCCGTCGGCCTACTCAACGCGCCCGGTGTGGTCGACGGTGGCGCGATCGGCACCAACCTCGACGTCCTGGTCGACCTCGTCGCCGAGCTGGAAAGCAACGGCGCAACCCCGTCGGCGATCGTGCTCGACCGCTCGGCTGGGCCGGGTTCCGCAAGCTCAAGGTCGGCGGCACCAACACCAACGAGAGCCTGTTGGGTGCCGGCACCATCGACGCCCAGGCGCTCGTCTTGTCGCTGCCCGTGCTGCGGTCCCGGTTCATCCCCGCCCATTCCGGCCTGGTCGTCGACCGGACCGCGATCGCCGCGGCCGCCGGCCGGGTGCGCGTCGCACAGTCCGAACACGCGCTATTCGCCTCGGATGCCGTGCAGATCAGGGCAACGTGGCGCATCGGCTGGAAGCCCGTGCGTGCCGATCGCCTCGGCAAGTTCACGATCGGGGCAGCCGGCAGCGTGTAACCAAGCCTGTCGGGTGTGAGGACGCCTCGTGTCCCTTTCGTTGGCGCGTGAAGGCACGAGGCACACCCGGCAACCGTCGAGCAGGCCGGCCGAAACTTTCAAGGGTGACAGCGCCGGCCGGCCTGCTCGACACTCAGTGCCCAGACCAGCACAAACACCCTGGGGGAGGTGCCCCCGCACCGCCCCTCAGTGGCATAGGCGAATTTCTTTCCCCCCAACCTGAAACGAACGAGGCTTAGCCTCGATCCACTGACGTGGATCGGTTGGTGAGGGTGTCGGAACGATGAAAGTGCCCTCTGAGCTGGGATGATTGGTGTTCCTTACGCATCAATCGGTCCAAATCAGAAAGGCACTCTCGGTGAAAGTGTCGCACAGGTTCGGCGTGGGTTCTGCGGTCTTCGACGATGATTGCCTCGTGTCCTGTGCCGGGCTGGTGCCGGTGATGACGTTGGCCGAGCAGACCGGGCTTTCGCGGCTGATCGCTGAGAAGGTCCGCATCGCCGAACCACGGATCGCCTCGGGGGCGGCCAACCCGGCCCCGAAGCTGGCCACCGTGGTGGCTGGCATGTGCGCGGGCGCGGACTGTATCGACGACATTGACGTGGTCCGCAGTGGTGGAATGAACACCCTGTTCGACGGGGTATACGCACCGTCGACCATGGGAACGTTGTTGCGGGAGTTCACCTTTGGTCATGCCCGCCAACTCGAGTCGGTGGTGCGGGAGCACCTGGTGGCGTTGTGTGAGCGCACCGATCTGCTGCCCGGGGCCCATGAGCAGACGTTCATCGACATCGACTCGCTGCTACGTCCGGTGTATGGGCACGCCAAACAGGGCGCGTCCTACGGGCACACCAAAATCGCCGGCAAACAGATCCTGCGCAAGGGACTGTCGCCGTTGGCGACCACGATCAGCACCGCAGGTTCGGCGCCGGTGATCGCCGGGCTGCGGTTGCGCGCCGGGCGGGCCAACTCGGCCAAGGGTGCCGCACGCATGGTCGCTCAGGCGATCAGCACCGCCCGCGCCATCAGCGCCCACACCACGATCCTGGTGCGTGGCGATTCGGCTTTCGGCTCGCGCGCCGTGGTGGGCGCGTGCATCCGACACGGCGCACAGTTCTCGGTGGCGATGGCCCGCAACTCAGCGATCGACAAGGCGATCGCGGCGATCGGCGATCACGGGTGGACCCCGGTGCGCTATCCGGGTGCGGTGCGCGATCCCGACACCGGCGCTTGGATCTCTGATGCCGAGGTCGCCGAAATCCCCTACACCGCATTCGCATCCACCCCCGATGCGATCACCGCCCGACTGATCGTGCGCCGGGTCAAGGACGCCCGCTACCGCGACGCGCTGTTCTCGGTCTGGCGGTATCACCCGTTCTTCACCAACACCGACGCCCCCGTCGAGCAGGCCGACATCACCCACCGCCACCACGCCATCATCGAAACCGTATTCGCCGACCTCATCGACGGACCGCTGGCTCATCTGCCCTCGGGACGCTTCGGCGCCAACTCCGCCTGGGTCTTGTGCGCGGCGATCGCCCACAACCTGCTGCATGCCGCCGGAGTGCTCGCCGGCGGCCAACACACCCGGGCACGGGGATCGACGCTGCGCCGCAGGATTGTCACCGTCCCGGCCCGGCTGGTCCGACCCCAGCGCCGACCGATCCTGCACCTACCCACCCACTGGCCCTGGTCGAAACATTGGCTTGCACTATGGCACAACACGATTGGACGTCCACCGCCACAGCCTGCGACACCCTGACCAACCGCCGACAGGCCCCACCGCAGCGAACAGGAAAAGCTGGGCAGACCAGCAAATACCCCCATGCCCACAACCCGAAAAACAGCATCAACAAACCCCGACACCACTCAACTCAACCCATCGGTGGATCGAGGCTTAGACATGGCAGACGCCCCCGAAACCGACGTGCCCGACGGCCTGAAATGGTCCGGCCGGCGGCTGTGGGCCGCTGTGGCGGCCGACTTCGAGCTGTCCGAGCACGAGACCTCGTTGCTGATGCAGGCGTGCCGCACCGTCGATCTGCTCGACCAGCTACAGGCCCGCATCGAAGCCGACGGCCCGATCATCGACAGCCCAGATTCAGCCGAAGCAGCAGCGGCGCTCAGCGCGGGGCGTGTATCAGGCGAACGTGGGTGCGCCCTGAAACGCCGCCAGCAGCCCGAGCAGCTCGACCCCATAGCGGCCGCCGCGGCGACACCTGACGAGCCTTTCGACGCCGGCCCGCTACCTCGTCCTCGATCGTGTGCCGTGCGGCTCGTGGGGGTATCTGGCCGAGCTGCACGCCGCGCGCCGGCAGCAGCTCAACAACACCGCACGCTGACGTTGGCTGACACGCTGCCGTGTGGCGGGTCAGGTCAGCCGGGTTGGCGGCCTGCTGGCACGCCGCGGCCAGGCGGCTGACGGCGCGGTGATGCTGGACGTTCACGGGCCACTCGCCGGTCCCGAGAGCACCGGGCGGGGAAGTACCCCCTAGGGCCCTAGTGTTCTGACGACCACGGTGTTAAGTGTTATCTGTGATGTCGAGGCTTTGGATCGGCTGGGTCGCGGTAGCCGTCGGAGTATGCGCCGTGGTGTCGGCGTTCGCGGTCAGTTCGACTCGGGTCGGGGAGGGATTCGCATTCGGCTTCGGCGCATTCATCGCGTTCTTTGGGGCTCTGTCCGTCCTCGCCCACAACCGGACCCCCGATCACTGGGGCTTGCTCGTGGTTGGCCTGGCCATGTTCATCGTTCCGTTCGTCGGCAACGCCTACAACTACGACCGGGGGGCCTCCTGGACCTGCTGGGTGGCTGGTGGTCTTGCCATAATCCTCGGTGGCATCGGCTGGACGCATGACAGGACGCCGACCGAGTACGGCATCAACGAGTTGGGAGACAGCCAGCGGCTGCGACACCCCTGGAGTTATTTGATCGGGCGGATGGCGTTGATCGTGGGTCTCGCCAGCGTGCTTTTGGGTATCGCGTTCCACTCGACGGCAGCCGGGACCGCAGTGACCATCGGTCTGGGCGGGATGATCGCCGTGGTCGCCGTCTGGTCGCTGCTCGCCTCCGAGCCCACCCACGACTTCCTGACGCTCGCCATCACGGGGTTCGCGCTCTTCTTGTCGCCATGGATGGCTGGCTTCGCGGGGGACAACATCGCATGGACGGCCTGGGTGGCAGGTGCACTCGCCACGGCGCTTGGTATTGCCGGCTATCTGCGAGATGAGCGCCTAGATTTTGCTACCGTCGTCCGCGACGATTCGGCTGAGCGGTACCGCAGACGATTCCGCTGACGCTGCTCTGGGAACCTCGCCGGGTGTCGCGACAGTGGTCCATGTCGCTGGTGAGAACCGCCGCGGGACAGCCAACCGTCAAGCGACTGAAACGCCTCGCAAGGCCGTCGAGATCGCCGTCGGCGACAGCGTGGCGCACGTAGTCCAGTGCAGCGTTCGGGTCCGTGCGCTGCTGCCGGCCATGCGCACAGCCCCTTGCTGGCTGGGTGGCGGTCCTGAGCCGACTGGAACGCCCACGCCTCGGCTTGGGTCGTGGCGACGAACACCGCGGCGGCCAGCTCGCGCGCTTCCCGGTACGACATGCCGGCCGCGTCCAACATGACGACGCGGGCGGATTCCTCGGCCGGATCGGACATGATTGCGCCCGAAACGGTTTGGCGGCAGGCCGCTTTGACGGTCGCCGCGCCGGGGGACGGTCAGGTGAGAACACGGCGCGCGTGTCCAGCTCGTCAAAATCAGTTGCGTAGGCCGCGCCGGCTGGTAGTACCGGTGGTGTCATTTTCGCTGCACTCTCCTGGTCTTGATCGGCATGCAGCCGGGCAACCCGTGGGAGGTGATGAAACCAAAGGCCCCGAGAAGGAACGAGGTGTAGTCGCCGGGCCGCAAAGCCGCTGTGACCTGCGCTGATACAAGGTGCCCCCGGCAGGATTCGAACCTGCGGCCTTCTGCTCCGGAGGCAGACGCTCTATCCCCTGAGCTACGGGGGCGCGATACAAATAACGCGCCAATGGGCGTGCACAGATTAGCGCATCGAGGCCTGCGTTTATCGATTCGGGGCCTGACCACCCGAGACCATAGGATGGACCCTCGTGACACCCGCCGACCTGGCCGACCTGCTCAAGACCACCGCCGCCGCGGTGCTGGCCGAGCATGACCTGGATGCGTCGGCGCTGCCTGCAACCGTCGCCGTCGAGCGTCCGCGCAACCCCGAGCACGGCGACTACGCGACCAATCTCGCGCTGCAGTTGGGCAAAAAGGTCGGCGCAAACCCGCGTGAGCTGGCCGGATGGCTGGCGACGGCGTTGGCCGCAGCCGACGGTGTCGCCTCGGCCGACGTGGCCGGGCCCGGCTTCGTCAACCTGCGACTCGACGCCATCGCCCAGAACGTCATCGTCGACAACGTCATCGGCGCGGGCAGGGACTACGGCCATTCGGACGCGCTCACCGGAACCAACATCAACCTCGAATTCGTCTCGGCCAACCCGACGGGCCCGATTCACATCGGCGGCACCCGCTGGGCAGCGGTCGGCGACGCGCTCGGACGACTGCTGGCGACGCAGGGCGCCGAGGTGGTCCGCGAGTACTACTTCAACGACCACGGCGCCCAGATCGACCGCTTCACCAATTCATTGGTCGCCGCGGCGAAGGGCGAGCCCACCCCCGACGGCGGGTACGCGGGCGACTACATCGCAGACATCGCCGCCCAGATCCTGGCCAAGGAGCCCGACGCGCTCGACCGGCCCGACGAGGCGATGCGTGAGACGTTCCGCTCGATCGGTGTCGACCTGATGTTCTCTCACATCAAACAGTCGTTGCACGACTTCGGCACCGACTTCGACGTCTACACCCACGAAGACTCGATGCATACCAGCGGACGCGTCGACCAAGCGATCGCCAGGCTCCGTGAGGTCGGCAAGATCTACGAGAAGGATGGCGCAACCTGGTTGCGCACCACCGACTTCGGTGACGACAAGGACCGCGTCGTCATCAAGAGCGACGGCAGCCCGGCCTATGTCGCTGCCGACATCGCCTACTACCTGGACAAGCGGGAACGCGGAGCCGATCTGTGCATCTACATGCTGGGCGCCGACCATCACGGCTACATCGCCCGGCTCAAGGCCATTGCCGCCTCTCTCGGCGAGGACCCCGCCACCGTCGAGGTGCTGATCGGGCAGATGGTCAACCTGGTGCGCGACGGCCAGCCGGTGCGGATGAGCAAGCGAGCCGGCACCGTCATCACGCTTGATGACCTCGTCGAGGCGATCGGCGTCGACGCGGCGCGCTACTCGCTGATCCGCTCCTCGGTCGACACGCCGATCGACATCGATCTGGCTCTGTGGTCGTCGGCTTCCAACGAAAATCCGGTGTATTACGTGCAATACGCCCACGCGCGGCTTTCCGCGCTGGCCCGCAACGCCGCCGAGCTCGGCCTGATCCCGGACACCGCCCACCTCGAGCTACTCACGCACGAGAAGGAGGGCACGCTGATCCGCAACATCGGCGAGTTCCCGCGCGTGCTGAAGACCGCGGCCGCGCTGCGCGAGCCGCATCGGGTGTCGCGCTACCTCGAGGACCTGGCCGGCGACTACCACCGGTTCTACGACTCCTGCCGGGTGCTGCCGCAGGGCGACGAAGAGCCCAACGAGTTGCACACCGCCCGACTCGCGCTGTGCCAGGCCACCCGCCAGGTCATCGAGAACGGCCTGGCCATTCTCGGCGTCACCGCACCGGAGCGCATGTGAACGCACATCCCGCCGGGCCGCGGCACGCCGAGGAGATCCACCATGGCGGCGCCCCTCCGCGTCCGCAGTCACCGGATCAGCTGCTGACGCTCGCTCCGAATGTCTGGCCGCGCAACACCGTTCGCGGTGACGACGGCGTGGTGTCGATCGCAGGCGTCACGGTCACCGACATCGCCGACGAGTTCGGCACGCCCGTCTTCGTCATCGACGAGGACGACTTTCGGTCGCGCTGTCGCGAGATTGCCGCGGCGTTCGGCGGCGGTGACAACGTGCACTACGCGGCCAAGGCGTTTCTGTGCACCGAGATCGCGCGCTGGGTCAACGAGGAAGGCCTCTCGCTTGATGTGGCCAGCGGAGGTGAACTCGCCGTCGCACTGCACGCGGGATTTCCTGCGGAGCGAATCGCCTTGCACGGCAACAACAAATCGGCCGATGAGCTGTCCGCCGCGGTGAAGGCGGGGGTCGGCCACGTCGTGGTCGACTCGATGATCGAGATCGACCGGCTCGACGAAATCACAGGTGCCGCAGGCGTCGTACAGGACGTGCTGGTGCGCGTGACGGTCGGTGTCGAGGCGCACACACACGAGTTCATCTCCACCGCGCACGAAGACCAGAAGTTCGGGCTGTCGCTGGCCAGCGGCGCCGCGATGGCCGCCGTCCGGCGGGTCTTCGAAACCGACCACCTGCGGCTGGTGGGTCTGCACAGCCACATCGGCTCCCAGATCTTCGACGTCGCGGGGTTCGAGATCGCCGCCCACCGCGTCATCGGCCTGCTGCGCGATGTCGTCGCGGAGTTCGGGGTCGACAGGACCGCGCAGATCGCGACCGTCGACCTCGGTGGGGGACTGGGCATCTCGTATCTGCCACAGGACGATCCGCCCCCGGTCGAAGATCTCGCGGCCAAGCTCGGCGCCATCGTGCACCACGAGTCGGCGGCGGTCGGTCTGCCCACCCCGCGACTGGTGGTCGAGCCTGGACGTGCGATCGCCGGGCCCGGCACCATCACGTTGTACCGCGTCGGGACCGTCAAGGACGTCGCCGTCAGCGCGACGGCCAACCGCCGCTACGTCAGCGTCGACGGTGGCATGAGCGACAACATCAGGACCTCGCTCTACGGCGCCGAATACGACGTCCGGCTGGTCTCGCGAACCAGCGACGCCGCGCCGGTCCTCGGACGCGTCGTCGGAAAGCATTGCGAAAGCGGGGATATCGTCGTGCGCGACGCATGGGTGTCCGATGACATCCAACCCGGCGACCTGCTGGGTGTCGCAGCCACCGGCGCGTACTGCTATTCCATGTCGAGCCGTTACAACCTGATCGGCCGCCCCGCGGTGGTGGCCGTGCGCGACGGGCGGGCCCGCCTGATCCTGCGCCGGGAGACGGTCGACGATCTGCTCAGTCTGGAAGTGAGGTAGGGCATGAACAATCAAAAGCCGATCGGCGTGGCGGTATTGGGCCTGGGCAATGTCGGCAGCCAGGTGGTCCGCATCATCGAGGACAGCGCCGAGGATCTGTCGGCGCGCATCGGGGCGCCGCTGATGCTGCGCGGCGTCGGCGTGCGGCGGGTCGCCGACGGTCGCGGTGTGGCCATCGACATGCTGACCAGCGACATCGAGGAACTGGTCTCGCGCGAGGACGTCGACGTCGTCGTCGAGGTGATGGGTCCCGTCGAACCCGCCCGCAAGGCGATCCTGACCGCCCTCGAGAAGGGCAAGTCCGTGGTGACCGCCAACAAGGCGTTGATGGCGCAGTCCACCGGCGAGCTGGCCCAGGCCGCCGAGCACGCGCACGTCGACCTGTATTTCGAAGCCGCAGTCGCCGGTGCCATCCCGGTCATCCGCCCGCTCACCCAGTCGCTGGCCGGCGACACCGTGCTACGGGTGGCCGGCATCGTCAACGGCACGACCAACTACATCCTCTCGGAGATGGCCAGCACCGGCGCCGACTACGACGCGGCGCTCGCCGACGCGAGTGCGTTGGGTTACGCCGAAGCCGATCCCACCGCCGACGTCGAGGGCTACGACGCGGCGGCCAAGGCGGCCATCCTGGCCTCGATCGCCTTCCATACCCGGGTGACCGCCGACGATGTCTACCGCGAAGGCATCACCAAGGTGACGCCCGCCGACTTCGAAACCGCGCGCGCACTCGGATGCACCATCAAGCTTCTGTCGATCTGCGAGCGGCTCACCAATGACGAGGGCCAACAGCGGGTTTCGGCTCGGGTCTACCCGGCGCTGGTGCCGTTGACCCATCCGCTGGCGTCGGTCAACGGTGCGTTCAACGCGGTCGTGGTGGAAGCCGAGGCCGCCGGCCGGCTGATGTTCTACGGACAGGGTGCAGGCGGAGCGCCGACAGCGTCGGCCGTGATGGGGGATCTGGTGATGGCGGCGCGAAACCGCGTGCAGGGCGGCCGCGGTCCCCGCGAGTCCAAGTACGCCAAACTGCCCATCGCGCCCATCGGCTTCATCCCCACCCGCTACTACGTCAGCATGAACGTCGCTGACCGCCCCGGCGTACTGTCTTCTGTCGCAGCGGAATTCGGCAAGCGCGAGGTCAGCATCGCCGAAGTTCGGCAGGAAGGCGTGGTCGACGAAGGCGGCCAGCGCTGTGGGGCGCGGATCGTGGTGGTGACCCACGAAGCCACCGACGCCGCACTGTCGGAGACCGTCGCCGCGCTCGCCGACCTCGACGTCGTACAGGAAGTGACCAGCGTGCTTCGACTCGAGGGAACCAGCGAATGAGCCCGACCCGCGCGGAACCCGTGCACAAACCGTGGCCGGGCCTGATCGCCGCCTATCGCGACCGGCTGCCGGTCGAAGACAGCTGGACTGCGGTCACCCTGCTGGAGGGCGGCACACCGCTGATCCCCGCCAAGCGGCTGTCGGAACGGACCGGCTGCACCGTGCATCTGAAGGTCGAAGGGTTGAACCCGACCGGGTCGTTCAAGGACCGCGGCATGACGGTGGCCGTCACCGATTCGATCGCCCGCGGCCAGCGGGCCGTGCTGTGCGCCTCCACCGGAAACACCTCGGCGTCGGCGGCGGCTTACGCCGCCCGTGCGGGCATCACCTGCGCGGTGCTGATCCCGCAGGGCAAGATCGCGATGGGCAAGCTCGCCCAGGCCGTCATGCATGGCGCCAAGATCCTTCAGATCGACGGCAACTTCGACGACTGCCTGGAGTTGGCGCGCAAGCTCACCACCGACTACCCGACGATCGCGCTGGTGAACTCGGTCAACCCGTACCGCATCGAGGGGCAGAAGACCGCGGCGTTCGAGATCGTCGACGCGCTGGGCACCGCACCCGACGTGCATTCTCTGCCCGTCGGCAACGCAGGCAACATCACCGCCTACTGGAAGGGCTACAGCGAATACCACCGCGACGGGATGTCCGACCGGCTGCCGCGAATGCTGGGCACCCAGGCCGCGGGCGCGGCGCCGCTGGTTCTCGGTGAGCCGGTCAAGGCGCCCGAGACCATCGCGACCGCAATTCGAATCGGCGCGCCCGCCTCGTGGACCTCGGCCGTCGAGGCCCAGCAGCAGTCGAACGGCCGCTTCCTGGCCGCCACCGACGAGGAGATCCTGGCCGCGTATCACCTGGTAGCGGCGAGCGAGGGGGTGTTCGTCGAGCCCGCATCGGCGGCCAGCATCGCCGGCCTGCTGAAATCCGTCGAGGACGGCTGGGTGGCCAAGGGCTCGATGGTGGTGTGCACGGTGACCGGCAACGGCCTCAAGGACCCGGACACCGCGCTGAAGGACATGCCGACGGTCACACCCGTGCCGGTCGACGCGGGCGCCGTCGTCGCAGAGCTCGGACTCTGACGGAGAACCCGTGACCCGCATCCTGCCTGCCGGACTGACGGCGACGAGTGTCGTCGCGGCCTCGAGCGCCAATCTCGGACCCGGCTTCGACAGCCTCGGAATCGCGTTGAGCCTGTACGACGAAATCCTCGTTGAGACAACCGAATCAGGCCTCAACGTCGAGGTCGAGGGCGAGGGCGAAGGCCAGGTACCCCTGGACTCGACGCATCTTGTGGTGCGGGCGATTCAGCATGGCCTACGGGCCGTCGATGCGTCGGTCGCCGGCCTGAATGTGCGTTGTCGCAACAATATTCCGCAGTCGCGCGGGCTCGGATCATCTGCGGCGGCTGTGGTTGGGGGGCTGGCGGCCGTCAATGGTGTTGTCGCGCAGGCCGGTTTGGAACCGATGTCCGAAGCCGAGCTGGTTCAGCGCGCCTCGGAGTTCGAGGGGCATCCGGACAACGCCGCCGCCGCGGTTCTCGGCGGGGGCGTGGTGTCGTGGACGTCGACGGGTCCCACCGGCCCGCGCTATGCGGCGGCGCCGCTGCGGATCCACCCCGACATTCACCTCTTCTCGGCGATACCCGAACAGCGGTCGTTGACAGCCGAGACGCGGGTCCTGCTACCGCGAACGGTCAGCCACGCGGATGCCCGCTTCAACGTCAGCCGCGCGGCGCTGCTGGTCGTGGCCCTCACCGAGCGACCCGACCTGCTGATGGACGCCACCGAGGACCTGCTGCACCAGCCTCATCGCGCCATGGCGATGCGGGCCTCGGCGGAATATCTGCATCTCCTGCGACGTTGTGGCATTGCAGCGGTGTTATCAGGGGCTGGACCTGCGGTTCTCGGCCTGAGCACTCATCAGCAGCTTCCCGCAGAGGCCCTCGAATTCGGCGCCGCACATGGATTCAAGGTCAGCGAGATATCCGTCGGCGATGGCGTTCGGTGGGTGTCTGGCGTGGCCCTCCGGAGTTGACAGCCGTCACACACGGATCAGCGTGTTTCTTGCTTCCGGCACCGAAGCGGGCTATTCTCGCTGTCGTCCAGCAATCGCATGGTTCTCACCTGCGCCGACACTAGGACAAACACCAATTCTTCTCGTGGATGACGGTTCGCCATACTGGCGCGAATCCAGGCCATCACCGTTGCAGATGCGACGGTGGCAGCTTCGCGGTCAGCCATTTGGCTGATTGCAACGAACCCTCGTGCGACATAAGCGCCGGGGGAAGGAAAGGAAATCCGTGACTGAAACGGACCTCGTCACGGCTGGTGGCAGCCCCGAACAGGGTGAGCTGCCGAACACCGTGAATTCAGAACACTCATCTGCTCCGGCCGCGGACGCGCCGAGCGACGCGCCCGCTGCAGAACCGGCGCCCAAAGCCGACGTGACGACGGATGCCTCCAAGGGATCGCTATCCACCATGGTGCTGCCCGAACTGCGTGCGCTGGCCAATTCGGTCGGCGTCAAAGGCGCCTCCGGCATGCGTAAGAGCGAACTCATCGCCGCGATCCGCGAAAGCCGCGGGGAGTCGGTCGACAAACCGACAGAGGCCCCCAAGGCTGACGACGCCTCCGCCGACAAAGCTCCCGCCGACAACAGCGGCTCAGCCGCCGATCCGTCGGCCGATACCGCGACGCAGAACGGCGCGCCCGCCGATGCCCGCGACCAGCAGAGCCAACCGCGTCGCGAGCGCCGCGGCGCCTCTCGCGATGCCGGCTCTCCTGCTGACAAGAACAAGCAGGTCAGCGACCAGGGCGCCAAGGACACCGCCGGCTCGGAGAAGTCGGAGAAGAACGCCGACAAGAACGACAAGGGCGACAGGAACAAGAACCAGAACCAGCAGAACACCAAGCCGGATACCAGGCAGGACGGCGGTGATCAGCAGGGCGACCAGAACCAGCAGAACCGCGGCGGCGGCGACGACGACGGCGAGGGCCGTGGGGGCCGCCGTGGCCGCCGGTTCCGCGACCGCAGACGCCGCGGGGAACGCGGTGGTGGCGACGGCAACGGCGAGACCGAACTGCGCGACGACGACGTCGTTCAGCCCGTCGCGGGCATTCTCGACGTGCTCGACAACTACGCGTTCGTCCGAACCTCGGGCTACCTCGCTGGGCCGAACGACGTCTACGTGTCGATGAACATGGTGCGCAAGAATGGCCTGCGCCGCGGCGACGCGGTCACCGGCGCCGTGCGCCTGCCCAAGGACGGCGAGCAGCCCAACCAGCGGCAGAAGTTCAATCCGCTGGTGCGGCTCGACACCGTCAACGGCGGGTCGGTCGAGGACGCGAAGAAGCGGCCGGAGTTCGGCAAGCTGACCCCGCTGTACCCCAACCAGCGGCTGCGCCTGGAAACGTCGACGGAGAAGCTCACCACCCGGGTGATCGACCTGATCATGCCGATCGGCAAGGGGCAGCGCGCCCTGATCGTGTCGCCGCCCAAGGCCGGTAAGACGACGATCCTTCAGGACATCGCAAACGCCATCACCAGGAACAACCCGGAATGCCACCTCATGGTCGTGCTCGTCGATGAGCGGCCCGAGGAGGTCACCGACATGCAGCGCTCGGTCAAGGGCGAGGTCATCGCCTCGACCTTCGACCGGCCGCCGTCCGACCACACCCAGGCCGCCGAGTTGGCCATCGAGCGGGCCAAGCGCCTGGTCGAGCAGGGCAAGGACGTCGTGGTGCTGCTCGACTCGATCACCCGGCTCGGCCGCGCGTACAACAACGCCTCGCCCGCGTCGGGTCGAATCCTCTCCGGTGGTGTCGACTCCACCGCGCTGTATCCGCCCAAGCGGTTCCTCGGCGCGGCCCGCAACATCGAGCACGGCGGCTCACTGACGATCATCGCCACCGCGATGGTGGAGACCGGATCGACCGGCGACACGGTGATCTTCGAGGAGTTCAAGGGCACCGGTAATGCCGAGCTCAAGCTCGACCGGAAGATCTCCGAGCGGCGCGTGTTCCCTGCCGTCGACGTCAACCCGTCCGGCACCCGCAAGGACGAGCTGCTGCTCTCGCCGGACGAGTTCGCGATCGTGCACAAGCTGCGCCGTGTGCTCTCGGGCCTGGACTCCCATCAGGCCATCGACCTGCTCATGAGCCAGCTGCGCAAGACGAAGAACAATTACGAGTTCCTGGTACAGGTCTCCAAGACCGCACCGGGCTCGCCGGACGACGTCGACTGATCAGTGGTTTCGGCGTGGTGAGTTGCGCTCAGCGCAACCAATCACGCCGAAGTCACGCTAGGACGCCGGGTCGGCTCTCAGTCCGGGCATCACGTAGCGCCGCACATGGGCGCGCACCTGATCCCGGTCGTCGGGGTCCAACGTCTCGCCGGGCACCGTCGCAAGCGAGATGAGCACGCGCGCCACCCACTCGGCGGCCTGCGCGATGTCGGTATCGGCATGGATCTCACCGCGATCCCGCGACGCCTCCAGGTAGGGCCGCCAGAAGTCGGCCAGATCCGGCACCAGGCCCTGCACACCGGCGCCGGCGCAGGCCGCGAACTCCTCGGGTTCGTCCATCCGCAGCCGCATCAGTATCGCGCCGGGGTCGTCGTAGGCGACCCGGGCGTTCACCACGCCTGCGGCCATCTGCTCCTCGAGAGCCTCGTAGCGTGCCAGCAGCGCATGCGCCTCTGACCAGTACGCCTCGTTGAGTCGGACGATCGCGGCTCCCAGCAGCGACACCTTGTCGGGGAAGTGCCGATACAGCCAGCCGCGTGACACCTGCGCGACCTCGGCGACCTCCGATACCGTCGTCGCGCGAATTCCCTTGGCGCGCAGGCACACTTCGGCCGCATCGATCAGCCGATCGCGGACGCTCTTGGCGGCCGTGCCGCTCGTCACCCGGTCGCCTCCTCGATTTCGTCGCGCCGGTGGGCGCGATCAGAGCATTCTGTCAACTGGCAGGCGGATACTACCGGCCAGGCGTGAGATGGTAGACAGATTCGCGAATCTGTTCACGGCGACGAACCGAGGTGAGCCATAGCGGACACACTCCAGCAGTTGTTTCGTGAGCGGTCCGAGCAGGACACCATCGCGATCAAGCACGGCGACCGCACCTGGACCTGGCGTGAACACGTCGCCGAGGCCGGCGCCCAGGCCGCGGCACTCATCGACCTCGCCGAGCCTGACCGGCCCCTGCACGTGGGCGTGCTGCTGGCCAACGGACCGGACATGTTGACGGCGATGGCGGCCGCTGCGCTGGGCGGCTATGTCCTGTGCTGCCTCAACAACACGCGACGCGGTGAGGGTCTGGCCCGCGACATCGCGTTGGTGGATTGCCAGATCCTGATCACCGACGCCGCACACCGTCATCTTCTCGACGACCTCGACCTGCCCGGCGTCCGCATACTGGACACCTCTACCGAGCAGTGGGCCGCCCTCACCGCCCAGCCCAAGGAGTTGACGCCGCACCGTGAGGTCGGTCCGGACGACACCTTCGTGATGATCTTCACCTCGGGAACCAGCGGCGACCCGAAGGCTGTGCAGGTGCAGCACATGATGCCGATCTTCGCGGGAAGTGCACTGGCAGAGAAATATTCGGTTGGCACGTCCGACGTCTGCTACGTCTCGATGCCGCTGTTTCACTCCAACTCCATCTACGCCGGCTGGGGCGTTGCGATGGTGACGGGCGCTGCGATCGTGCCCGCGGTGTTCTCGGTATCCCGTTTTCTCGACGACATTCGGCGCTACGGCGTCACGTTCATGAACTACGTCGGCAAGCCGCTCGCCTACATTCTGTCGACTCCGGAGAGCCCCGACGACCGCGACAATCCGCTGCGGGTCGCGTTCGGCAACGAGGCGAGCGACCGCGACATCGCCGAGTTCTCCCGTCGCTTCGACTGCACGGTGTGGGACGGTTTCGGGTCCACCGAGAACGCCGTCATCATCACCCGCGAGGAGGGCTGTCCGCCGGGCTCGCTCGGCAGGGGCTTTCCCGGCGTCGCGATCTACGACCCGGAGACGTTGCGGGAGTGCGATGTCGCCGAGTTCGACGAAAGTGGGAACCTGCTCAACCGCGATAGGGCCGTGGGGGAGCTGGTGAACACCAGCGGCGGAGGGCTCTTCCGCGGCTATTACAAGGACGCGGGGGCCACCGATCACCGGCTGCGCCACGGCATGTACTGGTCGGGCGATCTGGCCTACCGCGACACCGAAGGGTGGATTTACTTCGCGGGCCGCACGGCCGACTGGATGCGGGTCGACGGCGAAAACCTGGCCGCCGCACCGATCGAGCGAATCCTGATACGGCTTCCGGAAATCAGCCGCGTCGCCGTCTACCCGGTGCCCGACGAGTCGGTGGGCGATCAGGTGATGGCGGCCATCGTGCTGCGCTACGGCGCGACGCTCACACCTGGGGCCCTCGAGACGTTCCTGGCCGGCCAGCAAGACCTGTCGCCAAAGGCATGGCCGCGCTACGTCTGGATCGCCGACGATCTGCCATCGACCGCGACCAACAAGATCCTCAAGCGGGAGTTGGTGTCCTACGGCACCACGCCACCTGGCGGCCTGCTGTGGACACGCGCTGGCAGCCGATTTCAGCCGCAGCGCGAGAGCGCGGTCTGTAGGGATCAGTGACCTCGCGCAGCGACGTCAGCGCGGCACGCAGCGCGGCGTAGGCCTTGTCGCCCAGGTGCGCGCGCCCGTCGGCCTCGACTTTCGCGATCTCGGCGGCCGCCGTCATGCAGAGCTTCTCGCCGCGATCGGTGAGCATGATCAGTCGGGCTTGGCGTGCGACATAGCCGTTAGCCTCCAATTCGTCGACGAGCCAACCCGCGGTTCCATTCGACGACGAACTGGGGCGTGTTGACGCTGAACCTGCTGCGCGCGGGACTGCGATTCAATGCGCTGACGATGCGAATGGCACGCGACGACCGGCGCACACCGGAAACAGATCACCGCCGTGGTCGACCCGCTGATGGATGTCCTCGTGCACCGGACCGATCCAGGACATCCTGATGACGTTGTCCGGGCGGCGCGTCGGTTTGACGGTGGAATAGCGGGCCTCGTCGGCGCGTTTAGGATGCTGGCGGTTGACCTGGCATAATGGACCGCTGACCTTCGGTTCCGGTTCACGCTCGAAAGCTCCAGGTACGGCGCGGGCGACCCGGCGACCAACGAATGAAGAGGACACCATGAAATCAGGCATTCACCCTGACTACGTCGAGACCACGGTGCACTGCGGTTGCGGTGCCACGTTCACGACGCGCAGCACCAAGTCGAGCGGACAGATTCATGTCGAGGTCTGCTCGCAGTGCCACCCCTTCTACACCGGCAAGCAGAAGATTCTCGACAGCGGCGGCCGCGTGGCCCGCTTCGAGAAGCGCTACGGCAAGCGCAAGGCCGGCGCCGACAAGGGCGCTGCCGACAACTAGCTGCCTTACCGACGCCCGTTCCTGCGTACCAACGCGGGCCGGGCGTCGGTTTGCGTCTACGGGAAGGACGTTCAGATGACGGACGCCGCGCCGGCAATCGACGCCATCCTGGCCGAGCACGCCGACCTCGAGCGCCAACTCTCCGATCCCGAATTGCACTCCGATGCGAGCAGGGCGCGCAAGGTGGGCAGGCGGTTCGCGCAGCTGGCGCCGATTGTCGCGACCTACCGCAAGCTCGAAGCCGCCCGCGGCGACCTGGAAGCCGCGCGCGAACTGGCGGCCGATGACGAATCCTTCGCGTCAGAAGTCGACGAGCTCGCCGGGACCGTCGGCGAACTCGACACCCACCTGACGGACCTGCTCGCCCCGCGTGATCCGCACGATGCGGACGACATCGTGCTCGAGGTGAAGTCCGGTGAAGGCGGCGAGGAGTCGGCGCTGTTCGCCGCCGACCTCGCTCGGATGTACATCCGCTACGCCGAGCGGCATGGCTGGACGGTCACGATGCTCGATGAGACCACGTCCGACCTGGGTGGTTACAAAGACGCCACGCTGTCGATCAGGAGCAAGGGCGATTCGGCCGACGGCGTCTGGTCGCGGCTCAAATTCGAGGGCGGCGTGCACCGCGTGCAGCGCGTCCCGGTCACCGAGTCGCAGGGCCGCGTGCACACCTCGGCGGCCGGTGTTCTGGTCTACCCGGAGCCCGAAGAGGTCGAAGAAGTGCAGATCGACGAGTCCGATCTGCGCATCGACGTCTACCGGTCGTCGGGTAAGGGCGGGCAGGGCGTCAACACCACTGACTCGGCGGTGCGCATCACGCATCTGCCCACCGGCATCGTCGTCACCTGTCAGAACGAACGCAGCCAGCTACAGAACAAGATCCGCGCCATGCAGGTGCTGGCGGCCCGGCTGCAGGCGCTGGCCGAGGAGCAGGCACAGGCGGACGCGTCGGCGGACCGCGCCAGCCAGATCCGCACCGTCGACCGCAGCGAGCGAATCCGGACGTACAACTTCCCGGAGAACCGCATCGCCGACCACCGCATCAACTTCAAGGCGCACAACCTCGACCAGGTCCTCGACGGTGACCTGGACGCGTTGTTCGACGCCTTGGCGGCCGCCGACAAGCAATCGCGGCTGCAGCAGGCGTGAGCGCATGATGCCCACCGCGCGGCTGCGACGGGAGGTCGATCACGCCGCCGCCGCACTTGCCGAGGCCGGAGTCGGATCGCCACGGGCCGACGCCGAGGAGTTGGCCGCCTACGTCGCAGGGACGACGTGGGGTCGGCTGTCGGTACTCGGTGACATCGACGACGACTTCTGCGGCCGCTACGCCGACGTGGTCGCCGCGAGAGCACGCCGAATTCCGTTGCAACACATCGTCGGGTCCGCGCCGCTCGGCCCGGTGACCGTGTCGGTGGGGCCGGGCGTTTTCATCCCGCGACCGGAAACAGAAGGCCTGCTCGAGTGGGCGTCCGCGCAGCCGTTGCCGCCGGGGGCGGTGCTGGTGGACCTGTGTACGGGCTCGGGCGCGCTCGCGCTGGCCCTGTCGAAGTTCTGGCCCGACGCCCGCATCATCGCCGTCGACGACTGCGACGACGCCCTGGGCTACGCGCGCCGCAACGTCGAGGGCTCCCCGGTCGAACTGGTGCGGGCCGACGTCACCGACGGCACCCCGCTGATGCCTGAGTTGGAGGGACAAGTCGACCTGTTGGTCGCCAACCCGCCCTACATTCCAGACGGGGTGAAACTGGAACCGGAGGTGGCACAGCATGATCCGCCACACGCCCTGTTCGGCGGCCCGGACGGAATGACGGTGATCACGGCGATAGTCGAGTTGGCGGGCCGCTGGCTCAAGCCCGGTGGCCGGTGCGCGATCGAGCACGACGACACCACGTCGGTGGCGACCGTTGACGCGTTCGCCGGCTCCGGTCGGTTTGTCGATGTGACAGCTCACCGCGATCTGGCGGACCGACCCCGCTTCGTCACGGCAACACGTGAGAGGGAGGAAAATGGCTGAGCTGTTCGACTGCGCCGACACCGACGCGCGCGCAACCGGAATCGCTTCGGCTGTCAGTGCGGTCAAGGGCGGCCGCCTGGTGGTCCTGCCCACCGACACCGTCTACGGCATCGGCGCCGATGCCTTCGACAGCAACGCGGTGGCTGCGCTGCTGTCGGCCAAGGGGCGCGGCCGCGACATGCCCGTTCCGGTGCTCGTCGGGTCGTGGCACACCATCGATGGCCTGGTGTACACGGTGCCCAACTCCGCGCGTGAGCTGATCCGAGCGTTCTGGCCGGGCGCACTGAGCCTGGTTGTGCAACAGGCGCCGTCGCTGCGATGGGATCTCGGCGACGCTGCGGGCACCGTGATGCTGCGGATGCCGTTGCATCCGGTCGCGATCGAGGTGCTGCGCGAGGTCGGACCGATGGCGGTGTCGAGCGCCAACCTCTCCGGCCAGCCCGCCGCAGTCACCGCGCAAGACGCCCAAAACCAGCTCGGCGACCTCGTCGCGGTCTACCTCGATGCGGGACCGTCCGATCAACAGGCTGCCTCGACGATCGTCGACCTCACCGGAGCTCATCCGCAGATCTTGCGGGCCGGACCCGTGACCGCCGAAGCGATCGCGAAAGTCCTTGGCGTCGAGGCAGGTACGCTGACGGCGACTGGTTGACCCGTCACTCGAGCAGGTGTATCACGTGCTTCTGGGAGCCACGCTGATCGCCGGCGATCGGCGGACCGTCCAATCGGGTGCCCGTCGGTCCTCGAGGTTGTCCCGCACGAGACTGGCCGTTCACAGCCCGCGGGCTCTCAACCTCGTCAAGTACGGTTCATTCAGTGGTGAGCGATGTGCATGACGTGGCCAGCGGGCTGCTTGCGCTCTACGATCGAGGCGCCGGCGTACCGCTGCGCGAGTTGGCTCTCGTCGGCCTCACCGCGGCGATCATCACCTACTTCGCGACAGGCTGGGTCCGGGTGCTGGCCACCCGGGTCGGCGCGGTGGCCTTCCCCAGGGAACGCGATGTGCATCTGCAGCCCACCCCGCGGATGGGCGGCCTCGCGATGTATGTCGGCGTGCTGGCGGCCGTGCTGCTCGCCTCCCAGCTGCCCGCCCTGACCCGCGGCTTCGTGTACTCGTCGGGTCTGCCGGCCACCGTCGTGGCGGGCGGGCTCATCATGGCGATCGGCCTGATCGACGACAAATGGGGCCTGGACGCCCTGACCAAGTTCGCCGGCCAGATCACCGCGGCCAGTGTGCTCGTCACGATGGGTGTGGCGTGGAGCGTGTTGTACATCCCGTTCGGCGGCGTCGGCACCATCGTGCTGGACCAGGTGTCGTCGATCCTGCTGACGCTGGCGCTGACGGTCGCGATCGTCAACGCGATGAACTTCGTCGACGGGCTCGACGGACTGGCCGCGGGCCTCGGCCTGATCACCGCACTGGCCATCACGATCTTCTCTATCGGACTGCTGCGCGATCATGGTGGCGACGTGTTGTTCTACCCGCCCGCCGTGATCTCGGTCGTCTTGGCGGGCGCCTGCCTGGGGTTTCTGCCGCACAACTTCCATCGCGCTCGCATCTTCATGGGCGACTCCGGGTCGATGCTGATCGGGCTGATGCTCGGCGCGGCATCCACCACCGCGGCAGGCCCGATCTCGCAGAGTGCGTACGGGGCCCGCGACGTCTTCGCCCTGATGTCGCCGTTCCTGTTGGTGGTCGCCGTCATGTTCGTGCCTGCGCTGGACATGTTGCTGGCGATCATTCGGCGCACCCGCGCCGGCCGCAGTCCGTTCAGCCCCGACAAGATGCACCTACATCACCGGCTCCTGCAGATCGGCCACTCGCACCGCCGGGTGGTGTTGCTCATCTATTTATGGGTGGGCATCGTCGCGCTGGGCGCCGCGAGCACGATCTTTTTCGACCCGAGGTACACCGGCGGGGTGATGCTCGCGGCGATTCTGGTGGCGATCGTGGTGACACTCATTCCGCTCCTCAGACGCCGCGAAGACTCCTACGACGAGCTGTACGACAAAAAGTAGTAGACCCCGGTTTCTGGCTGCTTGCTGTGTGGTACGGTGCTGGTAGAACCCGAAAAACCTCGCGGGTTGCCGGCCCCCGCGCCGCCCGGTGAAACACCGATCGGCACGGAAAAACGACCGACAAAGGGAGCTACTCCTTGGGTGATTCCAGCGCGTCTCGCGCACTCCGATACGCTCGGTGCGCCACGCACAGAATCATTGGGTTAGCCCTCGTGACCGCGGGATTGAGGTGACGCCGTGACGACGCCAGCGCAGGACGCGCCGTTGGTGTTCCCGTCAGTGGCTTTCCGGCCGTTGCGGCTGCTCGCTGTGTGCGTCGTTTTCGCCGGCCTGGTGACGTTGGCCGCCGCGCTGCTCGGTCATCCCATGGTCGGGGTCTTCTTCGGCATCGGGCTCGGCCTCGGTTTGCTCAACGCCATCGTCGTGCAACGCTCGGTCGAGTCGATCACTGCCAAGGACCATCCGCTCAAGCGCAAGATGGCGATGAACTCCGCCACGCGACTGTTGGTGATGACGGTGATCGGGTTGACGATCGCGTTCATCTTCCGGCCGCAAGGTCTCGGGGTGGTGTTTGGCATGGCGCTTTTCCAAGTACTGCTTGTGGTGTCCACTGCGCTTCCCGTCATGAAGAAGTTGCGGGCCGGCGATGCAAATGTGGGTACAGGTTTGGCTAGTGATGGACTCGAAGGGGAGGCAGGAGAGAAATGACCGACACGATCCTCGCCGCCGGATCCGGCATTGAGGTCGGCCACCACACCGAGGCCCACTGGTTCGGGCTCACCGTCAACACCGACACGGTACTGGCCACCGCGATCGCAGCGGTGATCGTCCTCGCCCTCGCATTCTTCCTGCGCGCCAAGGTCACATCGACCGGCGTTCCCAACGGCGTACAGCTGTTCTGGGAAGCGATCACGGTCCAGCTGCGCAATCAGATCGAGGCCGCGATCGGCATGAAGATCGCACCCTTCGTGCTTCCTCTTGCCGTCACGCTGTTCGTGTTCATCCTGATCGCCAACTGGTTGTCGGTGCTGCCGGTGCAGTACACGACCTCCGACGGCCAGATACACGAGCTGTTGAAGCCGCCCGCCTCCGACATCAACTTCGTGCTGGCACTCGCCCTATTCGTCTTCATCTGCTATCACGCGGCAGGCATCTGGCGCCGCGGCATCATCGGCCACCCTGTCAAGCTGCTCAAGGGTCACGTCGCGCTGATGGCGCCGATCAACCTCGTCGAGGAGATCGCCAAGCCGATCTCGTTGTCTCTCCGACTTTTCGGCAACATCTTCGCCGGGGGCATCCTGGTCGCGCTGATCGCACTGTTCCCACCGTGGATCATGTGGGCGCCCAACGCGATCTGGAAGAGCTTCGATCTGTTCGTCGGCGCCATCCAGGCATTCATCTTCGCCCTGCTGACGATCTTGTACTTCAGCCAGTCGATGGAACTCGACGAGCACCATGACTAGCACCGACCTGCTCGACCCACGTCCTGGTAGGACACCTACCAGTTATCAAGGAGGATAAGAATGGATCCCACAATCGCTGCCGGTGCGCTCATTGGCGGTGGACTGATCATGGCCGGCGGCGCCATCGGCGCCGGTATCGGTGACGGCATCGCGGGTAACGCGCTGATCGCCGGCATCGCGCGGCAGCCCGAGGCGCAGGGCCGTCTGTTCACTCCGTTCTTCATCACGGTCGGTCTGGTCGAGGCGGCCTACTTCATCAACCTGGCGTTCATGGCCCTGTTCGTGTTCGCCACCCCGGTTAAGTAGGTAGTCCACGGTCATGAGTGACCTCAGCTTGACGGTCCTGGCAGCTGAAGAAGGCGGCGGGCAGAGTAACTTCCTGATCCCCAACGGCACGTTCTTCTTCGTGCTGGTCATCTTCTTGATCGTGCTTGGTGTGATTGCCAAGTGGGTTGTGCCGCCGATCTCCAAGGTGCTGCGCGAACGCGACGCCATGGTGCAGAAGACGGCCGAAGACAACCGTCGGGCAGCCCAGTTGCGGGCGGCTGCCGACGCCGATTACCGCAAGGTGATGGCTACTGCTCGCCGTGAGGCGACGGACGTCCGTGAGGAGGCCCGCGCCGAGGGGCGCAAGATCGTCGAAGACGCACGGGCCCGTGCCAATGCTGAGGTTTCGTCGGTGCTCCAACAGGCCACCGAAGAGCTCACGGAGCAGTCGCGCGGAGTGACGGCCGATCTTCAGACATCGGTGGAAACCCTTGCGCCACAGCTCGCCAGCCGCGTTCTCGGGGTCGAAGTCACCACCCGCACGGTTCCGGTTACTACAGGACAGGGGCGGTAGCTGCCGTGTCGACCTTCATCGGACAACTCATCGGTTTCGCGGTCATCGTATGGCTCATCTGGCGCTACGTCGCGCCGCCGGTTCGCACCATGATGAAGAACCAGCAAGAGACTGTCCGTAACCAGTTGCAGGAGCACTCCGACGCCGGGAAGAAAGTCGCCGACGCCGACAAGGAGCACGCGAAGGCGCTCGAGGAGGCGAAGGCCGAGGCCGCGAAGGTCATCGACGAGGCCAGGCACGATGCCGAGAAGATCGCCGAGCAGTTGCGGATTCAAGCGGACATCGAGCTGGAACGCATCAAAACCCAAGGCGCTCAACAGGTGCAGTTGCTGCGGCAACAGCTCATTCGCGAACTCCGGCAGAGTCTCGGCGCCGAGTCGGTCCATCGCGCAGGCGATATGGTGCGCAATTTCGTCTCCGATCCCGCGGAGCAGTCCGCGACGGTTGATCGATTCCTTGCCGAGCTCGACGAGATGGCTCCGTCGACCAAGGCGTTCGAGGATGCCGTCACGACCAAGCTCCGCGCCGCCAGTCGCGAGTCGGTGGCTGAACTTTCGCGGCAGTTCGACGGAGTGGCGGCAGACCTCGATGCCGACGGATTGACCCGTTTGGCCAACGATCTCGCGTCCGCGGTCAAGCTGCTGCGCCGGGAGCCGATTCTGGCCAGACATCTCGCCGACCCATCCAGCGACCGGGCTGCGAGGGTGCAACTCGTCGAGAGATTGCTGTCCGGGAAGGTGTCCGACCCCGCGCTCGAGGTCCTCAAGACCGCCTCACAGCAGCGTTGGTCATCCACCTCCGACCTCACCTTCGGAATTCAGCACATCGCCAGCTTGGCTCTGCTGGTGCGCGCCGAGCGAGACGATCAGATCGAGGACGTCGAGGACCAGTTGTTCAGGTTCAGCCGGATTCTCGATTCGGAGCCTCGGCTGATCACGTTGCTCGGCGATTACACCACGCCGTTGGACGGGCGAATTTCGTTGCTGAACAACGTACTTGCTCGTCGGGCGAGCAAGAACACCGCGGATCTGCTGCGCCAGACGGTGGAACTGCTTCACGGCGAACGCGCCGACGAGTCCATCCGCGACCTGGCGAACCTCGCCGTGTCCCGCCGCGGCGAGGTCGTCGCGCACGTCCGCGCCGCGAGCGAGCTCAGCGACGCCCAAAGCGAGCGGCTGGCCGAGTTGCTGACCCGCATCTACGGGCACCCCGTTTCCATCCAGCTCGATGTCGACCCAAAGCTTGTCGGTGGACTGACCATCGCCGTCGGTGACGAGGTGATCGACGGATCGCTCGCGTCGAAGCTGTCGTCGGCCGAGACGCACTTGCCCGACTGACCCGATACCACCACGAACGACACACGAAGTAGGAAGACGAACCCATGGCAGAGTTGACCATCTCGGCGGACGAGATTCAGGGCGCAATCGAGGAGTATGTCGCCGGATTCGAGGCCGACACCGAGCGGGAAGAGATCGGCACTGTCATCGATGCGGGCGACGGCATCGCGCACGTCGAAGGCCTCCCATCGGTGATGACCCAGGAGATCTTGGAGTTCCCGGGCGGTGTACTCGGTGTTGCGCTCAACCTCGACGAGCACAGCATCGGCGCGGTGATCCTCGGTGACTTTGAGAAGATTGAGCAGGGCCAGCAGGTCAAACGCACCGGCGAGGTGCTCTCGGTGCCGGTCGGCGACGCGTTCCTCGGCCGCGTGGTCAACCCGCTGGGCCTGCCGATCGACGGCCGCGGCGACATCGAGACCGATGAACGGCGCGCGCTCGAGTTGCAGGCGCCGTCGGTGGTGCAGCGCCAGGGTGTGAGTGAGCCGCTGCAGACCGGGATCAAGGCGATCGACTCGCAGACGCCGATCGGCCGCGGCCAGCGCCAGCTGATCATCGGTGACCGCAAAACCGGCAAGACCGCGGTGTGTGTGGACACCATCCTCAACCAGCGGCAGAACTGGGAGACCGGCGACGAGAAGCAGCAGGTGCGCTGCGTGTATGTCGCGATCGGCCAGAAGGGCACCACGATCGCCAGCGTGCGTCAGACCCTCGATGAGGGTGGCGCGATGGACTACACCACCATCGTCGCTGCGCCGGCATCCGATTCGGCGGGCTTCAAATGGCTTGCCCCGTACACGGGTTCGGCGATCGCGCAGCACTGGATGTATCAGGGCAAGCACGTTCTGATCGTGTTCGACGACCTCACCAAGCAGGCCGAGGCGTACCGTGCGATCTCGCTGCTGCTCCGCCGCCCGCCGGGCCGTGAGGCATACCCCGGTGATGTCTTCTACCTGCACTCGCGGCTGCTGGAACGCTGCGCGAAGCTGTCGGACGAACTCGGTGGCGGCTCGCTGACCGGCCTGCCGATCATCGAGACCAAGGCCAACGACATCTCGGCCTACATTCCGACCAATGTCATCTCGATCACCGACGGCCAGTGCTTCCTGGAGACCGACCTGTTCAACCAGGGTGTGCGGCCTGCCATCAACGTCGGTGTCTCGGTGTCCCGCGTCGGCGGCGCCGCACAGATCAAGGCGATGAAGGAGGTAGCGGGGTCCCTGCGCCTCGACCTGTCGCAGTACCGCGAGCTGGAGTCATTCGCAGCGTTCGCCTCCGATCTCGACGAGACGTCGAAGGCCCAGCTGGATCGCGGCGCGCGGCTGGTGGAATTGCTCAAGCAGCCGCAGAACAGCCCGATGCCGGTCGAGGACCAGGTCGTCGCGATCTTCCTCGGTACCAGGGGTCACCTTGACTCGGTTCCGGTCGAGGACGTGCAGAAGTTCGAGCGCGAGCTCCTCGAGCACGTCAAGGGCTCGCATGAGGAGATCCTGAAAGAGATCAGGGAGAGCAAGAAGCTCTCCGAGGAGTTGGAGGACAAGCTCGAAAGCGTCGTCAACGACTTCAAGAGGGGCTTCGCCACCACCGACGGCAGTTCGGTCGTTCCCGACGAGCATGTCGAGGCGATGGACGAGCAAGACGTCGAAAAGGAATCGGTGAAGGTGAACAAGCCCGCACCGAAGAAGAAGAAGAAGTAGGCCGGAGAACCTATGGCTGCCACACTGCGCGAACTGCGCGGCCGCATCCGCTCCGCGGGGTCGATCAAGAAGATCACCAAGGCCCAGGAACTGATCGCGACGTCGCGTATCGCCAAGGCGCAGGCCCGAGTCGAGGCGGCTCGGCCGTACGACCGCGAAATCACGCACATGCTGACCAATCTGGCCGACGCCAGCGCACTGGATCATCCCCTGCTCGTCGAGCGGGAGAACCCACGGCGAGCCGGTGTGCTGGTGGTGTCGTCCGACCGCGGACTCTGCGGTGCGTACAACGCCAACGTGTTCCGTCGCTCCGAGGAGCTGTTCTCGCTGCTCCGCGAGGAGGGCAAAGAACCCGTTCTGTATACGGTGGGCCGAAAGGCTCTGGGCTACTACAGCTTCCGCAACTGGGATGTGGTCGATTCCTGGACCGGGTTCTCCGAGCGGCCCGACTACGAGAACGCGCAGGAGATCGCGAAGACACTGGTCGACGCCTTCACCGCAGGCATGGACGACGAGGGCGACGATCCAGGCGAGGACAACATCCTCGGGGTCGACGAACTGCACATCGTGTTCAATGAGTTCAAATCCATGATGTCGCAGGTCGCGGTCGCGCGCCGGATCGCGCCGATGGTGGTGGAGTACAGCGAAGAGGAGACCGGTCCGCACACGCTGTTCTCGTTCGAACCGAATGCCGAAGAACTGTTCGGTGCGCTGCTGCCGCGGTACGTGGCGACCCGCATCTTCGCTGCGCTGCTCGAAGCGGCGGCGTCGGAGTCGGCGTCGCGCCGGCGTGCCATGAAGTCGGCGTCCGACAACGCCGACGACCTCATCAAGGACCTGACTCTGATGGCCAACCGCGAACGGCAATCTCAGATCACCCAGGAAATCAGCGAAATCGTCGGTGGCGCTAATGCACTCGCGGACGCTGCCAAGAAGTAGCCCTTAGAAAGCGAATAGACGAATGACTGCTGCTATCGAGAAAACAGAAAAAGGCACGTCGACCGACACCGCCGGTCGCGTTGTCCGTATCACCGGCCCGGTCGTCGACGTGGAGTTCCCGCGTGGCTCGGTGCCGGAACTGTTCAACGCGTTGCACGCCGAGATCTCTTATAAGGACCTCGCGAAGACGCTGACCCTCGAGGTCGCCCAGCACCTGGGTGACAACCTCGTCCGCTGCATCTCTCTGCAGCCCACCGACGGCCTGGTTCGCGGTGTCGAGGTGACCGACACCGGTAAGTCGATCTCGGTTCCGGTCGGCGACGGCGTCAAGGGCCACGTGTTCAACGCGCTCGGCGACTGCCTCGACGACCCCGGGTACGGCAAGGATTTCGAGCGTTGGTCCATCCACCGGAAGCCGCCTGCTTTCGACGAGCTTGAACCCCGCACCGAGATGCTGGAGACGGGCCTGAAGGTCGTCGACCTGCTGACCCCGTACGTGCGCGGTGGAAAGATCGCGCTGTTCGGCGGTGCCGGCGTGGGCAAAACGGTGTTGATCCAGGAGATGATCAACCGCATCGCCCGCAACTTCGGTGGTACGTCCGTGTTCGCCGGTGTGGGTGAGCGCACCCGCGAGGGTAACGATTTGTGGGTCGAGCTCGCAGACGCCGATGTGCTCAAGGACACCGCTTTGGTGTTCGGTCAGATGGACGAGCCGCCCGGTACCCGTATGCGGGTCGCGCTGTCGGCGCTGACGATGGCGGAGTTCTTCCGCGACGAGCAGGAGCAGGATGTGCTGCTGTTCATCGACAACATCTTCCGGTTCACCCAGGCCGGCTCCGAGGTCTCGACGCTGTTGGGCCGCATGCCTTCCGCGGTGGGATACCAGCCGACGCTGGCCGACGAGATGGGTGAGCTGCAAGAGCGCATCACCTCGACCCGCGGCCGGTCCATCACGTCGATGCAAGCCGTGTACGTGCCCGCCGACGACTACACCGACCCGGCGCCCGCGACCACGTTCGCGCACCTCGATGCCACCACCGAGCTGAGCCGTACGGTGTTCTCCAAGGGCATATTCCCGGCGGTGGACCCGCTGGCGTCCAGCTCGACGATCCTCGACCCGAGCGTCGTCGGCGACGAGCACTACCGCGTCGCGCAGGAAGTCATCCGCATCCTGCAGCGCTACAAGGACCTTCAGGACATCATCGCGATCCTCGGTATCGACGAATTGTCCGAGGAGGACAAGCAGTTGGTTCAGCGCGCCCGTCGCATCGAGCGCTTCCTGTCGCAGAACATGATGGCGGCCGAGCAGTTCACCGGGCAGCCCGGCTCGACGGTTCCGCTGAAGGAGACCATCGAGGCGTTCGACAAGCTCTCGAAGGGCGATTTCGACCATCTGCCGGAACAGGCGTTCTTCCTCATCGGTGGTCTGGAAGATCTGCAGAAGAAGGCCGAAAGCCTCGGCGCCAAGATGGACGACAATGCCAGTGACGGCGCTCCGTCGTCCGACGAAGACAAAAAGGATGACGACGCCAAAGACGAGGCCAACGACGACGCCGAAGACGAGGCCAACGGCGACGCCAAAGACGAGGCCAAGGACGACGGCGAAGACAAGAGCAAGTAGAGATGGCTGAACTGGACGTCGACATCGTTGCGGTCGAACGCGAAATCTGGTCGGGCAAGGCCACATTTCTGTTCACCCGCACGACGTCGGGGGAGATCGGCATCCTGCCGCACCACATCCCGTTGGTCGCGCAGCTGGTCGACGACGCCATGGTGCGCGTCGAACGCGAGGGCGATGATGATCTGCGTATCGCGGTCGACGGCGGATTCATGTCCGTGACCGAAGAGGGCGTGATCATCCTCGCCGAGTCCGCTGAACTCGAGTCCGAGATCAACGCCGATGAGGCGAAACGTGACTCGGAGTCCGACGACGAAGCGACTGCGGCCAAGGGCCGTGCCAGGCTGCGCGCCCTGGGCGAGATCGACTAGGACCACCGATGAGCGCGTCCATGCTGATCATGGTCGCGCTGGTGGGTGTGCTTCTTCTTGTCGTCATCGCCCTCTGCTATCGGCTCTGGAAGCTGCGTCAGGTCGGTGGTACCGCCGCCATCCTGCGTGACTACCCGGCCGTCGGCGGCCAAGGATGGCGACACGGCGTAATGCGTTACCGCGGTGGCGAAGCCGGCTTCTACCGGCTGTCCAGCCTGCGGTGGTGGCCCGACCGCAGGCTGAGCCGGCGGGGCTTGGAGATCGTGTCGCGGCGGTCACCTCGTGGCGACGAGTTCGACATCATGACCGACGCGATCGTGATCCTCGAACTGCGCGACACGAGCCCTGAACGCAAGCGTGGCTACGAGGTTGCCCTGGATCGCGGTGCGCTGACGGCCTTTCAATCTTGGCTGGAGTCACGGCCGTCGGCGCGCGCACGGCGACGCACCGCATGAGCGGAAGCAGGACTACATCTTTCGGTCTTCGCGCAAGCGCTCATCCGCCCGGTTGCCAGAGCACGTCACCGCCCGGATTGGCGACCCGGCAAAGAATGAAGAGCAGATCGGACAGCCGGTTCAAGTACTTCGCCGGCAACACGCTGACGCTGTCGGGATTGGCGTCGATCGCCAGCCAGGCGGACCGCTCGGCACGGCGCGTGACAGTCCGGGCGACATGCAGCAGAGCGGACAGGGCCGTACCGCCGGGCAGCACAAACGAATTCAATGCGGGAAGGGGCGCGTTGAAGTCGTCACACCAGCCTTCGAGTCTGTCGATGTAGCTCTGGGTGATGCGCAGCGGCGGGTGCGCGGGATTCTCGACAACCGGAGTGGACAGGTCAGCGCCGGCATCGAAGAGGTCGTTCTGAATCTGCCGCAGTACCTTGAGCATTTGCTCGTCCGGGTGACCCAAAGAGACCGCGACCCCGATGGCAGCGTTGGTTTCATCGCAGTCGGCGTACGCCGCGAGTCGAGCATCGTTCTTGGAAACCCTGCTGAAGTCGCTCAATCCGGTGGTTCCGTCGTCACCGGTGCGGGTGTAAATGCGGGTCAGGTGTACGGCCATGGTCAAACGGTACCGTTCGCGGCCTTGCCGAGGATTCGGACACCGACCGCGCCGCTGTCTAAACTAACCGGCGTGAGCGAGCGATTCGTAGTCACCGGTGGAAACCGGTTGTCAGGCGAAGTTGCCGTCGGGGGAGCCAAGAACAGCGTGCTGAAACTGATGGCGGCGACGCTGTTGGCCGAGGGCACGAGCACGATCACCAATTGCCCGGACATTCTCGATGTGCCGCTGATGGCCGAGGTCCTCCGCGGGCTCGGGGCTACCGTCGAGATGGAGGGCGGCACGGTCCGCATCACCTCACCCGACGAGCCCAAATACGACGCTGATTTCGCAGCCGTTCGGCAGTTCCGGGCGTCGGTGTGCGTGCTGGGACCGTTGGTCGGCCGCTGTAAGCGGGCCAAGGTGGCACTGCCGGGCGGCGATGCCATCGGGTCGCGACCGCTGGACATGCACCAGGCCGGTCTTCGGCAACTCGGCGCGCGCTGCAATATCGAGCACGGCTGTGTCGTCGCCGAGGCAGAGCACCTGCGCGGCGCGGAGATTCAACTCGAGTTTCCGTCGGTGGGTGCGACGGAGAACATCTTGATGGCGGCGGTGGTGGCCGAGGGCGTCACCACGATCCACAACGCGGCACGGGAGCCCGATGTCGTCGACCTCTGCACGATGCTCAATCAGATGGGCGCCCAGATCGAAGGTGCCGGCTCGTCGACGATGACCATCACCGGTGTCGATCGGCTGCATCCGACGGAACACCGGGTGATCGGCGACCGGATCGTCGCCGCCACGTGGGGCATCGCCGCGGCCATGACCCGGGGCGATATCGCGGTGACCGGCGTCGACCCTCAACATCTTCAGCTGGTCCTGCACAAGTTGCACGACGCAGGGGCCACCGTGACGCAGACCGACGACGGATTCCGCATCGTGCAGTACGAGCGGCCGAAGGCGATCAACGTCGCCACCCTGCCGTTTCCCGGTTTCCCGACAGATCTGCAGCCGATGGCCATCGGTCTGGCGTCGATCGCCGACGGCACGTCGATGATCACCGAGAACGTCTTCGAAGCACGGTTCCGGTTCGTCGAGGAGATGATCCGGCTCGGCGCCGACGCCAGGACCGACGGTCACCACGCAGTGGTCAGGGGCCTTCCGCAGTTGTCCAGCGCTCCGGTGTGGTCCTCAGACATCCGGGCGGGAGCGGGCCTGGTGTTGGCCGGCCTGGTCGCCGACGGCGACACCGAGGTCCACGACGTCTTCCACATCGACCGCGGGTATCCCTTGTTCGTCGAGAACCTGGTCAGCCTGGGCGCGGAGATCGAACGCGTCGTCTAGACGGTCCCTGGTGGCTGTCGATTTGGGCCTCTCGTACGAGAAGGCGTATCGTTTCCTTGTAGCCCACGGCCCCAGTTTTCGGATTGGCGGACGGGGTTTGACGTCTCTGTCGATGTCGAGTACAGTGGCAGGGTTGCCTGCGAAACGGGCGTGTTGTTTGAGAACTCAATAGTGTGTTTGGTGGTTTTTGTTTGTTGTTTTTATTTTGGCCACATTCTTGGCGCCCCGTGCCTTGGGTGTGGTGTTTTTTTATTGTCAGTTTTTCTGACGATGTCAGGTTTTCTCTGATTGTGAATTCGCCTCGTTTTGCGAGGAGTTTTTGTTTGGAGAGTTTGATCCTGGCTCAGGACGAACGCTGGCGGCGTGCTTAACACATGCAAGTCGAACGGTAAGGCCCTTTCGGGGGTACACGAGTGGCGAACGGGTGAGTAACACGTGGGTGATCTGCCCTGCACTTTGGGATAAGCCTGGGAAACTGGGTCTAATACCGAATATACCTTGCTGGTCGCATGGCCTGGTGGGGGAAAGCTTTTGCGGTGTGGGATGGGCCCGCGGCCTATCAGCTTGTTGGTGGGGTGATGGCCTACCAAGGCGACGACGGGTAGCCGGCCTGAGAGGGTGTCCGGCCACACTGGGACTGAGATACGGCCCAGACTCCTACGGGAGGCAGCAGTGGGGAATATTGCACAATGGGCGCAAGCCTGATGCAGC